>NZ_QNQZ01000009.1 GCF_003390935.1 Lewinella sp. IMCC34191 | reverse complement strand
AGAGAAGTTAAGCTGCCCAGCGCCGATGGTACTTGGGCTTGACCCCGGGAGAGTAGGTCGCCGCCAATTTTTAAGAAAGCCTCATCGCTACGCAGCGGTGGGGCTTTCTCCGTTTGTACAACGCGGTTGGAGACCGCGATGTACGACGCAGCCTCCGGCTGCGAAGTCTCCCGAGCCGCCCCAGCATAATGCGGTCTCCGACCGCGCGCCAACACCCCTCCAAACAACTCCAAACCCAAACAAAACGTTGAAGAAGTGACGTTTGTCGAATAAGCTTCCGGCCATCCCCCGCCAGCGGCTTATCTTTAATAAAACATTCCGACCATGTTACTCTTCACCGCCCTGGCACTTTCTCTTTGGTTTTGGCGCAGAAACCTCAAAGATGCATCCCTCTGGATGGTGCTGACCTACGCCGGGGTAGGCTTACTGGCCTGGACGGACTTCCATTCCGTGTCGGTTGCCGCCAATGCCTTTCCGAAGATCCTGAAGGACTTCATCATGCTCGGCATGGTAGGCTTCGTGCAGTCGATGGCCGTGAAGAAGCAGATTTCGGTGTGGAGCGCCGTCATCCTCATTTTCGCGATGTTTGCTGCGGTTCATTTCCTGCAGGAACTGATCGAAAGGGAGGAAGCGGAGGTTGTTTCCATGGTTTCGGACAATGAGGTCAGCTATCTAGTGGAGCTCAGGGAGGGAATAAGTGCGGATGAGCTCGAGCGCTTTGCCGCGGACCGACAACTCGACTTGCAGCGCGCCTTTTTTCCCGACGCGGCTTCCGAAACATTACTGGACAACTACTATGTACTAGAAGGGGAAGGCACGAAAACGGAAATCGAGCAGCAGCTAAGCCGTTTGTCCTCGGTCGAGTACAGTGAGCCGAACGAGACTATCCTGGTAGAGCCGTTCCTGTCGCCCGACTACATGAGCGAAGCCTCCTCCAACTCTTCGCTGTCCATCAATGATCCATTCACCGGCGAGCAGTGGGCGATGGAAGTGCTCAATATGAATGACTACTACCAGGTCCTGCACCAGCAGCAACCGAAGAAACAAGCTAAGGTGGTGATCCTGGATACCGGGGTAGACGGCCAGCACGAGGATCTGACGGATAACTACTTCTCCATCGAGAGTAAGTACGATAACGACCCCCATGGGCACGGTACGCACTGCGCAGGCATAGCCGCCGGCGTGACCAACAACGGCGTCGGCATAGGTAGTCTGGCCGGTGCGGGTGACAGCCCCTTCGTGGAAATCAGCTCCGTGAAGGTGTTGAGTGCGGGTGGAATGGGCCAGCAGAAAACCATTATTGCCGGCATTATTGAAGCCACCGATGAGGGGGCCGATGTCATCTCCCTCAGCTTAGGCGGTCGCAGCAATCAGAGTAGCCAACGCGCCTACAGTGCTGCCGTGGCTTACGCACACCGTGCCGGAGCGATTGTAGTCGCCGCTGCGGGAAACTCCAACCGCGACGCTAAGGATTTCGCCCCCGCCAACGCCGAAGGGATGATCACGGTAGCCGCGGTAGACCAGCTGCTTCTACGGGCGCCCTTCAGTAATCGAACGGACAACATTAAAATGGCCATCGCCGCGCCGGGCGTAGGGATCTACAGCACCGTACCCGGTAACGAATACAAAAGCTACAGCGGGACCAGTATGGCCTGCCCCTTCGTAGCTGGCCTGCTCGGTGTGATGAAGTCCCTGAATCCCGAACTGGATTATCGGGAGGCTTACGCCATTCTGAACACGACCGGTCGCCAGACCACCGAAACCCGCGTAACCGGTCCCATCGTGCAGCCCGCTGCGGCCCTTACCGCCCTGATCCGGTAAAGCGAATTATTTTGCGGGATGGACTTACAGTTAACGGATAAAGTAATTGGCGTAGGCGGAGCCACCAGTGGCCTGGGGCTTGCGGTAACCAAACGACTAATTGAGGAAGGAGCGATTGTGGTCGGTTTCGCCCGAAGCCAGGACAAACTCGCCGCACTGTGGGATACCTACGGGGATCAATTCATCGCCCATCCTGCCGATACACACAACAACATCGCGGTGCGTAAACTGGGCGAACTACTTATTGAGAAGGAGGCCTACGGATGTATATTCAATACCGGCGGCCCTCCGACGGGAAAGGTAGCCGAACTGTCCATGCAGGATTGGGATTCGGCCTATACCAGTACGCTACGCTGGAAAATCGCCCTCTCCACGCAATTACTGCCCATGATGCGGAAGCGCGGTCACGGAAACCTGCTTTTCCTGGAAAGCGTGTCCATCAAGCAGCCCATCGATAACCTCGTGCTGAGCAACACGATGCGTGCCGCCGTTGCGGGATACGTGAAAACCCTGAGCCGGGAAGAGGGCCGTGACGGTTTGCGGGCAAATATTCTGGCTCCCGGATATCATGCTACCGACCGGATCACCGCCGTCCTGGATAAAGCCGCCGAATTACAGGGAGCAGATCGGAAAAACATCGAGAAAGAATTCCTGGCGGAAGTGCCGAACGGGGATATGGGGGATCCGGCGAATTTCGCGGCAGCGGCCGCCTTCCTGCTATCGCCCCTTGCCACGTACATTAATGGACAGACGGTCACGGTGGACGGCGGGTTGGTGCGACACATCACTGGCTAGGCGACTGAGGTCTGTGTCCTATCCGAGTTAGCGCCAGAATGAATCACTCCCGAAGTTACTTGTACTGCCGGTTTACCTAGGTACGTTCCGGCCGGCCCATCCGGTTGTCGATCCACCTCATCGCGGGCGTGACGCTCAGCCCATGCACGATGATGGAGACCAGCATCGTAAAGTTTACAATGGACCAAATGCCATCGATGGATGGGAAGGCCTCGCTGTTATGCGCGTAGGCCAGATAGTATAGCGAGCCCACCCCGCGAATGCCGAAATAGCTCAGGGCCAGTTTCTCCACCCAGGGTAGTTTCGACGGCAAGAATCCGATGAGGCCAGCTATTGGTCGAATCAGGAACAAAAGGGCCAGCCCGAGTAGGGCACCCTCCCAGGTGAGATCACGGAGTCCACCGGTACCGATGATGCCCCCGAAAGCAATGAGAAAGATGCCGAGAACGGCCTGCTCTACCTGATCGGCCGCTTCGTAGCTTTCTATCTCAGCCTGCTTCGCTTCGTCGTCGTACCGCACGCGACGGCTGACCACGGAGGCGACGAAAACGGCCAGGAAGCCATAGCCCTCGCAGATTTCGGTAACGGAATAGGTGATCAGCGTTGCCGCGAGAATGAAGAATCCCTCTTCAATTTCCGTCTCACGGATTTCCGCCATTTTATCCTTGAACTTGAAGAAGAGGAAGGACAATCCTTTTCCGATCAGGTAACCGAGCAGGGCCCCCATTCCGATCCGGTATCCGAAATCCCACCATGCCCACTCGATCAGCGTATCCTTGATGGAAACGGCATCCACGAGGCCGATAGCCAGGTATACGAAGGGAAAGGCCAGGCCGTCGTTCATACCCGCTTCGAGGGTAAGTCCGAAGCGAACTTCATCCTCCGGCAAGTCTTCATTCGGAGGGCCTACCTGCACGTTGGCCGCGAGAACGGGATCGGTAGGCGCGAGCACCGCTCCGAGTAGAAGGGCACTCGCCGGAGCGAGCCCCACCCACCACCACCCCAAAAAAGCAACCGCCGCGATGGTTAGCGGCATCGTTATTCCGAGTAAATAGAGGCCGGCACTCCAGTTCTTCAAGCTCGGAACGCGATCTAATTTTAAACCGGTAGCGGCAAGGGAAACGATCACGATGAATTCCGTGATGTACTCCATCAACTGCCGGTCGAGGCGTGCATCTTCCGGATTCATCAACGGAAGGTCGAGAGGTAAACTAAAAATTACGAAACCGAAAGCAACGTAGATGATGGGAAGGCTGACCATCTGATTGCGTATCAGGCTGGGCAGGATAAAGGTGCCCAGCAGCGCCAGACCAGCCAAAAACAACAGTAAAATATGAGTGGTCAATGGGTGTTTGTTTGCAGTCCAAACCGGGCCCCGGAGCCAGGGTTCGATTGCCGATTGGCTTGCCTACCTTGGCATGCGTTAATCCTGCGCTCCGCCGCCCAAACTGTCTGCCATTATGCACCACCAGCGTTCGCTTTTCTCTCTCCCTCCGGATGAAACTTACCTCAATGCCGCCAGTCGCTCCCCGCAGTTGAAGGCGGCGGCGCAGGCGGCGCGGGAAGCCCTACGGTGGCGCGAAGAACATAGCGGAATGCCCATTCCGGCTTTCTTTGAGCCCGTTGCCAGGTTACGCGCATCTTTTGCCCGGCTAATGAATGGCAAAGAAAGCGATCGGGTGGCGCTGATCCCGGCAGCAAGCTACGGGATCGCTACGGTGGCCAGGAATCTACCGTTGAAGTCCGATCAGGAAGTGATCGTTGTACAGGATCAGTTCCCGAGTAATTATTATTCCTGGCACCGCCGCTGTGAGGAAACCGGAGCCCGACTGGTGACCGTACCCAAACCCGCGAACGCGATACGGTGGTCTGACCGTATCCTGGAGGCCATTTCCCCACGTACGGCGGCGGTCGCTATTCCGCATTTACACTGGTCGGATGGAACCGTATTCGATCTGGAGGCCATCCGCGCTCGTACCGATGAGGTTGATGCATGGCTGGTCATCGATGGAACCCAGTCGGTCGGTGCCTTGGCCTTCGATGTCGAACGGATCCGTCCGGATGCCCTGATTGCCGGAGGATACAAATGGCTGTTGGGGCCTTACGGCTGCGGATATGCTTGGTATGGCCTACGCATGGACGATGGCATCCCCCTCGAAGAAAATTGGATAAACCGTGCCGGAAGCGACGACTTTGGCTCATTGGCCCGCTACAGCCATGCGTATCGTCCGCTCGCTACCCGGTATTCCGTAGGGGAGCACAGCAATTTCATTAGCATTCCTATGCAGCAGGCCGGGTTGGATCTGCTGAACAGCTGGTCGCCCGATACGATTCAAAACTACACGAAAGGGCTTTGGGAATCGATTGAAGGCGAACTCGAAAAGCTGGACTTGCCACTGCCCACCGCCTGCGCCCATCATCTGGTAGGTTTAAAACTGCCCGGTCACATTAATCTGGAGAAATTGAAAGCCGAGCTGACAGCAAGAAAGATCTCCGTCAGTTATCGCGGTGAGATGGTGCGGGTGGCGCCGCACGTTTATAATACGGAGGAGGACATGGGGCGCCTGGTGGAAGCTATCGGCAGCAGCAAGACTACTCGAATTTAAAGCTGTAGGACAGGCTTACGATCGGAGAGCCGAAAATGGTGAGTTGATAACTGGCCAGCGGACTACTGCCGAATATCTGGGCATTCTCGCCGCTGTCCCGGGGCTGGTAATAGATATTGTAGGCATTCTTGCGCCCGTAAAGGTTATAGACGGTGAGCGTCCAGTCCCCAATCCAGCGACGGTGGCGCATTCCCGGGTTGTGGATCGTCCAGCTCACGTCTAGCCGGTGGTAGAGGGGCAGGCGGGCGTTGTTCCGTTCCAGGAAAATGGGTACGGTCAGATTTCCGATGGGCAGATAGCCGTTCGGTACGCTGTACGGGCGATTACTCTGGACGACCAGGTTAAGACTGACCCGGTGCGTACGCTGGTCGTCGAAGGTGAAGTGGGTGTTGACCGTATGGGGCTGGTCGAAGTAACCGCGGTACCAATCGCCGCCGTTGATCTGGGTGGTAAGCCCCGGTCCGTCTACCCGGTTGAAGGCCCGGGCGTAGGTATAATTGACTTCACCGCGAAACAAGCCACCGGTTTTCCGCAGACTGAGTTCGCCGCCGTACGTCCGGCCCTGCCCCTGGAGCAGATCGGTTTCCACGTCCGGGCTAAGGAAGAAGTCGGCTCCGGGTTTGTACTCCAGCAGGTTGCTGATGTCCCGGTGATAGCCTTCAAGGCTCAGTTCGTAGGCTTCACCCAGGAGTTGGTAAGCACCAAGGCTGTAGAGATGGCTTCGCTGCGGTAGGATGTTATTATCGGATACTTTCCACCGGCTACTGGGCAGGGGAGTAGTGGAGTTGAAGATATTCTGAAGGTACTGCCGGTTAAGCGCATAGGAAGCTTTCAGGCTGGTTTGCGGCCCAACCTGGTAACTTAAGCCGATGCGGGGTTCCAGACCGCCGTAGGACTGCATAAGGGAACCCTCACCGAAAGTGGTAACCGCGCTCGTGCCTCCGCTAAGGCGCTCGATATCTTCGTAAAAGCGTTGTTCTCCCGGTCCCAACCGGGCAAATTGGGTGTACCGCAGACCCGCCGATACGGTCAGCTTGCTGCCTATCTGCCATTCGTCTTCCACGAAACCACTGATTTCCATGGCCTGCTCGCGCTGAAGGGATACCGCGGTCACGTTAGTCGAACTCCCGGGTGAAAGTTCTCCCGGACTAAGTTGGTAGTGAGCAAGTTGGATGCCTGCCGTGAGACGGTGACCGGCTTCGTCGCCGAATTCCAGTTTGCTGGTCAGCCCGTGGTAAAGAATGCCCGAACGATAAATGACCTCGTTTGCGGCATCCACTTCCGGAAAGATGACTTTGGGTTGGTGATCGCTCCGCACCACTTGGGTCAGCAGGTTGCGCCGCCAGAAGACGTGGAGCCATTCCAGGCTGCCGTTGGTGGTCGAATAATCGTACTGATTCGACCGGGCAATCACGCCGGCGAATCGATTGATCAGATCCAGCTCGTAGAAATCGCGGCTGTAGAAACCGGAGAACGTAAGCATGTCGTTCTCGCCGGCCTGGTAGCGCAGCTTTATGGTGGCGTCCCCGAATTTGCTGCGGGTATTTTTCAGCCGGTCGAAGGCCTTGAATACAAAATCATTTAAGCCGGCCCGGGCGGCCACCAGCAGCTTCAGGCTTTTGTCACGGGTAACCGGGGTTTCTACGCTCAACCGGCTGGACACCAGCCCGATACCTCCCTGAAGTTTCAGGTGGTCGCTGGTAGGATTTCGGGTGCGAACGTCCACAACGCTGGCAATACGTCCGCCGAACTGGGCCGGTATGTTCGCCCGGTAGAGGTCGACGCTTCCAACGGCATCGGGGGTGAAGACGGAGAATAGGCCGAAAAGGTGCGTCGGAGTGAAAACGGGTGCCCCGTCTTGCAGCACCAGGTTCTGATCGACCGTCCCGCCCCGGATACTTAGCCCGTTACTGGCTTCCCCGGCGGAGTTCACCCCGCTAACGAGCTGGAGGCCGCGAAAAACATCTACCTCCCCGAGCGCGACCGGGAGAAGTTCGATCTCGCGGATATTGAGTTGTTCAACGCCCATCACGGGCCGGGCCAGACGCTCGGCGGCGTTATTGCTGCTTACGGTTACGGTTTCCAGCGTTGCCGCGACGGGGACGAGCCGGACGGTAATCTTCACCGTAGGATCCTCCTCCAGGCGAACGCGTTGCCTGAACGCCTCGTAGCCTACGGACGAAACCAGAAGGGTCAGTTCCTCCCGCCGCGTGGTAAACCGATAGATACCATTCTCATCTGTCATGCCACCCTGTGGACTATTGGCTACCTGTACGTTGACGTAGGGTAGGGGCCCGCCGGTGATTGAGTCCGCGACTGCAACCTCCACCCGCCAATCGGCCTGGGCGAACACACCGGTGCTCCAGAGAATGACCAGAACGGAGGAAAGTATTCGGAAAAGCATGATCGCGGGTTGTACGGCTGAATGGCACGGATGCATTAATCGTTCCAGCCGTCAGGTTCGGAAGCCGTTCGGTTGGGTCCGTCACAGGGAGCGCTGGGCGGCGAAGGGAGTAGGGGTTCGTAAACCGGTGGTTGGGGAATGGATATTGGGGTTCCATCCGTGCTGTCACGATTCCACGCCAGTCTGTCGGTGCTCACCGACCGCGCACTTACGTATCCCAGAACGGTCGTTTGCCGGTCGCTGACGTCGCGCAAATTGCCGTACAATGGGGCAGGGAGAGGCGCATTCAGCCCGGCACTCCCTTCGGTCAGGTCCTTCAATACGCTGAAATACGCGAACGCTTTTCTGGTGATGGCGTACTGACGTACCTCGGCCAGTATTCTACCCACGCCTGCGAAATCGATGCGGGCGGCAGGCACGGCCGTATACTGACCCCCGGGATTGAGCTCATCCGATAATAATTGAAAGGCATCGCCATCCGTAAACGCCCAGCAGGGATTCAGGCAGGAATAATCGTAATGATCAACCAACCGGCTGCTGGCTGTTTCGACGCATACCCCGTTGCGATACACTGATTTGTGGCAAGTGGCACATATGCTTAGCTGGCTCCAGGTGCGGTGTGTATATAGATAGAAGTTATCCGTATCTGCGGGATCAACAATATCTACTAACAGGGAGAAGGCTGGAACGAAGCGCTGCCGCGAATCACTGAAGTAGGCTTCCTGATTGAAGCTCAGGCTCAGGTTGGAAAAGGGGACGGCTTGTGGAATGCGTTCCGGGTCCGATTCGATGATCTCCCCGCCGGCCAGCTGTATGCGGACGTGATACGTCTCTCCCTCGCTAGCTGCGAAATCGTTCGGGGGAAGGTATACACCCGTTTGCGCGCTTTTTAACCAAGCTACCTCCGCTCCGCTCCCGTCGATG
Source organism: Lewinella sp. IMCC34191 (assembly GCF_003390935.1). GTDB lineage: Bacteria > Bacteroidota > Bacteroidia > Chitinophagales > Saprospiraceae > Neolewinella. Next base: position 257,161 of record NZ_QNQZ01000009.1, on the reverse strand, counting down.
CTGAATACCAGGGCGTCACGGATGGGTTCGAGTACGTAGCGACCGAAAGATAGATCGCTACGTCGGATCCGGATTTCATTGCCCGCTCCGCCGGCTACGATGCCGCCTTCTACCAGTATGAATCCGGTTGTATAGTCGTACACCGGTTCGATGGGATCCACGCAGTGCTGTAGCAACAAACAAGTAAGCAACAGGCACCAAGCGTATTTCATTTACCGGGGGATTGGACCCGAATTTACCATAATTAATTTTGGCCGTGACAACATCGATCGGTTCGAAAGTAACGGACAAAAAAAAGCCCCTTCGCCGAAGGCGAAGGAGCGAAACTTAAAGTCGATCATGCAAAAAAAATTCTTACTGCAGGGACAAGCTGGTTGTGTAGGCTGGTTCCTGAGGCACGCTGACGGTGACGAAGTATTCGCCAGCGGGTAGTTTTTCTAGGTTGTAAGCGCGCTGTACGGTGGGGCTGGTACTGACCCGATCTTTGAGGACTTCCATGCCGTCTTTGTCTGCCAGACGAATGGCCACCTTGTTGCTCGCTGTGTTGAGGTAGGTAATCGTCAGCATATCCTCTTTGAGGTTGACGCGGGGGAAGAAAGTGCGGCTTGCGAGTGCGGGGTCGGCCTGTACACCATCGTTGTCGATGATCATGGGCTGAATGGTACGTCCCAGTTCGTCACTCAGTACGATTTCGTACTTACCGGCGGGCAGGGCGGCGAGTTGGAAGCGGGAGTTCAGGTAGCTTCCACTGTCGAGGCGGGCGGTGTGTAAAATCCGTCCTTGGTTATCTAGAATTTGTAACTTGCTATCGGCATCAAATTCAGTGAGGCTGCGTAAAACGACGCTTTTGGAGGTTGGGTCGGCCTGAACAATCAGGTCGGCGGGGTTAATGGAGGCGGAGAGAGTAAGTGAGAAAAGGAATGCGAAAAGTGAGATAGACGTTTTCATAATAAAAGGATTCAAGGGTTGAGAAAAATTGGGGTTATTTACTTCGGCGGGGGTTATTCGCCATTCATGATCAACTCCTTGTACCACAAAGGTGGGGGTCTTTCGGAACCGAATCAGCGCATAAATTGGCAGCCCTTCCGCAGATTTTCACCACTTGAAATAGGCCGGGTAATTTGCGCGCAAGCCGGGGTAATTCCTGCCCATCCCGAACGTTAACTATAGGTCGCACGACGCGTTTATCTTGTACCTACTTCGGTTATCATCGCCGTCGCCCGTCTTAACCACCCCAAATAATCCCAGTAATATGGAGACGACTTCCCAACCTGTCAGAGAGCGGGTCACTCCGGCTCCTGGTACGTCCTTCCTAGTCAAGCATTATCCCGAACCGAAAATCCGGGTCAATAAGCTGCCGAAGTGGCACTATCACCCTGAACTCGAACTGGTATTCGTACGGGGCGGCCACGGCCGCCGGCACGTAGGTTCGCACATCAGCCACTTTCAGGATGGCGACCTGATCCTCATCGGCTCCAATCTTCCCCACCTCGGTTTTACCGACCGGATGACCAAAAACGAAAAGGAGACGGTTGTCCAATTCGCTCCTAGCTTCCCCAACAACGAATTTCTGGAGATGCCGGAAATGAAGGCAGTTCGTGATCTGATGCACCGTTCACGTAACGGGATCAGCTTCCACGGCAGGACGCGAACTGTTCAGGGTAGCCGACTGGAACGATTGATTACCCTTCCACCGCTGGGACGGTTGCTGCTCCTGGTAGACATCCTGAACGAACTGGCCCTTAGCGACGAGTACGAAAGCCTGAACGCGGAAGGCTTCCACTTGCAGGTCGAAACGCACGGCTTCGAACGCTTCAATCAAATACAGGACTTTATCGGAAACAACTTTGATCGGGATATATCTCTGGACGAGATCTCCGGCGTAGCATCCATGACCGTACCGGCCTTCTGTCGCTATTTCAAAAAAACGACGGGGAAGACCTTCGTTACCTACCTCAATGACTTCCGAATCGTGTACGCCTGTAAGTTGTTGGCCGACGACCATTCGACCATACAGAACGTAGCCTTCGACAGCGGATTTAATTCGATGAGCCAGTTCAACCGGGCCTTTAAGAAGCATACTAATATGACGGCTTCGGAGTACCGGAGTAAATTCCGCCTGAACGTCAGTGGCGGGCTGCCCGGCATCGAGTAGGCCTTCCGTACCTTTACGGACATGACCTTCGCCGACCTCAATCTCGGAAATCCCCAACTCAACGCCCTCGATGATCTGGGCCTGACCACGCCCACGCCAATCCAGGAGCGCGCCTTTTCCGTGATCATGTCCGGTAAGGATGTCGTTGGCATCGCCCAGACGGGTACGGGTAAGACCATTGCGTACCTTCTGCCGCTGATCCGCCTGTGGAAGTTCCGTAAGGATCCGTACCCACAGGTGCTGATCATTGTCCCGACCAGGGAATTGGTCGTCCAGGTAGCCGAGGAGATCGAAAAGCTAACCGCTTACCAGAACGTGGTCATCGCCCCGGTATACGGCGGCGTTAACCTCAAACAGCACGCCGCCCTGATCGAGGCCGGCTGCGATTTCGTCATCGGAACGCCGGGACGCCTATACGATCTGATCGTCACGGGCAGCCTGAAGTTCCGCGGCCTGAAGTACCTGGTGATCGACGAGGTGGACGAGTTACTGGAACTCGGTTTCCTGCCCCAACTGCAGAAGATATTCGAACTGCTACCCGAGCGGCGGCAGAACCTGTTGTTCTCCGCCACCATGACCCCGGAGGTGGAAGCGATCATCGCGGATTCCTTCAATTTCCCGGTCACGATCGAGGCGGCCCCTTCGGGTACCCCACTGGAGAATATCGATCAAGCCGTTTATCACGTCCCGAACTTCAACACCAAGGTCAATCTCCTGCTCCACCTGCTGAGCGATGCGAAGGAATTCGATCGGGTACTGGTCTTCACCCCCGGCAAGAAGCTGGCCGACGTCCTACAGGAAAGGCTGGAAGAAAAATACCCGGAGATATCCGGTGTCATCCACGGCAATAAGAGCCAGAACTATCGCTTCCGGAGCCTCGAGCGTTTCCAGGCGGGCGAGCACCGCGTGCTTATCGCTACCGATCTGGTTAGCCGTGGCCTCGATCTACAGGGTGTTTCCCACGTCATTAATATGGACGTACCCGAGCAGCCCGAAAACTACATCCACCGTATCGGCCGTACCGGCAGGGCGGAAGAACACGGTCAGGCCATTACCTTCGCCACGGAGGAAGAGGCCGACAAATTTCAGACCATCGAGGATCTCATGGGCCAAACCGTTCCCGTTCTGCCCATCCCCGAAGAGGTGGAGATATCCGATGAGCTGATTCCCGAGGAACTTCCCCAATCGCAGCAACCTCAGGTGGAGGTGAAAATCGAAGTCAGCGACCGCGGCGCGTTCCAGGAAAAGAAGGAAAGCAATAAGAAGCGCCCGATGACCCGCCAGGAGCTGCAGGAGTATCGGCGGCGGAAGAAGGCCCGGGGTAGGAAGCGGAAGTAGTTTTGCGTTGATCGTCGACTTCGCCGGTTAGTGCGCTTCGCTTTTTAGTCGGCTTCGGTGTTGTGTGCGGGAACATCGCATGCCGCCTTTCCTGAGGGGGTACGGCCGGGACGGACGAAGCCAGGAACGTGGACATGACAAGACTTTTTGAAGGGCTCCACGCTGAAAGACTAGCGAACTAAAACTTGAACCCGAACGGACTTACTGATTGGGCAATTGCTACCCTTGGCCGTGACTTCGCTGGGGACGAGCACGTTCGCTTCCGGGAAATACATGGCGACGCAGCCGCGGGGGATGGAGTAGGGGACCAACTGAAATTGGCGGGCCCAACGTTCCGTACCGGCGTACGCGCTTTTTATGTCGACAACCTGTTTGGCGGTGGCTCCCAGGGCGGCAATGTCATCGGCGTGCATGAGGATGACGCGGCGCTCGTTGTGGATGCCGCGGTAGCGGTCGTGGAGGCCGTAGACGGTAGTATTGTACTGATCGTGGGCGCGGATCGTGGTAAGCAGAAACTCGCCCGGCTCGAGTTGATGGGGCGTGAGGTCGGTGGAGCTGAACTGGGCCTTGCCGGTGGAGGTGTCGAAGCGGCGGTTGCGCGGCCCGTTGGGAAGGTAGAAACCGGCGGGCTGCCGCACTTTCTCGTTGTAGCGTTCGAAGCCGGGGATGCAGGCGGCAATGGCGTCGCGTACATTGTCGTAATCCTTACGGTATTCAACCCAGGGGACGCGGGATTCCGGGAGAGTGAGGCGGGCGAGTTCGCAGACGATAGCTACCTCGCTCATCAGATTCATGTCTTCGACTTCCAGGACGCCTTTACTCATCTGGACGACGCCCATGCTGTTCTCGCAGCTGACGAATTGCTCGCCGCCGGCCTGCAGATCAACCTCGGTGCGACCGAAGCAGGGTAGGATCAGCGCCTCCCTGCCGTGTACGAGGTGGCTGCGGTTGAGTTTGGTCGATACGTGGACGGTCAGGTCGCAGTTGCGCAGGCCTCGGGCGGTACGCTCGGTGTCAGGAGTAGCGCTGACGAAGTTGCCCCCCATGCCGAAGAAGAATTTCACCTTCCCCGCTTCCATGGCGGCCATGGTTTTGACGACGTCCAAACCGTCTTCGGTGGGCGGCTCGAAATTGTAGTAGTTGCGCAGGGCCTCGGCCAGCTCCGGCTTGAGTTTGTCCCATACGCCGACGGTGCGGTCACCCTGTACGTTGCTGTGGCCGCGGACCGGACAGATGCCCGCCCCCTTCTTGCCGATGCTGCCCTTGACGAGGAGCAGGTTCACCAGTTCCTTGATGGTGTCGACGCTGTTCTCGTGCTGGGTCAGGCCCATCGCGTAGCAGATGATGATGCGTTCGGAGCCGTGGATCAATCCCGCGGTCTCTTCGATCTCATTGCGGGTCAGGCCGGTATTCGCTACGCAGGCGCCCAGGTCGGTGGCCTCGAGGGTAGCTACGAGCTCGTCGTAACCGGAGGTATGGTCGCGGATGAATTCCTGGTCGAAGTATGTGCCGGGTGCCTGCTTTTCCCGCTCGTAGAGAATCTTAAGCCAGGCGCGAAGCAGCGATTGGTCCTCATTAATTTTGATCTGAAGGAATAAGTCGGTGAGGTCCGTACCGCGCGTCACGAATTTGAGCGGTCGCTGCGGATTGACGAAGCGCATGAGCCCCGTCTCCGGTAGGGGATTGACGCTGATCATGCGGCCGCCGTTCTCCTTCATCTTTTCCAGCGCGGTCAACATGCGCGGGTGATTGGTTCCGGGGTTCTGACCCATGCAGATGATGAGGTCGGCCTCGTGGATGTCCTCCAGGGTCACGCTTCCTTTACCCAAGCCAAGCACCTCGGCCAGGGCCTTACTCGTGCTTTCGTGGCACATATTGGAGCAGTCCGGCAGGTTATTGGTGCCGAGTTGCCGTGCGAAGAGCTGGTAGACGAAAGCCGCCTCGTTGCTGGTTCGTCCGGAAGTGTAGAAGACCGCCTCGTCGGGGTCGATGCTCCTGAGCTTGTCCGACATCAGCCGAAAGGCATCCGCCCAGGTGATCGGTGTATAGTTTGTCGCGCCGGGGCGCAGGTGGAGCGGCTGTGCGATACGGCCACTCTTGCCCAGCTCGAAGTCCGTCCAGGTACCGAGTTCGTCCACCGGGTGCTCGGCGAAGAAGTCCGCGCCGATGCGGCGTTTGGTTGCCTCTTCGGCGATGGCCTTGACGCCATTCTCGCAGTACTCCGCCATCGGGGTGCGGCTGCCATCGGGATCGGGCCAGGCGCATCCCGGGCAGTCAAACCCACCCTTCTGATTGAGCTTGGCGAGGGTTTCGAGGCCTTCCCCCGTATGCATGTATTCGTTGACGTGCTTGAGCGAGTACCGCAGGGCGGGCATACCGGCCGCGATTTCGGTGGGCTTTTTCAGTTCGAGGCCGGACAGCCGTTCCGGGGTAAGTTCGTTGGACATGATCGCAGGTTAGGACAGGGTAAGGTAAGGCACGGTAAATGGTTTAGTGGCGCGAATAAATCGCCGGTCGGCTGCGTGTATCCGAAGTGATTATCGGGTCAATATGCCTACCGCATGGAAAAAGAATCGTGCTCCCATAATCATCGCCATCACGAACTGAACGGACTTTTACGGACCATGGCGTGGGAAGATGAAATCACCTGCGATTCAGAAAGCCGTCTCCTACCTGCGCACCGCCGCCAAATGAATGCGCCGTTCGCCCGGGCAGAGCAGAGACCGGAAAAGGCAGAGGGGCGGACCCACAAGCGGATCCGCCCCTCCCAGGCGATACCTCGGTACAGTACCCATACGCGGAGCTAGTAGATGCCGATGTAGGTACCCTCCGCCAGGTTCTCGAGACTGGCGCCCAGGGTGAAGGCGTCGGGACTATCGGAGGTGACGTCAAAGATGTAGACGTGACCGTTCTCACCGGTCGGAGTGATGGCCATATAGAGTTGATCGTCGCGGACGACGGCGCTCTGATACTGCTGCAGCCACAGGTTCTCGGGTAAATTCATTTTAGTAGCCGTTCCATTGTAAAGATCGACCCGCGCCACGGACCAGTTGGCGTCGGCGTTGGAATCGGTTTCGTCCGTGCGGAGGTAAGGCACGTAGCCGATGCCATTGCCCGCGTAGAACCAACCTAACGACCGGGTATTTTCACCTACCAAGGCGGAGAGATTGAACTGAAAAGATTCGTCGTAGCCGCCGTCGCGTAGCCGAAGAATGTGTGTATCGTAAGTATTGTCCGGAACGGTGATGATCTGGTACACGTCGCCTTGCTCGTCGACGTGCGCCACGGGGGTACGGTAGCCATTGGTAGCCCCGGCGGCCATTTCGGTACCGATGACACGGGGGTTGGTAAGGCTTGGGTAGTCCAGGACAAGCGTTTCCGTGTTGGTGTAGACGGGACCGGGGCATCCACGACCCGTACAGGGGTCCGCCGGGTCGTAGGCACTTTTTGCCATACCGTAGTAAATGTGATCGCCGGCAATCACGGGGGCGTCAACCCGGCTTACGTAATTGTTTGATTCCAGATCGGTGGGCGTGACCGGAACCACCATCTCTTCGATCGAACCGAAGGTCAATTCGTCGAGCCCTACCGCCATCACCCGAAGCGTAACGTCGGAGCGTACGAAGGTGGAATCCGTGTAGACGTAGGTTCCATTTCCGGTGTCGGTGCTATCGGTATAGGCGTACACCCGCGTCGCCGCGGATCCGTCCGCATAGTGAATGGAGGCCGTTTCCTCGTTGGCCTTGGTCCATCGGGGGTAGGCGGTTCCCATCGCGAATTCGACGTTCTTCTCGTACTGCAGCGGGTAGGATTCCCCGCCGGCTACGCTAAACTTGTAAATTCTTCCTCCGCCGTAGTCGAGGTTGTACAGCGTAGTTCCATCTGCCGAAGCGAAGATGCGTGCCGTGCGGGTAGAGGGCATCTCGTAGCCCACGCCGCTGTAACTCACGGTGCCCTGGCTCACGTCCGTCAAAGCCTGGGTGTAGACTTTGGTTTCGCCGGTGGGGCTGGCGGAGAGGGCCAGCGTGAAGTATTCGCGGTCCTGGCTGGTGCCGGGTTTGTCGCCGGGACCGTCGATCTTGATTTCTTCTTCCTCGCAGGCGGTGGCGACGAGCATCACCAGCACGCTCAGGAGCGTAAAGATTCGACGGCTGCTTTTCAGGGGATAAAAGGTCATATTAATTGCATTAAGGGGTGTTGGGTAAGAAGCTGATACACTGATGCGTAATCGGTGCCTGCTAGAATATTCTGTAATTTATTTTGGCGTAGAAGGCTCGACCGGGCTTCTGCAGGGCGTAGTTGTCGAAGACCTGATCATTGAGCAGATTTCTTCCGTCCACCGCCAGCGTGACATGATCGCCGGGGAAAGCATATGCCAGGCTGAGGTCAAGCACTACCTGGGTCGGGATGATGTCCTTGCCGCTTCCACCGAGCGATTCCCAGTCGCGGTAGAACCAGTGAACGAAGGCGACATTTGTCGACAGGGTGGTTCGGGAATCGCGCTGGAAGAGATGCTGGTGGCGGTACTTCGCGTTTCCGTTGGCGGTAAAGAAGGGGGCGTTGCGCTCCCGGTCGCGGTACCAGTCGTAGCGCAGGCCCGTCTCGTCGAACTCGGTGTTGAAGAGAGAATTGAAGACGGACACGCTGCCGGATAGATCCAGCTTGCGGTCGTAGGAGTAAAAAGCGTCGATGTCAAATCCCTTACTGATGTAGCTATCGTCGTTTATATACTCGGTGGTTTCGTCCGTATCGTCCAGGCGGACGTTCCGCTTGATCTTATCCTCCGTGTCGCGGATGAAGGTGTTGAGCTGGAAGCGGGCTTCGTGCTTCCCGAAGCGGTAGGTGCCCAGGGTCAGGCCGAGGTTGAGGTTTTTACTGCGCTCGGGTTGCAGGCCGTAGTTGGGCTCCAGGCTCTCGGCCAGGTTGCCGAAGAGTTCGCGGGGTACCGGCAGGCGGAGACTGCGTTCCGCGGAGGTAAGGAGCAGTACCTTGGGGAACAATTCATAGGAAAGCGCAAAACCATATCCGTTGGCCCATACGCCTCGGTTGACATCATTCAGTTCCACGGCCTCATCGCCGGCGCTTAGGCGGTATTCTACAATGCGCACCGACTGATTAAAAAGCTTGTAAAAGGCGGAAACCTTGAGTCGCTCTTCCAGGGCCGTCAGGTCGTATCCCAGGCCAGTAACGAGACGATCGGAATAGCGGGTGTCTTCCAGGTCACGAATGTCGACGTGACTTAGCGGATCTTCCGAATCGCGGGTAAATCCGGAGTACAACAAATTGAGGGTCAGCTTATGGTGGTCGCCGAAGCGGTAGCCGGATACCGCCCGCGCTACGTGGACCCGTTCGTTGCTGAGCTGGAGGGTGGGGGTGCCGGCCTCGGCGCCCGAGATGTACTCGTAGTACCCCAGCATGTCACCCTGTGCATTGTAGCGTGCCTTGCGTTGGCCGTCCCAGTCGTAGATATAGGCGGCGGTGTCGACGATCCGGCGATCCAGATTGGAAACGGAGGCGAAGGCTTCCAAACTCCAATTATCGGAGAAGAAGCTGCGATCTTTAAAGGACAGGCTGGCTAGTTGCGTCTGCTGGTACGCCTTGCGGCTTCCGTACACGGATTCCATGGTGGCCCCGTGCTGGATGTCGCGGTCCAGCGAAGAGTAGATGGCACCGACCATCAGTTCGTCGGCCCAATCCTGGCCGGTTATCCCGGCGCTGACGTCGACCCCGCCGGAGCGGTAAGTATCGTGGAAGCGGGGAGTGCGGACGTAGGTTATGTCGCCGGTGGTCGGGTCGGTGGTATATACCTGGTTTCCCCATACCTCGTAGTTGTTGTCCGAGCTGTTGTAGAAGCCCGAGCCCCGGACGGTCAGTCCGCTTTTCGTGTGACGGTAGGTGCCCGAACTGGCCAGCTGGTGCGTGTTGAAGGAGCCAAAGGAATAGGAGGCCTGTAGGGTATTGCGATCGATCTCCTTCCTGAGGATGACGTTGATGGCTCCGCCCAGGGCGTCTCCGGCTAGCTCTACGGGCACCACCCCTTTGTAGACTTCGATACGCTCGATGAGGTTGGACGGAATGCTGCTCAGCGAGAAGGAGGGGCCGTAAGCGTCGATGGGAATACCGTCGATGAAGATGCGGATCGCGTTCCCGGAAAGCCCGTTGATGTTGTACGAAATTCGGGAGCCTAGCCCCCCGCTCTGCCGGATGCGCACGCCCGAGGTGCGGTCGAGCAGGTCGGTGACCCGAACGGAGGTGTTTCTTTCCTCGTCGAGCCCGACGGCCTTCATCGCGTATCCCCGGTTTTCGAGGGTTGTGACGACCGATTCCCCCAGAACCGTAATCTCCTCTAGCAAGAGAGCGTCTTCCTCTAGTACCAAATCGACGAAGGACGCTGCGGCGGTCACTTCGATGATTTGCGTCAGTGGCTTATGGCCCAGCAGGTAGGCGCGCAGGATGTAGGTGCCGGTGTCCACCGTGGCAAAAGCGAAGGAACCATCTGGATTGGAGTAAATCTGTTGGTCATCCGGATCGAGGCTCAGGGCCACTCCCGGCAGGGGCGCACCGTCGGAACCGGTGAGCATTCCACTGATCGTTCCCGACGCTTGCCCCCGGATACATAAGGGTAAAAGAAGGGCGGCGAGCGCAGGTAGAAAGCATTTTGGAACGGGGAGTGACAAAGCTACTTCTATTTAGACTAAATACAGATAATTAGGAAAGAGCACGGTTTTCCTGCTCTTTCCTACTGTGACAAAGGTAGAAGGAGCAGACAAACCGCGCAATTATTATTTAGACTAAATATAATTTAATTAAAATTTCTTGGCTTCGGCATTCCAACGACCCGACGTATTGTCCCCCAACAAGTCGAGCGTCTACGCCACTATACGCTCGGCGTGGGTGTAACAGTTGAGGCTATGCGGACGAACGAAACCGCAGAGGGTGATGCCGTTATCCTCCGCCAGTTCGACGGCCAGAGAAGAGGGGGCACCTACACTTGCCACTAACCCGATGCCGGCCATGGCCGCTTTCTGGATCAGTTCGAAGCTGGCCCGTCCGCTCAGGATAAGGATGGTCCGGTGTAGGGGTAAAAGTCCCTGGCGGTAGCCGTGTCCCACGACTTTGTCCAGGGCATTGTGGCGGCCGACATCTTCCGCTACGTGGAGCAGCTCACCGGTGGTAGTGAAGATGCCCGCGGCGTGGATGCCGCCCGTGGTCCGGAAGAGCGACTGGGCTTCGCGTAGCCGGTCGGGTAGGGGGTAGATAGTGGAGGCTTCAACCCTCCAAGCCGACGGATCATCAGGAAAGGGGAGGGATTGGTAAACCTGCTCGATGGATGTTTTACCACATACGCCGCAACTACTTGAGGTATAGGTATGTCGGTCGAGTGAACGTAAATTGAGTTCGAGCTCATTCGGCCATTCCAAGGTCAGGGAATTGCTTTCTACCTGCGCTCCGTCGCCCGGATTTATACCCTGCGGAAGCAGGCCTTCGGAGAAGAGGAATCCCAAGGCCAGGTCGAGGTCACGTCCCGGGGTCCGCATCGTGATGGCGGCTACCCGCCGGCGTGCCCGGTGGCGGATGGCAATCTCCAAGGGTTCCTCTATGGCCAGTGCGTCGGCCCGCGTTTCCTGTCCGCGGGAGGAGATGCGCAGGATCGACCGGCTTATTTGACCGACGGAAGAATTGGACATGATCAACTGTTTATCTTTGCCAGCGAATGAAAAAAGTACCGACCGACAATCTACAGCAAGCCATCGCGAACGCCGCAAAGGAAGTTCGCCAGCGCCACCCCGATCTTACCCAGCAGGATGTAGGAGATGCCTATGCGAGGTACCGCACCCACTTCCGGGAGCGGGAAGACGATCCCCCGGTTTCCAACCGCGAGGCGGAAGACGAGCTGCTGTTGGCTATCTGGGACGTCATCGTTGACCGGGAAACGGAGGGCCTCGACGAACCGGACGGTCTACTGGAAGACTACTACGCGCAAACCTTCGACGCGCTACTGAGGGCGGAAGCGGACACCGACGAGGTGGAGCCGATTGCCGTAGCCGGAACGGAGATCGTCGCGGAAGCCGATCCCCCGCCCGTGATGGCGGAAGAGGAGGATACGACGACGAATGCGATCGAGGATGAGGAAACGGACCCGGTGAATACGATCTACCGGTTGCAGGTGGTCCTGGACGGTAGCCGGCCCGCGGTGAAGCGCGTCCTGCTCGTGGACAAGCACGTCAATCAATCCCAGCTTCATTTTATCATCCAGGCCGCCATGGGGTGGCGGGGTACGGAACAGTTTCAATTCTATCCGAGCCGGGAACAGGAGCTGCCATCCAGCGGGGAGATCCTGTTGGGAGATCTATTCGATAAGGAAGGCGATCACTGCGGATACGAATTCGATACCTGGTACCACGACATCGAGCTCCTGGATCGGGAGCGTCCGGAGGGCCGCCGCCACTATCCGGTGTGTATTGCCGGTGAGCGTGCCTGCCCGCCCGAAGACATCGGGGGCGTGGCCGCCTACAACGAGATGGTGGAAGTACTCAACCAACCCGACCATCCCGATTACACGGAGATGGCGGGTTGGTTGACGCAGGACTTCCACCCCGATGCCTTCAATATGGACCAGGCGAACCTGCGCCTGAGCCAGTACCGGGACAGCGAGTTCAAGGCTGTCGTCTGACCGGTTTTCGTGCCCGGCCGCCTTTGCTTACCTTACTTCTTGCAAACCTAACCAACTGAAACATGCACAAGCTCTACCTCCTGCTTTTGCTCCTGTGTGGTGCGTCCCTGACCGCCCAGGAGATCGACGAAAAGATCTATTCCTCACTCGAGTTCCGTAGTATCGGTCCCTACCGCGGCGGTCGATCCGCGGCCGTTACCGGGGTGGCCGGTCAACCCATGCTGTACTACTTCGGCGCTACCGGCGGCGGCGTCTGGCAAACGAAGGACGGCGGCCAGACCTGGACCAACATTTCCGACGGCTACTTCGGCGGCAGCATCGGGGCGGTGACCGTAGCCGAAAGCAATCCCAATATCCTTTACGTCGGTGGCGGCGAACAGACCGTACGCGGTAACGTCAGCTACGGCAGCGGTATGTGGAAGTCCATCGATGCCGGGAAGAGCTGGAAGCAGATCGGCCTGGAGAACAGCCGCCACATCGCGCGCGTGCGGGTTCACCCCCGGGATCCCGACCTATTGTACGCCGCCGTTATGGGCGACCTGTACAAGGACACCGAGGAGCGGGGCGTGTACCGCAGCAAAGACGGCGGCGAGAGCTGGGAACGCGTGCTGTTCGCCAACGCCGGAGCCGGCGCGGTGGACCTGAGCATGGACCCCTCCAACCCGCGCGTACTATACGCCTCCACCTGGAAGATCCGTCGTACGCCCTACAGCCTGGAAAGCGGCGGGGAGGGAAGCGGCCTCTGGAAAACCACCGACGGTGGCGATACCTGGACCGAAATCACCGGTAACCCCGGTCTGCCGAAGGGTACCTGGGGCATCAACGGCGTGTCCGTCAGCCCGGTCGACGCAAACCGCGTTTATGCCATCATAGAAAACAAGGATGCCGGTGGGGTATACGTCAGCAACGACGGCGGTGAAAGCTGGGAGGCCCGCAGCGACAGCCGGGCCCTGCGTCAGCGCGCCTGGTATTACACCCGCATCTACGCCGACCCCCAGGAACTGGACGGGGTGTACGTCATGAACGTCAGCTACCACCACAGCACCGACGGTGGCCGCTCCTTTAAGTCGAGCAACGCTCCCCACGGCGACCACCACGACCTCTGGATCGCCCCGGAGAATAACGAGCGCATGATCATCGCCGATGACGGCGGTGCCCAGGTGACCTTTGATCAGGGGGAGAACTGGAGCACCTACTACAATCAACCCACGGCCCAATTCTACCGGGTAGTAACCGACAACAGCTTTCCCTACCGCATCTACGGAGCGCAGCAGGATAACTCCACCGTCCGGATCCAACACCGGACCGACGGCGGCACCATCGGTGAATCCGACTGGGAAGAAACCGCCGGAGGAGAGTCCGCCCACATCGCCCCGGATCCCGATAATCCCGATATCGTGTACGGTGGCAGCTACGGCGGTTTCCTGACCCGCTACGACCACGAAAACAACCAGGTACGGGCGGTCAACGTCTGGCCGGATAACCCCATGGGCTACGGCGCCGAAGGCATGAAATACCGTTTCCAGTGGAACTTCCCGATCTTTTTCTCGCCCAATGATTCCGACGTTCTGTACACCACCAGCCAGCACGTCCACCGCAGCACCGATGAAGGCGAAAGCTGGGAGATCATCAGCCCCGACCTGACGCGCAACGAAGCGGAAAAACTGAAGAGTAGCGGTGGCCCGATCACCCAGGACAATACCAGCGTCGAGTACTACGCCACCATCTTCGCGGCGACCGAGAGCCCCCGCGAGCCGGGCGTGATCTGGACCGGTAGCGACGACGGCCTGATCTACGTGACCCGTGACAACGGCGAGAACTGGACGGACGTCACGCCCGCCAATGCCCCCAAGTACATCATGTGGAACAGCCTCGATGTAGACAGCAGCCGCGACGGAGGCATCTACGCCGCCGGTACCGCCTATAAGACCGGTGATTATACGCCCTACCTGTTCTACAGCGGCGACTACGGGCAGACGTGGCGGCGGATCGACAAGGGCATTCCCCGGACGCATTTCACCCGCGTCGTGCGGCAGTACCCGGGAAACCCCGACGTACTCTTCGCGGGTACGGAAGAAGGCCTGTATATGAGCCTCGATAACGGGGAGAACTGGCGCCCCTTCCAGCAAAACCTGCCGATCGTGCCGGTGACGGACCTGGCCATTAAGGACGACGACCTCATCGTGGCCACCCAGGGTCGCAGCTTCTGGATCATGGATGATCTCACGCCCCTCAAACAACTGGGCGAGGTAGCCGATAACGCTGACTTCTACCTCTTCAAGCCGGAGGATGCCTGGCGGATGGGGGGAAGCAGTCGCAGCAGCCGGACCGCGGGGCAGAACCACCCGGGCGGCGTGAACTTCCACCTGTACCTGAGTGAGACGGCGGCGAAGGACAGTATGCCGATGACGCTTTCGGTAATGCAGGCCGGCGATACCATCCGCAGCTGGTCGACCACGTCCTCCGAAGACGCCAACAAGCTCAAACTTAAGGCGGGCGGACAGACCGTAAACTGGGATATGTCATACCCGGACGGCGTCGAATTTGACAATATGATCATGTGGTGGGCCGGCACGGGCGGACCGATGGCGCTGCCCGGCGACTATCAGGTGGCGTTCACCTACGGTGAGCGGGAGCAGGTTCGCGACTTCACCATCAAGGCCGACCCCCGGGTACAGGCCAGCGAGGAAGACCGCCAGGCCCAGTTCACCTTTATGAAAGAAGTGCAGGACAAGACCAGCGAAGCCCACCAGGTCATCATTGACCTGCGCAAGCTGCGGGAGCAGATCGAAGACTTGCAAAAGCGCATTGATGACGAGGAGGTGATTGCCGCCGGCAAATCGATCGTCGACAGCCTGACCGCCATCGAGAAGACGCTGTACCAGACGCAGAATAAGAGCGGACAGGACCCGCTGAATTACCCCATCCGGCTGACGAATAAGCTGGCCCACCTCAACAGCCTGACCGGTATCGGCACCTACCGCCCGACGGCCGCGGCCTACGCCGTCAAGGACGAGATCACCCAACTGATCGACGCCGAGATCGATGCGTACCAGCAGATCGTATCGGAAAAAGTACCCGCTTACAACCAATTAATTCTGGAGCGCGACGTGAAAGTCATCAGCGTACCAAGACCCAATAGTGCGCGCAAGTAAGCGCTCGACCAATTAAGCATTTGGAACGGAGGACATTGTCCTCCGTTCCTGTTTGCGGTAGCCCGGTTCGGAAAAGCAGAGGGCTACCTCCCGCCGGAGCCTTATCTCGTCTTCACGAAGGTGGCCACCATCGGTGGGCTTTGGTCGCCTACGCCAAACCGGAGGGTGTACACCCCCGCCGGAAGGTCATGGATGTCGAGCAGCATTTCTTCCCCGGGTCCACCGTTACTTACCGCAACAGGCTGCCGAAGGGCGTGCTGACGACCGTCAGCCCCCGTAACGCGAATGAAGGAAGGAACGGCAGCAGCCGCCGGCAATGGAACGCGTAGGGTGCCCGTGGTCGGATTAGGATAAACGGCCAGCATCACCGGTTCGTGTGCCGGATTCCGTAGGCCGGTGAGCGTAGAAGCGGACCGCGGAGGGCAGGTCGGCGCATGGGCACCGATCCCATCCGGATGCCGCCCCGAGGGGGAGAGGAAAATCTTGTCGAATTGGGTACCTGTTTCCCGCGCGGCTACTCTGATGGTATGCTTGCCCGTGCTCAGATTGAGGTTCAGGGGCGAGCCGTCGTCGACCACTTCGCGCCATTCGAATCCATCCGTGATGAGCTGTTCCTGGTCGCGTTGCTTCCAGAACTTCGCCCAGGGGCCATTGTCGATGGAGACCCATACGGAGTTGCGGTCCTGGGCGGGTGAATTAACCCGAAAGTAGAGCGTATACGCCGCGGTCACGGAGAGGTCGACCGAAAAGGTGAGCTGGGAAGGTCCGCCGATTCGCTTGGGGCGGGGAAGCTTGTCGTTACCGGGGAAATACACGAAGAAGCGATTCGAGGCGGCGTCCGTACTGTCCGGTTGCCATTCTTCGCCCTCGCGGGCGCACTCGGCTTCCATCCATCGCTCGCCGGCAATCAAAACGGCCAGGGAGTTCTCGCCGGGGGGATCTTCGCCTTTGTTCCCGACGCCGGGATCAAGATGTATTCCAGCCAGTGCAAACGGGCAAGCTAAAAGTAGGGCAAAAGCCAGCCACAACGGCCGGCCGGGGCCGAAGATCGGCCCTTGGATAAATGTTCTCATGGTAGTCGGGGTGTGCGTGGAAGAAAGCTGGGGCCGGTGTCTTCCTTAGTAAACTACCACACAATTCCCGTATCCGCAGTGCGGGAGCGCGGATAATCAGGTAATGATCGCCACTTTAACATTCCCCGAATCAGTCGCCCAATGCCTGATAAGTCATCTGCCGGAACATTTTCTCATGGTAACCGGAGTACGGGGACCGTTGTGACATCAAAATGGCGATCATATGCTCGGACGGGTCGATAAAAAAGAAGGTGGAGTAGGCCCCGTTCCAGAAGTACTGTCCCTCGCTTCCCAGGACGCCGTTCTCGGCAACGTCGGTGATGATCCCGAAGCCGAGGCCGAAGCCTTCGCCATTGCCGCGCATGTCGCCGACGTGGTTCGTGGTCATTAATTCCACGGTTTTGGGACTCAAATAGCGGGTGCCGTCCAGTTCGCCCTTATTGAGCAGCATACGGCAGAACTTCAGGTAATCGGCGGCGGTGGAGTACAACCCGAAGGACCCGCCATACACCTTATTGCCGCTGCTGGGAAGCTGCATGGCTGCCTTCGTGAGCATACCCTCGGAGACCTGGTGGTTGGCTACCAGTCGCCCGGACTCCTCCGCGGGAATATTATAGTCGGTGTCGGTCATATGGAGTGGGCCGAGGAGTCGCTCTTCCAGAAACTCAATGACCGTTTGTCCCGAGAATTCTTCGATGAGCCGGGCCAGGATGTCGGGTGAAGTGCTGTAGATCCACTGTTCCCCGGGTTGACCCAGCAAGGGTAGGGTCGCCAGGGTCTTGACGCGGGAGGCGATGTCGGCGTGGGGCCGGTAGTACAGGGCTCCGGCGATCTCGTTGTCCAGCATCGTACCCGTCAGGCCGTGGGAGAAGCCCGCCGTGTGCGAAAGCACCTGTTCGATCGTAATGGCGGAAGTAGCGGGATCGGTGGCCACCTGTAGCCCCTCGTCCGAATTGCGGGCCACCTTTAGGTCGGCAAATTCAGGAAGGTAGTCGGCAACCTTATCGGTCAGCTGAAAGTGGCCTTCTTCGTACAGCATCATGAAGGCGACCGTGACGATGGGTTTGGTCATCGACATGAGGTGATAGAGCTGGTTTTCCCGTAGCGGCGCCTCGGTCGTCAGGTCGCTTACGCCGGTCGTACGGTGGTAGCCGACTACGCCGTTCCGGTAGATCAGCAGTTCGGCCATCGGCAGACGCTGCGCGGTCACTTCCCCTTCCAGCCAATTTTCGAGCCGCTGGACGCCGTCTTCCGTCAGACCGGCTTCGGCGAGGGACTGCGCGCCGGCCGGCACGGTAAACAGGCAGATGGTAATCGCCAGGAGTAGGGTACGCATGATCATAGTAGCTAAGTGAGCTGGAAAAGTAGCCAAAAATAGCAAGCCCCTTCGTCCGGATGGGCGAAGGGGCTCGACACGGGGCTAATACAGTTCCCGTTTATTTGCTTACCGTATTAACGACGGCGGTGAAGGCGGCGGGGTGGTGCATGGCCAGGTCAGCCAGGACTTTCCGGTTGAGGCCGACTTCGGCGGTCTTGAGGCCGTGCATGAGCCGGCTGTAGGTGGTACCGTTCTGGCGGGCGGCGGCGTTGATACGCGCGATCCAGAGGCGGCGGAAGACCCGCTTTTTGTTGCGGCGGTCGCGGTAGGCGTAAGCCATACCTTTATCGACGGCGTTCTTGGCAACGGTGTAGACTTTGGAGCGTGCGCCGAAGTAACCTTTGGCGGACTTAAGAATGCGCTTGCGGCGCGCGCGGCTGGCAACCGCATTAACTGAACGTGGCATAATGAGTTTGTTTAGTACAGCACGGAGACCGCGGTGGGTACTTAGGGCCCGTACTCTCGTTAAATAATTTACTTACACAGCAGGCGCTTGATGCGCTTCTCGTCGGCTACGGAAACCAGGGCGGCGTCACGGAGACGAAGCTTGGCTTTCTTGGACTTGTTGCGCATCATGTGCGAGGTGTAAGCCTGGAAGCGCTTCACCTTACCGCTACCGGTAATCTTGAAACGTTTCTTTGCACTACTGTGCGTTTTCATCTTAGGCATGGCACCGGTTTTTACAAATGGAGCGCAAAGGTAGGAAATTTTATCGCTACATACAACGCAACTTCCGGGAATTTCCCACCTTGCCGTTCATCACCCGCCGCCTTCCACCGAAAATGCTCCGCTCATGCCCCAGTCCATCGCTCAGTTCAGCCTCCTGGTGGCCGATTACGACGAGGCGCTATCCTTCTACGTAGACCGCCTCGGATTCGAGTTGTTGGAAGACACCCGACTCGGAGCGGACAAGCGCTGGGTGCGCATTCGGCCGGCCGGGGCAGCGGGCTGCGCGATCCTGCTGGCCCGCCCGAGCACTCCGGAACAACGCGCCCTGATCGGGCGTCAGGCCGCGGACCGGGTGTGGCTTTTTCTCGATACCGATGACTTCGAACGGGACTACCGTCGGCTGGTAGAGCAGGGCGTGGAGATCGTCCGGGAGCGCTCGGAAGAGGCGTATGGAAAGGTCTGCGTATTCGCCGATTGCTACGGCAACCGGTGGGATCTGATTCAGCGGACGCCGGATTTGGGCGGCGGAGCGCAGGATTAATTGATTTTCTTTTCGACGAATGCCCGTATCACGGAGAGGCCCATGTTAAAGTCGGTATTGTTGTTGACGATCAGGTCGGCACGGTCTTTATGGGGCTGGACGTACTTCTCATAGGCTGGCAGCACGTGGTGCTCGTAGCGGTAGAGTACGTCCTCGAGGGGGTAGTTGCGCTCCACGCGGTCGCGCTTGATGCGTCTGACCACCTTCAGGTTATCCTTGGCGTGGAGGAATATTTTGAGGTCGAGGAGTTTCCGCAGTTCCTTATAGTGAAAAACGAAGAGCCCCTCCACGATAATGACCGGTGCCGGATGGAAGGTGAGCAAGCGGGCCTTCGCCAGTTCGTTGTTGAAGACGTACTCCTGGCGCTGGACGGTTTCGCCCGCAATCAGTTGCTTGAGGTCCCGGATAAACTGCTTGCAGTGGATGGAGGCGGGCCGGTCGAAATTGTGGATGCCGCGCTCGTCCTTTTCCTGGTCTTCCCGACGGACATAATAGTCGTCCATGCTGAGGAGACAGACCTGGTCGTCCGGAAGTCCGCGTCGTAGCTGCTTAATGAAGGAGGTCTTGCCGGATCCGCTGCCGCCGGTGATTCCGATAATGAAGGGTATCGCCATAATTGGTCGCAAAGGTACACAGGTAATCGCAGTCACTCATCCTTTATGGCTACCTTGTGCGCTACCCAACCGCTGTCATGACTTTTGCCTACGATCTTTTTCGCACCATTCTCGGAATGAGTGCAATGCTGGGAATATGTTACGCCTTTAGTGCCAACCGAAAGGCC
Source organism: Lewinella sp. IMCC34191 (assembly GCF_003390935.1). Lineage (GTDB taxonomy): Bacteria > Bacteroidota > Bacteroidia > Chitinophagales > Saprospiraceae > Neolewinella. The sequence continues at coordinate 237,397 of NZ_QNQZ01000009.1, read as the reverse complement.
ATTGACTGGCGGTTAGTTGGGATCGGCGTGGCCATGCAGTTCGTACTGGCCATCCTGATTCTCAAGATCGAGGGGGTCAGCACCGTTTTCGACTACGTGGCCGCCGGATTTCGAAAAACGCTGGAGTTTACCGCCGCCGGAGCGGAATTCCTTTTCGGTAGCATCGTGGTGGACGTGGACAGCTTCGGCTACATCTTCGCTTTTCAGGTGCTGCCCACTATCGTTTTTTTTTCCGCCTTGTCCGCTATTCTCTACTATCTCGGTATCCTGCAGAAGGTCGTGTACGGACTGGCCTGGTTGCTCAGTAAAGCCATGGGACTCAGCGGGCCGGAGAGTCTCGCCGCCGCTGCTAACGTATTCATCGGTCAGACGGAGGCACCGCTGGTCGTAAAACCCTACCTCGAACGGATGACCCGCTCGGAACTGCTCTGCGTAATGGTCGGAGGCATGGCGACCATTGCCGGGAGCGTCTTCGTATCGTACATCGGATTTCTGGGGGGGACCGATCCCGCCAGTCAGCAGTTCTTCGCCCGTCACCTGCTCACGGCGAGCATCATCTCGGCTCCGGCGGCGATCGTTTGCGCCAAAATGCTGCTCCCGGAGACGCCGGCGGCACTCGCGGCGGTCACCGGTACCGAATCCACCGATGTCCACGATGCCAAGGTGCCCGAACGCGACGAGCGACTGGAGATGGCCGCCGACGAAAGCAACAACTTACTCGATGCCATCAGCCGCGGGACGGGCGACGGGCTACGGCTGGCCATCAACGTGGGGGCCATGCTGCTCGTCTTTACCGCCTTAATCTATATGATGAATGTTCTCTTCGTGGGCGCAACGGAGATCATCAATGATGCTGCGCTTTGGGTGGGGCTCACCGATATGAACTGGAACGAGGCCATCTCCGCTAGCACCGAGGGACGGTTTCCCGGCTTTAGCTTCACCTACCTACTGGCACTCGTTTTCGCTCCGGTAGCCTGGATCATAGGCGTACCTACCGAAGACATCACCATCGTCGGCCAGTTACTCGGCCTGAAAACCGTCATTAACGAGTTCGTAGCCTACGATACCTTCCGCACCGTTCAGGCTACCGGCCCCGCTCTGAATCCGAAAAGCGTGCTTATCGCTGCCTACGCGCTCTGCGGGTTTGCCAACTTCGCCAGCATCGGGATACAGGTGGGGGGCATCAGTGCCATTGCCCCGGGGCAGCGGAAAAATCTCACCGAACTGGGGTTAATCGCCCTGGTGGGCGGTACGGTGGCTTGTTTGATGACGGGGGCCGTGGCCGGCCTGTTTTACCAGTAGCACTTAGCTTCTCAGAAGCGATTTTAGGTCCATTTACAGGTACTTTGTTCCGCTTCTGCGGAAGCCAGATGAGGAATCGTTGTGCTATTAAGATGCACCACGATTGTCCTATTTATACCCAAATGCACGGGTGGCAGGACCATCCGCGGGGGAGAGGACCGGTAGGTGTTATTCAACTTCACAGAAGCTGGCGGAATGTTTTTGGATTTGGTCGATCAAACCATGCCATTTGTCGATAAATCCGGGCTATTGAACGGGTGTGCCTTTGGCAATCCTACGCCGGTGTTATCATTGTTTACGCAAATGAATGCTTCGCCACGGCCTCCCGTTCGCGAAAGCTGCTCCCTAGGTTTTTTCACGCTAGGTCGATCCTGATACACCTCTACTTTCACTACTTGCCCGCCGGCCGCTTCGTGCCGGTCGGGAAGATATCCTCGTAACCTATAGTCTCAAATTATACCAATGACCAATCGGTTTATATATCTACTTAATTATGGCTTCGTGCTGATTTTGGTGTGCTGGTCCGTGGCGACCGGCGCCCAATCCGCGCAGTCCGGCACCGTTAGCGGTACGGTGCTGGATGCCGAAACGAACGACCCCCTGATCGGCGTGACCGTCATGATCGAAGGCTCAACTACCGGCACCGTCACGGACCTTGATGGTTATTATTCCATCGCCGCGAATGCGGACGACGTGCTGATTTTCAGCTATACGGGTATGGAAACGCTTACCGTTCCGGTAGGTGGACAGTCTTCCGTCGATGTCAAACTGGGAGCTTCCAGTATCGCGCTGGACCAGGTCATCGTGACCGCCTACGGTACGTCCAAACGTGGCGCCTTTACCGGTTCTGCTACCCAGATTAATGCCGAGGCACTGGAAAACAGGGCCATCACCAACGTCACCTCCGCTCTGGAGGGCGCCGCGGGGATTCAGTACACGCCAGGTAGCGGTCAGCCGGGCTCCTCGTCTCCGCTACGGGTGCGGGGCTTCGGTTCCGTAAATGCCTCTTCCTCTCCGCTTTACGTGGTAGACGGCATCATCTTTTCGGGCGCTCTGAACAGCATCAATCCGAACGATATTGAAAGCCTGACCGTTCTAAAGGATGCATCTTCCACGGCCCTCTACGGTTCCAAGGCCGCCAACGGGGTGGTTTTGATTACCACGAAGGGTGGCCGCACGGGGCAGAGCCGCTTCAACGTGAACGTGAGCCAAGGCTTCAGTGGCCGGTCGATCAAGGAATATGATCGCGTAAGCCCGGAGCAGTACTATGAATTGCAGTGGGAAGCATACCGCAACAGCCTGGTCTACGGAGCCGGTGAAACCATGGAAGACGCCAACCGGGAGGCCTCAGCCGAGATCGTGGAGCTCCTGGGTACTAATCCATTCAATGTAGCGGACAGCCTGGTAGTCGGAACAAACGGCCAACTCAACCCCGACGCGGAATTACTCTACGGAGACGACCTCAACTGGCAAGATGCCCTTACACGGCTCGGCAACCGGACGCAAGCGGACATTTCTTACCAGGGGGGAACCGAGACCTCAACGTTTTACACTTCGCTGGGCTATATCGACGATACCGGGTGGATCCAGGCATCCGACTTCGGACGACTGACCGGACGGGCCAACGTTACCGCACAGCCCCGGGAATGGGTGAAGACGGGTTTTAATGCTAACCTGAGTTCCAGCACGACTAACCAGGCCGCTGACGGGGGAAGCACCAGCTTCGTGAACCCCTTCTTTTCCACCCGGAACATTGCGCCTATATACCCACTGTATGAACACGACCCGGTTACCGGCGACTTTATCTTCGACGAGGCCGGCCAGCGTATCTACAACCTCGGTGCCGCCCGCGTGGGCAATACCAACGGCCGGAACGTGGTCCAGGAAACGTTGCTGAACATCGATGAAGAGCGCCGTAACACCCTTGGCGCCCGCGCATTCGTAGATCTGTATTTTCTGAATGGGTTTACCCTGACCCTGAACGCCGGTCTCGACCGTCTTTCCTACAACAACGAAACCTACGGTAACCGCATCGTTGGCGACGCTGCGCCCAACGGGCGTGCTTCGCGGACAAACTCCGTCACTTCGTCCATTACGTACAACCAGCTGCTCAATTATTCCACGGCCATCGGCCGCCACAATTTCAGCCTGCTGGGTGGTCACGAGAGCTTCGAGTACGAGTATAACTATCTGTACGCTTACCGAACCAACCAGATTGCCGACGGCAATACCGAACTCCGCAATTTTACCACGATTTCTGATGCCGACAGCTACACCAGCCGGTACACAACGGAGGGGTGGCTCGCCCGTGCGGAGTATGACTTCAACGACCGCTACTTCATTTCCACTTCTTTTCGGGCGGATGGATCTTCCCGCTTCTCCGAGGATGTTCGCTGGGGTAATTTCTATTCCGTCGGTGTAGCCTGGCGCCTGGATCAGGAAAGCTTCGTTAGCAACCTCAGCTGGGTCGACCTGCTCAAGTTCCGCGCCAGTTACGGGGAAGTCGGCAATGACTCCAACCTGGACACCGACCCCGTGAGCTTCTACGCCAGCCAGCCACTCTTTACCCTCGGCTTCAACAACGATACCGAGGCGGGTATCATCGTGGGTTCGCTGGGAGCACCACAGCTCGAGTGGGAATCGAACGCCCAGACGGACGTCGCCCTCGAATTCGGGTTTTGGGATTACCGGCTTTCCGGAAGCATAGAATACTATAACCGGGTGACGGATAACCTGATCTTCAGTGTACCCCTTCCACTGTCGACCGGTAATGATGACTACCTCGCGAATATTGGTAGTATGTATAACCGGGGTGTCGAACTCGCCCTGAGTGCCAGCATCATTAATACTTCCAATTTCAATTTCTCGATTGACTGGAACGGATCGACTATAAATAACGAATTCACCGAGTTGCCCCAGGAGGAGATCATCAACGGATCAAAGAAGCTTGTCGTGGGCGGGTCCCTTTACGACTACTGGTTACGCGATTATCAGGGGGTTGACCCTGCGGACGGAGCCGTACTCTATGCGCTGGACGCTGAAGTGACGACCTCCGACTCCGATATCCGCGTGATAGACGGTGATAGCCTGACCACCAATGCAAACAGCGCCGCGTACGCATTCGTAGGAACGGCGATTCCCGATCTGTTCGGCAGCTTTTCTCCAAAGTTCCGGATCGGAAATCTGCGCTTTGGGGTACTGTTTACTTATCAACTGGGCGGACAGACCTATGATACTAACCACGCCGGGCTGTTATCCAATGGAAATTACGGATCATCGCTTAGCACGGACATCCTGGATCGCTGGCAGCAACCGGGGGACATCACCGAGGTCCCAAGGCTGGATGCATCGCAGTCTAATAATTTCGGTGCCGCGTCGTCTCGCTTTCTCGTAAAGTCAGACTATCTGGCCCTGCGTCAGGCCAACATCTCGTACGATCTGCCCGACGATCTGTCATCGCGCATAGGACTGGCATCGCTGCGCGTATACGCCAACGCGGAGAATCTTTTTCTCGCCAATGCCCGTCAGGGTATGGATGCCAACCAGAACTTCAACGGTACCACTTCTAACCGCTTTACCCCATCCCGGACGATCACCTTCGGCGTGAATGCTTCCTTCTAAATCATACTGACATGCAACAGCGCCATACATATTTATCCCTATTGGTTTTGGCACTTCTCCTGTTCGCCGGATGCGGTAAGGACTGGTTGGAAGAGTCACCCACCACGGCGGTCTCGGCCAGCACGGCCACCTCGAGTACGGACAACCTCTACCTGGTCATTAACGGAATCCACCGCTTGCTCTACGAGCGGCAGGGATCGAACGGGGAGGGTGGTTACACCGCCATGTTGATACAAAACGACGCACTGGGCGAGGATTTGGTCATGAACGCCCGCGCCAATGGCTGGTGGATCAGCATGGCCAGCTGGAACGACCACACCAACGCCACCGACGGTGACCTACGCCACGGCTGGCGGGTCATGTACAAGGTCATCAACAACGCCAACATCATCATCGAAGGCGCAGAGAACGCGGAGGGCAACCAGGCCGATCGCGACGCTGCACTGGGGCAGGCCTATGCGTACCGCGCGTTTGCCCATCACTTTCTCGTGCAACGTCATGCCGAACGTTATGCCTACGGCGGCGGCAACAGCCAGCAAGGCATTCCGCTGGTGCTGACTGCTACTACCGAAGGGCTCAGTCCATCCTCCGTGGAAGAGGTGTATGCCCAGGTGAACGCCGACATCGACCAGGCAATAAGCCTACTGGAAGGCTATAACCGTTTTAATAAATCCCACATCAACCAAGCGGTTGCGCAGGGAATCAAAGCTCGCGTTGCCCTGACGCAGGGTAACTGGGCGGTAGCTTCCGAGTACGCCCAGCTGGCCCGGGAAGGATTCGATCTTATGGATCGTGGTACTTACCAGAGCGGATTCAACGACTATGGCGTTAGCGAATGGATGTGGGGCGGACACTACAACGAGGAACAGGGATCTGCCTTTACCAACTTCGGTGCGTGGATGTCGCGAAACTTCGAATCCTCTAATATCCGGGGCAACCCTAAGTCTATCTTCAGCGTGCTCTACGAGCAAATACCCGAAACCGACGTACGTTCGACCGTTTTCAGCGCTTCGGGTAACCACGAAGATCTGCCAGCCGGATACGAGATTGGTCCCAATCACCTTCTTTTTCCTTACACCAGTCAGAAGTTTCTCAGCTACAGTAGTGGAGACAGTCGCGGCGATGTTCCTTACATGCGCGCATCGGAAATGTACCTGATCGAGGCCGAAGCCAAGGCGCGTCTGGGCGAGGATGGCGCGGAGGCCCTGCTTCCGCTAGCCCTGGCCCGGGATCCGTCGTATACCCTGTCAACGAATACCGGCGAGGATCTCATCGAGGAAATCCTGCTGCAGCGTCGTTGGGAACTATGGGGAGAGGGATTCCGGTTCTTCGACCTCAAACGCTTGAATATGCCCCTGGACCGGACCAGCCAGAACGGTGTGGAAACAAACCACATCCCATCCCTGCTCAATAACGTGATGCAGGTACCGGCCGATGATCCGCGGTGGGTTTGGTTGTTTCCGCAGGATGAGGTTAATGCTAACCCCAATCTGTCGAACTGAGCGTAATAATCGAGTGATTGAGGATTCCAGACCGGGCAATTGGCTTTGAGCCGGTTGCCCGGTTTCCTTTTCGTAGCATTGCATTCTACCTGCGCTCCGCCGCAAAAATTCTTTTACTATGCTTCCACTGATTGCTGAACGCAAATCCGTATTCCCACAATTCTTCACCGGCCGATTGATAGACCGGCAGGTGTTGGAAGAACTGGTAGCGGCTGCGAACCAGGCACCCAGTCATCGTAAAACGGAGCCTTGGCGTTTTCGCATTTATCAGGGTGCGGGCAAGCAAAGACTGGTCGATGAGCTTCTGGCGGTCTACGGCCGGGACCAACCCGACGCAGACAAGATCGCCAAAAAATTCGGCGGTAAAATTGACAGTTCCGGGGCGGTAGTACTCATCTTTCTGCACCGCGATCCGCAGGAAAGCGTACCGGAGTGGGAGGAGATAGCCGCGGTGGGTGCGGCGGTCGAAAATTTATGGTTGAGTCTGAGTGCATACGACCTCGGTGGATACTGGTCCAGCCCGGGCTTCGTATGCGGCGACTACGGGGAATGGCCGGGTGCCGCTAAAAATGAGCGGTGCCTCGGGATGTTCTACCTAGGCTACTACGAGGCGCCGGAACTTCCGCGCCCGCGTGGCGACTGGCGGGAGAAGGTGGAGTGGATCGGAAAAGGAAGTTAGGGGGGAGTCCGTTAGTTTTTTAGTAGGTTGGGTGGTTCCTTAAAACCTGTCGTTGATGCGTCACCAGTTATTTGATATTGACACTGCCCTGATTACTGACCGCTGCGTGGTGCGGCGATTTCGGGAGGGGGATGGAAAGGCTTTTTATAAGCTGCTAGATAACAATCGCGACTACCTGCTGAATCACTTTCCCTACCTGATGGCGGAGGCGGCGAAGAACCGGAAGACGGCGGAAAGCTTCGTGCGGGAATGTATCGCCGAGTGGCTGCTGCAGACCCGTTATGCCATGGGCGTATGGCACAACGAGTCAACGGAATTGATTGGCTTCGTGCAGGTGTTCAACCTGGACTGGGCGGTGCCGATGGGAGAGGTCGGTTACTTTATAGACAAGGATCTGATTCGCCAGGGAATTATGACGGAGATCCTGGCCCGCGTCGTCCGCTTCGGCTTTTTGCAGCTGGAACTGGAAAAGCTCGTGATCAAGACCCTCGTGGACAACTATGCCAGTCAGCGGTTGGCCCGCCGCGTGGGCTTTAGCCGCGAGGGTGATCTGCGACAGGAGTACCGCCTACCCAGCGGAACCCTGGTGGATCTGATGCGATTCGGCTTTGCCCGGGAGACTTACGGAGAGTAGGTGCGGGATTGCGGGGTGCGGGGTTAGAAGCGCGCGGAAGCTCCGACCATGAAGTTCGTCCCGATGGTGGGGTAGGTGTAGAAGCGCTCGCGGCGGTTATTGAGTAGGTTGTTGACGCGGGCCCAGACACCGAAGTGGTCGTTAATAGTGTATTCGGCGTTGAGGCTAAGATCGAGGAGGGCATTGAGGTGATCCGTGCCGCCCTCCAAAGTCTGGTAGGGTAGGCCGTTCTCTACGAAGAAGTCGGCGCGCAGTTGAAGGGGCAGGGTACGGAGCGTGTAGATGCCGGCGGCATTCAGGCTGAAGCTGGGCAGGTGCCACGGCTTTTCCTCGTCCTCCATGTTGTAAAAGCGCTGTACCACGGTCGCATTGAGGTCCAGGTCCTCAACGATAGGTAGGGTAGCGGTGGCCTGCACGTAAATCTGGCTGCCATCGTCGTAGATGACGTCGAAGCGGGGAATACCGTCGCCGTCGCGCATGTAGCGGTAGAGTGCCAGGTTATCCAGGTATTTGTAGCCGGCCTCGGCGCGGAAGGCGATACCGCGGAGGCTTCCCTCAACACCACCGTAGTAGCGGGTGGCTTCCGAGTTACGGACACGCAGGCGGGTATTGATCCAGGGGTTGTAGTCGGAGAGTGACTTCAGGGTGTTCTTCTGGACGTTACCCTCGACGCCGGCGAAGGCGTTCAGGAGGCCGTCGATAACTACGGCGGAGGCCGTGAAGTTGGGGAAGACATCGAAGTCATCTTCCTGACTGGTAAGGCGGATACCCGCTTTCAGTTTGACCCGGTCAGCGACTACGACGGTGTAGCTGGGGCTCAGGCTGACGACGTTTAGATTCTGGGTGCTCGTATCCTTGAAGGAGGTGAAATCAGCACGTAGCTCGACATCCAACGGATTGGTTTCGTTGATCCACTTAGTGGCCGCGATATTGATGTCGAAGCTGGTCTCCCGCACGGAGGGGTCGGCGCTGGTAACGGATAGTCCGATGCCGGCACGGTAATCGAAGGCGCCCTCGGTGAGGGTGCCGTTATAGATCTCCGTGTGCAAGGCGAAGGTGTTGAAGCGCTGGCGCACCTCGTCCTGATCGAAAGTGAGGGAGGAATCGGCGGGGAGGTCACTGAAGTTGTACCCGTAATAGTAGCGGCTACGAGTGTCGTAACTCAGGCCGGCACCGACTGCAAATCCCTGGTCGAAGAGGTAGCTGCCCTCAGCGCCGAGTTTGGTATCGCTGGCCCGCTGGTTTTCTACCTGGTTATTATTGTTGAAGCTGTAGTGGGTACCGTAGAAGCCCAGGTCCATGTTCTCGCGTCCGGTGAAGTCGTAGCTGGCGTCAGCGTAGAGGGCGTTGGGGACACCACCGCCAAGCTTTAACCAAGCGTTGTTGATCGGTTCGGGCTCCTCGCGCTGGATGGCGCGCGGGCGAATCGTGGGCGCGGGATAGTCGATCGCCAGGGGGCGGGGAATGATGCTATAGGTCTGCCGGCGACTGCTGGTGTCGGCCGGGGGAAGCACGGGATTGACGTTGACCCGTTCGGAATCGGTCAGGCGGGCTTCGAAATTGGTAACTACGGTGACGCTGTTGTCTTCCAGGTCCGTGTTTTGGGCAAACAGGCCGGCGGCCGAAAACAGGCAGCAGCTGAGTGTGAGGATGCGGAGCATATACATATGTCTTTTAATTACCGCCGTTGTCGAGTTCGAGGCGATTGGGATCGGAAGGCTGGGTGTTGAGGCGGCTGCCGGCATTGATCTCGCCCTCTAGTCGGGCAAGCTTTTCACGGGCCTCGGCGACCAGCTCCGGGTCTTCCTCGTAATTCTCGAGGAGAGCCTCCAGCGCCGCGCGGGCGTTGTAGAGATCCTGCTTATCGCGCAGCACATCGGAGAGGAGAATAACGGTCTTGGCTACCCAGTACGGATAGCCGGAGCTTTCCCGGTTGGCATCCAGCGCTAACTGCTGTGCCCGGTCCAGGTCGCCCTGCTGGTAGATGGATGACGCCCGTAAATAGCGAGCTTCGGCGGTCCGTTCGTCGTCGCTGTTGTTGATCACGACATCGAAGTAGGGGATGGCCTCATCGAACCGCGAGCGATCGTAGGCAATTTTTCCGAGGTAGAAGTTGGCGATGGCCTTCTGAGCAACGGTCGCATTGCGGTTGCCGGCCACCTTCGCGGCGTAGTCGGCCGTGGCGTTCACGTCATTGAGGCGGTAAGCGGACTGCAGGGCGCCGACCTGGGCGTCGTAGCGCGTCGCTTCGGAGTCGGCGGCGGCCTCGAGCAGGGTGTAGAGGCGGTAGGAGCGTTGGAAATCCTCGACGCTATTGTAGGCGATAAGGCTTGCTTTCTTCAATGCGGGAAGGTAAAAACGGCTGGGACCGGCGTTGATAACCGCCTCGTAGTCGGGCAAGGCGTCATTGTAGCGGCGCAGGGCTACGTAGCTGTCTCCGCGGTAGAATACGCCGGATAGCGCGTTCGGGCTCTGCGGGTACTCCTGGAGGTACTGGGTCAGTGCATTGACGGCCCGGTCGTAATTGCCGTTCTCGTACTGGCTGACGGCCGCACGGAAGGAGATGCTGTCACGCGCGTCGGTAGTGATTTCCTGTCCCGGCATCGTTTCGAAGAAATCGAAGAAGAGATCGGCCCTCCCCATATCGTCGACGTAGATCTCCCGCAGAGCATCCCTTGCCCGTGTGGCCTCGCCCGGCGTGGGATTTGAAGCGAATACTTGTTTGTAGTAGTTGACCGCGGCTTCACTGTTGCCAAGGTTATAGCTGATGAGTCCCAGCTGTAGCAGGCTCTGATTGACCAGCGGGGAATTGACCTTATACTGGCGAATAATGGTGCGCAGCGGCTCGAGGGCTTCCTGCGGCCGTTGCAATTCCTGATAGGTGAGTGCCAGTTGGTAGAGCGCATCGTCGGCGAACTGGCTGTTGGGGTAGTTTTCCACTAAACGTTCCAGGGCCAGCAGCTTTTCGGACTGTCGACCGCGCAGCCCCTCGATGAGGGCTTTCTGGTAAAGCGCGTATACGAAGCCGATTGTCTGGCGTTGGATCGCGTCGTCGTAAAAGCGGGCGGCCAGGTCGTACTGATTGCGGGAGAAGTACGCATCGCCCGCGCGGAGGACGGCGTCGCCTAAGACGCGTTCGCGCACGTCGGTATCGGTGATGTAGGGAAGATTTCGCTCGATGCCTTCCACCGCCGCGGTGAAGTAGTTGAGGGCCGAGGCGTAGTTATCCTGTTTCAGGTAGTTATAGCCCTGCAGGTAGTTGGCCGTATACAGCGAAGACTGTGGGGGCAGGCCTTCCACGGAACGAGCCAGGGTGAGAAACTGATTGGTCAGGTTGATGGAGGTGGCGTAATCGCTCTGACGGTTGGCCAGGTCGGCGAGCCAGTAAAGTGCCTGGGCGCGGTAGCTGCTGTTGACCGGACGCTGCAGGCTCCGTTCGAGGAGAGACTTCGATTCCACGAGTTCTCCCTGACCGAGCAGCTGAAGGCCCCGCATGAAGGCTGCCCGCTGGTAAGCCTCGTCCAACTCGGGTGAGCGGTTGGGCATGCCTTCCAGGATGGTCAGCACACGTCCGTAGTCCTGGGTGGTGGTGAAAACATCCGCCAACAACCGCTGCCCTTCCGGATAGAAGTTACTGGTCTGGGGCAGTTGCTGAATGGCACTTATCGCATCCGCGGGATAGCCGAGTTCATAGCTCAGCTTTGCGTAGTTATACAGTGCTTCTCCCTGCATTTCGGGATCGAAGTTCTGCCGGCTGGCGGCCGAGAAGGCCGTGCGGGCACCGACGCCATCGCCCTGGCGGAGAGCAATATCCCCGAGGTAAAAGTTCGCACTCTGTCCGATCTCGGTATCCTGTCTGGATACCTCCTGGAATGTCTTTTTGGCCCGTTCGTAGTCTTGCGTTTGGTACTGGGCGAAGGCGAGTTGAAAGAGTTCTTCCTCCCGTAGGCGGCGGTTCCCCTGGGCGTAGCTTTCCAGGAGGGGACGGGCCGCGGTGTAATCGCCCTTTTCGAAGTATGCCTGACCGAGCAGCTGCTCCATCTCGCTCCGGTTGCGCATACCCGCGCTGCCATTCTCTACGCGGGGTGCGGCGTAAGCGATCAGTTCGTCGTAGCGCCGCTGGGCAAAGTAAATCTGGGTGAGATAATAAGGGACGTAGGCTTCGTACTGCGGATCCTTTTCCGCGATCTGAAACTGCTCGGCGGCGAGGTCGTAGTTCCCTTCAAAGAACTGAATGATACCGAGGTAGTAGTTGGTAGGATAGTAGAATTCCCCCTGGATATTGCGGCTGTACTGGAAGTAGCGTTTAGCTTCGTCGAAATCCTTCTGGACGAAGTAAGCGTACCCGAGGCGGAAATTTACCTGTGCCTGTTCTTCCGAGGTCATCATATCCCGGGGAGCCATTTCGTAGTATTCGATGGCCTTGCTCAGGTTGTTCTGGTCGAAGTAGTAATTCGCGATCTCCAGCAGGGCCGTATTGGCAATGGGGTCCGGTTGGTAGCGGCGAACGAAGTCCAGGATCAGTTTTTCCCCGTCGCTGTCACCCAGGCGCACGGCCAGCTTGGCGGCGTACAGTTCGGCCTGTACGCGTAGCAATTCGGCCTCGGGTTCGTGGACAGGTAGCAACATGGTGGCCACTTCCTCGTACTCGCGCTTAGCCTTGTCGAGTAGGTTTTTTTGGCGGTGGTCTTCGGCCTGCTTGTAAGTACGCCAGGCTTCCGTATAAACGGTTGTCGCTTGAGCGGAAAGTCCTAAGGATAATACGAATAGCAGTAAGCCGGGTAGTAAAAAGCGTTTCAACATCATAGTGTCACGTCTAAGGCACGGCAAGATAGGCCGTGGGGGGATAACGCAAGCTGACGGCCTTGAGTGTAGGGAGTTGCCGGCAGCGTGCGTTACCAAAATCTAAAAAGGCGGGAATGTTTGTTTTTAGGCGCCCCAGCTTTCGTCATCGCCTGCTTTATAGGTAGGCGCCGTGACGTTCGCGGCGGCACTGTCGGCCATATAGAGATCCGACAGCGGGTAGTCATCCATGGATACCCCATCGGAGGCAAACCACTCCTTGCGAAGATGCTCGCCCACGCGAATGGCATTAGCCACGATCGTCAGTGTGGGGTTAGTTGCTCCCTGGCTGGGTTGAAAACTTGCATCTACGACATAGAGGTTATCCAGGTCCCATGCCTTGCAGTTGACGTCCAATACGCTCTTTTTCGGGTCGGTACCGAATTGAGCGGTCCCGGCCTGGTGCCAGGTGAATTCGAGCCCCTTGGTAGAGCGCATGAAATCGCTGAAGCCCTGCGGGCGCAGGTACTTTTCCTGAAAGAAATCGAGGAATTCGTAATGGCTCTCCCGGTTATTGGGGCGGTAGTTGAACTTGATGCCCTTGTCGGTCCACTCGATGCGATTATTTGCGTCGGGCAGGTCCTCGCTGGTGAACCAAAAATCAACGGCGTATTTCTGTACTTCTTTCGCGCGGTCTTCCTTGATGTCCAGGTGAGCGTAATCGCCCATGATCCGCGTCCAGTGCGCTTTGCCGGTCAGCTGTATCGTGCCGAGGGGGTAGGGGTGTTCCGGACTACCGTGATAGAAATCGTGTACGCCCAGCGTCTTTTGAAAAACGGTGGGGTTGGGGTTGTCGTAATCCATCGCGGAGATACCGCTCTGGTTGTGCTTCGTAAAGTTGCGGCCTACCTGGTCGGAGGAATTGGCCACCCGCGAGCGCAGCAGCAGGGCCGCGGTTTGGATAGCGCCGCAGCTGACCACTACCAGATCGGCTGACAGGCTCATCGGCTCCCCGTCGCGGGTACCCTCGATGCGGGTGATCTTGCCGTTTTCTTCGATAAGTTTCTCGACGCGCGCGCCCGTCCAGAGGGTCACGTTATCGTGTTTTAGGGCCGGGCGGACCAGGGCCGTTTCCGCATCCGACTTGGCGTGCACCATACAGGGGAAGGGATCGCAGGTGTTGCAGGCGATACAGGGGCGGCGCCACGGTTCGTCAATGTCCCGGTTCAGGGCCAAATTGGAGTGGTGTGGCTTGAGGCCCATGCCGGCGAGCTTATCGGCCACCTCCTGAATGCGCCGTTCGTGAGGGAATGCTTTGAAGGGGAACGGACCGCTGTACCAACCCTCGGTGGGGTCTTCTCCGCGGTTGCCGTGGATCTTCATGACGTGCTCGGCCATCATATAGTAGGGCTCAAACTCATCGTATGACACGGGCCAGCCCGGACTAATGCCCCCCTTATGCTCCTGCTCCTCGAAATCTTCGGGGCGCTGCCGGTGGAGGAGCGCGCCGTACATCTTGGTATTTCCACCGACGTTGTAGTATACAACCGGGCGAATATTTTCACCGTCGGGGCCTTCCCAATCGACGTCCGCCTTATAGCCGTCTTCGCCGAAGATAAACTCGGGTTCCCAGTTGTTTTTTTCCCGCGGCAGGAAACTGCCCTGCTCAAGAATCAGGATCTTCTTTCCCGTATCGGCGAGCGTGTAGGCAATCGTACCACCGCCGGCTCCGGAACCGATGATGATGACATCGAAATCGTTAGGCATCGTTAAAATTTGTTAGGTAATGCCTCTATTCCGCATTGGTTCAATTCGTCTCGCCAATCGTACGTAACGCTACGGTCGTCAGCTCCTTTACCCGCCGCGCCGGCCGCATTCCCGCGTAGTCCACCCGGTCGCCGAACCAACGCGCGAAGACGTACTGACTGAACAGGCGGAAGTAGGTATAGCCCCCTCCGTATTCCGCGGCGGCCCACAATCCGATGGCTTCTTCGTACTGCCCGCACTCTAACGGTGCCAGACCTGAATTACAGAGTCTGGCCACTTCACCCTTGCGCATATTTGGGCGTATGGACAGACTAAAGGGATTGCCGCTAAAGCGTTTGAAGTAGTGGAGCCACTCGCGGTATGGAATGTCGGTGGTAACCTCTCCCGGTGCCGACGCCGCCCGGTAAGCGATGTACAGGCCCGTGGCCGCCGCACTGGGTTCGATGCGGCAGCGGTTGGTCGGGGTGAAGGCGGCGCACGGCAGCCGGCTTTCCGCGTAGTGCAATTCCTTGTCGATGTAATTCGTCCATTCGCGGCGCGTCACGTCGGCCAGCGATTCCCCGTAGTATTCATCATATAAACTGAGGGCGTATACCGCGGCGGCATTATCGGCGGGCCGTAGCAAATTCTCGTCGGTGTGGCTACCGAGGTGTTTATAGTGACCCCGGTGTAACCGCTCGCCCAGATACCGGCCGATGCGTCGAAAGTGCGGCGCATAGGTTTCGTCGGTGGTCGTTAGTTGATAATGGCCGAGCACGATACCGGCGTGGGCCAGGAAGAAGACCTCGTGGTCCCAATCGGATCCGGGCTGCCACTGCGGTAAATTACGCCGGTTGACCGTCCACTGCGCCATACGTCGGAGCAGGCTATCGGTTACGCCCAAGGTGTCCGGGAAGTAATTCAGTCCGCGGTAGAGCGCCTGAGAGGCGGTGGAAAAGAAAAAGAGCGTTTCTTCCGCTTCGCGTAAATCGGCATCGCCGTACAGGTCGTCCTTTCGAAGTGCATCGGTTAGCAGGCGCAAGTCGGAGGCCGCCTGACGGTGTTGGATATCCTGGACATAAATGGCCAGGGTGCTGACCGCTAGAATAAGGGCAGTCAGGGCTGGAAAAATCGCGAAGCCTGTGCGACCCCGCCGCCATAGCCAATACGCCGGCAGTAGAAAGGCCAGACTGAAGAGAAGGGGAGGTAAAATACCGGTGAGCGCCATGGGGCGTCAAAGGTAAGCCATCCGGCATACGATTCGTGCGTACTTCACTTGCAGGATATCGATGCCGCCGGAAGTACACGAACGACCGGGACATAGGGAAGAAAGCGGAAAATGGCCGTGGCGCGGTCGTGGAGTTCAGCGGCGGATATGAGGCCATCTAAATTACCGACCTGTTGCACCCGCAAACCAATACGGTGGGCAACCAAAAACTCGATGTCGATTTGAATACCGTTACTGTTAAGAAGGTCACGATGGAACGCATAGTGGCTGCGGGTGCTGGGGTCAAGATTCATACAATAACAAAAACTTCATGAGAGACAAGTGAACCATTAACGCATAGTTGCGACGGTCCGCTTGCTGCTTGGTCACATTATTTAATGTTAGCGGGTAGAAAAGGAGCCTTCCGGAAGAGCAGTTGCGATCGCGTGCCGCAGCAAGTATTACGTAATTTGCGCCGTCAACCCGATATTCCGACGATCAGCCGTTGGGAAGTACCATCCGGGAAAAATCATTCTCACTTGCTATCCAGAAAAACGAAATATGCGATCAATGCGCTGGTCTATCTGGCGCGCTACGAAGACGAGCAACCGATCTCCGTCAGCCGCATCGCGGAGGATCGGCATATTCCTTTAAAGTTCCTGGAGGCCATCCTGACGGAGTTGAAAAACGCCCGAATTTTAAAAAGCAAGAAGGGGAAATACGGCGGCTACTCGCTCAATGGCCGCCCAGAAGAAATCGACCTGGCGCAGGTTGTTCGTCTCTTCGACGGGGCTATTGCCTTGCTGCCATGCGTGACCCACGATTACTACGAACCCTGTGAAGAATGCGTGGATGAAGAAACCTGCGGCATCAGGCAAGTGGCCCTGGAGATTCGCAATGCAACCGTTGCCCGACTGAAGGGGGCAACCCTGGCGAGCATCCTGGAGCGCGAACGTAAAATGCGGGAGTAAAAAATTTTTGAAATTTTTATTCCTACCTATTCTATGGGATTAATGGGAGAACTACATTTGTATAGTCCTACAAAAAAGGTAGGATTAATAGGTGATGACTCAGCAGACCATTATGAAGCAATTCCTACTTTCTATCGCCCTACTAATTGCTGGATCCCTTTCCGGCCAAAGACCCGTAACCGGGTGGGTAGGGGACAGTCTTTCCGCCGATCCGCTTCCCGGAGCTACGGTATTGATTACGGGAACGACCATCGGCACGACGAGCGATCTCGACGGCCGCTTTGAACTTCCTTATACAGGTTCCTTTCCCGTAGAGATCCAGGTCAGCTACATCGGCTACGAAGAACGGGCGTTTACCATTTCCGGCGGTGATCTGGCCATCCGGCTCGTGCCTAATGGGGCCGCTTTGAATGAAGTAGTCGTGACCGCCCGTCGCTCCGGGGAATCCGCCCAGGTAACACCGATCCCCGTAACGGTCCTTGGTGCAAAGGAACTGGACAATGCCGTGACCTTCAACGTTAACCGGGTGAAGGAAATGGTGCCATCGGTGCAGTTATACGCTTCCAACCCGCGGAACACGACCTTGAACGTTCGTGGCCTAGGGTCCACCTTTGGCCTGACCAACGACGGTATCGATCCCGGGGTCGGATTCTACGTTGACGGCGTTTATTACGCCCGTCCGGCAGCCAGCTCACTTGACTTCATTGACGTACGGCAGATTGAAGTCCTGCGCGGGCCCCAGGGGACGCTATTCGGAAAAAACGCTACGGCTGGAAGCTTCAACATCGTGACGCGCAAGCCTACAATGTCGCCTTCCGTCACCCTGGAACAATCATTCGGCAACTACGGATTCGTGCAAACCAAAGGCTCAATCTCCGGGCCATTGGTCGCTGACCACCTGGCGGCGCGACTTTCCTTCACGGGTACCAGCCGGGAAGGAACCGTGTATAACCAACGCACGGAGAAGTACATCAATACCCTCGCCAACCAGGGCGTACGCGGCCAACTCCTTTTTGAACCCGACTCCCGAACCACGCTGCTACTGACGGGCGATTACACCAGGCAGCGGCCGGACGGTTATGCTCAGGTGTACGCCGGCACGGTGCCCACCCAGCGGGCTACCTACCGCCAGTTTCCAGCGATCATTGAGGATCTTGGCTATCGGCTGCCATCGACGAACCCCTTCGACCGCGTGGTCGACCACGATACGCCCTGGCGATCCAACCAGGATATGGCCGGAGCTTCCCTCACCGCCACGCGGCAGGTCGGGGCGGGGGAATTTACCTCCATCTCAGCGTGGCGCTGGTGGAAGTGGGATTCTTCTAACGACCGTGATTTTACCGGACTTTCGGCCATTGCCCGCTCTCAAGCCCCTTCCATCCACCATCAGTGGTCGCAGGAGCTGCGGTACTCAGGTGCTATTCGGCCTTCCCTGAACGGGGTCGTAGGGTTATTTGCTTTTTATCAGCGGCTGCGTCCTGACGGGGCGCACATCCTGGAGGCGGGACCCGACCAGTGGCGTTTCGTGCAGGATAGTGAAAACCCACTCTGGCAAACGCCGGGGCTGCTCGACGGACTGACCCAGGAAACCTATCCCGCCTTTAATAATTTGAGTACGGCGCTATTCAGCCAATTGAGCTGGGATATTTCCGAGCGCGTGACTCTTACCCCCGGCCTGCGTCTCAATTACGATGACAAACAAGTGGACTTCCGGCAGTCCGTATACGGGGGCCTCGCTACCTCCGACCCAGAATTACTGGCGCTCCAGCGGCGGGTATTCCGCCCGCAGCAATTTAGCGCCCGTATTGATAATTTCAACCTCTCGGGTCAGTTGAGCCTCCAATACGCCGTCCATCCCAACCTGCGGGTGTTCGGGAACTACGCCCACGCCGTCAAACCGGTCGGCTTGAACCTAGGTGGTATTCCGGCCGAGCAGGATGTTCCCCTGCTGGAGCTGGCTATCGTC
Organism: Lewinella sp. IMCC34191; assembly: GCF_003390935.1. Lineage (GTDB taxonomy): Bacteria > Bacteroidota > Bacteroidia > Chitinophagales > Saprospiraceae > Neolewinella. The sequence continues at coordinate 218,987 of NZ_QNQZ01000009.1, read as the reverse complement.
CGCCCGGAAAGGGTTAATCACTTTGAAGTCGGTCTAAAATCCGAGCCCACCTCCGGTTCGATCCTGAACTTTACGGCCTTCTTCACCGCTATCGATGATTACCAGACGAACGTGCAGTCCGAACAGCTGGGCGTGACGCGCGGGTACCTGGCCAATGCCGATAAGGTATCGGTAGCGGGAGCCGAGCTGGAAGCTACGGTAGAAAGGAGCCGCCACTTACGCACTTCCGTATCGGTGAGCTACCTGGATGGCCGCTACGTCTCCTTCCCCAACGCCCCGGTGCCCCTGGAAGAAACGGGCGGCGAATCGCTCAAGGATATTTCCGGCGAACGCCTGCCCGGGGTATCCAAATGGACGGGTAGTCTATCCACGGAATATTTCCGTACCGGGAAGCTGCTGTCCTGGGAAGGGGAGTGGTTCGCCAGCGCGGATACCTACGCCCGCAGCGGCTTTTCCTCGAGCCCTTCCCCCTCGGACTACCTGAACATCGCCGGCTACGCATTGGTGAATGCCCGCCTGGGCTTTCGGATGCCGGCCGGTCTGACCGCTTTCGTATGGGGGCGGAACATTACGGGAACCCGCTACTTCGAACAACTTCTCCCGGCCGGAGGGAACAGCGGTCACTACGCCGCGGTCCTGGGTGATCCGGCCACCGTGGGCATTACCCTTCGGTACGTACATCTCTAGGCTCTTTGCAGGGCTGACCATCTCTTCTTCGAATCACTAAGCATCTTTTCTCTATTTACATGTCAGACGCATTTCACGTATTAACCATCCCCATTCTATTGGCCATGTTCGTGGCAATAAATATGGGGGGAAGCGGCACCGCCCCCGCCTTTTCCGCTGCTTACGGAGCGGACGTCATCAAACGGACCATGGTACCCGGGCTGTTCGGAATAATGGTATTGGTCGGGGCCTTGCTCGCCGGGAAGGAGGTGTCACTGACCCTCGGTAACGGTATCCTGGAACAGGTTTTCTTCACCCCGCTTAATACCTCGATCATCCTGCTTTCGATCGGCATAACGCTGCTGGCCTCCAACCTGATCGGCGTACCGCAGTCGACAAGCCAGAGTACGGTGATGTCCATCGCCGGCGCGGCCTACGCCCTGGACGGTCTGAATACACATACGCTGTTTTACGAGATCATCCCCACCTGGGCCATTTTACCGGTGATCTCCTTCGTCATCATGCTGGGACTGGCGCGCTATATCGTCCCGACGATGCGCAGCCAACTCCCGTCCATTGACTATGGAAGATTACGCAAGCACACGGGGCTGAAAGCCTTGCTCATTTTCGCTTCGCTTTACGTCGCTTTCTCCATTGGGGCCAACAACGTGGCCAACGCCGCGGCGCCGATTGCCTCGCTTACGGCCAATGAGGTGGGGATCGCCTCGGCCGGCGACTTTCTACCCATCATCATTCTTTCGGTACTGGTCGTCGCCCCCTGCTTCGCGATTGGCAGTTCTTTACTGGGGCACACCGTGACGGAAACTACGGGGAAGGGAATCGTCGCCGTCACGCCCTTCTACGCCGCCATCATCGCTACGCTCGTGGCGACGCTATTGCTGCTGGCATCGGTCGTAAAGGGCATACCGACATCTCTCGTTCAGCTCAACGGCGCGGCCTTTATCGCGCTAAGCGTAAGTAAGCATGGGTGGGCGGCTACCTTTTCCAACCCTACGGTGAAGCGCTTCTTCACCATCTGGGGAATTGCCCCGGCCTTTGCCTTTTTTCTTACTTACGGACTACTGGTTCTGGTACGCTGATGTTAGGAGAAATTTAAATAGGCGCTAAGGAAACGCTAAAGCGGACTTGGGACGCGAATGTGAGGAGGAAAGCGGATAATTTGGATAAAATATAATCCATGAAGGCATCGCTCTACCTCCTGTTCCTTTTGTCCAACGTCGGCATTGCGCAGAGCAAACTTGCCGAAGACAGTGTGCTCCAGCAACGTCTGGAAGCGGGCACGATCGATACGAACAAATACCGCAGAGAAGCGGAAGCACTGCGGGAAGCGATTGGCAATCAGCGGGGATATCCCGAGATACCGGTCGATTCCGCCGGTAACTTTTATCTGGTTACGCGGCTACAAAATGCTTTCTCACGAGAAGAGAATTATAGCGCCACGCTTCAGTGGTTGGTCCGGGCGGGAATGACCTACGATCCCGGTCAGGCCTACCTAGATCCGCAGTCGGGCACGATGCTGTTGCGCGTGATGAGTCCCTACGTATATTCCCAGGCCGGCAAAACATTGATCAGCACAGAAGAAGTATGGTCGGCCGCGCCCTCCGAGGTATCGTGGCTGTTGGAAGTGCAGGTCTCCGACGGTAGTATAGTTATCGAGTGGCAGGATCCTTTGCTCCGGGAATTTCGGTTTGAAAGTTATGCCGTCTTCGACGGCGTAGGACTATCGATACAAGAAGTGGAAACGCTTTACGAGGGATTGCTGCCCCTAGTGAATCACGATCGGGATGAATGGGAAGAGCGACTGCGCAAGGCGAAGCTGATTCGCGATACGCTTGTTTCAGCGGAAGACAATCTGCGGGACCACCTGACGGCTTCGCTAGCGAACTAGGGGCTGTAAAAATCAAATCCCCGATCGCGGTATGCGGCCGTGGATTTCAAGCGGTTTCGGATGGAATAGTGATGCCCGTAAAGGATTCTAGCTGCAACTGGAAGCACAAGAGTCGCCTGACTAAACGGCAATTTTGATGGAGCCATAATTAGTGTCAGCGAAAACCTAAATCCATCTTTTGGCAGAGAGCGGCGATTTTTTTTAAAGTAGTCTTGCTAGTTATTTTTGGTCCGTACATTATCCTCTTCAGCGCCTGCGCCGCTCGCGGCCACCCACCCCATTTAACACCCCGCCACGGCCGCACAATTGATAAATGAGTGTTCCAGAAAACTCCGTCTTGCAGTTCGGCGCGCGTCTGCGGAGGCGTCGGCCGGTTAGGGTCCTGGGTGACAAGTAAGCGCGGCTGTCCTACTTAATCTTCTCCACCGTCGTGTCCAGCCTGCCGCCAATAACGCCATTGTTGGCTTCGGCGTGAGCGATACAGTAAGTAAGCTCCTCATCGGCGTGGCTGGCCTGGATTCCATCGTATGCTACGCTGATTTCTTGGGCGACTGGCTGAAAGTCCGAAAGCCGAACCGTGAAGCCGTGGGATTAGCAGCGCAAGGGTGCTTAGTCCGCTGAAGTACAATGTCTAAAGGCGCGTTTACTGGCCGGTTGGAGTGGGGTGGGTTAGGAAGTATTTGATGCCGTTGCATCGTTTGGATCTATCACTATGTGGTGGCCATATGTGTTGACATGGAACAAGATTAGCTTCAAATATCTCTGCGACTGTAAGTCACAAAAAAAGAAAGACCCCGACAGTAACTCACTGTCGGGGCTCCATATAGAGACACTATGAAAACACAACACTTAATGATAGAACTCTAAATTCGACCCCATGTGTGAGTTCGCAACCGATGTAATGACACCAATTATGATAAGGGCAGAATTAAACCTTGAGCGGTACCTAATCGTAGGGAAATGATCCGGCCATCGAGGGTCTAAAGGCTAGCTTTTGGAGCCAACCGATAACATTTGGTGGATTGGGGGTAAAAAAGTGGTGAGTATTGTGGAAAACAAAAGGGCAAACGTGGATAATTAATTACTTGAATCGTAGGTGTTTGGTCCGTGAACCCATAGCTTCGCACAGCACTTACGGCAAGGCGCAAAGATCTTGCCGATAATTGCGGGCTTTCATTTAGAGACACTAAGATTTGAATACTATTTTCAAAAGCTTCGGCCCGGTGGGTCGGAGCTTTTGCTTTAGAGGGGGGCGGGGCGGCATGCCGGTGTCTACCTGCTCGGCGATTACTACGTCGGCCGCAGTGATGACATCGCGCACCGTGTGGCCGGTCACCTCAGCGCGGTACGCTCCCGCCGAACGAACCCGGTGAAGAAAGCCTACCGGGATTTTGTCAAGCGCAGCGGCGGCCACATTCCGCGGGTCAACCTGCTCAGCCTGAATCCCCTCGATGAGGCCTACGTAATTGACGCGCTTTTCCTGCGGGGCTTACCGCTCTGCAACCAAGCCGCGAGTCGAGGAGCGGTAAGTTGTATTGTGATGGACAATCTCGAATATCGCCGCGGCGAGTCCGTAAAACTTTCCCTGATCAATCACCGACAGCGGGGAGAATTGGGAATTTCGGGACAGGTACAAGGTCGATGTAGTCCCTGCAGCTACAACGTGTCTATCTGGAGGAGGGCGGTTACATATAAACGCCCGCTTAAGTAGAGTTGCAACTACTGTAGCCTACTGTTCCACCTCAGCTCGACTTGGCGCCGCCAAGATTCTCTTAATCAAATCTCCTGCCAGTATATTTTCCTCGTATTGAGCATCTAAAACGTTGGAAAACGCAAATCCATTGGGATGCGCATGATCCCAGTATAGCACGCCTCCTAAACCAGGGGTGGGCTGAATAGTACCTTCCTCAGTGCGGATCGGATAGACCATTAATAAAAAGTCGAAGGAGCTTCCTAACTCGTTAACAACATATGGAAGCCATTCGGGAGGAATGCCATCTGAAGGGCGCGGAGTGTAGAAAGGCTTGGCCTCGATCCGCATACTTTTATCCTGCTGAAGCTTAGGCTGAATATTGGTTCTGAGAGAGTAGAGTAGTGAATCTGCAAATTCACTTGACATAAAATTTCCATCATACAGCAAAAGCCCGTGACGAGAATATGTCCTAAAAGGCGCGCCAGTTGAGGCAGACACGGAAGGCCCTGGCTGCTGTCCAAAGAGAACGGTATCCATGGATTCGTAGGTCCTTTGGATGGAGATCAGCTGGTTTGAAATAGTGGGTAATACGTAGGTTTCATATACTACTTCTCTGGCATCGGACAAAGCTGCTTGGTACAATTCGTCATCAGCCAGGGAACTAGGAGAAGGAGTGTAGATGAACACTCCCAATGACCCAGCATAAACCAAACCCACAACTACCCATAGTAGAGCTTTCATACCAATTCAATTGTCGCATGCAAAGAACAATCTGAGAGAGTCAAGTTTTGATTCAGTATTTTCTATTTCTCTGCAATTCCTAGCGTCACCGAGCTGTTGTACCAAATCAATGTTGAGTTGATACAATTTGGCCAAGTCATCACGTATTTTGGGTTCCATCTCCAAGCTACTGTTTTCTTGACAAACCTTCAACTGGCCCTCAAGGCGGGCTACTTCAAGGGCGTGAGCAGCAAAAAAGTCCCGCCTAAGTTCATCGTAGCGTACGTGCCCCTGCCACCAACCATAAGCACCCGCGGCGGCCATTATCGCCCCGACAATCGACAAGATTGGAGCGTAAGCCTGCAGACGATTTGAAAGGTTCTTTGCCCAAGATAAAGTCTCTTCAGGCTGATCAACGTCTTTGCGTCGATTCTTCTCCCTGCTCTTACCTGATTTTGCCATTTGAGCTAGATAAGTGGTTGAACCAAGTGAGAGCGTCGAAGGGAGCTAAAGTAATGTCGACACAAAAAGTTTGGAAAAACAATACCCAAAAAAGGTCACAACGTTTGCCCAAATATAGTGTAAATGCCTGATTATCAAGAAGTTTGGTGGTCTCGGATGGAATCGAACCATCATCGCAGGCTTCGGAAACCTGTATACTATCCGTTGTACTACGAGACCGGACGTCTCCCGCGGGAGCGGACGCAAAAGTACAGCAAGGAGCGGAGATGACCAACTAGTCGGCAGGAAAAGCGTATAAAGCGTAGGAGTTTCTTCGAACCACCCGGCGAACTCAACTGATTCAAGCCCCGCGACATGTTCCCTTCCCCGAAAAGCTATTTACCTGCGCTCGCCGCCCTATTGATTCTGCTTACGATCGCTTCCTGCGTATTCGTACAGGAGCGCTATGCCTACCTGCCGCCCGGCCCGTACCGGGGCGTGCTGGAGTTGGAGTATAACCCCATCATCCCCAATCCGAAGGGGGAACCGCTGCCCGAAAAGGTCGACCTGGAATTCGATGACGTGACCGAGGGGGTGTTGCCCTTCACTTTCGACGTGGTCTACGAAGACGATACCACCTTTCATATGGTGATCCACAACGGGGCGGAGGAGATCATCGTGCCCGCCGAGGACATCGAGGCGGGGCGCGACCAAAGCATCGGGCGCGACACCATCCGTATCAACTTCCCGGTCTACGATACCCACATCAGCGCCTACCACGAAGAGAACGTCATCGAGGGGGTATGGGTGGTGCACTACCGCTCCGACTACCGCATTCCGTTTAAGGCATACTTTGGCAAAGGTTTTCGATTTACCACCATGCGGAAGGAGCCGGTGACAGACGTAAGTGGGACCTGGGCTGTAGAATTTGCCGGAGGCATGGACGAGGATTCGTACCCGGGCATCGCGGAATTTACCCAGCAGGGCAACGAGTTGACCGGCACGTTCCGTACCGAAACCGGAGATTACCGGTACCTGGAGGGAACGGTACAGGGAAATAAACTGTACCTGAGCGTTTTTGACGGCAGTCATGCCTTCCTCTTCGAAGCCGTGATCCGGGAGGACGGATCGCTTTCGGGCTCGTTTCGCAGCGGGCGCCACTACATCACCGACTGGACGGCCCGCCGCGACGATCAGGCGGAGCTGACCAGCCCGGATGAGCTCACGAAACTGCGTGAGGACATCCCCCTGGCCTTTGCTTTCCCCACCCCGGAGGGCGATACGGTGGATTTAGAAGATATCGACGGACCAAAACTGGTGCAGCTATTCGGAACCTGGTGTCCTAATTGCCGCGACGAAACGAATTTTCTAAAAGCTTACCTGGCGAAAAATGACGTGAAGGATCTGCAGGTGGTCGCCCTGGCTTTCGAGCAGTACGGTGCCGATGACGACCGGAGTAAACAGGCCGTCCGGCGGTACCGAGAGAATATGGAGGTCGACTGGCCCATCCTGCTGGCCGCCAGCAACGACAAGCGGGAGGCGGGTCAGGCCCTGCCCATGCTGGACCGGGTAATCAGCTATCCAACACTGCTCTTCGTCGACCGGGAGAACCGGGTCCGTCGTATCCATACCGGGTTCAACGGGCCGGCCACGTCGAAGTACGCGGAGTTTGAGGAAAGCTTCGACGCGAGTATAAAGGAATTGATAGCCGGTGACCCGGCGGCGGGACCGGATCAGTAACGCGCCAGCAGGTCACGCTGGTGGAGGAGAAATTCACTCTGCGGGTAAAGGCGCAGGGCTTCCTCGACGTACCTACGGGCGGTGGGGTAGTCCTCCTCCGCGAAATAGTAATTACTCGCCGCTACGTAGGCCGTCAGTATCCACAGCCCTGCATCGTTGCCCCGTGGAAGACGCTCGAATTGCGCGCGGAAGTAGTCGAGTTCCCTTAAAGCTTCCGCTTCCCGATCCGCGGCGAAGTGGTCGCGGATACTGAGCGCTGATTCGCGTAGCATAACATCCGCATACCGGGCATTCTTGGCGATAAAGGGATGCTTGCGAACGGCGGCTTTCGCGAGCCGGACCTGATCCTCCGGCTCGGCGTGGTTGCGCTGGATTTCGTGGAGGCTCAGTTCGGCCACGTAGGCGCGGTAGTGTGGGTTTTGCTCATCTCCCTTCAGTAGCCGTTCGGCCAGTTCCAGGGCGGGTACTACCTTTTGGTTTTCGATATAATACTGCAGCAAGCGGATCTCCCGGAGGGATTCCAGCCGTTCCACCCAGTCCTGCCGGCCCTTCGGAACCTGAACCGTGAACTGCCGGATAAGCGGGGAGACTTCGTCCAGCCGGTCGCTAGCCAACAGCGCACGGTGCTGCCGGTCGAAGGTCTGCAGGAGTAGGGCGGGGTAGTAGGGGTCGTCGGGTTCTCGTTGCCACTTTTCGAATAGGGATGTCGTTTCGAGGTGACTTCCCAGGGCGGAGAAAGCCATGGTTTGCCATTCCACGGCGCGCTCGAGCACGTCAATGGCGGGTCGGTTGTCCAGTTGCCGGGCGTGAGCTATGCATTCATGGGTAGCGTCGTAGTCCCCATCAGCGTAAGCGTGGATGCCGAGCCGAAGTTGCTGGAATCCGGACAACTGCCTAATCGTCAGCCGTTCGTAAGGAAAATAGAAATAGCGGTAAAAAAGGCTGTCCGATTGTTGTTCGGTCAGGGGAGGTAGATTGGGTTCCGCGGTGCTGCGGATCAAGGCAAGATATTCCCGCCGGTAGGTCATCTCACTGAGTTCAGTGTGTTCCTGGGCCAGGGGGTGATGTAGCTTTTTGCGTATACCGGCGGGATCGACGAGGAGGTAGGTTTCCCAGTGGTCGACGTGCACCTCGTACACGATCTTAAATTGCTCGAGGCTGAGCGCATACAGGATAGTAGCCGTGGCATCGCTGTAAATACCTTCGCGAATCGCATCGATGAGCCGGGCGTCAGGTCGGTACGTTTGCAGCAAATCCCCGTTCAGCCGGGCGGCGATGCGGCTTATCTGGTCCGGTAGAGGAGATGGTGCTAATTGATCTTCGCGACGCAGCTGACGTACGATATCCTCGATCCGGGCTTCCACTAACCGCCTGTCCTGCCGGACTTCCACTCCTTCACCCGGCATGAGAATGCGCAGCCGGTCTTCTAGTCGCTCCGCCCGCAGCGTAAGCGTAAAAAAGACCAGCACGAGAAGGTAAAGGAAGCGCAAAGGAAGGGAGATGGCGAGGAATATCAGTCGAACAAAGATATACCGCCACCTTCATCTCCCGTACTTGCACACCCAGAGTTTTGGTGACCTTCCGCGTTTTCCCGATGCTTTGGTTCGCTTACCGGGTAGTCGCCGTGCTTATACGGTTCACGGGTGGGATGGGGAGTGCAAGGTAGCCATCGTGACAGATGCCGCTGGGGAAACCGAGCCCGAGATATATCAACTTTTGGTAGGCGGGTAATACACTGCCGGAGGGGAGCGAAATGTCCAGCCGCTGAAGTTGTCGCATCAGCGTAAGGACATGGACGCCGTACTCGTCCGCTATTTGCTGTCGTGTTTTAGGTGGTATGTAACTCATGGTGTTCAATGGGTTTGTGAATGCTATTCAAATCTAACTGAATAAGGGTGAATATTAGGCTCTCCCACCCCTATTTTTTTAAAGGAAAAAACGCTAACCCGCCAGCCATCCGGAGAGCCAACCGTTCCCGCTTTTTCCGGCGAAATCACTGGCTTTTCGGCTTTGCAGGTAGACGGTCCCCTCTCCCGTAAGTTGGCTCAAAAACCCCTCCCCGCTAGTCAGCGTTTCCTTCACGCTACTTTTAGCAATGGGCTGCACCTCGATATGCCCGGAGAGTGCAAGCAGGGCATCCTCATCGACCCTTATGGGGCTTTCGGCTACCAACTCATGCCGGATGATGGTGCCGGCGGCCTGGTATACCAGATTACCCCGGTCGCCTCCGACGGATAGTAGGGGAGAGCCGTTGACCAGCGTTTTAAACGTAATACGACCAGGCGTCAGCGTGAGGTGCGCCGGGTGAGCGAAATGGGCAGCGGGGTGCAGGTATAAAGGTTCCTCGGGCTGGTAGTGCAATATGCCAAGCGAGAATCCTCCCGCCGGAACAAACCGAAAGCAGGTACCGGGGGCCATGCTCCGATAGACGTTGTGCAGCAGGTCCTGCCCATAGAGTTTCAGTAGCCACCTTTTGCCGGATTTCGATCCGGATACCACCTCATGACGATAGGCTCCACTCGCGGTGAGTAGCGCGTTTCGCTCGACGAGGAGGGCCTCCCCATCCTCGAGCGAGGCCAGTAGGTGCGATCCGTAAGGACCGTCACCATGGATGGATAAGTCCAAGGCTATGTATTAACTGGAACGGGTGACTGCCGGGAAACGTAAACGAAAAACAGGCCCTGGCTGATATAAAATGCGGCCTCCAGCAAGCCATACCCGAGGTCGGCAACTAGCGTGCCGGTCCGGGCCGGTCCGGCGAGGGCATAAATGACCTGGATGCTGCCGAAAACGAGCATAAACAGCAGATATAATTGCAAGCCGGTGTGCTTTTGAATCCGATCAAATCGCCGCAACACGGGAACTCCCGCTATATACAAAAACAGCAGTCCCGTCAGCAGCGTCATGATCAGCAGGGTATCCGCCCCAAACTCGCGCATTTCCAGCACGAGCACGCTCGCTAATTGAAGCGCAATCAACGCGACAAGCGGGACCCAACTCCCTACCCAGGCGCGGATGTGCATCAAGTAGCGCCCCAGAATGAACGTGGGATAGGCAAGCAGGCCGGCGGCAACGATTTTGAGCAGCCAGGCGAAGGATATGACGAGAAGACCGCCATCCTCCGCTACCAAATAGTACAGCGTGAGCACGATAAAATGGAGTAACGTGGCTATGCCGGCGTAGTATAGGCTTTTGGCTGTCGGCGGCTGAGTAAATACAGGCATTTGGGAAGCAGGTGTTAGTGTGGATGAATAGGGATATTGAACGGACTAATCCAGCACAAAATGGGCTCTGAGCGTGGCGTCCGGAACGGCGCATCGACTATTATCGCGCCGCCGTCGACGAGCGGTGTAATCATATAGCCGGCTGAAGATTTTTTTACCCGCAATTGTGATCAGCCAATCGGGGGGACGACCGAACGTGAGGTAACCGACTATAAAGACAACCGCGCGAGCCCGCAGCAAATACCGCCCGTCCGGGGTCCGGACCAGGAGCGTGTGCCGCACGGTTTCCCGGATAGCAGGGAATTCTTCATTTAAACCCCAGTCTACTATGCGGCTCGACGCATTGCTCATCAGCAGGAAAAGCCGGTGGTGGTCGTGCCGGGCGATCAAGAGCATGGTGCGGCTACAGAAACCGCAGGCACCATCAAACAGGACGATGGACTGGTCGCGCGCTTCGGCAGGCAGAGGCGATCTTTCCGACGGCGTGTGGATGCGACTCATTTTGACAGGCTGGTTGACGGGTTAAGAGCTAGGTGGTTGCCCAGGCGATTTACCCAGTTGTTAAACCGGGCGTAGACGGCCAGCCACGAAGCGTTGGCGATGAAGAAGCCGTAGGTCGCCATGAAATACAGCTCGAAGTCGAAGATCATCATGGTGGTATAGATACCCAGGTGTAGGAGCCAGCCGCTGACGAGTAGCCAAGGGCGGTGTAGCGGAAACCAGACGAGGATCGGGAAGAGCAACTCGAAGACCAGCGTGAAATAGGTTCCAGCCGTGACCAGGAAGGCATTGTTGCGCACCACGTCGCTCAGCGGGCCTGAAAATCGGTCTATGTTGAGGATATAGTACAGCGCCGTGCCGTTAAACCATACATCCGAGTGGATCTTGTGGAGGGCCGATACCATGTAAACCAGGCACAGGTGCAGCATGATGGATAAGGCGGCCAGATTACTGGCGGTCAGGCTCAGTCGGTAGCGGTAGTTACTCTTGGTTTCCCGATCGCGATCCGTCCGGAACAGGCAGAAATAGTCAAAACTTCGGGCAAAACAAAGGTAAAGGACGCCGAAGAAAAGCAGATTGTCTCCTCCGTTGAGTGCGAGGAACATGGCGTGCTGGTAAAGGGATATTCCCACCAATAGCCCGACGATAGAAAGCCGGCGACCGATCCCGAACATCGTGAAGGCAGCGAGGACGAGCACGCCGAACATGAATATCTCGTAGTGCGTGTACAGCCAGTTCAATACTCCGGGAGCTACCCAACCGAGAAGGGAATTGGTCTGGTCCGTCTGGTAGAAATTATCTCCGAAGTAAAGCGACAGGCTGGACCATTTGAACAAGATCTTTTTGATAATGTGAAAACCGATGAATACACGAAAGAGAGAAAGGTAAAATGCGTGTTTATTTTCACGGTCGATGGTGCTATACCATGTACGTAGGGTGTTCATTGTGGGTGGTTTAGATGGAGAGAATTCAGCATGCTCTTACGCCTGGGTAGGCGGTTCATCCGATGCGGAGAAGGCCGGTGAATAGCTAGTCAATCACTTGGCGGATAGCCAATTCGTATACCACACGATCTTCTCAGCCGGGGCCGGTAGATCCGTCCGGTTTCGGTCGGCGAATTTGGGGACCGGTGCTTCGGAGATCGTTATTCTCAGAAGGGGGTATTGCTCGGTGAAGGAATCGCCACGTGCTTGGGCGATCATTTTACCGTAGTTGACCAGCGCCTGGATCTGTTCGGTTTCGTGTAGCTCCTGATCCAGCATGAATTTCCTGTGGCATTCCGGATCGGCCTCGCCGCTGGTGCATTGATCGAATTTGAAGTAGGCGAACTGATCGACGAGGCGGTCTGTAAAACTGTTGATGGATCCGCTCAGTATATCGTCGCGATGCGATGCGTGGTCGTTGAGGATAAATTCCCGGCGGCGTTGCTCCTGCAGGGGCTGGAGCACTTCCGTACTGAGTACTTCCGTTGTGTCGGCGGAAGCAAAGTCGTAATACAGCCTGCTCGATGCCGTCGGAGGCGGAGCAAAAAAGGACCACCGCTGGTACAGAAAAGTGGTGAAAAACCGTTCGGTGCCGGCGAACTGAATCTTGAGGTAATTATCCGGCATGTTAAAAAATACCGTCACGCTCCAGTAGAGCGCGAAGAACAGGAAGGGTAGTGTTTTCAGGTGTTGCATGGCGGGCAAAAATGGGGGCCGGAACGATGGTGTCGGTCCGGCCCCGGATTAATTAGAGTTTAGCCAGTTTCATGGCCTTCTCTTTGTTCAGGTCAGCGGTAAGCCCGGGGGAAGAGGCACTCAGCACGTAATCGATGCCAGCCGTCACCACTTCATAAGCGACGTACTTGGCGGCTTCTTTTCCACTGCGGTCCCAAACCTTTTTGGCCAGGCTGATCAGGCGGGCAACCTGCACGGCTTCGCCGGGTTGGGCACCCTGCAGGCCCTGTTTGTGTAGCTGGATGTTGCCTGCCATTTGCTGGTAATTTGCTTCGGTACCGCGCAGCGAGGTAGCGGCAAAGAGCAGGGCCATCGTGGAAAGAAGGAAGAGGGATTTCAATTTCATGGTATGGGTCGGTAATTAGAATTGGCCTACTCTGTTAGCGCTTTTCGGCATCCGCGCTTTTACCTCCTGCCGGGCGAAGTAATTTCCCGTCGTGGGATGCATCCTGACATAGACAAATGTATCGGCGGGGGGCAATAGCGGTTTGCTACAAAATCTAACACTATAGTACAGGAGGCAACAACACCCAGCGGGGGCAATGAGCCACCGGTGTTACTGGTGGCTTTAAAAACCCAATGAAAGACGATGCGCGGCATCGGGCGCATTGAAAAGGGCAGGTAAAGGTTGGGGTACCGCTTAGCTGCGCGGCTGAGGGCAGGCAAAGTAATTCGGCCGACCGACGGTCTGAAGCCGAACTACAGGTAGAGTCGGTCGAAAACGGATCGATGATGAAAAGTATGACCGGCTATAATAAAGCCCATCGCGCGACAGCTCATGGGGTGATTGCTTACCGTGCCGGTAAAACGTAAATCCTCGCCGGTAAAGCCGCTAAACATCGACTGCATGCTGAGGCGGTGTTGACTAAACTCCGTAATGAGGTCAGTAAGACGGATAGCGGAAAGATCAGCGTGGGCGGCGTAATCGTCCTGCTCGAAACCGGGTAGGGGGGTGGCGTCGTGTCTGGCTAAGCGGAGCGCCCGATAGGCAAAGATGCGATCGGTATCGATAATGTGCTGCAGCGATTGTTTGATCGTCCACTTTCTGGGAGCGTAGGCAAAGTCCTGCCGGTCATCGCCAACATTTTCCAGGTACGCTAAGAGAGAATCTTTGCTGTCCTCCAGTGCCCGAACTACCGTCATTCCCTCCGGAACGAGAGAAATGTAATTAGCATAGAAGGAGCCATACTCATTGGAGGGTAGAGCATTCACTGTCATGCTGTCAAGTTAAACGAAGTAATTTGGATAGATAAGTGGCGTCTTTAATAAAAAAATCATATAAAATTATGAGTCATATCAGGCGCCAACTAATGTGTAATCCAGTAGACATAGAATACATTCGCATTAGCGTAAATTTAATGTTAGGCAAATTAAAGTTTGTGATTTAAACAGGGACAAAATAAAAAAACATCTTACCCGTCATCACGTTGTTAGGATAAATCAGTCAGACAAACTCTCATGTACGCCTCACTGAATACACGAAACCCACTCATCCTTACACCTACCATCCGGCTAATCCCAATTACTTTCTTCGCCCCGTCCTGCCACCCGCGGTGACAGAGTGACCCCCCCATTCATCATCCGCCCTTTGCGTTTACGAGCCCCGCCAATTGCCATCGGTAGGGGGGGTAAGAATAATGCTGTACGCATTACGATAGTGTTTGTTTTGCAGTTGACGTAGCCTTTTTTTTCCTTCGGAATTTCACCTAAATTCCCCACATGACTGACCGGCAACTAACCTGATTAATACAAAATCTCGGTTTGCGGATACCGTATTCCGCAGCCTTATCTAGCATGTATGTATTGTGTTTTGTTCAAAGTGTCTGTCATGGGAGGCCTGGTTTAGTCCAGGCCTCTTTTGTTTGTGCTGGATTCTACTGGCAGGGATAGCGGAGGGACTCCTGCCCCCACGATCTGTCAATTCTTATTAAGTTAGCCGCCGCCGAAATTGACCGCGGTTCGGGACACAGGTTTCTTCCTGCGCTCCGCCGCCCTCTGATTTCCCGGCACGAAGCTTAAAAATCCACGTACATGACTACCATCAAAGGCCCCGCCATATTCCTAGCCCAGTTCATGGGTGACGAACCCCCCTTCAATAATCTGGATGACATCTGCCGTTATATGGCCGGTCTGGGCTACAAAGGGGTGCAGATCCCCACCTGGGAAAGTCGATTGATCGACCTGGAGAAGGCCGCCGAGAGTAAGACCTACTGCGATGAGATCAAGGGGCGGGTGGCGGACCACGGGCTTGAGATCACCGAACTGGCCAGCCACCTACAGGGACAGATGGTAGCCGTCCACCCCGCCTACGATACCATGTACAATGCCTTCGCACCGAAGTCCGCCAATAACGACCGAAAGGCCAAAATGGAGTGGGGGACCAACCAGTTGCTGCTGAACGCCAAAGCCAGCGCCAACATGGGGCTTAAGGCGCATCCCACCTTTTCCGGAGCACTGCTGTGGCCATTCGTATACCCCTGGCCGCAACGCCCCGCCGGCTTAGTGGATATGGCCTTCAAGGAACTGGCCGATCGCTGGCGCCCCATCCTCAATGCTTTCGACGAAGTGGGCGTTGACGTCGGATACGAACTGCACCCCGGGGAAGATCTCCACGACGGCATCAGTTTCGAGATGTTCGTGGACGCACTCGACGGGCACGAGCGCGCCCAGATCAACTATGATCCCAGCCACTTCGTATTACAGCAACTGGATTATCTTGAGTTCATTGATCTTTACCATGACCGGATTTGCGCCTATCACGTGAAGGACGCGGAGTTCAATCCCACCGGAAAGCAGGGCGTCTACGGCGGATACCAGGGCTGGGCAGACCGCGCCGGCCGATTCCGCAGCCTGGGCGACGGTCAGGTCGATTTCAAGGGCATCTTCTCCAAACTGAGTAAGTACGGTTACGATAGCTGGGCCGTCCTGGAGTGGGAATGCGCCATTAAGAGCAGCGAACAGGGAGCGGCCGAAGGCGCTCCCTTTATCGCGGAGCACATTATCCAGGTCACGGAAAAGGCCTTCGATGACTTTGCGGATGCGGGTACCGACGAAGCGGCTAACAGGTCCATACTTGGCCTTTAGAGGCCAGCTTCACTTAGAGGTGTATGTCGGGCTGTTCGCGGCCCTGGTCTTGCTGAGCAGTTGTACGAGCGAGACCAAGGCTTCGGACGAAGAAGCCGCCGCATCCTCTTTCTGCCTCGACCTCGCAGTCGGCAGTCACCTTCCCCGCTTCGGCACGGACGGCGACCGACTGCTGCTTTCCTACGTCCTTTCCGACACTTCCGGACCGGCACGGCTGATGGTACGGGAGTGGCGGAAGGGGGAGTGGTCGACCGCGGTAGAAGTGGCGTCGGGTGCGAACTGGTTTGTCAACTGGGCCGATTTTCCATCGGTCAAGCCCCTGGGGAAAGGTCGTTTCTATCATTTCCTCGCTTACAGCGGTGACGGAACTTATGACTACGATGTACGCTTTGGAGTGAGCGGCGATTCTTCCTCCGAGCACCGTATCCTCCACAACGACGGCAAGCCGGCCGAGCACGGATTCGTTTCCAGCGCTCACCGACCGGATGGCAGGCTGCAGGTCACCTGGTTAGACGGTCGTTTTACGAAGCAAGAGGGGGCAGCAGCAGCGGTTGGTCACGATCACGGCGGCGGCGGGGCCATGACCCTGCGTACGGCTAACGTAGGCATGGACGGAAGCGTGAGCGAGCGCCAGGAACTTGACCACCGGGTCTGCGATTGCTGCAGCACCGCGACGACCGTGGTCGATGGGCGAGCCCTGATCGTATACCGCGACCGGACGGAAAACGAGATTCGAGATATCTCTTTCGTGCAAGAACTTCCCGATGGGAGCTGGTCCGAACCCCGTGCGGTAAGTCATGACGGATGGCAAATTGCCGGATGCCCGGTAAATGGTCCGGCCCTGGCCGCTAACGAAGCTGGAGATGCGGCAACCGCATGGTATACCGCCGCGGACGACGAGGCACGCATTCAGTTTGCCCGGTATGATCGGGAGAAGGGCACCTTCGGTCCAGCTATCGTACTCGACGATGACGAGCCCGCTGGTCGGGTTGACGTCAAAGTGGACCGCGACGGGGTGGCCTACGTCCTGGGGCTATCCCGGGGGATAGACGCCGACACCGGAGAACTCAGGTTGTGGACGATCCAAAAAAACGGGGAAGTGAAGGAGCGCGCCGTGGGTACGATGTCCACGGCCCGCAGCGCTGGTTTTCCGCGCTTAGCCATTACGGACGATGAAATTTGGGTAGCTTATACAAGTACGGATCCGCTTTCGCAGGTCAAATTATGCCGGATAAAATAGGGGCAGGGGTAGAGGGGGATGCTTCGCGCTAGCCGCGCAGGCGATCGAGCATGGTGCTTAGCTCATCGAAGTCCTTGTCGTCGAGGTTATTGAAATTTTCCACCATAGCGGCTTCGACGCCTTCGGAGGCTTTACCGACTACTTCCAGGCCTTCCTCCGTAATAACGATATCCACGCGACGGCGGTCGGTTTCACACTCCTGCCGCATGACGTAGCCTTTTTCCTTGAGTTTATCCACCAGTCGACTGGCGTTGCTCATTTTATCGAGCATGCGCTCGGTGAGCAACTTGATCGTCGCCGGTTTGCCATTGCGGCCGCGAAGGATGCGTAGTATATTGAACTGCTGAATGCTGAGGCCATAGGGACGTAGGGCCTGCGTTGTCCGTTGATTGATCCAGGCGGCAGTAAATATAATATTGACCTGGGTCCGGTGGGCGGGCGAGCGGAAAGTCGATTGTTGAATTTCTTCTTCGATAGATGGCATTCCTTTCATGTGATTACAAATAATACGCTGGTGTATGGGTTTTTGTTGTAAGTCCGGGAGGTGGCAGGATGTTCTATCTTCGCGCCAAACTGCTATATGAAGATTCTCGTGATCGGTGGGGGAAATATGGGCCGGACTTACGCCAGGAGCCTTTTACGCGCGCACCTGGTGAAGCAGGAAGATCTGATGATCCTGGAGCGCATTTCCGAAAAGATAGATGAGCTGAGGGGCGAAAAGCTGGGTACCGTCTATACCTCCGCCGAGTCTTGTCTGGCGGCGGCCGATCTGATCATCCTGGCCGTCAAGCCCCAGGACAGCGCCACCTTATTTGCCTCTCTCCGGCCGCTGACCGATCCGCAGCAGGTTTATTTGTCCATCATGGCGGGCGTGACGATCAAATCCATCCAGGACGGGCTGGGCGTAGCGAAAGTCATTCGGGCCATGCCCAACCTGCCCGCGCAGATCGGACTCGGGATGACTGCTTACACGGCCAGCGAGGCGGTTACCCGCATCGAGCTCGTACTCGTTCAGAATTTACTGAATACGACCGGCAAGGCGATCTACGTCGACGAGGAATACAGCATCGACGCCACGACGGCCATCAGTGGCAGCGGACCGGCCTACGTGCTCTACTTCATGCAGGCCATGATCGAGGCGGCAACGGAAATGGGATTCAACGAAAGCCAGGCGGAACTGCTCGTTGCCCAGACCTTCCGCGGAGCGGTGGAACTGCAGATGAAGAACGACCTCACCTGCCAGGAATGGATCGACCGGGTATCCAGTAAGGGGGGCACCACGGAGGCGGCGATGAACACCTTCCGGGCCACTAGCGTATTCGAAGACATCAAAAGCGGCGCTCGCGCCGCACTGGACCGGGCCGTCGCGCTCGGCAAAAACTGATTTATGAAGGCGATTCTATTCCACGAGCCCGGCGACGAAAGCCAGCTCTACCTTTCGGAGGTGGCCGACCCGGTCCTCCAGCCCCAATCCGTCGTTCTCCACGTCGCCGCCACGGCCCTGAACCGGGCCGACTTACTGCAGCGGGAAGGGAAGTACCCCGTTCCGGCCGGTGCCAATCCGATCATGGGATTAGAAGTCGCGGGTACCGTTATCGAGGTAGGGGAGGAAGTCGACAATTTCGAGGTCGGCGACAACGTCTGCGCCCTGGTCAACGGCGGGGGCTACGCCCAGCAGATCGCCGTGGACCACCGTATGCTGCTTAAACTGCCCGAGCGATTATCCTTCACGAAGGCCGCCGCCATTCCAGAGGTGTTTTTGACGGCCTTTCAGGCCCTCCACTGGATCGCCCAGGTGAAGAAGGGCGATACCGTCCTGATCCACGCCGGGGCGAGCGGGGTAGGTACGGCGGCCATTCAACTCGTGCGGCTAGCCGGTGCGGTCGCCATCGTAACGGCCAGTCCGCAGAAGCACCAGGCGGTAGAAAATCTGGGAGCGGCCCGCACGATCGATTACGAAGCGGAAGACTTCGACGAAGCCGTCAATGACTTTACCGGCGGGGAGGGAGCGGACATCATCCTGGATTTTGTAGGCGGGCCTTACCTGAAGCAGAACCTGGAGGCCGCGGCAACGGACGCCCGCATCGTGAGTCTCGCCGCGCTGGGGGGAGCCCGGGTAGAAGCCTTTAGCATGGCTCCCTTCCTGCGCAAGCGCATCCAGTTGACGGGAACCACCATGCGGAGCCGCACCGACGAGTACCGGCAGCGGCTAACGGCGGACTTCCGCGAGAAGATCTGGCCGCACTTCGCTAGCGGAGAACTGCAACCCGTGGTCGATACCATATACGATTGGGAAGACGTAGCCGCTGCCCACCGGTACATGGCGAGCAACGCGAACGTCGGCAAAATCGTCCTGACCATCGGGTTGGATTAACCGGGCAACCAAAGGTCCGGTCTCCGCTGTTTACCCGCTATGCCCGACGTACAGATCCATCACCTGGGCCGTTTGGCCTACGAACCCGCCTGGGAACTGCAGCGCCGATTGCACGCGGCGATGGTGGAACACAAGATGGCCAACCGGGCGCGGCACCGGGCGGGGGAAACGCAGCTGCCCCGACAGCAACACCACCTGTTATTTGTCGAGCACCCACCGGTCTATACGCTCGGTAAATCGGGAACGGCGGACAACCTATTGCTTTCCGAGGAGGAACTAGCCGCGCAGGGTTTCACCTTTCTGCGGATCAACCGCGGCGGCGACATCACCTACCACGGCCCCGGGCAGTTGGTCGTCTATCCCATTTTTGATCTCGATGAGTTCTTCAACGACGTCCATCGCTACGTCCGCAACCTGGAAGAGGTGATCATCCGTACGCTGGCGGACTTCGGGCTATCCGGCGAGCGGGATCCGGGCTTCACGGGGGTCTGGCTGGCCGGCGATCCCGCGCGCCGGCAACCGCGACGCAAGATCTGCGCCATTGGGGTCCACCTGAGCCGGTGGACGACCATGCACGGGCTGGCGTTTAACGTTCGGCCCAACCTGACGCACTTCGGTAACATCGTTCCCTGCGGCATCGCCGATCCCGACCGCTCCGTCACCAGCCTGAGCCTGGAACTTCGGCGGCCCGTAGAACTGGAGGAGGTCATTCCGGTAGTATCGCGCCACTTCCGCGAGGTTTTCGATTTCGTACCCACCAATGTCGGTGCCGGCCGCATCTTCCGTACGGAACCAAATGAGTAACCCCCTTGACCGAGCAGGAAATGATCGCCGGCTGCAAAGCAAAGGACCGCAGGGTACAGCGGGCGGTCTACGACCGGTATTCGCCCCTGATGGGGGCGGTGGCCCGCCGTTACTGCCGCCGGGACGCGGATGCCGAGGACGTCTTGGTGGCGGCTTTCTTCAAGGTCTTCGATAAGATCGACACCTTTACGGAAGAAGGCAGCTTCGAGGGGTGGATCCGTCGAATCGTCGTCAACGAATCGCTCATGCTGCTCCGGAAGAAACACGCGCTGAAACGCGCCAGCGAACTGACGGAGGTGAACCCGGCCAGCTATTCCATCCCCCCCGCCGCGGCCGAACGCCTGGCGGAAAAGGACATCCTTGATCTGCTCGATAAACTGCCCACCGGCTACCGTACCGTCTTCAATTTGTACGTGGTCGAGGGTTTTAAGCACCGTGAAATCGCGGAGATGCTCGAAATTAGCATCAACACCAGTAAATCCCAACTCATCCTGGCGAAGAAGCGTCTCCGGGAGCAACTCGAAAAACTGGGCTACCCCGCCCGCTAAAGTACCTAGCCATGTCAACCCCCGATTCCTTCGATCGACAGTTTCGCCGCACCGCGCGGGGCATGCGCCGACGCCCGTCGCCCGGCACCTGGGACCGCATCGAGCAGCGGCTGGATCACCGTACGCCGTCCGCCCGCTTCCTGGGCATACGGCCCTGGATGATCGCCGCCGTGGTGCTGATCGTGGCGGGTCTTGCCGTTCTCGGTCACATCGGCCAGCGTCCGGCCTACGATCCCCTGGCCCAGCGGGCCGAATCCATCGAGGAACTCAGCACCTCCTCCGGAACGCTCAACCGTATACCGGATTATTCTCCCATTGAGGAGGGGCGGGCGGACGGTGAGCTGCGCTCCCGCAGCGAATCCCGCGGCCGGCTTACCCCCGCACCCAAGTACCGTCTTTAGGCAAAGTCGTCTTCGTCGCCCAGTTCCATCCGCGCCCCGGCCAGTTCGCGCATCGCGTGCTGCTCTCCCAGGCGTTTGGTCACCTCCATACCCTCGCTGAATACCTTCCACGCTTCCTGCGGCCGTTCCATGCGTTGCAGGGTTTTGCCGAGGTGGTAGTACGTGCCCACGTATTCGGGCTGATCGTTGACCAGGCTACGGTAGATGTTGAGGGCCGCCGGATCGTTGCCCTCCTGCTCCCACTCCTTGGCCAGGGCAAAACGCAGAAAGGCGTCTTTGGGGGAGGCTTCCAGTAACTGTATGATTTGCTCTTTCCTTGTCATGGGGCAAAGGTACATCGGGGCAGTTGGTACTTTCGCAGCGCATGATGACCTACGCCGCCACCCTCGACTATCTTTTCACCCGCCTGCCGATGTACCAGCGTACCGGGGCGGCCGCCATGAAGAAGGACCTCACGAATATCCGGCTCCTGCTCGACGAGCTCGGCCACCCGGAACGCAATTTCCGCTGCATCCACGTGGCCGGAACCAACGGGAAGGGAACCGTCAGCCACCTGCTGGCCGCCGCTCTGCGGGCCCACGGTTACCGGACGGGGCTGTACACCAGTCCGCACTACAAGGATTTTCGAGAGCGGATCAAGGTCGACGGTACCTTCATCCCGGAAGCGGAGGTCGTCCGCTTCGTGGAGCGCATCCAGCCCGCGATCGAGCGGATCGAACCGAGTTTCTTCGAAATCACGGTCGCTATGGCATTTGATTTTTTCGGCGGAGCGCAGGTAGAATACGCCGTCGTGGAAGTGGGGCTTGGTGGCCGCCTCGACAGTACCAACGTCATCGATCCGGAGCTATCGGTCATCACGAATATCGGCTACGACCATATGCAGTTTCTCGGTGATACCCTGGCGGAAATAGCCGGCGAAAAGGCCGGGATTATCAAAGCCGGTCGGCCCGTCGTGATCGGCGAGACCCAACCGGAAACCGAGGAGGTGTTTTGCAAGAAGGCCGGGGAAGTCGGCGCACCCATCACCTTCGCCGAACGCCAGCCCGCCCACCCGTACGAAACCGACCTCCGTGGTCCCTTCGCCGGGACAAATTTGCAAACGGCGCATACCGCACTCCAGGTGCTCGGCCGAACGACGCAATTCGAGGTCAACGCTGACAAGGTAGCCTACGCCTTTAACCACGTACACGAACTGAGCTACTACATCGGCCGCTGGCAGACGCTGCGGGAAAAAGATCCGCTCGTCCTGGCCGATAGCGCCCACAACGGAGAGGGCTTACGGCCCGTACTGCGTCGACTCGGTGAGATCAAGCAGGAGCGGGGGGGAAGGTTACACATCGTACTGGGCGTGGTCAACGACAAGGATCTGACGAAGGCACTTCCGCTGTTTCCGTCTAGTGCCGTCTATTACTTCGTCAAGGCGGATATACCACGTGGTCTTGATGCCGCGGAACTCCGCCGGGCAGGGGAGGACTACGGCCTCATCGGCTCGGCTTACGATTCCGTCGGGGTAGGGTATGCGGCCGCCCTAAAGGGTGCCGCCCCCGACGATGTAGTCTTCGTCGGCGGCAGCATCTTCACGGTGGCGGAAGTGCTGTAAGGTAGCCTTAAATGCCCCACTTCAGGACCGCCGCGGCCCAGGTGAAACCGGCGCCGAAGGCGGCCAGCGCCACCACGTCACCTTTTTTTACGCGTCCCTCATCCCGGGCTTCCGAGAGGGCGAGGGGGATGGACGCCGCCGTGGTGTTCCCGTACCGCATGATGTTGTTGTAGACTTGCTCGGGCTTCAATTGCATGCTGTGCTGCACGAACTGATTGATCCGCAGGTTGGCCTGGTGCGGTACCAGGAGATCGAGATCTTCGACGGTCAGACCGGCGGCATGCAACGCCTCCTGGATAACTTCCGGAAATTTGCGGACGGCCATTTTAAAGACTGCCTGACCTTCCATGTGCGGATAGACGCGGCCCTTGTCCAGCATATCCTGGTTGAAGAATACGCCGCCGTAGGGGTTGTTGTCGAGATCGTAATCGACGTCGAAACCTTCCAGCCCGTATTTCTCGATGAAGTATCCGCCGTGGGCGCCAGGATACATATAGCTCAGCTTTTCGGCGTAGGTGCCATCGCTGTGCATCTTCGTGGCCAACACCGCCTTGTCCTTGTCTTCGGTGGCTTCCAGGATGACCGCCCCGGCCCCGTCGCCGAAAATGACGCTCACGCCGCGACCGCGGGTGGTGAAGTCCAGGCCTACGCTGTGTACTTCGGCCCCCACCAACAGGATCTTTTTGTACATCCCCGAGCGGATGAACTGGTCGGCGGTACTCAGGCCGTAGAGGAATCCGGAGCACTGCGCGCGTATGTCCAGGGCCGCGATCTCCGTCTTGGCGATACCCAGTTCCCGCTGCAGCAACACGCCGGATCCCGGAAAGTAGTAGTCGGGGCTCAGCGTAGCGAAGACGATGAAGTCGATCTCCTCCTTGTCGATGCCCGCGTCCGCGATGGCCCGCAGGGAGGCTTCGAGCGCCAGGGTAGTGGTAGTTTCTTTCGTGCGGTCGATGTAGCGGCGTTCCTCGATCCCGGTACGTTCCCGGATCCATTCGTCGCTGGTTTCCATCACTTCGGTCAGGTCCTGATTAGTGACTACGTTTTTCGGTACGTAGTGGCCGATACCGGTGATCGTGGAATATGGCATGCAAAAGACTTTAGCGATAAGGGCCGTAAAGGTAGAATAATGTTAGACGCATACAAACTGTTAGGTTTTGCGGCGGTGGCCGGCCGATTTGCCTAAAACAATCGCTTGCGACGGAAGTAGAAGATGACGGCCGCGCTGAGGATGATCGACAGGATCAGAATCAGCACGAAAGTGTAGCTCCCGTTTTGGAGGGGCATCGGTACGTTCATGCCGTAGAAGCTGGCGATAACCATCGGCACCGTGAGGACGATCGTGATCAGGGTCAGCCGCTGAATGGTGATGTTCAGGTTATTGGAAATGATGGAACCGTAAGCGTCCATCGTACCGTTGAGGATATTCGTGTAGATGTTGGCCATCTCCAGCGCCTGGCCGTTGTCTATGATGATATCCTCGAAAAGATCCCATTGCTCTTCATCGTGGCGGATGCCGAGGAAGTCGGCCCGTTTCATTTTCATTTTGAGCAGTTCGTTACCGTTCAGGGCATTGATGAAGTAGACCAGCGATTTTTCAATGCTCAGCAACTGCTTCAGCTCGCGGTTCCGGCTGCTGTCGTAAAGCTCCTGCTCGATGAGGTTTCGCTTGACGTTCAGGCGCTTGAGGCAGGTGAGGAAGCGGTACACGGTGTGCTCGAAGATGCGCAGCACGAAGTGGCTTCTCCGGGCCGGGTCCACGTTGCGGACCTTATTATCAATAAAGAGCTGCAGCACGGGGTGGTCCGGCGTGGAGCTGATCGTGATGAAGGCTTCCGGCGTCAGGATAATACCGATCGGGACGGTTATGTAGATACTGTCGTTCTCCGTTTCCACCTGACTGAGGACGGGCGTATTGATGACGATGAGCCGAGCGTCGTCTTCCCGTTCGTAGCGCGACCGTTCGTCAATATCGAGGGGGTCGGTCAGGAAATCGATCGGTAGCTCGTACCGTTCGGCGATTTCGGGAAGCTCTTCGGAGGAGAAGGGAGGGTAGAGGTGAATCCAGGCGTCGGGGGCGGCTTCTTCAACGCGTCCCAACTGGCCGTTTGTGCTGGCATAGTAGCGGATCATGGCGGGACGTTTTGGTGACGCGGGGACAAAGGTAGCAAAAGGGGCCACTTCACCAACGGACGGGCCTCGCAAAGACGTTTATCCCCGCCATTTTTCTCTTCCCGATAAAAAAATGCCGGGCTTTGCAACTTAGCGCCATCGACCCGACATTACCCACCCACATTACTTCACCAATTCATTATTCAATCATGACCCGCCCCGCCCGCGATCACTTATTCGAAGCGGAACTCCTCGTACACTACCGGGTGGTCTACAACTTCCTGTTGCGAATGACCGGCCATTCCAGTGATGCCGCCGACCTGACCCAGGAAACCTTCGCCCGCGCCTACCTGAAGATCGACCAGTACGAGGCGGGCACGAATGCCCGTGCGTGGCTATTTTGTCTGGCCCGTAACCTCTTCATCAATGACTATCGCAAGCGCAAGCGCCGCGGCGAACAGGAACTCGACGAGCGGACGGCCTTTCACCAGCGGGACGAGGTAAACCCCATGGCCGGTTTTGCCGATCTGCGCATCGCCGGAGCACTGGACCGCGACTTCAGCGACCCCATCCTCCGCGCGATGACCCTGCTGACGGACCGCCAGCGCGCTATCGTCCTGATGGCGGACCTGTACGACTTCGCCGAGAAAGAAATCGCCGAAGCCATGGAAATGCCACTGAATACGGTGAAGTCCGTGACACGCCGTGCCCGGATCGCCCTCATCAAGCAGCTGAGTGGCTACGCCGAGACAACTTTCGGCATTCTGAATACCCGCAATTTAGGTTAACGCATCGTGCCGCTCCGCATCCGCCGGGGCGGCACTTTTCAATTCATCCCATCATGTTCAATTCACATTCCCCCTCCAACGAACGTAAGCAACGTACGGAACGCATCTTGCCGGAAGTGGCCGATCGCCAATCCCAGCCCGTATGTAGCGACAGCGACCAGCTCGACGATGTGGCCGCCTTCAAGGTGTTTCTCAAACGCAATATGCGTCACGAAGCCCCACCGGCCGACCTACTCGGCAATATCCGCGCCAGAATCCGGGAAATGAACCCCGAAGGCTAAAACCCAAACGGCGGAGACGGACTTATAAGCGATAGTCAGCAATCTCACCGCATGGGGGCCACCCAAGAAAAAAAACTCGCCGTTCCGGATCTTATTCACGTATCCGACGACCAGCCCGGCTGGACCAGAAAGCCCGCTAAGCAGGGATTTCGCTACTTCCGTGAAGACGGAACCCTCATTAAAGATAAGCTCGTCCAGGACCGCCTGGCCTCCCTCGCCATTCCCCCGGCGTGGACGGAAGTCTGGATCTGCCCCCTCGAAAACGGCCACCTGCTCAGTACCGGTCGCGATGAAGCCGGCCGAAAGCAGTACCGCTACCACCCGGACTGGCTGGCCTTCAAGCAGCTCAACAAATTCAATACCCTCATCGAGTTCGCCGACGCCCTGCCGGGCGCGCGCCGGACGCTGCGTGGCATTCTTAAGGACGATACCCGCGGCTGGGGACAGGAGCGCGTAAGCGCCCTGGCCATTGCCATGATGGACGAAACCGGAATGCGCGTCGGTAATTCTTCCTACCGCAAACGGAATGGAACCATCGGCCTCACTACACTACGTCGAAAGCACGTGGAACTCGACGATACCGGTTTTCACTTCGAGTACACGGGAAAAAGCGGAATCGAGCGGGCCGTCGACCTGACGGATCCGACCCTGGTAAATCTGATTACAAATATTAGCGAACTGCCCGGTTACGAGGTTTTCCGCTTCCGTGGTGACGACGGCAAGATGCACAATCTGGATAGCAGCGACGTGAACGAGATGGTGCAGCAACTGCTGGGCCCCCGCTTCAGCAGCAAATACTTCCGTACCTGGGCGGGTACCGCCGCGGCAGTAGATGCCTACTGGGAATTGCAGGAGGAAAACGATGGCGGTTTACCCGAACGCCCCGACCTGCGGGTAGTGGAGCGGGTAGCGGAGTTCCTCGGCAATACGGTCAGCGTATGTCGGAAGTACTACATCCACCCCAGCGTTCTGGCGGCCGTAGCCGAAGAGCGCGTTCCCGCCGAATCCACCGTTACCGCCAAGGAGGAGGCTAAATTCGATGGCGAGTTCGACCACGACGAGATTATCGCTTACCGGCTTGCCCGCGGGTAACCCCCCGGCGGCCGGCGGCACTGGTGTTTCCGGTGCGAATTTCGCGGTAGATATTTGCCTTCGAGGGGTCAATGCGGGATAGCATCTCGATGACGGCCGTCTGCTCCGCACCGGTGGCTCCCTGGTAGATCTGGACGATCTCCTCCCGCTTGGCATCCACGAAACTCTGCACCAGCGCGCTGTTGGGGTAGGTTTGATTGGCCGATTGTACGTCCTGGATTGCCAAGGTGATATTTTGTCGGGCCTGCACGGGATCTACCAGCATCTGGTCGAGACCCAGCCGGTGGTAGGTGTAAGCCGCCCGGCGCATAGGCAGCATACGGGGACTCAGCAGGTTTTCAAGCAGGAGGTACCGGTTGTTGGTTTTACCCGCCGCGGTCCATCCGCCGCTGTTCAGGATG
This sequence comes from Lewinella sp. IMCC34191, assembly GCF_003390935.1. Classification (GTDB taxonomy): domain Bacteria; phylum Bacteroidota; class Bacteroidia; order Chitinophagales; family Saprospiraceae; genus Neolewinella. The sequence continues at coordinate 191,650 of NZ_QNQZ01000009.1, read as the reverse complement.
CCCGAGGGGAGGCGGTTGTAGATCTGCTGGGCTTCCTCGAAGTAGGGTTGTCCACCGAGCGCGGAAAAGGTATCGTAGTCCATGCCAAGTACGATGTAGGCATAAAATCCGATGATTGACGCCAACTCCGACGTATAAGTCTGATCCGACACCTGGATAGCCTGAAATTGCTCGTACGAAAATTCGATCCGCTTATCCTGGTAGTTGAGTACGGGCGTGACTTCTCCGGTTCCGTAGATGGGGCGGCTTGACTGGATAGCCAGCGTACCCGTGTAGCGGTTGGGAATGATTTCCTCGTCGTCGCCCTGGGTTTTGGTGGCTTCGGAGAGCGTCAGGAAGAGGATCGCCTCGATGCGTTCGTCTTCCTGGAAGACATCGTCCGTCCAGGTGCGGCTATTCAGGAAATTGACCAGTTCTTGTTCCAGAGTGGAAAAGACGTTCTTGTCCGTCTGGGTGACCTGCTGGGTATTGAGGTTGACCGTCCACTTGATCTCGCTCTGGGCGGTCAGGCAGGTAGAGGCTAAAAGCAGCATCAGGATCAGTCGCATAGCGTTGGTTTGTCGGCAACGAGCCGGTCGAGGATGTCATCCGCAACGGCCCGTTTAGGTTTTAACTCGAAGGGCGTCACCTTATTGCGGTCCACCAGCTGGATTTGGTTGGTATCGTGACCAAAACCGGCACCGGCGTCGCGCGGGGAGTTGAGCACGATAAGATCGAGGTTTTTCCGCACAAGCTTGCCCCTCGCGTTTTCCAGCCCGTTTTCCGTTTCCAGGGCAAAACCGATCAGGTACTGACCGCCGGTTTTCGTCCGGCCGAGTTCGGCCGCGATGTCTGGATTGCGGACCAGTTCCATGTGGATGGACCCTTCCTCCTTTTTGATCTTTTCCGGAGCGATCGTTTTCGGGCGGTAATCGGCAACTGCCGCGCTCAGGATGGCGTCCGTAGTCGCCGGCCAGCGTTCTACCGTCGCCTGGTACATCTCTTCGGCGCTGCGCACATGGACGGTAGTCACGTCGGGGGCGTCCGTAGACAGGTGAGTGGGACCCAGGATCAGCGTGACTTCCGCTCCTCGTTCGGCGGCGGCCTCGGCCAGCGCGATACCCATGCGTCCGGTGCTGCGGTTGCCCAGGTAGCGCACGGGATCGATGTCTTCCAGCGTCGGTCCGGCCGTGATCAATATGCGGCGACCTGTAAGGTCTCGCCGTCGCTCAAAATAATCGGCCAGCGTATCCAGGATTTCTTCCGGTTCGGCCAGCCGGCCCGCACCGCTCAGGCCACTGGCCAGTTCCCCTTCACCGACGTCAATGAGTCGGTTACCGAAGGATTGCAAGCGGGCGACGTTCTCTCGGGTGGTCGGATGCTGCCACATATCCACGTCCATCGCCGGAGCGAAGAACACGGGGCAACGGGCGGAGAGGTAGACGGCCACCAGCGCCGAATCGCAAATACCGTGGGCGAGCTTCGCCAGGGTCGTTGCGGTGACGGGTGCGATAAGGTAAGCGTCGGCCCAGAGGCCTAACTCCACGTGATTGTTCCAACTCGCTCCGCTGTGCACGGAAGAGACTACCTCTGCCTTGGACAAAGTGGCGAGGGTAAGGGGGGAAATAAAGTCGGTGGCCGAGGGCGTCATGAGTACCCGCACCTCCGCTCCGGCCTTGATGAGGCCGCGAACGATCAGGGCGGATTTGTAAGCGGCAATGCTACCGCATACGCCCAGGATAATTTTCTTGCCGGCGAGGCGCAAGCCTACAGTTCCTCGTCGTCCTCTTCCCGCCGCTCGTTGTAGCGGGAGTAGAGTTCTTCATCGAGGTATTCGCGCATGGCGATCAGGACGGGATTCGGCAGCTTCTCGTAGAACTTGGAGATTTCGATCTGCTCCTTGTTCTCGACTACCTCCTCGATGGTGTCGGTCACCTCGGCGAACTCCTCCAGTTTCTGGTCCAGTTCGTGCTTCAGGTCGACGGCCAGCTGGCGGGCACGGCGGCTGACGATGGCCAGTGATTCGTAAATATTACCGGTATCGCCAACGATGCGCTGGATGTCGCGTGCGGCGGTATCGGGGCTCATTCCTTGGGCGCGGGCTTTTATATCAGACATTTTCTATTTCTTTTAATTCTTCGATTGATTCGTTGAGGTACTTGGTGACCTCATCCACGTACTGGCTATCCGGGTAGCGGTTGATGAAATTCTCCGACAGCTCGATGGTCGTGCGGAGGCGTTCCGGCTTGCGGGCCAGAAAACTCCGGCTCGTGTATTCGTATTGTACCCGAGCCATCAGATAACGGATCTCCTCGGCACGTTGCGTTTCGGGATACTCCTTCAGGACGTTACCGAAGCTGGTCAGCGCCGATTCGTAACGCTCGATGTCCATGTACAGTTTGGCCGACTCAAAGTCCTTCAGTTCCATTTTCGCACGCATCTCATCGATGAGGGAGTTGGCCTGGTTGACCCGTTCGCTGTCGGGGTAGCGGTTGGCGAATTCCTCGAAGGCTTCGATGGCCTTCACGCTGTAGCTCTGGTCGAGCCGGTAAGTCGGGCTAAGCTGGTAATTGCTGAAGGCCGACATGAAATCCGCTTCTTCCCGCAGACTGCTGCCGCCGTAGGTCGTAGCAAACTGCTTGAAGTAGTAGCTGGCCAGTACGTACTGCCCGGTGTAGTAATAGGTATAGGCGTAGCGATACGCGATCTGTTCGGCCTGGGCCTGGCCCCGGTAGGGCGCAATCACCAGTTCGTAGAGCGTCTGCGCGCGCTGGTATTCTTCCGCGAGGTAGTATTCGTTCGCCTTGGCCAGGATGGTCTCCGGGTTGTTACTGGTGCGGATGGTTTCGAACTCCGACCGGCAACCCGTGAAGAGCAAGACAAAAAACAGGACAGAAAAAAGAATGCGGTTCTGCATAAGCGCGCAAAGATAAGGGTTTTTAAGAAGACACCGAGGGTAGGGGACAAGGTTGTATTTTGCCCCCGATCCTTCTTTACTATGCTACCGCCCCGACTGTCGGAACTCCGGTTATACTACAATACGACTATCCGTCCCGAGCTCCTGCGGCTGGAAGGGCTGCGCAAGCGGATTCTACGGGGCATTGCCCTTTCCCTGTTAGGGATACTGGCCGTCATCATCGTATTCCTGGTGTACGACCTCGGCTTTCTGATCCTCCTGCTGGTCGTTCCGGTCATATTCTATATCGGCTCCCTTTACCTCCGTATCGAGCGCTTTCGGCAATCCTTCAAGCCGGCCATCATGCGGCTGTTGCTGGATTTTATTAACGAGCTGCCGAATTACCGGAGCCTGCAGTACGAGTCCAAGCGTCCCATCCTGCGTGACCGCTTCGAGCGCAGCGGCCTCTTCCGGCCCCACCCCGATAGTTATAAGGCGGAAGATTACATCCGCGGGCTGGTGGGGGAGATGGCCTTCGAAATGGGGGAAGCCTACGTGCAGGAGATCAGCCCCGCCAGCAACCGTTTACAACTCGTATTCAGCGGGCTCTTTGTCCACGCGATTTTTAACGAGCCAACCAGCGGACGTGTCGCCGTCTGGCCGCGCCACAAACTGCGGCGACTCAAGCGGACGGTGGACGCCTACGTGGGCGCGAACGGCAGATCGGCCGACATCGAGATCATGAACGAGGGCTTCCGCGAAGTCTTCGCCGTATACGCCCACCCCGGCACCAAGGTCGCCGGTATCCTCACTCCGTCCATGCAGGAGGCGCTGCTGAATTTCCACGAGCGGGAAAAGCGCGACCTCTACTTCTCCGTGCACAACCAGGATTTATTTATCGGCCTGGAGCACGGCTACGATCTGCTCGAGCCCCACTTTTTCCGGTCGAATGTCTCCTTCCAGCTGATCCGGCAGTTCTACGCGGATATCACCCTGATCCTGGGCGTCATACAAGACTTCGACCAGACGCACTAACCTTTACACCGTTGGCAACCCTTCCGTACCCAGCAGGATCCCTTCCTTCATGGCGTACTCGCTAACGGTAATGCGGCGGATGTCACCGATTTCCATAACGTAGCGAATCAGGAGCATGGCCACCACGATCAGGTCGGCCCGTTCGGCGGGTACGCCATCGATAGCCAGCCGCTGCTCCGCGGTAGAAGCCACGATCTGGAAGTGAAGTTCTTCCAATCGGTCGAGTTTGAGCCGTTGGCCGGTAGGATGTACGGTGGCATCCGGATCGCGCAGTATCTCGGCCAGCACGTCAAATGTCCCCGCCGCGCCAACCAGGTGCTGGGTGGGGTACTCCTCCAGCATGTCGCGCAGCGGTACCAGCGTGCGGGCCAGGTGTTCGTCCAGGGCACGGATCTCCTCCTCCGAGATCGGGTCAGTCTGGTGGAATCGGCGTTGGAGCACCGCCACGCCGATGGGAAAAGACTGCCGCCAGTGGACCCCGGCCTCGGAAGCGAGGATGAACTCCGTAGAGCCGCCGCCGATGTCCATGATCAGGATGCGGTCTTCGAGCGGGGGCAGGGCCGCCAGGACGCCACGTGTTATCAGTTCCGCTTCCAGATCACCCGGAATCAGGCGGATAACGATGCCGGTTTCGAGTTCGGCTCGTCGCACGAATACCTCTCCGTTGGAGGCGGTGCGCAGGGCGGCGGTTCCGATGGCCGTTACCTGCTCGACTTCGTGCCCCTTAATCAGTTCAGCGAAGTAGCGCAGGGTTTCCATTCCGCGTTCAAAGGGACCCGGCCCGATCGTCTCGATGCCGTCGCTGGCCAGCTTGACGAACACCCGTTCGCGGTATACCTCGCGCACCCGCTCGCCTTCCTCAACGGCGGCTATGAGCAGGTGAAAGGTGTTCGTGCCCAGGTCGATGATGGCCCGTAAGGATTGGGAGGACATAGCAAATAGTTATTGCGGCGAAGGCGCAGGTAAAGGGCTGTTCGGTGAAGGCAGGCTTTCCCCGGATCCGAAAACATATACCGCCCGCAGACTAAGGCTACGCCCGCGCAGCCGGGGGGATTCCTCCACCTGGAGGTCGGTAAAGTGGCGGGACCAGCGAAAGTTGACGCCCACTTTCGGAGTCAGGTATAGGGTCACGCCCAGATTCAGGGCATAGGCTTGGTTTTGCAGTGCCAGATTTTCGGTGATATCATCGCCGGTGGCATCTTCAACCGTGTAGCTGATCAAGCGCTGGTAGGCGACACCGGCTTCGGCCGTGAACCGCCAGTCCTTATAGTACACCATGAGCGGAAGCTCGACGGTATTGAGGTGGATCCGGCTGTAGTCGCTGATGTTGAGACTGTTGCGGTTCCGCTTGGCACCTTGCTGACTGTAAACGATCTCGGGACCTACGCGCCAGTGTTCGCCAAGCACGGCCACTACCCGCAGTCCGGCATTTACCCCCGGCTGGTGAAAGCCAAGAAGGTCGTCACCGTCAACCTGACTTAGGCTGCCACCGGCCAGGGCGGCTGCCCGGAAGGTTTGGGCTCCGGCAGTAGACATCATCGCCACGGCCAGTAGTAGTGATAGCAAATATCGCATCGGGCAAAGGTACGCGAAGGCCCCGCTGACCAGGTGTCAATAGCGCCGGTTACCTTCGCGGTTTCTGAAAATCGTTTTACCTGCGCACCGCCGCCCTATGATCTCTACTACCAAACATTCGCTGAAAAAGCTGGAAACGCTGATGAAGGAACTGGGCTATACGGTTCGGTACGAGAAGGGGAATTTTACTTCGGGCTACTGCCTGGTCGAACAGCGTCGAATTGCTATCGTCAATAAGTTTTACGATACCGAAGGCCGCGTTAACGTACTACTCGATATTCTGAGCGGCTACACCGTCCCCCCCGAAGGCGTCGAGCTTACGCCCCCCTCCGAAAAGCTGTTCAAGAAGGTGCGGCGGCTACTGGAGCGGCAGGGTGACTCCGAGGAGGAATGACTACTCCGGGCGGTCGCCCCGGTCGTAGAATTCGATGCCTTCCCAGTTGACGTCAAGCTCCTGGGTCATCTTCCAGCGGCGGTTGTCGGGGTCCATGTAATAAACCGTCCGGCGTTCGTCGGTGGTTCCCATGCTCTCCGTTTTCCGGCGTGCAATCTGGATCAGGTCGAAGTTGGTGTCGAGATTGACGTCGGTGATATAGCTGTCCATTTGGAGGCACTCGTTTCCGCCGCAGTCACGGTAGGCGAGCGTTTTCAAGTGCTTCACGCGACCGTCGCGGATGGCGAACATATCGATCTGATCGCGGCGGGGAGCGTCCAGGCGGGTGAGGTACAGATTCTCCTCGATGCCCTTGATGGCAATGGTGGAGTAGAGGGTAGATCCCTCCTTATCGGCCATTTTGCGGAAGCGAGGGGGTAGCATGGCCATGGCGGTATCCGACATTTCCTGACCCCGTAGCAGGTAGGTTTCCAGCGGATCGATGGCCGGGTCGATGTAGATGTGGAGGTAGCCCACGTTGGATTCATCGAAGGTGGTGGCGAAGAGATCGGCACCCGTCGATTCTTCCAATGCGGTAGTCTGCATGCCCTCGCCTCCGACGTCCACGGGGCTCTGGGCCATAGTGCTCGCCGTCACGAGAAGCGTAAAAATAACTAGCAGGTGGTGGTGCATGTTGATTGTTGTTTCTTTGCCAATGCAACGCGAGAAAGGGGCAGAGGTGTTCTGTCCGGATGTATTCCGCCCCCTAATCGCCTAAAATGTCATATATGAGCTATGCCGAAGCTCTCGCCGAGCTCGAAACGATTCTGCAGGAACTGCAACAGACACCAACGGACATCGACCGGCTTCACGCCCGCGTCGCCCGGGCGGAGCAGCTGATCGCGTCGTGTCGGGCCACGCTACGCAGCGTCGAGGATGAGTTGGGCAAGCTGGGGCAAACCACCGACGCTGCCGTCGATCAATAGCCAAGACTACTATGAAGACGGTACTTATAACCGGTGCGACCGCCGGTATCGGACTGGAAACCGCCCGCGCGCTCGCTCACCACGGCTTTCATGTCCTGCTGCACGGACGTACGCCGGATAAAGCGCGGGATGCCGCCACCAAAATCCCCGGCCAGGTGACGCCGGTCTCCGGTGATCTCGGAGATCTCTCCGCGGTGCGCGATCTGGCCGGGAAGGTGAAAGATCTGGTGCCGCGCCTCGACGTACTTATCAACAACGCGGGGGTCTGGAATTCCCACCGGGAGCTGACACCCGAAGGAGTGGAGCTAACCTTTGCCGTCAATCACCTGGCGCCCTTCTTGCTCACCGGCCTGCTACGGGATCATCTGTCACCGGAAGGGCGCATCATCTGCGTTTCGAGCGATAGCCACCGGCAGGTGAAGGGGATGAACTTCGCGGATATCGGACTGAGTAAGAATTACCACGGTCTGCGAAGCTACGCGCAGAGCAAGCTGGGCAACGTCCTGTTCTGTTACGAATACGACCGTCGAAAGGAAGACCGGACAAGTATCTGCGCCGTGCAGCCCGGACTGGTCCAGACGGACATCGGACTGAAGGGCAATACCTGGTTGCACCGTCTGGCCTGGCGGGTGAGAAGACAAATGAGCGGTCACAAGACGGCGGCGGAAGGCGCCCGCACCAGCATATTTCTGGCTACCGTTGCCGATACGCCACCCAGCGGGCTTTACTGGGACGATATGGAGCCCAAACGTAGTTTCTCCAGCAGCTACAGCGAGGAAGAAGCGCGTAGGCTTTGGGCGCTTAGCGAAAAGCTAACCGGATTCCACTACGATTTCGACGGCGCAACGGCCGATCAGGATACCTCCAGGGGTTCGAGCGACGAAGGGGCCGGATCGCGGTAGCGGCTAAAGAGCTTTTCCAGGATGCGCATCCGTAATGGACGTGGCGTCAGGTAGCTGGTCATGATCAGGACGCGCGTAAGCCAGCCGGGTACGATAACCGCCTTGCCGTCCAACATGCCGCGGATTGCGCGGGGGGCTATGGCGTCGGGGGTGGTTACCAGTAACTTGGCGCGGTAGCCCTGCGCTTCGAGGCGGCGTAGCCCGTCGGCGTTGGTCAGGACCGGCCCCGGACAGATAACCGTAACACTGACGCCGTGGTGGCGGAATTCCTCGCGAAGGGCGAGGGAGAAGTTATAGACGAAGGCTTTGGTTCCGGTGTAGACGGTCTTATAGGGTAGGGGGAGGGTAGCCTCCATGCTACTCAGGTTAAGGATACCGCCGCCGCATTTGCGCAGTTGGGGAAGCAGGCGATAGGTCAGCTCGACCATCACCTGATTATTGAGGGTCATCATCGTCCGGTACTCGGCCCAGTCGGTGTGCTCGAAGAGCCCGCCCCGGCCAAAACCCGCATTGTTGATCAGGTAACTGACTGTGATGCCTTCTTCGTCCAGGAAGTCTACTACGCGATCGACTGATCCGGGCTGGGTAAGGTCGAGGGCGAGGCTACGGATATTATCGGCGGATTCGGAATGCAGCCGGTTGACAGCTTCGGCGAAATTTTCGTCGGGCAGGCCGACCGTCACCACCCCCATGCCCTGGCGCAGACTTTCGAAAGCGAGTGATAATCCTATACCGTGCGTTCCTCCGGTAACCAGGACCCATTCGGCGGCAGGTAAGGTGCTTGAACTCATAGGCTAAAGGTAAACAAAGGGGGATGCGTACCCGCAATTAATCTACCAATAGTCTACGACCGCCGGCGCACGTCTAACCGGCCACCTCGACGCGCGGCGCCAATACCTTGATGGCCCGGTTAAGGAAGCCAGGGATTACGGAGTCGTGGGTATGTGAAATTTTGGCCCGGTCGGTCAGGTCACCCATCAGCCGGATCCACTTCTCGCGTCCGTGTTCGGCGATCACTTCGGCCTTGATGTCGGGGCGGCTGAAGTGCTCGAGCATCCCGTCGGCATCCGCTTCCGGGTGGAATTGCGTGCCGACGATCTCGGGCGTCCACCGGATAGCCATGGTTGCCCGCTCCAGGTCGACGTGGGGGCGTTCCTTTTCAATCGCGAGGATAGTAGCGCCCAGCTCCTCCATACGCTCCGGATCGGGCTGAATAACCTGAAAGCGCCGAAAATCAGCGGCGGTGAAGGGGTCCGTTAATCCCGTAAAGACCGGGTCGTCTTCCCCCGCCGCGGTGATGTGCATGGGGAAGGTGCCGAAACTGAGGCTTTTGCGCTGGGTAACCTCGGCCATACCAAGGTGATGAACGGCCATTTGGAAACTGTGGCAGATAAAGAAGACGAACTTCTTTTGCTTATGCGATTCATTATAGGCAAGCACCTCATCGAACCAGTTTCCCCAAAGTCCTTCCCAGGTGCCATCGCCCTCGCGCGGGTCACCGGGCCCTCCGCTACTGATGTAAATGTCGTAGGAGAGATCGGGTAGATGGTGCGCGACGCGGACGTCGAACACCTCGTATTCGATCAGGTCGCTGAACTGTTCTACGATTTCCCGGATGCAGCGCATCCCCTGATTGGGGATACCGTTATAGAGATCTAGAATGGCGAGTCGGAGACGGCTCATGGTCAATTGGGGTTTATCTGGCAACGTAAATTAGACGAACGAAAGCGGGAAAGGTGACGTGGGGCTACGGGCAAGTTAGGTCTTTGTCACTAAACGGACGCGATCAGCGCCGGAGTATAGCTTAGCTGGTGGGTTCGTGGTCATACAAACAGACGAACCCAGTGGATGTTGGTACAGTGAACGTATCCGGGGACGGAAAAAGCAGCGATTGCATGATATCGGCGGGCATTCTGGCATAAGCCGGCAAAACGACCGTTCCGCAATGCGCGGGCTTCGGTCCTGACGTTTCGGCCCCCCTTGAATACCGCATTTTATCTAGCCCTGATCTTCAACGATGCCAGAACCAACAGCTACTCCGCTACCTGCTTCTGGAGAATCGTTACGCCGCTATACGTACTCAAGCAAATCGCTGATTTTCCGGATTCGGTAGGTTTCTCCCAGTTTCTGGCGGTCGGCCGCACCGGGGTGTCGCAGCCAGCAGGCATCGAAGCCGTACGACAGTGCTCCCCGGATATCGGCATTCGGGTTATCGCCGATGACGAGTACGCTGCCGGCAGGCGGATTACCCATTTGCCGGTTAGCGTGATCAAAAAAGGCGGCATGCGGTTTCGCTACGCCGAGCTCGTCACTGATTGCGATGAATTCGAAGTAGGGGGCAATGCCCGTATTAGCCAGTCGCGGGCGCTGTACCTCCTGCAGGCCGTTCGTGATCAGCCCGAGCCGGTATTTTTTGCTGACTGCATCCAGAACTTCGAGCGCCCCGGGTAACAGGTGGTGACTGGCCGCCAGGTAATTCCGGTAGCTCAGCGACAACTCCTCGGCCGGGTGATCGTGCCGGTAGTGTTCCAGTAGCCGCTGGAATCGGATATCGCGGAGTTGTTCCTTTGGTAGGCGGCCCTTTTCGTAATCGTCCCATGCCTCCCGGTTAATCAGTTGGTAGGTGCTGAGTATCTCGGCGGACCACGCGATATCTCTTTCCACCAGCGTTCTTTCCAGGGCGTGGGCCTCGGCGGCGTCAAAGTCCCAGATCGTGTTGTCGGCGTCGAAGAGGAGCCAGGTATACATAAAAGCTGCTTTGCGCGGCCAAGGTAGCGAGCGTATCGTTTGCAAGCCGTTAACAAGAAGGTTTCACCCGGATGGCCCGTTCAGACGTTAAACGTTTCATATTTGCGATCCACAAAACCTCCTTTTTATGCTTACTTCTCGCTTTTCGCTGCTTGCCGCCGTCCTTATGGCCTTCAGCGTATTCTCCTGCCAGCAGGGAAATGACGATGTCCGCGAGGCTGCCCGCCAGAACATCGAGACCGTAACCCCGGCCAACCCCAATGCCGCGGCTCCCGCACAGGCTAATGTAGCCGTTCCCTCCGGCCCGACCACCGGCATGGAGTTTGCGGAAACCGCTTTCGACTTCGGACAGGTAACCGAAGGAGAGATCATTACCCATACCTACAGCTTCACGAATACCGGTGACGAGCCCCTGATCATCTCCGACGCCAAGGGTAGCTGCGGTTGTACCGTTCCCAGCCGTCCTACCGCGCCCATCGCTCCGGGTGAGACCGGTGAGATCACCGTCCGCTTCGACAGCAATAATAAAGTTGGACAGCGGAACCAGCGCGTGACCATCACGGCTAATACCGATCCCGCTCAGACCGTGATCGCCCTCAACGGTACGGTCGTTGCCGACCCGAATGCCGTTCAGTAGGTCCGACCTGCATAAACTGCTCAAGCGCCCCGTCCAGTTGCTGGTCGGGGCGTTTGCTATTATATCGGTGCGGAAGCCTACTTTTGCGGCTTTCGTTTTTTGCCCATGTCCCGAAGAATCGCCATTTCTGATATCCACGGTTGCCTACGCACCTTTGAAGCGTTACTGGACCGAATCAGCTTGAGCACCACCGATGATCTGTACCTTCTCGGTGACTTCGTGGACCGTGGCCCCCGTAGCGCCCAAACGCTGAATCTGATCATCAAGCTGCAGGGAGAGGGCTACCGTATCCACGGCTTACGGGGCAACCACGATCAGTACATGGTCGATGCCATATTGATTGGAGATAAACACTCCCGCGCCACGTGGCGGAATGCCGGCGCGAAATCGACCCGCCAGAGCTATATCGGTCCGGGCAATCCGGAGGGCAAGATCGATCCCCTCCACGTCTACTGGTTGAATAACCTGCCTTACTACTACCTGCTCGACGATTACGTCCTCATACACGCCGGGCTGAACTTTCGGCGCAAGAATCCGCTCAAGGGAAAAAAAGCGATGCTGAATCGCCGCAACTGGTACCGCTACATCGACTACGAGTGGCTGGGTGATCGCAAGATCGTCCATGGGCATACCCCCCTGGCGCGCGTGCAGGTAGAGGCACAGGTGCACCCCCGTCGGCGCGCCTATCCCGTATTCGACATCGACGCCGGTTGCTTCCACACCAAGCCCGGCATGGGGCACCTCTGCGCTTTCAACCTGGACGAGCGTACCCTCACCTTCGTCCCCAACCTTGACCGATGAACTGGGACATAATTGAACGGGAACTCGATATGCGAACCAGCCGGTCCTCCGGAGCCGGCGGCCAGCACGTGAATAAAACGGAAAGTCGGGTCGAGCTCGTCTTCGACCTCCGCAACACGCAAGGCCTCAGCCGCCGCGAACGCGACAATGTCCGCTTCCACCTCGGCAACCGCCTCGACACCCAGGAACGCCTCTCGGTCACCGATCAATCCGATCGCTCCCAGCACACCAACCGCAAGCGTGCCCTGGCCGCCATGCGCCAGCTACTGGAGCGAGGCATCCGCAATCCACCCAAGAAGCGTCGCGCCGGCGCCTTCAAAGCCAACAATCGCAAACGGCTGGACCGGAAGAAGCGGCGGGGGGAGATTAAGAAGGGACGGGGGAAGATTGATTTTTAGAGGCTTGCCTTCGGCTGTGCGGTGGAGGCTTGCCTGGCGGCTGCGCGGTAGAGGCTTGCCTGGCGGCTGCGCGGTGGAGGCTTGCCTGGTGGCTGCGCGGTAGAGGCTTGCCTGGCGGCTGCGCGGTAGATGCTTGCCTTCGGCTGCGCGGTAGATGCTTGCCTTCGGCTGCGCGGTAGAGGCTTGCCTGGTGGCTGAGTGGTAGATGCTTGCCTGGTGGCTGCGCGGTAGATGCTTGCCTTCGGCTGCGCGGTAGAGGCTTGCCTGGTGGCTGAGTGGTAGATGCTTGCCTGGTGGCTGCGCGGTGGAGGCTTGCTTGGCGGCTGCGTGGTAGAGGCTTGCCTTCGGCTGCGCGGTGGAGGCTCGCCTGGTCCTAGAGAGGTGGATAGTACCGCGAGCAATAGCGAGTCTCTACCGGCGGAGCCTTCTACTGGCGTCAGCCCTCTACCGCGAGCGATAGCGAGTCTCTACCGGCGGAGCCCTCTACCGGCGAAGCCCTCTACCGCGAGCCTAGCGAGCCTTTACTTCACCAACCCTTCTTCCTGGAGCCCCTTAAGCAGTTTGTCGAGCACACCGTTGAGGAAATCCTTGCTTTTTTCGGTGCTGTAGAGCTTGGAGATGTCGAGGTACTCGTTGAGGGTGACCTGGGGGGGGATGGAATCGAATTCGAGGAATTCGGCGATGGCCATTTTCAACAGGATCATGTCGATGATGGCTACGCGCTCGGCGTCCCAGTTTTGGAGGACGGATTTGATGCGTTCGAGGAGTTGGTCGTTGGCATCGACGACGAAACGCAAGAGGACCTCACCGAACTCACTGACGGCTTCGGAAGTGTTCTCGTAGTCGCGGAAGAAATCCTGCTGCTCGGGAAGAGCCTTGATGGTCTTTTTGATGGCGCCGACGACGAGGCTTTTGTCTTCGTTCCAGAGGGGGAAATGGTCCTCGACCATGGTTTGGAAGAGTTCCTGCTTCTGTAGCCATTTGAAGAGGGCGAGAAGAATCTTCGTGTTGTCCTCGCGACTGGGAGACGGATGTGCCGCGTAGGTCGCGTAGGCATCGGTGGTCAGGAAATCGCGGTACAGCTGCTTGATCTGGTCGGCATCCACCATACCCCGGATCTTGTAGCGGTCGTAGAGTTGGCTGAGTTCCTTGTTTTCCGTAAGGGACCGGACGGAGGGGTTCGTGGCCAGGGTATCGCGAAAATTGCGGTCTTCGGCGGTGGGACGCAGCTTCGTGTTGCGGGTGGCCAGGTCCTGGCGGGCATAATCGCAGCAGCGTTGGAGGATGAGCAGGTTCTGCAGATAAAGCTCGAAGGAGCGCTTTACCATAAGTGCGTAATGGCTGCGGATCGCTCTGAGGTCATGGCGTTCCTGCCGCTGGGCGGCGTAGAGTACCTGCATGATCTTGATGCGAACGTTGCGGCGGCTGAGCATATAATGGTCCGGTTTTCAAATGCGCAGGGCGTTACTGCCACTTGCGCAGCGCAAAGCAACGGAAAAAAACGGGGACTACTTCGATGAAGCGGCCAAAATATCCCGATTCGCGATTTCGTCGAAAGCCGGTAGCTTGCTGTGGTGCCATTTATTGACGATGACGCCCTGCTTCATGAGAACGACGCCCGGGTTGGAGCGGATGATCGTCTTCAAGAGGATATCATCTCCCCGGTGGAAGGGGTAATCCGCCCCGATGGTTTTTTTGAAATCATCCAGGGTAGCGTCGTCGACGTACTTCGTCATGGCCATCACGGAATGACCGGCAGCCCGTGCCTTTTCCACTACCGGCTGGATATCTTCCCGCCAGTCTTCCAGGTAATCTTCGTCCCAGTCGCCCGCCTCTCCCTTGAGTTTGTAGGCTACGATGATAAAGGTATACCCCGGGTCGGCAAGCAGGTCGGGAACTACATCATAGCCCTCGGCGTCGCTAACTTCAAACTCGCTGATCTTGGTCGCCTCGAGGGTCGGTTCGGATGTGAAGTTCTCGATTTCCCAATCTTCCTTGGGGTAATCCTTGTAAACTTTCAGGAACTCATCCATGGACATGCTCGTGACCTCTCCGGTTTCCTTATTGGTCAGTTCGTAGCCGAGCACGGTGACGGCCGCGGCGGCGTCGGATTCGGCCTGCTTACGGGCGGCGACGTCCGTACCGACCTTGAAGGGACGGAAGTCTTGTCCAGGGATGTCCCAGATGAAATTGCTCAGGCAGTAGACAACGGCAATCGCGCCGGTAGCTACTACCGCCAGCGTCCGCGTCCGGGTGGTAAACAGCTGGTGCATCTTGCCGGGAGCCAGCAAGAAGATGATCGACGGAATGAGCAGCGCCACGTCCTTCAGAAAGCTGACGCGCGGCTCGAGTTTGAGGAAGTCGCCGAAGCAGCCGCAATCGGTGACCTTCATATTGGTTTCGGTGTAGGGACCCCACTCCCCGAAGGCGAAGAAGTTGACGCCCGACGGAACGTAGCCGGTCAGGTAGGTGAAACCCGTGAGTACCGTAAAGAAGGCTACAATGGGAAACAGCAGCCCGGCGGTCAGACGCGGTTTGTTTCCGAGGATCAACATCAGGCCGAGCATGATCTCGAGTACGATCATGAAGACCGAAAAGCCGGCCGCCATTTCACTAAGCCAGGGGAAGATGGGGGCGAGAAACTCCGCGCCCGCTCCGTTCGCCGTTGCCTCGAACTCGGCGAAGTACTGCTCCATCTTGTAAGCCGTACCCAGGGGGTCGATCGCCTTGACGTATCCCGAAAAGAGGAACAGCGCGCCTACGAAGTTTTGCAGTAAGCTCATTCCGATATTCTTCCGTTCACGCAGGACACCATAGGTGAGGCCAGTGAGGGCAAGGGCCGCGATGCCGATGTAAATCAGGAGGGTAGTAAGCGTCATGAGCTCAAGTTATTAACTTCAATTACAACTGTCAACCGGGGTGGTTCTAACGTGTGCGAGTAGCTTAGCGTATACGTCGTTCGTTTGCAGAATATCGGGGCAGCCCACCAATACTAGATGGTCCCGCGCGCGGGTCATGGCGACGTTCAGTTTGCGGTCTACGCCTTCCTCGCTGATCTGTGCCATGCGGTCCAATTGCTGCACGTCGTTGGTGCAGAGCGACATCAGGACGATCCGCTTCGCGCTTCCCTGGTAGCGCTCGACGGTATCTACCGTATAGTCGTCGGGCGCAAAACCGGCTTCCGCGAGGCGCGACCGGATCAACGCGATCTGGGCCCGGTACGGCGTGATGATGCCAATATCACCAGTGCGCACTGGATGGTCAGTACGCGAATAGACCGCGGTGAAAGCCTCGACCAGTCCGACCAGCAGGTCCGCTTCGTGGCGGTTGATCTTCGGGTCGGCACTGCCCCGATCGGCGGGCGCGTCGATGAAGACCAGGCGGTGGGCACTGATTTGTTCCTGCAGGGTATTGTCACCGGCCACGAGCGCGAGCTCCGCGATTTGATGCCGGTGATGGTCAATGGCGGGCGGCAGAATGTCGAGGGCACCCTGGTAGAAGTGCAGGGCGGGGAAGGCCATTACCTCGCGGTGCATCCGTCCCTGATGGCGCAACTGGTCGTAGGCCCAAGTCCAGTCATTTGCTTTGGCGGTTAAGTACAGGCGCTCGAACAGACTGGTGCCCAGGTTTTTGACGCCTGCTGTCCGTAGCTTCTCGTCACCTACGTAAGTGTCGTAATCCGACTGCTGTACCACGGCTGGCAGCTGCCGGTGGTCGCCGATGAGCAGGCTACGGTGAGCCCGGGTCAGCAAGGTGCCGAGCAGTGGTTCCAGGATCTGACTTGCTTCGTCGACGATGATTCGGTCGAAAGCTTTTAGTTTGAATAGTTCGTTGTTCCCACCGACGCTGGCTACCGTGCCGACCACGATGCGGGTGTTCTTGACAAGCGCAAGCAGATCCTTGCGACGGGTGACGCCCTGGCTTCTGACCTGCAGGAGACGATCCTTGTAGGCCTCGCTGGCTCCAAGGCGACTGCCGATGCGAAGGTAATCACGGAAAGGACTGCCGTCGTCGGCGAGGATGCGTTCGATACTCTCGCAGATCTCGTCCACGGCCCGGTTCGTGTAGGCCACCAGCAGTACGTTTTCCTGACTGTGCTTCAAGAGGTGCCGGACGAGGTGGTGCAGCATCTTGCTGGTCTTGCCCGTACCGGGAGGTCCCCATAGCAGAAAGTAGTCCGGGGCGGTAATCACCTTGCGGAGAATGTGGTCTTGTTCTTCCGTTAGTTCGTCCGACACGCGGCTGGGGTGGGGGGCAGCCTGGTGGGGCGGTGCCAGCCCCAACCACCGCTGGCGAAACTCCGGTGTCGACGAGGCCCACAGGTGGAGCCCGAGATAGTGGTTGCGAAAACTGCTGTCCAGCACGTCCTTCTCCACCGCCCAGAAGGGCTTCCGACGAAAGGCGCTGTCGTTGAGCTGGCGATTGCGCGGCCGCAGGAGCAACTCGTCGTTTGCGACGGACACGATGGTAGACTTGAAGATCTGGGAGTGCACCGCGTCTCCGGTCCGGGCTTGCTGTTCCGGCGTACCGTACAGCGCCACGATATCCCCCTGGCGGAACTTGACTAGCAGGTCGTCGTCCGCGCCGCGGCTGAGGGTAAGAATGTTCTCGTCCGTATCGTAATTGGTGAACCGTAATCCGTCGAGCAATTCGAAACGCTCCACCTTGTCGGCGCGCTCGTCGAGCCAGAGACTCGCCAACCCGTTCAGGTGATCCGTTCGCTGCTCGCCGATCTTGGAGAGCCGTTGTTCCCGGGCCACGAATCCCAGGTAAGCGCCGAAGTAGCGTCGCTCGAGATCGTTCAGCTTGCCGTAGCATTCGAGCACCGCCTGGTGGTCCGCCTCCGTGAAGCGGCCGAGATTTTTGAAGCGGCTGGGGTGGATTCTGGCAAACAGCGCATCGGTCTGCTCCCGCAGGTCCCGCCACTCGCCGTCGGCCGAGGGCTGCCCGAGCTGAGCGATCATCATCTCCAGGCCGACCAGCTGGTTGCGAGCTGAAAGTGCCTCCATCTGTCGGTTAAATTCCGCCGGGGCGTACCGGATGGGCTTGTCGTAATCTACGCTGTACAGGATGTAGGACCGAACGTTGGCCTCCTTACCCAGTGCCTGGTTGATCATCAGATCGTACAAAACCGTCTGTACGAAGTTGTCGCTCCGAATACCGTGTACATTCGGATTGAATATCTTACTGGTCTTGAGTTCAACGATCGATGTAAGTCCTTCCTCGGTATCGCGTTGCGATTGCAGTAAATCGAGACGACCCTGTAGCCCGTAAGCGGGAGAAAGGAAGGTCGGCTCCAGCATCACCTTATCGCGTTCGATGTCCAGCCCGGTCAGCAGTTCCCGGACGAAACGGGAGACCGTAAGGAAGTGGTGCTTCAGGTCGCTGACCAGGTCCCGCACCTCCGCATCGGAAAAGAGGCAGAGTTCCAGCGGCTGCATCTCGAAGATCTTCGGCAGCACGTCGCGAAACCGGATGTCCGGATCCTGGACCAAGAGGTCAAGGAAGGTATTGACGATGTTACCGCGCACCAGGGGCGGGCGCTTCTCGAAGGGCAGCAGGCGATTGGGAAGGGACGACCACGGCTGGTAGTGACTCCCGCTGCTGAAGCAATAGGCCACGTCAGTGACGTTGACCAGAAAGTCGGGCTCGATGACCAGCTGGGAAGGGTAGAGGCGGTCCTCGCCCCGCAGTTGGGCATTGATGAGGTTCAGCGTGATGAATGGACCACTGATCTTATGCAGGATCGAGACCGCCTCGCGGACCGGCGAATCGGCCAGTTCGGACTCCCCGTACGGAATGCGGTAGATCATTTCCGGGCGGCGCTCTTCGCGGACCAGGATTTCCTGGGCCGTAACGTCCGTTTCCAGGTATACGACCCGGAGTTGGTAGAAGTGCCGGCTTACTTCGGGTTGCTGGTACTTGGGGTAAGCGGCTTCCAGATAGGGCTGCAAATCCTCGGGCACGTCCACGCCAAACAGGGTTTCCGTCAATTCGCACAACAAGCGGTAGCCAATGCGGACCTGCGGTTCAGCCAGATCGTCCGCCATCTCCCGCTGACGCATCCGTCGAAAGGCGCGTTCCTGAAAGATCAACTGGCGGGACAGGCCATACTTATGCGCCGCGTAGGTAACCCTGGCGTATACGGTACTGAAGTGCAATTTATCGGCTTCCGTCGCCCGTTCGAATAGCTCGAGCAGCAGGCGGCGTTGGGCGTCAACCCGCTGCGGGGGGGTGAGTTCCCCGTTGTCCATCAACTTGCGGATGCGCCCGTAAAAATGCCCGCCCAGGGCCCGTTCGCGGGGAGAGGTGTCCATACGGCGGCAAGATACCCTCTTCCACCGAGACCGATGAATGAGGTTCCTACAAATAGTTTGCTATTGGGAAAAGGGTTTTTACCTGCGCTCCGCCGCCAGAACTATGGAATGGGGGAGGCGCCTCGTTGGAGAAGCCCGACGGGGAATGGCAGATGAAAGGACGCCAGGGTTAAGGATCGATGAAGGAGCCAGGCGGCGCACGGGGGATGGCTTGACCCGTGGTAGCATACGCGAGCGACGTCGGTGGCACGGTACTCCGAGAGGGAGAAAATTGGCGAAATTTCGCTACTTTGCCCGAATGAATCGCCAGCAACTTCTCGATAGCCTACACCTGGATATCCCGGTGGTGGTGTCTCCCATGTTCATCGTGTCCCAGCAGCAACTGGTATTGGAATGCTGTAAGAACGGCGTCCTGGGCACCTTTCCCGCGCTCAATAACCGGACCACGGAGGGCTTCGAGGACTGGGTAAAGGAGATCAAGGCCGAATTGGCCGCCGAGTCGGATCGCAGAGGCAAGCCGCTGCCCCCCTTCGGTGTCAATCTGATCGTCCACAAGACCAACCCGCGGGTGCAGGCCGATCTGGAAGTGATCGTCCGCCAGGAGGTGCCGCTGGTCATCACCAGCCTGGGGGCGGTGAAGGAGGTGGTGGATGCCGTACACGGTTATGGGGGGCTCGTCTTCCACGACGTCACCAATACGTACCACGCCCAGAAGGCGATCGATGCCGGGGTGGACGGGCTGATCCTCGTATGCGCCGGCGCGGGCGGGCACGCGGGCTCACTTAATCCCATTCCCTTCGTGGCCGAGATCCGGGAGATGTTCGACGGCATCGTACTGGTGGCCGGGGCACTGAGCACGGGGCGCGACGTCGCCACGGCCATGCAGATGGGCGCGGATCTGGCCTACATGGGTACCCGCTTCATCAATACGAAAGAAGCGGTCGCCGACGAAGCCTATAAGGACATGATCATCCAGTCCGGCACCCGCGACATCGTCTACACCGCTTCCGTGTCCGGCATCCCGGCCAACTGGATGGTGGCGAGCCTCGAGGCGGCCGGCATCACCAAGGAGATGTGGGATCAGAAAGCCAAGGCCGACTTCGATGCCGAGCACGAGGCCAAAGCCTGGAAGAATCTCTGGAGCGCGGGGCACGGCGTTGCCAGCATCAAGGACAACATCCCCGCCGCCGAACTCATCGACCGGCTGAAGCGGGAGATGAGAGAGGCCATCGCCGAGCAGGCCACGCTGCTGAATAAGTTTCCCCGCGCAGCCCTCAACAAGTAAGCAGGTATGTACGCAGATAACCTATTCAAGGATAAGGTCGCCCTCGTCACCGGCGGCCGCTCCGGGATCGGATACGGCATAGCCGAGGCGCTCTTGAAACTGGGCGCTAAAGTGGCCATTTGCTCCCGCAAGGAAGAACCCCTGGCGAAGGCTGCCGAACGGCTCCGTGCCCTTGGCCCCTGCCTGTACGAGGCGTGCGATATTCGCGACGGAGCGCAGGTAGAAAGCCTTGCCGAGCGGATCAAAGCTGAATACGGCACCCTCGATCTTTTAGTCAACAACGCGGGCGGCCAGTTCCCGAGTCTCGCCAGCGCCATCACCGATAAGGGTTGGAACGCCGTCATCAACACCAACCTGAACGGCACCTTCTACGTGAGCCGGATCATGGCGGAGCACTTCTTCATTCCGCAGCAGTCGGGCAACATCGTCAACATCATCGTCAACATGGCGCGCGGCTTTCCGGGCATGGCGCACACCGGCGCCGCCCGCGCCGGGGTAGAGAACCTCACGAAGAGCCTGGCCCAGGAGTGGGCGACGTACAACGTACGCGTCAACTGCGTGGCCCCCGGCACCATCATCAGCTCGGGCCTGGATACTTACGCCGAACCGGTAAAGGCCTTGCTCGACGAGATGAAGGACGATAACCTGATGGGCCGCCACGGTACGGTGGAAGAAGTCGCTAATGCCGTGCTGTTTCTGGCCAGTCCGCTCTCCAGCTACACCAGCGGGACCACGCTCTACGTCGATGGCATGGATCACCTGCACTCCGACCGGATGCGGCTCGTCAAAGGCGTGCGCTCATGAAGTACGTCGTCACCGCCCGCATCGCCCGCATCTCCTTCGATCGCCCCGAACGCGCCAACGCCCTCGACCTGGCTGGCTGGCACGGACTGCGCGACGCCTTTCAGCGGGCCGACGCCGAAGAGGAGGTACGTGCCGTCATTCTCGCCGGGGAGGGCAAACACTTCTGCGCCGGCATCGACCTGAGCGTACTGAAGGACATGCAGGCCCGCTTCCGGGGAGAGCGGGAAGCCATTCAGCAACAGGTCCACGATTTCATCACCGACCTCCAGGACTGCATCAACGCCATCGAACGCTGTCGCAAGCCCGTAATCGCCGCCATCCACGGCAGCTGCATCGGCGGCGGAGTGGACATCGCCGTAGCCTGTGATATTCGCTACTGCACCAAAAGCACCACCTTCAGCGTCAAGGAGGTGGACCTCGGTATCGTAGCGGACCTCGGTACCCTCCAGCGCCTGCCCCGCATCATTAATGCCGGTACCGCCGCCGAGCTGGCCTTCACCGCTCGCAACTTCGACGGCAAGGAGGCTCACCGCACCGGACTGGTCAGCGACGTGGTGAGTAACACCGCCCAACTGGAGTACCGCGCCACCCAAGTCGCCGAGGCTATCACCCGGAAGCCGCCCACCTTTATTGCCGGTATTAAACGGACGTTGCTGCACCAGCGAGAACACTCCGTGGCCGAGGGACTACGCTTCGTCGCGGATCTCAGCAGCCGCCTGATGGCCGGTTTAGCATAGCCCGCGTAGCAGGTGGACGACTGCCACGGGGCAATTCCTGATGAACCGACCTAGACATCAGGTGTCTCCCGCAGCGAAAGCGGAGGGATCATCCGATGAAAGGCCGCACCCAGCAACCAGCAACCAGTACCCAGCACCCAGTACCCAGTACCCAGCACCCAGCACCCAGCACCCAAAAAAACAACCAACAAATCCACCCAACCCCCTTCCGTTTCCCACAATTCTTCAAATAAACTTGTTGAAAACTTGCGAATGTGTTTGAAAATGTTTTAATTTGTCCTTAAATAAACTGATACACAAATATGATTACCGAAGACCGCCGCGAGTTGAACGACCGGTTCCGCGAAGTTTTCCAGATTTTGGAGGATCGCGGAGAGATCATCAAAAACGACCGCAACGGCCGCGGACTGGGTGATTTCGCCAAGCGGATCCTGAATAACCGCTCCTATGGCCACATCATCCGGGCCTACCTCAACCCCGACGACAAGCGCTGCATCAACTACGAACAGGCGCGGCGGGTGTGCACCGAGTACGGTGTGAATACCGATTACCTGCTGGAAGGTTCCGGTACGCCCTTCGGCATGGACCTCCCCAAGGTCACCGAAGTCGATGGCGGCGAAACCAAACAAAACATTCTCTACACTTCCGTAGAGGCCTTCGCCGGCGCCAGTGTCGACGGCGACAGCTTCCTTCGTGAGGAGGCTTCCTTCTTCTCCCTGCCCGATCTCTTCGGGGATGGCTACGTTGCCTTCCCGATCAACGGCAACTCCATGGAGCCCGTCATCAACGACGGTGACGTGGTGATCTGCCGCCAGATCGCCGGTGTCCACGAGATCAAGGAAAATAAGATCTACGCCGTACGCTCGAAGGGAAGTCTCTGGGTGAAGTACGTACAGCCGATCAAGGACGGGAAGAGCCGCATTCATTCCCTCAAGCTCATTAGCGCCAACTACCTGGAGCACGACCCCTGGGTGGAGGACGTAGATAAGAATACCCGGCTCTACGAAGTACAAAAGCGCATCAGCGACCTGTAAACAGTCTACCGGTAAACTATCACACTTCTGAGCGGTGGTCCGGCCAGTCGGCGCCGGGCCACCGCTTTGCATTTACCCCCGATCTATCCTGCTGTTTTTGTTTGTACCGGTCCGGCAAATACGCCGGGCCGGTATTTACGCTTATGGACCGATGACCCGGTCCGTGGGTCGGTTTATCGAGCCTGGTCGACAGCGGTGAGGACAACGCGCTTCAAGTCCTCGTCGCGACTGCTACTCCCCACCATAATCTGGAAGGTCCCCGGTTCGACGCTGTATTTCATCTCGCCATCCAGGTAGTTGAGCTGGTCGAAACCCAGTTCGAAGGTGACGGTCTTCGTCTCCCCCGGAGCAAGGGATATCTTCTCAAAGCCGCGCAGCTCCTTCACCGGCCGGGTTACGGTGCTGAAGTCGTCGCGGACATATAGTTGAACCACCTCCTGTCCGGCTACATCGCCGGTATTGGTGACGTCCACGCTTACGGTGGTGTTGCCGTTGGTCATGATGTTTTCCTGACCCAGGCGTGGCTCCGAAATATCAAAAGTCGTATAGCTGAGCCCATAACCGAAAGGGTAGAGGGCACCCACGTCTTCCATCAGGTAACCCCGGCGGGCGGTCGGCTTGTAATTGTAGTAGGCCGGAATGTGGCCGGCCGAACGGGGGATACTGATCGGTAACTTTCCACTTGGCGTCACTTTGCCGTAGAGGACGTCGGTGACGCTGTGTCCCGTTTCCTGACCAAGGTAAAAACACTGAAAAACGGCGTCGGCTTTTTCGACGAGATTACGGATGTTGAGCGGGCGGCCACCAAAAACCAACCCGACCATCGGGATGTCCAGTTCCGCCAGCGCATCGATTAATTCGTTCTGCGTGCCCATCATCTCCAGGGAGGGCCGGTCGCCCATATGGCTTTCCGCCCAGGCCTCGCGGCTGGTAAGCTCGTTTCCGCCCACGGCCAGTACGATCACGTCCGCCGCGGCCACCTCCTTGACTGCTTTGGCGATCCGTTTTCGATCGTCGGCCTCGCTGACGGCAACCACCGTGTCTTTGTACCAGCTGCCCGGCTCGGTGAGGCGGGTGCCTTCGGAATAGATCACCGCACCGTCCGTGCCCGCCGCGTAATCTTCCAGCCCCTGTCGCAGGGTAACGAAGTGGGCAGGGTGGTCGCTGTACCCACCGAGCAGGACTCGATCGGCGTTTGGACCCACAACGGCAATGGTGAGTCCGTCGGCGAGCGGCAGGACGCCATCGTTCTTAAGCAGGATCATGCTTTCCGTGCCGGCCCGGCGCACCAGGGCGTCGTCTTCCGGCGTGTTTGACAGGGCCTTATCTGGATCGATATAGGGATTCTCGAAAAGCCCCCGGTCAAATTTTTGCTGCAGTATGCGGCCGACGGCGCGGTCCAGAATCGATTCATCCAGCTCCCCCGAGTTCACGGCTTCCACTAGGTAGGGAAAAGCTTCCCGGTCCGGCAACTCGATGTCGACCCCGCTGCTGATGGCGCGGATGGCCGCCTGCTTGAGATTTTTAGCGACGGCGTGACGCTTATTCAATTCCTCCACGCCAAAGTAATCGGATACCACGGCACCTTCGTACCCCCATTCACCACGAAGTACATCATTGAGCATCCAGGCATTGGCGTGACTCGGGATACCGTTGACTTCGTTGTAGCTGGCCATAATGTTGCGGACGTTCCCATTCTCGACGATGTGCCGGAAGGGGTAGAGGAAGACCTCGCGTAGGGTTCGTTCGCTGATATGGGCCGGTCCGGTGTTGGTGCCTCCCTCGGGCTCGCCGTGGCCGGCCAGGTGCTTTAAGGTGGCAAATACTTCCCCTTCGTCCCACTGATCGTCATCGCCCTGGAAGCCGAGCACCGCTTCTAATCCGATTTCGCCGGCCAGGTAGGGATCTTCTCCCAGGGTTTCCTCGACGCGCCCCCACCGAGGGTCACGGGCTACGTCCACTACCGGCGTGAGCACGACGTGGGCGCCCCGGCTAGCCGCCTGCCGACCCGCCGTAGCGTAGAGTTGGCGCGCGAGCTTCCGGTTAAAGGTAGCGGCGACCGAAATGGGTTGCCCCCAACTGGTCGCGTCCTGGGCGGCCAGGCCGTGCAGGCTTTCCTCGTGCATCAGTGCCGGTATACCCAGGCGGGTTTCCTCTACCAACCACTTTTGAATGGCATTCACGTACGCCACCTCTTCGGCAGCCGTTCGGCCCGGCTCGCCACTGGCGGTCAGTTCGCTGGGACGGGTGATGTGACCGATACCGTGAGGAATGACCTCCGCCGCCAGCGATGGATCGAAGTCACTATTCTCCGTTTCCATCTGGTGCTTGTCCTTCCAGATAGCCATCACCTGGGCTACCTTTTCTTCCGTCGTCATGCGGCCGACCAGGTCGGCGATGCGATCGCCTACTGGTTGACTGGCATCCTTATAAATAGCCAGTTCGGTATTGGATCGCGGAGTATTCGCATCGGCGGTCGTCGGTGCGGATGAGAGCGGCTGGACCTCGGACTCACAATTCGTGAACTGCAGCAACAGTATCAAGAGAACAAGGCGGTAAACGGGCATGCAGCGTGGTTTGAAGCAGGTTAAAATAAGGTATTTACCGTAGCCGCCAGAATGGATGGCCTACTTCAGTCCGTCCAGTAGCTGGAACAGGTCACCGTTATCGATCAGGGCACCCTCTTCCATGCGCAGGAAAATATCCTGGTCGCGGCCGATAGGTAGGTAAGCCCGTTCGGCGGAGTATAGTTTCGGCCGGGCACCATCGGCTTTCAGTCGATCGAAAATTTCCTGCGGGGGCAGTTCGGCATCGGTCAGGTCAACGGATGTTTCTCCACTCAGTAACAGGCCCCGCATCTCGATCTTGTCCGGCCCGGTACGGTAGGTACGCAGATCGTGGGGCTTGCGTTGGATGAGGTATTCCACCCGCTCAATCACGCCCGAAAAAACGATCTGGCTGAATTGTAAAATGAGGGCGTCGGCATGCTGGGGTTCGTCGACTTTAATGCGCACCCAGCTGTCGGCATCGATTCCGTTGACGCTGAGGAATTTGATGAATTGCGGAGTTACCTCCTCGAGTTCGTCCCGTCGCAGGCGGCGAAATTTGCTTTCCTTCATAGCAATGCACCAACAAATGCCGGGAGGCGTAGTTTGCCGGTTCGGGACAAATAGCCGAGTACAAAGCTAGTAGTTCTGTAATCAGAACACCCGACTTTGGAAGCGGTGCCGTCCGGCTGTCGCTGCTTACGCTCACCTTTTTCGCTATCGTGCTGGGGATCGACAACGTTACATTTCAATCGGTGGCTGGAATTCGAATGGGATTAGGCCGGTGGCGGCGTCAGCATGCTTCGCGAACCAGTGATTTTCCCCTCCCACATCGGCACGGTATTTAAGGGCTACCTCTTACTTCGCGATCGCGTCTCTCTGCTCGATAATTCGTCAACATGCGTATACGCCAGAGGGCTCCCAGAAAAACGTCAAACTTAACACCTACGCGCAGGAGGCGGCCGACGACCCCGGGTACGTACGCATGCAGTAAATGGGCCGGTAGCGGTTTTTTGCGGCGGGGCGCAGGTAAATTGCCGTCAACCGTTTGGCGTCAGCTTAGTTACCCTCCAAAACATTCCGATGGCTGACGACAACTACGAAGAAAAGTACACCAAGCCCGATCTGCGCCGCCAGATCAAGCAGGACCTGATGGAATCCGATAAGGGAGGCGAACCGGGCCAGTGGAGTGCCCGCAAAAGCCAGATGCTGGTGCAGGAGTACGAAAAGCAGGGTGGGGGCTACAAGGACGACGAAAAGGATGATGCCGCCAAAAGCCTTCAACAGTGGACGAAGAACGAATGGGAGACCAGCGACGGAGATGCCGCTGCCGATGGAGCGGAAGGCATGGCACGGTACCTACCCCATGATGCCTGGGCGCTGCTCACCGAAGCGGGGCGAAAGCAAGCCAATAAAACCAAGAAGAAAACGGACGACGACGGTGACCAATACGCCGATTGGCCCGATATCGTTCAACGTACGATGGCCGAGATTGGGGTTATCGACGGTGACGGACTGACGAAGGAGGAGCTGATGGACCGTGCGCAGGAACTCGACGTAGCAGGTCGCAGTTCGATGAATAAGGACGAGCTTAAAAAAGCCATCATCGATACCTACTCGGAAAAGAAAGACAATGATCTCTCTGGCAAAACCAAAGACGAGCTTTACGACATGGCGCAGGACCGCGATGTAGACGGCCGGAGCAATATGAATAAGGACGAACTGATCAAGGCATTAAAGGAGGACGGAAAATAGTATCCGCCCTCCTTCAAGCTGTTAATTAGGCCTTATCGTAGAAGGTGATCGCTTCACCACCCTTTCCGGCGCGACCGGTACGGCCTACGCGGTGGATATAGGTGTCGTAGTCCGTGGGAGCTTCGAAGTTGATCACGTGGGTGATGTCGTCGATGTCCAGGCCACGGGCGGCTACGTCCGTAGCGCACAACGCCTTGATCTTGCCGGCCTTAAATGCATTCAGTGCTTTCTGGCGGTAATTCTGGCTTTTGTTGCCGTGGATCTCGTCGGCGGATATACCGGCCTGGTTCAGTTTCTTGGTTACCTTCTTGACGCGGTGCTTGGTTTCCGCGAAAACCAGGACGCGCTTCATTTCCGGTTCCTTGAGCAGCTCAATCAGTTCGTCGAACTTGTTGTCGGGCTCGACGTAGCGGACGCTCTGGTTGATGTGCTCGGCCGAAGCCTCGCCGCTACTCACCTTCACGGTCACGTAGTCTTTCAGAAAGTGATCGATCAGTTTCTGCTGCGACTTGTCCAGGGTAGCGGAGAATAACATGGTCTGATCGCGCTCGCCGATTTTGTCGGTCAGGTACATCACGTCCTTCTGGAAGCCCATATCGAGCATCCGGTCGAACTCGTCAAGTACCAGTACGGAAGCTTCCTGGAGGTCGATCTTGCCCTGCTGATACAGGTCTTTCAGACGTCCGGGAGTGGCAACGACCAGGTGGTAGCTGCGCTTCTTCAGGTTGACGATGTCGGTATTGATGTTCCGGCCGCCGATGAGGGTAATGGCATTGTACTTCATCCCGAGCGTGAGGGCACGGAACTCTTCCTCGATCTGCAGCGCCAGTTCGCGGGTGGGAGCCAGCACCAAAGTCTGGAAGGGCTCTTCCGCTACGATCAGGGCATCGATCAGGGGGATGAGAAAAGCTCCCGTTTTACCGGTACCGGTGGTAGCAATGCCCATGACGTCTTTCAGGGCGGCTACGTGTTCGAATGACTTTTCCTGGATCTCGGTGGGGTACACCCAGCCCGCAGCTTTGATGGCGCTCTTCAGTTTCGGGTGAAGCGGCCACTCGGCGTATTTCTTCTCGGCGTGGTATTCGACGGTCTTCAGCGGAACACCCTCGTGGACCATCATATCGGCCGGAAGGGGAATGTAATTGTGATTGGAGCGGCCTCCGGAACTTCCCCGGCGGTTACCACCGGAGTTTTTGCGCTGCGGGCGATTGGAGGAACTACGCTTATTACGGCCTTTAGCCGGGCGATTGGGACGTTTGCTGTCCATAGATAGATAGATGTTGATGGGTGGCCCGACTGTCGGGCACCTTGTCATCGGGCAATTACCGGATGACTGGTTGAGATGCTTCGCTCCGAAATGATAAGCCGGTTGGTGTACAAGCGGCGGACGAGGCGTGGATCGGACAAAGCGAAGAGGTCCCAGCTCGCGGCGCAAAGGTACGCATAAATTTATTAAGCCTCATTTTTTACTTCATATAGGCTACCTCGGTAGAGAACGATCTATCCGAACCTCCCGTAAATTCCGATCGTGCCGGGAGAATCGGACGCTGCCGTCAATCAAAATCGCCGTTCGTGCGTTTACCAAGTCCACACGGGCCCTAAAACTTGGTTGACCCTACAATTTATTTAAATTGGGAAGTGACTTCGGCCTGTCTAGGGCGGGCCTCATCCCTTCGACTTGTCAGGGCTCCGATATCCGTTTTGCGGATGGAGGACAAGGGGATTACCGAACCAGGCCAGCTATCCCAACCATGTTCTTAGCAGGAGTCAAACCACCTGGGGGCACGTGTGGAATTAAAAAACGCCCGATCGAGCAGCTGCTCGACCGGGCGTATTCTTTTGGCGGAAGGGTAGAAGAGACTTATTCCTCTTCGGTCAACCGACCTCCGTGTAGCTTGCCCTGAAGTTCTTCCAGTTCTCCCCATTGCTGATTGGCGGCGAGGCGCGCCTGCTGTGGCCAGGTGGAAGGATCGTGGGAACCATAATTGCCTCCGGCGTCCGCTAGTTGCTCCTTCAGGAAGTCAACGTCAGCATCCGCCAGTCCTTCCCAGCTCTTGATGCCGGCGGCGCTGAGGATACCAGCGATGCCGGGTCCGATGCCTTCGATAACGGTTAGGTCGTTGATTTTGTACTTCTTGCCACTGGGCAGAACTACTTCTTCGGGGCGATCGCTACCGGTTACCTCGGCGGTGTTCAGCGCGTCACCCTGATCCGCATTGGCGGCGGCGAGTTCGGCTTCGTCCGTGATACCGGGAGCTACCGAGGGCATCTCGGGCGCATCGTCCATGTGGACGGGGTCGGTATTCGCTTCGACGGAAGCACGCGATTGGGCGGGCTGGCCGGCGTTGGACGGAGCGGCCTTTGTGCCGTTACCGTTGGACGAGTTCGAAGCAGCGGAGCTACCGTTTCCGTTCCCGTTGCCATTCGAGCTGCTTCCCTCGGTGGGGTCGATGCTGACGAACATACGGTTCAGACGGCTCTTGTTGAAAGAGACGGTGCCGTCCACTTTGGCGTGGATGGTGAAGTCCTTACCCATGTAAACGTTGTCGCCGGGGTGGTACTTGGTACCGCGCTGACGAATGATGATGTTACCGGCTTTGGCCGACTGACCGCCGAAGAGCTTCACGCCCAGGCGTTTTGATTTACTGTCGCGGCCGTTATCGGTACTACCTACACCTTTTTTGTGTGCCATGGTATATTAAGTTTTGGCTCCCCGAGGGGAAATTAGGAATGGGGCCGTGACTAGCCCGCGATGGAGTCGATTTTGAGCTTGGTGAATTGCTGACGGTGACCCTTCTTCAAGCGGTAGCCCTTGCGGCGCTTCTTCTTGAATACGATCACTTTGTCGCCCTTGACGAGCGGATCAACAACGGTGGCCCCGATAGAGGCGCCACTGAGCATCGGCGTGCCCACGGTTACGTCATCGCCGTTGGCGAGGAGGTGAACCGCGTCGAAGCTAACGGAATCGCCAGCTTTGGCTTCTAGCCGGTGGACGAAGATCTCCTGACCTTCCTCAACTTTGAATTGCTGACCGGCTATGGTTACGATTGCAAACATCGGTATGGATGTTGGTGATAAAAATTGATTTCGGGGCGCAAAGGTAAGGAAAAGGTTTAGGATATACTAGTCCCTACTCAAACTTCATTCCTGCAGTCCCCTGGCGAATCCGTCGTACGCCGGCTTTTTGCGCAACTGCTCGTCGTAGAGCGTCGGCCAGTCTTTCAAATTAAAGAAGCCGTTGATCCAGGTGTCGCGATCAGTGAAGCTCCAGAAGGTGATGCCGTAGCGCTGGGCCGGCGGAACGTTCTCCCGGTACAATTCCGCCAGCCGCTCATATTTTTCGGCCTGCGCTTCCAGTAATTCCGGTGTGATCTCGTCTACGATCTGTTCGCCTCCACCCTGGGTGTCGTCGTGCCGGTTGAAAATTATATCGACTTCGGAGAGGTGGATCAATAAACCCGTTTCAGCGGCCTGGGCTAATGACCGGCCGATCAGTTCTTCATCGGTGTCCATCCGGATGTGCATTTGAAAACCAATGCCGTCGATCGGAACGCCATCCGCCTGCATTTCCCGGACGAGGTGGAGCAGACCGTTTAGTTTGGCGGTGTCGCGCTCGGTATTGAAGTCATTGATGAACAGCTTGGCTTCCGGATCTGCGCGGCGGGCGGCGCGGAAGGCCATGGGTATATAGTCCTTGCCTATCTTCTCCAACCAGGGCGTTTCCCGCAACTCGCCCCCCCGCGTAGCCATCGCCTCGTTCACTACATCCCAGCCATCTACCCGGCCGCGGTAGCGGGTCACTACGGTATCGATGTAGGATTGAATGAATTCTTCGGCTCCCTGAGGTTCCAGATCTTCCAGGTGCTGGGGGAATCCATAGTGCCAGATCAGCGTGTGTCCGAACACCCGCTTACCATGTTTCTCCGCAAAGTCCACAAAGGCATCCGGAAGCGTAAAGTCCAGCGCTCCGGGACCACGGGCGATGGAATACATTTTCATGTCATTCGTGGCGGTGAGGCTGTTAAACTCCTCATTGACAATCGCCAATAAAGCGGTATCGTCACGGACGCGCCCCTCGTTGATCGCCCCCCCGATGGGAAAATTGGCCAAGTCGGCAAGTCCTAGAGATAGGTTGTCCGTTCGGTCGTTTCCCTCAGGTAGGGAAGGGGCGCAACCAAGGACAAGTAGGGATACGGTCAGATAAGCGAGGAAATCTTGCATGCCACAAGGTAATCCGACCCGGTCGAATCGGCACAGCCGTACTTGCGCTCGGAACATGCTGCATTCGGTCTGTTGTCATTTACGTCGGTCGATAATCAGCGGGGAACGGTCGAACGGGCTTGTCCGTGCGCCTCCGTCGGTCGATCTTGGTGGCCTGACCATTTATACTATAATATGCTAGATGACATCTTGGAAGGAGCCCGCAAGGCGATGAGCGGACTCGCAAGTACGGTAGGGGAGGGCACCCGCGAAAAGACCAGTAAACTGATCGAGGATTGGCTCGAAATTTTTCCCATTCTCGAAGGCTACGGCTTGAAGATCACCAGTTTCTCCATGACGCTGGCCATCAATCCATCCCTGAACGTAGAACTCGTAGGTGCTCATTCCAACTGGACCGAAGAAGCCATTCGTCAACGGATGAAAAACCATAAGGGAGAAACGGCCCTACTTACCGTCTTCACCGCAATACGTACGGCTTATAGACTACAGCGTCAAACAAAAGCCGAGCTGCAGGACCCACTCATCCTAAAGGTCATCGTCCGGCTCACCCCGGAAGTCCGTGTCGTGCTGGGGCAACCGGTACTCGAGGATTAGCGCGCTAATGTCCCGGTAAAGATTTTGGTAGGTTTCCCGATCAATCAGCTCCAGGTGACGGTCCATGGTGGCATAATCCCCACGGGCCGCGGCACCGGTCTGCCGGTCGGCGGGTCGGCTACCATCCTGGCGCCCGGCGGTGTTACGGATGATGGGAAGCAGCAAGTCGAAAGGAACGTCGCAGCTGGCACACAGTTGGAAGGCAACCTCGTAAAGCGCCGTGACGAAGTTGTTGGAAAAGACAGCGGCGAGATGCAGTTGCGCCCGCTGCCGGTCGTTTAACCAGGTCACTGTCTGACTTAGGTCCCCGGCTATTTCGGTCAGTCGTCGTCTCGCCAGCTGGGTATCGGCCTGTAACACCAGCGGCAGATCGTTCCAGTCGGCAACGATTTCACCTTTGCGCAGCGACCGAATCGGCCACAGAACACCCCGGTGCCTGAACTGCGCATCGATGCGGTCAAGCGGAGTAGCTCCGCTCGTGTGAATTACAGGTAAGTCCGCCGGGAGTACCGCGGCGAGCTGTTGACTTACCGCCCTTATAGCTTCATCGGGTACCGCTAGAAATAGCGCATCCCAGTTTTGGGTAGCTACAGCCTCAAGCGGCAAGAGGTCGACGGGCCAGGATTCTACCGGCTGCTGCTCGCGGTAAATGACGACGGCCTGGCGACCAAGTACGCCGGCCAGGTGCCAGGCCAGATTTCCACTTCCGATGATGGCGTACTTCACCGCTTTAATTTAGCGCCGGGTCAATTGAGCTTTCGCAGGAAAAGTTCCAGCTGCCGTGCGTCCTTCAGACCGGGCTCACTTTCGAAGCGGCTATTGATATCCACGCCCCGTAGTTGGGGATGATTCAGTTGATTGAGTGCCTCCGTGTCCCCAGGGCCGATCCCGCCGCTCAATAGAAAGGGTACCGGGCCGGTATACTCGCCCAGCTTTTCCCAATTCCATTTCCTTCCCGTTCCACCGGGTTGCGCCTGACCGCCCGTATCGAAAACGAATAAGCCACAGCTGCCGACGTAGGGATTGGTTCGATTGAAATCAAAATCAGGTGTAATGGAAAAGGCCTTGGCGATACCGGGCTTGCGCAAGGTGTTTACGCTCCAGAGCAATTTTAACTCGCGGCAGTAGCCGGGGCTTTCGTCACCGTGCAGTTGTACCCAGTCCAGCTGGTAGTCGTAAACGGTATTAAGGATGTAATCAACCTCCGCATTGACAAATACGCCCACCAGTTCCTGCTCGCGCAATTTGTCCTCGTTATCGCGGATCCACTCGCCGAGGGCAGGCTGACCGGCAAAGCGAGGGGAATCGGGGTGAAAAATGAGCCCTAAGTAGTTTGGATGAAGGGCACTGACTTCCTCAATATTCTCGGGATTTCGCAGACCACAGACTTTTACCTTCATGCGATGGCATCCTTATAGATTTCCTCGATCTCGTGGGCCTTTTTGATAAAGGCTGCAAGACTTTCTCCCGGATCCGACTGCCGCATGAAGTGGGTACCTACCAGGAAGCCACGGTATTTGGCCTTGCGAAGTTTGATGATGGATTGCGGGTCGTCGATTCCACTCTCGCTGATGCGCAGCATGCCCGGGGGCAGCATCTCCGCCAATTGCAGGCTACGGGAGATGTCGACGGAAAAATCCCCCAGGTTCCGGTTGTTGACGCCAATGATGTCGACACTGGGGCTGATCTTGGCGACTTCCTCTTCGTCGTGTACTTCGCAGATTACCTGCAGCCCCAATTCGTTGGCCTCTTCCGCCAACTCGTCAATCTGGACCGGATTCAGGACACTCGCGATCAACAGTACCGCATCCGCCCCCATGGCGCGTGTTTCGTGCAGTTGGTAGGAATCGATAATGAAGTCCTTGCGGAGTACCGGCACGTTCACTACGGCCCGCAGTTTGTCGATGTCGTCCGGTTGCGCGCCGAAAAATTGCGTGTCGGTCAGGCAGGAGATAGCAGCCGCTCCGGCCTGGACGTAGGCACGACCGATTGTCGCTGCATCCGCCGCCAGATTGATGTCGTTCTGGCTGGGAGACTTGCGCTTGAATTCCGCGATGATGCCGAAGTCCGGGCTGTTTTCGAGTGCGCGACAGAAGTCGTGCCGCTTGCCATGGTAGCGGGCGCTGTCCTTCAGGGCCGACACGGGCACTTTTTCCCGTCTCCGTTCGACTTCCAGTTTTTTGTACTCAATAATTCGGTCCAGTATGTTGGCCATGTGTAAGTGCTTGTTCCTTCACAAGATAAGGCGTCACCCCGGCTATGGGTTGGCTCTACCCCAATAGTTTGCGCAGGACATTCAGCGCCTTTCCACTCCGGACGCTTTCGCGGGCCTCCGCAACGCAGTCGGGTAGCGCCCGATCGGGGTGGATGACATGGATGGCGAGACCGGCATTGGCACACACCACGTCCTCCTGAGCGTCGGTGGCCTTGCCTTCAAGCACGTTGAGAAAAATGCCCTTTCCCTCCTCGGGCGTTTCGCCACCGTAGAGCGATTGCGGGGACAGATGGGTCAGGCCAAAGTCTTCCGGGTAGAGAATAGCTTGCATCCTGCGGCCCCTCGCACTTACCCCATCCGTGAGGCTGACTTCATCGTAGCCATCCATGGCGTGTACGATCAGGTATTCCCGCTCTTCCATCTGCAGGATATAATCGTAGATGCGGCTGACCTCCCGGTCGTAAGTTCCAAATAATTGATACTTCGGCCGGGCCGGGTTAATAAGCGGACCGAGCAAGTTGAAGAAGGTCCGCACCCGTAGCGCCTTGCGTACCGGTACCACATTCTTCATGGCGGGGTGGAACAGGGGAGCATGTAAAAAGCAGATCCCCGCCCGGTCGAGATCTCCGAGAAGCTTATCGCGTTCGTTACTAAAGGAATAGCCCAATGCTTGGAGTACATCGCTACTGCCCACATTGCTGCTGACGCCGTAGCTCCCGTGTTTGGTCACCGGGTATCCCGCACCGGCGACAACCACGCACGACAGGGTGCTGATGTTGAAGGTATTCTTACCGTCGCCACCCGTTCCCACGATATCAATCGTTTCCCGGCCGTCAAGGGAAAAGGGGACCGCCAGTTCGAGCATCGCATCCCGAAAACCCTGAATCTCCGAAAGGTGGGGCGGGCGCATATTGATGGCGGACACCACGGCGGCGATCTCCGGTTCGGCGGCCTCGCCGTTGGCGATACGCTTCAGCGTAAGGTAAGCGGTCTGGCGATCGAGGGGTTTTCTTCCGTACAGTTGGGTGAGTAAATTCTTCATACTAGAAGCGGAAACCGATACTGGTTTGGATTACGCGGTTGTAATCCTTGTCGTCGGTATTGTATTCTCTTTCGGATACTCCCTCCGTCCGGGTCAGGCGCAGGTCGTTTTCTCCCCGGGTGGCATCGGTCAGGCCATATTGGTACCGCAGTCCGAGGTAGAGACCATTGTTTAAAAACACGGACGCACCACCGATCAGGCCGAAGTCGAGGCGGCGGTAGAGCGGCCGGTTATCGTCACTGTTATAGTAGGCGTCGATCACGCCGGGATATCCCTGCCGGTCTTCGTTAGGTTCGACGATGGCATCAAATCCGGTGACGTCGCTGAAGTAGTTATAATCGTAATTGAAAGAAACGTCCGCGATACTGCGGCCATCGGGCAACACGACGTTGGTATAGGATGCTGAGCCGGAGGCTCGGCTGTTGACGAGGAAGCCGGCACTTACGCCTCCTTCCAATTCGACCGGCCCCAGACGGTAATAGGCTACTACCGGTATGTCGATGTAGCTGTTGAGGACGTCGCGCTCACTATCCAGGTCGCCGAAAACCCGCAGGCCTTCCACGTCGGTGCCGTCGTTGTAGAGATAAAAGGAAGAAGGCCCTTCGTACCGGACCTCACCCCCCTTCTGGCTGTACATTAGGTCAGCCTTCACGCCTACCAGGTCCGTGAATGCTAGGGCAAAGGTGGCACCAACGTGAAATCCGGTGGTCCGCTTGAACTCTTCCAAAGTCATATCCCCATCCATCTCCTGATCCGCATCAAAAGAGATGAAGTTCAGGCCGGCGCGAAAACCACCGCTGAAGGTTTGGGCACGCAGGCTCAGCAAGGGCACGGACAGCAAGAAAATAAAGAGGATACGTAGCGGGTACATAGCTAATATTTGGCTGCAAAGATGGTATAAAATTTGGTGGGCAGCAGGTGCCCGCCCCGGAAAGGACAGTCACTGTTAAAGAAAAGTTGGTCGTTATCCGACATGGAATTTGTTAATTTTGTTGTCGGGGCAATGGACCTGTATTACCTTTGGCGCAAACGTGTAATTAAGGGGGCACCTTAATCAAGTCGGTCGTGAAAATTATTGACGCACGCTAGCTGCGTCAAGCCTTTGTACAGTAATCAACTAAATAGAACCAAATGCAGAGATTTTTAATCATGCTCGCATTGGTGATCGGTACAGTTGGGTTCGTAACGGCCCAGCAATCGATTACCGGTACGATCACCGACGATGGCGGTGAGCCACTCATTGGCGCGTCCATCCTAGTCGCCGGAACGACTACCGGCACCGTCACAGATTTCGACGGAGCCTTCAGCCTCAACGTTCCGGAAGGAGCCGAGGAATTGATCGTCAGCTACACCGGTTTCGCCACCCAAACCGTACCGCTGACCACGGACGATAACTACGATATCGTCTTGGCAGAAGGCGTGCAGCTGAATGACGTCGTCGTAACGGCCCTCGGTATTTCGCGCGAGGAAAAGTCGCTGGGCTACGCCGTATCCCAGATTGACGGCGCGGAACTGAACCAGGCCCAGGAAACCAACCTGGTCAGCTCGCTCAGCGGACGACTTCCCGGTGCTCAGATCAATAATAACAACTCCGGACTTGGCGGTTCGTCCAGTATCATCCTGCGGGGCGCTACCTCGCTCTATGGAACCAACCAGCCGCTCTTCGTGGTTGACGGAACGCCGATCGATAACAGTTCCTTCGGCGGTGGCAACGCAGCCGAAGCACGCGGTGGACAGGACTTCGGTAACATGGCTCAGGATATCAACCCTAACGACATTGCCTCGGTCTCGGTACTGAAGGGCGGAGCGGCAGCGGCACTCTATGGTTCGCGGGCCTCTAACGGTGTGATTCTGATCACGACCAAGAGCGGCCGTGGCCGTAAGGGACTGGGCGTTACCATCAGCAGTGGCGTACAATTCTCGCGGGTGGCCCTACTTCCTGACTACCAGAATCAATACGGGGGGGGCACGAGCCTCGAGTTTGATGAATTTGAGTGGGATCCAGCGATCCACCCGGCTGACTGGGAGCAATTCAATGGACAATACATTCCCGAATACGGTTACGACGGAAGCTGGGGACCCGAACTTGACGGTACCCCGGTTCGCCACTGGGACAGTTGGTACCCCGGTGAATCCTTCGGTGAACTTCGCCCCTGGTCGCCTAGCCCCGACAACGTCCGAGATTTTTACGAAACTGGCGTTCAGTACAACAACAACGTCTCAATTGCGGGTGGCAACGAATCGGGTAACTTCCGCATCTCCTACACCAACAACAGCAACAACGGCGTGTACCCCGGTTCATCCCTGAATCGTAATACGGTAAACGTAAGCGCCAGCCAGGAGCTGGGCAGCAAACTTACCGCCTCCATTAATGCCAACTACGTCAACACCGCCGGCGAAGGTCGCCCCGGCATCGGTTACGGCATCGGTAGCACGGTCAACGTACAGACCAGCTTCAACGAATGGTTCCAGCGACAGCTGGACATGGACCGGCTGAAGGACTATCAGCAGGCCGACGGTTCCCCGCGTACGTGGAACATCATTTCGCCCACCAATCTACAGGCGAATTACTGGGAAAGCCCCTACTGGGTAATCAACAAGAACCTAAATAGCGATGACCGCGACCGCGTCTTCGGTAACGTAGGCCTGAAGTACGATATCCTGCCTGGCCTTTCCCTTTCCGGTTTTGCCCGTACGGACTACTACACCTTCCGAACCAGCCAGCGCGTCGCTTCGGGTACCCGCACGGCCTTTGATTATTACGACGAAAGCTCGATTACGACCCGCGAGAACAACTTTGAAGCCCTGTTGGATTACTCCAAGACCTTCGGAGAATTCAGCATTGACGGTCAGGCGGGGGCCAACCTGCGTCAGGAGCGCTACGACCGCACCGCCGGAAGTACCCTCAACGGACTGACCGTTCCCGATCTGTATACGCTATCCGCTTCCGTCGACCGGCCTACCATCAACAACTACCGTTCGCAGAAGGAGGTACAATCGGTATACGGCCGCCTCGGATTTGGCTGGCGCTCCATGGTGTACTTAGATGTGACCGCCCGGAACGACTGGTCGTCGGCCCTGGAAGACGGCAACAACAGCTATTTCTATCCATCGGTTTCGGGTAGCTTCGTCTTCAGCGAGCTCATCCCGAACAGTAACATTATCAGCTTCGGTAAAATCCGTGGCGGCATAGCGACGGTTGGTAATGATACGGGACCGTACCGGACGCGCAATACGCTCAATAGCGTCGGACCCTTTGGTCCCTATCCTGGATTCTCTATCCCGACTACCCTGAACAACGCCGATCTGGTATCGGAAAGCATTACCACATGGGAAACGGGTTTGGAAATGCGGTTCTTTAACGACCGTGCCGGATTCGACCTGACCTACTACGACATTCAGTCCGAAGATCTGATCCTTCCGGTTGGGGTTAGCTCCACCTCCGGATTCAGTTCCGCCTACGTGAACGCCGGATTATTGACCAACAAGGGGGTTGAATTGCGCCTGTACGGTACGCCCATTCAGACCGAGAACTTCAGCTGGGACATTGGCTTCAACTTCGCCCGCAACCGCAACGAAGTGGTCGAGCTATACGAGGATCTTGAGCAACTGACGCTGGGCAGCACCTGGGGCGTGAGCTTCCTCGCCCAGCGCGGAGAAGCTTACGGTCAGCTGAACGGTTACGGCTACACCCGTGATGATGACGGAAACGTTGTCGTGGACGAGAAGGGTATCCCGCTGAAGACGCCGAACCAGAACTTCGGCAGTGCCTACCCGGATTTCACCGGTGGCGTTTCGAATACGTTCAACATCTACGGATTTAACGTGTCGACCCTCGTTGACTTCCGCAGCGGCGGTAGCATCTTCTCGGTAACTAATCAGTTTGGCAACTACTCCGGCATGTTCGAAAATACAGTCGGAACTAACGCCAAAGGCAACTCCATTCGGGAGTTGGCCGTCAACGGAGGTGGAATTCTGGTGGAAGGAGTGACCGCTAGCGGTAGCCCCAACACCACTTACGTGGATACGAAGACCTACTACGAAGCCACCTACGACCTTAGCGAGCAGTACATCTACGACGCCAGCTTCGTAAAGCTCCGGGAGATCAGCATCGGTCGCCCCCTGCCTATGAGTTGGTTCGAGAACAACTTCGTTCGCAGCGCGACAATCAGCCTTACCGGTCGTAACCTGGCTATCCTGCACAAGAACGCACCCAATATCGATCCCGATGCCGCGCTTTCGAACGGCAACGTACAGGGTATTGAGAACGGGCAGAACCCCTCCGTCCGTAGCTTCGGCGTCAACCTGAACGTAACCTTCTAGTTGGCACGCCAAATTCCCCAATCACCACAAATTAAATTATCATGATACGCATTATTATTGCGGTATGCATAGGTCTCGGGCTGGCGTCCTGTACGGAGGATTTCCAAGAGATCAATACCAACCCGAACGACCCCTTGGAAGTACCTACTTCCTATCTTCTCTCCGAGTCCCAACGGCAATTGGTCAACCAACTTCTGGGCCAGAGTGCGCTCGGGGAGATCGGTCAACATTACGCGCAGTACCTGTCGCAAAACCAGTACACCAGCGTTACGCGTTACGCCACGGCCAACACCTCTTTCTACGGACTCTACCGGAGCGGACTGCAGGATCTGCAGTACGTGATCGACCAGAATACGAACGAGGAGACCCGTGACGCCGTAACGCCTTCCGGTCCCAACGCCAACCAGATCGCCGTTGCAACCATCATGCAGCAGTGGGCCTACCTTAACATCACCGATATCTGGGGTGACGCACCCTACAGCGAAGCGCTGCAGGGGCTCGACAACCTGACCCCTGTATACGACGAGCAGGAGTTTATCTACCGTACCGCCGTGCAGACGCTGCAGGACGCCGGTGACATGATCGTCGAAGGTGGCGTGGAAGGAGACCTGATTTACGACGGTGACATGGAAATGTGGTATAAGTTCGCCAACAGCCTGATCCTGCGGGCCGGGCTGCGCGTCTCGAACGTGGCTCCGGACCTGGGCGAGCAGTGGACCGAACTAGCGCTCAGCCGCGGGGTACTGGAGTCCAACGCCGATAACGCGAAGTTGCAGTACGACGGCAGCGGCGGACTGGCCAACAACCCCTGGTACATCAACGCGCAGAACCGGACCGACTACGTAGTTAGCAAACCCCTGATCGATTACCTGCAGGAAGTAAACGATCCCCGCCTGATGGTCTACGCCGACCCGACCGAAAACAGCGCTGAAACCGCTGATCCGGTTTACGTGGGCAAGCCCTACGGTGTGACAGAAGCGGTCGCCGCAGAAACGGCCACGGCCGACATCTCCTTCCCCGGATCTACCTACTTTTTTGCTATCGACGCTCCGCTCGTCATGCTGACCTACAGCGAAGTGCTGTTTAACCAGGCCGAAGCCGCCGCCCGCGGGTGGATCGAAGGCGACGCCGAGGAACTGTACGATGCGGCCGTCACCGCCAGCATGAACCAGTACGGCATCACCGACGACGAGGTCATCGCAGATTACCTCGGCCAGGAAGACGTTGCTTACGACAGCGACAGCTATCTGCAGTCCATCGGCCAGCAGAAATGGCTGGCCCTTTACTGGCAAGGCATCGAAGGCTGGAGCGAGTACCGTCGCCTCGGTTACCCCGACCTGGCCCCCGCTCCGGCGGCATTGAATCCCGGCGGACAGATCCCCCGGCGTCGTGCGTACACCACGGATGAGTTCGCCCTCAACCAGGAGAATTACAATGACGCAGTTGACCGCCAATTCGGTGGTACGGATGGCCTGGATGGCCGCGTCTGGTGGGACGTGGACTAGCAACTGCTAATTCCGCTAATGGGAGGGAGGCCGGACATTCGTCGGGCCTCCCTTTTTTGTGTTCAGCCGGGAACGGTGGACCGTTCAACCCAAAATGCCCCTAGGCGTTAATTACCAAAAGATCGCCATGAGCCAAGCCACCGCCACCAAGCGCCCCGTCCTCCTGTATACCGAGCAAACCCCCAACCCCGAAACCCTGAAGTTCGTAACCAACCGGATGCTGTATAACGGTACCGCCGAGTTTCGCGAGGAGGAGTTCGCCCGGGAGTGGTCGCCACTGGCCGCCGAGTTGTATGACTTTCCCTACGTCAAAAAAGTGTACATCGCCAATAATTACGTGACGATCACTAAGGAATTCAACTACAGCTGGGACGACATCATGCTGAAGCTGAAGGAATACGTCAAGGCTTACCTCGAGGAGAATAAGCCCATCATCAAAGACGGCTTTGCCGAGGAGGTGGCCCGGATCGAGGAAGAGCGCGGCGTTAGCTACGAATACACCGAAGATGAAGCGGAAACCGTGTCGCAGATCAAGGAGCTCATCGATACCTACGTCAAGCCGGCCGTAGAAATGGACGGCGGAAATATCGAGTTCAAGAAATACGAGAACGGCGTCGTGACCGTCATTATGCAGGGTGCCTGCTCCGGCTGCCCCAGCTCCACCGTCACACTCAAGTCGGGCATCGAGCAGATGCTCAAGCGGATGATGCCCCAAGTGAAGGAGGTGGTCCAGGAAATGGGCTAGGGGTAGGACAAAGTCTAATGGAAGAAGTACGAAGTACAAAGGTGTGCAGCCCGCCGGTAACGTGATCCACGGACCGGCGGGCTCCCTTTTTTAAGCGGGCCGGACCGGCCGGATTATGCAAGTGAGCGATTTAGATTTTGACCGGAAGTACCTGTGGCACCCGTATACCAGTCTGCGCGACCCGTTGCCGGTCTATCCCGTAGCATCGGCCAACGGTTGTAGGTTGCGCCTGGAGGATGGACGAGAGCTGGTCGACGGTATGTCCAGCTGGTGGTGCGCCATTCACGGCTACAACGTGCCTGAGCTTAACGATGCTATCCACGAACAGGCCCGCAAAATGAGTCACGTTATGTTCGGGGGAATCACCCACGAACCGGCGATCGAACTAGGGAAGCGGCTGGTGAAGATCCTCCCGAAGGGCCTGGATCGTATTTTCCTGGCCGACAGCGGTTCCGTCAGCGTAGAGGTAGCCATGAAGATGGCCGTCCAGTACCAGCACGCTATGGGCTTTCCGGAGCGGCAGAAATTTCTGACGCTGCGGGGGGGCTACCACGGCGATACGACGGCGCCCATGTCTGTCTGCGATCCGGTAACCGGAATGCACCAAGTATTCCAGGGCTTTTTGCCGGAGCACGCTTTTTTCCGTCGCCCCCCGGGAGGATACGCTACGCCGGCCGATCCGACCTACGAGGCGGAATTGGCGGACTTCTTCGAACAGTATGCCTGCCAATCCGCCGCCTTCATCGTCGAGCCAGTGGTGCAGG
The DNA here is from genome assembly GCF_003390935.1 of Lewinella sp. IMCC34191. Taxonomy (GTDB): domain Bacteria; phylum Bacteroidota; class Bacteroidia; order Chitinophagales; family Saprospiraceae; genus Neolewinella. The sequence goes on along the minus strand of NZ_QNQZ01000009.1, from coordinate 149,433 downwards.
GAGCGGGGGGCATGCACTTCTATAACCCTGCTTACCTCCGGGTATTCCGCAGGCTTTGTGACCGCCATGGCCTCCTGCTCATCTTCGATGAGATCGCCACCGGCTTCGGCCGGACGGGCGAATTGTTTGTGGGCGGCGGGGGCGCAGGTAAAAACCTATCCAGTAAACAGGAAGCTAACCCCATACCCGATATCATGACCATCGGCAAAGCCCTGACCGGTGGCTATATGACACTGGCCGCGACCGTGTGTACGCACCAGGTGGCCGATACCATCGGCCGCGGAGAGGCGGGGGTGATGATGCACGGGCCTACCTTCATGGGGAATCCGCTTGCCTGCGCGGTGGCCTGCGCGAGTATCGACCTGCTGTTGGCAAGTCCGTGGGTGGGACGGGTAGAATCCATCCGTTCGCGATTAGCTGCTTACCTGCGCCCCGCCGCCCAAAGTACTCGGGTGAAAGCGGTCCGCGTATTGGGTGCGATCGGGGTGGTGGAGATGCACGAGCCGGTGGACGTAGCCGCTGCCCAGGCCTGCTTCGTGGAAGCCGGTGCCTGGATCCGCCCCTTCGGCAAACTGATCTACCTGATGCCGCCCTACACCATTACCGAAGACGACTTAGAACTGCTTTGCCGCGCGGTCGTTAAATATGTCTAATTTCGCCCCGCAAACCGATATCGCCCATGGCCACCGTAAAATTTACTTTCGAGGATAAACGCATCTCCCCCAAGACCGTGGAGAACGTAGAAACCGATATGAGCATCCTGGAGGTAACCGAGGAGAACGACATTCACCTCAACCACAACTGTGGGGAGGTGTGTGCGTGCTCCACCTGCCACGTGTACGTCCTGAAGGGGGAAGATTCCCTGGAGGAGATCAGCGATAAGGAGGAGGATTTTATCGACCGGGCCATCAATCCACGCATCGAAAGTCGGCTGGGTTGTCAGGCGGTCATTCTGGACGAGGACGCCGTGATCGAGGTCGAAATACCCGATCAGCGCAAGATCATCGGCCACGAACATTGAGATGTACGATTTACGATTTTTGATTTACGATGTACGATTTATTAGGATCGATATCGTAGCTACCAATCGTAAATCGTACCTCGTAAATCGTATATCATTATGAGTTTTAAAGATTTCGACGATTTCCCCTTCGGCTGGGCCGACCACGAGGATATTGCCATTGCCCTCTACGACCGCTTCGGGGATGACTTCGGGCAGGACAAAATTTACCGTATCCGCTTCACCGATCTGCTCGAGTGGATCCTCGAAATACCCCAGTTCACCGGCAGCCGGGAAGGCTCGACGGAAGAGCACCTGGAGCAGATTCAGGCTAAGTGGGTTTATGAGTGGCGGGAGAATCAGTAGGGGGGGGTAGAGGCTCGCTTTGCTCGTGGTAGATGGTCGCTTTGCTCGCGGTAGACGGTCGCTGCGCTTTCTGGTAGAGACTCGCTTTGCTCGTGGTAGATGGTCGCTGCGCTCCTTGGTAGAGGCTCGCTGCGCTCGCGGTAGACGGTCGCTGCGCTCCCTGGTAGAGACTCACTGCGCTCGTGGTAGACGCTCGCTGCACTCGCTGTTGCGTTTATTTGGGGAGGAAAAAATACAGTGCTGTAGTCTTTTAGTGACTCCAATTGTCGAGCTAGCATTGTGACACCAGAACCCAGAACCCAGAACCCAGAAACCAGAAACCAGAAACCAGAAACCAGAAACCAATTGAACGAACTAGAGCGCTTCCAAGACATCACCACCTTCATCTTTGACGTGGATGGGGTGCTGACGAATTCGCAATTGCTCGTGATGGAGGATGGGAGCTTGCTACGGCAGATGAACGTGCGGGACGGGTATGCGATCAAGCGGGCGCTGGAGCAGGATTATAAGGTATGTGTGATAACGGGGGGAAAGAGCGAGGGCGTGGTCGCGCGACTGCAGGGATTGGGGATCGTTGATATCTACTACGGGGTGCAGGATAAGGTGGAGGTGTACCGGGATTTTATGGACTTATACGAGTTAGATGACGCGAACGTGCTCTATATGGGGGACGACGTGCCGGATTATGAGGTGATGCGGCTGGTGGGCTTTCCGGCTTGTCCGCAGGATGCGTGTCCGGAGATTCTGTCGATTGCGAAGTACGTGAGCCACCGGGGCGGGGGAGCGGGTGCCGTGCGGGACGTGATCGAACGAACCCTGCGTCTGCACGGGAAATGGATCGTTGAAGCGGACGAGGAAGAGGTGCCGAGTAGCGATTTTTAGCAGTCCTTGTCCCGGGAGACCGAATGGGCGGGTTAGCCAGCGAGTTTGATTGGCAGGTGGCAGGGTAGATGGTTGCCGATGGGCTCCGTGACCAACAATTTGTTGCTTATCTTGGCGGCCCGCTCAAAACCATCCGTATGTCCGATCCACAGACTTCCAGCTATCTCGATACCCTGAACGATGTGCAGCGGCAGGCGGTGACGACGATTGACGGCCCCGTTTTGGTGGTGGCTGGCCCCGGTTCGGGTAAAACGCGGGTGCTGACTTACCGGATCGCGTACATCATCGAGCAGGGAACCGCCCCCTGGGAAATTCTCGCCCTCACCTTCACCAATAAGGCGGCGCGGGAAATGAAGGAACGGATCGAGACCGTGGTCGGAAAGCGCGCCAGCTACATTTGGGCCGGTACGTTTCACAGCCTGTTTGCCCGGATCCTGCGGGTGGAGGCGCAGCATATTGGCTACCCGAGCAACTTCACTATCTACGACACGGATGATACGAAGAGCCTGATCGGGTCCATCATCCGGGAGATGCACCTCGACAAACAGGTCTACCAGGCGAATGCTATCAAGAACCGTATCAGTTCGGCCAAGAGTAGCCTGATCACGCCCAAGCTGTACGAGAAGAACGAAGAGCTGCTTGCCCAGGATAAGATGGCCAACATGCCCCTGGTGTACAAGATATACGCCGCCTACGTAGCCCGCTGTAAGCAGGCCGGTGCCATGGACTTTGATGATCTGCTCTTTCGCCTCTACGAGCTGCTGCAGAATCACCCGGAGGTGGTACAGAAGTACCGCGAAAAATTCAAGTACGTTCTGGTCGACGAGTTTCAGGATACGAATACCCTCCAGTATGCCATCATCAAGCGGCTGGTGCAGTACCCCCAGAGCCCGCGGAACATCTGCGTAGTGGGTGACGACGCGCAATCCATCTATGCCTTCCGGGGGGCAACGATCCAGAACATCCTGGACTACGAAGCCGACTTCGGGCAGCACAACATCCGGGTGTTCAAGCTGGAGCAGAATTATCGGTCTACCGAAAACATCGTGAACACGGCCAACGCCGTCATCAGCTACAACAAGCGACAGATCCAGAAGAAGATCTGGAGCGACAAAGGGATCGGTGACAAGATCCGAGTTATCAAAGCCGTGGACGACAACGAGGAGGGCCGTCGTGTGGCGGATACCATCCTGGAACAAAAGAATCGCTATCACCTACAGAATAGCGATATCGCCATCCTATACCGGACGAATTCCCAGTCGCGGATCTTCGAGGAATACCTACGGCGGTTCAATATCATGTACCGTGTGTACGGGGGACTGAGTTTCTACCAGCGCAAAGAGGTAAAGGACCTGATCGCCTATCTGCGCATGGTGGTCAACCCCAATGATGAGGAGGCCTTCCGTCGCTCGATCAACCACCCGAAGCGGGGGATCGGCGGAACGAGTGTCTCCAAGATTACCGATCTCGCCCGGCAACAGAACATCACGCTATTCGAAGCGCTGAAGCACGTAGCCTTGCCGAAGCGGACCCGCCACGCCGCCGATGGCTACATCCACATCATCGAGCAGGCGCAGGCCAAGGCCGATACCGCCAACGCTTACGAACTCGCCGATGCCATCGCGAAGGGCTCGGGCCTGACGGACATGCTCCGGAACGACAAATCCATCGAGGGGATGGGCCGGTTGGAAAACCACGAAGCTTTGCTGGATGGTATCAAGTCATTCGTAGAGGAGGATACCCTGATCGATACCGATACCTTACCGGATAAGTCATTGGCGACCTACCTGCAGAATATCGCGCTGCTCACGGACTTCGATAGTAACGAGGAAAACCAGAATGGGGACGTCGTTACCTTGATGTCGGTCCACGCGGCAAAGGGACTGGAGTACAAATCGATCTTTGTCGTAGGCTTGGAGGAAAAGCTTTTCCCCAGCTGGATGAGTATGGACAGCATGGAAGGGCTGGACGAGGAGCGGCGGCTGTTCTACGTAGCCATCACGCGTGCCGAGCTATATCTGACCCTGAGCTACGCGAACACCCGCTACCGCTACGGTAAGATGGTCATGAATGAGCCGAGCCGCTTCCTTGCGGAGGTGCCCGCCGACGCCGTGGAAAATACGTCCACCAATCGCCGCAGTGCGGACCATGAATACGATGAGGTATCCCGGCAGCGGGAACACCGGGCCCGGGTGACGGGTATCGCGCCGCGTACACGTAGGGGTACGGCTCGCTTTGCCAGTCCAAAGGTCGACCCCGCTACTTTTCAGCCCAGTCCGGCCGAAGACGTCGAGGCAGGACGGACGGTCCTTCACCTTAAATTCGGTGAAGGGAAGGTTATCAATATCGACGGGGGGCAAGACAACCGGATAGCCACCATTCACTTCAGCGAACTACCGCAGCCGGAGAAGCGGATCATGCTCAAATTTGCGAAGCTGCAGGTGCTCGACTAAATCGAGCCACCTGGCCTATTGCATATTCGTCAGATTCCAGATGTAGACCGACAGGAAGGTGATGACCGCCAGGGCCAATCCACCAATGAAGGTGTTATAGCTGATGGTGAGCAGCAGATACTTACGGTGCAATACCTGACCGAGGTCGTAAAGATCCCGTGCCAGATCGTCGTAGAGGCTGTCCTGATTCATCTTCATCTCGGAGAGATACTTGATGAAATCCGATTTCTCGATCTTGAGAAAGTTACCGAAGTAGAGTAAGCTGGCTTCCTTGCTTTCCAGTAGGCTGGTTTTTTTGATGCGGTATTCCGTCACCTTGGGACGGGCAGAGAAGACCGCGAAAACCACCGCCGTCAGGGAGCTCATCAGCAAGATGATAATGGGCGCCAGAAATTCGGGACTGGTAAAGAATAGGTCCTCGAAAAAGCTGAGACCGGCACCGGAAACCGCGATGAGGATGGACAGAATGATCGTGTTGATCGAGATCATCATGTTAGCCTTATCATCGGCGATGCGACTCAGGTTAATATGGTTACGGAAGGCCGTCCGGTACATGGTGTCGATGCCCCGCCCGAAATTTTTACCGGTCTTAGCTTTGACCTCCTTTTGCTGGATCTTGTAGTTGCTGCTTTGTTGTTTGGCAACGTTCTTGCGGCGACGCTTGTCGAACTCCTGCTTGCCGGCGTCGGTGAGGTAATCGAAATTGAGCAGGAAAGCCTGCATGTCGTTACCGAACACGACCGGATCCCCTTCCTTGCCGTCTATCGCCTCCCGTTCCAGCTGTAAAAGGTCGGAGCGGCGGTCGTATCGCTTTCTACCGAGCCAGTTCCAGACGGCGTCGTGCAGCAATCGTACGTTTTGCTCGCTATCGTTATCGGCTTCCGGTACGGCGATGATCCACTGCTCGGCGCCGTTCAGCTCAAGACCTTCCTCACGGGAGAACTTACGGAGCTCCTCAGCCGACCGCTCGGTGAAATTCTCCGGGCCATCGATATAGCCGACCGGATAGAAAAGGCCGGCGATCTGTAGCAGGAGTTTGGTATGGTCGTCGACCTTGGCAATGGTTGCCAACAACTCGGCCTTGTCCGCTATCTCCTGCGAGTAAGCGAAGTTATGGAAGAGGTACATAGGGTCCAGGTGGTGGTTGAACAGCTGGCGCACGTACTCCGCCGCCCGGTCCAGAACGGTTTCTTTTTTCGGGCCCTTCGGCTTTTCCTCCACTGCGGCTTTTTCCTCTTTACTCATTGGTATCCGACTGCTTCATTCTAGTAAGTGTGGCAATAATGCCATTGCCCGCGCTGCTTTCTTCACTGCTAATGTATAAGTCTCCCGCGGGCGAGAAGGTAAGTCCTTCCGGCTGCCTGAAGGTGCCGGTTTCGAGCAATTCGACGTGTTTGATCTCGCTGTCCCGGTCGATAACTACCAGGACGTTCCCGACGGACGATAGCACGAAGATGTCCTGGGTAATAGGGTCTACGGCCACGCCGCTCGGTCTGAAAACGTATTCCCGGTTACCTCCGTATACGATCTGTCCGATTTCCAATTCGTCTACGTAATAGGATGGTTGGTCCAGCATATCCATGGTCTGGAGATCGAAGGAGTAAATACCTCGACGGGTGGTGTTGTCGTCCGCCGGATTAAGCTGCTGTTCCTTTGGAGCGATGAGCAGGGTATTGCTGAGCGAATCAAAGCAGATCCCCTCCGTATCGTTGCGGTAGCTGAACCGCGTTTCGATTTTCTGGGAAACTGCCTCCGTGATATCCTCGCTATATGGGAAATAATGTAGGTCCCCGTCCGCTTCCAGCACGTATATGACATCACCCACCCGGGCAACGCCTTCATAGTCCAGATCCTGACCGTACGCTATAGTTTGGATCGTCTCACCGGTAGCTGCATTCACCAGAAATAGGATGCCTTCCTCGTCCTGGATGGCAAATATCTCATCGGGTTTATAGCCCATGGACATGCCGCTGATTTCATCCAATTTGTGATCGAGGCGGGATACCACGTCCAGGCGATCAAAATTGAACGGAAAGAAGTAGTCGTCGTCAACCGTAAAGCTTTCCGTTTCCGGCCGTTGGCTGACGGTAAAGGCGACATACGCCCCCCCTATAGCCAGTACGACGACCAAGATAATGACGCTGATGAGGTTGGGTCTTTCCCAGATTCCGTTCATGTACGTGTTTCGTTTAGAAAGGGAAGCCCGCCGCAAAGTTCAAACGGCCCCGTTCCTCATCCATAAAGTACGTCAGACTCAGGATAGTTGCTCCCAGCGGAGCCACCCACACGCCACCACCGTAGCCAAAGTGCCACGTGCCGCTATCTTCCCCGTTGAGCCAGACACGGCCGTGATCCAGACCGAGAATGAAGCCGCCGATCGTGGGCACTTCACCCTTGCCAAATCCAAAGCCCATAAAACGAAGGTCAATGTTCTGGTACACCATTTTATGTCCCAGGTAACGATCCACGCGCGCGGCGCGGAAATTAGCTCGCCCACCCATGGAGGCCAACTGAAAGAACTCCGGATCGCCACCGTTGTATTCTGCCCCGAAGCGCGTAGCAAAATTGATTGCCTTGGTGATCATGCGGTAGAAGCTCAAGTTGCCGCCCACCTTCGTGGTTTGCCGATCGGTATTGTCCAGATTGACACTATGGCGCGCGTACACATCGTAGACCAGCCCGTTCTGCGCCATTAAGGGAATCGCCAAGTTGTTGGAGCTTAGCGAAGCGGAAATGCCCGCAAAGGGCTGCGGATCGAATAAGCGATCCCCGGCTTCGGTCTGAGCCAGTTCATTGATTAGCGCGTAATCGGGGGCATCATCCAGGTGATATTGGTGGTAGAACGGACCGACGGTGAAATTCAACCGGTTGCGGGTACCTCGCCAGCGAATAAGCGGATTGACGAAGATTTCCTGCCGGCGTGCCCTATTATATTCGAGTACCTGATCCTCGTCAATCCCGTATTCATCGAGGTTGTCGTCGTCGGGTTGTCCGGGACCATCGTTGCCTAAACCGAAGTAGTTCGCTACGTATCCGGGGCTAAAGTAGTGGGCATCGATCAGGAGGTCCGAACGCCGGGTGAAAAAGTCGTTGAATTCTCCGGTGTAGGTAGTCTTCCAGAACTCGTTCGTACTGTAGCTGGCCATGAGGTTATGGCGTTGGGAGTACGGATCGGGTTTCCAGCCCATGATCGTTCGGGTTATCCCGGCGCCGATGAAAAATCCATCATCTACGTTGAATCCGATGCTGGGGGCCGGAATCGTGTAGTCAGGGTAGTATTCCTCGAAATCGTAGGTGTTGTATTCCGGAAACTTATTGCTGCGGCGGTCCTTCAGGCGGGCCGTGTTGCCGGAGAGTTCCATGCCCTCCTTTTCGTCGTACACTCTCGCGTTGAGCCGGCCCTCCGCGGTTACTTCGTCACCGTCGGTACCCCCGATGATCCGGATGTCGATGTCGCTGTCAGGGCCGCGAAGAACGAACTTGTCGTCACCGTCCAGGCCGTAAAGCTGTACGCTTTTGGTTTCACCGGGGTAGAATACCCGGCTGTAAAAAAGCTCATCGGCCTCTCCGTCGCTATCCGCATCGAAAACCTGGACGCTGAGATTACCGTCCTCAAGTCCTTCCAGGAGAAAGTAATCATCCTGATCGGTACCCAGTACATTGACACGCTCGGCCAGCACCTCGTAGTATGCTTCGGCGAATTCATCCAGCTGCGTCAGCCGCGATTTGAGTTTATCGTCAATGTGCTCGACGTCTAAACTGTAGGGCAAAACTTCGGGGGGCATGCGCTGGAGAGCGGCATCGATATCGGCGTCGGTTATGGTGGACTGAATGAACTTCGCCTCCGCCAACATTTCCTCCCGGGTTACTTGATTGAGGAACACCCGATCGTTCCACTTGCCGTTGAGTGCACGCCATTTTGCGTGATCCAGATCACCGGTGAACGGGCGCAGTTTACGCGCTTCCGGAACGAAGATGCGGGCTACCGCCAGCAGGTTACCGTCGAAGTCACTGAAAACCTGGTCGCGGTCGCGTCCTACGGGCACGAAGCGCGTCCGCCCATCTTCGTCTTCGAAAGTGGCCCAGCGCCACTGGTCGCGGTGACGGTCCCAGTCGCCGATGAAGAAATCGAAGAGGCGGGCCCGGGCGAAATTATTCTGGTCGGCGTAGTTCTTCCAGTCTTCCCAAAGCGCTTCCCGGGTACTGCTGTTGCTTTCGATTCGTTTGCTGCCTCCGAAGAAATCGGTGCCGCTCCAGTCCTCGTCAGGGCGTTGCTCCAGCCAGTACATTTCACCGCCGAAATTGAGGTTGTAGTCGCCGAGCCCCGGTTGCTTCGGAACGTAGAAGAGATAGGGGTCGGCGGCGAATAGACCCAGCTTTTTCTGCAGGGGGGGCAGCGCGAGTGGAGCGTAAGGGTGGATGGCCGTGAACTGATCTTTCGCCACGTCGGCGGCAAAGCTGTTTTCCAGCAGGCCCGGTAGGAGTTGGGCGGGGTTTTTACGCACCGACCGTAATTGGTACAGCCGACCGTCGCCGCCTTCGGTGTGGAGACTCATCGTGGTCATGCCGCCGCCACGACGGTAGGGGTTCAAGCCGCCGTTGATGGTATCGATGTCCAAAACCGGCACCTGTACCTGGGTGAAGTACAGCGGGCGATAGTGACGTCCGAAGGTACTTTCGTAGGTGCTGCTCTTGGCACTGGGATTGCCGGCATAAATGGAGGTACGTACCGAATCCTCGGTAACTACCTCAGTTGGAACGGGCTCAACCCCAACATCCTGGGACTCGAAACGGTCTTCGATGATGCGGCGGTAAAAGGTACGTTCGGTGTTTCCATCCTCGTCGACGGTATAGAAGCCGAGGTAGATGGCTCCGTCGTCGAAGAAATCCAGCTTGCCGTAGCCGACGGCCCCCTGAACGAAATTCGCGTCGTTGCCTCCTACCCCCGGTCCCCGGACGCTGCCGGAACCAGCTACAATATTAATGTATTCGTCTTCGTGATTCAGCATCATCTGGTGCTCGTGGGCTGACACGAAGATCACGTGGGTTTCGTCGTCAATACCGGCTTCAACCTTGCGGATATAATCCTGGTACCGCAAACTGTGTACATCCTGCGCTCCGCCGCCAACGCCTTGTATCAGGCGAAAAATGCTTCCCACAATGGGTAAGGGTACGTAAGCGCCCGGAACCAAATCGGTCAGTGGAAACAAATGCTGGCGAAAGCTGAATTGCCCACCCCGGTTTCCGTTCGACTGCAGCGGGTGATGCATCATGACGATCTTGACCTGATCGCGGTAGCCCTTGATCTCATCAGCCAGGGCAAAGGTCATTGCGTCGCGGTTGGTGTAGTCGCAGCCTTCGCTGACTTCCTCATCGCGCGACCAGTCGGCCAGGTACCAGGCGGTATTCACGCCGATAAGTCCGACCCGGTCAATGAGTTCCTTGTCGTCCGGTCCGGAACAAGCGTTGTTCGGCATGAAGCGGACCTCCTTCTCACTATGATCCTCGAAGTATTCCTCGAGCCGGTCCAGACGGCTGAATTGGCCACCGCGGGCGATTTCATTTTCTCCGGGGGTATAGAAGATTCTACCCGGGACCCGCTGTAGGCGGTTGATCACTTCATCGAGGTATTCCTGGTCCTTATCGTCGGGCTTCTTTTCCAGCCCGTCCTTTCCCACGATATCGCCAAGCAGCAGCAGGGCGCTTTTTTCTTCACCGGAGGGCATGTCGCGTACGATGGCATCAAGCGTGGTGAGTCCTTGGTCATAATCGTAGCCCAGATCGCCAACCAGATAGCTGGAAAACTCCAGCGCACCCGTAGGAGGGGCGTCGCTGGTTAGTCCTTCCAGCGGGGCTTCGTGTATTTTGTAATCGGCACAGTGAGTAAGAAAAGATATTGCCGCCATTAGGACGGTGCAACGGAGTAAATTTGTAAGCATCGTGTATATAATGTTCCGACTATAACCTCCTGAAAGGATCTAAGTTCGTCGTAGCAAACTCACCGTAGTGAGGTATGTCGGCCCGCTGAATGCGACGTTGGAGGGCCCTGCAGCTACCGATGGCATACAAGGTAAGTGCTAAACTACTCCCCGACTGAGGGGTTAAGCCTTATTTAATATGCCCCGGCAAACCATGAAAATAGATATACTCGCCATCGGTGTCCACCCCGACGATGTGGAATTAAGTTGTGCCGGAACGCTGCTACGGCACGCCGATATGGGATACACTTTCGGTTTACTCGACCTCACGCGCGGCGAACTCGGCACCCGCGGTAATGCCGAGATCCGCACCCGGGAGGCCTACGCCGCCGCGACCAAGCTCGGCGCGAAATTCAGGGAGAATCTCGATCTGCCGGACGGTTTCATACAGCACGACGAAGCAACGATCCGAAAGCTCATCACCGCGATCCGCGATTGCCAGCCGGAGATCGTACTGGCCAACGCACTGAGTGACCGCCATCCGGACCACGGAAGGAGCGCCGGAATTATCGCCGATGCGTGCTATTATAGCGGCCTGTCGAAAATCGAGACCCACAACCTCGAAGGCGCACCCCAGCAGAAGTGGCGACCCAAGTCGGTCTATCACTACATACAGGACCGCAATCGCCAGCCCGATATGGTCGTCGATATCTCCTCCTACTTTAACCGCAAAATGGAGGCAATCAATTGCTACGAATCGCAATTCAACGATCATAATCCGAACGATTACTTCCACGAGGCCAGCACGCCGATCAGTGGCAAGGACTTTATGGACTACCTGTTCGCGAAGGCTCGTAGTCTGGGGCGGGAGTCAGGGTACGAACTCGCCGAGGGCTTCAATGTCGCTCGTGTGCCCGGCGTCCCCGACCTGATGCAGTTGGACTGATACCTCTAATCGATGGCGGTTGCTTATTTGGCAGACAGGTAGGCCACAAGGCGCTCGTACATCGCGCGCCATCCCGCCCAGCCGTAGGCGGGGGAGAAGCTGCTGTTGTGCCAGAGCAGTATGAATGGACCCCCATAGGGTTCCAGTGCCGTGGCTAGTTTTTGCACGGTCGCTTCGGCCTGCGGTGGAGTCAGGTCCAGATACTTGCAAAGGGTGACATCCATAGCCGCGAAGGGGTGGACAGTCAGGCGAGTTTCCTTCTCGACGTCCAGGTCGTACCAGGGAAAAGGCAGGTTGGTGCCGGCCCGCCAGCCCACCGCATCCCCGTAGCCCATGGTGTGATCGGAACGTATGCCGTTATTCAGCAGCTTTCGGTAGGTCTCCGGCATGCGAAGCTTAAGAAAATGCTGCCGGGAGTCACTGACCGGTCTTCCGATAATGGATTCGAGTCGTTGCTTTTCTACTTCGACCAGTGCCGGCTGATCGTTCGAAGCATAGCTGGGGTGAATACCCGTGGTCGAAGTTCGGGAAAGGCGTACCATCCATTCCTTTTGTGCCGGCGGAATGGGGAAGGGGTTCGTATCGTGGTTTATTAATCGGCTGGAAAGGAGCCAGAAGTAGGTGGGTTTGAGTCCGAATTCGCGGTGGAGATTTTCGAGAAAGGGGAGTGTCTGGTAAGGATCCTCAGCTGCTTTAACCGTGAAGCGAGCTAGCCCGCGGGCCAGATGGCCCGAAAGTAGATCCCGAACGCCGCTGGCGAAGCCGCGCCACCCCCGGTAGTGGTACGCCCACAGTAGATCGATGTCGTAGGTCGGCCGGAATTCAAAAGGATGGGTTGTGGGTGCCGGTAGGTCGGGAAACCATTCCACCAGCCGACGCCCGATGGCGGCCGTCCATTCACGTACCACGGGCCGATCCAGGTAGCCCAAACGGTAGGCGTGACTTTCCGACGCGGAAAATCGATCGTATGCGTCTGGCGTAAAATCCTGGTATTCCTCGTACCGCGATAGGCAAAAAAAGATGGCAGCTAGCAAATCCGGCCCCTCGGGCGTTTGGCAAATCGTGACGCCACCGTCCGGGCTATGTTTGAAGTCGTCGCCTTCCCGGCTAAAGTCGTAGGGTTTCCCGGACAATAGGGGGTGAGCCGGAAAATTATGCCGGCCACTTTCCCCGTAAGTGATAAGATAGCGTGTTTCCGTATGACCGAACACGCTGCGGTCGTTGAAGAAGCGAAAGCGGTAGCCAAGGCAATCGCCGACCACCCTAAGCACGTAACGCAAGCGCGGGTGGCGGATGGCCGTCTGAATCGTTATTTCGGGCGGTGAAGACAAGCTCTGCGACATTTCGGTTGGCTAAAGGTAGCCGGAATCAACAAAGCGACCGGCGTTGCTGTATTTCGCTATATATTCCCATCTATGTACCGACTTCTACTTCTGGGCTGTTGCTTTTTCGGGCTGACGCTGAGCGCGCAGCAACAATTGCCTGGAGACCGGAATATTTACGACGCTAAATCGATCGGCGTGGTTTACGACCACGAGTTGACCTTCAACGCCGCGATCGCCACCCCGCGTAATTTCTTCGTGGGCGTGCGCAGCGGTCGGTTGGTCACCTACGACAAGACACGCTTCTGGACGCTGACCTTCGGAGACATCCGGCACAGCCGCGAGCGTCGCGAAAACCCGGACCGGGTGAACATCGTCAGTAACCGGGTTAGCCGTGCTTATGTCTTTGGTAAGCAAAATCAGCTGTATGCCCTCCGGATAGGTTTTGGCGTCAAGAAATTTCTTTCCGAGAAGGCGAGGGAGCGGGGCGTAGCGATCGGTTATTCCTACGAATTCGGCCCCTCTCTGGGTATCGTCAAGCCCTACTATCTGGAGATCGAACAGGCGGATGCCGCTCCCGTGGACGTTCGCTATACGGGCGATAACCTCGACGTGTTCGTCGGTAACCAAGTCAACGTTTTCGGTGCCAGCGCCTGGACGGTGGGCCTTGATGAAATCGGTTTGCGTCCGGGCGTACATGCTAAATTTGCCACGCACTTTGGATTCGGAGCTTACGACGAGACGGCCAAAAGCCTCGAGGCGGGGGTCATGGCCGATTTCTTCCTCGGCAATACCGACATCATGGTCGAAAGTGAATTGACGCCCGGGGTAAACAATAGTCCGCTATTCCTCAGCTTGTTCATCAACTTACAGATCGGTAAACGGTGGTAGACAGCCGTTGGTAGCGGCCCCCCTTCTCCCCGCCGTAGCGTAGTATTGCGGTCCAACGAGAGATTATACCATGACGCTTGACGTAGGTGAAGACTACCAGATTCGAATTGCCCCCATATCCGAAGCGCACTTCACGTGGCTCAGATCCCGTAACTATGCCGGGTGGGTAGTCGTCATGGACGAACATACCGAGCGCCACTGCTTCCCCCTGATCGAGCCATTTCTGGGCAATGATCGAATCGTCCGAATTAGCGTTCCGGCCGGAGAGCGCTACAAGCACCTGGATACCTGTCGCTACATCTGGGAGCAGATGTTCAAGGCCGGCGTCGGCCGTCGTTGGTGCTGCCTCAACCTGGGTGGCGGCGTGATTGGCGATATGGGTGGCTTTGCGGCCTCCACCTTCAAGCGGGGAGTGGACTTCGTGCAAATCCCGACCACTTTACTTAGTCAGGTGGATGCCAGCGTAGGGGGCAAATTGGGGATCGACTTTTACGAGGTAAAGAACAGCATCGGGCTATTTGCCAACCCCGAGGCGGTGTGGATCGACCCCCGCTTCCTGGATACGCTGCCCGAGCGCGAAATTCGCTCCGGTTACGCTGAGATCATCAAGCACGCACTGATTGCCGACACGGCGGAATGGGAGAGGATAGCTGGTTTGGAAACGATTGATGCCGATGAGTGGTCGAGCCTGATCGGCCACAGTGTAGATATCAAGCGTTGCATCGTTCTTGACGACCCTTATGAGAAAGGCGCACGCAAAGCGCTCAATTTCGGGCACACGGTAGGGCACGCCGTGGAATCCTATCAGCTCAATGGCGAAAATCGCCTGCTACACGGGGAGGCCATCGCGATCGGCATGGTATGCGAGGCCTGGTTGAGCTGCCAGGAGGGGCTGCTTAGCGAGGAGGAGCTGCAAGCGGTCACCAGCTATCTAATCCGGGTATACGGCCATCTGCCGGTGCCGGAGGAAGGATTTGCTGCCATGGTGGATCTGATGCGGCAGGACAAGAAAAATGATGACGAGCGCATCAACTTCACGCTATTGGAAGCTCCGGGACGCCACGTGATAAACAAAACAGCGACTCCGGAAATGATCCTGGAGTCGCTGCGCTATTATAACCGTGTTGGTATTCACCCGTAGCGATTAGTAACTAATTGCTACAAGCGGGTAAGCTTTCCGTTAGGAGCCTACCTGGATTCGCCGGGGCGCGCGCGTCTCTTCGACGGGCTTCAGCGTCGGCACCTTAACTTCCAGGATACCATTGCGGTAGTTGGCGGTAATATTGTCCTCGTCGGCCGTCTCCGGTATGGTGAAACTGCGGCTGAAGGTGTGGTAATTGTGTTCCCGACGGCTGTATGAATCATGGGTGCGACGGCGGCTCTCGTGCTGCTCGCCCTTAATGGTCAGTATATCCTTGTGCACGCTGATGTGAAAATCTTCGCGCTCGTAGCCGGGAGCTGCCAACTCAATAAGGTAGCCTCCCATGTCTTCGTCGGTCAATTCGGTGATGTTGGCTCCGGGAACGCTGACCTCATAATCTCCGTTGATCGTTTGGTTGCCGTACATCCGTTTCCGTTCCAGGTCGAACAGGTGATCCGAGTTACGGTACTGAGAGTTTTCGGGGGAAATGCCGGTAAATGCGGTGAAAGTGCGCATGATGTTTTTGGTTAATAGTTTACTAAATAGCCGGTAGCCCGGTTGTCTTTGCAACGATAGCGCCGCCGATCGTGTTCGCTCCAGGACCGGTCCGGCATACCCCGGCCCGCGCGCTATTCGTTACTTTTGTGACCCCAAACCGCCGTGATGAAATTTCGCCTGCTTACCCTTTTCTCTTTTGTTTTATTAGCTGCCGGCCTTTCGGCCCAGGAATCTGACGCATACCGCATCGAGGTCAACATAGACGGCTACGAAGAGGATATCCTCACGCTCGGCTACTACATGATGGACAAACAGTACATCGTCGACACGGCCTACCGCGAGCAGGACGGAGCCTATGTTTTCTCTTCGGATACCGGGTCCCTCAATCCCGGGATTTACCTCGTCGTGCTTTCCCCCGACAATAACTACTTCGAAGTACTCGTCAACAGCGACGAAGACCAGAATTTCACGCTTAATACGAGCACCGCCGATCTGGCGGATGTCCGCGTCGAAGGCGACCGGCAGAATGAACTGTTTTACGAATACCTCACCTTCATTCGCCAGAAGCAAGAGGCTAGCGCGCCATTCCGCCAAACGCTATCCGATTCCACCGCCAACCCCGCGCTTGCCGCCGAGGCCAAGGATAAATTGATGACGATCGACCAGGAGGTCAAACAATACCAGCAGGACCTCATCGAGCGGGAACCCGAGGCATTCGTCAGTACGATTATCCAGTTCAACCAATCACCCGAGCCGCCGGATTTCGCTGAGGTGACTGACGGGGAAGAGAAACAACGCTTGCAGTGGCGCTGGCTGCAGGCGCACTACTTTGACGGTTTAGACCTGAACGATCCGCGCGTAGTCCGTACGCCCTTTCTGTTCAGCCGGGTCAATTACTTCGTGAATTCACTGCAGGTTCGCCATCCGGATACGCTGGCCGCCGCCATCGATCAGGTGATGGATCGTCTGGACCCACAATCCGAAGCCTACCGGATGCTGGTCGTGCATTACACGAACGAGGCAGCAACCAGCAAACTGGTAGGTATGGATGCACTCTACGTGCACATGGTCGACAACTACTACCGCAACGGGAAGGCCTACTGGGCGGATGACGAACAGGTCGCTAAAATGGTGGACAACGCCGATCGTCTCCAACCATTACTCATTGGCAAACAGGCGCCCGACCTGAAAATGACCCGCCGCGACGGTACGCCGATCAATCTCTATGATGTCGACGCGGAATACACCGTCCTTTACTTCTGGCGCTACGATTGCCCGGCGTGCAAAAAGTCCACGCCCCACATGAAAGAGTTCTACGAGAAGTACGCGGATGCCGGCGTAAAAATCTTTTCGGTGTGTACCAAGGGGGCCGACGAGATCGGCAACTGCTGGGACTACGTGGACGAGCAGGGCACCGGTGACTGGATCCAGGTAGCCGATCCGTACCAGCGGTTCTATAAATCCTACGACATCCAGTCTACCCCCTCGATCTTCTTGCTGGATAAGGACAAAAACATCGTCAGCAAGCGAATCGGAGCCGATCAACTGGCTGAAGTCATGGAAGGGGTAATGCAACAGGCCAACGCCACCGGCAAATAGTAAATGGAACCTAGTGTATTCACCCCCGGACTGAAGGATCTGTATATCACTATGGCGGCCTGTGCCGCCGGCATAGCGGTCATGATCTTCCTGGGTATTCGAGCCGGTAAGCGGCCTTCCCGCGATCCGCGACAACGCGTCCTTCTTCCCATGCTGGCGTACTTCGCGGGTCTACTGTTCCTGATGGCGCTGCTGGGGGCATTCTGGACGGCGATGAAATATCCGGTGGTATCGATCAGTGGTCGGACGCTGACGATCGATGAGGTCGAATACCCCGTTCCATCACCCGCAACCATTCGATTGGAACGGGTAGGCAGGGGCATCAATGCCGACGAAACCGTACTCCTGCTGCAAACGCGCGATCGCCGGAATTGGGTGTTCCCGGAAAATCGCTATGATGTATCCCTGATGTACCGGCAGCTCCGCACGGCAGCCGGGCGATAGACTGACCTAGCGCAGCTTCGGCAATACCTGCTCACCGTAGAACTTCAGGAAGTAATCCTGATTGAGGCCGACATTATGGAGAATGATCTTGTCGAAACCGAGATCGATATCCTTTTGCAATAGTTCGACGTGCTCGTCGACGTCCTGCGAAATCCGGATGGATTCGGCGACTTCGTGTTTACCGATGAATTGGCTGGCCGACTCGAATTGCTCCGGCGTACGCAATTCTCCGTGCACGGCGGAGGTGCCCACGTTGGTCTGCCACTGTTCGAAGGCCAGGTCGATGGCTTCCTCGCGCGTCGGAGCGCAGGAGAGGTCTATCTTTAAGTAGATGGGTTTGCCTTCACCACCATTGTTGCGGAACGCGTCGATGACGTCATCTAATTTATTGTGGGGTTTCCAGACGGTGTAGAGCCCGTCGGCCCACTCGGCAACCTCGGCGGCCGTCTTGGCCGTGATGGCAGCGGCAATCGCGACCGGCGGTTCTTCGGGCAGCGTATACAGACGGACCTCCTCGGCGGTCAGGAATTCGCCGCGGTGGGTAAAGCGCTCGCCCGCCCACAGCCGCTTCATAATACTGACCGCCTCGGCCAGTTTCCGGTTCCGGGCGGCCTTCTCGGGCCAGTGATTGCCGGTGATGTGTTCGTTGAGGAATTCGCCACTACCAAAGCAGGGCCAGAAGCGACCGGGATACATCTGGCAAAGGGTGGCTACGGCCTGGGCGATGATGACCGGATTATACCGTTCGTAAGGGCAGTTGACTACGCCGCATGGGATGGAGGTGGCTTCCAGGGCGGCTCCGAGCCACGACCAGGTGAATCCGCTTTGCCCCTGAGCATTGCTCCAGGGGAAGAGATGATCGGATGAAGCCAGCTCGTCAAAGCCGGCGGCTTCCGCCTGTTTGGCCAGATCGATAAGCTGGCGGGGGGTAAACTGTTCCTGTGATATTTGGTAGCCAAACGATGCCATGCAAAGGGTTTTTTCTTGGAAGCGGCCCCCGGCGAGAATGTTCGAGAACATCTTCCCGCCCGTTTGCGTCCATACCAGCGGTTCGACAACACGCCAACTATGCTCAACGAATTCTGGTACAAGAATGCCATCATCTACAGTCTCGACCTCGAAACCTTCATGGATGGTAACGGGGATGGGGTAGGGGACTTCGCCGGGCTTACCCGCCGGCTGGAGTACCTCCACTCGCTTGGCGTCGACGTCATCTGGCTGGCACCCTTTCAACCGACACCGAATAAGGATAATGGCTACGATATCCAGGATTACTATGGCGTAGACGATCGCCACGGCAGCCTCGGCGATTTCGCGGAGTTCATGAATCTGGCGAATAACCTCGGGATCAAGGTGATCATCGATCTGGTCATCAATCACACCAGCGACCAACACGCCTGGTTTCAGGATGCCCGGAAAGGAGAGGACGCCCGCTACCACGATTGGTACGTATGGTCGAAGGAGAAACCGGAAGACTGGGATGAGGGCGTCATCTTTCCCGGTGTGCAGGAGGCGACCTGGACCAAGGATAAAAAGGCGAAAGCCTACTATTTTCACCGCTTCTACGACTTTCAGCCGGACCTCAATATCGGCAACCCCAAAGTGCGCGAGGAGATCAACCGCATCATGGGATTCTATCTATCCATGGGAGTAGCCGGATTCCGGGTGGATGCCGTTCCCTTCGTGCTGGAAACCCAGGAACCGGGAACCAACGGAAATCGGAAGATCCGCTTCGAATACCTCGAGGATATGCGTCGCTTCCTGCAGTGGCGCAATGGCAGCGCCATCCTACTTGGCGAAGCCAACATCGAACCCAAAGAGGCAAAGAAGTACTTCGGCGACAAGGGTGGCGGACTACACCTCATGTTCAACTTCTTCGTCAATCAGCACCTCTTCTACGCGCTGGCAACGGGGGAGAGCCAGCCGCTGGCCGATGCACTTGAGGAGACTGCCGGTATATATCCCACGGCCCAGTGGGCCCACTTCCTGCGGAATCACGACGAGTTGGATCTCGGAAGACTGACTGACGAGCAGCGGCAGAAAGTATTCGATGCCTTTGGCCCCACCAAGAAAATGCAGCTGTACGAGCGAGGGATCCGGCGCCGATTGGCCCCTATGCTGGGCAACCGGGCCCGGATCGAGCTGGCGTACAGCCTGATGTTCGCCCTGCCGGGAACCCCGGTGATGCGCTACGGTGACGAGATCGGTATGGGAGATGATCTCAGCCTCAAAGAAAGGGAAGCGGTCCGGACACCCATGCAGTGGAGCGATGAAGAAAACGCCGGCTTTTCTTCCGCGGAGGCGAAGGACCTGGTGCATCCCGTCATCAACGAAGGTCCGTACGACTACCAGATGCTTAACGTCGAGCGCCAACTTCGCGAGGAGGGAAGCCTGCTGACCTGGACCAAACGAATGGTACGCCTGCGCAAGGAATGCCCGGAGATCGGTTACGGAGAGTGGGAGATATTGAAAACGAAGGTTCCCTCGGTGCTCGCCATGACGTATCGGTACCGCAGCACGCTGGTCCTCATTCTGCACAATTTCGCTGGCGGGCCGGTGGTCATCCGTCCGAAAGCCTTCAACGATGACCCGACGCCGCTGGTTGACCTGATCGAGCCGCTGGAGATCGAGCTGGACGAGAAAGGCGGATACGAGATCCGGATCGGGTCGTATGGCTACCGCTGGTTTCGGCTTCGCGGCGTGAAACCCGTGATGAGCACCCCCGCCAAGGCGGGAAAATAACGAATGAAGCAGGGGCGGCGGAGCGCAGGTAAAATGCTGTAAACAATGCGCTGTGCCCTACGCTATACCAATGAATTTGATAGACTGACTATGCCCACAACACCTTTCCTACAACTATTTGACGATAACGATTTTACCGAGGCCCTAACCGAAGTACTCCTGCCCGGTTACTTGCCCAAGCAGCGTTGGTTTACCAGTAAGGGGAAGTCCATCACGTCCTGTCACGTGGATGCGGTGTATCCGGTACAGGATGATGCGGGCATCGTCACCGTTAGCGTCGCCTTCAGTGACGGAAGTCGCGAGCGTTATCAGATGCCGCTGGCCATTAATTCGACCCCGGAGCGTCGGACGCTGTACCAGGAGCAATACCCTAAACTGATCCTGGGAGAGATTACCGGCACGGGAATGCTGGCTGACGCCGTGCCCCGGACCGACTTTCGGGCGCGTCTCTATCAGATGATTTTTAACAACGAGGATGGCGATCATGGCCTAAACGCCGAGGCGGGGCGGGCCCTTCGTTCTGCGGGCGCATCGCAAAAGAGCGTTGTCCCGGCCATTGACACCAGCAATACCGCCATCATTTACGACGACCGCTTTTTCTTTAAGCTCTTCCGTAAACTCGACGTGGGCCTGAATCCCGACCTGGAACTCGTACGCTTTCTCTCCGAACGGACCGAATTCGACAACTGCCCCCCCTACGGCGGCAGCCTCGGTGTAGGGAGCATGGAAAATGACGAGGAATATCTTAACCTCGGACTCATGACCGGAAAGGTCGATAACCGGGGCGATGCCTGGGAGCTTTTTCAGCAACTGACACAGGAATATTTTGCCGACGATAACCGCACCATCGGGTCGGTGACCATCGAGCGGGCCCGACTCCTCGGAGAGCGCACCGCCGAAATGCATCGCGCCCTAGCTTCGGCAGGCCCCGACCGCCCGGACCTGGTAGCAGAAGCGATGACACCGGCATACCGGGGAGAAATAACAGATGCCGCCCTCCGGCTGCTTGAGCGGCAGTTCGCGCAGTTGGCAGAAAAGATGAACCAGCTTCCCGCCTCGGACCAGGTTCTTGCCCGTCGCGTACTGGGAGCCCACCAACAACTGAACGAGCGGCTGAGCCGCCTCCGGGATCGCGATATGCAAGCCCAGCTGACGCGTATCCACGGCGATTATCACCTCGGACAAGTGCTCTATACGGATACGGATTTCTACATCATCGATTTCGAGGGGGAGCCCCTGCTAAGTATCCCCGAACGGCGGCGGAAGCGCCCACCCCTTAAGGACGTGGGGGGCATGGTCCGCTCCTTCCACTACGCGGCCCAGGGGCAGCTGCTACTCAACGAGGATCGTTACCGCGGGCGGGACCTCCGCGACCAGGCGGAAGCCTGGTACCGGGAGGTTTCCGAAAACTACCTAGATGCCTACTTCCAGGCTTCCGGTGACGCACCCTATTTGCCCGCTTCGGAGGAAGACCGAATGGCATTGCTCAATCTATTCATCCTGGAAAAGGCCGTTTACGAGGTGGCGTACGAGCTCAATAGCCGTCCTGCCTGGTTGGCCATTCCGCTGAACGGGGTACTTTCGCTCGTCTAAACCGAGCGTATGAAGATCACACTACTGGGATACGGTAAAATGGGCCGGATCATCGAAAAGCTGGCGACCGAAGACGGACACCAAGTCGTACTGCGCGTAGACGAACACAACCGCGAGAAGATCTCGGCTGATGACCTACGCGATGCTGACGTAGCCATCGATTTTTCCCGCCCGGATGCCGCCATCGCCAATATCGATCTTGCTTTAGAAGCGGGAGTGCCCATCGTCGTCGGGACAACCGGTTGGCATAACAAACTGGAAGAGGTGCGCAAGCGAGTCGTAGAAACCAACGGTACGCTTTTCTACGCTACCAACTTTAGCATCGGCGTCAACCTATTTTTTGCTACCGCCAATTACCTGGCCGCCCGGATGAAGGATGAGGATTATACCCCTTCCATCGAGGAAACCCACCATGCCGAGAAACTTGACGCCCCTTCCGGGACCGCCATTACGCTGGAGGAAGGTGTACGCGGGGCAATGGACCGCGAAGCCGTCCACATCACGTCCTACCGGGAGGATAAGGTGCCGGGGACGCACGTACTCCGATTCTCCTCGGCTATCGATACCATCGAACTAACCCATACGGCACATTCGCGGGAGGGCTTCGCAAGGGGGGCGATCACCGCGGCCGAGTGGGTTCGCAATCGGTCAGGCGTCTTTACCATGACCGATATGCTTTCCCCGGCTTAAACAGCTGAACTCCGATGACTGTGGCTCCTTATAGCGGATGCCACGCTATCTTTACGGCCACCACTAAACCAACGCTATGCAACGCTATTCCTTCGCTATTTTTTTCTCCCTGGTCATGTCGGCGATGGTAGTGGCGCAGACGCCTTCGACAAAACTTTACGTATTCGATATGGGCATGCGGGATTCCATGCTTATGCTTACGAATCCGCGTTTTTTGAGCCATTTCAACCCGGATGGCTACAATAATCAACCCTACTGGGACGGAGAACAGGTGCTGTATGCATCCGTGCAGATGCCGGGCGACGAACAGCCTGACATCTACCGCTTCGATCTTGGTAACCGCACGCGTCAGCAACTGACGGACACGGATGCCGGCGAGTACAGTCCCAAGATCCAGATCGCCGGAGCGGATCGATTTACCGCCGTGCGGCAGGAGTACGTAGGTAGCGACACGGTGCTCCGACTATGGGACTTCCCGGCGGATTTATCGGAGAACGGTCGACCCGTCTTTACCAGTATGAGCAACATCGGCTACTACGAGTGGCTGAATCCCAGCCAGCTGGCATTGTACCTGGTGGAGAATCCCGGACGGATCGTGCTATCCGCCGCCGGTGACGGAGCTACTCCTCGCACGCTGGCAACCAGCACGGGGCGCACCTTCACCCGCATGAGCAACGGTAACCTGGTCTACGTGGATAAGTCGGTCACGCCCTGGCGCTTGATGCAAAAGAATCTCTACCGGCTAGAGGAGGATGCCCAGCCCATCGCGGAGCTTCCCGACGGTACGGAAGACTTCGTACTGCTTCGCGACGGCAGCTATCTCACCGGTCGTGGCAGTAAACTATACCGGCTCTTTCCCAACCGCGATGGCGGCTGGCAGCTGGTAGCCGATTTGAATTATTACGGACTGCAGGACATCACCCGTATGGCCCTCAGCAGAGACGGACGACTTGCCCTGGTCGCCGAATAACCATTGCCTAACCAAGCCTTTAAAACCACCACCATGATTATCGGATGTCCGAAAGAAATTAAGAATAACGAAAACCGGGTAGCCCTCACACCCGGTGGTACCCTTGACCTGGTACGCCGGGGCCACGAAGTGCTGATCCAGCAAGGCGCCGGAGCCAACAGCGGCTACACTGATGAGGAATACATCGAATCGGGTGCTACCATCGTCCCCGATATCGAGGGCGTTTACGCGCGTGCCGAAACCATCGTGAAGGTTAAGGAACCCATCGAATACGAGTACAAACTGGTACGTGAAGGACAGTTGCTCTTCACCTACTTCCACTTTGCCAGCTCGCGCCCGCTGACCGAAGCCATGGTCAACAGCAAAGCCATCTGCCTGGCCTACGAAACCGTAACCGGACCGAAAAACTCGCTGCCGCTGCTCGTGCCGATGAGTGAGGTTGCCGGACGCATGGCCGTCCAGGAAGGCGCTAAGTATCTGGAGAAGCCGGCCGGCGGACGGGGCATTCTACTCGGTGGTGTAGCGGGTGTTCCCCCCGCACGCGTGCTTATTCTCGGAGCCGGCATTGTAGGAACGGAGGCGGCCAAGATGGCAGCCGGTTTGCGGGCTAACGTTACCATCATGGACATCAATCTAGACCGGCTTCGCCATCTCGCGGATACACTGCCCGCGAATGTGACCATGGTATTTTCGAATGAATACAATATCCGGCGGGAATTGCCCCGGACGGACTTAATTATTGGCGCGGTCCTTATCCCGGGAGCGAAGGCTCCCCATTTGATCACCCGCCAGATGCTCGGCGAGATGCGTGACGGTACCGTCGTCATCGACGTTGCGGTTGACCAGGGCGGGTGCATCGAGACCTGCCATCCCACTACCCACGAGGACCCCACTTACGTGGTCGATGGCGTCATTCACTACTGTGTGGCCAATATGCCGGGTGCCGTACCTTTCACCAGTACCCTTGCGCTGACCAACGCCACCTTCCCGTACCTGTTGCAGATCGCCGATAAAGGTTGGGAACGCGCCACCGCCGAGAACGAAGGCCTACGCGCTGGACTCAATATTGTACGCGGAGAGATCGTGCTACCGGAAGTTGCCGAAGCATTCGGAATGCCGGTAGCATCGTAGTTATCTTTACGCCATGCTACGTATCCCCGTCACTCTAATCCTTCTCTTCTTTCTATCGGCGCAAACCCTCCGGGCGCAGGAAGAGATCGATCGAAGCCTCCCTGAGTTTTCTTTTGACCGGCTGGACCTGGCCGGGGAGATGCACTTTCTGGCCTCCGATTTTCTTGCCGGTCGCCGTACGGGGGCCGTGGGTAATGAAATTGCCGCCGAGTACATCGCGGCGCAATTGCGTGGCTTCGGTTACAAGCCTATCAATTCCGCGGATAGCAGCTTTTTTCAGACGGTTCCGCTGCGTCGGGTACAGCCACCTGAGTCCGCGCACGTCACGATCGGGGGAAGTGAATTCGATCTCAGTGGCGACCTACTTATGGTGCGGGGACCGGAGGCTTCCGCCGACGCCTCCGTTGTTTTTGCCAACTACGGTTGGGTGGATCCCGAAACCGATCACGACGACTACGCCAATTTGGACGTGGAGGGGAAGATCGTCGTTACGCGGGCCGGTCTGCCCGGTGATCCGGGACAGCAAGCCGTATTCCGTGGTATACAGGAAAAAGCGGAAATGGCTGCCGCCGCCGGAGCGGTCGCGCTCTTCGAGATATACAGCCTTCCTTTCCCCTGGAATGCCTTCCGTAATTAC
This sequence comes from Lewinella sp. IMCC34191, assembly GCF_003390935.1. Lineage (GTDB taxonomy): Bacteria > Bacteroidota > Bacteroidia > Chitinophagales > Saprospiraceae > Neolewinella. The sequence continues at coordinate 124,210 of NZ_QNQZ01000009.1, read as the reverse complement.
CTGGGTGGTGAACGCTTAAGTATCAGCGCGGGAGAGAGCGCTACGATTCCTTATGGCTTCATCAAATTCAGTGACGACGCGGTGAAGCGTCTGCAAACCGCGGAAGGAGACACGGAAGGTTCGGTTGCCAGTACGGGCATGCGCATTGACCGTATGGATAGTCGGAACGTCGGTGGTGTTCTGCGGGGCAGCGATCCTGCCCTGCAGGACGAATATCTGCTGATGACCGCTCACTTTGACCACGTGGGCGTAGGCAAGCAGGGAGGCGGTTACTTCTCCGATGCCGACAGCATCTTCAATGGGGCCCGCGATAATGCCATCGGAACCATCAGCCTGCTGGCCGCCGCGCGCGCTTTTGCCGAGAAACCGCCACGGCGCTCCGTCATCGTACTCGCCGTGACCGGGGAGGAGATGGGACTACTGGGCAGCAAGTACTATGCGGATAACCCGCTGATTCCCCTCGAGCAGACGGTTTTTAACTTTAACACCGACGGTGGAGGCTATAACGACACAACGGCGATCTCCCTGATCGGATCTAACCGAACCGGGATAGACGAACAGGTGGAGAAAGCGGCGGCGGCCTTCGGTAAGCGGGTTATTATGGATCCTGCTCCCGAACAGGGACTGTTTGACCGGTCGGACAATGTCAGCTTCGCGGCAATGGGCGTGCCGGCCCTATCCTTCACGCCGGGTTTCGATGACTTCGACGACGAGATACTGAAGTACTACCACCAGGTTACCGATAATCCGGAGACCATCAACATGCAGTACCTGAAGGAGTATTGCCAAATTTTTACGCTCGCGGCGCGGCTTATCGCCAACCGCGACGTTGTTCCGTTTTGGAACGAGGGGGATAAGTACGAAGCTGCTGGACAATCTCTCTACGGAACCGGTAAATAGTAAGCTATGAGCAAGCCCCTCTACACCTTTGAGGACATCCAGAATCTGGAGTTCCCGCCCGTCATCGTGTACGCCGTACCGGTCATGGTCGCCCTGACCATTATCGAGTGGTTTTTGCGCCGGAGGGAATATGTCCACGAACTGGAAGAGGCGGCGGAAGCGCTTGGCTACGATACTTCGGCCCGGCCCACTTTGCGGCGTAGCGGCTATAACCCTATCCGCTTTACCAGTTACCGCAACGCTTACGCCGAAGAACTCAAGGATTACATTGCCGGCAAAGAGGGTACCAGCCACGCCGACAAGCACAAGTACGACATCAAGGATGGCCTTGCAGCCGCTGGAGTGGGTATCGGAAACCTGATTAGTACGGCCCTCGTGAAGGCTGCCACCTTCGGTGTCATCCTGTTCTTTTATAATCTGACTCCGCTGTATATCCCGACCACCTGGTGGAGCTTCATCGCCTGTTTCTTCGTGGTTGACTTTTGTCGCTACTGGGCGCACCGCGTGAGCCACGAGCAGCGCTTCTGGTGGGCTACGCACGTGACGCACCACAGTTCGGAACAATACAACTTCACCGTTTCATTCCGGCTGAGCTGGACGCAACACATCAAGGTTATCTTCTTCATCCCGGCCGCTCTGCTGGGTTTCGATCCCTTCGTCTTTTTCATCTGTATGCAGATCGGCGTGCTCTACCAATTCTGGATCCATACCGAACTTATCGATCGAATGTGGGCGCCTATTGAATGGTTCTTCGTCACCCCGAGTCACCACCGGGTGCACCACGCCACGGAAGAGAAATACCTCGATAAGAACTACGGATCGAGCCTAATCATCTGGGACCGCATGTTCGGCACTTTCTACCCGGAAGAGGAAACTCCGAACTACGGTATTCTCAAGCCGGTCAATAGCTATAATCCGGTCACGCTCGTATTCCATGAACACATCGATATGCTGCGGGATATGAAAAAGTATCGTCATCCCAAGGCCTGGTGGCGGATCATGTTTCACGGTCCCGGCCTAACGCTGGATAAGGAGCGTTATTACGGCTTTTACAAGTATGAGAACGGGGAACCTCCCCACCAGCCCGAATCGCCCACGGTCGAGCAGCACGTTCGCGAGGAAACGCCGGGCAACGTGGTGGTATAGCGTCCGTTTAGCCGTTTAGCACTATTTTACGTGCGTACGCACAACTTCTGCCATGCCCCTATTCAACGACCTTAAACGCATATTCTTCGGCGCTAAATCCGTTGCCAAGCACCAGGCTTCGCGGGCGGGCGATGCGGCAAGGGAAGCCGGTGACGAACTGGCCGATCAGGGAGAAGAGTTATTCGACCTCACCAAGCGAGCCGCTCTGGATCTGGCGGCGAAAGCTCCCGGATACATCGAGAAGGGGAAAGATGCTTTATCCGAACTCGGTGATGCCGTCTATAAACAAGATCCCCCGACCCGGCAAAAAACGACCGATGACATGGACCGGGATGATCCTTTTAACTTTGACAAGTTGGATTTATCCAGCGAAGAGGAGGCGCCAAAATCCGGTCGGATAGACTTTGAAGACGACCTGGTCGAGGATTTTCCACCCTCGCCACCTAAGGAACCCTCCGCCTTCAGCCAGGTGGCCGACTCCGCGCTCGATGCCGCGGCCCGTAGCGGACTCAAGGCCAAGCAAGCAGCGAAGGAGGCGGGGGACGAATTGCTGGACCGCGCCGCGCGTACCGGGGCTAATCTGAAAAGTAAAGCGGACACCTTCATCGATCACGCCAACCGGGAAGCGGAGAAGATGAAGCTCGAAGACAGCATCGAGGAGGCTAAGCGGGCGGCGGCACAGGCTGAGGCTCGCGCCCGGGCTTACGACAATAAAGAAGGCGAGAAAGATACCAATAGCTCCACCCTGGATGGCACCGATTCATTCTTCGACCGTGCCGATCGGTTCGCTCGCGGCGATTACCATAATGAAGGTGGGAAGGATATGCGGGTCCAGGATGATCCCGACTATCGCCCCCGGAAAAAGAGCAATCTCATTCCGGGATTTGAGGACGGCGACAATGACGGGGATAGCCTCATTGATGATGCTATCCTGGAGGAAGAGTAGTATCGAGTAAGGCGCGGATGGCCATAGCTTTCTCAACGGCTCCGGCGTGGTCACCGTGAAGACATATTGTATCGACTTCGATGGGATAAACGCTTCCCTGTACACTCCGTACCACCCCCTCATTACGCATCATGCTGACCTGTTCCACGGCTTCGTCTATGGAAGCTATCGAGGATTCGGGACTATTTCTCGATACGAGTTGGAGGTTGCTGTCATACCGGCGATCGGCAAACCCTTCCGCGTAGAACAGAATACCCTTCGCGTTAGCGGCCTTACGGAGTTCCCCGGCCGGCGGACCGAATAAAACCGGTATGTCGAAATCGGTCATTACCCCGACCAGCGTTTTCGCCGCGGTTGCGTCGCGATTGGTGAAATGGTATAAAGCACCGTGCGCCTTCAGGTGGCGCAGCTTTCCCCCGGCCGCGAACACCATCCCCTGAAGAGCGGCCACCTGATAAAGAATGGATGCACGGAGTCGATCGACGCCGAGGTCTAGGTATTTCCGTCCAAAATTTTGCCGATCAGGAAAGCTGGGATGAGCACCGATGGTGACGCCGTTTTCGAGCGCAAGATCAATAGTGTGCTGAATCGTGAGCGCGTCACCACCATGGAACCCGCAGGCGATATTACAGGCATCCAGATAGGGCATGAGCCCCCGGTCGTCACCTATAATTCGATCGTACCAGGATTCTCCGAGGTCGGCATTAAGTTCCATGTTTCATACTTGTGATTGACGTGTGGTCTGCTAAAAGTATTGTACCTGCGCTCGCCGCCCGCTTTTAATTGGGATATTGTGTTACCTTCCCCACAGAACATCGTATCATGCAAAGAAGAAACTTTATTAAATCAACCGCCTTTTTTAGCGCGGCCCTCGCCGCCAATCAGGCGAGCGCGTTTGCGCTATGGAAGAATTCCGCAAGAAAACGAATCGCCCTGGTGGGCACCGGCATCCGGGGCAGCTCGCTCTGGGGCCGTAATCTGGTGAAAAACTACGGGGATCAGGTAGAATTCGTCGGTCTATGCGATATCAATCCCGGCCGTGTCGAGTTCGTTAAAGGGGCTATGGGCGTGGACTGCCCGGCCTATACCGACTTCGACAAGATGATGACCGAGGCCAAGCCGGAGTGGGTGATCGTGACGACGATGGATTCCACCCACGATAAGTTCATTGTCGGCGCGATGGAGCACGGAGCCCACGTAATCACGGAGAAGCCGATGACCACCGACGCCGCAAAATGCCAGAACATCCTTGATACCCAGAAACAGACCGGGAAGCAAGTCTTGGTGACATTCAATTACCGCCACTCCCCACACAATACCGCCATTAAGCAGCTGCTGCACGACGAGGAAGTGGGAAAGGTGACCAGCGTGGATTTTCACTGGTACCTGAACGTTTACCACGGCGCCAGCTACTTTCGGCGCTGGCACGCGTACGTCGAGAACAGCGGTTCCCTCTGGGTACATAAAGCGACGCACCACTTCGACCTGCTGAACTGGTGGGTCAATGCCAAACCGGTGGCCGTCACCGCGATGGGTGCCCTGGAACACTACGGGAAAAACGGTCCCTTTCGCGGGGAGTCGTGTCGTACCTGCCCCCACAAAGACGAATGTCCGTACTTCTGGGATATCACGAAGGACGAATACCTGATGAACCTGTACGTCGACAACGAGGAATACGACGGATACATCCGCGACAGCTGCGTGTTCCGGGAAGACATCAATATATGGGACAAGATGAGCGCCCAGATCCTCTACGATAACGACGTGGTGGTTAATTACAGCCTGACGACTTACAGTCCGTACGAAGGATACCGCATAGCCTTCAACGGCCACGACGGTCGCATTGATTCCTGGGAAGACATTCCGTACCAGCGCGGCGAATACAACGAGGAGGAGCAGGCCGCCCTGCACAGCGCCGAAATGGAATTTAAGATAGAGGAGGTGCCCACGGAATTTCACGAAGTAATTCTGCATAAAAACTTCGAGCCCGACTTCAAGAGCATAAAAGTGCCGAAGTACCGCTACGGTCACGGCGGCGGGGACCGGCGGATGCTGGATTACCTGTTCGTCAACCCGGATGCGGAGGATCCGCTTGGTCATATGGCCGGGACCACGGACGGCGCCTATTCCGTACTCATCGGCATCGCCGCCCGCAAGAGCATCGCGGAGGGTAGGACAGTACGACTCGATGAACTGGTGAAGGTGTAAAGCGGGAACAATTGGCGGGGCCCGGGGATTAGACAGGTGAACCAACATCCGCAGATATCCCATGGCCACAGCCACTAATGTACAAATCGAGCCTTCCTGGAAGGAAGCCCTGGCCCCCGAATTTTCCAAGCCCTACTTCGGCACCCTAATCCGCTTCATCAAGGAGGAGAAGGCAGAGGACAAGACGATCTATCCCCCCGGTTCGCTAATTTTTAATGCGTACAATACCACACCGATTGACCAGGTAAAGGTGGTCATCCTGGGGCAGGATCCTTACCACAATCCGGGGCAGGCGATGGGGCTGAGCTTCAGCGTGCCCCGTGGAGTGACCGTGCCCCCCAGTCTGCGCAACATCTATAAGGAAATCAACGATAGCTTAGGGTTGCCGATACCGAGCCACGGGGACCTCACGAAGTGGGCCGAGCAGGGAGTTTTTCTACTCAATGCTATGCTGACAGTGGAGAAAAATAAGCCGGGCAGCCACAAGCGATCGGGTTGGCAGTACTTCACGGATGCGAGTATCAAAGCCATCAGCGATCAGACCGAGCATACCGTCTTCATGCTGTGGGGAGCTTTTGCCCGTAAAAAGGCCGAACTTATAGACGCAGCGAAGCACCTCGTACTGGAAAGCCCGCACCCCAGTCCCTTTTCCGCGGACAAGGGTTTCTTCGGAAATAACCACTTCAAACAGGCGAATGAATACCTGACGAACCACGGCAAAGCGGCTATCGACTGGAGCCTCGACTAAGGCGGACGATCTCCACGGCTTACATTTGCAAAAAAGGCTCGTTGCATTACGCACTCGTAATTTTAATAGCGCTCGTTCTGGGCTGTGGTGCCGGTGAGCCGTTACTCGTCCAGGAGGTGAAAACGGTCAGCGGTCATCTGCGGTATCAGGCCGCTAACGGTACCGTTACGGCTGATTTGGTGATGCCGGATTCCACCCGTCAGGTGCCGGGAATGATGGGGAATACGATGGAACCGCTGGATGGACTACCCGGCCGACGTTTTCGCTATACCGCCGTTCGCGACCTGCCGGAACTGGTGCGCTTCACCGTCAATGTGCAGGAGGAACCTACAATTTTCAGTTTCGTGACGCACGGTATTTACATCGATTCGCTGCCGGATAGCCTGTACCGCGATCGGTCCGTGAATTTTCCGGTGGCGGACCGCGGACTGACCGAACGGGAGAGCCTGGTTATCTTTTTCGAACCCGGCGACCGCAGCACCCCCCGAAGAATTTTGGTTTCGGGGCCAACCAGCAGCGGGGTGGTTTCCTTACCTCCGCAAGCTGTTGACGATATCGCTCCCGGTAACTACGAGGTGTACTTCGTCAAGCAACGGTTATTCAAGGATCAGATCGGTACGACCAAAGCGAGTATCCAAACCGAGTATTTTACCCAATCTAAAGACGTTGTCGTCCAGTAACTCCATAAATTTTAAAGTATGAATGTTTTACTCTTGGGCGCCGGAGCGCGGGAACACGCGCTTGCGTGGAGACTGTCACAAAGCCCACTCTGTGCGGAACTTTTTATCGCCCCGGGTAATGCCGGTACCCGTGAATACGGTACGAATCTGGCTATTGACCCGAATGATTTTGAAGGGGTTAAAGCGGCCGTGCTCGAACGGAACGTCCGCATGGTCATTTGCGGACCGGAAGAACCGCTGGTGCGTGGCCTGCGGGACTTTTTTAGCGACGACGACGAATTACGATCTATCTATTTCATCGGGCCGAGCCGCGAAGCGGCGCGCCTGGAGGGCAGTAAATCGTATGCCAAAGCTTTCATGGAGGAATACGGTATTCCCACTGCGGCTTACCGCCGGTTTACGGTGGATCAGGTGGACGAAGCCGTTGAATACGTGGGAGGGTTGCCCACGCCTATCGTACTAAAGGCCGACGGGTTAGCCGCCGGCAAAGGCGTACTCATACTGGATGATGCGCAGGAAGCACAACAGGAAGCCCGCGCCATTCTGGAAGGGAAGTTCGGTGAGGCCGGATCGAAGCTTGTAGTGGAGGAATTCCTGGACGGTATTGAGTTTTCCGTTTTCGTACTTACGGATGGCAAGAGTTACCGCATTCTGCCCACTGCCAAGGATTACAAACGGATCGGGGAAGGGGATACCGGACCTAACACCGGCGGCATGGGCAGCATCAGCCACCCGCCCTTCGTGGATGCCGACCTCATGCGCAAAGTTGAGCAGCAGGTTATACAGCCGACGCTCGAGGGCATTGCCGCCCGAAAGCTGGATTACCGGGGCTTCATCTTCTGCGGCCTCATTATCGTAGACGGTGAGCCCAAGCTTATCGAGTACAATTGCCGGATGGGTGACCCGGAAACGCAGTCCGTCATGTTGCGCCTGAACAACGACCTGATGCAGCTGATGCTAGAAACGGCGGAGGGTGAACTTGGCGCCGCGGTCGTGAAGATCGACGACCGGCAGGCGGCAACCGTTGTGCTCGTAAGTGGTGGCTACCCCGGCGACTATAAGAAAGGAAAGGTGATCAGTGGTCTGGAGAAGGTAAACGGTAGTCAGGTATTTCACGCCGGCACCAAAGTTGCCGACGACGGAAGCATCGTGACCAATGGCGGGCGGGTCCTTTCCGTCGCCAGCTACGGAGCCACCTTTCAGGAAGCACTGGAAGCATCCTACGAAAATGCCAAAGCGATCACCTTTGACGGAATGAATTATCGTTCCGATATTGGATTCGACCTGTAAGCCTATGCCCGTTATTCTATTCGACTCCCAGGACCGGGAGCACCTATTACCCCTTACCTACGCCCGGCCGGTCGGAGACCTTCGGCTGGGGCTGTTGACACTGGCCGAGAAGTGGGGCCGTCACCTTGTGACCACTTGTTCTTGTTTTCCTGCGCCTTATTTACGGAATTTGTTCCCGACAGCGTTGGGTGAAGAAAATTGGCTAATCGATGGCAGTTTGCTTCCGGGTGTAGAGGTGGTGTCCTGGATAGAATCAATACCCCTGAACTCGGCCTGGGCTAAGGAGGGAAGATTAGTCGTTGCCAAACTGGATCGTGCGCGAACGGAAGCTTTCGTGGCCGATGATGGCCTGAACGGACTGGAAATGAAGGAGGTGCCTCACCTGCCCTTTAGCTTCGTGTCGCGTCCCGCCGACCTATTCCGCAAAAACGCGGAGGCCATCGTGTCGGATTTTGAGCTGGTGACTGGCGGCCGTGATTCGGAACCGTTGCCTTCGTCTAACAGGCTAGTTGGTTCTTTGGAGAACCTGTTTATCAGCAATGACGTAAAGCTGGAAGCCTGTATACTCAATGTTGAAGATGGGCCGATCTATATTGGTCGGGGAGCGACGGTGCTCGAGGGGTCCATGCTGCGAGGCCCGCTGGTTATCGCGGAAGATGCGGTCATTAAAATGGGTGCCAAGCTATACGGTGCTACGACCATAGGTCCCAACTGTAAGGTCGGCGGGGAGATCAGCAATGTTGTTTTTCAGGCAAACAGTAATAAGGGACACGATGGATACTTGGGTAACGCCGTGGTGGGAGAATGGTGTAACATTGGAGCAGATACCAATGGCAGTAATCTCAAAAATGACTACGGCAACGTAAAGGTATGGTCATACGCCGATCAGGCTATGATCGATAGCGGTATTCAATTCTACGGAATTATAATGGGCGACCACAGTAAGACGGCAATCAACACGATGTTGAACACAGGAACTGTCATCGGTTTTTCGGCTAATGTCTTTGGAGCCGGATTTCCACCAACCTTTGTGCCTTCCTTCACGTGGGGTAACGGTGTAACTACCTATCGTTTGGATAAAGCAATGGAGACGGCCAGACGAATGATGATGCGTCGAGGGAAAGTTTTTTCCGATGATCACCGCGCACTTTTCGAGTATATATTCCAGCGTAGTCAGCCTTACCGTCGATCGGATTGAGCCGGAACGGCAAACCTGAGCTGTCTTTCATTCCTATAGCCGAGATACAGCACGATCAGCAGGCTTATGGCCCCCGCCGCAAGTAACGTACCTAACCGGGCATCCATTTCCGTATCCGGGACGAACTCACCGGCTACGTAGGTATTGATGACCTGTAACCCATTGAAGAGGAAGTGAAGTAGTAGCGGGAGCCAAAGGGATCCCGTCCACCGGTAACTATAACCGAGCAGGGCCCCGAGCAGAAGGCGGGGAAAGAAGCCCGCAAATTCGAGGTGGATCGCTGAGAAGATAGCGGCGGCAGCCCAGATAGCTGCTGTTTCGCTCATGACGCGACGCAGTAGCTGGCCCTGAAGCAAGCCGCGGAACATTAATTCCTCAGCCACTGCCGGCACTACCGCGACGGTAAGGAGAGCAACTAGCAGCTCCTTCCCGCTTTCGATCCGTAAGACATTGGCCAGCAAGGCATTTCCCTCGTCTTCCGACTGAACCATCCACTCGGGTAGGTCAAGTTGTAGATTCAGGTAGGCGGCCAAGGCGACCAGAGGGATACCGAAGAGAAAAACCAGGATGGAGTTACCGATCAGCTTCGGTCTTCGAGGGCGAACCAAACCTGCAGCCGCCGTCCACTTCGCGCGAAACGTCAACCAAAGCGCGAGGATCGCGGGAATTCCCCAGGTTCCCAGGTTATTGATCAGGAGGATCAGGCGAAGCTCCATGCGCTCGGATGCTAACTCCATCGTAGCGCCTGCGTCCCCGAGTGATAAACCAAAATAGCGGGCCAGCAGACCTAAGGCGACGCTGGTGAGCAAAACCATGCCGGCGAGGCAAAGGACGGTATGTAGCAAAAGGGGAAGGCCCTTCGATCGGGGTGGTAATTCGTTGCGATCCAACATTGGATATATAACCGGTCAAGCGGCGTAAGTTTGCGTTCTACCTTTGCAACGTGCAGCTTTCCATTGTCATCGTCAGCTATAATGTCCGTCACTTTCTCGAGCAGTGCTTGCTGAGCGTGGCGCGCGCGGTGGAGAATATGGATGCGGAGGTCTGGGTGGTTGATAACCACTCGGCCGACGGTTCCGTCGAAATGGTTCGCCGTCGATTCCCGTGGGTCCGGCTAATCGCCAACCAGAACAATCCCGGATTTTCCGTAGCGAATAATCAGGCTCTACGGCAGTGCCGCGGTAAGTACCACCTGCTGTTAAATCCCGATACGGTCGTACAGGAAGACACCTTCCAGCGCTGTTATGACTTCGCAGAAGCTCATCCTGATTTGGGAGGACTAGGTGTCAGGATGCTGGATGGCAGCGGCCGTTTCCTGCCGGAGAGTAAGCGTGGATTACCTACGCCCTGGGTAGCCTTTACGAAGGCTTTCGGTTTATCCAGACTATTTCCCACTTCCACCCGCTTTAACGAATACCATCTGGGGTACCTCGCAGAAGATGAAGTGCACCGCGTAGCCGTTCTGGCGGGGGCGTATATGTGGCTGCGCGCTTCCGCCTTAAAGAAAGTGGGATTGCTCGACGAAACGTTTTTTATGTACGGGGAAGATATCGACCTATCGTACCGGATCACGCAGGGTGGGTACCATAACTACTACTATCCGCATACCAGTATCCTACACTACAAAGGGGAAAGCACCAAGCGGGGCAGCCTGAATTACGTACGGGTGTTTTACCAGGCGATGGTGATCTTTGCCCGTAAGCATTTCGCCGGGTCACGCGCCAGTTTACTGGTGTGGATGATGCAGGCTGCCATCTACGTCCGGGCCGTGGGTACCGTGGCCGGAAACCTGTGGCGGAAGCTCTGTTTCCCGGTAATGGATGCGGTGGGCATCTATCTCGGCCTCATTACACTGAAGCGCCTGTGGGCCGCCTATCACTTCGGCGATGCGGACTATTTTTCCGACCACATCAATTGGGTTCATTTCCCGGGCTATACCTTGCTCTGGACGGGAAGCATATTTCTCGGTGGAGGATACGATCGCCCCTATGATTATGGCCGTCTGCTGCGCAGCCTGGCCCTTGGCACCTTACTTCTTCTTTCAGTCTACGGCTTGTTGCCAGAGCAACTCCGCCCGAGCCGGGCTTTACTCGTCCTGGGAGCCTCCTGGGCCGTGCTGATAACGTTATTCCTGCGCGCCGCCGCCCAAATGATGAGCCACCGACAACTCGGTGCGCGGGAAGCATCCCGGCTACTCATCGTGGGCGGGACGGCAGAAACCGAACGCACCCTGGGTCTTCTTCAGCGCGTAGGTGCCAAAGCCCAATTTATCGGGCGGGTTCGGCCGATAACCGGGGCGGATGTAGTCATCGGTGAGGAAGACATCGGAACGACCGACCGCCTCTCCACGCTGGCCCGCCTGTATCGCGCCGAGGAAATCATCTTCTGCTCGGCGGATTTGGATATTGGTGACATCCAACGGTGGATGAGCGAACTGGGTCCGGACCTGCAATACCGCATCCTGCCCGAAAAGAGCAGCAGCATCATCGGCAGCCACCGCTCGGACCAGCGAGGGACACTCTATACGATAGACGTGAATTTGCGCATCGACGACCCTACCTACCGGCGGGGTAAGTGGCTTTTCGATCGTGCATTGGCACTGGTGCTCCTGTTCAGCACGCCCCTTACAATATGGATGGTCAGCAATAAAGGCGGCTACCTCGCTAACCTCCTGAGCGTGCTTGTCGGTCGCTTGAGCTGGATCGGCTATCATCCAGGGGACCCGGACCGGCACCTATTGCCGAAAATTAAGCGAGGGGTACTTAATCCCGGATCGGGAACGATCATTGAAGACGAGTCTACGCTTCACCACCTGAACCTGCTGTACGCCCGTGACTACCGCATCGTTGATGATTGGCAGCTGGTGATCCGACATTTTCCCAGCCTGGGCCGACGTCCTGCCGAGGTAGTTTAACGCTTGCCGGATGCGTCGTTTTTGAAGCCGGCAAAGAATTCCGAGAGGGAGTCGAATTCTCGGCGCCAGCTAAGTCCGGTACCTATCTGAATTCGTCGGCGGCTCGAAATATCAGGTTGCAGGCGCTGGTACACACGTAATTTGAGCGATCGGCTGTCGTTGAGTACGTACTCGAGCACGACGTCATTGCCGATGAAGGTTCCGGTGTTGCCGCCGCCACTTACCACCTGGTCGTTTAGCACGTTCACGTCTCCACTCAGGCTAAGGCGATTATTGAAATCCCGGCGGAAAGAGAATTCAACCGTCTGGCCCCGCGTGATCGCATTATCCGTGCGAATATTATTGTTGGCGTAATTGCTGTAGGCGATGTCGAAATCGAAGCCGGAGATAAAGGCATCTTCGCCAAATGTATCCTCCAAGAGGTTGTTAAGCAACAGGCTCAGGTAGCTGGAGAGCCATTCACTGACGGTGTTAACCGCCACATCCGTTACGTTGAAACTAAGGTCAGCGGGCAGGAACTGGCCTACCGCGATCAATCCGAATACCTGCCGGTTCAGCTCGCTCTGATCGAGGAGAAGTTGGCGGCGCTTATTATTCGCGTAGGTTTCCAGGGTGCCGTCCAGGCTGGGGAAACTGATGTCAAAGTTGATGTCCGGCTGAGTGAGAATACCGTCCAGTTGCAGGGTAAGGTCAATATCCGTAGCCTGGCTGGCCGCGCGGGTAAGGTCCGACGCGCCCTGATTGGATCCGTCTAGGGGTAGGTATTCCCGGATGAAGTTGATGATGGGGGTTTTTAGGTTCTGGTAATCGGCTTCGATGTCGATGCGCGCCGCAAAGGGATCGCCGGACCAGGTCACCGTTCCCCCGGGGCGAACGGAAAATTCCTTATTTACCACCTTGTACAGGGTGAAGAGATAGTCTCCCTGGGTCAGCGTGATGGTTCCGTACATCTGTAAAGTACCGTCACGGGGTATGCGGAGACTGAGGTTCCCGTTCCCGCTTCCTTCCAGAATGTCACCGACTTCTTCATCAAAAATGATCTGACCGACGGCCTCATCCAGGACCTCAATTTCCATCTCCAGGCTTACCCCGGTCGGGTCGGCGGCCGTTACTACCTCTTCTTCTTCCTGGTAGACGGTCCGGTCGACAAAGCGCACGTTGTCGATGGGGCCTGCACCCGAGCCTTCGGAAACGGGAATGGCCAGGCGGGAGTCGCGGCCTACCGTAGCCCGAACGTAGATGTCGGTCTGTCGGAAGTTACCCGTGAAGTCGACCGTTCCACTGCCAATCGCCTGTCCGTAAAAGTTTGGATTATCCCCCGGGGCAAGATCGAGGGCAAGGAAGCGATCCGTTCGCAGGCGGGCGTTGATCCCCAAATTCTTTAGTCGGTCGTGCGTAATGCCCCCCGTGAGCCGCGCTACGTTGTTGTAGCGATCCAGCAATCGGGTGCCCGCAAGATCGAATAGGTTGTTCGTGATGCGAACGCGCGATTCATTGAAGTGGTAGCGGGTTTGCAGGTAATCGAGGGTAAAGGCTCCTGCGGATGCATCGATATACCCTTGCACATCTGCTTCCCCCGCCGGTCCGGACACGTTCAGTTGCGCGTCGATCTTGCCAACGATATCCGATACGGAACCACCCACCCAGTAGCTGGCCAGGTCCAAGGGGTATCCGGTCACGTTCACGGTGAGGTCCAAATAGTTCTTTTGCTGATCGACGCGGGGATTTTCCGTTAGGTCCCCTAGATTGAATACGGCTTCGGCGATGAGTTGGGACGTATCTCGGTTCAGGTTCAGGTAAGCATTGACCCTGCCTTTAGGATTTGGAGCGCGCATGTCAACGCGGAGGTAACCGTAATCGTCGCCGTTAATCAGCATGGTATCGCTGCGGATATCCGCGGTAATCCCCTGCAGCAGGAAGGCGTTATCGACGCCAACGTGTATGTCCACCCGACCGCCAAAGTCTAGCGGCTGGTAATTCCACACAGAATCAATGAGGCCGAGGGCCATATTTTCCAGGTTCAGATCGAGGCCCAGATCTCCCCGCTTGGATAGCCGGATGCTGCGCTCACCGCTTCGCAGGCTGAAGTTGCGTGTGTCGATATATTCCGGTCCGATGACAATGCGGTTATCGCGGCGTATGGTCCACGGCTCCTGAAAGAGTACTAAATCCGAATCGTCGAAACGCACCGCGTAGTTGGCCGTATCGGGAAGCGTGATTTGTCCGTTCAGATTGAGCTTTTCCAAAAAGACGCCGCCGGCACCACCGTAATTGATCCCGAAGTCGATGGTGTCCCGGTCGATCAGGCTGAGTAGGGTAAGTTGGTTTAGGATGGGCTTCCCATTCAGGAGGGTGGAATCAATTAGCAGGTCTAATTCTCCTTCTGATTCTTTTCCTTTAGTACGGACGATAAGGTCCACGAAGGAGATGTTATCGAAGGAAAAGCGCGGTGCAATTAATTCGGCCCGCATCTGATCATCGAATCCATCGTAGCTACCTGTAAGTTGCACGTCAATCAGGGGGCCTAGCTTCGGGTTGACAAGGCGATTCAACCCCTTGGAATCGGTGATGGTAATATCGAAACTGAAGCGATTATCCGTTGGGAAAGCCCGGGGTGCCTGGATATTCAGCCGACTGGCCCAGCCGGGGTAGTATTCGACCAGATATTTGGTTAGGCTGGAGGACACCTCATTGATATCGAAGCGACCGACTATTTCTCCCTTCGCAATGTCGCTTTCCAACTTGACAACCTTTTGTCCCTCCTCGTTGAAGTTAGAGTAGGCGAGTAGTTTGCCTACGTTGATGGTTGCGGTGTCGCGGACTACCCGGAAGCTGTCTAATTCGACACGTCCCTCCATATCGCTGAAGACCGTATTGACAATGTTCAGGTCGACATCGCCCGACAACACCACAAGCCGCTCGCTGAGATTGAGAGCTTGCAGGTCGATCCGGTTAATTTCAGCACTGAAGTCGAAGACAGGAATGCTGTCGCGGAAATTGAGTTCCCCTAAAAAATTCAGGTCGATGTTTTCATCGGCGATGGCGAAGCTACCATCGAAGAACTGTTGCTGCAGTTGCCCGTTGATGAGCGCATTTTCGTAACGGTAGCCTTTAAATTCGAGCGCCTCGATGGTAGCACGCAGGTTTGCGTAAGCGGAAGTGGCCGTCAGTCCTTGCCCGTCGTCAATGGCGGCGGTAAAATTGACGATGCCCAGGTCCTCATTATTCGTCCAGATGCCCAAATCGAATCGATCCAGCGATAAGGAACCGCTGTATTCCGCCCGTTCCGCCCCGTTTTCGATATCCATGCGCATGTCCAGGACGGCCCGTCCGATATCGGTACGCAAATCACCCTTCGCGGCAAAGTCGGTAAAGAAGCCGTCGAAGCGACCGTCGAAGTTGAGCCGCCCCAGCTTATTGAAGTTGGCCGGAAGATTCATCCGGGGAATCAAGCGGCGCAGCGTAGTCACGCTGGTACGCATGGCATCTAGCTCGAGGTTCAGGGCTTCCGATCCGGGCTGCGCCAGGTTGCGGCTGCTGAAGCTGCCTTCCAGGTAGTTGTTCTCATCGAGGGCAAGGACGACGTCCTGGGCGCGAAGGTTATTCACGCGGCCTGTAAATTGGCCGCCGAGGCGAATGTTGCGATCCCGGTTATCCCGGAAGAAGGGGTTAAACCGTAATTGCCGGGCGAAATAAAGAATGTCCCGCACGTTCACGATGCTGGGTTCCAGCCCGATACTCATCCGTACGCGATCGTTGAATTCGGACCAGGATTCCCATCCCCCCGGGAAGGTGAAACTCAGGGAATCGGATAATGAACTGTTGGGCGTTGTCAGGATGAGGTCGTTAAAAACCAGGTCCGTTGGTGTTATCCGCAGTTCATCTACGCTGAGGCGGTCAAGGATGAAGCCACTCTTTTCTTCCAGGCTGAGGTGTTGGATCCGGGCGGTTACTTCGCTGGCTTGGTAATCCACCTGGGTCAATTCCAGGTTGATGTCCCTGACCCCTAGGCGGGCGAAGTCGACGGAAGAAATGTCGGCCGTCTCGATCGGGTCCTTACGGAAGTTGTCCAGTTCGAATACACCATCGATGATCTCCAGGGCGTCAATGCTGACGTGCAGGCTAACGCGATTACTGTCAACCAGGGTGCTATCAATAGAACGGATTGCCTCATCCAGCCCCGGTACGGAACTTAGCGGGGTAGGGGGGATAGAGGTTTGGCGCACTACGGGGCGTCGCACCTCGGCGGTCTCCAGGCCGATCCGTTTGTTAACCAGATCGAGTTCATCGATGTAGACCACGGCGGATTCCAAAGCCACGTCGAAGCGCTGTCCCCGCACACTGTCATCCTGGACGAACGATATGTTTTCCAGGTCCAGGCGGTCCAACGCAAGATTGATGGGCCGTTGAGCTTTTGTCCGCGAGGGGAACAATTTCTCGAGGGCGGTTTCCAGATTCGATTCCGCATCCCCGAGATCCCTCCTGATCTTGAAGCGCGTATCGGTAATCGTTAGCTCCTCGATCTCAATCGAATTATCGAGAAGGGATAGCAGGTTGAAATCCGCGGCGATCTCCTGCCCGTAGAGGAGGGTATCTCCGTATTTATCTTCGATAAAGACCCCCTGGATGGTCAGCTCATCGAACCAGGAGAGCCGGGCGTACTCAATGTCCACCTGGGTTTCGAGAGTCTTACTCAGGCCGGCGGTGACACGATCGACAAGCCAGTTTTGAAAGTCGGGCAACTGCAGCAGGCCCAGTAGAAAGACGACCAGCAGCACCATCCAAACGAAGAGCTTACGTACCCGGTGCCACCAGCGGCGTTTCCGCTTGCGGGGCGGCGGGGTTACAGGTACGTCATTCGGTTCTTCCATTGGAGGAGTTAGCGGCTATGTAACGCATGGCCTTTACCGCTAGTTGTGGTTAGAATTAGTGGCTAGAAGGGCTTATTTGCCGCGGTCTGTACGTTAGCTCCAAGTGTGTTAAGCGTATTGACGAGTAGATGTGCCAGATAGGGCAGCATACACCCCTTGGTAGCCCACAACCACAAGTTAAAGCGCTTCGTCTACGAGCCAGCGCTTATAGCTGCTGAATAACAAAAGTTTAAAGAAGGATCCGCAACGTTCAGGCCCTGGCATCGATCCGAACTAGGCTCTCTACAAATTACTTCGATAGACGCTAAGCATACACGGCCGGTTCGTGGGGTTAGATGCGGATAAGAGGGAGATACCGCGGTGGCTTGAACAGCTGTCTACCTGCGCTCCGCCGCCCTTTCTCTACCAGCAATTCCGGCACAATGAAGGAACGAGTCTGCGGGCGGACAACCGAAAAACCAAAGCATGGCGCTGTCTGTTAGCTATCTTTGCGCCGTAACCACTGTTAATTCCTTCCCGCCTTGAAGAACATCCGCAACTTTTGCGTCATTGCCCATATCGATCACGGTAAATCCACCCTGTCCGATCGCCTGCTCGATTTCACCCAGTCGGTGAACGAGCGAGAAAAGCGGGACCAGCAGCTCGACGATATGGACCTCGAGCGGGAGCGGGGCATCACCATCAAGAGTCACGCCATCCAGATGCATTACCCGCACGACGACGGGGAGATGTACACCTTCAACATGATCGACACCCCCGGTCACGTTGACTTCAGTTACGAGGTGTCCCGGTCTATCGCGGCCTGCGAAGGTGCCTTATTGCTGGTGGATGCCACCCAGGGCATTCAGGCGCAGACGATATCCAACCTATTTCTGGCCCTGGAACATGATCTGGAGATCATTCCGGTCCTGAATAAGGTAGACATGCAAACGGCCATGATCGAGGAGATGGCCGACCAGATGATCGACCTGACGGGTTGCGAGCGGGAGGACATTATTCTTGCCTCGGGAAAGACCGGTATTGGGGTGCCGGAGATCATGAAGGCGGTGGTGGAACGTGTTCCCGCCCCCAAGGGTGACCCCAAAGCTCCCCTCCAGGCCCTCATCTTCGATTCTGTTTTTAACCCTTTTCGCGGCGTCATCGCCTACGTTCGCGTGATGAACGGCGAGCTACGCAAAAACGACGAGATCAAGTTCGTAGCCACCGAGGCGGTTTACGGTGCGGATGAGGTTGGCGCGATGGAGATTACCCCAAAACCGACGCAGAAAATCGGTTGTGGGGACGTGGGTTACATCATCACCGGCATCAAGAACAGCTCGGAGATCAAGGTGGGTGACACCGTGACCCTGAACGACAACCCCGGTGAGATGCTGGCCGGCTTCGAGGAAGTGAAGCCGATGGTGTTCGCGGGTATCTTCCCGCTCGATAACGATGATTTCGAGCCCCTCCGAGACAGTCTGGAAAAACTACAGCTGAACGATGCCAGCCTAGTCTTCGAACCGGAAACCAGTGCCGCCCTTGGCTACGGCTTCCGCTGTGGCTTCCTTGGCATGCTCCACCTGGAGATCGTCCAGGAGCGGCTGTTCCGGGAATTCAACATGGACGTGATCACCACCGTGCCGAACGTGACCTACCGGGTCACGGATACCAAAGGCGTGCTGACTGAGATCCGCAACCCGGCCGAACTGCCGGACGTGAACCATCGCGCGCGGGTAGACGAGCCGATGATCTCCGCGCAGATCATCACCACGACCGATTATATTGGAGCCATTATGACCTTGTGTATCGATAAGCGTGGAACGCTGACCAAACAGACCTACCTCAGCCCGGAGCGGGTGGAATTGCATTTCGTGCTGCCGCTGGCGGAGATCGTCTTCGACTTCTACGATCGCCTGAAGTCGATCAGCCGCGGATACGCCAGCTTCGATTACCAGCCTAAGGATTATCAAGAAACCGACCTGGTCCGGATGGACATCAAACTGAACGGCGAGAACGTGGATGCGCTTTCCGCCCTGGTACACCGCAGTAAAGCGGAACAGATCGGACGTCAGATGTGTAAGAAGCTCCGTGAATTACTTCCACGTCAGCAATTTATGATCGCTATCCAGGCGGCCATCGGCGCGAAGGTTATCGCCCGGGAAACCCTGTCGGCCATGCGTAAGGACGTCACGGCGAAATGTTACGGTGGCGATATCAGCCGGAAGCGGAAACTGCTGGAGAAGCAGAAGGCCGGTAAGCGGAAGATGCGTCAGTTTGGAAAGGTGGAGGTACCCCAGAAAGCCTTTCTTGACGTGTTGAAGCTGGACTAAGCTTAATTGGTCCGGAGAGATTGTACGGAACTCCGGTCAGGCAGCGTTTACTTCATATTTAGGGAGTGTAGTTCCAGCTCCCGGCTAACTCACCATGATGACCAGTATTAAATCGTTTCTTTTTGGGGATACCACCGGTTGGATGCGTGTCGCACTGATGGTATTCTGGGTGCTGATACTGGCCGTGCCCGTGGCCATATTCGCCCTCTTTTTCAGCCTGAGCTTCACCGACCTTCCGTCGGTTACGGAGCTGGAGAATCCTAAAAATAATGAAGCCAGTCCGGTTCTGGCTAGTGATGGGACGGTGCTTGGACGGTTCTTCGTAGAGAACCGCGTGATGGTCAATTTTGATGATCTCGGACCCCACCTCGAGGCCGCCCTGGTGAGTACGGAAGATGAACGTTACTATGATCATAGCGGGATCGACTGGCGGTCACTGCCGCGGGTAGCCATCAAAACGGCCCTGCTCGGCCAGGCAAGCGCCGGTGGTGGATCCACGATCACTCAGCAGTTGGCCAAGCTGCTATTTACCGAGCAGGTAAGTGCGAATCTGGTAGAGCGTGCCTTTCAAAAATTAAAGGAGTGGATCATCGCTGTCCGGTTGGAGCGCAAATACACCAAGGAGGAGATTATCGCGATGTACCTCAACCGGTACGACTTTATCAATGGCGCGCAGGGTATTCGGGCCGCCGCGGAGAACTACTTCGACGGAAAGCGTCCGCAGGATCTCAACGTCGAGGAAGCGGCCATGCTGGTGGGCATGCTCAAGAATGCTTCGCTGTATAACCCACTTCGTTTTCCGGACCGGACCGAATTGCGTCGGAATCAGGTACTGCAGCAGATGGTCCGTAACCACCGCATTACCCAGGTAGCATACGACTCGCTCTCCCAACTTCCCCTCGGGGTCAAATTTACCCGGCAGCGGCACGATGACGGACTGGCTCCGTATTTCCGTATGGTGCTCGCGGAAGAAGCGAAACGCATCCTGCAGCAGGACCCTTACCGGAAATCAGACGGCCAGGCCTACGACCTCTACCGGGACGGGCTAACCTTTTACACCACCATCGATCCGAGGATGCAGCAGCACGCCGAAGAGCAGGCGCGCATCCATATGAAGCAGCTCCAGGAACAGTTCTTCACGCACTGGAGCGGGATGGACCCCTGGACATACACGAACCCGAACTCCGAAACGGAGGTGCGGGTGGAACGGCGGAAAGAAAGCCTGCGGAACGCAGTCCGGCAGTCAGATCGCTACCAGGCGTACCGGCAAGGCATACTGGTACCCGTTATCCGGGAGATCCTGGCGAAGATGGATTTCCGGTTTTCGCGCAATGACCGGGAAATTCAGCGCATGATTGACGAAGCCAAACGACCCGGCGTCATCACCGATGCCGTCAGCCGTAATCTCATATCGGAAGATTTTGCCGCACAGCATCGTCAGGTGATGAAGCTCCCTGAATTTGAGAAACTGCGGGCAGCGTGGACGAAGTTGCAGGAGACGGTGGAAACGGAATTCGATAAGGAGGTGGAGATGCGCGTCTTTACCTACGATAACGAGGCCATGGAAACGGATACCACCATGACGCCGCTCGATAGTATCCGTTACCACAAGATGATCCTGCAGATCGGCAGCATGTCGGTAGAGCCCCACACCGGCTTTGTACGCACCTGGGTGGGGGGCAGCAACTTCAAGTGGTTTAAATACGACCACGTCACCTCGCGCCGTCAGGTTGGCTCGACTTTCAAGCCCTTCATATACGCGGCCAGCATCGACCTGCGGGGTATCACGCCCTGTTTGCGGGTTATCGACCAACCGGTCACCATCGGCCCGGGAGACGGTAATTTTGGATTGAACGATCCATGGACCCCACGGAACTCCAGCGGTGCGTACTCCTACCAGGACTACACCCTATATCAGGGGCTAAAGAACTCGGTCAATACCATCTCCGCCTACCTGATGAAGGAGCTGGCGAGCACTGAACCGGTCCGCAATATGGTGGCGAATATGGGTATCCCCAAGACTCAGATACCCGCCGCGCCATCCATCGCGCTCGGTTCCGTCGATTTGACCGTACAGCAGCTTACGGGAGCATATACGACCTTCGGCAATAACGGCGTCTTCATCCGCCCCGTCTATCTCACTAAGATCGAGGACCGTACCGGCCGTATCATCTACGAATACCTTCCCGAGGAAAGACCCGCCATCAGTCCCCAGGCGAACTACGTCATGGTGAATATGCTCGGACGTGCCTCCGTAGGTAACCTGCGCGGCGTAGAAGGTCCCGTGGGCGGAAAAACGGGTACGACCAACGACCAGACGGACGGATGGTATATGGGCATCACCCCCGAACTCATTGTAGGAACCTGGGTCGGCGGTGACGAGCGGTGGATCCGCTTCCGCAGCCTAGCCTTGGGGGCAGGGTCCAACATGGCCAAACCCTTCTTCCGTAGATTCGTCAGCACCTCCCAGGCGGATGAGAGCATTGGCTGGGACACCGAAGCGCAGTGGGCACGGCCCCCCGGAGAACTGGGCATCGAAATGAATTGCGATGCGTATTACGGTACGCCAAACGATACGAACTACGTCGATCAACCCTTGCTGGATGACGACCCGTTTGGTAATAGCCCGGATTTTTAGGGCGGCGGAGCGCAGGTAGAAAGCAAGTTCAGATCCACTTGATTTTGCCAGTACCGAATATTTCGGCAGTGAGCCCATACGAAGCGTAGTCGCAGGCGTCTAGGCCTTTATCAAGTTTTCCCATTTGGAGCGAAGGGCTTGCTCCGTGTTGCTGTGCCAGCAATTTTTCGGAAGTTCCCGGTTAAAGGCCAGGTTCGTGAGGACGTCTCCCAGATGGGTGCCATCTGAAAAATGTAAGACGGCCGGGTCCCGTAGTGGATGCCAAAATGGTAAAAGGATGGGCTTGCCGAAATAGATGGCATCGAAGGGCGTTCCCGAGGCTTTGGTATAGCCAATTTTTTCAATATATCGTCCAACAGTGACCTCGGGCTTAAGCGGAGCCAGTATCACATCCGCGGATGTCAGGACCGCATCGAATTGCTGTTCATCCAGGCCGTCGTTGTACCAGTGAAGTTGGATACCGTTAGTACCCGATAAACTCCGCTCGGTAACGAATTCCTGGAATTGTCTTTGAATACATTGGTCAACAACTTTTCCGGCAAAGTGGATATCTATCATGGCATCATTGCCAGCCGCACCAGCGAGGCCATCTAAGACTAGCTTGTAGTTACGAGCTCTGCTGCTCATAGAGCCCGGTACGACCACCTGCAAGGTTCTCCTGTCAGCATTCGCCGTGATTTGTACTGGCGAATTCCGCAGACACGAAAACGGTAAAACGAGGTGATTGACGTTGCCTAAAGATGTTTCCCGCATTCCTTCTTGTGCCAGGGCATCCGTAGCATAGAGTAGTGCGAGGGAGGAGGTAAGCAGAGATCGTTTGGCACGTATTTCAATGTACTGCCTTACATCCTTGGCCAAATCTTTTACCGTGCTGCGGGGCAAGCGGTACGCGGATCGGTCAAACCAGTAATTGAGATTGTGCAACACCAGGTAGAAGTTCACCCGACTAATTAAGGAGGTAAACCAGTGAGGCCGCTGTCCAACCGTTGGAATTACGGCGACACTCGTGCTGTCAAACTGAATGCGCCGGATATAAGCGGGCCACGAGATCCCTTCGGTGGGTCCGCCAATAGATACGTTGGGGACCGTGGAATATTGGGCGCGAAGAGATTCCTGGTAGCAAGGTTTGACGTGGCAAACCACTTTAACACCTGCAATGCTGGCAATCAGGCCTACCCATCTTTCAATTAACTCCGTATGGTCAAAAGCTTCCAGGTAATGTACCGTCTTGTTTTCGGCTGGCGCATTCATTTTTGCCCGTCTAATGTATTGCTGCTAGACCCGACGTGCCTATCGGGGCAGGCCATATAATTCGTTCAGTCTTGCAGCATTCGAAGCTGCATCAAATCCGGCCTTTTCCAGCACGGCAATTCTATCATCTCTTGACGGGGAAGTTGCCGATGCGAATTTGATAATCGTTTTACACCATTGATCAACTGAAACTAAAGGGAGAAATTCAATCAGGCCCAGTCCGAGATCAACCTCCTCGGATACTTGGTTGGAAACCACTGCGGGCAAGCCCGCAGCCTGGGATTCGACCAAAACTAGTGGAAAACCTTCGTAGAATGAAGGGAGCAGCATGAGATCCGATCCAGCCAGGATATCCGGTATATCGTTGCGGTTGCCGAGGAAGCTAACGTGTTTTTCCAGACCGAAGGTGACGACTGTATCCTCAAGATCACCGATCATTTGTCCATCACCCACAAATACAAGGTGGTAATGATAACCCATTTGGGTAAGCTTCCGGGCGATTGAAAGGGAGTAGCCGGGGTTTTTCTGGTAGTCGAGACGCCCGATTTGGCACAATACGCGGCAATCCGCAGGCAGGTTTAGTAGTGACCTCAGTAAGGAAGGACTTGAGGCGGCAAAACGGGTCAGGGCAATGCCATTACGCATAATGTGAAACGGTCTAGACGGTCCGAAAAGAAATTGTCCGGCGGCGTGACCACATGCCACATAGCGGTTTGCGCACCACTGCATAAGTTTTATCGATATACGCTGATAAAGAAGGCTAAAAGCAGATAATCTCAAATTAGCGCGGGTAGTATGGGAATGAGCTATTCTACTGCTAACCGACCCGAAATAGGCGGCTAGCAGATAGAGGCCCCCATCGAGCAAGGTGTGGTTGTGAACGGCCACGAATTCCGGATGCGCCCGTAAAAACTGAAAGGTGGACCAAAAGCGAGAAGCGGGATTATTCACCGGGGGCAGGCGGTAGATTATTCCTCCTAAAGCTTGAATTTCGCTGTCGTAATGGCAAACGCGGTCAGTGAAGTACAGAAAGTCGAACTGCAGTCGAGAACGATCGATCCAGCGGTACAAATTCATGATGGATGTTTCCACTCCTGCACGGTCCATACCACCCGCAATCTGCAAGACGCGTACGGGACTCAAAACCGACCCACGTAGTTCTGCGGGCTAATTTGCCGCAGTTCATTCTTCACGGATTCTGAGACCTTAAGTCCTGCAATGAACTGGGAGATGGTTTGCTGGTCCACGGCCGAATTCCCCCGCGTCAACTCCTTCAACGCCTCATACGGCTTCGGATAACCCTCCCGCCGCAATACATTTTGGATAGCCTCCGCCGTCACCATCCAGTTGGCTTCCAGATCGGCACGTAATTTTTCCTCGTTGAGGAGTAGCTTACCCAAGCCCTTCTCGATTGCCTGAATGGCGATGAGCACATGAGCCAGCGGGACGCCTATGTTACGCAGCACCGTAGAATCCGTGAGGTCGCGTTGCAGGCGGGAGATGGGGAGCTTATCGGCCAAATGACCGAAGATCGCGCGGGCCAGGCCCAGGTTACCCTCCGCATTTTCAAAGTCAATGGGGTTAACCTTGTGGGGCATGGCGGAACTGCCGATCTCGCCGGCCACGGTGCGCTGGCGGAAATACTCCATACTAATGTAGGTCCAGATGTCGCGGCACAGATCGATGAGGATAGTAGCGATACGGGATAGGGCGTGGAAGGTAGCCGCCAGGTTATCGTAGTGCTCGATTTGGGTGGTCGGGTAACTGCGCTGCAGTCCGAGATCATCTTGTACGAAACCATCGGCGAAGGCGTGCCAGTCCGTATCGGGGTAGGCGACGTAGTGGGCATTCATGTTACCGGTAGCGCCGCCGAATTTAGCCGAATAGGGGACGGCCTTCATCTGCCGGATTTGTTCGCGGAGACGAGCCGTCCAGACTGCGAATTCCTTACCCAATAGGGTAGGGGACGCAGGTTGCCCGTGGGTCTTTGCCAACATGGGCACTTCCTTCCACTCCTGAACACGTCCGTCCAGGTTCGTTAACAGACGGTCCAGTGCGGGTTGAATGACTTCCTGCAACCCGTCCTTCAGACTTAAAGGAATCGCCGTATTATTTATATCCTGGCTGGTGAGTCCAAAGTGAACGAACTCCAGAATAGCCTCCAGCCCATTCTCTTTCAATTTGTCCTTTAAAAAATATTCTACAGCCTTTACGTCGTGATTGGTGACGCGTTCGGTCGCCTTGATCTGCTGCGCGTCCGCTTCGCTGAAGTTATCCACGATGGAATCCAAGCGATCAATGCTTGTCTTGTCGGCCACTGCTACTTGGGGAAGCCCCAACCGGTGGAGCGCTTGGAGATATCTTACCTCAACCAATACCCGGTACCTGATCAATCCGTATTCGCTGAAGTAAGGGGAGAGCGATTTAACTTTGGAGGCGTAACGGCCGTCGACCGGACCGATAGCGGTGAGTGCAGACATGGTAGACTTTTGCCCGCAAAGGTAATCAAGCCGTGACGGCCAGGCGACCGGGAACTCCGCCTACACGAAAAACTCTTCGTCCAGTTCGGTGGTGTTTCCCTCCCGGCGTATGTGGTAGGGCTTAGACTCCGTGTTGGGTAAGGTCCGGGGGTCTACGCGGGTAACCGGCGTACGGTGACTGGCCAGCAGGCAGCGATCGTTTTTAAAGACATCGACGGTGATGGCTCCCCACCATGCCATACCGATCTCGACGCGAAACTTATCCACTCCCTGTCCGTCCGTAGCGTCTACCGTAAAATAGTGACTCCGACCAAACAAACTGTGACCCGAACTGGCCAAGTTCCCGTTGAAGTAGACTTTTTCCTCGCCGGTCCACATGCTGTTGTGGACTTCCAATAAGTCGTCTTGAATGGGTAGTGCTAAGATGCGCATGGCTGATTGATTAATTGGTCCTCAAATTCGGCCCGAATGGTAAGTCCGTCGTATTTGCTAGACGAACGCGCCGCATTTTCGGATGACCGACACCTCATTGCTTACCTTCGCTCTGCCTAACCAGCCGACATGATGTATCGTAACTCCCGAATTCTCGCTTTACTCGCACTGATCGTCCATTGGGGCGGACTGTTCGCGCAGTCAGGTACCGAACCTGCCCCAGATTTTTTGCGCAGCATCGGTAAAATGTACGTGGTAGTTGCGGTAATTGTCGTTGTCTTTCTCGGACTAGCCTTCTATCTCTGGAGACTGGACCGCCGCCTAACGGATATTGAAAATCAAATTGAAGATCATGCGTGACAACTCATTTTTAGAAAGTGTAGGACGGTACTTTGACGCCGCCGCCCCCCACACCGGCCTTCCGGAGGGGCTTCTTAGTCAAATTAAGATTTGCAATAGCGTATACCAGATTTACTTTCCCGTCAAGATCAACGGAGAGGTGCAGGTTATCGAGGCGTACCGCGCCCAGCACAGTCACCACCGTAGCCCGACGAAAGGGGGTATTCGCTACTCCAACCACGTCAATCAGGAAGAGGTCGTCGCGCTCGCCACCCTGATGTCTTACAAGTGTGCCATCGTAGACGTCCCCTTTGGCGGCGCGAAGGGCGGGGTTCGCATCAACCCCTGGGAGTACTCGGAAAGCGACCTGGAGAAGATCACCCGCCGGTACACCACCGAGCTCATTCGTCGTAAATTCATCGGGCCGGCTATTGACGTTCCCGCACCCGATTACGGTACCGGACCGCGCGAGATGGCCTGGATCTATGACACCTATCGCAGTTTTCACCCCGACGATATTAACGCCGCCGGCTGTGTAACCGGTAAGCCGGTTAGCCAGAATGGTGTCCGGGGCAGGACCGAGGCCACCGGTCGCGGCGTTTTCTACGGCATTCGCGAAGCCTGTAACCAGGCCGACCTGATGGACCGCCTGGGACTCAAAACCGGCATCGAGGGCAAAACGATGGTGGTACAGGGATTAGGCAATGTAGGCTCACATACCGCGACAATTAGCCAGGACGAGGGTGGTGTCACCATCATCGGCGTGTCGGAAGTCGAAGGCGCTATCTATAATCCCGAAGGCTTTGATATCCACGACGTGATTCGCCATCGCGCGGAACACGGTAGCATTCTGAGTTACCCCGGAGCGAAAGCCTTCGGAAAGGAAGAGCGCCGGGCCGTCATGGAGTTCGAATGCGATATTTTAGTTCCGGCCGCGCTGGAGAACCAGATCGACGAAGACAATGCGGCCAACGTTAAGGCTAAAATGGTCGCCGAGGCCGCTAACGGACCCGTCACCGCCAGTGGAGCGGCCATACTTGCCGAGCGGGGGGTGATCGTTCTCCCCGATATTTACCTCAATGCGGGCGGAGTTACCGTCAGTTACTTCGAATGGCTCAAGAACCTGAGTCACATGCGGTTCGGGCGGCTACAGAAGCGCTTTGACGAGCAAAACTACCGTCGCATCGTGGAGCAGATCGAATCGACCACCGGTAAGGAGATCAGCGAACGAGATCGGCAGATGATCATTCACGGGGCTGACGAGATCGACCTTGTTCGTTCCGGATTGGAGGAGACCATGATCAGTGGTTTCCAGGGTATATACGATTTGTACAAGGAGAAAGAGGGGATCAAAGACTTGCGAACCGCCGCCTTCGCGCTCGCAATTAGCAAGATATCAAACGATTACATCAGCCTGGGGATTTGGCCATAAGCCAAATTTTGGCGAATATTATACTTTTTCCCTGGAAATTGTGAAATAATAGTTGGTGCGGCTATCTTTGCCGCATCAACTTCGCTTACCCCCAACTTTATGTCCGACAAACTTGATAAGATCGATTTAAGCATTCTGAAAATACTTCAGGATAACAGCAAGATCACCAACCTCGACCTCTCCAAAAGAATCGGACTCAGTCCGGCACCCACCCTCGAGCGGGTCAAAAAACTGGAGCAAAACGAAGTTATTCAGAGCTACCATGCCAAAATCAGTCCGGAGGCTATTGGACTGATGGTAAAGACATTCGTGCTGGTATCCCTGGACTGGCGTAAGAATCAGGCCCGGGAAAACTTCCTCGAGCAGGTGCAGAACATCGAGGAGATCACCGAATGCTACATCATCACGGGTGAGGCGGATTTCCTGATCAAGATCGTTTGCCAGGATATCCCAACCTACGAGCGCCTGCTTTTCAAAACCCTCCAGCAGATCGACGAGATCGAGCGACTGAAAACGCTTATGACGCTTTCCACCGTCAAGGACGTCAAGCGCCTGCCTTACGATTACGACGGGGAATAAGGCGTTCACGGTTTTAATGTGGCTGATTATCTATAACTCCCTCCGGCTCAACCTCGGGGCGGGGAAGAGTTGTACATAGGAGAAGCTATATCCAAATGAGTAAATTGAACATCGGCCTGGTACAGCAGGCCAATACCGGCGACCGGACCGCAAACTTCGAAAAAAGTGTCGCTGGCATCCGGAAATGCAAAGAAGAGGGTGCTGATCTGGTCGTCCTCCAGGAATTGCACACCGGACTGTATTTCTGCCAGACCGAATCGGTCGACGTATTCGATCAAGCGGAACCTATCCCTGGGCCGAGCACCGAATATTTTGGCGGCGTAGCGCAGGAATTAGACCTTGTTCTGGTGCTGAGTCTTTTTGAGAGCCGAGCACCCGGGCTCTGTCACAATACCGCCGTCGTCATCGAGCGTGATGGAAGCATTGCCGGCCGCTACCGGAAGATGCACATCCCGGATGACCCCGCCTATTACGAGAAATTTTACTTCACACCTGGCGACATGGGCTTTAAACCCGTGCAAACCAGTCTAGGCAAGCTAGGTGTTTTGGTGTGCTGGGACCAGTGGTACCCCGAAGCAGCCCGGCTGATGGCCCTGGCGGGAGCCGAATTGCTCATCTACCCGACGGCCATCGGCTACGAGAGTACCGACCCCGAAGAGGAAAAGGAGCGCCAACGCGAGGCCTGGATCATCAGTCAACGGGGTCATGCCGTTTACAACGGCCTACCCGTGATTGCTGTAAATCGGACGGGTTTCGAGCCCGACCCAAGCGGCACGACCGGGGGTATCACCTTCTGGGGGAGCAGTTTCGTTGCCGGACCGCAGGGGGAATACCTGTATCGCTCACCCCGGGACGAAGAAGACGTCAAAGTCGTCACCGTAGACCGGCAGCGAACCGCTGACGTACGACGCATCTGGCCTTTCTTTCGGGATCGCCGCATTGATGCCTACGGCGATCTGCTGAAGCGTTACATCGACTAGAAGCTGTACCGCAAGCCCAGCTGCATCTGCCAGCGACTCAGCAGGCTAAAGTCGTTAGTGAAGGTCGATTGAAGCGCCGTGTCGAAGCTGTAAACCGGTTCACCGTCCGAATCAAAACCGGTAACGCCGATGGGCTGGGTAGTGGTCGGAAACTGTCGTACCCCCCAATTGCTGTTGATGAGGTTGCCGACATTTAGAATGTCAAGGGTGAATTGGACACCGTTAGTTTCGCTGAAGCGTAAATCCTGGGCAAGGCGGATGTCCCAATTACTGTACCAGGGACTCAGGATGGCATAGCGCTCAGCGTACTGACCGCGCCTGTCCCGTAAGTATTCGTCCTGCTCGATAAACGCACCATACGCCTGACGCTGTCCGTCACCGCCGGCGAAGTTCATATTCGAGAGCTCGGAAGTGGTCGGCACGTAGATTAGGTCGTTCAGGCCAGAGCCGTCGTTGTTAATGTCTCCACTGTACGTGTAGCTGAAGCGGCCGCCCTCCGCGTATTGGAAGAAGAGCGCGATGGTCGTGGCCCACTGGTCCGAATCTCCGTATTCGAATCGCTTATTGGCGCTGCCTACCACGCGGTGGCGATTTCCGTAGAGGCTGGGGCTTAGCACCGCCTGGTTGACATTGCCGTACGCCGGGTTTCGATCGTACGCATCGCCACTGATCTCGGCTTCAATGGAACTGGCTTCCCGGGCATTCAGGTAGTTGTAAGCCAGGCTCGTATAAAGACCTTTCGTAAACGTTCGCTTTACTTCGA
The DNA here is from genome assembly GCF_003390935.1 of Lewinella sp. IMCC34191. Taxonomy (GTDB): domain Bacteria; phylum Bacteroidota; class Bacteroidia; order Chitinophagales; family Saprospiraceae; genus Neolewinella. The sequence goes on along the minus strand of NZ_QNQZ01000009.1, from coordinate 94,106 downwards.
TGCTGCCGTTGAAGCTGTTGCCAATGTCCGTATTGGTAAACACGTAGGCATTCGTAGCGCCGCCGAAGGGACCCTGCGCCCGATCTTCCTCCCGGTAAATCGGACGGTCGTCCACGCCGGGGAGCGTGCCGCCCGGAGTGCGCAGTCCGTAATTTCTAACCAGCATGGCGTTCTGGTCGGCGGTATAAATGAGATCCGTGGTCAGTACCCATCCTTCACCTAGGCTAAGGTCGGCACCGAGGTTGCTCCGCCATACCTGCGGAAACTGGAAGTCAGGAGCCGTCATATTGTAAAAGAAGAAATCTGGGTTAGCCACCTGGTTACCGATCCAAACGAACGGAAAGCGACCGCTGAATAAGCCGGTACCTCCCCTTACTTGCAGGGATTGATCACGGAGTGCATCCCAGTTGAATCCCAGCCGGGGGGAAAAGAGGAAGGAATTGTCGGGCAGTTCGGTATGGTCGAACTGTACCGCCTCGTTGTTTTCATTGTAGTAGGTTACGTCCGGAGCGTAGCTGCCACCCTCGGCTACGGTGCCCCCTTTGCGGGCGATGTTCTCGCGGATCTTTTCCGCCGTGTCGAAGTACAGCGGACGGTCGAAACGAACACCGAGGGTCAGCGTAAAGGCCGCGCTCAGGTTTATTTCGTCCTGAAGGTAAAGACCCAGCTGACCTACATTCGTCTCGGCTAGAGCGAAACTCGATCCAGCGTAACCCTCACCCGGGCCGTTGCCCGCATCGAATGCCGCCTGTGCGTCTGCCACTGCCGCATCGAAAGTCCCCGCCCTTACGGCATCGATGAAAGCCTGCGGACTGGCCTGCGCGTTGCCATCCACCGGAGCGAAGGTGCCCGGGTACAATCCGAGGTTAAAGCTGTTATTGAAGTCGAAGCGTTCGAAACTGATACCAGCGGTGACCGTGTGCTGGCCGGCAAAGTACTGCAGATTATTGGTCGCTGCCATACCCGCTGGTCCAGCCGGTTGTTGATCGAGAAGGGTTCGTGCCCGAGAATGATATAGTTGGTCCCGTCCCGCTGAATGGCAAGGCTCGGAAAGGGCGTACTAAAGGGCTCCCGGAAGTCGGTATAGGCGGTATAACCCACCTGGAGTTTGTTGCTGAACTGGTCGGCAAACAGGCTACGCCACTCCACGATGCCGGATTGAATTTCGTTGTTGATCCGGTATCCGGAGTTATAGTACTGGAGGGTGGTAGCGTCGGGTCCGCGACGACCCAGCGCGCTGGGGTGGGCGTTATTGTCGCGGCTGGCATTCAGAAAATTATAGGTGGCCGTAAGGGTATTACCCGGCGCGATGTTCCAGTCCAGCTTGAGAAGTCCCTTCTCGTTGTTGGTATTGTGTTGGTAGTTCTCGTAAGGACCCGTTGCGTACCCGAATTCCTCTTGCAGTACCTGAGAGATGGCATCGAGGTCAGCGGCCTCCACCCGACTGACTTGTTCTCCCGAAACGCCCGCCCGGCTGGCCAAAAAGTTGCTGCCGAGATCTTCGCGGCGCTCCAGTTCGAAGTTGGCGAAGAAGAAGACTTTGTCTTTGATAATCGGCCCTCCGATGCTTGCCCCGGTCTGTACTTGGTGAAGATCGGGCACGAAGATATCGTCACCCGCCACGCGGCTTCCCGTCAAATGCTGGTTGCGAAAGAAACCAAAGACCGTGCCCCGAAAGTCATTGGTTCTGCTTTTGGTAACGGCGTTGATGGCCGCCCCCGTAAATCCGGCCTGCGTAACGTCGTAGGGCGCGAGATTGACCTGGATCTGTTCGATGGCATCGAGCGAGATGGGCTGGGCATTACTTTATCCGCCGGCAGTGGCCGCATCCAGACCGAAGGGATTGTTGAAGATCGAACCGTCGAGCGTAAAGTTGTTGTACTGGTCGTTGCGACCACCGAAGCTATTGCCATCGGAGCTAGGCGTAAGGCGGGTGAAATCACTTGCCGACCGGCTGATCGTGGGCAACCGCTGCAGGACTTCCGTGCTGATCTGGGTAGCGGCACCGGTACGATCACTGTTGATTACGCTGTTACGTCTCGCGCTGACCACTACCTCGTCCAGGATCTCACCCGCCGCGCCGAGCGTGAAGTCGAGCTGTCGCTTCAGGCCGAGCGCAAGTTGCAGACCCTCTTCCGTTTCCTCGCCGAATCCCACGAAAGTGACCACAACAGTATAGGGCCCGCCGACGCGCAGGTTATTCAGATTGTAGTATCCCTCGTCCTGCGCCACGGTACCGTATTGCGTGCCGATGGGTTGGTGCACGACCAGTACGGTGGCCCCGGGCAGGCCGGATCCATCGGTATCGACGATCTGGCCCGCGAGGGAGGCCGTTGTAGCCTGGGCGCTAACGAGGATACACAGTGCTCCACAGAGCGCGGTAAGTAGAAATTTCAGCATCATTTGGTGTTGACTGCCCGGGGGAAGGGCGTTGGGCAAAGGGGTGTTGCCAACAAAGTTAACCGATGCTGCTACATTATTTACCTACCGGCTGTAAGAATCACCGTGCATAGAATGCGGTAATGCCGGTCCTGCCAATAATATGCTGGGTAGCCATAAAGACGATCTTCTCCGCCGGGCTTCCCGCCGGCACCTCCAGGCTATCGGTATCCAGGGCATACAGGGTAAGGTTATAAGCGTGGGCTACGTCACCCGGGGGCGGGCAGGCACCTCCGAATTCAGCCACGCCGTAGCTGTTCATTCCCTGCAGGGTGCCCTCGGGCATGCCTTCGCTGCTGGCACCGGTGGGCAGCGACGTCACACTGGCCGGAATATTGTAGGCGCACCAGTGCGTAAAGCCGGCCGGGGTGGGCGCATCCGGATCGTGCACGAGAATCAGATAAGACTTCGTACCGGAGGGGGGATTCTTCCAGCTGAGATCCGGGCTGAGGTTTTCACCTCCCGCTCCCATGCCGTTGAAGACATTGACCTTATCGAGCTGGCCCATAAACTGATTGCTGGTAACCGTAAATCCTGGCATAATGATGGTTTTTGTTTTTTCAACTGACCGGTCTTTAGGGAAGTTCGTTCTACCTGCGCCCCGCCGCCGTATGGCTACCTTTGCGGGAAAAGAACGACGTGACGAAAGCCGAGAAGGCCCGCGATATTCACCGCATTCTGGATGACTTGTATCCGGAAGTACCCGTTCCGCTAGACCATCAGGATCCGTACACCCTGCTGGTTGCCGTACTGCTTTCCGCGCAGTGTACGGACGTGCGGGTGAACCAGGTGACACCTTCCCTTTGGGCGGTCACCGATCGCCCCGAGGTAATGAAGAGCCTACCGGTGGAGGACATCCGGGAGATTATTAAACCCTGCGGATTGTCACCATCGAAGAGTAAGGCGATCAAGGAGCTGAGCCGAATCATAGATGAAGAACACGGCGGTCGGGTGCCCAGTACGTTTGCCGAATTGGAAGCGCTGCCGGGCGTAGGACATAAGACCGCCAGCGTAGTGATGAGCCAGGCCTTCGGCGTGCCCGCCTTTCCGGTCGATACCCATATCCACCGGCTCGCCTACCGCTGGGCGTTAAGTACGGGCAAGAATGTGGTCAAGACGGAAGCGGACCTCAAACGGCTTTTTCCGCGCGAATCGTGGAACAAGCTCCATCTGCAGATCATCTTTTTCGGCCGCGAGTACTGCCCGGCGCGGGGTCACCTTATGGCGTCCTGCCCGATCTGCTCAATTCACGGTCGACGCTCGCTACTGAAGCGGGAATACCGTTAACTTGCCGGCGGAATGGAAGGACTGAGCGACAAGAGTAATTGGTCACGCCGGCTGCCACGCATCCTGCTGGGCGTGACCGCGGTGATCCTTATCAGTTTGCTGTACCCGAACAACCTGACCTTCCCGTACCAGTTTGAGCTCAACCAAACCTGGCAGTACGCCGACCTGACCGCCCCGACGGCCATTCCCATCTTCAAGCGGGAAGAACGATTTACGGCCGATCGCGAGGCGGTGGTCCGGAACTTAACGCCGGTTTACCGTCGTGACACCGAAGTCGCCCGGGAAGCCCGCGCGGAGTACATCGCAGCCTTCTCGGCGGCCCTCGATTCCGCCCGCGCCCGAAACACTTACCCCGGGCTGTTGCGGCAACCGGAAGCCCATCGGCTCTACGGACTGGAACTACTGGACCGAATCTACCAGCGCGGAATCGTTCGCCTGCGCACGGAAGACGAGGCGCGTTCCGGCATGGCCACCGTCATCCAGATCGTGGATGGCAGTCAGGTCAACACCCGCACCATCGGTCAGGTGTTTACCACCCCCGGCCGCGCTCGCCAGTGGCTGACCGATAGCATCCTCTACACCCGGCTGGCCGCGCCCGACTTTCTGGTACCCCTCCTCGAGGATAAACTCCGGTATAACGTCTTTTACAATGACAGCCTGACGAACCGCCTTCGGGAGCAGACCCTGGACGCGGTGAGCCCCTACGACGGACTGGTGGAGCAGGGCGACATCCTGGTCCGGCAGGGAGAAGTGATCTCCGATAACGTCTACCAGAAGCTGATCAGCTACCGGAGCGAGTACAACAGAAACCTGGAAGGAACAACCACCTACCTCTCCGTATTCACGGGCTACACGCTGATCGTCGGTCTGGTGATTTTGCTGTTGTTCCTGTACCTGCGGACCTTCTTTCCGCTGGTTTACGTCCGCCTTAAGAACCTGATCTTCATTTTGCTCTGGCCGCTGCTTTACGCCATCATGGTGCGTTCGATTGAACTGGCACCGGGGTGGAGCGCCTACATGGTCCCGTTCTGTATCGTGCCGATCGTGATGCGGATCTTTTTCAACGAGCGACTGGCTTTCTTCGTCCACGTGGCCGTCGTCCTTATCGCAAGCTTTCTGACCTCCCTTGGCTACCCGTATACCTTCCTGTCGATCATGGCGGGTGTGGTAGTCATCTTCATGGACATCGATACGCGGGACTGGTCGCGCTTCTTTAGTAGCCTCATCCTGCTTTTTGCCTTCTATCTCTTCGGCTACGTGGGTATCCAGTTGGTGCAGGGCGCGGGGTGGACCGGTATCAATTATGTCGATCTGCTCTGGTTAGGGCTGAATGTATTTCTCGTTCTGTTGGCCTATCCCATCATTCCTTTACTGGAGCGCTTCTTCGGGCTCATTTCTCCGATCACCCTGGTCGAACTAAACGATATGAACCGGCCGCTGCTGGAAAAGCTGGCCCGGCAGGCGGCCGGTACCTGGCAGCACAGCCTGAATGTGGCCAATCTCGCGGAACGGGTGGCAAGCGAGATCGGCGGTAATAGCCTGATGGTGCGTACCGCGGCGCTTTACCACGACATTGGTAAGCTGAAAAACCCGGAGTACTTCATCGAAAACCAGACCGGCCCGAACCCGCACGATCGGATCACGGACCTGGAGAGTGCCAAGATCATCATCGATCACGTCAACGAAGGCGTGAAACTAGCGCGCGCCGCCGGCCTGCCGGACGTGATCGTCGATTTTATTCGTACCCACCACGGGACGACGCGGACCGAATATTTCTACCGTAACCACATCAAGAACCACCCCGAGCGCGAGGTGGACGAACCGTATTTCCGTTACGACGGGCCGTTACCGGTGACAAAGGAGCAAACCATCCTTATGCTGGCCGACAGCGTGGAGGCGGCTTCAAAGTCCCTCAAGCAACCTACCGAAGCGGAGCTGTACGACCTGATCGATAACATCATTCGGGGAAAACTGACCAGTGGACAATTGGTCCAGAGCCACCTGAGCTTTCAGGAGCTGGAGGCGCTGCGCCGGATCTTCCGCTCCGTGCTAAAGAGCTCGCACCAACTGCGGATCGCTTATCCGGAGGAGGAATAGATGACGATCTAACCGGCAATCAACGAGCCCGCACCGTGGAAGTGGACGCCCGGAGCAATAGTTTGGGCCGCGTCGATCATGTGCTTGGCGAGTACGTCCGCATCCGTAGGATTGTAGTCTCCGAGCAGGGTAGGGGAGACACTTCGGATCGCACGGGTCAGACCCGCGGCCAGTTTCTCGGTGAGACGTAATTCCTCCCGTTTTCCGACCAGGACGCCCGGACGGAAGATGTGTACCGACCAGAAGTCCAGACTGGTGATGGATTCTTCCATTTCCCCCTTCGTGCGGGAGTATAGAAAGCTACTCTCCGAATTTGCCCCGGCGGAGGATACGACCAGGCATTGATTGGCCCCGGCCTTTTGCGCGAGTCCGGCGGCGTGAACCACGTATTCATAGTCCACCCGGCGGAATGCTTCCTCACTACCGGCTTTTTTGATGGTAGTTCCTAGCGCGATGAAAATATCCTGGCACCGGAAAATTTCGCGGTAGCGGTCCAAATTATCAAAGTTAATCAGCGGATTATCCAGCTTCTTATGGTCGAGGTGCAGCCGGCGGCGAGTGGGCGCGATTATCCGACGGTAGGCACCGTGTTGAAGGAGCTGTTCGAGCAATTCCCGGCCCACCATCCCGGTGGCGCCCAAAAGCAAGGCGGTTTTCCGGCTCGCTACGATTTCCATGCCCTGCTCCATGACTGACCTAAACCGGTGGGTTGAGATCAGGTTTGCATGCGGCCTGGCTTTAGCTGGAAGCGAGACAGAAACAGCATGCCGGCAATGAAGAAAACGGCCAGGATGAGCACGCTCAATCGCATGCTGCCGGTGAGCGCGTCGAGAAAGCCGAAGATGAAGGTGCCCAGGACGATCGCAACTTTCTCGAGCACGTCGTAGAAGCTGAACCAGGAGGTGGTGTCCATTCGTCGGCCACCCGCATCCACGTCGGGCGGAATGACCTTGGCGTAGGTGGACCGGCTGAGCGACTGTACCCCGCCCATAACCAGCCCGACGCCACCGGCAATAAAGTAAAATTGCAGTTTATCGGTGACGAAGTAGGCCAGCACGCAGATAGCGGTCCAGATTACGAGCTCGACGTACAGGGCAAATTTATTTCCCTTCACTTCGCTGATCTTGGCGGCGAGGTAGGCTCCCGCAATGGCCACGATCTGCAAAATCAACACGACAACGATCAATTCCGCCGTCTCAAAATTGAGCTCTTTTTTAGCAAAGATGCTGGCCAGGAAGATGATGGTTTGGACCCCTGCGGAGTAGCAGAAGAAGGCAATAAGGAACTGTTTGGCATCGGGGTAATCCGTCAGGCGGCGCCATACGTCGGTTAGCTCCTGCCATCCCCTTGCGGCCATGTCTCCCACTCCCGAATTCGCCTTGCGTACATCATCCGGAAGACGGGAAAGGGAAATGTAGGCGAAGACCAGCCACCAGATGCCCACGGTAACAAAGGCCATGCGTACGGCCAGCGTACCCTCTTCGGGCAGGCCAAACCAGCCGGGCTTTTGGACCATGGCCAAATTGAGGATCAGTAACAGGACACTTCCAATGTACCCCATGGCAAAGCCCCGGGCGCTCAAGCGATCAAAGCGATCTTCGGTGGCGATGACGGGCAGGAAGCTATTATAAAAGACCAATCCTCCGGCGAAACCAATTAAACCGATGACAAAGCCGAGGCTACCGATCCACATCGTCTCCATACCCGTGAAAAAGAACAGGCTCAGGCAGCCCAGTCCGCCCATGGTGGTAAACACTTGCAGGAAGAACTTACGCCGGCCCCCGGCATCGGCGATCCCGCTGAGGAGGGGGGATAGCAGGGCAATCACGAGGTAGCTGAAGGTGATCAGGTAGGCAAACCAGGAGCTGTTGGTGAATCCGATACCGAAGGCGGAGAATTCCGGGTCCACCACGCTTTCGAAGTAAGGTGGGAAGATGGCGGTTGTAATGACCAGGGCAAATGCGGAGTTGGCCCAGTCAAAGAGCGCCCAGCCGTTCAGTGTCCGGGGGTCGTTTACAGCTTGTGTCATGGCTTAAAGGTAGCCGGTTCACGGCCGTTATCACTACCTTGGCGCCTTCTTATCCTTACCAAAGCACGACCTAATGCCCCTGATTAAAAGTATTTCCGGATTTCGCGGTACCATCGGAGGAAAAACGGGGGCTAATCTTACCCCCGAAGACATTGTCAGCAGCGTGGCGGGTTATGCCGATTGGTTGCTTCGGAGCGGAGCCACCCCCAAGGTCGTCATCGGCCGCGACGGGCGTCCCTCCGGCGCGGTGGTGTCTGCACTCACCGCGGCGACCCTCCAGAGTATGGGCATCGATGTGATCGACTGCGGGCACGCGACGACGCCTACCGTTGAAATGGCCGTCAAGACCCGGGGAGCGGGGGGCGGTATCATTCTTTCCGCCAGCCATAACCCTAAGGAATACAATGCGCTGAAACTGCTGAACGCGGAGGGTGAATTCATCAGCCACGAGGCGGGGCAGGATCTCATTAACACGGTAGAATCCGGGAATATTACTTACGCCGAGGTCGACGACCTTGGAACGATTCAGCATGACACTACCGCCCTGGAGGATCACATCGAGGCGATACTCGATCATTCCCTGGTGCAGGTCGAAGCGATACGCAATGCGGGCTTTCGGATCGTACTGGACGCCGTGAACAGCGTGGGGGCCATATCCATCCCGCCGTTGTGCGAAGCCCTCGGGGTGGAATGCACGGTCATGAATGGAACGGTAAACGGCCAGTTTGCCCACAATCCCGAACCCCTGCCCGCCCACCTGCAGGACCTTATCGCTGAAGTGAAGACGAGCGGTGCGGACCTCGGCGTAGCCGTCGACCCCGACGTCGACCGCCTGGCGCTGGTCGGCCCCGGGGGGCAGTGGATCGGCGAGGAATACACCCTGGTAACGGTAGCCGATTACGTGCTTGGCCTGGAACCCGGGCCGGTGGTCAGTAATCTGAGCAGCAGCCGGGCGCTGGCGGATTTGGCTAAGGCACACGGTCAGCCCTACTACGCTTCCGCGGTCGGGGAGGTCAACGTGGTGGCGAAGATGAAAGAGGTCCAGGCGACCATCGGTGGTGAAGGAAATGGCGGTATCATCGATCCCCGGTTGCATTACGGCCGCGACAGCCTGATCGGACTCGCGCTGGTCCTCAGCCACCTGGCTACCAGCAAGAAGTCCATCAACGAACTGCGCGGTTTGTACGCGCACTACGAGATGGTCAAGGATAAGATCAGCCTCGAACATGAGCTGGATCTCTCCGAGGCCCTATACGCCATGGAAGCACTCTATCCTGACGTTCCAAAATCAAACATCGACGGGCTCAAACTTGACTTTCCGGACGGATGGGTCCACCTGCGCGGATCCAATACGGAACCCATCGTGCGGGTATACGCCGAGGCGGCCAGCCAGGCCCGTGCCCAGGAACTCGCCGGCGGGGTCAAAGCCCGCTTTATAGAAATGACACAGTAATTCAGCTTTCATGCAGCTCAAACACCAAGATTCCGGCAACTTCTTCTTGATCGCGGGTCCCTGCGCCATCGAAGGCGAGGACATGGCTTTCCGCATTGCCGAACGTATCCTGCAGGTAACGGAAGAACTACGGATTCCCCTCATCTTTAAGGGGAGCTACCGCAAGGCCAACCGAAGCCGCATCGATAGTTTTTCCGGTATTGGTGACGAAAAGGCGTTGGGTATCCTACGAAAAGTAGGGGAGCAGTTTGGTATACCCACCACGACCGATATCCACGCTGACGAAGAAGCAGCTATGGCGGCCGAATACGCGGACGTCTTGCAAATTCCCGCTTTCCTCTGCCGACAAACCTCCCTGCTACAGGCCGCGGCGGAAACCGGGCGTGTGGTCAACATAAAAAAGGGGCAGTTTCTCAGTCCATCCGCCATGCAGCATGCCCGGCAGAAGGTAATCGATAGCGGGAACGACCAAGTGTGGCTGACCGAAAGGGGCGTCACCTTTGGCTATACAGACTTAGTGGTGGATTACCGCGGCATACCTACCATGCAATCATTCGGTAGTCCGGTCATACTGGATTGTACCCATAGTCTGCAACAGCCCAATCAGAGTAGTGGAGTGACCGGGGGACGCCCGGCGATGATCGAGACGGTTGCGCGCGCGGCCGTCGCCGTTGGAGTTGATGGCTTGTTTCTGGAAACGCACTTCAACCCATCGGAGGCAAAGAGCGATGCAGCCAATATGCTTCCCCTGGATCAGTTGCCCGATCTACTGCGAAAACTGGTGGCGCTACGCCAGGTCGTAAAAGAATTCTAAAGCCAACTTTCGAGAACGCGTTCCATTTCCCGGGGCCGTTGGGTGCCGATAAGGATGCGGCTACCGTCCATCAGTTCCAGTTGCAGGCCCTGGTCGCCCATGGTATTGTATGCTTTACCCCGGCGGCCGACGCGGTAACCCCAGCCACCGTATTCGGCCAGGGGACTGTACTGTCGTACGTAAGCGGAGGATATTTCGCTACGCCGAATGACTTTGTTGGTGAAGGGTCGAAATCCTATTTCAATGCGATCGCTTGTAATCCGCGTCCGCAGCGTGACCAGGGTAAGTGCGACCACGACTAAAATTCCGGCGGCGGGTGCCAGGAAGTGGATCCACTCCACTTCCTGGTCCCATAGCCGATAAATGGTGAATACGGTAGCGACGATGACGACGACATTGAGGGTGGACATCCACCACGCGTTAAATCGCTGTCGCTCCTCGTATACAACCACTTTCAGTACAGTTAGTACCAACTAAATATACTGCGCAATCAGATTTTCGTAGCGCTCCTGGCGTCCGCTGGTCATGGGCGGCTCGCCGCCTGCCAGTCCGATCTTGGCCAGATCTTCCAGGCTTAGGTTGCCGGCTTCGTATTTCTGGCCGTCACCGCTGTCGAAGGAAGCGTAGCGTTCGCGACGCATGTCCTTAAATTTGGACTTGTTCAGGACGCGGTCAGCCGCGAGCAGGGCCCGGGCAAAGACGTCCATACCTCCGATGTGCGCGTGGAAGATATCTTCCAGGTCGGTCGAGTTGCGGCGGGTCTTCGCGTCGAAGTTCACACCGCCGCCCTGCAGGCCACCGGCTTCCAGGATGACAATCATGGCTTCGGTCAATTCCTGTACGCTGGTCGGGAACTGGTCGGTATCCCAGCCATTCTGATAGTCTCCACGGTTGGCGTCGATGCTGCCGAGGAGGCCCTGGCTGGCCGCTACGGCAAGCTCGTGCTCGAAAGTGTGCTGAGCAAGCGTGGCATGGTTTACCTCGATGTTCAGTTTGAAATCGTCGAGCAGGTCGTACTGACGGAGGAAGCCCGCTACGGTGGCACTGTCGAAGTCGTACTGGTGCTTGCTGGGTTCGAAGGGCTTGGGTTCAATGAAGAAGTGTCCCTTAAAGCCTTGCGCACGGGCGTAGTCGCGGGCCATGGTGAGGAAGCGACCGAGGTGGTCGACCTCCCGCTTCAGGTCGGTGTTGAGCAGGCTCATATAGCCTTCGCGACCGCCCCAGAAGACGTAGTTCTCTCCGTTCAGCTTAATGGTGGTGTCGATGGCCGATTTCAGCTGAGCTCCGGCGTAGGCGACGACTTTGAAATCGGGATTGGTTCCAGCCCCATTCATGTAGCGGGGGTTGCTGAAGAGGTTGGCGGTTCCCCACAGGACCTTCTTTCCCGTAGCCTCCATCTTCTCGGCGATGTAGTCGGAAACCTCGTCGAGGCGGTTGCGGAAGGTCTTCAGGTCGGCTCCGGCTTCGTCGAGCAGGTCGACGTCGTGGAAGCAGAAGTAGTCCAGCCCGAGCTTATCCATAATCTCGAAGCCGGCGTCGGCGGCATTTTTAGCCTCCTGGACGGGATCGGTGCCGCCGAGCCATGGGTAATCGGCCGTGCCGGGACCGAAGGGGTCTCCTCCGGTGTTGCGCAGGGTATGCCACCACGCCATCGAAAACTTAAAGTGCTCGGCCATGGTCTTGCCGGCCACCACCTGGTCCTTCTTGTAGTATTTGAAGGCCATCGGGTTGTCACTCTCCGGACCCTCATACTGGATGGTGGGTATTGAATCAAAGTACGTTGCCATGTATTGGTTTCATTTTTTGTGCCGCCGAAGGTAAGCCACATAGGACAAACCTCGGACCAAAACGCAATCGATTTCGTCCCGGCGGTTTACTCATCCTTGGGAATCGCTCCGGTGGCCTGACCGAAGTAGAAGACAAACTGCTGCATCTGGTTAGCGAGTTCCTTATTCTGAGTCGCCCGGAAGTAGGTATCGGCCAGCCCCCGCAGTGTCTGGTAGAACATACGGTCCATCTCCAGCACCTGCATCTCCTTGGTCCATAAGTCGATCTTCAGGGTTTCCTTGCTCTGCTCGTCGAAGAGGCTCAGCAGCATGGCCTTGCAGGCCTTCGGTGCCTGTCCGGCCGGGTTATCACTGGCTGACCAGGTCATCTCGACCGGCATATTGCTTTCGTCCAGTCCGACATCGACGGTGATGCGGCTCTTCTTCTTGACCTTATACTTAGTCATACGGTAAGTTTTGTCGCAAGGTAGGGCTGTAGCGGCGATACCGATTACAAGTCCGGGCCGCGGGTAGGTAAAGGACGCACGGATGATTCGAATACCGTACTTTGGCTGCAAATCACCCACATGTTTCTTCTTACCGGAGCCAACGGTTTTATTGGTAGTGCGCTCGTTCAATCGCTTAACGAGCGGGGAATCACGGACCTCATCCTGGTAGATGATTTCCAGCACTACGAGAATAAGTCGCCGAATCTCGATGGGAAGGAGTACCTGGTCAAAGTGGAACGCGACACGCTGTTTACCGTATGGGACCAGGAGCAGTGGCCCCTCACCGGCGTCTACCACCTCGGAGCCCGCACCGATACCACCGAAACCGACCGCCGCATCTTCGACCGACTGAACCGCCACTTCAGTATGGAACTGTGGAACCGTTGTGCCACCTTCCACCTACCACTGGTGTATGCCAGCAGTGCCGCTACTTACGGGGATGGTAGTCAGGGGTTTTCAGATTCGACGGATCCCGATAAACTGCAGCCGCTCAACGAGTATGGTAAAAGCAAGAACGACTTCGATGCCTGGGCACTCCAGCAGGAGGACGCGCCCCCGGCCTGGTACGGACTGAAGTTTTTCAACGTCTACGGCCCGAACGAATATCATAAAGGACGTATGGCCAGCGTAGTCTGGCATACCTACCGGCAGGTGCTGGCCACCGGCAAGATGAACCTGTTTCGCAGCCACCGGGAAGATATTGGCGACGGAGCGCAGGCAAGAGACTTTATCTATGTAAAGGATCTAAGTCAGGTCATGATTCATCTGATGACCGAGCAGCCCGATGCTACGGGATTGTTTAATCTGGGCACGGGGCAGGCCCGGACCTTTCGCGATCTGGCCGAAGCTACCTTCGAGGCCATGGACAAGCCGGTCAACATCCATTTCATCGATACCCCACAGGATCTCCGGGCCAACTACCAGTACTTCACGGAGGCCGACATGCACAAGCTGCGCGCGGCCGGCTATTCCGAAGCCTTCACCCCACTGGAAGAAGGGGTAAGCGATTACGTTCGGCACTACCTGGTGCCGCAGAAATACTATTGATTTACTATTAATCACATCAATCGAATGGAACACCATCCGCAGACACTAGGCGAATTCATCATATCCAACCAGAAAGATTTTGAGTACTCCTCCGGCGAGCTCACTCGCTTGCTGAATTGTATCCGACTGGCCGCCAAGGTCGTGAACCATGAAATCCGTCAGGCGGGATTGGTGGACATCACCGGCACCATCGGCAACGTGAACGTGCAGGGCGAAGAGCAGAAAAAACTGGACGTTTTTGCCAACAACGTCTTTATCAATGCCCTCACGAACCGCAACATTGTCTGCGGCATCGCTTCGGAGGAGAACGAAGACTTCATCACCATCAGTGGCGCTAATAATGCCCACCGCAATAAATACGTGGTCGTGATGGACCCGCTTGACGGCAGTTCCAACATCGACGTCGGCGTATCCGTTGGCACCATCTTCGGCATTTTTCGGCGCATTTCGCCCGAGGGTACGCCGGTCACGCGGGAGGACTTTCTTCAGCCGGGTAATATGCAGGTTGCCGCGGGCTACGTCATTTACGGTACCTCTACCATTCTGGTCTACACCACCGGCAATGGCGTCAATGGCTTTACCCTAAACCCCGCCATCGGCACCTACTACCTGTCGCACCCGAATATCCGGATCCCGGAGATGGGTAGAGTCTATTCCGTCAACGAAGGCAACTACGTGCACTTTCCGCAGGGGGTGAAGGACTACATAAAGTACTGCCAGAAAGAAGAAGAGGACCGTCCCTACACGAGTCGGTACATCGGCAGCATGGTAAGCGATATCCACCGCAATCTGGTGCAGGGTGGTATTTACATGTATCCCAAAAGCTCGGAGCGGGAGGATGGTAAGCTTCGACTGGTCTACGAGTGTAACCCGGTTGCCTTCCTGCTCGAACAGGCGGGCGGTCGGGCCACGGACGGTCACCGCCGCATCCTGGACCTGAAACCCACGGAGCTTCACCAGCGCGTTCCCCTGTTTGCCGGGAGCAGCAAAATGGTGGATAAAGCGATGTCCTTTCTAAAGTAGACAAATGGCACGGCAGGAGCGCGTTATATCGGTTGATTTATTGCGGGGATTGACCATCGCCGCCATGATCCTGGTCAATAATCCCGGTGATTGGGGCAACGTTTATGCGCCATTCCTGCACGCCCCGTGGCATGGGTATACCCCGACCGACCTGATCTTTCCTTTCTTCCTGTTTTTGGTGGGCTGTTCCATTGCCTTTGCTTACCGGAACCGGCAACCGGATTGGGATACCTACCGGAAGATCCTGGTTCGCAGCGCCAAGCTGATCGCGCTGGGCTTGTTTTTGGGGGCGTTTCTGATTTACCCGCCCTTTGTAAAAGCCTGGTCCGAGATCCGGTTTCCGGGTGTCTTGCAACGAATCGGACTGGTGTTTCTCATTGCCGCGCCACTGGCATTACACCTGCGCTCCGCCGCACTTATAACCCTCTCCGTGCTGCTCCTCCTGGGGTACTGGGTGCTGATGGGCTTCGTGCCGGTTGAGGGGGTGTTGCCGACCTACGAACGGGACCCGTATAACTGGGCGATGTACGTGGATAAAATGGTGCTGGGGAGCCATACCTACAAGGAAGATTACGATCCGGAGGGGCTGCTGAGCACCATTCCTTCGGTGGTCACCTGCCTGATCGGGGTGGTTACGGGCCGGTTGCTGATCGGCCCGCGGGTAGACAAAGTCAAGCGAATGCTGCTTGCCGGGACCGTACTGCTCGTGCTCGGACACGCATGGGGCTATGTATTTCCGATCAACAAAGCCTTGTGGACGAGCAGTTTCGTGCTGGTTACCGGGGGCTGGGCGTTAGTATTACTGGCGGCTATCTACTATACGACCGATGTTCGACATAAGGTATGGGGACGCGTATTCATCTACGCGGGGGCAAACGCGCTCATCCTGTATTTCTTTTCCAGCTTTTTCGCCAAGATATTTGGAAGTATAGCGGTAGGGGATACCTCCTTACATGGCTATCTCTACCAGCAAGTTTTCGTACACGATTTTCTGCCGGCCAAGCTCTCCAGTCTGCTCTACGCTAGCGTACTGGTGCTTTTCTATTTGGCGGTTGGCGTTGTGTTGTACCGCAAGAAGATCTTTTTCAGGGTGTAGGCAAAGCTAAGCGGAGGAAATTTGGAGGCCGTACGGAAAGAGCTCTTGCGCGTATGACGAAACGTTAAATACGTTGATGGTGGTAGAAGGGCCGAACACCCCGACGTTTAGCAACATATCCCTCTACTCAATTCTCCCACATGCAACGTCTTTGCTTTACGCTTATGGCAGGCCTTTACGCCGCCGTTTCCCACGCCCAGGACGATGCCCTGATCGATATCGATATCGACAAAACGGAGTGGTACGAAAATCCGCTGCTGTGGGTGGCCGTAGCCGCTTTCTTTATCATTCTTATCGTAATGACCCGCCGCAAACGCACCTAGGTAGCAAGCCGGCGGCCGAACAGCGGGGCGCGCTTGGCTATTATTAGGGTAAAAGCTCTATGCAGCGCTATCTCCCCACTCTTTTGCTTGCTTTGTTTGCCTTCGTGCTCACGGCACAGACTGGCGTCGACGTCGACCCGCCAACGGACCCGGATCCCAGCGCGGCCGAGTCACCAACGCTCTGGATCTTACTGGCCGTTGTTTTATTAGGTGGATTGCTTTACCTACGCAGCCGGAGCCGACGTGTGGGTCGTAGGTAATTAGCGTTCACCTATAGTGAGCAGGCCACGCGTCAGCTCCCGGATGACGCCCCGTTGATTGGGGTCGTAAATCCAGTTGGTATCGAAACGACCGAGCAGCTCGGCATTTGCTTCCTTAGCTAATGCCAGGCTGTGAAATTCGGTGGATTTATTATGCTGGAAATAGGCCACCTCGTCCAGGATTTCCCGGTCGATCTTATACATCACGAAGTCGCTGATCATCAATACGTCGGCATCCTCGTAATCGTGGCTCTTCAGTTGCCGCAGCGCTTCGTACAAAGCCAGGGTAGCATCCGTGCCGCCGTAGAATGACATCTGGAGAAACTTGGCCAGCTCGTCTAACGAGTTGGCCACATCATGTAAGTCCAGCGTCTTGATGCCCGTGCTGAAATTGATCAGGTAGGCGCGTCGGTTCGTATTGATGGCCATTTTCAGGATGCCGAAGGTCAGCACCTTGGCAATTTCCTCGGCCCGGCCCATCATGGACTGGCTGGTATCCACGCAAACGATGAACGGCCCCCTTTCGCGTTGTTTTACCCGGTGGTGGACTTCCATCTGCTGGGTATCGCTCCGGGTCAGCTTGCGCTCTTCGTAGCGGAGGGTTAAGAGGCTATGATCCGCGTACTTCTTGAGAAAGGCCGTTTCGGTGTCTATTCCGCTTAGCAGAGTTGCTTCGGAACTGAGCATATGGCTGAGGTCCTGGCTTTCGTGTACGCCAACGATCTCCGCCCGGCCCTGGGGATCCACCGTCCATTCCTGCCGCACGATGGTTTTCTCGAAGGATTCTTCCTCGATCTCGATCTCCGCCTCGCGCATTTTACCTAGTAGATCGGCCAGTTGCCGGAGACTGTCCTCGTCCGCCAGCAGGCTATCGTATTGCTTCAGTACGTCGAAGCTGGTGGCTTGCCACAGGTCGCGGCTCATATCCCAGCCGAGGTAATCGGTAAAGGGGTCCAGGATCGAGGTGAGCTGTCGGTATTCAGAAACCTTCTGTTCCAGGCGATCGAGGTAATCAGCCCGTGCCTCCTCCAACTTACTAAGCTGATAGGCTAGTATACGCGCCTGCAGCAGTGCATCCCACTGGGCGAGGAGGTCGGTCAGGATGCGATCGAACTGCCGGCGTTCTTCCTGCGTCCAGTTATCCGGATCGCTGCGGTAGAAGGTGTTCAATCGATCGGCGTAGAAGTGGGTATCCAGCTCCTCGCGCTCGTATTCGGTTTGTAAAAATTGAAGCAGCTGGGGATAGCGGTAGCGAAATACCTTGGGTGGCGTAACCGCCCACCCCTTGATGTAGTCCAATTCCTTGGCGTAGGGGTGTTTGGCTTCGACCTTCTGGAAGGTCTTCTTCATCCAGTAGAGGGTATCGAGGACGATCTGCCGGGTAATGCTACTATTAGCGGAGGTCACGAACAGGAGGTGGTCGATCGCGAACACATCCTCGATAGCCCGGCGGAAATAGCGGCCGTACTCATCGCTCAGGTCATCATCGGGCGGCGGTTGTTGATTGATGCGGGCACGCATATACTCCACCAGGTAGCGGCGGGTACGCCGATCGAGTAGATTCCCGAAAGCTATAAAGCGTTCGAACTCTGATTCCAGTACATCATCCTCATTACGCACACCAGCATAACCGGGCAGCGCCGGGGGAGTTTAGACCGTAAAAAAGGGCCGCCTTCCGATGCTTGGGAGGCGGCCAATAAAACCACTTAGAGAAAAATAAATCTTCGGTTAACGTAGACGGATCCTTACAGATCAGCCAAATCAAATGTCTGAATAACGGCGATTAGCTTTTGACCATAAAGGGGATCGCGGCTGTAGCCGGTCTGCCCGAGGGCCTCGATCCACTGCTGGTAGTTGACGGATTCGTGCGCGAGTTCGGGAAAACGCCGCTGTATGAGTTGGCTGTGGGCCCGCCAGCTACTCCACGCGTTGTCGTAGACGTTTGCGGCGCTGGCTGCGGGGAAGTGATTGTTGTTGTTCATCGCTTCGGTGGCTTTGCCAGCCTCACTTTCCACGATGGCCATAGCCATTTTGGCCGGCGCGGGGATGTCAAACTTTTCCTCTTCGGTCCGGGCGACGCGGGCGAACCGGTCGATGTAAGCGCGTACCGTCGTGGTATGGAGGTCGTTGACGCTCCATGCTTTCTTCCTTGCCGTTGGTGTCGAGCTGATACCAGGCATCATACTAAAGGTAGAAGGTTCGTCAGCGGACGGGGCCGGGGAGTCCTCCGTGGTTGCGGCGGCCGGGGCGCCTACCGTGACGGTAAAGTCGATTTGTTTCTGGGTGAAGACGAAAGCGACAATGGCAATCAGCCCGATACGGAACCAGGTCAGCCGCAAGCGCGTCATCCAGGTCGGGGGAATGTATTCGGTTTGGGCGGCCCGGTGGCGGGCGGAAGTAAACACTTGCCGGCTGCGTGCCCGTAACCGGGTGGCGAGCAGGGACCAGTTGATATTCAGAATCTTGCCCTGCTGGTGGCTGTGGGCGGGAGTGGTCTGATAGGACATAGCCGTGGACTTTTTTTGCAACTACCACCCGGGAAGCCGGGTGCTACCACAAATATAACACGGTATGTTTTAAAATGCAAGACTAAAACAACAAAAAGTTCTATTGCTGTTTGATCAGGATGCGGATGGGGGATGCATCGCCGCCCGAGATCTTCAGCGGCAAGCAGATCATTTCGTAGTCCCCTTCCTTTACGCGGCGCAGATCCACGCCCTCGATGATCCAAACTTTCGCGCCCAGTAGCGCGCGGTGGGTTTGGGGGTTGCCTTCGTGAAAGGGACCGACGGACAAATAATCTACTCCGATCAGACGGAGTCTTTTGTCACTGATCCAGTGGGCGGCGGCCGGCCCGATGGCGTGGTATTCCTTGTCGAAGGGTTGTTGCAGCCAGTTGGCTTTATCGCTGTTCGGGGTACGCAGAATGAGCCGTTCCCCTTTTTCCAGCGGCCGGGTGCGCTCTTCGTATGCGATCAGGTCTTCGGGCGTGACTTCCGCGCGGGGCGTGACATTCGCGATCCGCACCGGACCCATCCCCACTTCGAAGGGGGCTTGTGAAATATCCACTCCCTGCGCGAGGAAGTGGCTGGGGGCATCCATATGCGTACCACTGTGCAGACTCATATGCAGGACGGATACCATGGCCGAGTCACCGCAGTGAATACAACTTAAGGTTTCCAAATCCGTCTTGGGCTGGCCGGGCCAACCGGTCATGTTTTCAAAGATGGGGTAGGTCACATCCGTCCAACCCTCGTACCATGCTGCCATGTGGCTTAATTTTCATTCGTTCGCATGGGGTAAGGGCATATTGCCCGAATAGTTGAGGCATCGGCACACTTATTGTCAGCTTCTACCGAGAGAAAAGTTTTGAATTTCGTTGACCGGCAACTATCTTGGTCGAAAATTTGGTGGCAGCGCCCACCGACGACCTAAGTGGATCATGCACAATTTAGATCGGTCATTACGCCGCACTTCTTTATACGCTTAACACACCGTAATGACCCCACCGACTGATTACCACCGCTACTGGCGGGACAATCTCAGGTATCTAGCAATATTACTCTTGATATGGTTTGCCGTCAGCTTCGGTTGCGGCATCCTTTTTGTTGATGAACTCAATCGATTGCGTATCGGCGGAGCCAAGCTGGGTTTCTGGTTCGCGCAGCAGGGGAGCATCTATGTCTTCGTCGTTCTGATCTTCGTTTACGTCTACCTGATGAACCGCCTGGACCGCCGCTACGGCGTCAACGAATAGCCGCAATCCCCCAGCATGACCGTACAAGCCTGGACGTACCTTATCGTCGGTGCCACTTTCTTACTCTACATCGGTATCGCCATCTGGGCCCGGGCCGGCTCCACCCAGGAATTCTACGTAGCCGGCGGCGGCGTCCATCCCGTTGCCAACGGCATGGCCACGGCGGCCGACTGGATGAGTGCGGCGAGTTTTATATCCATGGCCGGCATTATCAGTTTTGCCGGCTACGACGGTGCGGTTTACCTCATGGGTTGGACGGGGGGCTACGTGCTCCTCGCGCTGCTGCTCGCCCCCTACCTGCGAAAGTTTGGGAAATTCACCGTACCGGACTTCATCGGTGATCGCTACTATTCCAATGTCGCCCGTACCGTTGCCGTCATCTGCGCCATCATCGTCAGCTTCACCTACGTGGCCGGTCAGATGCGGGGCGTCGGATTGGTATTTAGCCGCTTTCTTGAGGTAGATATCAACACCGGTGTATACATCGGTACGGTGGTCGTTTTTTTCTACGCCATCATGGGCGGTATGAAGGGCATCACCTATACGCAGGTGGCCCAGTACTGCGTACTCATCTTCGCCTACATGGTGCCGGCCATCTTCATCTCCCTGCAGATGACCGACAACGTTATTCCGCAACTGGGTTTCATTGGTGAGATGAACGATGGATCCGGAATGGCGCTGCTGGATAAACTCGACCAGCTCCACACCGAACTCGGCTTCGCGGAGTATACCAGCGGTACCAAATCCACCATCGACGTCTTTGCTATCACGCTGGCACTTATGGCCGGTACGGCCGGACTACCTCACGTCATCGTGCGCTTCTTTACCGTGCCCCGCGTGAAGGACGCCCGGATCAGCGCCGGATGGGCCCTCCTGTTCATCGCCATACTTTACACGACGGCACCGGCGATCGCCGCCTTTGCCCGCACGAATCTCATCAATACCATCGAGGACCGTCCCTATGCGGAACTGCCCCCGTGGTTCGCCAAGTGGGAGGAGACCGCTCTGGTGGCCTGGCAGGATAAAAACGGTGACGGACGCCTGCAGTATGGTCCCGGCGATCCCTTCGTGGGCGCGGTCGACCAAGTAATAGATGGCGGCGGAGCGCAGGTAGAAGGCGAATTCGGGCAGACGATGCTCAACAACGAACCGACGGCCAACCGCAACGAGGTCTACATCGATCGCGATATCATGGTGCTTGCCAACCCGGAAATAGCCCGCCTCCCCGCCTGGATCATAGCGCTGGTCGCGGCCGGTGGTCTGGCCGCCGCGCTCTCCACCGCCGCCGGTTTACTACTGGTCATCAGTACGGCGGTCAGCCGTGACCTGATGCGCAAGCAGATCAAACCAAATATGAGCGAAAAGGAGGAACTGTGGTGGGCCCGGGGTGGAGCCGCGGCCGCGGTGCTCGTTGCCGCTTACTTCGGGGTCAACCCGCCGGGCTTCGTCGCGGCCACGGTCGCCCTGGCCTTCGGCCTGGCTGCCGCCAGCTTTTTCCCGGCCATCGTCCTGGGCATTTTCGACAAACGCATGAATCGGTCGGGTGCCATCTCCGGAATGCTCGTCGGCGTCATCCTGATGTTCGGCTACATGGCCGTATACCGGCTCGGGTGGTTTGTGGACGAAGTGCCTCCGTCCTCGTCGTGGTGGTTCGGCATCAGCCCGGAAGGCTTCGGTAGCGTGGCCATGCTGGTCAATACGGTGATCGCCCTCGTGGTCAGTCGCGCCACCGCGCCGCCCCCCGCTGAGGTGCAGGAGATCGTCGAAGAGATCAGAATCCCCCGGGGTGCCGGGGCGGCGATCGACCACTAAAAATTTACGGCTTCGGTGTGTAATCTGCAGGATCGAAGCATCAATCGGTAAAGCCTGCTATGCTGATCCGATACTTAACCCTATGCTGCCTGCTCTTCTCCTTTGCGCGTTCAGTCGCCCAGGACGAACAGCCGATTTCATCCGCAATTAACGACGTAACCGTCTACCGAAAGGGAGCTCAGATCCGTCGATCCGCCCTAGTCCGGATCGATCCGGGGCGGGCCACGCTGGTCTTTACCGGACTTCCAACCCGGGTGGTCGAGCGCAGCATACAGGTAGCCGCGCCCGACAGCGAGGTTATTATCCTTGGTGTGCGCCACCGCTTACATCATAACCAGAGCAATCAAAGCGGGGTAACCGCCGATTCGTTCAAGCTCGCCCGGGAGCAACTTCTCCAGCAGGAGCGAAGACTTAAAACCCGTCTGGCCATCGGACAGGAGGAAGAAGCCGTCCTGGCGGCGAACCGCGACCTAGGCGGTAGCGACAGCGGTCTCGATGCTACGGAACTGGAGCGGGGAGTACGCTACCACCGCGAACGGATCACCGACATCCGGATGGAACGTCTGTTGCTTACGGACAGCCTGCAAATCATTGCTGACCGACAGCAAGCCCTGGCCGAACGCTTCTCCGAATCGATGCTGGATAGCCTTCCCGAAACTACGGGGGAGGTGGTCGTGGAAATTGAGAGTGCTTCGACTTCCCGGGATAGCATGCACCTTACTTATATAGTAGCGGACGCTGGCTGGGAACCCGTCTACCACCTGCGTATGACGGATACGGATAGCCCGCTCGCCCTCAGCTACGGGGCCAGAGTAAGCCAACAGAGCGGCGAAGACTGGGAGACCGTCCGGCTGAAGCTTTCCACCGGTGACCCCGGACGGTCGACGCGCTTACCCAATCTGATACCCTGGAACCTGGCCCCGTACCAGAAGCCGCCTTCCTACACCACGACCGACCCCGGCTTCGAGCTCACCGAAGTACGTGCGGTCAGCGGGCGCGTCACGGATGAAGTAGGAAATGCGCTTGTCGGCGTGACGGTCTCCGTCAACGGCACCTCCCTGGGTACGGTCACGGACTTGGACGGAAGCTACTCCATCTCGTTACCACAGGGCGGCATGAAGCTTACCTTCAGTTACATCGGCTACGAGAACCAGCATCGATCCGTTAGTGGACCTACCCTGGACGTCCAGCTGTTTCCGGATGCACAGACCTTGGACGAAGTCGTAGTGGTCGGGTACGGCGGCCCGCAAAGATTGGCGGGGGCGGCACCGGGAGTACATTCAAAAAGGCAAGCTAGCGCTTCCGTGCCGTTGCCGATGACGATCGACCGGCGACCCACCACCGTTAATTTCGCCATCGATCTGCCGTACACGATCCCATCGGGTGAATCCTCCCGCCTGGTAAAAATCCAGGACTTTAGCGTGCCAGCGGAGTATCGGCATACAGCCCTACCGAAGGTCGACGAGCGGGTATTCCTTTCTGCCATCGTCCGCGATTGGGAACGCCTAGACCTCATTGACGGGGAGATACAGCTTTTCGTAGCCGGTACTTTCTTAGGAGCTACCCAACTGGATGTGTCGCAAACCGCGGACAGCCTCGTATTCTCTCTCGGACCTGACCCGGGCGTAGTCATTCGTCGCAGCCCGTCGGAACGGTACAGCCGGGAGGCTGGACTATTCGGTGGCAAACGGACGGTGTGGCGCGGCTGGGAGTTATCCGCCCGCAATACCAAAACCGTACCGGTTCACCTGACCGTGATCGACCAGGTTCCGCTGGCGGCGCAAGGTGGCATAGACGTGGAGGTCGAGTTGCCCGACAATGTAGAGTATGACCAAGATTCCGGTGCGCTTAAGTGGGATTTCATCCTCGTTCCAAGCAGCGGTTGGGAAAGCGAATTCGGCTACCGCGTCCGGTACTCCACCAGCGGACCCCTGTATTTGGAGTAGCGGGGCCATGTCCTGATCACCAACGTACCTTCACGGCTGCCACCTAAACCATTGCCGTGAGTATCGATCGCCTCTACATAGCCGCCACTTCCCAACACGTTGGCAAGACCACCTGTACGCTCGGCCTGATGGCGGCCATCCAGCAGCGGGGGAAACGGGTTAGCTACTGCAAGCCGGTCGGACAGGAGTGGGTGGAACTGGGCGGCCTGCAAGTTGACAAGGATGCGTTGCTCTTCGCCCGCGGCATGGAATTCGACCTCAAGGCCGAATTACACAGTCCGGTCATCATCGGCAGGGGGGTGACCGCCAAATACCTCGATGACCCATCGAGGTACGATTTTCGAACCGCCATCACGAAGGCCAGCCGCAAACTCCAGGCGCGCAACGAATTCGTGATCTACGAAGGAACGGGACATCCCGGCGTAGGAAGCGTCTGCGACGTGAGCAACGCCCAGGTCGCCCAGCTGCTGAATGCCCCCGTGGTCATGATCGTGGAAGGCGGTATCGGTAGCACGATCGACCGCCTGAATATGAACCTGGCGATGTTCCGCGAACGACGGGTGCCCGTACGGGGCGTGATTGTCAACAAGACGCGTCCCGCCAAACTGGACAAGGTGCGTAAGTACGTGGGCATGTACCTGGAGAAGAAGGGCATCCCCTTACTCGGTGTGCTTCCCTTCGAGAAAGTGCTTGCCAACCCGATCATGGCATCCATCCGGCACAGCCTCAAGGGCCGGACGCTCCTGAACCGGGAAGGCCTGGATAATCAGGTAGAGAACATCGCCAGTGGCAGCCTGCTTGCGCAAGAGGAGGTAGAGAACCTGAAAAATCTGCTGGTGATTGTCAGTCACCGTCGGCTCAGCGAGGCACTGAGCGCGCTACAGGTAATCCTCCAGGATCGGTCGCTGCCGGGCAGTACGATTTCGGGTGTTGTCGTCACCGGACTGGCGGACGAAGACGCGGACTTACCCCACAGTGATTTCCTGACGGCCCACAACATACCGGTAGTCGCCTGCTCGCTGGATACTTACGGGGCGGCCGTGCGGATCAGCCAGATGGAGGTCAAGATCAATCTTAAGACGCCCTGGAAGATCCGACGTGCCGTGGAACTGATCGAAGAGAATATTAACCTGGATCTGCTACTTTGATACCGTCGCGTCGTCCTCCGAAGGCTTTTCAATCGGATCACCGACGCTGTTCAACTGGGCCAGGTAGGTGTCCCGCAGTTCGAAGAACTCGGGCAGGTACTCCTCGGGCATCGGCTCGGCGTCGGGGAAGTTGAGGCGAGTGTGGTCCACCTGACGGCCGTTTTCCCAGAAGCGGAAGCAAACGTGCGGTCCGGTAGCCAGGCCGGTGGAACCGACGTAGCCGATGACGTCTCCCTGATTGACGCGTTTGCCAACGACCATACCGGGAGCCCGCTTCTGCATGTGCAGGTACTGGGTAGAGTAGCGCTTGTCGTGGCGGATCTTGACGTAGATACCGTTACCCCGCGTGCGTCCGGATTTGCTGATCGTACCGTTAGCGACGGCTACGATCGGAGTACCGTAGGGTGCGGCGTAGTCCGTGCCGAGGTGGGGCTTGACGCGACGCTGTACCGGGTGGAAGCGGCGGAGGTTAAACCGGCTGCTAATGCGGCTATAGCGTACTGGAGCCTTCAGGAATAAAGCATCCTTGGGTTGTCCGTCCAGGCCGAAGTAGCCCTGTTGGGTGCTGTCTTTGCTGACGAAGTAGAAAGCGTAGATGTCCTTACCGCCGGTACTGTAGCGGGCGGCCTTGACGCGACCGAAACCGGCCTCGCTGTCCTCGACGTATTCCTGCTCGTAAACGAGTTGAAAGGCGTCTCCTTTTTGCACGTGGTAGAAGTCAACCGACCACTGCAGGGCATCCTCCATCTTATCGGTCAGGGCGAAGCTGTGGCCGGAGTCGACCATGGCGTTCCACAGGGAGCTTTCGATCTTTCCGGCGGCGAGACCTTCCTCGACGCGGATCGGAAGTTTGACGTACTCGTCCTGGCCGCCGTTCTGCAGGTCCAGTTTGAGGTAGCGATATACGCTGGGACTGTAGATCATGTAGTCAGGGCCCTTCGTATCGGGGTCATCCAGTACCTGATAGGTCAGGCCGGCGCGCAGGTTCCGCACGTCGAGCATATCGTTAAAGGTATTGGAAGAGCGAAGCGCATCGAGGGGCTCCATACCCATGCCAAGGAGGATGTCACTTAGCGTCTGACCGAATTGAATGGTATCGAGACTGAGCGAGAAAGTGTCCAGCGCGACACCGTAACGTACCGTCGGTTCTATGATGGGGAAAGCCTGGAGCTGGACTTGCTTACCGTCGCCAGGGGGCGGCGGTGAGGCGGCGACCAAACTACTAACGATGGTGCTACCCAACGCTATACTTACCACTAATGCAACTGCTGCCGACAAAAGCCGACGCTTACGAACCTGTAGCCCTTTCTTCACGTACTAATATGTTTCTTTCCAAGGTCGCAAATCGACCCGCGACAAATATAGAAAGAAATGATAGACCAGAATATTGTAGGGCGGCACCGTTCCCTGAACGAAATTTATCAGGGAGTCCGCACCCGCGTCGTTTCCTGGATCCAGCAGCCTACGGTATAGGTCGATCCCACTTCAATTCCCCGCTGGAATACGTCAGCCCGGGTAGGCATGTACTGCGTGTAGCGGCCGATGAGCTGGTTGGCTTTGGCGGCAACGGATGGATCGACGGATTTGGCCCGCTGCCACATGTCTATAGCCGGCCAAACTACCACCTGACTATCGAAGCCGGTGCCCGGGCCACACAAAGGACCGCTACTGGCGTAGAGCGTTCCGATCAGCATATAGGGTTCACCGTTGGTTGGGTCGGCCTGCGCGGCGCGACGGGCGTAGGCGCGTGCCTGACTGAAATTGCGTAAGTCCCGGTAATAAATTTTGGCGGCCGTCAGTAAGGTCAGACTCTTGCGTTCATTGTCTTCGGTCTCCTCGGAGGCCTGCTCGAACAGGCGTACGGCTTCGGAAGATTCGTTGTTACGGAGTGCTTCGTAGGCCTGCCGAATGGTGCTGCCCCCGGAAGTGTTAGCCGCGACAACCTGACAGTTGGCCTCGTAGGCGGCCTTCACTTTTTGATACTCGGGAAGATCCTCGGCACACTCGGCCCAACGCATCCGCCCGTAGGCTGTGGTTATGGCATCACACTCTTCCGGATTGGCCTCGAACTCCGGATAATACTCGTCGATGTAGTATTGGCAATCGTAAAACCCCTTGACGGTTTCGAAGTATTGCAGGCTACTTGGCGCGTAGGCTTCGATAGCGTTCCAGGCTTCGCAGTCGGCGCCCGAGCAGTCGGCCAGACCCTTCTCCAGGCGGGCCTTCAAGGCGGTGACGATCTCTTTGGCCTCATCGTCGTCGATGTTTCCGCTTTCGTGTTGGTCGACGACCAGGCGGGACATGGGGTTGATAACGAAATACTGCAGCTTTTCCGGGCCGTCCATTTCGATGCTTTCCTTGAAGAGCTCGTAAATATCCTCTTCGCTGGTGCTGCCGGCGTAAGTGTAGTAACTGTCAAAACCCTGAATGGCAGCCATATACCCGTCGCTGGGGTAGCACTCGCGGGCCTGCTCGTAGAGCATCAGGATGGAATCGCCGTATGCCTCCCGTTTGTCCGGGTTTTGCTCGATCAGGTAGTTATAGAATTCGACGCCGTCGGTATATACCGTAGGTCGACGACCATCGGCGGCGGGACTGGTGGCGTAGACCTCGCGCCAAACCTTGATGGCCCGGTCCATCTCTTTCGATTTCAGGGCATTGCGGTAGATAACGTAATTCGTTTCGGCATCGTCCGGATTCGGTGCGTCGCTGAACTTGGGGCAATCGCTGAGATCATCACTCTCCTCATCCGCGGGTTGCTGCGCCACGGGGGTTTGGGGAGTTGCCGGAGTGTCGGTCGTACTGGGGCCGGCTGCCTTGGGCGTGCAGGCTACCATCAGGACAGTCAGTAAGAAACCGGCAAAAAAGAGAGCGTAAAATCGATTCATGCGGTAAGTAAGATTAAGTAACTACTATAAGGATGCAAAGCCCCAGGATGTTGACGGTTTGACTGGCCCGGATTAGGGTATAAGGTTTCTACCTGCGCTCCGCCGCACAAATAATTACACGGCGAAGACAGGGCCGGCAAAACCGTAGAACCTCCGAACAATTCTAAGTAAAGCTTGCTAAAGGGACATATTTTCGCCCCCGCAAAACCGCATACATGAAAAAGATCAATTTTAGTGCCGGACCGGCCATACTCCCCGCCAGTGTTCTCGAGAAGGCGTCCGACGCCGTTCGCGAACTCGACAACAGCGGGCTGTCGATCCTGGAAATCAGCCACCGCTCCAAAGCCTTTTCTCAGGTGCTCGCCGACACCGAGAGTCTCGTCCGCGAGATCATGGGGGTAGGAGAGGAGTACGCCGTCCTTTTTCTTAGTGGCGGGGCCAGTACCCAGTTTTTCTTCACGGCCATGAACCTGCTCAATCCGGAGGAAACCGCCGGTTTTCTCGACACGGGTTCCTGGTCGGCCAAGGCCATCAAGGAAACGAAACTCTTCGGCAAGGTCGACGTGATCGCGAGCAGTAAGGAGAGTAACTACGACCACATCCCGGAGGGGTACACCATTCCGGAAGGGCTGAAGTACGTGCACGTAACCAGCAATAATACCATCTTCGGGACCCAATTTCATAAGTGGCCCGAAACCTCGGCACCGCTCGTCGCCGATATGTCGTCGGATATCTTCTCCCGCCGCATCCCCCTGGAAAAGTTCGGTATCATCTACGCCGGTGCGCAGAAGAACCTCGGGCCCGCCGGAGTGACGCTCGTCATCGTGCGTAAAGACCTGCTGGGTACCGTGGAGCGCGCCCTGCCGAGCATGCTGGATTACCGGGTGCACATCAAGGGCGGCAGCACGTACAACACGCCGCCCGTGTACCCCATCTACGTGATGATGCTCACCCTCCGCTGGATCAAGGAACAGGGCGGACTGGAGGCCATGGAAAAGCACAACGAGAAGAAGGCGAAACTGCTGTACGACGAGATCGACCGCAATCCCAAATTCCGCGGAACGGTCACGAACGATGAAAGCCGCAGCCTGATGAACGTGACCTTCGTATGTACTGACGAGGCCGATACCGAGCGCTTTCAGGCCGAGGCGGCCGCCGCCGGATGTGATGGTGTAAAAGGACACCGCAGTGTAGGCGGCTTCCGGGCCAGCATTTACAACTCCATGCCCTACGAAGGCGTCGAAACGCTGGTCAATGTGATGAAAAATTTCAAATAAACTGTTAAACTCGTCGGAATAGGCCGCTCGTTCGTCGAAAAACGGGGGTGAATCCGGGTTTAAGGTGGTATGGGTGGTCGAGGGTCCTTATCTTCGTAAGACTATGAAACGCCCGAATCTCACCCTCTATACCCTGGTTTTGCTGCTGGTTCTCGTCAGCGCGGCCTGTTCCGGCTTTTTGGCCGGGCGGACGATCAAGCTACACCAGGAAGGGAAGATGCAGGAGTTACAGCACGTCAGCGAACAGATCGTTGACGTGAGCACGGGAGTCGACCGGGCCGTCAATGCGGTCAAACGAATCATCCTGCGCTAGTAATCCGCTTCTTTCCCGTATCCGGTTGCCCTTATAGTCCGACGCCCAGGCGGGTGGTTGTACGCCTTGCCCGACGTGCCCCTTACCGATAGTGGACCGAACCGCTGTCGACCAAATAAGACCGATGTTAAAAGGACTACTCTGCGATCTGGATGGCACCCTTGCCAATTCTGAACCGCTGCACTGTACCGCCTGGCTTAGTTTGCTGGCGGAAGAATACGATCTCGATTACGACGAGCACTGGTTCGACCAATGGATCGGGACGAGCGATCGTCTGGTCGCTAATTACCTGGTCACGGAGCACGATCTGGCTACGTCAGATGAGGAATTGATCGCCCAAAAACAGACGCGCTTTCAGGACGCCGTGCGTCGCGAAGGGTCGACCTTCACCGGCGTCCCGGAACAGCTGGCGATCATCGCAAAAGAATTCCCCTTGGCCATCGCCACCAACAGCGGACGTTCGGATGCCGACCTGATGATCGCCGCGACCCGGCTGGACCAGTTTACCCAGATCAGCGTAACGGCCACCGACGTGGAACATATGAAGCCGGAGCCGGACATATATCTCCTAGCGGCTAAAAAATTAGGGTTGCCGGCCTCGGAATGCATTGCCATCGAGGATAGCGGAGCCGGCGGCGCGGCGGCAAAGGCCGCCGGCTGCTATTTAATCGGACTGACGGATAAAGTCACCCAGGCCGACGAGCACGTGGAGGACAACGCCGCGGCCCTGGAACGCGCGCTGGAGCTGCTGCGGGCGGGGTGAAATAAGTTATTGTCCCGTTTACAATAACTTAACCTAATACATATACCCAGTTCATGGTGGGAGGAGACCTTTGCAGCGTCTTAAAACGCAAGCAAAAGAAAATCAACCCGTCATTTATGAACTCAAGATTTACCTTATTTACCCTCCTGTTCTGTCTGTCGGCTTTCGCCGCGGCACAGGAAACCATCGTCATCGACGATGAATCCCTCGTCGCCAACGAGGACTACACCTGGGAAAGCGAAAATACCTACATCCTCAACGGATTAGTCTTTCTGGAGCCCGGCGCGACCCTGACCATCGAAGCCGGTACGGTCATCAAGGCGTATAGTGATAGTGATATTACTACTGGCGACAATGCTTCCGCCCTCATCGTAGCCCGTGGTGCACAAATCTTCGCCAACGGTACGGCAGATGCACCCATCATATTCACTTCTAACCTGGATGATCTCGAGGATCCAATGGATCTCACCAACCCCGACGGCAGTGTCCGCAAAGGACTCTGGGGTGGTGTCATCATTCTGGGTGCGGCCCCCATTGCCTTTTCGGCTGCAACTAACAACATTGAAGGTATTGTCGCCAGCGATACCCGCTCTAATTACGGTGGCACCGACCCTGAGGATAACAGCGGTGTGCTGACCTACGTGTCTATTCGTCACGGTGGATTTGCGCTTGACGGCGACAACGAGATCAACGGACTCACCTTGGGTGGTGTAGGTTCCGGAACTACCATCGACTACGTCGAAGTGTTTGCTAACCTGGACGACGGCATCGAATGGTTCGGGGGAACCGTACGGGTGGATCACGCAGCGGTGTCTTATTGCAGTGACGACGGTATGGACTACGACACCGGATGGCGGGGCGGCGGACAGTACTGGTTTGTACTCCAAGCTCCTAACGAAGTGCTAGGCACCGGCCGCGCCGGCGAGCACGACGGTGCTGTCCCCGACGGACAAAGCCCCTTCAGCCAGCCGACCATCTACAACGCCACCTACATTGGTATCGGTAATGGCGAGACTACGGACGCCGGAGAGAATAGTGAAGACGATCCTCCCTTTGCGATTCTGCTGCGCGACAATGCCGGCGGGTATTACTACAACTCAATCTTCACGGACTACAACGGAGCTGCCATCGCGATCGAGCAACGCTCTGATAACACTCCGGACTCCTATGATCGTCTAATTGCCGGCGATCTGGCTTTCCGCAATAACATCTTTTACAACTTCGAAGCCGGTACCGAAGCGTCGGACCTATTCGTAGCGATAGACGACGCCACGGAAATCATCGAGGGTGCTGCAACCGACACGGTGGCAGCCAGGTTCCTCGCTGCCGGTAATCAGATCATCAATCCCAACCTCAATAGTGAGGGCGAGGATCGTGATGACAACGGTGGCAATATCGATCCCCGCCCTTCTCCCTTTGGCTTCGCCGCTACCGGTGCTCCGGCCGCTATAGCAGGCTACGATACGGTAGCGTACTACGGGGCGTTCGCCCCCGGCAATGGCATGGACAGTATGTCCTGGCTGACCGGTTGGACGGCACTTGATGAAATGATGATCGTGATCAGCGACTTCACCAATGGGGTCGGTCAGGTGGTTGAGAACGGCTTCCTGCTGGACGCTCCCGTTCCGAACCCCGCCAGCCAGATGACCCGGATCGGCTTCGAATTGCCCAGCGCCGCGCGTGTCACCCTGACCGTCATGGACATCTACGGTCGTCCCGTCAGCCGCTCGGTCGCGGAGTACACCGCCGGACCCCAATCCGAAACCATCGACGTAAGCCGCCTGGCTTCCGGCACCTACTTCGTCATTCTGGACGTTCCCGGCAGCCGGTTGGTACAGCGCATGGCCGTTACTCGCTAACAAAACGAGGCCGGAGTAAAGTGGGATAGTTCACTTCCGGCCCCGCCAAGACTACATATTTCGCGGGGGCACATCGCCGCAACGTTGGTGTGCCCCCCCATTTTTCTAGTGCAAATCATAATTTCCTTATCATGCGTAAACGCATCCTTTATCTGACCGCACTGCTGTTTGCGGCGATAAACTGTTATTCTCAAACCGGAGCAATTTCCGGTACTGTCTTCGATGAAGACGGCTTCCCCATGCTGGGGGCGAACGTGGTCATCGAGGGAACCACCATCGGCGCCCAGACGGACTTCATCGAGGGTAAGTTCCAATTTCAGACCGCCCCGGGAACCTACAACCTGGTCGTCTCCTACGTTGGCTACGCGAATCAGGTCGTAGAGGACGTGCAGGTGCTGGCCAACGAAACCACCATCATCGATGTCAGCTTCGGGGAAGACACGGGGGTGGAACTGGCCCTGGACGTGACCGTAACGGCCCAGGCCATCGAGCGGGGCGAAGTAGCCGTCATGAAACTCCGCCAGAACAGTGACAAAGTTCAGGACGTCATTTCCAGTCAGGAGATTCAACGTCTCGGGGCCGGTACGGCAGCCGCCGCGTTGACAAAGGTCACCGGTACTACCGTAGTGGATGGCAAGTACGTTTACGTACGCGGATTGGGCGACCGGTATTCGGCCACCACGATCAACGGTCTGCAGCTTCCCAGCATTGACCCGTATCGCAACTCCGCGCAATTGGACCTTATCCCGACTAACATTCTGGACAACATAGTTGCTTCCAAGACCTTTACCCCTGACCTGCCAGGTGACTTCACCGGCGGTAGCGTTAATATCAAGATCAAGGCACTACCCGAGCGGTTTACCTGGGGCCTAAGCGTTTCCGGGTCTTACAACGCCCAATCCAATTTCCGAAATGACTTTCTGACCTACGACGGAGGTGACCTGACCGGACTGGGCTATAACGATGGGACGCTGGACCTCCCTTCCTTGGTAGATGATCCATTGGTCAGCTCTAACGATGCTCTCAGTCGTCAAGCGGGCTTTAATGCGCAAACCAATGACGACGTGGCCACTGCGGTTAATCGTCTTGGTGATGCCTTCGGAAACGGCTTTGATGTCTACTCGCGCAACACCGGGCCGGACTACAGCTTCAGCGGTAACATCGGCAACCAGTTCAACGTAGGTACCATGCCGGTCGGCGTCTTTGCCTCCCTGAGCGTCAGCCGTGACTTCAGCCAGTACAAGAACGGTACGAACGCTATTTACTTTAACCCCGTCAGCGGTTCCGGGGCCTTACAGGAAAACTACGACCTGACCGACGACAAAAGCGTCGAAAGCGGTAAAGTCGGCGGCATGGTAGGCGTGACTTTGCGGCCCTCCTCGGCCAACAACATATCCTTCTACACCCTCTATAGCCACCAGGGCTTTTTGGAAGGCCGCATCCTCCAGGGAAGTAACGAAAATAAATCGGCGGCCGGGACCCCGGAAAACTATTACTATTCGCAGGCTTCCACCTTCCTCGAGCGGGAACTTATCGACTACGTCCTCCAGGGTGAGCATACCCTTACCGGCTTGGGGAATACGAAAGTTGAGTGGACTGCCAACTACGTCGACAGCAAGCAAAATGAACCCGATCTGCGTTTCGCCGAATACATTCGGCGGGGGGATCAGTTCGCTATTGCCCCCTCTCGCTTCACCCAGCCCAGCCGGTACTTCCGCGAACTCGACGATAATACCTATCAGGGTAAACTTGATATCACCGTTCCCGTACTCCAGGGAAAAAGTCGGGGGAATTCCATCAAGTTCGGGGGTTCGTACCGCCTCAAGCAACGCGATTTTGGTGAGCGCACGTTTGAATTCGGTCGTGCGGGAGGTTTGACGCTTACGGATGCCGGAGGAGATTTTGGCGTCTACTTCGGTCCCGGCAACCGGGGCGTCATCGAATCCGGTAGCGGCAGCAACACCATCGGAACTTACATATACGAAAACAGCAATCTGGCAAACAGCTACATCGGTGACTACGCCGTGGCCGGTGCCTACGCCATGATGACCCTGGACGTAACGTCCCGCTTCAAGGCCATCTTCGGTTTACGGGCCGAACAGACCGACATTCTCGTTCAGAGCGACGTCGTTTTCAACGAACTAGAGCGGCCCGAGCCCAACCAGCGCCGTATTGACGACAATACCGCCGACATCGACACCATCAGCCTGATGCCGGCGCTGAACCTGGTCTACAAGGTGGGCGAAAGCAGCAATCTGCGCGCCAGCTTTACACAAACCGTTGCGCGGCCGAACATGCGCGAGGTCGCTCCCTTTGGATCCTTCAACTTTCTGGGCGAACCACCGGTGTTCGGTAACCCCGAGCTTCGGTTGACCAATATCGACAACTACGACCTGCGCTACGAGATCTTCCCCAACGCCGGAGAAGTCCTGGCGCTGAGTGCTTTCTACAAGCGGTTTCGTAACCCGATCGTGACCACCTTCCGCCTGGCCGACGATCAGCAATTTACCTGGACCAACTCCGAAAGTGCCAGTCTCTACGGCCTGGAAATCGAAGCCCGTAAAAGCCTAGGTTTCCTTACCTCTAAGCTCGAAAACTTTACGATCAGCACCAACCTCTCGCTCATCGAATCGCAGCAGCTGATCGACCAGCAGGAGTACGAAATTAACTTGCAGGAGGATCCGAACGCTAGCCAGGAGCGCCCCTTTAACGGGCAGTCTCCGGTGGTGATCAACGCTAACCTGGCCTACACCGCGCCCAACTCCGGCTGGGACGCCATCATCGCTTTCAACTACTTCGGTGACCGCCTACAGGGCATCGGGGCCGCTAATTCTCCCGATGTATACGAACGCGGCCGGGGACAACTGGATGTAAGCCTCAGCAAAAAGATCCAAAACTTCACGTTGAGCCTCCGTGCCCGCAACCTCCTGAACCCAGCCTTCGAAAGCTATTCCACCTTCGATCGCGAATACATTTTCCAGAGCTACGAGCGTGGCCGGGAAGTATCGTTCGGCATCAGCTACGGCATCTAAACCGCCCCGCCACAAGACGCACTAGATTACATTTTGTAGTCCCATTTACAACGCCCTCCGTCTCGCACGGGGGGCGTTTTTTGTTCAGTAACTTGGCGGGTATGGACCGTAGAACCTTCACCAGGGCCCTCGCCGCCGGATTGGCCCTCCCCACATTGGCGACCGCTTCACCTGCGCTCCGCCGCACGCAAAATTATCCCGCGCGCCTGCGGAAGGGAGACACCGTGGGGCTCATCACGCCCGCCAGTTACATCGACGATAAAAGCCTGGAGCGAGCCTACCGCCAGATCGAAGGCCTTGGCCTGACGGTCAAACCCGGACGCTATCTGCGCTCGGAACGCGGCTTTCTGGCGGGCGTTGACCGGGAACGACTGGACGATCTCCACGCCATGTTTGCCGACCGCGACGTCAAAGCCGTATGGTGCGCCCGCGGCGGCTACGGTAGCGCCCGCCTGTTGCCGGATCTGAACTATGAGCTCATCCGCCGCAATCCCAAGATACTTATCGGATACAGTGACATCACCGCGTTACTCAATGCGATCACGCACGAAACGGGTATGATTACTTACCACGGTCCGGTGGGCAGCTCCGACTTTACCCCCTTTACCGAACGCTACCTGCGTAACGCGGTCTGGGAGGGGGAGAAATGGCAGCGGATCGAGCCGGCCGAACGGACGAAGGAGCAGTACGTCATCCACCCGGGGACCGCTATCGGGACGATCTGGGGCGGTAATCTGAGCTTATTGGCGGCGATGGTCGGCACCGGCGTAATGCCTCACCTGACCGGTAAACTCTTATTCATCGAGGAAGTGGGGGAGAAGCCCTATCGCATCGACCGCATGCTCACTCAACTGAGACAGGCCTGGAACATCCAATCGGCGGCGGGAATCGTCCTGGGAACCTTTTCCGACTGCGAGGCGGACCCGGACGACCGATCGCTCACCCTGCGGGAAACACTTACCGACCGGCTGGGCGAATTGGGTATACCCGTAGCCTACGGAATGCCCATCGGGCACATCAAAGACATGTCCACGTTGCCGGTAGGGGGACAGATGCGCTTCAACGCACTAGATTTCTATCTGGATCCGGCCGAATAGGGCGGCGGAGCGCAGGTAAAGTGCTATTCGAAAAAGGGTGAGCCTTAGTTAGAAATCCGTTCCGTTTTAGCGACGTAGTCGTGCAAAAAGCGGTGACCCTTGCTGAATACGGCAAAGAGAATGAGTACGGGAAAGGTGAATAGCGTGAAGGCCTTCAGGAACGAGCGCAGGATACGCGTCGACAAGTCCGGTTCTTCACCACTTACGCTGGATACAATGACCGACCGGCGCAACTCCTTCAGTTCGTGGTGGTAGTCGACGATCGTCCAGTACAGGGTTCCACCTAGCAAGGTTACCAAACCGACGCTTCCACCATCCAGCAGCATGGGTAGCCAGTGGTCGGTATCGTGGTCGAATGGCAGTTCACCCCGGAAAATTAACAGTTGCATGCCGATGACGAAGAGCATGACCAGGCAATCGGCTAAGTAGATCAGGTAGCGTCCGAAGACATTCATGTCGCGTATATTTTAATTAACCGAAATGTAGGGGTCGAGCGATGGCGGGTCAAATTGGGTCGACGAAGAACGGCTAAAAAACGACGAAAAGGTTTTGGTACGTCGATCAGTTAGGTGATTGAATTACAGCAGTTTATAAATGGTTAGGTAATCCGAATGTCCCCTTTAAAGCGGAACGGGTTAGGGGGTAGCGTCCTCAGTGAAGAGGGTAAATAAGGGGACCTTGCGGTTACGAAAAACACCTAACATGAACATCCTTATTCCTACCCGCAAGCGGGATGTGCTATTTCTCTTGTCGCTGGTTTGTTTCTTTTTTTACCTGGGTCTGCTTATAGGCTACATTCCATAAAACTTCTCTGTGGTGCCGTAGCTTGGAGAGTTAGAAACGCTTCCTCCGTTAATGATCCAGTCGGTATTCAGGGTTCTTTATTGTCTGGCAATTGCCTCATCCCACGTTTCGGGTGCCCCCGGACCGGGGGATACGGTGACCCAGAGGATAACCTATAGCGGTCCCGACATCGGCGAGGTGTTCCTTGCCTGGAAGGCGATCGACCTGCATGCGGATTCCATGCTTCGGGCGCATCCGGGCACGAAGGAGGTTGGGTCACTGCTGGGTACACCCATGATTCCGTCCGATTCCGGGTTTACGGCCAAGCTGAATGTACCCGCCGGGGAGGACATTTACTATTGCTTTTGGGTGACGCGGGCCGTCGACGGCCAGTTCCGGGATTATTGGGATACTGCATCCGGGGCCACCATCACGGTGGGTGAAACGGACCATATCTACGTGGCCGCAACCCCCGAAGCGGCGAATGGAACCGACTTGGCGGAAGAATCCGCCTGGGGAGCCTGGGTGCTCGTCGGTTTGCTGATCGCTTATGCACTCGCCCGAATATTGTTACCGAGATACTCGGAGGACCGCGCCGGTCGCTCGATCGATCTTGTATTCGGGACAGCGCTCGGTGCCGTTGCGATCCATCTCCTCGCCCGGGCGGCAATCTTCGAGATGCCGGTGGCCAACCTCTTTCGCCGGGGGGCGGGTAAATTACTGGCTGCCGGTCTGGAAGATATCTGCCTCATCGCGGGAATTGTCGCCGCGGCCTATCTGCTGCTGTGGGTGACACCCCGCCGTGCCGCTTCCCGGGTCGTCGCCATCACGATCGGTGTTCTCACGCTAATCTCGGCAATCGCGCTAGTGAATGTGGATGCGGTCGAGTATCTCGGCAGTCCGTTCACCTACCAGTGGCTATACTATTCCGACTTCTTGCTTTCTTCCGATGCGTGGTCGGCGCTGGGCGAACAGGCCTCTACGGAGAGCCTGGTGAATATCGTATCGTTGACCCTCTGCGTACCGTTGCTCGGATACCTCTTTACCATCTTTGCCGGATGGCTGCCGCTGCCGGGCGCCCGCTGGTTATTACCAGCTATATGTTCGGTGGTCATCCTAGCGGCACTCGTTTCAGCTACTATAGTGGATTGGTCCATCCTTCCCGGTGAACGCCGGAATGCCATTATCGCTTTTCTACAATCTGCGGTTTCCGCCGATGCGACGCCGACACTCGGAGGACTAGCGGTGCCGGCCGGGCAACTGCCGTTCCGGGAAGGAGCCGCTGCCCGGCCTGAAAAATTTGTTTCGCTGGATTCGACACCCATTCGCAACGTGGTATTAATCGTCCTGGAGTCCGCCGGTGCGGTCTATTTAGACGGTCCGGAAGCGTTTCCCACCCTACGGCAGAGGCTACAAAAATATCATCCGAATGGACTCTACTTCGAAAATATCTACGCTCACGCGCCATCCACGAACGCAACGATGGTGTCGCTAATGACCGGGATGTATCCCAAATTGAGTTACGAGAGCGTAACGCGGGAATTCACCGATTACCCCTTCGCATCGCTGCCCGGAGAATTGAGCCGGCTGGGCTACCGGACGTCATTTTTCACGTCGGGCGATTTGAGCTGGCAGCGGGGGATGGAGTTCCTGCAACACCGGCAATTCGACGTAGTGGAAGACTACCGGCTGATTGCCTGCGATCAGACCTACACTTTACAATCGGAAGACTACCGCGAAAATGCCGCCATCGACGACTTATGCCTGGCCGATCGGTTTGCCGAATGGACGGGTACGAGCGAGGAACCCTTTGCGTCCGTCATCTGGACGGTACAATCGCATTACCCCTATTACTTTTCCGGTCCGGAGACCGAGTACGCCACCCAGGACCTTTACCAAAGTCGTTACCTCAACGCCCTGGAGCACGGCGTGGAAATGGTTGACCAGGTCATCGCCGGACTGAAAGCTACGGGGCGAGACAGCAATACCTTAGTCGTGATCGCCGGCGATCATGGGGAAGCTTTCGGACAGCACGGGCATCACGGGCACGGAAATACGCTTTATGAAGAGGA
This sequence comes from Lewinella sp. IMCC34191, assembly GCF_003390935.1. Taxonomy (GTDB): domain Bacteria; phylum Bacteroidota; class Bacteroidia; order Chitinophagales; family Saprospiraceae; genus Neolewinella. Next base: position 55,216 of record NZ_QNQZ01000009.1, on the reverse strand, counting down.
TATTCGGGTCCCTCTCTACCTGATTAATCCGGTGCTGTTCAGCGGGGGGCGCAACGCGGGACTCGGGGGCGTAAAGGATATACCGGCTACTATCCTGGGCCTATTGGGTGTCGAAACCGACATCAGCGGGCAGAGTCGCAACCTCCTTGCGGATCACGGAGAGGAGGCCTTCTTCTTTTCCCCCTGGACGCAGCTGTACTTTGGCTACCGTCGTGGCCCGATGAAGTTTATCTTCAATGAGTCAAAGCAATCGGTGGAAGTCTATAACCTGGCGGATGACCCCCAGGAAAAACACGACATCGTTCACACGGTACCCGCATCCGTGATCGCCGAGGCCCGCACACGCGTCGCGGCCTGGGTACAGCACCAAAGCAATTACTACGACTCCCTGGAATGAGTAAGAAAAGTCATTTAGCGGTTCGGTGGATACTGGTCAGCCTGGTAGCCGTCGGTATTCTCATTTACCTGATCGCTCCCTATTTGGGGTGGGGCATTGCCGTGCCCTTCCTCCAGCGCGACAGTGAACTGTACCCTGACCCGGATATGGAGACCTATGCCGTATTTGATTGGAGCGATACGATAAAAGGCGAGGTATCCAGGGAATACAGTCATCTGACTTTGGACCTGAATTACCACACCGGCTGGAACCCGTCCGGTGGCGAGCAAATGCTGCTTGAATCTCAACCGCCTTTGATGATCACCCTGCGGACCTGGAGCCACGGTGCGGACACCTACCAAGACAACCCGCTTAACGACATCGTCGACGGCAAGTACGACGCTATGTTCCGCGAACTGGCCCGATCGTTGCCCCGGGGTGGGGAAGGGGTCTACCTCCGCTTTAACCCCAATGTGGAAGTACCTGTAAAACAGTACCCCTGGCAGCAATACCCCAGGATTTTTATTGAATCGTTTCGCCGCCTGGCTTCTATTTGCCGGAAGCTGGCTCCAGCCGCCAAATTGGTCTGGGCACCGGCGGGTTACCCGGGGGCGATGGAGTACTATCCGGGCGACGATGTAGTGGATGCCGCGTCCGTGACTTACCGCTACGCCGCGGAGGAAAAGTTGGACGCTTATCCCACCAATGTCTCGCCAGACGAGGATCTATACCGCAGGCTGCACCGCCTTCGGTTTTTACGGGTACCCATTTTCGTACTAACCGAAGAAGGGTACCAGGGCAACTACCCGGACATTGAAGAGGTCGTAGGCCGACTTGGTCGGGGAGCAGCCGATATCTATGGGACCCCCCCGAAGGCACCATCCCAGGCTGGCCCTCGCAGCACGGCCATTACCGTCGGCCTGTACGATCCGCAGCAGCGTTTGCTCGAAGCCCCGGAGGTGGAAGCGGAGCACATCTTTACGGACTTCGAGCACATTCGCGACGGCCGCTTTGATTCGCTCTTCCAAGCCGTCAACCGCCGCGGACACGCTACCATCGTGACATTCGAGCCTTTCACGCGGCCCATTGAAGAGAGCGATACGAACGTCTTGACTAACGTCACGGCGGGCCAGTATGACCCGGAACTGTTGCGGGTCTTCGCTACACTGGCCGCCGCCAATCAACAGGTGTATTTCCGCTATGCTCACGAAATGGAAATTCCCATTCACCGCTACCCCTGGCAGAGCAGGGATCCGCAGGATTACATCACGTCTTTCCGCTACGTAATGGCGCACGACAGTATGCCAGCCAACGTGACCCGTATCTGGGGCCCGGCCGGAGACCGTGGCTTCCTGGAATGGTACCCCGGGGACGACTACGTCGATATGGTGAGCATTGCCATCTACGGACTACCGGATAAGAATATCACGGATCCTACGAAGCAGGAGTCCTTCGAAGTGATCTTCAAGCGGAAGATGTGGCGCATGCGCTTCGTCGACAAGCCCGTGTTCATCACCGAGTTCGGGGTAAAGGGCCCCGAAGAATATCAGACGCAGTGGATGGAAGCCGCCGCCCGGGTGCTGGCGGAAGACACACGCGTGGTGGGCATCAATTATTTCAACATGAGCGATACGCCAAAAGCCTGGGGGGACATCAAGCCACCGGACTGGAGCATCACGCGCGCTACCCTCGACCGTTTCGTAGCCGTGCTGCACGGGACAAAACCTTCGAAGGAGGAGTCCCGGTAGCCCTGCGTTCCCGTATAGCCGCAATAGAGAACTCCGTCGCGCCGGCGACCTCATTTAACGAAATACTAACGGTCAGCCAGTTGACCAAACCTCGTGGGTGCGTACCTTGCTACCGTGAATTTTGCCAATCAAACTTTGGATCTGGTCATCATCGGACGCTCTATCCTCAGTAGCGTCGCCAACCCTGGTGCGGAGCTGTACCGGGGCCTTATTAACGAATTGGCACACCACGGTCACCGGACCACCTACCTGGAGCCCGTTGAGCTGCGCGGTAAAGCACCACGCGATATGCTGCGGTCACCCTACTGCGAGGTATGGACCTACGACGACGTGGATACCTTACTTAGTGAATATTTACCGGTCATCGCCTCGGCCGATTTAGTGCTGCTTGGCAGCGGACTGCGGGAATGCGACCGCATTGCCTCGTGGATTGCCGAGGAAGCACGGGGGATCAAAATTTACTACGATACTAACTTGTGTCAGACCCTGCGGCATCTGGACGCGGGTAACCACATCCGCGATACCTCCCGCCTGAGCGCCGACACGATTCGCGCGTTTAACCTTTACCTCTCCACCACTGGTGGACCGGCCCTACAGCGCCTTTCCGACGAATTCGGTGTAGCCTGCGTCCGCCCACTTTACGAGAGCATTGATCCCTTCTCCTTCTACCGGATGGATATCGAGGAGAACTATGATCTCGGATTTATCGGCAACTTCAAACCGGAACGGCAGTACCTCTTGGAATCGCTACTGCTCGAGCCGGCCCGCATCACCCCCAACCGGCAGTTTGCGCTGGCCGGGGCGGGCTATCCTTTTGCCTCGATCTGGCCGGAAAACCTGACCTATCTGGAGCACCTGCCGGAGACGAACCGCGTTGATTTTTACAATCGACAGTCGTGCACCCTAATCCTCGGCAAAAGCGACCGCCGTGAATATGGCTACACCCCGCCCCGGCAGTTGCTGGCCGCCGCGGCCTGCGGCGTCCCGGTACTGACCGAAGACTGGGACGGTGTGGATGAGTTCTTTGAAGTAGACCGGGAAGTATTCTGCGTATCCTGCGAGCAGGACGTACTCGATATTTTGTACGGCACGGATGCGGCAACCCGTCGTAAGATCGGAGCCGCGGCCCGGGAGCGGGTTTTATCGAGCCATACGACCGCTCAGCGGGCGCAGCAGTTGCTCGGTTACTGGGAAGAGATCGCCGACTAGCTATTCCTTGACGTACATCCAGTCGTCCTCCGTGCTGTGCTCGGGGGAATATGCATAGTCGTTGACGATCAGCTCTTTCAGGGGCGCTGCCTTGCTTATGCCTTCCAATGTAATTAGGCGCGCCATCATTCCCCGGGCCCGCTTGCCATTATAGGTGATGAACCGAAGCTTTCCGTTTCGCCGTTCCTTGAACTGGACGTTTAGCACTCGACCATCGACACGGTCCAACTGCAGGCTTTTGGTATATTCCTTACTGGCGAGATTGAGCACCAGTCCGGTGCCATCTTGCTTAAGGTCTTCGTTCAGCAGGTCGGTGATCTTTCCGCCCCAAAAGTCATACAGATCGCTACCCCGTTCGGTGTCCAGCTTGGTTCCCATTTCCAGTCGGTAAGCCTGCATGAGGTCGCGGGGACGCAGCAGACCATAGAGCCCGGACAGAATTCGGATCTGTTGGTCCGCGAAATCCAGTTCCCTTTCGTTGAAATCGGCCGCTTGCAAATCCTGGTAGACGTCGCCCTGGAAAGCGAGCAGTGCCGGTTTTCCAGCTACGCCATCCTCAAAAGTCTGAAACCGCTTGTGATTCAGCTCGGCTAATTTTTCACTGATCGACATCAGCTCCATCAAGTCGGCTTCGCTCTTTTTCCGGAGCCCTTGCATGAGCTGCCGGGTATCCTCCAGAAAACGGGGAGACCTGGCCGGTACGTCGACGGCAGACATATCCAGCGTCTTAGCTGGAGATAGAAGAATGAGCATTCTAAATTTTTTCGCGCAGACGCATCAGGTAGCGGCGCTTCAGGTAATAATCTTTGAGTAATTGCAGGTCCGCTTCCGTGACCTCATCCGGATTGTATGCCGCCATGAGGGGGGCTACCTCCCTATTCAGGCTGGACTCCAGTTGGTCGATGAGGCCTTCCACTTTCTGACGAACGGCGGGGTCGTCTTCGAATTCCAGCTCCATGAGGGCCTCGTTGACCTCCATGATTTCCATCAGGAATTCCTGCGGGACTTTATTCTGTCCTTCATCTTCCAGAATACCCTTGATCTCCAGCAAATGACGTAGGCGCTGATCATCATCAGACAGGACCTTGTAGGCCTCGTTATTCAGCGTGCTTTTTTCCAGAATATCCTGTTGGGTAGCCTCATCCTCCAGGGTGTGAAAGTCCGGGTGGAATTGCTTGCTATTCGCGTAGAAGGCCTTCTTCAGCGCGGCCAGGTCTATGCGCGGGGAGGGGTGTAAACCAAAGAACTCGAAGTAATCAGGCATGAATAAAGCTTAGCGGAGATGATTCCATGGGAATATTCCGCAGAGATGAAGGAAGATTAACTATTGATCCAGCGCCAGATATCCAGGCCATTGGCCAGTACGACGAGACCAAGTACAATGACAAAACCGACCATTGTAGCGCGCTCCATAAACTTATCGCTCGGCTTGCGGCCGGTGACGACCTCGTAGAGCAGGAACATCACGTGGCCACCATCCAGCGCCGGAATGGGCAGGAGGTTCATGAAGGCCAGAATGAGCGAAAGCGAGGCGGTCATGTACCAGAACCGTTCCCACACCCACACCTTGCCGAACATGCCACCGATGCTGGCGAATCCACCGAGGCTTTCCGTCACCTTAATGTTGCCGGCAAACATCTGCCCGAATGCCTTGAACTGGTCACCCAGGAAGCTGACGCCCTGATCGATGCCGGCGGGTATGGACTCTAAAAAGCCATACTCCTGGCGCTCGGTGTCGTAAAAGTATTCCGGGGGGGCAACACCGATGCCGATCCGTCCGTCTTCGGTCAGGGTGAGCGGGATCTCACGAATCCGATCGCTGTCTTTGCCTTGAACGCCGAGGGTGACCGTCTGTCCCTTATTCTCCATGAGTACGTCGGTCACCTCATCGAAATAGGGTGTCGGGGTACCATTCACGCTGACGATACGATCTTCTTTCTCCAGGCCGGCGCCGTCAGCCGGACCTCCAGCCACCACTTCGCCCACGACCAGTGGTATACGCATGGTAAACAGGCGGCTGTTCTTGTTTTCGTAGCGGGTCAGAACATCCGTCCACTTCGGGTCGACGTCGACCGTGTAAGGTGCATCGTTGCGGAGCACTTCGATGTCACGGGCGTTATTGATGGCGATTTCACGCAGGACGATCCGGTCGTTGAACCGCTCGAAGGGCACGTTCCCAACGGCCACGATGCGGTCGCCGGATTGAAGGCCGATCTCCTGTCCCAGGCTATCTACCGCAATACCCGCCGTTACGTTTTCCGCGGGGAAGTATTCCTCACCGTAGGCAAACAGCACCATGGCGTAGATGAAGAAGCCCAGGATGAAGTTGACCGTGACGCCGCCGAGCATAATGATCAGGCGCTGCCAGGCCGGTTTGGACCGAAACTCCCAGGGCTGGGGCTCCTGTTCCATCTGATCGGTATCGAAACTCTCGTCGATCATTCCGCTGATCTTGACGTAACCGCCAAGGGGAAGCCAGCCGACACCGTACTCGGTTTCGCCGATCTGTTTTTTGAACAGGCTGAAGCCGGGATCGAAAAACAGATAGAATTTCTCGACGCGGGTGCCGAATAGCCGGGCGGGCAGAAAGTGGCCGAATTCGTGGAGCACGATCAATATGGAAAGGCTCAGGACCAACTGCCCTACGGTAATCAAAGTATCCATGCGGTAAAATTAGCCAACGGGGGGCTAACGCCGTCCCGGAAATAAAGTAACGAGTGGTTTGCCCGATGGTTGAAGGATGAATTAATCGAGGACGTTGCCACAACAACATTTTGTGTTACGAAAACAAGGCCGTAGGTTTGCCGCATAATGACGAATACGACCTTCTATTTCTGGTTTAGCTTTTACCGCCTACCGCAGTAGGGGACGCTGAACGTTTGAATCGAAAGTCACAGCAAAAGCGGTCCCCCCCATCCGGGAGCCGCTTTTTTTATTGCTAACGACCTATGCCACCAACCACCGCCATCGGCCAGCTTCGGGTAAGTATCCAGGGATACGCCGGTGCCTTTCACGAAGCCGCCGCCCGGATGCACTTTCACGACCGCGAAGTCGTGACCGTTCCGGGGCACACCTTCGCCGAGGTGATCACACAGGTGGAGGAAGGGGAAAGCGATGTCGCTTTGATGGCCATCGAAAATACCCTGGCCGGCAGCCTGATGGCCAATTACGACCTGCTCCAGCGGTCCTCGCTCCGCATAACGGGGGAAGTATACCTGCGCATCCGGCAAAATCTCATGGCCCTCCCCGGGGTCAAGATCGAAGAACTGCGGGAAGTGTATTCCCACCCCATCGCCCTGATGCAGGTGCGGGAGTTCTTCCAGGCCTGGCCCAAGATCCGGCTGGTCGAGTCCGCCGATACGGCCCTCAGCGCCCTCCACGTCAAGGAAAAGGGCGATCGTACCCGTGGCGCCGTGGCCGCCATTATTGCCGCCAGTCTCTACGACCTGGAAATCCTGGCGCACGGCATCGAAACCAATAAGCTCAACCATACCCGCTTTCTCGTGCTGGAACGCGGACGGAATACCGATGGTGATTCCGGTGACAAGGTCAGCATGAGCTTCAGTACCAGCCACGAGGCCGGTAGCCTGTCGCGGGTCCTGATGGTCCTGGATGCGTACAAGATCAACCTGACCAAAATTCAGAGTACCCCGATCGTCGGCCGGCCCTGGCAGTATCGCTTTTACGTCGATTTTCTGCTCAACGGCAACATCACCCTGGCCCAGGCCCTGGCCGGTATCCAACCCATTACCAAGGAACTGCGCATTCTGGGCGTGTACCCCGCCGGTGAAAAACCTTAGACCCATGACTTCCGTGCAAACCATCGATCCCATCATACCGGTCAGTGACCGCCTCGGCGATACCCAGGAGTACTACTTCAGCACCAAACTGCGGGAAATCGCCCAACTCCGCGAGCAGGGAAAGGACATTCTCAACCTGGGCATCGGCAGCCCGGATCTGCCCCCCGCGCCCGCCGTCCTGAAAGCCCTGGCCGAATCCGCCGCCCGCCCCGATAGTCACGGCTATCAGCCCTACACCGGTCGCCCGGAGTTACGCCGGGCCTTCGCGGACTGGTACGACCGCTACTTCAGCGTATCCCTCGATCCTGCCAGCGAGTTGCTTCCCCTGATGGGCAGTAAGGAGGGCATCATGCACATCAGCATGGCCTTCCTTAATCCGGGCGATGAGGTGCTCGTTCCCGATCCCGGTTACCCAACCTACCGGTCCGCTACGGAACTGGCCGGCGGTACGGTGCGTAGCTATCATTTAGATGCCGCAAGCAACTGGATGCCAGACCTTAAGGGGCTCGAATCGCAAGGATTAGATAAGGTCAAGATCATGTGGGTAAATTACCCGCACATGCCCACCGGGGCTACCGGTTCCCCTGACTTCTTCGTTCGCTTGGTCGACTTCGCCCGGCGAAACCAAATCCTACTCGTCAATGATAACCCCTACGCCTTCATTCTGACGGATTCCGTACAGAGTCTACTGGCGGTTCCGGGCGCCCGCGAAGTCGCGCTGGAGTTGTCGAGCCTCAGCAAAGCACAGAACATGGCCGGCTGGCGGGTAGGGGTGCTGGCGGGTGCTTCCGTCTATCTGAATACGGTCCTCCGCTTCAAGTCTAACATGGATAGCGGCATGTTTCTGCCCGTGCAGCAGGCCGCGGTCGTCGCCCTCGGGCTGGGTAACGACTGGTACGAACAACTTAACGCGGTGTATCGCCGTCGCCGGGAGATCGCCTTCCGGATCATGGATGCCCTTGGCTGTGCCTATTCCCGCGAGCAGGTCGGTCTGTTCGTCTGGGCGAAGTGTCCTGACGGAACCGATGGCTACGCCGTCTGCGACGCCGCCCTATACGGCAAAGATGTTTTCCTTACCCCCGGCGGGATCTTCGGACCGGCGGGACAATCCTACGTCCGCATCAGTCTCTGTAGCACCGAGAACCAGCTGACTGAAGCGCTGAACCGTTTGGGCGGCGGAGCGCAGGTAGAAACAAACTCGTCGCCGGCATGATCATCGGAATAATCGGCATCGGACTTATCGGCGGATCGCTAGCCATCAGCCTGAAGGAGAGCGGACTGGCGGAACAGGTGATCGGAATGGACGCCAGCCAGGCAAACCTCGACAAGGCGATCCGTCGACGGTTGATCGACGAGGACCTCCCCCTGGAGGCCGGCATTCGCGCCTCCGACGTGATCGTCCTGGCCACGCCCATGGATGCCATGGTCACTTTGCTGCCGCAGTTACTGAGCGTGCTTCGCTCCGATCAGGTTATCGTTGATGTCGGCTCGACGAAGCAAGCCTTGTTGGATACCGTACTGCAGCATCCTAACCGTGGCCGGTTCGTGGCCTGCCACCCCATGGCCGGTACGGAGTTCAGCGGACCCGAGGCAGCCGTTCCCCATCTGTTTGACGGCAAGACTTGCGTCATCGTGGATGCGGAGGACAGCGACGACGACGCCGTGGATACGGCCAAGCGGGTATTCGGCAGCGCCGGTATGCGGTTCACCCATCTGGAGCGCAGTGCGCACGATCTTCACTGTGCCTATGTCAGCCACATCTCGCATATCGCCTCCTTCGCCCTGGCCCTTACGGTGCTGGAAAAAGAAAAAGACGAACAGCGCATTTTCGAACTCGCCAGTTCGGGATTCAGTTCCACGGTGCGCCTGGCAAAGAGTTCCCCCGATATGTGGGTACCCATCTTCCGCCAGAACCGGGATCATGTCCTGGACGTGCTGGACGAACACATCGAGCAGCTATCGCGCTTTCGTACCCAACTCATCAAACGCGACTTCGACGGCTTTTACGACCGCATCCGTCGCGCCAATCAAATTGAAAAAATCTTAAAATAGAAGACCATGGAAATGAAAATAGGAAAGGTAGTCGAGCCTACGCCCGGACGCGGCATCGTCGTCGCCGGACCCTGCAGCGCCGAGACCGAAGGACAGGTTATGCAGTGCGCCCAGGAGTTGGCCAAGCTCAACCAGGTTGACTTATTCCGTTCCGGCATCTGGAAGCCCCGGACACGCCCCGGTAGTTTCGAAGGGGTAGGGAAGGAAGGTCTTTCGTGGCTCAAGCGGGTCAAGGAAGAGACCGGGATGAAAACGACCACTGAGGTTGCAAAAGCCAGCCACGTATACGACTGCCTGAAGGCCGGCATCGACGTCCTCTGGCTCGGTGCCCGCACCACCGTCAACCCCTTCAGCGTACAGGAAGTAGCCGATGCCCTCAACGGCGCCGACGTACCCGTGCTCATCAAGAACCCCATCAACCCCGACCTGGGATTGTGGATCGGTGCCGTGGAGCGTATTTACAAGGCCGGCATCACCCGCATCGGTCTGATCCACCGCGGCTTCAGCTACCACGGGGAAACCATCTACCGCAACGTACCGCGCTGGCAGATGGCCATCGAGATGAAGCGCCGCTTCCCCGACCTTCAGATGATCGTCGATAACAGCCACATCTGCGGCCGCCGCGACCTGCTCGCCGAAGTCGCACAGGAGGCCCTCAATCTCAACTACGACGGTCTCATGACCGAAGTGCATCCCCGCCCCGATGAGGCCTGGTCCGATGCCGCCCAGCAGATCACCCCTGCCGTCTTCGGCGAACTCCTGCAGAATCTCCGCCTTCGCAAGCCCACCGCCGACGAAATGGAAATGGAGCGCCTCACCGAACTACGCCGCCAGATCGACGAAATCGACAACGACCTAATCGGAATGATCGGTCGCCGCATGAAACTAGCCGACTCCATAGGTGAATTCAAAGCCGAACGCAACATCGCCGTCCTCCAGGAAAGTCGCTGGGAAGAAGTCCTCAAAGAAACCAGCAAGCAAGGCAAAGACCATGGCCTGAGCGAAGAGTTCATGCACAGCTACCTGCGGGCTATCCACCAGGAGAGCATCGACCACCAGGACGCTATTGTTAATAAAGTACGGTAAGGGGGGGAGTAGCTCCCTGCGGTCGCTGTTAGTAGGGTAGTCGCTCCCTCAGTGGCGGTGTCACTAACAGCCCTCAGGGCTACTAACCTACTAACCGACGGCGAAGCCGGCGACTCACTAGCGTACTACCCCGACGGCGAAGCCGACGACTACCGTACTACCGTACTACTTCTACTCCATCCCCATAACCAAATCCGCCTCCATAACCTGCGGATCGCCCTTCAGGTGAGGTTTTAGCTTGGACTGAAACGCGGTATGCTCGTCGTCGGCGACGTGTTGCTCGAAGTGGTCGTAGGTGTCCCAGCACTCCATGGTGGCGAAGTGGGCGGGCTTGTCGCGGTCGCGGATGAGGTAGAAGAACAGACAGCCTTCTTTGGCGCGGCTGGCCTTGGCGTGCTCGCGGAAGATGGACTCAAATTCGTCCGGCTTATCCAGTTGAAAGTGGGCCGTAAGATACAGTTGCTTAGACATACGTTCGGTTTTGCTCACCTAACTCCGGACAGGGTAGGGGGTTCATGAAGTGTCATCGCTGATTCCGGATTCTTACAGTCCTTAAGACCTCGGAGTGTCCGCAGGACCTGCGAGTGTCTGGGTCGAAATGTTTTAACCACTGCCATTCCGGACACTCTCGGGACGGCTATCACCGATACCCCGAAGTCCTCCCCCCTGCCATGGTCCTTAAGACCTCGGAGTGTCCGCAGGACCTGCGAGTGTCTGGGTCGTCCTAATCAGACATTAAACCGGAAGTGCATAACATCGCCGTCCTGCACGACATATTCCTTCCCTTCTACGTTGAGCTTGCCATTGTCGCGGGCGCCGGATTCGCTGCCGTAGGTGACGAAATCCTCGTAGTGGATGACCTCGGCGCGGATGAATCCTTTTTCGAAGTCGGTGTGAATGACTCCGGCAGCGCCGGGTGCCTTCGTGCCGCGGGTGATGGTCCAGGCGCGGACTTCCTTTTCACCGGCGGTGAAGTAGGTCACTAAGTCCAGGAGCTCGTAGCTGGCCCGGATGACTTTGTTTACGCCGGGCTCGGTCAGCCCCATCTCTTCGATGAATTCGGCGCGTTCCTCCTTCGTTTCCAGTTCGGCGATGTCAGCCTCGATACTGGCGGAAATCAAAATGACTTCGGCGTTTTCGTCGGCTACGGCGGCCCGGAAGGCTTTGGTGTGCTCGTTACCCTCCTCGATGCTGTCGATGTCGACGTTGCAAACGTAGAGAATGGGCTTGCTGGTCAGCAACATCAGTTCCTGAACTACCTCTTCCCCCTCTTCGGAGGTGTCGAAGCTACGGGCCGGGTTTTCGCTTTCCAGGTGCGCGAGCAGGGCCTCGCCTACCTCTACGATGCGCTTGGCTTCCTTATCGCCACTCTTGGCGGTGCGACGGAACTTCTCTACCCGTTTTTCGACGGTTTCGATGTCCTTCAGGATGAGCTCCGTATCGATGATCATCTTGTCGCGGACGGGATCGACGTCGCCGTCTACGTGCACGACGTTATCGTCTTCGAAGCAGCGCACGACGTGCAGGATGGCGTCGGTTTCTCGGATGTTACCGAGGAACTGGTTACCAAGTCCTTCACCCTTACTGGCACCTTTGATTAGTCCGGCGATATCGACGATGTCGACCGTGGTGGGGATCACCTTTTGGGGATTGACCAGCTCCTCCAACTTATCCAGCCGGGTGTCCGGCACGGTGATGACACCGAGGTTGGGGTCCTTCGTAGCAAAGGGATAGTTGGCGGCTAATGCCTTCGCGGAGGTGAGGGCGTTGAAGAGGGTTGATTTCCCTACGTTCGGTAGTCCGACGATGCCGCATTTGAGTCCCATAGTACGTTCCTTTTGCTAAAGGGCGGCGAAGGTACGACGCAGCGTGCTCCTAAACTAGAAGTTAGGTCCTTTCGGCTGCATCAGTTCTTCCAGGAAATACTGCATCAGGGCCGGCTCGAAGGTGAGGACCAACCCGGAATAGGCCACCAGGCCGAATACGGCCCCCCAAAGGTGCGCATTGTGGCCAATGTTGCCCTGCCCCTGTTTGTCGGCGTAGTGGGAATACAGGATGTATCCAATGCCGAGAAGAATAGCCGGCAGTGGCGGAAAGATGAACCAGTTCCAGGGCCCGAGCATAATGTAAGGCCACAGCATGGCGGCGACACCGCCGGAAGCGCCCAGGCTGGCGTACATGCGATTGTCCTGGTGGCGCAGGTAATCCGGAATACTGGCGGCTACGATCGATACGCAGTAGAAGATCAGAAATGCCAGCTTACCGAAGGTGGGGCCAAAGAGGTAGTTGGAAAAAACCATCTCGGCCGTCTGCCCGAAAATGTACAGGGCATACATGTTGAAAAGCAGGTGCTGAAAGTCACCGTGGACAAATCCGTGGGTGAGAAAACGGTAATATTCCCCCCGGTCTTTGATGGCCGCCGGTAGAAACATCAGCTTGCTCTTCAGCTCCGGATTATTGAAAGCCTGCCAGGAGATCAGGACGGTAATAATGATGATAATGATCGTCATGGGATGTATTTCGGTCGATCGGGCTATCTTTCCCGCATAACCATCATCAATGATCTACCGCACGCTATTGTTGCCCTCCGTACTAATTATAAGCCTCGCCTTCGCGAGCTGCGCAGAGCAGGAAGGCCCGGTCGAGACTCCCCAAACTATGAGCGCATCCGCCGATCCGGGCCTGGCCCACACCGTTTACTTCTGGCTGCAGGATACCCTTTCACAAGCTGACCGCGAAAGCTTCGAGGAGGGTGTTCGCAGCCTCGAACAAGCCCCGACCGTACGCCGCCTTTTCCTCGGCACGCCGGCCGCCACCCCCTCGCGTGGCGTAGTCGATAACAGCTTCGACTATACGTTGATCCTGTGGTTCGACGACGTCGACGGGCATGATGCCTACCAGGTATCGCCTACCCACCTTAAATTCGTTGAGGACCACGAAGCCAAGTTCAAGGAAGTCCGCGTTTACGACCACAACAGCCTATAGGGCCGCTTCCCGCATTTGCCGCAGTACGTCTCGTTGCTCGGGACTAACTTTCTCCAGCCGCCGTTTTCGGTACCAGCTAACCAGGGTGTCCACCTGGTGCAGGGACCACTTTGCCGTCATCAGCGCAACGACCAGGTATATCTTCCAGGGCCACGATACGACAAACAGGAGCGGCACGTACAGCAGGGTGCCCACCGCGACGGCGGCGAACCGGACCGGGCTGTAAAATTCAATCGTCTTGGGTCCTCGCAGCGCGATGGCTTCGCCCAGTAACCACAGCGGTAGTAGGGGTGCGAGCAGCACCAGGGCGACCAGCGTGCGATAAGGAAAGCGATCCGGTGCTTCAACGGTGAGGTCCTCGTCCCGCAGTCCCAGGCGTTGGAGTTGGGCGGCGTAGCGCAGGATTAAAGCAGGATCAGCGGGCGGAGTATTGGCTACTCGTTCTTCCACTTCCAATTGCTTGCCGGAGTGTGTTACACCGACCGGAATGGGCTTCAGGTTATTACGGGCAATCGTCAATCGCAGCTCACCCGTCGGATCCACGATTTCCTCCGGCAGTTGCACGACGTGCTGGGAAAGGGCCGCTCGTAGGGCTTCGGTCAGATTCCGTATGCCCTCGGCTTCGTTGCGGCGGTATTCACTCAAGTAATCACTCGTGCGTAGGGGTTCTCCGCAGCGGATCATGACCGTCGACCGGCAGCGTTCCGCGGCGGTAAAATTGACCCCCACCGGGACGATGTAGACATCTCCGAGCGTGGTGTGGCGGTCCAGGGCACCGAGCGCAATCCGGGCGGTACCCTTCCGGAGGGGGCGCAGCCGCTTTTCGTGAATGCACCGGCCTTCCGCCAGAATCATGATGGCCTGGCATTTGCTCAGGGCGCGGTAGCACTGATCGAAGGTGTCGTAGTTCCGCGTCAGTTTACCGTAGCCACCATCCTGGATCCGGTAAACCGGTAGAATATTCAGGGCCCGCAGCGTTAGCGTAGCCAAGCGGGATTTGTAGAGATCGCCCCGGGCCAGAAAGTGGAGGGTCCTGCGCTGAAAACACGCCAGGAGGCAGGGCTCGATGAAGGCCGTCGGATGGTTGGCCGCTAAGATGACAGCGGCATTGGGCGGAATATTGGCCAGCCCGGTAATGTCGATGTTACGGTAGTAGTAGCTCAGGACGTAACGAGCCACGGGTCGCACCAGATGGTAGAGCATCTACAGGTCATTGCGGCGGGCTGCCAGTAGGTAAAGGACCGACATCCGTACGGCCACCCCGTTTTCAACCTGCTGGAGGATGATGCTGTGCTCCGAATCGGCCACTTCCGTATCAATCTCGACCCCCCGGTTGATCGGTCCGGGGTGCATGATGACGATGGGCTTATCGAGCCGGTCGATCCGTTCCTTGGTGATCCCGAAGTAGCGATTGTATTCGCGTAGGCTGGGGATGAACTTCGTGTCCTGGCGTTCCAGCTGGATACGCAATACGTTGGCCACGTCGCACCAAGCGAGGCTGTCCTGCACGTCGTGGCTGACCTCCACGCCGAGGCTGCCAATGTGCTTTGGGATGAGGGTAGGGGGGCCGCAGACGCGAACGTGGGCACCCAATCGCTGCAGGCAGAAGATGTTGGACAGGGCTACACGGGAGTGGGTGATGTCACCGAAGATGCAGACCCGCTTGCCGCGTAATTCGCCCCCCAGCGCGTCGCGCATGGAATAGGCGTCCAGCAGCGCCTGAGTAGGGTGCTCATGGGTACCATCACCGGCGTTCACGATACTGGCATCGATCTTATTCGATAGGAAGTGATGGGCACCGGGAGCCGGATGGCGCATGACCACCATGTCGACCTTCATGGCCAGGATGTTATTGACCGTATCCAGCAGACTTTCTCCTTTCTTGACCGAGGAACTGGATGCACTGAAGTTGACGGTATCCGCGCTCAGGCGCTTCTCGGCCAGTTCGAAGCTGATGCGCGTGCGGGTGGAATTCTCGAAGAAGAGATTGGCGATGGTGATGTCGCGCAGACTGGGCACCTTCTTAATGGGGCGGTTGATGACCTCCTTGAACTCCCGGGCGGTATCCAGAATAAGCTCAACATCGGCCGGGGTCAAATACTTGATGCCGAGAACGTGCTTTGTCGAGAGTTGCTGAACGGAGGCCATGTAGGGAATTAGGATCCGAGAAGTAATATTTGGTCGGTGCCGTGGGTTTCCTGCCACTGTACGTCGACGTATTCGTCCGTCAGCGTGTCCACCAGTAGGCCACGGTAGTTCGCCTGGATGGGCAAGGTGCGACGGAAACGGCGGTCTACCATGACCAACAATTCTACCGCGGAGGGCCGGCCGTAATGATTAAGGGCCGTCATGGCACTCAGTACGGTACGGCCGCTGAAGAGCACGTCGTCAACCAGAATGACCCGACGATCCTCTACCAGGAACTCGATTTCCGTCGGATATGCTTTGAGGGGACCCTGTTTGGTCCGGAAATCGTCGCGGTAGAAGGTGATGTCCAGCTTTCCGAAGGGTAGGTCGGTGACACCCAGTTCGCGCAGCCGCCGGTGCAGGCGTTCGGCCAACTGTACACCGCCAAGCTGTATGCCGATGAGGCAACTATTGGCAAAGTCCCCGTGCTCCTCGATGAGGTGGCGGCACAGTCGTTCGATCGTCAGGGCGAATCGGTGGCTGTCGTGTATGGTCCGGGCATCGGTCACGGCGCGAAGGTAGGAAATAAGGCATTACAGCATATACACTGGCGGCAACCGGCTGTCCGAACTACCCATTCTTCCAACCGTTAATACAGTCCTGTATCCACCGACTAACAAACTATGCAGTACCGCCCCGGCCGGGAAAGCGATTTCGAGCACGTAGAGACCTTTGTCTGGCAAGCCATCTTTCCCGCATTCGACGTGCCCGGTCTGACCGACGCCGAACGGGCGGAGAACGACCGGGTGGTGGAATCGGCCAAGGACCGACTGACGGCCGCCCTGGGGAGTCGACAGCATACCGTCATTGTAGCCTGGGATGAGCGGAAGCGGAGTTTAGCCGGCTACCTCGTCTATCGGCGTTCCGCTCGCCGGGCTATTCTCGTAGAATCGGTGCTGATCAAGAAGAGTGAGTGGGGGACCGGCGTTGCCCAAGAATTGTGGGACCGGTCCATGGAGGGCTTATCCCCGGCCTTTTACGTGTACGCCTCCGTTCGCCACTACAACGAGCGTACGCTCGCCTTTCTCCGTAAGCAAGGACTGGAAGATACCGGTGAAACTGGTGGAGAATCCGCTATCTCGCACCTACTGCTGCATCGGGAGGGTACCGGCGAAGCGGAGTCCGCAGAAGAATCGCAGTACGATGACTTTCCTACCGAGGACGACGAACCGGTTTTCGCCCCGGTGTACGCCGCCCTACCGGATTACCAATTAGCGGCGGAGGAGTTGTCCACGGAATTTGCTTTCAACCGGGAGAGCACCACCCTCAATACCGAACAAATCGATGAGGTGGAAGGCTTTATCGCCCGCGCCAAACGGCTAAAGACGGAACAGGCTGAAAAGCGGGGTAAGGTACTGACGGGAGGGCGGCACCCGGAAGTACCCCTTGAAGTGGATTACGGTACCGATGCGGAGTCCGGTAAGGTGGAAAAGGCCGCGGACAGGTCACCTAACCAAAGATCCTCGTTGGGATTTGAGTTTGCCTTTTCGGAGGAAGCATCTAATCCTGCGCCCGCCGCCCAAATAAATTCGGAAAGCACGGGGCCGGAGGAGGCAGAACCGGAGGAAGAAGAGGATGCCGAGTTTCTCGAGTTAGAGGACATTCCGGATCCGGAGGTAACGCCGGCGGAACTGCGGGAGGAATTTGAAGACCGACTGGGTGAAAGACTGACTGCCTATTTCGGGCCCGATGAGCTGCCCCGTTACCTGACCGTGTACCGAAACGCGGATAACTTCCACCGCATTCGCGACGTGAACCTGCACAGCCTCAGCCAGTGGATCAACGGACGCCCGCCGGGTGGGGAAGCGGCGAAACGGAAAAGCCGCGCTATTGGAGAATTAATCGAGTATTTCGTGGTGGAAACGGCGGCCCAGCTGCACGAAGGCCTAATCTCGCAAGAGGTACTGCGGTTTCAGGGGGCCGAATGGGAGCGTATCGACCTCTACAAGTTGGTCATGACGTACCTGGATTTCGGCGCGGTATCCGAGAAAGTATATACCGATTTCGTGACGATCCCTCCGAAGGTGCTGAAACGCGCGACCGAAAATTACCTGCGGACCAGTCGCGATGAGCGCCTGTTCTTTATTTGCGATCAAACGTTGTTCGGATCTGGTAAACAGGGTTTTGCGATGACCGATGCGGGTATCTACTGGAAGAACGTGCTGCAGCCGGCGGGAGCAGCTACGTATACGACGATCCGGCAAGTGGCGGTAGAAGACGATCACCTGATGATTGACGGACAATACTTCGACGCGGGCGAACGCTTGAACCTTCAGGTGGCGTTGTTGCTGGACAAGCTACGCCGACTGGACCCGCCAAAATAATTACCTTTGCGCCCCCAAACGGAGCCCTATGCACTACGTCACCCGCCGCGAAACATTCAACGCCGCCCATAAGCTGGCCCTGCCCGACTGGTCGGATGAGCGCAACCGCGACGTCTTCGGCAAGTGTGCGAACGAGAATTGGCACGGGCACAACTACGACCTCCGCATCACGGTGGCCGGCACGCCGGATCCCGTCACCGGGTTCGTGATGGATGCCAAGGTGCTTTCGCAAATCATCAAGCGCGAAGTGGTCGACATCCTCGATCACTCCAATTTGAATCTGGACGTCGATTGGTTCCGCGACCGACTGCCCACCACCGAGAACCTGACGACCGCGATCTGGGAAAGACTGGAGGGCGCCGTCAACGAAAGCAACGCCAAACTGTACCGGGTAAGACTCTACGAAACCGAAAATATCTACGCCGACTACTACGGGCCGGCCGGAAGACCATAAGCTATGCCTTACGATAAAACGCTGACCCACGATAAGTCAGTGACGAACCAACTCAGCGAACACTACACCAGCATCATTACCGAGCTGGGTGAGGACGTATCCCGCGACGGTCTGCTTAAGACGCCGGTACGCGCGGCCAAAGCCATGCAATTCCTCACGCAAGGTTACGAGATGGACGCGGAAAATATCCTGCGCTCCGCCATGTTTGCCGAGGACTACTCGGAAATGGTCATCGTAAAGGACATCGAATTCTATTCCCTCTGTGAGCACCACGTCCTGCCGTTCTTCGGTCGTGCCCACGTGGCCTATATCCCGGACGGGTACATCGTCGGGTTGAGTAAGATTCCGCGGGTCATCGAAGTCTTTGCCCGCCGGCTGCAGGTACAGGAACGGCTGACCGACCAGATCCTGCAGGCTATCCATACCACGCTTAATCCCCTAGGTGTAGCGGTCGTCATCGAGGCGCGGCACATGTGTATGATGATGCGCGGGATCCAAAAGCAGAGCAGCGTGACCACTACTTCCGCCTTCACCGGTGCTTTCAAATCGGAGCGGACGCGGAACGAGTTTTTGAAGCTGATTACGAGTAACCTGCACTGAGGCAGGCAGGGTAGAGAGCTAGGTGGCAAGCGGTCGGACGGCTGGCCGTTCGACCGGTTGGCTTACCAGCGACCATCAATTTGGTAACCTACAGTTAACATTGGCTGCTGCCTGCCGGTGTTGATTTGCACGGTGCCAGCATAGACTGCCGCCAAAGACTGAGGCCAAAAACGTGGGAGTTTGAAGTACGATTAGTAGTCCTGCGGCACAGGAAGTAATCCAATCAGCCTAGCAACCTACTCTTTACGCCGCATGACAGGCACGTCCTTCACCACCATCTGTAAAGTCAGGGGGAGACGACCTTCCAGCATGTTCACCTTACCCCGGCGCATGCTCTCGACCACCTCGGTGGTGTAGTGGCGGACGGTAATGAGCTCGAGGTCGCGGTCTACGGAGGTTTTGAAGTGTTCGTTAACCAGGGTACAGAAACGCTCTACCCGGTCGTCGATGTCGTTGACGACGACGTTGAAGCTGATGGCGGTATTCTGCATCATGTTGACCTGCAGGCGGGTGGTGGTGATGTGCTCGAACAGTTCCTTGATGTGGTGCTCGGCCACGAAACTGAAGTCGCGGGTACTGATGTTGATCAGGGCCTGTTCCTTCTCCACGGCCA
The DNA here is from genome assembly GCF_003390935.1 of Lewinella sp. IMCC34191. Taxonomy (GTDB): domain Bacteria; phylum Bacteroidota; class Bacteroidia; order Chitinophagales; family Saprospiraceae; genus Neolewinella. Next base: position 35,782 of record NZ_QNQZ01000009.1, on the reverse strand, counting down.
CCATGGGCGGGTAGGCATCGCCGGCGTCGTCGGTGACCAGGGTCCCGGGGGCATCCGGGTCGATGAAGGAGCGGACGTGCAGCGGAATGCTCTTATTCTGGAGCGGCTTGATGGTCTTCGGGTGGATAACCTTCGCACCGTAGTAGGTCATCTCGATCGCTTCCTTATAGCTCAGTCGATCGATCTTACTAACATTCTCGAATAAGCGGGGGTCAGCGGTGAGGACGCCCGGTACATCTTTCCAGATGCTCATGGACTCGGCGTCGAGGCAATAGCTAAAAATCGCGGCGGAGTAATCGGAACCCTCCCGACCGAGGGTGGTGGTGTAATTCTCGCTGGTATTACCGATGAAGCCCTGGGTCAGAATAAAATCCTTTTCGTCGAGCAGGCCGGGAAGCTGTTGCTGTGCGCGGGCGAGGGTTTCGGGCCATTTTACCCAACCTTCGCGGTAGGTGTTGTCAGTCTGGATGATGTCGCGGGCGTCGACCCAGTTGGTAGCCAACCCAATCCGATTCAGGTAGGCAGCCACGATATGACTACTCACCAGTTCACCGAGGCTGACAATTTGGTCGTAGTCGAAATCGTACTCTTCGTTGGGGGCCTCGTCGAGCGCCCACTCCACGGAGACGAAAAGGTCATTCAGCGATGCGGTGAGCGACTCCGGTACCTGCGCGAAAAGCTCATTGATGATCACCGTAGCCGATTCATGAATCTCCGCGAGTTTCTTCTTCGCGGTGTCCGGGTCGCCCTGCCAGTAGCTGTTGGCTACTTCTTCGAGCGCATTGGTCGTCTTCCCCATGGCGGAGACGACGATGACTATTTTCTGGCCGGCAAATTTCTGTAGAATCGTTCCGACGTTACGGATCGCGTCCGCGTCACGCAGGGAAGCCCCGCCAAACTTAAAAACCTTGGTCTGTTGCAGCATAATGCCGCAAAGGTAAAAAGGCCGCGGAATGCGGGGCGTTGTTTGGGCTTTGGAATTGCAATCGGTAACCATTACCTCCATCCCTTGGAGGTCGTAGGAAGGTATGGGAGAGGCGGAGCATGCTGGTTGACTGCTAATATCTTGGTTGAAAAATGGGATTGGGCTTTGAGGGTGGGAGTCCCACCCAAGCCGCCGCCGCTCGTCCCTCCACTCGATACGCACCACCGCCCACGCCGGTGGCCGTCCACCATCGTCATCGGGGAACGATCGGTAGAGGTAAGGATCGACCGGCACCCCCGCCCGGATCCAGACGGTGAGAACGACAATCGACTATGTTGGGCAACACTTGGAAGAAGGCAGCAGGCCGACACTAAGATAGCCACCCTGATTAAATTAAACAACAATTTGTTTGGTGAAATGCTTTCCAGTTTAATTCCGCTAATATTTGGCCATCTTTGGCGGGGAGAGCGAATATTCGCCGCATCCCTTGGGGCAGCCGCCACCGCAGTATACCTTTACCCGTATGGTACAGTCGATCGTTTTTGCACTGGTAGCCGTCCTGGCACTCGGCTTCGCATACTTCCAGTTTCGGAAAGTCTATGCGCACATTCGCATTGGGAAAGACGAGGATGTGAGCGGACCGGCCGGCGAGCGGTGGAAAAATATGCTGCTGGTGGCCTTCGGACAGAAGAAGATGTTCAAACGTCCCATCCCGGCCATCCTGCACTTCATGCTGTACGTCGCTTTCGTGTTGACCCAGATCGAACTGATCGAAATCTTCATTGATGGCATCTTCGGGGTTCACCGCTGGTTCCTGGGGCCGCTGGGGGGGATGTACAACTTCATCATCAGCACCATCGAGCTGCTGAGCATTCTGGCCTTCGTGGCGACCGTGATCTTTCTGGTGCGGCGCAATGCCTTGTTCATCCCCCGCTTTCACAAGCCGGAGATGCAGGGCTGGCCGAAGCTGGATGCCAATCTGATCCTGATCTTCGAGCTGATCCTGCTGGCCTGCATCTTCACCATGAACGGGACCGATGTCGTCCTGCAAGACATGGACCCGGATCATTACCGGGCTACCAACTTCGCGGTGAGTGGCTTCCTGGGGCCGGTCGTCTTCGGCGGAATGGATGCTTCGACCCTCCACGTGCTCGAGCGCGTAGGCTGGTGGGGACACATCATTATGGTCTTCGTTTTTCTGAACTACCTGCCGAAGTCCAAGCACCTCCATATTCTACTCGCCTTCCCGAATACCTACTTTGCCCGGCTGAAGCCCCGTGGCGAGATGATCAATATGCCGGAGGTGATGAACGAAGTGAAATCCATGATGGGGTTGGGCGATCCGAATGCTCCCGAGCCCGACATGAACGCCGCGCTGCCGGAATTCGGGGCCGACGACGTCAATGAGATGAGCTGGATCGACGTGTTGGGTGCCTACAGCTGCACCGAATGCGGTCGCTGTACTTCCGTCTGCCCGGCCAACATCACCGGAAAGAAACTTAGTCCCCGGAAAATCGTGATGAACGTCCGGGACCGCGCCGAAGAGATGGGCGACAAGATCCGCAGCGGAAATATGGAGTTCGCGGCGGATAAAGAAGCGCCCCTCAGCCGGACCAACTTCGATGACGGCCGCACCCTTTGGGACTACATCACCCGCGAAGAGATCCACGCCTGCACCACCTGCAACGCCTGCGTAGAAGCCTGTCCGATCCTGATTAACCCGCTGGAAATGATCAACAAGATGCGCCGGCATGAAATCCTGACCGAAGCCTCCGGACCCGGTGACTGGATGCCGCTATTCAACAGCATCGAAAATCAGCAGCGGGCGTGGAGCGTGGGATCGTCGCGGACCGCCTGGACGCAGGACGCTTAGAAAATGCATTTACCTGCGCCCCGTCGCCCAAAATAAGAGCTATGCAAGTAAAGACCATGGCGGAGTTCGCCGCCGAAGACAAGCAACCCGAGATCCTGTTCTGGGTAGGCTGCGCCGGCTCGTTCGACGACCGGGCACAAAAGATCACGCGGGCCTTCGCGGAAATTCTGACGGCCGCCGGGATCGAGTTCGCCATCCTCGGAGATGAGGAAGCCTGCACCGGCGACCCCGCCCGTCGGGCCGGAAACGAGTTCCTCTTCCAGATGGTGGCCCTGCAGAATATCGAGACGCTGAATATGTACGGGGTGAAGAAGATGGTGACGGCTTGTCCGCACTGCTTCAACACCATCAAGAACGAATATCCCGCACTCGGCGGCCACTACGATATCGTACACCACACCCAGTTGCTGCAGGAATTGATCGACGACGGCCGGATTAAAATGACGGAAGGCGGTGATTTTAAGGGCAAGCGGATCACCTACCACGACAGCTGCTACCTCGGCCGGGCAAACGGTATCTACGAAGCGCCGCGCGACGTACTGCAGTCGCTGGACGGCCAGTTGGTGGAGATGAAGCGGAGCAAGCAAAACGGACTCTGCTGCGGCGCGGGCGGCGCCCAGATGTGGAAGGAGGACGAGCCCGGCGACAAGCGCATCAACATGGAGCGCACCGACGAAGCGCTATCCCTTAACCCCGACATTATCGCCGTCAATTGCCCGTTCTGCATGACCATGATGAACGATGGCGTGACCGGACGGGAGAAGCAGGATAAGGTGATGGTCTACGATCTGAGCGAACTCGTGGTCCGTTCCATGCAGCGGAGTTAATAATGCTGCCTACTTTGCGGCCCCAAACAAAGTAGACCCCCCATGTACGCAATCGGTTTCGATATCGGCTCCTCATCCGTTAAAGCCGCCCTGGTAGAGGCCGCCACCGGAAAAGTACTCGCCCGCGTCCAGGCGCCGGCCGAAGAGATGGGCATGGATGCCCCCAAGCCCGGTTGGGCCGAGCAGGATCCCGAACTCTGGTACCAGTACGTGGTGGAAACCACCCAGAAGTTACTGTCGGAGACGGGTACGGACAGCGCGGACGTCAAAGCTGTCGGCATCGGCTATCAAATGCACGGATTGGTGCTTGTCGACGAAAACCACGACGTCGTCCGGCCTTCCATCATCTGGTGCGATGGCCGTGCGGTCGATACCGGCGATCGGGCCTTTAAGGGCATCGGTGCGGACGAGTGCCTCAGTCACTGCCTGAACAGCCCGGGCAACTTCACCGCCGCCAAGCTCAAGTGGGTAGCCGATAATGAACCCGAAAACTACGCCCGCACCGCCCACGCGATGCTGCCCGGCGACTACATCGCCCTGCGACTGGGTGGAGAGGCGACGACCACCATCACCGGACTCAGCGAAGGCGTGCTCTGGGACTTCAAGGAAAAGCATCAGGCTAATCTGGTCATTGATCAGATGGACCTGGACCCGGCCAAAATCTGCCGCACCGTTCCGGCGGTCGGTATGCAGGGCAAAGTGACCGAAAAGGCGGCGGCGGAGACCGGACTCACCGCCGGTACCATCATCGGCTACCGGGCCGGCGACCAGCCGAACAACGCGATGAGTCTGAACGTCATTCGTCCGGGTGAGGTAGCCGCTACGGCCGGCACCAGCGGCGTCGTGTACGGCGTGACCGACCGCATGGCCTTCGACCCCGGGCAGCGGGTGAACAGCTTCGCCCACGTCAACTACACCGACGATGAAAACCGCATCGGCATCCTGCTTTGTATCAACGGCACCGGCATCGCCCACCGCTGGATCCGCCAGCAGGTTTGCTCGCCGGGCACGACCTACGAGAACATGGAAACGCAGGCCGCCACGGTACCGATCGGCAGCGACGGGCTGCACTTTTTGCCCTTCGGCAACGGACCGGAGCGCATGTTGCAGAACCGCGAGATCGGCGCCCAGCTACTGGGGATGGATTTCAACCGCCACACCCGCGCCCACCTGGTACGCGCGGGAATCGAAGGCGTGGCCTTCTCGTTCGTGTACGGCATGAAGATCATGAAGGAACTCGGTGTCAAGTTGAGCACCATTCGCGTCGGCAACGACAATATGTTCCAGAGCGATGTCTTCGCCTTCACCATTTCTACCCTGACGGGTGCTACCATCGAGATTCACAACACCAACGGTGCGGTGGGCGCCGCGCTGGCCGCCGGGGTAGCCGCTGGTATGAGTCCCGACCTGAACGCCGCCGTCGGGCAGCAGGAAGTGCTGGGGCGGGTAGAACCGAAAGAGTCGGATAAGGCAGCACTCGAGAAAGCCTACGCGCGCTGGGAATCGGCCCTGGAAAAAGCACTGGCCGGAAACCGGTGAACCGGAAGTTACGTAGCTCGTTTGGCCTCTATCTGATTGTCCTCCTGATTTGCCCAATACCGTGAGCTCAACTACCGCCATTCTTTTCTTTAGCCGTTCCGCCCAGGCGGAAGCGTCGGAGAAGTTTGCCGGACATGGTGGAGTGGGGGATAGGATAGCGACGGCGTTGATCGGTCGAACCCTCCGGGTGCTGTCCGGCGTGAGGCTGCCGGTCTACCACTTTGACGAAAGTCGACAAGAAGGTAGTACGTTCGGTGAACGGCTTGGTGGCTGCCTGCGGGAAGTATTTGACTTTGGATACGAGTCGGTGATCGTGGTGGGGAACGATGCTCCCCGCCTGACGGCAAGGCATTTACACGCCGCGGCCGATCGCTTGTTAGCGGGGGACGTTATCGGGCCAAACGGTCGCGGAGGTATTTATATACTAGGCCTGCACCGCACCACTTTCGAGAGCACGTCAATCCGGGAAGCTTGCTGGCAGACGGAAAGCCTGTACGATGAGCTCGCGGGTCTGCTTGAGGGCGTTCAGATTCTCCCCGGTTTAAATGACTGCAACACCGTAGCGGACATCCGGCAAAACTGGTCGCGGTGGAAACACCTCCTACCTACGCTGGCTGGTGTCCTGACGGACGAAGTCGCCGCAGTTGATCGAGGGTTTCGTTGCGCGGGGTGCCGTTTCCGGCGCTTCACGATCGGTCGAGCGCCGCCGGTAGCGGCCTGATACCGCCACCAGACTCTTCTATCCCTTAACTACCATTTATGTACCGCTTCCGCATGTGGACCACCCTCGGTGGGCTGCTGCTTCCTTTCCTCCTGACGGCTCAGGTTACGGTCTCCGGTGTCGTCGTTGCTGACGCGCAGCCGCTTACCGGCGCAACCGTACAACAAGACGGGCAATCCGCTAACGGAACCGTAACGGATGTCGACGGAAGCTTTGAGCTGGTCGTATCGGATTTACCCGTCACGCTGACGGTCCGCTATCTCGGGTATGAAACACAGCAGGTCTCGGTCGAATCGTCAACGACCTTACCGCTGCTAGTGGAGATGGTAGAGGGGGTACTGTTAGATGACGTCGAAGTAGTCGTAACGGCGCTCGGTGTACGCCGCAATAACAGCTCCTTAGGTTACTCCGTGCAGGAGATAGCGTCCGAGGAGCTGACCGACGTTCAGGCCGTCAATTTCGTGGATAACCTGAGCGGACAGGTAGCGGGGCTGCGGATCACCGCGGGCGCCACGGGCGTCGGTTCGTCCAGCCAGGTGGTCATCCGCGGCGAAACCAGCTTCACCAACAACAATCCGCTCTTCGTAGTAGACGGCGTTCCCATCAACAACAACACCATCATCAACCTCACCAACGAGGAGGCCGCGGGCTTCCAGGAGGTCGATTTCGGTAACGGCGCGATGGACGTCAACCCCGCCGACGTGGAATCGGTCAGCGTACTCAAAGGGGCCTCCGCCGCCGCCCTTTACGGCACCCGGGCCGCTAACGGCGTCATTGTCATTACTACCAAGCGGGGAGGAAAGCGGCCCGGACTGGGCATCAGCTTCAACAGCAGCCTCACGCTCGACCGGCCTTTCCAATTGCCTCAGTACCAGAACGAATATGGCCAGGGGCAGGGCGGTGAGTTTGCCTTCGTCGACGGACTGGGAGGCGGTATATCCGACAACATCACCTACAGCTACGGACCGCGATTGGACGTAGGAAATGAGGTGCCGCAGTTCGATAGTCCGGTGACCCTGGCCGACGGAACCGTCGTACGCGGCGGCGACGTGGCCGTCCACGGTGGCTTGCCCATCCCGGCTACGCCCTTTGTCAGCCGGCCGGATAACGTCAAAGACTTTTACGAGACCGGAACGACGGCCATCAACAACCTGGCCGTCAGCGGGGGCGGCGAGTCCGGAGATTTCCGGCTTTCGGCAACGGACCTGCGGAGCGAGAGTTACATACCGGGCGTCAACCTGAAGCGCAAGACCCTGGCCGGCCGCTTCGGATTCCGACCCGCGGAGCGCCTGCACCTGGATGCCAGCCTGAATTACATCAACAGTACCTCCGACAACCGGCCGGCCGGCGGCTACGGATCGGAGAACATCAACTATGACCTGACGGCGTGGCTGGGCCGGCAGACCGACCTGGACATCCTGCGAGACTACTGGCAGCCCGGACTGGAAGGCACGCAGCAGTACAGCTACAACTATACCTTCTTCGATAATCCGTACTTCACGCTGTTGGAGAACCGGAACGGATTCGAGCGCGATCGGATGTTCGGATTTCTGTCCGCCCGCTACGATATCCTGGACAATCTTAGTCTGACCGTTCGCTCCGGCATGGACTACAGCAACGAGCGTCGCCGTTTCCTGCGCAACTTCAGTTCCAACCGCTTCCCGCAGGGCGGCTACGCGGAAAACGACGTGCTCTTCCGGGAGATCAACACCGATTTCCTGCTGGATTACACCCACAACTTCGGAGATATCTCCCTCAACCTACTGGCTGGCGGCAATCGCCTGAATCAAATTGCGGAAAACACCCAAAACAATGCGTTGACCCTGGCTCAGCCGGGAATTTTTAGACTCAGTAATGCCGCCAGCCCCGTGGTGGTCAGCGATCAACAAGCCGAAAAGCGTATTAACAGCCTGTACGGACTGGCGCGCTTCGGCTTCCGTGACTACCTCTTTATCGATCTCACCGGACGTAACGATTGGTCGAGCGCCCTGGCTACTCCCACCAGCGCCGAGAACACCAGTTTCTTTTACCCTTCCCTCAGTCTGAGCTTCGTAGCCAGCCGGGTCTTCAAGCTGCCGGAGGCGATCAGCTACCTGCAACTGCGGGGGAACGTGGCGCAGGTCGGCAACGACACGGACCCCTTCCGAACCAGTTCCACCTTCGTGGCCCGCACCCCCTTTAACGGACAGCCCACCTTTACCGAGCAGTCGGTGCTGGCCCAGCCGAACCTGAAACCGGAGCAGACGACTACCTCCGAACTGGGGGCCGACATCCGCTTGCTCGATTACCGCCTGGGACTGGACTTCACCTACTTCCGGCAGCGAACGGAAAACCAGATCCTCAGTCTGCCGATCGCGCAGTCCTCGGGCTACAATCAGCAGATTGTGAACGGGGGTACCGTCAGTTCAAGCGGCGTCGAAGCTATTCTGACCCTGGTGCCGGTCACCACGGAAGACTTCCGCTGGACCACCCGCTTCAACTTCAGCAGCAGCCGCGCCACCGTCGACGAGCTCCCCGCCGGTACCGAACGATTTACCCTGGCCTACAGCCGCGTGTACAACTCCGTCAACCAAACCGTTTACTTCATTGTGGAACCGGGCGGGGAGATCGGCGACATATGGGGAACGGGCTACCGCAAAACGCCGGACGGCCGCTTCATCCTTACCGAGCAAGGGCAGCTGATCGCGGATAACACCCTGCAAAAGATCGGCAATGCCAACCCCGATTTCATCCTCGGCGCGACCAACACCTTCCGCTACCGCGACTTCGAACTCAACCTGCTGCTGGACTGGCGGCAGGGCGGCCAGATCGTCAGCCGTACGCTCAGCCTGGCCGGGGTAGGGGGGCAGCTGGAGGAAACCGCCTACCGGCCGGAGGAGGGGATCGTCATCCCCGGTGTCGTCAACACCGGTACCGACCAGGAACCGGTGTACGTCGATAACGACACGCCCGTTTCCGCCGAAACCTATTACCGCAGCTACTACGACCGCAACCACGAGGAGAACAACCTGTACGACGCCAGCTACCTGAAGCTGCGCGAACTGCGCTTTACCTACCATCTGGATCGGGCCCAGCTCGGCAGCACTTTTCTGCGCAATTTACAGGGACTATCCGTGAGCCTCATCGGCCGAAATCTGTACGCCTGGTCCGAGATCCCGCATTTCGACCCGGAGCAGTTCGCCATCCAGGGGCAGGGAATCGTCTTCGGCGTGGAGGACATGACCTACCCCAGCGCCCGGAGTTTCGGACTGAGCCTGGGACTCGACTTTTAACCACTACCGCCATGACCAACATGAAATACCTATTTCTGCTTCCCCTGCTCTGGCTGTCGTGTACAAAGGACTTCGAGGAAATCAACACCAATGGCAACGCCCCCTCGGGCGTCCAGAACGAACTGCTGCTGCGGCAGGTGCTGTACGGCTACGGCGATGCCATGAGCTACGAGGGATTCGTAGCGGGCAATCTGCTAAGCCAGCACTTTGCCATGATCGACTTCAATCTGCTGGACCGGCACGCCCTGAGCAGTCCGCAGGAGGGGGGCAACCCCTGGGATATCCTCTACGTGGCCTTGCGGGACAATCAGACCATGCTCGAGCAGAGCCGAGCGAACCCGGCGGCGGCGGTTTACGAAGGGCCGGCGCTCGTCCTGCGCGCTTATTTGGCCATGCGCCTCACGGATATCTTCGGCGACGTGCCCTTTTTCGAGGCCGTCAGCGGACGGACTACGGGCATCGTCACCCCCGCCTACGACCGGCAGGAAGATATCTACCTCGGTGAGGGGGGTATACTGGATAACCTGCGCACCGCTGTTAGCGTCATGAACGATTACAGCGGGGCGATCCCCCTGGCCGGCGACATCGTCTACGACGGCGACCTGACACGCTGGACGCGCTTCGCCAACAGCCTGCGCATCAAGGCGCTGGTGCGCATCTCGGGAAGGGTAGACGTCAGCGAGGAACTATCGACACTTTACGCCGCGGATAACTTCATCTCGGAGAGTGAGCAAGACGCCACCTTCGACTTTGCCTCCGGACCACCGAACAGCTTTGCCTTCGCTACGGCACGGGTGGGCATCTTCAACGTGTTCTTGATGTCCCTTACCGCCGAAGGTATCTTCGACCGGCTGGCGGACCCACGGGTGGCGACCCTGTACCGGCCCGCCGCTAACACCGGTGCCTTTACCGGCATCATCAACGGCATCGACGCGGCCACCGCGATCGTACCCGATAACTACGCCCGCCCCGGTACGATCTGGCGCGAACGGACCGGGGACCTGGACTTCAACTACATGACCGCCTGGGAAACCCACCTCCTACTAGCCGAGGCGGCGGAGAAAGGGTTCATCGAGACCGATGCCCGCCCGCTTTACGAGCGTGGCGTGCAACTGGCTTTCGCCTACTGGCAAACGGAACTCCCCGCCGATTACCTGACGACCGGCCCCGCCGCTTACGACAGTGATCGCGCCCTGGAGCAGATCATCACCCAGAAATGGATCGCCGGCATCGGTGACGCCTACGAGGGATGGATCGAGTGGCGGCGCACCGGGTTTCCGGAATTGATGCCGGTAGAGGCTAGTTTGAATAACAACCTTTATCCGGTTCGCTTTCCCTATCCGGCTGACGAGCAGGCCCTCAATTTCGATAATTACCGGGCCGCCGCCGAGGCAACCGATGGAAATTCCGTGAACGTCCCGGTCTGGTGGGACGTGGAGGGATGATATTCGGTTTATCCTATACCACCTTCCAGTGGATACTGGTGATCGGCTCCAGCGTGATCCTATTCCTACTCTCCCCGCTGGCGCGTACGCCGAATGCATTTTACCGGGGGGCACGCCGCGAACGGAGTCCGGGCATGCTGGCCCTGACGAGCAGCCTGGTGATCTCCTGGCTCTTCGCCAAGTCCATCACCAACGCGGCCAACCTCGGCCAATCCTACGGGCTGATCGGTGGGGTAGCCTACGCCGCTTACTACGTGAGTTTCGCGGTGGCCGGCGTGGTCATTTACTACTTACGTACCCGGGGTGGGTTTCAAAGCATTCACCACTTTCTGAGCACCCGATTCGGCCGTTCCGCCGTGCTGCTGTTTTCGATGCTGATCGCCCTTCGATTATTTAACGAGGTCTGGTCGAATACCATGGTGATTGGCAGCTACTTCGGAGATGTGGGCTCTACACCGTACTACGCGGCCATCCTGGTGTTTACCGCCCTGACGCTTGCCTATAGTCTGGAGGGGGGGATGTCCTCCTCCATCCTGACGGACGTAATCCAGATGGCGCTTTTCGCCGTGCTTTTGGGGGTGGTGCTCGGTGCCATCTTTCCCCGGCTGGACTACCAGGTCGCTCCGCTCCTGCAAGCTGATTTGGGCGGCGGGGCGCAGGTAGAAGGCCTTTCCGGTGGCTTCAATCTTTTGTTGGTTGCCCTCCTTCAAAGTCTCAGCTATCCCTTCCACGACCCGGTACTGACGGACCGGGGATTTTTGTCGTCCCCCGGTACCACCCTGCGCGCCTATTTGTGGGCCGTACCCGTCGGGATGGTCTGCATCGTACTCTTCAGCCTGGTGGGGGTGTACGGCGGGCTGCTCGGATTGGAGGGCCAGGCGCCGGTGGAGGTTGCCCGCACGCTGGGTGGTGCCATCCTGTTGGTTATGAACTTCATCATGATCACCTCCGCGGCCAGTACGCTCGACAGCACCTTTTCCAGTTTCGCTAAGCTGAGTGTGGTGGACCTGGGCGGTACGCAGGTGGAGCAGGCAAGCCTCGGTCGCGGCAGGGCGGCGATGGTCGCCATTACCCTGCTGGGAACGGTGCCGGTATTTCTGGACCCGGCCATACTGTCGGCCACCACGGTATCCGGGGCGATGGTGGTAGGCTTGGCACCGGTGTTCTGTCTATGGTGGCTGCGTGTACCATCGACCGGATACTATTTGTCGGTCGTTACCGGACTCGTCTTCGGCCTGGTCTACGCACTTGGACTTTGGCCGGAAGCCTGGCAATTCAGTTCCGCGGCTTACGGGGACCTGCTGGCCGTAACCGTAGTCAGTTTGCCCGCGTGCTTTCTCCTTTATCTGCTACCTTACTGGTTCACGCAAACGTATAGTGGTGGAAGAGAATGACCTGAGTTGGGCCGAATTCGAACGGGTAGAAATGCGCGTCGGTACCGTGCTGGCGGCGGAAGTATTTGCCGAAGCGCGCCGTCCGGCCTATAAGCTCCGTATCGATTTCGGTGCGTTTGGGATCCGTAAAAGTTCCGCTCAAATAACGGATCGCTACCAGGCCGAGGAACTGGTGGGGCGCCAGGTCGTGGCGGTGGTCAATTTCCCCCCGAAGCAGATCGCCACCATGATGAGCGAATGCCTGGTATTGGGGGCCGTAGGATCGGATAAGGTCGTCACTCTGCTAGCTCCGGATCAGTCGGTAGTCAACGGCACCCGCATCGGCTAGAAATCCCAAGGTGACGAACCGATATCCAAAGTGACGGGTGTCGCGCAGTCACCCATCCATATAAGCGGTAGGCTTACCGGTTGCTCGCCTTGAATCAGAAACAACCTATGCTATTCAATGCAGCAAATCAGGAACCATTATCGGTCCAATTACGTATTGGTAAATCATGTCGAACGACTCCATCCGCCCGCTCGGAAACCGCACCGGACCGCTGCTTCTCTTCGGGGGCGTGTACTCCAATCTGGAGGCACTACAAGCTCTGCGGCAGCGCGCCGATGAGCTGGGCATCCCGTCAGAGAATGTAATCTGCACGGGCGATACCCCAGGCTACTGCGCCGATCCGGAAGCCTCCCTGAACTTGCTGGAAGACTGGGGCTGCCACGCCATCGCCGGCAACGTGGAAATCAACCTGCGGGAGGGGATCGACGACTGCGGCTGCAACTTCAGCGACGGCAGCCGCTGCGATATGTTTGCCCGACTGTGGTACGCCTACGCCCGCGAAGAAGTTGGGGAGCGCGGCATGGCTTTCATGCATACGCTGCCCCCCATGCTCGACCTGGAATACGCCGGCAAGCGGATCCGGGTGCTGCACGGCTCGGTGGATCACGAATCCGAGTTCGTCTGGAAATCCACCCCCTGGGAAACTAAGCAACGGAATTTCGACGAAGCGGACTGCGACATCATCGTAGCCGGACACAGCGGGCTTCCCTTCGCCGACGGCCAGGACGGTAAACTTTGGATCAACACCGGTGCCCTGGGCATGCCGGCTAACGATGGCACGCCGCGTACCTGGTACGCCATGCTGCATGAAGGCGAGGACGGTCCGGAAGTCAGCTTCCACGCCCTCAGTTACGACGTGGCCCGGGCCAAGGAAAAGATGCTGCGTCACCGGACCCGTCTCCCCCTCAGCTACGCGGCTACCCTGACCACGGGCATATGGGACAACACCGAAATCATGCCCGCTACGGAGGCGGGTCGGGAAGGGATTCCCTACGAAGCCTCCCAATTAGCCAACGACATTCTACCTGCGCTCCGCCGCAAAAATTCCGCTACCCATTCCGGGGCCAATCCCGGGCAAAACGTAAAAGCCATGAGCACCTACAGCGATCCCAAAGACCTGCGCACCTTCGGCAAGATCACCGAATGGCAGGAAGACATGGGTGAAAAATTCTTCAACTGGTACAGTGGCGTCACCGAGGGAGACAGTGCCCTAACCGAGCGGGAAAAGGCACTGATCGCGCTGGCCGTCAGTCATGCCATTCAGTGTTCTTACTGCATCGATGCCTACACGACTAACAGCCTGCAGGCCGGTGCCGACGAGGAGCAAATGATGGAGGCCGTGCACGTCGCCGCCGCCGTGAAAGCCGGTACCACGCTGATTTATGCGCGGCAGATGCAGCGGCAGGTGGAGAAGGTTACTATGTGATTTACGATTTAGGATTTACGAATTACGATTTACGATTGGGCTGCCGCACGGGGCTGCTCGCTGCCGCTCGTGGGCGGCAATCGTAAGTTAACGGACACTAGTCGTCCTTTAACTTCGTTGTGTCCGGTTTGTAGGCTTGCCGCCCGCGCTGCAGTTGTTGGGTTTGGCTTTTCAGCGTAGCGCTTGTCTGGCTTAGGCTATCTTCTGGACTTCACCCGCTTTATTCACCACGACGAACCAGCCTGGGGGTAAGTCACTACTTCGTCTTGGGCTCCTAACCCATGGGCAGATATCGACCCCCCAGGACTGTTCGCTGCCCCAACCCGTATAGCAATCCCGGGAGTAAAACCCGCTAAAGGACAGGGGTAGGCAGCGTACACGGTTCGCCGTAGCTTCAAACGCCACTAAGTTATGGCTAATTATCGATTCTTCGTCGGCTGGGATGTATCCCAGGACACCCTCAACTACTGTATTCATACCCAGCAGGCCGAACTAATCCACGAGGGCCTTATCCCCAATGAGCCCGAGGCCATCAAGCAGTGGTGTGGACAGCTCCCCACGCTGCTGAGCTGTGCCCCAAAGGAGGTGTTCTGTCTGGTCGAGCACACCGGCCTATACTCTCACCTACTGGTTAAACTGGCCCACCGGGCGGGACTGAGCGTGTGCCTGGAAGATGCCCTGCGCATCAACAAGTCGGCCAGCCGGCAGTTGGACAAAACGGACGCCGGGGACGCCCGTAGCATCAGTATTTACGGGCTGGAGCGCGCCTATCGCCTGCAGCTGTGGGTGCCCGACCGCAAGGTGCTGGCGCAGATCGAGGGACTACAGCGGCGGCGGCGCAACCTCATCAAAAACCGGCAAAGCATGGCCACTTCGCTGAAAAACAGCCTTGCCCTGGACAAGGAGCCGCTGGATAAAGCAGTCAGCCGAGCCATCCAGCAGGCGATCGCCAAACTCGATAAGGTGATCGCCTTGGTAGAAGCTAAAGTCCAGGAACTCATCGAAACGGATGGGGAGCTTCAACCCATTTACCGACGCGTGCGCTCCTGCTTCGGCTTCGGGCCGAAAAACACCGTGGTGGTGCTGTTGGAAACCGGTTTTCTGCAGAAGATATCAACGGCCAAGGCGTGTGCCAACTACGCCGGACTACGCCCGAACGAGCACCGCTCGGGAACATCCATTCATCGCAAGGCCCGTACCTCGAAGAAAGTCAACCTAAGCCTGAAAACCGCCTTCCACCAGGCAGCCTTCAGCGCCATGACAAACTCTCCCATTCACCGCGCATACTATCAACGTAAACGGCAAGAAGGCAAGACCCACCTACAGGTGCTCAATGCGCTGAGAAACAAACTTTGCCGTACGATCTACGCTTGCGTAAAGAATGAAGAAGATTATCAAATAAACTATACTTCCGCCTTGCATAAGTCATAGCAATCTGCCCAGCGCTAGCTGGTCCGCCGACGGGTCGGTCGTCTGCCCGGGGCTAGCTGGTCCGCCGACGGGTCGGACTGCCTTCCAAGTAGTTAGCGGAAACCAGCCAAATAGCGAGATTACCCCGGCCAACAATCCAGGCGCCAATGTCTTTACGTAGTAGGAAGGGAAGGGACAAGCGGCAAGAACCCCACGTGCGTAGCGAGCATCCCCGCCAATCGTAAATCGTAAATCGAAATTCGTATATCTCATGGGCGTAAAGCAAAAAACCACCAGCCTGAAGCGCAAAGGCTCCGACCTGAGCCAGGGCTACGTGCAGCTCAACGTCCTGAACGGGAAGGACGTAGCGGATGCGCAACTGCCCCGCTTCACCGATCGCGTGGCGGAGCAGGGCCATCGCCCGTTCAAGCCGACGGCAATCGAGATCTTTCAGCTCAACATCGGTAAGCTTTGTAACCAGACCTGCGCCCACTGTCACGTGGATGCCGGACCGGACCGTAAGGAGGAGAATATGAAGCGCGAGGATCTGGAATTGTGCCTGAAGGTAATTGCGGCGACGCCGTCCATCAAGACCGTAGACATCACCGGTGGGGCACCCGAGATGAATCCGCACTTTCGGTGGTTCGTAGAGGAATGCACGAAGCTGGGTAAGCAGGTCATCGACCGCTGTAACCTGACCATCATCATGGCTAATCCGAAGTACCGCGACCTGCCGGAGTTCCTGGCGAAACACCGGGTGCAGGTGGTGTCCAGTCTGCCGTACTTCAGCAAGGGCCGCACCGACGGACAGCGCGGTGACGGTGTCTTCGAAGATTCCATCAAAGCGCTGCAACTGCTGAACGCGGTCGGCTACGGCAATCCGGAAACCGGCCTGAAGTTGGACCTGGTCTTCAACCCGTCCGGCGCGTACCTGTCCGGAAAGCAGGAGACGCTGCAGGCCGAATTCAAGCGACAGCTGAAGCGGAAGTACAATATCGTCTTTAATGAGTTATACGCCATTACCAATCTACCGGTAAGCCGCTTCCTGGATTACCTCCTCGAGAGCGGGAACTACAGCGAGTACATGCAAAAGCTGGTGGATGCCTACAACCCGGCCACCGTGGAAGGCTTGATGTGCCGCAACACCATCAGCGTCAGCTGGGACGGCTACCTCTACGACTGCGATTTCAACCAAATGCTCGACCTGAAGGTATCGGCCCGCGGGAAGCACCTGCGCGATTTCAACGCCGCGGAGCTGCGGGATCGTAATATTGTGCTCAATCAACATTGCTATGGCTGCACCGCCGGAGCGGGTAGTAGCTGTGGCGGCACCGTCGCTTAAGAGAATTTATGTCTTCCATTGCTGTTTTCTGTGGTTCGTCCACCGGTTTTAACGAAGCCTACGCTACCGCCGCACGTGGGCTGGCTGCCGAGCTGGTCCACCGGGATATTCGCCTCGTGTACGGAGCAGGCTCTATCGGATTAATGGGCGTATTGGCCGATGAGGTCCTCCGCCTGGGTGGCAAAGTATTGGGTGTAATCCCGCAGTTTCTCGTGGACCGCGAGGTCAGTCACCGCGGCCTCACCGAACTGGTCGTCACGGAAAGCATGCACGAGCGCAAACTTACCATGGCCGAAAACAGCGATGCCTTCATCGCCATGCCCGGCGGCATCGGCACCCTGGAAGAGATCATCGAAGTCTTCACCTGGACGCAGATCGGTATCCACGACAAACCCTGCGGCCTACTCAATACCCGCAACTACTACGGTAACCTGACCCGCATGCTGGAGCATATGTCCAACGAAGGTTTTCTCAAGCCCACCAACGTCCGCCAGCTGGTCATCGAGGACGACGCGGGGGCGTTATTGGATCGGCTGTTGGGGTAGGTAGGGGGTATCGGTGTACGGGGTGCGGGGTACGGCGTGCGGGGCGTGAAAATTCCCAGGGTCGAGGCTTTCTGAGCCGAGGGGGTACGCGTAGTGTCTCGGGCCGGAGGCCGCTCGACCTTGGTTCGTGGTGGGGGTGTAGGAAGATTCCGGGGTATCCGGCAAGGCCAGCGACGACCCGACCTATCCCTTAATCTGATAAGATACCGGCGTATCCGTATTGTAAAAGAAGAAGCTCCACATATCCGCCTGCTCCTCGATCGTTTTGGAGATGGGTTTGCCGGCACCGTGCCCCGCATCGGTGGCGATGCGGATCAGGACGGGTTTATCGCCCCCCTGGCTCGCCTGCAGCTTGGCGGCGTACTTGAAGCTGTGGGCGGGAACGACGCGGTCGTCGTGATCGGCGGTGGTGACCATGGTAGCCGGGTATGCCGTGCCTTCCTTGAGGTTGTGGAGGGGGCTGTAGGCGTGCAGGATGGGGAACATGGAAGAATCCTCACTGCTACCGTATTCGGGGATCCAGCCCTTGCCGACGGTGAAGCGGTGGTAGCGGAGCATATCCATGACGCCGACGGCCGGGAAAGCCACGGCGAAGAGATCGGGGCGCTGGGTCATGGCCGCACCGACGAGCAGTCCGCCGTTGGAGCCGCCGGCGATGGCGAGCTTGTCTTTGTTGGTGTAGCCTTCCTCAATGAGGAACTCGCCGGCGGCAATGAAGTCGTCAAAGACGTTTTGCTTGTTTTTGAGCATGCCGCCCTGGTGCCACTCCTCGCCGTATTCGCCGCCACCGCGGAGGTTGGCTACCGCATAGACGCCACCGTTCTCCAGCAGGGGCAGGCGCATGACGCTGAAGCTGGGGGACAGGCTGATGTTGAAGCCACCGTAGCCGTATAAGTAGGCCGGATTGCTGCCGTCCAGTTTTAGGCCCTTCTTATGCACGAGGAACATGGTCACCTCGGTACCGTCCTTACTGATGTAGCTCACCTGCTTTTCCTCGTAATCGGAGGGATTGAATTTCAGGTTCGGCTCGAAGAAGGGCGTGCTCTCATTGGCGTCGACGTCGTATTCGAAGATGGTGGGCGGGTAAATGAAGCTGGTGTAGACGTAGAAAAGTTTTTTCTCGTCTTCGCGGCCGCCGAAGCCACCGGCGGAACCGACACCGGGCAACTGCACCGGAGTTTTGTTTTCGCCCTCGTAGCTGAGGCGGTAGAAGCGGTCCGTGGCCTTCTCCAGGTAGTTCGCGAAAAGATAGCCGCCGCCGGTGTTAACGCCCTGCAGCAGGTTTTCGGCCTCGGGAATGATCTCCGTCCAGCTGCTCTTTTTCGGATTGTCGAGGTCGATCTTGACCAACCGGTAGTTCGGGGCGCCGATATCCGTGTGGACCCAGAAGTCGCGGCCCGCGGTGTGGATAACCTGGTTTTTGTTCTTGGTGTCGGGGAACAGGGCAGTCAGCTCGATTTCGGGGGGCAGCTCGCCGTCGCCTTCCAGGGGGAGGTAGTAGGTCGCGAAGCCATCGGTGCCCGGGGCCGCGTACATGATGAAGTAATCCTCGTTCTCCGTGGTACCCCCGTAATGGTAGTAGGTCGGGTGTTCGGTGTCTTCGTAGATGATCCGGTCCTTCGACTGGGGCTGACCGATCTTGTGGTAATAGACCGAGTGGTTCATATTGTTGCCCTTCAGCACGTCGCCTTCGGAGGGGGCGGGGTAGCGGCTATAGAAGAAGCCGTCGCCGTACCAGCCCGCGCCGCTGAACTTGATCCATTCGAGCTCGTCGTCGAGGTCCTCGTTGGTGGCGATGTCGCGGATGTAGATCTTGTTCCAGTCGCTGCCGGCCTCGCTGCGGCTGTAGGCCATGTAGCGGTTATCGAGATCGGCGCC
Source organism: Lewinella sp. IMCC34191 (assembly GCF_003390935.1). Lineage (GTDB taxonomy): Bacteria > Bacteroidota > Bacteroidia > Chitinophagales > Saprospiraceae > Neolewinella. The sequence continues at coordinate 16,857 of NZ_QNQZ01000009.1, read as the reverse complement.
CAGCAGGTTGATGCTGGTGGTACCCTGCTCGTTGAGTTTATTGGGGTCGATGAAGACGCGCTCCTCGCCATCCATGCCTTCCTTATAGTAGATGACCGCCTGGTTCTGCAGTCCATCGTTGCGGCTGTAGAAGTAGTAATCGCCCACCTTGGAGGGAGAGGATAACCGCGGGTAATTCACGAGCTCGGTGAGTCGATTTTCGATATCGCCACGGAAGGGGATCTGCTCCAGGTAGCCGAAGGTGGCCTGGTTCTCTTCCTTGACCCAGTCCTTGGTCTCGATGCTGTTGTCGTCTTCCAGCCAGCGGTATTCATCGGCTACCGTGGTGCCGAAGTAATCGTCTTCGGTGCTGTCGGTACGGGTGTTCGGATAGGTAACGGGAATAGCGGGGTAGTTGGCTTCAGACATACTTTCGTTTTCTTCCCCGCAGCTAGCGAAGACGAGACATAGTAGCAACGGGAATAGGATATTGTTCATGGTGGGTTGGTTGGGCTGGCTAAAGATACTGGGCGGGGCGATATGGTGGCGGGGATTGATACAGGGGGCCGGACACTCGCGGGTCGCTATCGCCACACCCCGAGGTCCTATGTACCCCGCACCCCGGAGTGTCCGGAGGACCTGCGAGTGTGCCCGCAATAAGCCCGGACACTCGCGGGTCGCTACGCCACACCCCGAGGTCCTATGTTACCCGTACCTCGGAGTGTCGGGAGGACCTGCGAGTGTGCTCGCAATAAGCCCGGACACTCGCGGGTCGCTACGCCACACCCCGACGTCCTATGCTTCCCGCACCTCGGAGTGTCCGGAGGACCTGCGAGTGTGCTCGCAATAAGCCCGGACACTCGCGGGTCGCTACGCCACACCCCGAGGTCCTATGTTACCCGTACCTCGGAGCGTCCGGAGGACCTGCGAGTGTGCCCGCAATAAGCCCGGACACTCGCGGGTCGCTACGCCACACCCCGAGGTCCTATGCTTCCCGTACCTCGGAGTGTCCGGAGGACTTGCGAGTGTGCTGCTAAAACTGATACCGCAGCCCGTTCACCCAGTCGTAGGTGGTGTTCGGTACGTCGGGTAGGCCCTGGTTAAGGAGGGGGTCGTGGGTGAGGCTGAAGCGCGTCTGCACGGAGAGGCGGTTCGTCAGCTGCAGGGAGAGGGAGGTAACCGTAGAGAGCCGGGGCAGCCGGAAGTCGGGGAGGATGGGCTGGTAGTACGTCGTATTCGAAATGGACAGCTGCTCCCAGGGGTAAACGTTGAAGCTGAGGTAGGAGCTCAGGCGGTGGCTGCGGTAGATGATGTCGCCTTCGGCTACCTCGTCGTACTCGTACATGTAGAGGGTCCCGATGTAGATGCGGTTGTCGTCGATGGACAGCAGTTTGAGCCGTGGACCGGTACCGAGGAGGCCGCGCAGCTGGAGCCGGATCTGTTCGTTGTACTGGAGCTGCCCGAAGGTCTCCCACCGCCACTTGTCGCCCAGGTAGTAGGCGTGGCGCAGGTGTCCGAAACCGGCGTTGACGGCGTTGTCGCCGCTCACCTGGACCAGCTTGTAGTCGGCGATTCCCAGCAGGGAATTGGTGTTCCCCTTGCGGTCGATGCGGATGGCGCCGTTGCCGGTAACGACTTGGTTGACGTTGCGGGTCAAAGAGCCACCGAGGTCAATCTGTCCGTACCAGCCGATGGAGTCGAAGCCCTTGCGTTGGTCCTCGATGTTGACGATCTGCGCGGAGGCGTGCGTGCCTGCAAGCACCAAGCCCAGGAATACCAGTCGGAAAAACCAATTCATCAACCCCGAAGATTATACCCGTTCCCGAACGCCGGCGATGGTCGGCCGGGAAGCCAGGTAGCGGGCGCCGCCGAAGAGCAGGCCAGCGAAGAAGATATTACCCGCCGCACTGTTGAGCAGGAAGGGGAGTCCGGCGGTATAGGCCGCGATAAGCCCGGCCCCGGTCTGGGGATACATGGCCGAACCCAACCAGACGCCGAAATTGGTGAGAAGGAAGAATACCAGCGTTCCCGCTACCGTAGCCCCGCCGATGCGCAGCCAGCTGAATGCTTTATTGCGCAGCAGGCCGAAACCAAGCAGGATGGTTACGAGAAAGCCGACGTACACCCAGCTGCTGAAGCCCCAGTAGAAGCCTTCGTAGTACTGACTGTAAAAGATATTGTTGAGCGCCAGGTCGCTGAGATACAGGGCCGCGAAGGGTACCAGAAACGCCATCCACTTCCGGTCGAAGGTAGCCGCCCCGAACAGCGCCATCGCACCCACGGGCCCGAAGTTGGGCCAGTGCGGCAGCAACCGGCTGGCGGCGGCCATAAGGATAAGCGCCAGAAGAATGGGGAGGTGCTGCTTGGAGTTACGGGGCATAATGGTCTGATTCAGGTGCAAAGATATAACAGGCGCTCCTTCCGGGGCAATGCTACTACCTGCGCTCCGTCGCCCCGATAAAGCAACTACGCCACGGCGACGTTGTACCGCAGTATAGAAAAAAGCTGGTTTTCGCTTACATCGTGATCTTCTCCCCGCGCTTCCGCTCGGCTTCGCGCAGCAGCGTCTTGCGCAGGCGCAGGCTCTCCGGGGTGACTTCGACGTACTCGTCGGCCTGGATGTACTCGAGCGCTTCCTCCAGCGAGAACTTGCGCGGGGGGACGAGGCGGGCCTTATCGTCGTTACCGGACGACCGCATGTTGGTCAGCTTCTTGGTCTTGGTGACGTTGACCACGAGGTCGACGGCGCGGCTGTTCTCGCCGATCACCTGGCCTTCGTAGATCTCTTCGTTGGCGTCGATGAAGAAGCGGCCACGGTCCTGCAGGTTGTTGATCGAGTAGGGGATGGCCTTACCGTTCTCCATGGAGATCAGCGATCCGTTCAGGCGACCGGGAATTTCGCCCCGGTGCGGCTGGAACTCCTTAAAGCGGTGCGTCATGATGGCCTCGCCCTGGGTAGCGGTAAGCATATTGCTCCGTAGGCCGATGATGCCGCGCGAGGGGATCTCGAACTCGAGAACGACGCGCTCGCCCTTCGGGGTCATGCTGAGCATCTGCCCCTTGCGCTGGGTGATCATGTTGATGGCGGTGCCGGACATCTCGTCGGGCAGGTCGACCGTCAGTTCCTCCACCGGCTCCTGCTTGACGCCGTCGATCTCTTTGACGATAACCTGCGGCTGGCCGATTTGGAGTTCGTAACCCTCGCGGCGCATGGTCTCGATGAGTACGGAAAGGTGCATAACGCCCCGGCCGAAGACCTTAAATTTATCGGCGCTTTCGCCATCCTCCACGCGCAGGGCGAGGTTCCGCTCGAGCTCGGCGGTGAGGCGATCCTTGATGTGGCGGCTGGTGACGTACTTACCTTCCTTACCGAAGAAGGGGCTGTCGTTGATGGTAAAGACCATGCTCAGCGTCGGCTCGTCGATGGCGATGGTGGGCAGTGCCTCAGGGTTTTCGCCGTCGGCAATGGTATCGCCGATTTCAAAACCTTCTACCCCGAAGATGGCGCAGATGTCGCCGGTCTGTACTTCCTCGACTTCCGTACGACCGAAGCCTTCGTAAACGTAGAGGTTGCGCACCCGCTGCTTGGTTTCTTCGCCCTCGCGGTTGATCAGGGTGACCGACTGGTTGCGCTTCAGCGTGCCGCGGCTCAGCTTGCCGATGGCCATGCGGCCGATGTACTTGCTGAATTCGATGCTGGTGACGAGCAGCTGGGTATTTCCTTCCTTTACTTCCGCTTCCGGCACGTTCTCCAGGATGGCGTCGAGCAGGGGCAGGATATTCTCGGTGGGCTTCTTCCAGTCCTCGCTCATCCAGCCGTTCTTGGCGGAGCCGTAGATGGTGGGGAAGTCGAGTTGCTCCTCCGTGGCGTCCAGGCTGAACATCAGGTCGAAGACCATCTCGTGCACTTCCTCGGGCGTACAGTTGGGCTTGTCGACCTTATTGATAACTACCAGCGGGTTGAGGCCCAGCTTGAGGGCCTTGTCCATTACGAAGCGGGTCTGCGGCATGGGACCTTCGAAGGCATCCACGAGCAGCAGTACGCCGTCGGCCATATTGAGTACGCGTTCCACTTCCCCACCGAAATCGGCGTGACCGGGGGTGTCGATGATGTTGATCTTCGTGCCCTTGTACTGGATGGAAACGTTCTTGGCCAGAATGGTGATGCCGCGCTCGCGTTCCTGGTCGTTGCTGTCCATGATCAGCTCACCGGGGTTTTCGTGGTCGCCGAAGAGTTGCCCGGCGAGGAGCATTTTATCCACCAGGGTGGTCTTGCCGTGGTCGACGTGGGCGATGATGGCGATGTTGCGAATGGACTGCATAAGACGGTTGGCTTTTGGGGGTGCCGGTTTAAGCGCGCAAAGGTACGGGTTTTTTAGTTGGCAAATGGTGAATGTCTGAAGGACTGAATTTGTGAATGGGTGGGGTAGGGGGTGCTGGGTGCTGGTTGCGGGATTCGAGGTTGCTGGGTGCTGGGTGCTGGGTTGGAGGTGCTGGTTGCGAGGTAATTGTTGCTGGTTGCTGGGTGCTGGGTACTAGTTGCTGGGTGCTGGTTGCTGGATGCTGGATGCTGGGTGCTGGTTGCTGAAAACCTATACCCGTTGGTCAGGCCATTTCTAGCGGCGTGGCGGTCTGCCTGCGGGCCTATTAACCAATTCACTAATCCAGTAATTCACAAATTAAAAAGGGCGTCGGAGCGCAGGATAAAAACCCCCTCCCGAACCGGCCGCCCTTCCCGTTCGGACGATCATTTCCCGGAAGCGGGGTAAATTGGTGATCGTGCAACCATACCTCCCAGTCATCCTGGCGGAGCCGTGTGGCGAGATATCGCGACACAGGGGCGGCGAAGCCGTGGTGGTAGGAAATAGGTAAAGACCAATGGTTTTCTCAGCCAATCAATTGCGGGATATGTCGTCCAGTTCGCTCACACCCGTCAATTACCGCACACCCGTCAATTGGGTAATACGCGAATCGCTTAGTTTCGTGATACGTACGGATTGTGGTGTACACCCGTCAATAATTGCGGCGCTATTGGGTGCGTATGCGCAATGCGGGTACGATATTGTTAGCGGCAATCATACAACGGTGCTAGCTCTTTAATATAGCCAGAGTCTGATTATAAACGGTCGTGAGATCCGAATTAGAACATTTAGTAAATTTCAGATACTTCTTAGTAATATGTCGTGCTACATTGGTTATTCGCGCTTGGAGATAGCAATAAGATATCGCATTGATAGCCAATCGATTGAGCGCAGTTGGTGGATAGATATTAACAAACACAATCTGATCTTGTTCTTTTCAAAATCATTCGCTGATGGATCACATTACAAAATCTTACGAGCTCAAGTCCTACATCGACAAGCATAGACCACTTGATGCTGACGTACAAAAGCGTCTATTTCAGAAGTACCGGTTGGACTGGAATTACAATTCTAACCGTATAGAGGGTAATAGCCTTACTTATGGTGAAACCAAAGCCTTAATATTATTTGGTATTACTGCTCAGGGAAAGCCTTTAAAAGATCATTTCGAGGTAACCGGTCATGACCAAGCAGTTAAGTGGGTATTTGATATCATCCAAGATCGGCGAAATATTACGGAGACGTTCATTCGTGAATTGCATCAATTAATTTTAAAAGAACCGTATTATGTCAATGCAGTAACACCTGAAGGGGAACCTACAAGAAAACGAATCGAGGTAGGTAAATACAAATCATCCCAAAACCATGTGATTACAAGGACTGGTGAAACATTTTATTTTGCAGAGCCTGGAGAGACACCTGCTAAAATGGGAGATTTAATAGAATGGTATAACAGTTCTGATCTCGACACAATCAGAAAGGCAGCTGAATTCCATCATAAGTTCGTCTTGATTCATCCTTTTGACGATGGTAACGGTAGAACGGCTAGAATATTAATGAACTTCATTTTAATGAAAGGCGGGTTTCCTCCGTCCATAATACCAGTAGAAAGTAAAGAAGAATACTTTCGAGTTTTAAGACTGGCCGATACTGATCAAATGGAGCCATTTATTCAATTTATTGCTGAATCCGTGAATAACTCTATGGAATTAATGGTAAAAGCTATAAATGGAGAAAGTATATCAAGTATTACTGATATTGATAAAGAAGTTGTGCTGTTAAAAGAAAAGATTCTTTCTTCAAAAGATTCTGTTCGTGAATTTAGAAACAATAATAGTATAAAAAATATAGTCAATAAAGTTATAGATCAAATAACAAATAGGTACTTTGAGAGAGTCTCAAATTTTGATGCCTTATACCAGATGAATATTAAATCAGTAGTAATAAACGGTGATAGACAAATCTACAATGCAAGTTTTGACTATAAAGCGCTATTAGAAAACAAAGAATTAAAACTTGAGACTATTGACCTAGTTGCTTCCTACTACAACATAAGAAAGCTCGATGACCATGATGTAACATTTGAATCAAAGATGATTTTCCGGTTTAAAGAAACCTTTGTTGAGATAGTTGGATATTCCGTTGGGGTTACAGAGCAGTTAAAGTATGATAGTGTGATGAACGCTGATGAAATAGACAGTATTATTAATCCATTAATTGAAAAACACAAATCTTTTTTAGAAAACAAGTTTTTAGAAGGTGAATAAATGGTATTGATAATCGAGCATCATATTAATGTATTCATCAATTAAAATTAAATATATAAAACTGCCGCTAACATTGCGCCATCGTCAAGCCGGCGGTGAGGCTTTTGGGCGTCGAGAAAGCCTTTAAAAGCTAGCCTAAAGTTGGTCGGAATTCGCATGCTTACTGGTGGTAGCCGGCCTGCGGTGGCGCACCCGTTGGGCGACAGCCTGGCATTTAAGCCAGGCCGTAAGACCACACTGTCAACCTTTAGGTGCCAGACTTTTTAACTCCCTAAATTACTTCTAGGAACAAACTTTGGATTATGGCTTACTCCGTATTTTATGAAGACGAAAAGGGGAATCCTATCGCAGCTTTTAAGGGAGAGATTAAAATTGACTACTTCGCTTCGATTCACGAGAAGCAATTTAAAGTAATTCATTATTTGGACCCATATGGCGATACCACATTCAATCAGCTGATGTTAAAAGATCTGCTGTCCGACTTACATCGCATTTGGAGACAGGACCATAGATTAGAGTCATTAATTGAGTTTATAGAAAAGAACAGAGGTGAGACCCATACATATCTTAAATTTTACGGCGATTAAGCAATCTATTGTTGAATAAAAAAATAAATATTATATGTTGGACAAGCTTATTATTAGCAGGTAGTAATAATAATATATGAATCATCACTATCGATTAGAAAAGTTTACGTGGAATCAAGATGATTTTGATCAAATGGGGTGGCATGATGTACCTATTTATGCTATGTCATTTGAAGATGATGTAAAGTTTGATCTTGACTATATATTCGAGTGGGTCGAGCCAAAGAAGCCTGAAACAAGCTTTAAGTTTTGGATAAGCCCAGCTACATTAATATTTAAAAACCCTACCGATTTAAAGATAAATCTATCAATAGACTTTGTAAATGGTCTTGAAATAGCTGACATTGTCAAACAAAGGTTTGATGGAAAAACTACGTATTTAATCGAAACGCAACAGGGAGATATTCAAATCGAAACGGAATCGTTCTTGCAGATCATTCGTCATAGTCCGTCATTACAAAAAAGCCAATCCATAGATGGAACTGCGCGTGGAGGCATCAGTTTTGCGGCTGTGCCAGGAACTCCTGAGTGAAATAGGAGTAAGAAAACGTCATCATGTAGCATAGTAAAAAGAATCGCCCAACATTGCGCCATCGTCAAGCCGGCGGTGGAGTTTGCGGGTGTCGAGGATGCTTTATCGGCTAGGAAAGCATTCTCTTGATCCGTTAGTTGGTCGGTGTAGCCGGCCTGCGGTGGCGCATCCGTTGGTGGCAATCCCAAAAGCCAAGAACAAACTTCTATAATGATTATCTTTGAAAGATGGAAAACGGACCAGAGATTACCCTTCTAGCAGCTAAATTAGTTGGAGACAAAATAGCTCCTATGTTAGATACAGCTATAAGCGAGTTGTATAAGAGTGCTAAGCACGAAATCAAGATAGCAAAGCATGATTGGATTAAGAGTGCTTTTGAAAAATACTTGGAAAGGCGTTACACTAAGTTTTTGACTATTGATACATTAGTATTTCCAAATAGGCAAACACTATTTGACATCCTCTATCTACCTTTAAAGCTGTCTGAAAATGAATTTAAAGAAGATGCCGAAATTACAGTAGTTGATCAGTACCCTAGTTCAATTTTATCAGCTCACTACAGAATAGTAGTTAGGGATAATGCAGGTATGGGAAAATCTACTATAGCTAAGAAGGTGTTTTTGTCGTCTATACGAGAACGCTGTGCTATACCTATACTTATTGAGGTCAGAAACCTGTCAGAAAAAAACATGATTTTGGACGAAATAATATCTCAATTTGAAGAGATTGACTCACAACCTGACAAAGAAATCTTATTTTCTCTTATTAGGCGAGGAGACTTTACTATAATCTTTGATGGCCTCGATGAAATAGTGGATGAAAATAGAGAAACTGTGATTAGCGATATTCACAGATTTTGCGAGAAAGCTCAAGATTGTAAATTTATCATCACTTCACGTCCGGAGCGCGTACTGAGTTCTTTTGGGGATTTTAAATCCTACACAATAGTACCGTTGTCAATAGATGAATCATTTGAGTTATTAAATAAATACGACTTTTACTCTTATCGAAAAATTGCAGGCGATTTAGTCAAAGCCTTGTCTTCCGAACAACTTGCTGCTGTAAAGCCGTTTTTGACCAATCCCTTTTTGACGTCGTTGATATACAAAACGTATGATCATAAAAAGGATATCCCTTTGAAGAAGGAACAATTCTATAGGCAAGTATATGAGGCACTATACGAAAATCATGACTTAGCTAAGGAAGGATATTATAAGCGACCAAAGCATTCAAATTTACATATCGACGATTTTGCCAAAGTTTTACGTTACGTAGGCTATAAGTCGCTGACGTTGTCAAAAGTGCAATTCGATAAGGAGGAACTGCTTGAGATTATCGATAAAGCGTCTCGGTTTTATGTTGAATTGGACTTTAAGCCAAGTGACTTCTTAGAAGACTTGCTAACAACCGTTCCTCTTCTAAGAGAAGAAGGACTTAGCTATCGCTGGGCGCATAAATCAATACAAGATTATTTTTGTGCTCGCTTTTTGATCAGGGATGCCCTTGAACACAGAAACAAGATCCTCAGGGGGTTCTTAAATAAAGGAAACAACGACAATGTTGTCGATCTGTATTTCTCTATGGAGCCAACAAAATTCAGGCACCAAGTCTTGTATCCCTTTTTAACAGATTATATAAAACACTACAACCAGATTCACAAAAAGCTAGGCGACTACTTGGATCATGAGGTCATAATTGAATTTGCGCAACTCACTTATAATGACTCAACCCGTCTTCTCATAGAAGAGGATCAAGACTTTCCTTTAGAGGACAGTAAAGATTTTGAAAGAGCTATAGAAAATGAAGACCACCTCGCAGGGCATAATTTTAACAAATATATGTCAGAGGTCCACTCTACTATGATGAAGCGAATGTTGGATGAAAAGGGGGCAATGGATAAAATGTTTGGTGGCTCAACTGGTTGGTGTGATGAAGGACTATTGATACATGTAAAAACAAAAAATAGAGGCGGAAGCGTTCCGGCTATCATAAGAGAAAAGTTTGAGTTTCTTACTGTTAAATATGAAATTGAGAGTAACAAAGCTCTTTCTAAGTTATATGAGGCAAGAGATTTAAAGGAAAACTTAATATTACGTGGGCCTTTTCAATTGGAGGAATTGGAAACTGATTTGCTAACCGCTAATCAAGAATACATATACATACTTTTAGATCTTGCACGGCGTAAAAGTGACTTCTACAATTTGACTTTGAACCATACAGAAGTTTCAAAATACATAAAGAAGATAGAGGGGGAAATGGCTATGTTATCCTCGGAAAATTTTTATTGACCAAGTATAGACTGCCACCAACATTGCGCCATCGTCAAGCCGGCGGTGAGGCTTTTAGGTGTCAATGAAGGCTTAAAAAGCTAACTTGAAGCTAGTAGAGATCCGAATGTTGGTTGGTGGTAGCCGGCCTGCGGTGGCGCCCCCGTTGGGCGAAAGCCGCATAAGGTAGCCTAAGAAACACAAAATACTTATATGGAATGGAAGATTTCGAGTACTACCAACTTGATGGTACAACTATCTTAAAATTTAATGGATTAGATCGAAAAATCTTGCCACCTGAAGTAGAAGTAGATTTTTTAATTTACACACTTACTGAAGAATGGTTACTATATGTAGAGTGCCATCAATGCGGAAGAGGAGACTACTGCAAATTCGCTGAAGACAGGCCTGGGCATCCTTATAAAAAGAAAGAAATAAAGTGCGGCGTCATTAGTAAGGTCATCCATCAATTTATTACAAAGTCCATCGATCTATTCAATAGCTACGAGTTATCCAGGAAGCAGTAGTTTATGGATGGCCTTTATTATCTAGCTAAGTACCTTTTAGCTTATGAAATGAACGTGGGAACAATTATTAATGACGATTTTGCAGATTATTATGGGGAGTTATTTCCTGTATTGTTGGGGCCATTCATTAAACATCGAGGTAATATTAATATGGTAGCCTATAATTTTAGAGATTTACCAGAATTCAAAATACAGAAAAAGCTCATTTTGGTAGAAGGTGAGAGCGAGAGAATATTTGTAAACCGAATGATGGATAGTGGTATAATGCCCGTTTATGGAATCGAGGTTTTGAATTATCAAGGGAAGACGAATGGAAAGTTTTCAAAAATTCATCAATTGGTCGAGCAATACCGTAAGATTGGATACGAAGTGAAGATCCAGGGTGATCAGGACGGTAAGGGGAATGATATTTTTTCACTGCACAAAGGAAGAGGGCTATTTAATGAAGTGGACACATTTGCTTTTAAGTATGATTTTGAATCATCACTCCCAATAATCTTATTGTTAGAAGCTATGGAGAAGATAAATATAGAACTCGTGGATAACCCATTAGAAGTGGTGTCATTGTATAAAAAATCAGAAATGTCAATCAACCGCTTTCTGAAGGAAGAGTATAATTTGGATTTGAAAGGCTTCAAAGTTTTGTTATCAGACACGATAGGAAAAGAAATAGCCAGGGATCTTTCATATACTTACTTTATAACCGACAGGAAAGAAGAAATATTTAGATTCATTGAGTTCTTGAGAGAATGATTGAACTCTTAGCATGATGAATATTTATATGTCACCTTAACGCACGACTGAAAGTTTGTTGGAAATCTAAATTGCATACACGAGCAAGTCCTGAATTATCGACTTTCCGGGGCGACAAAAAAATCATAAATAAGATTGAAGCGCATGCAGAGTGAAGCATCTAGAACGATTGGCACAGCGGACACCATAATATTAACAACGTTGTTTGTAAGCTTTTTATTTATGTACAACATTCATGGTGATGCAGTGAAGTACTGGGATGATTATCGCAATGGTGCTGATTTCAAAATTATTGCAAAAGCATTGAAGATATTTATACCTCTAGCTTGCTTCTCATTCTATACTTGGATACAAATCGTAAGAGGTCATATAAAAGAATTCACGGCTTTTATTCTTGGCATGACATCGGTGTCATTGCTACTTTTAGCTCACGAATTAACAAAAAATGTGATGCGAGAAATTTACTTATATCATTTGATAGAAAATTTTCTGCTATATGCCTTTGGTTTGGGAATTGTCGGCGGATTTTTGTATTTGTTACTAGTGAAGCCGATACTCGACAAGAGATAGAACATTGGCGCGATTTGAATAAAGTAAATTTGAATGAGAAAATATCGCGCAGGGTACTAGGGAACTAACTAGATTGATCAATATATATTTACATTAAAATTCGCCCAACACCGCCTACCACGTACAGCCGCCAGCTGAGCTTTTGGCTTCTATAATTTTTTTAGGAGCGGCGTTAGTGAACTTCAGCTTCCTATGTACTGGCTGGTTCAGGCGGCCGTCGGGTAGGCAAACGTTAGCGGCAATCGAGTACAAACACCACGGAATCACGTCGACAAATCCTTAATATGATCTATATTGAGGCAAATTAAAATTGTGAAATTTAAATGCAACGACTAGAATACTTTGAGGATGTTGATATAGCTGTTGAGCAGTTGCGATCAAAAGATATTGTAAAGCAATTTGAACAAAGATTTTCAAGTTCTAACACAGCAAATTTTGTAACTATCCTTCCGCTACTTCTTGAATCTAAAAGTAATTTTGATAGACTAGTAGAAAGTGATAGATTCAAAAAGATCTTTACAGTTCAAGGCTTTTTAGAGTTATATCAATCTAAAAATTTATCTGAAATAACAAACCTACTAATCACAAATAGCCAAATCCACCAGCTAATAAAATACCCAATAGTTCTAGATTTATATTTTCTTCACAAAAATTTGCTCAATGCTCAAAGAACTAAGAGTATTTTACTACCTACAGAGGTGGAAAGTGAACCCGGAGAAAACATTAATGATGGAATCATAATATTTACTGTCGTCAATGAGGATAACATTACATTAGAGGAACTATTTAAAATCGTAAAAAACTTAAATGAGCTGTTTATTAAGCTATCTAATTTGGTAGGGGGTGAAATATCAGAACCAGAAATTGTTTTATTAGATTCTGGCAGCGATATTAACTTAGGAATTCAAGATAAAGCCGAAACAGCAAAGTCATTATTTCATATATTCAAGGAGATATGGGAGTTCTTCCGAGATAGAAAGGCCTACAATGAAAACAAAGACTTTGACAGGTTAATGAAATCATTGTCCTATAGAGAATTAATAAAAGAGAAACTTGATAACGGTGTAATCACTTCAGATGAAGCAAAGGAATACGATCACTACCTGAAAACACGTACTGAAAAATTGATTGGACTAAATGTTCTACCTAGAGAAATAGTATCCGAAGAAAAGCTTCAATCTAATAGGTCAATATTAATTGAACAGAATCCTGTAAAAATGATAGAAAATACTGGTAATAACAATCAAGAAGAAGAATGAAATGAATGCCGCTAACATTGCGCCATCGTCAAGCCGGCGGTAAAAGCTTTTAGGAGGCGAGAATGCTTTTAAAAGCTGACTTAAAGATTGTCGAGGTCCAGATGCTGGTTGGTGAAGCCGGCCTGCGGTGGCGCAACCGTTCTGCGCAACGATAGAAGCGTTCATTACAAACAATTTGTTCTTCAATGAACTTTTTCATATCCAACGATTTAAAACCGTAGACTTTTAGGGCTTTGTAGATAAAACAAATGTTTGTAGTAATAAAAATAATTTTAACAAACTAAATTGCTACTTTGGCTGTACTAACTTCCCTATGGCTATGACTTGCAACCTGATTCAATATGAAATTAGGTATCGACCTATTCTTGACTTTAAAGATTCTTTAAAGAAGGTACTAAGTAAATACGTCAAATTTTTTGATAAAATAAATATTAAAGATGAAGGAGTAACTAAAGAACAAATTGAGCTGAGGTCAACTGAAGAGAGTTATGCTGTCTTCGCCTCTTGGCAATCTTTAGTTTTACGTGTTGATGGTGAACCACAACTTTTACAGAACAGGCAGTCAACGCCAGTAGACACTTTTTTTAAAATATTTAAAGATATTACCTCATTAGAGTCTTTCGGTGGAGTGATAAACCATCTCTGCTTTCAATTGCAGGTAGAATTAAATGAAGGCGACTCCAGAGCTAATTCAAAAACTTTTATGGATCGGTTTTTTAGCCAAAATCTTCGCAATGAAAGTGAGGATGCAACTAAACTCCTTTTTTCTATAGAGCAGATAAAGTCTGAAGAAGGAACCTATAAGTTTATAGAATCTTCAGTCTATGATAATGTCGAATATATTTCGGAAAAAGGATTACAAATAATGGATGCAGAATATTTGCAAGCATTAAATAGCAAAACTGGAATTGCTACAGAAGTTAGACTATTTGAACGGCAGCATGATATTAAGTTTGAAACTTTCAAAAATTTACTAACAAATTCTTCACGAACTATAAACGCAGTAGCAAAATGAAAGACAGTATTATTGTTAAAGATTCAGGGAAGCGTATGGTTGCGGAAGACCATTTGTATACCTACGACCTTACCAGCATATCATTTAGCGAGCAACTACGGTCTGCTGATTTTGTAACAAAGGGCTTTAACTCTAAAAATTTACCTGAGTCAGTAAATCAATTGATTGATCATAATGAAATATTCACCAGTGACGTAAAAAGAGGTCTATTGCCTCTTAATCAACATGGCTATCAGGTTTTTGAGAAATGGACTGTCAAACTGAACTTTGATGCCATTGTAAAAGATATTACAAGAAGTACTGTAACTTGCAGATTATTAATCAACGCCGAAGATCATGCGTATGAAGATCGCGTGTTTCCTTCCGAATTATTTTCAGCTGTTAATAACCTAGATATAGATTCTCCAATAGTAATTAAGATAAAGAGTAGACCAGGATCAACCCGAATAGATGTCTTTGATGGTTCTGGGATAGTGTCACTTGAGCAGTTTGCTGTTGTTGATAATTTAGAAGACTTAAAAGGATCAAATATTGATCAGCCGTTAAATCATGAAATTAGTCTTTAAAAATGTCGGACAGGGTGATTCAATTATCATTCATTGGATTGAGGAAGAGGTCAATAAGTTTATACTTATTGATTGTAATGAATTTCAAGGTAGAGTACCTTCCTGGGAATATATATCAAGCTTTGATAACCCTGAAGTTGAAATAATACTTTTATCTCATCCGCACACGGATCATTTCAGCGGGATGAGTCAACTTCTTGATCAAATAAAAGAAAAAGACGTACCCCTAAAATACATTCTTCATACGTGCTCAAATGTGCCCGATTATCTAAGAGGATCTGTAAAAGGCCACGTCGCAATCAACGACTTGTCTATACTCTTCAAAAAGTTCCGAGACTTTCGTGATAAGATGAACTGTAATTTAGCTAGTATCGATGGTGATTCACCTTTTTCAACTATGCGATTCAATCGAGAATCCTATCGTTTGACCATTTTGTCACCAACCTCGATTGAATATGATAGATTTGCGAAACAAGCTTTTAGAGGTGAATCATTCGAATCAAAATCAAATAATGCTAACGCCAACTATCTTTCTTCTACAATAATTATCGAATCTGAACACGAATATTGCCTATTAACTAGTGATACCATGAAATATTCTCTTGTACGGTTGGATAGAAAGCAGAAGTTAGAATTAGAAAAGATCTTAACAGTTGGACAGGCACCACATCACGGCTCAAAAGGAAACCATAACAATACGTTTTGGCGAAAGCGGAAATTATCTAATAAATCACACATTGCAGTTTCAACCGGGCCAAATACCTACGGCCATCCTCATCCTGAGGTTGTACGATTTTTTGCGCATCAGCCATCTCAACTTCATATAACTGGCAACCTGGCAACCGAACAGCATAGTAGTTATCTAAACATTTTTAGCACTAGTCGCTATAGTGTTCCAGTAGATAAAACTGATCTAGTCTTCAATTTAAAATAAAGCGCAGAACACCGCGCCATCGTCAAGCCGGCGGGTGAGCTTTTGGGTATTTATGAAGCCTTTAAACGCTCTCTTGAAGCTGTTTGAGATTCGTTATTGCTGACTGGTGGAGCCGGCCTGCGGTGGCGCCCCCGTTGGCGGAAATGCTCACACAAAGAACTCGCGATGGACTCTATTAATAGACTCTTAGATACGTATAGCTTTCGGCAAAGAGAACTCCGAGTACCTTTAATTGTAAGTGGAATTGAAAGCAAATTTGGGTGCGAACTCCCCTCAGACTATAAGCTTTTTTTAGAAAATTACGAGGCATTTGAAGATTTCATTGGCAATGAATATGTGCGATTATGGGGCGCAGAGGACATTATTGAGGCCAATACGGACTACCAGATTCCACTCCAATTTTTTAATGTACTGGGCATTGGAGGCAACGGCGCTGGTGAATTTATAGGCTTGGAATACCGACAATATGCAGTAGATCGAGTAATTATATCTCCATTGATCTTTACAGATTCAAATGATCACATTAAAATTGGAGATTCCTTTTTTGATTTTTTATTGAGACTGCACAAGGGCAAGGACTGGTTTGAATAATTGCTGGAGGCTAATCATAATAAGTATTTTACAGCAGACCGATTAGCCAATTATTAAAGAACTTTATTAAGTTGAAACAACCAATAGAAGTAATACAATTACCGCGCAGAAACAGCGCGCAAGACTTTTAAGCTACCGCGCAGAAACAGCCCGTACAGCTCCGAAAAGCTACTGCATAGAAACAGCCCGCACTACTCCGAAAAGCTACCGCGCAGAAAAAGCTCGCAAGACTCCGAAAAAGCTACCGCGTATAACAGCTTGTACGACTACGGACAGCTACCGCGTAGAAACAACCCGCACGACTTTGAAAAAGCTGCAGCGTAGAAACAGCTCGTACAACTCTGATAAGCTACCGCGTAGAAACAGCCCGCATCACTCCGAATAAAAAAAGCACTTCCGCCAACATCGCGCCATCGTCAAGCCGGCGGTGGTGCTTTTTGGTATCGAGGAGGTTTTATCGGCTAGGAAAGAAAACTACTGATCCGTAAGTTGGTCGGTTTAGCCGGCCTGCGGTGGCGCACCCGTTCTGCGCAACTAACCATATATTACAGCGAAAACAAACTAAATAGTTACGAACTGCAATGAAATTTAAAAGAATAAAGGTGGAAGGTCTGTTCGGCACTTTCAATCACGATATAAAGTTTGGAAA
>NZ_QNQZ01000008.1 GCF_003390935.1 Lewinella sp. IMCC34191 | reverse complement strand
GCCAGTGGTTGTTTGTTCATCAGACCCTGAATCAGGTCCGCCTCGAAGTCCGCAAACTTGCGCGAGGAGTTAGAAGAGGTACTCATTCATCAAAAACAGTTATAGACACAGTTGGATGTACAGTCTCCCCAAGACCGCAGCGCAGTCAAACCTTTCATCACCCCCAAAGCATTCGCGCGCCCGAAAGACTGCAGCGCAGTCAAACCTTCATCACCCGCGAAGCATTCGCGGGACCCCCACCCCCGCAGCGCAGTCAAACCTTCATCACCCCCAAAGCATTCGCGCGCCCTAAGACTGCAGCGCAGTCAAACCTTCATCACCCGCGAAGCATTCGCGGGACCCCCACCCCCGCAGCGCAGTCAAACCTTCATCACCCCCAAAGCATTCGCGGGACCTCAAGACTGCAGCGCAGTCAAACCTCCATCACCCGCGAAGCATTCGCGGGACCCCCACCGCCGCAGCACAGTCAAACCTACATCACCCCGCAAAGCAATCGCGCGCCCTCAAGACTGCAGCGCAGTCAAACCTCCATCACCCGCGAAGCATTCGCGGGACCCCAACCACCGCAGCGCAGTCAAACCTCCATAACCCCGCAAAGCAATCGCGCGCCCTAAAGACTGCAGCGCAGTCAAACCTTCATTACCCGCGAAGTATTCGCGGGGTCTCCCCCCCTAAGAATCACCGATCCAGCACAAAAGCCACGCCCCCGGCAAAAACCAGGCCCCGAGCTAACGAAATCCATCCTTCCAGAACAAAGCTTTTGTCCTGCGCTCCGCCGCCCAATGCACACCCGTTCGCATTCCGCGTTACACCACGTATGGCACCCAATAAACTCAGCATCGAAGACCTGAACGGAAAAGAGAAGATGCAGCTACTGGAAAAGCTGCTCAATGATCTGCACGAAGAGGGGATTCTGGGGAGTCACAGCCTGATGGCCATAGCCAGTGACGTGATGTACCTGGATTACCAGGAAGATGAGGACCTATTACATTTTACGGCCTTTACCCCGGAAAACGAAGAAGAATGAAGCGAGGCGAAATATGGCTAATCAACCTGGACCCGACCATCGGGGCGGAGATATCAAAGAAACGTCCGGCGCTCATCGTGAGCCAGGACGGCGTAGGGCGCCTACCCCTCCGCATCGTGGCACCGATCACCAACTGGAAAGAGCACTACCACGTTGTTCCCTGGATGGTACAACTGCCCAGCGACGCGCAAACCGGACTGGATAAGGAGAGCAGTGCCGACTGCTACCAGGTGCGCAGCATTAGTGAAAAGCGCATGATCGCCAAGATCGGCATAGTCAACGAAGCATTGCTGGAAAAGACAGTAAAGGGAATTCGGTCGGTTCTTGGCCTGTAGGATTGACCCAAATCGTCATTTAGTGGGTTATACCCATGATGACTGCCACCGCTCCCGATACCCTGACCAAGACCGCCGATCTGACCGATCGCCTGCGGGCCTTCGACATCTTCAAGGACGTCCGCACCGAAGCACTGGAATGGCTGATCCAGAAGTCCGAGTATAAGTGCTACCGAAAAGGAATGCACATTTTCAGTGCCGGAGAAGCAGCGGACCATATGCAAGTCCTGCTCACCGGCAGCTACGTCATCCAACGGGAAAGTAACGGCCGCCGCAAGGAACTGGGCATGTGGAAGGCCCCCTACGTCACCGGCGTACTGCCCTTCAGCCGCATGAAGGACACTCAGGCCGATGGCCTCTGCCTGGAAGATTCCAAAGTACTGGAACTGCACCGCGACTGCTTCGTGGAGATGGTTAATGTCAGCTACCAACTCACCCAGGCGCTGGTAGCCGTGATGACGAACCGCGTGCGCGATTTCCAGCAGATGCGCCTGATGGACGAAAAGCTGATGGCCTTGGGGAAAATGAGTGCCGGCCTGGCCCACGAGCTGAACAACCCGGCTTCCGCGATCGTCCGCAGTAGCCAGGAACTACACAAGCACCTCGTGCAGACGCCGGAACGCTTTAAGTCGGTCGTCACGATGCGGGTGACGGCGGAAGACGTCGACCGGATCAACGAAATCCTGTTCGAGCGGATCGCCGATGCCGATAGCGTCGAAGAGCTTGGCCTGATGGAACGAGAAGAACGTAAAGATGACCTGCTCGATTGGCTGGAAGACCACGACGTAGAGGAGGCGGATCGTATCGTCGACACCTTTGCCGACTGGAACTTCCGCACGGACGACCTTGAATCCATCGCCAACGCCATTCCGGAGGAGGCAATCCAACCCATTCTTTGGTGGATCGAGACCAATCTGACCACCGAAAGCCTGGTGAATGAAATTCAGGCTTCCAGTGGACGCATCGCCGAACTGGTGCAGTCCATCAAGGCCTACAGCCATATGGATCAGGAGCCCAGCCTGGAAATGGTGGACGTCCATAAGGGGCTCAAGTCCACCACCATCATGCTGCTCCATGCCTTTAAGAAAAAGAAGATCCGCATTAACAAGGAACTCGGCAGCGATATTCCAAAGATCAAAGCCCTGGCCGGGGAACTGAACCAAGTGTGGACGAATTTACTTTCTAACGCGCTGGATGTGCTCCCCGACGATGGTAGCGGGGTATTGACACTGCGCACTTTCCAGGAGCGGGACTGCGTGTGCGTGGAATTCCAAGACAACGGCCCGGGTATTCCGGAAGACATCCAAAGCCGGATTTTCGAACCCTTCTTTACCACCAAGGGCATCGGCGAAGGCACCGGCATGGGCCTCGATATTGTCCGCCGCGTGATCGAGCACCACAACGGTTACGTAAACGTCGACAGTGAGCCGGGATGTACCGTTTTCCGCGTTTGCTTCCCTATTCAGTAGCACCCCAATATCTTATGGCCAGAGACCGCAAACCCATTATTCTTACGGTCGACGACGACGAGCAAGTCCTGCGATCGCTAAAGCGCGACCTGCGCAATCAGTACAAGGACGACTTTCGGATCGTAGTCACCACCAGTGCCAAGGAAGCGCTCGAAGCGGTGACCGATTTAAAAAAGAAGGGCGAAGTAATCGCTCTCTTTCTCTGCGACCAGCGGATGCCCGAAATGCTGGGCGTCGAGTTTCTCGAACTGGCAAAGGAGATCTTTCCGTCCGCAAAGCGCGTGCTGATTACGGCCTACAGCGATACGGACGCCGCCATCAAGGCCATCAACGACGTGCAGCTCGATTATTACCTGCTCAAGCCCTGGGATCCGCCGGAAGAGAAACTTTACCCCATCCTCGGTGAATTGCTGGAAGACTGGAAACTGGCCTACCGTCCGGAATTCGAGGGTATCCGGGTAGTCGGTTACCAGTACTCACCGAAGTCCCACAACATCAAGGATTGGCTGGCCGCCAACCTGCTCCCCTACGAATGGATCGATGCCCGTGGCCCCAAAGGGGAGGAACTGATCGAACTTCACCAGTGCAAAGTGCGGGAGCTCCCTCTCGTAATCACGGAGGAGGGAGAAGTGATGAGCGACCCCGAGCTGGATGATCTCGCCGAAAAACTCGGCATGAGCGCCACGGTCAGCGATGATCTTTACGATGTCGTGATCATCGGGTCCGGCCCCTCTGGCATGGCCGCGGCGGTCTACGGCGGATCGGAAGGCTTGAAGACCCTCGTCGTGGAAAAGCGGGCTCCCGGTGGACAGGCGGGCAGCAGCAGCCGAATCGAAAATTACCTGGGCTTCCCCAGCGGGCTATCCGGCTCCGAACTCACCCGGCGTGCCATGGCTCAGACGCTGCGTTTCGGCGTGGAAGTCGTCAGTCCCCGCGAGGTAGTCAACATCGAGATCCGGGACGGGTACAAGATCCTCACCCTCGACGATGACAGCACGGTCAAAACGAAGGCCGTCATCCTGACCACCGGCGTTCAGTACCGCAAGCTCGAGGCCGAGGGGGCCGATAAATTCAACGGTGCCGGCGTGTACTACGGGGCCGCCATCACCGAAGCCAAGTCCTGCGAGAACCGCCACGTATTCGTAGTCGGAGGTGGCAACAGTGCCGGTCAGGGAGCGGTATACCTTTCGAAGTACGCCCAATCCGTCACCATCCTGATCCGCAAACCGGACCTGACCTCCAGCATGTCCAGCTACCTGATCGACCAGATCGATGCCATCGACAACATCTCCGTACAGGGTTACCGGGAAGTAATAAAAGTCTGCGGCGACGACGACCACGTCCAGCGGCTCGTCCTCCAGAACCTCGAAGACGACTCCACCTATGAAGTCGAAGCCGACGCCCTATTCATCTTCATCGGCGCCCGTCCCCGCACGGAATGGCTGGAACGCGGCCAGGTCATGACCGATAAACGCGGCTTCATCATCACCGGCCGCGACCTCCTCGCCACCGAAAAACGCAGCCACGGCTGGCCACTCGAAAGAAACCCCTACCTCCTCGAAACCTGCCAACCGGGCATCTTCGCCGCCGGCGACGTCCGTAGCGGTGCCATGAACCGGGTCGCTTCCGCAGTTGGCGAAGGAGCCATGGCCATCAAGTTCGTGCACGCTTATCTAGCAGAGTTTTAGAGCTCGCTATGCGCGGTGGAGAGGCTGCGCGGTGGAGAGCCACTCGCTTCGCTCGTGGTCCGTAAAGTAGCTTCGCCACGGTAGATGCTAGCTCTACCGCCGAAGGCCTCTACAGCGAGCAAAGCGAGCTCTACCGCGCAGCCTCTACCGTGAGCACAGCGAACTCTCCCCCCCGAAGGTCTCTACCGTGAGCGCAGCGAGCTCTACCGCGCAGCCTCTACCGTGAGCGCAGCGAACTCTCCCCCCGAAGGCCTCTACCGCGAGCAAAGCGAGCTCTACAGCGCAGCCTCTAACGTGAGCGCAGCGAACTCTACTTCCACGCCGCCTCGTAAAGCGCATAAAGCGCCAAGCCCACCTTTAGCAGCAACGATAGAAACTCCAGCCACGGCTTTTTCTCGGCGAGCTGATTGGTTTCCTTGGTCGGGGTGAGGGGATAGGTGACGAATACGACGATGAGGTCCCGAAGCCGCTCACGCTCCTTCGGACGTTGGGTGGGCTTACGCTCGGTATGCCGTATTTTTTCGCGGTTACCCGTCGAATCATCGGTGGGACTGGGGTTTTTGGTGTTATGGGCTGACATGCTTTGAATTTGAGACAGTGACTCCCTAAAGCGGCTTATGTAAGTCTTACAAAGCTAGTCGATAGCGACCATATTTACAACAGAATGTTTTAATAAAAACATTTTCAAACAATGAAACTTTCGTTTTCAAACAGCGCCGGACAAGTGCTGGCGGCCCGTATCGACTTCCCCGTGAACCGGCATCCTCACGCCTTCGCGATCTTCGCGCACTGCTTCACTTGCGGGCACAACCTGACCGCGATGCACAACATCAGCCGGGAACTGAACCTGCACGGCATTGCGGTGCTCCGATTCGACTTTACCGGCATCGGGGAAAGTGACGGCGATTTCGTGGACACGACTTTCACGACCAACATTTCCGACCTCGAAGACGCCGCGAATTACCTGACGGAGCACTACGAAGCTCCTTCCCTCCTGATCGGCCACAGCCTGGGCGGGGCAGCCGTCCTGTGCGCGGCCCGGCGAATTCCTTCGATCAAGGCCGTGGTGACGATCGCGGCCCCCTTCGCGCCCGACCACGTCTCGAAGCACTTCCGGGATAAGATCGACACCATCACTTCGGAAGGCAGGGCAACGGTAGATATCGGTGGACGTCCGTTCAAGATCGGGAAGCAGTTTATCGATGACCTGGAAAACCACCGCCTGGACGAAAACATCAAAAAGCTCGGTGCCGCCCTGCTGATCCTGCACAGCCCCCAGGACCGGACGGTCTCCATCGACGAAGCAGCCAAACTGTACACCGCGGCCCGCCACCCCAAAAGCTTCGTGAGCCTGGACGGTGCCGATCACCTGCTCTCCGACGACGCCGACAGCCACTATACCGGTCGGGTCATCGCCGGCTGGTCCGATCGCTACCTGCCCGTTCCGGAAAAAGCTCCCATTCGCAGCGATCACAATGTCGCCGTCCGGTTGGGAGAGGAAGGGTACACCACGGAAGTGATGGTCCGCCAGCACCACCTGACTGCCGATGAGCCCGTGAAGGTCGGCGGGAACGACTACGGCCCCGGCCCCTACGAATTGGTGAGTGCCGGACTCGGCGCCTGCACCGCCATGACCATCCAGATGTACGCCCGCCGCAAGAAATGGGTCATCGAGGAAGTCGAGGTACATCTCGATCACAAAAAAGATTACGCCCAGGACATGGAAGCGTCCGACGAGAAGCCAACCAAAATTGACCACTTCGAGCGAGTCATCACGCTAAAGGGCGATCTAACCGACGAGCAGCGAGAGCGGCTGCTGCAGATCGCCGATCGCTGCCCGGTGCACCGGACGCTCCACGAGACGGTGCGGGTATCGACGGTACTCAAAGACGAATGAGCCATGAAATGTACCGGCCTTTTACTCTTGATGGCGCTGTTCCTGCCGGGGTGCGCGATGCGGGGGCAGGATAGTACGCGGCGAGCTACCGTCATTCTCAAGCTGGACGATCTTAGGGTTGAAGAGGGACAGGTGCCAGGGGGGTGGCAGGAAGTATTCACCTATCTCAACCAAGCGGGTGTGGTAGCCACCCTAGGTCTCATCGGTAGTAGCCTGGAGGAGGATAATCCACCGTACTTCGATTGGATCATCTCCCGGCACGAAGAAGGCCACGAGATCTGGAACCACGGGTACTGCCACTGTAAACCGACCGGCCCGGAGGGGGAAGAACTCACGGAATTCCGGGGAACGGATCTGGCCTATCAGCTGGATCACATCCAACGCACCCAACAGCTCGCCGAAAGCAAACTGGGCTTCCCCCTTCGCAGTTTCGGCGCCCCGTTCAATGCCACGGACAGCACTACCGCCGCCGCTATCCACCAGCTCCCTTCCCTCCAAGTTTGGATGTATAAAGCGGATGATTCGAATACGGGAGCCTACCTACTACCGCGAACGGCCGGGGTCAATATCGAATATCCCACCCACGTGCCGAGCTTCGACAAATTCCTCCGGGCATACCAGTCCAATCGCAACGCGCCGGTACTTGTCATACAGGGGCACCCGCAAAGTTGGGTGGACAAGCCCGAACGGATGCAAGATTTCAAACGCATCGTCCATCACCTGATCGCCGATGGAGCGCGGTTTACCACGCCTTATGCGTACTATCTGGCGCAACGGGGTGAGTAATACATCGCGCTGCGAAAGCATAGCCCGGAATTACGGACAACGGCTTTCCTCCGGCTCGTTTACCTCTTGCAGGCTGTCATGGTCAGGTTATCGGATCATCACCGCGGAACGGTAGAAGGGCATACTGATGCTATCGGCCGGCCTCGTGCTCCAGGTACCCCGCAACATAGCTGAAGGGAGCGTTCCAGTTCAGGCAGATCTCGTTGCTGGCGTAGCTCGGCGTCTGATCGGCCCAGCTCTGCATGGGGGCGGCGTTGGGTTTGTAGATCGTTTCGGGCCGGTCCTGCTGGGCGGCGTTCGGGCCGCCGGAAAGCAAACCGGGAACGGGCTCGTCAATGCCGTCGGACGCACTCTGCCGGTGGTGGATGAACATCGGCGACCGGGTCCCGAAGCCGGTCAGGTAGCAGACGGCGTTCGGATTGTGCCCCAGGATGTAGTTCATGCAGTCCCGCATGGTGCTGACGTACTCCGGGCGGGAGCGGCGCTCGTTGGCGGCGGCCAGGATCATGGCGGCGTTCATGACATCGGAGTTACTGCCCCACCCAAAGTCCTCGACCGGTTGCTGATAAGCCGTTCGTTCGGTTTGCTGGACCAGGCTGTCGGCCAGCGTAACGACCAGGCCCTCCAGCTCGTCGTACATTTCCCGGGGCACGCGCTCGGAGTGGCGTAGTAGCGTGAAGGCGGCCATATTGGCCATGTAGCTGGTCCAGCCTACCCCGGGGCCGAAGCGGACCCGCGGCGGGTTCTGTTGCAGGTCGTTGTAAAATTCCTGCTCTCCGGTGGTGGCGAATAGTTCCGCCGCGGCCCAGGCCTGTTCGTCGTCGGCGTTGTGGTCACCGTATTCCCCGGTGCTCACGTCGTCGGGGTTGCGGAAGAAGGCATCGGGATGATTGCCGGCCCACGACCAGGCCTGCCGGGAGGCGGTAAGCAGGCGGTCGGCGTAGTCGGCATCGTAGTCGCGGTACACCCGGGCCGCCTGGGCGGTGGCCGCGGCAAAATTCAGCGTAGCGGTGATGCTTTTGCCCACCACGTAGCGCCGCCCCGATCCGGCCTCGGGCATGACCATACCGTCGAATTCCAGCGTCGTGAGTTTGTGGAACAGCCCACCGTCGTCGTCCTGCATGGTGAGCATCCAGTCCAGTTCGTACTTCAACTCGTCGAGGTAGTCGCTCTTGCCGTTCCCACTTTCCGGAATATTCAGAGATCCGTCCGCGGCCGGGTCGCCCACGTCTTCGTAGAGCGCCAGGTACTGGCCCAGCGGAAAGGCCCCGTTGACAATGTACTTATTGTAGTCACCGGCATCGTACCAGCCACCGGGGCTGCTGAGCATTCCTTCCGAGCGGCCGGAGGACGGATGGTAGTAGACCTCCGTATCGGGATGGCCGGCTTTTCTGGCCCACCGGCCGGCGTAGGCCTCCGGCAGTTCGGCACCGGCGCGCTGGTAGAACAATCCCTTCATCGACCCCACGAACACGTCCTGCAGCACGCTATCCCGCACCCGGAACGGATACGAATATCCGACCTCGGGAACGTAAATACGGTATTCACCCACCGGCAGGGGATCGGTCGTGCCGTTCCGGGCGGTCACTCCGGCCAGCGCCTGCCAGTCGACCGAGTCGCCCAGGGTGCCCTCGTACACCGTGGAATCCCCCACCGCGGTAGTTACGTAAAAAACGGAAGTCACCGCGGCTCCCGACCGCACCGCCTGGGTATCGGCGCAGGTAAAGCGTACGGGCTGGTCGGGATAGAAACCCACCTGATTCAGCTGAATGGCGGGCGTGGCCCGGTCGGCAAAGGCCGGCGGACCGTCATCGGCGTCGGACGAGCAGGCAACAAAAAGCAGGGAAAGCAGCGTAAGCAGGATGAGGTTCCGCATGGAGGGGAGTCTTTGCGCGACAATATATGGGCGGCGGAGCGCAGGTAAAAAGCGGGCCCCGGCTAAGTTACGTGCATTCCCGTATTCGAGCATTTTCAGGGCAAAACCCGGATGCCTTATGCTAAATTTCGTGCTCCGTACCTTGTTTCGATGCGCACGATCCTGCTTGTACTCCCCCTCTTCTTCGCTTGTGGTCGACCAGCCAGCCCGCCAAGTTCGGAAAGGGAACTGCCTAACATCGTCCTGATCTTCACCGACGATATGGGCTACGGAGACATCGGGGCTTATGGCGGTGACCACGTCAGCACGCCGCATCTGGATGCCCTGGCAGAGGAGGGCGTGCGATTCACGGACTTCCGCGTTGCACAGGCCGTATGCACCGCCAGCCGCGCCGCGCTCATGACCGGCTGTTATCCGAACCGGCTGGGGCTGCGGGGCGCCCTGGATCACACCGCCACCGGCGGACTGGCACCGGAAGAAGTTACGGTAGCGGAAATCCTGAAAGCGGCGGGCTACCAGACGGCCATGGTAGGGAAGTGGCATCTGGGTCACCTGCCACCCTACCTGCCCACGAATCAGGGCTTCGACAGCTACCTCGGCATTCCATACAGCCACGATATGTGGGGCGGTCACCCCGAAGCCTGGGCGCAGGCGTACTTCCCCGCCCGGGTACCGCTGCTGCGGGATACCGTGCTGCTCGACAGCCTGTCCGATTTCACGACCCTGAACCGCCGCTACAACGAAGCCGCGGTAGATATCATCGAAGCGCACGATGCCGCCGACGGGCCACTCTTCCTCTACCTGGCACACTCGCTGCCCCACGTGCCATTGGCCGAGGACCCCGACTACCTGGAGCCGACCGGCCAGGGCCTGTATGCCGACGTAATGGCCGAGATCGACGCCGGCGTCGGAGAGATCCGGGAAAAACTCACGGCGAAGGGAATAGCCGAGAACACCCTGATCATCTTCAGCAGCGACAACGGCCCCTGGCTCAGCTACGGCGACCACGCCGGTCGCACCCCCTTCCGGGAAGGGAAGGCCACCAGCTTCGGGGGCGGCGTGCGGGTACCGCTTATCACCTACTGGCCCGGCCATACGCCCGAGGGAAAAGTAAGCGCGTCTAATCTGATGACGATCGACGTGCTCCCCAGCCTTGCCCGACTCGTCGGCGCCCCCCTACCCGACCGCACGCTGGACGGGCACGAACGCCTCGCTGACTTACTGGGCATCACTACCGGCCCCGCGCCGGAACCCTACGCCATTTACTGGCTGGACGACCTGCAAGCGGTGGTGAGTGCGGACGGGCGGTTTAAACTGCACCTTCCCCACCGCTACTCGACGCTGGGTGACCAACCGCCGGCCACCGGTGGCATGCCCGTAAAGTACCGGCAGGATTCCATCGGCCTGGCGCTGTTCGATCTACGGGAGGACCCGCGCGAAACAAAAAACGTGGCGGACCGGCATCCTGAAATAGTCCGGGAATTGACGGCATTTAGCGTACGAAAAGGGGCGGAACTGCAGTAGGCTCCGACCAATACTTTTTACCTTTGCGGTACCGATGAAGCAGCTGCTGTCCATATCGTTTGTCGCCCTTCTCCTGCTACAGGTGGGAAGCGAGGCCGTCATGATCCAGTGGCAGCAACACGCCCGCGAAAGCTTCGCCGAGCTCTTCTGCGTCAACCGGCCCCTCGAAGATATCCCGATGTGTTACGGTTCCTGCCAGATGCCGGAACTCTTCGCCGGCCTCACCGACGACACCGGTAAGGACGAGCTAACCCCCGGCACCTCTTCGCCGGCCCAGTTCGTTTATTTGCCCGTGCGCCTGGTCGTTCTGCCGGCGCGCGCGCTGCCACCGGTTCCGTCGTGGCATGACCGCCCCCATACCGAACCCGTCCTCCACGGCGGCGACTATCGGCGGGCCAGTCTACAGCCACCGCTCGCATAGCGTAGCCGTACGCCCGTAGTCTTTCCCGTCCGCACTGGTCGGGTGACCCTCGTATTCCGTACCCGTTCTTCCGCGACGGATCGTTCCGCTGCGCGGTCCTTTTTACTCTCAAGTCTGAATTTTATGCTTTACCGCTATCTGGCGGCACTGGTGATCGCCGGTGTCCTGCCCGCGGCCGCCTACGCCTGTGATGCCTGCGGCTGCGGCATCGGGGGCGGTGGCTTTGGCCTCCTCTCCGTATACCGCAACAATTACGTGGGGCTCACCCACGGTTACGTTCCCTTCCGCAGCCGACTGACCAGCGGGGAATACACGGGAACGGAGGACATCTTCCATACCACCGAGCTTTTTCTGCGCTACGAACCGCTGTTCCGCGTACGCGCCGATGTTTTCCTCCCCTACCGACACAACCTGCGCCGCGGTCCCGCGGGGGATCAGTCGCTGAGTGGATTGGGAGACGTGCGGCTGGGACTATCCTATGTCCTCACCGATGGCCAGCCCCTCGGCATCGGTCTGTGGTCCGTGTACTGGGAAGCCGGTCTGACCGCCTCGCTGCCTACGGGCCGCTACGAAGACGACCTGCTTGACTCCCACTACCTACCCGACAACTTCACCCCGGGCAAGGGCGCGCTGAGCTTGGGCGCCCAAACGGCCTTGGTATTATCTAACGGTAAGTGGGGCCTGGCCGTCAACGCCCGCCACCAACGATACGGCAAGAGCACGGCCTACTACCGCTTCGGCGCGGAAACGGAGGCCGGCGTCCGGGTCTTCGGGCAATTCGTCCACGATCCCCACTGGAAGATCATTCCCTACCTCGGCATCAGCCGTGAGCATACCGCCGCCAATTCGACGGCCGGTAGCCAGCCGGTACACGCGACCGGCGGTGCCAGCTGGCTCGCCGCCGCGGGGGTCAACGTCCGCTACGATGACCTCACCCTGGCCGTACACGTGGCCCAGCCGCTGGAGTCGCATTACTCGGACGGATTGGCGGAAGCCGGCCTGCGCGCTACCGCTTCCGTCCTCTACAATTTCTAATCTCAAATAAGCTACCATAACATGACTTTCTCCTTCCAATATCTCTTTGCTTTCCTTAGCCTCTTCCTCCTTACGGCTTGCGAAGACGACGATATCACTACCCCGGACAACGGCAATACCGGCACGGTGGAGATCGAATTCGAGAACGTTTTCGGGCCGCAGACCAACCAACGAAGCTTTGGCCTCGGTGACACGACCGACACGGACTTCCCCTACGCCAATGCCCTCGACCAGGCCTACCGCGTCACCTACCTGAAGTACTACGTCAGCGAGATCGTTCTGGAGGGACCGAATGGCGAACGCTACGAAGAACCGATCGACGTCACCGCGACCAGCGCCAGTGGCTTTCATCTGGTGGACGCGACGCGGCCGGAAAGCATGATCTTCGACCTGGCCGCCGTGCCGAGCGGCACCTACAACCGCATGAGCTTCACTCTGGGCGTCGACAGCACCCACGTACTGGAGGGGGCCGCCGGCGGTGACCTCGACCCGGTAGACAGCGGGATGTTCTGGAGCTGGAACGCGGGCTACGTCGCCTTTAAGTTCGAGGGCCAGAGCCCGGACAGCCCCGGTGGTGCGCACGGCAACTCTCTGGTGCCGGAAACGCCCAACGGTATGGTCTTTCACCTCGGCGGTTGGAAAGACATCGAAGGCACCGTGCTGCGCAACAACAACCAACGCGTGACGATCGACTTCATCGACCAGGCGATCGTAAACGACGATCTGAGCCCGACCGTGCATCTGGAATTTGACGTCAACTCGGTCTTCGACGGCCCCGGCGGCACCATCGATTTCGGACAGAGCAACGTCAATATGCACAGCCCCGTGGACGCCACGCCGCTGATCCGCAACGCCGCGGCCGGCTTCCGCTACGACCACATCCACCAGTAACCAGCACCCAGCAACCAGCAACCAGCAACCAGCACCCAAAAACCAAACATCGGATGCTACCCCGCTACTGTCTACCGTACCTGTGCCTGCTCCTGTTCGCCTGCGAACGGGAGCAGGCGGGTCCGGCCAACGCCCCGTATACCTTCGTCGCGCCGGAGCATTTCCCGCGGGTCGTCTACGATTTCGAGCGCAACCCGGTTACCGAGGCCGGCTTCAAGCTGGGCAAACGGATTTTCGAGGATCCACGCCTTTCCCGTGACGGCTCCGTAAGCTGCGCCAACTGTCACCAGCAGGTTACGGCCTTTGCCGATCCCCAGCACCGCCTGAGCGTGGGCGTGGAGGACCGGGTAGGCGTGCGCAACGCCCCGGGGCTGTTCAACCTGGCCTTCCGAAGCGAATTCATGTGGGACGGCGGCGTAGTCCACCTCGACTTTGCCGGCGTACCGGCCATCGAATCCGAGGTCGAGCTGGATAATAACCTCGCCGTCATCGTGGATCGTCTCCGTAAGGACGCCACCTATCCGGAAGCCTTTCGCCGGGCCTTCGGCCGCAATACCGTGACCTCCGGGTTAATGTTGCAGGCGCTCAGCCAGTACCAGGCCATGCTCATATCCGATCGCAGTAAGTACGACGACGTATTCGCCGGGCGCAACGGAGCGGCGTTTTCGGCGGAGGAAGCACGGGGAGAGGCCATTTTCATAGAACGATGCGCGGGTTGCCACGCCGGCCCCCTGCAAACCGATAACAGCTACCGCAACAACGGACTCGACGCGGGAAACTTCGCGGATCTCGGGCGGGAAACCATCACCCATAATCCCGCCGACCGGGGAAAATTCCGGGTGCCCAGTCTCCGCAACATCGCCCGAACGCCACCATATATGCACGACGGTCGCTTTGCCACCCTGGAAGCCGTACTGGAGCATTACGCCGAAGGTATCCGCCACTCCCCTACCCTGGATCCCCGCCTGGAAGAGCCGATCCGGTTGACGGAGCAGGAACGAACGGACGTGATCGCTTTCCTGGAAACGCTGACCGATTGGGCGTTTCTGCAGGACCCGCGGTTCTAGAAAAGGGTTTCTACCTGCGCTCCGCCGCCATAATGTCCTGCCGGCAGGCCACGTTTCCTTTGTGGTGGGTATCGTACCTTTAAATTGCCCGCCCGACAATGCTGAGCATGAAGGAAAAAGAGATGATCGAAGGATCCCTTCGGGGAGACGAAAGGTGCCAGCGCGCCCTCTTCGATCGGTACGCCCCTCTGCTCATGGGTGTCTGTCAGCGCTACTGCCGCAATCAGGCGGAGGCGGAGGATGTCCTGCAGGACACCTTCGTGCGCATCTTCGCCAAGTTGAATAAGTATGGGTTCAAGGGCTCCTTCGCCGGTTGGGCGCGCCGCCTGTGCGTAAACGTGGCGCTCAAGACCTACCAGCGTAAGCGCTTTAGCCTGGAGCAAACCGGCCTCGACAATATCCCCGAATACGCCGGTGCCCCTACGGCCTACGCCGACCTGGGCGAGCAGGAACTGCTCCAACTGATCCAGCAACTACCCGACGGCTACCGCATCGTATTCAACCTCTACGCCATCGAGGGCTACAGCCACAAAGAAATCGGCGAGACGCTGGGTATCCAGGAAGCCAGCTCCCGCAGTCAACTGCTCAAGGCCCGCAAGGTGCTGCAGCAGCAGATCGAAATCCGTAAACGCATCGCTATATGAGTGAACTCGACGAGCTATTCCGCGGCGGGTTAGGCGATCGCAAACCGGAGGTCCCGAAGGATCTCTGGGAAAAAATCGCCGCGCGCCGGAGTGCCCTGCCGGACGGGGAGGAACTCGACCGGCTATTCGCCGACAAGCTGGCTAACCGCCAACCCGCCGTGCCGGCGGGCATGTGGCAGCGTATTATGGCGGCCCGTCGCCGCACGCCGCTGCTTCGCTACGCCGTTCTGGCCCTGCTTCTGGTTGGGATGGTTACTGCCGGCTGGTGGACGCTGTCGCAGCAAGCCGGCGATTCGGAAACGACTTCCCAGCCGGTAGCCAGCCAGGCTCCTAGCGAGCCGCAGGCCTCCTCCGTACGGCCGGATCCCTCCAATAAATCCGTTGGAGATGCTACGGAAGGTAGGGCGACCAATCCCCCGGAGACACCCAGCCGTAACGTAGCAGCAACGCCCGTTCGCGATAAGGAAACGTACTCGCCGGTTGACAAAGCAACCGTTCCCACCTTCGCATCTACGCCGGTTGCTCCCCCTGCCGAGCGTGCTACGAAGTCCGTGGCCGGAGTCCCGACGATCCTGAACGACCGGGTGGATCGCCTGACGAACGATCTGCTGGCGGATCTTCCTCCGGCCGGGCCGGGCGGCAGCTTCCAATCGGCCGGCCGCAATCGGTTCCAGGCGGAATTCCTGACCGGAGCCGCCTACGCCCACCAGCGCTTCGGACAAAGTGGAGAGGATGCCCGCGAATTACGCAATGCACGGGAAGTGAGCGAGTTTCCGCAATTGAGCTATCAGCTGAGCGCGCGCCTGGATTACCGCCTGCACTCGCGGTTACACCTGCTGAGCGGATTGACCTACGTGGATATCCGCAACCAGCTGGAGTACGAGATCATGCGCAGCGGCGGGAAAGAGCTGATTCGCAGTACGAATCACGTCCGCATGCTGGAGGCTCCCCTCCTGGCGAGCTACGTTATATCGGGGCGCCGGTTACGGCTGAACCTCAACGCCGGCCCGGTATTCAACCTCTTCACCGCCGTCAGCGGAGAGTACCTCCACCCCGACTTTGCCGAGCCCCGCGAACTGCATGCCGACTACCGATCCAACATCGGCGTGGGTTGGACGACGTCGCTGACCACGGTTTACCACATCGGAAAGGCGCGCAACCTGCAGGTGCTGCTGGAGCCCTTCTTCAAGTACTATCCCGGCTCCTTCACCCACGGGGATGCCCCCCTCAGCGAGCGGTACTGGCTGGCCGGACTACAGCTCGGTGTTCGTAAATCGTTCTGACGGCGCGTTTCAATGGCTGCTGTTTGTACCTTACGGACGTTAACCCACTGTCCCCCGCCATGCCCCTCGACGCGCCAACCTCTACCTTTCCTCCCTCCGACAAGGGCGACTGGCTCGAACGCGTAAAGAAAGAACTTAAGGGTGACCTGAGCGACCTCGACCAGCAGGTCTCCGAGGGCATCCGCCTGTCTCCGCTTTATACCGCCGAGGAGGTCGACGTCCGCCCGCCGCTGGACCGGCCGGCCGGCTGGGAGATCGGAGCGTACTTGCGGTCAGGCGACAACCAATCCACCAACGAGGCCGCGTTGGCGGCGCTCGAGCAAGGGGCCGAAGCCCTCCTTTTCCGGCTGTACCACCAACCATCGCGCCGGGAGGTGGATGAGCTACTGCGGGGCATCAAGCTGGACTTCGTTTCCATTCACTGCGCCCTACGCTACCCCGGCCGCGATCCGGCGGAACTCTTTCGGGATTTGGTCAAGTACCTGCGCCAAGCGGGGTATGCCCTGGACGGTATTCGCGGGTCGGTAGATTTCGATCCGTTGCTGGACTGGGACGAGCCGCCCTTCCCCCCGCTTATTCGCCTGTTGAACTTCGTTGGCGAGTACATGCCCGGCTTCAAGGTATTGCAGGTGAACGCGGCGGGCTTCAACAACGGACCGGCCGACGCGGACAGCGAACTGGCACTAGCCATTGCCAAGGGAGCCGAATACCTGCAGCAGATCAGCGAGCGGGGCTACGACGTAGCGCGGGCGGCACGGCACCTGCAATTCGCTTTCACCGTAGGGACATCCTACTACGTCGATATTGCCAAACTGCGGGCCCTGCGCATCTTATGGGCTAACGTCCTTCGGGGTTTCGGCATTGAGGCCCCGGAGCCGGTGACGGTTGCCGCGCATTCCGATCTGGCCACCCTGACCGACGACCGAGACCAAAACCTCCTGCTACTGACCACCCAGGCACTTTCCGCCGTGACCGGGGGAGCGGATCAACTCTTTCTCTCACCGGCCGAGGGGCCCGAGGAGAAGGCTACCCCCTTCGGCCACCGCATGGCGCTGAATATTCAACACCTGCTACGCCTGGAGAGCGGCCTGGATGCCTACGCCGATCCGGCGGCCGGAAGCTATTACCTGGAGAAGCTCACCGAAATGCTCGTCGATGCCGCCTGGGAGCGCTTCCGGGCCATTGAGGCGCAGGGCGGATTCGCTCAGGCTACGGAGTTCTAACCAGAAAGCACCCACCACGGTGGCTACCGCACACGTGGACCCGCCGCCGGCCCACCAACTTTAACGCTTTGGTACCTTGTATAACTAGGTAGCTACCGGTACCTTTGTTGTATGGACCAGCAGTTCCTGGCTAAATGGAAATCACAGGTAAAGAAAGGCACCCTGACGCTCGTCGTGCTCAGCATATTAAGAGAACGCGAATGCTACGGTTTCGAGTTAATTGTTGAGATAAGGGAGCGGGTGTCCATTGAAATCGCCGAAGGCACGCTTTATCCTTTGCTGAACCGCCTAAGGAAAGAGGCGCTGGTGAGTTCCAGATGGATGGAACAGTCGTCCGGTATTCCTCGCAAATACTACAAGTTGCTACCGGAAGGCACGGCCATGCTCCTGCAGATGACGGCGTTCTGGCGGGAGCTGGACGGATCCATTAAAAAGTTATCGTGATGAGAGCCATCCCCTTCACCAAGCCTGCCACCCGAAAACTGTATCGCGAGTACCTGAAACGTACCCGCCGGGTGATAGCCCCGCTGCCCCGCACCGACCGCATGGACATCCTGATGGAAATCAATAGCCACATTTTCGAAGGATTTACCCGGGAATCGACTACCGAAGAAACCGTTCGGCTCCGCGAGATACTCCAACAGCTGGGCGCGCCGGAAGAGGTATTCAAGCCCCTGCTAGCGGAGAAAACGCTCCAAAAAGCTACCCGACCGTTTCATCCCGCCCGGGCAGTGAAAGCCATCGTGCTGAACGTGTCGAATGGCTTCGGTTACCTCCTCTTCGCGGTGCTTTACCTCTCCGTGTTCGGATTCGCCGCGGCGGCCTATCAGAAAATGATCTACCCGGATCAGGTCGGCATCTTCTTTAAACAGGGGAGCTTTCACCTACTCGGCATCGTACGCCCGGAAGCACGGGCCGCGCTGGGATTGGTGGAGGTTGTCGGTCCGTGGTTCATTCCGCTCATGCTGATCTTCATGGTCGCGGCCTATCTCATTATTGCTCTGCTGCATCGGTTGAAAAGCAGGTTGATCCTCTAAAAAAATTTCTTCACTTACATCGTTATACTATGTGCCGTGTATTACAATGCTTAATGCCTATTCTTTGCCTGACCTATACTTTGGCCAAGGTATCCGCCCAGGCACCCTCCCCCCGCTATTTCGAAGAACAGTACGCCCCCTACTTCGCCGATATGAACCTTAGCGCGGGGATATTGCTCCACCGCGACGGCGTCACCCACACGGTCGGACTCAATCTTCCCGCGGATAAGACGGTGTTCAATATCGGGAGTGGTACCAAAACGTTTACAGCCGTACTCATCCTGCAGGAAGTAGAAAAGGGTAATCTGCGACTGAGTGACTCGATCGGCAACTTCCTGTCTCCCATACCCAACATTGACGGTTCCGCATCGATCGAGTCACTGCTTCGACATACCACGGGTTTCGCCGAAATCGTGGGGGACCAGGACTGGAATGCTTACGATGATCCCGACGACCGCTTGTTTCGCCAGGATTTATTCGCTTCGGTAGGGGCAAGGGATTCGTCCATGATCGGATCTTTTCAGTACACCAACACCAACTATATCCTCCTAGGAGAGATACTGGAAAAAGTGAACGACCGCAGCTACTTCGAACTTCTGCGCGAACGCATTTTCGAGCCCTGCCAAATGGAGGATTCCTATCCCTACGTCTCCCGGACGATACCCAAATTGGTACACCCCACAGACCTGAATACCTTTCAAGATGTATACGACGGGATCAACTACAAGTTCTTCGCCCACTACGCCTTCGCCGCGGGCTCTATCGCTTCGACGCTGCGGGACATGGCCCGGTTTTACACGCTTCTTTTCGAGACGGACCGTTTAATTACTCCCGGTTCCCTTCGCCTGATGCTGGATTTCAAAGATGACGATTACGGCCTGGGTGTCGAACGAACGGTGATCGACGGGGTCCCCTACATCGGGCACGGTGGAAACAATGCCGGCTATGCCTTCCGCACTTTTTACGACCCCCGAAACGGGAACCTAGCCATGGTATTCTGCAATAGGCTCCGGCTCGTCCTCCGGGAAGCGCTGATCCAGGACATGATGCACTATCTGAATGATCTGCCACCGGCCCGCGATTTCTCCCGCATCCCACCCGCCGAATTTTCGACCTACCAAGGAACATATCGTCTGCGCGGGGCGGGAGTCAATTTTGACATCACCCCTTCGGAAGAGGTGCTGTATTTGGTTTTCGGAGACTATAAGTCGCCGCTCGTCGGTCTGGAGCCCAGGGTTTTGTACGACGGCACCTCCGGGATATTGCTTAGACTGGATCCATCTCAGCCGGAACGGCTGACGTTCGTACAGGCCGGTAGCGAAATGGTCGCGGATAGACTGTAGGCGGATTGTAGCTACCTTTGCCACCTATGTTATCCGTGAACAGTTTTCCCTGGGGCACTAGTCCCGCCGGTCCCGTCGACCGCTACGTAATCACCAACACCACCGGCAATTCCGTAGCCCTTATCTCCTACGGCGCGATAGTTCAGTCCATCCTAATCGATGGGCAAGAGATGACCCTCGGTTTCGACGAGCTCAGCGGTTACCTGGGTGTCAATCCGGGTTACGGGGCCACTATAGGCCGCTACGCGAATCGCATCGGCGGGGCCGCCTTTACGCTCGATGGAACCACTTACGAAGTCGACGCCAACGAGGGCAAGAATCAGTTACACGGGGGATCGGACGGCTTCAACAGCAAGGTCTGGGATGCCGAGCCCTTCAACGCGGATGGCAAAGCTGGCGTAAAATTTCAATTGGTAAGTCCCGACGGGGATATGGGTTACCCCGGCACGCTGCGGGTGACGGTGACCTACACCTGGTCGGACGACAATGCGCTCCGTATCGCCTACGAGGCCACCACGGACAAGAAGACCGTGCTGAACCTTACCAATCATACCTATTTCAATCTGGGAGACGAGGAAACCGTGCTCGATTACATCCTGCAGGTAGACGCCGACCGCTTCACCCCGGTGAACGCAGAACAGATTCCGACGGGTGAATTGCCCGACGTACGCGATACGCCCTTCGATTTACGCAGTCCCCGGCGGGTCGGTGATGCCATCGATTCCGACCACTCCCAGATACGGGCCGCGGGTGGTTTTGACCACAATTTCGTTATCAGTAACCACGACGGTAGCCTCCGGGAAGTAGCCCTCGTTATCGATCCGCACTCCGGACGGAAATTACGCTGCTGGACCACCGAGCCGGGCGTACAGGTATTCACCACCAATTTCCCCACGGGCAAGTACGAGATGCGGGGAGGTACGCCCACCCCCCGTCACGGCGGCATCTGCCTCGAAACCCAACATTTCCCGGACTCCCCCAACCACGAGGCTTTCCCGTCAACGGTTCTGGAGGCCGGCGACACCTTCCGTTCGACAACCGTGTTCCGTTTTGAGTAGGGGAATGTATCTCTTCTTTGACAAGGAATTAAATACAGGTGTTCGGTTTAGCGGCCGCCTGGCTGCTAGAAATGGGCTGGTCCCGGGGAATTGTGCCTTTTCGGCATTCCCGTCCGAAATCGAAACCTGCTGATGAGCTCCACAGCGAACGTGTCGGTACCCGGCAGCCAGCAAAAACAACCGTGGTGCTCCGTGATCATCCCAACGCTGAACGAAGCCCGATTCATCGGCCGGACACTGACGCGTTTGCTCGCTTCCCCACCCTCTTCCTTTGAAATTATCATCGCCGATGGCGGGAGTACCGACGATACCGTCGCCATTGCCCGAGGCCACGGAGCACACATCGTCAGGAGTTATCGCGGGCGCGCCGCTCAGCTGAACGCGGGAGCCGCTGCCGCCAGGGGTGATAGCCTGCTTTTTTTGCATGCCGACACCTTGCTCCCCCCGGACTTCGCCCGCTTCTTTCCGCCCGGTTACCACGGACCGGCGGCCTGCTTCCAACTCCGGTTTACGAATCAGCGGCAATCCGCGCTGCTGCGCTTTTACAGCTACTGTACCCGCTTCGATTTTGACGCCTTCCGATTTGGCGACCAGGGCTTATGGGTGCTCCAACGCGACTTCGCGGCCGTGGGCGGGTATCCCACCAACTGGCAATTGCTGGAGGATAATTACCTCGTCCGAAAGCTACGTGCTTACCGGGGTGCATTCCGCGTCCTGCCCGTGGCGGTGGAGACCTCACCGCGGAAGTACCTGCGTAACGGTGTAGCGTACACCCAATTGGTATATACGCTCCTTTACACGATGTACCGCACAGGGGCTAGCCAGCAATTACTGCAAAAAACGTACGCTCGCTTACTCCATTAACTCCAGGATGCCGCGCAGGGGTACCGAGGCCTGCTGGGGACGGTAGTTAAGATCGTAGCGCAACTCCTGCAGGGCCTTCTCGATGCGGAAGACGTCCAGGATCACCTGTAGATCGTTCTCGTCGGCGGGTAGCAGGCGGGTGCCCTGGGTGGCTTTACGATAGGCCGTCAGGTATTCGGCAGCCAGGTAACGGTTGGCGGTCTGCAGCCAGTCGGCGAGCTTCGGCCGGGCGGAGGTGGTAACGCCTCCGGCATTCTCCTCGTACACGAGTCCGGCAGCGTAGGCGATACTGCGCATCATGTTGGCGATGTCCTTTGCCGGGCTGCGACGCAGGCGACGCTGGCTGTAGCTGCGGTCGGGGTCACCGTCAAAATTCCGGATCAGGAACTTATCGTCACTGATAATGAGCTGTTCCAGGGTGAAATCCCCGTGGATGCGGATCTTGTCGGATTCGATCTTGTGGTCGTAGATAAGCTGCAACTTCTTGTGCAGTTCCCGCTCCTGTCCGAGCAGGGTATCGGCCAGTTCGGCTACCTCTTCGTCCAGGTCGTCCATGGTGCGCTTCAGGAGATCGAAGGTGCTGCGAACGTCTCCCTTCAGTCCCGCGTAAACGCTGCGCTGGTAGTGCAGGCTCAGCGCCTCGCGCCGGAATCCGTCCTCGTTCACGTCGGCCAGCACGGTGTGGTAGGCGGCCGTTGCGCGACCCAGTTCGGCGAGCTTGATGACGAAACTGGGGCCGAGGAAGTCCTTGATCGTATCCGGCATATCCTTGTATACGATGGTATCGGTGACGTGGACATCCTCGGGATGGGCTTCCTCACCATTTTCCGACGACCGCCGGTTAATGATTTTTTCCGAAAAGCGCCGCAGGTTGTTCAGCACGTATTCCCAGGCGTTGCCTTCGTTGTCCTGCCGCTCCTCGAAGATCGCCAGCGTGGCATTGAGCCGTTGCGTAGGCGTAAAGTGCAGCGTCCCGACTACTTTGGGGGCGGAGCTGTAGCTGCGCCGGTTCAGCATATGCTTCACTTCCAGGTCGGGCACGTCGTTGCCATCCACCCGTCGGTAGTACTTGATGTTGTAATCGCGGCTCTGGAGCATCATGTACTCCGTGCCGGAAGACACCATATTCGCGTCCTGCTGCGACCGGGTGGCCATGCTTTCCTGCGCCAGGAAGCGGAAGTCCTTCATATCGCCGTAATCCTGCAGTCCGTTGATCAGGCCGCGGCGGTAGTCTTCGTCGTAAAGCGCATCGATCAGTACGACCTTCCGGTCGCCATTGTCGATGATGGCGAGCACTTCCTCCCGGGCGGTGTAGTCCACATCCTCGTGGTAGCGGTGGAAGGCGAGCGGCAGCTGCAACATCTCCGGTAAGCCTTCCAGGTAGGTAGCTTCGAGCAGCATCCAGCCGAAGTGGCGTTCGCTGGTCGCCTGCAGGCGGTAGTCGTAGATCTTGACCTGGTCGAGTTGGGGCGCCCGGACGCCCATCCAGGAGACGGAACGCAGGAAGTTGGGCAGTACGGTCTGCTCCAGGCTGCGGATGTTGGTCTTGCTGAAGAAATTTTTCAGCGTGTCCGCCTGGAGGGACGGCTGACTGAGTTCGCGGCTGTCCACGTTCTGGCCGTGCGTCGGTTCCAGTTCCAGCCAGTAGTAGCCGTGCCCGGCCATGGTGATCTGGTAGGGATTGCGGCTGACCTCTTCGAAGTGTGTGCGGCCGAATACTTCCCGTACCCGGGTTCCTTCGTAGTCGGACAGGTCCAGGCGGACGGCCTGGGGGTGGCGGCTCAGGTTGACCACCACGATGACCCGTTCGTCCTCGTATTCGCGAATGAAGGCCAGAATGCGGCCGTTGTCCGGTTTGAGCCAGTGGATCTTACCCCGGCCAAATACCTTGAACGACTTGCGCTTGTTAAGCAATTTCTTCGTCCAGTTCAGCAGGCTGTTGGGGTTCTGCTGCTGGCGGCGTACGTTGACCCAGCGGTAGCTGTATTCCGTATCGCGGATGACGGGCAGGTACAGACTGTGCGGATTGGCCTCGGAGAAGCCGGCGTTTTCGTTATTGTTCCACTGCATCGGGGTCCGGACACCGTCGCGGTCACCCAGGTAGTAATTGTCGCCCATACCGATCTCGTCGCCGTAGTACAGCACGGGGGTACCGGGCAGGCTCATCAGCAGCACGTTCAGCAGCTCGATCTTGTTCCGGTCGTTGTCCATGAGCGGGGCCAGGCGGCGGCGGATACCCAGGTTGATACGGGCCGTCCGGTCGCTGGCGTAGACGTTGTACATGAAGTCCCGCTCCTCGTCGGTGACCATCTCCAGCGTCAGCTCGTCGTGGTTCCGCAGGAAAGTGGCCCACTGGCAGTTTTCGGGAATTTCCGGCGTCTGGTCGAAAATGTCGGTGATGGGGTGACGATCTTCCATCTTGATGCTCATGTACATGCGCGGCATCAGGGGGAAGTGATAGTTCATGTGG
The DNA here is from genome assembly GCF_003390935.1 of Lewinella sp. IMCC34191. Classification (GTDB taxonomy): domain Bacteria; phylum Bacteroidota; class Bacteroidia; order Chitinophagales; family Saprospiraceae; genus Neolewinella. The sequence goes on along the minus strand of NZ_QNQZ01000008.1, from coordinate 289,113 downwards.
CACTCGTCGCCGTCGCCGAAGTAGCTGGCGCTTTCCTCCGGCCACATATTCGCCTCGGCCAGGAAGAGCACGTTGTCGTAGTTCGTATCGACGTGAGTGCGCAGTTTCTTCAGGAATTTGTGCGTTTCGGGCAGGTTTTCCCCGTTGGTTCCTTCCCGCTCGAAGAGGTAGGGGATGGCGTCCAGGCGGAAGCCGTCGATGCCCATACCCATCCAGTAATCCAGGATCTTGAAGATCTCGTCCTGTACGATGGGGCTGTCGTAATTCAGGTCGGGCTGGTGGTGGAAGAAGCGGTGCCAGTAATATTGCTTGGCTACCGGGTCCCAGGTCCAGTTGCTGGTTTCGGTATCGGTGAAGATGATGCGGACGTCGGGCCACTTATCGTCGGTATCGCTCCACACGTAGTAGTCTCGCTCGGGACTTCCCTTGGGGGCGCGGCGGGCGCGCTGGAACCAGGCGTGCTGGTCGGAGGTATGGTTGATGACCAGCTCCGTGATCACTTTCAGGTTACGGGCGTGAGCGGCGTCCAGGAAGCGCTTGAAGTCGTCCAGGTTACCATAGGCTTTGCTGACCTCGTAGTAGTCGGAGATATCGTAGCCGTCATCGCGTAGGGGGCTGGGATAAAACGGCAGCGTCCAGATGGCGGTGACGCCCAGTTCCTCTAAGTAATCCAACTTCTGCTCCAGACCGGCAAAATCCCCGATGCCATCCCCGTTGGCATCATAAAATCCTTTAATATTCAATTCGTAAATAATGGCATCTTTATACCATAGGGGCTCGCGGCGGTAGCTGTTGTTCATAAAGGTAAATGTAGCAGTTAGAGGCTGGGTTACTCAACGGGTGACGCGCTAATTTGTGCGGCTCCGCCAGCTATAATTGGCTAAGCCTCTAAATCCACGACCTCAGTGGTTGGCGGATATTGCCCGCCAAGCGCCTCTGAATTTTTGCGACGGAGCGCAGGATAAAAAGTCCGCCGGTAATCCGGAACCTGCTTCCGTACTAGAAACTCGGACAAAGCAGACACTCCGACTTCCCGAACACCGTTGTCAGCGACAATTCGATGGCCCCCGCCCCGCTGGTCGAGGCATGGAGGGAAGAGATATTGACGTCATAATTCACGCCGATACGCATGGGCCCGGCCGCTACCCTGGCGGAAGCTACGATGGATTCAGATCCGAAACCCGAAAGTCCGCGGGTAAGCCGGTAACCGCCTCCCAGGCTGAGAAAGGGCGAGGGCACGCGGCCGCCGCGTGCCGGCCGCCTGAAGTCGAGCATGCCCCGCAGGTACACCTGGTTGTGGGGTCGCTGGTAGCTGTACATGGCGAATACGCTAATACTGTTGGTTGCGGATACGGGCAGGGTAGCCTGCACGTGCGGCGACCAGCGCATCGCCAGGTGAGCGGACGAATCGGAAGCGACCGATGACGGACTTCCGTCATCCACGAAGGTCGTTGCGGGCCGCCCCAGGTGCTTGATGCTCAGGCCCCCCGTGATGCTGCGGGCGTTCCGGGAGTCCTCCAACCAGGTGAAGGCCACCCCTACCCCGTAATCGAGGAAGCCGAAATTGTAATACGCCAGCCGTTCGCCCGACGCGCCCGGGCTGTCGAACTGATGGTCGAAGGTCAGCTGGGAAGCATCGAGGTCGTACTGTATCAAGCCGACTTCCGCCCCTACACTCACGGACGTACCTCCGTAATAGCTACCACTGAGGTTCTTCGTGAAGGCAGCACTGAACATACCGTCGACCCGGCGCAGCGTAGGATCGCCCTGCCAGTCGGAGAGAACATTAAAGCCGAGTCCGAAGTAGTCTCCCCGCCGGCTCCCGCAGATCCGGTGGTCGATGCTAGCCGCCATCGTACGGTAGCTGGCCGTTTCCAGAAAACTGCGCCACTGCTCCCGCGCCACGATGCCGAAGCGCGTTGTCGCCTGCCCCGGAATGAAACCGGTGAGTGCCGGGTTCAACTGCGGGGTGATCGCCGAGTAGTCGGATACGACCGGATCCTGCGCCTGTAGCCGCCCCACCAGGAGCAGCAGGAGGGGAAAGATTATCCAATTCGGTAGAGGGGTACGCTTCATCATCGAATAATTAAAATGGAGCCGCTAATCGTTTTCTCGAATCCGTCCACGTAGCTCACTTTCACCTGGTAAGCGTAGGTACCCGGATCGGCCGGTTCGCCACCGTACACACCATCCCAGCCGTAGGAGGGGTCGTTGGCCGGAAAATCATTGGCGCTGTAGACCAACATCCCCCAGCGGTCCCGAATCTCGAAATAGTCGACCCGTTCAATTGCCTCGGGTTGGTGGGCGCGCACCCGGAAGCGGTCGTTGAGGCCGTCTCCGTTGGGGGTGAAGGTGTTCGGCAGGTAAATATCCCGGCCCATCTCGACGGCAACGTGAACGGTATCCCGGATGCTGCACCCTCGTTCGTCCGTAATGCTCGCCGTGTAGTCCTGGCTGAGGAAAGGACTGGCGAGGGGCACGGGGCATTCATCACAGCTGAGGTGGTAGTCCGGAGACCAGGTGATAGAAGGTTGGTCGTCGCTGTACCGGGTGAGCAACTCGACCGTACCCCCGAGCGGCAGGGTGAGGGTGTCGTGGAGGATATCAAGCACCAGCGGCTCCGGCTGCATGATCTGGATGTCGTAAGCTTCCGCACAGTTATTGGCATCGGCTACTTCCAGGATGTAAATGCCGGCATCGAGGTCCGTGAAGCGGGAGTTCGGCGCCCCCCTCCGGTCGATCTCGGTACCTAGCAGGCTTATCCGGTAAGGCCCCACGCCGCCCGAGGGGGTTCCGTACGACACGACCCCATCGGAATGGTCGAAACAACTCACGTCCGCCGCCATGTAGCTTATGGAGAGGGGTTCGTTCTCCCGCACCGTAAAGGCGGTGTCCAGCGTACAACCCATATTATCGGTCACCCGCAAGGCGTAGGTATCGGCGGCCAATCCGCTCCGGCTCGTTCCTTGATCCCCATCATCCCAGCTAGCGAGTAACGGGCCTTCCCCGCCGGATAGGCGCAGCGTAATTACGCCATCCTGCCCCCCGTAGCAGCTTACATCGGCGATATCCGGAACGACCTGAATGGGTAGCGGAGCGATTACCTCGTGGTTTTCCGAACTGACACAGCCACGGCTATCCGTTACCTCGACCGTGTAAGTTCCCGCCCCTACTCCGATGAGCTTAGCGGATTTTTCACCGGTTGAGGACCACGCATAGGTAAAGGGGGCTACCCCCTCCATCACCTCTACCACAAGGATACCGTCGGTTCCGTCACTGCAGGTCACGGGGGCCATTTCGCGTATACCGATCGCTGCCGGTTCGAGCACCGTAATGGTTACGCCAGCGGAATCGGAGCAACCGCGATCGTCGGATACCTGCAACCGCGTATCGAAACTGCCCGCCTCGGTAAAGGTATAAGTCGGGTCGGTTCCGGCGTAAGCTTCGCCGTCGCCGAAGGACCAGCGCCGGCGCCGCACGTCACCCGTAGAAGATCCGGTAAACTGGATGGATTGACCGACACAGACCGTACCATCACTCACCCCAAAGCGGGCAACGGGTGCCGGGCGTACTTCTACGCTTTTCGTAACGGAAGTAGCGCAAAACCCGTCGGATGTCGCCAGACTTATGTCGTAGACCCCCTCCGTATCGTAGGGGTGAACGGGAGAAGCTTCGGAGGATATATTCCCGTCACCGAAGGCCCAGGTTACCTGGGTTGCTCCCTCCGTTTCGTTGGCCAGGAGAAGGGGTTCGGAAACACAAGCCGTTGCCTTGGCCATCGAGAATGCGGCAACGGGCGCGGGCCTGACGTATACAGACTCTTCGGTACTATCCTGACAGCCACGGGCATCGGTCACGATCTGAAGAACACGGTAGCTGCCCGCCTCCGGGAAGACGTACTCCGGTTCGCAATCCACCAGGGTAGCCGACTCACCGAACTTGTAGGTGCAGTTCAGTAAGTCGCCGCTCGCGGTGCTGCGTAGCGCTATTGCCTGACCGGCACAAACCGTATCCGGTACGGTAAAGGATGCGGATGGGCGGGCATTAACGGTAATATCCGTACACACCGAATGGGAGCAACCGTTCCCGTTGCGGGATTGGACGGTAAGGCACACGCGGTAAGTACCCGGTCCCGGGAAGATGTGGAAAGGACTGCTTTCGTGGCTCACGGGACTCCCGTCGCCAAAGTCCCAGGTCGCAGACAGGTGTTCCCCGCTTTGGTGGGTAAGCTGGAATTCCTCCCCATCGCAGACATTTGCTGGTGCGTCGAACCGGGCGGTCGGCCTTTCCAGTACGGTAACTTCCATGCTGGAACTATCCGCTCCACAGCCGCTGGCCATCTGGGTGATGCGGTAGGTGCCCGGTTGGCGGTAGACGTAGACGGGATCGGGCATCGCGCTGCCGTTCCCATCACCGAACGCGTAGTTGATCTGGGCACCGGCAGCCGTGAAGTTGGTTAGCCGGACGGTATCGCCGACGCAGACTTCCGCCGCCTCGAGCCGGAAAAAGGAGTTTAGATTCCCCGGGCCGACCGTCACCTCGTAGCACTGCTCGTCTACTCCGCAGGGATGGGTGATTTGCAAGCACAGCGTCAGGGTCTCCAACACCTCGGTTTCGTGTACCACGGTGGGGGGAACCGGGCCGGTACCGATCACCTTATCGTTAAGCAACCAGGTGTAGGTCTGTGCTTCTCCGGACGTCTGGTTGACCAGTCGAATCGTATCTCCACTACAGTAGGCCTGGCGATCGGTACCGAAGCTGGCGACCGGGGAGGCCCGTACGAAGATGGAATCGGTTTTGCTACTGATCGAACAGCCGTTGCGTACTTCCAGGGTAACGGTATACAGGGTATCGTAGGACCTGGAAGGAAGGGTCAGGGGGGCAGGTACCGTACTCGTGCTGATTACCTTATCCCCGAGGTACCAGGTCCGGATAATGTCGCTTCCGTAAGAGTCGTCTTCTAGGGATACCTCCAAATCCGAACAGTCGTCCGGATCATAATGAACGACGAACTCGGCGTGTGGGGGTGTAGTCGTAGACGGGGCCACACTGATCTCGCGGGTAAGCGAACTGCTACAGGGTCCGCTGTACACGGTGACGGTAACGGGGTAAGTTCCCGCTTCGGCGTAGGTATGACACATCTGCCGGCCCTCGCTGACCGAGCCGTCGCCATAAGACCATTCTACTCTTTCATACGGCAGCTCCCCGACCAGAGCGAAACACGTCTCTTCACCGCCGCAGCTTTGAGTCACGAAATCAACCTCCAGGTCGGAAACGACGACCTGGAAGCTGGCCTGATCGGCGCATCCTGCCAAATCCGGATTATGGTAAGCATAGTGGATCCGGTGGGTTCCCGTACCGGCGGCATTAGGATCAAAGAGTCCCTCAGGGGTAACGAAATCCCCGCTGAAAGTTCCGCCCGCCGGTGAGGCCTGGAAGGTCACCGGATCGCTGCCCAGGCAGAGAAAGGTATCCAGGGGTACGGTCACTTCGGCGGCGGTCACCTCTATCCATAATTCATCGGTTGTCAGGCAGGGCTCGTTACCGTAGGTGACCCGGTACCGGCCGGGCGAATAGCTTTGGGGATCGATTACGCCATCGAAGGGAGCTCCGTTAATAGCCCAACGCCCGCCCTTAGGGCTTGCGTGAAGAATCATCAATCCGGATTGATCGCATATTGTCGTATCGGATTGTACAATGTCGGCAACCGCCTGCGGACTTACGATGAAGGTATCGCGAAGCGTGACGTCTCCGCATATAGGATTCTGCGTACTTGCCTCCAAAAAGTAGGTTCCGGGGGTCAGGGCGGTAAGGCAGCTATCGATCACCTGACCGTTAAGACGGTAGGTGGCCGACTCCACCCAGGGGGTCGGGCAATAGTCAAGGCTAATGCACGCATCGGCCTGGGGAATCAGCGTCAATTCGGAAGCACGGACTACTTCCACGGAAAAGGTGTCCGAGGAATTCGTCACGCAGTTACCGTTCGTTCCGGACAGGCTGAATCGGTATCGTCCAGGTTGCGTGAAGGTTGCGTGACTGAGTAACTGCCCCGGGCGACTGAGGGTGACGCCGGCCTGAGGCGTTACGGACCAGTTGCGTCTTATCAAGCCAACGGACGAGGCTCCGTTCAGCCGGATGGTCGCCTCTCCGTTTAGGCAGACCAGGGGAATGTCGTTGCCGGTTTTGGTCAGTCCGGAGTCCGGGAAGGCCACCGCCCGTGGTTTGTCGATCACCCGAAGTTGCCGGGTGGTGATATCCTCGCCACAGTCGTTCGCAACGGCCAGCGTGACGGTGTACGTGCCCGTATCCGTATAGGTGTGGAAGGGGCTGTTTCCTGCCTGCGTCCCGTCTCCAAAGTCGTATACGCTTTCTAACACCTCCGCCGGACAAGATGCGTTATAGATTTCGATCTGTTCGCCGGCACAAACGACTCTGGGAAACCGATCGAACTTGGCTTCGGGTGGGTTGAGGGCCGTCAGGGGAAAGAAGCTGACAATGGGCCGATCATCTCCATTAATGTAAGTACTGAGACTGACCAGTTTGCGGCTCTGGTAATTACAGGATTCGAAAAGTGCACCGAAGTCGTAACGGTAGGAAAGATTAAAGGAGGAATTGGAGCCTACCAATGATTGGGGATGCGTTCCGTCATCCCAATTGATTTGGAAGGAATCTATCTTCTCCGGATAGCCTGGCTCAACGGTGATCTTCACGCAGAGGTCTACTACATTGTCTTCTATACATACCGTTTGCCCCCCCTCACAGATTTGTATGGATGGCGCACCAACTGTCTGTGCCTCAGCTAAATAAGAGGCAAATAGAAGAAAAACGATCAGGGGGATGTCCGTTAAGGGACGATGGAGAAACGGAGGTTTCATAGTGTATTGGGGTCAACGTTCCCGGGTAGCTCGGGAATAGCTGTTTAAACGCAAAATCCGATTCAACGAATTTATTAAAATTCAGCGAACGGAATGAACATTTCCCCAATTGATTATATGAATACTCTGGCCCTCTTACGATTAGGTTGGTTTTTATTTACAAGCGGTCACGCTATGCCTACCGGAGGATCAAGATACTTCCGCTCATTGTCTTTTCAAATCCGTCAACGAAGCGAACCTGTACCTGGTAAACATACTGCCCGGCGGTAACCGGGTTGTTTTGGTAGGTACCGTCCCAACCGAAGGTTTGGTCATTCGGTGGGAAGGACTGGCGGTCGAAGAGCAGCATCCCCCAACGATCGCGGATCTCGAAGCTGACCACTTCGGCAACCGCCTCGGGGTAAGCGGTGCGGACCCGAAACACGTCGTTGCGCCCATCCCCATTCGGCGTGAAGGTATTGGGGATGTATACGTCCCGATTAATCTCTACCTCCACGGTCACGGTGTCGCGCGCCGAGCAGCCCCGGCTGTTCGTAATCAGGCCGGTGTAATGCTGGGTGAAGTACGGCTGGGCTACCGGTGTCGGGCAGTTGTTGCAATTCAGGCCGTAGGCCGGCGTCCAGCTGAACGTGGGCTGAGTGGCGTTGTAGCGGGTGGTCAGTTGTACGGTGTCCCCCAGCTTCAGGAAGACGCTGTCGGGGAATACGTCCAGGGTTACGCGGTCCGGTTCGGGGACGTATACCTCCCGTTCCAGCAGGCACCCTAGCGCGTCCTCCACTTCTAGGGTATAGACATCGGGAAGCAGTTGATCGAAGCGGGTAATCGTGCTGCCGCTTTCCCGGTATCCGGTTCCGGTTAGCGTGATGGCATAGGGGCCCACTCCGCCCGTTACGCTGCTTATATCCAGCGCTCCGTCGCCCATTCCAAAACACGAAATCCCTGTAAGGGAGTCAACGACCATCAACGCGGCATTCTCGGGCACTTCCAGCGTGAAGGGGACGATACACCCCGCTCCGTCGGAGACGGTCACGTCGTATTCTCCGGCCACGAGCGCTTCGCGGGAGACACCCGATCCGCCATCCGCCCACTGGATGAGGTAGGGGGTCGTGCCTCCGGAAAGATTCAGTGCGAGGCTACCGTCTGCTCCGCCCGCGCAGCTCACCACTCCGACATCCGTTCCCGGCAGAATGGGTGGCGGTTCGGTGACGGTCACGGAATCCCTTAATAAGCAGCCGTTCGAATCGGTCACGGTGAGTCCGTAGGTGCCGGCGGAGAGGTCGTTGTTCGTATCGTTTACGCCACCGTCCGACCAGGCAAAGGAATACGGAGCGGCACCTCCCGTCGTGACAAACCGCAGTCCGGCCGTGGTGGCACCGTTACAATTGATGGGGTCCGTCTGTTGAAGATCGCCGGTCACGGGTTCGTGAACAACCAAGTACTGAAGGACGGAATCCGTACAACCGGCGGCCGTGGATACGCGCAGTTGGACGGGATAGGTCCCAGGTGATGGAAAGGGATGATCGATCTCCGGTGTGAAAGCGGTGGTCCCGTCACCGAAGGTCCAGGACCGGGTATCCACCGGGCCGGAGGATGCATCCGAAAGGGGGAAGCTTTCCCCAAAGCACGCCGTTGTGTCGGGTGCCACGATCGCGGCGGCCGGGCTTTCGTGTACCGTCACTGCGGTTGCGTAGGCCGCCCTGCAAAACAGGTCGGAAGCCGTGAGGGTGATCGTGTATTGGCCGGGGCCGTCGTAGCCATAAACGGGATGCTCCGTTGATTGGCCGTCGTCGTTCCCGAAGTCCCAGTTATAGGTTTCGGCACCGGTACTGAGATTCGTGATTCGGAAGGAATCCGGATAGCAAAGCTCCGGGGAAGCCAGGCGGAAATCGGCGCGGGGAAGATTCCGAACGGTAACCGCTTGTCTGATGCTGTCCCGACAGCCCCGGCTATCGGTAACAACCTGAGTGATGTTGTAGGTACCCGCCGTGGTGTATTGGTGACTGGCGGTGCAGTCCGTGGCGGAGGCGCCGTCGCCAAAACGATAGCGGCAACTCAAGCCATCTCCCACCGCCTCGGAGCGGACGCTCAGTTCGGAACCCAGGCAGAGGCTATCGGTATAGGTGAAGGCCGGAGTTGGGGTATCGCTTACCTCGACGTCAATGCAGACGGTATGATCGCAACCGTCCGGTCCCATACTGGTCACCGTGAGGCAAACCTGGTACACGCCGGCGGTGTCGAAGACGTGGCTTGGACGGTAATCCGCGACTGGCGCGCTGCCGTCACCGAAGTCCCAAATAGCCCTCAGGGTATCCCCGCTGAGGTTTTCGAAGCTTGCCTCCGCACCCACGCAGATGGCCGCCGGCGCGTTGAAGCGGGCGGTCGGGCGCGGCACGACGCGGACCGTTTTTTCGAAAGCATCGGAGCCGCAGCCGAAGGCGCGTTGGGTGATGGTGTATTCACCGGCTTGCTGGTACACGAAAGAGGCATTGGGTTCGCTGCTGCCGTTGCCGTTACCGAAGTCGTACCGTACCCCTACCCCGGGTGTGGCGAAATTGGTCAGGTGTACCGTATCGTCAACACAGATTACCGTGGCGGAGACATTGAAAAAGGCTTCGACGTTGGTGGGCGTGACGACGATCGGCCGGCAGGTGGTCGTGGAACCGCAGTCGTTGAAGGTGGTCAGACATACTTCCAGCGTGTCGCGGGAGGCGGTTTCATGAACGATCAGGGGAGGCAGGGAATCCGTACCGATACGCTCCCCATTTACAGACCACTCGTAGGCGGTGGGTTGGCCGATGGCGTTATTGGCCAGCAGGATGGTATCGCCGGAGCAGTAGGCCTGCTGGTCCGTTCCGAAATCGGAGGTAGGGAGGGGCCGCACCAGGATCTCTTCGCTTGCTGTACTGGTTGTGCAGCCATTACTCACCTCCAGGCTGATCTCGAAGAGGGAATCGCGCAGGCGGGAGGCCAGCAGCAGGTCAGCGGGAGCTACCGTATCCGCGAAGATTTCCCCGTTGATCCGCCACGTATAGGTCAGGTTGGTGCCCGTAGAGGTGTTCGTGATGGTGACGGGCAGGTCGGAGCAGCGGTCGCTATCGTAATCCAGACTAAAGGAAGCGACGGGAGCGGGCGCGATACTGACCGAACGGCTAAAAGTGGCTACGCAGGGCCCACGGGTCACGGAAATCTCCACCTCGTAGTTGCCGGCACCGGGGAAGGTGTGGCAGGGGGCGTCTCCCGTTGCGGTACGTCCGTCGCCGAATTTCCAGCTCACGGATTCGTAGGCACCGGGGGTATCCACGGAAAAACATACTTCGTTCCCGTTGCAGGCGAGCGTCTCGAAGCTGGTACCGAGTTCGGAAACGGTGACCTGGAAGGTATTGCTGCCGCCGCAGCCGACAACCTCCCCATCTTCCCACTCGTAGGAGATCTGGAATGTGCCCAGCCCCGCTACGGTAGGATCGAACTGCCCGGTCGAATCAATTCCGGTGCCTACGAAAGATCCACCGGCCGGGCTCGCGGAAAAGCGGACCACTCCCCCATCCAGGCAAACCTCGGTATCGTCGGGCACGGTCACCGCCGAACTGACGATTTCTACGGTGATGTTGTCGGACAGCAGACAGGGTTCGTTGCCGTAGGTGATGCGGTGAATTCCCGGGCTGAGCACGCTGGGGTCAATGGTACCGTCGAAGGGTTGCCCGTCGACGGCCCACTGTCCGCCGGCGGGTACGGCTTCCAGCCGCAGCGGGTCATCCCGGTCACACAATGCCGTATCGGTCGTGATGATGACGGCGGTTGAAGTAGCGGAAACGACGAATGTATCGCGCCGGGTTGCGTCTCCACAGATTGGGTTGGCCAGGAAGGCTTCGACCACGTAGGTTCCCTCTTCTACCATACGACCGCATTCGTCGAGGGATTCACCATTGATAGTATAGGTAGCTTCAGGCAGAAAGGGTTCGGGGCAGTACGAAAAGCTCACGCAGCGATCCTCCTGATGTTCGAGTCGTAACACGGTGCTTTCGAGCACGTCGATATCAAGGGTATCCGCAGCGGCGAATTGACAATTATCGTTTATTCCAGAAAGGATCAACTGGTACGAACCGGGGGAGGTGAAGGTCACACGGGTGTTTCGACGCTTAGCATTCTCGAAATTCACGCCGGTACTCGGATAGGCCGTCCATTGCGCGCTACTGATACCTTCGGAGCCCGACCCATCCAGCCTCACCACCGCCCGACCATCCAAACAGACCCGGTAGGGATCGTTGTAGCTCGCAACGATGCCGGAGTCGGCTGACACCCGGACGACCGGACGTTCGATTACGGTGATTTCGCGGGTTATTTGGTCGGAACTTAATTCGTCCGTGTTGCAATAATTGCTTACTCGAAGGCGCACTTGGTAGGTCCCGGCCTTGGTGTAAGCGTGCCTGCCAAATTCGTCCACAGACGAACCATCGCCGTAGTCCCATTCCGATAATAGGCCGATGGAAGGGCAGGAGGTATTCTGGAAGATAATCTCTTCTCCCGTGCAGACCGTCTTCGGGAAGTTGTCGATCCTGGCCTTGGGCGGGTTACGCACGGTCAGGGGGAATATACTCTGGATCGGATCCACTTCCCCCTCTACGTAAACGGAGAGGGTAACGTAGAACGGTCCGTTTTCGTAGGTACACTCTTCAAAGAACCTTTTAAAGTCGTAGCGGTGGTTTGTCTCAAAGGGATCGTTTCCCGCCCCCCGCGTGAACGCGTCGGTGCCATCCCCCCAGTTTATACTCAGGGACTTGATGGTTTTAGAATAGCCCTCCGGAACATTGACGCGTACACAGAGGTCAAGCTTGTCCTCGGCCAAGCAGAAAATCTGTCGGTCGCTACAGGTCTGTATAGTAGGTCCGGAACTGTCTTGACCACTCAGGCAGGCTGTGACCATTACCAACAGGCAAATCAAAAATGGATAGAATCGCCATCGGGGGGGAGTCTTCATCGTGAGTTTTCTGGGGCGTACATGCAGTGGCCTCCAACCTCGAAAGAAATCGGAACGCCACCAAATTCATTCGAAAAATAGAAAAAAGTCACCCTCCCTGTAGCATATCCAGACATATTAGTAAGTGTTGGAAAGATGAATTTGCCTTTTTCAAATCCGCTAATTATTCGTTCCCTCCCGCAAATGCCCCGTCAAGGACATACTCCATGCCAAGTGAGCAAAACAAAGTTGCAGCCGGCCAATCACAAGCCGAACTAATTTGTTCTGGATGATATTTTTAGTTCTGTTAAAACAGAACTAAGTAGATTTACACCCGTTTTCCTGACTCATACTTCTATACTATGCGTCAGATTTCCCGCGCCCGCTCTTCACTTCCCAGTCGACCGTTAAGCTGTCTCTCTTCTCTGCTCCGCTCCGCGCTGTTACTCGGGGCCTTACTCTTCCTGTGTAGCCAAGCCACAGGACAATCGCCTTTGCGGATTGCGCTGCTCAGCGATGGGACAGAACCCGCCGGGATCGGATTGGATAGCCTGCTAAAAGATGAATTACGGGCACTGCTAGGTACCCGCTTTAACCTTACAGTTGATGCATACAGTCTCCCCCGGTTCGGCGAAGCACGGCTAGACGATGCATACCGCGAATCGGATATCGTGATTGGCACCAGTATCGGTAGCAGCCAGGCGCTGCTGGACCGTAAGAACTATCCGAAGCCAACTATTGCCGCCATCGTAGTAGATCCCGCTGCTCCGCAAGACTCGACCGGGAGTGGCGTAAACAACCTGACTTATGTGCGATCTCCGTTCGACATCGAGCGCGATCTGGACACCCTGGCCAAACTCAAACCATACGATCGGCTTACCGTGGTTACTTCGAAATATTTTCGGGAGCCACTCAGCCAGCAGCTCGCCGACTATGCCGGTGCCTCCGTCACGGTAATAGCGGCCCAACCCACCGCGGCGGCCACCTGGTCGCTGATCCCCAAGAATACCGGGGCCGTCTACTTTACGCCGGTAACGGAGATTCTCCCTCCTGCGGAAACCGAGGAGCTCCTGCAATTGCTGAACGATCGCGGCGTCGCTACCATGAGTCTGCTCGATTACCCCATGCTGGACCTCGGCGTGCTGGCCGCCTACTCTTCCGAGGATATCATCAGTCGCCTGCCCCGCCGAGTGGCATTGGACGTACTGCGCATCACGGACGGTGTGGATCCCGCCACCTTCTCGACCAGTATCGAGGGTTCCAACCAGAGCCTGATCATCAATATGGGGGCCGCGCGTACTTCCGGTATCTACCCCTCCTTCGACCTAATGCGCCGCTCCGTGCTGCTTAACCCGGTGGCGGTGGAGTCCGGCCCCGTTCTGACGCTTGAAGGAGCGATTGTGGAAGGGCTGGCCCGAAACCTGGGCTACCGCATTGACGAGTACGAAGTCGCCCTGGCGCGTACAGACGTTAACGTGGCAAAAGCCGACCTTTTTCCACAGCTGGGCGCGGGAACTTCCCTGACTATGTTGGACCCACAGACCACTGCCTCCAGCTTCGGTTTGCAGGGCCGCTACAACTGGACGGGCTCCGCCACGCTCAATCAGGTCATCCTTTCCGAACCCGTTTTCGCCAACGTAGCGATCCAGCGCCTGCTGGCGGAGGGACAGCAGGCCGCTCTGCAATCCAGCCAGCTGGACGTGGTACTCGACGTCAGCACCGCCTATCTCAACGTACTACAGAGCAAGGAATTCCTGCGCCTGCAAAATGAGAACCTGAACGTTACCCGCGCTAACTACGACCTGGCCGTTAACCAACAGGACCTGGGCGCCGCCGCCGTAACGGACGTCTACCGCTGGGAAAGCGAATTGTCGCTCGGTTCCATCAACGTCAACGATGCCGAGGCCCAGCTGGCCCAGGCATGCTACCAGCTTAACCAGCTGCTGGACCACGACATCAACGCCGACTTCCGGCTACCGCCCTTCACCGGGCAGGACTCCCTCCTCGGGCTAATCGGAAAGACCCTGCTTCCGCTGCTCAATACCCCCCGGGATATTGACCGGCTCGCCGACTTCCTGGCCGACGAGGCACGACGTAATCTGCCCAGTCTCCGGCAACTTGACCTGGCGATTGCCGCCCAGGAACGGCAGGCCAAAGCCCGCGAACGCGCGTTTTACCTGCCCCAGATCGCCGTTGAGGGCCAGCTGGGCTACCGGATCGGCAACTATGCCACCACGCCCCTGCCACCGGAATTCAATTTCGACTTCGCGGCGGCCGACCGGCCCCGTGGCACCTATACGATTGCGGTCGGGGCCAACATTCCCATCTTCCAGGGTGGGCTGCGCAAGGCCCAACTCGAACAGGCCAAGCTCACTACTCTGCAAACAACCGCACAGCGCGAGAATACGGAAAACCAGCTCGTGCAGCGGCTTTACTCCAGCGTGGAAACCCTGGTTGCCAGCTACCGGAACCTGCGCCTGGCCCGGGAAGCGGCGGCTACCTCCGAGCGCAACTTCGACATCATTGAAGACTTGTACCGCAGCGGGGCGGCTAACGTAACCTCGCTCATCGACGCCCAGAACGTGGTCCTGCAGTCCCGCATCAACGCGACCAACCTCGGTTACCAATTCGTGGCCGATTTCCTGACCGTACAGCGGGCCACCGGCAGCTACCAGTTTCTGGCCGAGCCCGCCGAGCAGACCGCTTTTCTCCAACGCTTTCTCTCCTTTCGCGACGCGCAGTAATGCGTTCCCTCCCCTACTTATCCCCGAATAGCCAACCGATGAAATATTTCCATCTTCTCGCCCTTCTTCTCCTACTTACTGCCTGCGGTGGCGGTGATGAGGAAGCTACCGTCGAGCCGCCGGTGCGAGCCGTCCGCGCCCAACACGTCACGGTTGACGACGGCACCAGCAGCCAGGTGTTCAACGGCGTCGCGGAAGCCGCGGGTCGGACGCCCCTTTCCTTTCGCGTAGCGGGCACCCTGCGCAGCTTGCCGGTGAAACTGGGCCAGCGGGTAAACCGCGGCCAATTGATCGCCACGCTCGACCCGGCGGACCTCCGGGTGCAGCAATCGCAGGCAAATGCCCAACGACAAGCCAGCCAGGCCCAGCTGGAGAGCGCCCAGACCCAATTGATCGCCGCCCAGGCCGCCTACGAGCGCACCTCCCGCCTCTATGAAAACAACAGCGTTTCCCTGAGTCAATTCGAGCAGGTGCGCAGTGAGTTCCAAAGCGCCCAGGCCCAGGTGGAAGCCGCGCGTAGCCAGCTGGAAGCCAGTGGCGCGCAGGTCCAGGCCGCTGGCAACCAGGTCGCTTATACGCGCCTCCCCGCACCCTTTGCCGGCGTCATCACCGAAAAACACGTGGAAGAAAACGAGTACGCCGGCTCCGGCAGGGCCATCGTGACGCTTAGTACCGAGGAGAACCCGGAGGTGGAAGTGAGCGTACCCGAAGACTTCGTGGGCCGCCTCGCTTCCGGGCAGCAGGTGGAAATTACGTTTTCTTCCATTCCCGACCGAGCTTTTACCGGCACGATCTCGGAAGTGGCCTACGCCGCCGCGGGTTCACCCAGCTATCCCGTCACGATCGCCGTCAACGATGAGACCGAAGCCATCCGCCCCGGCATGGCCGCCACCGTCCGGTTCCAGTTCGGCGACGCAACCGGCGGCCGCGACACCCTCATCGTAGCCCCCACCGCCTCCGTTTCTGAAGGCCCCGATGGCCGCTACGTCTTCCGCCTCGAAGCCGGTGACCGCGCCGACCAGTACGTGGCCCGCCGCGTACCCGTAACGGTAGGTGATTACACGCATTCCGGATTCGTCGTCCGGGATGGCCTGCGCCCCGGCGATCTCGTCGCCACGGCCGGCCTGAAGCAGCTACTCGATGGCATGCCGGTCCGCCTCCTGACCCAGTAACCTTTACCCGACCAACTCCCCCAAGATGAATATCTCCAAATTAGCCGTCGAAAACAACCGGGTTACGATCCTGGTCGTCCTCATGGTGGCCGTCCTCGGTCTCGTGGGCTACAACAGCCTCAGCCGCAACGCCATGCCGCCCTTCACGATCCGCGTGGCCTCGGTCGTATCCTCCTTTCCCGGGGCCAGCCCCGAACGCATCGAGGAACTCATCACCGAACGCATCGAGCGGGTAGCCCAGGAACTGCCCGAAGTGAAGGAGATTACCAGCGAAAGCCGGACCGGACTCAGTATCGTCAACGTGGAGCTGGACCCCAGCGTCAGCGCCGAAAAAATGCAGCCCGTATGGGATCGCCTGCGCCGCAAGATCGACGTGATCCGGCCCGATTTGCCCGACGGCGTGCGCAGCATCGTGGTGAAGGACGAGGACATCGGCGTGGAATACGGAATCCAGGTGGGCCTTACCGGATCGGGCTACTCCCTCAGCGAGCTGGAAGACGCCGCCGAGGATATCCGCGACGACCTGGTCACCCTCCCCGACGCCGCCGAGGTGGAGATCACCGGTATGCGCCAGGAGCAGATCTTCGTGGAGTTCGACAATGCCCGCCTGGCCCGCTACGGGCTGTCGGCCAACCAGCTGCAGCAGACGATCTCCGCCACCAACATCGTATTCGCCGGCGGCGACGTAATGCTCGGCGACCAGCGGATCGTACTGGAGCCCAGCGGTAACTTCGAGAGCCTGGACGACCTGGCCAACACCGTCGTCAATCTCGGCGATGAGCAGACGGCCAAACTGGGCGAGATCGCCTCCATTTCCCGTGGTTACGCCACCCCGGCCGAGCGCCTGGTACGCCTGGGTGGGGAGCAGGGCCTGGTCGTAGCCGTAGCCGTCCGCGAGGGCGCCAACCTCGTGGAATTGGGCGAGGATATCAACCGCCGCCTGGAGGTTTTTAATCAGACACTCCCCGTGGGCATGGAAGCCCGGCGGATCGCCAGCCAGGATACCTTCGTCCAGGCCAGCGTAACCAACTTCGTCTCCAACGTCATTCAGTCCGTTGCTATCGTACTGGCCGTCATGTTCCTCTTCCTGGGCTGGCGCACCGGGCTGGTCGTGGCGAGCCTCATTCCCCTGGCCATCGTCATGACACTGCTGCTCATGAACGTCTTTGACGTGGGCCTCAACAAAGTGACCCTGGCCGCGCTCATCATGGCCCTGGGTATGCTGGTGGACAACGCGATCGTGATCTCCGAATCGATGATGGTGGGCATGGAGAACGGACTTTCTCCTAAGAAATCCGCTTACCAGGCCACTTCCGAACTGGCCATCCCGCTGCTCATCTCTTCCCTGACCACCTCGGCGGCCTTCCTGGCTTTCTTCCTGGCCGAGAATACCATGGGCGAGATCATGGGCAACCTCTTCGTCGTAATTTCCTTCGCGCTACTCAGCAGTTGGATCCTGGCCATGACGGTAGTCACCATGCTCGGGGTCGCCCTGATCCGGGTGAAGCAGAGAGGCGAGGACGGGGAGGCCGAAACCGCTCCCGAAGCGGAGGCCGCCCCGCAAAAAGGCAACATTTTCGAGCGCCTCAACGAGCGCTACCGCGGCATGATCTACTGGTCGCTAAAGCACCCGTGGATCGTCCTGACTTCCGTGATCGTGTTGTTCTTCTGTAGCCTGTCCCTGTTCGGCCGGTTACCGTTCATCTTCTTCCCGGATAGCGACCGTAACCTCATCACCATGAATATCGAACTGCCTCAGGGCACCGATATCCAGCGGACCACCGAGGTTACGGAGGGCATGGAGGCCTACATCAATTCCGAGTTGCTAACGGACGACCCCGATGCCCTGGGGATCGCCAGCTATACGAGTTTCGTGGGTGAAGGCCCTAAGAGCTACGACTTAGGCTACCAACCCGGCGAGGCCAATAGCGGCTACGCCCACGTCCTGCTCAACACGAACCGCTTCGAAGCCAATAACCAAATGATCGAACGGCTGGAAGCCTACGGCCGGGAGCAGTTTCCGGACGCCGACATCAGCGTAAACCCGCTTTCCGGCGGCGGAGGAGCCACGGCTGACGTCGAGGTGCGCATCAGCGGGCCGAGTGCCGACGAACTCTTCCGCATCAGCGACGACGTAAAATCCACGCTTAACCAAATCCTCATCGCCACCAACATCACCGACGATTGGGGTCCGAAAAGCAAGAAGGTAGTCGTGGATATCGACCCGGACAAGGCCAGCGCCGCGGGTGTCACCAATCAGGATATCGCCGTCTCGCTGCGGACCAACGTCAGCGGCTTCACCGCCGGCAGCTACCGGGAGGGCGACGAATCCATTCCCATCGTCATGCGCGGCCGAAGTGCCGAAAGTTACCGCGTGGAGGACCTCGAGGGGCTCAATGTTTTCGCCCAGGGCAGCGGCAACAACGTCCCCCTGGCGCAGGTAGCCGACGTGAACGTCGATTGGCAATACGCCAAGATCAAACACCACGACCTCGTCCGTACCCTGGCCGTGCAGGCCGATGCGGTCATGGGCTATACGGCCACCGATGTCACCCGCCAGCTGACGCCCCGCCTCGATTCCCTGGCCGACTCGTGGCCCGCCGGCTACACCTACGAACTGGGTGGCGAGTCGGAACGCAGCCGCGAGGCTATGGGTGCCGTAGCCGCTAAGTTGCCCCTGGCCGGATTCATCATCGTCCTGCTGCTGATGCTCCAGTTCAACAGTTTCCGCAAGATGGGTATCGTGCTGGCCACGATCCCCCTCGGCATCATCGGCGTGATCCTCGGCTTGCTACTCTTCCAAAGCTACTTCGGCTTCATGGGCTTCCTGGGGGTCATTTCCCTGGCCGGCATCCTGATCAATAACGCGATCGTGCTTATCGACCGCATCGAGATCGAGGAACGGGCCGGCAAGACGGAGTTCCGCGCCATCGTCGATGCCTGCCAGCAACGATTCCGCCCCATTCTGCTGACTACCTTCACCACCGCCCTCGGCCTAATTCCGCTTTACCTGGGGGGCGGCTTGATCTGGGAGCCGATGGCCATCGCCATCATGGTGGGCTTACTGTTCGGTACGGTGATCACGCTGATCTTCGTCCCGATTACATACAAACTTCTTTTCGGTATCCGGGAAAAGACACCAGCTAGCGATGAGGAAGCCCATTTCGTCTGATCGAGGCCCGCACTTCGGCGTCCACCATATCTTTGACCGTATCCATCCACCGTTCCGCAATGTCCGACACTCCATCCCCCGCAAACGCCAATCCCCATATTTCCGACATCAAGCGTCGCGTTGAGGAAATCGGTGTCTTTTTCGAGCAGACCGGACTAACGCCAACCGAAGCCCGGGTATTTGCGCTCTTGCTGCTCGCCGATCCGCCGGAAATGGATTTTTTCGCCATCCAGGAATTTCTCCAGGCCAGCAAGAGTTCCATCAGCAATGCCATACGCCGGCTGATGGACGATGGCCGCATCGATTACATCACCAAGCCCGGCGACCGCAAGCGCTATTTCCGGGTATCCGGAGAAAAATGGCTGGGTCAGATGCGGGAAGGGCTGGCCAAGATCGGCCCCTTTATCAATACGCTGAGTAAGGTCATCGATCTGCGCGAGGGTACGGAAAACTCCGATTTCAACCGGGAGCTCAAGCATATAAAGGAGTATTTCCTGTTCCTCAAAGAGGAATTGCCCAAGTTGCAACAGAAGTGGGATGAACGACCAAAGGACTGATACATCATTACGCGTTATGCTCACCGGCGCCTCCGGCATGGTCGGCCGCGCCGTGCTGCTGGAGTGCCTCGATAGCCCGTACGTCAGCCGGGTCCTGATGATCAACCGACGTTCGATCGACCTCCAACACGAAAAGTTAGAAGAGGTGCTGCATCGTGACTTTTCTGACCTGTCGCCCATAGTCGATCAACTGCGTTCCTACGATGCCTGCTTTTTCTGCGCCGGGGTTTCCTCCGTTGGAAAGGATGAAGCCGCCTATACCCGCCTGACCTTCGATCTGGTGACCGGCTTCGCCCGCGACCTGCATGACGTGAATCCCGACCTGGTTTTTACCTACGTCTCCGGAATGGGTACCGATCCGGACGGCTCGCAAATGTGGGCCCGCGTGAAAGGCCGGACGGAGCAGGCGCTGCTGAACATGGGATTTCGGGATGCTTACATGTTCCGTTTGGGCATGTTACTGCCCGAAAGAAAATTGCCGACGAAGACCCGCTGGATCGGCGCCCTGTACGGCGTGTTGCGGCCACTGTTCCCGCTCATGCGTCGAGCTAGCTGGTCGGTTTCGGACCGGCAACTCGGCTTAGCGATGATCAGGTGCGCCCTGTCCCCCCAGCCGCAAAAGATCCTGGAGAGCAGCGACATCGGGCACCTGGGTGCTGTATCGTAGTGACCGTTCAGGGGGCGGCGGGGCGCAGGTAAAAGCCCTATCGCGAACCGGTTTCTGAGGCACCTTCGGTCTGGCTTTATACCATTCGACATAATCGTTGGAATTTACCAACGGAGCAATTCACCGCGGCGGCCCGGTTACAAACTCGTGGTGACGAGATAGCAGAGGACTGGGGCATAGCCCCCTGCGTTTGATAACTTCTACGCTATCCCGTAGCGAATCAGTGCGGTATTTCGTTCAATCAACTGCTACTATACAGGCAAGCTCCGCGCTCGAATGCCGATAACGGGTAAGCTGTACCGCTTCCCGGTAAGCTCGACCGGCGGGTATTCGTGTGTGATATAATCACGGTCGAGGTCCAGTCGGGCGGACAAGGCCGGGGAGATCAGTAACTGTTCGCCCAGTTCGTTGCATTTGCTCTGAATGCGTGCCGTGGTGTTCAGCACGTCACCGTGGTAGGCCAACTCCCGTTTCACGACGCCTACTTCCGCCACCGTAGTGCGTCCGATATGCGCGGCGGCTTTGAATTCCGGGTGGAACCCATAATTAGATTCGTAGTACCCAGAGCGGCGAGCGAGGATGCGGTCGAACTCGAAAAAGGCAGCAATGCAGTTGTTGTGTTTCAGCCCCGGCTTGGTTTTCCAGCAGAGAATGACCTCGTCTCCCACGTATTGATAGATTTCCGCCTGATGGTGTATTACGGCATCCGTAACATCAGCGAAGCAGTCCTGAATGAGTTGAGAGAACAACAAATGTCCCAGCCTTTCGGCAATCGGAGTAGAGTCACGCAGATCGATAAACAGGAATATCCGTTCCTCCTCCCGGGGTTTATGGTACCTGCCCACCAGCATATTGCCGAAAATTCCCGGGCCCACCTTTTGGTACATACGTTGAAACAGGGTGATGAGCAGGCTAATTAAAAGGAAATATACCAGCACCACCACCATCAGTTTACTGCCCAGAAATTCTTCAAGGGTTAAATCTTGGACGGCCGTACTGTTGAAAAGCGGGTACAGGTTGAGACCAACGGCAAACAGGGCTATAGCGAGTAGGAATTGTAAGACCACCTTCAAAAGCGCCCACCACAGAAAAGAGAGCCGCATGAACGCTTGCCGGTTCAGCAATAACTCAATACCGAAGTACCCCGTACCTACAATGAGCGCCAAAGAGAAATCCAGCGCCGGCGCAATCAGGTAGTCCGGCGCGAAGGCCATCCGCTCCGGCCACCCATAATGCCGCAGAAAGCTGAAAAGAAAGGTAGCTACCCACCAAGTCAGCACTAACCTCAACCAGTACAAAAGCTTATTCTTCGCGATCATGGATCAATAGGTACGGAACGGGCGGGTTGGTAAGCTAGCCCTACTGCGTTACCACCAGTTTGCCGGTGCTGAATGTTCCTGACCGGTAGCGAGCCACCACAAAGTAGTGTCCGGACGGCAGCTCCCGTGTCGACAGCGAGGTCTCCGCCCCATTAACGGGGACGGTCCGTAACAAACTACCGGTCATATTGAAAAGCCGAAGCTGTTCGAGGTAGTCACCGGCCTGAGCGCGTACCACGACCGAGTTAGAAGCCGGATTTGGGAAAATGCTTAAGTATCCTACTTCCGGCATCATCGACGTCACGTTGGTAGTATTGCCGTCCGCTTGAATTTGAAATAGCTGTTTGCCGGCCTCCTCATGGCTCCTTGCAAGCACATAGAGGCCAGATTTGGTTTCGAGAAATTGCTCAGGATATGATCCGCCCCGGCCCGGGCTGATATCGGCCAGCAGGCGGACCATCTCGCTTTCTAAATCCACCGCGTAAGCTTCCGCTCCTACATCCGAAGTAGCGCGGAAGTATAACTGGTTTTGCCCCAATTCGAAATTACCGGGATTACTGGTGGCCACACCTGGATGAATATCGCTCACGAGGTAAGTACCTTCCGGAGTTCCATCGGTTCGCCAGAGTTCGGTGCCGTGGGTAAGGTCGTATGCGGCGAAGAAGAGACGGTCACCCACGCGGGTCATAGCGTGAGGATCACTGCCGCCCGAGCCCGGATGGATATCCCGCAGAAGGGTGATCCGCCCCGTGGCGGGATCGGCCACGTAAAGTTCCGTTCCCGTATTGGGATCGTGGGGCTGAAAAATGAGGCGATTCCCCACCATACGGTACAGGGGCAACCAGTATTTAGGGTATACGGGTGTGACCCCATTGGGAACTTCGAAATGGATCGTCTCGGCGCCGCCAATGTCGTAGTAAGCGATGGTGGGCGGTTCGTCAGCCGGCATATCCAGCAGGTAATAGCCCATCGTATCCGTGGCGAGCACCGCCAGGTTCTCCGGGTAATCGAACTGATATACCAGACTTCCGTCCGGGCGGAGGAGATAGCCGGTTTTAAGGCCATATTCTTCACTGCTCACGCTAATGCGAACCAGATCGTCCGTTAGGTAAGCAATTTGCGCCCCTCTTCCGGAGATACTTTGTCTTAATTCTTTCACCATCGTCAGTCCCTCAAAGTGGTAGCGGTAGACGGAAGTCAGGTTGGGCGCTTCTTCTATTATCAGTGGATACTTTAGCATCCATTGCTTTTGGATCCGCACGATTTCTTTGGTATCGGCATATCGCGCGGGCTTGAGGCTGTCTCCGGAAACCAAATGGACCGTAAACCCGGATCCGTCCTCCGTATCGCAGCAATATGGCACCATAGGTCCTCCGGCAACGGTGGTGCGTAGGTCTGCTACACTATACAATTCTTCGGATGTCGGATAGGCGATGGGCACGACGGTTTCGAGCGTAGTGTCGTAGCGAAAATAACGACCGAGTTTGTCTAGAGCAGGCGCCCGGAAGAGGATACTTCCGTGTTGGTCTTGTCCATTCAGAAAGGAGACGCCGGCGGGCGGGGCGGGATTCGACGCGAGGAGATTCCGCGGCCCGCTTGCCTCAGGGGTCAGCAACAACGGCGGCCTATCGCTGCGCCAGTCTTCTCGCTCACCGAGGTAAATGACCGCGTCACCAATGAGCGTCAGGCTAGGGTGCATGGTTCCGGTATGTCCCGAAGGGTTTAGCCCTAAAAAGAATGACAGGGAGTCATCTTTGATTCGGTAGCGACCAACACCCGCTCCACCGGAGTTGCCCGGCCAGTATACGATCCCGTCATTGGCAAGCAGTTCGTACGCCTCGTTAAATTCCGGACGTACGAATAGGGTATCCACCACCCCGGTCGTAGCCACGTACCGAAAGAGCGCGGGTGTGCCGCTTGAGCTGCCTCCGGCGAAGTAAATACTGTCACCGAAGGTGGTGATCACTGCGCTGCGGCTTCCCTCCGCTGCGATGCGGATGATTCGAAAATTTTCTGGCTCGTCTAAGCCTGTCACGTACAATCGCTGCCCAAGCTGCCTGTCATTGCAGTAGAGATAAAAGCTGTCCTGTAACACGGCAAAACGAACGTCTTCCTGTCCGAAAACGCCGTACCGCCCGTTCAGTATACCGGTTACCGGAAGCATCTCTTCGCTCGCTTCCTCAATGCGAAGCAATTCGGGAACGGTACTCCCCGATCGGGTTCCGATCAGGTAAAACCCACTGCCGAAGGCGACGACCGGACGGGTACCCCAGCCAAAGACCTTCACATGGGGCGATCCGAAGCCATTGATCCGCGGAGCCGTTACGGCGGCAAGCTTACCCCCCGGCCGGTATAGATAATAGTTGGTGTACTGCTGTCCCCGTACCGTCGAATAGCCGGAGATCAGAAGGCTTTCGGTACCGGCGGTAAGTAAATTACGGGGGTACACATTGAAACCTGTATCATCTTCGAAGTTCAGGATCGGCAGCTCCTCAACCAACGAGGTGCCATCGGGTGTCCCGTCCGTTTGCCAAAGTTCGGTGTAGTGGGTTTTAACGTCAGCATGGGCTGGCATGGCGGTCGCTCGTCCCGCTACTAGAAAATAGTACATGCCGCCTAGCTTGACGAGGTCGCTAATGGGTTCCGTGCGCAGGTCGGTCAACCGAGTGGCCCGCTCCCCCTCAATGCGGTATAACTCACCACCTGTCGGATCCGCCCGGTACTGGGCAAACAACTTATCATCAAGTTTTTGAAAGGGTCGTTTGCCATAGATAGTCGTTGACTCTCCCAGAAATTCGGAATTCTCCGTCAGCGACCGCATTACACCCGTGGAGGTGTCAATTATGCTGAACCGACCCTTCCGGTCCGCCGCACCCGCGATGTTCATCGCGTAAACCTTACCTTCAAACACACTTAGGGCGTGGATAGCATCCTTGCGGTACTGCGTATCCTCAAAGCTGGTTAATTGACGGGCGTCCTGCCCGATGACATGATGAAAGGGCCAGGCAATGAGGCACGTACAGCATACGGAGAAAAAGAAGCGGAAGCAGGGTAAGGCTATCTTCATGGGCGGGGTTATACCCTGCTATAGCGAAGTTTTTGCACCCCGCATTGCCCCGAATCCTAGGATATTGCTTAGGCTCGTTCCCTGAATAACCTCCATAATTCCCGAAGATCGACCAGGCGCAAGGCCAGTAGCAGCAGGATCCCCGTTAGCATAGCCAGGAGCATATCCGAAACCCAGTCGACGTGCAGCAGACTTGCAATCATTACGATCGGTACCGGCAGAATACCTCCCAGCATGATCAGATGCCACCAGGCTACCTTACCCGCCGTGATTTGCAACCATCGGTGTGCTAACACCGCCTGAAGGCCCGCGATCACCGACTGCGTCGCGAGCGTTACCGCAGCCGCACCGGGTGCACCGTAACGCGGTAAAGCCCAGAGATTACCGGCCACGTTCAGCCCGATCCCCCCCAGAAAAATATAGTTCATCCGGCCGATGTGCCCCGTCGCGCCCAGCAGCGCGCCATAGGCGTAATTCAGACACTGCGCTATAAAGGTAAGCGCCAGAAAAAAGAGGATGGTCGCCGTACGCGGCTCCGCGAAGTCGTACAGTAAATCCACGATCGGCCGGGCGTAGGCCGCCACCGCAAAGCTGACCACCAAAGCGCCCCCTACCAACGACTGGACGCTAAAGCGAAGCAAATCGGAAAAAGGCTCGCGCCGGGCGTAAAGCCGGGCGTACATGGGAAGCAGCAGACCGGCCACCAGCCAGCCCACGGTATTCAGGGCGTCAAGCAAGCGGTATCCCGCCGCGTAATGACCGGCCGCCACGGCTCCGTCCGGTAGTAAGCGCTCGATCATGACCGCATCCGTACGGGTATAGGCCGCTTGCAGCAGGATGGCAATGGCATAAGGCGCACCCCCACGCAGTAGCATGAGCAACATCCGTCGCTCGAACTTCGGCCGGATCCGGTCCAGTTTGCTGCGGAGCACGTACCCCAACCCCCCGGCCGTCAGCGCCCAACTTACGACCTGAGTGATCGCGAACAGTCCGATGCTGAGCCGGTCGGGAGCCCAGATCAGCACCCCGCCGATGATGGCGATCACCAAGAGCTTATCCAGCACGCTAAACGTACTATCCAGGGCGTAGCGACCCAGTCCCGACAAGCTCGACCGTAGGTAGAGGACCAGGCTATTCAGCAACTGACCGAAACCGATGATCATCAGCAATACTAGTTCCCAGTCCCGATAGCCGACCACGTAACCGACAATCAGCAGTGCCCCCAAAAACAGCGCACCCAATAGCGTCTTTAACCCAAGAAAGTACGGGAAGTACTTCGCCAGCAACTGCCGGTGCCCGCTCAGCGTCCGGTTGTTGTACAACTGCAGGCCGCAGTCGGCAATCACCTGCAGCACCATGCCCAGGCCCAGCAACGAGAAGTACAGTCCGTAATCCCCCTCCGGCAGTTGGTTCTGCACCGTCCGCTCAATACCAAAGAGGTAAATACCCTTGACCGCCAGGTTAAGGACCAGTACCAGTAGGACGTTCTTTAAAAAGGAGGCAAGCATTAGTAGTACAATAGTACGGTGGTACTTAGTACGGTAGTACGGGCGGCTTTAGTACGGTAGTACGGCAGTACCTATCTTTCCGGTATCTACTCACCCAGCGGCGGTGGACGTACCCAAAGACTAACAGACCACTAAAGCTTACCGTACTACCCGCTACCGTACTACCGTACTACTCACCTTGCTACGCGTCATGATCATTAACGGCCCGAACCTGAACCTCCTGGG
The DNA here is from genome assembly GCF_003390935.1 of Lewinella sp. IMCC34191. Classification (GTDB taxonomy): domain Bacteria; phylum Bacteroidota; class Bacteroidia; order Chitinophagales; family Saprospiraceae; genus Neolewinella. The sequence goes on along the minus strand of NZ_QNQZ01000008.1, from coordinate 262,853 downwards.
CCGGCGGCAACCGGAAATTTACGGAGAGGACACCTTCGACGACTTCATGCTGCACCTGAAGGGCAAGTTTGTCGACTCCGACGTGGAGTTGGAATACTACCAGAGTAACCACGAGGGGGATTTGATAGACAAGCTCCACGAGATCGGTTACGACTACGACGGGATCGTTTTAAACGCCGGGGCGTATACCCATACCAGTATCGCGATTGCCGACGCCATCGCCGCCATCGAGACGCCGGTGATCGAGGTGCACATCAGCAACGTACACAAACGGGAGGCCTTTCGCCACCACAGCTACCTTTCGCCCTACTGCGAGGGAGTAATCGTGGGCTTTGGTCTGCGGGGCTACGAGCTGGCTGTTCAGTATTTCGTTTAAACCGCAACGACAATGCCTTTCAGGCGTTTTATATAACAACCAATCTTATCTACATGTCCTTATCCGATCGCTTTAGCAAATCCAGTAACCCGCTACTTAGCGAGGAACGACTGGCCAAAGCGTCTTCGCAACCGCTGGATGGAGGTGTTATCCAACGCTCCGGCAGTGAAGTCATGACCGTCGACGGAGCTGTCAACAAAACGTTCCTGCTCGGAGCACTGCTGACCGCTACTGCCGTGTATTCTTTTTTCTTCCCCAGCCAACTGTTCGTCTGGGGCGGCCTACTGGGTGGCTTTGCCCTGGTCATCTTCATGACTTTCAAGCCAAAGATGTCCGGCACGCTGGCTCCGATCTATGCCCTCCTGGAAGGCCTTTTCATCGGTTCTATAACCGCCACCTACGCCGCCGGCTTTGGTGTCGGACTGGTGTTCAACGCCATATTGGGTACCATTTCGGTTCTCTTTATGATGCTGTTCGTTTATAAAGCAGGCATCATCAAAGTCAATCAGAAATTTCGCTCGGGTATGATGATGGCGCTGGGTGCAGTCGTCCTACTCTACGTACTGAATATCGTACTCGGCTTTTTCGGAATGAGCGTACCGTACCTCCACCAGGGAGGCCCCATCGGCATTGGCATCAGTGTCGTAATCATCGGCATCGCCAGCCTCATGCTCCTCCTCGACTTCGATAGTATCGAGCGCGGGGCCGCCATGCGTGCACCCAAGTATATGGAGTGGTTCAGCGCGGTTGGGTTGATCGTCACCCTGGTTTGGTTGTACCTGGAGATCCTGCGCTTGCTCGCGGTGCTTCAGCGTGACTAAGCCAGTCTTCACGGAGATTACCTAAAAGCAGCAGGGGAAAACGGTGCGTCCGTTTTCCCCTGCTTGCGTTACAGCCTAGTTGAACTAGTGAGTATAAAGTGAGGCTGCTGTTATTCCATCATCAAAACTAAAGGGGTAACGGTGGGGGGTTGGTGTTCGCTGCCTGGGGGGGGAGAATTTTTCTGCAAACAGAAAAATTTAGGGAATAGGTGATAGGATATAGTTGTACCCTGAGGCTGTAGGTGTCTGAGCGCCTACCGTGTAAAACCGTTCGGCCGCTAGTGAATGATTTGTGCAATGCTACAGAGTGAAGCACCTTGGTCACTTCTCCCATCACCGTATATTTCTAGGTCAGAATCAGGTTTTGATAACATTCTTCCGGCTATTGATTACCTGGAAGTCAAGACCCACTAGGCGTTTGTAAACGCATATATTCGAATATAAACATTTAGAAACGGAATATTACTACGGGGCCCCTCACCTTGAGGAAAAAATCCCCTATGAGTACATCTCACTTTACCACTTGGCTAGCTTTCCAGAAGAGTCGCAGACTCGCTGCTTCCATCTACAATCTGTGTAAGACTTTCCCACCCGCGGAAAAATATGCGCTTACCGATCAGGTTCTCCGCTCCTCTAGATCAGTCTGCGCCAACTTAGCCGAATGCTATGCCAAGCGCCGCTACCCAAAACACTTCATTGCCAAGCTCACGGATTGCGCCGGGGAGAACCACGAGACAGAAGTATGGCTAATGTTTGCTCGAGATCATGGTTACATCTCCAGAGGCCATCACACCTCCTACCAGGCGGCATGTGAAGAAGTCTCCCGTCTCCTAAGCTACATGCAACGAAACCCCGAAAAATTCGTGGGCAAAGCCGAAAAAGCAAAACGAAAGGCCTAAGTGATCCACCAGTCCCCATGCCCAACCCTCTAGCCACATTCGCATACTAATGCTGCCCTATAACCTATGCCTATGACCTACACCCCATGACCCATGACCCATGACCTATGACCCATGACCTATGACCTATGACCTATGACCTAAAAACAACCCACAAGCCTGAATCAAGCCAACATACCCCTCCACCCCACTCTCAACCTCCTCCACCCAGATAAACTCATCTGCCGAATGGCTTCTGGCGCTATCTCCCGGGCCGAGCTTTAATGTCGGGAAGGGCATTAGGGCCTGGTCACTGAGGGTGGGCGATCCGTAGGTTTCGGCGGTGGGCAGCATCCGCCGGGCGGCTTTTAGTAATACGTGATCGTCGGAAATACCACTCGACTGAAGCCGCAGGCTGCGCGGCGTTAATTGCGCGTGCCGGCACACGGACTGCAGTTCCGCCACCGCCTCCTCATTACTGTACGCTTCGTTCACCCGTAAGTCCACCACGAAGGTGCAACGGTCGGGGACGACGTTGTGCTGGGTACCGGACTGGATGACGGTGACCGCCGCGCCCGTAGGCCCGAGTTTCTCGCTCGGCCGGCTGAATACGTGGTCACGAATGGCGGCGATATCGTCCAGGGCTAAATACAAAGCATTTATTCCCTCCTTCCGGGCCGCGTGTCCGCTCTCCCCTTTCGTCTCGCCGTCAATGACCACCAGCCCGCGTTCGGCCACGGCCAGTTGCATGAGGGTAGGTTCGCCGACGATGCCGCAGTCGATCTCCGGGAGGAGGGGTAACAGGGCCACAATACCGTTTGGCCCACTTATTTCCTCCTCGGCCGTGGCGGCCAACACCAGGTTGACCGGTAACGTCGGATCGTTCTCCAGGGTCAGGAAGGCGGTGATGAGGCTCACCAGCGCTCCCCCGGCGTCGTTGCTGCCGAGGCCGTAAAGTTTGCCGTCCTCGATGTCCGGGGAGTGGGGATCTCGGGTATACCCGGCGGCCGCCTTGACGGTGTCGTGGTGACTGTTGAGCAATACGGTCAGGCGTCCCTCCATCCAGTTGCGGCTCGTTACCCACACATTATTGAGGTGCCGTTGCGGTTGTACGCCGTGATCGCGTAGCCACGCTTCCAAGACCGCGGCGGTCGCTTCTTCCTGTCGACTCAGAGAGGGAGTAGCGATCAGTTGGCGGAGTAAGGTGACGGCTTGATCGCGGTGGTCGGACATATGCTTGAAGGAATTGGGGACCCACAAAACTACGCCTTCCGACCGAGGAGACTGCCCGATACCATGCCCGCAAAACTCGCTAGTGTGCCGTAGATCGTAGCATCCACTATCGTTCCGAGACGATCCGTCAGGAACCAGACCCCGGCACCGGTGAGGATGGCGGTCCAGGCCCCGGTGGTATTCGCCCGCTTCCAGTACAACCCCAGCGCAAGAGGCGCCAGCAGGCATACCATCAGCAATACGGCCGAATCCACCACCAATCCGTGAATGTGACTGTCGTTCAGGGCGAATGCACTGGCCACGGCCGCCACCCCGATGATGCTCACGCGCGTCCATCGCAACAGCTGCCGGTCGGTGAGCTTTGGCATACGCGGTCGGATGAGGTTTTCCCCGATGACGGTAGCCGGCGACAGCATCGCACCGCTGGACGTACTCAGGATCGCGGAGATCAACGCACCGAAAAACAGGATCTGCACCGGAAGGGAGGTGTATTCCCGCACCATCGCCGGGATGAGGTGCTGACCGTCGTCCACATCCATCAGCTCCGGGTGGAGCTTGGCGGCGGCGAGGCCGATCAGCAGGGGTACCGCCCCCACCAAGAAGAGAAGCACGCCACTGAGCAGCACCCCGTTACGCCCGGCCGTAGCGGAGTGAGCCGAGAATAAGCGCTGGTAGATTTCCTGCGAAGGAATGGCCCCGAGCCCGAAAGCCATCCACATCGCCAGGTAGTCACTCCACGAAGCCAGGTCACTGGCGGGAAGTATATCATAAAAGGTATTGGGGCGATCGCTGAGTAATTCGCCAAGGCCCCCGGTCTCTCCCAGCAGCTGCGATAGTACGAGTCCCAACCCGGCTACGATCAGTACGCTCTGTAGCAGGTCGGTAAGGGTGACCGCCCACATCCCGCCAATGTAGGTGTACACCACCACGATCCCGGCCCCGAGCAGGATTCCCTGCGGTACGCTCGTTCCCAACACGGAGTGAAAGAGGTAAGACAGGGCGACGAATTGGGCCGCGATCCAGGGGAAGTAGGCCAGCACCTGGATCAGGGAAGTGGCTATTTCGATCCGCGCTCCGTAGCGGCGGCGGAAGAAGTCGCTCAGCGTGACGATCTTCATCCGGTAGAGCCGCCGGGCGAAAAGCGTACCCACCAGCGTAAGGCAAAGCAACGTACCGAACAGGTCGGTGATGGTACCCAGCAGACCATCCCGCACGAAGTAGCCGGGTACACCCATGATGAATTCCGGTCCGTACCAGGTGGCAAAGATCGTCACCGCCACCAGGCCGGTGGACAGCTGCCGCCCGGCCAGCGTAAAATCTTGGCTGGAATGAATGCGCCGGCTGGCCCAGGCACCGATGCCCAACGTCAGCAGCAGATACAGTACGATACAGGCGGCAAGCAAGGTAGGCGGGCGGGTTAGCCCCCCGAAGTTACAGCACCCAGCGCACCCCGAAGTTTATACCCGCGATCACCGACTCGTGCGTCAGGTCGTAGCGGACCTGCGGCCCGGCTTCCACCGCTATCCGGCGGGTCAGGAAGTACTGCCCCCCTACCCCGGCGGTCAGGTAGGTGAAGCTTGGGTCCAGGTAGTCGATGCCGTAGTTCGTATCCAGGCTTTCCCACACCCGGCCCAGGCCGCCCTCACCAAACCATACCAGCCGGGCGTCGCGGGTCAGGTAGTAGCGGGCACCGGCTCCGAGATGTAGCCGGCTGAGGCGGAAGTAGCGGTCCGCCGTGTTCCCCCCGAAGGGGTAATTCTGGTAGCTGCGCTGGTAGCCGATCAGCCCCGTCACGGCAAATCCGTCCGCCAGGAAGAAGTGGCCGCCAACATCGGCACCAATGTCGTTGCCGTTCTCATAGAGCGTCAGCTTGATGCTTTCCGCTCCCAGCATAAAGGTGCCCCGGCTGAAATCCGCGACAGGAGCTTCATCGTCTTCGCCCGCACGAAGACGCAGCTGGAGGTCGGCACCCAGCATGAGCGAGTTACGGCCTTCCCGCACCGTGTATCCCAAATTGGGTGTGAGCAAAGCCCCACCGCCAACCGGCAGGTGGACCCCCACCGCCAACCTGGCGGACTTGAACAGCTCGGAGCCGCCCCGGTAGGCATACAGGCCCGAAGACAGCTCGGCATAAGCCATAAGGGCGGCGGTGTTCAGTGGATAATAGCGCACGAAGGGCAGAATCTCCACCTGTCGGCCGCCAAACTCGCCTAAGCTCACGTCAGCGTACAAGTTTGCGCCCACAACCACCGGATCGACAATGGCTAACCCGTAACTACCACCCAGGTGAAAGGTCGTTCGTTCCAGCCCGCCATCGCGGTACAGTCCACCACCGACGGAAAACGGGGAGATCGGCAGGGGCGCTTGTAGGGAGGTGGTCCGATCCAGGTACAGCAACCCGTCGCCCTTCCTGATCTGGGCGTACGATAAGGAAGAGAGCATGCAAAGAAATAGCAGGCAGAGGCAAAGTTTTTTCATGATACGGCACGGATGTTTTGTGCCGCTTCATACGTTTCCAGCCCGGGCCGTTACGCCGATTCTCCATAATTTCTCTTATATCAGATGCGCATGGGTGTTTTTAGGTCGTAAGCCGCGGTATCCCCTACGCCTAAGCTAAAGCAGGTACCGCACACCGAAATTCAGCCCGTATCTCCAATCTTCCGATTCGAAGCTGTACCGTACCGTTGGGGCCGCCTCCAGGGAAAACTGCTCGCTCGTAAAAAATTGTAGACCACCTCCCAAGAAGAGATACTCCCGCGACGCCGTATCGACATCGATCTGGATATCCGATGAAATGGACGTCCGGCTCAGTCCGGTGCCCGCTTCGGTAAACCATGCCAGGCGGCCGGCGGTCGATAAATAATACCGGACGGCGGCGGCGGCGTTCCACTGCACGTAATCGAGGGTAGCCGAGTTGCCACCCCCGGTGCCTAATTTCAGATAGTCGCCACTGTAACCTAGCTGCCCGCCAATGGCCAGGCGATCCGCTATGAAGTAGTGTCCTCCGACCTCCAATCCGGCACCGGTAGCCCCGTCCCGAAAGGCTAAGCGGGCTGACTGCGCACCCACCATTACCCGTCCCCGCCGGATACCGGCCGAAATTTTATCGGCCTGCTTTTTGCTTAGGCGTAACTGCAACGCCAGCTCCAGCATAAGCGAATTTTTACCGTCATCAATATAGTAGGATAGTTGGGGGGTAAGCAATAAGACATCGGTCAGCGGATAATGCGCCCCGGCGGCCAGCTGCACGCCCCCCGATTGCCTGTCCGAATCTGCCCCCGCCACGATACTGCTTACCTGACCGAAGACCTGCAGGCTGGGTGCATTGACAAGGTAGTAGCGCAGCCGGGGCTGAAAAAAGATACTGCTGGTGCCATTTTCTCCGAATTCCTTGATTCCGAAGACACCCGCACCCAGCATGAGCCGGTCGAGCAGCGCATAGCTGTATTCGCCGCCGTAGTAGAGGGCGGTAGATTCCGAACGACCGTCGTATTGTAGACCGAAGTTGTGAGCGGCTTGCGGGAGCGACCAGGCCCCGACGGTCTGGGCGGCGGGGAAGGAAGAGGTCAGGGCAATCAGTTGGTCGCCGCGGGTCATCTGTGCGGTGAGGGAAAGGCCACAGCCGAAGCATAGTAGCGACAGAAAGAGGTTACGCATGTTATGGAGGGTTTAGGTGAAACTGGTCCGCGGACCATCGGTATAACGACAACCGGTAGCGGTCCGTCCACCGCAGCTATACGGTACGGGGTGAATAAAATAGGGGCAATAGTCCACATCCCGACAGTTTTCCCGTTTACCGAAAGATACCATACCTGCGCTCCGCCGCAAAAATGCGGAGAAGCGACAGGAAATTCCATTCCTTCAAAACACCCACGATGAAGAAATTAGTCTTTTCCACCCTGTTTGCCTTCGCCCTTTTCGCCTGTGACGAAAGCGCCGAAGCCGTTGAAGTACCCGCCGCCGTTCAAAGCGCATTTGAGTCCGCCTACCCCGGCGCCACCGATGTGGAGTGGGAAGAAGAGGACGACCACTACGAAGTCGAGTTCGACATGAACGGCGAGGAAATGGAAGCCGAGTTTTCCAGCACCGGCGAGGAAATGATGATGGACGAGGACTAGTCCCCGCTCCGCTCCGAGATGTACTGCCGGACGATCCGTTCGAGCAGCGACATCGTTACCGATCCGTTGGCCAGCACGAGGCTGTGGAATTCCGCCAGGTCGAATTTATCGCCCAGCGCCGCTTCCGCTTCCCGTCTGAGCCGGCGGATCGTTAATTCCCCCATCTTGTAACTGACCGCCTGCCCGGGCCAGCCGATGTAGCGGTCGATCTCTGAGTTCACCTCCCGTATCGACAGCGCCGTGTTCTCGGCCATAAATTGTACGGCCCGGTCCCGCGACCAGCCCATATAGTGGATGCCCGGATCCACCACCAGCCGGCAGGCCCGCCACATCTCGTAGGTTAGTCGGCCAAAATCCTCGTACGCATCCTCGTACATGCCGGCCTCCTTCCCGAGGTACTCGCAGTACAGCGCCCACCCTTCCCCGAAGGACGATAGGTACAATCCCCTCCTAAAATTCGATTGCCCCTCCTGCTCCGCGGCCAGCATCATCTGCGTGTGGTGACCCGGCACGCCCTCGTGCAACGCCAGGGCCGGCAGGGTATAGAACGGGCGGCTCGGCAGGTCGTAGGTATTGACCCAGAAGGCCCCCGCCCGGCGCCCCCGGTACGATCCCGGGCTGTAACGCCCACCCGTATAGTTCGGCGCCAGGGCGGCGGGTACGGGACTGACCGTCAGGGGCATCCGCGGCAGCTGCGTGAAGTATTCCGGCAATTTGCCCTCCATCCTTTTCGTGATCCAGGCGGCCCGCTCCAGCAATTCGGCGGGCGTTTCGGCGTAAAATCGGGCGTCGGTGCGCAGGTATTGAAGAAATGCAGCGAAGTCATCCTCGTACCCGGTGGACCGCATCACTTCCAGCATCTCGGCCCGGATGCGCTCCACTTCCCGCATGCCGGTTTCAAAAACCTCCTCCGGCGTCATCTCGTCCGTCGTGGTGAAGTAGCGGATCAGGTGACGGTAGTATTCCTTTCCCCCCTCGATGGTGGCGATGCCCGGTCCTTCCGGCAGTTGGGGCAGGTACTTATCGGTGAGAAAGTCGCGCAGCGACTGATAAGCGGGCAGAATGGAATCCTGCAGCACGGCATTCACGGAATTCACCCCGGCATTATAATCGGCAACCGGCTGCAGGAAAAGCGTACGGCCGGACTCCGGGTCCAGGGTACGGTCGATGAGTGCCAGCACCCGGTCGACCACCAGCCGCGGGTTGGTCCGCTGCACCCCGAGGCCACCGGTCATGGCTGCCTGCTGCGCCCGAAAGTGGGCGGGGATGCTTCGCAGCTCCCGGAGGTAGCGGCCCAGGTCCTCCTCCGAGCGGACGCGGCGGTTTCCGAAGCGGTAAACGATGTCCGTCAGAAAGCCCCCCTCCGCATTCAATGGGAAATGATACGTACCGAACTGGAGTCGATAGATTCGGTCCTGCAGTACGAATTCGAGTAGCTCGCGGTCGATGTGAATGGAATCCGGAATAGCCGGCAGTTCCTCCAGCCGCTCCTGGAGATCCTGCATGAAGGCCAGTTCCTCGGCTACCTGGGCGGGCGTTTCGCTGCCCCAGGTATTGGTGGAGTCGTAGCGCTCGTAGGTCTGGTACTCGACCAGTAGTTTTTCGAAGGCCGAGGTGTCGGACTGCCCGACTACGGGTAGCGATGCGAAAATGAGCAGAAGGAGCGTAAAGCGCATATACAGGGGATTACTGCGCCAGAAGGTACGGGCTTTCATGGTGTATCGGGGTCCCGGAGGTGAGGGTCCCGGAGCTCCCGCTTCGTGGAGTCCTTCCCTATACATATTGGCGGAGCTGGAGCTCCGCCACCCCGCCCGGGGTCCTGGAGCTCCAGCTCCGGGCAGTCCTTCCCTCATGCACACCGGCGGAGCTGGAGCTCCGCCACCCTGCCCAGGGTCCCGGAGCTCCAGCTCCGGGGAGTACTTCCCTCATACACACCGGCGGAGCTGGAGCTCCGCCACCCTCGAACGCTTCCCCTACTACTCCACCCGGATATTCGCCACCCACATTTTCCGGGATGGAGCAATCAGCAGCACCCGGTAATCCCCCGGCTCGAGGGCCAGCGCGCGTTGATCTGCTGCGGAAGTTTCTACTACGTCGCGCGGGACGGCTTGCGACATATCGTCTTCGGGACGATAGGCCTGCAATAGATACGGCCCTTCCGTACCCACATTGACGTCCAGATAGACAGGTTTGCGGCCGAAGGTAAAAACGTAATCCGCCCGGCCGTAGCGGTATGCCGTGCGAGGATGGAAGACGTAGCGGTCAAACCAGCGTATGTCGTTGTCAAAATTCCAGTGTGCACCCACGTCGTTGACGAACAGGCTCGGTTCGCTCAAACCGGCCGAGGCCGCGGCCCGGTACTCGTAACGTTCGCGGAAGGTATCCACGCTTTCCCGAAAATGCGTCTGGTTTATGGTCAGGGGGTCAAGGCCGGTGGTATCGGCCAGTCGTTGCGCCATGGCTTTGCCCCAGCTACCGCCCAGCTCGCCTTCGTATGCGTGGGAATAACCGACGTGCAGCAACAACTTACCTTCCGGATGCTTTTTCCGGTAGGCCACGATATACATCATCTGCTCGGTTTCCCGGTGGCTGGGCTCGTTGCCCAGGATATGGTTGGATTCGTAGCCGAATATTTTGAAGCCGATGTCCCGGGCAGCCTGTACCATGGCCGAAAATCCGGGCTCGTGGGTATAGTATCCGCTCGCCAAAGTGGGGTAAGGCATCGCCTGGATAAGGCTATCGGCTCCTTCGTAGTTTGCCAGTGTTTCGAGTCCGAAGTGGCGGTAACCCCGGTCGTAGAGCCCCTGCAAAAGGGAACGGGTAAAAACGCGATGGCGCGGTTCGTGGTGGGCTTCATTGATGATGACGACCTCGTGCCGCTCCGCATCCCCGAGAATAGTAGGAACCGCCGCAACGGCGTGAAAGGAGTCCACGAAGCGAGTGAAACGCACGGTATCCATGGCCATCACCGGGCTGTCGCCTTCAAAGGCCACCATCGCCTTCCGGGCCAGTCCTGTAAAGGAGAGGTGGTTGCCGATCATTCCGGGATGGTACCCCTCCCGTGTCGTATCGCGTACCGCCGTTTCGTGGAGGTAGGCGGATTGTTCATAGGTGAAGGTGATGTCGATGGGCGTAAACGACGCCGGAATACGCTGGGGCGTTTGGGTGTATCCCAGGAGGCTGAGGCAGAGGAGGCCAAGGATGGGGAGGATTCTCATGGTGACCGGATGCGGGTTATGGCCACTTTGGCGGGTGCGGGGCCCCGTCAGACGAACACCGGCCGAGCTGGAGCTCGGCCACCCCGCCCAGGGTCCCGGAGCTCCAGCTCCGGGCAGTGCTTCCTCATATACATTGGCGGAGCTGGAGCTCCGCCACCCCCATTACCGCTAACGACCCGTATTGCTGATAAAGGCCACTTTCTTCCCGTCCGGCGACCAGCTGGGTACGTTGATGGTGCCCTGCCCCCCGTAGAGGTAGGCCAGGATACGCGGCTCGCCACCGCCTACCGGCATGGTCCGGAGCGTTACGTGCTTATAGAAGGGATGCTGGCTGGATTCCACGTCGGTACCGAAGCTGAGAAAGATGATGTCATCGCCGTCGGGAGAGAGATGGGGAAACCAATCGTTGTAGTCGTGGTCGTGCGTTAGCCGGGTCGGATTCGAGCCGTCGGCCTCCACCCGCCAGAGTTGCATCATGCCGCTGCGGTTGCTGTTGAAGTAGATGTAGCGGCCATCGGCACTGAACTCGGGGCCGTCGTCGAGCCCGGGCGTGTCGGTCACGGGGGTTTCCCGGCCGGTGGCGACATCGGCCAGGTAGATATCGTATTTGTCGTTGCGGCCGGCGGTGAAGACGACCTGCTTGGCGTCCGGCGAGAAGCCATGTAGGTAGGAGTGGCCGGCGTTCGGCAGGGTGACCCGCCGTGGCTCGTCGCTGCCCTCTACCGGGAGGACGAAGATGGTGCTGGCCCGGTCTTCCTCCGCGACGTGGTGGCTGATGCCGAGTTGCCGCCCGTCAAAGCTCAGTACGTGGTCGTTGTTGTTATCCGTCGCAAAGCCCGTATTAAGCATCACGACGTGGTCGTCGGTAAGTCGATAGCGGTAGAGGTAGCCGTTGGAATTGTAAATGAGGTATTTGCCGTCCGGTGTCCAGTTCGGGGCCTGCAGGGAATGATCACTGGTCAGGCGTATGGTGCGGAGGCCGGTCTCCACGTTCAGGATTTCCAGCCGGCTGCCGAGGTAGTCGCGGTAGGGAACCAGGCTTTCCGGGGCGGGGTAGGTAATCCGCACGTTACGGTATTCTACCTGCGCTCCGTCGCCCCCTGCAACCGTTAGCCCGGTGAATACCTCGTTGCGTAGGGAGTCTTCCCGCGTCCACTGCTCGTGTAGCGGTTCTCCGAAGCGCGCGGTCCGGAAGGTCAGGCTGTCCCCCTCACGCGATAGCTCCAGTACGACGAATTGATCCGCAGCTTCGGCGGCCCCAATGGTACCAAGGACCTCGGGCGCCGCGGCGCCCAGGTGGTCGCGCACCGCCCAGCCGGTGGTGAGGGTGGAAGAAGCCGGAATACGGACTTCCGCACGCAGGATGAAGTCGCCCTGGACAGTGGTCCAGACAAAGCGGCGGGCATCCGGGCCGGCGGGAGCGGTCAGGTGATATGTCTCGGTCGAAGCATCGTAGCTGGTCTGGCCCGGCTCGGTGAATTTCCCGATATCCTGTGCGCGATCGAAGATTCCCGTGGTTGGATGTTGAGCGGAAAGTGGGGAAGTCATAAGCAGGGAGCAAAGGGTGAAAAGCGTGATCGGGATGGAATAGTGGATCGACATTGGCAAAGAATCTGCGGGGTGGAATTTGTCCGCCCCGTACCCTTCCTAGAGCTTGTTTTGGAGGCTGGTGTTCGGTGGCGGGGTATCTTACCCTGAGCGAATGTAGTGCGCGCCCGTTAACGAATATGCCATGACTTTACTCCGATTGCTGCCCCTTCTTCTGCTCTCCGTCCAGGTAATAGCGCAGCAGACCAGTCCGAATGGAAGATATTACGAGAATCTACCCCACGGCCGAGTAGCGCAGGACCTTGACGGCACCAGGGCGGTATATCTGCCGCCGGGCAAGGATTCGATCCATTCCCTAGCGATCGTAACCGACCCCTCCGCATTGCTGGATAGTAAGGGTACCGTTTACCTGCCCTGGATACTGGACAACCTGATCGCGCAAGGGGCCATCCGACCTGTTGCCGCCGTTCTCTTATCGGAGGATACGGATGAGCGCCGGCAAGCGATACTATCTGAAATACGCCGCATGGATATCCCCGTCGCCGAGGACGTACAGTGGCAGCCACTGCCGGAGGCCGAGACAACCGCCGCGCTAGTAACCGCATTGCGGGCCGCTGCCGAAGACGTACCCTGGCAAGTGGAGGCGGGCGTCTATTCTTTTCCCGACGCGGGTGTGGGTTCCATCCTATTCCGTGGCCCCACCGCACACTTTAAAAGCCTCGTAATGATGAGATGGAGTGCTTCCGCGGAGGTGTCAAGCAATTGGGATAGCAGCCCGGACTCCGAAACGATCTATATCGTCCGGGAAGGAAGCATGAAGGTCGAGATCGGTGACAGCACGTGGCTGCTAAGCCCGCAAAGCGTCCTGTTCCTGGCCGCAGGTGACGTGGCCGTCTTTCGCCCGGTCAATGCGGATAGCCTGGTAGCTTACCGTATGGACTACTCTGCTAACCATCCGGTGAGGCCGGGAGCTTCCTTCGTCGTGCCGTACCGGGAACTCACCTTCCAGCCCCACGACCGGGGCGGACTATGGAACTACTTCCGGCGGTCCACCCCGACCTGCCCCTACTACGAAATGCACAAGACCCAACTAAATCCGGGCATCAAGAGTCACGAACCCCACGTCCACCGGGCCGCGGAGATCGTGATCATGATCGAGGGCACCACCGAGATGGAGATCGGTGACGACCGCTATAGCGCCAGGGCGGGTGACGTCTATTACTTGCCGTCGCAGGTTCCGCATGCAATCCGTAATACGGGGGAAAGCGCCTGCACGTATCTCGCTTTTCAGTGGGATAGCGAGGCGGTGCATTGAATAGGTTACCGTATCTGCTCATGATACCTGAATAGCGCGTACTTAGGGAGTTAACAGGGTCGGCCTTACTACTCCAGGGCGGCTATCTGCTCCCTGGCGAAAGCAATGGATTCGTCGTCACCGTGGTCGATAACCTTCTTGTAGTACTCGATCGCCTTTGATTTCTCGCCCATCTGGATATAGCCATAGGCGATATTTCCCAGTACGATGGCGTCTTGTGGATCAAGCTTTTCGGCTTTTAGCAGGGGCACTATTCCCTTATCGTATTCCCCGGCCAGTAAGTAGGTGACGGACAAATTCGACAAGCTTTCGATATGATCAGGATGGTACGCTAGTACCTTTTGGGCAATAGTACGAATGTGGGGGAGTAATGCTGGGTCCCCCGTATTGAAGAGTGCTCCCTGGTAGTCTTGTAGGGAAGAGAGAAATATTTCAGCTCCGCTTTCCAGCGGTTCATTCGTGTCCCATCTCCAAATATTATCAATCTTATTCGACTGCCTGATAGCCCGGACAATCTCGTCTTTAAATTTTCCCCAGTATCCGGCTTCGCCCAGCGCGAAGATCTTGCCAAACCTCATGTCCAATCGGTCGGGGTACCGTTTGATTCCCTCCTCGATCTTATTTAGCCCCTGCTCGAGTAATTTTTCGTCGTAGATGATACGGCTTTCGATGAATCCGGCCGTCTTACCCATGCTGTCCTGCAGCATGATACTCTCCCCTCCAGGATTTTCCGCAGACATGGAAAGAACCTCCTTCCTTGCTGTATTTACGTAGTAATTAAAGTATGCTACGAAAAGAGCCGGATCCCGGGGATTATCTATCTCCCATTTTCCGAGTATTTGAAGTTGCCTGGCGGTATCACCCGACTCCTGGGAAACGGTAAAATCAGCGGCAAAGTCCTGTCCCGCAATGCCGGTACAAAGGTAGAGGACCGCTAACGAGCTAAATAGGTATCTCATATTGTCATAACTGGTGAGGGTGAATCCAATATTTCGCGACCCTTGCTGGTTAACACCATTACGCCTTAGCGCAATGCTCCCATATATCCGGAAAATCCATCCGAATAACAAAAGCTCACAGTCCGCGATCCACGTCCATGAAGAGGGCTAATTATCGCCCCCCACCCCGGATCACCTTGGCTACGGCGGCAGATTCCCCGTCCCAGAACCTGACCGTATACATGCCCGCCGGCTCGGCTTGCATATCCAACGGAAAAGACACGGAGGTTTCGTGTACCACTCCCCGACGAATGACCCGCCCCGAAACATCGACGATCAGGTAGTGGACAACCTCACCGGCGGCAAACGACAGGTCGACGGTAAAGATTCCCGATACGGACGGATTTGGGCTGACTGTTACCGGGTAAGTGACCGACCGCCCTGGTGCAGACCCTAAGTTGGACAGTTGATCGCAATTAGGGGTAGAAACCGCGCTCCCGTAATTCGTGGTTACCAGGGCCACCCCGTAGGAGTCCTCGGTTTCCGAGGCAGGCTCGGGTATGAACGTTTCATCGCCCGGCAAAAAATCTATCGTCTGCGGTAGCGCCACGTCGTTCATTAGCACGTATTCACCGCAGTCCCCGGAGGGTTCGATGCGAAAGTGCAGGGGCCGACCCCTTAAGTACTTACCTTCCGTACCATCGATGGTGTAGGCGAACCGATAGTCCAGGTTCGCATCGTAACTGGCGACAAAAGCCCGATGGTTCAGATCGACCCCTCCCTCTACTACGGCCGCGGCGTCCGGGTCACGATCGAAATCGACCGAAGAGGCACTCAGCATTCCACTGAGGTACAGGTTTCCCTCCGGAGTGAGGTGGTAGTCCATAAGGTAATTATAAGCGTCTTCCGGGTTCGCATCCGCGAGCGTATCGGCAAGCAAGAGTTCCCCCTGGCGGGTATATTTTGCCAGGTACATCGCTACGTCGGCGTTCTCGGCGGGGTTGCGAAGCCATTTGGTATCGGGTCCCGGAGCATAATCGGTCGAAACCGGCGACTGAAATCCGGCTATGTACACGTTTCCGTCCGCGTCTCCGTCCATCAAGTCGACGGACACCAACTGACCGGCAAAGGGATGAGCGAAAAGGAAACGGCCCTCGCGGTCGTAAGCCGCGATGATCGTACCCGTGGAATCTAATTTGGCATCGGGGTAATGCTCCCCGTCCTCGCTCGGATCGTAGTCGAAGCCGACATCCTCGCTCCGAAACTCACTCATAAGGTAAAAGTCTCCGTTGTGCCCCACGCTAAGCAGCGCCGGGAGGCGTACCGTAGGAAAGGCGTACCGTAAGGCTCCGGTGCTGTCGTAAGACGCCAGCACCGCCCGGTCGGTCCCGGATAAGTATTCCCCGGGGCCGGGGTCGTAATCGAAGGCCCGTAGGCTGGTGTTGATCACGTAGACGTTCCCGTCACCGTCCACGTCGAAGGTCTTGCGTTTCACCCACTCGTGAATAGGCGGATCGTAGTGCGGGAAATCGAGGGCGAAACGGAATTCGCCGGCCGCGGTGTACGAGGCGACAAAAATGCGATCCTCGTTGGGTCGGGATGCCGATAGCCGGTAGGTGTCCGGTCCCGGATCGAAGTCCGCGCTTCCGTAGTAGGAACCTTGGAGGTAAATGTTGCCCGCATTATCCGTTTCGACGTAGTATGCCTCGACCCAGGTGAACACGCGTTCCGGATCGTTAATTGCAAAAACGAAGTTCAATTCCCCCGCGGGGGTGTAGGAGGCGACGTAGGTTCCAAAACCACCGTCGGTTCCAATAAGGGACAGTCGCTTTTCTGCCGGACCCGGATCAAAGTCCACGGAGGTTTGGCCCTCGTAGGCGACCTCTCCGATGATGATGCGATCGCCGGTGGGGCTTATCGCCAGGTCATTGCGGTGCGTGACGGTGTCCTGGGGTAGAATGAAGGACGACTGCGCCCGGCTTACTATGGGTAAAAATAGGAGAAGGTATAGTAGGTTTTTCATGAGGGGTTTAGTGTGGTAAGCTTCGAAGGTTATTCCAAAAAAGCAGCCTCCCCGTTTAAAAGATTATTCCCGGGGAGGACCGGAATTCAATACGTTAGGGATGCCCCCGAAACGGATTTCGGATAACGATTTTGTCCACAGTGCGCTAGTTAACGGATGGCACCCCGGATCAGCTTGGCAACAGCGGTGCGCCCCGCCGAAGAAACTTTTGCGATGTAGACACCCGCAGGCTGTTGGCTCAGGTCAAGCTTGATGGGTTCATCAGAATTATGCACGACACCCTGACGGACGATTCTTCCCGACAGATCGGCAATGAGGTATTCGGCCAGGTTGTCCCCCGCGAAGGGAAGTTTCATCTCGAACACGCCCGTAGCAGAGGGATTGGGAAATACACGCAGCGGTAAAGCACTTAGCTTGTCTCGCCCGGCAAGTCCGGATAACAAGCAGTCCATTCCCCCAGCGTCGAGGTCGTGACTGTAGGTGATCACGGCCAGTCCGATCGTATCGGTACCGGAATTTATGGCCGTAGGAACATATTCGGAGCCTTCGCGCGGGTCGAAATCGATCGTCTGGGGCAGGGGGATCTCGGCCATCAGAACGTAGTCGCCGCAAACCGGCGCGGGGGCGACTTTGAACCACCGGCCATCTTTGCCTAGCCCATCCTGCAGCGAATCCCCGAGGGTGTAACCAAACAACAGGTTAAAACTGGAATCGTAGCCGGCGACAAAGGCTCGCTCGGCGTAGGGGTACTGACCGCTGATGTAGTGCGTTTCCTCGGAGGGGTCCAGGTCCAGGCTATCCCACAGGATGCGGCCGCTGAGGTAGAGTTCGCCGTCGTCGCTCAGGGCAAAATCTTGCACGCCTTCCAGGGCTAACGATCCCGGTTTTTCTTCCAGCAGCAGGGCCTTGACGAGTTCGCCGTCGCGCCGGTATTTGGCCATAAAGAAGTCCGCCTCGGACCCGAAGGAATCGATCACCTCCAGCAGTACGGTATCCGGCCCCGGGTCAAAGTCGGATTTCCCGGGTTGCATGGGGCCAGCCATGTAGAGATTGCCGTGCTTATCGCCGTCGAGCATATATGGATAGACCCCGTCACCCTCGATCACCTGGGCGAAGTTCAATTGGGCATCCGTATCGAAGGACAGCACGATGCTCGAGATTAGTTTTTCGGTTTCGGGAATAAAGTATTCGCTATCCGGATTCGGGTCGAGGTCTACGCCGTACTCTTCCTGCCGGTGATCACCGCCGACGTAAAAATCCCCCATCTTGGATACGCCGAGAACGTAGGGAGCGCCCATCGTTTCGAAGGCGAAGCGGAAGTTCCCGTCCTTATCGTAGGAGGCGATGACCGGTTGCTTGCCGTCCATGATGGATTCGCCGTCGCCGGGGTCGTAATCGAATTCACTCGAATAGCCGATCATGGAGTAGCTGTTCCCGGCACCGTCCACGCCGAATTGCCGCAGGAGGCCGTCGGCAAAGATGGCGGGAATGTAGGTCGGAAGCGTAACCACGAACCGTAATTCGCCCGTCGGGGTATAGGAGGCGATAAAGGTCATCCAGTACATTCCCGCCGGGGGCGTGACGAGGTATTCCGCGTCGCCCGGCGCGAAGTCGGCGCTCACGAAAAATTCGCCCTGCACGTAGATGTTGCTCTCGTCGTCGTAGTCGACGTAAAAGGCGCGTACGTCGCTGTGGTCAAGTGTCGTGTCGGCGATGAGCACCGACCAGTTGAGGTTACCCTGCGGATCGTAGGAGGCGACGAAGGCCCCGTCACCCGGGTCTTTCTTCAGCACCCCTTGGAAGCGGTTCGTGCCCGGGCCGGGATCGAGATCGAGGCCGATCACCGTATCCAGGGTGACTTCACCGATGAGGATGCGGTCGCCCTGGGGGGTGACCGTCATGTCCTGCCGGAAGGAACTGCTGGAGCGTGGCAGGATATAACCTTCCTGCGCGCTAAGTATGGAGGACAGGAATAGAAATGCTAGGTAAAAATTCTTCATGAGGTGTAGTTGGGGTGTCGGGCGCCTAGGTGGCGCAAAAAAAATCTACAAACTGCTTTAGACGGGCATCTATCGGCAGACGTTGGTAGCAGCCCGCAGAATTTACCGACCGCAGCGGTGATCCAGGTACAGTGCCACTACCAAGTTGACTTCCAAACGGTGGGGTTCCAGCTACGGTACTCTTTAAGACTCCCCAAGCCTGCTCGTTCGACCATCGGGGCGCTTCGTTCGACGAAACGAGGGGGCCCGACCCGCTTCGGCAGACGAATTCCGCTACGCTCCATTCGGCGGACGAAGCTAAAATGCCTCCGCCCAGATGACGTCTTCATTCCGATAGAAGGAAAAAGCATCCACGGCCCCCGTCCCTTTGAAATCGTACTGCAGCCCGATGATATCGCGGACCTCCTCCTGACGTCCGAGGCGCAGTATGCTGCGGTCGTTGACGCGCACAAATAAGCTATCCCCTTTGCCGGTTACCGCCAGCTCCGTCCAATCGGGGCCCATCACGCCGAAAACTGAGAGGTCGGTAGTCTGTCCATTGAGCGATTGCCCACCGACGTAGGCGCTCAGGTCAGCCACGCATCCGGGTGCACTAAAGGGTAGCCTAATCGCTCCGTCTTTAAGCATGAGCGTTACCCACGTCCGTTGGCAAACCGAGGACCCTTCGGCGTAGGTATGCCGGAAGCGGGTGCGGAAGGTGAAGTCGTCCGTCCGTAGGCCGTCCATCTCCCGGACGTTGACCAGCGTCGTAGAAGGCACGTTCGGTTCCAGGGGGATGCCGTATCGCTCAAGGGCTTGCGGAGTGAACGCCAGCTGCCCTTCTTGCCTTGCTTCGCTGGGTTTCAGGTACACCGGGGAATTTTCTCCCGCTACCGCCGCAATCCATCCGCCGGAGGGGAGGAACAGCTCCCGCTCCTGTACGATTTGACTTCCCACCACGAGTTTGGCGCGGAAGAAGCCAGGGAGGTAGTAAATGGAGGTGTGCGTGTCTCCCGCGGGGTCCAGTAATTCCCGCCGGCTGGGATCCCAGCTCTGCTGTAGGTATACGGCGGAGTCGCCGGCGGCGGTAGCGTCATACTTGAAAATGACGGAATTGGGGATGCCGCCGGCAACCGGCTGTAAATCAAAGGCAAAATCCGCCGGTGTAAACCTTACGGATGCAGTAGCCCCATCAGGCTGACCTGCGGTTCGATCGACCGCCGGCAGGGCAAAGGAAAGGATCAGAGCCAGAATGACGGCGACAGCCAATGAGGGTACGAGCCAGCTAAAATGCTCTATCGTAGGGTGACGGGTGGGGGTTTCGGGCGCGATGCTGCTTCGAAAGTGACGCCAGTGGTCGAAGCCGGCGAAGCGGGCCAGTGCATCCAGCGTGGTCGTACTCGGGCTGCTGGAGTAGGCCACCCTCCCCCACAACCGCTTCAGGGTGGTCGGGCTGAGGCTAACCGAAGTGCGCTCGCCGATACGCTCGCTGAGGGCCAGAAAATCATCGTTCGTCCACTGCTCAGACGGGCCCCAGCCAAGCTGTTGCTCGATGCGTTTCCGGCAGGCTTGCAAAAGTTGAGCTTCCGACATCGGGTAAAGGTAAAAGGAAACTACCCTAGAGACAAATAGGGGGCGGATTCGCCTACCGGGCGTAAAACCTTCATAGACAGCACCTTACCTACCTTGCACGGATTTGAACGAGGATGAACCAGCCTTGGGTTTAGCGAACGCGCGCCTACTGGCAACTTGGCAGCCAAATCAATCACAACATGCGCTTTCTACCCCTTTTAATCGCTTGCCTTATTTGCTCTTTCGCCGCGTTTGCCCAGCAATCGGTCAGCGTTCCCAACCGACCCGATGCCTGGACTGCCAGGGGAGTCGCCCCTAGCTTTACCACTCACCTCGGTCGCGCGGCCATGCAGCCCCCCGCCGACGGGGGCAGCGCACTCACCAAATCGCTCACCGACTTCCGCAACGGCACCATCGAGTACGATGTCGCCTTCACGGATTCCACCCGCTTCACCAGCCTTTACTTCCGGATCGACGGTGATGATTACGAGCACGTCTATTTCCGGACCGGTAAGGGAAGGGATTCGCTCGCAAACAACCATATCCAGTACGCCGCGAAGGTCAATGGTACGAACCTATGGGACCTCCGGCCGGAATACCAGTCCAATGCATCCCTGCATTTCGACGGATGGAACCACGTGCGCATCGTCATGCGCGACCGACGGTTGGTGGCCTACGTCAATGACATGCAAAAGCCGGCCCTGGTGGTACCGCGCACCGATGGGCCCCTTTCAGCTTCCTCAGTGGGCTTCGACGGTAAAGTGTTCATTTCAAATGTGCGGATCGACCCGAACGATACCGGCGATTTGCCCCCGGGTGCCGGTTTCGACCTGACGGACAACGACCCGAATTACCTCCGCCGGTGGGAAGTGGGACCACCGAGTAGCCTGGAACTCAACCAGACCCCGCTGGCTATGCCCATCGGAAACGAGCAAGTCGATCTCCCCGGTGACGGTCATGGTTGGCAACCAATTGAATCGGAAACTTTCGGACTGATTAACCTGAGCCGGAAATTCGGCGCAACGCCCTCCGGGGAGCAACGCGTCGTATGGCTCCGCACGACGATCACCGCCCGAGAAGCTCAGGTCCGCCGCCTGGACCTCGGCTTTAGCGATGGCGTGCTCCTGTTCCTCAACGGCGGCCTGCTCGGAATGGACCGGACGGTCTACCTGGCCCCCGGCATGACGGAACCCGAGGGCAGGCTGTCCGTCAACAACAGCAGCTGGGACCTGCCCCTACGGGCCGGGGAGAATGAATTGCTCATTGCCGTGACGAATTTCTTCTACGGCTGGGGCATCGTCGCCAGACTCGATGACGCTCGGGGACTCACCTATGGTACTTTAACAAATACGAAGTGAGCATGCTCCGGCAATACGCTGTTAGGAAGCCAAAGGATGTACTTGCCTCTCCGAATAACTATTAGCTTATGCGCAAACTGATCCTTCCCTGTCTCCTCGCTTTCGGTCTTGTGGCCTGCGACAGCAACGAAACCACCGCCGACGATAAAGAAGTCACCGTCGACTACCCAAGCAATGGAGTACCTGCCGAAATCCAGGCCTCCTTCGCCGCCGATCACCCCAATGCCACCGACGTCGAATGGGACGTAGATGACGATCACTACGAAGTCGAGTTTCGCCTCAGCGGTGATAAAATGGAACTGGAGTACGACTTCGAGGGGAACAAGATCGACTTCGAGGACTAGCAGAGACCCCCCCACGGCGTTACGATCGTGAACCCAGTAGGTGGTAAGTATGATTTATTGATTACCTGACCCGCGGTCAGTCCGGGTAAAACCGGTACGCGGTAATTCGGACGGTGGTATGCAGACTCACCCCGTCATTTTCGTACCCAAGTCTAGCCTTCCGCCCGTGATCGTCCGCTTCCCTACCCTTCTACTATTCCTATTGATTGGCACCGCCGCATCCGGCCAGTCTGCCGAGGCCCTGCTCGCCGACTCGACATTGAGCGGCTGGCACGTAATAATGAAGGGCGAAGGGTCGGTCCCCGTCGATTCACAACGCCATTTTGTATGGGAAGACAGCCTGCTTCATATACTGCCCGATGCAGTCGCGGGAAGCCGGCAGCCCTTCGCGGCTTTGATTACCGACAGCACCTACCGGAGCTATACCCTGACGTTGGAATACCGGTGGGGAGATAAGAAATTCGCTCCACGGACGGATGCCCCCCGCGATGCGGGGATCCTGTTTCACGCTCAGGAGAATACGGCCTTCTGGCCCACCTCGCTGGAATACCAGATCCAGGAAAACGACACCGGCGACACCTGGCTCATCGGCACCCGCGCCGTCAGTCTGCGCGGTCCCGACGGCAAGGTCTTCGATCCGAGCGGTACACCTGCGCGACGTACCGGAAATCGCTACGTCCGCTTCACCCGCCGCCCGGCAACGGAGCTTCCCGGATGGAACGTCGTTCGCATCGTTGTAGACGGTCAACAAGCCCAATTTTACCTCAACGGAGAATTGGTCAATGCGATTACCGATGCCCAATGGCGTCCCGTCGATGACGAAATATGGGAACCCCTCGCCGAAGGCCACATCGCCTTACAGGCCGAAGGCGCGGAAGTATTTTACCGACGGATAGCCCTGCGGCGATTGGAGTAGTGACACCTCCTGAGCGACCGCTCTATTGCCCCCAATACAGCCGCATTCCGAAGCTTTGTCCGAACACCGGATTGTTATCCAGCGAACTTTGTAGATACAATCCGTACTCCAGGGCGAGGTGTTGACCGACAAAGTAGTTTACACCGCCCGCAAGGGTGCCGGAAGAATACGTACCAAAATCAATGGCGACATCCGTAAACCACAAGAGCGACTGTCCGGCATTCCAGTAGTACCGGAGTCCGATACCGGGCTCGATGTGTCCCGCCGTAGTCCAGTTCTCTCCATCGGCTTCTAGTCGGGAAACGTTGGCCAACACACGTCCTGAGAGGGCAAACCTGCGTAGCACGAAATAGTGGGCCGACAAATCCATCGACCAATTCTGCAGATCCTTCACCGCACTTAATTGGAAAGAGGATGCCCCCAGTAAAAAGCTGCCTTGGTGTAATTCCGGAGCCCTCCGCTCGGCCGGGCCGCGATTATTACCCAAAAGAAGCTCGATACCAGCTTCCAAAACCGGAATTACCCGCTCGCCACCATAGTCCAGGACCAGGTTAGGCGAGAAGAGCACGGATGAAGCAACCGGTATCTGGAGGCCGCCCCCTAATTGTACGCCATAGCTCCAGGTATCATTCCATAAAAAGGTAGGTCCCAGGGAACCGTACCACATCCGTCGGGCATCATTATGAAAATAGTAGCGTACCGCGGGGGCAAGCGAGGCGATGAGCGGAAAGCCGCCCCCCAATCCGCCAACGACGATGAGTTGACCGCCAACGCCCAAACGTTCGCTCACCATCCGAAAGGCTTTCGGCGCAATATGGGCAACGGTTGCCGTTCCGGGATACGTTCGTATTCCGCTCAACTGGTCCGACAAGCCCGCAGGCGCCGGTATCGGAGAAAGGTACATCCGATCGGAAAAGCTAAGCGTGACGTCGCCCTGCCGCAATTGGCCAAAGGCGTGCAGGCCTGCAAAAAGCAGGATCAGGGTAAAGGTGTAGGGTTTCATATCTGGAAGATAGACGCCCAGACCGATCCCTCCGTGTGCGGCAAAAGTATTTAACGCCGATTTACCAGTCTTTCCCGTTCCGGCGTTCTAATCGATCCTGTTGGGCAGTCAGCAGTGATTCTCTTCTGCGCTACGGCATTTATCCCCGCCTGAATCATTACTCACCGTAATGACCCGATTACAAGTCATGAAGCGGGCGAACCCGAGCGCAGCGAGAGGCAACGAATATCTACCCCAGCGCTTCCTCAAATCCCTCCTACCTCCAAGAGCGTGCTATTCCAAAATTAGTAACCCCGCCTCCGACGCTAAACCAGACGCCGACGCACGGCGTAGCCGGGCCCGGCGACACCTGACACCCGACAATAAATCGCTTCGGCAGACGAACTACGCTACGCTCCAATCGGCGGACGAAGCTAGCCGATGACCAAAGCTTCTACACCGCTAACCTCCGCGTAATCCACCAACTGGCGCACGCTCAGGTTCTGGCTGAAGCAGGTATGGTGGGCGCCACCGGCCTTGATCCAGGCTTCGACACCGCTGCTCATGTCGGGCTTGACTTGCCAGAGTACGCGGGCGACCGGTAAAAGGGGCAGATCACCACCGGGCTTAACGGCCGTGACCGGATTGACCAGTAAGCGGAAGCGATCGCCCATATCGACCAGGCTAGCGTTCAGGGCCTCGCCGGCACCGGCGTTGAAGACCAGGCGGCAGGGATCCGCTTTCCCGCCGATGCCGAGCGGGTGACATTCGATCCGTGGCTTGTCGGCGGCGATGCTCGGGCAGATTTCCAGCATATGGCTGCCGAGCACCGACTCATTGCCCGGCTCGAAGTGGTAGGTATAGTCTTCCATAAAGCTGTTCCCGCCTTCCATTCCGGTGGCCATTACCTTCATGGTGCGCACCAGGGCGGCGGTTTTCCAGTCGCCTTCCCCACCGAAGCCGTAGCCGTCGGCCATCAGGCGCTGTACGGCCAGGCCGGGGAGCTGTCGCATGCCGGTCAGGTTCTCGAAGGTATCGGTGAAGGCGGTGAAGCCACCGTCTTCCAGGAAGGCCCGCATACCGATCTCGATGCGGGCGCTGTAGCGCAGGTTCGGGTAGCGATCGCCGTCGGGGAGGAGGTTGTCCGCCAGGGTATAGAGCGAGCGGTACTCCTCGATGACCTCGTCGATCTGGGTTTCCTTGACGTCGTCGAGGCGCTCGACCAGGTCACCCATGCCATAGCCATTCACGCTGTAGCCCATCGTGATCTGCGCGGCTACCTTATCGCCCTCGGTCACGGCCACCTGCCGCATATTATCGCCGAAGCGGGCCACCTTCATGTTGCGGTCGGCATTGCGGGCCAGGGCCACGCCACACCAACGGCGGAACTCGGCCTGTACCGGCTCGGCTGCCCAGTGGCCGACGATCACCTTCCGAGGAATACCCAGTCGGGTACAGATATGTCCGAACTCCCGCCCGCCGTGCGCGCTCTGGTGGAGGTTCATGTAGTCCATATCAATATTGGCGTAGGGGATGTCCCGTAGGAACTGGGTATGCAAATGGCACATCGGCTTGTGCAGGACCTGCAATCCCTTGATCCACATCTTGGCCGGCGAGAAGGTATGCATCCAGCAGATCACGCCGATGCAGTCGTCGTCGGTTTCCACCAAGCGTAGCTGCCGGTAAATTTCATCCGGCGTCTTCAGCACCGGCTTCCACTCCACCCGTACGGGTAGTCCGGCAATTCCGTCCAGGGCATCGGCGACCTGCCGGCTGTCTTCGGCGACCTGCCGCAGGGTTTCTTCACCGTACAAATGCTGGGAACCGGTAAGAAAATAGAGGGTTTTGCCGGTGATGGTTAATGGATTACTCAAGGGTTATGATTTTTAGTTGTCTGATTGTCTTGGTAGGAGTTTGGGGAGTAGGGTATAGGACATAGGTCATAGGGTATAGTTGGCGGGTATGCCCTATAGCCTCTACCCTATCACCTAAACCCTAATTCTGTCCGTAATAAGCCCCCGCACCGTGCTTCCGCTCCCAGTGCTTTTTGATGAGGCTGTCCTTCAGCTTGGGCGCATCGGGCTTGATTTGGCGGGCCAGGTAGGCCATTTTCGCTACTTCCTCGCAGACTGCGGCGTTGTAGACGGCCTTTTCCGCATTCTTACCCCAGGTGAAGGGGGCGTGGTTGCCGACCAGCACCATTTCGACTTCCGCCGGGTCCAGGTTGAGTTCCCGGAAGTGGTCGATGATCTGCCAACCCGTCTCGTGCTCGTAGTTACCGGCGATCTTGTCGTCGGCCATGGGCGGGGCGCAGGGAATATCGACGGTCAGGTGGTCGGCGTGGGTGGTGCCCATGATCGGGATCGCGGCCTGTGCCTGTGCCCAGGCGGTCGCGTAGGTGGAGTGGGTGTGCACGATGCCTCCGATGGTCTTCCATTCCTTGTACAGCAGGGCGTGCGTTTTGGTATCGCTACTGGGGCGCTTGTCGCCTTCCAATACGTTATTGTCAAAATCCAGCACGACCATATCCTCCGGCTTTAGCTCGGTGTAGGGCATACCGCTCGGCTTAATGGCGAATACTCCCCGCTCCCGGTCCACCGCGCTGGCGTTGCCGAAGGTGAAAAGCACCAGGCCCAGTTCGGGCAGGCGCATATTGGCGTCGTAGGCCGCCTGCTTGATCGTTGCGTACTTACTCATATCTAATTTTTGGCGCCGGAGCGCAGGATAAGATGAATCCGAATAGCCTCAGAGCAGTTCGGATTCCGAGGGCTCGGCTACCGACCGCTTGTCCGGTTTCGGAGCGGCGGCATCGTCGCGGTCCTCATGCGTTTCTTTTTCAATCGCTTCCCCAAGCCGTAAGTACCGCTGGTACAGCCCCTCGTAGACGGCGGCACGTTTGGCGTCGGGTTGGTACTCGGCGTCGAAGCCACCCCCCATCTTTTCCATCGCGGCCGATACGTCGCTGTATTTCCCCGCACTGACGGCGGCGAACATCGCGGCCCCCAGGGCGCAGGTCTGCTCCGAGCGGGCGATGCGGATCGGCCGGTCCATGACGTCGGCCATGGTCTGCATGATAAAGGGCGACTTTTTGGCGACCCCCCCGAGCCCGATCAGGCCTTCCACGGGGATGCCCTCCTCAATGAAGCGCTCGACAATGCGGCGGGCACCGTAGCAGGTCGATTCCACCAGTGCCCGGAAGACCCGTGGCGCGTCCGACCCCAGGTTCAGGCCCATGATCGCGCCCTTCAGCGACTGGTCGGCATCGGGGGTGCGACGGCCGTTGAACCAGTCGAGGGCCAATATATCGTCGCTGATGGGCAGCGCTTCCGCGGCTTCGCTCAGTTGAGGAATGATCGCGGAACGGGTTTCTTCGATCAGTTTGGTACGCGTCGCTTCATCGAGCGAGGTATTCTTCGCGAGTACGTTCTCTAACGGCCAGGCGACGAGACGCGCAAACCAGGCGTATACGTCTCCGAAGGCGCTTTGACCGGCTTCCATGCCCATCATGCCGGGGATTACGGAACCGTCCACCTGCCCGCAAATGCCCTTTACCTGCGCTCCGGCGCCCTCGTGTCCGGCGGGAACGACCAGCATATCGCAGGTGGAAGTACCCATGACCTTGGAAAGGTGGAAGGGCTCGATCTCTCCGCCGACGGCGCCCATGTGCGCGTCGAAGGCGCCGACGGAAATCGGAATACCCGCGGGTAAGCCCAGGCGATCCGCCCATTCGCCGGTCAGGTTTCCGGCCACTTCGTCGGAAGTGTACGTTTCGTCAAAGAGCCGGTCCCGCATTCCCGCCAGCACCGGATCCAGACCGGTCAGGAATTCCTCGGGGGGCAGGCCTCCCCACTCCGGGTGCCAGAGTGCCTTGTGCCCGGCGGCGCAGCGGCTCCGTTTCATGTTTTTTACCTGCGCTCCGCCGCTCAACAGAAAGGGAATCCAGTCGCAGTGCTCCACCCAGGAGTAGGCGGCTTTGGCGACGGCATCGTCGTCGCGCATGACGTGGAGGGCTTTGGCCCAAAACCATTCGCTGGAATAGATGCCTCCTTCGTATTTGGTGTAGTCGGTAACCGCCGCGCGGCAGGCGGCGTTGATCTCAGCGGCTTCCCCGATGGCGGTGTGATCTTTCCAGAGCACGAACATGGCGTTGGGATTCTCGCTGAAGCGATCCAGCAATGCCAGCGGCGTGCCCGATTCATCGACGGCCACCGGTGTGGAACCGGTCGTATCGACGGCCAGGGCGATTACCCGATCGGCTACCCCGTCGGGTGCTTCCGCTACGGCCTGCCGGACGGCGTCGGTCATGCTCTCGGTGTAGTCTAGGGGGTGCTGGCGGAAGCGGTTGGCGGCCGCATCGCAGTACTGCTGCTTTTTCCAGCGGGGGTAGTAGGACACACCCGTCGCGATCTCTTCGCCCGTCGTCACGTCCACGATGAGGGCGCGGACGCTATCGGAGCCGAAGTCAATGCCAATGGTGTAGTCTGAAACTTGCATAATCGTTATGGTTTAAGCAGAAAATCCGACCCCTCGGATTTGGCGGCGGCGTAGCGCTCGGATTTAAATTGATAGTACCAGGCGCCTTTACGGGAGCCGGAGGTGTCCTTCTCCGCCAGTCTTTCGAGATAATCCATCTTGCGCAGTCGACGGCGGAAGTTGCCGGCATCGATGGAAGTGCCGAAAATACCTTCGTATAGTGCTTGTAGCTGCGTGATGGTAAATTTCTCGGGCAGTAATTCAAAGCCGACCGGCTCGTGCGTGGCCCGGTGGCGCAGACGGCGAAGGGCGGCGGCGACCATCTCCCGGTGATCGAAAACCAGCGGCGGAATGTCATCAACGGAAACCCAGTGGGCAGCATAGTCCCGGGAAAGCTGCTTATCCACTACGGGTTGCTCCACGAGCGCGTAGTACCCAACGGAGACCGTCCTTTCCGCTTCATCCCGGTTTACCTCACCGAAGGCCCTGAACTGCTCGAGGTACACTTCCGTGAGGCCGGTCAGTTCCTTTAAGACCCGGGCGGCGGCATCATCCAGGCTTTCATCTTCCTTTAAGAAGCCCCCCATGAGCGACCATTCCCCGCGCCGTGGTTCGAAGTCCCGACGTATAAGCAGCAAATTCAGCTTCCCCTCCTTGAAACCAAATATTATGCAGTCGACGGCCACTAAGAGGCGGGATTGCTGATCGTAGGCCTTCATAACACAAAAGTAATTATTAATTGTCAATAAGACAATTTATATGTCGGGATACTGCAAGGTAAGCAGCCGATCCGTTAATTTCCTTTTTCCAGCAGCTCGAGGTACGGTTGAATGACACCGTTGGGTACGGCCACGCTCAATGTATAGTGGGCGATTTTCCAGTCCCCGTTTCCAACGCGCTTCACGACGGCCGTTCCCCGGCAGGGTCCCATCCAGGTGTCCAGGAGCTCATCCCAGTAAGCAATGTCCTGATTTTCATCGTAGAATATATGCCGTTCGGCCGCCTCGAAACTCCAAGCCTCTCCCCTTGCGAAGTAGGGTGCGGCAAAGGCCAGGAACGTTTCCTTCGTCCAGTGCTCGCCGGGATCCGTACCGATATAAATTCCACCGTCCATCATAGCATCGAAGAAAGCAGCACTGTCCGCCCGCGCAGCCGCGGCGTGCCAATCGGTAGCCAGTGCCTCGATACGGGGCACCGCGCCTGCCGTATCCACCGGCTCACACCCCTCCCGGCGGCGCGTGTCCACGATGTTTATGATTCGCCACTGACCCTGCAGACCGTCCCGCACCAATTGGAACGCGTTCGTACCGCAGTGGCTCACCTCTCCGTTTAACACGAAGGTGTAGGGTGTCCAGGCTGTGGCCAGTCCGCCGTCCTCGCGAATAGCCGTATAGTGCAACTGCTCGTCAAGGGCGCCCGGCTCGGCACCCGCGATGCCGGCCATCCAGTTGGGTAACGACCCTTCCTGTACCTGGGTCCGTCCTTGCTGGTCCACGCTCACCGAATGGAGGTCCGCGGCCGGGTGAAACAGCTGCGCCATGCCGGTCGTATCGGCCGATCGCATCGCGTCAAAGAGGCGCGCCAGCACTTCCCGGGGGTGCTGCTGCGCCACCGCGACCTGGGTTATGAGAGAGAAGAGAAGAAAGAACAGCGCGCGATCAAGCATACCGGCAATCTACCACTCATCCGGCTAAATCACTACCCTTTCGCTTCCTTTTGGCTCCTGGCGATAAGCGGCATTTATTTAGGATGGGATCTTTTCCACGCCCAGTTGCTTGAGGATACCCAGTTCATCCGAGCTACCCCACCGTTCCTTTAGCTTACCGTTTTCGAAGCGGCCGATTTGGAGGCCGCGTACCTTGAAGGACTTACCCGTCGGGGCCACCCCCATGAACTCGCCCCGGTGCGTGCCGGATACGCGGTAGGCAAAGGAGACATTGTCCTCATCGGTGACCATATGGTCCACTTCGAGGTTGAGATCGGGAAAGGCGGTGCGCATCATGGTAAAAAAGTCGATGAACCCCTGGGGGCCGGGGCCCTGATTGGGGGCGGGGTCGTGGTCCTTCGCGTCCTGGGCGACTACATCGCGGATCATTTCCAGCTTACCGGTATTGACGGCCTCACCGAATTTTTTTTGTGCTTCTACGTTGGTCATGTCTATAAATGGTTTATACCTTGTATCGGTACAGCCATGGCCGTTGTTCGGTATGGAATGTGGCGGCAGTGTCCGGAGGTCACCAGCTATTCACTTCTACCTTTAATGATTTTCATCAAGAAATACTTCGTCTGCAAATTTTGTCACGAAAGTACCTACGTGGCCACCTCCGCTACCGACCGCGTGGATCTCGAGCGGGAACGCGGGGAACGGTTCTCCGCTAACTGCGCACACTGCCACAAGCCCGGATCTATTCACGTCAATCAAATACTGGCTAAGCCTAATCCGGTAATTACCGTCATCGGGGGCGTAGCCGGACTAGTAGCCACCGCGGCACTCTGGAACGTCGGATTCATCGCATACGCGGCCGGTGCCCTGCCGGTGATCGTCTATCAGGCACAGGCTAAATCCGCGCAAACCTTTAATAGCTACAAGATCACGCCATCCAGGAAATAGGCATCCGGCGAGTGCCGGATATTAATCCATTACAGTAAACCCTAATCTTCCCTCTCCCCCCTTACCTTGCCGGTATGACCGCCACCCCTACCCCGCTGTCGTTTTCCGGCCACAACCTGGACGAAGTAACCCTGCTGCGTTTACACGAGAACCTTCTCCGCCCCCGCCTGATCGAAGAAAAAATGCTGAAGCAGCTCCGCGGCGGCGTTATTTCCAAGTGGTTCTCCGGTATCGGGCAGGAGGCCATCAGCGTGGGCTGTACCCTGGCGCTGGACCCCAAAGAGTACATCTTCACCATGCACCGCAATCTTGGTGTTTTCACCAGCCGGGAGGTACCCCTCTACCGGCTCTTCGCGCAGTGGCAGGGCAAGGCGGCCGGCTTCACGAAGGGCCGCGACCGCAGCTTCCATTTCGGATCGCAGGAACACCACATCGTCGGCATGATCAGCCACCTGGGTCCACAGCTCGCGCTGGCCGCCGGCGTGGCGCTGTGGCATAAGCTGCACGACGAGGCGCGAGTCAGCCTGGCCTTCACCGGCGACGGCGGCACCAGTGAGGGAGACTTTCACGAGGCGTTGAATATCGCCGCGGTTTGGAAACTCCCGGTCATCTTCGTCGTGGAGAATAACGGCTATGGGCTCTCCACGCCCGTGAGCGAGCAGTACGCCTGCAGCAGTTTGGCGGACCGCGGCCCCGGCTACGGCATGCGGAGCTTATCGATCGATGGGAATAACGTGATCGAAGTCTACCACACCGTCCGCCAACTCGCCCGGGAGCTTCGCCAACATCCGGAACCGGTACTCATCGAGTGCCGGACCTTCCGCGTACGCGGCCACGAGGAAGCCAGCGGCGTCAAGTACGTACCCGGCGAACTGATCGCGGAGTGGCAGGCCCGCGACCCGGTGGATACGTTCGCCGCCTACCTGCACCGCGAAGGATTGCTGAACGAGGAGATGGAAAACCGCCTGAAGGATACCATTCGTCAGGAAATAGAAACCGGCCTCCAGGAAGCCGCTGAACTTCCGGAGATCGTAGCCGATACGGCCACCGAAGTAACTGACCTCTTTGCCCCTACCCCCGAGGTGACGTCCCGGCCCGGAGAAGCGCGGGAACTCCGCTTCGTCGATGCCATCAGCGACGGGCTGCGGGAGGCCATGCGCGCCTATCCCGACCTTGTCCTGATGGGACAGGATATCGCTGAATATGGCGGCGTCTTCAAGATTACGCAGGGATTTGTCGAAGAATTCGGGACCGAGCGTGTCCGCAACACCCCCCTTTGCGAGAGCGGCGTGATCGGTGCGGCCCTCGGATACGGTATCGCCGGGGGGAAAGCCATGGTCGAGATGCAGTTCGGCGACTTCGTAACCTGCGGGTTCAACCAGATCGTCAACAACCTCGCCAAGCTACACTACCGCTGGGGCCAGAACGCCGACGTTGTCGTCCGCCTGCCCGTAGGCGGCGGCGTGGGGGCCGGTCCCTTCCACAGCCAGACAATGGAAAGCTGGTTCACCGGCGTGGCCGGCCTCAAGATTGTCTACCCCAGCAACCCGGAAGATGCCAAGTCTTTGCTACTGGCCGCCATCGCCGATCGGAACCCGGTACTTTTCTTCGAGCACAAAGGCCTTTACCGCTCCCTTACCGCCCCGGTCCCAAGTGGATTTACCCCGGCCCCTATCGGCAAAGCAACGATTGTTTGGGAAGGCAAACTACTTACCGTGATTACCTACGGTGCCGGGGTGCACTGGGCCACGGAAACCGCCACCGCGAACGATCTGGACATCGAGATCATCGACCTTCGCTCCCTTGCCCCCCTCGATCACGCCGCCATCCGGAAAAGCCTGGAAAAAACCAGCCGCGCCCTGGTCCTCCACGAAGCTTCCCTAACCGGCGGTTTCGGTGCCGAATTAGCTGCCTGGATCGGCGAGCACTGCTTCGAGCTCCTGGACGCGCCCGTCCGCCGGCTCGCCAGTCTGGATACACCCGTTCCCTTTGCTGCAGCTCTAGAAGAAGAATACCTACCCAAGAAGCGGTTGGAGGCGGCTATTCGGGAGTTGTTAGATTACTAGGGTTTTACCTTTGAGTTCGTTAGTCTTTCCGGGTCGGCAGGCATGGGATCAGCCCCCCCGCTACGCTGCGACGCACATCCCATGACCCCACCTACCGTACTACTCCGGATCGGCGAAGCCAGCCGACTAAAGGACTACCCTACTAACAGCGACCAAAGGGAGCTACTACCGTACCACCCCGGGTGGCGCAGCCAGCCGACTAAAGACTACCGTACTAACCAGATGGCGAAGCCAGCGTACTTCCCCCCTACCGTACTAATCAATACCTTCGCGCCATGAAATTTGCAGAGATCATAGCCGTCACCGGACTACCCGGACTATACACCGTCGTCACCGAACGCAAGGGGGGCGTAATCGTGGAAGAAATGGAATCCGGAAAGCGCCGTTTCGCACCGGCCCGGAAGCATCAATTCGCGCCGCTGGAAAGCATGGCCGTGTATACCGAGGACGGAGATGCCGAGCCGTTGCGCAAGGTATTCGACCGGATGCTGGAACAGCAGGAAGACAACCCGGCTCCCGCAGCCAACGAGAAGGGCGAGCGCCTTTTTGATTACTTCGAGGACGTACTGCCTACCTACGATAAGGACCGGGTACACGCCAGCGACATCAAACGGCTCCTGAAGTGGTACCACTACATGCTGGCCAACCAGCTCTTCGACAAGTTAGGCGACGAGGAAGAATAACCCGCCCAGGCCTAGTCGAAGCGAAAGAGTTGGTAGCGATCGATCGTCCGTTGGATGTCGGTCGCCAGCTGTTCGTTGTCCAGGAAGCCCAGTTCCTGCATACCGGCAGACCACCGGCGGTAATCGCGCGGACCGAATTGCGCAAGGCGGGTATACTCGCCCGCGGTGAGGGTTAGGCTGAAGTCGCGGAAGCTTGTCCAGGCACTTTCGTACCGCCGCAGGCAAGATCCGTCCGCCTGGCCGGTCGCCCCCTGCCAGTCCGCACCGCAGGGTAAGCGGAAGTAATTATTGAGGGATTGAGCGGTCGTGCCTTTACCGCTCCGGCTGTACAGCAAGCCGGTAGCCAGGATGACGCTTGCGGGGATGCCGAACTTCTCCTGTTCGGCCTGCGCCACGTGACCGAAGCGGGTCAAAAAGGCGTCGATGTCCGCTTCGGGCTGCCCGTTGAGCCGTTCGTAAAGATCCGGTTCGGAACTACCGAAGATGTTAAAGCGGGAAAAGAAGCCCCCGCTCTTGGCGGAAGCGGTCCCCTCCTCGGTATAATATGTCACGGGCGCTTCGTCCGAAGGCGCATCGGCGGGCGAGGTTTCATCCAGTGCCGGAGCCGAGTCATTCGCGTCAGGGTGACCGAGTTTCACATTAAAATTGACCTGCTTCTGGGAGAGCAGGAAGAGCGCACAGCCAATCAGGCCAAGCCGCAGCCAGTGCCTGCCGACGAAGGCCGTCAGGCGGGGGAGAGAATATTTCATTTTGCAACCTTTTTTCGAACTACGGTAGCAAAGTTAGGAAATTACTCTACATCAAACAAATTGTTTTATTGTTTTTTGTTTGAAAAGGCCTTGCCCCTTATTTGCAATACTCCAGGTACGGTGGTTACGTACCCCTCGGTGGTAAACAGAATACGGCCGGCGGAGGCCAGGTCCTCGGGTAGCGTACCCAGTGGTACTAAGCCTTCCTCGCCGGGGGTCCATAGCCAGTGTTGGCCCTCGCCGATGGCCAGGAGATGGGGAGCCCGCCACGACAGCGTAAGTCCCGGTGGCACCGCGACCCACGAAAGGAACTTGCCGTAGTTGGTGAATACGGCCATCCGGTCGTCCGCCGCGAAGTAGAGCATCACGCGGTTGCGATCAACGAACAGGGCATCGGGTGCACCGGAGATGCCCAGCTGCAGGCGGAGGTTATTGGTCTGGTGCTCGATCTCCCCTGTCCCGTTGAGTCTAAGCAGCCGGAAGTCCCAATTATCGAAGACCCACATCCCGTCGTCGTAGCTCCGCGCAATGACCCCGGGCTGGCGGATGCTTTCGTTGGCGAACAGATCGATGCGGTCCAGCTCGCTGAGGGTACGGTCGAGGACCACTACCGTTCCGTACTCCCGATAATAGACCAGTATTTGAAAGGGATTGGTCACGTCGACGTAGTCGGGCGACCCGAGGCTACTATCGTAAAAGCTGTAGGTATTCTCGCCCAAAGGGTTTGGCGTTGCGAGGCGGGCATCGTCTAGTAAATAGTACGCCTTCCCTGCGGGGTCTAAAAAAAAGTCGGATACCTGCGCAGACAAGCATCCCGCCAGCATTCCAAACCACAGCACGGCTACCAAGCGTATCATCATGGTAAGGTAACGCCGTCACCCCTGTTTTCGTCCTACTTTTGTACCTGCGCTCCGCCGCCCTTATTGCTTATGCTACGATTTATCCTGTCCATCAGTTTTCTCTTTACCGGCCTTGCCCTTTTCGGCCAGACCGACTCCATCGATTACCGCCGCCTGCAGCTGGGTATAGTCGGTGGGCAGCAGTATAGCGAGATGGACTTTACCCCCAATCGCGACGTGAATACCGTGGAGGGCCGCACCTACGGCATCGCCCTGCGCTATTTCGATAAGCAACTGGTGGGCTTCCAGGCGGAAGTAGCATACGAACAGGCCGGTTGGCAGGAGGATCTGGACGGAGGTATCTACCGGCGCGACAGGGAATACGTCGAGCTCCAGATCCTGACGCAGTTCAGTGTCGGTCGCGGTTGGTTTCAGCCGATGCTACAGGCCGGTCCTTACGTTTCCGTGCCGATCGGCGAATCCCAAACCCTGCCCGTTGGCTTCGATCCGGAAGATTACCCGGATTACACCTACTACGGCAACGATCTGTCCTTCCGGATCAACTACGGTCTTCGCGCCGGCCTCGGGTTCAATCTGGAATTCGGCCCGGTGACGGTGCAGGTTGACGGACGCTACCTCCAGGGCTTCAGTAACGTGATCCGGCCGGGCGATACCGAAGCCCAGACCAGTATTCGCCGTGCCTTCGGCGGGCACTTCGGTCTGTTTTACGCGCTCTGATCTGCGAACCGCCGGGCGGGGTACCGACTTATACCAACGTACCATTACCATACGCCAGTGCCAATCCTACAAGAGAACCCCTACGATACCCTCTCCTTCGCCATTGAAGACCTCAAGAAGAAGGGCTACAATAAAGATTTCAACCAGAAGGAAGAATACCTGGAGTGCAAGCAGAATAGCAAAACCTACGCCCCCTCTGACTTCACCATCACCCACACCTACCGCTTCGAGGGCATGAGCAGTGCCGGCGACAACAGCGTCCTATACGGCATCGAAACCGGTGACGGCACCAAAGGCCTTCTTGTCGACGCCTACGGCGTATACGCGGACAGTCTCAGTGAGGAGATGATCGAGAAGTTCCGCGTTGAGTACGA
Organism: Lewinella sp. IMCC34191; assembly: GCF_003390935.1. GTDB lineage: Bacteria > Bacteroidota > Bacteroidia > Chitinophagales > Saprospiraceae > Neolewinella. Next base: position 226,701 of record NZ_QNQZ01000008.1, on the reverse strand, counting down.
GGATCCGGATGAGGTATAGTTCGTTCTTTCCTCTTTTATTCGGCTCGCCTGATCGTCATGCTAGATTTTGGGGATGACGGCGCAGCGTACGGTGATAGCCATCTTGCTCAGCCAGTAACCGACCATTGTGCGGTCCCAAATCCAGCAGACTGACGTACCAGCAGGCTACCCACTGCATTAACAAACCAATAGGAGACCACCTACTGGACTACCGTACTAACCATGACCATATTCTGGCACCGCCGCGACCTTCGCATCAGCGATAATGCCGGATTGTACCACACCCTCCTAGGGGGTGGTCCCGTTTTACCGGTCTTCATCTTCGATCGAAATATTCTGGATGAGTTGCCGAGCAAGAAGGATGCGCGGGTAGAGTTCATCCACGATAGCGTCACGGAACTCGCGAAGGCGTATCGGGAATACGGCAGCGATTTGCGGGTCTTTTACGGATATCCGCTGGAAGTGTGGGAGTTTCTACGGGATAGTCTTCGGCCTGAGGCCGTGTACACGAACCGCGACTACGAGCCCTATGCCCTGGAGCGCGACCGGGCGGTAGCCAACCTGCTGTCTATTCGGGAAATACCCTTTCGCGACTATAAGGACCACGTCATCTTTGAGAGCGATGAGGTGCAGAAGAAAGCGGGAGGACCCTACACGGTCTATACGCCCTACATGCGCACTTGGCTCCGGACGTTGGACAGCCGCCTCGTCTCCTTCGGGGAAGAGAAAATCAGTTATTTCCTTAAGCCTTACCCGACCGAACGGTACCTGCATCACCTCCTGCCGGAGAAGGGGCCCTACCCGATCCCGACCCTTGCAGAGATGGGCTTTGCCCCCTCCGGTGTTGAGGTGCCGCCCGCCGCGGAGGGTCGGGATTTGCTTACACACTATGACCAGAACCGGGACTTTCCAGCGGTAGCGGGAACGACTCGCTGGGGGCCGCACCTTCGCCACGGAACCGTAAGCATCCGGGAACGGGCACGCCTGGCGCGGACTACTAACGATACCCTGCTGGGGGAATTGATCTGGCGGGACTTCTATTCCAACATTCTGCAGGCCTTTCCACACGTCGCCAAGGGGAATTACCGGCCGGAATACGATCATATTCCCTGGATAAATAAGGAAGAACACTTCCGGCTGTGGTGCGAGGGCAAGACCGGCGTCCCGATCGTGGATGCGGGCATGCGGCAGCTAAACGCTACCGGCTTCATGCACAATCGGGTACGCATGATTGTGGCGAGTTATTTGACCAAGCACCTGCTGATCGACTGGCGGCTGGGGGAAAAGTACTTCGCGGACAAACTCCTCTGCTACGAACTGGCCAGCAACAACGGCGGATGGCAGTGGGCGGCGGGCGGCGGCGTGGATGCCCAACCCTACTTCCGTATCTTTAACTTTGATAGCCAGCAGCGGAAATTCGATAAAGAATATCGATACGTTAAGCGCTGGGTGCCGGAGTATGGTACGGAAAGCTATCCGCAGGAACCCATCGTACCCCATAAATTTGGGCGCGATCGGGCACTTCGCGTATACAAAGAAGCACTGGCTGAGGCTCGATCATAGCAAAATGGGGTTATCATGGGGTTGAATTCGCGGTCGCTTATTGTATACTTTTGCCGTTTAACTACCCAGCCAATGAGATTTTTACCCGTTTGCGCCCTGTTGGCGTACGCTCTGCTATTGACTTCAACGAGCTACGGGCAAAAACGGCTGAACCTCTTCACCGAGTGCGATTGCAACCGAACCCTGCTGAAGCAGGAGCTCAATTACGTCAATCACACCATCGACCCGGTCAACGCGCAGGTCAACCTTTTCATCGTTACCAATTACCTGTCGAACGGCGGCCGGGTCTACGACCTCCAGTTCAAAGGTCAGCAGGAACTGGCCGGCAACAGCCTCAATTTCAAAGTCTCGACAACGGCGGTCATGACCGGACTGGAGCGGGACGAGTACCTCAATAAACGCATCGAACTCGGCCTGGCCGGCTTCCTCGCGGGTACCGACTACGCCGACATGGTCGACCTCACCGCGGAAGCCCCGGAAGTGTCCGAAGTGGAAACGGAAGACGTCGAAGAAGCAAATGCGGATCACTGGAACAGCTGGATTTTCGAGGCCAGCGCCTCCTTTAGTTCCGATATCGAAAGCCAGCGAAGCCGTAACGATTTGCGCCTCCGTTTTGAGGCCGACCGCACTACCCCGGACTGGCGGCTGCGCTTCAGCCCTAACTTTTTCTACCGCATCGAGCGCATTGATCAAAAAGATAAGGATCCCCTGATATCCATTCGCCGCGACCAGGGTATTGACGGACGGGTCGTCAGGAGCATCAGCAACCACTGGTCGGTCGGGTTCTTCCCGAGCGTCAGCAGTTCTACCTACAGCAATATTAATCTGGGTGCACGGCTGTCGCCTGCCATCGAATACAACATCTTCGATTACAACCAGGTCCCCTTCAAGGAATTCACCATTGCTTACCGGGTGGGCTGGGTCTACAACAACTACGTGGATACCACGGTCTACCTCAAGACGCAGGAGAGCCTGGCCCGCCAGAGTCTCGACATCAACCTCCGGCTGCGCCAGCGCTGGGGCTCCGTATTCGCCGGCGTCTCGGCCGGTAATTACCTCGATGACTTTCAAAAGAACCGCCTTTCCCTGGACATCCAGGCCAACGTGCGGGTGATCAAGGGACTTTCCTTCAGCGTGAGTGGCAGCTACGACATCATCAACGACCAGATCAGTCTGGCAAAGGGCGAGGCAAGCATTGAGGATATTCTGCTGGGACAGGCACAGCTGGCCACGAACTACAGCGCGGATTTGCGATTCGGCTTCAGTTACACCTTCGGCTCCCTGTATAACAACGTGATCAATACCCGATTGTGACGGGCTGATCTAGCCCGCGAAACGTACGGCACCGGCAAACTCGCTACGGAACGTATCGAACGATTTGCGGGAGGCGATGAACCGCATCTGCTTGCCAAAAGTCCCCTTGGCCTGCAACTCGATGGTGCAAAGCTTGAGAAAAAGGAAGCGACTCTCCCGGACCAGGGCCACGTCATCGATCAGATTATACCGGGCCGTCTTGAAGTAATTGCTGACGTAGAGAAAGTTACCATCGGTTTCCACCCGTTTGAGGGGCCAGAGGGCCAGATAAAAAGTGCCTACACCGGCTACCAGCACGAGCAGCATGGCATACCGGAGCGACTGGAGCGGTACCCCACCGAAATAATGCTCCGGGGCTAACCAGATGACGGCGGTGAGGCCGAGCAACACCGTCGTCCAGAACACGGGAACAAAAAGCTTCAGGAAAAGCGTGGCGTTGGAAGACAAACGAAGCAAGCGAAAAGGCTTTGGTGGACGGATAGCGGAATAGCACCGCAAAGAAAGAGAATCCAAACCGGGACCACAAAGTTGCGGCGGCCGGCTTACGCTTTCCGCAAATAGTAATACGCCAGCAGCAGGATCACCCCAGCCGATATGGATACGTCGGCGAGGTTAAAGATCGGTCGGAAGAACAGGAAGGACGAGCCGCCCAGCCCGGGAATCCAGTCGGGATAGATCCCGTAGAACAGGGGGAGGTAGAACATATCCACCACGCGACCGAAAAACAGGCTTTCGTAGCCACCTCCGGCCGGCAGGAAGGTAGCAGCGCCGCCGTGGGGTCCGGAGTCCGAAAACAGGACGCCGTAGAAGACACTGTCGATTATGTTGCCAACCGCTCCGGCTTCGATGCAGGCGAAGGCGGCCAGCAACCAGCGCGATGCCTGCTCCTTTAGCAATCGAACGAGGTAGTAAGCCAGCAAAACCACGGCTACAATGCGAAAGCCGGTGAGCAGCAGTTTTCCGATTCGCCCGCCGAGGGAGAGCCCGAAGGCCATGCCGTTGTTTTCCACGAAATGGATCAGTACCCGGTCCATTCCAAGAATTTCCAGCTCCTCGCCGTAGTGCAGGTGGGTCTTCACCCAGATTTTCAGGGCCTGGTCGCACAGTAACACCGCAAGGAGGATAACGACGACGAGGGCCTTGCGGGACATAAGAGTGGGGGGATGGCACCAAAAAAGACAACCTCTCCGCCGGGGGCGGAAAGGTTGCCAATTTACGTAATCGACTTGTATCGTAGGCCTAGCGGTTTTGCTTGGCGTGAATGCTTAAGGTGGTGTGCGGGACAATACGCAGGCGTTCCCGGCTAATGAGCTCACCCGTCACGCGGCAGATGCCGTAAACTTTGTTTTCGATCCGGAGCAGCGCATTTTCCAGGTGCTGGATCAGTTGTTTCTGTCGGCTCGCGAGCCGGTGCATTTCCTCGTTCGCCATGGTACCGGTACCGTCGTCGAGGCCACGGACCTTACCGTCTTCGCTGTTGGTCTGTTCCGTTAGCTGATCGAGGTAAAACTGGAGCTGCTTACGCGCTTCGGCCAGTTTGTTATCGATGATGGATTTGAATTCCGCTAGTTCTTCGTCACTATAGCGGGTTTGCGGTCTTGCTTGCATAGTGTAATTCGTTGAAAATAAAGTGTCCGGCCAACCCTGAGAGACGGAGGTATTGGTCCACAAATATACCGTTTAACGTTCAAAGTGTGTATTTCTTTGTTATAAATTTATTCTTAACAAACATTATACCGCAGAAAAATGAAGCCCCCTGCTTTACTTTTGAACCGTCGGTAACACTTCCTAAAACCGGATGCGAATTTTCGCTATTTAAAGTTTAGCCTACCTTACTTCCCGCCTTCAATACCACCGCATTGACCCCCCGCCGACTCGAATTTTCCACGATCGTTCCCCGTTCCCTCGCCGAAACCTGGGATTTCTTCAGCCGCCCTGAAAACCTGGAAAAACTCACTCCCCCGGAAGTTAAATTCGAGCTGCTGTCGCCGGTACGCGGGGTGGAGATGTACGAGGGCATGATCGTGCAGTACCGCGTCCGCCCCTTCCCGGGCTTCACGACCGACTGGATCACCGAGATCACCAAGGTCGACCCCCACCACCACTTCATCGACGACCAGCGCGTCGGCCCTTTCGCCCTCTGGCACCACCAGCATCATTTCCGGATGCGCGACCAGCACACCACCGAGATGCTGGACATCCTCCACTACCAGGCCCCGCTCGGCTTCCTTGGCACGGTTGCCGATAAGCTGTTCGTCCACAAGCAAGTACTGGGCATCTTCCAGGCGCGAGAAAAGGCGATTAAGGAGCTTTTTGGTTCAGACGGCGGATAGGGTTCATTTTGGCGATCCGGCAGGTAGTTGGTAGTGAATAGCGGATAGCAAATGGGTTGAAGTACCGCCCCTCGTCAATGACACTCCTTCCGGGCATCGACGTTTCAGCCCTACGCAGTACCTACTACCCCTACCCCCTAAAAGCTGGCGAAGCCAGCGACTACTCCACATACTCCTGCCGCTTAATGATCAGCACCCACTCCCCCTCCTCCACTTTATAGCCGTAATCGTAGCAGAAGTGATAGCGGTTCCCCGTACTGCTGGTGTATTCGTTGGTGAAGTACCGGAACTTAAATCCGCGGTCTATGAGGCGGTCGCGGCGCACGCTGGCCTTCCCGTCGGGATTGAGTTCGGCGAGGACATTCCGGTTATGACGCAGGATATTGTTGATGGTACGCTGAAACACCTGCTCTTCCGCCCGGGCGCGGTTGTGGTGGGAGGACCGGCAGGCGGCCGAACAGAATCGTTTGTCGGAACGGCCGGTGTATTCTTCCTGGCATTCGGGGCAAATCCTCTTCATGACGGTAAATTAAGAAATCGGGCGTCGTTGACCAGCAGATAGTTGCCGCCCGTATCGTAGAGATAGGGGGCGGTGAAGGCCGGCGCGAAGGTTCCTTCGTAGTAGCTACGGGCTGCGTTCCGGTCCGGGATACTCGAAGCGAGCCGGTTGTACACGAGGGCCCCGCCGGGCAGCAAGCGGGTGCGGAGTAATTCCACGAAGTCAAATCGGTCCAGATGGGCGGGCACGGTAGCGTCCTGGAATACGTCCACGCAGATCAGGTCGTACTGCCGCTCGTCCAGTTGTAGAAAGGCGACCGCATCCGCTTGCACGACCTCCACCGGGCTCTCCAGTTGGGGCAGGCTGTATCGACTGGCCAGCTCGATGATGACCGGGTCGATCTCTACGGCGACGTAACTGTATTCGAGCCCCACGTACTTTTCGAGCAATTCCGGGATACTACCCAGCCCCAGTCCAAGGACCAACACGGAAGCGTGTTCCGGCAACTGCTCGTAGTCAAAGACCTCGAACAGCTTTCTGAAGTTGAGGTAGTAATCGCCGAAGCTGTAGATCGCTTCCTCGGCCACTAATTGCAGCCGGCCGTGTACCAGGCAGACCTCCAGGTATTCGTTGTATTCGGAGGATGTTGTTTCCAGCGATTGCTCCCATAGGTAGCTGAGCCAACGGCGGAAACGGGGTATCGGTCGGGGGGGCGCCATCACCGTAAAAGTACGTACTCCGGGAACTTGCCGGGCTTTGTCCTGTATAGAATAGGCCCATGGCGCCAGGTTTCACGATCTTGCGTCACTCTTTTGCCCGGAGCGGTAGAATGAACGGGAAACTTTACCTTTGGCGCCCAACTGTAGATAGCCTGTCGCGTTAACCCACGAAATATTTTCTCCCCATGAGCATCATCGAAATGAAAGTCCCCGTAATCGGTGAATCGGTCACCGAAGTAACACTCTCCGAGTGGCTGAAGGGAGACGGAGATTACGTTGAACTCGACGAGCCGATCTGCGAATTCGAATCCGATAAGGCAACCCTCGAATTCCCCGCCGAAGCCGCCGGGAAGCTCATCTACGTCGCCGGGGAAGGCGATGACCTGGAAATCGGTGCGCTCGTAGCCAAGATCGATACCAGCGTATCAGAAGAAGCGGGCGGCGGAGCGCAGGATCAAGGCGGACAACCAGCCGCCGAGCCTGCCCCGAAGCCTGAGGCCCCGGCCGAGGAGAAGAAACCCGCCGCTGGTGATCAAACCTATGCCACCGGCACGCCCAGCCCCGCCGCGGGCAAGATCCTCCGCGAAGCGGATGTCGACCCGAAATCCGTAAACGGTACGGGACGCGACGGACGCATCACCAAAGGAGACGCCCAACAGGCCGCTAAGAACCCACCAGCTGCCGCCGCGCCGCCCCCCGCTGCCGCAAAGGTCTCCGGTACGAGCAGCAAAACGGCGGCCTCCTCCGCCGGGAAAGAAGCCTTCAGCCGCGACACCCGCACGGAAAAGATGAGCCGCATGCGCCGGACTATCGCCAGCCGACTGGTCAGCGCCAAAAACGATACGGCCATGCTGACCACCTTCAATGAGGTGGATCTCAGTGAAGTCATGGCCCTGCGCAAAAAGGTACAGGATAAATTCGTGGAGAAGTACGGTGTCAAGCTAGGCTTCATGTCCATCTTCGCCAAAGCCTGTGCGCAGGTCCTCATGGAAATGCCGGACGTGAACGCCCATATCGCCGAGGACGAGAAATCGCTGACTTACCACGACTTCGTCGACATCAGCTTCGCGGTCTCCACGCCGACGGGCCTCGTCGTTCCGCCGATCCACAATGTCGAATCGCTGGATTTCGCTACGATCGAGCATAAGCTGAAGGAATTAGCGGCTAAGGCGCGCGACAATAAGCTTAGCATCGATGAAATGTCGGGAGGCACCTTCACGATCACCAACGGTGGTGTCTTCGGTAGCATGATGAGTACCCCCATCATCAATAAGCCGCAGTCGGCCATCCTCGGCATGCACAACATCATCGAGCGCCCCATTGCCGTGAACGGCGAGGTGGTCGTCCGGCCCATGATGTACATCGCCCTGAGCTACGACCACCGGGTGATTGACGGTAGTTCTTCGGTCACATTCCTCGTGAAGGTGAAGGAATTGCTGGAAGACCCGACGCTGCTTCTACTCGGATTGTAAGAGTTGTTGGCTGCCCGACCGGTCCCGCCTAATATTGTTTAGCTTTGCGGCGTTTCGCCAACAGCCCATCCTGACTTAGTACGATACACTTCGTACGATTCGAGGTGGGGTTGCTAAGCCATTCCGTATATGGGTAAATTACACCGCTTACACCAGCTTACCGGCTGGATCGTCTTCGCCATCACCGCTATCGTCCTGCTCCTCAGCGTGGAGCGCACGGGTAGCCTCTGGGACGTGGGCGAGTTCATCCTCGGTGCCTACAAACTCGAAGTCGTTCACCCCCCGGGGGCGCCCCTCTTCCTGCTTATCGGCCGGCTCTTCGCCTCCGTGGGTAACCTGCTCAGCGATGACCCGGCCCTGATCGCCGCCTTCGTCAACGGCATGTCGGCCATCTGTACGGCCTTTGGCGCCACCTTCATCGCCTGGTCTACTATCCGCCTGAGCCTGCTCTCGCTCACCGGTCGCGACGAGCGCGCCGAAGTGGGCGGCGGACAGGTCATCGCCGTGGCCGGTGGCGGACTGGTCGCCGGACTCGCCGCGGCCTTCACCACCTCCGTCTGGTTTTCGGCCGTGGAGGGGGAGGTTTACGCCATGTCCTTCTTCTTCACCTGTATGACGGTGTGGGCGGCCATCCGCTACTACACCACCCCCCGGGAGCTGGACTACGTCGCCTACCGCTGGCTCATCTTCAGCATCTTCTGTATCGGGCTTTCGAGCGGCGTTCACCTGCTCAGTATCCTGGTGCTGCCCTTCATCACCCTGCTGTTCTACCTACGCGAGCGCGGGCAGCTGTTCCTCACCCGGGTGGGTAAGATCGTCGGCTACCTCTTCGCCGCCAGCCTGCTGCTCACGGGACTGTCCTTCACCGCCAAGATCCTGGGCATCGGCGCCATCGCCGGGGCCACCTACTTCCTGGGCGGCCGCAAGCTGCCCCAGTGGGCGGAGTTCATTGCCGCCGGCCTCTCCGGCGTGCTCATGATCGGCATCATCCAGACGCTGGTCATCATCGGCGTACCGACCGTGTGGCAGTGGTTCGAGATCGGCCTGGTCAACAGCGGCCTGCCGGTGCACATCGGCCTGCTGCCCACCCTGATCGCCTACGGTGGCCTGCTCTACCTGGCCTTCCGCTACGCCCATAAGCACCAGGACCAGGGCGTGCAGCTCGCCGCCATGGGCATCGCCACCATCCTGATCGCCTACAGTGTCATCGCCGTGGTGGTCATCCGGGCCGAAGCCAAGACGCCGGTCAACATGAACAACCCGGACAACGTCACCAGCCTGCTGCCCTACCTCAACCGCGAGCAGTACGGCGAACGCAGCCTGCTGTACGGTCCCAACTTCGACGCCGACATGATCGCCACCGACCTGGACGACCGCTACGGCCTGGTGAACGGCGAGTACGTCTACACCAACTATAAGATCACGCCGGAGTACGAGCCCGGCAAGCAGATGTTCTTCCCCCGTATGGCCGACGGCAGCCAGGGGCGGCCCGATCTGTACAAGCGCTGGATGGGCCTGGACCCCAGCCAGCCGCTGCCCTACGGGCGGCCCAACGCTATTGACAACCTGAAGTTCCTGTTCAATTACCAGATTGGCTGGATGTACTGGCGCTACTTCATGTGGAACTTCTCCGGCCGCCAGAACGGCGAGCAGGGCTACTTCAGCTGGGACGAAAGCCGCGGCAACTGGATCACGGGCATCCAATTCCTCGACGAAATGCGGCTCGGGAATCTGGACGAACTACCCGAGGAGTTTAAGAACGATCCGGCGCGCAACACTTACTTCCTGCTGCCCTTTATCTTCGGTCTGCTGGGCCTGCTGTGGCACTCCACCAAGCGGGGAGAGGAGTTCCTGACCCTGCTGGCGCTGTTCGTGATCACGGGCCTGGGCATCATCATCTACACCAACCAGCCACCGAACGAGCCGCGGGAGCGGGACTACGTTCTCGTGGGGTCGTTCTTCACTTTCTGTATGTGGATGGGCATGGCCGTGCCGGCCATCTACGAGTTCCTCAAGGGCCGCTTCCGGGCGCGGGGCACGGGCGTAGCCATCGGTTGCTCGGCCCTGGTGTTGGTGGCCCCGATCCTGATGGTGACGCAAAACTGGGACGACCATGACCGCTCGGAGCACACCGCGGCGCGGGACTACGCCCATAACTTCCTGGAGTCGGTGGACGAGAACGCCATCATCTTCACCTACGGCGACAACGACACCTACCCCCTGTGGTACGCCCAGGAGGTGGAGGGCATCCGGACCGACGTGCGCGTGGTGAACCTGAGTTTGATCGCCGTAGACTGGTACATCGATCTGCTGCGATACCAGATGAACGACAGCCCGGTCATCGATCTGCAACTCACCGAGGATAAGATGCGCGGCCGCCTGCGCAACCAGATACAGTACTACAATCCACAGCGTCCCGAAGCCGCCTGCAATACCGGTGCGCCGGTGAGCCTGGAGGAATTCATGAATGAGATCGCGACCGACAAAAATCTGGCTACCCAGAGTGGGCGCATCATCGAGACGACCTACAGTACCTGTAACGTGAGCATTCGCGTGGATCCGGGTCGCCTGGCCCAGGCGCCGTGGCTGACGCCCGCCGGACAGCCCGTGGTGCAAAACATACCCTTGCAAATTCCGGGCGGATCTATCCAGAAGGACGTGGTGGCCATCATGGACATCATCAATATGAATTTCTACAAGCGGCCGATCTACTTTGCCGTCACCTGTCAGCCATCCAAGTTCCTGGGCCTCCAGGACTACATGCAGCTGGAAGGTCTGGCGCTACAGCTTACCGCTACCCGCGTATCGAGCCCGCCCAATGGTATGTACCCGCCGAACATCGGTGCCGGTACGGTAGACGTCGACAAGAACTACGACCTCATCATGAATACGTGGACGTGGGGCAACTTCGACAACGTGGACACCCACGTTAATACCAGCTACGGCCCTGCGATTCAGTCCATGCAGCAGATCATGTTGCGGACCATGAACGAATTGATTGAACGTGGTGACGTGGAGCGGGCACTGGAGATCGGAGACCAATACTTCCGCTCCTTCCCGAATATGAATTTCCCGTTCTTCTTCGAAGCCTTTACGATGTTGGCCCCCTACTTCCAGACCGGCAATGTAGACCGGGTAAGTGACGTGGTCATTCAGCTGGCGGAGAACACCGCCGACCGACTGGATTACTTTCAGAGCCTGGACCCGCAGATCGTGGCGCAGAGTTTTGCCTTTGAGGAGCGTCGCGGACAGTACATCGCCCAGCAGTTATTGACGCAGATACAGGACATCGATAACGAGCAGTTACGGCAGCAAGTCCAGGACATCCTGTCGAATTACAACTTCCTCGTGGAGCCGCCCACCCCGGGCTAATCCATGGATAAGCAGAAATTCGGCACCGCCCCGGTATTTTTTACCGCGATCTCGACGATCCTGGGGGCCATCATGTTCCTGCGCTTCGGCTTTGCCGTGGGCATGGTGGGCCTGGCCGGTACGATCGCTATCATCCTGATCGGTCACGCCGTCACTATCCCAACCGCGATGGCGATTGCGGAGATCGCTACCAATCAGAAGGTGGAAGGCGGTGGCGAATACTATATTATTTCCCGCAGCTTCGGGCTGGTCATCGGCGGTACCATCGGGATAGCCCTCTATCTATCCCAGGCTATTTCCGTGGCCTTTTACATCATGGCCTTCACCGAGGCATTCCGGCCGCTGGTGAGCTGGCTCCGGGAGACGTACGTGCTGCTGCCCTGGGTCGGCTACCTGCTGGATTTCCCGCAAACGATCGGTGTACCCGCCCTGCTGTTGCTGACCTTGCTTATCCTGACCAAGGGAGCGGATCTAGGCGTAAAGATTCTTTATCTGGTGGTGGCTACGCTGGGTCTTGCCCTGATGGCCTTTTTTGCCGGAACGACGGACTATGGCCGGGAGAATTCCGTAGAGTTCTTCAACAGCTATTCCGCTGACGCCGAAGTGACCGACGAAGCCCTGCAGGAACTCATCACGGAAGCCGAGGGAGATGCCGATCCGGATACGGTCTACTATCCGGGAGGGTCCGCAGAGATCAGTCCGGCAGCGCCCGCCGAACCGGAACCGGACATTCCCGCCCTGAGCTTCTTCACCGTTTTCGCCATCATCTTTCCGGCCTTCACCGGCATGACGGCGGGGGTTGGCCTGTCGGGCGACCTCCGCGATCCGGGGCGGTCGATCCCACGGGGTACCCTGGCGGCTACCCTCGGGGGCATGGTGGTCTACTTGTTTATGGCCTGGAAGCTGTCCGCCTCCGCGCCTCCCGAAGCCCTGGCTGATACCAGCAACCTGATCATGGCCGATATCGCCTGGCAGGGTTGGTGGATCATTCCACTGGGACTGGCCGCCGCCACCATTTCCTCGGCTCTGGGTTCCATCCTGGTTGCACCGCGTACGCTACAGGCGATCGCGGCGGATAAGCTCTTTCCCGCTCCCGGCATCAACGCCTTTCTTGCCCGTGGACGCGGACCGAGCAACGAGCCCTACAATTCCAGCCTGGTGACCGTCATCCTGGCCGCCTTCTTCATCATGCTGGGTGCCCTGGACAGCGTGGCGGAAATTATCTCCATGTTCTTCATGGTGACTTACGGTTCCCTCTGCCTCATCAGCTTCCTAAACCACTTTGCGGCCGACCCCAGTTATCGCCCAACGTTCCGTTCGAAGTGGTACGTAAGTCTCTTTGGGGCTATCGCCTGTTTCGGACTGATCTTCATCATGAACTCCACATACGCCGCGGCGGCGGTGGTACTGATTGGGCTGCTTTACGTCTACATCTCCTACAGCAACCCGGATAAAAGGAGTCTGGCGCTCATCTTCCAGGGCGTGATCTTTCAGATCAGCAGACGCATTCAAATCTTCCTGCAGAAGGCCGAGAAGGAGGAGAAGAAAAGCTGGCGGCCCAGCGTCATTGCCGTTAGCGACGCCACCTTCACCCGTCTGGGGGCTTTCGACCTGCTCCGGTGGCTCTCACAGAAATACGGATTCGGAACCTACCTGCACTACATCAACGGCTACCTCAGTCACGATACTTCGGAAGCGGCCAGCCACACAAAGGAGCGGATCATCCGGATGGCGGAAGCCACGGAGAGCCGGATCTACGTAGATACGATCGTCTCCCCATCCTATACGTCGGCCATTGCGCAGATCATCCAGTTCCCGGGGATTGCCGGCACCGAAAATAACCTGCTGCTACTCGAATATTCCAAGCGTGGCGGGGAGGGACTCGGCGACATCATCGACAACTTCAAGTTGATCAAGTCGGTCGACTTCAACATCGGCATCCTGGGATTGTCCGAGCGCGGCTTCGGGCTCAAGCGCACGATCCACGTCTGGATCACCCGGGCGCACCTGGAGAGTTCCAACCTCATGATTCTGCTCGCCTACGTCATGACCGGGCATTCCGATTGGAAGGATGCGGAAATAAAGCTGTTCGCCCTCTTCGAGGAATCCAAATTGATCGAGGAAGAACAGCGCATGTTTGACCTCATAGAGACCGGAAAGCTTCCCATCAGCCGCAACAACATCGAAGTGCTCTGCCGCCGGGACAATACGGACGTTCGGGGGGTGATCGCCAGCCGCTCGGGAGAAGCGGACCTGGTCATCATGGGCTTCCGGGACGAAGCACTGAAGCGAATGAAAGGGGAACTGTTCGCCGGCTACGACGACATCGGAAACGTGCTCTTTGTCAACGCCGCGGAAGCCGTCCAAATCCGATAAACCGGCTGCTGACACATCGGATGTGTCAGGTCCGCCAAAATAACAGACATCGGATGTGTCAGGTCCGATGGTCCGACAACATTCCTCATCTTAGCCCAGTTCTGTCCCAAATCACCGATTCTACCCACTCACCGAAGCGACTTACATCCGATGCCTGCAAATTTGTCAGGACTGACACATCCGATGTTTAGACCCCATTGATTCGACCATGCCTGAGAAAAGCCACACCATTCGGTACACGGAAGTAGCCGATCCCGAACAGCTGCCGGAAACCGACCAGGAGCTACTCGCCGCCGCTACGGCCGCCCTGCCCAACAGCTATTCGCCCTACTCGCGTTTTAAGGTGGCCGCCGCCGCTCGCCTACAGGATGGGACTGTCGTGGCCGCCGCCAATACCGAGAACGCCGCCTATCCCATGTGCATCTGCGCGGAGCCCAACGCCATGGCCGCCGCCGCTGCTCTGCGCCCCGGCATGCCGGTGGAAGCGATGGCCATCACCGTGAAGGCACCCGCTCAGACGCTATCGACGCCCGCTAGCCCGTGTGGCTCCTGCCGCCAGATACTGAGCGAGCACGAAGGGCGTTTCGGTCATAGCATGCGGCTGATCATGCGGGGAGAGACCGGACCGGTGTATGTATTCGACCGGGCCGGCGACTTGCTTCCCTTCGGATTCAGTGGCGAATTACTGTAGCTCTCCCTACCCTATGCGCGTCTTATTCCTTCTGCTCCTTACCGTCCCCCTCCTCGGCCAGACCGACTATTTTCAACAGGCGGTCAGCTACAACATCGATGTGCGGCTCGACGACCGTGCGCATACGCTCCACGGCGACATCACCCTCGCCTACACGAATAACGCCCCCACTCCACTCGATTCCATCGTCTTTCACCTGTGGCCACGGGCCTACAGCAGCGACGAAAGTGCTTTCGCGCGCCAGCAACTCCGCAACGGAGAGACGCGCTTTCACTTTTCCGATCCCGCCGACCGGGGCACGATGGACAGCCTAGCGTTTCAGGTGGAGGGGCAGCCTGCCCGATTCACCTACTCCAGCGAGCCGGACATCGGTACTCTGCACCTGGCAGATCCCCTCTCCCCCGGGGAAACGATCGACATTACTACGCCCTTCCGGGTGCGGATCCCGCGGAGTTTCAGTCGGCTGGGGCACGTGGGGCAGTCCTACCAGATCACCCAGTGGTACCCGAAACCGGCCGTATTCGACCGGGATGGGTGGCACGCGATGCCATATCTGGACCAGGGGGAATTTTACAGTGAGTTCGGCGACTATACCGTTACAATCACGCTACCCGAAAATTATCCCGTAGCGGCAACGGGCGAACTACAGACCACCACGGAGCGGAAATGGCTGCTGGAGCAGGCAGACACCACCCGGGCGGCGCTCGATGATTTTGCCGAAGTGATCTCCTACGGCTACGTCAGCGAAGCCTTTCCCCCCTCCGCTTCAAAAATGAAAACGCTTACCTACACGGCAGAGCGAGTACATGACTTTGCCTGGTTTGCCGACAAAAGGTTCCGGGTTCTCCACGATACATTATACCTGCGCTCCGCCGCAAAAAAACCGATTGACGTCTGGGCTTTCTTTACGCGGACCGAATCAGCGTACTGGAAAAACGCGACGGATTACCTCAAACGGTCCACCCGATTCTATTCCGAGCACGTGGGAGATTATCCTTACCCGCAGGTGACGGGGGTACAGTCCGCCCTGAGCGCCGGTGCGGGCATGGAGTACCCGATGATTACCGTCATCGGACTCAGTGGTAGCGATTACGCCCTGGACGAAGTGCTGGCCCATGAGATCGGGCACAACTGGTTTTACGGGATACTGGGGAGCAACGAGCGTGACCACCCCTGGATGGACGAGGGCCTCAACAGCTACTACGAGGGGCGGTATACCCGCAAATTCTATCCGGAACGCGACGGCCGCATCCAACTCCTGCCGGGCCGCGAGCTCGACACGGATAAGGTAGCTTATCGCCAACTGGCCAGGCTAGGCAGAGATCAAGCGCCGGATACGCGCAGCGACAGCCTTGAAGCGTACAACTACTGGATGGGTGCCTACAGCAAGCCCGAGTTGGTCCTCAACCAGGTCGAGCAACGGGTCGGCACCGAACGACTGGACGCCGCCTTTAACGCGTACTTCCGGCGGTGGCAATTCCGGCACCCGTCGCCGGAAGACTTCTTCGCGGTGATCGACACCCTGGGGGAAACCGATTACGTACGCGATGCCATGACGACGGTAGACCGCGGCGAGTATAATTCGACGGTATGGGCGAGGGACGGGGAAGGAACCTCTATTCTACCGAAGCTCAGCCTGATCATCGACGGGGAGCAGAGCCGGCGTCAGCTCTTCTTCGTTCCCCTGGTCGGTTTCAACGGAAATGACGGTGCTATGCTTGGCCTGGCCCTGCATAACCGCACGCTGGAGCCCCGTCGGTTGGAGTTCCTGATAAGTCCCCTGTACGGGTTCAACAGTAAAGCAATCGTCGGTTTCGCCGGCGCCAAGTACCGGTTAACGCGTCCTACGGACTGGCTGCAGCGGGTCGAGGTGAGCGGTGGCGTACAACGCTTTAGCGATTTCGATCCACCGGCCGAAAATATTGAGGACATTTACAGTTACGATCGCTGGGGCATTCGCTCGGACTTTCGATTCGCCCATCCGGCGATCCGGCAGCGAACGAGTCGGGTGTACACCCAATTCGTGCATCTTACGCAGCGCCGGCCCGACTTCAGTAATGACGGCCAACTCCTGGATGAAGACCGCCAGCTAACGGCGAGCTTCCTGCGTCTGGGATATGAATCGGCGCTGGAACGGGAACTTACCCCCCTCCACTACGCCCTGCGCCTGGAACACCGCTTCGGCGATCCGGACGCTTTCAACGCCGTGGACTACCTGCGACTGGACGCAGAGCTGGAAACCGGCTACCAGTACCGACCCAACAAATTTCTTAGTGGCCGCCTTTACGCCGGCTACTTCCTCCAACACGATCAACGCGACCGGCCGGCCGGGCCGGCTACGAGCTTCTCCCTGGTGGATAATGCCGCCAGCGACTACGCCTACGACGGCCTGTACCTAGGGCGCGGACAAGCAGGCTGGTACGAACAACAACTGGAAGGGCGGCAGGGGGGCTTCCGGGCGCCGGTCAGCGCGGCATTCCCGTACGGGCGCAGCAACGATTACCTGGCGGCACTGAACCTGGAAGCGGACCTACCCCTGCCGCTGCCCTTTAGCTTCTACTTTGACGTCGGAAGCTATGGTTCCCGTACCACACTGAGCACCGACCAGGAGAACCAGGTGAACTACGTCGGCGGAGTAGCCCTAAACCTCCTCGGCGACCGTTTTAACCTCTACCTCCCCCTGGTCTCGGACGCGGATACGCGGAACCTGCTGGAGCAACGCGGCAATCTTCTGGAACGACTGGCCTTTCGCCTCAATCTGTCCGGCCTGTTACCCTGGCGGTGGATCGATGAATTACCTTAGCGCGTCATGACCCTCAACGATCTGCTCCGGTACGCCGCGGACCATCCCGACGTGATCATCTTCTATTTTGCCCTGATTCCCTTTGCCGCGCTGTTGGCCGGCTTGATGGAGCGAAACGAAAATCACCTGCCTCCCTGGAACTACCTGTACAGCACCCTACTCTATCTGGTGGCGGTACCCGCGATCCTTTCAGTGGGCCTGATGGCCTACCAGTGGCTGTTCGAGCGGGGCAGTATTCTGGATACGGACCTCTTGTTGCAGGGTATCCCGATTGCCAGTTTCTTCGCCACGGCCTACATCATCCGCAGGCAGGTGTACATGCCCGCGCTGCCGGGATTCGGTCGGCTAGGTGGATTGGTGCTGATGATTTTTGCCACGCTCGTCATCCTGTGGGCGATCGATCGTACGCGGATCGTAGTATTTAGCGGGTTGAAGATCCAGTACCTGTTGCTTGTCTTCCTCCTGCTGTTGTTCTTCATCCGGCTGGGCTGGCGCAGGGTTTTTGCCTGAGGCACGATATCTCCCGCCCTTTTAGGCGACCAAAACCAACGGTTCAGGTGCTACGTACGTCAGTTAAGGTAAGCCCGACAACCAAATTGACCGGGTGACTACCGGTACGAATGCCTATTTTGGCTCTCGCTCGGTTTTGATTCCGGAACATGCGCTCACCCCACTGCATTTTACTATGTCTGCTTTGCTCCGCCTCGCTGGGTGCACAGTTATTGGACTACGCGCAGGGAGAGCTGATCCTCCAGTTCCGGGCTGGTGTCGACGGTAAGTCCTGGATACTGACCCACCAGGAAGTAACCGGCTATAAACGCCTCCACGCCGGCGGGGAAACCTGGCTCGTCCACTTCGACTGGTCCCACTACGCGGAAGCGGACTTACGCCTTCGCTACGCTTCCGATCCGCAGGTGGATTTCGTCCAGTTGAATCACCGGCTCACTTCCCGGCGGCGCCCCAACGACCCCCAGTACAATCAGCAGTGGCAGTTCTGGAACACCGGCCAGATCGGCGGGGAGCCCGGGGCCGACTACCAAACCGAACTGGCCTGGGATATCACGACGGGCGGGGTGACCGCCAACGGAGACACCATCGTCATCGCCTCCATCGACAACGGTATCGACCTTACCCACCCCGACCTACGCGAGAATATCTGGGTCAACTACGGTGAGATTCCCGACAATGGGATCGACGACGACGCCAACGGTTACGTCGATGACCGGTACGGATGGAATACGGCCCTGGACAACAATGACGTCGAGGCGGGCAAGGGCGACCACGGTACCCCGGTGATGGGCCAGATGGCGGCCGTCGGTAACAACCGCCTCGGCGTGACCGGCATAAACTGGCACACCAAGGTGATGCACATTACTAACGACTTCGATCCGCTCGAGTCGGAAGTAATACAGGCCTACGGCTACGCGCTGCAGGCCAGGCGGCGCTACGACACATCCGGCGGTGAGGAGGGGGCCTACGTGATCGCGACCAACGCCAGCTGGGGGCGTGACCGGGCATTTCCTTCCCAGAGCCCGATCTGGTGTGCCCTCTACGATACCCTTGGAAAATATGGAATCCTCAGTGTAGCGGCCGTTCCGAACCGCGACGTCGATGTCGACGAGGTCGGTGATCTGCCGAGCCTCTGCGATTCCGAATTCCTGATAACGGTAACCAACCTGGACACCCGCAATAAAAAGGTAAAGGACGCTGCTCAGGGGCTTTTATCGGTGGATATGGCGGCCTTCGGGGAGGGGGTAGTCACTACCCTAGCGAACGGTCGCTACGGGGCGGTATTCGGAACTTCCTACGCCACGCCGGCCGTAACGGGCAGCATCGGTTTGTTGTATGCCGTGCCCTGCCTGACCTTCGGCGAACTTACCATCAGCGACCCGCCGGTGGCCGCCCGGCGGGTCCGCGACGTACTGTTTGCCACGGTACGCTCCCTGCCCACCCTAACCGAAGCTACCCGTACCGGCGGGGCACTCGACGTAGGAAAGGCGGTTCGGTCGCTTCAGCAGTCCTGTACCGACTGCCTGGCTCCCGCCTCTTTTGACGCAAGCCCGCCGGGCGACGCTTCTACCGATCTGTTACTCACCTGGACGCGTATCGCCTCGGTGGGGGTAGTCGACCTGCGCTACCGGAAGAGGAATGGAACGACCTGGGATACGATTCGCAACGTTACTTCCCCCTATCGCCTCGGCGAACTATCCGCCTGCAGCGACTACCAACTGCAGTTGCTGGCCTACTGCAACGAAGAACCCACCCCATCGGAAATACTGGTCGTCGAATCCCCGGGCTGTTGCCGACTTCCCGATGACTTTACCCTTACCCCACAACCCGGCGGGCAGGTAAGGGCGAGCTGGATACCGTTACTCAGTGCGACCAGCTATACACTTCGCTTTCGTACGCACGATGAAGACTGGCGGGAAGTTACGGTGACCGACCCCTCCGCGGAAGTGGTCGGCTTACGAAACTGCCGAACCTATGAATTTGAACTGCGGACGAATTGCGTAGGCTCGAGTACGGAATTTGGCAGGCGAAAACAGGTCAAAACGCTGGGTTGCGGTGTCTGCCTGGACGGGGCATACTGTCAGCCGACGGGCTTTGGCAACGAACAGGAATGGATCGCGGAGGTCAGCATGCCCGGCGTACTCGAAAACACCTCGGACCGCGCCGTCGGGGCGTTCGCAAACTACGGGGACCTGACGACCGCCAGTATCGTTCCCGGTGGTGTTTACCAGCTAGCGCTCTCACCCGATTACCGCGGTAGCGGCTTCACCCAGGACTTTCACGTGTACGTCGACTGGAACCAGGATGCGGCATTCGCGGCCGACGAGCTCGTTATGCAGCAAACCGCGCCGCGTGGCGGATCCGCCCGGGCGTACATCACCGTCCCGGATGAGGCGGCTTTCGGATTGACCCGTATGCGGATCATTATGCAATTCACTTCGGTGAAGACGAACGGTTGCCCGGCGGGAAGTAACCAGCAATTCAGCGGAGAAGTCGAGGACTACTGCCTGGACGTCACGCCCGCGGAGGGTTGTCCGCCACCCTCCAGCCTGGAGGCGAACTACGATGCTTCGGCCGATGCCACCCTGCTCGACTGGACCGCTTCCGCGGCTCCCGGGGGCAGTTATCTGGTACGGTACCGGGATCGCTCCTCGGAGAACTTTACCGAACGGAAAGTCGAGGGCTTGAACTTACGGGTCGATAAGCTGAACCTCTGCTCGAGCTATGAAGTCCAGGTGGCTAGCATATGTAACGGTGCGGCGGGGAAATCCCGTACCGTTTTCTTTGGTGGCGATTGCACGGCTTCGCAACAGGTGGGGCTTCCCCCCGCGGCATGGTCGGTCGTGCCGAACCCGGCTACCGACCGCGTCACGGTTTCCTGGTCGGCAACGCTGCCGGTAGTCGCGCTGGAACTGTACGCTCCCGATGGCCGGCGGATGCTAACGGAATTGCTTTCCGGATCGAACGAGGCGTACGCCCTGCCCCTAGATGGCGTTCCCTCCGGCATTTACCTTATCGTGCTGGTGGATGACCGCGGACGCCGGGGAGCGCGGCGCCTGATCGTTCGCTAGCGTGCGGTCGACCGGGGAAGCTTACCTTTGGCGCCATGAGCGTACATAAGGTTAGTGATGTCAAGCGGGTAACCGTCCACACCCTGCAGGCCATGAAGGAGGCCGGGGAAAAGATCGCCATGCTCACGGCCTACGACTTTTCCATGGCTCGTATTCTCGATGCGGGCGGCGCGGACGTGTTGCTGGTGGGTGATTCGGCCAGTAATGTGATGGCCGGCCACGAGACTACTTTACCCATCACCCTGGACCAGATGATCTACCATGCGTCCAGCGTAGTTCGGGGTGTCCAGCGGGCGCTGGTGGTCGTCGACCTCCCCTTCGGCACCTACCAGGGAGACAGCAAGATGGCCCTCAAGTCGAGTATCCGGATCATGAAGGAAAGCGGCGCCCACGCCGTCAAGCTGGAGGGCGGTCAGGAGGTTTCGGAGAGTATCCGCCGCATCCTTAAGGCAGGGATTCCGGTCATGGGTCATCTCGGTCTCACGCCGCAGTCCATTTATAAGTTCGGCACGTACACGGTCCGTGCCCGGGAAGAGGCGGAAGCCAATCGCTTACTGAGCGACGCGGACATGCTGGCCGATCTCGGCTGCTTCGGGCTGGTCCTGGAGAAGATACCCGCAAAGCTTGCCAAACGAGTCAGCGAAGCCGTGGCGATCCCGACCATCGGGATCGGAGGCGGCAACGATTGCGACGGGCAGGTTTTAGTGACCCAGGACATGCTGGGCATTACCAAAGATTTTCACCCCCGCTTCCTGCGTCGCTACGCCGACCTGTTTTCGGTCATCCGGGAGGCAACAGCATCCTACGTGGCGGACGTTAAAAGTCAAGACTTCCCCAACGAGGAGGAACAATATTGACATGAAGAAAATTATCGCGCTCCTGGTCTTAGTCGGCCTCTTGCTCGGGGCCTATGCTTACTACCAGGTCATGATCGTGCCGGCCGTACCCAACGCTCTCGCCGAACCCGTTGCCGTCGAGTTTCCCACGGGCAGCACGTACGAACAGGTCATGGATAGCCTCGCGGCCAAAGGCATCCGTCCCAACCGCACCTTCTTCGATCCGCTGGCCAGCCAGATGGGCTTCGAACGCAGCCCGATGCGTGCCGGCCGCTTCACGGTCAACCCGGGCATGAGCAGCGTGGCCCTCATCCGCAAGCTGCGTGGCGGAGCCCAGTCTACCGTCGATGTCGTCCTCACCACCGAGCGCGAGCCTATGAACGTAGCGGCCAAGGTGGCCCGTTTCCTCGAGCCCGACAGCCTCGATTTTCTGCGCTTGTTTCAGGATGCCGACTTCGTGGATAGCGTAGGTTATACCGAAGAAACCTTCCAGACGCTCTTCATTCCGAATACCTACGAGATGTACTGGAACGCGACGCCGCGTGACTTCGTGGCGCGCATGGTCAAGGAACATGACCGATTCTGGAACAGCAACGACCGCATGGCGAAGGCCGAAGCAGTCGGGCTTTCCCCGGCGGAGGTGTATACACTAGCGAGCATCGTGGAGAAAGAGAGCTTGCAGGCATCGGAGCGTCCGCGAATTGCCGGGGTATACCTCAATCGCCTCCGAATCGGCATGCCCCTGCAGGCGGATCCCACGGCCGTCTTTGCCACCCGGGAATTCGGGGTCGGCCGGGTGCTCAATCGCCACATTGAATTTGACAGCCCGTACAATACGTACCGCTACTCCGGCCTGCCACCGGGCCCCATCACGATGTCGAGCGTAGGAAGTATCGATGCGGTCCTCGCTCCGGAAGAGCATAAATATCTCTACTTCTGCGCACGCGGCGATGGCAGTGGACTGCACAACTTCGCCACCACGCTGAGCGGGCACTCCCGCAACATTGCCATTTACGTAGCCAATTTGCGGGAGCGCGGCATTCGCTAAGCTTACCTCTTTATGACGCGTATCGTTCGGGTCGCCTCCCCGGCCCATACGCGGATGAGGTAAATCCCCGGCGCCCGGTCAGTCAAGTCGACAACAGCGTCCAGGGTTCCGGATTGCCCGATCGACCGTTGCTCGATGCGGCGTCCGCTACCGTCGTACACCTCGAGTCCGAGGGCCAACGGACCGGGAAGCCGTAGTCGTAGATTTACCCGGTCGGCAGTCGGGTTCGGAAAGGCTTCCAAGTTCTCCAGCAAGGCGTCCGGATCGCTGGTGGATACGGCCATCAGGTCCACTTCCAGATCAAGCGAATCGGAACACCCGATCGCATCCGTAACCGTCACGGAGTAAGCAGCTACGCTCAGGCTATCCGCCGACTGGGTCGTGTCACCGTTACTCCAGGAATAGCTGTAGGGCGCCAGACCGGCCCCGGCTAATACGTAGGCCGTGCCATCGTCCGCGAATACGCCGGAAGGGGGTGCGGTAGTGTAGCGCAGGTTCAGATCGGCGGGACACCGGCGTACCGAAATGTCATCGATGATCACGTAGTAATCACCCGTCGCCCACTCGACCAGAAAATCAAAGTACATATTCTCTCCGGCGTACTCGTCGAGGGAGATGACGAAAGTGGAATCGGGGGGATTGGCCTCGTTCACCAAAGTAGGCAGGAGCGTGCCGCATCCTACGCTACCATCGACCTGTAGCCGGGTGATGCCGCCGGTCACGGGGTTCCCGTCCGCATCGCGCTGACGGAAAGTGAACACCAGTTCGTCGCCGGCCTCCAATGGCCCGTAATTGGCCGTAGTGAAGCGCATGAAGGTATCCTGTTCGCTCAGGTTATCGGTGAGCGCAACGGAAGGACTGCCCGGCCGCTCGGCGATGACGATATCCGAATCTAATTCCCACGAACGGGGAACGCGCCGGTCCTCGAAATCGGCGAGGAACGGAACGGGCTGAGCGAGCTGAAAGCGGTAGACAACAGTGTCGTTGTACGTTGCGCTGTCGCCCTCGGCCTCCACCCAGGCGACCAGGCGATTCCGCTGCCGGGATGCGCTGCCAAACTGTAGGCGGACGTCAAAATTATAGGTCTGCTGCTGCCCGTAGGTCTGGGGAGCGGGTGCCTGCTCCACCACGGCGGGATCGCCGTTGAGGGAGTAATAGACATTCACGTTTTCAACGGCCTGCTGCCCCAATCTGGCCAGCCTGATCTGCACGGTGTCGAACTCATTGAAGCAGTTCGCCTCGTTGATCAGCCCTACCCGGGTAACGGCGTAATCAACCATCGGCCTGTCGGTCAGGCGGATGTTGTCAATCGCTACGCCTTCGCGCCGGGTATCGCCATCGCTGCGGAAAACGAAACGTAGCCGCACCTGGTCCTCGCCGGCGTATTCCCGGAGTTGCTGCCCCACCAGGGAATAGCCCTCGCCGAAGCCGCCGTTACCGTCCCATTGCTGCTGAAGGCCGTTGTTGTACCAATTGACGCCGGTGGAATTGCGCTCTACGATCTCCCAGGTTTCGCCTCCGTCCGTACTGGCTTCCAGGTACAGCCCGTCGAACTCCTCCTCGGTGTCGACCGACAGCAGGAAAGAAAGGTAGGGTGCCTCCTCCAGGCCGGAAAAGTTGAAACAGGGCGATTCCAGGTAGCTCAGTTCGTCATCGTTATACTGCCCTTGAGCATTCGTGACGAAAGCAACGTCGCCGGAGCCCGCCCGGTCGATCCGTTGTCCGCGCGGTGCGGCAAGCGACCAGCTGGAAGGTCCTCGCCCGCCCTGGCTGGGGAACCAGAAGCCATCACCTCCTTCAAAGTCCTGGAAGTACGGATACTGGGTAATAACGGGCAGGCTGACGACGGATGCCGTCAGCGTATCGTTGCTGAGGTCTTGGTCCTCTTCCAGCATTGTAAAGATCTGGAATTCGTAAAATCCGGGTTGCCGCAGATCGGCCTGGGCATCGAAGGTGAAGAACTTCGTGCTGTCCACGCCCACCACCCCGGTGTAGATACCGTCGAAGGGCATATTAACCCCGCCGGGCTGACCGTTCACGGTGAAGTCAAGCCGGAAAAATTGCTGGGCTTCCCCGCCGAAATTGGTAATGCCCACCGTAACCGAGTCGTTCGTGCTCGGCTGGCACCGGGTCACCGGGCGGACCAGCGAGGTGATCCCGATGTCTTTCTGGATCTGCGTTCGTATACGAAAGGGTCCCCGCCGAACCGTGGTATCGGACGGATCGCTGCAAATTGTAGAAATGTAAAATTGGTATACGCTCAGTGAGCTCAGCCCCGTTACCCGCACCATGGTATCCTGGGTCGTAATCTCGGTACCGGCGTCCGTGGCCGGATCGAAGTCATCGGGCCCGTACTCGATGCGGTAGGTCGGATCGCCCGGCGTCGAGCGGAATCGAATGTCCACGCTGTTGTACCGAACGCGGTACACATCGATGGAAGAAAAGGGCGGCGGAGCGCAGGAACGACAAGCCACGGTGAAGGAGGCAAGTGCCGGATCGGTGTCCGGCGCCGTCACTTCGTAGATAAGACTATCGTTATTGTCTAAGATAGAGAACCCCACCTCGTCGGGAAAGGCTCCGGTGGTGTAATCCAGGGTCACCGTTTGACCGTTAGCAACCGGGAGGTAGAAGACCCGACTCAAGCCATCATCGTTGGTGGCGTCCAGGGTGTAGGTTGCGGATTCGCCACCGTTTCGAACGACTAGCGCCGCCCCGTTCCAGCCGTCCCCTTCGCTGTCGGTAAGCCGCAGTTGATAAAAGCAATCCTGGGCGCTTATCGACAGGGCGAAAAGAAGGACAATGAAGAGTAGAGATAGTCGCATATGGCTGATATTGGGTGCATGACGACACGAACCGTCACCGTGGCTAGGCGGAAAAATACCACATAGCCGGCTAAGGTTGTGCCGCCCGGCCAACTGAACCATTCTTTTGGGGTAGTGTTAGGCGCACACGCTTCGATTCAGGCACTATCATCACATACAGCAATCCCTTTGGCGGTCTATTCCATCACTGACGTTGAGAAACTTACGGGCATACGGGCACACACCCTGCGCGCCTGGGAACAACGCTATGATATAATTGTCGCCCGCCGCAGCCAGCACAATGTCCGGTTCTATTTGGAAGAAGATTTGCGGGAGCTGTACAACGTCGCCCTGCTGAATCGAAACGGCTTTCGCATCAGCCGGATCGCGGCCATGAGTTCGGAGGAGCGGGCCAGCGAAGTGGCTTCCCTCTCTTCCCTGAACATCAGCTCGGACACCCGCCTTGATGCCCTCACGCTGTCGACCCTGGAAATGGATGCCGAGAAATTCGGCCTCATTCTAGACATGAATATAGAGCAGCGGGGCTTTGAGGAAACCATGATGGAGGTGGTATATCCCCTCCTCGATAAGCTGGGTGTCCTCTACTTCACCGGCTCGATCACGGCGGTGCACGAAAACTTCGTGGCCTGTCTCATTCGCCAAAAGGTACTGGCCGCCACCGACCGGTTGCCACCGAACAGCCGGGAAGACCTGCCGTCCTTCACCCTCTTTCTACCCGAGGAAGAGCGGCAGGAACTGAGCATGTTGTTCATCCAGTACCTCCTGCGGCGGCGGGATGTCCCCGTGCTTTACCTGGGTGGGAACGTTTCTCCGGCGGATCTCGGGGATGCCTGTAAGACCTACCAGACCGACTATCTCTTCACGATACTATCCAGCACCTACGTCGCCAAACCCGTAGAGAGTCTGGTCCGGGAAGTACTGCATCACTGCCAGGAGTCACAACTGGTCCTCTCCGGTTACCAGTCAACGCTGCATGACCTGAGCGCCTTCGAGCGGGTCATTCCGGTGGGTGGGTTACGCGAGGTGCTGATTTTCGTAGATGAACTCAGTAAGCCCGCAGATCGGAATATTGCTGCAGTGAAATGATCTGCCAATCATTGAGAACCCGTTCTACTTCGGCCGGATGAATAGCGGCAATGGCCACCAGGCTCGTCCCCGTTTCGGGACGCGGCAGTAAATCACTGTAATATTCGGGGAAGGCCCGCCGCTCCTCCTCGGTGGCGTTGGCTGCCTTTTGCTGGACGGCCCGTGTAGCGTTACTCCACACTTCGAAACCCAGACCGGCGTCGTAACAAAGCTGCTCCAGTTGCTCGATCGGTTCCACCTCACTCGTGTGCAGCAGACAGCTGAAGGTCTGGTACGGCGACCGCTTCAGCCGCGTGACCGCCTGAAATATCGGGACCCGGCGGCGAGCGATGACATTATAGCCCTTCTGGCCACGGCGATCGTACAGCATCAGGTCCCGGTACCGCATGCCGCTTCCCGGATGCGGAATACTCACAATGCGTCCCCGGGCGGCGTCGAGGGGCTGCATCCACAGGATTTCGTAGCCGTCGGCGTGCTTCAACTGCAAGCCGAGAGGGTCCTTATGGGAAAGCTTATCAAAGCCAAACTTTGCCCATACCGTTTGGGCGGTACGCATTCTTTTCAGGGGAATAGCGGCCAGCCCCAATTGCCACCAGGCCTCGCGGTCGTCGGCGTCGAGCGCAACGGTTTTGCTCCAGTAATGAATAGCCGGCTTCCACTCCTGACGCCGGGAATAGATCACGGCCAGGCTCCGGAAGGCATCCGCCCATTCCGGGACGATGCGCGTTACCTTCTTCAACAACTTGACGGCCGTATACGGGTCCCCCACCCGGTCGTACCGGAGGGCCTGTTCGTAAAGGTCAAGATGGTTTGGCGGTAACTGCATATCTAATAAGGCGAGTGGCCGGGGGCTGTCCGGCGTAATGTAACAAGACTCCGCAGATAGGGTTGGCCCTCAACCGCGAGCGGGGCACGGGCGTTTGCCTCCTATGTCCGCCAGCCCACTTACCGCCACCTTACCCGATATTCGTTCCCTTAGTCTGGAAGAACTGACCTCTCAACTCATTCTGGCCGGGGAAAAGAAGTACCGCGCCAAGCAGATTTACGAATGGCTTTGGCAGAAAGGCGCCCGCACCTTCGACGAGATGACCAACCTGTCAATTCCCCTGCGGGAAAAGCTGAAGGAGCGGTATAGCCTGCCCGTCATCACGCTCGATAAAGCGCAGCGCAGCAACGACGGTACCATCAAGAGCCGCTTTCGCCTGCACGACGGGCACCTCATCGAATCCGTCCTCATTCCCGTGGCTGACGACGATCGCTTCACGGTTTGCGTCTCCAGCCAGGTGGGCTGCAGCCTGTCCTGCACCTTTTGCGCTACCGGTCGCATGAAACGCCTGCGGAATCTGACCGCCGCCGAGATATACGACCAGGTCTACCTGGTGAACGAGCAGTGTCTGGAAGCCTATGGGAAACCGCTCACCAACATTGTTTACATGGGTATGGGCGAACCCCTGCTCGCCTTCCGCGAGGTAGTAGGAAGCATCGATCGCATTACCAGCCACAATGGCCTCCACATGGCCCCGCGCCGGTTGACGGTATCCACCGCCGGTATCGCTAAAATGATCAGGAAGCTCGCCGATGAAGACACCAAGGTGAACCTCGCCCTTAGCCTGCACGCCGCCGACGACGTGAAGCGGAACGAAATTATGCCCATCAATGAGTCGAATAACCTGGAAGCGATTATTGAAAGCCTGGAGTATTTCTACGCCCAGACAAAAAAGCGGATCGGTTTCGAGTACATCACCTTCCAGAACTTCAACGACGGCCTGGACGACGCAGAGCGACTCTACCAGATATGCCAGCGCGTGCCCAGCATGGTGAATATTATCGAGTACAATCCCATCGACAACGCCCCGTTCCTGAAATCAACGGAGCACCGGATCGATGACTTCGCCCGTTACCTGCGGGATCGTGGGGTCATGGTAACCGTGCGCAGAAGCCGGGGCAAGGATATCGATGCGGCCTGCGGACAACTCGCCAACAAGGATTAAGCCTGCGACGAGGCGGAACGGGTGAGGAATACCTCCAGTTCCCGTTGTTTCTCCTCCTCATCGATGAGGTAGACGGGCAATGTCACCCGACGGCCGTCTGTCAATTCCAGGACAAGGTCCCGAACCGTTGGTCGGTGGACCGATCGGACGTTCGCTAATCGTATTTTCTGCTCTTTCTGTAATTGGTCCAGCTGATACGTCATCACGCCGTCCTGAATCCGCACGAACCTTTCGGGGGGGATCTCGCCGCTCCCACCGTGGTTATAGGTAGCATAGGCAACCAATCCGGCCACGACCAGGTATATGACACCCAAAATCAGCATCCATAAATGGCTGCTGTCCTCACCGGCTGACCAGTGCGTGGCGTAGAGGTATAATTCGTACACCCCCGCTATGGCAAGCAGGACCGCACCGAGGTAGAAGCAAATATGAAGCCATCGGGTAGTACCGGGATCGGGGTGATCGGCACGAAAGTGGAAGTCGGGAGCCATTGCAGCGAAGATAACCCCTATTCGCTTGGCCCGGAACGTACTCAGCGGATGAATACAATCTTCGCAACCGCACTACCGGAGTCCCGCTCCTCGAAATTGGTGCTCTGGCCACTGGAGGCAAAGAGCAGGTAAACCCCAGTGGTGACCCGACGACCGTTGTAGTCGTTACCATCCCAGATGAACCGTCCCCCGTTACTGGTACCGTCGGTGACGAGCTTACCGCTCAGATCGGTGATCTTAACCCGTGCATTGACCGCCAACCCGTCAATGGCTATGGGACCGGTATACCCCGGCTCGACGGGATTCGGGAACACCGTCAACTCGTCATCGAAAAAGTCGGTTGCCTCGGTAGCGTTGCCGGCATAACTGATCACGCCGAGTTCGGTGCCGAAGTAGACCGTCCCCGTCGTGGGATCGATCGTGATGGTACGTACCGCATTATCAAGCAGTGGGCTATTGCCCCGGTTGAATTGCAACAGTTCTTCCCTGCCATTAGCGGAAAGCAAAAACGCGCCACTGTTGGTTCCCATCCACTTGCGGTTCGCCCCGTCAACGGCGATCGTCCGCACCTCCTCGCTTGCCAAGAGGTAAGCGCCGAACCCGTCGGCTTCGGTCGCGGGGAGGGTAGCCCGGCAGCCTTCGGGGTCGCTGGGCCGTCCGTTGCAGTTGAAAACCGCTACCCCTTCGGCGGTCCCTATCCATATCGCATTGTCCTGGTCTACGGCTATGCTACGGGTCTGGCTGGATGGCAGGGCGCTGTTCGATTCATTGAAGGTGCGGCATGGCGAATCGTCACTCGGGTCGAGGGGGGTGCCGTTCGTATCGATCACGGTGAGTCCACCCGTACCACTATCGTAATGTATGACCCAGACGTACCCGTTCTGATCCACCGCGACATCGTAAGCAATATTAAGCCCACAGTCCTGCCCCAGCGCTACCCAGTCCCCTTCCGGTCCGCGCACGCTCACGATACCATTATTCTCGGCCCGGCTCACCGCGAAGTAGGTATACCCGTTGGCATCGGTGGCCGCACCGGCAACGCGTACCCGTCCGGGGCCGGCATCCGGTGCGATTTCCAGGCTGCTGTTCGACTCGTCAAAGAGCGTGAAATTACCTTCTTCGTCCCGCGCTACGACACCCTCGAAAAAGGAGCTGAAATAATGAATACGATTGATGGGATCGTAATCGATGTCGATCACGGTAGCGAAATCGTCATCCCCGTTCATTTGTCCGTCCTGCCCGCGAAAAGCCGCGATTTCGTTCCGCCGGTAGTTGACCCAGCTACCATCCTGCAAACGAAACACGCCGTTGTAATCGAAGTGGGGCGATCCGTTCTCGTTCAGCTGACCCGGCGCAACCCACAGGGAGGTGCCGTCGTGGAGGATGCGAAAATTATCGTCGCGTGCGGGGCCGGGATAGTTGAGTCGGTTACAGTTTCCGGTCGGGCCGTCCACCATACTGACAATATTGGCACCGTCGCCAAACCAGAATCGGCCTCGTTCATCTTCGATTCCGTTGTTGAATAGATAGGCACAGTCGGTGATCTGGGTGACTTCCGCGGTGGCATCCTCCGTCAATGCATAAACAGCCCGGCCGGCACAGTTGGTTAGGGTACAGCGATACCCGGCGATCAGATAGTTAGGTCCGCCCTGTACCTGTCTTAACTCGTTCGATGCGGCGGGGGGACGGAAGTGCAGCCGCGCGGTATCACCGTCCCATTGGTAGATGTCTTTGTCAACCCCTAAGTAGAGGGCACCACGCCATTCCGTGAGCGTAGTGGAGGCGTAATCGCCGGGGAATCCATACTCGGAACCCAGCAGTTCCCAGGTACCAAAATCGTTGATGTTGACGCCGGTAAGGGGTACCCGGTATACACCCTCCGGTGTAGCGGCATAAAGATGTCCCTCAAATTCGCTCACCGCACTCACTTGAATGCCGGTGAAGGTGGTAAAATTGAAGATCTCTTCTTCCAGTGATAGGGAAGACACGCCGTAACCCGCCCCGAGATAGATCGTATTTTCGTCCTCGGCAAAGGACACGTCGTAAATCCGCTTGTCTCCGCTGAAGTTAAAGTTGTCGATCTGGGGAATGGTGGAAAACCGGCCGTTTTGGAGCAGATCGATGGTGCTGTTTTCGTAAACGATGATCAGGGTCTCCGTGGGCTGGTGGTACTCTACGATATTGATCCGCCCGCCGGAGAGGCCCTCGGTTCGTGTCAGCTGTGTAAAACTAAGGTCCTCCTTATCCACGTAGAACACGGCCGCGCCGGTGGTATAAATAACGGACTCCGCGCTTTGGGTGACGTAAAGCCCCTGGGAAAAGGATTGCAGGCTGCGCCACTGTCCGATGCTGTCTACCTGCCCGAAGGCGGCCGACAGCGGAAGCAGAAAAAGTAGATAAAATAGCGGTCTAGGCATCGGGTAAAGATAAGGTGCGTGGCTCCCGGATTTAGCCCACGGGCAGGCGGTTAGTCGGGAGTTTCTCCCTTCGGGTATGACTTCGTCGGCCGGTAGACTATGCTATCGATGCCCCGAACGGGCTAAGCGTGGCCCTCCGCCTGCTTTGGTCACCCACCCACGACGGAGGGAACAAATCCGTATCGACTACCTTACTTACTCCAACTCAAACCATGCCGCCCGCAAAATTTCGGGCTTCCGTCTCGTATCATCATATGGATTCGTCCCTACCCGTCATCGGAGTCGTCGTGTTTTTTCTCGTGGATAAGGGCTACGGGTACCTTCGCCTGGAAGGCACCCGGGAAGAATTTCATTTTCGCTCGCAAAATCTTGCCGGCCGACCACCGCGTAAGGGCGACCGGGTCCGTTTTCGGTTGCGGGAAGGTCGCCAGGGTTACTACGCCGACGAGGTGGAGATCGCGGGCTTCGCCTGAGACCGTATGCCGCTCATTCCGGACGCCTTCGGAACGAGGGTACCTTACCTTTGCGTAGCCTATAAGAAATAAGATGCCCGAGCGCCAACTCCAACTCCTCACCACCACTGACGATCCGCGACCGATCTACGTAGCGGGGACCTTTAACCACTGGAATGCTCGCGATGAGGCTTACCGCATGCACCCGGCCGGTGAGCCCGGAGCCTACGCGCTCTCCCTGCACCTCGGGGAAGAAGTGGAACACGTGGAATACAAATTCACCCGCGGCGGTTGGGAAGGCGTCGAATTGGGTGCCGACGGCTCCAACGTGCCCAATCACAGTCGGTATACCAGCGTCCCCTGGATACTTCCCGATCACGTGGAGCGCTGGGCCAGTCCGGGGCTGATCTACGATCCATCTTACCTGCCGAAGGTCGAGATCATTCACGAAGCCTTCGAGATCCCGGAGCTGATCCGGACACGGCGGGTGGCGGCACTGCTCCCCCACGATTACTACGATAGCGATAAGCGATATCCCGTACTCTACCTCCAAGACGGTCAGAACCTCTTTGACGAATATGCACCCTACGGAAGCTGGGGTGTCGACAAACGTCTGGCCCACCTGACGGAACGTGGAATGGGCGACCTCATCGTCATCGCTATCGACCACGCCGACACGGAACGCGTAAGCGAGTTTACCCCATCCTTCCAAACCCGACTCGGCCGGGGAGACGGACGAAAGTATGTCCGCTTCCTTGCCGAAACCCTCAAGCCCTACGTGGATCGCCACTTTCGGACGATGCCCGAACCGGCGCACACCGGAATCGGCGGCAGTTCGCTCGGCGGACTAATCAGTATTTATGCGGGGATCATGTATCCGGCGGTGTACGAGAAGCTGATGATCTTCAGCCCCAGCCTCTGGGTAACCCCGGAAATCCCCTTTCGACTGATGAAGCTGACGCACCAGTACCGCGGCCGCATCTACCTGTACGGCGGCCAGGCGGAGAGCAAGACCATGGTGCCGAATATGGAGCGGTTTCAACAGGAAATCACCCGGCAGCCCGGCGCCACCCGTCTGGACATTCGCCTGGCCGTCGACCCCTTCGGCCAGCACAATGAAGCCCGCTGGGGTAGCGAATTTCCGCTGGCCATCGAATGGTTATTCTTTACGCAGTAGGCCACGTAAATACATGCTCCGCCGCACTAAAAGCGCACCGTTTGCTGTTCAATAGCCACGCCCACATATAGGCACCCGGTGACACCGGTCGCTTCGTATGAGGAATCTTGTTATCTTGTCCGACTACCCCGGTACCCTTTGAGCTCCAACTATTGAAACCCCTCTACCTCCTTCTCTTCTCCTGCCTGCTAGGTCTGCCCGTCGCAGCCACCGCTCCCCTCTCCGAGGCCGAAGCCGAGCAGTACGCCCGCCAGATCATGGATCTTACACGGGAAGAAGTGGAGCGGCGTCTCGAGGAATTCGACGGTTCGCTGCTGGATTACCGGATGGACGACGCGGTTTATCACCGGGTCGTCAATTACATACGAAACTGGCCTATTTCCAGCGGGCGGGTGCTTGGACGGTCAGCCCGATTCTTCCCGATTTTCGAAGAGCAACTGCAAGCGGCCAACTTACCGCTCGAACTAAAGCACCTCAGCGTAGTGGAAAGCGCCCTGCGCTCCTGGGCGGTCAGTCCGGTAGGCGCCGGCGGGCTTTGGCAACTCATGCCCGGAACGGCCCGCGAACTCGGCCTCATCGTAAACGACGAACTGGACGAGCGCCTGGATCCCTGGCTGGGTTGCGAAGCGGGGCTCGATTACCTCCGTATGCAGCACGAACGGTATGGCGACTGGGCCCTGGCGCTCGCCGCCTATAACTCCGGCCCCGGCAACGTAAACCGGGCCATTCGACGCTCCGGAAGCCGGAATTACTGGAAGCTGCGCAGATACCTGCCCAGGGAAACACGCCATTACGTACCAAACTTCATTGCCGCGGTCTTCTTAATGACCTACCACAATGATTACGGTCTGGATGCTACCCGGCTTCCGCTGGATCAGCAGGTGACCGAGCGGATCACCGTAGACCGTAAACTAAGCCTCTACCGCGTAGCCCAGGTCACGGGCCTGCGTCCGGAAGTGGTCATCGAAATGAACCCCCAGTACCTACGGGGCTACCTGCCCGGTCTGCGCGGTGGGCACTCCCTACAGCTGCCCTCCCGGGTCATACCGGCGATGCTCACTTATCTTGAAACGCATCCGGCCGAAACGCCGGAAGACGAAATCTATCTACCCTGGACCCACCCCCTCGCGGCGAAGGGAGAACTTGACGGTGATCGCTACTACGCCCGCCGCGACATCACGGTCCAGGAAGGAGATACGCTTGCCCGGCAGGTCGCCACCCGGCATGGCCTTCCGGTGGACCGACTGTTAGTGTGGAGCGATCGGGGCGAGGTGGACAGCCTGTCCGCCGGCGACGAAATGGTCTACTACGAAGTAGAAACCTTTCAACCCTACGACACCAGAGTCCAAGACGTGCCGGATCCAACCGCCGCTTTAACCGCTTCCGCCACCCCATCCGTTAGCCCCGCGGTCACCCACCCTTTCCCGGATCTACCCGGCGTTAAGATTGCCGAAACCCCGCGCAAGTCGTTTTGGGAGGTATTGCTCTCGCTCGTTACTCCGAAGTCGGCCCGTTAGACGGAGTATCCTCTCTTTTACCACCCTACCAGTCAGCAGGATACTTTATTCGTTCGCCCTTAGAAACGGGGCCGCAGAGCGTGCAGTGATTTTTGTGATCCACGTGAGCGAGAATCGCATAGATCATTTGTTCAAATCTTTTCCCGAAGTGCCCATAGGATATATGGGAAAGTCCGTCGGTTGACCACGAAAGGACGGGTTGTTCGCATCCGTGCTGGAACATTATTGTTACTTTACGGCCTCCTTTATTGGGGAACGAACAAATCGATCATATGAAATTCAATTCGCAGGGTGACGAGGAAGTCACCTACGACGCAATCGTCGTCGGTACGGGGATCAGTGGCGGCTGGGCCGCCATGGAACTGACCAAAAAAGGGCTGAAGACGCTTGTACTGGAGAAGGGCCGGATGGTACAGCACGGCGACTATCCGACCGCCAACCTGGATACCTGGGATCTGGAGTTGCGGAACAACGTGCCCGCCGAGGAGATCAAGGAACATTACTCCAAGCAGAACCGCACGGGTTATACGGTGAGGCCGCAGAGCAAGCACTGGTTCGTCAAGGATGACGAGCACCCCTACAGTGAAACCGAACGCTTCGACTGGATGCGTGGCTACCACGTTGGCGGCCGTTCCATTATGTGGGGCCGGCACAGTTACCGCTGGAGCGATCTCGATTTTCAGGCCAACGCCCGCGACGGGATCGCTACCCCCTGGCCGGTAGGCTACGCCGATATCGACCCCTGGTACACTTACGTCGAGACCTTCGCCGGTATCAGCGGAGAAAAACTCGGCCTGAGCCAGCTACCCGACGGGAACTTCCTGCCGATGATGCCGCTAAACTGCGTCGAAGATCAGGTTCGCAAGGGCGTGGCTGAAAACATGGGCGGCCGGGTCGTTACCGCCGGCCGAGTGGCTCATCTCACCGCTTACGACCCGAGCGTACACCTCGGTACCCGGGGAGCCTGTCAGTTCCGTAACCGCTGCATCCGGGGTTGTCCTTACGGCGGCTACTTCAGCAGTGTCTCCTCGACCATACCCGTGGCGATGGAAACCGGAAATATGACCATGCGCCCCAACAGTTCGGTCTACAGCCTTATCTACGATAAGGAGAACAAGCGAGCAAAGGGAGTCCGTTTCCGCGATACCGAAAGCGGAGAAGATCACGAAGCCTACGCCAAGGTCATCTTCCTCTGTGCCTCGGCAATCCCCAGCAGCTACATCGTCATGAATACCGAGCACGAAGAAGGCGTGACGATGGACACCAGCGGCGAACTCGGCGGTAACATCATGGATCACCACTTCCGCGTGGGTGCCAACGGCGACACCGATGACTACGGCGACAAGATTGAAAAGGGCCGCAAACCAAACGGCGTCTACATTCCCCGCTACCAAAACCTCGGCGACCGCAATAGTAAGCGGGACTACCTCCGCGGCTTCGGCTACCAGGGAGGAGCCGGAAGAAACGGCTGGAGCCACCTCGTTCGGGAAATGAACGTCAAAGTCGGTCCCGAATTGAAAGAGTCGCTGATCCGCCCGGGTAAGTGGACGATGGGCCTGACCAGTTTCGCCGAAACCCTGCCCGATACCAACAACCGGATGACCATCAATCGCGATGAACTGGATAAGGACGGCCTCCCCACCCTTACCTTCAACGCGAAGTGGGGCGAGAACGAGTACGCCATGGTCGACGACATGATGAACGATGCCGCCGAAATGCTGGAAGCGGCCGGCCTCAAGAATGTCAGCACCTACAATGCGCACTCCTACCCCGGCCTCGGCATTCACGAGATGGGCATGGCCCGCATGGGCAGCAGCCCGAATAACAGCGTGGTAGACAAACACAACCGGCTCTGGGCCGCTCCAAACGTCTACATGACCGACGGCGCCTTCATGACCTCCGCCGCCTGCGTGAATCCGTCGCTAACCTACATGGCCTTCACCGCCCGCGCCGCGGACCACGCCGTTAACGAACTTAAAAAGATGAACATCTAGGAAGATGAAAAGAAGAGAATTACTGCGGTATACCGCCTACATCACCGGGATGGCCGTCAGCGCCCCCGTCGCTTCCGCCCTCCTCGCCGGTTGCAAACGAGACGAAGCCGTCGCCGCCGGCGAAGCGGTTTACGAACCCACCTTCTTCAACGAAGATGAGTACGAGTTCATCTCCAAGCTCGCCGATACGATGATCCCCACCACGGACACCCCGGGCGCCCTTGACGTCGGCGTGCCCGAGGTTGTCGATAAAATGGTCGGTCAGGTCTATACGGAAGAAGCCCGCTCGAAATTCCGTGACGGCCTCACGGCGCTACGCGAACGCATGGACGCCGATGAAGCCGGCCCGTTCAATGGAATGGATTCGGAGAAATCACTGGTCTACCTGCAGGACCAGGATCTCCACTACAAGAATCCCGACACCGATTGGGATACGATGCCGGAAGTCGACGGCTCCGCCCGCGATACCTACTTCGACCTCAAGTCGCAGATCGTCGGAGCCTGGTTCAATAGCGAACCGATCGGAACGGAAGTATTAGCCTATCTGCCCGTGCCGGGAGAATACATTCCCTGCGGTGACCTGCAGGAACTGACCGGGGGCAAAGCCTGGGCTATTTAGGCCACCGACCTACATTTTAGTTTCGCCAGGGGGTAGCCCGACCATACGTTCGCTTTCGTTTCGGAGGTGGGGCTACCTCTTTTCATGTATTCTACTTATCGATCTATGAAATTCAACTCCCAGGGCCGCGAAGAGGTCACCTACGATGCTATCGTTGTCGGTTCCGGCATCAGTGGCGGATACGCCGCCATGGAACTCTGCAAAAAGGGCTATAAAGTGCTGATGCTCGAACGCGGACGGATGGTAGAGCACGGCGACTACCCCACAGCCAACCTGGACACCTGGGACCTGGGCATTCTGAACAAAGTCCCCCGCGAGGAAATCGCCGCCCACTACTTCAAGCAAAACCGCCTCAATTGGTGGGTCAATGAAGACAACAAACCCTGGATTGTCAAAGACGACGAGTATGACTACGACGAAATTCAGCGCTTTGACTGGATCCGCGGCCACCATCTCGGCGGACGGTCGATCATGTGGGGCAGGCAGTGCTACCGGTGGAGCGACCTCGACTTCGAAGCGAACCTCAAAGACGGAGTAGCCGTCGATTGGCCGATTCGCTACGCCGACATTGAACCCTGGTACACCTACGTGGAAAAATTCGTTGGCATACAGGGTAATAAGGACGGTCTTTCCCACCTCCCGGACGGGGAGTTCCTTCCCCCCTTCCAGCTAAACTGCGCGGAGGATCACTTTAAGCAGGCGGTCGAAAAAACCTTCCCCGAGCGGAACGTGATCTCGGCCCGGACCGCCAATCTCACCAAGTATATCCCCGAACTACACCACGGTACCCGCGGGCAGTGTCAGGCCCGCAACCGCTGCTGGCGCGGCTGCCCCTTCGGAGGTTACTTCAGCAGCCTGTCCTCGACGATTCCCGTAGCGCAGGAAACCGGCAACCTGACCATCGTGCCCCACAGCATCGTACACTCCCTGATCTTCGACGACGCGACCCAGCGTGTGACCGGAGTGAACGTGATCGACGCCGAAACCAAGGAGACCCGGGAGTATTTCAGTCAGGTGGTCTTCTGCAATGCCAGTACCATCGGTTCCACCGCGATCATGCTCAACAGCAAATCGGAGCGCTTCCCGGATGGGCTCGGTAACGACAGCGGCGAGCTTGGCCACAATCTGATGGACCACCATTACGGGATGGGCGGATCCGGTGTATTCGAGGGCATGGAGGATGAGTACTACAAAGGCCGGAAGCCCAATCGCGGCTTCTACATTCCCCGGTTCCGGAACATCAACGACGCTACCCGGCAAGACTTCCTACGGGGGTACGGCTACCAGGGCGGCATCGATCGTATTACCGACATGAACGCTCCTCTCGGACCGGAATTCAAGAAGGCGATCAGCACCCCGGGCCCCTGGCGCTTTCAGGCGACCTGCTTCGGGGAATTGCTGCCCTACCACGATAACCGCGTGTTCCTGAGCGATGACAAAACCGATCCTTACGGCATCCCCACCCTCGTGTTTGACGCCGGTCTCAAGGAGAACGAACGCAAGCTGCGGGAAGACGGCGTCAACGCCCTCGCCGAAATGATGGAGGCCGCCGGCTTCAAGGATATCGAAACCTACAACAGCCCCACCGCCGTGGGTGCCTGCATCCATGAGATGGGTACCGCACGCATGGGCCGCGATCCGCGTACCAGCGTCCTGAATAAGTGGAACCAAGTCCACGCCGTTCCCAACGTCTTCGTCACCGACGGCGGCTTCATGACCAGCTCCGGCACGCAGAACCCCTCCATAACCTATATGGCCATGACCGCTCGCGCGGTGGATTACATGGACAAGGAACTGAAGAAGAACGGAACCATCTGAGGCCACTAGCGGCTGAGCGTACGGTGTACATCGGTCCGGGAAGCCCGCAGCGCCGGAATGAAGGCGGCCACGATCCCGACGATCAGCGCACCCAGGAGCAGATATGCCTCCCCGGGCAGAAAAACCAGGGACTGAAAGTCGTAGCGGTACGTCCGGGCGAAGTAGCGGGCGACTAACCAGAGTCCGAGGTGGCTGGCGAGCAGCCCCAGTATCGCCCCGGCTACGGCCGTGATGGTGCCCTCCATCAACAGAAGTCCGAATAATTTGCCGGGCCCGGCCCCCAGTGTCCGCAACAGTGCCAACTCGCCACGCCGCCGATCGAGGGAACTGTACAGGCCGATAAAGATGCTCAGGATGCTGACCACGACCACCACGTAGCCCAGCTGCCGCAGCACATCCTCCCCCTGCCCGACCGTCGAATATAATTCTGTGAGCTGTACGCTCGGGGTGACCGCCTGCATCTCGGTATTCTCATTGATGCTGCGCTGCATATTCAGTCCGACCACGCTGGTCCCTTTGAACTTCAGCAGGATCGAGGTGATCGACTCGTCATCGTATATGGTCAGTGGTGCGCTCACGTCGTAGGCAGCATGTTCGTGGTCGTGGTCGTGATCTTCTTCGCCCTCCGCCGCTTCGTGGTCGTGGGTATCGTGCACGGCCCACAGACTTTCCGTCGGGGTAAGCAGGATCAAATCCGCAACCGTACCCGTCGGGGCAAGGATACCGGTAACGGTAAAGGCGGGGGCATCCCGGTGGGTAAGGTCGTCATCCTCGATCAGTCCGTGGCTACTCTGAAAGGTGTCGCCTACCTGAAGATCGAGCTCCCGGGCGGCAGTCGCACCGGCAACAACATCCATCGGGGCGGTCCACAGTTCACCGCTAGCGAGTTCGGCTCCGTACACTTCCAGAAAGGATGCGCGGGTGCCAACGATCCGACGCCCGCGGTAGCTGTCGCCCAGCGATAAGGGGACGGCCAGTTCGATGTAGGGGTGTTTGGGATTCAGGAATGGTTTCACACCGGACAGCGGTACGTTCCCGGTAGGGGAGCTGATGTGATACATACTCGACATCATCAGTTGGAGCGGGCTTCCCTTCGCCCCCACCACCAGATCGATACCGGCCAGGTTGCGATCGAATTGCTGCTCCAATTGCCAGCTCAGCAGCAGGATGAGACTGATGAGCCCCGCACCGAGCGCCGCCAGAATGAGGCTCAGGGCCGTCGTCCAGGGTCGGTAAAGCAGATTGCGGAGTGCCAGGCTAAGTAGGGACAAGCTTATTGGTTTTGTACGTTGGCGGGCTCAATTTCCACGATTCGCGAAAAATCGGGCCGCAGCCGGCCATCGTGCGTCACGACCACCAGGGCAGCTCCTAGTTCGGCGGCACGTTCGCGGAGCAGTCGGCTCACCCGCCCGGCATTCGCATCGTCCAGCGCACTGGTAGGCTCATCCGCCAGGATTAATTTCGGACGGTTCACCAGTGCCCGCGCGATCGTCACCCGTTGCTGTTCCCCCACGCTCAGCTCCCCCGGCTTACGATTTCCGTACTGCCCGATCGCCAGCCCGTCCAGCACCGATTGGATAAAGTCTCGGTCCGGCGGCAGTCCCGCGAGCTTACGCGCCAAACTCAGATTTTCGACCACGTTCAGCGCCTCCACGAAGTACGCTCGCTGTAGCACGAGCCCGATGTGCCGCCCCCGGA
The DNA here is from genome assembly GCF_003390935.1 of Lewinella sp. IMCC34191. Taxonomy (GTDB): domain Bacteria; phylum Bacteroidota; class Bacteroidia; order Chitinophagales; family Saprospiraceae; genus Neolewinella. The sequence goes on along the minus strand of NZ_QNQZ01000008.1, from coordinate 186,012 downwards.
AGCGATCCAGGTCACCTCTGGCCAGGCTCTCGTAATCCGTCCCGTCCAGCGTCACGCGACCACCCGTCGGCGTCAGTATACCCGCCAACAAGTGCAACCACGTCGACTTCCCCGACCCACTGGGCCCCAACAACAGCGCCCCCTCCCCCCCCCCGACCGACAAGTCCGGAAAAGAAAACCCCGCCCCCCCGGCACGGTAGCTGTACGACAAATCACGGGTAACTAGCACACCCCAAAAGTACACACTAGCCACACATCATTTACCGCGCCGTGCGAAGCACCAGCCTCTACCGCGAACGCAGTGAGCTCTACCGCGCAGCCTCTACCACGAACGTAGTGAGCTCTACCGCGCAGCCTCTTACCGCGAACGCAGTGAGCTCTACCGCGCAGCCTCTACCGCGAACGTAGTGAGCTCTACCGCGCAGCCTCTACCACGAACGTAGTGAGCTCTACCGCGCAGCCTCTTACCGCGAACGCAGTGAGCTCTACCGCGCAGCCTCTACCACAAACGCAGTGAGCTCTACCGCGCAGCCTCTACCGCGAACGCAGTGAGCTCTACCGCGCAGCGCGAAGCGCAAGCTCCACCGCGACCAACGGGAGCTCTCCTCCCCCCTCCAACAACCGCCCAACCCTCCCAAGCGTTACCTCCCAGGAGACTATGCAAGACAGAACCGTACTCATCACAGGAGCTAATGATGGCATTGGCCGGGCTACCGCCGAGCGCCTGGCGCATAAAGGCTACCATCTGGTGCTGGCCTGCCGTGACGAGACGAAGGCCCAGCGGACGGCCGACGAGCTGGTCCGGAAGACGGGCAACGAAAATATTGACACCATTCCCCTCGACCTGGCCGACCTGGCCAGCGTCCGCGATGCCTCGGAATTGTACCTGGCCGAGCACCCGCGGCTTGATGTCCTCATCAACAATGCCGGGGTATACAGTGACAAGCTGGCCCACACGAAAGACGGTTACGAACTGCAGTTCGGCGTCAACCACCTCGGTCACTTTCTGCTTACGCTGAACCTCCTGCCGGCCATGCAGTGCAGCAACCTCTGTAGTCGGGTCATCAACGTATCCAGCGCCCTCCACACCAAGGCGGGCATCGATTTCGGCAACCTACGCGGGGAGCGGGGTGCCGATACATACAGCGGGGGGAAAGCCTACGCGCAGAGCAAGTTGGCCAATATTTTATTCACCAAGGAACTCGACCGGCGCCACGGCGCGGAGCTCACTACCAACTGCCTGCACCCAGGTGTGGTGGGCACGTCGCTAGCCAATAAGCACGGCAAGTTCCTGACCAAAGCCGTCTGGTCGCTCTACAAGCCCTTCGCCCGCACGCCCAAACGCGGGGCGGACACCAGTGTTTACCTCGCCAGTAGCCCGGAGGTCCGTGAAGTGAGCGGCCGATATTTTAATCCGTCCCAGTGCCTCATCAAGCCTTCCCCCACCGCCTGTAACGAGCAACTCGCCGGTCGGCTGTGGGACTACAGCACGGAAGCCGTACGGGATTATCTTCTCTAAACCGCCCGAGATAGTACCTTCGCGCTATGCCACTCGACCAACAGGACGTAGATACTTGGAAATACGACGAGGCCGGTAAGCCCATACCCGAAATGGATAAGGAAATGTCTTTCGTGGACCACCTGGAAGAACTGCGCTGGCACGTGATGCGGGCGCTGATTGCCATGGCCGTCTGCGGTATCGTGCTTTTCCTTTTCAATGATTGGTACTTCCGCTATGTCTTATTCGGACCCCTCCACGAGGATTTCCCCAGCTACCGGGTATTCTGTGCCATATCGGATTGGCTCGGCACCGGCGATGCACTCTGCTTCTCCCCGCCTAACGTACTCGTGCAGGCCACCGAGTTCGGCGAGCAGTTCATCACGGCGGTCAAGATGGCCTTCGTTGGCGGGTTCGTGCTTTCCTTCCCTTACGTATTCTACGAGATCTGGTCATTCATCCGGCCCGGCCTTTACCCCGCCGAGCAGGCGGCCACCCGGTGGGTGATCGCGATTTGTTCCTTTCTCTTTTTCCTGGGCGTGGCCTTCGGCTTCTTCGTCGTGGCTCCCTTCGGAACGAACTTCCTGATGGGCTTCGAAGTGGGGGGCGCGGTCAACCAGCCCAAGATGGCCTCGGTTATCGGATACATGGTCATGTTTACCCTCCCGGCCGCCCTCATCTTCGAGCTGCCGGTCCTGGTTCACTTTCTGGCCAAGTTCGGTCTCGTCACCGCGGAGTCGATGCGGCAGTACCGCAGGCACAGTGTCATCGGCATCCTGATCCTGTCCGCCCTGCTGACCCCACCCGACGTGGTTACCCAAATACTGATTGCCTTACCGCTGTACACGCTGTACGAAATCTCGATTTTCGTGGCCAAGCGTGCCCAACGGGAATACGAAGCCGCTTTGGAATAGTTTTTGCGGCGGAGCGCAGGATAAAGGCATTTAAAATTAACAGCATGTTTATCATACCCCCATACATCCGATTCGCACTGATCGCCGCCGGCATCATCGGCGGTACCGCCCTCTGGGTGGCCTTCGGTTTCTGGTATGGCTTTCCCTTTTTGCTGGCGGGCATCATCCTGCTGCTCGGCTACATTTTCCTGGGTACCGTGGGGCCCGCCGCCAAGGCCGTCCAGATGCAGGACTTCAACCGCGGCGAGCAACTGCTAAACCTGACCCTGAAGCCGGACTGGCTCTACAGCGCCAACCGCGCCTTCTACTACATGATGCGCGGTACTATCGCCCTGAGCCGTAAGGACCTCAACGCCGCCGAGGGCTACCTCAAGCAGGCCGACGCCATCGACGTCCCCACCGCCAACGAAAAGGCCATGCTCAAGCTGCAGCTGGCCCAGATCGAAGCCAACCGCCGCAACTTCGGCGCCGCCAAGAAATACCTCAAGGCCGCCAAGGAAACCAACGTCAAGCTCCCCCAGATCACCGACCAGATCGACCAGCTGGATACCGCCCTGCGGCAGTCCGGCCAGGTCAAAGCCGCCCAGCGGATGGGCAAGGAAGGCCACCGCATGATGTCGCGCGGGGGTAAGCGTCGGCGCCCGAAAGGACGGTAGAAGAGGGGATTTACGATTTCTGATTTACGGTTTACGATTTGGCGGGGATGCTCGCTGTGCTCGTGGGGTACCAGTCGTCTGCCCAGCGATAGCTGGTCCGCCGACGGTTCGGAAGCGAAAATCTCTCTTACCCCAACCACCAACTTCACCAAGTTACCCCCCCTAAACACTTCTCCACGACCCGCCCCCTGGGAAGACGAGCTACCGCTCGGCCGACCAGGTGGCTGTTGTCAGTCGTCCGGAACGGGCTGGGTGTTGTTCAACGGCCATACTACCTGCGCTCCGCCGCAAAAGCCTACTTTGATCGCCACGAGCGGAGCGAGCTGCCTCACAAATCGTAGATCGTAAATCAAATATCGTAAATCGTAAATCCCCCTTGCTCTACCTCCACATCCCCTTTTGCAAACAGGCCTGCAGCTACTGCAACTTCCACTTCAGCACTAACCTGAAGCAACGTACGGGAGTAATCGATGCGCTGGTGCGGGAACTGGAAGTACGGCGTACGGAACTACCGGCGGAGACGGTACCGTCCATCTACCTCGGCGGAGGCACGCCCTCGCTGCTGCGGGCCGACGAGCTGGATAAGCTATTCGATACGATCCGCCAAGCGGAATATTGGGACGGAAGCGCGGAAACGGAAATCACCCTGGAAGCCAACCCCGATGATCTGGACGCGGAGACGATTGCCATGCTCGCGAATAGGCCCGTCAACCGGCTGAGCATCGGCATCCAGAGTTTTGACGAGGCGGACCTGCGCTTCATGAACCGCGCGCATAATGCCGTAGAGGCACGCTCGGCGGTGGAAAAGGTGGTAGCTGCGGGTTTCGATAATCTCAGCATCGACCTGATCTACGGGGCACAAACCACCAGCGACGCCACCTGGGCCGAAAACCTGCGCATCGCCACCGACCTCGGCGTCAATCACATTGCCTCCTATGCCCTGACGGTCGAACCCAAAACCGCCCTCGGCCACCGGGTGGCTACCGGAGCCGTACCGGATACCGACGACGATAAATTCGCCCGCCAGTTCGACATGCTGATCGAGCATCTGGAGGGAGCCGGTTTTGAGCACTACGAGATATCCAACTTCGCCCGGCCCGGTCACCGCAGCCGCCACAACAGCGGGTACTGGACGGGGCAGCCCTATTTGGGCGTCGGGCCCGGGGCCCACAGCTTTAACGGCAGCGACCGGCGCCGGTGGAACGTCGCCAATAATGCAGCCTACGCACGCGTCTGGCCGGATATCCATTCCACGGAGGATTACGAAGGTGCCGGACCACTCTTGTACGGGGAGGAAGTACTTACGGAACGGGATCGCTACAACGAATTCGTCATGACGGGCCTACGCCGGAGCGAAGGTATCGATCTGCAAGATCTGGCGGATCGCTTCGGCCAGGAGCGCGCGGACCACTTCGCGCGGGAAGTCGCCCGCCACCTTACCGCCGGTACGCTTCGCCAAGTGCCCCCGGGAGCCATCTTTCGGCTGACGCGGGATGGACTGGCGGTAGCCGACGGAGTAGCCGCGGATGCCTTTCTCTAGCGGAAGAGCACGTAACGAGCCGCCAGGGCCCCGTAGCCGGCACCGAAGGTGTTGACCCCGCTACCGTACTTGCGGCCGACGAAAACGGTCGGCACCCAGTCGAGGGAGAGCGTAACCGGTGCGTCAACGAAGGTATACTGCAGTCCCAGGTAGCCGGAAAGCCCGAGGGTGACGGAACTTTCGTCTACCAGGTCGTAGTTCCAGAACTGGATGCCGGCGCCGCCGCCGTAGTACCACTGCAGGCCATAGACCTCGGCGATATCATTGTGCCGTTGGTAGGCTGCGTTAATGCTGAACCAGCCGTAATTGTCGAAGCTGCGGAAGCCCGCGTAGACCTCCAGGGCATCCGTGCGGTTCAGATAGTTCTTGTAGGATACCGACAGCGGATAACCGAAGCGCAAACCGATGGCGGAACCGAAGTCCTGTGCTTGGGTTAGGGGCGACAGCCCCAAAAAGAGGAGACAAAAGAACAGACACCGAAGCGTGTGCATAGGGCTAGACGTTTTGGCCGCGACCTAAGTAATCGCGTTCCTATGGGCAATCAGCCGGCAAGGTAACGGATAGTCTACGCACCGCATAGTCGGTGTCTGTCCTTTACCCCAATTACGGGCGACCCAATACGTAGCGTACGGCCAGTGCTCCGTAGCCTCCACCGAAGGAATTAAAGCCGCCGTAGGAGGAACTTCCGATGAAAAAGGTGGGCACCCAATCGATGCTGGCCGTCACCGGCGCCTCACCGAAGGTGTACTGTACGCCGAGGTAGCCGGAAACGCTGAAGGTGGTGCTGCCGGAGGCTTCCCAGTCGTAGCTCCAAAACTGGGCACCGACGCCGCCGCCGTAATACCATTGCAGCCCCTCCAGGTCTTCGATGTCCTTGTGGATCTGGTAGGCCCCGTTGACGCTGATCCAGTTGGCCACGCCGCTGTACCCCCGGAAGCCGACGTAGCCCTCCAGCGCGCTGGATTCGGAGATGAAGGTTTTGTAGCTGACGGAAAACGGATAACCCAGGCGAACCCCGACGGCGGACTTAAAATCCTGCGCGGAAAGTGCGGCAAATGCGGTAATAAACAAAAAGATGAGTGTGAAGCGGATGTGATTCATAGTGTATGTGGTATACCCCTTTATGCCACCACTATCCGTCACGTTACCTGTTCCGTCCAGAAATTTTGGTTTAAAAGAGATAGCGCACCGCTACCACCAAATCATCCCGTTGGGCGTGAATGGATTGTCCGGCAAAAAAGAGAATAAGACTGACGGCGACGAACCGAATAAACTTCATCATATCGTTCCGATGATGAGCAGTCTATAAAGCACTAAGGCGGTACTTATTGCCAGACCGATGCTCAAAATAGTGGCCCAGATCACCGTGCGCCGACTGTCGCGCGCTTCCCGCTGGTAATGCTTCTGATAGGCACGTTGCATCCGGTCTGCTTCCTCCGTTTCCCGTTCGGTATCTGCGTGGTCGGTGGTGGCGGGGGGACGGTTGAAATCGACGTTTCTCCATTCCTCGGGTAGCAGGTTTTCAAAAAGCGACCCTGCCGTAGTGGTGTAAAGTTCAGCTGTGCACATTGGGCTGGCAATTGATCCTCCGCAAGGTAAAGGCGGGTGTCGGGGGTGGTAACCTTCTTCGATGGGCAGGATGCGAAGATCGACGAATGACCCGTCAGTAGGGCGAAGGGTCATCGGCCAGCCGCGCGGTCCAGAATTCCTGGAAGGGCCGTAGCGGTTCGCTGTAACGATAGATCCGGGTGCCGTACTCCCGGGCTTCCGGCTTATCGATGGCGCCGACCACCTCGACCTGGCCAAACCAGTCGTCGAGATCGGAGGCCGGTTCGTCGTTGATGTAGTAGAAGGCCGTAAAGGGCTCCGAAAGCGAATCCGGCACCCAATAGTTAAAGGCATCGCTGAAGGAGATCGGTTCCGGGACGCCTTGGTGCCCCTTGACCATAAGGGCTGCGCCGGCCTGACCGTAGTTTTCGCAGTAAAGTGCCGTGGTCTCCGGACTCGGCTCCTGCGCGTAAGCGGCTACCAGGGCTTGTTGCAGTTCCGTCCAACCCAGCTGGTCGGCGTAATCCTGGGGCAGGGGATGGATTTTACCGTCCTCCCACCGGCGGCCGGGAACGATACCGTAATCCCGCTCCAGGTCTTGAAAGTAGGTGACCAGCGCGGCCTCCCCGATGACCGGCAGGCCCAGCGGCAAAATGGGGACGGTCAGGACAACCATCGCCACCGGGAGGACGTATCGCCAGCCAGTGGGTCCCAGCCACTTCTCCCACAGCACGGCACCGGCGGTGATGAGGGCCGGAAAGGTGCCCATGGCGTAGTAGCTCTTTCCGCGCAGCAGCAAGAGGACGGCGAAGGTGAAGCACACCGCGGTGGCCAGTACCCTGTACCGCCGGAGCAGTTGAAACAGGCCGGGCACGAGCAGCAAGGACCCCGCGAAAGCCATCGTCAGCTGGTCGGTCAGGATATTCATTCGATTTACGTTGACCAACTGCTGGCGGCTTAGGGCCTGCAAATGTCCGACCGCTGCCCAATCGTGGGTGACCTGCCAGAGCAGATTGGGTACCCATATCAGGAGGGCTATTCCAGCCCCGTAATACAAGTGACGCTCCCGAAAAATGGTGGGTCGGAAGATGAGGAGGCCCAGCAGTAGGCCGCCCACCCACAGCAGTACCAGATATTTCGTCAACAGGGCTACCCCGACCACTACGCCGAGGTATAGCAGGTACCGACTACGCGCGGTGTTCAGGTAGCGCAGCAGGAGCAGGGTGAGTACCGTCCACCAGATTAAATCCAGGTGCACCGGCTGGAATAGGTGAAACGTCCGCAGACTAACCGGCATGAATACCGCGGTAGCACATGCCAGTACGGTCGCGAAGGTGCCGCCCCGCATTTCCTTTACGATAGCGGCGATCAGCCAGACGAAGACGCCGCTCAGCACGGCCGGCAAAAACTTCACGGCAAAGACACTGGTGCCCAGCGTAATGCGCACCAGCCCGGCCAACCAGCCGATCACCGGCGGCACGGAGGGATATCCCCAATCGGGATGATAGCCCAGCGCGAAGTAGAGGAGCTCGTCGCGGTGGTACGAAAGTGAGGTGGCCGCGTAGAGGTGCAGGACAATAGCCAGCAGGGTGAAGGCGGTAACCCAGATCGAGGGGAAGTGCTTTGCTTGTTGCATCAAAGGAAGTACACGATGGTGGTATACAGTCCGATCAAAATAAGCCCCCACGTAACGATTTGCCAGCGGCGGTCCGCAGCCATCTCCAGCTCCAGCTGGTCCCGGAATTTCTTCTGTACGGCGGGCCGGGCCTGTCTGTCAAATCCGGCGTTGGACGTCCATTTTCGTTTCACCGCACCCAGGAAGGAGCGATTTTTCCGCATGGCCGCATTCCGTTTGATTGCTGCATTGGCCGCACTGGCCGATCCGCCGAAGCCCATGGTGAAGGAAGTTTGATCGGGTACAACATCGGTCGATACGGAGGTGCCGGTAAGTTTTCCCGATAAACTTCGGCGAATAGTCGACGGAAAAAATCCATGCCCCGTGTGCAATCCATCCAATCGGTGCATCTACCTGACAAAGCACGCACGACATGGCCTACACTCCCCTCCGAATCTCCATCCCCGAACCCTGCCACGAAGACTGGAACCGCATGACACCCGTGGGCCACAACCGACGCCACTGCGCGAGCTGCGACAAGGCGGTCACCGACTTCAGCTGGATGACCGACCGGGAGATCCACCAGTACCTGGCCGTGGCCGGGAATAATTTGTGCGGTCGTTTCCGCCGCGACCAGCTGGACCGGCCGGTACGCGCGTACGTGAAGCCGTCTACCGGCTGGCGGGCGGCGGCGGCCGGGGCGGGGCTGCTGCTGAGCGCGGGGGTGGGTGCCCAAACGGCAGATGATGCCCCGGTTACGGAGCCGGAACCTTCCTACGCGGCAATGAGCGAGATCATCAACGGGGACACGAAACGGGAGGCACGAATGAAGGGGGAATTCCGCGGACAGATACTTGATGAAAATGGAGAGCCGCTGATCGGGGTTACGGTGCTGATCCAGGGAACCACTACCGGGACGGTGACCGATCTCGATGGCAAGTTTGAGCTGACGGTGAAGGCCGGTCAGGTTTTAAGGCTAAGTTATACAGGGTACGAAGAGCTTGTCTACCTTATAGACCGGGACGACTCCGGGTTCGAGGAGCAAAAAACGTTCATACTAGAAATGTCGGATCAGATACTGGCGGGAGAAATAATCATAGTTGGCGCATGCTACGTCGACTATTCAGAACCCGACACCGCCTTTTTTGCCTTTTCCCAGCGCGATACGGTCATCGTCCAGGAAAAAACCCCTCCCGTCATCACCGTCTCCCCCAACCCCTTCACCGATCGCCTCAACGTCCAGTTTCCCGCCGAAGCGGCCGGCGCCCTTTCCGCCCAGCTGTGGCACGTGAACGGGCAGATGATCCGCAAATGGCAACCCCAGCCCCACGAAGCCGGACGGGCGCGGATCGAGCTTCCCTTGGGCGACACCAGCCTCATCCCCGGCCACTACATCCTGCGGATGACCGACCAGGACGGTAAAGTCACCAGCCAGATCGTCCTGCACCAGTGAACACGATATACACGTAGGGGCGTATAGTAAATATGTCCACTTCCGCTACCCGCATATTGCGCGAACGTATCGTGCTCATCTTCGACTTTGACGACACCCTCGGTCCGAGCACCACCGAAACCTACTTTAAACACCTCGGCCTGCCCTACGACGACTTCGCCGCCCGCCTGGAGCAGCGGCAGCAGGACATCTGGCAGTACCCCCTGGCCAAGGCCGACCTGCTGCGGGAATATTCCCACCGGGAAGACAGTCCCATCACCCGGCGGTCCATGGAGGATTTCGGGCGGGAATTTCCCCTCTTTCCCGGTGCGGATAAACTCGTGGACTGCCTGAAAGACTACGCCGCCGACCGGGATGAGGACGTACGACTGGAGTTCGTCCTGCTCACTGCCGGCTTCAAGACCATTCCTGAAAGTTCCATAATCGGCGAGCAGTTCGACCGGGTGTACGGCGGGGAACTGGAGTTCGACCACGACGGCCGCATCCTGAGCGCGCGCCGGGTCATCAGCCACGTCGATAAGGTGCACTACATCAAGCAGCTGGTGGAAGGCCTCGACCTCGACAAGGCCAGCGAACTGGAGAACACCTACATCGACCACGACCCCAACAACAACTACGTGCCCATGGCCCAGGTAATCTACGTGGGTGACGGCAGCAGCGACATGTCGGCCTTCCAGGTCGTGGAGAGCGGCGGGGGCGTAGCAGTGGCCATTAACCCCGAGGGGGATTCGTGGGAAAACTATAAAAAAATGAGCCGCGGCCGCCGCGTCCACAACCTCGAGGACGCCGACTACCGGGAAGACAGCGACCTCATCCAGACGCTCACACTCGGGATCGATATGATGATCAGCCGCATCAAGCTACTGCGGTTAGGAGAAGACGATTAACGGCTTTGTATATTCGGTCGACTAGATATCGATCGTGCGCTACTACCCTGCCCTCCTCGGACTCCTCCTGCTCCTCTCGTGTTCCGCGGAAGAAAGGGAGGGATTACTCCCGCTCCAACCCGGCGACAGAGTCGTCCTCATCGGCAACAACCTCTGCAGCCGCATGGCCTACTTCGGGCACTTCGAGTCGGCCATGTACCAGCAATACCCCGACGCCAACCTCACGGTCCGGAATATGTGCGACCCGGGGAACACCCCCGGCTTCCGCCCCCACGCCAGCCGCGCCGAGCCCTGGGCCTTCCCCGGCGCCGAGGCGTTCAACCCCGACGTCAATCGCCCGACGGGCAGCCAGGGCTTCTTTCCCACCGAGGACGAGTGGCTAGACACCCTCGACGCCGACGTGGTGATCACCTTCTTCGGCCTCAACGAAAGCTACGCGGGCCGCGCCGGAGAAACCAACTTCGCGCTGGAACTGGACAGCTTTCTGCGTCACTCCCAGCGGCAGCTGTACAACGAAGAGAGCCCTCCCCGCCTGGTCCTGGTCGGCCCGCCGGCCTACGAGGACGCCTCCGCATTCGGACTGCCCGACGGCCGGCAAGAAAACGAGCGGCTGGAACGCTACGCCGGCATCATGGCCGACATCGCCGAGGACAATGGCGTTCCCTTCGTCGACCTGTACGCGCCCTCGCTCGACTGGATGGCCTCCGGCGACCGCCTGACCTCGGACGGCATTTCCCTCACCGACGTGGGCTACCGCCGGCTCGCCGATCACCTGGCCGAAAAGCTGTTCGGCACGACGCAGCCATCGGACGACCCCGAACTACTAGCCCGCGTCAACGAGAAAAACCGCTTCTGGCTCCTCGACTTCAAAATGCCCAACGGCGTCCACGCCTACGGCCGGCGCTACGACCCCTACGGACCGGACAACTACCCCTACGAAAAGGAGAAGGTGCGGCAAATGACCGCTAACCGGGATACAACCATCTTCGCCCATCTGCGCGGTAACGCCTACGACCTTACCGCCGCAGACGCCCGTACTCGTACCCTGCCCGCGGTGCAGACCAACTACGCCGTGGAGCCGGCGGACTCCGTCGAATACCTCTACGGCGAGGAAGCCCTGGCCACCTTCACCACCGCCCCCGGCTTCGAGATCGAGCTGTTCGCCTCCGAGCGAGAGTTCCCCGAACTGGCCAACCCCTGCCAGATGAACTGGGACGACCGCGGCCGGCTGTGGGTCAGCCTCATGCCCAGCTACCCCCACTATAAACCCGGCGACGAACTTCCTAATGACAAACTCATCATCCTGGAGGATACGGACGGGGACGGCAAGGCCGACGAATTGAAGGTATGGGCCGACAGTCTCCACCTGCCCGTTGGTTTCGAATTCGCCAACGGCGGCGTGTACGTTTCCCAGGGGACGAACCTCATGTTCCTGCAGGATACCGACGGCGACGATCGCGCCGACCGCCGGGAGATCGTCCTGAGCGGCTTCGACGACCACGATACCCACCACAACATCAGCGCCTACGAGGCCGACCCCGGCGGCGGCATCTACATGGGCGAGGGCATCTTCCTGCACACCAACGTCGAGACGCCCTACGGCCCGGTGCGGGGCACCAACGGCGGCTTCTACCGTTACAATCCCGTCCGCGGCCGGCTGGAGCGCACCGCCCAGATCCCGATCCCGAACCCCTGGGGCATCATCTTCGACGCCTGGGGGCAGCCCATTTTCGCCCACACCAGCGGCACCCAGGTACGCTGGATGCTGCCCTCCACCATACAGCCGGTCTACGGCGTGCAGGCCCCTATGGCCGACGACCTGATCGAGGAGGCCCACCGCGTCCGCCCCACCTCCGGCCTGGAGATCGTGAGCAGCCGCCACTTCCCCGACGAGATGCAGGGCGACCTGCTCATCAACAACACCATCGGCTTTCTCGGCACCAAACAGCACCGGCTGTTCGACAAGGGCACCGGCTTCGACACCCGCTGGCGGCAGGACCTGGTGACCAGCACCGACCCGAACTTCCGGCCTGTCGATATGGAATTCGCGCCCGACGGCAGCCTCTACCTGGTAGATTGGCACAACGTCCTCGTGGGGCACATGCAGCACAACGCCCGCGACCCCCTGCGCGACCACGTCCACGGCCGCATCTACCGCATCACCTATCCCGAGCGACCATTGGTCGAAGCGGTCCCGGTAGCCGACGCGTCCATCGAGCAACTGCTGGACAACCTGGAGCTCCCCGAATACCGGACCCGCTACCGCAGCCGGCGCGTACTCCGTAACCGCGATACCGAAGAAGTAATGGCGGCGGTGCGCAGGTGGATAGCTGACCAAAATGAGCAGGCCGATCAGTACGAGCATCTTTTACGGGAAGCCCTCTTCGTGACCTGGGGAGCCAACCGAATCGACCAATCCATACTGGACGCAGCGAGCCAGGCGGAGGACTATCGCCTCCGGGCCGCGGCCGCGCGCGTGGTCCGCTACCTGGGTTACCAACTGGAAGATGCCGCTGACCGGCTAACCGCTTTTGCCGGTGACGCCCACCCCCGCGTACGCATGGAAGCGATCGTAGCGGCGAGCTGGCTGCCTCCCGACCAGGGTGAGATGGTGCTGGCCGCCGCCGAAGCGGGCGAGCTGGCATCCTTTGACCGGGAAGTATTGCTCAACGCCCGCGCCCAGATGAACGGACAGGCCTACGTACCGCCCGCTGCCGCGGTGTCAAATGAACCCGAGGGGCCTTTGGCGAAGGCCTACGCACTGGGCGAAGAGATCTTCGCCCGGGAATCCTACTGTGAAACCTGCCACCAGCAGGACGGCCGCGGGCTCGATGCCACCGGTTATCCGCCCCTCGCGGGATCGCCCTGGGTGACCGGCGACAAGGAACGCCTCATCAAACTGGTGATGCACGGGCTGTACGGTCCGCTGGAGGTGAACGGCAAGCGGTACAACGGCCAGGTACCGATGACGGCCTACGGCGGCCTGATGACCAACGAGGAAATGGCCGCGGTGCTGACCTACGTGCGGAGCGCCTTCGGCAACGAGGCAAGCATGGTGACGCCGGAGGAAGTAGACCAGGTGCGCGCCGTTACCGCCGGCCGCGACCAAATGTACCGGGCCGGCGAATTGCTGGAGGAGCACCCCTTTCCGGAAAAAGTGAAGAAGTAAGGCATAACTATGAATCAATTGTTCTTTCCGGCTTTCCTGTTGTTGGTGCTGCTTTCTACCTGCGCTCCGCCGCAAAAAGAATCCGCCGTGACGGAGGAAGCGCCCGCGGACCGGCCCAAGATCGTGTTCGTCACGGGCGACGAGGAGTACCGCTCCGAGGAATCGATGCCGATGCTGGCGGCCATCCTGGAGCGCGAACTCGACGCCGAAACGGTGGTCGGGTACAGCCTGGATAGCAGCGGGGTCATCGATCCGAACAACGTCTACCACATCAGCCGCCTCGACGAACTGGCGGATGCCGACCTGATGGTGGTGTTCACCCGCTTCCGCCAGCCGCCGGCGGAGATGGCCGCGAAGATCACCGACTACGCGGAGAGCGGCCGTCCGATGGTGGGCTTCCGGACGGCCACCCATGCCTTCCGCTATACCGAGCAGCAGGACAGCGCGTTGATGCACCTGAACGACGAATGGCCTACGGAGGTATTCGGCCAGCAGTGGATCACCCACCACGGCCACTTCGAGGACGGCCACGGGCGACTGACGGAGGTGAGCCTGGTCCAAGACCGAGCGAATAGCCCTATTCTCAATGGCGTCAAACCCTTCGAAGCCTACTCCTGGCTCTACCACGTGGACGGCGGCGACTGGCAGCTAGCCGGCGACAGCAAGCCCCTCCTGATGGGCCACAGCCTGCGATCCAATCACGAGGAGGCCGGGCGGCTGGACGAATACCCCCTCGATAATCCCGTTGCCTGGACCAAGACCTACACCGGCAAAAGCGGCGACCCGGCCCGGGTATTCTTCACCACCCTCGGTCACCCCTTCGACTTTAAAGAGGCAAGCATGCGGAAACTGGCGCTGAACGGAATTTACTGGGCCCTGGGTCGGGAGGACTCCATACCGGCGGACGGGGTCGATGCGGACTTCGCCGGCCCGTACGATCCGAACAACTCCGGCTTCGGCGATAAATACAAGATCGGGCTACGCCCCGAGAGCCGGTAGCCGATGGCATCCTTTACGCCCCTATACCAATTGCTTGACGAAGCCGGCCTGTGGAACCGCCGGCTGACGCTGAAACGCGGCGAATATCTGATGCTGCACGGCCACCGCGACCGCGATATCTACTTCGTGCTAAGCGGCACCCTGGTGGCCACCGCGATCATCGACGGGGAGGAGCAGTGTATGCGCTTCGGTTACGCGGGCGATGTGGTGGCGGCCATCGACACGCATATTGGTGGGGGGGCTTCCTGCTTTGGCATCAAGGCGTTGCGGAAAAGCGAACTGGAAATCGCCAACTACAGCGACTACCGGGCCTTCATGCAGGCCGACCCGGAGCGACGACGGGCGTGGGAACAATCGATGGAGTGGCTGATCCAGGGCCTGCTGGAGCGGGAGATCGACCTGCTCACCCCAAGTCCGGAGGATCGGTACCGGCGGGTGCTGGCCCGCAGTCCGCGGCTCTTCCAGGAGGTACCGGCCAAATACATCGCCAACTACCTGCGGATGACGCCGGAAACCCTATCGCGCATCAAAAAGGACGCGGGCTAAATCTTGCGTTCGATCAAGATTGGGGCGACGCGTACCGCCTAATTTTGTCAACATGAAAGCAAGATCAGCCCCCGAACTCCTGGACCGCCTCGCCGCGCGGGTCGAAGAAAACCTGCTGCTGGCCCGTACCCTGGCCCAACTTTCAACCGATCGATTGCGCGAACGGCCCGCCGCCGGAAACTGGAACGCGCTGGAATGCCTGGAACACCTCAATCGCCTGAACGCCCCCTACCACGACCGAATCCACGCCGCACTGGAGGTCGCCGGGGACAAGCCGGCCGTAGCGAGCTTCACCAGCAGCTGGGTGGGAAACAAAATGGCGGCCAGTATGAAGCCGGTACCTGGCACCAGACCGGTACCCACTTTAAAAAAGATGAACCCGGCGGGAGCAACGCTCGACCGGTCCGTTCTGGACCGCTTTCTGGCGGACGAGCGGCAACTGCGGGCCTTCATCGACCGGGCCCGCGAGGTGGACCTGAACCGGGTGAAGATCCGCTCTCCCCTGGCGTGGATCCTCCGCCTGCGGCTGGGCGATACCCTGCGGTTGCTGGTCCACCACGACTGGCGCCACCTGGAGCAGGCGTGCCGCGCGGCGGGGGTCCCGGTGGCGGGGGCCGTGGCGGTTTAATGCGGATGGGGGAAGATTTTCTACCATCCGCTTGCAAGATTTCCAAGCTTATGCCTACCTTTGCATCCGCTTAAGCCGGGAACGCCCGGGGAATGGCAAAAAGGTGCGGTAGCTCAGTTGGTAGAGCAATGGACTGAAAATCCATGTGTCGGCGGTTCGATTCCGCCCCACACCACATGATTCTTGGAGTACACCATCATCACCCGATTCTTCCTTGCCCCGTCGGCGAGCGATAGTTTGGTGCGATAAACTTTCTCCTCCACAAACGTATTGCTCAGAGGTCCGTCGGAATATCCGGCGGGCCTCTTTGCATTTTATCCATTACCGAAATGTCCACACCCCCCTTACGTATTGCCGTTCAGAAATCCGGTCGCCTGCTCGATGAATCCATCCAACTGCTGAAGGAGTGCGGCATCAAGATCGATAACGGCCGCGACCAGCTGAAGGCTCCCGCCCGCAACTTCAACGCCGAGGTGCTCTATCTGCGCAACAGCGACATCCCGCAGTACATCCAGGACGGCGTGGCGGACATCGGCATCATCGGGGAGAATACCCTCATCGAGAAGCGGAAGGACGCCGAAGTGGTCCTGAAACTGGGCTTCAGTAAGTGCCGCCTCAGTCTGGCTACGCCCCGCGGGACCGACTACCCTGGTCCGGAATACCTTAGCGGTCGTCGGATCGCCACCAGCTACCCCAATAGCCTGCAGGATTTTTTGGACAAAAAGAACATCGACGCCGAGATCCACGAAATCAGCGGATCGGTGGAGATCGCCCCGAATATCGGCCTGGCGGACGCGATCTGCGACCTGGTATCGACGGGCAGCACGCTTTTCAAGAACGGCCTGGAGGAGCAGGACATCATTCTGCAGTCGGAAGCCGTCATCGCCGCGAGCCCCCGCATCGACGACGCCCGCCGGGAGATCCTGGATAAGCTCGTTTTTCGCGTGAAGTCCGTGCTGGCCGCCCGCAACCAGAAATACCTGCTGATGAATGTCCCCAACGACAGCATCGAAGAAGTGACCAAAATGCTGCCGGGCATGCGCTCCCCTACCGTGCTGCCGTTGGCGGAGGAAGGATGGTCGAGCGTACATACCGTGATTAGCGAAGACCGCTTTTGGGATATTATCGATCGCCTCCGGGAGGCCGGTGCCGAGGGCATCCTGATCGTTCCCATTGCTAAAATGATCCTCTGATGCGCATACACCAAAACCCCGATCGCGAATCCTGGAATACACTTTGCCAGCGCCCCGCGAACGACCTGAGCAACCTGGAGCAGACGGTCCGCATGGTGATGAATACCGTCCGTGACAACGGAGATGCCGCCCTGCGCGATTACACCGCCCGCTTCGATGGGGTGGATCTCGACGACTTCGCGGTAAGTCCGGAAGCGATCGCCGCGGCCGGCGATCAGGTGCCCGGCGAGCTGCGGGAAGCCATCCAGACCGCGAAACGAAACATCGAGACCTTTCACCGCAGCCAGCAAACGGCCCCGGAGGAAGTAGAAACGATGCCGGGCGTACGCTGCTGGCGCGAAAGTCGGGGTATCGACCGCGTCGGGCTCTACATTCCCGGCGGCACCGCTCCCCTGTTCAGCACCGTGCTGATGCTGGCCGTTCCCGCCGCCATTGCAGGGTGCAAGGAGATCGTGCTGTGCTCTCCCCCAAATAAGGAAGGGGCGATCCACCCCGCTATCCTGTATACGGCGGACCTCTGCGGCGTGACCAAGATCTTCCGCATCGGAGGGTCCCAGGCGATCGCGGCCATGACCTACGGAACGGATACGGTGCCGAAGATGTACAAGATCTTCGGCCCGGGGAACGCCTACGTTACCGTAGCCAAGCAACTGGCCTCCATGGAAGGACTGGCTATCGATATGCCGGCCGGGCCGAGTGAAGTGCTGGTGTGCGCGGACGCGGGGGCCAAAGACACTCACGTCGCCGCCGACCTGCTCAGTCAGGCCGAGCACGGCCACGATAGCCAAGTGGTACTGCTGACCGATACCCCGGAGAAGGCAGCCTCCGTCAAAGCGGAAGTGCTCCGGCAACTGGCGGAACTGCCCCGGGAAGCGCTGGCTTCCGAGAGTATCGAAAATAGCTTCACGCTCGTATTCCCGGACTGGAACGACGCGGCTGACTTCGTCGATGCCTATGCCCCGGAGCACCTCATTCTGAGCATGGAGAACGCCCGGGACTTCGCCGGTAAGATCAGCAACGCCGGCTCGGTCTTCCTGGGCTACCATACACCGGAAAGCGTGGGCGACTACGCCAGCGGGACGAACCATACCCTTCCGACTTACGGCTACGCGCGGCAGTACAGCGGCGTGAGCCTGGACAGCTTCGTCAAAAAGATCACCTTCCAGGAATTATCGCCCGAGGGGCTGCGCAACATCGGCCCCACGGTCGAGTGCATGGCCGAAGCCGAACAGCTGCACGCTCACCGGAACGCGGTAAGTTTGCGATTAAACGATTTGTAATTAGCCGCCGGCCCGGACCGAGTTCCCGGGGAACAGCCGGCCACCGAATAAACGTAGTATGAACCCGGACATCAGCATCCTTTCCCTCACTCCTACCACCCTGATCGGGCTATCCGAAACGACCAGCTTGGCCGGAGCCGGCACCCCGGCCCTGTGGCGCAACTTCGGTCCGCGCATCCAGGAGATCGACCAGCGGGCGGACGACTGGCGCTATTCGCTGCGCGTCTACCCGGCCGACCTGTCGCTGGCCCGCCTGACGCCGGATACGGAATACCGCGAGTGGGCGGCCGTAGCGGTCGAGGAAGGAGCAGCGGTCCCCGACGGTCTGGAAACCCACGATCTGGCCGGCGGGCTCTACGTCCGTTGTCTGCACAAAGGCCTCCCCGGGGAAATCGGAAACACCGTCAATTATCTCTTCGGGCAGTGGCTGCCGACCTCCGGCTACGACGTCGACAACAGCCGCCCGCACTTCGAACGGATGGCGCCGGATTACCGCCCCGACGACCCGGACGCGCAGGAGGAAATGTACGTCCCCCTGAAAGTCTTACCCCTGGATGCCTAACCGTAAGTATTTAACCGCCTGACATGACCACCACCGACTACATCAACTGGACCGCGGAAGAAATTCGCCGGCTCGTCCGCCCGAACATCCTCCGGGCAACCCCCTACTCCAGCGCCCGCTCGGAATTCAAGGGGCGGGCCGACGTGCTGCTGGACGCCAACGAAAGCCCCTTCGACAATGGCATGAACCGCTACCCGGAGCCGCTATCGACGGACATCCGGATGCTCCTCGCCAATCTGCGGAGCGTAGATGCCGATAAGATCTTTATAGGTAACGGATCGGACGAGATCGTCGACCAGGTGACGCGGGTATTCTGCCGCCCCGGCCAGGACGCGGTACACGCCCTGCCGCCCACCTTCGGCATGTATAAGGTGGCGGCCGCCATCAACGACGCGGCGTTCCGGGGGGTGACGCTGAAGTCCGATTTCAGTATTCCAGTAGACGAGCTCAAGGCCAGCTGGGACGAAGCCTCCAAGATCCTCTGGCTGTGCAGCCCCAACAACCCCAGCGGAAACCTGATGGACGCCGCAGTGGTGGAAGACCTCATCCGCAGCTTCCCGGGCATCGTGGTGCTGGACGAGGCCTACATCGACTTCATCCCGGAGGAAAGCTTCGTGCCCCGACTGGATGAGTTCCCCAACCTCATCATCACCCAGACGCTCTCCAAGGGCTGGGGAATGGCCGGTGCCCGATTGGGAGCCGCCTACGCCAGCGAGTTCATCATCAACCTGCTGCGGACGATCAAGATGCCCTACAACATCAACGTCCTGACCAAGGCCGCCGCCCTGGAAGCATTGGCCGCCCCGAAACTCATGCACGAGCGGGTGGCCCTGCTGATTAGTGAGCGTAAGCGGTTAGAGCAGGCGCTGGGTGAGCTGGACTTCGTAGACTATATCTTCCCCTCCGTGACGAACTTTCTCCTGGTTCGTTTTACGGATTCCGATAAGGTGTACCGCTACCTGCTCGATAAGGGCATCGTGGTGCGGAACCAGAGCTACCAGCCTAATGCGGAGAACTGTTTGCGAATCACAGCGGGTTTGCCGGCGGAGAATGATGCACTAATTGCGGCGCTTCGCGCCTTTAAAAACTAACCACAGAGGTAAAAAAGGGCTTCACAGAGGAGAAGCGCCTCTGTGATTACTCTGTGAAGCCCTCTGATTACTCTGTGGTGAACCTTCCAACATTATGCCCCAAAAACTACTCCTACTAGACCGCGACGGCACCCTAATCCTGGAGCCCGAAAACTACCAGGTCGACAGCGTCGAAAAGCTGAATTTCTACCCCGGCATCTTCCGCTGGCTGGGACGCATCGTGCGGGAACTGGACTACCAGCTCGTCATGATCACCAATCAGGACGGACTGGGGACGGCGGAGTTTCCCGAGGATACGTTTTGGCCCACCCACGAAGCCATGCGGCGGGCGCTGGTCGCGGAGGGCATTGAATTCGTCGAAGAACTGATCGACCGCACCTACGCGAAGGATAACGCCCCCACCCGCAAGCCTAACCCCGGCCTGGTACGTAAGTATATGGACGACCCCACCTACGACATACCGGGTAGCTTCGTGGTGGGCGACCGGCTGACGGATATGCAACTCGCGAAGAACATGGGCGCCAAGGGTTTCTGGCTGGCCAACGACCCGGAGTTGGGGAACGAGGAACTCAGCACCCAGCAACTTAAAGACCTAGACGACGTCATCGTCAAGCGGACCACGGACTGGGAGGATATTTATCGCTACCTCCGTCTGCAAAGCCGCACCGCCAGCGTACAACGTACCACCAAGGAAACCGACATCCGCATCGAACTCGACCTCGACGGCACCGGCCAGACCGACATCGATACCGGCCTCGGTTTCTTCGACCATATGCTCGATCAACTGGGCCGCCACTCCGGCTGCGACCTCACCGTTAAAGTCCAGGGCGACCTCGACATCGACGAGCACCACACCATCGAGGATACCGCCATCGCCCTCGGGGAAGCCTTCGCCCAGGCCCTCGGCGACAAACTCGGCATCGAACGCTACGGCTTTTACCTCCCCATGGACGACGCCCTCGCCGCCGTCGGCATCGACTTCGGTGGGCGCCCGTGGCTCGTCTGGGACTGCGAGTACAAGCGCGAGAAGATCGGCGACATGCCCACCGAGATGTTCTACCACTTCTTCAAGTCCTTCACCGACGGCGCCCGCTGCAACCTCAACATCAAGGTCGAAGGCGACAACGAGCACCACAAGATCGAAGCCACCTTCAAGGCTCTCGCCAAAAGCATCAAGATGGCTAAGCGGCGGGATGTGGATAATATGCGGCTGCCGAGCACCAAGGGAGTACTGTAGTACGGTAGTCGTTTGCTGCGCAATCGGGGTAGTACGGTAGTGTCGTCCGCCTACCGTACTACTCCGGCGGCGAAGCCGGCGACTACTGTACTACCGTACTATTCCCTACGTTAGTACTCCGTGATCCCAAAAATGCTATCGCTGGTGCTCTGCCTGCTGGTCACCGGTATGCTTGCCGGCCAGGGATCGCCCCTGTCGAACCTGCGGGAGAAAAAGGTGGCCGTGAACCCGGCGGGACAGCTGGTGGATACGCTTACGCTGGCGCCGGGGAGCTTCGAGGCTTACTTTATGAATGGCGATCCGGTAGCGGAAAGCGAGTACATGCTCAGTGGTCGCTACCTAAGATGGACCGGCCTGCCCGTACCCGATTCGTTGATCCTGCGGTACCGGGCCCTTCCGTTTACGCTGGACGAGCGCGTGGCACTGCTGGATAGCAGTCAACTGCGGCGGGAAGAGGCCGGGCTGGTGATCGGGGCGTACGATCCGTACGTGCGACTGGGCTTATTAGATAACGATACGAAGGTGCAGACTAGGGGCAGCTTCAGCCGGGCGATCAGCTTCGGGAACCGGCAGGACCTGGTACTGAATTCCGCCTTCAACCTGCAACTGAACGGCGAGTTGGGTAACGGCATCGAGGTCGCCGCCGCCATCACCGACGAGAACCTGCCCGTACAGCCCGAAGGCACCACCCAACAGCTGCGGGAATTCGACCGCATCTTCATCCAGCTGCGCAAGAACCGGAGTCAGCTGACCGCCGGCGATTACGAGCTCCGGAATCCGGACGGCTACTTCATGCGCTACTATAAAAAGCTGGAGGGAGCCACTTTCACAACGATCGCGGGGGGTACTCCCCTCTCCTCCGGAGAGGGGTCGGGGGAGAGGGAAATGGCCGTTTGGGAGAACAGCGCCAGCGTAGCCGTAGCCCGCGGACAATTCATTCGCCAGAACATCACCCCGGGGGAGGGCAACCAGGGACCGTACAAACTCACCGGCGACGGTGAACAGCGCTTTCTCATCATCCTGGCGGGCACGGAACGGGTCTACCTGGATGGACAATTGATGCAGCGCGGTCTGGACGCCGACTACGTCATAGACTACAACCTCGCCGAACTGACCTTCACCACCCGGCGGCTCATCACGCGTGACGTCCGCATCACCGTGGAGTACGAGTACGCCGACCAACGCTACCTGCGTACCCTTACGGCGGGCAGCAGTCGCTATACGAAGGGGCGCGTTACCGGCTACGTGAATCTCTATTCCCAGCAGGATAGTAAGACCGCCACGGGTGACCTGCAGCTTACCGCCGATCAGCGACGGGCACTGAGTCTGGAAGGGGACAGTCCGGAGGGCATACCCGTCAGCAGCCTTGACACCCTGGACGGTCGGGAAGAGTTGCGGGCCACCTACGAACTCCGCGATACGATAATCGCCTGCGCCCCGCAGATGCCCTACCTGGTGAGCAGCAACAATTCCGAGCGGGGACGCTACGTGGCCACTTTCACCGACCGGGGACCCGGTGGCGGACCGTACCGCCTGGATCCCGACCGGCCCGCCAACGAGCGAGTGTACGTTTTCGTGGGCTACGACGAAGACTGTAACCCGCTCGGTCGCTTCTCCCCGGAGATCGACCTGGTCGCCCCGCGCCAGCAACAACTCTTCAGTGCCGGTGGGGAGTACCGCTTCTCCGGAGAGGGGGCCATCCGCTTCGAGGGCAGCCGGAGCAACGTGGATCTTAACCGCTTCAGCGACCTCGATCAGGGCGACAATGTCGGACACGCCCTCCGCGTAGACGCCGACCGTACCGTGGCGATCGGTTCCGACAGCAGCGGGTGGGCGGTAGCCGGCCGGGGCCGCTACGAATTCGTGGAACGGACCTTCAACTTCATCAACCCCTACCGCTCCCCGGAATTCTACCGCAATTGGAACCTCAGCAACCGGCTGAGCACGATCCGGCCCGAGCAGCAGACCGAACAACTGATGGGCGGCGGCGTCGGCTTGCTACGGGAGGGCGTGGGCCGGCTGGACTACGACTACGAGCGCTTCGTCCGGGGCGACGACTACCGGGGGCAGCGGCACGAAGGACTGCTACAGCTCGCCGTGGCGGGGTGGCGGGCGACGGGTGCCTACAGTCTGCTGGATAATGAGGATACGGAGAGCACGGGGACCTTCCGCCGCCCGAGTCTGCTGGTCAGCAAGGAATTCATTCAATTAGGCGGGTGGGAATTGTCGGCCGCCTACGCGGGGGAGAAGAGCGAACGTCGTTCCCGGGCGACCGATACGCTTTCCCAGCTGAGCTTCCAGTACGATCGCTATACGGTGGGTATTTCCGCCCCGGCCAGTGAGCGCTACGCTTTTACCCTGAGTGCCAGCCAGCGCGACGATAAACTCCCCGCGGGGACGGAGCTGACGGAAAGTACGTCGGCCCGGGAGCTAACGGCCGAGGGTAAATACCAGGCCGCCCGCAATTTGCAAGTAGGCGGCAATTTTACCTACCGGGCACTGGACGTACCGGGCCAGGAATTGGTCGAGGACCGACCGAGCAGTACCGTCCTGGGCCGCCTTGACCTGCGCGCCGACGCCATACAACGAGCCTTCACCAGCCAGTCCACCTACCAGGTGGGCAGCGGACAGGAGCCGAGGGTGGATTTCCAATACCTCTACGTGGGCCCCGGGCAGGGACAGTACATCTGGCAGGATAGCCTGTACAACAACGACGGCCGCATCCAGCCCAACGAGATCGTGCTTTCCCCCTTCCCGGATATCGCCGACTACATCCGGGTCAGTGTCTTTAACAACGACTTCATCCGCACCGACAACGTCAGCATCAACCAGCGCCTGAACTGGGACCCCAGCCGCCTGTGGCGGGAAGCGAAGGGTGTCAAAAAATTTCTGGGCCGCATCGCCCTGAACACGGCCATCAACATCGACCGTAAAACCCAGGAAGCCGACGATATCATGGCCTGGAACCCCTTCCAGCTGGCGGTGGCGGATTCCAACCTGGTGGCGCTGAACGTGCGGCGGCGTCACGGCCTGTTTTTCAACCGGGCCAATCCCCGCTACGATATCCAGCTCAGCAACGACGAGCAGCGCAACCGCCGCGTACTCACCACCGGCTACGAAAGCAGCCGCCGGGAGGACTGGGAACTCCGCTTCCGCTTTCGCCCCAACGACCAGTTGAGCATCGAGGCGGCGGGCATCACCGGGCGGCGGGAAGCGGATTCGGAGCGTTTTAACGAAAAGGACTACAAGATCGTCTTCAACCGCCTCGAACCCGGGATCAACTGGCAGCCCGGCGAGTTCAGTTTCAACACCACCCTGGTACTGGGCCGCGAGGAGAACGTGCTCCCGGAAATCGACGGCGAGTTCACGCTCCGCCGGGAAGCGCGCTTCACCGGCAACTACCGCAACTGGATCAACGCCAGCTTCAACTGGGTACAGATCGACTTCGAGAACGGGCGGGCGGGCAGTCCGGTGGGTTTCGCCCTCCTCCAGGGTTTACAGCCCGGCCGTAACCTGCTCTGGAACATCAATCTCGTCCAGAACCTCGGCGAATACCTCCAGCTCAACCTCATTTACGACGGCCGGCAGACGGGGGAAGCGGACGTGGTACACGTAGGGCGGGCACAGGTGACGGCGCAGTTTTAGCAGGCACTGGTCCGCCGAGCGCCAGCTCGTCTGCCCAGTGCCTTGGGAACTTCATCGGTGTAGTCCACCGCGGAGACCCGCCGGCAGACCAGCTGCGCTGGGCGGACGGCTAATGCCCGTATCTTCCTACCCCATGGCGAAGCAAATCATAGCGGTACTGGCCCTCCTCTTCCTCGCCCACCTCTGCAAGGGAATCTGCGACGACCTGCAGTTCCACTACGCCGATACCGTCTTTGCCCGCTTCGATAACCAACGCTTCTGGGATCCTGATATTAGCTGGGAGAATAAGTACGCGACCGACACGGAGGGCGAATTGATCCGGCCCCTGCGGGAGCGATTCCCGGGCTCATCCACCATTTTCGTGGCCACTACCGATGCCTGGCACCTGCTGCAGGCGATCCAATACGCGCTGATCCGATTGGCGATCGTGGTGCTGGTGTTTCCGCGCTTGCCGGGGCCCCGGTGGGGGTATGCCGTGGGGCTGTACGGGGGGATTTGGGTGGTGCAGGCGGGGGGCTTTTGGCTGGGGTATTATGGGTTGTAGCGGGGGGTGCCCGGGATTTCCAGCGCTGTCGGAGACAGCATTTTACTTCGCTGTCAGAGACAGCTTTGTACTTGCGCTGTCGGAGACAGCTTCCTACTTCGCTGTCGGAGACAGCGTTGTACGGCTAGTGGATGGGCATGCCCTTGCCGCCGAGGATCTCGCCGTCGCCGATGCGGAAGCGGAGGTAGGTGATGGTTTTGCCCAGGTCCTTGTGCATCCGCTCGTAGTAAGTTTCGGTGGCCAGTTCGGGGATGGGTAGCGGCTTGCTGTAGATATCGTGATCTCGGTACAGGATCTCCACGGCGGGTTGCTCGGTGAGGGTTTCTACCGACCATTCGTAGAGCTCCTGACTATCGGTCTTTAGGTGGACGACGCCGCCGGGTTTCAGGATGCGGCGGTACTGCTTGAGGAACTGGGCCGCGGTCAGGCGACGGTTTTCCTTACCCTTTTTGAGGAATGGATCGGGGAAGGTGATCCAAATTTCCTCAACCTCGCCGGTAGCGAAAAAGTGGCTGATTACCTCGATACGGGTCCGAAGAAAAGCGGCGTTCGACAAATTTTCCGCCAGCGCGATTCTGGCGCCCTTCCAGATTCGCGCCCCTTTGATGTCCACGCCGATGAAGTTGCGGTCGGAGTACTGGCGGGCCAGGTCCAGGGTGTATTCTCCCCGCCCGCAGGCGAGTTCGAGCGTGATGGGCCGGTCATTGCCGAAGTGCTCGGCGGCCCACCTGCCACGCAGGTCCGTTTTAGTCCCATTAACACCCGTCAGTTCGGGTTTGGTGGGCTCGAAACTCTCGTAAACATTGGGCATCTGCAGTACTTCGGCGAACTTCTGCAGTTTGTTGCGGCCGGACATCAGGCTGGTCTTTTATACGGACGTAAAGATAGATCGCCCGGAGACATCGTCGCTGACCGGGCTATGGATGTCGGAAAAACCGTTGCCGAAACAAGTTAAACAATCTCACATTCCCCCTCCGATTTAAGAATGTAATTCGTTAGATTTTGGTATTTTGGACAATTATTTTTAGATTATCTTTACATACGCTTTTTAACACGCTTCACACTTTACGCTTTGGACCCAATAACCAGTTCTTACGATCACGCAAATCGGTTCACACGCTACAGTAGCAATGCCGACGAATCCTCCATGCGCTGCCCCGCCTACCGCAGGAAGCGGTACGCACTATTCGCTATGCGTACCTTCTGCCTTACGGCGCTGTATTTCCTGCTGTGGGACATCGTTCCCCTTCGCTTCACTCTCCTCCTGACCGTTCCCTTCGTAGCCCTTCATTTTTTCTCACTCGTCGGCTGGCGCTACTTTCTGGACCGGAAGATTCAGCGCATGCGCGAAGGTATCGGCTGAGCGTTTTTGCGGGCGGCGGAGCGCAGGATATAAGCAGCGCCATACTTCCACATTGTTGAATAGGTATCCGAATCACCCCGAATCGGCCAGACCGTAGCATCCCCGTAATGCCCGAGGCAATGTTGTAGCTACCACCTACTGGTGACTAATTCCTCGTGCATGCCTTCAGCGGACCCGTAAACGAATAGGACCCCTTTCGGTCGATCCGGAGAGGCGGACCCGCACATCCTTCGGTCAGGGGCCGGCCATTTGTTCGTGTAACGATTAATTGTTTAATTGGATCAAGACCCACGAACGCTACCCATGAATACCCAGGACTACGAGCAATCCGTCTTCGACATCATCGAAGACCTTAAAGAATTTCGCGATAAACGCGGCGATCGTTTCCGATTTTCCGATATCTACGATGAGGCCGGCAATCAGTACGTGAACCTCGTGCAGGAGGGCGGTGGCATCCTGGGTATCGCTCTCGTTGGCTTCACCTACGTGCTGGAAGAAATGGGGATCCGCTTCCTAAGTCTGGGGGGGACCAGCGCCGGATCGATCAATGCCCTACTCATGGCCGACCTGGGAACGCCGGAGGAGAAGAAGAGCGTCCGTGTCCTGGAGCGCATCGCCGAGAAGGACTTTATGGACTTTGTAGACGGCGGCTACGACGCCGAGCAACTCACCGAAGCGTTTGAGTCCGGGAATAAGATCCAACTGTACCTCCACCTGATCACCAATATCGCCGAGATAAAGAATAAGTTGGGCATCAATCCCGGCCTTCACTTCGAGGAATGGTTGCGAGACATCCTGACCCACGACAGCTGGGAGGGTCTGAAGGATAATCTTCGCGCCGTCCCGGACAGCCTGTACCACCTCTCCAATTACGGTAAGCGTAAGCGGGCCATGACCGCCGAAGAACTGGATCCTAAGATCGCCATCGTAGCCGCTGACATCACCACGCAAACCAAGGTCGAGTTCCCGCGGATGGCCCACCTCTACTACGAAGATCCGGCAGCGCAGAATCCGGCCTCTTTCGTTCGCGCCTCCATGTCTATTCCCTTCTTCTTCGAACCGAAGCGCGCCTCCCTCGAATGGACCAGGGGCCGCGAGAATGAAGTCCGCCGGCGCTGGCGGGCCGTAGCTGACTACAGCGGGGAGCTGCCCGGCGAGATCGTCTTCGTGGACGGAGGGGTCATGTCCAACTTTCCCATCGATCTCTTCCACCAGGCGGATGTCATCCCGCTGCGGCCCACGGTAGGCGTTAAGCTTGGGGTCGACCGCAACTGCGCCCGGGAAATCAATAACCTGGCCGACTTCATGGGCAATATGGCCAGCGGCGTCCGCAACCTGCGGGATTTTGAGTTCATCCGCAACCACCCTGAGTACAAGGACCTGGTGGAATACATCGACATCGATGGTTTCAACTGGATCGACTTCAATATTTCCGAGGAGAACAAGCTGAAGCTGTTCCGACAGGGCGCCAAGGCCGCCAGCCATTTCCTGCGCCGCTTCAACTGGTCCGACTACAAGGATACCATCAAGGCGAATCTGCTTCGCAAGATCAAACCCGTCATGTGGGAATTGTCCGACCTTCGGGACCTCAGCGATACCCTGGAAGTGCTCGGCATCCACAACGACCAGCAACTCGAAGACCGCATCAACCACATTCAGGAAAGGGAGGAACCCTACAATGTCCTGTGGATCGACGACGCCTTCACCTACGCGCTTCCCCTGGCCATTCTCGACCGCCTGCATACCTTCTGCTACTCGGTACGCACCAGCGACGAAGCCATGCAGCTACTCATGAACAAGAACAAGTTCAACGAAGACGAAACCACGCAGATCGACCTCATCATCTCCGACGTGACCCGCCGGGAAGACAAGGGGAACGACAAACTGCGCGGCCTGGACTTTGCCGTCCTGCTGGCTGAGGATCCGGACTGGAAAGAGATCCCCGTGCTGATCTACGCCCACGATCGGGAGAACCTGATCGAACGCTACGGGGGGCCGCTACCCGATAACATCATCAACCGAACGGGCAAAAACACCATCGTCCATAGGCACTTCATCGAGGAAGTGATCATGGGACTGACCAAGCGACTCGAACAGTCCAGCGGATATCGCGAGCCTACTGCCTGACCACCCGGCGAATAGCGCCGCCCAAACGGATCAGATAAACACCGGACTTGAAGCGTGAAAGATCAACCGTAGCCCTGCCCGCTCCAGCATCGGTGCGTCTGCTGTCGAGTTTGCGGCCGTTGAGATCGTAGATGTCCAGACTGAGTTGCTGGTTGATTTCACCGCTCCATTCGAGGGTAACCAGCCCGTCGGTCGGATTCGGGTAGATGCGCAGGCTGTTGTCCAGCGCGGAAAATTGGTTGATGGAATTTACGGCGTCGGCGGTAAGGACGATCTCGTGATAGGTAGTTGGCAAGTACCCCCCGTCGGCGGCGTTGATAACAAACCCAAATTCATCCGACTTAATCGTAGTATCCAGGCTCTCATAAACGATGCGTTGGGCATTGATATCCGCTTGGGTGAAGGTGTCTCCCAGGCCAAGTTCAACGCCGCTGCGCTCCAGGAAGCCCCGCTCGGGAAGGCTGGTCAGGACGTACACGCTCTCTACCGGATTGGCGGAGGCGGCCACGATCTCGAGTTGGCTACGGAGGATGGCATTCCGGCCCAGGGGCCGTACTTCGGTGGGATCATTGACGAGGGTTTGCGGGGGAGTGGCCTGGAGGCTGGCGCAGAATTCCAGGTCCCAGGCAACGATCTGCCCGGCCGCACCGTTCGTTTCGCTGATCGCGACGGTGAGTACCCAGGCTCCGGCCGTTCCCTCGCCGTCGAAGTCACTGAGCTCGCCCGTAGGCTGGAACACCCGCTTATCGTCGGGAGGGCAAGCGATGCCATTAGGGGCTTCGTCGTCAAAACCAAGATTGATGGTATTCGTACTGAAGCAATTCTCCTCGTACAGCTTCACGGTGGTACCGGCCGGGCTGGTCAGACTGATGGTGAGGTTGGAGGCGAACTGGTAATTGATCTGTACATAGGGCAGGTTCAGATCGCTGATGGTACCACTCTGCGAAATGAGCAGGGTATCCTTGCGGGTCAATAAGGCGGGATCCCTACCCGTACCGGGCAAACTTACCGGTGTACCGGTCCGGCTCGCTACCTCGCAACTGTTGCTTACGGTTTTAAAGGAGTTTGTTTCCGTCCACGGGGCGGGGCCGCAGGAATTTACGGGACGAACCCGCCAGTAGTACACCGTATTGGCCGTGAAGAAGTCTTCCGGGGTAAACTCGGTTTCGGTCAGGTCGGTCACGGTCTCTACCAGGGTAGCCGGAGCAAAAGAGGGGGAAGTAGCTACCTGCAGGTCGTAGGACTCGGCGTTGACGGAGGCCGTCCAGTCAAAATCGGTCGTCAGGACAATACCTTCCGTACCGTCGGCAGGACCGGCTAATACGAGGTCCGAAAAATCGTTGGCGACCACATCCAGGATGATCTCCCGGCGGACGGTATCCAAGCCCTCGGCGGCTACGATCACGGGAACAATCACCCGGTCGGATGCGGTGACCCCTTCCAAGTCAAGTGTTAGGCGAGCGGTTTGTCCCGGAAGGATCTGGGTGTTATCGAAGGTGGCCACCAGCCCGATTGGGAGTGCTGTCGAATCGACGGAAAGGCTGACCGGCTCCGCGTAGTCCAGCACGCTGCCGGCCGTAAAGGTGGCGGTGACTGTTTCGGGGAGACAAACCTCGGCGTAGTTCAGGTCAGATTCCAGCGTGTAGCGAGCCTGTTCGGCCGGCTGAATACTGAAGTCCGTGGCGTTCATATTGTAGAAGATGTTGTCCGCGGCTTCGATGACGATGCGCATCGCATTCCCGAGCGTATCAGGCACGGTGATGTAGGCGCTTCCGGAATTCGCCACCCGGCTGGCCAGAACGTAATCAAAGGTCAGCCCTCCATCGCCGCTCAATAGGATGTTGACACTTCGGGCGTAGACCGGGAAGCCGTCGGTACCGGCCACTTCCCAGGTGATTTCCCGCAGTTCGCCTACCCGGAAATTTTGGTCGGCCTGCACTTCGGGATCATTCACCGTAAACGGTCCGATGTCGGCAATCTGAAAACGGACGGCTTCCCAATCTACTCCACCGGCCTGCACGTTGTTGTCGCGGGCGGTCAGGCGAAAGGTCAGTTCGCGTTCGTAATCGGGGAGAAACTCATCGGCGGCGTCGATCTGATTCGCTACACGATCTACCCGGGGAAAATAGCGGGTGTAGCCGGTGGTCGATGGCGGTACCGAGCGGAACAGGGGGGCCGAACCTTCCGGCTCGTAGATATCCGTGGCCGGTCCCAGGTCGTATTCCTCCCAGTTGTAGGTCAGCTGATCCGCCGGATCGTTGGCGTCGGTGGCCGTACCCGTCAGGCGGAAGGGCGTCGACTTCGGGATGAAGAAGCCATCTTCGTAATCGAGTTGAACCTCCGGGGTGACGTTGTCGGTTTCGATCACCGTGGCGCAGGCCGCTGCATTGCCCTCCCGCGTAAAGTCGAGAAACTGCTCCAGGCTACCGGTGTGATAGTAAGGATCGGGGCCTGCGATGTTCTGCGTGCCGCAGGCGCCGGCGTAGGACATGATCGTCGATCCGGAACCCGGTTCGAAGGCGGTATTACCTGCCCGCTGATTCTGGTTTCCCGGGCAGTTATTCCAGCTGTGGGAGACGGAGAACTGGTGTGCGATCTCGTGAGCCATGACCCGCTCGGCCGTGCGGGCAAGATCGCGGCCCTGCAGACAGGTGACGCCCCGGGTTTTGCTGCCACTACAGGCCAGGCCGCTCACTACGCCGCCCACGTCAACGCAGCGGGACGTCATCACGTGCCCCAGGTCGTAGATGTTGGACGGGATACCCTCCTGGTTGAAGGCCTCGATCACCTGTTCCAGCAATCCGGTCCCTTCGTCACTGTCGCTGTAGGGGTCGGTATCGGGATCCAGGTAGATCACTTGCTCGGAGGGCGCCAATAGGTTGATCCGCACGCCGACCTCCCGTTCGAAGATGACGTTGACCGTGCTGACGAGGGTATTGAAGGCGGCGAGAACCTTGGCTTTGGTGGGGCTACCATCGCTTACCTGACGGGAAAATTCTCCGGTACTGGAAAGGACCAGGTCGTACTGACGGAGCTCGCGTGGAACGGCCATGCTTTTACGGAAAGGCTCTTTACCTGCGCTCCCGCCGCCAACTTCTATGGTCTGCGGGTCAAACCCGCATCCAAGGGACCCGCCGAAGGCTTCGCCGAGGTAGTCTCGGGAATAGAACGCCACGTACTCGTCCGGCGCGTAGCCCTGCTGAATCGCGTACAAGCCATCCGGTCCCGGGAGAAGTACGTCAACGCGCTCGGGCGAAATAGCCAGGCGCCCGGTACCCCACGGCCCCGCCAGGCGGTAGCTGCCGATCCCGGGGTACCGGGCGGCCAGTGCCGGTTCGAAAACGGGATCGTTGGTCACCGAAAACGTTTGCAAGCTACCGTCGGGGAGGGGAAGATTTATCTGCCCCGCCTTGGCGGACAGCTGTCTGCCCAGGGCCGTTCGGTCCAGCCGGAGATCGACGCGGGGGCCGGCAATATCGGACGTCGACGTAGCGGCGGGCTTGACCTGAAAGGGCGACTGGGCGAAAAGCGAGGTAGCCAACAGGCAGCCTGCGATAAGTAGCATTCGGAACATAGGGGGTGTTTACGACGTAGGGTAAAGATAACAGCCCGCCGCCCGGCTAAATGTCGTCGGCGAAAAGCTTGGGCGGATTTTTGGGTCCATGCGGTCGCTTAGTACCGCGCGGGCTTGTCGCCGGGCAGGGCATTACGGATAAATTCACGCACGTCATCGTTGGCGGTCTCCAGGTCGGGCCGGCGCAGGTACATCATGTGTCCGCTCTCGTAGCCCTTGAAGCTCAGTCGATCACGCATACGCCCGCTGGGATCGAGGTGCCAGAGCGTGTATTTGGCGTCGTAGTAGTTCGTGGCACCGTCGAAGTACCCCGATTGGATCATGACATGCAGGTAGGGATTCTGGGCCATGGCCTGGCGGAGGTTATAGCCGGTCCGGTCGCCGGAGCGATCCCAGGGATAGACGGAGCCGAACATATTGTACTGCAGATCGGTCCGAAAGCCCAATTCCTCGCGCAGGTAGTAGTTGATGGCCGGGGTGAAGGAATGCAGCCAGCTGGTTAGTTCGCTGTTGTAGTCCGGGCGGTCGCCACCGGCCTGGGCGTCGATCCCTTTGTAGCGGCTGTCGAGGCGACCTACCGTGAAATCGCCCGCTTCCTCCCCGCGGAGCAGGTTCTTCCAGAAGTAGGCCGTGGTGGGCATCAGGTTATTATCGAGCCACTGCTGGGCGTCGAGGCCGGAATAGCGGGCGGCGGCTTCGGCTACTTCCCGGCGGCGCTCTTCCGTCAGGTCCATACCGCTGGCCAGGGCGGGAAGAAATTCATCGCGGGCATAGGCTTCGACCTCGGCGAGCATCGGCTCCAGCTCCATGGATTGCAGGTCGTCCGGCAGGCGCTTGTGATACCAGGCGGCGGCGGCAAAGTAGGGCAATTGATTAGCCGACTCGACAATCCCGGCCCGCTCGATGCCGATCTCGGTAGGCGACACGAGGATGACGCCGTTGAGGTACATCCAGGCTTGCTCCTGCAGTTCGAGGGCCAGCCCGGAAACCCGCGTGGTACCGTAACTCTCGCCGATCAAAAACTTGGGGGAACGCCAGCGGTCGTGACGGCTTACCCAGTTGCTCAACCAGTCGGAGAGGTACTTGATGTCCTGATTTACGCCGAAGAACTGCTCGCGGTCGGCCCCGGGTGCCATGCGGCTGAAACCCGTGTTGACGGGATTCACGTAGACGATATCGGTGAGGTCGAGTACGGAATAGGGATTATCGCTGATACCGTAGGGTTGGACGGGATAGCCTTCCTCATCGATGGTGAGCACTTTCGGGCCGGTGTAGGCCAGGTGCATCCACACGGAAGCGGAGCCGGGGCCGCCGTTAAAGCTGATGAGCAGGGGCCGATTGGGATCCTCGCTGTCCGTGCGTCGGTAGTAAGTGTATTGGAGGCCCGCCGTTACCTTGCCGCTGTCGTCGTAGACGGGTTGCACGCCGGCGGTAACCTCGTAGGGTACGGCTGCCCCCTTGATCCTCACCTGGCCCTGGGTGACGATCATGGTGTCCATTGGCAGGTTGCGGCTGTTTACCTGAGCGATAAGGAAGCCGCTGGAGAGGAAGCAGAAAAGGAGCAGGCGGTAAGGGAGCATACGTCGGTTATTGGCTTAGGGTGGCAGGGTAAGGGAGCAAAATAACTACTGTGCCGGACACTCGCAGGCCGCCGCCATCCGGGCGGACACTCGTAGGTCGCCAACTTACGTATGGCCACACTCCGAGGTCCTAACTTCCTCCCACCCTCCAAAATAGTTAGGACCTCCGAGTGTCCGGGTCACTCCCCGCTATCCCACATGTCCACGTGCATCAGCCACTCGCCGTCGAGCTTGCGCCATACGATGACGTATTTCCCGCCCCACTCCGCCTCCGATCCGTCGGGGCGGCGGGTACGACCTCGGTAGTAGCCGAGGTCGTAGGCATAATCGTCCAGCACCTGCAGTTCCACGGATTCGGTGGCGTGTTCCAGGATGCGGACTCCCTCCGGCAGTCGCCACCGCTCGATGATGGAGTCCCGCCCCGTAATGATCGGCGAGCCACCGGGGAGAATGTGTCCGCTCTCCGTGTAGGCATTGGCCATGGCGGTATAGTCAGCGTTTACGTAGGCCCGGGAAAAGGCGGCGGCGGCCCGTTGGATCGCTCGTATGTCGGCTTCGTCTCCCGTGAACTGCTGGGCGACGGCCGGCATAGTGAGTAAACTCGTGAAGAGGAAAACAAAGGGACGGATCATACTATATGGATTGTTGTCGCCTTATCGGACCTTTGGGCAGCAGTTAAAACATCTACATTTTGCAAGGAACGATCCGGCAGTGGCGGGAGTTTTTTTCTACTAACCCCTACGAACAGTTACTATCGATCTCCTGGCAGTATGCACGGGGCATGCGGGGGCGCTACGTCCTGATATACGCGATGTTCACCTGCGTTAATGTGCTGTCGTCGCTGCAGCCCATCATCTTCGGTTACTTCATTAATTACCTACAGACCGGCGAGGGGAATTTGCTTACCGGTGCCTGGATTTACGGAGGAGCTTACATGGCCCTTATCCTGGCGGGCTGGGTTTTTCAGTGGCCGGCCCGCCTGATGGAGCGTCGCATGGCCTTCGAGATTAGCCGCCGGTTGCTGATGGAAACTTACGACCGGGTCGTTCGCCTGCCGCTGGAGTGGCACCGTCGTCACCACAGCGGGGATACGATCAATCGCACGCGGAAAGCCTACGAGGCACTCAAGAGCTTCTTCGATAACGGCTTTGTGTACTTTCAGACGCTGGTGCGTATGTTCATCTCGATCATCGCCATCATCTGGTTCAGCGTTCTCTTCGGCGGTGTAGCTGGCGTGGCCGGGATTCTGATCGTGTTGACGGTGCTGGCCTTCGATCGCCCCATCATCGCCGCGACGCAGGAGACTAACGAGCGGGAGAACGATTTGCTGGCCGGTCTTTCCGACAATCTCGGGAATATCATTACCGTCACCACGCTTCGACTCGGTCGGCAGACGGCGCGGCAGATCGAGGCCCGGGTCCGGGCCGTGTGGCCGCCCTTTCTGCGCAATACGCAACTGAACGAGCAAAAATGGTTCAGCACCGGCGTTCTGATCGGACTGATGTACGCCGTCATCGTGATCGGCTACGTGTACCAGAATTACGTGCCGGGCGAGGTTTTCCTCGTTGGCGGACTGGTCACCCTGATCGGCTACGTCAACCAGTTTTCCAACATGTTCAATGCCCTCACGGGGCAGTACAACACCATCATCCGGCTGCGGGCGGATCTGGCAGCGATCGATCCGATCGTCGAGGCCTTCCAATCCGCACCCCGTGCCTCGTCGCTGGCCGGTAGCCAGGTACGGAAGGACTGGAAGGAACTGACCGTCACCGACCTGGCCTTCACCTACGACGCGGACAGCGAAGAGCACCGGGGCCTGTCGGACATTGACCTGCGACTGCCGCGGGGTAAACGGATCGCCTTTATCGGTCCCAGCGGCAGCGGCAAGACCACGCTGCTGTATCTGCTCCGGGGGCTATACCCAGCGGACCGCCTTAGCGTACGATTCGACGGGGATATGGTAGCGGACCCCGCCCAGCTCTACGAACAGACCACCCTGATTCCCCAAACGCCGGAGATTTTCGAGGAAACGATCCGCCAGAACCTCACGATGGGGCTCAAACGAAAGCCCGAGGCCGTGCAACGGGCCATCCAGCTTGCCGCTATGGAAGAAGTAGTCGAAAAAGCAGAGAACGGCCTCGACACCTGGTTGAGCGAGGGCGGGGCTAATCTCAGTGGTGGTCAGCGGCAGCGACTGAGTATCGCCCGCGGATTATTGGCAGCGGAATCCTCTACCCTACTGCTCCTGGACGAGCCGACGAGCAGCCTTGACCCCCAGTCGGAGGCATTGGTGTACGAGCGTATCTTTGCCACGTATCCGGATAAGACCATCGTTTCGACGCTGCACCGGCTGCACCTGCTGAAGGATTTTGATTACATCTACTACCTGGAAAACGGCCGGATCGTGCGGGAGGGGACGCTAGACCACCTGCGGGACCTCGGCATGGTACCCTAAGCGGCGACCATCAATACGCACGCTATCCATCGCTCCTGATGAAGGTTACTGGACAGTCCAGTTCCGCGACGGGGGTTCTTTCTTCCCCCCCGGGTCCCCAGTGAATGGTGCCCCGGATCGTGTCCGTACCGATTAGGTAGCCGGTGAACCAGGGGGAATACGCATACTCGTTTCCCGGGAAGATCCTAGCGTATTCCCTTGGCTGTATGTCCCACTGAATACTGTCCTTACCACTGGCCGTTTTGGATAGGATACCCGAAACTTTATTGAATTTCGGCTGCTCGGCGTGAACGGACCAGCTCGCCGTATCCGGATCCTCCACGTATACGTCAATGGCCGAGCGTCGGTCTGAGAAAACCCGTACCGAATCGCCGAATTTGACAATCATGCCCAGGTCGACGTAGCAATTTTCCATTTCCGTGTAAAACTCATCAACGGTCAGCCGGCGACACTCCAGGCTACCCAGGTTGACATGGTCGGCGGGGCAGCTGCACACCTCATTTGACACATCGGTAAGGAAGCCAAAATTGCAGGTGAAGGGTTCGGGTTGCGGCCCTATCGGTTCGGGGGTGCAGCCCAGGAAGGGCGATGCCAGGAATAGAAGTAGACAGCGGTACATGGATGTAGGGTTTTAGGTCAACGAAACACGGCAATCACCTAAATACGTACTTCATAACCGATCTGACGGCAGCCGTCTTGGGATTTTAGACAACTATAACAGGGCAGGGGCCGCGAAGCACCGGGTACCCTCTGGCGGGTAAGAGCGTACCTTCACTCCATGCGCCGCCTCTTCACCCGGATCCCCCCGCCCCTCATCATGCTGTTCGCGATCATCGTAGTGGTAACGGCCATGACCTATCTCCTGCCGGCCGGCCTATACGAGCGCGTAGAGGTAAACGGTCAGTATCGCGTGGTACCCGGGAGTTTTGCCGAGGTACCCCCTACCCCGGTCGGGCCCTTCGAGATGTTCCGCGCTTTCCCGGAAGGCTACCGGCTGGCCACGCCGGTCATTTTCATCTGCCTGGCCAGTGCCCTTATGTTTTCCGTACTGGAACGGACGCAGACCATCGAGAATGCCGTCGGACGGCTCGTATACCGGATGGGGACGCAGCGGTCGGAGCTCTTGCTGGTACTGCTGACCTTCGTCTACGGGCTGCTGGGCGTGATGGTGGGCTACGAGAACAACATCGCCACGGTCCCCATTGCCGTGGTAGTCGTTCTGGCGCTGGGTGGCGACCTTATCCTGGCCGCCGGGGTCAGCCTGGGGGGCATGACCGTAGCCTTCGGATTGTCGCCCATCAATCCGTATACGGTAGGAATTGGTCACGAAATCGCGGGGCTCCCGCTCTTTAGCGGTTGGGAGTTGCGCAGTATACTATGCCTCGGCGCCGTATCCCTCACCGCCTACTACAACGTACGGTACTTCCGCCGGATCAAGCGGGCACCGGAGCGCGGGATAGGACAGGGCCTGGACACGTCGGGCCTGGCCCTGTCCCGTCCCCTCGACCAGTACCGAATCTCCCCCCGAAATTGGTGGCTGCTCGGTGTATTCCTGTGCGGACTTGCTTTCGTCCTCTATGGTGTATTTACCTGGCACTTCGGCATCAACGAGATATCCGCCGTTTTCCTGATCGTAACGGTCATCTGCGCCCTAACCAGCGGCCTGAGTACACGGGAGGTGACGGATGCGGGCATGCGGTCGGTGGCCGAGATGGCTCCGGCCACTTTCATCATCGGCATGGCGGCTACGGTCAAGGTGATCATGGAGCAGGGGCAAATCCAGGATACGATTAGCTACGGCTTGGCGGAAGCTCTGGATGGGTTGCCGACGTATGCCTCCGCCGTGGGAATGTCGATCGGGCAGAGCGGCATCAACCTGCTGATACCCAGCGGCAGTGGCCAGGCGCTCGCTACCCTGCCGGTGATGA
Organism: Lewinella sp. IMCC34191; assembly: GCF_003390935.1. Lineage (GTDB taxonomy): Bacteria > Bacteroidota > Bacteroidia > Chitinophagales > Saprospiraceae > Neolewinella. The sequence goes on along the minus strand of NZ_QNQZ01000008.1, from coordinate 147,980 downwards.
TCCCCCTTGGCCGGGCGCTTGACCTCAGTCCGCAGATCGCTATTCTCGCCTTTCAGATCGGCGATGGGGTGACGAATCTGTTCAATCCCTCGCTCGGGGGCCTGGTGGCTATGCTCGGGGTATGCCGGGTACCCTTCGACCGCTGGCTGCGTTTCATTCTGCCGCTTACGGGCGTGTTGCTGATCTGGGCCTGGATCGGCCTACTGGTTGCCGTTGCGGTCGGCTACCAATAGCGGGACAGCGACTTGTGATAAAGTTGTTATACTAATTATTGTTATGGCTTAATATTTCGGGTTGCTGAAATATGAGATAAGGAGCAGAGGTTGTAGTGTCTGGCGCGGACGGGATAGGTAGCAGACCCATGTGGGTAGAAAGCCGTTCCCTTAGCCCGCAAATCATATCCGCCATTCGGCGGCATTCACTCCAGACCTTTCATGAAGAAACCTCTACTACGTTCCATCACGCTTTGCTCGCTCGGCTTTTTTGCCCTGTCGTGTCAGGAAGACACCGACGACCTCGTACCCCTTCCGAGTCCGGACCCCATCTATATGGAGTTGCCGGCATTCACGAAGGGGATAGATAAATCTGCTCAAGAATCATCCTACGAAGTGGTCATGGCGGAATACCTGACCGCCGACGAAACCGCCGAGATCGGCCAAACCGTCCTTTTCAAGGAGCGCGGAAACCAACGCATGCGATTCGATTTCGCACCCGAAAACTCTGACGATGGCTCCTCCGACATCACGTATTACATCGACGAACTTCGACCCAGCGAAGACATGCCCCCCGCTCTCAGTTACGGAGCCGTACAACGCGCAATGACTACCTGGGAAGAGGTATCCTGCTCCGACCTAGGACTCCGACGCATTCCCTTCGACCGGCGACCCACCGGATATATGGCCGCCCTCTTTGGCTACGGTGGCTCTACCGACTACGTTGCCGATGTTGTCCACGCCGGATGGATGCCCGGCCAGTTCTTCACCCGAATCTTTGGCAGCCGCGGACGGTCGATCGTTGGCGTCACCTTCACTATCGTTCACCGGAAGCCAGGCGTACCCAGCGTGGATACTAACGGGGACAACCGAACCGACGTCGCTTTCCGGGAGATCTACTACAACGATCGCTTCAATTTTGCCAGGTCGATCGATGCCGAATCGATTGCCCTGCACGAGGCCGGCCACGGACTTAGCCAGGATCACTTCGGAAAAGCCTTCCGCAATAAAAACTCCGGCCAAGTTCACTATAGCCCCCAGGCGGTGATGAATCCTACCTACTCCGGTGTACAGACCAGTATTACGAAAACAGACAACGCCGGTCACTGTAACGATTGGGCCAACTGGCCAAATAAGTAGCCGGTACCGCGTAAAGTAAATGAGGCCAGTTCCATGTCGGAACTGGCCTTTTTTCAGGTGTTTACTTAGCTTCTCTCTGTGGCACGTGGATTGGCGCTTTGGCCGGGACTGTAGAGGATAATACCCTGAATGGCAAGCGCCAGAACGACGAGCGCCCCAATTTCCAATTGCGCGAAGAGATCGGAGGAACTGATTGCCCGCTGGCCCAGCAGAAGTTGTTGCCTGCCTTCCTGCAGCTGGATCGCGGATAGATCGTCCAGTGACTCCCGAACTCCTTCTAGGGCATTCCTTACTTCCCTCCGCTCGGCCTTTCCTTCGACCAGATCCGCTTCTAGTGAAGCCAGTGTGGCAAGCTTCTTTTGCAAGCGACCAAATTCCACGCTTTCCTGCTCGGTGAGGCGCGTGCCGGCAAAACGATCTACCGCGGCGGAAATATCTCCCTCCTGAGCAGATAATCGACCATCCAGGGCGGCACGATCCGCTTCGGTATACGCCAGTTCCTTCTCGTGGATCACCTTGGAAATCCGAAATAACAGGTTTTGAGCAACCACCCGGTCGGCGTATATGGCTTCGATAGACTCCCGAACGTCGCGAAAGTTTTGCCGGTCGATCAGGTTAGTAGCCAGCACGAGGAGGAATACAACCAGTATCCCCAATACCCACTTGATTTTATCGAAAAAGCTCATACGGGATGGTTTTGGCGCCTGGACACTATAAGTTCCCCGACTTGGCTCCCCGGTTTTTGTAGCGTGGACCGATCAGCCGCTCCCGCTTGGGTTGTCGCACGGTCGTCGTGCGGGTCGTATGGATTACGGGTCCCCGGTTTTTATACGCGGGGCCGGTCAGCCGGGCGGCCATGGGGATCGGGGGTAGCGTCGGAGCGGCCCGGTTGATGATCAACAGGCGTCCGGCGGCACGCGGATTTTTATAGTTGGGCCCGTGGCTGGTCAAATCTTCGATCCGATCTAGCTCCCGGACGACTCGTTCGCTCTCGGTCTCCGAATTGACCTGGGCGGACGAGGCGGTGCTAATCGCGACCAAAGCGAAGAATAGAAAGAAGATGGGTAAGGGATTTTGACGTTGCATTATCGATTCTTTTGTGCTGAAACGAACTAATAATCGCAAAGTTGATAGCAATACTATCTTTTTTAAAAGCATTGCTGCCTTGCCGTCTTCGATGCTTCCCGCCTAGTGCCCGTTGGCGGGCTTAGCGACGCCATACCTATCTTCGCCACATGCCAAATCCCGCCTCCGACAAGCGCCTTTTCCTGCTCGACGGCCACGCCCTGGTCTACCGCGCCCACTTTGCCTTTATCAATCGACCTTTGATCAATTCCAAGGGGGTCAATACTTCCGCCATGCACGGTTTCACCCGTACGCTGTGGGATTTGATCAAGAACCAGGAGCCCACCCACCTGGCCGTGGTGTTCGATCCCGACGGTCCGACTTTCCGCAACGAACTGGCCGCCGATTACAAAGCCAATCGCGAGGAGCAACCCGAAGACATCGGCATCGCCTTTCCCTACATTCACCAGATTTTGCAGGCCTTCAAGATCCCGATCATCATCGTACCGAATTTCGAGGCGGACGATGTCATCGGTACCCTGTCCAAGCAGGCGGCGCGGGAAGGCTATAAAGTGTACATGGTCACCCCCGACAAGGACTACGGTCAACTCGTGGAAGAGAATATCCTGATGTACAAGCCCAGCCGCATGGGCAACGGAGTGGAAATACTCGGGGTAGACGACATCAATAAGAAGTGGGATATCGAGCACCCGGAACAGGTCATCGATATGCTCGGTCTGATGGGCGACTCGGTCGACAACATTCCCGGTGTTCCGGGTATCGGGCCCAAAACCGCGGCGAAGTTCATCGCGCAGTTCGGCAGCATGGAGAATTTGCTGGACAGCACCGATCAGATCAAAGGGAAGAATCAGGAGCGCCTGCGGGAGTTCCGGGAGCAGGCCCTGCTGAGTAAGCAACTCGCAACGATCATTCAGGACGTACCCATCAAATTCGACCCGGAGGCATACCTGATCGAGGATTTTGATCGGGATTACCTAACGGACGTTTTCCGCGAGCTCGAATTCCGCTCCATTGCCAACGAGATCCTGGGAATCAAGGAGGAAGCCCCCGCTAAGTCGACGGCCCAGGGAGACCTGTTCGCTTCCGGGGAAAGCGCTTTACCTGCGTCCGCGCCCAAAAAGAAATTCCGGCAACCGCCGGCTCACGCCATTGCCGACAAGCACCTCGGTAACACCGAGCACGACTACCAAAAGGTGGATACCCCCGAGGGAAGGAAGAAGCTGGTCGAGCAGCTGGCGAAGCAAAAAACCATTTCTTTCGATACGGAAACCACCAGTGTCGATCCGACTACCGCCGAACTGGTCGGCATGTCCTTTGCCTGGAAAAGCGGAGCGGCATACTACGTACCGGTACCTGAGGACCGGCAGCAGGCGGAGGCGATCGTGGCCGAATTTGCTCCCCTGCTGGCCGACGAAGTAATCGATAAAGTCGGACAAAACCTGAAGTACGATATGATCGTACTCGAGCGCTACGGTGCCACGGTAAAGGGCAAGTTGCTCGACACCATGGTCATGCACTACCTGCTGCACCCCGACAAACGGCACAAAATGGACCTTCTCAGCGAGGAATACCTAAACTACAAGCCGGTGCCCATCGAGTCGCTGATCGGAAAAGGAAAGAAACAACTGACGATGCGGCAGGTACCACTGGAAAAGGTGGTCCCTTACGCCTGCGAAGACGCCGATATCACCCTACAGCTATACCACGCGCTCTGGCCTGAACTGGAAGAAGAGGAACTTGTCGAACTCTACGAAACGGTGGAAGCGCCGCTCATTCCGGTACTGCGGGACATCGAACTGGAGGGCATCAACGTCGACGGCAATTTTCTGCAGGAATACAGCAAAACCCTCACCGGCGAACTGCAGTCGATCGAAAAGGAAATCTACGAGATGGCCGGTTCGGAGTTCAACATCGGCTCGCCGAAGCAGATTGGGGAGATCCTGTTCGGACGGATGGGCGTCCCCTATAAGGGCAGCAAAACCAAAACCGGCCAATTTAAAACCGACGAATCCACCCTCGCCGAGGTCAGTGCCGACTTTCCGATCGTCAAACTCATCCTGCGCCACCGCAGCCTGAGCAAGCTGCTCGGCACCTACGTGGATGCCCTACCCCTGCTGATGAATGACGACGGGCGGATCCACTCCAGCTTCAACCAGACGATCGCGGCCACCGGCCGGCTAAGCAGCGCAAACCCCAACCTGCAGAACATCCCCGTGCGGACTCCCGAGGGGGCGGAAGTGCGTAAGGCTTTCATTCCCCGCAATGCCGACCACATCCTGCTCGCCTCCGACTATTCCCAGATCGAGCTCCGCCTGGTAGCCGCCCTGAGCAAGGACGAGGGTATGCTGGACGCCTTCAAGACCGGCAAGGACATCCATACCGCCACGGCGGCCCTGATCTTCGACGTGCCCTACGAGGAAGTGACCCGCGTGCAGCGCTACCAGGCCAAAACCATCAACTTTGCCATCCTTTACGGAGCCGGAGCCCAGCGCCTGACCCAGGAACTGGAAATCAGCCGTTCGGAAGCCAGCCAGCTGATAGCGAATTACTACGAGCGCTTCACCGGGCTGAAACAATTCATGAGCGGTGCCGTAGAACAGGCAAAGGAAGAAGGCTACGTCTCCACGCTGCTCGGTCGGAAACGCGGTTTGCGCGACATCAACAGCCGCAGCAGTGTAGCTCGCGCCCTGGCCGAACGGATGGCGATGAACACCCCGATCCAGGGAACGGCGGCCGATATGATCAAACTGGCCATGATCCGCATTCACAAAGCCCTGCGGGAGCGCAATTTCCGTACCCGCATGATCCTGCAGGTACACGACGAACTCGTCTTCGACGCTCCCCGCGATGAAGTGGAAAAAGTCACGCCGCTCATCGAGGAACTGATGCGCGAGGCCATTCCCAACCTGGATGTTCCGATCGTAGTGGAAACGGGCAAGGGAGAAAACTGGCTGGAAGCGCACTAATCTTCCCGCCGTCGCATAGCACCCCGGCCGGATTGCGCATAACCGATACCGATATTTCCCGTTAGGTAGCTATGCCGCGTAAAGGAAAAAACTACACCGATCGCCTGCGGGGACCCGTCGGGGAGTGCGAACTATGCGGGCGCACCACCACCCTGACCGAGCACCACCTCATACCGCGGGCCGTACACCGCAAAAGCTACTTCCAAAAGCATTTTACCAAGGAAGAGATGACGCACCGCCGCATCTCGATCTGCCGCCCCTGTCACAAGGGCATCCACCGCCTGATCCCCGATGAGAAGGAACTCGCTCGCGACTACAACACCAAAGACGCCCTCCTCGCCGACGAACGCATCCGCCGCCACGTAGCCTGGGTCGCCAAACAAAAATAGCTCCACCTCTACCGGACCGCAGGTCCCTCTACCGACCGGCAGCGCAGCGCCCCGGTCCTCTACCGCCAGGGAGCGAAGCGACCTAGCCCCCTACCAAAAACCGAAGGTTTGTCTACCGGCCAGGAGCGAAGCGATCTGGCACTCAACCGCGAACGAAGTGAGCCCACCCCCAACAAAAAAAGGCAAGCCGGATGAACCAGCTTGCCCGAACATTAACCAAAAACCCAGCAAAAGACATGACCTTAGATGTGTGAGCATATGCACAACGCGTTGTGCGAAGTCACGATAATAGAGTCAGTCATGGGAGTTCGTTGCCACACTGAGCAGCGACCCTGTAAAGGGATGGCATGTTCAGCGCCGCATCGTGATTATTCCCGCCGGATGGTCAAATTTTTGGTGTAAGTGTATGCTCTTTTATAGAATATAGGCTGCCCTCAGATGTTCATGGCGCGATTAAATTTTCGCGCAAACAAGCGCTGGCTTCAACCGTTGCAGTATCCAGAAACGATACACAATGAAACTGACCAAAGAGCAGCAATCCGAAAAAGACGCCGTCATCGCTCATTTACTAACGATGAAGGAGAACTCCTATAAGAATATGTTGGCCATGCAAACGGCCGATATGGACGAAGCGGAGGAAACGAATGAGGAGACCGAGAATCTTTTTGAAGACGGAAAGGTCGACCAATCCATCAATCGCGTTGAAGCTCGCTCTTCCGTCGTTGAGGCCCTGCAACACGATATCAATGTACTCTCTAACCTCGAGGATATTGAACCCACCGAAGAGATTCAACTCGGCGACATCATCCAAACCGACAAGGGTTACTTTATAGTAGGTGCCGCCAGCGACGAGTTCGAAGTCAATGGCAAAAAGTACCGGGGCATCTCTGTAGATAGCCCCCTGTACCTCGCCCTGAGAGGCAAGCACAACGGCGATTCCGTAGACGTAAATGGCAACACCTTTACGTTGATAAACTCGTATTGATAGGCTAGCCACCCCGCCTCAGGCAATGACCATCAGCGAAGCTCAGGAAACGGTCGATCAATGGATCAAAACGGTCGGCGTACGCTACTATGGCGAACTGACCAACACCGCTATTCTAATGGAAGAAACGGGCGAAGTCGCCCGTTTGATGGCCCGCCTTTACGGGGAACAGTCCTTTAAAAGACCGGAAGACGAAGCCCGGGCGCCCGAACAACTCGCCGAGGAAATGGCGGACGTGCTCTTCGTCCTCATCTGCCTGGCTAACCAGACCGGCGTGGACCTTACCGATGCCTTACAACGCAGTCTGGAAAAAAAGACCGGTCGGGACCGGGAGCGCCACCGCAACAATCCGAAACTGCGCTCAGAAGATCGGTAGTAGGACAGAATGTTTCCTGCGTCCGGCCTCCACGTTTATTTTGTAAGTGTCCGGCAATGTTCTACCGAGTAGGTCCTAGTTACCAATGCCCCGGAAGCCGCCGGCCAAGCTACAGCCGGTCGCGCCGTATTGGGTATGTACTTACAGCGGCGGGCCTGTCTAGGTCAAAACCGCCTATTATTAGTAAGACTTTCCGGTAAGTCCTACGCTTCGTGCTCGCCAAAGATCCGGAGGTGGTGTTCTGCAACTTTATCCCTATTATTTCCTGGCAAGTAGCTTGTCTGCCAATAATTTCGCCCGTCCATCCGCCATTGAGATATGGCCAGACACCCCTATTATCGATGTCAACCCGTTCGCATGGTATGCTGCGTCCTTAATGACTGGCTTTGTCAGTAGCGATAATCATAATAACGACACCAGCAGCCCCGCAACGCACCGACTATCTGACCAGGGTTGAGTAACCTAAAGACGAATGCTCCGTTTTTATGGGCGACGGAGCGCAGGTAGAGGTCATTCTCGGAAACCGGTAAGTCAACAGCCCCAAAACGTTTCGGAGTCAAACTTCAAACATTTTTTATAACCAAAAGAGTTATAATTAATTATTTATCGCTAAAAAGCGAATTATTTATCGACAAAACCGGCTGTTTTGCTTGCATAGCACGCAATTTGTGTTTATATTTGTACCGTCGCAAAACAAAAGCAGTTTCAAACAAACAGGATAATGGCAGATAATAACAAAGACACCGCCGCCAAGCTCAAGGCTCTCCAGATGACGATCGATCGGCTGGACAAGGCTTACGGCAAAGGCACCATCATGCGCCTCGGCGAGAGTCAGGCCGCCAACGTTGAGGCTATTCCGACCGGCTCCCTGGGGCTGGACGTAGCCCTGGGAATCGGTGGGTTACCAAAAGGACGCATCATCGAAATCTACGGTCCGGAATCCTCCGGTAAGACGACCCTGGCCATTCACGCCATCGCGGAATGCCAGAAGCGCGGTGGCATCGCAGCTATCGTCGACGCGGAGCACGCCTTCGACCGTTTCTACGCCCAGAGCCTGGGGGTTGATACCGACAACCTACTCATTTCCCAGCCCGACAACGGAGAACAGGCGCTCGAGATCGCCGAAAACCTCATCCGTTCCGGCGCCGTCGATATCCTTGTCGTCGACTCCGTAGCCGCCCTGGTACCCCGCGCCGAAATTGAAGGCGAGATGGGTGACAGCAAGATGGGCCTGCAGGCTCGCCTGATGTCACAGGCCATGCGGAAGCTTACCGGCACCATCGGCAAGACCGGTTGCTGCTGTATCTTCATCAACCAGCTGCGTGAAAAGATCGGCGTCATGTTCGGCAACCCCGAAACGACCACCGGTGGTAACGCCCTGAAGTTCTACGCTTCGGTTCGCCTCGATATCCGTCGCACGGGTGCCGCCATCAAGGACAAGCAAGGCAACGTAGTCGGTAACCACGTCAAGGTCAAAGTGGCCAAGAACAAGCTGGCTCCCCCCTTCCGGGTCGCTGAATTCGACATCATGTACGGTGAGGGCATATCTAAGTGCGGTGAGATCGTCGATCTCGGTGTCGACCAGGAGATCATTCAAAAGTCCGGTGCCTGGTACGCTTATGACGATGCCAAGATTGCTCAGGGTCGTGAGGCCGCCAAGCAGTTCATGCTCGACAACCCCGAAGTAGCCGACGTGGTCGAAGAAAAGATCAAGTCCAAGCTCATGGGCATCGAGGAAGAGGCACGCGCCAGCCGCAACGGCAAGGGCAAGAATGCCGACGCGGAAGTAGCCGCCGAAGCCTAAGATTTTAAAACCCTATACGGCGCCCGTTTCCACTTCGGTGGGAACGGGCGTTTTTCATCCTATTCCCCACTGGAACCGGGGATCGTACTTGCATTCCCGTCACGAATGGCCATGTAGTGAGAACTCATGATTTCTACCCCTGCCTCCCGGAAGGTGTCCTGAATGTTGGCATGTAGATCGGAGTAAATGCGCGCCATGCGGTGACTGTCGTGCGTATAGGCGTTCAGCTCGTATTCTACGTACCAGTCGTTGAGCGCTTTCTGCAGGACGAACGGCTCCGGCTCCCGGTCGATGCGATCGGTTCGCCTGGCCGCCTCGATCATCAACTGGTGCACCTGCGGCCAGGGGACATCGTAACCGATCGTAATGGATGTATGCAGAATCAGCCCATGTTGCTCGGTTAGGGAACTGTAGTTCATAACCCCACCGTTCATCAGGATCCCGTTGGGAATGGTCACTTCCTCGTTGCGGACGGTCTTGATCCGGGTGACCAATAGCGACTTGCCGATAACGTCACCCGTAATGTCGTTGATCTTCACGCGGTCACCGATTACAAAGGGCCGCATGTAGGTGAGGATCACGCCCGATAAAACGTTCCCGATCACCCCGGCCGCGCCAAGTGAAAGCAGCAAGCCGACGAATACGGAAACGCCCTGAAAGGCTTCGGTCCCCGCCCCCGGGAGGTAGGGAAAGATGATGACCAGCGTGAAAATGATGATCAGCGCTCGCACCAGATTGAAGGTGGGAATGGCCCAGTCCGGATAGAAATTAGTAAAGGTGACCTGGCCGGATCCGATCTGCTGGGCGATATACCGCAGTCCCCCGATCAGGTAGCGGGCCGCCACGATGATAATGATGATGAACAGGAAGCTGGGCAAAAAGCCAGTGACCCCGTCCCAGAGAAAGCGCAGGGGCTGCAACACGTATTCCATCAGTTGCTCCCCAAATCCCCGCGTATAGTTCAGCTGGCTGAAGAGAAAGGGTAAATAGAGGTAGAGAAACACAATCAGGACCGTATACCGCAGCATACGAAGCAGGAAAAGCAGCAGTTTCTTTTCCATACGCGGCGTAACCAGCGAAAAGCGCCGGACCAAAGCGACTCGGCTCAGCAATAATGCGTGGTCTATACTCCGGAGCCGGAATCGGAAAATATTGAAGGCTTTGTTCACCCCCCAGAAAACAGCCAGGAAAACCAGCAATGCCAGAAGGAACAGCGCCACGTCCACCAGGACCCGGCGCAAGGATGAGTCGTTGTAATCGGCAATGAGCGCCTGCCGGATCATCACCAGTCGCTGTTGTGCCAGCTCCTCCGCCGAGAGGTCCCGGGCCTGCGCTTCACGCACGGAGATACTGTTGATGATATCATCGCCCAGTACGATCTCCGCTTCCCCGTCCAGTACGACCACCCGCAGGCTGTCGAACTCCCGCAGGGGCAGCTTGGCGAGTCGCTGAAGGTTCCGCTGCACCTGTTCCGCCCGTTGCGCGGGGGTGAAGGTGCCCATATTACTCGTGATATAAAAGAGGGTATCTTGGGCAAACACCACCGGAGCCGGGGCGGGCTGGCCGCTGAGCCGCACCGCCATGCAGACCAGCAGAAAAAGAATCGCGCTACGTAGTTGCATCCGATAAAAGTATTGGTTTTACGGACGACGGCGGTAGAATCCCAACAAGCTGTATACGAACGCTCGGGATCGTCGGTGGATAGTCAGGATACGGCAGCACTTTCGGGCGGCCGATGTCGGCCCAAGCCCGTAGCTTTGCAGTCTCGTAAAATCCCCCTCCCCATGAACCGCGACACCGCCGTATTCGACCTCATTCAACAGGAACTCGAACGCCAGCGCCATGGCATTGAGCTGATCGCTTCCGAAAACTTCACCAGCGCCGCCGTCATGGAGGCCATGGGAAGTTGCCTGACTAACAAATACGCGGAGGGCTACCCCGGCAAGCGCTACTACGGTGGTTGCGAAATCGTCGACCAGGTAGAGCAACTGGCTATCGACCGGCTATGCGAACTCTTCGGAGCGGAGTACGCCAACGTACAGCCCCACTCCGGTGCCCAGGCCAACGCGGCGGTGTTTTTGGCCTGTCTGCAGCCCGGTGACAAAACACTAGGCTTCAGCCTCGCCCACGGCGGCCACCTGAGCCACGGGCACCCGGCGAATTTCAGCGGCAAGAACTACCAGGCCAACTTCTACGGTGTGGAAGAAGAAACGGGGCGGATCGACATGGATAAAGTAGCGGAGAAGGCGCGGGAGGTACAGCCCAAGCTCATTATCTGCGGGGCTTCGGCCTATAGCCGTGACTGGGATTACGCCCGCTTCCGCGAAATAGCCGACGAAGTTGGTGCGCTGTTGCTGGCCGACATCGCTCACCCGGCCGGCCTGATAGCCGCCGGATTACTCAATGATCCCCTCCCCCACTGCCATATCGTGACCAGCACCACCCATAAGACCCTCCGTGGTCCGCGGGGCGGCATCATCATGCTGGGTAAGGATTTCGAGAATCCCTGGGGCCGCAAAACCAAGAAGGGGAATGTCATCAAGATGAGCAGCATTCTCAACAGCGCCGTCTTCCCGGGCATGCAGGGCGGACCGCTCGAGCACGTCATCGCCGGTAAGGCAGTTGCCTTTGGCGAATGCCTGACGGACGGTTGGAAAGCCTACGGTAAGCAGGTCATCGCCAATGCTCGTGCCATGGCCGACGCCCTGGTAGAACGTGGCTACCACATCATCAGCGGCGGCACCGACAACCACAGCATGCTCATCGACCTGAGCAACAAGGACATCACCGGCCGCGACGCGGAGATCGCCCTGGGCAAAGCAGACATCACCCTGAACAAGAACATGGTTCCCTTCGATAAAAAGTCGGCCATGGTAACCAGCGGTATCCGTATCGGCACCGCGGCCGTTACTACCCGGGGCTTCCGGGAAGAGGACTGCCGTAAAACCGTCGAGTGGATCGATGAGGTCGTTCGCAATGCTGGAGATGACGACACGCTGGACCGCGTCCGTGGCGAAGTGCACGCTTACATGGAGCAATTCCCGCTGTATTCCGGGGAGTTGGTAGGGTAAAATCCGATATTACTTTGTTAAAGAGGGTACATCGAGCACCTCGCACTGCCCGGCACCACACGATGTCGGGAATTTTCCATGCTGATATTCGGCGTGTACCCTCCGTCATTACTGGCCCGCGCTGACGCACTGGCGTGGAGCGGAACACGCTCCCCGAGGGGTGGATATCGCCCTAACATAAGATTTACCAAATATTTAGGGGTTCGCTTACACCGTAAGTGTATATTAAAGCCGTTATATATAGGGTACGGGAAAGTTTATCGATCTCGATCGACGGATAGTTCCGTACCTGATATTGTGATTGACATTTTGGCTTTTCTTACTTGACACGTCCAGCTTACTATTTCCCCCGGTCTAATGAACGAACACTTCTCTCAAATCATCCTCCCCTTTTTCGCTTTGCTGTCTTTTACGGCACAAGCTCAAAAAGTATACGAACCCGACCTCTCCCGGCCCACTGCCGCGGAACAACGGTGGGTTGATTCGGTCTATAGCAGTATGAACGAGGATCAGCGCCTCGGCCAGCTGTTTATGATCCGCGCCCACAGCGACCTGGGACCCGACCACGTAGCCGAGGTCGTCAAGCAAATCGAAGACTACCACGTCGGCGGTCTCTGCTTCTTTCAGGGCACGCCTGAGAAGCAACTCGAACTGACCAACCAATACCAGGCCATCAGCGATTTGCCCCTGATGGTCAGCATGGACGCCGAATGGGGGCTGGGTATGCGCCTGCCGGATCAGACCATCTCCTTCCCCAAGCAACTTGCCCTCGGCGCCATCCGCAACAATCAGCTCATTTACGATATGGGCGCTGAGATCGCACGTCAGATGCATCGCATCGGCGTGAATGTTTCCTTCAGCCCGGTCCTGGACGTCAATAACAATCCCAATAATCCCGTAATCGCCACCCGCTCTTTCGGGGAGGACCGCTACAACGTCACGGCGAAGGGCTACATGTACATGAAAGGGCTTCAGGACAATGGCATACTCGCCAGCGCGAAGCACTTCCCGGGCCACGGCGACACCGACGTGGACAGCCACCTCGACCTGCCGGTCATCAAGCACTCCCGCGCCCGTCTCGACAGCATCGAACTCTACCCCTTCCGCGCCCTGGTTCGCTACGGCATCGGAAGTATCATGGCAGCGCATCTACAGATTCCGGCCCTTGATAGCCGTCCCAACCGTCCCTCCTCCCTCAGCAAGCCGATCGTTTCGGACCTGCTGCGCGACGACCTCGAATTTAACGGCCTGATCTTCACCGATGGCCTGGAAATGAAAGGAGTCACCAAGCACTACAGCCCCGGCGAAGTGGAAGCGGAGGCCATTGCCGCCGGTTCCGACATCCTCCTCTTACCGGAAGATATCGCCGCCTCCTTTGAAACCATCAAGCGCTACGTCAGCGAAGGAACGATCGCTCCTGCTAACCTGGAAGAAAAGATCCGCCGGATACTGCTCTCGAAGTACCGCCTCGGCCTTACCCACGCGCGCTTCCCCCCCGCGGAGAACCTGCGTTCGGAGCTGAACACCGCCGCCGCAAAATCGCTCAAGCAAGATTTGTTTGAAGCGGCTATGACGCTCGTTCGCGACCAGGAAAACCTGGTTCCGATCGCCACCCCGGAAACCGGAAAGATCGTATCCCTGCGTGTCGGCAGCCCCAAGCCCACGTCCTTTACCAGCCGCCTGGATGACTACGGACAGATCACCCACCTGACCACCGGCGCCAAACCGACAGCCACCGAGCAGCAGCAAATTCTGCAGCGCGTTGAAGAGGGTGATGTCGTGGTCGTAAGCCTTTACAGCGACGGTAGCCTGTTCATCGAAAAAGTATCCATCAGCAACGAGGTGCTCAACCTGCTCACCAAACTCGACCAAAAGGGCAAGCTGATCGTCACCGTCTTCGGGAACCCATACAGCCTGGCTGCTCTGGATAAGTTCGGTACGATCCTTGAAGCCTACACCCGCGATGACGTCGCCCAAGATGCTGCCGCCCAAGCCCTGTTTGGTGCCAACCGGATCACCGGTCGTCTGCCGGTTACGGCCAGTAAGCAGGCACCGTACAACGCGGGCCTGGAAACGACCGCCAATTTCCGGATGGGGTACGCTAATCCCGAGAGTGTCGGCGTCGACGGCGAATCGCTCACTTCCAACATCGACGTACTGGCCCGGGAAGCGATCCGCGAGCACGCCACTCCCGGTATGGTCGTCCTTGTCGCCCGCAATGGGAAAGTGGTCTTCGAGAAGGCGTACGGTCATCATACCTACGCCCGAAAGCAGCCCGTCTCCATTAATGACGTTTACGACCTGGCCTCCGTCACGAAAGTGGCCGCCACTACACTCTGTGTCATGAAGCTGGTGGATGACGGCCGCATCGACCTCGACAAACCCCTTGGCTACTATCTGCCGGAACTGGAAGGAACGAATAAAGAAAACCTGCGGATCCGGGCTATCCTCGCCCACCGCGCCGGGCTATCCAGTTGGATTCCCTTTTACAAATACACCCTTACGCCGGGGCGCTATCCCAAGCCGAGCTCCCAGTTTTACCGTACCGCCCAGACGGGTAACTTCGTCGTTCCGGTTACGGATAAGCTCTACATGAATAAGGTGTTTGTCGATAGCGTGTGGCAACGCATCTACGACAGCCCGCTGCCGAATGTCGGCCGCTACCGTTACAGCGACCTGGGTTTCTACCTGATGGCGAAACTCGTCGATCGGGTTAGCGGACTTACGGTCGATGAATTCGCGGCCCGTCATTTTTACCGCCCCATGGGCCTCGAATCACTGACCTTCAACCCCCTTCGCTACATCGACCGGGACCGCATCCCACCCACCGAGGTAGATGACTATTTCCGCATGTGTACCGTGCAGGGTTACGTCCACGATATGGGCGCCGGCATGATGGGCGGGGTCAGCGGTCACGCCGGTTTATTCGGATCGGCCCACGACGTGGCGGCTCTTTTCCAGATGCTTCTCCAGGAAGGGACCTACGGGGGCAAGCAGTACATCAGCCCGCAAACGATTCATCAGTTCACTACCCGCTACGACGACGACCTGCGCCGGGGTCTCGGCTTCGACATGAAGCAGCTCGATGAGGATCGCAGCCTGAACATGGCCGAGGATGCCTCCTCCCGTGCTTTTGGCCACCTGGGCTTTACCGGTACGGCGGTGTGGGTCGATCCCGCCGATGACCTCGTCTACGTCTTCCTCTCCAACCGGACGTTTCCCGATATGGAGAACAACAAACTCAACCGGCTGGATACCCGCATCAAAATGCACGCCGCCGCCTACGAAGCCATCGATCCGCCCGCGGAGCGGAGACCTTCGGTACGTAATACGGCCGGCCTGGGTAAAATGCCTTAAGGATCGCTGCTTAGCGGGGCAGATTCTCGGTTCCTCCGCTGTAGGCCTTGATCAGGTATCCGGCAGGCAGCTGATTAGCCAGGTTCAATCCGTTAAGGATGGCGAATTCCTCCAGCCGAGCCTGGGGTACACCCGCCCTGGTCAGGGCTTGCTGCAAGGTACCGGCACTGGCAACCTCCACGATCTTGATACGCTCGGGCTTCCGGTTGAGCTTGCTCTGATCGGTCAGTTCGGAGAAACTACGAATGCTTCCCTCCATGGCCCGGGCGTACTTATTGAAGTCCTGCGCCATACTCAGGCCGGACATCATATAGATATTGCCACCGTAGGCTATAAAACTGGTGATGGTCCGGAGCGTCGCGGTCTGTCCCTGCTCGTTTTGCTGAGCGATATCGCCCAATACCGTAACCGCGGGAAGTCCGTTGATCGCCTGTTCGCTCGTATTGGAGACCTGAATTTTGTTCTGCTCGACGAAGCTCTGCGCCGCGGCCCGAACATCCGTTCCCTCCGCCAAGCGCATCTGCATGATGGCATTCTGGTCAGGGGCTACCATCTGCACCATCGTAGGGGAGTTGATCAGTTGCCAGCTTTGTGGGATGGTGAAGTTAAACCGGAGGGCCGGGTGATAAAATGCCCCGGCCTGCACGTAGCCCTGGTCCGGATCCTCCCCGTACAGCAGGCCGTCGATCATGCGCAGGTAGCTATTGCGGTCGACTTCGAAGTCGCGAGTCGTGCCCGCCTGCGCCTGCGTGGCAAGCTCCTCAACCCGCGCTTCCCGGTTCAGGGGATCGGGGTGGGTGCTGAGGAAGGTAGGGGCCCGGTTCTCCTCGCCGCCACTCAGGCGGTCCAGGGTGCCGAAGAAGCCCGCCATCTCTTTGGCATCGTAGCCGATAGCCGTAGAGTATTTGACGCCCAGTTCATCGGATTGGCTCTCCGCGTCGCGACCGAATTTGAGGAACAGCAACTGCATACCCTGCATCAGGGTCTGTCCCTGGCTGGCGAGTTCGGGAGATAGGATCATCCCGCCGATTAGGCCGATCTGTGCCAGTTGTTGCTTGCTCTGCTGGGCTACCGTATGCCGTGCCGTTACGTGACCGATCTCGTGACCGAGCACGCCCGCGAACTGTGCTTCATTGTTGAAGTGGGCCATAATGCCCCGGGTGAAGTAGACGAATCCGCCGGGGACGGCAAAGGCGTTGACCACCTCGGAATCGACCAGCCGGAAGGTCCACGGCAGATTAGGGCGTTCGGAAATGGCGGCCATTTCGTTCCCCTTCTTTGAAAGGAAGTTTTGCAGGGTAGGATCTTCGTAGATACCGAATTCGGCAACGACCTGCGGATCGTATTCCTGCCCCATCTGAATCTCGCTCTCCTCCGAGATCAGGGAAATTTGCTTCTTCCCGGTCACCGGGTTGGTGGCACAGGTAGAGACTAGAAAGCCCAAACCGAAGAGAAGAAGGAGTGTCTGAAAACGCAGAAGGCTGGCGTACATGTGTTGTTGGATGATGGTTTACCCTCCTAGAAGTCGGACCATCACCAATAAGTTTGCAGCGAAAAGTTAAGCGTGGCCCGGGCTCAGCGGGTAGCGACGGGTGACTTGAGCTCCGCCCCCGTGCCCGCCCGATCCGGATACGTGGCATAACCGGTATGAAAGTCGAAGCTTACACCGTGCGCCGGATCGTCGGCCAGCAGCATGGAGCCGTCCATATCCGCGTAGTCCAGTTCCGGCAGCAATTGGGCGATCGCACTGATGCCCACGCTGCTTTCGGTCATACAACCGGCCATCACTTGCAGATCGAGTTCCCGCGCCCGCGCGATCATGCGACGCGCCGGCAACAGGCCACCGCACTTAACGATCTTGATGTTGATTCCCGAAAAGATCTCCGCGCACTTTTCTACGTCCTCTTCCGTCTGGCAACTTTCGTCGGCCAGCACCGGAAGCACCGCGTGCTTATTCACCTCCGCCTGCCCCTTGCGGTCGTCGGCCGGCAGCGGTTGCTCGATGAAGACCACCCCGAGTTCCTTTAAAGGCCCGGAGAGGTCGATGGCCTGTCGCGCCGTCCAGCCGGTATTCGCATCCACGTAGAATGGCGCATCGGTGTACTCGCGCAGGGCACGAATGATTTCCAGGTCGTCCGCTCCCCCACCCAGTTTGATCTTATACACCGGCCAGTCAAAAGCCCGCAGCTTGCGGACCATCTCCTCCACCGGCGCCAGGCCGATCGTATAGCACGTAGGGATATTTCGCATCCGGTCCTGCTCCCACAGCAAACCTAGCCGCTTGCCAGCCTGCTTCGCCCACAGGTCGTGCAGCGCCACGTCAACGGCACAGCGCAGAAACGGATTTAGGCCTTCGGCTCCTATTCGGTCCAAAACCGCCTGTACGCCCCCTTCCCGCAGCTCCGTGCTATTTATTGCGGCGAGCGCAGGTATAAAGCTTTCCAATTCCCGGCTGCACCGCCCACTCTCCAACCCATAGTAACGCGTCATCGGAGCCTCCCCCAATCCTTCCAAACCCTCCGCCGCAATCCGCACGATCAGCGTCGGCTGTACCGTCCTGCTTTCGTGCGTAGTCTGAAAAGGGTCCCGCAGGGGAAGATCGTAGGGGTGGACGGATAGGAGCATGCGGCAAAGTTACGAGGGTGTGGATTACCGAGTACCGTTCCGGTCGATGGCAAGCTGGTTACCTGCGCTCCGCCGCAAAAAAATCGACACCAGACAACTGAGAACCGACGCCCGACCTCCGACACCCCCCTCTACTTCTGCCGAAAGAAAATCGTAATCGGCACCCCGGTAAAGTCGAAATTTTCCCGCAATTGATTCTCCAGATAATTCTTGTAGCTCTCCTTGATGTGCTGGGGGTGATTGCAGAAGAAGGCGAAGGCCGGATAGGCCAGCGGCAGCTGCGAGACAAATTTGATGGAGATAACGCGTCCGCGGGATGCTGGTGGGCTGAAGCGCTCGATAGCGGGCAGCATTACGTCGTTGAGCTTGGAGGTGGGAATGCGTTTGGTCCGGTTGGCGTAAACCTGTTCGGCGGCTTCAATCACCTTCATGATGCGTTGCTTCTCGGTCACGCTCATGAATATGACGGGCAGGTCATTGAAGGGGGCGAAGCGGCGGCGGACTTCCTGTTCGTAGTCGCGGGCGGTATTGGTTTCCTTGTTTTCGACCAGGTCCCACTTATTGATGGCGATGACGATGCCCTTATTATTACGTTGGGCAATGCGGAAGATGGCCAGGTCCTGGCTCTCCACCTTGTCGGTAGCGTCGATCATCAGGATGCAGACGTCGGCCTTTTCAATGGCACGAATGGCGCGCATGACGGAGTAGTACTCCAGGTTTTCGTGCACCTTCGCCTTCTTGCGGATACCCGCGGTATCGATGAGGGTGAATTCCTTCCCGAACTTATTATAGTGGCTGTTGATGCTGTCGCGGGTGGTACCGGCAACGTCGGTCACGATGTTGCGCTCCTCACCCAGCAGTGCGTTGATGAAGCTAGATTTGCCGGCGTTCGGTTGCCCGACGATGGCCAACTGCATGAATTCGGTGGGCTCTTCCTCGCGCTGGGTGACGTACTCCACGGTTTCGTCGAGCAGTTCGCCGGTACCGCTGCCGGTTATGGAAGACAGGAAGAAGGTCTGATCGAAGCCCAGCGACCAGAACTCATTGGCTTCCAGTTGCCGCTGGTTGTTGTCGACCTTGTTGACGGCCAGGATAACGGGTCTGTCCGCCCGGCGGAGCATCTGGGCGACCTCTTCGTCGAGATCGGTGATGCCGGTGGTCACGTCCACCATGAAGATGATGACGGTTGCTTCCTCAATGGCGATCTGGACCTGGTCGCGGATGGCCGCTTCGAAGACATCGTCGCTGTTGCGCACGAAGCCGCCGGTATCGACGACCGCGAATTCCTTGCCGTTCCAGTGACTCTGGCCGTACTGCCGGTCGCGGGTCACGCCGCTCTGGTCGTCGACGATGCTCTGCCGTTCGCCGATGAGGCGGTTAAAGAGGGTTGATTTACCTACGTTGGGCCGGCCAACAATTGCTACGATATCCATTATAAGTTCGGTAAGCGATGACTTTGCCATCTGTGTAGTACGGTGATCGCCGGCTTCACCGACGGTATAGTACCGTACCGTAGTACAATAGTAGGCCGCTTTTCGTTGTCGAACGGGCTATTCAAAGAGTTTATACTGCACGCCGCCCGGTAGCAGGGTGAAGCTGCGGCGGTGGTGGACGGTGGCTCCGTGCTCCTCGATGGCCGCCCGGTGCGCTTTGGTCGGATAGCCCCGGTTGCTGTTCCAGGTGAATTGCGGAAAGTCTTCGTGGAGCTTCCGCATATGCTCGTCGCGGTGCGTCTTAGCCAGGATGCCGGCTGCGGCGATGGACTGGTATTTCCCATCGCCCTTGATGACGCAAAGGTGGTCTATGCCGGTGTAGGGGACGAAGAATTTACCATCGATCAGCAGGAAGTCCGGACGCTCTGCCAGGGCATCGACGGCGCGATGCATTGCCCGGTAGCTGGCCTGGAAGATATTGATGCGGTCGATCTCTTCGGGCGGGCAACTGGCTACCGCCCAGGCCAGCGCGTCGTTTTCTATCGCTTCCCGCAGCGCATCCCGGGCCGGCTCGTCAAGCTTCTTACTGTCGTTCAGCCGGGGGTTATCGTAACCGGGCGGCAGTATAACGGCGGCGGCGAACACGGGGCCGGCCAGGCAGCCGCGGCCGGCTTCGTCGCAGCCGGCTTCTCGGCGGTGGGGGGTGTGGTGGGGAAGGAGCACGATACGGGAATGATCGGCCAAGATAAAGCGGCTCGCTTCATTCAGAACGGCGGCGGGGTCCCGGGCCGGCCTATGATGCGCCCGGGCGTCATGCCCTTCCGCTCAGGGGCGCCGCGGGCGGAAAGCTATCTCGTTATGTTTTACTTCCGGCGAATGACGAACTCCGGCATATGTATGGCATAGCCTACCCGAATACTACTCTGGAAAACCTCGTATTCCAGCAGGCTTTCGGCGTGGCCCACGTACCACTCGAGCATCAGGTACTGGTTCCCCATTTTTTTCCGGAGGGGATTAAAGTACAGGCGCGTCCGTACCATCCCTTTGGCATCCAGGTTGAGCCCTTTACTGACGGTCAGGCGAGCATAGGCTTTGCCCGGCTTGAATTCGTGGTAGAGGTTGACATTGCCGATGCCGGTGTAGTTGAGGTAGTTCCGTCTACCTACGCCGTAGGCCCAGTGGTACCAGGCCTTGACCTTAATCGTCGTAGTGGGGCCCACCGGAAAGAGGTAACCCAGGGAGATTCGGTTGAGGCTGCGCGAGGTCGGGCCACCCAAACCATTCGAGGAGTGATCGACGATAAACTCCGCCTTACCCGCCAGCCGTCCGTTGCGGCCGTAAACGGTTTTGGAGAATAAGGCACCGGGCTTGTAATTGACGTCCCGCATCGGGCAGGAAACCTGGTAAACATCCCAAAATGATGTCTGGGTATACGTAGCGTAGAAGAGAATACCCCGCCCGAGAAAGTTGCGGCTGATTAATTGCCGGAAGCTTAATTGGAAGACGACGTCGCTCGTCTGTCGGTCGATACGCCCGTTCGTAGGTGCCCCGGTGATCATGTAGTTATCGCGGAAGAGAGAAAATCCGGCGGGATCGCTGTAAACCGGGCGATCCATGCCCTGACCGTTCACTTCAGGGGTATGGCAGACCACGAGGATGAACAGCATACATATCGTGGTCATCCGGGGGTAGCGGGCTAAGCACTTCACAGACGGGTATTAGGCGGGTAAGCGTATCGGTTGGGAGCAACCCGCACGTATACCATTATGGATATGTGCTGCGCCTAACCGCTGTACACGCCTTTCAACGTGGTTGCGGCTTTACAGGGTATTCCATCGGTCAAGAAAAATCCTTCCCCCCATCAGCGGACTAGCCGGGGCGGGGCGGATAAGGGACTGCTGTCCCTACCGCGTGCGTAAACGTACCACCGGGCAGATGATCTCTTCCAGACTGATTCCCCCGTGCTGGAAGGTATCGCGGTAGTAATTATTGTAGTAGTTGTAACTGTTCGGGTAAAGGAAGAATTTATCCTCCTTGGCGAAGATGAAGCTACTGCTGAGATTGGGGCGAGGAAGTTTGGCTTCCTTCGGTTCGCGCACCTCCAGGACGTCCTTCTGCTCGTACTGGAGGTTACGGCCCAGTTTGTAGCGCAGGTTGGTACTGGTGTCGCGGTCGCCAACGACCCGGCTGGGCGTATTAACGCGGATCGTTCCGTGGTCGGTGGTGATAATGAGGTTGATATCGCGCTCTGCCAGCCGGCGGAGGGTAGCCCAAAGGGGGCTGTTCTCAAACCAGCTGCGGGTCAGACTGCGGTAGGCTTTCTCGTCGCCGGCCAGCTCCTTCAGCACCTCCATTTCGGTACGGGCGTGGCTCAGCATATCGATGAAGTTATAGACGATGACGCTGAAGTCGTTGTTGAGGAAATCCAGTGCACGGTCCTGCATCTGCCGCGCGAAGTTGGTGCGGGTGACCTTGGTGTAGTCCCATCTATAGTCGGTCTTGCGCAGGAGGCGCTCCATTTGCTTGCCGAGCAGATCGGCCTCGTGGTTGTTTTTGCCGCCTTCGTCGCTGTCATTGAGCCACCACTGCTTGTAGTGCTTTTCGATCTCCGCGGGCCACATGCCGGCGAAGATGGCGTTGCGGCTGTACTGGGTGGCCGTAGGGAGGATGCTGTAGAAGTAATCTTCCTCCTCGATGCGATACAACTCGGTGATGTAGGGCTCAATGACCTTCCACTGATCATAGCGCATATTGTCGAGCAACACCATAACGGTGGGCCGCTCTTTGGTCAGATGGGGGAAGACTTTTTCGCGCATCAGGTTATGCGACATGATGGGGGCGTCGTCTTCATTGACCCAGTCCATGTAGTTCCGCTCGATGTACTTCGAAAATTCGGCGTTGGCTTCGCGCTTTTGCACGGCAAGTATCTCCCCCATCTGGTCGCTGTTGCTTTCGTCAAGCTTTAGCTCCCAGTTGATGATCTTCTTGTACATGTCTACCCACTCCTCCTTATCAAGACCGCTGTTGATCTGCATCAGGAGTTGCCGGAAGTCCTGTTGGTAATCGCTGGTGGTCTTTTCGCGGACCAGCCGTTTCTCATCAACGATCTTCTTTAGCGTCAGCAATATCTGCGACGGATTCACCGGCTTGATAAGGTAGTCGGCGATCTGGCTGCCGATCGCCTGTTCCATCACATCCTCGGCTTCGTTTTTGGTGATCATCACCACGGGAATGGAGGGCTGAATATCCTTTATACGAGACAGAGTCTCCAGGCCGGTGAGGCCGGGCATGCTTTCGTCTAAGAAGACGATGTCGATATTTTTGTCTTCTTCTATCTCTTCGAGAGCATCGTGTCCGTTGGTAACGGTAGTGACCTCATAGCCCCGGTTGCGCAGGAAAAGCATTTGTGGCTTGAAAAGGTCGATTTCATCGTCGGCCCAAAGGATTTTGATACTGTCCATAGATATAAAGGTTTGTAAAGGATTAGGTACGTTTCCCGGCGGCCCGGGGTTGAGGA
Organism: Lewinella sp. IMCC34191; assembly: GCF_003390935.1. Classification (GTDB taxonomy): domain Bacteria; phylum Bacteroidota; class Bacteroidia; order Chitinophagales; family Saprospiraceae; genus Neolewinella. The sequence goes on along the minus strand of NZ_QNQZ01000008.1, from coordinate 125,019 downwards.
AGTGCCGAATACCGTGATTGGGCAAGGATGACCTGGCCATTGCGCATGGGCGCCATCAACGGACAACTAACGGTGAGTAAGCGAATAAATTGGCCTACAAAATCATTGTCCCAACAATGCTCTAGTTTTGCCGTTTGTCGCAAAACTGTATTATGAAAAATTTCGAACTACTGAAACGCATCTGCGCAGCGCCTGGCGTATCCGGCTTCGAGCGTAGAATCCGCAACCTCGTGCTGAATGAAGTACGTGATCTGGTAGATGAATTGTCGATAGACAATATGGGCAACGTTATTGCGGTGAAGCGAGGCAGGAGTCGCAAGCGCGTGATGGTAGCCGCGCACATGGACGAGATCGGGTTCATTGTCAACCACATCGACGAAAAGGGCTTTGTAAGATTTCTACCCCTGGGCGGCTTCGATCCAAAGACACTCACCGCCCAGCGGGTGGTTGTACACGGCCGGGAAGATGTGATCGGCGTGATGGGGAGTAAACCCATCCACATCATGAAAACGGAAGAGCGAAACAAGGTCGTTCCCATTAGCGACTACTTCATTGATGTCGGGCTTCCAAAGGAAAAGGTAGACGAACTCATCGGTGTCGGTGACCCGATCAGCCGGGAACGGGATTTGGTCCGGATCGGTGACGCCGTGACGGGGAAGTCGCTGGACAATCGCGTTTCGGTATTCATCCTGCTGGAAACGCTACGCGCCCTTCAGGAAGTAGAAATCCCCTTTGACCTCTACGCCACCTTTACGGTGCAGGAGGAAGTGGGACTGCGCGGAGCGATGGGAAGCGTGGGCCATATCGACCCGGATTTCGGGTTCGGGCTGGATGTCACGATCGCTTACGACGTTCCGGGAAGCTCGGGCCGCGAAAACGTTACCTGCCTGGGCTACGGGGCGGCTATCAAAGTGCTGGATGGCTCCGTGATCTCCGACTACCGAATGGTCAACTACCTCAAAAACATTGCCGCGGCGGACGGTATCAAGACCCAGCTGGAATTATTACCGGCGGGTGGAACCGATACGGCAGCCATTCAGCGCTACGGGAAACAGGGCAGTATAGCCGGTGCCATCAGTATCCCCCTCCGGAACATGCACCAGGTTACGGAGATGGCCAACGTAGAAGATATCGAGGCCTGTATCGATTTGCTCACCGCCGCGCTCCAAAAACTGGATACCTACGATTGGGATTTCACCGCCAACCACGACCAGCCGGGCAGCCATGCCGACCGGCCGTCGGGCGACTTCGACTGGATGTAGTACCATCTAGTAGAGATCGATATCGCCGTAGTTGGTCGAGATCGTAATCCGGCCGTTTCCGTTACCGGCTTTGGTACCCTTGACGTACTCCGAGGAGCTTTCACTGCCGACGTTTCGGGGACTAAGGCCATCGGTCGGGGCACTGATGTCGCCGTAACGGGCCCGCAGATCAAGCTGATACCCGGCATCCTCGTCGACATTGATCTGAATATCCGAATACGAGGCATCGACGGTGACGAAGGAGAAACCGCTCACCAAACGCTCGATTTCCAAATCGCCATAGTTGCCGTCAAACCTCACTCCCTGGGAAATAACCCCCAGATTAATATCCGTGTAATTGCCGTCGATGTAGACGGCTCCGGCCTCTTCCACGGCCAGCTCGTTGTAATTCCCCTCCAGGTATACTTCTTTGGCAGAGGTCACGTCGATTTCGTCGTATCCGACGTCCAGCCGAAGGACCCCCGTAGTGCCGAAGCGGACTTCGCTGTAGCGGCCGTCGTAGCGCAGGTCCCCCGCGTTGCGAATGATGCCTTCACTGTACCGGAATTCGAGGGTGCTATTGTCACCGATTCGATCCACACGGGCCGAGCCGTAGCTGATTTCCATCTGCGTGCGGTTGCTCAGGCGACCGGCAACCAGGTCGCCGTAACCGATGTCGAGAAAGGTCTCGCCGGTAAGACTGGGCAGTTGGACATCACAGTAACGGGCTTCGACCTCCAGGCTTACGGAGGCGGGAAGCGTGACATCGTAGTAAATCTTGAAGTCGTCCGAGCTGCTTCCACCGGTCAAAAGGCTCCACCAGGAGTCACTCCGGCGATTCGAGCTGATGCTGGTCACCGCGGAGACAGTACTTCCGTTTCCGGATAGCCCGATATCGATTCGGTCCAGCACGTCCTGGAAGGCATCCTCATCGCGGGCATCCACCTGGATGAGCACATTGATCTTTACTTTTGATTGCGTCCAGGTGGAGACTTTGATTTCTCCGTAGCGATTATCCAGACGGACTCGCCCATTGGCATCGATATTATACGTTTCCGTGATTTCCTTTTCAAACTTCGTCACCGGCCGGTCAGCCGAAGCGAGGGGTAGCCAAGCCGCTACGAGAAACAAGAGGGGTAAAATTCTAGCTTTCATTGACATTTGTATTGCGAGCGGGAGCGGGGCTGCCCGGCTGATGCTTAGTAGGGAAATGCTGCTGAATGCGCAGCAGAATATCCAGCTTGGTCCGGTAAGTGGAGATGAGCTGGTTAACAAGTACGTGGCGCTGGGAGGCCGGTACCTTGATTAGTTCGGACCGGATGTCCGCGGTGGCCTTATCGATGGCGGCCAGGTCTCGTCTGAGCTGGGGGTCATCATTGACCTGTTGCACTTTTAAAAATTCCTTGTCGATCTGGTTTTGGTAGAAGCGTTCCGCTTCCGCCAGTTCCGGATTCATATCTTCGAGTTGCTGGGCGACGCGCTGCTCCTCCATGGACGCTTCGTAGCCCGCCGCGTTGCCGAAGCGATACACCGTAAACAACAGCAGCAAAGAGGCGGCTACGCTTAGGGCGTAACTGAGTAGCCGGCGGCGGCGCGCGGTCTTGCGCTTCAGCGATTCGTCTCCAAACAACTTTTCGGCTATACGTGGGGGCGGCGTGGCCTGATCGAAGGCTTCGCGATTTTTGGCGATAAAACCTTCCAGCGGATCGACGGTCTCCTCATCGCTATCGGACAGGGAGGCTTCTATTCGGCCCCACAGGCCTGCGGGGGGTACTTCACCGTCGAACTCTTCCCGATTTCGGCGGACAAAATTTTCGAGCTTGTCGTGATTCATGACGGTATAATTATTCAGTTAACAGTTGCGCGAGCCGCTTACGGGCCCGGCTGTACTGTGATTTCGAAGTCCCCACGCTGATCCCCAGTATTTGACTGATCTCTTCGTGATCGTATCCTTCGAAGAGGTAAAGCGTGAGCACGACCCGGTATCCTTCGCTGAGTTTCAGAATGGCCTCTTTGATCATTTCTACGGTGTACCCACCACTGTCGTAGGGTTGAGGATCATCGTCAACGGCGGCATCGTGACGGGAGGGATCCAGGTCCGTGGTCAGCAATCGCCTCTTTTTCAGATGATCGATACAGCGGTTGACCACGACCCGCTTGATCCACGAACTGATCGAGGCCTCAAAATTAAACGTGTCAATCTTGGCGAAGATGTGTACGAAGGCGACTTGCAGTACATCTTCAGCATCATGGCTGTGTTTGAGCATTCTCAGACACAGGTTATACATCGGACGGGCGTAATATCCGTACAGTTGCCGTTGCGCGTTCCGGTCTTTACGCTGGCATCCAAGTACGATATCCCGATGTGTGTCGCGGTATTCGGCGGCGGTCGGCATGTTATTCAGGATTGGGTGAGCTCCCACGTTTGTGCATTTACAACAACGACGACGGAACACGCTCCGGGTTGCACGTAACCGATTACTTATTCTTCTTCGGTTCCCGTTTATATGATTGGCTACCTATAGCCTAAATAGGAACAGGTATCCGGGTTGCGGCGGGTAGGTTAACGTCGGGTGACTGAACTCCAAATATAGGCGTACAAAGTTCTGAAAGTGTGTGACTTTCTGGGAAGTACACGTCTAGTCACTCACGGTGAATGTGCAGTATTTACCCTTTCCGGGATTACCCGAACATCAGAACCTTGCCCAGGTTAACCTAAACCAGGGCGCAGGGGAAGAAGCACGTGGATTTTATTGAACAATTGTGGCTCATTTTAACATATGAGCTTAAGCAAACACCATAATCATATTTATATGCGTAACTATTTACTATTGTGCTTACTAGTCTTTTTAGTTGGCTCCGTGAGGGGCCAGGTGAAGGGCGTAAGCTACACCATCGCCCCCTCGGCCAGTTATAACTGGTTCGGATCGGAATCCGGCCTGGACGATGCCTTTATGTTTGGCGGCCGGTTAGGTTTCGGGTTCGGTGAGTACGTCGAGCTACGCGCTACCTACCTGCAGACGATAGACCAGCAGACCAATTTCGCCGGCCTGGATCTCAACATCGACTCTTCTTTCGCCAATCAGGGGGTTGACCTGGCCCGGTACGGCGCCGAACTCAAGCTCAATATCGGCCGGGGAACTCTTCTCCCCTATCTGCTACTCGGTGGTGGTATACAGTCTACCGAACGGGAAGGCCTGGAAGCCGCCGACAACATTTTCGGAACGCTCGGTATCGGACTCACCCTTAGTGCAGCCGACCGCTATGCCTTCGGTGTAGAGGGAAAGTACATCGCCTACTCCGGCAATACGGTCCGTAACCTCTTCAACGAAGTCGAACGACAGGCTAACAACCTTGACCTGGATAATTTCGACTCCGACCAGGTGGGTACCTACAGCGTAGCCGCCAACCTGCAGTTTTACCTGGGCGGTCGCCGGCCGGGTCAACTCAGTGATATCGACCAAAAGTACCTGGAGAATTTCCAGGGCGGCATCAGTGGCCTGTCCCTTCCCGTGGAATTCGGCCTCGCTCAGGTTGACTGGGACGACCAGCTCCCTTACCGCGATGCTTACTTCGCCGGTGGTACCGCCGGATTTAGCTTCGGCCCCCTTATCAGCCTACGTGGTTTTTACTACCGCGGCATGACGGAAGAAGACCTCAACTTTGATTTCGACGACATTAGCCTGTACGGTGGTGATTTCCGCTTTAACCTGACTCAGGCCTCCTCCGGTATCGTCCCCTACCTCACCGTAGGTGGTGGTTATATCGATCTTTCTCCCGGTTACAATGATGGATTGGAAGAAGGCGAAGCCTTTTCCTCCAGCCAGGGATTCGCTTCCGGTGGTGGTGGTATCTACCTGAAGTTCGGCGAACGGGTCACGCTTAATGGTGGTGTCCGTGCCCTGCTGACCAGCGGTTCCGATCTGGAAGACCTGAACAGCACCGAACAGCTCACCACCTCGACCATGTACACGGCCGGCCTGGGCTTTACGCTAGGCGGCAACAACCGGGATAACCCCGATGTCGTACGGCAGTCAACCCTCGAAGATCGCCTGGCCAACCAGCAGAGTGACTTCGATCGCCGGGCGGACAGTATCCGACTGGAAAACCAACTGGAACTGGAGCGTCTGCGTAGCCGCTACCAGGATACCATCGCCCGCCTCGACGAGGAACTGCTCGATGCCCTGGAAGCCGGAGATGCGCGCACCGCGGCTATTATCAAGGAAGAACAAGCTGAAGCCCGCGCTATCGTAGCAGAGGTACAGGACCGTCAGGACGAACTGGCCGTTGAAGGAACCCAACAGGAATTCCGTCGCGATCAGGTTGAGCGCGCCGAAGTCGACGCCGCACTCGGACGTGCACCGCAACTGCAACCGATGGCCCCCGCTAATCAGCGAACCGATGAAAGCCTCATCATACTTCAGTCCGAGCAGATCGACCGTTTGATCGACGCCATCGGCCAGCGGAATGCTAACGGAATGTCCCAGCAGCCCGCCGACCAGCGCAGCGAGCAGATCTCCGAGATCAACCGCCGCATCGAGCGGATGGAGGATCGCCTGTACGACATGCGCGACTACAACAACCGCAGCGATTATGCCCGCCCCACGGGAGATATGAGTTCGGAAGAACGCATCCGTGACCTGGAACGCCAGATTGAATCGATGCGCGTACCTGCTGGTAACAACGCCACCACGCAGCCATCCAACTCGGACGATATGCAGAGCCGGATCAACGAACTCGAGCGCCAACTGGAATCACGTCAGAACGACGGCGAGATTGACGAAGACGCAGAAGACCGTATCGAGCAGCTCGAGAACCGCTTGATGGACCGCATCAACAACATCCAGGACAACAACAGTGGAACGTACCGCGACGACGTGATGCGCGACCTGACCGACTACCAAAGTGAAATGATGAGCGAGATCCGCAGCCTGCAACGGGACCTGGATCGCGCGAATCAGGAGAACTACCGGCTGCAACAGCAGCAGGAGGTCGCCAATAACCAGCTCGACCTGGAACGCGAACGTCTGCGTCAGGAACGCCGTCTGGCTCGCCGCGAAGCACGGGAAGGAGAGGTAACCTATACCGACTCCCTGGGTAACTCCATTACGCGCCCGGGTGTCGTCGGACTCGAAGACATCAGCGTGAATACCGGTGGTGTATATCTGGCCGACGATAATGCCGAAGGCTTCTTCTCCGGTGTCACCTACACGGGTATGTCGGGTACGGCCAACCTGTTCTTCGGTGATGCTACCGGACTGGGTGTAGGTCTGCGCTGGCACTACAAACTCGGACCCGACCAACGGGCTGAGTTCATGCCCGAGGCATACTTCGGTATCGGAGCTCCGACGACCTTCGGTATCTTCGGTAACATCGTATATCCCATCATTCCCGATCGCTCGGAATCTACCGGCCTGATTCCTTATGCCGGTATCGGTCTCGGTGTGATGCAGATCCAGGATAATGAAAACAGTGACGAGACAAACTTCCGTCCCGCCATTAACCTGCTGATCGGTACTTACCTACCCGTCGGTAACGGACGCTTCTTTGCGGATTACTCGACGCGGAACTTCTTCAGCGTGAATATGCTGACTGGCGGATACCGCTTCAACTTCTAGGTTGCCAAAGCCTAAAGTGTAAACCCTCCGTCGACCGTGAGTCGGCGGAGGGTTTTTTATTTGGCAGAAGTCCGTGTGACGTTGTTTCTACCTGCGCTCCGCCGCAAAAATTGGCATGTGCGGATGGCAGCTACACGGTTGAAATGGATAATTTTATACCTCCCCGCGGTGCTTGTCCAGCTTGAGCATGACCGCCAACATAATTGTGAAACTCAGCAATGACGAGCCGCCTTTGGAGATGAACGGTAACGGAATCCCGATAACCGGGATGAGCCCCATGGTCATGCCCACGTTAACCAGGAAGTGCACGATCAAAATGCCGGCCACGCTGTAGGCATAGGCCCGGGAAAAGGTGCGACGCTGGCGCTCGGCAATTACCGTGATGCGCCACAGCAGTAGGAAGAAGACCACGATGAGCGTGCCCGCCCCGACGAATCCCTGCTCCTCCCCAACCGCCGAGAAAATGAAGTCGGTCATCTGCTCGGGCACGTAATCGTACTTGGTCATGGTACCCTCCATCAGCCCCCGACCGGTGACCCCGCCCGCGGCAATGGCCAGTTTGGATTGCAGCAGGTTGTAATACGAGCCGCGCGGGTCCGCGTCTTCGGGGTGCAGCCAGACGACCACCCGCTCGTGCTGGTGCGGGGGTAAAAGCTTGTTGGTGTAGATGTAATTGCTGGTAAAGGTCAGCGCCAGCCCCCAGAGCATGAAGGCCATACTGATGCCGACGAGGCGGGTATTCCGCTGCAACAGGTGATACACGATACCGCCCAGCAAACCGGCTACCAGTACGCTGATTGTCTGCCACCCGTACCCGTTTTGCATGCCGTAGAAAGCCGCTCCTCCGGTGGCTACCGCTCCGGTGATCCACAGCAGGGTTCGGCGCGTGACCGAAAAGGCGAAGAGGAGTAAGCACAGGCTGATCAAGGTGACGAGTAGCCCTTCGAAGGAGAACATGATGCCCAGCACCACCATCAGGGCGGTGAAGCCCCCCAGGATGAAAATCAGCGGGTTCAGCCCTTCGCGGTACATCACCAGCAGAAAACCGGTGAAGACGAGCGTCGACCCCATATCGGGCTGGCCCAGGATAACCACCGCGGGAATCAGCCAGATGAGGCAGGCATAGGCAATGGTACGTAAGCTGTCCAGACGGCCGCTGTACTGGCTCATGAAGGCCGCCATACCAAGGCAGGCACCAAACTTGGCTAATTCGCTCGGCTGAAAGGTGAAGCCGCCCACGGCAAACCAGGAGCGGGCACCGTTTATCTCCTTGCCCGCTATCAATACCAGCAGCAGCAATACGATCGTAAAGGCGTAGATGGGGTATGCCCCCACTACCCATATTTTTCGGTCAATGAGGTAGTTGATGGCCAGCCAGGCTCCGGCGGACAGGATCACCCAGAAAAACTGCTTGCCGGCCGGCGTGGCCAGTCTGCCGGCGATGCCACCGCTGTAACCTTCGGGTGGCGAGCCAACCGAGTTGATCATTAACAGCCCGGTGAATACCAAAAATAAATAGAGGATGATGGTGGCTACATCCGTCCGCGACCTTTTGAGGGAAATTTTGCCCATGGCCGCTCTAGTACATCTTCAGCAATACGGATTCTTCTACCTCGTCCTTTACCAGGTACACGCCTTCGTATTCCTCGCTGAGGTTCTGACGCAGGCGTTCCGCCTCCTGGCGGGTGAAAAACGCGCCGGCGCGCAGTTTGTAGTACGGTTTGTTGTGCACCCAGTCGACGGTGACGCTCGGATAGTCCGCTCGAAACTGTTTTTCGGTCGTTTCGAGTTGCTGCCGGTCGGTGGTGGCCAGTAATTGTACCCGCCAGCCTTCTACCTTGTCTTCCCGCTCGTTGATTTCGGAAAAGAGGTCGAGCACGCGGGATACGTCCTCGTCGGGTGATATAGCTACCATGCGCTGCGCCGATAGTCCGGAGACCGTGGCCAGAAAAGTAAGCAGAAAGAGCGTGCGCATATGGTAGGGAGCTTTATTGAATAATCGTCAGGCCGGAAGAGGTACCGATTCGGTCAGCACCGGCTTCCAGGAGTTCGGCGGCGGCCGTGCGGGTACGGATTCCACCGCTGGCTTTGATGCGGATTTCCGAATCCAAGTTAGCGCGTAAGTAGCGAATCTGCTCGACGGTCGCACCGCCCTGGGTGCCTGAGCTGGTTTTAACGTAGTTGGGGCGCACCTTATTACAAAGTTCGACCAGCCGCTCCAGCTCTTCGTCCGTCATCACGCTGATTTCCAGGATCAGCTTGCAGACCTTTCCCTTAAGGCGAACGGTCGTGGCCATCTGCTCGATCTCCGTGCGCACGTAGTTCCAGTCGCCGGATTTGACGGCGGAGATATTGATGACGATGTCCAGTTCGTCCGCCCCCTCATCCAGGGAGCGCCGGGCCTCGGCTACCTTGATGGAAGTCTCCGAGTACCCGTAGGGATAACCGATGACCGTCGCGACTTTAACGGCGTGATCGTGCAGCGCCTGGTGCGCCTTCGGGACGAAGTAGGGCGGTACGCATACGGCGTAGAAGCCATATTCGATGGCCTCCTCGCATAGGCGCTTAATGTCAGCCGCCGTAGCCAAGGGGCTAAGGAAAGTGTGGTCGATAAACTTGTTCAATCCGGGGATCTTAAGGGGTAGTTTGTGCATGCACCATTCGGCCACAATATACGGTCATTCTACCTGCCGTGGCAGTGCTTGAACTTCTTCCCGCTTCCGCAGGGGCAGGGGTCGTTTCGGCCTATCTTGACCGAGTCCCGCTGAAAAGTTTCCACTTTCTCGGGCTTACTGGCGGCTTCGGCGGCCTGACGCGCAGCGGCGGCGGCCGGTTCCGGATCCTGGCTACGGTTCACTTGGGTCGGCGCGGGAACCACGCGGCGCGGGGCCCGTGCCTCCTGGATATCGCGGGGTTCGGCGATCACCAGGTCACCCTTGGCCAGGTAACTCGTCGTCTTCTCGTTGATGCGGCTGATAAGTTCCTCGAAGAGGTTGTAGGATTCCATCTTATACACCACCAGCGGATCCTTCTGCTCGAAGGAAGCCATATTGGTAGATGTCTTCAACTCGTCCATCGAGCGTAAGTGCTCCTTCCAGTTCTCATCAAGGATCGCCAACGATACGGCCTTCTCAATGTCCGACTTGATGCTCTTGCCATCGGTCTCCAGGGCCTGTTCGATGTCGGCCGTGATCTGGAGTGGGTGGGTGCTGCCGTCAGTGAAGGGAATAATAATCCGGCGGTAGCGGCCGGGCTGCTCTTCGTTGACCTTGCGGATGTGGGGCATGACGCGCTCGATGAGCGTGAGCATCTTCCGCTCGTAAAAGGCACGGAATTGATCCAGCAGCTGGTCGGCAATGTCATTGACGTCCTTGTGGTCGAAATCAGCGGCCTGGATCTCGGACTCGAAGCCGAGCAGGCGCTGGGTGGCGCGGCGGAAGGTGTCGTAAGTACCGTTCTGCTTGTGGGCATAGACGATATCGTCGATCAGCCCCTCGAAGGAGTTATTCAGGTCCAGGCTGAGGCGCTGGCCGCTGAGCGCGTTGTCGCGCTTCCGGTAGATCGCCTCCCGCTGGATATTCATCACGTCATCGTACTCCAGCAATCGCTTCCGGATACCGAAGTTGTTTTCTTCGACCTTCTTTTGCGCGTTCTCGATGGATTTAGTGACGATGCCCGCCTGGATCACGTCGCCCTCTTTATGGCCGGCGCGGTCCATCCATTTGGCGATCCGGTCGCTCTGGAAATAGCGCATCAGCTTATCCTCGAGGCTGACGTAAAACTGGCTGGAACCGGGGTCTCCCTGACGACCGGCACGACCGCGCAGCTGACGGTCTACCCGGCGACTGTCGTGGCGCTCAGTACCGACGATGGCCAGACCACCGGCCTTCTTGACCTGGTCGCTGATCTTGATGTCCGTACCCCGACCCGCCATGTTGGTAGCGATGGTCACTTTACCGGGCCGACCGGCCTCGGCAACGATGTCCGCCTCCCGCTGGTGTTGCTTGGCGTTCAGTACGTTGTGGTCGATGCCGCGCAGTTGCAGCATCCGGCTCATCTTCTCGCTGATGTCGACGGCCGTGGTACCCACGAGTACGGGGCGGCCGGCATTACTCAGCTCGACGATGTCGTCGATCACCGCATTGAATTTCTCCCGGTCGGTCTTGTAGATCAGGTCGTTGCGGTCGTCGCGCTGGATCGGACGGTTGGTCGGGATGACCACGACGTCCAGTTTGTAGATCTCCCAGAATTCACCGGCTTCCGTTTCGGCCGTACCGGTCATACCACATAACTTGTGGTACATGCGGAAGTAGTTCTGTAGGGTAACTGTAGCATAGGTCTGCGTCAGCTCGCCCACCTTCACGTTTTCCTTTGCTTCGAGTGCCTGGTGGAGTCCGTCGGAGTAGCGGCGTCCCTCCATCATCCGGCCGGTTTGCTCGTCGACGATCTTGACCTGTCCGTCCATGACGACGTACTCGCTGTCGCGCTCGAAGAGGGCGTAAGCTTTGAGCAGCTGGCTGATGGCGTGCAGGCGCTTGGATTTCACACCGAAGTCCTGGGCGAGTTTATTCTTCGCCAGGGCCTTTTCTTCCTTGTCGAGGTCGCCCCGGTTATCGACCTCGGCCATACTGGTCGCCAGGTCATTGAGGATGAAGAAGTGCGGGTCGTCGTTGTACTTGCTCAGGTAGTCGGTGCCCTTGTCGGTCAGATCCACCTGGCGATTCTTCTCGTCGATGGTGAAGTACAGCTCGGCGTCCACCTCCGGCATCCGCTTGTTGTTCTCCGACATGTAGGTGTTCTCCGTCTTCTGCAGCAGCACGCGGGCGCCCTCGGTGGAGAGGAATTTGATCAGCGGGCGGCTCTTCGGGTAGGCGCGGTACGCCCGGAAGAGCGCCATGCCGGCTTCTCCCTCCTCGACGCCGATGTAGCCCTCCTTGAAGAGTTTCTTGGCTTCGGTCAGGAACTTATTGGCCGTCTTCTGCTGCTGCGCGATGAGCTTTTCAATGGCGGGCTTTAGTTCCAGGTAGTCCTGGTCGTCGGCGTTGTTGGTCACCGGACCGGAAATGATCAGCGGGGTCCGTGCATCGTCGATGAGCACGGAGTCCACTTCGTCGATCATGGCGAAGTGGTGGTGCTTCTGCACCTTGTCGGCCGTAGCCCGCACCATGTTGTCGCGCAGGTAGTCGAAGCCGAATTCGTTGTTCGTTCCGTAGGTGATATCGGCATTGTAGGCCTTGATGCGTCCCGGACTGTGGGGGCGGTGCAGGTCGATACAGTCGATGCTGAGCTTCAGAAACTGCATCACCGGACCGATCCACTCGGCATCCCGCTGGGCAAGGTAATTATTGACGGTTACGACGTGTACGCCGCGGCCGCTCAGGCCATTAAGGTAGGCCGGCAGCGTAGCCACCAGCGTTTTACCCTCGCCGGTCTGCATCTCCGCGATCTTACCGTCGTGGAGAACCTGTCCGCCAATCAGCTGCACGTCGTAGTGGATCATGTTCCACTCGATCTCGCCACCGGCGGCCATCCATTTGTTGTTGTAGGTCACCTGCCCGTTATCGTCTACCGTAACGTAGTCTTTGCCGGCAGCTAGCTCCCGGTCGGCATCGGTGGCCGTAGCCGTGAGCGCCCCTTCGGTAAAGCGGCGGGCGACTTCCTTTACGGTCGCGAAGGCGGCGGGAAGGATTTCCTTCAGCACGACCTCCAACTCTTCGTTGCGCTGCTCCTCCAGCCGGTCGATCTCCTTAAATATCTCGTCCTTTTGGCGGAAGTCCGTCTCAGCCTTCGCCTCGCCGCGCAGTTTGACGATCTCCTCGTCGATTTCGGAGAGATAGTCCGCTATTCGCTGTCGGAATTCATCCGTCCGCTGCCGCAACTCGTCGTTCGACAGAGTGGAAAGTCCGTCGTATATCTCGTTAATTTCGTCAACGATGGGTTGGTAGGCGGCAACGTCGCGGTCTTGCTTCGAACCGAATAATTTCTTTAGGGCCTCAAACATGATGGTATAGCTTAATAAACAGGGGCGCGGTTAAGGGCGGCGGCGCGCAGGTAAAGTGCTTTCCCCGGGAGGAAACAATCGTGGCAGGCGAAGATACCACTACCCGGAGGGAGATTGCGCATATATCAGGCCAAAGCGGGCGAGGCGACATTCTGTCACGGGCCTACGCTAACGAACTGACAGCTATACCGATCAACCTCACTGTACCAAACCCGCCCGGGCCCGTTCCAGCAGGTGCTTCCGTTCGTCCAGGCTCAGGAACAGCGGTAGCTGGGCGATACCAATGATCCGGCGCATGATTTCAACGTAGCAAAACTTCCTTGCAAGAGCAACGTCGAAGCCGGGGGGCTTGGCGTAATCCGTATCGATCTGCCGGATACGCTTTTCGCTCGACCGGCTCATCAACAGGTGCCCCATCAGTACCCCGACGTCAAACTCCGGACGCCCGAGGTGGGCAAACTCGGCGTCGATGACGAAGACGCGATCATCCAGTTGCAAAAAGCTGCCCGGGTGATAGTCCCCGTGGACCAGGCGGTCTCCCCCGTCGAGGTATAGTTGACCCAATTCCCGCACGGCGTCACGCAGGCGCTCATCGTGCTGGTACGGCAGGGCTACCGCCGCCAGGCCGGGATAGATGGCGTCCAGGGGGAAATTATTCCCCGCCTGGAAGGGTAAATCGAAGATGTGCGCGTGGTTGAGATGCTTTAGCATCAGGTTGGGCGGGAAGTCCGCCGGCGTAAGCGAGTGGACCTCCCCGGCAAAGCGAAGGAGCGTTCCTAGCTGCCGGCGGGTAAAGTCGGTCCGTTCGTTATACACGGTAGAAAGATCCTCCAGCGGACCCAGGTCTTCTAAAATGATGACGTAGTTCTCCCGGTCACAACGTAGCATTTCCGGCATGTGCCCGACTAGAAAATGGTTCCGCGCGATCGCCTGGTGGAAATTCCGTTCGATGAGGATGCGGTCGACCGGTGCGTCCAGTTCCGGGAACCGCGCTACCCAGGGACGGCTCTGCTTCACGATGATACGCCGGCGACTGGTGAGCACCCGTAGCGTCACGTTCATATTTCCCTCCCCCGCTGACAAGACGGCCAGCACCTCTTCGCCCGGAATCAGAAAGTCCTGTTCGGCCAGATAGGCTTCTACCTCATCCTGGTCATCCGTGGTGAGGTAATGCCGGCTCCCCGTCTTCCATTTGAATTTTTCACTAAAATCTTGGTGCATCGCAGGCGATGGTATTGATAAGGAAAATAGGCAAAACCACACGGGCCAATAAGTTCTCCCCGAATGAAGTTAGATATTCGCATTCTTTTGCGCTTTTCCACCGTCCCTAGGGGGAAAAAAGAAAGGAGGCCAAGTGGCCCCCCTCCCGTAAATACTCACTCAAAACATGTTAATATAAATCGTCGGTCATAGTGTAGAAGCCTTGTTCCCCCCCCGCTTCAGGCTCCCGGCAAAGATACGGTATTCACCCATTTTGTACAAGCAAATTACTTCTATTTTGCGTTGAAATTGTATTGTGTAACTAAATTGATGATACACAATTTTTGCACCCCTTCCGCCGTCTTAATGGTTGATTTTCGTAACTACTAATCCCATGAAATCCAATTTGGCCGTCCTTGGTACGGGATGGCTCGGAATGGCCGCCGCTCATCACCTCAGTCCGGATTATTCGGTCAGGGGGAGCTATCGTCGCACCGGTTCTCGCGACGAGCTGGTCGCTTGTGGGGTGTCTCCCTATTACATTGACCTGCCGACGCAGACCGAGGCCTTGGCCGACTTCCTGCGCGATCTGGCCTACCTGATTGTGGCCATCCCTCCGGGTGGGCGTACCCACGGGGCCGATACGGTTGCCCATTATCTGCATCTGCTGGCTCCGCTGCGCCCCTATTTACCGGGCCTGCACCTCATTTATACGAGTAGCACCGGTGTGTACGGCAAGTCGACGACCGGGACGATAACGGAATCGTCTCCCGTGGCTCCGGATACCCACTCCAGTCGGGCGGTTGTCGCCGCCGAAACCTTTTTCCGCGAACACGCCGGCCGGTATAGCATTCTTCGTTTGGGTGGTTTATACGGACCGGACCGCGACCCTATTCGATTTTTTCGGCGGGTTCCGGTCATCCCGGACGGGGACGCGCCGGTTAATATGGTTTCACGACAGGCGGTACTTGAAGCCCTCCGCGTGACGATAAAAACCGAAGCAACCGGTATCTTCAATGTCTGTTCCGCCAATCACCCTCCGAAAAGGGATTTCTACGGCAACCTCTATGCTGCCGCAAATCTCCCCGCCAAGGAATTTTTGCCGGGTGGCGCGGACGGCAAACGCATCGATTCATCTAAATTCCGCCAGCTTGGCTGGTTAAGCCCATGAAACTAATCCCTCTATTGATCCTGTGCTGCGTTGGTCTTTCAGCCCAAGAAGCAGTTGGTATTGAGTTTGAACGTGAAGCATTCGCGGACTTGCTTTCCGAGGCAAAGCAGGCGGATAAGCTGATATTTATTGACGCCTATACGACATGGTGCGGCCCGTGCAAAATGATGGATGCCAAGGTGTTTCCCGACCCCGAGGTTGCGGAAGTTTTTAACGAGCGCTTCATCAACGCCAAATTTGACATGGAAAAGGGGGAGGGCCCATCGCTGGCCAGCCGCTATTCCGTTGCCGCCTACCCGACCTATCTTTTCGTGGACGGAGATGGGGAACTCGTGCATAAGGCCGTCGGGTATATTCCGAAGCCGGCCCTGCTCGAGTTGGCCGATGTCGCCGTATCCGACCGCAGTCTGGGAGCCATGAAAAAGCGGTACGACGGAGGTGACCGCACCCCCGAATTCGTGAGTGAGTACGCCCGTTCCCTGACCACCAATTACGAGCAAGCCCAGGCCGATCGCGTTATCGCCGAATACCTGGACGGCCAGTCCGACTGGACCATGCCGGAAAATACCCGCCTGATCCTCGAAAGCCCCGGCAGCCTGGGCGATAAGCGAATGGATTTCCTTATCGAGAATGCCGCTACCGTTGAGGAGCAGCATGGAGACCGCGTGTACGGCGTCATCGAGCGCGCGCTCGTGAATCAGTATCACCAGACCAACCGCAAACGCAGCCTGGTCTCCGCCGACGAGATCGAGCCCTACTTCGGCGAGCAGGCTCCGGAGCTTGTGGACAGATTGCTCCCCCGTTACGCCATGGTGTATCACCAGCGGCAACGGGACATGACCAGCTACCTTGCCACCGCCGCCGATTACTATACCCGATTCCCCAGCGACGACTACGCCGAGCTCAACACCGTGGCGTGGAACTTCTTCGAACACAGTGATGACCCCGAACAATTGGATTTGGCCATTGATTGGGCAAAGAGATCGGTAGAGATCCGGCCATATTACCCAAACCTGGATACCCTGGCCTGGCTGTATCATAAAACCGGCCAAATGGAGAAAGCCAAATCCACGGCCCGCCTGGCCATCGAATATGCTAAGGCGGAATCGCTCGACTACAGCGAAACCGAGAAAATTCTCCAGTAAGCTTCCGCTTACCCCCGATTAAATTGTCTTTCATGCGTTATTCGCTGCTCCTCCTTTTTCTATCGTGCGGACTTTACGGTCAGGCACAGTTTGATACCATCGGATATTCCATTACCTGTTGGGGCCGCGATACCGTGATTGAGGCCACCGTGCCGGGTCCGGCTAACGTCATTGACGGATCGGCGGAAATGCGAACCCGCTTCGAGGTCACGTTTACCGACAGCGTTCCGCCCGAGGCGGAGGAGAGTATTCGGTTCGCCGCCGATGTCTGGGGCAGTTACCTGCAGTCTGACGTTCCCGTCCGAGTTTTGGTCGACTGGCGCGACCAGGGGGATGATCGTATTCTGGCCAGCGCGGGACCCAGCACCATTTATCGTGCCTTCCCGGGCGCAGTAAACCCATTGGTTTGGTATCCGGTGGCCCTGGCGGAGGCTATAACCGGAGAAGACCTGAATAAAACCGACGAAGCGGATATCAACGTCGTGGTTAACAGCAAGGCAAACTGGAACTACGGTACCACGGGTTCCGTGCCGCGCAACCGCATCGATCTGGCCAGCGTGGTCCTCCATGAATTAGGGCACGGTCTTGGCTTTCTGAGCAGCGTCGACAGTACGACCGACACCACGCTCAGTATTGGGTTCGAGGATCCGGAACTAAATGAAAGGCTATTCATCATCTACGACCTATTCCTGGAAACGCCTCCCGGCCAGCAGCTCGCTGACACCCTCCTGTTCAACTCCCCGTCCGAGGAACTGCTGGCCGCGGTCATCGAACGCCTTGAATTCGCCGGCGATACATCCGTAGCGCTGAATGGCGGGGAGCTTGTTCCGCTGTATGCTCCCGAGACCTTCGACGTGGGCAGCAGCGTGAGTCACCTCGACGAAAGAACCTACCGGGCTGGAACCGAAGACGCCCTTATGACCCCCTCCATTGCAAGTGGGGAGGCCATCCGAAGCCCGGGCCCCGTCACCCTGGGCGTGCTTTACGACCTCGGTTGGCCGCTCAGCTTCGAAAGCGTAACGTCTCTCCACGAGGTAATTGCCGACAGGCTGCGTATCTACCCCAATCCGGCCTCCGGAAGCTTTACCTTGGAAACCGAGGCGATCCAAGAGCCAACGTACGCGTTGGTCTTCGCCGCCGACGGTCGGCAGGTCAAGCGCCAACCCATTCTCCTTTCCGGTGGACAGGCCCAGATCGATATCACCGGTCTCACGCCGGGCTTCTATACCGTGCTGGTACCCGCCGGACGGCGGGCTTATTCCGGCCGGGTGGTGGTCAGGTAGCTCGCCTAGCGGGCGTAGGCTACCGACCGCGTTTCCCGGATCACCATGATCTTGATCTGACCGGGGTATTGCATCGTTTCCTGGATTTCCTGGCTGATCTTGAAGCTGAGTTCGTCGGCGTGCTGATCGCTCACCTTTTCGGCTTCGACCATAACGCGTAACTCGCGCCCCGCCTGCATGGCGAAGGCGGAATTGACGCCCTCGTGCTTCTTTGCGATCTCCTCCAGCTCCTTGATCCGGTTGATGTAACCTTCCAGGATTTCCCGGCGGGCTCCTGGCCGCGCACCACTGATGGCGTCACAGGCCTGGACGATGGGCGAAATGATGTTATTCATCTCGATTTCGTCGTGGTGGGCACCGATGGCGTTAACGACGATCGCGTTCTCGTTGAGTTTCTCGGCCAGCTGCATGCCGTAGAGCGCGTGGCTCAGTTCGCTGTCCTCGTCGGCAACTTTGCCGATATCGTGCAGCAGTCCGGCCCGTTTGGCCAGTTTTACCTGCTTCTTATTCAGTCCCATTTCGGCGGCCATAACGGCACAGAGGTGGGCCGTTTCCACGCTGTGCTTCAGCAGGTTCTGTCCGTAGCTGCTGCGGTAGCGCATTCTGCCGACCATGCGTATCAGATCCGCCGGCAGGCCGTGAATGTCCAGTTCGATGACCGTCTTCTGGCCAATTTCCTTGATTCCCTGTTCGAGTTCCTTACGGGTTTTGTTGACCACTTCCTCGATGCGGGCGGGGTGGATCCGGCCATCGCTGACGAGTCGCTTCAGGGATAGTCGAGCCACCTCGCGGCGGATGGGGTCAAAACTGGAGATGACGATGGTTTCGGGCGTGTCGTCGACGACCAGTTCGGCACCGGTGGCCGCCTCGATCGCGCGGATGTTGCGTCCTTCCCGGCCGATGATCTGCCCCTTCACGTTATCGTTGTCGAGACTGAAAACCGATACGGTATTCTCGATCGTCATTTCGGCGCACATGCGCTGGATGGTGTTGATCACCACCTTGCGGGCATCCTTGGCGGCGTCCTCCTTGGCCTGCTCGTGCAGTTCGCGGCGGAGGGATATGGCTTCGCTTTCCGACTTGGCGCGCACCTCTTCCAGAAGTCGCTGCTTGGCGTCTGACTGGGAAAGGCTGGCGATCTTCTCCAATTCGAGGGTGAAACGTTCGTGCTGATTGTCGAGTTCCTCCTGTTTGGCCCGGGTGCGATCGATTTCCTCGTCGAGCAGGCGCTTCCTGTTTTGGATTTCGTCCTCCCGCTTCTTTAGCCCTTCCTTTGCCGTCAGGACCTCGTCCAGTTCGGCCTTGAAGCCGGCCCGCTCTTCTTTCATGCTGGCCTGTTCCTCCTTGAGCGCCTCCCGCTTTTCGCGGAGCTCCACCAGTTCTTCCGCCTTCTCCTGCTTGAATTCCTCCTTATAGCGAGCGAATTTTTCGCGGCTCTCGGCGATCTTCTGCTTTTTAAAGGCTTCCTGTTTGTCTTTGTATTCGGCGAAGGTCTTTTCGGCTTTTAATTCCGCGTCCGACAGGATCTTATCGGCTTTCAGTTTGGCTTCGGCGAGGGTCTTTTCCGCTTCGGCCTGGTGGGTTTGGTCCTGCTCTTTGGCCTTGTTGCCAAAGATGAAGTAGGCGATCGCACCGCCTACGATGAGCCCGATGACGAGCCCGATGATGATTTCCATTGTTCGTTGTAGTTATAGAAGTGAAGCTCACTAGAGCATCGCCTCAACTAAGTCGTTCAGCTTCGCCAGTCGTTTGCTGAGCTCGACATCCGAGCCGCTGTCGGCTTGGTCGCGGGCACTGCGTAGTTCACTGGCGTAGGTGAGCAGGGTCATAACTAGGCAATCCTGCTTATCGCGATCGCGATACCGGATCTGGAAATCATTGAATCGATCGTTGATTTCCTTTACCAGGGCACGCAGGCCTTCTTCCTCCGCTTCGGCTACGCGAATCGGATAAGGACGGCCGGCAATGACCACGCTGATCGGTTTATTATCGGGGGCGTTATCTGCCATGACTTAGTTGCGGTGAAGCCATTCAATACAGCGGTCGATTTCCTGAAGACAGTAGTCTATCGTCTCCTGGTGATCGCGGGTATCGGCCGGCGGTGCCCCGCCCTCCGGGGAGGATTGGGACTGCACTAGTTTATCCTTAAGCGAACTGACGACGCCGAGCTGGCGGTCAAGTTCGCGTTTCAGATTTTCGTTCTCGGTCAGCGTCGCCTCGTATTGCGCCCGTTGGCGGTCAACTTTAGCGGCAAGCTGCCGTAATTTTATTTCCAGACCGTCAATTTCTGTTGCCGGTGTCATAGTCAATTGGTGGGTAGGGCTTAAAGTTATGAATTAACGGCGAACCTCCGCGCCGAGTTGCTTGCCGAGGATCGCCTCCACCCCGGACATGACCTTGTCGACCTCCTTATCCTTCAGGGTACGCTCCGTGCTTTCAAAGAGGAAACTGACCGCGTAGCTCTTCTTACCAACCCCCAACTGCTCCTCGTTTCGGTAAACATCGAAGAGATTGATCTCGGTGATGAGCTGCTTGCCCGCCTTAGCGGCCAGCCGCTCGATATCCGCGAAACTAACTCCGACGTCTACCACCAGGGCCAGATCGCGCCGCACGGTCGGATACTTACCCGGCGTGGTCACCTGGATTGGCTTGCGGGGTAATACGCGCAACAGGTTATCCCAGTTGAAGTCCGCAAAGAACACGGTCTCCTTTACGCCGGCCCGGTCCAGAGGGACTGCGGCAACCTGACCGAAGTCAACCAGTTCCATGGGACCCTTGTGGTACCGCAGTCCGAAGTCGAACTGGTCCGAAGGGGCCTCCGCCGTACGGTAGTTGTCGACACCAAGTCGCTGAAGTACCAATTCCACGGCTGCCTTGAGCGTATAGAAGCCGGCGCGATCGTCCTCTCCCGTGCTTAGCCAACTCTCGGCGTGGCGGCGTCCGGTTAGCGTAAGACTAAGGTGGTTTATCTCCCGGTATTTTTCTCCTTCCAGGCCGTAGCTGCGCCCAAACTCAAACAGACGCAGGTCGCGCTGGCTGAAGCTATGGTTATGCCGAACGGCCTCCAGGGCGGAATACAAGAGGTCCGGCCGCATCACATCGAGGTGTACGTTGCTGGTATTATTGATGCCGATCAGGTGACTTCTGTCGTCGTAGTACCGGCTTTCCGTCAGACTGAGGGCCATCATTTCCAGGAACCCGTTAGCCGCCAGCAGATCGCCGATCAATTCGCGCAAGGCATTGGGGTCGGGCTGTGGTGCTACCACCATGGCCGTCGTGATCATGTCGGGCTCCGGAATCTTGTTGAAGCCGTAGAC
This sequence comes from Lewinella sp. IMCC34191, assembly GCF_003390935.1. GTDB lineage: Bacteria > Bacteroidota > Bacteroidia > Chitinophagales > Saprospiraceae > Neolewinella. The sequence goes on along the minus strand of NZ_QNQZ01000008.1, from coordinate 104,043 downwards.
CCGCAAAATCTCTTCGATTACGTCCACCTCCCGCGTGACGTCGACCTTATTGGTCGGCACGGCCACGGTGAAGCTGGCTTCGTCATCTTCCCGGATGTCCATATTCATACTGCGCAGGATATTCCGTACCGTATCCCGTCCAAGATCGACGCCGATGAGTTCGCTGATACGCTGATAGCGGACCGTGATTAGTTTCGGCTCGATGGGCTCCGGGTAAAGGTCCAGCATCTTACCGGCTACCTTCCCCCCCGCCAGCTCTTGCAGCAGCAAGGCGGCCCGCTTCAGCGCGTATACGACCACGTTCGGGTCGCTACCCTTTTCGAAGATGCGCGCGGCGTCCGTCCGCAGGGTGTGACGCATACTCGTACGCCGGACCGTTCCCGCCTCGAAGTGAGCGGATTCCAGGAAAATGCGGGTCGTTTGCTCGGTCACTCCGCTGTCAGCCCCGCCGAATACACCGGCCAGGCACATGGGGTCGTCGTTTCCGTCGCAGATCACAAGGTCGTCGGCCGAGAGCTTTCGCTCCATCCCGTCCAGCGAGCGGAACACGGTCCCCTCCGCTAGTTTCTGCACCTTAATACGGCTACCGGCTACCTTATCCAGGTCGAAGGCGTGCAGGGGTTGCCCCAGTTCGTGCAGGACGTAGTTTGTTACGTCGACCACGTTATTGATCGGTCGCACGCCGATCGCATTCAGGCGGGCGCGTAGCCAGTCGGGGCTGGTAGCTACCCGTAAATTTTCGATCACCAGGCCCGCGTAGCGTGGCGCCTGGGTTGGGTCGGCAACCTGCGCGGCGGGCGCGGCAGCATCCCCTTCGGCAAAAGCCGAGACGTCCGGCTGAACGAGTGTCACCTGATCGTCCCGTTCCACGCTCAGGGCGGCGGCGAGATCGAAGGCGACCCCCAGGTGATTCGTGGCGTCGGAGCGATTCGGGGTCAAACCGATCTCGTATACGTGGTCGGTCTCCAGCTCATAGACGTCCGCCACCGGGGTGCCGGGTTCGAAAGCCCGGTCAAAAACGATAATCCCGTCGTGGTCGGTTCCCAGTCCGAGTTCATCTTCGGCGCAGATCATGCCTTCGCTTACTTCCCCCCGGATCTTTCCTTTTTTAATAGTGAACGCTTCGCCTCCGGTGGGATAGAGCGTGGTACCTACGGTAGCGACCGGCACGTGCTGACCGGCAGCTACGTTGGGGGCTCCGCAAACGATAGACACCGGTTCTTCGCGACCGATGTCGACTTTGGTCACCGAAAGCCGGTCGGCATTGGGGTGCTTCCCGCATTCGACCACGTGGCCGACGACAACACCTTCCAGCCCGCCCGGGACGGATTCCACCTTATCCATTCCCTCGACTTCCAGCCCCGTGCCGGTGAGTAGATCACTGACGCGCTCGGGCGGAAAATTCAGGTCCAGGTACTCTCTTAGCCAATTGAGCGATACTTTCATAGGCCGCAAAGGTAGCAGACGTATCGCAGAGGTGGATATTTTGCAGCGCGTAACGCCGCCCCCCTTCTGGTGAATTAAGTGTTAAACTGCCGACACGTATCCTGGGCTAGCCCGTTGCCGCATTATTATTGTAGCTGGCGCTAACCTTTATCCGCTCGTTCAGTTGAATATGAGCATTCTTCTACCACTCCACCGATGAAACGTCTACTCTCCTTACTGCTGCTCCTTCCCTGCCTGGGTATGCCGGCGCAGTCATCTTCCGCATTGCGGGTGGAGCCGGCGGAGATCAACAAGGTGATCCGGGTGGATAACATCGACGAAGATTTTGAGGATGTGTCCGCCGTAGTAGTCACGAACAACTCCGGCCGGACGATTCAATTGCTCCGGGAAAACGTCGTTCGGGAGAGTCCCCGCGCGTGGTCGTACTCGGCCCTCGACCGGGTCAGCCGGGCTACGCCCTACGTTATTTCCGACGATCCGCAGGCCGCCGGGCGGCAAATCAGCCTTAGCCCCGGCCAGTCGACCACCTTCTTCGTAGTGCTGCGTCCCGACGGTGTCGCCGGCAACGGAACGGCCGAACTTCGCTTTTCCGACCTTACCCTCCCGGGCACGGTTCTGGCTGCCGCCACCATCAACACGACCCTGACGCGTCAGGATCCTACTGCGGCGGAAGAAGCGGACGCGCGCGCCAACCCCACTACCGTTCGCTTATACCCCAATCCGGCTACCGATCGCTTTTACGTGGAAGCGCCACGGTCCGTGCGCCTTGGGCGGGTAGAAGTCACGAACACGCTGGGTCGCCGCATCAAGACTTTCTCCGCGGAATCCGGCACCGACGGTTTCGACATTGAAAACCTGCCGGACGGGCTTTATCTTATTTCTATCTACGATGACAGCGGCAAGAAGCTTCGGACTCTCCGCCTGCTTCATCGCCGGTTCGGCGCGTAAAGCCGACTATTGCTCCAGAGCGGCAATGTACTTATCCGCCTGAGCGGCTTCGGCACTCTGCCCGAAATCCATCTTGAGACGGCGGAAGGCATCCAGCGCGTTCTCGGTTTCTCCCTGGTGGCGGTAGAGCAGACCTAACTTATTGAGGTAGTAGCCTCCGGTTACATAGTTGTCACCGGCTGCGTCAACGGCCTCTTCGTAGGCATCGATGGCCGCGGCGAAATCACCCAGTTCGCTCTGGAGGTCACCCATCACGCCCATCTTCATGGTGGGCAGCAGATCGCCATCGGCGTCGAAATCTTCCAGGTAATCCAGGGCCGCTTCGTACTGGCCGAGGTTGAGGTAGCATACGGCTACGTAATAATTCGCCAGGTTACCGGCCTCGGTACTTCCGTACTCATCGGCAATCTCGAGAAAGCCGGGATAGGCCTGTCCGGGGTTGGTCAGGGCAAGGGCGAAGCTGTCCTGCTCGAACTGGTACTGTGCCTGTTGCATCTGCTGAGCGGCATTGCGCTCGGCGGGCCCGGCTATGAAAGTCTGGTAGAGGAGGGCACCAGCCACGATGAAGATCAGGGCCACGACCGCTCCGATAATCGGCTTGCGGTTGCGCTCGAAAAAGTCCATGCCCTTCTCGCGGACCTCGATAATATCGACGAGCTTATCGTCCTGCTCCTCGATCCGTATTTCCTGATTACCCTCACTGCTCCGGCCGCGGCTAGGCGTTCCGGTCGGGCGACGTCCGATATTGTTCTTTCTTGCCATAATACTCGTGATGCTGCCAACTCCACGGGGAGCCCGGCTGCTGAAAAAGTGGCGCAAAGATAAGGTAAAGCCCGCTAAGTGAGTACTATCTCCCCGGCGGAATGTCTTTGGCTTTGCGCCCCGCCTCCCCGGCGGTCCCGTTGATTACTCCCGCACTAGGTCAGGAAGGGGTAGGGTTGCGAATAGTTATCGGCGTACAGACCGTCTGCGTCCGGATAGGGGCTATCGGCGGCGAACTGAGCTGCCTCGGCGATTTCCGCCTTTACCTGATCCTTGATCTCCTTGATCTCCTCTTCGGTGGCGATGCCGTTATCGAGGATCTTCTTCTCGGTCATCTTGACCGGGTCGCGGTCCTGGTAGGTCTTCACCTCCGTCTTTTCCCGGTAGCGGGCGGGATCGGAAACCGAGTGCCCTTTGTAACGGTAAGTCTTGATGTTGAGGTAGTAGGGGCCGTTACCGGCGCGGATGTGCTCGGCGGCGCGGGAAATGGCCTCGTGTACCGCTTCCGGATCCATGCCGTCAACGGTCTCACTGGGCATCTCGAAACTATCACCCAGCTTGCCCAGGTCGGTCACGTTACTGGTGCGCTGAACGCTCGTACCCATGGCGTACCCGTTGTTCTCACAGATGTAAAGCGCGGGAACTTTCCAGGTCATGGCCATATTCCAGCTTTCCCACAGTGCACCTTGGCGGGCGGCACCGTCGCCGAACATGACGACACACAGATTCTTCGTTTTCTTGTACTTCTCGGCGAAGGCGATTCCGGTTCCGATGGGGATCTGGGCGCCTACGATACCGTTACCTCCGTAGTAATTATTCTCGCGGCTGAAGAAGTGCATCGAGCCACCCTTACCCTTTACGATGCCGGTCGCCTTGCCGTAGAGCTCGGCCATGGCCTCCTTAGTGGGAACACCGCGACCGATGGCCGTACCGTGCTGACGGTAGGCGGTCACGATTCCGTCATCTTTCGTGATCGCGCTCTCAATACCGGCCGCGACGGCCTCCTGACCGATGTAAACGTGGCAGAAACCGCGCACGTCCTGCTGGCCGTAAGCCATCAGTGCCCGCTCTTCGAAGCGACGGATACGGAGCATGAGTGTATACCATTCCAGGTACTGCTCCTTGCTGTATTTCAATTCCTTAGCTACGCCGTTCGTTTTGGCGGTCGTATTTTTTGCCTTCGGCTGGGCGGTCTTTTTTTGCGCTGTATCCATACTTCGATAGCGAATTTTCGCTCTTTTCGGGGGTTTTACCTGCTTAATATAGGCAGGGACGGGCAATCGCCGGCTGTTATTGTAGAAACCCGGCGGCTTGGTCTTAGTTTAGCAATCGTAATTGTCGGGCCGGAAGGGTTTCCGGCCCGACAAGTGTAACGCTAGCGCCCCGCGCCAATGATATAGGGAGCTCCGACCTTACGGAGTTCATCGCGTAACTCCGGGATCGTTTCATCCCGCAGGCGCTCGATCCGGGGCATCAATTCCTCCAGCTCGCTGGCCGCTATCCGCAGACTGCGCCGGTGGTTGCCGGTCGGACCGTAGGTCGTACTCAGGCCGCGGTAGCCGGTATAGAAGTGGCTGCTGATGGTCGGTGGGTTACGCTCCCCGATCTCCTCCCGGCTCGGGCTTCCGTTTACCTCCTTCTCCAGGGCCATCAATTCCTGGCGTAATTCATACAGCCGACCGTTTAGGGCACCGGGTTCCACGGAGGTTCGTTCGAGGGCGGTTTCCATCGCGGACAATTGTCCCTTGGCCTCGCTCATGAATTCCTGGACGGAAGCCAGTTGATTCTGTACCTCGATCAATTCCATCCGGTATGCCTGGTATTCCGCCGGGGCCGGCCCCTCCAGGGTAGGCTCGTGCAGCGGCTTGACCTCGAAGCTGACCGGGCCGGCCAGCTGGTTGACAGAGCCGTTCTCTTCCCTCGACAGGGTAACGGTGTATTCACCCGGAGGCGCGAGGGGCCCACTCGACCAGCGGCCTCCCCCACCCGACTGTCCGGGGCGTACGGCAAAGAAGGAAGGGTAGCGAAGGTCCCAAGTCGTACGGTGGAGGCCTTTACTATTGTTACCCTCCACTTTACGGACTACCTCCCCGTCACTGTCGTATACGGTAAGCCAGATCTTCGGAGCCATTTCGCTGGCCTCCGCGTCCAGGGCATCGTAGCCGGGGAAGGGGATGTTTTCCTCGGTATCCGCCAGCGCCTTCTCTTCCTCCTGGCGGGCCTTCTTCTTACTGGTGAATCCCTCCTTTAGATGGTAAGTGAAGGTGGCACCGAATTCCGGGTTATCGGCCGCGTATACGTTCGCGCCCACTCCGGGGTCGTTGTCGCGGGGCGAATACCACCAGGCGTCGCGCGGCTCGAACAGGTAGGCATCCTGCGCCAGATTTTCATCGGTCATCTCCCGCAGTGGACTGTAGTCATCCAGAATCCAGAAACCCCGTCCGAAGCTGGCACCTACCAGATCGTGCTCCCGCTTCTGGATCGCCAGGTCGCGAAAGGGAATGGTGGGTGCCCCGGCCAGTTTCTTCCACTCGTCACCTCCGTTCAGCGAGGTATAAATTCCGTTTTCCGTTCCGATGAAGAGTAGCTCGGGCTGCTCGAAATCCTGCACCAGGCGCCATACGAGCGTACGATCGGGAAGGCTGCTCCCCAGGTCGGTCCAGCTTTCGCCCAGGTCCGTGCTCTTGAAAAGGTAGGGGCTGAAATCCCCCGCCTTGTGGTTGTCCAGGCTGACGTAGACGGTATTGGCGTCGTACTGATCGGCCTTGACGTCATTGATGAAGGCCCGTTCCGGCACCCCCGGCATCTCGCTCACCATGATCTTTTTCCAGCGGCCGCCGCCGTCCTGCGTTACCTGCAGGATGCCGTCATCGGTACCGGCCCAGACCAGGCCTTCCTGTACGGGTGATTCGGACAGTGAGGTGATGGTATTGTAGTTTGACATGGCGCCCACGTCCCAGGCATTGTCCCAGCTTTGTACACGGCCCATGATCGGAAGCTCCAGCCGCTCTTCGTTGCGGGTGAGGTCTTCGCTGATGGGCGTCCAGTCATCACCGCGGTTGTCGCTCCGCCAGACGCGGTAGCTGGCTACGTAGAGGCGGGCGGGGTCGTGTGGGCTTACCACGATCGGCGCGTCCCAGTTGAAGCGTTCGTGGGGATCGCCTTCCCGTGCTTGGGGTTGTACCAGTACGGTCTCGCCCGTTTTCAGATCGACCCGGTGCAGGCCGCCCTGTTGGGTTTCGGCGTAGATGATGTCGGGGTTACCGGGTTCGGTGGCCGACTGGTGGCCATCGGCGCCCAGTGTCTTATACCAATCCCCGTTGAGGATGCCGGCCTCGCTATCGGTACGACTCGGTCCGCCGGTGCTGCCGTTGTCCTGCGTTCCGCCGAAGATGTGATAAAAAGGCTCCCGGTCGTCTACCGCTACTTTATAGTACTGGGTGATGGGCATGTTATCGATAAAGCGCCAGTTCTCCGCCAGATCGAAGCTCTCGTAGAGACCGGCGTCGGTTCCGATCAGCAGGTAATCCGGATCGTCCTCGCGGAAGACGAGCGCGTGGTTATCGGAGTGCTTGCGTTCTTCCTTGAGCTCGCGGAAGTTGCTTCCCCCGTCGTCGCTCACCAGCACGCGCACGTTCATCAGGTACAGGCGGTCGAAGGCGTGGGGGCTGGCGTAGAGCTCCTGATAGTAGTGCGGGCCGGTCCCGCCACTGACGGTATTGCTCATCTTGGTCCAGCTGGCGCCCTGGTTCTCGGAGCGGTACAGGCCGCCCGTCGTGCGCTCCAGCGTCACCGCGGCGTAGACCACATCGGGATTTTGCGGGCTGATCGCAATACCGATCTTGCCCATATTGGCATTCGGCAGGCCGCTGGTCAGCTTTTCCCAGGTTCTTCCTCCGTCGCGGCTCCGGTGGATGCCCGATTCGGGGCCGCTGCCCATATAGGCGGCTACGGTCCGGTGGCGCTGCCAGGTAGCGGCGTACAGCATATCGGGATTGCGGGGATCGATCATGATGTCGGTGACCCCGGTCCATTCGTCATCACCGAGGGTTTTTTCCCAGCTTTCGCCACCGTCGGTGGTCATATACAGGCCCCGGTCACCGCCGCTGGACCAAAGCGGCCCCTGTGCGGCTACCCAAACGATGTCGGAGTTTTCCGGATGCACGATGATTTCGGAGATGTGCTCCGAGTTTTTGAGCCCCATATTCTTCCACTTCTTGCCGGCGTCATCGCTGCGGTACACACCGTCGCCGTAGCCGACGTGGCGGCCGCCGACGTTCTCGCCGGTGCCGAGCCAGATGCGGGCGTTGTTGCTGGGGTCGACGGTGACGGCCCCGGTGGAGTAGCTGGCGTAATCGTCGAAGATGGGATCCCAGGTCACCCCCGAGTTCTCGGTCTTCCAGAGCCCTCCCGAACCTACGGCGACGTACCAGGTGTGCTCGTCGGTGGGGTCGAGGGCGATATCCGCGATCCGGCCGGCCACGAAGGCGGGCCCCACGTTCCGCAGGGGCATTCCGGTTATGGTTTCGTTTTTATCCTGCGCTCCGACGCAAAAAGAAAAAAGCAGAAGAAAAGGTAAGAGTAGTCGTGTTGCCATGTGATTACATTAAGCCATTAATGTAACCAATAACCTTTGCCTGGACAACGATTGCGGCGGAGCGCAGGTAAAAACCACCTCCCAACTATGCCGCATTCTTCCTGCCTCGCATCATTTCCGATCGCGATAGGCGATAGTTACAGAACAACCTTTGGCCGCCACCGGCACCTCATCATAATGACCGCGTCTAGCCCGGCCAGAAAGCCCACGCCGTCAACTGCGAAATACCTTCAAACGGAAGTCGTAACCAGCGCTTATTCACCGGTTAGAATTTCAAAAGAGGACTGATTATCCTGCTTCCCCGGGTACCTTGATTAATGATTGGCCACCTCATTAACCCGGTACACCTCCTCCATCTTTTTCCCGGCCAGGAATTCCTTGACGTGCCGCAGGCCCCGTTCGCTGAGTTCGTAGTAAGTAAGCTCCGTCAGACTGGCGGCGTGGGGGGTGATGAGGACGCGATCGTGGTTCACCAACTGGCGGACGGTATCTTCGTCGCCCTTAACCATCAGGTCACTGGCGTAGCCGGCTAGCTTGCCGGACTCGAGGGCGGCCAGCAGGGGCTTTTCCTCCACGATCTCCGCGCGGGCGGTGTTGATGAGGTAGCTACCGGACTTCATTTTTCCCAGGGCCGCCTCGTTGATCGTGCCACGGGATTCGTCGGTTAGCGGCAGGTGAAGACTGATTACGTCGGCCTTGGCCAGCAACTCATCCATCGAACGGTAGCCCTCCGACCGATCACCTTCGCTGCGGGAAGTATAGATGACGTCCATTCCAAAGACGGCGGCGCTTTCCGCTACCCGGCTGCCGATGTCCCCCTTGCCGATGAGCCCGAGCGTGAGTTTGCGTAGCTCGTGGCCCTTGTATTCCTGGCGGTAGTCGTAGTTATCCTGTTTCACTTCGCGGATGAGGCGGTACATCCCCCGTACGATCAGCAACATCAGCCCCAGCGTATGTTCGGCTACGGTAGCTGCATTTACGCCTGGGACGTTCAGCACCTGAATGCCTTTTTCGGTGGCGTATTCAACGTCGATGTTATTCACCCCTACCCCGTTACGCACGATGACCCGCAGATTGGAACAGCGGTCCATCATCGACCGGTCCACTTGTACCTGCCCCCGCACGACGATGGCCTCAATGGTATCCCAATCATCGGGCTCGTCCCCGGGTAAAACCACGTTGTAGCCTTCCTCCGGCAGCACCTCGAGCGCGCGTTCGTCGATGGGTTCGGTAATGTAGATGGTTTTGGACATTGGCGCGAATATTAGGTTTTCGGTGGGTGATAGAGCGTAGCGTCTTCAGCCTTATAACCCCGGAAGTCGTTGCGGCCGGAGACGTACAATCCCTCTTCGTAGAGTTCATCGGCAAAGATGGCGGGGTCTATCTCATCGTCCGGGAAGGAAGTAAGTTCGATCAGGTTGCCCGCCGGGTCGCGGATGAAAGCCTGCATGGCTCCGTCGGGCAGGCGGCGGACCTTGCCCCAGGGCTCGGTATCGATGCGCCCCTGCTCCTTCATCCGGTAGAAGAGCTCGCTGAAGTTGTCTACCCTTACGCAAAGGTGCCCCCGGAAGGATCGGCTGTCTTCCCATTCGCTCAGGTGCAATTGCGTGGTGTCCGTGATGCGAAAGAAGGCCGTAGGGTAATCGAATACAAAGGCAGGTACCGGCTCCAGGCCCATTTCTTTTTCGTAGAAGCTGGCGGCGGCTTCGAGATTGTCTACGATTAGGGTTACGTGGTTGATTTCGGCGATCATGGGGGGGGAGGTTGTCGGTTGTCGGGGGGGCGGGGGTCGGGTGTTTAAGGTAATACATTCTGTTTCCCGGACACTCGCAAATCTCCTTCGCTGCCGCTCGGTCACATTCCGAGGTCCTTGGGCTTTCACCTCGGGCCGAACATAGCACCTCAGAGTGTACTTGCACCTGCGAGCGTGCGGAACACGGCAGGCAGACGGGTCGGGGATCAGCATAGCACCTCAGAGTGTACTTGCACCTGCGAGCGTGCGGATCACGGCAGGCATGCGGCTCGGGAATCAGCATAGCACCTCGGAGTGTGCTTGCACCTGCGAGCGTGCGGACAGACTTACCCGACCTCCTGCCGATACCGCTCCACGAAATCCAAATCGATCTCCACGCCCAGGCCCGGTCGGTCGGGGACGCGGATGCGGCCATCGGTAACGATTGGGCCTCTCTGACCAGGTCGTAGAGCATCGGGTTTCCGCCCAGGGAATGCTCGATATAGACGGCCGAGGGGCTACTGAAGGCCAGGTGAACGCCGGCCATGAAGCTGAAGGCAGAGCCCCAGCAGTGGGGCGCGAGTTCGAGCTGGTGGGTTTCGGCGAGGGCGGCCACGCGACGGGCTTCGGTGATGCCGCCCACGATGGCACAGTCGGGCTGGAGGACGTCGACCGCTCTCGCCAGGACCAGGTCGCGGAAGTCGAAGCGGGTGAATTCGCTCTCCCCCGCCGCGATCGGCGTGGTGGTGCCCCGGCGCACCTCCGCGGTGCCGGCTTTATTGTCGGAAGTGACGGGCTCCTCGAACCAGTAAAGATCTAGATCCTCCGTCTGCCGGGCAAAGCGGCGGGCTTCGGAGACACTGAAGGTGCCGTGGGCGTCGGCCATGATGTCGATATCCGGTCCGAGGGCGCGGCGGGCCTCCCCTACCCGATCGACGGTTTCGCTTAGGGTATCGTCCATCACCCCTACGCGCATCTTTACTCCGCCGTAGCCATGATCGAGGTAGGATTTGAGTTGATCGCCAAGCCGGTCCTTATCCGCCCAGCCGCCACTGGCGTAGCAGGGCATGCTGTCGCGGCAGGCACCCCCTAACAGATCGACGACCGGTACGCCCAGGCGCTTGCCCCGCAGGTCCCACAGGGCGGTATCGATGCCGCTCAAGGCGGAAATAGTCGTCCCCCGGTTGCCGAGAATGGGAAACACCCGCCCCCGGTCGCGGGCGTAGTGTGCGCGGCTGCCGCTGTAGACTTCCTCCCACACCGCCGTAATGCGATCCGCATCCAGCCCCTCGAGCCGGGGCGCTAATTCCCGCTCAATGCAGGTCACGATGGAGGCACAGGCCCCGGTAGCACCGACCGCCGCCTTGGCCTCGCCGTAGCCGACCTTGCCGTCGGTGTCCGTGACTTCCACCAGCGTCATGTCGAAGTGGGTGAGTTGGCCGTAGTCCGACCGCCATTGCCGCCCGGCCGGGATGGGGCAGCGCAGCCAGTAGGCCTTTACTGATTTTATCTTCATAGCAGGGGCAGCAAGGTCTCCGCCGACTTCCGCGTCAGCATCGTGTAGAACGCCTCGGTTAGCGCCGAGCTGCCGTGATCCTCGAGAAATTTACGTGCCTCCTCGGTGAGCCCCTGCGGATCGGTGTCGATGCTGTTCGGATACGGGTTAGCGGGGGTACGATCTACCGGGGCGGCGAACTCTACCGACAGCGGACCATCGAAGCCGGTACGCTTTACCGTATCTACGATGCGCGGCCAGTCGAGGTGGCCCATGCCCGGTGCCATGCGGTTGTTATCGGCCACGTGGAAACCGACCAGGCGGTCGCCACAGTGCTCAATCGTCGTGTAATAGTCCGGTTCCTCCAAATTCATGTGGAAGATATCGAGGCATACCCCGCACTCCGGCCCGGTAGCTTCGGCCAGGGCATACGCCTGCTCGCCGCGGTTAATGAAGTAGGTTTCAAAGCGGTTGATGGGCTCGATGCCCAATTTGATACCGGCGGCCTGAGCGAATTCGTAGCATTCCTGCATGGAGGCTACCGCCCAGCCCCATTCCTCTTCCGGGCGGGCCCCGGGCATGATCTTGCCAACCGTGCCGGGAACCACCGAAACCATGGTGCCGTCTAGCTCCTTCACCATCGTGATGATTTCCTTGACGTACCGGACCGAGTCGGCCCGTTCACCGGGGTCGGCGGCCAAAGGGTTGCGCTTGCCAAGCATGAGCGTCACGGAGCCCCAGCAGCGGATATCGTATTTTTTCAGCAGGCGGCGCACCTCCGTAGTGTCATAATCGGCGGGCGTACCCTGAACTTCGAGATAATCGTACCCCAGGGGTTGGATGCGGGCCAGCGTGGCCTCCAGGGGCTCGGCGCGCATCCAGTTGTGTATGGCTAATGGCATGATCGATAGATAGCGTGTGGGTTTAAATATAGGGCGGCGGAGCGCGTGACCTATATTTGGCATATAACTATCCGGTCATGCTTCGTCGCCACACCCTCCTCCTCAGTATCCCCATCTTGTTTCTGCTAGCCTGCGGTAGCGAACGCCCGGCCGCGGTGGATACGATGACCTCCATGGCCGATTCCACCACTCCATACGCGGAAGCCCACCGACCCCGCTACCATTATTCCCCACCGGCCCAGTGGATGAACGATCCCAACGGCATGGTCTACCACGACGGGGAATACCACCTTTTTTATCAACACTACCCCGACAGCAATGTCTGGGGCCCGATGCACTGGGGGCACGCCGTGAGCGAGGATCTCGTCCACTGGGAAAATTTACCTATCGCGCTGTACCCCGATTCCCTCGGCTACATTTTCTCGGGAAGTGCCGTAGTCGATAAGGGAAACACTAGTGGACTCGGCACCGACGGACAAGACCCGCTCGTAGCAATCTTCACCTACCACGATGCCGAAGCCGCGAGTGCCGGCCGCGACGATCACCAGACCCAGGCCATCGCCTACAGCAACGACAACGGACGGAGCTGGACGAAATACGCCGGCAATCCGGTCATTTCGAATGAAAAGCTTATTCGCGACTTTCGCGACCCGAAAGTTATGTGGGACGCGGAGCGCGACCAGTGGGTCATGGCCCTCGCCGCCCAGGACCGGATCCTGTTCTGGCGCAGTGATAACCTGATCGACTGGGAACTGCAAAGCGAATTTGGAACGGAGCTCGGTGGGCACGGTGGCGTGTGGGAGTGTCCCGACCTCTTCCCCCTGACCGTAGCGGGAGGCCAGGAAACCAAATGGGTGCTGCTCATTAGCATCAACCCCGGCGGACCGAATGGCGGATCCGCTACCCAGTACTTCGTTGGTGACTTCGACGGGAAGTCCTTCACCCCCGACCCGTCCTTTCTTCCGGATGTCCAAAACGGGAAGGGGGTCTATATCGACTACGGCCGGGACAATTACGCCGGAGTAACCTTTGCCAACATTCCGGAGGAGGACGGTCGCCGCATATTCATCGGCTGGATGAGCAACTGGCTGTACGGGCAGGAGGTACCGACTACCGTCTGGCGCAGCGCGATGACGGTGCCGCGTGCCCTGTCCCTTCACCGACTGCCGGCGGGCTACCGGCTTTTCTCCACGCCGGTCAGGGAACTGGAAAAACTTCGCGGTACCCCCTCGGAAATTGCCGCGGGCAGTACCACCGTTGCCAGCAACACGCAGGGTACCCAGGAAGTAGATATCTCCTTTCTAATCACTTCGGAAACGGATGAGCCCTTCGGCATCCGACTGGAGAATGAGGCCGGCGAAGCCTACCGCGTCGGGTACGATCCATCTACCGATGAATTCTTCAGCGACCGCAGCGAGGCCGGAGAGGATCAGTTCTCGGATGTCTTTGCCGGCACGGCGGCACGTGCGCCCCGCGTGGCAACCTCCGACACCGTTCGCCTGCATCTGCTGCTGGACGTGGCTTCCGCCGAGCTGTTTACCGACGACGGCGCTACCGTGATTACGGAGATTTTCTTCCCCTCCGAGCCGTTCCAGCAGGTGTCCGTGTTCAGTGGTACCGATACGGAAGTCTTAGGCGGTGAAGCTTATTCCCTGGAGGGGATTTGGTCGACGCCCCAATAGCACTATCCGCTACAACTGGAGGTGAATGTGGTCATCGTGGCGCACGGCCACGCAGCCGTGAAAACGAACCTTGTCGTTGCCACCCTGACCGAGCCGCGTCTTAAGATGCGGTTCGACAAACACCTTACCAATGCGTGGATCGGCGGTGATAGTCCTTACTAGCCAGGCCGTACCAACCTCGTCAAAGGTCAGGTCAGTATCATCAGTATTGAGCGTACTTAACAAACTGTACTGCCAGTATCCCCGGTCGGCACAGACGGCCGGCTGGTCCTGTTCCCCCGGACCGGGAGCTTCCACGTAGCCGTAACCTAGCAGTCCGGGACTGGCGTTCACCCGTTTTCCCTGCTCGTCCAGATACAGGAAACTGATGTCCACCTTATTCCCGTCATCGTGACTCCGGTGCGGCAGCAAGGGGTAGCCTTCGAGAAAGGGAAAATTTGCATCCAGGTAGCGAAGCTCCGTACCCGGAAAGCGCGCGGCCATACGTTTCGCTACACCCTGCAGCACGTCCAGCATTTCGGGTTTGACGTAGTGGCGATTCGCCAGAACGGTTAACCAGCCTCCGGGAGCAAGTGGCACTTCCGTAGTTGCCCGCAGCGGTAAAGGTACCCGTCCGATTGGGCGCGCTACCGTGGGAATGACCCAGATTGCTGCCGCCACCAGTAGGATAATGAAGGAGGTTGCGCCGATCAGACTGCCCCGCCAACCGGGAAAGAGGGAGCGGAGTTTGCGAGCGATGGGGATATGGAGGAGGTAGAGGATTCCGCCTACCTGGGTCAGGAGGGTTAGTAAGAGTACGGCTAGGGCATGTTTCAGGGGGCGCACAGTGTAAATGGAAACGCGCGGCCGGAGGCCGCATTGTGCCGGCGCGGTCGGAGACCGCATTTTACAGCGCGGTCGGAGACCGCATCGTACGGTAGGCGCGGACCTGGCCGTTATTGATGCCGACCAGGAAAAGTTCCTGCCACTGTACGACGCTGCGGGCGTCGCCGCGTACACTCCAGTAATCCGGCAGTACTTCGGGCTCGCCCGCTTCGTCTAGGGTGATGGCCAGACCGGTGCCGGCATCCATGCGGCCGTTCAGCACTTCGAAGGCATAGTCGTTTTGTACGGCGAGCAAGCCCGGGCGACCGTCCGCCAGCGTGGTGCCGATCGCGTCGCGGATCGGGGCGGTTTGCCCGGTACCCGGCAGGAAGTGGGCGGTGAAGGTGCCGTTCCCCTGGTTCTCGAACCAGGCGGAGCGAAACTCCCGGGCTTCCAGACGGATTCCTTCGGCGGTCAGTTCGGGCATCTCGGCATCCGTCCAGGTGCCGTAGGTGGCGTAGTCCGGAAATTGTCGTTTCAGGCTGGGTAATTGCCGGGCGAGGGTGTTGCGCGGGTGAATGGGGTGAGACTTCCCCTCCAGGTAGGCGGTCACGATCGGATCGATCGCCCCGTTACGGTCGTAATCATCGGCGTGCACGACCAGCGGAGCCTCGGAGGAGGCGGTGTACAGGCTATTCAGTCCCAGGTTACCTGCCAGCAGGTCTACGTCGCCGTCGCCGTCCAGGTCATTTGGGATCAGACAGTACCACCAGCCCGCCAGATTAGGGTCGACGGTCTGCGGAGTCCACCCTTCCGGACCGTTCATGAACACTTGCAGGCTGCTGTATTCCCCCACCGTAGCCAGATCGGGGCGCCCGTCGCCGTTAAGGTCCCGCCATACGGCCCCGGTGATCATACCGGCGTCAATTTCATCCGCTACAGCAAAGCGGCCACCGTCATTGCGCAGGACGTAGGAGCTAGGCGACAGGGGATACTTGCCCGACAGCAACCGCGCGCCGACAAACAAATCCAGATCACCATCACCTTCCAGGTCGGCGGCCGCTACCGCACCGGTGGGCACCAGAATTTCGGGCAGCACGTCGGTTGTCAACGCATAGCGGCCATCCTTATTCTCGTAGAGGAAGTCGCGGAAATATTCGTCTCGCTTGTCAAATTCACTACTCCCGTTACCCACGTAGAGATCTTTGTCGCCATCACCGTCGTAATCGAAAAGTAGAAGCCGGGTGGTTTCGGATGCGGCGGTTTCCGAAAGGCTTTCTACCTGCGCTCCGTCGCCCAAATCGTACACGGTAACCGGCTGCCCCGCTGCGCCGCCTACGATCAGCTGTCCGGATTCGGTAACGGCCAGGGCCGGACCGTCGTGGCTGTTGTCCCGCAATTTGAGTGCGTAGCGGTCAAAGTCCGTGTAGTAAGATTCCTCGTGGCGGGGTAGCCAATTCAGGGCAACGGGTTGCAGCGCCAAGGTATCGGCAAAGGAGGCGGGCGGCGGCGGCGCAGGTAATTTGCTTTCCCCGAACGGAACGGTCAGTTCCCGGTCCGCGGCCACTCCCCCCACAACCGAACGCCTGCCCCCGGGCCAGACGACTACCACGGAATCGATTTGCTTTCTCGTTCCCAATCCGAAGTGCAGACGGGGGTCCACCGTGGAGAGGTAGCCGCGTTGCCGCTGCTGTTCCGCCATTAAGCGCAGATCACCGGCGACGAGATGCACGGTGGCGCCGAGTCCGTCCGGATTACCGGAAGGCCCTTCCAGCCGAACCGTCAGATAGTGGGTCGAGTCCGGGGCGTTTTCGCGGCTCATATTCCGGTAGATGCGCGCCGGCTGGTTGATGTTGTTGGTGACCAGGTCCAGGTCGCCGTCGTTATCGAGGTCGACCGTTACCGCGCCGTTGGCGTAAGTCGGGTCTTCGGGGAGCCAGTCGGTGGCGGTGAATCGCAGGTCCCCGTCGTTGCGGAAGATGAAGTCGCGCTGGTACACCCCGCCGACGTCCTCGAGCGCGCGGGCGATGGATTGGTAGCGGGCCTCCTGGGTTCCGAACATTTCCGCCTGCTGGGCATAATCGATGAAGTCCCGGTTGGTCACGTCCCGGGGGTAGCCGTTTGAAATGAAGATGTCCCGCCGCCCGTCGTTATCGAAATCGGCGAGTAAGGGTGCCCAACTCCAGTCCGTAGCGGCCACGCCCGCCTGGAGAGCTACGTCGCTGAAGGTTCCGTCCCGGTTGTTGACCTGCAGCGTGTTCCGGACGTACTGGATATTGTAGCCCCGCCGCTCCTCCTCGGCAATGGCCGCGTGGGGGATATCGGAGAACATCGTCTTCCGGCGAAGATTATCGTCGGGCAGCATATCCACGGTCATGATCTCCGGATAACCGTCGTTATTCAGGTCCGCGACGTCTACGCCCATGGTGTTTTTGGACTGGTGAGGCATGCGGTCGTTGATCTCGTCCGTGAATGTCCCCCCGTAGTTCAGCAAGAGAAAATCGTTGGACATAAAGTCGTTACCCACGTAGATATCGGGGTAGCCGTTGCCGTCGAAATCCTGAACGTTGATACCCAATCCCCACCCTTCGGTACGCAACTGGTCGGCGACTTCGTACCGCAATTCGCCTCCCGGCTCGGTCACGTTCCGGTACAGTCGGTCTACGCTGGCTCCCCGGCCCAGGGTGTCCGTGCCCTTGGCAATGGTGCGGGGGTACTCTTCCAGTGAATTATTCAGGACGTAGAGATCCAGGCGCCCGTCCCGGTCGTAGTCCAGCAGGGCCGCCTGCGTACCGAATCCGGGGTCGGCAACGCCCGCCTCGGCGGCTACCTCCCTAAACCGGGGAATACTGTCCGGACCGGTCGGGCCTTCATTCAAGAACAGCAGGTTCGGACTGGGCCGTTCGTCACCCGGGTGCAGCACGGAAAGGTAAATATCGTCGTAGCCATTGCCATCGACGTCACCCACCACGACGCCGGCGCACCACCGATCCGTCGTCAGGCCGGCGGCCTGGGTCACCTTGCGGAAGGTGCCGTCCGTATCCTGGAGGTATAGCTCACTGGACACCAGGTTACCGGAAAAGAATAGATCGTAACGCCCGTTCCGGTCGAAATCTCCTACCCCTACCCCGCCGCCGTTGTAGAGGTACTCGTACTGGAGAATGTTGACCGTATCGTTTTCGGAAAGGACGTTGGCAAAGTCCACCCCCACGTCCTCCGGAGCGAGCAGCTCGAAATGGTGCCCCTCCGGACCGGAGCAGGCAAACGGGGTGAAGAGAGCCAGAAAATAAAACCAACGCATAACGGTAGACTTGTGCTAAAAACACAATGGGGACCGTATCCGGTTGGACACGGTCCCCATTGATGGAACAAATTACGTGGAACCGACTAGTTGTAGCCGGGGTTCTGATCGGCCTGGCTGATCTCGGTATTGGTCACGATCTCCTGGAGCGGGATGGGCAGCAGCAGTTCGCGGTCCGTCCAGTAGTCCAGGTAGTTAGCGGCATCAATCACACCGTAGAGATCCCAGCGACGCAGGTCACGAGCCCGGACGGATTCCGAAGCGAGTTCCTTACCGCGCTCATCGATGATGGCTTTGATGAGTTCATCCCGGGATTCATTGGGAACGCAGCTGTCTTCCAGGTCGGGAAGGTCGACACGCGAGCGGACCTGATTGACGTAGTCGCGGGCGGCGTCAAGGTCACCCTGGCGGGCTTCGATCTCGGCCAGCAGCAACAGCACGTCAGCGTAGCGCATCAGGATGTAATTGGTGGTAGAGGTGTAGAATTCACCCGGATTGAGCTTGTAGTAAACTTCGTACTTGTAGAAGCTCGCTCCAATTTCCGTACCCTGGTAGTTAATATCGGGACTGTTGGGACGAGCATCGTCGAATACTTCCGTACCGTTGGCGTACGTATCGCCATCGAAGATGACCGTTTCGCGCAGGCGGGGGTCGGTGTAGTCACAGCCGGCCAGTTCGTTCTCGTACAGGTTAACGAGGTCGGAAGATGGCGCGACGTTCCGCCAGGCCTTTCCGTACTCCTGGGCCCGTACCGACTTGGAGTCCGAGCCGTCACCCGTACCGAAACCGTTCCAGTTGTAGTCGCCAATGGGGGCATACACAACCTCGAACAGGCTCTCGGAGCTAAAGTCGTTCTCTTCGATAAACAGGTCACCGAAGTTCTCTTCCAGCTCGTACTGGTTCGACTGAACGATGGCTTCCAGGGCCGTCTTGGCCTCGTCTAGATTGTCGGTCTGCATGTAGCTACGACCGAGAATACCCAGCGCGGATCCGCGGGTTGCGCGTCCAAGGGAGGCATCGGCGCGGGTTTCCGGCAAATTCTCCGCGGCAAACTGTAGGTCGGCCTGCGCCTGTGCGAAAGTTTCCTCACGGGTGCTACGTGGCTGGAAACCGTCCAGGGTGGTCAGGCGGGTCGTGTAGATCGGAACGCCACCCCACTGGGTGCCGAGTTCGTTGTAGGCCCACCCTCTCAGGAAACGGGCTTCACCGGCGAGCGTGTTCTTCACGTCTTCGTCGACGGTGGTGTTAGCCTCGATGCCGTCCAGTGCGGTATTCGCGCGGTGGATGAGAAGATAGAGGGCAGTCCAGTGTTCCGTCATTTCGAAATCCGTCGCAGCGGCATTACCGCCGGGGATCGATAACAAAACGGTCAGGGACGAGGTAGCGACGTGGTGGTCGTCACGCAGGTCGTTGATAAAGAAATACCAGCGGCTGACCAGGGGGCCGGAGCGCAACGTAGAGTAGGCGCTAAGGATAGCCGACTCGATCTGCTGCTCGTTCTGGAAATAGTTTTCCGGAACGACGCGGCCCGGATCGAGGCGGGTCAGATCGTCCTCACTACAGCCGAAGCCAATGGCGAGGAGTCCGAATAAGAATATAGCTTTCAACTTCATGATCGCAAGATGTTGTATTGATTGATTAAAGGCCTTGGCCGCTCCACCCCCGCTCTACTAATAGTACGCGGGGGTGGAGGGTTGCGGATTGAGTGGGTGCTTAGAAGCCAACCTGCGCACCGAAAATGAAGGCGCGGGCATTGGGATAATCGCCGTTATCGAAACCGGTTTCGCTCAGGGCGCCGCCGATTTCCGGATCCAGACCGCTGTAACCCGTGAGTGTGACTAGGTTCTGACCCGTGAGGTACAGGCGAAGATTAGACAATACGCCGCCCTCGGAGAGGGGAAGGGTGTATCCGACGGTCAGGGCCTTCATCCGCAGGTACGATCCATCTTCCACGAAACGGTCGGATACCCGACGGTTATTATTGGGGTCGTCGGCGACGATCCGGGGAACATCCGTGCTGGTGTTCTGCGGGGTCCAGGCGTTCAGGACATCGGTACCGACGTTGAACAGACGCTGCGTCTGGGAAAGCAAGGATCCGACGCCGTTGTATACGTCATTGCCCTGCGAGCCCTGGAAGAAGACGTTGAAGTCGAATCCAACGTAGCGTGCATTGAAGTTGAAGCCGTAGGTGAAGTCGGGAAGGTACTTACCGATGATCACGCGGTCGGCCGCGTCGATGACACCGTCGTCATTCTGATCGACAAAGCGGATGTCGCCCGGTGCGGTCAGGTCGTTCTGGAAGGGTGCTTCGTCCACTTCCCCGACGGTCTGGAAGATGCCGTCGGTTTCGAATCCGAAGAAGCTGTATACGGGGTCACCCACGCGGGTAACAGTGGAGTTGAAGCTACCGGTGAATTCGATATCGTTGTTGCCTTCGATCACATCGTCCGGGTTGGCGAGGCTGAGCACTTCGTTGGAGTTGGTACTCAGGTTAGCCGATACGTTCCACTGGAAATCACCACTCGGATTACCGTAGTACTGTCCCTGAAACTCAAAGCCGGTGTTCTGAAGCGCACCGATGTTCTGGGAGGTAGTCGCGACCCCGGCGGAGGGGGGCAGGGCGATCTGCAGGATGAGGTTATCCACCTGACGGTCGTAGTACTCCATGCTGAAGTTCAGGCGGTTGTTGAAGAAGCCCATGTCCAAACCGATGTTCAGCATGTCCGTAAGCTCCCACCGCAGTTCGGGGTTCGCCAGGGTGTTGATGTAGCTGATCGTGGGCTGGTTGCCGCCGCCGAAGACCGGACCGACGGTAGAGTTGATGGGATCCTGGAAAGAGTAGGGGGGAAGACCGATCGATCCGGTACGTCCGTAGCTGACCCGTGCCTTCAGGAGGCTAAAGGGAGTATCATCCATAAAGGACTCTTCGCTGATGTTCCAGCCAAGGGCACCGGCGGGGAAGTTTTCGGTCTGAAATCCGGGAGCGAAGATCGACGATCCGTCACGACGGAAACTGAAGGTCGCGTAGTACTTACCCTGGTAACCGTAGGTCACGCGGGTTACCAACGAACGCAGGGTCGTTTCGTTGGGTGCCAGCTGGCCGGGAATTACCCGCAGATCGGCTCCGCCCTCCAACACGTCTAATACGGGGTTAGGCTGGGTAACGGTCAGTGCGAGGGGGCTGTAATAGCTGTTCTGAATTTCCCCTACCAGTACCGCGTTGATGCTGTGGTCGCCAAAGAGTCGATCGAAGTTCAGCAGGCCGCGGTAGATCGGGCTGAAGGTGGTCTGGCGGTTATCGATGATCGTATTGTTATTATTGGGCGAGGTCGACTCGTAAATCGGCGTCCGGTTGTAATTACGGTAGTTCTGGTAGTTCCCTCCGACAAAAGCCTGAGCCTCCAGACCATCTAATAGTTCGTAGGTCAGGTAGGCCGTACCCAGCATTTTGAATACGCGATCCCGGTTTTCCAACAGGTTAACCGCCAGGGCGGGGTTACCCGGGTCGGCGATGTCGAGGCCGGAGGATGCACCGGAGAAACCACCCACGTTGTTGGGGTTTTCGATCGGCTGGTAGGGCAGCGACTGAATTGCCTGAAGAAAGAGCGGGCGTCCGCCGAGTTCGGGCTGGATACCACGCTCGTCGTTTACCAGGAGGAGGGTCTGACCGAATTTGAACCGTCCGTCTTCACTGAGGGAGTGCTCGCTGTTGATCCGGAAGTTGAAACGCTCGTAGGGCGATCCCTTCACGACGCCCTCCTGCTTGAGGTAGCCGAAGGAGCTAAAGAAAGAAGACCGTTCGCCGCCTCCGGTGATATGAAGGGAGTTTTGGGTGATGAGGCCATCTTGGAAGATGGCGTCCTGCCAGTCGGTTTCCGTTTCCCGGAAAGTCTGATCGGCACCTTCGTAAACCGGCTGATCCAGATCGCGGGGCAGTGGGCCTCCGTTGAAGATCTCGGCGTACTGGATGTACTGGTCGGTGTTGAGCAGGTCATAACGACGGGGCTGGGTCTGAACACCGACGGTCGATTCGAGGCTCATGCGCAGGCCCTGCGCGTTAGCACCTTTCTTGGTTTCGATAATGATGACACCGTTCGAGGCGCGCGAACCGTAAACGGCGGTTGCCGAAGCGTCCTTCAGAACGTTGATGCTGGCGATATCGCGGGAATCGAACTGGTTGAGTCCACCGGCACCGGGAACACCGTCCACAACGTAGAGCGGGCCGGAGCCGAAGCTGATGGAGCCGATACCCCGGACCTGAATGATCGGGGGGGCACCCGGCGAGCCGCCACTGACTACCTGGACACCGGCGAGCCGGCCCTGGATTGCTTCACCCAGGTTACTGACGGTAAGGGCAGATACTTCCTCGGCGTCAATGGAGGAAACGGCACCGGTAACGGCCTCGCGGCGCTGGCTACCGTATCCGACGACCACTACCTCGTCAATTACGTTGGCATCCGCACCGAGGGTAATGTCGATAACGCTTTGTCCTTCAATGGGCACCTCCTGGGAAGTGAAACCGATATAAGAAAAACGTAGTACGGAACCTTCCGGAGCCGTCAGACTGTACTCCCCATCCAGGTCGGTGACCGTTCCGGAACTACTCCCAACAACCAGAACGTTCACCCCGGTCAGGGGGAAACCGTCGCCGTCAGTGACCGTACCGGTGACCGTAGTTTGCGACCAGGCTACGCTGGTTAACAAGCAAAGAAAAAGAGTCAACGATACGCATTTGCGTATAGAAATTATCATAATGTATAGATATTGCGTTACACAATCGATTTCGTGATGGCGGGGGGGAGTCCTCCACCGGGGGGCAAAAGTATCATTTAAGCGCAGCTTGCGTTAATTTATGCTCCGTTAATTTGCCGATTTTTGTCTAAACGACACTTAATAGACAAACGCTGCCATCAGAGCGCGTTTTTGACAACCTTCTCGCTCCTTCGCTAAAACGTGGGTCTTTCTGGCGCATCCTGGCTGGGTGATCTATACCTTTATTGCATGCCATTTATACTGCGTTTAGCCATCCTCTGTGTGTTTGCCTGTTCGCCGACGGTCGACACCCCCGAAACGGCCCCTTACTTTGACCGCACCAACCACGTCGATGCTTTGGCCGGCGGTGCCCGGATGATTCCGATCTCTACTCCCGCCGGTGAATTTCGGGTCTGGACGAAGCGGGTCGGCAACAATCCGGACAAGAAAGTCTTGCTGCTCCACGGCGGGCCGGGGAACACCCACGAATACTTCGAGGCGGCGGACAGCTACTTCCCCGGGGAGAATATCGAGTATTACTACTACGACCAGCTGGAAAGCGGGCGGAGCGACCACCCTGGTGATTCTACCCTTTGGACCATCGACCGCTTCGTCAGTGAAGTCGATCAGGTTCGGCAGGCGCTTGGGCTGGACGCCGAAAATTTCTACCTGCTCGGCCACAGCTGGGGCGGGATCCTGGCCATGGAATACGCCTTCGCTCACCCCGACGCGCTTAAGGGACTCATCATTTCCAATATGATGTCAAGTATCCCGGAATACAATCGCTACGCGCAGGAAGTACTCGGCCCCCAGCTCGACCCCGACGTGCTGGCGGAAATCCAGCAACTCGAAGCGGCGGAAGATTACGGCAACCCGCGCTACACCGAACTCCTGATGGAAAACTACTACACCGAGCACGTACTGCGTATGCCGGTGGCGGACTGGCCGGAACCCGCTTTGCGCGGACTCGAGCACGTCAACTACGACGTTTACCTCACCATGCAGGGGCCCAGCGAATTCGGCATCCACCCCAGTGCCAGCCTGGCCGACTGGGACCGCAGTGCGGATCTGAGCCAGATTGAAGTCCCTACCCTGGTTATCGGTGCCGAGCACGACACCATGGACCCCGATCATATGGAATGGATGGCCGAGCAATTCCCCAATGGTCACTACCTATATCTACCCGACGGCAGTCACATGGCAATGTATGACGACCAGGAAAAGTACTTCGCCGGCGTAGTGGAGTTCATCAATACGGTGAACGAGGAGAACGGCGCGGACTAGCCTTTTTTCACACTCTCGTTTTTTTGAGATTCAGGAAGTGAGGATTAGCGCCACCCGTCGATAATTATTTTCACAATGGTGGTCAATATTGGAACGTTTGCCGGCAAATCGTATTAGCTAGGAAATCAAACTACGATTACCATGGCTAGTGAAAATGCCCATCTAGATTCCACTATAAAATCGCTCGACCAGGGCCTCGAAAAGGCAAAGACCGGCGCGACCCGCAGCATCAATAGCTGGGTGGACACGCTCGGCGACTCCGACGATGACGACCTGATCCAAATTGCCGACGAGCTCGAAGAGCTCGGCGATCTGCTCGGCGACGAAGACACCACGCCCGCCCAACTGAAGAAGGCGCTGACCTCCCTCGGCAAGAAGACCACCGCCGCCGCCAAACAGGCGGAAGGTGCTACCGCCGATAAGATTAAGGCGCTGGGGAAGCAGCTTACCGACGCGGCTAAGTCGCTTTAGGCGATTCGTTCTTATTGAAAAGCAGACCTGGCGTACGCCGGGTCTGCTTTTCTGTTTTGCGCAGTCGGAGACTGCATCGTACTTGCGCGCTTGGAAAGCGCATCGTACAGCGCGGTCGGAGACCGCGTTTTACCCGTTGACGCGTTCGATGTAGCCTTCTACGTCGTATTTGCGGTCCAGTCCGCCGCGGGTCATGGTGCGTAGCTTGCCGAATACGTCCCGCTCGGTCCAGCCGCGGTCGTGGAGGCCGAAGAGCCACAGCACGTTGGTGTAGCTGTTGGGGTCGCGTCCGTCCATGAAGTATTTATTGTTGAGGTAGAGCGTGGTTTCGTAGGCGTACTGGTAGGTATTGGTGTAGGTGATGATCTGCTTCCCCCAGTACATACGCATGTAGTTAGGCAGGAATCCCCGCTCGCGCATTTCTTTCATGGCGGCGTTCCAGGCATCGTCGTCGGTTTCGCCATTTTCCAGTTCTTCGCGGGTGTAATGGTGTGGGCGCTTGTCGCTCTCGTGCTTTTCCATGGTTTCCTGGGCCCAATCAGGAACGGCGTCCAGGCTATCGTAGGTGTCGGGCGCGTACCAGACAAAATTGTGGGCCAGTTCGCGGCGCACGACGAACTCCTCGATGTAGCCTTCCTTGTCGGATTTAGGGGCGCTGGAATCGTTCACCTTGCGGTACAACTCACACGGGCTGATGTGTCCGAAGTGCAGGTACGGGCTAATGTGGCTGGTAGCGTCTTCCGAAGGCTCCAGCCGGCCGTCGGCGTATCCCTCCAGGTCCGCGCGCAGGAAACTGGTGATCCGCTTACGGGCCTCCGTGGTGCCGCCGATGAATTCGTCAACGGGCTTTACCTCGCGGTCAACCTTCAGTTGGTTCAGTACTCCGCTCACGCTATCCAATTCCATATCGCCGCTGAGATGAACCCGTTTGCTGGGATTGTCTGGCTTCGTCTCGGTAGTTTCGGTGCTGAACTTTTCGACCTTCCCCATGATCTTCTTCCTAATCGTGCGCGCGGCATACTCCTGCTTATCACTGGCGGTTTCGACGGGTACCACCACGTTCCCTTCCACCTGCACCAGGGGTATATCCAGCTTCTCGGCCGCATCGGAACGCCATTTTCGCTCGTGGCGGGTATAGGCCCGGTCGGTGACGACGGCACAAACATCATTTTGTTCCACGAAGCCAGCAATCTTCTCCGCCCGGGGGCCGTGAAGCAGAATGAACTTGATCCCCCGCTCGGTGATGCGGTCGGCGGCATCCTTCAGCCCCTCGATCAGAAATTTATAGTGGCGCAGATTCGCCTCCGGAAAGTCATCGATCAACGTGAATACGACCACGCAATACTTGTCCAGGTCATTCGCCCACCGGATCGCGTATTCCAGGGCGGGATTCTCGTACGCACGCATGCTTTCCTGCATCCAGTAGACGACGTACTTCCCGTCTTCCTTCAGATCCTTTTCGTTGAGTTGCTGGAGCCGCTCCGGGGCTACGCTGAAGTTTTTTAGCTCTTCCATACCGGCTTAACGGCGGATTCGAAAGTTGGTTTTTGCGGCGGAGCGCAGTAGAAGGGGGCTACTCGCCAAAACAGGTGTACGGGCGCGACCAGGTATAGTAGCCCTCGGGAATGATGTACTCCGGAGTAAAGACGAAATCGGCCGTACCGTAGGATTTTCGGTTCCCGCGCGGATCGGTCACGATAAACTCCTCGCGTTCGTGCAGGTACGGCGAGATGGCATAGAGATGGTGGTCACGAAGGGGGGACTCGAACAGCAGGCTGCGGTACACGGTGAACCCGGTTCGGGTGGTCACCCGTCTGTTCGCCTGCCGGCCCTCGTACTGGGTGCTGTAGTATTCCAGTTCGATTACCTGGGGGATGTTGCCGCTTGCATCGTAGGTATAGCTCCGCTCCACGACCGGAACGTAACCGGTAAACAGGTGATCATCCACTTCCGCCCAGGTCGACATGCCTGTTCTGCGCCCGGTGTCGTCGTAGAAGAAACTGTCCACCTCGAGCCGAGACTCCCCCCGCCGTGGTGAAGTGTACCAGTTCGGGTACCGCACTTCCCGCAGCAGGCCCTCATCGTCGTAGCTATAGATGCCCACAAATTCCACGGCATACTCGGGAACGGTATAAACGGCCCCGGCTACCCGATCGCCCTCGTAGGAGAAGGTCACCTGTCCCCCCTCGTAGCGGTCCGCGGTAAGTAGTTTGCCGTCGTCCGTGTACACGAACCGCAGCGTGTCGTATTCCGTCAGGACCGTATCCGGCAGATAGATGGAATTACCGTAGGGTATTTCGGTGATCCGGCATACTCGCTGCTCCGATTGGCCGGGAAGATTCTGGGCGGGTTGTATCGTTTCCTTTTCACAAGCCAGCGCCAGCAGCGGCAGGAACAACAAGTAAAGTAGTCTATTCAGTGATGGGTAGCTCACGAATGGTAGGATTAATTGCGGTCCATATATAACCTAATACAGACTTCTGGATTGCCGCCTGGCCGAAGAAGTGACCGCCGAAATAGCGAAATCGGACCGGAGGTCCTGAACTCATAAGCTTCATGAGCCGCTGTGCTAAGAGGGGGTGTCTGGCAGTCCGGGAGAATCCTACCTCCCTCTCCCCCGGCCCCTCTCCAAGGGAGAGGGGTGACCAACCCGCCAGATCGCTGGAGGCATGCTGTGCTTATCGGTTCCGAGAAGATTCACGGCGATCTTCCCAGAGCGAAGAAGAACTAAATAGCAGGACATTCAACCAGGCTGTGTCACCCCTCTCCTCCGGAGAGGGGCCGGGGGAGAGGCCAAAAATTGAGCAGAAGGCACGCAGCGCATTCCATAATCCGCGTAATCCGGAGCTCTGCGGAAAACCACGAACCAGCGGCATAGCCAATCCGTGCAAATCCGCGAACTAGCGCAGCGGTCTGCCTGAATCCGCGGTTAAAAAACAACGAACGGGGGGCTACGCCGGTAGCAGGCATGCAATACGGCTAAAATTTAAACACAGAGACACAGAAGAAGGCGCGCAGCGCCTTCCATAATCCGCGACATCTAAAGTCCGGCAGGACAACCACGAAGCAGCGGCGCAGCCAATCCGCGGGCATCCGTGCCCAAGCGCAGCGATCCGTAAAATCTGTGTTGAACTAAATCCCGAGCCGAAGGCGAGCGAGGCTACGCGCCAAGTACCATGCCCGATCGGACCTGAGGTCCTCAACCCGGAGGATCCACGAGCCGCAGGCGAGCTCCATCATGCGGGAAAAGCGCGCAGCGCCTTCCATAATCCGCGGGCATCCGTGCCCGAGCGAAGCGATCCGCGAAATCTGTGTTGAACTAAATCCCGAGCCGAAGGCGAGCGAGGCTACGCGCCAAGTACCACGTCCGATCGGACCTGAGGTCCTCAACCCGGAGGATCCACGAGCCGCAGGCGAGCTACCAAACGCGGCAGCCCCTTCGTAAATCGTAATTCGTACTTCAAAAATCGTACTTCTACCCGTCTTCCGCCCGCACCAGCCAAAGCTTATCCCCCTTCCCCACCAGGCTCATCTCCAGCCGGTCCGCATTCAGCTTGCCGATGAAGTAACAGCGACCGTCGTCCGGAATAGCGAGATAGCGGCCGTCTCCGGTGGGTTCCACGGCGTCGGATACGTTGGGGCAGGTACGCCCGATGACGAAGTTCTCCTCTGATTCGACGCTTCCCTGCTGGCTGGTGATCATCAGGTTTCCTTCGAAACGTACGGTTTGCAGCACGTTGTCCTCATTCTTCCAGGTTCCCTGTAATTCGCCGACGGTGTTCGTCTTGGAAACCGTTTTGTCTCCCGCTTCCTGCACGGATTCGGATACCTCGCCGCAGGCCACCGCCATGATTAGCGTGAGGGCGGTCAGGATTACTTTGTACATGTTGATCGCTTTGCTGCCATAACGGAAAAGCGGGCCGTTTGTGGAGTAGATTGCTTGCTGGGTAGGCCTGGCGAAGCTAGCGGGTGTACCGCAGCGTATTACCTCGCCCGAGGTAGCTCATCTGCAGGCTACTATCGTTCAGCTCGATGATGTAGTAGCACCGGTTGTCGTCGGGCACGCTGAGGTAGCGGCGCTCATCATTCGTGGAGGCCGTGGCGGGAGCTTCCGGACAGGTCGAACCGATGACGAAGTTTTCCGCCTCGCCGGCTGCTTCTCCAGCGTAGTTCATTGTCATCAGGTTACCCTCGAAGACCAGCGTATGCAAGGAGTCGTCGGCGCTACGCCACTTCCCCTGTAAATCGCCGGTGGTCCCGCTTAGGGTCTCGTTTTCCACGGTGTCGATGGCAGTCTCGTCAGTGGTTGGGATGGTGTCCGGCTGGTTGTTCTCCCCAGATGGATTCTCGCAGGCCAGCAGGGTGATCAGGACGACGATGAGTACACATAATTTATACATGAGTCAAAGATCTATGTAATTAAATCGCCAACCCTTAAAATTTCCACCGAAACAAGCCCACCGGCAAGGCTGACCAATCTTATTTGCGGCGGAGCGCAGGTAAAAACCCATTCGGAAACCGCTAGTCCTCCACTAACGTCAGTCGCATATAGTCGACGAAAGCCCGGTTCACCTCCCCGTCCATATTATGGTTCCATTCCTCGAAGTGAAGTAGAATGGTATTCGCACCCGTTTTCATCGACACCCGGTGGGCATTGCTGTGGCCCCACTTCGACCAGTCGTCCGCGCCCCGCTGGGGAAAGACGACGGCGCCAGCGTACTGCTCGTTGATTGTCAGGCTGCGGATGGCGCATTTGTTATCTGTGTTCACCGGCCCGCTGCCGTTGGCGAAGCGGAAGTCGACCAGGTAGGTCCCCGCCTCTTCGACCTCGATCTCCCATTTCACCTCGCGGTTCTCTTCCCGGGTCAGTTCCACAAAACCCTTTCCGGTGTAGTGTTCGACACTTTCCTCCACCCTGGCCGCCGGGGCGTAGCCTTCCGCCTGGAACACGTGGACGACCGGCGTCACCAGTACCGGCTCGCTGGCGAAGGCCTCCTGCCCCTCGGCATCCATCCCGGCCACCTGGTAGGAGGCGTACGCGTAGGGATCCACCTGGCATTTATTGTCGGACGTTTGGTGGAACAGTTCCTCGTTGCGGTAGACCAGGTAGTGCGTGGCCCCAACTACCCGGCTCCACTGCAGCACCTCCCCTACCCTTCCGGCCCAGAGCGTGGGCAGGGACGATTGATTGTCGACCCGGTTTATCGCGTCGTAGGTAAATTCCTTATCGTCCAGCTCGATCTCCACGGTGTGGTGCCCCGTCGACTTCCCATCCACGAAAGCTACGTCCGCCGGCCTGTCATCGATCCGTACGGCCTTGACGCGTTGTCCGTAACCACTTACGGTAATGTCCAAGGTCGCCTCGCGGTACCGGAAGCCGGTCAGACGACGCGCGCCGGTGTAGCTTTTCGGTACGGAAGGAGCGAAATAGAGGCCGTCGGCCCGGAACTCCATGCCCATATAAACCCGGTAGACCATGGCCAGATTGGCGGCGATGCTCCAGAGCATCCGGTGGGAGTTGATTTCCGTACCCATGACGCCGCCGCTCTCGGCCACCATATTCTCGTAGTTGCTCAGGTACAGCCCGGCCGAGCGGTAGATGGCCGCCAGTCCGTGTTCCAGTGCCGCCCCGTTACCGGCTTTGGCGGCCGCCAGGTTCCAAAAGCCCTGCACGAACGGCCACACCCCATTGTTGTGGTACGGCGGCATATCCGGTATCTGGGGGTAGATACAGGATACCCCGTAGGGAGTCAGGGGCGATCGCTCGACGATCGAGGCGGACTGCTCGGCGTCAGCTACGTCGAAAAGGATGCACAGTGCTTCCCCCAGCGCTTCGAAGCGGGGAGAGACCAGCATATGGTCGCGGCCGTAGAGGTACTGTCCGTAGTACCCCTTATCGAGCAGCCACAGCCGGTCGTTGATGGCCTGCTTGAGCGATTCGGCGGTTTCGCGGTAGGGAGCGGCATCTTTATTCAGGATATCGGCCATTTCCGCCAGGAGGTAGTGCGCCCGGTAGTGGACGGCGTTCGTGCCGAGACAAAGTGACTCGTAAATATCGGTGTTGTCCATCCAACGGGGGTAGGTCTGTTCCCGCCAATCAAGAAAGGAAGATTCGCCGCGATAAAGCCCGGTTTCGGGGTCGGCCAGCGTCTTCCGGTCGTCGTCGAGAGTAGCCTGGATGATGGGAAAGATCTCTTCCAGCCATTCCCGCTCGCCCGTTACCTGGTAAACTTCCCAGGCGGCCAGCACCCAGGTCGTCCGGTCGGAGGAAACCGGCCAGGCGCCCCCCGAGCCGGTGTCCTGTACGATACGCCCCCGCCTTACTTTATCCCGCAGGCTGGTCTTCACCGCCTCTGGATTGTGAATGGCAAAGGCCAGCAAGGCGCTATAGCTGACATCCCGCGTCCATACCCCCGCCCACTTGGCGCCGGTGCGCAGGGTACCATCCGCTTCCACGTTACGGTGGGCTTCCTCCCTGGCCAGATTAAACAAGGCATCGACGAGCGGCTGATCGGAGCTATAGCTTGCCCCCTCGGGAATGTCGCTGGCCATTTCCCATTCGGTGCGGGGATCCCGGTCGTCGTGGATGGTGTCTCCGTAATTACTGCGCAATCGGGTAGAAGAAAGGCATTCGGCCCGCATCTTGCCCTGCTCTACGCCATCCGGGTACAGCGTGAATTCGGGGCAGGTGTAGAGGGGGTTGGGCATACTGGGGTGGTTATTGATGGGCTACCTCTGTAGTGAAGAGGGCACTACTTTGTTCGGCAGACCTCTCGCTTCGGCAGACGAGCTACGCTCGGCGGACGAAGCGAGAGAGCAATCCAGGCCGGCCAGTCAGTTGTACTCCGGCAGTTCACTTCGCCGCTCCAGCAGTACGTTATCCTTCCATACCCCATCGCGTCGGGCCACTTTCTTCCTGACCCCAATCCGTCGAAAACCGAAGTGCATTAGCAGCTCGATACTGGCGGCGTTCTCCGGGAACACGGACGCCTGTACGGAATAGATTCCCGCTTCCTCTCCTTCCACTACGGCCCGCCGAATGAGTTCCGCGGCAATCCCGCGGCGCCGGTGATCGGGGTGGACGTAAATGCTTCCCTCCGCTACGCCCCGGTAAGCGGCTCGCTTCGAGATCGGCTTCAGGGCCAACCATCCGACTACCCTTCCCTCCCATACGGCCACGATCCGGCAAAAAGGATGATGGTCGGCGTTCCACGCTTCCCACTCCGGCACCCCGGTTTCGAAGGTGACCGTGCCCGACGCCATCCCTAGGAGGTAAATTTCTTTCACCTGCGGCCAGTCAGCGGGTTGCATAGCTCTGATTGCGGTTTTCATGAGGGTTAGCTGCGGGTTACTGCACGATGAAAATAGCTA
This sequence comes from Lewinella sp. IMCC34191, assembly GCF_003390935.1. GTDB lineage: Bacteria > Bacteroidota > Bacteroidia > Chitinophagales > Saprospiraceae > Neolewinella. The sequence continues at coordinate 72,496 of NZ_QNQZ01000008.1, read as the reverse complement.
TTTCCTTTCCTGCATGCCTGGGGAGTCGGCGTGGCCCGGGTCCCGACCTGTAGTCCGGTCACAGCGGGTGGGGAAATTTATAACTCGGGTTAAACGAACCGGCAGATCAGTCCCCCGGAGCTGGAGCTCCGGGACCCGGAATGATCCCGGTCAATTTTTCCGGGCCTCGTACTCCTCGAAGCGGTTGCGGTATACGGCGCGCTCCTCGTCGGTGTATTCGCGCTCGAAGCGAGGGGGCAGGGCCAGTCGCTCGGGAACATCCGCCGGGGCCTGATCGATGAAGACGTTGGGCTGGCCGGCCCCCTGCTTGCGGAGCTCGAAGGCATCGTATTTCTGGCCGGTGACGGTGTAAGCGGTGAAGTGCAGGACGTCGCCGTCGATCTCGATCAACTGGTAGAGTTGGGTATTGGATGCGCCGCGTTGCATCCAGGGCTCCAGGCTGAGATCGTACATCTTCGGGCCGCTGACGCTCACCACGTAGATCGGTCCGTCGATGGTCGGTTGCTTGCCGGAGCCGATGGGCAGGTTGGTACCGCGACCATAGGTGTGATCGTGGCCCTGCAGGACCAGGTCGACCCCGAATTCCTCGAAAATGGGTTGCAGCCCTTCCCGCAGTTCGAGATTGTCGCGACCCAGCCGGCTGGAGTACACCGGATGGTGCATCGTCACGATCGTCCACGTATTCGGGTTATCGGCCAGTAGGCCCCGCAACCAATCCATCTGCACGTTCGCCTCGCTGGAGTCCCGTAGAAAGGCCGGCGAATCGAGGGAGATGACCCGGGTGCCCTGGTAGTCGACGTAGTAGACCGTTTCGGGATAATCGGCCGGACCGTTCTCCGGCAGGTGGAAGGTCGGTCGCCAGTGGGGAGACAGTTCCCGATCGCCCAGGATCGTGCGGCCGTATTCGTGGTTGCCGGGGGTGGCGATGCTCGGCATCATGCCGTAGATCCAGCCGCCGGCGTAGAACCACTCCCCCCACTCGTGGTCGCGGTCGGAGCGATTGATCAAATCTCCGGCGTGAAGCATGAAGTCCGCTTCGGGCATTTTGGCGTAGGCACCGCGGATGGCCCGTGACCACAGGCTCTTAATGTCGTTCTGCGCATCACCGAAGTAGAGGAAAGACAGCGGCGCTTCCCCCGCCTCAGCGGTCGTAAAGTGATTCCATTCGCTCCAGTGCAGGCTGTCGCCGACGCGGTAGGCGTACTGCGTCCCGGGGCGCAGGTCATCCAGGGTAGCCGAATGGAAGCGGGCCCCGTTCAGATCCGTCATGAAGCTTTCGCTGGTGCCGGCGATCACCCGGGCGGAGCCTTCCAGGTCGGGACCGGGATCGGCCTCGGTGATTTGTACGTAGCTCTTCGCGACCGGAAGCGACGTCCGCCAGTTCACGGCGGTACTGGTCGAAGGGGTGTCCGTCAGGTTGAGCATGATGCGATCAGGAACCGGCGTTGGGGGGTAGTAGTCATTCGTTCCCACCTGCCCGCACAGCCGGAAGGAAGCGAGGTAGACGAAAAGCATGGTGCGGAAGTACATAAGTGAAGGTTTGCAGGATCCTAAAGAAGTCCCCTATGCCTACGTCCGGGCCGAAAGAGATGGACCGGACGGATCGTTGGCCGAATGCGCAAAGGTGGCAAAGGCATATTAACTGGGTATTACCTCTTGAAATCAGGTAAGCAGCAGCACCGCTTCGGAGACCGGCTCTTAACCAGGCCGCAACCTTCAATCCCGCGATTCAAGCCGCAGCAACAGGGACTGAATATAAGCCGCCCGCAGCCGTATGTCCCCAACCCGGCCGGCAAACGTGTGTACCCGATGCAGGTTCGGCCATTCCCAGCGCCCCTTCACCAACCGCATGGCCACCGCCAAATTGAAGTAGTTGAACAGTAAGATCAGGTACTGCAGGCTGTCCGTCGGTGTCTTCGTAAGTCCTACCCGGCTAGCCGTGCGCTCACCGACGATGTAGCTCGTGCCCCGGACCGTGAGTTCGTCGTCGTGCGCTTCGGTTAGCGCGAGTAATCCCCGCAAATACTCCACTAAAACCTGCCGGGTCCGGACAGTGCCGGGATCGGACCGATCCAGCGTAAAGTAGTAGTCGAACAGCGTGCCCCCGTGCACGGTCATGCGCCCGTTTTTAGGTTCTTCCCCCAGTAGAAAGGGTGAATAATAGGTCAATTTACCCCGCTCGACGAGGCTTGGGACATCGAAGAAAGAAGCAACCACCGTAAGCGTGATGGCAAACGAAAAGACGGAAATCACCAGTAGGCCCGGAGAAAGGAGGTACAGTCCACCGGCAAGGAACAGATTGGGTACGCAGGCCCAAAGGGCGAGCTTCACCTGAAATCGACTCCGTGCCGCAGGAGACCAATGATAGTATGAATTGGTTAGGCTCAAAATCCCGCCGTTCGTTTTGCTGAATGTACACTCGCGAGTGCCCACGTCCAAACCGACATCGTGCCGGATGGTGACAAGCGGGGAATCGTCGCAATGATTACCGTCCCGCGACTTGGCGGCCAGGAAGACGCTAATCCAGCCCGTAGCAATGTACCTTAACGGGTCCTATGTTTCTCGTCCGTATAGTAGGTCTGGTCCTGTTGTCAGCATTCTACCTGCGCACCGCCGCCCAGGAACTCCCCCCCGTGAATCGGTTTGATCCGGCCACTTACGGGGCGGGCAGCCAGAACTGGATGATCGGGCAGGACGAAAACCGCTTCCTGTACGTTGCGAACAACGAAGGGCTGTTAGAGTACAACGGCGCGCAGTGGACCCGTTACCCCTCCCGCAATGAATCGGTTATTCGCTCGGTCCACGCCACGAATGACCGCGTCTATACCGGCAGCTATATGGACTTCGGCTACTGGGTACGCCAGCCCGAGGGGCACCTAAGCTACCGTAACCTGACCGACGGGGTGAGCGATCGCCTCCTGCCCGACGAGCAATTTTGGAATATCCTGAGCTATGAGGACGCGATCATTTTTCAATCCCTGCAGCAACTGTTTTTCTACCGCCCCGAATCAGGGAAAATTGACGTGCTACGGCCGGAAAACGGGGTTACCAAGACCTTCCAACTACTCAGCGGTCTGTACTTCACGGATGCGGGCGGCGGTCTGTACCTGATCGGGAGCGGCCGCATTCGTACCCTGCTGCCCCCGGGCGCCCTCGCCTCCGCTATCATACACCTCTGGCAGGAAGACGGCCGACTGCTGTTTCAGACGGAATCCGATGGCACTTTTCTTCTGGACCGGGGAAGGGCGGAAGCGCTTAATGACTTCGCCTTTCTCGCCGGCAAGCGGGTGTACAGTGCCATCGATTTGCAGCGGGGAGGCCACGCCTTCGGAACCATCTCCAGCGGGCTGTACGTGACGGATGCGGCGGGGCAACTTCAGTACCACATCGACCAGGTGAAAGGCCTGACTAATAATACGGTTCTCTCCCTCTACCAGGATGCTCAGAGCAATGTGTGGGCGGGCTCGGACAACGGCCTGAACTGCATCAATTTGGCCTCCCCGATCCGCAAGTTCACCGACCGCAGCGGACAGGTCGGCACGGTGTACGCCGCCGCCCGCCATGCGGGAAGGCTGTACCTCGGTAGCAATCAGGGACTTTTCGTCCGGGACGACGTCGGCGGATTCGACCTCGTACCGGGCACCCGCGGACAGGTCTGGTCGCTGTACGAGCACGCCGGGCAACTTTTTGCCGGCCACGATTCGGGCACCTTCGCGGTGGACGGCGAAACCGCGCGCCTCATAGCCGACGTGCGCGGTACGTGGATCTTTCAGGCAATCCCCGGGCACCCGGACTGGCTGTTACAGGGAAATTATCAGGGCCTGTCGGTGCTGGAGCGCGACGAGGGAAACTGGCAGCTGCGGAACCGCATCGACGGTTTCGATCTATCGGCCCGCTACCTCACCCTTCAACCCGACCGGCACGCCTACGTAAGTCACGAGTACCGCGGTGTCTACGGCCTACGGCTCGACGCGAACTACCGACGGGTGACGGAAAGCCAGCAGTACACGACCCCGGAAAAGGGTAAGAATGCGGGCCTGACCGCGTTCCAGGACAGCGTATACTATTACTCCCGGGAGGGCATTTTTGTACTGGAAAATTACGAAAAGGGCTTCCACCGGTCCCCGGGTCTGAGCGCGGAAGTACCCGCGGAAGGCTACGTCAGCGGCCGGCTCAGCGCGACCGATAGCCGACTTTGGTTGGTACACGCCGACGGCCTGGGGTACCTGCAGCGTGGTGCCTTGCGGGAATCCCTCGGACGAGCCGACATTGCCCTTGCTACTGAGCTGATCGATGCCCCGGTCGGGTACGAGAACATAACCCCGATCGGACGGGACACCCTACTCATCGGTACGGCGGATGGCTACCTGATCCTGGCTCGCGCTGCCGTTCCCCTGCAACGGCACGAACTGCACTTAACGGCGGTCACGAGTCAGTCAGGACAGGAAGGTCCGCGGGCGCTTCCGCTGCGCGATGCCCAAACCATACCGTATACCTCACGCACCCTTTCGTTTTCCTACGCGGTACCGGATTACAGTCAGTACTTCCACCCGCGCTATCAGTATCGCCTGCGGGGACTGACCGACGAGTGGAGTGAATGGACCGAGGCAACGACCGTGCGGTTTCCGGCCTTGGGCTACGGAAGCTACACCCTCGAGGTCCGATCCCTGCTGGGGCGCAGAATGTCGGAAAATACGATCAGCTACCCCTTTACGATCGCCCGGCCGTGGTACGCTTCCTATCTGGCGATACTGCTTTACCTACTGGGTGCGGTGGGACTCGTGTTCCTGTTACACCGCTCGTATACCGGCTACTACCGCCGCAAGCAGCGTCTCTGGCGGGTGGAAAAGGAGCGTGCCATGGCCGCCCGGCAGCGACAAACGGAACTCGAACTCGCCCGCCTCAACAACCAGCGCCTGCGGGAGGATATCGAGGCCAAGAACCGCGAGGCGGCCCTGTCCACCATGAACCTGGTCAAGAAGAACGAGCTCTTGCAGCAGATCAAGTCCGACCTGCTGGCGGCCCGCGATCCGGAGAAGAATATTCGGGCCGTCGTCAAGACCATCGATCACAACATCGACGAAGCGGAGACCTGGGCCCTCTTCCGTGATGCCTTTGAAAATGCCGACCGGGAGTTCTTCAAAAAGATCAAGGAGCGCCACCCCGAACTCACGCCGAATGACCTCAAACTGTGCGCTTACCTTCGGCTTAACCTGACCTCCAAGGAGATCGCGCCCATGCTCAATATTTCTCCCCGCAGCGTGGAGGTAAAGCGCTATCGATTGCGCAAAAAGATGGGGCTGGAGCGGGAAACGGGGCTGACGGAATACATCCTGGAGATCTGATATTCCATCGTTGACGAAATTTCTTGCGGCGGGGCGCAGGTAGAAAGAAAATTGCCCATCGATCACCCCAACACCACCCATACATTACCACAACACGCGCCCGTCTTCCGTGTCGGCCGGTGTACGAATACGGTAATGAAAACGAGCATCTACGGGCATTTCAGCAACCAGGGAGTTTTTGTAGGGGTCGATCATTGCCATTCGCGACCACAACACTACTAGCTTTGCAGTACACTCTACCGAAGCCCGGTGACGGCACGATTATGGTGTAGGGAGTGCTGCTAAACTTCAAGTCGCATGTATAAAATTTTATGTCTGCTCGTACTCCTGGGTACGGGTTTTAGTCTGACCGCGCAAAGCTTTGACGTAACCGGTATTATAACCGACGCGGAAAGCGGTGACCCCTTGATCGGGGCGAGCGTGATTGTCGCCTCCGGCCCCGGTGATGGAAACGTCAGGGGCACGGTAACCGATCTGGATGGATCCTTCACCATAACCGACCTAACCGCCGGTGCGGAATTACGCATTTCCTATACGGGCTACGCACCAACGACCGTGACGGTGGAAAACAGCGATCCGCTGACCATCGAGCTCGGATCGGACGTACAGGCCCTGGACGAGGTGGTCGTGATCGGCTACGGTACGCAGACCAAGCGAAACGTCACCGGGGCGGTTTCCACCGTCGATTCGGAGACCATCACCGACCTGAAGCCGCAGAAGATCGAGCAGGCGTTGCAGGGTACGGTCGCCGGGGTCAACGTAACGACCCAATCCGGTGCGCCGGGTGCCGGACTGAATATCCGCATCCGCGGTGTTTCCACCAACGGGCAAAACGCCCCGCTCGTCATCATCGACGGATACCAGGGTGACCTGAGCACGGTGAACCCCGCCGACATCGAAACCATCACGGTGCTAAAGGACGCCCAGGCGGCGGTCTACGGTACGGTGGGTGCCAACGGCGTTATCCTCATCACGACGAAGACGGGAGAAAAGAACCAGCCTACCCGCATCAGCTACAACGCTTACGTTGGCACGCAGGAAAGCTCCCGCTCCTTAGACCTGCTGAATGCCACGGAGTACGCGCTCCTCCTAAACGAATCTTACGCCGCGGGCGGTCAGGCCCTCCCCTACCCCAATGCTACCAACCTGGGGGCCGGCACGGATTACCAGGACCAGGTCTTCGGCAATGCCCCCATCATGAGTCACGACCTCACGGCTTCCGGGGGCAGCGACCGGATCACTTACTCCATCGGGGGTTCCTACCTCGACCAGGAGGGCATCATCGGGGGGGACAAGTCCGCCTTCACCCGGGCAACCGGACGCGTCAGCCTCGGCGTCGACCTGGCCAGCCGGCTGAAACTTAGCACGAACCTGATCTATACCTACCTGGAGCGCAATTCGCTGAGCGAAAACGGTCTCGGTTCGGTGCTTTTCAATGCCCTCAATACGCCTCCCACCCTTCCGGTAACGGATGAGAACGGTGATTTTACCCTGGTGCCCAATACGCCGGGACTCGGCATCGAGGTCATCAACCCCGCCGCCCAGATCGCGAATACCTACAACGACTACAACCTGAATAAGCTGAACGGCCAGGCTACGCTGGACTGGAACCTGATCGACGACCTGACCCTGACCGGTCGCGTCGGCTTCAACACCTCCAACAGCGAGAGCCGGGTATTCAACCCGCTGATCAGCTACGGCGGCAAGGTCTTCGACGTGACCCGCAGCAGCGTCAACCAGAACGGCATCAACGACAATAACTACTCCATCGACCTCTTCGGTACCTACGACCGGCAGTTCGGGGAGGCCCACCAGGTGACCGCTACCGTGGGTACGACCATCTTCCGGGAACTGGGCAACGGCCTATTCGCCACCGGCTACGACGTACCGAACAACAACGTGGAGTTTGCCGACATCAGCCTGGCCACCGGCACCAGCCCCGAAGGGGCCCGGGACGTCAGTTCCTACAGCTACGACGAGCGCCGCCTGAGCTACTTCGGCCGCGTACAGTACAACTACAACGAACGCTACTTCGCCTCGGCTATGCTGCGGCGGGATGCGTCCACCAAGTTCGGCCCGCAGAACCGCTCGGCCCTGTTCCCCTCCTTCACGGCCGGGGTGATCGTGCTGGACGAGAATACGCTGGCGGACAACAGCGCCATCGACCTGCTTAAGCTGCGCGTGAGCTACGGTATCCTCGGTAACGACCAGATCCTTAACAACGGCTACATCGGTACCCTGAGCGGGGAGGCCACCTACGTTTTCGACGGCGTGCTGGTCAACGGTACGGCGATCGGCGCGCTGCCCAACCCCGCCCTGCAGTGGGAGGAGGCCAAGAAATTTAACGCCGGTTTCGACCTGAACCTACTGGACTATAAACTCAGCGTGGTAGCCGACTACTTCATCAACACCCGCGACAACCTGCTGATCAGCAACATTCCGGTGTCGGGTATCGTCGGCACGGCGGCTCCCGGTAGCGCGGCACCTACGGTCAACGCCGGCGCGGTCCGCAACCGCGGACTGGAACTGGCCCTCAACTACCGCGAGCGGCTAAACAGCGACTGGCGCATCAACCTGAACTACAACTTCACCACCCTCGACAACGAGGTACTGGAGGTGAATAACGGCACCGGCTTTATCGAGGGTGGCGGCTTCGGCGTCGGCCAACTTGCTCCTTCCCGGATGGAAGTCGGCCTGCCCATCGGCTACTTCTACGGCTATAAGACCGACGGCATCTTCCAAACGGCGGACGATGTCGAAGGGGCGCCGTCCCAGATCGCGCTCGGCGCCGAGGCCCAACCGGGTGACCTGCGCTACGTCGACACCAACGGCGACGGCGTCATCGACCCCGACGACCGGACCTACCTCGGGGACCCCATCTCCGATATGACGATGGGCTTCAACGCCCAGGTCAGTTTCCGCCGGTTTGACTTTACGGCCTACGCTTTCGCAAGCCTGGGGGGCGAGATCGTCCGCAACTACGAGCGGGCACTGAGCGACGTCAATCGCCTGGACTACTACCTCCAGCGCTGGACGGGCCCGGGAAGCACCAACGAGGTACCCCGCGTGACCAACGCCGCTACCGCTAACCGCGTCTTCTCCGACTTCTACGTGGAGGACGGTTCCTTTCTGCGCCTGCAGACGGTGACCCTCGGCTACACCCTGCCCCTGACCATCGGCAGTCGGGATAACTCCAGCCTTCGCCTCTACTTCAGCGGCAACAACCTGCTCACCCTTTCCGACTACCTGGGCTACGACCCCGCTGCCTCCAGCGGTGCCCCCATCGGCAGCGGCATCGACTTCGGCTTCTACCCCATCGCCCGCTCTTTCCTCGTCGGCGCTAACCTCAGCCTGTAATTACCAAAGATTATGCACAAACTGAAAACGACATTCCTGCTCGGGGCCGCGCTGCTCATCAGCCTGACGGCGTGCGAGGAGGACTTCATCGGCCGCGACCCGGTCTACTCCATCGATTCGGAGAACTACTTCAATACGCCCCCCGATTACGAGAACGCCCTGATCGCCGCGTACGACCTGCTGCAACCCACCTATCTGAATGTCTTGCTCGGCGAGATCGCTTCCGACAATACCCTGGCCGGCGGCGAGAGTGCCAACGACGTCATCGGTTTCCAGCAGGTGGACGATATGATCCACACCCCCGTCAACGACCAGGTGGGTAACATCTGGGACTGGATGTTTGCCGGCGTAAACCGGGCGACCTTCATCCTGGAATTTCAGGACAAGATCGACTTCGACGGAAAGGCGCAGATCATCGCCGAGGCCCGCTTCCTGCGCGCTTATTACAATTTTGAACTCGTCAAGTGGTTCGGCCCGATCCCGATCAAGCCGGAGGCCCGCTTCGCCCTGGGAGATGAAAATTCGATCCCTCGCAGCCCCGTCAGCGAGGTGTACGCCCTGATTGAATCCGACCTGATGGCGGCGATCCCCGATCTGGCCGCTACCGCTCCGCAGGTGGGTCGCGTACCGAAGGCGGCCGCCCAGGCGCTGCTCGGTAAAGCGTACCTGTACCAGGAAAACTACACCTCCGCTGCCCAGGTACTGCAGGAGGTGATCCAATCCGGCAATTACATGCTGGAAGAGGACTTCGACGGCATCTTCGAGCCGGCCGGCGAGAACGGCCCCGGATCCATCTTCGAAGTGCAGTACTCCGACGCGGAAGGCGCCGGTTTCGGCTGCCTGCAGTGTAGCGAAGGCAACATCGCCGTCGGCTTCAACGGCATCCGTAACTACAGCGGCCCCGTTTTCGACGGTGGCTTCAGTTTCAACGTACCGGTACAGGAGGCCTACGATGCCTTCGAGCCCGGCGACAGCCGCCGCGACGTGAGCATCCTCGATATCGAGGCGTGGGCCGACGAGACCGGCGCGACCTACGGTACCGGCTACGAGCACACCGGCTACTACAACCGCAAGTATATCGCCCGGAAGGGGGACACCAACATCGGCGATCAGAACCTGACCAATCCGAACAATTACCGCGCCATTCGCTACGCCGACGTCCTGTTAATGGCCGCCGAGGCGCTGAATGCCACCGGCAACGACGAGCAGGCACGGGAGTACCTCAATATGGTCCGCCGCCGTGCCTTCGGCGACGAAGACCACGACATCAGTGCCTCCGGTGATGCCCTGCGCGACTTTATCCTCGCCGAACGGCGGCTGGAACTCGTGGGAGAAGGACACCGCTTCTTCGACCTCGTCCGGACCGGCCGCGCCGCCGCCGAGATTGACGGCTTTACGGCCGGAAAGAACGAAGTCTTCCCCGTACCCTTCGAGGAAATCCAATTTTCGGGAGGCAACTGGGAACAGAATCCCAACTACTAAGCGAGTACCCCGCATCCTAATACAACTACAGTTATGAAACTGAATACGATATTTTACTTCCTCCTGCTGGTACTCGCGATCAGTGCGTGTGAGGACGAGTTGATGATGCCCGACCTGGATAGTGCCGCCATGCCCAGCGAACTCTCGCTGGACTTCCAGATCACCGGCGACAACACCGGTACCGTGACGGTCCGCCCCGGCGGTCAGGCGGTAACGGCCTTCTCCGTGGACTTCGGGGACGGCGGCGCTGCCTCCGGCAATCTGGCTCCCGGCGAGACCATCACCCACGTGTACGACGAGGGCGTGTACACCGTCACCCTGGAAGCCATGAACATCAACGGGCAAACCACTACCTACACCGAGGAACTGACGGTCAGCTTCCGCGCTCCGGAAAACCTGAACGTTAGCGTCACCCCGACCGCAGGAAACCCGCTTTCCATCGACGTGACCGCGACGGCGGACCTGGAAACTAACTTCCTGGTTTACTTCGGCGAAGACCTCGACGAAGAGCCGGTTTCTTTCCAGGAGGGCGAAACGGTGAGCTACGAGTACGGTAATGTCGGATTGTACCAATTGGTCGTGGAGGCCAGAAGTGGCGGCACGGCAACGGTGAGCGATACCGTCGAGGTGAATATCACCAATCCGCTATACCTGCCCCTGACCTTCGAAGATGCCAGCCGGGAGTACACCTTTACCAACTTCGGGGGGGCAAGCGCGGAGGTAGTAGCGAATCCGGCAGCGGATGACGGCAACACCAGTGACCGCGTGGTGAAACTGAATAAGCAAGAGGGCTCGGAAGTTTGGGCGGGTGCTTTCGTGGAAGTCGGAGACCCCATCGACTTCAGTCAGGCACAGCGGATGAGCATGAAAGTATGGGCTCCCCAGGTCGGTACGCCCGTCACCCTGAAATTGGAGAACGCCGGAGACGGCGCCATCTTCGTCGACGACACCATCTACACTTCGGTAGCGAATCAGTGGGAAGAAGTCACCTTCGACTTCAGTGAGGACGACCTGACGCGGGAATACAGCAAAGTGGTCGTATTCTTCGATATCGGTAATGCCGGCACGGGTGCGGATTACTACTTCGACGATGTCATGATGGCCGATTTAGGTCCGGTGATCAGCCTGCCGATCACCCTGGAGTCCGACGACCTGACCTACAATTGGGAGGAATTCGGGGGAGCAACCTTCGAACTAATCGACAATCCGGACGCCACGGGAAGTAACACCAGCGCGAAGGTCGGTCAGGTGATCAAAACCGAAGGCGCCCAGACCTGGGGCGGCGTGGCCATCGCCTTGCCCGAAAATATCGACTTTACGGCCTCTACGCAGCTGTCCATGAAAGTGTGGTCGCCGGCCGCCGGCATCCCCGTGATGCTCAAGGTGGAAAACGGTACGGACGGAGACATCTTCATCGAAGTCACGCAAAACACGACCGTGGCGAATGCCTGGGAAACCCTCACCTACGAGTACGGCGGAGCCGAGGCCGATCCGACCCTGACCCGCGAATACAGCAAGGTGGCCGTCTTCTTCAACTTCGGCAATCCCGGTACCGGCGCGACCTACTACTTCGACGACATCGCTCAGGTAGGCGTCGGTGGCGGCGAGGAGGTCGTCAACGAGCTACCCATCGGCTTCGAATCAGAAGATACGGACTACGCGCTGTCGGCCTTCGGTGGCGCGGCGGTAGCGATTGTTGACAACCCGGACCCAACCGGCATCAATATGTCCGGCCGGGTGGGTGAGTTCACCAAGCCCACGGGTGCCATGGACTGGGCCGGTGCGGTAAGCGAACTGCCCCAACCGATCGACTTTACGGAAACCACGACCGTAACCGTGAAGGTCTGGTCGCCCAAGGCCGGTATCCCCGTACTGCTGAAGATGGAAAATGCCGGCAACGGCGACATCGCCATGGAGGTGACCCGAAATACGACCGTCGCCAATCAGTGGGAGGAACTCACCTTCGACTACAGCGGCGGCGACCTGACCCAAGACTACTCCAAGGTGGTGATCTTCTTCGACTTCGGTACGGTCGGTGACGATTCGGTCTACTATTTCGACGACATCCGGCAGATGCCCTGATTCCGCTTCCCCCACTAAAAAGTGTCTTTACCTGCGCTCCGCCGCAACAGAGACCTAACCAAACAAGAATATAACGATCATGAAATTCCACTATATACTGCTGCTGCTCGGCCTAACGGTCGTCGCCTGCGAGCAGGAAGAATACGCCTTCGGCGATCTCACCGCGCCCTCCAATCTGCAGATCGAGGCCAACGTGACGGGACAAACGGCGGACACCCCGAACGGGGACGGCAGCGGTACGGTCACCTTCGTGGCTACGGCGGATAATGCCATTACGTATAAATACATCTTTAGCGACGGCACCGAGGAGGTGGCTCCCAGCGGTCGCCTCACCAAGCGCTTCACCCAGGTAGGCATCAATACCTACCAAGTAACGGTGGTGGCTTCGGGAACCGCCGGCATCGCCACGACCGGCAGCACGGAAGTTACCGTGGAGAGCACCTTTAACGATAACGAGGCTCTCGCCCTGCTTACCGGCGACGGAACCAAGACCTGGTACTGGGCCGCCGACGAGCCCGGCCACCTGGGCGTGGGGCAAAACGACGGCGATGCCACGGCCAACTACTTCGCGAATTACTACCAGGCCGCGCCCTTTGAAAAGGTAGGCAATACGTGTATGTACGAGGACGAACTGATCTTCAGCCGCCAGGGGGACAATCTGTACTACGAGCTGAATAACTTCGGATTCACCTTCTTCAACGTCGACTTTCTGAGCGTAGCCGGCGGGTCGGGCGGTGAGGACGCCTGTCTGGCATACGAGGTACAGGACGATCCCCAATTGGTGGCCCTGTCTCCCTCCGAGTCGGTCGTGGTCGCCAACGACATTCCCGGCCAGACGCGGGGTACCCTGCTGAACTTCACCGAGGGTGGCTTCATGAGCTACTACGTGGGCAATTCGACCTACGAGATCCTTTCGCTGACGGAAAACCGGCTGGTCGTACGGGTCGTCATGGGCGGCAACAATGCCCTGGCCTGGTACCACATCTTTACCTCCGAAAAGCCCGTGCAAGGTGGCGGGGGCGGCGGCAACGAGGAGCCGGAATTCAATAACCTGGTTTGGGCCGACGAATTCGACGGCGACGTACTGGCCGACACCGCCTGGAGCTACGACACCGGTACCGGCAACGACGGCTGGGGTAACAACGAATCGCAGAACTACACGGACCGCACCGACAACGTAAGCGTAGCCGACGGCATGTTGACCATCACCGCCCAGCGCGAGAATTTCAGCGGCTCGGAATTCACCTCCGGACGGATCGTGACGATGGACAAGTTCGAGTTCACCTACGGACGTATCGAGATTCGGGCCAACCTGCCCGAGGGCGGCGGCACCTGGCCGGCTCTGTGGATGCTGGGCGCGAACTTCGACGAAGTGGGCTGGCCGGCCTGCGGCGAGATCGATATGATGGAGCACGTAGGCAACGACCCGACGCGGGTACTCTCCGCCCTGCACTTCCCCGGCAATAATGGCGGAAACGCCGTGACGCAGAGCACCACCGTGGAAGACGCCGAGACGGAATTCCACGTCTATACCACCATCTGGACGGAAAACACCATCCGCTTCCTCGTAGACGATGAGGTGTACCACACCTTCGAGAACAACGCGGGCATTCCGTTCAACCACGACTTCTTCCTGATCTTCAACGTGGCCGTAGGCGGCACGCTGGGCGGGGCGATCGATCCTGAATTTCAGTCCTCGTCCATGGAAGTGGATTACGTACGGGTATACCAGTAAATCCTCCAGCATGCACGCCTTTTCTTGCGCCCTCCCCCTCCTGCTTTCCCTGGCCGCCTGCAACGTGCAGCTCGGTCAGGACGGCCAACCCGGCCAGCCCGGAGCCCCGGGCGGCAGCGACCGTACGTTGCTCTGGTCGGATGAATTCAACGCCGACGAACTCGATACGACGGTCTGGAACTTCGAACTCGGCGACGGTTGCCCCAACCTTTGTGGCTGGGGCAATAACGAGCGGCAGATCTACACCCGGGATAACCACCGGCTGGAAGATGGCCACCTCGTCATCACGGCCCGTAGGGACGGCGACCGCTATACGTCCACCCGGATCACGACCAAAGACAATAAGGAGTTCCAGTACGGGCGCATCGAGACCCGCGCCAAGCTGGCAACCGGCCAGGGCATCTGGCCGGCTTTCTGGATGCTGGGCACCAACATCGATGAGGTCGGCTGGCCGCTGAGTGGAGAGATCGACATCCTGGAGTACGTGGGACGCGAACCCGGCGAGGTATTCACCACCCTGCACACCGCCGCCGGCCACGGGGACAACGGCAGCTCGCAGAAGAGCCAATTCGCCGATATCGAGGAGGGCTTTCACCGTTACGCCGCGGAGTGGACGGCGGAGGAGATTTCCTTCTTCGTCGACGACCAGCTGGTGTACACCTTCGACCCGGAGGAGCGCAGCGAAGAAGTGTGGCCCTTCGACCAGCCCTTTTACATCCTACTCAACGTCGCCATCGGCGGCAACTTCGGCGGCCCTGAGGTAGATGATGCCATCTTCCCGCAGGAATTCGTCATCGACTATGTCCGGGTCTACGCACCCGAATAGCCTTTCTAACTACTTAAAACGATCTTATGCAAAAGCTTTACTCGATCATTGCACTCCTCCTGCCCACGCTGGCCTTTGCCCAGCAGGCCCCGACGGATGCACCGCCCGCCCCCATGCAGGAGGCAGACAATGTCATCAGCATCTTCAGCGACGCTTATACTGACGTGCCGGTCAACACCTACCGGGCCGATTTCGGTGCCGCCGAATTCACCCGGGAAACCATAGCCGGCAACGAGGTGCTTCGTTACGGCAACCTTTCCTTCACCGGTATCGAGATGACCGGGGAAAACGCCATCGACCTCATGGAGGCGGGTATCACGACCCTCCACTTCGATTTCTGGTCGCCCAACAGTACCGCCTTCCAGATCAAAATGGTTGACTTCGGTGGCGACGGCTACGAGCCCCAGGAGAATAACACGGAGAGTGAATTACGCCGGTTCCTTCCCAATGGGGAGTGGGTCAGCGTAGACCTGCCCCTCGGCCTCTTCGCCGGGATGAACATGACCGATATTTCCCAAATCATCATCTCCAGCGCCCCGGCCGAGGAGAGCATCGTATACCTGGATAACCTGTATTTCTACAGCGGCGGCGAGAGCCTCGGCGAGACCCCGCTGGACCTCCCGGTCACCTTCGAGGACGAGGACGTGACCTACGGACTTTCCGACTTCGAAGGGGCCTCCTCCCAGGTGGTGGAAGATCCTACCAATGCGGAAAACACGGTAGCCCAAACGACGAAGATCGTCGGTGCCCAAACCTACGCGGGAACCACGATCACGCTCGATCGGGGTGGATCGCCCTTCGATCCCGGTTTCGCCAGCCCCATCCCATTCACCGCTGATTCCACGACCGTCTCCGTACGCGTATGGTCGCCGACCGCCGGAACGCCCGTGCGCCTGAAGGTAGAGGCAAGTAATGACAATACCATTAGCGTGGAGACGGAAACCAACACCGTCGTCGCCGAGGCCTGGGACACCCTGGTCTTCGACTTCGCGATGGAAGCGACGGGTACCGCCGCCCTCAACCTGGGATCGATGTACAACAAGATGTCCATCTTTTTCGATTTCGGCAGCCAGCCGGAGGAAGCCGCTACCTACTACTGGGATGACGTTTACTTCGGCGGCCAGGCCACCGAAATGGAGGAAGAAGAGGAAGGCCCGCAGATGGCCGCTCCCGCCCCCATACACGAAGGGGACGACATCATTTCGCTATTCAGCGACGCCTACACGGACGTACCCGTGAATACCTGGCGGGCCGAATGGAGTGAGTCGGGCTTTATGGAGGATACCATCATGGGCAACGCCGTTAAGTTTTACCCCGATCTGGGTTACGCCGGCATAGAGATGCTGGGCGACAGCGCTTTGGACCTGAGCATGATGAATACCTTCCACATCGATTACTGGACCGAGAACCTGGATACACTGCTGATCAAGCTCGTCGATTTTGGTGACGACGGCCCCGGTGAAGGAAACGACACCGAATTCGAGATCCCCTACCAGGTTACCGAAAAAGGGGAATGGGTTCGGCTGGACATTGCCCTGTCCGACTTTACGGGAATCAACCTGACCGACATCAGCCAGCTGATCATTTCGGCCCGCCCCTACCGGACCGAATCCGTGTACATCGATAACGTCTACTTTTACAACAGTACCACCGTACCGACCTCCGAGCCGGAAGTCGGCGTACTCGCTGCTTTCCCGAATCCGACGTCTGAATCCGTAACCATCACCGCTCCCGTACGTATGGAGCGCCTGCTGTTGTTCGACGCTACCGGTCGCGTGGTACGGGAATTCACCCCGGCGACCGATCGCTTTGAGCTGCCGATGGCCGACCTGCGTGCCGGTACCTATGTCGCCCTGGTCACTACGGCCGACGGCCAGCTGACGGTGAAGCTGAGCAAGCGGTAAAATATTTTAGTGTTATTCCGTTGTGCCCTTCGTACCATCCGGTGCGGAGGGCATTTTTATTCGGCCAAGGCCAACAAGGCCTCCAGGTCCAGGGGGCGGGTGTACATTTCGATTTCTCCCGTGGACGTGCGCGGCCAGTCCGCGTCCGGGCGATCCCAATACAGTTCCACGCCGTTGCCGTCCGGGTCGTCCAGGTACAGGGCTTCGCTCACGCCGTGGTCCGCGGCACCGGTGAGGGGATATTCCACATCCAGGAGACGCTGGAGCGCCACGGCGAGGTCTTTTCGTTCCGGATACAGAATTGCCGTATGGTAGAGGCCGACGCCGTGCCGGGAAGCGGGCGGCGCCCCCTGGCTCTGCCAGGTATTCAGTCCGATAAGGTGGTGGTAACCTCCCGCCGCGAGAAATACGGCCTGCTTACCGTAACGGGCAGAAACGGAAAACCCCAGTATATCCACGTAAAAGGTCATGGAGCGATCCAGGTCGGCCACCTTAAGATGGACGTGACCGATGCGGGTGGTTGCGGGAATTCGATAGCCGGGATCGGACATAGCTATTTTCTCTGGCAAACGCCTCTGCACCTAAAATAGATGTACCTACACTTAAAACTTGCCGATTGGCAGGATGGCTCGTTTAATAAACATTTACCCCCCACAATGATTTCCAACAGGGAACATTAACCAAAAACCGCTTTTACACCATGATGAATAGCGACCAGGTACTCGACCGGCTTAAGAAAGGTAACGAACGCTTCGTCTCCGACAAACTGGACGGCAAGCTGCAGAACTCCGCCCGGCGGGGGGAACTCACCTCCGGTCAGGAACCCTACGCTATCATCCTTAGCTGCGCCGACAGCCGCGTCGTGCCCGAACTAGCCTTTGACACCGGCCTGGGGGAAATCTTTACCGTGCGGGTAGCCGGCAACGTAGCGAACACCTCTTCCATCGCGAGTATCGAATACGCCGTCGCCCACATCGGTACGCCGGTGATCGTGGTACTCGGCCACGAAGCCTGTGGTGCGGTTACCGCGGCCGTCAACGGCGGCGATAACGGCTACAACCTCAACCACCTGCTTTCCCATATCGCACCGGCGCTGGACAAAACCGACGACGGGGCCGACGTGAATACCGTCGTCAAGGAGAACGCCCGCCTTACCGCCGAGGAGCTGAAGACCCGCAGCCCGATCATCCGCAAAGCCGTAGAAGCGGGTAAGGTGAAGATCGTACCGGCCTACTATAATCTGGGTAGCGGCAAGGTCGACATGCTATAGGCAGTATATTCCCGTTATTGCATATTCAGTACAGCCCGCAGTTTATTCATCAGCGCGCGTTGCTGGTATAACCACTTAAAGCGCGGATCCTGAAGCAGCACCGCTCTGTCGAAGGGCTCGATCTGCCACGCCCTTATCACGGCCTGTAAAGCATCATCCCCATTATGTTGCAGGGAGAAGTACCTGGCCAGCTGCATCAGCGCAAAACTCTGTTCAGAGGGCAGTTCGGCCTTGCGGATACCCAGCTGCAAATAGGCAATGCCATCCTGCGGTCGGCCCGCCTGGGCCAGGATCAAGCCCTTTTCGGTTATGGCGGTTACGCTGTTGGGGGTATACATCAGCAGCGAATCGATCATCGCCTCCGCTCTTCTAAACTGCCCGCGTTCCAGCGCCACGTTTTTGCGGTCCCAGAAATAAAAGAGGAGGCTTTCCGCCGAGGTAAATAGGATTGATGGAATAGGTGGTGCTCCCGCCGCGCTAAGGACCTCCAGCGTCAGATCGCGCCAGTCGTAGGAGCAGGCTAGAAAGAGGTCGGAAGTTTCGGGGGGCATCCATTCGGATCGGTCTACCCCATCCCCGTAGAATACGCGGTACCAGCTTCCCCCGACCGGCACTTCCACCCATATTTGATTTTCGATCACCTCTCCGTAGCTCAGTATCTTGCCGGCCACCACCCGGTGGGGTACCTCGATGTACTGTAGCGCCAGGGATAACAGCAGGTGCTTCCGAGTAGCCGTCGTCCGCCGTCGGTATACGTCCTCCAGCAGGGGTTGTGCCTGATCGAAATTCTCCGGATCCCGGACGGTCACTATTCGACGGTCGAGCCGGCGAATCAGGCGATTGATATCCGCCAGACTGGTATCGGCGCGGTTCAGCGTACTGAATTCCGTGCGGCCGATATCCTCCCTGACCAGCGGGGGCAGGATATAGGGCTCCACTTCTTCCCCCGGGGCGAGCGCGGGCCAGCCAATCGACTTCCCGCGCAGACTATCGAGTAGATCATCGGTCCAGGCCGGCTTCGGCGCGGCAATGATCTTGTAAGTGGCCTGCAGGGTATCCCCCGTACCGATGCCGTCTCCCCGCCAGGTGTACTCCTGTGGCTCGCGCGGGGCGGGCGCGTTCAGGGGTGGCGTGGAAAAGCTAATGTCGATCGTCCGCTGACCGGGTTCCTCAAGCGGAAGCTTCAAAAAGATCATGGCGCCGGTGCGGGAAACCCGCGGGCCGAATTTCAATTTCTCCTCGACCACGAAGCTTGCCTGACCGGTTAGGGAGGAGGCTAGCATTCCAGCGAAAAGGAGGAAGAGGGAAGAACGCACTGGTGGTAGGGTTTTGGCTAATATACGGAAAGGTAGTAGGCAGCACTGGCCGGGCTAGCAAGGTCGTATGCATCCCTAACCCGCTCAGGTCAGGCGCTTGGCAAGTTGTGGCGCATACGTCTCCCCCACGGGCAACCAGTTATTCCCCACCCGCACCCGATTCTTTTGCTTGCCATCGATGGCCGCCAAGCGGACGAGGTAAGAGCGGTGAATGCGCTGAAATCCCTTGTCCTCCAGCTTGTCGAACAGGTTCTTGAGCCGCTCCAGGGTAACCACGGGCCGGGGTTGCCCCGCCAGGTGGATCTTCACGTAGTCCCCCATGCTTTCCACGTAGCGGATGTCGGCCGTTACGATCCGGATCTCCTCGTACTCGGAAAACACGAAAAAGTGGTCGTCCGCCGCCGGACCCGCCGCCGCCCGACGCTGCAGCCGGATCAGGGTAGCCGCCTTATCGAGGGCGTGCAGGAAGCGGTCCCGCCGTACCGGCTTTACCAGGTAGTCGACCACGTCCAGGTCGAAGCCCTGCAGGGCGTGTTCCTTGTAGGCGGTCAGGAAGATGATGAGAGGACGCTCGTCGGCCAGTTGGCGGACGAAATCCAAGCCGCTGATGTCGGGCATATTGATGTCCGTGAGCAGCAGGTCGACGGCATTTTCCCGCAGAAAGCCTGCCGCCGCGGCGGCGTCGGTAAAGGTCTTCAGCAGCGTCCACTCCGGGGCCTCCCGGGCCAGCCGTTCGACCAGGACCAGGGCCAGGGGCTCGTCGTCGAGGGCAATGAAGGTCATACGTCGAGGTTTATGGCCAGCGTCACCCGGTGGATCCCATCGGTGTCATCCACCCGGAGGGTATACTTTCCCGCGTAGGCGTGGTCCAGCCGTTGCCGGGTATTGGGCATCCCAATGCCGGAAGGATTTCCCATTCCTTCGGCTTTGTGCGGAAGCACGGGATTCTCCACCTGCATGCTCAGTTGCCCGCCGGCCAGTTCGATCGCCAGGGCGATGGTGCAGGGACGCTGGGTGGTGAGGCCGTGTTTAAAGGCATTCTCCACGAAGTTGACGAGGATCATCGGTTCGATCATCACGGAGTCGGATACGGATGCGGGCAGCCGCACCTCAAGGCGGGCATTGGGCGAAAGTCGGAGGCGTTGGAGGTCGACGTAGCTTTCGATGAACTGCAGGTCCCGGGCCAGCGGCACCCGCGGGCTGGCGCACTCGTAGAGAATGTAGCTGACCATTTCCGATAGCTTCAGCAGGGCGTCGGGCGTTCTGTCCGGCTGGGTGAGCGCAAGGACGTAAAGGTTATTAATAGTATTGAGCAGAAAGTGGGGGTTGATCTGGGACTTAAGCAGGGCGATCTCCGCCTCCAGTCGCTGCCGCTTGGCCTCTTCCTCCGACGCCTTCTTTTCCTCGAAGGCAGTAAAGCCGCGGAAGGTGGCGGCTACCCCGAAAACCGCCAGGCCAAGAAAGATGGCCGGAACGATCACCCAGCCCAGGGGGCGCTCTTCTCCCTGCGCTCCGTCGCCCCCGGCCGTACGTACCGCATCTACAAAAAGTAGGTCACAGGTGATCGAGTAGGCGACGAACAGCCCGAAGGCCAGCACCGCCCAGCCGTAGAAGCTGCGCTTGCGGCCGGAAAAGTAACGCGGCAGAACGGCGTAGTACAGAAGGTTGTAGTAAACGGCAAAGCCCGCGATCCGCAGCGTGATCAGGAGATAGGCGGCGCTCGAGCGGTTGGCCGTATCGCCGGTGAGGGTAAAGAGCAGCCAGAGGCCGATCCAGACGGTAGCCTGGAGCACGGCGGAGCGGGAGATGCGGGGAGTAGACATAGGATCGGTCGGCTGACGGGGTAAAGGTCGGCTTTTAAAACGGCGGCGGCGCCCCTATAGCTACCGGCGGGAGCCGGGTTCGTCGGGACAATTCCCGGGTTCACCGAGACACCCGGTTTCGGGGTCAAACGCGGGCGGATATTCGTGTTGCCATCCAGGAAACCGGCACGAACGTCGGCCCCCCCAAAAGTATCCCCCCGATTATGAAATACCACATTCTCCTCTTCGCCCTGCTGCTGGGCACCTTCTCTCTTCTTCACGCCCAGTTCCCGGGTGGCGGACCCGGCGGACCCGGCGGCCCCGGAGGACCGCCATCGGCCATGACGGGCCGCGTCTACGGCAAGGTGGTCGACGAAACGGGCGCCGGCGTCGGCTACGCCACGGTACAGGTAGAGGGTAAGGTCATGGACCCCGCCACCCAGGCCCTCCGCGACACTATTTACGCCGGTCAGTTCACCGCCGACAACGGCGATTTCAATTTCGAGCAGGTATCCGCCCGCGGCCCGCTGGAAGTGGTGGTATCCTTCCTGGGCTACGCCGAGATTCGCCAGCCCTTCGACTTCAGCGGCGGACCGACGAAGGACCTCGGCAACCTGTCACTGGCCACCGCCGCCAGCACGCTCACCGAGGTGACGGTGACGGCGGAGGCCTCGCTGTCGACCCTGTCGCTCGACCGCAAATCCTACCGCGTGGACAAGGACCTCAGCACCGCTGGCGGAACCGCCGTGGACGCGCTGAAGAACGTTCCCTCCCTGTCCGTCGACCTTGACGGCAACGTCAGTCTGCGCAACGGCGCGCCCCAGGTCTTCATCGACGGACGGCCATCGACGCTGACGCTCGAACAGATCCCCGCCACCTCGATCGAGAGCGTGGAGGTCATCACGAACCCCTCCGCGAAATTCGACGCGGGCGGTGGCGCGGCGGGCATCGTCAATATCGTGCTCAAAAAGGACCAGCAGATCGGCTACAACGGCAACGTGCGCGTCGGCGGCGACAGCCAGGGTGGCTATAACCTCGGCGGCGACATCAACGCCCGCGGGGGCAAGGTGAATGTTTTCGGATCCGGCATGCTGATGAGCCGCCAGGGCACTACGGTGGGCACCACCTTCCGCGAGACCTTTACCGAACCCGGCCCTACCCGCATCACCCAGCAAACCGAATCCGATATGAGCGGCACCTTCGGTAACGTCCGCGCCGGTCTCGATTACTTCCTCGACAACCGCAACACCCTTACGCTCAGCGGGAGCTATATGAACGGTACCTTCCGCCCGACCGATTACCTGACCAATACGACCACCTACGGGAACGGAGGCACCGGCGAATCCTCCGGTTACGAGCGCTTCAGCGACCAGGATCGCAACTTTCAGAACGTCGGCGCCTCCCTGCAATTCAAGCACCTCTTCCCGCGGCAGGGCGCCGAGTGGACGGCCGACGCCAACTACAACCAGGTGCGATTCGACGGCAACAGCCTTTACCGCAGCTTCTACGACAGCGGCGACATCAGCCAGCAACGGCAGGAAAGCACGGGCAGCGGCAGCTTCCTGACCCTGCAGTCCGACTTTATCGCTCCCATCGACGATAAGACCAAGCTGGAGGGCGGCATCAAGGCCACCCTGCGCAGCAACAGCAACGACCAGGCCACCTTCGTCAACTACGGGGAGGGCGAAGACTGGACCCAGATCATCCAGCTGTCGGATCGCTTCGCCTTTCAGGACAACGTTTTCGCCGGCTACCTCCAGACCGGCCGGGAGTTTGGCGACTGGGGCTTGCAAGTCGGGCTGCGCGCCGAAAGCTCCTTCTACGAGGGCACGCTGACCGGGCAGGATTCCTCCTTCCGGATCGACTACCCCATCAGCCTGTTCCCGAGCGCCTTCCTGACCCGGAAGCTGAATGAGACCGACCAGGTACAACTGGCCTACACCCGACGCATTAACCGGCCGAATTTTTTCCAGACGATGCCCTTCACCGACTTCTCCGACTCCCTGAATCTGCGCCGCGGGAATCCCCAGCTGCTGCCCGAGTTTACCAATTCGCTGGAGCTGTCGTACCAGAATATCTTCCCCAGCGGCAATAACCTGCTGGTCTCGGTCTACTACAAGCAGGCCACCGACCTGATCGCTGCCTACCAGATCACCGAATTTAACGAGCAGCTCGGGCAGAACGCCATCGTCACCAGCTACGCCAACACAAACAGCGCCACGGCCTACGGCGCCGAAGTGACCCTCAAGAACAACCTCTTCGGCTGGCTGGACCTCACGTCCAACCTGAACGTGTACCAGTCGGTAGTGGACGCCGGCAACCTCGAATCCGGACTGGAGGTCAGCCGGCTGAGCGGCTTCCTCAAGGAGACGGTCCAGATCCGGCTGCCGAAAGACTTCGCCCTCCAACTTAACGGAGAGTACCGCACCCGGGCATCTTTCACGCCAACTACCAACAACGATGCCTTCGGGGGTGGGGGTAACGGCCCCAGCCAGAATACCGCCCAGGGCTACACCCAACCGATCTGGTTCGTCGATGCTTCCCTCCGCAAAAACCTGTGGAACAATGCCGCCGCGGTGACCCTGAGCATCCAGGATATTTTCGGCTCGCGCGAATTCGGCAGCTACACCCTAACGGATTTCTTCAGCCAGGAAACTTCCCGCCTGCAGAATCCGCAGCTGCTCCGCCTTAACTTCTCCTACCGATT
Source organism: Lewinella sp. IMCC34191 (assembly GCF_003390935.1). Lineage (GTDB taxonomy): Bacteria > Bacteroidota > Bacteroidia > Chitinophagales > Saprospiraceae > Neolewinella. The sequence goes on along the minus strand of NZ_QNQZ01000008.1, from coordinate 48,670 downwards.
CGGTAAGATGGACGCTTCCCTCTTCCAGCGGAAGAATACCAACAGTTCCTCCCAGGGCAGCGATATGCTGGGTGGATAATCGACCGAAGCCCCCTAAACGCGACATGGCCACTCCCGGGCGGGGGTGGCCATGTCGCGTTTAGGGGGGGAAGGGACGTTACTTCCGGACCGAGGTGTGCCCGTCCATCGTATGATCCAGGTCCAGGGAAGATGCGGGCTCCTTCTTGAAGGACTTGGCCGCCTGGTCGCCAATGGGTCCCTTACCGATCGTGATACCCCCGTCGACCATATACAGGGCACCGGTCACGTAGCTGGCCTCGTCGGAGGCGAGGAAGAGATAGACATTCGCGATCTCCTCTACGGAACCGCGACGGCCCATCAGATTGGCCTGGTTGTTCATCTTTTCCATCTGCTTATCCATCGGTCCCGTTTCCTTATGGGTCCAGGCCGTATCGATGGGGCCGGGGCCCACGATATTCACCCGCACGCCGTTGGCCGCCTGCTCGCCGGCCAGTCCTTTGGCGAAGGCGATGATGAAGCCTTTGGTTCCGCCGTATGGGGCATTCTGGGGTACGCCCAGTACGCCGGCTTCCGATCCGGCGAAGACGATGTTCCCTTGCGTTTTCTGTAACTCCGGCAGGGCGGCTTTCGACATGGCAAAGGCCGTGCGGATGTTATTCTTGACCATGTAGTCGAAGCCTTCTTCGGTGAAGTCCTCGAGCATATTCGTCTCGACGAAGGTGCCGGCGTTGTTGATCAGGATATCCACGCGGCCGTACTCGTTCGTGGCGATCTTCACGCAGTCCTTGGCTGCCTGTAGCTTGGACAGGTCTCCCTTATACGGCAGGGCCGCTCCCCCGTTGGCGCGTATATCGGCGGCTACGTCATCAACGGGGTCTTCCGGCAGTCCGGCTACGATGACCCGGGCTCCTTCGCGGGCGAATAATTTACTGATGGCTTCGCCGATACCGGCACCGCCACCGGTTACGATGGCTACTTTATTGGCTAGTCTGTTGTTCATGATCAAATCCTTTGGTTATGACCATTTTACGGATGCCGGTTGCCCGGGGTTCGACCTTTACCTTTCTTTTGGAGGCACGCTGTTAGGCAGGCCCGTCAAGCGTTCCGTAGCGGGCTGCTTTCCCTGCCCGGTCAAAGCAACCGAACGAGGAGTATTCCAGTAGTTATTCCTCGAGCTTATCCTTCAGATTAGCCAGATTCTTGTCGATGTCGCGGGCCAGCATCCGCCTGATGAAGAAGGAGAAGAGGCTCATGGGGAAAGCTATTTCCCCGCTAAAATCCCAGGTGACGCGCGTATGCTCGTGGGGCAGGCTTAGGAAATGGACGTTGGAGTAGTTTGTGGCCCGCATGGGGCGCTCAAAGCGCAATTCGTAGCTGATGCGCTCCCGGCCCAGGATCTCGGTGATCTCCTGGCTGCCTGCCCCTACTTTCCGGACCTGGCTATCCCAGCTGTGTACGTAACCGACCTGGCCATCCTCCCCCGTGGAAGTGACCTCCATGTCCGGATCGGCCATTTGCCAGATGCTGAAGTGGCGGTGGTTGTCGATAAAGCGGACGTAATTGAATACGTCACCGACGGGTCGGTCGATCTCTACGGACCGTTCCAAGAACATCGTTTTGCCCATTATGTGGTAGTGCTTATAGCGTGAGTGGAGAAGCCCCGAATGGGCTACGCCCCCCGCTAACTTAAGTCCTTAGCGCCTCACTAACAAATTGTACCCGGACATCCCACGGCTAATTCAGCACGCCCTGAGCGACCTTCTCCCCGTAGCGTTCGATGTAGACGTCGATGATGGATGCCAGTTTGCGATAATCCGTGATGCGGTAGTAGGTCAGGTCGATGCTGTCCTCCTCACCGGCCGCTCCTTCCAGTACGAGGACCTGCTCGTGCTCGTAGAGCCGGTAGCTGCGGAAATCATGCCAGTAGCTGACGCGCAATTCGGGTACGCGCAGGACCACGCCCGCGTCACTGAACTCGATCGCGGCTCCCCGGAACGGCAGGTGGCGGTACATGCGGAAGTCACGACTGGGGAAAAAAACCAGCACCATCAGGATCAGCCCGAAATAGGGCTGGGGCAACTGAAGGAAGCTGGTCATGGCGACCGCCAGCACGAGGACCCGGCTACCCAAGGAGAATAGCAGGCTCAGCCGGCGGAGCTTATAGCCGTACTTCCGAGGAGTATCGAAGCCGAAAAACGCCCGTTCCAGCTCGCGCAAATCGGCGTTACGCTCCATGACCTCCCGGATGCGGCGGTCCTGGTCGCCGGTCCGCACTTCCAATTCTTCGGCGGGATGCCCGTTGGGCCAGATCAGCAGAAATCGTTCGGCCAGTTGCTCCAAGCGTAACCAATCGATGTCGTCCAGCGACCCGAAACTTCGGATCCGCCAGCGGGTCACCGCCCAGCCCCAATAGCGCCAGGCAACCCAGTAGCCGGCCAGCAGGGCGGTAACGATGGCCGTACCCGTCCACCACCAGCCATAAGGGATAAGCAGAAAATAGGCCAGCACGGGCGGGCCCAGCCAAAATACCAGTGCGGGAAGGGTGATGTAGAGGTGCCCGAGCAGCACGAAGCCGAGCAGCCGCTTTTGAGAAGCCATACGATCTATACGTCCGCGCGGCAGCCCTTAATACCTATGGCATCCCCTTTAACGAAGGTTGCCGAGGGGGGATAAACATCGGATGTCCCCGCAGCAACGCTGCGGTAGACATCCGATGCCCAATACCCCTTATCCAGAGGAGATGAGCACCAAAAACAACCTAAAATGAGCGTATCTACCGTTAATTTCTGATAAATAAGAAAATTTTGGAAATCAAAAACCTGCCACATCCGATGCCTGAAATTTTGGCAGGACTGACACATCCGATGTTTAAGATAAAAGACGCCGGTCCCCGTAACGGAGATCGCTTTCACGGCATCTGGGAGCATGCAAGCTGCCCAGTCCTTCGATCTCGCTACCCCCATTACGGATATACGAAACGGCATCATCGGCCGCACTCGCCGGCTGTTTACGCACCGTCACCCCGCGGGCATCTCCCTGCTTTACGCTGACTGGACCGCCAGCGGGCGTGCCTACGGCCCCATAGAGACCACGCTACGGAAATCGGTCCTGCCGCTGATGGCCAACACCCACACCGACACCAATGCCACCGGCAGCGCAATGACCCATGCCTACGGGGAAGCCCGGCGCCTCATCCGCCGCCATGTAAACGCAGCCGCGGAAGACGTGCTCATCTGCACCGGATCGGGGATGACGGCCGCCGTCAATAAGCTGCAACGCCTCATCGGCTGCAAACAGGATTTCTCGCAACGGCCAGGTGAGCGGCCCATCGTCTTCATCACCCATATGGAGCACCACTCCAACCACACCAGCTGGCTGGAGACGGGCGCGGAGGTTGTGCTGGTGGAATGCAGCGATACCGGTCTGGTGTGCGCCCACCAGTTTGCCCGGGCCGTCGCCAGCTATCCCGGCCACCGACCGAAGTACGCGGCCATCACGGCGTGCTCCAACGTAACGGGGATCGAGAGCCCCTACTACGATATTGCCGAGGTAATGCACGCCGCCGGCGGGTACTGCTTTGTCGATTTTGCCTGCTCGGCACCCTACGTGAACGTAGACATGCACCCCGCCGAACGGCCCGACGCCCATCTGGATGCGATCTACTTCAGTCCCCACAAATTCCTGGGCGGACCGGGCAGTTGCGGCGTGCTCGTCGTCAATGAGTCCTTGCTCGCCTCTTCCGTGCCCGATCACCCCGGCGGCGGAACCGTCACCTGGACGACTCCCTGGGGGCAGCATCGCTACGCTGCCGACGCGGAGACCCGCGAAGACGGCGGCACGCCGGCTATCCTGCAGACCATCCGCGTGGCACTCGCCATCCGGCTTAAGGAACGAATGGGCACCGAATGGATGCGTCGTCGGGAAAATCACCTAATGGGCTTGCTCTGGGAAGGCCTGGACCGGATCCCCGAAGTAACCGTCCTGGCCGGCGACCACCGCGAGCGGCTGGGCATCATCTCCTTCAACATCGCCGGATTGCACCACAACCTGGCCGTCAAGATGCTCAACGACTATTACGGCGTGCAGGTGAGGGGGGGATGCTCCTGCGCCGGCACCTACGGTCACCATCTGCTGTCCATCGACCAGGACAGTTCCTCCCAGCTGCTCGAGCGCATCGACCGACAGCTGCCCGTGCTTCGTCCGGGTTGGATCCGCCTAAGCATCCACCCGACGATGTCGGAGGCGGAGATGCATTACCTGGTCCGTGCCGTACGGGGCGTAAGCAAGAACTATGCGAAATGGAAGGCTTCGTACGCCTGTTGCCCCGATACCGGTACGGTCCGCTGCGTGGATCCGACGTACGACCGGGCCCTGATGGGAGAGATAGCCAGCATTTTTTCCTGATATGAATTCGGTTTTTACCTGCGCTCCGCCGCCCCGCTACGCCATGAAGCAGAGGACCACCATAGACAGGGGCAGTTCGGGGTTGGCTTTGAAGAAGTCCCGCAGGAAACTGCTGGCGCGCGAAAGTTGCACCCGAACGGTACTCTCGGAAAGTTCCAGTTTGCTGGCGATCTGCCGGTTCGAGAGGCCGGCTTTATACCGCATGCGAAAAATCTCCTGCTGGCGGCCGGGTAGGCGGTCGATGGCCGATTCGGCGATGCGCAGGTAATCCTGGTACACCAGCTCGGACTCGACGTTGGCATCGGCCGTAGCAGCCTGTAGTGCCCGGTACTGATCGTGCTGCCGGCTTTTGCGAGCCTCCCGCTTCAGGTAGTTCCAGGCGTAATCGCGAGTGATTTTAAAGAGCAGGGGATGAATCGGTTGTTGGGGATCGATGATCTCCCGTTTTTCCCACAGGCGCACGAAGACATCGGAAGTAATTTCTTCCGCCGCCGTGGATGATCCCAGCAGCTTCAGGCAGAAACCATAGACTTTTGCATGATCCTGGTCGTAAATCCACCTGAAACTACGCAGGTCACCGGCTCGCAAGCGTGCGAGATGTGCTTCCTGGCTATTCGCTCTCACGATTTTTTGTTTCCTGTACGTGCAAGTAAGGTATTTTTTTTAAAAAAACCGGCCCCCGTGTAAACAAACGGCCTCCGGAATTGGGAGGTCAATTTACAAGTTCCAAACATAGAACAATGTTGAGCGCACGGGAAGAGGAGTTGTTAAAAAGATTGCACACTGGCGAGTGCACCGAAGAAGAATTGGATCAGGTCTTCGCCATGGTGTCTCAGCTACCGGAAAGCCGCGCCCACCGGGTGCTGGAATCCCTGTGGCAGTACAGTAACTACCGGCAGCGGATGCCCCCCGCCGCCTACGACGCTATCCTCGCCCGTATGGACACCGCTCCTTCGCGGAAGGGACTATTCACCAGTAAGCAAAAATCGTACGCCCCCTGGCTGGCGGCGGCGGCCGTCCTGCTCCTCCTGGTCGCCGGAGGCATTGCGTTCCTGAACGGAACAAACGAGCTGATAACCACCACCACGGGCTTTGCCGAACAGAAAAGCGTGCGGCTACCGGATGGCTCGGTCGTGCGCCTCAACGCGAATAGCCGCCTGAGTTATGCCCCCGATTGGGATGAGGTGGAAGACCGCATCGTTAACCTAAGGGGCGAAGCCTACTTCAAGGTACGTCCGAATCCGGCCACGGGCCAGAAATTCCTGGTGGCCACGCCGGATCTGACCGTCGCCGTGTTGGGGACGGTCTTCAACGTCAACAGCCGGGAAGAGGAGACCAGCGTCTACCTGGAAGAGGGAGCCATCGCGCTACAGCTGGTGGCCGGCGAGCGCACCGAGAAGACCATGGCACCCGGTGAGCTGGTGACGTATTCCGCCCGGCAAAAACAATTAGTGGCCGGGGAGAAGCCGGCCAAACCCGAGGTACATACGAGCTGGAAGGACGGCGTGCTCGTCTTTGAAAATACCCCCCTGCGCAAGGTGCTGGACAAGATCGAGAACATCTACGGCGTGACCCTGGAAGTGGCGGACACCTCCATTTACGGGCGAAAGATTACCGCGGGCCTGCCGATGGAGGAGATCAGCATCGTCATGCCCCTGCTCGAACAGGTGCTGGGCTACCCGATCGAAGGGGAAGCGGGCCGCTACCGAATTGAGGAATGAACGACACGAGTCGATCGAAATAGCCAGGACAACCGGTGAGAGGGTCGCCCTGGCGCTTACTAGTAATAAAAATGCAAAAAATGAGATTTAGGACTATTTACCAATTGTCCGGGTTGCTGCTAGCGGTGCTGCTGGCCGTACATCCGGCCCACGCCACCCCAACGGGCACCAATGGCATTTCCGCCCCCAAGATAATCGATCAACGACAGTTGATCGACGTCATCAAGGAAATGGAGGAGCGTTATCAGGTCTTCTTCACCTACGAGCGCGCCCTGTTAGAGGATGTCGAAGTACACTTTGAATTTCGGGCGGAAGAATCCCTCGAGGAGGCCGTTGCCCGGCTGCTTACCGAAACCGGTTTTATCCACCGGACCTTCGGGGAAAAGTATTTGGTCATTTACCGGGATAACAAAGCCGGCCGGATCGGGGCCCGCAAACTCGGTAAGGCCATCAAGCAACTGCAGCGGGTGGAGAACGAAACGCAGATCAGCGTGCAGCGAACCACCGAAGACCCGACCCGCCAATTCCAGCGGGTGGCCCGGGGCATCGCCGCGGCGAAGCAAGCGCTGGCGGTCTCCGGCCGGGTGACCAGCAATACCGGGGAAACGCTGATCGGTGCCACCGTGCTGGTCAAGGGAACCTCCACCGGCACGGTCACGGACATCGACGGTGATTACGCCTTGGCCGACATCGGGGAAAACGATACGCTGATATTTTCCTCTATCGGTTTCCTCACGGCGGAGATCCCGGTCAACGGCCGGACGACCATCGACGTCCAACTGCAGGAGAACGTGGCGGCCCTCGACGAGATCGTGGTCGTCGGTTACGGTACGCAGCGAAAATCGGACATCACGGGATCGGTGGCCTCCGTGCCGCAGGACCGGCTGGAAAATCTTCCCGTCACGAACGTGCTCCAGGCCATCCAGGGCACGACGGCCGGATTGCAGGTATCCCAGGCGTCTTCCGTACCCGGCTCGGAAGCGAATATTCGGGTCCGTGGCATCAATTCCATCAACGCGAACACGAGCCCCTTCATCGTACTCGACGGGGCGCCCTTCTTCGGCACCACGAACGACATCAACGCCAACGATATCGAATCCATCGAGATCCTGAAAGATGCCTCCGCGGTGGCGATCTACGGTACGCGGGGGGCCAACGGCGTCATTCTCATTACCACCAAACGGGGAAAGACCGGCAAACCCCAGATCGGCTACTCCGGATACGTGGCGGCCGAAAGTATGGTGAACTCCCTCGAATTCCTCGGCCCGGACGCCTACGTGCAGAAGTACGCCGATTACGTCGAGGCATTCGGGTTGGACCTGGACCGGCCCCTGCCCAACCAGTCCGAAATCGAAAATTATGAGGCGGGGATTACCACCGATTGGCTGGACCAAGCGACCAAGACCGGTATTCTGCAGGAGCACAATCTCAGCATCAGCGGCGGCACGGACGACGTGCAATACTACGTGACCGGCGGACGGCTCGACCAGAACGGCGTCGTGGAAGGCTACCAGTACGAACGGACGAGCGTCCGCACCAACCTGGACGCTACGCTGACCGACTGGTTACGCGCCGGCACCTCCCTGTCCTTTACTAACAACAACTACGACGGCGGCCGCGCCAACTTCCTGGAGGCCACCGCCATGAGCCCCTACGGCCAGCTCTATAACGAGGAGGGCGGTTATGAGATCTTCCCGATGGACCCGGAACTGCTTTTCGCCAATCCCCTCCTGGGCCTGACCACCGACCGCGTCCGCCGCCGGAACAACCTTATCGGGGGCGGTTACCTGGAACTCAGTCCCGGATTCCTGCCGGGCCTCTCTTACCGCCTCAACGGTAACTATACCCTCGAACTGACCCGGGACTCCGGGTATACCGGCCGCGCGGCGAATGACCAGGTAGGATCGGCCTACTCCAATAACGGGCAGACCGACAACTGGGTACTGGAAAACATCCTGTCCTACAATCGCGAATTCGGTGCCAGCACCCTCGGCATTACGGCCCTGTACAGCGCGCAGGAGTCGAAGTACTTCTGGTTTACGGCCGACGCCAACACCTTTGTCAACGATCAGCTGTCGTTCTACGACCTGGCCGCGGCGGAGAACCAGACCACCGACTCCCGGGCCAACAGCCAGTCGCTGCTCTCGCAGATGCTGCGCGTGAACTACGGCTACGACAGCCGTTACCTGCTGACGCTGACCGCGCGGCGCGACGGCTACTCCGCCTTCGGCGCCAATACCGATAAGTACGGCCTTTTCCCCTCCGTAGCCCTCGGCTGGAACGTGAGCAACGAGGACTTCATGAGCGGCGTCAGCTGGTTGGATAACCTGAAGCTGCGCTTCAGCTACGGCAAGTCGGGCAACCAGGCCATCGACCCGAACCAAACGGCCACCACCGCCTACCCCGTCCGGTACCCCTTCGGGGGCGTAAGCCGCGTCGGCATCCTCGCCAGCAACCTCGGCAACGCCAACCTGAACTGGGAGACCACTACCTCGGCGAACTTCGGCGTGGACTTCAGCCTCTGGCAGGGCCGGGTCAGCGGTAGCCTGGATCTCTACCAGTCCCGGACCACGGACATCCTCCTGCGCCGGAGCCTGCCCATCATTACGGGCTCCAGCGATGTCTGGGACAACCTGGGCGTACTGGACAACCAGGGGATCGAATTCACCGTCAACAGTGTAAACCTCCGCGCCGGTAAATTCCGCTGGGAGTCGAGCTTCAACATCGCGTCCAACCGCAACGAGCTCGTGGAACTCTACGGCGACGGGCTGGACGACATCGGCAACAGCTGGTTCCTCGGAGAGCCCCTGGGATCCATCTACACCTACCGCTACATCGGCGTCTGGCAGGAGGGCGAAGACCCCTCGGAAAGTAACCCCGGCGCGCGGCCCGGCGACCTCAAGTTCGAGGACATCAACGGCGACGGCCTGCTCAATCCCGACGACCGGGTACTCATCGGCAACTCCCAGCCCGACTGGTACGGCGGATTGACCAATACCTTCCACTACGGCGACTTTCACCTCAGCGTATTCCTGCAGACGAGCCAGGGCGGCCTGCGCTATAACCCCGACCAGTACTACGGCGACGAGGTCGGGCGCCGGAATATCCCCACCTCCTACCAGTACTGGACCCCGGACAACCCGATCAACGACTGGCCGTCACTCCGCGTCCAGAGCCGCCTCGGTTCGTGGAACTACCGCGACCCCAGCTACGTACGCCTCAAAGACGTACGCCTGAGCTACGCCGTCCCCTCGCCGGTCCTGAACCGGTTAGGCATGCAGGCCCTCACCATCTACGTGGCCGGCCGCAACCTCTACACCTGGACCGACTGGATCGGCTGGGACCCCGAGGTCGACTTCAGCTCCCGCGGCAGCGGTACCTGGACCAACAACTACCCGTTCGTCCGCACTTACTCCTTCGGTGTCAACCTGACACTCTAAAAATTAGCGCATCATGTATTTGAAAAATATCCATATACAGGCTTTGGCCTGCCTTTTCCTATTGACCGTTTTTTCCTGCGAGAAGGAGTTTCTGAACGAGGAGGTCCTGGACGTGTACGCTCCCGAGACCCTGACCGACGAGCCGGGCTTCGAAGCCTCCCTCATCGGACTATACAATCACATGAGTACCCTCTACACCCACAGCGGCCCCCAGGGCTGGCCGTCGGTGTGGCAGGTGGGCACGGACATTACCTGGCCGACGCAGCCGCAGGGTATCGAAACGCCCTATTACGACTACAACCAGCTGACCGCCGATAGCGAGGCCGCTGCCTACACCTGGAGCTGGGCCTACAGGATGATCAACAACACGAACATCATCATCCAGAACATCGAGTCGGAGGGCGTGACCGGTATTGCCGAGGAGCGCCGCAACGTGATCAACGCCGAGGCTCGCTTCTTCCGCGGCCTGGCCTACCACACCCTCGCCACGGCCTTCGGCGGCGTCCCCCTGCTGACCGAACCGCTGACCGGGCCCCGTACGGACTTCTTCCGCGCCTCGCTCGAGGAGATCAACGACCTGATCGAAGCCGACCTCCTGTTTGCCGCGGACCAGTTGCCGCTCATCACCGACCGGACGAACGAGTATTCCCGTGCCAACCGCCATATGGCCAATCACCTGCTGTCGGAATTCTATCTCCGTACGGGCGACAACGCCGCCGCGGAAGCCCAGGCCGATATGGTCATTGAAAGCGGCCTCTTCAGCTTGGTCAGCGAGCGCTACGGCGTCAAGGCCGGCGAAGCCGGCACGCCCTTCGCGGATATGTTCTACTACGGCAACCAGCGCCGCAGCCAGGGCAATACCGAAGGCATCTGGGTACTCGAGGCCGAAAACCCGCGCGATGTCGTCGGCGGTCAGACGAATAACCCACAGCAGCGCCGGGTGTGGGGCGCCAGCTACCACCAGAAATTCGGCATGGTCATCGCCGACTCCCTCGGCGGTCGCGGCATTGCCCGCATGCGACTAAATAACTACGTCCTGTACAACCTCTACCCGGAGGGAGACATGCGCAACAGCCGCCACAGCATCCACCGGCAATTCTACTATAACGATCCGGAAATCGACAGCCTGTACGGCCAGCCCGTCCCCTACGAGGGCCCCGACACGGTGTACATCATCCCCCCGTATACCCTGAAGTGGGGGCACTTCGATCCGCAGGACCTGTTCGGCTTCGGCATGTGGAAGGACTTCATCTTGATGCGTCTCGGGGAGACCTACCTCTTCCGCGCCGAGGCGGAGTTCAGGCAGGGCAAGCTGGAGGAGGCGGCCGAAACTATCAACATCCTGCGCGAACGGGCGAATGCACCACTAGTGGAAGCCGCGGACATCGACCTGGACTTTATCCTCGACGAACGCATCCGCGAACTGCTGGCCGAGGAAAACCGGCGCTTCACCCTGATGCGTACGGGCACACTGGTCGACCGGGCCTACGCACACAACGGCACCAACCCCATCGAACAGTACCAGCTACGGGGGCTGACCGAGACGCATCTGTTGCTGCCCATCCCCCAACGCGAGATCGACCTGAACAAGGACGCGGAACTGATCCAAAATCCCGGTTACCAGTAATTACTGGTTACTGATCGAAGGGCCTCGGGCCCGACTAGTGATGTATAGCGGATCGGGGGCGCAGTAATGGTGCTCCCGATCTTTTTTAAGTTGGCCCTTCCGGCAACGACCCCGTGAACTCTTCCCTTTCGAAATTGCTATTTTCCTGGCAATACACTGTTATGAAATTATACTCTACGATTGCGCTTTTCACGCTGTTCTGTTGCTTCGGCTGCTCCACCTCCGTGGACACCTTCTCCGAACGCCACGACGGCGAATACGCCGCCTACCTCTTCACCTACTTCACCGGAAATGGCCCCGGAGCCGAAGCCGTCCACTACGCCGTGAGCACCGACGGTTACACCTTCTATGCCCTGAACGGCGACGAACCCATCCTGGATAGCAAGGAAATCAGCTCCACGGGCGGCGTTCGCGATCCGCACATTCTCCGGAGCCCGGACGACGAGTCCTTCCGTATGGTCGTCACCGATATGGTATCGGCCAACGGCTGGGATTCCAATCGCGCGATGGTGCTGCTGAAGTCCGACAACCTGATGGACTGGACCTCCAGCGTGGTCAACATCCAGGACCGCTTCGACGGGCAGGACAGCCTGCTGCGCGTCTGGGCGCCACAAACGATTTACGATCCGACCGAGGAAAAATATATGGTGTACTGGTCCATGAAGCACGGCCAGCAGGGCGCGGATATCATCTACTACGCTTACGCCAACGACGACTTCACCGACCTGGCCACCAAACCCCAGCAGCTGCTCGAAACGCCCGACGGCGGGGCGGCCATCGACGGCGATATCGTCTTCCACGACGGCACCTACCACCTGTTCTTCAAAACGGAAGACCGGGGGAAGGGCCTGAAGATCGCTACCTCCAACAGCCTCACCGGGCCCTATACCGTCGGCGACAAATTTATCCAACAGACCACCTTCCCCGTGGAGGGTAGCGGGGTCTTCCAATTGATCGACAGCGACGACTACATCCTCATGTACGATATGTACACCAAGGGGGAATACCAATTTACCCGGTCTTCGGACCTGGAAAACTTCACGGTCATCGACGAGGACGTCCGCATGAACTTCCATCCCCGCCACGGCACCGTTATTCCCATTACGCCTACGGAGCTGGATCGCCTGCTTTCCCGCTACGGGCGGCCCGACGACCTCATCAGCCAGGTCCGCAACCCGGCCATCAAGCGTAATAACATTCGCCTCGATACGCAGTCCGGTAGGCTACAACTGCCCGTCCTGCCCGGCACGGACCGCACGGCTTTCGATCCGCAGTTTTCGGACTGGGCGGGGCTCGGACTGGCTCCTTCCGGCCCCCAGGACTTCAGGGAAGGCCCGGTTACCTACACCGTCGCCATGGAAGGACAGGAACCGCGGCGGTATGACGTGACGGTCGACAAAGTCAGTAACCCCGTCCTGCCGGGCTACTACGCCGATCCGGACGTCCTCTATTCCCAAAACACCGGCAAGTACTACCTCTACCCCACTTCCGACGGCTTCAACGGCTGGTCGGGCACCTACTTCAAGGCCTTCTCCTCTCCCGACCTGGTCACCTGGTCCGACGAGGGCGTCATTCTGGACCTGGAAAAAGACGTCAGTTGGGCCAACCGTAACGCCTGGGCGCCCTGCATCCTGGAAGCCGAGGTAGACGGCGCGTGGAAGTATTTCTACTACTTCACCGCCGAACAGAAGATCGGCGTGGCCACGAGTGACTCCCCAACCGGTCCCTTCGTGGACAGCGGACAGCCCCTGATCGACGGTCCGCCCTCCGGCATCAACCGCGGGCAGGAAATTGACCCCGAAGTGTTCACCGATCCCCAATCCGGAAAGACCTACTTCTACTGGGGCAACGGGTACCTGGCCACCGCGGAGATGAACGACGACTACACGAGCCTGAAGGAAAATACCCTGCTGGTGATCACCCCCGACGATACCTTCCGCGAGGGGGTCACCGTCTTCTTCCGCGATGGAACGTATTATTTCCTCTGGAGCGAAAACGATACCCGCGACCCGTCGTACCGCGTCCGCTACGCTACGGCATCGACGCCGCTGGGCCCGCTCACCATTCCCGAAGACAATCTGGTTATCCAGCTGGACGAAGACAAGGAGATCTACGGTACCGGTCACAATTCAGTCCTCCAAATCCCGGACCGCGACGAGTGGTATCTGGTCTACCACCGCTTTACCTACCCCAATGGTATCGGGATGGGACGCGAAGCGGGTTTTCACCGGGAGGTCGCCATCGACCAGCTGGAATTTGACGCGGACGGGTCCATCCGGCCCGTCACGCCGACCCACGAAGGCATCGGACCGGTTGAAATGAGTCGATAGCCCCCAAAAGCAGGGCGGCGGGGCGCAGGTAAAAGCCGGCCCCAAATATGCCGGGCACATCCCCACCCTCACTCCATTATTAAACTTCCGCCTTAAAACATCCGACATGCATCCTTTTCGTCTTTGCTCCCTGGTGGCATTGGTCTCCCTTTCTCTATTGCTGGTTTCCTGTGGCCCAACCCGCACCCAAGACCGCGTGGATGATCCCGAGATCGGTTTGCTGGACACCATCGAGCGAAATATGGAAATAGCCGTCACCCAGTATAAACTGCTTCGTGACAGCCTCCCCGCCGATCGGTTCCCGAAAACGTACTATGCGGACCGCAACGAACTGGAAACCAGCGGTTCCGGCTGGTGGGTCAGCGGATTCTACCCCGGCACCCTGCTGATGCTCTACCAGGAAACCGGCGACGAGGAGATGCTGGCCGAGGCCAAGCGGATCATGCAGGTGCTGGAAAAGGAGAAAAACAATACCAGCACCCACGATCTCGGCTTCATGATGTACGACAGCTTCGGCGAACTGTATGAAATGAACCCCGACGAAGAGACCAAGCAGATCCTCCTGAAAAGTGCCGAGTCCCTCGCTACCCGCTTCGAACCGACAGTGGGGGCGATCAAGTCCTGGGATTCCGACCAGGGCGATTACCTGGTGATCATCGACAATATGATGAACCTCGAACTCCTGTACTGGGCCAGCCGCGAAACCGGTGATCCGAAGTACGCGGAGATCGCGAATACCCACGCCAATACCACCATGGCCAACCACTTCCGGCCGGACAATAGCTCCTACCATGTGCTGAACTACAACAAGGATACGGGCGCCGTACAGGAGAAAAAGACCGCCCAGGGTTACGCGGACGACTCCGCCTGGTCGCGCGGGCAGGCCTGGGGACTGTACGGATATACTGCCACCTACCGCGACACGAAGGATGAAAAGTACCTGGAGCAGGCGAGAAAAATCGCGGACTTCATCCTGTCTAACCCCAATTTACCAGAGGATAGGATCCCCTATTGGGATTATGACGCGCCCGACATTCCCAATGCCATGCGCGACGCCTCGGCCGCCGCGATCATGGCCTCCGCCTTCCTGGAGCTGAGTGAATACGTTGAGGGGGACGAAGCGAATCGATACGTCACAACCGCCGAGACGATCCTCCGAACACTCTCCGGCGACGACTACCTGGCGGAAACCGGCACCAACGGGGGATTTTTACTGAAGCACAGCGTGGGCCATATTCCGCAAAACTCGGAGGTGGATGTGCCCCTTACGTACGCGGATTTCTACTTTGTGGAGGCTATGCAGCGCTATAAACAGATGCACTAGCTTACTTTTTCAACGACATCGTATCATGCAAAAATTTCTTCTCGTTGGCTTACTAGCCGCGTTAGTCCCCCTTACCACCACGGCCCAGGAGGTGCCCGAGTGGGAGAATCCGGAGATCTTCGAGATCAACCGGGAATACCCACACGCGTCCTTCTATCGCTTTCCTACGGCGGAAGCGGCCCTGGCGAAGTCGGACTATACCGCCTCCCCCTTCTACCAATCCCTCGACGGAACCTGGAAATTCAACTGGGTGGTAAAGCCCGCCGAACGGCCGCAGTTCTTTTACCGCACCGATTATGACGTAACCAACTGGGAGGACATCAGCGTGCCGGCTAATTGGGAACTGGAAGGCTTCGGTACGCCGATCTATACCAACATCGTCTACCCCTTCCCAAAGAACCCGCCCTACATTGACCACGACTACAATCCGGTAGGCAGCTACCGGCGCAGCTTCACCGTACCGGAGGACTGGGACGGTAAGGAGGTCTACCTCCACTTCGGCGGCGTCAGCGGGGCCATGTACATCTGGGTCAACGGGGACCAGGTCGGCTACAACGAAGGCAGTAAAACCCCGGCGGAGTACCGCATCACGGACTACCTGCAAGGGGGCGACAACACCCTGGCCGTGGAGGTCTACCGCTGGTCGGACGCCAGCTATATGGAGGACCAGGATTTCTGGCGGCTCAGCGGCATCGACCGCGAGGTCTACCTCTACGCTACCGCCCCGGTGAGCATCCGCGATTTCCGGGTCATCTCCGAACTGGACGACGACGATTACGCGGACGGCGAATTCGCGCTTACCGTGGCAATGCGTAATCGTACGGGTGAGGAGGCCGACGACTACACGCTGGAAGCGGTCCTCCTGGACGGCGACGAGCGGCTGCTGGAATTCTCCGAGACCGAAGACATCGACACCGGCGACGAAACCAACTTCACCTTCGCGGGTGAAATCGAGAACGCCCACCCCTGGACCGCCGAGACGCCCAACCTCTACACCCTGCTCCTGACCCTGAAGGATGCCGACGGGGAGACCGTCGAGGCCACCTCGGTGGACGTAGGATTTCGCACCGTCGAAATTGCGAACAATCAGTTCCTGGTCAACGGCGTACCCGTGTACCTCAAGGGCGTCAATCTGCACGATCACGACCCGAAGACCGGGCACGTTGTCGGGCGGGAAGTCACCCGCTTGGATATGCAGCGCATGAAGGAGTTCAACGTGAACGCCATCCGCGCCAGCCACTACCCGAAGAACGACTTCTTCTACCGCATGGCGGACTCCCTGGGCTTTTACGTGATCGACGAGGCCAACATCGAAACCCACGGCATGGGCACCACCAACCAGGGGCTCGACAACAACGAGGAGGCCAAGAAAATTCACCCCGCCTACCGCCCCGAATGGAAGGCGATGCACCTGGACCGTACCATCCGCATGTACGAGCGCGACAAGAACTTCCCCAGCATCGTGACCTGGTCGCTCGGCAACGAGGCCGGCAACGGCGAAAACTTCTTCGCGACCTACGACTGGCTCAAGGAGCACGACGATACCCGCCCCGTGCAGTACGAGGGCGCGACCAACTACGAGAACACCGACATCCAGGCCCCGATGTACGCCCGGCCCCACCAGCTGAAGACGTACGCCGAGAACGACCCCCAGCGCCCCCTCATCCTCTGTGAATACGCTCACGCCATGGGCAACAGCGTCGGTAACCTACAGGACTACTGGGACGTGATCGAGGAATATGACGTGCTCCAGGGCGGCTTTATCTGGGACTGGGTCGACCAGGGTCTGGAAGCCACTACGCCGGACGGTACGACCTACTATGCCTACGGCGGCGATCTGGGCGGCTCGCGTCTCCAGAACGATGAGAACTTCAACCTGAACGGACTGGTCAATCCGGATCGCTCCCCCCACCCCTCCCTCTACGAGGTTAAAAAGGTGTACCAGTACATTAAATTTCCCGCTTTCGATCCCGCCTCCGGGAAACTGACGGTATACAATGGCTACGATTTCACCGACCTGAGCGATTACTACCTGGAGTGGACCCTGCTGGAGGATGGTACGGCGGTGGACGGAGGGGATCTGCCCGCCCCTCAACTCGCCCCCCGGCAGGAAACAACCGTCACCATTGAGCTTCCCGAAATCCTATCCGACCGGGAGTACTACCTACAAGTGGCGGCTATCCTGGGAAAGGCCACTCCCCTACTGGACGCCGGCCACCGGGTAGCGGCCAAGGAATTTCAGCTGAGTCAACTGCAGCCTACCGTTTTCGACCCGACCGCGGGCGGTGGGTTGACGATCACCGAGGATGACCGTGACGCCACCGTTATGGGCAATGACTTCGAGGCCCGCTTCGACGTAACCACGGGCCTACTGTACACCCTCGACTACGGCGCCGGCAACCTGCTCCAGGCACCCCTGAAGCCCAATTTCTGGCGGGCCCCTACCGACAACGACTTCGGCTACGGCATGACCCGCAACGGCCGGGGCTGGAAGGACGCCAGCCAGGAGCAGGTATTGCGGTCCTTCAACGTGGATCAGAAGAAGCAGGAAGTGACCGCGGTATACGACCTGCCCGCCGTGGAGGGTACCATCACGGTACGCTACGCCTTCAATGCCGACGGAGAAATGAAGGTGACCAACGAGCTCCGGAATATCGACGCCTCGCTACCAATGATTCCCCGCCTGGGCAACACCTTCGTCCTCAAGCCGGATTACGAGGCAGTTACCTACTACGGTCGCGGCCCGGGAGAGAATTACCAGGACCGCAACACGGCCTCCTTCGTCGGCCGGTACTCCGCCGACGTATCCGAGCTGATGTACGATTACATTCGCCCGCAGGAAAATGGCTACCGAACGGACGTCCGCGAGGTCCGGTTCGTGGACGATGCCGGTCGCGGCATCCTGGTCAGCGCCGCCGATGAACTGATCGGATTCAGCGCCTACAATCAACTGAACAGCGACTTTGACGAGGGCATGCGAAAGGTGCAGCGTCACAACTACGACGTGCCCGAGCGGAAGCTGGTGACCGTCAACATCGATTATAAGCAGTCGGGCATCGGGGGCGACGACAGCTGGGGGGCCAGGCCGCACCCGGAATACACCATCCCGGCGGGCGAATACACCTACGGCTTCCTCATCTCTCCCCTTCGCTAAAAAGATAGAGTTATGAATCGCCGCAACTGGATCACTTCCGCCTTTACCGGGCTGGCTACGGGTAGCCTGGCCGCTTCCGGGCTTCCGACGGACCCTTTACCTGCGCCCCGCCGCCCGATTGACGGTAGCGCGGACCGCGCCTACTGGGTCAGTATGCTCGTCAAGATCGCCCGCCCTCTTCTCGAGAGCATGGCGGCCGGAAAGCTGCGCGAGCGGATGCCGGTGGAATTCGGGAAAGGAGCTTCCCTGGCAGACCGACAGAAGTACACCTACCTGGAAGCCTTCGGCCGCCTGATGGCCGGTATGGCCCCCTGGCTGGCCCTGGAGGGTGGTCCGGCGGAGGAACAAGCACTACGCAAGGAAATGCTCGACCTCTACCGCCGGGCCATGGTCAACGGCGTAGATCCGGACAATCCCGATTACCTCAACTTCTACCGCCACGGCCGGCAGCCGCTGGTGGACGCCGCCTTCCTCGCCCACGCGTATCTGCGTGCCCCAAAAGTGCTGTGGGAGCCCCTCGACGAGACGACGAAGCAGCGGACCATCCAGGAGATGAAAAACACCCGAGTCATCCTGCCCTACTACAGTAACTGGCTGCTGTTCGCGGGGATGGTCGAGGCATTCCTCCTCTCCATTGATGAGGAGTGGGACGAGATGCGCACCGCCATGGCCACCCGCAAGAACGTCGAGTGGTACCTGGGCGACGGGATGTACGGCGACGGGCCGGACTTTCACTGGGACTATTACAACAGCTACGTCATCCAGCCCATGCTGCTCGACATCCTGAAGGTGCTCAAGGATAAGGACAAGGAAGACGGGCGCCACTTCGACCGTGCCCTGGACCGGGGCCGGCGCTACGCCGAAATTCAGGAGCGGCTGATCAGCCCCGAGGGTACCTTCCCGGTCATCGGCCGCTCGATCGTCTACCGCTTCGGCGCCTTTCAGCACCTGGGGCAGATCGCCCTGTGGCAGGAACTGCCGGAGGAGATCGTTCCCGCTCAGGTGCGTCCCGCCATGACGGCCGTGCTGAAGACACTCATGGAAGCGGAAGGCACCTTCGATGAGAACGGCTGGTTACGCCTCGGCTTGGCCGGTCATCAACCCGGACTGGCGGAAAGCTATATTTCCACCGGCAGCCTCTACCTAACTTCAGTCGGCTTTCTGCCCTTGGGACTGCCCCCCGAAGCGCCCTTCTGGTCGGCCCCCGCGCAAGCCTGGACGAGCAAGAAGATATTTAGCGGGGAGGACTTGGAGCGGGATGGTGCGCTTTATGGCTAGGTTTATCCGCGAGGCCCTTCACTCGCTACCGCTCGTTACAGACCTCGCTCGGTAGGAACGTCCCTTCCAGGGCCGATTGCGCGCTATTCATTGATTAGTCTGCCCCCTAAAAGTAACGTGAGATGCAACTTACCCCCTTACTGGAGGATCGGTCTATCAGACTTCCCCGCGTGCGGGATATGCGACCAATAGATCCTGATTTTTGGCCCGGAGGAAGGGCCGGGTATATATAAAATCCAGAATAAGAGCTTGTTTGGACTTTGGCCTTCTGGGCGAAAATGAGTCATTTTGCCACTGATCGAGGCACCGAAAGTGGATCGTAGCAGTGCTACGAAGCCACTTTCGGTAACGCGGAGCAGGGGGAAGAGGGCCATTTGTAGGCCGATTGTTAAAGTCTAAACAAGCTCTAAGCTATCGCCAGCTGCGGTAAAGCCCACGAGCGAAGCGAGCTATCCCCGGCGGCAGCCATTCAGTCCTTCAACTATTCACCCAATCACTCCTTGCCCAGTTCCCCTTCCGCGTAGAGCCGCCGGAGTTCCTTTTTGTCGAACTTACCGACACTGGTCTTGGGAATTTCCTTGAGGTAGACATAGTCCTCGGGGATCTGGTACTTGGCGAAGTCGTGGGATAGCAAATTTTTCAACTCTTCCGAGCTCGCCAGGTCACTACTGTCGAGGAGCACGACGGCCGCGAGTGGGCGCTCCATCCACTTTTCATCCGGGATGGCGATCACCGCGGCCTCCTTCACCTTCGGATGGGCCATGAGCGACGACTCCAGCGCTACGCTGGAGATCCATTCGCCGCCGCTCTTTATTAGGTCCTTGGTGCGGTCCCTGATCTCCATGTAGCCGTCTTCGTCGATGGTGCTGACGTCGCCGGTGCGGAACCAACCGTCGCCGGTGAAGCTTTCCTTATTGCCGGTCTTGAAGTAGGAGTCGATGACCCAGGCGCCCCGGATTTGTAGTTCCCCCATCGTTTGGCCGTCCCAGGGCAGGGGTGTCCCCTCGTCGGAAACGATGCGGATCTCGACGCCGGGGAAGGCGATGCCCTGCTTTCCGCGGATATCGAGTCGCTCCGTGGCGGATAGATCGTCGTGTTTCGGCTGGGGCCGGCTGAGGGTGCCGAGGGGCGAGGTTTCCGTCATGCCCCAGGCGTGGATGCCCTGGATGCCGAAATCGTCCTGGAATCCCTTGATGAGGCTCTTGGGGAGGGCCGATCCACCTACGACGTATTCTTCCAGGGCCAGTGGCTTGGCGGGCGGGTTCTTTTTCATTTCCTGGTAGATGCCCAGCCAAATGGTGGGTACACCGTTTGCTTTATTCACCCCTTCAGCCGCCATGATCTTGATGAGGGCGGCGGGTTGTAGATTGGATGACGGCAATACCATGTCGGCCCCCGCCAGCAGGCACAGATAGGGATAGCCCCAGGCCATGACGTGGAACTGCGGTACGACAAGCAGGACCACGTCGCGGTTGCTCACGTTCCCCGCGTTCGGCGACATGATGGCCATGGCGTGCAGATAGGTGGACCGGTGACTGTACAGCACCCCCTTCGGCAGGCCGGTGGTGCCGCTGGTGTAGCACATCCCGCAGGCCTGCTTCTCGTCCAGTTCGGGCCAGTCGATCTCGTCGGGCTCGGCCTCGAGGAGCTCTTCATAGTGATACACGTTGGGCAGGCTGGTGGTGAAACCCTCCGGGGCATTCAGCAGTACCCAGTGGCGGACAGTCTCCAGCCGCGGGCCCATATTTTCCAGCATCCGCACGAGGGTGGCGTCCACGAAGATGACCTTGTCCTCCGCGTGGTTGATGATGTATTCGATCTGTTGCAGCGACAGCCGAATGTTGATGGTATGGCAGATCGCGCCAATGCCCGAGATGCCGTAGTACAACTCCACGTGCGGGCCGTGGTTCCAGGCGAAGGTGCCGACCTTATCGCCTTCCGTAACCCCCAGCGTGTGCTTCAGGGCGTTGGCCAGCTGCTTGGTGCGCGCGTACATCTCGCCGAAGGTGTATTCGTGGCGGGTGCCGTCGGGGAGATGGGAGATGATGCGCTTGTGATGGAAGACCCGATTACCGTATTCCAGAATGGTATTCGTGGTGAGGGGGTAATCCATTATCTGGCCTTGCATATTGCGCTACGTTTTGGTGGTCGACTTTCCGGAATGATCCGGTTGACCAATGTAAGCTTTACGCATAGAACACAAGCTTTTGCGCCGGAGCGCAGGTAAACCAGCAACCAGTACCCAGCAACCACCACCCACCACCCCTACCAACCGTACCACTTCTCGTAATCCGTATCCGCGAAGGGGTGGATGCTCACCTCCGTGTCCGCATCCTTACCGAGCAGAAATCTATCCAGGTAGGCCGCCAATTCCGGCCACTGCTCCTCGGGCAGTTGGCAGTGTCCGTGACCCCCGTTGATGGAAAACCCGAAGCGGTCCCCTACCCCGAGGGTTTGCCAAACCCCGTGGGCGGCCTGGGCGGATACGTAAAGGGCTTCGTCGGCCAGCCATTCGTAGTCGGTGTTGCCGAAGACAAGTAGCGCGCGGGGAGCGACCAGGGCCATCAGTTCGTGGTGGTCGAAGGGCAGTTTATCGACCTGGTCGGCAAACTGTCGCATCTCTTCCTTGAACCAGCGGTAGTCGGTCCGGCCCAGCGTTTCTACCTCACCCAGGGTTTCGGATACCCGCCAGGCGGCACCGCCCCCGCCGCCGGGTTCCTGGGCTATAGTGAGTGCAATGCGTTCGTCGAAGGCGCCGGCGAAGAGGGCCATCTTTCCTCCGAAGGAGCAGCCGGTCACGGCCAGTCGGCTCAGGTCGATGGGGAGTGCGTCCTGCACCAATTCGAGCCCGTCGATCAGGCGGCTGATTCCCCAGGGCCAGGCGGTGTAGGCCCCCATATCGATTTGGTCGGGGTACAGGGCGTTGATCGGCTCCTCCCCCCGCGTCTGGGCGTGCGCCATCACCTGCCGGAAATTGAAGGTGACCTGGGCGATGCCGCGTTCTTCGAAGAGTTCTTGTGGCAGGGTTCCGGTGCTGAATCCGATACCGATTACGGCGGGAAATGGTCCCTCCCCTTCCGGTAGCGTAAGTCCGGCGGCCAGCTCGAGCGTGGCCCCGTTTTCCGTGACGGCGATGCGTAGCGTATCCCCGTCCACCCGCGCTGTGATGCTGTCCGGGCGCGGCGGCTTTTGCCCCACCTCGTAGTGCTGTATCTCGGCCAGGATCTCCGCGCGGCGACAGCGCCAGGCGGCCAGGCTCGTATCCCGGCTGCTCCCGTCGGAGGATGCGAAGGGATCTGGTAGCGTAGATACGGCGGGCAGCTCTTCGATTCCCGGCATCCGCGGTTCCGGGCAGTCCGCCCCCGTGAACTCGCTGTCGTACACCAGGGGAACCGATTGGGCAGGGAGGGAAAGGAGGGGGAGCAGGCAGATAAGCCAGACCGGCAATATGTACTTCTTCGTCATGATCGGAGGATGCAATCGATTTCGTTACGGTTGAAGATAAGCCATACGCCCGACCGGCCTGATTACCTATAACCGGTACCCAAGCCGGAAACCCAGCGCGACGTCGAGCAACCACACGGTGCCTTCTGCCGGTGATGCCCCCCAGTTCCACTCGAAGTCTTCCAGTAAAGAATCTTCGGGGCGGGCATTGACCAGCTCGGTGTAGTAGTTCTTGCGGCGTGCGACGCCCATCCCCGCGTAGCCATCCACGTAAAAGTGGCGGTCGATCCATACGGCGAGCGTATACTTAGCCAGTACGGATACGCGCTCTCGGTGGCGGATGCCCCGGTCGAAGGAAATGTACTCCCCTTCGGAGTTGTGGAATTGACCGTTGTCCACTACGGCTTCCGCGTAGTTGACCGGCACCTCCAGACCTACGAATTGCCGGTATCTCTCCCGCTCGTTCGCTTTGCGGGCAATGGCGTAGCGGATTTCGGGACGTATACCGTAAAAGAAGTGATGACGCGCCTGCGTGGTTAACCTCCCCACTCCGGAAAACCCTGGGGCGTATTCGAGGTCCAAGAGATAGTTCCAGCGCGGTCGGGACCAAATGACGCCCGCGCGTACCCGCCGAAATCTACCCAGCAGGCTAAGCGGTGCCACCGTTACCGTGAAACCGGAAGCCGGACTGGTTGATTGCTCCTCCGCGGGGGAGGCGGCTAGTTCGGCTGACTGCCCATAAGCAGAAACCGTCGCCAGCAGACAAAGAACGAGCAGGGGTAGCGGTAGTTTGTAAAGAGGCATAGGGAATAGGCGCGCAGGTGTCTAACAAGATAAGGAGCGATCTTTGGTTATTCACCTTCAAATTTTATGAATGGGTTTTTACCTGCGCTCCGCCGCAATAGGCACCCTCCAGGAGGCGCTGTAGCATGATGTTCCTACAGCGCTGCCAGCCTTCGTGCGGACCATCAGGGTGTAGCCGCCGGGCTTGTTGGGCACCTTCAGCGTTCGGAGCCCACAATCGAATGGAGTGCTCACGGGAAACTTGTCCGAACTCGCGGTTGCCCTTAATTTCAATTTCTTCCCGATCAAGAAAGAGCGCATGCACACATACCGAATAGAAATAAAATGGGGCGTCGTCTTCACCCTGATGATGCTGGCCTGGGTACTGCTCGAGCGATTGGTGGGCCTGCACGACCAGCACGTCGACCGGCATGCGATTTATACCAACTTCGTAGCCATTCCCTCCGTGCTGATCTACTGCCTGGCACTGCGGGATAAACGGGAATATTTCTACGGGGGCACCATGACCTATAAGCAAGGATTCATTACCGGGGCCATCGTCACCGCCGTTGTGGTTCTCCTGTCACCCCTGGCACAGTACATCACGCATACGATCATATCGCCCGACTATTTTTCGAATGTCGCCGCCTATGCAGTTCGTTCGGGAGCCACTACGCAGGCCGAAGCCGAAGCCTACTTCCGCCTGGATAACTACCTTATTCAGTCAGCCGTCGGAGCCCTGATTATGGGTTTATTGACCACGGCTATAGTGGCCCTTTTCTTCCGAAAGCACCCCGAAGAGGTGATCGGTGAGCCGATTGCTTAACAAGGGTGGTGATTCACCCTAGGTAGGGCGCGAGGGCGTCCCGCAGTTCCGACACCAGTTCCGGATCCATATAGGAATAGATGTCCGCTATATCCAGTACGACAATCTTACCGTCCAGCCCCTGACGGCCGAAGCGTTCGATTAACTGCTGCTGATGACGGTCTTCCATGACGAAGATGGTATCGGCCCAGTCCGTCAGGTTACGATTGATCCGCACCCGGGCGCGTGGTGAGGTGCCGGCGGAGCGCACGCTGATGCGGTCGTCATTTCGCCAGAGCGTTTCGGCCGTTCGGCTACGCCACTCATTCCGGCTACAGATGAAGAGAATATTCGGGCGGCGTGCGGACATTGGCGTGGGGGTCGTATCTGAAGTTCTGATGGACGGTTACATCCGCCCTTGACGGTATGTGGCTTATCAGAAATCTGATATAGTAGAAATTAAAGTCAATCTTGAAAAAAAATCCAAATTCAATTCAAAACCGGGCGTCGAAGTTTCGTCTGGCGTAAAATGTTTTTAACTTCAAATGCCGGTTCACTGGTAGTCTCACTAAATTTCGTAACCGGCCTTTTTTTTTACCTGTTTCGTACCCACAATTGGTGATCTGGGTTAGGCTCCGGGTTACTTTTTAAGCGTTTTGGTATAGACAGGTGTGTGAACTCTCTGCCCCATATACACTATGACATCCCCACTCGTCTCCCCCAAACGGCTGGCCACCGACGGCCCAAGCCATTCCTACGTCCCGGCGCTGACGCCCGATCCCGCTATCGAATCGCTGATTGCCCAGACCAACATCTACTGGTATTCGGTGAATTACCAGACGGGCCGCTTCCGCTACGTCAGCCCCGGCATTACCTCCCTCCTCGGTTACGATCCGGGGGTGTGGAAATTCGGCGGCCCGAGCCGGGCATTCGATTATATCCACCCCGAAGATCAGCCGTGCGTTAAACGCATATTGGCCGAAATCCGACGAGAATTATCGCGTCACCCGATCGGTAAGCGCAAGGCGTTGAGTTTTGGCTTTACCTGCCGCTTTCGGGATGCGAAAGGCCAGTACCTTCATTTGAATCACCAGCTGACGTTCCCTAACCTGGACGTGGCGGGCCTTCCGGTAACCGATTTTACGGTCGTGACGGACATCTCCGCCCTGCAATCTCCGCATGCCTGTCAGCTGCACGTTCGGCACACCAGCTTCGGTAAAACGGAGACCCTGCACACCCGTGTTTTTAATTGCAAGGATTCCGTGAATTTCTCCCGCCGTGAAATGGACGTGCTCAAGCTAGTTGCCGAGGGTTGCAGTAGCCAGGAGATAGGCGAACGGCTGTTTATCAGCTACAATACGGTGTGTACCCACCGCAAGAACCTGATGAAGAAAGCCGGGGTCCGCGGCACGGTCGACCTGCTGCGTTTTGCGCGTAGCCTGGGCATCATTAAATAGCCCCGTTCTTGCAGCCACGTCTGGTTCATGCCGATGGGGCAAGTCGGTCGGCTGAAAGGATAGATCGTAGGATTACGATTGCAGCCGACGCTAGGGCGCTCGTCTGTCGCGGTGTAGATACCGGAGTCGCATAACTATATCATTCCCCTCACGCTGTCTGAAGGCCATATTCCCGCCTTGGATAGCCGGTACTACGATGAAGTATGCTGACGCGCGTACGATGATTGTGCTTTCCCGACCCGATTACACCAAAAGGAGATTAAAAATCTGCGTTCGGAATTTCGGTGGTGACCCCAGGACGTAGAAGCCACTGAACGTAATTTATTTTCTCAATGATCAGCTCCATCTGAGAAATAAACGCACAGAGAGAGTTGACCCCAAGATCGGCCCGTAGTATTCTGCCGTTCAGTCAATTACATATGGTTTATAAGGCTGGTGGGTGTATTGGCCAGCCGTGGTGTCCGTAGTCGTCCCTGCCGGCCACATTATTCCCTGGCGCCTGCCTATGACTTACTGACTACTAGGGAGTTGCCGGAGCTCCGTGTTAGAGTCAACAAAATTTATAGCCACGATTTTTCGGAACCTTTTTGATGGGATTGGAGTTGTGAAACTAAACGACAACCAAACCTTCAAAAGATGAAAACGATTCTTCCCCTCTTTTTAGTTCTGATGCTATTCGCCTGTGGTGAACGTCCGGCATCCACTTCCATGGACGATACCGACACCATGGAAACGGATGAGATGGAAACCACCATGCCCGACCGTCAGAATCCAGTAGACCCCATGGCCAACGAGGCCAACAGCCAGACGCTTCAGTCAACCATCTCCGCTGTAGAAGGCGCCGGTGGTGACATCACTGCCCTGCAGCCCAGCACCGCCGTATCCAACATCGATAGCTGGATCGGCGAACTGAGCAGCATGGACGGTACCGACGAGATCGTCAGCGACCTGCAGGAACTCAAGACCGAACTGACCGCCGACAACATTGACGGTGGATCGGTATCCGCTTTGCTTTCTTCCCTCGCCGACCAAACCCGCGAACTGGGTGGCAACAACATGGGTCTGACCACCCTTGCCCGTGCCCTGGACGCCGGTGCCGAGAAGCTTAGCGGCAAGTAGATTACGCCCGATATTAACCAATATCACCCGCTGTTCGCCTAACGGACAGTGGATTTCAACCCACGATCGTCCTTGGACGGTCGTGGGTTTTTTTATAACAACTTGTAGTGAATCATCATTAGCATTTTCAACCGAGTACCTCTCGGTCCAGTGACAGGGCTGCGTCACCTATCTCCTGTAACCGATCGATCAATGTACCGTCGCCAGCTGTATGGAATGCCAGTCGTTCCATATCGCTGATGGGTACCATCCATAAAAAGTTAACCTTATCCCCGTAGCTGGGTCCAATCGGAACAGGGGGAAATACCGTTAGGTGACTCGTCAATACGACGTTGTCTAGTGGCGAAGATGACTTGAAAGTAAAATTAGCGGTATGCCCCTGGCCCCACCAACTGATTTGCTGCCAGGGCATGGCCGCGTGTCCGCTGAGGCTATTGCAAATATGCTGCAAAGTCTGCGCGTCTACGGGACGGTCCAGCATGAGACCCAGTTCTACCCGGTGTATCTCCGCGGAATTATCGGCGTACATTTCAGCTACGGGCATCGGCAATAAAGACATACCGACAGTTGCCGCTACGAAGCCATCAGAATCATTACGCGTGTATAGCCCGCGCGTGGGAAACTGGTGGTTGTCAATGGCATAATATTGGGTGCAGGGCCCGAAGGTAGACTCATACACCCTCATTTGCCGGGATTGGCAGAAGGCGAAGGGATCGGACTTATTCCAGCTTTCCCAGAATTCGGCAGACTCGGCCACCCGCTCATAGATATTCATATCGTTGTGCAGTTGGGCAGCAAAGGGGCCGGTGCCGATAGCGTCCCTTGCGTAGCCGCTGAAGTTATTGATCCCGCTCCAGCCGGGTATGATTGCCACTATCTCACCTTTCTCCTTTAAAGCGGCAGCGTTTCCCTCCGCTAACCATACCACGGATAAATCCTTGGAGCGCGGTACCGATCTACCCTGCGGGTGGCCACAATGCTTCGCGGGCTGTAGAGGAGGTACGCCTTCTGCCATCGCATCTCTTTCCACGTCCTGTGGAGCAGGTACTAAATTGGCCACCCAGCAGGCTTTCGGTCCGAAGCGCATCCCGTCCTTGGCCTGCAGATAAAAATAGATGACCCGGTCGTCAGCCTCTACGAAGGCAACGATCGGGGAGCAGGGCGAAACGGACTCACAAAGTATAGTGGGTTGCCGGCGGCGGAATTTTCGGAGTAGGCGATCCAGCAAGGCGGTACGATTTAGGTAGCTAGAAGGACTATATGTCCAAAATCAAAAACAAGATATTTCGAACGCCCGGGACCCACGCTCCATATTCAAACCTCCTTCTCCTTTAATATCATTACGGTACCAACGCTCAGCATCAGTCCGGCCAGCACGACATTCGACCAGCTCTGTACGGAAGCGCAGCCCGCATCGAAGCAGAGAAAGGAATCTACGGCCGGCAGATCGTTATGCATGGATAGGCCGGCGGAGAGCGCCACCATTCCACTTAGAAGGATGATCCAGCCAAGATTAAAGTTCCTGAAAAGTTGCCGTACGGGGAGCTGCTTAGGCATTAGATATGAACCTATTAATAGGTTCAGAAATACGCATCTGCCGGCTTGCTCGACCAGCTACCCCATGGGTATATCAATAATGGATACTTTATGGCATTGGTATCAGGCCGGTAGTTCGTTGATCCTTCATCCTTTTTGGAACGGACCAATAAACCATAGCCCCCCCTTGGCCACGGAAAGGGGGGGCTGTCGACCTGGTGTCACGATCACTGCTTCAGAAACGCACGCGATTGCACGTCCTGGCCATTTTGAATGCGCAGGTAATACTGCCCCGGCTCCAGATTATGTATCGGGACCTGGGAACGAAGAAGCTGATCCTCCTTGGTCACTTTCGTTTGGTAGACATTTCTTCCCAGGTTGTCGATTACGGTTACCGTCAGTTCCCCGGTGACCACACTGCTATACGCCAGATTTAGCCGATCGGTGACGGGATTTGGAAACAGCGTTATGTCAGCTCGCGGATTGGCGGCGCGGACGTCACTATCGGCTCCCAACAACTTCGGATCCCGGCTTATGGCAATTTCCGAACCGCAGCCTGACTCCGTAAAGTCCATCCTATCGGGTATCATCCCGGTTTGGGTCAAAAATATCCCTTTCAGCCAGGTGCCCGCCTCCATAAATGCGAAGTCGATGTAGTGTGCTTCCTGATTCACCTGCATAGCAAGCGGTATCTCGTTCCACTCGAACGACGTACTGACCTTAATTCCCTGGGACCATTCGAGCCATTCCCCGTCGTCAATTCTTACCCAGAACGAATTGCTTTGGCTGTTGAATGCCCGGGTTAGCGCGAAGATGGAATAGTTGCCGGGCTCACTATTTATTGTGAAACGTACGCGATTCGCCGCGATATCTTCCGGTGGAGCGACTATGCTATTCTCGGTTGCTATAGCGACACCTCCACCCGTAAACCAAGTATCACCTACGGCTGCGCATTCCACCGAAAGGTACTGGTCTGCTGCAGCGTCAGGGTCTGGATTGCAGCTAATATCGTAGTCCGCGACGCGTTGGTCCGTTGGATCTATTGCGCTTTTGGAGAAATAGATCTTATCCAGTATGGTCCCGTTTTCCCTGAAGGTAAAGTCAATCGTATTGACGCCTTCGTTCAAATAGATTGCTCTACGAATTTGATTCCAGTTGTATGCATCGCCTTGTTGGATATTCATCCACCATTCGTACCATTCTCCCCCGTTCACTCGAAACCAGAAGGAATCATCGAATCCAGTGGGCGCTTTTATGCGCGCGAAAAAACTGTAGTCTCCCGCTTCGGCACGGTCAATGTTGAAACGAAGCAAATTGTCTGGCTCATCAATTGGCGGTACGTCCGTGGAATTAGGCCCCTTTACCACAGCAGCCTGGCCCTGACTTGCCCCTGAGTCCAGGATAGTTTCCCATACCTCACCCATTTCACCGCACTCTCCCTCGAAGAAAAAGGTGTTCTCGGCAGAGGGCGTAGGATATGGCGTTAAATCACATGATGGAGCAAGGCCACCGAATAAGGTTGGCGTCAAATTGTATCTCGTCAGTAGAATTTTATCGAGGGTAAAATCTTGCGACCGGAAAGCAATATCAATGGTGTTGTCTCCTGCTTTTAGCCCACGGGGTAGGCCCTCCTCAAGCCACCGAAAGCCGGTTGTCTTTCCTCCTATAAAGTTTTGTCTGGACCATTTGCCGCCATTGACGCGGATGAAATAGCCGCCCCCACTGCTTCTCATCCAAAGTCGATAACCGCCGCCAATAACATCACTAAGCGTAAATCTTATGTAATTGCTGGGCACGTCTATCGGTGCTCGGTCAATCGACGACTTTTCTGCCACCACAAAAGCGCCATTCGACGCATCATCTCCCTTGACCGTACGCCAGCTACTACCGACGATACCGCACTCCGCTTCGAGCCAAAAGATGTTATAGTCATCGATTGGCGTTCTAAAGGGTCGGCAATTACCGGTGACGGGGCCAATGCCTTCCGGGACATCATCTCCACTGGTGACATAGATTTTGTCTAGCCGCGTATTACTTTCCCGGTACGCAAAATCGATGGTATTGCTGCCTCCCGTGAATTGGGTTACGGTTATAGGGAGCCATTTGAATCCCGGACCACGCGAAGACCCCACTTTCGCTTTTGTATAACCGTCATCGTTTATTCTCACATAGTATGAATCCGTAACGGGTAAAACGGCTTCTACCCGGGCATATACGGTATATACCGCGGTGGGATCAGCATTATCTATCTGAAATCGAACGCGATTGCTTTCGATGTCGGCCGGCGAGTTTCTGCGGGAAACGAACTGAGACGCGACGAAAGCTCCACCAGCTGCGGCATCCGCCTCGAAGATGTCCCAATTTTGTCCTACCTCCGCGCACTCCGCTTCAAGCCAGTAATTGGTTGTATAGGCAGATTGCGCTGTAAGCGCCGCAGTCAAACAAAGGGTGAAAGCGAGTACGCAGAAAGGTAGCTTTGCAATCATATGCCAACTTGAGTTTTAGATGTATTAGTAAGGCCCGCCCCTCGAGGTCATTATAGCCTCGAACAAGGTAGACGAAATAAATAGGTAATGGAGTTATTTCTTCTCTTACCCCGCTAGCGGCGGTCGAGCAAAGCCCGGTCGACGACCGGCCCCTCTCCTACTTTGTCCCGCAAAAAGCATACTTCCCCCTCCCCCCGCCCAACCCCTACCGCATAGGGGTGTTTCCAACCTATGTCCCAAAACCGTCCCGAGCAAACCGCCGCCGACCTCCGCACCGCCATCTTCATCAAGGGGGCGAACGCCAATAACCTGAAGAACGTCGACCTTACTATCCCCAAAAATCAGTTGGTGGTGGTGACCGGCGTGAGTGGCAGCGGCAAGTCGAGCATCACGATGGACACGCTCTTCGCCGAAGGGCAGCGCCGCTACGTGGAGAGCCTGAGCAGCTACGCCCGGCAGTTCCTGATGCGGATGAAGAAGCCGGAAGTGGACTACATCCGCGGCATCTGCCCGGCCATTGCGATCGAGCAGAAAACGACAACGGCCAATGCCCGCTCCACCGTGGGTACGCTGACGGAGATCTACGATTACCTACGCCTGCTCTATGCCCGCGTGGGCCGCACCTATAGCCCCAAAAGCGGTGAAGAGGTGAAGCGCCACACCGTTTCCGACGTAGTCGACCACATCCTCGGCCAGGAGGAAGGCAGCCGGGTGTACCTCTACGCCCCCATCCCGCGCACCTACGGCGACCGCACCCTCCGCCGCGAACTCGAGCTTTTGCAACAGAAAGGCTACACCCGGGTGCTGGCCGACGACGAGCCGCAGCGCATCGACGACGTTCTGGAGAGCGACCGCAAGAGCCTGGACAAGGTCCTCGACACCCTCACCACCGAGGAGGAGATGATGGTGCTTATCGACCGCTTCGTGGTTAAGACCGACGACGAGGAAAACAACAAGCGCATCGCCGACTCCGTACAGACCGCCTTCGTCGAAGGCGACGGCGAGGTAATCGTAAGCATGGGCGACGGAGCGCAGGAATGGACCGCCTTCAACAACCGGTTTGAGCTCGACGGAATGACCTTCCTCGAGCCCTCCCCCGCCCTGTTCAACTTCAACAACCCCTACGGTGCCTGCCCGGTCTGCGAAGGCTTCAGCCGGACGATGGGCATCGACGAGGACAAGGTGATCCCCAATCCGGGCCTGTCCGTTTACGACGGTGCCGTAGCCCCGTGGAGCGGCAGTACTTACGGGCAGTGGCAGAAAGATTTTCTGCGGGTCGCCAATCGCTTCGAATTTCCCGTCCATACCCCCTACGGTGACCTGACGGACGAGCAGAAGGAGGTACTCTGGGAGGGCAACCGCCACGTCGACGGCATCCACGCCTTCTTCAACGAACTGCAGAAA
Source organism: Lewinella sp. IMCC34191 (assembly GCF_003390935.1). Lineage (GTDB taxonomy): Bacteria > Bacteroidota > Bacteroidia > Chitinophagales > Saprospiraceae > Neolewinella. The sequence continues at coordinate 16,337 of NZ_QNQZ01000008.1, read as the reverse complement.
AAACTGTACAAGATCCAGAACCGGGTGATGCTGGCCCGTTACCGCGGCCGCACCCTTTGCCACAACTGCAAGGGAAAACGTCTGCGCAAGGAAGCCACCTACGTCAAGATCGACGGCAAGGCCATCACCGAACTGGTCGACCTGCCCATCGATCTGCTGCAAAAGCATTTCCAGGAACTGAAGCTCAACGAGCACGATACCACGATCGCCCGCCGCCTGCTGCTGGAGGTCAATAACCGCCTGCAGAGCATGATGGACCTCGGCCTGGGCTACCTCAGCATCAACCGCCTCAGCAATACGCTGTCCGGCGGCGAAAGCCAGCGCATCAACCTGACGCGTACCCTGGGCAGCAACCTCACGGCCAGTCTCTACATCCTGGACGAGCCCAGCGTCGGCCTCCACCCCCGCGATACCGAGCGCCTGGTGAAGGTGCTGCGGCGGCTGCGGGACCTGGGGAATACCGTACTGGTCGTGGAGCACGAGGAGGGTATCATCGCCGCGGCGGACTACCTCATCGATATCGGCCCGAAGGCCGGCGTACACGGGGGCGAGGTAATCTTTGCCGGCCCCTACGAAAGTATCTTCGACGAGGCCACCGAAAGCCTCACCACGAAATACATGAATGGGACGCTCCGTATCGAGCCGAACGACCAACCCCGTCGCCTGACCAACTGGATCCAGATCGAGGGTGCCCGGATGCACAATCTGAAAAAGGTGGATGCGCGCATTCCGCTGAATGCCATTTCGGTCGTCTCCGGCGTTTCCGGTAGCGGCAAGACGAGTTTGGTGAAGGGTATCCTCTACCCCGCCCTGCTCCGGGAACTCGGCGAAGGCAGCAGCCAGGCCCCGGGCGCCTTCAGCAAATTGTCCGGCGACCTGAAGATGCTCACCGGTGTAGAGATGGTGAACCAGGCCCCGATCGGAAAGAGCAGTCGTTCCAACCCCGTCACCTACGTTGGCGCCTACGATGCGATCCGCAATTTGATGGTGGATCAGCAGCTGTCCAAGATCCGCGGCTACAAGCCCAGCTTCTTCAGTTTCAACGTGGACGGCGGCCGCTGCCCGACCTGCAAGGGGGAGGGCGAGCAGGTGGTGGAAATGCAATTCCTCGCCGACGTGCGCCTGGAATGCGAGGAGTGCCACGGCGCCCGCTTCAAGCGCGAGATTTTGGACGTACAGTACAACGGCAAGAACATCGCCGAGATACTCGATTTGAGCATCAATGAGGCCATCGAATTCTTTGCCGAAGAAGACACCGTAGCCCGTAAGCTGCAACCCCTGCAGGACGTCGGGCTCGGCTACGTGACGCTCGGGCAGTCCAGTTCCACCCTCTCCGGCGGGGAGGCCCAGCGGGTCAAACTCGCGAGCTTTCTTACCAAGGACAAGGCCGGCGACCACCTTCTCTTCATCTTCGACGAGCCCACTACCGGCCTCCACTTCGACGATGTGCGCGTGCTGCTCACCGCCTTCAACGCCCTGGTCGAAAACGGCCATACCGTGCTGATCGTGGAGCATAATATCGATGTAATCAAATCGGCCGACTACGTTATCGACCTCGGCCCCGAGGGCGGGCGTGACGGGGGGCACCTGGTGTTTCAGGGCCGGCCGGCGGAGCTAAAGGGCGTGGAGGGTAGTTACACCGGGCGGTATTTGTAGGATTTACGATTTACGATTTACGATTTTTGATGTACGATTTACAATTTTCTGGCGGGGCACTTGCTGCGCTCGGGGCTTCACCACGGAGGACGCAAAGGGGCTCACAGAGGAATCACGGAGGCATACACTCGCTTCGCTCGGCGTAGGGGTATGTGGTCTGCCGAACGCAGCGTAGCGGAGTTCATCCGCCCACGGTTTTGCACTAGTCGTCCGCCGAGCGTAGAGCAACGGAGCTCGTCTGCCGACGGGTCGATAGCATGAGACTAACGCTGGGTGGACCAGGAGGTAGGCCGGTTGTCAACCCGAATTTATCTTCTCTTTACCACCAGCAATTTGCTGATTTGCTCTTCCCCCTTCGATACGCGGAGGTAGTAGGATCCGGACGGCAGGTTCACGTCACCGACCGGCAGGGTGTAGCGCCCCGTCACTTCGGCGGGGAACGTGTGATTCAATATTCGCCGACCGCTTGCGCTGTAAAGGTCAGTATGGATGGCACCCTGATGCTCACCGCCCGTCAGTTGAATACCTAAACGGCTGCCGTCATTCGGATTTGGGAATACCGTAAAGTCCCACCCCGCAGCACGGCGAAAGTCGACCGTACGGATATCCGAGAGCGAGAAGGTGCCGTCCAGATCTATGCTGCGCAGACGGTAATAGGTGGTTCCCTCCCACGGGGCCCCGTCTTCGAAGGCATAGTACGTTTTGACTCCGCGGGGCGTTTTTCCGGCGGCGGCGGTGCGACCGATGGACTTGAAATCGAAGCCTTCCCGGCTTTTTTCCACGGTGAAATAATCGGTGTCCACCTCGTCCGCCGTCACCCACGTCAGGAGGACGTAATCCGCCTTTGCAACGGCTTCAAAAGTAAGTAGGGTCAGGGGGAAGGGGCTACCCGGCTCGAGTAAGGCCATGTCGTAACCGTCACCGCCACCACCACTGAATAGGGCTACGGGATCGTAGGCGGCCAGGGTAAAGGCGAGATCGAGCATATCGTGTCCGTCACCGCCACCACCACTGAACAGGGCTACGGGATCGTAGGCGGCCAGCGTAAACGCGAGATCGAGCATATCGTGTCCGTCACCGGCGCCTCCGCTGAATAGTACCGCGGGATCGTAGGCGGTCAGCGTAAAGGCGAGATCGAGCATATCGTGTCCGTCGCCTGCGCCTCCGCTGAATAGTGCCGCGGGATCGTAGGCGGATAGCGTAAAGCCGAGATCGAGCATGTCGTGACCGTCGCCGGCGCCTCCGCTAAATAGTGCCGCGGGATCGTAGGCGGATAGCGTAAAGCCGAGATCGAGCATATCGTGTCCGTCGCCGGCGCCCCCGCTGTACACTGCCGCTGGATCGTAGGCCTCCAGGGTAAAGGCGAGATCGAGCATATCGTGTCCGTCGCCGTCACCCCCCTGGTACTGTGCGCTCACCGGCAGGGTCGCGCCGCAGAGGAAGACCGCACGAAGTAGTAAATGTGCACCCGTTCGCATACCGTCTATGGGGCGGTAATGGCACCCCGGATGCCGTTCGACGATAGGGAAATCGAGCTGCTATATGACCCGTAGCTGCGATCGGATACCTGGAGCAAACTGCTCTTCTGTCCGATCGATCCACCCCGAAAACTCAGTCCTGTATTCGGCCACCATGATACGTTGGCCCAACCGGTTTCCGAGAGCCTCCCGTCGCCGGTTAAGCCCGTATATGATCGATTTTGCACGGCGCCGACACTGATGCAACGTTCCATGAGGTTGCCGCTCAATTCCATGATGCCATAATAGCTGCCCCCGGTTTCTTCCCGGGTGGTGTTGACCGCGCTGGCCGCAAATATGCCAACCCGCAGCGGATCTACATCCGGCGTGAGGTTACTGTAGGCGGCATTGCCGGTGCCGACCCCTGGATCGGTGATCGCTTCCGCGGCGGTGCCGGCTCCGCTCAGGGTGTAAGCGGTGCCGTGGATATTCGTGGTGCCCCATGCGAATTCCCCGGGGACGGGAATAATAGGTCCCCGACAGGCTTTCTCGTATTCCAGTTCGGTGAGCGGGCGCATGCCGGCCCAGTCGAGATAGGCGAGCATGAAGGTATTCGGTACATAATTCATGGCTACGTCGGGCAGGCTCGTGGTAGCCGGTGAGCTGCCATCCCAGCTGACGGCGTTACGGTCTAAGACGACATCGGAATTCTTGCCATTCGGGCCGGTCACGTCCAGCGTCGCCTGCTGGGTAGGCGTCAGCGTATTGAAGAAGTCCACCCACTGTTGCTGGGAAACTTCATATTTCATGCAGTAGAAACCGGCAAAGCCTTTTGGGTACTCCGCGGGCAACAGGCCGAGCTGGTCGCCGGAGTAGGTACTATCAATGTAATACAAGTTATCGATGTCGATGTATATCACATCTTCCGAATCGATTCGGTAGGGAGAAAAGGGCTCTCTGGTAAGCTCCCCTTCCCCCTGGTAAAATTTGCTGCCGTTGATGCTGCCGTCGCCGACTTGAAAGGCCCCTTCGGGCACATGGACCATTTCAACGGCAAAAATCCTGGTCTCTACGTTCGAAAGGCCATCAACGCCCAAGGCGCCGTAGTCCCATTGCACGGTGAGATTGAAGCTTGCGTTTCCGGTCCCGACGGCGTTCCGGTAGGCAAAAAAGCCCGGGGCGGGGGCAGAAGGTCTTTCCAGCGTGGCGTTCCCGGATGTGCCGGCCAGGGTTAGGAAGTACATGGGTTGCCAATCGCCCCCGGCCGTCCGGTACTTCCCAAAGATGTAGGCCGCATCGTAGTTGCCGGGTCCGGCGTCAAGCCGCCAGGAATTCTCCCACGCTACGGTGAAGGAGAGGTCGGCCACGTTGCCCGCCTCCCCCGTGAATTGCAGGTTCGAAACCTCGATGCCGTTGCCAAATAGCTGCGCCTGCGTTAGCAGCAGGATGAATACCGACAACCAGTGTGTCTTTCCTTGCATGGATAAGGGATTTACCGGTATATGCGCCATACAATAGAAGCTGTTACATATTCCTCCGATTATTTTCCCCCGCCCCCGCAAACGAGCCGCTACTCGGCGGACCTGAAGGCGCCCGCGGTCTGCCCAACGTAGTGAAGCGGAGTTGGTCCGCCCACGGGTCGGCACCAGTCGTCCGCCGAGCGTAGAGCAACGGAGCTCGTCTGCCGACGGGTCAATAGCAAAACCTCCTGCCCAGACCAGCTGACGCTGGTCTGGGCAGGAGACTGCACTAAGAAGGGGGCTCGCTGGCGCTCTGATCTTTTACCGCGGATCACACGGATTAGGGCGCGAATATCGACGCAGATTTTAAGTGCGCTGATAGCTGCTGGCGCAGCTCTTTGATTCCGCGACAGGGGCTTGCTCTGCACCTGACGGTGCAGAGCTCTTCCACCCACGGGGATACCAACTTAGAAAAATCACTACCAGCCGAAGGCGAGTAGGTCCGTCTACGAGCGGAGACGCAGACCTTTCCCCCTCCCCCCACGAGCCGAAGGCGAGCTAACATGCCGGGAAAAATCCGTGCAATTCCGTGCCCTAAATCCGTGGCCATCCGTGTGAACCCACCCCTACGAGCCGAAGGCGAACTGCCATTTCCTGTGCGTCCCATTCATTAGCGAAGCAGCAACGAGTTCTGCATCCTTCCCTTTACCTCATCCTAGTCCACCGTGGAACCCCCTCAGCCGCAAAGCGGCAAAAAGCGAAACTTCCCACTCCGCAGTGCGCCCACAAGCCGTGATGTACCAAATCCCGTACTTTACCTACTCCTCACCGTAAGATCATGCCAGACTTAATCATCACCCAGGTCGAAACCTTCAAAGTAGCCCCCCGCTGGCTCTTCCTGAAGCTTACCACCGCCGAAGGCATCGTAGGCTGGGGCGAACCGGTAGTGGAAGGCCGCGCCGCCACCGTAGAGGCCTGCGTCCACGAAGTGAAGGAACACCTCATCGGCCACTCCGCCCACCGCATCGAAGACTTCTGGTCCATGATCTACCGGGGTGGTTTTTACCGGGGCGGCCCCATCCTGATGAGCGCGCTGGCCGGCATCGATCAGGCCCTGTGGGACATTAAAGGGAAAGCATTCGACGCACCCGTCTATCAGCTGCTCGGGGGTGCCGTCCGCGACCGGATGCGCGTGTACGGCTGGATCGGCGGCGATACCCCGGAAGCCCTGGCCGCGGCCGCCCGAAAGCGGGTCGCCAACGGGTTCACCGCCGTGAAGATGACCATCTGCGACGAAATGGAGTGGATTGATAGTCCGGCAAAGGTGGCCGCCATCGGCGATAAGATGGCCGCCATGCGCGAGGCGGTCGGCAGCGATGTCCTGATCGGCGTGGATCTCCACGGCCGGGTACACAAGGGACAGGTCAAGGCCATCGCCCGCGTACTCGAACCCTACGACCCCTTCTTTCTGGAGGAGCCGGTCCTGGCCGAGAACAATGACGCCCTGAAGGCCCTGCACGATTTCACGTCCATTCCGATGGCTACGGGCGAGCGGATGTACTCCCGCTGGGATTTCAAGCGCATCCTGGAACAGAATGCGGTGGATATCATTCAGCCCGATCTCAGTCACGCGGGAGGCATCACGGAAGTAAAGAAAATCGCCACCCTCGCCGAAGCCTACGACGTGGCCTTAGCTCCCCATTGCCCCCTGGGGCCCATCAGTTTTGCCGCGGCGCTCCAGGTGGACTTCAACTGCCCCAACGCCCTGATCCAGGAAACCAGCCTCGGCATCCACTATAATGTGGGCGCCGACCTGACCGATTACCTCGCCGACCCCGACGGCTTTCAGCTCCGCGACGGACACGTACCGCTGCTCACTAAACCGGGGCTGGGCATCGAGATCGACGAGGACAAGGTGCGGGAAGCCGCCGCCACCGGCCACAACTGGAAAAGCCCCATCTGGCGCAACGCCGACGGGTCGGTAACGGAATGGTAAGTGCCGCGCCCATAACCCGGAAACGCTACCACATCCTCGCGCTCATCTTCGTGACGGTGGTGATCAATTATATGGACCGGAGCAACATCTCCGTTGCCGCCGCGGCCATCAGCGAAGATCTGGACCTGACTAAGGTTCAGCTCGGCCTCATCTTCTCCGCCTTCGGGCTCACGTATTCACTGCTGCAGATCCCGGGCGGCATCCTGGCCGATCACGTGCGGCCACGGTTACTGTACCCCATCATCCTGGTGCTGTGGTCGCTCGCAACCCTGCTACAGGGGCTGGTCAGTTCCCTGGCGGCCCTCATCAAGCTCAGGGCCTCGATCGGTGTTTTCGAAGCCCCCTCCTACCCGACGAATAATCGCATCGTCACGAGCTGGTTTCCCGAGCAGGAGCGGGCGTCCGCCATCGCGATCTATACCTCCGGTCAGTTCATCGGGCTGGCCTTTCTTACGCCGCTGTTAGTGACGGTACAGGCCTACTTCGGCTGGCGGGGATTATTCATTTTCTCGGGGGTGATCGGCATGATCTGGGCGGTCGTCTGGTGGTTTTACTACCGCGATCCGCGCAGCCACGAGTCGGTCAGCGAGGCCGAGCTGGACCTCATCGCAGCGGGAGGCGGACTGGTTGATAACACCACCGACCAAAAAGATGCGGGCCGCACCAACTTCAGCCTGTCCGACCTGCGCGAAGCGTTCGTTCACCGCAAGCTCTGGGGCATCTACCTCGGGCAGTTTTGCCTGGTTTCTCTTTTCACCTTCTTCCTGACCTGGTTTCCGACTTACCTGGTGGAATTTCGTGGATTGGACTTTATCCAGTCGGGCTTCCTGGCTTCAATCCCCTTTTTGGCGGCCTTCGTCGGGGTATTGCTGTCCGGCTTCGTATCCGATCTTTTAGTACGCAGAGGCGTCAGTAAAGAGGCATCACGAAAAGGGCCGATCATTTTAGGCATGCTCCTCTCCATTCTAATCATCGGCGCCAACTATACGGACAGTACCGCTCTGATCATCTTCTTCCTGGCCATCGCTTTTTTTGGGAATGGGCTCGCGTCGATTACGTGGGTTTTCGTTTCGCTACTGGCCCCCAAGCGGCTGATCGGTTTGGTCGGTGGCGTTTTTAATTTTATCGGGGGACTGGGGGCCGTTGTTTCGCCTACGGTTATTGGTTTTCTGGCGGAGGGGGGGAGTTTTGAGTCGGCGCTGTTCTTTGTAGGGGCGGTGGCTTTCGTGGGGCTTTGTAGCTATGTTTTTTTGGTGGGGAAGATTGAGCGGGTGGAGGAAAGTGAGTAGTGGGATCGCGGTCGGAGACCGCATTTTACCGGCGCAGCTGGAAGCTGCATCGTACGGGGAGGTTGGAAACCGCGTCTTACCTCGCTGTCGGAGACAGCGTTCTACTGCGCGGTTGGAAACCGCGTCGTACCGCTTCGAAGTGGCTTTTGAGACCATCGTAGTCGTTTGCCTGAATGAGGGGCTTGTCGAGGAGGCCGCTGCCCATGCCCACGCCGTACGCTCCAGCTTCGAAGTAGGACTGTACGTTGGTGGCATCAATGCCGCCGGTGGGTAGCAAGCGGACGTCGTCCAACGGAGAGAGTATATCGCGGACGTAGCTCGGACCCAACTGACCGGCCGGAAACAGCTTGACCGCCGATGCGCCCAGCGACCAAGCCCGGTACACTTCCGTAGGCGTGAATGCTCCGGGAAAGACGGGTATATCCTCCGCGACGGCACTAACGATGACTTCCTCCTCCACGATGGGCATGACGATGAATTGGGCACCGGCGGCTACGGCGACTTCGTAGTCTTCTAAGGTACAAACGGTGCCGGCGCCTACATTTAGTTCCGGGTGGAGATCCCGTAGTTCGCGGATAATATCCGCAGCCTCAGCGGTATTCATGGTCACTTCCAGGGTATGAAATCCGGCAGCCATTCCTACCCCGGCAATCCGGCGGCATTGTTTGCGATCGTAGCCGCGCAGAATCGCGATGACCGGGAGGGCGTTAAAAGACTCCCAGGAAAATGGATGGGTATTAGCCATGTTGATGTAGCAATGTTTGGTGGGCGAAATGTAGCGCTCGATCTACTACCTGCTCGCTAAAGATTTTGACGAGTCCACCGTCCATTAACCTGTCCAGGGCCAGGCGGTATAGCTCGTGGGTAGGCCCCGATGCTGCCAGGTAGATCGTTCCGTCGGCCCGTGATAGGTGGCGCAGCTCCTCCCCAATTAATAAGCCACTCAGGTAATAGTAGTTTTCCGACGGTGGTCTCTTTCCAATGACCTGCCCTACCCTTACTCGAAATAGACTGGAGGATAGTTTCCCTGTCTTCCCGGTATCGACTCCCTCCAAAAACGCCGCTCGTTCTAGTTCATTGAATGAACCGGCCGCTACCGATCCACTCAGAATACTATTTTTCACCAGCACATCAAATAACTCACCCGTCATATGCGTCGTGAAGTCGGTAAAGTAGCTCTCGCGGTAGGTCAAATGTTTGGCGTGGGTGCCCGGCAGGATGAGTACACCGTCCTGCTCCATCTCCCTGGCAAGTCCCATAGCCTGCACTTCCTCCCCGCGCATGATATCCCCATTGCCTAGTACCCCAGACACCAGCAACAGCCGCCGGTTTTCCATTTCGCACCATTTGCTAAGCAGGGAGGTACCGGCCGCTCCGAAGGGTAAGCGCGCGTAGGGCAGCTCCTTCATCCCGATACTGGACGATGCCATACCGGAAGCCACGACAGGCAAATACTGGTATTCACCGGGTAATTGATCGAGCTGTTTGCTTAGATAATCCGCGAAGTAGTCGAACCGGCTTCCCTTCCCGCTTTCCCGGAAGTCCGCATCAAGCTGGCGGATACCGGTACCTGACCTAAGCTCTGTAATCACGGCTAACGTATCCCCATCCACCACCCGCAACCGGAAGTTGGTGGTACCCCAGTCGCAGCTGATGAATTTTTCGGGACGGTTGGCCATAGGGATGAAAGACCACCCAAGGTAGCCACCGCGTTTCAATGTCAGCAGTAGCCGCTTACAGACGCGGATCCACGGCTTCGCTCTCCAGCGCCAGCACGCCAAAGACCGATTCATGGATGCGGCGCAGCGGTTCCCGGCGAATACATCGCTCCAGCGCTTCGATACCCAAGGCGAATTCCCGGAGCGCCAACGAACGCTTCTTACCCAGCCCCCGCTTCTTCAAGCGACTGAGGTGCTCGGGCAAATCGTACTCTGGTCCGTAGATGATGCGCAAATACTCCCTCCCGCGGCATTTTACCGCCGGTTGGAGTAATCCGCCCTTGCCGTAGGCGACGAAATCGTAAGGCTTGACCACCATACCCTCCCCACCGGCCGCGGTCAGGGCCAGCCACCAGTCAACGGCCGCCTGCACCTGGGCGGCGTCAGCCGTATCGACGATGCGGTACGGCGTAGCCCGGAAAAGGATTTCGTCTCCGGTGGCCATGTCGCCTATGGTCTGCATATGCCACTCGTGGGATTTATCGACGTGGACCGCCCCCTCCGTCGCGAGCACGTGGAAGGGAGCGAGACGATAGTCGTCAATGGAGTTTACTTCCCAACAGTAATTACAGTAGGCCACAGTGTAGCGGTCCACCGCCGCTTCCTTGTAGGTGAATTTTTCCATTACCGAATCCATGCCCTCTACGCCGCGCGCCATCGTTTTTCTCAGCGCTTCGTTGACCGCGGGCAGGGCGTGGCTGGCCGCCGCACCGACGGCAGCGTACTGCTCCTGGATCAGCGACTGTGCTTTCGCCGACCACGGCATCAACTCCGTATCCAGACAGACCCAATCGGTGTCCAACTTGTCCCAAAAGCCGGACTTTGTCAGGGCAGCTGTCACGCGGTCCAGAAATGCTTTCTCCAGCACGGAGTCGGTAAAAAAGTTTCGCCCGGTACGGGTGTAGACCACGCCCGGACCCTCATTGGTGATGCCAAAGCGACGGGCCGCTACCGATTCGTCTCGGCATACGACGATCACCGCCCGGGACCCCATGTGCTTTTCCTCGCACACAATGTTATTCACGCCTTTGCTTTGGTAGTAGGCGATGGCTTCGTTCGGGTGCTCGAGGTAATCGGGCAGGTCACTGGTCTCGCAGGGCGACATGGTCGGCGGCAGGTAGATCAACCACTTCGGGTTGACGGCAAAGCGGCTCATGACCTCCAGCGCGGCTATGGAGTTTTCTTCCCGGATAGTCAGGTTATTCCGAAGGCGCGTCTGCACGATCCGCTTGCCGGTCACGTCCGATATGTCCAGCAGGTCATCGTATTCCTGCTGGGCGGAAAGCGCGGAGGGGGCCGGATTGAGCGGTCGCACCGGCTCGCAGTAGATTTGTCTGGCGGGAACACTTACCAATTCTTCTTCCGGATAGCGCAGGGCGGTCAGTTTGCCCCCGAAGACGCAGCCGGTATCGATATCGATGGTTCGATTCAACCATTCCGCTTCGGGCACGGGCGTGTGGCCGTAAACGACTTTAGCCTTCCCCCGGTACTCGGCGGCCCAGTTGTGGCGCACGGGTAGTCCGAACTCATCGATCTCCCCGGTGGTCTCCCCGTAAGTACAGAAAGCCCGCACGGCGCCCGAGCCCCGCCCCTGCATGTCTTCCCGCAGCCCGGCGTGGGCCACTACCAGTTGCCCGTCGTCAAATACGTAGTGGCTGACGAGGCTGTAGAGAAAGTCCCGGACGTCGTCGCGGAAGCGGGAGGATTCGCCCTCCAGTTGCTCGAGCGTTTCCGCGAGCCCGTGGTTGACGGTCACCTTCTTCCCGTTCAGTTTTCGCTGCAATTTCAGATCGTGGTTGCCGGGTACGCACCAGGCCACCCCATCCTTAATCATACTCATGACGAGGCGTAACACGTCGGGCGAGTTAGGACCGCGGTCGACCAGGTCCCCAAGAAAGATAGCCTGCCGGCCGGCGGGATGGCTCACTTCCAGACCGAAGTATTCCTTCCGCTCAGGAGCGACCCTGATCTCGTAGCCCAGCTTCTCCAGCAGTTCGTGCGTCTCGTCATAGCAGCCGTGAATATCTCCGATGATATCGAAGGGCCCGTGGACGCTCTTTTTGTCGTTGTACAGTTTGTCGCGTTGGATTCTGGTCACTGCAGCTACCTCATCGGGTGTGTCCAGCACGTAGATCTTGCGAAAGCCTTCCCGTTTGAGTCCTCGGAGGGAGCGTTTCAATTGGGTTAGCTGGTGCCGCAGCACATGGCGGCCGAAGTTGCGGTCCGGACGTTGCCGGTTGCGCTCGGCGCATACTTCCTCCGGCATATTGAGCACAATAGCGGCGGGCAGTACGTGAAATTCTTTGGCGATCTTGATCAGCGACTTCCTCGATTCCGACTGAACGTTCGTAGCATCCACTACGGTCAGCAGTCCCTGCTTCAGGCGCTTGCGGACGATGAAGTTCAGTAGGTCAAAGGCATCGGGGGTAGCTGACTGTGCATTTTCATCGTTGGACACGACGCCCCGACAGGTATCGGACGAGACTACCTCATACTTTCCGAAATGTGTCCGGGCGAAGGTGCTCTTCCCGGATCCGGCCGGGCCGACGAGTAAGATCAACGAAAGTTCGGGTACACTAATCTGCATGAGTAAAAATCGCCATTTGTGAAGGTGATCCGTAGGTGTCATCGATGGGTCCGATCGGTTCGATACTGACCTGGTAAGCGTATTCTGAAGTTATTCTTTCGGTCCACGCGCGAAACTCTTCCCGGCTCCATTCGAAGCGATGGTCGGTGTGCCGCATCGTGTCTGCTTCCATTTTCTCAAAGAGGGCATTGTAATCGGCGTTCGGAGTGGTGAGCACCACCGTAGCCGGCCGGGCACTCCCGAAAACGACCCGCTCGAAGGCCTGCAGCCTATTCTCATCCAGGTGCTCGATCACCTCGACTACCGCAGCGGCGTCAAAGCCATGCATGCGCTCATCGCGGTAGGTGAGTGCTCCCTGCCATAGTTTAAGTCGCTCCCGCTGCCTGGGCGGCAGGTCTTCGTAGTGTAGCCGGTCCATTGCCTTGGTGAGTTCTCCGTAGGAGACATCCATACCCTCGATACGCCGGAATTGGCGCTCCTTGAGCAGCAACCGGAGGAGCTTTCCCTCCCCGCAGCCCAGGTCCAATACGCTCTCGGCACCACTTGCAAGTAGCGCGGACAATACCGCCTGTAATCGCCGATCGTGCAGGGAGGGAGCAGCCGCCTTTTCCTTCCGGGCTACGTCCGCCGCTTCCTCGGCACCCTCCCACTCGGACCATACCTGCTTGGTCAGCGACCGGAAGCCCAGGAGGTAGCGCCGGGTGATCTCTTCCCGGGCCGGGTGCTGCTCCAGCCAGCCATCTCCCTTTGCCAGCAACTTGGCCACCTCGCCTTCACTGACGTAATAGTGCTTGTCGCGATCCAGGGCCGGAATCAGCACGTAAAGGTGAGCCAGGAGTGCCTGCAGCGTTACTACCCCATCCATGGTGACAGTGTAGTAGGAACTCATTCCCCATTCCGGATGGGTGGCATCCAGCGCGTGGGGCGTGATGTCCATCGTATAACCCAATGGCTCAAACCACTTGCGTAATAGCGCTTCTCCACCGGCCGGCGCACTTACCACCGAAAGTGTGGCCTTCAGCGGCAGGGGTTGATCAACCAATTCGGGTCGCTTGTGACAGGTACCATTAAGAGCGGTCGAGAAAGCCTTCGCCAGGGCCACCGAAAGAAAAGAGGAGCCGACGTAAGGCCGGTCGTTCACGTACTGCCCCAGGCTAAACCCTTGGTTACCGTCCGACCGCCCGTTACGTACCATATCAATAGGATCCATATCGAGCAGCAGCGCCACCGTCGTCCGTTCCGGACTGCTTTCCGGGTAAAAGGCGTGGGCCTGCCCGATGGATAGATTGATGGTCTGGAAGCGATCCGGGTGCTTATGCAGCAGAAAGCCCAGATCGGTGGCCGGCTGGTAGGTAGTGGAAATAGTCAGTAACATAGCGGGCGACGGGGCGCAGGTATAGGGTTTGCCCAATTAACGGAGGTCCGCTACAAATTAGTTGCATTTCCTCGCCTTTAGGGGTATCCCGCGGGATGATCAGTGTGTACGTCTGGCGGGAGAGCATCAAACCGTTTTCCGCAAACCGCATTATATCCACCGACCAACGATAGCATTTACCGCCATGTCCAAACGCAAGATCTTCGACTTCCTTCGTGACCTGTCCGACAATAATTCCAAGCAGTGGATGGATGCCCACCGGGATCGCTACGAGGAAGCGAAACAAATCTGGATCGAGGAATGCGACCGTATCCTCAATAAGCTCGGAGAGCGGGACAACTTCTACAAGGACATCGAGCCGAAAGAGGCCATCGAGCGGATCAACAACAATCTACTCTACCATCCGGAGCGGCCGACCTACAAGAACAACTTCGGCTTTGCCCCGGGGGAACAGAAGGGCTCGGGATTGTACATCTACGTCTCTCCGCCCTACTCCTTCATCGCCGGCGGCGTTCACAACCCGGACAATGACATGCTCAAGAAGATCCGGGGCCGTATCGACAAGGAGGGGGCTAAGCTGCAAGAGATCCTAACCGATAAAGCCTTCCAGGATTACTTCGACGGCGGGCTGGAGGACGATCCGAAGAAACTGAAGACCAGTCCGAAGGGCTACTCCGGTGATCACGAATACATCGAACTGCTGCGCCGCAAGAACTTTACGATTTCCCGTCGTATTACGCAGGACGATGTTCTGGGGGATGACTTCCCGGACTTGATAGCGGAAGCGTACAGTAAGATGCGCCCCCTTTTGCTGTACATGCGGGAAGCGCTGTCCTGATTCACAACCCAACCTCCATGATTACCGTGAACGGCACCTTACCTGCGCTCCGCCGCCCTTAGTTTCCGACGGGGGCCGGCCCTTCCGGTACCATAGGTACGTGCTCGTAATCTCCAAGGTCCTCCTCGAATTCCGTCCGGATGCGCTGGCGCAGGCCTTCGTCTTCGTAGAGGTCGACCATGGTACGGGCCAGGGCTTCGGCGGCGAAAGCCATCCCCTTATGGCCGATGCTCATGCCGCCGCAGGCAACGACGGCCCAGCTGTGCCAGGGCGTACCGTTCGGGGCGGTGGTCGCCCGGAGACGAATGACCGGTACCACGTAGCTGACATCTCCTACGTCGGTTGAGCCGCCACTAGCAACTTCCTGGGTTTCTTCCAGCGGCTCGATCTTGCTGACTAAGCCGATCTCCGGTTTGTCCACCGCTTGCTGAATGCCTTTGGCGAATTCCTGCTCCTCCTCGGTGTATTCGATCGGCCCCATTTCCTCCAGGTTCTGCTGCAGTACTTCGGCACCGGTTCGGTTGACCATTACCTCGTGGATGCCGGAAACGAGGTTGATCTCGTAGTCGACATTCGCCATCATGGCCGCCCCCTCGGCGATGCGTTTGATCTGGTCGTAGACTGGTTGTACCCCTGCGAAGTTGGCATCGCGGACGCGCGTCCAGATACGGGCGTAGTCCGGCACGACATTGACGACCTCACCGGCCACCTCGATGTCGTAATGGATACGGACGCTGGGTTTGACGTGCTCGCGGTAGTAGTTGATGCCCGTGGTGTAGAGCTCGAGTCCGTCGGAGGCATCGCGGCCGTTCCAGGGGTCACCCGCGGCGTGGGCGGCCTGACCGTGGAATTCGACGATGAAATCCACCAGGGCTAGCCCGGTCTGCACGCCGGTCTTGGTCTCATCAGCGGGGTGCCAATCCATGACGATGTCTACGTCCTCGAAGGCTCCGGCGCGGATCATCCAGAGCTTACCAAAGTACTTCTCCTCGGCCGGGGTACCGTAGAAGCGGATCGTACCTTCCAGTTCTCCTGACTCAATCAGATCCTTGATGGCCGTAGCCGCACCGAGGCTGGCCGTTCCAAAGAGGTTGTGTCCGCAGCCGTGGCCGGCCGCTCCTTCGTGGAGGGGTTGTTTGTGGGGTACCGTTTCCTGGCTCAAGCCCGGTAGCGCATCGAACTCTCCTAGAATGCCGATGACCGGCTTTCCACTTCCGTATTCCGCAGTGAAGGCGGTAGGGATACCTCCGATGTTTTCCTCGATGGTGAAGCCGTTGTCCCGGGCATATTGCTTCAGGGCTTCGGCCGACTGGCTTTCCTGGAAGGCTATCTCTTCGTAGGACCAGATCTTGTCGCTCAGCTCGGTCAGGCTTGCGTATTGGTCGTCTATGCTTTGCTTAACGGCTTGCTTGAGCTCATCCTGAGCGGTGAGTGTGGTGGATAGAGCGATAAGTCCGAAGAGCGTGTAACAGATGTAGGATAGGTAGCGGTGGGCCATATGCGGAGGTTTGTGTGATACAAAGTACGCAATATGGGTTGGGCGCAGCCGGAGGCTGCTTTATGCTGGGGCGGCTCGGGAGACTTCGCAGCCGGAGGCTGCGTCGTACATCGCGGTCGGAGACCGCGTTGTACAAACGGAGAAAGCCCCACCGCTGCGTAGCGATGAGGCTTTCTTAAAAATTGGCGGCGACCTACTCTCCCGGGGTCAAGCCCAAGTACCATCGGCGCTGGGCAGCTTAACTTCTCTGTTCGGAATGGTAAGAGGTGATCCTGCCCGCAATAGCCACCAAAGTCTTTTGCCTGGCCCCCTCTCCTCTGACGAGGGCGGGGGGGTGAGGCCGTTTCTTTGATAACGATCAACAAGTTCGATAAGAGAGCTTCAGTCCTTTCAACTGATCCATACGGTTCGTCCACGGCACATAAAGACCGTAACTGATTATTATAATACTTCTACAAGCGTG
>NZ_QNQZ01000007.1 GCF_003390935.1 Lewinella sp. IMCC34191 | reverse complement strand
AACCCGCGACCCTCAGCTTGGTGCGTTTTGTGGGGTTGGGGCCCCACAAATAAGCCGCTCTACCAACTGAGCTACTCAAATTAATCTCCGGACCCACCATCGTGGACCCTTTGGAGCGGAAGACGAGATTCGAACCCGCGACCCTCAGCTTGGAAGGCTGATGCTCTACCAACTGAGCTACTTCCGCAAATTGGTACAAATACCATACCAGAAAATGTGGGGGTGGTAGGATTCGAACCTACTCAGCCGAAACACTGGATTTACAGTCCAGCCCACCTCTCCAACTGTGGCGCACCCCCATTTTCTGATAGCAAGACTCAAAGTGTGAAACCGGTCATGGAGCCGATGGACGGACTCGAACCGCCGACCAGCTGATTACAAATCAGCTGCTCTACCAACTGAGCTACACCGGCCTAAAACCTTGAATCTCTCTGTATTTTCAAGTCAGCTTGGGGACGTTTTCCCAAAGCGATTGCAAAGGTAAGATGTTTCCTACAATTGACAAAGCAACAAAGCCCGAAATTTTAACGCAAGTCTTCATTTCCCCCGCCAGGGTGTGCGCGACGGTATACTTCGCGCAGCCTTTCCAGGTTGTTGTGGGTATACAATTGCGTAGCTGCCAGACTGGCGTGCCCCAGTAATTCCTTCACCGCGTTGAGATCGGCCCCCTCCTCCGTCAGGTGGGTCGCAAAACTGTGCCGCAGTACGTGTGGGCTTTTCTTCGCTTCGCGGGTTACGCCTCCCAGGTATCGGGTTACCTTATTATATACATATTTGGGGTACAAGGGTTTACCCTTGGCGGTTACCAGTAATGCCGGTCCCTCGATTTGGGCGACGGAGCGCAGGTATAATGCCCGTTCCAGCAGTTCGGCCAACCCCCCGCCGAAGGGCACTATACGCTCCTTGTTTCCCTTGCCCCGAACGAGAAGTTCCCGTTTGTCGAGCCTGACGTCACTTATCCGTAACCCGATCAGTTCGGCCCGGCGCAGCCCCGCCTGGTACAGGAGCGATAGCATCAGGTGATCCTGCAGAGAAAAATAATCTTCGTTGGTTTGGGGATCCGGAAAGGCAGAAAACAAATACCGCAAGTCAGCACGCGGAATCGTAGCAGGCAGTCGCCGACCGGTTTTAGGTGTAGGTATCCGTTTCGTGGGATTCTTTTCCTGCAGGCCCCGCGTCTGGCGGTACAGGTAAAAGGCCTTGAGTGCCGAAAGCTTCCTGCGGATGGTCGTCGCTGCCAGACCGGAACCATTCAATTCCGTAATCCAGCTCTTAACCATATCACGGGTCACGCCCCCGGCTGACACGACATCATAGGTATCTCTACAGTACGCCGCAAACTGATCGAGGTCGCCGGCGTAAGCCGAAGCCGTATGACTACTCAGTCGGCGCTGGTAGGTTAAATGATTGATAAATTCCCGAGATTCCACGGCCTCAAAGGTAGGGTTGATGTCCAGTATTAACCCGGCAGTTGTGTGTGAGGCTAATTACCTGCGCTCCGCCGCCGAATTGCTTCAATATGACCGGCAGTCGTCGCGTGAGTATCCAACCACCCCGGCATCATTATATTGAAAGTCTTGTAGATAACGCGTCGGATGACTTTCTGTAGGAAGTTGCGCTTCATATCCGTATTGTAACCCAACCACCGATAAGAGTAGAAGTGTACAAGGTACAGGAAGTAGGTAGTCCGATACCCATGCCATTGCCCGGCCAGGTCCGTTCCAAACATCCCCGTATCCCCCTGCGCAAAATTCCAGCCACCGTATCTCCCCTGACGCGTGCTGATAGGTTCCCGTAGAGTGGTCACCTTAAATTGTTTTACCAGGAGAAACCGGTCGTAGCCTACTTCTTTCAGTAGTCTGAGGTGACGGTGTACATAGGACCAGTCCTGCCCCCCTACCCCTGCCTCCATAGATAGGTAAGATGGCAACCCGGCAGTTTCCCGTAGTGCGGAAAGGCAGTAAATGTCCCGCCCCTCAATATCAATCTTTAGATAGTAAGGAATACCGTGCCTATGCAATTCGCTCGGGAAGTCCACGGTGGGAACTTTCGTTTCTACTATTAATTCTCCCCGCTTGCACTTGCGTTCGGCCCAGTTAGCGGCAACCGTACCCCAAACCGTAGCATTGGGGTGGCGAAAGAAAGTGACGACTCCTTCCCTACCCTCTTCTCGCGCGACAATTGCACCTTCGACAATAGTAAGTCTACCTGAGGCGATTTCTGATGAAAACCTCGCGCGGTTTGCCTTCACCAAAGCGTGGTTTGCCTCGAATGCAATTACCCGGTAGCCCTTAGCTAAATAGTTGGCGGTGTCTTCGCCGGTATGCATACCGACATTATAGATTAGCGAGTCAACCATACCAGACTATCCTTTACCTCCCGAAACACTTGATCTTGATCATTTCGGTCTGAATGGTATTCGACTGGTTACCGGCCTGATCGAGCATGAAGATGCGGAGGCTAAAGGTATCCACCGGATAGGCGGGATCCTGGGCCGGGAAGCGACCATTGTAAATACAGTTGACCTGGCCCGTATTGATTAGTGTGAAGAATACGTCGCCGCTGATGCCATTACCGGTACCCTCGCGCGGTATGGGCGGGAGCGCCAGAGGGGTCAGTGTGTTAGGGAAACGGCTATCCACGTAAAAAATATCCGTGCTGTCTTCGGAACTGAGGTCACCGTCGCCATCCGTGAAGCTGAACTGAAAGACGATGCTATCGGGAATACCGGTCACCTGTGCGAAGATGCTGTCCTTGCTTGCCCCTTCATAGATGATCACCGGTTCATCGGGATATTCCGGGGGATTGACGCAGCCGGTGACGAACAGTCCGGTGGCGAACAACCATAGATAGCAACGGGTGTATAGCATGGCAAATAAAGGATTAGCATGTGGCGAGACGAACTGGCTGAACGCATCGAGAAGGTAGATCCGGCATCCTTCTGGGACCTGGCCCTGGACGTGTTCCGGTACCAGGCCTCTAATAACCTTATCTACGCCCAATATCTCGATTTGTTGCACCTCGACGTCCGGCAGGTAAGGCAACGGACGGATATTCCTTACCTGCCCATTTCCCTTTTCAAAACACAGGACCTGCGAAGCGGAGACTGGACACCCGTGCGTACGTTTACCAGTAGCGGCACCACCGGGTCCACTACGAGCCACCATCCCCTGCGGAGCGAATCGTGGTATGCTCGCCTCGCCTCCCGGACTTTCGAACGCACTTACGGCCCGTTACGGGACCGTGCCGTCCTGGCCCTGCTGCCCGCCTACCTGGAGCGAACGGGGTCAAGTCTGGTCTTCATGGCCGATGACTTTATTCGCCGAAGCGGGCACCCCGCCTCCGGTTTTTACCTGGACGATTTGCCGGCCCTGGCCCGTCAGCTTGCCGATCTGACTTCCCGGGGCGTGCCTACGTTGCTGCTCGGCGTAAGTTTTGCCTTGCTGGACCTGGCGGAGCTTTTTCCTCAGTCGCTGGGCGATACGATCGTGATGGAAACCGGGGGAATGAAGGGACGCCGCCGGGAGATGACCCGGGAAGAACTGCACGATACCCTTTGCCGGGCATTCGAACTCCAGCACATACACAGTGAGTACGGCATGACCGAGTTGCTGAGCCAGGCCTATGCCCCGCGCGGCGGCCGGTTCGAGCCGGCCCCTACCCTGGCGGTGACCCCACGGGACATCACCGACCCCCTTTCGGCCGCACCGAACGGCCGTAGCGCCGTACTGAATCTGACCGATCTGGCCAATCTGGATACCATCAGTTTCATAGCGAGTGACGACCTGGGGAGGGTGTACGACGATGGGAAATTCGAGGTACTGGGGAGGTTGGACTATTCCGACATCCGGGGCTGCAATCTCCTGGTCGGTGACGTCTAGCCAGCTAACCGGCATACCCGGATAGTGACATCACCGGGCCTACCCTTAGGTGGACAATCGGGGGTCCAGGTCGTCGGTCGATACCCGCGAAGTCGGCTCACTACGCCGAACCGACCGCCGCTTAGAGGGCAGAATTACTTACCTTACCCACTTTCTAAGTAGCCGGACTTGCTTTATTAGCAACCGTTTATCGGCGAATCCACCCTTCACATCTTTGCAAATAATATGACTGATCCTCCATGAATAAAAAGCGTAAAAAACGGGTAACCATATATGATTTAGCGATGGAATTAAAGGTTGCCCCCTCCACCGTTTCCCGGGCGCTACAGGACCACTACAGTATCGGGCAGGATACGCGGGACGCAGTAAAGCAACTGGCGTTAAAACGGGGTTACCGGACCAATACGATGGCCAGCAACCTGCGTAAGCAGCAGACCACCACTATCGGCGTGCTGGTCCCCTGGATTAACCACCCCTTCATCTCCAACCTCATTTCCGGCATTGAGGCGGAGGCGCGTGCGGCGGGGTACGAAGTGATCATCAGCCAGTCACAGGATTCGTACAAGAACGAGGTAGCCAACGCCAGGGCGCTCTTTGACAGCCGGATTCACGCGCTACTGGTGTCACTGGCTATGGAAACCTCCGAATACGGCCACCTTACCGAGATCGTTCAGAGCGGTACCCCGGTGATCTTCGTAGACCGGGTACCCCAGAAAATCGAGGGGTACCGCGTCATGATCGACAACGCAGCCACGGCCCGGGTGGCTACCCAGCACCTCATCGATCAAGGCTGCCGGAGAATCGCACTACTGGGTGGTGCCCGCAATCAAGTGATCTATCAGGAACGGGAGTCTGGCTACCGGAAGGCGTTATGCGAGAACGGCATAGAGATCGACGAAACGCTGATCCTGGCTTCCAATCGCCTGAATATGGACGAGGGCTATCACTTCACTCGCCATCTCTTCGAAGAAGGAAACCGACCGGACGGCATTTTCAGCACGATGGATATCGCGGCCGTCGGGGCCATCAAGTACGCCCATTCCGCCGGCATTCAGATCCCTCAGGATTTGGCCGTGATTGGGTTCAACGACGACCCGGTCTGCGAAATCATCGAGCCGCAGCTCTCGTCCATGTCCCACCCTGCCGCCGATATGGGGCGTAAGGCACTGCAGCAGGCCCTGCGCATCGCCAACCTCGAGACGCCACTGCCGCCGAAGTTCGTCTACCTGGATACCGGCCTGGTGGTCCGCGCCTCGTCGCTGCGTAAAGGCTAACCGGAAACTTTCGCAACACGCGCAACGGACAAAGATGGCTAGTCACCACACAATCGATTTCGTTCCCGCCTAAAAGTACTTACATTGGCGCACCGTAACCTTATCGCCGGCAAGTGCCGCTCAACCTTTACAGGCGTTCGACATGCAACTACTCCACTACTTCCGTAATTCCATATTCCTTATTCTCGCGCTTGGCCTGGCTGGCTGCGCCGGCACTAACAGCGCTCCGGAAACGGAGGCGGGTGCTTCGGAAACCGATCTCTCCCTGGCGGAAGCGTACGCCGGTAATTTTTATATCGGCGCCGCCATCAACGCCCCGCAGATCATCGGTCAGGATACGGCCGCGCTGCGGGTACTGGCGCGCGAATTCAATTCCATTACGCCGGAAAACGTAATGAAGTGGGAAAACATTCAGCCAGGACCGGATTCATTTACCTGGGAGATGGCCGACGCGTACGTCGACCTCGGCGAACAGCAGGATAAATGGATCATTGGACACACACTGGTTTGGCACTCCCAGGCCCCGGCCTACATCAACGAAACGACCGATCCCGATCAGTTGCGCACCTATATGGAGGAGCACATCCGGGCCGTGGCCGGCCGCTACGCCGGACGCATCGACGGCTGGGACGTACTGAACGAAGCGCTAAACGAAGACGGCTCGTACCGGGAGTCCGTGTTCTACAAGCTTCTTGGTGAGCAGTACATAGTGGATGCCTACCGGATTGCCGCGGAGGCTGCCCCCGACGCGGAACTCTACTACAACGATTATAATCTTAATAACCCGGAGAAGCGTACCGGTGCGGTCCGCATCGTGAATTTGCTAAAGGAGAACGGCCTTCGTATCGATGGTGTCGGCATGCAGGGGCACTACAACCTGAACGGCCCGCCCATCGAGGAAGTGGAAGCCAGCATTGAGGCTTACGCCGCTACCGGCGCGAAGGTGATGTTTACGGAGTTGGATTTGACCACGCTGCCCAATCCCTGGGACCTGCAGGGAGCCGACGTGAACCAGAATTTCGAGGGAAGCGAAAAAATGAACCCTTACGCGGCCGGACTGCCGGATTCGGTTTCCACCAAGATCGCCGAGCGCTACGCCGATTTCTTCAATTTGTTTCTGAAGCACGACGAGGCGATTACCCGGGTTACGCTTTGGGGCGTGAACGACGCGCAGAGCTGGCTCAATAACTGGCCGATCCGGGGACGTACCAATTACCCCTTACTTTTCGACCGCGATTCCGCTCCTAAGGAAGCCTATGACGCCGTTATCGCGCTCAAGCAATAAATCAAGGTCTTCAATATGTCTATAGAAAACCACCAGTTGTCGGTCACCGAAAAGGTAGGTTATGCCCTCGGCGACCTGGCGGCCAACCTGATTTTTCAGACCCTGGTTACGTTCATTGCCTTCTTCTACACCGATGTCTACGGCATACCGGCGGGATGGGCAGCCTTGATCATCTTTTGGGCCGGTATTCTCGGGGGGGCGGTATTCACTCCGATTATGGGGGCCATTGCCGACCGTACCCGTACCCGCTGGGGGAAGTTCAGGCCCTGGATTCTCTGGACGGCCGTTCCCTTTGGCGTAATTGTCATGCTGACCTTCGCCACGCCGGACTTCGCACCGACGGGCAAGCTGATCTACGCCGGCGTTACGTACCTCCTGTTGGTTATGTTGTATTCGGCGAATAACCTGCCCTACAGCGCCCTGAGTGGCGTATTGACGGGCAGCATGTCCGAGCGAAACAGCCTATCCAGCTACCGATTCGTAGCCGTCATGATCGCGCAATTCATCATTCAGGTGCTGGTGCTGCCGATCGTGTTGATTCTCGGCGACGGCGATAAGGCGATCGGCTTCGAGCGGACCATGACGATACTGGCCTGCGCGGGCGTGGTCATGCTGATCATCACCTTTCTAACCACCAAGGAACGGGTCATTCCACGGCCCGAGCAGGAGTCAAGCGTAAAGGACGACCTCCGAGACCTCGTACAGAACCGCCCCTGGGTAATCATGCTGGTCCTGACCACGCTGGTGTTCGTAGCCCTGGCGCTGAAGGGCGGCTCCTACGTCTACTACTTCGCGGAGTATATGAGCGAACCGGCCCTGGTGGCCTTTTTGGAGAACATCGGATTTAACGGCTTTATCGACGGACTGAACTCGACACTGATCGGAATGGGGCTTACGGAGTTTCGCTGGCCGGAGGATCCCGCCACTTCCGCCTTCAGCTTATATAACGCGACCAGTATCATCTGCCAAATCATCGGTATCTTCTTCAGTAAAGCCCTGGCGGATCGGTACGGCAAACGGAATGTATTCGGCATCTTTCTGTTTATATCCACCGTTTTCCTGCTCGTCTACCTCTTCTTCCCTCCCGACGCGGTAGGGCTGGTTTTCCTTGCGCAGGTTGGGCACGGTCTGGCCTATGGGGTCACCGTACCCTTGCTATGGGCGATGATCGCCGACGTCGCGGACTATTCCGAGTGGAAGAACAACCGGCGGGCTACCGGCATTATCTTTTCGGCCATGATCTTCGGCCTGAAGGTCGGATTAGCGGTCGGGGGAGCCCTGGTTGCGATGCTCTTGTCGTTCTACGGTTATGAGGCCGGGGCGGCGGAGCAAACCGCCGATACCGTAGGCGGGATCCGACTGCTGGTGAGTTTATACGCTTCCCTGCCCTTCCTGATCGGATGCGGACTGCTATTCTGGTACGAGATCGACAAAGGAATGGAAGACCGCATCGAAAACGATCTACTGGTGAGCCGGGCCAAGAACGTAAGCTGATTAACCAAACAAGAAACCGAGCATACCTATAAATTTTTATGGATCAGGAACCTGACTACGACGAACTACGGGCGGCGGCACTTTCTCAGCCGCTGGTTGAACACATTTATACCGCCGATCCGTCGGCTCACGTGTTCGAGGACCGCATTTACATTTACCCCTCCCACGATATCGATGCCGGTATTCCATTCAATGACAATGGCGATCACTTCGGAATGGAGGATTACCACGTGCTGTCGATGGACCGGCCTTTCGGCGAAACCACCGACCACGGCGTTGCGCTACATGTAAAGGACGTCCCCTGGGCTTCGCGGCAAATGTGGGCCCCGGATGCGGCCTACGCCAACGGGCAATACTACTTCTACTTTCCGGCCCGCGACCAGGAAGGACGCTTTCGTATTGGTGTAGCCACCGGTGATCGACCCGAAGGGCCGTTCCGGGCCCAGCCGGAGGCAATCAAGGGAAGCTATTCCATCGACCCCGCCGTTTTCGCGGATAGTGACGGCCAATATTATATGTACTTCGGAGGCCTGTGGGGCGGCCAATTACAAGAATATCGCGATAACCACTACGACCCATCGCACGAGGAACCCACGGGGGACACCCCCGCGCTGGGTCCGCTCGTGGCCCGCATGCGACCCGATATGTTGGAATTCGACGAGGAACCACGGGAGATCGCGATCGTAGACGCCGATGGGAAACCGCTGCTCGCGGGCGACAATGACCGGCGATTCTTCGAGGCAGCCTGGATGCACGTGCACGATGGTACCTACTATTTCTCCTATTCTACAGGCGACACCCACTATATCTGCTACGCCACCGGATCCAGCCCGTACGGTCCGTTCACCTACCGGGGTAGGATCCTGGATCCCGTCATCGGTTGGACGACCCACCACTCCATTTGTTCCGTGGGGGGCAAATATTACTTGTTCTATCACGATTCCGTACTTTCCCGCGGCGTGACTCACCTTCGTTCGGTGAAGATGGCCGAAATCGAATATTCGGAAGACGGAACGATACGCACACTCCATCCCTACCCGGGCAAGGAGTAGTTATTACATACGCACATTACCGAGGAATATATGTCTAGTCTTTTTGATTTAAGCGGAAAAAACGCTTTGCTGACCGGGGGAACCGGCGCTTTGGGAACGGCTATGGCCCGCGGGCTCCTGCAGGCAGGGGCACGTGTAGCTCTTCTTAGCCGAAATCCCGAAAACCTCACCAGTGCCCGCGAGGAACTAGGAGGTGACCCGGATAACGTTCTGCTGCTAAAGGGCGACGTCACCGACGCGGAATCCCTGCGTGATGCAGCAACTGAGCTAAAGGAGAAGTGGCAGAAGCTAGACATCCTGGTCAATGCCGCGGGCGGCAACCGTCCCGGCGCCACGATCGGTCCGGATCAGACCTTTTTCGATTTGAAGATGGAGGATTTTGCCGGAGTGAGTAAACTGAACCTGGATGGTACGGTCATTCCCAGCCTGATCTTCGGTAAGATGCTCACCGATCACGGGAGCGGCAGCATCATCAACATCAGCAGCATGGCGGCCGACCGCGCCATTACCCGGGTAGTCGGCTACAGTGCCGCGAAGGCGGGCATCGATAATTTCACACGCTGGCTGTCCGTGGAGATGGCTCGGAAGTACGGGGGGAAAGTGCGCGTAAACGCCATAGCCCCCGGATTCTTCATCGGCGAGCAGAATCGTCGTCTCTTATTGAACGAAGACGAATCACTGACCGATCGGGGGAAGACCATCATCGCCAATACGCCAATGAACCGATTCGGGGAAGCGGAAGAATTGATTTCCACGCTTATCTATCTGTGTGCGGACGCCAGCAGTTTCGTTACCGGTATCGTCGTTCCGGTGGACGGTGGATTCAGTGCTTTTTCGGGGGTGTGACCGCCAAACAGTAACTTACCACCCCTAACCAAAGCTTTGCCTTCATGCAACACCACAATCTGCGCGAAAACCTCAAGGTAGCCGCCCTGGTGGAAGATACCGTCACCAAAGGACAGGGGCACCTCAGCGATACCGGTGCCCTCATCATCAATACAGGTAAGTACACCGGCCGGTCTCCCCAGGATCGCTACATCGTTGAAGACGATATCACCCGCGACACGGTCGACTGGGGGAAGATCAATAAGCCCATTGCTCCCGAGTCCTTCGCCGCCCTGCGGGAAAAAACCATGGAATATGCCAAGGGGCTCGAAGAGGTTTACGTCCGTGATGCCTATGCCTGTGCCAGCCGCAAGTACCGGATCAACATCCGCGTGTTTACGGAGTACCCGTGGCAAAACATGTTCGCCTACAACATGTTTCTCCGCCCGGACGACGAGCGCATCACGAACCTTATCTCCGACGAGTGGACCATTTACGCCTTTCCGGGCGTGACGGCGGACCCGAGTGTACACGGTACCCGTCAGGATAACTTCAGCATCATCAACTTCACGGAAAAGACGATCCTGATCGGCGGGACGGCTTACACGGGCGAGATCAAGAAAGGCATTTTCTCGGTGCTTAACTACGTGCTCCCCACGCGGCGCAACGTGCTGAGCATGCACTGCTCGGCCAACGTCGGTACGAAGGGCGATACCGCCTTGTTCTTCGGGCTTTCCGGAACGGGTAAGACGACGCTAAGCAACGATCCCGATCGTCGCCTCATCGGAGACGACGAGCACGGCTGGAGCCAGGCCAATGTTTTTAACCTGGAGGGCGGCTGCTACGCCAAGGTGATCGACCTGAGTGAGTCGAAAGAACCGCAGATATACCGGGCCATCAAATTCGGTGCCCTGCTGGAAAACATCGGACTTAGAGAAGACGGTCATACGCCGGACTACGAGGATGACAGCATCACCCAGAATACCCGCGTGAGTTATCCGATCTACCACATCGATAACATCATGTACAACAGCCGGGGCGACCTACCCCGGAATATTTTCTTCCTGACCTGCGACGCCTTCGGCGTGCTCCCTCCGATCAGCAAGCTCACGCCCGAACAGGCCATGTACCAGTTCATCAGTGGCTATACGGCCAAGATCGCCGGTACCGAGGCCGGCATTACCGAACCTCAGGTGACCTTTTCGGCCTGCTTTGGCGCCCCCTTCATTCCCCTGCATCCCACCCACTACGCGGACATGCTGGGCAGTAAGCTGAAGGAGTCCGAGCAGGAAGGCGAACCCATCAATGTCTGGCTCGTCAATACCGGCTGGACCGGTGGAGCATACGGTGATGGTGCCCGTATCGAACTGGCCTTCACCCGGGCCATGATCAAGGCCGCCCTAACCGGCGCCCTGGACGACGTGCAGTACGTGGCCGATCCGATCTTTGGCTTACAGCGGCCCACTAGTTGTCCGGATGTACCGAACGCCATGTTGAACCCCCGCGATACGTGGCGGAATGAGGAAGACTACGATAAAGCGGCCCAGCGGCTGGCTCAGCTCTTCCACAATAACTTCTCCGGCTTTGCCGATCAGGCAGATCAGGCCATTATTGCCGCCGGACCCAAGACCGTCGTACCGTCATAATTGCCTTTCCGGCAATCGATAGTGATATGTATCTAACCTAGCCTTCCCGTGCGTATTCGGGGGGCAGGTGATCATGAGTCCGCAGTAAACTCGCCACCTCCTCCGGCACCGACCGCTTCCAGCGGCGGTGGCTCCAGAGCCAGGTCGCGGGATTGCTGCGGACTTCGTGTTCCAGGCGCCGGGCAAAAGCTTCCGTGATGAAGCCAGGCTCCGTCAGCCGGGGCGTATCCGTAATGGGGATAAGCTTGGCGGTGTAGTACCCCCTACCCTGTCGACGCAGATTCATATAGTAGACCGGGCGGTCATAACGAACGGCGTACCGCTCCGGGCCGGCCAGAAATGCGGTGGTCTGCCCGAGAAAAGTCGTCCAGAGAAGTTTCTGCCAAATGATGTTACTAGGTGACTGGTCGGCTACGAAGAACTCAACCGTCGGCGTGCCATCGTGCTCATCGTAGTACTCCTGCACTACCCGCCGGGAAACCAACTGGGTGCCGGTCCGGCCCCGGTTATCCCGGAATAATTTATCCAGCACCTCGTTCTTCAGCGGGCTGTAAATCCCCATAACCTGAAAACCGGCAAATTGCGGCTGAAAGGAAAGGGCCGCGATTTCCCAGTTGCTGAAATGCGCGCCGTAGGCAATGAAGCTGCGACCGGCCTCTCGCAGGTGATCCACTACCTCCGGGTTAACCACTTTACACCTGCGCACCGCCGCCCCTTTACTCATGCTGAAGAGCTTTATGCTCTCCGCTACGCTGTCGAAGAAGAAACCGTAGTAATCCAGGGCGAGGCTTCTCACCTGCCGATCGTCGTAAGCGGGAAAGGAGCGGCGGATATTACTTACGACTACGGATTTACGGTAGCCGATGCCATACCAGTTCAGCCATTTCAACCCGGTGGCCAGACCGTAGATGACCGGCCACGGCAGATAGCTGAGTGGGAGAAAAACCAGATAGTATAGAAAGTAGGCCAACGGCGAAAAGGTATATAAACCGGATTAGGCCTGATCGCGCATCTCCACCAGCCGGCGGCGCACTTCCGTAAGCCGGTCGATGATCTGTTGCTTTTCCGCTTCGGGTTTATCGCCGGTGGCGATTTCACGACGCGCGCCCTCCAGCGTGAAGCCCCGCTCCCGGACCAGGTGATAAACCTGCTGGAGCTGGGTGATATTCTCCTTGGTGAAACGTCGGTCGCCCCGGCTGTTTTTGTTCGGTTTAATGTGGCTAAATTCGTTCTCCCAGAAGCGAATCAGGGAAGTGTTCACGCCAAGTTTCTTGGCCACCTCTCCGATGGAATAGTAGCGTTTGAGGTCGTCGTCCGTTTTCTGTTTGGCCATCGGAAGGTCCCGGTTTGGTGCGGCCGGAAAGTACGACCTTTTACCCAATTGGGCTACCTTGAGGGGGTGCGCAAACCACGCTCCATCAAGGACTACGGCCGGCAGGCGCTACTGCTGGAATGGGAACAGCGGATAGATCCGGCTATTCTCCGGGGTGTCCTTTCCTACGCCACGGCGATAGAACATCTGCCCGGGATCGCGTCATGCGTTCCCGCTTACGCCTCGCTATTGGTGACCTTCAGCGGCCCGTCGAAGGTATGGCGCGATCGAATCTATACCCTCGAGGTCAGCGAACTGCCCGAGGTGGCCGGGGCGCTCCATCGCATACCCGTCTGTTACGGGGGGACCCACGGACCGGACCTGGAGCACGTAGCCGAAGAGCGGGGACTCCGCCCGGCGGACGTCATCCGGCTGCACACCCGTCCTACCTATCTGGTCTATCTGCTTGGTTTTCGGCCGGGCTTTGCCTTTATGGGGAAGGTAGACGATCGGCTGCGGATCTCCCGTCGCGAGAATCCCCGGCCCAAGGTGCCCGCCGGTGCCGTCGGACTGGCAGGCAGCCAGACGGGCATTTACCCGGAATCCTCTCCGGGGGGCTGGCAACTGATCGGATACTGCCCCCTACCACTCGTGAGCGCTGGCGGAAACACCCGGTTTAAGGCTGGCGACCGGGTCAAATTTTACGCGGTCGAGGAAGACGAGTTGGCAGATGCGGTCAAAACGGATACATGGCCCGGCAACTGACCATAAAATGCACGAAGCGGGCCGGAGGCGCGCGCTTCGTTGACGGCGGCCGGCCGGGTTACCGTAGCCAGGGCATTCCCAGCGGGGGGCCGGCGGACCGGGCGGCGGCGGAGCAGGTTAACCGGCTGCTGGGTCAGTCCCCTTCGCATCCCTCTCTGGAATTTACTCTTGCCGGAGGAAGGTGGAAGTTAGTCGGTGAGGGTCAGCTTGCCTTAGCCGGGGCCGATATGGACTGGCGACTGAATGATCGCCCTATCGACCGCGCCCGGGTGATCGATGTGACCGGAGAAAGCGTACTGGCCGGTGGATTTGCTCGCGACGGATGTCGGTCGTACCTGGGGATCCGCGGCGAATGGGAGGTCCCCACCCTTTTGGGCAGTATCGAACCGGGTTTGCCCGGCACCGAAGATTCGTTCGATGGCTATTCCTGGTCCGTACGTTCGCGTACCTACTGCGAAGCTCGGTGGGAAGAACCTGGGGTATATCGTGAGGGAGAACCCTGCCTAATAAACGCCGTTCCCGGCCCGGAGTGGGAACTCCTGGACCGGGAACGTCAGATGGGCCTTATTAACAAGCCGCTAATGGTGCACCCCGATAGTAATCGTCAGGGGATTCGGTTTCACCGGAGCGACCGGTCAGGGGGCGCGATTCCACCTTTGCTGAGCAGTCCGGTATTGCCCGGTACGGTTCAGTTTACGCCATCGGGAGCGATTTTACTTGGCCCCGACGCGCAGACCGTTGGTGGTTATCCGCGCGCGTTGGTGGTAGTGGATGATTTGTCGCCGGCTTTTCAGCTGCGTCCGGGGCAAACCGTGCGTTTCAGAGTAGATCTTTGATACTCACCCAGAGTCCACCGACTACGCCGACCAGACTAAGGACCACGGTGATCCAGGGGTTGGTACCAAACTGACCGTCAAGGTAGTGTCCCAGGAATACGCAGACCATGATCGTACCGATCAACTGCGCGCCCAGGCCCATGTATTTGGTCCAGGCTCGTGCGTCATCGCCCTTAGGCTTTGACGGCGGCACCGTTAGACTTATGCTTTTCGTGTTGCTCCTTCATACCGTTGGAGCTACCGTTGTTGGAAGATTTGGTGTAACCGGCGGCGGGATCCTTATCGCCCGTTACGGTACACTGACCGTCGATGAGACAGCCGGACCCTACGGCCATTTTGCTGGCGCGGACATTGCCCTTTACGCGGGCGGTGTCTTTGAGGGTAAGCAAGTCGCGTACGATGATCGTACCGGAGAAGGTTCCTTCGATCATGGCATTCTGGCAATCGACGTCGCCGGTGATCGAACCGCGTTCGCCGATGATCAGCTTGGCTTTGCAGACGAGGTCGCCGTCCAGTTTACCGTCGATGCGGATGTCTCCACCGGCCTGGATGTTGCCCTTGATGGAGGTGTGCTCGTCGATGGTGTTGACGCCACCGGAGGGGGCGGAAGGCATGGCCCCCGGGGACTTCTTGGGTGTTTCTTTCCCGTTTCCAAACATGATATTAGGATTATATTTTATGAGAGAAGTAAAGTGTTAAAACTGGGGGCAATATACGCCCCGGCGCTGATTGCCGCATATTTTATACTGCAAAGACAGCTCGAAACCACCGTTTCCATCGGTAGCCACCCGCAGATCGCTGGTATTAATATCGTAGCTAAAGCCAAGCGCAAAATTTTCGTAATCGAAGCGAGTGCTCAGGATCACCGCGTCCGTCAGCACGCTGCTATCGAGGCGATTGCTGACACGCGTCCAGATACCCACCTGGAAAGACTGGCTGGCGGCGTTGCGACCGGCATCCAAAAGGAACTTCAGGTTGGTACCGGCATTGACCTGGAAACTGGGTCCCTGGGTCATCAGGATCGCACCGGGAACGAGCCCGAAGCGCCGGTTCAGCATGAATTCACCGCCGGCGTGGGCCGTAAAGCGAGTGTAAAGCAGGTCTTCGCCTTCCAGGTCAAAGCTTTGGTTGGCCCGGTTAAGGTGGTGCAGGGCACCGCCGGCGTAGAGGCTGTTATTTTCGTCAAAGACCATAAACCAGAGCAGACCGGCCGCCATATCGGAGAAGAGGAATTCGTCGCGGTCCAGGGTGTTCTCACCGCTTCCCAGGCTGGGGTCGAAGCCACCTTCGCCATCGTGCTGCGATCCCCAGCGGAGCGCCAGGAAGTCGAGGCTGCGTTGGGCGGCTCCCAGTTCGGCTCCGGCCACCAGGTAGTTGCCGTAGTTGCGGGCTCCGCCAAGTTTCTTGCTGTAGCTGGCACTCAGTTTGCCCGTGGTGGTGGCGAAACTGGCTTCACCGGCGCGGTCACCCCAGAAAGTACCTCCAACGCCGAAAAAGTCACTTCGGCCGACGGCGATTCGCTGGTCGTAGCTGACGCTGTAGGTCTGAAACGCATTCGCACCCAGTACCGAAGCCCACTGGCTGCGGTAGTTCAGCGAGATACGACTGTTACAGTTCATGACCCCCGTCATGGCCGGATTCAGGTTAAGGGGCGACATGTAAAACTGAGAAAAGTGGATATCCTGCGCCTGAAGGGTGAACGCACAGAGCACCGCTAAGAAAAAAGTATGGACTAACTTCATATCAGTAGGGGGGTGAAAAACATACAAACGCGCCTTAAGGCACAAGTTTACAAGGTAACGAAGCCTAATCACGGATTAGTCTTTCAGCATAAAAAAGACCGGTCGCGCAAGCGCAGCCGGTCCGGAAATAAACACCTAAAACCCTATTATTCTCTTTGGAGCGGATACTTTCGCCCGGACGCCTTCACATACGATGCAATCCCGCGGACATTATCGTAATTAAACGTCTAGCGCGAAAATAGGCGGAAATATTCAATAGTAAAAGGTCAGAAAGAAAAAATGGTAGATACATTAATTACAGTTGTCTTGGCAACAATTATGTTCTCTATAGGTCTAAGCCTACGCTATTTCGACTTTCGTAACCTATTATCGTCGCCTCGCATCCTACTTATTGGCTTGTCTCTACAATTAATCGCCCTACCGGCACTGGCCTTCGCCATCACGGGAATGGCGAATTTACCTCCCTCCTTCAGTCTCGGATTTTTGGTGCTGGCCGCCTGCCCGGGTGGACTGTCCAGCAACTTTATCTCTTTTCTTCTCCAGGCCAATACCGCCCTGGCCGTCAGTCTTACAATTTGCAATTCGGCGCTTTCGATGCTCACCATTCCGTTCATCGTCAATCTCGCTCTGGATAACTTTCTTCCGGCAACGGATACGGTCCAACTGGCCCTCTTCCCCACTGCCCTACGCATCTCCCTGATCGTGCTGCTACCGGTGGTGTCCGGCATGACCTTCCGCCGGCTTCGGGGCCGGACGGCGGAACGTCTCCTCCCCCTGCTGAGGCGGGCCTCGCTGATTCTTCTGGCCTTGGTTTTCATCCTTAAGCTATTCGCCCCGGCTGATCAGGGGGGCAGCGCGCTTACACTGGCGGAGATCACGACCATACTACCGGTAGCGCTAGTGATCAATGTACTGGCCTTATCGCTGGGGCGAATATTCGGGGATATCTTCGGTTACGGGCGCAACGATCAACTCACCCTCGGGGTCGAGATCGGGATTCAGAATACGAGTCTGGCTTTCCTGATCGCTACCTCCTTTCTGGATAATGAGCAGGCGTTGAAGCCCGCGCTCGTCTATGCGATGTTCACCTTCTTTACGGCTCTGGCTTACGGTTTGCTTCTCAAGCCAGAGCGCGCGCCGCATTTGTGGCAGGACTTTACCGGTCGGTAAACAGTTCGATGTATCCGCTCACCGGCTCTTCGGACGCCGTTATTCCGTCCAAACGCCGCTCGAAGACGGTTCCGACGTAATAATAGGTTCCCGACGGTAACGCTTCTCCGGACAGGTTCTCCCCGTTCCACTGGATGGCGGGATCTTCCGTTTCGAAAACGAGTTGTCCCCAACGGTTAAAAATTTTGAACTCTACCCGCTCGATAAAGCAAAGTCCTCGGGGTACGAACAGGTCGTTTTCGTTATCACCGTTGGGCGTGAAGGCATTCGGCAAGTCGTAGATCGGGCAGTTGGTCACGCACACTTCGTTGCTCGGCTGGCTTTCGTTACCGTTTTCATCCACGGCGGTCATCGTGTAGCATCCTACGATGCCCGTCTGCGGCGTGTGATCGAATCGTAACAGGTCTGTACTGGCTATTTCGGCGACGAGCGCAGGAGAAGAAGAGCTGTCGGACGCGAAGTATACCCGGTAGCTCGCCACATCATCGGCTCCACAGATCTCGCTACTCGGATCCCACTCGATAATGTTGAACAGGTTGTCATCGACCGTACAGTCGACTCCGCGGTCGCATACGCTTTCTACCATTAATACGGGCGGGCAGGGCGGCACGTCGTCGGTCGGTACCAGACAAAATTCCTGGCTCCGATTCAATAGAGGAGAAGGGATCTCCTCGACGTTATAGGATCCCCGGGCACGGATATAGTAGCAGTAGGTTTCGCCGTTCGTCAGGCCGGTGTCCGTGTACTCGGAACCGGTGATGGTTGCCAGACTGTCGTAGCTCGTAGCGCCCGGCAGGCGGCGGAAGATATCGTAGGACTCGTTCGTCCACGGCACCACTTCGGTCCAATTCAGATTGACGGCACGATCCGTGGGACTCCCCCCGAGCCGTACACTACTCGCGGGTTGCGCTTCGGCCAGTGGTTCGGTTTCGTTATTGACGTAGATTTCGATGCGGTAGCTATAGGCGTTACCCTCGGTATCCAGGTTCTGGTCGGTGTAGCAGGTATCGACGGCTTCCTCGAAGAACTGCGTCGTGTAGGACGTAATTTCCTCGAAGGCTCCGGGCTCGGTGGTCTGACCTACCGCCCGGCTCAGTACGTAACGGTAGGGTCCGGGATTGCTTATTGTATCCAGGCTAGCCGCTGTTGGCAGGATCCAGCACACGTCAACTTCCCCGCTGGTAGCGTCGGTGGAAATCACGTCCACTTTGGTTAGCAAGGGAATATCCCGTTCCAGTTGCACGCAGATCTCCTGGGAGGGAATAGACTCGATGTCTTCAAAGATCAGGCCCGTACTGGGTGTACGGCGGGCCATGGCGGCCACCACTCGGTAGCAGTAGGTACGGCCTCGCTGCACGTCGTCGTCTTCAAAGAAATAGCGGCCGTCGGCCAGGTCGCTGATCTCGGTGTCCGTTAATTCGGTGTACCCCCGTCCGGCCAAGCCGGTCTCGCAAGTATCGGGTACGAAGTTGTTGCTGCCCTCCCGCCGCCATACGGTGAAGCCCAGAAAATCCGGGTTCTCGTTGGATTCGCAGAAGTAGGGGCTCTCCCAGGTCACGACAATCGTTTCATCCTCCACCGTAGCCTGAACGTCCTGGGGAGGCGGTGCCACCACCTTTATACTGACCGACCGTAGCGTGGCCAGACCGGACGGTCGCGGCGGGCCGTTGTCCAGCGCCCGGAGTACGATGAAGTATTCCTGTTCGCTGATGTCGTTGCACGTTGTCTGCCAGCGGAATGTCCTCCGTAGCGGGTCCGATTGGAAATCCGGCATGGTATCGCCAACAACCGGCGTGAAGGTAGCCGGATTATCGACCAGGCCGAAAGGTCGGCCCGATGCGGAGAGAATTACCTCCTGCTCGGTGTCGGTGATGGGCGCGGTGGCTACCACGTCGAACTCCACGAGTTCACCGGCTACGACGCAGATCTCTTCGCGCTCGACTTCGATCACGGGCGGATCGTTAGCGCAGTCGTCGACGAAAACCTGCATATCCCGCACCAGCGTATCGAGCGGGATACCGTTGCGGAAGGATTTGACCATGAAGGCCAGGTTATACTCCCCCACGATGCCCGGAGCATCCCAGGTGATCTGCCCGGTCCGGGGGTCTATTTCCAGCGTTCCGGTTGCCCCGTCGATTTCGTTGGGGAGCCGGTAAGTGGGTATTTCCTGGCGGGGCGCGAAGGTGGGCGTCGTGAATTCGAAAGCCAGACTGTCGCCGTCCACGTCGAAGGCACCCGGGTTATGCGTCCAAACGGAACCGATACAGGCATTGTCAATGGGCTCCTGACTCAGCTGCGGTGAGGTGTTACAACCGTTCACGATGGGGTTCACCAAAGAATAGGAAGTGAAGACACTGAACGGGATATTCACCGACCGCGAACCGATGTTCCGCACGGCCGCTACCCGGTTGACGTCTTGAAAACTAAGGACGTACCGCCCGAATCCGGGGTACCGGTGGCAAGCCCGGTATTCGTTGCGCTGAATACCCGGCGCTACGTTTGAAACGGTACGGGTCCGGGAGATCATCTCGATCGTTCCGTCTCCCCAAATCAGTTCGAGACTGTCGCGATCAACCTCGGTCTGCGCCGTTTCGGTATAGGTGATAATGGTGGCGCAGACGCGCAGCTGCTCGTTGGTGTTTCCACAATCGCCGGCGGTCTCTACGATAATCTCCCCCGCGCGGTTGTGGGTACCGCTAAGTACCAGAGGCAGAGAAGTGAGAAAAGCTAGTAAAATTCGCAGACGCATGGACCAGTGGGTTGTACGGTAACGGCTAATGGATGCCGTTATCGGAAGAAACGCATAAACCGGCAAATTGCTTGACCGAACATGCCGCCCCACGCCGAATTGTCTGACCGGACGCTAAGACAGCAGACTCTGAAGTTTCATCGCCAGGCCCATATCGCCCTTGATCTTCACTTTTCCCGACATCATGGCCATCATGGGGTTCAGCTTTCCCGTGCGGAGTTGGTCGAGCACGTCAACGCTGGTGATCACTACAGTGTCCGCGTCTTTGTCTTCGTTCGTCACCTTAGCTTCGGCCTCGGTCATATCGATAAAAATAACGCCTTCGTCCAGCTGCAGCTTGATGCTTTTGCCGAGATTCGGCGCGTTGGCTGCGGCTTTCTTTACCCCGTCGTTGAATTCCTGAAAGGTCATGATCTTTTACTTTCCCGGCAAGGTAGGGCAAAACATAGAACTGGCGAATTTTCGCCTTTCCTAAGGAGTCGGATTGCGTAATCGGTACAGTATACTGGTGACATCGAAGGGGACCAACAATCGCCGGTTTGGCGCTATCCGCTGCCGCAAGCTCCCTACGATTGCCTCGTTCGTGCGCTCGGGACCATAGCGACGCTCCAGTGCAATGCGGCACCAATCTTCCGAGAGCAGGAGATAGGCGAAATCCACCGGTTCGATGCCAAGCAGTACTTCCGTATGCTTGCTTGCCTCGTGTCGTAGCTTGGAAGCAGCCGTCGTGGGCAAATGACAGTCGACGCGGTATTCGTTGGGCGGTACCTCATGCTTTTCCACCCCCAGCGCACGCAGATACGGCAGGGGATCGAAGATGAAGTCGTATACCAAAATTCGGGTACCGTCGCGCCCTACCCTATTGATTTCCTTTACGACGTCCTCCTTGTCCAGGTAGAATAACGACCCGCCCAGGGTAATTAGGTCTATGCACGATCGGGGGACCGGCCATCCCTTCTTACCGCAATGCATATACGTAATACCCGCCGTAGGGTTGGCGTGCCGTAGCATGGTTTGGCTCGAGTCAATCGCCGTGACCCTGCGGCAGTACGCGCGCAGTGCCCGTGCCGAGTGCCCGGTCCCGCAGCCTACGTCCAGTCCGTCACGGAAGCGCCGGTCTCCAAGGTGTAACTCCAAAGGCACGTCGTGCAATTCCGGCCGGTAGGCCGCGTAGCAGTTCGCCTTGAATTCGTCGTACATACGCTACGATCTGATCGCCGGCGGAGGGGCGCCGCCCTACCCGACCAGCTCCCTCGCTTTTTCCAGCACCGCGGGAATACCCCCCGGCTCCTTGCCCCCGGCCGTGGCGAAGAAGGGTTGGCCGCCGCCGCCGCCGCGGATGTGCTTCGCCAATTCGCGTACGATACTGCCGGCGTTGAACTTCTCCCCCGCGAGGCCCTTGCTGATGGCCAGGGTCAACAGTGCCTTCCCCTCGTTCTCACTGGCCAGCAGTACGAAGGCATTATCGTTTTCGCCCGTCAATTGAAAGGCCAGGTTCTTAATGGCGGCGGCATCGGTCAGGTCAACCTTCTGCGCGAGGAAATTCACACCGTCTACCAACTCGAAGGACTGCTCCAGGTCTCCCTTCAGGTTACCTGCCTGCTCGGCCTGCAGTTTATCGAGTTCCTTTTTCAGGCTGCGGTTTTCTTCCTGTAGCGAACGCACGCCGCCGGAAAGATCGGAGGCGCCTTTCAGTACGTCGCGCACTTCTTCCAAAGCGGCCAATCGACCGCTTACGTACTGCTCCGCCCGTAAGGCGGTAACCGCCTCGATACGGCGCACGCCGGCCGCCAGCGCGCTTTCGCTGGTAATCTTAAACAGACCGAGTTCCCCCGTCCGCTTCACGTGGGTTCCGCCGCAGAGCTCCGAGCTGTAGTCCGGGTCAAAGGTGATGATGCGCACCTTGTCTCCGTACTTTTCCCCGAACAGCATCATGGCTCCGCTATTGCGGGCTTCGGTAATGGGCACGTCGCGACGCTCCACCAAAGGGATATTCTCGCGGATGCGGGCGTTGACCATTCGTTCGATTTCCTGTAGCTGCTCGTCCGTCGGCTGCTCGAAGTGGCTGAAGTCAAACCGGAATTTTCCGGCCTGGACGTCCTGCCCCTTCTGTACGGCATGTTCACCCAGCACCCGGTGCAGGGCCGCGTGCAGCAAGTGCGCCGCCGTGTGATGGTTACTGATGGCTTGGCGGTCGTCGGCCGCCACTTCGGAGTACACATCCGCCTCCGGATCGGCCGGCAACTTATCCACGACGTGAACCGTGAGTTCGTTTTCTTTCTGGGTATCGACCACCCGGAGGGTCTCCTCCCCTACCCGGATCACGCCCCGGTCGCCCGCCTGTCCACCGCTTTCCCCGTAAAAGGGCGTGCGGTCGAGCACCAGTTGGTACTGCTCCTTATCCTTGACCTTGACGGTCCGGTACTTCGTCACCCGGGCGCCGGCGTCCGACAGCACGTCGTAGCCGATGAACTGGGAGGGTGCATCGCTCAGGACGGTCCAGTCGCCCACCTCTTTCGCCGCATCCTTACGGCTACGGGCCTTCTGTTGCTGGAGCGCACGGTTAAACCCCTCCTCATCCACATTAATCCCGCGCTCCGCCGCCATAATTCGCGTCAGGTCGATCGGGAAACCGAAGGTGTCGTAGAGCTCGAAAGCATCCTCGCCGCTGATGGTACCGGATTGGGTATCCAATCCGGCGAAACGCTGCAGGCCGTTCTCCAGGGTTTGGAGGAAGGATCGTTCTTCGGACTCGATGATGCGCGCGATCTGCTCCTGCTGTCGCTCCAACTCAGGGAAGGCGTGTCCCATTTCGCGCACCAGCACCGGCATCAACTTGTGCAGCATGGGTTGCTGCTGCCCGAGGAAGGAGTAGGCGTATCGCACCGCCCGCCGGAGAATACGCCGTACGACGTAGCCGGCTCCCCCGCTACCGGGTAGCTGCCCGTCGGCGATCGTGAAGGCGACCGCCCGGAGGTGGTCTGCGATGACTCGCATGGCCATATCCGCCTTGGCGTCCGTCGCGTAGCTCCCGCCGTAGCTTTTGCCGGTGAGTCGCTCGATCTCGCCAATAATGGGAGTGAAAATGTCCGTATCGTACGTCGCTTCCTTTCCCTGTAGCACCATGCACAGGCGCTCGAAGCCCATTCCGGTGTCGACGTGCCGCTCGGGCAGGTTGACCAGGCTGCCGTCGGCCTTGCGGTTAAACTGGATGAAGACGTTATTCCATATTTCCACCACGCCGCTTCCGTCCACGTTCACGAGTTGGTGGCCCGGCTGTTCTTTTCTTTTTGCGGCGGAGCGCAGGTCAACGTGAATTTCGGTACACGGACCGCAGGGTCCCGTCTCGCCCATTTCCCAGAAGTTGTCCTTCTTGTTACCGTAGAGAATGCGGTCGGCGGGCAGGACGCGTTCCCAGAATTTCCTGGCCTCGTCGTCGCGGGGAATGCCTTCGTCGGGCGCGCCCTCGAAGACGGTGGCGTAGAGCCTGTCCGGATCAATACCCAGTCGCTCGGTCAGTAGTTCCCAGCTCCAGGCGATGGCTTCCTCCTTGAAATAGTCGCCAAAGCTCCAGTTGCCCAGCATCTCGAACATCGTGTGGTGGGTACCGTCGCGCCCTACGTCGTCCAGGTCGTTGTGCT
Source organism: Lewinella sp. IMCC34191 (assembly GCF_003390935.1). Lineage (GTDB taxonomy): Bacteria > Bacteroidota > Bacteroidia > Chitinophagales > Saprospiraceae > Neolewinella. The sequence continues at coordinate 292,035 of NZ_QNQZ01000007.1, read as the reverse complement.
TCCCGCTGACGCGCATACACTTCTGGGTATCCGCCACGCGTCGCTTATCGGGTACCTTATCGCCGAGGAAGTAGTCCTTGAACTGGTTCATCCCGGCGTTGGTGAACAGCAGGGTCGGGTCGTTTTTATTCACGATCGGCGCGGAGGGAACGATCTTATGTTCCTTCTCACGGAAGAAGTCCAGGAATGCACGGCGGATTTCGGAAGCGGTCATGGCCGCAAAGGTATTACGCGCGGCCAGATTCGCCGGGGGAAGGCGTACAGGAAAAAATAGGCCGATTCTTATATCGCCACCGGCGGTGATGCAATGAAACGGAATCGCCGACCGTTGAGGAAAGTATACCTTAACGCATGACTTATTTCATCTTTGAAACAATCATGGAATTAGGTTCCAGGCTCACTACCTACTCCAACAGTATTTTACGACCTTTGCGAACTAAACTCTGACCCTCACCGGTCTGCAACTTAGGGGAATGCGATTTTTAAACTTTTTCAAGCAGGAGCTGGCCGTCGATTTAGGCACAGCCAATACACTCATCATGCAAAATGGAGAGGTCGTCATTGACGAGCCCTCCATCGTTGCTATCGACCGGAAGTCCGAGGAGACGATCGCGGTCGGTCGCCGAGCGATGCAGATGCACGAAAAGACCCACGAGAACATCCAGACGGTCAGGCCGCTCAAGGATGGCGTGATCGCGGATTTTCGGGCCGCCGAGCAGATGATCAAGGGGCTGATCGACATGATCGGGCGCCGCCGGGCCTTTTTCTCCCACTTGAAGATGGTCATTTGTATTCCCAGTGGCATCACCGAAGTAGAAAAGCGAGCCGTATTCGAAAGCGCCGCGCGGGTAGACGCCAAGGAAACCTATCTGATCTACGAACCGATGGCGGCCGCCCTCGGTATCGGCCTCGACGTGGAAGAGCCCGTCGGTAACATGATCATCGATATAGGGGGAGGTACTACGGAGATCGCCGTCATCGCCCTCTCGGGTATCGTGAGCGACCAGTCTATCCGCATTGCCGGCGACGAGTTGACCGACAACATCGTCAACTACATGCGCAAGACCCACAACATCCTGATCGGGGAGCGCACGGCCGAACAAATTAAGATCCACGTCGGGAGCGCCCTGCCCGAACTCGACGATCCCCCGGCCGACTTCAGCGTCAACGGACGTGACCTTCTTAACGGCATTCCCCGCCAGATTACGGTCACCTACCAGGAGATTGCCGGTGCACTGGACGAAGCCGTCACCCAGATCGAGGACGCCGTCATCCGTGCCCTCGAAACCATTCCGCCCGAGCTGGCCAGTGATATATACAGTACCGGTCTTTACCTCACCGGTGGCGGTGCGCTGCTGCGCGGTCTCGACCGGCGGCTTAGCAAGAAAACGCAGTTGCCCGTTCACGTTGCCGAAGATCCCCTTCTGGCCGTAGTAAAGGGCACCAGCAAGGCGCTCTCCGATACGCGTCGGTATAAGTCCATCCTCGTACCGGCAAGCAGCGTGAGTTAATGGGAAGACTGCTGCGCATACTCCTGACCAGTAGCGGCTTTTTCACCTTTGCCGTCTTACAACTGGTATGTCTGTATCTGATCGTCCACCACAACGATACGCAGCGGAAGATCTGGGCGGAAACGAAGTTCGTTTACGGTTCCTACCTCACCAAACAGGTGTCCGATCGCCTGGCTTTTCTGGATGTCGCTCGCGAGAACGAAATTCTGCGTCGGGAGAACGCCGCCCTGCTGAGCCGTATTCCCGGCTCCGGCTACAACACGGCGGTGGACACCAGCACGGTAGTCGATTCGGTGATGCAGCAGCGATTCACCTACCTGGCCAGCCGGGTCGTCAGTAAATCTCCCTACGGACCTTACAATACCCTGGTCATCGACCGCGGCGCCAATCTCGGCGTAGAACGCGGTCAGGGAGTCATCGCGGACGGTGGTCTGCTCGGCATCGTCAGCGAAGTAACGCCCCGCCACGCCCGGGTGATCAGCCTGCTGCACCTGGACACCCGGGTGAGTGCCGGCCTCGACAACAACGCCTTCGGAACCCTGCGCTGGGACGGGCATGACCCCCAGCGAGTGACGGTAACGGATATGCCCGACTACGTACCGGTGGCGCCGAACGATACCATCTTTACTACGGGTTATTCGAACGTTTTCCCGACGGGTCTACCGATCGGTACCGTCGAGAGTAGCGAGCCGCTGCCCGGCACCGGCAGCCAAAATCTCACCGTACTTCTTCTTAACGATCCCCTTTTAGCGGCTACGGGCTACGTGGTTCGTGACCTCTTCAAGGAGGAACTCGAGCGATTGAATCAGGTAAAATGAGCAGCTCGGCCCTGGTAAACAGCAGCTTACGCTTCGTACTGCTCCTGCTCGTCCAGGTGTTTATCTTCAATCAGGTAGCCTGGGGCTGGGGAGGGCGCGATCTCCTTTTCATCTTCGTGTATCCTATTTTCGTGGCCCTGCTTCCGCTGCGTATGCCGCGACCGGCCGTGATCTTCCTCGGATTCCTGCTGGGACTATCCGTCGACTTCTTCAGTGAAACCCTCGGCCTGCACGCCGGGGCCCTGACGCTTACGGCCTATTTACGGCCCTTCGTCCTCCAGCTGATCCAGCCCCGCGACGGGTACAATATTAAGGTCAGTCCGACCATTAATGATATGAGCGCCGGGTGGATGTTTCGCTACCTGGGGCTACTGTTGTTGGCCCACTTACTGATGTTTTTTTTACTGCAGACTTTTTCCATCTATTTCTTTACTGATATCGTTCTTAAAACCGTACTTTCTCTGCCGGCAAGTCTCGTCGTCAGTTTCGCCATCATCCTGATCTTCAACCCAAAAGCTTAGTTCCCGGAATGCCTAAAGATACCCTGGACGTACGCACCGTCAGTATTCGCGCGATCATGATCGCGGTACTGCTGCTGCTGCTGGGTAAGGCCTTTCACCTGCAGGTGGTTAGCGATACCTGGCGGACGCGGGCCGACCGCGTCGGCAACAGCCAGATCGACCAGTACCCCGCCCGCGGACTCATGCTCGACCGCAACGGCAAACTCCTGACGATCAACGAGCCGATTTACCAGATCGAACTGACGTACAATCAATTTGCCGCCGAGGCGGAATCCTTTGATACGACGCGCTTCTGTCAACTGCTGGGTATCACCCGCGATTATTTCGAGGAGGCCATCCCCGATAAATGGGGCGGTAAGTTCAGCCCCTCCAAACCTTTCACCTTCCTGGCAAACGTTTCGCCGAAGGTCTACGCTACCTTTCAGGAGAACCTGTTCCAGTTTCCGGGATTTTCCGCCACGCTTCGATCCTCGCGCAACTACCCCCACCAGGTAGCCGCTCACCTCCTCGGATATATGGGTGAGGTCAGCCAGGCGACGATCGATGCCGGGGAAGGCCGCTACAGTGGTGGGGACTACCACGGCATTTCGGGGCTGGAGTACCAATACGAATCGGCTTTACGGGGAGATAAAGGACGGCGATACGTCTACCGTGACCGGCTCGGACGTGAGGCGGGAGAAGTCCTGGATGGTGCCCTCAACGTCAATGCGACCGTCGGCACGGACCTGGTCACTACCCTCGACCTGGACCTCCAGGCTTACGGAGAAGAATTAATGGTCAATAAGATCGGCAGCATCGTGGCGCTGGAACCGTCTACCGGGGAGGTCCTGAGTATGATTTCGGCCCCGACTTACGATCCGCGTTCGCTACGGATCGGGCGCGATCGTGGCCGCTCCTTCGTCGAGCTACAACAGGATACGCTCCAACCGCTGCTCAATCGGGCAATCAATGGCAAGTATCCTCCGGGAAGCCCTTTCAAAACACTGGTGGCGCTCATCGCCATGGAAACCGGAACGCTGGAGCCCGATCGGGGGATACAGTGCTACGGTGGATTCACGAGCGGCGGGAGAGTACTGCTCGGATGCCACAACCACCCCTATTGCCGATCGGTGGAGGATGCTATCGCCCAGAGTTGCAATGCGTATTTCGTCACCGCCTGGCTGGAAAACATCAATCGGTACGGTAGCCTGACGCCCGAACAAGGCCTCGACGAGTTCAACGAATATCTGTACCAGTTCGGCTTGGGTGAAAAACTAGGGATCGACTTTCCCGGGGAAATCGCGGGTAATGTACCTACCTCCGAATACTACACCAACCGCTTCGCCGAGGATCAATTCTGGCGGGCGATCTGGATCCGTTCGCTGGCCATCGGACAGGGCGAGTACGAGCTGACCGCCCTGCAAACCGCCAACATGGCCGCCGCCATCGCGAACCGCGGCCACTGGTACACCCCCCATCTGGTACGCGAGGTACAGGAAGGTAACCAGGGTTCGGTGCGCGCCATCGAACCCGAACGACACGACATCGATATCCGTCGCGAATACTTTGAAACCGTCGTGCGGGGTATGCGCAAGACCGTCACCGAAGGCACGGCGCGGGTGGCCGACGTGCCCGGCATCGAGATTTGCGGTAAAACGGGAACGATTCAGAATACCTACGGTGACCACTCCAGCTTCGTGGCCTTCGCCCCGGCGGACGACCCCAAAATTGCCATCATGGTCTACGTGGAAAACGGGGGCTTCGGGGGCTCCGTTGCCGCTCCCATTGCCAGCCTGATGATCGAGAAATATCTCCACGGAGAGATCGCCGACAACCGCAAATGGGTCGAGAAGCGCATGCTGGAAAAGGACATGACCCAGCGCGGCGAAAGTACGATCCGCGTCAAGTAGCACTACAAATTTTCGTCGGAGACCGAACGTCTGCTGTATGACTTACGTTATATAGATGTAAATCACGTGACTACGGGGTTTTACATATATCTTATTTTATCATACGTAGGAGACGTTTCTCCTCACCAAAAATTTTTAGTTATGGATACCGTCAGCAATGAACAGACCAAAGGCCTCAATAAACTGATCACCACCCTGTACGACGGGGAGAATGGTTACAAGGAAGCCGCCGAAGAAGTAGACAGTGTGTCACTCGCTACCAAGTTTCGCGAGATGAGCCAGCAGCGCTACAATTTCGGTCATGAGATTAAGCCCTTCATCACCCAATTGGGCGGTAAGGTAGACAAGGGAGGCAGCACCGGCGCAGCCCTGCACCGTGCCTGGATCGACATTAAATCTGCCTTAGCCACCCAGGACGAAGCCGCCGTGCTTCAGGAGTGTATCCGTGGTGACGAAGACGCCGTCGAAACCTACCGGAAAGTCCTTAACAATACCAGCTACAGCAGCGATGCCCGCCAGGTCATTACCCGCCAGTTAGAAACACTGGAGCGTAATGTTGCCGAGCTGAAGCAGCTGAAGCAGACCTACAAGAATGTATAAGGGTAACCACCCTTTCATTTAGCGTAAGCCCCCTTTGCCGATGGCAAAGGGGGCTTCGTTGTTTATAGGCTTGAGCTTTCCGCATTATCTTGTCGCGCTAACCAGCCCCACGTGACGGATACCGCTATACTTCTTATTCATTGTTCCGACCAGCCCGGACTGGTCGCTCAGGTTACGGAATTCGTACATCGCAACCGGGGCAACATCATCAACCTCGATCAACACGTCGACCGGAACATCGGCCAGTTTTTCATGCGTATAGAGTGGGAGCTGGATGATTTCCTGATACCCCGCGAAAAGATCAACGATTACTTCGAAACACTGATCGGCAAAGCTTACGGGATGCAGTGGCAGTTGCACTTTAGCCGGCGCAAACCCAAAATGGCCATCTTCGTCAGTAAGGCAAGTCACTGTTTATACGACCTGCTTCAACGACATGGCACCGGTGAATTCGACTGCGACATCACTGCCATCGTGAGTAATCACCGCAGCCTGGAAGAAGTCGCCGGCCGCTTCGGCATCCCCTTTCATTACGTACCCATTACCAAGAATAATAAAGCGGAGCAGGAAGATGCCACGAATCGCATCCTGACTGAGTCGGAAACGGACCTGATCGTCCTGGCCAGGTACATGCAGATCCTTTCGGATGACTTTTGCCGGAAGTGGTCGCACCGGATCATTAATATTCACCATTCTTTTCTTCCCGCCTTTAAGGGCGCGCGCCCCTACCAGCGGGCCTTCGAAAGAGGAGTCAAATTGATTGGTGCAACGAGCCATTACGTAACCGCCGATCTGGACGAAGGTCCCATCATCGCGCAGTCCGTCGAACCGGTCACCCATCATCACACGATTGAAGACCTTAAGCGGATCGGCAAAGACGTGGAGAAGCGGGTGCTCAGCCAGGCCGTTTATCTTCATTTGCGTCACTTGATCCTGCCCTTTGGCAATCGTACGATAATTTTCAACTGATATGCTGGAGGCAACCAATATCCGTAAAAGCTACGGCGACCTGGACGTACTCCGGGGTGTCGATCTGAGTATTCGCGCCGCGGAAGTGGTCAGTATTGTCGGTAAAAGCGGGGCCGGGAAGAGTACCCTATTGCACATTCTGGGCACCCTCGACCGACCGGACACCGGGCAGTTGACCATCAAAGGGGAAGACGTATTCGGAATGCGCGACGCTCGCTTGGCGGCCTTCCGCAACGAACGGATTGGGTTCGTTTTTCAGTTTCACCACCTGCTGCCGGAGTTCACCGCCCTGGAAAATGTATGTATCCCCGCGTACATCGGCAACCGAGACCAGCAGCTCGCCGAGCAGCGTGGCCGGGAACTACTGTCCTACCTGGGGCTGAAAAACCGCTCCGACCACAAACCGCGACAACTCAGCGGCGGGGAACAACAGCGCGTGGCCGTAGCCCGGGCACTCATGAACGAGCCGGCCATAGTCTTCGCTGATGAACCGAGCGGCAATCTGGACTCCGCCAATTCACGCGAGCTACACGATCTCCTGTTCCGCCTGCGCGACGACTTCGCGCAAAGCTTCGTCATTGTCACCCACAACGAGGAGCTGGCCAGCATGAGTGATCGCCGCTTAGAAATGATCGACGGAATCCTCGTATAGAACCCTAAGTTATCGACGACCAAAGCGGCTAATCGAGAACCGCTCCCACCCCAAAGCAATGGAATCCACCAAGCCGTCAAATAAGGATACGCACGAGCAGGTCACCCCCGGGGAGGGCGGTATCGGGCAGTGGTTCCGGGAATTTCTGGACGTGCGTGAAGGAAGCGACCGGGAATCGGCCGTTGCTTCGATTACGAGTGGCAACCTCATGCGCGGCAGCAACGCCTGGATGCTGGTTTGCTCCATCATGATCGCCAGCCTGGGCCTTAATCTCAATTCCGGCGCGGTCATCATCGGCGCCATGTTGATCTCCCCCCTGATGAACCCGATCCTAGGAATCGGTCTGGGCGTAGGCACGAACGACCGGAATATGCTGATCAATGCCCTGAAGAATTTCGGGGTAGCCGTAATGATCGCCTTGATCACCAGCTTTGTTTATTTCCTCTTTACGCCGCTTGATATCTTCACGCCGGAGATGCGATCGCGGACGGAGCCTACCGTTCTGGACGGTCTCATCGCGGTGTTTGGCGGACTGGCGGGTATCATTTCCGTCACCCGACTTGATAAAACCAATGCGATTCCGGGCGTAGCGATCGCCACGGCCTTGATGCCCCCGCTCTGCGTGTCCGGATACGGTTTGACCGTCGCCATTGAAACGGGCGGCGACTTCACCATCTTTTGGCGATCGTTCTACCTGTTTTTCCTCAACTCGTTCTTTATTGCCGCCACGGCCTACCTGATTATTCGGTTGCTGCGGTTTCCCTTCCGGAAGTACATGAACCGTCGGGAAACCAGGCGCAGCCAGTACGTTATAGCCACGATCAGTTTCCTGATGATCATTCCGGGTTATTTCATCCTGGCGGACGTTCTGGACCGGCAACGGGTCGACCGCTCCGTCGATAAGTTCACCGAACGGTATTTCCCGATGAGTGCCAGTTCGTCCATCTTCGACCGGCGAAACCCCAACGAACCTAAGCTCATTTTCCCGCTGATCGACCGGCCCATCCCGACCGACAGTTTGCAGATATACAGTGAGATCCTGCAGTCGCCTCCTTACGACGTATTCGGTGCCCGGGTGATCGTGGATACCAGCTTCAGTCCCTCCGAAATAGCCGGCATCAAAGGGGAACTGGCCACGCTGGATGACATCAACAACCGCATCCAAAACCTGGAAGAATCCGAGATCAACCGGACACGGCAGCAACAGGAGGTAATCGCGGATCTACGTGGATACCGTATGGACTCCATCGATTTTCTCGACCTCAGCCAGCAATTGATGGTGTTGTTTCCGCAGGTGAATGGCGTGCGCCTCGCTCAGGCTCAAAGCGTGGACCGATTCGGTCCGGATGATGAAGCGCCCTACACGGAGCGGATACCCCTGGTTAGTGTGCGCGGCAGTGCCTCCCGGCTCAGTATTAGCGATCTCAACCGGATGAATGAATTCATCCGACTTCAACTCAAGTTAGATACCCTCATTATTATACGAGAGGCCGAATAGCGACCGGCAAACAAGACATGGGAATGCTGGTTTCACCCCTATGGGTGACGAAGTACGCGATCTCGGTTCCATATTTACGGAAGCCTGGAACCATTTTTTAGAGGCGATTCCGGGAATCATCCTGGCGCTAATCATAATCCTGGTCGGACTTTTCCTGGCCAGAATCATCGCCCGGTTCTTCGGCAGCCGAATTCTCTCCAAAATGGATGACCCGCTGATGGGTCGATTCCTCGTCACTACCCTTAAGGTGCTCATCATTATCGGGGCCATCCTACTAGGCTTACGCGCGGCCGGGCTTGGTGGTATTGCCACCGCGCTCTTCAGCGCTCTCGGGGCCAGCGCCGTCATATTAGGTTTCGCATTCCGGGACATCGGAGAAAATTTCATCTCCGGCATCATTCTGGCCTTCAATCGCCCCTTCAATATAAATGACACCATCGCCGTGGTCGACCACTTCGGCAAGGTCAAAAGCTTGCAGTTTCGCTATACCCACATTAAGACCTTCGACGGGAAGGATGTCTACATCCCTAACTCCGACGTACTAACTCAGCCCGTCCAGAACTTCACGTCTGATGGATACATTCGTTATGATTTCACCGTCGGGATTGCCTACGAAGACGATATACAGGGGGCAAAGGATGTAATCCAGACGGTTCTCGATACGCACTATCGTATTACCCGCGATGCGGAGCACGAGAGCTTCGTGGCGGAGGATGAGCTAGCCGCCAGTACGATCAACCTTAAGGTGTACTTCTGGCTCGACACGAAAGACTTCCGGGCGGGTGCGCTGCAGGTGCGGGGGGAGGTCATTCGCGACATCAAGAACGCCATCGATGCCAACGATTACAACCTCCCGGCAGACATCACCGAAATCAAGCTGTACGGCAGCGAACGCGATATTCCCATTCGCGTGGAGTTCGACGATACGCCCAATTCCGAAGCGGAAAACCTGCCCCCCGAAGAACGGCAGAATAAGAAAAGCCGTTCCCGCGGGCGCGAGAACGGCTGATTCTGATGCGGTAGCTTAGCTACCGGTAATTACCCAACGGCAATCTGACGAACCGGCTTGGTAGCCTCCTCCCGCTTCGGCAGGACGAGGCGCAGGATACCATCGGTATAGGTGGCCTCGATGGCTTCGTCATTAATCACTTCGTTGTTCAGGCGAAACTTGCGGGTAAAATCGCGCAGTTCGAATTCATTACGCAAGTACTCGGGGCGAGTTTCATCGCCGTTTTTCTCAGTGGTGTAGGAAACCTCCAAGACGCCCTCAAAAAAATCAACGTTAAAAAGCTCCTTCTGGCGGCCCGGAGCCAGCATTTCCAGCTCGAACTGCTTATCCCGCTCGATGATATTTACGGCCGGCCGGCGCGTTTGCGTGGCCTGGGTCAGCGCGTCATCGAAGAAGCGGAAAGAAGAAGGGAAGCGGTTATACTTGATCATTTTCATGGTGGTAAACTGATTTAATTGGTTTACCGCCTCAATTTCAATTCTCGTGCCAGATCAAAAGACCGAAACGAAAATGACTAAATGTCAGTACATTTTTCTTTTCGCATGACTTTTTGACATCATGCGATTTCCACCCTCCGAATCCGGAAAATACTATGCGACCGGTCCGCGACCCTTTGGAAAAGGTATAGTCAGGACCTGATCCGGATAGATCTTGTTGGCATCTTCCAATATATCGGTGTTCGCCTGAAAGATATGCTTGTATGCCAGGGGATCTCCGTAATAATCCTTGGCGATCTTACTTAGGCTGTCCCCCCGTTTGACCGTATACTTATCGTAATAGGCGGTATTGGCTACGGTAATGTCGGCTTCAATATCCGATGGATTTTCACCGCCAATCCGCTTGATTTCGTCCCACAACAGATCCTTTTGCCGTTGGGTATCCACTTTAGCGCCCATGCGGAGTTTACCGGCCTCTTCCTTTACGAAGGCGTTTTTTGCGTTGAGCTCCTCGGTCATATTGAGGACGCTGCTATATTTTTCCTGTAAGGTCATCGTGGTAAGCTTGGTGCTCTGTCGCAACGGCGGCCTACCCTAGTTGTTCTCGAGGTCAATCAGTTTTTCCACCTCCCAGTTTGCCCGCAATGCCTCCACCTCAAAGCGCTGTATCGACTCGGGCTGGGTTCCGAACCGCAGGTCACCGGAATCGAAACGTTGGTTGTTATTGCTATCGTAGATGAGTTCTACCAGGTACGTCCCGGGAGGCAGGCTTTCATATTCGGCTACGTAATCGAAGCGTTCCTGAATGTACCTGCGCGTGCCGACGATCACCTCTCCGCTCTCGTCGATCAGACGAAGGATATAGCTCACCGTAGGGTTGATGTTTTGCATGGTCACCGTAAGGCTTCCGAAAGCTTCCAGCGATGCTACGTTCAATGACCGCGTAATGGAGTCCGTATTGGCGGCGCCGTACCAATCCGTGACCGCGCCGGGTAACAATTCCAAATAGTAAGGAGAAGCCTCCGACCATCCCGCCCGGATGCGTAATTCGGCGGGGTAAAGCGTGTCGATCGTGTAGTTGAAGGCAACCGGCTCCGGTAAAGTATCCCGATATAAGCGCATCCGCGAGGTATCCACCGAGGTCAGTGGCCGGTTGAATACGAGCCGGATTCCCTCCCCCGGATTAACCTTTCCGGAGGTTCGATCCACGGTAGTCAGCGGCAATACGGGAGCATCGCCGACTTCGCCGCTGATGTACACCGTATCCGAGTAGAGGCTATCGCGGCCCAGGAGAATCGTGTCGGGCGCCGGCTCGCGGTAGAACAGCCGGATTGTATCCCCGAAGTCGTTGCGCAGGTATTCCCGCCCCGAACTCAGGTCGACTTTGACCGCCGCCTGGTTCATGCCAAGCTTGATGAGGCCGTACTGCCCGGTAACGACTTCGGTGGCCAGGGCGGGAATAGGAATGGGGGAAACGCGCAGCTCGTCAATCGTATTATCACCTTCGGTGACCACCAGGATGCTGTCGCGAAAGCCCACCGCCAGGGGAGGAAAAACCCCGTCGTAGTCGGGGTAATAGCTGGTGGATCCTGGATTGCGCTGCAGGGCGACCACCCGGTACCGGCCCGGGCGGATATTACCGATGGTGTAGGATCCGTCCTCACCGGATATCGCGAAATAGGTTGGATTTTCGGTATAGACGGCCGTATCCGACAGATTATCGAAGAGGGTAACGGTAATGTCTTCCAGCGGCTCACCGGTAAACTCATCGACCACCTGCCCACTGACGGAGGCGGTATCGAGAATGGGTCCGGTGGCAAAAACGAAGCGGAGGTTTTCCGTGGGGTTTCCTTCGTTCAGGTCCTTGATGGCCGAGCCGATATTAACCACGTAGGTCACGCTATCGCGCAGGGGAACATCCTCGAGCGAGATTTCGAGGGTCCGCCGGCGTAGTTGGGGTCGGTGGTCGGCGTCAAGCTCCAACGGAGGACTGATAATGATTTCCTGCTGGAAGTCCAGCTCCACCCACTCATCGAAAGTGAGTTCGATCCGTTCGGGTCGGAAGTTGGTCTGGAAGTTCGGAGTTGATTCTTCGGGTATCAACACCGGACCGAGAGAGTCGATGTCTCCGCCCCGCGGGGGAGTTGGCGTCGCGCACCGCTGCAGCCCAAAAAAGGACGAAGCGAACATAACGACGACGAAGAGCAGCAACGAACAGGTACGAAACAAGGATCGGAAGCTTTTGGGAGAGCTAGAAGGACACTTCAGCACGCTCGAAGGTTGGCGGTCATTCTACCTGCGCTCCGTCGCCCGAATAGGTATCGACGGCAGCCAGTACGGCATAATAGCCGGAAGCCACCAGGCACACGCCACGCCACAACGGACTGGGTTCGGGGTAATACCATACGTTCATCACCGCCGATACGATAAAGGCGACCGTTGCCACCAGGGTCAGGATCCACCAGCGCCCTCCGCGCGAGGGATAGGCGAACAGAACGGGGAGAAAATGCATCAGGGCGAAGGCAAGCACCAACCCGATCATCGCCCACCCCGGCAACCAGGGGACGACAAACACCAGGACGTAGACCACCATATTCCACAGGGCGGGGAAACCGACAAAATGCTGACCCGAAGCGCTGACCATCCCTTCCTTTCCGTAGTAAAGGGCGGCGGAGAGAAGCATGGCAAAGCAGCAGAGCAAGCGAGGCCAGTACGCCAGGTCAATGGCCTCGTAGAACAGATAAGCGGGTAAGATGGCGTAGGAGAAAAAGTCGATGACATAGTCGATCGTCTTGCCGCTTACCCGGGGCAGCACCTCCCCTACCCTCGCCATCCGGGCGAATGTGCCGTCAACTCCGTCGATCACTAGCGACACCAAGATATAGCCCATGGCCAGCCGGTAATCGCCATCCGCAACCGCGAGTAGACCCATGAAGGCCGCGAGCAGTCCCGTAGCGGTAAACACGTGAACGGACCAGGCGGCAAATTTTTGCATACGAAGGCGAAGTGGCTGAAGGATGGCTCAAGATAGGCTTTTAGCCGCCTTCCGCCGCTGGCGGGCCGCTTTGCGCTCGGCCTTGGCCGCCTTCTTTTCCGCCTTACGCTTCTCCTTTTCCGTCATCTGATAACCAACGATATGGAGGTCGCTTTTCTCCCGCAGTACGATCGCGGCCGCCACCGAAGTCACCAGCGGGCCCAGTATCGTACCGACCAGCGGAATCTTCAGCAATAGAAACAGCGGCAACCCGAGCCCCATGCAAATACCGATGTAGTTTTCTCGCAGGTGCCGGATACTTTGCTGGATCGTCAGTTCGAATTGCTCGTTGTAGTTGTCCGCAATAGCGTATCCGAGGATGGTCGACTGGACGCCCAGGGCGAAGATGCCTTCCAACGAATCGGGGAGTACCCCGTCGCCGATGCCGATCAAGATCTCCTGCAGGATCACCGCCATGAAGGAGACCTGAATCATGCGGACCTGCGCGTTTAGGAAGGGTTTGAATTTATGGGCTTCCTCGACCTCTTTATCCAGGATCACCCGCAGCGTCTGCCGCATAAAGTGGTAGATGACCACTTCGAGCAGGACGAGAACTACCCAGTTGAGTACGCCGTCGGATAGGCTTTCGTAGGCTTCGGTCAGCCACTGCCACAGCAGCGATTCACTACCGATGGCCATTGCCGTAAGCGGCTGGTCGGCGTGCTCCTGCAACCATTCGAACACCTCACCGACCATAACCAGGCCCACCAGGACGCCTACGATAACCAGGCCGCGCGCGACCCACCCGTACTGGCGCAGACCCTCCCACAGCCGGTGGTTAATCATGAACCGCCAGGCGCGGGGGAACGTCATGAGCGTATAGAAGAACTCATGAATTCCGTAACGTAAACGCGTCAACCGACTGTCGTCCATTTAGCTGCCGCTTGTGTTCTGACAACGCTCGAGCGCCTCGAGCAGGCGCTCGTTTTCCGCCTGCAGGCTTTGCAGTTCGCTGATATCTACGGCCTCGGTTTCCCCGTTGGCGGGTTCGTCGTAGCGTTCTTCTACCACTTCGCGGTCTTCCATGCCCAGCCACCCCTTCACGTTGGCTACGGGATCCTCGCCATTATACAGGGAGGCAGCCACGTAAATTACGGGTAAGGCAAACAACATAAATAGTAGAAACCGGCTAAATACGGTCAATCTGGTTCTTGGCATGGCTTACTAATTTGTATCAAGATAAGGGCGGCGAGCGCAGGTACAAAGTTAACTCTACCAATGGCGGCTCTGTCAGGACGAGTATCTAACACCCCGGCACCGGATTGCCCATTCCCCGGTCGGATCTCCTTTCGTGGAGCCATAATAGAACGACCCTCCCGGGAATTGGTTAGGCCTTCCTCCCGGCCGGTCTGGCGCACACTCCGCATCACTCATTGTTACCTCAGCCGAAAAAGGTGGGGCATGCACCAATCATTTGTCCCTCGGATGCCTTGTATATTGTCCCACTAATAACCATAGCCCTTGCCGACCGAAGCCTTCATCTACGACGCACTCCGCAGTCCGCGCGGTCGAGCCGCGTTTCCCGCCGATCTTTACGAAGTTAAGCCCATTGAACTCCTAGCCCAGTGCCTGCGCGCCTTTCAGCGGCGTAGCGGACGGGACGACCTGCCGGCTGAAATCGACGACCTGGTCATCGGCTGCAACACGCCGGCCGGCGACCAGGGCTACAACATCGCCCGGGCGGCCTTGCTGTACGCCGGTTGGGGGCAGGCCCGGGGCGGACTCCAGATCAACCGCTTCAACACCAGCGGACTGGAAGCCATCAATCTCGCCGCGGCCCGTATCACGGCCGGTTACGGGGAAACGATCATCGCCGGGGGGCTGGAAGTCATGTCGCGGGTACCCACCTATCTCAATAGCGGCCCGATGATGAACGACCCGGCTACGGTCATCAACAGCCACTATATCCCCCAGGGGGTGGCGGCCGACCTGGTAGCCAGCACGCACGGGTTGCAGCGGGAAGACCTGGATCGTTACGCGCTGAACAGTCACGCGAAGGCAGTGGCGGCCCGGGAGGCGGGCCACTTCGATGCCAGCCTGGAAGCGATCACGGACCAAAGCGGCCTGCCGATCCTCGCGGAGGACACGATCCCGGACGATAGCCTGGACATGGAAACCCTGGCCACCTACGGATCGCGCTTCTCGGAAATGGGGCTGGCCGGCTTCGATGAAATGGCGCTGCATCGATTCCCCCTCGTCGATCACGTCGATCACCGGCACACGAAGGGCAACACCAGCCCACCGGCCGACGGCTGCGCGCTGTGCCTACTCGGCAACCGGGCCGCCGGCGAACGACTTGGCTTTAAGGCCCGCGCCCGTATCCGTGCGGTCGCCATGTCCGCCGTGGATGCGACGCTACTGACCGGTGGGGTGAATGCTTTCAACTTGGTGCTCGAGCAGGCCAAACTGACCCAGAAGGATATCGACCTGTTCGAGTTCAACGAGTCCTTCGCGGCCCCCGCGATCCGCTTTCGCCAGCGGCTGGACATCGACGAGGACAAGATCAACGTCCTGGGAGGAAGTATCGCCCTCGGTGAGCCGCTCGGTGCCGTGGGCGGCATGATGCTGTGCCAGATTCTAGACGAGTTGGAACGCCGCGACCTTACCATCGGCAGCCTCACCATTGACGCCGGAGCCGGGCTGGCCGTTTCCACTATTATCGAAAGACTATGATCCACTACCGCAAGGATACCGACAACATAGCCACGGTCATTCTCGACATGTCGGGCCGATCGGGCAACCTGCTCAACCACGAGATCGTGGCGGCTTTCGCGCCCGTGATCGAGCACCTGAAAGAAGAGAAACAGGCCGGCAAACTCAACGGCGTCATCATAACCAGTGCCAAGCAGGACTTTCTCGAAAGCGGCGACCTCGACTACCTCTACCGTCTTGAGGATCCGGCCCGGGCTTTTGAGGCATCCCAGCAGCTAAAGCAGTTCCTGCGGGATCTCGAGGTTCCCGGCGTTCCCGTTGCCGCGGCCATCAATGGCGATGCGTTGGGAACGGGTTTCGAACTGACGTTGGCGTGCCACTACCGGATCGCGATCGCTGATTCCAAAATGCGCCTCGGGCACCCCGAGGTAAAGATTGGCTTGATTCCCAGCGGCGGGGCGGTCATTCGCCTGATGTGGCTGCTCGGGATCGAACGGGCCTATCCCCTACTGCTGGAAGGGCGGCGGTACAGTCCGCAAGAAGCGCTAAAGGTCGGCCTGGTCGACGAACTTGCGGAAGACAGGTCGGACATGCTGTCCAAGGCAAAGAAATGGTTGTTGGAGCACCACGACGTTCGGCGCACCTGGGACGATCCCGACGGCAAAATCCCCGGAGGAACAGCTGCCGACCCGAATTTAGGCCACCGAATCCGTCTGCTTACCGCCCGTTTATCGGCCAAAACAAACGACCTCTATCCTGCCAAGAGAGCCATTATCGACTTGTTGGCCGAAGGCAGCAAACTCGATTTCACCACCGCCTACCGGCTCGACAGCCGCTACTACGCCCGGGTAGCTACCGACCCGGTGACGAAGAATATGATCTCCACCTACTGGTTCGACAAACAGGCCGTGCGTGGGGGTGTCGGCCGGCCTAAAGGGTTTGGTAAATTCCGTGCGCGCAGGGTCGGGGTGATCGGGGCCGGCATGATGGGTTCCGGCATCGCCTTCCTGTGTCTGCGGAATGGGTTCGATGTTATTTTGAAAGACGTGAGTCAGCCGATTGCCGACCGCGGCAAGGAATACGTCGCGGATAAAATAGATGAGTACATCGAGCGGGGAACCTTCCAGCCGGAAGAACGGGAGAAGCTGCTCGACCGGATCACCACCACGAATAACAGCGATCTGTTCGATAACTGTGACATCGTCGTGGAAGCCGTATTCGAAAACAAATCGGTAAAGACCAAGGTGACCCGGGAGGCGGAGGAGCATCTTGACGAATATTCCATTTTCGGCACCAATACGCTTTCCATCCCCATCACGGAACTGGCGAAAGAAACCCTGCGCCCCGAGAACTACGTCGGCCTCCACTTCTTCTCGCCCGCCGAGAAAACGTCGGTCGTCGAAGTGGTCAAGGGTGAACAGACCAGTGATGAAACCGTGGCCCGGGCTTTCGACTTTGCTATCTCCATCCGTAAGCTGCCGATCGTAGTGAAAGACAGCTGGGGATTCTTCGCCGCCCGCGTGCTGAACACCTATATCCTGGAAGGGGTCACTATGCTTAACGAAGGCTATCCCGCTGCACTGATCGAGAATATGGGTCGCCAGGCCGGCATGAAATCCGGCCCGCTGGCGATGGCCGACGATCTGGGCTTAAAGCTCGTAATGCGCTACGAGCAACAAGCGGCCGATCACTACGGTAAGCGGTACAAACAGCACCCCGCCGTACCGGCCCTCATCAAAGTTAAGGACGACCTCGAGCGAAGTGGCAAGAGTAAGCGGGCGGGTTTTTACAACTACGAGCTCAACGGCAACAGCCGGCTTTGGTCGGATCTGGAGAAGCATTTCCCCGTGACGAAAGATGACTACGACCGGCGGCGCATGAAGCATCGTTTCCTATTCGCGCAAGTGATTGAAGCCGGCTGGTGTCTGCAGGAAGGCGTGATCGAGCATATCGAGGCGGCCAACCTGGCCAGCGTATACGGATGGGGCTTTCCGGGCTACACGGGCGGTGTAATGCGCTACATCTACAGCTACGGGCACGAGAATTTTCTCGACCGTTGTGCAGAACTGAAGGAGCGGTACGGCCAACGGTTCACGGTGCCACGCTACGTGAAAGAATTAGATATGGACAGCCTGACGCCAAAACGCTTATGATATATCCAAATTTTTAGCTCTATAGCCCAAAAATAGACGGGATTTCGTAAATTTGGTAGCTCACCCTCTACTGATGATATCGACCTCTCTTGAGTTAGGTAAAATTTTGGAAACCGTTCCCCTTCCAGGTTTCATTGCCCTGCAGAACGGTAACATCGTCTACGCTAACCGCTCCATGCTTGCCGTCGCCGGACAGCCGGATATGGTGGAGATGGACCGTACGGTATTTGGTCTGGGCATCTTTCACAATCCGGCGGAGTACCGCGGCTTCTTGCAAAGCTTTAAGCACGGTGGCAGCACCCGACGCCTGGTTCTTCCCGTTGGCCGCTTAGCTAATGCCCGTAAACCTCTGGTGCTGTTTGCGACGCGGGTCAAGTACGAGGATCAACAAGCGCTGTGCGGCATCGTCAGCCGTACACGCGTCGACGAGGAACTGATCCGAGACAAAGAGGACGACGAATCGGATGTCATTATAGATAAGATCGATTGCTACGCCATGCGGACCGATGCATCCGGAAAGGCAATCTTTATCAACTTGCCTCTACTGGTAGAGTTAGGACTGGACCGATCGCAACCACTCCCTCATCTCACCGAAATCGATGCGGAGCAGAACGCGCTGGACATCGGTAATCATCTGAGGACGGCAATGGCCCGAGGATCGGCCAGCTACCAGACCTCGTTTCAGCGGAAGAACAATACCCTGGTTCCGGTGAAGGTCACCATTAAGCCTATCCGTAAGATCCAGTACAGGGATCAGTTCATGATCACGGCGTATAATCTGACCCAACGCATATCGGAGGAACGCCAGCGGGAGTCGCTGGAGATCGAGCTGGAGAAAATCACCACGCAACTCGAACGCCGAAGTGTCCTGGTGAACGAGAAGTTCAGTGGCCAGCAATCGTACAAAATCGTCAGCCAAAGCCCGCATTACGCGAAGGTCCTGCAGCAGATCAATCAAGTAGCCACTACGGATAGTACGGTTCTTATTACGGGCGAAACGGGAACCGGCAAGGAGCTGATCGCGCGGGCCATTCACGCGCGCAGTATTCGTGCCGCCCGGCCGCTCGTCATCCTGAACTGCGGCGCTCTGCCGGCGGATCTGATCGAAAGCGAGTTGTTCGGCTATCGAAAAGGTGCCTTTACGGGTGCCCGGGGCGACCATCTCGGTCGATTCGAACTCGCCGACGAGGGGACGCTTTTTCTGGATGAGATCGGCGAGATGCCTATGTTGTTGCAGACTCGACTGCTGCGGGTGCTGCAGGATGGTGAGTTCACTCCGTTGGGCGCGAAGGAGAGTATCCAGACGGACGTGCGCATCATCGCGGCAACCAACCGCAATCTGCGCGAACGGGTGACAGAGGGGACGTTCCGATCCGACCTATACTTTCGTCTGAACGTGTTCCCTATCCATAGTCCCGCCCTGCGGGAAAGGCCGGAGGACATATCCGCTCTGGTAGAACACTTCATCGAAAAGCACAGTCCTCCGGGTGGCCGTAGGTTTAGTGTACGCCCCGAAGATATAGCGCGCCTACGCCGATATCCCTTCGAGGGGAACGTTCGGGAACTGGAAAATATCATACAACGGTCGCTGATCGTCAGTGACGGTGAGTTCCTGGAAATATCACTGGACCGAGCGGTGCCACGAAACAACGATGGGACCTCAAATAAGGAAGCCCTTACGGAACAGAATGTCCTGACCTTTGAGGAAATGCAGCGGCGGCATATCCGGTCCGTTTTGGAATTGACGGAGGGAAAAGTGAGTGGTAAGAACGGGGCGGCGGAACTTTTGGGACTTAATCCACAAACGCTATTCAGCAAAATGCGCAAACTGGAAATTAACCGGCAGTCTGATCGGGACCGTTCATATTAACCGTTTCGAAACTGATAAAGGCCAATTTACCGTCCATGTAAACCGGGCGGTAGAGCACCGTTCTCGCCTGATTGTCGTCGGTGAGTTCCTCCAGGGTAAAGTCAATACGCTCGACCAGGCTTCCGCCCCGAATTTTCTTGACTGCCTTACGGTATTTCTCCAAGCCCCCAGGGCTTACGAAGTCGGATATGCGCTTATTCACGTAGTGGTCGCGTTCGTGTATGTGCCCGCGCATGTGATTGACGTTGATCATACGCTCATCCATGTCCAACAGTCCCGCATCCTGCTGCAACACCGTCAATGCCTGAGCATACTGTGCAATAATGGCGGTCGATTCTTGTCTCTCTTCCTCCACGGTCGTGAAGTCATGAATAATGACCATGACCTGACTGATTTCCGTGCGCTGGTCGGTGACGTCAATCGTATCGGCAATAGGAATGACTTCCAACTTCGTGTAGACGGTTCCTTCGACCTCTGAAGTCAGTGATATGTCCAAATTCGTCACCACATGCTCGTCGAAGCTGGCGCGCAGACACTCGTTGAAGCGGACCTTCTCTTGGTCCGTTCCGATGAGGTCGGTAAAGTATTTACCAATCAGTTCCTTTGCCTGCTGGCCGGCCAGCGGACGGTTGATCTCCTCGATGCGGCTGTTTTCGCGCATGATGGCGATCGTTTCCTCCGTATTATCAAAGATGGCCTCGTACTTATTGGCCATATCGGTCAGTCGACGGCGGGTACGAACCAGATCATTGATGTCGACGAAGGTGATTACGATGCCTTCCACTTCGTCCTGTTCGGTCAGATAGGGCAGCATGCGAAGAAGGAAAAAGTTACCCTTTTTGTCCTGTATTTCCTGATCGTGGCGGATGTTGGTCTTCAGGACGTTGCGACTCAGCGACTCGAGATCCAAATCTTCGAACGGACTGGAGAAGGAGGTGAGCGGGCGCCCCAGGTCGGAATTGTGCAGATCGAATTGCTGCCCCACTCCCGGGGTAAAGCGCCGAATGCGGAGTTGATTATCGACGAAGATCGTACTGATCTGGGTACTCTTCAGTAGGTTGCTTACATCGTTGTTGATGTTATTCAGCTCTTCATTTTTCCGTTGGAACTCGTTGTTTACGGTGTACAACTCCTCATTGACGGATTGCAGCTCTTCGTTGGTGCTCTGCATTTCCTCGTTAGAGGCCAGGAGCTCCCGGTTGCTGGATTGCAATTCTTCATTGGTGGCCTCCAGCTCATTGTAGAGCTTCTGACCGCGCTGTTCGCTGGACATCAACTCTGCTTCCAGCTTACGGATCTTCTCCTTTAGCCGGCGGTCGACGGAATACACCTCTTCACCGTCGGATCTTCCGGCGTCGTGATCTTCATCGACTGGAAAGAACTCAAGCATGGCTACGGGCTGCTCTTCCTGGGCAAACTCGGTGAGACTGAAGCGCACCCGGACGAAGCGTGCTTCCGCACCGGTGTCGGCCACGTTGATCCGCTCGAAAATACCCGAATTCCCGGTTCGGAGTACACGGTCTACGCCGGAGGTTAACAGGCTTTCCGCCTCTTCGCTGACCATCGTATGTAACGACAGCATCGCATTGAACCGGGGTAAGCGCAGCATGCCGTTAAAGTCTCCGTTCAGATACAGTATATCGTACTGCTTATTTACAAAGAGAGTAGCAGGCGCGTATCGTTCCGAAAGGTACCGGGCATAATAATCCATAGTCGCTAGAGGTACGGTAGTCTTTTTGTTTTCCAGATCCAAGGAGCCGCCGTTGTCAGCCCCCGTAAGGTCCGGAGTTATAACAGCTATTCCACTGCCGGGGCGCGAAGATAAATTTTCAATGGCTGGTGTTACAAATTTTCCGGTTGAGTTCTTGCCGCCCATCCGCTTCCGGTACAGCTTCCACCTTCTGTCAATGGTTGTAAAGGCCGACTGCAAACCCCCAAGACTTTCACTCGGTCCGAGCATCAGGCAGGCGGACGGATTTAAACTAAAGTGAAAATTGGAAAGGATCCGCTGCTGGGCCTCCCCGTTGATGTAGATGAGAAAGTTCCGACAAGACAGAAAATCGATGCGAATAAATGGAGGGTCATCGAGCAGATTCTGCACGGCGAACAGAATGTTCTCCTTCAGTTCCGGACGCACCCGGTAGCCGGGCGGCTCGGCTATAAAGTACCTTTGCAGGTAGGGTAAGGGGACATCACCCGCTATGGAATCGTCATAAACACCGGTGGCCGCGGTAATAATGGATTTTCGGTCTACGTCCGAACCAAAGATCTTATAGGTATAGTCGAGGTTATTCGAATCCAGATAGTCTTGCATCAAAATAGCGATGCTATAGGCCTCCTCACCGGTGGAACAGGCAGGAACCCAAATGCGGACTTCCCGATCCTGAACCTGGCTGAACAACATCGGAATGACTTCTTCCCGGATAAGGGTAAAGGCGTCCTGATCTCGAAAAAAGCGGGTAACGCCGATCAGGAAACTCTGCCTGAGGATTTGCAATTCCTCCTCGTCGTCCATGGCGAAGTGAACGTACTTCTCCAGGTCGGAGAACTGCCGGATCAGCATTCTTTTTTCAATACGCCGCATGATGGTAGCCGACCGATAGCGATTGAAATCAATTCGCGCGGAGAGCTGAATCCTTGTCAGGAGATTGGTGATCAGGTCACTCTGCGTGATTGGCTCAAGCCGCTCTTTTACTTCGTTCAGGGTAGAATTACTACGCAGAATCATGGCTAGCCGCGTGGCCAACTCCGCCGGAGGAAGGACCACATCCGCCAATCCCTGACGCAGAGCCGCCTTGGGCATACCGTCGAACTGGGCTGAATCCGGATGCTGAACCATCACTAAACCGCCCCGTGATTTGATTTCCTTGAGGCCCCGGCTGCCATCGGTGCCCATTCCGGACAAGATTATAGCAATGGCCTCCTCCTCTCTCGACTTAGCCAAGCTGAAAAAAAAGTCGTCGATAGGCAGGTAAAGGGCATCGGCCTTTGCCGCTCGTGGAGTAGTGCGTATAGTAAGTTGCTCGACCTCAACGTCGACCTCAGGCATCTTAACGTATACGGTATTTGCCTCGGGTACGGTCAGGCTATCCAGCGACTCTACGTTCAATCGAGTGGCCCGTTGAAGAATGGCGGTCATGGAACTCGCGTGGTCCATGGAAAGATGTTGGACCACTACGAAGGCTACGCCTAAGCCCGTTGGTAATTCGGAGAAGAAGGACTCCAATGCTTGCAACCCACCGGCGGAGGCTCCTATTCCAATAATTCTCACTGCCATAAGGAGTCAGAATTTACGTGTTGTAAGTCGATTACCATGAGAGAACACAATAGTAGCAAACATTCCCTTACCGGTCGGCTAGAAAGAATGAGCCCCCCTCGCTAAAATAGAGCGAAGGGGGGTCTCATCATTAGGTATGTCTCAAAGCTGTGTTTAAAAGTGTCGCGTTCGGGCTGGATTAGTATGTATAGTTTGTCCAAATTGCCTGCCACCGGTGGAGGTAGCGTCCGTCTTTACACGTATCGCTGATCATCATAGCCCCCAGTTTAACCTGGTAGGAAATGACTTCGGGAAGCAGCGCGTTGTGCAGAACTTCCAATTCCTTTCTGAATTCACCGTCGGCGCGTTCAAGTTCCCGGCGAAAGTAAGCCAGCTTCTGTCGCGTGATCCGCCAGGTTTGCAGTAATTCGGAACGCAAAGCCTGAGGCATGGGAATATCTTCAGCCATGGCTACCACTTTTGCGGATTGGCTGTCCAGTCGGTTGATATAGGCGATGGTTTTGTTTTGAAAGTCGGGAGAGGTGTCTTGAAATACGGACATAAGGGCAGTGTTTACGTCCATCATAATCGCAAATACCGTGCCACTATTCTAACAAACTGGTTATCAGTTTCTTACAAATTAGTTAAATTTATCAAAGACACAATTTGTTAAATCTAATGAGATGACACAGCGAAAATTATTATATGTCGTTATTTATTAAATGAGATGATTCCGCCTGCTCTTTGTTCTCTGCCCCTAGATATTCATCGGCAGACAGGTCGGATAGCTCAATGACTCGCTGCACCTCCTTTGCTTTTCGCTGCAGGCTTTTCGCCTGCTCCTTCAAGTTCTCGGCGGTAGATGACTGGCCGTGCGCCTCCATTTTTTGGGCCATCTTGTTGAGTAACAGGTTGCTTTCCTCTAGGCCCCGCATCACCTCCCACATGCTTTTCTCTACATTATCCTTTATGCTGGCCAGTAAGGATTCGGCCGTATGCGCGTGCCCCGTATGGCAGCGATAGCGCAGCAGTTTCCCTTCTTCGAATTGCGTTAACGCACCGTGACATTCCGGACAGGCTAAGGCGGAAGGCTTGCCCTGTTCCAGGATTCCCATATTTAAACCATTTTTTCCTTTAGCAATCTCGAGTTCAATCTCCAGCAGCTTTTCTTCCGAAATTCCGATCTCCCGCTGTGACTCCACGATTTGCCGGCGAGACACCTCCCCTATTTTCTTCCCTATGTCTGCCGCAGAGAGTACGTAGTCAACGTCAGTGTACCGCATTACGCCCTGCGGCATGTCCGGAAACATAGCTTCCTCCGGATCCTGGACGATTGCCGTTCCACCATACCGCTTTATGGACCACATGCCGGAGGTTCCGTCGTTCAATGCACCGCTCAGGACGACACCGATCACCCGCTCTTGGTAGGCATTGGCGGCAGAACGAAACAGCGTGTCCACCGCCGGCCGGAACCGGTTTTCCCGGGGACCCTTGGAAACGATCACCATCCCGTCCTCAACCATTAAGTGCCGGTCGGCGCGGGCGACGTAAATCGTTCCGGGCATGATGGGTTCCTGATCCTCCGCTTTCTTGGTGTGAAAAGAGGTATGATTGGCCAGTACCTTGTGCAGGTTACTTTTGGAATAAGCGGGGATGTGCTGGACGACGAAAACGGCGACTCTCGCATCTTCCGGTATGTTCTTGATGACTTCCAGGATAGCCTCCACCCCGCCGGCCGAAGCACCTATCACGACAATGTTCCGGTAATTTGCGTGCAATTGCGACATAAAACAGTTTCAGGTAATAAGGTGGAATAATAAAATTAACAATTTCTTCCGTATTCCTTCGGACCTAGTCTATGTACCTATGCGTCAACATCCATCATGTTCCCTCAAACTGCATAAATGCGCGTTCGCGAAATTACCCTTTTCCCGCTACGAATCAAGCTGATCGAGCCTTTTGTTATCTCGCTTGGGCCGCTCACCCACGCTGAGAACCTGTTCGTGCGGATCCGTACCGACACCGGTATGGAAGGCTGGGGTGAGGCAAGCCCCTTTCCCACCATACACGGCGAAACATTGGACGGAGCGCTGGCCATCGGACGCTTTCTGGGTCGCCTGCTATTGGGGTCTCCGATCAATAACCACTCCGTAATTACCACCACACTCAACCGCGCGATTCACGGAAATTACGCTATCAAGTCCGCTTTCGATATGGCCCTCCATGATTTGGCGGCCCAGGAGAGCCAGCAACCGCTTTACCGGTACCTCGGAGGGACTGAAAACCGGGCTTTGCTGACCGACTATACCGTTAGTCTCGGCTCCAGCGAGGAGATGGCCGCCGCGGCGCGCAAAATCGTCGACCTAGGGTTCTCGGTCGTGAAGGTAAAATTGGGCAGGGGGGCCGAAGAAGACATCCGACGCATGGAAGCGATATCCGCAGTTGTCGGACGGGATATTCCCCTGCGTATCGACGCCAACCAGGGATGGACCTTTGAGGAAGCCGTGGTAGCACTTAGCGGAATGGAGCGATTTAATATTCAGCACTGCGAGGCGCCGATCGACCGTTCCGAATGGACACAATTACCTGCGCTCCGCCGCAAAACTTCCATCCCCCTTATGGCGGACGAGAGCTGCTGGACCGACGGGGATGCACGCCGCTTGTGCGCCATCGATGCGGTTGACCGGATCAACATCAAGCTTAGCAAATCCGGCGGATTATACACTGCCGGTCGCATAGTAGCCGGCACTACCCTCCCCCTGCAGGTGGGTGGATTCCTGGAGTCCCGACTGGGATTCTCTGCGGCCGCTCACTTCGCCCTTAGTGATCCACGGATTACGTTTTACGATTTCGACACTCCCCTCATGTTCTCCGAGGACCCGGTGGAAGGTGGTATAATATACGGAGAGGGCGGTTCGGTCCGCGTTCCGGAGACCCCGGGACTGGGCGCCCGACTACGCCCGGAATATCAACTACCTTCGCGCTCGCAAAATATCATACAATGAACACCCGTCAGGAAAAAGACAGTATTGGAACGATTGATGTTCCAGCCGACCGCTACTGGGGCGCCCAGACGCAACGCAGCTTCACCAACTTCGAAATCGGAGGACAGCAAATGCCCATCGAAATTATCCGGGCATTTGCAATCCTTAAGAAGGCGGCCGCCCGCACCAATGCTTCCCTGGGGGTGCTGGAGAATGACAAAAGTGACCTCATCGGCCGGGTAGCGGATGAAATACTGGCCGGTGACCTGGACGACGAATTTCCGCTGGTCGTTTGGCAGACCGGCTCCGGCACGCAGTCGAATATGAACGTTAACGAGGTCATCGCCAACCGCGGCCACGTCCTTTCCGGCGGGGCGTTAACCGATGCTAAGAAGGTCCTGCACCCCAACGACGACGTCAACAAGAGCCAGTCCAGCAACGACACCTTCCCCACGGCAATGCATATTGCCGCGTACGAGATGGTCATTACGAATACCATCCCCGGGGTAGAGCAACTTCGCGACACGCTGCGGTCCAAGTCCGAAGAAATGGAGTCCGTGGTCAAGATCGGCCGGACCCACTTCATGGATGCTACTCCCCTTACGCTGGGCCAGGAATTCAGTGGCTACGTCAGCCAACTGGATCACGGCCTGAAGGCACTACGGAACACCCTGGATCACCTGGCCGAACTGGCGCTGGGTGGTACGGCGGTGGGCACCGGCCTCAACACCCCAGCGGGATACGCGGAAAAGGTTGCCCAAGAAATTGCCGACCTGACGGGCCACCCCTTCCGCACCGCGGAGAACAAATTCGAAGCACTGGCCGCCCACGACGCCATCGTCGAAGCACACGGAGCCCTCAAGACCCTGGCTGCCAGCCTGACCAAGATCGGCAACGACATCCGGATGCTCTCCAGCGGACCGCGCTCCGGGATCGGAGAAATTAATATTCCCGCCAACGAGCCCGGCAGCAGCATTATGCCCGGCAAGGTCAACCCCACGCAGAGCGAAGCTCTGACCATGGCGATGGCCCAGGTGATGGGTAATGACGTAGCGATCAACATCGGGGGAATGACCGGCCACTTCGAATTGAACGTCTTCAAGCCGCTCATGATCTTCAACTTCCTGATGAGCGCCCGGTTGATCGGCGATGCCTGTCGGAGCTTCGAGCAGAACTGCGCCGCCGGGATCGAGCCGAATCGCAACCGCATCAAGGAGCACGTGAATAACAGCCTGATGCTCGTAACCGCACTGAATACCAAGATCGGCTACGACAAAGCCGCGACCATTGCCAAGAAAGCCTACGCAGACGAAACCACCCTCAAGCAAGCCGCGTTGGACCTGGGCTACCTGACGGCAGAAGAGTTTGATGCCTGGGTTCGGCCGGAGAGTATGATCTAGTCCCTTAGCCCAACCTACTGATTACTACCGTACTAACCATGTCCTTCCTATTTCCTTCCTTTCTATGGGCCCTGGGCTTGGTTGCCGTTCCGGTGATCATTCACCTGTTCTATTTCCGGAGGTTTCGGAAAGTCTACTTCAGTAACGTGCGGTTTTTGCGGGAAGTGAAAGAGGAAACCAGCATGAGGAGCCGGCTGCGCAATTTGCTGGTCCTGCTGCTACGGTGCCTGGCGGTAATTGCGTTGGTTCTGGCCTTTGCCCAACCCTTCATTCCGCTGGAGGAAGGCGTCCTGCAGGGAAGCAAAGCGGTCAGCATCTACGTCGACAATAGCTTCAGCATGGCCGCCGAAAGCGACCGCGCCCCCCTTTTGCAGGTAGCTCGCGACCGCGCCCGGGACATCGTGGAAGCGTACGGACCGGAAGACCGTTTCCAGGTGCTCACGAATGCTTTTAGCGGCCGAAACCAACGGCTCGTAGGAAAACAGGAGGCGTTGGATGCCATCGAGGAAATACGCGTCGGCCCGGAAAGTCGACTCCTCAGCCGGGTGCTGGCGCGCCAGAATTCCGTTTTGACTACCGGTAACGCGGAAAACCGGATCGTATACATGATTTCCGACTTCCAGCGGAACATCACCGACCTGGAACAAGCCGACAGCACCTTGTCCGTCAACCTGGTCCCTTTAAAAGCCGTGCAGGAGCGGAACGTGGCCATCGATTCGGCCTGGTTCGATGCGCCGGTTCCCCAACTTAACCAGAATAACTTGCTGCTGGTCCGGGTCAGGAATTACGGTGACGAAGATTTGGATAACGTCCGGTTGAGCAGCAGCTACAAGGGTCAAAGCAAACCGGAAGGGACCCTGCGCATTCCCGCCGGTGGGAACGTGATAGACAGTGTCTATCTAAACATCAGCCAGCCTGGTTCCGGATCCGCCCAGTTGCGTATTACCGACTACCCAGTAGAGTTTGACGATGTATACGAGTTGGC
This sequence comes from Lewinella sp. IMCC34191, assembly GCF_003390935.1. Lineage (GTDB taxonomy): Bacteria > Bacteroidota > Bacteroidia > Chitinophagales > Saprospiraceae > Neolewinella. The sequence continues at coordinate 263,797 of NZ_QNQZ01000007.1, read as the reverse complement.
CTTCCGGACCATTGACCGGGTTCGGGTACTGCACATCGACGGAGACAATAGCAGCGACCGCAATCTGAGTGCCGCCCTCCAGCTGGCGGTTTTCCAGGCTACGGAGGTTACCGCTCAAAATATAGACTACGGGAACCTGGGGAACTACGATCTGCTCATCCTGACCGACCTGCCTTCCATTGCCAGCGGACTGGGAGAACAGCTCCGGCAATACATCAACGGCGGAGGTAACGTCCTGCTCTTCCCGCCCGCTAATGCCGATCTGACGACTTATAATAACTTCCTTTCCGTGCTACCCGCCGACGAATTGCAAGCTTACGAGGAGCGCCAGCGGGAGGTCAGCGGACTGAACGATGAGGAGTTCATTTTCCAGAATGTGTTCCAGGAGCGGCAGAGCGCCCTCAACCTGCCTTCTTCGCAGGGTAACTATCCGCTTACCCGCTACGGAAACCGCGGCCAGGAGGCATTGCTTACTTACCGTGACGGAAGTACGGCACTGGCCAAGTATAGCAGCGGCGATGGTAACCTGTATCTGAGTTCCGCACCCCTCGACCCCCAAGTCAATAACATTGCGCTGAACGCCGAAGTATTCATACCCATGCTCTACAAAATGGGGATCAGCAGCGGGCGCCGGCGGCCCCTGGCCTACGTCATCGGTCGGGACGAAGTGGTGGAAACCAGCCGACGCCAATCATCAGCGGAGATCGTATACAAGCTCAGGGGGCCCGGCGGGGAATTCATTCCGCAGCAGCGTGTCATCGGCGGCCGCGTCGCCCTCAGCCTCGGCGGTCAGGTGCCGGAAGCTGGGGTTTACGAACTGGTCATCGACGAGGAAACCGTGGAATCCTTCGCCTTCAATTACGACCGCACGGAATCCGATCTGAACTATTCGACGGAAGGTGACCTGCAGGACATTCCCGCGGTTACGGTGCTCGATGCCGACTCCCAGGCGGCCCTCGTCAGTGATATTCGCGAGCGGACCGAAGGCAAGCCGCTCTGGCGTTACTTTATCTGGGCGACACTCCTTTTCCTACTGGCGGAAGCACTGGTCCTCCGGTTTTGGAAAGTGTAACGACCGGACGGTCGGCTAAAGCTCCGGGCCGGAAGGATTATGCGATTTATGGCTAAATGATACCTTTGCCCCGCCATGCTCCTCCGCTCAGTAACCATCACCGACCCTAACAGTCCCTTTCACCGAAAAACGGTGGACGTGCGGATCGAATCCGGAACAATCAAGGAAATCGAGGCAGGCTTGGAAGCCGGCGAGGGCGAGGAGGTTTTTCACCGGGAGGGCGCCCGGTTAGCCCCCGGATTCGTGGACATAGGCGCTTACCTCGGTGACCCCGGTCATGAGGAGAGGGAGGATATCGACAGCCTGGTCGCCTCCGCACGGGCGGGGGGATACGTGGCCGTAGCCGTACTACCCAACACCGTGCCCGTGCGGCAAACGGTTGCGGATATGGCGTACCTCCGTAGCCGTAATCAGGGAAGCGCGGTTCATCTTCTCCCCCTGGCAGCGCTGAGTCACGATACCGACGGCCGAGACCTGACCGGGATGATGGAACTCAACGAAGCCGGTGCCGTGGCCTTTACCGACGGCCCCGGACGATCGCTTGCCGGCAGCCTGCTGAAGCGGGGCCTCGAATACAGCAAAGGCTTCGGTGGCCTGATCATAGAAAGTCCGTACGACAGCGATCTGGCAGAAGACGGACAGATGCACGAAGGAAACACCAGCGTTCAGTTGGGCCTGCGGGGTATTCCGACCATGTGTGAAACCATTCCGTTACGTCGTGCCCTTAGTATCCTTACCTACACCGGTGGCCGGCTGCTGTTGCACCTGATCTCGAGTGCGGAATCGCTCCGCTTGATCCAGGATTATGGCACCGACCCAACGGGGCTAACGGGTTGCACGGTCGGCGCGCACCACCTGAGCTTTACCGAGGAAGAACTCCAGGGTTTCGACCCCAACTTCAAAGTACTTCCCCCCATCCGCGGCGAGGAAGACCGGCGTGCCCTGCGACAGGGGGTGCTGGACGGAACCATTACGGCGGTGGCAAGCAACCACCGGGCGCTCCACCGCGAGGAAAAGGACCTGGAATTCAGCTATGCCGCTTTCGGCGCGCTCGGACTGGAAACCGCCTTCCGGCAGCAATTAGCCTGGGTGGATGGCGAGGATGAACTCGATCGGCTGATCGCGGCATTCACCTCCGGGCCGAGGGGCTTGCTGGGACTGGAGCCCGTCCGCATCGCTCCCGGAGAGGCAGCTGCCCTCACCCTCTTCGCCACTACGGGTACCGAACGCTTCACGCAAGCCGATCTGCGGGGAAAAACCCGTAACAGCCCCCTGCTCGACCGCGACCTTCCCGGCATGATTCTGGGAACGGTGAACAACGACCGCCTATGGACATCAGCGTAGTCGTTCCCTTATTCAACGAGCAGGAGTCGCTCCCGGAGCTTACCTCCTGGATCGACCGGGTGATGCAGGCCCACGATTTCAGCTACGAAGTATGGCTGGTCGATGACGGAAGTACCGACGACAGCTGGCGCGTTATTACGGAGCTCGCCGCCGCCAACGACTGCCTGAAGGGCATCAAGTTTCAGCGCAATTACGGAAAAAGCCCGGCCCTTAACGTCGGCTTTCAGTACGCGAGCGGGGACGTGATCATCACCATGGATGCAGACCTGCAGGACAGCCCCGACGAAATACCCGCCCTGTACCGTATGATCAAGGAGGATGGCTACGACGTGGTATCGGGCTGGAAGAAGAACCGGCAGGACCCGATCGGCAAGACCCTGCCTTCCAAGTTTTTCAATTACGTGACAAGAAGGGTAAGCGGCATTCGGCTGCACGATTTCAACTGCGGCCTGAAAAGCTACCGGCGCAACGTGATCAAGTCGATTGAGGTGTACGGCGATATGCACCGCCACATGCCCCTCCTGGCGAAGTGGGCCGGCTTCCGCAATATTGGCGAGAAGGTAGTGGAGCACCGCCCCCGAAAGTACGGGACTTCCAAATTCGGGCTCAGCCGTCTGGTAACGGGCTTTCTAGATCTCCTCTCCCTGATGTTCGTGGGTAAATTCGGTAAGCGGCCGATGCACCTCTTCGGAACGATCGGCACGATCATGTTTCTGATCGGGTTGATCTCCTCGATCGTGATCGGCACCACCAAGGTGTACGCCCTGGCCAACAATATGCCCATGGTGTTGGTGACGAACAACCCGTGGTTCTACATCAGCCTGACGACCATGGTGATGGGTACGATCCTGTTCGTAACGGGATTCCTGGCGGAACTGGTTGCCCGCTCCAACCCCGACCGCAACCTTTACCTGGTAGAAACGGTGCTCGATGCTTGAGGTGTACGACGATGCGTACTTCATGCGGCAGGCCCTTGCCCAGGCGCGACTGGCGGCGACCATCGGGGAAATTCCCGTTGGAGCGGTAGTGGTCTCCAATGGCCGCATCATTGCCCGTGGCCATAACCAGACGGAACGGCTAAATGACGTAACCGCCCACGCCGAGATCATCGCCCTTACCGCGGCGGCTAACCACCTCGGAGACAAATACCTTCGGGACTGTACACTGTACGTTACCCTGGAGCCCTGTCCGATGTGCGCCGGAGCGCAGGCGTGGGCCCAACTCAGCAGACTCGTGTATGGCGCCAGCGACGACAAGCGGGGCTTCATGCGCTTCGGCAGGGAACTGCTGCATCCGAAGACCAAACTGGAGTTCGGCGTCCTGCACGATGAATGCGCGGAAGTGATGACGACCTTTTTTCGGACGCGGCGTTAAACTTGGCTTAATCCCGACGCGCATTACACCTGCGCTCCGCCGCCCGGCGTATTATAGATCACCAGCAGCCGATGGCCAATTATGATCCGAATCCTTACGCTACTTTCCCTTACCGTGCTCTGTTTTACCTCCTGCGGGCCCAAATTGAGCCCCTTCACGCAGCGCCTCTACGAGGAGCAGAACTGGGGAGAAGAGGACCTTCGGCGCATCCAGTTTTACCTTTCCGAGGATGTGATCCTGCAACGGGAACTACGGAGCGGAAACTCGCAGATCCGCAACGGTACGGTACGGGTCATCAATGGGCGAGACATCGAGCAGGTCGTATTCCGGCGGAATACCCCCGGCGTCTTCACCTTCAGCCCGAAGACGCAGCGGATAGCCATCTCCTTCGAGGATGACAGCGATAATTTCCTGGTGTTCGGTCCTAACCCTAAGAACGGTGACCGCTACACCCTATTGGCCAGTGACTGGGAACGGGACAGTGGCATTATCACGTATGCCGGCCGCGAGTGGCGGGTAAGCAGCGCGGACGCATTTGCCAGCCTGCTGATCCCCCTCAAGCGACTCCGGCAGGAGGAACGCCGGGGCCGGGTGGTCGGCGGGCGCAAGATTTAGTCCGCTAGAAACTCACGCGTGACGAGTTCCGCCTCCGCCAGCGCGGTGGGCAGGTCGTCGTTGACGAGTATCCGGTCAAAGGAATCGGCGTAACCCAGCTCTACCCCCGCCCGCTCAATGCGGACGCGTAGGCTTTCTTCGTCTTCGGTGCTCCGGTCGCGCAGGCGCTGGAAGAGCACCTCCCGGGTCGGGGGGGATACGAAAACGGCCAGGCTATCCTCCGGATACTGCCGCTTGATTGTCGTGGCGCCCTTCACTTCGATGTCGAAAACGACGGTGCGACCGGCTTCCCAGATCCGGTGGACCTCTGAGTGGAGCGTTCCGTAGAAGCGACCCGGATACACTTCCTCGTATTCGACAAAGGCACCGGCCTCTACGCGGCGCGCGAATTCCTTGCGGCTGAGGAAGTGGTAGTCCACGCCGTCTTCCTCCCCGGGGCGGGGCGGACGGGTGGTGGCTGAAACGCTGAAGGCGAGTTCACCGTATTTCTTGAGCAGGTGGCGCACGATCGTGGTCTTGCCCGCCCCCGACGGAGCCGTAAAAATGAGGAGTTTACCGTGGGGCGGCTCAGGCAACATTCGCAAGCTGTTCTTTGATCATTTCGAGGTTCTCCTTCATGTTAACGACCAGTTTCTGCAGATCGGCGGAGTATGATTTCGCTCCCAGGGTGTTTATCTCCCGCCCCATCTCCTGGCTGATGAATACGAGCTTACGCCCCTTCACGTCGTCCTCGTTGTTCAGAATTTCGAGGAAGTACTCGCAGTTCTGGGCCAATCTGACCTTCTCCTCGTTGATGTCCATCTTTTCCAGATAGAACAGCACTTCCTGTTCGTAGCGATTTTTGTCTACGTTGGCCCGTCCGAGATAGTCCGCGAGATGGCGCTCCATACGTTCCCGCACCGCGGAGATCCGCTGCTCGCTGTAGTCGTCTACCCGGCTTAGCAGGTCAAGGATCTCCCGCACGCTGCCGCTTAAATCGCCGGAGAGCGCGTCACCTTCCTGGGTCCGGTAAGCCAACAGGCGGTCCAGGGCATCCGCAACGGTAGCCTGCAAGTGATCCCAGTCATTGTCGACCAACTGACCGGCACCCGATTCGATGATGCCGGGCGTACGGAGCAGTGCCGGCACCAGGCCGTCCATGGTGTGTTCGGGTAGTGGTCGGCTGCCGTGGCTGTTGAGCCGGAAGTACACCTCCTGGCTGATGGCCGAAAGCAGGGGCAGGTCGACCTTTACTTTTTGGGACCCGGTTTCGTCATCTATATCGACCGACATTTCCACCTTGCCGCGCTTGGTTGCGGCCAGGACCAACTTGCGGAGCTCCATCTCGTGGGCCTGCAAGTTGAGATTGGTGCGCAGCCGCAGGTCGCTCTGCTTGCTGTTGAGGGCTCGTATTTCGGCGGTGTAGGTTTTGCCGCCTTCGGTGCGACTGGCGCGACCGTAACCGGTCATGGATAAGAGCATGGGTGGGATTTTCGGAAGGTGCGAATATAGGAGGAAAAGGCCAGGGCGCGCTAACACCCGTATTCACTCCCGGAACGGAGGTATAGACCACTCCCACGAAAGTCCGGTAACGGGAAGGTCAATTTTGTAAGTGACTGATTTTAAAAGAAATAGTTTTTATAATTGGGCAAAACCCGCAGAAAAAGCAGATATTTGCACCGCTTTTGATAACCCGTTAAGGGAACAAAAACTACAGAATGAGAAAAGCTGATTTAGTGGCAAATATTGCCGACAAGACAGGCATCGCGAAAGTCGATGTTCTGGTATCCCTGGAGAGTTTTTTCAAGGAAGTAAAGGGAAGCCTGGCCGAAGGAGAGAACGTTTACATACGTGGGTTCGGGTCCTTTGTCGTAAAGAAGCGCGCCAAGAAGATCGGTCGCCATATTCAGGAGAACCGGGCGATTGAAATTCCCGAGCACTACATTCCGGCCTTCAAACCGGCCAAAATTTTCGTGGAGCAGGTCAAGGATAAGGTGTCTAGCCTGCCCGATGACGAAAGTGATTACGACTAGATGCGAAAAACGCAGTGGATTACCGCCGGAATTGCTCTCCTGTTGGTGCTGGTCACCTACTGGGGCTGTCCGGTGCGTCCGCCCGAGATGGAGGCCGGCTTCCAGCGGGGCCCCGTGCAGGCAACCGGTATTGAAAGCCTGATTCGGGAGGCCCACGCGGATCTGTCGCCCGCCGCCGCCGCTACCATCAGTACGCTGGAAGCGCGGCTGGAGGGGCAGGACGACGACAGCCTGCGGGTAGACTTGCTCCAGCAACTGGCCGGCGAGTGGTACCGCGCCGGGCAGCCGGCGATCTCCGGAGCCTACGCCGCCCGCATCGCCGAGATCCAGAACACCGAGGATGCGTGGGCCATTACGGCCACCACCTTCAGTTTATGCCTGAAGCAGGAAGGGATTGACGACAAGGCGCGGCAGTTTTGCAGCGCCGAGGCGGAAGCCGCTTACCAGGCCGCGATCAGCCTCAACCCCGATAACGCCGAGCACCGGATAAACCTGGCGCTCACCTATACCGACAATCCGCCACCGGACAATCCCATGAAGGGTATTCTGATGCTGCGCGAACTGGAGGAACGGTACCCCGACAATCCTCAAGTATACATTACGCTGGCGCAGCTCGCCATCCGAACCAATCAGCTGGGTCGGGCCGCCGAACGACTCGAGAAAGCCAATGCGCTGCAGCCCGGAAATCCCGACGTGGTCTGCCCCCTAGCCAAGGTGTACGAGAACCTGGGACGGAACGAGGAATCCGGCCTGTTGGCTCAGGAATGCGGGCGTTTGCTGCAGAATGCCTCCAAGTAAGAAGGGTGAGAAGGCAGGGATTCACGGCCGATTTGGCCCATCTATTCCTTTTTACCTTACCTTTGCAGACTAATGCCCGATAGAGACCTTCAATCGGACAACTTATAGAGCCTCCAATTTGTATTAATTGGTGAGTTCACTACTCAAATTGCTAACATTTAAAACGATCCAATATGCCGTGTGGAAAAAAACGGAAGCGTCATAAAATTGCCACCCACAAGCGGAAGAAGCGTCTGCGCAAGAACCGCCACAAGAAAAAGAACCGCTAGTCTTTCTAGCATCATACCCTGCGGCCGGTAGGAACCTCTCAGTAGGTACTACCGGTCGCGTACGGTTTAGAAAGCCGCATACATTAGCCTCCGCCCATTTACTTGGTAAGCGGTCCTTTTCTTGTGACCGGTTTAATACTTACCGACCCTGCTAATCCCATTTTAGTTGTCGCATTGATGGCCCAAGCCCAATGCTTCCACCAAGAAATTTCCACCACACGCCGTGGTGCGATCGCCAGGGCAACACCTTTTAACCGTTTTCAGGGACACGGGCCAAGCGTAGCTTTTCGATTACCGAACCGTGGTATGTCTTAATTGACCGGATGCACCCGCATCCCTCCGCCACCCTACCCGGCGGGGGGTATTCGTGTATCTATGTAACCCTGTTGAACAGTGGAAAAAGAAATGATCGTCTCCAGCACGGGCAAGGAAGTTGAGGTTGCCTTGCTGGAAGACGGAAAACTGGTGGAGATTCACCGACAGCGCTCCACCGACCAATTTACCGTTGGTGACGTATTTCTGGGGCGTGTGAAACGCGTTACGGCTCCCCTCAACGCCGCCTTCGTCGACATCGGACATAAGAAGGATGCATTTTTGCACTACACCGACCTGGGCCCGAAGGTTAAAACGCTACAGAAATATGCCGATCTGGCCGTCAAGGGGAAATTGAAGTCTTCCAAACTCGACAATGTCAAGTACGAGCCGGAGATCGTCAAGACCGGGAAAATCGACGAAGTCTTCAGTAAAAAGCAGGTTGTCCTGACCCAGGTACTCAAGGAACCGATCAGTACCAAGGGGCCTCGATTGAGCTGTGAGATTACTATTCCCGGTCGCTACCTGGTAGTTACTCCCTTCAGTGAAGCGGTAGCCGTCAGTAAAAAGATCAGCACCAGCGAGGAGCGTAAGCGTCTACAGCTGCTGGTGGAAAGTATCCGGCCCCAAAACTTTGGCGTGATCGTACGCACGGCCGCCGAGGGCAAAGGCGTCGGCGAACTGCTGGAAGAGATGAATGCCCTGATTGAGAAATGGCAGACCATCGTCGATACGGCCAAAAACGCCACCCCGCCCGCTAAGCTTCTCAGTGAGGTAGATAAGACTACCGGTCTCTTGCGAGACTTACTTACCCCTGACTTCACCAAGATCGTGGTCGACGACAAAAATCTGTTCGACACGATCAAGGATTATGTAAAGGATATCGCCAAAGATCGGCCCAACCTGGTTCAGTTCCACAAGTCCAGCAAGCCCATCTTCGACGCCCACGGCGTGACGAAGCAGATAAAGAGCAGCTTCGGCAAGACCGCCACCATGGCCAGCGGTGCTTACATCGTTATCGAGCATACCGAAGCGATGCACACCATCGACGTGAACAGCGGCAATAAAATGCCCAGCCAGAACCAGGCAGAGGCCGTCCTGAAGATCAACCTCGAGTCCGCCGAAGAGATCGCCCGCCAACTCCGGCTACGCGACATCGGCGGCATTATCGTGGTCGACTTCATTGATATGCGCGACGCCGAACACCGCAAAAAACTGGCGCAGACGATGCGTAACGCGATGAAGAACGATCGCGCCCAGCATACCATCCTACCGTTAAGCAAATTCGGGTTGATGCAGATCACCCGGCAGCGCGTACGTCCGGAAGTGAAGATCACGACGGCCGAAAAATGCCCCACCTGCAACGGAACGGGAAAGGTCAACGCTACGATCCTCCTGACAGACGAGATCGAACGCGACCTGAACTTCATCATGGAAGCCCGGCCGAAAGCCAAACTCAAGCTGAAGGTCCACCCCTACATCTCCGCCTACCTCAAACGGGGCCTGCCCAGCGCCCAAATGAAGTGGTACATGAAGCACTACCGCTGGCTGGACATTCAATCCGACAATGACTTTCCCATCACCACCTTCAAGTTTTTCGACGGGAAGGATGATGAGATTAAGCTGAAGAATTAAGGTAGGGTTGGGGTTGTGGGTTGTCGGTTGTCATATAAGCGACAACCGACAACCAAAAACCACCAACTCCTACAACGGACGCTTAGCCAGTTGGTCGCGGATTTGCAGGAGGATATCCTTTTCGGACGGTCCGGGATCGGGAGCGGGTGCCTTGGGCTTCGGTTCAGCCGTCATGCGGTTGTAGCTGCGGATGATCAGGAAGATGACGAAGGCGATAATCAGGAAGTCAATGACGGTCTGGATAAACTGACCGTAACGGATCGCGGCGCCTTCCTCTATCACGTTACCATCGGCATCGAGCACCGGCTCGGAGAGGGTGATGGCTAACTCGGAAAAATCAACGCCTCCTAGTGCCATCCCGATGGGCGGCATGAGGATATCATTGGTCAGGGAGGTAACGATGGCTCCAAAGGCTCCGGCGATAATGACGGCCGTGGCGAGCTCGAGCACGTTACCCTTCATAATGAAGGCCTTAAATTCCTTTAACATAAACTAGTGGTATTGAACCGATGGGTTCGGGTGAGGGGAATAAACCCGGCCCCCACTATCGCAAGCGATCGGCACTTCGCACCAGTCGCTCGTCCTTGCGGATGTAACGGGAAGCCAGAACAGCAAATATGACGGTTAAAATCGGTAAAGTCACACCAAATTGAGCGCCCGCCTGCTCGGCAGCAACGTCCTGTGACCACAGTAATCCGCCGTACGCGGCATAGGCCACCGTCAGCAAAATCGCTACCGTACATAGGATACCCTGTAATTTCCGGTTGCGGAACAGAAATATCGCGAGCAACAAGACCGCACCCGCTGCTACCACGCCACCGATGAGGACGGGGCTGTCGTATACGGTGAGCTGCGCGTCGGCAAATACATCGCTGGCGGCAACCGGGGCCGGGGTTTCGGCGGCATCGGTACCGAATAGCCCGAAGGAACAAAAAGCGGCCAGGGCCAGAAAAATGGATTGAATGCGTTGAATCATCGTTTATGGTTTGGGGTCGGCAAAGGTATTATCTTACCGCTTCTCTGAAATTTATTCCTAAATCTCCATGCTTTACCGATTTGTAGCCGCAATAGTTCTTGGTCTGGGTTTGCTGGCCTGCATCCCGCCGTCCGAGGAAACGGAAGAGCAGCCGGTGGTCGTCGACTACCAGGATCCGGTGGTCAAAAGACTGTACGAACTACAGAATGACCGGGCGGAGGATAGTCTGCGCGCGTATTTGAATGCTCCGCAAGTTACCTACCGCTACCTTGCGGCCCGGGCGCTCGGTAGCTTCCCCCGGCTCAGCCCGGCCACGATCGACAGTCTTGCCGCCCGCCTGAGCGACGAGTCGGCCGTCCGGACGCAGGCCGCCTACGCTCTCGGACAAACGGAGTCCGAACGAGCGGGCGGAATACTTGCCGGTGCCTTTGACCGCTCGGGCAACTACCTGGATTACAACGCCGCCGTACTGGCCGCCGTCGGTAAAACGGCAACGGAAAAACAAGCGCGTCAACTAGCCGGCATCACCACCTATACCGTTCAGGACACCGCCCTCATGGCCGGACGCCTGTGGGGTTTGTACTATGCGGCCCTACGCGGATACCATGGCCCGGAAGCCGATCGGGCGGTACTGGACGTCATCCGGGATCCCGCCGCGGCACCGGCGCTCCGACTGCCCGCCGCACATTACCTTTTTCGTATAGAGGTCCCCCTAGACACCGCCACCGAAGCCGAACTGATGGACATGCTCCGGCGGGAAACAGACGCCGATGTCGCTATGGGTATTATCCGCAGTGTAGGCCGTAGCGGCAACGCTTCCGCCCGGGCCGGACTGCTGCGTCAGTACGAGCAAACCGATGATTGGCGCCAGCGGGTAGAAGTCCTTCACGCCTTCCAATCCTACGAATACACTACCGTTCGCGAATCCGTGCTGGAAGCCCTGCGCGACCCCCACCCCCTGGTAGCGCGTACAGCCGCCGAATTCCTGCTGGACCAGGGTATCCCCGCCGATGCGCCCTTGTACATCCAGATGGCGCAGGACGACCTGCCACACGAACTCAGCACCCTGCTCTACCGGGCCGCCAACCGCCACCTGGCCCTCTACCTGACGGATTACCGCGATCGCATCAACAACGAACTAAGGGCCCGGTACGTCGCCGCGACGGACCCTTACGAAAAGGCCGAGATCCTGCGCGCCCTCGGTGAATTCCCCTGGATGTACCGCATCGTGTATACCTACTATCGGGATTCGGAAGAGCCCGTAGTGCGCACGGTTGCCGCCGAGACGCTGCAGGCCATCAGCGACCGGGAGGATTTCGCGGAGTTCTTCCGCGGCAGCAGCCGGCGGGTCCGTGCCGACCTGGGGCGCTACTTCCAGGAAATGATGGAAAGCGGTGAAGACGGTCCCGTCTACCACGCCGCCCAGGCCGTAGCCGCCAATCCTGACGCCTACCAATCCATGAACCAACAACGTGCCTGGATCGACGACGCCCTCAACGGGCTGCAACTGCCCAGACAGGTAGAAGCCTACCGGGAGATTTTCACGGCGCGGAATGCCCTGCGCGGTACGGATACCGCGCTGCCGGAATTAACTACAAACGATGTCCGTGCCCTCGATTGGGAAGTCGTGGCCGCCGAGGATGATCCTACCGTCAGTATCGCTACTCCCGAAGGCGATATCCGGCTCCGTCTCTGGCCCCGGGAAGCTCCGGAAACGACCGGCAGCTTTCTGCAACTCGTGGAGGAAGGCTACTACGATGGCAAGCATTTCCACCGTGTCGTGCCCAATTTCGTAGCGCAGGGGGGCGGCCCCCGCGGCGATGGTTTCGGGGCGGAAGATTTCAGCCTGCGCACGGAAACCCCCGGCCTGCACTGGGACCGGCCCGGACTGGTCGGCATGGCCAGCGCGGGGAAGGATACCGAAGGCGTGCAATTCTTCATTACCCACCGGGCTACGCCCCACCTCGATGGTAAGTATACCATTTTCGGAGAGGTAGTGGAAGGACAGGAAGTGGTCGACCGGCTCGTTCCCGGTTCACCGATCAATCGTATCAGTCGTCGCTAATTCCCATGGCCGATCCGCTCGAGCATTCCTGGCAGTTAAGCCCGCAGGACGCCGTCGACCTGCAACGCAAACTCCGGCAACGCATCGAGCTTCGTGCGGCTCCCAACCCCATCCGGTTGATTGGCGGAGCGGACATTTCCTTCAACCTGTATTCCGACGTATTCTACGCCGGGATCGTCGTGCTGGATTACGAAAGCCTGGAAGTGGTAGAAACGGTGCTGTATAAGGAAACGGTGACCTTCCCCTACATCCCCGGTTTGCTTTCCTTCCGGGAGATTCCTACCCTACTGAAGGCCTGGGAAAAGCTCGAGCGGAAACCGGACGTCACCATCGTCGACGGCCACGGCATCGCGCACCCCCGACGCATGGGCATCGCCACCCACTTCGGATTGGTCACCGACTCCCCTACCCTGGGCTGCGCGAAAAAGGTGCTGACCGGCCGGATAGCGGAAGTGGGTAAGGAAGCAGGCTCCGTCAGTCCCATTATGGATAAGAATGAATTGCTCGGCTACGCGATGCGGTCCCGGTTACGCAGTAACCCGGTATACATCTCGCCGGGTCACCTGACCGATCCGGACGGCGCGCTGGCCATCGCCCGTCACTGTCTGCGCGGCTACAAGCTGCCGGAGCCCACGCGACTGGCGCACGAAGCCGTGAATACCTTCCGAAGAAGCCAGCTGCCAACCGACGGCGAGTAGCGGTCGTCCCTAATTACGTAGGTTTACCGCCAGAAATAATCCCCGCCCACCGTGTCCCAAGATCTCCGCTCCCGCGTCCGTGACCTGGCCGCAGCAAACGCGCCCGCTACCCTGGCGGACCGCCGCCACCTGCACGCGCACCCCGAGCTCAGCTTCGAGGAGCACGAAACGGTAGCCTACGTAGCCGGTCGACTCGAAGAGATGGGTATTCCCTACCGCGGCGTGGCGGGCACCGGCCTCGTGGCAGAGATCGAGGGCGGTGGCCCCGGCCCCACCCTGGCGCTGCGTGCCGATATGGATGCCCTCCCTATCCAGGAAGCCAATGACGTAGCCTACCGGTCTACCAAACCGGGCATCATGCACGCCTGTGGTCACGATGTCCATACGGCATCCCTCCTGGGAGCGGCCCGCATTCTTAGCGGATTGAAAGAAAACTTGTCCGGTACCGTGCGCCTGCTCTTCCAGCCCGGGGAGGAGAAACTGCCGGGAGGGGCCACGCTGATGATCCGCGACGGCGCACTTAAAGACCCCGCTCCGGCCGCCATCTTCGGTCAGCACGTGCACCCGCCCCTGCCGGCGGGTACCGTGGGTTTCCGGCCGGGCATCTATATGGCGAGTACGGACGAACTCTTCCTGACCGTCCGCGGCCGGGGTGGACACGGCGCCATGCCCCACCAGGCCGTCGACCCAATCGTGATCACCGCGCAGATCATCACCGCCCTGCAGCAACTGGTCAGCCGTGAAAGCGACCCGACCCTGCCCGTCGTGCTCACCTTCGGAAAGATTGAAAGCGAGGGCGGGGCTACCAATGTCATTCCGAACGCCGTCCGCCTGGAAGGCACCCTGCGCACCCTCGACGAGGCCTGGCGAAAAGAACTGCACCAGCGGCTGCGCCGTACCGCCGAGGGTATGGCCGCCGCCCTGGGGGGAAGCGCCAAATTGCGCGTGGCACATGGCTACCCCTTCCTCAAAAACGACGAGCCCCTCACCAACTGGGCACAGTCCGCCGCCCGCGACCTGCTCGGCGACGATAAGGTCGTCGACCTGCCCATCCGCATGACGGGCGAAGACTTTGCTTTTTACACCCACCACGTGCCCGCCTGCTTTTACCGGCTGGGAGTCGGCAGCCCCTCCCCCGTCCACACCGATACCTTCGACGTCGACGAAGCCTGCCTACAGACCGGCAGTGCCCTGCTGGCCTGGCTGGCCATGGAACGGCTCAGGCAACCTGCTGCTTCCAGTCCAGAATGAGGTAAACACCCTCGTCGGCCGTGACGAACAGGTGGTCTCCGACGACGGCCAGGTTCACAGCCGTACGGTCGAGCTTAATCTTTCCCCGTAGCTGCCCGTCCAGATCGGCGACGTAAATGCCGTCGCCACCGCCTACCAGTAGCGAATCCTCGGTGGTCTCGCTACCGTCCGGTACGCCCTTGTCCGTAGAGAAAGCATAGCGGTGATTGCCCAGGATCTCCCCCGTCGCCGGGTTGAAGTCCAGGGCGTACACGCGATGGCGGCGGTTGAGCTCGGCCTTGTCATGCGCGCCGTCGTTACTGGTATCGGTTACGAAGAGCGTGCGTTCGTCCGGCGAAAGGGCCAGCCCGTGTGGCATCTCCAGCTCCCCACGGTAGACGACCGGACGTCCGTTCTTAGGCAGGACGTACAGACGTGGGGCCAGAGCCGGGGGCGGCCGGAAACCCTGCCGGAAACCGTAGTCGGGGTCACTGATCACCAGGTGGCCTACCTGACTCTCAATTACTTTATTCGGACTGTTCAGCGGCATATCGGCGTAGCGGTCGAAAACGACCGTCCGTTGCTTATCCGCCAGTTCGATGCGGGAGATAGCCGCCCGGGTCTTCTTGCTCCCCTGCTCGGCAACGAGCAGGGCCAGACCGTCCTGGGTCAGGCATAGGCTGTTGGCCATATTGGCATCCTCGATCCAGGTCAGGGCTTCCATCGATTCAATACCATCAATGCGGTCGCGCCAGTTCCCGTCGCGGGCTAGGTCGTAATCACTGAAATCGAGATAACACAGCCCTACCCGCGTTTCGTCCAGTTTTTTGGTGGTCGAGAAGTACAGGCGGTTTTGCGTTGCCACCCAAACGCAACCCTCGTGGGCGTCACAGGGAATGAAATAGGTTTCCTTCATACTGCTAATAGACCCGCGGGCGGTACAGGTTCGTTGCGGCGGAGCGCAGGTATAATGTTAGGTCAACAAGCTTGGGCACATACAAGGTTTCCGATTCCCGGCCCGTGCCACGCCGCTTTGTAGCTTCCGGGAAGGCGTACCTTCGCCCTCATGCGCGCGAAGAAGTCCTACGGCCAACATTTCCTCACCAACGAGCACTATGCCCGGCAGATCGCCGAGGCGCTGACGCTAACCGACACCTACGACCACGCGCTCGAGGTGGGCCCGGGACAGGGCATGCTGACCAAGTATTTACTGGAACGCAGCGCTGCCTTCAACCTGAAGGTAGCCGAGGCCGACCGCGATATGGTCACCTACCTCAACGTCCATTACCCCCAATTGTCCAACGACATCCTGGAAGGGGACTTCCTGCGCCTCGACCTAGAGGAGACTTTCGCGGGCCGACCCTTCGGCTTGGTCGGTAATTTCCCCTACAATATCTCCAGCCAGATCCTGATCAAATTGCTGGACAACTACCACCTCATTCCGGAGATGGTGGGCATGTTCCAGAAGGAGGTGGCCGACCGGGTCATCGTCGGCCACGGCACCAAGACCTACGGCGTGATCGGGGTGCTCGTCCAGGCGCGCTACGAGCCAAGTCTGCTCCTGAACGTCAGCAAGGGCAACTTCGCTCCGCCCCCCAAAGTAGAAAGCGCGGTGATCCGGCTGGTCCGGCGCGATAAGCCACTTATTGTCGATGCCAATTACGGTCTGTTCAAGCACGTGGTCAAATCCGCCTTCGGAAAGCGACGGAAGATGCTGCGCAACAGCCTCAAATCGATCTTCCCGGCGGAAGTCATGGCGGAAGACGAGCTCTTCCAGCGCCGCCCGGAGCAGGTCAGCCTGGAGGATTTTGCCGATCTGACGCGGCGGGCGGCAGATCTGGAACAACATAAATAGTTCGTATCCAGGGCAATACGCCATATTCGCGAGATAAAAGAGCGTCCGTTATGGGGAACGCTTTCGAAAGAAGCGTCCCTGGAAGGGATACTATGGGTGTAGATATTTGTCAGTACAAAAGGGGGAGATACTCCCCGCTACTACTGACACGATGAATAAGCACCTAAACACCCGTTTTTTTCTAGCAAGTTGCCGCGTCGGAATTCAGGCGGACGTTCGCCTGGGTTCTCCGCGGTTTTCCGACTGCCGGGGTGTCGGCATCTGCGCCATTCTCCTGGACGGTATTCCCGAGGGTCGCGGCAACTGTCGCGACTGGTGCCAGGCCAACCTGGTTGTCGACGGCCCCACCGGCCGCTTACTGCTCCAGTTCGTGCGGGGGACGATCTCGGAGCGAACGTACGATCATCACTTCGCCAGCGGCTACCTGAAAGTGCAGGAGCCCTATCGCCTGCCCATTGGCGTCGCCTCCCGGCTCGGTCTTACGGATACAGACCTGGCCATTACTCCGGGCAGGTATCCGGCACTGGACACCGGGGACACCTTACTTGTCTCCTGCCGACTGAGTGCACCGGCGGTCCGGAGCATGCCACTCGCCGCGAAGGCCGCCTGATTTCGAATTTCTTCTTACCTGCGCTCCGCCGCCCCATTTTGCCGCGGTCCGGAAGTACGCCTAAAATCCTGAATTATGTCTGCCGAAGCGCCCCGGCTCTTCCCCTTCCCGCTCGTGGAGGGGGTCGAGGGCCTCTACGCCCGCCACTCCCGCACGGGACGGGCCATTTATCTCACGCTCGTACTGGGCCTTTTGGTGGCGGTGGCCGCCCTGCCCCTCATCGAGGTCGAAGTGAACAGCCAGAGCCGGGGCTTCCTGCGGCCGGCCATGAAGCTGACACCCGTCACCTGCCCGGTAGGGGGCCGGGTTACCCTGGCCCGCCTGGAAGAGGACCGGTCCGTTTGCGCAGGGGACACCCTACTGATCGTGTCCACAGCCGAACTGGACGGGGAAACGGACCACCTGCAGGAGCAGCGGAGAGAACGCCACCTGGCTATCAAGGATCTTCGGCAATTGACCAGTGGCGATCTTACCACCCTCCCCCAATTGCATACGGCGGTATACCAGCGCGACCACCGCGACTATCAGCGCCGCCACGACGAGCTGGAATTGAAGCTCGACCACGCCCGCCGGCACCTGGAGCGGCAGACCGAGCTGCTGGAGACCGGCTCCGTGGCCCGCATGGACCACGAGCAGGCGCAATTTGAAGTCGAATTACTCGAGGGGCAACTGCGCCAACTGTCGGAGCAACAACGGCACCAATGGACGCAGGAACTGCAACGCATCCGCCGTGAGTCCGCCGAACTGACCCGCAACCTGCGGCAGACGGCCGAGCGATCCAAACAGCACGTAATTACCGCTCCCGTAGACGGTCACCTCACCCAGACCGGCGGCCTGCAGGTAGGCGGATACGCCGGTGCCGGTCAGACGCTGGCCCAGATCAGTCCCGACGGTGACCTGCGGGTGGAAGCTTTCGTAAGCCCCTCCGATATCGGGCTGCTGCGAGAGGGGCTGCCGGTGCGCCTACAACTCGATGCCTTCAACTACAACCAGTGGGGACTGGCACGGGCTACCCTCAGCGAGATCAGCCGTGACGTCACCGAAGTGGACGGACAGGCCGCGTTCCGGGTACTGTGCACGCTCCACGATGCCGAGCTGCAGCTGCGGAACGGCTACGTGGGTCGCCTGCGAAAGGGCATGACCCTGACGGCCCACTTCACCCTGGCCCGACGGAGCCTCTTCCAACTCCTCCACGACAAGCTCGACGACTGGTTCAACCCTGTATACCACTAAGCCATGAAGAAAACGATCAAGCAACACGACATCACGGACTGCGGCGCCGCCTGTCTGGCCTCCATCGCCGCCCACTACCGGCTGGCCCTGCCCATTGCCCGCATCCGTCAGCTGGCGAGTACCGACCAAAAGGGCACCAACCTGCTGGGCATGATCCAGGCGGCCGAGAAGCTGGGCTTCACCTGCCAGGGCGTGCGGGCGGAAGAAGAGGCTTTCCGTAAGGAAGCGGAATTTCCGGCGGTGGCCCACGTCGTCGTGAATAAGCGCCTGCACCACTTCGTAGTCGTCTACCGCGTGACGGACAAGTACGTCCAGGTCATGGACCCCGCTAACGGGCGCATGCAGAAACGCAGCTGGGACAAATGGCGGGAGGAATGGACCGGCGTGCTGTTGCTCATCGCACCGGGCGACAACTTCGAGGCGGGCAACCGGCGGGTATCGACTTTCGCGCGCTTCCGGGCCTTGCTGCAACCCCACCGCTCTACCCTGCTGCAGGCGCTGGTCGGGGCCGTCATCTACACCGTCCTCGGCCTGAGTACCTCGATCTACCTGCAGAAGATCACCGACTTCGTCCTGATCAATCAGAATACCCGGCTGCTGAACTTGCTGAGTATGGCAATGGTGGCGCTGCTGGGCATGAGCATCTTCATCGGGGCGACCAAGTCGGTGATGGTGATGAAGTCCGGCCAGTTGATCGACGCCCGTCTCATCCTGGGCTACTACAAGCACCTGTTGCGTTTGCCGCAGCGCTTCTTCGATACGATGCGGACGGGGGAGATCATCAGCCGCATCGGCGATGCCGTGAAGATCCGGGCGTTCATCAACGACGTGGCGATCAATCTGCTGGTCAATGTCTTCATCGTCGTTTTCAGCTTCGGCCTCATGTTCACCTACTACTGGAAACTGGCCCTGGTGCTGCTGCTGGTGGTACCCTGCTACGTAGCGATCTACTGGCTTACCAATCGGATGAACCGCAAGCGGGAACGCGAACTCATGGAACGGGCGGCCGACCTGGAAAGCCAGCTGGTCGAGAGCGTCAACGCGGTGCGGACCATCAAGCAACTCGGCCTGGAGGATCACGCCAATCGTAAGACGGAGACCCGCTTCGTCCGCCTGCTGCACACCACCTACCGCTCCGGCATGACCGGGATTTTTAGCGGTAATGCCTCGGAATTGGTGAGCCGTCTGTTCACCATCATCCTGCTGTGGGTGGGGAGCTACTACGTCATCGAGGGGGTCATCTCACCGGGTGAGCTACTGGGATTCTACGCGCTCATCGGCTACTTCACCGGACCGGCCAAGGGCCTGATCGGCATGAATAAAACCATACAGAACGCCCTGATCGCGGCGGACAGACTATTCGAGATCATCGACCTGGAAAGCGAGGAGGAGGCCATCGAAGGTATGGCCCTTCAGCGCGAAATGATCGGCGATATACGCTTCCGCGGGCTGGAATTCGCCTACGGTTCCAGAAAGAAAGTATTCGAAGACTTCGACCTGACCATCCCTGCCGGCCAGATAACCGGGCTGGTAGGGGAAAGCGGCTCGGGGAAGTCGACGCTCGCCGCCCTCCTACAAAAGCTCTATCCCCCCTCCGCCGGCAAGATCGTGATCGGCGACGCCGACCTGAGCTACGTCACCAACCAAAGTCTGCGCGCCCGCATCGGGGTCGTGCCCCAGGAGCTGAGCCTCTTCGCCGGCAACCTGATCGAGAACATTGCCGTAGGCGATTACACGCCGGATATGCAGCGCATTCTGACGATCTGCAAGGAACTCGGCCTGCTTTCCTTTATCGAAACCCTACCCGAAGGATTTGCTACCTACGTGGGCGAGCACGGTGCAACCCTCAGCGGCGGGCAACGGCAACGACTGGCCATCGCCCGTGCTTTATACCGCGATCCCGACATCCTGATCCTGGACGAAGCCACCTCCGCCCTCGACAGCGCCAGCGAGGAATTCGTGCAGCAAACGATCCACCGTTTGCGGGCCGCGGGCAAGACGATCATCATCATCGCCCACCGCCTCAGTACCATCATGGACGCCGACAAGATCGCCGTACTGAAAGCGGGCAAACTCATTCAGGAAGGCACACACGACACCCTGCTTGCGGAGGAGGGAACGTACCGCGATCTCTGGAATAAGCAGTTCCCGAGCCGCGTCGTTCGCCGTTTGGCAGCCTGATGAAGAGGAACACTCGCCGGTCGTACCGACACTCCGAGGTTCCGGAACCGACACAGAACTACACCGGCCAATGGCCATCCTCAATCTTTAAACACCACCCAATCATGAACAAGCAACTGGAACGGATTAAAAGAATGCACACGCTCATTAAATTCAACCGTACCGGCACGCCGGCGGAGTTTGCCGAACGACTGGGTATCTCCCCGGCAGGCCTTTACCGGACGCTGGCCATGATGAAGGAAATGGGCGCGCCGATTCACTTTTGCCAACGCCGACAGAGCTATGGTTACTACGAGAGCGTGGAACTGCGCATTGATTTCGTACGGGTAGAGAATAGTCGGAAAGACCAAAGCCGGGTTTCTCGTGGCCAGGCCTGCATCCGCCCCTTACACACTCCAACGAGCAGTTCCGTAGCCGCATCCTGACATGGAAGATCAACTAGCAAACTGTTCGGGAGAACCCGCGTGGCTAGCCGACGCCGGGGGCATTATCGGATGGCTCGTGTACCTCAGCGGCGTGGCAATCCTGATGGGTTTGGTACGACTAATACGCTGGATGTTGACCGCTATCTGGAAGCGACTGGCATAAAGAAACCGGGACGCGCTATCACAGAGCACGTCCCGGTTAGTCAGGAGCATATTCCGGCTTCGGCTTACCGGATCAGTACCGGCAGTACATCACGTACGTAGCCATCGGCCTGCTCCACCGTGACGATCACGAAGAAAGAGTTCTGACCGCGGCCGCTGATTTGGCTGATGTCCAATCGGTGATCGGCACCGCCGCTGATCTGCATGCGATCGCGCAGCCGCACCCTACCCAGTACGTCGATGACCTGCACGTCGGCCGTACCCCGCACACCCTCGCTGAAGTTCAGCATCAGGAAGCCACTCTCGGCGGGGTTCGGGTAGGCCTTCACCAGACCGGACACCCGTTTCGGAGCTTCGCGTATTGCACTCGGCCCGCTGCAGTCCACCGTATCGAGCATGAGCCCGAGGACCCTTTCGTAGAGGATCCGGTGACCGCCGTCGTTAAGGTGGACCCCGTCACCACTGTCGAGGGAGTCGATAATGAATCCGTTCTCGTCGGCAATGCCCGTCCAGAAATCGATGGCCATATCGCCGTAGATCTTCAGAATACTATCCCGCACCTCGATCTGGTCATCCACTCGGGCGGTTTCGGGGAAGTTGCGCGGCTGGGTAGTAGCGATGTAGATCATCGTGCCTTCTTCCCGCGCGGCGTTGGCGATGGCCGCGAAATTTTCCAACTGCGCCTCCGGCGTGAAACCGCGAGCGGCGTCGTTGGACGGCATATTGACGATGATTGCGAAGGGGTCGTAAGTCAGCGCCTCCGTCACGTTACGATTAAGATCGGGCACGATCCCTACCCCGGCCGGAATCTCCGAACCCGTCGGCAGGATGTGGTAGGTAGTGTATCCACCACGGGCAAGGTTCACCACCTCGTACCGCGTATCGTCGGCCAGGTAAGCCCGGTAACGCCCTACCCAACTGCTGTCCTGGCTGGAAGCCCCCGTTCCTTCCGCCGTCGAGGAGCCGATGACGACGATCGTACAGGTCGTCGTGTCGCTGCTGATGGTGAAGGTCGAATCGCTGGTATCGAGCAGGGTATCGGAGGTGATCCGGATCAGCGCCTCATCGGTGTCTTCGTTCGGTACCGTCCAGGCGTACATCCCCCCGACGGCGGCAACCGTATCGATGACGGTCCAGTTGGTGCCGTTATCGGTGGAGTATTCCAGGCCTACCTCCTCCAGGTTTCTCGACATCCAGGTGATATCAGCCGTTTTACCCGCCTGCCAGTACTCTCCTCCGTTGGGATTCGTCAGCATGAGCTCAGCCGCGCCGGCAGGGTCCATGTCCGGATAGATCAACCGCAGCACACCAAGATAGTAAAAACCCAGGCTGTTCTGATTATTCGGACCGGAACTGGCCGTGACCAGAATGCGACCCGTTTCGTCCGGCTGCATATCCGCCATGACCGTCCGGGACGTATTGGACGAGATGTTGAGGTAAAGCGTATCCACCGTAGCTCCCTCGACGACGTAGCGCGTTTCCCGCAGTTCGGAGGTGGCCCGGGATGCGAACAGTTCGACGGAATACGTAACCATCGGGTCGAGTCCGTCCAGTTCAACGGCGGCGCTCGGCTGAACCTGTCCGCCGAACTCCCCAATGTTCCCGAAGAAACTATCACCCGTGGCGCTGCCCGCCAGTTCGAGTCCCTCGTCGGGGCTGGCGGTACCGTCCGTATTGATGTTGTTAAAGGAATCGACGACGGCGATCGAGTAGCCGGTGTAGAAGCCGGCGGTATTCGTCAGGTCAGTCACCGTGCCGGCGTTCGGATCCGTGATGTTGTTGTAGGGGGCCGGGGTCGTATTGGTACTGCTCCCAAAATCCACGATCACGGTATCGAGCGTGGCTACCGCCATCTCCTCCCCGTAGATTTCCATTGCTCCCAGATAGTAGAAGCCCAGGCTATTCTCGTTGTTGGGCCCCGGGCTGACGGATATCGTCAGTGTGGAGTCCCGGCCGGGGAATACTGTCGCCATCGCTACGTCCCCGGTATTATCCCCGGCGTTCAGATACACGGTATCGGACATCACCCCGTCCAGCACGTACATCGCCTCGCGATTCTCCGTGGAGACACGGGAAGCGAAGATCCGGAAGGTGTAGCCCATGCGCGGGTCGAGCCCGCTCAGCCGTACCCCGGCCGTCGGCTGCATCTCCCCGTTGAAGTCACCGGTATTCCCGAAGAAGGAATCGCCGGTGGCTGAAGCGGGGAAGCCGAGGTCTTCATCGGGGGTCGTGGTGCCTGCCGTATTCACCCCGCGAAACGCATCTACCACCGTGAGGCGTACGTCCGTTTCCGCCCCCACCTGATTCATTAGGGTGACCATGGCCCCGGAGTCAAAACTGGTGACGTTGTTCCAGGGAGAGGGGGAAGGGGTAGTTCCAAAATCTAACAGGAAGGTGTCGGCCTCCACCTCCGCTACCGGGGGCGGCTCCTCCATATCGTAGTTCACGATGAGCGCGCCCAGGTAGAAAAAGTCTTCGGCGGTATCGTTGTTGTCTCCCGCTTCGACTTCGATCACGATGGTGTTCTCCGTCCCCGGCGTCATGGTACTGCGGACCACGTCCCCCGTGTTACCGCCGGCATTCAGCAGCACGGTATCCCGGCTTGCGCCGATAACAATGTAGCGGGTTTCCCGGGTCTGGGTTCCGGTGCGGCTGGCGAATAGGGTCAGGTCGTACTCCTTGTCCGCCTGCAGGTTCGTCAACGTGACCGCGCCGCGCGCCTCGACCGAGCCGGTCCATTCCTCGCCGTTACCGAAGAAGCTGTCGCCGGTTGCGGTAGCCGGCAGTTGCAGATCGCCGGTGGGCTCAGTGGTACCGCCCCGGTTGATGTCGCGGAAGGCGTCGGTGACGGCAATCCCGTAGCGCGTCGGGTCACCCAATGTGTTGGTGAGCACCTCGATGGCGCCGGCATTGGCATCAACCAGGTTGTTCCAGGGGGCGGCGGAAAGGTTATCCCCGAAGTCTATCAGGATGGTATCCTGCATCTGGGCCGCCATCCGCGAAGTCGCGAACAGGCAGCACAGGCCAATGAGTAAGGTAAAGTAACGTCTTTGCATGATCGATCGATTTAAGCGCCGGCTCAAGGGTGAGCGGACGCGTAGCAATATAGAAATCCGGTCGCTATTGACAACCATATTCCCATTTCTCCCTGGAAATGTCGTAGGAAACGGAGAGCTGTCGAGTGGGCAGGAAAGGTGGGGCGTCGGAGCGCAGGTAAAGTGTGCGCAACGGGAAGTATTCTGCCGATTACCCAGATTCCCGGTCAACAGCAAGCGAAAATTTCCGCATTGCGACAGATTTAATACCACTCTCACCTCATGCGAGTGCCCCACCCGATTATTGTACCATAATTAAATCGCGATACCGGAACGCCGGTCGCGCAAGCTTTCCCCTTGACCCTTCGGATGCGGCAAAATTAATTCCTGCTTGACGGCAGATTTAACACCACTCTCACCCCATGCGAGTACGCCACCCGATCATTGCACTGAAATTAAAACGCGATACCGGAACGCCGGTCACGCACACTTTCCCTTTGACACTTCGGATGCGGCGAAATTAATTCCTGCTCGACGGCAGATTTAACACCACTCTCACCCCATGCGAGTACGCCACCCGATCATTGCACTGAAATTAAAACGCGATACCGGAACGCCGGTCGCGCACGCTTTCCCTTTGACATTTCAGATGCGGCGAAATTATTTCTTGCACACTAGTAGATTTAACACCACTCTCACCTCATGCGAGTACGCCGCCCGATCATTGCACCATGAAAGTATAACACCGCTTCTCGTAGCAAGAACCCCTGGTTAGCCACTTGAAGTACCAACCCAATACTATGAACGACAATCTATTTATGGAGGAATTCGAATCGGAAGATCCCTCCTTCCCCCACCTGCCCCTCGACTGGAACGAAGACCTCTCCCTGGAGGAATACCTCGAGCGGATGGAGCGGCAGAGCGACAAGATTAAGAACGCTATTTAATTCATCACCCTTAATTCTTTACTTATGTCTACTGAGGATTTTCGGTCCGTTTCTGGCGGATTTAAAATACAACTTAATTGTGTCTTTCCAAAAATCGACACGATACTTCGTGAATACACAGTACAGCATTTTGACGCTTCTTCAATCTATTACAATCAAAAAATTTCTTTAACCTTATAGAACAAACTACCATGAAAACTTCAACTCTAACCCCTCTAACCCTTGAAGAGGTCAGCTCTACTGAGGGAGGCTTTGTACCAGTTGTCATCTTTGGCGCGGCATTCGGTGCAAAGACCGTCGCAGCAGTGGCGGGTGCCACCGCTGCTGCCATCACCTATTTCTTTACTCATTAAATTCATAACATGAAGATTCTTAATCAATCCCAACTTTCGGACATTTATGGTGGTCTGCCACCGCTAGCATGGTTCCTGATAGGTTATGCTGTAACTTATGCTGGATGTGCATTAACCAGCTCCGAAGATGCTCACAAAGGAATTAACGATGGAAATGGAAACTGTGATGACCAATAATTCGATGACCTTCTTAGATTCTAACGCCCTAAGATCAGTATACGGCGGCAAAGATCCTTGTAAATACGACCCACCTGAAGGATTTTTTAGATCTTTAGACTACTTAATCGGCTACACATTTACCAAACTCCGTATTTCGGTTACGGGTTAAGTTAAGAATCTCTGCTGGCAACCTCGCTAGTGGAGATTCTCTTTTACATTCGTTATGACTTTATACTTAATCCTTTATGCAATCGCGACTACGTTTGTCTCGGTATATATTAGTGATAGATATTTTGAGAATGACTATTCAGCATTCTTGCTCAGCAAGTGCCTGCTCCTAACACCAGTTTGCATTGCTCTGATTAAAGTTACGAGGGTAAGTCCATCGATTCGGCCACTCAATAAATATATATTGCTAGGAATATCAGCAATTTGGATTACATATTACTTTGCGATTCCAACTATACATACTCCCATAACTTGGTCACCCCCTAATTTTATATTGGGATGCGTATTTACAATTATATTGGTGCTGTTCGAGGAACTTATATTTAGAGTTTTACCCTTCAAAAATTTTAATTCGAATAACTATTCAATCAATAAACACTACAAATACGCAGGGCTTTTTGCCGCTGCGCATATGTCAAATTTTCTATATACAGGAAGCTTACAAACCACTATAAACCAAGTTTCAATATCTTTTGGCTTAGGCCTAATCCTATCAGGTTTATTCATCCGAACGAAAAGCGTTATTTTGGTTGTTTTGCTTCATTTTTTTGTCAACGTAGGCCAGGAATACAATGCAATAATGCAACACAAGATTTTAACTTATGCTGCATTTAGCCATATCGATTTGTCTTTAAATGCCAGTACTGCTTTTGTTTTTGTATACACTTGCCTGATGATTACAATCGCTGAAGGAATTCTCCCCCGAAAAGGGATAGGCGAATAAAAATATTCCAACCTAAGCGTAACTCTATGCCGTCAGGCAAACGATTTCAGTGTGAAGCTGTATTTTTTTACAGTTAAGTACCATTAATAACGCCTAGTTCACAGGTGGCGCTAAAATGCGTGCCGCTTGCTTGATTTCTGCTGAGGCTGAATATTAGGAAAGTCAAACAGCGATCAACTGATTATGCCATATCGGTTCCTGACTGCTAAAAGTATTTGCCCACTACTGAAGTCAACCACTGCATCAAACAGCGCGGTCGGAGACCGCTTCCTACCGCAGCAACCACCGCCACATCCGCTCCACCTCGCAAACCGTAAAGTGAACCTGCGAGCCATAACCCATGACCAACTGCCGCGGGCTCCCGCCGAAGCAGTTGACTTTATCGCTGCCGTGATTGTGGTCGACGCACTCACCGTAGCACTCCTCGAGGGGGTCGAAGCCCTGGCCGGCGCAGGGGTTGTCGCATTTGAAGGTGTGGTCGAGGGATAAGGTGTGGCCGATCTCGTGGGCCAGGTAGCGGCCCGGCGACCAGGTGTCGGTGCCACCGTCCAGGTAGCCCTGCAGGGTGTTGTAAATGCGGATGGTCCGGCTACCGATGCCGCCGGTGGAGGCGCTGGGGGGCCGGGGACCGGGGTGTGGCTGAAAGACAACGTTGTATACCCCGGGAACGGATCGCAGCCGCTCGCCGTGGGCATAGAAGTAGGCCCGCTCGATGGTCTTATCCACCTGCCGCGCATGGGCGAACCGGATCTTGGTGTCTTTGCTGGCTTCGTAGTCCAGCATGCCGCTGCGGAAGCGCTTATTGAGTTCCTGCAGGGTGTAGTAAATGAGGATGTCGGCCCGTAGCCGCTCGTTGTTTCCGTAAGCGAGCAGCAGGCTATCCTGGTCCTCGGCGAGGAAGTTGCGGCCGTCGGGTAGCCCGACGAAGTGGAACGCCAGGCGCAGGGTGGTGTCCGGCAGCTGTTGGATATCTTCGATGGTGAGCGGAGCTACGGTATCGGTCTGGCCCCGGAGCGGACCGCCGCTCCATAATCCGATCACCAGCAGGGCAAGCATCCGTATAGTAGCCAAAGGCTTCATTCATCCAAAGGTAAGTCACCCCGGGGCCGCCGGCCGTTGCCCGCACGACGCACCGCTCACTTTTCCCGGGCAGCCCGCTTTCAACCTTATCGCCGCTGTCACCTTCTACCCACGTATCCGCTCAAACCGCACCATGGACGAATTCAACCTGGCCGATGGTCTGCTCTTCCTGATTCCGGTGGCGACCTTTCTCGCCATCTGCTACTTCCTGTTCAAATTCCTCTACCAGAACGGTCGCCGGTAACGACTGCCGGCTAGTCGATCACACCGCGTTCGCGGGCGTAGCGGACCAGATCCATGGCCCGTTTGACCCGGGCTTTCCGCATCATTTTCTTCCGATGGGTCGAAACGGTGTTGTAGGTAATGGAAAGCTGACGGCCGATCTCCCGGCTGCTCATTCCCTGGGCTACTAGCCGGAGTACGTCTAACTCCCGGTCCGAAAAAATCAACTCTTCCCTGGATTGATAAGCTACCGTTTCGAGCGTGGTGCTGCCGCCGTGCTCATCGGCCAAAGTCACGGATAGTACCCCCGAAACTCGGGGCTGGAAAGCGGTAATGTCGGTTACCACCACGACGTCGGCCAGCAAGTGACCGGAATTGTCCACGCAGAGGACCGTCTGGTGGAAGGCCAGCCAAAGGATGCGTTCGTCACTGGCCTGGCAACGCAGGGTATAGGTGAAGTGCAGGTCCCGCTGCCTATCCGCCGGCGTGGTCCGGACCGTATTCCGTATGTGCTGCCGGATTTTCAGGAACGAACGCCGGTCCTGCGGGGATACGGCCGCGGTAACGGCTTCGATCCCCCGCCGCTGCCACTGGTCATGTCGGTAGCCGAGCAAGCGGCTGATGCCCTTGCTGAGGTACTTAAAGCGCTGGGTACGGTAGTCGGTGGCGTAGACCAGCACGTGGGACCGATCAATAACGGAAGCGAATTGCCCGATCTGTTCGGATCGCAAATCGCGGGAGGTAAGGCACTCGTATTCGTTATCGCTCTTCCGGCCGGGGAAGTCTTGATGCATAGTGTCGTGGTCTTTGTATCCGCCCCGCTTTCAAGGCGGTGACGCTCGGTTCGGCGCGGCTCGTGTTCGAACCGCCCAACCGTTCATGCCAACCCCGGCCTATAGGTTACCCTTGAAATCTACTTTTTAACCATATATCTTTCCAGGCACTCGAAAAAGGCGCCCACCTCCCGGCCGTCCATCAGGGCATGGTGGCCGTGTACCGACACCGGCATACCCATCCGGCCCTCCCGGCGGGTCATCTTGCCCACGCTGATCTTCGGGCAACTATCGGGGTGACGGTACTGGCGGGCGTGACTGAGGGAGCTGAAGTCCAGCCAGGGGACCGCGCTGAAGTGGATCACGTCGTCACCGGCTACCCCCGGATTCAGGCCCGTCGTAGCGGCGATGCGGTCGATCTCCCGTCGGGCCCCGAGCGTAAATGCTTCGAAATCCGGCTCGAAGGGGATCAGCGAGAAATCGAAGGTGCCATCATCCCGGTTGATGGTCGCCGAGGCGTGGATGCTGTCGTGAATCACCACCTGCTCCCCCCTGATCCGGTAGCGAAAGGCCTCCACCTCATTGACGGCGCACATCACCGCATGCAGGTAGGTAAGAAAGAAGGACTGCCCCCGCTCCCTGGCCCGCGCGTAAGCATCCGTACAATCCACGCGCACGGTAAGACCGAAGAAAGGTTCCTCGAACTGCCGGAAGAAGGCAAAGTGATTACGTCGGTTCCAACGATCGATGTCCAGTACGGTCACGGCAGTAGTTTGAAAATATCGGTAATCGCCCCGGCTTCCAGGAGTCGGGGGTTCGCATCGTCGTAGGTGGCCTCCTCGTGGGCCCAGGTCGTATGAAAGGGTACGTGCACGGCGTATCCGCCCAGTTCCAGCACCGGCAGGATATCTGACTTCACCGAATTCCCGACCATCATGAACTCTTCCGGCCGGCAGTCGAGGTGGGCGATAAGCCGCTCGTAGTTGCCGCGCTTTTTGTCGCTCATCACCTCGATGTGGTGGAAGTGCTTTTCCAGGCCGGACTTAGCCAGCTTTCGTTCCTGGTCGAGCAGGTCACCCTTGGTAGCAAGTACTAGGCGGTAGTTGGGCGAGAGTCGGGTCAGCGTTTCCTCTACCCCGTCGAGCAATTCCACGGGCTTTTGCAGCATGTCCTTCCCTATGGCCAGGGCCCGTTCGATCAGGACCGCCGGGGCCTTGCCCTCCGTCACGTTCAGGATGGTTTCGACCATCGACAACGTGAAGGCCTTTATGCCGTAGCCGTAGAGCGGCAGGTTGCCGATTTCGGTGGCAAACAACTCGCGGTGGACGGTATGGTGGGGCAGGTAATCCTCGAGCAGGCCGCAAAAGGTCTCTTCCGCCTCCCGGAAGAACGACTCGTTCACCCAAAGGGTATCATCGGCATCGAAAGCGATGGTGCATATCTGGTCCATGCCGAAATGTAAGCAGAAGGGGAAAATCCGCCCGTGCAGCCTAGCCGGCCGGGACGAGACATTCGGCCTCTCCTTCTTCCAGCGCCAGGTGGGGCAGGGCAACTGCATCCTCGATGTCCGGCTTACCGAGGTTTAGCCGATCGATCCAGGACCGCAGGCTTTGGGCGGCACCGACGACCCATTGCATTTCGGCCCGGGACAACTCCAGCAACAGGGTTTGCGCGTTACGGAAGATGGAATAGGGCGTAGCGCTTAGGCCGCCCGGTGACCACCAGCCGGTCATACAGGTTTGAAGGGTACTTGCCGCAAGCCGGCGGCAGGCGCATTTCCGGCAGGCGAATTCCGTACGGTCGCCGATCCGATGCCGAATGACCAGCGCCGTGACCTTTCTGATCTTGTAGCTGATCAGTTCATCCTCCCGACGGCAGTATTGGCAGGTCGAGGTACGGATACATTCCATCACCTCCTGGAATTTCCATTCTTCCTGCGCTCGCCGCAAAAATGGACGATCGACCGGTGGGGCGTCAGCACCTCCCGTTTCCAGGTAAGCACTTTCGAGCTTACACCGCAGCTGCGGCGTAAGCTCGATTTGTTTGGGCTGTTTTCGCAGTATGCGCGAAACGGTAAATAAATTGGTGTAAGAAAAGCGTGTAAAATCAAGACGTTTCATGAGAGACAACTGGTAGATAGAAAACTTGTCTCGGATCGCCCGCCGCCGGCCATACTCCTACCTATCCACCCACCCTTTGCCGGCGTACGCGGGTGCGGACGCTGGTTTTGAGTAAATGTTTTGCTGGAGGATACGACTAGAGTAAGTTCGGCAACGGATTACCGTCGACTGCTTGGCTAAGATAAAGGCGTGTCCGACCAAAAACCTAAAATTTCCCGGCCGTATGATGGAACGGTCGCCTTATCGGCGGGACCGGTCACCGACGTATCTTCGGCATTTCGTGATTCCTATGCGCATTGTTCTCTTTCTGTTTGTAGCCGGTATCAGCCTGTTTTTACTGAAGTCATGTTCCCCCGAGCCCGACGAGCAAAAGCTGTTTACCTCGATGTGTGGCAGCTGTCACCAGGTCGTCGATCCGTCGTTACTGCCGCGAGCCATCTGGGAAAAGCGAGTCCTGCCGGAAATGGCGGCCCGGATGGGCATCCGGGCGGTCGACTACAACCCGGCCAATTATTTACCGCCGGGGGAGTACGAACTCGCCCGCGCCCACGGCTTCTACCCGGAGATGCCGACCGTCGATCGGGAAGATTGGCAAACCGTCCGCCAGTACATTCTGGACCGCGCTCCCGATAGCCTGACCTTGCCGCCCGTAGGGGAGCTCGCTCCCCTGGAAGGCTTCGTCGCCCGTCCGCTGTCCCTGGACGACCGCGACGGTTCCCTCGTTACCTACATCGGCAAGGGAGAGGGCGGATTGAACGTCGGGGATGGCTACGGCCAGCTCACCCGCCTCGCCGTGAACGACCGAGTCGATACACTGCCCGGACTACGCTTTCCCCTGGTCCACTTCACGGCATCGGGAACGGATTCCCTGTTGCTCGAAATCGGCAATATCTACCCGACGGAGGCCAGCAACGGAAAACTATACCGGCTTACCGACGGCAATCCGGAAGTCGTGCGCGACAGCCTCCACCGGCCGGTGCATCATCTACAGACGGATATCGACGGCGACGGACAAAAGGAAATCGTGATCTGCGAGTACGGCAATTACTCGGGCGTGCTCTCCATCCTCGATCCCGACGCAAACGGTGACTATCGCTACCGCCGCCTGACGGGCACGCCGGGGGCTACCCGCGTCGTGGCCGACGACCTGAACGGCGACGGACTACGGGATCTCATACTGCTGCACGCCCAGGGTGACGAGGGCATCGACGTACTCTACCAGCAGCCCGACCACACCTTCGAGCGCGAAAGCTTACTCCGTTTTCCCGCCGTGTACGGAACCAGCTGGTTTGACCTGGTGGATATCGACGGAGATGGTGACCGGGATATCATCACCGCTCACGGGGATAATGCCGACTACAGCAATATTACCAAGCCATACCACGGCGTCCGCATCTATACCAACGACGGCTCGAATCAATTTACGGAGTCTTTCTTCCAACCCCTGCCCGGCGCGACCCGGGTGGCCGCCCGCGACTTTGACGGCGACGGCGACGTGGATATCGCGGTCGCCTGCAATTTCGCCGATTTCGGCCGGCAACCGGATGCCTCCTTCGTTTACCTGGAGCGCCGCTCCCCTACCCTCTCCTTCCGGGCAGCCACTACGCCGATGGCCCTGGATGGACGGTGGCTCATTCTGGATACCGGCGACTACGACGACGACGGGGACGTGGATATCGCGCTGGGCTCCTTCACGCTCAATCCGGCCCCGGTGCCCGATACCCTGGCCCGGCGGTGGCGGCAAAGCCGTACCGACGTACTCCTGCTGGAGAACACCCTCGAAGCAACCCGCTAACCGCGGCCGGCGCTATCTTACCGGAAAGTCTTCGACATGCGCTACCTGATTCCGATCCTGCTATTCCTGGGCTGCACCGCCACGGAACAACCCCTGCAAGAAGCCGAGGCGGGGACGGCGGTGGGACCGCGGTATTCCCTCGGCCAGTGGTCCTTTCACCGGGCATTATTCGACGGTGAGATGGACAACTTCGAGTTCATTGCCACCGCCGGGGAGATGGATTTCGCCGGCGTAGAGCTGGTCAACCAATTCTTCGCCGACCGGGCGAACGACCGAGATTTTCTGGATAGCCTGCGCACGGCGGCCGACGAAGCGGGTATCGCCCTCACGATGCTCCTCATCGACGGCGCGGGCAACCTGGCCTCCTCCGATCCCGCCGAACGGGACTCCGCCGTCGCCCGCCATCTGGAGTGGGTAGCGGCAGCCGAGCACCTCGGCATCCGGGACCTGCGGGTCAATGCCCACGGTGACGGCAGCTATGAGGAGGTGTTGGAAGCCGCGACCGATGGGGTCGGTAGGCTGGCGGAAGCCGCCCGGGCCAGCGGCGTCCGCATCCTGGTGGAGAACCACGGCGGGTGGAGCAGCAACGGGGCCTGGCTCACCGAGATGCTCCGGCGCCTTTCCCCCTCCGGGGTCGGCGCGGTGGCCGACTTTGACAACTGGTGCTACCAGCGCGACAACGGCCAGCTGTGGGGCGGAAACTGCACCCAGCGCTACAATCGCTACGAGGGCACGCAGGAGTTGATGCCCTACGCCGGCGGGGTCAGCGTGAAAGCCTTCAACTTCACCGCCGACGGGCAGGAACCGGATATGGACTTCGCGACGCTATTCGACATCATTCGCGGCTCCGGCTACGACGGATACCTCGGCATAGAGTACGAGGGGGATAGCCTGCCGGCCCGGGAAGGCATCGAGAAGACCCGCGCCCTCGCCGAGCAAAGCTGGCCGCGCACCCCGGTCGTAACCGAAGCGGCAGTCGAACGGATCGACAGCACCCTGAGCGGCTTCGTCCGGGACGGCGACATCGCCGGCATATCCGCCCTGATCTATGAAAAGGGCGAAGAGAAGTACTTCGGCGCCTTCGGTGACGCGGACCGCGAACGCGACGTGCCCATGGACCGCAACACCATCGTACAGATCTACAGCATGACCAAGCCGATCACCGGCGTGGCCCTCATGCAACTGTACGAGCAAGGCAAATTTAAATTGGACGATCCCCTCGCGGATCACCTCCCCGAGTTCGCGGATGTCCAGGTCTATGCGGGCGGCGGCAGCGCAGGTAAAATGCAAACCCGGCAACCGGAACGTCCGATAACGGTCCGTGACATTACCCGGCACACCGCTGGCTTCTACAGCGGCGGGGATACGCCCGGCCTGCAGGAAGCCTACGCTGCTGCGGACGTCATGAACTACGAGAATACGCTTACGGAAATGGGCAGTCGGCTCGGTCGCCTTCCCTTGCTATTCGATCCGGGTAGTCAGTGGCATTACGGGCCATCGGTCGATGTCCAGGCTTTGCTGGTGGAGCGGCTATCCGGACAGTCCTTCGACGACTACCTACGCGAGCACGTACTCGATCCCCTGGGCATGAACGACACCCGCTACTTCGTTCCCGAAGCGGACCGCGACCGGCTCTCGGCCGCCTACCTGCGCGACGATGACGGCACGCTCTCCCAGCTCCCGAATGAGGACGCGCACGCATTTAATACCGAGCGGTGGGCGCTGACCCCCGGAGGCTTCGGACTCACCTCCACCCTGGACGATTACATGACCTTCGCCCGGATGCTGCTCAACGAAGGCTCGCTGAACGGAACTACCATTCTTCAACCGGCCACGGTCCGTTTGATGCGCACCAACCAGCTCGCCGATGACGTAAGCGAGCGGCTCTGGCTACCCAGCAAGGGGCAGGTCGGCTTCGGGATCGACTTCGCCGTGCGCCAACGCCCGCCCGCCACGGCGGAAGAAAACCCGGGGGCGGTTGGTGAATTTTTCTGGGACGGCGCCGCCAGCACGGTGTTCTGGGTAGACCCGGCCAATGAGTTAACGGCCGTCCTGTTCGTACAGCTATTTCCCTTCGACCGGGTCGGTCTGCACCACGATTTCCGGCGCGCGGTCTATGGCCCGTTTCGGGGGGTGTCAGCGGAATAGGACCGGCCTACTCCATATTCCCCGCGTCGCTTACCTTCCGGTACCGTTCTCCACAGCCTTCGATGCAGTGAAAACTTAGCTCCAGGGTCTCTCCCTGCAGCTCGAACGGTAACGGCCGCGCGCCCGCACAGTCCGGCGTCAGCGTACCCTCCGCAGTGGAATAGCTGCCGGTAGTTTCTTGATCTGCGGGAATGGCGGGAACGCAGAAGTTCTTATTCGATCGGAAGGTCCCGTCGGGCCGGAATACGAGTACCTTATCCGAAGACACGGGGCGAAAGGTGCCCGACCCGTCTCCCGGATCCGCGTACGATTCCCGGAGCTGCCAGGTACCGACCAGTTCGGGGGAATCTGCCGCCCCGTCTGTGGAGCAGGAAAGGATCGAGAGCAACAGGGTACTGACAAGGAGAATAGCAAGGCGCATAGCTGGATTTACCCGGAAGACGCCCCGCCGCCCTGAATCGTTGGCGGATGCGGCAGTTTACTACGCTTGTCCAGCATCAAAGGGGCCGAACCTTGCCCCCGGCTCCGACATACATCAAGAAACCAGCAAAAATGAAACAGTTACGTTACGACGACTACGGCGGAATTGACAAGATGTACCTCGCGGAGGTCGACAAGCCCGAGCCCGGTGCGGAAGAAATCCTGATTGAAGTAAAAGCGGCCGGCATCAATCCCGTCGACTGGAAGATCCGAAATGCGAAAATGAAAATGGTCGACGGTCACCAATGGCCGCGCCGTATGGGGCTCGAGTTCGCCGGCATCATCCGCCAGGTCGGCGACAAGGTGACCAACTTCGAGCCCGGAGAAGAGGTCTTCGGAGCCATCAGCCTGAAGGAAATGGGTGCCATGGCCGACTTCGTCGTCGTGACCCCCGATCAGATACACGCCAAGCCTCCCTCCATGAGCATGAGTGAGGCGGGCGGTCTGCCCCTCGTCGGAGCAACGGCCTACCAGGCGCTGCACGAGAAAGTCGACATGCGCGGCGTCGATGTCCTGATCAACGGCGGCAGCGGCGGCGTGGGTAACTCCGCCATCCAGTTGGCCCGAATGGATAACGCCAATGTTACCGCGGTGGCCGGCCCCCACCACCAGGACATCATGCGCGAACTCGGTGCCAACCGGACCGTCGATTACGAAACCACCGACGTGACAAAGGAGGACCACCGTTACGATATCATTCTTGACGCTTCCGGCACCTTGCCCTGGTCAGAAGCCAAAGCCCTGCTGAAGAAATACGGCACCTACCTTAATCTGCAGCCTGGCCTGACCAGCTACGTATCCAGCTTCGTCAACAACAAACTGAGCGATAAGAAGCACGTACCGATGCTAACGGACATTACGCATCACAGCCTGCACAAGCTTTACGACCTGGCCGAGGAACACGGCTTTAAGGTGAAGATCGGCCGCGAATACGGCCTCATGGAGTACAAAAAAGCCTTCACCGAACTGGAGAACGGTGAAGGCCCTGCGGGTAAGTGCGTCTTCCTGCCCTAAACGGCCGGACCACGATTACCTATTTGGCTTGAGCCATGCGAGCTGCGACGATTACTGGACGTAAGCGACTTGCTTGACGGCCCGTACGATTTTCTCCGCGTTCGGGAGGAACTCTTCCACGAAGCTGGCGGCGTAGCCCAGGTTTACGTCGGCGGAGTTCACGCGGATGACCGGCGCATCCAGGTAGTCGAAAGCCGACTTCTGGATCTCGTAGGCAATCTCGGAACTTACCCCGGCGAAGGGCCAGCTTTCGTCGATGACGACGCAGCGATTAGTTTTCTTGACGGATTCGACGATGGTCTTGCGGTCCATCGGGCGGATGGTGCGCAGGTCGATCACCTCTGCACTAATGCCCTCTCCTTCGAGGATCTTGGCGGCCTCCATGGTGGGCAGCATCATTTTATTGTAGCTCACCAGGGTTACGTCCGTACCTTCCCGGCGAACGGCGGCTTTGCCGATTTCGACCAGATACTCGCCTTCCGGTACCTCGCCTTCGTAGCCGTATAGCAACTCCGATTCCATCACGCAGACCGGATCGGGGTCACGGATGGCGCTCTTCAGGAGGCCTTTCGCGTCAGCGGGATCGGTGCAGGATACGACCTTTAGGCCGGGCGTGTTGGCCATCCAACTCTCGAAGGTCTGGCTGTGCTGCTGCGCCAACTGACCGGCACTGCCACTCGGGCCGCGGAAGACGATCGGGCAGGAATACTGGCCGGCCGACTGGCTGAGGGTCTTGGCGGCGTTGTTGACGATCTGGTCGAAAGCCAGGATGGCGAAGTTCCAGGTCATGAACTCCACGATCGGCTTGAGGCCGTTCATGGCCGCGCCTACGCCTATACCAGCGAATCCGAGCTCGGCGATGGGCGTGTCGATCACGCGCTCCGGACCGAATTCGTCCAGCATACCCTTGCTGACTTTATAGGCACCATTATACTGGGCGACTTCCTCGCCCATCAGGAAAACGGTGTCGTCACGACGCATTTCTTCGATCATTGCTTCACGCAGGGCGTCTCGGAGGGCTAATTTTCTGGCCATATTCGGTTTTAGTTTGCTAGCAGACCACCCGGAGGTGGGGCGGGCAAAAGTACGCTTTAGCGGCTAATTGCCCTAATGAAGTCAACCCGCTTTCCCCCCGGTGGGTTGTTGGAATAGTTCTGATTCGGTCACGCCGTTCGCTTATTCATCACTGCCCGGCAGTTCCGACATTCTTTCTCTACCTATGAAGCATTTCAAGCGCTCTACTACCCTACTTACCGCAGCCAGCCTGTTGTTACTGAGTTCCTGCAACCGGGGGTACGGTTGCCCGGGCACCAACTTTTCCGTGGAAGAGCTTGTTTCCGGACTAGTAGCGCTGCTCTTTTAGCGCAGTCTAACTCCCCAAGCCGTACCGAATGAACTGGACCCCGATTGACCGTATACACGACATCGAGGCGATTATCGAGCGCAGTCACCGCGTTCCCTGCCTGATACTCAAACACAGCACGACCTGCCCCATCAGCAGCCTGGCCAAGCACCGGCTCGAAAAGCAGTGGGATCTTGACGAAGCGGACCTTGAGCCCTACTACCTGGACTTGCTTCGCCACCGCGACATCAGCAACCACATCGCCTCTACCTTTGCCGTCCGGCACGAATCGCCTCAGGTGTTGCTGATCAAGAATGGAATGAGTGTCTACGATGCCAGCCATCTGGACATCCGCGTAGATGAACTGCGGCAGCCCGCCTAATGCAAGGGGAACTATTTCTTACCAAGGACGGCAGTCATAGCCTGCGGTCCCTGGAAAACCCGGCCCTTACCTATCACAGCACGCACGGTGCCATCAACGAAAGTCGCCACGTATTCGTAGAGGCCGGACTGCGTCGGTTGCTGGATGACGGGAAAACAGAGATTCGTATCCTGGAAATGGGCTTCGGTACCGGCCTGAACGCGTTGCTTACGCTGACTGAGCTTTCTAATTATCCGCACGCTAGCATATACTACGACACGTACGAACTCTTTCCCATCGACGAGGAACAGGCCGGCAAACTCAATTATCCGCAACAATTGGGGATAAACGCCGACACCTTTCAGGCTCTTCATCAAACTGAATTCGGAATAGAAACGCTCATCACCGACCGTTTTCATTTCCGCAAGTACCGGGAAAATTTTCTGGACGTCACACCGTCTCCGGTATACGACCTGATCTACTACGATGCATTCGCGCCGGAAGACCAGCCGGAGCTGTGGACGGCTTCCGCCATGGAGCGGTGTGCAACCTGGCTTAAGCCTGGGGGGGCGCTAGTCACCTACTGCGCTAAGGGGCAATTCAAACGTAACCTGCGGGCGGCGGGCTTTCGGGTGAAGGCACTACCGGGACCCGTCGGAAAGCGAGAGATCACCCTGGCGGATCTTGTTGATCTTGCCTAGCTTGCCGTAAAGCTCCATTGATTTCTTGTTGTAAGCCAGTGCGGCTTCCTCCGCGGTTCCGAACATACCGATATGCACGCTTCGGCGATTGACCGAAATGACGGCGCGGTAGCGATTATTTTCTTTATAAACGCCGGTGTAACCTATTTTGCTGGAGGAACGGCGCTTCCGGCTGGCTACGGAACGACTCCTGTACTCCAGGTTCTCGATCCGGCAATCCAGCTTGCTGCCATTGATCGATCCGACAAGTTTCCGTTCACCGGTTCGCTTGTGGGCTAGGTACCGCTCGGCAATTAACTTATGCAGGTAGATGGTTTCGGTCCGGTAGCCTTTCTTTGCCGTATCGCATTTGAAAGTCTTCTGGAATACCACGCAGCCGGAGGAGTGTAGGCGGAGATTGTTCAAGAAATCCAGTTCTTGTAAATGGGCATCTCGCTGTAGATCCTCGTATACATGGTCGTCCAGGATGGCCGTTTCCGGCGCATTTTTTAAGGGAACTCGGTGTTGCATGAGAATAATGTGTGTTATAGAGCTTGTGACAACTGCAAGAACAAAAAGCGAATTTGGTTGCGATTTTTTATCACAATTTTCTCAAATATAGTACTTATGATAAAATACAACCACTGAAATCAGGTAACAGACTCGATTTTTGATATACCGTGAGTGCCATACTAAAATCAGCATCTTTGTGAAAAATATTGACATTCTTGCCCGGACTGCTCAGTTGGCGCGCCTGGCCGACTCCAAGGTGGCCGACAATCCCCGCGTTGGTGCCGTCCTGCTACACGATGGCCGGATAATCGGAGAAGGCTACCACCACGAGGCCGGCGAGGCACACGCGGAAGTTAACTGCCTGGCCTCCGTGCGCGAGGAGGATAGAAATTTAGTCGCTGATTCTACCCTCTTCGTGAGTCTGGAACCCTGTTGCATAAAGGGTCGAACCCCGGCATGTACCGGGCTTATCCTCAAGGAGCAGATCAGGAAGGTCGTTTTTGCCCAACGCGACACCAGCGACGAGGTGTCCGGTCGAGGTGCCGGCATACTCCGGGAGGCCGGAGTGAGGGTAAAGGAATACCCGGACTTTGCGCCTACCGAGGCCACCAATGCGAACCGATTCATTTTTACCACCGAGCAGCGACCTTACGTTCTGTTGAAATACGCCCAGTCCGTAGACGGCTTCCTGCGCCCCCGGGACCGCGGGAAAAAGTACTGGATCACGAACGATATTTCGCGCCGCCTGGTGCATCGCTGGCGCACCAATACCAACGCTATCATTGTCGGTGCGCGCACCATCATCGAAGACAACCCGAAGCTGAATAGCCGGCTCTTCCCCGGTCCTGACCCCCGCCCGGTGATCATCGATCTGCGCGACCGGCTCACGGGCAAGGAAGCCATCTTTGGTTCAGGACAAAAACCGCTAGTGTTTACCGGTCGCAAACCGGCTAAACTCAAGGCCGAAACCATCGAGATCAAGGATAAGGAACTGAATAAAAAGGCCATGAAAAAGATCATGCGCAAACTCCACGCCCTCAAGTTCGGGCACGTAACCGTGGAGGGTGGAGCCGCCACGCTGACGGCCTTCCTTCAATTCGGTTTCTGGGACGAAGCCTGCATATTCACCGGCACCCCGCGCTTCGGCCGCGGATTGGCCGCGCCCGAGTTGCCCCCTTCCGCCGAACTCATCAGTACGGAGTACATCGGGACCGACCGGCTGGAGCGCTACCGCCACGCTCTAAAGGGTTAGGCTACCTGCGCGACCGACTTCGCCACTTATTTCTCCGGCATATTCCGGACCGCATCCGCGATGATATCGCAGGCCTCCCGGATCTCCGCTTCCGAAATGACCAAGGGCGGCGCAAAACGGATGATGTTCCCGTGGGTAGGTTTGGCAAGCAGTCCCCGATCCGCCAGTTCCAGGCAAAGATTCCAGGCGGCTTCCCCCTCCGGCGAATCATTGATGACCAGCGCGTTCAATAGACCCTTACCCCGGACCAGCTTCAGCCGGTCCGGATATTGGTCCACGAGTTGCTGCATCCGCTCGCGAAATAAGTTACCGAGCTGCCGAGCGTTCTGCGTGAGCTTTTCGTCCCGTACCACTTCCAGCGCTTCGCGGGCAACCGCGCAGGCTACCGGGTTCCCCCCGAAGGTACTGCCGTGCTGACCGGGCCGGATCACCCCCATGATGGCATCGTCGGCCAGCACCGCGGATACCGGATAGGTCCCACCGCTGAGGGCCTTACCCAGTATCAGTACATCCGGACGGGTGTAAGTTTCCTGGCGCTCGCAGTGACCGGCACAGCTGCAATCGCCGCAGATACGCAACAGTGCACCGGTACGACCGATGCCCGTCTGGATCTCGTCGGCTATAAACAGTACGTTGTTGTCCCGGCAGGCTTGCGCCACGTCGGGGATGTAGTTGTCATCGGGAACGAAGACGCCAGCCTCCCCCTGGATCGGCTCAACCAGGACACCGGCGATGGTGGACGGGTCTTTCGCCAGCTGTTGACGTAACGCATCCGTATCTCCATACGGGATAGATTCAAAACCCGGCGTGTACGGGCCGAAGTTGCCGCGTGCGTTGGGGTCGGAGCTGAAACTGATAATCGTAGTCGTTCGACCGTGAAAATTCTGCCCGCAGACGATGATGCGCGCCTGATCCGGAGGAATGCCTTTCACTTCATATCCCCACTTCCGGCAGATCTTGATGGCGGTCTCCACGGCCTCGGCCCCGGTATTCATCGGCAGCACCTTGTCAAACTGAAAGTATTCCGTCAGGTACTGCTCGTAGGGCCCCAGGCGATCATTATAAAAGGCGCGACTGGTCAGGGTAAGCCGCTCCGTTTGCGCCTGCATTACGGACACGATACGGGGATGGCAATGCCCCTGATTTACCGCCGAATAAGCCGACAGAAAGTCAAAGTACTGTTTCCCGTCGGTATCAAATAGATATACGCCGCGCCCTTCACTGAGCACCACCGGCAGGGGATGGTAGTTGTGTGCGCCATGACGATCTTCCAGATCGATGTATTCCTGTGCGGTCATATGCATGATTTGCAACGAAGGTAGAATATTACCATCCACCCGCGCCGCCGCCGCCGACACCGCCCCCTACCGATCCTCCGCCGGCCGATGCCGAACCGGAGGTGCCGGGCGGTGTACTGCTGCTTCCCACTACCCGATTGAAGTTGTCATTGAACCGGTGAGCCTGAAAGGCGCCGGCGCCACTCATCCATACCGGATTATACCCGTGCTGGCTGAGGAGGTCTCCAAAATAATCCGACCACTTGGTGTGGATCCCCAGGGCGATGGCGTAGGGAAGCAAAGCCTCGTAGTGGTCCTTATCCATCTTGGGAGCGTTCAGCAGGCGCTTCCGCTTTTCCTCGGGCAATCCGAGATAGTCACGCAGCGCCTCCAACTCCGTGCGCAGCGCGACAAGTTCGGCGGAGGGTTTCCGAATCAGCCAGGCGTACAGGAAGATCCCGATGCCCCCCAGCGATAAAAATCCGACAAAGGCCGGCAAGGCCCATCCCGTGGTATCCGATTTGAGAAGTAATACAGCGGGAATCAGGGTTGCCGTAAAGATGCCAACCAGGGGCAGCACCTTCCATCCGTTGGTCTGTACCTCGCGTCGCCCCGCATAAGTTTTTTTGACGCGCTCGGCATGCTCGTTGGCGATTTTCTGGAACTGCTTATCGTAGTTTTCTTCCAGCCGTAGTTCCGGCCCGTCAGCAAACAAGCGTTCGTACACGAATAGCTGTTCGGGGGCGAGCGCCGATGTTGGAGGTGCTTCTTCCGACGCACGCAGCACATACGTGTAGCTCGTTGAGAATACCCCGGCCTCTTCCACTTCCTCGATCCGCAGGTAGCCGCGGGTAGCCAGATAGAGAATGCTGGCGGTGAAATTGGGGATTGCGTTCGTATCGAAAGTGGTGTATACGTAGCCGGCAGCGGCTGGGGAGAGATCACCGGGAGGCGCGTAAACGGCTCCAACCGGGGGGCCTTCCGGATCGACACCATATTTCCGCCAACTCTGGTAACCGTACCAAAGCATGCCGATAGCAGCCAGCAGAAATAGCATGACGCTCCCTTCCCCCCGCCACCAGGGCACCGCGACGGATTCCTCAGCCGACATGGAGCCGGGTTTCGGTTCGTCAAAGTATCCGGGAGCGAAGCCCACCGCTACGGATAGCTGTTCACCGTTTCCCAGTTGCCCGGTAGCGGTAAAGGACATCCGTCCGCTATCCGCGGCGGTCATGGTGCAGTTTCCCGCCGCTTCCCGATTGCGGCCGGTGTAACAGCTGCGTTGCACCACTTGCAAATCCGGCGGAAGTTCGACCTCCGCACTGGCCCGCCTTACCGGCAGCGTGACGTCCGGTCCGATAATCTCCACCTGCAATTCATCCAGCTCTCCTTCGCGCACGACGGCCCGATCGATGCGATATCGTATACGGTAACCGTAGGTTCCGGGCCGTAGCATTACGTCCTTCTGCCCGGCGTAAATCGTAGTCGTTCCCCCACTTTTTTTAGTATGATAGTTCTCCTCGCGACCACCCCGCTCTACGGATAGAATACGCAGCGGATGCCGCCGGGAATCGGGTAAGGACCGGGTGATGCCCCGTTTAACCTGGTCCCCCTCGCTGATTACGGTGATGGTCTCCGTAATTTCCACGGACCGATCCGACCGCGGAAGCATGACGGCTCGCCAATCTGAAAATTGCTCCTGCCCCGGAAGGCTCAGGGCAAACAAGAAGAACAGGGAGAGGATAATTGAGCGCAAGGGATAAACTTTGGTAGGGAAAATAGCCTTTTCGTCAGCTTCCCGGAGAGTCCTTTCGACGAAGGTCCCCTACCGGCCCCCGGAGATAGACTATCTTTCGATATGCTGTGGATATTTCTTCTTTTTTCCGGCATGGTCATCCTCTACGCCCTCCTGATCTGGCTACCCAACCGGATCGTACAACCCCGGCGGCGACTGATCAATCTG
The DNA here is from genome assembly GCF_003390935.1 of Lewinella sp. IMCC34191. GTDB lineage: Bacteria > Bacteroidota > Bacteroidia > Chitinophagales > Saprospiraceae > Neolewinella. The sequence goes on along the minus strand of NZ_QNQZ01000007.1, from coordinate 220,465 downwards.
GACCCCGGTGACCTTGGCTTTAAATTCGAGGAAGCAAACCTGAAGACGGCGGGCGGCCTCCTCCTTTCCTCCTTTTACGTGCCGGCCACCGTACCGCCGCGCGGTAACCTCGTGATGCTGCACGGGAAGGACAGCGCCAAAGAGGCCTACCTGGAATACCTGCCCCAGCTTATCCCCTACGGATACAATGTATTCCTGTTTGATGCCCGCGCCCACGGACGCAGCGGCGGACGGGTCACGACCTTCGGATATCACGAGTGGCGAGATGTCGTCGATGCGGTCCGTTACCTCAAGCATCTTTCGCCCGGTCTGCCCACCGGGGTGTTCGGGCACAGCATGGGCGGAGCGGTGGCCCTGCAGGCGATGGCCCGTACCAGCGAGATCGATTTCGGCATCATCGAGAGCGCCTTCACCCACCTGGGTGACATCACCCACGCTTACGCCTGCCGCGAAACGGGCGTAGCCCTACCCCGCCCCTTCACCGACGCACTCCTCGACCGCGCCGAACGAATCGCCGATTTTCGCCACCGGGATGTAGAGCCCGAGCGGGCCGCCGTCTCGGTCTGGCAACCCGTTCTAGTCGTCCACGGGGAAGCAGACCGCAGCATCGACGCCGATCACGGACGTCGACTCTACGCCGCGCTCGCCTCTACGGACAAGGAACTGTACATCGTACCTGGGGCGGCCCACGACGACCTGACCGAGACCGGTGGCGATACCTACTTCCGCAGGTTGCGCCTGTTCCTGCAGTTGGTTTGCGAGCGTGACTAGTTTCGAAAGCGGAAGGAAAGCGTAATTTAGTGCCATGCACAAAGCGAGTCGCGAAGAAATTCACCTGGTCGCCCGAAACAGCGATTGGCGAACGGAGGATGTCAAGCGAACGCTGGAAACCGATGTTTACGCCTCCGAACGAGATTGGCGCCGGCTGCTCGAATATTTGCTCCTCGGTGCGGGCGCGTCCTTTTTACTGAGCGGCATTTTTTTCTTCTTCGCGTACAACTGGGAGGCCCTTTCCGGACGTACCAAGATCGGTATCGCTCTCGGCACCTTTTTGATAGCCGGTCTTACCGGGTCCTTTGCTCCCCTCCCACGGCTCACCCGCTCGGTAGTACATACTGCGGCCGTCGTGCTGATCGGTGCCGTCCTGGCGGTTCTCGGCCAGGTGTATCAGACCGGCGCCAACGCCTATGATTTTTTCTTTGGCTGGTTGGTGCTCAGCCTACCGTGGGTAGTCTCCGTTCCCTTCGCGCCCCTCTACCTCGTTTTTGTCGGCCTGATCAACGCCGCCTTCATCACCTACACCCAGCAAATCGGTATCGAGCTCTCTTTCCTGGTTACCGGCATGCTCCTCTTCGGCTGTAACCTGATCTGCTGGATGTACCTCTGGTCCCGCTTCCGTACGCGCCCGAGTTTCAACTGGCTGTTGCAGCTGGTCGCCTTCTGGGCGGTCATCGTAGCCACCGTCAACATCAGTGCCGGGGCCTACGACGACTACCCACAGCAGCTGTTCTTTACGGTTCTCTTCGCCGCGCTGGCCTACGCCGGCTGGGTCTTGCTCGCCCTGCGCCAGCGTTCGATCTATTACCTCGCGCTGGTGGGTGGAGGCAGCCTCATCACCCTGAATTTTCTGCTGCTGCGCTGGGCGAATTTTCTCGATAGTTTCCTGCTTGCCGGCCTGCTCATCCTGGGTGGCGTGACCCTGCTGGTCCATTACCTTAACCGACTCAACCGCAGCTGGCGTGGACAGACGAACGATTGATTACCTCCAGGATCGCGCCCGGTCGCCCTTTACGATCCGGGAACCGGAACTGGAGGCGGACGAGCGCCTACGGCAGGGAAACGACAGCGACCAGGCGCTCCGCGTACTCTCCGGGCTGGGCGGTTTTCTGTCCAGTCTGCTGTTCCTCCTGTTCCTGTGGCTCACCAACTTGCTCGAGGAGCCAATCGTCTCCGTAGGCCTGGGTATCGTGCTCATCATCGTCACGATCCTCCTCGGGCGGACGCACAGGGAGGCCTTCCTGGCCACCACGACCGTATGCGGCTACCTGGTGGGCGTTGGCTTGATCATGGTGGGCCTGCCGCCGTCCATCGAAACCGCTTTTCTCGTTATTCCGGTGCTCGTTATCGCGCTGGCTACGGTGGTGTTCACCCGCAACTATTACCTGATCCTTTTGGCCGCCTTGTCCCTGCCCGGTTGCCTGGTATTTCTCCACTTGGTAGAGCAGTCCCCCTGGTGGACCTGGCTGGCACTGTTCGGTTGCGCTGCGATTCTGACAGGGCTCACTTTCTACGAGTACCGGCTGGTAAGCGACCGGCGACTCTCCCCGTTCCGGTCCGGTATCGCCGTGGGATTTATGCTCACCCTTGTCTGGTGCCGCTGGGTCGGTGTTCTCTTTCCGAATGCCGGCGGGATTCCGACCGTCCTGCCGCTCTTCCTGGGCTGCCTGCTGCTGCTGATTCTCAGCTTTCGTAATCAGCACCTGCTGGGTATCGGCCTTGCCATCGCGGGACTGGCCTACTTTACCGTACAGTACTACTACGATCTGCGGTGGGACCTGCTCGGAAAATCGATCAACCTGATGCTGGTGGGCAGTCTTCTGTTGGTAGCCTATTTCGTCCTCCACCGGATAAATGCCCGCAGCCGTGAGTAATTGGCGACGCATACTTCCCTTCCTCGGCGTACTCGCGGTTGTCGCTTACACCATCTGGTTCGTTGCCGACAAGGAACGAATCATCTCACGGGGTGAACTGGCCTTATTCGAACTGGCGCCCGTGGACCCGCGCTCCCTGCTACAGGGTGACTATATGCAGCTGCGGTACCGGATTGATGACGACCTCGTTCGCTCGGAGATACCGCCGCTCGGCTACCTGGTCTTCACTACGGACGACGCTAACGTAGCCCGATTCCAACGAATACAGCCCAACGTCTCCCCCCTAGCGGAAAGAGAACGGATAATACAATTCAGGCGGCGGCGCGCAGGTAGAATGCGCTCCGGAATCGTCAAGCTGGCCGCGGACAGCTACTTTTTTCAGGAAGGCACCGCGGAGCGTTTCGCCCGGGCCCGTTACGGAGGCCTGATGATCGATGAATTCGGTGAGGCCGTATTGGTCGGCCTGTGGGATGAGGATCGACAGCCTATAGCTCCGGCGCTGACCGGTCAATCCCTAGATAGCGGTCAATAAGATCGTGCCCCCAGTAGATAACCGGCGTAAGCAGGACGGCCATGGTAAACTTGAAACCGTACTGGACGGTAGCGACGGCAAGCAGGCGAGACCAGGGCCACGGTTCACTTACGCCCCCAAATAACTGGGGACCTAGCATGAAGGCGATGTAGAGAACTACGAAACTGTCGACCAGCTGACTGACCAGGGTCGACCCCGTAGCGCGGAGCCATAGGCGCGCGTTGCCCGTCCGCTCCCGAATTCGGTGAAAGACGAAAACATCGGTAAGCTGCGCCACGAGAAAGGCCGTGAGGGAGCCGACGATGATGAATAGCCCCTGACCGAAGGTTACCCGGAAGGCCGCCTGATTATCTGGAACACCTTGTACCTGCGCTCCGTCGCGCCACCACTCCGCCGGTTCGAGCTGAATAGCGAGAAAGATCATGAGAAAGGCATAGCCGATGAGGACCACGGTCAAGTAGCTAAGCAGGCGTACGCCCCGTTCGCCGAAGTACTCGTTCAGCAGGTCGGTGATCACGAAGACAACCGGCCACAGGAGTACGCCGGCGCTGAATTGCAGGGCCCCCTCTTCCCCAAAAAGATTGAGCTTCCAGGGTTCCAGACCGAGGGTGGTTTCCAGGGCGAATATCTTCACCCCGATCAGTTCGGCCACCAGCGCGTTGGCCACGAAGAATCCGGCCAGATAGATGAAAAGCCGGTTTGGGCGGCTATGGACAACGTCCCGGAGAGCTTTCAAAGGATTACTGGAATTGGTGCCACTGACAAACGCCGGAGGGCTAACTTACCGTCCATTACGGTACACCCCACCCTGCATGCGCATTTCTCTGTGGCTTTTTCTGGTTATTTCGGCTTGTACCTTGCCGGCTCAAAATTATGAAGATCGCATCAACCCCCTGGTCGGTATAGGCGACACCAGCCAGACGCACCAGGTCATACTCCGCGACTACACCCGCCTGCGGGGTACGGTGATGAGCATAACTCCGGACAGCCTGTACCTTCTCATGGCCACCGTCCCCGAACCCGTGGCCATTCCCACCGATGAGCTTCGCCACCTGGGCCTCTACGTTCCCGAGCAGTCATTGCCATTTCGGGATACACGCTCATCCGTTGCTATCCGCGATCTCGACGATCTCACCTATCTCCGTACGGCGCTTCCTTATTCAAGCGATCGGCGATTCAAATCGGTCATGCTGATCTACAACTCCATCGACTGGAGCCTCAACGATCACTTCCAGATCGGTACCGGACTGGCCGGGCCGCTGGGCATCCTGTTCAGCCAACGCTACCGCACCTCGCTGAATGACTACCTGCACATCGGGGTGAGCAACGAATTTCTGATCGTGCCGATCGCCGCCGCTGCGGGGGAGGAATTTCCGGTAGTTGGCGACCTGACCTCGATGCTTACCGTAGGGAGTGCCTCCCAGTTTTTTCACGCCGGCGTCGGTATGTTCTACGGCGGTGGCGGAGGATCGATCATGAACTTCCGCGTAGGTACGGGCGTGCGGGTAAGCCGCCGGTTGCACCTCTACGGAGAAATGCTAGGGTACTTCGACAAATTTGACGGTCTGGGCATCCTGCCATCGCTGAACGTGTCCGTCGCCAAGCGGAGGCACCGCTGGTCGTACGGCGTCATGGGGGTCTTTCTCGATGCGGAAAGCGTATTTGCCGCCCCGATTCCCTACATCAGCTATACCGTCTACCATTAGCACGCTAGCTTTGCGGCCGTGCAAGCGATTATCGGAACGGACCCGGCGGAAGCCGCCCAACGCCTCAGCCGCGGTGAACTCGTGGCACTACCGACCGAAACGGTATATGGCCTGGGCGGCCACGCCCTGAATCTACGGGCCGTCACCAATATCTTTCGCGCCAAGAACCGCCCCAGCTTCGATCCGCTAATTCTGCATCAATCGGACACGGACCGCATCTTTCGTTACGCCCGCCGCGTACCCGAGGGAGCCCGTGCGCTGGCGGAGGCCTGCTGGCCGGGACCACTTACCCTGGTGTTAGAGCGCCAACCTACCGTACCCGACCTGGTTACCGCCGGCCTGGGGACCGTTGCGCTGCGGGTACCGGACCACCCCCTGACGCGCGATGTGCTATCCCGCGTCGACTTCCCCGTAGCCGCGCCAAGTGCCAATCCCTTTGGTTACGTCAGCCCCGTGACCGCGCGGCACGTAGCCGACCAACTGGGTGACCGGATCGATTACATCCTGGACGGTGGCGCGTGCCGCGTGGGCTTAGAAAGTACCATCGTCACCTTTGACGGGAACGGCCAACCGATCGTCCTACGAAAAGGAGGCACGCCCGTCGAGCAGCTGGAGGACATTCTGCAGCAATCGGTCAGCGTACGGACCCATGGCAGTAGCCGACCGGAAGCCCCGGGCATGCTATCGCGGCACTATTCTCCCGGCGTACCGCTTACACTGGTTGAGCGAGCGGACGGGTCAGGTACCGCCGAGCACGCCATAGTACGGTTTGGATCTCCGGCACGCAACGCATACGAGTACAGTCTTTCGGAGAATGGCCAGCTGGAGGAGGCTGCTCACCGGCTGTTTGTCACCCTGCGCTCACTCGCGGACGCGGGATACCGGGAAGCTACCGTTGAAATGGTACCGGAAAACGGCCTGGGTCTGGCCATCAATGACCGTCTACGCCGGGCGGCACGGTAGCCGGTTTAACAATCCACCCTTTGCTGCGTTTTGGGAAATGCAACCCCCCTGACTATGCGTATTTTTTCAGCCCTGCTGCTGTTTTTACTGTGTGCCTGTGGCTCCGAACCGGAACTGACCGAGGAGCAAGTTTCCGCCCTGGAGGGACGCTGGGAACTCGTCGAGGCCCGCCGGGACAACGTCAAAACCGGCGTACTCGCCGGGCTTTACTTCGCTTTTGGTGAGGATGGCCGCTTCGAAACGAACCTGATGGCCGAGGATGCCCAAACGGGTACCTACGAGCGAACCGAGGAGGAGATCACCACGACGGGCGTAACGCCGGCGATGACCTACGAGATCGTCGCGCTGGAGGGGGACCGCCTACTTTTGCGTTCCCACTTCCAGGGCTTCCTGTTCGATTTCGATCTACAGCGGGGCCGGCCCGATTCGGAAGGACCGCCCTCCAAATAGATGATTACCGCAGAAAGAAATGCTGGAGATCACCGACGGTTTCAATCTGGCCGGCTTCTTCCTCCGTGAGGTAGTATTCTAATTTGCTCTCCAACCCGGCCACGAGCAGCTCGATGTCCATCGCGTCAAGAAAGAGGTCTTCGCGCAGCCTGGTGAAGGAATGCAGGCGGTGGTCCGGCGTGCGGAGCTCACTACTGAGCTTATGCATTAAGGCGGCGGTGCGATTTTGGTTGGGCAGAGCCCGGATGGCAGAAGCGTTCATAGGTTTCATTTGGCCGTGTCGTGGCTCTTGGGTAGTTAAGCGAATATTCGCTGGAAAGAACGTAAGGGAGTCTACAAGCGTTGCCTGAACCCTAAAATTTCTTCCAATTCAAACCGTTAAGTGTCTTCAGGCATTCCCTTCGGGCAAATGGGTTGTCCCTGATGCCGATAATCGAATAGTATTATGAGTGATTTTACCGGGCTTGAACGTCATGCCCCCCGCCGATGGAATACGGAACCCTTCGGTGAAAACAGCTGGACCATGTTTAAGGTCATCAGCGAATTCGTGGAAGGTTTTGAAGTGATGAATCGTATCGGGCCGTGCGTGAGCATCTTCGGTTCCGCCCGTACCAAGCCCGACCATAAGTATTACAAACTTGCCTCCGAGATCGGTCGGCTCCTCGTACGCGAAGGCTACGGCATCATCACCGGTGGTGGGCCCGGCATCATGGAAGCCGGCAATAAAGGCGCCCACGACAGCAAAGGGGCCAGCATCGGCCTGAACATCGACCTCCCCTTCGAGCAGAGCAGCAATGCCTACGTCGACCACGATAAGGACATCGACTTTCGCTATTTTTTCGTCCGCAAGGTGATGTTCGTGAAGTACGCCCAGGCTTTCGTCTGCTGCCCGGGAGGCTTCGGAACGATGGACGAGCTCTTCGAGGTCCTCACGCTCATCCAAACCAAAAAGATTTCCCCGGTACCGGTGATCCTCGTCGGGACCGAATACTGGTCCGGCCTGCGCGACTGGATCTTCAACACCATGTCGGAACGGGAGAAGACCATCAGCCCGGAGGATATGGACCTGATTCCCATTGTCGATAGCCCGGAGGACGTGCTGTCCATCATTCAGGAATTTTACGACGAGAAAGGCGGTCGGCTGGAGCCTAATTACAAGCTTTAACTTGCCGCCCCGGCCGATTCCGGTTCGGCTTCGAAGATATTCTTGTTTTCGAGCAGGCGGGTCGCGTGCTTGACGGAGCGGCGGTGCAGGAAGATATCCCTCACTATCTGCTTACGGTCGTGCGGGTTGCGGATGTGACGCCGGGCGTCCCGCAGCAGCGCGGCGATCTCGCCTTGAATAAACAATCGGTAGCTAAGTCCGCCGGCGGCCAATTCCAACAGGTGGTAAAGCATCTGAAAGAGCCGGCGCATGACCAGCGGATCTAATTTGGCGTAGCAGCGCATCTCCGACATCAGGGTCTGTAACACTTCCTGGTAGCTGTGCCTGGCGAACCAGACCTCGCCCCCCTCTTCCCTTCGGTAGTAATTGTACAGAGGGACCTCCATCAGCTTGGCGAGGATCTCCGTCTGCCGGTCGATGACCATCAGGGCGGTACCCGGGTCGTTAATGCCGGGTGACAGGGCCTTCAGCGCGATTTCGGTGAGCTGTTTAAGGTTCGGCAAATACCAATCGTCAAACTGACTCCGAATGGGTTCCACCGCCGATAGGACCTGCTCCACCTTGTCTTCGTCGAGCATTTGTTCCGACTGCATCAGGGGGAGGCCCTTGGGTACGTACTGCCCCTTACTGACGCCGATGTAAAAACGGGTGGCGCTCTCCTGCGCGAGCTTAGCCAGCGTGTCGTGGTCGACCGAACCGACGTAACCACTTATGGGAGAAGGCACGACGTACCATTCCCCGACGTTCTCCGGCACGCCCTGCTCCGCGTACCCCTGTTCCAATAGGGCGCTCTGGAGCTCCAAACTGTCCATCGCTTCCTTCGCGGTCGCGTTGACGATGCTGTCTACCTGGATTCGCTTGGTGATGGCCGTGACGAAGTAGACAAATAAACAAAGGCAGACAATGCCGAAGAAAACGCAGATGAGGATCGAGAAATTCGGGATCTTGTAATCGTCGCTACTCCGGATGGACAGAAGCACCGCGATATTCAGCACGATGGTGGCCAAGTTCAGGCCCATGACGAACTGCAGCGAACGATCCCCGGTCAATTTGGGCAGCAGTCGCGGGCTGTAGCTATTGGCCACCTGGTTGAGCAGAATCATGATCTGCGAGAAGGTGAAAACGGTCAGGGTGATGAGTCCGCCAATAAACATCCCGAGGATGGTCCGGGCGGTGTCCTGGCTCGTGATGGCCAGGGCGGGGAAGGTCTCCGAGGTCCAGTCACTGATCGTCGTGTTGTTCTCTAACCAGAAGAAGATGTAGCCGAACACCACGGCGGTAAAGATCATCGGCACCGGCAGGAACGCCACGCTGCGTACGGCTTCCTTACCGTAGTTCTCGAGGATGCGGTACAGCTTCTTAATACCGGGGTATTTCACGGACGGTTCCTTTAGTTTTCCCGCAGCGAACGGAGTATTCGCGCGACGGCGGGGCACACCAATGTGTTCCTCAGCGTCAACGGAAGGATGGGCAACATGTTTTTGCGGTCGGTGTGCGGATATTCCCGGCAGGCACGGGGCCGCGCTTCGTATACGCTGCAGTAATTATCGTCGCCCAGAAAAGGGCAGGGCGCCTGGTTAAGGACGTAATCACCCTCGTTATCCATATGGAGGTGACGGTCTACCAATTCCGCAGGACGAATCCCGAGATGACGGGCCAGCCGGTCGATATCGATGTCGCGAAATATCGGGCTGGTGGTTTTGCAGCAATTGGCGCAATCCAGGCAGTCAATGCGGCTGAACGCCTCCTCGTGCTCTCCGTGGAATTGCTCGTCCAGATCCCGTGGCGGACGGGCCTTGGTACGGGCTACCCATTTCTTGTTGGCCTTGTACTCGTGGCCGGCCCGTTCCATTTCCTTGGCTACGTCCATGCTTAAACGGCGATCGGAGCGCGGATCGCCGGCCATGGGTCGTAGTCCAGCAATTCGATATCGTCGTACTCCATGTCGAACATGGAAGGGGCGCGGTCCGCGAAGTGCAGCCGCGGCAGCGACCGGGGTTCCCGGCTACGTTGCAGCTTTGCCTGCTCCAGGTGATTCAGGTAGAGGTGGGCGTCCCCGAGGGTATGGACGAAATCACCAACCTTGAGATCGCACTCCCGTGCCACCAAATGGGTGAGCAGGGCATAGCTGGCGATATTGAACGGAACGCCCAGGAAGACATCGGCCGAACGCTGGTACATTTGGCAGCTTAGCCGGCCTTCGGCGACGTAAAACTGGAATAGCGTATGACAGGGGGGAAGTCCCGACTTAACCATTTCGGGTATCTCGGCAGGGTTCCAGGCGGTCACGATGTGGCGGCGACTATCCGGCTTACGGCGAATGTCCTCGACGACATTCCTTAGCTGGTCGACGCCGTTGAAGTTGCGCCACTGGCGTCCGTATACCGGGCCGAGCTCGCCCCACTCCCCGGCAAATGAAGCGTCCGCTTCAATACGTTTTGTGAAGGTTTTCATGGCCTCCTTCCATTCCGGGCTGTGCTTCGGCAAACTATCGGCCTGACCGGTTTCCTCCAGGTAGTGCTGGAACGGCCACTCGTTCCAGATACGCACTCCGTTCTGTACGAGATAGCGGATATTCGTATCGCCACGGATGAACCACAGCAATTCGTGAACGACGCTCTTCCAGTGTACCTTTTTCGTAGTCAGCAGCGGGAAACCGGCCGTCAGGTCGTATCGCGTCTGGTGGCCAAAGACCGATAGGGTGCCGGTCCCGGTCCGGTCGCCCTTCCGGATTCCGTCGCGCAAAATGTGATCCAGAAGATTGAGATATGCCTGCATGTCTGAACGATTGTGCCTTCACCCCGCCGATTGGGGGCGAAAGGTAAAACTATCGTGACGGATTCGCTCTTTAGAGACAAGTTTGTAAATCGACTTATTATGGAGGCCAACTTATTTTCCGGTAAAACGGCTATCGTGACGGGCGCGGCGACGGGCATCGGTCTAGCGATCGCCGAGTACCTGATCGAAAGGGGCGCCACGGTGGTGGTCAATGACCTGGACGCGGAGCGCACCGAAAAGGAAGTCCGCCGCCTCAACGATCTCGGCCGCGGCAAGGCCCTCACCTGTGCCGGCGATGCGAGTCGGGTCGACTTCGTGCGCGACATGGTTGACTATGCCGCCGGCCTCGCGGGAACCCGATTGGAGATGATCGTCGCGAACGCCGGCCTGACCGAGTTCGGAGACTTTTTAGACTTTACCGAGGAAAGCTTCGATAAGGTAACCTCCCTGAATCTGAAGGGAACGTTCTTCCTCACCCAGGCGGCGGCCCGGCATTTTCGGGATGCGGGTACCGGAGGGCGCATCGTACTGATCGGCTCCACGGTGGGCAATCGGGCCTACCCCAACCTGGTGGCCTACGGTATGTCGAAGGCGGCCATTGCCATGCTGGCGGAACAACTCACCCTGGATTTATCCCCCCACGGTATTACCGTGAATACCGTTTCCCCCGGAGCGACCCTCACCGAGCGCACGGAAGAGGAAGAACCGGATTACGCTGGCGTCTGGGCACAACTGAACCCGGACGGTCGCGTAGGGCTTCCGCGGGACGTCGCGGCGGCGGTCGGCTTTTTTCTCGGACCGGGAGCCGAGCACATTACCGGGCAGCAGATACTCGTGGATGGCGGATGGGCCAACTATTCCGCTTCGCCCTTTTTCGTCGACACCCTCCTGGCGGCGGAATCGAAAAAAGCGGATGTCTAGTTTCACCTTTTGTAGGTTTGCACGTTCAACAGACTGAACTACCTCACTAATTCGAATCTACTATGCATCGCAAGACTTTTTACGGCTTTTTGCTCTGCGCCCTCGTCCTCGCTTTCGGTTGTAACACGCCCTCTAATGGTTCCACCGAAGAGACGACGGATAACACGCCGACTTCCGAATCCGGTATGGAAACCGGAGGCAGCAGCATGCAGGGCAACGACCAATACACCGTCTCCATGCTGGATACGACGATCAAGAGCCCCCGCAAGGAACTCAAGGGAACGATCGACGGAGTTGACGTGACCATAAACTACGGCAGCCCCGCAGTCAACGAGCGCACCATCTACGGCGACCTGGTTCCCTACGGACAAGTATGGCGCACCGGTGCCAATGAGGCCACGCGGATCACCTTTTCCGAAGACGTTACCATCGGCGAGGAAAATAGTCTGGTTCCCGCCGGTACCTACTCCCTCTTTACCCTGCCGGCCGATAAAAACGACTGGACGATCATCCTGAACAAAACGGCCGATCAGTGGGGTGCCTACGATTACTCCGAAGACGACGACCTGATCCGGGTGAAAGGGATGTCCGAACCGGCCTCCTCCCCCGCCGAGCGAATGGATTTCGCTCTGGACGGCCAGTCGGTCGAACTCATGTGGTCGGACCTCGTCGTCAGCTTCCCGGTAATGGCGGCCGCCCGCTAACCTACTGTTGGTTTACCGCCCGGAGCCGCCGCCCCCCGGTTTGTTGCCCCGGCCGAAAATATCGCGCCCCTCGCTTGGTCTAGGTACCTCGCGGGGGGCTTCTTCGTATTTATGGTCGAAGACTTGCTCGTTTTCCCGCCAGTGCCCGGTTTGGTCTATCTCGAGGAGGTGATAGCTTCCGTCCGGGACTTGCACCGGTCCCTCACCGTTGCTCCCCGGCATCATGATCAGGTTTTCATAGATCAATCCCCCCAGTTCATCGTCCTCCCGTAGGGCAACAGTAGCCTCCGCGGCGTACTCCAGGATAATCCGGGCGCGGTCAGCCAGTAGCAGTCCGGAATCGGTGTAGGTAGTGAAGACGGGTAGTCCGAACTTCGGCCTTCCCTCCTCGTCGAAGTACAGCACATCCAGCACCTTGCGGCGGCGATAGGTGCTGTAACTATCATAACCCAGCACGAAGTAATACGGACGCCCTTCATAAGTGTCGCCGGGTAAAATGTCATAGACCGCGTATCCCAGCCAGTTGTCCGCGCCAACCAATGCATTCTCCGGGTTTTCCAACCAGTCATCCCCACGATCGACCAGGGGAATCAATTGCAGGTCCTTTGCGTTCCGTTGTATCGCCCCGTAATGACGGTATTGCTCGCGATCGACGTTTAGCTCCCAGGTAAAGATCCGGAATGTGCTGTCGGGGGCATACTGGATAGACAGGCCGGGGACATCCCCGAAAGCGTAGTCGAAGGAGTGAGGACGGTCGAGTGTTTGGACCAGCTGCTTGATCAGATCACGCGTAGCTTCGAACCGCTGGCCTTGGGCGCTATCGGTATAGACCCGCTTCACCAAAGTAGCCATGCGCTCCTTTCCCTCCTGCATCTCGACATGGTCGGCGTCCGACAGGCCCTGGGCCCTGACCAGCGAGGAGAAAAGAAATAAGGAACAGAGAAAGAACAGCTTTGAAAAGTCCATAGGTAGTCGGTAAATCCACTATAAGACGCCTCAGGCAACCGGAAAGTATGACCTGACCGGCTACATTTGCATAATGATAACAGTCGACTTTTCTAAGCGTACGGCTCTGGTCACTGGAAGCAGCCGCGGAGTAGGTCGGGCGACGGCCAAGCTACTGGCCGAGGCCGGCGCAAGGGTATGCGTTCATTACCGCAACGGACAATCCGAGGCGGAAGACGTGGTGGCTTCATTGAACGGTACGGGACATGCTGTTTTACAGGCCGACTTGGCAGACCCCCAATCGGCCCGAGATCTCGTGGACCGGGCGGTTCAGAAGCTGGGCTCCGTCAACTTGCTCGTCAATAACGCGGGAGTATTCCTCCCCCACCCCGTCGACGGCAGCCAGGACTTTGAAGAATGGCTGAGCATATTTACGCGAACCCTCAACACCAACCTGATCGGCCCCGCAGCGGCCGCCTACCAGGCAATTCAGCATATGCGTGAGCAAGGCGGTGGAACGATCGTGAACGTGGGCAGCCGGGGTGCTTACCGCGGCGAAGCCGGCCAGATCGGGTACGGCGCCGCCAAGGCGGGGCTACACAGCCTGAGTCAGTCGCTTGCCCAGGAGGTGGGGAAAGACAACATCACCGTACACGCCGTGGCACCCGGCTTCATTGAGACCGCGATGGCCCGGCCGCATCTACAGGGCGAGGCTGGAAAAGCGGTGAAAGCGCAAAGCCCGCTCAACCGGGTGGCAACGGTGGAAGAGGTGGCCCGGGCGATCCTGTACCTGGCCAGTCCGGAAGCCAAATTCACTACCGGGTCGGTACTTGATTTGAACGGTGCCAGCTACCTTCACTAATTATGGACGATACGGGCTGGTACGACATTTCGGAAACCTTCATCTACCACTTTGCCGAGTGGATCAAGCTCGGGGTGGAACTCTGTGGCGTGCTGGTCATCGCCTGGGGAGTGGTTGCATCGCTCTGGCTCTATGCTTCGCGCATCTTTACGCGAAAGGAGCAGGACTTCGTAGCCCTTCGCCTCACGCTGGCTCGCTACCTCATCGTAGCCCTGGAGTTTCAACTTGCGGCGGATATCATCAGCACGGCAATTGCGCCAGACTGGGATCAGATTGGCAAATTAGCCTCGATTGCTACCATTCGGACGGTCCTCAATTATTTCCTGGAGCGGGAAATCGACGAAGAGGTTGAGGCGGTCAGGAGCGGAGACCGGGAAACCTTCGAATCACGCATGGACAAAGCAAAGGATGCACCGACCGACGGAATCTGATCAAGCTGTCGCCTCAATGTAGCTGCTGTCAACGGGCTCCTGAACGGCCACTCGCCACTGCCTGCCGGAAAGCTGCATGGCACGGAATCGCGTCGTAGCGCGCGAGCTGTAATAGATCCATTCTTCCACCGGCCTTTCCCCGTGGCCCGCTTTGAGAACGCCCCGATTTTGGGACAAGACATGATATCGTTCGTCGCCGTTGCGCAGCGATGGGGGCGCGTCCGCTGCATCGAACCCCAGCATTTCCCGCTCCTCCGCGTCCAGAGGCCGTTCTTCAAAGTACACCCACTGATTTCCGTCCGGATAAGTGTAGAACTGCCGGACGGGTCCGGTAGCTAAGGGGCTGGCCTGCAGGACCTTTGAAACTTCGCGGTCGGGGACGTCGGTCCACTCGATGACTTCGGCACCGGTCAGGCGGTAGGGGGCGTCCCGCACCTGAAAGGCAGCTCCAATGGGGGCGTGGCAAAGCGCGAAATCATAACTCAGGTGATCGGCGTGCTCCTGGTGGTCGGAACTGGCGGGTGCTGCCGGTATGGGTGTCGGCGTCGGCGGGATGGGCTTGGATTGCACTTCCCTTCCTACTTCTTCCATTTCCCGCTGCATTTCCTCCGGGATGAATTTTTTCAGGAAACCAAGGTCAGGCATCTCGAATTGCTCCTCGACGGGAACGTCAACTATATCAAGGTATTCTTCAATCGCGCGTTCCACTTCTTCACCCAATGCTTTATCGGGAATCCCCCCCATCAACTTGACCTCCCGTTTATCCCGGGCGCGAAGTTTGAGCGCGTACAGCTGGGTCGTTTTGTTGCCTGACTTAACACTTCCGCTTCGTTTTAAGTACAGTTGCTTCACTTCCCGGGAAATGACGACCTGGTTTCTACTCAGACTGGGCAACGGGCCATGGGATACGGTCAACTGCTGGCTATTCACGGAGATGACCGTGCGATTCAGGAAGAGACAAAGTCCATAGTAGGCAACCAATAGGCCAATCAGCAGATGAACGCTGATGTATAGCCCAGCTCCGAAGAACAGGAACAGCAATAGAATACCGTTCCAGATGGCGGCGAAAAATAATAGGCCGTAGGCCGTGGAGGTACGCCAGCGGTAAGTGATGTTTAACCGATTGCCCTGACGCTCGATCTCCAGATTCTCCTGTTTTAACATGGGATTGAATATAGCACGCACGAAGTATTCCCCCTACGTTTATGCCTTCCGAACCTGCCGTGTTACGTCTGACATATAGGAATAGCAAATACCGCGATCATGGCCGATAAGTCGGAAGACCAGATTTACGATGAATTCTACGACGCCGTCAACATGGCACCCAAGGAGCTGGAAGAATGGTTGGACACCGAAGCATCCAAATCCGTCGGTGACGATAAATCGGGAGAAAGTACCGGTCACAAAAGCGGGAAGAAGATCGTTAAGATCAAGCGTAAAAAGAAGGATGACCTAACCCGGGGCGACTACGATCATATGCAAAAAGTCGTCAGTTACGTACATCGTCACCTGGCCCAGAGACCAGACGGTGACGCGGCCGGTACCGATTGGGCCTACAGCCTGAAGAATTGGGGACACGATCCCACCAAATGACCTTGCCCCTCCACCATTCGAAGAGCCATTCGCGTTGGGCCCCACAAATGCTTTGTCGGTGGCTCATTCTGCTATTTGCCGTATTGCCCTTAGGTGTCGGTAGCCAGCAACTGTACGACAACCAGATAGCGACCATCCGGGACATGCTTTCCCGCCGGCAATACGAGCAGGCGATAACGCAGAGTGAGGCGCTGATTGAATCCGGGCGCCAGCAACGGTTAGCTGATGTCGAGGGGCACGGCCAGTATTTACTCGGCCGGGCCTTATTGGAAAACCCGAAGGCGCGTGCCGAGGACCGGGTAAGGGGGATACAAGCCCTGCGCGTAGCTACCCAACGCTTCAATGATGCCGGCCAGGTGGCAGTGGTGGACACCATTACGGCCACCTTACGGGCCATCGCGGATTCCGCGGATGAAGCGTTTGCCCTGCCCTATCTATCAACCAAAGCGATGGGGTCCCGGCGGCCAACGGTGGAAGAAATCGACGAAACCGCCCTGACGGCGATCGTGGCCCTGCAAAACAAGGAGATCGAAGCGCTAAATGATAGCCAGCTCCGACAACTGCTTCGTATTCAGCAGCAGGACCTGGCGTTGGATTCCTTCAAATTTCAGTCGCTAAACGACAGCTTACGGTATCTGCGGCAGAATATTTTGCTAGAAGAGCAACGATCGCTGACGCGGGAAGAGGTCCAGCGTCGAAATTTTTTCATCGTGCTCGCCATCGGCATCTTGGTGGCTCTCGGCCTCCTCTACTTACGCTATCGCTCGGGGCAGCAATATCAGGAACGCATCCGGCAGGAACAGCAGCGATCCGACGAGCTGTTGTTGAATATCCTGCCCCAGTCCGTAGCGCGGGAGCTGAAAGAAACCGGGAAGGCGACCGCGCGGCGACACGAGCACACCACGGTCATGTTCAGTGACTTCGTCGGTTTCAGTCGCATCGCCAGTACCCGTGAGCCGGAAGATCTGGTGGCCGACCTGGACCGGACGTTCCGGGCCTTCGACGAGATTATCGAGCGGCACGGACTCGAAAAGATCAAGACCATTGGTGACGCGTACATGTGTGTTGCCGGCGTACCCGAAGTGGATCCGGAGCATGCCATGCATACCGTCCGGGCCGCCCTCGATATTCAGCAGTACCTCGCCGGCCACAGTGAGTTCCACGCCCGGATCGGCATTCATAGCGGACCGGTCGTCGCGGGTATCGTCGGACGGGATAAGTTTGCCTTCGACGTCTGGGGAGACACCGTCAATCAGGCCGCGAGGCTGGAAACCGCGGGCTGTGCCGGCGAAGTCACCATCAGTGAGGAAACCCGCAAGCTGCTGGGTACCGCCTTCGACTGTGAGCGGATCGGTACTTTCGAGGCTAAGAATATCGGCACGATGGATCGCTACCGGGTCTTGGATAACCGGCTCACGAAGAATCCATCGTAACCTTCTCGCTGCGGCAGATAACTATGGCTGTACTCCAGCTCCCAGCCCCGCCCGGCCTCCGAGGATAGAAAATGCTCCACCCGCTGACCGTTCTCCCGGGGCAGGATACTGCAGGTGGCGTACACCATTTTCCCTCCCTCCTTCACCATTCGGGAATAACTGGACAAGATGTTATCCTGCTCCGCCACTACCCGGTCGATCGTCTCGGGCGAAAGCTTCCACTTGGCGTCCGGGTTACGACGCAATACCCCGAGTCCGGAACAGGGCACGTCCAGCAATACGCGGTCGGCTTTTCCGGCTAGCCGCTTGATGACCTTTGTTGAGGTGATGGGACGGGTCTCCAGATTCGCTACGCCATTGCGTCGGGCGCGGCGCTTCAGTTCCTCCAGCTTCCAGCCGTGGATGTCGAGGCTAAGCAGCCGCCCCTTATTTTCCATCAGTGCGGCCAGGTGCAGGCTTTTACCCCCCGCCCCGGCACAGGCATCGATAACCAGCTGACCCGGCTCCACCTCCAGGGCGGGTGCCGCCTGCTGGCTGCTGAAGTCCTGCACTTCAAAGTGCCCCTGCTGGAAGGCCTTCGTACGAAAAAGATTTTTCCGCTCGGTGACCAGCAGAGAATGCTCCGCGATCGGTTCGACCACGATTCCTTCACGCGCCAGCTCTTCAATGACTTGCTTGCTATCCGCCTTCAGTGTGTTGACCCGTAGCACCACCGGCGCCTGATCGTTCAGGGCGGCAATCGTGGCCGGCCATTCGTCCGCTAGTTGCTCCTTCCCCACTTCATCCAGCCAGTCGGGGATACTCTCCCGCAGCACCAGCCGGTCTTCAGCCGCGATCAGCTTCTCCTTCACCCCCTGCTCATCCAGGCCGGCAAATTCCCGCCAATCCGGCAATGTAAAGCCCGCATGAATCAGGTGAATACCTATGAGTCGCCACCATTCAGCCGTACCCTTCGGCTCACTTCCCTCCACGTAGGCGTACAGCCGGTAGTACCGCACGATACCGTACGTATGCTCGGCGATGAACGCCCGGTCCTTACTGCCGCGCCGCTTATCGGCCTTCAGCACCCGCGCAATTTCTCGGTCGGCGTAGGCTTCCTCCTGGAAGATGTTTTGCAGGGCTTCGGCTATGGCCTGGATTTGGGCGGCGTAGAATTTCTTACTCAAGGGGTGAAGGGGTTAGGGGGCAAAAAGGTAAAGGGGTAAAGGTAGCGCGGTAGACACGGCTTCGTAGTCGTCCGGCACATTATATGAAGTTGTCACGCAGTCTGTCATGCCACCTTTACCCCTTCCAACCTTAGCCCCTTTACCCCTTGCCTCTACTCCACCGTAGACCCATTTATCGTATTCCCAAACATGACGGCGTTCATGAACAGCCGGTTCGTACCGTACCAGAAGGCGCGGAAGTTCGGGTTACTGGCAAAGGAGATCGTCCGGCCGCCACGGCTGCCACTGACGAGGACCGCGGCGCTGCCGGCGGCCTTTTCGGCGAAGCCGCGCGGGCTATAGCCGCTGATGAGGGGATCGTCACTGTAGCGCACGGGCGTTGCGTAGACGTTCTCGGCCGGTTCGTAGAGGAGGGTACCACTGCGGAAGACGGGGATTTCCTCCCGGTTCATGCCGAATAGCAGCGGGTGGGTCAGGTCGGCTTCGGTGCGGTAGATCGATCCACCGAGGACTTGACCGCCGCGGTCCCGATCGGCCTTTTCGTAGGGGCGCTGGGTGATGGCACTGTCTGGATTCGTGGTTTTCCGGACGGTGATGTCCGCCAGACCGTGGTCGGCCGCCCAGGTGCCGGCTCGCTCGACGGTGATGAAAACCTTATCACGGCCCATCCATCCCTGAAGGGCTTCGGCGACGGATTTATCCAGGCCGCTGTACCAGCCGTCGGGCATGATGATGGTATTGTAGCGGCTCAGGTCGGCGCGGCCGACTTCGTCGATGGGAAGCTTCGTGATCGGGATCCCGAACCGCTGGTCGAGCAGGTGCCAAGTTTCGCCGACATCAAGACTGCTGGTGCTGCCTTCGATCAGCAGGGCGATCTCTGGCTTGCGCAGGGTTTGGTAGGCGGAGCGGGAGCCAAGCATCAGCCCGCCGGGATCAACGGTGCCGCTGTTCGTAGTCACGATGTCGATGCCGGTTTCATCCTCTACCTCACTGACAATGCGGTGCAGTTCGTCGGCGTCCATGTCCTGGCCGTAGACCGGCACCATGGCCGTTCCCCGGCCCAGTTGATCCGCGCCCTGGCCAAGGGAGAAAGCCTGGTCGCTCACTTTCACCCGGACACCGGCATCCTGCAGTAAGTAGATCGCCTTCACCGAGTAATAGTCGTCGGAAGGGATAAAGTAGGCGTACTGCGCCTGCGTACGGTCGATATCGGGCGAGGTTTCGCCCATGGTGTAGTCCGACCACTCCATTTCTCCCGGTGCGCCGCCGCTCACCTGCCGATACGGGAGGTTGAAGGCCATGGGCAGCGAGAAGGTGGATACATCATAGAAGAGGCTGTCCTCGAATTCCAGGATCGGTTCGAAGGCCGCCTCGCTGAAGGGGGTCTTAGGTACGTAGTAGGCCGAACCTTCGTCGTTAGTACCATACTGTACGGGTAGTCCGTGGCGCGCCAGGATGTCGGCCAGTTCCCGCGAACGGCCGGGGTCGCCGTCGGTGTCGATGACGTACCCGTCTTCGGTCACGCCGTCCAGATTAAACTCCCGTTGGTAGGTCAGCAGGTCGTCGTGCAGGTTTTCCAGTGCTTCGTAGGTGCTCAGCGCGGTGGTCACCTGATTCCGGATGGTAAAAGGAAAGGTGAGGATACCGTTTTCGGATTCCTGCAGGTGGCCCCGCGAGCTGGCCTGCTCGAAGAGGATGCCCACCGTGCCGAAGATATCCGGGTAGGTAGATCCCTTGCCGTAGTAGAAGTCGTCGTAGCCCTCCCCACTGTAGTAGAGCGAGCCGATCTTATCCAGGGCGGCGGCATGGTATTCGCCGATGCGTCCGGTCAGCTCCTGGTTGACGGGGGCGGTCATCGGGTGCACGCGGGTAGGCTCGCCGGGCATGAAGAAGAAGGTGGCATCCGTACCCATCTCGTGGTGGTCGGTGAGCACGTTCGGCTTCCAGCGGTGGAACTGCGCGATCCGCGCCTGACTCTCGGGGTGCTGTACGGGTAGCCAGTCGCGGTTCAGGTCGAACCAGTAGTGGTTGCTCCGCCCGCGGGGGTAGGCCTCGTTGTATTCGCGGTCCTGGCCGTCGGCGGTCATGTTTTTGTTCTTGTGGCTATTTGCCCAGCTGGCGAAGCGGTTGAAGCCATCGGGGTTGTAGCAGGGGTCGAAGACGATAACGTTGTTGCTCAATAGCTCCCCCACCTCACTCATCGGCGCCGCGGCCAGGTAGTAGGCGGCCATTGGCGCGGCGTTTCCTCCGCTGGGCTCGTTCCCGTGGATACTGTAGCCCTGGTAAAGGACGCCGGGTACCTCCTCCAGGTCACCATCGCTCATGCCGCCCTCCGGGCTGCTCCAGTTTACGTGCATCTGGCGCAGTTCTTCCAGCCATCCGTGGTTTTCGGGGGTGGTGAAGATCAGGTTCAGCAAGGGGCGCTGCTCGTAGGTGTGACCGATCACTTCCAGACTTATGCGGTCGCTGCTCGCGGCGAGGGCACGCATGTAGGCCTGCAGCAGGTCGTGGCTGATGTGCCAGTCGCCGATCTGCCAGCCCAGAAACTCCTCGGGCGTGGGGATATCGGGATCGTAGTCCAGATCGGGGAGGTAGTAGGTCAGTGGCCGCCCCTCGTCACTATTGGCCGTTGGCCCGTCGGTCAGCGACTCAGGTAATATTTGCGCCGGAGCGCGGGCAGAAAGCAGGATGGCAAAGAGGAAGAGTAGATTGGTAGCTCGTTTCAATGGTCAGGGGGATTTTTATTCTTTTGTCTGGTAGATCGTTGGTCTCTGGGTGGGTGGTCGCAGCGGTTGGCGGGGGCAGGGTTAGCTTCTCGTTGCGGTAAGCTTGACCTTTTCCCAGGTAGCCTATTACCTGCGCTCCGTCGCCCAATTTATAAGTTTCTTAACCGAAGTTGTGAGCGGGGGGCGGTATTCTTGTCGGATGAGGTGCGTCAATCCGGGTAGCTACACGATATTTTTTTTGCTTTTGCTGGTCGGCCAACCGACTTGGGCACAGAACGTTACGGACACGGCATCGGTAGCTCGGATACTGCGTCGCGAAGGGGAGAAACTACTCCGGAAACCCGAGATTCGTTCCCTTTCGGTGGGGGTTTGGGTAGGCGGTGAGCCGGTAACCCGCCACTTCGGAGAGCTAAGTGCGGGTGAGGGAAATACACCTACCGACCGAACCGTCTACGAGATTGCCTCGGTCACGAAGACGATGGTCGGCTACCTCGCCGCGGCTACCGTCGAGACCGGGAAGCTATCCCTGGACGAGGATGTACGTACGTATTTACCGGCGGCTTATCCCAACCTGGAGATGGATGGCGAGCCGATTCGGATCAAGCACCTGCTGACGCATACCTCCGGTTTGCCCGGCTTCCTGCCCCTGGCCTGGAATGGGGTGTTCGAGACCTTCGCCGCCGACGTGCCGGACCGCTTCCACGAACTGGAGGAAGCATATGGCAAGGAGCAATTCTGGAAAGATCTCGCCACCGTCCAACTCACCGAAGCACCCGGTACGACCTACTCCTACAGCAGCGCGGGAACGGAATTACTGGCCTATATTCTGGAGAGCGTAAATGAAATGCCTCTGAGTGAGCAGCTTAGCTCGCTTCTGACGGAGCCGGCCGTAATGGACCACACCCACCTGCGTCTCGCGGGTACCAACGATGCGGTACGCGGCTACTGGATGGAAAACGACGAACCATCCGCGCTGAGCTATAATTCCCTGTGGGGCGGCGGGGTCGGCGTGACCGCTACCCTACCCGACCTGCTGCGGTACGCCGCGTGGCAACTAGGTAGTGACGATCCGGCGGTGCGCCGCTCGCACGAGGTGATTTATACCGACGGGAAATCGCGCCATATCGCCTACTGCTGGAACGTTTGGCGGGACAAGTACGGGACCTCCTACAACCACCACGGTGGCTCGTCGGGGACCCAAAACTGGCTGTACATTTTCCCGGACCGCGCTCTGGCGATCTCCCTCATCAGCAATCACAGCGGGCCCAAGACGGCGGGTCAGTTGAATCAGACCGTGCACCGGATCGTCAGGCAATTAGTGGACACCCGCCGCTAGGGCTAGGACAGGTCCACCGTCCGCCAGTAGGCCGGGAAATTACGGATGGCATCCACGTCCCGTTGGTGACACAGAAAGGGGCGGACGTCCTCCGCCAGCAGATCGAAGTCGAAGTCGGCGATGGTGCGCTGCAGAAACTTGCGGAGCTGGCTTTCGTTGCTGACCCGGAAGCGCTCGTCGAGGTAGCCGTAATCGGGGGCAGTACGTTCGAGGCACCAGGCGAGGTCGTAGAAATCCCTTCCCTTGGGTCGTTCACGCCCGACGATGGCGGCTATCTTCTGGCTGGCGAGCAGGGAGAGGGGAACGGCCGGCACCTCCGTTCCGATGCCGACCAGATTGATCGGAATAAGTTCGCGGTTATAGTGGAATTGCTGCTTCTCGGTGTCCATTTTGATGAACAGCTTGGCCTCGCGGTGACCGCTCAATTCGTAGCCGTAGAGCAGGCCCGGGAATTTGATGCTGCAGTGATAGGATCCCTCATAGGCGAACTTCAGTTCGATGCGAAAGCCGCGCAGTTCCATTTGTCTTTTGATGATGCGGGCCGTTTCTTCGAATTCCGCTACGGTGAGATCCTGGTTATCGAAGTCCAGCCCCTCGCTGAAGCGCTCGGTGCCGTAACAGATCCTGAGACAGGTGCCCCCGAGGAAGGTATAGCGGTGGGCGAATTTGCTGGTGAAGAGGATGGTGAGGATCTCGTACTGGAGGTACTCGCGGATGAGGAAATGCTTGCGTATGTGCAGCTCTTCGGGGTAGGCCTTGAGAAAGTGGTTGAGGTCAATCATCCGCGTAAACTTCTAATAGGACGCGATCCGCTGGCGAACTACCTGTCGGTTCGTAATGTAGGCGAAAAGCGGCAACCGGTCCCGGTTCAGTTCCGCCACGATGCCCCAGCGGTCGAAGCTCACTATACCGGCCCAAGCATGGTATCATAACCGTGGCTTTAAGCAGGCTTGATCGAGCAGGGCTATTCGGAGTAGGCAGTGTGGTAAAAATTGCCGCGCCCGGGCAAACTTTCAGAAGCGAAAGTCAAGCGTGATCGTGCGATACCTCAGCCGTGCCCCGGGATGAAGGTATACGGGTCAACGTTGCCGGAGCGCTTCGGGATGCCGGCGGGCGTAGGAAGATCTCGTCGCCTATGGGCGGCGGTACGGCCATTTCGTATCTCTTCAGCTAGGTATGAAAAGGAAATGGCTGGATGTCGACTGCCGCCTTAGCTTGAAGCTAGGCTCAGTAGCAACTATTTTTCACTGGTACGGAAAATTTAACCTCACTCTCAAATCATGAGAGTGCGTGCTTTCATATTTGCAGGAGTAAAAAGGCATAGCGCTAAGCACTTATTATCTCATTTTTTTAAAAATTCACCCTTTATGATCAATTCTAAGCCATTACTTCCTGAACAGCTAGCTTCCGTGAATGGAGGTGCCGACGGGGACGCTGCCTATGCAATCGGGGTAGTCGCGGGGGTGGCCGCGGCTGTCGTTTTGCTTCCGGTCGTCCCACTCATTGCTTTTTATGACATTTTCACCAATAAATTGTAATCGTATTATGAAGACATTAGATAATCAAACCTTGGTCACTGCTTCCGGGGGCCTGGCTCCCGTAGTCTTCGCTGTTGCCGGCGGTCTCGGATTCGGCGGCGTCGTTTACCTCATTGATCACCGCGAAGAAATCGTGGAAGGATTTAAGGACGGTTTCTGCTCCCTTTGGGGGTGTGAATAATGGATTTATACGCCCGGGCCGCTAAGCGACCCGGGCGGTTTTAATACTGGCAGTATGATTACTTCTTATGCGTTTCATCGCGTTCGTATTCCCCGCTCGTTGATGGTTACCTCATGTTTGATACTACTAGTGCTTGGTGGCACGGGTATATATATTCAAGAAGTACGCAAGACACAATTTTGGTGGTGGTATGGAATTGCCCCTAGCTTTCTGTCGGCGGTGGGTTTTCCATTTGCATTTACCCTTTTAAAGCTCTTACCAGGAGGTAAGCGAAAGCAGCGGGTCATTCTCTTATCTGTGAGTATACTGGTCTGGCATGCACTTTACGAAGGTGTTCTTTGGCTGGAAGGTCGCCCCTATGATTGGTGGGATAATGCGGCGGCGGTAGCGGGCTCCTTAATCGGTGCCTTCTTGCTGGAGTTGGTGTATTACCGGGTTTTACCAATTACCGATAAGCAGGTAATATCCGGGGAATAAGGGATACCGTCTAGCCACCCGAATGGGGTCTGCCAGGCAGTTTCTGCGGCCAAAGCGGCTAGTTTCGCGCACCTGCGCCCTGCCGCCCCGTTGCTACCTTACACCCGCCAAAACACGTTCACCTGATCATGTACGATAAGACCACCCTTGAAGCCTTTTACGAAAAGGAGGCCAGCCAACCCGAAAAGCCCTTCCTCCACCAGCCCTTCGGCGAGCGGTGGGAAACCTACACCTGGGGCGAGGCGGGCCGGATGGCCAGACGGGTAGCTACCTATTTACACCAACAGGGCCTGAAACCGGGTAGCCACATAGGGCTGGTGAGTAAGAATTGCCGGGAGTGGATCATCGCCGACCTGGCCATCATGATGGCGGGCCACGTGAGCGTTCCCTTCTTCGCCACCCTCACGGGCGAGCAGATCGGCGAGGTGATCGAGCTGGGGGATATCGACCTGCTCATGGTGGGCAAAACGGAAGTGTGGGAGAGCATGGCTACCGGCATACCGGACGACCTGCCTATCATCGCCTTTCCCTACTACGACGGCAACGCGCGGGTGAGCCGGGGAAAAGCCTGGGAGGAAATCCTCAACGAATGCCAGCCGATGGAGGGCAATCCCCTTCCCCCCCGCGATAGTCTCTGGACGCTGATCTTCACTTCGGGGACCACCGGCACCCCCAAGGGCGTCATGCTAAGTGTAGAGAACCAAATCGCCCTTATGCGGGAGCTCCAC
Organism: Lewinella sp. IMCC34191; assembly: GCF_003390935.1. Taxonomy (GTDB): domain Bacteria; phylum Bacteroidota; class Bacteroidia; order Chitinophagales; family Saprospiraceae; genus Neolewinella. The sequence goes on along the minus strand of NZ_QNQZ01000007.1, from coordinate 195,179 downwards.
GATGAAAATCCACTCAAGATGGATTACTCCGGCAACAACCGCTACTTCAGCTTTCTCCCGCTCAACCACGTGGCCGAGCGCGGTACCATCGAAACGATGTGCCTGACCCATGGGGGCGAGATCTTCTTTACCGAAAGCATCGAGCGCTTCGCGGCTAACCTACAGGATGCCCATCCTACCTTCTTCTTTGCCGTGCCCCGAATCTGGGTGAAGTTGCAACAGGGCGTTTTGAAAAAACTGCCGCATAACAAACTGGACACCCTGCTCAAAATTCCCCTGGTGTCCTGGTTTATCAAACGCAAGGTGCAGAAGGGCCTGGGCCTGGACCAGTCGCGTCGCAACGTATCCGGGGCCGCCCCCATCGCCGAAGCGACGAAGAAGTGGTTTGCCCGTATTGGCATCCCCATCTCGGAAGCCTACGGCATGACGGAGAACGGCGCCGTGAGCCACATGATCTACGCCGATCAGCACCGTCCCGGTTCGGTCGGTCGTACGCTGCCGGGTACCGAATGCCGCATCGATCCCGAAACCCAGGAAGTACTGACCCGGTCGCCTAATACAATGGTCGGCTACTATAAGTCCCCCGATAAGACCGCCGAAACCCTGGACGCCGACGGTTGGCTGCATACCGGCGACCAGGGCCGCATCGACGAGGACGGCTTCCTCTACCTGACCGGCCGCGTCAAGGATACCTTCAAAACGGCGAAGGCGAAATTCATCGTCCCGAGCGAGATCGAAGACAAGTTCGCCGGCAACCCCGACGTCGACCAGATGTGCATCCTGGGTCTGGGGATGCCGCAACCCCTGCTCGTCGTCTCCCTATCGGAGATCGGCCAGGACCGCGACCGCGACGCCGTGCGCACCGACCTGGAGCAGCAGCTCGCCATAGTGAACGAAAAGCTGCCGAGTTATAAAAAGGTGGCTTCGGTAGTCGTGGCCAAGGAGCCCTTCAGCGTGGAGAACGATCGCCTTACCCCCACCCTGAAGGTGAAGCGGCCGCAGGTACACAATTTCTATCGCGAGCGGATGGAGGGGTGGATCATGGGCACGGAGCGAGTGATTTTCGAGGGGTAGTTGGCGGTCGTGCGGGTACCGGTCGGACGATTACCGGTCGCGCCGCTACCGGTTGGACGGCTAACCGTCCGACCGCTTTACGTGCCGGCGACCTTCTAAAAGTTAACCCTGAGTTGACATAACCCATCGCGTCCCGCTCTTCCGGCTCCGTCTTGCTTGCTTCCCGGCTCCCGAAGTCACCACGGATGAAAATCTGATGTCCCCGACCTGCAAACCGAAGTGCCCCGGAAGGAAAACGGGCCGTCCGTTAGTTGAGCTAAATGCAGCTCCTACCGGCCGTTAACGACCAGCATAACGCCAGGGAAATCGAGTCCGCTAACGTGGCGTTGAACCCGAAATATCGTTGCTGCCGCGGGGCGAAAACTTTAACTAAGCAGGCCTCATTTTACATACCTCCAGAATCTAAAATGGGAATAGTTTCGTAGTCTCAAATCAACCTCATTGAGACACCTCCATCTCCATTTTCTCGTCCTCTCCGTGCTTACATCATTGGTCGCCGAGGCTCAGTTGCAACGGGGAGATCATCTGCTTGGGTTCGGACAACACATCGCATTTCAAAACGTAGCGTACGACACACCGCTGGACGATGGGCTATTGTCTTTCGGAAGTGCAAGTGGAACGGGCGCCTCCATTCAGGTGTATTCGCTACCCAATTACAGCTGGATGCTTACAAATAGGTTCCAGTTGGCGGCCGGTCTCACGACGGCGGGACATCAGGGACTTGGCAGCGCTGACCTCTTCGGCTTGAACGTCGGCTTACGTGGGTACCTAACCAACGATCCCCGTGGTGCCGTCTATGCCGGCGTGGACTACCTGCGGCTAAGCGGTGAAACGGTGGGTGAACATGCCCTATCGGGTATTTATCCGAACGGGGGATTTACCGTGAATCTTGGCGAGACGGTGCAGATGTCTAACGAAGTTGGCGTATTGCTGGCCAACCACGACGTTTCCAGCCAATTGCTGTTTTCGATACAACTCAGCTTTTTACTGTGCCCTGCCGCGGCGGACACGGACCGCAAGGCACCCGACGTCGCCTCGGGCACCTTTATGCTGGGCACCGGCGGACTCAGCTATACCAGGGTAGCAACTACCGGCCAAAGTCAGCTTTTAGTGAGCCCTGAAGTGCACTATTTTGCCACAAGCACCACCGCTGTTGGGATTCGCGGAAAATATCAACGCGTCCTGGATAATAATCGCGGCATGGAAGGCCCCGCCCGCGCGGTCGGTGTCGGTATGTCCTTGCGCCAATTCCTGTATCCCCTCCAGCGTACATTCGTTCCCTTTGCGCAGGTCGGGTTCATTCACAATCGGTTGGAAGCGGATATACATAGTCTGGGCGACTACTTCTACCATTCGACGGAGGGAAGGTTTGTATCGCTGGACGCGGCAGTCGGCGGGCTGATTTTTCTAAAACCGGCACTGGCCCTGGAATTAGGAGTAGGATACACGGACATTCGTGCGGAAAGCCACCCCGCAGTCGGCAAGGAGCGAGCGTTGGCCCTTACGCTTGGCGGACGGTTTTTAATTAATTGACCTCCCGAAAATTAACCCTGAGTTGACATTGCTAGAGGCCGATCCGTCTCGTCAAGGTAGCGGCAAGGCTTCCCGATATACTTTTAAGGTTGATTTGGAGTTTAATTCTGGTCTTTTACACTCACCTATTACTCATGCGTTGTATATATTTCGTCGCGGCGGCTATGCTGTCGCTCTCGCTATCCGCACAACTTAAAAGAGGGGATCGCCTGGTTGGCTTCGGCCAACACGTCGCTTTCCAAAACGTGGCCTATGATATCGCGCTCGACGATGGCCTGCTAGCATTCGGGAGCGCAAGCGGTACCAATAATTCCACGGTTGTATTTTCCCTGCCCAACCACAGCTTCATGTTGACCGACTGGCTTCAGCTCGGTTTAAGTATGCGGACCGAAGGCCACCTCAGCTTAAAGAATAAAGATTACTTAGGGCTTGGGATAGGGTTGCGCGGCTACCTTCTAAATTCACCTCGTGGTGGGCTATACTTAGGCGGTGACTATCTAAACTTCTCGGGCTACTTGGTCGGAGAAAAGAACGTTTCGGCATTCTACCCGAACGGTGGGGTCACCATTCCCATCGGGGACGCCGTACAGCTGTCCAATGAGCTTGGATTCCTGGTCGCCAACCGGGATTTCCCGTCGCAAATGGTCTTTTCCGTTCAGCTAGCATTTCGGCTATCGCCGACCAAGAACGAAGCGCTGGCAAATGTTCCGGATGTAAAAATCAATGACTGGATGTTCGGTACGGGCAGCCTGTCCTTCAGTCGGGTTTCTTCAAGTGGCGTTCATCAACTCGTGATCAGCCCGGAGGCGCATTACTTCGCGACGCCAACTACCGCATTCGGCTTGCGGGGTAAATATCAGCGTGTTCCGGCGAATAACAGGGGGTTCTCGGGCGAGGCCACCGCCTGGGGAGCCGGCTTTACGCTCCGACAGTTTTTTCATCCCCTACGGCGACAATTCGTTCCCTTCGCCCAGTTGGGCATGCTGCATAACTGGCTGAAGGAGGAGAATCGGTATTACGGCTACTACGGTTCCGGGCAAATTGAGGCCAGGTATTTCTCCTTCGATGCCGCCATCGGGGCCCTCATCTTCCTACGTCCATCTATCGCTCTGGAGATGGGCGTTGGCTACGGCACCCTGCGCGGTGAAGGCCAGCGTGGCGTAAACAACGAACGCTCCATCTCGCTGACCTTCGGTGGACGCTTTTTTATCTCCAAAGAGTAACTATCCGCCAGTGGTCGGAACGTTAGCCATGAGAACGACCGCCTGACCCCGATGCCAAAGGTGACCCGGCCGCAGGTCCACCATCGCTACTGCAAACGAATGAGACGGTGGATCACGGGCGGGGATCGCGTGATGTTTGGGTAGCCTGGGTAGTCGGACCACCGGGAGTGAGACCAGACTGAATGATAAATATGTTCGGACGAATGACCGCCGAAAGGGCCGGCTACTTGGTGCGGTTAGCTAAAGACAGGCGCGGCCGTTGCCATCATCCATAATAATTGCCGTACTTTTCTTGGGACCCCGAGTGATCCGATGAACACTGCCGCATTACCTGCCCTGCTCCTTCTATGCCTGTTTCTGACAGGGGCCTGTACCGATCCGATACATCCAAACTTCGTCTTCGAGGAGGGCTTTCTGGTGGTAGACGGACGGATTACGGACCAGCCGGGAAAGAGTTTCGTGTCGATCCGGCGCAACGTACTCCTCTATGAGAACTATCGCCTGGTCGCCGTGGAAGGAGCCCGGGTGACGAGCCGGGACGACCTGGGGGAAACGGTAGAATGGGTATCCGACGATACGGTCGGGTACTTTCGGCCACCCGACGATTTTACGGCGATGCCGGGGCGCCAGTACGCGATCACCATAGCAACGACCGAAGGTGAACTGATCGAAAGTCCGCTGCAGGCCCTGCCACCACCGGTCTCCATTCGGGATGTAGACTATCGGTTCGACCAGGAGGCCTACTTCAGTGAATTACGGGACCGCTTCGTTCCGGCTCTGACCTTCTATACCACCGTAGCCGATCCACCCGATGTACCGAACTATTTCCTATACCGGTTGCGCAAATGGGAGCGGCAGTCCATCTGTGCTACCTGCACGCAGGGGCGTTATCGCGGCGGTGTCTGCGTGGAGGATCCCAACCTACGCAACGTTGCTTACTACGACTATCTGTGCTCCACCACCTGTTGGGAGGAGAGCCGGGTGCCGGGGCGGCGTGTATTCCGTGACGAATTCAGCGACGGTACGCTGACGGAGGGGATCGAAGCGGGGCGCATCGACCTCGACCGTTCCGGCGGCTTGCTGGTGGAAATAGAACAGGCTTCCATCAACAGTTCGACCTACGATTTTTCACGGAATCTGCTTGATCTGACCGAAGGCGGAGGCGGCCTCAACGCCCCACTGCCGGCCCCCCTCATCGGCAATCTCGTCGACAAGAGCGCTTGGTCTACCACCGTCCTGGGTAACCTCAGCTTGGAAAGCCTGACGGTGGCCCGAATATTCGTAGACCGGTCCGAACTGGGCGGAACGCCACTACCCCCGGAAAGACGCGTCAATCTGGAGCCTGCGGGGCCGGACCGCCCGACCGCGCCCTGCGAAGGAGCCAACCGCTCCCCCATCGCGCCCGACGGGTGGCTGGAATAACGCGCGATCATCCTTTCCAGCCTATGCAGCACGTATTCCTCGCTTTCTTCGTCCTTTACAATTCCCTTTCTCTTGCCCAGAATTATCCGCTTTCCGTATCCATCCTGACCGAATCCGGAAGCACCATGCCCTACGTGAATGTGCAGATAGAAGGGACGGAAAAGGGGGGCACTACGGATGAGGCAGGGAAGGTCAATTTTACCTTATCGGAGGGGCGCTATGCGGTACTGGCGACCTACGTCGGTTACGCCCCGGCCCGAATATCCGTAAGGGTGCCGGAAGAGGGGACCGTGACCATCCGCCTGGCTCCGGCCGGACAGGAACTCAATATGGTAACGGTACGGGCCGATAATTTGCGGGAGCGCCTGGAACGGCCCATACTGGGGGTGGAAAGACTGACCGTTACCGAGATCGAGGAGCTGCCCGCGGCCTTCGGGGAGGTGGACGTTTTACGCAGCCTGCAGCTTTCCAGTGGCGTCAATTCGGCCGGCGAAGCAAGCAACGGCCTGAGCGTGCGGGGCGGGACCGTAGACCAGAACCTCATCCTGTTAGACGGGGCACCGGTTTTCGCCCCGACGCACCTCTTCGGACTTTTTTCGGTGTTCACCCCCGACGCGGTGGGCGGGGTAGATCTGTACCGCGCGAATTTACCGGCCCGCTTCGGTGGGCGGGTCGCCTCGGTGGTCGACGTGCGCTCCAAAACCCCGACGGCCGACCGGCTGCAGTTGCGCGGAGGTATCGGTATCGTGTCGAGTCACTTGGGGCTGGAAACGCCCCTAACCGCTGACAAACGACTGAAGCTGCTGGCCGCCGGCCGCCTCGGGCTCAATGATTTCGCCTTCAAGTTCGTGGATCGCCTCAAGAAAACACGCAGCCGTTTCGGGGACGGCACGCTGCGTTTGCGGTACACGGCGAACCAGCAAAATATCTTCAGCTTCTCGGGCTTTTACAGCCGTGATTTTTACCAGGTCGACCTGATCAACCGGTTGGCGGGTGTGGTATCCGAGGTCAATCAGCAGCAGTACGCTACCTTGAACTCGACCCTCGACTGGCTCCATACGCCGAACGACCGTACCGGTTTACGGCTAAGGCTTACCCACAGTGACTACCGGCCGGAGGTTTACTTTCCGCAGCCGGATTCGGACCGCCGGGTCGAGTACGATTCCCGGATCCGCCAAGCCGGCGGGGAAATAGCAATAAATTATCGATCGGGTGACCGGCACCGGTTATCCGGCGGAGCACAGCTGACGGGCTACCGCATCGATCCCGGCAATCTGCGGCCGGCGGGGCTGGCGGGGCTCAATCCCGTGGCCCTGCCCCGCGAGCAGGCGGTGGAGGTAAGCGGCTTCATCGAATACGAATGGACGGTGAACGATCGGCTAAGCCTCTCCACCGGACTGCGGTACACCCACTACTGGCAGCTCGGCCCCGGGGAACAGCGGCGGTATACGGCAGGCGAGGTGGTAACCAGCGAAAGCCTAACCGATACGAAAACCTTCGGTTCCGGCCATACCATGGCGGAGTACGGCGGCCTGGAGCCACGCATCTCCTTGAACTACGCGCTGCACCCCCGCCTCAGCTGGAAGGCGGCCTATGCCCGCAACCGACAGTATCTGCAGAATATTTACAACGCCACGACGCCCCTGCCCTCCAGTCGGTGGAAAGTAAGCGACAACGTCATCCGTCCCCAACGGGCCGACCTCTGGAGCAGCGGCTTTTTTTGGTTGCCGGCCTCGGAGCGTTACGGCTACAGCCTGCAGGCCTACTACCGCAAAACCACCGATGTGTTGGAATACCGGCCGGGAGCCGATTTTTTTCTGGCTCAGGAGGTGGAGACGGATCTGCTTCAGGGTACGGGTACGGCATACGGACTGGAAGCGGGTATCAGTCGTAAACAGGGTCGCGTCACGGGGGAGATCAATTATGCCTACGCCCGCACCTTCACCCGCGTACCCGGCCCTACCCTGGCCACGAGCGTGAACCGCGGCGAACGGTACCCCGGCTACTTCGACCAACCGCACACGGCCAACTTTCACGTGGTGTACGACAACGGTAAGTCGCACCGTTTCGGATTCAATCTGGTGGTGCAGAGTAATCGTCCGTATTCCGCGCCCAATGGTACACTGATCGTGGGAGACCAAAGGGTGCCGGTTTTTCTGGAACGGAACAACGCCCGCCTACCCGTCTACCATCGGTTGGATTTCAACTGGACGATCCACAACGCCAGCCTAAAGAAGCGGCGGTGGGTAGGCGATTGGACTTTCACGGTCTATAATCTGTACGGACGGAATAATGCCCACAACATCTACTACCTGCCCCGCCAAACGCGCAGATTGAATAATGTATTCGGATCCAGTCCGCTGGAAAGCTATCGGCTGACCATTTTCGGAGCACCGATCCTCAGTCTGAGTTACCAGTTCAAGTTTGAATGAGCACCCTTTCGCCAGCCACCGGCCTACACCGATCCGTCCCCGTAGCGGTAGGGTTCGCCCCCGTACAGTTGGTCGGTAAAAATAGCCTCGTCGATGCCCGCCCGATCTTCCGGCTCCGAGGTGATTTCCACCAGGTTGCCCGCGGGGTCACGGATGTACAGCTGCAGCGAGCCCCCCGGTAATTCCCGGATGCGGCCCCACGGACGAACGTCCAGGATGCCCAGCTCCTTCATCCGGTGAAAGACGGCGCTGAAGTTATCTACGCGCAAGCAGAAGTGCCCCCGAAAGGACGGCGGCCCGTCCGGCAATTCAGCCAGGTGCAGTTCCTGGTTTTCATTTACGACTAAGAAAGCACCCGGGTAATCCAGGCCCTCGACACGACGCTCGGTAAATCCGAATTCGTCCACGTAGAAGTCGCGGCAGGCAGCCAGATCATCGACGATCAAGGTGACGTGTTGTATCCGGGTCATAAGGTCTAAGCTTCGGGATTGGTGGGTGGTGAGGTGACTTGATATTGCGCGATCGTATTGCGGCCAAGCTGAAACATATGTACCTCGTCCGGTCCGTCGGCCAGGCGAATGCTGCGGGCGTAGGCGTAGAAATCAGCCAAAGGGATATCGTTGCTGACGCCCAGGCCGCCGTGCAACTGGATCGCGCGGTCGATGACGGTGCACGCCATCCGCGGGCAAACGATCTTGATCATTGCCACCAGGTCCTTAGCTCCCTTGATTCCCAGCCGGTCGATGTGGTCGGCGGCCGAAAGCGTCAACAGGCGGGCCTGCTCGATCTCGCAGCGGCTGCGGGCGATCTCCTGGCGCACACTGCTGAATTTGGCCAGCGGTCGCCCGAAGGCTTCCCGCTCCCCTACCCTGGCACAGCTCATCTCCAGGGCCCGCTGCGCCACCCCGATCAGCCGCATGCAGTGGTGTACCCGGCCCGGACCGAGGCGTCCCTGGGCGATTTCAAAACCCTTACCCTCACCCAGTAGGAGATTGCTCACCGGCACGCGCACGTCCGTCAGGCTGATCTCGGCGTGACCGTGCGGACTGTCGTAGGTTCCGAAGGCCGTCAGCGGGCGCTCCACCTTCACCCCTTCCGCATCCGCCGGCACGAGAATCATGCTCTGCTGCCGGTGACGGGGCGCCTCGGGGTCGGTTTTGCCCATCACGATGTAGAAGGCACAATCGGGATGCATGGCCCCGGTGCTCCACCACTTTCGACCGTTGATGACGTACTCGTCGCCCTGACGCTCGATGCGGGTTTGGATATTCGTTGCATCCGAAGAAGCCACGGCGGGCTCGGTCATGAGAAAGGCGGAGCGGATCCGCCCGTCCAGCAGGGGAAGCAGCCACCGTTGTTGCTGTTCTGGGGTGCCGTACTTGGCCAGCACTTCCATATTACCCGTATCGGGAGCGCTGCAGTTGAATACCTCGCTCGCCCAGAGCACCCGTCCCATCATCTCGGCCAGGGGGGCGTACTCCAGATTGGTGAGGCCGGGACTGAAGTCCCCGTACTCTTCCGGCAAAAAGAGATTCCAAAGACCGGCCGCACGGGCCCGCTCCTTTAGCTCCGCCATTCGGGGAAACACCTGCCAGGGGTGTTGCTCCGTCCATTCCCGGTAGGCTGCCTCCACCGGGTAGACGTGCTCGGCCAGGAAGGCTTCGAGGTGACGAATGTTATCGAGCGTTTTATCACTGTGGGCAAAATGCATGAGCGGCTGGGCTTGTCCGGCCCGTAAGGTAGGATGAGCCGCCCCGGCCGACAACCGGACCAGCGGTATATTACTTCTCGTGCAACGCTTACGTCTTACCGTGCTGCTCCTTTTCGCGCTCGGATGCACCGATCCGGCGCCTTACCGTCCGAGCGACCTGAAGCCGGTATCGCGGCAGGAGTTGATCCGGCGCGCATTGCGCTTTGCGTACCCGAACGGCCAGCAAATGACCTACCGAAACGAAGCCGGGGAAATCATCCCGTACGACTCGCTCCTTACCATTCCCAACCCGACGCTTTACGCCCTCGACTATTATGAAAACGATGCGGGAGAGATCGTAGAAGCGGTGATCCGGGAGTCGACGGAAGCTGACCGGGATTTCCAGAAACGCTACCAGCAGGTAGCCAATACCGGCCCGGAGCTTCGCAAGGTCGAGGTGAACTGCTCGGACAAAGCGGCCTTTCTCCAGGGCGTATTCGAGCGTGACCAATCCTCCCGCCACGCCGGCCTATTAGACCGAAAAACCGATCACGAAAACCTGGAATTAATCACCAGCTTTTTGGATAAGTGTGGCGTGCCGGACCACGACGAAATCGACGATGTACAGCGTGCCGCCATATGGACGGTACTGCAGCACGGCCCGCGTGACGTACGACTGGCCTACCTCCCCCAACTCGAAGCCGCGGCCGGACGCGGCGACATCGGTCCGGGGGCCATAGCCATGATGCGCGATCGATTATTGGTCGAAGAGGGAAAGCCTCAGCTGTACGGTACGCAAGTGCATACCGACCCCGGAAGCGGCCAGAATAGCCTGCACCCCCTTTCGGACCCGGCCACCGTGGATCGGCGTCGCGCGGAAGTCGGCCTGGGACCGCTACGGGAATATCTGCAGCGGTTCGCTATCGACTTTGCTGTGCCGCAGCGGTAAAAGATTCCGTTTCCTTACGCAGCTTTCTACCTGCGCTCCGCCGCAAAAAGCTAACGTTTGGAAACGCCCAGACGTGCGAAGGCCCGGGCCGCCGCGCCGAATTTCTCCATCCGCTCATCCCGCGTGCCCCCGTCGCGGTAACGGCGGTAGAGCTGCTGGGCGATGACAGCGGTTTTCAGGCAGGCAAAAGCCTCGTACCAGGGCATGCGATTCAAGTCGAAACCGGTGGACTCCGCGTAGCGCTGTTTCAGGTAGTCCTTATCGGGCCAGTCGCCGACCAGGAGAGGGATGGGCATTTCGGCGGGGTCAATCTCCGGGTCCGGCCAGAAACTGAGGGTGCCGGCCAGGTCGATGAGGGGATCGCCGGTCGTGGCCATGTCCCAGTCGAAGACCGAAGTCACCCGGTCGGGCTCCCCGGGCTGGAACTGGCAATTATCGAACTTCAGGTCACCGTGGACGATGGATACCGCCTGCGGCTCCGGCACGTTTTCGCGGAGGGAGCGGGCCAGCCGCTCGACGTCGTCATTCGCTTCCGTTTGCGCCAATTTCCAGCGCTTAATCCAGCCTTCGAGCTGGCGTTTCGCGAAGCCTTCCGGTTTGCCCACATCCTGGAGGCCCGCTACTTCCACGTCTACAAGGTGCAAGTCCGCCGTAACCCGCATAAGGGCGTCCGTCAGCCGGCGCTCCACGTTATCGACATCAGCGAATTCGCTTGGCAGGCGATAGCGAATAACGACGCCCTCCCGGCGTTCCATGACCACGAAATCGGCTCCGATGATTCTGGGGTCCGTACAGAGATGTATGGCGGCGGGCGCAGGTAGAAAGCTTTCCGGCAAACGGGATAGCACCTGATATTCCCGACGCATATCATGCGCACCCGGAGCGATGGTACCGAAGGGCGGGCGGCGCAGGACGTAGGCGCGGTCGCCAAAACGAAGTTCGTAGGTCAGGTTCGCGTGTCCGCCCCGGAACTGGGTAATGGACAGTGGCCCCTCCGTCTCCGGAAGGTGACGGCGCAGGTAGGGTGCTAACTTTTCCAGGGGAAGTTCTTCTCCCGGCCGGGTATCCATGGCACGATCGGACATGCCGTCAAGGTAAGCGATTACTTCCGACTGACGGGGTACAGCTCCTGGTCGATATCGATGATCAATTCCCGCCCCATCCGCTGCAGTTCGGCGCGCTGGGCGTCGAGGAATTTACGGGTAAAACCGCGCGTGCCTTTCCACATATTGCGCATCGGTTCTTCCTGGCTGAACACGGTCGCACTTCCCCAGGCGGACCGCCGATCGTTGCCGTCGGTGACGGCGTAGGATGCTACCAGATCGGTGGGTACCGGCGTGATAGACTCCTCGCCCATTGTGCTGTAAGCGACGATAGCAAACACCACGTACATCCGGTTGACGTAATAAAACTGCCCTGGAGCCTGGCTCAGGGTGATGCTCAGTTTTTCTCCCCCCAGCTTTCGTTCCAGCCCCAGACTGTCGGCGGCCTGTATAACACCTTCGCGTACGTAGGCCAGCTGCTTTTCCGGGTCGAGGGAACATTCCAGGGTGTTGTTCCAACTCCAGTAGAGAATAGCGGGAATGAAGCTATTTTTTATTCGTTGGACCTCCGGACCGGTTCGGTTGTCGTCCGCATAGCGCAACACGATAGAAGAGGCAGCCGCCACCGGTGCTGTACCCTCCGCCTCGTACTCGGCCAGGTAGGTGCCGTAGCGAGCGGGACTCACGCAGGAGCTGGTGAACACCAGACAGGCAAAAAATAAGCGTAGTAGCATAGGGATAGGTGGGTGTACGAATGCGAGACGAAGGTATTTGAGGGCCAAAATCGTTACAACCACATCTCACCCCATGGCTGGAAAATTGCAGCCGGATTGCGCACCGGGCGGAAGATGGATTGTTTACCAGACATGAATCCGCCAACCGTACTCTACGCCTTTGATGAATTCGCCGTCCGTGCCCAGTGGCGCGTAGTAGACGATATCGTTATGGGGGGCCACTCCGAGGGCCACTTCGCCATCACCGAAGAAAAACACGGCCGCTTTTTCGGCGACGTAAGCCTGGAAGACGGCGGGGGATTCAGCTCGGTCCGCCACCGCTTCGAACCGCCCGTGGACGTCGCCGCTCACCACCGTCTTTTCCTGCGGATCAAGGGGGACGGCAGCGACTATAAACTTCGCATCAAAGCGGACCCGAAAAAGGATTTTGCCTACGTCCACCCGTTTTCCACCAGTGGCGACTGGGAAGTTATCGAGGTGCCGCTGACCGAGATGTATCCGGTCCGAAAAGGGCAAAGGCTCGATCAGCCAAACTTCCCCGGAGACCGGATCGGGGAAGTCAGTTTCCTGATCGCGAACGGTCGGGAACAGGCTTTCCAGCTCCTCATCGATCGAATGGAACTCTTGTAGCTTTCCCCGGCAAAGCCTATATTTAGGGTATGCCCGGCCCGAAAGAAACTTACACGTACGAACATCTGCTCCGCTTCGGTCAGACCTTGCTAGCCAGCTCGGTGGTCACCCTGGCGTTGAGCCTCATCTCCGTAGTTCGTGGCGAGCCTCTCGACCTGACCCTCTATCTGGACTTAATTCTGGTCCTGACTATCGTCCTGTACGCCCTTAATTACAGCCACATGTTCAACGGTGGCCTCGTGGTCGGTGAGGACGAGATTCGCAACAGCCGGCTCGTTTTGCACGATCAGGTGTGCAGCAAGGAGGAGATCCGCCGCATTCAGTTCGTAGCCTTACCTGCCCGGTTTACGACGCTCCTGACCGGATCCCGACTACGCATGACCGTCGTCTGTAGCCTGCAGGAAGATAACCTCGTGGTCGAAGTCAGTGACCTGCGGCACTCCCAGGATTTCATCGATGCGGTTGAAACCTTTGCCGCCGAACACGACCTCCCCGTGCGCTGGCAGAACGAGAAGGGGGAGTTCCTCAGCGCCGAATCCGATCAGCAACAGATCAGCCTGTAAAGTAGCCCTACCGATCGGCAGCAGGTACGTACCACAGCTGTGCCTGACAGTCGGTACCCCCTTCTAATTCCTCCTGGACCGTACGATCTACGATTTTGACACCTTCGGCCGCCATCCGTTCGAAGGTATCTATGCCCGTTTCGCCGAAGCCCTGACGGGTCCGGTGGATATTGAACCGGTTGCTAAAGGTGCGCCCGAAAGCCTCCTCCACGCCACTTTTCCCGAGCATAAACCCGAGCAAACCGCCCCAGGTGGCCGTGGGATTATCCGAGTCCCAGCCGGCCAGCGTACCTATTTTGATCGTCTCTTTAATATCCCCCTCGCCGTAGAACAGGCTGACCAGGCCGGCGGCAAAGTTGATGCCGGCGGCAAAACATCCACCGCAGTATAGCCCGCGCGCACCGACATCGTAGCCGTCTTCCTGCCGGACCTGGTACCGCTGGTATAGACTGTCGCGGGTAGCTTCCCAGGGTTTACCGTCGGCGTAGGCATCGGCCACGAAGTCGTACATAGCCGCGGCGTAGGAGGTATCGGGCAACACGCCGCGAGCCGCGCGGGCCAGTTCAAACACCCGGTAGCGCATGGGCAGTTCGTCCGGCAACGTAGCGGCCAGACTGTACATCGTAACGTAGAATTCGGAGATCGCCGTTGCTTGCCCGCTGGCCACGGTACGGATCGGAAAGAAGGCCATACGACGGGCCATGTCCGGGCGCCCGGGAGCAAACAGGCCGAATATCTCGGTGGTCAACTGGGCGTCGATCATATCGTAGTGTTCGTTGTTGCCCGGCTCGCCGGTGGCGGGGGGCAGAACACCCTCCCGCATCAGATCGAGAGCGCGCTGGTTCGAAACCCAGAGGTAGTTTTCCTCCTCGGCCCGGATATGCCGCAACCAGCCGTCGCGAATTTGCTCCGGGCTAAGCATGGCGGTTTGGTGCTCCGCCAGTAGCCACTGGTACATATATTCGATATCGGTATCGTCGTCGGCTCCCCACACTTCGTCGGGTCCGCGAAAAACAAAATCGATGGTGGGACTTAAGTCACTGGGTACCCCTTCGGCCCAAATACTGGGCTGATCGGCGCCCCCCCAATCCGCACGGGTGTAAAAGGGACCCGTACTCAAATCCCCGGCGTCGCCGATTTTATCCATTTCCGTGACCAGTCCGGTCCAGTTGGCAATGCACTGCCCCAGCCAGAAACCGTATAGTTTTTCAGCGTATCCGGCACGGGAAATCCGCATGTCCGTAGGCGCGGGCGAATAGGATGCATCTTCGGGACAGGGCGGAAGGGATATTTCCTGGGCGGTTGTCGGCACACCATAGAGGAGGAGGGCGGCGGCCAGTATGTAATGTCGCACGGGAGAGAATTGAACGGTCAGCGAACAGTAGATCCGCTACGGATCGCGTTGGAGTGATATGAAGCTAAGATATCCAACCATATTGATAGTCTGTCTACTGACGATTGTGGCCTGTAGCGAGCCGACTGACGAAGACGGGTACCAATTGCTCTTCAACGGCCAAGACCTGGACGGCTGGGAAGGAGATCCAACCTACTGGCGCGTCGAAAACGGTGAGATGATCGGCGAGATCACCCCCGAAACGGTAGTCGACCGAAACACCTTCCTGATTTGGCGGGGTGGCCGTCCCGCCGATTTCGACCTCCGCGTGGAATACCGGCTTAGCCCCGACGCGAACAGCGGCATCAATTACCGTAGCGAGGAGGTCGAGGGCGTACCCTTCGCCCTACGCGGCTACCAGGGCGACATGAACTATGCCGGCACCTACACCGGGATGAACTACGAGGAACGCGGCCGTACCACCATCGCCCGGCGTGGCGAGAAGGTCGTGCTCCCCCCGGTCGGGGACACCCTCGACGATTTCATTCTCCATAACCGCTGGGCACCCCGCCGGATCACGGATACCCTCTCGGATCCGGACGCTCCCCTGCGCGGCATCAATCCGGACCAGTGGAACGAGTACCGCATCCTCGCCCGGGGCAACCGGCTGCAGCACTTTATCAACGATACGCTCCTGAGCGACGTGACCGACGAAGACCCGGTGCACCGCCGGTCCGAGGGGTTGATCGGGGTGCAGGTGCACGTCGGTCCGCCCATGCAGGTACGCTTCCGGAACTGGCGCCTGCGGAAGATAGACGGAGAAGAGTGAGTTACTCCGCGGACGGGTAGATCAAATGATAATAGCGCAGGTCTCGGTCTACAATCCGCCAGGCCCGCAGCAAGCGGGCGTTTAGCTCGGATTCTTCCGGCACGGCGAAGGTCTGCCAGGCCAACACCGGGCAGTCGGTATTCAGTACGATCGTATCGCTCGTTTCGGCAGCAAGGTGTCGCAGGGCGGCCACTTCACAATTGTTCTGTTCGAAGCTCGGTTCATCCGCGAAGGTGTATACCAGGGCGATCGTAATCGGAAGTAAAAGATAAAGGGAGCGCCGTGCGGGCTGCATCGAACGGTAAACGGCCCGAACGCCCGCCACGTAACCGATCAGGCACAGCAGCGTGATGGGAAGGATGGTGTCGTACCGTAATATGTACGGTCGGTATTCCCGGTATCCCCCGAGCGGAAGGAGCAGGATGTACAGGCTAGCAAAGACGAGGCCGTAGCGATACCACCGGAGCAGCTGCTTATTACCTGCGCTCCGCCGCAAAAATCCATAGTTGATGGCCAATCCGGCCAGCAATACCGGCCAGGCCAGCTTTCCGGTGAATTGCCGGAAAATGCCCAGCGGAAGCCGCGCGTAGCGTTCGTCCAGGGAAATCGCATTATCGATGGTCAGGCTGTTAAAGCTACCGATCCACAACGCGTAGCCGGACAGGGCGGCGGCCCATAGGGCGAGTAGCAAATAGGATCGGTCTGCCCGAATGTCCGCCCAACCGGGCCGGTGCCGCAGGACATACCATCCGGCCGTGGCACATGCTACGCCGATGGTCGCGGGATTCAGCGGTCCGCTCAGGCACACGACCGCCGCCAGGGGAATCCAGAGCGCGATCTGCCATGCGGGCAGCGATTGCCGACCGTGGCCGTAGCGATCGATAAAGGGCAGCAAAAACAGCAGCAGCAGGGCGGCGGGCAGGGCGTAGAAGAAGGTGTAGGTGACCGAGGGGTCTACGATGCCGATGTGGCTGCGGTAGCCATTAGCCTGGAAGAAAGGGATGAAGAGCAAAGCAGTCACCCACCATCCCCGCGAGCTTAGCTTCCAGTGCCCCGTTACGACCCGGACGAATAAGGCCACCAGGAGCAGTTGGGTACCGATGCGGGCCATGGCGGCCGCCAGGTAGACGCTGGAGACCGGATCGGTGAAGTGCTGTAACCAAACGGGAAAGTGCAGGAAATAGGCCCGGAACGACCAGTGACAGAAAAAGCGATTGGGATTAGGATAAATCTGGCCTTCCAGCCAGGTAGATACTCCAAACGGATCGGCCAGCACGGAAAGCACTTCGGAGGCGGGAACCAGGTTCCAGGCCACGTCCCCATCCAGCGGATGGTGGTAATACTGCAGGAAGGAGTAGGCCGTGTCAGCCAGTACAAGCACCGGTATTAGAGCGAATAGCCAGCGGCGGTACCTGGACGACATAGGGTAAAGGTAATTACGTTAGCGAAGTCCGGGACTCCCCCCTTTACGCAAATTGGCATACTTTAGGCAAATGAAGCACCTTCCCTCGCCGCTCTGGATTGTTCTGCTGCTCTGTGTGTCAGCATGCGCCGCGGATACCAATACGGAAGAAGAACCCTCGCCGCCGCCCAACATCATCTACATCCTGGCGGACGACCTCGGCTACGGCGACCTCAGCTGCTACGGGCAGGAACTCTTCGAAACCCCGAACATCGACCGGCTGGCTGCCCGCGGGATGCGCTTTACCCAGCATTACAGCGGGAGTACCGTCTGTGCACCCTCCCGTTCCTCGCTGCTGACCGGCCTTCACACCGGGCACACCTTCATTCGCGGGAATAAGGAAGTCCGGCCGGAAGGTCAGTGGCCCCTGCCCGACAGCATCTATACCCTGCCCGAAATGATGCAGGACCAGGGTTACCGCACCGGGGTTTTCGGCAAGTGGGGGCTGGGTTACCCCGGTTCCGAGGGCGAACCGAACCGCCAGGGTTTCGACACCTTCTATGGCTACAACTGCCAGCGGCTGGCCCACCATTACTATCCCTATCACCTGTGGGATAATCAGGAGCGCGACTCGCTTCCCGCGAATGCCGGCGCGGCAAAGGGAAGTTATGCCCCTTCGCTGATTCAGGACCGGGTGCTGGACTTCATAGACGATAATCGCGACCGGCCATTTTTCCTCTACTACGCCCAGGTCATTCCCCACGCCGAATTGGCCGCACCGGACAGCCTGGTCACCGGCTTTGCCGAGCAGTTTGGCCCCGAGGAGGCCTGGCAGGGGACGGACGCGGGACCCAATTACCGGCAGGGTAACTACGAGTCCGTCGAGCGCCCGCACGCCACCTTCGCCGCCATGATCACGCTCCTGGACGAGCACGTGGGGGAGATCGTGGCCAAGCTGGAAGAACTTGGACTTACGGATAACACCCTCGTCATCTTCACCAGCGACAACGGGGCCCACGTAGAGGGTGGTGCCGACCCGGACTTCTTCGACAGCAACGGCCCGCTGCGGGGCTACAAACGCGACCTGTACGAGGGCGGGATACGCATACCGATGATCGCGTCGATGCCCGGCACCGTACCGACCGGCGAGACGGACCATATTTCGGCCTTCTGGGACGTCCTGCCGACCCTGGCGGAATTTACCGGCGCTCCGCCCCCCCCCGACCTGGACGGTATATCCTTTCTGCCCCTTTTGCGCGGCGGCGCGCAGGTAAAGACCCATGACTACCTGTATTGGGAATTCCACGAGCGGGGTGGCCGGCTGGCTATCCGGCAAGGTGACTGGAAAGGGGTGCGCTACAATGCCAAAGTCGAGCCCGATAGCCCCCTCGAACTCTACGACCTCGCCACCGACCTGGGCGAAACTCAAAACATCGCCGACCAGCATCCGGAGGTCGTCGCCCGGCTGGATTCCCTGCTCCGGGTAAGCCGTAGCGACTCCGAGGATTTTCCCTGGATCGTGGCGGCGGGAAAGTGAGTGATTGGTTGGCTTGCCCGGGTCCCGGAGCTCCAGCGTCGGGCAGCCACTCCCGAGCGCGGCTAGGGATGAATACCCTACCGACCGCTTCACAGACCTCCGTGTTCATTCCCACCAGGCGTGGCCCGCCTACAAGTCGGGAACCGGAAACCGCCCGCGGCTACATGAAAGGTAGATTACCAGTAAGTGCCAGAGGCATCCAATTCAAGCAAATTGGCGGAGCTAGAGCTCCTCCACCCGCCCAGGGTCCCGGAGCTCCAGCTCCGGGCAGCGACTACCGAGCGCGGCGAGGAACGTATATTACAGTGCGTCAGTTGTGCTCGCGAGTTATGCCAGGTCGTGTTTCTCTTGACCCGCTTTGAAGTCGGGAACCGAAAACCGCCCGCGGCTACATAAAAGGTAGATTACCCGTAAGTGCCACGTGCATCCAATTCAAGCAAATTGGCGGAGCTGGAGCTCCTCCACCCCGCCCAGGGTCCCGGAGCTCCAGCTCCGGGCAGCCAATACCGAGCGCGGCGAGGAACGTATATTATAGTGCGCCGTTGTGCTAGCGAGTTATACCAGGTCGTGTTTCTCTTGACCCGCTTTAAACTCGGGAACCGAAAACCGCCCGCGCCTGCATGAAAGATAGATTACCAGCAAGTGCCACGTGCATCCAATTCAAGCACATTGGCGGAGCTGGAGCTCCTCCTCCCCGCCCAGGGTCCCGGAGCTCCAGCTCCGGGCAGCCACTCCCGCGCGCGGCGAGGAACGTATGTTACAGTGCGTCAGTTGTGCTCGCGAGTTATACCAGGTCCTGTTTCTCTTGACCCACTTTGAATTCGGGAACCGGAAACTGCCCACGCCTGCGTGAAAGATAGATTACCAGCAAGTGCCACGTGCATCCAATTCAAGCACATTGGCGGAGCTGGAGCTCCTCCACCCCGCCCAGGGTCCCGGAGCTCCAGCGTCGGGCAGCCACTCCCGAGCGCGGCGAGGAACGTATGTTATAGTGCGTCAGTTGTGCTCGCGAGTTATACCAGGTCGTGTTTCTCTTGACCCGCTTTAAACTCGGGAACCGAAAACCGCCCGCGACTACATGAAAGGTAGATTACCAGCAAGTGCCACGGGCATCCAATTCAAGCACATTGGCGGAGCTGGAGCTCCTCCTCCCCGCCCAGGGTCCCGGAGCTCCAGCTCCGGGCTGCCACTACCGAGCGCGGCGAGGAACGTATATTATAGTGCGCCGTTGTGCTAGCGAGTTATACCAGGTCGTGTTTCTCTTGACCCGCTTTGAAGTCGGGAACCGTAAACTGCCCACGCCTGAATGAAAGATAGATTACCAGCAAGTGCCACGTGCATCCAATTCAAGCACATTGGCGGAGCTGGAGCTCCTCCACCCCGCCCAGGGTCCCGGAGCTCCAGCTCCGGGCAGTCATTACCTACCAAAACTCGTCTGCAAAAAGGGGTGCGAAAACCACCCGCTATTCCGGGTCCTGTGGTATTGACCAGCCAATCACCAACCTACCCTTCCACGACGTCGATCCGCAGATAGTTATCCTCCCCGACCAGTCGCCCGCCCTCGAGTTCGACTACGGAGACCGGAACGGTAAAATGAATCCCCTCCCCGGTGTCCACGAAAATTCGGTAGGATGCGCCGGTGTCGTCGGTGACGGTGAGCAACCCTTTATCCAGGTCGAGGACGTAGCTTCCCTGCAGCACGATGTGGTCGTCGGATAGCAACATAACCGATCCGTCATCCAAAAAACTGGCGCTAATGGCGCCCAGGTCGCCCGGATCGATGAAGCTACGCCGCGGCAACCTCTTTTCGTCGGTTGGCGTGGCCATCGGCCGGTTGCGTTCCAATAACAGGTAACTGCGGGAGAAACCGCGGTTCACCTCTTCGATGAATGCATCCGGCGGATAATCATTCGCTACCCCATCCGTCCGGGTGAAGGTGATGGGGACCTCGCCCCGCGGCGCTCCCATCACGATTCGCCCCGTGAACTGCTTATCACCAACACTATCGACCAGAATGATCTGGCTGTCCCGATACTGCCCCCGCTCCCGTTCGGATAAGACGATGACCGGTTGGCCAAAGGAGTTGTAAAGCGAAAACTCCGAAAATTCCAGCCCCGGGGCGGTGGCGCTCCAGTCTACCAGCCGGTTGACGAAATCCAGGGCATTCGGACGGGCATACACCGGAAATCCGGTGAAGCTTGGCTCGAAACTGGCCCAATACGTTTGTCCGAGATAGGTGTACTCGAATGGCTCCCTCGTTATCCAGGTCGTATCTAAGTCCAGAGTGGGACGATCGAGAGCGATTAGTCGCTGTCGGTCGGTATTCCCGATTACTCGAGGCGTGCCCGAGGCCTCTACGGACAAGACGTTACGCACGGCACCCAGGCCAAGCGTGGTATCGCGACCGCTGAGCAAGTTCGTGACGCGCAGTTCGTCTTCACCCACCTGGAATATGTCCCCCGAAGCCAGTGCACCGGCAAGCCCTCCGTCATTGAGAAATAAGTAATAGTCCCCGCCGGCTTCCCCATCCGAAGGCGCGGAGCATCCGCCAAACAATAGGAGGACGGACAGGAAACCGATAATCAGGTACTTCATAGACAAACTTCCGCAATACGGGCGACCGGCAGCAGTTGGGATTGCTCCGCAAACACTTCGCCCCGACCTGTACATACAGATCGGGGCGAAGAATGATCGTTAGGGCGGAATGAATCTTTAATTCAGAGCAAAACTGACGCCCGCACCGATGTTCCATCCCTGGAAGCCTACCTTGTCCCGAATGAAGGGTACGTCGTAGGGCTGGCTCAATCCGTGTTGGTAGCGCGCCTCGAAAAATACACCGGCCTTCTCTCCCAGGCGGGCCTTCGCACCAACGCCTCCGACGGCTGCGACGTGGAAGCGATCGTAGCGGATCGCGTCCAGGTTGATGGATGAGGAATAGAGGTCCAGTTCGATAAGTGCCTTCGCAGCGGTCGTCACCCGTCCCGAAGTAGCGTAACCCAGGGAGGGCCCGGCAATAAGGTAGGGTTGGATAGCGCTCTGGGTAGGCAGATTGAGCTGGATCAGCAGCGGTGCTTCTACGTAATCAAAACGGGTTTTGGCGCGCGCGCCGACGGGCAGGTTGATGCCTCCCAGATCGACGGATTCCTTGATGCCTATGGAGGCACCCCGACTGGTGTACTCCAATCCGGGTCGCAGACTGATGACCGGAGTCAGGGGAAGTTCCGCCGTAATACCGAAGGTGGCTGTACCGATTTGATCGAGCTGGTCCGTGACGCCGTCGAAGGCATCCCCGGATCGGATGTTGGACTGGCCGAAGCCACCGTATATACCCAGCGAGGTTTGTGCGGTAGCCAAACCGGCAAAGAGGAAAGTGAAAAGGGCAAGCAATTGGAGTTTCATGGTAGTCAATTTGCTGGTCAAACGGACTACCGAATTGCTTTGGCGCAAAGGAAGGGTTAAGGGGAGGGTTAAAGCTTGTTAACGACTTTGGTGCGCCGCGCCAATTGGTGTGGGATCACTACGTGCTTAATCGCTGTAGCTAGGCGCTTTCTAATTCTTTCTCGTCTCCCAACAGGATTCCGGCGAATACGGAAAAGGAAAGCAGGATGCCCGCCCCGATCATGATGTCGGTCCAGAATGCCGATCCGTACAGTTCGACTTTCAGGTAGGCTCCACCGAGAATGAGGAGGATGGCGGCGACGAATGTCAGGGGGTAGATAAGTTTCATATACTAATGCTTAGGTTTCAGGAGGACTAACTGGGTGTAACAGTCTTTAATACAACGAAATAAGGTCCGTAATTGGTTGACCGATTAAGCTTGCAAACCTCACTTTTTTTTCTTAAAAGCCCTATTTGGCAAAATATATCTGCTGCGGGTATCGAACGCCCGGCATCTACCTGTCTGGAAGCGGGTACGTATGCAGAATATTAGCAGGCGGGGTGCAAGACGGTAGGTCTTCGGACGGAGGCATTACTGGTTGTGGCATTGTCTGCTACGGTCCTGTAGAGTGACGGATTTTCCGGGGAGACGGGACGGGCGATGTATCTTGTCGGGGTACTTTATATTTCGATCGATCATGCATACATCCTTGTCTTTCGCCATTTTACTCTTCCTTTCTATGGGGCTTGGTGCCCAAATCACCACCGACTCGGTACAAATACCCGCTACGGATGTAGCTTTTGATATGGTTTCCCTGCCGGGCGGCTCTTATGATATGGGGGAAGCCGGTCGGACGGTGACAGTCTCCGCTTTCTCCATCAGCGCGCACGAAGTCACGCACGAAGCCTACCGCATCTTTCAGGAGCGCGAAAATGATACCCCGGTTGCGGCCGTTGATAATTGGGACGCGGACGCCGTGAGCCGGCCTTCACCGCCCTACCTGGATTTCACCTATGGCATGGGAACACGCGGCGGCTATCCGCAGGTCAATACCACGCAGCAGGCAGCCCTTCGCTACTGCGAGTGGTTATACGATAAGACCGGCCGCTTCTTTCGGCTGCCCACGGAGGCGGAATGGGAATATGCCTGTCTGGCCGGGGAAGAACCCGATCCGGCCGACCTGCACGATCTGGCCTGGCTCTATGAAAACGGAGAGGAAACCTACCATAAGGTGGGTGAAAAAGAACCGAATGCCTGGGGGCTTTACGATATGCTCGGCAACGTCAGCGAATGGACCCTCGATGAATACTACGACGACTATGCCGACCGGATCGGCGAGGAAGCCGACCCCTGGATGCGTCCCGACGGCAAGCACTCCCGCACGGTACGTGGCGGCAGTTTCGATACCTATACGGATGAGGCCGGATGCCGGACCCGGGAGAAGAGTAGTCCGCGCTGGCAGGCGCGCGATCCGCAAATACCGAAAAGCAAGTGGTGGAACGTAGACAGTCCGTTTCTCGGGTTCCGAATCGTCTCCCCGGAAAAACAACCCTCCGAAGAAGAGGTCCGGGCATTCTTTGCCGAGTCGATCGTGGACTGAGACAGCGGCATTCCGTATGGGCTCCGGCGGCTACCCTACGCAGCTAGCTAAACCCGCTTCTTGTGGGTCATAACTACGTCCAGAACACCCCAGCAAAGTGCTATCATGGCCAGGGCGAGCAAGACGGCGGGCCATCCATAGCCGTCGGTAGACCATCCATCGGCGGCAATGCCCGCCAGAAGGAGGAGCATACTGCTATAGAAGGAGACGAAATAGGGAATACGCATGGTGATGATCGCGGGTCGGGCGACACTGTTGTACATACACATAACCCACCCTTTTTTCCCGGGGTTCGGTCAATAATGCAAGTGGGCAAACAAAATTCAGTACTATACATCCGCAACTAATTACGCAACTATGGAAGCGGACGCATTGGCAGAGATGGGCTTTAACGGGGTCACCGCCCGCCTGAAGCGACTCAGCGATGCTTTTCTCTATCAAACCAAGGAATTCTATACCGGGCAGGGTGCGGGTATCGAGCCAAACTGGCACATGATCTTCGTGCTACTGGAGGAACACGACCAGCTTACCGTGACCGAAATGGCGGGCCGCCTGGGCCTGTCCCACCCCGCCCTGGTCAAGCTCACCAAAAAGATGAAGCGGAAGGGGTATATCGTATCGGTCCAGGACCGGGAAGACAAAAGACAGTACCAACTGCGTCTATCCGATAAAGCCCGCGAGGAACTTCCCCTGCTCCATGAATACTGGGCGGCCAGCGAACGGGCACTGGCGGACCTGATGAACGATTCGCGGGAGCTGCTGCGGCAGTTGTCCGTGGTGGAAAAGAACCTGACCGAAAAGGACTTTGCCGCTCGCGTGAGGGAGCACCTTACCTAATGCTAATCCCCTTAGACCTGTCCCGGTCTGCGACCGCCGGGAAACCGCATCCGGTACAGTTCCACCGCATGTATACCGCAGAAAACGACGCCCGAAACCACCAGCGGCACGGAAGCCAGCACTACACCGTAGAAGATGAAGAGGAAGTTCGATAGCAGGTGCCACATTCGGAAGCCACCCATATCTTTTTTGGTGGCAGCGAAGAAGCCGGCGGCAATGGCCAGATAACCCAGAAATTCAGTCAGCATCGTCATCGGTCGAAGCTTTACAGGTTGGACAATCTGGCGGTAAACACAGCGTGACGGTGCATTTACGTAACCAGTTACGCAAAGTTAACCGTATAAATGCGTAACGGGTTACGTTGTATACATATTTATTAAATTTTAATTGATTTTGACTGATATATGGCGTCGGAGCGCAGGGTAAATATGTATTCCGGGACCCATACCGTAACTTACTCTCCGCTTTTACTTAAACTTTCGATCATGCCATTAGACAGACGTTCCTTCCTCCAAAAAACCACCGCTTTGGCCGCCGCCGGCTTGGCCATTCACCCGGACCTCGCCGCCCGGGCTCACGTAAGCGGTGCCGATGTGATCCGCATCGGCCTCATCGGCTGCGGCGGCCGCGGTACCGGCGCGGCCGTTCAGGCGCTTTCTACCGAACAAAACGTAAAACTCATCGCGATGGGCGATGCCTTCCGCGATCGCCTGGATCAATCCTATTCCGGTATCAAGGGGCAGTTGGAGGAGCTGGAAATGGACCTCGGCCGCCTCGACGTGGACGAGGATCACAAGTTTGTTGGCTTCGATGCCTACGAGAAGATCATTCCGCTGGTCGACGTTGTCCTGATTGCCACCCCTCCGGGTTTCCGCCCCATCCACTTCGAGGCAGCCGTTGCCGCCGATAAGCAGATCTTCATGGAAAAGCCCGTGGCCGTCGACGGACCGGGCGTCCGGCGGGTCCTTGCCGCCGCCGAAGAAGCGAAAAAGAAAAAGCTCAATGTCGTCGTCGGCCTGCAGCGTCACTACCAGAAGATTTACACCGACGGCTGGATCGATATGCTGCAAAACGGTGCCATCGGAGACATCACCACCAGCTACGTCTACTGGAATAGCGGGGGCGTCTGGGTACGTCCGCGCCAGCCCGGGCAAACCGAAATGGAATACCAGATGCGCAACTGGTACTACTTCAACTGGCTCTGTGGCGACCACATCAACGAGCAGCACATCCACAACCTCGACGTCGGTAACTGGGTAAAGCAGGACTACCCCAAAACGGCCGCCGGCTTCGGTGGGCGCTACGTCCGCAACGGAAAGGAGCACGGGGAAATCTTCGACCACCATGCCGTAGAATACGAGTACGCCGACGGCAGCCGCATGATCAGCCAGTGCCGCCACTGGCCCGGCTGCGCCAATAAGGTCACGGAAGTATTCCAGGGCACCAACGGCTCCGCACCGGCTCCCGGTAAGCTGATGACCAAATCGGGCTACGCATTAATGGACTACAACGACCGCCGGGATCCCAACCCCTACCAGGTCGAACACGATCTTCTCTTTAAGGCCGTGGCCGACGGGGAGTATAAGTACGCCGATGCCGAAAATGGCGCGAAGAGCACCCTTACAGCGCTAATGGGGCGCATGGCGACCTACTCCGGACAAATCGTAACCTGGGAGGAGGCCCTGAACTCCGATCTCGACCTATCACCGGCCACTTACGCCTTCGATGCTCCACCACCGATTCTCCCTCTTGAGAACGGCTACTACCCTACCCCGGTACCCGGAGAAACGAAAGTCAAGTAGTCCACTGCACGGATTAACCTTACCGATCGGATGGCTGCTCGCGCTACTGCTGTGGGCGGCGAACGCCAGCGCACAGCAGGCGGTGGTCGACGAACGGCCGGTTATGGGCACCCCGTGGTCAATCACGGTTTACGCCACGGATACCGCTTCCGCACGGAGGGCTATCGTTGCAGCCTATGCGCGCGTCGAATCGGTAGAGCAGTCCATGAGCGATTACCGGAACGATAGCGAAATTAGTCGCCTGAGCCTTGCGCCGATACAGGTCTGGCACCCGGTCTCCCCGGATCTTTACCGGGTACTGCATTTCAGCCTTCAACTTGCCCGCTGGTCCGGTGGAGCCTTTGACCCGACGGTCGGCACGCTGAGTCGTCTCTGGAGGCGTGCCTTCCGACATCAGGAGTTCCCCGACCGGACGGCGATTGAACGCGCTAGAAGCAGCGTGGGCTATCAGTACATAGACATATGCGAAAAATCCATGCGCCTCGGTCGCGACAGCATGCGGCTCGACCTCGGCGGGGTCGCGAAAGGTTACGCGCTGGATGTAGCGGGAGAAGTACTGCGCCGGGCGGGTTTCCGCGCCTTCCTCATTGATGGGGGTGGGGACCTGCTGCTGGGTGATCCACCCCCCGGTCGTGCCGCCTGGCAGGTATCGACGCCGGTAGGGACAATAGATACGGCCCGCGTTGCCATCGCCACATCGGGGGCGACCTTCCGTTATCTGGAGTGGGAAGGCAGACGGTACAGCCACCTGATCGATCCGCGGACGGGACTGGGTATCGAAGAACCGCGAAGCGTTACCGTGTACGCCCCGACCGGAATGGTCGCCGACGGGATCGCTTCCGCGGTTAGCGTCATGGGCGAGGCGCCCTGGTCGGACCGCCGCGATCAATTCCCGGAGGTTTCTGTCCGGTGGTCGTTGCCAATGGGGCACTGGTAAATATGATGTTGGTGGAGGAACGGCGAACGGCATCTTAGTAGCAGTATTCCCTCCTTGTTCCGATACCCCGAATACCCATGCGTATATCGGATGCACAAACCGACATTTACAAGGCTAACTACGGCGGCGCGTCCGGCGTGTTGATCTCCGGTCTGGTCGGGTTCACGGCGGGTATAGGGGGTTGGTGGTCGACGTCAAGCGGGTCTACTGGATTCTGGAGGTTATTCTATTGGCCTCGGGTATGCTTAGCTTTTTGTGGCCCGCTGCATTCTACCTCCCGGCGCTGGCGAGCGGAATCCTGGAAGTGATTAGGGCGGTTAGCATGTTTCTCCGATTCGATCGCGGGTAAGCACAGCCGATGATCTTGTCTACAGCTTGGGAATATCCATCACACTCCTCCCGAAAGCGAAAATTCGCTCAAAAGAGCAACCCATCCCTTGACAGGTCCGTTATAGGACCGTAACTTCACAGCGAATTTTCGCTAACCCCAAATTGCAACGATCATGTCCAGTACGCTCACCGAACACAAAGTCCTGAAAGGCGGAGAATTTCTCATCGCCGACGCCGACTATCGGACCACCTTCATGCCCGAGGAGTTTACCGAAGAGCAACAGATGGTGAAGCAGATGGTCGACGACTTCATCGAACAGGAAATCCGGACCAATCTCGACAAGATCGAAAAGCAGGAAGACAACATCGCTCCCCGCCTGCTGGAAAAGATGGCCGAACTCGGACTACTCGGCAGCCACATGCCCGAAGCTTACGGTGGACTGGAGATGGACACGAATACCAACACCCTGATTTGTGATGTCATGGGCGGCAGTTCGGGATCCTTTACCGTCTCCTATGCGGCGCACACCGGCATTGGTATGCTCCCTATCCTCTACTTCGGCACCGAAGAACAAAAAGAAAAATACCTGCCCCGCCTGATCAACGGCGAGCTCAAAGCCGCCTACTGCCTCACCGAGCCAGGCTCCGGTTCCGACGCCATGGGGGCCAAGACCTCCGCTACGCTGGACGGCGATGCCTACGTGCTCAACGGCCAGAAGATGTGGATCTCCAACGCGGGCTTTGCGGATATCTTCATCGTATTCGCGCAGGTCGACGGAGACAAATTCACCGGCTTCATTGTACCCCGAAATCTCGACGGGCTTACCCTGGGTGCGGAAGAAGACAAACTGGGCATTAAGGGCAGTTCCACGCGCCAGGTCTTCTTCGAGGACGTACGCGTACCCGCCGAAAATAGCCTCGGCGAAATTGGTAAGGGTCACCTTATCGCCTTCAATGTCCTGAACGTCGGTCGTTTTAAGCTGCACGCCCTCAGCGTGGGTGGTGCCAAGCGGGCGCTGCAAGTCGGCATCCAGTACGCCAACGAGCGCATCCAGTTCAAGCAGCCCATCGCCAACTTCGGAGCCATCAAGTACAAGATCGGGGAGGCGGCCATCCGCATCTTCGCCGGCGAAAGCGCTCTCTACCGGGTCAGCCAGCAGATCCAGGACATGAATACCCAACTGAAGGAAGAAGGAAAATCCTTCTCCCAGGCTAAGCTCCTGAGCGCGGAAGAATACGCCATCGAGTGCGCCCTGCTGAAATTCCTGGGCTCCGAAACCCTCGACTATACCGTAGACGAGGTAGTGCAGATACACGGGGGCATGGGCTACAGCGAGGAAACCCTTGCCCCACGGATGTACCGCGACAGCCGCATCAACCGCATTTACGAAGGCACCAACGAGATCAACCGTCTGCTCAGCGTCGATATGTTGCTCCGTCGGGCCATGAAGGGCGCCCTCGACATCGTCGGCCCCGCCTGGGCGGTCCAGAAGGAGCTGAGCGGTATGCCTTCGCTGGAACGCCCCGAAGGAGAGTACGGGGAAGAGATCAAATCCGTCGCCGACTTTAAGAAGCTTATTCTCATGGTCGCCGGAGCCGCCGCCAAGGAGCAAATGGACGGCAAGATCAACCTGAAGGGAGAGCAGGAGATCCTGATGAACGTCGCCGACATGCTCGGTGATCTCCTGCAGGCCGAGAGCACCCTGATGCGGGTCCGCAAAATGCGCGCGGACGGTCTCGGCAAGCACGACATCGCCGTCTACGACGCCATCCTGCGCACCTACTTCCACGACGCCACCGCGCGGATGGCGAAGAACGCAACCGACGCCGTAGCCAGCTTCGTCGAAGGCGACCTGCTACGCACCTTCACGATGGGCATCAAGCGATTCACGAAGTACCCCCCGCAGAACGTGAAGGCCCTTCGCCGCCGCGTCGCGGATGTGCTGATTGAGGCTAATCTCTGGGCGCTATAGTGGCCAAGGGGTTATGGGAAAAGGTAGAAAGGGGTAAAGGCCGGTCGCTCACCATAGCCCCCTTACCCCTTCAGCCCTTAATCCTTTCTAAGAAAGAAAAAGGGGTTAAGGACTTGCGATCCTTAACCCCTTTTCTCGGTAGCCCCTTTACCCTCTGGTCTAAATCTTGACGACTTCGGCCTGGATGGGATAATCCGCGAGGATGCGGTTGGTGAAGGCCATGTGTCCGCGGGGGACGGCCAGGTACAACTTGCCGTGCTTGTAAGCGGCCAGCGAGCTGAGCAGGCGCCATTTGGTAACGACTTCGCGTACGTCGTCGGACTTCAGACCTAGTTCGAAGTAGCTTTTGCGACCGTTGACCTCACCGGTGACGTCGGGGATGAAGTATTCTTCGGAGTCCTTGCTGCGGCGAATCTTGGCGGGGGTTTCGTACCCTTCCGCGTTAGCCTTAATATTATCGAAGCCTTTCTTGGTTACGATCTTGTCAAGCAAGGTCTGGATCAACTCGGCATCTTTCTGCTGAGCGTCGGTGAGGATTCCGTTTTCCATTGTGGGTGGGAAGATTTAAGCTGGTAAATTGTAAAGCGAATATCCGTAAAATTATCCAGACCCGCCGGAGCGGCAGGGGTAGAATCGGCGTTGTTCGCAAGTGTTCCTATGAGAACGTCTTGAGGACTATTGCGGTTGATGCTTTGGGAAATTCCGGCCACCGTGTTGTACTTTACCCACCCTTGCTTAAACCAGAAGATCATGACTACCGACCAGCGTCCCTGGCTCGCCCAGTATCCCGCCGGCATTCCGGCAAACGTGGACGTCGAGACGCACGCTACCCTCAAAGACCTCCTAGCCGATACCACCAAACAGTTCGCCAACCGGCCCGCCTTCAATTGCATGGGCAAGGATATCAGCTACGCCGAACTGGATAAACTCAGCACCGCGCTGGGGGCCTACCTGCACTACCGCGGCCTGCAGCCCGGAGATAAGGTCGCGGTCATGATGCCCAACATGTTACAGTATCCCATCACGCTGCACGCCCTGCTCAAGGCCGGGCTGGTGATCGTGAATACCAATCCGCTCTACACGCCCCGGGAAATGAAGCACCAGTTTACGGACAGTGGCTGCAAGGGCATCGTTATCGCCGAGAATTTCGCCTCCAACCTGGAACAGGTCATCGGAGAAACCCAGATCAATACGGTCATCCTCACCACGATCGGCGGCATGCTGGGGTGGATCAAGGGCGGCCTGACCAACTTTGTCGTGCGCAACGTCAAGAAGATGGTTCCCACCTTCAACCTGCCCTCCGCGGTCAGTTTCCAGACCGCGCTCGACGAGGGGAAGAAGCACCCCCTGCCTAAGTTCGAGGGCCGTCCGGAAGACACCATCGCCCTGCAGTACACGGGCGGCACCACGGGCGTCTCGAAAGGAGCTATGCTGACCAATGCCAACCTGGTGGCCAACGCCCTGCAGGTCAAAGCCTGGTTGACGCTAAAAATGGACGAAGGCAGCGATCAGCGAATGCTGTGCCCCCTGCCCCTTTACCATATTTTCGCCTTCACCGTCAACTCCGTAGCGATTTTCTCCCACGGAATTTGCAACGTGTTGATCGTCAATCCACGGGACCTGAGCACCATCGTAAAGGCGTTCAAGGATAACAAGATCGCCGGCACCACCGGTGTGAATACCCTCTTCAACGGGCTACTCAACGACGATGATTTTACCGCACTGGATTTCCGCCACCTCCGTATGGCGGTCGGCGGCGGTATGGCCGTTCAGCGGGTAGTGGCCGAACGGTGGCAAAAAGTCACCGGCGTGCCCCTGACCGAAGGCTACGGCCTCACGGAAACCAGCCCCGTAGCGAGCTGTAACCCGCCAAACGAGACGCTTCGCCTCGGTACGATCGGCGTACCCCTGCCGAACACCATTATGCGCGTCTGGAACGAGGAAGAAAGCCGGGTTGCGACCTCCGAGGAACGCGGCGAAATCCAAATCAAGGGTCCGCAGGTCATGAAGGGGTATCTGAACCGCCCCGAGGATACGGCCAAGGTGCTCCGCGACGGCTGGCTCAGCACCGGCGATATCGGTATGATGTCCGAAGATGGCTTCTTCCGCATCGTCGACCGCAAGAAGGACATGATCCTCGTGTCCGGTTTTAACGTCTATCCGAACGAGGTCGAAGACGTGATCGCCGCGCATCCCAAAGTTCTGGAGTGCGCCGCCGTCGGTATCCCCAGCGAACGGTCGGGGGAAGTGGTAAAAATCTTCGTGGTAAAGAAGGACAAATCCCTCACCGAAGATGAACTGATCGCTTTCTGCCGCAAAGAGCTTACCGGCTATAAAGTACCCAAGGAAGTCGCTTTCCGGGATGATCTGCCGAAGAGTAACGTGGGCAAGATCCTTCGCCGGGAGTTGCGGGAGAGTTGAGTAGTCTGGTAGTGGGCCGTACCGCTGTAAATCATTAGCATGCATCTGGGCGACGGAGCGCAGGAAATAAGCCAATTCCTGAACGGAGAGAATCCGGTGACCATCGCCCGGAATATGATCGGCATGGAACTGATCACCCGCATAGACGGGGTGTTGACGAGTGGGCTGATCACCGAAACGGAGGCCTACTGGGCACCCGATGACCGGGCAAGTCACGCGCACGGGGGACGGCGTACCCGGCGGACCGAGCCCTTCTACGCCCGGGCGGGGACGAGCTATGTATACCTCTGCTACGGAATTCACGAGCTCTTTAACGTGATAACCGGACCGGCCGAAACACCGCATGCGGTCCTGATTCGCGCCGTGTCTCCCCGCCAAGGTCTAGAAGCTATGTTACAACGGCGTCATATGGAAAACTTAAAGCCGCAACTAAGCCGGGGACCCGGCGTTGTGTCGAAAGCTCTCGGGATAACGCGCGCTCATAACGCCCTCGACCTGCTGGACCCCTCCGCTCCCGTGCAATTGGCGTGGGGACCGGATCGCGTACCGGAGGAAGAGATCGCAACTACCCCCCGAATCGGAATCGACGGAGCCGGTGCGGAATGGGCCGCCCGCCCCTGGCGCTTTTACCGCCTGGGCACTCCTTACGTCAGTAAACTGAATGTCTTTAAATGAGTCGTTGGCCGTTTCCCGGATCTGCTTTTTACCTGCGCTCCGCCGCCCTATTTCTGCTGCTGCACCTGACGCTGGCAGTCTCCGCACAGGACGATGACCTGCGGTACTTCGACTATACCTACGTCGATAACATCCATACGGTCAAGCTGCGTATCGACGGTTTCCCCCACTCCTACCCCATCATCGAGCTGAACGGCGGCGCCCGGCTGCGCCTGAGCTTTGACGATCTGAACCAGGACCTCACCCGCTACTCCTACAGTTTTATCCACTGCAACCAGGACTGGACGCCCTCCAACCTGGGCCAAATGGAATACAACAGCGGCTTCGGTAACGATTACATCCAGGAATACGACTTCAGCCTGCGCACGCTTATGCCGTACACGCACTACGAGCTGGTCTTTCCCAATTCGAATATGCGCCTGGAGAAAAGTGGCAACTACTTGTTGGTTGTCTATGATACCCAACAGGATAACCGGCCGGTCATTACCCGTCGGTTCCTGGTCTCGGAGAACATCGCCGGCATAACGGGGCAAGTCACGCGGCCGGCCATCGTCGACAAGATCCACAGCCACCAGGAAGTGCAGTTGGTAGCCAACACCAAGCAATTACAGCCAAGGGCACCCCTGCAGGAATTGACCGCCACCATCCTGCAAAACGGCCGCTGGGATAATGCCGTCACCCAGGTGGAACCTAATCTGCTCGGCCGCGAAGTCGTCCAGTTCAACTATCAGGACCGCATCGTTTTTCGTGGGGGCAACGAGTTTCGTAATCTGGATATTCGGTCGGTACAGGCACCCCGTACGGACGTGCGCAGCATTACCAACGAGGGCGACCGCTATGCCATGCTCCTGGCACCGGAACTCACGCGGGGGGAGACGGCCTATTCACAGTACTTCGACCTCAATGGCGACTTCGTGAATTTCCGCAGTGATCGCCCGGTTTTGAACATCGCCGATGAAGAACTCCAGCAGTCCTTCCAGCGCCTGGACCTGGAGTACACCGGCGAATACGTAGAAATCACGCCGATCCTTAAAACACAGACCGGACTACCGCTCGAAGACGAGGTGTACGTATTCGGAGCCATGACCGAATGGCAGAAGAAGCCGCCCTACCGGATGGTATGGAACCCGGGCATTAGTGCGTACGTAGGTCGCTTTCTGGTCAAGCAGGGCTTCTACAATTATTATTACGTTACCGACGTGGACGTACCCGACGGAAGCCGCGCTGGCTACGCCGAGACGGAGGATAGCTACTCGGTCACCGAGAACGATTACATCGGCCTGATCTACTATCGCCCCCTGGGAGGCCGGTACGACCGGCTGGTGGGCACTACGGTGATCAATAGTAGCCTGTAGGCTGCTTTTCGTCCGCCGGTCTAGTTTCGGACGCCGTTTATAGATTAAATTTTCTTCCCGCGTCGAGAGCTTTAGTTTTGCTGGCCTAACAACATCAGCAGAATGCGGTTGCCTCTCTACTTATATCTCACCCTATTGGCTCCGGCCTGGATGATCGCGCAGAACGATACGGAATGGACCCTCGAGGAGGCCGTTACGTACGCCCGCGAAAACAGCCTGCAGGTTCGGCGGCTCGACAACTCGACGGAATTAGCCCGCCTGGATCTACAGCAGAGCAAGAATAACCGCCTGCCCAGTCTGAATGGCGGAACCAGCGTCAATCTCCTCCTTGGCCGGAGTATCGACCCGACCACCAACACCTTCGAGGCCCAGAATATCTTCTCCCAGGGCTATCAGCTACAGGGAGCCGTAACGATCTACGACGGCGGCCTGCTGCGCAACAGTCTGAGGCAATCGGAAATCGATCTGGAGGCCGCACAGACGGATGCCGCGGTAACCGCCAATAATATCGGCCTGCAGGTAGCCAATAGTTATCTGACGATTTTGCTGTCGCAGGAGCAGCTTACCAATGCCCGCGTGCAATTGGAGCTTATCGATACCCAGCTGGCAAACACCGATGCCCAGATCCGGGCCGGTAGTCTGGCGGCCGCGCAGCGCTTTGATCTCGTAGCCCAGCAGGCGGCCAACCAGCGGACGGTCGTTGAATTGGAAAACCAGGTACAGCTGGCGCTGCTGGACTTACAGCTTCTGCTCGAGCTGGACCCCGATCAGGATTTCAGTATTGTCAACCCCGTCCAGGACTTCGAGGAAGGGGACCTCTTCGCGGACTACGATCTGCAGCAAGTGCTGAATTCGGCCCGACAGACCCAGCCCTCCATCCGCGCCGCCGAACTGCGCCGGACATCGGCCGATCTGGCGATCGACGTGGCCCGTTCGGGCTTACGGCCCACCCTGCAACTGTTTGCCAACCTCTCAACCAATTACTCCAGTATCGCTAAGGATTTCGCTAACCCTGATGACTCGAATGCGGAGATTGTACAGGGTCCCGCGGTACCGGTCTTGATCAACGGGGAGGAAACCACCATATCTTCCTTCAACCAGACGGGCGTAGTTTATCCGAACCTCGGTTACTTCCCGCAGCTCGATCAAAACTTCAGCCAGGGGATCGGTATGAGCCTCAGTATACCCATCTACAACCAGAACCGGAACCGGATCAATGTACAGCGGGCCGAGGTTCAGCGGATTGGCACGGATATCGAGGTATCACAGGCGGAAAATCAACTGCGCTCTGATGTAGAGCGCGCACTGGGCGATTTACGTGCCGCCCGGCAAACGTACCGCGCCGCGGAGGTCAGCCTCAATGCCGCCCAGCAGGCTTACGACGCGACCGACCGCCGTTACTCGGCCGGTGCGGCGAACAGTTTGGATCTTACGACCGCAGCCAATCGTTTGGAACAGGCGCGCGTAGAACTCACCCGTTCCAAGTACCAGCTTATTTTCAATCGGGAGGTCATCCAATTTTACCTCGGTCAGGAGCTATCCCTCAATTAACCACAGCAAATTTTATCTAGCATGTCTCGCAAAGCCATATTTCTGGTCCTGGCCGTTATCATTCTTGCCGTCGTCGTCGGCCTCATCGTTAGCAACCGGCCCGAAGAGGGTACCCGGGTATTCGCCCAGGAGGTGGAGCTTCGTGACCTTCAGGAGGTCGTCAGCGCCAGTGGTAAAATATTTCCCCAGACGGAAGTAAAGATCAGCTCGGACGTATCGGGAGAGGTGGTCGAACTCTACGTCGAGGAAGGAGATAGCGTCGTACCCAACCAGTTGTTGGCCAAGATCGACGCCGACGCCTATCAGTCACAGGTTGCCCGCGGTGTCGCCGGCGTGAATAGCAGTAAAGCACAGCTCGCGAATGCCCGCGCACAAATCAAAACGCAGCAAGCCCAACGGGAACAGATTGCCGCGCAGCTCGCTAATGCCGAGGAAATTTTGGAACGTAACCAGCAGCTCTACCAGGACGGCGTCATCAGCGAGGCGGAGCTGCAAACCAGCCAGGCCAACGTGCGCGGCCTCGAAGCCAACCTGAGTGCCGCGGAAAGCAACATTCAGGCAGCGGAAGAAAGCGCCCGCGGTGCCCAGTACAATATTGAGTCCAGCGAGGCTACCCTGAACGAATTACGGACAAGTCTTCGCCGTACCACGATCTACGCCCCCATGGGCGGTGTCGTTTCCCTACTGAATGTCGAGCAGGGCGAACGCGTAGTCGGTACCATACAGATGACGGGTACCGAACTGATGCGCATTGCGAACCTGAATGCCATGGAAGTACGGGTGGAAGTGAGCGAAAACGACGTACCCTCCGTCAGCCTCGGCGATAAGGCGGAGATCGAAGTGGACGCTTACCTCAACCGGACGTTTTCCGGCACGGTGACGCAAATCGCGAACAGCAGCACGACGGCGGGGCTGGCCGACAATGTGCTCAATAGTGACCAGGTCACCAACTTCGAGGTCCGCATCAGTATCGACCAGGAGAGCTACAACGAACTCATCTCCGAAGGCAACACCTACCCTTTTCGCCCGGGCATGTCCGCGAGCGTCGATATCCTGACTAAACTGGCGGAGGACGCGGTGAGCGTTCCCATTGAATCGGTGGCCACCCGGGAAATGGATTCGGAAAGCGACGAGATGACCGGCACCGCTGACTTACAGGAGGTGATCTTCCTCGTGCAGAATGACACCATCGCTCAGGTACCCGTAACTACCGGCCTGCAGGATGCCAAATACATACAGATTCTGACGGGCGCTGAAGCGGGTCAGCTGGTTGTGGCCGGTCCCTACACCGCCCTTAGCCGCACCCTCAGTTCCGGTGAAAAGGTACAGGTAGTGGAGAAAGACACCTACTACGCGGATAACCAGGAATAAAGAAAACACCCCGGGTATCGCATTGGATCCCCGGGGTGTCAACATGGTAAATTAAAAAGCTTCAGGAAGGCCGGGCGAACAAGCGTTCGCCCGTGCCTTTGCGTTTTATCAAAGGTCTCTTCGTTACATTCACAAGGCTGATCCGTAGTATCTATTAGTATCGAACGCGATCGTCAGGCAGATAGGCAAGGACGATGAACTACGAACCAAAGGTGGCTACTTCAAATATAGGGCTTGCAAATACACGGCGCAACACCTATTTGGTGTTTTCATCAACCAGGCCGCGTGAAAATCGGCATTACCGATTGTAAACACGTGTCGGATTATGCGTCCGTAACCAACAAAGAAAGGAATGAATCTACCGGAAGAGAATCCCGGGGGTAAGCGTCTTAATCGTTGAAAACCTCGACGTCGCGATTTTTAACGATCAGATCGGTGAACTTACCCTTAAAGCGGGTGGCCTTGACGATGTGATTATCGATCCAATGGTAGTTACCACCCCGGGGCTTACCCATGAGCATCCCGTGGTATTTGAAGTTATGACGGTTGAGCCACTCTTCGGTTATCTCGCGGTGTTCTTCGGTCCGTGAGGTGAAGAAGGTGATGATGTGCCCATCCTCGTACCATTTGTTGACGATGCGCAGCGCATCCGGGTAGGGCAGGCAGGTAGACATACGCTCCGGTTCTTCGTTGGGGATATCGTCACACACCGTGCCGTCGATGTCGATCAAGAAGTTCTTGACGCCTGCGGGGAGGACCGGGCTGATGAGTTCGCCTTTTTCGTTGAAGGTTGTTTCCAAGTCTTTTTCGGGGGTAGCCATACTATTTTGTGGTATTCCGGGTCGATTTATAGCCTGGACGCCCGCCGCCGGGAAGGCCGAAAGGGGAGCGATTTCAAGCCGTAATGATGCAAAGGTACGGTACCCTAACGCATCTGACCGGCCGTTTGCTGTATAAGTTCCGTTATTTGCCGAATCCAAAGTCAATTCCATGCAACATGTCGCGCTCGTTACGGGTGCCTCTTCCGGCCTCGGTGAAGCGCTCGCCCCGCTGCTGGCCCGCCACGACTGGCGGGTTTACGGTATGAGCCGCAGGACGGTTGACCTGCCCGGGGTAACGCCCCTTCCCGCCGATATAAGTGACGAAACCAGTCTCCAAGAGGCCATGGGTGAATTAGTCGCCGTTGAGGGGCGGCTGGACGCGGTCATCCACTGCGCCGGCATCGGCGGCGCCGGTCCGGTGGAGGATATGCCCACGCCGCGTGCCCGCCGCATCATGGAAACGAATTTCTGGGGAAGCTGGAATCTTTGTCAGGCCACCCTCCCCTACCTGCGCGAGAGTCCACGCGGTCGGTTGTTACTCGTGAGTAGTATCGCCGGACATATGGGTATTCCTTTTCGGTCGGTGTACTGTGCCAGCAAAGCCGGTGTCATCGCGCTCTCCGACAGTCTACGGCTGGAATTACAGGGTTCCAATGTGCAGGTGGCCTGTATCAGTCCGGGCGACATTGCCACCAACTCGATCGCCACCCAGTACCGGCAACCCGCTGCGGAGGTGAATAGCCTTTACCGCGAGCGGTACCGGCGAGCGGACGACGCCATGGCGGGGAACGTGGACCACGGGATGACGGCGGATTACGTAGCGGAGCAGATATTTAAAATCCTGGGCAAAGACCAGTTAAGCCCGCAGTACGTTATTGGTGAACCCATCCAAAAAATCAGCACCTTAGCACACCGTCTTTTACCCGGCCGCGCGTGGGAATGGGTACTGGGTCGATACTACGGGTAAATGGGTTGAACAACCGCTTGGGGAAGGCGTTGAAAAAAACTATTATGAGTAATTATTCGCACCTGGCAAACGCCCATCCGGGCTATATCGAAAAGCTATATCAGCAGTACGTAGCATCACCCGATTCCGTAGACGATAGTTGGCGGGATTTCTTTCTCGGGTTTGATTACGGCTCGGAAAAATCCGGCGGCTCCGGCCTACCCACCACCGGGGAGGGCGAAGTAGATTGGACGCACGTTCAGAAGGAGCTCAATGTATTCGCGCTGATCAAAGCCTACCGTATCCGGGGGCACGTCGCATCCAGCATCGACCCGATCCAGGAATTTAAGGATCCGGAGGCAGGCCTCAACCTGGAAGATTTCAATCTGGGCGAGGAAGATCTGGATACGTCCTTCAAAGCCGCCCACCACTTGTTCATGCCGGAAGGGAGTACCCTGCGGCAAATCGTCGCGAACCTCAACCGGATTTACCTGAGCAGCATCGGTTTTGAAACCGATCACATCTTCCACCGGGAGAAGCGCCGCTGGCTACGGGAGCGTATCGAGAAACACCACCCGGAGGAAGCATACGGCCTGGATATCGACGACAAACGGCACATCCTGGAAACGCTCAACGACGCGGTCGGATTTGAGGACTTCCTCAAAACCAAGTACCCCGCCCAGAAGCGTTTCGGACTGGAAGGCGGAGAAGCCGCCATCGTGGTGCTGGATACGATCATTTCCGAGGCCTCGCGTGATGGCGTGGAGGAAGTGGTGATCGGTATGGCCCACCGCGGACGTCTAAACGTGCTCGCCAATATTATGGGCAAGAGCTACGAGAGCATCTTTCAGGAGTTCGAGGGAGTCATTCCCGATAAGCTTAGGGGTGACGGCGACGTGAAGTACCACATGGGGTACAGCTCCATCATCGCTACCCGGACCGACAAATCCGTGAACGTCAAACTGGCCCCTAACCCCAGCCACCTCGAGGCCGTCGGACCGGTCGTGGAAGGTTTTGCCCGTGCGAAGGCGGATGTTCTCTACGCCAACGATTACGACAAGATCGTCCCCATTCTGGTGCATGGCGACGCTGCCGTTGCCGGTCAGGGGGTAGTATTCGAAACCGCCCAGATGAGCGGGCTCGAAGCCTATACCACCGGTGGAACCATTCACCTGATCATTAACAACCAGATCGGCTTTACCACCGATTACGAGGATGCTCGCACCAGTATCTACGCCAGTGGGGTGGCCACGGTAATCGAAGCTCCGGTTTTCCACGTCAACGGGGACGACCCCGAGGCGGTGTACTACGTATCCAAGCTGGCAATGGAGTACCGCAATCGGTTTAACTCCGATGTCTTCATCGATATGCTCTGCTACCGGAAGAACGGCCACAACGAGGGTGATGACCCGGGCTACACCCAACCGGGTATGTACGAGCGCGTAAAGCGACACCCGAATGTCCGGCAGGTATACACCGAGCAACTCGTCTCCCGTAAGGACGTCGACTCGAAGCTGGCCAAGGAAATGGCCAAGAAGTTTAAGTCTCAGCTTCAGTCCGTTCACACCAAGGTAAAGAACAGCGACCTCCCCTACAGCTACCAACCACCGGAGAAGGCGTGGAGTGAACTCAATCGCGACCACTGGGAGTACAGCTACTTCGAGGAATCTCCGGTGACCGGAGTCTCTATCGACAAGATGAAGGCCATCCTGAAGCACATCACTACCCTACCCGATGGCTTCGAACCTGTGAACAAGGTTAACCGCCTCTACAACAACTACGAACAGTCGGTCAACAAAGATCAACTGGACTGGGCCCTCGGGGAACTCAGTGCCTACGCCACCCTGCTGATGGAGGGCCATGACGTTCGCATGTCCGGTCAGGACGTACGCCGTGGCACTTTCAGTCACCGACACCTGGTACTCAAAAGCCAGGACGGAGAGAGCACCTATAATCGCCTGGATGGACTAAGCGAGGACCAGGGGAAGATGCGGATTTTTAATTCGCTGCTTTCGGAATACGCCGTGCTTGGCTTCGAATACGGTTATAGCACCGCCAGCCCCGATAATCTGGTAATCTGGGAAGCTCAGTTCGGTGATTTTGCCAACGGAGCGATGACCATCTTCGACCAGTTTATAAGCAGCGGCGAAAGCAAGTGGGGCCGCATGAACGGTTTGACCGTACTGCTTCCCCACGGCTACGAGGGACAGGGACCCGAGCACAGCAGCGCCCGCCTGGAACGTTTCCTTCAGCTATGCGCGGAGTTCAACATGATCGTCGCCAACCCTACCCTGCCGGCCAACATGTTCCACCTGCTGCGGCGTCAGTTGACCTGGAATTTCCGTAAGCCACTCATCGTCATGACGCCGAAATCCGGCCTGCGTAACGATCGGGCAGTCAGTTCCGTCGACGAATTTGGACCGGGAACGCGCTTCCAGGAGGTCCTTGATGACCCGACGGTAAAGGATGCTTCCGGTATTAAGCGGCTTCTTCTCTGTTCGGGGAAGGTCTACTTCGACCTGGTAGCTTACAAGGAGGAAGAGAAACGGGACGACGTAGCTATTGTCCGCATCGAGCAACTCTTCCCTTTACCCATCAAGCAGATCAAGCAGATTCGGGAGCGCTACGCCGACGCCGAAATGTTGTGGGTGCAGGAAGAAAGTCGAAATGCGGGAGCGTGGAGCTATATCAGCGATCAGTTTCTGTACAACAAGAGCCTGGGGCTGAACCAAATTCTCCGCTATGTCGGACGACCGGCGACGGCCTCGCCAGCTACCGGTTACAAACCGGTACACGCCAAAGAGCAAAAAAGCCTCGTGGAGGCGGCGTTCGAAAAGGCGTAGAACGGAGTTCGCCACCCGATCTCAGCTTATTACCGATATCCGAACCCGGTCGTGGATGGTACCATCCACGACCGGGTTCGGCGCTTTACGGAAGTTGGGTGAGCATGTTAGTGAGCGGTGAAGTAAGCACCTGCCCTCTATTCCTCTTCCTCTTCCTCTTCGGTACCGGCAGGCCGACAAATGAGCGGCAAAAGGGAATCGTACCAATCGATCAGCGCTATGGAACGGGCGAGCGTCAGATCCTCACAGGCTTCGGCGAGCATGTTCTTGTCCAGGCGAGCTTGGCCCCTGATGATACGAAAGCGACCGTCACGGGGAAACAGGTCCACGGCCTCGTCCATTTTGATTAGCGCTTCGGGAAAAGCAGTAGAGTCGGTGAGCATCGCTTGGGCGTCCTGCATTAATCGCAGAGCCTGGCTGTAGTCGTCGACAACGTAAGCACAGCCCTCGTCCGTAGGAATGAAATTCAGGGTTACATCCTGGGCGCTGGTCACCTTTTTACCCTCGAATTCCGCAGGTATCCACTGATTGAAGGTTCCCGTCGCGGCATCGATTGCCTCACTGGTGAAATCTACCCCGAGGTTATTATAGTCGATGATGTCGTTGACGGTCACCAGGCCGGTAGGATGTATGAAGAGCTGCATATCCATTTGGCCGGTCGCGCAGCTGTCCTGAGGAATATCGGGGTAATCAATCACCCCATCGAGATAGCCCGCCAGATCGCCGTCGTTGCTAACAAAGCTCGCTGACTGCGTGAGATCGGTATACACCGTATCCCTGCCTATAACGACGTAGGGCTTGGGTTCTTCCAGTCGGAAACGGATGGGAAGGACGAATCGAAAGCGAACCGGCACACTGTCCTTAATGGCGGGGCGCCATAGGACTTCCCTGCTCATCCCAATTACACTACGGAGAGCCGATATGCCGATGCCACCACCGGGATCGCGAAGTATCTCCGGGCGGTTAATCATTCCGTTGGGTTCTACGATAAAGGCGACGACGGCGGTTCCACTGATATTCTGCTCCCGCGCTTCCGCCGGGTATAGCGCTCTTTTGTAAACGTAGTCGAGTAGGAATTGCTGCGCACACTGTGACTTGGCCGCAGCAGTCGTGTCGTATTGCTCACAGGGACTAGGAAATCGGGGAGCCTCGTCGGCAAAGCTGTAGATAGTCGTATCGATCGCAACGGTTTGCGTCGTATCCTGGCCACTCACCCACAGCGGAAGCAGAAGCAGTAAACCGACAAAGCCTTTAATTAAATGATACATACGGTTAAGAAGTAGGCCGCACCCGAATCGCATTAAAATACAGGTTCGGAGCCAGCGGGGTTAAGCTATAGTCCAGGCGTTTGGACACCACCAAGGTTGCGTTGGGTGAATACAAAAAGATCATGGGTTGATTTTCGTAGACGATCTCCTGAAAACGCTGGTACAAAGGTGCCCTGGCTACGGAATCTGTGGTAGCGGCTATCCGACGGATCAGGCTGTCCGCCTCGCTGTTGCTGAAGTGTCCGCGATTTGTACCGCTGGGCGGAATCGCCGTTGAATACCATCCCTGGGAGAAATCATCCGGAGTGGGGTCAAAGCCAAGGCCGTAGAATGAGGCCACGAAATTGCCGGCGTTTAGTCTATCGATCAGCGTCCGGCCTTCCTGCCTGACTACGCTGATATCTACTCCTACTTCTGCCGCGGTCTGGGCGATGTACAGACATACCCCTTCGCTGACCGGGTTGGCATAGGTCAGCAGAGTAAAACTGAGCTCCTGTTTATCTCCGTTTAGGCGTCGATCCAGAATCCCGTCCCCGTCCGTGTCCGACCAACCGGCCTCCGTCAGCAACTTCCGGGCTTGGTCGAGGTCAAAGGAGAGCGGGGTGAGCTCGCGGTTGTAATAATCTTTGGAAGGGAGCACCGGCCCGGTTATCCGCTGTGCCAGGTCGGGAAAGAATTTCTTGATAAGCAGGTCCACGTCAACGGTATGGGCCAGAGCGCGACGGGTCAGGCTATCGTTCAGTATCGGCTCATTCTGATTGAGCAGAATGGAATAATATTTAAAACTTGGAATGGAGACGAAGTCATAAATGGGTTTTAGATAGGCCTCGTCCCGGAGCATCAGGAACTGATCGATGGGCATATCGACAACCATGTCTACCAGTTGATCACGCAGGGCATTGGCCGTCGTGGTGTTGTCTGAAATAATTTCAAAAGTCAACGCCTGGGGTACAGCCTTCAGGTATTCCTCCCGGCGCTCTTTCGCCCAGTAGTCCTGCCGGAGTCGCAGCCGTATTCGCTGCCCGTCTTCCCATGACTTCAACTCATAGGGTCCGCTCCCGACTATCTTATCCGGCTTGTAGCCGCGTTCGGGACTATTGAAATCATCGGCGAACCGACGCATACCGTCGTTGGTCTCGCTTAGCCGTTCGGCATTCTCCGCATCAGTGAGTTCTTTTACA
This sequence comes from Lewinella sp. IMCC34191, assembly GCF_003390935.1. Classification (GTDB taxonomy): domain Bacteria; phylum Bacteroidota; class Bacteroidia; order Chitinophagales; family Saprospiraceae; genus Neolewinella. Next base: position 151,495 of record NZ_QNQZ01000007.1, on the reverse strand, counting down.
GCCACATCATCCAGTAGTCCTTCGGGATCGTAGGCGTACCGGGGGAAGACGTACAGGTCACCGATCGCCTCAGCGGACAAAACATAGGGTCGCTTCGTGAGCACACGGAAGGCCATGGAATCCGTTCCGGTCATGACCACGTCCGAGATCATGCTGTAATACGAACGATAGGGTCCCGCGCCAACTAGTGGATTCAGCAAAGCCTTGAGACTGAAGATCACGTCACCAGCCGTCACCCGGCTGCCATTAGGCCAGCGCGCAAGGCTGTCTATACGGTAATCGTACGCTAATCCACCGTCGGGGAGGGAGGTGACGGTGGGCACCGATGCCAGAGCAGGATCCAACTCGTAGGTTTCCGGGTTATGCCGGTTGAGCGTCTGAAATATGTGTTCAGCTACGTAGCGGGTAACGCTCTGTAAGGTGAGTAAAGGATTGAGCGTGGGCGGCTCGCTTTTGAGTACGATCCGTACTTCCTCACTATTTCTGCTATCCGGAAATTCGCCGGTTGGTGTAGTCTCCCCAGCGCAGCATAACATCATGCCGACCAAGGCGGACAATACTAACAAACGAAGATTCATGGGGCGTAGACAAAGTTCAAAAATGCAGGAGTCAAAGGTAGTAAACGCAACGCGCCCGATAGAGGCTATCGGGCGCATGCGCGTATATTAATCGTACTACTTCAATGGCTCCTCTTTGGGTTTCTCGGGTTTGGAGTGACCATTCTGGACCACTAGATGTTCCGGTAGTTGCATTCCACTCTGTTTTAGGAAGTCACTTAGCTGGGGAACCATGCCATATAGTCCCTGAACGAAATTACCTACTCCCTTACCGCTACCGTTATCATAAACAACGACTTTTTCTATGTCGATGTCTTTGATCGCGTCGGTCTGAATCCGACTAAGTTCGGCCAGTTTATCGAGCATCAGGTAGTTGATCGCGCTCTGCGCATCGCCACCGGAGGCCTGTACTAGTTTCTGGAAGCCGTCGGCCTGCTTACGCAATAACTCCTCCATACCCTGTGCTTCCGCCTGGTACTTCAGCAGTACGGCATCCGCTTCACCACGGGCGATCTCCCGCCGTCTTTCGGCCTCGGCCTGGGCCGCGATGATGGCTTTCTGCTTTTCTATATCGGCTACTACTACCTGCTCGGCTTCCATACGGGCCTTTTCGGTAGCAGCGCGGGCGATTTCGGCATCCTGCTCCGCGCGGTAAGCCTCTTCCCGAGCCTTGGCCTCCGCAACTTTTCGGGCCGCTTCCGACTGGCGACGGGCCTCCGCCATAGCGACGTCGCGGGCGGCGTTACTTTCGGCGATCTTGATTTCAGCGGTGTTCTTACCCTGGGTCGCCTCGGCGCGGCTGGCGGCCTCTCCAATCTGCGCGAAACTTTCCGCCTCGGACACCTTGATACGGCGTTCGCGCTGCGCTTCCGCTTCCCCGATCTCCGCCCGGCTATTGGCGGCGGCTACCTGAATACGCTGTTGCTGGAGGGCGGCGGCCTCCCCGATTTCGGCCCGGCTATTCGCGTCCGCTACTTTGGAACGCTGATCCTGCTGGGCTTCGGCCTCACCGATGCTGCCCGTCCGGAGCTCATTGGCCACCTTGATCTTGGCATCGTTGATGGCTTTCGCCGCGGCCTCCTGGCCTAATGCCTTGATGTACCCGCTTTCGTCCTGGATGTCCGTAACGTTGACGTTGATCAGTTCCAGACCAATCTTGTGCAGTTCTTCCCCGACGTTGCGGTAAACACTTTCTACGAATTTGTCGCGGTCGATATTGAGCTCCTCGATATCCATATTTGCAATCACGAGGCGCATCTGCCCCATGATGATGTCGTGGCTCAGGTTGCTGATATTGGTCCGGTCCAGCGCCAGCAGCCGCTCTGCAGCAGCCAGCATCAGGTGAGGCTTGTTGCTGATTCCAACGGTAAACTGTGCCGGAACGCTAACCCGGATATTCTGCTTGGAAAGGGCATCCTGCAGGTTCACGTCTATGGACAAGGGGGTCAGATCAAGGTATTGGTAGTCCTGAATAACCGGCCACACAAAGGTTCCGCCACCGGCGTAGCACTTAGCGGAGGCGTCACTACCCGTCCGCCCGTAGACAACCAGAATTTTATCACTGGGACAGCGTTTGTAGCGGCTCACCAGCCATACGGCAAAGATCATGATCAGCGCCACGATGGCAGCAGGCAGTATTAGAAATTCCATTTTACAAGGATTTATGGGTGAGTGTATTCCGGCCGCAAACGACGGTTTCCGCCGGCAACGTATAGTTGAAGTTATATAAGGTTTGGCGTATTAGCCACATGCCCAACCGGCCGAACCAGTACCACGCCGTCATCGGTGCATTCTTCGACGGTGATAAGCGTGCCCGTTGGGATCACCGCCTTTTGTGTACTGCGTGCCTTAAGTTCGCGTAGTCCCCCTTTTACTTCCACCCGGACGATACCCTCCCCCCCGGCGGGTATGCGGAGATACACCGTACCCTTTTGCCGAAGGGCATCTTCGGCCTGCCAGTTCACGTCGGCCTCTTGCCCGAGCAACCAGGAAACTACCAGCGAGAGTAGGTAAACCGCTACGGCGCCCGCCGCAACGCCGGCTAAAAGCGAAAGGAGAGGATTGGAAGAAGTGATGAGCATAATCCGCATCGTCCACGATCCAATTGACAAAAAGGTTAGGGTTGCCTTTACGATACCTACTCCACCCATTCCGGGAGAGGCTTCTCCTTCGGTGTCAGCATCGATGTCCATATCGAGATCCATACCGCCTATGATCCCCATGATCAATAGCAGTACCAATAATCCGCCGGTTATGAGCGAGAGGTAAGTAAGTAGCGTGATCATGAGTGAGCGGTTTTAATATAATATTAACGCTCAACCCATTACTTACCGTTTACCTGAAAGGTGGTCACCCGTCGATGGAATATCGCCCTTGGTCTATGATGACTCCATAGAAGGACTAGAAGGAAGCCTGCCGATGCAACTAGACCCGACTGAGCCCCGACAAATAGGGAGCATGGCAGCCGAGAAGAAGGGAGAGTACCGGCCAGGCAAACGCCATGAGATCTATCCGTAAATCAGGAACAGGATAACCCCCAGCATAAAGAGTATCGCGGCGGGTTGGAGGGGGGCATGCGATTGATTAGTCATGGCGAATGAAGGATGCTTGAATCAAAAACGAACGATCGACAAACAAGTTGCGTTTTAGCTTGATAAACCGACATTAAACTTGTTATCTGCCGTAAATATAGATTTTTATTTCATTTTACGGATACGTGTCAACACCATGTCCATTTTTTCACACACAAAAAAGGCCCTCCGCGGTAACGGAGAGCCTTTGACTCTTTAGGAAGTAGCGACCTGCTACAACTTGGAAACGATTCCGGTAAGCTTGTACTTGCCGGCAATCGTGCGTACGGCGGTTTGAGCATCAGTGACGTTGTCAAAGGAGCCGGAGTATACGCGATTGATCACCTCACCGTCCTCCTTGGTGACGGAACGGTAGTAAACGTCTTCCATTCCCTGATCTTTCAGTTCCTGGACTCGCCGGACGGCGTATGTCTCGTTCGTGTAGGCGGCCAACTGAATGGCAAATGATTCTTGTTCGAGGGCCACTTCCTCCGTAACACCCCGCGCTTGCTGCTTGCCGGGGGCAACGGTGGGCGAAGGTGGAGTTACGGTTTGCTCGTATGCGACCGGTTCTCCCTTCGGAGCCTCGGATATTGCCGGAGCGGGAGCGGGAGCCACGACCTCACGGGTGAAGACGCTGGGACGCTCGTCTCCGTCAGTTGCGGAAGCCGGACGCAGGACAGCGGATGGCGGTACCACTTCTTCGGCCACCGGAGCGGAAACTTCCGCCGCGGAGGCGACGTCCTGATGGGGAACCGGATTCCAGTTGCTGAAGCCGTCCGGCTGGATCGTGACTTCCGACCGGTTGTCCATACCGAGTTCCCTCGCGGCTGTGTTGCTCAGCGTAACTACGCACTCCGGGCATTCTTTGCCCCGGTCGGTAACCCGAACGACGACGGATCGGCCATTCTCAATATTCGTAACCCGCAGCAGTGTTCCTAAGGGCAGGACGGGATGACTTCCGGTTAGCTCGTTAGCCCGGTAGATTTCACCGTATGCGGTGGTAGTACCGTCGGCTTCCTTATCGTAGATTCCGGCAAGTCCGCCCTCACGGATCTCCGCGGCCGAGGCGTATGTTGTGGGGGTCGCCGTAACTTCTTTCGGATGGGTCGCGGGGGTGGGTTTATCCCACTCGAAGCTCTGAGCGCTAAGCGCGGTGGCCGATATGAGCAGACTAAAGCAAAGTAAGCGTTTCATCAAGGGGTGAAATTAGGGTAGTTAGGCGGGTAAGACGCATGGCCCTACTAAAAGTAAGGACCAAAAGTGACTTTACCCGGGTGAATATAACCGGTCAGTACGCCTTTTGCTCAAAATAGGGTCCGGTTTGGGGCTAATTTAACGCTTCATTATCGGTTTGCCACTTCCGCACCTCCCGCCAGGCGTAGGCCTCGTCTTCCCACCTGAGTAGCTCGACCACGTTCGGTCCTTTATAATTCAGGAACCAGGTTTCGATAATTTGTTTGGCCGCGTCATTACCCAGTGAAAAGTCCAAGAAGGTCGTGACGTCAAGGGTTCGGTCGGCCGGGTCGGCGGCCACGGCTATGATTTTAGTGTCAATCTCCCCCCGGTCGCGAAGCATCAACGCTCCTATCGGGACGACGCGCAATAAGGTACCGGTGGGTACGCTCTCCCCGATTACCAGAACGTCCAGCCCGTCCCCGTCACCACCCCGGTCACTGTCCATCAGCGTAGAAGGAACGAAGCCGTAATTGCCCGGATAGGGCAAAAAGCTGATCACCCGCGTCCCGCCGTCCTCAAGTGTATCATTTATGTAGCCACGCCCTGGATGGTATTCGATCTTGTGATTGGTCCCGGCGGGTATTTCAACGATGACGTTTAGCGCATCGCCGTCAATGCTGGGCAAGGTATAGGGGTCTACCAATACCGATTCAGCATCGACGTCGGAGTCGGCCGAACAGGCTACGAGCAAGCAACAACCAAGGTAAAGCAGCACGCGCATGGAGGTGTGTTTGGGAATTCCGCGCTAAGGTGCGAAATATCCTACGGTGCCCCCTACCCAGGTTTTCCCCTTATTGTAGCGCACCCCGATCATTTCACCCTTAGACAGGCGGACGAGATTGTTGACCAGTATCGGCCGTTCTTCATCCGGGGGCCAAAGGTACATCATGCGTAGTTCCACCCGCGCCGGCTCATCCGGCGTCTCCACGATCGGCACGTAGTTCACTTTCTTCTGTAAAATGTAGTGTTCCGGTTCATCGATCGCCTGGAGATCCTCGATCGTCGGGTGCAGGTTCACCCCCATACCGGCAAAGCTGTACAGTGGCTTTAGAACGTAAGCGGACAGGTCCGCCGGGTATTGGTCCAGTTCCGATAAAAAATGGGTTTCCGGAACGTAGGGGCTATCCAGAAAGGGGAGGCTGAACTTGCTGATCAGGAAAAACCAGTTCGGATGGCCCGCCCATTCCACCTCCGCCTCCTCGATCAGGTTAAACTTTCGTTCGAGATCGGTGCGGGCCTTTAATTCATCAAAGATGACCCGGTTAAAGATGCGGTGCACTTGCGTTCGCTCCCCGTCACGGTCGTAGTACAGTTTTCCGTCTACCAGATCTACCTCGGTGATACATACCTCACTGATGCCCAGTTCCGCACAGGCCACGATGAAGTCGATACGTGTTGTTTGGCTTTTAGGGTCCACCTCCAGGAGGATGACATGCCGCGGGTCGTGTCCGCCCAGAATTGTTTCTCGCAGTAGTTCCAGGTATTCCGCATCGCTGGATCCGTCGAAGCGGGCGGAGAAGCCATCGGGAATGGTAAAAAAGCGACGGAAACTGCGGTCGAGCAATCCCTGGAAGAAATAGAGAGAAGGGAAGCCCTGTACCTCCACTAACTGAGGAACGACCGTGCCATCTTCCGCCCGACAAACACCGAAGTCCAACTGCAGGAACAGCGGTCGCTCGTCCTGATTGGGTACATTCTCTCCGGGAGGAATGGCCCGGGCGGCCTGTTCAGCGTAACCGGGCGCGGTGACGGTCCCGATGATATCCGTACACGCCTGAAAGACTTTCTCCCGGAAGTCGGCGGGAAAGAAAACGGGGGTCTCCGCTACGTGAAACTTCGGGTCGTGATTGTACTGTCCACCCAGCCAGGCCAGCATGGCCTGGTAAGCTTCGTTGGAGAACGTATCGTTGTAGCGGCGGCGGATAGCTGGTATCATCAATAGGGTAACCCGCCCCAAATGGACATGTTTGCGACTACTCCCGTGTAGCCGCTACGGGGTCCTGATGGTCTACCGTCCCTACCCCGCCGTCGTGATCCAAATCCTGGTGGAAGATCCGCTCCATAAGGGAGAATAATTCGGGGTGCTTGTGGGCGAAGGCAGCCGGCCGATTGAAGAAGTATTCAGCTGCCACCGCAAAGAATTCGGCCTTATTGGTAAGGGCATATTTATCGATGTCAGAATCGCCATGCTGAATAGCCGCCATCTCGGAACGGATCATCTCCACCCAGGGGATCAGGTACTGATTGTCGAGGAAGTAATCGGGAATGCCGTCCGTCTCCCCGTCTGCTTTATCTAGCAGGTGGGTGAATTCGTGAATGCCGGTATTATTGCGCCCGGCGTTCTCGAATCCGGCGCGCAGGGCATGCTGGGATAGCAGGAGTTTCCCGTTCATATAGCCACCGCCTACCATACCGGCGATCGTGCGGTCCGCACCCTCCGTTGCAAAGGTTTCCTTGTTGAAGGTATTGGGATAGAGGAGCACCTCACGCAATTTCGGATACTGGTTCCAGTCGTCGAAGCCGAAGGTCGGAATGATGCCGCTGGCGGCTACCAGCACGCGGTCCAGTTCGGTCACTTCCGTATCGATACCGGTGATGGTTACCCGTTGGAAAAAGTAGCGCATCCGTTCCTGGAAACGTTTTTTCTCCTTCCGGTCGAGGGTCTTATAATAGGTCACCCTTTTCCTTAGCAGACGTCGCCATTGCTTCCGAAATTCGGGCAGTGGGCCCAACGGTTCGTCGCGAAACAGGTAATAAATCAGTCCGCCGGCCAGGCAGAGCACAAGCACGGCGACAAATGTGGTGGAGTAGGTCATTCGGTCGTTTAGATAAGGTTGTTTGCGGCGGAGCGCAGGTACAACGTAACTCAGTAAATCCCGTGCCCCGCCACAAATGTTCGAGACCCGGCACTCACCGACGGACGCACTCCCGACCCCAGGCTATATTGCGCCATGCAAGTATTAGATCGATTCCTCCGATACGTGGTTGTCGACACCCAGTCCGACCCTAATTCCCCCTCCCAGCCTTCAACGGCTAAGCAGTTTGACCTGGCTCGATTGCTATTTAAGGAGCTGCAGTCGCTGGGCGTTACGGATGTGGAGCTTGACGAACACGGCTACGTCTACGCTACGGTGCCGGCTACCGCCGGCCACGAAGACGCACCGGTCATATGCTTCTGCTCGCATATGGACACCAGCCCGGACGCCAGCGGAACGAACGTCAAACCCATCGTTCATGAAAACTACGACGGTACGGATATACACCTCCCGTTGGGTAGCCAGATCGTCATTCGGGCCAGCGAGTTCCCGGGCCTTTCCGACAATATGGGTGAGACCATCGTTACCTCCAGCGGCGACACGCTCCTGGGTGCCGATAATAAATCCGGTATAGCCGCCATCATGGCTGCCGTAGAGTATCTGATGCAGAATCCGGATGTACCGCACGGTCGGCTACGAATTCTATTCACGCCCGACGAGGAGATCGGCCGTGGCGTAGACGCCGTGGATATGGATAAACTTGCTGCCGACTTCGGATATACGATCGACGGAGAAGCCCGCGGCAGCATGGAAGATGAGACGTTCAGCGCGGATGCGGCCATCATTACCATCGAGGGGGTAAGCGCCCATCCGGGTTTTGGCAAGGACAAGCTGGAAAACGCCGTGAAGATTGCCGCCGATATCGTGGCGGCGCTGCCGCGTATGGGATTAAGTCCCGAAACCACGGAAGACCGGGAGGGCTTTATTCACCCGGTAAGCATATCAGGGAAAGCGGAAAGTGCCCGCATCGATTTTATCCTGCGCGACTTCGCTACCGACCAGCTGGTCGACCATGCCGGTGTCTTACAGGCCATCGTCGATGAGGTCGGACCGCGCTACCCCAATAGCCACATCAAGCTCGAGGTCAAAGAACAGTATCGCAACATGAAGGAAGTGATCCAGGATCACCCCCGCGTGGTTCGGCTGGCGGAGGAGGCCATTAGGTCGGTAGGTTTGCCCGTGCGAAAGGCAGCTATCCGGGGCGGAACGGACGGATCCAGATTGAGCTTTATGGGCTTACCCTGCCCCAATATTTTTGCCGGGGAACACGCCTTTCATTCTCCCTTTGAGTGGGCGAGCGTATACGAGATGAAGAAAGCCGCTGAAGTAATCGTAGCCATCAGCCAAAACAATGTGAAATGAGCATGATCTGGAAGACACCTCCTACCCTGGAAAGCATGAACGGAATGGGGCCGAAGACCCTGGGGGACGCACTCGGTATGGAGTTTGTCGACTTCGGCGATGACTATCTGGTGGCGGAGATGCCGGTGGACGAACGAACCGTCCAACCCTTTCGGTTACTGCACGGTGGTGCCTCCGTAGCGCTGGCGGAAACGCTCGGCAGCGTCGCGGGCTTCCTGGTGCTGGACGAGCCTGACAAGTATATCGCGGTGGGTGTGGACATTAATGCCAGCCACCTTAGAAGTGTCCGGGAGGGCGGTCGGGTCAGGGGTACCGTTCGGCCGGTCCGGGTCGGTCGAAGCGTACAGGTGTGGCAGATTGACATTACGGACCAACGTGGAAAACTGGTGTGTGTATCTCGCTTGACCTGTCAGGTAGTCCCCCGTCGATAATTTTTTTTGGATTTCGCCGATTGCCTAGACCGTCAAAAATTGCGCTTCGTCCCCGTCGGCCGTCACTTTGTGAGCAAGAGCCGCCGGGCGTCGGAACAAATTATCGGAGTAAACCTGCAAGGCTCCCTCACGTTGAATACATACTACCTGCGCTCGCCGCCCAAAGCTTTGAGGTTCAGTAGGTAAAGTTATAATTTTGCATCAAAGACACCCACTATGATTAAGTCTAACTACGTAAAGTCCAAGAAACAGTACAAAGTCTCCTTTGACATTCCGCAGGAACGAGTTGGCAAAGACCGGGACGTTCGTGTACTTGGCAACTTCAATGACTGGAGCTGGGACGACGGCCTCAAACTCAAGAGCGCCAAGAGTTCCTACACCGGCACCACGGAACTTCCGGCCGGCCATTACCAGTTCCGCTACCTCATAGACGGTCATCATTGGGCCAACGACGACAGCGCCGAAGCCTATACCGATAGCGGACACGGCACGCAAAACTGCTGCTTCTCCCTGGAGCAGGTAGCCGAGGGCACAAAGCCCGCCGCCAAGAAGGCTGCCAAAGCCCCCGCCGCCAAAAAGACAACGACTAAGAAGACCGGTACCAAGTCGGCCGAGAAAATAGAGGCTGCTAGCTCAGCGCCCGCCACCAAGCCGGTCGTAACGCCCAAGGCCAAAAAAGCCGCCCCCGCAAAAAAAGCTCCCGCTAAGAAGGCTACCGCTACCCAAGGCGATGACCTGAAGAAGATCGAGGGCATCGGACCCAAGATTGCCGGGCTACTGAACGAGGCAGGCATCATGACCTACTCTGACCTGGCAAAGGCCAAGGAAAAGCAACTCGCCGACGTCCTACAGAAAGCCGGAGCCCGCTTCCGCCTCGCCAAGCACGATACCTGGCAGGAACAAGCCAAACTTGCCGCCGAGGGGAAGACCGAAGAACTGAAGAAGATGCAACAGGAGCTAAAGGGCGGCCGCAAATAAGACACTTTTTAGTCACGCAGGCTATCGGGATGTGCCACTCCTTCGGGGAGTGGGTACAGTTCCATGTAGTAACTGGTGTATTCGATCCGGCAAATGGCGCCCGTGACCGCGTCAACCACGAACCCCGGCCACCACAGTAAATTGATGAACGTGATGCCATTCACCCGATTTCGCAGGAGTTGGGTGGATGGCTCGTGGTTTTCGAGCTCGTACGTCAGATAACGGGCCCGGGTAGTACGCGGGATTCGTGTGCGTAGCGGCGTACGCCCGAGAAAATGATTATCGAGGTACACGGCCGCCCCCGCCGGCCGGGAGTCAAACAGGACGTCGTCGGTGGTGCCGGAGAAAACGGTAGCACAGCTGCTGCATAGCATTATCCACACGGCACAGATCAAGTAAATTTTTTCCATGGGTTTAGATTTTGTCCTTCTAAGATGGGGGACTTGAACCTGTAAAATGCCGCCCGCAACTAACTATAGGAAGTATTTAACATAGCCGGCCTTTTCACGTTACCACCCTTAAGTCATATTAACTTTTAAACCCATTTTCCACGTGCCAGACACCGTTCTCTCTCACTCGCTCTTTACCGATTACGACATTAATTTATTCCGCGCCGGCAAGAATTTCCGCATCTACGATAAGCTGGGCAGCCACGTCATCGAAGTAGATGGAAAAAAGGGAACTTACTTTGCGGTCTGGGCACCCAGTGCCAAGTCGGTTGCCGTCATGGGCGACTTCAACGGCTGGGACAAAGGCTCGCACCCGCTTAACCCCCGTTGGGACAGCAGCGGCATCTACGAAGGATTCGTGGAGGGCGTAGAAAGTGGAACGATCTATAAGTATGCCGTCGAAGCCCAAAACGGCGATATCCTCGAGAAGGGAGATCCTTACGCACGCTTGTGGGAGACTCCTCCTAAAACGGCCAGCATCGTCTGGGATACCTATTACGAGTGGGAAGACTCAGACTGGATGGGTGACCGGTACAAGCACAACGGGATCGATAGTCCTTACTCCGTGTATGAGGTCCACCTCGGAAGCTGGCGCAAGAATGAAAAGAATGAAAGCCTGAGTTACCGGGAGCTCGCTACCGAACTGGTCGACTACTTGAAGGAGATGAACTACACGCACGTAGAGTTCCTGCCGGTGATGGAGCACCCGTACTTCCCGAGTTGGGGTTACCAGATTACGGGATACTTTGCCCCGAGTAGCCGCTTCGGTGGCCCGCAGGATTTCATGTACCTGGTCGACAAACTGCACGCGGCGGGCATCGGCGTCATCCTGGACTGGGTGCCCAGTCACTTCCCGAATGATGCCCACGGCCTGGCGCAGTTTGATGGAACCCACCTCTACGATCACGCCGATCCGCGTAAGGGTTTCCACCCCGATTGGAAAAGCGCCATCTTTAACTACGGGCGGAATGAGGTTCGCTCCTTTCTTATCTCCAACGCCCTCTTCTGGCTGGACCGCTACCACATTGACGGGCTGCGTGTAGACGCGGTGGCCTCGATGCTTTACCTCGATTACAGCCGCAAGCAAGGGGAGTGGATTCCGAACCAATACGGTGGGAACGAAAACCTGGAAGCAATCGAATTCCTGCGCGAGTTCAACGAAACGGTCTTCCGCGAGTACCCGGATTCCATGACCATCGCCGAAGAATCCACTGCGTTCAGCGGAGTTAGCCGGCCTACTTACATCGGTGGACTGGGATTCGGCCAAAAGTGGATGATGGGCTGGATGCACGACACCCTCAGCTACTTCAAAAACGACCCCGTCCACCGGAGCTACCACCACGGCGAGTTGACCTTTTCGCTGGTCTATGCATTCACCGAGAATTTCATGCTGCCCCTGAGCCACGATGAGGTCGTACACGGTAAAGGCCCCATCATCGACCGGATGCCCGGTGACGAATGGCAACGCTTTGCCAATATGCGCTTGCTTTACGGCTACATGATGACCCACCCCGGCAGTAAACTCAACTTCATGGGGGGTGAATTCGGTCAGTCTACCGAATGGAGCATCGAACGCGGAATCGACTGGAGCCTGACGCAATATAAGCCCCACGCTACCCTACAGGCTTTCGTAGCCGATCTGAATCACCTGTACCGCACAACGACCGCCCTGTACGAATACGCCTACAATCCGAAAGGTTTCGAGTGGATCGATATCGGCGATCACCAGAACAGTGTACTAAGCTACCTGCGGCGTGGCAAGGAAGAAGACGACGTGGTCGCCATCATCCACAATTTTACGCCTGCCGTCCGCTCGAAGTATCGGGTAGGTGTTCCCTTCGAAGGAACGTACACGCCGGTCCTCAACAGTGACGACGAGAAGTACGGTGGTACGGGTAACTATACACAGGAGGCCATGCAGTCGGTACCCAGCGAATGGAACGGGCGGCCCAGCCACATAGAACTGACGCTGCCTCCCCTGGCCACGTTAGTGTTCCGCTTTACACCCGACAAGAAGAAGGCTAAGAAAGCTAAAGCCAGCAAATAGCAGGCAGGACATTCAAAACAGAATGCAGACCGGAATGGGGGCAGTCGTACTAGCTACGTAGTCCAACATTCCGGTCTCTTTACTTCGGCTTAGGGTGGTGATGTTCTTGGAGCGTTGATTGGCTACGAGCAGGAAATCCTCCTCTGGCGAAAGCGCAAAATTGCGGGGCCAATCGCCGGCGACGGATTCATATTCCAGCGGGGTTAGGGCGCCACTCTCCTGATCGACTTCAAACACCACGATGCTGTTATGGCCACGGTTGGATCCGTACACGAACCGGCCGTCGGAGCTGGTGTGTATATCGGCGCAATAGCTTTCCCCGGTAAAATCATCAGGCAGCGTGGACCAGCTGTCAACGACCTGTAATTCCTCTCCGACACGGGAAATCTGGGTCACGGTGCTATTTAACTCATTAATCACGTAGATCCATTCGCCGTTCGGGTGAAGGCTCAGGTGGCGCGGTCCGGCGCCGTCTTCCATAGCCACGGATGGAGGATCGGCGGGGATGAGGTCTCCGGGTTCGCCGTCTATCCGGTAGTGCCAGACTTCATCCGTTCCGAGATCCACGGCCAATACTTCCTTATCGCCATTGATAAAGTAGGAGGAGTGCGCGTGGGGTTCTTCCGCTCCCCGCTGCCGGTGGTCCTGTAGGTCTAGGGGGTCGCTGAGTCGGCCGTCCGGATTGAGTTGTAGCAATTCCAGGCTACCCGCCGTATAGTTGGCCACGGTGACGTAGCCGTCTTCACTGACGTTAATGTGGCAAGGGCCTTCACCGCCGGCTGTTTGTCGATTGATGGGTTGCAGGCTGTCTCCCTCCACCGAGAAGCTGACAACGCGGCCCGCTTCGCCGTTGAGTTGCTCGACGGATACAAGGTGGCTGCGGTCGCTGTCGTAGGCGATAAAGGATGGATTATTGGCCTCTCCAACCCTGCTGCCATCGGTGATCGTTCCATCTTTCTCCAGCGTAAAACGGTAAATCCCCGGCTCGTGGACGCCTTCATCGTCGTAAGTACCCAGCAGAAAGGTCGTGCCCGGCTCCTCGGGGTTGACTGGCTCCGATTCGGGCGTGGATTGGGAGGCGCAGGCAACGAGGAACAGGAGGGGAAAGAGGTAGTGCGTATTAGACATCGGATGTGACAGTGGTGAAAATTTGGCAGACATCGGATGTCCTGCCGGTTGTCAGACGGCTAAATCTACCACTTTCCGCTAATCCAGGATGTCCATCTGCAGTAGCTTTCTGCCCAGCTCGATGTTGCACAGTCTGTCTGCAGAGTCAACATGACCGGCGTACTCATTATAGGAGCTGTATGGCCATTCTCCGGGATGCTTCACCAGATTAGCCTTTACCGGATTGTAGTGAACGTACCGCAGCCCGTAATGGAACGGTAGTAAGTGGTGCTTGCAGCGGGTGCGTTGTTGAAAGCGAGATCCGGTGAATCCGATGGTCCGATTGTACCCCTGTGAGAACCCCATCAGCGTCCTGCGGACGGCCTCGCTAATCGCATTCGTAGGCAAGCGTTTCATGACCTTTCCGTCCCGTTTCAGCACGACGTCCAGTGGATGATGCGGGGTAATCAATAAATGAAAATGGTTGGGCATAACACAGTACCCGAGGATGTCGGCAGCTGCCGCGAAATTCGACCTCACTTTATTGATAAAGTACAGATAGTTCTGGTGGCTGGTAAAGAGGGTACGGCGATCGTTAGCCCGATTGTACAGATGGAATACCTCCGGTAAAGCTTCCGCTTGTGGGAATTGTGCGTCCGTAATCATTGGATAGATATTGATGAGATCACAATGACGGAGTCCTCGCTCGCATGAGGTGAGAGTCGTGTTAATTCTTGCCTGACACATCCGATGTCTGACAAATTGACAGAACTGACACATCCGATGCTTAGGGGAGGGTTAGAAGCCTACACGTATCCCCGCAAACCAGTTCCGACCAGGTGCCGGCTGGTAGTAGCGACCACCGAATTGGGGGTTCAGATCATTGCCGAAGCTCATAGTTTGATCGAGCAGATTGCTCCCGCCGATATAAGCATCCAGGCGAGTACGGGCGAGATCTCCCCGCCACCCCAGGCGGCCCCGCACCAGATGGTAGGCTTCACCATAGACTGAGTTTCCATCGTTGAGGGGGATGGCATCGGTGTAGTTTTCGGTAATGGTGGTATAGAAGCCACCGGGAAGGGCCGCCGTTGCTTCAAGATTAACCACGTGCGGGGCGGTACCCGGGAGCCGGTTTCCGGAATAATCATCTCCCGCCCGCTCGTAAGAATCATAGGCGAAATCGTGGTAGGTGTAGCTTCCGTAGAGATTTAACCAATCGGTGGGACGGTAGCTAAGGGCCAGTTCCAGTCCACGCTGGTTGGTATTACCGGCGTTGCGGAACAATTGCGTGCCCCGCTCATCGGAATACGTACTGATGGCATTATCGAGGCGGAGGTAAAAGAGCGCCAATTCGTACTGTACACCGTTTAGATTCCCCTTTGCGCCGACTTCATAATTCGTTCCCCGTTCGGGCTGCAGGGAGACGTTAATACTGCCTTCGTTCGTGCGGAACTCATCGAGGGTCGGCGGACTGAACCCGCTGCTGACGGTAGCGTAGAGGCTATACCCACCAAAATCGCGAAGCACCGAAAGGCGGGGGCTTGCCACCGGGTCGATGCTGCTTTCGATGATGGCCGGCTCGCCAGCGGCATCGAACGTCCGGTCAACCCGGTAGCGGAGGTCACTGAAACTCAACCCCAGCGCAAAACGCCAGGCACCCAGATCGTATGTCGCCTGGGTGAACAGTACGTATTGCGTACTTAGGATTTCATCGCTGAAGTTCAGCTGTGTAGGGGTACCGGTTTCGTTGCCGAAGTTATTGGCCATGCGCATCTGTAACTGGGATTCGGCCCCGGCACTGATCTTCAAGACGGAGCCGGCCAGCGGGAGGGTGTAATCAAACGCCGTGCGACCGCCGGTGCCCAGGTTGGTTTCGCGCTTGTAATCAAAATTGAAGGGGTGATCAAAGTAGAAACCCGTACCGTAAAGGGTGGTAGCATTTTGCCAGCGGCCACTGGACCAATCGTGTGTCAGCCCGACAAGAAGATTGTCGTAGTTAATGCTGGCATTGGTTTCCGAACTTCCCGGACGGGCCTGGCGGCGATCGGCGGCGTACTGTTCGGCGTTGAGACCGCCGGGTAGCTCGTAGTACAAGTTAGTGTAGAGCGCATGTAGCTGTAAGCTTCGGTTCGTGCCGGTCGCCCAGCCGGTGGAGAACTGCGCCGTTTGCCGCCGGAGCGCGCTCTGCTCCCGGTACCCGTCCGTTTGTTGGTGGGCGAGCCGGAATTGGTAATGGCCGTCGTTGGGATTAGCGGACCGGTTTGCCGAACCCCACTGTACCTGCGCTCCGCCGCGAAAAAACCCGTAGGAGCCGCCCGAGATATCTACGCTTGCGTGTTCGGACAAGGTGTCGGTGGATAGGAGCAGCGTACCCGCCGTACCGGCGCCGTAAAGGCTTCCGGCTGGTCCGCGGATCAGCTCTACGCGGTCAATATTGTTTACATCGAGGAAGTTGAGCGGGGTGTCGCCACCGGGCTCGGTGAGGGGAATTCCGTTCCAGTAAATTTTAATATTCCGTACGCCGAAGGGGCTACGCAGCGTACTGCCCCGTACGCTGATCCGGTAGCTGCCCGGGGCCCGTTGTTCGAAGCGCACACCTGGCAGCCGGTTCATGGCCGGCAGGAGATCGGCCGTAGGGATCAGCTGTAATTCCCGTTCGGCAAGGGTACTCACGCTGGCGCCTACCCGATAGCCGGCCACCTCGTCGCGAAAGGCCGTAACGGTGGCGTCGGGGAGGGTGTAGAGCGTGTCCACCTGAGCCCAAAGGCCAGCTGAAAACAGAAGCAGAAAAAGGACACGGTACATGCAATCAATTTCTACCGAAAGCGCCCCAGCCCCAAAGTTGTTTTGTCGGTCCGTCGCCTACTTCCGATTATGCCGTTGCCGCAGGCTGTACTGCGAAGGTTACCCGACCCGTTCGACCGGGCAGGTCATACAGTGACTCCCGCCCCGACCGCGGCTCAGCTCGGCACTGGGAAGGGTGATAATCGTTTTACTGAGGGTGTGTACGTCCAGCTCCCCATTGCCCGCCCGATCAATGACCTCTTGGGCCGCTACGACCGTGTAGCCATTCTGCCGAAGGGCCTCGGCGGTAACCGGATTACGATCGTAGGTCAGCGCTACCCCCGGTGCTAGGGCGACTAGATTGCAGCCGTCCGTCCACTGTTCGCGCTCCTGGAACGGGCTGCGGCCGTTACCGGCGGCTATGAAGTTGGCTTCGGGATCAATCTCGTTGACAATGCACTCCTGGAGACTGGTGTAATGCAGGGTTTCACCCGTGTGCCGCCAGACTTCCACGCCGGACTGCCGCCCGCCTTCCAGGATAATGGGTTCGAAGCATACGTAGTCGTGCCGGTCGATCTGTGTAAAGATGGTATCCAGGTGCATGAAGCTACGTTCCGAGGGTACGCTCACCCGCACTACATTCTTTACCACGCCGCGCGCGAAAAGGTCGTCGGCCAGTTGGCGTATGCTGTAGGTGGTGGAGCGCTCGCTGTCGCCGATGAGCAGGAAGTCGCGATGGAGTAACATCACGTCACCCCCTTCCATATATACCTTTTCCCCCTGGCGGCTCGGGGGATATTTATCCACGTCGTTGAGGTTGATCACGCGTCCACTGTTCCAAAGTTCGGCGAACATGGGGTGGCCGACGATGACCATCCGCGTCAGATAGTTTTCCCGGCTACGTGCCTGCTTAGCTGCTTTGGTGACCAGCACGTGATCGTTGATGGTGACGGCAATGTCGCGGGTAAAAATGAAGTTGGGGATGGGATCGAAAAGCACCCGATCCTCCTCGGGTTCGTAGCCGGTAATGAGGACGTTAGCCAGCTGTTCCGGTGTCAGCTTGCCCAACTTTTCCACGTACATGTGGGGAAGCTCTTCCCACTGGACAATCAGTTCGAGCGACTCGGCGGTTACCTTCGGAGAGGCTTCGATCGCTTCCGCCAGGAGCGTTCCGATCTCGAGGACGCCGTCAGCACCGAGAAAGGTGCGGAGCAAATCGGTAAACACGTCGTGCTCCTCCTGGAGACGGGGGACGTAGACGATATCGTCAAAGAGGAGTTCCTCCGCGCGGCGGGGCGTAATGGTGGAAGTACCGGCGTCGGGTCGGTGAACGATCACGCGCTGTAGGCGATCGATCTCGGAATTTACTTGGATGGGCATGGAGCGAAGGTATGACAAGGTCGTGACGCTCCCCGAAGGATGGTGGCAGTTAGCCAAAATCTAAAAAAAAGCTAAATTTTGTGCCACTATCCCAAGAAGCTTCGGAATTTTGCCGTTACCGAGGTAACGTCCGTCTAACTACCTGATATATACTGATATGAAATTCGTTAGTGCCGTATTCTGTCTGATTGCCTTTTCCACCCTTTTTGCTAACCCAAGCTATACCTGGACCGCAGAGGAAAACAGCGAGCAGGAAGCGTACATCGAACGCTTCAAGCGCATCGCGATGGAAGAGATGGAGCGTTCCGGCGTTCCAGCCAGTATTAAGCTGGCGCAGGGTATCCTGGAGAGTAACTCCGGAAAAAGCTATCTCGCCCGGACGGCCAAAAATCACTTCGGCATCAAGTGCGGCAGCAACTGGAAGGGCGACGCCGTATACCGTGAAGATGACGACTATGACGACCGCGGCCGACTGACGAAAAGCTGTTTTCGCCGCTACCACAACGCGGATGCCAGCTACGTCGCCCATTCCGAATTCTTGCGCGACCCGAATAAGGCCTTCCGTTATGGCTTCTTGTTTCGCCTGGAACCGACCGACTATAAAGGCTGGGCGAAGGGACTTCGCAAGGCGGGCTACGCTACCAATCCGCGCTACCCGGAACTCCTCATTACGTTGATCGAGCGACACGGGCTGCACCAGTATGATGTTCCGGGCGAAATCGACCCCATCGACCTCGAGGTACCCGTGGAGGAGGCTATTACCGGCATCCTTAATACCAATGACGTCAATTACTACGTCAGCGGCGCTCCCGTTAATTTGCAGGCGGTAGCGCAGCAGGTAGATGTGAGCGTCCGCCGTCTACTCGACTATAATGAAAAGCTGGTATCGGAGAACCAGACCGTCCCTGCCAACGAACGCATTTATCTGCAGAAGAAGCGGCGCGCCTACCGTGGCGGTGACCGGTACCACACGGTAGCAGCGGGAGAAGACCTCTACGACATTGCCCAGCGCTACGGAGTTCGCGTCAGCAATCTTGCCCGCCGGAATCGCCTGGGGGAACAGGCAAGACCGGCGCCGGGCGAACAGATAAAGCTACGCGGGTGGAAGGTGCGCAATCCGCCCCGCCTGGCGCAGGCCGGAGCGGAGCCCGATCCCGTTGTTCCGATGACGCCGACGCCCGGCCGCACGACTGAACCCGCCACGATTGACGAGGATGGATTTCTGGATATGGGTGACCCCATCTCCCCGAATACCCCGATTCCAGAGCCGGATCCACAACCCGTAGTGGAGCCGGAGCAACCCGTCATTACCCCACCCGCCACGACACTGCCCACCAGTCCCAACCAACCCGCGGAAGTCTACCACGCGGTGGTATCCGGAGAAACCCTGTATGCGATCAGCCGTCGGTATGGCGTGAGCATAGAGGAGATCCGCCGCCTGAATTCCCTGACGGGAAATACCATCTCGGTTGGCCAGCAGTTGCGTATCCGCTAATTTACGGGCATGATCCGCCACCTCCTGCTCTTCTTTGCCCTGCTACCACTTAGCTTATCCGCTCAATTCATCGAAGAGGAAGGCGTATACGGCGAGGACTGGGGCGGTTACCTATGGGGCGTCCGGGGAGGATTGAGTCTGGGTAGTCAGGATTGGTCGAATATTGAAACGGAACTGAATCTTGGCTTCCACGGGGATCTGTTCCTCGAAAGCATACCCGCCCAGGGTACTTTCAGCTTTTGGGGCAGCCTGGGGTATCACCAAAGAGGGAGCCGGATCAGTCGTAGGCGCGCCATAACCTTTCAGGGAAACGGCGTCGTATTACCCGCTGACGACTTCGTGTTTAATAACGTAGCCCTGAGCATCGGCGGCAAGCAGGTCGTAGCTGCTCTCGGGCTCAGTGATGCATATTATATGATCGGCGTTCGTGCCGAATACAACGTGAGTACCAATCTGGGAGACTACGACATTCTCAGCTCCACGCAGGGGATTGCCTTCCGCAGCGCTTACCCGCTTGACTCTTACGAATTCATCAACCGGTTTACCTACGGTGCCACCGTTGGCGGCGGGCTGGTGATGCCGCTCAGTGAGCGCATCGGGGGCTTCGTCGAGTTGACGGCGCAACCCGACCTGAGCTTTCAATACAATCAGGGGCCGATCAACAACGTCCGCGATCCCTTTGGAAGTGGGAATACCACCCTTGGAGAACGAGCCATCCGCAACTTCACCATCGAGCTTAGCGTAGGCCTTCGGTTCCTGCGCAAATGGCGCTATGTAGACTAGCATGGGGTTAGGCGAATTGTTCCGGAGCCTTGGCAGTCTATTCTTTCCCAGCCTGTGCCTCAACTGTCGCAGGACACTGGCGAGCCCGGACGAACTGCTTTGCGTGCGCTGCGGTAACGAGATGCCCGTCTCCGATAGCTACCGCCATGCGGAAAACGCGGTCACGGACCGGTTGGCCGGCAGATTTCCGCTCACCTTCGGCGCGCACGCTTATACCTTTCGCGAGGGTACCGTATGCCAGGCCCTCATCCACGCCCTGAAATACCACGATCGGCCCGATGTGGGAGTTGCGCTGGGACGGCAATTCGGCACCATCTTACAGACGGCCGAGACCTTACACGATGTAGCGGGGATCGTGCCGGTACCCATTCATCGTCGGCGGCGCAGGCAGCGGGGATACAACCAGGCGGAGAAGATCGCCGAGGGGCTTGCGGAAGCACTTCAGGTTCGGGTGTATCCACGAGCGCTGCGACGGACGGCCTTTGCCGGATCTCAAACCAAGATGGGCAAACTGGAACGACTGGAAAATGTCCGCCATTCTTTTACCGCCGGCGAAGGAGATTTTACCGGAGCGCATCTGATCATAGTGGATGACGTATTGACCACCGGGGCTACCCTCGATTTTTGCGCACATGCCTTACTTGAAAAGCACGCGGGACTGCGTGTCAGCGTCGTCACGCTGGCGGTTGCGGAAAAATAGCAAGTCGGTAAGTCAGGAAAATGCAAGGAGTTGCCGAACAGTCCGGCAAAACGGCGGGATTGCTTACTTTTGCGCATGGAAGACAACAAAAGCACCCACGATCGCTTTGCCGTGCAGGGCCTGACCTTCGACGATGTCCTGCTACTACCGGCTTATTCCGAAGTTCTTCCCCGGGATGTGGACTTATCCAGTCAACTCACGCGCGGTCTTCGGCTGAATGCCCCCATCGTTTCCGCGGCTATGGATACCGTCACCGACGGCCGGTTGGCTATTGCCATCGCCCGACAGGGAGGGATCGGGATCGTACATAAAAATATGACCATCGCCCAGCAGGCTGCTGAGGTACGTAAGGTGAAGCGCTCGGAATCGGGCATGATCGTGGACCCGGTAACCCTTAAACACGACGCGACCGTCGCCGATGCCAAAAACCTGATGGCGCAGCACCGGATCGGGGGCATTCCCATCGTGAATGATTCCTTCGAGCTCGTGGGTATTCTGACGAACCGCGACTTACGCTTTGAAACGGCTTCCGACCGCCCGATCAGCGAGCGGATGACCACGGAAAAACTGGTTACGGCACCGGTAGGGACGACCCTGGAGCAAGCCAAGCAGATCCTACAGGGTTACAAGATCGAGAAATTGCCGGTTGTCGACGACAGTGGGACACTGGTTGGCCTGATCACCTACAAAGACATTCTAAAAGTTCAGAACTACCCCAATGCCTGCAAGGACTCCTACGGTCGACTGGTTGTTGGCGGAGCTATCGGCGTAACGGCGGACATGCTTGAACGGGTACAGGCCCTAGTTGAAGTCGGGGTTGACGTCATTACGATCGACACCGCACATGGCCACAGCCAGGGTGTATTGCAGGCCGTATCGCGGGTTCGGGATACCTTCCCAGATTTGCAAATCATCGGAGGCAACGTAGCCACTGGCGAAGCGGCAAAAGCACTGGCCAAGGCAGGTGCAGATGGGGTAAAGGTGGGTGTTGGCCCGGGTTCGATCTGTACCACCCGCATTGTCGCCGGGGTAGGCGTACCGCAGCTTTCCGCGATCGCCAATGCCGCCGAGGCGCTTAAGGGAACGGATGTACCCGTGATCGGCGACGGTGGCATCCGCTATTCGGGAGACATCGTCAAGGCGCTGGCGGCAGGCGCATCGACGATCATGGCCGGCAGTCTGTTTGCCGGCGTCGACGAAAGCCCCGGTGAAACCATCCTTTACGACGGTCGCAAGTTCAAGGTTTACCGCGGTATGGGATCACTGGGTGCCATGAATAAAGGAAGTAAGGACCGCTATTTCCAGGACGTGGAGGACGACGTGAAAAAGCTCGTACCGGAGGGCATAGAAGGACGGATACCTTACAAGGGCAGTCTCGCGGAAGTCGTTAACCAGTACCTGGGCGGACTACGCGCCGGAATGGGCTACTGTGGAGCAGCAACGATCACCGATCTGCAGCAGGCGGAGTTCGTGCGCATCACGGGTGCCGGTATTATGGAGAGCCACCCCCACAATATCACCATTACTAAAGAGGCTCCGAACTATAGCCGTAGGTAGGCAGCTACCTACTTTTTGATGGGGTAAGGCACAAAAAAAGGCCCGCCGGATTACCGACGGACCGCTTACATACACTCACCTTATCTTATACGCTTAGTTCGTTGATTATCTAACCCACACCTGGGAAAGGTGTTCAATTTTGTGAAAAAAAATTGAATAATTTTCCAATTACCCGATTCTGGCGGGCCTAAACGGGTTCATCTCTTACAATCTGCCCCTTTTGACAATTTTATTCACAAATGTGATTTAGCAATCGTTCCCGCGTAACTGCTTAACTTTGCCGTTCAAATCTGATCTACCATGACCGTACCGGCCTATATTTGGGCGTTGTTTTTTGGTGCCATACTTACGGTATCGGCCTGTAGCCAGGATGACTGCCAGGGCAGTGATATGGACATCGATGAATACGTCACGGCGAAAATCGACTCGCTCGGTGGTGACACCTCCATGCTCAACCGGCTGATTTACATCATCGACGAGCCAGGTGGAACGGAGCGCCCGACGGCGACAAGCCAGGTAGAGGTGACGTATACCGGCAAGACGACGGAGGGGGACGAATTTGACAGCACGGGAGACGTGCCGGTGACCTTCCCGCTAGACCAACTGATCCAGGCGTGGCAGATTGGGCTCCCACTCATCGGCCGCGGCGGTAGAATACGGATGTTCGTGGAGCCTCGCCTGGCTTACGGAGCGAACGAGGCAGCTAACTTATGCCCCAACACCGCGCTTATCTTCGACGTCCAGTTGATTGACTTCGAATAACCACTTAGTTATCCGTCAACTCACCCATACCGAAGTTCCCCGGCAAGCCCGGAGCTATCCGATCACGCTTCTATTACCCGACTGGACGAACCCACGCAACGTAGGGGCCGCTTTCAGATTGGCGGACGCGGCTGGCTTAAATGGCATTGTCCTGGCTGGATCCACCCCCCGCCCACCTAACTCAAAAATCGGCAAGACGGCCCGCTCCACCGTGCGCACCGTGCCCTATACCGAGGTGGCGGATCCCCTCACTTATCTACGTGCGGCGCGTGAGCGAGAGGCGTATATCCTTTCTCTGGAATTTGCGGACAATAGTCAATCCCTATTCGACTTTGCCCCTCCGGCCGGAGAGATCATTCTGATTGCCGGCAATGAGTCCGTAGGAATATCCGAGGACCTATTATCACTCAGCAATGCTGCGGTCCATCTACCCATGCACGGACAGAATACCTCCATGAATGTCTCGGTGGCCGTCGGGGCGGCCGTCTATTTACTGCTTATGAAGTTGCAATAGCGCCTGGACTTCTTCATCATCCACCAGTTCGGGATGCCAATTGAAGAGCAGGTCGTACTCGTCGTAATACTGGCTAAGGGCATCGTGCAGTAAGGCGAGGGCCCGCTGCCGGCGACCACAAAGCATGAGGATGGCGACGGTGCCGAAAGCCAGGGCGGCATCATCGTAGGCTTCCACGACCTCCTCCAGCATTTTGATGGCGTCTATTTCCCGTCCGTGCTCGACCAGGAACAGCGCGTAGGAAACGTAAGCATCGCTGAACTGCTCGTCCATCTCGATGGCCTTCAAGAACGCTTGTTCGGCCTCCAGGGGAGCATTCGTAGCCGAGCTGCAGAGGGCGAGGCCCAGCCAGCAATCGGCGGTGTGATTGGGTAGCTCGACGGCACGACCGTAGTTGTAGGCAGCTACGCCCCATTTTTCTTCCGCCACGCAGCATTCGGCGATGTACTGAAAGATATCGTACATCTGCGGGTCCAGTTCAACGGCACGGAAATAAGCGCGCTTGGCCTCGGTGATCTGATCGAGCATCTGATAACTGCGTCCGATGCGCATACAGGTTTCGTAACTTTCCTCCGCTTCGTCGGATTCAAAGTAAGCGTTGTACGCCTGCAGTGCCGGCTCGTACATTTCGAGATCGAAAAGCTTGTCGGCGTATTCCAGATCGTAGGAACTACGTGCCTCATTCAGGGACCGGGCATTGGCAAAGGCATCCAGTGCAGCGAGATCGTCACCACCGTCGTCGTGCCAGAGGCCGAAGTAGAACCAGGATAAGTCGCTGAAGGGATCGCGGTCGGTCTGCCGCTTCAGCAGGTCGCCGATCTCGCGCCGAAAGGCGGAAAGTTCCGGAGCATTCAGCAACTCATCGTAGGCGGGTTCCTGATAGGGATCCAACCGAATGGCTTCCGAGAGCGCTTCGAAGCTTTCGCGGTAGCGATTTTCCTGCATACAGAGTAGTCCATCGAAGAAAGCGAGCAGGCTCAGCTTCTCGTCTTCTTCCACGACGTTGTACAACTGATCGAGGGCGGTGCGGGCTTCTTCCTGGTGCTCGAAGTGAACGTAAATCTCCAGGCGCAGCATCATGACTTCTTCGTCATTTGGGGCGTAGATATTCAACTGCTCCAGGGTCGAAAGGGCATCGTCTTCTTCGAGATTGATCTTGTGGATCAATGCCTTCCACTTATAAAAATCGGGTGTGTACGTGTGTTGGGTGATGGCTAAATCGGCCACTTCCAGGGTTTGGTCGTAATCGTGCTTACCGAAGTAATGCATTAATAACTCTTCGAATTCCTCTTCGGAGAGAAAGACCGCATCCCCGCTGAGAGCCCCTTGTTCGTACCTGGCCACCAGGGCCATCAGCGCCTTTTCGCGCTGGTCGTTGCTCTTTCTATTCATACCGGTCATCGCCCCCGGCTTAATCGCCTGGACCATTGGCTGGGGATCGTGGTAAAAATACGGTTTCGGAGGCAGAAAGTTGCATGGACGGACGGGTATATAAACCGACTTGTCCGCCTCCGTCCAGTCGAGCTTAAGATGTTCCCAAACACAATATCTTGTCTAGGATGCCGCCGGTGAGAACCTCAATGCCCCGTCAACCCTTACCTTAGCCGGGAGTTATTCCGCTGCGCGATACGCGGCCTCCCCCGCCTTCATTACTGATCCAACAACCAACCGATGCCAAGACTGATAATCGTACTGCTGCTTGTCGTAGCGGCCAAAATCTCCGCCCAGGAACTTTACAACGTGCGTATCGGCACATTCCAGGACGTGCGCGCCGATGACTTTGCCGAGCTTTCCGAACTGGGTTTCGTGTACGGTCTGCCGATGGACGGCCAGCTCACGGATGTTTATATCGGTAATTATACGTCCGAGGACCGGGCTACCGACGTAACGGAGAACTTACAGAACAGAGGATTTCGCAACGCGGCTCCCTTCATCCTGCCGGTATCGGAGAAGGAGGCTACGGATTACATCCAGATTGCGCTTCGCGGACGCGGAAGAGAACTCAACTGGGCCGAGCTTGAGCGGGCGGGGACCCTCTACGTCGACGCAAGGGATGGGGTTACGAAGGTGGTTGCCGGCCCCTACGCGAATGCCGAGGCCGCCAACGCTGCCCTTGCCCGAATCCGTGAACTCGGCTACGGCGATGCGTTTACCCGGTCGATCAAGCCGGGAAGGCTAATCTCCGTCGGACTTTTTGAGACAGGCATAAAAAAGCCCCTGATTCCGATTGATTTGTCTCGAGCACCCGTACGACCTTCCGGTCCCCGGGACAGCATTTCACCTGCGCCGCCGCCGCCCGCACCTGTTCCCGCGGCGCGGCCGGCAGATACGGTCGCTACGGCTTCACCCGCCACCAAACTTCGCGGAGAAGCCGCCTTAGCCGAGGCCGTCCGGCCGGTCCCGGTGACCAAACCCAGCCTGCCTGAGATTGACGTCGAAACGAAACGACATTCCGCCGCGGAACTCCAACGGGTTCTCAAAGAGAAAGACTTTTACCAGGGCAGCATAGACGGATACTACGGAACGGGTACCCGCGGTGCCTTCGAAAAGGCCTGGAATGAGCTGGAGGAACTGAAAAATTACCGCCTTCTAGCCGGGATGAACGATCCGGGCCGCTCTACCGCCGGCCCCGTGAGCTGGCCGGAGATGCTCGTACTTTCAGTCATTGCCGGGGATCTGGCGGCCGGCCTGGCCAACGTAGATCGGGAGTCCGAGCTATCACGCGAACGAGCCGCTCTGTTTCAGGCAACCGGAAAACTCTCCGCGGCGGAATCTTCGGAGGCACGAAACTGGGAGTCAACCGTCTGGAACAATCTGAACGACTGGGCCGTAGAGGACCCGCTCCACGCGCGTTTGCTCAGTGCCCTGCGCGTAGCCTACTACCAGTCACAGGTTCGCCTGGAAGCCATGTACCAGCAACGCGGTCTTAGTGCCACAGAATCCCGGGATCTTGCCACCGCCGCGCTGCGGAACGTACTGGCGGCTGATTTGGATCGCTTTCTCTAAGCCATCCTACTCCTCTTCCATAGGCTGCTGGAGCCCGTCGTAATCTTCCCGCCGGGAGATGATCATCTGGTACAGCATATCTTTTAAGGCGGTCATTCCCTCACCCGTAACGGCGGAGATGTACAGGCTTGGCAGATCCGTTGGTACTTCCCCCGCGCGGAGTCGCTTCAGCTCCTCGTCGACCATATCGGCCCGGGTTAGCGCCAGCACGCGAGGTTTATCCAGCAGTTCCGGGTTGTACTGCTTCAGTTCGTGTAGCAGAATACGGTACTGCTTCTTGATGTCATCGGCATCGGCCGGAATACAGAAGAGCAGGGTTGCATTCCGTTCGATGTGGCGCAGGAATCGGTGCCCCAATCCCTTACCCTCGTGCGCCCCCTCGATAATCCCCGGAATGTCCGCCATGGCAAAAGACTTGCCGTCGCGATATTGTACCATACCCAGGTTGGGAACGAGGGTTGTAAATTCGTAATTGGCGATCTCCGGTTTCGCCGCGCTGACCACGGATAAGAGGGTTGACTTGCCTACGTTGGGCAGCCCCACCAGGCCGACATCGGCAAGCACCTTCAGCTCCAGGATGTACCAACCTTCGGTACCTGCTTCTCCGGGTTGGGCGTATTCGGGGCTTTGGTTGGTACTCGATTTAAAGTGGGTGTTACCAAGTCCGCCCCGGCCGCCTTCAAGGAGGACATACTCCTCTTCGTGAGCTGTGACCTCTACAAGAAATTCGTTCGTCTCCGCGTCGCGGGCAATGGTGCCCAGGGGCACTTCCAAGATGACGTCATTGCCACTGGATCCCGTTTTATTGTTTTCACTGCCACGCTGGCCGTGCTCGGCACGGATATGCTTCTTGTACTTAAATTGTAGCAGCGTCCAGAGATTGCGGTTACCGCGAAGAATGATGTGTCCGCCACGACCGCCATCGCCGCCATCCGGACCGCCCTTCGGGATTCCCTTCGCCCGGTAGAAATGCCGGGAGCCTGCCCCTCCGTCCCCGGAGGTCAGGTTAATCTTTACGTAGTCAACGAAATTTGCCTTTGCCATACGGGTTCTCAACGGCCCGAGGGCCCCGGTGTGCGCTACAGGCTGTCTTTGGACTCCCGGCCGATGATGGCATCGATCTCCCGGGAAACCTCTTCCGGCGTCAGGGAACCGTCAACGCGGTGGGCCAGACCCAGCTCGTCGTAGAAATCATAGACCGGCGAGGTGTAGTTGACGAAATTTTCGTAGCGGGTCCGAATGACGTCTTCCTTGAGGTCGTCGGCACGTCCGCTGGTGGCTCCGCGCCCCAGGATACGCGTTACGATGGTGTCTACCTCGACATCGAGGAGGATCAGCGCGTTGATCTGGCTGTCCCTTTCCCGCATAAGGTCGTTCAGTTCAGCCGCTTGTGGATCAGTGCGGGGAAATCCGTCAAAAATGATACCGGGAACATCGGGGTGTTGATCCACCCGCTTGCGAAGCATGGCGATCGTGACTTCATCGGGCACCAGGTGGCCGGCGTCCATATACGATCTGGCTTCCTTGCCGAGCGGGGTATTGCGGCTAAGTTCCTCCCGAAACATGTCTCCCGTACTGATGTGCAGGAAATTGTGTTTGTCCACCAATAAACCGGCTTGGGTTCCCTTTCCGGATCCTGGAGGGCCAAATAATATAATGTTGTACATAGTGGAGGTCGTGAGTGGGGCGCAAATATAGAAAAGGCAGCCGGTTAACTCCGAGCTACGTACTGGTTAAGTAGGAAGCGGAGGTTTTCGTAAAGGGGATCTCCGCTCCGGAGCACTTCATCAACATGACGCCACTCAGCCCGCAGAATATCCTCTTCGGTTTCGGGAACCAACTGCTGCTGCGTCGTCGTCATGCGGTACCAGTAAGTAGGCTTCAGAATGCGGTTTTTCTTACCGCGATAAGTGTGGTAGGTGACGGGTAACGGCTCACCGAGCACTAATTCCGCTAGCCCCGTTTCTTCTTCTACCTCCCGCAATGCGGCGGTGGGTCGATCCTCCCCGTCGTCTAGTTTCCCTTTTGGCAAATCCCAGGAGCCGCGCCGAAAAATGAAGAGTTGTTTGCCGTTCTCGGTGTTGGTTACCACGCCGCCGGCAGCTTCTATCCACCGGTAATGAGACTGAAAATCGGCCCATAGCGCTTCAACATCGTCCGTCAGCAACTCGATAGAGGTGACCTTCTGACTGGCTTTCTCCAGCGTGTCAACGTAGTTAAGCAGGCTCTTCTTCTTGCCGGTATACCGGGCAACGAGATGGGTGTCGGGGGCGGTGTCGCCGTATAGCCCGGGGGAGGAAAGCTCCCGGAGAGCCAGCGGACGATCGTTGATATAGATTACGTACATTTGCGCGAAATTTACAAACTATGGACACATCCCGTCGAATCGCCCGCCAATTATTGGCGGTCGAAGCCGTAAAGCTCCAACCACGGGAGCCTTTTACCTGGGCCAGCGGCTTGCGATCGCCCATTTACTGCGACAATCGCGTCTTGCTGTCATACCCGGCTATTCGCACGGAGGTGGTCGATGCCTTGGTTGAGGTTGCACAGACCATCCCGGGAATTGACGGGATCGCGGGCGTAGCTACGGCCGGCATCCCCCATGGTGCCCTGCTGGCCGATCGGATGGGTGTTCCGTTTGTCTATGTGCGCAGTTCCGCTAAAGAGCACGGACGCCGTAACCAGATCGAGGGTCGCCTGGATCCCGGCAAGCGTTACCTGGTGATAGAGGATCTAATTTCCACCGGCGGCAGCAGCCTAAAAGCGATCGAGGCACTGCGGCAGGCGGGGGCCGAGATTGCCGGTGCGGTAG
This sequence comes from Lewinella sp. IMCC34191, assembly GCF_003390935.1. Lineage (GTDB taxonomy): Bacteria > Bacteroidota > Bacteroidia > Chitinophagales > Saprospiraceae > Neolewinella. Next base: position 122,146 of record NZ_QNQZ01000007.1, on the reverse strand, counting down.
CCATTTTCACCTACCAGTTCCCGGCGGCGGAAAGAGCTTTTCAAAACGCCCAGGTTCCGCTGGTCACCGTGAGTGACTACGAGAGCTTACTGGCAGAATCAAAGGAAGCGGGTCGCATCACCGACGAGGAAGCCCAAACCCTGGCCGAATGGCGACAGGATCCCCGCGCCTGGAGCGACAGCTTCTCCGCAGAACATTAGCTCACTTTTCGAATTACATCGATCCGGTCTACTTAAGTACCACCGCGAAATCAGGGTGTACGGCTATTAGGCAATAGAGTACCTCGTACTGATCCTTTGCCCCTCCTTTATGCTTTAAATACCTCGTATTCCGCATCGCTATAAACACCGAAGTTACCCCGAACCGCCTTCTATTTTCAACCACTTTGAACAACCAACATGTCGATTTTAAACGATTCTTCAGAAAGATTTTTACACGATTACCTGAATAACGCCTCCCCCACCGGCTTCGAAAGTGCCGGACAAAAACTCTGGATCGATTACATCCGGCCTTACGTTGACGAGATCGCTCTCGACACATACGGCACGGCTTACGGCGTCATCAACCCCGGCAAAGATTACCGCGTGGTAATCGAGGGTCACGCCGACGAGATCAGCTGGTTTGTGCACTACATAACCGATAACGGCTACCTGTACGTGGTTCGCAACGGAGGGAGCGATCACATGATAGCGCCCTCCAAACGGGTGAATATCCACGGAGAAAAGGGCATCGTCCGGGGCGTCTTTGGCTGGCCGGCGATTCATACCCGCCGGGGCGAGGATAGCAAATTAGCACCTAAGATCGAGAATATCTTCATTGATATTGGGGCAAAGGACAAAGACGAGGTCCATGAAATGGGCGTACAAGTTGGGAGTGTAATCACCTACCCCGACGATCTGGAAGTCATGAATGATCGCTACTACTGTGGCCGTGCGCTGGACAATCGCATGGGCGGTTTCTGTATTGCGCAGGTTGCGCGCCTCATCCGGGAGCGGAACATTGATTTACCTTTCTCGCTCTACATCGTCAACTCCGTACAGGAGGAAGTAGGATTACGCGGGGCCCAAATGATTGCCGATCGCATCAAGCCGCAGGTTGCCATCGTAACCGACGTGACCCACGACACGAATACGCCCATGCTTGACAAGAAAAAGGTAGGGGACGTCAAAGCCGGTAAAGGGCCCAGTGTTACTACCGCTCCGGCCGTTCACAACAAACTGCTCCAACTGATCATCGAGGCCGCCAGGGAGAACGATATTGATTTTCAGCGCGAGGCTAGCAGCCGGGCGACCGGGACCGATACCGACGCCTTCGCCTATTCGAACGGAGGGGTAGCCTCGGCACTGATCAGCCTCCCGCTGAAGTATATGCATACTACCGTCGAAATGGCCGCTAAGAGTGACGTGGAAGGTGTAATAGAACTTATCCTCCACAGCCTTGAGAAGATCGAAGACGGAATGAGCTTTAATTACTTCGAAGTGTAGCACCCTGGTTTATGCGCAATCCTCTGCTGAACTGGCTCTTCTACGGGCATATCTGGATTGCACTTGCGGCCCTGGCACTTAGCTGGCAGTCCACCTACCTCGCGGGCGGCCAGCCAAGTCTGGGTGCTATTCACTTTTTCGTACTGGCAGCTACACTCGGGGTGTACACTCTGCACCGTCTGCTTAGTTTCCATCGAGCCGGAGGACAGCCCGACGGGCGCCGTTATCGGGTAGTTGCCAAACACCCACGACTAACGCTGCTGGTAGGGTGCGGAAGTTTGGTCGCCGCTACGGCCACCATTCTCCTCATACCCCTGTCGCAATTTTGGCCGGTTGTTTTTGCCGTACCGTTCACGTATTTCTATCTCATTCCGATCTATCCGGGTGGCCCCCGCCTGCGCGATTTTCCCTACCTCAAAGTAATCTGGGTTGCCCTGGCCTGGACACTCATGACGCACGTCTTCCCTACCCTACCCCACCATTTGGGAATAGAGGCCCTGATCCGTTTCCTGTTTACGCTGGCCATAGCCCTGCTTTTTGATACGCGGGATGTAGCCCTGGACAGACGCCAACTCGTCAAGACGCTTGCCGCCAATTATCCCCGGCTCAACCGGCGTCTCGCCCTATCGCTCTTGCTGGGGTGCGCGCTGCTATCCCTCTACGCGTATCCCGGTGCTACAGGCGGTAAACTTGCTTTGGCCTACGGCACCGGGATTGGGTTTGGCGCATTCGTAGGCCCCGAACGGGGCGAGGATTACTATGCGGTGATCATCAACGGCCTTCTTCTACTCCCGCCGCTCGCGCTTACGTGGTGACGGAAGCATAGCGCTTAGCGATAAGCGCGGCACCGTAGGCGCTGGCCTGGGGAGTGTGGGCCACTTCCACGCGACGTCCGCTCCGTTCAGCAAGTAGATCGACCCAGGCCTGGGAGCGCGTAAATCCACCACTGGCGTAGATCACCTCCGCCGGGCAGGTAGCTTGTTCGACTTGTCGGAGAATCTCTATTACGTTGTCCGTCACTCCCAGAAGTACGGCGCGCGCCATATCCACGGCCGTATGGTTGCCGCGTAAGTTTTGGAAAGAGGCCGTAGCCAGGGCGTCCCAAATGGGCGCACGCTCTCCATTCAGGTAAGGAAGGAATCGAAGGTCGGTATCCGGTGCGCCAGTGGCGGCTTCGATCATATTTCCGATGTTATCGAAGTGGCTGCCCAACAAATCAAATAGCCATTCGATCACTTTTCCCCCGTTGTTGGTTGCTCCCCCAAGAACGGCGTAATCGTCAAATAAAAGGTAGTTGAAAAGCTGGTGATCGGTTCCGGCGTTGAAGCCCTTGTGCGTAACCCGCACCGCCCCGCTGGTGCCAATGGTCAGGGAAACCTTGCCCGGCTCCAAGAGTCCACTGCCAAGATTAGCCAGGCAGCCATCTGATCCACCTATGTACAGCGGAATATCGGCTACTCCCAGCCGGTCAGCGATGTCCGTTTTCCAGTTAAGACAATAGCCCGCAGGTACGACACGGGGTAAGCGAAGCGGAAAGGGCTTGCCATTCGCAGCCACCCGTAGCGCGTCCTCATCCCACTCGCGGGTTTCCAGGTTCAGCAAGCCGGTGGCGCTGGCCAATTGCTCATCGAGCAGATGACCGTCCGTTGTCCATTTGTCAACCAGGAAAGATTTAAGATCGCTGAGATAGGTAGCTTTCTCTAGCTCAGCCGGGCGTTCCTCCGTCAGCCAGCGCATTTTGACCATCGGAGACATAGGGTGGACCGGCGTTCCGGTACGGTGGCGAAGCTCGTCGCGCTCATCCGGGGAGAACTGATCCATTACGGCCTGTGAGCGGATGTCGGCCCACGTCATGATCGGCCCGGTCGGAGCTCCGGATGCGTCCAGCAGCAGCACGCCGTGCATCGGGCAACTGATCCCGATACCGGCAGGGCGCTGGGGAAGGACGGCCATTAATTCCCGGAGTAGTTTTTCGGCTACGGCGATGATCTCGTCGACGTCCTGTACCGCCGCCCCCTCGTCGGGATAATAGAGTTCGTATCCACCGCTTCGTTCCTCTACCATTTTGCCGTCCTCATCGAAGGCACAAACTTTGGCGGAGGTAGTACCCAGATCTAAACCGAGATATAGAGGCATGGAGAATACTTAGAGGGTAGCGATCGTGCGGTTAGGAATTCGATTGCCGTAGTTACGCATGCAGAGCACCTTTTTTTCGAGGGCTTCCACGACCGGAACCGTAAAGTCGACACCTTCCAGGATACCTGCTCCCCGTAGTCCGCCCGGACTTTCCAGGTTGATCTCCAACAGCCGGGTGCCGGCGATGTCTACGCCAACTAAAAACATACCGTCGGCAATAAGCTTCGGCCGGATGAGCTCGATCATCTTCAAAATTTCCGGGGTGATCTCGGCTTTTTTCCCGGATCCACCGGCGTGCAGATTGTTCCGCACATCGTCATCCGCACTCATTCGATGTACGGCCGCGTAATGGCCATCCACCATCAGGGGTTCGCCGTTCATCAGAAACAAGCGGATATCCCCCTTCGCCGCGGCGGGCATAAACTCCTGCGCGATAACGTACCCGTTCTGACTGATGACTTCCACGATCTGATTCAGGTTGGGGTGATCATCTTCCCGGACTACAAAAACGTTCTTCCCCCCGGAACCGAGCAGTGGCTTGAGGATAATATCATTATGCTCTTCTTCGGCAAAGCGGCGGATCTCTTCAATTCGCCGCGTGATGATCGTTCGTGGACGTACGCTTTCCGGAAACTGCTGGAGATACATTTTATTCAACGCATGGCTCAGACCGAATGGATCGTTGACGACGATCGTGCCCTGGTAGGATGCAAGTTGTCCGAAGCTGAGTCCGGCGTTGGTAGCCCAGTTCCGGTCCGCGGCATCTTCTCCCGGATCGTTGCGCAGGTAAATCACGTCCAGTTCGTCAGTGAAGATGGGGCGTGCATCCTCGAGGTTACCGTGAAGCGCCTGGTGGTAAGCTTCCGGCTCGGCATAGTCTCCCGGGGGGGCGAAGTAACCCAAACCGCCCACGCGACCGTCCTTTACGTAGTCGAGTTTGCCCACGGAATAATAGAATACTTCGTGTCCGCGCTGGTGCAGACGGTGGGCCAGGACGGTGGTGGTATAAGTCGGCCCTTCGGTTTCAACGCGATTGACAACGAAGGCTAGCTTCATAGGTGAGCTCATGGTAATGGTTTGGGGGAGAGTATGTATGAATTGTATGTTATGGCTACCGTGGAATCAGATCGAAGACCGTCATGCCCGCCCGTAGTCGGTTCAACTTCGGATGGCCGGCCTCGCGGTCTTCCCGGAAGTACCGAGGAATAAGCGGTGGTGGACGAAGGATACCCCTGCGGGTCAGTTCGTCGAGCAGGGGAACGTAATCCAGTCGCAACTTACCGACGAAAAGCGGCTCCAGATCACCACCTTGCCGCAGGTAATCCAGCAGTTCTACCAGGCCACGCAGGTAGACAGCGTCTTTCGTAAAGCCGCCGCCCCGGAATATGCGCGCCGTCGTATAGAAGGCGGTACGTGCTGACAGTCCGTGATGTTCGTGCAGCAGGGCAAAGGTGTCCGGGAACGAGTTGCCCCGAAGCATGTAGGCAATCCCTACGACCCGGGCCGCCAGATTGCGTAACCGACCGGGCGTGATACCATCGACAAACCATTCGCCAAGGACCGCCAGACCTTCCTGGAGGTCCTCGTAGCCGGGTGTACCGGAGTGGAGCAGCGTCAACGGTTGGGCCTGCCCGTTCCAGTATGTCAGAACGTGCGTACCGATCTCGTGCTGAATGAGCGCTTCGACCCGGCGGCGCGGCACCCGCAGCTTATGACCGATGTTCAGTACGCCCTGAGAGACCATGAGCCCGCTAAGATCGTCGCGAATAAGCGCGCTCGGCTTGGCCACCGGATACTGTTCGGATAAGTAGGCAAACTCGCTTTCACACGCAGCCAAGAATTCCCCGGCATCAAGGGTGGCTTCCTCATCCGACTTTTTTGGTGGTGGAACCACCGTCAGCAAACTGTTGGCAATATTCAGAAGCTCATCGTCCACGCCCCCGAATACCTGCATGCTGCCGTAACGAAAGTGCTCGTTACCGCGATTAGCCAGCATGTCCAGCATACGAAACAACTCGTCACGCTTGTCGCGCAGCGTGTAGGCAAGAGTTGCGTCTTTTACCCGGTCAATAGGCAGATTAAATAGTTCCCGCTTTACCCCTTCCGGATCGACCGGCAGAAAGCGATAGTGAAAGTTGGGTTCGGTGCGATATCCAGTCTCGGCGAAACGATCAAATGCCTCGTCGTCATTCGTCGCCGTTACCAGAAGCAGGAACGGAAAGCTATTGGATATCTCCACCAACTTACGGTCGATCTCCCACACCAGGTCGCTGACCCGATGATTACCCAATTGGTCAAAATGGGAGGCATTGTAGGTGGTTTCCAGACGAACGAAATCAAAAAACGCGCGACGTAGCGCCGTGTGGAGACCGTCACGGAAGTTTCGCAGGACCAACGGGAAGGGACGTCCACCCTCGCCGAGGAAGAAGGCGTTGATCTCCATGCCCAACAACAGGATATCGCGACGCTTCAGGTCTTTTTCTTCCAGCAATGGCCGAGGTCCGGTGTTCCGGGTTCTGAAGTCTTCCCTCAGCTCGATGGTTGGCGGGGAATCAGGTCCCTTCACGCTTTTCAGGTGATCGATCAGCGTTTCACTTACCGCGGAGGGGTGATCCGGGGCAGCATGGACGACCATCCGTGGCGTAGTTCCTTCGTCGTTGACCCAAAGTTCGAGCACCATAACGCCACCGAAACGATCCGATAATTCCGCCAGCAGGTTGCCCAGAAAATCGATGAAGTCTACTGGTGGGTCTTCATCCCACCCTAACACGCAGTAAGCAGTTTCATCCGCGTGCAGATCGTAATCGTGATCCTGCTTTCCGTACCGGTATACGGTCAGAAAGGGCACCGCCCGGGCAAGATATAGTTTACCGCCCCCGGGAAGCTCCAGCAAAACGGGGTCGTCGGCATCCAGCCGCGCTAGTACACCGTCCACATCGTAAGTGGTATGTGTCGTGATTTCAGCCATATAATTTATGCTTGTAGACTTTCGTTGACCCGAGCCCTCGCGGATAGGACGGGATCGAAAGTCCCGACCAGAGCTTCCTGCAACTGTTGCAACACCGAAGTATGCACCTCATTGGTGTGCTCGTCCATAAAGATCTTTTTAAACTCGATCGACAGCACGCACGACACCCCGGGGAACCGATCGTGCAGCCAATGATTGAAGTGCCCTCCGGGAAACTTCACGTTTTCACGTACGTCAAGTGGCTCGCCATTCAGCCCGTGGGCGCGCATACTTTCCATAAATACCTCAACGACGGGAGCCCACCGCTCCCGGTCCATATTGCCGGTACCGACGTTGACCACCGGGTTTGCTTCCGGGTCGGCGGGCATCCGATCGTTCTCTTCACGACGGTGATTGTAGGAGTGAATATCGTAGAGAACGAAACTTCCGAATCGATCGACAACGGACTGTAAAAAGCCCTCCACCTCTTGGTAGAAGTTGTCGTACGCGGACAAGGACCGGTCGACCATCGCGCTGTCGGGACGGTGTCGCCACACGTTCAACCCCCAGGCATCCGCCGGTTCGAGGTATACGGCACTGTCGCGACTTCGATTCAGATCCACTTCAAAGCGGCTGTGCAGGCCGACGATGTGCGGCTCCCGCAGTCGGGCCCAGGTGGCCGTGTGGGGGTCTTCTTCGTAACGCCGCTCCAACTCATCCAGGGCGAAACGGTCCTGCAACGCTTCGCGTACGGCCGCCCCGTCGTGGATAGCGGTTAGAACGAGCGGTGCCGGGGCGCCGGTAATAGTAAAGTAGCCTGATTGATCCTGCATACCTATCCAACTTGGGTAGCATGGTGATGTTTGGTGGCGTGCCTCGCCTTCCGCTACGAGATCAATTATCCCATAAAATTTAAGGATATTTGTCCTATGCAGCTCAGAGACCGTCTATTACCGTTCCTCCTCACACTTTTTGCTCTTCCCCTCGTAGGCCAACGCGCCATTACCGTCGAGGACATGCAAGCCTGGAATGAAATCCAGGGCGAAGCAGTCAGCGCGGATGGTAGCCATGTTGTTTACAGCCTGGTACCGGACGTTGGAGACCCGGTCGCGATCGTCCGGCGCGTAGCCGATGGCAGTGAAAAGCAATTCGCGAGGCTTCACGATGCCCGGTTCACCTACGACGGCAAATACCTTCTGGGAACCCTTAAGCCATCGCGCGATACCGTTTTGCACTACAAACGGAAGGAAGAAGCGAAAAAGCTAAAGGCGATGGATACCCTGCTCGTCTGGAACTTGGCTACCCAGGCAGCGGAACTCTACCCCGAGGTGTACGAGGTCAAGACCAGCGAACGGTCGGGGGACATTTTCGCCTATACCACCGCAAGCCTGCTACCCGACAGCCTGGCAAAGGGCCTGGATGAGGACGCCCGTCGTCTTGTCGTACGTCGTTTTGCCAACCAAGACAGCTTTTACCTGGAAGGGGTCGTCGACTTCCAGCTCGCCCGCGATCAACCCATTGTCGTTGCTCAGCGCACGAAAAAGGACAGCACCTGGAGTACCGGGATTTTACGCGTTGACCCCACGGACCTGGAATGGCAAACCCTCAGTTCGGGTTTTCCCCGCTACGGCGGGCTCAACCTGAGCTACGACGGCGAGCATGTGGGCTTCCTGAGTAGTGATGCGGATGAGGACGAAAAGCAACCCCCTTATGTCCTTCACTATTGGACAGCGGGACGCGATTCCGCGTTTGTGACAACTGACCGGGACATGGACTGGCTACCCAGTGGATACCGCATCAGCGACGACCGCCGGCCAAGTTTCAGTGAGGATGGATCGTATCTGTTTTTCGGCACCACGCCCCGCCGACCGGAGCTTGACACTAATGACATCTCCAGCGAACTCGCCGACGTCGAAGTATGGACCACGGAGGATCCCCTACTCTATACCCGGCAAAACAACACACTCGATCAGGACCGCCGCTTTACCTACCTGGCCGTGTACCGCACGACACAGGATGAATTCGAGCAGATCGCAACGCCGGAAATGCCGGAGGCTAGCCTACCCGACGACGGAAAGGGAAGTCACGTACTCCTTTATAACGAGTCGCCCTATTCCAAAGAAACCATGTGGACCGGTGGCCCGGGTGGGCGCGATGTCTGGATATTCGACCTCCAAACCGGTGAACGCACCCCGGTCCTGGAAGGTGAGCCCGGATATTTCCAATGGTCTCCGGAAGGCCACTACATCAGCTGGTACAATCCGGTTGATACCGTTTACCGTGCCTACGATGTCAGACGTAAGGAGATAAACGACCTAACGACCAACGAGACGGGCATCTTCTACGATGAACTGAACGATCGCCCGATGGACCCCTACCCCTACGGAACGGCCGGGTGGACCGAAAACGATGAGTCGCTCATCATCTACGATCGCTATGATCTTTGGGAAGTCGATCCCCGCGGAGGAGAAGCGACCCGCCTGACCAACGGCCGTGAAGACGGGATAAGCTACCGCTTTCAGGACCTGAACCCCGAGCAGGCAGCCGTGACCTATCCTCTGCTGTTGGTCTTCCAGCGTGATGCCGATTATTTCGGCGGTTATGCCCGATTGGACGAAGAAGAAGACGTGACTCAGCTCGAAGCGGGCCCCTATAGCTTCGGGCACTTCAGCAAGGCCCGTAACGGCGAGAAGTATCTCTATACCCGGGAAAGCTATACCGAATTCCCCAACCTTCGGGTCACGGAGCGCCTGGAAGACGTTGGCGAAGTTATCTCCGATGCCAATCCGCAGCAGGGTGACTTTGACTGGGGAACGATCGAGGAATACAATTGGATCGATCACGAGGGGCGTGAACTTCGCGGGCTGCTGGTGAAGCCGGCCGACTTTGACAGCACACGGCAGTATCCCATGCTCGTTAACTATTACGAGCGAAGCAGCGAAGGCCTCTACCGCCACCGGACGCCGCAGCCAGGACGATCTTCCATTAATTATCCCCACTACGCGAGCCGGGGTTACGTCATTTTTAATCCGGACGTAATTTACCGGGAGGGCTATCCCGGCGAGAGTGCCTACAACTGTGTGATGAGCGGTATCAGCAGCCTGCTACAGGAAGGGTTCATCGATAAGGAACGCATCGGCATGCAGGGACACAGCTGGGGCGGCTACCAGGCGGCTTACCTGGCTACGAAAACCGACCTCTTTGCGGCTATCGAATCCGGCGCGCCCGTCGTTAATATGTTCTCCGCTTACGGGGGCATCCGCTGGGGAAGCGGCCGGAGCCGCCAGTTTCAGTATGAGCGTACACAGAGCCGGATCGGCGGCACGATTTGGGAGTACCCGCTGCGTTACATCGAAAATTCACCGCTCTTCTTCACTGACAAGATCAACACCCCCATCCTGATTTTACATAACGACGCTGACGGGGCCGTTCCCTGGTACCAGGGTATCGAATGGTTCACCGCCCTGCGCCGTTTGGGCAAGCCCGCCTGGTTCCTCAACTACCGTGGAGAGCCTCACTGGCCGCTAAAGGCACCCAACCGTGCGGATTTCCAGACGCGTATGGCTCAATTTTTCGATTACTTCCTACTGGATGCGCCAAAGCCGAAATGGATGAACGAAGGAGTCAGCCCACTACAACGGGGAATCGAGCAGAATCTGGAGCCCGCCGGGGAGTAGTCCTTACGCGGGTAACCATTGGATGCTGCGCAGTTCGAAGGTCTCAAGCTGTGCATCGTCCAAAACTAACCGGAGGTGACCGCGGCCGTCCGTCCCCTGCACCACGGCGGTAAACACTTCATCGTCCGCCACCCGCCGGAAGCGGTGTCGCTCGCCGAGCCGGTACAAGCGCTCGTGATACGCGGCATGGAGCCTGTCGAAACCTTGGGTCTCCAATTCATCGTACCAGTAGGTGAAGCCGGCGAAGATGTGCTCCAGCAATGACGACCGATCGACAGCTTCTCCCAGGATGTGGTACAAACTAGTGGCGGATCGTTGCAATTCGGGGGGAAATTCGCGCTCGTTCACGTTGAGTCCCACGCCAATCACCGACCACTGTACTCCCGATCCGCGCAGACCGTTTTGAATCAGGATGCCGCCGAGCTTTCGATTGCCAGCGTACAAGTCATTCGGCCACTTGACCCGCAATTGCTTTTCGTCCAGAGTTGGAAGCATCGTCGTCAATCCGCGGTGTACCGCCAGGGAGGCATACTGCGTGAGGGCAAATATTCGGTCGACTGACAATTGGTCAGGCATCACCAGCATGCTAAAGGTCAAATTGTCGCCGGGCGAACTATGCCACCGGTTCGCACCCTGTCCCCTTCCCGCTGTTTGATCGTCGGTAATGTAAACTGCCCCGTGGGGCACTTCCTCCGCGCCGCTTAACGCCTGTAAGAGCGCATCATTCGTAGACCCCATATGGGCGAACCGGCGGGCAACTTTAGGTACGAGCAAATTGTTTGTTTTACAACTTTATAGCGGTAGCGCGCCGATTTTCGGAACGGTGTTTGCTACCTTCATTGTGCTAAATTCTCGATTTGAATACATCCACAGAATCTGTACGCAACAAGATTGCTCCGAAGATGGAGCAGCGGCTTGACGTAATCCTGGACAGTATCCGGGACATCAAAGGTAAAAACATCCTCCGGCTGGATTTACGGAAACTAGACGACCGGCCAGCGGAGTTCTTCTTTATCTGCGAAGGTGAATCCACCACACAAGTACGTGCCATTGCGGAAAACGTGCAGAAACGCATGAAGCACGAAATGGGCGAAATCACTAAAAACTCCACCGGCAGCCGGCCTTCCAACTGGGTTTGTCTGGATTATTTTGACACCGTGATCCACGTCTTCTATCCCGAAACCCGGGCCTTTTACCAGATCGAAGATCTCTGGAGCGACGCCGTTGCGACAGAATTCGACACCCTGTAAAGGGCAACCCCAAAAAGTGTGCGACTACCCAACGAATTAGGCCGCCGCACGTTAGCCTTTAGATATGAGCACAAACAATCAGAATAATAAGTCCGAGGGCAACGGCGGACCTAAATTCCAGAGCTACTGGATTTACGCGATCATGTCGGTCGTGCTGCTGGCCCTGGTGCTTACGAATTGGGGCACCGGCACTTCGAGCCAGATTCAACTCGACCGCCTCAACGAGATGATTAAGGACGATGCCATCGGTGCCATTACCCTCGTCAACGGCGAACGTGCCGAGATCTACCTCAAAGAGGACAAAAAATCTCTCCCCCGGTACGAAGACGCCGCGCCGGAAGGTATGGGTGGAAGCCGGTATGACTACTACCTGGAAGTCACTGATGCCAGCTCTTTCACGCGTTTCGTCGACCGCGCCTACGAGGAAGAAAATGTCAACTTTTCCGACCGTGTTCAGGTCAACTCCGAAAATCGGACGGACTGGCTCGGAAGTACGCTTCAGTGGTTACTTCCGCTCGCGGTCATTGCGTTCATCTGGATTATCCTGATGCGTCGCCTGGGCAGTGGCGGCGGGGGTCCCGGAGGTCAGATCTTCAATATCGGCAAGTCTAAGGCGACCCTTTTCGATCAGAACAGCAAGGTAAACATCACCTTTGCCGACGTGGCCGGACTGGACGAAGCCAAGGAAGAGGTGATGGAGGTCGTCGACTTCCTTAAAAACCCTAAAAAATATACCGCCCTCGGTGGTAAGATTCCGAAGGGCGTATTGCTGGTAGGCCCTCCGGGTACTGGTAAGACCCTGCTTGCCAAGGCCGTGGCCGGAGAAGCGGGCGTACCCTTCTTTACCATGAGTGGATCGGACTTCGTAGAGATGTTCGTCGGTGTAGGTGCATCTCGCGTACGCGACCTCTTTAAGCAAGCCCGTGAGAAAGCGCCCTGTATCATCTTCATCGACGAGATCGACGCCATCGGACGCGCCCGCGGCCGGGCAAATATGCAAGGTGGCAATGACGAGCGGGAAAATACCCTCAACCAGCTACTGGTTGAAATGGACGGATTCAGTACGGACAAAGGCGTAATCCTCATGGCCGCTACCAACAGGCCCGACGTTCTCGACTCCGCTCTGCTGCGACCCGGACGTTTTGACCGCCAGATCAGCATCGACCGGCCCGACCTTCAGGGCCGGGAAGCGATCTTTAAGGTCCACCTGAAGACGATCAAAACCAACGACACGGTCAACGCGCTCACGCTAGCGGAAATGACCCCCGGTTTTGCCGGCGCCGAGATTGCCAACATCTGTAACGAAGCGGCCCTGATCGCCGCCCGTCGTAACCAGGACAGCATCGGACTCGATGACTTCAATTATGCCCTAGACAAGGTCATCGGTGGATTGGAGAAGAAGAACAAACTGATCAACCCCGACGAGAAAAAGATCATCGCCTACCACGAGGCAGGGCATGCCATCTGCGGATGGTATCTGAAGCACGCCATGCCTCTGGTCAAAGTAACGATCGTTCCCCGCGGAGTTGCCGCCCTCGGCTACGCCCAATACCTCCCCAAGGAGCAATACATTACCCGTACCGGGCAAATGCTTGATATGATGTGTATGACCTTCGGCGGAAGGGCGGCCGAGGAAGTCGTGTTTAACGAAATCAGCACCGGCGCGCAGAATGACCTCGACAAGGTGACCAAGATGGCCTACGATATGGTCACGGTCTACGGTATGAACTTCGACGTCGGACAGGTGAGCTTTTACGGTATGAGCCGCGATAGCTACCAACGTCCGTACTCCGATGATACCGCCACCCTTATTGACGATCAAGTCAGGGAGCTGCTGCAGGGCCAGTACGAACGTGCCAAACAACTTCTGATCGACAAGCGCGAGGAAATGCAGAAACTTGCCGAAGCACTGCTCGAGAAAGAGGTGCTCAGCCGCAAGGACCTGGAAGAGTTGATTGGCCCGCGTCCCGCGGATGCCGAAGAGGGAGCGCAGGACTGGGCCGGCGTTGTCGACAACTCGCATGACCCCAATAACAACGGCAAAGTAATGCCCTAAGCGTGTAGTTCACGGCCACCCGACCGCCGCTCGAACATACCCGATTACCGACCTTTTGCCAGAATGGCCCCCAGCGTAAAAGCGTGGGGGCCGTTTTGCTTAGGGGTTTTCTTATCTTCACCGGACTTAGACCTTAGCAACCCTATTATCTCGATCAGTGACCGAGCCAGCTCCTCCCGTCGATGCCCTGCTACAAATGCACCAGGATGCCTTCAACCTGGTGTCGGAGGGGGTACTATGGGTTGACTCCTCGGGACGTATCCAATACGGCAACGAGAGCGCCGCGAAATTGCTGGGCTACAGCAACAACGCGCTACAGCGGTCTAGCTACTTTGAGGTCAATCCGCACTTCAGCGTACTGGGTTGGCGAAAGTTCTGGAACCGCTTAGGGGATATCGGGAGCGAGCACTTCGATACGGAATTTGTCAATCGCGACGGGAAGCTGTTCAGTGTCCGTGGCCGGGCGGCTTTCGATATATACAGCATCGATCCCGAGCTCTGCCTGATCGTCTTCTCCGCAACCGAAGCCGGCAAACGGGATGCCGACCTCCTGGAAGCCGTACAAACCGACGCCCAGATCGGGAGCTGGGAAATCAATTTCAGTTCCAAACAGGTTTATCTCTCTCCCCTGATCCGCCAGTGGCTCGGACTGGCTGCCGACCGTTCCTTTCTTCCGGCCGACGAGATGCTCGGAGTCGTGCAGGAGCAGTTGGTCACGGACTACGACCGCCTGCGTCCTGTTTTTAAGCAACTTAAAAAGGCAAAATCGGTAGAGGAAACCCGCATCATGCTGCGCAGCCGGTCATCGGACGAAAACACCAGTCCCACCGAATACGTGGTCCGCGCCCGATCGGTGGAAAACGAGCTCGAAGTATACAAGATTTACGGTACCCTGGCCCGTACCGATATCGGTGCGGTCGGGGTAACCGAACTTCCGCTGGAGGAAGAACTCTTTCGCCGCACGCTGGATCAGCAGCTGGAAGCAACGTTCATCATTACCTATTCGGAGCGCAAAATCGTTTATTCCAACGACCGCGCCGCCGAATTATCGGGCTACTCCCGGCGAAGCCTGCTGAACCTACCGATCACCACGCTGTCGGCCCGCCCGAATGCAGAGGAAGTAAGTGCGCTCTATCCTAAACTGCGCGAGGAACGCTACTTCGAATACCCTACCCAGATCGTACGTCAGGACGGTTCCTCCGTACCGGTCAACGCCCGTATGCATTACTTCTCCATCGGGGAAGAGGAATACATGGTGCTCGTCGCCCAGGACCGGAGCGAGGAAGTACACGATGGGGAAAATATTCAGCTCTACGCCAGCACCCTGGATTCCCTGCAGGAATGGGTCATCTGGCTCGACCCCGCCAAAAACGTCGCCCTGCTGAACGAGGCGGCACGCCGTAAATTGAGCAGGAAGACCAGCCGGGATATCGAGGGCATGGCCATCGATGAGCTTATGCCCGACCTGATCGTACCCTCCCTGTCCGATATTCGCCAGGAGAAGATCGACGGCCGATCGCGCAGCGCCACGGAATACATCTTCAGCACCGTCAGCGGTGACGATCGGACGCTGCAGGTGAGATTTGCTCAGGTAGAGGCAGGTAATCAACGGTACCTGTGCCTGATCTGCCGCGACGTCACCCTCGAGCAGAACAACCGCCGCAAGCTGCAGAAGACCAAGCGTCGTGTCGACGAGCTCACCAAGCAGTTACAGAGTGAAAACGAAACCCTGCGGGAACAGATCGAACAGGTCAATACCGGCGGGGCCATCATCACCGTATCCAAAAAATACCAGAAGATACTCGGCCAGATCGCGCAGGTTGCCGACACCGATGCGACCGTGCTCGTTACCGGAGAAACCGGTACCGGTAAGGAACTACTGGCCCAGTCCATTCACAAGTTCAGCAGCCGGGGCCGCAAACCCCTCGTTAGCGTCAACTGCGCCGCTCTGCCGGAAAACCTGATCGAAAGCGAACTCTTCGGTCACGAACGCGGAGCCTTTACCGGCGCGGTTGCCCAAAAGAAGGGCAAATTCGAACTTGCGGACGGCGGAACGATCTTCCTCGATGAGATCGGAGAACTGCCCCTCGACATGCAGGCCAAATTGCTGCGGGTACTGCAGGAAGGCGAAATTCAACGCATCGGATCCACCGACGTCATCCACGTGGATGTGCGCGTGGTAGCCGCCACGAATCGAGACCTGGAAAAGATGATCTACCAGGGCGGATTCCGCGAAGACCTCTTCTACCGGCTAAACGTCTTCCCCATTCACAATCTCCCTCTGCGGGAACGCCCGGAAGACATCCCCGTGCTCGTGAAGCACTTCGCCAAGGTGTACTCGGATCGGATGGGCCGCAATATTACCCACATCAACCCCAACGACATCAAGGCGCTCGAGAGTTATGAGTTCCCTGGCAACGTCCGTGAGCTTATCAACCTGGTCGAACGGGCGGTGATCACCTCCCAGTCGTCCACGCTCAATCTAAGCGCGAGTCTGCGAGCCCTGCGCCGGTCGGACCGGGTCGACGAAAACGCCTCCTTCCGCAGCGAGAAGATCGTGCCCTTCGAAACCATGCAGCGCCAGTACATCATCGAGGCCCTCAAGCGGACGAACGGCAAGGTGACCGGTCCCGGCGGAGCAGCGGAATTGCTCGACCTGAATGGACGTACGCTCATGTCCAAGATGAACAAGCTCGGTATCAACCGGAATAAGTTTACCTCCTAGGCATCCCAAGCGAACCCGCGATTTTCCCTAGCTTACCCGGATGAAACGTATCACCTGCCGCGAACCCGGCACTTTCGTCTTGGAAGAGGTCGCGGCTCCCGCTCCCGGCCCCGGAGAGGCCCACCTGCGTATTCACCGCGTCGGAATCTGCGGCACGGACTTACACGCCTTCCAGGGTAATCAGGCCTTTTTTACGTACCCGCGCGTCCTAGGCCACGAACTTTCGGCGTCGATCATCTCCATCGGTCTTAACGATCAGGGTCTGCGGGCGGGCGACCCGGTAATCATCATGCCCTACCTTTTCTGCGGTCATTGCCTGGCCTGCCGTTCGGGAAAAACGAATTGTTGCCAGAACCTCTCCGTGCTCGGCGTCCACGTGGACGGCGGTATGCAAGAGGAAATCACCCTCGACAGCAAGTACCTGCTATCGGCCGGCACCCTGTCGGAAGAGGAAATTGCCATCGTCGAACCGCTGGCCATAGGCGCTCACGCGCTGCGACGGGGGGGCGTTACCTCCGACGATACGATTGCGGTAGTGGGATGCGGCCCGATCGGTATCGGCATTATGGCGCTCGCGCGCACGCTTGGATGCCGCGTCATCGCCCTGGATACCAACCCGGCTCGCCTCGATTTCGTCAAGCAGGCATTCGGCGTCGCGGATACCGTATTGGCAAATGATGGCGCCGGAGCGCAGGTAAAAAGCATTACCGGAGGCAACCTGGCCACCGTGGTTTTCGACGCTACCGGCAACCGGCGTGCGCTGGAATCCGGTCATCAGTACATGGCGTACGGTGGGCGATACGTACTCGTCGGTCTAAGCAAGGACGAACTCAGCTTCCGCCACCCCGAAATTCACGCCAAAGAGACGACGCTTCTCTGTAGCCGTAACGCTACCCGGGAAGACTTCGAATGGGTGAGGCAAACGCTGGAAAACGGGGAATTCCCAACGCGCGAATACATTACGCACCAGGTCCCCTTCCCGGAAATGATCGAGCACTTCGACAGTTGGACCCAGCCCGATACCGGCGTTATTAAGGCCATGGTGGATTGGACCAATAGCTGAAGCGGTCCCATAGCCACTTTAAGCAAGGACCCGGCGCTCATTCCCATCACGTGAAATGTGGTTAATTTAACCGCTGTCACCCATCCTGTACACTCCGCTGCGGCCGAGCATTCGTCGATCATAACCTATGAAAACAAACCTAGCAGATAAGATTGTCGTCATTTCCGGTGGTGCCGGCAAACAGGGTAGCATCGGTCAGGTCATGCTGCAACGGCTGGTGGATGAAGGCGCGATACCCGCCATCATAGACAAAAGCGAACGGGGAAAAGAGTACGCCGAGCAACTCCAGCGGAAGGGCATCGATGCGCTGTTTATCCAAACGGACGTTACCCGGCCCGAGCAGATCGAAAGCGCCGTCCAACGGATCGGTGACAAATACGGCCGGATCGATGTGCTGATCAATAACGTAGGCGTAAATGACGGCGTAGGGCTGGACGGTAGCGTCGACGACTTCATGGCCAGCCTACGACTGAACCTGGTCAGCTTTTGGTGCCTGACAAAATACTGCTTTCCCTACCTGAAAGCCAGCCGGGGCAACGTGTTGAATATTGGGTCAAAGGTTGCCCTCACCGGCCAGGGATCGACTTCCGCTTACGCCGCCAGTAAGGGAGGGGTGCTGGCACTCACCCGGGAGTGGGCCGTGGATTTCGTCCCCCACCAAATGCGGTGTAATGCCATCGTGATCGCCGAATGCTATACGCCGTCCTACGAAACCTGGATCGAGGGCCTAGATAACGGTGAGGAAAAAAGGCGGTCCATCAACGAAAAGATTCCACTCGGTCAGCGGATGACCACCCCGGAGGAGATCGCGAATACGGCCCTGTTCCTGATTTCCGATCTTTCTTCCCACACTACCGGGCAGTTCGTCTTCGTCGACGGCGGGTACGTCCATCTCGACCGCGCCCTACTCTCCCAAGCCCGATAGCATGTCCGAACAGTCCGCCATCGTCAGCCGATCCGTTCTGCTGCCCTTCATCATCGTTACCTCCCTCTTTGCGCTGTGGGGCTTTGCCAACGATATCACCAACCCGATGGTCTCGGCCTTCAAGAAAGTACTCGAACTGGATAATTTCCAGGCTTCCTGGGTGCAGTTCGCCTTCTATTTCGGGTACTTCACCATGGCACTTCCCGCGGCGATTTTCGCGAAGAAGTATTCCTACAAGAAAAGCATCATCATCGGGCTGGCGCTTTACGCTACCGGCGCGCTACTCTTCTACCCCGCCGCTTCGTGGGAGAGCTACGGCTTCTTTCTGCTGTCGCTTTACATACTCACCTTCGGGTTGGCCTTTCTCGAGACGACGGCCAGTCCGTACATCATGTCGTTAGGATCGGAAGAAACCGCTACCCGCCGGCTGAACCTGGCCCAGGCCTTCAACCCGATCGGGGCCCTTGGCGGTCTGATTGTCGCCAAGCAATTTATCCTCTCCCGGCTACAGGTCGAGCAGATCGGTGCGGAAGCTTATTCTGCGCTTCCGTCCGCCGAGCAGACCGCGGTGCGGGTGGCGGACCTGCAAGTCATCCGCGATCCGTACGTAATGCTGGGCGTTGTGGTCATCGCCATGCTCATTCTCTTCCTCGTGGTGAATATGCCCGAGAAGGCGGAAACCGAGGACAAACTAGGTGTACGCGCCGCCATTGCCCGCCTGTGGAGGCAGCCCCGCTTCGCGGGAGGGGTAGTCGCCCAGACCTTTTACGTGGGGGCCCAGATCATGTGCTGGACCTACATCTACCAGTATGCCGAGTCGATCGGTATAGCCAATGCCGACGCCGTTCCCTACGGCATTTCCGCCCTCGTCATTTTTCTGGTGGGCAGGTGGATCGGTACGTACATACTCAAATTTGTCAGTGGGGGAAAATTGCTTTTCGCTTTTGCCGTCGGCGCGGTGGTAATGTGCCTGCTGACCATGTTTATCGTCGGATCGCCAGGGCTGTATGCACTGGTCGGGATCAGCTTCTTTATGTCGATCATGTTCCCCACGATCTACGGCATCGCGCTGGAGGGCCAGGGAGAAGACGCGAAATTCGGTGCCGCCTTTCTGGTCATGGCTATCGTGGGCGGTGCGCTCATGCCGACCCTGCAGGGACTCATCCTGGATATGGGCGGGGGTGGCTACACCGATACGCTCGTGCTCGGTGTACCGGAGGTAAATTTCAGCTTCATTTTGCCGCTGGTCTGTTTTGTGGCGGTCGGCCTGTACGGCTGGCTGGTCTTTACCCGGTGGCACGAGCCGGATCCATTGGTAGCGGAGGCCCCGCCCCGCCCCTAAAGCGCGCCCCATGACCCACTACCTGCTGTGTGACCTCAAAGACGATCCCGAACTGATCGCGGAGTACGAAGCCCACCACGCCCCCGGTCGGTGCTGGCCGGAGGTGACCGATGCCATACGCGAGGCCGGCATCCTGGAAATGCAGATCTACCGGGCCGGAAATCGGCTGATGATGGTGATGGAAACCGGAGAGCAATATACCGAAGAACGTCACGCCGCCATCAATGCCTCCCGGCAAAAGGTTCGGGCGTGGGAAGCCCTGATGGATCGCTATCAAGATCGCCTACCCTTTGCTGAGGCTGGCGTAAAATGGGTACCGATGCATCAAATCTTCCGCTTACAGGATCAAGCCTAGCCATTCCTACTCTCCGATAACGATCAGTCGGTGGTCCTCCAGGGCAGCCTGGCGGTAAGTCGACACTTCCAGAAAGTCCGGGTAGCGGGCCATCTCCAGGAACCGTTGCAGAGAAGGGTACCGCACGATCAACATCCGGTCCCACTTTTCATCCTTGGGCCCGACGAGGGTCAAAAGCGGCTGTCCTTCGAGAAGTACCTTTGCACCAAACACTTCCAGAATGGGTACCGCCGCCTTCAGGTACTTGGCATACATCGCCTCACCGCTAAGCGTATCTCCCGTAGCGATTGCACGGTACCGCAGTAGATTAAGCATGCGAACCGGTCGTGACCGGTCTAGTGTCTTCAATTGCTCGATTTGCTGTTCCGTTGAAGTTGTATAACCCATACCGTTCATTTGATTGCGGACTTATGAGAACATATCAAGATACGGACACGCTGACTGTATTCGAGAGTGCCCTCTTTCGTACCACCACCATAATGATCGTCGGTTCCGATCACCTGCTATTGGTTGATCCGAACTGGCTACCCGACGAAATCGACGAGATCGGCAGGCAAGTGGATAAATATAAAGGCGACCGCGACTGCCACCTCCTGTTCACCCACTCCGATTACGATCACATTATCGGTTACGGCCGTTTTCGGGATTTCAACGTGATCGCTTCCCGGGCCTTCGTCGACCAAGCTAAACGGGAAGACATCCTCCAGGAAATCCGAGACTTCGATGACCAGTACTACATCGAGCGCGATTATCCCATCCTCTACCCCACCGTCAATACCGTAATCGACGCGCCGGTCCATTCCATCCGGCTTGGAGGTGAAGATTACGAGATACACCAGGCCCCCGGCCACAACGACGACTCTATCGTCGTGCTCAACCGCTCCCGCGGCATTCTGGTGGCCGGCGACTACCTCAGCAATGTGGAATTTCCCTACGTCTACGATTCGGTGAAGCGATACCGCTCCACGCTGGACCTATTTGAAAAGCTGCTGCGGGAGCGGAACATCGGTCTGCTCATTCCCGGTCACGGCGACCCGACGGATAGTCAGACGGAGATGTGGAATCGCCTGACGGAAGCCCGCCGGTACCTTAACGATCTGGAGGAATCCGTAAGAAGGAAGCGGCCCTTCGATCTACCCGGCCTGTTCCGCCGGTACCGCTTTCCGAAAATTATGCAGTCCTTTCACGAGGGCAACCACCGGAAAATGGTCGCGTACGTCAGTGGGACGGACGGGGCTACTAGGAATGGATGATGGTGACCACCTACCTTAGCTCCCTATGAAAAGCGTTGATCCTGCGTTTACCGCCCTAATCCATTACGAAGCGGCACACCGTATCCTGATGGGGTATATGGACTATTACTACCGCTTCAAGCTGATCACCAAGCGAGCACGGCTGCGCTTCGAGCAGCGCGACTGGCACGGTACGCAGGCCGACGCGGTAAGCCGCATTTCCCTATACCGGCAGGAAGTAAGCAAAACCACCGCCAGCCTGCAGCAAATGCTGGAGGCGGTGCACCCGGACGATGACTTTTGGAAGCAGGTGAGCGATGCCTTCGCCGAGGAAATCGCGCACTTCAATACCCGCAACATCGCCGAAACCTTCTTCAATTCCGTCTACCGGCACACGCACGGTATCGGCGCGGACCCATCCGTAATGTTCGTGGTACGCACCGGCAGCTACCGGGAGTACCAGGGCCTGACTTCCATCACCTACGACTTCGATCTCACCGGTGTACCCTTACGGGACGTGATCTACCAGGTCCTGGACCGGTTCCCCTTTACGGTGGAGTGGGAAGACCGCAACCGCGACATCCGCCTCGTGGCCGAACGTTGGGAATCCCACCCGGCCGGCGGGGCACAGCGTCTCGAAGTACTGACCTCGGTTTTCTATCGGAACAAATCGGCCTACATCGTCGGCCGGGTATTGGATGGGGAGCACGTCTATCCATGGATCCTTCCCCTCCTGCATCCACCGGAAAGGGGCATCCTCATTGACGCCCTTTTGCTGGAAACCGACCAGGTAGTATCCATCTTCAGCTACCACCGCTCGTACTTTTTGGCGGACATCAGCGTCCCCAGTGACATGGTCGACTTTCTCCACACCTTCATGCCGAGTAAACGCATCAGTGAGCTATACAACGCCATCGGTTTCGAGAAGCACGGCAAGACGGTTTTCTACCGGGAGCTACTGCGCCACTTCCGCGATACGGCCAGCGATCCACAGGAGGTATTCACTTCCGCCCCGGGCATAGCGGGTATGGTAATGTACGTGTTTACCAGTCCGCGGCTGAATATGGTATTCAAGATCATCCGCGACCAATTCGCCCCGCCCAAACAAGTCAGTGCGGAGGTGGTGAAGGAAAAGTACGACCTCGTCAAGCGCCACGACCGGGTTGGCCGCATGGCCGACAGCTACCTTTTCGAGAAGCTCTCCCTTCCGCGGGAACGTTTCGCGGAGAGCTGCCTGGAAGAACTGCGTAAAACGGCGCCCTCCAAAGTGGAGCTGCTCGACGATAGTGTCATGATCTCCCACGTGTACGTCGAAAAGGAAATGACACCCCTGAATATCTTTCTCCAGCGGGCCGACGAGGCGATGGCCCAGAAGGCGCTCCGGGACTACGGACGGGCCATCAAACAACTGGCCGCCGCGAATATCTTTCCGGGTGACCTGCTCATGAAAAACTTCGGCGTGACCCGCGTAAACCGGGTTGTCTTTTACGACTACGACGAGATCGAACTGGTGACGGATTGCAATTTTCGGCACATTCCCGAGCCGCGGACGCCCGAAGAGGAGATGGCCAGCCACCCGTGGTATTACGTCGGGCCGAAGGACATCTTTCCGGAGGAATTTCCGGCTTTCCTGCTCCGTTCCGGTGCCCAACTGAATTACCTTAAATCACAGCACGGCGAGATATTCGACGCCGACTTCTGGAACGACGTCAAGCAGCGCCTGCTCGCGGGCGAGATCATGGACGTCTTCCCCTACCGTACGGGGTGGCGTTTTCTACAGACGCCTCCAAAGGTCAGCAACTGATTACTCCCTGCCCACTACCCATTTCGTACGAAGGGTACTCGTTTCGTCGTAACCCAGTCTGCGATAATCGCCGTGTAGCTCGAACTCGATAAAGCCGGCTTCCTGGTCCAGGTAAATTTCCAACGGCGCCTGACCGGGCGCCACGCGGTAGTAATCCGAAACGACCGTATGCTTTTCCAACCGGATACCGTCATGGGTATAGACAGCCGGAATGCTGTCGAGGTCGGCGAAGACCTTGACCTTGCCCTCGTGGCGATCGTCAACGGTGATCCGTCGGAGGCTGTCCTGGCTTTGAACGGTTTCGGCCGATCCGCGCTCGACCCGCAGGGAGTCACTGTAAAAGGAGAATTCTCCACCGTAGGGCAGTCGCGTGACCTCCCAGGCGCCGACCGAGCGGATGGAGTCCCCCTTATTCGTCAGCCAGTAGGTGAGCCCGATATCGGAATTCGGTCCCAGACGGTACCGCTTTTGCAGAACGAGTCCGGTTTTCGGATCCTGTTTACTGATGAGCAGGACGGAGTGGTCTTCCACCTTCTGTACCGAGTACGGCTCCCTGTCGAGAGTCGCGGGGGGCGGCCACGACCAATCGGCCTGGGGCGCCGGCCATGCCGTACTGCCGAACTGGAAACCGCTGCTGTCACGAGTAGTCGGCAAAACTTCCTGGCCGGCGTACTGCAGGCTCACCAGCCTTCCGCCGAGTCGTGGATCCACCTGAATGGTCAGGCTGTCGCGGGTCAGGGTGATCACGTCCTCCCCCTCCGCGTCTGCTTTATCCGGATTACAGGCACAGACGGTAAATGCCAATAGCAGCACTGAAAAATAGCTGGTGTATGCTTTCATCATCCGGTTTGGGTGGCTGAACGCTTAAGAAGATTTATTTGGACATGCACGAAGGTAGGCACCCGGTACCGGACCGATCCTCGTCGTGTAAAGGATTAACTAATCAGCAGACGCACCGCTTTCGGGGCAGGAAAACTGCCCGGGTAACCGCGTGCATCCGCGACGGTACGCGATCCGTATCCCTATTATCGGCCCCGGCCGGGAGCAGCGAAGCGTCCTTCATTGCATACGAATGCACTCCACCGGGAGCCATTGAAAGATGGGCGACCTCCCGTATCCTTCTCTTCGCGCCGGCCGTCCCGCGGGGCAGAAAATTTTTTCACCCATCGTGGGTAACCTTTTCGCCCTTCCCGCATAAACGGCAAGGAAGATACACTATAGAACACCGTATTTCAGCCGGTCCTCTGATAGCACCTAGGCTTTTTTAGATTTTTAGACGGTAGCGCTCGGCCCCTGCGGGTCGGGCGCTCCTTATTGTAACGCCATACGCTCCATCGGACGAACAGCAGCGAAAGGCTCGCTTTCTGGACGCTGGTAAGATCATCAACCCATTCGTTACGCCCTGGAAAGCAACTCGTGGAAGGTGGAAGCGGAGTCGGTCGGCTGCCGGGTGTCGCTGTCGGCGGTGGAAACGGGAACCACCCGGCAAGGCTTCCCCTCAAACGGAAAGGTATCGCCCAGCCCGCTGGCCGGCGATAGTTGCGCGCAGGGCAGCCCTCTTCGCTTCGCGCGGCGTACGCTTGAAAAATTCGGATCGTAGGCCTCGATAACAACGGATTTGCCGGGAAATAAGGAGCTTTTCCGGACTTCCCCTCTATAGCGCCCGCAATCAACCGGTAGTTGGACACTTTTCCGGAGTCCGGGGTAACACTTTTCGTGCTTACGGTATAAACGACACAGGAAGCACATGGTGGACTAGGATATTCCTAACCACTCCTTTGATAGCACTGATGCTTTGTATTTTGCGGTAGCGCCCGATCCCTACGGATTGGGCGCCCTTTATTTCGCCGCGGTCTATCTTGTCCGCCGCCCTATGACCGACCACCTTCTCCAACTGGCTCCCGACCCCAAGACCCTCGAAGCGGGTCGTCGGTTGTTCTACAGTCGCCGCTGGCGCCTGCTCGGCGGTGACGGCGAATGGCTGTGGGGAGAGTTCGACTACAACGGCCGGCGGGCCATCGAATCCGCCGTCCAGGTTGCGGAGGGTAAGTTCTTCTGCAGTTGCCGGGCACGGGCACGGCCCTGCGCCCACGGTCTGGCCCTGGTATTCTTGCTTAAAAACAACGCCGATCGCTTTACCGTCGGCCAGCCCCCGGACTGGGTGCGTTCGGTGCAGCACCATTCTTTCCGTCCCGCGCGCGAGATCAAGGACGAGGAAAAGGCCGACGACCGGCTGGCCGCCCGGCTCGACCTAATGACCGACGGCATCAACGAACTCGAGCTGCGACTGCTGGACGTAGCCCGCCAGGGCATTGCCGACACCCTCGGCCAGGGACCGGACACCTGGACCGCCATCGCCACCCGCCTCACGGACGCGAAGCTTCCCGGCCTGGCGGGCCGTATCCGCCGGCTGATCGATTTACCGGAAGAAGAAGCCGAGCATACCACCGCCCGCACACTGGGCGACCTCTTCCTCTTCATTCGGTCGTGGCGCATCCGCGATGAATTCAGCCCCGACCGGCGGAATGAGTTGTACCAGACGGCCGGCATCAACACCCGTCGCGGCGATCTGCTGCAACGTCCCGGCAAAGCCGACCACTGGCTGGTCATGGGTACCGTCGAGGGGGAGGAGGACCGCCTGCGCTACCGCCGGGTCTGGTTGCGGGGCGAAAAGAGCAAACGCTACACTCTCCTACTGGACTACGTTTTCGGGCGGGCGCCCTTCGAGCAATCCTGGCCGCTATCGGCCTCTTTCGAAGGCAGCGTGCATTACTATCCCGGCAGCTACCCGCAACGGGGCATCTTTCCAGAACCACGCGCGGGAGGCCGGCCGTACGATGGCCTGATCGGATATACCACATTCGAAGAAATGCTGGCGAATTATCGTCGGGCGATCGGCGTGAACCCCTGGCTCATTCACTACCCGGTGTACCTGGCGGAAGTTAGACCGCTCAAGGCCGGCCGCCAGTTACTGCTGGTGGATAGTCAGCAGAAATCCGTTCCCGTCACGCCGGCCTTCGACGGTTTTTATCGCCTGCTCGCGGTTTCCGGTGGGCAGGCGGTGGCCATCTTCGCGGAATTCGACGGCTACCGGCTGCGGCCGTTGAGTTTACTGACGGAAACGGGATTCGTGCCCGCGGAGCAGCCGGCCAGCTAGTCTTCCAGCTGCACGCGCACCATGCGCCACTTGCCCTGGAGGTCCTTGCGCCGTTCCACCCGCCGGTACCCCAGGTCGCGGAACATGCGCATCACCTGATCGCTGTTATTCTCGTTCGTTTCTGCGTAGACGTAGCCACCGGTGCGCAGAGCGGTAAGTCCGATCTCGCCGATCTTGCGGTAGAATACCAGGGGATCGTCCTCAGGCACGAACAGCGCCAGTTCGGGCTCGTGGACCAGCACGGATTCGCCCATCTGCTTGCGCTCGGACGGTGGGATATAGGGCGGGTTACTCACGATAATATCGTAGAGCCCCTCGTGGGCCAGTCGACCTTCCAGTACGTTCCCCTCCTTAAAGGTGACGTTGGATTGCAGCGCTTCCCGGTTCTTGTCGGCCACTTCCAGCGCTTCCTTACTGACGTCTACTCCTTCGCACATCCACTCCGGCCGCCGGTCCTGGATGGCCAGCGGGATACAGCCGGATCCGGTACCGAGGTCGACGATGTGCCGGGAGGTACCGGCCGGATGATCGTCGAGGATCCACTCTACCAGCTCCTCGGTTTCCGGACGGGGGATGAGGACGGCGGGCGTGACGGTGAGTTGCAGACCGTAGAAATCGGCGATGCCGGTCACGTACTGCACCGGCTCTCCGCCGTGCAGTCGATTGAGCGTCACCCAGGCGAGCAGTTCTTCGTCGGAAGTGAGCATACGGGGCCGGTTGCCCTGCCGCCAGCCGAAAACGTCTTCCATGACCAGTCGGGTGACAGAGGCGGCCTCACCGGCCCCGAGGGCCGTCTTGAGTTCACGGATGAAGTGTTTCGAAAGATCGTCGGTACGCACGGGGAGGACGTTGGCGGCCTGGGTCAGAAGGAGTTCTTCCACATCATCGATTCCATCGGCCGGTCGCTTACGCTGTTGTACTTCGCGTTGGGCTTCTTGTTGTAGTAATTCTCGATGTCGCCGTCGACACCAAAGTAGATCAATTGTCCGATCGGCATGCCGGCGTAGACGCGTACGGGATGGGTACAGCTGATCTCCAGCGTCCAGTGGTTACAGAAGCCGACGTCGCCCTTACCGGCGGTGGCGTGAATGTCGATCCCCAGCCGGCCCACGCTGCTCTTTCCCTCGAGAAAGGGGACGCTGCTGTGGGTCTCGGTGTATTCCAGGGTGACGCCGAGGTAGAGGGTATTCGGATGTAGGACGAATCCTTCCGGGCCGATGGTCATTTCCTCGATCTCGTTGTGTTGCCGGGCGTCGAGGATGTGGTCCTTGTACCGGGCCAGGTGCTTACCGAGATGCACGTCGTAGCTGTTGGTACCCAGGTTGGCCCGGTCGAAGGGCTTGATCACGATCTCGCCGCGGTCCATGGCCGCCAGTATCTTCTTGTCACTCCAGATCATGGCGCAAAGGTAGCGTTTCCGGTTTGTCCGGCTGGCTTTGACAATGTTAAGTGCTGCCGCTCCGCAATGGCGGGTCCTATTCCACGGCTTCTACCCGCTCGATTGCCACGGTGGCCTCGTAGGTTTCGACCGGCCGAAAATCCTCCAACCAGTAGTCGGTACTGTACACCGTGAGCTCGAAAGCGTCGTCTTCAAGGGGACGGGATTCCATCCGGTAGAGGATGTGCTTCGCGGTGGGAAAGCTACCGCCCTTTAACTCGTCTTCGTACAAGCGGTGCAGGAGGGCGTGCCCGTCCATAGCCGGAGCCAGTAGGCGCAGTACCAGTGCCGGGTCCGGATTAGTGAGAAGATCGGCGGCATCCTGTTTGGTGCTCACCCGGATCACCAACTGGCGTCCGTCGGGTTTGGGGTGGCCGCCGTTGAACGCCGCGTAGAGTAAGCTCCCAACCCGGTAGAATCCGGCGTGGTGCTCGGGTTCGGGGTATTCTTCCCACAGCCTCTCCGTGTCCATTTCGTGGCTGCTGTTCTGCCGCTGCCCCTTGGTCAGGGTGCCTTCGGGAAAGACGTAAGAAAGGAGAAGGTCGGCGGCCTCCGCCTTGGGCAGGTCGGCCAGTGACATATAGGCCATTTCCTGAATCTCCTTATCGGACAATTCGGATTGGTCACCGTATTCCGTCAGGGACAGGATCTCCCGAAAGTCATCGGTCGTCCAGTCTCCCGGTAATTGCAGGAGCGAATCGGTGGATACCTGGCTGACTACGAAAGTTACTTGCATAGGATAAGAACGTGGCGGAAGTTCCCTTGTGCGGCGGAGCGCAGGTAGAATGAGCGTCGTCGAAGTCCGGTCTCCCAAAACGACCGGCTTTATACCTGCGCCCCGTCGCAAAATTTTCATTATCACGCACGCGATCAGCTGGTTACCGTATATTCGCCGCGCACTACGCACCCGCAAACCTTAGCTG
This sequence comes from Lewinella sp. IMCC34191, assembly GCF_003390935.1. Taxonomy (GTDB): domain Bacteria; phylum Bacteroidota; class Bacteroidia; order Chitinophagales; family Saprospiraceae; genus Neolewinella. Next base: position 93,632 of record NZ_QNQZ01000007.1, on the reverse strand, counting down.
TTTCTTTCATGACACGTCACATCCTGATGGCGGCCCTGCTGGTGTTGGTCGTTACCGATCTACCGGGGCAATTCGAAGTACACGTAGATGCAAGTGCGCTTGCCCGGAGCTGGGACGTCTCCCCACTTGGGCTCAATCTGAATACCCTCACCGACGGAGACGATAATCGCGTAGCCGGTGCCCGCCCGCTGTCGGAGGCCATCGCGGAAACCGGCGTTACCTATCTGCGGTTTCCGGGCGGGGAAAAATCCGACGTCTACGAATGGGCGGCCCCGCCCTACGACGACCCGGCCACCTCCGGGCTCCTGCGTAAGGGAGACACCCTCGACTGGCCCTTCACAGACACCCGTTTCTGGAACAAGGAGCTGGACTCCTGGGCCAACGATAACTACAACTTTGACGACTTCATGGCGGACTGCCTGGCTACGGGGGCCGAGCCGGTCATTTCCGTGGCCTTTGACGGCATGTACAAACCGCCCACCGAGTTGAGCACCGCCACGCTGACGAAGGAACAAGCCCTCGAAATGGCCGTCGAATGGGTACGCTACGCGAATGTGACCCACGACTACGGCATAAAATACTGGATGCTCGGCAACGAGACCTGGAAGGATGAGACCTACGCCGGCGTAAGACCCGCCTGGGATGTCTACGGCCGGGATGTCGCCGAATTCGCGGCCGCCATGAGGGAGGTGGATCCCACGATCCTGATCGGGATTAACGGCGATAACACGAATGACCTGTATACGGTCCTCCAGGAATGCGCGGACGTCGTGGACTTCATCGACGTACATACCTATCCCGCTTTTTTCTATCCGCCTTTCGCTTATTATCAGGACTACACGGATTACCGCGACGATCTCATCGATCCCATCCATATGGTGAATACGGCGCAGGCCGCCATCGACCGCCTGAGCGATAAGCAACTGCGGGACAAGCTATTCGTGACCGTCATGGAAACCTCCGCCACCACTTTCTTCGTGGATGACGTGGTCACGCCCTGGCTGACGGGCAACCACCTGGGGCTGTCGCTAGCGAATTTCGACGTGATGGCGCAGCTCCTCGAGGACGACCGCGTGAAGATCGCGCAGTACTGGAACTCCCGGTGGATCAACCCCGATGCCGGCATATCGCATACCTACGATCTGTTCACCGGAACGAACGAGCTGAATGCCAGCGGTCAGGCCGTGGCGCTATTGGCAAATGAGGTCCTGGATGGCATGCTGGCAACTGAATCCGATGGACGGGTGCGCACCTTCGCTACCGGTTCCGCGGACGGTGAGTTGCTTACGATCTTTCTCCTCAACAAGGCCACGGAGGCTTCCCCCACTACGCTGACCGTGGATGGATTCGTAGACCTGGCCGTAGGCAGCCAATCCGTTTTCAGCGGACCATCGGTATCCGGAGTAAAGACGACTTACCGGGATGAAGAGACCGTCATTCTTGAGAACAACACGATTTTGTTGGACCTGCCGGCCACTTCGCTCACGGTTTTACGCTTCGACCGGGCGCAGACAGGAACGACGTCCCTCCCCGTGACCCTTATTGAATTCGATGGAGTCGCAAGCGGGGAAGGCAATCGTCTTTGGTGGTCGGCCCAGGAAACAGGTGCTTTTGCGGGTTACGGGATCGAGCGAAGTACCGGCGACGGCGATTGGCAACAACTCGCCTTCGTGCCGGCCAACACCGGCCCGTCACCTTCTACGTACGAGTACACCGACACACCGGGCACCACGGCGTACTACCGGCTGCGGCTGCAGGAGGCGGATGCTACCTTTCGGTATTCACCCACCATCCGGCTAACGGGAAGCCCCCTGAACACCTTCGCGTACCCAAACCCGACCCGCGGTCCCGTCCGCCTCTCCCGGGAACTGGTGGGCAGAGCGTTCAGGGTTACTAACGATATGGGCCGTACCGTACGCACCGGACGAATCGCCCCTTCGGGTATCGTGTCGCTTAGCGGACTACCCGGCGGAATATATCACCTCATCCTGGAGGATACTACCCCATTTCGTGTCGTGAAGCGGTAGGGTGGCTACACCTAATCCGGACTTCATCCGTTAATTTGGGTGAAAGCTTTCCCTATGCGCCGTAGACTATCCCTATTTATCCTCCTGCTTGTTTTCAGCGCCGCCGCCCGGGCCTCGACCATTCTTATCCCGATGGACGATAGCCAGACTGACCACCTGAAAGCCTACGGCATCGCGTACTGGGTACTCAACAACGACATCGAAGCCTGGTGGCTGCTCAATTACCGCGGCGGCAGTTTCGCCTTCCAGCACAGTCGTGCCTTCGAGCGGGAATGCCTGGCCCGGGGTGTCAAATACGAGGTGATTCCCGACAGCCGCTTTAACGGCATCCTGGAGGAGATTGCCGACCCCGAACGGAACATGGACGCGATGAAACTGGAGAAAGCACCCAAGATCGCCGTCTACACCCCCGACTACAACTTCCGGGAGGGTACGGAGGTCCAGCCCTGGGACGACGCGGTGACCCTGGTACTTACCTACGCCGAGATCCCTTATGAGACCATCTACGATACCGAAGTACTCAACGACGAGCTGGCGCAGTACGACTGGCTGCACCTGCACCACGAAGACTTCACCGGACAATTCGGACGGTTTTACCGCAGCTTCCACACCGCGCCCTGGTATCGGCGGCAGGTAGCGTACCAGGAAGAATTAGCGGCGAAAAACGGCTATGAGAAAGTCAGCCAACTGAAACTGGGCGTCGTTAAAAAGGTCCGGGAATACGTCGGCGGCGGCGGCTTCATGTTCGCCATGTGCTCGGCCACCGACAGCTACGACATCGCCCTGGCCGCCGACGGCGTAGACATCAACGCCCAGTACTACGACGGCGACGGTGTCGACCCCCAGGCCCAACAGAAATTGGACTTCAGCAAGACCTTCGCCTTCGAGAACTTCCAGCTGGAACGCAATACACTGGAATACGAGTTCAGTTCCATCGACCACAATCCCCGTCCCGTCACCCCCGAGCAAGACTACTTCACGCTATTCGACTTCAGCGCCAAGTGGGACCCCGTCCCCACCATGCTCACTCAGAACCACGTCCGCACCGTTAAGGGCTTCATGGGGCAGACCACCGCCTTCCGCAACCAGCACATCAAGAGCAGCGTCCTGGTACTCGGGGAGAATAAACCTGCCAGCGAAGCGCGCTACATCCACGGTCAATTCGGGGAGGGTTTCTTCACCTTCTACGGTGGCCACGACCCGGCGGACTATCGCCACCTGGTGAATGATCCGGAGACGGATTTGAGCTTGCACCCGAATAGTCCCGGTTATCGGCTGATCCTCAACAACATTCTCTTTCCGGCGGCTAAGAAGAAGAAACGGAAGACGTAGTAGAGGCTCGCTGCGCTCGCGGTAGGGGCCTGCGGCCGGTAGAGCTCGCTGCGCTCGCGATAGAGACTGGATGCGCTGCGCTTTTCAGCAGTAGAGCGCCCTTCGGTCGCGGTGGTACTTGAGTAGATGTTTATATCAGTTACCTGGCTAGAGCACTTTCCAATTGGCAAAGCGGGCCGGGTTGTTGAGCATATAGGTCAATAATTTGCCGACCTCTTCGGATAGCTGACAGAGTTCCCGGTACTGATTTTTGTCTATGTATTTAGTATCAAAAGCGAAATCAAGCCAGACCTGCGTCTCATAATTTTCAGCGATCGCTATCGATAGTTTTGAGCGATAATGTCTGGGATACGAGCGCACCCCGTACACTTCCGCGAGATTGGCACATACGGAGCGCGACGACCTGCGAATCTGATCAATCATACTGTACTCCACACGGGGGAAGTTGGCGGAAATACGATAAACGGATCGGGCCTGCACGAAGGCTTTGCGATAAGCCGCCCAGGTACGAAATCCAGAGGTATGCATCTTTAGGGTCAATTGATTTGTCGCAAACCTCTCCACTCCTGTTCCCACTAGTCGTCAACTAACCGTTTACTTGCGTATATATTCGTTTGCAAACGCTTAGAAAGAAATAAAAATAAGCTCGCCTCTACCCGCGACCGCAGGGAGCTCTACCGCGAACGAAGTGAGCCTCTACCGCGAGCAAAGCGAACTCTACACGCGACCGCAGGAAGCTCTACCGCGAGCAAAGCGAACTCTACACGCGACCGCAGGAAGCCTCTACCACGAGCAAAGCGAGCTCTACCGCAAACGAAGTGAGCCTCTACTTATGGCAGAAATCACACTTATTGATCGGTCGTGCCGAGGTGTTGATGGCCTTGCCCCGCGTGAGGCTCACCACCCAGGCAACCGACATGGTTAAGCGGTGCACCTTGTCGAGCATACTCATCTTACGGCTGCAGCGCGGACATTTGGCCGGCCAGAGGTAGTCCCTGAAAATCGATGTCATCATAGCGGAAATGATACTTTTGCAATTACAATTTAATACCTTGATTCAGATCTTCGTTACCGGCGGCACCTTCGATAAGGAATATGACTACGTGACGGGCAAACTGTTCTTCCGCGACAGTAGCCTGCCCAAAATGCTGGAAGTCGGCCGCTCCACCCTCGACGTCAATATTCGTACCCTTATGATGGTCGACAGCCTGGAGATCGGCCCCCAGGACCGCGAGAACATCGCTAACAATTGTCGCCGGGCGGAAACCGACCAAATCCTCATCACGCACGGCACCGATACCATGACCGACACGGCCGAGCACCTGGCCAAGGCCGACATCCGCGGGAAGACCATCGTCATTACCGGCGCCATGATCCCCTATGCCTTCGGCAGTTCTTCGGACGGATTCTTTAACTTGGGCAGTGCGCTGGCCTTCGTGCAGTCGCTTCCCGCCGGAGTATACATCGTGATGAACGGTCGCTATTTCACCTGGGACGGGGTACAGAAGAACCGCGCCACCGGATTATTTGAAGCTATTTAACCGAACCTACCTCCTATGATGCCCGCCTGGCTGGCCCGTTTCATGTTCCGCCTGAACGGTATGCGGTTCGTCGACCACAACCACGGCGACTGGCCGAAAAAATGCGTGGTCCCAACGGGTCCGCACACCAGTAATCGGGACTTTCCCTACGGCATCTACGCCCGGGCGGCGGCGGGGCGCTACATCCAGTTCGTAGCCAAGTCGAGCCTATTCAAGGGGCCGGCGGGATGGGCGATGAAGTTTATGGGGGGCGTCCCCGTCGTACGGGAGAAACGCACCAATTTCGTGCAGGCCGTTGCCCAAATCTTCGAGGAGCGCGACGAGTTCTATCTCTGCATCGCCATGGAAGGCACCCGGAAAAAGGTCGACCGCTTTAAGACCGGCTTCTACTGGATCGCCCGGGAGGCGAACGTCCCCATGGTCTTCGCCAAGTTCGACTTCGGCAACCGGGTGATCGAATTCTCCAAACCCTTCTACCCTACCGGCGACGTCCGCGCGGACTTTGACTTTATCTACCGCTACTTTGACGGGGTGGAGGGGCTGGTGGCTGGGAATAGTTTTGAGTATGATCCTTTGGTATTGGAGGAGCTGCCTTCGGGAGAAAGCTCAACACAGATTACGTCGGATTAGGGCACGGATTCTCACAGATTACATGATGTATCGCTTGATGCCCTCCTGCATGTTTTTGACGTTGAAGTTCATCAACAAGCCAATCTTGCAGCCTGAAAGCCGTAAGTAAGTCAGTATCTGTGCGGTATGCACCGGTGCAAAATCTTCAACGGCTTTCAGTTCAAGTATTACCCGATTTTCAACCAGCAGATCCACCCGGTAACCGCCATCCAATTGCACGCCTTGGTAGTGAACCGGAAGCGGTCGTTGTCGATCGACCTGCAATCCTTGCTGACGGAGATCGAAAGCAAGACACGTTTCGTATACAGATTCCAAAAGGCCGGGTCCCAAAGCTTTGTGGACACGGAAAGCAGCGCCACGCACGGCATACGTGATGTCATTTATTTCTCTCATGGTGGTCGAATAAGACCACTAAAATAAACAAAATGTTTTAATCCGTGAGAATCCGCGCCCTAATCTGTTACAATCTGTGTTTAAATTTTTTCAAGGACCATAGCCGAAGCCCCACCCCCACCATTACAAAGCGTAGCTAACCCATACTTCCCCTCCCGGGAGTGCAGCACGTTGATCAGCGTCACCAAGATGCGGGCACCAGAGGTACCCAGCGGGTGACCCAGCGAAACCCCACCACCGTGGACGTTCATATTATCCCCTTTCAGGCCTAGTTCCTTGGCGAAGGCCATGGGCACGACGGAGAAGGCCTCGTTCACTTCGAGGTAATCCATATCTTCCATCGTCAGGCCCGCACGCTCGGCGGCCAGGGGGGCGGCCTTCGTGGGGGCGGTGGTGAACCACTGCGGCTCGTGGGCGGCATCGGCGAAGGAGACGATCTTGGCCAGGGGCGTCAGGCCTAGTTCGTTGAGGGCGCGCTGGCTGACCAGGACGAGCGCCGCGGCCCCGTCGTTGATGGTACTGGCGTTGGCGGCCGTCACGGTGCCTTCCTTGGAGAAGGCGGGGCGCAGGCTGGCCATCTTGTCGAACTTGACCTTCTTGTACTCTTCGTCTTCGTCGATGACCAGGTCGTCGCCGCGGCGCTGGGGTACGCTGACCGGGACGATCTCATTCTTGAAAATTCCCTTCTCGGTGGTATCGGCGCTGCGCTTGTAGGAATTGGTGGCGTATTCGTCCTGCTCCTCGCGGGTGAAGCCGTACTTGGTGGCCGTGGCGTCGGCGCAGGTACCCATGGCGTTCTGATCGTAGGCATCGGTGAGGCCGTCCTTGGTGAGGCCGTCGATGAGCTTGCGGTCGCCGAACTTGGCGCCCCAGCGGGCATCGGCCACGTAGTAGGGTATGTTGGACATGCTCTCCATGCCGCCGGCCACAACCACGTCGTGGTGACCGAGCATGATGGTCTGTGCGCCAAACATGACGGCTTTCATACCGCTACTACAAACTTTATTGACGGTAGTACAGGGTACGGTATTCGGAATACCGGCACCGAGTGCGGCCTGGCGAGCAGGAGCCTGCCCGAGGTTCGCACTGACCACGTTGCCCATAAACACTTCCTGTACTTTATCTGCCGGAACGCCGGACTTCTCCAGCGCTCCCTTGATGGCCGCACTTCCCAGCTGCGTGGCGGAAAGCGAAGCCAGGGCTCCTCCAAAGGATCCGATCGGGGTACGGACGGCGGAGACGATGTAAACGGGGGGGTGGTTGTGCTTGGGCATGATCCTGAATTTTGGCTAAGATAGTTGTCTTGCTAACAGTTGGTAAATGGTAAAAGGTTGGACAGCTCATCAGTCCGGCTTAGCTCCCTCATCTCCCTTATCTTGAGAGCAATCCGCTTACCTAACCCACACACCTGACTGGATGATCCGGATCGGTTTCCTGTTTTTTTGCCTCTACGCTAACGGCATCCTCGCCCAAAAACCGCTCGTGGAAGCGGTGGAAGATAAGGGAGGTTATCGGATCGAAGTAACCAACCCTAGTTATCTCCCCGTGTCCATGATCTTCAATTTCCAACTACAAAATCTCCGGGTGGACGGCGGGGTGGATACCTTGGTCGTGCGACCGAACTCGCGCCAGACGGTGCACCGGTTATGGGCCGTCAGTCCAAATCGGGGCTACAGTTTTCGGTACGATTACACCTACCATACCGGCGATTACCGCGTTCGCCGGTACGACACGGCTTACGTCTACGAATTGCCGTTCCGTGGAACAGTGCCCCGCCGTGTGATACAGGGCTACAATGGTCGTTTTTCACACACTGATCGGGCAGCCCTCGATTTCGACATGCCCGAGGGCACTGAAATTCATGCCGCCCGCCCCGGCCGGGTGGTGGAAGTAATCAATAACAACGAATCAGGTTGCTCGGACCCAATTTGCATGAACTTCAGCAATCTTGTCCGCATCCTCCATAGAGACGGAACGATCGCCGAGTACGTTCACCTCCGCCAGCATGGCACAACGGTGAAAATAGGCCAGAAAGTAAACAATGGGGACTTAATCGGCTACAGTGGCAACACCGGCTTCAGCACCGCGCCCCATCTGCATTTCGCCGTGTACCAGCAGCGTTTTGGTCACCGCATCTTTTTACCTACTACTTTTCGCACCGCTTTTGGACAGGTTATCCTGGTACAGGGCAAAAGTTACAGCCCTCAAAAGAGCGAGTGATTTCCCTTGCGCTACGTAGCCTTTGCAGAACTCGTGCAACAGCATGAATTAAACGATGTTTCTTGCGACGGTGCGCTGGATAAAGCACTTGACACGGACAGGAACGCCCCATAGCAGCAAGAGACAATCGATGCCATAGCGGGCGTAACCATAAGGATGTCACAACTCATAATTATTCCGTGGTCCTTCGGGTATCCTGTGCAGGACCCTCCTTCGTTACGATGCGTTCGATATGCTGTCGCAGCAATCGCTCATCCGGTTTCGGGCAGTTGTTGCAGATCACCCCGCCGCCCGCGTCTACGAGTAAGTAGCGGGGTGCGCCCACCATACCGATGGCTTCTTCCACCTTATCCGTGCTCCCCGGCCAGAATAGCTGGTCAGTGGTAGGCATGTCGTGGCCGGCCACGTAATCTTCCCAGCGGTTACGTGGTGTCGCATAGCCCAGGTACACCAACCGCAAATCAGGGAAGGAACGAAGTAAGGCTTCCTCGTGGGGGTACTGTCGCACGCACGGGACGCAGCCCGGAAACCACAACTTATACAACACCGGGCGGCCGCGGAACTGCCGGGCGGGCACAATGGTGCGGGATGCCGGATCAGTAAAGGTCGCGGATAGCAAATTCATTACCCCGTCAGTAGTAGACCTCACCGCACGTAGCGAGTCCCGCAAATTGGAAAGAAAACTAACGTAAGGATCGGGGAGCTGCGAGGTGGCCTCGGCAACTAACTCATCCTTCACCGTATAGGTGGTCCGATCGTAGAGTTCCGATTCCACGAAGCGGGCTAGCCGTTCTTCCCGTTGCGGACTTTGCGCATCATGGTTTACTAGTATCCGCTCCAGCGTCGCCCGGCGAATAGCACTCTTGAGATCCTCCGCTACTCCATCTCCGACGGTTACGGAGGTATGGAAATTGCGCAAGCTGTAATACCCGGGACAATTCCTGCTGTTCTCATCACGGAGCAAGTCATTCAACCATATGCTGGTCGAATCGGGGAGCGATAGGGTGTCGGCCATAGCCATGCGTCGGTACCCCCGTATCGTCTCCATCTCCGTAGCGACCGCATATTCAGCTTCGGAGTGGACAAACGTCAGCAACCAGTCCGGATAGGCACCCCCGGCTTTCCACGCCGCCCGTTTGCTATCCAGCGAATCCAGCCGGTTCGCGTAGAATCGTTCCACCTCCGCCCATTCTCCCCGCACCGGTGTATCGGGCCCCTGTACGGGCAGCAGACTATCGAGCGTGGCAAGGGGGGCGTAGATCCGGTGTATTTCCTTGAATCCCTGCCCCGTCCAGACTACCGTGCGATCCTTTCCCGGAAACAGGTACGGAGACAGTTTGCCCAGCGGAGAAATGAACAGATAAGCACGTTCCGGCGCGTAAAGATGGGACGTAACCCGAAAGGTGTCACCGGGTGCTAGGGTATCGTTAAGCCCTTCGCGGTAAAATTCCATGTTTCGATGCTGCCAGCTCAGCGCGAGGCTATCCTCTCCGCGGTTGACCAGACGGAATTGCGTCGGCACCCGGTGGAGAAAGTCCAGGTCCGCCCAGGGCGGGGCCTGCTCTGCATTTTGCGGCGGAGCGCAGGAAGAAACCATGACCAGAAACAGGAAAGCTTGCCAACAACGACAGACAGGGAAACGCATACGACCGGGAGATGCCCTCAAGGGCCAATATGGTGTAAGCGGCCTCCGGTAATTTCACCTTGTTCTACCTTTACCCCATGAAGCAAATCAGCGAACTGCTCGGCTTACTCGATCTCGAACGCCTGGAGGTCAACCTCTTCCGCGGAGAAAGCCGCACCGTGGGTAGCGCCCGGGTATTTGGCGGGCAAGTGCTCGCCCAGTCGCTGGCGGCGGCCATCCAGACGGTCCCCGAAGACCGCTACGTCCATAGCCTGCACGGCTACTTCGTGCTGCCGGGCGACCTGGAGATACCCATCGTTTTCGAGGTAGACCGGATCCGCGACGGCGGAAGCTTCACCACCCGCGCCGTCAAAGCCATCCAGAACGGGCAAGCCATCTTTCACCTGACCGCCAGCTTTCAGCTCGATCAGCAGGGCTTCGACCACCAGGTCGATATGCCGGAGGTGCTGATGCCCGACGAACTGGTCAGCTACGAAGGCATGGCCAAGCAGTTCGGAGATCAGCTACCCAACAACATCCGCAAGATGCTCAGCATCGAACGACCGCTCGAGTTCCGGCCGGTCGAGTTCCTTAATCCCTTTAACCGGGAGAAATACGCACCCAGCCGCAACGTGTGGTTGCGTACGAAGGGCGAAATGCCGGACGACCGTCGTCTACAGGCCCTGGTACTCGCCTACGCCAGCGATTACAACCTGCTCACCACCGCCCTCCTTCCCCACGGGCGTGCCACCGACTACCGCAACCTGCAGATGGCCAGCCTCGATCACGCCATGTGGTTCCACCGGCCCTTCCGTACCGATGAGTGGCTGCTCTACAGCATGGACAGCCCCAGCACAAGCGGGGCGCGGGGATTTACCCGGGGTAATATTTTCAATGCGGAAGGCAAATTGGTGGCCAGCGTGGTACAGGAGGGGTTGCTGCGCGAAAAATCGTGAGTCCCGGACTTCTATTACAATCATTGACGTAGCCCGAAAACCGGCCCCATACATGGCAGATAAAATGTACCTCATCGTCGGTTTCGTGATCTTTGTTATCGCACTGATCGTGTTCCTTATCTGGCTGATCAGACACCAGCGGAGCACCACGAGTGAGACCCAGTCCGCCATTTCCGACCGGGACCTTTTACGCAGAATCGCCGGTCAGCCCGATGGCTTCGTTACGCCGGCCAGCCTTTCGGAGCAGACGCAGCTGAGCAAGGGGGTCGCGCGAATACGCCTGCAGGCATTGCACCAGGCCGGCATCCTCGACCAGGCGCATAACGCTGGGCTGACCAGCTATTATTCCCTACGACATCCCCTGACCGACCGGGAAATAACGGAGCTTTCCCCCGAGCCCTTCCTGACGGTAGAGGATGTCATTACGCTGTTCGAATTGTACGATTACCGCCCGCGAGACCAGGACCTCATTCTCAGCACCGGCCTACCGCTCCGGCTAATCCGCCGGGAGATGAAGTATTTCGCTGACCAGGGCGTTGTCGACACGCTATTCGCTTCGGACGGCTACGGAAAACAGTCCCAGCGGATCTACGTACTGAAGGAACCGTATCGGAGCCAACCGGACCAATTCCGCGGTCGCGCCGAAGCCGACAATCTGGAGCTGAGAACGATTCTGCGGAACGACAACTTTATCGTTTAACAATACCTAGTCGTCTGCCCAGCGATAGCTGGTCCGCCGACGGGTCGCAGGACGAAGGACGAAGGACTGAATAATTGAGGGACTGAATTGCTGAATAGGCTGCCGCACGTTGACCCGCTCCCCCGGTAGACGGGGCTACCGCTAGGCGGAAGAGGGACTGAATCACTGATCAGGCTGCCGCATGTTGTAGCGCTCCCGGGGCAAACGCGCTACCGCTCGGCGGACCGGGGAGAGCTTACTTGCCCGCCGAAGAGTCTAGTGACCATCGATGGCCGTGAGCGACCGTGGAGGGGACTAACCCATTTCGTACCTTTGCGGCCATATACCCGTTCCTTTCCCCAATACCGACCAAATGCTTACCGCCACCGGCATCTACCAGCAATACGGAGACCGCGTCCTCTTCGACCACGTGACCTTCACCATTGGGACGCGCGACAAGGTCGGCCTGGTCGGCCGCAACGGGGCCGGTAAGTCCACCATGCTCAAAATCATCGCGGGAGACATCTCTTCCGACGAGGGTAAGGTGCAGCGCGAGACCGGCTCAACGCTCGGCTTCCTGCACCAGGAGATGGACCTGCCCACCGGCAATACCGTCATGGAGGAAACCCTGACGGCCTTCGCCCACATCCAGGAGATGGAAGACCGGCTGGAGGAACTCAATAAGGAAATGGAGGTGCGTACCGACTATACCTCCGACTCCTACTCGGACATGCTGGAGGAATTCACCCACCTCACGGAGAAATTCGCGCTGGTCGGCGGGATCACGATGGAAGCGGAAGCCGAGCGCGTACTGAAGGGACTGGGCTTCGCACAAAAGGACTTCAACCGGCAGACCACCGAGTTTTCCGGCGGCTGGCAGATGCGCATCGAACTGGCCAAGATGCTGCTCCAGCGGCCGGATTACCTGATGCTGGACGAACCGACCAACCACCTCGATATTGAGTCGATCATCTGGCTGGAAAACTGGCTGAGCAGTTACGCCGGGGCGGTCATCACCATCAGTCACGACCGCCAGTTTCTTGATAACGTCACCAATCGTACGCTGGAAATAGAGCTCGGCAAGGTCTACGATTACAAAGCGGGCTACAGCAAGTACATAGAACTTCAGGCCGAGCGCCGCGAGAAGGCCGAAGCCGCTTACCTCAACCAGCAAAAGGTGATTGCCGACAAGGAGCGGACCATCAACCGCTTCATGGCCAAGGCTACGAAGACCAAGATGGCGCAGTCGATGCAGAAGCAGCTCGACAAAATCGAGCGGATCGAACTCGACGAGACAAACACGGCGGTGATGAACCTGCGTTTCCCACCCGCCCCCCGCTCCGGTGCCATCACGCTGAAGGCCAAGGACGTGACCAAAACCTACGGTAAGCTCAACGTCCTGCGCGGCGTGGACTTAAAAGTAGACCGGGGCGATCGCGTCGCCTTCGTCGGGCAAAACGGGCAGGGAAAGACTACGCTGGCCAAGATCCTGATCGGCAAAATACCGGCGACCAAGGGGGAGGTCGAACTGGGCCACAACGTAAGCGTGGGCTACTACGCCCAGAACCAGAGCGACGCCCTCGACGGCAATAAGACGCTGCTGGAAACCATGGAAGAGGCCAGTCCGCCCGAAATGCGGACCCGACTACGCGGCATTCTGGGGGCATTCCTCTTCACCGGGGAAGACCAGGATAAGAAGGTGATGGTCCTTTCCGGTGGGGAACGTGCCCGCCTCGCGCTGGCCTGTATGCTGCTGAAGCCCTTCAATCTGCTGGTACTGGACGAACCGACCAACCACCTGGATATGGCCAGCAAGGACATGCTCAAGCAGGCCCTGATGGACTACGACGGCACCCTGCTGGTGGTCAGTCACGACCGGGAGTTCCTAGCGGACCTGACGGACCGCACGATCGAATTCCGGGATCACCTGCTGTACGAGCACTTAGGCGACGTCAACACCTTCCTCGAAAAGCGGCAGCTGAATGACATGCGCAGTGTCGAGCTGGAAAAGCCGAAGCAGAATGGCTCATCGTCGGATATGGCGTCCGGTCTTTCAGAAGCTCCTTTACCTGCGCCCCGTCGCAATCTGAATAACGAGGAGCGGCGTGCGCTTCAGAAAGAGGTTAGCAACGCCGAGCGCAAGATCGAGCGTCTGGAAAAAGAGATCGAAAAGATCCACCTGAAGATGTCCGACCCCAACTTCTACGACGATGCGGAGCGGGTGGAAAAGGTGACCGGCCAGCTCAAGGAAAAGCAGTCCGAGCTGGAGAAGGTGATGGAAGAGTGGGAGGCGGCCAGCACCGAATTGGGCGACTGACCCCATACCTATGGGGCGGTAAGTATCAGGTAAGTGTAAGCTTTCCGGCAAATATTTCGCGGGCAGGAATTTTACCTTTAAAAAATTCCTAATTCTGAGCTAATCGCTATACTTTTTGGCGGCACCAAGCGTATAATACGCAACGGGTTCGCCTGGTGTTCATTTGTCTCTCATAATCCCGGAAAGTTGAAAACTCACCCCATGAAAACCGTACTCGCACGACTGACATTTCTGGCATTATGCCTGATGGCCTTCGCGAATACGAACCTCACCAACCTTGGCAATCCCGCCAACTACCAACGCTTCTCGCTGCCGTTTTATGCCCAACCGGTAGCCGTGACCTTTGACCCCGGCATGCTGGTCGACGAACCGGCTACGCTGAGCAATGCGTCCATACGCCATACCTATAATCAACTGGAGAAACGCCCCACGCAGGTCCTGCTGAATCACCTGCTGGCGGCAAAGGGGCAGTACCGGCTGAACGACTTCTTGTTCTTCAAACTGGCCCGCCACACGCTAAATTCCATTTACGGCGGCGAATCTCCCCTCGTACAGAACATCACCCTGTATAAGCTACTGATCGACAGCGGATTCGATGCCCGGCTCACCTTCCGAGGCGACCAGCTCTTCGTGAACGTATACACTACGGAGGACCTGTTTGAGGTGCCCATCATCCAGTCGAACGGACGCACCTACGCCAACATCAGCTGCCTGGCGGGCGACTGCAAGGGCCGGCAGCGGCTGTATATCTTCAACGAGCATCCCAATCCCCGCGGCAAAAGCTTTGGCTTCCAACTACCGGCCTGGCCGCAGCTGGTGGAGCAGCCCACGGAAAAAGCCCTGGAATTTAAGTACCACGGCGTCACGCAAAAAATGAACGTCACCTTCGACAAAACGATGGTGGACATCATGACGGACTACCCCTTCATCCACGAGTACTGCTATCTCGATACGCCGCTCTCCCCCACCCTTTCGGCAAGCCTGATTCCGCAGCTGGACGCCCTGATGCGTGGCATGGATACCCAGCAGAAGCTGGAACTGATTACGAGCTTCACCCGCTCGGCCTTCGCCTACAAAGAAGATAACGAATACTTCGGCCGTTCGAAGCCAATGGTACCGGAAGAGGTCTTCGGTTACAGCTACAGCGACTGCGAGGACCGTTCGGCTCTCTTCTTCGCCCTGGTGCGGGACATGCTGGATCTTCCCATGGCCGTCATCGCCTACGACGATCACCTGACCGTGGCCGTCGGCACCGATATTCCCGGCGATTCCTTCAACTACCGTGGGCAGCGTTACGTCTTCTGCGACCCCACCGGCCCCCGCAACAGCAGCCGGATCGGGCAGGTACCCCCCGGCTACGAGGACAAAAGTTTCACCGTCATCGGAACGTATAACTAGTTGTTAACTAAGCGATTACCTGACAAATTTCTAATTAATTCATCCAGTTGTACCGAATTGTTACATTTGCGGCCCGAACGGCCTGAAACAAATCGCGACCTGAAGGCTTTGTTAGGTATTTAAAGAACAGTTGTATGTATTGGACCCTCGAACTTGCTTCCCACCTGGAGGACGCCCCCTGGCCCGCCACCCGCGATGAGCTGATTGATTACGCCATCCGCTCCGGTAGCCCCCTGGAGGTGATTGAAAACCTACAGGCCATGGAAGACGAAGGCGAAAGCTACGAGGCCATTGACGATATTTGGCCCGATTACCCACGCAAGGATGACTTCCTCTTCAACGAGGACGAATACTAGCCTTCCGATTTACGGACCGGCCAGCGAAAGCCGATGACCCACGGGTTATCGGCTTTCTCCGTAATATGGCGTCCATAATTCATTCCCCGCTGAAGTTCCGCCCCTTGACGAAAGAGAAATACACGATCGCCATCGACGGCTATAGCGCGTGCGGTAAATCCACGCTGGCCCGCGCACTGGCCCGCCGGCTGGGCTACAGCTACATCGACACCGGCGCCATGTACCGGGCCGTTACCCTCCATCTACAGCGTGAAGGCATCCACCCGGACGACGTCGAACGTGTCCGGGATGCCGTTCCGCATATCCATATCGAGTTTCGGCCGGAGGATAACCACGTCCTGCTAAATGGCGATGACGTGGAAGACGAGATTCGCGGACTGGCCGTCAGCCAGATGGTTTCCCCGGTAGCCGCCCTGTCAGACGTCCGGCGCGCCATGGTGGAGCAGCAGCGTAAGATGGGCAGGAACGGTGGGGTCATCCTGGATGGCCGGGACATCGGTACGGTCGTTTTTCCGGACGCCGATCTAAAACTGTTCGTCGTCGCGGACCAGGAAACCCGTACCGACCGGCGACTCAACGAATTGATAGCGGCCGGACGGGATGCCAGCCGGGAAGATGTGGCCGCGAACCTGAAGGAGCGCGATTACATCGACAGCCACCGCGAGGACAGTCCACTACGACAGGCCGAAGATGCCATCCTCCTCGATAACACCCATCTCAACCTGGAAGAGCTTATCGAACGCGGCGTGGAGATGGTCGAAGCCATTAAAAAAGGCTGAGGATCCACTCAAAGATGGCGATGGTTATCCAGACCAGGATCACCATGAATACGAGAATAGCTACGATCACGGCGATGACCACCGGCCAGACACTGCCGGTATGTTTGCCCTCCTCGTAATATTCCCGCATCAGTTCGGCGTTGCGGTAGTTGGCCTTGTATACCAGGTCAAAAATGTTCCCCAGGACGGGCACCGAGCCGACGATCGCATCGAGAAACACGTTGACCAGCATACGCGCCACCAGTTTGGGGCTGGCACCGTGGCGCGCCATCGTGGCGACCAGCGTACCGGACATTCCCAGCGAGAGCATATCGCCCGCCCCGGGTACCAGGCCGAGAATAAAATCGAGCCCGAAACGAATGTCCGTTCCCGGAATGCGAAACTTGGTATCCAGCACGCGGCTGAAGGTATCGACCCAGCGTAGCTGGGGAATCGCACGCTGCTGATCGGTCAGAATGGGGTGATCTCGTTTATCCATGTATACCCATCAAGCGTGGTAGCTGGGTATTGGTTCGTTACCACTAGCGAGGAAGTACCTGAATGGCCCGTACCCCTCTACTATCCGAAGTAGTTACCTCCAGGGTGTAGATACCGGGCGGAAGGGCGGACAGGTCGATATCCAAGCGGTCAACACCACTCGCCTGCTTCGTGTACAGGACCTGCCCCAGACTGCCTATAACGCGTAAACGCTGCAAGGGGGCGGCGGGCAGGTCCGCCAGGGTGATGGAGCCGGAGGTTGGATTCGGAAAAACGGTAAAGACAAGGCCTGCCATATCGGGATTGAAAAGCCCGGTGGTTGGTTCGCCGGGCAGGTCGGTACGGAAGTAGGTCACTCCTCCCCTTTCGTTGCCAATCACAAGCTCGATGCTACCGTCGTTGTCAAAGTCACCCACTCCCGGGGCCGTGTATCCACCCAGGTCGATGCCGGCGACGGTATCACCGAGAGAGATAAAGGGTTGTGTATAGTCGGTAAAGGAGTAGGCTTCCAAGGTGCCGGATCGGTTGCCCGTCAGTAGCAGAAACCGGTCATCGTAGGTGATCACCCGGGGCGTAGGGTGTCCGCTGCTTAAGCCGGGCTTGTTGGTGTTGATGCCGCCCAGCTGGAGGAAATTGCCCTCCGCCTGCTCGTCGGGGTCGAAGCGTGGGTTACCGGCAGTACCGATATTCCGGTAAAAGCGGATCCGTCCGTCAAAGCCGCCAACGACAAGGTCGTTGCGTCCGTCCCGATCGAGATCCACGACCTCCGGCTTGGCTTGTTGCACCGCGTCGATTTCCATGTAGTTGAAAACCGGGTCGGCAAAATCGGCCGGACGGCCCGGACCGGCCAGATTCTCGAAGTAGATCAGCTGCCCGGAACGCTGGCCGATAACGGCATCCACGTCACCGTCGCCATCCAGGTCACCGAATGCCGGAGCGAAGGCGGAGGTACTGGCCCGAAAACGGCTTAGGTCGAGGTAATCCGTGTCAATGAGCTCGAAGGAGGCCTCGCCGTTGGTCGCTCCCGTATTGCGGTAGAGGCTTAGCTGGCTGTTCAGCCCCCCTTCGCGGTCGTAATTTTCGGTGTTTCCGATGACGAGATCCGGTCGGCCGTCCGCATCGTAATCGAAGGCGGCGGGCAGGCCGCGGGTTCCTAAATCAATAGCGTCCCTTACCAGGTACTGGCTATCCTGAAAGACAAAGGCAGGGGCCGCATCGGTTCCGGTATTGCGATAATACCAGCCGACGTTGACGTCTTCGGCGTTCAGGGTCTGGCTCGGGGAGGCGAGGAGGTCGCGTTTGCCGTCGTCATCGACGTCCAGGTGGTAGGCCCCCGGGAAGTAGGGAATACGCACCGGTACGCCACTGCTCTGCCAGGCCGTATCCTGGGCACTGATCCAGGCCGTTTCAGCGTCCCCCTTATTCAGGCCGAGCACCAACTGCTCGAAGGAAATGTCTCCCAACATGACGTCCTTCAGTCCATTGCCGTCGATATCGAGTGTCAAAACGGTCGATCCGGAGTGCCTCGGCCCCACCCGCGTCGTGTCGGATAACGATTTGCCAAAGCAGGCCCCGGCGGTGGGGGCCAGATCGAGCGCGGAGGTCTGGCCGCTTTCGTAAAACCCTCCCCAGCAATCGGTTTCCAGCTCGTAGAGAAGCGTATCCGTTCCGAAGCCACGCTCCACGCTGTAATTCCTGTAATACTCCACATAACCACCGGCCACGCTAAAGGTGAGAATGTCGAGATCGCCGTCGCCGTCCAGGTCATCGACCGCGGGATAGTCGATGGAAGTGACAAAAATCGGGATGGTACCGTTATTGAATGGATACCGGAGTCCGGCGTAGGTCGGGTCTTCGGCAAAGGATAGCATTCCCCCGGCTGACCGGTACCCCCGGTGCACCCGGAAGCCGTCAAACTCCGCGGAGTAGGCAAAAAGGTCCGCTATCCCGTCGCTGTTGTAGTCGCGTAGCAAAACCCAATTCGTCAAATCCTTCGGGAAGCCCGCCAGGAAATCCGGGGCCGGCCGGTAATCGCCATTGCCATCCCCCCGCAGCGCGATTTGGGCATCACCGCCCCGGTCGAATATATACAGGTCCATTAGTCCGTCGCCATCCAGGTCGGCCCGCATGAACTGGGGCGCATTCAATCCACCCAACCAGGCCAGGGGCAGATTGCGCCCCGCTTGATCCGCTACGTCCGGATAAGCCGGCACCATGGCGAATTGCGCGACGAGCAGGCAGGGAAGAAGGAGTTGGGCGGCAGCAAGGAATCGGCGCATGTCATTTCGAATTAATCAAGGTACGCCGGTGGGCGGCGATTGTTTGTCTGCTACTGACCGATGGCCTGTTTTTCGGCAAGCAAAGGGCTGGCGTATATTACCGACCCAAGCTTACCATATGCCCCGATCCAAATTTACCCTCCTCCTAACGGTATTTCTATTCTGTTTGGCCGGACTTAATGCGCAAACCCGCGTGAGCGCCGCGGATGAGGGGCTGCTGATCGAGGGTACCAATTCGGGGGAGACGATCGAGCTGAACGGAGAAACGGTGGAGGTGACCCCCACCGACGGAGGTTGGCTGATCGCCGCCGAACCGGGCATCCAACTCCTGCGCGCGGGGGATCACACCGAACTCTACCACCTTTCCGAGGGAACCGGGCCGGACCGGCTACGGCGCATTCCCCTTTGGCTGTCCATTCTCCCACCGCTGATCGCGATCGGGCTGGCCCTGATCTTTAAGGAAGTAATCATCTCCCTCTTCGCGGGCATCTGGGTAGGGGCCTTCATTGCCGGTGGATTACGCTTCGAGGGCTTCCTGGGGGTGATCAAGGCGCTGTTAACCACGGTGGATACGTACCTGATCAACTCGCTGAATGACGGCGGCCACCTTTCGGTCATCGTATTCAGTTTGCTCATCGGCGGCATGGTCGCCATCATCAGCCGCAACGGTGGTATGGCGGGGGTGGTGAACCGGATGACGAAATACGCCACGAACCCGCGCCGGGGACAATTCGTCACCTGGCTGTTGGGCGTAGCCATTTTCTTCGACGACTACGCCAATACGCTGATCGTCGGCAATACGATGCGCTCCGTGACCGATCGCTTTCGCATCAGCCGGGAAAAGCTGGCCTACATCGTGGATTCCACGGCGGCCCCGGTAGCCTCGGTCGCTTTCATTACAACCTGGATCGGGGCGGAATTAGGCTACATCGGCGACGGCATCGAACAGGTGGAGCACTTCGCCAACACCACTCCCTACGCGGTCTTCATCGAATCGCTGAAGTACAGCTACTATCCGGTGTTTACCCTGGCCTTCATCCTCTACCTGATCTATCAGCGCCGCGATTTCGGACCCATGCTGGCCGCCGAAACGCGGGCCCGGACCACCGGCGTACTTAAGGCTACGGCGCTGGAAACCGATGCGGTCGACGACCAGGAGGACCTGGATCCCGTACCCGGGGCACCGCTGCGGGCACGTAACGCCGTAATCCCGGTCATGACGGTAGTGGTGATGACCATTGTCGGCCTGCTCGATACCGGTCTGAATTCGCTGGCCGGCGCGATGGAGAACCCGCCGCCCACCACCGACTGGGGTGCGGTGTGGGGCGCCCTGGACGGCGGATTTTTCGGTAAGCTGGGCCTGACCATCGGCGCCGCCGATAGCTATGTCGCTCTGTTGTGGGCCAGTATGAGTGGCGTGGTAGTCGCGCTGATCCTAAGCGTTAGCCAGAAGATTATGAACATCGGACAAACCATCGGGGCGTTGACGGCCGGCTTCAAAGCCATGTTCTCCGCGGTTATGATCCTCACCCTGGCCTGGGCCCTGGCGCTTACGACCGAGGAACTGCACACCGCGACCTTCCTCGTCGAATTACTCGGAGATGCGCTGAACCCCTACTTGTTGCAACCCGTCATCTTCGTCCTGGCAGCGGTGATCAGCTTCTCGACCGGGTCCAGTTGGAGTACGATGGCCATCCTTTACCCGATTGCTATTCCCCTTACGTGGACCGTCGCCATGCTTTCCGGTTGGGCGGAACCGGATGCCGCCGGCCTGCTGTACAATGTTATCAGTACGGTGCTCGCGGCGAGCGTGCTCGGTGACCACTGTAGCCCGATTTCCGACACGACGATTCTTTCCAGTCTGGCCTCCGATTGTCATCACATCGATCACGTACGCACGCAGTTGCCGTATGCCCTTACGGTAGGGTCGGTGGCGTTAGCGGCCGGATTCTTATCGACGGCGCTCGGTGGCGGCTGGCTGGTGTGTTTGTCTTTGATGGGTAGCGGTCTCGTACTTCTCTTTTTCGTCGTTCGGTTCGCGGGAAAGACCATGCAGATGGACGACTGATCAAGTTTTGGCGGTCATTCCGTCTTCCCTACATAGTAAACATTGATATTACCGTACGACGCGACCAGGCTGTCGAGCAGGGGCGCGATGTCCGGACGTTGCTCGAAGGTGCGCGTATTGGAGTAGAGGTAAGAAACGTCATCATTGTCGACGACGTCCGCTATCCAACCGGGCTCCAGCGCATCATTCCCGAAAACGTAGCCCCGCTTACGGATCAACCAGGTGATGATCTGCATGGAATTATCGTTGAGGACAATGACCTTCTCGTCCGGACCGGTGATTGCCTGCAGTTCCCTCTGGTATTTATAGGCATCCATTACCTGACCGTTAAACGAGCCGTAGTAGCCCTCCCATCTCGGGTCGCGGAGCTCGGAGGCAAACACCGGGGCGGCGACCACCGGTGATATCAGCAAGGGAAGGGCGAGGGCGTATTTCCATCGCGGCAGTAAAAGGCACCACCGCCAAACCCTCTCCAAACCGGCCGTTACCACGATGTACAACCACGGCAGCAAGGGGAGGAGGTAGTAATCGTGGACGAAGGTTATCGTATTCCACTGCAGAATGACAAACAGCAAAGTGATAAAGGCCAGGGACCAGACATACTTCCCGTAATTAACCCGGACCAGTCGGTTGCCTACCGGCACCAGTGCTCCGAGGATAAAGAACGGCCAGATCGGGCGCGAACTCAGGTCGTAGGGGATGTACTGCTCCATCCAGTGGTACAGAATGCGCATATTCTCCTGATGGGTATTGGTGCTTCCGAAAATACCGTAGAGGGCCGGACTGCTGCCCCAGGTTGGCATTACCGTAGCGTACCAATTTATGGTAGCGGAAAAAAAGACGAGGTGGGTGAGCGGATACGCGACCGCGTCCCGGGTGATGCGCCGGTGTCGGATGATTTCCGCCACCACGAAAACGATCCCTATGATGCCCAGCATCGCAAAAGGCAATTTGGCCAGGCTGGATAGCATCAGCGCGATGGCGGACGCGAGCAGCTGCCACCACCGCCGATCCCGGAAGTAGCGAAAGGAAAAGAACAGGAACCAGATGCCCGCAGAAAGGGCGAACATGTCAGGGATCACGTTAACCGTATAAAAATAGAAGAGCGGACTGAACTCCAGCAGCACGGTTCCCGCGAGGGCAATGCCGGGCGAAAATCCCATGGTTCGTAAGAGGCCGAAAAAGCCGACCAGCCCTGCAATACCAATCAACCAAACGCAGACCCGGGCGGTAAGGACATCCTGGCCGGTAAGGCGTACGACCTGGGCGATTCCCCACTGCATAATGGGGAACTCTAAGCGCAGTAAATTTTTCTTAGCCCCATTTAACGAGCTGACCCTGGGTGAGCGAATGTCGTTATCGTAACGTTCAAAATTACGAACGTTCCACATGGTCTGGGTCTGTCGCCAGTCGTGCATACCGATGATTTCGCGGGGAAACACGTCAACGTGCATCACGAAACTGACGGCGAAGCTGACAATCAGCCCCGCGAGATACAGGTATTTTAGGTGCATTATCACAAAGGTATAACGTCATCAGACTACAGCCAACGCAAGTACCAAAACGCTCAGCTGATCAGGTATCCGTGGCTAATGGCCAATGCCTCCGGAGATAAATGCGCAAACTCGGGATGCACCGGAACCCGACTCAGCGCGGTTTGGTCTCCGGTCCGGACTTCCTCTTCGCGAATCGGTAGACCCACATCCCGATACATATGCACGTAATCCGGCCACCGCAGTCGGTTCTGGGGTTGGATGTCGTTATCGATCCGGGCCCATTCCTTCGCGCTGAAGCGCAAAAAGTTATAGATGGTGATGCGGTCGTCCATGTGAGCGAAGTGGTCGGACAGGTCGACGAAGTGACTCATCACGCCTCCGGATTTCCATACCCGTTTAAATTCCAGAAGGATGCCGCGCAGTACGTCCGGATAGACGTGCTCGAAGGTATTGTTGGAGCAGATAAGATCGAAAGTGTCATCATCGAAAGCCAGTTGACGGGCGTCCATAATGCGGGCATCCAGGTGGATGGCGGCATTGAAAGCGGCAATATCAGCGGGCGGATCGACACTCAGTCGTTGGAGGTTCGCTAACCGGTCGGGGCGGATATCCGGCACGAAACGGGCAAGCCGCCCGTCGGCGTGGTACGCCAGGATTCTCCGCAGCGCTATGAGTTGACGGTCAACCGTCATCCAGCTCCGAATATCTACCGATACGACACGGTCGAATCCCGCCAGGTAAAGCAGGGTGGGCACGATGGGATACCAACCGGTCCCCAATTCCAGGGCCGTGGCTTCCGCCATCGGCACTGTAGCGTATTTATTGTAGAACCGTAGGTGATCCCGGGCGGCTTCCAGCTTGTAGCCAAAGTGCTCGTCGTCCAGTTCGACGCCTTTGGTCACGTACTTTTGGAAAAAGAAATTGATCCGCTCCTTGTAGGGCAGATACGAGATGGCCTTCTGAACCACGGCTTTCAACACCCACTTCTTCATCAGACCTTCCTGCGTTCCCAGTAATTCTGGCTTTCCACCTCCTCCAGAATCTGCAGGTAAGAGTAGTAGCGCAGATCCGTAACCCGGTCGTCCCCTTCCTCTACCGATTCCTTGACCGCGCAGCCGGGCTCATTGCGGTGCAGGCACGAGCCACCAAAGCGGCAATCCTCGCTGAGGGCGAATATCTCCCGAAAATTATGCGCCACGTCCTGCGGCTTCAGGTAGTTAAAACCGAGGGTTTTGATGCCGGGCGTATCGATCAGTTCCCCTCCGAAGCTCAGTTGGTACAATTCGGCGAAGGTGGTGGTATGCTGTCCCTTACCGGTGTAGTCGCTCAGTTCGCCGGTCCGCAGTTCCATCCCGGGTTCGACGGCGTTGACCAGGGTGGACTTCCCTACCCCGCTCTGTCCGCTGAGGAGGCTCCGCTTGTCGGTCATCAGGTCCCGCAGTTCGGCGATACCCGTTCCGGTGGTCGCACTCACCAGTAGGACGCGATAACCGATGTCGGCGTAAATGTCGCGGATCACCCCGTAGGTTTCCATCTCCTCCTCTCCGTAGAGGTCAGCCTTGTTGACCACGATGGTAGTCGGAATACTAAAGGGCTCGGTCATCAACAGAAAGCGATCGATAAATCCGAGTTTGACGCTTGGATCGACAATCGTCGTAATCAGGATGGCCTGATCGACATTGCTCGCGATAAGGTGGAGGTCGTGTTTCCGGCGCGGACTTTGGCGAACGACGTAATTCCTGCGGTCGGCGATGCCCCGTATGGCGCCGGTCTCGGCATCGTTGTTGGTGTCCACCTCTACGGTAACGCGGTCGCCAACGGCAATGGGGTTGGTCAAATTCATGTCGTCCAGTCGGAACTTGCCGGCCACGCGGCACCGCAGCTCCCGGTCCCCCTCGGGGGTCAGCTCATCCAGCAGTACGTTATACCAGCTGCCGGTTGATTTAATGACGGTACCTTCGATCATAGGGTGCGTTGGCGAAAAGGTGAGCGGCAAGATACAGGGATGTGGCGGGATGGTTTGGTGGTTCGAACCGACTTCCCGATTTTAAAGGATGGAAAGAACACATCACTACGCTACCACCGTCACCTGGACCGGCAACCGCGGCAGCGGAACCCTCGATTACCGGGCCTATACCCGCGATCACCGTATCGAAGTTCCCGAAAAGCAACATCCCATCCAGGCTTCCAGCGATCCCCAGTTCCGCGGTGACCGCCAGAAGTACAATCCGGAAGAACTGTTCGTCTCCAGCCTTTCCTCCTGCCACATGCTCTGGTACCTGCACCTCGCAGCCGTAAACGACATCGTGGTCCTGGACTACACCGACCGGGCGGAAGGAACCATGGTAGAATTGAAGGAGGGTTCCGGCAGATTCACCGGTATTACCCTGTGCCCCCAGGTCAAAATTTCCGATCCCGCCCAGATCGACCAGGCCAACGCCCTCCACCAAGCCGCCGGAAAGAAATGCTTCCTGGCCGCCTCCGTCAATTTCCCCATTCAATACAAGCCCAACACCATCACCTAACCCACACCCAGTACCCAGTACCCAGTACCCAGTACCCAGTACCCAGTACCCACAACACCCCGCACCCCAACCTAACCGTTTATAAACGAGTATAATCGAATATATACGTTTAAATGCGTATTACCTGCGCTCCGTCGCCCTTACTTGCGGTTCACAACAACGAAATCATGTCCACCAATCCCGAACTGGAGCTCGCCCATCGTTACATCAGTCAGACCGACCGGCACATCTTCCTGACCGGTAAAGCAGGAACCGGCAAAACGACTTTCCTGCATAAGATCCGGGACGCCGTCCTGAAGCGGAAGGTAGTCGTAGCTCCCACGGGGGTAGCCGCGATCAATGCGAAAGGGGTAACGATACACAGCCAGTTTCAACTTCCCTTCGGCGTGCTCACCCCCGATCGCCTGCAGGCCGAGTTACGCAAGCATCGCCTGGGGCGGGAAAAGGCGGATGTCCTGCGGGGGCTCGACCTGCTGGTTATCGACGAGATCAGTATGGTTCGCGCCGACGTACTGGATGCCCTGAGCGCGGTCCTGTCCAAGTACCGGGCGGATAAACGACCCTTTGGTGGGGTACAGTTGCTGATGATCGGCGACCTTCACCAGCTCCCCCCCGTAGTCCGCGATAATGAATGGACGGAAATGAGACACCACTACGAGACCCCCTACTTCTTCGGTAGCCGGGAATTGGGGCGGGCGGGCGTGATCACCATTCAGCTGAAGCACATCTACCGACAGTCGGACGGCGATTTCATTGACTTACTGAATCGGGTCCGGCATGATCGGATGGACGAGGCTACTCTCTCGTTGTTGAACACCCGCTACCGGGGTCCTGAATTCGAGCCGGGACCGGAAGAAGAATACATTACGCTCACTTCCCACAACCGCACGGCCAACACCATCAACGATCGGCAGCTGGGGACCCTTTCCACGCCGGTGCATCAATTCGAAGCGGAAATCGAAGGGCAGTTTCCCGCTTCCATGTACCCCAATGATCCGAAGCAGCTATTTCGCGTCGGAGCGCAGGTAATGTTCAATAAGAACGACAGTGTCGGCCGCACCTACTACAATGGTAAAATCGGCCGGATTACGGCCATCGAGGGGGATCGAATTACGGTCGCTAGTCCGGGAGAGGATTCTATCTCGGTCACCCCCGTTGTTTGGGAAAACAGGAAGTATGAGCTCAACGCTAAAAGTAAGGAGGTAACCGATTCCGTAATCGGCACCTACACCCAGCACCCCCTGCGATTGGCCTGGGCCATCACCATTCACAAGAGCCAGGGACTGACCTTCGAGCGCGTAATCATCGATGCGGCGGCGGCCTTCGCTCACGGGCAGGTTTACGTTGCGCTTAGCCGGTGCAAAACCTTCGAGGGCATCGTGCTGCGCAGCCGGATCGGTGGCGGCAGTGTCAAAACGGATCGGGTGGTCAGTAATTACTCTAGCCAGGCGGAGCAACAGGCGCCAACCGCGGAAGACCTCATGGCCGACCGCCGGCGCTACCAGTACAACTGCCTCCGCGAGCTTTTCGAATTCTCCGGTACAGACCGGAAGCTGGCTCAACTCGAGCGTAGCCTCTTCGAGCACGAGAAAGCCATTCAGGGGGAAGCGCTAGGGGAAGTACGCGATATCCGGAAGCGCCTGGAAGAAAAAATCGGACAGATCGGCCGGAGTTTTCAATTACAGCTAAAGACCTACGAGCAGGCGGCTCACTTACCCAGCGAGAGCGACGAGCTGGGTGACCGCCTCAAGAAGGCCGGGGACTATATGGTACCCGCCATCAAAGAATTGTATGCCAACCTGGGGCAGTCCTCATTCATGTCCGACAACCGAAAGGTATACGATGCCGTAACCGAGCGAATGAAGGAGTGCGGACTTGACATGGCCGTCAAGCTTCGCTGTTTCGAGTCGCTGGCGGAAGGTTTTACCCCGGACCAATACCTGCGAGCCCGTACGGATGCCATTCTGGACTTTAAAAAGGAACCAAAGCGGTCATCCCGACAAGCAAGCCCCCCTGCCGGGCATGTCGAGCATCCGCAGTTGTACCTTCAACTGGCCAAGTGGCGCAACGACCTTGCCGAAACGGAGGGCATACCGGCTTACCGCATTTTACACAATAAAGTACTGTTGGCTATTACCGAGATCCTGCCTTCCGACCGAAGAGGCCTTCTGGCGGTGCCCGGTTTCGGTCCGCGATCCTTCGATCAGTACGGGGAGGAAATTCTGGCAATTGTCGATGCCTTCGTGAGTGAGCACACCGAAGAGCTGATTCGCAATAGCTACGCTCAGCAGCCGGCACGGCCACCGAAAGCGGACACCTATGCGTTGACCCTGGAGGCCCACCGTCAGGGCAAAAGTGCCCGTGAAATAGCCGAAGCACGCGGGCTCGCGGTGGGAACCATCCATGGGCATTTAGCTCGCTTCGTCGCCGAAGGGAAGGTCCTGGCTGATCAACTATTAACTCCGGAGCGCCTGGATCCGCTGGTTGCCCTACTGACCACAGATGAAGAGCGTAGTAAGAAAGAGGTCTACGATCATTTCAATGGCAGCTACGACTACGGGGAGATTGCCATTGCTCAGGCGAAGGTGAATCTTGATTCAGCGGATACCGCTGCTTGAACCATACGGGCATAAAAAAAGAGGCAACAAGTTGCCTCCCAATAACCCCAAAAAACCAAATGAAAACTAATTCTTGCGTAGGGCAGCAGGATTATCTACCGCTTTAACGCCCCGTTAAGGTAAAATAAATTTAAATACTCCCAAGGAAACCGGCAACATTTTTTTTCTACGTTCCCATTTTCTTACTGCAGCGCCCGCTTTAGCACGTCCGCAACCCGCATAAAGGGGAAAGCGTTATCTTTGTCCTATGAGAAATCGGTCCATTATTCGCGCCATAATTATTAGCGGTACTCCGTGTCCGTAGGCTGGCCGTTGTAACAAACCGACCGAAAGCTCCGACGGACCCACCCGCTCGGAGCTTTTTATTTTTGCACCCCCAATCTCCCCCACTACCGTATGTATAAGGAATTCAAGAACCTGGATCTGCCGGCCATCGACAAGGAAATTCTCGCTTTCTGGGAGGAGAATGACATCTTTCGGCGCAGCATAGTCGAGCGTCCCAAAGATCAACCTTTCGTTTTCTACGAGGGACCGCCCAGCGCAAATGGTCAGCCGGGGATCCACCACGTGATGGCCCGCACGATCAAGGATATGTTCTGCCGCTTCCAGACCCTCCAGGGCAAGCGGGTAGAACGCAAAGGTGGGTGGGATACGCATGGTCTGCCCATCGAGCTCAAGGTCGAATCCGAACTGGGCATCACCAAGGAAGACATCGGCGACAAGATCAGCGTAGACGACTACAATAAAGCCTGCCGGGAGACGGTCATGCGCTTCAAAGACCGCTGGGACGATATCACCCGCAAGATGGGCTACTGGGTCGATCTCGATAACCCCTACATCACCTACGAGCGGGAGTATATGGAGTCGGTGTGGTGGCTGCTCAAGCAGATCTACGACAAGGGTCTCATCTATAAAGGCTACACCATCCAACCTTACAGCCCCGCCGCGGGTACGGGACTCAGCTCCCACGAGCTCAACATGCCCGGCGCGTACCAGGATGTGACGGATACGACGGTCGTCGCCATGTTTCCGGTTCAAGGGGGAAAGGGGGAAAGGGGAAAAGGGGAAAAGGGTGAAAACTCCAACGCGCGCCCTTTACCCCTTAATTCCTTAACCCCCTACCCCCTTTACCTAATAGCCTGGACCACCACCCCCTGGACCCTACCCAGCAACACCGCCCTCACCGTAGGTCCGAATATCGACTACGTGCGGGTCACCACGATCAATCCCTATACGGAGGATAAGGTCGACGTCATCCTGGCCGAGGCCCTGATCGACAAGTGGTTTGGCGGGAATAACCAGCCTAAAGTGCTGGAGAAAAGTGAGACGTTTAAGGGTTCCGAACTCGTCGGATTGCGCTACGAGCAATTGCTTCCGGGCGCTACCCCGCAGGATGGAGATGCCTTCCGCGTTATCCCGGGCGACTTCGTCACGACCGACGCGGGTACCGGCATCGTACACACCGCGCCCAGCTTCGGTGCGGACGATATGATGGTTGGTAAGGCCAACGGTATCGGGTCGCTCACCCTGGTCGACAAGACCGGTCGGTTTACGGAGGACGCCGGTCCCTTTGCCGGTCGCTACGTGAAGAACTATAAAGACGAGGAAGATTACGTAGACGTCAACATCGACATCGCCGTTCACCTTAAAAAACGGGGCCAGGCCTTCAATGTGGCCAAGTACAATCACAGCTACCCCCACTGCTGGCGCACCGATAAGCCCGTACTGTACTATCCCCTCGATAGCTGGTTCATCAAGTCCAGTGCCGTTAAGGAGCGGATGCAGGAACTGAACCGGACCATCAACTGGCAGCCCGCCAGCACCGGGGAAGGCCGCTTCGGCAAGTGGCTGGAGAACCTCCAGGACTGGAACCTCAGCCGGAGCCGCTACTGGGGCATCCCCCTGCCGATCTGGCGCAGCGAAGAAGGGGAAGAAGAGGTCTTTATCGGTTCCCTGGCGGAATTGGAAGAGCAAGTCAGCTTGGCCAATGAAAAGCTTGGCCTGGATCAATCCGTGCCCGAGGATATCCACCGCCCCTACATCGACGAAGTCGTGCTGTGGAAGAACGGCAAGGAACTCCGCCGGGAACTCGATCTGATCGATGTCTGGTTCGACTCGGGCAGCATGCCGTACGCCCAGTTTCATTACCCCTTCGAGAACAAGGAGCTGTTTGAGCGCTCCTACCCCGCCGACTTCATCGCCGAGGGCGTCGATCAGACCCGGGGTTGGTTCTATACGCTCCATGCTATCGCCACCATGGTCTTCGACTCGGTGGCTTACAAGAATGTCGTATCCAACGGCCTGGTACTGGACAAGGAGGGCAAGAAGATGTCCAAGCGGCTGGGCAATGCCGTCGATCCCTTCCTGACCATCGACACCTACGGCGCCGACGCCACCCGCTGGTACATGATCAGCAACAGCGATCCGTGGGACAACCTCAAGTTCGACCTGGACGGAGTCAAGGAAGTGCAGCGTCGCTTCTTCGGCACCCTATACAATACCTACGGCTTCTTCGCCCTCTACGCCAACATCGACGACTATAATCCCGTCGGTGATGAGCCCGTGGCCGTGGAAGACCTCGCGGAAATCGATCGTTGGGTACTCAGCCGGCTAAACAGCCTTACCGTAGCGGTCACCCGTCACTTTGCGGAATACGACGCCACCCCCGCCTGCCGGGCGATCGAGAGCTTCGTCAACGACGAACTCAGCAACTGGTACGTTCGCCAGAGCCGCCGCCGTTTCTGGCGCGGAGAGATGACCACGGATAAGCGGGCTGCTTACCAGACGCTGTTTACCTGCCTGACGCGGGTGTCGCAATTGATGTCGCCCGTAGCCCCCTTCTTTGCCGACTGGCTGTACCGCAATCTCGCCCCCGCCGGCGACATCGAGAGTGTTCACCTGACCTACCTGGCTGCCGCCGACGAAGCGACGATCGACGAAGACCTGGAGCAGCGTATGGCCTACGCCCAGCGCATCTCTTCGCTGGTGCTGAGCCTGCGCAAGCGGGAAAAGCTGCGGGTGCGTCAGCCCCTGCAGAAGATCCTGGTCCCGGCGCTCAGCGACGAGTTCCGCCGCCGGGTAGCGGACGTTGCGCACATCATCCAGTCGGAAACCAACATCAAAGAGGTCGAATTCCTCACCGACGATGGCTTCCTGAAGAAGACGATCAAGCCCAACTTTAAGGTACTCGGTAAACGTCTCGGGAAGCAGATGAAAGCCGCCGCCGCCGCTATCAGTCAAATGACGGAAGAAGCGATCGGACAACTGGAAAGCCAGGGCACCTATCCCCTCGACCTGAACGGCGAAGCGGTCGAGATCACCTCCGCCGAAGTAGATATCCTCACGGAAGATATTCCCGGCTGGAAAGTCGCTACCGACGGCGAACTCACCGTAGCCCTGGACGTCAACGTCACCCCGGAACTCGAACGGGAAGGCCTTGCCCGCGAACTGGTGAGCCGCATCCAAAACCTCCGCAAGGACTCCGGCCTGGACGTCACCGACCGCATCGACCTGCAAATCGCCGCATCCGCCCCCGTACGCGAAGCCGTATCCACCCACCGGGATTACATCATGGAAGAGACCTTGGCCGATTCGCTAAGCTTCGAGGACGGCCTGGATGCCGAACCCCTCGACCTGCCCGGCGATGAAACCGCCAAGGTGGCCCTAGCCGTAGCCGCCCAAACCCCAAACTGATGGCCAAGACCCTGATCATATTGGGCAGTGCCCGTGGCGAAGGCAACACCGCCAAAGCCGCCCAACAGCTGGAATCCGACATCGGCGGTAAACTGGTCGACCTGCTGGACTACCGGATTGCCCCCTACGACTACGAAAACAACTACCCGGAAGGCGACGACTTTATCGCCATGGCCAAACGCCTGGTCATCTACGACCGCATCGTCTTCGCCAGTCCCGTCTACTGGTACAGCATGAGCGGCCTCCTGAAGGACTTCTTCGACCGCCTCACCGACCTGCTCACCTTCCACAAGGACATCGGCCGTCGTCTCCGCGGTAAACAAATGGGGGTCCTCTCCTGCTCCGCCGAGCAAACCGTCAATCCCGGTTTCTACGAGCCTTTCCGCCTCTCCGCCGAATACCTCGGCATGACCTACGGCCCGGAATGGCACGCGTGGGTGCGGGGCTCGCGGGTAGAGGTTCAGATGGTCAATGGGTGAATTCGTGAAGGACTGAATTAGTGAATTTCCCCGCAGGACAGCGCACAGGACCTATGCCGATTCCGCAAACTCGCAGGTCGCCGGCTACCGCCAGGCGACACTCCGAGGTCCTGCGGCCGTAGGTACAGCTAGAAGCACAGGACCTCAAAGCGTGCTGGCACCTTTGAGGGTCCGGCAGACAATGAGAAACCTGCAAGCGGTGAATGGTTAACGCAGGCCGCACACTCGCAGGTTGCCGGCTACCGCCAGGCGACGCTCCGAGGTCCTGTGGCCGTCGGTTTGGGGATAAGCACAGGACCTCAAAGCGTGCTGGCACCTTTGAGGGTCCGGCAGACAATGAGAAACCTGCAAGCGGTGAATGGTTAACGCAGGCCGGACACTTGCAGGTCGCCGGCTACCGCCAGGCGACGCTCCGAGGTCCTGTGGCCGTCAAGCTGGGAATAAGCATAGGACCTCAAAGCGTGCTGGCACCTTTGAGGGTCCGGCAAGCAACGAGAAGCTCACTAGCGGCAAATGGTCAACGGGTTCCGGACACTCGCAGGTCGCCGGCTACCGCCAGGCGACACTCCGAGGTCCTCAGGCTGTCGTGAGGGAGAAGCACAGGACCTCAAAGTGTGCTCGCACCTTTGAGTGTCCGGCCAAATCCCCCGCCCGCACCCGAGCACAGCGAGGGGCAATGTCCTCCAACTCACTAATTCAGTCCCTCACCAATTCACCAATTGTCACCCGTCCGCCTCCGTCATCAACCGGGAATCAATAACAAACCGCAGCCCCAGCGGAATCTCCGCCGAGAAACTAGCCCCCCTACCCTCGGTGACGTCCAGGGTAAGGTGGGTATGCTTCCAGTATTCGTACTGAAATTTGGACATGTAAAACTTACAGCCGTGCACCTCACCTAGCAGGACGTCATTATCCTCGTCGACCATCAACTCCCCGTCGGGGAAGCACATGGGCGAGGAACCGTCGCAGCAGCCACCGCTCTGGTGGAACATGAGGGGGCCGTGTTTTTCCTTTAATTGATCGATGACGTCGCGGGCGCGATCAGTGATGTCTACTTGGGGCATGGGGATATCTTTTAAAAATGGCCGACCGGTGGGTACCGGCCGGCCATGATGGTTTTGGGTTAGTGGGATAGCCACCGGCCTAGAAGAAGCCCAACTTTGCCTTGTTGTAGTTGATGAGCATGTTCTTGGTCTGGCGGTAGTGGTCGAGCATCATCTTATGATTCTCGCGGCCGATACCCGACTTTTTGTACCCACCGAAGGGCGCGTGGGCGGGGTAATCGTGGTAGCAGTTCACCCAGACGCGACCGGCCTTGATGGCGCGGGGCAGGCGATAGGCTTCGTGCATGTCGCGGGTCCAGACGCCGGCACCCAGTCCGTAGAGGGTATCGTTGGCGATCTCGATGGCCTCGGCTTCGTCCTTGAAGGTCGTTACGCAGAGTACAGGGCCGAAGATCTCCTCCTGGAAGACGCGCATCTTATTATTCCCCTTGAGCACCGTCGGCTTGATGTAGAATCCGCCGGAGAGGCTATCTACGTGGGCGGCACCGCCACCGGTCAGAACATCGCAGCCCTCTTCCTTACCGATCTTAATGTATTTCAGGATCTTCTCGTACTGGTCGTTACTGGCCTGGGCGCCCATCATGGTTTCGGGGTCGAGGGGGTTGCCCATCTTGATGGCTTCCACGCGCTCGATGAAGCGCTCGATGAATTGGTCGTAGATCGACTCCTGCACCAGCAGGCGGCTCGGGCAAGTGCACACCTCACCCTGGTTGAGGGCGAACATGGCGGCACCTTCAAGGCACTTGTCGAAGAAGTCGTCGTCGGCTTCCATCACGCTCTCCATGAAGACGTTGGGACTCTTACCGCCCAGCTCCAGGGTGACGGGAATGATGTTCTTCGATGCATACTGCATGATCAACTGCCCGGTGGTGGTTTCCCCGGTGAAGGCGATCTTGTTGATGTCCGGGTGGCTGGCCAGCGGCTTACCGGCTTCTACGCCGAATCCATTAATGATATTAAGCACACCGGCGGGCAGCAGGTCCTGGATCATCTCCATGAGGATGAGGATGCCGACGGGTGTCTGCTCGGCGGGCTTGAGCACCACGCAATTACCGGCGGCCAGGGCGGGGGCCAGTTTCCAGGCGGCCATCAGGATGGGGAAGTTCCAGGGGATGATCTGTCCGACCACGCCCAGCGGCTCCCAGATATTCATGGACACGGTATCGCTGTTCAGCTCGGCTACGCCACCCTCCTCGGCGCGGATGACGCCGGCGAAGTAGCGAAAGTGGTCGATGGCCAGCGGCATATCGGCGGCGCGGGTTTCGCGGATCGCCTTACCGTTGTCCCAGGTTTCGGCGCGGGCCAGTACCTCCAGGTTTTCCTCCATCACGTTGGCGATCTTCAGCAGGATATTGCTGCGCTCGGTAGCGGAAGTGTTGTTCCAGGATTCGGCGGCCTTCCAGGCGGCCTTCACGGCCTTATCGACGTCTTCCTTGGTGGAGCGCGGGATGCGGGTAAAGGAATTTCCGTCGACCGGCGATACGTTATCGAAGTACTCGCCATTGGTAGGGGCAACCCATTCTCCTCCGATGAAATTCTCGTACTGGTCTTTGAATTTGGGCTTCTGTAGTGTTTCGGCGGTGGTAGTGGCGGTGGTGCTCATGATCGTTTGTTTGGTTAATAGTTAAAAGCGTAGCAAGGCACAGGTGGAATTGGGCGGCGGAGCGCAGGTAGAATCCTGTCCAATCGTCTCGTGCTGTTGTAATATCCAAAGTACCCTATACCTCTTACCAAAACTTGCACAATCCTGCATTCCACTTGCAGAATGCTATAATCCTTCCACTAATCGCGACAATGCCATAATTATATAGGGTCTATCTTGATCAACTAGCCCCTATATTCTGTATTGTTACCGTATGCTTCAAATCGACGAATTACGTAGCACCTCTCTGCAGACCCTGGTGGAAAACCGGACGACCTATAGTATGGAATCGCTGGAGCTAAACCTCTTCGAAACCCACGAGTCGGCCGACGCGGTTGACCTGCAGTTTGATCAACCGGTACTGGCCAGCATGATCCGGGGTCGGAAGATCATGCACCTCCGCGAAGAACCGGGCTTCGCCTTTCTGCCGGGCGAATCCATCCTGCTGCCCGCCAACGAGCGGATGGTCATCGATTTTCCCGACGCCACCGAACGTCAGCCCACCAAATGCCTGGCTCTGGCCATCGACGAAAACGAGGTCGCCAGCGTGCTGCGCCTGATGAACGAGCGACGCCCCCGGGCCGACGGTTCGGAGTGGTCGGCCAGCGATTATAATTTTCACTTTACGCAGCAACCCGCCATCACGCAATTGCTCCAGCGGCTGGTATTCCTCTGCGCCGAGGGGCACCCTTCCAAAGATCTATTCGTGCACATGCACCTGCGGGAATTGCTAATTCGCATCATGCAGTCGGAGTCCAGGCAATATCACCTGCGCTCGGCCGGCGACCGGGCCACTCGCAGCCCCCTGGATGCGGTCATTACTTACGTACGCAACCACCTGGACGAGAAACTAACCGTCGCGCAGCTCAGCCGCATCGCCTGTATGAGCGAATCGGGATTCTACCGCGCCTTCCGGAACGAACTGGATTGCTCTCCCGTAGAATTCATCAACAGCGAGCGATTAAAGCTCGCCGCCAGCCTACTCCTCGACCCCCAGCGCAGCATCCGGGAGATCGCCTTACGTTGCGGCTTCAATAGCGTCAGCTACTTCACGCGCATC
This sequence comes from Lewinella sp. IMCC34191, assembly GCF_003390935.1. Taxonomy (GTDB): domain Bacteria; phylum Bacteroidota; class Bacteroidia; order Chitinophagales; family Saprospiraceae; genus Neolewinella. The sequence goes on along the minus strand of NZ_QNQZ01000007.1, from coordinate 57,979 downwards.
TTCGGGGAGCACTTTGGCAGCACTCCCGGCGCCTACCAGGAGGAACAGGTCACGCTCAGTTTTCCCAATACCGACGATAAGTAGGGTAAAAACTGTAGTGGCGATGGCGACGCTGCCCTTCGAACAGCTCCGTTAGTTGTCTCGCGCCGTCAGCAAACGTATCCAGCAGCACCTCTTTTTCGGCCATGGCGGCCGCATCGGCGAAGGCCTTTACGGTGCTCGCGTGGTAGGCCTCACTATCGATCCGGCGGGCGGCAATGTACTCGGCCATTAGCTCCGCCCGGTAAAGGTGAAGTTCTACCAGGTCCTTCGGAAAGATGGATACCGCCGCGAATTTTTTGATCAGCTTCCGCGATAGCGATCGTCCCCGCTTGCCCCGCCCCCGGGCCGGAAAGAAAGCTTTGCGTAGCGCGGTTTTGTACTTGTCGACCACCTTTTGGGGGTCAGTCAATTCCATCTGGTAATACTCCTTCAGCACCGGGAACCGGGCGTACAGCCGCTGTAACTCTTCCCGGAGCTCCTCTTCCTCCAGGTGGTTGATGTATTTGTTGAAATCGCGCTTCATGTGCGGCAAAGTTATCGATTAGGTGCTCCGCGTAGTCGTCTCTTGGTCATTTAGCACCGACGAGGCTCCGACGCCATCTTAACTCAATGTAAACTTCCGCAGGCTACCGGCCCAACCGCTATCCGTCCAACTATTTCCCGTCCGACCGCTAGCTTAGCAAACATGCCGACCCTTACCCTACCCCTCACCCGCGCCGAAGATGGAACGCAGTACGCCGGTGTCTACTCCACCGTTTTCCTGATCCCGACCCAGGAGATTGCAGACCTTCTGGCCCGACCGCACAACGCCAACCGCGTGATCTGCCGGATCAACGACACCGTGGAAATACACGCCGGCCTGATGCCCGATGGGAAGGGCGACTACTTCATGACCGTCAATAAGCAACTGTGCCAAAAGTGCGGGCTGGAGATCGGGGATATGGTCAAACTGGAAGTCCGGCCTGACGACAGCGATTACGGTATGCCCCTGCCCCCCGAGGTCGCCGAGCTATGGGAGCTGGATCCGGAGGCTCGGGAAGTTTTCCATACGCTGACTCCCGGCAACCAGCGAAACCTACTATACCAAATCGACAAGCTGAAGCGGCCGGATAGCCGGGCGAAAAAGGCCGTCCAGATTCACGACTACCTCAAGGCGGTGAACGGAAAGCTGGAGTACCGGGGATTGAATGCATTTATTAAGGCCGACAATCGGTAAGCTGTTTCTACCTGCGCTCCGCCGCCAAATTGCACGGCTTATATTACCTGCAAATTCCGACAATGAAATCCCGCGCGACCCTCATTATATTGTTGCTTGCTTTGGTCAGCTACCTGCCGCTTGTCGGACAGGGTGCCACCGATACAACCCGCAGTGAACGCTTCAAGGCACTGGAATTTCGCAACATCGGCCCCTTCCGCGGCGGCCGGACTAATGCCGTGACAGGTGTTCCCGGGCAGCCGCTGCGCTACTATTTCGGCGGCGTGGGCGGGGGCATCTTCCGCAGCGACGACGCAGGCCAGAGCTGGCGCAACATCTCCGACGGGCAACTGAATACCGGTTCCATCGGGGCACTCGTAGTAGCAGCCAGCGACCCGAATGTCATCTACGCCGGCACCGGCGAGCATGCGGTACGCGGGGTCATGACCTCCCCGGGTGATGGTGTGTATAAATCGCTCGACGGCGGGGATACCTGGCAACACATCGGCCTGGAAGATAGCCGCCACATCTCGGAGATCGTCGTGCACCCCAAGGACCCGGACCACGTGCTCGTAGCCGTTCAGGGTGCCGTACACGGGGATAGCGAAGTCAGGGGCATCTACCGAAGCACGGACGGCGGGCAAAACTGGGAACAAGTGTTCTATGTGGACGCCACCACCGGCGCGGCCGACCTCAGTATGGACCCCAGCAATCCGCGTATTCTCTACGTTGGCATGTGGGACCACCGTCGCTACCCGTGGCAAGTACGGAGCGGCGGACCGGGCAGCGGCATCTATAAATCCATAGATGGCGGCGACAGCTGGGAACAACTCACGGAAGGGCTACCCGACACACTGGGGAAAGTGGCGGTGTCCGTCAGTCCGGCCATGCCGAACCGTGTTTACGCCAACATCGAGGCGGAAGGCGATAAAGGAGGCGTCTACCGCAGCGACGACGGCGGAAAGAACTGGCGGCAGGTCAACAGCGACCGCGTCACCGTGGCCCGCGCCTGGTACTACATCGAGATCTTCGCCGATCCGGTAAATCCCAATGAGGTATACGTGCTCAACGCCCCGGTGCTGCACTCCATCGATGGAGGCGCCAGCTTCTCCACGATCTCGGTCAATCACGGCGACCAACACGACCTCTGGATCAACCCGGAAAACCCCGATAATATGATCCTGGGTAACGACGGCGGCGCGGCCATCACCTTCAACGGCGGGAAGAGCTGGAGCAGCCAGGATAACCAACCCACCGCCCAGTTCTACCGGGTGACCACGGACGAGCAAGTCCCCTACCGCATCTACGGCGGGCAGCAGGACAACAGTACGGTCGACATCGTCAGCCGGACCCGCGTCGGTGGTATCGGCACCTCCGACTGGCATCCCACGGCCGGCGGGGAAAGCGCCTTCCTGGCCTTCGACCCCGAAGATCCGCGCTACGTGATGGGTGGCAGTTATCAGGGTAACATCTCCGTTTACGATTCAAAAACGGGCACCGAGGTCGACGTGATGGCCACCCCCGTAGCGGGTCTGGCTGCCTCACCCTCCGAGATGAAGTACCGCTTCAACTGGAACGCACCCATCGTCACTTCCCCCCAGGACCGCAGCGTCTTCTACCACGGCGGCAACAAAGTGCTGAAGAGCACCGATATGGGTCGCAGCTGGCAAGAGATCAGCCCCGACCTGACCCGCAACGACACCTCCAAGCTCGTCGACGGGGGTGCCCCCTTCACCAACGAAGGCGCGGGTGGCGAGATCTACGGCACCATCACCTATATGGTCGCCAGCCCCCACCAGGCCGGCCAGCTGTGGGTAGGTACGGACGACGGCCGCGTGTGGCTCACCCGCGACGACGGAGGCGACTGGACAGAAATCACGCCCAAGGGCATGGGGGAAAAGCTGGTCAACGCCATCGAGGTTTCTCCCTCCAACCCTGGGACCGCCTACCTGGCGGTGACCAATTATAAATTCGATGACTTCACCCCCGAGGCCTACCGGACGACTGACTACGGCGCCAGCTGGGAAAGCATCGGTGATGACTTCGGTCCGAACGAATTCGTCCGGGTTATCCGCGAAGACCCCGAACGCCCCGATCTACTCTACGCCGGCACCGAACGCGGGCTATACCTATCCTTCGACGGTGGCGGTAGTTGGGAAAAGCCGCGATTCAACTTGCCGGACGTTCCTATCCTGGACCTGACCATTGCCGACAACGATCTCATCGTGGCCACCTCCGGCCGGGCCTTCTGGATTCTGGATGATCTGGGTGCTCTCCAGCAAACGGGTAGCGAGTTGCCCGATAATCTCAGCATCTTCGACCCCAAGCCCACCTACCGCTACACCCTCAGCTCCGGTGGCGGAATGGAGGCCGGCGAGGGAGAAAATGCCGCCGCCGGCGTGACCTTCGATTACTATCTCCCCACCGAAATGGATACCACCGAACTCACGCTGGAGGTAGTCAATGCCGCGGGGGATGTCATCCGCCGGTACAGCAGTCAACCGAAGAAGGGAAAAAGCTGGCCCGGCGGCCCGCCCGCCCCCACGGCCCTGCCTACCGAAGAAGGACTGAACCGCTTCAACTGGGACCTACGCCGCGAAACCCTCCCTCCGGTGGAGGGCATCTTCGTACTCGGTGACTACCGGGGAGGGCTCGTGGCTCCCGGCACGTACACCCTCCGTTTGGCGAGCCCGGAGGATACGGTCACCGCCACGGTAGAGGTCAAGGCCGATCCCAGTCTGGATGCCGGTCCACAGGCCTACGCCGACCAGGAAGCGATCCTGGAAGGAGCCGAGGAAGGTGCGCGGGACATTCACCGCGCCGTCAACCGACTACGCCGGGTCCGTATGCAGGTGAAGGCACTCAACGAAAATGTCGCCGATATGTCCGGCACGGACGACCTGGTAGCGAAAGGCAAAGACATCATTGAGCGCATCACGGAATGGGAAGAAAACCTGATCCAACCCGATCAGAAGACCTTCCAGGACGTCGTCAACTTCCCGAACCGCCTCAACGCCGAGTTCATGGATCTGAAAAGCCGGGTCGACGGACCGGTGCCGGTAGTCACCGAAGGAGCAAAGCAGCGCATGGAAGAACTGCAAAGCGACTGGCAGAATTATCGGCAGGTCCTGGACCGTATCATCGACGGAGAAGTAGCCGACTACAATGCAACATACCGCGAACTGGATCTGCCGGCCGTCATCGTTCCCCCGGCCGACGAGGAAACTATGCGGTAGCTTTACGATACCCAAAAGCCTACCAAATGAAATGCTTCCTTTCCCTCCTGGCCGTCGTTCTCCTCACCCTGCCGTGTACGGGGCAGGCGGTTGACAGTACCAGCTTCTCCGTTCCTTTCACGAAATTTAGTCTGGACAATGGCCTGGAGGTAGTGCTGCACGTAGATACCTCCGACCCGGTGGTTGCCGTGGCGCTCACCGCTCACGTCGGCTCGGCCCGGGAGAAGGAGGGACGTACCGGCTTCGCCCACCTCTTCGAGCACCTACTCTTTCTCGAGTCGGAAAACCTGGGAAAGGGCGGACTGGACAAAATGAGCGCCCGCATCGGTGGTAGCGGAGCGAACGGTTCAACGAGCCGCGACCGAACGAACTACTTCCAGACGGTTCCGAGTGACGCCCTGGAGAAGATGATCTGGGCCGAAGCGGATAAGCTGGGGTGGTTCATCAATACGGTGACGGAGCCCGTCCTCGCGAAGGAAAAGCAGGTCGTCAAAAACGAGAAGCGCCAGGGCGTGGACAACCGGCCCTACGGGCACAACAACTACGTCATCGACAAGAACCTCTACCCCGCCGGCCATCCCTACAGTTGGCAGGTGATCGGCTCTCTGGAGGACTTGCAAAACGCCACGCTGGCCGACGTCAAAGAATTTTTCCGGCGCTGGTATGTCCCCAACAACGTGACCCTGGTGGTCAGCGGTAACTTCGAGCCCGCCCGGGCGCGTAGCCTCGTGGAGAAATACTTCGCGGAGATACCCGCCGGGGAGCCCATCGAGCCGCTGCCCGCGCAACCCGCCGAACTGGCGGAAAGCGTGCGGCTCTTCCACGAAGACAACTTCGCCCGGCTGCCGCAACTTACCATGGTGTGGCCTACCGTTCCTCAGTATACGCCGGATGCCTACGCGCTGGACGTATTGTTGCAGTACCTCTCGGATGGTAAGGAAGCACCGCTTAATGAGGTGATCGTGGAAGAGAAAAAGCTGGCACCGGACGTCGGCTTTTACGGCTACAACTCCGAATTGGCCGGTGATGCCCGCCTGCAGGTGCGCGCCTTCGCCGACACCCCGCTGGATTCGGTATGGGCCGCGGTACGGGAGGCCTTCGCCCGCTTCGAGGAGAATGGTATACCCGCCGCGGACCTCCAGCGCATCAAGGCCGGACAGGAAACGCGCTTCTACGCCGGGCTATCGAGCGTATTGGGCAAGGGCTTTCAACTGGCGCAGTACAACATCTTCGCCGGCGACCCAGGATTCGTGGAAGACGATATTCAAAACATCCTGGACGTGACCGCGGATGACGTACGCCGGGTTTACGAAACGTACATCCAGGGAAAACCCTACGTGGCTACCAGCTTCGTTCCGCTCGGGCAGTCGGAATTAATGCTATCCGAGAGTACCCGCGCCGAAGTCGTGGAAGAGAAGATCGAGACCGGTGCGGAGGAGGAAGTCGACCCATCCGAATCGGCGCAGTACACCCCTACCCCATCCACCTTCGACCGGTCGGAGGAGCCCGAATTCGGCGAGGAACTACCCATCACCACCCCGGAAATCTATCAGCAGGAACTGGCCAACGGGCTTACCGTCTACGGCGTGGAAAACGACGAGGTACCGCTCGTCAACTTTACCCTGGTCATAGAAGGCGGTCAGCTCCGTGATTCGCTGGATAAGCCAGGCGTCGCTTACTTCCTGGCAGAGATGATGACGCGCGGAACGAAAACGAAGACTCCGGCGGAGCTCGAGAATGCTATCGAACTACTCGGGGCCAGCATCAACGTTCGGGCGGGCACCAAATCACTTACCGTTTCCGGTACGACCCTGGCCCGCAATTATCCCGCCACCATCGACCTGCTCACGGAAATACTACTCGAGCCGCGTTGGGATACCGACGAGATGGAGCTCGTCCGCCTGGAAACGCTCAGTCGCCTGGAGCAGGACAAGGCCGAGCCCAACGCAATCGCTGCAAACCAGTGGGATCAGCTGCTGTACGCGGAAAATGACATTCGCAGCCGCAATATTCGGGGTACCGAGGCTTCCGTATCGGAGATCACCATGGCGGATTTGAAAACCTACTACGAACGCTTCCTTTCCCCCAACGTCAGCAACTTTCACCTGGTAGGTGCGCTCGACGAGACCGAGGCCATTGCCGCCCTGAAAGACCTCACGGATCGGTGGGGAGCCCGGGAAGTCCCGCCCACCGACTGGCCGGCCGTTCCCTCCGTCGATACGGCACGCGTATACTTCTACGACGTACCGGGCGCCAAGCAATCCGTCCTGCTGATCGGTAACCCAGCCCTGGCGGCAACGGACGACGACTACTACCCCGCCACCGTAATGAACTACATCCTTGGCGGCGGCGGCTTCGCTTCCCGGCTCACGCAGGATCTGCGGGAAGGCAAGGGGTACACGTACGGCATTCGTTCGGGCTTTACCGGTTCGACGGACAACGGAACCTTCCAGATCGGAACCGGGGTACGCAGCAACGTAACGCTCGAAGCCACCGAGGCCATTAAGGCCATCCTGGATGGCTACCCCGACACCTTCAGCGAGCAGGACCTGGAAACCACGCAAAGCTTCCTTACACGGTCCAACGCCCGGGCTTTCGAAACGGCGGGGGCCAAGCTTGGCATTCTCGAGAACCTCAGCACCTACGGTTGGGATGTCGATTATTTGGCCGAGCGGGAAGCGGTGGTCCGCGGTATGACCCGCGAGCGGATCAGTGAACTCGCCTCCACCTACCTACAGCCCGAGCGGATGATCTGGCTTATCGTGGGTGACGCTGAAACGCAGCTGCCCCGGTTGGGTGAACTGGGCTTTGGGGAGCCGGTCAAGTTGAATTAGCGGGGCAATACCACCGGGTATCATCTCGACCTTGGAGCATGCCGGCCCTTGCCAAATCTCAGATTGAGCGCCCTCCAAGCCGGGAAACGCTGATTTAAGCCGCCGCGATCCACGCATCCACCTTCCGCTCCAGCACCGCCAGCGGCACGCAGCCGCCCTCCAGTACCAAGTCGTGGAATGCCTTGATGTCGAAGCCATTACCCAGTGCCTCCTCGGCACGAGCCCGGAGTTCGCGGATCTTGAGTTGCCCGACTTTATAGCTCAGCGCCTGGGCCGGCATCGCCATGTATCGCTCGATCTCGGCGATGATGCTGGCCTCTCCCTCGGCCTCGTTCTCCAGGCTGTACTGGATGGCCTGTTCCCGACTCCAGCCCTTACTATGGATTCCGGTATCGACTACTAGCCGGATGGCACGGTGCATCTCCGCACTCAACATGCCGAAGTACTGGAAGGGATCTTCGTAAAGTCCAAGTTCCTTGCCCAGGCTTTCCGAATACAGCGCCCAGCCTTCGCCGTAGGCACTGTACCAAAGATTACGCCGGAAGGCGGGCAGCTCCTCGTTCTCCTGCTGCAGGCTGAACTGGTAGTGGTGACCGGGAATGGCCTCGTGCAGGAAGAGATCCTCGTCGCTGAAGACGTTGTATTCCTCCACGCTAGGGATCGGCACGTAGAAGATCCCCGGGCGCGATCCATCCTGGCTGCCGGGGTTGTACTCCGCCGAGGCACTCGCCTCCCGGAAGGACTCCGTGCGCCGAACCTCGAATTCAGTCTTCGGTGTCTTGTTGAAGAGCCGCTCGAGCTGCGGTTGCATCCGCTCGTGGATGGCTTCGAAGTTGGCAATCACCTCCTCCGGCTGGTCGAAGGGCATGAGGTCGGCGTTGGTGCGAACGTAGTCGAAGAAGGCCTGCAGGTCCCCGTCGAAGCCGACCTGTTCCTTTACGCCCTCCATTTCCTCGCGGATGCGTGCTACTTCGCTCAGCCCCAATTGATGGATCTCGTCGGCCGTCATATCAGTCGTGGTGTAAAGCTTAATCAAGTGATTGTAGTAGGCCTCGCCGTTCGGTATGGCGTCGATGCCACTGGTTTCGCGGGCCTGGGGGATGTACGCGTCGCGGACGTAGCTCGCCAGATCGGTGAATAGCGGGATCATGCGCTGCCCCACCATGCCCCGGAAAGCTCCCTGTAGCCGTTCGCGCTCCTCCGTGGGAAAGGAGTCCGGGATCATAGTTGCCGGCCCGTAGAACAGGTGCTCTTCTACCGGCTCGGCCGCCATGGATTCCAGCTGGGGCAGGAGCTTCAGGGCCAGGGCGCGGGGTAGCAGGTACCCCTTGGCGGCGCCCCGTTCCATATTTAGTCGGGCGGTGTCCATCAGCACGGCAAAGTCCTCGGCCCGCGCCAACCAGTTGTCGTAGTCCTCGACGGTGTTGAAGGGTTGGGCGCCTTGCCCGCTGGCCAGCTGGCCGATCATTAGGTGGGGACCGGTAAATTGATCCAGGGGCAACAACTCGGTGGTGAAGTCCGCGCCCTGTAGCGCGATGTTCAGCTCCCACTCCAGCACATCGTAGCTCACCTGCTGGGTTTCGCCTAGCACGGACCGGTCGATACCATTCAGCCGGTTGAGGTAATCCTGGTAGAAGCCGCGGCTTTCGGCCTTGTACTGCTCGGTCAGGTTATTCGGCAGCCGGTCGTTGTAGCGGTCATCGCCCAGCATAGTTGCCTCGACGGGGCTCAGTTGCAGCCGCCCCTCATGATAAGTGGTTAGTAGCTCATCAAAGGCGGTTGCCGCCTGCGTGTCCACCTCCCGCTCAGTTTCCGGCGGGTCGTTTTCACAGGCGAATACGGACAGGCATACTAACAGGAGAAGGAAGCGCATAAATAATTTGGCTTAGGGGCTTACGAAAGATGGGCGGCGGAGCGCAGGTATAAAGCTGATTCACTGCAGGAGGAGCCACTACCGAAGAAATTCCATTCCAAATGTAAGATTATCCCGCTTTCGGCAACTTACCCGTCGTTATGCAAAGCGAAGCAACCTTCCTGCACCATTTACGGCAACACCGGGGCATCCTCGTGAAGGTGAGCCGGATCTATGCCGACCGCACCGAAGACCGGCTGGACCTGCAACAGGAAATCACCTACCAGTTGTGGAAGGCCTACCCGTCTTACCGCGGCGATAGCGCTTTCTCTACCTGGCTGTACCGGGTTGCCCTGAATACCGCATTGGGCCGGTTCCGGCGGAGGACCCTTCGGCTCTTTTACCCGACCACCCTACCGGAGCCCCCGGCCCCAAATAACGAAGATCCCGCTCTGGAGCGGCTCTTTACCGCTATTCGTCAATTACCCCGTTCGGACCGGGCGCTACTCGCGCTGTACCTCGAAGACCTGTCGCTGAAAGAGATCGGAGAGGTACTCGGCATCACCGCCAACAACGCAGGCGTGAAGCTGCATCGCGCCAGAACCAAACTCAAATCCATTCTAAATCCATCATCATGAACCTGGAATCGGCCAAGCATACTTGGCAACAAATCAACACCGACGCCACCGCCCAGCTTCCTCCCGATCAACTGCAGGTCCGGTGGTCCCACCCGGCCCTGGATGGATTACGCCGCCAGCTTGTGTTCGAGGGAGCCTGTTGGATTATCTTCCTGGCCGTATTCTACACCGGCCTGGACGGCGATCAACGACCTATCGGCTGGACCGTCGCCCTAGCTTTGGGTCTGCTACTTCTGATCGCCCATGCCGTTGCAGGCTACCGCTTGGCGGCGCGTCCGATCGGGGCAGAACCGGTACGCGAGGCAATCAGCAGGCAGATCGGGGCCATTCGAAGCTACAGCCGCGTATCCATCATCCTGCGTACCCTGACCCTCCTGATCCTTTTCGGCTTCCTGCTATCTAACGTACCCGACCTCTGGCAATGGAGCCGGTTTTGGGTGGCCGGGGCAATCCTGGCCTTTACCGCCATAACCCTCTTCGTTCAGTTTCGCTTCTGGCGGAGTCGTATGCGCAAACTGAAGGACACCCTGCACGCCCTGGACGTTGAAGAATGAGTTAGATCAATAGGTGATCGCCAGGATCTCGAGCTTCCGCAACTCATTTCCCAGGCGGAAATCGGCCCGTTCCCCGACGCGCAAGCCCGTGATGGCTTCCGCTATGGGGGCGGTGAAGCTGATTTTCTTCTCCTTCACGTTGGCTTCGTCAACTCCAACGATCTGAAATTCCTGGGTGCGGTTTCCCGGTTGCTGGCGCAGCTTCACCCGGGCACCGAAACGGATTTCGTCCTGCGGCTGGTCTTCCGGCACGAGCACCCGGGCACTGGTGATGCGCTGATTCAGCAGGTTCAGTTTCCCGTCGATGACGGTGGCGGCACGGCGGCGCTCGTCCTCATTGTCGCCGGGTAGATTAGCCTTATCGGCCTCCAGGGTACGGCGTTCGGCCTGCAAAGCTTCCAACCCGGCCGGCGTAACGTAATTGGTAGCGCCCACGGGAAGCGGGGGACGGGCCGGTATGATGGGTAGGGTTTCCTGATCTGATTCCTTGACGAAGCCTCTTGACATGATTAGATATTTACACTTCCAACGGATTACGGGGGTGGGGAGTTCCCGAAAGGAAAGGGTGCGACGACTTATCCAGGCCAAATTGCGCTATCATTGCACCCCATGGCCGCTCGTCTCCGGTACTGGCTTTTCCGTCTGCTGTCCGCCCTGCGCTGGTATGGCCGGGCCGGTACGCGCTACGACGTACACTCCCCCTTTCTCAGCGCGTTCGTCCGGGAAGTCTACCGGGATAGAAGGACGTTCTATGCATTCGGACTTATCGATCGCATCCGCAAGTACTGGTCAGGACAAAAGCAGTCAATCAGGCTAATGGAACTAGGCGCCCCGAGCCGCACTACGACCTCCACTACCCGAAGCGCGGCCAGTCTTGTAAGCAGCAACGCGATCGGTAATACGTCGGGCCGCTTTCTGTTTCGTTTGTGTTTATGGGTTCGGCCCGCCCGGATCATCGAGTTTGGTACGAACGCGGGAATATCCACCCTTTACCTGCACCTGGCCGACACGCGTACTCCCCTGCTTACGGTCGAAGGAAATCCGGAAGTCGCCGAGCTGGCCCGCACCACTTTTGCCAAAGCACAGGTATCCTCCAGCCTCTGTCTGTTCAACGACCGGTTCGGGGATTGGCTTGGGGCGCACGGCGACCTCGCCAGCGAACGAACCCTCTTGTTTTTGGATGGTAATCACCAGCGGCAGCCGACGCTCGATTACGTAAATGCTTTACTGCCCCGGCTGACTACGGACAGCGTGATCGTCGTAGCGGATATCCACTGGTCCGAAGAAATGGAAACGGCCTGGGAAGATTTGCAGAAGCTACCCGCGGTGACGGCTTCGGTGGATCTGTACCACTTCGGGCTGTTGTTTCTACGTCCCGAATTGAACGGCCCACACATCACGCTTATCCCCACGCGGTATAAGCCCTGGCGGGTAGGCTTCTTTAGCTGATTTATTCGTAATCTTCCCAGTCCTCGACCGCACCCCGGCGATCCAGCTCGATGCGGTCGATCAGCCGTAGAATGATATCGATGCCGGCGGAATTGACCCCGAGCTGATTACGAAGGCGTAGGGCCCGCTCAATACGGGGAACCTGCGTTTCGGGGATCAGGATGATTTCCTTCTGCTGCTGCACTTCGAAAATGCCGTGATCCAGAAATTCTTCGATCACGATCGTTTCACACTGGTGAAAGCTGCAGAACTGTTGGATGGTGATGTAGGCTACTCCGGAATTCATGTCTATCGATTTGACTAGCGGCCGGCCAGCTGCTCAAGGGTTTTCTTCTCCTCCGCGGACAGCTTTTCGGGCAGCTGCACCGTAAGATCGAGGTATAGATCTCCGGAGGTGGACTGTTTATAAACGGGCAAGCCCTTACCCTTCAATCTTACCCGTTTGCCGTTGGGTGTGTTCTGCGCTACCGGCAGGTTAACCGCGCCAGTCGGGGTATCGACCGTAATCTTACCCCCCAGCAGCATGGTGTATAAATCTACGGGGACGGTCTTGTACAGGTCCGCTCCCTCGCGTTGATAGTCGTCGGGCGTGGCCACCCGGAAGGTAATGTAAAGGTCACCGGCGGGCCCGCCACCCGCTCCCGGACTGCCTTGCCCGCGCAGGCGTAGTGTTTGGCCGTCTTCCACGCCCGCGGGAATGGTTACGCGTAGCTGCTTTCCGTTGACGGTCAGTACCTGCTTATTGTCCTGAAGAACGTCTTCCATTGGGACCCGTAATTCCGCCTCGATATCGCGGCCGCGAAAGGCACGGCCGCTTTGGCCGCCGAAGCTGCTTCCCGCTCCCGCGCCGCCGAACATATCGCGGAAGAAATCGGAGAAATCCGCTCCCTCGCCTCCGCCGGAATAGGTATACTGTCCACCGAAGGGATTGCCGCCTCCGCCGTACCCGCCGAAGTTGCCCCCGCCGCCGGCACCTTGCTGCCGACGGGCTTCCTCAAAGGCTTCGGCGTGCTCCCAGTCCTTACCGTACTTATCGTACTTCGCCCGCTTTTCCGGATCACTGAGCACGGCATATGCCTCGTTGACGGCCTTAAATTTTTGTTCGGCCTCCGCATCGTCTGGTGCCACGTCCGGATGGTACTTCCGGGCCAGTTTGCGGAAGGCCTTCTTCAGTTGCTTCTCGTCGGCGGATTTATCTACGCCGAGGGTTTGGTAGTAGTCAATAAACTGTGCCATGTAACGTGCTAATTTTCGCCGCTCCCCTTGTGGAGGGTAGGTACGACCAGGGCAATGATCGTGCCAACCGCCGTGCCCACCAGGACGTCGGTAAAGAAGTGCCGGCCGGCCCGCATTCGTCCGTAGCTAACCGCCGCCGGCAGCAGCGCCGCTCCCAGCCAGACGTAGGGCCGGGCATTGCTGTTCGGGTAGAGATCGTTATAGAGCTTGGCGGAAGTAATCGCAAAGTAGGCCGTGGTCGCACTGTGCCCGCTGAAGAAGGAGTAGCGGCTGGATTTTTTCAGCTTGGTATCCAGCGGCGCGTCCGTGTTGTAATTATAGGGTCGCGGCCTGCGGACCAGCACTTTTGTCAGGTTAATCAGGCCGGAATTAATCATCGCGCCTTGAAAAACGATCAGGGCGGCACTGTTGAAGTTCTCCCGGCCGGGGCGGTCAAGTAAAAGGAAAAAGGGACTGGCAAAACTGGCCAGCAGTATCTTATCGGTTGCCTCGTCTGCGCGCAGGCTCAGGTGCCGGGTGCTGAACATATCAATCCCCGGTATACGATCGATCTCCAGGATACCGATGTCATCCTCGGTCAGTGGTGTCACCCGCCGGTCAAGCAGAACGGAAGTTACCGTGAGGCTGCCGCCCAAGCCAAGCAGCGCGGCGTTGGTGCCGTTGCTTGGGTTGTAGGGTCGTAAGCCCTGTCCGGGTAATACCTGGCCGACCAGTAAAAAGATAAAGAGGTAAAGCAGCGTTGGAAAACGGTACATAGGGTAAGGTCCTTGTGGTTGCCTAACGAAGGTCCGGTAAAATTGTGCTACTCCAGTCCTAAATCCGCGCGCAGGGGTCGGTTGGCGTTAGCGTTTTGCGACCAGTAAGGCTCCGTCCGCTGTTGGTTGAGCGTGGCCGTGGTCGTCAGGGTGGTATCCCCGCTCGGATAAGTCTCCGTCCAAGCCCGGATAACGTAGGGGGGATCCGCTTCGTAAGTGATCTCCAGCCGCCGGGGCAGATCGGTGTATTCCAGGCTATAGGTTTGCAGACTGTCGCCAACCGCCGCATTACTCGCCCGGGCGGGAGCGGCCCGGTAGGCTTGGTGGGTCATGAGTAAATATCCCGTGCTGGGAATTACCTGGAACGAGCCCTCGGGCAACTTTCCCCCGATGCGAATACGATTGAAAATTTCGTCCTCCAAAAAGTCTGCTGCCAACGGTACATCCTGGTCACCCTCCCGCTCGAAGTAGCTACGGAGTTGCATCCGCCACTTGTCACTCCCGGTGTAGTTCAACTGGGTGTAACTCTGTCCGCACCAATCCTGGGAACTGGTGGTCACCTTCAGGGTGTTGGGGTAGGTCGTTCCGTCGGTTGGCGTGAAGACCGAGGTCATGAGGGAGTAATCGTAGATGCCGGTCACGAAGCGGCGAATCAGATTGGTCTTGAGCACGGCGGCGGATGTTCCCGATTCCGCTCCGCCCCCTTCGTCCTTTACCTGGCGGTCGGCCAGGAAGGGTTCGCTGACCTGGATCAGCACAGCCTGCCCCTCGCGCAACTCGCCATAGCGGGCCTGGCTTAGTGTGTACGTAGAAATTTCAGCTTCCCCCTGATACCAATAATCACTGAGTTCCCCTCCAAAAATGGCGGTCCCGGATTGCACGGCTTCGTCACTATTTACAATGTTAGAATCAACGGAAGCGTTACAGGCCTGCAAGAGCAATCCCAAAAGGGAAATTTGAATGATCTTCATACAGGTACAATGAATCACCCCGTCCGTGCGTGGCACGAATGGGGCAACAGTTTAAAAAAGTCTTACATTAGCGGCGATAGTTTACTAATGCACTCATTGTACTTGTGGCTCCGTCTTCGGACGGAGCCCAAGCTTTGGTAGACTCGCCCCCCAGTCCCAATTTTATGCGGACCGCTCATCTAATCGTTTTACATCTCATCTTGTTCGCGAGCAGTTACGTTTTTGGTCAGCGGTCTGACCGGGAACGTGCCGTAGCTGCCTTCGACGACGGGATGCAATATATACTGGACGGCAAACTGGACCGGGCCACCAAGAGCCTGCGCCAAGCGGTCAAATTCGACCCCAAATTCTTACCGGGCGTACGTTCACTGGGCACGGCATGTAGCCTGCAAAAAGACTACGCCTGCGCGGTGGATGCCTACCAAAAGGTGCTGGCATCCGATTCCACTTTTTCACGGCTCCTCTATTATCAATTGGGCGAAGCCTACCTCCAGGCCGGCGAGCCCCGGGAGGCCCTGGCTTACCTGCTACAATTTCAGGATCTACAGAATCGGGACCGTGGCGACTTCGGCCTCATGGGCGAACAAGAGATGGCCACCGAGAAGCGAATCGTGGAGCAACAACTAGCCGGAAGCATCCTTGCCGCCCAGATGTGGTCGGACAGCACGACCTACGTCAACGCAAGCGCGCTCGTTAACATGGGTAAGCCGATCAATAGCGAAGACAATGACTACTTCCCCTTCTTCACGAATGACCTGACCGGCGTGCTTTACACCCGGCAGGAACCGCGAGGAGACGAAGACCTGATCATCGCCAGACGGCGCGATATCACGGCGAAGTTCCGTACCTCCCGTTTCGGCAATTTCAACACCCAACAGCCGGAAGGCATGTGTACTATGGTTCGTGACGGCGAGACGATCTTCTTTACCCTTTGTCATGAGAAAGAAGGCGGCAGCGGTTGCGATATCCACTCCGGCGTACTGATCGATGGCAGCATCGAGCATACACAGCGCCTGCCCAACTACCTTAACTCCTCCACCTGGGATTCCCAGGCGGCAATCAGCTGCGACGGTCGACAGCTCTTCTTCGCGAGCACGCGTCCCGGAGGCATTGGCGGCAGTGATCTGTACCGCTGTTATCGCCTGCCGGATGGCGGATGGTCGGAACCCATCAACCTCGGATCCGGCGTGAATACCCCTTACGACGAGGAGGCTCCTTTCCTGAGCAATGACTCAGAGACCCTGTACTTCTCCAGTATGGGGCACGAGAGTCTCGGCGACCAGGATATCTTCTATAGCCGCTGGGATGCCAGCCGTGAAATGTTTACCAAAGCCATGAACATTGGCGCGCCCATCAACAGCGCCGCCCGGGAACTCGGCTTTCACCTATCCGCCGACGGTCGCCGGGGTTACTTTGCCAGCGACCGGGCCGGCGGGGAAGGCGGACTGGATATCTATACCTTTATACTTAATGAGGAACTCACCGGAAAGGAAGTAACATATGTTTCCGGATACGTCACGGACAGCCTGACCGGCAAACCCATCGCCAACCAGGCCGTACCGATTGCCGGTGGCGACGTCTTCCGCACGAACTACGCCGGCCGCTTCTTTATCTGTGCCCCACCCGATGCGAGCCTTTCGCTACGGGTGGACAACTCGGATTACCTGCCCTACCGCAACGCTTTTGATATTCCCAGGTGGGATAATAGCGCGCCCTACCGCATCGATGTGCGGCTCGTCCCACCCGTGAATGCTCCGGTGGCGAAACCTACGGTCAAAAAGAGAGCATCTTACACTAAGGAAAGCCGGGCTCTATTCGCCTTTGAAAAAAGCGCGCTTACCCCGGAACAGAAAGCATCCCTGTCGGCATTCGTCCAATCCCTGGACCGCGACCAAATCAAATCCATCGCGCTGATCGGGTTCACCGACGAAACCGGTACTATAGCATACAATATGCAGCTGAGCCAGCAACGGGCGGAGGCCGTAGGCAGCTACCTGCGCGAATTGGGAATCCCCGAAAACCTGATCGTTATAGAGGAAGGCAGGGGCGAAATCGCCGGACGGGAAGAAAAAAACCTGAATCGGCGGGTCGACATCGTGGTGACATTGCAATGAGGATAACATTCACGTAACGAACATTTAGGTACGCATTTCATTATTCTCTTTCACATTGCGTCAACCTATTTCGTTTACCTTTTACTGATCCCACTATGCGATACCTGACTCTATTGCTGTTCGCTTTTACCTGTACCGCCCTCTCCGCCCAGACGGAAGGCACCCCTTCCTACTGCGAAGAGGGTCCGTCTACCTATGGGGAAGCCGGAGTTCCCGGTGGCGCGACGGCACCGTCCCTGCCCAAATTTTCCACCACACCTACTACGGAGTACAAGGTGCAAGTGGCCATTTTGCGCTATACCGATCCCTCCGAATACCCATTTCACCCTACCTTAGTAGCCCGCTATCGCCCCTGTGAGCAGGTTTGGGTCGTAGAGAGCCGGGAAAGCTTCACCGATCGTGAGGAAGCCGTGGCCCTACAGAAGACCCTGGAAGAAGCCGGATACGGCGATAGCTACATTACCGACCTGGTAGCCTACCAGTAAATAATCCTGAATGCGCGCTCTCCTTTACTCCAGCCTCTTTCTTTTGCTAATTGCCGGATGTGCCGGGGAGACAGAACCAGCCGCCGAACCACAGTCCTTCGGAGAGGCCTTTACCGCGAGCGACGTACAGCCGGCGGAATCACTATTGGCGACTTACAACCATGACGCCCTCAGTGATTCCGTCAGTACTACCCTACGCGGTACGGTTAACGCCGTATGCCAGGCCAAGGGTTGCTGGATGACCATAGACGCCGGTAACGGCGAGGAGATGACCGTAACCTTTAAGGATTACGGTTTTTTCATGCCTAAAGACATCGACGGGCAGGAGGTAGTCATGCACGGGGTGGCCTATAGCCAATTGACCCCGGTCGATGAACTACGCCACTATGGTGAGGACGCGGGACAGTCCGAGGCGGAGATAGCACTTATTACGGAGCCACGGCGCGAGCTGCACTTCCTGGCTGACGGGGTTCAACTCGTCCCCTAAAGGCGGAATACGATTCTTATGATTGTATTTAGTCACTAGCCGAAATGTAGTACGATAACTCCGTACGCTTCATTCCGCAAATAGCTGATAGACAGTAAGTTATAATTTTGGCACGCCATTTGATATAGTGATGGCGAGTAACCGCGGCACCGCCCGCAACCAATTTATAACAGTAAGCTATCAGCACTATGACTAATCAAGAATTCACACAGGAGATTAACAAACTTGAAAATCTGTTATTCTCTTTCGCGCTGAGATTAACGCGTAACCACCAGGATGCGCAGGATCTTATGCAAGAAACCAGCATGCGTGCTTACCGTCACCGCGATAAGTTCACCATGGGTACCAACTTCAAAAGTTGGGTTTCTACCATCATGCGTAATACATATATCAATCGCTACCGCAAAGAGAAAAGCCGTAAGCACGTGAATCAACCTATTGAAACCTTCACCTTCGCTCTGGAGAGCACCAGTGCCATCCCTAACCAAGGTGAGCACGACATGCGCCTTAAAGAACTTAACCGTATGATGAGCACGATTGGTGAAATCTACAGTGTACCGTTCCTCATGTTTTACCGGGGATATGAGTACAAAGAAATAGCCGCCCATTTAAACATCCCTATCGGCACCGTTAAGAGCCGCATTTTCCTGGCCCGCCAGAAGATGAAAGGAATGATCGGCAACCGCAACTAGGCCTCGGCCCGACCCTTAATCTACGACCGTCTACACAAAGCAAGTTTCCAGCGTACTACTTATTAGAGAGACAGAACACTTTTCCAATGCTAGCTTGAGACCCTAGCATTTATTTAGAGAGACCAAGTTTTAACGATCCTAGCGTGAGACACTAGCGTTCATTTTTTGAGAGACCTTTTTTACCGATTCTAGCGTGAGACACTAGAGTTTATTTTGAGAGACCTGTAATATCTATTAGACACTTTATCACGGACAGACACCATTTAAAGAAGTTTTGGAGCAATAGCACTTGACAATGCACTTTCCAATTTAACCAGAGCTTCTACACGTTTTTACATTATCCAATTCCCGGTGAGATTCATTATCACTCATCGGATTTTGAATCCAGGGGGCCGGCAATTCGCCGGCCCTTTTATTTTTCCGTTACTTCACCGCCCTTATGAATGAGGATTTTCTAGCGCGGCTCTACCACAATCACTTAGAGGCGAATAAACTCCCCTCCCCCCAGCTCATCGAAGAGTGGCTGAACGGCATACTGGCCTTCCTGTTTCCCGAACTCAGTACGCTCAAATTCGAATCGGAAGCTACGTTCCGGGACCACTATCGAACGAACGATCTGAAGTTATTCTCCATCCTGACGGGGATGTCCGAAAGCTTTCGCCTGCCACAACTGAATAACGTCCGCGACCAATTCGAAGAATGCCTGCCCGAATTGTACGCCAGTTTGATCGAGGATGCGGAAGCGATTCTGGCCGGCGACCCCGCAGCCATCAACCGCGTGGAGGTCATAACTACGTATCCTGGTTTTTACGCGATCGCCGTTTACCGCATCGCGCATACCATGCACCGTTTTGGAGTGGGTCTGCTGGCCCGCATGCTTACCGAAATCGCTCACGGTACCACGGGCATCGAAATTCATCCCGGAGCTACCATTGGCCGACGTTTCTGCATCGACCATGGAACCGGGATCGTGATTGGTGAAACGGTGGATATCGGCGATGATGTCAAGGTATATCAGGGCGTGACCCTGGGCGCGCTCAGCGTAAAGAAGGAAATGGCCCGCACGAAACGCCATCCGACCATCGAAAACGGGGTGGTGATCTATGCGGGCGCTACGATCCTCGGCGGCGATACCGTGATCGGCGCGAACAGCATCATCGGTGGAAACACCTGGATCGTCCGTAGCGTCCCGCCCGAAAGCCGGATCTATTACCGGGAGCCCAGGATGGAATGACCCCAGTAAAGTGATCCGCATACAAACCGCTTATAATCACTACCTTCGCCCCATTATAAATCGCGTAGGCCGGAGATACATGGCTTGCGTTTAACAAGCCATGATGGATATTAAGCCTAACGACGCTCCGGAAGAGGAGACCGTCTATTTCGATGAATTAGATCTCGTCGACGAATTACTCGACGCCCTGGACGATATGGGTTTCGATAAATGCACCCCCATTCAGGCCAAGGCCATTCCCCCATCGCTGGAGGGGCGCGACGTGCTCGCCGTAGCCCAGACCGGCACCGGTAAGACCGCCGCCTTCCTGCTTCCCATCCTGGATAAGCTTACCCGCGAACCGGTCAAGAAGGTCAACACCATCATCCTGGAGCCGACACGGGAACTGGCGATGCAGGTTGACCGCCAGCTGGAAGGTTTCAGTTTCTATACCCCCGCTTCCTCCATCGCCATCTACGGTGGCCGCGACGGACACAGCATGGAACGGGAGAAAAATGCCCTTAAAACGGGAGCCCCGCTTGTAGTAGCTACCCCCGGCCGGCTGATCGCTCACCTCGATCTGGGCTACGCCGATCTGAGCGGCGTACGCCACCTCGTGCTCGACGAGGCCGACCGCATGCTCGATATGGGCTTCGTCAATGACATGATCAAGATCATCGACCTGCTCCCCAAGGACAAACTGCAGATCCTGTTCTACTCCGCCACCATGCCGGGTAAGATCCGCAAGTTCTCCCGGGAAATCCTGAAGAACCCCGTCGAGATCAGCATCGCCATTTCGAAGCCGGCCGAAAAGATCGACCAGAAAGCCTTCGACGTAGCGGACTGGGCGAAGATTAGCCTGATCGAACACATCCTGAAGGACAAGAAGGACCTGGAGCGCATCCTGATCTTTTGCGGCCGGAAAAAGACCGTGCGCGACCTCACCCGCCGCCTGCAACGTAAGGGGCACAAGGCCGAGGCCGTGTCTTCCGATCTCGAGCAGCAGGAGAGAGAGGACCGTCTGAGCGACTTTCGTTCCGGTAAGATTCCCATCATCATCGCCACCGACGTACTGAGCCGGGGTATTCACATCGACGGCATCGACCTGGTTATCAACTTCGACGTTCCCGGTGACGCGGAAGATTACGTACACCGCATCGGCCGTACCGCACGCGCCAGCGCGGAGGGGGAAGCCATCACCCTGATCAGCAAGGAAGACCGGCACCGCTTCAAGCGAATTGAAGAGCTGGTCGAAATGGAGGTACGCCGCGTACCCCTACCCGATGAGTTGGCCGACGCACTACCCGGTCAGGGCGGGGAAGGAGACAAGCAAAAGGGAGGCCGGGGCAAAGGTCGTGGCCGGAAAAAAGGCGGCGGCGGTGGCGGCGGTCGTAGACGTAACGACCGCGGCAAAGGCAGCCGCAATAACGGCGGTTCAGAAGACGGCGAAAACAAGGGCGGCGAGAACAGCAGTGGCGGTGGACAGTCCTCGGGGCGTAAGCGCTTCGGTCGTCGTCGTCCACGGCATGACTCTTAGGGTATAAGCTTTATATCCTGCGCCCCGTCGCCCTATTACATCTCTTCTGTCACTCAGGCTTGGGTCGCGTAGACCATCCGGCGTAGTGAATCCGCGATTTCGTGGAGGTTACCGTTTTTACGATTGGTCAGTATCACGATCGTTAAATCTTCCACCTTCCGGTGCTGCACCAATGCTTCGAAATTATGGGAAGCGCCGTGGTGCAGGTGGAGCAACAAGTCCTCATCCGACCAATCAGCCCGCCCCAGCGCAGCCTGGACGTTATCGCCCGAGCGCGCTTCCGCCGAGAGGGAGCGCACGGATGCTGGTGTAAGCAGGGTGAAGCTGTCCAGTTTACGGATCCATTGGTATAGCCCCGTCGTCGTTACGCAAACCGTCGTCAATTGGTAGCGGAGGTCATCTACCTTCCCCTGCTCGTCGAAGGGAGGGCCATCCGGGCGGTATCCCGATACGGGTAATGCTCCATGACTGAAATCCCCTCCATACCGTGGGGGTAAAAGAATTCCTCTTCCAGAAATACGGGGAACGGTAAAGCCGTGATCCGCTCCACGATCCGTTGTAGGAGAAACGGGCTGTAATGGGTATAGCTATAGTCCGTTCCCGGCGGAAACAAGAGCGCCGGCCCGTGGACGAGCCTATCAAGAATGGTTTCCTGATCCGGAGGCACGGACCGACCGAACCACTTTTCCCAATCCACCTCCGGCAGCCCACTACTGTATTGCAAAAGGTGGCGGATCGTCACCTGCCGGCTCCACGCGGGAAGCTCAGGTAAGTACTCCGCGATCGGCGCTTCCAATTCCACCAGCCCTTCTTCCACCAGCAGCATAATGGCGGCGGCTGGAAATTCTTTCTGAATAGATCCGATAGCGAAATGATGAAAGATAGTGAGCGGGCGCTCCTCCGTCGGATCGGCGAATCCGAACGACCGCTGGTACAGGATCGAATCACCCCGGGCAATTAGCACGTTGCCATTCAGCAGGCCTTGGTCAAAAAGAGCTTCCAGGTAGCCATCAACCTCCCGTGGCTGTTGGTGGCAACCCACCCACAGGCTTAGCAGGATACCGGCGAAAAGATAGCGGGGCATGAAAACTGGCTTTACATAAAGGACGCGAAAGCCGGTCGCCCGTTGCACCGCACTCGCTTTACGACACTAGACGACCTTTTGGTAGCCTTCGCTGGCCATGGGGCCGCCGATGCTCATACCGCCGTCTACGTCGTAGCTGATGCCGTTGATAAAATCGGTTTCGTCACTGGCGAGATAGCGGATCATGCTGGCGATTTCCGCCGGGTGGCCGGGGCGCTTGGAAGGAATCAGTTTCCGCTTTGTATCCAGAGCATCCTCGGGGTGGGCATCGTTCATCGGCGTGGTGATCTCACCTGGCCGGACGCCGTTCACGGTGATGTTGGTGCCGGCCAGCGCGAAGGCGGCACACTTGATGAATCCCCCTAGGGCGTGCTTGGTCATCGTGTAGACGGTGTCGACCGGGCTGGCGATGTGCTCGTGTACGCTGGTGACTACGATGACGCGACCGGGCGTAGTACGCGGCGAGGTGACCTTGCCGGTCAGCACCTTACGTGCCATGGCCGCGATCTCTTCGAATCTGCTTTCCTCCCCTTCCGAATCTAGCCCCAGCATGTACCGCACGCCCCGCTGCATGGCCAGCACGGCCCCGAAGGTATTTACGCGAAATAGCTTCTCCATATCCTGCAGTTCCAGGTCCGGGAAGACGTTCATTTCCATCTGGCCGGCGTTGCTCACGAAAATATCCAGGCTACCGAGCTCCCGTACCATCGCGTCTACCGCGGGCCCGGCGGCGTTCGGGTCCGTCAGGTCCATATGTTGGATGAAAACGCGGCGCCCGAGTTTGCGGATGGCCTCCGCGGTCAGTTCGGCGTCGTCGCGGTGGTGGGCATAGGTCAGGGCGATGTCGCAGCCGTCCTTTGCCAGGGTAAGTGCGGTATAGCGCCCGATGCCGGTGTCCCCGCCGGTTACGATAGCATTGCGGATACGGCCGGCGGGTACGTCACGCCGCCCGGGGGGCGTCAGGGTTTCCAGTAATTCGTCGACGGTAGTTACCTCGCTGTTCATGGTTGGTGTTTTACCGTAGATGTGACCATCCATCAGGCTTGTTCGACCCTCCCCCCGACGAGCGACCATTCAACTGAAGTAACACGGCGCACCCGCGAAAATTACCGTTTGGGCAGTCCACGCAGCCCCTCGAAAACCAACTTCGCAACTTCCCGTGCACCCTCCGGCTGGAAGTGCGTATTATCGTTTTGCCCGTCGGGGTATGCAGGGTACTCGTCCGCTGGGAGATTCATGAAGTAGTGGGTGGTCACGTACTCCCGGCCTCTTGCGCTGAAGGCATCCATAGACAACTGATTGAGGTCGATCAGGGCCGTCCCGGTTTCTTCCGCGACGGCCCGTGCGGCGGCCGGATAGTCTCCGTGTACATTCACCAGTCTATCGTTTTCCCAGGGATAATTGCGCGCCACCGGGGTGAGGATGACGGGCGTAGCGCCCTTTTCGCGGCTTTGGCTGACGTAGAGGCGCAGAAATTCCTTGTATCCCTCCGGGTCGACGTAGCGCTCGGGTTTTGACGCGGCCGCGTCGTTGTGTCCGAATTGCATGAGAACGACGTCACCCGGTCGCAGGGCTTCGTAAACCGAACGCCAGCGTCCCTCCTGAAAGAAGGTGCGGGTACTTCTTCCGCCACGTGCCCGGTCGTCGATCACCACGCTGTCGGCGGTAAGGAGGGGAGTAAATCCGTTCAGGTCGGTCGTGTCGAAGAATCCCTGAAAGACCTGCCCCCATCCGGTTACGGGGTAGCGCGTCTGCATATAATCCTCGCCGGGCTCGTAATTGTCAGCGTAGTCAGCTGCGGTAGAATCCCCTATGAGGTAAAGAGTGGAGACTTTCGGATCGGCCTCGGTACACCCCATCGCGTACACCAGCCCGAATACCAGATATAAATTTCGCATACCGACTTCAGGGAATTTCCCTAAAGCTAGTTGCGTCGGTGCGCTCCCCTAAGACCCGTATAGAAATTGCTAGTAGTTAGTTGATTCCGGTGGTGTGCCCGCCGCCCAAACCATGCTTACAGACAAAATTTTGGGCGGCGGAGCGCAGGTAAGAGCAATTTCGTGAAAGGGAAGCAACTCAGCCAATCTCTATCCCGGCCGCCCGGAACATTTGCCGCACATCCTCGGCAATGGGAAAAGACTTCAACGGTGGCACGTTGGCACCGCCCGGGTTGCCCACGGGTACTTTCCCCACGAAGGACTTTACCCCGCCGACCAGCAACCTGGGCAACTGACCGGCAATCTCTTTTCCGCTCTTGATCCGGAAGCCGAACAGCAGCATTTTCCAGTGTACGTAAGTGTGTTGCACGGGATAGCGCTGCCCGATGATGTGGGCCCGTTCCAGGTGATACCACGCTATTTGCAAATCACCGCTACTATACGACTGGCGGTAAGCCACGAGCTCGGTGGCGAAGTAAGGCTTAAGCTTGTCCGGGATGCTTGTATTTATTGCCATAGTGCTGTCGCGTTGCCCGTATAAAACTAGCGACTTCCGAGCGAAGTTGTCCGTGCCGGATTCGCGGCCTGACCGGTGGATTCCCGGATCGGCACGTACCATCCCCCAGGAGCGTATGCCCAACCGATGAAACCGCCTGCAAAATGCAGGTGATTATCTTGACCGGGGAGGCTTGCTACGACAACCAATTCAGGTGGCGAACGATTACCTTTGCACCCCCCAACCGAAGCCAACGTATGCACGCCCTTACCCCCCGCCACGACCAATTTCGCAATCGCCACATCGGCCCCTCCCCGGAGGAAAGGGAGGCGATGCTGCAAACCATCGGCGTGGAGTCGCTGGAAGCGCTGATCGACCAGACCGTACCGGAAAACATCCGGGTTCGGGAACCGCTCAACGTTTCTTCCCCCATCAGCGAATACTACTACCTCCAGCACCTGAAGGGCATCGCGGACCGGAATAAAGTCTTCCGCAGCTTCGTCGGTATGGGTTATTACGGTACGATCACGCCGTCGGTGATTCTACGCAACGTCTTCTGCAACCCCGGCTGGTACACCCAGTACACCCCCTACCAGGCCGAGATCGCCCAGGGCCGCCTGGAGTCCCTGCTGAACTTCCAGACGATGGTCAGCGACCTGACCGGCATGCCAGTCGCCAACGCCAGCCTGCTGGACGAGGGCACCGCCGCCGCGGAGGCCATGACCATGTTTTACGGTCACCGCAACAAGCGGGTGAAAGCCGAGCCGGCTAACGTCTTCCTCGTATCGGATCAGGTACTCCCCCAGACGCTCGCCGTACTGGAAACACGTGCCGAGCCACTGGACATCGAGGTGCGCGTGGGAGCAGCGGCGGAGTTCGAGTTGGACGAAGACCGGGTATTTGGGATCTTGCTACAGTACCCCGGTGCTAACGGACAGATCGGTGACTACCGCGGACTGGCCGAACAAGCCCGCGAGAAGAACATCACCGTGACGGTAGCGGCGGATCTACTGGCCCTCACGCTCCTGACGCCTCCGGGCGAATGGGGTGCGGACGCAGTGGTAGGAAATACCCAGCGCTTCGGCGTACCCATGGGCTTCGGCGGACCGCACGCGGCATACTTTGCTACCCTCGACACCTTCAAGCGGCAGATCCCCGGACGCATCATCGGCGTCAGCCAGGACCGGCACGGCAACTTCGCCCTGCGCATGGCCCTGCAGACCCGCGAGCAGCACATCCGCCGTGAAAAAGCCACTTCCAACATCTGCACGGCCCAGGCATTACTGGCCAATATGGCGGCGATGTACGCCTGCTACCACGGCGCGGAGGGGCTGACGGCCATCGCCAAGCGGACCCACCACTTCGCCGTCATCCTGGCGGACACACTGAAACAGGCCGGCTATTCACTGCCCACCGACGCTTTCTTCGATACCCTGCAGGTAGATGTCTCCCCGGAAAAGACGGCCGAGATCCGGCAGCGTGCCGAGAAGAACGGTTACAACTTCTTCTACCCGAGTACCGGCGGTATCCGGATCAGCTTTGACGAGACCGTCGCTACGACCGACCTGCAGGCGATCTGTCGCATCTTCGAGGCGGATCTGGCCTATAAGGGTGCTGAGCTGGAGGAAGATGGTGGGGTATCCGGTATTGAGACGCGCATTTTACCTGCGCTCCGCCGCAAAAGTGAATTCCTGACGCACGCCAACTTCCGGAATTACCGCACGGAGACGGAAATGATGCGCTACCTCAAGCGGCTCGAGAACAAGGACCTGAGCCTCATGCACAGCATGATCCCGCTCGGTTCGTGCACCATGAAGCTCAACGCCGCTACGGAGCTCATCCCCGTTAGCTGGCCGCAGTTTGCCGACATCCACCCCTTCGCCCCGATCGAGCAGGCGCAGGGATACAGCGAGTTGTTCCGCGAGCTGGAGCACGACCTGGCGGAAATTACCGGCTTTACCGCCTGTAGCCTGCAACCCAATAGCGGCGCCAGTGGGGAGTACGCCGGCCTGATGGTCATTCGCGCTTACCACCAGCACCGCGACGAAGCCCACCGGAACGTGGCCCTCATCCCGGAAAGCGCCCACGGTACCAACCCCGCCAGCGCGGTCATGGCCGGCATGCAGGTCGTGGTCGTCAAAAGCGACGAGGCCGGCAACGTGGATATGGACGATCTGCGCGAGAAAGCCGAGAAGCACAGCGATGATCTCGCCGCCCTGATGATCACCTACCCGAGTACCTACGGCGTCTTCGAGACCGGCGTCGTGGAAATGTGCGACCTGATCCACGAGCATGGCGGTATGGTGTACATGGATGGCGCCAATATGAACGCCCAGGTGGGATTGACCAGCCCCGGCCGCATCGGTGCCGACGTTTGCCACCTGAACCTGCACAAGACCTTCGCGATCCCGCACGGCGGTGGCGGCCCCGGCATGGGACCGATCTGCTGCAACGAGGCCCTCGCCCCCTTCCTGCCCGGCCACCCGCTGCAGAAGACGGGCGGTCAGAAGGCCAGCTCGGCCGTGGCGTCCGCCCCCTGGGGAAGTGCCAGCATCCTGTTGATCAGCTATGCTTACATCAAGATGCTGGGAGCTTCCGGACTGCAGGCCGCCAGCGAGTATGCCATTTTGAACGCCAACTACATCAAGGCCCGGGTCGAAGACGCTTATGACGTCCTCTTCACCGGCGAGAACGGCCGCTCCGCCCACGAACTGATCCTGGACCTGCGTCCCTTCAAGTCGGTGATGACCGCCGGGGATCTCGCCAAGCGCCTCATCGATTACGGCTTCCACGCGCCGACCCTCAGCTGGCCGGTAGCCGGCACCGTCATGATCGAACCCACCGAAAGCGAAAGCAAGGAGGAACTGGACCGCTTCTGTGATGCCCTCATCGCCATCCGCGAGGAAGCCGACGAGGTCGCCCGCGGGGACACCGATGCGCAGGACAACGTACTGGCCAATGCCCCCCACACCATCGCCGAACTGACCGCCGACGAATGGGTACACGCCTACCCGCGCTCCAAAGCCGCCTACCCCCTACCCTATCTCCAGCAAGGGTTCAAATTCTGGCCCAGCGTTGCCCGCGTGGATGACGGCTACGGAGACCGGAATTTCGTTTGTACCTGTCCGCCTATGGAGGAGTATCGGTAGGGTTGGATGATGGGTTATAGGATATAGGTAATAGGGTATAGGGCTGTGCCCTGAGCTGGCCGCCCCTATGCCCTATATCCTGATACTGTCCCGCCAGCTATCCCCTATATCCTATTACCTGATACTACCCTAGCCGCTAAACCCCCATTCCAGTATCCGCCGGTCATCGCCCGCGGTGAGGAGGGTGTCGGCATCCAGCCAGGCCAGGGTGTTGACGCTGTTGACGTGGCCTTTGTCGCGCACGACTTCGGCGACTTTGATCAGGCTGAGATCGGTGCTGTTCCAGATTTTGACCGTTTTGTCGCGGCTGGCGGTGGCCAGGTAGTCGCCTTCGGGATGGACGGCCAGGGCATTAACGGTCATGAGGTGGGCAGTGACCGATTGTTCCGGCCGGAGTGTTCCGTCGAGGACGGACCAGCGGCTGAGGCCGGCGTCGCGTCCTCCGGAGAAGAGATACTCGCCGTCGGGTGAGAAATCCAGGGCGAAAACGGATGGAGCATGCGCCTCGGCGGTAGCCAGGAGCGAAAGATCTTCCCGTTGCAGGAGGTAAATTTTACCGTCACTGGCCCCTACCGCCAGGCGGTCGTAGGTGGGGTCGTAGGCGATACGGCGCAGGGAATTGCGGGAAAGCGGCAGGCTCTCCAGCTTGCGGGCTTCCCCAACCGACCACTTCGTGAGTATGCCATCGCCCCCCGCCGTGTATAAGAAGTCCTCAACCCGCATTACCGAAAATACCCCGTGCTGGTGATGCGCAACGTGGCGGTTGCGGTCCGGCGTGTCGGGGTAGAGCCAGTGTACGCCACCGTCCAAAGCACCGGCCACCAATCCATCCGGGATGGTGGTAACGGACAGAAATTTGCCCCCTTCGACACTGGCCACGACCCGTCCGAAATCGACGTCGTCCCGGTGCCAGTGTACGAGGTAGCCGTCGGCGGCAGCGGAATAAAACCCAGCTCCGTGGGGCTTTAGATCGTAGATGGCGGCGCGGTGGCCGGAACGTACCGTCAGGCGATTTAGCATAGGTAACGCGAACAACGTGTTAGGAATGAGAGTTTTAGGGACATATGAAGTATATCTTCACCATATTACTCGCCTGGACCCTGGGATATATTCTGCCCATGTTTGCTTCCGTGATGCAAGCATTGGTGGCCATGATTTTTGTAGGACTAGTTGTACTTTGCGTGATGTATTACATCCATACGCGCATCACCGCCGTCCGTTTATAGAAATCACTCGTTGCCGCTCTTTTTTCACGAATCCATCCATCCTCCCGGAGAATGGGGCCTCTGGCGCATCAACGAATCGGAGCAGTGGCTGCGCCGCGAACTCGCCGTGCACCAACATGAAGAATGCCAGCTACAGGCAATCCGCGGGGAGGAACGTCGCCGGGAATTCTTAGCCGCCCGCTTACTGCTGCACGAAATGAGTGGCCGCCAACAGCGGGGTCACCTCATCAAGGATACCGACGGTAAACCTCACCTGGAAGACTCCCTCTTTTTCGTATCCATTAGCCATACGGTCGGTCTGTCGGCCGCGATGGCGCACCCGCACGTTTGCGGCATTGATGTCCAAAGGATAGTCCCCCGTATTACGCACCTCGCTCCAAAGTTTGTCAGCGAGGATGAACGACCTTTTCTCCTACCCTCCGAAGCGTTGATACAGCTGCACCTGATCTGGTCGGCCAAGGAGGCGATGTATAAAGCCTACGGTCGCCGGCAGCTGGACTTCAAGGAGCACCTGTTCGTTAACCTGGAGGGCTATCGACCGGATATCAGCGCGGCTACCGGAGTTATTCAGACGGCGGAGACGCGGATGGAGTTTTCGCTGGATTGGAAGGTGTACGCGGACTTTGTTCTGGTGGCGGCGGTGGAGGTTTGAGGGGTTCCGGCTTCGCCGGTGGTTCGCGCTCGGAGAGCGCTTCGTACATCGCTGTCGGAGACAGCTTTTTACTCGCGCTGTCGGAGACAGCCTTGTACCGGCGCTGATGGAGACAACGGGTTACTGGAACCAGCTGGCGTACTTCAGGTAGGCGGCCGCGATGCGTTCAATGGTATCAGCCCGTTGCTCGGGGGCTAGATCCTTGATCTTCTTGGCGGGAATGCCGGCGTAGACGCTGTTGGCTTCGCAACGCATACCGGCGGGTACGACGGCCCCGGCCCCGATGATTACGTTGCTCTCTACGACGGCATCGTCCATAACAATGGCGCCCATACCGATCAGGACACTATCGTGAATCGTACAGCCATGTACGATAGCTCGGTGGCCAACGCTGACATCGTCGCCCACCACGGTCGCGGCGCGCTCGTAGGTACAGTGAATACAGGCCCCATCCTGGATGTTGACGCGGTTGCCGATGGTGATGGTATTGACATCGCCCCGAACGACGGCGGTAAACCAGACGCTGCAGTTGTCGCCCATCGTGACTTCACCGATTACGGTTGCGTTTTCAGCGAGGTAGCAATCCTTACCGAAGGTGGGGGTATGCCCGCGCACCGCTTTGATGAGTGCCATGGATCAGATGAGATCGTCGTCCTCCTCTTCCACCTTCTTGCGGCGGCGGCTCTTCTTTTTGGGAGCCGGCTTTGCCTTCGGCGGGGGCGGCTTCTTGATCTTGGAGATCACCTTGTTAGGTCCTTCCTTTCGTTCGTTGGCCCGGCGGGCTAGATCCTGGGCGGTCACGTCGAGGACACCGCTGGCCTGCAGCTTCATTCCCTCCAGACTCTTCGTCGTGGTGGGTACGGCTTCCAGCCGTTTGCGGTCGATCAGTTTGCCCGTGACGGAGCAGACACCGTAGACCTTATTCTTTATCCGCAGCATGGCGTTTTGCAGATCCTGTACCTGGTCGCGCTTGCGAAGGACTTGCTCGTTCAGCATTTCGAGCTGGTTGACGGAACTGGAGTCTTGGGTATAATCCGCTCCGAACCCTTCGGAAATATTTTCCGAGAATTCGCTTACCTGATCGCGAAGTGCCTGTAGTTCCTTCTTAGCCTGCTGGTAATTCTCCTTGATGATTACTTTGAACTCCTCGAGCTCTTCATCGCTATATCTTTCCATTCTTACGCTGGTTCTTTCAAATTTTCGGGTGGGTGCCCCGGACCAATGGCTGGCACCGGGCAACATAATACGCCCGGTGAGCAATCAATGTTATGTTTTTTCTCCGAGAATGCAAACCTATTGACTTCGGAGGGCCCCTTCTTTCCTCTCTTGCAACCCCTATGGCCGTGACCGGTTTATAAAAGACTACCCAACTACGGGTAATTGTTATTTTTGCCCCTGAAAACCTCTTCCCTATGGCCATAATGATTACTGACGACTGCATTAACTGCGGAGCCTGCGAGCCGGAATGCCCCAATAACGCCATCTACGAAGGCGGCGTGGAGTGGACCATCTCCGATGGAACCACGGTGAACCAGCCGTATAAGATCGAGACGGGCCAGACCGTCGACCCGGACGAGGACCAGGAGCCCGTCAGCGACGAATTTTACTACATCGTCCCCGATAAGTGCACCGAGTGCGTCGGTTTTCACGAGGAACCCCAGTGCGCCGCGGTTTGCCCGGTCGATTGCTGCGTGCCCGATCCCGAGCGGGAAGAAAGCGAAACCGTACTAGCCGCACGGCAAAAGACGTTGCATGCCTAAGGGAGCGGTATCTTCGTCGCCACCCGCAAACTTTGCCCGTGCTTCGATCGCTTGCCCTCTGTTTTTTCCTTTTTATCACTAACCTACTTTACGCCCAGGGTGCCCCCCTGCCGGTGAACGAGGAGGGGTATGACCTGGTCCAGCGGTTATACAATCGGTACGGTTATCAGAAGTTTACCGCTCCCGCCGCCGACTTCAACCTCCGGCCCGCCAGCCGGGCTGATTTGGTCCGGCTAGTAAAAACCTACGAGAGCCTTTACGGAAAGGAGTGGTCGACCGTAGACCGTTACCGGGTTAACCGCTTTTACCAGGACAACAACGAGTGGCTATCCTTGCCGCCTTTCGAATCCGCTAATGACCCCGACCGCGCCCCCTATTTCATCGGAGAGGGCTTTGCCGTAGCCTCGGAAAGCAGTCCACTGTATGAGAAGTCCGACAAACCGATCTTCAATACCTTTTACGAAACGCCCGCCTTCCTCTTTCAGCACAACCGCGAAGACTTTTACCTCCGCGTGAATCCGGTCCTGGACTTTCGCTACGGTAAGCAGGCAAATGAGGAGCAAGATTATTTCTACAACCGCCGCGGCCTTCGCTTACGTGCCGGAATTGACGACCGCTTTTTTCTGCATTTCGAAATTCTGGAAACGCAAGCCGGCCTGCCGAACTACCTGGTCAACTACTTCCGCGAACGTCGAGCCTTACCGGGCGCCGGATTTGTCAAAACCGAATTTTCTTCCAACCTGGTTAATGTCGCGCGGGGCTACGATTACCTAAATGGTGCGGGTTACCTATCGGTCGACATCAGCCGCCACGTAGGTGCACGCATCGGTTATGGCCAACACTTTATCGGCGACGGGGAACGATCCCTGATTCTTAGCGACTTCAGCAACAACTATCCCTTTCTGGAGATCAACTGGCGAATCTGGAAGTTTCACTATCGCAACCTCTTTGCGGAGTTGACTCAGGGTCCGGTATTCGATACGGGCACCGGTTTGCCGCTTCCCAAGAAGTATCTGGCCGCCCACTATCTATCGATCAACATCGGAAAACGGCTGTCGCTAGGTCTGTACGAAGCAGTGGTCCTTAGCCGGGAGAATGGATTCGAGTTGTCCTACCTCAATCCGGTTATTCTTTACCGCACGGTGGAAGGCAGTATCGGTAGCCCCGACAACGTATTAATCGGCCTGACCGGGAGCTATAAACTGCCCCTGCGAACGACGGTCTACGGTCAGTTCGTCCTGGACGAATTTAAATTTGACGAGCTGTTCGTGGAACGCCGTGGTTGGTGGGCGAATAAGTGGGCCTACCAGATCGGGCTACGCCATACGGATCTACTCGGCGTCGATCAACTGGACGTGGTGACGGAAAGAAACGTAGCCCGACCATTCGTATACACCCACGATGGGCCGAGCAGCTACACGCAGGTCGTGAACCCCCTTGCCCACTCGCTCGGAGCCAACTTTAAGGAAAACCTGCTGGGCATCGATTACCGCCCTCTTCCCCGCCTGCAGCTGAGCGGCCGGGTGTATCTAATCGAACAGGGTGAAAGTACAGATGACCGCATCATCGGGGAGAACATCTTCCTGTCCTCCGACCTGCGCCCCGCCGATAAAACGTACGGGAATGAGATCGGGCAGGGTATCAACTACACCAATACGATTCTACAACTCTGGGCCAGCTATGAAGTGAGACCAAACCTGTGGGTAGAAGCGGAATTTTTTTCCCGGCAGAAGGACTCGCAGCTGGCAGACCGGGATCTCGAAACGACCGTGGTTAACGGCGGTATTCGCTGGAACATCGCCCGGCGTCGGGAGGCTTTCTGACGGTTCATTTACCCGTAGCGACGGTTCACCGGAATTGCCTTGTGGCCGGTCGCTTCCGGCGGGTACTTAGCGGTAACCATTCCGACTATGTACCCTCACTACCTTCTTCTTTTCTTCCTACTCGCCCAGGGACTTACCGCCCAACGCATTAGCGGTAACCTGTTCGACGCCCAATCCGAAATGCCGCTCATCGGCGCTACCGTGGAATTACTTCTCCCGGATGCAACCAGGGGCACCACGACCGATACCGAAGGACGGTTTGAGATTGCAGCCGTCCCCCCGGGCCGGCAGACCCTTCGGATCAGCTATCTAGGCTACGAATCGCAAACGATCCCCAATATCCTCGTCACCGCCGGCAAGGACGTCCACCTCGATCTATCGCTGGAAGAAAGGGTGACGGACCTGGAAACGGTAACGGTTCGCGGGGGTACGGAGCGGGGGGCGGTCAACGAAATGTCGACCATCTCCACCCAGCAGTTCACCGCCGAACAGGTCAACCGCTTCGCCGGCGGGCGGGCCGACGTCAGCCGCCTGGCCGGCAACCTGGCGGGAGTGGCTACGGCCGACGATAGCCGCAACGACATCGTGATCCGCGGAAACAGCCCTTCCGGACTCCTGTGGCAGCTCGAGGGGATTCCCATACCTAATCCCAACCACTTTGCTACCCTGGGCACGACGGGCGGTCCCGTTTCCGCCCTGAATCCCAACCTGCTTGCCAGCAGCGACTTTTCCACCTCCGCCTTCGCCGCCGAATACGGCAACGCCCTCTCCGGCGTCTTCGACCTGCGGCTGCGGCGGGGGAATCGCGACCGCTACGAGTTCATGGGGCAGCTGGGCACCTTCTCCGGTCTGGAATTCATGGCCGAAGGACCACTGCGCGGTAAGGGATCCTTCGTCGCGAGCCTACGCAACAGCTTCGTCGGGCTCACCGAAACGCTGGGCATCGATATCGGCACCAATGCCACCCCCGACTACCGCGATTTCACCTTCAACCTCGACTTCGGTAATCGGAAAGCCGGCACCTTTTCGCTGTTCGGCATCGCGGGGACCAGCAACATCGATTTCCTGGCGGCGAAGGTGGATTCCACCGACCTGTTCGCCAACCCCGGGCGAAATAGCTATCCGCGCAGCTACTTCGGCGTGGTCGGTCTGCGCCATAACCTGATCACGGGTGATAACACTTACCTGAGAACGGTAATCAGCGGTAACCTTCAGGGGAACACCTTCCAGGAGTTCGCCGTAGACGAAGAGTTGCAGGACGACTTGTTGTACACTGAAGTAGATGATCGTACCACGGGCATCAATTTCAAATCCTACCTGAACAGCAAGCTGTCCAACCGAACCACCGTTCGGACAGGTATCCAGACGGACCTGATGCAGCTGCGCACGCTGGTAGACGACCGCGACGGGCAACCCGATCGCGATGAGGACGGATTGCCCGACCTGGATCGCCTCCGGGATTTCGATGGCCATTTTCAGCTCCTACAGGCGTTCGGGCAGGCTCGCTACCGCGCGGGTTCCCGCTGGACGCTCAACGCCGGCCTCCACCTCCAATACTTTTCGCTCTCCGAATCCTTTGCGCTCGAACCCAGGATGGCCACCGCCTACGAGGCGAGCCCGGCGCTTATCCTTACCGCCGGTTACGGTCGCCATTCCCAGGTTCCTTCCCTGCCGGTCTTCTTCTTTCGGGATCTGACTAACGGCCAGAGCGACACCAATCAGGATTTATCATTTCTGCGGGCCGATCACTACGTAATGGGTGCGGCACTCCATCTGGGGCCGGCGTGGAAAGTCAAGACCGAGGTGTACTACCAGCATCTATTCGATATTCCGGTAGACGGCTTTCCCTCCAGCTTTTCCTTGCTAAACGCCGGAGCCGACTTCGTCTTTCCGGAGCGGGGCAGCCTGGTCAATGAAGGAACCGGGGAAAATTACGGCGTCGAACTCACCCTTGACCGAAGCTTCCGGAACAATTGGTATTTCCTCCTCACGAGCTCGGTCTTCGAAAGCCGGTACACGGGCAGCGACGGCATTCAGCGGAACACCGCCTTCAACAACGAATACGTCGGCAACCTGCTGGCCGGCAAGGAGTGGCCCTTCGGCAAGCAGCGCCGTCACCGCTTCACCCTCAACACCAAGCTGACCACTTCCGGGGGGAGGTACTATAGCCCGGTGGACATAGTCGCGAGCCGGGAGGCGGGCGTAGACCTGCGCAACGAAGAACTCGCCTATTCCGAACGCTACGCCGGCTACTTCCGCTGGGACCTCAAGTTCGGCGTTCAGCTTAATTCAGCCGGCAAAAAGTTCAGCCAGAGCTTCTTCATCGACCTGCAGAATCTGACCAACCGGGAGAATGTATTTCAGCAACGCTATAACCCCGTAACGGGCCGCGTCAATACCGCTTACCAGTCGGGCTTCTTTCCGGATGTCCAGTACCGCGTGCAGTTTTGACCTATCTTAGTCGTATGCTGCTGAGCCGCGAAGAACGCATCCGTTACCTGGGCTTCGACGATCACTGGGCCATGGCGCTCGGCATTCCGTTCCTGGCCGGTCTGGCGGCGGTATTGTTTATTGCCGGCCGGGAAGGAAGCGACTACAACTGGTCCGTCTGCCTTTCCTTCAGCTTCATGCATACCCTGATTTACTGGGTCATCAACCGGCGCGTGGTCGTCTACCTGCGGCGGCGCTATCCGGGGGAAAAGGATACCCCCCGCCGCATCCAGTTGATGACCGCCTTCTCGGTTACCTTCGCTCTGGCGGTCGAATCGGTGCTGAATTCGCTGGTCTTTCCCCGCCTCGATTGGCTAGTCGGTGCGGGCTACGGCGCGGCACCCTTGTCTTTTGAGGTCACCGTGGCCACTACGCTCTGCCTCATGGTATTGGCCATCTACGAGTCGATTTACTTTTTTACCCGTTATCGGCAGAGTCTGCTCGAGCAGGAACGTCTGATGCGGACCGACGTGCAGGCCCAGCTGGAAACCCTGAAGCAACAGGTGAACCCGCACTTTCTCTTCAACAGCCTTAACACCCTGGTCCAGGTCATCCCCGAAGACACAGACAAAGCCGTGCTCTTCACCCAGCGCCTGTCGGCGGTCTACCGGCGCATCCTGGAGTACCGTCACCGGGACCTGATCACCCTGGAGGAAGAACTCGAGGCGCTCAAGGACTACGTCTTCCTGATGAAAACGCGCTTCGAAGACAAACTGCTCGTGACGTATTCGGGCGGCGGAGCGCAGGTAAAGAGCTTGCCGGACAACTTCGAAGAATCCGTTTTCCTCGTTCCTTTATCCCTCCAATTGCTCGTGGAAAACGCGATCAAACACAATGTCGTCAGCGAGGACCACCCGCTTCGGATTGAGATCATCCTCACGGCGGAAGCAGTGAACGTGGTCAATAATCTACAGCCCCGAAGCCGTCGCAAGAACAGCACGGGCTGGGGCCAGGACAATCTCCGGCAGCGGTATCGTCTGGCGGGCGGGGCACAGGCTACCGTTGCCGTCACCTCCACGCACTACCGCGTTACCCTCCCCTTACTTCGACTCGAGAATACGCCCGAATATGCTACCGCATAGTTGTTGGATTCTGGAAGACGAACCTCCCGCAATGCGTCGGCTGCGGGAAATACTGGCCCGGGTCTCGCCGGTTACGCAGATTACCTTTTCCACGGACTCCATCGCCCCGGCCCGTGCTGCCTTAAAGGAGCGCCCGCACCCCGACGTCATCTTCAGCGACATTGAGTTGGCCGATGGTGTAAGCCTCGACTTATGGGAGACGGTCAAATGTTCCTGCCCGATCATCTTTACTACGGCCTACGATCAGTACGGCGTTCGTGCTTTTCGCACCAACGGGGTAGACTACCTGCTGAAGCCGGTTACCGAAACGGAGCTGGTACGCGCGTTGGATAAAGTTAGCCGCATCCGTCAGCCCTCCACACCAGACTGGGGTGCGCTGTCCCGGATGATTTCACCGCCCGCAAAGAACTACCGACAGCGCATGCTGGTCCGGTACCGCCAGGATTGGATACCCATCGAAACGGATCAGCTGAGGCAGATATACAGCTCGGATGGGGTTACGCTCGCCACCGGCACCGACGGCAAGCGCTATTTGCTGGACGGGACCCTGGACCGGCTCGCCGACGAACTGGACCCCGATCTTTGGTTTCGCATCAACCGGGGTCAGATCGTCCACGTTCGGGGAGTTCGTAAGGTGACCGCTTACTTTAATCACCGCCTGGCCCTGGAACTAGATACCGAGGGCGCCGGGGAAAACATCGTGAGCCGACAACGGGTAAAGGCGTGTCGGGAGTGGCTCGGTAATTGATTTACCTTTGCGGCATGGCACTACCCTCCCCCGCTTTCGTCATCGAAGAAGATCTGCTCCGTCGCAACCTGGAAATCGTCTCCGACGTCGCCTCGGCCTCCGGGGTCGAGATCATTCTGGCCCTGAAGGCATTCGCATTTTGGCCGGCCTTCCCGGTGATGGCCGAATACCTGCCGGGCGCTACCGCCAGCAGCCTGAATGAGGCTAAACTGATCGCGACCCACTTCGGCCGCAAGCCCCACGTGTACGCCCCCGTGTACCGGCCCGGTGAGTTCGAGGAGTTGGCCGGTATGTCGGAGCACCTCACCTTCAATACCCTCACCGAGCTGGAGCGCTACCGGAGCCAGTGGGAAAAGCTAGGGACAAGCGTCGGCTTACGCGTGAATCCCCAGTACAGTCCGGTGGAAACCGACCTCTACAATCCCTCCAACAAATTCGGTCGCCTCGGTGAAACGCTTCCCAACTTACCGACCAAGCCACCTAAGGGGCTCAAGGGCCTGCACATTCACACGCTCTGCGAAAGCGACGCCGCCGCTACCGCCACGCTGATCGAGCGGACCCGCGCGCAGTTTGGCCACTATCTCGAGCAGATCGAATGGCTCAACCTGGGGGGTGGCCACCTGATGACCCGCGAGGGCTACGACCTCGAAGGCTTGATCAAAACCCTGCGCGATCTCCGCAAACGGTACCCTCACCTCCAGGTAATCCTGGAACCGGGCAGCGCCCACGTTTGGCGGACCGGCTACCTCAGTGCCACCGTGCTCGACATCGTCAACAACTACGGCTCGGCCACCCTAATGCTCGACGTCAGCTTCACCTGCCATATGCCGGATACGTTGGAAATGCCCTACCGGCCGGTGGTGCGGGGTGCCAGCGAGCAGGAAAAAGACGGATTTGCCTACCCCTACCGCCTCGGCGGCATGAGTTGCCTGGCCGGTGACTACCTGGACACCTATTACTTCCGCCAACCCGCTCGCGTGGGCGATACCCTCATCTTCGAGGATATGGCACACTACACCACGGTGAAATCCACCATGTTCAATGGCGTTCCCCATCCGGATATCGTACTGGTAGACGCCGACGGGGAGATTCTACAGCAACGCAGCTTTGATTTTGCCGACTACGAACGGCGGATGGGATAATTCCATGCCGCGTGAGCCACAGCCCTTCGGAATTTTAGGCCGTAGCCGAATTTATAAAGTAGACCCCCCCAAGGAGTACCGCTCCCGCTAGCATGGACTGGATGGTGATCGCCTCCCCATTCAGCAGACCGCCGAGGAGAACAGCCACTACGGGATTGACGTAGGTGTTGGTGGATACCTTATCCGCGCTCACCTGTCCGAGCAGGTAATTAAAGGCGGAGAAGGCGATGATCGAACCGAAGACCACCAGGAAGAGCCAGGCTAAGGCGGAGCGCTGCGTCACCTCCTGCCACGACCACCCGGCCCACTCGTCCAGGGAAAAGCTGAATAACAGCAGTACCAGACCGGCCCCAAGCATTTGCATGGCGGTTGCGCGCATGCGGTTTTCACCAAGATCCAGCCGTTGGCGGAGCAGCATCCCCGCACCCCAGCAGAGCATACCGGCGGCAATCCCCAGCAGGCCATACGTGCTTTCCCCTCCACCCACGGCAATCGGTTGGGTGATCAGGAGGGCCATCCCACAGATGCTGACAAAGGCTCCGAAGAATGCCTTTACCGGGGGGCGGCTGGATAGAAAGCCCCACATCATAAACATGACCACCAGGGGTTCAAAAGCGATGATCAGGGAGGTCGTGCTGGTGGGAATATACTGTTGTGCCCAGACCACGGCTCCGGTGCCGACGCTTAACAGCAGGACGCCGATCACGGCACTATTCAGCGCGTGGCGGGGCTTGGGAAGCGTCCGGTCTCCCCGAAGGAGGGTAAAGGCGTAGAGGAGTGCACCGGCCGTGAGGAAACGCGTAGCGCCCATGCCGAAAACCGGAATGGAATCGATGGCCCAGTAGTTAGCCAGATAGGTAGACCCCCAGACGACGTAGGTAATGAAAAAGGCCAGCAGGATGTATAGGCGGTCACGTCCCATATTGAAACTGTACTTTTGCGGGGTATCCACGAAGGTGCCCGTCCAATAACTTCACCCGGATGGGTTAATGCCTTTTTAAAAATTCCGTTTTGATGACCGACATTGCAAGAATACTTTCCGCTAGCGCATTAGTTCTGCTTTGCCTGACCTTTTTTGGTTGCGATAATTCCGGCACGGCACCCGCCAGCGCCGCCCCCGCCGCCAGCCCGGCCCGGGCCACTTCCGGTCTGGATATCGTATTCGTGAAAGTAGATAGCCTGCAGGCCGGCTACACCGCGGTAGCCACGGAATTACAACGATTGGAAGAGAACTTCCTGAAGGCCCAGGAAAACCACGCCGGCCGCGTCAAAGCGCTCGAAAACGAGGTAAAGGGTTTGCAGAATCAGATGCAGCAGGGACTGCTCGCCCCCAACAAGGTCCAGGCCGAACAGCAGCGCATCGCCCGCAAGGAACAGGAAATCATGCAGCAGCGCGATCTGGCCCTGAACAGCATCCAGGAAGACCAAATGCGCATCCAGCAGAACTTCAGCGAGCGCGTCAAGGCCGTACTGGAAGATCTCCAGGAGGAAAACGGCTACGATTTCATCCTCAACCAGGGTCAAAATTCCGCCGTGCTCATCACCAACGACGACTACGACATCACCAGCCTGGTCCTTCAGCGCCTGAACGCGACATCCGACAGCATCCAGTAGTCCTACCGGCATGCTCCTACCCTTCCTTTTTCAGATCGGTTTTCTACCCGTAGATATCTGGGATATCTTCGACGTGCTCGTCGTCGGTTACCTGATCTACTGGCTTTACCGCCTCCTGAAGGGAAGCATCGCGCTGAACATCTTCGTTGGGATCGTCGCGCTGTTCTTCAGCTACCAGGCGTTCACCGCGTTGGGGATGGATCTGCTGAGCAATATCCTGAATCAATTCATCCAGGTAGGCTTCATCAGTCTGATCATCATCTTTCAACCCGAGGTACGACGGTTTCTCCTCCTATTGGGCAGCGGCACCATCCGGCAGCGCGACAGCTTCTGGAACCGCCTCTTGGGCCGTCAGGAATTCGACCGGGAACACGCTCCCCAGACGGCCATCGTCCGGCGCGCCTTTCTGCGTATGGCCCGCCAACGCACGGGTGCCCTCATCGTCTGCACCCAGGATGCCGATCCGGATACCGTCATCACCGGCGGAACGGAAATCGACGCCGATATCAGTTATGGCCTGTTGGTGAGTATTTTCCACAAGGAAAGCCCACTGCACGATGGCGCGGTCCTTATTTCCAATCGGCGCATCGTTAAAGCCAGCGCCATCTTGCCCGTATCCGAAAACTCCGAATTACCGGCGGCCGTAGGCCTGCGCCACCGTGCCGCGGTGGGTGTAACGGAAAAGATCGATGTCGCCTGCTTCGTGGTATCGGAGGAGACGGGTAAGATCAGTTTCGCCCACGGCGGCGTACTGGAGCGCGGCATCTCCGAAGAGCGTCTGACAGAGCTGCTGGATATGTATTTGTAGTCAGGGTCCCGGAGGTTCAGGGACGGTACGGGTCGTGGAGCTCCAGCCCCAGGTATCAATCCCAGCTCAAACGCCTCGCCCAATATCATAGCCCTGTCCAGTACGGAAACATCCACCAGCTAACGGTACATACGGCGGAGCTGGAGCTCCGCCACCCCGAACAGGGTCCTGGAGCTCCAGCTCCAGGCGTAATTCTCACCTCGAACGCCTGGCAGCATAGAAAAGCCCTGTCTGATACGGAAGCATAGACCAGTTACTAAAGCATCCGGCGGAGCTGGAGCTCCGCCACCCCGAACAGGGTCCTGGAGCTCCAGCTCCAGGCAAGATTCTCTCCTAGAACGCTTGGCAGCATAGAAAAGCCCTTTCCAAGACGGAAGCCTAGACCAGCTAATAAAGCATCCGGCGGAGCTGGAGCTCCGCCACCCTGAACAGGGTCCTCGAGCTCCAGCTCCAGGCAATATTCTCTCCTCGAACGCCCGGCAGCATATAAAAGCTCCATCCGAGACGGAAGCATAGACCAGCTAATAAAGCATCCGGCGGAGCTGGAACTCCGCCACCCCGAACAGGGTCCTGGAACTCCAGCTCCAGGCGTCAGTCTCACCTCGAACGCCTGGTAGCATATAAAGGCTCTTTCCGATACGGAAGCATAGACCAGCTAATAAAGCATCCGGCGGAGCTGGAGCTCCGCCACCCCGCACAGGGTCCTGGAGCTCCAGCTCCAGGCGTAAGTCTCACCTCGAACGCTTGGCAGCATATAAAAGCCCTTTCCGAGACGGAAGCATAAACCAGCTAATAAAGCATCCGGCGGAGCTGGAGCTCCGCCACCCCGCACAGGGTCCTGGAGCTCCAGCTCCAGGCGTAAGTCTCACCTAGAACGCTTGGCAGCATATAAAAGCCCTTTCCGAGACGGAAGCATAAACCAGCTAATAAAGCATCCGGCAGAGCTGGAGCTCCGCCACCCCGCACAGGGTCCTGGAACTCCAGCTCCAGGCTTTTTTTCTCATCATCCAGGCTAGGCCTTGGTAAGCCTTCCAAACCATTAACGTGAGTAAGCTACTAAGCGAGAGACCCGGCGAGTCCCGATTTACGTGACCCCGCACCCGCGCACCCCGCACCCTATATCACCGACTGCTTATTCCGCCCCAGAATAAAGTAAAGCACCGCACCAAGGAAGGGAATAACCAGAATGACTACCCCCCAGATCAATTTCTTTTCCATCGGATAGGGCTTCTGCACCAAATCGATGACGGCCCAAACGACCAGGATAAAGGCCAGGATGCTGCCGATCGCCCAGATACCGATGCCGGCCCCTACGGCCTCGCCCGCGGACACGTCTTCCCCGCAGGCAGTGAGTAAAACGGCTAGCAGGATGGTCACCGAAATGGGAATGTATTGCTGGATTTTCATAGTGTTTCCTTTGTTGGTATAACCCATCGGACGGGCAGGCATGTTCGGCTTTCCGACTTATCATTGTACCTGCGCTCCGCCGCCCTAACCTTGACGGCACCTGCGCGTTAGCCAACTAAAACCAAAGATCATGACCACCCAGGAATACATCGACCAGCACCGCGACCGCTTTCTCGAAGAACTGAAGGCCTTAATTCGCATCCCCAGCATCAGTACGGCCTCCGAGCATAAGGAGGATACACGGCGTTGTGCCGCCAACGTACAGGAATACTTAGTGCGGGCGGGCCTGGACAAAGCCGAACTCTACCCCACCGACGGCCACCCGATCGTGTACGGCGAGAAGATTATCGATGCGTCCCTTCCTACGGTCCTGATCTACGGCCACTATGACGTGCAGCCCGCCGACCCCCTCGACGAGTGGGATACGCCCCCCTTCGAACCGACGGTCAAGAAAACGGAGCACCACCCCGACGGTGCCCTCTTCGCCCGCGGCGCCACCGACGACAAAGGCCAGATGTTTATCCACGTCAAGGCGGTGGAAGCCATGATCCAGACGGATAGCCTCCCCTGCAACGTCAAGTTCATGATCGAGGGGGAAGAGGAGATCGGCAGTCCCAACCTGGTACCCTTCATCAGTAAGCATAAAGACATGCTGGCCGCCGACGTCATCCTGGTCTCCGACACCAGCATGTTGAGCAAGGATTCCCCCAGCATCACGGTCGGTTTGCGTGGACTGACCTACCTCGACGTGAAGGTGCGCAGCGCCCGTGCCGACATGCACTCCGGCCTGTTCGGAGGTGCCGTAGCCAACCCAATCAACGTGCTGTGTGAGATGATCGCCAGCCTGAAGGATGAGAACAAGCACATCACCATTCCCGGCTTTTACGACGACGTCGAGTTCCCCAGTGACCGCGACCGCCAGCTCATGCGGGATGCCCCCTTCGACGAGCAGGAGTATATGGACAGTCCCGGCGTATTCGGCCTGGAGGGCGAAACCGGCTACACCACCTACGAGCGCACCGGCATCCTCCCTACGCTCGACGTGAACGGGATCTGGGGTGGCTTCACCGGTGAAGGTTCCAAGACCGTCATCCCGGCCGTCGCCAACGCCAAGATCAGCATGCGCCTCGTCTCCAACCAGGACTACCACAAGATCACCGAGCTCTTCACCAACCACTTCAAGGCCATTGCCCCGGACTCCGTCAAGGTAGAGGTATACCCCCACCACGGCGGCCAGCCCTACGTTACCCCCACCGATACCGAAGAGTACCGCGCCGCGGCGGAAGCGGTGAAGGAGGCTTTCGGCAAGGAGCCCGTGCCGATGTATGAAGGCGGGTCCATTCCCATCGTTTCGAAGTTTAAGGAGGTGCTGGGTATCGAGACTATTTTGATGGGCTTCGGCTTCGATACGGATGGTTTGCACTCGCCTAATGAGCACTTCGGGTTATGGAATTTTTATAAGGGGATTGAAGTGGTGCCGGCCTTCTTCTCCGCTTACGCGGCTCGGAAATAGATGCGTGTGTTATGGGTTTATTTCCTTCTCGCTGCTTCGCAACTTAAAGCTCGTTTGATAGCCTCGCTGCTGCGCAGCTTGGGAGGTTACTTCAACACAGATTTCGCGGATTAATGGCACGGATTCAACACGGATTTTTGTAGCTGCCGCTATTCGTTCGCGGTATAATATGCTCGCTGCTGCCGCAGCTTCGTTATTGAGCAGCATTGTCCTCTTTTGAGACGCCTTCG
Source organism: Lewinella sp. IMCC34191 (assembly GCF_003390935.1). Classification (GTDB taxonomy): domain Bacteria; phylum Bacteroidota; class Bacteroidia; order Chitinophagales; family Saprospiraceae; genus Neolewinella. The sequence goes on along the minus strand of NZ_QNQZ01000007.1, from coordinate 13,528 downwards.
CTGCTGGCGCAGCTTGGGGAGGTGTCTTCAACACAGATTTCGCGGATTAATGGCACCGATTTAACACGGATTTCCCGTACACACTCTGGCGGGATAGTAAAGGCTGAATGAGGGTTTCATCCGAGTTGTGGTAGGTAAGAAAGCAGGAGAACTTTCCTATTGCTACGCGTTCGCTTTGCTTTGTGTGAAACGCGAATGCAAGTTTACTTTACATAACGTACCGCTTGATTCCCTTCTGCAAGTTTTGGACGTTGAAATTGATCAATAATCCGAGCTTCTTGCCGGACAGGCGCAGGTAGGTGAGCAGCTGGGCGGTGTGAACGGGTTCCAATCGTTCTACAGCCTTTAGTTCCACAATCACTTGATCCTGGACCAGCAGGTCGATCCGGTAGCCTACTTCCAGGCTGATCTCCTGGTAGCGTAGCTGCAGCGCGGGCTGTTGCCGTACCTGAAGTCCTTGCCGCCGCAGCTCATAGCAGAGGCAGTTTTCGTACGCGGATTCCAACAGCCCCGGTCCGAGTTCCCCATGTACGCGAAATGCAGCCCCCCTAATAATGTAGGTGATGTCATTTAATTCCATCCCGTAAAACTGCGCGGCCCCACTCTACTATAATGCGAGTGGTGTTAAATCTTATCAAGAATTAGCCGACGCTTACAAATTGCCCTTTCACAAAAGGCGAGTCAACCCGTGAACGCAGTATTAAAATGCTCGCAAAGCTGCGGCAGCAGCATACACCGTCCAAAAAATCTGTGATCAATCGGTGCCCTAATCTGTGGCCATCCGTGTTTAAACCTACCCCACAAGCTGCGAAGCAGCGAGTAGGTCACCAATACAAACGCAGCCTACCAGCTGCGGTAGCAGCATACACCGTCCAAAAAATCTGTGATCAATCGGTGCCCTAATCTGTGGCCATCCGTGTTTATACCTACCCCACAAGCGGCGTGAGCAGCGAGTGCGCAGCACCACCTACTTCCGCACCCCATCCTCCCCAATAAACTGCTTCCGCACCAACTCATCCACCGTAGGCTCCCGCACGTCCAGCACGGCACCGGAGAAAAACAGCGTCTTCCCCGCCAAAGCATGATTAGCGTCCAGCGTCACCACCTCGTCGTCCCAGTCGAGGATCTTGGCGTTGACGTCCTTACCGGCGGAGTCGGTGAGCGTGATGTACTGCCCCTTCTCCAGCAGACCGGGCTCGATCTGCTCCCGCTCGTTTTTGAAGATGCCGATGGGAGCCTTCAGGATGTGCGAATCGTTAGGTTGCCCGTAAGCGTCGTCCGGGCTGAGTAGAAAACTAAATCCCATACCGCTTTTCAGGCCGAATAACCGCCGTTCCCAGGCCGGGAGCATCCGTCCGGTACCGAACATGAATTTGAAGGGGTAATTGACGTCCATCCGTTCGAGAAGGGCGCCGCCCGGGCCGCCGTCGCGTACCTCGTAGGTCAGGGTGACTATGGCGTGATCGTCTATGGTCATGGGAAGGGGTTGTCGGTTAGTAGTTAGGCGTGTAGGTAGGGACAGTTAGCGGGCCATTTGGGTTCGCATTGCGGCGCAGCGCAGGCAGAAACCTCCCCCCTACATGCAACCCTTTTCAATACCCATCGTACATTGGTTGTCCCAGCAAATATTATTTACATGCCCTTGATTAGAAGCCTTGCCGCTCTCCTTCTCCTCTTAACCTGCAGCATCCTTCCTGGCCAAACGCGTCTGCTAAGCGACCCGGCTATGAGCGAGACCCACCTAGCCTTCGCCTATGCCGGCGACCTATGGGTAGCCGATCGCGACGGCGGTAACGTCCGCCGCCTCACCATCGGGGAAGGAGATGAGTACGGACCGGTATTCAGCCCCGACGGACAAACCGTCGCCTTCACCGGAGCCTACGACGGCAACGTGGATGTGTATACGGTCCCCGTGGAAGGGGGCATTCCTGAACGACTGACCTGGCACCCCTACGACGACGAGGTCCAGGGATTCACACCGGAAGGAGATCGCGTGCTTTTCACTTCCCAGCGGAACGTCTTCACCAATCGCTTCAATCGGCTATTCACCATCGGTTTGGACGGCGGACAGGTCGAGCAACTCCCCATCCCGACCGCCTTTTCCGGAGCGTATTCCGGCGACGGACGGTACGTAGCCTACAGTCCGAACTACGACGCCTCCGGGATGTGGAAGGGATACCGCGGCGGTACGGTTTCCCGTATCTGGATCTTCGACACGACGGACAACTCCGTCACCGAGATTCCCAAGCCGGAAAGTGGCAGCAACGACATGCACCCCCAGTGGCACGACGGCCAGGTCTACTTCCGCAGCGACCGCGATGGGGAGTACAATCTGTACGTCTATGATCCCGCTACGGAGAACGTAGAGGCGTTGACCACCTACGACGACTTTCCCGTATTCGGTCCGCAGGCCGGTCCGGAGGGGATCGTCTTCGAGCAGGCCGGGTACCTGCACGAGCTGGACTACGCCACCGGGGAAAGCCGGCAACTGGACGTAACGGTCAATGCCGACATCCTGGACGTGCGGCCCCGCTATGTCTCCGGCGCGGAGCACGTACGGTCGGTGGGTGCCTCGCCCTCGGGTACCCGACTAGTATTCGACTACCGCGGCGAGATCGTGACCGCCCCCTACGAGAATGGCGACGTGGATAACCTGACGCACACGCCGGGTGTCCACGAAAGCTACCCGGCCTGGTCACCTGACGGAAGAACGATCGCGTACTTCAGCGATGCCTCCGGGGAACATGCTTTACACCTGCGCTCCGCCGCCCAAAACGAGGTGCGGGAGATCGCACTGGACGGCACGGGCTTCTATGCCTATCCGCACTGGTCGCCCGACAGCAAGCGACTAGCCTTTGTTGATAATGGCCGCAACCTGTACGTCCTGGATGTCAGCTCCGGTAAGATCAGCAAGGTCGACCAGGATGAAAACTACTCCCCCGGTGCCTACCGCGACCTGTTCGGTTCGTGGGGACCGAACGGCCGCTACCTCGCCTATACCAAAAATACGCGTACCAACTTCGAGCAGGCTTACGTCTACGACACCGAAAGCGGAACCTCAACGGCGGTGACCGACGGCTTAGCGAACGCCACCGAGCCCACCTTCGACCCCAGCGGCAAGTACCTCTACCTGGCGGTTTCCACCGACGCCGGACCGGTCGTCAACTGGTTCCAGCAATCGAGCAACGATATGCGGTCGACCAATGACCTCTACCTGATGACGCTCCAGAAGGAAACCACCAACCCCCTCATGCGCCGCAACGATACCGAAGCGATTATGAGTGAGGAGGATAAAGCGGACGAGGATGAGGAGGAAGACGACACGGAAGAAGAACCCGTCGACTTCACCATCGACTTCGAGGGGCTTTCTAACCGGGTGGTCCACCTGCCCGTCCCAAATGGCAATTACCGAAACCTGGCCAGCGCGAAGGAGGGGGAACTGCTCTTTATTGGCTCCAACGACCAAGGCAGTAAAATGCACCGCTTCAGCCTGGAGGACCGGGAGGTGAAAGACCTGATCGATGCCAGTGGCTTCGGGGTGACCGGCAACGGAGAGAAATTGCTGGTTTACCAAGGGGATAAGTACGGCATCACCGCCCTCGCCGATCCCAAGGCGGAAGACCTCAAGCCGGCGGATAGCTATAACCTAAGCGTCCGGATCGACCCCCAGGCGGAATGGCACAACATCTTTGAAGAGATGTGGCGGGTGAACCGCGACTACTTCTACGACCCGAATATGCACGGCGTGGACTGGGACGCGATGAAGGAGAAATACGAGCCCTTCCTGGCGGACGTCAAGACCAGCGACCAGCTGTACCGTGTCATGCGCATGATGGGTAGCGAACTTGGCGTCGGCCACCACCGCTTCGGCAGCACCGGTACCCCACTGGATGACCGGGAAAGCGTGGGCGGCGGCTTACTCGGTGCCGATTACGAGGTAGCCAACGGACGCTACCGCTTCGCCAAGATCTACGGCGGCCTCAACTGGAACCAGGACCTGGAGGCACCCCTGATGGCCCCCGGCGTCAACGTGGAAGAGGGCGATTATTTGCTGGCCGTTGATGGGCAGGAAGTCACCGCCGATGACAACCTGTACCGCTTCTTCGAGCGTACCGCCGGTCGTAACGTCGACCTGCGCGTCGGCCCGAACGCCGATGGCTCCGATGCCCGTACGATCACGGTTACTCCGGTCGAACAGGAATTCAGCCTGCGCAACCGTGACTGGGTGGAAGGCAACCTGCAAATGGTGAATGAAGCCACGGACGGGCGGGTTGCCTACGTGTACGTGCCCAACACCGGCTACGGCGGCTTCGCCTACTTTAAGCGCTACTTCTTCCCCCAGGTGAATAAGCAGGCGGTGATCGTGGACGAGCGCTTCAATGGCGGCGGCCAGATTGCCGACTACTACATCGAGCTGCTGATGCGCCCCTACCAGAACAGCTGGACCTACCGCTACGGCGAGATCCAGCACGCCCCGATTGCGTCCATCCAGGGTCCGAAGGTGCTGCTGATCGACGAGACGGCCGGCTCGGGGGGGGACCTCTTCCCCTACCTCTGGCGGCAGAACGAACTCGGCCCGATCATCGGTAAGCGGACCTGGGGCGGCCTAGTGGGCGTACTCGGCTACCCGGAATTTATCGACGGCGGATCGGTCACGGCCCCGAACGTGGCCTTCTGGGACGAGGATGGCTACCGTGTGGAAAACGAAGGGGTGGCCCCCGACATCGAGGTCGAGCAACTACCCGAGGCCGTGATTGAAGGGGAAGATCCACAACTACAGCGCGCCATCGACGAGGTGCTACGCATGCTGGAGGAAAATCCCTCGAAGCGGCCCGAGCAGCCGCCCTTCGAAGCGCGGGGCAGCGCCACCTTCGGAAAGGGTTGACGCTGAGCCGACAGCATTTTCCAGGATAGAGACTTTTTTGAAGCGGACGGGCGTTGTAAAATTGCCCTTGTCTTCCGTATTAACCTACCCGGCCGTCTTCTCACTTTAGTCTCTCTCCCCATGAACGGCAACACCCCCTCCCCCACCCGTACGGCCCTGCAGGCGGCCGGCGGCATCCTGCTAGCTGCCAGCTGTGTTTACCTCTTGCTCCACGGCACCGAAATCCTGGCGGGCAACCACTACGTAGACTGGTCCCTTGTCCGGGCCCTCTGCCTCATCGGTTTCCTGACGCTTACGTACAGTTTCTACGAAGTGCATACCGCGATGGAGCGGGCGCGCTAAGTGGACGCTGAATTCCAACCGCTGGACTATTCCCGCCCCACCCCCGACGAAATGACGGCCCGGGCCGCGGCTCTCTACGCCGACCTGAAAACCCGCCGTACGGTACGGGAATTCTCGGATGCGCCGGTTCCGCGGGAAGTGATCGAGCACATCGTGCATACCGCCGCCAGTGCCCCATCCGGCGCCCACAAGCAGCCGTGGACCTTCTGCGTGGTCGAGAACCCGGCGATCAAGGAGCGAATTCGCGAAGCCGCGGAACGGGAGGAATATGAGAACTACCACGGGCGGATGTCCGACGCGTGGCTGGCCGACCTGGAGAAATTCGGTACCGACTGGCAGAAGCCCTTCCTTACCACGGCCCCCTACCTGATCGTGGTCTTCAAGAAGGCTTACGACCTGGACGAAGCGGGCAACCGCCACAAGAACTACTACGTCAACGAATCGGTCGGCATCGCCTGTGGCTTCCTGATCGCGGCCATTCATCACGCGGGCTTGGTGACGGTGACGCACACCCCCAGCCCGATGAATTTTCTGCAGGAGGTGCTTGGCCGCCCGGAGAACGAGCGGGCCTACCTGTTGCTGCCGGTGGGTTTACCGGCGACGGGGGCTAGGGTGCCGGTGATTGAGCGGAAGGGGATTTCCCAAGTTTTAACCTGGTACTGAATTATCCGTTATATTGGATATCTAATCTTAAATATGCAATCGCCCCTTGCTATACCTCCTGCTATTTCACCTCTTTACTCCACCAAGAGACTGAGTTTAGACGAATTTCTGTCACTATGCAAGGAAAATCCGGAACTTCAGGCAGAGCTAGAACCCGATGGTAGAATAAAGATTATGAGTCCGGTATCTTTTGGAAGTGGCCGAAATGAAGCGAAATTTATCATAAAACTTGGTATTTACGCGGAAGAAGTAGGAGGGGAGGTAGCAAGTAGTGCGGTGGGACTTAAGCTTCCAGACGGCTCTGTTAGAAGTCCTGACGCCTGCTATATAACAAAAGAGAAGATTGCGAATTTCACCGATGAGGATTTCCGGCATTTTCTTCCTGTGGTTCCTGAATTCGTAGTCGAAGTGGCGTCACCTTCCGATGCCATCACTGACTTAGAAGCCAAGATGCGCGAATCCTGGATCGCCAACGGCGTTCGCCTCGCCTGGCTAGCCGACGTAGATAACGACCGCCTCTGGATCTACCGCGCCGACCGCTCCGTAGAACTCGTCAGCCCGCTCGACCGCACGATCACCGGCGAGGACGTGCTGCCTGGCTTCACCTTCGACCTGAACCTGCTCTCCTAGCCTCCCGTTTACCCAGGTATGTGGACGTGCCCCAAATGCGAGCGCCCCTTCCGCCGTGAGGGACAGCATCACTACTGCAGCGAAAAGACCATCGACGAGATCTTCGAGGGGAAGCCCGACGAGGTCGTCATGGCTTTCGACGACGTGCTCATCGCCACCGCCGAGTGGGAACCCAACCTCATCACGCCCGCCCGCAAGGCGATCATGTTTACCAACAAAAAGGCCTGGATGGTCGTGCGCCCCATGACCAAGGTACTGGAACTCGCCTTCTTTACCGATAAGATGATCCACAGTCCGCTCCTCCATAAATCAACGCTCGATCACATGGGCAAGAAGAAGTACCGGCATACGATCCGGCTCTCCGGCCCGGATGAACTCACGCCCGAGGCCGTGTTGCTGATGCGCAAGGGCTACGATTGGGGGAACCGCTAGCTTTGCCGCATCTTCGCGGTATGGCTGATAAACTCTGGCAAAAAGACTACCCCCTCGACCAACGCATCGCCGATTTCACCGTCGGCCGCGACCGCGAACTGGACCTCGAGCTCGCCCCCTTCGACATCCTGGGCTCCATCGCCCACGTGACGATGCTCGAAGAAGTCAACCTGATTGATGCGGCGGCGGCGCGCAGGTGTAAAGCCAAACTCCGGGAGCTGTACCGACAAGCTACCTCGGGCCAATTCACCATCGAAGACGGCGTGGAGGACGTCCACAGTCAGGTCGAACTGATGCTCACCCGGGAACTGGGCGACGACGGTAAGAAGATCCACTCCGGCCGGAGCCGCAACGACCAGGTGCTCGTCGATTTACGCCTCTATTTCCGGCAGCGTATCCAGGGCATCGTGGAGCAGACGGCCGAACTGAGCCGTACGCTGACCGAACTGAGCGAGGAGCACCAGGATAAACTGATCCCCGGTTATACCCACCTGCAGGTAGCCATGGTCAGTAGCTTCGGCCTCTGGTTCGGTGCTTATGGGGAAGCCCTCATCGACGATCTCCGGCTGTGGAAAGCGGCCTACGATACCGTAGACCAAAACCCCCTCGGCTCGGCCGCCGGCTACGGATCCAGCTTCCCCCTCGACCGTGACCGTACGACGGAATTACTGGGCTTCCAGTCGCCGGTAGTCAACGTCGTAGCCGCCCAGATGGGCCGCGGCAAGACGGAGCTGACCGTCGCTTTCGCCATCGCTAGCCTGGCGCAAACCATCGGCAAAATGGCCATGGACGTATGCCTTTACAGCAGCCAGAACTTCGGCTTCCTACAGCTGCCCGACGACCTCACCACCGGGTCGAGCATCATGCCGCACAAGAAGAATCCGGACGTCTTCGAGCTCCTGCGCGGCCGCTGCAATCTGCTGCAAACCCTGCCCACCCAGATGAGCCAGCTGACCGGCAACCTGCCCAGCGGCTACCACCGGGACTTCCAGCTCCTGAAAGAGGCCATCTTCCCCGCCCTCGACCAACTGGAGGACGGACTGGCCATCGCGCTCTACGCCCTTCCCCGCACGAAGGTCCACGCCCAGGAATTACCGACCGATCCGCGCTACACCTTCCTCTACAGCGTGGAGGCGGTGAATAATTTGGTATTAAAAGGCGTGCCCTTCCGCGATGCTTACAAACAAGTCGGTGCCGACATCGAGGCGGGGACCTTCACCCCACCCACCGAACTCAGGCACACCCACCTGGGCAGCCTGGGGAATTTGGGGAATGAGCGGATCGCGCAGAAGCGGGAGCAGGTGCTCGGAACGTTTGGTTTTCAGCGGGCCGACGAGTCGCTGCGGAAGCTGTTGAGCTAACGCGGGTCGTCGTCCGGGGTATCCCACTTCGAGCCGCCGATGTCTTCGCCGCGGGCGGTGGCTAGTTGGACGTCAAGGGCTTCCAGTAGCCGAGCGCCAACGAAGCTGACCAAGGGAACGTAATCGCCCTCATCCGCGGCGGATAGCGCCCGGTAGTATTCCAGTCGGTTGGACACCGGGATGATCGTGGCCGGAAAACCGGCGCGCATAAGCGCAAAATTCATCACCATTCGCCCGATACGACCGTTGCCATCGTCAAAGGGATGTATGGCCACGAATTCATGGTGGAGCACCGTCGCCCGCAAGAGAGGATGAAGCTCATCTTCCCGTTCCGCCAGTTCGTACCAGTCCAGTAGTTCTCGCATTAGCCCGGGTACGGCGTTCGGCTCGGCGAAGTAGTGCATCTTGCCGCTGGCGGTCCGGACATGGTTGGGTTCGCGCTTGTACACGCCTACATGAATAGTGCGGAACACACGCCGCCCATCCGGCGTAATCGCCCGCTGGGGATAGTCCTCCTTCAGCATGATCTGGTGCAGCTGCCGTACGTCCGTTTGGCGCAGGGGGCGGTCGCCCTTCACCATATCCAGCATCACGTTGACGGCATCACGGTGACCGATGATGTCCAGGTGGTCCTTGAGGGGCTTACCCTTCGCGGTGATGCCGTAAAGCAATAGCGTCAGCGTTTCGCCGTAGGTCAGCTGGTTCCCCTCGATGGCGTTGGAATTGTAGTTCCATATCCGTAGCGTTTGCTGCAGCACGTGCTCTTCCATATTCCGGCTGATGGGCCGGCGGGCGTCTATGTCCGCCTTTATGGCGGTAGCTTGCTCGAGCACCGGTAGCTGCTGCAAATCGGCCCATTTCACCTTTTGGCGGATGCGTTCGCCGTATGGCCGTTCGGGTTCCGCTACGGCGGCGCTGTCACCTGGGTACCGGTGGGCCTCCCGTCGACCGTCGGTAAAGACCAGCATGGGTTCCTTGCCGATCGCCGCCGCCAGGTTTACGATGGTGGATAGCTTGGTATCCGTCGGGGAGTTGATCAGTTTAGAAACCTGCCCCTTGGTTACCCCGAGGCGACTGGCGAATTCGGATTGGGTAATCCCTTCTAGCTTTAGGAAAGCTTTCACCTCTGCGACCATTGATTCGTGCAGAAAGGATATGGTGCCGTTTCGGGACATGCTCGGACAACAAGTTTACTTAGCGATAAATTACGCAACCCGCTTGTTTCCTCCAAAGGAAACATCCTTGATCTTACTGTCGGTTTTGTAAACTGAAGATTGAAGCCACCGAGGTGTAAATGCGCAAACCCGCACGCTAGCCTGGCTTATTGTTTCATTACCCGCTCCACGGCGGTTCCCCGCGGACCGGATAGCCGCAGCAGATAGGTCCCGGCCGGTAGTGATCCGAGGTTAAGTTCGCCCGTGACGACCGGACGGGTAAGTACGGCCGCACCGGAGGTGGCAAAGACGGTGACGGTGTATTCCTCCCCCCTGGGAATATCCAAACGAAGGATCCCGGTGGTTGGATTGGGAAAAATCTTTATTCCCAGGTCGGCAGGTTCCGCGGTGATATTGGAGGTAGGCTCCTCGGTGCCGCCTCCGTTTACCTGACGAATATAGCTTTCCGGTGTGGTAAGTATCTCTTCGAGTACGCAGGGATACAGCGCCATGGTGTAGGCTTTGAACCCGTCGATCTTTCCTCGGAAGTGGTGTGCATTGCCCGGCCGGTCGCCCTCCATATTATCCGCCGTTCCGATACGGAACGGTACGCTACTGGTGATAATTGGCGCGGGCAACACAAGCTCAGCCACCAAACTGCTATCCAGGTAGAAGGACAAGGCATTTTCCGGGGTGACGTTGACCACCACTTGGTGCCATTCGTTCAGGGTAAGTGCCGTGGCTGCACTGCTGAATTCCGGGTAGCGTTCCCCGTACCAGACGTGTAGCCGCAGGCTATCGTCGGTCATGGACAGGCGAAGGCTACGCTCCCCGTTAAGCCAATTGTATTGGCTGAAGAGGTGTCCCGACTGCTGGCCAGCAACCAGGCTTTCCGGGTAAAACCAGGCCGCCAGGGCGAAGTCATTCCCCTTTATGGCCTCCGATCCCTCTACCGTGACGTGAGAGGTACTTCCGTTGAAGTAAGCCGCCGAATCCGGAGCCCCGAGAACGTCTTCCCCGAAGGATAGATCGTCGAAGCTAAGCCGGTAGCCGTCTGCTTCCAGGCCCTCATCAAAATCGAGACCTACCGTCACCGGTACGGCATCGTAGAGGTCGAGATCCTCGGCCAGAACGGCGATCTGCGCGGTGGTGAGGGCAGAACTGTACATGACCACTTCGTCCATTATGCCGTAAAAGTGATGATCGTTGCCAGGAAGGGTTTCTCCGTATTCGTTGCTGTTTCCCATACGGATCGGTTCGCTACCGAGTCGCATGGGCCCTTCCATCTGCTGTTCGGTCAGCAGGCAACCGTTCAGGTAAAACAGGAATCGATTATCGGCCGTAACGGTGAGCGCATAGTGGTACCATAGGTTGTCCTGTATAGGTACTGCGATCTCCAAACGGTCTGGTAATTCCGGGCCGTCCCAAACCAGGGCCACCAGTTCGTTGTCCGAAATTCCGATGCGGAAATTGCGCTGATTAGTAAACCAGGCGTACTGGTTAATGATACTGCTGGTCTGTTCGGAGTCCGCGATTCCGAAGGAATTGAAGTAACCGCTGATGGTGAAGTCGTTGGCCGGCGTGACACCCGTCTGCCGGAACTGGATTACGCTGGAATATCCGTTGAAGTAAGCCGCCTGCAGGACGTTTCCGGAACGGTCCGCCCGGTAGCCGATATCCGTGGAGATTACGGAGAGCTGGTTATCGCTCTGGTCCGCCGGGATACCGTCGAAGGAAAACCGGAATAGTGGCGGAGGAAAGTCCTGAGCGGTAAGCGTACCGGCCATACATACCATGGCCACGAGGAGCGAGAAAATCGGTTTCATAGAGTGGAGTGTGAAAAGAAGACTTTTACCAAAAGGCAGCAAGTCGTAAAATCTACACTACAAGGTAGGTATTTCGTAGCTATTTACCTGCCTAGCCCCCTACACCTCCTGCAACTCCACCAACTTCCGGTACGCCCCACCCCGCTCCAGCAGTTCCCCGTGGGTGCCCCGCTCGATGATGCGGCCGGCATCCAGCACGATGATTTCATCGGCGTTCTGGATTGTGCTGAGGCGGTGGGCAATCACCAGGGCGGTGCGGTTCTGCATCAGTCGCTGGAGGGCTTCCTGTACGAGCCGCTCGGATTCGCTGTCCAGCGCGGAAGTAGCCTCGTCGAGGATCAAGATGTCCGGATTGCGGAGCACCGCCCGGGCGATGGTGAGGCGCTGCCGCTGCCCGCCACTGAGTTTTGTGCCCCGGTCACCGATATTGGTATTGAACCTATCTGGTGACGCCGCGATGAAGTCGTAAGCATTCGCCACCCGCGCGGCATGCTCAACCTCTTTCTCCGTTACGCCCTCCATGCCGAAGACGATGTTGTTGTAGATGGTGTCATTGAACAGGATCGCCTCCTGGCTTACGATACCGAAGCGTGAACGCAACTCTTGCAGCGGGTAGTCGCGCAAATCCCGTCCGTCCAGCAAAATCCGTCCTTCGGTTGGATCGTAGAATCGCGGCAACAGGTCCGCGATGGTGCTCTTCCCTCCCCCGCTGGCGCCGACCAAGGCAACCACCTTTCCGGTAGGTATCGCAAAATTCAGATCCTGAAGTACCGCCCGTTCCCCCGGTTGATAGCGGAAGGAAACATCCTCGAATTTAAGTCCGCCGTCCGAAGGAGTGGAGGATGTATTAACTGAATCGTTGAATGACGTCTCCGCCGACTCACCGGTTGGAAGATGGCTCTTTACCTGCGCTCCGCCGCCATGGTTGCCCTTAACCCCTTCTCCCCTTCCATCCTTTACCCCTTCACCCGTAACATCCAGCACCGCCTCCACCCGCTCCAGCGCTCCCAGCCCCTTCTGCACGTTGTACCAGGCCTTGGAAAAATTCTTGGCCGGATCGATGACCATATAAAAGGCGAAGATGAAAGCGATAAAGGTCCCCGCCTCCATCGTGCCGGCGAATACCTGGCGGGAGCCGTACAGCAGCAGCACGGCCACGGTGGCGATGCCGAGGAATTCCGTGAGCGGACTGGACAAATCGCGCCGCCACAGCAGGCGCGTCAGGCTGTAGCGGTAAGTGTCGTTTAGTTCCGCGAAGCGACCCGATTGGTAACGCTCCGCGCCGAACGACTTGATGATGCGCAAGCCGCCCAGGCTCTCCTCGGTGCGGCTGACGATGTCGCCTAGTTTGTCCTGTACTACGCCACTGCTACGCTTGAGCCGCTTGCCCAGTCCACCGATGACCACGCCGGTGAAGACCATCAGCCCGAACACGAACAGCGTGAGCGAAGGACTGACAAAGATCATGAAGGTCAGCGAGCCGATGATGATGAAGGGCTCCCGGAAGATGGCCTCCAGCACGTTCAGGATACTGCTCTCTACCTCCTGCACGTCGCTGGTGATCCGGCTGAGCAGGTTTCCCTTTCGCTCCTCCGTGAAGTAGCCCAGGCGCAGCCCCAGCAGGTGAGTATACAGCTCGTTGCGCAGATCGCGGATGATGCCGTTGCGGACCGGTGCCATAAAAAAGAGCGCCAGGTAGCGGAACAGGTTCTTGAGCAAAAACGAGAGCAAGATGAATCCACAGACGTAGGTGAGCGCGGTTTCCCTCCCCTGCTCCTGGATCCACTGCGTCACTTTATACCCGCCGTACTGCTCCAAATCCTCGAGTGATGCAATGGCGTCGGGTGCGGTCAATACCGGTTCCGTCTGCTCGAACAGCAGGTTAAAGAAGGGCTGAAAAATAGGAATGCTCACCACGGTGAAGATCGCCGTCAGGATGTTGCAGACGATCGCCACGGCCACCAGCCCCCGATAGTTTCCCATGTAGCCGAGCAGGCGGCGGAAGGATTGCATAGGGCAAAGGTAGGTTATAGTGGGTAGGGCATAGGTTATAGTCGTTTCTTCCCGGTGCTGACTACCCGCTATGCCCTACTTGCTTCCAACTACCCTGTCTAGAACTGAAATACGTTGACCCAAAATCAGCGATTTTATGTCTAGCCACCGCATCCGCCCCCGGCGCCGGTTTAGCCTCGATTTTAAGCGCGCCCGGGTGCGCGACTTTGAATCCGGAACCTT
>NZ_QNQZ01000006.1 GCF_003390935.1 Lewinella sp. IMCC34191 | reverse complement strand
CCCGGTTGTGATCCAGATCACGTGTAGGTACTTTGATCGCCTCTACATTTGTATCATCGAAAGCGACAAACCATTGATCACCTTCGATAAGAAATAAGACTTTTTGTCTCGTGTAATTGTGTTTTGTTCTATAGTGTCATTTAGATAAAAAGCCCCGGCCCCGCCGGGGCTTTTCTTTTTTCCGGCCGTAGCGATGCAACGACTTTGCTGACATCTACTCTCCTCGAAATTTTCTAAGAAAAAGTACCCCGGTTGTGATCCAGATCACGTGTAGGTACTTTGATCGCCTCTACATTTGTATCATCGAAAGCGACAAACCATTGATCACCTTCGATAAGAAATAAGACTTTTTGTCTCGTGTAATTGTGTTTTGTTCTATAGTGTCATTTAGATAAAAAGCCCCGGCCCCGCCGGGGCTTTTCTTTTTTCCGGCCGTAGCGATGCAACGACTTTGCTGACATCTACTCTCCTCGAAATTTTCTAAGAAAAAGTACCCCGGTTGTGATCCAGATCACGTGTAGGTACTTTGATCGCCTCTACATTTGTATCATCGAAAGCGACAAACCATTGATTGCCTCCGATAAGAAATAAGACTATTTGTCTCGTGTAATTGTGTTCTGTTCTATAGTGTCATTTAGATAAAAAGCCCCGGCCCCGCCGGGGCTTTTCTTTTTTCCGGCCGTAGCGATGCAACGACTTTGCTGACATCTACTCTCCTCGAAATTTTCCAAAAAAAAGCACCCCGGTTGTGATCCAGATCACGTGTAGCTACTTTGATCACCCCTACATTTGTATCATCGAAAGCGACAAACCATTGATTGCCTCCGATAAGAAATAAGACTTTTGTCTCGTGTAATTGTGTTCTGTTCTATAGTGTCATTTAGATAAAAAGCCCCGGCCCCGCCGGGGCTTTTCTTTTTTCCGGGCGTAGCGATGCAATGACTTTGCTGACATCTACTCTCCTCGAAATTTTCCAAGAAAAAGTACCCCGGTTGTGATCCAGATCACGTGTAGCTACTTTGATCGCCTCTACATTTGTATCATCGAAAGCGACAAACCATTGATTGCTTACGATCAGAAATCAGACCCGCGGGTCGCATAAAATTGTGTTTTGTTCTATAGTGTCCTATAATAAAAAGCCCCGGCCCCGCCGGGGCTTTTCTTTTTTCCGCCTACCCCTCCAACACCTACCGCGCGACAACCGACATCCGACAACCGCCCAACCGCCCCCCGTGAAAATTTTTCACCACCGTATACCCAGGGATATTATTTTTATACCGCCGCGATTAAAAACCCCCGTGGCGCAACCATGATCCATCCAAACACCCGTCTGCAATTCATCAACCCTACCATCGGTTACGGCGTCTTTGCCACCGCCGATATTCCGGAAGGCACCATCGTTTACGTTAAGGATAGCCTCGAGTTGGTGATCACCCCCCAGGATTATGCCGGCCACGGTCCGGAAATGCGGGAGGTTGTCGACAAGTATTCCTACATCGACGAGAACGGCGACCGTATCGTCAGCTGGGACTTCGCCAAGTACGTGAACCACTGCTGCAACTGCAATACCATCAGCACCGGTTACGGCTTCGAAATGGCCATTCGCCCCATCAAAGCGGGCGAACAGATCACCGACGAGTACGGCATCTTTAACCTGGACGAGCCCATGGATCTCGTATGCCCCTCGGCGGGCTGTCGCAAACGGATCGGCCCCGGCGACTTCGACCGCCACTACCAGGACTGGGACGCCAAGATTCTACGGAGCATCGGCCGGTTGAGCCAGGTCGATCAGCCCCTGCTGCCTTACCTGACCGAGGCTACCCGCAACCAGCTGGATGTCCTGGCCGTGGACCCGGATTCGTACAAGTCGGTCTACGCCCTGAAGTACCACGCCGCCGGACCGGACCGGGCCACGGTGCGTAGCAACGGGGTCCACCACACGATCAAGGCTTAGGGGACCCGAGATACCCGTAAAAATAAAGGCCCGACAACATCCGTCCATTCGGGGATGTCGTCGGGCCTTTTTACGAAGGACGCAGTAGTTCGGGCGCTATTCCGTCACGACGAGTCGCCGGGCGATCGTTTGCTCGCCGGCCCGGATCCGGATCAGGTAGAGTCCGGCGGCCCGGTTGCTGACGTCGAAGTCCAGTTCGTGGGTGCCGGCCTGGGCGCGGAAGTTCCACTCCTCCACGGTGCGGCCCTGGGCGTCGCTTAGGGTGACCTGACCGGCTTCGCGGTCCTGGCCCAGGCGCAGTTCGAGGTGGACCCCTCCGTTAGCGGGGTTAGGATACAGGTCTACCTGCATTTCATCGGTGGTCCCGGTGACCAGGCTGCCGTTTACGGGTACGAAGCGGAAGTCGTCGTTGGTTTCGGTAGTACACGGCCACTGGACGGCGTTGCCCCCGTTCGACTTGGACGCGCCCTCGATATTCAGGCATTTATCGCTGTGGGTGGCGATCACGTGGAAGTAGTCGTCGCCGACCGATTCGAGCCGCCACTGCTGGTTAGCACCGCCGACGTAGCTCCACTGATGGACGTTGGCGCCATCCTCCGTGCTGATGCCGGATACGTCCATGGCCTTGCCACTGTGCTCGTTGACGATCTGGTATACATTGTTGCCGAGGTGGGTCAGGTTCCACTTCTGCGACCGCAGGTCGCGGGGACGGAACTGTATGATATTCGCACCGTCCGCCTGGCTGCCCCGGTCGATGCGCAGCTGCCGGCCACTGTGGCGGGCCGTCATGTAGTACTGACCGTCGGGCAGGAGGGCGGTGTCGTCGCCTCCACCGGTTCCGCCGCCACCGCCGCCGGTGCCGCAGTCAAAGCCGCTACAGCCGGCGTTGGAGGCGCGGCTCCGGATCCGGTTACCCGGTTGGGTGCCGAATCCCTTGGTGAAGTTGATCCCGACCTCGGTGAGGTGACAGTAGCTCATAATGGTACCGCCGTCCTGGGGAATCACGCCGTTGGCGGCACATCCGCCGCTGGGGGAGTAGCAGTTGTCGATGGGGGTATTGTTGCCGTTCCAGGCGCAGTCATGGGTATGTGGCGATCCGAAGTTGTGGCCGAGTTCGTGGGCCAGCACCATCACGGTCCAGGAGAAGTTGGGCACGGCCCGGTAGCCGTTGTCGATGCCGGAAAGCCCGTAGCCGTAGCTACCGTTACAAAGCACGTCGAGGTAGGCGACCCCGCCGCCGCCGCCGCGGTGCACGTAGTGGGCCACGCTGCCGTCCACGCGGTTACCGGCGCGGTAGGAGCGGTACTGATCGAGATTCTTGTAGAAGGGTTCGCGGGTGGTCCACACCTGGGTGCCGCTGATGGTGATGTCGATCGCTTCGTTGGCGTAGAGCGTCGCTACCTCCGCGAAGGCGCCCTGCATGAAGGCGACCGCCCCGTTCGTGCCGCCTTGCTCGATGTACACTTCCTGGCCGATATCGAGGAAGATGCCGAAGCAGCCGTCTACCTTGCCGACGATGCCTTCGGACTTCGATTTGTCGATCGGCTGGCGGACGTCGTCCGGCTCCAGTACGGTGCAGTCGAGGTCATTGAATTTGTCCTTGATCTGGACGTCGTCGTAAAGGAGGTAGGCGTCTTCGTCCTCCAGGCTGACCAGGTTCAGCTCACCCGATTGCCCGGGCAGGCTGACCAGTCCCATCACCTCGCTATCGATGATGCTGAGGACGGCGAAGGAGCCGGCCTGGTTCAGCACCTTGCCGCGATAGAAAACACCTTCTGGGGTGTCGGTTACGACGCGGTTGGCGGGCATTTCGATGACCTGGAAGTTGGGGCCCAGCAGATCGAAGCGGGCCAGGTCCAGGGATAGGTTGCCGCCGCTGGGGTTGGGCAGGTCGACCCGTAGCGTGGTCGGTTGTTCGGTTATTAGTCGGGCGGCTTCGGCTTCGTCGAGGGTCAGTAGGCTAAACTCCCTCAGGTCGGTATCCCGACTGCTGATGCGCCGGTTCAGGTCCGGCGAATCCACCGGGCGAAATAGCTGTGCGTGCGCCGCCGACCCTATGAACAGCGCGAGGAGCAGCAGCAGAAAGGGGAGGCGAGAGTTAGTAGGGAATGAAAATCGGCCCCGATCGGGGGTTTGCGAGTAAAAGTGTAATGGCATGCGTCATGGTTTTAGATGAAATCATCCGGCCCGTGTCTTCGTCGCACACCGCCGCCCGGCCACCGGGGACAGCGGGGCTCCCGGTCACGACGGTGCACGGGAACCTGCCGACTTTCTCCGTGGAAAGCGGGGTGTAGGAACAAAAACAAACTGGGGGATCGGTAGCCTGGGGAACTCCGGATGGGCGGACGAAATCAGTCCTTTGTATAGATGCTTAAAGCCGAAGCCGTCACACCGCGATCGCCGGCTATACCACCGGAAAATCGAGAATGACGCCTTCGCGATGGGGTGAAAATAAGCCAAATTTCCCAAACGGGAAAAACTGCGGTCCGGGTACATCCGATCGATGGCGGCGGAGCGCAGGTAAAAAGCCATTCTTAAATTGCGGCCATGCCATCACTCCCGCGCTCCGGCGCCCACCCGAAAAGCTTCCACGTGGTGGCTACGTGGTGGTCAGGCAAATGGTATATATTCGGCTTTTCCAACGGACACAAATGCAGAGCCTCCATCCAACCCTCGGCCCATTGGTGCAAACCATCGAGTCGGTCGTGTACGCCGTAGTGGACCGACATGCGCAATTACGCGACCGGGATGTCGAGTGGGTCTACGGCGAGTACCTGAAGTACTTCAGGGCCACCGGCGCCGGGCGGGAGGTGCCCGAGCCCACCGCTACCGGGATGCTGCGTGAGAAGTTATTGGCTGATATCTGGGAGGAGCTACTGAACCGCGAGGAGCAAGATGCGGACGATGATTTGATCGGCAGAACGGAGCCGGATCCGGCCGGACGGCCCATTCCGAACCTTGAACGGCTGTACATCATCGTCTTTTCTTTTCTGCGCGACATGGTGCGTACCTACCACAAGCGGGGCGGCTACCTCACGGAGCTCCGGGAGAATCACGTTGAAAATTTGGCGGAAGACGACGCCGATGACTGGCTGTACGAAACGGAAGACTTCGAGCTCGACCACCTGTGGGATGCATACGGCGTGGAGGTGCTGCAGGGCGACCGTGCGGATCCGGAAACCTCCACCCGCGCGATGCGCAATATCGCGGACGAAAAAGCCTTCCGGAACGCCGCAGAGGAGGCGGGCTTTTCGCTCCGGCTGCACCGCCACGACCGCCCGGAAGACGGTCTCCTTTACTACACGGACTTCCTCGATTTCAGTGCCGTAGCCATCCGCCTCGCGGCACTCCGGGGGCAGCGAAAGGAAATCTTCCGGCTCGTCGAGGATCTTGTACTCGTCGGCCTGCCCGAGCGGGATATGGCGGAACTGTACAGTTACGTCAAAGATCCGGTACTGGCCAATTTCCCTACTGACACAGCTGCGGCCGGTCCCTTCGATAACTATTTTCAAGACGATTCCAATCCCCTGGGGGCGGCCGAGGTACTGAAGTGGGCGCTATTCCGCAAGCTCGGTGAGGAGGAAGCCTTCCTCCACTTAGCCGAGGAGGAATAGAGGTGGTCCACCAGTAGGGGGACATTACGGGCGACGGGGCGCGTGAGAAACAGGTGCCGTAGATTGCGGGCATGCAGTTACCCTCGCTCACCGAAGACCAGGCCGCGTGCCTGGATGCCGTCCTGGTATCGGAGGATCACGTACCCGTAGCGCGGCTCGCCGATCTGCTGAATGCGGAAGGCATAAAAGAATCGACCGGTAGGGATTTCACGCCGGACCTGGTGAGCATCCACCTCAAATCTCTGGTGCCCGGATTGCTGTCCGTATATGGTTACGTTACTTGCCCCCCGGCCCGGCGCGAAGAATTGCTTGCCTGGCGGGGAACCGCGGACAACCCCTACCTGCCCCGGCTCGCGGCGCGCGTATACCGGCAGGAGGCGGATACGACGGGACGCAACTTCTCCCTCCGCGCCAGTTATCCGACCGTTGGGGGGCTCGCGCTGTTGGCTAATGACTTCCCGGCTTTCCAGGCGGCGTGGGAGTTTGCTAATCGGCGCGTTTGGTATGGGTCGCGGGATTTTCTGTTGCTCGATTCCCTGCTCCGGATCACCGAGCCGGCCTTCTGGAATTGGCGCGACACCGGTTTCCGCCGCGCTATTTTAGAGCGCGGCGGTCGCGAACCCTTCGACCTTGACGAAAGCGGGCAGCAGCTCATCGTCGATTTGCTGCGGCGGGACGATCTGCTCGGCTACGATAATTTCCGCCTGGCGGAACGAGCCGGCTTGTTTGCCCTCCCCACCATCTTGAAGGACGAACTAGTCCGCGACGCCCACCTGGATCTCGACCTGCTGTGCAGGCTGGTGTCGGGGGAGCAGATCGATTCGGAGCTGCTGCACGCCCGGCTGACGGCCGCCGAGGGGGAGCCCGACTTCATCGACGTGCCGCTGTTCATGGCAGCCTACCGTTCCGGTGCGGCCAGTGCGGCGGAGATCGAGGAGGTCCTGCACGGATATAGCCAGGCCACGGCCCCCAACGCCATCGAGGCTTTATGGTGCTGGTTGGACGAACGTCAGGGCCGGTCCCCGGAGGAAAACGAACTCGCCCTCGTGATCGAGCAGGGGCCGGAGGTGACCTGCCTCGACACGCTGGCACTGCTCTGGGTAGCCCATTGGACGGGCCTGCGATTGCCCGACGAATTCCGGGAGGCGACTATCGGTGAACTCGACCGGCTCACTCGCCTGCCTTGGGTCTACGGCGAAACCCTACATGCCCTGGCCGCGCTTTACCCCCTCCATCCGCAGCGGGCGGATTGGCAGCGCAAAGCCGACGCCTTGGCCGAGCGGTACGGCTTTACCTATCTGCTGGGCCTGCAGCCTGGCCGACCCCGCTGGGAGAGTGCCCTCCGGCAGGTCGAACAGCTTACCTCGGGCAAACGAAATACCCGTCCTACCTACCAGGACCTTCCGGCCTACCGCACCGTCTGGATCGTCGATGATAACCAGCGCGACATCTACCCCAAGGAACAGAAGCTGGGCGCCAAGGGCTATTCCAAGGGACGCAAGCTGAAGTGGAGCGAACTCTTTGGCGCCCAGCACCGCCGGCACCGGAAGCCGGAGGATCTGAATGCCGTCTTCGGGCTGCTCTACGCCGACGGCCGCCCGGTCCGCTCGGACTACTATATCCAGGAGGAGCTGATCGTCGTCCTCTTCGAACGGATGCTCTACGAATTGGCCGGTCATCCCCACCTTTACCTCGGCGAAAGCAAACGGCTGCCCCTGACCGTGGAGCGGGGCGAGCCCGCCGTAACGGTGGCGGATCAGGGGGAGACCCTCCGCCTGCGCTTCGATCCGCCGGTCGAGAGCCCCGGCCGCTACCAGCTGAAACGCACGACCCCCACCCGCTGGGTGGCGTACGCCCTCAGCGAGCGGCAGGCGGCCCTGGGCCGGGCGGTCGGCTACGGACTCGACGTGCCCGCCTCCGCCCGCGAGCGGCTCGAAGCTACCGTGGAGGGGATGCGCGACGACGTGAGCGTGCAGTCGGATACCGACCTGCTGCGTAGCGACCTGCCCGTAGTGGAGGGCGCGCCGCGGCTCAGCGTACACCTGGTGCCGCTGGGGGATGGATATCAGGTCCAGTTGCTGGTTCGACCCCTGGCCGGTCTGCCGCTGTATTTTCCGCCGGGGGAGGGCATGCAGCGCAGCCTGGTGGCGGTTGACGAGGGGCGGCGCATCCTGCAGCGGGACCTGGAAGCGGAGGCCAGGGAGGCCCGGGAGCTGATCGAGTCCTGCCCCGCGCTGGGCACGCCCCGCGCCGGTCACTACGAATGGCAACTGGACGATGAGGAAGCCACGCTGGCCTTCCTGCTCGAACTGCGGGTCCCGGTCAGCGCCGGCCAAGTGGAGGTAGAATACCCGCGCGGTCAACCCCTGCGGCTGGATAAGGTGGCCGACTTCGAGGATATGAAACTCCGCGTCGGTAAAAAGCGCGAGTGGTTCGAAGTGAGCGGCGAGGTGATCCTTGACGAACACCGCGTACTCGACCTGCAGCTTCTGTTCGAGCAACTACGCAACGACAAGAGCCGATTCGTCAAACTCCAAGCCGGCGAGTTCATCGCGCTGACCGACGAGCTGCGCGAACGGATGGAACAACTGGAGGGGATGCTGCACGACCGGGGCAAAAGCCTGCAGTTGCCCGCCCTGGCCGCCGAGCCCTTTGCCGATTTGGTGGAAGACTTCGGGGAGGTGACTAACGATGATGCATGGCGCGAAGCCCTTGCCCGTATTGAATCGGCTCGTTACCTGCGCCCCGCCGCCCCCAAAAATTTCCTGGCGGAGCTGCGGCCCTACCAGCGGGAGGGCTACGACTGGCTCTGCCGCCTGGCGGAGTGGGGGGTAGGGGCGTGCCTGGCCGACGATATGGGGCTGGGCAAAACCATCCAGGCCTTGGCCATACTCACCCAACGTGCGAAGCTCGGCCCCGCGCTGGTACTCGCCCCCGCCTCGGTGGTGCGCAACTGGCGGTCGGAGTGCGAACGCTTCGCGCCGGCCCTCCGACCCCTCCTGCTGGCCAAGCGCAGCGACGTGCACCTGATCGATGAACTGGGGCCCGGCGACCTGCTGCTGGTGAGCTACGGGCTGCTGACCTACGTGGCCGACGAACTGGGGGCAATCGATTACGCCACCATCGTGCTCGACGAGGCGCAGGCCATCAAGAACCCGACGACCAAGCGCTCCCGTACCGTGCGTGACCTGCGGGCCGACTTCCGCATCGCCACCACCGGTACGCCGATCGAGAACCACCTGGGCGAGCTGTGGAGCCTGTTCCGCTTCCTCAATCCGGGGCTGCTGGGCAGTCGTAAAGCCTTCAACGAGCACTACGGGGTGCCGATAGCGGGGGGTAACAGCATGCTCGGCGACCAGCTGCGCCGGCTGGTGCAGCCCTTCATCCTGCGGCGGCGCAAGGACGAGGTACTGAAAGAACTACCGGCGAAGACCGAGGTCGTCCTTTCGGTTTCGCCCAGGGCCGAGGAAGCCGCCCTGTACGAGGCCCTGCGCCGGGATGCGCTGCAGGAGATCAACGAAGCGCCGCCCGAAAAGAAAAAATTCATCGTGCTGCGGCAGCTGACCCGGCTGCGGCAGGCGGCCTGTCACCCGCGGCTGGTGCGGCCGGAAAGCGCCCTGCCCAGCGCGAAACTCGAACTGGTGGGCGAGACGATCCGCGAGCTGCTGGACAACGGGCACAAGGCATTGGTCTTCAGCCAGTTCGTCCAGCACCTCAAAATCGTCGAGGAGTGGGTGAAGGCGGCCGGCATTCCGTACCAGTACCTCGACGGCTCCACGCCGGGCAAGGAGCGGGCGCGGCGGGTCGATGCCTTTCAGGCCGGCGAGGGTGAGCTTTTCCTCATCAGCCTCAAAGCGGGCGGCACGGGGCTGAACCTGACGGCGGCCGATTACGTCCTGCACCTGGACCCCTGGTGGAACCCCGCCGCCGAGGACCAGGCCAGCGACCGCGCCCACCGGATCGGACAGCAACGGCCGGTGACCGTCTACCGCTTCGTCACCGAGGGCACCATCGAGGAAAGGGTGCTCGCCCTCCACGACGACAAGCGCGACCTGGCCGACCGCATGCTGGCCGGTACCGGTAAATCGGCCGGGCTGGACGTGGACGAGGTGCTGCGTATGCTGGCCGGCTAGTCCGGGCGCAACTCCCCCGGCCTTCTTTTCTTTGCGGGGCATTTCCCGCGCATTTATTCCCCCCGCCAAATGATCATACGCCAGTTTCTTCCGATCGAGTACATTTTCGACAAGATCAAGATCCCGTTCTTCGTGGTGCTCGTCGGCGCGACGGCCTTCGACTTGCTCTCCCTCGTCCTGGAGGATCGCCTGCCGGAATTCCCGATCAACATCGCCACGACCCTGGGTATCGCGATCTCGATCCTGCTGTCGTTCAAGATCGGGCAGTCGTACGACCGCTGGTGGGAGGCCCGCAAGATCTGGGGAGCCATCGTCAACGACTCCCGCTCGCTGGTGCTGCAGTTGCAACTGTACCTGGAGGACGGCAACCCCGCGGTCCGCGACATGGCCTACCGGCAGATCGCTTGGTGCTACGCCCTGACCCGTTCGCTGCGGGAACAGGATCCGCTACAGGACCTGGGCGAACTCCTCCCGGCCGAAGAACTGCAGGCACTTGCCCGGCATAAAAACGTCCCCCTCGGCATCCTCGGCCGGCAGATCGAGTCGGCCAAGCAACTGAGCGGCTCGGAACTGCTGGACAACTTCAGTCGGCTACAGATCGACGAGACGCTGGTGCGCCTCACCGCTTCCATGGGCAAGTGCGAGCGGATCAAGAACACGGTCTTCCCCACCAACTACCGCAAGGGGCTGCACGCGGCTATTTACCTCTTCGTCATCTTTTTGATCCTCTCCGTGCCCTTTACGCTCAGCGTCGTCATGGAGGTACTGATCGTGCTGCTCATCGCCATGGTCTTCTTCTTCCTCGAGAAGGCCGCCTACCTCCTGCAGGACCCCTTCGAGAACCTGCCCACCGATACGCCGATGTCGGCCATCAGCCGCACGATCGACATCAACATCCGGCAGCTGCTGGGGGAAACGGAACTGCCGCCGAAGGTGGAGCCGGAGGAGTTCTATCTGATGTAGCAGATGTTTTTTGCGGCGGAGCGCAGGTAAAATGCGAATCGCGCTACCGGCTTATAAATGCGTTCCTGCATCATCGGCCGGGGCGGGTGGATGTACGGACGGGGACCTTTTCCCGCGTCCACCCACACAGGGTGAGGGCACTCGCTTAAATACGATGGCTAAACACGTAATTTCCCTCGCCGCGGGCGGGAGGCTACGGCGATTTTTGGACTTTAGCCTCGTGAAAAGGGGGTTTACGCCAAATGGATGACTAAACCCCGATGAGTTTTTTTTACAACCGCTTAGCATTAGGATCGGGCTAATGGGCTGGTTACCTTTCGCCCACCCCCAGAGGGCCCGTTTGGGTTAACCAACCTCTAGGGAGCAGCGCTTTCTAACCAACGCAATTACCTGAACTCAAGTCACGGACTGTATGCTATTCAAAGATTTACAATTTTCCACCACCCTGTTGCGGGCCTTCTGCGCCGCCCTCCTTTTCCCCCTGCTCTTCGCCGCCTGTACGGAGGACGTAGAAGAGACCATTGCTCCGCAGGAAGAAGCCCTTCCGCAGGATATCATCCAACTGGCCCCCAACCCCGATAAATGGGTCACCATCGAGGCCAGCGACGTCGCCCAGATGGAAGAGCTCGGCAAAGCCAAGCGCGCGACCACGGCGCCCGGCGTCGACCGCGGCCGGTTCAACATTACCCTCAAATTCATCGTGCCGGTCACGGAGCAGCAGGAGCAGGTCTTTAACGACGCCGCCGCCCGCTGGGAGCGCATCATCATTAAGGATGTGCCTTCCTTCACCGGCACCATCCCCTCCGCCTTCACCGGTTTCCCCCCGGCCATTGACGGCACCGTGGACGACATCCTCATCGAGGTCGCCCTGGCGCCGATCGACGGTGCCGGTGGCATCCTGGGTCAGGCCGGTCCCCGCTTCGTACGGACCAGCGATAACTTAACCCTCTCCGGCGTCATGTTCTTTGACGTTGCCGACTTGGCGTTCCTGGACGAGCTCGGTCTCTTCGAGGAGGTCATCATCCACGAAATGGGCCACGTACTCGGCATCGGTACGCTGTGGAATTTCGGCGGCAGAAGCCTCCGGGAGTTCAATGCGGACGACCTTCCCTACTTCGACGGCAAGCAGGCCAACGTATTCTGGAACGCCGAAGGCGGCACCTACGAGCTGCCCATCGAGGATGATTTCGGCCCCGGTACCCAGTTCAGCCACTGGAAAGAAGCTACCCTTAACAACGAGCTGATGACCGGCTTCCTGAATCGCGGCGAGAACCCCCTCAGCCGCATCACCGCCGGCTCCGTGCGTGACCTCGGCTACGGTGCCGCCATGGTAGGCGAAAGCTACGACCTGCCCGAAGGCGCCATGGGCGTACCCGTCAACGGTGATCCCGCCAGCATGGACGAGGCCGAAAACGAGGGCGAAGGCATCCACATCGCCGCCCGCGAGATTACCCTGATGCCGATTGGCTCGGTTAATGACAAGTAATTGATTCGGTTTTCGGTTGCCGGTTTCGGCCATCGATCATCGGTGATAGGGTAGGGGTTACGGCCCTTGCTTACCGAATTTAGAAGAACCCCCGCACGTGGATCGTGTGGGGGTTCTTTTGTTTGGGCATTTTGGTTTTCTAATGTTTAGGTGCGCGACCTCCCTTCAATTTTCACGAGGTGGTCTCGAATGGCAACTGCTACGTCAACGGTTCTCAACTGCATTCCGGACGACACCCAATCAGCCCACCCACCAAGGCCGACCGCTCCGCCTACCTGTCCATCTCCATTCGAATTAGCAAGCAGGGAAAAGACGGTCATTTTCAGTCTTTACAACATAATCTCTTTGCCGGAGCTATGAAAGGCAGTTAAAAGGCAGGCGGCGGACAGAATTTCGATCAATTTCATTTCGGCGTCCTGGCATTGGCATGTCATCATGACCTAAACTATCTTGTCATTTCGCCGACCTTTAATCTTGTCAGAACAAAGGAATCGGCGCATTTTACACCTATTCACTACAACCCATAATCCAATCCTTTACCTGATGAAACGTAAAGCTTTACCCTATGTCAACTTTGGCAGGGTGCTCTGTGCCGCCCTGCTTTGTTCCGTCCTGTTCACCGCCTGTACGGAAGACCCCGAGGTCATTGCCTCACTGGGGGAAGAGGCCGCCCCGCAGCAGATCATCCAGCTTGCGCCGAGGCCCGATAAGTGGGTGACCATCCACGCCAGCAAGGAGGAGGAGCTGGAAGACCTCAGCAAGAAGCGGCGCGCCACCCAGGCCGGTGGCCCGGACCGGGGTCGCTTCAACATCAGTCTGAAGTTTATCGTGCCCGTCACCGAAGAGCAGGAGCGGGTCTTCAACGACGCCGCCGCCCGCTGGGAGTGCATCATCATCAAGGACGTACCGTCCATCACCGGTACGATCCCTTCGGCTTTCGTAGGTTTTCCCCCTGCCGCTGACGGCACGGTGGACGACTTCATTATCGAGGTGGCCCTGGCGCCAATCGACGGTCCCGGTGGCATCCTGGGGCAGGCCGGTCCCGTCTACATCCGTAACAGTGACAACCTGCCGCTGTCGGGGGTCATGTTTTTCGACGTGGATGACCTGGCGTTTCTGGACGAGCTCGGCCTGTTCGAAGAGGTCATCATCCACGAAATGGGGCACGTACTGGGGGTAGGTACGCTGTGGGACTACGGCGATCGCGACCTACTCCGCGGGGAGGAGACCAATCCCTACTACGCCGGAAAACTGGGCAACATCTTCTGGAAGCTGGAGGGAGGTAGGAAGCTCCTACCGGTGGAAGACACGGGCGGCCCGGGTACGGCGCTGGGCCACTGGCGTGAATCCGTCCTGGGCAACGAGCTGATGACCGGCTTCCTGAACCTGGGTGAAAATCCCCTGAGTCACATCACGGCCGCTTCCATGCGTGATCTCGGCTATGGCGCCATTCCCTTCGGTGAGCGCTACGACCTGGAGCGGGGTACCCCCGGCGTCGATCCCAACGACGAGAACACCACGCCCCCCGACATCGAGGATCCAGCCGCCGGCATTGACCTTGCCGCCCGCGAGATCACCCTGCGGCCGATCGGCTCGGTGGAGGTGAAGTAGTTCGGTTGTCGGTTGACGGCGATCGATGATAGGGTAGGGGTTACGGCCCCTGCTGACCGGATTTGGAAGGACCCCCGCACGTAATTCGTGTGGGGGTTCTTTTGTTTGGGGGAGCCGTGCCGCCCTGAAAGGACACAAGCAGCGAGAAAACTCTACCTTCCCTACGGGGCGGGTCTAAGTTTTGTCGATCATGCACGCTTACAATCTTTCGCTTTATTTGCTCGGTATGGGTTTGCTGCTCACCGCCTGCGGGCGCAACCCCACCGGAGAAGTGGCTGATGCCGCCGCCGCCGCGCCCCGTCTGGCTTACCGATCGGTAGCCCTCCTGACCGTAGACGGCCAATCCTTCAAGGATCTCAACCGCAACGATACCCTCGACCCCTATGAAGACTGGCGCCTAACCGCCGAGGAGCGCAGCCGCGACCTGGTGGGTCGGATGACCCTGAAAGAAAAAGCCGGCTTCATGCTCATCAGCACGACGCGGATGGAGAACGACGCGGGCTTCGGGCCGGGAAACGGGGAACCCATTGCCAGCGGCTTCAACGAGGAGGACCAGGTGAGCGAAACCAACATCTTCACCCGCAAGCCCCTGGACGCCCCGATGATGAGCTCGGCCGGGACGACGAAGGCGGTGACTGAATTCCACGGCCGCCACTTCATCCTGCGCGCCACTACCGAACCGGACATCATGGCGGAGTGGGCCAACAACCTGCAGGCGCTCTGCGAGGAGCAGCGACTGGGCATTCCGGCCATCGTGGCCTCCAATCCGCGCAACCATATTGCGGTCGACGTGGCCGCGGGCCTGAACGTAGGCACCTCCGCCTTCACCGCCTGGCCCGGGGAGCTGGGGCTGGCGGCGATGCGCGACTTCGAGCTGGTGCGGGAATTTGCCGACGCGGCCCGGCAGGAATGGACGGCCGTCGGTCTGCGCAAGGGCTATATGTACATGGCCGACCTGGCGACCGACCCCCGCTGGCAGCGGACCGAGGGCACCTTCGGGGAGGACCCCGAGCTGGCGGCGCGAATGATGCGCGAGATTGTCCTGGGCTTTCAGGGAGAGGCCCTCCACCTGCGCTCCGTCGCCCTGACCACCAAGCACTTCCCCGGGGGCGGTGCCGCGGAGGGCGGACAAGATCCCCACTTCGACTGGGGCAAGCGGATGGTCTTCCCCGGCGGCCGCTTCGAAGACAACCTGATCCCCTTCCGGGCGGCCATCGAGGCCGGAACTTCGGCGATCATGCCCTATTATTCTTACCCGACGGGCACCGAATTTCCGGAACTGGCGTACGCCTACAACCGGGAGGTGCTGCAGGGCGTGCTGCGCGAGCGGCTCGGCTTCGACGGCATCATCAATAGCGATACCGGCCCGATCGAGATGATGCCCTGGGGCGTGGAGGAACTGAGCATTCCCGAGCGCTACAAAATGGTCCTGGAGGCCGGCGTCAACCTCTTCTCCGGCACCGCCGACCCGGCCCTGCTGCTGGAAACCCTGCGCACCTACCCCGAACTGGAGGCGGCCGTGGACGACTCGGTCTACCGCCTGCTGCTGGAGAAATTTCGGTTGGGCCTCTTCGAGGATCCCTACGTGAATCCGGCGGCCGCTACCGCTACGGTCGGTAAGGATACCTTCCGGGAGCGGGCCGCGGAGGCGCACCGGAAGTCGATCGTGCTGCTCCGCAACGGGGAGGTAGCCGGCGAAGCGGCCCTGCCGCTGGCGGCGGGCACGAAGGTCTACTTCGCCACTTACCTGCCGCGCCGCGAGGGCGATCCGGTAACGGTCTACCGCCCCGAAGCTGCCGCAGACTGGCCCGTGGAGTTCGTCGACGACCCCGCCGCGGCCGACCGGGTGGTGCTGTGGCTGCTGCCCCGGGGCAAGTCGCTGTTCCAGTCGGACGGCAGCCCCCTACACGTCAACCTCTCCGCGAACGGCATCGACGTAGCGGCGGTCCGCCAACTGATGGCCGACAAGCCGACCGTCCTCCTCATCAACTACAGCAACCCCTGGGCCATCGACGAGCTCTACACGGACGGCGACCCGCAGATCCCGGCCGTCCTGGCCACCTTCGGCACGACTCCCGAGGCCGTGCTGGATATCCTCACCGGGGCGTACGCGCCTAGTGGAAAAATGCCCTTCACCACGCCGACGTCGGACGCGGCGGCGCAGGCGCAGTTGTCGGACGTACCGGGCTACGATGAGGAAGCGGGCTATGGCCTATTTGAGTTTGGGGAGGGGCTGAGCTGGTAGTGGCGGTCTCCGACCGCGCAGTACAACGCGGTTTCCAACCGCGCGGTAGGATGCGGTCTCCGACCGCGGCAGTAGGATGCGGTCTCCGACCGCGCAGTATCCACCCCTCGCTAGCGGATACATTAAATGACCACGATTATTCAGATCATCAGGTCACGAGCCGAAAGCATGAACTCAAGCCCCATTTCAAGTTCTTCAACTTGAAAATTTTCCCAAAATCAAGTCAATCCACTCGAAAATGGTCACCCTAGGCTATGTCATTATTACTCTCGATTGATCTTCCTCTGCGTTTGCGGGCGGTGGAGATTTTGGGATTACGAACCTGGGGAAACCGGCGATATTAGGATCATACTCCTAAAATGACCGATTATTTTGGGATTAGGGGGTCGGCATTCGCACATAAAAAGTGTTGCCAGAGATAGTGCTAGCGAGGAACTTCTCACCAGTCACAAATTCACTTGTCAAGACTTTCCTCATCCAAAGCCTAGATAAACAGCAGCCGGTCCATGTCACGCAGCGACTCCGGCCTGCCTTGCAGTTCACGATGAAACCAGCGGATCAACTTCTCTGCATGGCTTGCGATATCCTTTATCTGAAGGTTACGATGCACATCGTCCCGCTTGACCCGCCCGCTATTAATTAAAATCCGGCGGTCCAGAATAGGAATCAAATCAGGAAAATGAACGTGCAACAACGCGCTCAAATAAGAGGGTCCGAATCCACGCATACACGTCTTTTCAGAAGATGCCAATTGCAGCGTTTCTTCCACCCGCTCAATGAGAAGTTTTAAACTTGATTCGGATAGATCACGCAGCTCAGCATTACCAAACTTATCCCGTATAAGATTCAGTTGCTTGTCGTATTCCGGCAGCTTCTCGCTTATCGATGCTTCTTCCTCAGTGATTGATGCATTCCCGCCCTTAAAATTCGAGATGTATAGCAGATCGATGATTGATAGTTCTGCACCCTGTTTGCGATTCAAGTAGAGGCGGTAGTTTTCCAACGCGACGTTGAGGTTCTCCCAACGCTTTTCACTGCCTGTTCCTTTTTGCATCGCTCTATAGTCAGTTCTCCTGTAGCTCACCGGCTACGCTTCGAAAGCCTTCCAAAGCAGCCTCCAGACTCTCAATAATCTCCTCCGCCAGTACGTCCGGCTCCGGCAGATTTTCCAGGTCGGTCAGACTTTCGTCGCGCAGCCAGAAGATGTCGAGGTTGGTTTTGTCGCGGGCGATGATCTCGTCGTAGGTAAATTTCCGCCACCGGCCTTCCGGCTCTTCCTTTCGAGCAGCGCGGTTGCCGGGTTTGTAACAGTCGATGAAGGGCTGCAAATCCTCAAGCCGTAGCGGACGCTTCTTCAGCGTGTGGTGGATATTCGTGCGATAGTCATAAATCCATACTTCCTTAGTCCAGGGATCGCGGGCGGCGGGCTTATTGTCGAAGAAAAGGACATTGGCTTTTACGCCGTGGGCGTAGAAAATGCCGGTGGGCAGGCGGAGTATCGTATGCAGATCGGTGCTCCGCAACAGTTGTTTTCTAACCGTTTCTCCCGCGCCACCTTCGAAGAGCACGTTGTCAGGCAACACTACCGCAGCCTTTCCATTCGTCTTGAGCAGGGTGCGGATGTGTTGCAGAAAGTTGAGCTGCTTGTTGCTGGTCGAGGCCCAGAAGTCCTGCCGGTTATAAGACAAATCCTGCCGCTCCTGCTCTCCGACTTCGTTAGTAATGGTCATGCTGCTCTTCTTGCCGAAGGGTGGATTAGCCAGTACGTAATCGTAGCGGCTGCCATCGTCGCTAATTAGCGCATCGTTAGGACTGATGGTAGGCTCCCCATCGATTTCACCGATGTTGTGTAGGAACATATTCATCAGACAGAGCCGCCGGGTATTAGCCACAATCTCATTGCCGTGGAAGGTGTCGTTTTTCAGGAACTTTTTAGCCTCCCGGTCCAGATCGTTTTCCCGTACTACGTGATCGTAGGCCGCCAGGAAGAACCCACCCGTTCCGCAGGCGGGGTCGACGATCGTCTTCATGGGTTCCGGCTGCAGACAAGCCACCATTGCGCGAATCAGCGGCCGCGGGGTGAAGTACTGTCCGGCACCGCTTTTCGTGTCTTCAGCGTTCTTCTCGAGTAGTCCCTCGTAAATCTCCCCCTTAACGTCGGCATCCAGTAAGCTCCACTCCTGCTCGTCGATCATATTGATGACCTTCAGCAGCTTCGCCGGATCCTGAATCTTGTTTTGACTCTTCACGAAAATTTGTCCCAACATGCCGGGCTCGGTCGCCAGGCTGCGCAGCATCTGTCCGTAGAAGGCTTCCAGTTCCGCGCCGCGTTTGCTGCTCAGGGTTTCCCAGTTGCAGCGGTCACCGGTCGGGTCTTCGTTACCCTCAACGTCTTTGAGGTGAGGGAAGTGAATTTCCTTACTGTACGGTGGTTTGGTCAGCTCATCCGCCATTTTCAGGAAGAGCAAATAGGTGATCTGCTCAAGGTAGTCACCGTAGCCTACGCCGTCGTCGCGCAGGACGTTAGCGAAGGACCAAACACGGGAGACTATGGCGGATTGGGACATTAGAGCAGGTTTGTGGCAAGGTAGCAATTTGCATTTTCCCCAGTATTCTGCAAGGAAGCTTGCTTTAGCTTGCAAAAACAGCTGATTTCTGCGACCTATATCGGTTCAATTTTCAAACTAGACCAAAAACTGAAAAATCACTTGGGCGGCGGAGCGCGGATACAATGCTGCCTCGGGCCTCGCAAGCAAAGAGCGGTGTCCGACCGCGCTGGCCCGGATACTTATCGGCTACAAAACAGGTATACTTGTAGCATGTACACCGCCCCAAGGCTACATAGTATAGAGACCCTTCAGCCCGGCAAAATATTTCTAGGTACCGCATATAACCCTATTCAGGTGCGGGCGAACGATCTAAACTATTACGTCACAAAGGTGCAGGCCACCCCATCAGACGAAACCGTGATCCGGGAATATCTGGGTGGCCATTTCTTGAAATTTTGGAATTTACCCGTACCTGATTTTGCGATCATAGACATTAACCCAGCTCACATTCCGGACGGATTGCACCGTCGGTTAACTGCTTACGAATTCAGCAGACCGGCATTCGGAAGTAGTTTTATCCCCGATGCAACCTACGTAATGGATGCCGAGGCAATGGCAGGGGCGTACCAGGTCCGCCAGACGGAAGCGGATACCGAACTTATCCATCTGGCGCTATTTGACCTCTGGTTGGCTAACAACGATCGGAACTGGAATAATTACAATTTGCTCTACCGATTTCCACCGAACACTGGGTTCATACCGATCGACCACGAGCGACTGTTTGATCACGGGTCGCCCGGTGATCCGTTGACCCTTCAGACCGACAACGAGAGCCTTTCCGCGACGCCCGTTTTCCAATCGTTCGTCGGTCAGCAGCGAATCCGTTCGTACTGCCGTGACGAAGCCAGTAAGCAGACCTTTACCGAAAATGTTGCGTCCTGCCAGCATGAACTCCCCCGTATCATAGCTGAGATGCCGCCTGAATGGTCGCGTCTTTGCCCCGACTTGATCGACCGGTGTGCGCAAACTATCTTTGACCAAGCGTGGTTGGATAAAGTTTGGAGACAACATCTAGTCCAACTAGCCGCATCCGCCAGTCAGTCATGAGATCCTTCTATTCCGTCATCTACGTGCAAACCAACGCAGCCGCCCAGGACCGGTTGGCGATCGCTATGGTCATGATGGAACCAGAAGCCCAGGTGGTACGCTACGACTATTCAGCGCGCAAGCTGAAAGTGATCGGCGAACTTGTCCAACCGGGCGTGCGAACTGGGATCAAATGGACGCTTAGCAATCTCAAGAGCCTGTTTTCCGACCGACGAGTCGCCGGGGATACCGGCTTATTTGACCAGATTGAGGAAGCCTCAGCCCAACGGTGGCTATCCGAGCGCTACCTGAACCAGCTGGCTACTTACCAAAAGAATCTGATTCAGTTCAGCAAGCCGGTAGGGATTGAACTGCAGTGTACCGAGCAAACCTTTGAATTTCTCTACAAAGAGCAGATTGACGATATTCCGGACAATGACCGGACCCGCGATGACCGTCGTCTGCTACTGGAAATCAAAGATCGCCCCATCATCAAGCAGCGCTTCGACCAGAATGTACGCGTCGACCAAACCATAAATCCCCGCGTAGAAATCCCCGTCAAAGTATCCCTCTTCGGGCGCAACGGCGTCGACTACTTTGGAAAGGTCATCGATCCTTACCGGCCGGTGAATTGGCTCAACCAGGATGCCTCCAGCTTTTTGAGCTTGGCGCTACAAACCCCGAAGGACGTTCACTACCTGATTAGCAAGGAACCCGATCCGCGCACGCATCCCAAGCAGCATGACAGCTGGAAGCAGTACCGCAAGGTTCCCAGCTTTGAGTACATCGACGTGTCGGAGATTGAAAAGATTGAGCGAGTAGCCGAACGAAAAGACGTACACCGAGTCTTGGGAGAAGAAGAGTAGCGGGTCACCCTTCTCCCTCAGAAACCAGAGCCCAAATTCGCCGCAACGGCACCCGCGCCCGCCGTTCCTCACTCAGCTTATCGTAGTTGCGATAGATCTGCTCCAGTACGTCCTGCTGCGACCAGAGCCGATTGTAAAAATGGTCGTCCCGGGCTTCTTAGAGAACGGATTGCCTAAAACCGTCCCAAGATGGCAAATCCAGGAAGCTTTTCACTTAGCGCTCCGAAATCACTAGCCACCTCTTTCAGTCTCGACGAGCAAAAAAGATTGCTGGAGATTGTTAACGAACGGGTGATCTGTCTTGGCAGGTCACAAGGTAAATAACACCCCGCTCGCATAACGTCAATAAATAGATATTTTACCGCGACCAGTGCTTGTTGATATATTCGTTCGCTTCCATCATATTGTATGCCCGAGATGAAGCCGCATTGCGCACGTAAAATTCCAGGTCCTTACCTTTTTTCAGATAGACAGGCTTATTGCTAGCGTCAACTTTGACCACGGCCACCTCCTTCCCTTCTACTTGTACGAACTTCAGGTCGAGATGGGCATGCTGCTCCTTGCCAATCGATTTATCGATCAGGTTATCGTAGTGCAGCAGGAAGCCATCCTTTCCCTTGCTACCGAATGAGGCGAAATCCTTTTCGAGTCCCAGCACCTCTCCCTCATCACTGACGCCAATAAGCAGAGTGCCGCCTTCTGTATTGAGAAACGCATTAATTGTCTTCACAATACCGTGCTCAATGTAGTCCATCGGCTTATCCTGCCGGAGACAGATGCGAAGGCTACTCTTTTTCTCCATCCAATAATCTTCTTCCCGGCGGACGTATTCCGACCAGTCCATAGCGGTAGCTTTGCCGTTCGACGACTTTAGGTTCTCCGATTTTACCTGTAGGTTCTTCAGGTAATCGTTGATGGCATCGGCGATCAGATTGCGCCGTTCGTTGAGAAAGTCCTCGTAGCGCTCGGCCGTCCAGAGCCGCTGGTTATCTGGAATGAATTGCTGTTGCAGCGCATTGGGGTAGGCTTCCAGCACCATCGGGAAGTAGTCTCGCGGTGCCATATCCGATATGCCGTAGTTGGTATCGCGCGTGATGAAAGCCCGATTGGCGATCTCATTGACCGTTTTGCGGTGCATGTGGTTGTGGCCGTCGTAACCGTTTCCGTAGAGATAGTTGATTGGAAATACATGGTGGCTCTGAATGCTGTTGTGATCTCCGATTGTGTCGTGGATCGGCCCGCCTTTCGACCAGTCTTCCGCTTTGTTGGCTTTCGTAATGATGTAAAGGATACGGTATAGCGGATGTCCGGCCGTTCTGCCTTCCAGATCGGAGGCCTTTACTTCGATCCGCCCCCGCTGATCCTCGATCTGCTTAATCAGCTCGTCAATGAAGTCGCCCGGTGTATTGTAGATGATGTTAACGTCCTTATCCAGTCGCTGCTCGGTCTGGCCGGAGTACCGAGCCCACATGAGTGCCAGCATCATCCATTTGATGAAGCGATACTTCAGTTGGGTAGTAAAGCGATTTCCGTTCTTGACCAGGTAGGCTACCACCGGAATAAGCACGTTGTTCGTACTTAGGTCATCCGTAGTAGTGATGTAGGCGTCCTGTTTGAGAATGGGAATGAGGTAATCCAGCGCCTTGGACACTTTGCTCCAGGCCGACTGGTAATCCTCTTTCGTGAAGCTGTCGTACCGCAGTTTCGTATTTTCCTTGAACAGGGCGGAATCGGTCAGTGTGATGACCAGCATTCGCGTAAGTTGATCCAAGGTGAAGTCGAAGCCTCGGTCCTTAAAGTCCGCCATCTTGTCCTTCATCACACGCCGGGCCTGCGGCCAGCGGCCTACCACGTGCGTCAGTACCAGTTCGGCCGCGGTCAGCTTGGTTCCCTCGGAGTTCACGTTATCAAATACATCGATGGCCTCGTCAATTGTAGCGGACTTCGGCACGGTCAGAATGGGGTAGTCCCGCTCCGTGATCGAGCGGAGCGTTCCGAGGTTCTTGCTCACCGTCTGCATGACGGTTTTGAAGTCCGCGTCCTCCCGCGTGTCCGTGTACGACTGGGCTACGTCAAAGGCATCTACTTTCTCCGTGTTGAAGCAGTCGATCACCGGATGCCAACAGGGGTCACCCGACATGACGCTCTTTTTGTAAAACTGAAATTCCGAAGTCAGCAAATTGAAGGACAGGTTCCTTGGGTCATTTTGGATGTCCGCTTCGGTATAGTATGGAGGAATTTCGCCACGAAGCAGCATGTATAGGGTAGTCAGCCGTTGCTGCCCGTCTAGGATGACCTTTGTGAGCCCTAGCCGCTCATTATCCACGGCGGCATTTTTGATCTCCGGGGGCGTATTGGTTTCCCAGAATAGCAAACACCCGGTAGGGTACTCTTTGTACATGGACAGCATTAGGTTCTTGGCTTGGTCCTTGCGCCATACGTACTCCCGCTGAAATTCGGGCATGACCATTTCAAGGGATTCTACCCCGTCGAGTATCTGTTGTAGTTTCATTTAGCTTGTTTCCGATAAATACAATAAGCCTAGCGCAAAAGGCTAGACTCAATCCCAATTCAGTGATTCTGCGATTTCTTGAATAATAGCCTTAGCTGTTGCGGGTGCCCCCTTGTGATTTCCAAAATGAATTTCGTTTTGATAGGTTGGCCATTTGTCCAGAATGCCCCTTACCAAATAAGCCATCTCACCCTCGACTGCTTCAATTTCGCACCGCCTCTCTTCAGGATCAAATTCTTTCTCAAAAAGAAAGGAGTAGATTTTTAGTTCACTAGCATTGTTGTTATTCAATATTTCAATCCATTTGTAGCCCTTGTAGCCATTACGAGCCTTGCCGGTTCGCAAATAATGCCTGTAAGCAACAAAGCCTCGATGCAACCGAGTATTTAGACTTGACCTTGCCTCGCCAATATAGACTATCTCATTTTCGAATACTACCACATATAATAATCTAGTTGGGCATTCTAAGGATGCATTAAGCTCCCCATTATCAGGAGTAATGGTATAACTTACTCTTTGTGAATCAGTCGCATTAGGATGCTGATGGTGTCGACGGACTAATCTATGAGTTAAAGTGTAAACTTCTGAAGTGTAATTGAACATCACGTGATAATTTATATGCTTTTAAATTAACTCCCCAGCAAAAGCCCGCTTCAACACCCCCTGCCGCAACCCCCGCGCCCGCTCGAGGCTCTCCGCAATCTCCTGTTCGAGCTTGTCGGCTACGGAGAAACGGGTTTCTATTTCTTGAACTATCTGATTCTGTTCGGCTAAAGTTGGTAGAGGAAAGACTAGCGTCTTAAACCTTCCAGCGCTAATTTTCTTTTGCGCAACGCCTTGCGTAATTAATCCAAGTTGTTGCTTAATGTACACTGATTCTATAGCGTACCGGAAAAACTTCCTGTCCGCAAATTCTTCCCAAACACGAAATTTCAAACAATCAGATGTAAGAATTGCCATAGGAGCATCTGCCGGATAGATATCGGTATCTCCAGGCGGGTCCCCCATTTTTGTAACCAAAATATCTAAAGGCTTTACGCTATGGGGAATTAAATCTTGGTATTTTTCTTCCGTTACGAACTTTTGCCTCAAACTATAATCGGCCCGAGTTATATTTCTCACAAATATTAACGGAACACCGGATTCAGTATAATCTTCAACCTTAAGATTGCTCCCGAATGGTCCTATCCCGATGCTATAATCTTCGGGAGATGCGACATCTTGAGGGTAGACCGCAGTCCATACGTTCGGAATATCTAAGATTTCTCTTTCACTTTTTGAGACAGGCTTAGACTTAATACTTTTTGGCTTTTTTGAGCCATCCTTTTTACTTCTCCAAATTGCCAGCTGTGTTGTAAAGTAATTCTGTCGAGCTCTTTCAATTTCCGACAAATAGTCATTACCACTTACGATCGAATTTGTTTCCCGCCACCCCTCAGTCAACCGCCCAGCAAACGCCTCCTTCAACACACTCTGCCGGTACACCCCCAGCTTCTCCCGCGCCGCCTCCAGCTCCGCCACCGAGCGGTCCAGCTCCGCGAAGAGCCGCTCCAGCTTCGCTACGATGGCGCGTTGCTCGGGTAGGGGGGGGAGGGGGAATTCTAACTGTCGGACGATACTTTGGCTAATATTGGGTTGCGCTCCACCAATTCCCTGAGACATCAGTTTCGGTCTCTGATATTTCAAATACCAAAAGCAGAAATCAGAATCGACTTTTGGTGATTCAAAAATTCCGCAAATAGCTTGATTGGTTGCAGCATAGATTTTTAGTCGGGAGACTTTTCCAATTGTAGCACCGTATAATGCTAAAAGCAGTGTACCAGGAGGAAAAACCTTTGCGGAAGATTTTTTTACTGCTTCTTCAGTGATATGTTCTTCAGCTTGAGAAATAGGGCCATCTCCTAGTTCGCCAGATTTGATCCATGGTATTGTTCCATCAACATAAAATTCCTTGTTTCTCCGACTAGGTGTTCCTCCGCTAGTTGTTTGAAATACATTTCCAAATTTTACGACTTCCCATTTGTCTTTCGGAATCGTTCGTTCTATGACATCAACTTGCCCCTCTTCCATCACGCCACCAGTATTTCATTCATCTCCGCAATAACGGCATTCATCTCCGCCCCGAAGGCCCGGAACATCCCGCCCCGCCCGCCGCGCTGGTCGAAGGGGGCGTAGTCCAGGTCGTCGGGCTCGAGGTGGAAGCTCTGCTTGACGTGGTCGCGGATCATACGCAGCCAGTCCAGTTGCTCCTCGGTGAATTTTTGGGCGCCGGGGTCATTATTGTGGGCGAAGATCCAGCGCTGAAAGTTGCGGTCCACCTGCCCGGGGTAGCCGGTTAACTGATCGTCCGGACCGGCCACCCGCCGCAGCAGGCTCACCAGCGCCACCAGTTCGCTTTCGGGCTTGTCGCCCTTCACCTCCTCCAGTTTGGCGTAGGCTTCCCACACGTAGGGCGGGGCCAGGTTGGGCCGGTCGGCCTTCAGGGTGGCGAGCAGGCTCTTTATCATCGCGAAGGTCACCTCCCGCCGCCGGTGCGGATGGCGGAAATAGATGTCCAGGGCGGTGATCTCGTCGGCGTGGTCGCGCAGCCACCCGCTGAAGTCGGCCACGACCTCCCGGCTACGTTCCTGGCTGAAGCCGGCGGCCTCGCTGCGCAGCACCTCGTCCACGCTCACGTGGTCAATGGTCTGGCTGTGGACTTTCCGCACGTTTTCCACGTACTCACAGAGGGGGCCGTTGAAGATGCGCGCGGCGTCGCGGGTAAGGTCTTCCAGGGCTTCGGTGGTGGCCCGTTCGATGTCGAGCGGCGCGGCCCCGTGTAGTTCGCTTTCCACCTGCGCTCCGACGCCCTCCCTTACGTCCGGATCGTAGGCGTCCAGCAGTTTTTTGACGGTCTGTTTGATGGTCCGGCCACCCGCCAGTTCCTCGAATTGCCGGCGCTCGTCCGGCGTGATCTGCTTCTCCAGCCGGATGAGGCGGTTGGCCAGACTGCTGAACAGCTCCTCGTCGCGAACGCCCATCTTGACGGCGTCGAGCAGTTCCTTCATGGAGGTCGACGGCTTGCGTTCCAGCGGGCGGCTGACGGTCTTCTTACTCTCGGTGGCCCCTACGGCATCGACGATGACGAAGTGCGTCTTGGCGTGCTTGGCCGTCCCGCTCACCTCGCGTAGGGCATCGAAGTCGATGGTGCGGGTGCCACGGCCCTTCATTTGCTCGAAGTAGTTGCTGCTCTTTACGTCGCGCAGGAAGAGCAGTACCTCCAGCGGCTTCACGTCGGTGCCGGTGGCGATCATGTCGACCGTGACGGCGATTCGCGGGGCCCAGGAATTACGGAACTGGCCGAGTACGCTTTTGGGGTCCTCCGCGGATTTGTAGGTGACCTTCTTGCAGAATTCGTTGCCCCGCCCGAACTCCTCGCGGACGCACTGGATGATGTCGTCGGCGTGGCTGTCGCTCTTGGCGAAGATTAGCGTCTTGGGTACTTCGAAGGTGCCGTCCTCGTGGTAGCGGTCGGGAAAGAGCCCCGGCAGCACCCGCCGGAACTCCCGGATGATGGTGCGGATCTGGTCGGGACTGACCACGTCGCGGTCCAGCTGGCGGGCTTCGTACTCCACGTCCTCGTCGATCTCCTCCCAGCGTTTGCGGCGGCTCAGCTTCTCCCGCTGCTCGATGCGTCGCTCGGCCTTCGGGATGATACTGCCCTGCTTGGTGATGCGGGTCTGGATGCTGTAGACGTCGTAGGGCACGTTCACGCCGTCGGCGACCGACTGCTCGTAGGTGTACTCGCTCACCACGTTCTTATTGAAAAATCCGTAGGTGCGGCTATCGGGGGTGGCGGTAAGGCCGATCAGGAAGGCGTCGTAGTACTCGAGCACCTGTCGCCAGAGATTGTAGATGCTGCGGTGGCACTCGTCGATCACCACGAAATCGAACTCCTCGATGGGGTGGCGCTCGTTGTACACCACCGGCTGGGCGGCGCTGCGCTTCCAGGCGGGACCTTCGTTGGGGTCGGTTTCTTCGGCGCTGTCGTCCAGTTCCTCTCCCTTTAGGGTAGCGTAGAGGCGCTGAATGGTGGAGATGACGACCTGGCTGTCTCCGGCGACGTGGCTGCTCGTGAGCCGCTGCACGTTGTACAGCTCGCTGAACTTGCGGTTGTCGTCGCGGGGCTGGTAGCTCAGGAAGGCCTGTTCGGCCTGTTCGCCTAGGTTGCGGGTATCGACCAGGAAGAGGATCCGCTTCGCCTTGGCGTACTTCAGCAGGCGGTAGACGAAGGTGCAGGCCGTGAAGGTCTTGCCGGCCCCGGTCGCCATCTGGATGAGGGCCCGCGGCCGGTTTTCGGCAAAGGACCGTTCAAGGTTATTGATGGCGTCGATCTGGGCGGGCCGCAATCCCTGCTTGGGCAGGGGCGGCATCTTTTCCTTCAAATTGCGCCGGAGCGCAGGAGAATTGGAAGCCCAAGCGAGCAAGGTTTCCGGCCGGTGAAAGCTGAACACTTCCCGGCTGCGGGGCAGGGGGTCGCGGTAGTCGGTGAATCGGGTGATCTCGCCGGTACTTTCGTAGGCGAAACAGAGCTTGTCCGTACTAACGAACTTCATACCCGCCGTGAGGTAGCGCAGGCTCTGCTCCTCTACCGTGGTGATATTCATAGCGGCCTCTTCCCGCTTCGCCTCCATCACCCCTACCGGCTGCTGCTTTACGAAGAGGACGTAGTCGGCCGGGCCGTCGTTGGTCTGAAATTCCCGTACGGCTACTCCAAAGTGGGCGTAAACCGATTCATTCTTATCCTGCACCACCCAGCCGGCTTCCCGCAGGTGGTGGTCGATGCGGTCGCGGGCTTGTTGTTCGGGGTTTTGGTTCATGGGTTGGGCGCAAAAGCGCTGTGTGGTTGAGTGCGCGCCTAAGATGGGGAATTTCTTGGATTTGGGAAGGTGGGAGGTTTTGTCAAACGCTAAGTAGAAATAAAGACCCGAAAATACCGCTTAACTTTAAACTACATGCCAGCTTAACCGACCCGAAACCCTATGACTTCCTTTTCTCGGCAACCGATGGACCACTGGTCCAATAATAGCGTAGCGGCTTTAAGACCATACTTGGAGCGTGCTGAGGTTTCAGTGGATATTGCGACCGGCTTCTTTACCGTCCAGGGCTACGACCTGATCCGGCCACATATGAGTAGCGTTCGGGTAAGGCTCCTTTTGGGCTTCGAGGAAAACGACCGGGAAAAACTTCGGGAAGCGGTCATTGC
Organism: Lewinella sp. IMCC34191; assembly: GCF_003390935.1. Taxonomy (GTDB): domain Bacteria; phylum Bacteroidota; class Bacteroidia; order Chitinophagales; family Saprospiraceae; genus Neolewinella. The sequence continues at coordinate 310,522 of NZ_QNQZ01000006.1, read as the reverse complement.
TAACATCTTGGCCCATCTTGCTGGATGGGACGCTGAGGATCGGCGTGCTGCGGTTAAGGAGTTGGTACGTCGCTTGCAGACAGGCAAAATGCTGATTAGCCGAAATGAAAATATCAGTTTGGAGGGGCGCGTAAGCCAGCGCGACCATGCGAAAGTCTACATTTTCGATGATCGGTACGTACTGGCTGGTTCAGCGAACCTGACCCAAGGAGGTCTGAAACGCAACGTAGAGAACCTAACGCCCGTAGAGGAAGTGAAGAGGGTAAGGTTTTATGTCGACGCCTTTCAGAAAAAATGGGATTCCGACAAAACGGAGGACTTAACGCAGGAACTGCTGGATGCTTTGTTAAGGTGGTTGGCTCTGGATCGACCTTTTGATATTTACTTAAAGACTTTGCACGTACTTCTGCGGGAAGAGCAGCCACTTGAACTTCGAGCAGGGTACAAGTATCCCGTTGACTATCAAATGGCGGTAATTGAGCGGGTGCTGCGACAATTAGATCAGCACCGCGGTGCTATGCTCGTAGCCTCTACCGGCTTAGGGAAAACCGTAATGGCTACCCACGTGGCTGTACGCTTGACTCACCAGAATCGCATTAACAATGTCATAATCTTCTCTCCAAAACAGGTTCATCCCGATTGGCGGCATAGCATTCGTTCGGCAGGATTGAGTGCGGAGGTGTTTACGAGAAATCTTCTTGATGCAAGCCGAAAGGGTAAAGCGCTCAATGACGTTGAAGAGGCCCTAAAATTCGTGGATGATCGCTACCTGATAGTAATTGATGAAAGTCAACACTTTCGGAACAGAGTAAAGGCGGACGCTAGCGCATTACGGCGAAGTTTTAAGCGGTTGGAACCGCTGGTGAAAGATCGTAAAGCTCTAATTCTATTGCTTACCGCCACCCCATATTCCAAAGGTGTCAGCGACATAAACAATCAACTCAAAATTTTACCACGCACGGCGCCGCCAGCGCAATTCGACGAAAGAGGCAGGGGTGTACTGTGGCAACTCTTGGATGACAAACAATCCCCTTATGCCTGGAGAGTACTTGAAGAGAAAGACTTCTTTGAAAAATTCATTCGCCTCCCCGTTGCTACGGTCATCAGCACATCGCAGGTGGCCAGGGATTACGCGGTAAAAGTCGAAGCCGGCAGCTACATCGAGTTCGGCGAGGAAAAGCGTTGGCTGCCCTCGGTTGATATTCACCCCGTAACATCCTTTCTACCACTAGAACAAGCTATTGCCGGCCTGATCAAGTCGGGTGTCTTCGCCCACGCTACTCTAAAGTACCGAGATCGGAGTGGCCTGTGGCATTATACCAACACCAGAGTTCGTAGTTTGGTGGAGTACGCATGGAGCAGCTCACCGGCTACCCTCGTACAAACTTTGCGCTACGTAGTAGCTGACAAACCTTTACTGGAGGGCCAGGGGAAAAAAGAAGTAGAATATCTCACAAGCTTAAAAGCACGGCGTAAGCTTATTCAACCGGTTATTGATCAGTTGGAGTCATTATCCACTAGTGCCGATCCCAAATATGTAGTTTTAAAAGAGTTACTCGCCGGTCAACTTAAAAACAAAAAGGTTTTGGTTTTCTGCGAATACCTCCCTACCGCCCTTTATCTTGAAAACGCTCTGAGAAGGGATTTACCGCTACTGACCATCAGTAGTACAATAGAGGAAACGAAGGGAACTATACGACAACGCAAATTTGAAGGTGATACACTAGAATTAATAAAGCGCTTTGCACCAGTCGCCAATGCCGATAAAATCTCAGGGAAACTCAAGAAAATAGAAATTGATATTCTGATAACTACCAACGCGTTATCTACCGGGGTAAATCTTCAAGATGCTAGCGTAGTCATAAATTACGATATGCCTTGGACACCAGATGTTTTGATCCAAAGGGCCGGCAGGGTTTTACGGATGTGGAAGGAGCCACGCACGGTATCTTTCTACACCTTTGTGTATGATTTTGGTCCGGCAGAACCTCATCTTCACGGAGTCAGTAAACGGATAAGGGAACGGCTTAATCGCTTGCTAGCGCGTACAGAACAGGCACAACAGTTCAGTGAACTCCCGTTACTATCAAAAGAAGACTCTGTACGTTACAAAGATCTTGGTGATCTTTCTCGTATAAAGGTCGAGCACCTCGGAAAGGCGTCCCTTGAGGAACTAGAGGAGTTTACCGGTACTAGTCCCTTCTTAGATCATTCCCGTATCCTGCTTCGCCACCAGTCGGAAGCCTCTTCGTTGGGTACTGATCTGACATCCGCTCGCTACTATTCGGGGAAGCGCCCACAAATTTATCTTCTATTACGGGATGAGGAGGGCAAGCCACATTTTCTTCACTGCGATGAAAAAGCAAACCGCTTTCTGAGCACTACTGAAGATGATCTGTTTGACCTCCTAAAGTGTAATCCGACGGAGGAAGTGGCCGCGCTTACCGCAGATGAGGTAGAAATGCGAATACAGCAAATGTTTCGGCGGTGGTTGCGCTTGGACAAGAAAAGATCGGAACTCCGTTTTGAGCGGATTTGCGGATGTTTGCTGATTCCAAGAAGTGACAAGGATGATTTGACGGCAATGATCAATTGACACCGCACGCTGTGGTAAAACTGCCTGATCTACCAATTCCTAAGCAATAATGACATAAGTATATTATGCTGAAAAACAACAAATAATTGCTACGGCCATCTACGGACCTACATACAGCGAACGTTTGGTAGCGTACTAAACCTCCAACCTGCTAATTTTCCACTCACCCACAGGTAGCCTTATAACTTCGATGCTGTTTTCCAGCGTCCAGTACACCGTCGCGTTGGAAGCGTAATCGAGAAGCTGTCCGACGGCCTCGCGCCGGATGCGGGTGTCCGGTGCTGCGCTTGACTTCGACCAGCCTAGAAATACCATCCTGATCCAGGAAGAGGTGGTCGATGCTCCAGCGATTGGCGCATTCTTGGCCATCGGGAATACCTAATTCACGCTTGACCAAAAGCCAGCGCCGCGGACTCGCCTCGTCCAGTTGCTTTCCCGCCATCAGCTGGGGGAAGTCGGCTAATAGTTGCTGGAGATTCGCTTCGGTGAGGTGGTGCGCCTCGGTCAGTTCGCGTAGGGTGCTGTCTTCGTCTAGCAGGAATATGGAGTCGGCCAAGGATAAATTTTGAAGAGCTCAGGACCACCAGGGTAGCTACAGTACCATTCTACCCCACCTACACATTCTCAGTCTGCAGCACCTCCCCAAGAAGAATAGCAAATCCGTACCGCTCCTCACTATCCTCCGGCTCATCCGTGTATTCCTCAATCACGATCTGCTTAAATTCGACATCCATCATTCGGGAATTCGAACTGGATCCATGCCGGAAGCGGACAATGTCGTATTCCCGCAAGCTCTCGATCTCGCCTTGATCGTTCATCGTAGCCAGGCGGGAAATCCAAAAGGGGGAAAAGGCGCGGTATTCTTCTTTCTTGGTGCCGGCTAAAATGGCGTCGAATGATTCCCGTTTGACCGGGATAGGTAGAATGGAAGTTGCTTTAGACATTGCAGATAGGTTTTTAGGGCGTAAGTCGCCGCAAAAGCGGCCGTATACCTGAGCGCTAAATGTATTGGAAACACTTCACTTTACCAACTAACCCATGCGCATAGCTACCTGGAACCTGGACCACCCCACCCAAAATACCAAACGGTTCCATTTCATCCGAGACTACCTCTTAGATCTCGACGCCGACCTCCTAATTCTAACCGAAGCCAACGCCGCCCTCCACCTCCCCGGCTACACCGCCGTCTTCAGCAAGGAATCGCCCTACCTGCGGCGGGGGAGGAACATGGCCCCACCGAACCGCTACCATCAGGTAGGCATCTACGCGAAGGGGGAGCTGCGGAAGCTGCCGGAGATCAACGACATCAACGGCGTGGCCGCCGAAGTCGACGGGCTCCGGGTCTACGGCTGCGTATTCACCATCAAAGACCGCTGGGCCAACTGGTCCGACAAGACCTACACCGACCGCGTCCAGGAGCAGTGCGCTATCATCCGGCAGCTAGCAGGCGCCGATTTCCTGGTCGCCGGCGACTTCAACTTCCGCGGCCCCCGATCCTACAACAAACTCGGGGCGGACCGCGTCACCGAATTAGTAGAGGCCACCGGGCTACACTGGCCCACAAAACAAGAAGATCGGACGGTGAAGCACCTGCTGCACGCATCCGATCTTGATTTGACGTACGACGTCGACACCAGCGTAAGCTTGAGCGATCACCCCGTAGTAAGCGCCAGCCTACGCCGAAAAGAAAGCTAACCGGCTACGGTGCGATCCGGTAGCGGGCCACCTACACGGTCACCTCACCAATCTCCACGCCGGCGATCGCCTTCTCCAGCGCCTGGTCCTTCAGGTCGGGGACGGCGGTACCTTCTACCCGGTACACCTCGACGTCCGTCATACCCAGGAAGCCGAGGACGGCCTTCAGGTAGGGTGCCACGAAGTCGTAGGACGCCATCGGGCCGGAGGAGTAAACGCCGCCGGAGGCCAGGGCGATGTAGACTTTCTTGCCCTTCACCAGTCCCTCGGGGCCGGACTCGGTGTAGTGGAAGGTGACGCCCGCGCGGGCGATGTGGTCGATCCAGGACTTCAGGACCGACGATACGCCGAAGTTGTACAGCGGCGCGGCGATCACGATGGTATCCGCGTCCTTCAGTTCGGCGATGGACTCGTTGGAGTGGCGGACGGCTTCGCGCTGCTCGGGGGAGTGATCCTTCTCGGGGGTGAAGAAAGATTGCAGGTGAACCTCCTCCAGGTGGGGGAAGGGTGGGGCGGTCAGGTCGCGGACGACCACCTTGCTGTCGGCTTCGGTGGCGGTCAGCTTGTCCACGATCGCGTCGGCGAGTTGGGTGCTGTAGGAAGCTTCCCCGCGGGGACTGGAAATAATCTGTAGGATTTTCATGCTTTGGTTGTTTGGGGTGCGCCCGGCGGACAAAACGCCCGCGAGCTTATACACCCCAACCAACCCGTATCGGCCTTCTGAGTCGCTATGGGTTACACCCCTGTAACCGCTTACACGGGTGTAACTACCCCTCCTCCGTTGGGTCGTGCGGCCGCTTCGTACCGGCTACCTTCTCGTAGTGCAGGTAGCCCCACTCGTATACGGCCTCGATGAGGGGCTCCAGCGTAGCGCCGTGGGCCGTGCGTTCGTACTCCACGGTTACCGGGCGCGTCTTGCGTTCCGTGCGCTTCACCAGCTTATTGCGCTCCAGTTCCTTCAGCTCGCGGCTCAGGATGCGGGGGGAGATCTCGAGTTCGCGGGTCAGCTCGTTGAAGCGTACGGTGCGCTCCTTCAGGGCCGAGAGGATCAGCAGTTTCCACTTGCCGCTGATCACGTCTAGGGTGTCGCGCATGGCCCGGTGGTGCGATTTGCAGGCCGGGGATTGAACGTCGAGCATGGTGCCGGTAGATTTAGGTAGTACGGTTTGGATAGTGACAGGGAATACAAGCGGAGGTCACGGAGGGTTGTCAGACACAACGGCAACTAACCGGGCAACGACAGCAGTAATTTGCATCCATGACCCCACCCGAACACCAGAACGGCATCTACCCAGCCGACCTCTACGATCCCCGCCGCCGCATCAGTCGGGAATACTTTGTCGTTTTCGCACTCTACGCCTTCGTGCTGGTGGTCGTGGGCATGAAACACTTGCGGGCCACCGGGCGATCGTTGGCCCGGTTGCTGGTGCCGGGGTATACTGTCTATCTGTTGTTGCGGGCACCCGACCGGTAATCCACTATCTACCTGCGCTCCGCCGCCATAATTGCGCTAATTTTATGAGCCTATGCACCACTCCCTACGCTTTGTCCTCTGCAGCTGCCTGCTGCTGTTCACGCCGCTTAGCGCCCGTTCGCAGGCGGACGTCGAATCCGATTCGCTGGGCCAGCTCATCGACCGGCTCTACACCGTCGAGGGTTTTCAGCAACGCTTTACCCAGGCCCTGGACGCCAACCCGACCTTCACGGAGTACGCCGAAAACCCCGTCTTCATCGAGGCACTGATGCCCCACGTAAAGGAAACCGCGCTGCTGCGCTACGGCATGGCCGTACGGGAAGCGCTGGCCGACTTCACCCCCGCAGAAATCGCTACCCTGCGGGAGGCGGCGGACTCCCCGGCCGGGCCGCTGCTGAGCCGGCTGCTGCTGGCCGACCAGACCCAGGTAGACCGCCAGCTGCGGCAGTACGTCACCGAACTTATGAACCTGGGGGTAGCCGCCACGGTGTCCGGCGATAGCCTGCTGTTCCACCACGAGTTCGGCTACGACCTGCGGGAGCTGATGGATGGCGCATACCGGCAAACTACGCTACCCGGTTCGTATACCATCGTCCGCCGGGAGGGGGCGCTGCAGACGGAAACGGTGGGTAAGCTGTCGCTGGCGTACGACGTGAAGTGGCTGTCCAACAGCCAATTCCGGCTGTCCGAACGCGAGGGGAACGCGATCAGTAAGGCACCGGAGCGGGTCGCCAACGTCTACGAGATCGAGGGCATGGAGTGGCGGCTCATCTACCTGAACCCCGACGGCACCTACACCAAAGAATCGCTCTGGAAGACGGACTACCCCTCCTACGCGCAGGAGATGACCACCTTCCGCCGGGCGCTCGACGAGCAGTACCGCCACCCCGGCACCTCCCCGCTGCCCGAGGCCGAGCGGGAGGCCTTCGCCGGCCACGGCTTCTTTCCGGTGGACGAGTCCTTTCGCATCGTCGCCGATTTCGTGCCCGATACCACCGCCACCCAGCTCACCATGCCCACCAGCAACGAAAGCTCGGTCACCTACACCATCTACGGCCGCGCCCGCTTCGATTTGGGCGGCGGAGCGCAGGAATTACTCCTTCTCCGCAACAGCAATGCCGACGATTCCGCGACCGGCCGCCTCTTCGTCCCCTTCCGCGATGCGACCTCGGGCCAATCGACCTACGGGGGCGGTCGGTATTTAGACATTTCCCTGCCCGCGGACGGGACCGTCGTCCTGGACTTCAACAAAGCCTACAACCCCTACTGCGCGTATACCGTAGGCTACGCCTGCCCGATACCACCAGCGGAGAATACACTGGATGTTGAGGTGCCGGTTGGAGTGAAAGCGCCCCGCTATTAGTAGGCGGGAAGGAGACGGTAGGGGATAGCCCCACCGTGGTTAATCTTTTGCAGACGCGCCGGGCGAGTAAAATCCCTAATTGTAGTGAGCTCTCCCTCTCCGGGCTCTGGGCATCTTACCGGGGCAAATGAATGATCTACGCCTGGAAACGAGTGCCCCGCCAGCCAGCAGCGGTAGAAGGATATGTTTAGCCGATAAATTTCGTGCCCTCACCGGACGTGATATTCCGGTCTTTAATCAGTACGCCCACGCTGATTGCGTTGGCCAGGCGATCGCCCTGGCTGCCGGCGTACTGTCGGGTTTGGCCAACGGACACTACGTGGAAGTCGCCAGCGAGCCCGTTTACGCCGGAGCCAAGCACAGGTACCGTTCCTCCGAATACCCCTGCACCGAACAGGGCGCCCGCCTGTCGTGGGGCATAGCGTACATGACCGACGCCGGGCTATTCGTGCGCAAACGCTACGGGGACTTTGACCTGACAGCTTACGCACCGGCACTGGCCCGCGCCTGGGCCTGCAGCGGCGTACCCCGTGAGGTCACCGAGGATGCCGGCCGCCTGGCTACGTTCACTACGCGTACCATCACCACCTACGAAGAAGCTTACGCCGCGATCGCGAATGATCGTCCGGTGGTAATCGGTTCTCCTACCATCTTTCAAAGCAGCCTACGCGGAGAAGGCCTGGGTACCCCGATGCCTGCGGGTCGGCAGGGGCACTGTTACTGTGCGCTGGGCGTGGACGACCGCGCGGGCAAGCGGCGCATATGCTGCTTCGATTCACGGGGGAGATACTTTTACCGGGAATCCGATACCGGCCGGCCACGGCCCTCCTTCTGGGTGGACGCCGACGTATTCCACGAAATGGTCCGCGGCGGCGAAGCCTACGCGATCGGTTACCACCCCATTTTTTCGTAACGCAATTCATTCACCACACACCTCATTAACGTACCATTCATGAGTTATAACCGATTCGCCAAACGCGTTTCCAGACTACAAGCTACTGACACGGTTCCCCTGCTGAACGCCAAGCTGGAAGAAATTGCCAGCCCCGTGAGCTTCGAGAGCTACCTGGTCGACAACCAATTTTGTGTAGGTTTTACGGATACCCCCATCAGTGAATCCGTAGGGAACGACGAAGCGTACTACTTCAACGGGGGTAACCTCACCGTACCCCGCCAGATGTATCGCCTCGAAAACCTGACCTCCGGGATCGTCGGACAGGAACTGGCACCGGCCATTCTTCCCGGGGGACACGCGGCCAGCTTCGCCTTCGCAACCGATGTCCGGGTCCTGAAGCCGGCGGATCAGTGCGCGGGTAATCTGACCATCGATCACCACTGCGATCCGAAAGATGCCGATCCGCTGCAGGGTATGGGCAAGACCGGCGGTGGAGTTTGCGGCAAGAAACTGGTATCCAACTTCGGCTATGTCGCCGAGCTATGGAAGTGGGGGGAAGTGTATACCGAGGACGGAAGCAACCCCTACGAGCTGAAGGAAACTGCCAAGGTGCGCAAGATTTACCACTATCTGATGGATCGGTTCGGTCTGGAAAAGGCAGTTCCGCTCGTGAGTCTGCTCCTCCCCGACAACAGCATCGTCCGCGTTCCCGTCGACCCGGGAAATACGGAGGATGTGCACGAGCTACTCGCGGATAGTGGGAAGAACGATGCCGTTTACGGCATCGACAACCTCGTTATGCTGGACGGCCCCGATATCCTGCTGGGTACCTGCACCTTCGATCCCGTCTAGGCTTATCCCGATATCAGGCCCGCCCAGTAATACGGGTGCCGGTAGCGCCGGTAGCGCGAGTCGCTAAGGAACCGGCGCTGTCCCAGGGCCAGGGCGAGCCCGGGCGCGGCCGTTCGGTTTAAGTGGTCGTAGAAGCTGCGCATCGCTATCTGCGTGGCCGCGGCCGGCACGTCAAACAACGAACTCACCACGTCCGGTACCCCCGCCCGGTGAAAGCTTCGGCGTAAACTGTAGGTCCCTTCGCGCCTGGCGGATAAACCCCGGGCGGTGGAGCACGCCGCCAGTACCACCAGCCGGCAGGGCAGGGCCAGGTTGCCGATCTGGAGGCCGTTGATGCTGTCCTGCTCCGTGAGGTAGAGGTAATTCTCATGGAGGCGTCGGGGATTACCGCGGGCATGCACGGAGAGATGGATCAAGTCGTAGCGAGCGGCCCCCGCAAGCAGGGAAGCGGCCGTGGCCTCCGAACCGGCGTAGTGCCGTCCGGAGGCAACGTACTGGAGCAGGGTATCCGCTACCGGGCCGAGGTAGTTCGTCAGACCGGGGTGGGTCCAGATGCCGGCGCTGGTGAGTCGGTCCTCAGCGTAGCGTTGGCGCTGGGCGGCGTGAATGCGCTCCGTGCGCCAACTGTCGATGTAGCGAATGCTGTGGGCGGCTACGAGGTAGTCGTCTCCGCGGGTGAGGGCGGCGAAGGGTAGGGTGCTGAGCGATGCACTCGGGGAGAGGATCAGGTGCTCCTTAGCGGCCAGTCGATCGGTGACGGGACCGAATAACCGCTCGTAGACCCCCGCGCCGACCCGCTTGATCTCCGCAACATCGCTCTTACGATCCTGCATAAGCCCCCGCAGGGTAAGGGATGCCCCGTGTACCGCGGTATCGATCGAGTAGGCAATACTGGTATCCCGGTCGACGTATAGCCCGTACACGGCATCTTCGACTTCCAGCAGCTCTACCAGCGCTTCCTCCCCGGTCAGCTGCCGGCGGACTTCCCTCAGGGGCAGCAGGCTGTCAAAGGCAGTCTCTCCACCTTCCCGCTCGGTCCGGAAGGCACGCGCCAGGGATGCGTCGAGCGCTCTTCGCTGGCGCATCACGGCGGCGAATTCCGCAAAATCATCGTCGGATATGTTCGTGCCCCGCTCGAATCTTGCCTTCAGCAGGTCCTCCCGGTTGTTGACGGCTCGCCATTCCGCGAACACCGCCTCGTTCCCGGCATCCGCCCGGTGCCGCGCCAGCTCACTTAATTCCAGGGCGAGGGAGTGGGCCTTTCCGAACTCGATGGCCCGGAAGGCGGATGCCGCCAGTTCCGGTTCTTCCAGCAAACCGGCCTCCCGCATCGCGTACACGGTTCGTATGGCGGCAGTGATGACCACGTCGCCGTGCGTGACGGTCTGGTTGTAGGTGCCTTCGTCACTGATGCGTTGCAGGGCTTCCTGGTATCCGTCCAGGGCTTCGAAAACAAGTTCGTAGGCAGCGCGCAAATCCTTCGGGTCACCCCCCTTCTTATAGCGCTGCCGCAAAATTTCGGCGTGGTTGGCCATGATGAAGACACAGGCCGTCTCCCGGAAACACGCCGGTGATCCCCGCTCCTTCTCGGGACAACAACCGTAATATTCCTGGATGCGCTGACTCGTCGCCAGGGCATCCGTAAATAATCCTTTCTGTTTTGAGATCAGCCGGTCGTAGTACATGGCTTCCAGCGGGTAGCCCTGGGCGAATTCGCCGGTCACCCCTTGTAGCCGGCGATAGTAGTGCAGCGAGCTGTCGGCATCCGCTCTTTTCCAGTGGTAGTAACCCTTTAGGCGCAAGGCGTTCGGTCCCGGCACGGTGGCCAGCCGGTCCGCGATCGCGGTGACCTCCCCGTATCGAGCGGGCATGCGGGAGAGGAGGATGCCCAATTCTTCCCGGGCCAGTGCGTGGCGGGGCAGGTCGGCCTCGTCCAGGGTTTCGATAGCCTCCCGCAGGGCTACTTCGCTCGCGGCGTACGTCTTTTGCCGATCGGTGGTATCCTGCATCCGGTCGGCGAGCTGTTTCAGGGCCTTGCCGCGGGCGATGAGCAGCAATCCGGTGAGGTGCGGCTGTTCCGCTGCTTGCCTCGCCAGTTGACGGAGCCCGCCGGCGGTGTAGATCTCCATGTCGCGCATCGCCCAGTCGTGGTAGCTGGCGTACGACCAGCAAAGCGCCTGTCGGGCGTGCACCGTCGGGGGCATTGCGGGGGTGAGCAGCGTATCGGCCGCCGCGGCGAAGTAGGCCATGGAGTCCAGCCACCGCTCGTGCTCGAAGTGCAGCATGGTCAGGTACTGGTACACCTCCGCCCGCAATTCCGCCCGCAGGGAATCGGCCAGCGGCTCCATCGTGGTACGCAGCCGCCGGGCCCGGGCCATAGCTTCCCGCAAACGCAGCGAGTCGTAGTCGCGGCGTAGCAGGTCCAGGCTATCCCGGAAACCTATTTCCAGTCGCGACAGCGGCGGGGGAGGTTGGGAGGGCGGGGGAGTCGAATCCCGGGTACAGGCATAAAATACCAACGCCAGCAGGGCGGCGAGGATCTGGGGGGTGTTCATAGTGGGCAGGCTACAAAAGCTGAAATTACCGGATCGGCGCAGCTTAGACAAATACCGGTCGGCATTCTTTTACGCCATACGGGGTTAGGCTTCTGGTGGGCGCACAGATAAATGGGCGGCGGAGCGCAGGTATAAACACTTCTCCCGCGCTCCGCCGCAAACCCCAGGTCCGCCGACGGTGTTCTCCCCCTTTACCCCAATTGAAACCACCCCGCCCGCATGGCCAGTCCGAATACACCCGAAGTACAAGCACCCGTCGTTCACCCCGAGATCGAAAAGGTCGAGCTGAAGTACCTCACCATCCGGGAATACAAGCAATTGCGCGACATCATGGAGGAGGCCTACGCCGTCCTGCCCGATGCCGCCTGGGCGCGGGAGGAGATCCAGGCCCTGATCAAGCGCTTCCCCGAGGGGCAGATCGCCATCCACATCAACGGCGAACTGGCCGGCTGCGCGCTCTCCATCATTGTCGACTACAATAAGTTCAAGGATACCCACACCTACGAGGAGATCACCGGGAAGTACACCTTCGATACCCACGACCCGGAAGGGAATATCCTCTACGGGGTCGATGTCTTCGTGCACCCCCAGTTCCGCGGCTTGCGTCTCGGCCGGCGGATGTACGACTACCGGAAGGAACTCTGCGAGGAAATGAACCTGGAGGCCATCCTCTTCGGCGGCCGCTTACCTAAGTACCACGAGTACGCCGACAAACTCAGCCCGAAGCAGTACATCGATAAGGTGCGCTCCAAGGACATCCACGACCCGGTCCTCAACTTCCAGTTTGCCAACGACTTCACCGTCAAGCGCATCATCAAGGACTACCTCGAGGGCGACCACGAAAGCCACGAATACGCCGCCCTGCTGCAGTGGAACAACGTGCTGTATTCGCCGCCGACCCGGAAGGCCCGCATCGAAAAGAGCGTCGTCCGCCTCGGCCTGGTGCAGTGGCAGATGCGCCCCTATAACGGTATGGACGAGGTGCTCGAACAGGCCGAATACTTCGTCGACGCCGTGGCGGCCTACCGTTCCGACTTCGCGCTCTTCCCCGAGTTCTTCAACGCCCCGCTCATGGCGGAGTACAACCACCTCCCCGAGCCCGAAGCCATCCGCAAACTGGCCGAGTTCACCGAGCCCCTGGTGAAGAAGTTCAGCGAGTTCAGCATCAGCTACAACATCAACATCATCACCGGCTCCATGCCCTCGGTAGAGAACGGCAAGCTCTACAACGTCGGCTACCTCTGTAAGCGCGACGGTACGGTAGAGAAGTTCTACAAGCTGCACGTCACGCCCGACGAAGCCAAGGTGTGGGGCATGACCGGCGGCAAGAAACTCAAGGCCTTCGATACCGACTGCGGTAAGATCGGCATCCTCATCTGCTACGACGTCGAATTCCCCGAACTGCCGCGCCTCCTGGCCGAGCAAGACGTCGACATCCTCTTCGTCCCCTTCCTCACCGATACCCAGAACGGCTACAGTCGTGTGCGCCACTGCGCCCAGGCCCGCGCCATCGAGAACGAGTGCTACGTGGCCATCGCCGGCTCCGTCGGTAACCTGCCGAAGGTGGCCAATATGGACATCCAGTACGCCCAGTCGATGGTCTTCACCCCCTGCGACTTCGCCTTCCCCAGCAACGGCGTCAAGGCCGAAGCCACCCCCAATACGGAAATGATCCTCGTCGCCGACGTTGACCTCGACCTCCTCAAGGAACTCCACGTCCACGGCAGCGTCCACAACCTTCGCGACCGGCGGACGGATGTTTATAGCCTGAAATTGAAGTAGTCGCGTTTTGGGGGCTAGACTTTTTAGGGCGAGCTGTGTCGCTTATATCTCGGCGCAGAGCGCCTCGACCTTGGATTTTGCGGAACCCACGCTACGGTCCAAGGTCGAGACCTTCCAGGTCGAGTGGTCATTTCAATTATAGTGCCCCAAGTACCCCACCCCGTGCGGCAGCCCGGCCCATCGTAAATCGTAATTCAGAAATCGTATATCGTAAATCCTAATTCCTACACCAACCGCGTACCCCCCACCCGGGTAAGCTCTCGAAACAAATTTTGCACCTTCTCCAATACCGACTCCCCGTGCTTATTCACGATCTCCCGACCGTCGATCGCCCGCACGCGGGTCAGCTCGCCCATGGTTCCGGTGGTGAAGACCTCGTCGGCGACGTAGAACTCGCTGGGAGAGATGCGCGCCTCTTCACAGGGAATACCGTTGTCGCGACACAGCTGCAGGACGGTAGCCCGCGTGATGCCCGGCAGGCAGTAATCCGCCCATGGGGTCCGCACCTTGCCCCGGCGGATGCAGAAGACATTTACCCCGTTCGCCTCCGAAACGAAACCGTCCTTATCGAGCATCAGCCCGGCATCGGCACCCGACTGGTTAGCCTCGATCTTGGCCATGATGTTGTTGATCAGGTTGTTATGGTGGATCTTGGAGTCGACGCTCATGGGGCTGTTGCGGCGGACGGAGCTCGTCGCCAGCGTGATGGACTCGGGGTACACCGGCGGCTTATGCTCCGCCAGCACGATCAGGGTGCAGCCCTTCTGGTTTAGCCGGGGGTCCATGCCGGAGGTGATCTTTTCGCCGCGGGTCAGGGTCAGGCGGATGTGCACGTCGTCGCGCATGTCGTTGGCCTCCAGGGTTTGCTTGATGGCGTCCACGACGGTGTCCCGTTCCGGGATGCCCTGGAACCACATCGCATGGGCGGAGTCGAACAGCCGGTCCAGGTGGGCATCCAGGGAAAAAACCCGGCCGTCGTAGACCCGCAGGCCTTCCCAGACCGCTTCGCCACCCTGTACGCTGCTGTCGAATACGCTGACTTTAGCTTCGCCGCGGGGCAGTAGCTTTCCGTCGATGTATACTTTGATGTCCTGGTTAGCGGGATTAAATCCTTGTAGCATATGGTGGATTAGATAGCGTGTTCGAGCAAGCGCTGGTAGACGGGGAGGCATTCCTTGGCCACCAGCTCCAGATGGGGTGATAATTCGACGGGTCGGGGCCGGTAGGGGCGGAAGCCGACGCTTTCGTGCACCCCTTCGTACCAGTACGGCGCCCAGCTACCGTCGTATTCTTTCGGTCCTTTCTCCCAGCTCAGCATGACCGGGTCGTAGTCGATCCCGATCTGCTCGCAGAGTTGTTCCAGTACGGCGGGCGGGTCCTCCAGCAGGCGGCGGGCGTCCACGACGGCGGCCAGGGTGCCGGCTACGGCCAGTCTGTCAAACAACTCGCCCTGTTGCGGCAGGCCGATGTCGGCGGCGGTGACCTTGTCGATCACCTGGTTGAAGGAGGCGAGGATCTCGCGCGGATCCCGAATGAGCAGGACGTTCACCATGCCGAACAGAAAGGCCTCGGGCAGCTCGATGAGGTGGTGCGTCATCTGCTTGAAGACAACGATGGGGGTGGGGAATTCCCCCTCCGACATATACCGCACCACTTCGTTGCCGTCCGGATTTTGGGTCTTCAGGATCTCTTCGCGGCCGGGGTGATCGGCCTCGGTGGGTTGCCGGCTTAGGTAGTGGGCGTAGAGGGGCTCGTCTACCACCGTCGTGTCCGGTCGCTGGGCGAATGCGTACATCAGCGCGGTGCTAATATTACGCGGCGATGACCAGAGATTTATCCGGCTGCGGGTTTCCATATAATGGCGAAGAAAAAAGAAAAGGCGGGGAAGAAAAAATCCAAGGGGGGTAAGAAGAAGAAATGCTGCGAGAAATACCTCAAAAAGGGCAAATACTGCAAACGATGCCCCCTGGCCCCGGAAGACTAGCCAATAACTATACCCTGAGAGCCGGCTTAAAACAATAAATGTTTGTACAAACGATGTATCTTACCTAGTTTCGCGCCAGCCTATTCTATCCAAGACCACTCGAAGCAAAGCATCAGCTGCTACCGAAATAAGTGGTTATTCACCCCCGGTCAAAACGGCCGGGGGTTTTTTTATTTACTGCGGAAGGGATCGCTCAGCGAGGCATCGGTCAGTACCGACCGGTCGGTCGTCATTTCCAGGAAGGCGATGAGCGCCTGCTTTTCTTCCTCGGTAAAGTTCATCCGGCGGGGCGCGCCGGATCCGTTGGTAAAGTCGCGCAGGTTTGCGCTGAGGTTTTCATGCCGCTGGATCCCCTCGCTGTAGTGGTCGATTACTTCCCGCAGCGTGGCAAACCGGCCGTCGTGCATGTAAGGGGCCGTGAGGGCGACGTTACGCAGGAAGGGTACCTTGAACACTCCGTTGAATTCCCGGCCCCGGTGCTCGCCCACGCCGAGATCCGTTGATAGGCGGTCCAGGCCGTTATTAGCAATGGGTAATACGGGCTGGGTCATATTGAAGCCGTGGCAACTGCCGCAATTCTCGGTAAAGAGGGTATGGCCCATCTGCTCCGCTTCGGTGAAGCCCTCGAGCTCCACGGCTCCGTTTGGCATCATCATGGCATCCATCATGTCGTCGAAGGGGGAGTCCATACTGGAAATCGTAGCGCAAAACTTTTCCAGGGCCAGCGTGATCCGGTCCGCCGTCAGATCTTCCGTACCGTAAGCTTTACGGCTCAGGATGCGGTACA
This sequence comes from Lewinella sp. IMCC34191, assembly GCF_003390935.1. Lineage (GTDB taxonomy): Bacteria > Bacteroidota > Bacteroidia > Chitinophagales > Saprospiraceae > Neolewinella. The sequence continues at coordinate 294,539 of NZ_QNQZ01000006.1, read as the reverse complement.
TCTCTTGTTGCTTGAGATCGTTGGCGAGCTCCTCCAGGTCCCGGCCCATTTCTACCCGGTCCTGAATCGTCAGCGTGCTCTGCTCCTTGATCGTCGCGGCGCGCTCGTCCCAGAAGAAGGCCACGCTGCCCTGGCTGAAGGAATTGCCGTCCATGGAGGTTTCCCCGTACCCGCTCACCTCGTTGGCAAAGCTGGGTACGCTCGCCAGGGCGATGCTGTTGCGCTTGGTATGGCCGCCGTTGATTCCTTTACTGAAGGCCAGGTCATCCCCGAAGGCCAGTTCCTGTTTGTGGCAGCTGGCACAGCTCGTCTCTCCCGTAGCCGAGAGTTGGGTGTCGTAAAAGAGTACGCGGCCCAGCAGAGCCTTGGTCAGGTCTTCCGGCTCCTGGTGCAGCTTCCCATCCGGGGTCGTGAATTGTCCGATGTGAAGGGGCAGGTCGACTTCTCGCTGGAACACCACTTCGCCCAGGTCCAGTTGCTCGTTGAGTACCTCCATTTCCGCGGCGGTAAAGGGCGCGGTGCCTAAGGTCAGCGAACTCGTTCGCTCGTCTTCCAGACAAGCGGTGAGGGTCAGCGTCAGAACCGAGAGAACGAGCAAGTTTTTCATAACGGGGAAGTTGTAATGGGCTAACTAAAGATATGGCATTGTCAACACAATGCCATACCAGCGTCAGGGCAGTGTCATAGTGTTGACGAGCATTTCCGTGAATTCGTTGGTCACCTTAACCTATTTTAACACATATAATGCAAGCGTATACCAACGATCGCGGCAACCAAAGTCCGTCCGTACCTATTTATCCGTCATGTATGCATCCCTTCGCGCCGCCGTCGACGATCTCGAACGCAGCGGTCAGCTGCTTCGCATTTCCGCCGAAGTAGATCCCGACCTGGAAATGGCGGAAATCCACCGCCAGGTTTTCGACGCCGGCGGCCCCGCCGTCCTCTTCGAACGGGTGAAGGGCAGCCCCTTTCAGGCCGTCTCCAACATCTACGGGACCTATGAGCGCACGGACTTCCTCTTCCGCAAGACTTTCCCCGGTGTCAAGAAGCTTGTCGAACTGAAGGCCGACCCGGCCAACGTGGCCAAAAATCCCCTTCGCTACCTGGGCACGCCCAAAACGGCCTTCTCCGCCCTGCCGCGTCAGCGCCGCAAGCCCGCCGTCAAGTACGCGCAGACCACCATCGACCAACTGCCGCTCGTCAAGTCCTGGCCCATGGACGGCGGCGCCTTCGTCACCCTCCCCCAGGTATGCACCCTCCCCCCGGGCAGCCGCAAGCCGATGGAAAGTAATATCGGGATGTACCGCATCCAGCTCACGGGCAACGAATACGAGACCAACCGCGAGATCGGCCTCCACTACCAGCTGCACCGCGGCATCGGTATCCACCACACCGAATACAACCAGACGGCCGAGCCCTTCCGCTGCTCCGTCTTCGTGGGCGGCCCGCCCAGCCACGCCTTCTGCGCCATCATGCCGCTGCCCGAGGGCCTGAGCGAAATGACCTTCGCCGGTATGCTCGCCGGCCGCCGCTTCGGTTACGCCTGGGACCGCGACTGGCTGCTGTCCGCCGACGCCGATTTCGTCATCACCGGCACCATCCGCAAGGGGGAAAAGAAGCCCGAGGGGCCCTTCGGCGATCACTTGGGCTATTATTCGCTGCAGCACGATTTCCCGGTTATGGACGTCGAGACCGTCTGGCATCGCAAGGACCCCCTCTGGCACTTCACCGTCGTGGGCCGCCCGCCCGCCGAAGACAGCAGTTTCGGTTACCTCATCCACAAGATCGTCAAGGACCTCACCCCCGGCGAGTTCCCCGGCATCCGGCAGATCAACGCGGTCGACGAAGCCGGCGTCCATCCCCTCCTGCTGGCCATCGGCTCGGAGCGCTACATGCCCTTCCGCGATAAGGTGCCCGAGGAGATCATCACCCAGGCGAACCGCATCCTTGGCAGCGGCCAGACCAGCCTGGCGAAGTACTGCCTCATCGCCGCCGAGGAAGATGACCCCGAACTGGACGCCGACGACCAGCCCGCCTTCTTCCGCCACCTGCTGGAACGCTTCGACCCCGAGCGCGATCTCCACTTCCAGACGCGCACGACCATCGATACCCTCGACTACTCCGGCTCCGGCTGGAACGCGGGCTCCAAACTCATCTGGGCCTGCCGGGGTCCGGTCCGCCGCACCCTGGCAACGGAGGTGCCCGATGCCATCGACCTCCCCGAAGGATATCATAGCCCCCGCCTGGTAGCGCCGGGTATCCTGGCCGTGGGCGGTCCCCCCTTCACCGGTAAGGACGGCTACGCCGCACTAGATCCGTTTTTGCGGCGGAGCGCAGGTAAAGAGCTTGTCCACAAAACGCCGCTTATTATCGTGTGCGACGATCCCGACTTCCTGGCCGCCGACTTTTCCAACTTCGTCTGGGCCACCTTCACGCGCAGCAACCCCAGCCACGACGTCCACGGCATCGACGCTTTCACCGAACACAAACACTGGGGGTGCCGCGGACCGGTTGTCATCGACGCCCGCGTGAAGCCCTGGCATGCCCCGGGTTTAGTGACGGACCCCGGTACGGTCGAGCGCGCTAGTCGGATCCTCTCCGCGGCCGGCTTCGGCTAAACCTGTAGCCCACGTGCCACTCTACGAAGTCCGCTACGCTGAACTGCCGGGCGTTGACCAGGGTGGCCAGGTAAATGCGGTCCGTCAGGTGATACTTAAGGCCGATCCGCTGGCGAAACCGGTCCGCGTTATCCATGCCACCCGGAGATAATAGATAATACTCGGCTTGCACCTGTACCGACCACCGGTTAAAGACCAGTTCGTAGGCCGGGAAGACGCCGAGGCGGACCGGTCCGGCCAGGGTGCCCCCGTTCCGGTGATGCAGTTGGCCGGCGTCAGTCCAGGTAGACATATTATCGGCGCCGTGGTACAGCACGGAAGCCCCGATGCCGACTTTGGACGCGTGTGTCAGGCGTCGACTAACAATGGCCGCTATGCCGCCCAATCCGTGGGTCAGCCCGCGGTACTTCTCTTCGGGAGGTAACTCCTCCGTCCGGTAAAGCCGTTTTTCCACGCCGCCGAAGACCGACAGGGTGAAATCCGTAGAGGGTACAAACCGGGGTAGGGTAACCGCTTTGGTGGGGGGAGCGGGCTTCACGGTATAGTAGAGCCCCAGGCTGGCGGCGGCGGCATTTAGTCCGGCGTTCGGTCGCCTGACGTTGCCGTTAGAGACGTGGGTCAGGCCCGCATCGAGGCGTAACGCCCAGTGGTCGGCCAGCTGCAGGCGGGCACCCAGCCCCAGCCGGAAGTAGGCCGTCAGCCGGGTACTGATCAGTTTATTGTAGGGGTTGCGCCGCGTATCATAGGTCTTCCAGCCGGTGGCCAGGCCTATGTCGGCGCCGTAGCCCAGTCCCAGCCTTCCTCGCTGCCATAGCGGCGCGCGGAACGTTCGGTGGACCGCAACCGGCCGACCGACTTCTACCGGATTGTCGTAGTCCAGCAGGGTGATCCCGAACCCGGCTTCCGGCATCCCGTGGCGATGGTGCCATAGGCGGTCGCCGCTGGCCCGCGTCGTAAAGCCGAGCATCAGGCCGCGGAAGCGAGCCATCGGGCGGTCGAGCAGATTCTCGCCACGCAGAAAAGCTTCCACGGGTAGGATGGTCCCAAAATGAGCTTCCGCAATCAGGGTCGGGCGGCGCCAGTCCCACTGCCGGTTCGTCTGGGGCGTGCTCTCCTGTCCCGTTAACCACCCGGGTACGGTCAGCAGCAATAACATCCAAGCTTGGAAAGCAAGCCGCATAGGAGCAACCGTGCGCCGATTATGGTCGCACGCAGCTATGCTACGGATGGAGATTCGCCTGGGTTCGGACCGTACGCGATCTTAATTCAAATAGGTCGGGCTACAGGTGCAGCGGTACCTATTTCGGTCCGCCGAAGAGGGTAGGGGCGATCATGATGCCGAAGTAGTTGGACACTTGGTCGCTGAACGTAAGGTTATACTCCAGCGATACGCGGAAGTGACCGATCTCCATACCGACACGGGGCACGATACCGAGCGACCGACCGACCTCAAGATCCTCCTCGTCAACGGTGTCGTCGGTATCCTCCACGGTGACGCTCGCCCCGCCGAAGGACCCGAGCCCCATGCCGCCGAACGGCCGGAAACCGCCCTCCGTGCGCAGGTAGTAGTCCCCCGTTACGACAAAGCTACCCGCCGCGCCGACGTCGATGGTTTCCGCTTCGAGGTTGGACGTGTAGGCCGCCACTTCGGGGCGCAGGCCGACGGAGATACGGTCCGAGGCGTTGTACCGCACTTCCGTACCGAAGGCCACTCCGCCGCCGAAGCGCTCGCCGCCGGGAATGGCGTATCCCAGCCGGAGCAAGTCCCACTCGAACATGCGGTAGTTGTTGGACTGCGCGGTAGCGACGCCGGAGAGTACAAGCACCAGCAGAAAAGAAAGGATGGATTTAGTCATGTGGCTTTGGTGAGCGTTGATTTGCGGAAGGTCTCCGCAGCAATGAGGGAAAGTTCAAGAACGCTTGGCCGGCGGGATGTGTATGTATGGGTGTAGTAATAACAACTCTCCCTGCCCCCCACCCGGTGGAGGGGACCTAACTTGCCCCACCTTCAATCCTGACCTAATGATCGCCTATCCCGCCGCCCTCGCCCGCACCCTGGAACAGACCTTCGACTGGGGGACCGAACGGGTGCCTTTGGCCCAGGCTACGGGTCGCGTGCTCAGCCAGTCTGTCGTAGCCGACCGCGACCACCCCCCCTTCGACCGGGTAGCGATGGACGGGGTGGCGATCGACTTTCAGGCCTATGCTGCCGCCCAGCGCCGCTTTGCCGTGTCGCACGTAGCTCCGGCGGGTACGCCTCCCCGCCCTTTGGCGGCTAGCGATCAGTGCGTGGAGGTCATGACGGGCGCCCCGCTTCCCCCGGGAACGACCACCGTCATACGCTACGAGGATATTCAGCGGGACGGCGAGTTCATCGTTCTACCTGACGGCGTCACGGACGCCCGGAGTATCCATCGCCGAGCCACGGATGCCCGGGCCGGTACAACCATGCTGGAGGGCAGCCGAATCATCGGCCCCGCGGAAATGGCCGTCCTGGCCACCTACGGACAGGCGACGGTGACCGTCCGGCGCTGGCCGCTGGTAGCGATCGCCTCTACTGGCGATGAGGTGGTTGACGTGGATAGGGAACCGCAGGACCATCAGATCCGCAGTTCCAACGTCCACCAGCTCGCCTCCCTGTTTCGAATGGCCGGCATCCAACCTACCCTGAGCCATCTGGGTGACGACCCGGCGGGCGGCCGGCATACCCTGGGCCGGCTCATCGACGATCACGATGTGGTGCTCTTAAGCGGTGGAGTTTCCAAGGGAAAGCTCGATCACATTCCCAACTGGTTGGCGGATGCCGGCATTGAGAAACTCTTCCACCGCGTAGCCCAGCGACCGGGCAAGCCCCTCTGGGTGGGCCGCAACGAGGATACTATGGTGTTCGCCCTTCCGGGCAACCCCGCCTCCAGCCTCGTCGGAGCGGTTGTGTACGTAGGGGCGTGGCTACGACAGCAACTGGGCGTGCCCGTCGAAAACCGGCGCGCCTTACTCGCGGAAGACGTGAGCTTCGCACCCGAACTGACCCTGTTCCGGTCGGTTCAGTTGGAACATGCTAACGGACAAATCACCGCCCGCCCCGTCACCAACAGCGGCAGCGGCGACCTGGTCAGTCTGCTGGAGACGGATGGATTCCTGGTCTTACCCGCCGATCGGACCAACTTTATGGCCTCGGAGCCTTTTCCATTCGTACCCCTTCGATTCTTTTAAACCCGTCAGTAATGCACCAGAAACACCCCAAAATGGCCCGTCCGGACCTTGGTCACTACGGACACACTGAATTCGCGCTCGTCGGTTCGACCTGTGAGCGGATGGAAACGATCATGAGCGAGTGGGTGGACCAGTTGTCCGATCGCTACCGTTGCCTGATGGTGACCGGCGAGCACCAGGAACACCCCACCCCCGCCAGCCTCCGGTATGGCCGTAAACGCTTTACCCCCTCCACCGATGCGTGGAATGAATACGATGACCGCCTGACCGGCGCCGACTACGACCTCGTGCTGGTGAATGGTAATCACTACCCGGCCGCCCGGCAGATCGTCTTCGTAGACGAACAAAAGGCCGGAACTCTCGAACGGCGACGGGAGCAGCTCACCGATATATACGCTATCGTGCACGTCAACGGGCCGGCCTCCATGCCCGAATGGTTGCGAGAACAGGCGAAGAATCAGCACTGTCCGCCCATCACCACCTCCATCAGCCTGCTCAAGCCGGTGCTCGTAGGCCTGGAGCGCGTGCTGTCCGATAGGGTTGCTCCACTCCGCGCCCTCATCCTCGCCGGTGGAGCGAGCAGCCGTATGGGGACCGATAAGGCCCACCTCGTATACCGTGACGGCCGGTCGGAGGTGGAGCGGCTCTATGAACTATGTACTTCCGCCGGTGCACCCGTTAGTATTTCCGTGCGCGATGACGCGCAGACCGGTAAGTATCCGGCCCCGGTGATTACGGACCGGTTTTTGGGCTTGGGCCCGGCCGGGGCCATCTGCTCGGCTTTCCTCGACGACCCGAACAGTGCCTGGCTGGTACTGGCCTGTGACCTGCCCCTGCTCGACGAAGCCACCATCAAGCAATTGATCGATGCCCGTGCCCCCGGACGCTACGCCACCGCGCTTAGGGGGCCGGAGCGGGAGTGGCCCGAACCCCTGGTGGCCATCTACGAGCCCCGCGCCTACCAGCGCCTGCTGCGCTTCATGGCGCTGGGGTATTCCTGCCCCCGCAAAATGCTCATCAACAGCGAGATCGCCCTGGTCAACCTCGACGATATGCTGCCCCTCACCAACGCGAATACCCCGGAGGAGCGGGATCGCATCCAGGCTATTTTCCGCTAGTTGACGGGAGGATCAGGTCGGTCGCGAAAAGAGATTGGCATAGCGCTTGCGTAATTACGTAGAATATACGTAGATTTGCTACGTAGTTAATTCAGTGTACTACGTAAACACCAGCGCTATGCAGATCGTCGTCATTGGGAATGGAATGGTCGGACACAAATTTTGTGACCTCTTTTCCCGCCATCCCCGCCGGGGAGAATTTCAGCTCACCGTATTCGGGGAAGAACGGCGGCCGGCCTACGACCGCGTTCACCTGAGTGCTTACTTCAGCGACCGCGATGCCGACAAGCTGGCCCTGGCCTCCCGGGAGTGGTACGCCGAGGCGGGCATCACCCTCCGCACCGGCGAGTTGGTCACCGAACTGGATACCGAACGCCGGGAATTGACGACCCACCTGGGAAACGTCCTTCGCTACGACTACCTCGTCCTGGCTACCGGCTCCGTGCCGTTCGTCCCGCCGGTCCCCGGCTGCGAAAAGCAGGGCGTATTCGTTTACCGCACGATCGAGGACCTGGAGGCCATCATGGATTACGCCGACAAGATCCGCGACAAAGCCGGCGCCCGGTCCGTCATCATGGGCGGCGGCCTGCTGGGTCTCGAAGCCGCCAAGGCTACCCTGGATATGGGCCTGGCGACCGACGTCATTGAGTTCGCCCCGCGCCTTATGCCCCGGCAACTGGACGAGGCCGGCGCCACGACGCTGAAAAATAAGCTGGCTGACCTCGGGCTCGGGGTGCACCTTTCCAAGAGCACCACCGCTATCGCGGGTAACGGAGCCATCACCCACCTGGAGTTCAGCGACGAGACTTCCCTGCCGGCGGATATGCTGATCATCTCCGCGGGCATCCGCCCCCGCGACGAACTCGCCCGGAAGGCCGGCATCGAGGTCGGCCCGCGCGGCGGCATTATGGCCGACGAATACCTGCGCACCAGCGCGCCCGACGTATACGTCATCGGGGAGGCGGCCCTCTACCGGGAGATGATCTACGGACTGGTAGCCCCCGGATACGATATGGCCCGCGTGGCGCTCGGCTCGATCATGGCCGACGCCGACGGGGGCTGCATGCCCGAGGCGATCGACCTGTCGACCAAACTCAAGCTCATCGGTACGGACGTGGCCAGCTTCGGAGAGTGTTTCCCGAATGCTGACGAGGCACGCTCCATCGTCTTCCACGACGAATCCGGGGGCATCTACAAGCGCATCAACATCAGCCGCGACGGCAAGCGACTGCTCGGGGGCATCCTGGTCGGCGACGCGGCCGACTACAACATGCTCCACCAGATCTATAAGAATAACATGGCCCTGCCCCCCCAGCCGGAAGACCTGATCCTGGGTACCCGCGGCGTGGGCGGCAATCCGGGGGCCGGGGTACTCGACCTCCCCGACGCGGCCGTCATTTGCTCCTGTGAGAACGTCTCCAAAGGCACCCTTTGCAGTCTGTTGAGCGAGGGGGAAGCCGCCTCGGTAAAGGAGCTTGTCGCCTGCACCGGGGCGGGCACCGGTTGCGGAGGATGCAAACCCATCCTCACCGACCTCGTCGAGAATTACATGAAGTCGCAGGGCAAGGTGGTCCGTAACACGATCTGCGAGCACTTCGCCTACACCCGCCAGGAATTACGCGACCTGGTGCAAATGAAAAACATCCGTACCTACGACGAGGCACTCGACGTCATCGGCCAGGGGAACGGCTGCGAAACCTGTAAGCCCGCTCTCGCCAGCATCTTCGCCACCGTGTACGCGGAAACCGCTAATCCACAGGCGCAGATTCAGGATACCAACGACCGCTTCCTGGCCAACATCCAGCGCAACGGTACCTACTCGGTCGTCCCCCGGGTACCGGGCGGAGAGATCAGCCCCGACAAACTGTTAGCCATCGGCAGCGTCGCCAAGAAATACGATCTGTACACCAAGATCACCGGCGGTCAGCGCATCGATCTATTCGGCGCCCGCCTGGAGGAATTACCGCTCATCTGGGAGGAGTTGATCGCGGCGGGCTTCGAAAGCGGCCACGCCTACGGAAAATCGCTGCGTACCGTCAAGAGCTGTGTCGGCAGCACCTGGTGCCGCTACGGGATGGACGAATCGGTCTCCTTCGCCATTGAGATCGAGGAACGCTATAAAGGTCTCCGGTCGCCCCACAAACTAAAGGGGGGCGTCAGTGGCTGCATCCGGGAGTGTGCCGAGGCGCGGGGCAAAGACTTCGGCCTGATCGCCGTCGAGGAGGGCTACAACCTCTACGTCTGCGGCAACGGCGGTGCCCGGCCCGTGCACGCCCAGTTGCTGGCCGGCCCCGTCGACCGCGCCACCGCCGTCAGGTACCTCGACCGCTTCCTCATGTTTTACCTGCGCACCGCCGGCCCCCTCATTCGCACCGCCAAGTGGCTGGAAGGTCTCGAGGGGGGCATCGACTACCTGAAGAGCGTCGTGGTGGATGACGTACTCGGCATCGCCGAGGAACTGGAAACCGAAATGCAGGGGCTGGTCGACGGCTACGCCTGTGAGTGGAAACAGGCCATAGAGGATCCCGCCCTGCGCGCCCGCTTCCGCCCCTTCGTGAACACCGACGAAAGCGAGGAACTGGAGTTCGTCGCGCTGCGCGACCAGAAAATGCCGAAACCCTGGTAGGACCGCCATCGCCTCGTTTTGCCCACCCAAGTTCTTGCAGTTAGCTCCAAACGAATATCATGACCGCTTACACCACCACCCCCCTGACCGACGTAACTACCTGGTTCCGCGCCGGCCGCACCGACCAGTTCCCCGTCGGCGCCGGAGCCGTGATCAAGTACCGGGACCGCCAGATCGCGGTGTTCTACTTCAACCGCACCGAGCGTTGGTACGCCTGCCAGAACCTCTGTCCGCACAAGCTCGAAAATGTACTGGGCCGCGGCCTCATCGGGGAGCAGGACGGCATTCCCAAGGTCGCCTGCCCGATGCATAAGCGGACCTTCAGCCTGGAGACGGGAGAGAACCTGAATGGTGATTGCCCACCCGTAGCCGTTTACCCGGTGAAGGTCGAAAATGACTACGTATACGTAGGATTCGCCGACTAGCCCTTACCTTTCCGCTATGTCCGAATCCGACAACCAACAACAGCTCGAGGCAGCCTTTGCCGCTATAGATCAGGCTAATTCCGCCGACCCCCGGTACGTGCAAACGGAATCCGGGGAGGTCCCTTCCGAATGGCTTTACGGGAGAAGGATGTCGGAGGAACTGGATCGCTACCTCCCTGACGCCCCTATATCCCTGCGCCTCGCCGCCCGCGCCCAACACCTGGAACGCTGGCGCAGCCCGCGCGACAGCTACCCCATGGACCGGGAAGGCTATCTGCGGTGGCGGGCCGATCTCAAAAAATTCCACGCCGCCCGCGCCGGCGAGATTCTGCGGGAGGTCGGCTTCGGGGAAGACGTCATCGAGCGTGTCGCCTTTCTGCTGCAGAAGAAGCGCCTCAAGCGGGACGACGATACGCAGACGCTGGAAGACGTCATCTGCCTCGTCTTTCTAAAGCATTACGCCGCGGAGTTCGCCGCCGAACACCCCCACGAGAAGGTCATCGACATCCTGCACAAAACCCTGCGGAAAATGTCCGACCGCGGTCGGGAAGCCGCGCAGACCGCCGATCTGCCGCGGGCCGTCCACGGTATGGTGCTGGAGGCGATGGAAATTACCTAGGCCGTGGGAGAAACCGGCATCTTCTCCCGCCTTCGCCGCGCCTACCTCCTGGCGCTTTCCCTGATTGCCCTGGCCCTGATCGGCGAGCTTTTGTTGGTGGACGGCTACCTGATCGACCAGGAGCGCGACGCCGACATCATCAACGTAGCCGGCCGGCAGCGGATGCTCAGTCAGCGCATCGCTAAGATGGTGGCCCTGTCCCCGCCCGCCGAAGCGGAAGACGTTGCCGAGTGGCAAACCCGCCACGTCTGGCTCAAAAACGAACTTACGGGGCTACCCGTCCGGGAGGAACTGACGGAACTGGATAGTTTGGTCGATCGGCTGTCGGCACTCGCGCAGGAAGATTCGGGCGGCGGAGCGCAGGTAAAAGAAGTTAATCGGTTGTCGAATGCTTTCTTACTCCGCATGGACGCGATCGTCGACGAGCTCAGCCAACTGGCCACGCGGAAAGTCGATCGGCTGCAGCGGGTCAATATGTGGCTGACCGTGCTGACCCTCGTGATCCTTCTGCTCGAGTTACTCTTCATTTTCCGGCCGATATCCAACTTCGTGCGCCGTCAGTTCGACCAAATTCAGACCGAGCGGCAGGCACAGGTCGCCGCCCGCGGGGTGGCCGAGTCGGCGGTGCGGGACAAGGACGCGACGCTCCGCCAACTGTACGCGCTGAACAGCGCGATCGACGAAGCGGCGCTCTTTGCGTCACTGCGTGCCGACGGCACCGTCATTCACCTCAGCAAAAAGTTTCGCAAGTTGCTGGATGCGGACAGCCGGCCGGCGAACCTACCCTTCGCCGCCGTGCTCAACCGCGAGGAAGGAAGGCAGGCCCGGATGGAGGAAATTCTACGTAACGTAACGGTAGCGCCGTGGCGGGGCGAATGGCAACTGACGGGCCCCGAAGGAGAAGTGCGGTACCTGGAATTGAGCGTACTGCCCGCCCGCCGCGCCGGGGTGGATACGGAGCTCTTCGTACTGGCTACGGACGTGACCGAGAGCCACCTCGCCCGCAAGGAACTCAACCGCCTGACCGAGCGGCAGATCGCCGAGGAAAAGCAACGGGCCGATCAGCGCGCCCGCCAGTCGACCGAGGCCCAGGAGAAGGAACGACTCCGCGTTGCCCGCGACCTCCACGACGGGGTAGGCCAGAACCTGACCGCCCTGAAGTTTAGCCTCGAGAGCCTCCGGCTGGAGAATTCGGAGCGCAGCCAGGCCGATCTGAACCATCTCAAGCAGCTGGCCGGCGACATCATCCGCGGCGTGCGGATGGCCACCTTCAACCTACGCCCCCCCGAGCTCAGCGACTACGGCCTGGCCATCACCCTGGAGCGGATGGCCCGCGAACTGAGCCGGCTGACCGGCGAGCGGGTGGTGTGCCAAACGGAAACCTTCAACGTAGGCCTGGACCCCGCCGTCGAGCTCAATCTGTACCGCATCACGCAGGAGGCCGTTAATAACGCCATCAAGTACGCCGGAGCAAACTACATCCTGGTGACGCTATCCGCCGGCAAGGACCTCGTCAGCATTACGGTGGACGACGATGGCCGTGGCTTCGATCCGGATGCCGTCAAGGCGCGTACCGACGGCTCCGGTCTGGGAATGGCCAGCATGGAAGAGCGAATCGCCCAGTTGAAGGGACGGCTCTTCATCCGCAGTTCACCGGAAACCGGCACCCGGATCACCATTAACGTGCCCCTCTCGGCGGCACCCGTCACGCCCCGGGGCTGAGGGCTACGGCCTAAAGCAGTAATTTCCCCCGGTAAACAGCTCGATCATGCCTACCCAAATATTACTCGCCGACGATCACGCCCTGGTGCGGGACGGTATTCGCCGCCTCCTGGAGGACGAAGCCGACCTGCACGTCATTGCCGAGGCCGACGACGGGGTCGCGATGCTCGAACTGATCGACGAGGTGAATCCGGATCTTGCCATCGTGGATATTCGCATGCCGCGACTCAATGGTATCGAAGCCGTCCGCCAGCTCCGGCAGAAAGGAAATAACACCCCCTGTCTGATGCTCTCCATGCACGATAGCGAGGAGTACGTGCTGCAGTCCATCGATGCCGGCGCCTTCGGATATCTGCTTAAGGATGCCAGCCGCGAGGAATTCCTGCGTGCCGTTCATACCATCGTCGGCGGCGACCGCTACTTCAGCGGCGACCTCTCGAATATCCTGATCCGGCAATTGATGAAGTCGGACGGGGTCGTAAGCAGCCCGGCGGCCAATGAAGAAAAGATAGAGCTTACCCGGCGCGAGCGGCAGATCTTACCCATCATCCTTAAGGGGGCCACCAACCAAGAGATTGCCGATCAGCTGGACCTCAGCCGCCGCACCGTCGAGACCCACCGCTTCAACATGATGAAGAAGCTCGGCGTCAGCAACAGCAGCGAACTAAATCGCCGGGTACGGGAACTGGGCCTATAGACTATTCCGGCGGTGCATCAATGCTCCAGGAAACCGATCAGGTGTTCCCGGTAGCGATAGTAGTCGGGGTGGTGGAGGATCTCCTTCCGCACGCGCGGCCGCTCGAAGCCGATCTCCAGGATATCGCCGATCTGGGCGCGGGGGCCGGAGGTCATCATGATGACCCGGTCGGCCAGGAAGATGGCCTCGTCCACGTCGTGGGTGATCTGAATGGCGGTGATCTTTTCCTTGTCCCACACTTCCAGCAGTACGTCCTGTAACTCGGCCCGGGTAAGGGAATCCAGCATGCCGAAGGGCTCGTCGAGCAGGAGAATTTTCGGCTTCAGGGCAAAGGCCCGCGCGATACCGACCCGCTGCTGCATGCCCTGACTGAGCTCGTTGGCCCGGCGGTGCATCCACTGGCTGAGGCCTACTTTATCGAGGTAGTACTTCACGATGTCCTCGCGCTGGCGGCGGGTGCCGTGCGGAAAGACCTGGTCGACACCCAGCATCATGTTTTCGAAGGCGGTCATCCAGGGGAAGAGGCTGGGGGACTGGAAGATGACCCCGCGGTCGGGACCCGGGCCGGTAATGGGAAATTCGTTCAGGAGGATTTCTCCGCGGGAGATGTCGTTCAGTCCGGCGATCATGGTCAGGAGCGTCGTCTTCCCGCAGCCGGAGTGGCCGATGATGGAAACGAATTCCTCCTTTTTGATCTGTAGCTGCAGGTTTTCCAGGACGACGTATTCCCCGGTCGGGGTAGGATAGACCTTCGTCAGATCACGAAAATCGAGAACGACGTCGCGAAGATTGACGGGGGGCGTGAGCATTATTGACATGATGAGGGGTTATGCGCGACGCCACTTGCTGACGAAGCTGCGGCTACCGGGTTTGATGGGTTGGATGTCGGGGAGGGTAAGGGAGGCGTCACTCTGTTGCTTGCCGGCCTCTCCCAGCTGAACCAGGTAGTTCAGGATCTCGGTGCGTACCCGTTTGAAGTGCGGGTCGTGATTCATGTCGGTCTTGTCCCGCGGCCGGTCCAACTCGATGCGGAATTCCGGTCCCAGGCCGGCTGCCGGGCCGGGATCCAGGGGGATGATCCGGTCGGCCATGTAAATCCCTTCGTCGACGTCGTTGGTGATGAGCACGGCACTCCGCCGGTTGGCGCTCCATATTTGCAGAATCTCGTCCTGCAGGTTGCCGCGGGTCAGGGCGTCGAGAGCACCCAGGGGCTCGTCCATGAGCAACAGGTCGGGGTCGGTAGCCAGCACCCGGGCAATGGATACCCGCTGCCGCATACCGCCGCTCAGTTCGGACGGCCGCTTATCTACCGCGTGGGACAGCCCCACCATTTCGACGAACTTGCGGACGTGTGCTTCCCGTTCTTCCCGGCTCCACTGCGGGTACACCTCGTCAACGGCCAGCGCCACGTTCTGAAAGACGGTATACCAGGGCAGGAGGGAGTAATTTTGAAAGATGATTCCCCGTTCCGGTGCCGGCCCGGTGATCGGTTGGCCCCGGTACAGCACTTCCCCCTCGCTGGGTTGCAACAGGCCCGTCATCATATTCACGAGGGTGGTCTTTCCCGAGCCGGTAAATCCGACAATGGCCAAGAATTCCCCTTCCTCGATGGTCAGGTTGATGTTGGAGAGCACTTCGGTGCGGGAGTCGCCCTCGCCGTACCACTTGCTGACGTTTTTGAATTCTATTATGGGAGGCATGGTTAGCGTTTTGTTCTTTGTTGTGGTTGCGTGGGGGTGTAGGTCATAGGTTATAGAGTATAGGTTATAGCGGATAGCAGAGGGGCGAATGCCCGGGTACTTATGGAAGCAGCGCGCTATGGCCTATGACCTATACCCTACTTCCTATGACCTATCTACTATAACCTCGAATCCTACCCCACCGCCTTCTCAAAACTAACCCGCTGCTGCACCCAGAACATGATGCGGTCGAGGAGGAAGCCGACGAGGCCGATGACGAACATGGCGACGATGATCTTGGCGTTGCTGTCGGAGCCGCCGTTTTGGAACTCTTCCCAGACGAAGGAGCCGAGGCCGGGGCTCTGGGCGAGGAGTTCGATGGCGATGAGGACCATCCAGGCCACCGAAACGGTGATGCGCATGCCGGTGAAAATGACGGGAATGGCCGAGGGCAGGATGACCTTGAAGATTTTCTTGCCGATGCCCAGGTTCAGGACGCGGGCTACGTTCAGGTAATCCTTATTGATGGAAGAGACGCCCAGGCTGGTATTGACCAGGGTGGCCCACATGGAGCAGAGGCCGACGCTGATGCAGGAGATGAGGAAGGAGGTGTCCGAATCCGATCCCAGGGTCAGGGTCTTGACGATCATGAAGACCAGCAGCAGCCAGACGACCGGCGATACGGGCTTGAACACCTGGATCATCCAGTTGAAGGCGATGCGGAGGGTGTCGTTGAGCCCGATGATGATGCCGATCGGGACGGCGATGAGCAGCGAGATGAGGAAACCGACGGCCACCGTTTTCAGGCTGGTACCGATCTGGTCGACGAAGGAAGGACGGCCGGTGTAGACGATCGGATCCAGGCCCTGCTCCGCCCGCACCACGTTGAGTTCCGCGGTTTCGGTGTTGAACTCGGCCTTCTTGGCACTGATCTCCCGGTGGTCGGCCAGGAGCAGGCCGGCGGCGTGCAGGACCTCGCTCGGAAAGGGCAGGGTATTGGGTTTGCAACTGACGTCTCCGCTGGCGATACAGGCTTCCATCTGCGCGCCGGCTTCCGGTCCCTGCTCTCGGACGGTGCGCTCGATGCGGGCACTCGCCTCGACACCGTAGAGGTAGCTCGCGCTCATTTGCCAGAGGAGCAGGAAGACGGCCATGGACGCCAGGGAGATGCCGAGGGTCCGGGCCATGCCGGGTAGCTGCCGGCCTACTTTGGCGCGTGCGGGGAGGTAACGGCCCAGTCCGGCCAGGGGAGCCTTTGGGGCGGGGGCGACGGGGGATTCGGTAAGGTGCTGTCCCATGATGGATGTACTTGAGTAAGGAATGGTACCGCGAAGACGGTCTTAGGTGTTTACTGGTCTTTGTTGCCGATGGCGAAGCTGTTGAGGTAGCCGATCGGGTCTTTGCCGTCGTAGGAGTTTCCGTCGATGAAAGCATCGGTGGCGGGCTTGTAGCCGTCGGTGTCGGGAATGTCGGATTCGGGGATGTGTCCGTCGGCGACAAGCTCTTCGGCGGCCTGCCGCCAGATATCGGGGCGGTAGATGTCCTGGATGGTCTCCTCGTACCATTCGGCGGGCTTCGCTTCGGGGATCTGTCCCCAGCGGCGCATCTGCGTCAGGAACCAGATACCGTCGGAATAGAAGGGGTAGGTGGCGTCGTGACGGTAGAAGACGTTGAAGTCGGGCATGCTCCGCTTGTCGCCTTTCTCGAATTCGAAGGTGCCGGTCATGGAGTTGGCGAGCACGACCGAGTCGGCCCCGACGTAATCGGAACGGGAGAGGATGCTGACGGCCTGGGTCCGGTTGGCGGGGTCGTCGAGCCACTTGCCGGCGCGGATCAACGCCTTGGTGATGGCCTTGGTGGTGTTGGGGTACTTGGTGGCGAAGTCGGCGCGCAGGGCGAAGACCTTTTCCGGGTTATTCTGCCAGATATCGTAGTTGGTCACTACCGGCACGCCGATGCCCTTGAAGACGGCCTGCTGGTTCCACGGCTCGCCCACGCAGTAGCCGTAGATCGTGCCGGCTTCCAGGGTGGCGGGCATCTGCGGGGGCGGGGTCACGGAGAGGAGTACGTCGGCATCGACCTGCCCCTGAATGTTGTCGGCGGTGTAGAAACCGGGGTTCAGGCCGGCCGCGGCGAGCCAGTAGCGCAGCTCGTAGTTGTGGGTAGATACCGGAAAGACCATCCCCATCTTGAAGGGTTTGCCGGCGTTGCGGTATTCTTCTACGACGGGTTCGAGGGCGTCGGCGGAGATGGGGTGGACGGGCTTACCGCTATCGTCCATGCGGAGGTGTGGTTTCATCAGGTCCCACACTTCGTTGGAGACCGTGATGCCGTTGCCGTTCAGGTCCATGGAGAAGGGGGTAATGAGCTTGGCCTGCCGACCGAATCCGGCCCCGGCGGCGATGGGCTGCCCGGCGAGCATGTGGGCGCCGTCGAGCTGCCCGTCGATCACGCGATCCAGGATGTTCTTCCAGTTGGACTGAGCCTCGACGCTGACGAAGAGGCCTTCGTCCTTAAAGTAGCCGAGTTCCTTGGCGATGGCTAGGGGCGCCATGTCCGTCAGCTTTATGAAGCCGAAGGTTAACTGGGGCTTTTCGATCGCGGCGGCCTTCGGGGCGTCGCCGGTGCCGCTAGAGCTATTGGGTTGGGCGTTGCTTTCTCCGCAGTGCTGGAGCAGGAAGGAAAAAGCCAGGAGGAGGAGTAAAAGATTTTTCATGGTAGCGTACGTTTTGGGGGGGAGAGCCGACCTGGATGGTCTATTTCTTTTTGTTTTCCGTTTTGAGCAGGGTGGGTTGGAAGGTGATCATGGTCCAGGCCCAGTTATTGGATTTGCGGTTGCCGGGGCGCAGCGTGGTCAGGGTTTCGGTGCCCAGGAGGTGGGAGTAGCCGACGTGCAGGGTGACGGTTTCGGCCAGTTTGCGGACGTACACCAGGTCGAGTTCGGTGCCCATCGAGGCGTTGAGCGTTTCGCCGGAAGCGTCCAGCTGCTCGGAGCCGGTGAGGAAGTGGTGGCCGTGGGCCAGAAGCGAGGCCTTACCCACTTGCCACTTGGTCTTTAGGTAGAAGTCCGTGACGCCGACGTTGCCGTTGGCGGGTCCGACGAAGAAGTAATCCATGAATCCGTTGAAGGCGTGGTTGGTCCCGTAGGTGGGCAGGAACCAGGTAACGTCGTCGGATTCGTCGGTGTCGTCTTTGCCGGAGATGTATTCGAAGCCGACCGTGAGGGGCGTGACCTTGGTGGGGAAGGTGGCGTTGAGCCCCCCCAGTACACCGCGGATGGATTGCTCACCGAGCTTACCGGTCTGGGCGTAGAGGTCGCCGGAAAGGGTAATCTTCCCCAGCTGGTAGGTGAAGTAGGTGCCCAGCGTTTGGCGATTGGAGACGGTGGAGTCGGCATTTTGCAGGACTTCGTTCATGGCCAGCAGGGACAATTCACCCTTCTCCTCCGCGAACTTCCGGTTGAACCAGGCGTACTGAAGGCTTTTGTAATTGTCGCTAACGGTATAGAAGTTGGCGCCGGGGCGCTGGAGTAAAGCCGGCTCGGGAACGTCATCGTCGGAATTGAAGGCGAATCCCAGGTGGAGACGATTCACTTGCTTCTTGCCTTCGAACTGCAGCAAGAGGGCATCGTGCCGACGGCCCTGCTGGGCCCATTCCAGACCCCCGAGGATGCGCTGGTTGTCGTAGCTGATGATTTGCCGGCCGGCCTTCGCGGAGAAAACGGGCGTGAAGCGGTACTGCCCCCAGGCTTCGCTGAGAAAGGTATTGCCGTCTTCATTCTTGAAGATCTGGGGTACCTCTCCCCAGAGGCGAACGTCCTGAAGGGCCAGGCGGAAGGTATACTTCTCCTCCGCGTAATCGAGGTACAGGCGGCTGCGCTGCTCGACGAAGAAGGCGGGGTCGAAACCCGAGGAACTCGGAGTTTTGAAGCCATTGCGGAATTCGGCCCGCGGGCGAACTTCGGCACTCAGCTGAAACTGGGCGGCGAGATTCGCGCCCAGTATGGCGAACAACATCAGAAAGGCGAACTTTTTCATAGCTTGTTAGACTAAGCGTGTGAGTGAAGCAGCGGGCATCCGTGTTCCCGCTAGGACAAATCTAAGTAGCAAATCTTTAACTACGTAGTTTTTTACGTATTTATCTAAGTATTTTTTTCTGGTCGGTCTGTAATTACGTATGTTTGTGGGGCTTTCATCGGTGTAATTACGTAGTTTAGTAGTCCGTATATATGGCGACCAACCAAGTGAAAACAACCTGTTCCTACTGCGGCGTCGGCTGCGGCATCATTGCTAAGACAGACGCACAGGGCCGGCTGACGGTAGCGGGGGACCCGGATCACCCGGCCAATAGCGGTCAGCTTTGCTCCAAGGGCCGCAATCTGAACTACGTAGTTCAGGACCGCTCCGACCGGCTCCTGTATCCGCAGATGCGGCTGCACCGCGACCATCCCCTGCAGCGGGTGGGGTGGGACCAGGCCATCGACCGGGCGGCCTCCGTATTCCGGGGGATGATCGACCAGTACGGTCCGGACAGCGTAGCCTTCTACATTTCCGGGCAGTGCCTGACCGAGGAGTACTACCTGGTCAATAAGCTGACCAAGGGTTACCTGGGTACCAATAATATCGATACCAACTCACGGCTCTGCATGAGCTCCACGGTGGTGGCCTATACGAAGGCACTGGGGGAGGATGCCGTACCGGGCAGCTACGAGGATATCGACCAGACCGACTGCCTCTTCGTTGCCGGGGCCAATCCCGCCTGGTGTCATCCGATCATCTGGCGGCGCGTGGAGGCGCGAAAGGAGGCTCATCCGGGGATGAAGATCATCGTGGTCGATCCCCGCCGTACGGATACCTGCGCGCTTGCCGACCTGCACCTGCAGATCAACCCGGGCACGGACGTCCTGCTCTACCACGCCATCGCACGCCGGCTCTACGACACGGACCGGCTCGACCTGGAGTTCATCCGCAACCATACGGAGGCTGACGAAAACTACCTGCGTATTTTAAAGTCTTTAAACCTGCGCTCCGCCGCAAAAACCTGTGGCGTCCCGCTAAACGATATAAAAAGGGCGGCGGCCTACATCGGTGACGCCCGGGCGTTCATGTCGATGTGGGCCATGGGCCTGAATCAGAGCCGGGTGGGGGTAGAAAAGAACGGCGCACTGATTAATCTGCACTTGCTCACCGGGCAGATCGGAAAGCCGGGCGCGGGGCCCTTCAGCCTCACCGGTCAGCCGAACGCCATGGGCGGCCGCGAGGTAGGAGGAATGGCCAGCCTGCTGGCGGCGCACCGGGTGCTGGCCAATAAGGCGGACCGGGAAGAGGTCGCCCGCTTCTGGGGTGTGGAGAAGATACCGGCCGAGCCGGGCCTGACCGCCACCCAAATGTTTGATGCCCTGGAAAGTGGAAAGCTCAAGGCGATCTGGATCATCTGCACCAATCCCTCTGTCAGTCTGCCGGATGCCGTCCGCGCCGACGCGGCCTTGCGCAAAGCGAAGTTCGTCGTGGTGCAGGATATCAGTAACCGGAGCGATACGGCCGACTACGCCGACCTGCTGCTGCCCGCCGCCGGCTGGCTGGAGAAGACCGGTACGATGACCAATTCCGACCGACGGATCAGTTACCTACAGCCGCTCGTTCCCCCGCCCGGCGAGGCCCGCCCGGATGCGGATATTATCTGCGACTTCGCCCGGAAGATGGGCTACGACGGCTTCGGCTACCGCGACGTCAGCGAGGTGTACGACGAGTACGCGCGCATGACCGCCGGCACGAACATCGATGTGAGCGGACTGAGTCACGACCGGCTGCGCCGCGAGGGGACCTTCCAGTGGCCCGTACCTACGCCGGTACACCCCGGCACGCCCCGGCTCTTTACCGATCATCGCTTTTATACCCCTACCGGCCGCGCCCGGTTCCTGTCCACCATCTCCCATACGGAGCGGCCGCCGGTGGCGCCGCCGGATCGTCCGTACATCCTCACCACGGGCCGGATTCGCGACCAATGGCATACCATGACGCGGACGGGGAAGGTGGCCCGCCTGCGCAAGCACATCGACCTGCCCTACCTGGACATGCACCCCTTCGACGCCGCGTCGGAAAAACTTGAGGACGGCCAGCTGGCGGTCATCGATTCCGGGAACGGGGAGGTGCGCGTCCGGGTCCGCCACCAGCCCGACCTCAAGCGGGGGGTAGTCTTCCTGCCCATGCACTGGGGCAAAATTCTGGGTAACTCCCTTACGCGGGCTAACAACCTGACCGACGCCACGCTGGACCCCTACAGTAAGCAACCCAATTTTAAGTTCACCTTCGTGGGGGTGAAGGCCTTCGTGAAGCCGCGCGAGGACATCCTCGTCATCGGGGCGGGGGCGGCGGCCTACCGCTTCGTGACCAGCTACCGGGAGCACAACCAGCGCGACCGGATCATGGTGTTTTCGCGGGAACAAAATGCCTTTTACAACCGGGTGCTGCTACCGGAGTACGTCACCGAGCACCTGAGCTGGGAACAGCTCGAAAAGATCCGCGAGCAGGAGCGGCGGCGGCTGGACTTCGATCTGCACCTGAATACCTCCATCGAACGGATCGACCGCGAGCACCGCGTGGTCTACACCGCCGCCGGGGACGCCTACACCTACGATCGGCTGGTCATCGCCACGGGCAGCCGGCCCTTCGTGCCGCGGGAGGTACCCCTCCACCTGCCGGGGGTCTTTACGATGCGGCGGCGGGAGGATGCGGACCGGCTGAGTACGTACCTCCGCCTCCCGGATCGGCCCCAGGACGCCCACCTGCTGATCGTGGGCGGGGGACTGCTGGGGCTGGAACTGGCTGCCTCCATGCAGGAAATCGGCATCCGCATCACGTTGGTGCAGCGTAGTAACCGCCTGATGGAACGCCAGCTGGATGCCACGGCCAGCCAGTTGCTGGCGGACCACGTTGGTGAGCGGGGGATACAGACCTACTTTCGCAACGAGGTGGATACGATCTTTCCGATCCGGGAGGGGGAGAAGGCGGGGGCGATGCGCGTCACCTTCAAGAGCGGCATCTCCCTAATTTGCAACGCCGTGGTGTACGCCATCGGTACGCGCCCGAACCTGGAGATGGCCCGAACGGCCGGTCTGAAATGCTCCGGGGGAATCGAGGTGGACGATCGACTGACGACCAGCGACCCCTACGTACACGCCATCGGGGAAGTGGCGGAGTGGCGGGGTAGACGCTTCGGCATTACCGCCGCGGCCGAGCAGCAGGCCGATCTGCTGGCGGCGTACCTGACCGGCGACCTGACCGCCGTGTACGAGGGATCGGTACCGATGAATATTCTCAAATTCCGTGACCTCGACCTGTGCAGCCTGGGGGAGACGAGCGTCCGGCCGGGCGTGGCCGGCTACGAGGAAGTGGTCTTCCGGGACCTCAGCCGGCGGTACTACAAAAAGTGCGTGATCTACCAGGACCGCCTGGTCGGTGCCGTATTGATCGGGGACAAGAACGAGTTCGCGGAGTACCGCGGACTGATCGAGGACCGCGTGGAACTGGGCGACCGGCGGGAAGAACTACTCCGGTCGGGCAGCAGCCGGGAGCCGCTCCGGGGCAGGGTGGTGTGCAGTTGTAATAACGTGGGGGAGGGGAACCTGGTCGGCGCGATAGCGGGGGGCTGCACGAAATTTCCGGACTTGGTGGCCCAGACCGGGGCGGGCCTGGGTTGCGGCAGCTGTAAACCGGAAGTGAAATCCATTCTTGACCAGCAATTAACCAGCGTATGAGCCATCTGCACCGTGTATCCGTAAAGGGGGGCGTGCTTTCCCCCAGCGAACTGCTGACCATCATCGGGTTGGCCCGCGAACTGGGGCTGGACGGGCTGCACTTCGGGTCCAGGCAGGATATTATTTTTCCCGTTCGCGAGGAGCAGGAGGCCGTACTGAGTCGGTATCCCCGGCTGACCATCGAGTCCCTCGAGGCCAACCACCACGCCAACATCATGTGCAGCTACGTCGCCGCGGACATCTTTCCCGCTACCGCGTGGCTGACCAGTTCGACCTATCTGTACATCCTCGAGCAGTTCAGTTTCCCGACACCGCTGGAGGTGAACATCGTCGATCCCCAACAACGCCTGGTGCCCCTTTTTACCGGCCACCTCAATTTCGTGGTTTCCGAAGATGAGGATTTCTGGTATCTATTCGTAAAGCTACCGGGCTGGACGGAAATGGAAACCTTTCCGGCCCTGATCCACACCTGGGACGTAGGGCGGGTGGCGGAGGCTATCTGCGCCGCCCCCGACGCCGAATCGATGGAGGAGGTCGTCATTGCGGCGCATGAGAACGAGAACCTTAATCTGCGGGACGTACGGCAGGACCTGACCATTGCGTTTCGGCCCTTCCCCTACTACGAAGGTATGAACCGCCTCGACCGGGAACACTACTGGCTGGGTCTGTACTGGCGCAACAACTGGTACGCGCTGGACTTCATGGCGGCCGCCTGTGATCTTTGTCTGGAGCAGCGCATCGGTAAGTTGAGCATTACGCCCTGGAAAAGCTTTATCGTGAGCGGAATCCCGGAAAAGGGGAGGATCCGGTGGGAGAAACTGCTCGGTCGCTTCGGAATTAACGCCCGGCACAGCAGCCTGGAACTAAATTGGCACCTACCGGTGGCGGACGGCGAAGCCCTGGAGCTGAAACGTTACCTGGTCCGCGAATTCGATCGGCGGGACATCAGTACCTACGGGTTGACCTTCGGCGTGAGCCGCAACGGGGACGTCCCCTTTACCAGCATCCTGGTCGAGCGGGAAGAACTGCAGGCCGGTTTCGTAGACGGCTTTGCCGTGCGTCCACTTTACACGCTTAAATGCGCGCGTAATTTCGACCCCAATACCCGCGAATACGCGGAGTACGCCCGGCGGGTGGACCGTTCCGAACTGGCCGAACTCATGGTGGAGATCAGCCAGCTCTACTTCGATCAGCTGAACGAGGAGCGGGAAGAGACCATCGAGAGCAAGGCCGCGGGACCCGAGGCCCTGCCGACGCGCGGGGTATGGCAGTGCGAGCGGTGCCTGTCGGTATACGATCCGGAGCTCGGCGAGCCCGTCTCCGGCATAGCCCCCGGAACGGCATTTTCGGATCTGCCGGAAACTTACGGGTGCTGGACCTGCGGGACCGGGAAAGAAAACTTTTCGGCATTGTCCTTATTCGTTCCGGCCATGGAATAAACAAAAGCTAGGCGGGGGAGGGTTATCTTTACACCTACCCAGTTATTACTTTCCCTCTTGGCGACTCACATCATTCACCCCCGGCAGTTTCTCGATCCGGATCAGCTCGATGCCTTTCTGGAACGTGGCTGGCGACCTACGGGCCAGTCGATCTACACCTCCGATTATCTCCGCACGGACGATGACGAACTACACGGCTGCCTGCAGATCCGGCTGCCGCTGAAGGGGTTCACTTTTAAAAAGCGCCATCGCAAGTTGCTTCGTCGCAACGGTAAACGATTCACCGCCCAGTACGCCAAGGCGGGCTTCCCGGATCAGGAATTGCTGGCCGTCAACCGGCGGTATATGGCCGACCACCCCGACAAAACGCGCGAAGACCTCGAATACAACGTCATCAACGAAGCGGGGCAGCAGGTACTGAATACCCACATCCTGCGCATTTTCGAAGGCGAGCAACTGGTGGCCTTCAGCTACTTCGACATGGGGCAACGGGTGATTTACGCGAAGGCGGGTATCTATGATCCGCGTTTCGCATCGGCCAGCCTGGGATTATACACGATGTTGCTGGAGGTGCAACACGCCCTGGACCTTGGCTTCACCCACTACTATCCGGGTTACTATTCGCCGACCTTTTCGGCCTTCGACTACAAACTGCGGCTGGGCCCGATGGAGTACCGGGACATTTCCGCCGCCGAGTGGCGACCACACTCCACCGACCCCGTCGCACAACCGGAAGACCCCCTGCACCTGAATCGCGAGATGCTGCGCGAGGCCCGCGAAGCCCTGCTGGCAGCCGGCGTTCGGGCGGAGTTTCGGGAGTACCCTTCCTTTACCGGTCGCTTCCGTCCGGTACAGCAGGGGGAGAACGTGATGCTGGACGCCCCGCAATTGTTGCTGATCGGCCGTCCATTGCCGCTGGAGTTTTACTTCGTTCTCACCTACGATAATGAGGTTCGTCGTTACCGTTTCGACGTGGTACGGACCGCGAACCTCTACGATATGCGGGTGCAAATACTGAGCCGGCAGGGGGTTCCGCGCTTTACTACGCCGGTCGTGGTGCACAACCGGATCGTGGAGAGCGAACGGCTGTCCGTGATTATCCGAAAAGTCCGGGAGCGGCTGGCGGGGACTTCCCCAAGCTGATCGTTACATTTGCGGGCCAACCTCTAAAGGTATTACCATGAGCAGCCAACTCCTCGCCGGCAAACGCGGCGTTATTTTCGGAGCCCTCGACGATCAAAGCATAGCCTGGCAAGTTGCCGAAGTCTGTGCCGAGCAGGGCGCCAAATTCACCCTCACCAACGCTCCCGTTGCCCTGCGTTTCGGCAGCCTCAACGAACTGGGCGAGCGTCTCGGCGCGGAAATCATTCCCGCCGACGCTACCAGCATCGAGGATATGGAGAACCTGTTCACGAAGTCGGAGGAGATCCTGGGCGGTAAACTGGACTTCGTCCTGCACGCCATCGGTATGTCGCTCAACGTGCGGAAGGGTAAAACCTATACGGACCTGAAGCACGACTGGATGCTGAAGACCTTCGACATCAGCGCCATTAGCTTCCATAAGATGTGCCAGGTCCTGTACAAGGGAGACCACATGGCCGACTGGGGCAGTATCCTTGGCCTGACCTACATCGCTGCCCAGCGTACCTTCCCCGACTACAGCGAGATGGCCGAGTCCAAGGCCCTGCTGGAAAGTTTTGCCCGCAGCTTCGGCTACCACTTCGGCGAGAAGAACCACGTGCGGGTGAATACCATCAGCCAGTCGCCCACCATGACCACCGCCGGAAAGGGCGTGAAGGGCTTCGATGAATTCTTCGGTTACGCGGATAAGATGTCCCCCCTCGGCAACGCCCCGGCCAAGGCTTGCGGGGAGTACTGCGCCATGCTGTTCAGTGACTTTACGCGCTACGTGACGATGCAGAATTTGTTCCACGATGGTGGTTTTAGTAGTATGGGGATGAATCCTAAGGCTTTGTAGGGCTTGCTTTGGCTCGGGGTAGAGACTGCGTGGTAGAGTTCACTTCGTTCACGGTAGAGGCCTTCGGCGGTAGATGCTCGCCTTTGGCTCGCGGTAGAGACTGCGCGGTAGAGTTCACTTCGTTCACGGTAGAGGCCTTCGGCGGTAGATGCTTGCCTTTGGCTCGCGGTGGAGCTTCCTGCGGTCGCGGTAGAGGCCTTCGGCGGTAGATGCTCGCCTTTGGCTCGCGGTGGAGGCTGCGCGGTAGAGTTCACTTCGTTCACGGTAGAGGCCTTCGGCGGTAGATGCTCGCCTTTGGCTCGCGGTGGAGCTGGTTTTGTCGGGGGGAGGGAGTGCGTTTTTGGGCGTCGATACGTTTGCTAACTATGTGGAGAGGTTTTTGCTTGATTGGTCTGCTGTTGTTGCTGTTTGGTGGGGGGAGTCTGCACGCGCAGGTGCTGGACCCCAGCGATACGGGGCGGCTTGATCCGGACGATCCGGATTATGACGCTTCGTCGGCGCGGACGGCGGGGCCGCAGAAACAGCGCGTGATCGAGCCGGATACCTTTGGTATTTACCTCTACGGGGCGGATAACCCGAACCGGGAGGTCGCCTTTAGCGACAGCTTGCTGCCGGGCTTTCAGCAGTACGAGCCGGACCGCCGCGTTCCCTTTGACTATGCGACGCTGGGGCAGATCGGCTCGGCGGCCTACCGCCTGCGTTACGAGCCGGAGTATCGCCGCGGGCTGGAGATTGGGCTGCGGCAGTTCGACCTGTACCGGTTGAATATGGATAACCTGGACTTTTACCGGTTGCAGCGGCCGTTTACTTACCTGCGCTACTTACGGGGCAGCGAACAGCAGGATGGAATGCTCGAGGCCCGCTTCAGCCGGAACTTTGCCGATGGGGTAAATTTGCTGCTGGGCTACGACCGTATTTTTCAGCTGGGGGAACAGGACCAGTATCCGAACAGCGCGATACGCAACACCAACGTAGCCGTGGGGCTTTCGGTACGGCCACCGGGGAGCCGCTACAGTGGGTTCTTCAGTTACACCGCCAATACTTTTGAGCAGCAACAGAACGGCGGGCTGGCCGACTCGCTGGACCGGGACATCGGGGAGATTGATAATCCGGGCACGTATAGGGGCTACTTAGGCGGAGATCCGGGTACCGCCGGCACCAGAGTTCGGCATGCGTACCGCGAGGTAGCTGCTACGCAGTACCTGCAATTCGGTGCGGCCACGGATACGCTGACCGGCCGCGAACGCCGGGCCTTTACCCTCAAGCATCAGCTACGCATCCAACGGCAGTTCTTTCGGATGAGCAGTACTCGCGCACCTACGGATACCGCCTTCTATTCC
This sequence comes from Lewinella sp. IMCC34191, assembly GCF_003390935.1. GTDB lineage: Bacteria > Bacteroidota > Bacteroidia > Chitinophagales > Saprospiraceae > Neolewinella. The sequence goes on along the minus strand of NZ_QNQZ01000006.1, from coordinate 267,309 downwards.
CTCTATCCGGGCCTCGATCGGGATGAGCGGGGGCTTCGCAGTCAGGTGACGGATAACGTGATCAGCAACGAAATCGGTTTTTCGACCTTCCGTCGAAGTCGCACCGCCAGCCGGGAGGCGGTGCAGCGCGACCTGCTGGAGGTAGGTGCCGTGCATGAGTACCATCGACTTGGCCAGGAGGCTACGGGCGACAGTAGTCTGCACTACGTATTAGCTACGGCCCGAGTGGGTTTGCGGCCCAGCGACCGCTTTAATCTGCTGTTGGACGGCCAACTGAACCTCATCGGGCAGGTAGGGGATTACCGCGTTGCCGCGCGGGGAGAGGTGGACCTGGGGGTGGCCGGTAAGCTGGAAGTCGGGGCCGTAAATCAGCTTTACGCACCCGATTTAATCCTCCGTACCTACACCCTGAACGGTAGCCCGTATTACGACCGGGATTTCGGTAAAACCCTGGAACTCCGGCTGGAAGGAGCGTATACCTTACCGTTTTTAGGCATCCGGGCCGGGCTGGCCTATACCGTACTCACCAATTACATTTACCGCGACAATGATGGCCTTCCCCAGCAGAGCGACGGGCCGAACAGCATCCTGCAACTGACGGCCGAGCGGAATTTCACATTCGGTGCGTACCGGATCGATAACCGAATCCTGCTGCAGGAAGCCGACCAGAGCGTATTCCGCCTGCCGCGGCTGTACGGTGAGCATAGCATCTATTACGCGGGTAAGTGGTTTGGGGTGCTGAACGTCAATCTGGGGGCCGATATCCGCTACGCCTCGAGTTTTACGCCCCAATACTACAATCCGATCCTGCAGACCTTTCACTTCCAGGACCGGCAGTCCACGCCCTTTTCCGTCCAGGTGGATCCGTTCTTCAGTCTGCGGGTTACGCGCTTTCGGTTTTTCGTCAAATTCATCCAGGCGCAGACGCTGGCGAGCAGCCGGCTGTTTTTCCTGACGGCGGATCATCCTTATCCGGACGGGGCGGTTCGGTTGGGGGTTAGTTGGCGGTTGTTGGATTAGGGTGGGGCTCGCTGCGGTTGTGGCCTTTGGCGGTAGAGCTCGCCTTTGGCTCGCGGTAGAGGCCTTCGGCGGTAGAGCTCGCTTTGCTCGCGGTAGAGGGCTGGGGCGGTAGAAGCTCGCTTTGGCTCGCGGTAGAGGCCTGCGGCGGTAGAGCTCGCCTTTGGCTCGCGGTAGAGGGGAAAAAAAGAACCTCCAAACCCACAAATAAGGGTCGGAGGCTCACTTTACACTCACTAGTATATATGAAACTTAATCAACTGCTTAGCTAACTACCTGAGCGGAGGATTTGTTACATACGAACTCAAATTTTTTGATCGTCTTAACGTTTATCCTCCTTTTTCGGCGACCGCGGGGAGCTTACCGGCCTTGGTCCGGAGGAGCTTCCACCAGAAGGTCGGTTTGACCAGCTGTTTGCGGAGTTCGAAATCGGTATACATTCTACAGAGTAGCTCGATGACCTTAGGGTTGGCTGCGACGATGCCGGTGAGGAAATTTGTTATCCATTTGTACTGCATAATCTGCTGCATGCGGTAGCTGAGCCGGAGTTCGGTGCGGAGAACCCGTTCTATACGAACGTCGTAGGCCGACAGGAAGGCGGCGTCGAATCGTTGCACGGCCAGGCACTTTTCAGCCAGTTCAGCGGCAATGAAGCCGGAGTAAACGGCATTGCCGATGCCTTCGCCCGTCAGCGGATCGATCAGGTGGCCGGCATCTCCGGTAAGGAGATAGTGATCGCCGGAGAGGGTTCTTTCCTTGGAACCGAGGGGCAGGCCATAGCCGGTAATCTTTTCAATAGGAGTGGCATGTGCAAATCTTTCCCGAAAAGCTTCGCTGGCAATAATTTTCGGAAGTTCCTTGCGCAAATTAAGACCTTTCTTCTTCACGATGTCCGATCGCATGCCCAGCCCGACGTTGGCCTCTCCGTTGGGGAGAGGGAATATCCAGAAGTAGCCGGGATTGTAGTCGTCGAGGAAGTGAAGCTCGATGAAGTTGTCCGGGTGGAAGCCGGTGACTCCCCGGTAGTACTGCCTCACGGCGGCGGCGTGGTGGTCTTTGTCGACTTCCTGTCCGGCTTCGTGACGGCTGAAGCGGCTGTGGGCTCCGCTGCCGTCGATGAGTAGGTTGGCATCCCACGACCGACCATTCTTTGCCGTAATCCGATACCCGTTCTCGGTGTGCTCGGTGCTTACGATCTCGGTATCGAGGTGTAGGTCGATATCCGGTCGGCGGCGTACTTCCTCGATCAGGAAGGCATCGAAATCGATTCGCTTGCTCACGTAGCCCGGGGCCTCGTCGGGAACACGCTCGTAGCCGATCTTGAAGGGGAGCTCGATGAGTTTCTTACTGGGCGGGTAGAAACGGATGCCCCAGACGTCACTCGGCTGAAACCGACTCCGGAACCGGTCCATAATAGCGGGGTCAAGTCGGTTGAACAGGGTAGGGACCTTGCCGGAAATCGCATCGCCGCAAATTTTGTCGCGGGGGAAAGTCGCCTTATCGATCAGCACGCTCGGAATGCCCAGGTAGGAGAGTCGCAAGGCCGTCGCCGCTCCAGCCGGGCCTGCACCGATGATGACTATTGGGGTGGAGGTCATGGGGCAAAGGTAGGGCGGTGGGGCTTTACTTTGTTGTCGGTTGTCGGTTGTCGGGTTTGGGCGGCGGGGCGCAGGTAGAGAGCCTATTGGGAGAGGGTAGGAGATGAAGACCCCCGTTCTAGGGCAAGTCGGCCTTAAATTGCTGGAAGGCGGTTTGGTCGCCGGTGGTGGTGGAGCAGTTTTGTTCCTGGGCACGGGCGTTGATGTCGGCTACGCGGTTGTCTGGGTTGGGGTGGCTGCTGAAGAATTCGGGGGGGCTGGAGCCGTCCTGGATGGACTCGAAGAAGCCGGCGGCTCCGTTGGCGGCGTACCGGGTATTGCAGAGGTAATCGACCGAGCGGTCGTCGGCTTCGGCTTCGTCGCTGCGGCTGAAGCGAAGGGAAAGCAGGCTGCCCGCAATCTGGGAGAGCAGTCCCGGGTCGCCACCCGTGATGACGCTGACGAGGGTTGAAAACCCGTACTGTTTGGTAAGCTGGTTGGTAGAGTGTCGCTCGGCGGAGTGAGCGATTTCGTGGGCCAGTACGCCCGCCAGCTCGCTTTCGTTGTCGAGGACATCAATTAAGCCCGTGTAGACGTACAGGTAGCCGCCCGGCGTGGCGAAGGCATTCTGCACGTCCTGATTGATGATCGTCACCTCGTAGGGGAACACGTCGGCATGCGCTACATCACCCTGTTGGACGATGTCATTGACCATACGTTGCAGATAGCTGTAGGCTTCGGGGTAATCCTCTGTATCGAGAATGGGATAATCGGAGGGGGTATTCCGGATTTCCTGGTTGGTTTGCCGACCCAACTCGAGGTCCTGCTCGACGGAGAAGACGTTGAGGTCGCCATCTTCCGAGCAGGTGGCGAAGGTCAGGATAAAGGATAGCAGTAAGATTGGCTTGCGTAGATATTTCACTGGTTGGCTTTATGGGTATAACCGGCCCAGCGGATGTCGGTGTTCGGCCCCTGGGTGTCAGCTCGCCGCGAGAAGTCGGAAAGGCGGCATGGGCTTCCGGAATAGCCAGGCTATTAGAAGGCTTCTATCCTGCGCTCCGCCGCCTAAAACAAACTATCGACGGGTATTGGGCGTTTCTGCGGATGAAGCTATATACCAAATCCCCGTTGCGCCACCTTATGCGCACCGATCGTCCAAAGGGGGCGGTCGCACTTTTATCCCCTACATGCCTAAGAATAAAACGAAGAGCGGCAAGCTCAAGGCACGCGATTTAGAGCGCGTAGTCTACCAGGAGTTCAAAACTAATGCCCGCAAGCAACTCAATCCCAAGCAACTCCAGCGAAAACTAAAGGTCAAAAATAGCCGCGACAGCATACAGGCGGCGCTGGATAAGCTGGTCAGCACCGGCAAGGTCAAGAAGACCGAAGACCACCGCTACCAATTCAACGGCAGCGACAACAGCAAGCGGTCGAGCACCTATGCGGAGGGACGCGTGGACATGACCCGCAGCGGATCCGCCTACATCATTATGGACGGCGACGCCAACGACATCTTCGTTTCCCAGAACCGCCTGAAGAACGCTCAGGATGGTGATAAAGTAAAGGTGCGCTACTGGACCCCCGGTGGTCGGCGCAAACCCGAGGGAGAAGTCGTCGAGGTGCTGGAACGCAGTGTCACGCACTTCGTAGGTACCCTAAAGATCCACGAGAAATACGCCGAGGTGGTCGTTGACGGACCCGGTGGCAAAAACATCAGCGTGGCCGTTCACCGCTCCGAGCTGATCGGGGCCAAGAGCGAAGAAAAGGTGGTCGTACAGATCGTCGACTGGGAAGAGAATCGCTTCGGCCAGATCAGCGGTAAGATCACCGCCGTACTCGGCGAGCCCGGAACCAGCAACATCGAGATGCAGGCCATCCTGATCAACAACGGCTTTCAGATCACCTTCCCGGACGCCGTACTGGCGGAAAGCGAAGCTCTGCCGGGAGAAATCTCCCCGCAGGAGATTAATATCCGGCGCGATATGCGGGAGGTGACCACCTTCACGATCGACCCCCTGACGGCCAAGGACTTCGATGACGCGCTGTCGATTCAGACCCTGGAAGACGGGCAGATCGAAGTCGGTATTCACATTGCGGACGTGAGCCACTACGTACGTCCCGGCAGTGCCCTGGACGAGGAGGCCGCCGACCGGACCACGAGCGTTTACCTGGTTGACCGGGTGTGCCCCATGCTGCCCGAGCGCATCAGTAACGAACTGTGCTCGCTGCGGCCCAATGAGGATAAGCTCACCTTCAGCGCGGTCTTTAAGTTCAATGCCCAGACGCTGAAGATGACCGATCGCTGGTTCGGCCGTACCGTTACTCACTCCGACCGGCGCTTCACGTACGAGGAAGCCCAGGAGGTACTGGATACCGGGGAAGGGGACTTCGTCAGCGAACTGCAGCAGCTCGATATCATCTCGAAGAAACTGCGTAAACAGCGGTTCAAGGAGGGGTCCATCGACTTCAACACGAATGAGGTGCGCTTCAAACTGGACGACGAGGGCAAGCCGCTGGAAGTCTACATCAAGGATCGCATCGATACCAATATGTTGATCGAGGACTTCATGCTCCTGGCCAACCGGGAGGTCGCCAGTTTTATCAAGCGCAAGGAAGAGCGGCTGAAGCAGAATATCCCCTTCGTGTACCGCGTGCACGACGAGCCGGACATGGACAAAGTAGCCGAACTGGCCAACTTCGCCGCGGCGCTGGGTTACGAGATGGATTTGAGTAGCCCGCAGTCGGTATCAAAGAGCTACAACAAGCTGCTGGCGAAGGCGGACGAAGACCCCATGGTGAAAATGCTCTCGCCCATCGCCATCCGGACGATGTCGAAAGCGGTCTACACCACCGAAAATATCGGCCACTACGGACTGGGCTTCGACGATTACACCCACTTTACTTCCCCCATCCGCCGCTACGCGGACGTGCTGGTACACCGCCTGCTGGAGAAGAACCTGGAGAAGGGGAGCCTCTACAAGGCCAATGCCGCCAAACTGGAGGAAACCTGTAAGCACATCAGCAGCCAGGAACGCAAGGCCGTAACGGCGGAGCGGGAAAGCATCAAGTACAAGCAGACCGAGTTCATGCTGGAACAGGTCGGAGAGGAGTTCGACGGGGTGATCAATGGCCTGGCGGACTTCGGTGTCTTTATCGAGCTCATCGAGAATTTCGTGGAGGGCATGATACCCTTCGACAAGATGGATGAGCCCTACGACCTGAGCGCCGGCAAACTGAGCATCGTGGGTAAGAAATCCGGGAAGAAGCTCAAGATGGGGGATGTCGTTCGCGTCAAGATCGAAGATGTCGATATGGAGCGTCGGCGCATCGACATGTCGCTTGTCAAAGTGCTGCAGGTGCACGGTAGCGATGCGAAGGCTGACGGCGACAAGAAGAAGGGAAAGGATAAGGGTGACGGCCGGACGGGGCGGCGGCGGAAGATGCGGAATTGAGTTTTTGGGGTGCGAGGGTGCGAGGGTGCGGGATGCATTATGCGCGATGCCCTTCGCTTCGCTGCAGGCATCGCTTGGGGTAGACGTGCCTTCCAGGCCCGTGTACGGGATGCATTATCATTATGCGTGATGCCCTTTGCTTCGCTGCAGGCATCGCTTGGTGTAGACGTGCCTTCCAGGCCCGTGTACGGGATGCATTGTGCGTGATGCCCTTCGCTTTGCTGCAGGCATCGCTTGGGGTAGACGTGCCTTCCAGGCCCGTGTACGGGATGCATTGTGCGTGATGCCCTTCGCTTTGCTGCAGGCATCGCTTGGGGTAGACGTGCCTTCCAGGCCCGTGTACGGGATGCATTGTGTGCGATGCCCTCCGCTTTGCTGTAGGTATCGCTTGGGTTGGCGTGCCTTCCAGGCCCGTGTTGGGGATGCATTATGCGCGATGCCCTTCGCTTTGCTGCAGGCATCGCTTGGGGTAGACGTGCCTTCCAGGCCCGTGTTTAAGCGTCTCTGGTAGTTGCTTTACGCGGCGGAGGGGTCTTGGGGGAAGAGGTATTTCGGATTGTAGGGTATGGCGTGTCGATCCAGTAGTGACAGGACCTCGTCTTCAAATGAGAGCTTGGCGGCTGTGTGGTAATTCGCCAAATTGCCGTAGTGGTGTGCTTTTTGATTGCGGATATACTGTTTGACCTGTTCAATGGCTTGGTAGTCTACCGAAAAGCTGCCGTAGCCGTCCTGCCACCAAAAGTTGTAATAGCCTTGTTCTGCCATCCATTTTGAGCTGAAAGATTTGGCGTCTTCCAAAAGCTTGGCAATTGATTTCGTTCTCGGCAGCGTGTGGAGAATGTGGACGTGGTCCAGTGTGCCTCCGATTTCTTCCACCATCGAACCCTGCTGCCGTAGGCGGTAGGTCAGGTATTCGTGAAGTTGGCTTTCGATCTCCGGTCGGATAGTCGGTCGGCGGTACTTGGTGGAAAAGACGGTGTGTAACAGGATACGGGTGTAGGATTGAGGCACTTTACCTTTTTAGCTAATTTATAAATTGTTTGTTTATTTTTTGAAATTAAACAAATAATTTTTTTGGTGAAGCGTGTATTATTGTTCGCGATGCCCTTCGCTTCGCTACAGACATCGCTAGATGGTAGACGTGCCTTCCAGGCCCGTATGGAAGTCCGGAATATCCGGCCCTGGAAGGGACGTGTGGGTAGGGCGGGGAACACCCAGCGCGAAGTGCGGCGTGGGCCCCGCCCGGTCATTCGGACAGACGTGCCTTCCAGGCCCGTATGGAAGTCCGGAATATCCGGCCCTGGAAGGGACGTGTGGGTAGGGCGGGGAACACCCAGCGCGAAGTGCGGCGTGGGCCCCGCCCGGTCATTCGGACAGGGGTGCCTTCCAAACCCGTGTAGAAACCGCCATATCCGGCCCTGGAAGGGACGTGTGGGTAGGGCGGGGAACACCCAGCGCGAAGTGCGGCGTGGGCCCCGCCCGGTTATTTGGGTAGGGGTGCCTTCCAAACCCGTGTAGAAACCGCCATATCCGGCCCTGGAAGGGACGTGTGGGTAGGGCGGGGAACACCCAGCGCGAAGTGCGGCGTGGGCCCCGCCCTGTTTTTGGATATTAGCCAAGACTAATGATTAGGGGGGGAAGCTATGCTCCCAGCGTGGAGCGCGACGTTATTCCAATGCAGTCATGATTGCAGACGACGTAAGCGTTTTGATGGACGTTCAACCAGCCATTTTGGGCCTGGCCCCCGGGAAAGGGGGGTGGGAGGGTATCTTGCGAGCCGTTAATATTGCGTTAAACCGGCGGTCAAAGCATGGAGTAAAAGCAAAGGTAAGTTGTTGTAATACAGGGCAATAGACATTAAAGGTGGGAATTAAAACTTCCTTATCGGAGTAACTTCCACATTCTTTAAGCGTCTATTCCTTAGCAGATCGGCACGTGCCTCTGTACTTTTGTCATCCAAAATTTAGCACTATGCGTTTTCGCAACTTTCTGATGGTCGCCATTTTAGCCGTTGCCGGCTTTGGTGCCCAGCTCTCCGCCCAAAAGATTGCCTCCGTGGATATGGAGAAGATCCTGAGCAGTATCACCGAGTACCAGGAAGCGCAAGAGCAGCTTGACCAGCTTGCCGCCAAATGGCAGCAGGAGATCAACCAGGAGTACGATGCCATCAAGGGTATGTACAATAAGTACCAGGCCGAACAGGTGCTGATGACCGACGAGCAGCGGCAGACGCAGGAGCAGGCCATCTTCGACCGGGAAACGAAAGTGCGCAATATGCAGGCCGACCGTTTCGGTCCCGACGGATCGCTTTTCCAACGCCGACAGGAACTGATTCAGCCTATTCAGGATGCGATCTACGAGGCCATCGAGACCTACGCCAACCAGAACAACTACGACTTCATCTTCGATCGGGCCGGGTCTGCGGGCATCATCTTCTCCAGCGAGCAGTACGACAAGACCGACGAAATTCTCAGAAGCCTTAAAAACTAACTAGGAAGTACGAAGGCCGGCCGGCCCAGCGCTACCGTCCGACGGACTGCCTTTCCCTACACTCCAAATTCGAACTAAACTATAATCATGAAATTTTTCAAATTCGCTTTTGTAGCCCTGGTGCTACTGGTTGCCACCGCTACGGTTTCGGCACAGAAATTCGGCTACGTGAATTCCGCTGAACTCCTTTCCGAACTCCCCGCTACCAAGGCCGCCGAGTCAAACCTTGAGGCACTGCAGAAGCAGCTGCAAAAGCAGGGACAGGGCATGGTAGAAACCTTCCAGACGGACTATCAGAAGCTACAGGAGCAAGCCCAGCAGGGTACGCTGAGCCCCAAGCAGCAGCAGGAGGAAGCCGCCAAGCTGCAGGCACGGGAGGAAGAGATTGCCAACTTCGAGCAGAAGATGATGGCCGATCTGCAGAAGAAGCGGCAGACGCTTCTAACGCCGATCTACGACTCCATCAACAATGCCATCAAGGAGGTCGCCGAGGAGAACGGTTTCCAGTTCATCTTCGACGAGCAGGTGCTCCTTTACGGGCAGGACAGCCAGGACGTTACCGCGATGGTACGCGCCAAGCTGGGCATGTAAGCAGCGCCCCTTGTATCTGCCCCCACATAACGGATCCATTGGAGTCTTCGACTCCGGCATTGGCGGCCTCTCGGTCGCCAATGCTATTTCCGGGCTATTGCCGAGGGAAAGTATCCTCTACGTGGCCGATAATGCAAATGCCCCCTACGGGGCCCGGACGGGCGGGGAAGTCCTGGATTTCAGCCGGCGAATAACCGATCGTCTGCTGAGCGCGGGAGTCAAGATGGTCGTGGTAGCCTGTAACACGGCCACGAGTATGGCGATCGATACCCTGCGGGAATTGTACCCCGAAGTCCCCTTCGTCGGACTCGAGCCCGCCGTCAAACCGGCGGCTACGGGAAAACGCGTCGGGGTCATGGCTACGGCCGTTACGTTACGGAGCCCGCGCTATCTCGCCCTGCGGGAAAAATACCTGGCAGGTCGGTCCATTTGGGAAAATCCTTGCGTGGATCTGGTACCGTTGATTGAAACTTACGGGCCGGGCTCTCCCCAGATTACGCAATACCTGGAGCGGCTGTTATCGAGCGCCGGGCCGTTAGATACGGTCGTACTCGGCTGCACGCACTATCCCTTGGTGGGAAAAGACATTGCCGCGCTGCTCCCCGAGGGCGCCCGGGTCATCGATCCATCGGGAGCGGCGGCGCGGCAGGTAGAACGCTTACTTATAAAGGGGCAGATGCTCGCATTGGATGAGCAACTCCCCTCCCGTTACGACTTCGTGTCTACCGGCGGCGGGGTGCCCCTGCAGCGGACGCTTTACACGCTCGAACGGCTGAATGCGGCGCGGCGGTGGGTAGTGCCTAACTTTTCGGTATCCTAATGCAGGCGCACGGAGCCGGCAACGGCTAGGCCGAAAAATGCAGATTGACCAGGTTGGTGATTTTGTCCTCCGTCAGGGGCTTTGCTTCGTGGCCGTCGATGATGGTGTAGGCGTGGGCGCGGGCGTAATCGGTATCGCCGACGGAACTGGTGAGCATAACCACGGTCACTTGAGCGCGTTTGTCGGCGGGTAGTTGCTGGTATTCATCGAGAAACTCCCAGCCGTCCATGACGGGCATATTGATATCGAGGAACAGGAGATCGGGCCGACCGTTGGCATCCGTTTCGGTCAGGTACGCGAGGCCCTGCCGCCCATCCATGCGGATGACGATCTGATCGGACAGGCCCATCTTCTTGAGTCGGCGGGAATGGATGAAATTATCCGTCTCCGAGTCGTCAATTAGCATAATGCACCCTAGCTTCATCATTCCTTAAACTGCTGGGTAAGATGACAATAAAGGTACTTCCCAAACCGGGTTCGCTACGCACGGCCAGGGTTCCCTGGTGCAATTGTACTATTTTTTGACAAAACGCAAGCCCGATTCCCTGTCCCTCTCGCATTTGAGAAGAATCCAGTCGGGTAAATAGCTGAAAAATCTTGTCCTGGTCGGCTTTATTGATACCGATTCCGTGGTCCCGAATGGTAATACGCACTTTATTGCCCTCCGTTTTCCCCTGGATCTCGATGCGCGGTGGTTCTCCGGCACGATGAAATTTTATCGCATTGGCCAGCAGGTTCTGAAAAAGTTGCCGGAGTGCCACGGGGTACCCTTTGATTGTCGGTAGTTCACCGATTTCTATCCTCGCTTCGGATTCTTCCACCCGGAGGGCGAGGTTCTCCAGCGCCTCGCGTACGGGTTGGGCCAGGCACAGCTCTCTGGGCTCCTCGGACCGGCCGATGCGGCTGTAGGTCAGCAAGGTTTCTATCAGGGAGCGCATCCGGTCCGTGGCGCGGTGAATCGTGGAGAGATGCTCCCTGCCCGCGTCATCCAAAATGGGTGCATAATCTTCTCCGAGCACTTCGATGTAGTTGCTAACCGTCCGCAGGGGCTCGCGGAGATCGTGCGAGGCCATGTAGGCGAACTGGTCCAGCTCGCTGTTCTTTGCGTTCAGGCTGGCGATAAGCTCGTGATTTTTCTTTTCTACGCGGCGGCGTTCGGTATTTTCCTCCTTCAGCCGGCCGTTGGAACTCGTGATGGTATCAAAGAGCGGGCGTACCTGTGAGTAGATGTAGTAAAAGACGAGCCCCAGGCCGACGACACCCAGGAAACGCAGTATGGTGGTCACCGTACTGAGTTGGGCGAGTTGGGCCTGTCGGACACGGATATCCCGCATTTCGGCATTCCGTAGCAGGCCCACGAGGTGGCGGATACTGTCCATGGCGTGTAAGCCTTCATTCGTATCCATTACGTTTTGCAGGGCCGTGGTATCTCCCTGCCGGAATAAGGAAAGGGTCGTATCCAGCTCCGCGAATTTGATCTCCGTAGCCAATCGTACCCGCTGAACGCGATTAAGCTGCTGGTTGTCCAGGGAAACCTCGCGGGCCAAATCCTTGATAATGGCATCGTATCCCTGTCGGGCATGAATGTAAGGTTGCAGGTATTCCGGATCGCCGGTGAGCAGATAGCCCCGCTGCCCCGCTTCTGCGTTTTGTACGATGGAGAGCAATTCGCTGAGATCCTGCTCCAGCGTCAGTGCATTGTCCAGCTTCTTGCGCACGTCGATGGCCGTCAGCTCCGGGATAACCGAGGCCAACACGATAACCGTGAGCAGTGCAAGGCCCACGAATACAACACGGAACAGCCGGTAGCTTTTATCGCTTCCGGAGATTTGAGAGTCCTGAGACAAAGAGACGGATGAATTTGCTGGTTTGGCAATTGACCTTGACAAGATAGGGCGGGGGCGTGGTGTACCCAAATCTTGCAGTCCAATGATATTCCAGGTGGCCTTAGAAAGGCGATGGCGTTAATTTAAACGGAGACGAGAATAGGGCAAAGGCGGTTCGGTAAGGGGAGTTTCCGAACCATGACAGCTTACTTACCCGAACTGCCGCGCGGCAAAGATGGGAAACTTGCGTATATTCGCGGCGATACAAATTGACTATATGAACTGCCGCGACCGCGCGGTATCCGTCGGTCTTCAGCGACCCCCGGCGGGATTGAAAGAAAATGTAGCGGATTGATTCCGCTCTCTGTGGCTGGAATCGGTTTTTTACCTGCGCTCCGCCGCCCCCTTCCCTTCCCCGTTAGGCTTTTTGTGTCAACGCCCCTGCGCGCAGGGACGAACGAACGCATATTATCATTTTAAAGTCCAATCAATAATGGGTAATCAAACCCCAATGTCGGTGAACTTCGAGCTGCCCAACGGGCGGGAGGTCACCATCGAGACCGGAAAGCTGGCCACGCAGGCCGACGGATCGGTCGTCGTTAAGTGTGGTGACACCATGCTTTTCTGCTCCGCCGTTTCCAGCACCAGCGTCCGGGAAGGGCAGAGCTTCTTCCCCCTCAGCGTTGATTACCAGGAGAAATTCGCGGCCGCCGGTCGTATCCCCGGTAACTTCTTCCGCCGGGAGGCACGCCTGAACGACTACGAGATCCTCATCTCGCGCCTCGTCGACCGCGCCATCCGTCCCCTCTTCCCGAAGGGATATATGTTCGATACGCAGATCATCATCAACCTAATCAGCCTCGATCCCGAGGTAATGCCCGATGCCCTGGCCGGTCTGGCCGCTTCGGCCGCCCTCACCTGCTCGGATATTCCCTTCGAAGGACCGATCAGCGAGTGCCGCGTCGCCCGCATCAACGGCGAATACGTCATTAACCCCGACCGCAGCAAGCTGGCCGAGGCCGACCTGGACCTCATCGTCGCCGCCGATAAGGACAACATCATGATGGTGGAAGGCGAAGGCAAAGAGGTCGAGGAGAGTGCCATTCTCGGTGCCCTCAAAGCCGGTCACGAAGCCATCAAGACGATGTGCGACGCCCAGCTGAAACTGAAGGAGATGGTGGGTGATAAAGCTACCACCCGCGAAGTGGAGGTCCACGAGATCGACGCCGACATCCTGAGCTACGTCGAAAGCTCCATCAAGAGCGAAATTCTGCGCGTCGCCGGTTCCGCTTCGGACAAGGCTACCCGTAAGAAGTCCTTCAAGGAAGTGAAGGACAACTTCAAGGAAGTCGCCCTGGCCGAGAAAGGCGAGGAGTGGATGGCCGAGAACAAGGACGACGTCAGCGCCGCCTACGATAATAGCCAGAAGAAGCTTATCCGCAATATGATGCTGGACGAGAAGAAGCGCCTCGACGGCCGTGCCTTCGACGAGGTCCGCTCTATCTGGACGGAAGTGGACTACCTGCCCTCCGCCCACGGTTCGGCCATCTTCAACCGCGGAGAGACGCAGTCGCTGACCAGTCTTACGCTGGGAACGAAGACCGACCAGGCCATGGTCGATATTGCCTTCGAGAACAGCTACGATAACTTCATCCTGCACTACAACTTCCCGGCCTTCTCGGTAGGGGAAACGAAGCCTATGCGCGGCCCCGGCCGCCGCGAGGTAGGCCACGCCAACCTGGCGGGCCGTTCCATTCGTCAGGTACTGCCGGACGATATGACCCACACCATCCGCCTGGTTTCCGATATCCTGGAATCGAATGGATCGAGCTCGATGGCTACCGTCTGCGCCGGATCGCTCGCCCTGATGGACGGCGGCGTGCAGATCAAACGCCCCGTAGCCGGTATCGCTATGGGCATGGTGGCGGAAGGTTCTAAAATCGCCATCCTGAGCGACATCCTCGGCGACGAGGACGCCCTGGGCGATATGGACTTCAAAGTCACCGGTACCAGCAAAGGCATTACGGCCTGCCAGATGGACATTAAGATTGACGGACTCCCCTACGAGCAGCTGGAACAGGCCCTCGAACAGGCCCGCGTTGGTCGCCTGCACATCCTCGGTGAAATGGACAAGACCCTTAGCGAGCCCCGCGACGATATCAAGCCGCACGCTCCCCGGATTGTCAAGCTCATCATCGAGAAGAGCTACATCGGTGCCGTTATCGGACCCGGTGGTAAGATCATCCAGGAACTGCAGGAGCTCACCGGTACCAACATCAACATCGACGAGATCGACGGTAAGGGACACGTGTCCATCGCCAGCTCCGACAAGGCGGCCATCGAGGACGCCGTCGCCCGGATCAAGAAGATTACCTTCACGCCCGAGGTAGGCGAGACCTACGAAGGCACCGTGAAGACGATCATGCCCTACGGCGTTTTCGTTGGCTTCGAGGGTGGCCGCGACGGTCTCCTGCACGTTAGCGAGATGAGCCACAGCCGCATTGAAAGCGTCGAGGACGAGTTCAGCGAAGGCGACAAGGTGAAATTCAAGATCGTCGATATCGACGAGCGCACCGGAAAGCTGCGACTAAGCCGGAAAGCCATCATGCCGCGGGCCGACGGAACCATTCCTACCGACGAGGAACTCGAGGAAGAGCGCAAGGCCGCGAAGTCACGGGGTAAGGAACGCCGCAGTGGCGGTGGTGGCCGTGACCGCGGTGACCGGGGCGATCGCCGTGGCGGCGGACGCCGTGGCGGACGCGATCGCGATTAGAACCCGTCATTGCCAAATAGATAAAGCGCCCGGTAGCCTATGGCTGCCGGGCGCTTTTTGCTTGTCCCCGCCGGGGATGTATCTTCCCCCCGCGGTTATGCTAGCCTTACTCGGACTCCTCACGATAGGATTGTTGCTTCTGTTGATCATCAGCAAGACGCTGTCACCCGTGGTGGCCCTCGTAGCGGTGCCGGTCATCACGGCCTTATTGGGTGGATTCGGGTGGGAGATTTCGGCCTTCATTACCGACGGGATCGTCACGATCGCACCTACGGCGGTGATGTTCATCTTCGCCATTCTCTTCTTCGGGATCATGACCGACGCCGGCACCTTCGAACCGGTGATCAAGCGACTGTTGCGGGCCGCCGGCAACGATCCGGCAAGGGTGACGGTGGTCTCCGCCCTGCTGGCCATGCTCGTTCACCTGGATGGCTCGGGCGCGGTAACCTTTCTGGTCACGGTTCCGGCCATGCTGCCGCTTTACGATGCGCTCGGGATGCGGCGTACGACCCTGGCCACCGTCGTGGCCCTCGGTGCCGGCACCATGAATATCCTGCCGTGGGGCGGGCCCACCATTCGCGCGGCTACGGCACTGGAGGTGCCCGTCACGGAACTCTTCAACCCGATCCTGATCCCGGTGCTGGTGGGTCTGGCATCGGTCCTGGTCATAGCGTGGTGGCTGGGGAAGCGGGAAGGGAAACGACTGGCTGTCGATACTTCCGTCGAGCTTAGTCGCGAACCGGTCCCGGAGGAGGAGGTAGCGGCCTACCGCCGGCCCGACCGCCTATGGTTCAACGGCCTGCTGATCGTCGCCGCGGTGGCCCTGCTGATCTCCGCCGCCCTGCCGCCGCACATCGTCTTCATCGGTGCCTTCGTGATCGGGCTGACGGTGAACTACCCGGACCTGGCGGAGCAACGCAAGCGCATCGATGCCCACGCTAAGGCTGCCCTGCTGATGGCCAGTATCCTTTTTGCGGCGGGATGCTTTACGGGCATCCTGAAGTCATCCGGTATGATCGCGGCCATGGCGGATGCCTCGGTGGAATTGTTGCCCGCGTCGGTGGGTGAGCGGCTGGCCCTGATCACTGGGCTGGTGAGCATGCCCGCCAGTTTGCTCTTCGACCCGGATTCTTTCTACTTCGGCATTCTTCCGCTGCTCAGCAGCACGGCCGAGCAGTTCGGGGCCGACGGTCTGGAAGTAGGCCGCGCCGCCATCATGGGGCAGATGACAACGGGCTTTCCCGTAAGCCCACTCACCGGGTCGACCTACTTACTGGTCGGCCTGGCGGGCGTGGACCTGGGCGATCACCAGCGCCGGACCATACCGCTGGCATTTCTGGTTACGCTGATTATTCTCTTTGTCGCGCTCCTCATCGGGGCGGTAAGTATGTAAAGATGCAGAAGATTCGAATCGGCGGTGGAGCCGGGTTTTCGGGTGACCGACTGGAACCGGCCGTGCTACTCGCCCGGGAGGGTAAGCTCGACTACCTCGTGCTGGAATGCCTCGCCGAGCGCACCATCGCCCTGGCGCAGCAGCGTAAACTTCAGGATCCATCCACCGGATTTGACCCGCTGCTGGAACGGCGTATGGAGTCCTTGCTTCCGGTCATCAAGGAACACGGCGTGCGCCTGATCAGCAATTTTGGAGCGGCCAACCCGGTCGCGGCAGCACGTAAAATCGCCGAACTGGCGAAGCGGAAGGGCATATCGATCACCGTGGCCGCCGTATTCGGCGACGATGTGCTGGAGCAAATTGATCCGGCCATGCCGACTATGGAGACCGGTCGCCCGCTGTCTGACTATGGCGACATCATCTCCGCCAATGCTTACCTCGGCATCGATGCCCTGCTGCCCGCGCTGGAAAGCGGTGCCGAGGTGATCGTCACCGGGCGGGTCGCCGATCCTTCGCTCTTCCTGGCCCCGATGGTGCACGCTTTCGGATGGTCGGTAGGGGATTACGCTACCTTAGGGCAGGGGACGGTCATCGGACATTTGCTCGAGTGTGGCGCGCAAATTTGTGGGGGCTACTTTATGGACGGCGACCGGAAAGCGGTGCCGGACCCCGCCCGTCTCGGCTTTCCGATCGCGGAGGTGGCAGCGGACGGCTCGGCCACCATCAGTAAAATCGCGGGCACCGGGGGGCGCATCGATCTGCGAACGGCCAAGGAACAGCTGCTCTACGAAGTGGTAGACCCCCACGCCTATCTGACTCCAGACGTGGCCGCCGATTTTACAACCGTTCACTTACAGGCGGACGATACGGATATTGTCTCCGTGTACGGAGGGACCGGCGTCGAACGCCCCGACACCCTGAAGGCCAGCGTCGGGTACCGGGCCGGCTACCGTGGCGAGGGGGAGATCAGCTACGCCGGCCCCGGGGCGGAATCCCGGGCCCGACTGGCCGGGGAGATCGTGGCCGAACGACTTCAGGGAGAGTTGGACCATGTCCGGGTGGATATCGTCGGGGTGGATTCCGTCCATTTGGCGGCGGGGCAGTCGACCGATCCGCGGGAGGCTCGCGTTCGGGTCTCGGGCTCGGCGACAACCAGGGAAATCGCCGCCAGGGTAGGGGAGGAGGTCGAAGCCCTCTACACCAATGGCCCGTGGGGCGGCGGGGGTGCCCGTAAAACGGTGACCCAAATGGTCGGCATCGTATCCGTGCTACTCGATCGGAAACGCATTCACCCGTCACTTGAAATCTTTCGCGCATGAAGCTCTACGACATCGCCCATTCCCGCGCCGGGGACAAAGGAAATACCCTCACGCTCAGCCTGATCCCCTTCGATTCGGCGGACTACGAATGGATAAGCCGGGAGGCATCCGTCGATCGAGTGGCTGCCCACCTCAGCAACAGCGTTCACGGTGAAATTCGGCGCTACGAAATGCCCAATATCCACGCCCTGCTCTTCGTGTGCGAGGGCGCGCTACAGGGGGGCGTGACGACCTCCCTGACCGCGGACACCCACGGCAAATGTATGAGTGGCGTGTTGCTGGATATGGAGATAGCAGGCGACGGAACAGGGTAGAGCATGCCATTCGTAGAAGGCAGCCATAGCCTGGTCGAAGAAGCTCCGTGATCCAGACGGACGCTGCTAGCTTCGGCCAAAACGATATGATGCGTCAACTTACTATGCCCCAGGCACTGGCCTTCGCCGCCCTCATACTCACCTCGGCCTACTTTCTCGGTGACTGGGCCGGTTATCCTTACCTGGCCGCCACTTTCCTCGTAGCGTATGCTTATACCGTCCGGCGCCGGACGTCTTGCCGCCGGGTATAAATGTTACCCCGCTAAGGGAAAGCCTTCAGCAGTCGGGACAATTCATCCTTCGAAATTCGAAACACCGTCCCGTGCCGCGTTCCCTCCGGGAAGCTCAGTTGCTCCGACATATCGGTCCAGCTTTCCAGGTCCGTGGACTGCACGGCGCCCATCTCGTGGTCGGTATAGCGATCGAAGTAGACCGTCCAGGCGCCGTCGACCTTAGTGACGGTCGGCCCCTCTACCCAGTGCCCGGTAATGGGATCCCCGGCCGGTGTGTAAGGCCCCGGTAGCCGGTCTGCCGTAGCGATGCGGATGTTCTTCTCCGCTGCCGGGTGCTTGGTTTCGTCCTTCAGAAACATCACGTAGCCGTCCGCGGTCGGCTGGATCGTAGCGTCGATTACATTGAAGCCGTGATCGTAGAGGACCTCCGTGGGTGTGAATTCCCAAAAGTCTGCGGTAAGCGTATAGTACATCCGGTGGTTGAGGCCATTATCGCCGCTGCTGTCCGTCTCGGGGTAGCGCCCCGGGATGGTCGTGGCCCAGTAGATCATGTATTTCTGGGTGGCCTTATCGTAGGTGATTTCAGGCGCCCAGCTGTTCTGCGCTTCGGGCTCGTGCTCCATCACCGGCAGGAAGCGTTGGTCGGACCAGTGGATCAGGTCGGGGGAGTGGGCGTAGCCGATGCCGCGCTCGTGCCAGCTGACGGTCCATACCATATGAAACTCGCCGTCGCCCCCGCGAATGATGCACGGGTCCCGCATCAGTTTGTCCTCTCCGACGTAGGGCGTAAGGACGGGTCGGTTGCCGTTGATCGGCGTCCAGTTCAGCCCGTCTTCGCTGTAGGCTAAATGCAGCCCGTCCTCGCCGTTACCCTGGAAATAGGAGAACACGTAGACGTCGTCCTGGGCGGACAGGCTGGTAACGAAAAGACCGAAAACGAGCAGTAGAAGAAGCAGGCGCATAGTAAGCGGGAATAGGGCCCGGCAACATACGGAACATAGCGGCGGCGGGGCGCAGGTAAAGTGCCTTAAGTTCCGCCGGAAAGGTAATGTGCCCGTCCGCGGCAACGTTGCTGGTATGACCATCGGATCCTTCATACTCGCTATAGCGGGGGAAGCCATCCCGTCATTTTGCCTAACCCAAGCCTATTCATGCGTATTCTTTCCTACTTCGGCGTGCTTCTGCTGCTGCTCGTCGCAATCTCCTGCGAAAAGGAAGTCATTGAACCCGCCGTCGTGGTTGAACCCGAACCCGAACCGAACCCGGAACCAGCAGTCGATACCATCCGCTACGATCGGGTCGGCGGCTACGTCCAGAAGGGGCCGTATCTGAACGGCACCTCCATCCAACTCGTCGAGCTGGACGGCCAGCTGGCCCCGACCGGCAAAAACTTTCAGACCCAGATCGTCGACAACCGGGGCACCTTTGAGGTCCGCAACGTCGAACTCGTATCACCCTACGTGCAGCTGAAGGCGGACGGCTTTTACTACAACGAAGTGACCGGCGAAAACTCCGCCGCCCAGCTTACCCTCTACGCCCTCAGTAATCTGGAGGACTACGCATCGCTCAACGTGAATCTGCTCACTACCCTGGAACGGGCCCGGGTGGATTACCTCGTCTCCCGCGGCGGCAAGTTCGGCCTGGCCAAGCTGCAGGCCCAGCGGGAGATTATGGACATCTTCGAAATGACCAACGATGGCGTGGCCAAATCCGAGTTGCTGGACATCACCAAGGGGGGAGACGAAAACGCCCGGCTGCTGGCCATGTCCGTCATCCTGCAGGGATACCAGAGCGTAGCCGACCTTTCGGAGTTAGTGGCCAACCTGAGCACGGACTTACGGGAAGACGGGGTGCTGAACAGCGACCGCCTGGGCAGTACCCTGGTGAATAACGCCGTAGCCCTCGACCTGCCGGCCGTGCGTCAGCACCTGGAAGAGCGCCTGGATGAGCTCGGGCTCGAAGCCACCGTCGGCGATTTTGAAGCCCACGTAGAGCACTTTCTGGAGAACACCGATTTCGTGCATACCGACACGATCGCCTATCCCGCCCAGGGTGAATACGGACCCAACGCTCTTCAACCCGGTGTCATGGAGTTTGGGTCGGGGGCATACTCCGTTCGCGCGGAGCTCCCGATGTCCACGACCGTGCGGGTGCGCATCAGCGGACCGAACTGGTCTCTCATAGGTATCCAAAGCAAAGAGTGGAAACAAATTAGCTTTGATCGGGCCACTTGGTCGGCTGAGTATACTGCTGAAGGGAAGGCGATTGCTGATATGGAAATGCGATTAAATCTAAGCGATCGTTGGCACGGCCAGGAACGGGATGGTCCCATCGTCAACCCCCCGGACTCCACCGGCTACGTGAACCCGAACCCCGATCAACCGACGGATACCACGCGCATCATTATCTACGAAAATGGTTCCGACGTACCTTCCTGGACGAAGAAATTCGTAGTGAAATTCGACTAAACTAAGCCCGGCCAGGGAGTCTCCGCGGGGCAATCGGGAAATATGGTTAGGTTAGCGGGCAAAGCCCGTTGATCATGCACAAGTGTCCGTTAGGCCGTTTTCGCGCCTGTTTCCTCCCCGCCATATTGTGGGTGGTTTCCCTGACCTTATTTGCTCAGCCGGCGGCCGAAACCCACTTCGGCCGGGTAGTCGGAGAGACTACGGCGGACGAAATCGTCCATATTTATCGAGGAATCCCCTTCGCCCGCCCTCCCGTAGACAGCCTGCGGTGGCGCGCGCCCCAGCCCCCGGAAGCCTGGACCGGCACCAAGATCTGTACCACTTTCGCCGCCAGTCCGGTACAGCGATCGCCCGCTCCCTTCAGCATGTGGAGTGAGGAATTCATCATCCCCAAGGAGCCCATCAGCGAAGACTGCCTCTACCTGAACGTATGGGCGGAGGCGCGGGCGGAGCAGCAACCCGTGCTCGTATGGATTTACGGTGGTGGATTCAATAGCGGGGGCAGCGCCGTGCCCGTCTACGACGGCGAGGCCATGGCGCGGGAGGGCGTCGTCTTCGTCAGCATCAACTACCGGGTAGGCCCCTTCGGATTCCTGGCTCATCCGGAACTGAGCGCCGAGGCCGCCTACGGTAGCTCGGGGAATTACGGACTGCTGGACCAGATCGCTGCGCTGCATTGGGTGCGGGACAACATCGCCGCATTCGGCGGCGACCCGGATCGCATCACCATTGCCGGGCAGTCGGCCGGGGCGGGCAGTGTCAGCGCGCTCGTGGCGTCTCCGCTGGCGGAGGGCCTGTTCCAGCGCGCGATCGCGGAAAGCGGAGCCCTCATCACCTGGGAGACACTCGATCTGGCCGCCGCCGAGGAGGCCGGCCGGCACTTCGCCGATACGCTTGGCGTCCGGAGCCTGGCGGAACTAAGGAAACTCGACGCCGCGACGATTCTGGCTGCGCCCGTACCCCAACCCCGCCCGATCGTTGACGGCTACGTACTCCCCCTGCCGGTGGCCGAACTGCTCGGTAGCGAACGCGGACGCAGCGTGAACCTGCTCACGGGCTGGAATGAGAACGAGGGGTTGGGGCCCAGCGGGATAAGCGACGCGCAGACCTACCGTAGCCAGGTGGAGGAACGTTATGGGGAGCAAGCGGAAAATTACCTGACGTACTACCCGGCCACCAACGACAGCATTGCCCGGCGCTCGCAGCAGGACGCGGCGCGTGATGCGCTCTTCGGTATACAGAATTATACCTGGGCCAATCTGCACGCGGGCTACGCCGCCCGCCCCGTCTATCTATATCGCTTTACGCGCCGGGTACCCGGCGAAGGGAAGTACGGGGACTACGGCGCCTTTCATACCGGCGAAGTTCCCTACGCTTACGGTAACCTGGATCAATCGGACCGCCCGTGGACGTCAGTCGATTATGAACTTTCCCGCAGCATGCTCACCTACTGGGTCAACTTCGTGAAGCACGGGAACCCGAACGCGGTGGGCATGCCCCGCTGGCCGGTTTACTCCGCGGCGCAAAAGGAGATGATGATACTGGGTGACCGCTTGCAAGCGACCGTGTTACCCGATGCCGACCGACTTGATTTTCAGCTTTACCTACAAGGATTACAAAAATGACGGTGCGCTCCTGGCCAGCCCTGCTGCTTTTACTCTGCTTATTCTCCGCCGGCCTGGATGCCCAGGCGACCGGCCGCACCGCCCGCCCCTGGACGTACTGGTGGTGGATGGGCAGTGCCGTAAATAAAACGGAGATCAAGCGGCAACTGACGCTGTTCGCCGAGTCCGGTCTCGGCGGCGTCCACATCATTCCCATTTACGGAGCGAAGGGTTACGAAGAGCAGTTTTTGCCCTTCCTGTCCGAATCGTGGTTGGAGATGGCGGTCTATACGGTCGATGAGGCCGACAAGCTCAATATGGGCGTGGATATGACCCTCGGCACCGGCTGGCCCTTCGGCGGCCCCTGGGTAGATGCCGACGAGGGTGCCCGGCGCATCGTGATCGATACCCTGGCCCTGGTAAGCGGAGATGCCTTCCGGGCGGATGCAAAAGCCATCGCTTCCGAACTCGACCTGCAGGCGGTGGAAGCGATCTTCGTCACCGATGGCCGCCGACAGTACAATCTATCTCCCTACCTCCGTACCGGTGGCGAGGGCTGGACCGTACCCGACGGCGATTGGCGTGCCGTCATCTTCGGTGTCCGCCCTACGAGTCAGCAGGTCAAACGCGCCGCGCCGGGTGGTGAAGGCCTGGTGGTCGATTACTTCGATCGATCCGACGTCGAAACGTACCTCGCCCACTTTGACTCGGTGTTTGCCCGAATGCCTTCCCCGCCCGGTGTACGGGCTATCTACCACGATAGTTACGAAGTATACGGCGCTCAGTGGACGGAGGACTTCGCCCGGGCATTCCGGCGGCAGCGGGGATACGATCCGCGCGCCAGCCTGCCGCTGCTTAGCGATACCTACCACCGCGACCGCGGGCCCTTCCTCCACGATATCCGCGCTACTCTGGATGAACTGCTTTACGAGGCTTTTGCCAGAACCTGGACGGCGTACGGCGAAGAGCATGGCTGGCTGACCCGCTACCAGGCGCACGGTTCCCCGGGCAATATCCTGGATCTGTACGCGCTGGCGAGTGTCCCGGAGACGGAATCCTTCGGCTGCGCGGAATTTGGCATTCCCGGACTCGCGTGTGACCCGGATTTCGAGCCGGAAACCTTTGGCCGGCCCAGTATCCTGATGACGAAGTTTGCTTCCTCGCCGGCGCACCTCTACGGGAAACCACTCGTCAGTTCCGAGACCGGTACCTGGCTAGGTAACCACTTCCGCGTGTCACTGCGGCAGGTGAAGCCCCACATCGACCAGCTGTTCGTGGGCGGCGTGAATCACGTCTTTTACCACGGCACCACGTACTCGCCCCTGGATGCCGGCTACCCCGGCTGGCTGTTTTACGCTTCCACCAATTTCGGGCCTACGGCTCACTTCTACAATGAACTGCCCCTGTTAAACAGCTACATCGAACGCTGCCAGTCGGCTCTCCAATCCGCTGCTCCGGACAACGACCTGCTGGTCTACTTTCCTATCCACGACCTTTGGTCGACCGCCGACGACGATATCCTGCTGCAATTGGATGTCCACCACAGCGAGGACTGGTTCGAGGCTACGCCCTTCGGACGGACGGCCGCCGATCTGCTGGCCCGGGGCTACGCCTTCGACTACCTTTCCGACCGGCAATTGCAGGCCCTGACGGTCGGCGGGGGAGGGACCGTGTCGCTCCGGGGAGCCAATACCTACCGCGGCATCCTGGTGCCGGCAACGACTTATCTTCCGGCGGCTACGCTGGACCGGCTGCTCGCCCTCCGGCGAAAGGGGGTGCCCATAATTTTTCAGGATCGCCTGCCTACGCAGTACCCCGGCTTAGGTGGGGGTAAGATCCCGGCCCGTCGCTTAGCCGGATTGACCGCGGTGTCGGACGTGGCGGCCGCACTCGAGGAAGCGGGGATAGCGAACGAGGCTATTCGGACGATGGGCATCGACTTCATCCGGAAGTCTACGGAATCCGGAAAGCGGTACTTCCTTACCAACCTGACGGGGCGGTTTGACCGGGGCTACGTCTCCTTGTCCGGGGACTACCAACGCGTACGGTTGACCGACCCCCTGACCGGTGTGGTGGAAACCGTCGCTACCCAGGACAGCTTCTACCTGGAGCTGCCGCCCGGTAAATCCATGCTGGTGGAAACCGGCATATCCGCCCCGTCCGCGGATACCGCCATCCCCCTAGCGGCGACCGATACCTTTGCCATCGGCGGTCTCTGGAGGGTCACCTTCCGCGACACTACCGGTTTGGAGCTGCAAGCATCGTACACCCGCGATAGCCTGACGTCTTGGACGGAATGGGACGATGACCTGGCCTTCTTCAGTGGGAAGGCGACGTATACGACGACCTTTGCCCTGGATGCCGCCGCCCTCGGTGCAGGTGGGTACCGGCTCCACATCGATGAAGTGTACGAAACGGCGGAAGCAATAATAAACGGGAAGTCGGTCGGTACGATGTGGGCCTTTCCGAACGAATTGATCGTGCCTGCTGATCTGCTCCGTGAGGAAAACGAGCTCACGATCGTGGTACAGAACCTCTCGGCCAATTACCTGCGCCGCTACGACCGCGAGCATCCGGAGTGGAAAAACTTTTACGATATCAACTTCGTGGACATTACCTACCAGCCCTTTGATGCGGGTTCCTGGCCGCCTTCTCCTTCGGGTCTCAGCGGACAGGTGACGTTGATTCGGATGGCTGACGGGGGGTAATGGGAGTGGGTCTTTATCTTGTTCGCGTTCCGAAATTTGTTTCTACCTGCGCACCGCCGCCCTATGAAGTATTCCCTGTATTTCCTGCTTTTTTTTAGTGTATCGCTGAACGCGCAATCCGTCGACGAAGACAAGCTTGGTGCGTGGTATATGTACTTCTACAGCCACAAATTCGGAAACAGTCAGTGGGGCATCCAGGGCGATGCCCAGTACCGAAACTGGAACCTCGGGGGGGACCTCGAGCAGTTGCTGCTTCGCTCGGGCGTAACGTATACGCCAACCGACGCGGGCATCACCTTTACGCTCGGCTACGCCAATATCACGAGCGGGGCGTACGGCGACAGTGACGCTACGACCGGTGAAAGCCGCGTGTACCAGGAGGCGCTCTTTCCGCAGCGGATCGGGGGCCGCTTTCTGCTGACCCACCGGCTGCGGTACGAGCAGCGCTGGGTAGCGGATCAGGATTTGCGAACCCGCTACCGGTACAATCTTTTCGTCAACGTGCCGCTGAACGCCAAGGATATGGGGAAGGGGGTGCTGAACCTGGCGCTCTACAACGAGCTATTCATCAACGGTCAGCTGGACATCGGTGACGGAAGACGAGTACAGTACTTCGACCGCAACCGGCTGTATCTCGGGTTGGGCTACGGCATCACCGACGGGCTGCGGACGCAATTGGGTTGGATGCGGCAGACATCGGTGGCGGTGAATAAAGCACAATTGCAAGTGAGTCTGCACCACAGCTGGTGAACCCCACTGTGTACTATGGCCTTTGGAGAGTATGGATGAACCCCAAGCACCGGACTCCGGCGCTGTTTCGCTGAAGGATAAGGCCGCCGAAACCTACCGCTGGTGGGACAACCTGGCCACCATCAACGCCGAGGATCCGTTTTGGGTGGGGGCGGCCAAGATCGGGGTCCGGCTCCTGGGCGTTATCGTTTTGCTGGCACTGTCTCCCGTGATCATATTGGGGCTCATCATCGCATTCTTTGCCGTCCTGTGAACGTACTGCGTAATCCATACTGGTGGGCCGCCGTGGTGGTCTTTGCCCTGCACCAGGCGCTACAGTGGGGGCTGGACATTCGTATGCCCATCATCGACAGCTATCTCGATCCTTTCCTGGCCCCGACGATCTTACTCGGTCTATGGCTCTACGAGCGCCAGCTAATCTGGCGGGCGCCCGCGCTGAGCTGGTTTGAGACCGCCGTGGCCACGCTGCTGCTCGCGGTGATTTTCGAAGAGGTTTTTCCACGCTTGGAGGAGGGCTTCAGCCGTGACCTTTTGGATTACCTGGCTTACGCCCTCGGAGGCCTGTACTTCTACTGGTTTGTCAATCGATCTCCCGGTCCACGTACGCGGGAAAGGGCACCTGAAGAGCTGGCTTCGCCCAATGGTAGGTAGGCAGGAGGGCAATCCACATAACATTATCTAGGCGTAAACCCTACTGGGTACGGCTGGGGTTGTGCACAGACTCCCGCTTGCCGGTGTCAGGTGACTTCATTTTAGTATGGTGACGGTATACAGGAGATTTCTAACATTATAATGATATCGTAATGCGTATTTTCCTTCCTCTACTCTTTCTCCTTCCCATCGTCGGTTATTCCCAGGCTGACACGGCGACCCTCCAGACCGGTTATTCATCCAGCGAAGGTGCCGACCGCGTACCTAGCACCGAACTAACTATTCCTCCCACGGCGGAGGCATTGCAGGCTACCCTGTATGAACTCGACGACCAGTATCACGCCATTCACCAGATGCACTGGAACGTGACCGGCCCGTTATTTATCAGTTTGCATGAATTGTATGAAGAATTCTACACGGCGATTGCCGGTAAGATGGATGAAGTGGCCGAGCGCAAACTGGCGCTGGACGAGCCGGCTGACGCTCGCCCCGCGGAAGTAGCGGCTAATGCTAACCTGTCTCCCGC
The DNA here is from genome assembly GCF_003390935.1 of Lewinella sp. IMCC34191. Classification (GTDB taxonomy): domain Bacteria; phylum Bacteroidota; class Bacteroidia; order Chitinophagales; family Saprospiraceae; genus Neolewinella. The sequence goes on along the minus strand of NZ_QNQZ01000006.1, from coordinate 240,797 downwards.
CGTGCCCGGTGGCTTCGTGGCCGATAAGGAAACCCTCGAGTTACTGTCGGCCCGCCACTTGCAAATCAGTAACCGGCTGGGCGAACGCATCGCCGAAACCGGGGAGACGGACGTTGTCACCCAGGACTTGCTGATCAGCGTCCGGGACATGATCGACAAGCAACTGTGGATGATGCGGTCGTTCCTCAAGTAAACGCTTTCCCCGTACCGCCGCATCACGGGTACATACCGCCGGTCAGCGGTACCAGCACCGCGCTTAGGCCGTACCTTCGCGGCATTATGGTCCCGATTCCATCCGACGAAGAAGACCGGCTGCGCAACTTGCGGGAATTCAACATTCTGGATTCCCTGCCGGAGGACGAGTATAACGATCTCGTAAGCCTGGCGGCTGAAATTTGCCAGACTCCGGTCGCGCAGATTACCCTCGTGGATGCCGACCGACAATGGTACAAAGCCGAGCACGGATATCAGGTGCCGGGTCGGCAAATAGACCGGCAGGATGGTTTTTGCGCGCACACCATCCTGGATAGGCATCGACCGTTGATCGTTTCCGATATGCGCGCTGACGATCGCTTCCGCAACAACCGCTTCGTGGCCGGTGATCCTCACGCGGTTTTTTACGCCGGCTTTCCCCTGCGCTCGTCGGAAGGTTTCGCGCTGGGGTCGTTGTGTGTAGTGGATCTGAAGCCCCGGACACTGACGGAGGGGCAGTTGCGGGCGCTACGCCGGCTAAGTACCCAGGCCATCAAGTTGATGGAACTACACCGCTCCCTACAAGTCAGTCAGGCCCGGCTGCAGGAGAAGGAATACGCCTACGGATTGCTCAAGGACTTCAGTCATATTGTCGCCCACGATTTAAAGGCCCCGGTTCGCAACATTCGTCAGGCGAGCGAGATATTGCGGGAAGACTTCCTGACGGAACTGGCGCCGGAGGGTGCCAAGCTTTTTCACATGATCGAGGAGCGGGCGGCCGACGCCGCTAGGATGATCGACGGCGTACTTCGTTACAGCAAGGCCGCGCGTAGTATGGATATATCTAGGGAATGGATTTCGGTACCTCAACTGCTGAGGGAAGTGATCGATCAGGTGGGGCGGCCGGGCTGCGACATCGCCTACGTGGGCTCGGTGGAGGAAGTGCACTCCTCGCCGATCGCTTTGAAGCATATTTTTCAAAACCTGATCGGCAACGCGGTCAAGTTTAACGATAAGGAGGCCGGGTGGGTGAAAATCGATGGATGGCATGACCAGCAAGGGAATTACCACTTCACGGTAGGCGATAACGGACCGGGGATCCCGCCGCAGCACCTGGAAGCCATATTCCAGATATTTCACTCCGCTGTTGACGATCACCGCCGTGGGCACGGTGTGGGGCTTTCTATCGTGCGTCGCCTGCTGGGTGATCTGGGAGGCACGATTTCCGTACGTTCAAATATCGATGCCGGGGCTACCTTTTCGGTTTTTCTACCGGCAGTACCCGGTCGCTGAATAAGGGGTTCCCGGACGAGCAATATAATTGTTCTAACTTGTGCAAGTGATTTACCCAGAGAACGAACAGGAGCGGTTAGAAGAATTGCGCCGGTACAATATTCTGGATACCCTGCCAGATGAAGACTTTGACGACCTGACGAGTCTGGCCAGTCAAATTTGCGGTGCTAAAGTCTCCCTGATCAGCCTGATCGATAAAGATCGGCAGTGGTTTAAATCCCAGTTTGGCTGGGATTTGGGCGTGGACGAAACCAGCCGGGACGTAGCCTTCTGTTCCCACACCATTCTCCAGCCCGACCAACCCCTGGTCGTTCAGGATGCCCGTTCGGACGAGCGATTCCGGAGTAATCCGCTGGTTCTGGATGATCCCAACATTGTCTTCTACGCCGGAATGCCCCTGGTCACCCAGCGTGGATATGCTCTGGGAAGCTTGTGCGTTATCGATCACGAACCCCATCAGCTGGACGAACTACAGCTGTCGGCCCTGAGAAAACTGGCCCGCCAGGCCGTACGGCTATTCGAGTTGCGCCGCGCCGTGGACCGCGGGAATAAGCTCTTGCGGGAACGCGAATCGGCCTACAAACTGCTGACCGATTTTAGCCACGTCATTGCGCACGACCTGAAGGCGCCCGTGCGAAACATCCGGCAGGCCGGTGAATTGCTTCGGGAAGATTACCATGACCTTCTGCCCGAGGATGGCATGTCGCTGGTTAAGATGATCGAGCGGCGGGCCACGGATGCCACCTACATGATTGAAGGCGTACTAACCTACAGTAAGGCGGCGCATACCCTAAAGGTATCTTTCGAGGAGGTGAATCTTCGCGATACCATTGAGCGGGCGGTCCGGCACATCCAAATAGCCGATACCTGCGCGGTGGAATATCTGGGTACGGTAGAAGTATTACAAAGCTCTTCGATCGCCCTGTTGCAGATCTTCCAGAATCTGATCGGTAACGCTATTCGATTCAATGACAAGAAGGAATGCCGCGTAGAGATCTCCGGGGAGTTTGATAAGGACAGCGGTTATACGTTTCACGTCCGGGATAACGGGCGTGGTATTCCGGCGCACCATCTGGATGCGATCTTCCGGCTTTTCCATACCGCCCTGGATGCTGAAGACATCCTCCAGGGGCACGGCGTCGGCCTGAGTATCGTCAAGCGCCTGGTCGAGGCGCTGGGCGGAGCGATCTCGGTAAGCTCCGAGATTGGGGTCGGGTCGACCTTCACGTTCACGATCCCCTAAGGCTTAAGGGACGATAGGCCCCTGATAGCGAACTTATTGGACGAATAACGGCCGGATCAGCAAGCCGGATAAACATCCTTCCCCGCTCCACGTAGATTAGCATGCGTCCACTTTTCTACTTACTCCTTATGCTTCCCGTCCTGCTCTCCGCCCAGCGTGGAACGGGCGATACCTTGCCTACCAAGGATTCCGTGGTGGCGGGGCAGTCTGCGCGTTCACCCGATACGCTGGCCCTGGGGGGATACAACGAGGCGTACTACCAGCTCGAACGGCTAAATGACGACCTTCCCGAGCGGCCGACCCGCATCAACCTGCGTACGCCGCAGGCCGCACTCGAGCATTTTATCCTGTCGTGCCGGGAGGGCGACTTTGCCGCGGCGGCCTACGTGCTAAACTTAAACCTGTTGCCGCAGGGCGTTCAGCAGGAGCAGGCAGCCATCCTGGCCGAAAAGTTATACTACGTCATGACCCAGCGCGTGTCGCTGGCCTGGGACGATCTGCCGGACCGGGCCGACGCGCAGGTCAACGTAGCCGGAGCAGGTAAGCAGGCGGTTGCCGGGCAGCCCCGACGCCTCCTCTCCTTTGGTCGGCTCGGGCTGGGTGACCGGGATATTCCCCTCAATTTGCAGCGGGTACGGGTAGGCGAGCGGGCACCGATCTGGGTGATCGCGGCGCCTACGGTAGAGAACATCGAAGCGCTGTACGCCGAATTCGGTCCTACCTGGCTGGACCGCAACGTGCCCGAATGGGCGGACAAGGTGGTGCTGGGCATTTCGCTCTGGAAAGTACTGGCGGTCGTGCTACTTGCTTTCCTGTGCTATCTGCTGTTTATACTGATCAAGACCATCACGCACCGGCTGCTCAACCGGAGCGACAGCGAATGGCTGACCGATCTGAGCGATCACGTGGCGACGCCTACCGCCCTGGCGCTGTCGATATTCATCTTCTACCTCTGCATGAATAACCTGCTCAGCATAGCGGGGGGCTGGTCGCCGTACTTGTATGCCTTACTGTTAGTGGTCGTGGTCGGTACCGTGACCTGGCTCGTGATGCGCATTATTGATTACGTCATGGAGCGGCTGACCGAAACGCAGGTGGAGGACGTCAGCGACGAGGATAATATGGAAAGCCGGCGGACGCTGACCACCATCAGCGTGGCCCGGCGGGTGATCACATTTGTGGTGATCGTCGTCGGCATCGGCGTCATTACCAGCCAGTTTCCTTCCCTGCAGAACCTGGGGGTGAGCCTGCTGGCGTCCGCCGGTCTGGCCACCATTCTACTGGGTATCGCCGCCCAACCTACGCTGGGTAACATTATGGCCGGATTGCAGATCGCCATTACCAAACCCGCCCGGATCGGGGATAGCGTGATCTTCGAAGGGGAGTACGGCACCGTCGAGGAAATTCGCTTCACTTACCTGGTTATCAAAACCTGGGACGCCCGCCGACTGATCATTCCCCTCAAATACTTCATCACTAATCCCTTCCAGAACTGGAGCATGAACGATCCGCATATGCTCAAGCCCATTGTGCTGCACGCCGACTTTCGGACCGATGTCGACCGTGTCCGCGACAAGTTCGCTGCATTGCTAAAGGATCATGAGCTGTACGACGGGGAAAGCGAGCCTACGGTACAGGTGGTCGACAGCGATAACGTGGCCATGGAAATACGGTGTTTGGTGTCCGCACGTGACTCCAGCAGTGCCTGGCAGTTGCACTGTGATTTACGGGAAGCGATGATCCGTTATTTGGCCGAAGCGGCGGACGGCCGCGCATTACCCCGGGAGCGCGAGGAAAAAGTGGCCGAATAGTAGCCGATTATGGTTCCGTGCGAAATTCGGACTGTTTTTCAGTGACTTATACGGGTGCGTGATGAAAATTAAGTGTCGATATGCTTGTTAATCGCCGGGGATAAACTTACCTTTGCGTCCGCTTTCGTAATCGCGTCTCCACCGGGGCGGTGTTGCGGGTGCGATAAATCAGTTAAAATCAAGTATTTCCAGTGAATACCTTATCCTACAAGACGCAGTCGGCTAACGCCAGTACCGTGGAGCGGAAGTGGCACGTGATCGACGCCGAAGGCGAGATCGTCGGTCGTCTGGCCACGAAGATTGCGCGCGTACTGCGCGGCAAGCACAAGCCCGACTTCACCCCCCACTTCGACAACGGCGACCACGTCGTGGTAATCAATGCCGACAAAGTCCGTTTCACGGGCCAGAAGTTCAACAAGAAAGTTTACCTGCGCCACACCGGTTACCCCGGCGGCCAGCGGGCGGCAACGCCCCGCCAGATCATGGACCGGAAGCCGGAAATCGTCCTGGAACACGCCGTCCGCGGCATGATGCCCAAGACCAAACTCGGCCGCGCTCAGTACAAGAAACTGCACGTGTACAACGGCCCCGAGCATCCCCACACCGCACAGCAACCCCAGGAACTGAAGTAGAAGTACAATGGAACAAATTAATGCAATTGGCCGTCGCAAGGCCGCCGTCGCCCGTGTCTACCTCATGCAGGGGAAGGGTAATATCACCGTTAACGGAAAGGATTACAAGAACTACTTCCCCCAGACGCACGTCCAGGGCAAGATCGTTCAGCCCTTCCGCGTCATCGAGGTGGATAACAGCATCTACGACCTGAAGGTCAATGTAGACGGTGGTGGCTATAAAGGCCAGGCCGAAGCCATCCGGATGGCGATTAGCCGCGCGCTGGTGAAGTTGAACGAAGACTTCCGCAGCCCGCTAAAGAGCAACAAGCTGCTAACCCGCGACGCCCGCGTTGTAGAACGTAAGAAGTACGGTAAGCCCAAAGCCCGTAAGAGCTTCCAGTTCAGCAAGCGCTAACCAGCAACCAGCGCCTAGCAACTAGCAACCAGCGCCTAGCAACCAGCGCCCAACAGTAATTCAAAAATCCCCGGTTGGCTCGCCCTGCCGGACACCAATAAAAAACAATGGCTAAGCCCACCCATCAGCAGCTCCTGGAGGCCGGCGTTCACTTCGGTCACCTGCGCCGGAAGTGGAACCCCAAGATGTCGCCCTATATCTTCACCGAGAAGAACGGCATCCACCTCATCGACCTGAACCGCACTCTGGAGAACCTCGATCGCGCCGGAAACGCGATGCGTCAGATCGCCCGTGCCGGTAAGAAGATCCTCTTCGTCGCCACCAAGAAGCAGGCCCGCGACATCGTCACCGCCGCCGCCAAGGAAGTCAATATGCCTTACGTTACCGACCGGTGGCAGGGCGGTATGCTGACCAACTTCAACACCATCCGTCGCTCCATCCGCAAGATGCAGAACATCGAGCGCATGCTCAACGACGGTACCCTGGACAGTGTAACCAAGAAGGAGCGGCTCACCCTTACCCGGGAGCACGACAAGATGAACAAGGTACTGGGCGGTATCGCTGATATGCAGCGTATCCCCAACGCCATCTTCGTCGTCGACATCGTACACGAACACCTTGCCATCGCCGAAGCTAAGAAGCTCGGTATGCGCACCTTCGGTATCGTTGACACCAATGCGGACCCCACCAGTGTCGACTACGCCATCCCCGGCAACGACGACGCCAGCAAGGCCGTCGGTGTAATCATCAACTACCTGATCGAGTGCATTAAGGAAGGTCTCTCCGAGCGCAGCGAGGAGAAGGACGCCAAGGAGAGCGCCGGTGAGGAAACCGAAGCCGCAGCCACCGCGGAATAGGTTTTAGTACGGTAGTACGGCAGGGGGTAGTACGGTAGGTTAGACCACCGTACTACCCCTTCGGCTGAGCCCATGGCTACTGGCTACCGTACCAATCAATTTAATAGACAAAAAAAGGTATAAAATGGCGATCAGCGCTAAAGACGTAAAGAAACTACGGGACATGACCGGTTCCGGCATGATGGATTGTAAAAAGGCCCTGGCGGAAGCCGATGGCGATTTTGACAAGGCCATCGAGATCCTGCGCAAGCGCGGGGAAAAGGTTGCCGCCAAGCGGGGCGACCGCGAAGCCAACGAGGGAGTCGTTATCGCCCAGGTGAGCGACAACAATGATTACGGCGTGATCGTACGCCTGAGCAGCGAAACCGACTTCGTCGCTAAGAACGACGATTTCGTAGCCTTCGCACAGAAAATTGCCGATATCGCACTTGCCCAGCGCCCCGCTGACGTGGACGCCCTTCGTGCACTCAAGATGGAGGGTGACCTGACCATCGGTGACAAGGTGACCGAGATGGTCGGCAAGATCAACGAAAAGATCAACGTCACCGCCTACGAGCAGCTCGAAGCGCCGCTGGTAGCTCCTTATATCCACAGCGGTTACCGTGCGGGTGTACTGGTAGCCCTGAACAAGAACGATGAGCAGGCCTTCGATGCCGGTCGTGACGTAGCCATGCAGGTTGCGGCCATGAAGCCCGTTGCCGTAAATAAGGACGGCATTGATGAGGCAACCATCAACCAGGAACTTGACATCGCCAAGGACCTCGCCCGCCAGGAGGGTAAGCCCGAAGCTATGCTGGACAAAATCGCCCAGGGTCGCCTCAATAAGTTCTTCAAGGAGAACACCCTGGAGAACCAGGCTTTCGTGAAGAGCGACAAGCAATCGGTGGCACAGTACCTCGACAGCGTCGAGAAAGGTCTTAAGGTTACCGACTTCAAGCACGTTGCGCTTGGATAAGGTGAATGTAAAATAAACTTTACAGGGGTCGACTTCCGTTAGGGGAGTCGACCCTTTTTTATATTGCTATTGTTGTGTGATCGATAAATACAGCTATACATGACTGCCACTTTGAAATCCTACCAAACCAATATCAACTGCGGTAGCTGCGTACGTAGCATCTCTCCCTTTCTCGATGAGTTGGACGGCGTTACGATCTGGCGGGTTGACGTTGAGGATGACCGCAAGGTGCTTACCGTAGAGGGCACCGCCTCCGACGCCGAGATCATCCAAGTGGTGGAAGAAGCCGGCTACCAGATTCAGCCCCTGAACTAGGCCGGCTCGTTGTTAGCCCCCAGTCCGCTGCAACCCCTGACCCATCCGCTGGCCCACGCCGCGGGGGTCCGTCTGTACTGCAAGCGCGACGATCTATACGCTTTTGATGCAGGTAGCCCGCTACAGGGTAACAAGGTTCGCAAGCTCTGGCCCTACTTGTCGGACCCCGCTTCCTTGCGCGGCCGTCGGGTGGTCAGTTTCGGAGGAGCGTTCAGCAACCATCTCGCCGCCCTGGCCACCGCCGGCTTGCGATTTGGATTCGCTACCCGATTCATCGTTCGTGGCGAACCGGTAAGTAATCCGGTCCTGGACTACCTACGCGCTGCCGGGAGTGAGCTGCACTTCGTAAGTCGCTCCGAGTACCGACGCCGCCACGATGAAGACTACCTGCGGGGCCTCGCCATTGATACCAGCGACATTCTTATTCCAGAGGGAGGAAGTACGACCGCTTCCCTGGGAGCCGTCGGGAAGCCTTTCACGGAAACCGTGGATCAGCTCGGGGAGGTGCCCACCTATTTCTGTCTTAGTGCCGGCACGGGCTGTACGGCCGCGGGCATCGTGGATGCCGCTTCCGATTACGGGTCGGAAATCGAAGTGTACCCCGCGCTGAAGGGAGACTGGATGCTAGGGGAGATTGCCGCCTGGCTTGAGCGACCTTCGGAGGATATTCTTGTCCGAATGATCTACGACTACACTTACGGCGGATACGCCAAATTCCCCCCACACTGGCGACTGAATACGCCCGACGGGTGCCTGGCCAAGCGGGCGGACATCGGTATTGCCGGTCTGCCGCCGCTGGAACCCGTCTATACCGCCAAATTATTTGCGGGCGTCATGGACCGGATCGCTAAAGGTGTTTATGCGCCGGGTTCCACGCTCGTGATCCTCCACACCGGTGGTATCTACTAACCGTAGGGGGATTCGCTGCGAACCGTGTCAATGGTCTCTTCATCGGCCGATTGTAGTAAGCGGATGGAGTCCTTGTCCCAGGCGATGTAACCCCCTTCCTCGAATTTTCGCAGCCAGCCCTCCATGGGCCACATTCGCCATTTCCGGTAAAAGTGATTCGCGTTGATTACGATGTCTTCCAGGTGATTAAAGGGGGGAGAGTACGACGGGTGATACTGGTGGTAGGCCCGCGCGCCGCAGGCGAACAGCGGAACACCGGCTTTTCTGGCGGAGAAGGAAAAATCCGTGTCCTCTCCGCCGTATCCAACGTACGATTCGTCGAAGCCGCCTAAACGGGCGAATTCCGTACTACGCAGGGCAAAAGTCAGGGACCAGAAGAGCGGATAGGCGAGCGGAATGATGTCCTTATCGGCCGGTATCTCCGGGCGCCTCGGGTGAATGATGGCATCCGCGGCGAGGGATTCGAAGGTCCAGCTATCCAAAGCACTTCCCTTCGGCAGGTACCGGACGTCGCCCATGACGATCCCCTTTGTACGCTCTACGGCCGGAATCAGCTGGGCCAGGTAGTCGGGGTGAGGGATGCAGTCTACGTCCAGAAAAGCCAGAAATTCCCCACTGGCCAGGGCTGCGGCGCGGTTGCGGGCTGCGGCGAGGGGTAGGGGGTGATCTTCGTCGATGTGGCGGTGGAGGTAGAGTTTGCACCCCGGGTCGGGGAGCTGCTCGGGTACCTCCTCGTTCATAAATATGATGACGACCTCAGCGGGTTTCCGGCTCTGGTCGGCGACACCACGTAGTAGGTTGTGTAATTGTCGACGCCTTCCCTTTACGATGGAAAGCAAGCTTATCTCTGACATGAACGTTGGTTAACCGGGGACCGAAATCTACCCGATTAAAGGCGGCGCTAACCGCCAAGGTTCGCGGTCACCAATCACTAGTGTGTCCGGTCGACCACGAAGTTTACGAGTTGCTCCAGACCGGTGCGGGCCTCGGAGGGCGGGAGCTGGCGGAGGAGTTCGAATGCCTCGTCGCGGTACCGGTGCATGGCTGCTTCGGCATAGGTAATTCCCTCGCTGTTGCGGACGAACTGGAGCACCTCCTGGACCCGCTTCGGGTCGGTACTGTATTTTTTAATACTCCGGATCATGCGTCGGCGATCGGAGCGGCTGGCCTGGTTGAGCGCGTGGATAAGGGGAAGGGTCATCTTCTTCTCCTTAATGTCGATGCCCAGTGGTTTGCCGATCTCTTCTTCTCCGAAGTCAAACAGGTCGTCGCGTATCTGAAAGGCGATACCGATCTTTTCCCCGAAGGCGTGCATAAGGTTGATCGTGTCATCGTCCTCGTTGGCGGAGGCGGCACCGGCCGCGCAGGAGGCGGCGATCAGGCTGGCGGTCTTTTGGCGGATCACCTCGAAGTAGATGGCTTCGTCGATGTCGAGGCGCCGGGCCTTTTCAATCTGCAGCAGCTCACCTTCCGCCAGCGCCTGCACCGCGTTGGAGCTGATCTCCAGGGTGCGGTACTGCTTGTTTTCCAGGGCGATGGAGAGTCCCCGCGCCAGGAAATAATCGCCGACCAGTACGGCGATCTTGTTTTTCCACAGGGCATTGATGCTGAAAAACCCGCGCCGCTCGTAGCTTTCGTCTACGACGTCGTCGTGGACCAGGCTGGCGGTGTGTACGAGTTCAATTAGGCTGGCGGCGGTGTAGGTGTCGTCGTTGATGCCCCCGCAGGCGGCCGCGCTGAAGAAGGTGAACATCGGGCGCATTTGCTTTCCCTTGCGCCGGACGATGTAGTAGGTGATGCGATCCATCAGCGGAACGGGCGAACGGAGCGTCTCGCGAAACCTCTTCTCGAAGGTATCCAGTTCCTGGGCGATGGGTCGCTTTATCTGGTCGAGGCCGTTGGCCATCCGGAGGGGGTGCAGCTAGTTAGGCGACAAAGGTAGCCTATAAATTCTGCCCGGTTTACCATCCCTGGCTTCCGAACTGATGTACATCGTCCCGTCTTTATCGAAACAGATTCCTTCCGGCTGGGGGAAGTGCTTCCGGGGCAGGTTGATCAGCATATCGATCTCCCCCTCCGTCGACACGACGGCGAGTTGTTTTCCCACGCTGCTGGTCAGGTATAGATCACCGCTCTGGGGGTGAATCGCCAGCCCGGAAGGGGAAAACTTGTTGTAGCGGGGAAAGGTGAAAGCAGGTTCCTTAGCCAGTTGTGACGTAGCCAGGTCGAAGGAAAAGACGTAGCGGTTCTCCTTCGGCATACCGTTGCCGGGGGGATCTTTCTTACAGGCCAGCAACAAGCGTTCGTTGGAGGCATCGTAGTAAAGGCCTTCCACGTCATAGTCCTGGTCGAGCCAGGTCTTATGCCGCGTCACCTCCTGGTCCGGCTGGCCCGCAGCGGTGACCTGGTACAGATGACCGTCGCTCTTGGCTACCCAAATGTCTTCCCCGACCAGGGCTACGCCTTCGTAATCCCCGTCGTCACCGAATAGGATGCGCTCCTTGATCGACCCGTCGACGGTACTCACCCGAAAGATGATGCCGTTCTCGTCCTGGATCGCCAGGAGGTCGTCGCCGTCCAGCGTAAGGCCGCTGATTTCTTCCAGCTCGTCGGGAAGTTCGACGAGCAGTTCCGGGCTTTGCACCTGATAGGTGAACTGGCCGAAGGCGGGCGGCGGGGCGCAGGTATAGAGCAGGCCGGCAAGGAGGTACGTATATAGGTAAAATCGCATCAGAAGAAAAAGGTATCCCCACGGGCTATGGTTCACTGGAAAGTCCACCGATCGCGCTATGCCCGTAGCCGACTTTCCCCAAGCTTTTGTTTGAATTTTGGCTCCGCTGACCGAACACGCGGTACATTTGCCGCCGATGGAATCCGTATTCGTTGCCGGTGAAAAATTGCTGCTTCACCCCGACCGCGCCGCCTTCTGGCTGGCCCGGAAAATGCTGCTGTTGGCTGATCTGCACCTGGGAAAGGGGGCGCACTTCCGGCGGGCGGGCATTGCCGTCCCACCGCTCGTCAGCAATGTCAATTTTGCCCGCCTGGAAGGGCTGATTGAAACCTTCAGTCCTGAGCGTATCCTGCTCCTGGGCGATCTCTTCCACAGCGATCACAACCACGTTTGGGGGGCGTTTTGCGATTTTACGGCTTCCCACCCCTCGATCCGCTTCGAACTCGTACCCGGCAACCACGACGTATTGCCCCCACACTGTTACGACGAGGCGCGGCTCGTTTACCATCCCGAGATCATTGTGGAAGGCCCCTTCAGTCTGAGTCACCATCCGCTGGAAGAAGAGCAGCGGCTACCCGGGAAGTATAACCTCTGCGGCCACGTCCACCCCTGCGTCAAGCTGCTGGACCGTAGCGGCCGCGGCATGAAGCTTCCCAGCTTTTACTTCGGTCAGCATGAAGGCATCCTGCCCGCCTTCGGAGAGTTTACCGGCTGCGCGGAGGTCAAGGTCCGCCCCGGCGATCAGGTATTCGTACTGGCGGAGGATAACGTGCTGGCGGTGGGGTAGGCCCCCGGTCCGCCGAGCGCTAGCTCGTCTGCCCGGGGGCAATCGCGTTAGGGATGTGTTTGTACTGGACCCGTGGGCGGACGAACTCCGCTCCGCTACGTTCGGCAGACCACTAGCGGAAGCGCAGGGAGACTTGCCGGCCGTCCAGTGTATCGGGGGCATCGTCGAAGAGCAGGATGGTGTAGGCCAGTCCGCGGCCTTCCCGGTAGAGCGCAATCAGCTGGGCCTGTTCCTTGTTGCTGAAGCTGCGTTTGGGGCGGAAGGTGTACATACGCCCCCAGTCGGCATTATAAATGGCCATTTCCTCGGTGCCGAAGCTGTGGACGGCGGTGACGGCATCCTCGTCGTTACTGCCCAGGTTCATGGCGAGGGTCGTGGCGGCCAGGTGGGGCAGCCCGTAATAGCGATCGCCCTTTTGCTCGGGCACGAGATGGAAGCGGATCTCCAGCTTTTCCCGTCTTGACGACATGGTGTAGTGATCCTCCAGCCACCGGTTTTCGTCACGCAGGGTTTTCTCCCGGTAATCGCTGTCCAGTGGCGCGTTGAAGCGCATATCCAGGCTATCCAGTCGCGCCAGAAAGTCGGGAGGTAAATCCATCTGAGCGAAAAGGGAGGAGCCGGAATGCAACAGGAGGAAAAAGAGGATCGGCTTCATTGGCTATCAACCGTTTAGGGCCGCAATATACCACCTGAAATTGCCCGCGGGAAGCCAGTCACGGCTTGGCGTCGGGTGTACGACCTCCATGGGGAGGTCAGGGTGGCGGAGCTCCAGCTCCGCCAAAGCGTTTGCTGCGTGTGCACTACACCGTCGCGAGAAGAATCTTGCCTGCCTGACGAATACAGCCAGGCGAGTCATCCCCGGAGGTGGAGCTCCGGGACCCTTACTCCGTTTCCACGCTCACCGTAGCCGCGCCACAGTAAACGTCCGTTTCCTTGAAGGTGAAAACGACGGTATAGACGCCAGAGGCCCGGCAGCGGTAGTTGAACTGCTCGCGGTAGCCCGTGTGGTCGTAGGAGGAGGCCACTTCGTTCTTTTTGTTGTTGATCACGGCAGCTACGACGCCTTCGGCGCCGCCGTCGGAACCGGTAGCCAGCTGGAAATAATAATTAGTGTCCTTGCGGAGATTGACCTTGACTTCCACTTCCTTCTTCTCCCCGTTCTTGCCGTCCAGGTGAAAGCTCTTGAGGAGTCGCTGCCCCTCCGGAATTTTGGAAGCGCTGTGTTGCTGGTAGGCGCTGAAGTTGCACTGGGCGGTGAGGGGGGTACTGGTGGCCAGCGTAAAGCAGAGGGCCAGGCAGCAGGTAATCAGGATTCGCATATCGGATGTATGGGCGGTAATTGGAATTGTCACCCCCCATAACCGCTGCCGGGGCGGAAAATTGCCGCATCCGTCTACCTTAAAGGCCGTCTGGCAGCCCCAAGCACCCGATCAGGATCAATCGTAGCGTAATGCTACCCGGTTGATCATGGTGGTCGATCCACCGTTGTACAGCACACCGAAGCCACCCGCCCGCGTAGGCTCGATCGCCGCCCGAAGGTCCAGGCGGTCGTGTACATCCCCGGGGTAATCTTCCGACCCGTAGTCGGCGGTGGTGCTGCCACGGACCCGCAGTTCCGTGCCGCGCACCTCCATATTCAGGGTGAAGGGCGAGCGAAAGGAGCTGATAGCCACCGGCTCGGTGAGCGGGATGACCTCAGCCTCTTCGTAGCGGACGAGGTAGCACTCCACGGCATTTCCGTAGCGGGTGCCCCGCATGATCCGTAGTCCGACTCCGTTCTGCTCCGTCGGATCGTACTTCACCAGGATGTCCATATACAGCGGAGCTACGCTGAAACCCTGTCCCGCGGTCTTATGTGGCGAGAGGGACAAAGAGACCCGCATATTACCGTGCGTGTCCCCGACTGGCGTATAACTCAGCGCGGCCGTCCGCCCGGTCTGGATCAGTCCCGTTTGCCCCGCCGATCCGCCGGTCCCCGCGCCGTACGTCCACGCGTCCCCCGGTTCGACCGGTGCTTTCATATCCGGTACGCGCAGGGGAGCAAACCGCCAGAAACCCGGCATAACCAGGGGTTGATTTTCTACCGCGACGTGCCGGAAGTCGGTCACGACGTCCGGGGTAGCACCCCTAATCTGGCCCTCCGTAATCGGTGCGGGCAGCATGGCGTATCGGGGGTTGCCCGATGCACTCCGCTCGTGCCGTGGTGCTACCTCGGACAAAAGGTAGTAACCCACGTCGCCCGAGCTGAGGGGGTAGCTGCGCAGCGGTCCGTCCATGCGGCTGACCGCTACCGGTATGGCCTCCTCACAGGCTTGGGTGGGACAACGGTACCAGCTCACTGATGACGCATCGCGGTAGGACGAGGCGTCCAGTTCGTTCGCGACCGTCACCACTCCGCTATCGGTGACGGATAAACGCGGTGCGGAAGCAAAGGCCGGCGCGGGCAGGGTCTCTGGCTTAACCAAAAGCTCAACCGCCGCCTCCAGCCCCGAACTCGCCGTGGCGGTCACCACCACCGAAGCCGGATGATCGGTTTCGTTCCGGGGAAACACACGGCACGACTGACCGTCATCACCCGGGATCACCCTCACCAGGTTGACCACGCTATCCGGCACGGACCAGCTTACCGTCTGCCGTTCCGCCGGGTAATTGCCGAAGCGCAGGAAGGTCACCGCCAGCTCGGTGCTGTCGGCGCCTGTTTCGAGCTCCGTCCGCTCGGCTGTGATGTTGAGCTGTACCGGTAGGGAAGTCAGGTCCTCGCCGCGGCGGGATTCCAGCCGCCGAATTCGGGGTTCCAGGTGGTCGGGATCCCAGTTGTCGTCGCCGCGCAGCAGGTTGTAGGTATTGTAGAGGATAGAATTACCGGTTTCGATCCGGTAGGCGTCGAGCAATCGTTCCCCGTCCAGGTGCACGGTATTCTCGGGGTTTTGCGCGCCGATGGTGAATGGTTTCCCGTTCCAGCGCACGTCGTACTGGTAGTTCTTTGTGGCGGCGGGTGGCGTGTCCCGCCAGTTGACGCTCCGCATCGAGGGGGAGGTGAAGCGGGTATCCACTACCGTCAGCTGCCCGTTCGCTTTGGTGAAGTACTGCTCTCCGCCGGTGTAGGAGGTGATATCGCAGTTCAGCAGGACGGCCCCGGTACCGCGTGTATGGTACCAGGGTTTGGAGCTGAAGAAAACGAAGGTACTGTTCAGGTAGACGGCGGTGCCGGACAGGGCGTCGTCCGTAGATTCGAAGTGGCAGCGGTCGAACAGCGTGCGTTTGCCGCCCACGAAGGGGCACAGATTCAGGCGGCTGACGAAGCGCACGTTGCGCGCCACGATCTTATCGCCGTTACAGTGGATGAGCTGCGCCTGTACGATGGCCTCCGCTCTTTTTTTGCGGCGGAGCGCAGGTAGAAGCGGATACTCGAGGTCAACATTGCAATAATTCCCGAACGTCACGTTCTCCGCCGCGGTGCCCTCCCCGTCGAAGCGAAACATCGTGAAGTTGCCCTTCGCGCCGATCGTCTGTCCGCGATTACTGGCGAGTACGACGTTCCGCGGGTCCTTGTTCAACCCCTGAAACCGCAGCCATTCGCACTTGATCTCCAGGCCATAGGGGGTATTGCCGCCCGGCGGGGGGACCCGTATTTCGGGGTCGTCGGGATCGTCTATCCAGTACACGTAGGGGGCCAGGTACAGCACCATCGGGTCGGTCTCCGTGCCGTCGTTCACCACCTCGGCGGCGTCGTTTACCGAGCGAAATACATAGGGCCGGTCGGCTACCTCCTCCCCGGTAAACCGTCCGTCGATGAAGAAGGCACGGGGACCAAGCATCACGGTATCGCCTCCATACACGATCCGGTCGCCGGTGAAGGCGATGGGGTCCGACGGATCCAGGGAGACGTATACCTCGGCCTGGGCGCATAGATCGTTCAGCACGCCGCACAGGAACAAGGAAAATAGCAACCGGTAGTAAAACATAAACCGAAATTACCCCGATTTGCTGAACAGCCGGAAAACTGGCCTACCGCAAGCGGGTATTCGGAAGCCGCTTGCAATGAATGAATTTGGCCAAAGGCAACACGATAGCAAAAGTGTTTTTATCCTGCGCCCCGCCGCCCAAACGGGATGTCAAAGGGCGCCCCGCAATCGTTCCACCAGCAGGTTGGTGATGCGGCGGTTGATGGAGCTTTCGTTGTCGAGGTAATAGGCCATTTCCGGCTCGTTGAAGTGGCCGATGGTCATGCCGAAGAGCAGGCCGCGCAGGCGGTTGTCCCGGGTCACCAGTTCCTTCACCTTCTCGAAGCGCTGGGCCGCCGGCACGGAACTCAATCGGACCTTTCGCTTCTCGAGATAGTGCTGCATCACCGCTACCAATCGGTCGTGCAGCTGCTTCAGGATGGGGCGCAGCGTATCGTTCTGAAAGGCCTCGTCCGGGGAATCGGTGGGCTGGGTGTTGATCTCGGGTCGCATGGGTAAGGTTTAAACGGTGTTCAGGCGTAGGTCGCGCGGAAGAAGTCGCGCAGGGACTGCGTTTTCCGGCCGAGTACCTGCTCCAGCTCGTCGGTGGTGCCGGCAAATTCGCCCTCCGCGATGCCCGTGCTGAAGACGTCCGTCATCCAGATCGCGTCGTCTGGAACGCCGTGGTCCTGCATCGTTTTGCGGAATTCCTCGCGCCCGGGGGCAACGTATTGTATGTCCTCTTTTAGGATGTCGCCTAGCATATCCGCCACCTCACTAAAGGTAACGCGCTCGCTCCCGTTGAATTCCAGCGTCCGGTTGCGGTAGGGGGCGGGATCGGTCAAAATAACGGCCGCCGCCTTGGCCAGATCTTCGCGGGGGGCCAGGGCGACGCGACCTTCCCCCGCGGGCAGGTAAACGGTTTTGGATTGTAAAAGCTGGTCGCGGCTACCCATGAAAAGGGGAGTCACCTCGGCGTAGAGATTGTGGCGCAGAATGGTATAGGCTATACCCGATTCCTTGATCCAGTCTTCCGTCTGTTTGTGGGCGTCGACGATAGGGTGGAGCACCGTGTCGGGGCCCTCCGTCTTGCGGACGCTGCTGGTGTAGAGAATATGCCGGACGCCGGCTTTCTTGGCGGCTTCCACTACGTTCTCGTGCTGCGACAGTCGGTTTTCGACGTCGCTCGACGAAACGAAGTAAAGCACCTCGATCTCCGCGAATGCCCGTTCGAGTTCGGCGGGATTGCCGTAGTCGCCGATGCGCACGTCCAGCCCGCGCTCGTGGAAGCCATTGGTGGTTTCACCGTCGGGATGCCGGCTGAGTACCGCGATGGAAGCGGGGTCATTGTCCTTTGGGAGATAGTTGATGACGCTGCCGCCGAGGTGGCCGGTCGCGCCGGTGAGGAGTGTCTTTTGCATGGTAAATATTTTGGTTGCTTAAAGTGTGTTACTTACTTTTGGTAAGTCAAAGCTAGGGGAGATTGTTGCGCAGGACAAGTAGGTACGTCGGAATCCGTTGCGCACCCCCGCGTAAGTACTGCTGAAAATCAGCGCATTATGGAACAAGATAATTTCGTCGATCTGGCAAATGCCGCTGACTGTCCGGTCCGGAACGTGCTCGATCGCTTCGGGGATAAGTGGTCGACCCTCATTCTGTTGGTTCTCCAGGATCGAGGCACGCTGCGCTTCGGCGCCATCCACCGCGCCATTGGTACCATCTCGCAGAAGATGCTCACGGTGAGCCTCAAGAAGTTGGAAGCGGACGGCCTCGTGAAGCGGGTCGTATTTCCGGAGGTGCCTCCGCGGGTGGAGTATTCACTGACGGAACGGGGGAGCAGCCTCGTCCCGCTGTTGCAGCAGCTTGTCGAATGGGCGAAGGAAAATATGGACGATATCCGCGCCGACCGGGCTACGGCTTAGCGGTCTGTCAGCACATCGGCTAGCTCGGCGAGGTCCTTGACCGTGTAGTGAGCGGGGTCAGCTAGTGGAAAGGTTACGTGCCCCGGCCGTTGTACGAAGGCGGTGCGCAGGCCGGCCCAGCCCGCCCCGGCGACGTCCCATCCGTGGGCGGCCACCAGCAGGCAGTTTTCGGGAGCTATCCCCACCTGTTCGGCAGCCCAGGCGTACACCTCCCGGTGGGGCTTGAATTTTTGCACGCCGTCGACGCTCAGCCGGGCGGCGAAGTAGTCTTTGAGACCGGAATTTTTCATCTGGTCTTCCAGGGCATCGGCGGCGGAATTCGTCAGGGTGTAGAGGGCGAAGCCGGCCGCACGTAGCCGTTGCAGGGCGTCGGCTACTTCCGGGTGGGGCGGTAGGGAGCGGACCGGCTTCACCGCCGCTTCGGCTTCTTCCTCGCTTAGCGACATCCCGTTCTTCTCGGCGACCATTTGCAGGGCGGCGGCGGCGATCGTACCGAAACCGGCGTAGCGGTCGCCGACGGTCATCACCAGCGAGTACTGGAGCAGGGTCGTGAACCAGAGGGGGACCAGTTCCGTCCGGCCGCCTAAAGCTTTCGCCACGGAATCCTTAACCGGTTGCATGTCCAGCAGGGTCTCGTTGACGTCGAAGAAGATGGCCTTGGGGGCAACGGAAATCATGGGCGGAACGATTTGGCGATGTCAATGATGCGTTGGGCGATAGCCGGTGCCTGTTCTTCCTGCAGGAAGTGTTTGGCCGGCAATCGGTGGACATGACGGAGCCCCGCCACCTGTTTGATTTCTTCCCCGTAGCGTTCGTAGGTCAGGCCCGGATCCTGGTCGCCCCAGATGGCCTGCACTGGGTAGGAGACATCCTGCACGGCCCGGTAACAGCGATCGCGGAAGGCTTCCGTCTGGGTGAAGCTGCGCATGATCTTTAGGAAGGCGGAACCCTTGTCGGTCAGTTTGAGCAAGTCGATGTAGGCGTTCATCTCCTCCAGGGGGATTCCCTCCGTATCGGTCACGCACATTTTACGGAAAACGATCGGCCAGGTGGCGTGGGCCATGGCGGCCAGTTCCGTCTCACCGACTATGGGGATAGCGAAGGGCCGCATCGGCAGCGGCTTCTCGAAATGGACGACGTCGATCATGGTATTGAGGATCGTCAGCGACCGTACCCGTTCGGCCTGATCGGTGGCCACGGCGAAGCCGACCGGGCCGCCGATGTCGTGGACCACCAGGTGGTAGCTGTCCAGCCCGAGGACATCCGTAGCCAGGGAGGCGAAGCGGGCCAGGCCGGTGAAACTGTAGTCGTAGGCCTCCGGGCGGTCGGTGAACCCCAGGCCGGGCAGGTCGAACGATATGCCGCGCATACCGCCGTCAGCCAGTTCGTCGATTACTTTGCGGTAGAGATAGGAGGAGGTGGGTACGCCGTGGAGGCAGACGACCGCTTCTCCCGTTCCTTTATCCAGAACGAAGGTATTAAGCTTGTCGACCTCAATAAAGCGGCCGGATGCCCGGTGGGCGTTTACTACGTCGACGGTCGTGCGGGTGGCCATGGGTGGAAGTTGGGGGTGTTACCGTATGTGGTAGGCTCGGCTGATTGTTCGGTGCGTTGCTTCCGGACCCGGGGGCAGCCGATTATCTTCACCTGCTCAATACTGTCTCCCTTGCTGCTCGATTTATTTCGTACCGTCTATGATTATCCCGGTCGCCGCGAAAGCGAATTACGCGAGATTGCCGCCGCCCACCGTCCGGTGCGGTTTGAGCGGGAGTCGTTCATTCTTCGGGAAGGGGAACGTGCCCATGCTTACTATCTCTTGGAAACCGGCCTGGTGCGCGCTTTCGTTTCCGACTATACCGGCCGGGAAATCACCACTGACTTCTTCCAGCCCGGGGAGGTGCTCATCGAGGTATCCTCCCTCTTTCAGCGCATCCCTACCCGGACCAACTTGCAGACCCTTACCGAGGTCAGCGGTTACGGCATCGATTTTGACGTCTTCCAGGAGCTTTTCCACCGCATCGAAGGATTTCGGGAGTGGGGGCGGGCGTGGATGTCCGGACAGCTCTTCCGGGAGCGGCAACGGCGCATCGATATGCTGACGCTCAGCGCCACGGACCGCTACCGCACCCTCGTGGATACCCAGCCCGAGGTGCTGGCGCAGGCACCGCTGAAGCACGTCGCCTCCTATTTAGGGGTCACGGACAGCTCCCTGAGCCGGATCCGAAAAGAAATCAGCCGGAAGGCGTAGAACTTGCCATAGGACAATTTTCCTGCGCCCCGCCGCCCCTACATTTGACGTATTGAATCACCCCAAAAGCCTGACTTTATGTCTGCACAAAATCCCGTCGTTTGGTTTGAAATTTACGTTGACGATATGGCCCGTGCGAGCCGATTCTACGAGCAAGTGCTGGAGGTCACCCTGGCGGATATGCCATCACCCACCGACGAACCAATGATCATGAAGAGCTTCCCGGGGGATATGGAGACCAAGGGCGCGGCCAGCGGCTCGCTCGTCAAAATGGACGGCTTTCCAGCCGGCGGTAGCGGTACCATCGTGTATTTTCACAGTACCGACTGCAGCGTGGAGCAGGGGCGCATTGCCGGAGCCGGTGGAAAAGTGCTGCAACCGAAAACCAGCCTCGGAGAGCACGGCTTTATGGTACTCGCGGAGGATACGGAGGGAAATACCTTCGGCATCCACTCGATGGCCTAGGCAGGGCCCCGCCCCAATCGGTCGATCAGGAGCCCGAGGGTGCGCCGGAACGCTTCGAGTTGTTCGGTGTCCGCCGCTTCACCGCCTACGGCCTCGACGATGCTGGCCGGGATGCAGTGTGCCCGTTCGCGCAGGTCCCGCCCCGCCGCGGTGAGCCGGACGATCACTTTACGTTCGTCCTCCGCCGAGCGTTCCCGCCGCAGCATCCCTTTCCGCTGCAGTCTTTTCAGCAGGGGCGTGAGCGTGTTCGTTTCCAGGTACAGGCGGTCACCTATCTCCGTAACCGTACGTCCGTCCCGTTCCCAGAGCAGCAGCAGCACGAGATACTGCGGGTAGGTCAGGTCCAGGTCCGCCAGGAGCGGGGCGTACAGCTTGGTCACCAGCCGGGAGGCGGCGTAGAGCGGGAAGCACAACTGGTTATCCAGCAGGAGGGCGGAGGCATCCTCGTTCATCTCAGAGCAGCTTTTCGATGTCGGGGGCGATCTTGTCGGGCTCCGTGGTCGGCGCGAACCGCTCCACCGGTTGGCCTTCCCGGTCGACCAGGAACTTGGTGAAGTTCCACTTGATGGCGCTGGTGAGGAAACCGCCGCAGGACTTCTTCAGGTACTTAAAGACGGGGTGGGCACCCTTGCCGTTGACCTCTACCTTCGAGAACATGGGGAAGCTCACGCCGTAGTTTACCTGGCAAAATTCCTCGATCTCGTCTTCACTGCCCGCTTCCTGGCCGTTGAACTGGTTGCAGGGGAAGCCGAGGATGACCAGGCCGCGATCCTGGTATTTCCGGTACAGTTCCTCCAGGCCTTCGTACTGCGGGGTCAGGCCGCATTGACTGGCGGTGTTGACGACCAGGATCACCTGGCCGGCGTAGTCCGCGAGGGAAACGTCCTGCCCCTTGATGTCCGGAGCGGAAAATTGGTAGAGGGATTGGGTGGTAGTAGTGGCCATATTCAATTTTGGTCGAGTAAGATAATATCGTGCACGACACAAATATACGGTGCCGGGTATAAATAGAAGGTAATCGGGGGCCGTAAGCGGCGTTTTGCGCCGGAGCGCAGGGAAAAGGCTTACCGCGAACGCTGGCCGTCCATCCTGACCGACCATCGCGGTTCGGATAGCGGATCCGGTGATCTCCGGTCCAGCGATTTTATTTCCGCCTTGTAAGCGGTGGGCAGGATCAGGTCCCGCATCAGGGTATGGACGCCCAGCCACCGGGCCAGTTTATACCCTCCGATCACGGGGTATAGGAGGGAGAATTTACGGAACCGAAGTAACCGGCGCACCCGCTCGGGCACGACCAGCATCTGTCCTTCTCGTAGCATCAGGTACCGCGCCCAGCCCAGGTGTTTACGGTACTGGCGGTAGAGGTCCTCGGTGTAGGCACTATAGACCAGATCGTCCCGCAGGTGGCTGTGCCGCATCTCCGTCCATTCGCGGTAGGTAGCGGGCAGGCCGCGGACGCCCATGCGGATTCCGACGCGGTTAAACACCTCGAAGACCTCCGTTTTCTCCGCCTTCGTCAGCCTGCGCTCCAGCACCTCATAGGCCCGGATGGAGTAATCGATAAGCATAAATAGCACGTCGCGGTAGGCCCAGTCGGGGATTTGCTTGCCCCGCTTCTCCTCCACGGCGGCGTGGATATGGGCCATGGCGTCGATGGCCCGGTGGGCGCCCTCCCGATCCGAGAAGACGATGGTGCGCGCGTAGCCGACGGTAGAAAATAGCCGGCCCAGCGGGTCTTTCGGGAGCCGTCCGGTGAAATAGAGCCAGTCGACGGCTTTATTGACGGAGAACTCCGCCGCGGCGCCGGCGAAGATGAACAGGATGGTATCGCCGGTGCCCCAGATTTCGCGGACGATGGAGTGGGGGTTTACGAAGGCTTGCATGGGGGGGAAACGCGTAAGGGTTTGTAAAGTGCTTTGAAATTTAAAGTTTTTTAAGCTTACTGGGATAATGCCCGCGCAGTTGGAAACTGCGTTGTACATCGCGGTCGGAGACCGCATTGTACCGGCGCGGTCGGAGACCGCTTTTTACTAGGCTTCGACGCTGCTTACGTACTTGCGGAAGTTATCGAGGATGGCTTGCCAGTGCTGGCGCTGCTCGTCGTTTTCCATCGATTCGGCGGGGTCGAAGGTTACCTCGACCGTAATGCCGCCGTCGGCGTCCGTGAAGTCGACCTTGACGTAGCGGCCGTTCTCCAGGGTGTATTCGATGTGGGTTTCCGGCTCGATCTTGGTGTAAGTGCCTTCGAGTTCCATCTTCATCGTGCCTTCCTTTTCGGCCATGACGATCTCGAACTTACCTCCTTCCCGCAGGTCATTGGTGGCTTTCGGGCAGTGCCAACCCTTACCGGCGAAGTTCCAGTTGATGACGTGCTCGGCTTCCGTATAGTAATGCCAGGTTTCGCTACGGGTGGCGGGTGCGGTGGTTTTGACGGTGATGGTCTCTGTGGGCATGCTAGATGGTTTAGCAGTGTAACCACGGCCCGTCCATCTAGTTTAGGTATTCCAGCCCCCCGGCTATCGCGTTATGCGGAGTTGTCGGCACTTGCGGGCAGGACGGATCATTCCGCACCGTGCTGGGACTCGGCGTAGCGCTTGAAGTTGTTGAGGATAGCCTGCCAGCCCTGTTGCTGCATATCCCTGTCCTGACTCGGCTCGGCGTCGAATGTGACCCGAACGTGGGTCGTTTCCCCCTTGCCTTCGAAGTCGACGCTAACCTTCCGTTTGTCGGTGAGGGTATAAGCGACGTGTTCCTCCGGCTCCACCCGGTCGTAGGTGCCTTCCATGTCGAATTCCATGCTGCCGTCCTTGGCAGCCATGGTGATGACGAATGCGCCACCGACGCGTAAATCGTTTACCGCTTTCGGACAGTGCCAGTCTTCCGAAGCAAAGTTCCAGTTAATGACGTGCTCGGACTCCGTGTAGTAATGCCAGGTTTCGGAGGGTGGGGCGGATACGTCGGTCTCTACGGTGATGGATTCTGCGGACATGGTGTCGAAGATTTAGGTTGAAAACCCCAAGCTTTGGATGGGGTTCGGTGCCCCTAACGGGCGCTAGGTTCGAGTATGCCACGCTCGTCCGTCGTTACCGCGCGTCGAGGATGCGGACTCCTTTCGGCGCGTCGACAACCGACGCCACGGAGCCGTCGGCCCTGCGCTCGTGACGAATATTAACCACGCCATGCGGGGTAGGGTAGGTGCCTTCCACCCATTCCAGTCCACCGAGGTGGGGTTCGATCCGTAGGGCCGTGCAGCCGGGTTCCACTATCTGTACGCCCAGCACCCGCTGGCTCAGCCAGGCCGTCACCCCGGACGACCAGCCATGACATAAACTGTGGCGATAGCTCGCATAGCAATAGTCTCCAAAGTCTCCGTGAATGTCGTTCATGCCTTCCGGCGTAACTCGTCCAGGCGGGCGGAATTCTCCATCCAGTCCACATCGAAGTGTTCCCAGAATGTCGTGGCCCCCATATCGAGCATGCCACCCCAGTAATCCGACGCGATATCGAGTGCGGTCTCATGCTGCCCCGCCAGGGTGAGGGCCTCCAGCATATACAGGCCGTAGAAGGTGGAAAAGCGCTGCGGCCCGTCGACGGCAATCACCTCCCGGCTGGCATTCGACGGTTCCATCAGCCCGGCAACGGCCATCAGCGCGGCGGCTTGTTTCAGGTCGTTATGGGGTTTATGCTGCCGTGCCAAGCGGTCGATAGCCGCTTGGCAGGTCGCCCTCGCTTCCGGTTCGCCCAGGATGTCCGCCAACTTAGCCGCGTCCCGCAGGGCCCACGTCAGCAGGGCGCGGTAGCCCGCTTCCACGCCGGCTTTGTTGGGAGTAGACGGCCAATCAAGAAATTTAAAGCCCCCGAAAGTTTCGGTTCCGTCTTCGTTGATCTTTCCGTCGATCTGGTCGATCAGGCCGAGCATGTAATCGCGGTGTTTCTCGAGGAAATCGCGGTCGCCGTTCTGCATATACCAATCATACTGAATGATCAGGTACCAGAAGGAGTAAGAGGACATATTATTCATCCAGGCCGGCAGGGGGTACTGTTCGCAGGCCAGGTCGAGGCTGTTCGGAATGACCTTGTTGTTACCGAAGACCGCGCTGATGGCCGCCATTTCCGGGTGGAAATCTCCTAACCACACGAGCCGGTCGCGCTTTATACCGTCCCACAGGTATTCTTGCATATTAAGGTGAGTCGTATAGGCCCCGGTGAGCCAGATCGAGTCCAGGCGGGGATCACTGCTCCGAAAGGATCCCAGGTAGGGGATGTCGCGGTACCGCAGGATCGCGCGGGCCTCCTTGAGTTGGATCAGCGTACCGGGTTGCAGCAGATCGATGCGTACGAAGCGAAAGCCGGTATTGCCAACTTCGATGAGTCCGTCGCGGGGGATTTCCATGACGATGTCCCGCTTGGCATGGTCGTCGGTGCTGTAGCCCATCAACCAGTCGGAGTTGTACGTCTCGCTGTTGGCCTCGCCCACCGATTCTCCGAAGCGGATTCGCACCAGCGAAGGTTCCCTCCGCGAGGAGCTGCCCATCACCAGCTGTAGCCCACCGTGTAGCTCCTTCCCGTAATCCAGCAGGATGGATGCCGTATCGTTCTCCAGCGTCCGCATGCGGCAGAAGCGGGTTTGCCGGCTCATGCTCGACTGGCTGATGCCCGGCTCCAACAGGACGCCGGTATTTTGGATCAGGGTATCCGTATCGTCGGAATCCCACATGACGCGTACGGGGGAGATAAATACCCGCGTTAGTTCGTCCGGTCTCGCTATGCTATCGTATTCCGGCCCGAAAACGGGTGGGAGTTGGGCGGCGAGCGCAGGTGAAATGACCGTTAGGAACAGGAAGATTTTCAGTTCGAGCGACCTGGTCAGATGCATGGACGGGGGAGTTGTTATTGCAGGAAGTGCCGTTTCATGAAGTTGATAAACACGGTGTAATCCTCCGGAACCGGACCGTGTCCGCCTTCGTGCATATAGTACCCGAGATCGTGGAGGATGGGCACGCCCGGCCCCGGCCAGTCGGTGGTTTCCAGTCCGTGTCCTCCGAGAAGTTCGTAGACCGGGCCGGCGGCGACGGCGGCCTCGAACTCCCCCTTGGGGTCAGACCACAGGTCCGTTGTCCCGGTTTGCAGCAGCAGGGGGCGGGGCGCGATGAGGGACAGCAGCAGGTGCCCGTCTACGGGGCTGGTGCCCGGATCGGCACCGTACCTGGCCCGGTTGCCGGCAAACTGGTAATCGTAGCGGCTGGAATCGATCATGTGCGCGGTCGTCTCGCCGTACTGCCGCCGCGATAATGTCGCCCCTCCCTCCCCGGAGCAGCAGGCGATGACCATGCCGAAGCGGGGATCGCTGGCACCGGTCCAGAGGGCGGTCTTTCCCAAGCGGGATGCACCGAACACGGCTACTTTCTCCGTGTCTACGCGCTCGTCCGTTTCCAGGTAATCCATGACTCCGCTCAGGCCCCACGCCCAGGCTGCGATCGTACCCCACTCGTCGTCGGCGGGATAGTCACGTCCATTTTCCAGGAAGTGGCCGCGTACACCGTGAGCGATGCCCGCCTGAAAGTCGGGCTCGATGTCGCCGTAGTAAATGGCCGCCACGCCGATCCCTGCGGCCAGGAAGGGGGCAACATCCAGTGTCCCGAACGAACGACTCTCCGAAGCGGGAACCCGCCCCCCGTTGCCGTTCCAGACCGTGCCTTCCCGGATGCCCGGATCATCGAAGGACAGCGAATTGGCCGAGAAACCGATTTTCAGGAAGACCGGAACCGGGCCATCGGCATCGGACGGGGTGTAGATCAGCAGGTCGGCCTTATGCCGGGTGGTATCTTCGGTAAAGAAGAGGGTAACCTGCCGGCGAAGGGCGGTGCCATCGAAGGCCGGGGCACTTGCCTCGAAAATGGTGAAGTTGGTCGTCCTGCGCTCCGGCGCCCGACCAAATTGCTCCGTTTCGAATAGATGGAGGATCTCCGGCCGCCGCTCCTCGTACCAACCGGCCGAGTCGGTCACGGTCCGACCGTTTTGCAGGATGAGTGGATCGGGAAGCTCATAGGCCGGTACCCGCGCCTCATCGTAATTGACGGGGATACCCGCTACGGTATCGGACTGTGCCCAGACCACGCCGTTGGACAGGAGGAGTACTCCGAGGAAGAAAAGGTGCACGATCGAAAGAATTGTATGGGGAAGATACCATTCCTTTCGAGCCCTGTCAGTTAAAGGATATGCGGTCGTCCGTCTTCGTTGTTTCTCGAAGAACGGAATTACGATTTGGTCAGGCGAAGCACTGATGTAGCCATTTACCTGTCACAAGGTGACCACGTACTCCAGGTCTTCACCGTGGCTATCTCGTAACCGTAAGCGATAACGTCCCTTCCACAGGCGCAGCACCCGTTCATCTTCCCGGTCCATGAGTTCGGTAGCCAGAACGGGGGTAGCGATTGCGCTATCAAACTCGCCCCGCAATTCCACGATTGCGGGGAAGGTGAGCTCGTCAACCTTTCCTCCAAGCGTTTCGTGCAAGGACAGCGTGCCGTACGCCCGACCGTCACACCGCCATCCATCCCATCCGCGCCGCTGGTCGGTACTGCCCAGCGGCGGGGTGACGGTTACGATGTCGAAGGGCATGTCACCGTTCGGACCACGCCACAGGTTCCCCTCGTCGTCAATCAGCACCAGGGGTGTGCCGCCCTGCTCTAAACGCTCCTGTAGCGTGGTGTAGTAGGGACTGGACTTCTGGGCTTCGGCGACCTTCTCGTTCATCGCATCCTGGTAAACGGTCAGGGGATCGTCGCCGGTGAGCTGACGATAGTGCCAGGCCATCCAGTAGGTACCGGAGCCGGGCCGTTTTTCGGTTTTTGTCTCTATGGCGTGGTACCAGCCACCGTGGCAGACAATCTTTTCGCCGGGGTGGGCTTGCTGGTAGGCGACGATGTGTTCGGCCTGCTGCAGATCACGTTCGCTTTCCGAACTTCCATTCCGCTCGTAAGCGAAGATCTGAAAGCCGAGGTCGATAGCGTGGCGCAGTAAGTTGCCATATTCCGGTTCGCTGGGGTAGATACCCGACATATGGTTCAGGACCGGATACCCACGCTGTTGAAGGAGCGAATCCAAGGGTTGGCTCCCGGTTGCCTGCGGCAGGGCGGTCAAGTTTTCCAAACCGAGGTGCCGGTAGCCGGCGGCGTAGAGGTCATCCAGCAAGCAGCGGGTAAATACCCGGTGCTCCGGTTTTGTGTGCGACTCCGTGATGATGAGCAGCTTAGCTCGTGCGGCCCGGTCGGCAATGACGCTTTCCGCGTCCCGCAGCCTATAGTCAGCCAGGGCGGTGACCGCCGCGGGCATCAGCGTGTCCAGATCCCATATGAGCTCCAATTCGGTCTGCCGGTTCACGGTGCCGTATTTACCGATCTGTAGCCAGGGATGATAATATCCATCCCGGATTTTACCGGCGGCTATACCGCGGCGTATGGAATCGGAGGAGAGTAAGGGATAACGGGGAAAATTGGCCGGGAAGGCCGCATCGGTTAGTGTATCGCGGGCGCTTGGGCCTATGTTCTCATCGCGCGTCTCGTTCCGCTGTGCGGACTGACAGGAAACCAGCAAGATGGTCAGGAGGAGGGGCAACGCTAGTATTGATCGATGCATGCCGAATCGGTCCGTTTTCTCACAAGATAGACTGCCGGTATTCGATACAGCAACTCTGCTCGCTGTAACGCTTGATCGCCACCCACTTTGCCTTGGTGGAAAGTTTTTCGGCAGGGGAACGAATACGTTGGATGATGGCAGGAGATTTCCGGTTTCCGAGTGTCGTATCTACCTGCGCCCCGTCGCCAGGTTAAAAAAGGAATAGCGATCGCTAAGGGGAGGGATGGGGTTCGGAGGACTAAAAAGCCGGGGCGAACATAATTTGTCGGTCAAACGACATTGTATTTTTTATAGCCCGCGTTTCGGTGAACCTTCCCAGTAAACACTAGGGGTGTACAGCCATGCGGAAGCTTATAGCAACGTATGGCAACCGGGCGTATATGACCGAATTATTCGCTGTAAATAATAGCATAGAGGATATATCAATAATTTTATGGGGTTGATTCTCAAAACATTATGGTGATTTTCGTCCCATTTGCACGCTACACGGGTTAATCTGGAGTACCGCTCTCAGGCTCTCCGTTAGGACATCCCCATAAATGGTGGGCCAAGCCGCCTTTTGGCCTACATTAATTTGGTGATCCGGAATATATTGCTATATTAGTGATGGATTTGGCAGTTGACCATTTACGAACCACCTAGAGGATAACGCCTCTTCCGCTGTGGATGGTCCGATACCGAAGGTCGTTTTTCCTTCCTGCCGATCGTTACGCTCACCTACCCATACATATTCTACTGGGCGATACCCAGAATTCTCGGGCGCTGGCTGTTGGCCAATCTTGCCGGAGATGGATATGGACTATGAGCATACAAGAATTACAAACACTCCTTTACACCTAATTAGCCAAAGCTCAGGTAACCCTCCCGATGCAGGGAATGGGTACTAGTTAAAATTAATTCTGCCTGGCAGAATAGGAATTTCTGTGCATATGCCATTCGATTTTTGGTGCATAGTATGGAAGTTATATGCGTATTAATTATTCACCTTGTTTACCGGGTATTTTCCGCTGTTTGATATCTGCTTTTTTTGACAATTAACTACTAGCATAACACTATGAACACACATTTACCTACTCCCTGCCACAGGGTTAACGGACATTCTGTGTCCGCAATCATCCGATTGATTTTAATTCCATTACTTGTTCTGGCTGCGGTAGGTAGTCAAGCACAGAACATTAGTTTTAATCAGAGCAATCTCGATTTTGCCGGGCAGGGGGGGGTCTCCCAGGGTACCTCGCTCATGTTCGGCCCGGACGATCGATTGTACGTCGTGGGCCTGAACGGAACAGTGGATGTGTTCTCCATCCAACGATCAGGCCCCAATGATTATGTGGTCACCAGTTCGGAGGAGTTGCTCGATGTAAAAAACATTCCCAACCACAATGATGATGGCAGTGCGAACAGTAATAACAACCGGGAAGCGACCGGTCTGACCGTAGCCGGAACCGCCGAGAGTCCGGTGATTTACGTTACCTCGAGCGACTCGCGGGTAGGGGGACCTAGCGGTGATCAGGACCTCGATACCAATTCCGGGGTGATCACCCGCCTGAGCTGGAACGGTACCAGCTGGGAGGTTGTAGATATTGTACGCGGCCTATCCCGCTCGGAAGAAAATCACGCGACGAATGGGCTGGAGTTCGTGACGATAGACGGCGAAGATTTCCTAATCGTCTGCTCCGGAGGCCATACCAACGCGGGCTCACCGTCCGATAATTTCGCCTGGACGACGGAGTACGCGCTTTCGGCCGCTATCCTGTCGGTTAACCTGACCGAGTTGGAGCAAATGCCCGTCAATACGGATAACACCTCCGGCCGGAAGTATATCTACGATCTTCCGACCCTCGACGATCCCACGCGACCGAACGCTAACGGCATCGTCGACCCCGACAACCCGGGTTACACCGGTGTCGATGTCGGTGACCCCTGGGGAGGCAACGACGGCCTCAACCAGGCCATGATCGTGGAAAACGGTCCAGTTCAGATCTTTTCGCCCGGCTACCGGAATAGCTACGATCTGGTTGTCACCGAAGACGGTAAAGTATTCGCTACCGACAACGGTGCCAACGGGGGGTGGGGCGGCTTGCCCGTAAATGAAGGCGTCGACGGTACGGTGACCAATGACTATATATCCTCCGAACCGGGGAGTTCCAGCCCGGTGGGGGGCGAGCAGGTGAACAACGCGGATCACCTGACCATGATCACCAATGACCTTCAGAACTATGTCTTCGGCAGTTTCTACGGTGGGCACCCCGCCCCGGTGCGGGCGAATCCGGAAGGGGCGGGTCTGTTTACAAACCCCACGGCCAACGCCAACAGTAATTCCGTGTTCCGTACGCTCATTTACGATCCGGACGGATCGCGTGGGCCTGGATACACCAACGATCCGAATATCGGGCTGCCCGCCAACTGGCCACCGGTACCCCCCAGCCTCGCCGATCCGCGGGAGGGAGACTGGCGCGGACCGGGCATTAATAACCCGGACGGTCCCGATGATGTACTCGTGACCACATGGGGGACTAATACCAACGGTATCGACGAGTACACCGCTTCCAATTTTGCCGGGGTGATGAAGGGGAATCTGATCGCCGGAACGAACGGTGGCGTATTGCGCCGCGTTGAATTGGACGCCAACGGCAACCTGGACCAACTTACTAATGCCTTTATCTCTAACCTGGGAGGTAATCCGCTCGGGATCACCTGTAACGGCGATTTTGATCCCTTTCCCGGCACCATCTGGGTAGCCACTTTCAACAGTACAATCAAGGTTCTGGAACCCCAGGACATCGATTGCGACGAGCCCGGCGACGCCGATTATTCTCCGACCGCCGATAACGACAACGACGGCTATACGAACGAGGACGAAATTGCGAACCGCACAGCGGAGCAAACGATTGAGGAGGTCATTTGCAACGGAGGTAATCAACCCAATGACTTCGACAAATCCGCCGGTGCTCCGCTGGTATCCGATCTGAACGACCCGGACGACGATAGCGACGGCATTTCCGATGCCGACGACCCCTTCCAACTCGGCGACCCGGACACCGGCGGCAGTGATGCCTTTAACCTGCCGGTACTGAACGACCTGTTCTCGGATAACCAGGAACTGGAGGGCTATCTGGGTCTGGGCTTCACCGGACTAATGAATAATGGCGCGGCGAATCCCAACTGGTTGAATTGGCTCGACCGGCGGGACGACCCCAACGATCCAAATCCCAACGATATCCTCGGTGGTGCCGTGGGCGCCATGACCATGCAGATGACGGACGGCACGGCCGCCGGCACCGCCAACAGCCAGGAGAAGGGATTCCAGTACGGGATCAATGTAGACCAGTCGACCGGCATGTTTACCGTTGAGGGTCGCTTGTTTAACTTTACCGACCAGCTGCAACTCTACGGCAGTTCGGCCCCCACCAACGGAGAGCTGGGCCTGTTCATCGGCGACGGTACGCAGAGTAACTACATCCAGCTGGTGCTTACTGCCAACGGTAAGCTGGAAGCCCGCCAGGAAAATAACGATGTACCGCAAACACCCCTTACCGCGACGGTAACGGCGAGCCAGGACATCATTATGTTCTTCGAGGTAAACCCGGCCGACGGTACCGTCACGCTGCTGTACACCGTCGACGGTGGAAGCAAGTCGGTGCTGGGTAGCCTCACCGCCCAAGGCAGTATCCTTACCGCCATGCAGGACAGCGGCACCCCGCTTGCCGTCGGTTTGATCGGCACGTCCAATGCCGCCGGCGAGGAGGTAGAAGGTACCTGGGATTACCTCTACGTGCGCAGCACGCAGCCCTACGCCGAGCAGAGCCTGCCCGATGTCGACGCACTTATTAATGCCAGCGACCGGACATTCGACCTCGCGGACTACTTCGGCGATGACGGGGGAGACGATAACCTTGCCTACACCGTTGCGAGCAATACCAGTACGGGCGTGGGTACGAATATCACGGGAAGTACACTAACAATATCATTCCCGGCAAGCTCTGAAACAGCTGACGTCACGATTCGCGCGACGGACGGGAACGGACTATTCGCGGAACAGACCTTCACGGTCACCGTTTCAGACGAACCTATCCCTATCCTCCGTATCCGGGCCAACGGTTCAACCCTGGCCGCCACGGACGGTGGGAACCCACCCTGGAGTGGAAATATCCCCGAGGGCCAGCAGAACGGATCGTACAACGATATCTCCTTCGCCGTCAACACCGGTACCTATTCCACGCAGAACGTCACCGGGCGGCACACCTCCCTGCCGGACTACGTGCCGCAGGCGCTTTTTACCAATGAACGGTACGACGTAGAGGCCGCTCCGGAGATGGAGTGGACCTTTGACCTCCCGCAGGGGAACTATGTCGTCCGGCTCTACATGGGCAATGGATTCAACGGGACATCCGAAGTCGGTGAGCGTGTATTCGATATATCCATCGAGGGACAGCTGGTCGAGGATGATCTTGACCTGGTAGCGACCTTCGGGCACCTCAACGGCGGTATGCTGGAGTACCCGGTAGCCCTGGGTGACGGTACCCTGAATATCTTATTCGAGCACGTCACGGAGAATCCGCTCATCAACGGCATCGAGATCCTGACCGTCGGTGGCGAGTTCACCCCGCCGATCACGGTGATGCCCATTCCAGATCAAAGCAATGCCGAGGGCGACTTAGTCAATCTGACCGTCATGGCTTCCGGTGGAGACGACAATGAGAATTTCTCCTTCAGTGCTACCGGTCTACCGACGGGTATCCAGATTGAACCCACCACCGGTCTGATCTTCGGTACCATTGCGGACGGAGCCTCAGCGGGGAATATCTATAATGCTGTCGTTACGGTCAGCAAACCCGGCAGTAGCAACGCCACCGTTTCCTTCACTTGGACCGTGATCGGTGAATTCAACCAGCTTTGGAACGATCAGACCGACGACGAAAACTACACGGCGCGCCACGAGTGTTCCTTCGTACAGGCCGGGGATAAATTTTATCTCTTCGGCGGGCGGGAAAACTCCACCACCTTTGACGTCTACGATTACGAATCGAAGACCTGGAGTCAGATTCCGAATTCGGCCCCGTCGGAATTCAATCACTTCCAGGCCCTCGAGTACCAGGGATTGATCTGGGTTATCGGGGCATTCAAAACCAATAACTTCCCCGCCGAAGAGCCGGCTGACTACGTCTGGGCGTACAATCCGGCCACCGACGAATGGATACAGGGACCGGAAATACCCGAATCCCGGAAGCGGGGCTCCGCCGGGCTGGTAATCCACAACGGCAAATTTTACGTCATAGGTGGTAACACCATTGGGCACGACGGCGGCTACGTAGCCTGGTTTGACGAATTCGACCCCGAAACCGGCGTATGGACCAACCTTGGTAATGCCCCCCGCCCCCGCGACCACTTCCACGCGGAGGTTATCGACGGGAAGCTTTACTTGGCCGGCGGTCGCCTGTCTGGAGGAACCGGGGGCGTCTTCGCCCCCCTGATCGCGGAAGTGGACGTCTACGATTTTGCTTCCCAGAGTTGGACTTCGATCCCAGACCTGCCCACTCCCCGTGGCGCCGCTACCGTGGCCGCCTTTAAAGGAGAACTCTACGTCATCGGCGGAGAGATCGGCACGGATCTACAGGGTAATAACATCGGTGATGCGCAGAAAACCACGGAGGCGTTTAATCCCACTACCGGCTACTGGTCTACTAAGCCGGACCTGATCACGGAACGGCACGGGACCCAGGCGATCGTTTCCGGCGACGGTATACACGTTACGGCCGGATCCAACAGCCAGGGTGGCGGCGGCACCATGAAGAACATGGAATTCTTCGGGACGGATAATCCGGTCGGGACCCCGCTTACTGCCAGCCAGCTGGAAACGCCCGGCAGTGTATCCATCAATGCCTACGGGACGTCCGACTTCGCGGCCACCGCAACCGGCGGCAATACGGGCCTGATCATTACCGACATGGCCATTTCCGGGCCGGATGCCGAATCCTTCTACGTGAATTCTCCCCGGACCTTCTCCCTGGTCGAGCCGGGGGCCAGCGTAGGCCTCACGGTCGGTTACAGCGGAACACAGGCCGGGCAAACCGCCACGCTTACCATCACCTACGGTAATTCGGCTACTGCTACGGTGGCTCTGAACAGTACCCTGGTCACTTCCGGCACCGTCCTGTACCGGGTCAATGCGGGCGGAAGTCTTACGGCCGGCAACGACGCCGACCCCACGGACTGGTCAGCCGATCAATCGGCCGTCAACGCGGGCGGTAGTGCCGGCATAGGTACGCCATCTTCCTACTACAACCTGACGCCGCCGGCCCAGGACATTACCTACGGCGTGGCCTTCACGGGCACCAACAACACGGGGTATCCTGATGAGCTGTTTTCGACGGAGCGGTACAGTACGGTGCCCAATCCAGACAATATGCAGTGGGATTTTCCGGTAGAGAACGGCGACTACATCGTCAACCTGCTCTTCGCCGAAGTTTGGACCGGTGCACAAGATCCCGGTACCCGGGTCTTCGACGTGATGATTGAAGGAGATCCGGTGTTGGAGGGTTTTGATCAAACCGTGGCCTACGGGTGGAACACCGCGGGGGTAGAAACCTTCTCGGTGACCGTCGCCGACGGCAACCTGGATATTGACTTCCTGCTGATTGCGCAGAATCCGAACATCAAGGGCATTGAAATCCTGAGCGCCGCCGGCCCGCCAGTCAACGAAGCACCGGTGGTGACGACGCCCGTCGGGCAAATTGGAAGAGAGGGCGACTACGTATCGCTGCAGATCGACGCCAGCGACGCGACGTCCTGTAGCGGACTGACCTATACTGCAACCGGTTTACCGCCCAGCCTGACGATCGATCCGAGCACGGGCTTAATCTCCGGTACGCTCGACGTTGAAGAGGAAGGCGACGGAAACGGCGCGTTTATGGAAAGCGGCGGACTCGTCGTGATCGAGATGGAATCGGCCCCGATACTGCCTGGTTCGTGGGAAAATGCCGCGACTTACAGTACCGGCAGTTCTCCGAATTTGAATAATCCGACCAGCGCTTCCGGTGATGACTTCATCATCTGGCAGGGATCGCAGTACTTCAATAACCCCGGCAACGGTCTGCTCACCTATCCGGTAGAGATCACCACGCCGGGCGTATACCGCTTCCAGTGGCGCAGCCAGGTCGCCAACGGTACGGATGCTACCGAGCACAACGACACGTGGTTGAAGATTGAGGCGGACGCCTATTACGGCCAACAGGGCGGGTCGAGTATTGTCTGCCCGGTAGGCGCGCCCGCGGGGAACGACTGCACGGGTGATGCTCCCGAAGGATCTTCTTCCGGCGGCTGGTTCAAAATTTATGCCGGCGGAGCCAATAACTGGAGCTGGAGCACCAATACCAGCGATAGCGACGCTCACCAGATATACGCACGCTTCGATGCGCCGGGCACCTACAACATCCTGGTGTCGGCACGCTCTTCGTCGCATGCTATCGATCGCATGGTGATGTCGCATTCCGGCTATTCCGGAAACCCTCAGAGCCTTAGTCTGCCGGAATCAGAACGCGCGGAGACGGGTTCGGCGGGCGCGGCGGCCAATAGCCCCTACGACGTGGTCGTGACGGTGGCCGACGGTTGCGTGCCTTCCCTCAGTACCCAGGTAAACTTTAACTGGGAAGTGGTCGATCCGCAGGCACCTTCGAGCCTCACCCTGCTTACCAGTACCCAGGGCCGTACCAACTACGGTGGCGTGCACACGGTAGAATTGTACACGCCGAGCAACCTCACCGCCCCCCTCTACCGCTACACGCCCACGGCCGACGCGAGCGGCCAGATGAAGGTATCGGGCTTTGCTCTGGGGCAGTACCGGGTACTCGTCAAACGATCCGGCTTCCTGCAAAGGGTGCAGACCGTAAGCCTTACCGGAGGCGACGTTACCGCGACCTTTGGTGAATTGCGGGCCGGTAACCTGAATGCGGACAACTCCGTCAGTATTCTGGACTTCTCGCTGCTCGCAAATTCCTTCGGTCAGTCCGGCCAGATTTCCGATTTCAACGGGGACGGCGTGACCAATATTCTGGACTTTTCGCTACAGGCATCCAACTACGGGTCAAGCGGGGAATCCGTATCCGATAATTAATAAATAATAATTGATGGGATAGGGCTGCTTTCAGCCCTATCCCATCCAATAACGCGTAATCCTGCCCCTGGCGGTAAATCATTGCATATGGCACCCTTATTGAACAAATCTATTTCTACGCGTATTTCGCGGTCTATTTTATTCCGGGCCGGATGGGTACTGCTAATACTCCTGACCGGCTGGTGTTTGCCGGCACAGGCGGATTTAAACTTAATACCCAACAGTTCGAATGTGACCGTAGGGGAAGAAGTAACCGTAGTACTACAAGTTGACGCCGGAGCGCAGGAAATAGACGGCGTCGAGGCCTATTTGAATTTCGACCCGGATTATATAACCATTAATTCCGTTGAATACAACGCGTCCGCGGAATTGCCCACCGTCATAATCAGCCCGACGGTCGACGCCGCAGGCGAAATTAACGTAGCTTCCGGATTACTCGGCGGTGGATCGGTGAGCGGGACCTTTAATTATGTCACTATTAACCTGACGGCGACCGCGGTAGGCAGCACCTCCATCGATTTTTCCTTCGACCCGGGCCCTCCTAACCGAAAGACGGAGATATCCTTTGATGGTTTACCCGTATTAGGAACGACTTCGGGCAGCGTACTGACGATCACCGACTCCGCTACCCAGCCGGTCGTCACCATTGGCGGACCAGGTGCCAAAACGGTCTCCGAAGGGGGCAGCCTGCAGATCCCCCTCTCGGTCACCGATCAGGATGGTGACGCCCTGACCGTCACGATCACTTCGGTATCCGAGGAGCCGCAGTTACTGCAAACGGACAATGGCGGCACGCAGAAAGACCCCTTTCCAACCACCGCGGAAGGATTTCTTACGGTAAGCGATATAACCAATACGTCAGGCGCGTATAGTGCCAATTTGAATTTCGACCCGGTCTTCGGTGACGGCGGCGGGGCAAACGGTGACGGCGATGGTGTTTATACCATAACCGTCACCGTATCGGACGGCGACAATACCATCACCGAACCCTTCACGCTTACGGTAACGGACGAACCGCAACCCCTTTCCCCCTTCGCCGTCACCCGGATCGAGGCTGAGTCCTTTGACAATCAGGGACCGCCCAATCCGGGAAGCGGGAACTTAGGAATCGGAGTAGAGGTGAATGAAGGGGCCGCTACCAACATCGGATTTACGCATGTCGGTGACTTTGCCGAGTACTTCATCGATGTACCTCAGGCCGGGACCTACGATTTTACCTTTTTAGCAGCCAAGAGCAACAGCGGCACCGCAACCATGGACCTTAAGGTCGGCGGTAGCGAAACGGTTTTGGGGTCCATCGACGTCACTTCAACTGGTGACTGGCAAGCCTACGTTCCCGTTACTACCTCCGCGGAATTACCGGCGGGACCGCAGACCCTGCGGTTTGAATGGTCCGCGGGCAGTAGCTTCCTTTTTAATATTGACTATTTCGACGTTGAATTTGCCGAAGATGCCGCCCCGGTAGTCGCCATTGTACAGCCTGATGACGGAGATTCCTTTGTCGAAGGCAGTACGGTCACCATAATTGTAGAAGCGAGTGACGACGTTGGCGTGACCGGAGTGGAGCTGTTTGACGGCTCCACCAGCCTGGGTACCGCTGCTACTGCTCCCTATACATTCACCATTGCAAACTTCAGCGGAACGTATGCGCTGACGGCCGTCGCCTCCGATGGCTCGGCTACGACTACATCCACCCTCGTTACGATCAACTCAGTAGTTGACAATACGACCCCGGTAGTTGCCATTGTCAACCCGACGAGTGGCGCTACGGTAACGCGGGGGACGAATATTTCCCTAAGCGGGACGGTTACGGATACCGAAGAAAGCGGACTGGCGGGTGAGTTAGAGTGGACTTCCAGCGACATTCAGTTTTCTACGAACCCGGTGAATGGCATCGGCGCCAGCATTACCGGTCGATTAGTTACGCCGGGAAGCCAGGCCATCACCGCTTCGGTTACCGATAATGGAGGTCTGACGGGGTCCGACGCGGTGATCGTTACGGTGTCCAGTCCGGATGTAACACTTACCTCCCCAGGGAGTGGCGCTACGGTGGGGAGTACGAACCTGCGGGTGGAATGGACGGCCACTAACATGTTGTACGACCTGGCGGAACACTTCCACCTCTACGTCAATCCTCCCGACCTCAACAACATAGACTACGACAGTCGGATATCTACGGGATCCGCCCCCGGTCAAACGTTCTGGGACCTTGGCTCGGCGGATGGCATTACGGACGGCGTGAACACCATTGTGATCCGGACGGCGAATCAGTTCCACGAGGAATTTTTAACCGATCCGAATGATCCTACCAGCCACGTGCAGGATATGGTCACCTTCACGGTCGATGCTTCCGACGCAACGTCGCCGGTCATCACCCTGCTCGGCGATAACCCGCTCGAACTTACGGTAGGTGAAGGGTACACGGAGTTGGGGGCGACGGCGTTCGACGACGTGGATGGTGACCTTACGGCCAGCATCGAGATCGACGATTCAGCGGTAGACGTTACTACCGTGGGGTCCTATGCCGTGCAATACAGCGTAAGCGACGCAGCGGGTAATAGGGCCACTACCGTTCGGGTCGTTAATGTATCGCCCGGCCTGGAGCTACCCGAACCCTGCGAGAATACCCTGTACCGGGTGAACGTCGGTGGTATGGAAGTAGCTTCCGCCGATGCAACTCCCCTGGCCTGGAGCAGTGATGAGGGGCAATTCCCCGATGGGGCCATCTCGCCTTATTTGGTGGCGAATTCTACCGGCGGCAGCACCTACAACGGAGATGGCGGAGGAGCCCACCCCGGCGAAATTGTTATGACGGATCCCACGGTTCCCGCCTCGGCCCCCGCCTCGGTTTTCAACACGGAGCGGTACGATTTGGATAGTGACCCCGAAATGAAGTGGGAATTTCCGGTAGCCGCTGGCACCGAGGTACAGGTTACGCTACTCTTCGCCGAGCTGTTCGGCCAGGTCGATGAAGCCGGGCTACGGGTATTCGACGTAGCCATCGAAGGGACCGTACTACCGGCGTTTGACGACATCGACCCCTACGCCATTGCGGGTCCGAAGGGTGCTTTCTCCCGTTCCGCGACCCTAACGGTTACGGATGGTACACTCGATATTGAGTTTATCCACGGCGTGGAGAATCCGGCCCTGAAGGGCATTCAGATCTGTGGCATATCCGGTGGGGAGGACAATACCCCGCCCGTAGTTGCCCTGCAGGGCGATAACCCCCTCAACCTTACGGTGGGGCAAAGCTTCACGGATCCCGGAGCTACGGCATTCGACAATGTCGACGGCGATCTGACCGGAAGTATTGTCGTTAACGCTTCCGGTGTAAATACAAATGCTGTCGGTAGCTACGCCGTAAACTACAGCGTCAGTGACGCGGCGGGAAACACCGGTAACGCCGTACGAATCGTCAACGTTTCGCCCGGCGTGGAGCTTCCCGATCCATGTGAAAATACGCTGTACCGCATCAACGTCGGCGGGGATGTATTGGCTTCCTCGGACGCGACCCCCCTGGCCTGGAGTGCGGACTTGGGAGCTTTCGGAACTGCCGGGAACTCTCCCTATTTGGCAGCGATGTCGGGCGACGGAGGAATCTTTAGCGGTACCTCCGGTTCTGCCCACAGTGGCAACATCATCATGACAGACCCCACCGTACCCGCTTCGGCCCCCGCCGACGTGTTTAATACGGAACGGTACGATGGCGGGAACGATCCCGAGATGAAATGGGAATTTCCGGTAGCCGCCGGGACCGAGGTGCAGGTTACGCTGCTCTTCGCCGAGCTCTTCAACGGAATCACCGGACCCGATCAGCGGGTGTTTGATGTAGCCATCGAAGGGACCGTATTGCCGGCATTCGAAAATATCGATCCCTACGCCATTGCGGGTCCGAAAGGCGCCTTCACCCGTTCAGCCACCCTCACGGTTACGGACGGGACCCTGGATATTGAGTTTATCCACGGCGTGGAAAATCCAGCGCTGAAGGGAATCCAGATCTGTGGTATCTCGGCTGCCGATGATATTACCCCTCCGGTGATCGCGCTACAGGGAGCCAATCCCCTCAACCTCACGGTTGGCGACAGCTACGTCGATCCCGGAGCCACGGCATCGGACAACGTCGATGGTGATCTTAGTGGTTCGATTGTTGTCGGCGGTGACTTCGTCAACACGCTTGTGGCCGGCACCTACGCCGTAACCTACAACGTGACGGATGCCGCCGGCAATGCGGCCACGGAAGTCATCCGCACGGTAGTCGTGAATCCCGCTGATTTTGCCTGTGCCTACGTGGCCATCGATCCGGGCAGCAACGATCTGCTCACGGCAAGTACGTTCAGCGACGGACTGATCATCACGAACAATTCGCAGGGACAGCAGATCACCTCGGTCAGCTTTGACCTCAGTACGGCGATCTACCCGAATATGGTCTTCGATCCGGTCGGTACGGCGGGGGATGCCACCGCAAAATGTCTGACCATCACCAGCCAGACCGGCGGTGACGGTAGCGTGGGCCTGACCGTCCCCGGCAACGGCGGAGCGGGGGGCGACCCGGACTGCACGGCCCCCTTCGTGGGCGAAGTCGAAGTAGGCAACGGAGGATATTCCGTACTGAACCTTAACTTCAATGACTTCGAACCGGGGGAAAGCGTCAATCTCGCGATCGACATCGACCCTACCAGCATCGAAGGCTTTAACGGTGCGGGCAACGCGGGCGCGATTTCCGGTCTGGAACTGGCGGGATCTACGGTCACCGTAGAATTTTCGGACGGACAGACGTTGACCAGCGTTTCCGGGGAACTGTTTCGTATTCAACCAAATAGTGGGGTAGGGTCGGCGAACTATTTCTACCCCGGTAGTGAGAATACGGCCCCCGACCTGACGCTACTCGGAGCTAGTGGGACCTCGAACGTAGCCGGCTTCGTGGACGCGAACGTGGAAGAAGAAGCCCAGACCGTACGGATCACCGGTACGCCCGATGCTGCGGTCTCCCTGCTGGTGCTGGAGAGCACGATCGAGGACCTAGGCCCCGGTACCTTCCCGGGGTCGTTCGAGGCCAATAAAGCCCAGACGGTAGCGCAGTTCGACGCCGTGGTAGGTTCCAACGGTACGGTTGACATCCCCGTCACCCTTTCGGACAACGCCAGCGGAAACATCTACCACTTGGTCGCCGTGCAGGCCCGCAACGGTGGCGGCTCC
Source organism: Lewinella sp. IMCC34191 (assembly GCF_003390935.1). Classification (GTDB taxonomy): domain Bacteria; phylum Bacteroidota; class Bacteroidia; order Chitinophagales; family Saprospiraceae; genus Neolewinella. The sequence continues at coordinate 199,149 of NZ_QNQZ01000006.1, read as the reverse complement.
TGCGAGAATGGTTTTTCCAATACGTCCGAAGTATGGCGGGTGAAGGTCAACAACGTCTCCGGTCAGCCGAACGTACTGATCGAGGTCACCCCGGGAGCCGTACTCGGTGCTTCCACCTACGGGGGCAGCGATAAGTTCCAGATCACCAACCAGAGTACCGGCAACCTGCAGATTACCGGAGTCTCCTTTGACCTCTCTACCGGCATTTTACCGGATATGGTGTTCGATCCCACCGGAACGGGGGGGGACGCTACCGCCCAGTGCTTTACGCCCGGAGGCACCGCCGCCGCCGTTGGACTGATAAATCCATCCGACGCCTGTACCACTCCCTTCGGTAGTCCGCGCAACGGTGGCTTCGATGTGCTGACCACGGCGTACACCGATTTCGACCCGGGTGAAAGCTTCACCTTTTCGGTCGACCTGGACCCCAACAGTATCCAGGGCGTACCCGGTGCCGGGGATGCCGGAGCCGTGTCTGGCTATGAGATCACGGGCGCGACCGTAACGGTGACCTTCAGCGATGGTTCCACCGTCGTGAGCAGCCTGTACGAAGACGGCAGCCTGGGCGGTGGTCAAGCCGTCGTAACGGACAATGCTCCGGCGGCACCGGTGATTAGCGTAGTGGACGTTCCTTCTACTCCCGCCACCGTAGGTGAAGCCGAGCAGACCATCACGGTGTCCGGTACACCGGGCGACTACGTCTCCCTGCTGATTATGGATTCCCGCCTCTTCATTGCTTCCGGCGACCCGCCCTTCGACGTAGCGGATCCCACCTACTACGCCAACGAAGCGATGTCGGGTAAGGCGATGTACAGCGCCCAGATCGGTGCCGGCGGTACGGTGGATATCCCCGTAACGTTGCTGGCTACGCCTAGTGGCAACGCGACTCCCGACGGTGGGCTGAATCAGATCGTTGCGGTGGCTTCGTCGGTGCCCTACGCAGTGGATCAACCCGTAAGTACCACTTCCAACGTGATCACCCTTCTTTACGATCAAACAGTGCCGCCCTTCGGCCAACCTAGCGTATTGGTAGAGATCACCCCCGGCGCCGGACTTGATGCCACTACCTACGGCGGGAGCGACAAAATTCAGATCACGAACCAATCCACCGGCAACTTGTCGGTAACGGGAGTTTCGATTGATCTGTCTACCGGCATCCTTCCGGACATGGTGTACGATCCCACCGGCTCGGGGGGAGATGCTACCGCTCAGTGTTTCACTGCCGGACCCACCGCGGGCACCGTTGGGCTCGTCGCTCCTGCTGATCCCTGCGTAAGTTCTTTCTCGGCGCCCCGCAACGGCGGCTTCGACGTACTGACCACCAACTTTACCGACTTCGACCCGGGAGAGAGCTTCTCCATGACGACGGATATCGATCCGAATAGTATTCAGGGGGTCGAGGGTGCAGGTAATGCCGGAGCCGTATCGGGCTACGAACTTATCGGCGCAACGGTCACCGTGACCTTCAGTAACGGATCGACCCTGGTAAGCAGTCTTTACGAAGATGGCAGCCTCGGAGGAGCTCAGGCGGTAGTCACGGCGACCGCTCCGGCAGCTCCAACCATTTCGGTGGTCGGTCAGCCTACCACCCCGGCTACGGTAAGTAGTGCAAGCCAAGTTGTTACGGTTGCGGGTACGCCCGGGGACTACGTTTCCTTGCTCGTTATGGATTCTCGCCTCTTCATCGCCTCGGGTGATCCGCCCTTCGATGTAGCAGACGAAACCTACTATGCCAACGAAGCGATGTCCGGCAAAGGGCAGTACTCCGGTGTAATCGGCTCCGGTGGTACGGTAGACATCCCGGTCACCCTCCTGGCCACTCCGAGTGGAAACTCGACTCCGAACGGCGGACTCAACCAGCTGATCGCGGTCACCTCTTCCGATCCCTACGCGGTGAATGAAGCGGTGAGCACTACGTCGAATGTCATCACGCTACGCTACGATCCAGATGCCGGCCCTGCCGACCTGACGATTTCGGTAACCCGCCAGGGTATGTCGGACTACAGTGGCGACTATACGGTCAAACTGTACCCGGTAGGCGGCTCCACCCCGGTTTACGATCTGATCGGAACGGCTAATGCTGCCGGGGAGATGATAATCGATGATATTGCGCCGGGCACGTATGAACTGGCTATTAAATACCCGAACGCCCTGCAGGTAGTCGATATCGTCACGATCACCAGTGGCGGCTATATCCACGACGCCGGCGAGCTACTTACCGGGGATATCAATAACAACAACCACGTCAATATCCTGGACTTTTCCGCTCTGGTCAATTCTTTCGGCCTGGAACCCGGCGATGCGGGCTATAACCCCAATGCGAATCTGGACGGAACGGGGGAGGTTCAAATACTGGATTTCTCGCTGCTCGTATCCAATTTCGATGTATTCGGAGAAATTCCGAGTGGGCTCATTCCATAACGCCCATCACGAGCATTGCCCTTGATTTTACACGGTATTCGCCTTTTAAACGATACTAATTAATAATACTATGAAGCACATTTTATCGATTTCTCCACCCGTACCGCTCCCTAGGGGAGCCGTATCCCTTGCGGGAAGGCTGCTGTGCGTGGCTTTATTCATCTTACTGGGCGTCCAAAGAGGCGCCAGTCAGGACCTGATCATAACGCCGGCGAATACCATGGTTACGGAAACGTTGCCCGCTGGTTTCACGCTTGAGATAGAGGTAGACAATAGCCCCATAGCGATCGACGGTGCTACGCTGTACCTCTCTTTCGATCCAGGGCTGATACAGGTATCAGCGATTAAGCCGCTATCCGGATTTTTCAACATCATTTCCCCTGAAGTGGATAACGAGTCAGGGAGCATCGTTCTGAACATCGGACTGTTCGATGGATTTCCGGATGGCGGTTTCCCCCTTGCCTCCGTGGCCTTTGAGGCCGTCGCGGAAGGAACGGCCAACGTAAATTTCCTGGTAGACGGTGAAGGCGGCCCGACGATTCTGGCCAGTGCAGGGCAAAGCGTGCTGAAAAACTATTCGGGTGCCGTTGTCAAGATTGGCCCGCCGGTCATCGATTGTACCGTAGACGCGAATGCCGGTGATCAGCCCAAGCAACTGGATTGTGAAAGCGGAACGGTAACGCTTGACGGCGAAACGTCGACGGGCACCTACGCGTGGACCGGTCCGAACAACTTCACTTCTTCCAGTCCGAATCCCACGGTAAGTGCGGCCGGGGTATACACCCTTTCCTCTACTACGCCGGGCTGTAGCGAAACCAGCACCGTTACGGTACTGGAAGCCGCGCCCAAACAGACCTACTATGCGGACAATGACGGGGATAGCTTCGGAGACCCCGGTGCGCCGATGGACTTTTGCAGCCCGCAACCCAACTACGTTTTAAACGCGGATGATTGCAATGATAACGACGACACCGTCTATCCCGGCGCTCCGGAACGCTGCGACGACGTAGACAATGATTGCGACGGAAGCGTGGACGAAGGCTTGCCGAATTTCACCTACTATGCGGATACCGACGGCGACGGACTCGGGGACCCGAATAACACCACCGATGACTGCTCGGCACCAGAAGGTTATATCAACAACGATGATGACTGCGACGACACGGACGCGGCCATCGGTGAAGCGACCACCTTCTACGCCGACAACGACGATGATGGTTATGGCAATGGGTCCGAGATGGTCACCGCCTGTACCCCTCCAAATGGCTATGTAGTGCTGGATGGCGATTGCGACGACAATGACAATACGGTCTACCCCGACGCTCCCGAGCTCTGTGATGGAAAAGACAACGATTGTGACGGTAGTACCGATGAAGAAATTTCGGTGGCTACCTTCTACGCCGACGCAGATGGTGACGGTTTTGGTGACCCAACCAAGCCAATAGCTTCCTGTTCCCAGCCCTTCGGCTACGTCAACAACGCCTCGGACTGCGATGACAGTAACGCGGCCATTGGTAAAGCGACCAAATTCTACGCCGATACGGACGGTGATGGTTTCGGCGAGACTTCCCAGATGATTACCGCCTGTACGGCCCCCGATGGCTACGTTGCGCTGGATGGCGACTGCGATGACACCGATGGTACGGTCTATCCCGACGCTCCCGAACTCTGTGATGGGCTCGACAACGACTGTAACGGTAGTGTAGACGAAGGCTTACCAACCTTTACCTTCTACGCTGACACGGACGGCGATGGCCTGGGTGATCCCCTTAACTCGGTCGAGGACTGTTCGATGCCTGTCGGTTACGTCAACGACAACTCGGACTGCGACGACACGAACGCATCGATCGGCGAAGCGACGCTGTTTTACGCCGACACGGATGACGATGGCTACGGTGACCCTTCCAATTTTGCTGTCGCCTGCTCGGCCCCGATTGGCTACGTAGCGCTGGCGGGCGACTGCGACGACAACAACAATACCGTCTATCCCGGCGCTACCGAACTCTGCGACGGGCTCGATAACGACTGCAACGGTAGTGTAGACGATGGCGTAACCTCAATCACCTTCTACGCTGACGTGGACGGCGATGGTTTGGGTGACCCGGATAACTTCACGGATGACTGTTCGAAACCTGAAGGGTACGTTTCTAATAGCGACGACTGCGACGATACGAACGCATCCATCGGTGAGGCATCCACCTACTATTTCGACGATGACGGTGATGGCTACGGTACCACCGAATTCACCCTTACGGTCTGCGTCCAACCCGCTGGCTACGCGGATAAGTCCGGCGACTGCGATGACGATAACGCTTCGATCTATCCCGGCGCGCCCGAAATATGCGACGGACTGGATAACAACTGTGACGGCAACGTAGACGAGGGTTTGAATACCGTTACCTACTACAAGGACTCGGACGAAGATGGATTGGGTGACCCCAATCAGCGGGTCGAGTCATGCATCCAGCTGATCGGGTACGTCACGAACGCGAAGGACTGCGACGATACGGACGCCACCATTGGTGAAGCCACCTTATTCTACGTCGATACGGACAACGACGGTTACGGTTTGACCGCCAGCGCGGTGCTTGCCTGTACGGCTCCGAGTGGCTACGTATCCCAGTCCGGCGACTGCGACGACGATAACGATACGATCTATCCTGGCGCGCCCGAACTGTGTGACGGCCTGGACAATGACTGTGACGGTAAAGTGGACGAGGGGGTAACCTCAACCACCTTCTACGCCGACGTGGACGGAGACGGCCTGGGCGATCCGCATAACACCCTGGTGGATTGTTCCCTGCCCGGAGGCTACGTAACCAACAACAATGACTGTGATGATACCAATGCATCCATCGGTGCGGGTATCACTTTCTACGCCGATGTGGACGGAGACGGTTACGGTAATGCAGCCTTTACAACCACTGCCTGTACGGCTCCCGAAGGCTACGTAGCTTACTCGGGTGACTGCGACGATACCGATGGTACCGTTTACCCCGGTGCTCCCGAGCTCTGTGATGGACTCGACAATAACTGCGACGGTCGCGCTGACGAGGGCGTAAGCTGCTCCGGTAAGACCAGTTTCTGGCTGGAAGCTGAATGTGCAGCGGTTGGTGATGCCTGGACGATCGTGAACGGTGCGGAAGCGTCCAACGGCTCCTACGTGAAGGTCAAAAGCGGCCGGAATGCATCGACCACACCGCCTGCGGATGTGCCGGCTAACCGGGTGCGATTCACCATCCCTGATGCAGTGCCGGGCAGCTTTAATCTGTTTGCCCGCATCGGCGCGCCTTCGGGTACGGAAGATTCCTTCTGGGTTCGGGTAAACGGCGGAAGCTGGTACCGTTGGTCCAGAGGCCTGATCCGCACCAGCGGCACGGACCTTGCCTGGAACGCCTATCCGGGCGAGCAACCCGTACTAACAGCGGGTAGTAACACCATCGACTTTGCCTACCGTGAAAACGGAGCTATACTCGATAAGATCTACCTGTCCCAGGAAGGCACGCTGCCCAGTGGCATGGGTAGTCCGGCTACCAACTGTACCGACGCACCTGCATTCGAATCCACCTTCTGGTTGGAGGCGGAGTGCGGCGACGTGGGAAGTGCCTGGACGGTTGTATACGATGCTGCAGCAGCCAACGGTCAGTACGCGGTTGTCAAGGGACTTAACGCTTCGGCAGAGGCGCCCGCGGATGTATCCGCTAATCGTATACGGTTCCGTATTCCCAACGCCGAAGCCGGCGACTACGACCTCTTTGCCCGGGTAAAAGCGCCGTCTACCGGCGATGACTCGTACTGGGTTCGCGTCAACGGCGGCAGCTGGTATAAGTGGAACGGTGACATTAAGACCAAAGTCGGATTCGCCTGGAATGCCTACACCGGTCCCCAGGTCGTCCTGGCCGAGGGAGCGAACACCGTCGACTTCGCCTACCGCGAAGACGGTACGCAGTTGGATAAGCTTTACCTCAGCAAGTCGGGTATGGCACCGAGCGGAACCGGCGAGGCAGCTTCGAATTGCGGCGATGCGCCGACGAATCAGTCCCCGATCGCCATAGCCTCGGCTACTCCGGCTTCGGGTACGTCCCCGCTGACCGTACAGCTAAGCAGTACCGGTTCCTATGATCCGGATGGCTCCATCGTCAGCTACGTCTGGACCTGGGACGGTGGTACCGCTACCGGCCCGAGTCCGGTGGAGGTTTTCACGACCGGTGAGTACGCTGTTTCCCTAACCGTTGTCGACAACGAGGGCGGAACCGCGACCGACATTGTCAACGTCAGCGTGAGTTCACCCACTACGACAACATCTACATTCTGGCTCGAAGCCGAATGCGCGACCGTCGGCAGCCAGTGGACGATCCTGAACGATCCCAACGCATCGGGTGGCCAGTACGCCGTCGTTAAGCAGGTGAATTCGTCCAGCGTTCCGCCGGCCGACGTAGCCGCTAACCGCATCCGCTTCCATCTCGCCAACGCCGAAGCCGGCGCGTACAATCTGTTTGCCCGCGTAAAGGCGCCGTCAACCGGCGATGATTCCTTCTGGGTACGCGTCAACGACGGTAGCTGGTACCGCTGGAATGGCGACATCAAGACGAAAGCCGGATTTGCCTGGAATGCGTATCCCGGTCCAGTGGTAAGCCTTGTGAAAGGCTCGAACACCATTGACTTTGCGTACCGTGAGGATGGCACCCAACTCGATAAGCTGTACCTGAGTAAATCAGCCGTCGAACCTACCGGAACCGGGCTTCCCGCTTCCAACTGTGGTGGAACGACACCTCCCGCAACCTCGGTTACCCTGGAAGCGGAATGCGCGAATGTCGGCAGCGACTGGACGCAGTTGACGGCAACGGATGCCTCCGGTGGAAAGTCAGTCGTCTGGACGGGTAAGGCCTCCATGTCTACTCCTCCCGCTGATCTGCCCGCCAACCGCATTCGGTTCACGGCCTTCAACATGGAGGCTGGTGACTACACGCTCTTCGCCCGCATTTTCGCTCCGAACCGCGACAGTGACTCGTACTGGATCCGCGTCAATGAAGGAGCATGGCTGAAGTGGAGCACGCGCATCAAGGAAGGATCGGCCTACTACTGGAATGCGTATCCCAGTGGTGTACTGACCCTCTCCGCGGGCACGAACACCATCGACTTTGCCTACCGGGAAGCCAACGCTGCACTCGACAAGATTCACCTGGACCTCGATCCCACCACCCCCAGCGGATTGGGTGATCCCGCCAGTAATTGCGTTGAAGCGTATGTACAACAGGTTCCCGAGACGCAGTTCGCGAAGGAGAAGGTTGAAGCCGCAACTTCCGAACTGAATCTGTACCCCAACCCCGTAGCCGACCAGCTCAGCTTTAATCTGGCCAGCGACTACCGGGGCTCGGTGGACGTACTGCTGACCGATGCGACGGGACGGACTATCCGTACGCTACAGATCGATAAGCTCAGCGATGAATTGCGGCAAGAGCTGCAGGTCGGTGCCTTACCCCCGGGTGTCTACCGCCTGCGGGTGATTGAAGGCGATAGCCATTCGATTAAGCCGTTCATCAAGCTTTAAGACGTTAGGTAGACACTTTGCCTCACACACCGGGGTCACGTCGAAAGACGTGGCCCCATTTTTTGTGCGAGCTGGTGGCTTACGCATACATCAATGCAGTGATAAGGCTGTGCTGTCAACCGGCTGGAAGTCCCCAATTTGATGCTGTACGTGACCTGACTCCATACGATCAAGCATCGCTTCGTAGTACGGGCTTGATCATTAAGCGTCGGCTTTCTTTCGTTTCTCGCGTCCTGGTAGACCGTGAAGGGGCATCGCCGGTCAACCGTTGGTCGTGTCAGGCCATCCACTAGGTGCCGGATACTGGCCATTTTCGCTTTTCGTTTCGGGGCCGTGGGACCAGCCGCCATTGCACCTAACTGTGCTGATAAGCGATCAAGATTTTGTCGGGAGATTCGGGATGGTAGAAGAAGTAAAACTCCCCGTCGGGCTTTATCGGTAATTCCGCAAATTGATAAAACAGCGCTTCACTGATTTGCCCGATAAACCGCCAAGCCTGCGCATCTTCGTACCGTATTTCCGTGTAGGGTTTTGTCAGTCCCTCCAGGTCAAAACCAATGCACTGCTGCACCTCGCGAGGATAACCGCCGATCGTTAAGGTGAAAGAGTGACTGTTATGTCTGGGTGAATGACGCGCGATCAAGTCATCGTAGTGATCGCGCACTCCTTCGTACACTTCGGTATCGACTAGATCTGCTTTGACCTCAATCAGGCTATGGACTGCCGAAGGGGTAGCCATCAACTCTCCCACCTCGTGGGTGAGGGTATGGTAGTGGCCGACGAACCTATCGGTCGGATCGGTTTGGTGAATACGGACACTGTCTCGCAGGGGCCACTCATGGTTATTCTCCGGAATGAAGAACTGGAGGTAGCGATACCCCGTATGGAATGCGGAAAGGTCTAACATCCCATCGATACCCTTATCGTGCCGGAAATGAATGTTTATTGATCGGGATCCCGGCCGGGAGCTGTCGTTTTTGGTACACATAAGCTGGTAGCCCGGGCGCAGCAGCCCTTTGAAGTAGTCTTTTTCGGGCAGCGTACTGTACTCCACGAGTAGCTCCCACAGTCGGCGTTGAAAATCTGGCCACCGAACCTGTGCACCGCAAGCATCTGTACTAATAAGGTAGGTTCCCGGGATCAGTAGTGCCGTGATCGATGAGGTATAGCCGTGGGAAAAGATCAATTTGCTGTCCAGCGTCAGATCAAATGTCCCATCTTCTCGGGGAACAACTTTTTCTAAATATACCCGGTCCGTGTACCCCTCAACACATGCAAGCGCTTCAGCCCCGTAAACATCTCCTCGTAGGACACGCGCACGTACGGTTGACAAACCATATTGGGCAATAGGTTCCGCTCCGGAATCGAATCTAAAGTACGTATGATCGGGTAGGGACTTCGCTTGATCAAGTTCAAACGGGAAGGTCTCGTGGGCCACCAGGTCCAGAAGTTCCACTACTAGGATATTTTCCATGGCTCAGTTAATTGGCAGGCTTTTAAATTGAGATCAGGAATTCATTTAATGGTGCGGATCCAGACACGCCATTTATAGGGGCCGGACCAAAGTACGCGTGACCGGAGGAGAGGTACAGAATGTGCAAGCTCAGATATCTTCATAATACATACCCGACTTGCTCTGCCAACCCGTTCAGCGCGCCGCTCGGCCATTATCACCGGGTATCGTTCGAGGCTTCCCGGGGCGATCCACCAATTCCAGAACCCGCGAAGCCCACTGCAGATCGCCGGGCTCAATGATGAAGGTTTCGAAACCGTACCGCAGGCCTTCCTGCCGGACCCCCGCAGAATCGTCGACATGAAGGTCGATGCCGAACAGGGCGGGGTTTTTAGATGCCGTACACTGATGCGCCCGCAACACCTGAGTGTTGAGGTCACCATTGATGACTCGTTTCGGCCATAGCCCATAGGCCAGGAAACTTCTGCGGAGGTACCAGCGGCTTCGAAAGGAGGTTGTGTACAGCCAAACCTCATGTCCACGGTCCTCTAGCGCCCGGAAAAGCGACACGGTACCCCGGCGGATCGCTTCCCCGCCCAGCAGCCGGGTCCACGGCGATCTCCCCTCCACCGGAAATTCATCACCGTAAGGGATTAGCGTATTGTCGATATCAAAGCTAACGATCATGTCCTCCGGGTGCGAAAGATGGTCGGCGAAGAGTATTGCGTGAATGAGGTACGGGTGGAACGCCCCCTTCACCGGCAAAGTGCTCTACCTGCGCTCCGCCGCCAAAATGTCTTTCAAAGCATAAGAACGGCGGGAAGCTGGCGTATGGGGACTGACGGTTAGTCAATCACCAAAACGAAACCGTCCCGCGGGCCCACGGCCACCGTCCACTTTCCGCCGGTCGGGATAGTCACCTTTTCCTGCCGGAAGGTAGGCCGGTCTTCCGTAGATGCTTCTTCGCCGGCCGCGATGAGTGTAGCTGTCCGACCGCCGAGGAAGTCCAGGTCCAGGTTCAGTTCTTGACCATTCTCCGCTCCGTTCAGGCCGGCCACGTACCAGCGGTCACCGTGGCGACGGGCGACTACGTAGTGGCTGTTGGGGTCTCCGTCGATGTAGCGCACGTCCTCCCAGTAATCCGGCAGTTCGCGCAGGAAATTCCGCACGTAATCCGGCACCTTGGCCATGCCTTCCGGCTGCTCCGCGTAGTGCTGAACGCCGGACAGCATCGCTACGGACGTAGCCAATTCGAAGGCCGCCGTGGTGGTCCGCTCCACGCGACCGGGGATGCCGCCGAAGTTGACCGGAGTGAAGTCCATCGGGTCATAGACGTTGCGGATCATGGCCGACAGGACCATGTGCATGGGCGCCCGGTCGGCCGCGTTCTGTCCGAAGGTGATCATCTCATAGCCGAAGACCGCCTCGGCCGTCATGTAGTTCGGGTAAGTCCGTTGGAGTCCGCGGGGGAGGGTGGCACCGTGGAAATTGCAGAGCAGGCCGTTTGCCGCCGCGTCCTCGAGGATGCCGTGGTAGTAGGCGATCATGGACTGCCCGTCGCCGCCGAAGAAGTCGATCTTCACGCCCCGGATACCCATATCCCGCAGCTTGCCGAATTCCTCCATCCGGCTCTCGTGGGTGAGCAGTTTATCCTTCGGGGTGAAGGGCACCGTGTTCCAGCTACCGGCACTGTTGTACCACAGCAGCAGTTCCACGTCCTTCGTTTTGGCGTAGTTCGCCAGCAGGCGTACCGAGTCGTAGCCGATCGTCTGGTCCCAGCTCGCGTCGATGAGGCAGTACTGCCAGGCCATGTCCGCGGCAAAGTCGATGTAGTCACGCTGCACGTCATACACCGTTCCCGCATCCTTTTTTAAGATCCAGCTCCAGCTGGCCTTGCCCGGATGGATCCAGGCCGTATCCGCCAGCACCGTCGGCGCGGCCAGGTCGGTTCCCAGCGTCCCTTCCTGGATGGTGCGCAGGTCGCCGATGGCCATGATCCGCCAGGGGGTTTCCCAGGGCAGGCTACTCTGTGGGTTGAGCGTAGGCACCCCGTCGGTAAAGACTTCCGCTTCCTGGGGGAAGTTGATCTTGTACTCGCCGTCGGGACTGTACTGCTGCAGCGCCGTACCGCAGTAGGTCGTATCCAGGTCGGCCTCGGTCAGCAGCATCCAGGTGTCGCCGTAGCGGAAGAGCGCCGGGTACACCCAGCCGTTATCGCCGGGGGCGGCCGTGCCCACCGGAATGTCCGACATATAGTGCGCCTCGTAGGAGGGATTCGTATGCTCGAAGCCGCTCTGGGCTTCCGTTTTCGGCTGCAGCCAGGCGCGCGTTCCCTCCCGGAAGGGGAAGGTGGTCGCCTCGCTCACGATCTTTTTCACCTCCGCCGTCGTGTCCGGGAACACGTAACGGAAAGCCACCCCGCCGTTGGATACGCGGAATACGATATGCATCCGCTGTCCGTCGGCATTCTCAGTTTCCCACGTCCGCTCGGTGGCTTCGAAGGTGATGTCGTACTTCTTCGCGTTCTTGGTCGTGTACGCTTCGCGCACGGTCGTCGGCTCGCTTGTTGCGACGGAGCGCAGGTTAGAAGCAAAGTCGCCATCCTCGCGCATCACGCCCAGTTTACCTTCGTTCAGCACCGTTACGCCGTCCACTTCGACGGTGTAGGTTGCGGCTTCCACATCGCAAATTATCCGAATCCGGCCGTCGGGGCTACTTACTTCGCCCATTCCCTGCTCCTGCGTAGGGATGTCCGTACGAAAGGGACGCGCCGGCAGGCCGGCCGCGTTGAAGAAATTGATATCCTCTGGCGCGTCGGCCCAGGCGTAGCGGACGGCAGTGGGGGTGCTTACCTCCGGACTACTCACCACCACCGTTTCTCCCTGGATGCGGGCTTCGGCCCAGACGAATCTTCCGTCCGCTCCGGCCACCGCGAAGTGACGCAGGGGTTCCCCGTCGCTCGACGCTAATCCGCCGCCGACGTGGTCGAAGTGCAGGATAGCCTTCCCGTCACGCACCTCCATCTCGCGGAAGGTAGGTCCCTCGGCGATCACATCGGCATCCCCGTACACGTCCCGCTCGGCCAGCAGGGCCAGCCGCTTGCCGACGTCCATTTTATTAAGCGGATGGATGTCGTTCCATTCCCCGATGTCGATGGTCGTAGCCAGGCCCGTGTTGTCCATCGCGAGGATTTTCTCCTGTGCTTCGCGCATCCTGGCCCACCCGCTTTCGCCGGGTTTCTCCTGGATTGATCCGAAGTTCGGTAGCTGCACGGCCAGGAAGGGGAGGTCGGGGGCGTCGAGCTCCTCGCGCCAGTTCTGGATCAGGTTCGGGAAGAGAGTCGCATACTGCCGGTCGCGACCGACGTTCGATTCGCCCTGGTACCACAGCACCCCCTTCAGTGCATAGGGGAGCAGCGGGGCGATCATGGCGTGGTACAGCCCGGTCGGCTTCCACTGGATGAAGGTGGGCCCCTGCAAGGGATCCATCTCTCCGCCGCGACGGAATTTCCATTCGCCGGTCAGGTCCACGGTGGTCGTACCGTCGGTAAGGGCGTAGGTCTTTTCGGGGATGAAACCGCCGCTTCCGCCGGAGCTGACGACGCGCACGGCGATGGTATTCGCACCCGCCTTCAGTACCCCGGCCGGGACGGTATAGTTGCGCGGCACGTAGCGCGAACCGAATCCGCCGACGAAGGTGCCGTTGATCCACACCGAGTCCGCGTCGATGAGGTTACCGAAGGGGAGTTGCACTTCCTTGCCGGTCAGCCCGGCCGGCACCTCGAAGTTGCGGCGGTACCAGACGGAGCCGCTGGCCTCTCCCGCCTCGGTTTCGTTCCATAAACCGGGTAGGGTGGTGGTGGACCAGTCGGCGTCGTCGGCCGCCGGATCGCTCCAGGGGGTGGCGCCCGTGTAACCGGCGTCCTGCTGCTTCAGTTCGGCGTACCAGCCGCCGATGCGCTCGCGGTCGCTGCGGCGCACCTGGCTTACGTAGGCCGTGTCGCGGTAGCGGAGGGCATCGTCGTAGAGACCGGGATATTCCCGCAGTGCGTCCGGCGTCATCCAGGCCTCGGCGGGGGAGCCCCCCAGGCTGGCGTTGATGAGCCCCACCGGCACGTCGTGGCGTTCGTTGATCTCGCGGGCGAAGAAGTAGCCAACCGCGGTGAAGTTCACTACGCTCTCGGGGTCCGCGCTGGTCCATTCTCCGCCGCCGAAATCCTCGCGGGGACCAGCGAAGTCATACTCCTTCGGCACGTTGAACTGCCGGATGCGGTCATTGGTACTGGCAGCGATCTCGTCCTCGTAACGGGAGGCGACCATGCCCATGCTGTATTCCATATTCGACTGCCCCGAGCACAGCCATACGTCGCCGAAGAGGATGTCGGATAGCTCGATGGTGTTGCTCCCCGCCACGGTCATCGTGTACGGACCGCCGGCGGGGTGGGCGGGCAGGGTCGTACGCCACCGCCCGTCGGCTGCCGGGTCGGCCACGTAGCTTTTACCGTCGAAGGTGACGGTAACGGATTCCCCGGCGTCGGCCCAGCCCCACACCTCTACTTCGGTATCGCGCTGCAGGATCATACCGTCGCCGATGAGGCGGGGCAGGCGCACTTCCGCCCGCAGCAGGGGCGAGCAAAGCAATAGGAAAAGAATACTGCGGAGGAAGGGTGTGGTCAGACCGTGCATGAAGGAGAAGTTGGGAAAGGACTACTTAAAAAGTTTCTGGGCGAAGCCGTGGAGGTCGTGGCGCCATACGGGCCAGGCGTGGCCACCGGCGTACTCGCTGTATTCGTATTCGACGCCAAGGTCGTCGAATTTCTTCATCATGGCCTGGTTGTTCTTCCAGGCGATGTCTTCCTGGCCGCCCTGCGACAACCAGAACACGTCGAGGTCCTCGTTGATGGCGTCGGCGTGTTCCTCCATAAAGGTGTACTCCGGGCCGGAGAGTTCTGTATTGTCGGCCCACCAGCCGGAGCTGAAGACACCGAGGGCGCTGAACATACCGGTGTTCCGGAGACCGGCGTGCAAGGTCTGCAGGCCACCCATGGAGAGCCCCGCCAGCGCGCGGCTGTCAGCGTCGCCTTTAACGCGGTAGGTTTCCTCCACGAAGGGGATGACGGCATTCTTGAGTTCATTCGCGAAGGTCTCGAGGCTGCGACCCCCAAAGCCGCCTGGACCGCCCGGGCCGGTCACGTTGCCGTCCATCATCACGATCACCATCGGCTCGGCTTCGCCTGCGGCGATCAGGTTGTCCAGGATCAGGTCGGTCTTGCCCTGGGTGGCCCAGCCGGACTGATCTTCGCCCCCGCCGTGGAGCAGGTAGAGGGCGGGGTATTCCTCGTTGCTGTCATCGTAACCCGGGGGAGTGTAGACGTACATCTCGCGCCACTGATTGAGTACGCCCGACCAGTATTTTTTGATGCGGACCTCACCGTGGGGTACATCCTTCAGGGCATAGTATTCATCGTCCGGGAAGGGAATCTCGATGCCGCTGGCCATCCGGCCCATGCCGTAGAAGGTTTCGCTGGCGGGGTCGGCCACCGCCTTCCCGTCGATGAGGAGGGAATAGTAGTGGAAGCCGCGGGTAATCGGCTCGGTGGTTACCGTCCAGAAACCCTCCGCGTCTTTTTCCATGGCGTACTTCTTGCCGAGATCCACCTGCACCGTTTCCGCTTCGGGGGCCTCGACGCGAAACATCACCCGGTTGTCGGGGAGGATCTGGGGGTAGTTCGCTCCGCGGACGTTCGTTTCGGCGGGGGTGCCGAGCAGGCTGTACTGATCCAGGGTAGACTTGTCCACCGGCTTCCACAGGAAGCGGGAGAACATGTACAGGCCGTTCTTCCACACCTTGAAGTCGTGGCCGCCCGGCTCGACGTAGTACACGTGGGGTACCTCGTTGCGGTAGAGGTAGTCGTGCAGCCGCTTGCTGAAGGTGATCAGGCCGTCGGCGTCGCCGCAGGAAATCCAGAGCAGGTTCAACTGCTCGTCGGTCTTGGCCGGTTCGGGGACCAGTTCTTCCGGCGTCTTGGTGTTCGGGGCCGAGGAAAAGCCGCCGACGTAGGAGAAGACGTCGAGATTCTGTAGGCCGAAGTTCAGCGACTGTCCGCCGCCCATCGACAGGCCGGCGATGGCGCGGTGTTCGCGGTCGGCGATGACCGGGTACTTCTTCTCCACGTACGGAATGAGGCTGCCCAGCAGGTCTTTTTCGAAGTCGGCGAAGGCCTGCACCTTGTCCGGCGCGAAGACGTTGCCCACCGCCCGGTCGTCTTCCATGGCGCGGCCGTTCGGCATGATGACGATCATCGGTTCTACTTCACCCTTAGCGTAGAGATTATCCAGGATCACTTCCGGGTGGCCGCCGTTGTACCATTCCATTTTATCGCCGCCGATGCCGTGCAGGAGGTACAAGACCGGGTAGTCCTTTTTCTTATCGTAGCCGGGCGGCGTATAGATCAGCGCCTGCCGCTTGGTGCCGACGGACTCCGACTTATAGGTGAAACTATCGATCACGCCGTGGGGAATGTCCGATTGAGGTACGTCGAAGCCCTCGGGTGCCTCCATGACCGTATCCTGGGCCATGGTCGCGACGGAGAGTAAAAAAAGGAGCGAGAAAAGGAAGGGGATACGCTGCATATAAGATCGATTTAGGTCGTGCGAATTGGGGGCTATTGGAAGATGAGGCCGGCGAACTGCTTAAGCGACCGCCGCCAGGTCTGCCACTCGTGGCCGGTGCGGGGTGACTCGTAATAGACGTGCTCGATACCGGCGTCTTCCAGCATCTTGTGGAAGGCATTTACGCCCTGGTACATGCGCTCCGGCTCGTCGGTGCCGATGCTGACGTACATGACCTTCATTTTGTCGTTGAAGGCATCGGGGTCGGCCCATACGCCGTCGTAGATTTCGGTGATGTCGCCACCCCGGACGAAGGCCGCGCCGCTGAAGCCACCCACGTAGGCAAATTTGTCCAGGTTGGTCATGGTGGTCTGGAAGGTCTGGAAACCGCCCATCGACAGGCCGGCCATGGCGCGGTGCTCGCGGTCGGAGATGGTGCGGAAGGTCTCGTCGATCATCGGAATCACTTCTTCCACCAGTACCTCGCCGAAGACGTTGCCACCCATGAAGCCGGCGTTCGGGTCGACCTCCCGGTCGGGATCGGTGGCGTAGCCGCGTTCCATGACCACGATCATGGGTTCGGCTTCCCCGGATGCGATCAGGTTGTCGAGGATGAAGTCGGTCTTGCCCTGATTGGGCCAACCGGTCTCGTCCTCCCCGCCGCCGTGCTGCAGGTAAAGGACGGGGTAGCGGGTGTCGGTGTTTTGGTCGTAGCCCGGCGGCGTATACACGAAGGCACGGCGGTAGGCCTGGGTTATGTCGCTATGGTAATTCACCGAACGAATCTGTCCGTGGGGGACGTCCTGCGGCTGGTAGTAGGCCATGTCCTCGTCGGGAATGTCGATGCCGCTGGCCATGCGCCCCATGCCGTAAAAGGTCTGGCTGTTGGGGTCCATTAGGGGGATGCCGTCGGCGACCAGGGAGTAGTAGTGGAAGCCTTCCACAACGGGCTCGGTGGTGACGGTCCAGTAGCCACCGGTGTCCCGTTGCATGTCGTACTTCTGCATCAGGTCGATCTGCAGGCTTTCGGCCTCGGGGGCGTGAATACGGACGACGACCCGGTTATCGGGCAGGATGCGGGGGTACTCGCGGCCGGGGATGTTGGTGGAGGCGGGTACGCCGGCTTCTTCCGTTTGGGCGGCAAGACCTCCCGATAGGAAGGTCGCGAGGGAGAGAAAGAGGAATAAAAGTGTGTATTGCATAGCGATCGAGTTCAGGATTAGCGGGCCGGGCGGAAGATTTGCCGCAGGGTGGTCGCCAGGTATTTTTTGCAGTTCATCCAGGTGTGGCCGCCGTCGGTGACGTTGGCTTCAAGCTCGATGCCCTCCGCCCGAAAATCCGCGATGTTCTGCAAAACCGATTCGTAGAGAAAATCGTCGGTACCCACGCTCAGGGTAAACAACTCGAGGTTCTCGTTAATGGCCTCCGCGTCCGGATCCCAGTCGCCGAAGTTCTTTTGGAATTCTTCGGTCCTCGTCCACGGCGCGTAGGAGCAGACGTAGGCGAATTTGTCGGTGTTCGTCAGGCCGATGTTCAGGGTTTGCCCTCCGCCGACGGAGAAGCCCGCCACGGCGCGGTGCTCGGCGTCCGCTACGACGGGGTAGTTCGCCTCCACGTAGGGAATGATCTCCTCGACGACGTCGCGGGTGAAGTCCGCCATCGGTGCCGGCCGCACGTTCCCGTACGGCATCACGATGAGCATGGGTACGGCCTCCCCGTCGGCGATTAGGTTATCGGCGATGAAGTTCGCCCGGCCCACCTTGTACCAGGTCTCCTCGGTATCCGACCCGCCGTGGATCAGGTACAGCACCGGATACTGCCTGTCCCCGCCCGCCTCGAAGCCCGGAGGGGTATAGATCAGCATCCGGCGGATCGTATCCAGGATGTCGGAGGAATAGTAAACGTAGTGCACGTTGCCGTGGGGCACGTCGCGGATGGCGTGATCCAGCGGAACGGACCCCGGTATATCGACCAGGCTGGCCTTGAAGCGCTCGTTCGCGAAGATGTCCACGTTGGCCGGATCGCTGACGGTTACCCCGTCCACCTTAAAGGCGTAGGGGTAGATGTCCGGCGTAATCGGACCGTAGGTAACCCGCCAGATGCCATTGGTGTCCATTTCCATCGGCAGGTCGCGGGCGCCGAATTGTCCGCCGTCCAGCAGCACGGTTTCCGCCTCCGGGGCGAGGTATTCGAAGGTCACCCGGCCGTCGGAATGAACCTGCGGCGAGCGCGCCTGCGGTCCACGGGGCGGCTGGGCGCATAGGGTCGTGACCGTTGCGACCAAGACTATAACGATCAGGCTTCGGAGCCGTAGGAATCGATTGCGTAACATACCAGCGATCTTATTCGTAGGTGTCGGTGATGCGGAACCAGTCGAAGTCGGCGTAGCCCCCCGGCTCCTCCGTTGCAAAGGTGAAAAGGGCGAAGCGGTAGCCCATAAAGTGGGGCAGGGTATAGGGCATCTTCAGCGGTTCGCCGATGGCCATCCAGTTGTTGCCGTCCAGGCTGTAATAAAACTGGGCCTCGTCCTTGCGCTCGCGGAAGTCGCAACTGGCGCGGAAGTAGACCGTTTTGCCGGTGAAGGGTACGCCCTCCGTTTCTTCCGTTCCGTCTTCGGTCTCCTGCACCATGACGATGCGTTGCGCGCCGCCGTCCTGCTTCACGGCTACGTAGCCGTAATTCTTCTGCAGCAGGCCAAGCCCGGCCACGTCACCGTTGTTTAGCTTAGAGACGTCTACCGCGATGGAGCCGGTGCTCGTGGGGCCAAGGGTACGTTGGGTCAGCGTGTTGCGCGTCTGTACGAAATTGGAGTCCGTACGGCCGTTCCGGATGCGCAGGTAGCCCTTGCGATCGGTGACCGACCAGTTGGCGTTGTCGGGGTTGTGGTTCCACTGCCAGACGAGCCCGAGGTCCGGATCGCCTTTCTTGCGTTTGAATTCGTCGGACGCGGCGAGGCCGGGAATCAGGGTGGGATTGGCCGGCAGGTCGAGGGTATCGGGCACCTTGCCGTCCACGCCGAGCACGGGCCAGCCGTCCTCCCAGGTGACCGGGGTGAGGTAGGGGATACGGCCTACTCCTCCGTTATCGCGGAATAAGTAGGCGTACCAGTCGCCCTCGGGGGTGTCGATCAGTCCGCCCTGCGCGATGCCGCGATCCTCCAGGGCTACGCGCCCTTCCCAGGGCCCGGTGATCTTGTCCGCCCGGTGGATGACCACGGTCCGCATGCCGCCCCGCGGCCAGGTGATGTCGAAGAGGTAGTATTTACCGTCGTGCTTGAAGAGCTGGGAGCCTTCGGCGCCGAGCATGATGTTGTCGCCGGCGGGGGCACTGGCGTTTTCGAGGAGCACGGTATCGAGGCCGCCGGGCAGCGGGCCGCTGAGGTCCGGCAGCATTTCTTTCATATACAGCGTTCCCTGGCCCCAGATCATATAGGCGCGACCGTCGTCGTCGAAGTACATCGTCAGGTCGTGGTGGGCGGGCGCGAAGGTGGTTTCCTCCCAGGCCCCGTTTTCGATGTCGGCCGTCGAATACACGTGGGTAAGCCCCGACGTGGCCGAAAAGGTAGCCACGTAGTAGGTGCCGTCGTGGTACACCAGGCTGCTGGCCCAGGAGCCGCGGCCGTAGGTACTCGCGCCGTTCTCCAGGTTCATGGCGTCGTTGCTAACCAGGGTGTCGTAGGCGTAACCGAGCAGTTCCCAGTTGCTGAGGTCCTCGGATTTCATGATCGGCACCCCCGGACTCATGTGCATGGTGGTGCTGCTCATGTAATAGGTGTCGCCTACCCGGATCATCGACATATCGGGTACGTCGGCGTAAATCAGCGGGTTAGTGGCTCGGTCCGGCTGAGCCGTGAGGCAGGCAGACAGGAGCAGCGGGGCCAAAAGACCGATAAAGTGTTGTTGCATAATCGTGTTCGGTTCCGCGGCGGCCGGCTTGCGACCAGGCTTTATACCTGCGCTCCGCCGCCCATATCAAAACGGGAAAACAACGGAAGCCCGGGCGGGCGGTTTTAATTGTCAATTTGACAAAAATACTAAAATGTACGGATTGGCGCTTGGTTCGTTTTCTTAATTGCCTCACAGTATACCGAAAAAAGAGAGCTGTACGCGGCCGCTGCGCCACATTTCGTCCGTTTTTCGACGGTCCGGCTTGATAAATCTACCGTTTGGAAGGAAAAAACAGGAGTGTAACGGCTTTGTCCTTGGAAGCGACCGGCTATTCGCCGTCGGGTGCGTGGGTAGCGGGCGAGGAGCCCCCGATCCTATTTCTGCTTTTCGAGGAAGGTGACCAGGGAGGCCAGCTCTTCCATGGAGAGTCCGTTCACCAAGCCGGTCGGCATCATGGACTGATCCAGCTCTTCGCGGTTGGTGATGTCGGCCTTCTTCAGCTCGGTCGCGTTGCCGCCGATGTCACGCAGGGTAAGGTCGTCGGCGGATTCCGCGGTGACGAAGCCCACGTAGGCGTTGTCGGCCGTCTCGACCAGGTAGGTCGAAAAGCCCTGGGAAATGGAGGCGTTCGGTTTGAGGATGGATTCGGTGATCTGGTCGCGGGTCATGATGGAACCGATCTGCCCCATGAACGGGCCCTTCTGTACTTCGCCCTTGTCGATGGCGTGGCAGGCTACGCAGCCCTGCTCGGTGAACAGCTCTTCGCCGCGGGCGGGATTGCCCTCCAGTTCGGCCATGGCCAGGATGACGTCCTCGATGGATGCTTTCCCGACCTCGCCCTCCTTGCTCGTGATGGCGTCCAGATCCACCTCGGCTTCCTCGGCGAGTTCAGCCTCGTCGATGGTTCCGAGGTTGGGCAGATCCAGCCGGTTTCGTTCGTTGAGTCGCGCGAAGAAGGATCCGCGATCCCCGGACGCGGCCTCCGCCAACAAAAAATCCTTGATGCGCTCCGATCCTTCCCAGTCCTCGGCCTTGTAGTACGGACCGTGGGTATCGGGCCGCGTGCTCCACCACCAGTCTCCGGCGTAGGGGGCTTCGCGGTGGTACAGGCGCGCCAGGGTGGTGAGGATGCCGTCCTTCACCTGCCGGTCGTCACTCGATTCGTAAGCATGGATGAGTCCTTCCACGGCCTCGGTATCGTGCATGTAGCGAAGCGTCCAGAGGGCCAGGCGGGGGTTGGTTTGGATGGCCCCGACCGTAGCCGTTACGGCATCCAACCGGGTCAGGGCCTGCACGGCCAGGTGCGGCAGGATGATGCCGGCGTTCGGGGTAGCGTGCGGACCCTCTTCGTCGAGCCCGGGAGCCTCGGTAGACTCGGGTACCTCCACCGTGAGCAGGGTCTCGGCGGCATCCTTATTGCCCAAACGACCCAGGCCGACAATGGCCGCGGCGCGAACCCGGGGGTTGGGGTCGTCCACACCGGCCAGGAAGGGATCCAGGGGTACGTTAGCTGTACAGGTCTTGCGGTCGGCCAGTGCCCGCAGTGCGAATTCCCGCATGCGGTCTTCCTCCGTCAGGGAGAGGAGGTTATCGATACCGTCCCCGCACGTCAACTGGGCATAGGTATACATCCCGGCTACGCGGGATTCCAGCGGCAGACTCCCGTCACTGGCCACCGCCCACGCTACTGCCGCCCCTTCTTTTGGCGGCGAGCGCAGGATTTGTTGCTGCGCATGGAATCGGGTGACCGAGTTATTTGCTCGTAACATTTCCCCCAATTCCTCCGTACCGGCGCTTTCCAGATCGGGGAAGGGCTCATAAGTCCATCCTTCGGGCACCACCTTCACTACGAAGCCCTTGGAATCGCTGCCCCGGTAGCCGGCGCCGTCCCAGGCCGAAAGGAACATCCGGCCGGAGCCGTCGAGGTCGATATCGGTGATTTGGGGCAGGGCGATAAATTCTTCCTCCTGCTGGACGAAGCCGGGGCCGTCGCGTTCCACCCGGTGGATGTACAACTGGTTGCGCCCCCAATCGGCCATCATGGGCACGTGGTTGTAGCGGGCGGGCCAGCGGTCGTCGTCCATGAAGTAGCTGCCTACGCCGGAGCCACCGCCGACGTCCACCAGCGCGGGAATGATCTCGTCGGTGAAGTGCTTGAAGAGGGTAGGGTAGCCGTACTCGCCGCTCTGGATGTGGTTGAGGAAACGGATGTTCCAGCCCCCGCCGTCGTTGGTGTTGCCGCGGGTATAGATGTTCATGAAGGGGTCGATCGCCACGTCGTAAATGTTGCGCGTGCCGTGGGTGTACACCTCCATTTCCGTGCCGTCCGGTCGTACGCGGACGATACCGCCGCCGAGCATGGTCAGTTTCGTGCCGTCGCGGTCGGTGGCGTCGTGAAAGCCGAAGTCACCCACGGCGATGTAGATCCAGCCGTCGATGCCCATCCGGATGCCGTTCGTGGCGTGATCCGTCCCGCGGTCCTGTAGCGGAGCGGGGGAACTGATGTTCTCGATCAGCGGTTGGGCGGGCCCGTCGGCTACCCCGTCGCCATCCGCATCCTCGAAGACCACCAGGTCCATCGTACTGGCCACTTCGGCGCCTTCCTCGAAGCGGGTGTGCAGGACGTAGATCTTGTCGCCGACCGGCATCAAACCCCGGGGATTATCGACCTCCGCGAAGACATTATGGGATTCGTAGGTCCCGTCGTTATCGGCATCCACCAGCCGCACGATGCTCCCCTTGCCAGGATCCTTCCCCAGCGAGCCCATCATATCCACCCCGACGAATACCTCGCCATTGGGCAGCACGGCCAGGCAGGCGGGGCTGGGGACGATCTCCGGGCCGGCGATGGTGTCCATCACCAGGACCGGATTATTGGCCGAGGAGGAGTCGGCCTGCCCGTAGAAACCGTCCAGCTCTTCCAAATCCGCCCCGCGCGGCTCCGCATCGTCGGAGCAGGCGGCAACACCGGCTAGAAAAAGAATAAGCAGTAAGTAGAAAGAAGTCTTTTGCATGGGATCATAAACCTGGCCTGCCAAGTTAGTCGGGGCGCCGGTGAATAGTATCCGGTAGTGTCATGGGCCGCCCGTGTGCGGGGACAAGGCGGGCCCGCCGGGATTAAAAGTCCTTTAACGTTACCCGCCTAGCTATATCAGGAAATTGCCCCCACCTTTAGTAAGCGTAATTAACGCTGACCATTCCAAATCAAACGCCTTGCTCAGATTCCTGTGTCTATTGGTATTCCCGTTCTGGCTGTTTGCTCAATCCCAGCCAACCGACACGGTGTACCAAATCAGTGGTAAGCTACTGGACGCATCCACCGGCGGCCCGATTCCCTACGCTACGTTTTACTGCCCTTCCTGCGACTTCGGCGGCACGGTATCCAATGAGCTAGGGGAGTACGTACTCTCCGCGCCTACACCGGTAGCCGAGGTCCGGGTCGATCATATTATGTACCGCACCCTGGAGGCATCCGTGAGTGAGGATCGCGGCAACCTCCGTATGCAGCCGGAGGTGCACGAGCTTCCGCAGGTGGTGGTCGACGGTACCGAGGCGCTCCAACTCGTCGAGCGCGCTTATGCCCGTTTGCAGGCTCAGCAGGACCAATCTTTTCGGGGGGAAGGCTTTTACCGGCAGACCACCCGACAGGATGAAGGGTACACGGAGTTGCTGGAGTATTTCGTGCGTACCCGTTATTCTAATCGGGGGATGGGAGACTGGAAGGTTACGACGGGCCGCTACGCCATCGATCCCGCGCCGCGTCGCATAGGCTTCGGCAACCATTCCTACTGGACCCGGGGCTGGAAAGTACACCACGATGTCTACGACCCCGATAGGTTTGTCACCCCCGTCAATCCGGCCGCCTTTCCCCTTTACGATTTTCGTATCGCCGGGCGGATAGCCAAAGAAAGTGGGGAGGTCATTCTGGTCGACGCGCTGCCCACTGCGGAAGTAAACGCCGGAACCGTAATCGCGGCCCGCCTGTACATCGACAAGCGTACGGCGGAAATACTACAGGCCGACTATTCCCTTGATCAACTGGAACTCGATCAACCCGAACGGGGGGCATTCAGTCCGGCGCGGATGACCGCTACGATCCGGTTCCGCTCGACGGAGGAACGGGTCAGTTTGATCCAGTCCATGCAGACCCGGACGAGCTTTTCCTATTCCGATCGTGGCGTGGAAGCGCACGCGGTGGAGGTGAATTCCGTGTACCTCAACTTCCCACCCCGAGCGGTAAACGGGCAGGCGGATACGGACGCGCAATCCGACTTCGACGATCTACGGGCCGCGTCCGCGAAAAAGTACCGGCCCAAATGGTGGGATCGCCACCCGGTGATTGCCGCCACGCCGGTGGAGCGGGAGGTCATCGAAGCCTTTAACCAGGCCGAGTACTTTGGTAATTACTTCGAACCGGGGCGGTGACGCCGACGACAATCTCAGCGCTCCCGCAGCCGCTTCGCTTCCCGTCCGTACCGCAGGATGAAATACAGCAGCAGGCCGTTCAGTCCCACGACGAGCATGGGCAGCTCGTCCATGATCGGGTATACCGTCGTGAGGGTTTGAATAGTCTCCGTGTGACTGATCCTTTGTGCCAGCATCACGCTCGCTACGGCCAGCACACCGAAGGGCAGGAGAATTTTTCCGGACGAACCCAACTGTTCCCGGTCGCGAGCCCGTTCCGCCTCCAGTCGGTGCAAGAGCTCGTCCTCGAAGCCGGGTGTCGGCCGTTCGATGCTTTCGCGTAGTGCCTCTTTGAGCTGGCGGTCGTTCATAGCAGGTCGGTTTTTTCTTCGCCCAGTATCCGGTCGAGTTCGGCGTTCAGGTTTTTACGTCCGCGGTGGAGGCCCGTGCGAATCTTGGAGGGGGTAAAGCCCGTGGCCCGCTGGATCTCTTTCAAACTTAGTTCGTTCAGGTAAAATAACCGCAACAGCAACTGTTCGTCGTCGCTGAGCCGGCCGAGGGCCAGCTGCAGGAAGTGGCTGCGGTCGGATTGCTGCATCCGATCGGAGGAGCCTTCCCCGGCAGTATGCGGTGGAGCGGCATACGCAGAGCTATCGCGTCGCCGGTTTCGCCGTTCGACCGCGTTCAGCGACTGCCGCACTACGATCACGTGCAACCAGGTGCCGAAGGCCGAATCTCCCCGAAATCGTCGCAAGCCTCTATACGCGCGAACCAGGGCATCCTGGAGAATGTCCTCGGCCAGGCCGCGATCCTTGATGATACCCAGGGCGACGGTGAACGCCGCATCCTGGTAGCGTTGCACCAGCGAACGGAAAGCCTGCATATCGCCTTGCAGCGTACGGGCGATGTCCAACGAATCTTGTTCCGCCTGCTTATCCGACACCCCGCTCCGCGAATTGGTGAGCGAGCAGCAGTCCGCATCCGGTACAGATGAACAGCGTCCCCCAGGTCAGCAGGTCGGCGGTATCCTCCGTCAGGGTCATGCCGGAAAAGCCGGCGGAGATCAGCAGGCCTATCCCTAGTCCGAAGAGTAGTCCGACGAAATGGATCACGCGGTTTCGGTTGCGGGACGGTTCCTCCTCTACGCCGTACTCGATCTTCATCTTTTTGATGCGGTAGACGTAGGTCGCCACGGTAATCACCACGGCGGCCACCGTCGAGAAGAACATAAAGGCGAAGATGGCCTCCAGGTAAAGTATCTGTTCCATGATCGGAGAAGTTAAAACAGCGGACCCACGGACCCGCTCAAATGCCGGATGAAGGGGATAGCCAATGGTGCATTCATAAAGAAAACGATGCCGAAATCGCGCTCGGGCAGCAGCATCAGGTACGACTGAAAGTCGTGATTATTACCGGTATGCATGTGCATCGCACCGTAGGGCGACGGTTTGCGTGCCATGCCCAGTCCCCAGCCGGTCTGCCCGATTTCCTTTCGGAGCTCGTGGTCGGCGGGCAAAGCATTTTGCTCGGCCAACATGTCCCGAAAGCTTTCGGCGGGCAATCCCTTCTTGCGGAGCAGGGCACTTAGAAAGTGTCCGTACTCAGCGGCTTCCGTTTGCAAGCTGCTGTAGGCATGGAAGGAAGTACCGATCTCCTCATCGGTGGGCTTTCCCCGTTCGTCGTGACCGGTGGCACGGTGAGCGGCGAGATCCGGCGTACGGACATATCCGCTTCGAGGCATTCCCAGCTCGTCTCCCACCATTTCCCGGTACAGGCTATCCAGCCCACCTTTACAGTCGGTATTCGATAAGTAGGCGATCACCGCCGCCAGGTACTGGTAGGCCTCCCCGCTGTAGCTGAATCCCCGGCCCGGTGGGTGCGCCAGCCGGATCGAATCGCCGTTCGCGTGGTTCGGAAAGCCCGTGGCGTGGGCGAGAACCTGCCGGGCCGTGATGGTTTCGTTCGCTTCGCGATCCGATTCCACTACGCCCGGATGGGGAAGATATTCGGCGAGGGGGCGGTCCAGGTCGAACAGCCCTTGCGCTTCCATCTTCAGCGCGAGATACGCGAATAGCGGCTTACTCAAGGATGCAGCCTCGAAAATGGTCGAATCGGTGACCGGTGACCGCGCTTCCGTGTTGGTTACGCCGTAGGTACGATGGTACATCGTACCCGAGGAATTCACGATAGCCAGTGACAGACCGGGCACCCCCGCCGCCGTGGCCGCCTGGTTCACGAGACTATCGAGCGTGCGGGCGACAATCTGGCGGCCATCCGGCATCGTGACCGGACCGTCCTGTGCGGATAGCCAGGGGCTGATCGCCAGCCACACGATTACGACGCGTAGGACAGCGAGGACGAAAGGGGCGGTGGCGGGAGGTCGGTCGGTCATCGTATGGCATTTGGTTACGATGCTTGGACCGGGGGCTCGGGGAAAATGTTACACGGCGAAAAAGCGACCTGTACGAAGCAGGCCGGTCACTCTTCCGCCATTGCCGGTATGACGTACTGGTTCAGGATCTCGTCCGTATAGGGATGCGCGTTCCGTTTGTTGTAGTTCGTAGTCGTGATCACTACGGCGAGATCAAGATCCGGGACGGCTACAATTTTCTGCCCGCCGTTCCCGGACATGTAAAAGGTCGGATACTTTGCCGTCGCGCCGAAGCTTTCCAGCCAGAAAAGGTAGCCGTATTCGACGCCCGGTTCTACTTCCGCCTTCGGCGTGGTGGCTTTTTTCAGCCAGTCCGCCGGGATGATCCGCTGGCCCTCCCAGACTCCTCCCTGGAGGCACAGCTGGATCAGTTTGAGGAAGTCACGGCTGCGGTACTCGCTTCCGCCGGCGGTGTTGAGGGTTCCCTGCGGACTGAAGTGGTGCCGGTAGTCGGTAATGCCGAGCGGCTCCAGGAGGTACTGTTGGGCGAACTCGTGCGCCGGTTGCCCCACGGCCGATTCCACCACCGCGGCCATCGCGGCGGCGCCCGCCGTACAGTAGCTCCACGCCCGACCGTAGGGTCGCTCCTCCGGCGGCGGGCCCCAGGGGTAAGAGCGCACCGGCAGGTCGAGCAGGAACTGCGTCCAGTCCTCGATGGGATACATGCGTTCCTCGTTGCCGCGGGAGTAGGGGTTCTGATCGTTGCACTCCAGCACGGAACTCATGGTCAACAGGTCTTCCAAGGTTATGGAATCCTTGCGTGCGTCCGGGTTTTTCACCGGCCACTTTAGCCCGAGATAGTCTTTCACGTAGTCTTGCTCCGATTGCACGTAGCCCTCCCGGATCGCCAGGCCGGTGAGCAGCGTCGCGATCGTCTTGGTGGCCGAGCGGGTGTTGTGGCCGGCGTTCACGTCGGCCCCGTTGTAGTACTTCTCGTAGCGGACTTCGCCGTGCCGGGCGATCAGGATGCTGGTGATCGCTTCGTAGTCGCCGGCCCGTACCCGGGAATCGAGGGAATCCAGTAGCGGCGGCAGGTGGTTATTGACGCGGGTGTAATCCAACTGCCCGCTGAGCGGATGCAGCGTCAGAAGAGCCCACGCGATCGGGGCGAAGTATTTGGTCATGCGGCGATTTGCTTAGCGACCCAAGGTAGCGCCACTCACTTGCCGGCCATTGTACCAGATTAACCTGCCCGTTTTCCCCCGCGACCGACCTGCCCGCGGTAACGGCCGGGGGTGACCCCCACGTGGCGTTTAAAGACGCGGACGAAGTGGCTCTGGTCGGCGAAACCGCAGCGGTAGGCTATGTCGGTCAGGGTATGGTCACTACCGTGCAGTAAGCTTAAAGCTTGCCGCACCCGGCTCTGTCGGATGTATTCGCCCAAGGTAGTGCCTAGGTACTTCGGTACGGCCCGCGAGAGGTAGACGGGATGCACGCCCAGCGTAGCGGACAGGGAGGCCAGGCTCAGGTCGTCGGCCTCCTCCCGCAACAGCTCCCGCAGCCGCCCGACCCAGGGCGGTTCCTGCTTCGGGGCGGCCGGCACCTTGTCCAGGGATTCGAAAAGCTGAAGCAGCAAAAGATCGACGGACAGGCTCGTGAAGGCATCCGGTGCGTGAAATTCGTGGTAGATCCGGCCCAGTAGGTGGTAGGCGGCCGGCCGGTCAACCAGCATACTGCCCTCGCGCAGCCAGGCGGGTATCCCCCGCGCACTGAAGTAATCCCGCGGGACTTCGAGGTGGAAACCACGGGCCGCGGCGGAATGCTTGAGGTTGCGGTGCGCCTCATCCCAGTTGTACAGCATTAGGTTGCCGGCCGCGCACCGCACCTTCCCCCGCCGGCTGTTATCGTACAATTCACCGTCCAGCACGTACATGAAGTAGGGGTTTTCATGGTAGTGCCAGTCGGTGGCCGTAGCCCGGTAGTCGTACTCCGACAGCACCAGCCCACCCCGGCGCCATTCCCGTTGCATGTTTCCGTAGTACTGGCCGGTGGCAAGAAGCTTCAAGGGAGGCAGGTATTTTAGAGCGAGCCAGCAAAGACCGCCACGAATAAATACGGAAAAAGCTGCCGCGAGTTGCAAGCTCGAAGAGCACTTGAGCTTTTTGAGCTCTCCGGGAACGGGTTTTTGGCGGCGGAGCGCAGGTAGAAAGTGCATCGGACGTGGTTCGTACAGCTTCCCTCCGGACACATTCATTTTACCTGCGCTGCGTCGCCACGGTATTCGATTTGAGGTGCGATCGGCGGCCGCCGCATCCTCCGGAAAACCCAACCCGCCCCTTTCCGTTGTGCAAGTATGCCCCAACCCATCCGACTGCGCGTAAACGGAGAAACCCACGAAGCCGATCTGGAGCCCGAGATGCCCCTGCTTTATTTCCTGCGTAACGACCTGGCCCTCAACGGACCGAAGTACGGATGCGGACTGCAGCAGTGCGGGGCCTGCATGGTGCTGCTGGACGGCCAAGCACGGCCTTCGTGTGTGATTTCCGTCGACCAGGCGCAGCAGCACGAGATCGAAACCCTGGAATCCTTCGGCACGCCCGACGACCTCCACCCCCTGCAGCAAGCCTTCGTGGACGAGCAGGCCGCCCAGTGCGGCTACTGCCTGAACGGGGCCGTCGTGTGCGCGAAGGGGCTACTGGACGAGAATCCGGCGCCTTCCGAGGGGGAGATTCGGGAAGCGCTGGAGCGGGTGCTCTGTCGCTGTGGCACCCACTCCCGTATCATTCGAGCGGTCGCGCGGGCGGCCAGTATCTAAACAGCCGAAAAGCCGAACCTATGCCCACACCTACCCAGAGAATTACCCGATCCGGTACCGATCGCCGGGAATTTCTGCGCCAATCCGGTTATCTGGCGATCGGCTTCAGTTGGCTCGGCCTGGAAAGCTGTTCCGGGGAAGCCACGGCCGGGGGATCCTCCCCTTCGGCTACCCCGGGTCCGCCGGACAGCGACCAAATTAACGCCTGGCTACGCATACACGAGGACGGCACGGCGACGGTACTCACCGGCAAGATCGCCATCGGGCAGGGCATTCTCGTTGCCCTCCGGCAGATGGCCGCCGAGGAACTCGACCTTCCCCTGGATCGCGTTAGCATCATCATGGCCGATACCGGTCACACGCCTAACGAACGCTACACCGCCGGCAGCGCCTCCATCGAGGGGAGCGGCACGGCTATCCGGCGGGCGGCGGCCACGGCCCGGCAACAACTCCTCGAACGGGCCGCCGACCAACTCGGCGCGGCGGTGATCGATCTGACCGTCACGGAAGGTGTGATCACCGGGCCGGGTCTCGACGAACTCAGCTACGGGGAGCTGGTGGCCGGGGAACGGCTCACCGACGAAGTGTCGCCCGATGCCCCGCAAAAGGATCCTTCCGACTACCAGCTGGTGGGAAAGCCGGAGCCCCGCCCCGAGGTAATCGGAATGGTCACCGGCCGACCCGCCAACGAGCAGGATGGCTACGTCCAGGATATGCGTCCGGCCGGGATGGTGCACGCCCGCGTTGTCCGCCCACCGGTGTACCGGGCTAGGCTCCAATCGATTCCCACCGACGAAGTGGAGGCCCTGCCGGATGTCCTCCAACTCGTGCGCGACGGCGATTACCTGGCAGTGATCGCCACGAGCGAATACGCCGCCATTCGGGCCTGGCAAACGCTGCGGCAGAAGAGCGAATGGGAAGCAGCCGATCCCCTACCGGACCCCGCTAACCTCTTCGACGACATGCCCGGCCGGGTCACAAACAGCGAGACGGTGACCTCCGCCCCGAACGCGGAGCGGGAATGGGAAAGCGCCCCCCTGCGCCTGGAAGCCCTCTACACGCGGCCGTACCAGATGCACGGCTCCATCGGTCCGTCGTGCGCGCTGGCGGAGTATACCGACGGGCAGCTCACCGTCTGGACCCACTCCCAGGGCGTCTACCCCCTGCGGGATTCGCTGGCTTCCATGCTGGGCCTCGCGGCGGAGAAGATCCGGGTGATCGGAGTTCGCGGCGCGGGATGCTACGGGCACAACGGCGCCGACGACGCGGCCGCCGACGCCGCCCGGCTGGCCCTCGCCGTACCGGACCGGCCGGTGCGGGTGCAGTGGATGCGGGAAGACGAGCATGGTTGGGAACCCTACGGTTCGGCCATGCGGCTGCAATTGCGCGGGGCACTGGACGCCGATAACCGGATCGTATCCTGGATCACCGATCTGTGGACCGACGTGCACAGTCACCGGCCCGGTGGCGACGCAGCGGAGTTGTTGGCCGCCCAGTACCTGGAAGATGGTCCTGATGCGCCGACGGAGGGATATCTCGGCGGCGGCTACCGCAATAGCCAGCCACTCTACCAAATCCCCAACCTTCAGATCGAGGCGCACCGCATCCAGGGCCCGCTGCGGGTATCGGCACTGCGCAGTCTCGGGGCTTACGGTAACATCTTCGCGATCGAGTCTTTCATGGACGAACTGGCCGATCGGGCGGGGGAGGACCCGGTAGACTTCCGGCTGAAGCACTTACAGGACGAACGAGCCCGAGCCATAATCGAGGAGGTAACGCAGCAGGTGAAACGGCCTGTAACCAACACCGAAGAAGGTCGGGGCTGGGGCTTCGCCTTCGCCCGTTACAAAAACCAGGCCGCATACTTCGCCGTGGCCGCCGAGGTGGCCTACGATGCGGCGGCCGGTACTTTACGCGTACTCAAACTGGTGGGTGCCATCGATGCCGGCCAGACCATCAACCCCGATGGTCTCAAAAATCAGACCGAGGGCGGCATGATACAGTCGGCCAGCTGGACCACCCTGGAAGCGGTCAAATGGAACACCAACGGCATCGTCAGCCTCGATTGGGAAACCTACCCCATCCTGCGCTTTCCGGAGGTGCCGGAGGTCTCGGTTTCCATCCTCGACCGGCCGGGTACACCGCCGCTGGGGGCCGGTGAAGCGGCGCAGGGGCCGACGGCCGCCGCGATTGCGAACGCGGTGTTCCGGGCTACGGGTAGGCGGGTGCGGGATCTGCCGATTACGGCGGAGAAACTAGTGGGGTAGGGGTTGACCCGTCGGCAGACCAGCTAGCGCTGGGCGGACGACTGATCTTATCCCCCGAGCTGGTGAGTTGAACGGGGGCGGCTCACTCCATCCCCGGCTCTCCACCCTCCAGGATCCGCCAGCGGAAATACGCATCCAGCACCTTGAGCGATTCCGCGCTGGGCACGGGGCCCACGTGCGGTGAGGCCGTCAGGTACATCACCTCCGGGTCCGAACCCCGGTAGACCGGCCAGCGCGGCACCCCCGCCCCGTTGGGATCGCCGGATTTGGCGAAGTTGGTCCAGTACGTGACCATGGCTGCGGACACGGCACGGTCCGCCGCGGTGGCGTTGGGCTTATCCGTACCGAGGGTGCCGAAGGCGTAGATGACCTCCTGTCCGTGCGGGGAGCCGTGGTCAGCCTGCGGCGAATCCGCCGGATAGTTCGGATGCTGATCGAAGTAGTAGAGGTATACGTCTCCCTTCCCGGTTTCCGACTGCAGTTCGGCCCACGCCCAGGTGTGCCAGCCGAAGGCGGCGTCGCGGCTCAGGTCGCGGGCGGACTTCGGAATGTCGTTTTCCCCGACGGGATAGGCCGCCAGCAGCCGGTCGGCAAACTCGCCGTAGCGCCGGCGTACGTTGGTGCGGAACTCCTCCGGGTTTCTTTCGCGCGTAAAGCTCAGTCCCTCGTCGGAGTTGTAGCCGATCAGGACCGGGACGTCGTTGTAGTCGCCCTTCCGGTACAGTTTGTATTGGTTGTCCGGGATGACGTGGCCGTCCACGACCGGCCAGCCTCCGCCCAGGCCCATGCCCATGGGCAGACTGTCGGGGGGAAGGGCCCGCAGTTCCGCCAGCGACTCGGCACCGGTTGACGCGGCGTAGCGTTCGCCGTCCGCCTCGGCCTGGTCCAGAGTTTTCATATTCTCGCCGGGATAGGTGGTGGCGCGGGTAGGACCGAAGGAGCCGCCGCTCTGGGAAATCGCGCCGTGAAACAGCCCCTTCGCCAGCGGTGAGGCGCAGAGCATGCTGACGCTGATGCCCCCGGCCGACTCCCCGAAGATGGTCACCCGGTCGGGGTCGCCGCCGAAGGCCGCGATGTTGTCCTGTATCCACCGGAGGCCCGCGATCTGGTCCAGCAGGCCGTAGTTGCCCGATACGCCGTCCGGGTTTTCCGCACTCAGCGCCGGATGGGCCAGGAAGCCCAGCTGCCCCACGCGGTAGGCGACGCTTACCACCACGACGCCCTCTTGCGCCAACTGACTGCCGTCCGTGCCCGTACCCGAGGTGGAACCGAAGCTGAAGCCGCCCCCGTAGATCCACACCATGACGGGCAGTTTCTCCGCGGGGTCCAGGTCAGGGGTCCAGACGTTGAGGTAGAGGCAGTCCTCGCTCTTGCCCGATCCCGGGTTGCCGGGTTGGAAGGGAGAAGCGGCGAATGCGGTGGCCGCCAGGGTGCCCTGCCACGGCTCGGCGGGTTGGGGCGCTTTCCACCGGAGGTCGCCCACGGGCGGCGCGGCGAAGGGGATGCCCTTAAAGACGGACAGGTCGCCCTTGGCTACGCCGCGAAGTTTGCCCTGGGCGACGGTAACCTCCGGAGGGGCGTCCTGGGCGGAAGCCGGCGGAGCTAGCCCGATCAGGGTGAGTAGCGGAAGAAGTAGGAGTCGTTGCAATACGTGCATGATGAGTCGTTAAAGTCCTTGGCATTCATGGTCCGGGCGGTACGATCGACGCCCCCCGACCATGGTATCGGTGCGGGTGATCCACGCGTTTACGAGGCTCCACAACTTAGACCTTGTTTGGATTTTGGCCATCTGGCCGAAAATGAGTCATTTTGCGCCTGATCAAGGCACCAAAAGTGGATCGTAGCAGCGCTACGATGCCATTTTTGGTAACGCAGAGCAGGTGAAAAAGGGCCATTTGCAGGTCGATTGGTAAAGTCCAAACAAGCTCTTGGCCAATACGGGCGACAGATTCAGCCCGGCAAACTTCGTTTTGTCGTTACGTTCGACGGTCCGGGGAAAATTCTCGACGCGGCGCTACCTTCCGCGGCAATTGCTGGTGGGACAACTTTTTTGCGGCGGAGCGCAGGAGGAGAAAATTCAGCCACGCTAGAATTCCCGCGCTATTACCAAAAATCCGGCGGTGCAACAGATCAGTACGTAGCATACGGAGAAGATATTCAGCCGGTGAAGCGGATAGGGCCAATTGGTAGTGCCGCGGATCAGCCACGCCACGCACAGATTCACGCTGATGATCACCGCCGCGGATAATAGGGCGTAGGGCAGAAGGCTAGCGCGGGACATCGTATGCAGTAGGTGCGTGATTCCGGTACCCGGTCGCGGCTACCGTAACTAAAGGTACTGCCGTACAGCGAGAAGCTTTCCGGTCCCCCGTTATTCCCGGCTGCCGTTCTTCCAGATCTGCTCCACCGCACGAAGGTGACCGAGGTCATCCAACGGATTGCCGGCCAGGACCAGAAAAGTAGCCGGGCCGCCCTCCATTACTTCGCCGACGGGCAATCCGAACGCTTCCGCGGCGTTTCCGGTGGCCGCCCGCAGAATGGTTTCGTTGGGCAGGCCCGCCATTCGGTACAGTTCCAGTTCGAGGAAGTAGTCGTCCCCGAAATCCATCTGCCCTTCCTGGGCGTCGGTGCCCGCGACGAGGGGAATACCGTTTTCGTAGTAGCCGCGGATGATCTCCGCCCGCTGGTCCGCGTCCAGCAGATTCTCGGTGACCCATTCGGCCACAAAGGGCGGGGCGCCCTCCAGGGGTTTCAGGGCGATGCCGCCGGTGGTGACGACAAAGGCCCCGCTTTCGCGCAGGGTGGCGTAATAGGTTTCCGGAACGGGGTAGTTGTCCCGGAAGTCCGGCATGTGGACGAAGCCGTCCGGCCGGTAGGGCGCGATCTCCATCATTTCTTCGATTGAAGTGGCGTGTACCACCGCCTTGTACCCGCGGGCGTACGCGGCATCGATGATTTCCCCGATTTGCGGATAGGACAGTGAGGGCCCGGGCGGATCGCCCATCCATCCCCGCTCGGTGTGGATGATCTTGATGTAATCCGCCCCCGCCGTAATCCGGTGGTCGATCCAGGTTGTCTGCGGGACGGAGTCGCTAATCGTCTCCATATCCGGACTGAAGGGCGTAGGATGGCCGCCCGGTACCGTTGCCGCGTGGCCGGCGCCGTAGAGTACGGAGCTCCCCGCCGCGTCCCGGGAGTTGCGTTTCCACTCGGCTTCCCGCGCCTCCATCCCGGTGTGCATATTGAGCAGGTACAGGATCCCCCGTGCGTAGCCTTCCCGTAGCTGTTCCGGCCGCGAAACGTGGACGTGGGCGTTCACCAGCCCCGGCAGCACGAATTTACCCG
Source organism: Lewinella sp. IMCC34191 (assembly GCF_003390935.1). Lineage (GTDB taxonomy): Bacteria > Bacteroidota > Bacteroidia > Chitinophagales > Saprospiraceae > Neolewinella. Next base: position 164,024 of record NZ_QNQZ01000006.1, on the reverse strand, counting down.
CCGCGTCGACGATCGAGTCGCCCGCCAGCTCCGCCTCCGATATGACCGCGATGGTATCGGCGTTGATCCCGATGGATACCGTCCCGCGATCCGCGTAGCCATCGAAGAGGTGGGCGTTTTGCAGCACGATCTCGTAGCGGGGGGGGATCGGCGCAGCTCCCGAGTAAGAACAGGAAAGTCGGTAAAGCCAACAACCCTCTAATCCCGAAGAAGGGCGCGGAAGGGGTAGCGCGGGAAAGTCGCATTCCGGAAAGCAGTGTGTGGTGAAGCGTATGACGACTTCTAAAGTAGGGATTTTCGTCCATAAGCGGACGGTCCAAACGAAGCGGCTACCCAAGCAATCCTTCGATATCCCCGCGCAGGCTCATCCGTTCAAAGGAGAGGGTAGCCGACTGGTCGTCGGCGATATCCAGCAGCCGGAGCGCCGTTTGTACATACCGCTCCGCTTCCGCCCGGTCCGTGTGCATTTTCTCCGTCCCGGCCGCGGCCAGATATTGCGCCAGGGCCTCCATATGCGCCGGCGTCCAGTTGCGGGTGGTCAGGTACTCCCGTAGTGCCTGCTCGTCCAGGGCAAGCAATTGCTCCACGGACACGTCCAGCTCGCTGGCCAGCTGTTCGTTAGCCATTTGCGTACCGCGTACCGGGTCGCCCTCCGACTGCCACCCGAGGAAGGTCGCCAGGATCCGCCCGAGTACCCGGCCGAGTTCTTCGATCTCGTCTTGGAGGATATCTCGTTGTTGCATATGGAAAGGATAGGGTGGCGGGGTAGGTTGGAGTTACCGAACGTTGAAAGCGGGATATGCCCGTATCACCCCTAGCGCATCGTCGAAGGTCCGCTCCTCCGGTTGTCCTTCGTAGTAGTGATTCCAGAAAAGGTAGTTCACGTACATACGGTCCCGGGCGTAAAGAAAAATGTCTTCCATGCTCAGGTAGCCTTCCGGATGTACGGGGGCCTTCACCCCCCCGCGGGTATCCTGCTTGTGGTGCTTGTAGGAGTCGTCCTGGGCCGAGCCGAACAGCAGCAGCGCCTCTTTATACTCCCCGTAAATCTTATACGTATTCCGGAGCCAGGTGCGGTGGGGGAGGATATCCGGACCGCCTATTACGATCCGGGACCCGGAGATGGAATCGGCGATCTGCCGCAGGTGGCCGTCGTCCCGGTGCAGCCCGTTCTGGTACCAGAAGACGCGGCTGTGCGGTAGGGCCTGCTGCAGCCCCCGCAGGATTTCCAGTAGCGCGTCCCGGTATTTGTCCGGGGTATAATCGTATTTCCGAAAGTCTTCCTCGCTCATATCCAGCGAGGTTTCCTGGATGGCGATCCCCTCGAAATTGGGATGCCGGTCGAAGCGTTCGCCGATGGCTTTTCCGAGCGCCAGGAAGCGCGCCACGTAGTCCGGGTGCCAGCGCACGGGGTCGAAGCTTTGCGCCCCACTCCGCACTTCCAGCGCTTTTAGGTAGGCCGGCATGGCGCCTTTGATCCAGAATGCCTTATCGACCAGGTAGACCACCAGCTGCTTGCCGTGCCGCGCACAGTAGTCCAGGTCCGCTGCGATCGCGGACAGATCGTAGGCATCCTTTTCCGGTTCGAGCATCCGCCACAGATACCGCTTGTTGACGCCCCGCAGGGCCGGTTCGGATAGGCCCGTCAGCTCGGCCAGTTCGGAACCGGGTCCCACGGCCACGTAATGACCGGGGTGAAATTTGAAGCTGGTGTCGGGCGCCGGTCCGGTCACCTGCCCGCGGAGGCCGGGCGAGAGGAACAGCAGCCATCCGAGGCAGCATAGGACAGGGTAGAGCGGGGCCATGCGCGGGAGGGTAGTCTTTGCCGGATGAAAATAGGGTAGGTTTTGCAGCCGGGGGCCGTACGGCCACGGATTCCGAGGCGGCCTGCGGCAGCAGTTCCATTCCCCAGCGCACTACCGGATGATCAATCCGCCGCGGGGCCCGCCTACAGCCGCTCCAGCAGCTTCTGGAACGCCCGCAGGCCCACGGCCAGCACCATGATCAATGGTACGCCCGCGACGCCAGATACGAAGAGTACCCCGTTGAAGCTACGGAGGAGTTGCGCGGTCCGGATATAGCCGTACTGGCTCCCCAGCACCGGGCCGAGAAAACCGATCAAGAAAAAGGCCCCTACGACGACGATCCAGAAGACCGCCGCCTTTTTCAGGAAGGTGCGGGTGGAACGCTGTTTCGGGCCAGGAGGGAGGTGGTGGTCGTCTAGGAGCATAGCTGTGGCTGGGTCGCGAGTCTGGTGCCGTTGCAGGAGCATTCTTTAACGGGGTGAGGGAGTTGCAGCGTGCCTGACCGGTGGCATAAGGTAGAGCCCCGCTCGTTGCGTGTAACAGGACCCTCGCCGCTCACCGGTACCGCCAGATGAGGGCAAACACGACGTTGCCCAAAAAGAGCCCCTGGCTCACGACGGCCACCGGGAAGAGGATGCTTAGGAACGTCCATACCTGGCGGGCCACACTCACGTAGTAGGTGTCGTGCAGCTGGATGCCCACTGTCCGCTGTGGCTCCATGTTTGCGTATAGCAAGAACACCGGCAGCAGTAGCCAAAGGTAGCGGTAGGGCTTTTTCATGGTTGGGGTATTTCTGCTTGGGGGAGTGAGGGGTGGTTGATAATACGTTGGTTTGGGGGAAAGTCGGCTGGCTAGTCGGGGTCACCTTTCACCTCGGACACCGCTTTGATGATCGTCTCAGGCAGCAGCGCAGCTAATTTGCTATATCTGGTCCAGCCAGACCTAACGGCCAAATGGCAAAAAGCGATGCATAACTGGAACCGCATCCTCGCTCAACAGGCCATCGTCTACGACGACCGATTGCGTCTGGACCTGTGAGCGCGGCCGGCAGCGTACTTGTTGCCCGAGCCCCCCCGGTCCTTTACGGGGGCTTGACCAAAAATTACTTTCGCTGGAAAATGCCGTGACACAGTTTATGCAATACTCCCATACCTTCCAGGCTTACGCGCCGCAATAACACCCCAAAGCAGTGGAGCCGAGGGCTTCAGAATGCCAGGGAGTTACTTAGCTAAATGGAGTTGGCGCGGTGTTAGCGGCAATTCATAATTGCTTAACGCGTCCATATAGTGCTTTAAGCTGGAGATCAGACAAATCTAATAATGGTTCATACATGAATGAATTCAAATGAATATTCTCCGGAGTCATTAAGTTTATTTGGTCCAATATATCTAAAACTTCTTTCTCCAAAGGAAATGTTTCTTTAAACTTCTTACAGAGACGGAATGTCTGATTTTTATTTATAGAATTTACAAATTCTTGATTATTGATTCTCCCTATTAGATATTCTTCACACTTTAAGCGGATTGCAATAGCTAGTACTATCTTTTTCTCAAGGTCTACATGAACACCGCGCAAAGCTTCAATTGTATCAGCTTCGGTAAATATCATCTCGATCAACAATCTATGACCATCTGGCAGGGAAAGATTATTCTTGTCTTTGAGTATAGATTTGTGAATGGATTCTAGGTCTGAAACGGTAATTGTCCTCGAATCGTTTTTAATATGCAAGAGCGAGGTCAATTTGGCAAAATTGGCATCGTCTCCTGAGTACTCAGCTATATTTCTAACAAAAGGAATTGATGCGATAAGCATGGCATTATCAAGATGAAGATTGTTTTTCCAGGTTATGAATGGGTTGTTCTGATATTTTTCTTCAACTAATGATACCTCCGTCATCGTTTTTCTACAGTGAAATTTATGAGGACGTCCCATATCCAAGCGTGAAGATATGGTTCTAAAAAAATCAAAATTATGCGTGAAAATTATCTGTCTGAAAAATGGCTCATTCGTGATATCTTTCAAATATTCAATTATCGCATATTTGTTTTTGTAATCAAATGAATCAGCTATGTCATCAATGATAAAGAATGTTTCTTGCCCTGAAGCTTTTCTTGCCTCAATTTCAAAAATTGTATTTAGCAAATAGAGGGCTCGTTTTTCCCCGTTACTTAGAACTTTCAATAAAATCTGTTCCTTAACAGGGCGAGTATTATTCTCATCTGAGAATACGAAGGCTACACTAGGTCCCTCCTTCTTTAATATTACATCCTCTTGGTTTTCAACCCGTAATTTGAAAGGAACACTAAACCTACTATTAAAAATTTGTACAACGCTATTCCACAACGTGCTTTCAGCTCTTGCTGCAGCAACAATTTCATCTGTTCTAGCTTTGCCATTCTCATAGCTCTCCAACAAAGCATTGTATTGTTCAATATTGTCTCTAAAATATGATAACCAAAGCTTTTGCTTGAAAACTGATGGGTTTTCGAGCTCTGGAAGAATTTCGGGATTGTCAGATAGGTATTTCCTAAAATCTCGGAATTCTTTATTTGCCTTTAGTTTTTTGTCCAATACCTCGAATGCTCTTTTCAATTCCGTATTCTCAATAATCTTGTCTTTTTCGTTTTGGATAACATTCTTCAACTCATCAATGCTCTTGATTGAAATATAAGTTTCCTGGTCAAATAGATTGATAGCATGGTTTGCGAGAAAGAAACCATTGTCAGATAAATTTTTGGCTATTGTGTCAGCATTGTTATGGTTAAATACTCCCTTTCTAAAATAAACTGATCTTTCTATCAAAGAATCATATATTTCAGCATATTGAGTTAAGTCATTCACAAACTCATCATCTTCAAGGAGTTGTTCTACCCTAGGCGAAAATATACTATTGTATGTTATATGGCTCCATTCACTTCCTTTGATCTGATTGACCTCATTCTTGACCCTTTGAATAGCTAAATAGATTTCTTTTGAAGTACCCATTATATCGCTGGAGATCACTGGAGCGACTTCCTTGCGAATACCGCTAAGCTTACGGATAGGCTGCATTAACGCTTCCAATGCTTTTTCAATGTCTTCAATAATATTTTCATATTCCTCCCTCAAGGAATTATTAACTAACAGTGTCGACATTTTCGTCGACCTATAAGATGAGTTATATGGTTCAATTACAAATATCTTTTCTGGCGGTATTTCATTCCCTTCTTCATCTTCAATTTGGCGAATCGTAGTTCTTTCAGGATATATTTCGTCTCTACTATCTACTCCCTTTGAGTAGTCCATGAGCGTTTTGGCAAATGAGGTTTTCATTATACCGTTAGGTGCATATATACCACAAGTTGGTTTTTGTGTAAAATCAAAAGTTTTTGTAAATGACTTTATACCGTAGCAATGCCGAAGAGAAACAGCTAGATAATCCATAACGGTTGTTTAAATTGTGGCAAGAATTTCGCTCATATCTGAATCATTAGGATTGTATCCATCCCGGTCAAAGAATATGGGCTGATTGAGGACTTTTACATTGGATATATTATCCAGCCGATATATCTTCCACTGATAGTATTCCCCACTGCTCGAGTAGCCATCCAGAAAGAATGCTCTAAGAATAAGATTACCCGTAGACTTGTGATATCCGAGAGTAAATGGCTCAATTACTCTCTCTCCACCTTTATAATTAATTGCAATTGTCTTCCTATTTTCGATTGCTTCTAGGATAAGTTGTTGATTTGTCATTTTGCAATATAAGTAAGTTATGTGGTTTTTGGAAGTTGATTGCCGTACCCAGCGGGGGCCTACCCGACGGCTGCATCAAACAATATGTAATAAGGCTATCGACATTCATTCAGCCTATTTACAAAGCAACGATAGCACCCAGAAGCTCAACCGGCGGCTGTATGTGGTAGGTGGTGTTGTATGTATAATTCCAACACCTTAAATAGATTGAATTTTTTTAATGATGAAACTGTAGTAAAGTTCAGAATGATCAATTTCAACAACTGAAATTGTTACCCCCGTTGCTTTCAAGAATTCAAGTTTAGCTCTAGATGTATTAACAAAATTTCTTGGAATGTAGTAAGTAATCTTGTTAGTGATTTTACTACCTTTCTTCTTGTTTTTTACCCTAGCACGGTAAGTTAACAGCCACCAAAGATCTATCTCTTCGAAATCTAATTTTAATCCAACAATATGAATATTATGTTTGAAAAAGTAGTCTATCCAGGAATATGTGGTGCCATCATTTAGTCGATCTATAAGACCCTTAGCGCTTAGGTTTTTGTAAGACCCTCTAGTTCCATTCACTATATAATTTCTCATGGCTTGAAGGTTACCCGAATAATGCTCATACCCCAATATTATTGATCTTGGAACATTCATTTCTCCATGAACATGCCAGACTCTTTGGTTGTCAACAATATTATAACGAAATAAGCTATAGAGCGACTCTTTGACCTTTCCTAAGTTTTCAATCTTTGATGGATCGATAATTTTTACCTTTTGAAGGGTGTAATCATAATTTGTGGTAATAATATTTTTAATTCCCGAGTTTAAAATTTCTTCGTGGATATTAGAAGGATTCAAAAGATTTATGTCCTCCGCAATAAAATTTTTAATTTTTGATTCTTTGATTTTCCTCCGCTGAGTTGACTTAAAATAAATCTCCTCGTAGACCAGGGGGAAGGGTGCATTCTCATTATGCAAAACAGATTCTAAATGAAACTTAGCAAACAAGTTTTGCATTAGTCGGTCCCAGCTGTACCCTTCCGCAAAGGTGTTTATTCCGTTTCCCACGAACAATACATCCATAGACTCGATTGATTTTGAATTGAAACAACGTTGCTTTAGATTGGGAAGATTGATAACTACGGAGCTACCGGAACCCCCAAATATAACCTTCTTTTCTTAAGGTTTCTTTCGACAGATCAACCTGCGAGTGTTTTGCTTTCAGATTTTCTGCTCCTAGGAGGTTTCCTAAATCGTAATCTATGGCAGATAATAGACACAGGAATGAATCAAATACGTCGTCGTTTTCTAAAATTTGGTTTGCACTAATTTTACCAAAATCGACTTTTGAGTCGTAGTGTGTTGCAAGCAATTTATAAATATCACCTCTTTTGGTCCTATTATTTTTACCGCTCTTATCCTTGTAGCCTTTACTGTAATCGCCACCTAGCAGGGCAGTTAAATGCACCGCTGGATAGGACTCAATTATGACACAATCTTTCTTTGTGCCAAATCCATAGTCTAAGTCGAATCTGTCGAGTATATCTCCGACAACACATAGCGCGTCAAAAGCTGTTGCAGCAATCTTGTCTGCGCCGACAGAAAAAGGAGTTTTTCCACATATTTCAATAACTAATTTGTCAGTTGATCTCCGAAAATAGTCTGCTCGTAAGCTATTCGAGCGAATTGATTCTCCTGCAAAGTGATTATCAAGAGACGAAACCATATGTCTGGGCCATCCTAAAGGTGAGTCAATAGATAAGATGGTTGCATCAGAAGTTTTGTCAATATATTCTCTAATTTTTTTATTACTAAGCTTGTGCAGAACCTCTGGCTGAATGACATAGCTATCCTTGGTCCTGATCGCAGAGATTAAATACCTTTTCGTTAGCTGGGTAGAAAAATCTATCCCAATCAGCTTTTTATTCGACATATTCTTAAGGATAATGAATGTGTAGGGATTGAGTGGTGGTTGTCTTCGTTTCCCACAACAAGGAGACAAGCACATTGCATTAACCCCACCTTTAAACATTAAATTACCAAATAACAGCTTGCCATCAGCCGCCGAGCCAGTAAGTGCCGCTGTGCCTCTATACAGCAAGGTACGTCCCGGAACTGACAGCACCACAGCCAAGCGATCATCCTAGCTCCCCAAGTTTTCGTTGTTGCCAATAAAGCGAAACGGCTCCGAAATCGGATGCGACAAGGGGATAGGAATCCGTTGACGTTGTTCCCGATCAATCGGGCTGCCAACTGTCTGTCCGCCACCAGTAGTCCGCTCTCCCGCGCCCCGCCGCCCGAAACCTCCCTTCCGAGTGGTGAGGTAAACCAGTTAACGCCGGTATGGGGTAGGGTAGAGATGGGGATGTGTAGGACCCCCGATGGACTTATTCTCCGTCGGCACCCGCCGCAAGCAGATGCTGGTACTTCTTCTTGTTTTCAGGTGCTTTGTCTTGGCCACCACCCACATCGACTCGTCCTCCAGGTCTTCGATCATGAAGTCGACGGGGGTGCCGACGCCACCCGGATTGTCGTACCAGTAGATCAGGCGCACGTTGTTGCAGTCCAGGAAGTACTCGTAAGAATAGCCGAAAAAGCTGCCCCGATCGGTCCGTAACCAGAATACGTCGATCTTTTGCCCCACCCGTTCGGACCAGTTGCAGTCCTCCGTCAGCATCCGGATCTGCTCCTGAAGTCCCCGCCGGTGGATGATGGCGGTATCTATTTTTTCAGCGGGGAAGGATGTGCTCATTTGGCCGAACGCGGTTCCTGATAAGGTGAAAAGAGCCAGGGCGAGAAAAAGAATAGCGGGCATCTGCAGCAGGTGTTTTTGTGGGTTAGGTACATCCAACCAACGGCATAAATAGTTGCAGATCCCGTTTAGCACCCCCATCACTCGACATTTTTAGCCGACAGCCCTTTCGCACCCACGCCGACGCGGGTTACGGAAGCTTAGGTATTACCGGACCCCGCTTTAGCCACCATCAACCGCGCCAAATCCTCCCCGGGCAGCTCCAGCGGCAGGCCAAACCGTTCCCGCACGAAGGCGATCCACTCCGGTCCGTCGGGGACGGTGCGCTCCGCGACGACATCGATGCCGCGGCGCTCGGTGAAGCGGTTGCCGAAGAGCCCGATCCGCCCCGTGTCGGTAAACAGCCCGATGAAGCGGTGGTGGAGGAAATGGGAATCCGGGTGGCTGTGGGTGTAGTAGTTGCCGAATTTAATGTCGGCGGGGACGGCGCGGCGGGTCTCGAAGCGGTACTGGTCCTGCCAGCCGTCCGGGGTGTTCCGCTGCACCAGGTACTCGTCGAAATCCTGCGGCAGAAGGCGGACGGTCCCGTCGCCGTCGTCGACCTCCCCGGCGTCATCCAACCGTAATGGGACGCGGGAGGCGAGTCCGCCGAAACCCACGTCGGATACGTACCATGCGCCGTCCAGCTCCACCCGATTGACCAGCAGCGCCCCGTAGCTGGTATACACCTCGAAGCTGTAGCCGCCCTTTTTTACTTACCTCGCCGCCCCAATTCTCGGATTTTCGCCAGCCATTCCTCTCGCCAGGCCGCCTGCGAAAGCCGTACCGGCCCGATGGCCGTGGTGCGGACGCGCTTTACACCGATGAACTGGAGGGTCACCTCCCGCATCGCCCGGGTGCTCGGCCGACCGTACCGCAGCCGGTAAAACCAGGGCGGCTGGTCCATGGTACAGATGATTCGGGACGTTTTGCCGGTAAAATTTTTGTCCCACCACAATGAATTCTCTCGCTTCGTGAAGGCAAAGCCCGGCAGGAACACCCGGTCCAGAAAGCCCTTCAGCAGGGCGGGCACCGAGCCCCACCAAACGGGGTACACCCACACCAGGTGATCTGCCCAGCTCAGGTCCTCCTGGGCTCGTAGTAGATCCGGCTCGAGTTCGGTACGTTTCCGGTAGCCGAAGCGCAGGTTGGGGTTGAAATCAAGTTGGTGGAGCTGAAGCCTCCGAACCTTCCCGCCGCCCTCGGCCGCCGCGTCGGCGTAGGCATCCGCGAGGGACTGGCTGAAGCTTTCCGGATCGGGGTGGCCGTAGATCACGAGTATATTCATTAAGCCGTATTTATTGGTGCTTGGGTTTGCCCACCATCAGCCTGGCCAGCTGCTCCCGTGGCAGGTCGAGGGGCAATGCAAAGCGTTCCCGCACGAAGGCGATCCATTCCGGCCCGTCGGGGACGGTCTCCCGGTGGATCACCTCGGTTCCCCGCCGTTCGGTGAATTCGTTGTCGAATAAGCCGATCCGGCCGAGCTTGGTGAATTTTCCGATGAACCGATGGTGGATAAAGTGGGAATCCGGGTGGCTGTGGGTGTAGTAGTTGCCGAGTTTAATGTCGGCGGCAACGGCGGACCGCGTCTCCATCCGGTACTGGTCCTGCCAGCCATCCTCGGTCCGGCGCTGTACGAGGTACTCGCCGTAGGACTGCGGTACGATCCGCACGTAGCCGTCGCCGTCCTCCACTTCCCCCGCGTGGTCGATCCGCAAGGGTATGCGGGAGGCCAGTCCGCCGAAGCCCACATCGGTCACGTACCAGGCCCCGTCCAGCTCTGCCAGATTGGTGAGGTGGGTTCTGGGCGGCGTTTCCTCCGGATTGCGGAGCAGTACCCGGGCCAGTACCGGCTTGGTATGATAGCCCAGGGCGTCCAGCAGGTGACCGTATAGGGTGTTGAGCTCGAAGCAGTAGCCGCCGTGCCGCTCGTACAGCACTTTGCGGACCAGCGCCTCCGTCGTCAGCACCGGTGCGATACCCAAATAGACGCTGAGGTTTTCGAAGGCGATTTGCTGCATGTGGCGGCGTTGTAGCTCGGCTAGCGTATCCAGCTTCGGCGGGGGAGGAGTGGTGTAATCCAGTCGGTCCAGGTAGGCTTGCAGGTCACTATCGGTCATAGGAAGCATTTAAGTATGGACCGATCAAACGTGGTACTTCGCCGTTCGGATCTCGAACAGGGCTAGGTTGGCCACTACGAAGATCTCCACGGTGAGGTAGCCATAGCCCGGTAGTTGCAGGACGTCGTGGTGCCGGACCATCAGCGCAAGGGAGAGCAGACAGTACAGCAGGTTCAGACCGGCGATCGTACGGAGCCTGCCGGCGGGCCGACCCCGATACGTCAGGTAGCAGTAGGTATCGAAGACCACAAAAAGCAGTGGCGGTGCCGCCAGCAGATACAGCGCCTGCTGTGGGATGCCGACGTACTTCTGCAGCGTGATCAGTACTACTCCGGATACGAAGGCGGACCACAGCGCGCCCGCTCCATCGATTAGGAACAGGAGGCGGGGATGCTCGCGGAGCCGACGTAAAACGGTCATATCGGGTCAATTCTTAAACCAGCTCGGCCACTGATCCGGGCTGCTTCGACGTAGGTTTTGTGCAGGATATTAATCATGGCTTGCCATGGTGGAAGGCCCTAAACGATTATTAATTTAATAATATATAGGGTTGCATCAGGCGTACCTTGCCCTGGCGGTAGCCTATCGATCGTTGGGCAAGATCAGGGCCATGCCCGGAGTTGCCCGAGGTACAGCGAGTTTTCCACGAATTGTCTGTGCTCCGGACCGGTGATTTGCTCCAGTACCTCGAGAGCGGAAATGTAGCTGGCCAGATTTCCGTTGGATGAACTGAATTTCCCGTCCGTTACGAAGGATACCGAGCGGTCGTCCTGTACCTTGAGTTTGGGATAGTCCTTCTGCAACTGTTCTCCGCCGCCGACCCAGGTTACGATCTTGTGGCCGTCGGCAATCCCGGACGCTCCGATCAATCGGGCGCCGGCGCAGTTGCTGACGACGTATTCCGCTTCCTCATTTTTGCTCTGTATGAAGTTGATGATCCGCTCATTATTGACCTGGGCGTACATGTCAAAGGCACTGGGTACGAATAAAGCCGTCAATTCCGGGCTGTTGGCAAAGGTGTAGTCCGGAACGAAGGTCAGGCCTTCCTCGGATACGACGGGGGCATCGGTCTCGGCAATGGAAACAACGTTAAATAGCTGCTTGCCCTCCGCATCGGCCTTCGCAAAAACGTCGGAGGTCGCCACGACTTCCACCTGCAGGACGCCATCGAATAGCAGCAGTCCAACGGTGGGTAGATCCGGATCAAAGGGTTTTACGTGCTTCCCCCGGGCGGGAGCATCCATCCTGGCTTCCGGCGGGCCGCCGGATTCCGGCCGGTCGGTCCCGGGCTCGGATTGGCAAGTGGAAAGGCATACGCCGAGAAGTAATAAAAGGAGCATTTTGTGCATAGCATATGTTTTGCGGAAGCCATAAGACTCTCTCGCCCTGATCTTGCCCGTCAGGGAGGACCGATAGCGGCTCGGTATGGACGGCCCGGAGGGTCAATACATGCAAAACTAGCGGCCCCTACCGGGCCATCCTTTGACCTAGATCAAAAAGCGTCACCGTTCCGCCCGGACCCGACTCAGCGTTTCCTGGCTCATGCCCAGGTAAGATGCCACATGGCCCAGCGGGGCGAATTCGAGTATTTCCGGACGGTCATTTAGCAAATTGGCGTAGCGCTCCTGCGCGGAAAGGAACGTCATGCTCTCGGACCGGCGCAGGAGGTCCATATACAAGTCTTCGGTATACAACCGGGCCAGCCGCTCGTATTCGGGGTGGCGATCCAGGTAATCCTCCAGGTCCTGCCGTTCGATCACGTAGGCCTGCGAGTCCGCGAGGGCTTCGATGTAGTATCTACTTGGTTGGCAGCGCAGGAAGCTGTCCGGGGCCGTGACGGATTCGCCCGCCGTCGCGAAGTGGGCGGTCACGTCGCGGCCGTCCAGGAGGTAATAGGCCCGTAGTAATCCGGATTCGACCAGGTAGAGCCGGTTTCCCACCCGCCCGGCTTCGTGCAACCGCTCGTTTTTTGCCATGGTCCGCTGGGTCAGGATCGGGGCGAAAGCCTGGAGGATATCGTGCGACAGCTGGGACATGGATAGGGGTTAGCTGCTGGCTAAGGTAGAAGAACGGGAGTTATCCCCTGCTGTATCGAAGCGCTTTTTACCTGCGCTCCGCCGCCCCCAACCACCCATTGCCGCGTGCGAAGTGCTGCGATCTAGCTTTCCGCCGGAACGCGGGACAGGGCGGATAGCCCTCACCTCCGTCAACGGTCATCCATATCCGCCGCAAGTGAGTGTTGGTACTTCTTCCAGTTATTCAGGTGCTTCTTCCTGGCAACGACCCCCATGGATTCATCGTCGGGGTCTTCCATCATAACGTCAACGGGCGCGCCGGACCCCCTGGGATTATCGTAGTAGGAGATCAACCGCACCTTGTCCCAAGCCATATTTTAATCGCTTCCTCCAACCCGCTTTTGCCGATACTGGCGGTGTCAATGGACGCGGCTGGGAAGGACGGGGCGTTCTGACCGAAAGCTACGGCGGAAGGGATGGCGAGGGTAAACGCCAGTAGTGGGCTAGTAGGCGGTTTTTGCTGCTTTTGGTTAACGCTTGTCTACAGCTCCTGTGGAGCGAGCTGGGCGGAGGACTGGTGCGACCCTGAGCATTTGTTGCAGCTTGTTAAGGTTCCCACGCTTCAACGTATTTCCCCTAATTTAGCAAAACCCTACACCTATTCACCCCGCTAGTTATGCTGTTCCGGACTACCTTCCTCCCCCTGCTCCTCACGGTGAACTGTTTGCTGGCCCACGCTACGCTGAGCGGCCAGGCGCGCACCGAAACGCCCTGGTCCGTAGAACTGGAACCCGGCTTCGGTTTCGCATTATCCGACGTCGACGGATTCAACAAATTCGCCGCCGTACGCCCACTTCTGCAGCTGAATTATCAACTCATTTCCCTCATCGAGCCCCACCTGCGGGCGGGCTACCTGCGGGCCTGGGGGCCGGATATCGATACCCGGACGGGCATCGAGCTGGGGGCGGGCCTGCGCGTGCACTTCGCTCATCTGCTCGGGTTCAAGAACCCCTGGACGGTTGAGCGGGTGCGGCTGTATGGTTTCGCTAATTATGCCGTGTCCTCGTACAGCCTGGATGCGGAATTCATCCCCTACGGGGTCGGGTGGGGCAGGGGGCAGATCGCCCGTACGGGGGTGGGGATGTCCATCCGCTTTACCAGGCACCTCAGCGCCCGCGTGGATATGGGATACGCGTACCGGGCGCGGTCCCTGCGTAGCGACTACGGCCGAACCGGGGCCTTCGGTGTCGGCTGGCACTGGTAACGTGACGAGGAGGTTTCCCGCGCCCCGCCGCCAACGTGACCCGCTAAAGCACCCCGAGGTCCGCAAAGACCGTTCCCCGTAGCCCCTCCCATTCCTTCCGTAGTACGCTGAAGTACACGGTATCGCGCCGGAAACCGTCCGACATAACGGTATGACTCCGTAGGGTACCTTCCTCTCTGCCGCCAATCTTCGCAATGGCGCGCCTGCTTTGTGTATTGCGGGCATCCGTCTTGAACTCTACGCGCTCGTAGCCCAAGGTGTTGAAGGCATAATGGAAGAGCAAGAACTTGGCGTGCCGGTTGAGTCCGCTGCCCTGCACCGCTTTGTCAATCCAGGTCCACCCGATTTCGAGGCGGAGATCGGCCGGCGATACGTTGCCGTAGCTGGTGCTTCCGACGTACCGCTGCGCGGCTTTGTCGAAGATGATGAAAGGATACCGTCTTTCTTGCGCGCGGGCCTCCGTGGCTACCTGTAAGTACGCGTGCAGGTGAGCGCCGGTGCGCAGCAGAGATGGGCTATAGCGGAGCAGGTCCGGATTGGCTTCGACCACCGGCAGCAAGTCGTCGTAGTGCGCGGTTTCCAGCGGACTGAGCCGTACGCGCTCGGTTTCCAGAACGATGTCTTTGTGAAATTCCATGGACGGTGGGGCGAGCTAAGTTAGGTGGTGGAGGGGTTGATCTTCGTTAGACTGCAATTAGGCCTGGTGTATGCCAGTGCCCTAATCATAGAGTTCCGGCCTGCGCTCCCTCAGCGCACGGATGGTATCCCTTGCTTGCTTTATATCCATCAGATCGACCGTGGCCCGTAGGAGTCCCTCCGTGGTTTCCGATCCCTCCGCCAGGAAGTTCCCGTTCGGATCCACGATCAGGCTGCGGCCGGAAAAGGTCGTGCCCGCGTCCGTCCCTACGCGGCTGGCGAGGACGACAAACACCTGGTTTTCGATCGCCCGGGCGCGAACGAGGGTCATCAAGTGGTCGACGCGCACCAACGGCCACGCGGTAGGCACGACGAGTACCCGGATACCTCGAAGCGTCAACGCCCGTGCGATCTCCGGAAACCGCAGCTCGTAGCAGGTCATGACCCCGTAGGGTATGCCGTCCAGTTCGAAGTATCCGAGTTCGTCACCCGGCGTGATCGTCCGCTCCTCGTGGATGGGGGCGATGGTGACGAGGTGTGTCTTTCGGTATTTGTAAACCAGTTCCCCGGTCTTGCTGATCACCGCTACGGCATTGTGTACCCGATCGTTTTCCCGCTCTGACAAACCCAGCAACACGGCCGTTCCCTTTTCTTTCGCCAGCGCTTTTATGCTCCGCAAGTGACTCCCGCCCCAGGTCACGGCCCGCTCCGCGATCAACTCCATCGCGTAACCGGTGTCGCACATCTCGGGGAAGGCGATTAGGTCTATTTCGCCCGGCGTTAGCTCGGAGAGGATCTCCTCGATACGCCGCATATTCTGGGCTACCGCCCCCAGCTTGGCTTCAAATTGGTAGGTGGCTAGGTTTAGGGGGATGGGGGGCATGGTCTTGTGGCTGTGGTTGGTGGTTAATATAGGGTTGGGGGGCATTTGCCGCGAGGCCCTCCCTGCGCTTCGCTACGTGCAGACCTCGCTGGGGGTAGACGTCCCTTCCAGGGCCGTTTGGGGATGTCCGTCGTAGGTGGCGCCGCGAGGCCCTCCCTGCGCTTCGCTGCGTGCAGACCTCGCTGGGGGTAGACGTCCCTTCCAGGGCCGTTTGGGGATGTCCGTCGTACGTGGCGCCGCGAGGCCCTCCCTGCGCTTCGCTGCGTGCAGGCCTCGCTGGGGGTAGACGTCCCTTCCAGGGCCGTTTGGGGATGTTCGTCGCACGTGGCGCCGCGAGGCCCTCCCTGCGCTTCGCTACGTGCAGGCCTCGCTGGGGGTAGACGTCCCTTCCAGGGCCGTTTGGGGGATGTTCGTCGCACGTGGCGCCGCGAGGCCCTCCCTGCGCTTCGCTACGTGCAGGCCTCGCTGGGGGTAGACGTCCCTTCCAGGGCCGTTTGGGGGATGTTCGTCGTACGTGGCGCCGCGAGGCCCACCCTGCGCTTCGCTGCGTGCAGGCCTCGCTGGGGATAGACGTCCCTTCCAGGGCCGTTCGGGGATGTTCGTCGCGCGTGGCGCAGCCACGTAATAATCGGTGAAATTTCAGTATGCGGGAAAATCCGTGTGTATCCGTGCCCGAAATCCGTGAAATCCGTGTTCAGATAACCCCGCGAGATCGGCGCAGCCGAACGACCCTACTCAAAATTCAACACAAGCAACGATATCCCCTGCCGCGGCAGCACCATCTCCACCGTCACCCGTCCGTCGACGATGTCGACCCACTCGGGGGAGGTATAAAGGTCGAGCTGGCCGGCCGCCTCGAGCTCGGTAATCTGCTCATCGGTTGGCGGCTGGGGTTGCCCCATTTCCTTGAAGAGGGTATAGGAATTACTGTGCTCCTGGTCGATCCGGTAGTGGGTCAGCAGGGCGGGACCGTCCGTAGTGAACCCGCTTACTTCGACCTTGACCGGGGTAGCCGGCACCTCCAGATTATCGTTGTCGTGGTAATTCCAGACCAGCACGGTGGCCGATCCGTCGCTCTTGCTGGCCAGGGCGTTGACGTCATCCGTGTCTTCCCGAACGCTTCCCTCCACGATCATACGGGCATCGTAGTGCAGCGGTTCCTGGTCGACGGTCACGCGGGTAGGCGCCATCATACCGAACATCCGGAAGGTGTTGAGTACGGGCTTATCGACCCCGTTGGTAGCCATATCCCGGAAGCCGGCGTACCAGGGCTGCTCCTCGAATTCGAATCCCCAGGTGACGGCTCCCAGTAAGTTCACGCCGTGCTCGCTTGCCAGATCGTACTTGCGGGCGAAGGAAGCGGCGGTGTAGGCGGCGTACATCGTCCCGTTGCGGTAGGCATTGTGGGGATAGTCGGCCTCGGAGCAGGCGGCGCAGCCCTCGGGATCGGATTCGCCGATGATGATGGGCAGGTCCTTCAGTTCGGGGTAGGAGGCTACGAACTCGAAACCCTGGTCGATATCGTTGAGCTGGGCGCCCATATTCATCTAGACCATGGCGTCCACCACCTTCGGATTCCCCTTCGCGTGGAAAGTGATGAAGTCCAGCGGGGAGCCGGTTTCCCCCGTGGCGTAGTTCGTGCCGGTCAATACGTGATCGAGGAAAGTGCGCAGGAAGGTTGCGGCCTCATCCCAGCCCGGCCCGGTCGTTTCCGGGCCACCCACACGGGCGGTGGGCAGCGCGCGCTTCACGGCGTCGGCGCTGTAGTCGTACAGTTTGATGTACTCCTCGGTAGTGCCCCGCCAGTAGCCGATGTTGGGCTCGTTCCAGACCTCCCAGTACCAGCTTTCGACTTCCTCGCGGCCATAGCGCTCGACGCAGTGGGTCACCCACTGGTACACCAGTTCGGCCCACTTCTCGTAGTCCTTGGGCGGGTAGGCCCATCCGGTAAAAATCTCATCGTAGGCGGCCCCTGGCTTCCAGTAGTGCCGGTAGGGATCCGGCTTGGACGACAGCGCCTCCGGCATGAAGCCGATCTGGGCAAAGGGCTTCATATCGCGCTCGATGTAGGTATCGAAGATGCTATCGACCAGCGTCCAGTCGTAGACCGGATTCCCGTTCTCGTCCTCCGTGTAGGCGTTCGTACTGCCCCACTTGAGAGCGTAGGTTCCCTCACCGGTTACCAGCAGACTGTGCGCCCGTACGTAGACCGGGACCTTGCTAAGCTGGGAAATTTCGGTAAGCAGCTTCCTGCCGTCCCGCATATAGGTATAGTTCGGCTCGTCGTACCCCCACCACGCCCAGATCGGGTCGAGGGGACCGAGCTCTTCGTTCAGGTCCACCCGGATAGGTACCGTATCCGGTACCGTTGTTTGGGCGGCGGAGCGCGGGAGAAAAGCGAACAGGATAAGGGTCAGGGAACCCAGGTAGCGAGGGGCATGCTTCACGATCGAACTTTATTTGTTAAAACGACAATTATTCCTAAACATAGGTAAATAAACCCGATCGGCGGACATTCGCAAATCCTTTCTGGCGCTATCGGCCTCCGTAATTCTTGGGCTAAGAAATTAGTTCGTTAGTATAGAGGTCGGATGTCCTTAGCGACTGTTTCTCCAAATCGTAGCGGGATAGCCAATTTAGAAAAGTTTGCAGGCGCGACTCGTCCATTTTGCCCCAGGTGTGCGCATTGCCAAAGTAGGGGGTGGTGGCCTTCAGTGCTTTCTTAACGGATATTCCCCGGTCCGCCGCCCCGAGCTCCCGTTCCAGGATGCCCTCGGACTCCCCCGGGTTATGCTGGGTGAAGAGAAATCCCTTTTTCGTGGCTTCCACGAAGCGCTCCAGTTCCTCCTTCCGCTGCTCCAGCATAGGGGCGCTGGTGGCCATCACGGGCGAGTAACCGTAGGGAATATCGTAGTCCTTGAGGTTGAAGTAACGGAGTCCGAGCCCCCGGTCCTCCGCCGCTACGCCTTCCCAATTGCGGAACACCCAGGTGGCATCCTGCGATCCGTCGACCAGGCTGTTCCAGATGCCTAATTTCTCGGGGTAGGTCACGCGCAGGTCTCCGGTTCCGCCGTCGTTGCGGATCATTTGTCTGACGATGCCGTCTTCGTAGCGGGCCTGGTAGGAGGCGTAGGACCTGCCGTCCAAATCTTTGGGAGAGCGAATATTGCTGTCCGCCCGTACCGCAATCGCGCTAAGATCCTCCTGGAGGAGGGCAGCAATGGCCACGATGGGGAAGGGATTTGCTTTGGTTCGGTAGCTGATGAGGCTTTCGGTAGGACAAATCGCCACGTCGACCTCTCCCGTTTCCAGTTTCTTTGCCGGCGTAGTCGCGTATTGATCCGTGCCGGGATCGAAAAATTCCACGTGAAGATCGGCCTCCCGGTAGAAGCCCTGGTCTTCGGCCACGAAAAATCCGATGTGGTTGATGTTGGGGGTCCAGTCTAAGGCTACTTTTATCTTTTGCATGGGGTCGTTTGGGGGGCTATGAGGTGCGGGGTGCGGGGTTAGGTGAAATCCAGCGAGAGATCCGGAGGGGAGCCGATCAGGCTACGGAAAGCATTCTCCGCCTTATGGCAGGTCACCTCCTCGGGAAGTTCGGTCAGCGTGTAGTGGAAGGTGCCTTTCTCCGCTCGGTATGATCCGGCGACCGGGCCGTGCGGCGTGGGGATGGAAAATCGTCCCCCTTTCTCCATGATGTTGAAGGATCCGCCCTTCGCTTCGACCGCGGCGGCGATGCGTTCGGTCAGTTCGCGAATGGGTTGGTGAAAGGTAATGGGGAATTCGCAGGTCGGCATATGAAAGGCGTTTACGTTGACTACCTCTTGCAGGTCAGAGCCGGCAAAGATGTTCGGCAGATCGACGTCGCAATTCCACACACCGGTAATCTTGTCGCAATCTCCTCAGGTTGCGACATCGCTGAATGAGCTGTCCAGGGTAGCTAAAACTGCAGGGTAGGCACCTCCTCCGCCGGGGTGTACAGCTGCCGTAGAAAATACACGGTTCCCGCAATCATAACCATAGCGTACAGCGCCACCAGCCACATTCCGGGGGTCTCGTATCCACCCAGACCGACTTGCACCGTCTGGTACTCGACGTACGTCAGGCCCAGCAACAGCATCGTCACCAGAAAGCGCATCATCCGGATGGCACTCCGGTATTCCGAGGCGGCGTTGAAGTGGGTGATCCGAACGGGGTAGGGAAAGCGGTGAACCCGCAGGGTCAGCAATTGTACCAGCACGAACACCAGCGTACCGACCAGCGGCAGAAATAAATAGGGCAGGCGATCCCCATAGGGGGTGGGCCAGCCGTTCATGCTGAAGCGGAATGGGATAGCGCCTGGAATGTTGGCGAATCCACTAGCGGTGATAGCGATAAGGATGGCGAGAGCCGTGGCGGCAGCGAGCTTGAGCCAAATATCCGCCGCGGATTTCGGCAGGTCGATTCTGGGACGTGGCATAGTCAGATAGCTTGAAGGTTCTACAATACCATGATCGACCAGCAGCGGGCCAGACCGGGGTGCAACCCGGTTCGTGCCTCAGGGGGCAAAGTACACCTTCCAGGCGTCGGTGCCGAACTTTTTATCCACCAATCAGTGAAGCAACCGGACTTACTTCCCCTCCGCCAGCGGCGAGATCATAATGTGCGCCCGGTGGGTCCCCGGATCCATAATCCAGGGATGGTTGGGTGCTACGGGCGACTCCGGCAGCCCGGTTGACGCAGCCGTTGCGTAGGGCATGTACACGACGTAGCGGTACTGTGCCCCCGGAATGCTACCGGTCGCCGGGTCGTAGGTCGCGTTGTCACCGTAGTAGATGTGCAGGGTGGACCCGGTTTCGCCCATCGCCAGTTTTTTGCTTTTTACCTCCTCCTCGCGCATGGCGAAAATTTCCTGGGCGTTCTTGCCTTCTTCCCGGAGCTCGCGCCCACGGGTCATAAAGGGTTCCATATCCTTATGGTAGCAGGCCGCACTAAATCCTTCTTTATTCGGATCGTCGGCCAGGCAGATGAATTCGTTATTCCCCTCGCGGAGCGTCACGAATTCACCGGCCATGTTGTAACCAATGACCTTCGCTCCGGCGCGGCTGGCCTCGGGCGCGGCCAGTACGGCGGTTTCAACCAGCGCTTCGTCGGTATCGATCGGCCGGTAATCCCCTTCCGCGACCGGTGGATTATCGGACGCGTTCACGGATTCGACGGTCGGACTTGCCTCCACCTCGGCGGGCTCCCCGCCATCGTTGCAGGCGGACAGTGCAAAAAGCAGGGTAGTGCAGGTAAGACTAAAGAGAAGGTTTTTCATAGCGGCGGTAGTTTTCGGCCCTCGACTAAAGCTACGGTATTGCCAGCCTTGCCGCAAATAGGGCTACTACCGTCCCAAAACCATCAGGCAAAGCAGGATGGCGGCGGAGCGCAGGAAAATTGGCCGTTGGCGACCGCTAGACAACAAATGCGGACCAGCTTTTTACGACGGGTTGACAAGTGTACGAAGGGTGCGGTAAAAAAAAAGACCCCATCCGCTTGGGATGGGGCCTCCGTTGTTAGGTACACTTGAGTTATGTAGCCTCGAATAATGAATGTTCACGTGTCTAGTGTCTGTAGGTAAAACGGCAAACCCATACCGGCATTACGCCCTTAACGTCCTTTTTACAATAAGTTTTTTTTGGCCTGCCTCGCCGGGCTTCCCGAACAGGTATTCATTCCACGACGGCGGAGGCCACTTCCCGGTGGATGCGCCGGCGTTCTCCCCTTTATCTTTCTTAAGTATGACTAGGAAAGAGTGGTCAGGCTCGACGGCGTCACCCGCCTCGTTCGTGTAATAAACTTTGCTCGTGCCGTGGTCATAGGCAACGGTATCGCTGACGATGACGGTTTCCTTTGGCGACATAACCAAACTGTCGTACCTGAACCGCTCCATCGGCGCTTCCCGCATTTGCTTGTATTCTATCCAGCGAATACTCCTTATCCATTTGATTATCACAAGCCTGCCAGTCGCGATGGCTACTGCGCGTCGGGTTCTTCGGTTGCCTGCTACGGGGATACGGTTTACACCAAAAAAGGGCCGGTACGAAAGCTCGTACCGACCCTTTACATTCCAAAGATTTTGAGGGGATCAGTTATCCTTCACGTCGTAGCGATCCAGCATCATCACCTTATCCCAGGCGGCGACGAAGTCCTTCACCAGGCGCTCGTGGCCGTCGTCGGCGCCGTACACTTCCGCGATATTGCGCAGTTGGGCGTTGGATCCGAACACCAGGTCGCAGCGGGTAGCGGTATAGGCCGTTTCCCCGGTCTTGCGGTTGATGATGTTGAAGGTCATTTCCCGGCTGTCGGTAGGTTCCCACTTATAGTCCATACTCGTCAGCGTACGGAAGAAGTCGTTCGTCAGCTGTCCCGGCCGGTCGGTGAAGACGCCGTGCTTGGAGTAGTCCCAGTTCTGGTCCAGTACCCGCAGTCCGCCCGTCAGGGCCACCCATTCCGGTGCGGAGAGGGTAAGCAACTGCGCGCGGTCCAGGAAGATCCGCTCGGGCTGCACGTGGTAGCCGACCTTGTCGTTGTGGTAATTTTTGAAGCCGTCGGAAACGGGCTTCAGCCAGTCAAAGCTTTCCTCGTCGGTCAGCTCCTGGGTGGTGTCCATCCGACCGGGGGTGAAGGGTACCTCGATCTCCACGCCGCCGTCGCGGGCGGCCTTTTCCACGGCGGCGCAGCCGCCGAGCACGACCAGGTCCGCCAGGGTCACTTGCATATTGCCCGACTGTCCGCTGTTGAAGTCGCTACAGATGCTCCGCAGCGTGCCGAGTACTTTATTCAGCTCGTCCGGCCGGTTCAGTTCCCAGCCGTTCTGGGGCTCCAGGGCAATCCGGGCGCCGTTCGCTCCACCGCGCTTGTCGCTGTCGCGGTGGATGCTGGCGGCCGACCAGGCAGCCGATACCAGGGCCGGTACGCTCAGGCCGCTATCCAGGATGCGCCGCTTCAGGCTGGCGATCTCCGAAGTGCCGATGGGCTCGTGGTCGAGTTTGGGTACGGGGTCCTGCCACATCAGGTCTTCTTCGGCTACTTCGGGGCCGAGGTAGCGGTCCTTGGGGCCCATATCCCGGTGGGTCAGTTTGTACCAGGCTTTGGAGAACGCGAGGGTGAAGTAGTCGAAGTCGTTGAGGAACTTCTCGCACACCTTCCGGTACTCGGGGTCGCGTTTCAGGGCGATGTCCGAGGTCATCATCATCAGGTCGTTCATCTGCCCGTCGACGTGGGCGTCCGGCGTTTTGGGTGCATTGGGATCCACGGGGGTCCACTGGCCGGCACCGGAGGGACTCTTCGTTTGCTTCCACTCCAGTCCCAGGAGATTCTGCAGGTAGGTATTGTCCCAGGTGGTCGGATTGGGCGTCCAGGAACCCTCGATGCCGTTGGTCATGGTGTCCTTACCGTTACCGTTGCCCACGGGGTTGTGCCAGCCGAAGCCCTGCGCCTGTAGGGGCGCCGCCTCGGGAGCGGGGCCGATCTTGTCGGAGCTGACCATGCCGTGGCTTTTGCCGAAAGCGTGACCACCGGCCACGAGGGCGACGGTTTCCTCGTCGTTCATGGCCATCCGCTTAAAGGATTCGCGAATGTCGCGGGCGGAGTCCAGCGGGTCCATATTGCCGTCCGGCCCTTCGGGATTGACGTAGATCAGGGACTGGTGGGTCGCCGCCAGCGGGGCTTCCAGGTCGTGCAGTTCTTCCTTCACGCCACCCATCCAGCGGAGGTCGCGGTTGACCATCTCCTCGGGGTGGCCGGGCCGGTTCTGGCCGGCCATATTTTGGTCGTAGGGCTTGCCCTCCCAGAACTCGGGTCCCCAGTAGGTGCTCATATCGGGTTCCCAGGCGTCGCGACGGCCACCGCCGTAGCCGAAGGTGGGGAAGTCCATGATCTCCAGGGCGCAGTTGCCGGCCAGGATGATCAGGTCGGCCCAGCTGAGCTTGGCGCCGTATTTCTGCTTGATGGGCCAGAGCAGGCGGCGGGTCTTGTCGGTGTTGCCGTTGTCCCACCAGCTGTTGATGGGGGCGAAGCGCTGCATCGCCTCGGCCGCGCCTCCGCGACCGTCGGCGATCCGGTAGGTACCGGCGGAGTGCCACGCGGTCCGGATGACCTGCGGGCCATAGTTGCCGTAGTCGGCCGGCCACCATTCCTGCGAGGTGGTCAGCATTTCCTTGATGTCCCGCTTGAGTTGGGCAAAGTCCAGGCTGAGGAAAGCCGCCTTATAATCTTCGTCGCTGAGCGGATTCGCCTGCGGCCCTTCGCGGTGCAGCTGCTCGACGGGCAGCCGATTGGGCCACCAGTCATTGACCTGGGGATGGGTACCGATGGCCCCACCTACGCGGTTGCCCCGGAAGGGGCACTGGGCGAGGGTGTCGTCTTTTGCTAAGGTCTTCATGGCTGCTTTATTTTAGTCCTAAAATTGTATGTGTACACCGCCGGCCCCGTAAATTCGGCAAGCCGTTACCTATCGGACGCCAAATAAGGCGATGAAGAAAGCCACTAAATGAAAGCAGAGTCTCGCGTGGGGGACAACTTCCTGGCGTTTAACCGGAGATGTCAGACGATAATAAAGGGACCACATAATTGTTCAGCAAAAAGTACGTAAATCCCGTTTCCCCCGAACGATGACCGCCTCAAAGTCACCCGCCCTACTGAAGGCCGCGACGTACGCCGACTTCTATTCCAATGGCGTACAGCCTTTCCTTAATCGGGCCTTCCGCCAGGGGCCTAAGCTGATGGCGGCCGTTAGCTTGTACGAAAAGGGCATGCCGCTCCGATAGGCCGTACTCAATACCCATTGAAAGGGCCGCGCTCAGCTGAAAGCGGTGTACGGAACCGTTGCTTTCATCGTAATAGGTCACGGTGGTCCCGTTGTCGTCCTCCTGGCGCGAACGTGAAGTCAGGTAGGCACCGGGCAAGAAACCGGCCTCCAGGTAGGGAATCCATGCCCGCGCGCCGAACGTGCGCTGCCATATGAGGGGCACTTCCAGAAAGAACCTGTTCGTTCGTCTAGACAATTCGTCGGGTTGTCCGGGGTCAAATGCCGGATCGAAGCCTCCCTGGCCGTCGTGCTGCGTTCCCCAACGTAGCCCGCTCAGCATCGTATGGTAACCCAGCTCCGAGAGCCGCAGCCCGGTCCGGAGGCCGTTCGTTTCGCTCAGTCGACGTCGGTAGTGAATTCCGACCTGCCCGGTCACGATACCCCGATCCTCTCCTGCGATAGTGGAGGTATGTTGAGATTGATCATCTTTGGAAAACGTCGTAAAAGAATAGTGCAGGCCAGTAGAAAGGTCAAGGGAAGACCGTTGGGCGTTCACGAAGCCGCAAATACAAATGAAGATCAGGGTAAGTAAGTGGCGCATGCAAAGGTGATTGGACGTTCCTCCAACGATAATCCGATCAGTTTCAGTCCCTGACCGACTGTTTATGAGCCGCCGCTTACCCAACATATGCTGTTTGCACGGGTTAGGCCGGAAACCACCGGCTAGTCCTCTTCCGGTTTTCGCCTAAACTTTCACGTTATGCTACGCTACGCCATCATCTTCCTTGTCCTGACGCTCGTCATGGCATTCCTCGGCTTCGCGGGCATCGCGCTGGCCTTCGCCGAGATCGCCAAGATCCTCTTCTACATCTTCCTGGTACTACTGGTCATCAGTCTGGCCGCCCACTTTTTCCGGGGCGCGACGAAGTAAAATTTTGCGGCGGAGCGCAGGTAGAAAACTGCTGAAAGCGCTTCAACTATTTTACGAACGAGTGGCATGCTACCCGAGCTACCCTGAGGGCTCAGTCACCGTAGAGGAGTGAATGTGTGGACGTACCCGCGGTCTAGCAAAAATGCGAGCTCGAGTGCTCTACGAGCCGAGACTTCCCGCACACCCCCTCGACCCAGCGGGTTTCGACCTTGGTGCGTAGTGACCGACACGATCTGCCAGGGCAGCGCGCGGTGCGTCTGTGTGCGCGGAAAGACCCCTATCCATATACCGGCCGAAAACATGCCGTTGCCCGAAAGTTTTCGCTATCTTTCTATCCTGATGGTATCAAACTCCTTCCGGAGCATTTTCCGGTTCCATATTGTTACGGCGGGGGCCGCGGTACTCCTGTTCGGGCTTGGGTACCTGGGTGTCTTTGAGCTGTCCCCCTTTGAGTTGGGGCTACTCGCCGCTCAGCTAATCGTGATGGTGATCGTCGCGATACTTTACTACCGGGCTAGCGCCCGGAGGCCACCCTTTATTTAAGGCTATCAACGTCACCCCCCCGTCAGGGCCTGCAAATTGGCGGTGATCTTTTCGATGCTCCAGTCCCACCACCGCAGCTCGAGCAGTCTGGAGATGGTGGCTTCGTCGAACCGCTTTCTGATCTCCCGCGCCGGATTCCCGCCTACGATGGAGTAGGGCGCCACATCCTTGATCACGGTAGAATTCGTGGCAATGATGGCCCCGTCGCCCACGGTCACCCCGGCCATGATGGTCGCGTTGTATCCGATCCATACGTCGTTGCCGATCACGAGGTCGCCCTTCTGCGGATATTCCTTGCCCTCCATCGCTCCTTCCCAGCCGTGGCCGAAGATAGCAAAGGGGTAGGTAGACAAGCTCTTCGTCAGGTGATTGGCCCCGTTCATGATGAATTGGACGTCCGATGCGATCATGCAGAACTTGCCGATGATGAGTTTGTCGCCGGTGAAGTCAAAAAGATACTTGACGTTCTTTTCGAAATTCTCCACCTTTTCGAAGTCGTCGTAGTAGGTGTAATCCCCTACGATGATATTCGGATTCTTGATGGTATTCTTCAAAAAGCATAGCCGGTCGTAATGCTCCAGCGGGAATTTCTTGTGCTTATCGGGGCCTGACACGTTGGGAATGATGGTCGTTTTAAAGGTAGGAGTTGGGCGGCGGACATTTTACCTGCGCTCCGCCGCCCGAATAGATTGCTGGATCCGCGAAGCGGTCCTCTCGATCGACCCGTGTTACAGCTTCACGAAGGTGCGCACCGTCCGGTCCGGGCCTTCGATAACGGATAGGCGGTATATGCCCGCCGGCAGGGTAGCGAGGTCAAGCCGATGGGTTATGAATTCGTCTTGCTTTAGTAATCCTTGGGTATGGATTACCCGTCCGTTAGCGTCGTAAATGGAGACGTCCATCAGGCCGGTATACGTACTGCTTACCTGCACCGTTAAGGTTTGGTCTACGGGATTGGGAAAGACCCGTAACTCGCGCGGGGATTGCTGCGCACCGGAAGCCGATCCTGAATGCAGCACCACGGGTAGGGCTTTCGTATCAGGCAAACAACTGCGATCCGTGCCCCCCAAGCCCAGGGGCGTAGTGGACTCCCGGTTAAGGTGGATTTTGTCCAGCCGCGTATTGCCCTCGCGGTAGGCAACGTCGATGACATTGGTTCCGGCCGCCAGCGTGATGCGCGCGGGCATGCGGTTCCAGTAGAAACTGGAGCCGCGCCGGATATTCCGGTTATATGCATACCATTCTCCGCCGTTCGTGCGGACCCAGAAGCTGTCGCTTTCCGGCCCTGCGGCGAGAATGCGGGCAAAGACGTAGTAGGAGCCCGGCGCGGCGTCCGTAACGGTGAAGCGGAGGAGATTGGCCGACACGTCGGTCGGTGGCGAAGTCAGCGACGTAGCGCCCGGAGCGTAAACGTAGTCTCCCGAAGCGTCCGGACGACCGGCGGCCACCCAGTTCTCACCTACGCCGGCGCATTCGGCTTCCAGCCAGAAGCTGGTCTTGGCGAAAGGATCCTCTTCGCAACCATCCCCTACGCCATTGCCGTCCGTATCGAGCTGGTCGGGGTTGTACTGCCCGGGGCAGTTGTCCGTACCGTCCAGGACGCCGTCGTTGTCGGTATCCGCCGTCGGTTCGGTGACCTGCAGGAAAACCGTGGCGGTATCCGAACGGCCGGCCGGATCGGTGACGATAAGGGTAAGCTCGTACGTGCCGGCGGCGAAGGTTTCGGTGAGGATAGCACCGCTGCGATTTTGCGAGCCAAAAGCCCACCGGTACGTGAGTGGCCGTCCTTCCGGGTCGTAGGAAGGCGTAGCGTCCAGACTAAGGGTAAAGGGGGCTACACCGAAGGTGGGGGCCGGGGCCACTGCCGCAACGGGGGGTAGATTCGGCGGGGCTTGGGCACAGTTCTGGGCAAATTCACCTACGCCAACGGGGATGGTCGGTTGTTTGGTCAGGTAAATTTTGTCCAGCCCGGTTCCGCTCTCCCGGTAGGCGAAGTCGATCAGGTTGCGTCCTTCCCGGAGCGAAAGGCTAACCGGCAGGCGGTTCCAGCGGAAGTTGGGGCCTCGTTCGAATCCGCGGGACCACTTAACCCATTCGCCATCGTTGACGCGTAACCAGTAGCTATCGCTATCGGGGCCGGGGGCAAGCACCCGCGCGAACAGCCGGTAGGTGCCTGCTTCGGCATTGGGCAGGGTAAAGGTGACCCGGTTCGGTGCCGCATCCGAAGGGGGAGTGGTCATCGAATGGGCATCCGCTACGTAGACGAAGCGCTCGCTGGATGCTTCCGGGTCAATGGCTTCCATCCACCGGCGCCCGACCGTGGCGCATTCGGCTTCCAGCCAGAAGGTGGACCGAGGCTCCACGTACCATTCGCAGGCATCGAGTACACCGTCGCCATTGATGTCCTGTCGGTCGGGGTTCGCCACGACGGTTACCATGGCCGTAGCACTGGCGGTTTTGCCGGAAAGGTCGGTGACGGTGAGCACGACAGGGTTCGCACCCAGGTCTCCACAACCGAACGCATTGCGATCGATATCAATTCGGGCGATACCGCAAGCATCGGAAGAACCGTCGTCGAGATCGGCCGCGGTGATGGTGGCCGTTCCGGTAGCGTCCAGTTCGACGGTAATGTCCCGTGCCCGGGCCGAGGGGGGCGTGTCATCGCTGCCGGTAGCTAGGGTAACCTGCGCGGAGGTGGCTACGCAATTACTGCCGCCGGTTTCGGTAGCGCGGACGACGTAGTCTCCCGGGGGAAGGCCGGTGAAAATGCCGGTGGTGTTCGTCTTCGCCACCGGCCCCGTCAATAGATATGAAAGCTTCGGGCCGGACGTACCCGTAGCCTGTACGGATATGGATCCGTCGCTGGCGCCGGGGCAAGTTTCGGAGACCGTGGCGGGGGTGCTCAGGGTGAGGGAGCAGTCGCCCTGGCCCGCGAAAATGTACGCGGCTCCGGAATTTTCGCCGTTCTCGTCATCATTTGCTGCTCCGATAATTACCTGATCATTACTCAGGGCAAGGCTCCGACCGAAGTATTGCTCGGCCGAGGCGTCAGCGGCCATCAGCTTTCCTACCGAAGACCAACGGTCGGGGCCACCGGCGTTTCGGTGGTATACGTAGGCTAATCCGGTGTAAGGTCCCAGGGCGTTGTCAAATGGGGCGGCTACGATCGCCACGCTGTCGCTGATGCTCACGTCGTAGCCGAAGCCGCCTTGGTTCACCCTGGATTCGGGGATAAGTTTAGCCACCTGACCCCACAGGTCCGTTCCTCCCTGGTTGCGGGCAAAAACGTAGGCGGCACCCGCATCCGTGCCGCTTTCATCGTCCAGGTCGTCCGCAACGATGACCAGGTCACCGCTGATGGCGACGCTCCGTCCAAAGTAGTTTGGATATACCGGATCGGGGGCGGTCAGTTTGGTAACCAGACCCCATTGATCGAACCCATCCGCATTCCGGTGAAATATGCAGGCGAAACCCGCCTGGAGCCCTTCGTCGCTGTTATTCAGGGCACCGACGATGGCTTTGTCGCCGCTGATGGCTACACTCACGCCGAAACCGTCGTAATCCGCCGGGTCCGGAGTCGTGAACTTGGCGATCTGTCCCCAGTTGTCCGGTCCGCCGGCGTCCCGGGAAAACAGATAGGCCGACCCGGCCCGCAGATCGTTGATCGAATCGCCCGGCGCGCCGACGATGATTAGGTCACCACTCACATCAAGGCTTTGCCCGAATACGTCGTCGCCGTGAAGATTTGGCGAGAAAAGGGTGGCCACTTGTCCCCACTGCCCTGGTCCGCCGGCATCTCGGGAGAATACATAGATGCCGCTAAACGGTTGGCGATTGGCATCGTAGCGCACCCAACTCACCGCGGCCACGTCGCCATCGATGGCGACGCCGCTACCGGACTTGGGCCCGCGGTCCCCGTCCTCCACGTTCAGTTCCGCGATTTGTTGCCACTGGTCCGAGTCCGCTGACGTTCGTTGAAAAAGGTAGGCCTGCCCGCTAAAAAGATTAGTCGACGTACGGTTCGCCCTACTCGCTCCCACGATCGCCAGATCACCGCTGATGTCAACGTTACTGCCAAAGCGATCGCCGCTGCCCCCATCGACAGCGTAAAGTTTGGCGGTCTGGATAAAATCCTGGGCGGTGCCAGGCGCGGGAAACAGGAGAGCCACCCATGCCAGATTGACAAGAATCGTTCCCAAATAGGCGGGGTACGCCCGCGGCGTGGTCGGTGTAATGTGTCGTGTCATGTTTGCTGTAATTAGAAAGCCGAACGAAACCCGTCGAAGAGCGGAAGGCACGCGGCCACCGCCCGCTGTAGACGGCAAATTGGAAATGGGTTGGAGGTGGGTCAGTCCACGGGTTTCGCTGTGGGCCGCAAAGGCTTCGTTAGTCGATCAGCGCAGGAACAGGACCAGACCTAATATAGCGCTATCCGAAGCAACCGGCGCGTTTTTGGTGCGTTCGTCTTGTCTGCA
This sequence comes from Lewinella sp. IMCC34191, assembly GCF_003390935.1. Taxonomy (GTDB): domain Bacteria; phylum Bacteroidota; class Bacteroidia; order Chitinophagales; family Saprospiraceae; genus Neolewinella. The sequence continues at coordinate 134,065 of NZ_QNQZ01000006.1, read as the reverse complement.
GGGAGTACGGTTCGGGGAAGGCATTTACTTCCCTGCGCTCCGCCGCAAAAACATCGTACCTTTGCCCCGTCCCGCAAAACGGGTGCCCCGATATGAGTGAAGCCATCCACCACGAGTGCGGTCTAGCGATGATCCGGCTCAAGAAGCCACTGGACTATTACAATAAGAAGTACGGTACGCCCCTGCACGGCCTGAAGTGCCTGCAGCTGCTGATGCGCAAAATGCGCAACCGCGGACAGGACGGCGCCGGCATGGCCACCATCAAGCTCGACCACCCGCCGGGTAAGAAGTTCATCAGCCGCAAGCGGAGCAACGCCTCCAACTACCTCGACGACCTGTGGCAGGGCGTCTACCGCCGCTTCGACGAGCTGACCCCCAAGCAACTGGCCAACTCCCAGTGGCTCAAGGAAAATCTGCCCTACACCGGGGAGGTCATGATGGGCCACCTGCGCTACGGCACCCACTCGACCAACGCCATCGAAACCTGCCACCCCTTCCTGCGGCAGAGCAACTGGAAGACCCGCTGCCTCATCGTGGCCGGCAACTTCAATCTGACCAACGTCAACGAGCTTTTTCAGGAACTGGTGGAGCTGGGGCAGTACCCCAAGGAGAAGTCGGATACGGTCACCGTACTGGAGAAGATCGGTCACTTCCTCGACGACGAGGTGCAGCGCATCCACACTTGGCACAAGCCTGACGGCCACACCAACATCGAGATCAACGACATCATCGCCGAGGAGCTCGACGTACAGCGCCTGCTGAAGCGGGCCAGCAAGAAATTCGACGGCGGCTACGTCATGGGCGGCATGATCGGTCACGGCGACGCCTTCGTGATGCGCGACCCCGCCGGTATCCGCCCCGCCTTCTACTTCGAGAACGAGGAATTCGTGGCCGTCGCCTCCGAACGGCCGGCCCTGCAGACGGTCTTCGACGTGCCCTTCGGTACGATCAAGGAGGTCGAACCCGGCCACGCGCTCATCATCAAGAAGAGCGGCAAGACCTCCATGGAGCCCTTCACCAAGCAGCTGCCCCGGGCCGCCTGCTCCTTCGAGCGCATCTACTTTAGCCGCGGCAACGACCGCGATATCTACCTGGAGCGCAAGGAACTGGGCCGCCGCCTGGCCAAACCGGTCGCCAAGGCCGTGAATTACGACTTCGACAATACCGTCTTCAGCTACGTGCCCAATACCGCCGAGACCGCCTACTACGGCATGATCGAAGGGCTCGAAGACGAACTGCGCCACTGGCGGAAGGACCGCATGAAAAAGCGGAAGAAGGACGGCAAGAACGGCTTCGGCAAGGTGCTCAAGACCAAAGTGCGCAACGAAAAGATCGTCGTCAAGGACGGCAAGACGCGCACCTTCATCGCCGACACCACCAGCCGCGATGATATGGTCAGCCACGTCTACGACGTCACCTACGGCATCGTGCGCGATAACGTCGATACGCTGGTGCTACTGGACGACAGCATCGTACGGGGCACCACCATGCGCGACTCGATCATCAAGATCGTCAGCCGCCTGAAGCCGAAGCGGATCATCATCGTCTCCAGCGCGCCCCAGATTCGCTACCCCGACTGCTACGGCATCGATATGTCAAAGATGGGCGAGTTCGTCGCCTTTAAAGCCATGGAAGCCCTCCTGGAAGCGAAAGGGAAAAAGAAATTACTCAAGCAGGTCTACAAGAAGGCGGTAGCCGAACTGAAGAAGCCCGATAACAAGCAAAAGAACGTCGTCAAGGAACTCTACGACCAGTTCAAGTACGAGGACGTCTCCAAGAAGATCGCCCAAATCATGACCCCAAAGGGCACCAAGCCGAAGGTGGACGTGATCTACCAGACCATCGACGACCTCCAGAAGTCCTGCCCCGATAATAACGGCGACTGGTACTTCAGCGGCAACTATCCTACGCCGGGGGGGACGCGGGTGGTTAATAAGGCCTTCGTGAATTATATGGAGGGGAGTACGGAACGGGCTTATTAGGGGGTAGGGGGGGTGGTTGCTGGTTGCTGGTTGCTGGTTGCTGGTTGCTGGTTAATATGGGTCGGCGAGGCGGATCAGGTCGCTTAGTTCCTCTTTGTAGCCGTGGGGATCGGGAAGGTTGGCGCTATTGAGCCAGTGTTGAACCGCTGTATAGGTGAGCGATCGAGTGTATTGGGATTGGCGGAGTAATTGGCCGAAAGCGGCGACGGAGGCTACGAAGCGGAATTGGTCGCTCGCGGTGGCGAAGCTGGCACCCTCGTCGGTTACCGACAAGCTTAGGGGGACGCTCTCCGTGGCGCCGGGAGCTTTGTACCGAAAATCGATAGTGAATGCCTGCGCCTTCTGCACGTCCTGCTTGTGGGCGGGAACGATCTCGTAGAGGGCGGTGATGTTCTGGCCGGCACCGATCTCGCCGGCGTCTTTCGTGTCGTCTTCAAAATCCTCCTGGTTCAGCAGCCGGTTCTCGTAGCCGATGAGGCGGTAGGACTGAACGACATCCGGGTTGAAGGCGACCTGGACCTTGACGTCCTGGGCGACGGTGAAGAACTTGCCGGTCTCGTGCAGAAAGACCTTTTCAAGTTCTTCCGACTTGTCCAGGTACTCGTAGGTGCCGTTGCCGTGGTTGGCGATCTGTTCCAGCATGTGCTCGTTGTAGTTGCCACGACCCACGCCCAGCGCGGTGAAGAATACGCCGGATTCCCGCTTCTTCTCAATTAGCTCAATAAGTTCGTCGTGATCGGTGATGCCGACGTTGAAGTCGCCGTCGGTACCCAGGAAGATGCGATTGTTACCGCCCTCGATGAAGTTACGGGAAGCCTCTTCGTAGGCGGCCAGAATCCCGCCAGCTCCATTGGTGCTGCCGCCCGTGCTAAGCTTATCAATCGCCCTCCGTATCCGGACTTTGTCGCTGCCCGCGGTCGAAGGAAGCGTTACCCCGCTCCAGCCGGCGTAGGTGACAATCGAGAGAAAGTCCCGGTCGGACATTTGATCGACGAAGCGGTACAGCCCCTGCTTCAGCAGGCCTATCTTATCCGGACTGCTCATCGATCCGGAGACATCGACCAGGAATACGTAATTCGCGGGTGGGGCGTCGCCTAAATCGCGGCCCTGAATGCCGATCCGGACCAGGCGGTTGTCCGGGTTCCAGGGGCAGTCGGCCACCTCTCCGTTCAGGGCAATCGGGATGTCGGAGGTCGGAGCGGGGTAATCCAGGTCGAAGTAGTTTACCATCTCTTCTATACGCACCGCGCCCGGAGGCGGGAGTGCACGGTCTGACTGCAGGAAGCGGCGAACGTTAGCGTAGGAGCCGCCGTCGGCGTCGATGCTGAAGGTGGAAACGGGTTCTTCCGCGGTAGCTACGAAGTCGTTTTCCACCAGTTCACCGTATTGGTCGCCGGAAGGCTCGACGGACTCGCCCGATGCATCGTTACCAGCGTAATTGGCTTGGGGCGAATAGGCTCCACTATCGGAAAAGTCCTGGGAACAGGCGGTAAGCAGACCTAAAAAGAGCAGGGGAAGGAAGCGCATGATTTCGGGTTGTACCCCGCCAGACGCATAAATTTCCACTTTCGTTGGGTGGCCTCTTTTTTTTGGCGGCGGAGCGCAGGTATTGCGCTTTTTTTTGAAGCCGGGCTACTTCCCTCATCCGGAGACCGGCAATTCTTCCGATACGGTATAGAGGCGCAGGGGTTCCGACCGGCCACGCAAGGGGGGAGTGCCGACGTGCCGCAGGCTGTACTGTTCGCCGAGGGGAAGTTTTTCGAGCAGGACAAAGGAGACGAGTAGATCGACCTGGTAGGTATTGCAGAGCAACTGGATGCGCGCGGTGGCGTTGAGTATGTCACCGGTGTAGGTGATGTGCTTCTTTATCACGCCCACTTCGCCGGCGGTCACGGGACCGTAGTGCAGGCCGGCCTTGAATTCCGGGGCCAGTCCGAACTTCGCTTCGTACCGGTCGGCCCGCTGTCGCAGGGCGCGCTGCATGTCGAAAAAGCAACGCAGGCAATGGTTGTTACGCAGTCCGTCGGGCCGTGACCAGCTTACGATCACCTCGTCGCCTACGTACTGGTAAATCTCGCCGCCGTAGCGGTCGATGGCGGCGGACAGGTCGGCGTAGTAGTCACGCAGCAGGTCGAAATAGCGGGCGTGCCCGAGCCGTTCCGTGATGGTCGTGGACGAACGCATGTCGAGGAAAAGAAAAATCCTTTCCTCCTGGATGGGTCGGTGGTAAGTACCCGCCAGATAGCTGAGTAGAGTGGTGTGACCGATCAGTTCGCTGACCTGTGCGTAAACGATCGACAAACCGATCGCGACGGAAAGCTGAAGCGCGGTACTTAAGTGCGTAAAGCTGACCTGATAGCGGCCGAGTTTGGACCAAACGGCGGGGTCCCATACGCTCGTGTTCTGCTCCATCGCCGCCGCTACGGGAAAAGTGATGAGCACCACCACGTGAATGAACAGCAGGTAAACAATCAATTTGTACAACGCCTTGCGCAGGAATGGCAAGCGACTAAAGCGGCGGTTGAGGAAGTACAGCTCCACGTAGCCGACTAGTAAGCCGAGTACGGTCATGGCCGCTAAAGCAAATACAAGTATCCGGGCATCGGGCACAATAGCGGTATCCGTTTCCGGAAAGCGGCCGCCCGCGGTAATCCATTCGATCAATAGGAAGATCACCGAACAGGCCAGCCATATCCCACCGAAGGGAAGGATACGGAGGAAGCGCCGCCGTTGGGTGACCGAAAGCATTCAATAAAGGTAGCGGCCGAAACTTACCTTGCGAAACCAGCACCCACGGTAGCCACGCATGCTGGCTTCCGCAGGCACCGGTATAGCGAATTGTGCATAGTGTCGTCACAGTCAAAGACGGCAGGCAACGGATTAGCGTTGGTCAGGTGCCTGCCTTTTATGCGGACAAATCCACCCGGCGATTCGCCACAGGTAGGGGGCGTTCCCTTTAATCCGGTGTTCCTATTTTGCCGCAATGGCGGTTCTACACCACACCGGTTGTGAAAAGAGTGGATATGAGAAGATATGTATTGGCGACACTCGGTGCATGGCTAATCGCTACATCCGCCGTAGCGGCGCAGAACCCCGCTATCCAGGTACTGTACACGGCGGATCCCGCTCCGGTGGTATATCGGGATACCGTGTTTCTTTACGTGGGCCACGACGAACCAAATGCGCCGGATAATAAATTCCTGATGCGGGAGTACCGGCTGTTCACCAGCGTGGACATGGTGAACTGGACGGCCCATCCCGCTCCGCTTAAGACCAGCGCTTTTGCCTGGTCGGCCGGCGATGCCAGTGCGGCCCAGTGCATCGAGCGTGACGGGAAATGGTATTTCTACGTCTCTACCCTCAATAAAGACCACCCCGGCGTCAGCGTGGGGGTAGCCGTGGCCGATAGTCCCTACGGACCCTTCCGGGATGCCCAGGGCGAGGCACTGGTCACTAATGACATGACCACCTTTGGCAAGCATTCCTGGGATGATCTCGATCCGACGGTATTCGTCGAGGAGGGGCAGGCCTATCTCTACTGGGGCAATAATGCGTGCTACCGGGCCCGGCTCAACAACGATATGGTGTCCTTGGCTGGTGAGATCACCGCCCTGGACATTTTCGATCCGCAAGTTTTCGGCCCCGACTTCGAGGAGGCGCCCTGGGTGTACCGGCACGGGGATCGTTTTTACCTCATCTATGCCTCTGATCCCAACGAGTCGCTGCACTACGCCATGGCCACCGGACCCGAGGGACCGTGGCGGTACGGTGGTAAGCTCATGGACCGCACCGGCAGCAGCGGATCGAATCATCCGGCGGTTATTGAATTCCAGGGCCAATCCTACCTGTTTTACCACACCGGTGAATTACCCGGAGGCGGCGACTTCAAGCGCTCGGTATGCATTGAACCCTTCAGCTACCGGCCCGATGGCTCTATTCCGCCCATTCCAAAGACCCGACGGGGCGTGACCGAAGCGGTAGCTAGCCAGGACCCTTACCGGCGCACCGAGGCGGAAACGATAGCCTGGTCGGAAGGACTTGCGGTTGCGGATGGTGATTCCGTAGGTATGTACGTCGGTAGCATCCACGACGGAGATTACCTGAAAGTGCGCAACGTGGACTTCGGGCCGGAGGGCCCCACTGCATTACAGGCCTCGATTTCGAGCCGCTACCTCGGCGGTTCGTTGGAGATCCGGCTGGACGCGGTAGACGTGGATTCCGTCGGGGTGCTGCGGGTACCCTACCTCGGCCACTGGGATGACTGGCGCTCCCTGACCACGGAAGTGGCGCAGATAAGGGGCGTTCACGACCTGTACTTCGTATTCCGTGGCGGTGCACCCCAGGAACTGTTCCGCTTCGATTACTGGCAGTTTCGCTGACCGGGGCGGATCCGTCGGGACGTTAAAGGCCGAAGTGCCATGTCGCCCCGAGCGTAAGCGCTCGTTACTGAGGCACCTGGCGGACCGACGTCAGCGCTCTAAGAATCCAAATTTATGCCCACCCCTATCCTGGACGCCGATCTGCCGGACACGATGTCATGCGAAGCAGACCCGGTTACGGTAACGGAGATAGCTAAGCTTTTCGTCGAACTCAACGACAACCGGCAAAGGGTCTTGTACGGACGCTATACGCTGCTCGCCCTGACGGCCCTGGAAGGCTCTTCAGCCTACCTGCTGTACCGCGAAGGTGGCGAACCGATGGAACAGCTGCTTACGGGTGGAGCGATGGCGGGCGGTTATTTGCTCTGCGCGTTATTCACGATTCGCTACCACCTGGCCGGTTTGGCTGCGGGATTGGGAGTCTACCTGGCGGGTAATTTGGTTACGCTGGTACTCCATCCCGACCAATTCACCCAGGGTTGGGGACTGAAGGTCGCTATCGTGACCGGGCTGGCGCTGGGGCTACACGCCGCGTTTGAGCGGCGCAAACTGATCCGGCGGCTGTCCGATCTTCCAGTCAGGGGTTTCGAACTGGATATGGCGCACAAATTGGAGAAGCTTTAGCCTAGACAAGTGCAAAAGCGAGGGGCACTTTAGTGTCGGCTGGTTACCGGTTGGTATAAGAATTCACGGGTTTCGTCTATTCCCGTGCATCCCTCCGTATTTTGGTACGGTCCTTTACTACCTAATCAACCCGTCACTATGCACAACCTTGCCTATCTCACCCTATTTCTGTGCTGTCTTGGTATACCACTGACCGTCCTGCATGCCCAGGATGCTTCGGATGGTCCCGAAATGATCACCTCCGTCGAAGGGGTCACCGAGTACGAGCTCGACAACGGACTGACCGTCCTGCTCTTTCCCGACCAGTCCGTACCCACCACGACGGTCAACGTTACTTATAAGGTGGGTAGCCGCCACGAGGCCTACGGAGAAACCGGTATGGCCCACCTGTTGGAGCACCTGGTCTTCAAGGGTACGCCGGATCACCCCAATATCCCCCAGGAACTCACCGAGCACGGCGCCCGCCCCAACGGAACCACCTGGTACGACCGCACGAATTACTTCGAGACCTTTTCCGCTACCGACGAGAACCTCGATTGGGCCCTCGATATGGAAGCCGACCGTATGGTCAATTCCTTCATCGCCGCCGAGGATCTGGAAAGCGAAATGACGGTCGTCCGCAACGAGTACGAGAGCGGGGAAAACGACCCCACCGGCGTGCTGATGGAGCGGGTACTCAGTACCGCCTACCTCTGGCACAACTATGGTAAGTCCACCATCGGTTCCAAGGCCGACCTGGAGAACGTTCCCATCGAGCGGTTGCAGGGTTTTTACCGGAAGTATTACCAGCCCGACAACGCGGTGCTGGTCGTGGCCGGAAAATTCAACCCGGAAACCGCCCTGGAGCTGATTGAAGAAAAATTCGGCAGCATCCCCCGCCCCGAGCGCGAACTCTATCCCACCTATACTCGCGAACCCGTCCAGGACGGTGAGCGCTTTGTCGAATTGAAGCGAGTTGGGGACGTACAGGTAGTCCAGGCAGCCTATCACGTGCCCGCCGGCCCCCACCCGGACTTTCCCGCCGTCGCGGTGCTGATGAATACGCTGGTCGACGAGCCTGGCGGCATCCTTTATAAGGCTATCGTAGAGAACGGTGATGCCAGCAGCATGTGGGGCTATGCTCCCGCCCTGGCCGAGCCCAGCTACGCGTTCTTTAATGCCAGCGTGCTCAAGGAGAACGACTTGATGGACGTGGAGACGGCCATGAAGAATACCCTGGACAGCCTGGCCATGAATCCGCCCACCGAGGAGCAGGTAAAGCGCGCCAAGGATGGTATCCTTAAGAATTTCGAGCTTAATCAACGGGACGCCAACCGCGTCGGTCTGCTCATGAGCAGCTACATCGCGCAGGGCGACTGGCGCCTGGGCTACATCTACCGCGACCGCGTGGAGCAGGTGACCGTCGACGATGTCATTCGCGTAGCCGAGAAGTATTTCAAGCCGCAGAATCGTACCGTCGGCCGCTTTTATCCGGTAGAGCAGCCGGATCGCTCGGACATTCCCGAGGTCAATGACCTCAACGCGATCACCGAGGGCTATGAAGGGCGCGAGGCGATTGCCGAAGGGGAGGAGTTCGATCCTTCCTACGAAAATATCGACAGCCGGACCGTTACCGGAACGCTGGGCGAGAATGATAACATCGAATACATGCTGCTGCCCAAGGAAACCCGCGGCAACAGCGTGAACGCCCAACTCGTATTCCGCTTCGGCGACCTCGAATCCCAGGAGGGGCGCTCCGAAGCCGGAGAGAAGGCCGTCCGTATGCTCATGATGGGTTCGGAAAAGTATGACCGCCAGCAGATACAGGATAAGCTCGACGAGCTTAAAGCCCGCGTCAATGCTTACGGTAGCAACGGTACCCTGGTCTTCAACATCGAGGCCGAAAACGAGCGGCTCCCGGAAGTAATCGACCTGATCGGAGAGGTAGCCCGCCATCCCGTTTTCCCTAAGTCGGAATTCGATAAGATGGTGAAAGAAGAACTCGCCTATATCGACGAACAGCGTAACGACCCGCAGGCCATCGTCTTCCAGGAGATGCAGCGCCGCACCGGCGATTACCCGAAGGGACATCCTTACTACGTTCCCTCCTTTGACGAACAGGTCGAGAGCCTGAAGGACCTCACCGTCGATGACGTCAAGGCCTTCTACGAAGAAGTATTCGGGGGAGCTAACGCGACCTTCGCCGCCAGCGGAGATATGGATGTCGACGCCGTCAAAACCGCGCTGGAGAAAAACTTCGGTGATTGGGACAGCCCGGTCGCTTTCGAGCGTATCCCGCGGGAGTACACGGCGGTTGACCCCGATATGGTCAAGATCGAAACGCCCGATAAGGCCAATGCCTGGTTCGTAGCCGTGCAGACGCTGCCAATTAATGATGAGAACCCCGACTATCCCGCGCTGGTCATGGGCAATTATATGCTGGGTGGTGGCTTCCTGAACAGCCGTTTGGCTACGCGTATTCGTCAGAAAGACGGACTCAGCTACGGTGTCGGCAGCCAGTTTAGCGCCAGCTCGCTGGATGACCGGGGCATCTTCATGACCTATGCCATCTACAATCCGGAAAACCGGGAGGCCCTGGAAAAGGCATTCCGCGAGGAAATCGAGAAGGTGCGTACCGAAGGCTTTACCAAAGAGGAGCTGACGGCCGCGAAAAGTGGCTGGAAGCAGAACGCCGCCGTAAGCCGCGCACAGGACCGCAGCATGGCGGGACAGCTGGAAGACAACGCCTACCTCGATCGAACCATGGAATGGAGCAAGGAGCTCGAAGAGCAGATGATGAGCCTCACGCCGGAAGACGTTAATGCCGCAATCGAGAAGTACATCGACGTGGACAAGATGGTCCTGCTACGGGCCGGCGACTTTGCCAAGACCGAATCGGTCAAGAAGCCGTAACCTTTTAGCGAAAGCGCGTTACTTTGGGCGGGGCCGTCGGTATCTTACCGGCGGCCCCGCCCTTCGTTAATGTAATTGCCCTCATGCGCTATCTCTGCTTCCTCCTCCTGCTTCCTTTTACCGCCTGTGATACGACCTCCGACACAACGGAGGAACGAACCACTACCGCACCGGACCGGGCGGCTGACGGGGAAGCATCCATGATGCTGACCGCCGCGGGCGTGGAAGCGGAAACCGTCTTTGATTACGAAGACATCATTTGGGGTTTTACCTGGCTGCCCGACGGACGCATCCTGGCGACGGTCAAGGACGGTCGGTTCCTGCTCATCGACGGCGATAGCTCGACGGAAATTTCCGGAGCCCCGGAGGTCCGCGACGCCGGGCAGGGAGGATTGCTCGATGTCTTACTCGATCAGGATTTTGCCGACAACCGCTACGTGTACCTGACCTACAGCCGCCCCGAGCAAGGTGGTGAGCTCGGCTTCACCTCCGTCGGACGGGGCAAGCTTAGTGAAGACGGCACCCAGCTCGAGAACTTTACCTCCCTCTACGATGGCGGGCCGGCAACCGATAAGGGGCAGCACTACGGAAGCCGGATGGTCTGGGGGCCTGAGGATGGCTACCTCTACTTCACCATTGGTGACCGCGGTAACCGCGATGAAAACCCCCAGGATACGACCCGCGACGGCGGCAAAGTCTACCGCATCACCGCCGACGGCGAGATTCCGGAGGATAATCCGTTCGTGGGTGATCCCGGCGCGAAGGAGGCCATTTACTCCTACGGTCACCGCAATCTCCAGGGCCTGGCCGTGCATCCGGAAACCGGCGCCATCTGGGAGCACGAGCACGGCCCGCGCGGGGGCGACGAGGTAAACATCATCGAGGCCGGCAAGAATTACGGCTGGCCGGTCATCACCTACGGCATCAACTACGACGGTACGCAAATTACCCAGGAGGTCGCCCAATCCGGCATGGAACAACCCATCCACTACTGGGTCCCCAGTATTGCCCCCAGCGGCATGGCCTTCGTGACCGGTGATCGCTACCCAGGTTGGGAAAACGACTTGCTGGTCGGCAGTCTTCGCTACAGCTTCCTCAAACTCGTCCACCTGGATGGCACCGACGTCACCGGCGAACAGGATATCATCAAAAATATCGGCCGCCTCCGCGACGTCCGCATGGGTCCCGACGGCTATATCTACGCCAGTATCGAGGGCACCGGTATCGTACGCGTCGTCCCCGTCTAAATAACTGACGTCCCCGTAACCGAAGGTTCTTGCCACCAAGGCCCGCCAGCAATAGTGTAGGGTAGCTCCCGCACCCCGCACCCCGCCCTGGAAGGGACGGCATCCCAACAGCGAGGTCCGCAGCGAGCCAAGCGAGCGAAGGGCCTCGCGAATTAAGCAATAGCACTACCAATCAAAAAAAACACCACCAACAGCACCACGCATCCCGCCACGACCATCCGCGTTCGTTCCATGCGGGTCTGACTATCCCGGTGGGATTTGCGAAATTGGTTAAGGGGCGTTTCGGCTTCCCGATTGATGCGGCAGGAATAATCGTAGTGATTGCCACCGGTGTGATCGATGCTTACTTCGCAGAGCTCCTGATCGAGGAAAACGGTGTAGGTTTTGGACTCTCGGACACCGAAATCAATTTGTACGACGCGATCGTTGCAGTGCAGGACCACGTGCTGTGTCTTGTCTCCATGAAAGAGACCAAGCTTATACTGCGCACCTTGAAAGCCGGTGATGTTCCAGGAAAATTGTGGCATAGGGCAGACCGCAAATGCGGCATTAAGTTTCGAAAAGAAGGTACCGCGAAAATTTCGTAAAAACGGAATTTTAACAGTCTATACACAATAACGTCGCCGCGGGTGCAGGGGTTTATTTCAACTTGCTCAAGTCGAGATCGGGCCAGGATCCCGCGCTGCCGAGGAGGCGAAAACGGGCAAACATCTCCTCCCGGTACCAGCCCCGCTGGCGGGTCAATTGCACCACTTCCTTATGGTAGTCACTGGCGTAGGCGTACTGGGTCATGGCCCGCCCCGATTCCCATATACTGAAGGTCGCCTGCATGAAGATGGGGTATTCGCCAATCCCCAGGCTAAGTAGACGAGCCGGATGGTCGTATACCGAGGCACTGGTCCGTGGCACGTAGCGCCAGAAATCCGGAAGCTTCGTCGGATGAATGGTTGCGCGGGTGATGACGGCCACCGGTTCCTGCGGATTATAGCGATCGGGGTGAGCCGTGAAGGGTAGTGTGCCGCCCCACTGCCCGTGGGCCATGGTGGCTTCCAGCTGGAAGGTGACGATACGGTCGGTGCGCTCCCGCACCTCGGCGTACCACTCGTGGCCGCTAAAGAAACGATCGGCGTAGGCAGGGGTGGACCAGTGCCCGAGCCAGGCGTAAACACCCAGGTTCGGCCGGACGCTGAAGCCGTTGCCCCCGCCGGAACCCATGAGCCGGTAAAATTCCAGGCCGGGTACATCCGTTAGACGTTGGTGTGCCCGCTGCATCTGGGTAAGCGCCCAGAATTGGTCGGTCAGACCGGAATAATGCAAAAGCGATAGGGTAGTAATGCTGGAATGATTTATATGACAAACTATACACGCACCCTTACCGTTCAAAAATTGTACCCGGAAGAGTGCCACCTAAATTGTAATTTTCCCCTCATGGATTTGAAGATGAAAAAAGAGGGCAAGTTCGACTACCTGGAAACGGGCGGGCCGGGCGAACCCCTGCTTTTGTTACACGGTCTGTTCGGGGGACTGAGTAATTTCGGGGCGCAGATTGAGGAATTTCGGAGCCGCTACAACGTGGTCATCCCTACGCTGCCCATTTTTTCACTGCCTCTCCGCAAGGTTTCCCTGGCCGGCCTGGTCAATCACCTGGCCGATTTCGTGGACCACAAAGGCTTCGACCGCGTACACCTGATGGGCAACAGCCTCGGAGGACACGTCGGCATTCTGTTTGCTATCGATCATCCGGAACGCATTGCTTCCATCACGCTGACCGGCAGCAGCGGCCTTTTCGAAAGCGCCATGGGCAACAGTTTCCCCCCGCGCAATAATTACGAATTCATCAAGAAGAAAACGGAGAGTACCTTCTACGATCCGGCAACCTCCTCGAAAGAACTCGTCGATGAAGTCTACAATACGGTAAATGACCGCAACAAGGGCATCCGTATCGTCATGACCGCCAAATCCGCCGTCCGGCACAACCTAGCCCATAAGCTCGATGCCATCACCTCGCCGACGCTCCTCGTGTGGGGCAAACAGGACACGATCACGCCGCCCTTCGTTGGCGAGCAATTCCACGAACTGATCGCCGACAGCGAACTCCACTTCATCGACAAGTGCGCCCACGCCCCCATGATGGAACGGCCCCAGGAGTTCAACCGCATCATGAACAACTTCCTGCAGCAGGTCGGTAAGCGGCAGCCTTCGGCGGCGTAACGCATCAGTCGTCCGCCGAGCGGGCGCTCTTCTGCCGGCGGGTCGTGGCGACAGTCTCAACCGTGTCGTGAACCCGCCTCGGCGGACGAACTCCGCTGCGCTGCGTTCGGCAGACGAAGCTACCGCGTAGCCAGGTCCGCGTTCACCGTACCCCATCCGAAATTGCCCGAGCGATTGGGGTAGAGGCTCGAAGCTTCCTTCATTCGCTGCAGGACCTGTTCCCGGGTCTGACCGGGGTTGGTCGCCCAGACCAGGGCGGCGATACCGGCCGTCGTGGCCGTTGCCGCGCTGGATCCGCCGACGTAGCCCGGCGTTGCACCGCTTCGGCTCAGGGTGATGGTTGACCGGCCCGTGTCTTCACGGCGCTGCATGACCGCTACGAAATCTACTTCGCTGCCGTCGTGGCAGGTGTTGCAGCGGAGGTAGGGCGTGCCGGTCTGAATCCCCGTAACGGCTACCGTTTGGCTTATATTGGCGGGAAAGATGACGCCATACCAGCTGGTCCAGCTGAGGCTCGTTCCGGCCGCGGCCAGGATCATTTTACCGCGGTTATGGGCGTAGTAGATCCCATCCTTGACCGTCCCGCTGCTGAATACGTCACCGATGGACATGCTGACGATCTGCGTGCCGGCGTCCTGTCCGGCGATCACGAGCGCATCCTTTACGCCGCGCTTTTCCTTACTGGCGTTGATGATGACGTCGCTGGTTGCCCGGATCGCGAGCAAATCGCTCCTGTACGCTACACCGACCGAGCTGCCGGTGGTGGTCAGCGGAGCGGTGGCCAGGCCGGCCATTTGAGTTCCGTGCCCACACTGATCGTCCGGACCGTCGGTGCGGCTGCTCCACCAGCTGGGTTGGTAGACCCCTAGGCGGGTAAGTTCCCGGCCGCTGCCGAAGTTCCCGTTCAGGCGATCCTGCTCGGGGTAGGTGCCTGAGTCGATGATGCAGATGCCGATGTTGTCACCCTGCGTCCGCGTCCAGGCTTCGGGAATGCCCATGGGCCCGTAGTTCCAGGCTACCTTGGCGCCCGAAGCGGTGGTGCCGTAGTCCTCCGCATCCACGTCCGCCGCGGGGGCACCGCTGCAGCCGGAGTCGGAGCGGAACTGTACCTCTTCGGCCGTGTAATTGCTGGGCTCCAGGTAGCGGACCTCGGGGCGACCGCGAAACTCGGTCAGGACCTCCGGATGAAGAATGCGGACTTCCAGGATGGGCAGGATGCCGTCTTCTTCCGCGACGAACAGGTCTTCGTCCCGCGGCGCCGTACCGGTCAGGCGCTCCGTGGCGGCCCGTAGGTCGGCCACCAGTGCATCCCGTGTCTGCTTCCAGGCACCGGTGGTAACGTCGATCTCGTGGATGCGCCCCTCGATGTCGTCGAAGCCGGCGGGCTGGTATCCCAGAACGGCCTGGTGATCGCTGAGCGTGAGCGCCGACCACACGACGAGGTCTTCGGCGTCCGACCACTCGAATACTTTGTTCGTCTCCCGTAATTGCCGTTCTACCCGTGCGTTCAGTTCGGTCCGGGTGAGGGGGTCGGTACGGTCCGCGGTGACTTCTACGATCTCTTTCTGACAGCCGGTCAGCACGAAGGATATAAACGAGGCGAAGAGTAAGATTCTCTGCATAGCGGTGGGTTGGAGCGGATTATTGCGGCGGAGCGCAGGTGTAGTGCTTTTTTTGGAAAGGGTAACCTTATTTGGTTTCCGTGGCTGAAAATAGGCTTTTGTTTTTGGATGATTGGGTTTTGGATGGGTTTGTTCTTTTTTCTCCGCGCTTCGCATGGAGTTAGGGAGGTTGGACTGCGCTGCAGTCCTGCGTGATGTGGCGGTTTTTTCCGCGCTTTGCACGGAGTTAGGGAGGTTGGACTGCGCTGCAGTCCTGCGTGATGTGGGGGTTATTCCGCGCTTTGCACGGAGTTAGGGAGGTTGGACTGCGCTGCAGTCCTGAGTGATGTGGGGGTTATTCCGCGCTTTGCACGGAGTTAGGGAGGTTGGACTGCGCTGCAGTCCTGCGTGATGTGGCGGTTTTTTCCGCGCTTTGCACGGGGTTAGGGAGGTTGGACTGCGCTGCAGTCCTGAGTGACGTGGCGGTGGTTCCGCGCTTTGCACGGAGTTAGGGAGGTTGGACTGCGCTGCAGTCCTGAGTGGGTTGGCGGTTTCTTCCGCGCTTTGCACGGGGTTAGGGAGGTTGGACTGCGCTGCAGTCCTGAGTGGGTTGGCGGTTTCTTCCGCGCTTTGCACGGGGTTAGGGAGGTTGGAGTGCGCTGCTGTCCTAGAGGACGTAGGGGTGATGGACTGCGCTGTAGTCCTTCCTTTCTTTAAGGCTTTGCTAAAAGTGGGCGGGTAATTAGACGGTAAGGGCCGGGGGTGCGTTATTTGCGTATGGTTCGATTTCTAATGGTGTTCCTGCTCGGGACAATGCTTTTTACCTGCGCTACGGCGCAAAACAACTACCTGCCGCCTCCCAGCCAGGATTACTTTAGCGGACGGACCTTTACGGAGGCCGATAGTCTGCGCGGAACGCTCGGGCCCGCCCGGGCGAACTACGACGTAACTTATTACGAGCTGCACCTGGACGTGGACCCCGTAGAGCACCTGATCGATGGCTACGTGGATATGGAGTACCTGGTTACCGGGCCACTGCCCATTCTGCAACTGGATCTGTACGAAAATCTGGAGATCGACCGCATCGAGCAGGCCGGAAAGAACCTGCGGTACACGCGCAAGGAGAACGCCGTCTTCGTACAACTGCCGGCCGGTATGGAGGCAGACAGTACCCGTCACCGGATGCGGATTAAGTACGGCGGGCAACCCACCGAGGCAAAGAATGCCCCCTGGGACGGGGGCTTCGTCTGGGCGCTCGACCAGCGGAACCGCTACTGGGTCGGCGTGGCCTGCGAAGGGGACGGGGCGAGCCTATGGTGGCCAAATAAGGACCACCTGAGTGATGAACCAGATAGCATGCTTATCAGCATCACCGTACCCGAACGGCTCTTCGCGGCCAGTAACGGCAACCTACGTGAGGAGGTAGAATTGGAGGACGAGCGTAAGAAGCGTTACGATTGGTTCGTGAGCTACCCCATCAATAACTACAACGTATCCATCAACATCGGGCATTATACCCACTTTTCGGATACCTATCAGAGTGCGGACGGGGAGGAATTGGCGCTGGACTACTACGTGATGGACTACAACGTGGCCAAGGCACGTAAGCAGTTCAAGCAGGTGGAGGCCATGCTCAAAGCCTACGAGCACTACTTCGGAAAGTATCCCTTTTGGGATGACGGTTTCGCCTTGATCGAAACGCCCTATCTGGGTATGGAACACCAGAGCGGCATCGCCTACGGGAACCGGTATATGCGCGGCTATCTGGGGGGGCTTATCCCCAGCGATATGGACTGGGATTACATCATCGTGCACGAAGCCGGCCATGAGTACTTCGGTAACTCCATCAGCGTGGCCGACCACGCCGAAATGTGGATCCACGAGAGCTTCACTACCTATATGGAGGCACTCTACGTCGAGTATCACTATGGCGAGGAAGATGCGCGCCGGTACCTGGAATCGCAGCGCCGCTTTGTAACGAACGAGGAACCTATGCTCGGCCCGTTAGGCGTGAATTTTACCGACTTCAAGACCTCCGACCATTACTATAAGGGAGCCTGGATGCTGCATACCCTGCGGAATGTCCTGGACAATGATCCGCTATTTTTCGGCATGATGCGCAGCTTCTATCAAGACCACGTGCGCAGCATCGTGAGCACGAAGGAAGTTGTCGATTACTTCAGCGAATACGCCGGTACGGATCTGCAACCTTTCTTCCGGCAGTACCTGATGCACCCCACCGTGCCCGTACTTCAGCTCCGGCACAATGGAGAGCAGGTCGAGTACCGCCTTCAGGCGGACGTGCTCGGGCTCGCCATGCCGGTGGGCGTCTTCATTAAGGACGAGCCCGTCAGGCTATTGACCACGGAAAACTGGCAGCCGATGGGCAAGGGCTTCGGAATGGACGACGTTCGGATCGATACGTCGCGTTTCCTCGTCGATATTCAGCGTCAGCAGCCCGAAAAATAATTAGGGCCGGTCGACGGCCGCGGCCAGCTCATCGTACCACGCCTGTCCGTACTTCCGGACCAGAGCGGGCTTAGCAAATTCGAAGATGCGAATCTTCTCCCGCGCGCCGAGGCTACAGGCGGCGCTGCAGATGTCCCAGACATCGTAGTTAAGCGCCTCGAAATCCGTCTGCGGATTTTTCTTCACCCGGATAGGGTAGAGGTGGCAGCTGATGGGCTTCTTCCAGCCAATGGCCCCGTCGTTATAAGCCCGCTCGATGCCACACTGGGCGGTACCGGTCTCGTCGAGGGTCATGTAGGCGCAGGCGGCGTCGTCCACCAGTGGGGTATCGTGGCTTTTGCCGTTGCGTACGTACAGCCCCTGTTCGGCAATGGCTTGGCGTCCGGCTTGGGTCAGGTAGGGAGAGACGGCGGGGTAGATGTCCTCCAGGATGGGAAGTTCCTCTTCTTCGAGCGGCGCGCCGTAGTCGCCCTCCCAGCAGCAGGCCCCCTTGCAGGCGGCGAGATTGCAGGCGAAGTGCTCGTCGGTGACGTCATCGCTGACCAGGATGGAGCCGATAATGTACATAGAAGGTAAAGATGAGTGGCACAAAGGTACGCAAGGCCGGTACCAAGGCCGGGTGGCCTATCGTTGAATTGCGTCCTACCTTGCAACGTGTCTTTAAAGAAACTCTCCGGAGAAACCCTGGTCTACGGGCTGAGCAGCATACTCGGCCGCTTGTTGAATTTTGTAGCCGTCACCCCGTTTATTACACGGGTGCTGTCGGACGACGAATTCGGCCAGATCAGCAACCTTATGTTTTGGGTTGCCTTGCTGATTGCGCTGCTGGTCTTTCGCATGGACACGGCGCTGTTTCGCTTCGCCAGTCGTGGGGAATATGATCCGCAAGCGATCTTCCGCCGGACCCAGCGGCTGGTGCTTGGTCTTACGTTGGTGGTCATCGTCCCGCTGCTGTCATTCCCCGCCTGGTTTGGGGAGGTGATTCAGGCTCCTTCGGATACGCTTTACATCCAGTTGTTTTTGATCACCGTTGCCTTTGACGCCCTGAGTATGGTGCCTCAGGCCCGGCTGCGCCTACGGCAACGGGCCTGGTTCTTCGTTGCCGTGAATCTAGGTAACGTAGTGGTCAACGTAGCGCTACTCTATTTCTTGTTGCTGTATTTGCCGGAATACCATCCGGACTATTACAATGCCGACTTCAAGATCGGCTACTACTTCATGGCACTAGCAGTGGCTTCCGCCCTTCGGTTCTTCGTGCTAATGGCGGACGGCCTGTTCCGAACCCGAATAAAAGAGCAGCAGGAGGGTGGGGCGGATGCCCGGGGGGTACCTTCTTATCGTCGACTCCTCGGCTACAGCATGCCGCTGACGGTAGTTTCCCTGGCGGGCATCGCCAACTTCCTGGTGGGGCCCAGTATTCTGGTGGGCTACGACGAGGCGCTGTCCGGCTATTTCGGTGCCGCGCTCCGTATGGCGGTGTTCCTTAATTTGTTTGTTACGGCGTACCAGTACGCGGCCGAGCCGTTCTTTTTCCGGCAATCGAGTAAGGACCTGGCTACCGCTGACCGGACCATCTATGCCGACGCCATGCGCGCTTACGGAATAGTTGGTGCGCTGGCAAGTACCGGTATCATTCTTGGGCTGCCTTGGCTGCAGTTATTCATAGGCCAGCAAGTGCGTCCCGGGCTGGTGGTCTTGCCCATCATTCTGGCGGCTAACTATTGTTTTGGGATCTACAGTAACCTGAGTATATCCTACAAGCTGACGGACAAAACCATGCTCGGTGCCGGGATCGCGGTTATCGGTTCGGTCTTCGCCGTAGGGGCACCCCTCCTCTTCACGGCCCGCTACGGGCTGTATGCGGCGGCCTACGGGATGTTAGCCTGCTTTCTCGTGATGTGTGCCCTGGCCTATCTCGTGTCGCGTAAATATTTTCCCGTCGATTACCCCTTCGGGCGGCTTGGCCTGTACGTGCTGATCGCCGCCATAACCTGTTACCTGGGAACCTTTTCGGAGGCGATGTGGTGGCGCATCCTGATGCTGGTGGTCTCAGTTGGTGCAGTGGGGCTACTGGAGCGGAAGTGGCTCCTTCGTACCTTTGGGCGGGGGGCTGCAGGTGGAGGTGCTCACTAAACTGGACAGTGACTTCGGACGGTAAGGTTCGGTATCTTTCATTGTTTCAATCCGACATCATGTCTAAACTACGAAAACGGTTCAGTCGCGAAGAGCGCCTGGAAATAACCAAGCAAAGCTTCGAGCCCGACGCTATGGTTACCCAGATTGCCGACCGATTCGGTATCTCCACCAATACGTTATCCCGCTGGCGGCAGGAATTTCGACTGGCTAATAACGTGGAGCCCTCCGGCCAGGGCATCAAAGCGTTGACCGACGAAGAGCGCCAGATCGCCCGTCTGAAAAAGCAACTACGGGAAGCCGAACTGGAACGCGACATCCTAAAAAAAGCCATCGGCATCTTCTCCAAGAGCGACGCAAAATCTACCGGTTTATAATGGATCACCGGACAGAGTTTCCCGTCGAGAAGATGTGTCAAGTCCTGGGCGTCAGCCGCAGCGGCTATTACCGGTGGTCTAAGCAAGTGGAAGACTTCGAAGGGCGCTACGACGATCTGGACGGACGCATCCAACGCTCGTTCGAGACCAGCCGCGGAACCTACGGTAGTCCCCGCGTCTGGCACGACCTGTCGCAACAAGGCGTAAGTGTATCACGGGCTACGGTGGGGCGGCGCATGCGGTGCCAAGGCCTGCGGCCCAAGCGGAAGAAACGCTGGATATCGACCACGGACTCCGCGCACGACTTTCCCGTAGCGGACAACCTCCTGGGGCGAGACTTCACCGCCGAGCGGCCGGCTACCAAGTGGGTCAGCGACATCACTTACTTCGAGATCAATCGGCAGTGGTACTATCTGACCATCATACTGGACCTGGCCGATCGAGCCATCGTCAGCTGGGTCATCAGCGATGAAATGTCGGCACAGGCCACCACCGTCGCCGCACTGCAACGGGCCGTGGCCAATCGAAAACCGACCGAGGAGCTCATCTTCCATTCCGATCGCGGCTCGCAGTATAGCTGCGGAAGCTTCCGGGAGGAGCTAGCGGCCATGGGGGCTACCCAGAGCATGTCGCGCAAGGGTAATTGCTGGGACAATGCGGTGGCGGAGTCCTTCTTCAAGACCATCAAGACCGAATGCATTGACCGGTATGAATTCTACAACGTTCGCCAGGCCTGGAGCATCATTTTCGATTACATTGAAGGCTGGTACAACACCAACCGCATCCACACTACGCTGCGGGGCTTGACGGTACGCCAAGCCTATGAAAAGAAAACAAAACTTGCTAACTAGCTGAACTGGCCGCGAAGTTGCTGTCCACTATTCTGAGCAGCTCCACAGGAGCCTCCTAAACCAGAAAACCCATGAAGCGACTACTCTACATTCCCGCTCTACTCCTGATGCTGCTCCTGGCGGCTTGCCAGACACCCCTCGCCAAGCGAAATATCCTGGTGATCGGCGATAGCAACGGTGCCGCCGCCGATGGCTGGGTATACCAGCTACAGCAGATCCGCAACAGCGGCCCCATGGTCAATACGGCGCTATCCGGTAATACTTTCGGTTTTACGGAAAATGGCAACCGCGACCGTAACACGCTGGAGAACCTGACGCCTTACCTCCGTCGCGGCTACGCCGAAATGGGCGGCATCGATGAGATCATGATCGGCCTGGGGACAAATGATTGCAAGGACCGCTTTAGCGACCGGGAAGACGAGATCGTCACGAACCTGGAAACCATGCTCTCGCGCATGCAGCAATTCTTCGCCGAACGCGGTCAGGATTTCCCCCGCATCGTACTGCTTACCCCTCCCCCCGTGGCCGGTGACGATGTCGTGAGTGAAGAATTCCAGGGAGCCAAAGCCTGCACGGCGGCCATCAGCGAAACTTTGCGGGGGATTGCCGAGCGCGACGGCATCTGCCTGGTCGACTGGCAGGAGCGACCCGGTGATGAAGTGCTGGTACATAGTGAAGACGGCATCCACTTCAATCGGCAGGGATATCAAATTCTGGCCCGCCAGATTGTACGGAGCTGCTACTGAGCCCTCCCTTCGCCCACCATCCTTGTAGCGTCTGGCATCTGTAGGGTAACCAATCCCTTACATGATGGCTTTCAAAACGACTCGCCGGGACGCCCCCGTCGTGCATGCCGGCTCCATGGCCGACATCGCCTTTCTCCTCCTGATTTTTTTCCTGGTTACCACGACGATAGACGAGGACGCGGGTATACTGGTCAAGCTCCCCGAATGGCAGCCCGATGCGATCGTCGAACAAACCTCCCAGGTACTTACTGTGCAGTTGAGCGCGGACGATCGACTAATGGTAGAAGATGAGATTACCTCCGTTGAAAACTTGCCTCGGCTGCTGGAAGAATTTGTCTTGTCACCCAAACGTACACCGCGGCAGGCGGTCGTAAGCGTGGTACACGATCGCAGCAGTGGCTACCGGCGCTACCTCGAAGTGTACGATGCGCTGTCGGCCGGATACCACCGGCTCTGGGAAGCGGAGGCGCGTCGCCGGTACGGGGCCGGCTACGATCACGTGACGGATGCGCAACGGATTTCCATTCGTAAGGACCTGCCTATGATCATCAGCGAGGCTGAACCCACCGACGTCAGGGGTTAAGACGTCCGCCGCAGTACTTGCAGTACACCGCGTCCGAGGCGTGCCCCTCCCGGGCGCAGAACCGGCAGACCTGGGTGCTGACCGTTTTCTCGGCGTTGGCGTTCATCATCTCATTCGTTACGATACCGGTCGGTACCGCGATGATGGCGTAGCCCAAGATCATGACGATCGCGGAAAGAAACTGCCCGATGCGGGTCTGGGGGGTGATATCTCCATACCCCACGGTAGTGATGGTCACAATGGCCCAGTATACGGCCCGGGGTATGGAGGAAAAGCCATCATTCTGCCCGCCCTCGATCAGGTACATGATTGAGCCGATGATGATGACCAGGATCGTAACGGCGAAGAGAAAGACGGCGATCTTGTTGCGGCTGGCAATAAGTGCACGGCCGAGCTGATCGCCCTCGCTCAGGTACTGACCCAGTTTGAATACACGGAACACCCGCATCAACCGGAGAATCCGGATGATCAGGAAATACTGGGCGTTAGGCAGGATCAGGGTTAGGTAGGAGGGCAGGATAGCCAATACGTCCACCACGCCATAAAAGCTGAGGGCATACTGTAGGGGGCGGATGGTTACCCACAGGCGAAGCACGTACTCTACCGTAAAGACGATGGTCAGAAACCATTCGGTGTACCAGAAGAAGGTGCCGTAGGTCTCGTTGTAATCCTGGGAACTTTCCAGCATCACGACGATGATCGAGATAACGATCAGCACCAGAAGGGCTATGTCAAAGAACTTTCCGGCCGGCGTATCCGCTTCGAAAATGATTTCGTGGACCCGGTGACGCAAACTTCGGTCAGACATTAAGGGAAGAGCATTTGTCCCCAAGGTACGGACCGCCAGGTAAAGCCTACCCGATAGAGCGGCGGGGGATCATCTCGGTAATCGGTATGAGAACGCGCACCTGGGTACCGATGGCTTCTCCCCGGGCGTCATACAAGTCGATGATGTTTACCCAATCGCGTTCGGCGTTGGATAGCAATTGCAGGCGGCTTTCCGTTATCTGGGTCCCGCGGCTTTTATGGTCGACCCGGTTAGCGTCGCGGGCCTGCCGTTCCCGGACCTTCTCCCGGCCCACGCCGTTATCCGTCACGATACCGAGCAGGTGATCGTCGTCGTCGGCGATGACGCGAAACTCCACCTCCACGTGTCCTTCGTCCTGGCCGCGTAGTCCGTGTTCGATCGAGTTTTCCACGTAGGGTTGCAGGATCATGGTCGGGACGCCGATGACGTCCTCTTCCAGTTCCCGGTCGATCACGATGTTGAAGGTCAGCTTGCCCTCGAAACGGAGGTGCTGATTGATCTCCAGGTAGTCCGTGAGGAAGCGGCGTTCCTCTTCCAGCGTAATGTATTCCCGGTTGGCGTTCTCCAGGCTCTGCCGCATCAGCATCGCGAACTTCGCGAGGTGCCGGCTCGCCGTCTTCGCGTTGTTGCCGGATATGAACATCTGGATGCTGTTGAGGGCATTGTACATGAAGTGCGGGTTCATCTGGGCCCGCAGCGCGCTTAGCTTCAGTTGGCTGGCTTTGAGCTTCAACTGGCGGTTTTCCTGTTCCCGTTCCTCGGCGCGAAACTGCGCGGCGAACTGTCGCTGTCGGAGGGTAGCGACTTGCTGGTGAAAGCGGTGATTGTAGCGATCGTAGGTGCAATGGTAATTGTAGGCCGCTTCGTAATACTTGAGTTTGGCGTGGCAGATGGATAGGTGGAGGTAAGCATCGGCAACCAAACTTAGTAGATCGGGATCACTCGTATCGTCATCTACCTCAGCGAGCGTCAGGATGCGATTTAGTTGGTTGATCGATTTTTCCCACTCGGCCGAGTCCATCAGCAGGGTGGCCCGCATGAATTCGAGTTTGGCGAGCTCCTTCCGGTCTGGTGCTTCGTCGCCGCTGTACAATTCCTCCGCCCGATCGACGTAATCGTTCGCGAGTTCCGGATGGTCCAGGTAGTGGTAACAAAAGCCCAGATTGGCGTAGGCGGCGGCCAGTGCGTTGACCGAGCCGTTGGCTTTGGTATCGACCACCGCGCGGAAGTAGGTCACGGCTTCCTCGTACTTGTGGATCGACATCAGTTCCTTTCCCAAATTGAGCTGATGCCACGGAAGGCGGGAGCGCAGGCCGAAACGCTCACAGCGGTCGATGGCCCGTTGGAAGGCCTCCAGCGCCAGCTCGTTCTCACCGCTGTTTTGGTATACGGAACCCAAACCGGATTGCGTGAGGCTGTAGTAGTAGTGGTCCTGGGGCGTCAGTTCGAAGGATCCGCTTTCCAGCAGCCGGTCGGCCTCCAGGAATTTCAGCGTAGCCTTGGGATAGCTGAAAATGAGTAGATAAATATAGCCGTGCCGGCAGGCGGTTCGGGCGACGTACTGATCGCTGGGGTAACTTTCCAGCAGCCGTTGACAGCGGTCGAGATAATCGATGGCCGCTTCGGTCCGCCCCTGGTTACCGAGGTAGGCTATGTAGGCCAGGTAAACGTCCAGTTTGTCGGCGGCATCGCCCCGCTCTTCCGCGAGGTCGAGCGCTGCGGCGAATGGTTGTTCGGCCCGGTCCAGGCGGTACTCCTGGTTTTCCAGGGTCGCGAGGAGGAGGTGGTAGCTTAGCTCGTAGTCCTGGCCCGTGATGTCTTCCAGCTGCGGCAGGGCTTTAGCGTGCCTTTTAAGCAACTGTGCCTGCCTGGCAAGCAGTACCCTGGCGCGATCCGGCTTGGTGTAAACGTAGTGGTGCAGGAGGGATTGAATGATCTCGATCACCTCCAGGCCGTCGGTGGCCTTTTCTAACGATAATTCCAATTTGCCCAGCGCCGAGCTTTCTCCGTATCGGTCTGCCATGAAGGGGCGGGCTGTAAAGTTATTCGGTCTCTATTGGGGCATAATGCCTCCGCAAACCCGGCGGGAGTAGGTACCGCGTCGCTTTCCCCCCGTCACTTGATCCATGGCGTCTTTATCCAGCTTCTTGAGTTGCTGGTCCTTTAGAAGATCTTCGATGGATTTTTTCCCGTTCTGCGCCATTGGGAGAGCTTATCGTGTGGGTTTACTGACTCGTAATTGGTACTGATTATACAACACCAACGATCCAAATGTAATAAATATATGAATACAAGGGACTATCTCTAATTTTATCGGCCCCTTGTTCGGTAACGTTTCGCCGTGCTGACAGCGGGTCGAACTACTTTACAACTCCTGCATCAATCGAAGCTGGGTCATGAAAGCGGAACGCCGGCGACGGCTGACATCGATCCGCATACCGTCGTCCATGATCAGGTATCCGCCCTCCCCCTTCACGAATTTTTTCATGAAGTTCATATTGATGACGTGCCGCTTATGCACCCGGTAGAAGTTGTGGGGGGACAGCATATCCTCGTACATTTTGATGGTCTTGGACGCGGTGATGCGCTGACCGTCCGCCAGGTAGATGTGCGTGTAGTTATCCTCGGCTTCGAAGCGAATGATATCCGGAATCTTGACGAAGTGGTAGCCGTCGACGGCTCCGATCGGCATCTTCTCGAAGACGTTCGGCTGCTTCTGGTACATGCGCATCGCGTCCAGTCGCTCCTCGGTACGTGCCTGACCGCGGGGCCGGATGCGGTCTACTGCGTCTACCAGGCGGTCCGGATCGATGGGTTTGAGGATATACCCGATGGCGGAATAGTCGAAAGCCCGCATGGCAAACTGATCGTAGGCCGTCACGAAAATGATGTCGAAGCTGATCGGTTTGATGCGATCCAGCATCTGGAACACCTTGCCGTCGCCGAGATTGATATCCAGAAAGGCCACATCGGGCCGGATGTCATTGCGTGCGAAGAGGCTGCAACCGGATTCTACCCCGTCTGCTTCCCCGATAACCTCCACGTCGGGGCAGTGCAGGTTGAGCATTTGTTTCAGGTTGACGAGGCCTTTTCGTTCGTCCTCAACAATTACGGCGTTCAGTAGCATAGTAGGTATGAGAGTTGACCAAAGCTACGAAAAGGCTGTAAGGGCGGTTCCACTACGTGGAAAATTTATGGAATAAGCAGAACGAGCATGCTATTCCTGCTCCATCGGGCGATTGACCGGTATCCGCCCGTCGACCTGTAGTACCCGGGCGTTCTCAAACGACGCATCACTTTCCAGGCCGTAGCCGGTTATGATGTAGTCCGGTTGGGTAAGGACGACGAATTTGTTGGTGTAGATCAACTCCCGTGACTCGTCCCAGTTCAGTTCCTCCGTTTCGAGCCGTTGTGCATCGGCGGATTGCCAAACCACGCTATCGCGAACCGTAATGACGTCGTTGCGACGGCGGTATACGCCTTCATTGGCCGTCAATGTACTGGTGGTGTCCTGAAACTCATCGAGGAAATAGGCCACCACGCCGTCGGGAAATTCCTGACGGGGATCTCCCGGCGATAAGTAGTTATACATTGTCGGGGCCTCGAGAATCAGACGGACACGTGCAGAATCGCTCCAGAGCACACGCACACCGGTGGCCAGTTCTACCTGGTCATCCAGGGCTTCTTCCAGGCGGGCAACTTCCGCGGGATCGTTGATACAACCGGCAAAGAGTAGCCCGGTGTATAAACAGAAATAAATTTCCCTTATCCCCACAGATGGCTACCTGCGGTCAGCAACGCGCCGTAAAGTTCCGGGTCCTCAGGTACGAAAGCCTGATTGGCCTTATAGAGATAGACCACCAGGATGACGAAGAGCAGGAGAGCGATGACGCCTCCCATGACTACGTATCCTTTAATCCCGGCGTCCTTGATTTCGTCAGACATCTAATTTCTATTTGGGGTGCTAAACGATGGCTTAGCGCAAATTACTACATTCGGTACTGATCCGCTGGTCTTCGACGTCCACCTCGGTGCGCAGTGCGGTAATCAGCTGTTGCGGAACGCGGCTGCGGCTGCTGGTGTTGATGGCCTGCCGTGCGGTCGGAATACTGCCGCTACTGCCTGCTGGCGCGTCGGATAGCGGCTTGACCAGGTATACGCCACGCTGACCTACGATCGGCTGGCTGACTTGTCCGGTAGCCACGCTGCTGGCGGCGGCGATCACTTTCGGCTCGCTACCGATTCCCTGCGCTAGTGACTGCTGGGTGAAGGTGATGCCATTTAGCGTATCCACGGCAACATCGTACTGCGAAGCGGCGGCATTCAGGTCGAGGCCAGCCAGGGATTCCGCCAGCTGACGTCCTTTGAGTTGGTTGCGTACCTCCGGCATGATGCTCTCCTTTACGGCCTGGACGGGGGCTATTCCTTCGGGAATAACGTTCTCCACTCCGGCTACCAGGTAGCGATTTTCGTAGAAGAAGTTGGGGTCGGTAAAGGTATAGACGAATCCGCTCAGGTCTCCCTCATCGGCCGTAAAGGCCCAGCAGATCAGGTCACGAACGTCCTGGCCGCCACCGATGCCGGGAAGCTGGAAGGTGCCGATATCGAGGGGTTGCGTGGTTTCCACCGTAAGTCCTTCGGCCTCGGCGGCATCCTTCAGTTCCTGTAAGCTACCCTTACCGGTGAGGAATTCCTCCGCACGCTGGCGGATCGCATCCTCCGAATCTTTGCTCGGGACCATGGGCTCGGATACGTAGGCCACCTTCGCCCGGGTTTCCGTTTCGTTGCTGCGATTGGTTACCTGGACAAGTTGTACACCGTCCTGGGTACGTACCTTGGTCCACTGGCCGACCTCGCCGGTCACGAAGGCCACTCGCTCGACGGCGGGGGCCAGCTGCCCGGGAGCTACGTCTTCCTGGACGCCGGAGGTAGCGATGCTGCGACCGTCCCGGTTAAACTCATCAGCCAGTTCGGTGAAGTTGCTGTCGTCCTCACGCAGCACGGTCAGCAGGCTGTCGATGAGACGGTTGGCCTCGGAGAATTGCGTTGGGATCGTCGCGTTACGCTTGATGGTACGAAGGCTCACGCTTTCCGGATATTCCCGGCGGTCGATGAGCTTTACCAGGGCCATTAGGCTGCCTTCAACGAAGGGGCCGTACACCTCGCCGATCTCCATGTTTTCCATAATCGTACCACCCACGGACACGGGCAGCTGATCCTGGTTGACGTAGGCGCCGGTGTAGGAGCCATTGGCGGTTAGGGCAAACAGACTGTCGCCACGGGGGGCGGTGTTGCGCCATTCCGAGGCCAGGTCTTCCAGGGTGGAGCGCACGGCGGCGGAATCTTCCGGTGTGGCATCGACGCCGAAGCTGACGTAGGTAAGCTGGCGCGTTTCTTCCAGGTTATCGAAAGTGCTGCGCCGCTCGTCGATGTATGTCTGGATGTCATCATCGCTGACTTCGACGGCGTCGTTGTCGAGTTCGTCAAAGGGTACGCGAACGATCGCAACGCGGCGACTGGCGGTCATGGCATCGGCGTAATCCTGAGCCATCCATTCGGGAGCGTACATAGCTTTGGATACCAGAGCGGTCAGTTTTTCCTGTAGTCGCTGGGTGCTTACGCGGCGGTTTTGATAGCGCCAGATATCCACGAAATTCGGCGGTAGTTCACCCGCCTGGATACCGTCGTTGATGCTGTTCTCCTGGATGCGCGTCCGTACGCCCTGCAGCAATTGTGCATTCACCTGTCCGGTCTGCGGATCGCCGTAGCTCTGGCGGATGATGGGGCTGTAACGCGGACCGTAGGTCAGTTCTTCCAACTCGGCATCCGTTACCTGAAGACCCAGCCGCTGGGTTTCGTTCCGGACCAGCCCTTCGGTAAGGTAGTAGTTCCACAGGTTGCTGCGGTTCTCGTACGCATCCGCCGAGCTGTTGGTCACGGATAGCGTGCGCTCGAAATCATTGCGCTCGATCTCAACCTCACCCACGCGGGCCATCATGGCCTCCACCGGTCCGATGGGGCCACTGCTGCCACTGTTCAGGATGTCCGAAAGGACGAAAAGGGCAATACCCCCACCGATGAAAAGGAGTACGACTAATGGATTGCTTCTGATCTTACCAATAAGTGCCATAGGTAACGTCTAAGTTTTACCGTCTCCTTGCGGAACGGGGCGCGAAGATACTAATTAATGTTCGGTCAAAAAGGTCTGCCCTGCGCTGAAGATGGGAGCTATGTAACTCTCCGGATTTTTAGGCGAAGTCCAGCAGGCGTTCGTAGACCTTATCAACCGGCAGGCCCATGATGGTTGGGTAGGTGCCTTCGATCCGGTTGATCTTGGCCAGGCCGATCCATTCTTGGATAGCATAGGCGCCGGCTTTGTCGTACGGCC
This sequence comes from Lewinella sp. IMCC34191, assembly GCF_003390935.1. Taxonomy (GTDB): domain Bacteria; phylum Bacteroidota; class Bacteroidia; order Chitinophagales; family Saprospiraceae; genus Neolewinella. The sequence goes on along the minus strand of NZ_QNQZ01000006.1, from coordinate 104,774 downwards.
GGTAGGTATCGACGTAGGCCTCCATTTCTTCCTGCCGGATGGTGTTCATGTACACAAAGGCGGAACTGCTGAAGACGACTTGCTTGTGCGTCGATTTCAGGCAGCAACCCGTCACGACCGTATGCCGCTTTCCGGATAAACGGGATAGGATCTGTAGGGCGTGGTCCCGGTCCCGGGGCTTGCCGAAGATCTCGTCGTCGAGAATGACTACGCTATCCGCCGTCAGCAGGACTTCCTCCGGCGCGGCAAGCAGATCCGCCGATTTCTCGGCCTTCAGGCGAGCCAGGTACGGGGCAACTTCCAGGACCGGCGTTTCCGGTGGATAAACTTCTTCTACCTCGGTGGTGCGAATGGTAAAGGGAATGCCCGCCTGCTCGAGCAAATAACTCCGGCGGGGTGACTTACTCGCCAGTATCAGGGAGAGATGGGATGGCAAAAGCATCAGGAATAGGTGGTTTGGCCGAAGAGAATGCGCTCAACGTCCTCGCAGATGATGTGCCCGAGCAGCAGGTGCCCCTCCTGTATGCGGGGGGTATCCGTGCTCGGGATATTGATTAGTATATCCACCAGGTGGCCAAGCTCCCCGCCGCTGGCGCCGGTCATGGCAACCAGCGTACAGCCGGCCCGCTTCCCGGCAACGGCCGCGGCAAGTACGTTGCGGCTGTTGCCACTCGTACTGATGAGGAAGAGCACGTCGCCCGCGCGGCCCATGGCGGTGGTGAGCCGGGAGAAAGCGTGGTCGTATCCGTAGTCATTGGACACCGCCGTCAGGAAACTGGTATTGACGTGCATGGCTTCCGCGAAAAGCGGTGGCCGGTCGAGGTAGAAGCGCCCACTCAGCTCGGCAGCGAGGTGCTGGGCGTCAGCGGCCGAACCCCCGTTGCCGCAGAAAAGTACCTTTCCGTCGGCTCGGAAGGTCGTCACGCAGGCCTGGGTAGCCGCCTGCACGCGGTCGAGCAGCGCATCGTCATTCAGAATGCGTTGTTTGACATCGATGGCGGCCTGAATTCGTTCGCGGGACATAGCTGAGGATAAATAATCAGGGCCACGCCGGGGAAAGGCGTGGCCCTGAGAAGCACAAATCTACAAACTGTAGGACCGTTTACATTTTCATGAAGGGCTTCACGGTTTCGCGGTTGCCTTCGATCACCTGTACCCGGTACATGCCGCGGGGAAGGTCGAACACTTCGACGCGAACGTTCAGCAGGTCAGCATCTTTGTTGTACTGCATGTCCCGGATCTGACGTCCGTTCATATCCAACAGCCGGAGCGTTACTTCGCCGGTGAAGTCACTCGTCAGGTCGAGCGTGAAGGCATCGACGGCCGGGTTCGGATACACTGCCACGAGGGGCTCGGCACCCATTTCCAGGTCGTTGGCTTCGGGCGTATCGCTCTCATTCGAGCTGGAGGGCATCGTCATCATCATGACGCCGCTGCTGCTACTGCTGGTCGTACAGTTGTAGGCTGCCGCGCCGTTGCCGGAGGGTAGGGCCTTGTCCAGGGAGAGCACCACCTTATCGATACCGGTCCGGGTTTCCCGGTTGGCGATCGTAATAGTGTGCGAACCGGTGGAAAGCTTGAAGGTGACCAGTTTGCCGTCGTGGTTGACTTTGCGCCATTCCAGACCGTTAGTCAGGAGAGCGTCGCCACCGACTTCTTTCCACATCTTCACCCAGTTGCCATTATCTACCTGCACCCAGATCGAGTTGCTGCCGACGTCCGGAGCAAGCATACGTAGCGACATATGATATGTACCCGGCGTTCCTACGGTTACCTGGTACTTCAACAACTGGGAGGCGTCACCGGCCGGGGGAGACGAGGTTTTGTTGCTACTGGTGTTCATAACGTAGAACCCGTTGGTAGCGGAGCCGTCGGCTACTTTTTCCCACTTGCCGCCAATGGTCCCGCATTCCGCCTCTAGCGCCATATCCGATGCTCCTTCCGGAATCGCGCTACCACAGTTGGTAGCGGCATCGCCTTCGCCGTTGGGGAGAGCGCCGTTCTTGTTGAGGTGAATCCGATCCAGCATGGCGCCTTCCTCCCGGAAAGTGAACTGAATGGTGTTCGATCCCTCCTTCAGGTTGATGAGTTCGGGCATCTCGTTCCATTTAAAACCTACTCCGGATTGGATGTTCTGGTACCAACTAAACCAGCTACCTCCGTTGACGCGCACCCAGAAGGAATCATCGCTGTAGCCCGTGGAAGCAATCCGACCGAAGAGGTGGTACTTGCCCGCCTCGGAGACATCCAGGTCGAAAGTCAGGTAGTTGTCGGAGTTTTCGTAGGGAGGCGAAGACAAGGCTTCGCGGCCACGGACGACAGCGTACTTTCCGTTGACGGCGGAGGAAGAACGTTCGATGGACCAACGGCCACCGATGCTGGCACACTCCGATTCAAGCCAAAACTCGGTGGGGTCATTGGAAGCGACGGGCGGCGGAGCGGGGTCCGAGCTTTCTTCTTCCGTTTCGGGTTCGTCAGTCACTCCGCCCGAACAGTTGGCAGCTTCGCCACCGAGGCCGCTGGGAGAGGTACCGATCGCACTCAGGAAAATCTTGTCGAGTTTTCCGTCCGCCTCGCGGAATCCAAAATCAAGCGTATTGATACCATCCTTCAGCGTGAGCTGATCCGCATACTCGTTCCACACGAATTTACCGGAATAGTTGATGCCGTTACCCCATTTGAGCCAGCTTCCTCCGTTTAGGCGAATCCAGTAGGAGTCGCTGTTGCGGTCGGCGGCCGAGATGCGGGCGAACAGCGTTACCAGTTTGCTGCCTTCGCTTGAGAGGTTGAAGCGCACGATGTTTTCCGGGGCATCGCTGGGCGGATAATTCAGGGAGGTCTTGGTCGTTGTGACGTAGGAGCCGTTGGAAGCGCCGCTGTTATTATAGGTCTTCCACCGGGAGCCCACCTTGGCACACTCTGCCTCCAGCCAGACTTCGTTTTGGCTGCGCGATACCGAGGTGTTGTTGTCGCAATTGACACCGCCAAGACCCATATTGCTGGGCCGCTGGGTAGTAGACGTCAGGTATACCTTATCCAATTTGGCATCCGCTTCGCGGTAAGCGAAGTCGATAATGTTTTCGCCTTCCTTCAACTGAATCTTGTCGGAGTATTTATTCCATTCAAACGATCCGGTAGATTGAATTCCGGTAAACCATTCCATCCAGTATCCGCCGTTTACCCGAACCCAGTACGAGTCGCTGGCGAGGGTTGCGGAGGAGATGCGGGCGAAGAGGTTGACGAACTGTTTGTTCGGGCTATCGAAGGTAAAGCGAATCCGGTTGCGGGCCACATCCGATGGCGTTGTTTCAAAGGAGTTTTCAATGGGGACCACGTAGTAGCCACCCGCCGCGTTATCATCGGCTACCAGGCTCCACTTGGATCCGATTTCCGCACACTCGGGTTCGAGCCAGAAGGCATCGATACCGTGGCCGGTGGGTGGCTCGACCACCATGGTGTACCGGTCAGTGGATTTGGCTCCGAAGTCGTCCGTCACGGTCATCAGGATGTGATAGACGCCCTCTTTTTCAAAGGTGATGGTAGGGGTGGGACCGGAGGCCGCGCCGCCTTCCCAGCTCCAGTTGTAATCGACGATTTCGCCGTCTACATCGTAGGACTTGAGGGCGTCAAATTCGACGGTCAGGGGAGCGTTGCCCGCCTCGACGCTATTCGTGAAGTGGCCAACGGGAATTTCGTTGTCGTAGGCATAGGTAGCGCAGTCGAAAAGGTTCGGCCGAACCTCAACGATGCTGTTGCGGGAGCATTCGCTTCCCCCGGAAAGCACGTAGGTGCCGGGTGATTTGACGACCGGGTTTTGCTCGTTGGATTTAAATCCGTTGGGTCCCGTCCAACGGTAAATGCCGGTAGAGGTCTCCCCACGCAGCATAATGCTGCCGCTGGCACAACCCAAAATCTTGCCCAGGTAGTCAGCTGAGGCCTCTGCGGAGCAGATCAGGGAGGTATTGTCGATGTGCAGGGAGAAATCAACCGTCGAACGGCTGCCGTTTTCGTCGGTACCCATCACCCTGATCTCGTAAATACTAGATGCTTCCGAGGCGGGTGCCTTGATGGTGAAAGTGCCGGTGTTGTCATCCAGGGTGATCCAACTGGGCAGAGCCTGGCCATTGGTCTGCTTGGCTTCGTAGTTAAGCGCCGGCCCTTTGGCGAAGGATCCGTTGACCACGAAGGTTGTGGTAATATTTACCGGTGCCGTGATCGGGTGGATGGGCACGACGTCGGGAACCGAAGTCGGTGCTTCGCCGGGCAGTGCAGTGAGTGGGGTAGCTGATAGCGTGAGGCATAACAGAAGCCAAGCGGTAAGAGACCGCGTTAAGCGTAGAGCCATAATGTTGGTTTATTTAAAAGCAAATTCCAGTAAAGCGCTGCGAAGATAGAGGTATTAACGTAGCCGGGGTGACCGACAGTGTTTTGACCCTTGTTAAAATTACCCGTACCCACACTATTTGTACCGGTTTGCTCGGGAAGCCGCTTTTTTTCGGAAGTGGCTTCCCCAACGGTACCGTGGGATGTCGGGGAGAGTACAGCGCTTTTCATTCCATTTGGTGATTCAGATTAGGTTCATTTGGGCGGCCAGCGCAGGTAATATGCCGGCGGTAAACAGGAAGGCCGTTCGGAGACGAGAGCCATTGCACGTGCTCTCCGAACGGTCATCGGATTCATCGTTTGACAAAGGGCACGACCAACGGTCGGCCTTCGCTGATGACGCGGATCTGGTACATCCCGGGGGTAAGGTTGCCAACCTCCAGGAGGGTACGTAGCTGATCGGCCTCTTTGGCCTGCTTCAGCGTGGTAATCGTACGCCCGGTTACGTCGCTAATGAAGATATCGACGTCGCCAACGTAGTCGTCTGTGTACTCAAGGGTGAGTCTGGTCTCCACCGGGTTAGGGTAGAGCTTCACGGTCCCGTCGGGCACCTCCGAAAGGGTGGTGGCCGGTGTAATGCTGGCACCGGCTTGCAGGAGTTGCGAACCAGCGCAGTTCGTGGCCGCGATGCCTTCTCCTATCGGCAACTGGGAAGAAAGGGAAAGGTTCAGCTTATCGAGCATGGTTCCGGATTCCCGATTGGCCAGGGTGATGGTGTGCTGGCCTACTCCGAGACGGAAGGTCACGTCCGCGCCATCGTCATTCACCTTACGCCATTCAAAGCCGTTGGTGATGAGCTTATCGCCACCGACTTTCTTCCACATCTGGACCCAATCGCCATTGTCTACCTGAATCCACACGGAGTTGTCACCGAAGGTGGGGGCGTTAAGTCGGAGGAAAAGGTGATAGTCGCCGGCGGCGGTCACGTCCACGTTGAAGTATGCTTTACGGTCGGAATCGGCATCGCCCGGGACATTCAGGTTCCGCGTGCCGGTATAGACGATGTAGGTATCGTTCGAAGCAGCCGGTGAGCTAGCAGTCGACCATCCGGAGCCCAGGTCTCCACACTCGATTTCCAACCACTCGTCCGTACCATCGTCGGCCAGGTCTTCGCAGTTGTCATCCACCCCTCCGTAGCCCGAGGGAGTGGTATTCATCCCGGTCAGGTAGAGCTTGTCCAGCTGCAGGCCGTCCTCGCGGAAGGCGATATCGATGGTGTTCGTACCCGCCTGTAGATTGATCGAGCCCTCGGGATATTCCCGCCAGACAAAGCCGGGATCGCCCGAAAGACCACGGCTCCAGGCATACCAGCCTCCACCGTTGACCCGTAAGTAGAAGGAGTCGTCCTGTCCGGAAGCGGCCAGTATGCGGGCGAAAAGCCGGTAGGCTCCCGCGGAAGCGGTTGTGACGGAGAAACTGACCTGGTTCGACGCCCGATCGGCGGGCGGGGCACTGTAGCTGTTGCCGTTCTCTACGACCACGTAACTTCCGTTGGACGCGGCACTGGAAGCTTTTACGCTCCACTTCGCCCCTACGCTGGCACATTCGGCCTCCAGCCAGAATTCGTCATCGCCGTTAGGAGGGGGTGGGGGTGTCCCGGGGTCGGGGGAGACGACTACGTTCACTACGTCCGTGGCCGTAGCGCCGTCATCGTCCGTTACCGTTAGCGTGACCGCGTAGGTGCCTTCACCTAGCGTTACCACCTCGCGCTGTCCGGTGCCTCCACCGCCGGACCACTTCCAGTCGTACTTGGTGATGGTGCCGTCGGTATCGCTGGATTGGCTTCCGTCGAAGGTCAACGTCAACGGCGCGATGCCGGAAGAGGTAGAAACGGATGCGCGGGCTACGGGAGGCTGGTTCGCTACCGTGCCGCAGTTCCCGGCGGCTTCGCCCGTTCCGGTGGGATAGGTATTCGTACGCGACACCAGGATTTTGTCCAGTCGCGTATCCCCTTCCCGGAATGCAAAATCGATGGTATTGGTCCCCTCGCGCAGGGAGGAGAAATTGCTGCCGCCGTAGAGGTTCCACTGGAAGCCCGCCCCTTCGGTTATTCCTCTTTTCCACTCAAACCAGCTGTTTCCGTTCACGCGAACCCAGTAAGAATCCGAGTTCGTGGAGGGGGCCTGGATTCGGGCGAGCAGGTAGTAACTTCCCTGTTCCACGTTGTCCAGGGTGAAGCGTATACGGTTGGCCGGAACGTCCTCGGGCGACACCGACAGGGATGATTTGGTCGATACCACGTACCGGCCACCGGAGGCGGCGGAACTGCTAACCGTTTTCCAATTGCTGCCTACCGTCGCGCATTCCGCTTCCAGCCAAAAGTCGGTAGCACGCGGTTCCTGCTCCGGGTCTACCTTTATCGTGACCACGTCGGTAGCCAGCTTACCCTGATTGTCGCGGACGGTCAGGGTGATGTTATAAGTTCCTGCATCCAGCACTAATTCCGGTTTTGGCCCGGCGGCCGTATTGCCATTCCACGTCCAGGCATATTCCACGATACTGCCGTCGGTATCCTGCGACCCGGAGCCGTCCAGGGTCACGTCTAGCGGGGCAACTCCCCGGGTTCGGCTAGCGGTGGCGTTTGCCGTAGGCGCCACATTGGTGGAGCCACCGGTACCGCAATCGGGGTCACTGAAGACCTCCACTATGCTGATGCGATCGCAATCGCTGCCGGCTGCGAGCTTGTAGATGCCGGCTTTACTTACGGTCGGGTTCTGCGCGGTACTGCTAAACCCATTGGGTCCGGTCCACCGGTATACGCCGGTCGAGGTATAACCACTGAGCTGGACTTTACTGTCGCTGCAGCGAAGCACTTTGCCGGTAGTGGAAGTATTCGCGTCCACCGTACAGTTGATGGAGGAGTCGTCAACCACGAGGGCAAAGGTGGATGTCGCCGTCAGGCCGTTGTACCCTTTGGCCGTCACCTTGACTTCGTACAGCTTACCAGCCGCATTAGCGGGGGCCTTGATGTCAAAGACCCCCCGTGTGCGATCGAACGCTACCCAGGACGGCAAGCTTCCCCCTCCCGCCAGACCGGCGGTGAAGGTGAATTTATTGCCCGCGTATCCCCGGTCGAAGGCGCCGTTAACGTTCATTTCCGTTGCCTTACCAGCCTCTACCGTAAGGTTTGGTATATCCAGGGCGGTAGGGACGTTCTCCGGCCGGGCGTTGATGATGTAGATCGCGTTGTCATTCCAGTCGCAATTGGACGAGCCCTGCCCGCAACCGTTTCCGATGTAGTCCATCAGCGCGATGTACTCGTTCGGAACGAGCCGTCCCTTGTAATCGATCACCCGGTATACCCGGATGCCAAGAATCTCATCTTTGAGACTTCCATTCGGGGTGCCACCCGTAGTCTTGAAGCCCGCGATGGTAATTTTAAAGCGATTTTCGGCACGGCTGGCATAGTCGCCCGCCAGGTCGGTGGTGGTGTTTGTCGCGCGGGATAGCAGACTTTGGTGGTAGGCGCTTCCGTGTATGAACCGCATATCACCCTGGAGTACGTTCTTATCGCCCAGAAACTCCGTTTTTACCTGCCCAGGGCCGTGCAGGGCCGCCAGCTGGAATGCCCGGATGGGTTTCTTCGGGTCCGCCTGCGTGAACCACCGCGACAAAATCAAGTCGCCATGAACGCCGGCGTTCACGTCCTTTTCCGTGGGGTAATCGGAACTGGGACGGACGATATAGTTCCCGTATTGGTCCTTTCCCATTTCCGTCTGGAAGCCAAAGGATTGAAAGATTTGCTGGGCATCAATTTCATTCCCCCCCTCGGGCTTCGTCATGTATGCGCCCCGGAACGTGACATCGATACTTCCTGCATTGTCCGCGTTGCTGCTCATCACGAGCTTATCGGTCACCAGGCGCTTGGCACGACCGTCATCGGTGACGAAGGTGACCGTTACGGTGATGTACTTGCCAGGGTCAACGCTCAGGCCGCCACTGGGAATACTTACTCCACTGATCCGGAAGTTGTCGGTGTTGGTAGTAGTGAGCTTGGTAATCACCAGCTTACCGGTACCGTCATTGTGGATGCGCATCTTGTTGCTCTCCGTCGTCAGCAGTCGAACCCCCTTGCTGTTGATCGGATTTAAGATGCGGTGGAAGGTAAAAAAGTCTTCGGCGGGGAAGCCCCGATTCGAACCGGGGACTTTAGTCATGTTTTCAATGCGAACGATCGCACCGCTAGCGGCATCCGCCGCTATAATCGATTGAGGACCAAAAATACCAAGGAAGCCAAAGATGAGGACAAAAGCACTGGGTAGACATCTACCACTAAGTGTAAAAGGTGACAGCATAGAAGGTTGGTTTAGCGATAATCCAAAAAGCGAGACATTGAATACGAAGCAGCCAGTGCTGTCCAAAGGACGGCACGACAATAAATCGCGTCAATTTGCTTTGTGGAAGACCACCAACCGCAGCTAGCTGCACGGCCGGATAGGGTTTGGCTCGGCACAAATATCGCACATATATTTTAAATACACCAATACGCCGCTACTTTAATGGCGGAGGCTGACCGGCGGTTACCTGAGCCTCCATGTAAAAGGGCCGTACCCGGAAGGATACGGTCCTTGGAATGGATAAATGGTATCGGTAAGATCAGCGGAGCTTCACGAAGCTGCTCACCGTCGTCCGGTCCCCTTCAATGACAACGCTACGGTAGGTGCCCGGTGGTAGATCGCTGGCATCGAGACTTATCCGTAGCCGGGAGCTGGTTTTATCGTACTCCTGGTGGCTTATGGCCCTTCCCGTAGCATCGTAGATGCGCATTTCCATGCTGCCCTCGTAAGCGGATTCGATCTGGACGGTGAGATCCTTCTCAACGGGGTTGGGGAAAAGCGTGACCGTTGTCGTACCCTCCTCCCCAATTAGGCGTTCCTGCTGGACGAAGGGCGTCTGAAAGTCTGCTCCGGCTACGGCAGACTGTTGACAGTTGGTTGCCTCCGGTCCGTTTAAGCGTGCCGGTTCTTACCCGTTCACGTCAGCATAGGTGACCGGTCCGTCTTCAGCCATACGTGCTTCACGGTGATTATCCACCATGGTGAAACCGGTCAAGTCGACGCGGTACAAGCCATTAGGTACGGCTATTTCCCATGAGCCTTCCAGGCTCCGGTTGCCGGTGGTTCAACTCCCGATATCGTTACCCTGAAGGTGAGCCAGGGTTTCCTGCCGCAAGTTCAGGCCGGGATAATCGCCGCGGTTCCGACCGATTCCGGTGCCGGGCGACGTCATATCAATGGGGTTCCGTCCGATAACTTCGTCCAACCGTAGCTGAGACCGGATGGCTGCAAAGCATATGCCTGTCCATAATCCGCCAGGTTGCCGGCGGGAGGAGTCGTTGTGGCGTTCTGAAAGTTGATCTGGTAAGGGAAGTCGACCGTAACCGGCTCCTGCTGCAGTACTTCGGTCACCACATCCGCGTAGTCGGTACTGATGCGGATAGGTCCGACAAGCGCTGCATGACCCGCGCTACCTACACTGCTAATAAACAGGCGACCGACCATCGGAACGCCCGTTACAGCGTGCGATCCCGCGGTCGTCCAGGTAGTTTCCCCGTCTGTCAGCTCGGGAGAGACGGTCCACGGTTGCGCGGTCAGGGGTAGGTAATCGTGCGCATGGCTACCCTCCGAAAATGATAAACTATGCGATACTTCGGCTATACCCGTATTAATTACCGGTATGGCTGCATCCGTGGTCTTTTCCCGTGCCCAGTGAACGCCTGCAATTTCGTGGCGATTTCCTTCACCATAGGTATCGAAATTCTCAATTATGGGAGGTATAGGGTACTGCGAGTAGAGAAATAGGGGCAATAAAAGGGTGGTAAGCAACAGGCAGGCTGTCGCAGGGCTTACGATAATTCATGGTGTTGTTCTTAGTGTCTTGTGACTATTATAACTGATAGTAAACGTGCGTAAAATTGTAGTAATTCGCTTGGTATAATAAATGTAAAATCCCCACTGTCAGGGCATTAAACGACTGGTTACCTGCCTGCAGGTAATGAAGTTTAGCTGGCTTTTTTCAATACCGGATAATTACCCGGGATAGGAAAAAAGATCATCGGTTAATGGAGAAATGCAAGTCAACGTGTAAGCTTCCTAAATCAACATAATACATACGCCTTCCAGCCGGAGCGATCCGGTAAGCGGTTTACCGATGTCTATCGGTGCGGTATGTATGGGTAGGTGTGGGTGTCAAAGCGAGGGGAAAGAAGAGCTTTCCAAAATCACTACGCTAATGTGGCGGATTCCTTACGTCAGGATGTTTCAACCGCTTGGATGTGCCTATTTCTTCCATTCATTTGGTCGATAGGCTAAGGTGTCAGGCCATTCCGGTCAATTGTTAGCGGTTTAACTCCTTGAATTATTGGAAGTTAAGCATGTCAAATATTCAATGCGTAGCTGAAGCGGGTTTTTGCCGTTTTCGCAATGTCAGCCTGCTTGCAATCGTCACCAGGGTTGGTGATTTCGGGCGAGTTCACGTTCGCAGTAGGCTTCTAATTTAATTTCAGGAGGAGAAGCGCAATGGACGTCCCGCCCGAAGCGACAAGGTGCATATGGACCCGGTCGATACCTCCAAGTGGGGCCTAGAACGGAAGTAGGCGAACCCGGGTGGGTTCGCCTACTAAGGTTTAGTCAGCATGTTCGCATACAGCCCGGTTCAACGTAGACTGTGGATGCGATGCAACAGCGGGTTACTGCTTAACAAAAGGCCGCACGACGGGCCGGCCCGCGGTAAGAATACGAATCTGGTACATACCAGCCGGAAGGTCGCTGACTTCCAGGCGAGCATTTAGTGTGCCGGGCGATTTGACCAATTGGCTACGCTTGACCATTCTTCCATTTAGGTCGAAGACCATTACATCTACGTCTCCTTCGTAATCGTCCGTGTAGGTCACGTTGACTTCACTCGTGGCCGGATTAGGATAGAGCTCTACCGTCTGAGTGTTGGTTGGGCCATCCAGCAGTCGATTGTCCAGATTGGCGGCGGTGCGTGCTTTAGCCGAACTACAGTTGCCGGCAGTGGCCCCTTCGCTTACGGGTGGTTCCGCGGATAGGGAAAGATTGAACTTGTCGATCTTGGTTCCCGACTCCCGATTGGCCAGCGTAATGGTGTGCTTACCGGGGCTCAGGCGGAAGGTGACGTCTTTTTCGTCATCGTTCACTTTGCGCCATTGAAAGCCGCGCGTTTCCAGTTTACCGCCTCCGAGCTTCTTCCACATTTTTACCCAGCGGCCGTTATCTACCCGCACGAACATGGAATTGTCGCCGTACGAGGGCGCGTTCATCCGAACGAACAGGTGGTATTCGCCCAGTGTGGTTACGTCGATGTCGTAGGTTACCGTCCGGCCGGTCTCTCCGCCACGCGGTGCCTGAAGGGAGCGTCGGCCCTTAAAGACCAAATAGCGGCCGTTCGATGCTCCGTTGGCGGTCTCAATCGTCCAACCCGCACTAACGTTTCCGCATTCGGCTTCGAGCCATTCGTCGGTTCCGTCATCGGCCAGCGGTTGGCAATTATCCACGGCTTTACCCATGCCTTTGGGCTGCGTTTTACCGGAGGTCAGGTACAGTTTATCCAGTTTGGTTCCATCCTCCCGAAAAGCGAAATCGATGGTATTGGTGCCGGACTTAAGACTGACCCGTTCATCATCAAAGGACCGCCACGCAAAGCTCTTGCCGGTCCGGAGGCCTCGATCCCAGGTTTTCCAGGCTCCGCCGTTCACGCGGAAGTAGAAGGAGTCATCCTGTCCATTGGGCGCCAGCACGCGGGAGAATAGTCGGTAGGCTCCTTTCTGCGAGGCTTGGAAGGTGAAACTCAGCTGGTTAGCGGCGCGATCCGCAGGTGCCGAGCGGTAGGCATTGCCATTTTTGACGACTACGAAGCTGCCGTTAGAGGCGTCACCGGCACTGCCGACCGACCATTTCGCACCAATGGTGGCACACTCCGCTTCCAGCCAGTAAGTGATTTCCTGGCCGTCGGTGGGAGGGTCCACCGGTTTGGGCTGTACGTTAACGACCACTTTATCCGTGTCCGTGGCGCCATCGTCATCCCGTACGGTAAGGGTTACGTCGTAGCGACCGGCGCCGAGGGTAAGGGTATTGCTTTTACCACTGGCTTTTCCACCCTGCCAGCGCCATTCGTAGCTGACGATTTTACCGTCCGAGTCCGAAGATCCGTTACCGTCGAAGGTCACCCGTAGCGGAGCCACGCCGGAAGTTGCGCTGGCCCTCGCTTTTGCAAGGGGAGAAGCGTTCACTTCCGGTTCTTCTTCATCTTCGCAGTCCGGATCGACCGATACGCGTACCGTACTCGTTGCTCCACAGCCTTTACCACCGGTGAGGGTGTAGGTTCCTTCCTTGTATACGGTTGGATTTCGCTTATTGCTCTTGAACTTACCCGGGCCGGTCCACTCGTATTTGCCGGTCGATGAGTATCCGTCGAGTTTGACGCCGTCGTCTTCGTCGCAGTCCAATAGTTTTTCGCTTCCGTCCGCATTTGCATTGACCTCGCAGCTATTGGAAGCGTTTCCGACCGTCAGCGTGAAATTGGACGATGCCGAAACCCGGTTCAAATCGGTGGCCGTGACGCGAATGCGGTAGCTATTTCCGCCGGCATTCTTGGGGGCGTCGACTTTTAGCTTACCGCTTTTGTCGAGTTCCATCCAGCTCGGTAGCTTGCCGCCACCGACCAGCGTTGCGGCGTAAGTCAGTTCGTTGCCGGGGTAGCCCTGGTTGAAAGCGCCGTTCACTTTAATATCGATCTTCTTGCCCGGGTTTACCTTCTGGTCGGCCAGGTCTTTGGCGGTCGGCTTACTCACCGGCCGAGCGTTGATGAGGTACGCGACGTTATCGTTCCAGTCACAATTGTGCGAACCTTCGCCACAACCGGACCCGATGTAGTCCATGAGGAGGATGTATTCGTTGGGAATGATCCGGCCCCGGTGGTCGATGGCCTGATAGACGCGAACGCCCAGGATCTTATCCTTCAGGCTTCCGTTTCCGGTGCCGCCGGTGGTCTTGTAGTTATTGATCGAGATTTTGAAAGGGTCCTGGATGCGTCTGGCGCTGGCCCCTGCAATTTTGTCCGAGGTGTTGGATTCCCGTGGAAAGACACTCTGGTGCCAGTGGCCGCCGTGGTCATAATCCATGTCGGCAACCACCTTATTTCCCAGGGCGAGGAGTTGCGTCCGCGCGCCACCGGGACCGTGGAAGGCGGCGAGTTGAAGCATGTGGACCGGTTTGTTGGGGTCCGCCTGTTCGAAATAATCGGCAATAATGAGGTCGCCTTCTTTTCCGGCATTGACCCGTGCCGCGGTGGGGAAATCAGAGCTTGGGCGGGTAATCACCTCGCCTTTTCCGTCTTTACCCATCATCGTGGAGAAGCCGTAGGCGTCGAAGATCTGCTGGGCGTCCACTTCCCAGGCTCCTTCCGGACGCGTCATATAAATGCCGCTGAAGGTCACTTTGACCTGCTTGGCATTGGCGGCATTGCTCTTCATCTCGAGCTCTTGGGTGATCACGCGCTTGCCTCGTCCCCGGTCGGTGACAAATTTAACGGTGGCCGTGACGTATTTCCCCGGAGCGATCTTCAGGCCGCCCTTTGGAATTTTCACGCCGGTGACGGCGAAGTCGTCGGGGTAGCTGCTCGTGAGTTTGGTGATGACAAGCGTCTGATCGCCATCGTTGTGGATACGCATCTGGTGCGTATCGGTGGCCTTTAGCTTGATGCCGCGGCTGTTGGTGTTTCGGTCGATCTTATTGAAGGTAAAATAGTCATCGGCCGGAAATCCTCGGTCGGTACCGGGAATTTTATTCATGTTTTCAATCCGTACTATAGGTCCCTTGGCGGGGGCGGCGGCGGATAGGGGGGCGGACCAAAAGGCCGTAAGCGTAAACAAAAGCAGCAGCAGGGCCGGATAGCCTCGGCCGTAGCGGGTAACATTACTTAACATATGCGGTTGGTTTAAATAAAAAAAGCGAATACTTCCGCCACCTGCCCAGGTGGGCAGGAACGGATGAAAGAAAAGCATGTTTACATTTTGGAAAGGTCTCGATCCCACACGTCGTGCAAGGTTGTTAGTGGAATCGGAGGCGCTAAAGATCGCATAAAATCTTTAAATGAGACAAATTTGCTCAGCCCGAAGCGCGTTCATGGCTGCTCCGGGCGTGGGGAAGCTACACAAAAACGGGGCTACACACCGCGTGCGTAGCCCCGTTCGACTAGCCGGAATAAATAACTGCCTACCGCACTTTAATGAACGTCCGCACGGTCGTTCGATCGCCGGTGATCATTACCGTTCGGTAAGTACCGCTTGGCAGATGGTGCGTATCGATGAAGGTTTCCAGGTTAGTGCCGGACTTGTCTTCCGTCCGTTCGTCCACTACTTTACCCCCGAAGTCATACGTTCGTAGCGTGACGCGGCCCAGAAAAGGGCTTCGAACGGCAACGTACAGCCGGTCGCTTACCGGGTTGGGATAGAGAAGCAACTCATGAGCGAAATCCGTTTTCGGTAGTAACGCCTGTTCCTCAATGGTCATTCCAAATCGGGCCGCTACGGAGCGGTCACAATCGGCCGCGACACCCTGTCCGTCGGGTAGCGCGTGGTTGGTAGATAGCTGAATACGATCCAATTCCGTGCCGGCTTCCCGGTTTGCTACGGTGAGCACGTGACTTCCGGCGGCAAAATCAAAGGAAACCGGTGCGGTATCGTCCGTTAACCGTGTCCACTCGAATCCGTCGGTCAGGATTTGATCACCGTTTTCCTTCTTCCAAAACTTCATCCAGGGGCCTTCGTCTACCCGTACCCAGAATGAGTTCTTACTGCTACTGGGCGCGTTGAGCCGGAAGAAGACGTAGTAAGTGCCGTCTTCGGGAATTTCAATTGCGAAATTGGCCTGCTGGTCCGGCTCCTCCCCGGTAGGCACGCCCGTGCGATGGTTCCCGGAAAATCGGATGAAGGAGCCGCTCACCGCTTCAGTGCTGGTGCGTATTTCCCACTTCGCGCCCAGGTCGGCACAGACGGCCTCCCATGCCAGGTCGATGGACTCGCCCTCGAAGGTGTCACAGGGATCTCCGATTCCGTCCCCGTCTGCGTCGCCGGTATCGGAACTGGCGACGGTTGGACAGTTATCCAGATCATTATTGACGAAGCCGGCGGGTTGGGAGCAGGCGGTCAGGAATTGCTCCGGATCACCCAGTCCGTCCCCGTCCTCATCGGCGTAGTACGTTGTCAGTGCCTGGTCGGGATTGTAAATCTCCGGGCAGTTGTCCGTGAGGTCGGGAACCGAGTCGCCGTCGGTATCCAGCTCGGGATCCAAAACTTCGATTTCAACGGTCGTTCGATCGAATTGTCCGTCGTTGTCGGTCACGGTCAGCGTTACGGTCCAGGTCCCGGCCGGAAAGTCGACCCGGATGGAATCGCCATTCATGCTGTTTTCCCCCCACGACCAGGCATACGATTCAACGGTGCCGTCCGGATCGTAAGAGGGGGTTCCATTCAGTAGCACGCTTAAGGGGGCTGCACCATTGATGGAGGACTCGGCTACCGCGGCGACCGGGGGGATCGCGGCCGGAGCTCCGCAGTTGTCAGCCGCTTGGCCCTCACCCGTGGGAAGGGGATTTTCCGTACTCAGGTGCAATTTGTCCAGGCGCGCCCCGCCCTCCCTAAAGGCAATGTCAAGCACATTCACCCCGGCCGTCAGGTTGGTAGTCCCTGGTAGTTGGTTCCAGTGGAACTGTCCGTCCTTAGTTATCCCGCGGTACCAACGGACCCAGTCGCCATTATTGACGCGTATCCAATAGCTGTCGTTGTCGGAATCGTCGGCGGCAATTCGTCCGAACAGGTAATACGAGCCGGCCTCCGCCTGGTCAACCACGAACCGGAGATAGTTTGCCTCGACATCCGCTGGAGGGGAGGACATGGAATACTTTCCCGGAGCGTGGACGTATGCCCGCTCGCTGGCCAGCTCATCCGTTTGAATGGACCAGCTCGAACCCACCAAGGCGCATTCGGCTTCCAGCCAGTACCGGTTTCGGGTATTTACTATGCCCTCGCAGGCATCGCCCGTCCCGTTTCCATCCGAATCGAGTTGATCGGGGTTGGCCAGGTAGGGACAATTATCCGTGCCGTTGGTAACGTAACCCTCGGGGAGGGTGCAGGCCAGGAGGGAATTGCCGGGATTGCCGAATCCGTCACCATCTTCGTCGCGGTAGTAGCGATATTTTGCGCCTATGGCGTCGTCTTGCGGTCCGCAGTCCAGCTCATCCGGTACGCCGTCGTTGTCGTCATCCGGATCACAGGCATCCCCGAGGCCGTCTCCGTCGAAGTCATGCTGGACAGACTCGGCTACCGTTGGGCAAAGGTCTCCGGCGCGGTCCGCGTAACCGGGTGGAGGCGAACAGCTGCGGATGGTGTCGTTTGCGTCTCCCCAGCCATCACCGTCGACATCCGCGTAAAAGATCGGCAGCAGCTGATCGGGGTTAGCCAAGGTGGGGCAGTTGTCTGCGAGATCCGGAACGCCGTCGCCGTCCGAGTCCGCGTTCGGGTCGTAGGCATTTATCCGCAGGCTTTCGGAGTCAGCCGCTCCCTCCGCATCGATGACCGTGAGGGTCACATCGTAGAAGCCGGTGGGGAAGGATACGTCTACCGTCGATCCGGTAGCGAAGCCTCCGTCGTTCCACGTCCACACATACCGTACGATTCCGGCGTCATCGCTCGATGCGGTTCCGTCAAGCCTCACGTCGAGGGGAGCTACGCCTTCGGTAGGAGAGGCGGCAGCCCGGGCCACCGGGGCCTGATTGATGGTGCTCCCGCAATTCGTGGCGGGCTTGCCGAGACCGTCCGGGAGGGATATCTCCTTGCTGATGTAAACCTTGTCCAGCCGGGCATCGCCCTCGCGCCAGGCAAAATCGATCGTATTGATTCCGTCCGTCAATTCGATTTGATTCCGGTGGCGATTCCAGTGGAAAGTGCCGTCCGCGATGATGCTCCGGTACCAAGGATTCCAGTTCCCTCCGTTGATCCGGAAGTAGTAGCTGTCGCTGCTGGGGTCCGCTGCGCTGATCCGGGCAAAGAGGTGGTAGGTGCCGGCCAGGCCGTTCGGTATAGACAGCCGAACTTGGTTAGCCGGCACGTCCGCCGGGGCGTTCTGCAGGTCGTTATTCCCGCGTGCGTCCACGTAGCCCGTTTCGGAGGCTTGATCGTCGTATCGTATCGTCCAGACGCTTCCGACCGTCCCGCATTCGGCTTCCAGCCAGTATGCTGTAGTGGAAGGTGCGCCGGTACAACTGTCGCCAATGCCATCAGCATCCGAATCCTCCTGCCCCGGGTTGGCGGTAGCGGGGCAATTATCCGATCCGTTTGTCACGAAGCCGGCGGGCTGCACACAGGCTAGGGTGGCTTCCGCCGGATCGCCGTAACCGTCGCCGTCCCGGTCGGCGTAGAACAAGCGGGGGGCGGAAACTTCGCGATCCAGCGGCGCGCAGTCGTCCGTGTCGCGGACGCCGTCGTTGTCATCGTCGTCGTCGCAGGCGTCTCCCCACCCGTCGCCGTCCGTATCGGTGAGGTTGTCACTGGGATAGTCCGGACAATTATCCGCGTTATTCGTGACGTAACCATCCGGAGGGAAGCAGCTTTGCAGGCTGTTTGCCGGATCGCCGTAGCCATCACCGTCCGCATCCGCGTAAAAGGTCAGCACGTTTTGCTCGGGATTATAGCGGGTGGGACAGTTGTCCTCTTCGTCGGCAATTCCGTCTCCGTCGGCATCCTCGATCTCCGTTCCTATTTCTACTTGCACCGTAGCGGCGTCCCGTGCCCCGTCGTTATCGGTCACGGTGAGGGTCACCTCGTAGGTGCCATCTTCCAGGGTCACCATGGTACTCGGACCCGAGGCGCTACCGCCGGTCCAGTTCCACTGGTAGGAGACGATGCTGCCGTCGGAGTCCGTAGATAACGATCCGTCCAGGCTAACCGCCTGGGGAGCGGTACCCACGGAGGGGGTAGCCGTGGCCCGGGCAACGGGACTGGCGTTCGGACCGGCGGCATCCATACTGATGACTTCTAAAGCCGAAATTTTTGGCTGGTCAACGCCGCCTTCGGAGCGACGCCCGTCGAAGTATATGAAAAAATAGTTGTCGTTATTGGTGACGCGAAACTCCTTGACCACCGCCGTAGACGAACCTACCTCGCGGTGTATATCGTAGTCATCCATGAGTTTGGTGTTCTCCGCCACGACGTCGAATATCCGCTTGCCGTCTCCACCGCTGCCCCCGCCGGGTGCGCCCCAGTAAATTTCGGCAAAGTGAAGGCGTACCAGGTACTCGCCGCGTTCCAGCGGGAAATAATAGCGGACGTAGAAAGGATCACCACTGGTGCGTTCGCTTTGGTAAATGGTGGGCAGGTCTACCCGCGAATTGGTGTACGCGTTTCCGTCGTAGTAGTGCTGGTCCGCGCTGAATAAAATGCCGTCGTGATAGGTAGCCGGACCACCCGCATTGATGCGGACGGCGGGTCCGCTGGCTACGCACGCAGCGCCTTCATCCACCGCTCCGTCGCAGTTGTTATCCGTTCCATCACAAATCTCCGCGGCCCCGGGGTGGACGTTCGGATTCGCGTCATTGCAGTCGGACGCGTTGCTGACGTAGCCTCCGGGAGCGGAGCAGTCGTCCACGGCGACGGCGGAATCACCGAAGCCATCTCCATCGGCATCCCGGTAGAAGCGCGTGGATGCAATAACCCGCACGACTAGCTCGGCGGACGATGCGGCGCATCCGACCCGGCCACCGACGGTGTACCTATACGTGCCCCGGAATCCGGTGGCGGTATCAAAGGCATCCGTAACCGGCCGATCGAAGAACGTCCATTGGCCGCCGGGTTGGGGCTCACCACCCAGGCTTGCCAGTTGCTCGTACAGGCTCACCGTACCCGCTCCTTCGCACAGCGTAACGGTGCCCCCGACGCCCGCACTCGGTGGCGTAAAGTCTTCCGTTACGGTAATCGAGGTTTCGGTACTGCAACCGTCGCCGGTGCTGGCCGAAAGATCATACCTACCCGGCTTGCTAACCGAGAGCGTAGCCCCCGTTCCGATCGTCCGGCCGTTCGACGTCCAGGCGAAGGTGGCGTTTGCTGCCGCGCTCTCCGCAGTAAGCACCACTGTGCCGACCGTGCAACTGAGGTAGGGGCTGCTGGCCGAGATCGTCAGGGCAGGGCTTTGACTGAAGTCCTCCGTGACCACGACGGTGGACGCGCGGCCGCAGTCTCCGTTTGCCAGCGTACCCGAACGTAACGTATAGGTGCCCGGCTCCGTGACCTTGGGATTCCGTTGGGAGGAGGTGTAGCCGTTGGGTCCCGTCCAGCGGTAGATTCCGCTGCCGGTAAAGCCGCGTAATTCCACAGAGGCCCCAGCACAGTAAATCACTTTCTGCCGGCCATCCACGTTGGCGTTTATTTCACAGGGCCCGGTATCGGCCGTGATGCGAAGTTGAAATCCTGCCGTTGCCGTCACCAGGTTGTAGTCCGTCGCCGTGATCCGGAGATCGTATGACCGGCCGGCCACCTGATAGGGCGGCAGACTACTGACCGTTCCGGTACGGGGGTCGACGGTGATCCATTCGGGAAGCGGAGATCCATCCGAAAGGCGCCCGGTGAATGAAAGCCGGTTGCCCGGATAACCTCGGTCGAAGACCTCACCTAAGACGTACCGATCCGCGGTGCCCGCATCGACCTGCCGGTCGGCAATCTCTCCCGCGCTGGGTTTGGCAACCGGCCGAATGTTGGTGATGTAGGCGATGTTGTCCTGCCAATCACAGTTTCCGCCCCCCTGGTCGCAGCCACTTCCGACGTAGTCCTGGATAGCGATATAGGCGTTGGGTATTACATTGCCCGCGGCATCCTTGGCTTTATACACCCGAATACCCATTATGGAATTTTGGTAGCCATGGCCGGTCGAACGGTATCCTTCGATGTAAATTTGGAAGGACCCGTTGATGGTGCTTGTCCGGTCGCCCGCTATTTCATCGCTGAAGTTGGTGGTACGGGGAAGGAGACTATTGTAGTAATAGTTACCGTGGTTGTAGGACATGCCGGAGACCACCTGGTTGGAACTGTTGCGTAGCTCCATGCGGGAACCGCTAAATCCGTGAAAGGCCCCGAGGTGGATCATGCGCACCTCCTGGCTCCGGTCGGCCTGTTCGAAGTAGCCGGACAGGATGAGATCGCCTTCGTAGCCGGCGTCTACCCGCTCGTCGGATGGGCGATCGGAACTCGGCCGGACAATCAGTTTGCGGTTTTCATCGCGACCAACCTCGGTGCCGAAGCCGAGGGTTTCGAAGACGCTCTGGTTCGACAGCTCGTTGCCTCCTTCCGTGTACTGCATGTATCCTCCCCGGAACTCGGGCCGCACCTCACCGGCATTATCGGCATTCGATAGGATGCGTAAAGTATCGTAGAAAACGATCTTCCCTACGCCCTTTGGCTCGACGGCCTTGAACACGCCGGTGACATCCGTATAGGTTCCGGGGGGCACCGTGATCGGACCGTTCGCCGGATCGAAACCTTCTACGGCGAAGCGGGCCGTATCGCCGAGTTCAAACCCGTAAACGGTAAGCGGTGCCGTACCCTCGTTGTGCATGCGCACCTTGATACGGTCGTGTGCACGGGTAGGCTGGCCATTGATGATGTCGGGCTCCTTTATGCGTTGGAACGAGAAGAGATGGTCGCCCGGGACGGATAAGTCGGTCGTGCGCAGCTTGCTCATGTTTTCGATGCGTAGGAGGGCACCACTGGCGGCTGCCACCGTAAGCATTGTATCCAGTTCACCGACGTTGCCGCGGGCATCCACTGCCCGGACCTTGAGGGAATGGGCTTCAAACGACGATGAACCGGTATGCGCCAGGGAAAGTGCCCGCTCGTAGGCAGTGAAGGGAGCTCCGTCAAGGCTGTACCGGAGGGAGATAACTTCCGATCCGCCGGAACGGTCGGTAGCCGAGAGGGACACGATCGCCGAGCCCCGATAATGGCCCTCGGTGTCCATCGGGCCGGTAATGGAAGCGCGTACATCCGGTGCGATGGTCGGACCGCTGACCTGCTCGATACGCAGATAGCTGATCTTGGTATTTCCCCAGGGCGCAACGCCGATGTCGTCCACGGTAAGTTTACCGTCTTTGACGGTCACGACACCGGTGGCGGAGGTTACCATATTGTCGGGTTCGGGGATGAAGTCGTCGACTAGCGTGACCCCCTCGACGCGGAGGGTATGGCGGCTGTTCCGGAGCTTGACATCGCCGATACCTACCGCCACGCGGTAGCTTCCATTGGGTACGGCGACCTCCCAGTGACGGGGGTGAGGTGTTTCCAGCTTCACGTTGTCCAGCACATTGAAGGAGTAGACCAGCTTGACTACGTCCGGGCTGGAGACTAGAACGCCGCGGGACTTGCCCTCCGCGTTGTCCAGATTTTCGGCAGGTTGCCGACTAACGGGGTCGATCCATCCGTATTGGTGCCCTCCGGGGCGGAGGCCGAACGCCTCCCCGATATCCGCCACGTAGTCGGCTGGAGGGTCGAAGTTATCGTCCTGGAAGTTCACCCTGAGGGTGTAGATCTTTTCCCGGCTCACTTCCACGGCTATGGCTACGGTCGTCGGTAGGTACCCCGGGGAGGTGGCGGTGACCGTGGCGCTGTAGTTGCCGGCCTCCAGATCGAAGGCATCCACGCCGAAGGGGAGGTCTACACCGCCCAAGGCATCCTGAGGGAGGACGATCCACGGCCGATCCGAGCTTAGGGTGATGGACGGATCACTCCGGGGGCCACTGGCATTGATTCGGTTGTGGAAGGCCGCCGAGAATTGGCCGGGAATGGCCGACAGCGACATGCTGTTCTCGATAAAGCTTAATACCTGCGCGCCGTCGCCCGCAGGCTTCACGTTGCGCAGCAGGAATACGTTATCCTGGTAATCGCCATTGGCCGCTTCCTCGAAGCAAAGGATATAGGTGTTGGGTAACAGCTGCCCCGAACGGTCTCGGGCGGGATAAACACGGGTCCGGTGCACGTTCCCGTCATTTTGGACATCGGTCGAGTAATCGGACCGGTCTCGCTCCGGCAGGTCGATGTAGACGCCGAAGATCGAATCGCGGGGGTTGAATCGGGTGCCGCCGCTTTCCGTTGGCGGATAAAGTCGCTGGGCGTTCGCCAGGCCATCGGCAAGCGTGGCGAGCTGGTGCCGGTTGGGGGCCGGCGTATCGGTAAACCAGCCGAAAGGAACCGCGCCGGCCGGGGAGTAGCGGGCAAGCGGGATGAGTTCGGCCGAACCCGGTCCGGCCAGCTGGAAGTAGGGGGTGATGACCTCTTCGCCCATTGGCGAAGGATCGAGGTGATTGGCCAGGGTGGTCCAGCCAACGTCGACGCCGTAGCCCAGGGTCAATAACACATCCTGTAAGGCAGGCTCCGCATCGCCTTCAAATCCAGCCTTCTTCAGGCCGTGAAGCGCCACGGTGGTCTCCGATTCGGAAAGCCCGGTGGATGAAAAGGACAGGGAAGCGGGCTGGTGGCCCAAGCGGTCGTACGTCCGGTCCGGAGCATACGTAACGTCGAAACTTCGGTCCACCCCGGGTAGCAGGACAATGCCTGCCGGGTCGTCCATACGGTATTGATCCGCGAATGCGCCGGTAAATGCGCTGCTGCTGATTTCCACGGGTGCCGTGCCCTCGTTGCGCAGCTGCACGGTGGCAGTCATAGTGGCATTGCCGTCGGTATCGACCGTCGTTTCGAACAGCAATTCCTTCGGTAGGGCCGTAACGGTGGTACCCGTCGCGGCTTCGACGTTGCGGACCACCGCCACCAGGTCCTGGTATTCGTAGCCGGCCGTTTCTCGCTCAAAGGCGAGAATGTAGGCATCCTCCTCGCCCGGGTAGGGGTACACGCGCAGGTGGCGGCTGACGAGGGGATCGAAGGTGTTCCTTGCATGCTCGCCAAATACCAGGCGGTCGGCCGCTACCGGCCAGCGGGAATACAGGCCGAAGGCCGCGCGGCCGGGGTCGAAGCTGGCGGCGCCCGTCACCGTGGGGTACAGCGACTGTCCGTTGCCGCTCAGCGCGTTCGAGATGCTTAGTACCTCGGTGGCGTTGGCTGCATCTTCGCCGGTGTACCAGCCGAGTGCGGTGACGGGGTCGACGGACTCCGCGTCGAAGGCGGCCAGGACTTCGACCGTCACGGGGCCGTCGCTGGCCCGCTGAAACTGCTGGAGATCCAGCTCGTCGCCGAGCAGGCGGTTGTAGTCATTTCCGCTCACGTCGAACGTACTGGTCGTGGGGTCCTCATCGCCGCTGTCCACGTCAAGACGGAGGACGTTGAAAATTTCCTGCAGGGAGGGCTGTTCGGCTGCTTCGGTACCGCGCCGACCGAGTCCGTTGAGCGGGATCGTCGTCGGTTGGCCGTTGCTACCGCCGAGGGTGAGGCTGGCGAATTTGACTCCGGCCGTGGCGGGTTGGAAAGTGACCTCAACGGAAGCCGAACTATTCGGGAGCAACTCGTCGGGGAGCTGCGTAGCCTCGATCGCGAAGGCGGCGGCCTCAGGCCCCTGCAGGTTGACGAAGGTGTTCAGGAGGGGGGCATTCCCGACGTTGGCTACGTACAGTGTTACTTTGACCTGCTCACCGACGGTGGCGTCCACTACGACGTCCTTCCGGCTCAGGGTAATGGCGGGTTGGGCGGTAGCCTGATTGGTGGGTTTCAGCAACACGATCTCTCCGGTGCCGAAATCCGATACGTAGAGGTTCCCCGTGTTGACGTCCTCGGTCAGGTCGAGCGGGTCGGTGAAGCCCGTGAAGCCGGGTATGCCGATCTTGATCGTTTGGATATCCCCGTTCGGGCCGTCCGGCATCAGGGCGATAAGGTCGCTGCCCCCGCTGTAGCGGCAGACCAGCAGGGCACCCTGTAGGTTGCCGTTTTCGGCATTGCTCCGGTATTCGATCACGCCGTTAGGCGATTTATTGTAGGCGAAATCGTAGGCCGCCCCCCGGTAATTCGGATCGGCGATAACCCCGGCGGGGTAGGTCGAGACGTCGACCGAGCCGCGGTTTAGAACGAACTCGCCCCGGAGGGGATTGGGATGGCCGTAATAGCCGGCTGCCTGACCGGGGTCGATGCGAAACAACCAGTCCCGCTGGGTATTGTTAGCGAGCGCTCCCGGGACGGGCGGGTAACCGGTCCCGGAGTAGAGGCTGCCATCTGGTCGGCGCGTTCCATCGATGGAAGCCGGGGAGTTGCTGCCCGCGGCGGTGCCGTTGGTGGGTACGTAGAGTTGACCGTTGGAGTGCCAGACGAGGTCGTAGGCGTTCCGTATGCCGGTAGCGAAGAGGGTGAGGGGCGCTTCCGTGAAGTACGGATTGTACGTACCATCGTCGGGGTACACCTGTCCGTTTTCGGTGTAGGTGCCGGTGCCCGGGCCCAGGGTGGGGCTATAGGTATCCACGGCATTGATGGCCGCCGCGTTCATGGTGGTCTTGGCGTTCAGTGGCCACGCCGATTCGGGGAGTTTGTCCAGGTCGAGCCGTAAGGCGGAGGCCGAAAGCAGGCGTTCCAGGCGATTTCCCCAGGCATTATCCGGCGCTCCGCCGGCGGTGTTGCTTCCCTGGAGGAAGTAGAGGACGCGATCTTCGCCGGGGCGGAAGGCGATGCTGTTCGTGAGGTGATCCCGGCGCGAGCGGGGCAGATTCGTGATCACCAGGGCTTCATTCTCCAGGTCAGGACCGCTTAGCCGGCTCAGTTTGCCGTCCCAGGCCGGTGCGTTATTGAGGGTGCCGGAGCAGTGGGTGACGTAGGCGACCAGGTTATCGGCGGTTGCCGACGGGGCGAAGGTGAATCCGATTGCCGAGCGCACGCCATAGGTGTCGGGCAGCACGGTAAGGGTTTGACGGCCGGCCAGCGAACCGTCTTCCGCTATGTCCCACCGGTCGATGGTACCGGTAATGGACAAACCATAAAGTTTGCCGTCTGGGCCGATCGTCAGGGAGGTATACTGCTGTCCGGAAGTCACGGCACCCGCTGAACGGAAGGCTACCTGCCCGAGATTCCCCCCCGAGTCGCCGCCACCGGTTCCCGTCGTAAAGGTCGATTGGTATACCTCGAAGGGGCTACCGGACAAGTCGGTTACCCCGGCAATGGTAAAACGGTAAGTCGTATTGGCTTCCAGGGGAAGGAGCGGCGTCAGGTTGATCGCATCGCCACCACCCGTTCCGTTGACGGTGGCGGGCACGGTTGCGCCAGACGGCAATTTGGTCAAGTAGACGGTAGCCGGGTCAATACTCTCGTTCGCCACGCCGTAGATCCCGTCCACGGGGTTCGGTAAATACAGGTCATTGGCCGACAGGGAAATGGAAGTCGGCACGCCCCGGCTGCCCGTTGGCGGATACGCAGCGATCACGCGCGGCTGTTGCGCCCCTTCACCGGTTACGTGGAGGGAGATGGAAATCTCCGCCGCATCATAGTCCGGCGCGGTAGCTATGAGATTAGTCTGGTAGGTACCCACCGGCAGGCCGGACCGCACCGCCACCGTAAACTGCCCCGGGGAGGCCAGCGATGGATAGATCAGCCAGTTCCCGGCGTGTGGATCGTCCGAAAGGGTGATCACCGGGGTGCTCCCGTCACTGGTCGTCAGGCCCACCACGGCTACGGGCGCGGATGACCGCCCGTCGTATTCCAGGGTGATACTGGCCCGGTCGAAGGAGAGAACGGGCCCGGTGGGGCCGCTTGCGAAAAGGGAGACCGAATGGAAGAGTACGGCCAGACCAATGGCCGTCAAATAAAAAGATTTCATGTGTTGTCAAGTGTCGCGCTGGGGTTGCCAGACAATGAAAAGATCAGCAATGGGCTACCGGACGAATACAGTATAGTGGATTCGCCCGGTCAATAGCCGGGGAATACGGTATCAGTGGTCTTAGGCGATATGAATACAGATACTACCCACCTATTCAATGGAACAGCGCAGCTCTACGTGAAATAGTCCGCGGCGTTTAGCCCCGCGGCGAAAGTCCAGAGCGGACCGGAAGAAAAGGTGAGAATGTGTGTATAGAAAAGTAAGTGTGACAACAAGGTACGGGTATCACGCAAGATTACCGGCACCGCGGCGAAAATTTTCAGGGAAAAATTTGCTTTCACACAATAATTATGGCTGGCCCGCCAGCGATGCATGTCTCTGCTGGTGCGGCGGACGGTCTACTCCACCATAAACAGGTATCGCTTCTTCTTCCCGTTCTCCACCATCAGGTAGCGATCGTGTAACAGGTCCGTTGCCGAGACCGTCGCATCCGGGTTTCCGATCTTCGTCTTATTGACCGCGATGGCATTCCCCTGTACCGCCCGCCGGGCCTCACTCTTACTCGATGTCACCTCACTGTGGTCCGACAGCAAATCCAGCAGCGGGACCGGTAGTACCGAGCGGGCAACGGTGAAGGTGGGAATGTTGCCGCTCAGGCTGCGGAAGGCCTTTGCGTCGAGCGCCTGAAGGTCTTCGGGGGTCGCTCCCCGGCCCCACAGCAGGTTTGTAACCCGCTGAGCGGTTTGCAGCCCCTCTTCGCCGTGAATGCGTTGAGTGAGTTCGGCCGCGAGCCCCGTCTTGATATCCGTTACTTCCCGGTAGTGATCCTCCCCGCCGAGGTGGGCATCAACCGTCGCGCAGTCCGCCAGTATGGCTTCCTTGTCGCGCAGCGAGAAGTACTTGAGGTACTTGGCAAGGTCGGCATCGTCGGTACGCAGCCAGAATTGGTAGAAGTCGTAGGGACTGGTCAGTTCGCCGTCCAGCCAGATGTTGCCTTCCGCGCTTTTGCCAAACTTACTCCCGTCGGCCTTGGTCAGTAGGGGAGTCGTTACCGCGTAAGCCTTTTCTTCAAGGTTGCGGCGCACGAATTCCGTACCGCTCGTGATGTTGCCCCACTGGTCGGAGCCGCCCATCTGTACGCTTACGCCCCGCTCGGTAAACAGCTTCTGAAAGTCGTAGCCCTGCAGCAACTGGTAGCTGAATTCGGTGAACGACAGGCCGGTTTCCAGCCGGGTCTGCACGCTGTCCTTACTCATCATGTAGCTGACGGTAAGGGTTTTGCCGACCACGCGTAAAAAGTCCAGCACGTTCATGTCCCGGTAGAAGTCCAGGTTGTTGACCACGGTCACCGAGCCCGTGCTGGCGGGGTTGGAAAGCTGCTTCCCGGCCAGCGCAAACAGTTGACTCATTTGCTCTTTCTGGTGGGCGAGGTTATGGTCGAGTTCGTCGTAGGTCTTCAGGTCGCGTTCTTCCGCCTTGAAGCTGGGGTCACCGATTCGGCCGGTCGCGCCGCCGAAGAGGACGACGGCCTCGTGGCCCGCCCGCATCCAGTGGATCAGCAGCATCACCTGCACGTAATTACCGATGGTCAGGGAGGGGGCGGTGGGGTCGAAACCGATGTAACCGCGCCGGGGAGCTTCCTGCAGGTGCTCGCGGATGCCGGGGGTGAGTTGGTGCAGCATGCCACGCCATTCGAGTTCGGCGATAAAATCCATGGGTAGGGGAATTACGGGTGGGGTAAGGGCGCGCAAATATAGCATCCCAAACTTACCGGCGTTTAAGGGGCGGCGGAGCGCAGGTATAAAGCCTCCGACCAAGACCTGAGTGAATAGGCTTTATCTTCGCCGTCCATGAATCTCCCCTTATTTCTGGCCCGGGGTGTTGCCAAGGGCGGCGGTCAGTCGATCAGCCGTACCATCCTCGCGATCGCCGTCGTGGCGGTAGCGATTTCCATGGCCACGATGGTGCTGGCCAGTGCCCTTATTTCCGGATTTAAATCGGAGATATCGGTGAAGATCTTCGGCTTCTGGGGCCACGTGCACATCACCGAAGAGAAAGCGGCCAACGACATCATGCTCACCGCCGAGTACCCGATCAGCAACCAGCAGGACTTTTACCCCGGCCTGGCCGACACCGGACAGATCACCTACCGCGACTTTGAAGATCCCTTCGGTAGCAATACCTCCGAGCTGCGGACGACCGAAGGTGGGATCCGGCATATTCAGCAGTTTATCCTGTTGCCGGGCATCGTTTCGGCCTTTCAGGAAGGGGAGCGGCTGGCGGATACCGAGCCACTCATCATGAAGGGAATCGCGCCGGATTTCGCCTGGGACGATTTCGGCCAGTACCTTATCGAGGGAGAACGGCTGGAGGTCATTGCGGATTCGACGTCCCGGGGCATTCTCATTTCCAACAGCACCGCCAAGCGGCTTCGGCTCGGCATCGGTGACCGGCTAGATTTTGTCTACTTCAGTGGACTGCGGGAGGAAAAGAGTAGGGCATTCCTGGTCCAGGGTATCTATAAAACGGGGCTGGAGGAATACGACAGTAAGTTCGCACTGGTGGACATAAAGCAGTTGCAGGGGCTGCTAAACTGGGCACCGGACCAGGTAGGTGGTTTTGAGGTCGTACTGGACGACATTGACGACCTGGAAGCTTTCTCCAACTATATCCACTACGACGTGCTCCCCGCGAACCTTTACGCCGACAGCATTCGGAATAAGCTGCGCGAACTCTTCAATTGGCTGGATATACAGGACTACAACGGGATCATCATCCTGATCCTGGTCGTCTTGGTGGCCATTATCAATATGATGACGGCGCTGCTGATCCTGATTCTCGAACGTACCAATATGATCGGTACACTGAAGGCACTGGGGCAGAACAATTGGAACATCCGGAAGATATTCCTCTACTATGCGGCCTTCATTGTCGTGGTCGGCTTGCTTTTGGGTAACCTGATCGGACTCGGACTGGCCTGGGCGCAAAAGACCTTCGGGATCGTGACCCTGGACGAGGAGAGCTACTACCTTTCGGTAGCGCCGATCAAGCTGGAGTGGCTGACGATCCTGGGACTAAACCTCGGTACGTTCGCCATTACGCTGCTGTTTCTCGTCTTACCGTCCTATCTGGTCACGAAGATCGACCCCGTGAAAGCTATTCGGTTCAAGTAAGCAAGACCCGCCCGGGCTTTAAGGTATCCACACCAGGAGGCCGCTGGGAACCCGGGGCTCGAAGCGTGTACTCTTTGGCGGAAGCGTCTTTCCGGCCTGCACTTCCGCGAAAAAGCGCTCGCGGGTAATAGGCTTTCCCAGCAGCTTGACGCTGTTGTGCTGCCCCGGATCGAAATACACTTCCCCGGACACGACGGGGGGTGGGTCGACGGATTGGATGCGTGGATCGGTCCGGGTGTCGGTGATGCCGAAAACGTCGGGCAGTAGGACCTGATTCAGCCAGCCCGGGTCGGTATCCGTAACGGATGTGTCCAGTCGGCGAAGGTGATAATGCTGACCGCGTTGGCTGTAGAGCCACTCTCCGGCGGTGGCCACGGGCACGGCGTTCGGCAACGGCGTACAGGAAAAATGCCGCTGAAATCGTGACAATACTTCCCGGGGCTTCATTCCGTCCCCGTCGATCAGCCGTAGAAAGGTGCCGATGGAGAGCTCGTCCGCACCTGCCACCACAACGGGGATAAATTGAAATTCCGGATCTCCGTCCGCAGCCAGCGCGGCGTGGGTGTACGCGCGGTGGTGGCCGTCGGCGATGACCAGGGGCGTCGGCAGTGACACCGGTGGGGCGGGGGAGGAAGAGGGCTCGAGCCGGTATATGTGGTCATCCCCGTAGAATATCACCTGGTTTTCGCCGTCGTCTACCGGTCTGCCCGGAGAAAGCCGGCCGAGGCTCGGGACCGTAAGTAAGACCGGCTTGCCCAGGGCGCCCCGGTCACCGGTGACCAATCGTTGCTGTCGTTCCAGGCGGGCGCTCAGGGTCCGTTCGTGGGGTAAGACGGTACCGTCGTGGAAGGCCGAGGCCGGTAACAGGCCGCATATCGCGGAGACGGTCCGGCCACTCTCTCCGTTCCTTACGGACAGGACGGGCATCTGGGGACCATCCGTTTGGACGAAGGGAAAGGGATCGAGCTGCCGAATCCCGTTACGCGTAGTGGGCAGCTGCTCGGTGATTCCCGGAGTCGGGTGAAAGAATCGGGGGAAGGGAAGGAGTTGGGGCATGGGCGTGAGGTAGCGGCAAAATAGTGGCTGCATACGGAACTACCCACCGGAAAAGAGAAAGGCGTGGCACAAGTGCCACACCTTTCCTGAACTAAACCCCAGTTATAAAAAATCTTGGTTTCGGCGATTTGCCGGTAATCTGGTGCAATATACGCCCAATTGGGTATAAAAATTGCTAACTGGTGAAAAAAGTTTCCTTGCAACCCCATGAATGTGGGGTCGAAGCGAGAACCTTACCCGTCATTTTCCGCGCCAAAATCGAAGAGCAGACTGAAGCGCAGCGTGTTATCGAGCGGGTTACGCTGGTTGCTGGTTGGCACCAAATAACTCAGGTTGATGCCGAAAATGTTGTACTTAAGTCCGAGGCCGGCGGTCAGGTAACGTCGTCCGCCTTTGGTTCCATCCTCGTGGAAGTATCCGGCGCGTACTGCGAACTGCTGCGCGTACCAGTACTCCGCCCCGACGGTCCAGGTAAATTCCCGGAGTTCCTCGCCGAAGCCTTCGGGCGCGTCTCCGAAGCTGGTGAGGATGCCGGAGATCGGGGAGAGATCATCAATCTCGTTCTGTGTGCGGCTGCAGTTGGTCACGCCAACCGGGCAGGGGGTGGGAACCAGCAGTTTATTGGTCTCGGCGGTGAAGGTGATCTGGTTGTACTGATCCAGGTTCATGGTGTAGGCCGCGCCGATACCGAGGTTGGCGGGCAGGAAGTCCCGAATGGTATCCAGGGTGTAGGAGATCTTGCTACCGATATTGGTGATCGCTCCCCCGATGGCCAGGATGTTTCCGCTGGGGCCGATGGGGTTGCTGCGGTAGCTGACACCGAGATCGGCGGCGATGGACTGTCCCGCCTCGATGACCTGACCGTTCACCTGCTGGCCGGCGGCGAGGTTGGAATTGATGTATTTCGCGGAGATCGACAGACCGAGATTCGGGGTCAGGCGACGGGCGTACGCGCCGGTGATCTCAAACTCGTTGGGTTTCCCCATACCAAGGCTCTCGCCGTTGAGGTCGGTATACATGATATCGCCCAGACTGAAGTACCGGAGGCTGGCGCCGATGGTCTGGTTCTCGTCCAGTTTTTTGAAGCCGGCGAGGTAAGCGAGGTAAACATCGTTGAGGCCGAGCGCCTGCAACCAGGGGGTGTAGGTCGCGCTAAGGGCGGTTTCTTGTTCGGTGAAGGCCAGGCGGCTGGCATTGTAATGCATCGCGTTGGCATCGGGACTAAGCGCCACGCCGGCGTCACCCATGGCGGCTCCGCGGGCGTCGGGGGTGATGCGGAGGAAGGGAACGGCCGAAACGACCGTGTTTACGCAGGGTCCGCCGGTGCCTACGGCGTAGTTCTTTTCACCATCTGTCATACAGGCGCCAACCTGTGCCTGCACGGCATGGGATAGCGCACCGAGCAGGAGAACGGCGAAAAATTTGGGAAAGAGTTGTTGCATAGTTTGACTAAGATTCACATGCATGGGGTAGCAATTGACTACACCTATTAAGGTTCAAGGCAACCATAACGCCCCGCCACCGGGGCTTATTTCACGTTACCGCCGGGCATTTAGGCAGCCCGAAAGAAATTCTGCGCGAAAGTAGCCCCGTTTATCCACATCTCCGTTCAATAATCGTTGCAAAGGCATGCCACTATACCGATCGTTACTTTTCGGGGTCCTCTGGCTATTCGCCGCCCCCGCGGCGGGCCAGCTGGAACTGAACCCCTACGTCGGGCTCTTCTCGGGCGAGAATCAACTCACCCTTATCGGTGCCACCGACGGCCTGGATATATATGACGCGCAGCGCTACGCTGTCGGACTGGACGTGCTGTTCGGCGCGGGGCAACTCGCCCCCACCGCCGGATTATTGTACCGGCCCGGCAAATACGAAAGCCGCACGGCGGAGGACTTCACCCAGCACCGTCTCCACGTACCCCTGGGCCTGGCGTACCGGGTGATCGCCCCGGACTTCGACATCAATCTCGTACCGGCACTGGCGGTCGTGCCCGGCTTCCGCTTCGGTGACGGACCGGCGAATGACCAGTCCATCAGCTGGAGCGGCCGGGCGGGCATCCGGGTCTATCTCGATTGGTTTACCCTGGGCGTTCATTACTTCCGGACCTTTACGGACAGCTTCTCCACCGGTGAACACCGGGAGGGGCGGGTACTATATACGGTAGGCGCCCGCTTTTAGTTAGGTCCTTTCATATGAGCGCTGCGTTGGCCCCAGGAGTGTTACCTTGCCGGCGGGCGAGGCGCCAATTGTCGCTGAACTTGCGCAAGTAAACCTTTCGGGCTTTCTTTGCGGCCGCATTTAATCACAAAAGCCACCATTCTACCATGGCAAGTATTGAAGAGAAAGTTAAGCAGATCATCGTCGACAAGCTCGGCGTTGACGAATCAGAGGTAACACGCGACGCGAGTTTCCAGAATGACCTCGGTGCCGATTCGCTCGACACCGTTGAACTCATCATGGAGTTTGAAAAAGAATTCGACATCAGCATCCCGGACGAGCAGGCGGAGAATATCCAGACCGTCGGCCAGGCTATCACTTACCTGGAAAGCAGCGTGGACAAGTAAGACCTTTGCCCCTGCGTTCCTGCCGCCGCCCGATTACCCTGCCAGGTAGCGGGCGGCGGTTGTTTTTTTACCGACCCAGTCATCATGAAAAGAGTAGTAATTACCGGTATCGGCGCGCTGACCGCCATTGGCAACTCGGCTAGCGAATACCTGGAAGGGCTGCGGCAAGGCCGCAGCGGAGCAGGCCCCATTACCCAATTCGAGGCCGAAAATTTTAAGACCCAGTTTGCCTGTGAGGTAAAGGACTGGGACCCTACCACCCGCGTCGATAAGCGTGAGGCGCGCCGCCAGGACCGCTACACCCTGATGGCACTATACTCCGCCGACGAAGCGCTGGAAATGGCGGGTCTCCTCGGGGAGGACGGCAAGACCATCTCGTCCGTCGACCCCGACCGCGCCGGCTGTATCTGGGCCAGCGGTATCGGCGGACTGCGGTCACTCGAGGAGCAGATCGAGATCTACGAGCGGGGAGACGGGACACCCCGCTACAATCCCTTCATGATCCCGCGCATGATCGCCAATATGGGGGCGGGGCACATCAGCATGCGCTACAACCTGCGCGGACCCAGCTACGCCACCGTCAGCGCCTGTGCCTCCGGCGGGCATGCCCTGGCCGCTGCTGCGGATGATATCCGCCTCGGTCGGGCCGACATGATGGTTACCGGTGGTTCCGAAGCCGTCATCAGCAAGGTGGCCATCGGGGGCTTCAATAGCATGAAGGCCCTCAGTACCCGGAATGACGATCCGGCCACGGCCTCCCGCCCCTACGATGCCGAACGTGATGGCTTCGTACTCGGTGAAGGAGCCGGCGCCATCGTTCTGGAAAGCCTCGAGCACGCGCAAGCCCGCGGAGCGACCATCCTGGCGGAAATCGGGGGCTACGCCGCCAGTTCCGATGCTTACCACATATCCGCACCCCACCCGGAAGGGGCCGGGGCGAAAATGGCCATGCTTAACGCGCTGAAGGATGCCGGGCTACAGCCTGAGGACGTTGACTACATCAACACCCACGGGACATCGACACCGCTGGGGGACACGGCCGAACTCAAAGCCATCAAGCTGGCTTTCGGCGACGCGGTATACGATGCCAACATCAGTTCGACGAAATCCATGACCGGTCACCTGCTGGGAGCCGCCGCCGCAATCGAGGCGATTGCCTGTATTCTGGCCATCAATAACAACTTCATTCCTCCGACGATCAACCATTTCACCGACGATCCGGAGATTGACGACAAGCTTAAACTGACCTTTAATAAGGCGGTGGATCGGCAGGTCGACGTGGCCCTCAGTAATACATTCGGTTTTGGCGGGCACAACTCCGCTACTATCTTTAAGCGTTATAGTGAGTAAATCGATTAATTAGATCGCGCCCCGTAACGCATACCATCGCCCATAGTGATTAAAGCAGTTAGAAGATTGTACAACCGTTTCTTTTCCCCGGAAAAGGAACTGGTCAGACGGTTACGCCGGTTGCTGGGCTTCACGCCGGCCTATCTCAATGTCTTTAAACTGGCCTTTTCGCATAAAAGCAGCAACGATCAGAACGCCAAAAGCCCCTACGGCGGTCAGAACAACGAGCGGCTGGAATACTTAGGTGACGCGGTGCTGGGCACCATCGTGGCGGAGTACCTGTACAAAAAGTACCCTACGGCCGACGAAGGCTTCCTTACCAAAATGCGGTCGAAGATCGTCAAGCGCAAGAGCCTCAACAACATCGGCTACGACATGGGGCTCGATGAACTGCTGAGTACGTACAACAATACCCGCATCGCACGGTCCATGCTCGGTAACGCGGTAGAAGCCCTCGTGGGAGCGGTTTACGTGGAGCAGGGTTACGTAGGAACCATGCATTTCGTCGTGCAGCGGATGCTTCGCGACTACGTCGACATCGATACGCTGGAGACCTACGATGACAACTACAAGAGCCAGCTTCTCGAGCACTGCCAGAAGAACGGGCAGAAAGTTGACTACGAAATCCTCAAACGCTTCAAGCAGGATAAGCGCGACCGCTTCCGCGTAGCCGTTACCATCAACGGGCAGCGCATGGCCGTAGGGGAAGATTTTAATAAGAAGAGCGCCGAACAGCAGGCCAGCCGTCGGGCTTTGAAGGATCTCGGGCTGAAGGTGGAAGCGCACTGAGGTCATATCTTTCGACCGTGTCGTTGCGTTAATACCCGCAGGCAAATTTTCACCGAGCCGGCGAACCCCGCCCGATCATGACCCTTCCGACCTCTTCCCGTTGGCCCATCTATCTTTCCGTGATCGGATTGATCATCGTAGTGGCGTCGGTCTGGTACACCAACCGGCTGGCCAACCAGCTTTCCGTCATCGAGGAGAATTACGTCCGCATTTTCGAGGCCTCGGTTCGCGATATCAACAATTTCGAAGCAGGGAGCGCGGATACCGACTTCAGCGTACAGGGGGCCATCATCGAAAACAATACCACGGTGCCGGCTATCTGGGCCCTCCAGGGTGGCGGTTACGTGGAGGCTATCAACTGGGGCGGCAGGGAGGCCGATACGGCATACATACTCGAACAGCTGGCCGATTTGAAAGAGAATGGTAAACCGCCGGTATCGATGCCCTACGGTGGACTGATGTATTTCGGTACGAGTATCCTCATTCAGAAGCTTCGTCTCTTTCCCTATATCCAGCTTGCCCTGATCGGTACCTTTCTCGTGGTTGGGATATTCGGGATTAACCAAGCCAGACGAGCCGAGCAGAACCGGGTATGGGTAGGCATGGCCAAGGAGACCGCTCACCAGTTGGGGACGCCCATTAGCGCTATCATGGGCTGGATCGAGCACCTCAACATGAGCTATCCGGACAATCCCGAGCTAATGGAAGTCTCCGGGGAGCTGAATAAGGACGTGCAGCGGCTCGAAATGGTCGCCAACCGATTCAGTAAGATCGGCGCGACCCCTGAACTGCACCCCACCAATATCTACGCCGAACTCGACCAGTGTCGACAGTACATGCAACATCGGGCACCCCGTAAAGTGTCCTTTGATTTTCCTTCGCCGGCAGACGGTAACCTTCCCGTTGCCATTAACCCGCTGCTCTTCGACTGGGTCATCGAAAACCTGCTCCGGAACGCGCTCGACGCAATGGACGGGAAGGGCCAGATCAGTAGCCAGGTCGTCGAAAAAGACGGAAACGTACTGATCGACATCACCGACACGGGCAAGGGGATGTCGGCCCGTAATGCCCGCCGGGTTTTCAATCCGGGATTTACGACGAAAAAGCGAGGCTGGGGCCTGGGCCTTAGTCTGGTGAAGCGCATCATCGAGGAATACCACCAGGGTAAGATCGTGGTCTTACACTCCGAACCCGGCAAGGGAACCACCTTCCGCATTACACTGCCGCGGGCCGAACAGAATATGACCGCATGAAGCAGGATATCATTATTGCCACGGCCACCCCCTCCGGCGAGGGAGCCATAGGAGTCGTTCGACTTAGTGGAGCTGGGTGCATCGAACTCATCGACCCTTATTTTCCGGCCCGGGAACTGGCATCCACGCCGGCCCGCCGGGTGCTTTACGGGCCCTTGGTGGATCCCGCCGGTGAAATCATCGATGAAGTGGTTCTGACCCTCTACCGGGCCCCGGCTTCCTACACCGGGGAGGATTCGGTAGAGATAAGCTGTCACGGAAGTCCGTACATCTTACAGCGAATTATCCGGCTCGGGAACGAGGCGGGAGCACGTCCGGCGGGCCCCGGTGAGTTCAGCCAGCGGGCCTTCCTGAACGGCAAGCTGGATTTGAGCCAGGCCGAGGCGGTGGCCGATCTGATTGCTTCCCGTTCCGCCGCCGCCCACCGCATCGCGCTGGGCCAGTTGCGGGGGGGCGTGAGCAACGAGATCGCGGAGCTACGGACAAAATTGGTCGATTTCGCCAGCCTGATCGAATTGGAACTGGACTTCGGGGAAGAGGATGTGGAGTTCGCCGACCGCAATCAGCTGGGTGACCTGGTAGCTACCATCCGAAGCCGTATCGAGGCGCTCACGACCAGCTTTCGCCTGGGTAACGCCATCAAGGAAGGCGTCTCTACCGTGATAGC
Organism: Lewinella sp. IMCC34191; assembly: GCF_003390935.1. Classification (GTDB taxonomy): domain Bacteria; phylum Bacteroidota; class Bacteroidia; order Chitinophagales; family Saprospiraceae; genus Neolewinella. The sequence continues at coordinate 67,736 of NZ_QNQZ01000006.1, read as the reverse complement.
CGGGCGGCCGAACGCCGGTAAGTCGACCCTGCTGAATGCCCTCTTGAACGAGGACCGGGCCATCGTCTCCAACATTCCCGGTACCACCCGGGATACGATCGAAGCCGGTATCAACATCGGCGGCATTCCCTTCCGCCTGATCGATACGGCCGGCATCCGGGACGCCTCGGATACCATCGAGGCCATGGGCGTGGAGCGTACCCTGCAGCAGGTAGCGGTAGGCCACCTGCTGCTTTATGTATTCGACGTGATCGAGACGGACCCGGACACGCTTGCCGCCGACCTGGATCGACTGTACCGGGAAGACCTGGAGTTGATCGTCGTAGCTAATAAGATGGACCTGAACCCCTACACCAAGTACGAGCACTACTTTGGCGAGCGGTACACCGGTAAGTGGACCGTACCGAGAGAACGGTGGATACCCATGATTGCCAGCGAGCGAAGTAACCTGGACTATCTACGGGAGACGCTGGCCCGAATCGTTACGGGCGGGCGGGGTGGGGTAGACGCCCAGGAGATCATCCTCAGTAATGCCCGCCATTATGATGCGCTACGGCGCGCGGACCAGGCACTCGAGCGGGTTGCAACCGGTCTGGCATCGGGGCTGAGCCAGGACTTCGTGGCTATGGATATTCGGCAGAGCTTGCGCGACCTGGGTGAGATAACCGGAGAGATAACGACCGACGATCTGCTGGGAAATATCTTTTCAAATTTTTGCATTGGTAAGTGAGTCGGTGATTGCGCAAAATATTCCCTACTTTAGAGCCGTTGTACAACCATCACCCACTCAGGTGGTTAGCATCATAGATTAAAGGTTGCAAATTTGAATTCAGGAAATTTCGAACTAAGCGGGGCTCCGGACCCGAAAGGACGGTACGGTAATCCGTACGGTGCCGAGGCCCGGGATAAAGATTCCGATCGTCGGGAACCGCTCGATGAGCAGGCCGAGCGTGCAGCCAATTATCGGCGCAATCGGGATGAATCCCTGCAACTTTGCAATGATTTCCACGCGTTCTACGGTTCACATGCCGCCTACCACGCCGAACTTTAATCGCTACTACATCTACGAGCTGCGCCCGGAAGTTCCCCTTCCCTTTCAGTACGTGCTCAGCCTCACTTCCTCGGAACTGGACTACCGGTACCGGACCAACAACCTCACTTTCGCGCCCATCATTCCCGCCGGTCCCTATGCAGATCGGGATCCCTACCGTGTGCCCCTCGTGCCCGCTTCCGCCGGAGGAGGGGTGCGACTGAACCGGCGCATGTACGTAGCGGTCGACGCCCTCCAGACGGTCAACAAAGCGGTTTTCTTACCCAGTCACCTCGGTCGGATCACCGCCGGCGAGGAGCGGGAACTGGTGGAGAAACTCGGTCACTGGCTAGGTATGTCCCGCCAGGAGGTCGGGGAGCACCGTAAAGACGCTTCCGCCGATAAGTAGCGAAAGCCGTACACGAAAAGTGCCCACCCCGGGAGGGTAGGCCCTAAACACTCAAACGTCAAACCTATAGTTCTTTACTCGTCCAGCCGGTAGAGCTGGAGGTTTTCGATCGTGCGGATCAGCTTGTCCGCGTACTTCGGATCGGTCGCGTAACCGGCCTTGCTCAGGCCACGGGCCCAACCCCGGTAATCCTGCGGGTCTAGGCTGAAGAGGGGACGGTATCGCTCTTTTTTAAGCAGTTCCCCGTGTGCGCGGTAGCTTTCCTCGGGGCTGGAGAAAATGCGGAAGAAATCCTTGTGGTGGTCGTCACTGTGGTTGCTACAGTGCCCCTTCTTGCAGCTCTTGCTAAAGCACTTCAGGCCGAAGTGATTATTGTTCCGAAGGGCCAGGCTGCTCTTCCCGACTCCGCTTTCCAGCAGGCCCTGAGCGAGTGTGATACTGGCTGGAATGCCGTGACTTTCCATTTGATCCCGCGCAATCCGGACGTACTCGGCCACGTAGGTGAGCTGTTCCTTTTCCCGGGCACTCCATTCCTTCTTCGGCGCGGCGAAGCCTACCAGGGCGGCCTGGCTGCTTGCGGGCCCAGCTTCGTCAAACACGGAAGGCGCGGCCAGGCCCAGCCATTCACCGCCATTGATGGTAAGCGATAAATTCAACTCGTTCCGGGTAGCGAAGATCATCAGCAGCACCAAGGTGGCCATCTTGGTCCACGGACTCGTAATCTGCCGGTAGAGTCGTCGGTACAATTCCGTTACGTAGAGTCGCCAGCCGGTCGGTATGGGTAAATGCATAGGATTGCAGCTTAGGCCCGCAAGATAATGGCATTTGTGTTAATTTTGCAAATTATAAAACAAAAAGTGTGTAATTGAGTCGGTCAACCCCAGTTCTTCGGTTTCGCCCCGCTTGATCCGCACTGGAGTTACTCCTTTCCAGGGTGCCTGTTTAAAGGCCATGGCATTCTGGCTTCTGGCAGTCACGGGTAGCCTTTAACGATACCTTCATACTTGAGCCGCTACGCTTGTCCTATCTTCGCGATTATTGCCAATCCGTTTCTTATATGCGCTATCTGTTTTTTGCCCTTTTCCTAAGTCTGAGTGCCTTAGCTCCGCTTACCGCACAGAAATACGGCCATCTCAATTTTGCCAACCTGCTCTCCGAGATGCCCCGTACCCAGGCGGCTGATTCCACGCTGCGGACTTATAACCAGGGGCTGGTCAGCAAAGGGGAGGAAATGGTGGCAAATTTGCGCCAACGGGTACAGGAGGTGCAGGCGCAGGTAGAGGATCTGCCCCCCGTCCGGGTGGAGGAACTGCGGGCCGAGCTTGCCGCCCAGCGGGATGAGATCGCTGCCTACGAGCAGCAGATTCAGCGCGACACGGAACTAAAGCGGCAGGAACTACTGGGCCCTCTGATCCAGGAGATACGCGATGCGATCGACGCGGTTGCCGAGGAGAACGATTACGTTATGATTTTCGATACCTCCCAGTTCAATACCGTACTATTCGCCGAAGCCAGCGACGATATCATGGACCTGGTCAAGGCGAAGCTGGGGCTTTAAACCGCTTATAGAATCGCCGGCGGGATCGATCCAGGAGGCGAATCACGTCCTCGGTGTAGACATAGCCGACGACTTTTCCTTCGGCATAAACCGCCGCGCCGTAGACGTTGGCTTCGACGATCCGCTCCGTCAGGTCCAGTAAGTTATCGTCCGGACGGGCGGTAATAAATTCCGCTTCGTAATAGTAGCGCAGTGGGTGATTGCGGTCCGCTTCCCGTTGCAGTACTTCCTTCTCGACGAATCCGCTTAGCTCATTATAGTTATCGAATACAGGGAGTACCGTCGCATCCGTAAGCGCGAAGGCCGCACGTGCGCGGTAGACGGTGTCGTTCGCGTACAGTCGGCTATCGTTGCTGGGGCGCAGGACCTGCTCCATAACGGACCGGGCGAGCCTGCGACGCTGCCAACCCCGATTCAGCTCGGCGGCGGAAAAGGTGATAATGAATAGGGCGCTGATCCCGAGCAGAGGATCACCAAGAACGTAGGATACGCCGATCAATGCCAGCCCGATGGTGATACCCATGACGGTGGTGATGACCGTTGCTTTCCGATCGGCTATGCCGACTTTCAATAAAGCCCGCAGGATCCGTCCCCCGTCGAGCGGATAGGCAGGCAACAGATTGCCCACCGCCAGCACGACGTTGACGGCCACCGTTATCCCGAGCAGACGCTCCAGCATGGCCGGTAAGACGATCAGGTTACTCGACTGATCCAGGTAGTACCGGATGAGCATGTCCCCATTCGGCTGCAGGATCAGGACCCCGAGGGCCAGGGCGGCGACCAGCAGATTAGCCAGTGGGCCCGCGGCGTAGATCAGTACCTCATCGCGGGTACGTTCCGGCTCCTCCGGGATAAGAGCTCCGCCCCCTAACGGGAAAAGAATGATTTTCTCCGCCTTTACACCGCGCGCTTTCGCCGTCAGGGCGTGACCGAGTTCGTGAATCAACACGAAGAGGAACAACAGCCCCGAGATCCCCGACCACCACTGAACCTGCGGCCAGCGCAGCCCGTAGCCCGGTTGGTAAGCGTAGAACAGGATCGCTAGCGGCACCAGCACGAACGACCAGTGGAGTTCCGTGGGAACGCCGAAGATGCGGCCGATGCGCCAGGTTGCGAACAAGGAGATGGATTTACTCGGGTGAATACGAACGGTTGATGCGCGGGAGGAACAAAAGGGCTATTAGCCCAATAAGAATATTGCAACCAATGTTAATCGTAAAGAAAGAAATATTCGCCCAAGCAAAGCCGTCTTCCCCCGGTAAGCCATATAATTCGAGCGCGCTCTGCGCCAGATAGTGGTAGCTGCCCATACCGCCCGGGCTTGGGATAACGATCCCCCAACCGCCGGATACGAAGGTGGTCAGGGCGGCCTCCGCGCCCAGCCCGGCCGTCGGCTCGTAGGCCAGGAATACGCACAGGCTCATCACGTAATACATGACCCAGATATTGAGGCTGTGCAGGATGAAGAGCCACGGGCGCTTCACCGTCGCAATCGTCTGTAGCCCCTCCCAGAAACCCCGGACGATCGCTTCCAATTTCGTGCCCACCCGCGAATCGCGCAGCCGCCGCCGCTGGAACCAGGCCAGCGCCAGGGTCAGCAGACCCAGGGCGATGATGGGGACGATCCAGCCCTCCAGCCCCGATAGCCGGTCGCCCAGGGAAGCATTTTCTTCGAGCCACAACCAGATCCGGTCGCCGGCGATGAAGAGGGTCAGACACGATAGCAGCAACAGCATCACGACGTCGAGCATCCGGCCCACGACGACCGTTCCGACCACCCGCTCTACCTTGATGTTCTCGTAGCGAGCCATGGCCGCCGGCCGGACGATCTCGCCGAGGCGGGGAAAACCCAGGTTGGCCAGGTAGCCGAGGTTGATGGTCAGGAAAGCATTGATCAGGCGGGGCTTTTTACCAAGGGTACGCAGCAGCATATTCCACCGGAGGGCACGGCTGAGGTTACTGATGCAGAAGGCCAGTAAGGTCATGCCCAGCCACCAGAAATTCGCATTGGCAAAATCCCGCAGCACCTTATCCATCAGGCTGCATTCGGACTCGGGAACGCCCCGCAGCGCGCAATCGGCCGCGTAGGCCGCCTGCTGATTCTGGTAGACGAGGTAAAGGATCCCGAAACCCAGGCCGACGAACACGATAAACTTCAAAACATTAGACACGGTCTGCGACATGGGCGCGAAGATAGCTTCCCTACGGATGCCGGTAGGGGGCGCGGTACGCCCGGGTCAGCAGATCGTCGTCACCGTTCGCCAGCGACCCGGTCTCGGGGCGGTAGCGCATGGGGCGGTCCGCCACCATTGCCACGTTGCCCAGTATGCAGGAGACCGTACTGATGACACCTTCCTCGATGTCCGCTACGGGTTTGTTACCCGTTTCGATAGCTTGCAGAAAGTCTTCCATGTGCGCCCGGGTGGCCGGAGCGACGTGAATCTCGATACCCTCCTCCGTCACGTCTTCGGGGAACTTTTCCTTTTCGTAGACGGCTTCGCGGCGCACGGGTTCTCCCTCCACTGGCGTGAATACGTACTTGTAGGGATCGGCCTGCAGGGTGCCCCGGTCGCCGTAGATCGTCATGGCCCAGGGGAACTCCGGGTCCGGTGCCTCGCCCCAGGAGCGATGCTGCCAGACGCAACTCAACCCGTCGTACTGGAAGGTCACGGTCTGCGTGTCGCTAATGGTCGCATCGGCCGCTTTCTGGACGTAAATCCCTCCGGTGCTCGTGACCGCTTCGGGGTAACCCAGGCCCAGCATCCACCGGGTCATGTCGAACATATGCACGCACATATCGCCCACGATCCCATTACCGTACGCCCAGAACGAGCGCCACCGGCGGTGGGGCAGGCCCCGGTAGGGTAGCAGGGGAGCGGGGCCCGTCCATTTGTCGTAGTCGAAGAAGTCGGGTACCGGCTGTTCTTCCCGCACGGCGGTGTCGCGCATGGGGTAGTAGCAGCACACTTCGACGTGGCCGACGGTGCCGAGCTTACCCGCGTCGACGATGTTCTCCTTGGCTTCCACGAGGTGGGGGGTGCTGCGTCGCTGCAGACCCACCTGTACGACCCGCTGGTGTTCCCGGGCGGCCTTTAGCACCGCCTCGCATTCGCGTACATCCGCACCGACGGGTTTCTGGAGGTACACGTGTGCACCGGAGCGTATGGCGGCAATGGCTTGCAAAGCATGCCAGTGGTCGGGTGTTCCGATGAGCACGATTTCCGGGCGTTCCTTGTCCAACATCTCTTGGTAATCGGCGTAACGTTTCGGATCGGCACCGGGCAGTCGTTCGCGAACCAGTTCAGCGGCCCCGTCGAGCATCCGGCGGTCCACGTCGCACAGGCCGACAACCTCCACCTCCGCTACCTGGATCAGTCGCATCAGGTCACTTTTGCCGTACCAGCCGCAGCCGATCAGGGCAACGCGCAGGGGGGCGGCGGAGCGCAGGGTAATGCCAGCCGGGATGGCGAACAGGGCGGGGGCGGTGTACAGAAAATCGCGGCGTTTCATCTATCGGATAGTTTTTTAGGCTGGCGTCCGTCAGGGAAAGCGTGCTTTGAGCCAGTCCGTGATCATGGTTAGCACGCCCTCGTCCACCGTCGTCTCGATCTGGCCGTATTCGGACGGCAGACCGGTGTCGGCCGGCTGCAGGAGGTGATTGACTTCAGGAACGAGCCGGACGGTGACGTCGGGATTGCCGGCCGCGGCCAGCGTGGCTTCGATGGCCTCCAGGTTGCGGGGAGTTACCTGCGTATCCCGTTCGCCGTTGATGGCCAGTACGGGTACGTGCAGGGTGGAGAGATTCGCCGTCGGGTCGTAGGCCAGGAAGTAACGCATCCAGGGCCCGGACAAGCTGTTGACGTAGGTTGCGGCAAAGGCGTCGCGGTCCGTAATGCTTTCCCGGAAGGATTCGGGAAGCGAGGGGATGCGGTCGATGATGGTATCCCGCAGACCGCTGCGAAATACCGTATCGGCCAAATCAGGATGGGCTTTCACGTAGGCTGCGACCGTAGCGAGGACGGCTTCGTTCGGCGGAGTGGACCCGCTTATCGCCCGACGCTGTTCGGCCATCAGCGTATCGATGGGCAGACCTGGCGCGGCCAGCAGGATGACAAAGTCAACCGCTTCGTCGCCGGCGGCCACCATCGGAGCGATCATACCGCCCTCGCTGTGCCCGGCCAGTCCGATGGGCAGGTCCTGATCGCCGAGGCGTTGCCGCAGGAATCGGATGGCCGCCGCCGCGTCCGCCGCGAAGTCCACGCTGGTGGCCGCTGCGAAGTCGCCGGTACTCGCACCGACCCCGCGGTCGTCATACCGCAGTACCGCGTAGCCCGCCCGGGTCAGTCGGTCGCTCAGCACCAGGAAGGGGCGGTGATTGATGGATGGTCCCAGATCCTGGTTCCGGTCCTGGGGGCCGCTTCCGGATATGAGTACCAGCGCGGCCCTGGGCGATCCGTCTTCCGGCAAAGTAAGCTCACCGGCCAGGCTGACTCCTTCTCCGCCCCCGACGAAGGTCACCGCTTGCTGGAGATAGGGAAAGTCAGTAGGCTCCTGCGGGCGGGGCCGGATCTCGTCCGGTGCCAGCAGGACGGTGTACGCCGCCGATGGTTCCCGGAAGAAGGTGAGGGGCGCCGAAAAGCCGCCCTGGCGAAAGCTGCCCTCCAGGCTGTCTCCTTCGAGGCTACCGGCGAATTGCATGGATACGGAGGCAACGGCGAATTGCAGGCTGTCTCCATCGGTAGCTACGGTCGAGAGCGGAATGGGCATGGAGGACTGCGTCGGACTCAGCAGGCCACCGGTGTATTGCCCGTCCGCTTCAGCGAGTTCCAGATCGAGCGGGATCCGTTGCGCCCCGGCTTCGAGCACGCCGAACCAATGGCCGGCATATTGAGCGGACAGCGAGGTCCCGAATACGAACATGGCGGCGGTGAAAATGGCTTGATGCATATCCGGAAGGTAGCGCTTTTGGCTTGCAAGACGGGGAAGCGGGGCATTGGGGAAGATGGACCGGACTACTCAAAAGCGCTTCCTCCTCAGCGCTTGGTTTCTACCTGCGCGCCGCCGCCCGCCTCCTTTGTGTTCTATTTCATGGTCGTCGTGGTATCAGCGCTTTCCGCCAGGACGCGTGTATCGTAGGTGGCGATATCCTGGTCCTTTAGCCATTCCTGCTGCGCGGCCAGGCGGCGGAGGAAATCGGCATAATCCCGCTTTCCCTGCGGGGTCCATCCCAGTTCGGCGTGGGCGAGCAGGCGGGGGAAGACCAGGTAGTCAATGTCTTCCATGGTGCGGACGGTTTCGCTCCAAAGGGGGCTTTCGACGCCGAGGATATCGCCGTCCGTGAGGCCCTCGGCCATGGCGGCGGGGTCCCACTGGTAGGCGGAGTCGACCTCGATGTAGGAAGCCCAGTGTAGGCCGATGCGGGAGGTGCTGTCGTACTGCATGTCGAGGTACATACGCTTAGCCGGGCTCATGATTACGGGGTTGCCGGCGTCGCGGGCGCGGAGGGCGTAGTCGGCGTGGGCCCACAGCTGGACGACCGTTCCCTCGGCCAGTTCCGAGGTGGCCACCTCGTCCCAGCCGATGGGCGTCTTCCCGTTGTCCTTGATAATCTGCTGGGCGCGGTTGACGAAGTTCACGTAGTCCTCGTGGTCGGTTGCGTCGCTTTCGTCGCCACCGAGGTGGAAGTAGGGGCCGGGGCTAAGCGCACCGATCTCGCGCACGACGTCGTCGATGAAGGTGTACACGGAGTCCTGGTCGGTATCCAGCGTGCTGAAACCAACCCGCGTGCCGGTATAGGGATCGCGGGCAACGCCGTCGGCGTTCAGGATGGGGTAGGCCGAGAGGGCGGCGTTGGTGTGGCCCGGCATGTCGATTTCGGGTACGATGACAATGCCCCGCTGCTGGGCGTAAGCCACGATCTCGCTGTATTCCTCCTGGGTGTAGAAGCCCCCGGGGGTGCCGTCGACCTCCGACTTTCCACCGATCTCGGTCAGTTTGGGCCAGGATTTGATCTCGATGCGCCAGCCCTGGTCGTCGCTGAGGTGCAGGTGCAAATGATTGATCTTGTAAGGAGCGATGCGATCGATGACCTGCTTGACTTCGTCTACCCCGAAGAAGTGGCGGGCCACGTCCAGCATGAATCCCCGGTAGGCGAAGCGCGGCTCGTCGCTGATGGTGCCACTGGAAATGAAGACCTCCTCGTCCTCCCCACCGGAGAAGTGCAGTACCTGCCCGAGCGTCTTGGCGGCATTGAGCATGCCTTCCCGGGTGCCGGCGGCGAGCTCGATCTCTTCGCCACGGAATTCCAGCCGGTAGGCCTCTCCTTCCAGGTCCTGGGCGATTTCAAACTGCAGGGGAAGCACCAATTCCGGCCAGCGATCCGACAGGTAGCGCTGGGCGTCACCAATGACGGGATTCGGGCTGGGCAGCACGTCTCCCTCGTAACCCCTGTAGTAATGTACGGCGTCCTCGTCCGTGATTTCGACCGGCAGCGGAATGAGCGGGAGTTCGCTCAGGGCGGCCACGTCGGCCGGTTCGGTGGGAGGGTCGGAGGTACAGCCGAGCAACAGCAAAAGGGGAGAGAAAAGCGCGAGTCGGAGCATAGGGTGTCACCTTGATTATCGGGTGAAAATACGGGAAAGGTGCAGTTCGGTTAGGGGGATGATCAACGGCATCGTAACTTTGCGGCGACAACGGGGTGCTGTCCTGATCCGGGACGGCTGAGATTATACCCTTGATTTCTTCAGGAACCTGCCCGGGTAATGCCGGGAAGGGAAAATTCAATACGCATGCAGCGTCTGCTACTGAGTGCCCTGGCACTCCTCTTTCACCAATTTCTTACTGCTCAGCAAAGCGTCGACACCATCTCCAGTGTCTACGATTTCGATTACCCCATCACCGTGACGGCCACCGCCGCGCGGGCCGAGACGCCGGTAACTTTCGTCAATCTTGACCGGAAGGACATCGCCGTCCGCAACCTCGGACAGGACGCCCCCTACCTGCTCAAGTGGACCCCCTCCGTGGTGGTCAACTCCGACGCCGGCACCGGGATCGGCTACACCGGCATCTGGATACGTGGTAGCGACCCCACCCGCACCAACGTGACCATCAACGGTATCCCCTACAACGATTCCGAAAGCCAGGGCGTCTTCTGGGTGAACCTGCCCGACTTCAGTTCCTCCGCCGATATGATCCAGATTCAGCGGGGCGTGGGCACCAGTACCAACGGCGCGGGTGCCTTCGGGGCAACCATCAATTTCACCACGGTCGGCGAGGACAGCGATCCGGGCCTCCATCTGGACGGCAGCGTGGGTAGCTTCGGAACCCGCCGCGGCGTCGTCCGCTACCGGGGCCGGACAGACAATGGTTACCGCCTTGACGCCCGCTACAGCAAGGTGCACTCCGACGGCTACATCGACCGGGCCTCCGCCGATCTGGACGGTTACTACGCCGCGGTGAGCAAGGAAACCGGTAAATCCGTCATCAGCCTGGTGGCCTTCGGCGGCCACGAGGTGACCTACCAGAGCTGGAACGGCGTGACGCAGGAAGAGATCGACGAATTCGGGCGTACCTACAACTCCGTTGGCACGGAAAAGGAGGGCGAGCCCTACGACAACGAGGTCGACAACTACCGCCAAAACCACTACCAGCTCCACTTCAACCACGAGATCAACGACGACCTGGACCTCGTCGTCAGCGGCCACTATACCCGCGGGCTGGGGTACTACGAGCAGTATAAGGCCGACGAAGCGCTGTCCGATTACGGCATCGATGCCCCCGAGGAAACGAGCGACCTGATCCGCCGCCGCTGGCTGGACAACCACTTTTACGGCACGGTGTACAGCCTGCGCTACCGCAAAAAACGTTGGGACGTCACCTTCGGTGGATCCGCCAACGAATACCTGGGCGGCCACTACGGCGAGGTGATCTGGGCCCGCCATGCCGGTGATTCCGAGATCCGCGAACGGTACTACGACAACGATGGTACGAAGCGCGACTTCAACAACTACCTGCGCGCGAATTATAAGGTCCGCGACGACGTCAGCATCTACCTAGACGGTCAGGTGCGCCACGTCAATTACGAGTTCCTGGGGCTGGACGAAAACCTCGCTCTGCTCGAACAAGATGCGGCGCTCACCTTCTTCAATCCCAAAGCCGGCGTCGTGTACCTGCCCCGTCCGGGCCTGCGTGCCTACGCCAGTTTCGGCGTGGCGCAACGGGAGCCGAACCGGGACGACTTCGTGGATAACCCCGCCAACAGCCGACCCGTACCGGAAAAACTCTACAATACCGAGCTGGGCTTCACCCGCAGCCTGGCCCGCGCCAACTACGGCATCAACCTCTACCATATGCTGTACCGCGACCAGCTGGTGCTCACCGGCGCCCTCAACGACGTGGGCGGCTACGTGCGCACCAACGTACCGGAGAGCTACCGGCTGGGGATCGAGTTGCAGGGCGGTGTGCAGCTGGTTCCCAACCTGACCGTTGGCGGAAACCTGACGCTCAGCCGCAACCGGGTGAAGAATTACACCGAGCTGCTCGACGACTGGGACGAGGGCGGGCAGCTCGAGGTAGAGCGCGAGGACACGCCACTCAGTTTTAGTCCCGACGTGACCGGCGCCGTAGAGATCGCCTACGCGCGCAACCTTGGCAACCACCGGATCGAAGCCGCTTTGCAAAACAAATACGTCGGCGACCGCTACGTAGACAACAGCGGTAGCGAGCAGAGTAAGCTGGATGGGTATTACTACAGCGATCTGCGGTTAGCCTACGGGCTGAATAGCCGCTACCGCCTCACCTTTCTGCTCCGGAACCTGACCAACCAATTATACAGCAGCAACGGTTGGAGCTACCGCTACCAGTACGAGGGAACCCCGACCACTATGCTGGGCATGTACCCCCAGGCCGGCATCAACTTCATGCTGAGCTTAGGGATCGACCTGTAGGAAATAACGTTTCGGCAACATCCGGCAGGCATTATACGTCGTTATAATGCCCGCTAAATTGTTTGCCGTGCGAAATTTCCTGCTATCCTTTCTGATCGTGCTCGCCGCCTTTGTCGCCGGGCGATACCTCTTTCCCGCCGAAGCGGAATCCGCCGCCTCGATGATCGATATCGTCGCCCGCAACCCGGTCTCCGACCGGGCGGCCAAACCCGATCGCGTGCCGGTGGAGGACGTGAATTATGCCTACACGCCCGAGGAAGAGCGGACGATCCGATTGTTCGAGGAGGCGTCACCCGCCGTGTGCTTCATCACGACCAAGGCCATTCGCCGTTCCTTCTGGAACTACGGGGAGGTGGAGAGCGGGTCCGGATCGGGCTTTCTCTGGGACAAGGCCGGACACGTGATTACCAACTTCCACGTCATCAACGGAGCCAATACCAGCGCCATCGCCGTTACGCTCAGTAACGGAAAGACCTATAATGCCAGCGTCGTCGGATTCGAAAAGGAAAAGGACCTGGCCGTGCTCAAGATCGACGCCCCCGCTTTCGAGCTACAGCCCATCCGCGTTGGCAGCAGCCAGTCGATCCGCGTCGGGCAGGCGGTCTACGCCATCGGTAACCCCTTCGGCCTCGACCAGACCCTGACCACGGGCGTCGTTTCCGCCCTCGACCGGGAGATCCGCAGCCAGGCCGGCGTACCCATCAAGGGAGCCATCCAGACGGACGCGGCCATCAACCCAGGTAACTCAGGCGGCCCGCTGCTGAATAGCGACGGCCAACTCATTGGCGTCAATACCTCGATCTACAGCCCCTCCGGTGCCTCCGCGGGAATCGGCTTCTCCATCCCCGTCGACGTGGTCCGCTACGTGGTCGATGATGTCATTCGCTTCGGAGAGGTACGCCGCCCCGTGCTCGGCGTGGATGTGCGGCAGTACGGGCGGATCAAGGGCCTGATCGTAATTACCGTAGACCCGGAAAGCAGTGCCGCCAAAGCTGGCGTGAAGGGCCTCAGCCAGGGACAGCGCGGCGGTTACATCCTGGGTGACGTCGTAGTCGGCATCAACGGCAACGAGATCCGCACCACTTCCGACCTCTACCTCGAACTCGAAAAGTACCAGCCCGGTGAATCCGTTGCCCTGAATCTGATGCGGGGTGACCGCCGGGTTGACGTCGAAATCCGGCTGGGAAGTACCGTGGACGGATAGTATTTAAGGCTTGTCAGCACATAGAAAAAGGGGACCCAACAGTAGTTGAGTCCCCTTTCTTTTGAGGCGTAGGCCTTGACGCTATTCCATTTGAATCTATTCTGGTTCCCACATGGCCTCGCCAGTCATGGATTGTACGTTTCGGCGGTAAGGCCTGATGGCGGCGGAGACAATGCATTTCGCCGATCGACAGCGGAAGAAGGGAATCGATACCTTTACCATTCTTCGCGATCGCCCGTCAAGCAACTTTTCCGTTTTGCGACGGGGCGCAGGTAGAAGCCTTTTTCTAAGGGGTAGCGATCTTGAACGCCTGAGCCATTTTTCCTCGCTCCCGCACGCTGACAAAATAGATGCCCGGCTGTAAGCCCGCTACGCTGATGGCCGGCTGGGCGCCCTGTTTCAACTGCCCGCTATGGAGTACTTGGCCGCTCACGTTACTGATCAGGAATTCCGCCCGGCCGCTCAGCCCCTCTACGAGGTACGTATCCGCGTCTTTCCGCCGTAGGGTAAGGGAGGTTCTTCCCGCGCCGGTGGGGCCGGAGGTGCTGACGATTTCCCCGAACGCCAGGTCGACCACGATCGGGTCATGATCGCTGAAACGGTAGAAGTCGGCGGCGTAGAGGCTATCACCGGATCCTTCTTGATTGTAGTCTAAAATTTCGGGCTCCGGCGCATTGACCGTCCAGGCGGAAGCGTAGGTCACGAACTCGGCCAGGGAATCGCTGGCCAGCGCATAATCCAGGCTGCCCCACAGGCCTCCGAACACGTAGGATGGTGGCCCGCCGCCGCAGGGGAAAGCGTCTCCGTCCCGTGTCTTGGTGTTGACGTAGCCGGCGTCCAGCAGCACGTCGATCGGGTCTTCCATCCGGTAGCTGTTCAGGTCGCCGACGATCATGACGTTACGCGTATTTACGCCGGTGGGGTTCGTAGCGAGCCAGGCAGCTACCGCCTCGGCCGCCGCGGTACGGGTACCGTCGCAGTTGCCGGCGCCGCCGTTATCGTCGTCCCCCTCACCGCAGGCACTTCCCTTGCTTTTAAAGTGGTTGACGCAGACCGTAAACTCCGCTCCTGCGCTGTTGCTCGTCGAATCGACCACCCGGAAGGTTTGTGCCAGCGGTACCCGATTGGTCCGCGGGCCCTGAAAAAGCTCGCCGGGCACATCGAGCGCGGCGGCGGTACCGGCCTCGGCCATGCGCAGCGTATCGTAGATCAGGGCCACCATGATTTCATCATCGCCCGTATTGGGGGAGTCCACGTAGCGGTAGCCCCGGTCGCTGTAAGCATTGAGGCTGTCGACTAAACGGGACAGTGCGGCAAAGTCATTGTTCTCGATTTCGATCAGGCCCACTACGTCCGCATCGAGTTCGGTCAGCGCGGCCACGATCTTGGCTTCCTGCCGCAGCAGTTCCGATTCGGTGTTCGCTCCCCGGCTATCCAGGGTAGTGAAGTAGTTCAGGACGTTGGCGCTTACGACCCGTACGTCGCCCGTCATAGCCGGCCCCGTGGTGGGGCGGCCGTTCCCGGTAAAGGTGACGCCGGTCCGGTCGGTGGGTTGAATGCGGTAGCGGTTAAAACTGTAGCCCAGCACGCCCGTTAGGCCGGAAATGGTCTGGCCGGCCCGCAGGCTATTATCGGCCGATAGCAAACTACCATCCGGAAGGGTGATGGGCTGCAGGTTCGTTCCGCTCCGGGCATCGTCCACAATGATGGCGTTGCGGCGCAAGCTGTCCAGGTAAACACTCAGTGCGGCCTCATTGGGCTCATTACACTCGGTAAATTGGGCGAGCCGGTTGGCGGTACTCGCTTCCACCTCGCCGAAGCGGACCAGATCGTCCACGTCCGTGATCACAAGGTCAAGGGGTTGCACGAGCATGCCCTCGAGGCTTTCCAGGCTGGAATCGCCCAGGGGGAGCATCAGTATCGTGGGCGGTGGAGCGGTCGTTCCGCTCGCATTGATCGTGATCGTGGCACCCGCTTCCGCACCGGCCAGTTGCGTCTGGCCGAAATACTCCTCCACTTCCGCGCGAACGGTTACGAGGTCACCTACCATCACTTCAGCGTCCGGTGCGTAGACGAAGATGCCCTCCGAAGTCATCGGGTCCTGGTCGGCATCCTCCGTTTCCTCCTGCAGGTAGAATCCGTCCAGGCCTTCCGTGAAGTCAGCGGTCACTACTGCCTGCACGGTAACCACGTTTCCGGCGAGGGGAGATGCGAATCCGTCACCCTGCACGATATGAATACCGATGGGGTCGGTTCCCAGGTCGTTATCTAGTACATCCAGCGTGGCGCCCAGTCCGGCTACGTAGCTGGAGTCCGATAGGTAGGTCAGTCGCAGGCCGATGGTTTCGGTGCCCTCGATGCGGTCATCGTCAATGGCCGTAAAATCGACCGTCCCTTCAGTGGTCCCTTCGGTAAATTGGAGGGTGTCGCTTTCGTTGATGCGTACGAAATCTTCCCCCTCCGTAGCGGTCCCGTACAGTTCATAGGCCACCTTCAGCATAGTGGAGGGCGCTTCGGACAGACTTACGGTGAAACCCGCCGTCGTTGCGGGAGCATCCTCCGAAAGCTGTCCGGTCGCGGTGATCGCGATCTGCTGACCCGATTGTCCGCCTTGGTAGGTACCGAACGAAACCTGATTGCCGATTTCCTCGGCGGTGAGGTTGTCGAGCACGTCGTTACCGGGCATGGTCCAGTTATCCGGGTTCCAGCTACCCGTGGCCGGTGTTCCGTCCTTTCGGTAGAGGTAGCTGTCCTGGTAAATGTTGTCGTCGGGTCCGCCGATGGCGCCGCCAACGACATCTATGATTTGGTCGCCGATGGCCAGGGCGAAGGCATCGTTGCCGTTGCCGCTGACGGATCCGCTGGTAATCACGTTATTGAAGTCGCCCGTGTTTCCGAACACCGCCGTGAAGTTGGCCGTCTCGCTAGCTACGTACACAAAGGCATCGGAGTAGGTACCCTCCAGGGAAATATTGGTCGGCTCCGTCGTTCCGTTCGCGTAGCGTTGCAGCGTATACATGCTCAGGTCTACGGTGCCACTCACGTACAGTTCTACGGCCCGCGGCGTCGCCCCGCTCAGGGTGCCGTCCAGCAAACCGGTGATGAGCACTTGGTCTTGTGCGGAGAGTAATCCGGCCAACAGTAGGGCGGGAACGAGTAAAATATGCTTCACGGGGTAATTTGGTTGGTTGGGGGGCCAAAGGTAGGCCACCTGATCCTCGCGTGCCCGAAGCCGGCGCGTTTTACCCGTAAACTTAACGGTGGGTTTACTTCGCCGCGTAGGGAATGCGCTTGCTGGCGTTGCGCATCAGCGCTTCGACCAGGTCTTCGGGGGAGTTGAAGACAGATCCTTTCGCTTCCCAATCGTAGTTCCAGACCATGCCTTCCTGAGCGTCGTGCAGGTCCATATTTACGGTGGTATTGTTGGTGGTTCCCCAGGCACCGAGCAGGACGCCCACGGCAATGGCCGCGCCCTGGCTCATCGGCTTGCTGGTGTTGAAACGGGTGATGAGTACACCGTCTACCTGAAGGGCGGCCGCCAGTTCCGATGGCGTAAGACCGCGTTGGTCGATGGTGTAGCCCGCGCGCTCCAGTTTGGCATTGGTGGTTTCCGGGTCCATGATTTCCAGCCGCCGAATTTTGCCCTGTTGTTTCCGGCGCAGCATCCAGCTGTACATCTCCCGCTGAAAGGTGTAGGTATCTTCCCGGGCGGCCGCTTCCAGCTGTGCGGGGTCATCCTTGGGCCGACCCTTGATCGATACCGATGGGGGGATGATGGCGATCACCTGATGGCGGCTGGTGGTGGCAACCATGTTAGGTGCTTCGTACACTTTGGGCCCGCAGGCGGTAAGAGTCAGGAGAAATAGAAAAAAAAGGGGGTAAAGGCGTTTCATCTAAAGGGGGTGAGGGATGCATACGCGCGGTCAATCGGACAGCGCGGCCGCTAGCAAGCCATGGTCGATGGCGTACAGCTTCGGCCCCCCCTTAACGCCACTCCGGATCTCGGTGGTTTCCATTAAGAAATCGTATCCCTGAAGCTTTCTGCGAAAATTGCGGCGGTCGAGCTCCTCCCCGAGAATGTCTTCGTACAGCAGCTGGGCTTCGGTCAGGGTGAATCGCTCGGGTAACAATTCGAAGGCGAGCGGCCGGGTCCGCAAGTGCAGGATCAGCCGTTGGTGCGCATCCCGTAGCAGCCGGTCGTGGTCGAATCCGAGATTCGGCACCGCACTCACGGCGTGCCAGGTTGCCTCGCGCGCGTGACCGCGGGCCTCGGGCGCATGGTGCTTGGGCTGCACGAGCGCGTAAAAAGAAGTCGTGACTACCCGCCGCACCGGGTGTCGGTCGGGGTCACTATAGGTGCCGACCTGTCGCAGCGTGACATTCTTTACTCCGACCATGTCGAGCAGCACCCGCCGGGCCGTTTCTTCCAGCGTTTCGCGATCCATCATCGCACCGCCGGGTAATACCCAATCACCGGCAAAGGGCGGCACGGCCCGCCGCACGAGCAGTACCCGAAGTTCCTTGTCGGCAAAGCCGAAGATGACACAGTCCGCGGTGTGCGCGGATGCAACGGATGATGGTGTAACACGCATGGGCTACCGGCCCATCCATCCCCCGTCAACGACGAGGATGGTACCGTTAACGTAATTCGACGCCTCGCTGGCCAGGAATACGATCGGGCCCACGAAGTCATCCGGCGTTCCCCAGCGGTTCGCCGGGATCCGGGACAGGATGGAACTGGACCGCTCTTCATTGTCCTGCAGCGCCTGTGTATTGTCGGTCCGGATGTAGCCCGGTGCGATCGCGTTCACCTGTACGCCCTTCCCGGCCCACTCATTGGAGAGCGCCATGGTCAGCTGGCCGATGGCCCCCTTCGAAGCGGCGTAACCGGGTACCGTTATGCCACCCTGAAACGTAAGTAGCGAAGCGGTAAAGATGATCTTGCCGCTGCCCCGCTCGATCATATCGCGGCCAAACTCCCGGGAGAGGATGAACGGAGCGCTTTGGTTGACCTCGATCACCTTATCCCAGTATTCATCCGAGTGCTGGGCGGCGGGGTCGCGCAGGATCGTACCCGCGTTGTTGACCAGAATGTCGGGGGTGCCGTGGTCCTCCTTCACCGCGGAAATAAATTGGTACAGGCTGTCGCGCTTGGAGAAGTCGCACTGGTAGGAAGAAAATTGCCGGCCGGCCTTCTTGACGGCCTGCTCGATAGCGGAGTCGGGTTGCAGGCTGGCGGAAATGCCCACAATGTCGGCACCGGCTTCCGCCAGGCCCAAAGCCATGGCGTAACCGATTCCGCGCTTGCAGCCGGTAACGACGGCCGTTTTTCCGGATAGGTCAAATAGATGCATAAATGTTGATTCGGGGTGGGGGAGGAAAGGGTGGCTGCTGGTTAGCGGATGTCTCCCAGGGTAGCGGCATCCATATCGGTGAAGGCCTGGTTCTCCCCGGCCATGCCCCAAACGAAGCGGTAATTGGCGGTACCGGCACCGCTGTGAATCGACCAGGGTGGCGAGATCACCGCCTCGAAATTGCGAACCGCGATGTGCCGCGTTTCGTCGGGTTTCCCCATGAAGTGCATCACGAGCTCGTCACCGGTGACGTCGAAGTAGAGGTATACCTCCATCCGCCGCTCATGGGTGTGGGGCGGGAAAGTGTTCCAGATGTTGCCGGGCAGGAGTTCGGTGAAACCCATGACCAACTGGGAACTGGGGATGCCATCCTCGTGGATGTACTGGTACAGCACGCGCTTATTGGCGTGCTCGTCGTCGCCCAACTCTACTTTATTCGCCTGGCTTTGCGTGTTTTTGGTCGTGGGGTATTCCTTGTGGGAAGGCGCGCTATTGAGGTAAAAGCGCGCGGGGCTGCCGCCGTCCTTGCTCGCAAAGGCGACCGATTTCGATCCCCGCCCGACGTAAAGGCAGTCGAAACGGTCCATCTCGTAGGCTTCCCCGTCGACGGTGATGGTTCCGGCACCGCCCAGGTTCAGTACCCCCAGTTCCCGACGCTGCAGGAAAAAATCCGCCCGCAGGTCATCGTCGTTCTCCAGTTCGAGCGTGCCCGAGGTCGGAACGGCGCCACCAAAAATAAAGCGGTCGTAGTGCGAATGAACGAGGTTGATGGCCCCCTCTACCATGAGGTCGGTCGCGAGAAATTCATCGCGAATTTCCTGGGTGTTTAAACGGGTAAAGTGATCGGGGCGGACGCCGTAACGGGATTGCATGATGTGATTTTTTGTGTGTCAATTATACACAGAAAAAATTACATAGTTCACTTTGCCGGTTCCGCCGCCCGGATTTCTTCCTCTATCCGGTTCGATAGCTAAGGCGTCGTCCAGAATGGCAGCGGGTCCACCGCCGTCCTATCCTTTCCCATCAGGATCTCGAAGTGGAGGTGGGGGGTAGTGCCCCGCGCATTGCCGGTACTTCCCACCGTGGCCAGGGTATCGCCGGCTTCCACGGCGTCGAACTCATTCACCCGCCAGTCTAACAGGTGGGCGTAATAGAACAACCTACCCCTTCCGTCTCGCAGGTACAGCTGCCGGCCACCGCTGCCCCCCGTGCGGATGCGCTCCACGAAGCCGTCCGTAACCGCAACCACGGGCGTGCCGGCCGGGGCCTTAATGTCGATACCGTCGTGTAGCCGCTGGGGGCCGCGCCGGTCGCCGAAGACGCTGATCACCGCCTCCGTCCCGTAGCCCGCCACGGGGAAAGCTAACTCCCCCGGCGAGGCAAGGGGAAAGGTAGCGTCCGTCGTGGCTACCGAAGGAGCACTGCGCTGTTTTATCACATAGGTCCTATCACCCACCCGCAGCTCGGTATCCGGAAGTTGCCGGTGTACGAAGAAGGCCAGCATGGCGCAGATGACCACCGCTTCCAGTACGAGTAGTTTAGTGAGCATGAGGAATCGATTTGCTTGGCAAAACGGCCGCCTTGCCCTAAATGTTAGTTAAGGAAAATGGCCGAGAAGTGTGCCTTCTCCTTTGTTATCGTAATCCCCGGCGTAACTTTTGTCCCAAATCCATCATGCTATGTTCTTTTACCACGCCGCTCGGGCACTACCTATCACCCTCCTGTCGCTGACGTTGCTTTTATCCTGCGGTCCCTCGCCGAAAAACGACGCGGACGTGGCGCCCACGGCCAGTCCTACCCGCCAGGCCAATACGAATATCCGGATGGCCCGCGCCGTAGGCGACCGGTACGTGGAAGAGGACGACGTCACCCGTGCCCCGGACCACCTCGGACAGGAAATTCCCTTCATCTACCAGATGGAGGGCCCCGCCTGGGAAAACGAGAACGTCGGCTTCCGCCTATACTTCGACGAACGCAACGGGATCGACATCTTCGGCAAGAAAACCGGTGACATGGTCCTCGATAGCGTAGGTACCCAGCAACTCGGTAAGGACCAGAACTACCACAACATGAGCGACTGGGGCATGGACGTGCTCAAAGTGGGCAACTCCCTCGGAGCCGGCAGCATCGCCCTGATGATCGGGGACAGCATCTACCGCCTCGGTGACGTAGCCGAAGAACGCTACCGTAAGCTGGAGGAAGGACCGGACGGCTCCCGCTTCCTGCTGGAGTATAACGGGTGGGAAGTAGCGGGCCGCAGCCTCGACCTCGACTGGGAGATCAGCATCGAACCGGGAACCTGGGGATACCAGTCTGACGTTACCCTGACGGGCTTGCAGGGCGACGAAGAGCTCCTTACCGGTATCGTGAATCTGCACAGCGATACGCTGTACACCGAAGAGCGGGATGGTCGATTCGTGATGTACACCTACGGTCCGCAGGCCGAACTCGATCATACCTTAGGTATGGCCATTACGGCCGATGAATCCGCCGTACTGGGCCACGGTGAGCTGGGGCCGGACGATATGCCCGTGTCTACCACCTACTACGTCCGTCTGAAGCTTGAAAACGGGCAGCCGACGACCTACCGCTTTACCGCCGCATGGGAGCCGGGTAACCCGGCCTTTGCGGAGCGCACGGCTTTCGTTGGGGCGATTTATTGAAGTCGAAGCCTTAGCGGACGAAAATCCGGTGGGTCTGCTGGCCGGCGCGCAAGACGTAGGTGCCGGTTGACAGGTTGGCCGGAAGCGTAACGGCGGACAGGGCGGTCTGGTCTTCCCGGTAGCTGGCGACCAGGGTGCCATCCAGCCGGTACAGGCTTGCCTCATGAATTTCTTCATTGCCGTTCAGGCCTACCTGCTGACCGGCGTGGGCCGGGTTGGGCGTGACGGAAGAGGTGACGTTTAGCTGGGTGTGCACCGACTGTATGTCGAATGTGGTGACCGATCCATCGGTATCGTACTGCACCAGGCGGTAATAATTTGTGCCGGGTACCGGATTCCGGTGTACGAAATGGTAGTCGCGGTAAAGGCCCTCGTAGCTTTGCTCGGGGTTCATGATGGCCACGAGGGGTTCGAAGGTCGCTCCATCACGGGAGTGTTCGACTACGAAGTAATCGTGTTCGGCTTCGTCATTGGTAGTCCAGCGCAGGTCAACCTCGGATCCTTCTGGCTTGGCTGTCCACTCGACCAGGGAAACAGGAGGTAGAGCAGCGGAAGCCATTACAGCCGTATTCGTGCATGCTTGAGTTGGGGCCTGTGCGCCGAATAGGGCGACAAGCAGGAGAAAGTAGCATTCTCTCATCTAATATGTGTTTGTAAAGTGTACTGTAAAAACCTTCCCGGCAAAAGCCGGTGAATAAAACTGCCGCAACGATTCATCACTCCCGTGCGGTTGTATATAAAACGGGGAGAAGGGGGGGCAAGTATCTTAGCGTGCAAACAGCAATTTTTTTTAATTGTCAAATCGAATGTACCCCGTAAAAGCATTTTAGTAGCCAACAATACAAGGTTGGTACCCGATAAAAGCCCAAATATTTTTTACGGAATGTGTTAACAAACCACCGGGCTACCTTTGTGCCACGCTTCGGAACGGCTCCGGCCGGACTACTTAGTTACTATTTCACACTTTCCTATGCCACATCTTCTGACTTCCGCCCTTCCGTACGCCAACGGACCGCTCCACTTAGGACATCTGGCCGGCGCCTACCTTCCGGCCGATATCTACGCCCGCTACCTGCGGCTTATGGGAAAGGACGTGCTTTGGGTCTGTGGCAGCGACGAACACGGCGCGGCCATCACGCTCCGGGCCAAGAAGGAGGGTATCGACCCGAAGCAGATCATCGATAAATATCACGAACTAAATAAGCGCAGTTTTGCCGCGCTGGGTATCAGCTTCGATTATTACCACCGTACGAGCGAACCGCTCCACCACGAAACCAGTCAGGACTTCTTCCGCACCCTCGATAAAAAGGGCGACGAGTTCATCGTCCGTTCCACCGAGCAGTATTACGATCCGGAGTTCAAGCAGTTCCTGGCAGACCGCTATATCAAGGGTACGTGCCCGCGCTGTGGCTACGACCAGGCTTACGGCGACCAGTGTGAAAACTGCGGCAGCGATTTGTCACCTACGGAGTTGATCGATCCGGTGTCCGTCCTCAGCGGTGCCAAGCCCGAGCTGCGGGAAACCAAGCACTGGTACTTCGACCTGTCGCGCCACGAGGAATTTCTCCGGACCTGGATCCAGGAAGGCACCATCGATGGTGCGCAACAGCATGACCCCCGCAACTGGAAGAAGCACGTCATCGGCCAGTGCATGAGCTGGCTCAATGAAGGCCTGCAACCCCGCGCCATCACCCGCGATCTCGATTGGGGCATCAGCGTGCCCCACCCGGAAGCGGAGGGCAAGGTCCTATACGTATGGTTCGACGCGCCCATCGGCTACATCAGCAGCACCAAGCAGTGGTGCCTGGAAAACGGTCGTGACTGGAAAGACTACTGGCAAAACCCAGATACCGAGCTTATTCACTTTATCGGTAAGGATAACATCGTTTTTCACTGCCTCATCTTTCCGGCTATGCTGCGGGCCCACGGTGATTACGTATTGCCCAAGAATGTCCCCGCCAACCAGTTCCTCAATTTCGAAGGCGATAAGTTCAGTAAGTCCCGCGGCTGGGGCATCGAACTGCACGAGTACGTGGAGCAGTTCGAGGACTTCCCCAACGGGGAGGATGCCCTGCGTTGGGCCCTCATCCGCAACCTCCCCGAGCAGCAGGATGCCGACTTCACCTGGGACGGTTTTACCGAATACTACGACAAGGACCTGGCCGACAAGCTGGGCAACTTCTTCAACCGCGTCACCGTGCTTACCCATAAGTATTTCGACGGCGCCGTACCGGAGCCGGAAGAAGCGGGCGACGGAGCGCAGGTAACGAGCCGTATTCAGGAAGCCGCAACTTCCATCGGATCCCACATCGAAGCCTTCCGGTTTAAGGATGCGGCCACCACCTTCGTGGAGCTGGCCACCTACGGCAATACGTACCTGCAAGACGCCGCTCCCTGGACACTGGCTAAGACCGACCCCGAGGATCCCCGGATCGCTACCATTATATATAACTGTAATCAGATCGCCGCGGCCCTGGCCTTACTCGCGCACCCCTTCGTGCCCCTGGTAAGTGCCAAACTCCGGACCGTCCTCCAGCAGGAGGTCGCGACGAACGGTGACTGGGCTGCCCTGCGCGACCGACTGGAATCCGGCAAGCCCCTCCTGGAACCCGGCCACGCCATCGGCAAGGCCGGCGTCCTCTTCCCCAAGATCGTCGACCGCAAGGACGACCGGCTGCTCACCCTGATTCAGCAGCAACGCGACAAACTCACCGCCGCCCTCGAACGCCGCGACGCCGAGCAGGCCGCCCAACCCATTACCCCGAAAACCACCAATCTACCGGAGATGAAACCCGAGATTTCTTTCGACGACTTCACCAAACTGGACCTGCGCACCGCTACCATCCTGAGCGCGGAGCCGATCAAGAAATCCAACAAGCTCCTTCACCTCACCATCGACCTGGGCGACCAGCAACGCAGCGTGGTCAGCGGTATCGCCAAACACTTCGATGCGGATGCGCTTGCCGGCCAGCAGGTTGTCGTGGTCACCAATCTCGCGCCGCGCAAAATGGCGGGAGCCCTCAGTGAAGCGATGATCCTGATGGCGGAAGACGGCGAAGGAAAGCTTCAGTTTGTCGCCCCGCCCGCCGGCTTCGGTAACGGGTGGACGGTGCGCTAGTGGTCTGCCGAACGCAGCGTAGCGGAGTTCGTCCGCCCACGGGTCGATAAAAACGATAGCCAAACTACATTAAGCCCCCCTGGGCAGGCGAGCTGGCGCTCGGCGGACCAGGGGGCCGGTAGCAGGTTTACACCCACCGGAGATCCAGCGTCCGGCCGAATTCCTTCTTCGGGGTGACCTTCTTTACCTCAATGGTGCTGGGTGGCTGATAATCGCCGCTGACGTAGCGGGCGGAAGCGGAGGTAGCCGCCTGCTCCACCACCTGCTCGGATTGCCGCGGGGTGTGGTTGTGCTCCCAGAACCGATTGACCCGGCGGCTTTCGGCCTCGAGGGAGTTGACGGGGAAGGTATCGTAACTACGCCCTCCGGGGTGGGTGACGTGGTAGGTACACCCGCCGATGCTGCGCTCGTTCCACTTGTCGTATACGTCGAAGACCAGCGGAACATCGGGTTTGACGGTAGGATGGAGGGCCGAGGGTGGATTCCATGCTTTGTACCGGATACCGGCAACGTATTCCCCTTCCGCACCCGTGGTGGAAAGCGGAATCTCCGTCCGGTTACAGAGGATGCTGAACCGGTCGGGGTTGAAATTCGTGACCCGAACCTGCAAACGCTCCACGGAAGAATCCACGTAACGGGCAGTCCCCATACTGCCGAGTTCTTCGCCGAGTACGTGCCAGGGCTCGATGGCGCTCCGGAGTTCCAGGTCCATCTCGCCCTGCCGGATCTGGCCCAGCACCGGGAAGCGGAATTCAAAGAACGGCTCGAGCCATTCCAATTTGAAGTCAAAACCGGCTTCCCGCAGGAAGTGGCACACCTCGCGTAGATCCTCCCGCACGTAGTGGTGCAGCAGGAACTTATCGTGCAGCGCCGTTCCCCACCTGACCAGGGGCCGGCGGTAGGGTTGCTTCCAGAAGGCGGCGGTCAGCGCCCGGATCAGCAGCAGCTGCGTCAGGCACATATCCCGGTGGGGCGGCATGTCGAATCCCCGCATTTCCAGGATGCCCAGGCGACCGGAGGAACTGTCAGGGCTATAAAGCTTATCGATACAGAATTCGGCGCGGTGGGTGTTCCCCGTCACGTCGATGAGCAGGTTGCGGAACAGCCGGTCGACGATCCATGGGTCGGGATTTTCGTGGCGATCCAGCTGCGCGAAGGCGATCTCGAGTTCGTAGAGCATATCGGGCCGACCTTCATCCACGCGCGGAGCCTGGCTGGTCGGTCCGATGAAGGCCGAACTGAAAAGGTAGCTGAGGCCGGGGTGATTCTGCCAGAAGTTGACGAAACTCCGCAGCAGGTCCGGTCGCCGCAGTAGCGGGCTTTCGCCGGGGGTGGTACCGCCCAGTGTAATGTGGTTGCCCCCGCCGGTGCCGGTGTGGCGACCGTCGATCATGAATTTGTTGGTGCCGAGCTTGCTTTCCTTGGCCCGGTTGAAGAGTATGGTATAGTTGCGCACGATCTCCCGCCACTCGGTAGCCGGGTGGACATTGATCTCCACGACGCCGGGGTCCGGAGCCACTACCAGTTTGGTCAGGCGGGCATCCGACGGAGGCTGGTAGCCTTCGATGATTACGGGAATGTTCTCTTCGGCGGCCGTCCGTTCGATGGCGGTGAGTAGGGATGCGAAGCTTTCCGCGCTTTCCAGCGGCGGCAGGAAAATATAGAGTTTTCCTTCCCGGGGCTCCAGGCAGAGGGCGGTTCGGATGGTTTCGACCCGGTATTCCGGTTCGAAGTCTTTGTTCTCTTCTTTCTCCTCCTCGTCCGTCGATTTCGAAACCGCGCGCCGCGAAATCCCGGGTGCGAGTGCCTCCGGTTGCTCGCCGTAGTCAGGCAGTGCGGGCAGCTCTTCCTGGGGGCTGGCCGCCAGTTCCACCGGCAGTTGCTCCCGAACCTGGTGCGGCAGCCGGTCGAGCGGCAGGCGGAATCCCATGCCGGAGTTACCGGGTAGCAGGAAAATATGGCCGCGCTTTAACTCCCAGTGGCAGCTTTTCCACTGGCCTTCATTGTGGTCGAAAGCGAGCGGAAGGACGTAGCCCCGCGGCTTATCCATGCCGATTTCCAATAGGCTCTGCAGGGTCTGCCGCTCGAGCTTGTCGGCGGGGTCCACCCGGCGGGGATCGATGTTGACGGGCAGGTTGCCGGTTTCCCAGAGGAAGTAAAAGTTATCCTCGTAGGCGGGCTGGCAGTTTTCCGGCGCGAGTTCGAGCCGGCGGGCCAGGGTGCGCCCGAAGCGGTCGGCGGTAGTGGCCTTCGCCTGGTAGTTCTTGGTGGGATCGGCCAGCAAAGCGTCGTCTTTCCACAGGGCCTTACCGTCCGTCCGCCAGTAGATAGCGTACTGCCAGCGGGGGATGGGTTCGCCGGGGTACCATTTGCCCTGCCCCTGGTGGATGAATCCGCGGGGAGCGAATTCCTGCTTCAGTTTGGTCGTCAGTTCGTAGGCCAGTTCGCGCTTGTCTTCGCCATCGGCGGCCTCATTCCACTGGTCGGATTCCATATCCCGGTCGGATACGAAGGTGGGTTCTCCGCCCATCGTCAGGCGTACGTCGCCCTCGCGCAGCGCATCATCGACGCGATCGCCGAGTTCGAGGACCTTTTCCCATTCCGATTCCGTGTAGGGCTTGGTGACCCGCGGCGTTTCGTGGATCCGCTCCACCACGTTGGCGAAGTCGAAGGTTACTTCCGCCGGGTCGCTGAATCCGCTCAGCGGTGCCGCGCTGGCTGGATCGGGCGTGGCGGCGAGGGGAATATGCCCTTCACCGGCAAATAGTCCGCTGGTCGCATCAAGTCCTACCCAGCCGGCCCCGGGCAGATATACCTCGGCCCAGGCGTGCAGATCGGTGAAGTCTTCTTCCGGCCCGTTCGGTCCGTCCAGTACTTTTTCGTCCGGAGTGAGCTGCACCAGGTAACCCGATACGAAGCGGGCGGCCAATCCGAACCGACGCAGGATCTGGACCAGCAACCAGGCCGAGTCGCGACACGAACCGTTACGCTGGCCGAGGGTGGTCTCGCAGGATTGGACCCCCGGTTCCATGCGCACGTTGTAGTGGATATCTCGGGCAAGCTGCTGGTTCAGTCCGACCAACCAGGTTACGGTAGGCACTTCTACCTGCGCTCCGCCGCCATATTCTTTTATCCAGGCATCCAGCAGGGGGCCGGATTCGCTTAGCTCGAGATAGGGTGCCAGTTCTTTTTTAAGCTGCTCGTCGTAGCGGAAGGGAACGGTCTCGGCGTAATCCTCCAGAAAAAAATCGAAGGGGTTGAAGGTGACCAGGTCCGCGATGACTTCCACGTCGATGTGTAGATGATCGCATTTTTCCGGAAAGACCACCCGGGCGAGATAATTGCCGAAGGGATCCTGCTGCCAGTTAATAAAGTGATTATCGGGAGAAATCTGGAGGCTATACGCCTGAATGGGGGTACGGGCGTGAGGGGCGGGCCGCAACCGGATCACCTGGGGCGATAATTTTACCGATTTATCGTAGTCGTAATGGGTCCGGTGACGGATAGCAACGCGAATAGGCATAATCAAAACTGGTTTGCTGGGGGATTACAAGGTATGCCATATATCACCGATGTTTGTACTTTGTTGGTGGTTAGCACCCAACGGAATGCACGCTCCCAGCTACTAGCTTGGGTGAAACGGGCCTTTGACGGGTGTTTCCGCCTACTTTGCCCCCATTAAACCACACACCAATGAGCGAGCCTAACGGACTCTTTGCGGGCTACGCCGTCCCGGACGGAACGCTCGACGAAGTGTTTACCCCGTTTCCCCACGCCTATTCCAACTATTCCGGAATTCGGGAAGTCTTCAACGAACTGCACGCCGGGGATTTCCAAAGGCTGAATGAAAGTGCCAAACTTTCCTTTCTCAATCAGGGCATTACCTACGCCGTGTACAGCGAGGACGGTGGCGGGCGCGAAAAAATCTTTCCCTTCGACCTTTTTCCCCGGATCATCGGATCAGCGGAGTGGACCAAACTGGAAAGCGGCCTGGAGCAGCGCAACCGCGCCCTGAACGAGTTCCTGCGCGACGTATACGGAAAGGGGGCTATCCTGCGGGAAAAAGTGGTCCCGGCCGAGTTGGTGAAGAGCAGCACCCACTACGTCAAGAGCATGGAGGCGTTCGTCCCACCCGGAGAGATCTACACCCACGTTTGCGGAACGGACCTCGTGCGGCATACCGACGGCGACTTCTACGTCCTTGAGGATAACCTGCGCAGCCCCTCCGGGGTCAGCTACGTGCTCAGCAACCGCGAGGCTATGCGACGGACTCTATACGGCATGTTCCGCCACGTACCGGTGGAGGCCGTCAACGAGTATCCGGCCATGCTACTCAAGACCTTGCAATCGGTGGCCCCGCCCCGGGAGGACAGTCCGCGCTGCGTCGTCCTGACGCCCGGGCCCTTCAACTCCGCCTACTACGAGCACAGCCTGCTGGCCCGGATGATGGATTGCGACCTGGTGGAAGGCCCCGATCTTTACGTAGACGACGACACGGTCTACCTTAAAACGATTAACGGCCGTCGGCGGGTGGACGTCATCTACCGCCGCATCGATGATGCCTTCCTCGACCCGGAAGCATTCCGCAAAGACTCCATCCTGGGGGTCGCCGGACTGATGCGTGCCTACGCCAAGGGACGGGTAGCGATCGTTAATGCCCCCGGCACCGGCATCGCCGACGATAAGGCCATCTGCGCTTACGTGCCCGACATGATTCGCTTTTACCTGAAGGAGGAGCCCATCATCAAAAACGTGCCGACCTACATCTGCGGCCGTCCCGAAGACCTGCAGTATACCTTGGAACACCTCGCCGAATTGGTCGTCAAGCCGGTTGATATGTCCGGCGGCTACGGCGTCATGATCTGCGATCGCCTCACGAAGGCCGAGTTGGCGGAACTGGCGGAAAAGATCAAAGCCGATCCCCGCAACTATATTGCCCAACCGAAGATCATGCTCAGCACCCACTCGACCTACATCGAAGAAGAGAACCGCTTCGAACCCCGCCACATCGACCTGCGTACCTTCACGCTGCTGGGCGGCGACAAGACCCGCATCCTCAAAGGCGGCCTGACCCGCGTTGCCCTCAAAAAGGGTAGCCTCATCGTTAACAGCAGCCAGGGTGGGGGATCTAAGGATACCTGGGTTATTTGTTAAGGTGTTGAAGGGGTTGAGGGTATAGGGTGTTAAGGGGTAAAGGGCGGGGATGCTCGCATCGCTCGTTTTCTCGCTTACTCTTACTTTTTACCATGATATACCAAATTATGCCTATCCACCCTTAGCCCCTTATCCCCTTAGCCCCTTAGCCCCTTAGCCCCTTTACCCCTTACCCCCTCATCCCTTCAATACTACCAACTTCCACATGCTAGCCAGAATCGCATCCACCCTTTACTGGACCGGCCGCTACATCGAGCGATCCGAACACCTGGCCCGTTACCTGCGCGTGCAATACTTCTCGATGCTGGATGCACCGATGAGCCAGAGCAAGGATTTTATCCTGCAGTCGATC
Organism: Lewinella sp. IMCC34191; assembly: GCF_003390935.1. Lineage (GTDB taxonomy): Bacteria > Bacteroidota > Bacteroidia > Chitinophagales > Saprospiraceae > Neolewinella. The sequence goes on along the minus strand of NZ_QNQZ01000006.1, from coordinate 37,949 downwards.
CTGAATATGTACGGTACGCCCTTTGAGGAAGGGGGGCAGCTGGTGGAGTCGGAAGTGCTACAAAAGGTGGGTATGGACTACGGCGTGCCAACGAGCATACGGTCTACGGTGAAGATGGCCCGGGAGAATGCCGGGAGTTTGCGGCACGTCATCTCAACGGAATTGTGGGAAGCGATCAATGCTTTCTACCTGTACAGCCACCGGACGGACCCGGAGGATTTTGCGGTGCGGGGATTGTATGATTACACTTTCGAGGTTGGGCGGCAGTGCGCCATCATCCGGTCGCGCATTCACGATACCCTGCTCCACGACCAATCGTGGGTCTTCGTAAAACTGGGGATCCACCTGGAGCGGGTGGCGCAGGTCATTCGCATCGTAAACAGCAAACTCAACGACGCGGACGTCATTTCCGACAGCGGCGGCCCCAACGAGAATAAAGTATTGAAACTCTATCAGCAGACCATCCTGCTGAAAGTGGTAGAAGGCTTTGACATGCACCGGCGGGCGTATCAGCGGCGACAGACGCGGCGTACTACCCTGGAGTTTTTGATCGGGCATCCGGAATTTTCGCGTTCGATCACCTACAATATGGAGCGGGTCGTCGGTTTGCTGGCGCGCCTTAACGGAAGCGAGGACGTAAGGGAACCGGTCCAGTACCGGGCCGGGAAACTCTACGCCTACTTCCGGTACCTGGATTACGATGCGATCAGTGACAATCCGATCGAGGCGCTCAATACCGCGCTCGTCGAAGTGTATTCTTTGCACGACGACATCGAACGCAAGTACTTCAACTCGGTTAGTACACCGACTTCTTCGCAGTCCCAATCACAGCATCAGCGTTAAATCACCAACCAAATGACATACTGCCTGGGCATCCGCGTCAAAAAAGGACTCGTTGCCATCGCGGACACCCGTATTACCTCCGGAAACGAAACGACTTCGGCCAAGAAGATTTCCATCCACAAACAGGGAAAGAACAACATCTTCCTGATGACCAGTGGACTCCGCTCGGTACGGGATAAAGCCGTTACCTATTTCGAGGAGGTATTGGAAAACGAATCCATCCAATTCGATAAAATGTACAAGGCGGTCAACGCCTTCGGTGAGCAACTGCGCAGGGTAGCGGAGGAGGATAAGGCGAGTCTGGCCGCGTCGGGTCTGTCCTTTAACCTGTTTACGATTGTCGGGGGGCAACTGGAAGGGGATAAGGACCACAAACTTTACCTGCTTTACCCGGAGGGAAACTGGATAGAGATCGGGGAGGCCACCCCCTTTACGATCATCGGGAATTCAGGCTACGGCAAACCCATTCTGAACCGGACGCTGACCTACGATTCCCCCCTGAATTTCGCCATCAAATGTGGCTTTCTGAGTTTTGATAGTACGCGCGTTAGCGCCAACGACGTAGGGTATCCCATCGATATGGTGATCTACCATAAGGACACGGGATTCATGCACGAAACGCGCTTCGACGAGAAGGATACCGGTCACCTGGCCAGCATGTGGGGCAGCAAATTGCGCGACGTCATTCACGAAATTCCCGACGACTGGATCGATGACCTGGTGACCAAGGTCGAAAAGCAGGGACAGGATAATAAGGTCCGACAGATCCAGGTACAGCAGCAACAATAAGTCTATCCCCGAAAGTCTGCGGAGCTATCCGCACAGCCATGCCCTTCGATCTTCGGCCCCGCCGCGAAATTTCTTTATTACTGGCGGGTGTCGGGCTGCTTGCGGCTGCCATCTGGGCTGACCGGCAGGATGTGGAGCCGGTCTATTCCCCTTATTCCGGCGAATACCGGGGTGACGAGATCAATCCCATCGACCGCTTAGGCTATACCCACAAAAACCAGCGGGCGGCGGATCGGGCCGATTTCGGGCTGTACGGCGGTCCAACCCTACCGCTGCTGCTCAGTTTCGATGCGCGGACGAGAAAGCATTACCCGCTCATACTGATGATGTGGTTGCAAACCATGCTGCTCACCTTTTCTCTGAGCAGCCTCATCAAGAACACCGCCAACCGCCCGCGCCCATACATTTATAACGAGAACTGGATACCGGATCAGATCCTGACCCGGCGTGACCGGGCAGCCTTCCTGTCGGGCCACGCCGCGAATGCAGCGGCGGGGTCCGTACTCTTTGCCGCGTTGCTGGAAGGCTATGATCGACCCCTGGCGTTGTACGGTCGACTATTGGCGGTGAGCGTATCGGGACTTACCGCCTACCTGCGCGTGCGGGCCGCCAAACACTGGCCTACGGATGCGGTGGCGGGGGTGCTCTTAGGCACCGGAGTAGCGGCGGCCATCGTGCGGTGGCACACGCGATAAGGAGAGTGGTAACGGATGTGTTAGGGTAAACCATCCGGGCCGTAGCGTCGTTGCATTAGCGAAAATTCGCTGGTCGCACTTTTGGGCGATCGGTGACTTTATATTTGCGCTTAAACGATCTTTATGAAATTGCTAGTTTGCGTCAGCAAGACGCCGGAAACCACCACCAAAATCCAGCTAACCGCCGATGGGAAGGACATCGATACCAGCGGCGTCCAGTACATCATGAACCCTTACGACGAGTGGTACGCGCTGGTTCGCGCACTCGAGCTGAAGGAGGCTGCGGGAGGGACGGTGACCGTCCTGAATGTCGGGCCGGCCGACAACGATTCCATCATCCGCAAGGGCCTGGCCATTGGTGCTGACGACGCCGTCCGTATCGACGTTACCGAAGAAAAGGACAGTCTTTTCACCGCCCGCCAGATCGCGGAATTTGCGCGGGGTAAGGACTTCGACGTCATCTTCTTTGGTAAGGAAACCATTTCCTACAATGCGTCGGAAGTCGGTGCCATGGTTGCCGAGTTTCTCGATCTGCCCTACGTGGGCGACGCTATCAAGCTCGAAATGGAAGGCTCGCAGGCTACCGTTACCCGGGATATTGAAGGCGGTGAAGAGGTCATAGAGGTAACGGCACCTATCGCCCTGAGCGCTGCGAAGGGAATGGCCGAGCAACGAATCCCCAATATGCGCGGCATCATGATGGCCAAGCGCAAGCCGCTGGAGGTTGTCACCCCGGTCGATTACCCGGACACCACCCGTATCGCCAGCTACAGCAAACCGGAAGAAAAGGGAAGCGTGAAGCTGATCGATCCCGAGAATATGGACGAACTGGTGCGCCTGCTTCACGAGGAAGCTAAGGTTATTTAGTACGGCAGTTGATAGTACGCTAGTACGATAGTGAGTAGCGTAGCAGCCCTTGTCGTACAATTTCAAATAAAAAATAAAGAAGATATGGTCCTCGCATATGCGGAAGCAACCAACGGAGAATTTAAGAAGGTAGCCCACGAAATCATCAATTACGCGAAGAAGACGGCGGATGTACTGGGAACGGAGTGTCATGCTTTGGTACTGGGCGATACGCCCGGAGCTGAAGATCTGGGCAAGTACGGTGCCGGTACGGTTCACCGCGTCACGTCGCCGCACCTGGAGGGCTTCGACGCCGCCGTCTATACGGTCGCCATCGCGGACGCCGCTAAGCAACTCGGAGCTACGGTGATCATTCTGCCACACAACAGTACTGGGAAAAACATCACCGGCCGCCTAGCTGCGCGGTTGGAAGCCGGTTCCGTAGCGGGCGCGAATGCCGTACCCATGATGAAGGACGGTTACTTCACGGTCACCAAGCCGGTCTTCTCGGGCAAGGCTTTCGCCGATGTCCAATTACTGACGGACGTGAAGGTCATCAGCCTCGCGGGCAATTCCATCCGCATTGAAGAGTTGGGCGGTGACGCTACGGTGGAAGATCTGACGCTGGAGCTTCCGGCGCCCAAAACCAAGGTGGTTAAGCACCAGGTGGCTACCGGTCGCGTACCGCTGCCGGAAGCCGAATTGGTCGTCAGTGGCGGACGAGGAGTTAAAGGTCCCGAGCACTGGGATGTCATTACCGATCTTGCCGATGCTCTCGGTGCCACCACCGCCTGTAGCCGGCCCGTGGCCGATAGCGACTGGCGCCCCCACCACGAGCACGTCGGGCAGACCGGCGTGGCCATTCGCCCGAATCTGTACATTGCCGCCGGCATCAGCGGAGCGATCCAGCACCTGGCCGGCGTCAATAACTCCAAGACCATCGTGGTCATCAACAAAGACCCCGAAGCCCCCTTCTTCAAAGCAGCCGATTACGGGGTAGTAGGCGACCTCTTCGAGGTCCTGCCGCGGCTGACCGAGGCGGTGAAGAAGTTTAAGGGGTAGTCTCCTGGTCCGCCCTGCCTTCTGGTCCGCCCAGCGCTAGCTGGTCTGCCCAGAAGGCAGGGTGACCACGGGCACGGTCTGTTCTGAGTGACCCGTGGGCGGACGAACTCCGCTACCGCCGCGTTCGGCAGACCATTAGTCTTACCGCCGCCGGCGCAGGCCCAGGACGCCCAGGATACCCCGGGTAACCTCGCGGGCCACCGTACGGCTTACCTGCCGCGCCAGAGTGCTGTCCATTACTTCCTCGAGCATGGATTTTTGCTTTCGGGGCCGCCCGCGGCGCGCGGTAGTGGTTTTCGCCGCCTTTTCCCGCTGCTCCTTCATTTCCGCCTGGTGTTCCGCCGCTTTGGCCCGTTCCAGTTTCCGTTCGAGGATTTCGTAGGCGCTCTCGCGGTCGACCGCTTCGTTATATCGCTTCACGAGATCGGAATCGGCGACCAGGCGGTCGATCTCCCGATCGGTGAGGACATCCATGCGGCTTTCGGGGGCACGCAGCATGGTGCGGACGAGCGGGGTAGGGCGCCCTTTGCGATCGAGCGCGGTCACGAAGGCTTCGCCGGTGCCCAGTTCCGTAAGGGTTTGGTCGATATCGTAGAAATCGGTGAGGGGATAGTTTTCGCTGGCCAGTTTGATGGCTTTCCGGTCCTTGGCGGTGAAGGCGCGGAGGGCATGCTGCACCTTGAGACCAAGCTGACCGAGCACGTCGGAAGGGATATCCGCCGGATTCTGGGTAACGAAGAACAGCCCGACTCCTTTTGAGCGGATCAGTTTGATGATGGCTTCCAGTTGGTCCAAAAGGGCGTCCGTAGCCTCTTCGAAGACCAAGTGTGCCTCATCGATAAATACCGCTAGCTTAGGACGGTCCAGATCGCCTTCCTCGGGGAAGGTGGCGTAAATCTCCGCGAGCAACTGGAGCATGAAAGTAGAGAATAGCTTGGGCCGATCCTGCATGTCGGTGAGGCGGACGATCGATACGATGCCCCTTCCGTTTTCGTCCAGGCGGGTAAGGTCCTGTACCTCAAAGCTGCGCTCGCCGAAGAAGCGATCCGCGCCCTGGCTCTCCAGCTCGACGATCCGCCGCATGATGGCGCCGACGGAAGCCGAGGAGATGCGCCCGTATTCCTTTTCAACTTCCTCCTTCCCTTCGTTAATAATGTACTGCAACACCTTCCGGAGGTCCTTTAGGTCCAGCAGGGGGAGCTTGTTGTCTTCGGCGTATTTATAGGTGACCGCGATGATGCCGGACTGGGTATCGTTCAGGTCCAGCATTTTGGAAAACAGTACCGGCCCGAACTCCAGCACCGTAGCCCGCAGACGGACACCGGGCTCGTCGCTCAAACTCAAGAGTTCTACCGGGCTGCCACTGGCGGTAAAGGGTATACCGATCGCGGCATGGCGTTCGTCGATCTTTGGGTGGCCGTCGCTGGCAACGGCGATGCCGCTGAGATCGCCTTTGATGTCCATAAGCAGGCTCGGGATGCCTTCCCGACTGAGCTGCTCGGCGATGATCTGGAGGGTCTTCGTCTTACCCGTTCCGGTAGCTCCGGCAATAAGGCCGTGGCGGTTGAGGGTTCCCAGGGGAATGCGGACCAGGGTGCCGGTTTTTGTTTCCTCGCCGAACATGGCCCCGCCCAGTACGAAGGAGGGCCCCTCAAAGGTGTATCCTTCCGTAATTGATTGGGTAAATGTTTCCGGGTTTGCCATGCTCGCTATTTTACGTTATTCCAATTTTCGATCCGCCGATCGAATTTCTGTTTGCTGAATCGCCAAAGATCGGGATTTGACGCCCGTTCCAGCTCTGCTTCCAGATCCTCCGGCATCAGTTCGGGAAAGAAGTCGATACCCGTCAGCAGTTCCACTGAATCGATACTCACGACGTATTCCGGTAGCGGCCGGAAACTGATCGCGTTCGGAATCAGGAAGGCGATGCCTTTTTGTTGGGGGTCTTCCAGGTCCAGCAATACTTTATAATACGAGGCCGGAACCGGTATCCGGTTTTGCCGGCCGATGTATCCCTTCGGGGGCTGGGTGCGTACCGGACCGGTCACCACGTACAATCGGCCGTCCCGTCCGGCCCAATCGCGCACCAGTTCCTCCAGTTCGCGCCAGATGCCCTGGTTGAATTGCCGGGCCTGGGGGCTCACATTGGAGAGGAGAAAGGTCTCGTCGGCGAATTCCGCGTTCCAGGCGAAATCGCCGAAGGGCGCCAGGTGACCCCGGTCGTAGCCGCTGCCTCGGTAGTCGTCAGGGTTTGCGGTGCCGGAGTCGACCATCGGGTCGGGTCGGAAGTTATCGTTACGATCCGTCCAATCCCGGTCGAGGTCTTCGGCATTGAGGATGTAGGCTACCCAGGCTGCCTGTTCCCATTCCTCGTCGTAGGCGAGCGTGAATCCTCCGTGCCGGATAATGACGTCGGAATTGGATTCAGGTAAGTAATAATCCGCTCCGGCATAGTCGGTTCGCTTTATATCCTGCGCTCCGCCGCCCTGTCTGAAATGGTGAAAGGCCCAGATCATCCCGAAGAGGATGAGCGCGAAGACGGACACCTTGAAGATGGTCGTACCGGCCGCCGCGCCGCCCCGGGAGGTATGGTTTCTGCGAAGTTTAGCCATCGGCCGCAAGGTAGAACGCCGGGCTTACATGATCCAGTGGGCGCTGACTTTGCCCTTGCTGTACTCCAGGGCGGGAGCCGGCAGTTTGATGGAATCCAGGATGCCCAGTACCAGGCGCACCCAACGCTTGCGAGTAGGGATGCGGCTGAAGTAGATGTCCGGACTGAGGTACCACTGGCGGTAGCGTTTGTTGCTGTAGCTGAAGCCGTTCCCCGCTTCGTCCCGCCAGCTGTTGCCGTAGGCACCGTACACGTCTTCCGACCCGTAGCCGACCGCCAGGTTCAGCCAGTCGGGCAGGCGGGATTTGGGAAAGAAGGCCGCGGGGTTCGCCGAAAGCCAGTAGGTCAGCGCATTGTAGTCCTTGATGTAGCGCTCGAAGGGATAGTCGCCGAAACGCAGCCGGCTGACGTAGCCCAGATTTGACGTATGCTCGCCGCGGGTGATCGGGATATCGGGGTGGGGGCGCAGGTCATTGCTCACCTTGATCAGCATGCGCTGCTCCTGCCAGGCGATGTCCTGCAGGGTGAAGACCAGGCTGCCAGCCAGATTGGCCCCCATATCGGACCAGCTAAAGCCCCATTCCTCGCTGTAGCCGTCAAAGACCTCGATGGTGCCCTGCAGGAGATTGGCCACGCCCAGGGTGGTGTAACGGGCGGCCGGCCGCTTGAGCCCGGCCCACCGCAGGCCGGCGAAGACGTGCCGGCTGTACATATAGGCGGAGTAGAAGTGGCCGCCCTTGTCCATTTGGTTCCACTCGGGCCAATCGTCGAAAGTGTGAAAACCGGTCGTGGCGTACTCCTTATACCAGATATCGTACAGGCCGTAGCTGAAGGCGCCATAAATAGCGGCGCCGGTGGCCGCGGCGGTATAGAACCGACCGGGGTGGAAGGTATCGGCCGGGGTCAGCCAGTTGTCCTGCTTCGCGAAACCGGCCAGCGGGTCGCGGTCCGTGTAGTCGAAGGAAGGAGTACGCTGCGCCAGGAGCCCGCCGGCGAACAGCAGCAGATACAGGAAAGGGAAGTACGGGAAGGCTTTTTTCATAAGCAACGGACGGCTTCCTAACGCGCGGCTCCCGCCTTTTAGCGCGAATCGGAACGAAGGGGGAGCAAACACGGGGCAAAGGTGCGAAATTTGCCCGCGATTCGACCAAATTGCCCCTCCGTGGGTTGGGTTACAAAATCCGAGTATGTCCCATTTCGTCGCGCCCTCCCTGCTCGCCGCTGATTTTCTTCGCCTGGACCAGGCTATTGACCTGGTTAATACGAGCGAAGCCGACTGGTTCCATCTGGACGTGATGGACGGCCTTTTCGTGCCTAATATCTCTTTCGGGCAGTTCATTATCGAACAGATCGCCGAACGGGCGGAGAAATACGTGGATGTTCATCTCATGATTCAGGATCCGTCCCGGTACATTGAAAGCTTCGCGCGGGCGGGTGCCAGCGGGCTGACGGTGCACGCCGAAGCCTGCACGCATCTCCACCGTGTTATTCAGCAAATGAAGGAGGCCGGTGTTAAAGCCGGGGTGGCACTCAATCCCCACACCCCCGTCAGCGTATTGGAGCACGTGATCGAAGATCTTGACCTGGTACTCATCATGACGGTGAATCCAGGATTTGGCGGGCAAAAGTTTATCTACCAGAGCATCGCCAAGGTGCGGCAAGCGGCGGAACTAATCACGACGCACAACAGCCGGGCCCTCATCGAGGTGGACGGGGGAATTGGCGAGCAGAATGCCGGCAAGGTCCTCGAAGCCGGTGCCCGGGTGCTGGTAGCGGGTAGTTCTATTTTTAAATCCGACGATCCGGCGCAGGCTATCCGGCGTCTCAAGCAGATCGATGCTAACCCCCTGGCGTACGTCTGAGCAAGAAAACATGAAGTTCTCATCCTGCTTAAAGCTTGCCGCGGAGGGTGGGAGAACTATTTACTTACCCTATCTTTGCGTCTGATTTTTACCTATGGCTGAAAATATTCACCCCATTCACGACCGACTGGTGCAACGCCACGAGCGGGAAGCGGCAAACGGGCACCGCGGTGCCGTCATTTGGCTTACGGGCCTGTCCGGCAGCGGAAAAAGTACCATCGCGGCGGAAGTCGAGCGCAAGCTCTTCGATCGGGGTGTTTTCGTTCGCGTTCTGGACGGCGACAATGTCCGCGACGGGCTTAATGCTAACCTGAGCTTCAGCCTGGAGGACCGCAAGGAGAACACCCGGCGGGTGGCGGAAGTCGCTAAGCTCTTCGCCGAAACCGGTGCCGTGGTGCTCTGCTCCTTCGTCAGCCCGACCCGCGATATGCGGCGCATCGTGGCCGACATCGTCGGGGAAGCGGACTTCATGGAGGTATTTATCAATACCCCGCTTGAACTATGCGAGCGCCGGGACGTAAAAGGACTTTACGCAAAAGCAAGAGCCGGAGAAATCAAGAATTTCACCGGAATCGATAGCCCCTACGAGGCACCCGAAGCCCCATTTTTGGATATTAAAACCGCGGACCTTACCATCGAACAGGCCGCCGACCAACTCATTGAAGCATTACCGCTATGACCGCAAATTACCAATTAAATCACCTGCGCGAACTCGAATCCGAAAGCATTTTTGTGCTGCGGGAAGTGGCCGCGCAGTTCGAGAACCCCGTGCTGCTGTTCAGCGGCGGTAAGGACTCCATCCTGATGGTTCACCTGGCCGTCAAGGCCTTCCACCCCGCCAAGATCCCCTTCACGCTGCTGCACGTGGATACCGGCCATAACTTCCAGGAAACTATCGATTACCGCGACCAACTCGTCGAGCGGATCGGCGCTAATCTGGTGGTCGGCTCCGTACAGGAGGCTATCGACAACGGCATGGTCCGGGAAGAAACTGGATTCAATGCCACCCGCAATTACTTGCAAACGGCCGTCCTGCTTGACTCGCTCGAGAAGGGCAAATACGATGCCGCCCTCGGTGGTGGCCGCCGCGACGAGGAGAAAGCGCGCGCTAAGGAACGCTTCTTTAGCCATCGCGACGAATTCGGGCAGTGGGACCCCAAGAACCAGCGCCCCGAGCTTTGGAACCTGTTCAATGGCCGCAAGCTGTACGGCGAGCACTTCCGCGTATTCCCCATCTCCAACTGGACCGAACTCGACGTTTGGCAGTACCTCGCCGTAGAGCAGGTCGAACTGCCCAGCCTCTACTTCGCGCACAAGCGCCAGGTATTCAAGCGCGACGGTATGCTCCTCGCCGACTCCGAGGTACTTCCCCGTCGCCCGGAAGAAAAGCTCGAAGAGCGGATGGTCCGTTGCCGGACCATCGGTGACATCACCTGTACCGGTGTCTGGGAATCGGAAGCCTCGACCCTGGAGGACATCATCGCCGAAGTCAGCATCGCCCGGCAAACGGAACGGGGTGGCCGCGCCGACGATAAGCGCTCCGAAACCGCCATGGAAGACCGTAAAAAGCAGGGGTATTTCTAGTACGGTAGGGAATACTACGGTAGTACGGTAGGCTGGGGTACGGTAGTACCTTCGCCCTCAGCCAGTCCGTTCACCAGTACACCCTCACCGAATTAAGCACCGCGCCCTCCGGGATGACGGATCATTCTACATTATAAAATTTATATTCTTAATGCTCAATACACTAGAACACACCGAGCTGCTGCGCTTCACCACCGCCGGGTCCGTAGACGACGGAAAATCGACCCTGATCGGTCGCCTGCTCTACGACTCCAAGTCCATCTTCGAAGACCAGTACGAGGCGATCACGCAGACCAGCTCCAAGCGGGGCGAAACCGGCGTCAACCTGGCCCTCCTCACCGACGGTCTCAAGGCCGAACGCGAACAGGGTATCACCATCGATGTAGCCTACCGCTACTTCGCCACGCCCAAGCGTAAATTTATTATCGCCGATACGCCGGGCCATACCCAGTATACCCGCAATATGGTGACCGGTGCCTCCACGGCCAACGTCGCCCTGATTCTCGTCGATGCCCGCCACGGCGTGGTCGAGCAGACCCGTCGCCACTCGTTCATTGCGAGCCTGCTGCAGATTCCCCACCTTATCGTCTGTATCAATAAGATGGACCTCGTCGACTTCAGCGAGGAGACCTACAACCAGATCAAGGAGGACTTCAGCGCGTTCAGCCACCGTCTGGACGTGAAAGACGTGGAGTTCATCCCCATGTCGGCCCTGCTCGGCGACAACGTAGTCGATAAGAGCACCAATATGGACTGGTACGGTGGCTCCACGCTGCTGTACGCGCTTGAAAACGTTCACATCGGCAGCGATAACAACTTCATCGACTGCCGCTTCCCCGTGCAAACGGTCATTCGTCCCTACAGCGACGAATACCACGATTACCGCGGCTACGCCGGCCGGATCGCTGGCGGCGTCTGGAAAAAGGGCGACGACGTGGTCGTACTGCCGAGTGGCTTTACCTCCAAGATCGCCAAGATCGATTCCTACGACGGCGAGCTCGAAGAAGCCTTCCCACCCATGTCCGTAACGATGCTGCTCGAAGACGATATCGACATCAGCCGCGGAGACATGATCGTTCGGGAGAACAACCAGCCCGATGTCAGCCAGGACGTGGACGCCATGCTCTGCTGGTTCAACGAAAAGCCCCTGCAGCCCCGCGGCAAGTACGCGATTATGCACACCACGCAGGAGGCCCGTTGCATCATCAAGGACGTCCGCTACCGCCTGGACATCAATACCCTGCACCGCGATGAGGACAACAAGGAGATCAAGATGAACGACATCTGCCGCGTGCAGCTGCGTACCACCGCTCCCTTACTGACCGATCCATACCGCAAGAACCGCATCACCGGCTCGATCATTCTTGTCGACGAGCAAACGAACGAAACGGTTGCGGCGGGCATGATCATCTAATTCCGTCTATGCACTCGTTCCGCCTCTGGCTGGCTATCGGACTGCTGACGTTCTCTTCCTGTTACGAGGAGGTCGTCGGTTGCCTGGACCCCGATGCCAATAATTACGCGCTGGGGGCGGACGAGGCCTGCCCGGATTGCTGCACGTACCCCGCACTGAGCGTTCGGATCTCGACGGTGTGGGGGGACGCGCCCATCGAAGTGGGCGGAACCTACGCCGACGTCAAAAAAGACAGCTTCCAACTGGTGGATTTTCGCTACTACCTGGGCGACCTGCGCCTACAGTCCTCCGCCATCGAGCTGCCGGAACCATTCCGCCCGGTCGAATTGGAGGAATACGTTGGCGGAAACGTCCGGGAGGTAACCCTCAACGGAAACTACCTCCTGGCCTCGGCCACGCGTCGCAGCACGACGGTAGGGGGCGTCCGCATCGGGGAAGTTCCCCTGACGGGGATCAGCGGGACTTACGGCCTGGCCGAGCGTTACCGGAACGTGGTACCGGCCACCGCGCCCTCCTCGGATGCCCTACGGACCCAGCCCCGCCGCCTCAATTACCGGGATGGACGCGGCTACGTGCAGTCGCGGTTGGAATTCACCCGTACGCGCGGCGGGGATACGATTTCCGTTAGCGCATACGGCAGTGTACCCTTCGAGCTTCCGTTCGGCGATGCCGTTCGCCCGGCCCGCGGCGCCGATATCCTGCTGGACCTGGAAGCCGATCTCCAGCAATTGCTGGGGGACCTTGACCTGTCAGCGGATACCGCTACCATCGCGGAAGGATTGTCCCAACCGGTCGATTTTCTGCGCGCCACGGCAATTACGTACTAAGATTTTTGCGGCGGAGCGCAGGTAGAAACCCGTTCACCGATCCGCATTCCCTGCAATACCCATGACACTATGAAAATATCCGCCGAGCTTTCGCTTTATCCGCTGACCTCCGATTACAAAGAGCCCATTATCGCCTTCATCCAGCGGCTGCGCGAGCAGGCGGGCCTGACCGTAGCCACCAACGGACTGAGCACCCAGGTCACCGGTGAATACGATGACGTGATGACGGCACTGTCCGAGGCCATGCGGCCCACGATGGAAGGGAAAAACTCCTGCTCCTTCGTTATCAAGATTTTGAACGTCGGCATCGAGCCAGGGCGGGAGGTGGTGGTCTAATACTTCGCGGTAATCCACTTGCCCATATCCTTCAAGGTGGACTTCTTGCCGTAGTTCAGGATGCCGATGCGGTAGATGCGCGAGGCCATCCAGACCATCAGGCCGGCGAACAGAAATACCAGCACCAGGCTCACCAAGACCTGCCAGAGCGGCGGATCGAAGGCCAGGCGTGCCGGCATGACGATCGGTGCGAAAAGCGGAAATAGCGAGGACCACACCGCCAGACTGGAGTTAGGATTCTGGATGGCCGCCATCATGATGTAAAAGGCCAGGATAACCGGAATGGTGATGGGGATGGTCAGCGTCTGGCTTTCTCCCATATCGTCGCCCATAGCGCTGCCAACGGCGGCAAAGAGCGCGGCGTACATGAAATAGCCACCCAGGAAATACAGAATAAAACAGGGGATGATGATCCACCAGTTCAGGTCGTTGAGGCCGTCGATGGTGCGCTCGATCATGCTCTGCATCTCCGCCGGGTCCATATCGGGGGAGTTGGGCATCTGGGAGGGCTCGGCATCGAGACCGAAGAACAGGCCCACCAGAAAGAGCATCCCGGGAATCATGATCATCCAGGTCAGTACCTGGGTAAGCCCCAGCGCCCCTACGCCGATGATTTTGCCCAACAGCAGGGTAAATGGACGCACGGAGCTGATGACGACCTCCACGATCCGGTTCGTTTTTTCCTCCATGACCGAGCGCATCACCATCATGCCGTACACGAATACCGAGATATACATCAGGAAACCCATGACGGTACCGATGCCGGCACCCAGCATGGACGCCATACTGCGGTCGTCCGATTCGCCTTCTTCGGTGGTGGTCAGGCTGCGGACGCTAAGGGACACATCGGTTTCCAGGCTGGCCAGCGTTCTTTCGTCGATATCGAGGGCCTCGATTTTATATTCCCGGACGGCGTCCTCGATCCGATTGCGGATACGGCTTTGGGCATCGATGCTCAGGGTTTCGTCACTGAAGAGTTGAACGCGAAAGTTTCGGCTGCGGGGATTCTTGACTTTGGGTACCACCAGTATGCCGGCGTAATCCCGGTCTTCACCGGCATCATTTCGTAGACTGTCCAGGGGCTGATCGACGAAGTGGAAGTACAGTCCATTCTCGTCGGGCAGGGCGCCTGCGAACAGGTCGCCGTCGTCGATCACGGCAATGCGCTGTACGTCATCGTTACCGTAGCTAAAAACGGCGTTAGCAATGACGACGAAGAGGGCCAGGCCAATGGGGGTCAGCAGTGTGGCCAGGATAAAGGAGCGCCGGCGGATACGCGTGATGTATTCCCGGCGAATGACGAGCCAAAGATTATTCATGGGTAAGGTAATTAACGGGAGATGGTGGCCGGTTGCCCGGTGGAGGAAACCTTGCTGACCCGTTTGATGAAAATTTCGTTCAGGCTGGGAAGGAGTTCCTGGAAACCCTGAATCTGGACATCCATCCGCAGCAGGTCACGGAGCAACTCGTTGCTGCTGACGTCGGGGCCCAGTTGGATGTCTACCCCGGAAAAGGTCTGATTGAGTAGCTGGTAGCGCTCGCCGAGGGCGGCGGGAAGTTCCCCGGTGTACGTCAGGCGGTAACGGTGCTCGTTAAACTGGCGACGGATGTCGTGCACCTTTCCCTGCAGGATATTCCTGCCCCGGTCGATCAGGACGATGTACTCACAGAGTTCCTCCACCTGCTCCATACGGTGGGTGCTGAAGATCACGGCCGTACCGTTGGCGTGCATGCGCAGGATTTCCGCCCGCATCCGGTTGGCATTGACCGGGTCGAGGCCGCTGAAGGGTTCGTCGAGGATGAGAAGCTTAGGTTCGTGCAGTACGGTGGCGATGAACTGGACCTGCTGCTGCATGCCTTTGCTCAGCTCTTCTACCTTCTTCTTCCAGTGGTCCTGGAGGTCAAATTTTCCCAGCCAATCCCGGGCCCGGCTTTCGGCGGCGCGGGCGTTCATACCCTTCAGCTGTGCCAGATACAGCAGCTGTTCACCGACGTACATCTGTTTGTATAAGCCGCGCTCTTCCGGTAAGTATCCGATCTGGGTGGGATGATAGCCGTTCAGGGGCTGACCCTGGAAGAAGATACTCCCGCTATCGGGAGCGGTGATCGTCGTGATCATCCGGATCAGACTGGTTTTGCCCGCTCCGTTCGGTCCCAGTAATCCGAGGATAGCATCCGGGGGCATGGCAAAGGACACGCTGTCTACCGCTACTTTTTCACCGTAAGACTTAGTAACATCCTGTACTTCAATTACCGGGGCGTTGGTGCGAATCATGGGTGAGTGTTGTAATTCTTTTGCAAGATGGCCATTTGCTCACGGAAATCGCTAATCCGATGGACGAATGGTCGGGGATACTAGATAAAGCGTCCGTCACCGAACGCGATGGTGTGTACCGTGCGTATCATTACAGGATGTTTATCCGCCCGTACTTTATCGTGAACCCGACGGCCGCCGGCGGGCGTGCCGCCCGCTGGTGGACGGCCGCCGAGCCGGTGCTTCGTCGCCACTTTCCCGACCTGCAATCTACCGTGCCCGATAGCCGCCTCGAGGTAGGAATGCTTTTGCAACGGTGTCTGGATGAAGGCGTCAAAACCATCGTCGGGGTAGGGGGAGACGGCACCCACCACGACCTGATCAACGGACTTGTCGAACTCGATGCCCTGGATCGGTGCACCTACGCTCCGTTGCCACTTGGCACCGGTAACGACTGGTGCCGCACGCTGGCCGTTCCCCGGCACCTGGTGCGCTGGCTTTCGACGATGGAGGAAGGACTGACCGTCGATCACCGGATCGGACGGCTTCGGTTCGATTCTGGTCGCATCCGCTATTTTATTAACGTGGCCGGCATGGGTTACGATGCGGAGGTCGTGCGCCGGGCACGGGAACAAAAGTGGAAGCATCGGTTAATGTATCCGTTGCTGACGGCCGTCCACTTGCCTGGCTACCAACCGCCGGAATTGATCCTGACGTACGATGATTCACGAGTCACCGGTCGCTTCCACACCATCAATATGGGCATCGGCAGGTACAACGGAGGCGGAATGCAGTTAGTCCCCCAGGCACATCCGACCCACGATACGCTTGCGCTAACGTACGCGCGGGCGCTTCCGCTCCACCGAATCGCCCGCCATAGCTGGCGATTCTTCACCGACACCATCGGCAGGGTAAAGGGGGTAACCGCCACTCACGCCGAATCACTAAACGTAGAGGGAGTTACCGGAGTGGAGGCTGACGGAGAATATCTGGGTTTGGGACCGGTGCGGGCCGATTTGCTGAAAGCCTCTCTGCGGGTCCACTGCGGTCGGATTGTCGAAAATATTTATGGTGTTACGACATAAATGTTGTTAAATCCATAGTTAAGTCGAAATACGCATACGAGCAAGACGGTTTAAATGTTGGTGGACAAACCTAAAATGCGCTGATTATTCAAGCGCATGCCTATACGTGCCACTTTTTGACACTACCATTTTTCGCTTTTGAGGGAAAATGGCCTACACAATTCGCTTTATATGCAAACCTTATTCTCAAGACTCTGGCGAGTCCGAGCTCTACAAACGATGGCTCTGCTCGTTCTCTTCGCGGTCGCCGCTCCGGTGACCGGCAACGACCTTCCCTTTATCACGGTTTGGAAGACCAATAACCCCGGTACCTCCAGCAACACCTCGATCACCATTCCTACTTCCGGCGCTGGCTACGCCTACGATGTGGACTGGAACAACGACGGTATATACGACGACCTTGATGTCACCGGCAGCATCACCCACGACTACACCCTGCCGGGTATCAAGACCGTCCGCATCCGCGGAACCTTCCCCCAAATTAAGTTTGATGGCGGCGGCGATGCGAAAAAACTGATCAAAATCCTCTTCTGGGGAGATATAAAATGGCGCAGCATGGAAAGCGCCTTTGCTGGTTGTAGCAATATGTTCCTGCTGGCGTTAGATCGCCCGGACCTTTCGCGCGTGACCTCCACGCGGCATATGTTCCAGGATTGCCAGAAACTCAATACATCCATCAATCATTGGGAGACGGGTACCATTACCGATATGTCGGGCATGTTTTCCGGGGCAACGTCCTTCAACCAATCGCTAGATAAGTGGGACGTGAGCCACGTCGAGAATTTCTCCGGCATGTTTTCGGAGGCTCACAGTTTCGACCAGGATCTGAAAGCCTGGGATACCGGCAACGGCCGTTCCATGGAGCAGATGTTCGCCTTCGCCAGCACCTTCAACGGCGATATCAACTACTGGAACACCGAGAAGGTGACCACCATGTCCGCGATGTTCCGCTCCGCTCGCCAGTTCAACAAATCCCTGAACAAGTGGAAGGTATCGTCCGTGACGGACATGTCGCGGATGTTTGAAGACGCCAGCGTTTTCGATCAGGACCTGAATGAATGGGACGTATCCGCGGTAGTCACGATGGAGCGCATGTTCTACAGCGCCAAAGCCTTCAACGGAAAGATTTACCGTTGGAACACCGGGCAAGTGAATACGATGAACGATATGTTCCGCTATACCCTGGCATTCAACCAGAAGATCGGTGACTGGAATACCGGCAAGCTGACCGATATATCCGGCATGTTCTACAGCGCCAAGGCATTCGATCAGGACCTCTCGGGCTGGGATGTCAGCCAAGTCACCAAGATGAACGGAACCTTCGCCTGGACCACGCAGTTCGACCGGGATCTGAGCGCCTGGGACGTCTCTTCCGTTACCCAGATGAGCGGACTGTTCTGGGGGTCGAAGTTCGATCAGGACCTGAGCAGCTGGAACGTAAGCAGCGTGACCGACATGACCGACTTCATCGCGAAGGGTAAGCTCAGCAATGAGAAGTACGATGAATTGCTGTTGGCATGGAGCCAGCTGGACCTCCAGCCCAACGTTCGCCTGGATGTGGGCCGTACCCAATACTGCGCCGGTGCCGGGGCGCGTGCCCAACTGGTCACCGAGCACGGCTGGATCATTGCCGACGGTGGAGGCAAGAATCTGCCCCCGACTCCGGTATGTCGGAACATCACCGTATACCTGGATGCCTACGGTCAGGCAAGCATCAAGCCCGATACCCTCGACGGCGGTTGCTTCGACGCCTGCGGAGAGACCCAACTCACCTTCACGGCTTCCCAGACCGACTTCAACTGTACCGATATCGGCCCGGTCGAGGTGGAGCTGACCGTCACGGATACGGACGGAAATTCCGCCAGCTGTACGGCAACCGTAACGGTAGAAGATGCCCCCACGGCCATCCACGGAATGCCGAAAGATATAACCGCCCGTGCCGATCACGAAGGCTGTACCGCGGTGGTCACCTGGCCGGAGCCTTTTACCAACTGTCGCTCTACGCTGACCTCCACGCATAAGAGTGGGGACAGCTTTCCGGTTGGAACGACGGTAGTCAGTTATATGGCTAACGACGGATCTAAGGAAAGCTTCGTGGCTTCCTTTATCGTCACGGTCACTAACAATCTGGCCGTTACTGATCAGGAAACGATCGACGCTACCTGTGCCTCGGCCAGCGACGGAGAGGCACGCCTGGATATTAGTGGCGGACAGCTCCCCTACAGCTATGACTGGGGAACCGACGGATCCGGCGATTTTGACGATGCCGCAATCGCTACCGATCTGCCCACCGGCGAAACCACCGTCACCGTCCGCGATGCGGTTGGTTGCGAGGTAAGCGCGACGGTCAGCGTAGAGGCGAAACCGGTCACCTACGCCAATCTCCCCGATGACCTGGAACTCATGACCAATACGGACGATTGCCGGGCCGTCGTTACTTGGAATGCGCCGACCTTCAGTTGTTCGGCCGGTACCGTCACCTCTAACTATACCAGTGGGGATACCTTTCCGGTAGGCCGTACCCGCGTCATCTACACCTATGCGGATGACGAGGGCCGCGAGCTTAGCTGCAGCTTCAACGTACAGGTGCGGACGGATTTGCGCCTCGTTGTAGAGGATATTCTCGCCCCCTCCTGCCACGACGGAACAAACGGGGAAGTGATCGTTAGCGCAATCGGTGGCAAAGCCCCTTACGCCTACGGTTGGAACAACGACGGAACGGGCGGCTTTAACGACAGCGCCATCGCCACCGGACTAGCCGCGGGCCAGTACGATGCCTGGGTAATGGACAGCACGGGCTGTAAAGCCAGCGGCACCGTGAAGCTCAGCGAGCCGGCTCCGATCGTCCTGACCGCCGAGTCGGTTACGTCCGAAGCGGGAAGTCAGCTGGTTGACCTGGAGATCAGCGGAGGAACCGCTCCCTACCAACAGGAATGGACCGGAACCGGTATCGCCAGCAGTATGGATGCCGAAGACGTCGAAGTAACGGCCAATGGCCTATTTAGCGTCACCGTAACGGACAGTGAGGGATGTACCGCGACCGCGGAAGCGGAAGTAACCGAACTGCCGGATATCTGTACGAAGATGGACTTTGACGTGTTCCCGAATCCCACGCATGGGGCATTTGCCGTCAAGTTCAAACGCTGCGCTTACCCGATCCCCATCACCGTGTACGATTCCTTCGGGCGGAGTATCGCCGTCACCACCAGCGAGGACCTGGCTACCGATCTTGACTTCAATACCCTGTCGAAAGGACTGTACTACTTGCGGGTGGATGGTCGCTACGAGGTGATTACCCGTACGGTACTGGTGAAGTAAGCTTTACTCACCACCGCCAGATCACCTGCCCCGCCACCTCCGTGCGGTGGGTCTTGTCGGTCGCCTCCAACCCGCTACCCAGGGTGCTGCCATCGGTAGTCTGGGTACGGGCTACGCGGGCCTCCAGTGTCAAGTCGCGGATACCCTTATACCGGAGGAGCAGGAAACTGCGCAAGCCCTCACCATAGTAGGGTAGCACCCGTGCGTTGTACGTCAGCCCGTTCTCGTATTCGTAGAAGCGCACGTCGTAACCCGGAGTCCGGAACACGGCCAGACGCCCGGAGAAACTGAAAGGTCCCAGCGGACGGTAATGCAGGTCCTGAAACAGCATGAACCCGCTCCGGCGACCGTCGCGCGCGTCGTCAGTGAAGCCGGCGTCAACCCGACTGCGCCATTCCAGCGCCGGGGTGATACGATAACCGGCGTGCAGGCGGGCCTGGAAGCGCGTCCGGTCGATCACGGGATCCAGTTTCAGGTCCGCTCCGCCGTCGACACCGTAGCCCTTGGTTTCACTGCGCAGCTCGAAGTAGGTATCCAATCTGCGCTTGACAGTGTAGGTAAGTCTAAAACGGTATTCCCGCCCACTGCTCGGCGCATCGATGTTATAGCGCAGCCAGGGGTGACGCCATACATCGACGTAAGCGTTGGCTCGCCACCGCAGCGCGGGTCGAAGTTCCAGGCCCAGGTAGAGGCCGGTTTCGTTTCGCCCCCCGGCCGTCTCTCCGAAGGGTCGGGCGTTGAGCGCGCGGTATTCGGGGGCGTAGCGACGGTAAAGCACCACCAGGTCCGCCTTGGGGTCCAGCCCGATGTTCAGCCCGTGCAGCATGGCCAGGCCACCCGCTAGCCGGTCCGTTTCCTCACCGCCGGAATACGCTACTCCCGCGACCTCGCCGAAAAACGAGAAATTGCGGATGCGGTAGCGGTAGTCAGCGCTGACGTTCCCCAGATCGGTACCCCGGAAGTAATAGCGGTTGTAGGCGCTTTCGCGCGGCAGCAGGGGAAGATTCAAGTGCTCACCTACGAAGTTGACGCCTATTTCCAGGCGGCGTATGGGCCGATAGCGCAGGTTGCCGCCGTAGGTAGTCTGGCCCACGAGCCGCCGGTCGGCCAGTTCGTTTTCCGTTCGGTGATAGCCGCTCAGGTTCAGGGAACTTACGCTTAAGGAGTCCGCCGCCAGGTTACCGGTCCGGTTCTGCCGCCCTCCAAATACGGTGGCTTCCCAGTGCCGGCCCAGGTCCAGCGTGATGCCCGCCCCGCGCACGAAACTGAATTCGTTGACGCTGGCATACGGCTGCAGGGTAGGGGAGCTGCGGGCCACCGTAGTGGTGTAACTGCTTTTGCCGAAACCGAAACCGGTGAACAGAATCAGGCCCTGCCCGAAGCTCACCGAAAAGTCGCCCAGGGCCAGCGCACGTACCCGGCGGTTGAGGTTGCGCACGAAAAAGTGCACGCCGTAGTAATCGAAGCCACTGCGCAGGTCACCCCGCCCGAAGAACACTTCCCCGGGGTCTTTTTCCGCTACGATACCGAAACTCAGCTGGTTGCCGTAACGCTGCCGGAATTTTAGGTACAACCGGTCAGGGCTGCCCAGGTAGCGGCGGTTGTCCGGATCATAGCCCCGGGCCCGTTCCAGCCGCCGCCCGCCGCGCAGGAACAGCTCCCGCCGGCCTTCGGTCAGCAATGTTTTGAAGGGAACCGTCACGTCGTCCAAACCCTTATCCACCGTCACGAAGGGGAGCATCCGCCGGATCGTTTCCAGATCCAGGCCGGGTATCGCCTGCAGTTCGTAGATGCTTATAAAGCCACCCATCAGTTCGCGGTAGGCCAGTAAGCGGTCGGTCTGAAGCGGACTCAGGAGGAATGTCGCGTTAAGCTCTTCGGCCGTCGCCTCGTTCAGGTCCAGCGGCCGTCGCTCGTAACCCTCGAGCAGGGAGAAAGCGTCATTAAAGGTGAACTCGCCGCCGTCTTCCGCATCCTGCGCGATCACGTCCTCGATCAGTTGCTCGGTCGTTTCCTCCTGTGCACCCAGGGCGTACCCGGCCATAAGCAAACAGCAAATGGCGGCGGAGCGCAGGTAGAAAGACCTTCCCGTTACCATCCTTCCCGAATATTGTCGCGAATCCCGGCGAGCAGGCGGGTTCGGGCCTCGACGCTGGCCCAGCCGATGTGCGGCGTCAAAAACAGGCGATGCCGGTCCTGGACGGTGAGATAGGGGTGGTCGGCCGGTAAGGGTTCTTCCGTAAATACATCGATCGCGGCACCGGCGATCAAATTTTCGTCGAGCGCCCGTACCAGATCCGCTTCCACGACGATTCCCCCGCGCGCAACGTTCACGAGATAAGCGGATGGGGACATCATTTTCAATTGCTCGTAACCGATAAACCCTTCGGTTTCCTCGGTCAGCGCGCAGTGAATACTGACGACCTGGCAACTGCTTAATAAGTCTTCGAGTTCCAATCGCTCGTACGGTACGTCGTGGTCCGTGCCGCTGGTACTGTGGTAGACCACCTTGGCTCCAAACGCCTCGGCGAGATTGGCCACCCGGGTGCCGATCGTCCCCAGGCCGATGATGCCGAAGCGGGCGTCCCCCAATTCGTAAAAGGGATGGCGCCACATGGTAAAATCCTTTGCTTTGCTGTATTCGCCGTCGTGCACGGCATTGTTGAGGTAGGGCAGATCCATGGCCATGGTGAGTAAGGCGGTCATCGTGAGTTGGGCCACGGAATCGGTGCTGTAGCCGGCTACGTTTCGAATGGGTATTCCCCGTTCGTCCGCGGCATCCTGATCAACATTATTGACACCGGTGGCCGCCACGCAGATGAGGCGAAGGTCCGACAGGTCACGGATGATGTCGGCCGTTAATTGCACCTTGTTGACGATGACTACTTGAGCCCCCCTGGCCCGTTCGACTACCTGCGATTGCTGGGTTGCCGAATACGAGGCGAAGGCTCCCAGCTCGGAAAATTTATCAAACGCGGGCAAGTCCTCGACGCTGGCGGCATCGAGGAATACTATCTTTGGGTCGGTGGGCATACGGGGCTCTTTGTGCTCCGTAAATTATAGCGCCCGCCGTAAACAAACCAGTGAACCCGGTCGCTTTAGTCGGTATGCGTTTCGAACCCTGTTTCCTTATACTCTTTTGTTGGCTGTTTTCCGCGGGGCTCATGGGCCAGGAGGCCGAAGTAAGCGGCACTGTTACCAATATGGAAGGTGATACGCTCACCGGCGCTTCCGTACAGGTGGTCGGCTCGGTCATCGGGGCCGTTACCGGCATCGACGGCCACTTCCAGCTGGGGGTCCCCCCCGGCCGCATTCGGCTGCTGGCCTCTTACATCGGCTACGAAAATTTCGATACGACCCTCGATGTCTCCAACACCGACCGGGAGATCGACCTACACATCATGATGACGGAATCCTTTGTCGATATGGGCGAAGTCATCGTTTACGGCCGACGGGCGTCGGGTCAGGCGCAGGCCCTCAGGTTGCAGCAGTCCGCGATCACCCAACAGACGGTCATTCACTCCGAACTCTTTAATAAGTACCCCGACATCACCCTGGCCGAAACCGTGCAACGGATGCCCGGCGTCACGATCACCCGCAATCGGGGGGAAGGGGAGCTGGTCCAGGTACGGGGTCTCCCGGAACAATACACCGCCATCTCGCTCAACGGACAGCGCCTACCCGCGGTGCAGCCCGAAGCCGACCGGGCCGGTAGCCTGGATATCATTCAGTCGAACCTCGTGGAGCAGGTACGCGTCATCAAAGCCCGTAGCGCCGATATGGATGCTGACGCGATCGGGGGAACGGTGGATTTTCGTATCCGCCAACCCGAACGGCAATTCGAAGTCCTGGTACAGGGCGGTGCCGGCACCAACTTTGGATTTGACCGGGCCGATGACGTGAATACCGGTATCGCTCAGGGAGCAGTAGTCCTCAACTCGGAGTTGAGCGATGAACAGGTATACGGTCTGCTGGCAGGAAGCTTTTTCCGCCACGCACGCGGCAACCGCATGCAACGCTATGACTACGGGGAAGATGGGGTTACGGGCCGGTCGATCAGTCGGGTGCGCCCGGTCGATACGGATCGTATCACCAGCAAGACCGGCCTGATCGGCGCGGTGGAATTGCGGCCCAGTATTTATAACCGGCTCCGGCTCAGTTACAACTACAGCGCGATCGACGAGGATGTCTATATGCGGGAAACCAATTTCGGCGCCATCGATAGTGGATTCGAGAACCGCATCACCAGCCGCTGGACCGAAGAGCGTCGCCTCAATATGGTTGCCCTGGAGGTGGAGAATAACTTTGCCAAAACCCAACTAAGCTACGCTCTGAGTTTTGCCAGTACGGGCGAACGGTTGATTAACCGGCAACGGGCCTACAATCTGGTTGAATCTGGCCCGTCGCCGGAATACACCGAAGAGGAGTATCGGAACCTTACACCCTTCGATACCAAGTATGCCGACCAGGAAATCCCCCGGCAAAGCACGGAACAACAGAATCTGGACCTGGAGGAAGATATCGCGATTGGAGGCATCAATCTTACCCGCTACCTGAATGTGGCGCGCACCAGCTTTTTGCGGGTAGGCGCGCGTTACCGCATCAAGGAACGCAACTACCAGGAATTCTTCGTGCGCGACGATAATCCCGGTGCCGGCAGCGTACAGGGTGGGGCCTTCGCCAACCTCGGGGGGGAAGATCCCCTGGTCGAGCAGCCTGACCTGAGCGATGGGCCGAATTACTTTGCCGGAGAAAAAATTGCCGCCGCCTACCTGATGTTCGTGCGTAACTGGAATGCCAAACTCAGTACTTCCACGGGCCTGCGGTACGAATACACCGACATTGACTACGAACTAACCCAATCCGGACTAGCCGACTCCAGTTCCTACAGCGACCTATTCCCCAGCTTCAATATTACCTACCGTATCCGCCGCGACCGGCAGTTTCGTTTTGCCTACTACTCGGCCATTGCCCGGGTACCTTACTCCACCCTTGTACCTACCGCTGATTTCCGGGAACGGCGGCAGGCACGGATTGACGTTTTCAGCGTCGGGAATACCGATGTGGATCCAACCTATAGCAATAACTTCGATCTCGTCTTCGAACGCTATGGCCGCAATGATGGCTTGATCAGCATTGGCGCCTACGCCAAGTTTCTCGAGAACCCAACGGTACGAACGGCGACCTACGAGTCGGTCAATTTTCAACCGACTTTCGGCTACAGCTTGGTAAACACGGAGAACGCCCGCCTCCTGGGCTTCGAACTCGGATTTTACCAGAACCTGGCCTTCCTGAACCAAGGGCTGCGCTTCCTCAACCTGAACGGCAACCTCAACTTCAACCGCTACCGCCTGGAAAACAACAGTTCCGAGGGTTCCACGTTGGCGCAGGCACCCCGTCGCTCCGCCAACCTCAGCCTGGTCTACAGCAACCCCAAGCAACGTCTCAACCTGGTACTGGCCGGTAACTACCGCAGTTCGACCCTGGACCACCTCCAGGATGGCCAGCCCGTCTGGATCAACGCCGTCATCAGCCTGGACCTGGCCGCCGATTACGAGCTCTTCAAGGAAATTTCCGCCTACGCCCGCCTCAATAACGCCACCGATCACCGCTCCGAACGCTACATCGGTAAGCCCGACGAAGATGACTCCCTCCTCCTGTCCACCACCAATTACGGCATCTGGGGCGTCGTCGGGCTGCGCTGGAGACCCGAATAGCCGTTGCTAACGCTCCTATTAGTATAACACTAGGGCGATACTATCGCGTAGCGACACTAACGCCAACGGCGATATTTACGTAAGTTTGCCAAAAGCTTCAATCACTATGAAATTTTCCGTTTCCAGTTCCGATCTGCAGAAGAAATTACAGTTGGCCGGGGGGGCTATCGCTTCGAATCCGGTGCTGCCGATCCTGGAAGATTTCTTGTTTACCATCGAGGGAAATACCCTGAAAATTGCCGCTACGGACCTGGAAACCAGTGTCGTGACGAGCCTGGAAGTAAATGCGGAAGGAGACGGTGAGGTAGCCGTACCCGCGAAGATCTTGATCGATACGCTGAAAGCGCTGCCCCAGCAGCCGATCACCTTCGATATCAACGATGATAACTACGGTATTGCGATCACCTCCGCCTACGGAAAGTATAAGCTGGCCGGAGAGCCGGGTGGCGATTATCCGAATATTCCGGAGCCGAGCGAAGCCGATGAGATCAGCGTAACCGCCATGAGCCTGCAGGAAGGAATTAACCGTACCCTGTTCGCCACGTCAACCGACGAACTGCGCCCGGCTATGACCGGCGTCTTTTTTCAGGTCGATTTCTCCAAGCTGACCATGGTCGCTACCGACGCCCATAAGCTCGTTAAGTTCAGCCTGAACGACCTTAGTGGAGAAGTGACCAGCAGCTTTATCATCCCGAAGAAAGCACTGAACCTGCTCAAAGGCGCGCTGCCCCATAGCGACGTAGCCGTTAGCATCAGTTTCGACAAGTCGAACGCCTTTTTCGAGTACGGCGACACCAAGATGGCCTGCCGCCTCATCGACGCCCGCTACCCGGATTATAACGCCGTCATCCCGGTCGATAATCCCAATGTCCTCCTGGTGAACCGGGCCGACTTCCAGAACAGCCTCAAGCGGATCGTCATCTACGCCAACAAGACCACCAACCAGGTCATCCTCAACATCGCCGACGGAAGCCTGACGGTCAGCGCCCAGGATCTCGACTTCAGCAACGAAGCCACCGAGCAACTCAGCTGCAGCTACGACGGCAGCCCGCTCCAGATCGGCTTCAACGCCAAATTCCTCATCGAGATGCTCGGCGTCATGGAGGGGGAGGAAGTACGCCTCGAGATGTCAACCGCCACCCGCGCCGGTATCCTGCTGCCCACCGAGCAGGAGAGTGGGCAGGATATTATGATGCTGGTGATGCCGGTGATGCTTAGCAATTGAGCAGTTGGTGAATCGCTGAATTAGCGAATTATTGAATTGGCTGCCGCACCTACTTGCTCGCCTGCGGCTTGTGCGGCAATGGGTGAAGGAGTGGATTAGTGAATGGGCTGCCGCGCCACTTTGCTCGCCGGTATTATATCCTGCAACACGGATTCTTGGCCAAGATGCAGATCATTACTTTCTTCAATCGACTGCGAAACCATTAGTGAGTAGCACCGAAGTTGATAGTCTCCCACACGAACGCGAGCGAAGCAAGCGGCAAGTGCCACGCCAATTCAGCCATTCACTCATTCAGCTATTCAACTATTCCATCACTTCCCACCCACCGCAGGCGTCGGGTAATCGGGGTTCCGTACCTCGATGGACTCGACGTCTTCCAGCATCCGTAGCACTTCCTCCACCGCACGCTCCAATTGGGGGTCACGGCCTGCTTCGAGTGCAGCAGCGTCCTGGCGCACGGCGATGTCCGGGGCGATACCCACGTTTTCGGCGATGTAGGCACCGGCCAGCGGGTCGAAGACGGCATTGTCGGGGGCCGTCATGGAGCCGCCATCGATGAAGCGGTAATGGGTGGACGATTTGACCAGGCCACCCCAGGTCGTAGCGCCGATGAGGGGGCCGGCTTCCTGCTGGCGGAAGACCCAGGGGAAGAAGTCACCGCCGGAACCGGCCCGCTCGTTGATGAGCAGCGCTTTGGGTCCGAGGATGCCGGCGGGGAGTCGGAAGGGTGTTCCGTCGGGCACCTCGTTGGTGAGCGCCGCGCGTAGGGAACGGGTCATCAGGTCGACCATGTAGTCGTCCAGGAGGCCGCCGCCGTTGAAGCGCTCGTCGATGACGGCACCTGCCTTATCCTGTTGGGCGAAGTAATAGCGGTTGAAATTGACGAAGCCTGAGCCGCCCGTATTGGGTACCCAAACGTAGGCCAGACGCCCGCCGGACAGTGAATCGACCATACGGCGGTTATCTTCCACCCAGGCCCGCTGCCGGAGGGCGTTCTCGCTGCCGATGGGCTCCACGATCTCTTCCCGACTGCCGGTGAATGCGGGGGCGTCATTCAGGTGCAGGACCGTCTGCTTGCCTGCGGTACCGTCGAGGTAGCGGTAGAGGTTATCGTTGGCGGTCAGTTCCCGGCCGTTGATGCCGACGAGGTACAGGCCCGCACGAATGTCCAGGCCGGGGCGGTCCAGCGGACTGGACAATCCAGGGTTCCAGGTTTCGGTGGTGTAGATGCGGTCGATCCGCCACCGCCCGTTCGCCTGAATGAGATCGGCGCCGAGCAGGCCGACTTTGCTTTCCTCCGTGTCGGGGGTGTCGCCGCCGGAAACGAAGCTGTGGCCGACAGAGAGTTCTCCACCGAGTTGATCGAGCAGATAGGTCAGGTCGTCGCGGTGGCGGACGTAGGGCACGAGGGGGGCGTATCGCTTGTATACGTCCTCCCAGTCGCGACCGTGCAAGTTTGGATCGTAGAAGTAGTCGCGCTCGTAGCGGTAGGCTTCCTCGAATATCTGCTTCCATTCGGCCAGGCGATCGAGCTTCATGGTGAGCTCGGGCTTGATAGTCTCGCCGGATTTACCGTTGTCGCCACCCGTGTCGGCGATCTTCCAGCTCCCGCCCGACTGAAAGAGCATTTTCTTGCCGTCGGCAGAGATGGCAAAATTGTTGACCCCCTCGGCAAAGTCGCTCGCTTCCCGTTTCTCCAGGCTGAATTTCTTCAGGGTAGCCCCCTGCCCGCCGGGATTTTCTTCCGCCAGAAATAAGGTCCCTTCCGGGCCGGCGGCCGTAGCGTAATAATTGGCCCCCGATACCGGCAGCGCGATGGTGCGACGACTGATGCGCTCAAAATCGATGACCACCCGAACGGACTTTTTATCCTGCGCTCCGTCGCCCTTTTCTTCTTTCGCGTCTTCTTCGGTTTGCTCTTCCGATTCATTGTCCGTCTCTTCTACTGCTTCCTCATCACTTTCGGGCAGGAAGGGGCTGTCGAGATCGTTGGGCAGGACGACGACGTAGGCTTTGTAATCCGGGTCCGCCTGCATGCTGCTGGTGTTGGCCCAGCCGGCGCCCAGGGCCAGATTGGTACTGGCCAGGAGGTATAGATGCTGGCCGTCGCGGTCCCAGGCGGGGGAGAAGGAGTCCGCGAAGGCGTCGGTTAACGGCTGCGACATATTGGTCTCGGTATCCCAGGCCCAGATCTGGCGGAAATTGTTGGATCCGCTTTTTACGTAGGCCAGGTAGCGGCTGTCGGGCGACCACTTAGGCTCGGCCCGGCTGCGGTCGAGGTTGTTGCCGCCGGTGTCGATAGTGCGCACGGTTTCGGCCTCCAGATCGATAATGCGGATGCGGACGTCGTCGTCTACGAAGGCGATCAGTTTGCCATCCGGCGACCAGGTCGGGTCCCATGCCATCTTCGACTCGCCGATGGGGATCTGGACGGATTCGCCCAAACCCGACTGATCGGTAAGCTGCAGCGCGTAACCCTCCCCGCCGGCGTCGCTGAACCAGGCGATGCGGTCACCCATCGGCGACCATACCGGCGCGCGATCGGCCGCTGCATTGGTTTGAGTAAGGTTGCGGGAATCGCCCTTGTCCGTGGGTACGGTAAAAATGTCCCCCCTGGCGGCCATCAGGGCGCGCTTGCCGGTGGGGGAGAGGGAGATGGATTCGGCGCGGTCGCTGACGTCCTCCCAGGCGGGTTCGGCCCAGGGGAAGTCGCCGATCACTTCGATGTCGAGTTGGGTCAGGTCGCCGGTCGAGGGATTCAGCAGGTGGAGGTAGCCGTCCCGCTCCAAAATCAAACCCTGGGTGCCGCCAGCCAGCCATTTGATGTCGGAGCCGGTCAGCTCGGTCACCTGCCGCAACTCGTCAGCCGGGACGTTATATGCGTAAACGTTCATGGTCAGGTCTCGGTCCGATAGGAAGTAGACGTCGTCGCCCACCCACACCGGATGGATGTCGGTCGTCTTTTCGTTGGGCAGCAGGACTTCCTCCTGTGTTTCCAGATCAAGGAGGATGATTGGGGTGTTCTGCCCGCCGCGGTAGGCCCGCCATTCACTGTCCCAGCGACTCATTTTGTCCAGCGCCAGCCGGCTCCCGTCGGCGTTGTAGCTGGCGTCGTAGCCCCACTGCTCGCTGACGAGCTCGACTGGTCCGCCCTCCACGGATACCGTCCAGAGCCGGTTATAGGAGGAGGGAGCGGTCTGCCGGGTGGAAGCGAAGAGGATGCGGCTGCCGTCGGGCGTCCAGCCCCGGACCTCGTCGGATGACGGGTGCCAGGTCAGCCGGGTGGGTATACCGCCCCGGCTGGAGACCACGTAGACTTCCGAGCTACCGTCGCGGTCGGAGGTAAAGGCCAGCCACTGGCCATCCGGGCTCAGGTGGGGGGAGCCCTCCACGGCGGGGGTGCTGGTGATGCGGCGTACGTTGCCGCCATCGCGGTCGGCCGTCCAGATATCCGCACCGTACACGAAAGCGATTGATTCTTCCCCGAGATTTGGCTGGCGGAGGAGACGGGTGCCCTGGGCCGCCACCGTGGCGGCGATCAGGAAACTGGCGAGGAAAAGTACCTTGGAAAGGGGAGGGGCTGGACGCATCGGTGAACGATTTTACTTGGCCAAGATACTATTTGCGAAACAGCCTGGAAATACGGGTATTCGGCGTCTTCCTGCGCTACGGTGCCCTATCTTACCGTATATGTACAAAGTTCGGCACCAGGTTTATGCTACGCTAGAAGGCAATCGCCTGGATACGGTAATTGAGCGACTGCCGGGACTGTCCGGGGTAGGGCGGTATAAGAATGCCGATCATCCGGGCATCCGATATCCGGAGCGAGCGCAGCTTCACCTTCCGGAGCCGCGCAATGATTACACCGACATCATAGCCCTTATCGACAGCCTGGAGAAGCACTCTCCCGTCCTGCGAGAGGCCGGGGTAAAGCGGATGATACTACGGTGGACCATTCTATCCAACGACCCAGCGCACGAAGTGAACACCGAATTGGGCGCCGGCGAACTCCTCCGCCTGGCTAACCTCCATGCCAGCCTGGCGGTCTCCTTCTACGCGAAGGCCCACATCTGAACTACTAGGTGCGTCGTGGGTTCCCAAACGTACCCGTCACCTTAACCGATCCTCATCAACCACCGCCAAGCCCCACCCATTCGTACGCCCCGCGTACCCGACCTGCCGCCCGCCCGGACTTGGACGCTGTCCAACGGTCTGGAGGTCGTAGCGATGCACGTGGCGCAGGCGCCCATCCTGATGGTCGAAATGATCTGGCGGGCTGGCCGGCCCTACGAGGCGCAGCGCTTCCTGGCCGGGGCCACCAACGCCCTGCTGATGGAAGGGACCCGCCGACGCAGCGCCAGTGAACTGGAAGCCACCTTTGAACAGTACGGCACCAGCCTGGAAACGCCCGACGACTACGATACCGCCAACCTCAGCCTGGCGACCATCACCAAGCATGCGGAGCACCTGCTGCCGGTGATGGTGGAGGTGATGGCCGAACCCGCCTTCACCGAACGCGACCTCAAGCGCTACAAAAAACGGAGCCGGCAGCAACTCCGCGAAGACCAGGAAGACCCCGACTGGCTTGCCTATCAGGTACTTTCGGAAGCTGCCTTCGGAGCGGATAATCCCTATGGCTACGGTGGCACGAAGGCCGATTACGAAGCGCTCCGGTTGCCCGCCGTGAGTCACCACTTTGATCTGCACTACGGCGCCCAAAACGCAACCCTACGGGTAGTGGGCCAATTGAGCGATCGGGTGGAATCCCTGCTGGAATCTACCTTCGGGCAACTCCGCCCCGGCACCGCCGTTCCGACGCCGCCGTACCAGGTAACTACCGGTGCGCCCCAGTCACTCCAGATCCACCGGCCCCGCGCCCAGCAAACAATGATCCGGCGGGGGCGGCGGGGCTTCCGGGTAGACGACCCCGACTACCCCGGTATCGCCGTGCTGGAAACCATCCTTGGCGGCTATTACGGCAGCCGCCTGATGCGCAACATCCGCGAGGAAAAGGGCTACACCTACGGCATCGACTCCGAACTCGACACCTATCGCTTCGACGGTACCTTCGGCATCTCCGCCGACGTCGCCAACGAAAATCTTGAAGCCGTCCGCCAGGAAATTATCGTGGAAATGGATAAACTCCGCCAGGACCTCGTCCCCCCCGGCGAGCTCGATATGGTACGGGCCTACCTGCTCGGCGGTCTGGTACAGGATCTCGACGGCCCCCTTGCCGTCAGCAGTCGCTACCGCTCGGCCATCATCAAGCAGTACGACGCGGCCGCCCACCTCCGCCGCCTCGACGACACCATCCGCAACATCACCGCCACCGAGATCCGCGACCTCGCCCAGCGCCACCTCCGCCCCGAACTCGACTGGGAAGTATGCGTCGGCGGCCAGCTCGTCCCCGGGGCTACCCAGCTATCCGCCAACGGCCTCCACAAGCCAGCGTAATTCTGGGGTCCTAAACCATCCTCCATAGGTCACCTCCCAAGCCCCTGAACCCGTCCACGATAAACTAACTACCCCACTAACCGCGACCGCAGGGAGCGACTACCCACTACCGTACTAACCACTACCGTACTACCCCGCGACCGATGGGAGCGACTACCGTACTACTTCTACCACCCCTCACTAACCCCACTCTCCCGGTACCCGATACGCTGCGCCACGGCCCGCAACGTATCCCCGCTATCCAGGTCGAAGGCAATCGGTTCGGTGTACACCCGCCAGCCGGACTTGTCGGCATCTTCCGGCAGGATGCGGTAGGCGATCTGCGCACCCGGCGTCTTGCTTTCGAGGATAAAGCGGCCGACGGAATCGCGGCGCAATTGGGGCCGACCGGTCACGGGCATCTCGTCAGTGCCATCCCAGAAGCGTTGCACCATTTCCACTTCGGGCTCGCCGCCCAGGTCACCCACCCGTTCCAGCCAGGCGTCAGTGGCGTTCCGTAGCTCGCTCAGTTTGGCTTGATACTCCGGCCGGCCGGCCAGGTTTTGGAGTTCGTATTCGTCGTTCCAGGTGTCGAAGAGTTCCTCCGTGGGTTTGCGGTCGCGGAACCACTGCGCCTGGGCGTCGGTCAGGCTGCCTTCGTCGCGCTTCCGTAGGAGTTCCTGCATGCTCGCCATCTGCTCCCGGTAGGCGAGGGGGAGGTAATAGCCGCGGTCGGGGTAGTAATTGCGCAGGTACTTATAGCGGTGGTCGCGGGCGGCACGGATGCGGTCGTAGTGCTCGTCGAGGCGGTCGCTGGCCCCGAAGACGTACTGCCTTGCTTCGGCTTTATAGGCACCGAAGTTGGCCTGACCCTGTAGCCAGGCGGGCGGTTCGATCCCGGCCATGCTGAATACGGATGGCGCGAAGTCGACGAAGCTGAACAGCAGGCTGTCGATTTCCCCGGCGCGACGGTCACCGGGCCAGGCGACGATCATCGGCACCCGTAGCCCGGAGTCGTAAAGCAGCCGCTTCTGCCGGGGGAGGGGGCCGCCGTGATCGCTGTACCAGTAGATGATGGTGCTGTCGGTCAACCCGTCCCGTTCCAGTTGGTCCAGCAGGAAACCGACCTGCTCGTCCATGATGCGGATGTTGTCGTAGACGCGCCGCACGTCCTGTCGGGTGGGCTCCGTATCGGCGAGGTAGGGGGGCAGCGGGAGTTCGGTGTCCGCAGGAATCTTCGGTTCAGGTCGCTCGGCTTCGCTATAGACATTCCCCCAGCCATAAATGGTCGAGGTATCGTTCTCGAATCCCGGGCGGAAGCGCAGGTTGCCCTTGCTCGTTTGCCAGACCTGGCTTTCGTGGGTGATCTCCAGGTTGAAGATGCTGAAGAAGGGCTGTCCCGCGGGCCGATGCCGCCAGTGGGCGCGGGGTCCCTGCTCGTCCCAGGCCGTCTTGGGCGCCTCGAATTGGTAATCCGTTTTCTGGTTGTTCGTGCAGAAATAGCCTTTCTCCCGCAGCACCTGCGATATCATCTTGACCTCCGGCTCCGGCAGCGCCCCGTAGGTTCCCGGTAGTCCGATCGCCCGCAGCCCCTCGGCGTTCATCGTCGTACGCATGTGCTGCCCCCCACCGCTAACGGGGTAGATGCCTGTGGCAATGGCAAAGCGGCTCGGCGCGCATACCCCGGCCACGCTGAAGGTATTCGGAAAGCGGACGCCCCGGGCGGCCAGCCGACTCAGGTTCGGTGTCTGTATCGTGCTGTCGCCGAAGGCCGCGATCAGGGGGCTCATGTCCTCGCAGACGATCCAGAGGATATTGGGGCGATCCGGGACACGAACGACATCCTCCGTAGGTCCGACCGGATCATTCTGGCAGGCAGTCAGCAGGAAAAGAAATAGGGCGGCGGGGGCGCAGGTAAAAAGCTTATTTAAGAACCGCAAGAGCGTCGGGCATTGATCCCTGGAAAGGTAATTAGGATTTTTTTGGAGGGGGTGGAGTGGTCGCTGGGCTCGCGTTAGTACTCGCTGGCGCTCGTGTTGGTGGTCGCTACGCGCCCGTTAGTGGTCGCTGCGCTCGGGTTAGTTGAGCAGGTCTAATTGGGAGGCCAGCAGGACCAGGAAGAGCAGTAGACTGACGGCCAGCACCACATTTGTCGCCCAACCGTTGCGGAGGCGACCGACCCACGCCGTCCGGTTGTTCTGGTAGAGTAGGGTGACGGCCAGGAAGGGCATGAAGGCCGCTCCGGAGACCGCGTAGGCTACGCCGATCCAGGCGGGGCGCTGATAGATTGTCAGGAGGATGGGGGGAAGCGCCAGGTACAGCAGAAACCAATGGTAGGGCGGGCGGGCAGGTCGGTAGGTGCTTCCATTCCGCTGCCGTAGCGCCGCCGGTAGCGATACCACAGGTCGGCAAACAGGTAAGGCACGCCACTCCAGACGCCGATCATGGAGGTGAGGACCGCTGCCCAGAAGCCGAGTAAGAACACCCAATACCCTATATCACCGAGAGCCAAGGCCAGACGGTCGGCGATGCCGGTCACGAGTCCGTAGCCGCCCACCGCTTCGGGGCGGACGCCGGCGGCAATAATGGTGACCGCAATACCGAATAAAGCGGTGAGGAGGTAGGCTACTCCCAGGTCGATGCGAACATCCCGTAGCGATACCTCCCGCAGCGATCGCCTTTCACGTAACCAGTATGCATAGCACATGATGGTGAGCGTACCTCCTACGCCACCGATGAGGGCGAAACTGAATAACAGAGCATCCCCTTCCAGGCTCATTGAGGGGAGGAATAATCCGGTAGCCACTTCCCCGAGGGGCGGGGCAACCACCACCGCGCAGCCGATGACGACCAGAAACATGACGGCAATAACTCCCTTCATCAGGGTCTCCACGCCCCGGTAACCCCCGAAGCGTACCAGAAGGAGCGACAAAACGGATTGTATCGCACCCCACACCGTGCTTCCCGTAGCATCGAAGAAGGGTAGGGGGAATACGGTGTTGGCTACCACCCCGCTGTAGGAGATGAGGGTGCCGGCCACCAGCAACGCCCAAAAGCAGAGATACGCGCCGAAATAGCGTGCGACGGCCCGGGGCAGCCGATCTACCCAGCCGGTGAGGAGCGTGGTGTCGGTGGCTAGCTCCCAGCGGGCCAGCCCCTCGTTGAGGACCAGTTTGAGTACGGCCCCGACCAGGATCGCCCAGAGCAGGGTGGTGCCGTAGCGAGCCCCCGCCAGCGCGGAGATGACCAGGTCGCCCGCACCGACGCCGGTGGCCGCCACGAGCAGGCCGGCAGACAGCGTAGGAATGGAATGCTTGCGCGACATGCCCGTAAGGTAAGCGGAACGCCCGACCCACTTACGGAAGATAACCGGTTGCCGGCTATGTAATAAGCTAAGGGCGGCTACGAGCCGGGAACCGTACCGGCAGATTGACCTGTACCTTCACCGCCTCGCCGTTTTCGTAGCCCGGGCGCCAGTGAGCCCCCTCCCGCGCCAGCTTTCGCACGGTCGTTTCCGCCGCCCGTCCGTAGCCGTGGCCGGGGTCACGCAGCACGTGGATACCGGTCATCCGCCCGTCCGTTTCGATGTTGCAGGCAACCAGTGCCGTCTGCGGACCGGAGTGCTTCTTACTGAGCTTGGGATAGGTGAGATGGGACTGAATAAAGGCTTCTCTTTCCGCTTCCGCCGTCCGTTTGACTTCCGCGTAGCCGGGGTAGGGGTAGCCGGGGTCAATAACGCCGTAGAGCGGCATTTCCTCCACCAACTTATGGGCGTAGGTGTCGTCAATATGAAGACGGGTGTGTTTGGCGCCTTTGACAAAGCGGCCAAGCAAGAATGCGGCACCGACCAGCGTGAGTAAGGATTTGAGGATCAGCATAACGCGATAAAACGCTTTGCCTACCCGGTGGGTTCCGGCCGGCACCGCAATTTTGACCCTCGCTTTTAGATACGGATTTACTCGATCGGCACATCGCGTTCCGGCCCGCGCGCTTCCGGTTTGATGGGAGCCTCAACGATCAATACACCATCTTCAAATCGGGCCCGGATGGCCTCTTGGTCGACCTGATCGCTCAGTTCAAACCACCGCTCGAAGGACTTGACGGGGTACTCCTGGAGCATGAAGTCAGGATCGGGGTTCTCCGGTTCCCGGGTACCACTGATGTAGATGACGTTATCGGTCAGGGTAATTTGAATGCGGTCTTTAGGGAACCCCACGCAGTAAATGTGGGCTTGGAAGCCATCGTCGGTGTGCTCGATGTTGACCGGCACGTTATGCTTCGGCCGGCGGGGTCCGTACTGGGGACGCTTCTTTTGGCTTCGGTGTCCGCGGCTCTGTTGCTGTTGGTGCATGGATTGATACATAATTAGTGGTTGGTTTTTCTGAAAGGGTAGTCGCGGACGGACAGCGAATACTCTATTCCGAACCGAAATATTCATCGTACAGTCCCCGCAGCTGTTTTTGCAGGCGTTGCCGGGCGTAGCCCTTACGGGAAATGACCGTCTTCAGCGGGACGCCTAAGTCGCGGGCGATCTCCCGTAGCGTTTCCCCGTCTATGGCATTGCGTTGGAATACTTCCCGCTGTTTGGCAGGGAGTGCGGCAATGGCCTCGTTGATTTCCCCGGCCAGATCCGCGCCGGAAGCGTATGCGGACTCCGCTGCTTCGTGCTGGTCTACGGCGGTCAGGTCCAGAAAGGCCGGGCGGCTGGATTTGCGCCGATAATGGTCGCTGATCCGGTTGCGCGCGACGCGGTAGAGCCAGGCCCGGGGTTGGTCGATAGATTGCACGTCGAGTTCGGCGGACAGGGCCGCCCACACGTCCTGCAATAAATCCCGTGCTTCCTCGCCGTCCATCCGGCCGGTAACGAAGCTTTCCAGCTCCGCCCGGTAACGGTCGTAAATTTCCTGCCAGCGAACGGTGGTCGAGTAGAACATCTACCCGGTAGACGCTGGGAGGGAAAGAATACGCTATAAAAGCGGATATTTTTCTGGGAAGGCCCGTTACCTGCGCGCCGCCGCAAAAGTTGTCTGCGATAAAGCGCAGCTGGAAGGATACCGTGGATGCTGATTCTCACGCCTCCAAGCCGTCAACGGCTTACACATCAAGTATCGCCTGGCCCCGCGCCCCGATCCGCTCCCTGGTTTCAGGGGTGATGTACCGCTGCTGGTCGATCTGCTGGGGCTGATCCCTGGTGCAGAAGTAGCTGTGGATGCTGCGGCGGTCGCGGTCGGTATGGTTGGTGGTGCCGCCGTGCCAGACGTGGGAGTTAAAGATGACCACGGAACCGGCGGGAGCGATAATGAGGATTTCATCCGGGTGGGGGGCGTTCGGGTCGTGCATGGCAGCTTCGGGGAGGTCCCGCGACCGGTGGGTGCCCGGGACGATGCGGGTGGCGCCGTTGCGTTCGGTAAAGTCGTCGAGTAGCCAGATGGTATTGCAGACTTTGTAGCCGTCCTCGGGGACCGCGTTTTTATAGTCGACGTGCAGCTTCTGTTGGCCCCTGCCGGGTTTAGCGGCGCGGTAATTGAGGGAGGATAGCTTGTAGCTAGCCCCCAGCACCGCCTCGATGCCGGCGAGCACTTTGGGGTGGGTGTAGCAGATGTCGAACACGGGCCCTTAATTGACCAGGTCGGCCAGCCGGTCGGCCCCTTCTTCCTTGGGATGGCGGATGTACTTCGAGTCGGCGAGTTCGGCTCCGGCCCGGTCTCCTTCTACTTGCAGTAGTTTGTAAATCCGCTCGTTGATTTGGTCGACCTCCTCCGTGGATAGCAATTGGCCTACATTCAGGTAGCCATTGGTGGCGAGAAATGATTGCTCCTCCGTAGTAAGCATGGCGTGAAAAGTGATGCATGAATTAAAGCAAAGGCGGTGCAAGGCCCTGCCGGACAGCATTCCAAGTTAAATACTGCCGGTCATATTTTGAGACTGTACATCCAACTGTGTCTATAACTGTTTTTGATGAATGAGTACCTCTTCTAACTCCTCGCGCAAGTTTGCGGACTTCGAGGCGGACCTGATTCAGGGTCTGATGAACAAACAACCACTGGC
>NZ_QNQZ01000005.1 GCF_003390935.1 Lewinella sp. IMCC34191 | reverse complement strand
GTTGGCATTACTTGGAGGCACCCAATACTGAGCCAGTTATGTTCATTGCCTCGCTGTGAGAGGCCCGAAGCTGGAGCTTCGGGACCCGGGGGTGATCAGGGTGGCGGAGCTCCAGCTCCGCCGAATGTTAGCGGGGTAAGCTGTTGCACCCGAGGTCAATTAGGAGGTGACTTGGCCATTGCCCTTGTATAACAGCCCGAAGCTGGAGCTTCGGGACCCTGGAGTGGGGCACGGTGGCGGAGCTCCCCCACCGCCAAAAGGAGAGGTTGGCATTACTTGGAGGCACCCAATACTGAGCCAGTTATGTTCATTGCCTCGCTGTGAGAGGCCCGAAGCTGGAGCTTCGGGACCCGGGGGTGATCAGGGTGGCGGAGCTCCAGCTCCGCCGAATGTTAGCGGGGTAAGCTGTTGCACCCGAGGTCAATTAGGAGGTGACTTGGCCATTGCCCTTGTATAACAGCCCGAAGCTGGAGCTTCGGGACCCTGGAGTGGGGCACGGTGGCGGAGCTCCCCCACCGCCAAAAGGAAAGGTTGGCATTACTTGGAGGCACCCAATGCTGAGCCAGTTATGTTTATTGCCTGGCGGTGAGAGGCCCGAAGCTGGAGCTTCGGGACCCGGGGTGATTAGGGTGGCGGAGCTCCAGCTCCGCCGAATGTTAGCGGGGTAAACTGTCGCACCCGAGGTCAATTAGGAGGTGACTTGGCCATTGCCTCTGTATACACAGCCCGAAGCTGGAGCTTCGGTACCCGGGGGTGGGGCACGGTGGCGGAGCTCCCCCTCCGCTAAAAGGAGAAGTTGGCATTACTTGGAGGCACCCAATGCTGAGCCAGTTATGTTCATTGCCTCGCGGTGAGAGGCCCGAAGCTGGAGCTTCGGGACCCGGGGGTGATCAGGGTGGCGGAGCTCCAGCTCCGCCGAATGTTAGCGGGGTAAGCTGTTGCACGCGAGATTAAACAGGAGGTGACTTGGCTATTGCCCTTGTATAACAGTCCGAAGCTGGAGCTTCGGGGCCCCGCACTACCTACGCACAAACCCCAGCAACTCCTCCTCTTTCCAGAGATCCGCCATCAATTGATAGCCGACGGGCAGGTGACCGTCCGGCTCGGTGCCTGCGGGGATCGCGATAGCGGGTAAGCCCGCGAGGTTGGCCAGCACCGTGTAGATGTCCGCCAGGTAATTGGCGACGGGGTCGTCGATCTGGTCGCCCACCGGCCAGGGCTGACTCGGGGATACGGGCATCAGGATAAAATCGTGCTCGCTCAGGATGGCCCGCAACTGCTCCTGAATGACGCGTCGGGCCCGCTGGGCTTTGCCGTAGAAGGCATCGTAGTAGCCGCTACTCAGCACGAAGGTACCGAGCAGAATACGCCGCTGTACCTCCGGCCCGAAACCTTCGGAGCGGCTCTGCTTATAGGTTTCCTCCAGTGTTTCGGCTTCCGAACTCCGGTAGCCATAGCGCATACCGTCGTAGCGACTCAGGTTGCTGCTGGCCTCGGCGGTGGTGAGTACGTAATAGGTCGGGACGACGTAATCGAAGTAGTCGAAAGTAACCGGATGCACGCTGTGTCCCGCTTCGCGTAGGCGATCGAGCGCATCGGCCGTCGTCTGCCGGATGGCGGGATCCACGCTCTCGTTTTCGAGCACCTCCGGGAAGTAAGCAATTCGTTTTGGACCAGTACTCGTGGACTGGCTATAAGCGGGTACCTCCTTATTGG
The DNA here is from genome assembly GCF_003390935.1 of Lewinella sp. IMCC34191. Taxonomy (GTDB): domain Bacteria; phylum Bacteroidota; class Bacteroidia; order Chitinophagales; family Saprospiraceae; genus Neolewinella. The sequence goes on along the minus strand of NZ_QNQZ01000005.1, from coordinate 411,401 downwards.
GGGCAGTGGCGTCGAAGGAGTCAGCGCCGGCGATGATCTCGAGCCCCAGGGCAATGTCCGCCGGGTCGCGGGCCAGCAAACCGATTTGGTCGAAGCTACTCCCGTAGGCGATCAGGCCGTGGCGACTGATGCGCCCGTAGGTGGGTTTGAAGCCGTAAATACCGCAGAAGCTGGCCGGTTGGCGGACCGAGCCGCCGGTACTGGATCCTACGGCCAACAGGCAGGTGTTCGCCTGGACGGATACCGCCGCCCCCCCGCTGCTCCCCCCGGGTACGCGGGCGGGGTCGGCGGCATTACGGGTGGGGCCGTAGTGGCTGTTCTCGTTGGCGCTGCCCATGGCGAACTCGTCGCAGTTCGTACGGCCGATAATGATGGCATCCTCGTCCAACAGCCGTTGCAGGGCGGTAGCGGTGTAGGGACTCTCGAAATCCTCCAGTATGGCCGATCCGGCGCTTACGATATGGCCGGCATAGCAGATCACGTCCTTGATGCTGATAATCACTCCGGCCAGTTTGCCGAGCTTTTCACCTGCGCTCCGCCGCCCGTCCTGCTCGCGCGCCAGGTCCAGGGCTTCATCGGCGAAGACTTCCACGTAGATATTGAGGTACCGCTGGTCACCGATACTGGCGAGGTAGCGTTCCACGAGTTTTACCGTCGTTATTTCCCCGGCGGCCAGGGCGGTTTGGGTCTCGGCGATGGAGGTGTAAAACATGGATGCAAGGTACGTAGTACGGTAGTAGGTAGGTTATAGGTCAGAGGGTATAGGATATAGGATATAGGCGGTGTGCTCCGGCGCCCGCCTATACCCTATATCCTAACCTATTCCCTAACCCCTAACTCCTTAACCCATCCCAACCGCCACCAGAGCCCCTGCATTCCCGCACGGAGCACCATGAACGTGAGTAAACTCCCCCACAGCCCCCAGTTGCCGAAGTGGCGACCGATGAGGTAGTAGGTCAAGAGGTAGCCGGCGAAGGCAAGCAGCATGGTCTGACGCATGGCGGTAGACGCGGTGAGGCCCACGAAAATGCCGTCCATCAGGTAGCAGGGCGTGGCGAGCAGGCAGAAGGCGATGAGGATCGGGAGATAGCGGAGGGTCACGGTGAGGGTGTCGCCGGCGCTGGCTTCGGGGGCAAAGAGGGCGAGCAGGCGACTTCCGCCGATGCCATAAACAAGGGCGTATACCGCGGCCAGGCCCATGCCCCAGGCGAAGATGCCTTTGATGACGCGAGCCAGGTCTTGCTTACGCTCGGCACCGGCGTACTTGCCGACCAGGCTTTCGGCGGCGAAGGCGAATCCGTCGACGCCGTAGCTCAGCCAGTTGACGAGTTGCAGGAGGATGACGTTGGCGGCCACGGTGGCGGTGGCGGCGTTCAGAGCGTTAGCGCGGTTGTAGAAGAAGGCGAAACTGAGCGTGAGGCAGATGGTGCGAATGAAGATGTCGCGGTTGATGCGGAAGAAGGCACCGAGGCTGACGGCGCCGGAGCGCAGGGAAAGCAGCTTTCGGGAGAGGGGGAAGCCGGATTCCCGCCATCTGCCATAGCCTAAAAAGCCAATCCCCAAAAGCAAACCGAAATACTGCGCCGCAACGGTGCCCCAGGCGACCCCGGCGATGCCCCATCCCAGTCCGGCGACCAGGTAGTAACTCAGGGCGAGGTTACAGGTATTGACCGCCAGCGTTAATATGAGCGGCCAGATGGCATTCTGCCGCCCGAAGAACCAGCCCAGCAGGACCATCTGCAGTAGGGCCGCGGGGGCCGCGATGATGCGGATGAAGAAGTACTCCTCAACGAGGGCGATCTGGTCCGCGCGGATATTGAGGAGCCACTCGGTGAAGCGAACGAGCGGCTGCTGTAACACAATCAGCAGCAAGCCGATCACCAGTGCCAGCAAACCACCGCGCAACAGGGCCTGCGCCTGCTCGGCGCGGCTCTCGCGGCCGTAGGCCTGGGCGGTGAGACCGGTGGTGCCCATGCGCAGGAAGCCGAAATTCCAATAAACGAAGTTGAAGGCCATACTCCCCAGTCCGACGGCCGCGATGTGGGTACCGCCGAGACCGCCCATCAGGGCCGTATCGAAACTGGAGATCAGCGGCACGGAGATGTTGCTGAGGATATTGGGGACGGCCAGGCGGAGGATCTCGCGGTTCACAGGGGCGAAGGTACGCGGCGGCGGGCGACGGTCTGAAACATCGGATTTGTCAGGGCTGTCGCCCTGGCATACATCCGATGTCTACAACCGGTAAACCGCACATTTAATCACCAATTTAGTTAATAATAAAGAATATATAATCAAAATAAGTGTATAATGAACCTCAATCTCACCTGACACATCCGATGGCTGCAAAAATGGCAGACCTGACACATCCGATGCCTACCACTTTAGCAAAACCTTAAGCAACAGCATCTACCACTCCAACGTCTTACTACCGAACTTGCTTTCAAATTTCCGGCCCTATGAAGACTTCAACCCTCCTCCTTTTCTGCTCCCTCCTCGGGTTGATGCTCTGGTCCGGCTGCACGGAAGACGATGATCCCTCCGTTCTCACCACGCTGAATTACGATGGGCCGAACGACAGCGCTCCTAACCTCCCCCCGGGCACGAATACCTTCGGGGTCTACTTTCCCCCCTCCCAGACCGGGCGGTATACCGGCAGGCGGCTGGAATCGCTGCGTTTCTATTTGAGCCAGATTCCGGAAGCGACCACCGTCATGGTCATGAGCGAAGGTCCAGACGATCGCACCCCCGGCGATACCCTCTACCGGCGGGAGCTTACGCAGCGCATCAACCTGACCGAATGGATCGACGACCGCCTACCCGACCCCATTGAAATCACCGGCGAAGGCCTCTGGCTGATGGTCGAGGTGGAGCTCCCACCCGGAGGTGGCTTTTCCGTAGGCTGCGACGCAGGTAACAACTTCAACCCCAACGGCAATTTGCTCTACCTCTCCACCGAGAGCGAGTGGACGACCTTCCAGGATATCACCGGTGAAACCGTCAACTGGAACATCCGCGGTATCCTCTCGGAGGGTTAAGAACAGGCCGGCGAACGCGGACGCAAAATCCAATGTTCGTTCGTTTTCGTATCTTAGACTAAGATTTAATCTCTCAAAGAACCTAACCGCCTGCCCTAACTTGCTTCGTCTCCTTCCCATATCCGGTCTCCTGCTCTTGCTGCTCTCCGCCTGCGGCCGGACCGAGGTGGCCGACCGGTTTACGGTTAAGGGGCTGGACGTCAGCCGTTACCAGGGGGTCGTTGATTGGGATCAGGTAGCCGGCGAAGGGCAACATTTCACCTTCATCAAGGCCAGCGAGGGCCGCGAGCACCGGGACGTGGCTTTCCAGGCCAACTGGACGGGTGCCGGTCGGGCCGGTCTGCGGCGCGGGGCCTACCATTACCTGCTCCCGCACGTCAGCGTGGAAGAACAGCTAAGCAATTACATCGACCTGGTCAAACTGGAGCCGGGTGATTTGCCACCGGTACTCGATGTCGAATACATCGGACGGCTATCCAGCCCTGAACTGGTAGATCACGTTCGGCAATGGCTACAGCTGGCGGAAGCCCACTACGGCGTCAAACCCATCCTTTACACCGGGCTCAATTTTTACAATCGCTACCTAGCCGGACAATTCGATGCCTACCCCCTCTGGCTCGCCCGCTACGATAGCCGCGATCCGGTGACGATCTGTGGCCGTCCTTACCAGTTCTGGCAGTACACCGATCAGGCGCGCATCCCCGGTATTGTCGGCAACGTAGACCGGAATGTCTTCTCCGGTACGCTCACCGAGCTCCAGGCGATTTGCGTGCCCCATCCACAGGAGGAACAGCAGACGGCTACCGCCAAATAGGTGTTCTTTTAGACCTCCTCCGACCCCGGAACCGCAAACTTCCGCCCCGTCAACGCATCCGTAAAGGCCCGCTTGGTAGTGGCGTCGATGCGTAATTCTTCGTTCAGGAAATCCGCCAGAAACTCCCCGATTTTCACCGCTTCGGTAAGGAAGCCATCGTGACCGTAATCCGAATGCATCACTTCCAAACGACTGTTCGGAATGTGGCGGCTCAGCACGGCCTGCTCCTCGATGGGGAACAAGAGATCCGTGTCGATACTGATGACCAGAGCGGGCGCGGTGATGCGTCGGAGCGCCGAGGCCACCCCGCCCCGACCCCGCCCTACGTCGTGGCTATCCATACCCCGCGAGAGAGCATAATAACAGACCGGATCGAAGCGTTTCCATAGTTTATAACCTTGGTATCGCTGGTAACTGCTGGCGCGGTAATCGTCGTACTTCTCCTCCGGCTCCGTCTGTGTACCCACGTAAGTTCGGTAGTGACGGTACGAGAGCATAGCGACGGCGCGGGCGGCTTCCAGTCCGGCCTTGCCTGCTTCCGGTCCTTCGCCACCGAGCGTGGGATCCGCTCGCAGGGCCATGCGCTGGCTTTCATTGAAGGCAATCCCCCAGGCGGAATGGCGGGCATTCGTAGCCAGTACGCAGAGCAGATCGAAGCGTTCCGGCTCGGTGCAGGCCCACTCCAGCGCGTGCTGCCCCCCCATGCTGCCGCCCATCAGCAGGCGGATGCCCCGGATGCCCAGGTAATCAGCGACGAGGGAGAAAAAGCGGGCATTATCTTTGGTGGTCAGCAGGGGGAAATCCAGGCCGTACGGCTTTCCGGTACGAGCGTCAATCGACTGGGGGCTGGTGCTGCCGTAGCTGCTGCCCAGCATATTGACGCATACGATGTAATACCGTTCCGGATCGATGGTGCATCCCTTACCGATAAGTCCTGGCCACCAGTCCTCACAGTGGCTGTTGGCGGTGAGGGCGTGACAGATCCAGATCACATTATCCCGCGCAGCGTTCAGCGTCCCGAAGGTGTGGTACGCGGCGGTGAGGGAGGGTAAGGTATTACCGGACTCCAGTTCAAAAGGATGGTTGATATAAAGGTAGCGGGTCAAAGCGCGTTGGGATAGTTAAGAGCTATGTAATATGCTAGCTATCAGGTTAATCTGCCCGAGGTGATAAACATCGTGCTGGATGGCGCCGTCGATCGCGTGGCGGTAATGGTAATAGTAGTCGGGTTGCAGTTTGTCTTCCAACGTATCGAAGTCGAAAGCATCGAGCACGTCCAACATCAGTTGCCGCGTTTCGTCCAGCTCATCCAACATCTCCGCTTTGGTTTTGTGGGCGTAGTCCGGCCAATCCTCCGGCGATCCCAGCTCGATCCGGGGGCGGGGCAGCCGTTGCAGCCGCAGGGCCGTATTACGCCGCCACACAACCATGTGTCCGATCAGCTGCGCAATGGTCCGGTGGCCCACCGGGCGGTGGAAATCAGCCTCGGGAATGGGTTCCAGGCTTTCTTCTACCCCGGTCCCGAACATGGGCATCTTACCGTGAAGTACCCGGTACTGATCTTTGTAGATATCGGCGTTCATAACGGACATTCAGGGTAAAGAGATTAGGGCCGGAGCGCTACGCAAGGAACTCCGGCCCTATAACCCCTCAAATTCAGATGAGGTCGAAGGCCTGGGTCAGGTCGGCCTTGATATCCTCAATATGCTCGATGCCCACGCTGATCCGCAACGCGTTCGGCTCCACGCCCGCACTCCGCTGCTCGTGCTCGTTCAGCTGCTGGTGGGTCGTGGCGGAAGGCTGGATGATGAGCGTCTTCGCGTCACCCACGTTGGCCAGGTGGCTGATCAGTTTCAGGTTGTCCACCACCTTCGTGGCGTCCTCCTTACTTCCCTTGACGTTGAAGTTCAAAACCCCGCCGAAGCCGTGGCGGAGGTACTTTTTCGCGTTGGCGTGACCCGGGTGGTCGGGCAGGCCGGCGTAGCTCACGCTTTCTACCTTATCATGACCCTGTAGCCATTCGGCCAGCGCCTGCGCGTTCTCGCAGTGGCGTTCCACGCGGAGACTGAGCGTCTCAAGTCCCTGCACAAACATCCAGGCGTTGAAGGGGCTCACCGCCGGCCCGAAGTCGCGCAATCCCTCCACCCGCGCGCGGATGGCGAAGGCGATGTTGCCGAAGGGGCCGTCCTTGCCGAAAACGTCGTTAAAGACCATACCGTGGTAGCCGGGACTGGGGTCCGTAAACTGCGGGTACTTGCCGTTGCCGAAATCGAATTTTCCGCTGTCCACGATTACCCCGCCGATGCTGGTCCCGTGCCCACCGATCCACTTCGTAGCGGATTGCACCACGATGTGGGCGCCGTGCTCGATCGGGCGGCAGAGGTAGCCGCCTGCGCCGAAGGTATTGTCCACCACGAGGGGCAGGTCTTTCTTCTTCGCCAGAGCGCTCAGCCCCTCGAAGTCCGGCACCAGGAAGCTGGGGTTAGGCAGCGTCTCGGTATAGATGGCTTTGGTCTTATCGTCGATCAGCTTTTCGAATTCAGCCGGATCGGTGCTTTCCACGAAGCGCACCTCGATGCCGATCCGCTTAAAGGCCACCTTGAATTGATTGTAGGTTCCCCCGTAGAGGTAGGCACTGCTGACGATGTTGTCGCCGGCCTGCGCCAGGTTATTGATGGCGAGGAACTGCGCGCTTTGTCCCGAGGCCGTAGCCAGGGCTGCGGCGCCCCCCTCCAGTGCCGCCATCCGCTTTTCGAAGGCGTCGGTGGTGGGGTTCATGATGCGGGTGTAGATATTCCCGAATTCCTGCAGGCCAAAGAGTTTCGCCCCGTGCTCACTGTCACGGAAGGTGTAGCTGCTCGTCTGGTACAGCGGCAGCGCGCGGCTGCGGGTGGTCTCGTCGACCTCCTGGCCGGCGTGTAATTGGAGTGTCTCGAAGTGCATATACTGGATAATTAAATTAATGGATGATCGAATGCTCAATTTTTGCGGCGGAGCGCAGGTAAAAGCTCTTTGATGGATGGCAGGACGTCCCGAAGTTCGGCCTTCAGCCAGTGAACGTCACTTCCCTCGACCCGCCAGTTCACGAAGGCGGCGCGTAGACCGTGACGGCCGTTGAGCGTCGTACCGGAGAGAAAGTATCGGCCATTGTCGTTGAGTTGCTGAAGGAATTTTTGTACCGTATTGGCATCGGCCCCCGTCACCGTAAAACTGACCACGTTCAGCCGCACCGGAGCCAGCAGGACGAAGCCGGGTTCGTCCTCCAGCGAGCGGCCAAGCTCGGTAGCGGCTCGGACGCAGCGGCCGACGATCTCCCGGTACCCTTCCGAGCCATAGGCGCTGCAGCGTAAACCAAACCGGTAGTGCGCGCAGCCGACGACTGTTTTCCGGACCCAGATTCAGGTAATTGTAGTCGCCCTGGTTCTGGTTGAGGTAGGGAGCGTCACCGTTGCGGAAAGTATTGTGCTGGAAAGCTACATGTTCCTTTCGGATGAACCAGGTGCCACTGCCGTAGGGCATGTTAGGCCACTTGTGGTTGTCTACGGTAATGCTGTTGGCGTATTCCCAATCGCGTAGCCGCCCGCCGGGGTAGGTGTCCGGCGCGGGGTCATCCCCGGCTGGAAGCAAGGCCGCGAAGCCCCCGAAGGCCGCATCGATGTGCAACCAAAAGCGGTAGCGGTCGCGAAGCGCCTGCAGGGCCCGGAAATCATTGAAGTCGGCGGTATTTACCGTGCCGGCGCTGGCGATCACGATGGCGGGTGCATCGGGTCGTTGGGCCAGCTGTCGTTCGAGGTCGGCTACATCCATTGCCTCTCGGCCGGGTAGGGTAGCTACCCGCTGCACGCGGGAACTACCCAGTCCGACCATCCGCAGGGCCTTTACGGCGGAGGAGGGGGGCGTGGCCGTAAATACGCGCACCTGCAGGCCTCGGGTGCCTTCGGAAGCATCACCAAACCACCGCAGTCCTGGCGGATTCTGGTCATAGGCGCTGGCCAGCCTGTCGCCGGCCAGCGCGGCGGGCGTTACGCCGCCGGGGACGTAACCGAGGTAACGCGGTCCGGAAGAGGCCACTATGTGATCATCAAAGCGGCGCAGCCAGTGGCGGAGGGTGGCCCGGGCGCCTTTTCCGTCGCCGAAGTCGCGATCGTCAGGAAAGGTGGCGCCGTGGGTACTACCCCCCGGATGATGGGCAGGAGATAATTGCTCCGCAAAGGGTTGGCGGGCCCCGGGGCGGCGTCGGGGTAGCGTGGCGATAAATTGCGTAGCCTCATCAAGCACTTCGGAGAGCAACTCGGGCAGGCTATCGCGATCTTGTTGGAGGGGGGTGCCCGCTGCGGGGCCGGGAAGAATGGTGGACATGGCGGTATGATTTTATAGTTTCCCGCAAGCGGGACAGGCATTGGCACCTTTTTTCCCGAGCCATCGGGAAAGTGGTTGCCAGGGTTTCACAGAGCCTGATCTCTCCACCCTTCGGTATAAATCCCATCGCACGCTTGCGGTGGGGGCAGTGATTTGCCGGGCACAAATATACTGCTTTTTATGAAGTACCTTGGTCCACTTCCGATGCCCATCGGATTTTGCTCACCCTACTGACTCCCCACACGAAATGCAGCGACCGTTACGCTATCGGTGGATCCCCCTGCTACTGTTAATCGGTAGCTTGACTCCCGGCTCCGCCCAGATCACCCTCTCCTCGGCTTACTTTCCGGAAGTTGGTGACAGCCTCCTGACCAATCAAGCGACGGATACCTACCAGGCCGGTATCAGCTTTCAACCACCCGGCGAGAACCTGACCTGGGACTTCGGCACGCCGGACGTGCGGTATGCATTCACCGAAGTGCTGGAAGCCGTTACCAACGATACCTTTTTCCTGGATGCCGAAGCGCGCCTTTCCTCGGCCGCCTTTGCTTACGAGTATTACCAGCGTACGGATAGCTCCTACAATATGGTCGGCCTGGTGGGTACGCTGCCTTTCTTGCGGGATACGGTGCTCGCTACCCGGCTGAATCCGCCCCGCCCCGTGAAGCGAAACAACGTGACGTACGGCGATCGCTTTGCCTCCACCTCCGTGCGGGAACTCCGCATACACGTGGATAGCCTCCCGGCGGAGATCCGGCAGGGGACGGCCGGCTCGGTACTCGGATTGTACGATTCCCTGCGCGTGGTCAACACCAGCGTGCGCAACGACGATTTTGATGCCTACGGTACCCTGCTGTTGAATGGAAAAGCGTACGAGGTGCTCCGGGAAAAACGGGTGGAACAACTAGAAACCCGCGTTTACCTGAAGGCAGGAGACACGGAATATGCAGACTTTACGGACCTGATCAAGACGTTCGATGCCTCCTCCGGCCAGTACCTGGGACTGCAACCGGAAGAAGGCACCTATTACTTTTGGGCGCAGGGCGTGAAGGAACCCATCGTCGAAATCGAGTTCGACGAGAATGAGCGGCCCACTACTTTCCTGTATATCCGCGGGGAGCGCACGCCCACCTCTGTCCAGGCGGATGAAGCCCTTCAGAACGTAAGTCTTCAGCCCAATCCGGTCAGTGAGAAGTTCACGGTCCGCTACGATTTGATGGATGCGGGAGAAATACAACCGGCCCTGTATGATTCCCGCGGACGGCAGGTTCGGCAGTGGGCCCCGCAAAGGGGTGTACCGGGTCGACAGCGGTTCGAAGGCGAACTTGGCGATTTGACCGCCGGGGTCTACTTTTTCGAGCTAAAATCACGCTCGGGCCGCACGGTGCGAAAGTTAATAAAGCAATAATTGCTATTTTTGACAGGTAATTTCGATCATCGAACTTTTGAAGCGTAGGGCGCACCCTTTTTATTCTGCCCCTGCGGCCATCTAGATCGCTTGTCATCGAAGACGGAAACCTCCTCTCTTCAACTACAAGTAAATCTTCTCTTTTTTATGGTTTCAACTATACTCACGGCCGTACCCGCACTGGGTATTCTGGCCCTTATTTTCATGGCGATCCGCTATAATTGGGTCGGAAAGCAAGACCCCGGTAACCCGCGCATGGTCCGTATCGGGCAGAACATTGCCGACGGTGCCATGGCCTTCCTGCGGGCCGAGTACCGGGTACTGGCCATTTTCGTGGTCGTCGTAGCCGCACTGCTCATGTTTACCGCCGATGCGGCTACGAGTAGCTACATGATCGGCATCAGCTTTATTCTGGGCGCGGTTTGCTCGGCGCTGGCCGGATTCATTGGAATGCGCGTCGCCACCAAAGCAAACGTACGCACCACCAACGCCGCCCGCGAAAGCCTGGGTAAGGCGCTGGGTGTCGCCTTCGCCGGGGGCTCCGTTATGGGCCTGGGGGTGGTCGGCCTGGGACTTCTTGGTCTGGGTTCACTCTTTCTCCTCTTTCAGGGGATGTTCGTACCGGATGGGACGGTCGCCGGATCCGCTGAGGCGCAGTTTGCCATCGTTCGGGTCATTACCGTACTCACCGGCTTCAGCTTCGGGGCTTCCTCGATCGCCCTTTTCGCACGTGTGGGCGGGGGTATCTATACGAAGGCTGCGGATGTTGGTGCCGACCTGGTCGGTAAAGTAGAAGCCGGCATCCCGGAAGATCACCCGCTGAACCCCGCTACCATCGCCGATAACGTCGGTGATAACGTGGGCGACGTAGCCGGTATGGGGGCCGACCTGTTTGAATCCTACGTAGGTTCCATTATCGGTACCATGGTTATCGGTGCTGCCTTCATCGTGCTGCCGGAATTCGCCCAGAGCGAGATCGGCGGACTCAACGCGGTATTACTGCCACTCGTCGTGGCTGGTATCGGAATTGTAGCCTCCATCATCGGAACCTTCTTCGTGCGGGTAGGCGAGGGCGGAGATCCTCAGAAGGCCCTCAACACGGGCGAACTCATCGCTGCGGCCATCATGCTGGTGCTTACCTACTTTGCCGTGACCCTCCTCCTGCCGGCCGAGTGGACGGTAACCACCCTGACCGCTGAGGCACCCACGACCTTCACTTCGCTAGGGGTCTTTATCGCCATTATCCTCGGACTCGTGGCCGGCCTGGGTATCGGTTACATCACCGAATACTACACCGGTACCGGTACGAAGCCCGTGCAGGGTATCGTAGACCAGTCGCTGACCGGTTCCGCAACCAATATCATCGCCGGTCTGGCAGTCGGTATGCGCTCCACCGCTTACCCGATCATCGTACTGTCTACGGCCATCATCGGTGCCTACTACTTCGCCGGACTCTACGGCATCGCCATCGCGGCGGTAGGCATGCTCTCGAATACGGGCATCCAGCTGGCCGTTGACGCTTACGGTCCGATCTCCGACAACGCCGGCGGTATCGCCGAAATGGCGGGTCTGGAACCTGCCGTTCGCGAGCGCACCGACAAACTGGATGCCGTGGGTAACACCACCGCGGCTATCGGGAAAGGGTTCGCTATTGGATCCGCGGCGCTGACCGCCCTGGCCCTGTTTGCCGCCTTCATGCAGACGGCGGGCATTACGAGCATCGATATTGCCAATCCGTACGTCATGGCCGGCCTCTTCCTGGGGGCCATGCTGCCCTTCCTCTTCAGCGCTTTCTCCATGGAAGCCGTAGGCCGGGCCGCCAACGATATGATCCAGGAGGTACGCCGCCAGTTCCGGGAAATCCCCGAGCTGAAGGCCGCCCTCGAGGTGATGCGCCGCAACGATACGGCCGACCAGGCCGTATGGACCGACGTGGATAAGGAAGTATTCTTTGCCGCTGACGGCAAGGCTGACTACCAGCGCTGCGTGGAGATTTCCACCCAGGCTTCCATCCGGGAGATGGTAATGCCGGGCCTGATCGCCGTCGTTACCCCCGTGGTCATCGGATTTGCCGGTGGTGCCGAGATGCTCGGTGGTCTGCTGGCCGGGGTGACTTCCTCCGGCGTCATGATGGCGATCTTCCAGAGTAACGCCGGTGGCGCCTGGGATAACGCCAAGAAGATGTTCGAGGAAGGCGCCAGCGTTCAGGGTACAATCTACCACAAAGGCTCCGATCCGCACAAGGCGGCGGTTGTTGGCGATACCGTCGGTGACCCCTTCAAGGATACATCCGGCCCCTCGCTCAACATCCTGCTCAAGCTGATGAGCGTGGTGGCCCTCGTCATCGCCCCCCTGCTGTAGTCACTAGTGGTCTGCCGAACGGAGCGTTAGCGGAGTTCGTCCGCCCACGGATCGCTTTGAAAATCCTACGCCACGCCCCCGCTGACTTTGGTTGGTGGGGGCGTTTTGTTGGTGATTCGGCGAACGTAGTGATTCGCAGTTTGTCAGCCCACGGGAGGTATTTTGGTCGCGATGCCCTCCCTGCGCTGGCGCTTGGGCAGGCATCGCTTGGGGGTAGACGTCCCTTCCAGGGCCGTTTGACTAGTGGTCTGCCGAACGGAGCGCTAGCGCAGTTCGTCCGCCCACGGGTCCCTTTGAAAATTCTACGCCCCCGCTGACTTCGGTTGGTGGGGGCGTTTTGTTGCTGGTTTGGTGAACGTAGTGATTCGCAATTTGTCAGCCCACGGGACGCATTTTGGTCGCGATGCCCTCCCTGCGCTGGCGCTTGGGCAGGCATCGCTTGGAGGTAAACGTCCCTTCCAGGGCCGTTTGACTAGTGGTCTACCGAGCGGAGCGTTAGCGAAGTTCGTCCGCCCACGGGTCGCTTTGAAAATCCTACGCCCCCGCTGACTTTGGTTGGTGGGGGCATTCTGTTGGTGGTTTGGTGAACGTAGTGATTCGCAGTTTGTCAGCCCACGGGCGGCATTTTGGTCGCGATGCCCTCCCTGCGCTGGCGCTTGGGCAGGCATCGCTTGTGGGTAGACGTCCCTTCCAGGGCCGTTTGACTAGTGGTCTACCGAGCGGAGCGTTAGCGAAGTTCGTCCGCCCACGGGTCGCTGGTCGCGGGAGTGATGCAACGAGTATAGATGTTCTTTACCCGCTTCCTGAGCAGACCAGCTGGCGCTAGGCGGACCAGGAGGCGCCTCACTAGCAGTTTACGGGTCGTAGCGATCAACCACCAAAAACAATGGACATTGCATTTCCTAAATATGCATCTTAATCCTACCTGGACATATTGGTATATCCCCTGGGCCGTCGGGTTACTGGTTCAGGTAATGGTGATGTTTCAGGACGACACGACTCAGGCAGCGGAAATGGCCACCGTCGAGGCTGCGGCGGTGCCTACGGAGGATATTACCCCACCATCCAACTGCCATATTTCTTATTCGCCTCCCTATTTCCTGGGCTGTATTACAGATGCTGCCGGATCGGCGTCGTGTGACCCGGTTGCGCTTGAGGAATGGCTTGCGGCGCGTCTTAAGTATCCGTTGGGCAGTAAAACCCACAAGACCGCAGGTATCGCCGAAGTGAGTTTTGTAGTCGGGCACGATGGCTTTATTCGAGATCCCAAGCTGCTACGGGATCCTGGGCACGAACGGGGATTGGATTTGCTCCGGGCCTTTCAGGATATGGAGCGCAGGAAGGTGCGCTGGAAACCCAGCATCAGGAAGAACTCCGAATCTAATATCTCCCGTGCGCAAAGCGTCCGGCTGACGCACCGGGTGAAATACAATATGGTGTGGGGATGTTCCGGATTTAACGGGCCTCACTAGTGGTCCGCCGAACGGAGCGCTAGCGCAGTTCGTCCGCCCACGGGTCCCTTTGAAAATTCTACGCCCCTGCTGACTCCGGTTGGTGGGGGCGTTTTGTTGGTGGTTTGGCGAACGTAGTGATTCGCAGTTTGTCAGCCCACGGGAGGCATTTTGGTCGCGATGCCCTCCCTGCGCTGGCGCTTGGACAGGCATCGCTTGGTGGTAGACGTCCCTTCCAGGGCCGTTTGACTAGTGGTCTGCCGAACGGAGCGTTAGTCCGCCCACGGGTCCCTTTGAAAATTCTACGCCCCTACTGACTCCGGTTGGTGGGGGCGTTTTGTTGGTGATTTGGTGAACGTAGTGATTCGCAGTTTGTCAGCCCACGGGTGGCACTATGGTCGCGATGCCCTCCCTGCGCTGGCGCTTGGGCAGGCATCGCTTGGGGGTAGACGTCCCTGCCAGGGCCGTTTGACTAGTGGTCCGCCGAACGGAGCGTTAGCGGAGTTCGTCCGCCCACGGGTCCCTTTGAAAATTCTACGCCCCCGCTGACTTTGGTTGGTGGGGGCGTTTTGTTGGTGATTTGGTGAACGTAGTGATAGCGTAGTTCGCCAGCGCACGGGCGGCACTTTGGTCGCGATGCCCTCCCTGCGCTGGCGCTTGGGCAGGCATCGCTTGGGGGTAGACGTCCCTTTCAGGGCCGTTTGACTAGTGGTTCACGGGTCGCAGCGAAAATATAGTGGATGTAGAGGTTCCCATGCTGCCTCCTGGTCCGCCCAGTGCTAGCTGGGCGGATCAGGAAGACACCCATGGGGCGATATTTACCAAGCGTAGTACCTTTCGACCCATGTCCAACTTTCCTAAACTAGGCATACTCGGCGGCGGGCAGCTCGGCAAGATGCTTTGCCAGGCGGCCAGCGAATGGCACCTGCCGGTGTACGTACTCGACAAAGACGAAAACTTTCCCGCGGCCCCCTACGCCACCGTCTTCGAGCGGGGCAACTTCCGCGACTACGACGACGTGATGACCTTCGCGCATAACCTCGACGTGGTCACCATCGAAATTGAGCACATCGACACCCGTGCCCTTCACGAACTCGAAAAGCAGGGCGTGAGGGTCTACCCCCAGGCGGACAAGGTGGACCTGATCAAGGACAAGGGACTGCAAAAGCAGTTCTATGCCGAGCACGGTATCGCCACCACCGACTTCAAACTATACGGGGGCAAGGATGAAGTGATCCGCGCGGTGGAAAAGGGGGAACTCCGTCCTCCCTTCGTACAAAAGACCCGCACCGGCGGCTACGACGGGCAAGGGGTAGCCGTCATTCGGTACCGGGAAGACGTGCCCGAAAAACTGCTCGACGGTCCGTGCCTCGTGGAGGACATGGCCGATATCGAGAAGGAACTGGCCGTCGTGGTGGCCCGCTCGACCACCGGGGAAGTCAAGGTATTTCCAACGGTTGAAATGGAGTTTCATCCCACCGCAAACCTCGTGGAATTTCTCATCTGCCCCGCCGCGCTGGACGGCGATACCGACGGCAGAGCCAGCAAACTGGCCGTAGACGTGGTACAGAAAATGGAGATCGTCGGCTTACTCGCCGTCGAGCTTTTCCTCACCAGGGACGGTGAGCTGTTGGTGAATGAGGTTGCTCCACGACCCCACAACAGCGGACATCACACCATCGAAGCCTGCGCTACCAGCCAGTACGAGCAGCATATCCGGGCCATACTGGGCCTGCCACTGGGAGATCCTTCTCTCCTGCGCCCCGCCGCCATGATCAATTTGCTGGGGGCCGAAGGCCACACCGGACCCACCCATTACGACGGATGGCAGGAAGTGCTGGCGATTCCCGAGGTGCATCCGCATCTCTACGGCAAAGCCGAAACCCGGCCCTTCCGCAAAATGGGGCACCTGACGGCCCTGGGCGATACGGTAAAAATGGCGCGGGACCGCGCAAAGCGCGCCAAGGAATTGCTACAGATTGTAACCAAATAAAAAACCCCTCCCCGCATCCACCGAATGGTGTATACAGGGAAGGGAAACTCCAACTAAACTACTTACTTCCAACCTCCGCCCAGTGCCTGGTACAGGTTCACCGTGGCGGCCAACTGTTCTTTGCGGGTTTCGATCAGGTCGGTACGGGCCTCGAGGGCATCCCGCTGCGTGAGCAGGACCTCCAGGTACTCGGCCCGGGTCGACTGAAAAAGCTTATTCGATACCTCGATTGCCTCGTCGAGCATGGCCACCTGTTCTTCTTTCAGGCGGTACGCATGGGCGAGCTTATCAATATTGGAAACCTCCGTCGCTACTTCCTGGTAGGCTTTCAGGATCGTCTGCTCGTATTCGTAAGCCGCCTGCACCTGGCGGGCACCGGCATTTTGGTATTCCGCCTCGATGGCGTTGCGGTTGACCAGCGGGGCCATCGCGTCACCGGCCAGGGAAAGCAGCAGGGATTCCGGGGTTTTCAGCAAGTAGCGCAGGTTAAAGGCCTGGTAGCCTAATCCTGCCCGGATGCCAAAACTAGGGAGGAAATTGGCACGGGCTACGCTCACGTCGAGGTTCGCCGCCGCCATTTCCAGCTCGGCCTGGCGGATATCCGGTCGGTTGCGGAGCAGCTGGGAGGGGATACCCGTCGCAACCGATACCGGTTGTACCTCCAGGAAGTCACCCCGGGTGCGGGGGATTTCGCCGGGCGTCCTACCGGTGAGGAAGTTCAGTCGGTTCTCGACCGCGGCGATGTCTTGTCGGACGAGGTACGTCTCACTCCGGTTCTTCTGCACCTCCGCCTCGAAGCGACGCACGGCCAGGGTATTGGACCGGCCTGCCTGTTGCATCAGGTTGACCACGCGCAGGGCGTCTTCCTGAATGGCGATGTTGCGTTCCAGGTTGGCCAACTCGCCGTCGAGGGCAAGTAACTCGAAGTAGCTTTCCGCGATCTCCGCCACCAGGTTAGTGACCAGAAAATTGCGGCCTTCGACGGTAGCCAGGTATTCCAGCACGGCTACCTGCCGGGCGTTGCGGAGTTGTTTCCAGACGTCCAGTTCCCAGCTGGCGTAGAGGCCGAACTGGATATTGGTCAGGAACTCCGGGAATGCCCGGTCCTCATTGATTTCCAGGCTTTCCTCCAGCGCACCGTTGCGGGTATAACGACCAACCTTTTCGACGTCGGTACCGAGGCCGGCGTTGACGGTGGGCAGGTATTCTCCCTTCCGGGCCTGAATCTCATTGCGGGCAACGGCGATGCGCTGCAGCAGGATATTGACCTCCTTATTATTGACCAGCGCCGTATCGATGAGGTGCAGGAGATAGGGGTCGGTAAAGAAGTCGTCCCACCGGCGGCCGGCGGCGGCCAGGGTAGTATCGGCGTTGGTGCCGGCGGTAAAGGTTTGCGGTACGGCCACTTCCGGCGTGCGGGTGACGACCTGCGGTACCGAGCAGCCCAGGGTCAGGAGCAGGAGCGCTCCGACCAGGTATTTACAGTATGTCGGTATCATTATAAGGGTATTCTTCGGTTAAGGGATCGAAATCTTCTCCCTGAATTAGTTGACGACCCTCTCCGAGCTTGGCGAAGAGGTAAAAGAGTCCGGGAATGACAATCACCCCGAATAGCGTACCGAACAGCATCCCCCCAAGGGCGGAGGTACCGATGGTCCGGTTGCCGATGGCGCCCGCTCCGGTAGCGAATACGAGCGGAATCAGGCCCGCGATGAAGGCAAAGGAGGTCATCAGGATGGGCCGGAAGCGCGCCCGGGCACCTTCGATGGCCGCGTCGCGGATCGACATGCCCTTCTGGGTCTGCTGCACCGCGAATTCCACGATCAGCACCGCGTTCTTACCGAGCAGACCGACCAGCATGACCAATCCGACTTGTGCGTAGATGTCGTTGGCCAGTCCCATCGCCTTCAGCAAAAGGAAGGAGCCGAAAATGCCGACGGGCAGTGAAAGCAGTACGACGAAGGGCAGCAGGAAGCTCTCGTACTGGGCGGCGAGCACCATGTAGACGAAGATCACGACGATGCCGAAGATGACGAGCGACTCATTCCCGCGCCGCGCCTCGTCGAAGGAAAGGCCTTCCCAGGCGATCTCGTAGCCCTGCGGCAGCTTCTCACGGGCGACCTCCTGTACCGCGGCGATGGCCTCGTTGGAGGTATAGCCCCGGGCGGGTTCGCCGCGGATCGTGGCCGAGTTGTAGAGGTTATAGCGGGTGATCTCGTTCGGGCCCTGCTTCTTCTCCAGTTTCATGAAGGCGGAGTAGGGGACCATCTGGCCTTCCTCGTTCTTCACGTAGTAGTTCAGGATGTCGCTGGGGTAGCGGCGGTACTGCGGTCCGGCCTGGGTATAGACCTTGAAGAAGTTGTTGAAGCGGATAAAGCCCTGCTCGTAGGTACTGCCGATCAGGATATTCAGGTTTTCCATGGCCTTACCGATGGATACACCCTTCTGCATCGCCAGCTTGTTGTCGATCTTTAGCTCGTACTGCGGGTAGTTGGCCGCGTAAAAGGTGAACAGACCGGTCAGTTCCTCGCGTTCGGCCAGGGCGTCCATGAACTCCTGGTTGATGCGGTCGAATTCATTGTAGTCGGTTCCGTTCGTTTTATCGAGCAGCCGGAGCGCCAGGCCGTCGGCCGCACCGTAGCCCGGTACCGCCGGTGGTTCGAAGAACTCGATGACGGCACCGAAATCGCGCGTCTCTTCTTCCAGTTCCTCGATGATCTCCCGTACGGAGTGCTCGCGGTCGTTCCAGGATTTGAGGTTGATCAAACAGGTACCGGCGTTGGAACCGCGTCCCTCGGTCAGGATCTCATAACCGGCCAGCGAGGACACGGACTGTACTCCGTCGATTTCCTCGGCAATTTCCTGCAGTTCGCGGGATACCTTATTGGTTGCTTCGAGCGTAGAACCCGGAGGGGTTTGAATGATGGCGTAAATCATACCCTGGTCCTCACCGGGAATGAAGCCCCCGGGAAGCACGCTGCCGACCAGCCCCGTGCCGGCCGCGAAGCCGATCAGGAGGAGGAGCGTCAGGATGCGCCGCGCCACGATGCTGTCGAGTACGCGGACGTAGCGACCGGTCAGCCGCTCGAAAAGGCGATTGAAGCCGTCAAGGAAGTGCGTCATGGGTGTTTTCCGGCGTTCGTGCCCGTGGTGGTTGCGCAGGATCATCGCGCAGAGTACCGGCGTCAGCGTAAGGGCGACCACGCCCGAAATCACGATGGCCGAGGCCATGGTAATGGAGAACTGCCGGTAGAATACACCCACCGGTCCGCTCATGAAGGCGACCGGGATAAACACCGAGGTCATCATCAGGGTGATGGCAACGATAGCGCCGCCGATCTCTCCCAGTACCTCGCGCGAGGCGGGGTAGGGGGCCATATTTTTCTCGATCATCTTCACGTGGACGGCTTCCACCACGACGATGGCGTTGTCGACTACGATACCGATGGCGAGCACTAGCGCGAAGAGGGTGATCAGGTTGATGCTGAGTCCGAAGATCTGCATCACGAAGAAAGTACCGACCAACGAGATCGGGACCGCCAGGGTAGGGATCAGGGTAGAGCGCCAGTCGCCCAGGAATAGGAAGACCACGAGGGCAACCAGCACGAAGGCCTCGCCGAGCGTATGAACTACCTTTTCGATACTGGCGTCCAGGAAGGTCGATACGTCGTAGTTGATCTCGTAGGCCATACCGCTGGGGAAGGCCACTTCCAGATCGCCCAGTTTCTCCTTTACCTGGTCGATTACGTCGGAGGCGTTAGTGCCGTAGTTCTGCTTCAGGACGATAGCGGCCGAGGGGAAGCCGTCCTTGTTGGAATAGATGTCCTGGAATTCACTGCCCAGCTCGACGTCGGCAACGTCTTTGAGGCGAAGGACCTGGCCGTCGGCGTTCGCCCGGATGATAATGTCGCCGTACTCCTCGACCTGATTGTACCGGCCGGAGTAGACAAGCACGTACTCCAGGCTCTGCGCCTCGATGCCCGAACTACGTCCCAGGCGGCCGGGGCGGCCAATTACGCTTTGCTCGTCGATGGCCTCCATGACTTCCTCGCTGGACACTTCGTAGGCGCGCATGCGGTCGGGCTTGAGCCAGATGCGCATGGCATAGGTCTGGCTACCGAGGATCTGTGCGCTGGCAATACCGTCAATCCGCTGAATTTCGGGGATGACGTTGATGCTGGCGTAGTTGTACAGGAACTTCTCGTCGGCCGCCGTATCGCGACTGTAGAGGTTGACGTACATCAGCATACTGGGCTGGACCCGGGAGACCACAACACCCTCCAGCTGCACCAGCGGGGGCAGGCGGTTAATGGCCTGGTCGACCCGGTTCTTCACGTTCACGACCGCCTGGTTCGGGTCGGTGCCGAGCTCGAAGATGACCTGGATGGTGGCTTCGCCGGCACTGGTAGCGTCGGAAACGATGTATTTCATGCCCTGCACGCCGTTGATGGCGCGCTCGAGCGGAATAAGGGTGGATTGTACGAGTACGTCGGCACTGGCGCCCGGATAGGCGATGGTGACGATGACCCGGGGCGGGGCGATCTCCGGAAACTGGGAGATCGGCAGGGCCTTGATCGCCAGAACGCCGATCAGGACCATAAAGAGCGAGATCACGATCGCGAGGACCGGCCGCTTGATGAAGCTTTGAAACATGGTTTTTCTTTTGGGGGTTAGGGCCTAATTCACGCGCAGGGCGAGCTGCGACATGGCCTCTTCGGGCTCCTGGTATTCGACGTCGATCACGTCGCCGTTGCGCACCTTGCGCAGTCCTTCGATCAGGATGCGGTCGTCCGGGGTGAGTCCCTCGCGGATGACGTAGACGTGCGGCATCTCCTCGGCGATCACGATGGCGCGTTGCTCGAGGCGATTTTCCTTATCCACGACGTAGACGTACTTCTTATCCAGGATCTCGAAGGTGGCCTTCTGGGGAATCACGAGGGCCTGATCGTAGGGGATGGGCATAAGCACGCTGCCGGTTTCACCGTGGCGGAGGATGCGATCGGGGTTGGGGAAGGTGGCGCGGAACTCGATGTTACCCGTTTCGTGGTCGAACTCCCCTTCGATGGCTTCGACGATACCGTCCTGGTCGAATACCTCACCGTTGGCGATGCGCAGGCGGACGTGCTGCTTTTCGGGCTTGTCGGCGTTGCGCACGTAGTCGAGGTACTCCGCTTCCGGGACGCTGTAGTAGACCCACATTTTGCTGTTGTCCGAGAGCGTAGTGAGCAGTTCGCCTTCTTCCAGGAGGCTGCCTTCGCGTGCTTCCAGGTGGTCCATGATGCCATTGTAGGGCGCGCGGATGTTGGTGAAATCTAGGTGGGCCTCGGCGAGCGATACTTCGGCCTTGGCTTTATCGAGCTTGGCCTGGGCCATGGCGAGCTCGTTGGGTGCGACGATCTTTTCGTCGGCCAGCAGTTTGGTGTTCTGCAGCTCGATGTCGGCGATATTGGCCTCGGCCTTGGTGATCTGGAGTTCGGCCTCGTAGATGTTGGGCAGGATTTTGAACATCCGCTGGCCTTTGGAGACCGTCTGCCCCTCGTCCACGTAAATCTCCTGCAGATAGCCCCGCTCGAGGGCGCGGAGTTCGATGTGGCGGCTCGCGTGAACCTGACCGACGTATTCGCGGTCGACGGTTACGTCCTGAACCAGGGGAGTGGTCACCTCGAGTTTGGGGGTTACCTCGTGGTGTTCGGCTTCTTCGTGACCGCAGCCGGCGAGAAGTACCGATAAGGAAAGTAGGAAGGCTAAAGACTTCATGTTTAGCTTAGTTGGATATAAAAAAGTAGAAGGAGTGGGAGCTGGGCGGTTGGGGGCGCCAGCATGTATTGCCGTTCACCGACGCATGAAGCGATACGGAACGGACAGCGGATCGAGGGGCTACCGGGGCGCGGTTACCGAACGATCAGACGAAAACGGGAAGGGGTCAGATTCGGAAGATCTGATGCAGGATGCGTCGCGAAGGACCGGTGGCAAGCAAAACACCCGGTTTGCGGATAATACTCGGCGGGCTGGCCAGGCACTCGCTGGGTGCCAGGAAGTTGGCAAAGAAGGATAGGCAGCTGCGGACGAGGAGGTGAGCCCGGTAGCCTGCTTCGGTTTCCGTCTCTTCCTCTTCGGCCTCTAAGGGAAGAACGGGACGGGGCGTCTCCCCGGCTGGGGACGGACAGATTACAGGAAGGTGCGCTTCCGATAGGGACAGGGAGTACACCGCCTGGGCCATGCCGGCCCCATTGTAAGGACCGTCAACTTGTTCCCCTCCCCGCGGGGCGAGGCCCGATAAAAGGGCGAGCAACAGGAGTATCAACATGGACGGATCCCTAGGATTTGAGTACCAAAGGTATCGTGTGGGGATGGGTGGTGAAATGCTTCGATTGGCGGTTAGTAATGCTATCGGTGTAAATGTCGGTGGTATCCAAAATGATACAAAGTTTTGGAGCGTGACACGTCCTGAAAAATGATGGATCGCTTTAACTGGCCAGGCAAATAAAATTCTGAAATACCCGGAAGAGATCAATTGATTCCAAACAGGGTTCAGGAGAAAATATTTGCAATTTGACAATTCCGTGACGCTAATGCCTAATTTTTGGTGAGTGTCTGAATTGCTTTCTCACAAAAGGTACCTCACCTAATCGTTTCCCCCCTCTCGACCCACCGGGTTTCGACCCTGGAGCTTAGCCGCACCCCGCACCTCGTACCCGAAGCACCCCCCGTTTCCCAATCAGCTCTTTACCTGCGCTCCGCCGCCTAAAAAACGTCGTGCTGTACCGGAAGGAGATCGTTAGTTGGTTGTTGCCGGCCGCCAAAGCGGTAGGAGAGACCTACGTTGAATACGTAGTCGGCGAAGGCAGCGTCACCCTGGGTGTAGACGCCGGTGTCCTGGGTGCGGACCTTATCCTCGAAGCTCTGGATGCGGTTACGGTACATGGCAACGGGTACGCTCGCAAAAATTGAGAGACCGCTCAGGTTGTAGCCGATCCCCGGCTCGGCGGAAATGGCGTATCCCGGACGCCGGTAGCCCGCGCTGCCGCCGATCAGGTCGTTTGCGGGTACCCCTTCCAGTCGGCCGCCGAGATAGAAATTGAAGCCGTGCATAGTCGCATAGTACGCCCCCAGGCGGGCGGCGAACTGGTCGGGACAGGAGAACTCGCTGCGGCCGTTGCGGGTAAGTACACCGTTAGTTTCCCGGGCATTTACCAGGTAGTAGAGGTTGGTCGCGATGCCGAACGAATGCGTAAGCGGGTGATAGCCTTGCAAGTCTACGGTGATGCCGGTGCCCCCGTCGCCGGGCTGGATGGACTGATCAACTACTCCTTCCACAGTCTCCGACCGTCCTGGCCCCTGATTGTAAAAGGTATCCGAATAGTCGTACTTGCCCGTAGGCAATTTGACGCCGATACCGAGCGCGTAGTTGAAGTCGTGTTTCGCCGGATCGAACAGCCAGTAACCGATTCCGAGGCGCGTGTCTGCCAGTCCGGATGACATGGTTTCGTGGCGATGGCCCAGGCCATTCGGCGGGTTGCCCCCGTGCTCGTACATCGAGGAGCGATGGTGGAAGACAACCGGCAGGATGGCCGTAGCATACCAGCGATCGGAAATGCCGTAGGTGAGGCCGAAATCGAGGAAAGAACTTTTGTTGATCACTTCGGTGCCTTCCAGCAGCCGGTTGGCTTCCTCCTCGGAGCCCCGGAAGTGACGGAAGGATTTGAAGTGGCGGTAGCCCGCCTGCACGTTGAATTCGCCGCGGGTGAGATTCAGGGAAGCCCCCAAAGCACCCGAACAGGCCGAGCCGCCGCGAATGGCTACGCAGCCCTGGGAAAGCAAATGGTGTGGGAAGAAGGCGATACCCGCCGCGAGGGCAAGGCTAAGTAAGGAACGCAGTAGCATGATCGTATGGCAATGAAGGTGAGAAGCGCAAGCGGTGCGCCCCAAGCGAAAATACGAAGGGGAACGTGTTCCAACAATCTACCAGATAAAAAATGCTATGCGTTGCGGCTCCCATCGGGAGCCGGATCTCCGCTCAGCGGTTTGAGCTGAAGGCCGTGCGGAATTCCGAAGGGCTCTGCATCGTCCGGAAATGACAAGTGGCTCGATCCCCGACCGGTAGCCCATAGCTCGGTTCGTTTCGTTTGACGCTCCCAGGTTGTCAGGTACGTTATAAACCGGGAATCGAGCCGGGAGGTAAGTAGCTGTAAATGGTCCACGCCCCCGATGGCCTGGGTATCGGTTGTTCCTTTCGGTAGCTAATTTATCTTGTCCTGACAATTTTTTAATGGCTAAGTGTGGGAATATCTTCCATCCTTCGTGCGTGGGGTGAAGTACAGTAGTAGATCATCCGTATAGAATCATAAATAGACAGTTTAGGCAGCTACGGAATATTTGAGATTCGGGTGGCCAGATCAATAAAATAATCATCCGTATCCACTAGCAAGGGCAGATTGGCGAGTAGGCCCGGTGAAGGAACGTATCTTCTTTATTCTGCGAGTTTACCAGCTTGCGGGAAAGTCCCGTGGTGGGGGGGAGTTAAATTTTTGCGCATTCCTTTATGTACTTTTACGGGATGGAACGTCCGTTTGCGCGCCCGGTCCTATTGCCTTAAATATCAAATAACTCCTAGTATGAAACGCATTTTAACAACAGTGCTGCTGCTGTTTGTTGGGCTAAGCATTTACGCACAACAGGTGATAAACGGTACCGTAACGGACGATGAGGGTATACCCCTAATCGGGGCGACGGTTCTGGGCGTCGGAACTACAAGTGGCACCGTTACTGACCTTGACGGTACGTTTTCACTCAGCCTTCGGGAGGGGACCGAGGCCATTACAGTCTCCTACACCGGCTTTCAAACGCAGGAGGTTCCCCTTACGAATGCTACCAGCTACGATATAGTATTAAGCTCAGCCTCCGAGGTGCTCGACGAGGTCGTCGTGATCGGTTACGGCTCCACGAGCAAGCGATTTCTGACGGACAACGTCGCCAAGTTGTCGAGTGACGACATCGATAAGGTGCCGGTCCCCAACTTCCAAAGTACGTTTGCCGGTAAGGCCGCCGGCGTTCGGGTATCGCAGACAAACGGAAAGGTGGATGCCGGAATTAACATCCGCGTCCGCGGCGCAGCGAGCATCAGTGCCGGCAGCGACCCGCTGTACGTGCTGGACGGCGTGCCCCTGATCAACCAGAACGAAAGCCAGAACGGAGCGCCCCTTAACCCGCTGCTTTCGTTAAGCCCTACGGAAATTGAATCCATCGATATACTAAAGGACGCCAGCTCGGCGGCTATCTACGGTGCCCGCGGTGCTAACGGGGTCGTCCTGATCACTACCAAGCGAGGAAAGGTCGGTAAAGCCGTAATGCGCCTTAATCTCTCCGGCGGCGTCAGCGAGCCCACGAACACCGTAGAGTGGCTCAACACCGAGGAATACGTGGAACTATTCACCGAAGCGGGCAATAACAGTGGCATTGACGTCACCGCAGATTTCGATCGCTTGTCTAACGGAACGGACTGGCGGAACAGCGAGGTTGACACAGACTGGAACGACGTAGTGTTTCGTACCGGCCAGCAGAATAACGCCGATTTCAACATCTCCGGTGGGGATGAGAAGACCGTCTACTACCTGGGTGGTGCCTACAACGATACGGAAGGAATCATCATCGGTAATGACCTGAACCGCGCCTCCGCCCGGACCAACCTCCGCCACAACTTCAGCGACAAATTTACCGGTGGACTGAATCTGGGCTACAGCAAGACGACCATTAATCGCGTGGCGAATGACAATTCCTTCACTACCCCGCTGCAGGCGATTGCGCAGTCTCCACTCTCCCCGCCCCGCCTGGAGAACGGAGAACCCTTCGCTGGCACGGAATACGCCAACTTCCTGCTGGCGCTGGATTACGGCAGTTACGAGACCCGCATCCGCCGGTTGACGGGTAAAGCGTACGGAGAGTACCGGTTTACCAGCTGGCTGAGTTTTAACTCGGACTTCGGCTACGACATGAGCAATACGACGGAGGACCAGTTCAATGGCAGCCGGACGCCCTTTCAGTCCACCAACGGAGATGCCTACAGTTCCAATGCCCTGCAGGAAAGTTACGTTTGGGCCAACTACGCGACCTTTGACCGTGAGCTGTCTCCTGGCCACGACCTGAACGTAGTCGTAGGTACGGAATTCACCGAGGCGCAACGTAATTTCAACAGCGTCTCCGGGATCCAATTCCCTTCGGACGACCTTCAGACGATCAGCAGTGCCGCGGAGATAACCGCCGGTTCGGGCTCGTTTACGGCGTACAACTTCATGTCCTACTTCGCCCGTGCGCAGTACGTACTCAATAGCCGCTACTTCATTAAGGGTAGTATTCGGAGCGATGGTTCCTCACGCTTCGGCGCCGACCGTCGCTTCGGAACGTTCCCCGCCGGATCCGTAGGCTGGATCGTTTCCGAGGAGAGCTTCCTGAAGGGGAATCGCACCCTGTCCTTCCTGAAGGCCCGCGTGAGCTACGGCCTGCTGGGTAACTCCGAGATCGGCAACTTCCCCTCCCGTAACCTTTTCGGGACCACTTCGTACAACCAGCGGCCGGGCATTGAGCCGATACAGCCGGGAAACAGCACCCTGACCTGGGAGACCACCAAGCAGTTGGACCTCGGTTTGGAGTTCAGTCTGTTCGACAGCCGCCTCAGCGGGGAGATCGATTACTACCGGAAGTTGACGGATGGCTTGCTCTTCAGCACGCCACTGCCCGGTAGTTCCGGCGCCACGTCTATCAACCAAAACGTTGGCGAACTGGAAAATACCGGGGTCGAGTTGATTCTCAACGGAGACATAGTTAATTCTGGCGGCGTTCGGTGGAATGCCAGTTTCAACATTGCCAGAAACAACGTCGAGATCATTTCGCTACCCAACGACAATATGGACATAGTGGTCGCGGGTAACAACATCAACCGGGCAGGTGAGCCGGTCCTGGCACATTACCTACCGGAGTATGCCGGTGTCGACCCCGCCAACGGGGATGCGCTGTACTACATCAACGGAGACGGGGAAGACGCCCGCGAGACCACCAATGACCCCAACGCGGCCAACCGGATAGTCGCCGGACAGCCCTTCCCGGACGTCACCGCCGGCCTGACGAACACGGTGGCTTACGGAGGCATTACGCTAACCTTCACCTTCCAGGGGGAGTGGGGCACCAGCCTGTACAACGCGGGTGGGCGCTTCCAATCCGCCAACGCGCGCTTCTTCGATAACCAGACGGTGGATCAGCTCGATCGCTGGCAGAATCCGGGCGACATCACCGACGTCCCCCAGGCCCGCTTGTTCACCAGCAACGGTACCGCGGCCTCTACTCGCTACCTGGAAAAGGCGGACTTTATTCGTCTCCGCAATATCACCCTCAGTTACGACTTGCCCCGCGACTGGATGGAACGTATCGGCTTGACCAATACACAGTTGTACCTCAGCGGACTGAATCTGCTGACGTTCACGGATTATTCCGGCTACGATCCCGAGTCCCGCTACGATGCCGTAGATCTCGGCCGCGGTCAGGTGTTTTACTCCGCTCCCGCCGCACGCACCGTCTCCTTCGGACTTAACCTAACCTTCTAAATAAGTTCCAGATGAATCAACTTAGCAAACTACTTTTCCTGGGCTTATTCTCCCTGGCCCTCACCAACTGTGAAGACAGGCTGGAGATCGACCCCGCCCAGTCGCTGGATGCCGATACGGCGCTCGGTACGGAAGCCAATATCAATACGGTCCTGGTCGGTACCTACGCGGAAGCCGGCAGAAACGACGCTTACGGTGGTCTTTATCAGATGATGGTCGACCTCCTCGGCGCCAACGGCAACGTTACCTGGGGCGGTACCTTTTTCGACCCGGGCGATATCTTCAATAAGGCAATCCTGGTCACCAACGGATTCGTAGCCGGCTTTTGGAACACCGAATACGCCGTCGTCAACCAGGCAAACCTGATCCTGGATAATCTGGACGTGGTGGACAGCAGCCCGGGGGAGCGCGATCGCGTGGAGGGGGAGGCCCGGTTCCTGCGAGCGCTGGCCTACTTCGACCTGAACCGGATGTTTTCCTCCGGCGACCTCGGCGTCCCCCTGCGTACGGAAGGCCTGGTCGATTACTCGGCCGACCTGACCATCGACCGGGCTTCCACGAGCGCGGTTTACTCCCTGGTCGTTTCCGACCTGGAGCAAGCCATCGAATTACTACCCGAGACCAACGGTGTTTTCGCTGATCGGTACTCGGCCCAGGCACTGCTGGCCCGCGTGCAACTGCACCTGGGTAATAATGAGGCGGCGCTGGCCGCCGCGGACAACGTTATCGAAAACTCGGGCCGCACCCTCACGCCGACCTATGCGGACGCCTTTAACAACGACGCCAACAGTACCGAAGACCTTTTTGCCATTCAGGTAACTTCCCAGGACGGGGAGAACGATCTGATCGTCCACTATGCTTCCGAAGCCAACGGTGGCCGGCGGGGCGATGTACGGATCAACGACGCCTACCTAGACGTTTTTGGAAGCGATACTACTGATGACGCCCGCGCAAATTTCTTCGTTGAAGGAGAAGTGGCGGGCCGCCGCCTTACCGGTAAGTACACCAACCAGTTTGGCAACATCTCCCTGATTCGCCTGGCTGAAATGTACCTCATCCGCGCCGAGGCCAATTTGCGCCTGGACAGTGAAGTAGGGGCCAGCCCCCGCGAGGATCTGAATACCATTCGCGGCCGTGCCGGGGCCGAATTGCTAGAGGAGGACGACGATATCGATCTCACCTTCATTCTGAATGAGCGACTCCGGGAACTGGCCTTCGAAGGCTTTTTTCTCCACGATTACCGCCGTTTCGGTGTTGAGATCGATGGTTTCGATCCCGACGACGATGCGCTGGTTTTCCCAATTCCACAGTCTGAAACAGACACCAATATGGGAATCTTGCAGAACCCCGGATACAACTAAGCTGAGCTGTATCCACCACTTAATACAAAACCCCGGAGCTGATCAGCTCCGGGGTTTTGTGTTTTATAGTCCAGCAAGCCGACCTTCCACCCGTACTCCTACACAAATTCCCGCACCCGTCATCTCCAGCTACAGGAATTGACCTGACACGCCGGGCGCTACGTTGATGAACATTGGAATCACGAAGCTCGGAATTGCACCGGGGTACGCATACGTTTAAACCATAGGGTGCTTAATTGCCAAAGCATCCGACGTATCAGCTACGTTAGAACAGGGTAGCCGACTCATGCCGTAGCAGCCATTTTTTCCGCTCGATGCCTCCCGCGTATCCGGTCAGCTTTCCATCCCGGCTAACTGCCCGGTGACAGGGAACGATGATGGCCACCGGATTGCGGCCATTGGCGGAGCCGACCGCCTGGTAGGCGGCGGGATTGCCGAGAGCCTGGGCTAGGTCCCCGTAGGCTACGGTCCGCCCGTAGGGTATTTTACTCAGTTCTTGCCAGACGGCCCGTTGGAATCCCGTTCCCGACATATCCAACGGCACGGTGAAGACCGTCCGCTCACCGGCGAAGTATTCATGTAGTTGGGCAGTAGCCATATCAAGGATATCCTGCCCCCCCGCGCCCGGAAAATCTGCATCGTCGGCTTTCTCGCAGACGGATAGCTGAAAATCCTCCTGGACGAAGGCCACCTTGCACAGTCCCCTCCCGGTGGCGACCAGGCGTAGTGGGCCCAAGGGCGTATCCATAATTCGCTCCAGGGTGGTCGTCATAGCCGAAGGTGAGAGGTAACAATTGTTGCTTCAATATACACCGTATATCACGGCGGAATTCTCCGGCCCGCGGGAATACCGCCTACCCGTCAAACTCTCCGGGTAAGCGGTACCCGAATGGCTTAGCCCATAGCAACCAAAATGATGCTGGCGAGCGTTATTCCCGTCAGGTGAAACGCCCCGCTGATGGCACCGTACAGCATCGGCCGGGGAATGTTGGGATTAATGGCAATATTGACCGTATTGGCGACCAGGTAACCCGTCCCGATCACCAGCGCGAATACGATGGCCGCTCCGATCGTCGTGATATCAAGTGACTGAATGAGGAGGGCGGTAGTCACCGTGATGACGAGGGAGCAGGCGGCCGGGCCGATAATGAAGATGGGCGCCGAGTTTTGAAGCGTCGCCGCATCCTTACCCAGCGAATAGGCGTATGGCCGCTTGAAAAACACCGTAAACCACAGGCCGCCAAGCACGAAATAGACGGCAAAGGCAGCGGCTATACCGAGCCAGGAAAGGGAAGAAAAAGAGGTAAGCATATAGCTGATTGGATTGATTGGTCCAAAGGTCCAGCCAGGGAGTGACAGCCCTATGTCAGGGGTTGGGATAGCGTCCTAATCTTCTCCCGGATGGTAGCGGTCGAAGAACTGCTGAAGGGTCATCCCGTGGGGAGTGAAGGTGTCCGAGAGTACCGTCAGTTCACCGATGCGGTCCAGCCGGAAGTAGCGGAATCCCTGCCGCAGCCGGCACCAGGCTATCAGCAGCCAGTTCTCCGTACTCAACAGGGCGAAGGGCTCGATCACCCTTTCGCTCGGCGTTCCGGACTCGTTGGTGTAGCTGATCCGGACGGGGCGATAATTAGTGAGTGCATCCTGCAAGGCAGAAAGGTTATTGCTGCTCCGGGGTTTTTGCAAGTTGCGGTCGAAGGTGGTGCGCTGGTGAAGCAAATTGGCCTTGTCCTTAGTATCGTGCCGCAGGACCGCCTTTATCTTGCCAACCGCCTCGGCGTAGGCAGCGATGAAGGATGCGTCCGACGTCTTCAGCACCAGCTGCTCGGCCAGGACCAGGGCGTTAGCCTCTTCTTCGGTGAAGGCGATCGGGGGCAGGCGATAGTGCTCCATCAGGGCGTAGCCCTTCCCCTCTTCGGTCGAAATGGGTACGCCGGAGCGCTCCAGCGAACGGATATCCCGGTAGATCGTACGCACGCTCACCCCGTACTTCGCGGCCAGTTCCGGAGCCGTCACCAGGCGCCGCGTCTGCAGCTGGGTGAGGATGGCGGTGAGCCGGGAAAGTCGGTTGATCTCGGGTACTTCCATGGGTTACCCAAGGTACCGCGGGTGGGGCTTTTTTCGCGCACATCCGTTTTGCGGCGGCGCGCAGGTAGTCAGCGCGCGGCACCTGGGAAGCGGGACGTACTCCCCCGTCCATTTTCAATAAGTGCATCGAGCTGCTCCCGCGACATCTTCCTTATGCGCGGACTAATTCCCCGGGCGGAAACCGAAATACTCCGTTCCCGGTCTTCCTCGATCATTGGGGCCCGGTTCAGGCTCTCGAAGACCATCACGCAAGAGGCTTGCATATAGTCCTTCCGGCCGTCGATGGGGATGGGCGCCATTTATGGTCCGCCGAATCCCGCTCGATCTGCGCATCCGAATCGATGCGTACCCCGATCGTGTGGGAACTTATAGCTGCCGTAAAGGAACCTATTTGCGTTGGAAGCTATTGATCACCGCCCGGATATCGTCCAGGGCGCCTGGGGTTTCGGGATGGTACGTGCCAACGAAAATGTAGTAGCCTCCCCCTTCCCGATACAGGATAACCTGGTATAGATTTTCCTCGTCATTGTGCGCTTCCAGGGCGTAACCCTCAAGTCCATCGATCTTGACGGGTACGGGGGCCGCATCTTCCGAGAAGGTGTAATCTCCCGGTAGCTCGTGTATGCGAAGAGCCGGGAAGTTCCTCCGATTCGCGATGTCGACTTCCGCGTACGACCGATCCGCGATCAGACCAATTTGGGAGGCATCCCGGGTAGGTATGCGGCCGTCGCGGTTAAACAGCATGCCATTACCCATGACGGAGACGAACAGTAGGTCCCCCCTCTCTTCGTCGAGGGTAAAGTCCAGGGCGGCGCGCGGGTCGGACATTTCGTCGGCATCCACGTAAGTGGAGAGAATACTCCGTCGCATCCGCCGGCCCAGCGCCACGGAGTCCTTGAGAAAGGTCGCGTTCACCAGGGTGGTAGCCGTAGAATCACCATAGACCAGGATGTGCTTGGCAAAGTCCATACCCTGTGCGGTTTGGTCCACTGCTAACAGCAATGCATCGTACGGGCCTAGCTTTGTCGATTCCTTTCCGTTCAGGGTCATGCCCTGTCGGGTCAGCGCTTCCTCGGTAAAGCCACCCGTGACTTCCGTAAAGGGACCCGGAATCTCCATCACCATGATCATGCTCGTCGCAATATCCGGATGTTGGAAGCCCTTGAAATTTTCCGAGGGCCGGAAACCGGTTGGGGGCACTAGGTAGAGGTTCGTCCCTTCTATTGCCACGTGGTCCGGACTGGCCGACGCGGGGAAATCCTGCGCGGTAAGTTTGGAAAAGAGCAAAAGGCAAAGGGAGAGTAGGAAGCGTACCATATTCGAAGATAGAGCTACTCCCTAACTCGATTCCTTCGATGGCGGTCCGTTACTTGTAGATAGATACGGGTGCTTCCCTCCCTTTGGATGCTGTCTGTGGCCCCAGCTCATCTGTCTCCGAGAAACCTTCCCTGGCCGATGGGCGGCGTGCCCATATCCTGGCGCGGGCAATTCGCGGAATGCACTTGTTAGGATATCCATCAGCTCCCATCTGCTGAACCAAGCCTCCCGATAAAGGATTGCAGTGGTGCAGCCCTATGAACCGCCTACTTCAACCCGATCTAAGTTATCACCGCATACAGACGGTCGATGCCCTCCGCGGCTTCGCCCTCGCCGGCGTAGGGGCGGTACACTTCCTGGAACGTTTCGCCGGAGGCCTCCTGGCGCCGGGGGCGGCGGAAGCCCGGGATAGCGGCCTGATTGATCTCGTTTTTCGCGGCCTGCTCTGGGCTTCTTTTGGCAAGTTCTTCGCGCTTTTCTCTATCCTATTCGGCCTGAGCTTCACCCTGATGTACCGTTCCGGCGGGCGGGGTGGGAACAAGTTTACCCTTCGCTTCCTGCGGCGAACTTTGATTTTGGCGGGTTTTGGATTGCTTCACCAAGCCATTTACCGGGGGGATATCCTGCTGGTCTATGCCTCCCTCTCGCCCCTGTTGCTGCTGGTATACCGGCTGCCCAGTCGCTGGCTGATCGGCATGGCCGGAGTCTGTTTCCTCGGTTTACCCCGCTTGCTGGCCTTCGCCGCCTTCGGGGAAGGACCAATCTTCGGGCCCGCGCCGGTACTGGATCCGGAACACGACTATGCGGCCTACTACACCGGGCTCATTCGCGACGGCTCGTTCAGCGACCTGAGCCGGGATCACCTGGGGGCCGGCCTCGGGCTCAAAGCCGATCTGTACTTCGGCATCCTGGGCCGGTACTACTATACCTTCGGCTACTTCCTGGTCGGTCTGTTACTCGGGCGGGCCGACGTGTTCCGCTCTCCGGGTCGTCTGTTGCGCTACCGGCCCGTACTGAATATCTACGCGCTCCGTCTCCTTGGCGTGGCTACCTTATTGATGCTGCTGCTGTTCAGCCAGGTACCCCAACCGATTGACTGGTCGGGCTGGCTACCCGTCATTGCCCTGAACGTGTACGACTGGACGAACGTAGCGGTGGCCGCCCTGCTGCTGGTGGGCTTCGTGGCGGCCTATCACCGGGTTGGCTGGCGCCGGGTGCTGTCCGCCTTCTCGCCTTACGGCCGCATGGCCCTGACGAATTACGTTCTGCTGTCCGTGATCGGCACCTTCTTCCTGTTCGACTGGGGCCTGGGTGGTTTTGCCGTGCTGCGTACCCACCAACTGGCCCTCCTGGCGGTGGCCGTCATCGGGGTACAGATGGCCTTCAGCTCTTTTTGGTTATCGCGCTTCCGCTTCGGTCCGCTGGAGTGGGTATGGCGATCGCTCACCTACGGGGAGTGGCAGCGGCTGCGCATTCGGCCACGACCGCTGCTGCACGAGTCGTACAGCCACCCCATCGGGTCGGCTTCACCCCTCATGGAAGGTACCGTACGGAAATAGGCTATTGCGGCGGAGCGCAGGTAAGGAGCTATCTCAAATCCTTCAGGGCTTTATGCGAACCATCACACCTTGGCATGCGCTGCGAAAGGCCGCACACGCAGTCGTGAAAGCCCTTTCCGTCCAAAATTCGTTGCTGGTGACTTTGGATGCGGGACGTGCGGGTGGCGGACTGCTTAGCGCCGTTGAAGTAGAGCAGATAGCCCCGTTGGCGCCCCGGCGTGAGTTCGGCGAAGGCGACTTCCAGGCCGGGTACTTCGGCAAATTTCCGTTGCAGCTCTTCCGGCCACGCCTCGCCGGGGGCCTTTTTCGGCTTCACTTGCTTACCGGCACGCTCGATGTCGATGGCTTGCTGGACGAACGCGCGAACGACTCTTTCCCGCTCTTTCACCTGCCGGGGATCGGTAAAGCGGAGCAGGCGCACGAAACGGGAATTCCTCCCCGGCTTTTCCAGTACGTTTTCCGGATCGGCGAGCAGCTCCCCCTTAAAGAAGCTCAGCACGCAGTTATCCTTGAAGCTGCCCAGCATGGCTACGTTCTTGCCGCCATATGTGTAGCAGGGTGCGCGCCACTTGAATGCCTCGGTCAGATCACTGTCCGTGACGATGGCCCGCAGTGCCTGTAGGGTAGCCGCCCAGGGTTGACGGCTGATGTACGCGTCTACTTCTTCCATGGCCCTCCGAAAATACGGGGCCAAACAATATTGCCGCAACTCAGCATACTCGCGGCACTCCCTTCCGCACGCGCCGGTAGTGACTCTGTACGAGGGCGTCCAGCCATACCCGGGTGCTCACGTGCGTCCAGTCCAGATGCTCCGGTAAATCACCGAATAGAGGTATCCCGCCACCGAGCAGGATGGGGAGGCGGGTCACGATCAGCTCGTCGATCAGGTCTTCCCGCAGGAAGGCCTGGATCGTCCGGCCCCCGTCGATATACAGGCTGCGATGGCCCAGGCGGTGTAATTGAGCGAGCACCTCCGGGAGAGGACCCTGTACCAGCTTCGCTTTGTCCGCGTATTCGGGAGGGATCTGCAGTAGCCGGTTACTCAGTACGAAGACGGGCTGCTCGTAGGGCCACGGCCCATCGAAGCCGCAGACGGTTTCGAAGGTGTTCCGACCCATGACCAGGGCATCGCTACCGGACATGAAGACTCCATACCCCAGGTCCGATCCATTCGGGTTGGGGGTGGCGTGCAGCCAATCGATGCCGCCGTGGCGGTCGGCGATGTAGCCATCCAGACTGGTGGCGATAAATACGCTATTGGTAGTGGTCATCAAGCCGGAAAGTAGGGATTCGACCGAAATGCTACTGCTCTACTGCTGTTCGGAGACCACATATTTCCTATTGGAGTGCACACCAGGTCACCACCCCTTACGGACTCTACAGAGCGGAATCCACCTTCTGGCAAACCACGCGCCAAAAACGGCGCGAAGGCTGATCTTCCCGCAGATCCGCCGGATCGTTGATCTCTTCGGCCTCGATCAGACCATAGTCGATGAAGGCATCCACCATCGACTCCTCGTCGTGGAAATATAAGTTGACACCGTGTGGAGCCCTAAAGTAATGTTGGCCTAGTGACGCACCCTTGCCATAAGCTGCGTCGTCGGTTGAAAGCGTCACGAATACCATGTAGCCACCCGGTCGCAGCTGCCGGTAGCAATCCGCGATCAGTTTTTTCCGTTCTTCTTGGTCCAGTAGGTGCAACAGGGCGTAGCAAAACACCCCATCGTAGACCTCGCGGTCGAAGGGCAAATTACCGACCGGACCGTGGTGTACCCGCACATTCCCCCCGAAATGGTCTTCGGCCAGGCGAATGGCGGTCTCGGAAATTTCGATGCCGGTCACCGTCATCCCCCGGTCCACGAAGGGGCGGGCGTTGCGGCCGTAGCCGAAACCGGGGATCAGAATATGTTCCAGGTCCTGTTCCCAAAAGAAATCGGCAACGGCTACGGCTGCTTCCGCGGGGGCAAGGCCCCACATGGTTTGCTTGTCCTGGAAGGCGGATTCCCAAAATTCACTCATAATTGTACGGACTTTTTTACCTGCGCTCCGCCGCCCAAAACAAATTCGGGGAGGATGTCCGGTGGCGGGTTACCTGGTTATACACGGGCGTGTTCTCGTACCCGGGACTCCGGTGAAGGTCGGGTAGGCCGGCGGGATTTCCTGCGCCGTCCGTACCAAATGAAAAATCCGGTCACCGGCAGGGAGGCAACCACCAGGCTGGCCAGGAAAGCGATGATCTTACCCGGCAACCCGCCGATGGCGCCCACGTGGACATCGTAGTTCATGCGCATCACCAACTTGGCGAAATCGGCGTCGCCGTATTTGGCGTACACGCTCGGCGAGGGGATCTCCTCGAGGGTGTAGCGGTCGAAGAAGCGGTAGTCGTTGCGCCAGTAGATGCCCTCGCCGCGGCCGACTTCCACGTAAACGCTGGCGTCGTCCGAGTGGGGGTAGTGGATCTCAAAATCCTGGGCTTCCGGTTCCTCGGCCCGGAGCATGGGCACCAATCGGTCGTAAGCTTCCCCCGCCGCGGAGACGGTGGGCCCCTCGGTCACGTTCTCCGGAATCACGAAGCTTGGATCCCCGCTTCCCCCGGCCGCCCGGTACATCCCGTAGTAGAACCACGGCAGCCCGATCGCCGAGCCCGTCACCGCGAAGAGTAGGGCGAATACCCAGATGTACATCCCGCCGATGCCGTGGACGTCGAAGTTCTTGCGCCGCCAGCCGGTGGTCGGCTTCCAGCGGAAGGAGAGGTTACGCCGTAGCCGCTTCACTCGCCCCGGCAGCCAGATCAACAGGCCGGAGATCAGGATGAGCAGGAAGACGAGCACGCCGTACTTCACCAGCGGCCCTCCGACTTCCTCCGGTAACCACAGGTACATATGCCCGCGCAACACCCAGGGGAAGAAGCCGGTCAGGTGATCCTTTTCGTGCAGGACCCGGCCGGTGGTTGGATGCAGGTAGACGCTGCGGTAAAACTTCGGCTCGATCTGGTAAAAGATCACTTCTACCGGCTGCCCCGGGTCGCCGTAGAGGGTACCGTGGACGGCCCGATCCGGATGCACCGCCTGCCCCAGTTCCTTCGCCTCCGAAGCCGGCAGCACCTCTTCCGCCGGTACGTCGAAGGCGAAAGTGGGTTCGGAGAGGGCCTCGATCTCGTCCCGGAATACCCAACAGGCACCGGTCAGGCTGACGAGCAGCACGATCACCCCGGTAGCCAGGCCCAGGTATTTATGGACGGCGAGTAAGAGGCGGAAGCGTTTACCGGAGCGTTTCATGGAGCGGGTTTTTGGACGGGATTACAGGAAGCGGTAGGTCACGGCCAGGCGGCCGTTGATGCCGGGCTCGGACTGCCAGTAGAGGTAGCTGCCGTAGTTGGCGCCGGAGTAGAGGTACTCGTCGAGCAGGTTGTTGACGTTGAACTGGACGCGGAAGCGGTCGTTCTTCCAGAACAGCCCGCCGTCGAGACGGAAGTAATTGGGCAGGTCGGTTTCGTTGTCCGCTCCCCACGTCCAGGTGGAGCGGTCTGCCTGGTATTGGTAGCCCAGCGAGGCGCCGAAGCCCCGGAGCGCGGAGGTAGCCGGGAAGCCGTAGGTGAGCCAGCCGTTGGTGACGTGGCGGGCGTGGCCGGCCACGCGGCTGCCGATGCGGGTCTCATCGGTGTCCTCGGTGACGGTGACGTCGGTGTTCGCGTAGTTCAGGACGAGGTTCAAGCCCGGGTACAGTTCCCCCTGGAGGTCGAATTCAATACCCTGCGATTGGATCTCCCCCAGCTGGATCGAGAACATGGTATTCTCGGGATCCGTCACCAAGACATTATTTTTCGTGATGCGGTAGGCTCCCAGGGCGGCGCGGAACCGCCCGTCAAGGAAGGATTTCTTGATGCCGCCTTCCACGTCGCGTGCCCGGACCGGGTCGAAGGGCTGCCCGTCGGCGCTGGCCCCGTTGTTGGGTAGGAAGGATTCGTCGTAGAGTCCGTAGATGGCCAGGTCGGGCAGGACGTCGTAGCTGATGCCCACCCGCGGCGTGAAGGTGTTGTCCGTTGTTTCCTTGCCTACGGTTTCCAGGTTCGTGTAGCGGCCCGCCAGGGTGACGCGCAGGCGGTCGCGGAAGAAGCCGAGTTCGTCCTGCAGGTAGAGGGCCGTGGAGCGGAAGCCGTTGTAGGGATCTGGGTAGCGATCGCGGAGGTCCTGCGAACGGTCGAAGGTGAGTTCCCCGAAGTTGCCGTATACCGGATCGTAGATATTGAAGGGGGTCGTTTCGGCCTGGCTGCTGTAGAAATCGGCGTAGTATTCCTTGTCGGTGTAGTCGATACCCGCCAGGACGGTGTGGGTCACCTTACCGGTGCGGGCCTTCCCGTTCACGAAGGCCTGTGCGTAGTTTCCCCGGGAGAGGGCGTCCCACAGACTGACCGAGCGGTAGGCATCGCCATTATCCTCCAGGGTGCTGATCCAGGCGGAATAGCCTTCCTGCTCGTAATTCAGGCGGGCGATTTGGACGGTGCCCTGCCAGTCGGCGGAGAAGCGGTGGTTCAGGTTCAGGAGCCCCATCGTTTCGGTGATATCGGTAGCGGGGTAGTCGGGGTCGACGAAGTTGAAGTCGCGGTCCAGGCTCCCGTATCCGTCGGCTACGGGGGCGAAGATGTAGGCGGACCCAAGGAAGCTCTCGGCCTGCTGGTGGGTCAGCTCGGCGGTGAGGATCGTCCGGTCCGAGAAGCGGTACGACAGGGCGGGAGCGATGGCCCAACGCTGGGCGTCCTCGTTACCCCGGTGGCTATCGGAGGTCTGGTACATGCCGTTAAGGCGGTAGAGCAGCTTGTCGTTTTCGCTGATCTTACCGCCGAGGTCCAGCGCGCCCCGGTAAAAGTCAAAACTTCCGGCCATGAGGGTAACTTCACCGACGGATTGCTCGGTCGGCTTTTTGGTGACGACGTTGTACAGTCCCCCGGGCTCCCCGGCCGAAAGCATGAAGCCCGCGGGCCCCTTGACGAATTCGATGCGGTCGACGAGGCTCATGTCCTCCGAAAGCGGCCCCCAGCTATCGCTGACGTTGAAGCCGTTGCGAAAGGCCGGAATGCGGAAGCCGCGCATATTGATGCGGGCGAAGTTGCCCCAGTGCTCAAGCATGGTGACGCCGCTGACGTTACGCGACAGCCCCTGCATGATATTGGTGATCTGCTGGTCCCGCACCAGTTCCTGGCTGATGACCTGGATGTTCTGGGGCAACTTGGCGATGGGCGTCTGGAGGCGTAGCGAAGGGGATGGGCTGGATTGGACGTAGTTATCCCGGCCCCCGCGAACGACGATCTCGGATAGTTGGGCCTCCTGGAAGCGCAGCCGAACGGGGGCCACCTCGGTGGTCTGCCCGTCCGTCACCCTTACCTCCAGCCGGTCGTTCGATAGTCCGATACCGGAAAAGAGGAGGACGTAGTCGCCCACGGGTACCCGTTCGAGGCGATAGGCCCCGGAGGCGTCGGTCTCCGCGCCCCGGGTGGTCCCCTGCAGACTCACGTTGACGAATTGTAGGGGCTCACCCTTCCGGTTTTCCACCGTGCCGGCGATACTTCCCACCTGTGCCGCGAGACCCACAGTGCATAAGAGGGCCAGTAATACTAGTAGCTGTGGTTTCATGGTCTTTTGCTTTTATTTAGACTAAGTCTATTTAAAAACAAAGGTATCGGCCCCGCCAGAAATTTCAAAGCTTGTTGCTATAAAAGTGATTCATGGGGGCGTTCAACCGCGTTCGGCGGGTAGGCGGACCTGGACAAAATGCGAGCGATTGCGGGACATCCAGCCAATTGCCGTACGGCGTAAGCGGGCGGCGGAGCGCAGGGAAAAAAGTTTCACGGTCGTGCGTTCGCGTTATTCTCGTCCGAAAGTGTAGGAGGTGCCGGTCGAACCGTGATGGAGGTCACCCCTGGCGATCGCGGTGATGGAAGCAGTAACTCAGGAGGCCGAAATCACCGGAGCGGCATACCTATTATGGGTCATTCGTACGCCCGAATACCTCACAGCCCGTGGATCAGGTAATACACCGCCACCCCCGAAAAGTAGCCCAGCAAAGCCAGTCCGCTGATCCGCTTCAAATACCACACGAAATCGATCTTCAGGATCCCCATCATGGCCACCCCGGCCGCCGATCCGATAATCAGGGCGCTGCCGCCG
This sequence comes from Lewinella sp. IMCC34191, assembly GCF_003390935.1. GTDB lineage: Bacteria > Bacteroidota > Bacteroidia > Chitinophagales > Saprospiraceae > Neolewinella. The sequence goes on along the minus strand of NZ_QNQZ01000005.1, from coordinate 371,897 downwards.
GTACCGGCGCAGTACGCCAGGAGCTCCCAAAAGTCACTGTCCGGCGGGAAGGTGTCGAGCGTGTACATCCCCATCGCGCCGGCTACGAGGGGAACGTTATCCACGATGGCGGAGACGAGCCCGATCACGACGTTGATGAGGTAAATGCTCCCGAAGGTTTCGTCGAGAATGGCCGCGAATTGGCTCAGTAATCCCGTGGTCTGCAGGCTGGCCACCGCCAGCAGGATGCCCAGGAAGAAAAGAATACTGGGGGTATCGATGCGCCGGATCACGTGGGCCACCGAGAGCGTATGCCGCTCGTCCTCCGGCTTATGGCGGTGCAGAATTTCCGTGACCACCCACAGCACCCCGAGGCTGAGCAGCATGCCCATAAAGGGGGGCAGGTGGGTGAGGTTCTTGAACACCGGTACGAAGAGCAGCGCCGCGATGCCCAGCCACAGGACCAGCGACGATTCCCGGTGGGGGACTTCCACCGGAGGGTGCTGATCAACCGTATCGGCGGGCGGGCGAATGGTACCCCGCTTGGTGAAGGTTACGATTGCGAGGGGCACCAGCAGACACACCAGGCTGGGCACCAGCAGGGTCAGTACGATATTCATGGCTGTCACCTGCCCGCCGATCCACAGCATGATGGTGGTCACGTCCCCGATGGGCGACCACGCTCCACCGGCATTGGCCGCTACCACGACGATGCCGCCGAAGAACCACAGGTCCTCCTGGTCTCCGATCAATTTCCGCAGCAGGGTAGCCATCACGATGGTGGTCGTGAGGTTATCCAGCACCGAGGAAAGAAAAAAGGTGACAAAAGCCAGGATCCAGAGCAATCTCACCCGATCGGTTGTCCTAATTCGTGAGGTGATGATCTCGAAACCGCCGTGGGTATCAATCAGCTCAACGATCGTCATGGCGGCCAGGAGGAAGAACAGGATCTCGGCGATCTCCCCTACGTGTTCCAGGATGCTCTCCTCAATAAAGCCTTCCTCCGGGCCGCCGGGGAAAAAGCTCTGCTGCCCGATCACGAGTACCGTCCAGCAGACGACCCCGGTCAGGATGGCCGTAGCCGCCTTGTCGATTTTGATGGTGTGCTCCAGGGCAATGCACGCATAGCCGAGGACGAAGAAAAGCAGGAGGAGGGTATACATCGATCGCTTTAGCTTAGGCGCCCCCCTTACCTTTCCGCAACACGGGGCCGGTAAGGGTCGCTTTGCTCTGACCATAACCCGGCCTCCGGGCCACTTTCCTTCACCTCGCCGATAAAAAATTTGCCCTCTCCGGGCGGAGCAGGTGGCCTCCGTGGGGTATTCGTCGACCCGGGGGTAGAGTGGAAGGATCATGGAGCCGATCCTGGACGACCAAAAGAAGTGGGAGCGCCGGCTACCGGTCGTTCAAACCCTTACCATCCAGGATGCGTTGCCGATGCTTAGCTATCCGGGATTTGCGGGTTGCTGCCTGTTTTGCCCCCGAAAAGTGTAGATCGTAGGCCCTCCTTCGCCCCGGGGTAAGCGCCTCGAAGGCCTGCCGTAATGTGGCATCCTTCTCCAATGCCTCCCGCAGCTCCGCTACGTAGTCCGCCGCTGGCCGGGGGGCAGCAGGAACCTCCCGCCCCGATCGCTCCGCGTCGATGGCTTGGCCGATCCAGTCGTGCAGCCGGCCGGACTGCAAAATAACCTGCTCGCTATCCTGGAACCGGATCCGCCGCCCCGCGTGGGAATTCGGTCCGGGGGGCTCGAGTATGTTATCGGGGTCGTCGAGTAAAAGGCCTTTAAAAAACAGCAGGGCTACGCTGTCTTTGAAGGGCTGGATGATGGCCACGTTCTGCTCGCGGTAGGTGTAGCAGGGCTTGCCCCACTTGATGGTTTCGTCGAGCTTGCCGTCCAGTAGGATTTCACGTAGCGCACGGATGACCGCTTGCCAGTCGCCGGCATCCGCCAGAAAGGCATCGACGTCGGGGTATTGTTTCATGCCAGCCGACGATTTAATGCCATCCCGCGCCTGTGGGCCGGACGCAGGTACCAGGAAATTAAGGTCAATAGGAGTAATAGCAGCGCCGGAAGGCCATCCTGCGGTTCGCCCGCCGCCAGATGCGAAACGATCGCGCCCGCCATCAGGAAGAAGTAGCCGGCGTAGGCCCACTCCTTGAGCAGCGGCAGGCCGGGCAGCAGAATGACCGGTACCCCCAGTAGCTTGGCAACGCCTACTATGCTCATTAGATATTCGGGATACCCTAGCGAGAGAAACATCTCCACGCTTTCTGCTTGTCGCAGGACTTGCACGAGACCGGTGGATACCATCCCCAGGGCCAGCCAGGCGGTGGAGATCCAGTATATGATCTTATTCCTTTTGGACATGCGACATCATTTATCCATGATACGTTGCAGCCGGTCGTGGGCCATACCCAATCCCTTCGCGAAGGGAAGCTGAACGAGCTGATTGCGGTCCGCCACCGATTTAAATACGATATGCATCCGCAGGTGACTGGTACGTTCCGATAGGGCCGAGAATTCGAGAAATTCCAGTTGCGGCGGAAACGAGTTGTTGTCCATTTCGAAGGTGCGGGTGATGCGCTGGTTCGGGACGAAATCGTGGATCACGCCGTGCGCCCGGAAGACCACCTGACCGTTTGGGCCGGAGGTTTCGTACTCCCAGCCGCCGTGGCGGCGATTCTCCAGTTTGACGACTTTCGTCCCCATCCACCGGGCTACGATGTCCGGATCTTCGAAGGCCCGAAATAGCCGGTGGAGGGGAAGGTCGAAGTCGCGGGTAATGGTCAGCTCCTGCCGGCCGTCGGCGGCGTGTACCTGGGTTGTCGGTTTCATGGCTTTTCGGTGGGAGGGGGTTCCTTCATGATGGATTCGAGTTTGGCGAAGCGGTCTTCCCAGAGTTGCCGGAAGGGCTCGATGAAGTCGGCGATGACCCGGAATTTCTCCGGATTGAGTTGGTAATAGATCTCCCGACCCGCCTGCCGCTGCTCCAGCAGTTCGCATTCGATGAGGATCTGGATGTGCCGCGATACGGTCTGCCGGGTAGAATCGAAGTTTTCCGCGATCGCGCCGGGCGTCATGGCCTGCAGCGCCACCAGCGTCAGGATCGTTCGCCGGGTGGGGTCGGCAATTGCCTGGAATACGTCTCGCCTTAAGTCCATCGTGCAGCCATTTGACTGCTAATATACGTGCAGCCGAGTAGCTGCGCAATACCGGCCGCAAAATTATCTGTGATCCCCGCCCCGCTTCGTGCAGGCATGGATTGCAGTTACAGCATCGGCAGGTCAGAACGAATTCTCCCCGGGCCGGCGCGCGCCGGAGTAGCAATAGAGCGGCCCCGACCAGTCCGCCCCATACCGACAGCGTCCACCCCACCATCGCCCAAAGCGGCACCGAGGTATAGTATGCCACCTGGAAGTCGTTCATGCCGGATGCCCAGTAGTAGGGTTCCCCGCTGCTCAGACTCATCACGTAGTCGAAGGCAGCGAAGAGCCCGAAAAGGAGAAGCAGGATGCCGGCGATCCAGGCCAGAACGGGAAGCGAGGTCGGCGCCTCGGTCAGGGTTGCGCGATTCATGTTTTTAAGATCGCTTCCTCCTGCGCTCCGCCGCGATAAAATTGACACGTAGCTCGGCACCACGGATCAACGTCACGCGAACGGGAGCTTCGTCCGATTCAGTCCCTCACCAATTTACTCCTTCACCCCTTGAGTTTCACCCCCCGCAACCGCAACGCATTCCCGATCACCGATACCGAGCTGAAGCTCATGGCCAGCGCCGCGATCATGGGAGAGAGCAGCAGCCCGAAGACCGGATACAGCACCCCCGCCGCCACCGGCACGCCCAGCGTGTTGTAGATCAGCGCGAAGAAGAGGTTCTGCTTGATGTTCCGCATGACGGCGTTGCTCAGGTGGCGGGCCTTCACTATGCCCTGCAGGTCGCCCTTCACCAGGGTGATCATGGCGCTTTCGATGGCCACGTCCGTGCCCGTACCCATGGCGATGCCGACGTCGCTTTTGGCCAGGGCGGGGGCGTCGTTGATGCCGTCGCCGGCCATGGCGACCAGCTGACCCGCCTGCTGCCGACGCTCGACCTCCTTCATTTTATCCTCGGGCAGCATGCTCGCGCGGAAGTCCGCCAAATGCAGCTCCTCGGCCACGGCGCGGGCGGTGTCTTCGTTGTCGCCGGTCAGCATGACCACGTCGATGCCGCTTTCCTGCAGCTCGCGGATAGCGCGGGCGCTGGAGTCCTTGATCCGGTCACCGATGGCTACGTAGCCGACCACCCGGCCGTCGACCGAGAGGTAAGAGACGGTCTTGCCCCGCCGCTGCTGCTCGCGGGCCGCGCCGCGGACGGTCTCGGTCACCTCGGCCCCGGCCTGCTCCATCATTTTGCCATTGCCCAGTGCGATGGCCTTACCCTTGACGCTGCCCTGAACGCCCTTGCCGGTCACGGCGCTGAAGTCGGAGGAGTCGAGGGCAGCAATGCCCTGCTCCCTGCCGTAGCGTACGGTCGACTCCGCGAGGGGGTGCTCGCTGTGGCGGTTGAGGGCGACGATGTAGGACAGCACGTCCGCTTCGGAATAGTCCTCGGCGGTGGCCCCGAGGTGCTCGACGGTCGGCTTACCCTCGGTGAGGGTGCCGGTCTTGTCGACGATCAGCGTATCGATCTTATCCATTTTCTCCAGCGCCTCGGCGTTCTTGACCAGTACGCCGTTCTGGGCGCCCTTGCCCACGCCGACCATCACCGACATCGGCGTGGCCAGGCCGAGGGCGCATGGACAGGCGATGATCAGCACCGCGATGGCGTTCACCAGGGCGTAGGCGAGCGCCGGATCGGGGCCCCACACCGCCCACACGATGAAGGTGAGCACGGAAATGGCCACCACCGCCGGCACGAAATAGGCCGATACCCGATCCGCCAGTTTCTGAATCGGGGCGCGACTCCGGCTGGCGTCGTTGACCATACCGATGATCTGGGCCAGCAGGGTATCGCTGCCGACCTTCTCGGCCCGCATCCGGAAGGACCTGTTGCCGTTGATGGTGCCGCTGCTCACCCGATCGTCGGTCGTTTTTTCGACCGGGACGGGCTCACCGGTGATCATGGACTCGTCGATGTTCGTATCGCCCTCGGTAATCACGCCGTCCACCGGGATCTTCTCGCCGGGCTTCACCTTCAGGATGTCGCCGGGCCGAATCGCGTCAATACGCACCTCGATCTCCTCCCCGTCGACCACCTTCGTGGCGCGGTTGGGAGCGAGTTTGAGCAGTTCCTTGACGGCGGAGTTGGTCTTGCTGTGCGCGCGGGCCTCCAGGAGCTGGCCCAGCAGCACCAGGGTCAGGATCACCGTGGCCGCCTCGAAGTAGACGTGCACCGTGCCCGCCTCCGTTTTGAACTGGGCGGGAAAGATGCCGGGAAACAAGAGCCCGACCAGGCTGAAGGTCCACGCTACACCCGCGCCGATCCCGATGAGGGTGAACATATTGAAGTTGCCCGTCCGGATACTGTTCCACGCCCGCTCGAAGAACATCCAGGTGGCGTAGAAGACCACCGGCAACGACAGCGCGAACTGCACCCAGTTCCAGTACTTCAGGTCCATCATTCGGTACAGCGGATTGTCGGGCACCATCTCGCTCATGGCGATGAGGAAGATGGGCAGCGTGAAGCCGGCCGCGATCCAGAACTTGCGCAGCAGCCGGCGGTAGGACTTTTCCTCCGCCGAGAGGTCCGGCTCCTTGGGCACCAGGTCCATCCCGCAGATCGGGCAGGATCCGGGGCCGTCCTTCACCACTTCGGGGTGCATGGGGCAGGTCCACTCCTCGGCGGTCGTAGCCGACGCGAGGGATTGCTCCTCTACCAGGTCCATCCCGCAGACGGGGCAGTCCCCGGGCTCGTCGTAGGTCTTGTCGCCCTCGCAGTGCATGGGGCAGTAGAAGACGCCGGTGCCCTTGCCACGGGGCGATTCCGGGGCCGGGTGTTCGTGGTGTTGGGGTGCGTGACCGGGTTCGTGGATGGCGTATTGCCCCCCGCCGGCCGCGAGGGCTTCCCGGAGGCGCGCAAGGGGAACGTGGTCGTCCATTTCAACCGTGGCTTCCTGGCGGTCGAGGTCGACGGCGACGCCGGTGACGCCGTCCACCCTTTCCAGGCTTTCGCGCACGTGGTTGCGGCAGCCGTTGCAGCTCATTCCGGTGACGGGGTAGGTGTGGGTCATGATCTTCCTGCTTTGCGGTACGCTAATCCAACCGGTTCGGGGCGCGGCAAGTCTTACACTTTTACGGAAGCGATTTATACAATTCAGAGTTCGTCCAGCGGGCGCCGGGTGGGGCGGAGGCGCTTGAAGGCGGTAGGCGTCATACCGGTGACCTGCTTGAATTGCTTGCTGAGGTAGCCGACGGAGGAATAGTGTAGCCGGAAGGCGATCTCGGAGAGCGTCAGCTCGTCGTACGTCAACAGCTCCTTGACCATCTCGATGCGCTGGCGGATGTAGTACTGTTCCACCGTAGTACCTTCCACTTCGGAGAAGAGGTGGCTCAGGGCGCCGTAGTCCTGCCGCAATTCGCGCTGCAGGTAATCGGAGAGGTTACCGCTGAGGCGATTGTCCCGCTCGCGGACCAATCGAGTGATGGCCGCCTTGATCCCCGCGACGGTCCGGCTGCGCTTATCGTCCAGCAGCTCGAAGCCAACGGCCTGCAGTTCTTCCCGTAGGCGGGCCTTGACCGCGGGTTCCAGCGCCGGCTCCGCGATCTCCACCGCTCCGAGTTCCGCCCGTACCGGGTGCAGCCCTACGCGTTCCAGCGTGGCGACGGTGACCAGCTTGCAGCGGTCGCAGACCATGTTCTTGAGGTAGAGGATCATTCGCGGAAAGTTAACCGGCGAGGGGCAGGGAAAGATGGCGACGGGGCGCAGGTGCCAAAGCTTTCTTAACCCTGAGTTAAATCGATTTTATCCACGGTTTGCATTGGCTCGGTTCCTTTGCCCACAGATACAACTATTAAAATCGACGGTATAAGACCCTGATCGCCAAACTGATGGCGACTTAGGAATCCTTTGCGTCCACCCCAAGCAATATCGCGTATGGAACATTTCTACCGAGTCCCGCTTTCGCTTTTTCTGTGTTTACTTCTCGGGTGTTGCGCGTCGATCCTTCGGGCGCAGGACGCGCCGGTCATGGAAGCTCCAACCCGTTCCGTGCAGGGTTCCGTGCACGATGCGGATGGCCTGCCGTTGCCGGGGGCTACGGTCATGGAAAACGGTACGACGAACGGCACCACCACCGACTTCGACGGCAATTTCACCCTGACCGTAAGCGGCGAAGCACCCGCGCTCCGCGTCTCCTACCTCGGCTACGCTACGCAGACTATTCCTGCGGTTACGAACCGTCCGGTCGACATCGTGCTGGCCGACAACACCAACGAACTCGACGCCGTGGTCGTGACCGCTCTCGGCATTAAGCGGGAGGAGAAGAAGCTGGGGTTTTCGCAGTCCACCGTTGAAGCCGACAACCTGGCCCAGACGGTGCCGAGCAACTGGTCGTCGGGACTTAAGGGCAAAGTAGCCGGCCTCAATATCACCTCCGCCGGCTCTGGACCGATGAACTCCCAGCAAATCACCCTGCGGGGTAACAACTCCCTGGACCCGAACGGCAACTACGCCCTGATCGTGGTGGACGGGGTACCCGTGAACCAGGAACTGACGACCTCGGGCTCGTCCTCGGCCTACACCGGTGACGATTCCCCGATCGACTACGGCAACGCGATCAACGACCTCAATCTGGACGACATCGAAAGCGTAACCGTACTGAAGGGGCCCGGCGCCACCGCCCTCTACGGTAGTCGGGCCGCCAACGGGGCGCTGATCATCACCACCAAATCCGGGAAGCAGCAACGCGGCCTCGGCATCGTATACAATTCCAGCGTAAGCCTGGACAACATCCAGCGGTGGCCCGACTGGCAGTACGCGTACGGACAGGGTACGGGCAAAAGCTTCGACGACGAGGGGAACCCCTACTATTCTTACGGAGGCTCCGAGGACGGGGGCAACACCGGCAGCACCAGCAGTGCCTGGGGGCCGGCCTTCGCCGGACAGGAGTATTACCAGTACGACCCCCTCGTCGAAGGACAGTCCTTGGAACGGCAACCCTGGCGCGCCTACCCCGACAACCGGAAGGATTTCTGGCGCACCGGCATCACCTACGACAACAACCTGAGCCTCCAGGGCGGCAACGACAAGGGCTCCATGCGCCTCTCCGCCGGCCACATGAAGAACGAATGGATTATGCCGAATACCGGCTACGAGCGGCTTACGGCTTCCATCAACGCCAATTACCAGGTCTCGGACCGCATCCAGGTCGGGTCGACCATCAACTACAACAACCGCAGCAGCGACAACCTGCCCAGCACCGGCTACAACAACGGCTCGATCGCCTACTTCATGATCTTCCAGAACCCGAACGTCGATCTGGACTGGCTGCGGCCCATCTGGCGGAACGTGCAGCGGCAGATCGAGCAGATCCAACCTTACAGTTCCTACATCGATAACCCCTTCCTGATCGCGTACGAAGCGACCAATGCCCTGGCCAGCGACCAGATCGTAGGCAACATCTTCACCAAACTCGAACTCGCCCCGCGGCTGCAACTCATGCTGCGCACCTCGCTGAATACCTACCACCAGGACCGGGAGCAGAAGCGACCCTACAGCATCAACCGCTACGCCCGGGGCTACTACGAGAAGCAGAACATCTTCAAGCAGGAAGTGAACGCGGATTTCCTGTTGAGCTACGAGGACGCATTCTCGGACCGGTTCGCCTATTCTTTCTCGCTGGGCGGCAACGCGCTGGACTACCGCTACCGCCGTACGGACGCCTCCGTGGACGCCCTGGTCGTTCCGGGAGTGTATAAACTCGCGAACGGCGTGAATAATCCGATCGTACAGACGTACGACAGCAATCGGAAGGTAAACAGCCTGTACGGCCTCCTCTCGCTGTCCTACGACGATAAGATCTTCCTGGACCTTACGGGGCGCAACGACTGGTCCAGCACCCTGCCCGTGCAGAACAACTCCTTCTTTTACCCCTCGGCGAACGTCAGTTTTATCCTTTCCGAGCTCCTGGACTTCGCCGATCTGAACTACCTGAAGTACCGCTTCTCCTTCGCGCAGGTGGGCAACGATACGGACCCGTACCGCACGACCAAGTACTACAACCAGAGCGCCTTCCCGAGTTCCGCCGCGCTTTCCACCGAGTTGTACAACCCCGACTTCAAACCGGAGATCACCACCAGCTTCGAGACCGGTTTCGAGGCCCGGTTCCTGCGCAGCCGCCTGACCCTGGACGCAACGGTGTATGAGACGACCACGCGCAACCAGATCATCTCCATCCCGCTCGACATTACCACCGGCTACAGCTCCGCCGTCCTCAATAGCGGCGAGGTGCGCAACCGCGGCGTGGAACTCACCCTGACCGGCAAGCCGCTGAAGGGAAAAAACCTGAACTGGACCAGTACCCTGACCTTCTCCCGCAACTGGAATAAGGTGCTTTCGCTGGCCGACGGCATCCAGGGGCAGCAGGAGATCGGCTCGGCCGGGCAGGCGACGATAATCGCGAAGGAAGGGGGCACCACCACGGCGATCTACGGCGCCGCCTTCGTCCGCTCGCCCGACGGGCAGATCGTCTACGACAATGCCGGCCTGCCCGCCTACCCCGACGACATCTCCTACATCGGCGATGCCAGCCCCGACTGGCGCGCCGGCCTGGTGAACAGCGTCCGTTTGGGTAAGGCCGCCCTCAACGTCACCCTGGACGGGCAGTACGGGGGCATCATCTATTCGCAGACCCACCACAAAGCCATGGAGCAGGGCAAACTGCGGGCCACCTTCCCGGGGCGGGAAGAAGGCTACATCATCGGCGACGGCGTGGTGCTGAACGAGGATGGCACCTATTCCCCCAATACGACCAAGGCCGTGACGCCGGACTGGTACGTCCGCTACTATCGCCGCGCCAACGTGGAGTCCAATTCGTTCGACGCCTCCTACCTGAAGTTACGGGAGGTGAGCCTCCAGTACGATTTCGCCGGGGGCTGGCTCGAACGGATCCACGTGCAGGGGCTGCAGGCCTCCCTGTTCGGCCGCAACCTCGCCACCCTTTCCGACTTTCCGATCTACGACCCGGAAACCGCTTCCCTGAACGGCGACACCTTTATACCCGGGGCGGAGATCGGCCAGATGCCGTCTCCGGCCACTTACGGCTTCCAGTTGAAACTGACGCTGTAGACATTCCCCCCCAAGCAATCCGCGCCATGAAATATACCCTCCTTTCCCTGCTCCTGCTTTTCCTCACGGCCTGTACCTACGACTTCGCCGAGGTGAACGAGGACCCGAACCGGATCACGGAGATCAGTCCGGGAACCCTCATTAACCCGATCCTCTACGAACTGGCGACGCATAACGCGGGCCGCAGCCACGCCATCACCTTCGACCTCATGCAGGTGACCGTTCCGTTCCCCAGCGTATCGGGCGGACTGCACCGCTACGACGTCAGTCAGAATATTGGGAACTCCTCCTGGTACTGGTATTACCGGCTGGCCAACAACGTGAAGGAGATGCGCGCCGCCGCCGTGGAGGCCGAGGACCCCAACTACGAGGCGATCGCCCTGACGCTGAACGCCTACCTCTACGCCAACCTCACCGACCTGTTCGGACCGGTGCCGATGACGGAAGCTTCCGCCGCCGAGGAAGGGAACCTTTACCCCCGCTTCGACGCGCAAGCCGACGTATACGCCACCATCCTGGCGGACCTGGAGCGGGCGAACACCCTTTACGATACCCAGCGGGCTATGCCCTACGCCCCGGACATCCTCTTCGACAACGAAGTGGCCGGCTGGCGGCGGTTCACCAACTCGCTGCTGATGCGCCTCCTGTTGCGGGTTTCCAACCGGGACGATTTTGACTCCTTCGATCGGCTGGCCACCATGGTGGAGAACCCGGAACAGTACCCGGTCTTCACCGCTACTGAAGAATCGGCCATTCTGGAAGTTACCGGCGTGAGCCCTAACGTGTCCCCCTGGGGGCGTCCGCAGGACTTCCGCCTGGGCACCAAGATGACCACCTTTTTTATCGATAACCTAAATGGCTGGGAAGATCCGCGCCGCCCGGTCATCGCCACCATGGCCCAGGATTCCGCCCTGAACAACATCGGCTATAAGGGAATACCGAGCGCCTACGACGGTCCGGAATCGCAGTTCACCTACAACGCTTCCACGCTCGAGATCGAGCAGGTGGAAAACCCCATGCGCATCTACCTGATGACGTACGCGGAAGTAGCCTTTATTCAGGCCGAGCTCGCCCAGCGCGGGTACCTGGAAGACGGGCAGGCCTATTACGAGGCCGGCGTCGCCGCGGCCATGGAGCAACTGGGCACCTCGCTGCCCGCCGGCTACTTCGACCAACCCACCGCGGCCTACGACGGCAGCCTGGAGCGGATCATGCTGCAAAAGTATTATGCGCTCTACTTCGTAGATTACCAACAGTGGTTCGAATACCGCCGCACGGGTCTGCCGGAGCTGCCCACTACCCCCGCCATGCTCAACGACGGTCGCATGCCCGCCCGGTTCTACTACCCCCAGGACGTGCGCATCGGTAACAACGCAAACTACCAGGACGCCCTGCCCCTGCTGGGAGGTCCCGACGACATCAACACCCGGGTGTGGTGGGATACCGTCGACTAAACGCTTTAGCCAAACCTTACATGAAAAATCTACATTTCGCTTTCTTCGGTATCCTGCTCGCCGGCAGCCTGCACGCTCAGCAACAGGCCTCCGGTGTCGTATACGCTGACGCCAACGGGAACGGCCGCCGCGACGGCGGAGAAACCGTTATCCCGGACGTAAGCGTTACCAACGGCGTGGAAGTGGTCCGTACGCAGGCCGACGGCAGCTACCAGATCCCAGTCGGGGACGATGATATCATCGCCGTTATCAAGCCGGCCGGTTACGCGGTGCCCGTCGACGAGTACAAATTGCCCCGCTTCTACCGCATCCACAAGCCCGCCGGCTCCCCGGAGCTGAAATACGCGGGGGTGGCCCCTACGGGAGAACTGCCGGAAGCCATCGATTTCGGCCTCCTGCCCGCCGAAGAGCACGACGAGTTCACCGCCCTCATCTTCGGCGACCCCCAGCCGTACACCCTGGAGGATATGGACTGGTTCGCCCGTGGCGTGGTCGCCGAAGTCGAGGGCATCGAGAACGTCCCTTTCGGCCTCAGTCTGGGCGACCTGGTCGGCGACAACCTGGATCTGTTCAACCCCTACATCGAAGTCGTCCGGCGCGTCGGCATCCCCTGGTACAACCTGATGGGCAACCACGATATGAACTACGACGCCACCCGCGACGAGCTCAGCGATGAAACCTACGAGGCCCGCTTCGGCCCCGCCAACTACGCTTTCAATTACGGCCGGGTCCACTTCATCGTCCTGGACGATATTCTCTACCCCGACCCGCGTGATTCCAGCGGCTACTGGGGCGGCTTCCGCGCGGATCAGCTGGACTTCGTGGAAAACGACCTGCAATTCGTACCCGAAGACCATTTGGTCGTGCTGGCTTTCCACATTCCCCTGGAGGAAGAGGGCGACAGCTACCGCGACGAAGACCGCCAGCGGCTCTTCGACCTGCTGGCGCGCTTTCCGCATACCCTATCGCTTTCCGCCCACACCCACATCCAGCGGCAGAACTACTTCGGCCGGGAAGAGGGCATGGACCGCGACACGCCCCACCACGAGTATAACGTCGGTACCACCTCGGGCGACTGGTACTCCGGCAAGCTCAACGAATCCGGCGTGCCCTACTCCACCATGCGTGACGGTACGCCGAAGGGCTACGCCTTCCTCCACTTCGACGGTAACGAATACCGCACCGAGTACCGGGTGGCCGGCATGCCGGAGACGTACCAGATGGAGATCTACAACCCCCGCGTGACCATCCACGAGCGCGGCACCAGCGCGGGCATCTACGTCAACTTCTTCATGGGCCGGGAGGGCGATACGGTCGAGTACCGCGTCGACGACGGCAAATGGACTCCGATGACCTACTCGGTGGAGCAGGACCCCGCCTACGAAGCCTCCCTCTACCAATGGGATACCAACGAGCAATTGGTGCCTGGCCGCCGTGGTTCCAACGCCATTCCGAGCACCCACCTGTGGCGCGGCCGCGTGCCCGTAGGCCTCGCACCCGGCGAGCATACCATCGAGGTACGCGCCACGGATCAGTTCGGCAAGACGCATATGGGCACCAGTACCTACCGGCTGGAGCCTAGAGCCGAGCAGGGACGGTAGACTAATTTCAGTAGCGCCACTTCGCCCCCCGCTCCGTCACCTCCTCCAGCCGGTAGGCGGCGATGCGGCGGATCAAATCCGTCGGCAGTGGGCGGTCGTAGGGGATCTGGAAGGAGTCCTTGGCCCGTTTGAAGCCCCGGAGTTCTTCCGCGAAGGGCGCCAGGGCAGGACCGGTCGGCACGAAGTTCAGGTGGGCCTTATGCGCCGCGTAGGCGAAAAGAATGGTGCCCTGCTCGAAGACGGGCTGTCCCCACTTGATATTTTCGTCCGCTTTTGGGGCGACGGAGCGCAGCAGAAGACGCAATTCGTTCAGGTGGGCGCGACCGGCTTCCGGGGCGGCGTCCAGGTACTCGTCTACGGTGGTCGGCTTCGGGACGGACATGGGCAAGCATTATTCTCGTAAGATATGCCCCGTCGGGATGGGATTTACGGCCGAAGCAGAGTGGGCATTCGCTCTTCGCGGGCTAGTCTGGATTTACGATCTGATCCGGGGGAAGCGAATCGATCGTTCCGGCCGATTCGACCGGTCCAGCCGCCTCGGTTGGCGATCCGGGGTAGGGGACGGTGCTTCCGGACGCGGCGGGACTACCAAGCCGAGCACGGGGGGAAAGCTGACGATGACCAACCAGATCATCGTGATGCGAGGCAGGACGGCGAAGTAAAAGTTGAGGCCGAAAAGAATACCCGCATAAGCCAAACAGAGGGCGGACTGCCAGGCCGGTATCTGACGGACGGAAAAGTTGAGGATATGGCGTCGCCGAATTTGTCGCTTTTCTTTCCGCGTTCCCAGCTTGTCCAGCGATAACATTTCCATGATCTGCATCAGGTTGTGCGCTACGTAAATAGCCGACATACCCAGCAGAAAGAAAGCAAGCATCCGGGTGGTGAAATCCAGGGGGTGGGGAGTGGTCCAGTCCCACAGGGAAGACAGTACGTACGTACCGTTGTCAATACCTAAGGCGAGAATAACGAACACGCACCATATGCTCAACCACGTCCTCACCCATTGAGTGAGGGGCAGCGGAAGGAAGGCATGGAAGCCGGAGATTGTCAGCGGGATAATTCCCGTCCCGGCCAGCGCTAACCATACCGGGAACGAAATACCGGATTGCCAGAGTTCCAGTAACCAGTACAGATAGCACAAAGAGAGTAACCAGGCCTGCCCCTCGGATCGCTTCGGGAGAATCCGCTTGTAGTTGATGACCGCAAAAACCACGCAGTAGAAGCCGAATAATAGCGAAGCGAAAACCACCAGGGAGGGTGGGGCTTCAAAGTCGCCTCGGTCGTGCGGTACGGAGAACGGTAAGCTCAGATAGGTCGCTGCCAGCAACGTCCACGCGACGTGACGCCGGTTGCGCGTGATTCGCCAGCTTTCGTAGAGCAGACCAGCGCAAGCGGCCAGGATGGGGAACAGCAGGTTGGTGTCTCCCGTCCCTTCAATCTCCCAGTACAGGATCGCCAGCGCCACCAGCGCACCCACCAACAGGAATCCCGTGGAGACGGTTAGGCGCGGCCGGTTGAACGTAAAGGGCAAGGAATGAGAGGCAGTAGGATGTGCCTAAGATAACGATGGGGTATCTACCGATCATATACCGCAGCTGACCTTAAAGCTGGCATTTGCCTAACGGGGAGGGAGGAAGTCATCTTAAAGATGGCAATATTCGGGGTTCAAAATGGTCGAATGTAGAACGCTTCTGATATCGCCAAAAAGCTTTCTACCTGCGCTCCGCCGCAAATAAATGACGGTTGTAAAGACTGGCCTATCTTGTTCGTAACGAGTAAACCGACGCTTCCGGCCATGAACAGAATATTTGCCCTTCTAGTCCTGCTGTGTTTCGCTATCACGCTTTCCGCGCAGACGAATCGCGTATACGCCTACTTCCCGGAGGGAACGGTACTACACCCCGATCTCAACTACGCCGGCGATACGCTCAGCAAGCACCTGCTCGATCTTTACCTGCCGCCGGATACGGACGGTCCCCTGCCGCTGGTCGTGTGGATCCACGGCGGCGCGTGGATGGTGAACGATAAGTACGCCGACATGAGCTATATGCAGCAGACGGTGCACGACATCGTCGGCGGTGGCTACGCGCTGGCCTCCATCGATTACCGCCACAGCACCCAGGCGGTCTTCCCCGCCCAGCTGCAGGATTGTAATCAGGCGATCGAATTTCTCAACTACCACGCGGCGGACTACGGGTTGGATACCTCCCGCATCGCGGTGATGGGCTTCTCCGCCGGCGGCCACCTCGCGTCCCTGGTTGGGCTGGCGCATAACAAGGCCGGGGAGGAATTCTACGCGCCCGGTACGGACCACGGCTTCCGCATCCGCGGCGTGGTCGACTTTTACGGGCCGGCCAACCTCGTCATGTTTCCCGGAGCGGGTGACCCGGAATCACCCGAAAGCAAGCTGCTTGGCGCCCCAGCCCTCGACCGTCCCGACCTGGCCGCCGCCGCCAGTCCGGTCACCTACGTGGACGCCGCTGACCCGCCCTTCCTGATCGTACAGGGAGAATTGGACGAGTCGGTGAATCCCGCCCAGTCCAGGCTCCTCAGCTCCTGGCTTAGCCTTGGCGGGGTGGAAAACGAACTGATCATCGTGCCCGGCGCGCCGCACTACGGGCCCGAGTTCGACGTCCCGGAGGTGCGGGAGCGGGTGCTGTCGTTTCTGAACCGGGTGTTGGAGTAAGGCGGTACCCGCCCCCTCGGACCGTGGAATGGCAAATTCAGATACAGCCGATCGAATTAGCAGTCTGGCGCAGAGAATTTTCAAACCCCGATACCAAGTACCGGTTACGCTAGGTACTTAAATACCGCACATGCTGAAGTACGCTGCTCTCTATACCCCGTTGATTGTCCTTCTGCTCGCCGCCTGCGGGTCGGAAGAAACCGGTCAGGCCACCCCCATCGACGGGGAGCAAACGGTGGAAGTGGACGCGGCGGAAGCGGGCTACGCCGAGCGCCCCGGCACCGATAGCCTCGACGCCCAAAACAGCCTCGCGCTGGAACCGGGACTTTATGTCATCGAAGGCTCGGACTGTCAGGACCCCACCAATACCGGCTGGCGGGTATGGACGGGAACGGGCCTGCAGGGCGAGGGTACCACAGACTGTCGCTTTGAGATGACCGGCCTCGAAGGTGACGTTTATACCGGCACCCAATCTTGTGCCAACGGCAGCGGCGCGGAAATCTCCATCGAGATCCTCGAGCCGGGCTCGCTCGTCCTGACCGAAGCCGGTGAAACCGTGCACCTCACGCTCTGCCCGGAAGGCAGCATTCCGGAGTGGGTGGAAGAAAAGCTGTCCGCGAGATCCGAGTAAGCGGATTTATGCTTTCGTGCAGCTGAAATAATGGTTCTCTTCCCGGTCTTCGTATTCCTCGCTTAGGGACAAACCGGCGGCGGTGAGCAGGGCCCGGTAGCCTTCGGACCCGAGGGAAACCGACGGCCGTCCCGTCATGGCGTCTTCCCACTGCACTTCCTGGTAGGGCGCGGTAAAGAGTAAACGGCCTCCGGGGCGTAGGGCTTCCGCTACGCCGCGGATGACCGTAGCCTGGGCCCGCGGGGAAAGCAGAAACAGCAAGCCCCAGGCCAGGACGGCATCGAAGGAACGCCCGAAAAAATCACTTGCCTCGGCGGCCTCGCAGGCAACCGGTAGGCGCGGAAAATTTTCGGTGAATTCCGCCACCAGCGTCGGCGAGGCGTCGATGCCGTAGACGTCGAGCCCCGCCTCCACCAGTACTCCGGTCAACGGAATACCGGGTCCGCAACCGAGGTCGAGCACGGATGCCCCGTCGGGCAGGCTACGGGCCCAGGCGTGTACGGCGGCGACACCGACGGCGTTCGCGCCCGTACCGCGGTAGGCGATGAAGTCGGCCGCGATGCGCTCGTAGCCGTTGGATGAGTCCATGGATTGGGGGGTATTATTCCGGCAAATTACGGTGGGTCTTCCCCGATCACCGCTTATCCGTCGTTTCGCTTCGCGTAGCCCCAGCAGATGGTGTAGCCGTGCCCGGCCGACGGCTTACCTTCAACCGGATCACCCGCCTTGCTCTATGAACGATTCATCGCTACAACTCCGCCGAGAACTTCACCGCTTCCCCGAACCGTCGGGAAAAGAGGGCGCTACGGCGGAGCGGATACGCCGCTTCCTGCGGGACCGGGGTAAAGTGACCTTCCTTGATCATCTGGGAGGGGAAAGCTTCGCGGCGGTGTACGACTTCTCCGGACCCGGACCGACGGTCATGATCCGCTGTGAACTGGATGCCCTGCCGATCGTGGAGGCCAACGACTTTGCCTACCGCTCGACGGTGGCGGATGTATCCCATAAATGCGGCCACGACGGACATATGGCCATCGTATGCGGACTGGCGGACTCGCTCGGAGCCGGGTCCTTCGCCAGGGGGCGGGTCGTGCTGCTCTTCCAGGCGGCGGAGGAGACCGGACGGGGAGCCCGGCAGGTGGTGGAAAGCCCGGCTTTCCGGCAGCTTGCTCCCGACTACGTTTTTGCCCTCCACAATATTCCCGGCGCCCCACTGCACCAGATCATTACGGTAGCGGGTAGCTTCTCCGCCGAAGTACGGAGCTTCGCGCTGACGCTCACCGGCGTCGAGTCGCACGCGGCCGAGCCGGAGAACGGCCGCAATCCTACGACCGCGGTAGCCGAACTGATTCCGGCGCTGGCGGCCCTGCAACGGGCCGATCCCCACGATCCCGGTTACGCCCTGCTGACCCCCGTGCACCTGACGGTGGGGCAGCGATCCTACGGCATCGCTCCGGGCCACGGCGAGGTGCACTATACCGTCCGCACCTGGACGGGGGAAACAATGGATAGCCTGATGGCATCCGTTACGGAGATCGTCCGGCGTACCGCTGCCGTACACGGGCTCGAGCATCGCCTTACCTGGCTGGAGCATTTTCCGGGTACCCGAAACGACCGGGCGGCGAACCTTCTCGTAACCGAAGCGGCCGAAGCACGGGGGCTGGAGCTACGGCAGCGGCCTTATCCCTTTGCCTTCGGGGAAGATTTTGGCTGGTTGGCGGGGCGGGCTCGCTCCGCGATGTTCGGGCTCGGGGCGGGGGAACATTGCCCGGCCCTGCACTACCCGACGTACGACTTTCCCGATGAGCTGATCGCCACCGGCGTAAGCGTATTTTCCGAAATTATCCGCCGCCTACTTGGGTAAGGGGATGTCGAATGAATATCCGGACCGCACCCCATACCCGCACAGGTGGCGCAACTTCCCGTCTGTTAATCGGTTGTATCCTTTCGGAACATAGATTTAGGACCTGCGAGCTTCGGGCACGCCAGCATTATGGTCAGCATTTTGTTTTGAGACTGGGCTAGTAATATGTGCAATTAATTATTAATCCTTTATTACCATCGATTTGCACGTAATCACGTAACGAATTTAAATGGCTGATACGTTTAACAAGAAACAACGGGAGAAAAAGAAACAGAAGAAGAAGCGGGACAAGCGCGAAAAACGCGAGCAAAAGAAACTCAGCAGCAACAAGCCCCCCGAATTCATGTACGTCGGCATCGACGGCAACCTGACCACGCAGGCGCCCGATCCGAGTTTGAAGAAAAAGGTGAGCCTCGAGGACATCGACATCAGCACCCCCCCCTCCGAAAAATCGGAGGAATCGAAGTTCGAAAAGACGGGCTTCGTGAAATTCCTCAACGAAGAAAAGGGCTACGGTTTCATCATCGGCGACGAGGGAGACGAGAGCTACTTCGTCCACGTTGACAACCTACAGGGACCCATCCAGAACGGAGATAAAGTAGTCTTCGAAGCGGGTAGGGGACCCAAAGGACCCATCGCACTGGGTGTCAAGTTGCAGTCGTAAGCTGAACCTCACCCCCCAGAACAGAAAAGGCCCGTCAACGTATCGTTGACGGGCCTTTTCAATGTACGCGAGTTGATTACTCCGCGTGGGCGACGTTGACGGCGCTCAGGCCCTTACGGCCTTCCTCGATGTCGAACGTTACTTTGTCGCCTTCGTCAATGGTCGCGCCATTAAGATCGTTAGCGTGGACGAATACGTCCTTTCCGCCTCCGTCGGGGGCGATGAATCCGAAGCCTTTGGCCTGGTTGAAAAATTTGACTGTTCCTGTGCTCATGGTAGAGTTTTTCGGGTCGTTTAACGGCGAGATAATACCGTACTAGCTCTACCGGCGCGCAAGGTACGGGCAATTTAGCTGGGGCGGGGTTTTATTTTCACTTTGTGCACGAACCAGACGGGTAAAGGGAGGCATTTGGGTGGCCTCAGCCGCCATCTTGGGGGGAGATAGCCACTAGGAAAGCGGTTTCGTCCCGATCACCCCGGTAGCACAGCCAAAAAAGTAGGACTGAAACGCCGCGTTCAGCCTGGCATCGGACAGATAGCCAACGAATCTCTCGGCGTTTTCAAAATTGGCCGTGTAAATACCCAGGTACTTATAGCTGTAGGCGTCATTTGCGAAATACTTTCCGATGACCGGGATCACCTTTTGCAGATAGAACATGTACAGCGGGCGCAACAGGAAATTTTTCGGAACACTGATCTCGACAAAGCTGAAAGTTCCTCCGGGTCTAAGCAGTCGGGCAACCTCCGCGGCCAAAGCCTGCAGCTGGACATCATCAAAGGTCTTCAGCCCGAAGGAGGAAACAATGACGTCAGCGCGCTCGCTTCCCAAGGAATTATCGAGAATGTCCTCCTGCAAAACGGTCACGCCGGCAAGGCTGTTCCGTTCAGCCTGACGGAGTGATTTCTTCACCATTTCACCGGAAAAATCGACTCCAATGATACGGGTGGCGGAACGGTCCCGGATCAGGTGCCAGCATTCCCCCATTCCGGACATCAGGTCCAGCGTCAGGTGATCACGTGCGTATTCGCTCCAGTCGATCCGCCGGACACACTGCCGTCGCCAGATCTCCGAGAAGCCGAAGGACGATATATAATTGATTACCCCGTACGTCCTGCTCATCCGGTCAAATAGGCCGGAAACGAAGGCGGGGCTATAGATGCCGTTTCCACGCATGGAATAGGAACGATCAGAACTCAATCTTTTGCGTCGGGGCGCAGGTAGAAACCCTATCCGTGAGGGGGAGATAATGGAAATGATCCGGGTCTTGGCCATTGCTGCCTCTTGGGAAAGATTGAAGTTATTGGTTTGCGCGCCGGTTGGGAGGGGTGTTTTTACCTGCGCTCCGCCGCCTTTATTTGAAAGGGGTTAGGGGGGTAAAGGGGATACGGGGTAAAGGAAGTACATTTCCTTAGCCCCTTAGCCCCTTAGCCCCTTAGCCCCTTAGCCCCTTAGCCCCTTACAGAGAACCCGTACCTTCCCCCCATGGAAACCACCGAACTCCTAAAGCGCGTCCGCCGCATCGAGATTAAGACGAAGGGACTGAGCAAGCAGCTCTTCTCCGGGGAGTACCAGACGGCCTTTAAGGGGCGGGGTATGTCGTTTTCGGAGGTGCGCAATTACCAGTACGGCGACGACGTGCGGAACATCGACTGGAACGTGACCGCCCGCTCCGGCGAGCCGTACGTGAAGGTCTTCGAGGAGGAGCGGGAGATGACCGTGATGCTGCTGGTGGACATCTCGAAGTCGAGCTTTTTCGGTACCGTCAAACAACCCAAGAACGAGCTGATCACGGAAATCTGCGCCGTGCTGGCCTTCAGTGCCGCCCAGAACAACGATAAGGTGGGGCTGCTGCTGTTCAGCGACCGCATCGAGAAGTTTCTGCCGCCCAAGAAGGGGAGGGGGCATATCCTGCGCATCATCCGCGAATTGCTGGATACTCGCCCGCAGGGCAGCGGGACCGATATCGCCATGGCACTGGACTACTTTACCAACATGGTTAAGAAGCGGAGCATCTGCTTCCTCGTCTCCGACTACCTGGCCACGGGGTACGAGCGCTCCTTGCGCCTGGCCGCGCGCCGGCACGATCTGGTGGGCCTGCACCTCTACGATCCCCGCGAGCGCGAGCTGCCGCAGGTGGGCCTGCTGCGCGCCCGCGACGCCGAGAGCGGCGAGGTCCACTGGATCGATACGGACAGTAAGCGCGTTCGCGACCGCTACGCCCACTGGTACAATGAGAATATGGACTACTTCAGCGACTCCTTTCGCAAGAGCGGAGCCGACACGCTGAGCGTGGAGACGACGGAGGACTACGTCAAAGAGTTACTGCGCTTCTTTCGGGGGCGGTAGGGTGCTTTCCTCCGCCAGCGCAAAGCCCGGGAAGCGCAGCGCCACGATCTCCCAGCGCGGATCGACGTAGTGCAGGCTCACCCGGCCGGGGCCGGCGTATTCAACGGGGTCGCCGTTTTGCAGTTTGCCGCGGTAGACAATCTCGAATTCCAGAAACGCAGCGTTTTCTTTCGTTCCGAATGCAGGTAGCGGCGTGAGATCGATCAGTTCCAACTGACGGAAGCCCGCGCGCCAGCACTGTAAGTAATGGCCCTGCCGGGGTGGGGCTACGGTTTCCATGTTGTGGTAGGTTGCCCCCTGGAGCAGCCAGCAGTCGAGCGTACCGTCCAACCGGAAGAGCTCGGTCAGAAACATGGAGAGGCAGGAAAACATATTCGTCGGGCTCCCGGGCTCGATTTCCGCGTAGGAAAAGTGGACGTTCCAGCCGCCGCCGTAGGGGAAGTAGACATCCTTGTGAAGGAGGGTGCCGCGCAACCAGTCGTAGTATTCACGGTCGGTGAGGTGGAATGGGTAGTCGTCGACGTGAATATTGGCCGCGGACAGCTTATGTAGCAGGTCTTCTACGGCCGCCCGTGCCGCGTCTTGCCCCGCCGTCGGGCTTAGATCCGGCAGTTCAAGGTCGGGAAGCAGGCTTTTCAGCAACACGGGTGGCTCGTCAGCTCTTTCCTCATTTTCCTTGATGGACCGTAAAAAGGGATCCAGCAGTTCCGGCTCGACATCCGGGGAAACATAGGTATGGCTTCCTCTTTCCGCATCAAACAGCGCCGCTCTGATCTGATTATCGATGGCGCGTTCTTCGTCGGGGGATAAATTTTCGGGTGTAGACATGGTTTTAGATGTTTTAGCCCCCGAAATACGGGCTCGCTTCGCAGGTCTGCAACCAGGCGACCGGCCTTTTGGACGACGGCTTGGGAAGCTTATACGTTCCGCTTTTCTGCCGGGACGAACGGCGGGGAGATTTTCCGAATTAGCGGGTCTTCCGGAACAGTAGGACATTTTTTGCGACCTGGGTACCCCAAAGTCCACCAAATCCGGCGGCGGTGGGCTTATCGGGGGAGATTCTACGGCATTGTCCACCTCAATTCCCGCATCGTCCACCCCGAATGGCAGGGTGGTGATCTACTTTTGGCAGTGGAATATTTGTCTCCGGATCATGCAATAACTTCGACAAATCACACTGCCTTTAATTATGGCAGTATATAATTCTGTATTGATAAGTATGGTCTGATCCGGGGGTGCCTTGCAACCCGCATTTTCCCTGTGACCTAATTCGTGGCGGAAGCCAAAAAACTTAATCAAACAAGCTTATATGATCATCAGCAACAAACGCCCCCCACGCTCCGGTGCCCGGCCGGACGGGAAGCGAGGCAGGATCCGCTTCTGCTTTGCGCTCTTGCTTTTCTCCCTTGGCCTCGGCGCGCAGGGAACGGTGACCGGTACGGTTGTCGATTCGGACGGCCTGCCGCTGATCGGGGTCAACATCGTGAAAGAGAATACATCCAGTGGTACGGTCACCGATATAGACGGTACCTACTCCATTTCGGCCAGCCCGGCTGACGTGCTCATCTACTCCTATACCGGCTACGAAACCCAGCAGTTTACCGTAGGCGATCAAACGGTTATCGACGTCACCCTCTCCGAGAACGCCGAAATGCTTGACGAAGTGGTCGTTATCGGTTACGGTAGCGAACGGAAAGAAGACCTCACCGGCTCTGTCAGCGTAGTGAATACGGAGGAAATGCAGAAGCAAGCCTCCAATGACGTGACGCAGATGATGCAGGGCCGGGTAGCGGGCGTTTCCATTACCTCCGACGGGCAGCCCGGGGCGACGCCCACGGTACGGATAAGGGGCGTGAGTACCTTCGGCCTGGGTTCCGGCGCCGAACCGCTCTACGTAGTGGACGGCTTCCCCCTTCCCGGCGGTATCCGGGACATTAACCCCAACGACATCGAGTCCATCCAGGTACTGAAGGACGCCACTTCGGGCGCCATCTACGGTAACCGGGCGGCCAACGGCGTCATCATCATCACCACCAAGAGCGGCCGCAAGAACGCGGGCTTCAGCATCAGCCTGAACGCCTACGCCGGCCTGCAGACCGTACCGGACCGCATCCCCCTGCTCGACCGGGAAGGCTACCAGATGATCAACTCCGAGCTGCTGCGGAACGCCAATCAGGGACTGGTACCGGGTAACGATCCAAGTTCCCCCGCCTTCATCGACGATATCAACACGAACTGGCAGGACGAGGGCTACACCGACGGCTCCATCCAGAACTACAACCTGGCCGTCTCCGGCGGAACGGACAAGAGTAATTATTACGCTTCCCTGGATTATCTCGACAACCGGGGCACCCTGGTCGGTACCGGACCCAACTACGCGCGCTATTCGTTGCGGGTGAACGCGGAGACCGAGCTGTCCGACCGCCTGACCTTCGGCGAGAACGTGTACGTCATGCGCTCCGACGAGGACCCGCTCTTCTTTTCCGGCGCCACCACCTTATTCCTTCCGGGCGGACGTCCGTCGCTGGTGAACGACCTGCTGCAGGCCGCCCCGACCATCCCGCTGCTCGACCCGAACCGCGAAGGCGGCTACGGCGGAGCGGATGCGGTAATCAACCAGTCGATCACGCTGAACGTACCCGGCTTTAATTCCCTGGTCTCCAACCAGTCGAAGGTGAACCGCATCCTGGCCAACGCCTACGTCACCTACGAATTAGCCGAGGGGCTGGAGTACAAGCTCAACTTCCAGTACGACAACACCAGCATTGAGGACCAGCTCTTCGCCCCGCAGTACGACCTGGGCTACTTCTTCCCCCGGCCTACCGCGGAACTCCAGGCCGGCAACCGCTCCTCGAACTCCTACCTGGTGGAGAATACGCTGACCTACACCCTGGAGTCCGGCAAGCACAACCTGACGGTACTGGGCGGTCAGACCTTTCAGAAGTTCAACTTCCGCCAGTTCGAAGCCGTAGGTTCCGGGCTGGAGAAGCCCTACAACCTGAACCTGACCAGCGCTTCGACCTTCAGCGTATCGGACAACCAGCAGCCCGCCGCCCTGGCCTCCCTGCTGGGCCGGATCAGCTACTCCTTCGACGACCGTTACCTGTTGACCCTGAACGGTCGCTACGACGGGTCCTCCCGCTTCCGGGCTTCCGACCGCTACGCTTTCTTCCCTTCCATCGGGCTGGCGTGGAAGATCCACAACGACTTCGATCTGCCCCAGGCGATTACCGCGCTGAAGCTGCGTGGCGGTTACGGCCGGCTGGGCAACCAGGAGATCGGCAACTTCCGCTACCAGAGTACGATCAACCGGGCCATTCCTTACGAATTCGGTACGGGCCGGGTACTGGGTGCCGCCACCACTATCCTGGTCGACCCCTCCATCGCCTGGGAGACCCGGACTACCCGCAGTGTCGGGATGGACCTGGAGCTCCTGGACGGTCGCGTGGAATTCACCGCGGAATACTACTCGAACGTGTCCGAAGATGTCCTCATCGATCTGCCCATCCCCCTGTCCAACGGTTCGCTGGCCGGCCTGACGACCAACGCCGGTTCCATCCAGAATTCCGGCGTCGAATTCTCGGCTACCTGGCGCCCGACCCTCGGACCGGTAAGCTTCGAGATCGCCCCGAACTTCTACACCGTTAAGAACGAGGTGCTCGACATCGGAACGCTGGACTTCCTCTCCGGTGCCGGTGCGCGCACCGAAGTCGGCGGTTCCATCGGCCGCCACTACGGCTGGGTGTACGACGGTATCTTCCAAACGCCGGACGAAGTGGCGGAGGCCCCCTTCCAGAACGAGAACACCGGCCCCGGCGACATCCGCTTTGCGGACCTGAACGGTGATAACATCATCGACGAGGCCGACCGCCAGTACCTCGGTCAGGGCAACCCGACCTACTTCTACGGTATCAACTTCGTAGCTAACTACGCCAACTTCGACTTCACCGTCTTCGGGCAGGGCAGCGGCGGTAACCTGATCAACAGCAACCTCTACCGCGGCTTGATGGTCACTTCCGGCTATACGAACTGGCATACCGACATCCTCGACCGCTGGACGCCCCAGAATACCAGCACCGACGTGCCCCGGGTGGTCTGGAACGACCCCAACAACAACCAGCGCGACTCCGACCGTCCGGGTTGGCTGCAGGATGGTTCCTACTTCCGCATCAATACCCTTTCGCTCGGCTATACTTTCCGGGGAGGCTTGCTGGGCCGGATCAATATGCAGAGCGCCCGCCTCTACGCGACCATGCAGAACGTGTACACTTTCGCCGCTTATAAGGGGTACAATCCCGATTTCCAGGCCGGTATCCTGAATCCCGGTTTCGACTTCGGCACCTTCCCCCGGCCCCGTACCACGATGGTGGGCGTACAAATCCAATTCTAAAGATCATGAAGAACCGTATCCTATATATCCTTTTGGCCGTTGGCGTCCTCTCCGGCAGTTTCGCCTGTGACGACCAACTCGACATTGTCGACCCCAACCGGCTTTCGTCAGCGCAGTTTTACGCCAACACCGACCAGGCCGTGGCCGCCGTTGATGCCATCTACAGTACCCTGATCACCGACGCCTGGTACCAGCGTATGTCCCCCGTATATAACGATGGCCGAGGCGATGAGGTAGCCAGCCGCAGTCCGTGGGTGTTCTACACGGGTATCAGTTCCTTCACGATTCCCCCCACCATCGGTGACCTGGACATTTTCTGGCACGGACACTACATCCTGATCAGCCGCGCTAATCAGGCGCTCGAGAACGTCCCCAACGTCGAGGAACTGGATTCCGACCTGCGCGACCGCCTCCTGGGGCAGGCTTACTTCCTGCGGGCCCTCGCCTACTTCAAGTTGACGAATACCCACGAGAAGGTGCCGATCGTTCTTTCCACCCCCCAGGGCGGCGACGATTTCTACCCGACCAACGAAGACGTAACCCGGGAGGACGTCTACGCCCAGGTAAAGGACGACCTGCGGAACGCCATTTCACGTCTGCCGCTGAATTACGACAACGTATCCGGTCCGGATGCCGGACAGGAAGGACGAGTTACCCTCGGCGCCGCCAACTCCCTGCTGGGTATGGTATACCTCTACGAAGGCAACTACGACGAGGCCCTTCCGTATTTCCGGACGGTGATCGAGTCCGGAGAGTATTCGCTGGCCGATAACTACGCCGACTTGTTCACCCAGGATCCCGGCATTGAGGCGGCGAACCCGGGCAAGATCTTCTGGGCCGACTTTACCACGAGTGCGGCGGCCGAGTTCAATTGGGGCGGAGATCCGAACGTAAATTGGCGTCAGTTTCTGGCCCTTAGCCCCACCTACTCCGTGGGTGACTTCTTCGACTTCTTTCCCACCGCCTTCCTCTACGAAGAGATGCGCCAGGAGCGCACCGTAGACGGAAACCTCGATCCGCGCTACCACGCCACTATCCTCTCTTATGAACCCGACGAAGGCTACACGACGGCCTTCGGGCAGGACTGGTTCGAGCGTGGATTTACCGAAGACGCCTACTTTATCAAGAAGTACACTACGGCCGCCGATGGATCGGACGCCTTCACCTCCGGCTTTGACTACCACGTCATCCGGTACGCCGACGTTTTGCTGATGTACGCAGAGTGCCTCGCTAACACGGGCAACGTGTCTGAGGCCGCAGGGTATGTTCAGCAGGTCCGCGACCGGGCCAACCTTCCGGATCGGGAGGGCGAATTTGCCGCTTATTCCCTGGAAGCATTCATGGAGCAGCTGAAGCACGAACGGGTCATGGAACTGGCCATCGAGGGTAAGCGCTGGGAGGACATCCGCCGCTGGGGAATGCTCAGCAACGAACTCTCGGTTCTGCAATCCCACGACGCCGAATTCGATACCTATACCCCCGACCGGATCGTACTGCCTATCCCCCAGCCAGAGCTGGACCGTAACCAGAACCTGGTCGGCAACTCCGCTAACTAAACGGAACGCGCCTACCGGTACGTTGCCGCGGGCCGGCCCCATTCCCGTGCCCTTTTCCCCCTTGCCTATTCTTTACGAGCGGTGGGTTCAGCGAACCCCCGTCAAAACGCCCCGTGACATGTCCCAATCATCCTTTACCATACTGCTGCTTGCGTGTCTGTTCGTTCTGGGATGTCAGAAGGATAACGAGGTCACCACACCGACCACCCCCCCGCCGTCCAACCCCCCGCCGGGGCCGGTAGTGGATACCACTTCGCTGGACGACGGACCGATCGATTTTTCGGTCTTTTCGGATACCTACGGGGAGTTGGCCTCTCCCGACCGGACCGACGACTGGATGCACTATAACGTCCACGACCCGGTCTACTGGGTGGATGATGACTTTACCTGGTGCTACAATACGGACGTTGCCTTCGGGCACGCCATTCGTCCCGGCATCCAGATCCGGCGCAGTATTAATCTGGTCGAGTGGGAATTCGTCGGTTGGGCTTTTCCCGGCATCCCTAGCCGGGGGGCAAACTTTATCCGTAGCAACGGCGGTGAGCCCGTGGCCGGACTCTGGGCACCCGACATCATCAAAGTGGACAACGAGTACCGCCTATACTATTCCCTTGCTTCGACGGCCTCAACTCCCCGCCTCAGCGTCATCGGCCTGGCTACCTCCGACCGGCCGGAGGGCCCCTTTATCGAACAGGACCTGGTGGTTACCTCACTCGACGACGCTACCCGTCAGACCAACGCCATCGACCCTTCGATCGTAGTGGCCAAAGACGGTAGCCACTGGATGTACTACGGATCGGCCTGGGACGGGATCTACCGGCTCGAACTGGACCCGGATACCGGGCTTGCCAAACGGAATAACGACAAGGGAACCCGGGTAGCCCAGCGCGGCTTCACCGGTGGCCGGGTGAACGGCAACATCGAGGGGCCGGATATCATCTATAACCCCGAATTTGACCAGTACTACCTGTTCATCGCTTACGACTGGCTAGAAACGAAGTACAACGTCCGGGTCGGTCGCTCCGACAACGCGACGGGACCCTTTTACGATTACCTAGGCCGCGATATGAACGAGGATGTCGACGACCTTCCCATGCTCATCGCCCCCTACCGCTTCGCCGGTCACGGTGGCTGGCAGGGCGTCTCGCATCCTGGCGTCTTCGAAAAGAACGATACCTTCTATATCGGTCACCAGGGCCGTCCGGACGTCAACCCCTACTATATGGTCATGCACCTCCGGCAACTATTCTGGACGGAGGACGGCTGGCCGCTGGTGAGCCCCCAACGCTACGCCGCGGAAACCGAATCCGCCGTTGGGGAGGAAGAAATTGCCGGCGACTGGGAGATCATTCGCTTCGACTACGAGGTGGTACCGGGCTACGCGGAGGAGCAGGTCGATCCGGGGTACGTGAATGCCGAAGAGGTCCGGCTGGCACCCGACGGTACCGTTTCCGGAGCGCTTACGGGCAGCTGGTCGTATAGTGCTCCCCGGCTGACCCTTACCGTGGACGGTAGTAGTTGGTCCGCCCGGATCGAACGGGGGCGCGACTGGGAAAACGAGGTTGCCGAAACCGTACTCTTCACCGGCCTGCAGGAGAACGGCTACGCCGTGTGGGGTAAAAAAACCGAACCGTAGTGTACTTTGCCACCCTCCGACTTTCTCGCTGCCCTGTCCTGCCGATTGCATCTTTGCCGGCAAATCCGGCGACAATTTTTTGCGACGGAGCGCAGGGAAACAATCGATTCCGCCGGGACAACCTACATTACGAAAAAACACAACAGACATGAAATCATTCTTTTTCACCCTGACCCTACTCTGCGGGCTGGCTACGGTCACCGCCCAGTCGGTAGCCATCACGGTGGAGGCTCCCACGGACACGACCGTGATCAGCCGGCACATCTATGGCCACTTCGCCGAACACCTCGGACGTAACATCTACGGTGGGTTCTACGTCGGCGACACCAGCGAGATCCCCAACCGGGAAGGCATTCGTCTGGACGTGGTCGAAGCCCTGAAGGAAATCGAGATCCCCAACCTCCGCTGGCCGGGCGGCTGTTTCGCCGATACCTACCACTGGAAGGACGGCATCGGCCCCGTGGAGGATCGTCCCTCCATCCTCAACGTCTGGTGGGGTAACGTCAAGGAGGATAACAGCTTCGGTACCCACAATTTCCTCAACCTCTGCGAGATGCTGGACGCCGAGCCCTACCTATCGGCCAACGTTGGCAGCGGAACGCCGCAGGAGCTCACCGACTGGATCAAGTACACCACCCACCCGGCCGGCTCCAGCCCGATGCCCGACCTGCGGGCGGAGAACGGTCGCGAGGAACCGTGGGACGTCAAGTACTGGGGCGTCGGCAACGAAGCCTGGGGCTGCGGAGGAAACATGCGCCCCGAGTACTACGCCGACCTTTACCGTCGCTTCGCCACCTTCATGACCGGCTGGCAGAACGACGAGCTATATCGGATTGCTTCGGGTGCCAGCGGCGACGATTATAAGTGGACGGAAGTGCTCATGCAGAACATCCCGAAGAACCTCATCGAAGCCATCGCCCTGCACCACTACGCCGTCATCGACTGGGCGGCGAAGGGGCCCGCCGTGGACTTCACCGAGAACCAGTACTTCATCACCATGAAGGAAGCACTGAAGATGGACGAACTCATCGAGGAGCACGTCGCCATCATGGATAAATACGACCCCGAGAAGCGCGTCGACCTGCTCGTCGACGAATGGGGCGGATGGTACGAGGTCGAGCCGGGTACCAACCCCGGATTCCTCTACCAGCAGAATACGATGCGCGACGCCATGCTGGCCGGCGCTACCCTGAATATCTTCAACAACCACGCCGACCGGGTGAAGATGGCCAACATCGCCCAGGCCATCAACGTACTCCAGGCCGTGATCCTCACCGACGAGGAGAAGATGCTGCTCACGCCGACGTACCACGTCTTCCGGATGTACGTTCCCCACCACGACGCGACCTTGATCCCGCTGTCCTTCGAATCGCCGATGTACACCTTCGAGGGAGAAAGTCTACCGGCCATTTCCGCCTCCGCCTCCCGCGATGACGAGGGCCGGATGCACTTCTCGCTGGTCAACATCGACAGCAAGCAGTCGCACGAGATCGAACTGGACGTCGCCGCCCTGGGCATCACCGGCGTAACGGGGGAAATCCTCACCGCGGAGACCCTGCAGGAGCACAACACCTTCGACAACCCCGACCAGGTAGCGCCAACCGACTTCGACGGTACCGAAATGAGTGACGGCAAGCTTCGCCTGACGATTCCGCCCTTTTCCCTGGTTGTTTTGCAAGGAACGAAGTAATGCCAACCCGCGCGAAAATGACCGATGCCCGTATCCTTCTCCAGGCTCATCTCCTGGCGGTCGTATGGCTGCTGCTGGCCGGTAACCTGGTGGCCCAGACCACCGATATTTCGGTGCACGACCCGGTCGTCATCAAACAGGGGGATACCTACCACCTGTACTGCACCGGACGGGGCATCGGTCATTTTTCGTCGACGGATCTGGAAAACTGGGAGGAGGCCCCGCCGGTCTTCGCGGAAAAGCCGGGCTGGACGGATAGCGTCGTGCCGGAATTCCGGAATCACATCTGGGCACCGGACGTCCTCTTTCACGACGGACGGTATTACCTGTATTACTCCGTCTCGGCCTTCGGCAAGAATACCTCGGCCATCGGTGTAGCGACGACGGCGAGCCTCCATCCCGACGACGACAACTACGGCTGGACGGACCACGGGATCGTTATCCAGTCGCAACCCAACCGCGATCTCTGGAATGCCATTGACCCCAACATCGTCTTCAACGACGAGGGCACGCCCTGGATGTCGTTCGGATCTTTCTGGAACGGACTGAAGCTCGTCAAACTGGATCCTTCGCTTATCAAGATTGCCGAACCGCAGGAGTGGCACACCATCGCGCGGCGGGAACGGGAATTCGAACTGGCCGACAGCGATCCGGGCAACGCGGCGCTGGAAGCCCCCTTCATTTTCAGGAAGGAAGGCTGGTATTATCAGTTCCTCTCCTGGGACCTTTGCTGCCGCGGCGAGAATAGTACCTATAAAGTTGTGGTGGGACGGTCACGCGACGTCGAAGGTCCCTACTTCGACCGAGCCGGAAAGAACCTGTTTCACGGCGGGGGTACCCTCGTCATTCAGGGTAACAAGAACTACTACGGGGCCGGACACTGTAGCGTCTACACCTTTGACGGGGAGGACCGCATGTTCCTTCACGCTTACGACGCCGCCGACCGGGGGCGGTCGAAGTTGAAGGTCCGCACGATTCGCTGGACGGACGATGGCTGGCCCATGGTACAACCACTGGAATAGGGGAAAACTTATTTCACGACCAAACTCACGCTGAACGATGGTCCGAACCATCAACAATTTACTACTGACTATGCATATCGTTACGAAGCAGATCACCCTCCTTTGCCTGCTTTTTTCCTGCGCTTCCGCCGCCATATCTGGACAAGTCGCGGCGAGTCATTCCCTTACCGTCGACGCCGCCGAGTCGGTGGCACCGATCCAGCCGACCATGTACGGCATCTTCTTTGAAGACATCAACTTTGCCGCCGACGGCGGGCTCTACGCCGAAATGATCAAGAACCGCGGCTTCGAATTTACCCTCCCGAAGACAGGCTGGCTGGAACCGAACAGTGATCGCCACTCCATGAACGAGAACTCCGGGATGAGCGATATCGTCAAGGTGAAGGACGATCCCGCCAACCAGAATTACCTGCGGGTGACGGTCAAGAACCCGGAAGGCTATCACCTCCTTAACGAGGGTTTCCGCGGTATGGGCGTCCGCGAGGGGGATACCTACGACCTTTCCTTCAAGGCCGGTACCGGCAAGGGAGATTTGTCCGCCGTCACCTTTCAGTTACTGACTACCGACGACGAAGTGATTGGAGAAACCACCGTCTCCCTCGCAGGCGATGGATGGCAGGACTACGAAGCCACGCTGGAAGCTACGGCAACGGATCCCGCGGCCCGCTTGCGGCTGACTTTCGATGCTCCCGGTACCGCCAACCTCGACATGATATCCCTCTTTCCCCGCGACACCTGGAAGGGGCGGAACAAGGGGCTACGTAAAGACCTCGTTCAACTGCTCTACGATCTGGAGCCCGGCTTTCTCCGCTTCCCGGGGGGCTGTATCGTCGAAGGCCGTACCCTGGCCCGCCGCTACCAGTGGAAAAAGACGGTCGGTTCCATCGAGGAGCGCGAACTGCTGGTCAACCGCTGGAACACGGAGTTCGACCACCGGCTCACCCCGGACTACTACCAGAGTTTCGGCCTCGGCTTCTTCGAGTACTTCCAGTTGGCCGAGGACCTGGGCGCCGAGCCCATGCCCATCCTGAGCTGCGGCATCGCCTGCCAGTTCAATACCGGTGAGCTGGTACCGATGGAGGAACTTGACCCCTACGTACAGGACGCCCTGGACCTCATCGAATTCGCCAATGCCGACACCACCACCGCCTGGGGCAAGGTGCGTGCCGATATGGGCCATCCCGAACCCTTCAATATGAAGTACATCGGCATCGGCAACGAGCAGTGGGGGCCGGAGTACATCGAACGCTACAAGGTATTTGACGAAGCCATAAAGGCTGCCTATCCCGATATCGTCATCATCTCCGGCAGCGGTCCCTTCCCCGACGGCGAATACTTCGACTATGGCTGGGAACAGCTCCGGGAGATGAACGCGGAGATCGTGGACGAGCACTACTACCGCTCCCCCGAATGGTTCCGGGAAAATGCTACCCGCTACGACGACTACAACCGGGAAGGCCCGAAGGTCTTCGCCGGTGAGTACGCCGCCCAGAGCGTGGCCATCGCCAGCCCGGAAAATAAGAACAACTGGAACTGCGCGCTCTCCGAAGCCGCCTACATGACCGGCCTGGAACGCAACGCCGACATCGTGGTCATGACCTCCTACGCTCCGTTAATGGCCCACGCCGACGCCTGGCAGTGGACGCCGGACATGATCTGGTTCGACAACCTCGAGTCTTACGGGACAGCCAACTACTACGTCCAAAAGCTCTACGCCAACCACGCCGGTACGGACCTGCACCGGGTCACCGAAGCCGGCAAGCCCGTCACCGGTCAGGACGGTCTCTACGCCTCGGTGGTGAGTGACGCCGGTCGCGGGGAGGTGTACGTCAAGGTAGCCAACACCAGCGATGCCCCCCGGCAGCTCGACATCACCATCAAGGGTAAATCCCTAGCGGCCGAGGGCACGGCCTATACCATGAGTGGCACGGATATGGATGCCGTCAACTCCTTTGACGAGCCGATGAAGGTCAGCCCCGTGGAGAGCGAGGTGACGCTTCGGAAGGGTAAGCTTACGGCTACGCTGCCCGCCAAAGCTTTTGCGGTGTATAAGCTGCAGGTGGCTAAGTAGCCGGGCCTGGAATTTTTGTGCTTGGAGGGAATTCGGATGTTTGGAGTAGGGAGGGCTACCGCTTGGGATGACTCGCCTGCGGCTCGTGGGTACTCAATACGGATTTTCCGCAGGTGGCAGCTCGCCTTCGGCTCGTTGTTTTCTCAACACTGATTTCGCAGATTTTGGGCACAGATTTGACACGGATTTTTTGGACGTTGCAGCTCGCCTTCGGCTCGGGTTTTACCCAGTACTAATTTTGCAGATTCGCTTCGCGGCTACCTCCGGCGGTTAGGGCAAAGATTACACACAGATTGGCTGCGCCGCTATTTATGATGTACCGCAGTGCTTTCCCGAGTGGCTCCGCGGTTGCACGCTGTCGTGCAGCGACCTTTGCCGGCCAATGGCCACGCGAATGCCCTGCGGGAAATCTGTGTCAATCTGTGCCTAAGCGCAGCGCCTCCGTCCGGCCGCAGGCCATCTGTGAGAACCCTTATCGCTAACGGATGCGCAAATCAACCCACGAACACAAGCATACCGTAACTTCCCCCCATGAACATAGCGCTAGCCCAGATCAACGTCCACGTAGGGAACTTCGATGCCAACCTGAAGAAGATGCTCGACTACACCGAACGGGCGAAAAGGCAGGGGGCGGATATCGTCGTCTTTCCCGAACTCGCTACGGTAGGCTACCCCCCCCGTGACTTCCTGGAATTCGACGACTTCATCGACCAGGCCAACCTGGTGATCGAGCAGCTGGCCAAGGCCGCCGACGGCATCGCCATCGTTGTCGGTTCCCCCACCAAGAACCCCGTGCCGGAAGGAAAGGACCTGTACAACAGTGCCTACTTTCTGGCCAACGGACGCATCCAGCAGGTGCAGCATAAAACGCTGCTGCCCACCTACGACATCTTCGACGAGTACCGCTACTTCGAGCCCGCCGCCGAGTGGAACGTAGTCCGGTACCAGGATAAGACCATCGCGATGATCGTCTGCGAGGACAGCTGGAACGTCGGCAACGAAAACCCGCTGTACAAGATCAATCCGATGGACTTCATGATGGAGCACCGACCGGATTTCATCATCAACATATCCGCTTCCCCCTTTGCGTTCGACCACGCGGTGGAACGCGTCGAAGTCATGCAGGCCAACGTCAATATTTACGACCTGCCGATGTACTACGTTAACCATGTAGGCGCCCAAACGGAAGTGCTCTTCGACGGCGGCTCCCTGGTCATCAACCGGAAAGGGGAAGTAGTAGACGAGATGCCGTACTTCGAAGAGTGTATGCGCGTCTACAACACCGAGGAAGTAGAGGAAGGGGTGGAAATGAGCGGCGAGCGGGAGCGCGATAAGATGACCCTGATCCACGACGGGCTCGTTATGGGGATCAAGCAATACTTCGGTAAACTCGGCTTCAAGCGGGCGATCCTCGGGCTCAGCGGTGGAATCGATTCGGCCCTCGTTGCCGTACTGGCCGCGCGCGCGCTGGGCGCCGATAACGTCCGCTGCGTCCTCATGCCCAGCCAGCACAGTAGCGACCACAGCGTCAACGATGCCCGCCAGCTGGCGCAGAATCTGGGCAGCCAGTACGAGATCGTGCCGATCGAGAGTGTCTACCATGAGTACATGTCCCTGCTCAAACCCCATTTCTTCGGCACCCAGGAAGGCCTCACCGAGGAGAATCTGCAGGCCCGTATCCGGGGCATGATCCTGATGGCCTTCAGCAATAAGTTCGGCGACATCCTCCTCAACACCAGCAACAAAAGCGAGATGGCCGTCGGCTACGGCACCCTCTACGGCGATATGTGCGGCGGCCTCAGTGTCATCGGCGACGTCTACAAGACCGAGTGCTACGAACTCGCTAAGTACATCAATAAAGACGGCGAGGTTATCCCCGAGAACATCATCACCAAACCCCCCAGTGCCGAGCTCAAACCCGGCCAGCTCGACAGCGACAGCCTGCCCCCCTACCCGGAACTCGACGCCGTCCTCTACCAGTACATCGAACTCCACCAAAGCCCCCAGGACATCATCGAGGCCGGCGCCGACCCCCTGCTCGTACAAAAAGCCCTCCGCCTGGTCAACATCAACGAGTTCAAGCGCCACCAGACCGCGCCGGTGCTGCGGGTGAGCAAGAAGGCGTTCGGGATGGGGCGGCGGTTTCCTATTGTGGCTAAGTATCTTAATTGATATGGGGTTAAGGTTGGAAGGGGTAAAGGGGTAAAGGGAGT
The DNA here is from genome assembly GCF_003390935.1 of Lewinella sp. IMCC34191. GTDB lineage: Bacteria > Bacteroidota > Bacteroidia > Chitinophagales > Saprospiraceae > Neolewinella. The sequence goes on along the minus strand of NZ_QNQZ01000005.1, from coordinate 335,824 downwards.
GGATGCTCGCTTCGCTCGTCGTACTGTTACTTTGTGTTCGGCGTAGCAGCGCCTATACTGCGGGCTCCTTAACCCCTTAACCCCCTATCCCCTTTACCCCTTCCAACCATGGAACCACTAATAATCAACGACGCCGTAGTCTTCGGTATCCTCCTGGTCATCCTGGCGGGGGTGTTCACGACGTCCAATAGCGAGCGGCCCTTCTGGGTGAAGTTTTACACCTACGTGCCGGCGCTGCTGCTGTGTTACTTCCTGCCGGCCCTGCTGAACTGGCCCCTGGGGATCATCGCTTACGATTGGTATGAGTATGGGGTGATTGACGCACTGGCGGCGCAGGGGGTGACGCTGCCGGAGGGGCTTTCCTTCGGGGAGATCAATCGCTATATCGAGGCGCAGGGACTGGATCCGGCTGACTTCGCTGGCTACACCGGCCACAGCGCGCTGTACTTTATGGCGAGCCGGTACCTGCTGCCGGCGAGTCTCATTCTGCTTTGTTTGAATATCGATATTCCGGGCATCATCAACCTGGGGTACCGGGCGATCGTGATGTTTCTGGCGGCTACGCTGGGCATCGTGCTGGGCGGGCCGATCGCGCTGCTGATCGTAAGTAACTTCTTTCCCAATCTCATCAACCTGGATCCTGATTTACTCTGGCGGGGCTTAAGCACCATCGCCGGTAGCTGGATCGGCGGCGGAGCTAACCAGGCGGCCATGCAGATCATTAACGAGGTGCCGCCCGGCATCTTCGGGCAGATGATCGTGGTGGACGTCCTCGTCGCCAATATCTGGCTGGCCTTTCTGCTCTTCGGGGCAGGTCGCGCCAAACGCATCGACCGGGCGATCGGGGCGGACAACAGCGCCATCGATCACCTGGTGCAGAAGATGGAGGATTATGCCGCCCAGGTACGTCGCATCCCGACCAGCGTGGATCTCTACCAGTTGCTCGGGGTGGCCTTCGGTGGGGTAGCCCTGGCGCACTTCGGGGCGGACTTACTAGCCCCCTTTTTCGGACAATTCAAGGAAACGCTGGAGGCATTGCGTTTAAATACCCTGACCAGCGGATTCTTCTGGATGGTCGTACTGGCCACCACCTTCGGATTCCTGCTCAGCTTTACCCGGGCCCGGCGGCTGGAGGGGGTCGGGGCGAGTAAGTGGGGGGGTATCTTCATCTACATCCTGGTCGCCACCATCGGTATGCAGATGAATATCGGCGACGTACTGGACAACCTCGGGCTGTTTGCCATCGGACTGATCTGGATGCTGGTGCACATCACGGTCCTGCTCGTGACGGCCTACCTGATCAAGGCCCCCTTCTTCTTCGTGGCGGTCGGTTCCCAGGCTAATGTCGGTGGGGCGGCCAGTGCGCCGGTGGTAGCGAGTGCCTTCAACCCGGTGCTGGCACCGGTGGGCGCTATCATGGCGGTGATTGGGTATGCACTGGGGACTTACGGCGCGCTGATTTGCAGCTACCTGATGGAGATATCGGTGGGGTAACGGTACGAAGCGGTTTCCGACCGCGCCGTTCGACGCGCTTTCCAAGCGCGGCTTCAGTTACCAAACCAACCGTTGTAGCTTTGCCCGGCGCAACCGGAGGTTGCATCGAACATCGCGGCCGGAAGCCGCTTCTTACTGCCACACTATGCAAGACAGTATTCTCGTCACCGGCGTATCCTCCGGTATCGGCCTGACCACCGCGGCGTATTTGCTCCGGAAAGGCTTTTTCGTGTATGGAAGCGTGCGGCGGGGCGCAGGACCAGAGCAACTCACCGCATCCCCGTCTTTTAAGGCCCTCAATTTTGACGTTCGGGACCGCGACGGCATTCGTGCCGGCATCCAGCAGATACACGACGACGGCGCCCGGCTCATAGGTTTGGTAAATAACGCTGGAGTAGCCATCAGCGGGCCGATCGAAACCGTTAGTGAGGAGGAGTATCGCCGGCAGTTTGAAGTGAACGTGTTCGGCTTGGTCGCCGTCTGTCAGGAAGCCCTACCGCTACTGCACGCCTCCCGGGAACTGGGTTTCGACTCCCGCATCGTAAACATCGGTAGCGTGAGCGGCTACCTGACTTCTCCCTTCACCAGTATTTACTCTGCCTCGAAGTTTGCCGTCGAAGCGCTCACCGACGGGCTGCGGCGGGAGCTGTTGCCCTTCGGCATCGACGTCATCAGCGTGGCGCCGGGGCCGGTAAAGACACCGATCTGGCAGAAGGGCCGGGAGCAGACGGAAGCTTTCGACAACGACCGTTACGGCAGCATGCTGGAAAAGCTGGGCCCATACACCGAAGCCGCCGAGGCCGACGGTGTGGAGCCACAGGTCGTCGCGGAGGCCATCTACCGCGCCCTCACCGACGAGCAACCCGACCCGGCCGTCCTGGTCATGAAGAAGGGCTGGATGGCCAAACTCCTGAAGCTCACCCCGAAGCGCTTTCAGGACAAATTCTTTACCAAGCGCCTCGCCGAAAACCGCCGCTACTAGTACAAAGCGGTCTCCGACCGCGATGTACGATGCGGTTTCCGACCGCGATGTAAAACGCGCTTTCCAAGCGCGCCGCCAAAAAATCAACCCCCCAATGCCAACCCCAGCCATCCTGATCACCGGTGTATCCAGCGGTATAGGTCTGGTTACCGCCCTAGACCTGATTGACCGGGGATACTACGTATACGGATCCCTGCGCGGAACCGAGGTTCCCGTCGAACTCGCCGAAGCTCCCAACTTCACCCCCCTGAACTTTGATGTCCGCGACCGCGAGGCCATCAGCGCGGGCATTAGCCGGATAGGGGAGGAAGGCCGTCCCCTGATTGGCGTGGTCAATAACGCCGGCGTAGCCATACCCGGTCCCGTAGAAACCCTTGCCGAGGAAGAATATCGCCGGCAATTCGAGGTAAACGTATTCGGACTGATTGCCGTCTGCCAGCTGGCCTTACCCCTCCTGCACGCCGCCCGCGAGGAAGGGCACCACCCGCGGATCGTCAACATCAGTAGCGTGAGTGGCTCCCTTACCGCGCCGTACATGACCTTTTACTCGTCCTCCAAATTTGCGGTGGAAGCGCTGACGGACGGTCTGCGACGGGAGCTGCTGCCCTTCGGCATCGATGTTGTGAGCGTAGCCCCGGGACCCACCAAAACGCCGATCTGGAGAAAGGGAAGCCAGCTTACGGAGGCCTTCGAAAAGGACCGGTACCAACATTTGGTACCCCAGCTGGAGCCCTACACCCAGGCGGCCGAGCGGGGTGGGGTAGAGCCGCAGCTAGTGGCCGACGCGATCTACGCCGCCCTGACGGATGCCAGGCCCGATGCCTACGCGCTGATTATGAATAAGCGTTGGCTGGCCAGAGTAGTCAGTAAAATGCCTAAAAGGTGGCAGGATCGCTTCCTGACGAAGCGGTACCGGTAAGAAGCTGTCTCCGACAGCAATGTTGGACGCGCTTTCCAAGCGCGTTAGCCGCAGCAACCAGAGGTTGCTACAAACCCCGCGGCCGGAAGCCGCGTTGTACCCCCACCATGCACCTGACCCTAGAAGAGCTCCTCGACCGCCCCGCCCCCTACCGCCGCGACCTGCTCAATACCCTGCCCGGGGCCCGGAGTGTGCACCTGATCGGCACCAAAGGGTATAAAGGCACGGAAAACCTTGGCGTCTTCAGCTCGGTGGTGCACGTCGGAGCTAGTCCGCCCTTGCTCGGCTTCATCATGCGGCCCCTGACGGTGCCCCGGCATACCTACCACCACATCAAGGCCAACAAGTGGTTTACCCTGAATACTCTTCACCCGGACTTCCTCGAAGCTGCCCACCAGACCAGCGCGAACTACGCACTAAAAGAATCGGAGTTCGCCGCTACCGGCCTGACCCCGGAATACAGTGACCGCTGTAAGGCTCCCTACGTGAAGGAGAGCCTAATCAAATTGGGGCTAACCCTGGAAGAGGAGCACCACATCCGAGCCAATGACACCTTGTTTTTGGTCGGTCGGGTACAGGAAATCTTTGTCCCCGATGACGCCGTCGCAGAGAGCGGGCACGTCGATCACGAAATGTTAAAAACCTTAACCGTGGCCGGATTGGATATTTACCAACAAAGCACCAATTCCGTGCGTCTATCGTACGCACGGCCCGGACATAATACCTAGTCCACGCAAACCCTATTTGCAGTATTGCCCCCGTTGCTGCTGGCCGGCGGCGGTGGCGACAACGTGCCACCGGGGGAAGCTATGAGTGCTCCCCCGGTGAGGTAATAGGTAGGCCGATGCTTGAGGTTTTAAATTACGATTTGGCTGCCGCAGGGTATTATTCGCCTTCTGCTCGTGGGCTCACCACAGATGGCCCTGCGCGCTTCACAGAGAGCTGCACAGAAAAGATGCTCGCCTTTTGCTCGTAAAATTCGTGTGAACCCCTTGAGTCGTGCAGCGACCTCTTTCCCTTCACCTGGGAACGGATTACTACCAAACACCACCCCTTTGTCATAAGCCTTACACCTGCGCCCCGCCGCAATACCAAAAACGGTAATCTACCCACCGGCTGCCGCGTTATCTTGGGGTATCCCAAAAGCTTAGCCTATGTCCCTTCGTAAACGTACCCTTATTGCCGGCCTCGGTGCGGTCGCCTTTCTCGGCCTGACCGCCGCCACCGTGAACCCGGTAAACGACAAGTTCTTCGAGATCATGAAGGCGATCGAGGTGTACACGAACGTGTATAAAGAGGTGAATACGTACTACGTGGATGACATCGAGCCGAATAAACTGATGCGGACCGGTATCGAGGCGATGGTCGAATCACTCGACCCCTATACTAACTACATCAGCGAAACCGACGTAGAGACCGCCCGCCTGCGCCAGAGCGGGCAGTACCAGGGCATCGGGGCCGAGATCGAATACATTGACGGCCTACCCACCATCATGACCCTGTACAAGGACCAGCCAGCCGACGCCGCCGGCCTGAAAACGGGCGACCGGCTCATGGAGATCGACGACCGGGAAACCATCGGCTACAATCGCGAGCAACTGGAAGAGATCATGCGCGGCTTCCCCGGTACGGTGATGAACCTGACCGTAGACCGGCCCGGCGAAGGGATGAAGAAGCTCGACCTCGTACGCGGCGACGTGGACATCCCCAACGTACCCTACAGCGGCATGCTCGAACGGAACGTGGGCTACGTGGCCCTGACCACTTTCACCCAGAACGCGGCCAAGAACGTGCGGGACGCGGTCGCCAAACTGCGCGCCGACAATCCAGACCTGGCCGGCGTCGTACTGGACCTGCGCGGCAACGGAGGCGGTCTGCTCAACGAAGCCGTTGACATCGTCAACATCTTCGTGCCGAAGGACGAACTGATCGTTACCACTAAGGGCAAAGTGCGCGACTGGAACCGCAGCTACCCCACCAAAGGCAATCCGCTGGATACCGAACTGCCCGTGGCCGTGCTGATCAACGGCCGCTCCGCCTCCGCCTCCGAGATCGTTTCCGGAGCCCTACAGGACCTGGACCGGGGCGTCCTCATCGGGCAGCGCAGCTACGGCAAGGGATTGGTGCAAAACATTATGGAAACGGGCTACGGCAGCCGCGTGAAGATCACGACGGCCAAGTACTACATCCCCTCTAACCGCTGTATCCAGGCCATCGAGTACCGCGACGGGAAGCCCTATGACATTCCCGACGACCAGCGTCCGGAATTCAAAACCCGTGCCGGCCGCGTCGTGCTGGGGAGTGGCGGCGTGGCCCCCGACCTCGAAGTGGACGTGCTGGGCAAGAACAACGTCGCCCAGGGCCTGCTGGAGGAATACATCATTTTCGACTACGTGAACCAGTGGGTGCGCAATCACCCGACGATCGACTCCGTGGCCGACTTCCAATTCACGGACTGGAACGACTTCGAAACCTACCTGAACCGAGCCGATTTCAGCTTTGACTCCAAGGCCGAACAGCTACTGGAGCAAGCCGCCGACCGTGCCGCCACGGAAGGTTACGACATCAGCGCCGAGCTGGCCGCCATCCAGGAGAAGATGGACCGCGAGCAGGCGACCGCCATCGCCGACCTGAAAGACGAGATCATCGACATCATCGAAAAGGAAATCGCCGGCCGCTACTATTACCAGCGCGGCCAGGTACAGATGGGCCTGCGTAACGATAAGGAAGTACAGGAGGCGATCGCGGTACTGAACGACCGGGCGCGTTACGCCGGTATTCTCAGCAAAAGCAAGTAGGCTTCGTGCTGCTGCCTGCCCGGCAGATCAGTGCGCGCTACCGGCGTGCTGCATTTTGAGCACGTCGAAGTAGTTCTCCGGATTGTTGACCGTACCTTCCTCGGTGATGACTTCCACGTCGATGTTCCGGTTCTTGAAGGTAGTCACGAAGTCGTTCATGATCTCCACGACGTCGTAGTCGAGAAACTGCGTCTTGCGTACGTCGAGCGTCAGCATGGCATCGTCCGGAATTTTGTCGAATTGGCTGCGGATCGCTCCCTTGTTGAAGAAGGTCACTTCCTCGGCGAGGGTGATCTCTACGTGCTCGCGCTCCCCTTCCTCGTTGCGCATGTGCAGGAAGTGGGAATTCTGGTAGCTCGAGTACAGAATGACGATGACGCCTACGGCCAGTCCGAGACTGATGCCGATCAGGAGGTCGGTGAAGACAATCGCTACGACGGTGACGATGAAGGGAACGAACTGTCGCCAGCCGGCCCGGTACATACCCATGAAGGTGGACGGCTTGGCCAGTTTGTAGCCTACCAGTAAAAGGATAGCTGCGAGTACCGAAAGCGGAATCAGGTTTAGAATATTCGGCACCAGGATGACCGACACCAGCAGCAACACACCGTGCAGAATGGCCGATAATTTGGTCCGGCCGCCCGACTGGATATTGGCCGAACTCCGGACGATCACCTGGGTGACCGGTAGCCCGCCGATCAGGCCGGATAGGATGTTACCCGTGCCCTGGGCGAGCAACTCGCGGTTCGTCGGCGTGACCCGCCGCCTGGGGTCGAGTTTATCCGTCGCTTCCACGCAGAGCAGCGTCTCCAGGCTGGCGACCAACGCGATGGTGAAGCCGGTCAGCCAGACCGCCGGCATCGTGATCGCGCTGAAGTCGGGAAAGGTGAACTGTCCGATGAAGTCGTCGAAACTCTCCGGCACCGGTACGCTGACCAGATGCTCGGAGGCGATGCCGAGGCTGCCGTCGCCCATGGTCACCTCCCAGATGATACCTACCGCAACGGCCACCAACGGGCCGGGGATGATGGTGAATATCTTACCCTTGTTCTTCAGCACCGCTTCCCACAGGATCAGGATACCGAGCGCGATGAAGGCGATGGTGGTGGCCCCGTCGTCCGTATAGTCGATCAGGTTGAAGATCTCGGAGAAGGTATTCTCCCCGTCGGGCTGCAGGAAGGCGTCGTCCCCCTCCGGGTCGGCGTCGTAACCGAAGAAGTGCGGAATTTGCTTGAGAATAATGATCAGGCCGATACCGGTCAGCATCCCCTTGATCACCGAGGAGGGGAAAAAGTAACCGATAACGCCGGCCCGCAGCAGACCGAAGGCTACCTGTAACGCCCCACCGATGACTACGCAGGTCAGAAAGAGATCGAAGGCGCCTAGGTCCGTGATAGCCGTTAGTACGATGGCCGTAAGTCCCGCCGCCGGTCCGCTCACGCCTACGTGGGATCCGCTGACCGCGCCGACCACGATACCTCCGACGATGCCCGCGATCAGCCCCGCGAAGAGCGGCGCGCCACTGGCTAATGCAATACCCAGACATAGCGGGATAGCGACGAAGAAGACCACAACCGCGGCGGGCAGGTCGCCGGTGATGTTATCAAATAAACCAAGACGCTTGGAAGTATTGTTATCCATAGGGTAGGGAGACAGTAATAGTATTGCTATTCAGACAGAAAGATAAACTATAAGTTGCTTGCCAGACAAATGTCCGGTCAAATAGCGTCTTCGGCTACTTTTATTTGAAGCGTACTTTTTCTTAATCGAGGGCCTATTCCGCCGTTTCGAGGAACTGCATCTCGTACAGTTCGCGGTAGCGACCGTCTTCCATCTGGAGCAATTCCTCGTGGGGCCCGAATTCCTGGATCTCCCCTTTTTCCAGGACCATAATGTTGTTGGCGTTCCGGATGGTACTCAGCCGGTGGGCGATCACGATACTCGTGCGCCGGTCGATCAGTTTCTCAATGGCGTGTTGGATGACGCCCTCCGTTTCGGGGTCTACGCTGCTGGTGGCCTCGTCCAGGATAAGGATGTCCGGGTCGAAAACGAGTGCGCGCACGAAGGAAATCAACTGCCGCTGTCCCATGCTCAGCGTTGCTCCGCGCTCCATCACGTCGTAATCGTAGCCGCCGGGCAGCCGCTCGATGAAATCGTGGGCTCCGATGAGTTTGGCGGATTCGATGACCCGCTCGCGACTGATGGACGGGTCGCGTAGGGTAATATTCTCCATCACCGATCCCGTAAAGAGAAAGACGTCCTGCAGCACCATGGCCATCCGACTGCGGAGGGCGGTGAGCTCGTACTCGCGGAGGTCCGTTTCGTCGATGAGGATTTCGCCCCGCTGGTATTCGTAGAAGCGATTGATGACGTTGGTGATGGTGGTCTTACCGGAACCGGTGCTGCCTACGATGGCCAGCGTATCACCCTGCTTCAGCTTAAAACTCACGTCCTTCAGTATCCAGTCGGCGCCCGTATAGGCAAACCATACGTTCTTGAACTCCACCTCTCCGCGCAGGGAGGTGGGTTGGTGGGTACCGGTGTTCTCGATCTGGTCGTCGCGGTCCACCACTTTGAAGACCCGCTCGCTGGCCACCAGTCCCATCTGCAGGGTATTGAACTTATCGGCCAGTACCCGGATCGGGCGGAACAGCATGTTGATGTAGATCGGGAAGGCCACCAGGGCCCCCAGGGTGACGCCACCGGCGCGGGCGACATCCTGCGCGCCCCACCAGACCATCAGCGCGAGGCTGGCCGCGGCGATGATATCGACCGTCGGGAAGAAGATCGCGTAGTACAGGATGGCGTCGATGTTGGCCTTGCGGTAGTCGGCATTGATATCGGCAAACTTGCGGGCCTCGGAGTCCTCGGCGTTGAAGATCTGGACGATGCGCATGCCGGTGATGCGCTCCTGCAAAAAGCCGTTCATCTTCTGGATCTGGCTGCGGACCTGCTGGTACGACTTCTTCACGGCCTCCTTGAAGAGGTAGCTGGCCAGCATCAGGAAGGGCATGGTGGTCAGGCAGATCAGCGTGAGTCGCCAGCTCGTGGTGAGCATGATGGCCAGCACCGCGAAGATGGACATGAGGTCGGCCAAAATGGTGATCACCCCCTCGGCGAAGATGCTGTTGATCGACTGGATGTCGTTGATCGTGCGCGTGGTCGACGTCCCGATGGGTGTTTTGTCGAAGTAGCTGAGGCGTAGGCCGTTGATGTGCTTGAAGACCCGCACGCGCAGGTCGCGGATTACCGATTGCCCCAGCCAGTTGGAGCTGTAGACGAAGGAGTACCGGCACAGCGCCTCCAGGATGAGGAGACCGCCGATGACGAGGGCCCAGAAGGTCAGTCCGTCCGTGTCTCCCTGGAAGATGTAGTCGTCGACCATCTTCTGGATCAACCGGGGCCGGGCGATCGACAGGGGGGCCAAAAGCACGGCCAGGGAGATGGCCAGGATGGCGATCCACTTATACGGCTTGGCCAGCGCCAGTACCCGCCAAAGCAGGTAGAGGTCGAACTTTTGCTTTTCTTCTTGGGTGGCCATGAAGGCTTGTAACAAGCCGGGCCCGCTTTGGGTCGCGGTAGCTACAACAATTTTTTGGGCGGCGGAGCGCAGGTAAAAGAGATGGTGAGGGAAGGGAAGCGGATAACGTCTCCCGATCATGGTAATTGTAACCCGCTGGCAATTGAAAATCGGACCGGGTACCGAACGTGCCTTCCGGGCATCCGGTTACCCCAATAATCATATTCCCCGCGCATGAAAAACGTATTAGGCAACGACCTCATCGCCTGCTGCACCGATCCGATGACGGGCTTCTACCGCGACGGCTACTGCCGCACCGGCCCGCTCGATGCCGGCCGCCACGTGGTCTGCGCGATCATGACGGAAGAGTTTCTGGCCTTCACCAAATCGAAGGGCAACGACCTGAGTACGCCCATCCCGCAGTACGACTTTCCCGGCCTCCAACCCGGCGATGCCTGGTGCCTTTGCGCCCTCCGCTGGAAGGAGGCCTACGAAGCCGGCAAGGCGCCGAAGGTAAAACTGGAAGCTACCGACGAGGCGGTGTTGAATTTTATCGAGTTCGAGGCCCTACTGGAGCTGAAGCTGTAGTCGTCCGCCGCCGTCGGAAAGCGCCAGTCGTCTGCCCAGCGCTAGCTGGTCCGCCGACGGGTCGGAGCCATAAGCAACCGAACCCTCTTTTAAGCCTCCCGGGCAGACGAGCTACCGCTCGGCGGACCGGGGGCTGGCGTTTCCCGAACGAAACCGAACACTACCGTGTCCGATACCGGACACATTTCTGTTGTAAATATTCGTAACTAACTGACAGTCAGTATGTGAAAAACCTGGCACGTTTCCTGCTACCTCCTTAGCATGGATCGTACCATAAACTCCAAAGACATCAACCGGCAGCGGCGCAACCAGATCATCAAATGGACCTTGATTGTCGGCGCCGTCCTCACCGCTATCTGGTTCGGGATGAAGCTGCTGCGGCCCTCCGCCGATGAGGATACGCTGCGGTTCGCCACCGTCGAGCGCGGGGAAGTCGTGAATACCATCAACGCTACGGCGATCGTACTACCCGCCTTCGAGGAGCAGATCAACTCGCCGGTGGCTACGACCATCGACGAGGTGATGCTCACCGCCGGCTCCGAAGTGGAAGCGGGCGAACTGCTCATGAAGCTGGATCGCAACTACGTGCAATTGCAACTCGACGGTCGCCGCGACCAGCTGGCCGTGAAGGAAAACAGCATCGGGCTGCTTAATCTCGAGTACGAGCGCGACCTGAAGGACCTCACCTACAACGCCGAGATCAAGGAACTGGAGCTGGCCGCCGCCACCGCGGAACTGGCTGACGCCCGGCGACTACTGGAAGTCGGGGGCGCTACCCAGGAAGAAGTGGAGGCCGCCGAACTGGCCGTGAAGATTAGCAAGCTGGAATCGCAAAAACTCAACAACCAGCTTGACTACGCCCGCAACAGCCTCGCCGGCCGCAAACGCGCCCTTCAGCTCGAAGTGGGTATGGAAGAAAAGGAAGTAAGCCAGCTCAGCCGCCGCCTCCGCGAAACCGAAGTGCGTGCTCCCCGGGCCGGCGTAGTCACCTGGGTCAATGAAAACATTGGCCAACAGGTCACGGAAGGCACCGCCCTGGCCCGGGTGGCCGATCTCGGCCGCTACCGTGTCGAGGCCAGCGCCTCCGATCGCTACGCCGACCAACTGGCCGTGGGGCTGCCCGTCGAACTGCGGGTGCCAACCGGACGACTGACCGGTACGATTGCCGCCATCCTGCCGGAGGTAAGCGAGAACCTGGTCACTTTCCGGGTCGACCTGGAAAATCCCAGCCACCAGGATCTGCGCCCCAACCTGCGCACTGAACTCTACGTCATCACCAACCGGATGGAGGGCGTCCTTCGGGTAAAGAACGGACCCATCTTTCGGGGCGGGCGTAGCCAGTCGGTCTTCGTAGTGGATGGTGAAGAAGCTACCCGTCGCGACATCGACCTCGGACTGCGCAACGGCGACTACGTGCAAATTACCGATGGCCTGCAGGCCGGCGACCGCATCATCATCTCCGACCAGAAGTCCCTGGAGAACGTCACCTCCTTTAAACTGGAAGAGTAATGCGAGTTAACCCAAGCTTCCGGTACCCGATTACCTGGCTGTTTGCAATAGGCTGTTTTACCTGCGCTCCGGCGCAAAACGCCCTGCCTGCCGACAATACGATCAGCTTGTCCGAACTACAGGCCGCCGCCGCGGAACGCGCCGAACAGGTGCTGATCGCGGAGCAGCAGCAGCGCGCCGCCCGCCTGGAACTGGACGCCTTCGAGGCCGGTCTCAAACCCCGTCTCGACCTGGCCGCCACCCTGCCGAACTACTTCCGTACCTCCACCGAGGTGACGCAGGACGACGGCACCATTGCCTTCCGCGAAATCGAGCTAAATAACTCCTCGGTATCGCTGCTGGCCAACCAGCGCATCGCCGCGACCGGCGGCCTGATCGGGCTGGAAACCCGCCTGCAGCGTACCGACAACTTCGCCCTCGACACGAAGAGCTACAACGGCAGCCCCGTACGCCTGACCTTCCGCCAGCCCATCCTGGCCTTCAACCCCTGGAAGTGGGACCGCCGCCTCCTGCCCCTGCAACTACAGGTGAGCGACGCCGCCCTGCAGGCCGCCCGCGCCGACGCCGCCCTCGATGCCACCGACCTTTTCTTCAACCTGGTGAGCGCCGACCAGGAACGCCGCATCGCCGAAACCAACCGTGCGGCCAACGAAACCCTGTTTGACATTGCCACCGAGCGCTACGAACTCGGCCAGATCACCCGCGGCGACCTGGTCCAACTGGAGCTCGAACAGGCCAGCGCCGAGCAGAACCTGCTCCGGGCCGAACGGCTCGTCGGTCGCGCCTCCGCCGATATCCTGCAGTACCTCGGCCGGGAATACGGCGGGCAGCTCCTGCAACCCGAAGCCCCGGAAGCCACCGCCGACCTCATCGGCCTGGAGATCGTAGCCACCCGTGCCCTCTCCCTGCTGCAACAGCGACCCGAACTCCTCGACATCCGCCAGCGGGTACTGCAAGCCGAGCGGGAAGCGGACCGCATCAAGCGCGAGCTCGGTCCCCGCCTCGACCTCGACGCCAGCATCGGGCTGATCCGCAACGCCGACGAGATCGACCCCATCTACCAGGACCCGCAGAACGAACGGGTCGTAAGTCTCACCTTCGCTATTCCCCTCCTCGACTGGGGCGAGCGCGGCGCCCTGAATAAACGCGCCCGGAGCGAGATCGAACTGGCCCGGCAACTCGGTGAACGCCGCGAAAACCAACTGGAAGGCCAGCTCACCCAGCTGCTCGACCAGTGGGCCACCCTCCAGGAAGAACTGGTGCTCGCCACCCGCATCCGCGACCTGGCCGAAGAGCGCTTCCAGATCAGCCAGGAAAGCTACACCCTCGGCGCCATCCCCCTGACCGACCTCACCTTCGCCCAGCAAAACCGCGACCTGAATACCCGCGCCTACGCCGAAACGCTCCGCGCCTACTGGACCACCTACGCCGGGCTGGAACGGCTTACGCTTTGGGATTTTATTAATGACAAGGGGCTATGGAGATAAGGGGTAAAGGGGCTAAGGCCCCGCGCGCGCCCTTTACCCCTTATCCCCCTTACCCCTTATATCCTTTCAAGATGATCGAATTACAAAACGTCTCCAAATCCTACCGCACGGACACCATCGAAACCCTGGCCCTGCAGCACATGAACCTGAGCGTACCGGCGGGGGAGTTCCTGAGCATCATGGGGCCGTCAGGCTGCGGGAAGTCGACCCTGCTGAACATCATGGGGCTGATCGACGAGCCCACAGAGGGGAGCGTGTCCCTGGCCGGAAAGGAGGTGACCAGCTACAATGGCACCAAGGTCGCCCGCTTCCGCAACGAGCAGCTCGGCTTCATTTTTCAGAGCTTTCACCTGATCAACGACCTTTCCGTGGTCGATAACGTGGAGTTGCCGCTACTGTACCGGCGCGTCGGCACCAAGGAGCGGCGGCGGCTGTCATTGGAAGCGTTGGAGCATGTAGGCCTGAGCAACCGGGCCGGCCACTTTCCCACCCAACTGTCCGGCGGACAAAAGCAGCGCGTCGCCATCGCCCGCGCCATCGTCGGCCGACCGAATATCATCCTCGCCGATGAGCCCACCGGCAACCTCGACAGCCATATGGGCGACGAGATCATGGACATCCTCACCCGCCTCAACACAGACCTCGGCACCACCATCGTCATGGTCACTCACGACGAGCGGATGGCCAAAAAGACCCACCGGCTGGTGCGGCTCTCGGACGGGGAGCGAGTGAGTTGAGCCGGGTGATTTACGATTTACGATTTACGAACTACGATTTACGATTGGCTGCCGCACCTGACTCTCGCCGGCTTCGCCAGCTTGCCCGACACCATAGGAGCGAAGCAAGCATAGCTGCCCTAACGGACTAAAAGACTGAAGTACTAAAGACTATAACGCCGTGATAAAAAACTACTTAACGCTAGCCCTAAAGGTCCTCAAACGCAAGCCGTTCTACACCTTTATCAGCCTCTTCGGGATCAGTTTTACGCTGATGATCCTGATGCTGATTACGTCGATGGGGGATGCCCTGTTCGGCGCCAACCAGCCGATGAGTGACGTGGACCGGATGGTCTTCCTGCCCATGCTGGAGCGGTATACGGAGTTCTACGATACGGTCTATACCGTGGATACCATCGTCATGGACGACGGAAGCCTGCGCATGGACAGTACGGAGACCCTCGAGCCCAACGGGAGCATGAATAACTCTAATGGCCAAATGAGCTTCTCCTTCCTGGACAATAACCTGCGGGACCTTGCGGACGTGGACAGCTACACCTTTCTATCGAACAGCTCCTTCATCGATGCTTACCTCGACGGACGTAAAGTGACGATGGGCACCTACTATACGGACGCCCGTTACTGGGATGTCTTTGACTTCAACTTCCTCCACGGCTTACCCTTCGGTCCCGACGACGTGACGGCGGCCAACAAGGTGGCCGTGATCACCGAACGCATCGCCGAAAACTACTTCGGAGCCTCAGGGGCCGACATCGTAGGCCGGGAGATGATTCTGGGCAACGACCCGTACCGGGTAGTCGGTATCGTGGAGCGCCCGCTGAAGGATGACGAGACCATTGCGGGCGACGTCTTCCTGCCGGTGACCACCATCGACAATCGCCAGTATACCAGCACGGAAATTTACGGCCCCTTTCAGGCGGTTTTCAAAGCTAGCAGCCCCGGGAAGCGGGAGTCCATTAAGCAGCAACTCACCTTCCTCGCGGAAAACTACGAAGTCCCTCCGGATGCGAATTACGAGCACATCCGGATGTATTCAGGTACCGCGACCGAAAGCTTTGCCGCCAACCTCATGCAGACGACCGATACGGAGAGGGCCAAACTGATGTTGTTTATTCCCCTCTTCGTACTGTTGGCGTTGTTCCTGGCCCTTCCCCTGATCAACCTCATCAACCTGAACGTAAGCCGTGTTTTCGAGCGGAAATCGGAGATCGCCGTGCGCAAAGCCTTCGGGGCCGACAGCCGGGATATTCTCTACCAGTTCATCTTCGAAAACCTGGTGCTCACCTTCATCGGGGGCTTCATCGGCCTGGTACTGGCTTACCTGATCATTCAGTACGTCAACGCGAACGACCTCATCGGCATCGTGCGGCTGGCCTTCTCCGTCAAGATATTCTTCTACTTCATCCTCGTCATTCTGCTCTTCGGACTGCTTTCCGGCATCCTGCCCGCCTACCGGATGAGCCGGACCACCGTCGCAACCGCCCTTCGCTAAAATCCCCCTGCCATGCTCAATCACCTGCTCAAACTGATGTGGAACAAGCGCCGCGCCAATGGCCTGATCTTCCTGGAGATCCTGCTGGCCTTCGTCGTTCTCTTCGGCGTCTACGCCTTCGGCTTCTACAACCTGGAGCGCTACAGCTCACCGCTGGGCTTCAGCTACGAAAACAGCGTCGGGGTACACATGGACCTCCCGGACGATATGGACTCCGTGGCGGTCGAACGGCTACAGGAGCGCATCCTGCGGGAAACCCGGGAGCTTCCCGGGGTGGCCTCCGCGACCTTTCTCGGACCCGTCAACCCTTTCGGGGGAAATACCTGGAGTACGGGCAGCGACGATAACGGCTTTCATCTCCAGACGATGATGGTCTTCGCCGACGAGAACTACGCCGAGACCCTGGCGCTCGAATTCCGGGAGGGTCGCTGGTTTACGGAAGCCGACCAGGCGGGTAAGTACGAGCCCATCGTCGTGAACGGAAAGTTCATCGACGAGTACTATCCCACCCGCGCATCCATGATCGACTCCATTATCCAGATCAACGGGGAAAAAAAGATCGTCGGGGTGGTGGATAACTATAAATACCACAGCAATTTCGCCGAGAACCGGCCGCTGACCTTCTTTTCCCCCCGCAGCTGGAAAGCGGACGGGCAGAACCCGTTCGAGCAGCTGATCGTGCGGGCGGAACCCGGGCAAACCGCCGCCATCGAGGAACCCATTTATAACCTGCTGTCCTCCCTCACCAAAAACCCCGACGTGGTCATCTGGAATATGGCCGAGGACCGCATCAAGGCCAACCGGCCGGTGGTCATTCCGTTGGTCATCCTCATTTCCATTTCGGCCTTCCTCCTCATCAACATCGCCCTCGGCCTCTTCGGGGTGCTCTTCACCCAGATCAGCCACCGCCGCGCCGAGATCGGCCTGCGCAAGGCCATGGGAGCCACCCCGGCGGAGGTGACTACGCAGTTTGTCGTGGAAGTTGTTCTGGTGACGCTGGCGGGGCTTTTGCTGGGTACCTTTTTCGCGATCCAGGTGCCGCTCCTGGAGCTTCTGCCCATTCCCGCCAAATTCTTTTACCTCGGTATCGGGGCGGCCGTAGCCACGATCCTCCTCATCGTCGTGCTGTGCGCACTTATTCCCAGTCGGCAGGCCGCCGGTTTGCAGCCGGCCCTCGTCCTGCACGAACAGTAGGGCCGCTCGTCGAGATACCCGTCCCGTTCATCCCTTAATCCACCATGATCCGCTGTATACGACCTAATCTTGACTCTCTTTCTTCCCCGGCTGTAACACTTGCCGGCCCGCAACCGTCGGTCTGAGTGAACGGACCCGACAACGAATCTACCCACGCTTACCCGCTGACCGATCCGCCGCCCGGGTAAGCTCCTACACATAAACCATCAACCATGCTGTTCCCGACCCTATTGACATCGTTGCTTCTCCTTTACCCCGACGCCGGCGTGAAAACGACCGTACTCGTCAATGAGGTCAGCCAGCCGAATCAGTACCAACTCGATATCCGGCTGGAGGACGCGCGGCGGCGACAGCTCACGACTTGCATCGCGGAGGTCACCGGTCTGGAGCTGCCCGACAACGTGACCGATATCCTGGTAGCGGAAACGGCCGGCATTAACCTTACCTACCTTGCCCAGCGGAATCACCTGGCCCTGGCGAGTACCGATTACGATCAACTCACCGCCGATCGGGCCCGGGAAGTCGGTCAGGAACTGAAACAGTGCCTCGCCGTAGGCATCACGAACCCGAAGCTGCACCCGTGATTCGGGAAACGATTTTGCAACCTACCCCCTTACCCGTCGTCCTTATCATCAATTCCCCCTGCCTATGCGAAGCCTACTATTAACCTGCGCACTACTGCTGAGTGCCGTGGCGTTTTCCCAGAACAAATCCCTCTACCAGACCGAAGTGGAAATGGGCGATCGTTACGAGTACACCCTCCGCACGAATACCATCAAAACCAAGAAACTGGTGGCCGCCTTCGCGGAGGCAATGGACGTGACTCTGGACGCCGATTTTAGCGGCAATTGGGAAATGACCGACGCGGACGGTATCGACTATGCGTACAATACCCGCCGTAATCGCCTCTCCGTGGCTTACAAAGGCAAGGACGAAGCGGTGATGGAACGCGCGAAGGCCATCGTTGCGGACTTTCGCGAGCGCCTGGGCATCGAGGGCGATTCCGACGAGGACGACGACAACTAATCCATACCCCCAACCGCTGTTATTCTGCCCCGCCTCCTGATCATCGACGACGACCGCACGGTCTGTAAAAGCCTGGAATTATTGCTCAAGCGGGCCGGCCACACCGTGCACTGCATCCACCGACCGCAGGAAGCATTGCCCACGGTAAGTGATTTTGGTCCCGACCTGGTCTTGCTCGACCTGAACTTCACTGTGGAAACCACCGGCCGCGCGGGTATGAAATTACTCGGTGAGCTCATGGCTGCCCACCCGGACCTCCCCGTGATCCAGATGACCGGCTGGGCCACCGTACAGCTGGCCGTGGAGGGCATGAAGGCGGGGGCCCGCGACTTCATCGCCAAACCCTGGGACAACCGGGAACTGCTCAACGCCATTCAACAGCAATTAAAAGATGGGCGGCGGAGCGCAGGTAAAATGAATATCCCGAAGCCCGGTGACCTCGGACCCGGCGACGCAGCGGATCCCTTTGCAGGCATTATCGGCGATTCGGTTCCATTAGCTGACCTCGTGAAGCAAGCCCGGCGGGTAGCGGGCACCCAGGCATCCGTCCTGATTACGGGCGAGAGCGGGACGGGTAAGGAACTGATCGCGGAGGCCATTCATGGCGCGAGCCACCGTTCGGAGGGCCCTTTCGTGGCCGTCAACCTGGGGGGCGTACCGGAGGGGCTATTCGAATCGGAACTCTTTGGGCACAAGGCGGGCGCCTTTACCGACGCCCGTGCCGACCGAAAAGGAAGATTCGAACTGGCCGCCGGGGGCACGCTCTTTTTGGACGAGATCGGCGATTTGGCCCCCGCCGCCCAGGTTAAACTGCTGCGGGTCCTGCAGGAGCGGCAGTACGAGCGACTCGGGGAGAGCCAATCCCGCCCCACGGATGTACGCATCATTAGCGCGACCAGCCGCAACCTGCCCAGCATGGTCGCGGCCGGTACCTTCCGCGAGGATCTACTGTACCGCATCAACCTCATCCACCTGCACCTGCCTCCGCTGCGGGAGCGACCCGGAGATATTCTGCCCCTGGCGAATCACTTCCTGGATAGTGCCCGCCGTCGCTACGATCGACCTAAACTTGAGTTGAGCAAGGAAGCCCAGTCCTGGCTACGCCGACAGACCTTTCCCGGCAACATTCGCCAGTTGCAGAACCTGATCGAGCGGACGGCGATCCTCAGTCCCGAAGAAAATATATCGGCGGAGCAACTGCAACGGCAGTCGGGCGGGCCCGGCGTCGCCTCCAACTTCGCCCCCTCCGGCATTACGCTGGAGCAGATGGAGATCAAGATGATCCGTACGGCGCTGGCCCGCAACGATGGGGAAATAACGGCTACGGCAAGGGAACTGGGGCTGACCCGGGCGGCGCTGTACCGGCGGATCGAGAAGTACAACCTCTAGAAACTTCCTTAATTTATGGGTCGTTTTAATGAAAAGAATAGATTATGGCGGACGAAGCACAAGAATTTACTGGAATCTCTATTAATCCGAATGTACGCTTCGGCAAGGCATGCATCGCCGGTACTCGAATTACCGTTTCGGACATTCTCGGTTGGTTATCCGGAGGAATGTCTGAAGCGGCAATTATTGAGGACTTTCCGGAACTATCGGTGGACAATATTCGGGAGGCGCTCGGTTATGCGGCGGCACGTGAGAATCGCGGAACGATAATTATTCGTGAAAAACGGGCTTGATGATCCTTTGCGACGAAAACCTGTCTTATCGATTAATCAAGAAGGTAGAACATGAGTTTGAGTTTCCGGGCATCAAGCACGTTACGGAATTAGGATTAGGACCCAGCCCAGAGGATGAACGAATATTTCTAACCGCTCGTCGGATCGGTTTACCCCGTTTAGCTACCAATGATCTGGATTTTCTGACCTTGATCAAAAGGCTAGGGGCCCCTCCGAAATTAATTCTGTTACGTACCGGTAATCTGGCAACCGGACGTTTGGCCGAGCTACTTATCAGCCGAAAAAAGCGTATTCTCGAATTTCTTGCGGAACCGGATCGCTATGTCTTTGAGCTAAAGTTGACTTTTTCCCGATAGACACATGTCCGCCGCCACCCGCTACATCCTCTACCTGACCGTCCTTCACCTGGTGATCGGAATCCTTATTTACCTGGTCGTGGGCCGCGGTCCGGTGCTCCTGCTGGTAGAGATGGTGCTGTTGCTATCCGCTTACCTCGGCTACCGCCTGTACGAGGTGTTGGTGGCGCCGATTCAGTTGCTAAGCCGGGGGGCGGGAGCGCTGGCCGACCAAGACTTTTCCGTCAAGATGACCAAGACCGGCAGTCCGGATATCGACCAACTGGGGGACGTGTATAACCGCATGATCGATCAGCTGCGTAGCGAGCGGGTCACGGGGCGGCAGCGGGAGGAATTTCTCGATCAGCTGGTAAATGCCGCGGACGTTGGGATCATCATTCTCGACTTCGACGGCGGAGTAGCGTCCGAAAATCCCTGGGTGACGGAGCGGCGGAATAATCCGGAATTCGTATCGGCGGTGATCGATCCTGCCCGTTCGCTACGGGTTGGCGAAAAGCGCATCTTTACTACCCCGGATAACCGCCGCCTCCACGTGGAGTACGCCACCTTCATCGACCGGGGATTTGAGCGGGGCTTCCTGGTGTTGCAAGACGTGACCGCCGACCTCTTACAGGCGGAAAAGGAGGCCTACGGCAAGGTGATCCGTATGATGGCCCACGAGGTGAATAATTCGAACGCGGCGATCGTGTCGCTCCTGAAAACCATCCTCGAGGTAGCCGAAGCCGACGAGCCAGACCTCGCCGAAGTTGTTCGTGACCATCTCCCGCCGGTGATCAACCGGGCCGAGAACATGACGGCCTTCATGCGCAACTTCGCCCGGGTCGTGCGGCTGCCGGAACCCCAGCGCGAACGGGTCGACCTGAATGCCGTCGTCCGTGGCGCCGCGGAGGTGATGCGACCCCTGCTCGAGAAGCATCGCATCACTCTGGCGAACGACTTAACCACCCAGTCGCTGTGGTTGCGGGCCGACCGCGCCCAACTGGAGCAGGTGATGATCAATGCCCTGACTAACGCGCGGGAGAGCATCGGCGAGGGGGGCAGGATCCGACTAAGCACCTCTGCCAACCCGAGTACCTTCGTGATCGCGGACGACGGACCCGGCATCCCCGAAGAGGTGGCGGATCAGCTGTTCACCCCTTTCTTCAGTACCAAAAGTACTGGCCAGGGGGTAGGGCTGACCCTCACCCGCGAGATCCTGGAGGGGCACGGTGCCACCTACCGGTTGCGCACGGACCCGGACGGTTGGACGCGGCTGCGGGTAAGCTTTCCGTAGCGGCTAAACATCGGATGTGTCAGGTCTGACTTTATGTCAGACATCCGATGTGTCAGGTGTGGCCGTGACTCGATTCCGCCCATTTGCATCCGGTATTTCTGAAAATTTGGAAGAGATCGCGATGTATTGGACAAGAAGTTGCCCCCAACATCGGATGTCCGCAAAATTGGCGGACCTGCCACATCCGATGTTTATCTAGCTCCAGGCGGGCGAGAATAGTCCCTTCCGTCGAGAATTCTCCTTGCTCAATAGAATGAATGCAACGCCGCCGCAGATATATCGCCATTATGGTCAAATGAATCTACCAATACCCGATACGAGGCGTTGCTCCCTTGCTGTACTGTTTATTCTCGGACTCCTCTTCGGGTCGTCCGAAGGGAAGGCCTGCACCATCGTCAGTGCGGTAGGGGCGGACGGACAGGTTTGGAACATGAATAATGAAGACGGGCCGTTGGACGTAGCTACTTTCCTCCGGGTGTTCCCGCGTTCGGACAGCAGCCTTTATGGATACTACACCCTGGCCTACCTATCGCCGGAAGAAGCCGCGGGCGGGGGCATCCAGGGAGGTATGAACGAAGCGGGGCTGACCTTCGACTTCAACGCGATCCGCAACATCGATTTCACGATGGGCGATCGCGTCCCCTTTCCCGGCGGTAACGGAGCCATCATGCCCTACCTGCTCGGAAACCTGAGTACGGTGGAGGAGGTCGTAGCATTTTTTGAAACGTACTGGTTCGACGGCGGCTTTACCAGCGCGCAGATGCACGTAGCCGACCGAAGCGGCACCTTCGCCATCATCTCGGCATCGGGGGTCATAGTCGCCGAGGAAGGCGAACCACTCGTGTCGACGAACTTCGACATCTGTGGTAAGGAGGACGGGGCCTTCTGCTGGCGCTACCCGCTGGCGACCAAACTCCTATCGGATGGCCCGATCGATCGGGAAAAGATGCTGACCATCGCCCAAAGAACCTCGGTGGACGGTCGCGGTCATACGCTCTATTCCAACGTCCAAAACCTGACTACCGGTGAAGTATGGTTCACCACGCGGGAAAGTGGTAGAAAGTTTTTCAGCGTGCGGCTGGACGAACTTTTGGCACGGGGCGCTGGAGCCTATCCTTTGAATGACCTGGAACGCCTGTCCCATGGCTCGCCGGCCGTCATCCCCGCCCCGCCTCCATCTTTCACCGTGGTTGCACTGGATACGACGGAGGCGGCCGATCTAGCGGGTACCTACCAAAACGACTTCATCGGCACCTTCGAGGTAGACGCGTACGCCGGGGGCATAGCGCTGACGTTCGCGAACGGCTACCGAGTCGAGCTGGCTCCCTCCGCGGACAACCGCTTTTACCTACCCGGTGAAGCCTTGGAAGTCACCTTCGCGGACGGGGAGAATGGGCTTGCCTTGTCGCTGTACCAGGACGGATTCTGGTCGGCTACCGCGATAAAACTAACTGATTAGTTGCATTACTAATGAATTAGTACTATACTTGTACTAATCAATTAGTAGAGATGCAAAGACTAGCGAAACGCGAGGCACAGCTAATGGAGGTGCTCTGGCGCCTGAAGAAAGCTTTCGTAAAAGAGATTATCGAGGAACTGCCCGATCCGAAGCCGCATTACAATACGGTTTCCACGATGGTAAAGATCCTGGAGGAGAAGGGTTTCGTCGCCCACGAGAAGCTGGGGAATGCCTACCGGTTCTACCCGGTGGTGGAAGAGGAGGAGTACCAGAAGAAGGCCGTCGATGACGTCGTTCGCCGCTACTTCGATAATTCCCCGATGAAGCTGGTGAACTACTTCGCCAAGGAGCAGCAGATCGACGCCGAAGAGCTGGAGCGTCTCGTAAAACTCATCAAGGACCAAGACCCACAATCATGAACTACCTCATTCACGCTTCCGCCCTGCTGGCCGGCTGTTACGTGTATTACCACCTGGCGCTACGGCGCGAGACCTTCTTCCAACTGAACCGTTGGTTGTTGCTGGGTGGAATCGCGGCCTGCTTTCTGCTGCCTCTGGTCACCGTACCGGCCAGCCTGTCGCTACGGGAAGTCCGGCAAGTAGCGGAGCTCGGTGCTTTCCCCATTGCGGAGACATCCGTACAAATTGCCCCGACGTCGACGCCTTCGCATGCGCTCATCAGGGAGGAGGCTACCGGTATTAAGGCGCCTCTAGCGGGGCAAAGTAGCGGAGCATCGGACAGGACTGCTGCTTTTCCCACGGACATTTTACCTGCGCCCGCCGCCCAAAAAACCGCTACGCCCCTACTTGATGCGCCGCGGGCAACCTGGTACGCCGCCCTGGATTGGAAGACCGCTTGCCTTTGGCTGTACCTGGCCGGGGTGCTGATCCTGATGCTGCAGTTTGTGTGGCAAGTCGCGACCATCGTGCGAAAGGGGTGGAGCAATCCTACGGTACGGGTCGGAGAACTCACCATCGTAGAGCTCGGCGAAGACCACGCGCCATTTTCGTTCTGGGACCGGGTGTTTCTTAACCCCGCCGGCTACGATGCCCAGACTTACGACCGGATCATCGAACACGAACGAGTGCACGTCCGGCAACGGCACAGCATCGACCTGGTGCTGGCGGAACTGCTGATCGTGGTGCAGTGGTTCAACCCCTTCGCCTGGCTGTATCGCCGCGCGGTCGAGAACAACCTGGAGTACCTGACCGACGCCGAGGTGCTACGCCGCGGCGACGACCCGGTGGGCTACCAGCTCAGTCTGCTTCGGGTAGCCGTACCCCACCACGCCCGCGGGCTGGTGACGAATTACAACCAACACTTTCTAGAAAAAAGAATCACCATGATGCAATCGAAACGATCGTCTAACCGGGCTACCTGGAAGTATTTGGCACTGCCGCTGCTCCTGCTGCTCTCGCTGGCTTCCCTGAACGGGATCGCCCAGACACCTGCGGATACCGACGGAAACAATCCGTCCGACGCGAATCCCGACGCCACGGGCAACAATCCGGTCGATCTGGTGGTGCACGTACAGGAAAGCCATACCGTCATCCTGGACCTGGACGCCACGCTGGGGCAGCTACAAGCCGCACCCGAATTTTCCGATCCGAACAGCCGCAAGGGAGCCACCAAGCGAAACCTCTTTTCGTACCTACGGGAAAAACGGTCGGCGTCGGGTAACGGAACCGTTCGGCTCGATCTGGCCGCCCCTGACGACAACGGCCGGGAGGGGACCATCAAACGTATGCTGTTAGAATTTCTCCGGGAGAAAGGCGCCCTCGACGGCCCGCCCCCGCCGCCGGCACCCCCCGGTCCTCCGGCACCCCCCGCCCCGCCAGGTCCGGCGCCGGCCGCTCCCGGTGTGCCTCCTCCACCGCCCCCGGCTCCGGAAGCCCCGCCGGCCCCGCCCGCGCCTCCCCACGGTTTGGGCCTGACGGACGGCCGGGTGAACCAACGCGCCTGGACCGCGGAGGTGAAGGAAGACGAAGTTTGCTTCAACTTCATGGAGAGCGGTGACCGGGGCGCCTACCGCTATAACCTCACGCGTTGTTTCGACCGATCGAAAGTCGGCGCGCTACCCGGTGAAAGCATCGGGGAGTTTACCATTACCCGGTCCGCGGGTACGCTGACTCTGCGGGGCTCATTCCAGGACGATATGGGCGTGGGAACGTTCACCTTCAGTCCGTCCGCTGCTTTCACGAACGGGCTGGCCGAAGCCGGCTACCGCGGCTACGACGACCGGGAAGTCTTTTTGTTTTTCCTGTCCGACTTCACAGTGAGTACGCTGGCTTACGCAAAGCGGGAATTCGATCCCTCGCGGGACGAGCTGCTGCAGATGGCCGTATTCGATTTGAACGAGCGGACGCTGGCCGCCGTACTGGCTGACCTGGACGCCGCAGGGTACGACCGGCCGGACCTGCAAACGATCCTGCAATTACGCATCTTCAATATCGATGCCGGCTACGTGCAGGCCTTGAAAGATGCCGGTTACCGGGATCTGGACCTGGAGGACGTCATCCAGGCCAAGATTCACGGCCTGACGCCCGACTACATCTCCGAGATGGCGGAATTGGGCTACGAGGACGTTGACTTCGAGCAGATCATCAATATGGCGATCCACAACGTTGACGCCAAGTACGTGGCCGACCTCGCGGAAGCCGGCTACACCGATGTGAGCGCCGACGAGGTAGTCGCCAGCCGTATTCACAACGTGCAGCCGGAGTACGTGCGGGCAATGAGCAGAGCCGGGCTCACCGACCTCACCCTCGAACAGGCCCAGAACGCTTCCATTCACGGCGTCGACCCCGATTACGTGGCGGAGCTGGCCGCACTGGGTTTCGGGAAACTTTCCATCGACGAAGTGATTACCGCTAAAATACACGGCGTCAATGCACGCAAGGCAAAGGAAATGCAGGACATGGGACTGGATTTCAACGGGATTGATGACCTCACCAATTACAGCATCCACGGCGTTACGCCGGACTTCGTGAAAGGACTGCGTGATTTGGGGTACACCGACCTGCGTGCGGATGACTTCGTCGCGGCCCGGATCCATAACATTACGCCCGCCTTCGTGGAGGGCTACGCCGATATCGGCTACGATAAAATCCCCTTCGACGTACTGCAGTCGCTGCGGATACACGACGTCAGCCCGGCGTTCATCGAAAAGCACCGCCGCGATGGGGATACGCTGGAGGACATGATCGACTACCGCATCATGCGCCGGTCGCGTCGGTAAGTAGGATACGCTACTGGACGAAGGTTTCAAATGGCCTTGAGCGGTGCGACGAAGCGGAGTTACCAAATGTGCTGCATATCCAATGTGCAGGGATAAACTTATCCGTCGACCTAATACGTATTTTTATCACCCGAGTAGGTCGAAATGTCCCAATTGTCCGCTCGCTCGGCCACCTATTCAGAGGGCCTACCGCGCCTAACTGAGAAAATATACGCACTGCGTGATCGTGAGAGTTGACGTATTAACTAAAGCTGTATGTCATGAAACACTGAAATAGCCGATAAACGCACCTGTCAAATTTTTGATATTTTAAAAATATGAAACAACTAATAGTCTTACTAATAATTCTGTCTTCAACGGTGAAAGTCGAGGCTCAAAACCTAACTAATGAATCAAAAAGACACATTATTGACGCTATTAGCTTCCATTTAAAAGATAAATATGTTTTCCCAGACATTGCCCTTTCCATGGAAGCAGATCTGCTAAAGAGATGGCAAGTTGGAGAGTACGACCATATTGTCGATAAGAATATTTTTGCTGACTCCCTAAAAAACCATTTGTATATGGTTAGCAAGGACAAACATATAGGAGTCTCCTACAATGAAGTAATGGCATCAAGGCTAAGAGAGCCAAAAGAAGACCCTACTGAAGAATTCAACAGAATCAATGACAGAGTAAGAAAATTCAATTACGGATTTGAGGAGTTGAAAATTATGGAAGGTAATGTAGGGTATCTTAAATTAGGTGGTTTTGCACCAACAAAATACGCAGGAAAAACGGCATCTTCAGCCATGCAATTTTTGTCAAATTCCGATGCTCTGATTGTCGATTTGAGAGATAATATGGGGGGTGACGATTCAATGATACAATTATTGATAAGCTATTTATATTCAGAAAAACCAGTCCGTTTAAATAATTTCTATCATAAAGAAGGAGATGAAACAACTCAATTATGGACCTTGCCATACGTAGAGGGAAGTAGAATGCCCGATATTCCAGTATATGTGCTTATTAATGAAAAAACTATTTCAGCAGGCGAGGAATTTGCATACGATTTGAAACATTTGAAGCGTGCTAAAATAATCGGAGAAACCTCCGCAGGAGCAGCAAATTTCGGCGAAGAATTCGTTGTTTATGGCGATTTTATAGCATGGATACCAACGGGAAGAGCTATTAACCCGATCACAAAAACTAACTGGGAAGGGAAAGGAGTTGAGCCTCACATAAATGTGAAATCTGTAGATGCTTTAGACACGGCATATCAATTAGCTAAAGAGGCATTAAATGAATGAAAACACGCCTCACCATAGAGGCTTAATCGTCCATCCCAGGCAAAAAATGGCACGGCGTTTAGCGGAGCCGTTAGATCGTACAAAATCATGACTTAGTCGGACATTCAAACTTTCAACAGCCATATGACTGTTCTATGAAAAATCTATCGACAAAGAGCTCATTTCTACAACTAACGAGTCTACTTATTGTCCGGCTTTTAAGCATATTGTGCAGACCATGCCCGACACCCCGTCCCAGCTTGATTACCTCGTCGACACCCTGCAAGCGGAGTACGGCCGGCAAACCCGCTACAGTACCAAATCGGCCATCGATCAACTGGTGGCGACTACGCTGAGCCAGCGGACGAACTACGCCGACGAGAAAGCCGCCTACGATAAGCTCCTGGAGACCTACGGCGACTGGGCGGGCGTGGCGGCCGCGCCGGTCGAGGGCATCGAAGCGTGCATCCAGACCTCGCGCTGGCCGGAGATCAAGGCACCGCGAATCAAGGAAATTCTGACCCACGTCATCGAAACCTACGGAAACGACCTCGATCGGGTACTATCGGCAATGCCGGTGGAGGAGGCGCAGGCACTGCTGATGGAGCTTCCCGGGGTGGGCTTTAAGACGGCCACCTTCGTGCTGCTTTTCTCCCTGCGGCGGCCGGTCCTGCCCGTCGATACCCACGTGCACCGGGTGAGTACCCGCTTCGGCATTTTGCCGGCGAAGATCAGCCAGGCGAAGTCGCACGGTGCGCTGTTGGACATCCTTCCCGCCGACGCGGATGAGTTACTGAACTTCCATAAACTTCTCTTTAAGCACGGGCAACGGGTTTGCGTGTACTCGAACCCGCGCTGTGGAAAGTGTATCGTGCGGGAGCGGTGCCGGTACTATACGGAGAAAGGGGTAGGGGAAGGGTGATCGACATCGGATGTTTGAGGCCCCCGGGAACTTCCTCCATTCACTGATTCGTTACGTACGCATGATTACCCCCGAAACCCGGACCGCCTCTCTCCTGCGCGCCGCCGCCCACCATGGCGTACAGGTCCTGTACGCCTGCGAAAGCGGTAGCCGGGCCTGGGGGCTGGCGTCCCCGGACAGCGACTACGACGTCCGGTTCGTTTACCGCCATCCAGCACCGTGGTACCTGCGGCTGCAGCCGGGAAAGGATCAGATCGGGCCCATCATGGAACGGCACGGGGAACTCGACCTGGCCGGTTGGGACATCCGCAAGTTTTTGAAGCACACGACAGCTAGTAATCCAAATTGCCTGGAATGGCTGAACTCCCCGATCGTCTACCACGAAGCGGGCGATTTCCTAACCCCCTGCCGGGCGCTGGCCGATCACTATTTCCGGCCCCGCCGGACCGTACACCACTACCTCGGAATTGCCCGGGGCGCGCGTACCGCCGGGGAAAAGGAGGACGGACGGTGGAACGTCAAGAAGGCCTGCTACTATATGCGATCCATTCTGGCCGCGGCGTATACCGCCGCACATCTACGTCGGCCACCCGTCGAGCTGGAAAAGCTGATCCCGGAGGTCACCGATGAGCGGGTGGTTACCGATCTGCGCGCCTTCGTCGACCGGAAGGCCGGCCTGGTGGAACGGGCAGTTGCCCCCCTGCCGGACTCCCTGGCGAGTTATTTTTCATCCCTCTCCGAGAGCCTGTCGACCCGATCAGAATCGCTGGCCGACGAGATGCGCGATGCCGCGCGGGGGGATGCCTTCTTTCGAAACCTGATCGCATGAATCCGACCACCGGGGACATCATCGAGGGGCATCACTTGTTGCTCCACTGCCGGAGCGGCAGTCATGCCTACGGCCTGGCCTCGGAACGGTCCGACGAAGACTACCGCGGGGTGTTCGGCGTGCGGATGGAAAGCTTGCTGGGATTGAATCACCCCACGCAGCTGGCCGACGCACGAAACGACCGGACCTACTACGAGCTCGGTCGCTTCTTCGAGCTGCTCGGAAAGGCCAACCCTACCGCGCTGGAGCTGCTGGGTACTACCGGCGAGGATGTCCTGTACCGCCATCCGCTGCTGGAAGGCCTGCGGGCGGAGGAGTTTCTGACCAAGGCGTGTCGGGACACCTTCGCCGGTTACGCCATTACCCAGATCCGGAAAGCTAAGGGATTGAATAAGAAGGTGCGTAACCCCGTAGCCCCCGGGCGGAAGGGAGTGGAAGACTTCTGCTACGTCATCGAACGGGGGCGCAGCCGCCCGCTGCGCGAGTGGGCCCAGGAGCGGGGCGTGCCGTTGACGGAACTTGCCCTGGCCGGCGTGAACCACGCCCGTGACCTGTACGCCCTGTACTACGACCGGGGAGCGGGCTGGGCCGCCGGCATTACCCGCAGCGAAAACGCGAACGCCGTCGCGGTCACCGACGTGCCGAAGGGAGAAGCGCCCGTAGCCTATCTGTCCTTCGGGCAGGATGCCTATTCGACCTACTGCCGCGACTACCGGGAGTACCGTGCCTGGGAGCGCGACCGTAACGACGAACGCTACCGCGGTACGCTGGCCCACGGGCAGGGCTACGACGCTAAAAATATGATGCATACGATCCGGCTGCTCGAAATGGCGACCGAAATATTTACCACCGGCCACCTGAACGTCCGCCGCCCCAATCGATCGTTTTTACTGGCCGTCAAAGCCGGTGACTATCCCCTGAGCGAGGTACTGCGGATGGCCGATGACCGGGTCGAGCAACTCAGCCGTGCGGCGGAGGCCAGTGACCTCCCCGAACGGATCGACCCCCACTGGTTGAACCGACGACTGGTCGGACTCCGGAGGCGACTGTATCAGCCGGAAGGCTGATCCGGCCGCCGCGCCAGAAACTTCTCCGGCTGAAACCACCTCGCCAGCACCCGCTCGTAGCGCCCCGGCAGCAGGCGCGTGATTTTGTCGATCCAGTACGCGTCCCGGCCGATCAGTACGCGGGGCTGCTCCCGTTCGATGCCGCGGATGATCTGCCGCGCGGCCTCCCAGGCGGTCGTCTTGGCCTGCCGCTCGAAGTTGCGGAGGAACTGTTCCCGCTCCTGCGGATCTTCGATCTCGACGTTGCGGTGAATATTGGTGGCAATGCCGCCGGGGTGGACGCAGCAGATGTGCATCAGCTTGCCCATTTCCACCCGCAGCGTCTCGGTGAAGCCGCGCACGCCGAATTTGCTGACGTTGTACGGCCCGGAACCGGGGAAGGCAAACAGGCCGAACACGCTGCTGACGTTGACCAGGCTCGCCTCCGGCTGCTCCCGCAGGTAGGGCAGGAAGGCCAGGCTCCCGTAAATGACGCCCCAGAGATTGACCCGTAGCGTCCGCTCGAAGTCCTCGATCCGGCTATAGGCCACCGGTTGTTGGCGGACGCTGAAGCCGGCGTTATTGATGACGACATCCACCCGCCCCAAACCATCTTTGACGGCGTTAGCGAAGTCCTGCATGGCCTGGCGGTCACCGACGTCGAAGACCCGCTGCAGGCCCCGCGTACGCTCGGGCAATTCCGCCCAGGTCTCCGCCAGGGGTTCGCCCTTCACGTCGTTGATGGCGAGCACGGCGCCCCGGGCCGCCAACTGCCAGGCCAATTCCCGACCGATACCCGAGCCGGCGCCGGTGACGACCACCACTTTTCCCTTGAAGTCTTTCATGGGGATACAAGGAAATGCACCAGATGAAGGTTCCCTAAAACCAGTGGCCGAGGTAGAAAAAGAGGCCCCCGCCGCTGTCCGTCAGGCCGTAGGTCAGCTCGATCGGGCCCAGCGGCGTACTCAGTCCGTAGCCGATCACGGCCCCCTTTATCCAGCCGGTCCCGATGGAGCTGGGGAAGTTTTCCGGGTTCTCGATGAGGGCCGTACGCCCACCCACGTGTAGGTAGTGATTGGTGAACAGCCGTTGCCGCCAGAAGAGCTCGGCCAACAGCAGCCGGCTGCCGGAAGCCTCCCCGATATCGAGCCCCGGGAATCGCTTGAAGTTGTTCAGCAGGTTCCAATTGATGCCCCCCAGATAGTAGCGGTACGGTAGGGCGGTAGCGTCCAGAAAGCCCCCCGCGCTCATCTCCAGCCCGACGGACTGCTTTTCACCTAGCGGCAGCATGCCCAGGAAGTCGAGGTCGGCGTTGAAGGCCCAGCGGTGGTCGGTGTCCGTAAAGGGGTGGATCGCCCGTGTCGTGCCGTTGATGCTGAAGCCGCGCATGGGAAAGTGCGGTTGGTTCAGTTTATCGTAGATGAAGTACAGCCGGGATACGAAGTACATATCGTCGCTGAGCGTGAAGAGGCTGGACGTATCGGCGGATTCCAGCTGGTCCGAGGAGGTCTGGTAGTACTTCACGCCCGCCGCGATACCGGTGAAGCTGTTGGACGTTTGCCGGAAGTCCCAGTAGGCCTCGGCGTTCCAGTCGTTGAAGCGAAAGTCGACCCGTTCCAGGGTGACGCCGAGGTCCTCGAAGGGGAGTTCGGCCACGTCGAAGCCCACGTCGGCGTAGTCCAGGCTACTGCGCAGGCCGAAGGCCGAGCCGTTAATCCGGTTGATGCGGTAATCCTGCCGGTAGCGGAGGCGGTTGCCGGCAATCAGGTCCAGGCTCAGCATGCTGTTGTCGACCAGCTGGTCGTACAGCGTGAGGTTCAGCAGCAGGTTGGCCCGATAGAGCGGGTCGTAGTGGAGCCCGAGGCGCAGTTGCTGGCCGAAGGCGGGTACCGGCTCGAAGACCATGAAGAGGCTGACCTCCTCCGTCGCTTCGTCCAGATATTCCCAGCGGTAATTGATGTTGGCGAAGCGGCCGGTGACGTGGAGGTCCGCCAGGCCCGAGCGGAAGTCCTCCCAGCTGATGCGGCCCGGGATCTGGTCGTCGAAGAAGCTGAGCACCTGGCGGTCGGACAGGTCCGTGAGGCCGTTGATCGTCACCTCCCCGATGTTGAGGTACTCCGGTACCGGCGCGTCCGTCGTGTCCCGCCGGGATTCGGCGGAGCGCTGGACGGCGGCCAGGGAGTCAAGCGTCGGCTTCTCCAGCAGCGCGGCCTCGTAGCCGGCATCGATCAGGCTGTCGATATCCGTAAAGCTAAGGACGTTGTACTGGTCCAGCTGCGGCTTGATATCGAGGTCGGTCACTTCGTACTGTTCCAGGTTACGGCGGTTGGCCTGGAAAAAGGCGATCTGTAAAATCAGGTCGGCTACGCTGGAAATTTCCTCGGCCCGCAGGGGGTCGGATTCCACGCTCACCCCGAGCACGTAATCCATGCCCTTGGCCTTGATCTCCTCGGCCGGGTAGTTGTTGGAGACGCCGCCGTCGGTGAGCAGCCGTCCGTCCAGTTCGTAGGGGCTGAGCACGCCGGGCAGGGCGGCACTGGCCCGCATGGCCTCGGCCAGCATACCGGTTTCCAGCACGACCGCGTCGCCGGTCTCGATGTCGGTCGCTACGCTCAAAAAGGGGATGGGCAATTCGCTGAAGTCCTGGATGTGCCCCACCCGGGCCGTCCAGTTGGCGAAGAGATCGTGTACGCGCTGCCCGTCGGAGAGGGCCGTGGGCAGCTGGATCCCGAAATCTTCCATGGAGATGGACAGCAGGTACTTTTCGTTATACAGCTTTTCGTAGATGGTGCGGTCCTCCCGGGCCACGGCGTCTTGCAGTTCGGCCATGATGTCGATGCTGCGCAGGAGTTGTTCCAGCTGGTCGGCACTGTAGCCGGCCGCGTAGAGTCCGCCGACCACCGCGCCCATGCTCGTGCCGCCGATGTAATCGACCCGCACGCCACTCTCCTCGATCACCCGCAGGGCGCCGATGTGGGCGTAGCCCTTGGCGCCACCCCCGCTCAGTACCAGCCCGACTTGCAGGTCTTTTTGCGCCGAAGCGCAGGTTAAAAACAGAATCGTGAACAGTAAGGTAATTGTCGTCTTCATTCCCTTATACCGGCACCTATCGCCGCGATTACCCGAAAGGTAAGCGGTCTGCCTGACTTTGCCTTTCAGTGGCCGGGCCCCGTATGGTACGGCCACCGTAGCTTTGGCCAAGCCATCCGATGAAGTACCTGCTCCTCCTTTGCTGTGCATTCTCCTGCCTGTCTCTCTCTGGCGCCTCCGGCCAGTGCGCGATGCCGGTGGTCGGCGACAGCTACCACTTCCTCAACCCCCGGGTGGTCGGCTTCGAATCCGAGCTGGCTCCCTTTTTTCTCCACTTTGGTCAGACCTTCCGCGAGGACCTGGGCCAGGGCAATGACGTACAGCGCGACGACAACGTAGCGGAGTGGCACGAGCGCTTCTGCGACCAAGCCGACCTGGCGGACATCGACGCCCTCGTGTACGGCAACAACCTCAACCAACTGGAACAGCTGAGTCGCCTGCTCCGCCAGCCGGAAGCCAGGGCGGCCGACCTGCCACCGGCGCTCCAGGGCAACACCTTCGCCCGCCACCTCCTCGAGGCCAACTGCCACGAGGTACTCGACTACCTGATCTACGCCAAGCAGGCCGAACCCTTCGTAACGGCCCCCTCTAATGCTTTCGAACAGGCTTCCCCGGATCGCACCCAGATGGAGGACCTGCTCAAACGCGGAGTGGACGCCTTCCCCCGGGTAGAAAGTCACTACGTCCGGTTGCGTTACGCCTACCAATTCGTCCGGCTGGCTCACTATCTTAAGGAGTTCGACTACGTCCTCGAACTGTACGATTACCTGATGCCTAAGATTGATGCCGACCCGAGCATCATCTACGACTGGATCGAGGGGCACCGGGCCGGGGCGTTACAGTCCCTGGGTAATTACGCCGAATCGGCCTACCTCTACAGCCGCATCTTCGAGCGCACGCCCAGCAAGCGGGAGAGCGCCTACCGCAGCTTCCGGATCCGCACCAACGAGGAGTGGCGGGAAGCTTTGCTCCTGGCCCAGACGGACCACGAGCGCGCCATGCTCCACGTCCTGCGGGCCCATAACGGCCGGGCGATCGTGGTGGACGAGATGCGCGATATCTACGACTACGAGCCAAACAACCGATCCCTGCAGCTGCTCACCATGCGCGAGCTCCAGGAACTCGAAGCCGAGCTGCTCTCCGAACGCGTCCAAAACACCGGGCCCGACGACGCGTCTACCGACCGCCTCATTGAACTGCAGGTCTTCGTGAATCGGGTACTGGAAGAGAATAAGGCCGACAACCGCGACTTCTGGCAGCTGGCCCGGGGCGTCCTGGAAATGCTGGCCGGCGACTACTTCTTCGCCTCCGAGACCTTCGCCGAGCTGGCCGCCACCACGGATAGCGATACGATCAGGCAGCAACTCGTCATCCTTAACGACGTAAAGGAGGTGCTGGAACTCACGCGTGTCACTGACTCCGTGGAGCTGCACTACTACGACCTGCTCACCGATCCAGGCTTACGGCAGCGCTACCCGGACTTCCAGCCGTTCGTCAATTCCAAGCTGCAGGCCGTGTACCGCCTTACGGGCCAGGAAGCGAAGGCCAACCTGATCCGTTACGGCTTCGATGCCATTCAGAAGAATCCCTCTATCGAGGCCATCCTCTCCCTGGAACGCATGGCCGACAGCCTGAACCGCAATCGCTTCGACCGCGCCCTGCTCAACGACCGGATCGGACCTAACCCCATCGATCACATCTACAATCTGCTGGGCAACCACTACGTGCAGCAGGGACAGTGGAAGGCCGCCCTGGAGATCTACCGCCGGATCGACCGGAACAACCTCGACGACTTCGGCCGCTACGCGCCCTTCATCCGGCAGATCAACGACCGCGTCCATTTCACGCCCCCGCCCGACGCGACCACCTACAATAAGGTGCAGCTACTCGAAAGGCTCGACGAACTGGAAGAGGAGGCCGACCGCACGACCAACGATACCATTGCGGCCCGCAACTACTTCAATATCGGGCAGGCACTCTACAGCATGAGCTACTTCAGTTACAACTGGTCCTTCGCGGATGCCTACCGCTCCGGAATCAGCGCCGCCTACGCCGCTAACGCCCGGCAGCCCGTGGAAGTGATCCCGGTCCCCTACGCCCCCCTGG
Source organism: Lewinella sp. IMCC34191 (assembly GCF_003390935.1). Lineage (GTDB taxonomy): Bacteria > Bacteroidota > Bacteroidia > Chitinophagales > Saprospiraceae > Neolewinella. The sequence goes on along the minus strand of NZ_QNQZ01000005.1, from coordinate 300,806 downwards.
GCAACCTGGAAAGCTTCGAGATGGGCCAGCCCCGGTACTACTTCGAGCGGGCCATGCGCCGCGCCCCCGACCGGGAATCCGCCGCTCTGGCCGCCTACTTCGCCGCCAAGACCGAACGCAACCGCCACTACGCGCTCGGCCGGCCGGGCGGGGAGCGGCCGTTCACCTACTTCGGTTTGCTGCGGGATAACTACCGCGACACGGACCTTTACGACCAGCTCATCGCGGAGTGCAAGACCTTCGCGTGGTACGTCGATCGGTAAGCGTTGGCTTCCCCATCTGCCGAGCGCAGCTCGTCCGCCGGGGAAGGGTACGTTTTACTTTCACCCAACAAACTTTGCCGATTACCGGCGTTTACTCGCAAATCACTAAGTATGCTCTCCCGCCCCCGCCGTAACCGATCTTCCGCCGCCGTCCGCAACCTCGTACGGGAGACCGAGCTGAACGCCGGCCACCTGGTTCAACCCATCTTCTTGCTGCCCGACGCCGGTGCCCGCCTGCCGGTAAAGAGCCTGCCAGGTACCTTTCGGATGGGAATTGACGAGGTGCTGCGGGACATCGAGCAGTGCCGCGAAGTGGGTATCCACAGCTTCATGATGTTTCCCGCCGTCCCCGAAGAGCACAAGGACAAGACCGGCACCTACGCTACCGCGGAGCAGAACTTCTACCTCCACGCCGCCCGGGCCATCAAGGACCGCTTTCCGGAGGTGTGCCTCATTTCCGACGCCGCCCTCGACCCCTACAGTTCCGACGGCCACGACGGGGTGGTCATCGACGGCCGCATCCACAACGACGAGACGCTCAAGCTACTCGATGCTATGGCGGTGGCCCAGGCGCAGTCGGGTTTCGACATTATCGGCCCCAGTGATATGATGGACGGCCGGGTGGGCAGCATCCGGCGCGCCCTGGATCAGGCGGACCTGACGGACACGGCCATCATGGCCTACACCGCCAAGTACGCCAGCGCCTTCTACGGCCCCTTCCGCGATGCCCTAGACAGTGCCCCCCGCCAGCTCCAGGACGTACCCGCCGACAAGAAGACCTACCAGATGGACCCCGCCAACGTCCGTGAGGCTATGCGGGAAGCCGACCTGGACGCCGCCGAGGGGGCCGACTACCTGATGGTCAAGCCCGCTCTCAACTATCTGGACATTATCTACCGCCTGCACGAGGCGCACCCCCTGCCCATCGCCGCCTACCACGTTTCCGGGGAGTGCGCGATGCTGCTGGCCGCCGCCGAGCGGGGCTGGCTGGATTACGAGCAGGCGGCCTCGGAGGCGCTGCTGAGTATTCGGCGTGCGGGCGCGGATGTTATCATCACCTACTTCGCTAAGGACTTTGCTCGCTGGAACCAGTAAAAAGCGGTTTTCGACCGCGAAGTACGACGCGGTCTCCGACCGCGCTGTTAGACGCATTCTCCGAATGCGCCGTGCCAAGCCTTCGGCATGTTATCAGCTTTTTAAACACCGATTTCACGGATCGCTGTGCTAAAAGCACGGATTATCATCAGGACCCGTCGGCGGACCAGCTTACGCTGGGCAGACGACTAGTGAAGGGCAAAGGTCGAGCGGCTTGCAGCCCGAGACAAAAATTCAGCGTGCGGGAGCTAATTCAAAAATTCACCCTTCACCCCTCCAAAGCCTCCAGCAAATCATCCAGGTCATCAAAGCTCTTATAGCCGACCTTTTCCTCGCTGCTGCCGCGCAGCGCTAGCCCGTGAAAGACGGCTGCGGCGGCCTCGGCGTCTTCCGTCGCAAGATCAATATGAAGGTAGGCGGGGCGATCGCCGAGCACTTGCTGGAGCTCACCGATGGTGAAGGGGCTGCCCTCCGCCAGGTCGTCGTAGACGATTCCGCCGTCGGTGAAATCGAGGAGGACGGTGCCGGTGGTGGATTTAACCCGTTCGGCAACATCCTCGGTGCTGTGGTAGCCGGCTACGGGAATGCGACGGATCACTTCGAGTCCGGCGGCTGTCCAGTCGGTGGGATCGATGTCGTAGTCGAGGAGAAGATGGGTGATGTTATGTCCTTTCAGGGCTTCGGGGCTAAGCATTTCACCTGCGCTCCGCCGCCATTCTACTACGCAGGTGGGGCCTTCCACCCATTCGCGGATGGCGACGAAGTAGTCGAGGCTGAGGCCTTCCGGGCCGATGGGGAAGCAGAGGTAATCGGCCTCCCAGGCCGCGAAGTAGCGGGCGTCAGTCAGGTGGGTGATGCCGAAGGCCAGGAGGTGGGTTTGCAACATGCCGCAAAGGTAAAAAACGCGGCCGCCCCTACTTGCCGGCGACGACGACGACGATCTCGCCCTTCACCTTGCCGCGGGATTTGTAGTCGGCGTGCAATTCGGAGAGCGGGGCAGTGGTAATCTCTTCGTAGAGTTTGGAGATTTCGCGGGCTACGCTGGCCATCCGTTCGGAACCGCAGTGCTCCACCAGCTGCCCGAGCAGCTTAGTAATGCGGTGGGGCGACTCGTAGAGAACGAAGGTGTTGGGTAGTTCGGCGAGGTACTGAAGGCGGGTCTGCCGGCCCTTCTTGTGGGGAAGAAAACCTTCGAAGTGAAAGCGATCACAGGGGATGCCGCTGGCCGCAAGTGCGGGAACGAAGGCCGCCGGACCGGGGAGGCAACTCACTTCGACGCCGGCTTCCCGACAGGCACGTACCAATAAAAAACCCGGATCGCTGATGCCGGGGGTACCGGCGTCGGTGATCAGGGCGTAGGTGGAGCCGGCCTTGAGTTCGGTGACCAGTTGCTCGACGACCGCGTGCTCGTTGTGCGCGTGGTAGGCGCGCATGGGCGTCTCGATCTCGTAGTGTTTGAGCAGGGAGCCCGAGTTACGGGTATCTTCGGCCAGGATTAAATCAACATCACCCAACAGGCGCAGGGCCCGCTGGGTGATGTCTTCTCGGTTACCGATGGGGGTTGGGATAAGGTACAGCACGGGTGCAAAGGTCGCGGTGCCGGACGGTTAACCCAAATTACAGGATGTTTTCCTCGTCCATGACGTGGCGCACGCTGCGGCGGATCATTTCTACGGTTGCACCGTATACCATGTGGCTGCCGAGCTGTCCGGCCTGTAGGCTGAGGGGCTCTTTCATCGGGTTGGGGGCCAGACCGAAGGCGGGCAGGGCGATCTTGTGGGCGGCGGTCCAGAGAGCGGCACCGAAGGGGACACCGGCGGGAGCCTGAACGGCGGGGGCTGCCTCGACGATCACGCCGTATACACCACCTACGAGCGCACCGAAGGCCAGGTTAATGGCTTGCTGGGCGGTCTCTTCCTTATTGCGATTGATATTCGTATTGGTGATCGCCTCAGCACCTTCGACCACCTGCAGGCGGGCATCGTGCTCTTCCTGGGGCTGACCGGTCGGCAAACTGCGGTCGACGAGCATTTTGATGCCGGTGCCTACCAGGCCACCGATCATGCCGGCGAGAAAACCTCTTACGTAATCCGGTTCTCCGGAGGTACGGGTGCGGGTAAAGTAATCACCGGCGCCAGCGAGCGCAGCGGTGGCGGTACCGAGGGCACCGGCAGCATATGCGGAAACATCCTGACCGGCGGAGGCGGCATACTGCTTGGCCGATTGGGTGCCGGACGTGATCTTACCACCTGCACGGTGGGCAGCGGAAGCGGCTTCGTGATATTTCTGACTGGCGTAACTGCGCTTGGGTCGTGGGTCGAGGTCAGACAGGGTATCGGATACGCTGTCGACGAGGGAATCTATAAAGGACATATTTGGGCTTTCTTGTTCCAACGGAAAGGTGGCGCGGTCTGTTCGTTCGCTTAGTCCTTGTCCTTCTTCCCGCCAAAGAGTCGCTTGATCCAGGATTGCTTCCGCTCCTCGCGGCGTTCGTCTTTCCCTTCGGCCCGTTCCAGTTCCTTGGCGACGCGGGCGGCGTATTCGCGGGCCGTTTCGTTGGGGCGGCGGCCTTTGCGTTTGACCATATCCACGATCTCTTCGCGGTCGAACTCCCGCAGCCGGCGCGTAATATCGCGGTCGACCGCGTACTCGTCGCCTTCGTATTCGTAGTAAATGGGCAGTTCTTCCAGGAAGTCCGGGCAGTCGAGCTGGTCCAGGGTCATCTGATCCATACCGCCGAAACCGCCGCCGCGGTAAGCATCCAGGCCGCGACCGTCCTGCACTTTGCGCATGAAGGTTCCCCAGATGGGCAGGGCGGTGGCGGTGGCGGATCCGCGGCTGAGGGTACGGAAGTGGACGGCGGGGTATTCCGCGCCCACCCAGGTGCCGACGACCAGCTTGGGCGTGAAGCCGAGGAACCAGCCGTCGGACTGATCCTGGGTGGTTCCCGTCTTACCGGCCAGGGCCCCCTGAATGCCGTAGGTGGAGCGCAGGCGGGCACCCGTGCCGCTATTGACCACGCCGGCCATCAGGTAGGTAGCGATCTTGGCGGTCTGTTCGTCCATCACGCGTTCGCCGCCGGCGGGCCGATCGAACTCGACCAGGACCCGCCCGTGCTCGTCTTCGATACGATCCAGGAAGTGGATACCGGCGGGGCGCCGACCCCCGTTCGCGAAGGTGCTGTACACCGTATTCATCTCTTCCAAATTGGCCTCGACCGTACCGAGGGCGATACTGGGAATCGCCTGTACCTGCTTACCTACGCCCATCGCGTTGATCTGGCGCGCAAGGGTGGGGAGCCCGCTGCGGACCGCCAGGTTAACGGCCACGGTATTCACCGATTTGGAAAGACCGCCCCGCATGGAGTAGGCCCCCTCGTAGTGGCCGCCGGGGTTTCCGGGGCTGTAGTTGTTGTAGTCGGCGTAGACGACTTGCTCCGCGGGGGTGTACTCGCAGGGCAGTACGCCACTTTGCAGAGCGGTCGCGTACACCACCGGTTTGATGGTGGATCCTACCTGCCGGCGACTGACTACGTGATCGTACTGAACGGCCTGGTAGTCGACGCCGCCCACCCACGCCCGGACCACGCCGGTGGCCGGCTCGGTGGCGAGCAGGCCGGCGTTGAGCAGGGTGAAGTAGTGACGCAGGCTGTCGATGGGACGCATGGTGGTGTCTACGGGGCCACCCGTTCTCCAGTCGTAAACGGTCATGGCGCGCGGCTGTCGCATGCGCTCCAGGATGTCACCTTCGGAGAGTCCTTCGGCGGCCAGGGAACGGTAGCGGGCGGATTTCTTGACCGTAGCGAGGAAAGCCGGCTCCCACGGGGCGGATTTGCTGGATTTCCAGTCCTCGGCCAGGTTCTGCTGGATGCGGGGCAGCTGTTCGCGGACGGCCTCTTCCGCCATGCGCTGCATCCGGGAATCCAGGGAAACGTGTATGGAAAGGCCGTCACGATCCACGTCGTAGGGGCGCCCGTCAGGATGTTGCAGATCGGCGAGTGCTCTATCCACTTCCGCGCGCAGCCGCTGCCGGAAGTGGGCGGCGGAGCCGACGCGCTCATTGTCGCGGCTGTAGTGAAGTTCCAGGGGCAGTTCCTGGACGCTGTCCTTTACCGTTGGCGTGATGCTGCCGTTCTGGGCCATCAGGGCCAGGACGACGTTCCGCCGGCCGAGGCTCCGGTCGGGGTGGGCGCGGGGACTGTAGGTGGTGTTGGCCTTAAGTAAGCCGACAAGTACCGCCGCCTCCTGCAGGTTAAGATCGGCGGCGGGCTTATCGAAAAAGCGGTTGGCCGCCACCTCGATGCCGTAGGCGTCTTCGCCGAAGGGTACGGTGTTGAGGTACAGATTCAGGAGGTCCTGCTTGCTGAACACGTCTTCCAGGCGGCTGGCAATGACCATTTCCCGCAGCTTCACCTTGACCATGCCCAGGCTACCGTAGGACTGGCGGGGATACAACTGCTTGGCGAGCTGCTGACTGATGGTGCTGCCCCCTCCGCCGCTGCGGTCCCCCATCAGGATGCTGCGGTAGGCCACGCGGAAGAGTGCCTTGACGTCGATGCCCTGGTGCTCGAAAAAGCGGGCGTCTTCCGTGGCGATCAGCGCCTTGGTCACGTAGGGACTGATCTTCTCGGCCGGTACGCTGAGGCGGTTGATGGCGTAGTACTTTCCGAGCAGCGCGCCGTCATCGGTAAAAATGCTGGAGGCATTATCGTTCTCCACCTGCGAGAGTTCCTCGCGGCTCGGCATGTGTCCGTAGGCGCCGCCGACGACGCCGAAGTAGAGAAAAACAAAGAGGACCAGTACGACCGCGAGGGGAATGCCCACGGCCATCAGGGCCAGCTTGCGCGGCGGTTGTTTCTTGAGGTAGCGGAGGGTCTTGCGGCCCCGTTTGGCCACGGCGGCCCGAAATTTTTCGGCGCGTGATTTTGGCATAGTGTAGTTATAACGGCAGTAGGAATGCTCTAAACACGGCCACGCCCGCCGGCGCTATGTCGGCGGCGTGGATTTAACACAGATTAACGCTCCTGCAACGAATAGGATGCGGACTTCTTGTTGGGATAGCCGACAAAGTCGTACCCAGGCCCCGTCGCGAAGGTTTATCACAGAGGTGCCTTGGAGGGGTCCTCGCCCTCGGCAGACGAACTCCGCTTTGCTACGTTCGGCGGACGAGGGCAAGGCCCAGCCCGGTGATCTCTACTGCACCTGAAACAGGGCATTGGCGAACAGCAGCTTTCCGTTTTCCCAGAACGCCCGGTATAGTGGGTTGTCCACCAAATAGATCACCTGCCCGCGCCGCAGGGGCTCGACGCCGAAGTTGAGCGTTTCCTGGATCTTCTGGTAAGCCTGGTTGCCGACGAAGCCCGATACCCGCGGCTCCTGCCGGATGCGGCCTACGTTCCAGCCGTTTTCCAGGTACTCATAGGCGTCGTCGCTGACCTTCAGGGTGGAGTAATCGTCGCCGATGCCGAAGCTCAGCGGGTGGGTGTCGTCCATCTCCGCCTGAATGATGGCTCCTGGAATGAACCCTTCGATGAAGCGGCGCTCCTGCCCGCCGTAGGGTTGTAGCCGCTCCTCCCGCTTCTCCTCGTCCGATAGGGTATCGGCGGCGGCCTCCTTCTCCTTAAGTCCGAAGCCCTCCTTGCCGGCCAGGGCCGAGTTGGCCGAGCCGATCGCGATCAACTTGCCGCCGCCCTGCACCCAGTCGGCCATGGCTTCCATCTCCGATTCGCTGAAGCGGTAGCGGCCTTCGGGCAGCACCAGGATGTCGTAGTCGCCATCAAAAATGTCCGCCACGTCCTCGCGGTGAAAAATGCTGAGTGGATAATCGAGGTCCTGCTCGAAGTAGTACCACACCTGCCCGAATTCGTTGGAGTACACTTCCTCGCCCGAGATCGTGGCGACCTTCGGCTTTCCGATGAGGGCGTAATTGCTGCCGCCGAGGTCACCGCCGACGTTGGTGCTGAAGCCGGTCTCCAGTACGGCCAGGTTGGCCTGGTGTTCGGCGGTGAGCCGCTGCAGGGTGCCGGCGAAATCAGGGTGCACCCGGTTGTCGCCCCGGTTGATGACGAGGGTGCCGGCGGGATAGTTGGTGTCGCCGAAGGTAAAGTCGGTCTCGGAGGTGCGTACCTGAATTCCCTGCTTAACGAGCGCGGCCAGGAAGCGGGCGCTGTTCATTCCCTCCCACGGGATGGCGAAAGCATAAGCCGATGCTACATCCACGCCGGAGAGCGGGTTCTGGTAGGCGGCGGCTACGTAGTCTTCCGTTTCGACGTTCACCCGGTCGCTGGTGGCGTAGGTTTCCAGTCCGTAGGCCAGCGGGACCGACCAGGCGGTGATGTCGTAGGTCACCGAGTCTTCCACCGTGGCGGCGGGGTCGAACAGCACCTGCGTCAGCACCGAGCGGGGCTGGTAGGCGGATACGATCAGGTCGCCCGACCCGATCTCCCCGTCTACGGATTCGCCGGTCCGGTAATCGGTCCCCGAGAAGGAGCGGGAGCCGGTGGCCCGACGGTACTCGATGCCGTTGCGGTCGAGGAGCTCGGTGAGGGCGCGCAGTTTGCCGGGCTGGTTACCGGCGCTCACGATGTAGGTCTTGAATTGGCCCTGCGGGTTCTCCGTGGCGGATTGAAAGTAGTCGGCAAATTGGGAGGTGAGGCGGTCGGCCTCGCGGGCGGCGATCTCTACGGTACTCAGGGAGGTCGTGCGGTGGTGGGCGACGCGGTCGTAGAGCGTAAGCGTATCGCCGGTGGGCAATTCTACGGCCCGGCCGCCACGGCTGCCGCCGCCCTGCTCGTAGGTCATGCCGATGGCGCCGTTGAAGGTGGGATAGGTATCGCCGTAGCTGGGGTAGAGCAGGTCGAAGCGTTCACGCGTGAAGTAGAGCCAGCCGTTCTCGTCGAAGTAGCGGGCGTGGTTCTGGCCGATCTCCGTCTGGAAATTGCCCTGCCAGTCGGTGATGTACTCGTGGAAGGGGGCGGCCGCCGGGGCGAAGTAGTAAGGGGAGGTGTAGCCCTGCTCGTGCAGGTCGGCGTGGATGTGGGGCATCCACTCGTGGTACTTCACCAGGCGAGCGCGGCTTTCCTTCTGCGTTTGCCAGGCCCAGTCGCGGTTCAGGTCGAAGAGGTAATGGTTCACGCGTCCGCCGGGCCAGGGTTCCTGGTGCTCGCGGGTAGCGGGGTCGACGTCCAGATCCTTGTTGGATACCTGGCGGAACCAATTGGTGTAACGGTTGTAGCCGTCGGGGTTTTCGGCGGGGTCGAGGAGTACTACGACGTTCTCCAGCCACTGGCTGGTTTCCGCGTTGTTGGGGTTGGCCAGGTCGTAGAGCACGCCCATACTGGCTTCGGAGCCCGTGGCTTCGTTACCGTGCACGCTGTAGGAAAGCCAGACGATGGCGATGTCGTCCAGCTCGGGGTCGGTATCGCCCTCCAGCAGCCCGGCGCGGCGCAGATTATTCTCCCGGATGGCCTCGATGCGGGCCAGGTTTTCCGGGGTGCTCACCGTGGCCAGCAGCAGGGGGCGGTCTTCGTTGGTGGTGCCGTACTGCTCCAGGGTGACGCGGTCGCTTTCCTCCGCTACCAGCTGGTAGTAGTCGACCAGCATATGGTGGGGGGTGAAGGTTTCACCGAGCTCGTGGGGCAGGAAGTCGCCGGGGGCGGTGATTTGGCTTTGGGCGGCGAGCGCAGGTACTAAGCCTACTAGGAGGAGGTAAAGTCGCATTTCACTTGGTTTCTGGGCGGCCTAAGGTACGGTAATGGTCCGTGGGATTTCTGGGCCGGACCCTCGCAGGTCCCTTTCGCTATCGCTCGGTGACCCTCCGAGGTCCTGTGGCCTTCGGTGGGGGGGAAGCATCAGGACCTCAAAGTGTGCTTGCACCTCTGAGTGTCCGGGTCGGTATCGGTTCCGGACCCTAGCAGGTCCCTTTTGCTACCGCTCGGTGACCCTCCGAGGTCCTGTGGCCGTCGATGGTGGGAAGTATCAGGGCCTCAGAGTGTGCTTGCACCTCTGAGTGTCCGGGTCGGTATCGGTTCCGGACCCTCGCAGGTCCCTTTCGCTACCGCTCGGTGACCCTCCGAGGTCCTGTGGTCGTCGGTGGAAGGAAAGCATCAGGACCTCAGAGTGTGCTTGCACCTCTGAGTGTCCGGGTCGCTACCGGTTCCGGACCCTCGCAGGTCCCTTTCGCTACCGCTCAGAGACCCTCCGAGGTCCTGTAGTCGTCGGTGGGGGGGAAGCATCAGGACCTCAGAGTGTGCTTGCACCTCTGAGTGTCCGGATCGCTACCGGTTCCGGACCCTCGCAGGTCCCTTTCGCTACTGCTCAGAGACCCTCCGAGGTCCTGTGGCCGTCGGTGGGGGGAAGTATCAGGACCTCAAAGTGTGCTTGCACCTATGAGTGTCCGGGTCGCTACCGGTTCCGGACACTCAGAAGTCCCTTTCGCTATCGCTCGGTGACCCTCCGAGGTCCTGTGGCCGTCGGTGGGGGGAAGCATCAGGACCTCAGAGCGTGCTTGCACCTCTGAGTGTCTGGGGTCGGTATCGGTTCCGGACCCTCGCAGGTCCCTTTCGCTATCGCTCGGTGACCCTCCGAGGCCCTGTGGCCGTCGGTGGTGGGGGAAGCATCAGGACCTTCGAGTGTGCTTGCACCTCTGAGTGTCCGGCTAAAAAACTATTATAGCCTGATCCTATAGTCATTCACCTTCAGATTCGGATCGACCTATGCGGACTAAAATAGAGGCTGGCAAGCGCTATCATATTTATAACCGAGGGGTATTCCGCCAGGATATATTCCGAGATGATGACGATTGTGTCCGGTTTTTGAATTTGATGAAAGACCATTTAGCTGGTCCAGTTCATCCACTGACATATGCTGTGTTACCAAACCATTTTCATCTATATATCGAAGTAGATAGCCTGGATATCCTAAAACCATTCTACAAGGAAAAACCGCTGGCAATCGGTAACACCATTGGTCATCTCTGCAATGCCTACGCAAAAACCTTTCGGTACAAATACAAGACAATAGGCGAGGGTGCTGTTTTTCAAAGCCCATTTAATCGCGTCGAAGTCACTGACGCTGCTTACCGGCGCAGTCTTGTTCATTACATCAACGGTAATGGCTACCATCATGGATTAGTAAATGATCCGGAAGACTACCCCTTCACTTCCCTACAGGAATTGCTTTATCCAGCCGTCGAGCCCTACGTCAAGGTTGAAAAGGTTTATGCCGACTTCGGTGGGAAAGGAGCTTTTATAAAAGACTGGGAAAGCATCCGCAGAAAGAAGGGACTGGTTGCGAATTTTGAATGGGAAGGAATGTGATCGGACCCTCGCAGGTCCCCATCGCTACCGCTCAGATACCCAATAAGGTCCTGTGGCCGTGGTGAGAAGAAGCATCAGGACCTCAGAGTGTGCTTGCACCTCTGAGTGTCCGGGTCGCACTGTGAACCCGGATGCTGATAGGTACAGGCCGATTCCCAATGATTACCTTTCGGTATCCGACCGTCCCTTCCAATAACACCTAACTAAAAATGCACCTGCGTATCCTAATTATAGCGCTTGCCCTATTCCCGTTCAAGGACTTAGCGGCGCAGACCGTTGACACGCCCGAACTGGTGCAGCTTTTCGCTCAATTAAGTGACAAGTCGCAGCAAATCGACAGGGTTAGCTACGGTTTTCTGAATATAACCTCCGAGAATGGAGCAGCAGACACCGTCCGTATGGCCTGCGCGGCGCAACGCAACGCTGACAATGTACCGGGCCTGGAATTTAAGGCTTACGCCCTGCACTGGCAATCTGGTATCTCCCTGGCGGGAAATGAACTTACTTTCTACAATTTCACCGACACCACCTATTCCCAGCGTCCCGTGACCGGAGAGGGGTTGGAAGAGCTTTCCGGGTCGCTGCTGATTTACTTGGTGAATAGGTTACCATTTGCTCCCGGTGCACTGCAGGCTTCCATCCTTTACGGTACGATCACCGAGTACGCGATCGATACCACCGGGGAATCCATACGCGTCGAAATTGCTTACGCGGATACGGAGTATATCCAGAAGAACCGTTCCGTTTATCTCTTCGATTTGCATACCGGACTGTTCCAAAATACCCATTCTACCTATACGGATGGCATTAACCAGTACAGCCGGGAAATTCACTATGCCAATCCGCAGATTAATCATGCTTTCCAAGACCTAAAACAAATAGATGCGCTACCGGATACAACTCGGTGGACCAAAGCAAAACCCCCTGAGGCGCGTCCGGATCTGGCGGTAGGAGACCGCCTTCCCGGATTTTCTGAGATCGTGCAGGCGCTGGAGCTGCCACTGCCATCCTACGATCTGTACCTCGTGGATATGTGGTATTTCAGTTGTGCCCCTTGCCAGAAGTTGTCGCCGCTCATCGAGCAACTTCACCGGCAGGAGCGACCGGGGCTTGCCGTTTTCGGACTCAATCTCTTCGATTCACCGGAAACTATTGCCAAGTACCAGGAGATGAAGGCCATCACTTTTCCGAGCTTCGCGGGGCGCGACACGCGTGAGGCTTACGCCATTAACGCCTTCCCCAAAGTCTATCTATTAGATGATCAAGGGCGCATACTGCACGTGACGGACGGGTACGAGGAGAACTTCATCGAGCGGATTACGCCTACTATTGAGGCGTATCTGAAATAGGGTTTAGATAATGGGGGCCCTAGCCAGTCGCACGATAATCCGCGTAATTTCACTATCCGAGCCAATCCGCGAGAATCGGCGAACTAGTGCAGCAAATCCGCCAAAACCTTCGTTAAATAACCCCCGCCCTCGGCAGACGAACTCCGCTCCGCTACGTTCGGCGGACGAGGGCTACAAACTCCAGCTCCGCCCCCCCGTCTCACTAAGCGGCATATCCCCATCGTACTCCCCCGGCACGGGATCGTACACCAGTACCTCGGTACCGATTTTCTCCGAGCTCAGGTAGCCCCACAGCACCATCGACTTGAACGAGCGGTAAAAGCCGATCGGCGGCTGCTCGCCCACGGCGGTACCCCACACGGCGGGCTGGTAGCGGGGTGATTTTTCGGCGTCGCTGAAGAGCTGGCCGCGTTGGTCGGCTTCCAGTTCGTGGAAGACTTTGCCGAAGCGGGTCCGGGCGTCCTCGTCGAAGTCGCGGATGCCGGTCTGCATGGGGAGGAGCTCGTCGGTATCGGCGTTGGTGGCGGCCATGACCTTATCGATGAAGCGGTCGACGCCCACGTCCAGGCCGCCGGGGGTATCGGTGGTCGGCAACAGGGTATCGATGTAGGCGGTCACGAAACGGGCCTCGTCGTCGCTGAAGAAGGCGGGCTTCCAGCCGAGTTCCGGCTCGTTTTGGCAGCTGTGGAGGAGGGCGGGCGTGATGATGGCGCCCCCGGCCAGCCAGCTTATGTTGCGGAGTACGTCGCGGCGGTTCAGCATCAGATGTTTTGTTTGTTGAGTTCGGAAACGGCGTGGTCGGCAGCGCGGGCACTGAGGGCCATATAGGTCAGCGAGGGATTCACGCAGGAAGAAGAGGTCATGCAGGCGCCGTCGGTGACGTAGACATTGGGGGCGCCCCACACTTGGTTATTTCCGTTGAGTACGGAGGTCTTCGGGTCGCGACCCATGCGGGCGGTACCCATCTCGTGTATGCCGTAGCCCATCTCGTGCTCGTTATCGAAGGGAATGATGTCCTTCAGGCCGGCGCGTTCGAGCATCTCCACGGCGTCTTCCTTGGCCTGCTTGTTGAGGGCCAGTTCGTTCGGTCCCCACTCGGCGCTGATGGTGAGGGTGGGCTGCCCCCATTTATCGGTCACATCGGGGTTGAGCTTAACGTGGTTCTCGTGCCGGGGCAGGCTCTCCGAGAATCCCGTGATGAAGAATTCCCACGGCCCCGGACTCAGGAGCTTCTCCTTGAACTCCGCCCCGTATTCCGGCAGGTTGGCCGCCACGCGGGAGCCGCCGCGACCGGCGCCTCCCTGGAAGCCGAAGCCGCGCACGAACTTGTCGGACTTACTCTCCTCGTCGATATTCCAGTAGCGGGGGATGTAGATGCCGTTCGGCCGCCGCCCTTTATAGTAGCGGTCTTCGTAGCCCTCCACCGTACCCGCGGCACCTACCCGGTAGGTGTGGTCCATCAGGTTGTGGCCGAGCTCGCCGCTGTCGTTACCCAGGCCGTTCTCGAAGCGGCTCGACTTCGAGTTCATCATGATCTGAGTGGAGGAGAGGGTAGAGGCATTCAGGAACACCACCCGGGCCTTATAGTCGATCACCTCGTTGGTCTCCGCGTCGATGATGCGCACGCCGGTGGCTTTGCCTTTCTCGTCGTCGTAGATCACCTCCTGCACGATGGAGAACGGCCGGATCGTCAGATTGCCGGTCGCGGCGGCCGCCGGCAATGTGACGGCGTTGGAGCTGAAGTAAGCGCCGTACGGACAGCCGCGGCTACACCGGTTGCGGTACTGGCACTTGCCGCGGCCGTTCAGCGGCTCGGTCAGGTGGGCTACGCGCCCGATGATCATATTCCGCCCCGGGAAGTCCTTCTCGATGCGCTGGCGGATATCCTTCTCCACCACGTTCATTTCCATGGGCGGCAGAAAGTGACTATCGGGCAGTTGCTTCAGGCCCAGCTTGGCCCCGCTGATGCCGGCAAACTTCTCCACGTAGGTGTACCACGGTTCGATGTCGCGGTAGCGGATCGGCCAGTCCACCCCGTGACCGTCTTTTGCGTTGGCCCCAAAGTCGATATCGCTCCAGCGGTAAGTTTGCTTGCCCCACAGCAGCGAGCGGCCGCCCATCTGGTGGGCCCGGATCCAGAGGAAGGGCTTCTCTTCGGTGTAGGGGTTTTCCCGGTCGTTGGCGTGAAAGTGCTCGGTGTCTTTCCCCACGAATCCCGAGCGGATGCTTTTGTAGTGCTTATCCTGCTCCTCGGGCGTTAGGCCACCCCGCAGGTCCATGTCCCAGGGGTCGAGGCTCATGGTGGGGTAATCCTTGACGTGCTCCACGATGCGGCCCCGTTCGAGGACCAGCGTCTTCAGTCCTTTTTCGGTGAGCTCCTTAGCCGCCCAGCCCCCGGAAATCCCGGAGCCGACGACGATCGCATCGTAGGTGAGCGCCTTATCGGCGTCAATGTTATAATTGGCCATAAACTACTTGATCGACTTTGCCGGGGAAAGATAAGAAACCACAGCTCCCGGGCAAGTCTAGCGGCTGACGGTCACGTTACATTGAAGGTGGTAAATATCCGATCGCTGGCCACCCTTTAAGTTTTGCGGCGGAGCGCAGGTAGAATGCCCCTCGGGAACCGGATTTTTTCATAATCAGGTCCGAAACATACATCAGCACCCGATCCACACGACCGTTCCCGAAAAGCAGACCGGCTCGCAATCGATCCGGCCGTAGCGCCCACTTTACCTGCGCTCCGCCGCCCCTTTCCAGTAAGCCGACTTGGTTGTTGCACGCCATGGTATACCAGCGTGCGCTACCCGAACGACCTGCAGCAAATGCCTTGCCGTTTACTTAATGCATCCCCGCCAGGCATCGAGTAAGAAACAGTCTTCCGAAGTTTCGGGTAAGCCTGCGGTCAGTACGCCGACCCGGCAGGCCACCGGAATCTGTTCTACCAACCGAAACACATCATCCTGCGGCATCTGCGCGTCGATGTAGAGATCGTCCGCCCCCCGTAAACGCTCCGTGACGGAAGCCGGTAGGGGTTCCGAACTCGCGGATGATATGGTCAGGCCACGCTGTACAATCGCCACCGATACAAGGGCAACGATCAGCCATCGGTATGCGTTCACTGACCCGGTCGCGCCCCGTACGCAGGTGGCAAAGAGGTAGGCAAGGAAGGGGATCGCCGGGGCTACGTACCAGTTGTGTTTGTTGCTACTCAACTGCAGCAGGAGCAGAACGGAAGCGGCCAGGCACAGCGAGTACACGGTGAAAGGATCGCGCCCTAAGCGGCGCGCCAGGCCGCCACCGCCGAATCGCCACAACAGCACGGGGATGGAGGCATAAAGGACATAGATTACGGGCCCGAAGCGAATGTCGAGGGCCTGAAAAACGAACCAGGGCTGACTTACCGGCTCGAAGGCCGTATCCGTAAGCCGTTGTAGCCCATCGCGGAGAAACATGGCTGTCAGAAGACTGTCGGGGCCTCCTTCCGGATAGCTTTCCCGCCCCATGAATGAAAGGAAGAGACACAATCCGGCCAGCATGGCCAGGGCCATCAGCCACCTACCCGCCGCCCGCCGGGAAACCATGGTCCGCCTATATTCTCTCCGGGAGAGCGTAAATGCAAGCAGGCCGGGTACGACCAGTACCACCGCCACGCCCTTGGTCAGGAAAGCAAGTCCCGCGGCCACGACGGCAATCAGCAGGCTGGATGATTGCGTCTCTACTAAAAACGAATAGTACGCCAGACAAGCCACCGTAAGTAAACAGACGAAGAGCATGTCCGTATCGCCGTTGATGGCCACGTGGTAGCCAATCAACCCGTTGACGGAAACGGTAGCGCCGATGGTGAGCAGGGCGATATGCGCCCCAAAGCGCTCCGCCAGCCAGTGCCGGTAGTAAAGCAATAGACCCGCTAATGCAAGGAGCGATGGCAATCGCAGCGTGAAAGTATGGACGCCGAACAGCTGGAAGCTTGCCGCGGCAAACCACAGAAATAGGGGTGGTTTGGTATTGAAGGTGTCCGACTCCCCCAGGTAATAATAGTTAAGGTAGTCTCCCCGCTGGAGCATCTCGAAGGCGTTGACGCCCCGGCGGGCTTCATCCCAGGCTTCTACCGGCAGGTAGATCGCGGAAAGGATGGCCACTCCGGTAGCTAAGCCGCTCACTAAATAGGAGAGTCGCTTACTGCCGGGCATAGTGGAAAGTGACGCCCAGCCGAACCGTGGAGTAAGGGTAATCCGCGAATCCGTGCTGCAAGCGCGCGAAGTATTCCATGCCCCGGTCCCGTTGGGTGCGCAAGTCGAGGCGGCCGACCAGCGGCCGATCGCCGATGTCCAGATAGCCGTAGTAGCCGCCGAGCGCGGGGGTCAGGGTCAGTTTTCGGAAGCGGAAGTCACAACCCAATCCGTAAAGTACCGCGTCGTTCTGGTAGTAGTTGTCCATAAAGGTCTGCCAGACGTAGAATCCCAGCAGGGCATGGGGACGCAGAGATGCCAGCGAACCTTCCCTTTCGAAGGTCTTGCCGGCGGACAGATCGAAGTAGTAACCCGGTGTATCGGTATAGCGGGCCGCCGAGAGCCGGTTGCCGGAAGCGGTCTTCAGGTTGATGGAGAGCAGCAGGTCCGGCCAGTGGGCGTGGTCCTGAACAAGCTGGATGTGCGTGCCGACGTATACATCGCCACCGGCGAGGCCTTCGCCGTCGTAGTCTCGGGCCGCCCGCTCATCACGGGTGGCGGCACTCATCCGGTAATGTTCCAGGGGTACGTACTGGAGGTGCAGGCCCACCCGGTCGGAGAACAGGGGGACGTGCCCCTGCAAATAGAGGTTCTGGGTATCATCCCCGTCACCGAAGTGGGCGTCGCCCGCCACTCGCAATTCCGTGCCCTGGGTAATGCGGCCGTTGCGTATTTCGGGTACGGGCAGCGCGTTCGGTCCCATATAGGCGGACGCCAGGGTCAGGTAACTCCGCCAGGGGCTTACGCCGTCCCAGTCGTGGGTGTCGTTCCACCAGCCGTAATCCTGGGTCGAGAGAATAGCAGGAAGGCATACCAGGAACAGGTACAGGGTAGGGCGGTGCATGAGCCGAAAATACGAGAAGCTGGTTTACGCCCGGCTGACTTTAGCACTAATCCAATCCACCATACGATCATATAGCAAACACACGGCTATGACCAGGGCGGTCAGCAGCAGTAGAGCGAGAAGCAGCATCACCGGCGCGGATAGATTCGCGAACAAGGGTTGGGTATAGGATTGCAGGAGCAGAATAACCAGGGGGTTAGCTACAAGGATGGTCAGCGTATTGCTGCCTACGAGCGCGTTCTTGTCTAGCCTGTCCGTATACTATACTATCAGGCTTACCGGTGAGTAGGAAAAACCGACGGGACATCCCGCCACCAAGCTGGAAAAAG
The DNA here is from genome assembly GCF_003390935.1 of Lewinella sp. IMCC34191. Taxonomy (GTDB): domain Bacteria; phylum Bacteroidota; class Bacteroidia; order Chitinophagales; family Saprospiraceae; genus Neolewinella. Next base: position 283,378 of record NZ_QNQZ01000005.1, on the reverse strand, counting down.
GATGGTCACCCGAACGGGATGATGGACGGCCTGAATCCGCAGCTTCGGCTATAAATGTCCGCAAATTTTGACATCCTCTCCGTATTTTCTTCCGCTTTTCGCGGCATTCTGGCTTAGGTAAGCAGGGTGTCACAACCTGGAAAGTGAAAATTTCGTCTTATCACCGTACGGAGATTCGTTGATCACTCCATCACCCCGCTTCATCATGCCTTGTACGCTTCCGACCCGCTGCTTCATCCTATTGCTTGGCCTCTGCCTGGGCATTCTACCCATCAGAATGAGCGCGCAGGTTCTCACCGTCAGCGATGAGATTCCCATGCGCAACGACACGGAATACACCCTCCTCGGCAAGCTCGGCGGGCAGGTCCTGTTGCTCCAGGACCGGGAAAGTAAACAGACGCTGACCGCCTACGGCAGGAGCATGAACGAATCGTGGGAAAAGGAGCTCGAATTGCGGGGACGCAACATCCGGATCCTGGAAACCATCACCGCCCAGGACGGTACCGGCTTCCACCTTCTCTATTTATTCCGTGAACGCGGGCGCAATCACCTCCAACTCGATCGCTACAATCCGGCCGGAAATTTGCAGGATAGCGTTACGCTGAAGGATTTCGGGACCTTCATGACAACACCGGAAGAGGAGATCTACCTGTCCGAAGACGAAACCAAAGCCCTCATGCTCATCGTCGAGCAGCAGGATAAGCCGCGCTACCTGGGCATCGATCTGGATAGCATGACCCTGCTCTACGACCGTACCCTCGAGCCCGATAAGTTCTTCTTCGGAGAGGATTTCGTGCAGGCCGAGATCGCCAACGACGGGGACATGTACTTCATCGCCCTGGAAAACAACTTCAAAAGCCGCCGCAAGGAGCACCGCTACCACGTGTACGTGCACGACGCTAACGGCGGTTCGCGGGAAGTCCTGGACGTCAACCTGGGCGATAGCCTGACCTACGACGTCTTCTTCAAGTACGATAATCTTAACAAGCGTCTGGCGGCGGGGGGGCTCTATTCCACCCGCGATTTCATCCGCGCGGAAGGCTACTTTTACCTATGGGTCGACCCGGTCAATCCCCGCAACGAACTACGCCCAACCTTTCAGAAGTTCCCCGTCAATCTGGTCCGCAACGTCGAAGGCCGCAAATTCAACAAGCGGCGCCCCGGCATCAACGAGCTGACCGTACGGGACGCCATGCTGCGACGCGACGGCGGTATGGTCATGATCACCGAGCGTGACCGTCAACTGCAACGCCGGGGATCCATCGCGCAGGCCCAGATGCTCAACACCTACGGAGGGCGGTCACTCATCGATTACCACTACGACGAGATTGTCGTATTCGCCGTCAACCCCGACGGTACGCCCCACTGGAGCAACATCATGCACAAGAAGCAGTATAGCCAGGATGACAATGGCGTTTACTCCAGCTTCTTCCTGCTGGAAACGCCTACCCGCCTGCGTTTTCTCTTCAATGACGAGGTCCGTTTCGAAAACTCGGTGAGTGAATACGTGCTTAATGGCCGGGGTGAATTCCTGCGCAACAGCCTCTTCCATACCCGTGACCTGGAACTCCGCCTCCGCTTCCGCGACGGCATACAGGTAGCGGCGAATGAGCTGATCCTCCCCAGCGAGCACCGCAACCGCCTCCGGCTCGTGAAGATGACCTACGACGCGAAATGAGGCAGGTACTTCTATGCTGCGGCATCCTGACCTGCCTCGCCTGCAGCCGTAAACTGCCCGACGGGACCTATGTGCTACCCAAGGCCGAGGCGATCACGCTCCAAATAGCCGATCAGGTCCGAACCCAGCGCAAACAGCCTGATTTTTTCACTTTCGTCAGCGTACTGGAAGACAGTCGGTGTCCGCGCGGCGTCCAGTGCATCCAGGCCGGCCGGGCCGTGGTGGCCGTACGGGTCATGCGCGGCGGCCAGTGGCAGGAGGAGTCCGTCACCATCGATGGCAACGCCATTCCGACGGACGCCGGTCCGCTGCAGCTTCTCCGGCTCGATCCCTACCCGGATGCCGCCGTGGATGTCCCGGAGCCTTACCGGCTGGTGGTTCGTGCCGTCGAATAGGGTAGAGGTTAAGTTCGTTAGTATTTTGGCTGGTGAGATGGCCGCCCGCGAGCCAGCCCGGCCGTGCAATGCTCGTGCGGCAGCCAATCGTAAATCGTAGTTCGTAAATCAACGATCGTAAATCCCCCCCTCCCTATGTTCTTCCCCACCGGCGACGACCAGGTCCGCGGCGGTCACCGCCCTCACTTTGCCTACGGGCTGATCGCGCTCAACGTGCTGATCTACGCTTATCAGTTCAGCCTCGGGCCGGAAGCCGGCCAGGCCTTCGTCTACGAGTGGGGCACGGTTCCCCAGCGCATCGAGGCCGGGGAAGGCTATTACACCCTGATCACCAGCATGTTCCTGCACGGCAGCTGGCTGCACCTCATCGGCAACATGTTGTACATGTGGATCTTCGCCGATAACATCGAGGCCACCATCGGCAGCCTCAAGTTCGTGATCTTCTACTTTCTGGGCGGCATTGCCGCCGGCCTTTGCCATATGTACTTCAATGCCGGCAGCCCCATTCCGGCCGTTGGAGCCAGCGGAGCGCTATCCGCCGTCATGGGTGCCTACATCGTCATGTTTCCCCGCAGCCGGGTACGCGGTTACTTCTTCTTCTTCCGCGTACAGGTACCCGCCTTCATTTTCCTGGGATTCTGGTTCTACCAGCAATCGGCCGCGGGCTTCGCCACGCTGGAGGAGAGTGCGGGTACCGGTATCGCTTGGTGGGCCCACATCGGCGGCTTTGTCTTCGGCGTACTTGGCGGTTTCTATTTCCGCGCTACCCACGCCGTCCCCCGCCATTCGGAGGGATACGCTTCCCGCCACGACGCGGAGATATAGGGGCGGCGGAGGGCAGGAGAGGAGCAACTTTCAAATTGCAGGCCGCGTTCTGACCCTAATTCAATGCGAACGACATGGCCTTTACTCAAGAACAGACCGAAGAACTAAAGAAGCTGATCCGGGAGGTAGTTCGGGAGGAACTTAACCGAAAGGAATCGGAAAATGCGCGTGGTCAAGAGGATCCGGAGGCGATAGACATTGACAGCATTGCGGAAAAGATTTTTGATCGCTATGATGACGTCTTCAAGGCATTAGCTTGATGCGTTACTTGACTAAACCGGAGATTTTTCGACTGAATAAACTCACCCTTGCCCGTCACGGAGGCCACTTTGTACCTCCGGATAATTCTCTGCATCCCGAAGCGATCGACTACCTGGTGGAATCCGTGCAAGCGGAAATGTTCGGTGAACCGCTTTACCCACGGGTATCCGATAAGGCGGCGTTGTATATGTTCAACCTTATTGGTAACCACGCTTTCCAGGATGGAAATAAGCGAACAGGGCTGGCGGCGGCCTTAGCGTTTCTGATGATAAATGACTATCGTTTAAAGGAGGACTTGCAACCTGTCACGTACCAAGACAAACTGTGGCCGGATGCGCGTCTTGGACACGACGATCACGTATACCGATTCACCCTAGCCGTAGCCGCCGGCCAAGTCCCCCTCGAAGCCTGTCGCCAGTGGTTTGCCGCTAACATCGAGTCGATAGCCTGACCATGCACACCGGCCGAGCGAAGCAAGGCCCCCTGAATGCCGACCGTACTACCCCGGATGGCGCAGCCAGCCGACTACCGTACTAACAACCGGTAACGCCGGTTACTACCGTACTACCTCCTCCCCATCTCCACCAGTTCCCCCACCATCATAGCCGTAGCGCCCCAAACGGACTCCCCCGCCACTTCCCAGTGGGGCACTTCCTTCAGGATCATGCCGTTGTACAGCTTCTTGTCGCGGTAGGCCACGGCATCGTCGGCGTAGAAGCCGGCGAAGGGCAGTTCGAGTATGCGTTGGACCTCGCTGGCCTGCAGCACGAAGTCGGGTCGCTGGGGCGTGTAACCGACGAAGGGGTGAACCAGGAAATTACTGATCGGGATATACAGGGGGGTGAGTTTACCCAGCAGCGTCACGGTGGAAGCCGGCACCCCCACTTCCTCCGCCGCCTCCCGCAGCGCGGTAGCGGCCGGGGACGCGTCTTCCGGATCGGCGGAGCCGCCGGGAAAGGATACCTGGCCCCCGTGCCGGTCGCCGGGAGGGCTGGTCCGTTGAATGAAGAGCAGGCGTAATTGGGTCTCGATCGGATAGAAGAGCGCCAGCACGGATGCCAAACGCGCGTCGGGCGGAGCCTCCTGGTGGGGCTGTCGCAGCTTGTGGCCCATGGTTTTCTGAGAGGCATAACCGGGCAGGTCACCGGCCCGGAGGCACTGACGGATACGATCCAGGTAGGCGAAGCCCCCATCGGGCTGCTGCATCTACTGCTTCTTGTTCGACTTCTTAAGGTAGTTCTCCAGAGCCATGCCCATGCTCGGCACTTCGGGGGGGCTGGGTGCGATGTTGACCGTCAGTCCGTGCTTTTCCACGGCGGCCGTCGTCTTGCGGCCCGCCACCGCCAGTCGGGTGTCCTTCTGCTTAAAATCCGGGAAGTTCTCGTACAGCGAATCGATGCCCAGCGGGGAATAGAAGATGATGATGTCGTAGTAAACTTCGGTCAGGTCGCTGAGGTCGGAGGATATCGTCCGGTACATCAGGGCCGGCGTCCAGTCGAAGTTGTTTTCTTCCAGGTACTGGGAGACGAACTCCGAGCCCAGATTACTGCAGGGGAGTAAAAATTTCTCCTTGCTGCGGTGTTTCTTGAGCGTCGGGGCCAGGTCCTGGATGGTCCGCTGGCCGTAGAATACCTTCCGCTTGCGGTAGACGATGAACTTCTGCAGGTAGTTGGCGATCGCCTCCGTCATGCAGTAGTACTTGGTTTCCTGGCTCATCTCGATGCGCAATGCCTTGCACAACCGGAAGAAGTGCTCGATGGCCAGTTTGGAAGTGAAGATCACCGCGGTGTATTCGTCCGGGCGAATCCGTTCCTTCCGGAATTCCTTCTCCGTCAACCCTTCTACCTCGATAAAGGGACGCCAGTCTATCTGGAGACCGTATTTTTCCTCCAGCTTGGCAAAGGGGCTCCGCTCCGGCTCGGGCTGCGACACGAGGATGGTACGAACGGGTTTGTAAGATTCCTGTGAAGGTTGACTTTCAGCCGCCATAGGGGTAAGTTGTGAACCGGTGAGGGCAGTTGGGGAAACGCTTCTACTTAAGCCAAGGAATTACTCAAATAGCGGAAAACGAGTAGCAGAGGTGCTACTTCAATGGTGCAAATATATAACAAAAAATGAAGCGGTCTGCTGCCGACGTAATAGTTGGCGATGAACAGCCCCCTGACGAGGTGCAGGAGATACACAACACCCAGGACGACCAAACCGGCGATCAGGAAGAAATGCCGGTAGTCTTCCGGCGCATAACTGATGAGCAAATTGATGGGCACCAACAGTACCCCGACCAGGATGCTGAAAACCATCAGCAGAAAAGTGTAGCGGCTCAGTTCTTTGCGCAGGGGGTAGATACGACCCACCAGTCCCAGCAGGATCAGTTTGAACCCAACCGCGCCCATAACCAGCAGGGCGAAGGTTAGCCAGCTGGCCCATACGCCGTTGATCGGGAGCGACAGCCCGAACTCCAGCGAGACCAGGTAGAGGAAAAAACCCGCCGATAACAGGAAAAACAGGTAACACATCCAGAGCGCGCTGATCTGTCCCCCGGATCGCCGGCGGTACAACTGGGTCATTACGTTGTCGTTGGCGATGGCCCGCATGCACTGGCGCAGCAGGTCCCGGAAAAGCACCCACATACTGGTGACCAACAGGACGAGCAGGAGGTGGATGAAGACGATCGACCGGCGCTGTGGATCGGTCGGGTCTTCGACGGGGGCAACGGGGGCCTTACCGATAACCGGTTCGGCGGCCTCTTCCTCCGGGTACACTTCGAAGGGATTGTCGGAGGTGTCGACCGGAGCGTCAGCGGTTGACTCTTCCGGAAGCCGGTCGATCAGTTCGAAAGGATTGTCGCTACCCTGCGCCGGCAATCCGGCGGATAGGTTCAACAGGGAGAGGAACAGCAAAAGGGTGCGCAATCGCTTCGGCATGGAGTCCAAAGGTAAGCAGCCTTTTGCCTATGGTAAAGTACCCGGGTCAGGCCAGTACCTGATAAACCACCATGGCCCCCACGTACGCAATGGCCGTCATGAATACGAACTGTACGACCGGCCATTTCCAGCTGTTCGTTTCCCGTCGCGTGACGGCCAGGGTCGACATGCACATCATCGCGAAGACGTAAAATATCAACAGGCTCCAGGCCGTCGCGGGGTTATAGACCATTTCATTGGTTTCCGGGTCGCGTTCCTCGGCGAGGCGCTCCCGGATGCGGAACTCGTCGTCCGTACTCCCAATGCTGTAAATGGTGGCCATGGTACCCACGAAGACCTCGCGGGCCGCGAAACTCGTCAGTAGGGCAATGCCGATTTTCCAGTCGTAACCCAGCGGCTTGATCACCGGCTCGATGAATTTGCCGAGATGGCCCGCGTAGCTTGCTTCCAGTCGTTCGGAGGCAATCAGGTCCGCGGCATCGTCTTCCGAGAGGCTTAATTCCTGCGCTTTGTCGCTCGCCAATCTGTTCGCCGCTGCCATGTCCTCGGGCGGTCCGTAGGTAGAGGCCGCCCAGAGAATTACGCTGATGATCATGATGATCTTGCCGGCCTCGACCACGAAGGTTTTGGACTTTTGCCACACGGTAGTCCCTACGTTACGCCACACCGGCACGCGGTATTCCGGTAGCTCCAGCATGAGGAAACTTCGCTCCGGCGTGTCGAGTACGTATTTGAAGGCCAGGGCCGAGAGCATAGCCCCGGTAATACCTAGGAAATACAGCCCGGCGAAGGCCAATCCTTGCAGACTAATCAGCCCGTTGAGGTAGGCCACCTGGGGTACCGCGAAGGAAATCAGGATAACGTACACCGGGATGCGGGCCGAGCAGGAGGTGAGGGGTGTCACCAGAATGGTGAGTAACCGCTCCTTCCAATTGGCAATGGTCCGGGTACTCATGATGGCCGGAATGGCACAGGCGTGTCCACTCACCAGGGCGACCACCGAGCGACCGTTGAGCCCAAAGCGCTGCATCAGGCTGTCGAACATGTACGCGGCACGGGCCAGATAGCCGACTTCCTCGAGGATGGCGATAAAGAAGAAAAGGATCGCGATCTGCGGCACGAAGACCAGCACGCCGCCCAGTCCGGCGATGATGCCGTCGACCAACAGGTCGGTAAACCAACCGGCGGGTAGCGTCTGCCGGACCGTATCGCCGAGGGTGCCGAACGTCCATTCGATCAGGTCCATGGGAATACTTGCCCAGGCGAATAAGGCCTGAAACAGCAGGAGCATCAGTACTACGAAAATGAGGGGGCCCGCAATGGGATGCGTGACAATGCTGTCAATTCGGTCGCTGAGCGAATCGTTATCGCCGGCATGACGGACCGTATCCCGGACGATGGGTTCGAAGGAGTTGTAGCGGTCCATCGTCTCCTCGACTTGGGCCCGCAGGCTATGAAAGCCGTGGCGGACGCGGGCCTCCTGCACGTGGTGGCGCGTTTGTTCCGGGATATGCTTGAGCCAGGGAGCGTGGTGCGCCAACAGCAAAGCATGGTAGTCGTTACGCGCCGGGAGTTCCTGGCGTAGTTCCGCCAGGACGTCGCGCGCACTGGCCGCGGGCTCGTAGAAAGGCTGGCGGGGCCGAAAGGCATCCGGCTCACGCAGCAGGCCGGCAATAGCCTCCTTGAGTTCGCCGATACCCCGATGATCGCGGCTACTCACCGGGATAACGGGCACGCCGAGTTTTTTGCTCAGGGTAGGGATGTCCACCGTCAGGCCGTCGCTTTCCATCAGGTCGGCCATGTTCAGCACCAGAATCATGGGCAAGTCGAGATCGCGGAGCTGGGTGAACAGCAGCAGGTGCTTATCCAGCTTGGTGATGTCGGCCACGTAGAGAATGGCATCGGGGAACAGTTCGCCTTCGGGATTGGTCAGCTCCTGAACGACAAGCCGCTCATCCAGACTGGTCGGGTAACAGCTGTAGGCACCGGGAAAATCGATGAGTTCGATCGTCGGCAGTCCCGGCAGCTTCAGCATACCGGCTTTCTTTTCCACGGTTACGCCGGGGAAGTTGCCGATCCGCTGTCGCAGACCGGTCAGGACATTAAAGAGGGAAGACTTGCCGCTGTTCGGATTGCCAACTAAGCCGACTACGGGCGTGGCCTTTATTTGACCATTATGCATGCCAGCTCTTTCTTTCGTAATGCCAGGCATTGTCGGTCGATCTTGACGTACCAGCTGCCACCGAAGGGGGATTTCCGCACGACCCGCAGGCGCGAGCCGGGCCGCACCCCGATATCCAGTAATTTACCCGCCAGATTCTCATTGGTAAAGCGGTCTATGGTGCCGGACTGGCCGACCTTATAGAGAGATGCTGCAGCGGGTACGGGAAAGGGCATGGTAGAGGCTTTTGGTAGCAACGTAACGCCGCAAAGATAGGAAAAGTCGACTATCTGTACGCAGTCTAAATAAATTTCCGACAGATGTTGCGTTTCGAAACCCTTAGCTTTACCGCAAAACCGACTCCATGAAACACCTGACTTTTCTGTTGCCCGCCCTCTTTCTGCTAGCTGTAGGTTGTTCGCCTAAGGTGGCCCCCGTGGTTGGAGAAGACGGAACGGACTGGAACGCCCGTGCTGCGGAGTATCGGGAGAACCCCGCCGCCCTGCGGGATTTTGTAGAGGATTGCGACAGAGCGCAGGAACAAGTAGCCAATCTACGCGAGCAGCTCGGTAGCTACGAGAGTGAAGCAGGCGATATGCAAAACCAACTCGCGACCGCCGAAGCCTCCGCCGAGCAAGCCTACCAGGAAATCCAACAGCTACGCGAGCAGATTACCATTCTGGAGGCCAACCAAATCTCGGATGAGGTCATCACCGACGAGGCTTCCATCGATGGAGTTATCTTTCAGGTACAGCTAGGAGCATACGCCCAGAACCGCGTGGATCCGGGCATGGCCACCGGCGACGCGCTGGACCTGACCGATCAGAACGGTATGCAAAAAGTGGTAGTCAGTAAGTTCCGTACCTATGAGAACGCCGCCAACCTGCGCGACCGTCTTAAGCAGATGGGCGTCAAGGATGCCTTCGTAGTGGCGACCAACAACGGACAGCGCATCGAAGTGCAGGAAGCGCTGCGTATGACCGGCCAGAACTGATCGTTACTAGCCGGAGCGTATGCGGGAAACCGATTTTATCGAGCATAACAAGGAGAAGTGGGAGCGCTACGAAGCCTCCCTGGAGCAGTCCGACCAGGATCCGGAACTGCTCAACCAACTTTATGTGCATACGACCGATGATCTGTCCATATCCCGGACATTTTATCCCAACCGATCGGTACGTGTCTACCTGAACGGACTGGCCCAGCGGACCTTTCTGCAGATATACCGCGGGCGGCGGGGCGAGGTTAGTAAGTTCTTTACTTTTTGGAGTCAGGAGCTGCCGTGGGTGGTGTACCGTCGCCGTCGCCCCCTGTTCATCTCGCTGTTGATCTTTATGCTATCGATGGCCATCGGCGTGCTCAGTTACCGTATCGATGCCACCTTTGCCGAGACAATCCTCGGCACGGATTATGTATCGATGACGGAAGCTAACATCGCCGGCGGTGATCCGATGGCCGTGTATAAGTCGCCGGATGCCTTCGGGATGACGCTCTACATCACCCTGCACAACATCCTGATTGCTCTTCTCACCTTTATCGCGGGAGCATTCTTCTGTGTGGGGAGCGTGGTCCTGCTAATTCGTAATGGAGTGATGTTGGGGGTATTCCAGTACTTCTTTTTCGACCGCGGAGAGTTTTCCGAACTTGCCCTTCCGCCGGGGCTCGACTGGGCAGCGCGGGGGCTGAGTTGGCTGTTCACGGCCGGCGGCAATGGCTTCGAGAAGATATTCGCCAGCCTGGTGTACCTAAGCAGCGACGAGGGTGTCTTCCGCGAAAGCCTGCTGACGATCTGGATTCACGGGGCGTTAGAAATCAGCAGCATCGTCATTGCCGGCGGAGCGGGACTGACACTGGGGAGTGGCTTGCTCTTTCCGGGTACGCTTACCAGGTTACAGGCCTTCGTTCGTTCGGCCCGTGACGGGCTCAAGATCATGCTGGGCACCGTTCCCCTTTTCATCATTGCCGGGACACTGGAAGGCTACGTGACCCGGCAAACGGAATTGCCGGAAGTACTGCGCTTCCTCTTTATCCTGCTGTGCTTCGCCTTTATCGGTTGGTATTACGTGGTCTATCCCCGCGTGATAGCACGTAGCGGTCCGCCCGAGCGGACCACCGGGCGCCGGATAACGACCACCTTCGGAGGAACCTACCCGGTGCGACAGATACGTACGCTCGGAGAGCAGCTGTCTACCGCCTTCGGTGTACTCGGTAAGGGGTTAGGCAGGCTACTGCTGATCGGAGCTTCGATCGCAGTCGGCTTCTGTGCGCTGTCCTTCTCCTTTGGTCCCGCCGCCGCCGGGCGGTACCGCTTCGTCAGTTACTTTTTCGGCGACGTGGAAAACTTCTACCGCTTACTAACGTCGTTCGGAGAATCAAGGGAAATAAGCTACACCTTGCTGGTGGCGGGAGGTTTTTACGCCTTATTCCGCCTTTCGTTCAGCGTAGTTCAGCGGTATACCGATCTGGAGCGTCCGCCGTTCGAGGCCTCCAGGGAGTTGCATTTGCTGATGATTTGCGGTCTTCTGGCCCTTTGCTTTGCGTTCAACGGGACGGTAGTGGCTTTGCTGGTATTTCTGACACTGCCCTGCTTGTTGTTATGGGCGGTAGGAAGTTACCTATTTGCCATACCCTTTAAGACGGTGTTCCGGCTCGCCTATACAAACCTTGGTAGCAGCTACGGGATCTTGCTCTTACTCCTGCTCATCTACTTGCCCGTCACTTATCTGATCGATACGGTGATCGGTGAATTTTTCTTCCAGTTTCTGGATTGGGTGATTTATACCGATGGGGGGAATATTGATGCCTACAACGTCATCCTGCAGGCTTTCTGTTATTACTACCTGCTGGCCATGCTGTTCTGTAGCTGTATTGTCGCCTATACCCTTGCCCTGGGCTCACTCTGGGAAATCGACACGGCAAGCGACCTGCGCCGCCGCATCGCCCGCCTGGGGAAGGACCGGCGGATCAAGGGTCTGGTGCGCGAATAGGCAGACTTTTCGCAGTGTATCTGCCATAATACAGTCTGCCAGGATCATTTGCCATCGGAAATAAGAATATTTTATCGACTTTTGTGCCCCCTTTCTACCGAAAGGCAGCAAAGGGACTCGATCATCAACGTAATCAACGACATGCAGCACTCTTTACTCCGGCTGCGACACCTCCTGCTTTTGGCAGCTTTGCTTGGTGTCCGCCTTGTTTTCGCCCAAACGACCGTTTCGGGAATTGTAACAGACCAAGAAAGCGGAGAACCGCTCATCGGAGCCAGTATTCTGGCGGTCGGTACATCCACCGGCACCATCACCGATTTTGACGGGAATTATTCGCTCGACGTACCGGCGGAGGTGACCCAGCTGCAATTCAGCTATACGGGCTACCCTAATACGGTAGAAGACATCAACGGCCGCAGCGAGATCAACGTGGCCCTTACCGCCGGGGAACTCCTTCAGGAGGTAGTGGTCGTAGGGTACGGCGCGGTGAGAAAGGAAGACCTAACGGGGGCAGTGGCCACCATCGAGGAAGAATCCTTTAACCGCGGGGCAATCGTGAGCCCGCAAAACTTGATCAGTGGCAAGGTTGCCGGGGTTAACATCAGTTCAAACAGCGGTAATCCAGGCGAGGCCCCTACCGTTCGTATTCGCGGCGGCACCTCGATCAATGCGAGCAACGATCCGCTCTACGTAGTTGACGGTGTCCCCCTCGATGCCAACGGGGTAGCCGGCGGTCGCAGCCCGCTCAACTTTCTCAACCCCGATGATATCGCGTCGATGAACGTGCTGAAGGATGCCTCCGCCGCGGCCATTTACGGATCCCGCGGGGCCAACGGGGTCATCCTGATCACGACGAAGAAGGGACAGTCCGGCGCGCCGCGCATCAGCTACCGCGCCGAAGGGACGATCTCCGAAATGATCGACCGGACGCAGAATCTGGACGCGGCTACCTTCCGCGACGTGGTGACCTACGCCGCCCCCTCCCGCCTGGAGAGCCTGGGAACGGCCAATACCGACTGGTTCAACGAACTCACCCAGACCGGCTACGGCACCCAGCACAACCTGAGCATCAGCGGTGGCGGGGAAACGAACACCTACCGCGTATCGGCCGGCTACCAGCAACTGGAGGGCGTGATCCGCGGGGCGGAAACCGAGCGCATCAGTGTCAACCTGAATTTCTCGCAGAAGCTGTTCGACGACAAGCTCACCGTTTCCGCCAGCCTGAAGGGTGCCAACGAGAATAACGTGTACGACCCCGGGGTCATCAACGCCTCGCTGGACCTGGACCCCACCCAACCCGTTTACGACCCCGCCAATACGGCCTACGGCGGCTACTTTGAGTACGGGATCGCCCTGGCCCCCCGCAACCCGGTCAGTGCCACGGAGCAGATTCTCAACGAAGGCACCACCTACCGAGGCCTCGGTAACCTGGACCTGGAGTACAGTTTCGACGACCTGATCCCCGGCCTGAAGTATAAAGCAGTATTGGGCTTCGACGCGAACAGCGGCAAGACCAACCGCTTCGTGCCGACCACCTACGCGACCAACGCCATCGACGGCTACGACGGGGAGATCAACATCACCAGCAACCTCCGGACGAGCAAGCTTTTCGATACCTACTTCACCTACGAAAAGGAATTCGGCAGCCAGCGCGCGAGCCTGCAGGTAGGGTACTCCTACCAAAATTTCAATTTTGAAGGCCCCTCCCTCCGCGGCCGTGACCTGACCACCGACGCCTTCGGCACCGCCAATCCCGGCGTAGCGCAGGATATCGTCGCCTTCAATAGCGTGGTGGAAAACCGCCTAATCTCCTTCTTCGGCCGCCTCAATTACAACTTTGACGAGCGCTACCTCATTACGGCCTCGCTACGGCGCGACGGATCGAGCCGCTTCGGCCCGAGCAACCGCTGGGGTATGTTCCCCTCCGCTGCCTTCGCCTGGCGGATTCTACAGGAGGACTTCGCTTCCGGTCTGGACAACACCTTCTCGGACCTCAAACTGCGTATCGGCTACGGCGTGACCGGCAACCAGGACTTCGGTGACTACCTCTACCTTCCGGTATATCAGTACAGCGACCAGATGACGCAGTACCAGTTCGGCAACGGATTCGTACCTACCATTCGCCCCAACGCCTATGATGCCGACCTGAAGTGGGAAGAAACCTCCAGCCTGAACATCGGCCTGGACTTCGGCATCCTGAATAACCGTTTCAGCGGTACCCTGGAGTACTACCAGAAAAATACCGATGACCTGCTGTTCACGGTCAACGTACCGGCGGGTACCAACCTGTCCGACCGGGTACTGACCAACATTGGCGCCCTGGATAACCGCGGTGTTGAACTTACCCTCAACGGGGTAGTCTACGACCGGGAGCGCTTCGGTCTAGACGTGACCGGGAACGTCAGTTTCCAGCACACGGAAATTTCGCGACTGGACGGCTTCGGTAGCGCCGATATCCAGACGGGCGGCATTGCCGGCGGCGTGGGCAACAACATCCAGCTGCTGAGTGTCGGTGAAACTCCCAATAGCTTCTACGTCTACAAGCAGAAGTACGGGGAGGATGGCCGCCCCCTCCGCGACGGAGTCGACTACAACGAAGACGGCGTGGCCAACAGCCTCGATATCTATCAGGACCAGAACGGCGACGGAATCATCAACGAGCAGGACCTCGTGATCAATCAGGCCCCGGCTCCGGACGTCCTGCTCGGCCTGACTGCCAATGCCCGCTACGGACGCCTCAACGCCAGCTTCACGCTGCGGGGAACGCTGGGCAATTACGTGTATAACAACGCAGCATCCAACGCCGGCCACCTGTCGCGCATCGCCGGACCAGGCTACGTCAGCAACGTGCACGCCAGTGCGGTCTATACCCGCTTCAACAATGCGCAGTACTTCAGTGACTACTACGTGGAGGACGGCAGCTTCCTGCGGTTAGACAACGTGTCCCTCAGCTACGACTTCGGTAACATCATCGGTGAGGCCCTGAACCTCAACGTGTACGCGACGGCACAGAACCTGTTTATCCTGACCGAATACAGTGGAACCGACCCCGAAAGCGGCGGTATCGACAATAATCCCTTCCCCCGGGCCCGTATCTATACCCTGGGCGCCCGCCTCGGCCTCTAACCAATCTCAAATACCCGTTTCGCTACGAAACGACAACCATATATCATGCAAACCAAAGCGATATTGCTGCTATTACTCGGGCTGAGCTTCACCGCCTGCACCGATCTGGACCTCCTTCCCCAGGACAAGGCCGACCCTAACGCGGTACTCAGCCAGGAAGAGAATTACGAGATTTTCCTCGCCAAACTGTACGCCGGGCTGGCCGTTAGCGGCCAGCAGGGCCCCGCTGGAGCCAGCGACATTCAGAGCCTGGACGAGGGCTTCGGTCAGTACCTCCGAGCCCTATACTATATGCAAGAACTACCGACCGATGAGGTCGTGATCGGGTGGGGCGACGCCGGCCTGCCCGAGTTGGTACAGCAGACCTGGTCGAGCGACAACCAGTTCATTCGGGCGATGTACTACCGGATCTTCTACCAGGTGAGTATCGCCAACGAGTTTCTACGGGAAACCACTCCCGAGCAGCTAGACGCCCGCGGTATCCGCGAAGGATTCCGGCCGACGGTCGAGCAGTTTCGTGCCGAAGCCCGCTTCCTGCGCGCCCTGAGCTACTGGCACGGGATCGATATGTTCGGTGATGTAATTTTCTACACCGAGGAGAACGATCTTGGCGGCAGTGCGCCGGAAGAAGGTACGCGGGCCGAAATTTTCGCTTTTATAGAATCCGAACTCGAAGCCATCGAAAGCCAACTGCCGGAAATTGGTTCCGCCGAATACGGCCGTGCCGACCGCGGTGCCCTCTACATGCTACAGGCCAAACTTTACCAGAACGCGGAGGTGTATACCGGTCAGGATCGCAACGGAGACGCCATCGCCGCCCTGGAACGGGTGATCGACAGCGACGCCTACGTGCTGGAAGAAGACTATACCGACCTCTTCAAAGCCGACAACGACCGGTCGGAGGAAATTATCTTTCCCGTTGCCTTCGACGGCGACTTCACGCAGAGCTACGGGGGGACCACCTTCCTCGTCCACGCCGGTATCGGCGGGGATATGAACGCTGAAGACTACGGTGTCAATTCCGCCTGGGGCGGTATGCGCGCCACCCCGTCCTTCGTCGCCCTCTTCCCCGACGTGACGGGTGACACAGACGAGCGCGCCATCTTCTATACCGAGGGCCAGAACCGGGAAGTCAACAATCTCGGGGAGTTCCGCGACGGCTACGCCATGCCAAAGTATACCAACATCACCAGCACCGGCGTGGCGGGTAAGGACCCCGTCTTTCCGGACACGGACTTCCCCATGTTTCGTCTCGGCGATGCCTACCTTATGTACGCCGAAAGCGTGGTACGTGGCGGCGGCGGTAGTATGAGCCGGGCCGTCGAACTGGTGAATGAACTCCGCCAGCGCGCCTATGACGGCGACGCCGGTAACATCACCGAGGGTGATCTTACCCTGGACTTCCTGCTGGACGAGCGCGCCCGCGAGCTTTACTGGGAGATGCACCGCCGCACGGACCTGGTCCGTTTCGGAGAATTCACCACCTCCGGCGTATGGGCCTTCAAGGGCGGCGTTCCGGCCGGTCAAACGACCGAGGCCTACCTCAACATTTTTCCGATCCCCGGCAGCGAGATCCTTTCCAATCCTAACCTGAGCCAGAACACAGGCTACTAACCCCAAGATCATGCAACTCTCTAAGCAACTCTTATCCTGGCTGCCGCTCCTGCTTTTGCTGACGCTGGTAGTCTCCTGTGACCGTGACGAGATCGATCTCGCCGCGAATACCGACTTTCCTCCCGCCATTCTGTCGTCCTCCCCTTCGCCCGACGGTCGGGTGGTGGCCGGCGACTTTGATATCCGTGTCGTTTTCGCTGACGGCAGCATCTCTCCCCTGCAATCCGGCACCGTCACGCTGATGGACTCGGCGATGACCGAAATCGCCAGCGCCAGTGAGAACCTCGAGGGACTTCAGGATTCCATCGTGATCCAGGGGTTGAGCTTCGACGCCGAGAACCTTGCGCTGGGTATCTATAATATGTCCGTCAGTGTCACCGATACGAAGGGCCAGACCACCGAAAGCACCTTCTCCTTTGAGATCAGCAACCTGCCTTACCCCGCAAACTACGACGCCATCTACCTGGCCGGGGCCTTCAACGGCTGGACGCCCAGCAACAATCAGCTCACCCTAATAGGACCTAACCTCTGGGAAATTCAGGAAGTCGATCTGCAGGGAGAAGCCTGGAAACTGGTAGACGGCCCGGAATTCGGTGGGGAAGATTTTGGTGATCCCGAATGTGACGGATTCATGAATTCTAACCAGGCCGCAGGCGGAAACGGAGATACGAACTGTGGTGCTTCCGGCCCCGTCAATATCCGCTTCAACGACGAAACGCTCAGCTACAGCGTTACGCCAACCGTTAGTTTCGCTTCCCAGACCATGGGGCTGTACCTGCTCGGTACCTTCAATAACTTTACGGGCAGTGATTATCAGTTTACGCTGATCGAGGATAATACCTGGGAGCTCGGTGAGGTCCTGCTGGAACCCGGTGCGCAATTCAAGATGGCGGAAATGCCGGATTTTGTCGGCATCAACTACGGTGACGATAATAATGACGGCGTAGCGCAGGTAGGAGGAAGTAACATCGTGTATGCCGACTCCCTTGAGAAAGCATACTACAGCATCACCTTCAACGATCTTTCGCTGGCCTACGAGCTGGAATTTCTCCGCCTCGGAGCTCCCGAGAGCGTAGGCATCCTCGGTGACGCCCTTCCCGACGGTTTTATTAGCGATGTCGATATGGTCGACGAAGGAAATGGTGTCTATACCATCAATATTGAACTCACCGACGGCGTGGTCAAGTTCCGCGCGAATGATAACTGGGACCTTAACTGGGGCGGCACCGAATTCCCCAGCGGGACGGCCGTTGTGGGGGGCAGTGATATTCCCGTCGTAGCAGGCACCTACAATGTCACGCTGGACATCAATAATCTGACGTACTCTTTCGTAGAAGACGCCGGTATTACTAGTGTAGGGCTGGTAGGTTCTGCTAGCCCCGGGGGCTGGGACGACGATATCCAGCTTGTCGACCAGGGTGACGGTACCTGGTCCGCCATCATCGGACTCGGTGAAGGGGTGGTGAAGTTCCGTGCCAACGGAAACTGGGACGTCAACTGGGGCGGTGCTGACTTCCCCAACGGTACGGGCACTCAGAACGGATCGGACATTACTGTCAGCCCGGGCATTTACATCGTTACGCTCACACCGGCTTCCGGTGCCTACAGTTTCGAAGCGGCCAGTATCGGATTGATCGGATCGGCTACTTCCACGGCCTGGACCAGCGACACCGACATGACCCCCACCGGCGTAGTGGGAGAAGTAAGTCTGACCACCACGCTGACCGCCGGAGATGATGCGGCGGTAAAGTTCCGGGTCAATGACGACTGGGCCTACAACTGGGGGGGCACCGAATTCCCCAGGGGTACGGCGGTCTTCAACACGCCGGATAACATCCCCGTCACGACCAGCGGTGAGTACACGGTCACCTTCAACGTGAATACCCTCGAATACAGCTTCGACTAAGATCGTGGGCTTAATCGACTACATCGACGGGCGCGTACTCTGCGGAGGCGCGCCCGTTTTGCGTGTGTGGGGCTTTGTCGTCATGAGTGTGGTAGGATTCGTTAACTCGGCGCCCGGACAGCAACCCTTCCGGGATGCTACCGCCGGTTCCGGTATCGACGCGCGGGGTAGGGGGCGGGGAGCAGCAGTGTGTGACGTCAACGCGGACGGCCATCCCGACCTGTACCTGTGCATGCTCGACGGCCCGAACCGGCTGTACGTAAATGATGGCGCCGGCCACTTCGAGGAGATGCAGGCCGAGGGGCTGGCCGGGAACGATAGGAGTATGGTCAGTCTGTGGGCCGATTTCGATAATGACGGAGATGAAGACGTACTCATCGGCAACCAGGATGAGCCGACGCGGCTATACGAAAGGGAGGGAGACGGCTTCCTAGACGAAACTCCGACCTCCGGCATCAATCTGGTAGCTAAAGTGCAGGCCGGATCGGTGCTCGACTTTGACGGCGACGGCAAGCTGGATATCTATCTCACCTGTCTGAACGAGCCCAATCGCCTGTACCGAAATCTCGGGGGGCTGGTCTTCTCCGAAGTGGCCGCGGAGGCCGGGGTAGCCGTGACGGGATTGAACATGCAATCGCTGGCCACCGACTACGATAGGGATGGCGACCCCGATCTATACGTCGTACGGGACGGATCACAACCCAACGTACTGCTGCGTAACGACGGCGGTCGGTTCACCGATGTAAGTATGGCGAGTGGGGCCGACGTCGTGGGGGAGGGAATGGGCGTTGACGCCGCGGACTACGACCGGGACGGGGATCTTGATCTGTACGTCACCAATCTGTACGATAATTACCTGCTTGAAAATCTGGGCAATGGCACCTTCCGGGAGCGCGGTTTCGACGCCCGCGTCAACGACTTGGGGATGGGGTGGGGGACGGTCTGGCTCGATTATGATCTGGACGGTCTGCCCGACCTCTACGTTGCGAATGAAACCGGATTCAGCGTAGGTAACCGGAGGTACAACAATGTATTGTACCACAATGATGGTGGACGCTTCGCTACGGTCCGTCCGGATACGGCCGCGTTCCACAGCTCGCACAGCAGCTACGGAGCAGTGACGGCCGACTTCAACGGCGATGGTCGCCCGGATCTGTACGTGGCGAATAGCGGGCAATCCGGCCAGTTGTTCCTCAATACAGCCGACGATCGCAACCACTGGGTAGGATTTGACCTATACGCCGGCGACCGCTACGCCATCGGTGCCTCGGTTGATGTGTGGATCGACGGGCGACGAAGGTCGGGAGAAGTCCGGGCGGGGGGCAGCTTCGCCAGCCAACACGAGCGGACGTTGCGCTTTGGCCTAGGCACGTCCGATAGGGTAGACAGCTTAATTATACACTGGCCCGGTGGTGATATCGAACGATATCAGGATATGGCAGCTGACAGGAGGTACATGATTTCGCCCGGCTCCTTTCGGACTACGGCGGTCCTGGATAATGCTATAAGCCTTAACGTGTATCCCAATCCCGTCAGGGACGGTGAGCTTCACTTCGGTCAGGTACTGCACCATTTGCGACTCTACGATCCACGGGGCGTATGCGTTTTCCGGCTTTCCGAACCGATTGATCGAGTCGTGTTGCCCGATGGTCTCGCGGATGGCATATATTACGTCTCGGGCTACGTAGCCGGGAAAAGGGTACTCGCTCGGGTACGGGTTTCCTCCCATTGATCTGCCTTATACCTGCGCTCCGCCGCAAAAACTACTACATGGCTTATTTCGTATCCTCTCTGCTGTTCTTGCTTCCCGCTTTGCTGCTCGGACAGTGCCTGCAGGGGGTTGACCTCTCGTATGTCAATGCCGTGGAGGCCGGCGGGGGCGTCTATCGCGATACGGAGGGTAACCGGGTGGACCCCTTTGCCTACTTTGCCGAGCGGGGCGCGGAGATGGTCCGGCTACGGCTCTGGCATACCCCCGAAAACAACGAGAGTGCCTGCGGCGCACCAATAACCAGTGGCGGACTGGCGGACATGCTGCGAGCGGCCCGGCGAGCCGATAGCGCGGGTATGAAAATTAACCTGGCGGTCCACTACGGCGACTACTTCGTCGACCCCGGCAAGCAACGCCGGCCCGCCGCCTGGGACGGACTCGACCAGGCCATTTTGCTCGACAGCATCTACGGCTACACTTACCGCGTGCTGGATAGTATGTACGCCCAGGGGACTCCGCCGGCTATCCTCGCGGTTGGTAATGAAACGGATAACGGATTCGTGGATGCGTCGGTGCCTACGAACGGATTTGAATGGGCCGTTGACGGGCCGAAATTCCAGGCGGGAATCGACGCGGTGGCCGCCTTCAATGAAGCGAGGGGAACGACGATCCGATCCGCCATACACATGACGGAGCGCTACGTCCGGTACGGAGCGGAGGCCCTACGGGACGCGGGTGTTACCGGTTTCGACATTTTTGGGGTTTCGTACTATCCCTTTTTCAACCCGGAGACGACCGTGGAAGCCATCGGGGTGCTGGTGAAGCATCTTGTGGAGAGCTACGGCAAGGAGGTAATGATCTTCGAAACCGGTTTCAGCTGGAACAATACGGCCGGGGCCGATGATTATAACAACTTCCTGGGCGGTAACGGGAACGTCGTGGATTATCCCGCCACGCCGCAGGGGCAGCTGGATTTCCTGGTCGATCTTACGCAAACGGTATGCGAGAATGGCGGTATGGGCGTCTTTTACTGGGAGCCGGCCTGGGTCACCAGTACCCTATGCGATGCCTGGGGCCAGGGCTCATCGTACGAAAATGCCACCTTCTTCGACTTTCAGCGGGAGAATCGGGCCCTGCCGGCCTTTGAATTTCTTAGTTACGAAACCGTCGCTACCCATGCGCCGCTCGGGGCGGATGCCATTCGCGTCTATGCCAATCCGACCAGCGACGACCGCATCTACATTGAGAGTAACGAGCCGATCGCCAGCTACCAATTGCTTACGGTAAATGGCCGGCTGGTCATGGAGAATTCGGATAAGGAAGGCCGTCTGCA
Organism: Lewinella sp. IMCC34191; assembly: GCF_003390935.1. Classification (GTDB taxonomy): domain Bacteria; phylum Bacteroidota; class Bacteroidia; order Chitinophagales; family Saprospiraceae; genus Neolewinella. The sequence goes on along the minus strand of NZ_QNQZ01000005.1, from coordinate 262,460 downwards.
CCTGGAGGTGCCGGTGGATGGCCTGCCGGACGGCATCTATTTTTTGAGGATGCAACTGCGGGATGGCCGGACCGTGAATCGACGGGTATCGATTAAATAGCGGCGCCTTCCCCCCGCTCGAATTCCACCACTTCGATGTCCTCGGCCGTCTCCTCGAACCAGATGAGGGGGGCGGGATTTTTGTCTCCCGTGCTGGTATCGCACTTGAAGAACAGGTAGTAGAGCTGCCAGTAGGGGCCGACCCGTTCCCGCAAAATTTCCATGCGGCGTTCGGACTCGCGGTATTCGCCGTAGAGGTGGGCGAGGCGCCAGCAGTAGTAGGCTTCGTCGTGGAGCTCGACCACGTTCAGGAGCAGGGGGTCATCCAGGAAATTGGCCAGAAAATGACGGGCGTAGACGGAGTGATGCTTGGACCAGTCGCGGGGATTGCCGCGGTGCTCGATGTGTTTGAAGGTATCGTGGACCCAGCAGATCGTGCGCAGTTTGCGGCGCGTTTCCGCGTCGACGGGCAGGGCATCAATATTTTCGTTAACCTCCAGGATGTGGCGCCAGATTGTCCCTTCCGGGTGCCCGTAGCGCGGCAGCCCCCAGGCAAGGCCGCGCCGAAATTCCTCCTCCTGCAGAAAGCGGGCTTCCAGTTCGGTTTCGGGTTGTAAAAGGTCACTAAGTTCTTGGGCGGTCAAAGCGGCAGGCTAGGGGGCGGGGTGTTTGGTTTCGACCACGAAAATAGCTTAATGCGCGTAAAGTCGGGGAAGCGTTAACCAAAATATAGGTATCTCCTGTTCACAAAGCGGGCCACTCCCTTAAGTGTTTGCGCTCTGACCGACGTCGCATGAAGATTCGATCCCATTTCCTTTCCGCACTTGCGGGTGGCCTGATTGCCGCCCTGTTCGTGCTGTGGATGGTGGGGCCAAGTGGGGAGTCGGCGTTAGCCAAAACCGTGTCTAATCGCACGCCGGCACTGTACTGGTCGCAGCCGGTAGATAGCGAAAAGCCGCTGCCCGACGTACCGGCGGATGCCATCGATTTCCGGCAGGCCGCCCGGCGTACCACCGCCGCCGTCGTACACGTGGACGCGCGGGTAGACGGGCGGGACCGCGCCACGGTAAAGGCGCTCTTTGACCGCGAAGAGAACAGCGGTAGCCTGGGCGGGCAGGGATCCGGGGTAATCTACCGGGCGGACGGCTATATCGTCACCAATTACCACGTCGTGGAGGCGGCGGACAACATCACCGTCACGACCGCCGACCGGCACCGCTACCCGGCGGAAATCGTGGGCGCGGAACCAAAAACCGACCTCGCCGTACTGAAGATAGAGGCCGATGATCTGCCTTATCTGAAAGCCGCCGACTCCGACGAGGCGGAGCCGGGGCAGTGGGTACTGGCCGTCGGGAGTCCGCTCGGACTGACCAGCACCGTCACCGCAGGCATCATCAGCGCGAAGGGGCGGAACCTGAGCTTGCTGCGCGACCCGGACGCTATCGAAAGCTTTATCCAGACGGACGCCGCCGTTAATCCGGGCAACAGCGGAGGGCCGCTGGTCGATGCCGAAGGGCGACTGCTGGGTATCAATACTGCCATTGCTTCCCGAACCGGGCTCTTCCAGGGGTACAGTTTCGCCATTCCGAGCAACCTGGTGCGGCGGATTGTAGATGACATCATCGAGTACGGTAGCTTCCGGCGTGCCCTGATGGGCGTGGAGATTTCCTCGCTCACGGGTGCCGATATCGAGCGGCTGGCGCTGGGCAACCGCAGCGAGGGTGTCGTCGTAGATGCTATCTTTCCCGGGGGAGCCGCGGAAGTAGGAGGCCTCCTGGTCGATGACCTGATCATAGCCGTAGACGGCCGGAACATCCGCGACCTGCCGGAGCTGACGGAAATCATCGGGCGCGCCCGGCCGGGCGATCGGCTCGTGATTGAGGTCATCCGGAATAATAAATCACAGGAACTCGCCATTGATCTCGTGGCCGCTGAGAAGTAGCCGCCACCGAAACCATTAATTACATGAGGCTTAGAAGTGAGAATTTGGTCAAAAAGTACGGCAGCCGTACGGTCGTCAAGGGCGTCAGCATCCACGTAGACCGCGGCGACATCGTCGGCCTGCTTGGCCCGAACGGTGCCGGTAAGACCACCACCTTCTACATGACGGTCGGCTTCATCAAGCCCAACGAGGGCCGCGTCTATCTCAACGACGACGACATCACCAACCTGCCCATGTACAAGCGGGCACAGCGCGGCATCGGTTACCTCCCGCAGGAGCCCTCGGTCTTCCGAAAATTAACCGTGGAAGACAACATCATGGCCGTACTCGAAATGACCGACCTGAAAAAGGCGGAGCGGGCGGAGAAGCTGGAGAGTCTATTAGATGAGTTTAGCCTCCATAAAGTCCGCAAGAGCAACGGCGATACCCTAAGCGGCGGCGAGCGGCGGCGTACCGAGATCGCCCGCGCCCTGGCCACCGACCCCAACTTCATCCTGCTCGACGAGCCCTTCGCCGGCATCGACCCCATCGCGGTAGAAGACATTCAGTACATCGTCGCCAAACTGAAGACCAAAAACATCGGCATCCTTATCACCGACCACAACGTCCAGGAAACCCTCAGCATTACCGATCGCGCCTACCTCATGTTCGAAGGCAACATCCTCAAGGCCGGCACCGCCGAGGAGCTCGCCGCGGACGAGATGGTGCGGAAGGTTTATTTGGGGAAGAATTTCGTTTTGCGGCGGAAGGTTATGGATGTGTAGCTCCCTGCGGTCGCGTTAGAGTTCGCTGGCGCTCACGTAGAGCTCACTTCGTTCTCGGTAGAGTTCGCTGGCGCTCATGGTAGAGACTCCCTGCGGTCGTATTAGAGTTCGCTGGCGCTCACGTAGAGCTCACTTCGTTCGCGTTAGAGTTCGCTGGCGCTCACGGTAGAGACTCCCTGCGGTCGCGGTGATTGCGTCGCTTTGGTTGCCGGTTAGTGCTTGCTGCGTGTTTGTGGGAAGCTTGTTCTACCGCGAACGGAGTGAGCTCTACCGTGGCGAAGCCACTCTACCGACCGCGAGCGAAGCAAGCGGTCCTCTACCGACGAAATCCTCTACCTATGGCGAAGCAATTCGAGCTACCCCAACATCCCCCCGTCCGCTACGAAGGTGCCCCCCGTAACGTAGCTGGCGGCGTCGCTGGCGAGCCAGACGGCGAGGCCGGCGATCTCATCGGGCGAGGCCATGCGGTTGAGCGGGATCATATTGGTGAATTGCTTGGCCAGTTGGTCGTTTTCCCAGAGGGCGCGGCTGAGCTTGGTCTTGACGAGGCCGGGGCAGATGACGTTGACGCGCACGTTGTCGGAAGCCCACTCGCGGGCCTGGCTCTTGCCGAGCATGATGATGCCGGCCTTACTGATGTTGTAGGCGGCGAAGTTCGGGTTGGCGTGGAGGCCTTCGATGGAGCTGATGTGGATGACGCTACCCGTACCGGACTTCCGGAGGTGGGGCAGGGCCAGGTTGCTCAGCTCGAGGGCGGCGGTCAGGTTGATGTCCAGGGTTTTCTGGTAGGCATCGGGGGGGAGGCCCTCTACCGGTCCGAAGTAGGGGTTGGTGGCGGCGTTGTTAATGAGGATGTCGAGGCGGCCGTAGGTGGCGACGGTCTGCTCGATCAGGCGGCGGCGGTCGTCGGGGTCGCCTACGTGGCAGGCGATGGCGGTGGCGTCGAGGCCGTCGGCCCGGTAGGCGGCTGCTACCGCATCGATGCTTTCCTGGTTGCGGGAACTGATGACCACGCGGGCACCAAATTCAGCTAGCCCGCGGGCCATGGCTTCCCCGATGCCCTTGGAAGAGCCGGTGACGACGGCCACCCGGCCGGTAAGCTCGAAACGGGAGCGTATACGCGTGTCGGCCACGGATCAGTGGTCGTGGTCATGGTCCATGCCCTCCCCGTGCTCGTGGTCTTCGTCGCCCAGGATTTGCTGGGCGTTGGCCAGGCTCGTCTTGATGTCTGCTTCTACCTCGGCAATCGATCGGGTACGCTCGCGGATGAATTCCATGATCTCGTCATTGTCCATGTTCTCGCGCAGTTCGGTGAGGGGGCGGGAATTATTCATCCAGGCCATCATGGCATCGTCGGCGTCTTCGAGTTGCTCGTTGGCGGCCATGAGCAGGTCGCGGTAGTCTTCTCCGTGCCCGCCGGCGGATAGCTGCTCGGTGATGTTGCGCTGTGCCTGGGTGATCTGTCCCATCATCGGCATGACGCGATCGTGGCCTTCCATCATCAGGTCGTAAGCCGTCTCCTGGGCGGCGGTAGTGGCGCGCTCGCCGGCATTCTCGGCGGCATCTTCCTCGCTGTTACCACAGGCGAAAGCGAAAAGCAACAAGACGAATAAAGAATAGGAAAGCTTCATAGAGTTGGAGTTTAGCAAATTTGGCGCCGGAGCGCAGGTAGAAAGCCGATTCGGTGGAAGTGAAGTTTCTGGCAACGACTATCGCCACCAAACGCGGTAACTGAGCACCGGGATCAACGAGAGGGCTTCCCGTTCGTTCGGACGGTTCAGAAATGAATCGAAATAAGTAGCCGCCGTGTTTGAAATGCCGGCTACGTTCTGCAGGTCCAGCGCAATGGTGGTGGTGCGCCGGCCCCGTTCCTTGGTTCGGTAGATTCGCAGATCGGGGCGAAAATAGACGCCGTTGGTATTCACGAGACCCTCGCTGTAGTCTGGAGGAGTGAAGTAGGGGTTAAGCCGCCCGCTATTCCCTACAATGTTGCCCGTGCGCTCGCCGCCGTAGCCGATCAGGGCGACGTTGAAACCATAGGTGCGCGGATTCGATTGTCGATCGGCACCCGCCCATTCCCGGCCTAGGGTGAGCTTGGCGATCAGGTCGCTGCTGTAGCGGTCCTTGGCCCAGGAATCATCCGACTGCTGCGTTTCGGCGCGAAAGACGGAGGCGCTCCCCCGGTAGTACCAACCCTCGGTGCGTTGGCCACCCGCTACCTCGGCCTCCAGTCCGTAACGACGGGTGGCGGTACGGGTGGTGAAGGCGAAATTCGGATCGATCTCCAGGAAGTTGTTGGCGCTGAGGAGGAATGTACCTACCTGGGCGGCGTATTCCTCGCCGGTGTACTGGTAGTAGCCGGTAATCAGGGTATTCACCCGGCCGATCCGTTTGCCGTAGGCCAGACTGGCCTGGTTGGTGACGGGAACAAAGGTTTCATCTTCCGGTGCGCTGAGGATGCGCCCTAGGTTGGGAAGGCGACTCAGGCGTTCCAGGCTGGCCACCAGCCGCTGATCGTTCCACCGGGTCCGGTAACGGATGCGGGGCTCGAAGACGAGTTCGTCGCTGCCGCCGCCAAATTGGTACCACGGGGCCCGGGCAGTGAATTCCAGGGCCTTATTCCCATCGTCCGACAGGATCTGCAAAGCCGCGTAGGGTGCGAGGCTGCGGCCATCGTCCGTCCGATCCAGCGAACGGGCACTGCCGTCGAAGTGGAACACGTTGGTGAAGTCCAGTTCGTCTTGCAGGAATTCCGCGCCCAGGGTAAAGGTCAGGTTGTTCGTCCAGTACATTTCCCAGTCGGCGAAGGCACTGATGCGCCGTTGGTCGAGGGTGCCTCCCTGCACCTGCGGGCCACCGTCGGTAAAGTTTTGATTTCGGTTGGTGCCGAGGGTGGAGATGGCGGCACCGGCTGATAACTTACCGGCCGATAGTTCCGTTTCGAAGTTTGCGCCGACGATGGCGATGTCGTTTTCGAAATCGATATCGAAGAGTTCTTTCTGTTCGGTGACCTCTTCCTCCGGGTCGGGGGAAAAGTAGTTGGTACTGCGGCCCAGGACGGTAAAGAGGCTGTACGAGCTCCGCTCCGTTTCGCCGTGAAGATGGGCGTTGATATCGGAAAAGCTGATCTCCTCACCGCCGAAGTCCACGCCCAGGTCCGCCAGCAGACCGGTAAAGCTATAGCGGGCGTTCACGAGGTAGCTGATGCCGGAATTACCGATCGGCCCCTCCGTGGCGGCGTCAAAGCCGATGAGGCTGGCCTGCAATTGATGCTGGGCGTGGTCGTGACTGCCGGGGCGCAGCCGCAGATCGAAGGTACCGCCGGTGGCGTTGCCGTAGCGGGCGGGCATTCCCCCCGCTAGAAAGGCGGAGTTGTCGAGCACCTGGGCGCTCAGGGCGTTGGTGCCACCGCCGCTAAGGGTGGGCAGGTCGTAGAAGGTGCCGGCGTTGGCGGTATGGTTGGGGTTGATGACGGCCAGGCCGTTGAGCCGCCAGAGGTTGGCATTCGGCGTGTTGCCGCGGACGCTGAGGTGGTTGGCCTGGTCGTTGGTCTGGACCACCCCGGGCAACAGGGCGATCAGGCGCGCCGGATCGTAGAAGGTGGCGGGCAGCCGGCGGACCTCCTCGATGGTGAAGGCCTGGGCCAGGGGGCTCACCCGTAAGTAGCTGGCCCGCACCTCGGCTCCCGGTAGGTCAACGCCACCGAAAGACAGGGAATCCTGCGCGAATCCGGCGAGGGATAACAGCAGGCAGCAAGCGAGAAAACGGAGGCGGGTCATGGGGGAAGCTTTCGAAAGAGCGGTAAAATTACCAATTGTTTGCTTGCACGAGTCGGGCGGGCAACCGTATATTTGCGCTCCCTTAGCGATGGAGGCCTACGACGGTAGGTGGCCACGCTGCTACACCGGGTCGCTTAGCTCAGTTGGTTCAGAGCACCTCGTTTACACCGAGGGGGTCGGGAGTTCGAGTCTCTCAGCGACCACTTATCATTTAGGAAGCCCCTTGACTATTCTTTAGTCAAGGGGCTTTGTTGTTTGGGGGAAATGGGAGGGGGTAGAAAGAGGAGCATCGTAGCGCTCTGTGCCTCTTACCGGCATTGTGCCTCGTGCACCTTGAAGTCAGGCTCTAGCCAGAGTGGGGATCTGGAGACCCCCCGTCTACTGACGTGGCTGTCCTATAAAAAATAGCTGTCTTGCACTGGATAGATGATTGATTTCTCGGAAGTAGAATCGGTCTGCAGGAATCGGGGGAATAAAATTCCTGCGCTAGACGGGGAGACACCGCGGGGTAGGTGATCATGGTTCGCGAGGTGCAAATCATCGCTGCCAGAAGATGGCTTTCTACCTGCGCTCCGCCGCAAAAAATGGCCGCTGGAAGGCGAGATTAGCAGATCAATTACATGGGCACCACGCACTCTCGCATCGCCATAGGCGGTGGGGTGAAGTAGGTGAGGGGGTGATCAGCAGCAGGCGCACACCGGTTAAGCCACTTGGGTTGGTGTGGCGGAGGATACGGTTGGGACCGGAATAGGATCGCCAACCATAAGGCGTCTTTACGCGACAACCAATTGGACGGTAGAAAACCCGGATAATAGGCTGAGTGGTATCAGACGTGCGCTAAACCAGCGGGTTCCTACCCGAAAATGCTAGTTGCCTACTTAAATGTATGCACAACGCATGGAAGAATTCCAGATTCAGGAATAAATACACACGGTAGGCATTTATAATCGTCTGATTATCAGTGCATCTTTTTGTGGCACACCGATTGCCTAAGGGTGAGCGTAACATTGAAACGTACACGAACAAACATTCTTTCCTTTTCAGCGGGCTCACATAAGGCCCGCCATGGCACTAAGAGAGACACGCCAGAGACCATTGAACAGACACCTATTAGACCTTTGAACAAACGCCTATTGACCTTTGAGCAAACATTCGCCTGGTATAGAGAGACGAAATAGCAACCAGGCGTTTTTTTTAGACCGGAGCGCAACCGGCAGTTTTACTGTGTTTTTCCCTTGTTGATCGCCTACCCGGCCGGTAAAAAGGGGGACAGGATTAGGCCCCTCTCCCTCCGCCGGCCGGGGGGCAATTTTATCCCATTAACCAAAAGCCGCGTAGCGGGACAACCGCCGCAATTGATTATCTCGTGTTATTGTGTAGTTCAAGTGTCCGTAATTAATACGTGGTCGCGCTCGGCGCTGGCCACGTATTCTTTTTTTAGGCTCCCCATTCCGTTTCCGCGGTGTGGGGATTTCTATTTGAAGGCTGGTATGTCACCAAGTACGTATTGCGACCTCGTATACGGAACCCGGCAACCATGAATCAGGCTTGGATATGCCTGCAGCGTTTGTATGAGGAACCGAATAACGTGCCACTAGGGTAAAATGGTGAATCCACTATCTCCATTAGCTCGTATTGTATGAAACGGGACGTGATGGCGTATATCGCCAATCGGACTCGTAGTAAACACATCAAATGGACATTTTCCAAAGGGTGGAATAAATATGCGGCAATTGAATTCATAATGAATTGACTGTCAAGCATAAATATTTTGGCACGTGCTTTGTCATATTGTTCGTGTCCTAACGATTGAACGTGGTACGAAAGCGTACTGAAAAATCGATAGCCATCATAAATGAGATGCCGTCGCCCGCTTTTATACGGATTAAAGACGGCCTGCAGATAAGGTGTTTTACTGTTTTGATTAGATAATTAATTTTCCAAAGCGGCGGTGGAATGCGAGTTCCGCCGCCGCACTTTCTCAGCCACAGCGGTGGCATGTAAAACTCAAGATATTTGTCAATAGACAGTCCTATAGTATTTGTGTAATTCAAGTGTCGTATTCACGTGGCCCGGGCAACCCCCGGGCCGCTTCTTTTTGGGTCATAGCGTTCCGAAAAGGATTCCGGGGCGGTCTCAAATTCGGGCAAATTCCAGAATGTGGAACGAAGTTCTATCTGGTAAATGTATAACTTGCTGAATCATAGAGATATACATTTTGGCATTCCCTTTGATATTACTATTGCAGACACCGTTCCTACGGGGACGAATAAAACGGCGGAATACAGATCGCCACTTTGATCAAACCTAATATATACGCATGTTTACTCCACTAACCTTCAAGAAATACTTTCTCCTCTTTATTATGGCGTTCGCCATGTGGACGGGACAGTCGCTATCCGCACAACAAAGCACGAGCCCATTGCTCGTCTCCGCAGACATTGTTTCCTTTGAGGGGGAAGCGATGGGTCAGGCAAATCGTCTTATGTGGACGGCCTTTCAGGCGGGAGTGATCTACTATAGTGTGGAACGTTCGACGGGGGTTGCCGATACCTGGGAAGAGTTAGCTGCTATTCCGGCGAAGCTAACCGACGAAGCAATATCGGAGTATGGTTTCATGGATATAGCCCCCCTGCCGACCGGCGTTTACCGCGTCCGCGCCGTACGCTCAGCGGGCGAATCGGAGATTTCATCCCAAGTTGAAATCTTCCGCGGCTACAGCACTCACTTATAAGCAAGACACGGTCAAGCAACGGACCATATGATGATGTAATCGGCCCCACCAGATTCTGGTGGGGCTTTTTTTTGTGTGCTAGGGAAAGGCAACTACGAAAATTGGATAGCGTCCAAAAACTGGAATGGATTAATATCCTAAAAATTCGTAAATGATTAAATATCAGTCATTTGCATTGTGGTATAGACATTGAAATAGGATAGGTGAATTAATTGAGGCACGAACCACGAAGTATTTTACCATGGTCACCTATTCTATCACCAACTACTGCACCAAGAGAGCGATACGGATAAAGATTTTGGGCTGGTGTATCCTATTGAGCTTAATCATCCCGACCCACCTAATCGGCCAGATGCGCACCGCGCTCGCGTTTGACGGCATCGACGACCACGTTGTACTGGACCCCAGCTTTGCCGGGCAGCTCAGCAACCGACAGCAACTGACCATGGAGATCCGCTTCACTTTTAATGCACTGAAAAGCTACGATGCCATCTTCGCCTTCCGTGATTACCGGGGTTACCGCAATTCCTACATCTTTGAACTGCAGACCTCAGGCGGGGGAGGAAACCGACTGGCAACCAATATTTCCAACGGGACGGAAGATTTCCGGGAAGCGTGGGAGTCGCAGATGGAGATCGGAAAGGAAATACTCGTATCGGTGGTTTTCGACGGCACCCTGTCCCGGGCCAAAGACCGGACCAAAATGTACATCGATGGCGTGGAGCAGCGACTGACCGGCGGCAACAGGGCGCCGTCCAGGTTGGCCAACATATCACCCTCCATACCCATCTATATCGGGCGGGAGGTAAATCGCTATTCCAACATTACGGTCTCGGAATTGCGCTTCTGGTCGACCGCACGTACGGCGAGTGAAATAAGCACCTATGCCGTGGAGGAATCGATCGATCCTTACGATGCGGATTTATTGGCCAGTTACACTTTCAATATGGACTACAATGAACAGTATCCAGCCATCCTGAGTAGGTTGAACGAAGCCAGTGGTAAACCCTACAGCGGTACATTGAATAACTTTGCATACTTCGGTAGCACATCCAATTACGTAACAATGGCCGCTGTCCTGCCAGTCGATGTAGTTACGTTTACCGGTGAGACCGCCGCACGGGATAATCAACTTGAGTGGACGGTTATGGCGGAGTCTGATGTCCATTACTACATGGTGGAACGTTCCTCCGACGGAGGTGAAAGCTGGGAGCCCATATCTACCATTCTGGCGCGTGCGAACGGAGCATTCGGAACCTATACGTATAAATTCAGCGATCTCGATCCGGCGGCCGGTGCGTATTACCGTCTCCAGATCGTGGATTTCGACGGGACGTCTTCCATCAGTGAAGTCATTTACCTGCAGCGGTTCAGCCAGGAAAGCTTTGGCGTCCACCCGAATCCTACTTCGGATGCCATTACCATCAATCTTCCGTCGCGGGGGGAGGTTATGCTGGAACTCTCGGACCTCGCTGGTCGCAGAATATGGATTAAGAAATATGTGACGGAAGAATCGGTACTACGCGAAACCGCAGATGCGCCGCCCGGTCTATACGTACTGACAGCTCGTGCCGCCGGGGAAAATTGGTCAAAGCGACTGGTGGTACGGTAAAAAGTTGCGGCCCGGCATTACCGCCGGGCCACACTGAACAGAGACACTATGAACAAACACTATAAGTAGACATGCCGGTACTCTTCCCGCCCGGATCTCGGATCAGGGTAAGCGTGCAAAGGGATCAATACCGGATGTATTTCTTGGTTAAGCGATACTTAACTGAAATAAGGCGCCCCCATAAAACAGTAGATAAACTACTCGTTTTTGGTTATTTCATGTCATAAACGTCTGTCCAAAATTATCTATTGCCACCCCTGTCACCTTTTAAGTCCAGGCATGGTTAAAGGTGCCCTCTACTCGGACTCAACCCATAGGTCCACAGGCTCGAAGGCTGCGCCATCGAACAGGCCACGGTCGCTCAGTTTGAGGCTGGGGATGACCAGGAGGGCCAGAAAGGAGAGTGTCATGAACGGGGCGGCCAATTCGCAGCGTAGTTTTCTGCGCACGAAACCGTTTAGCTCACCGTAACGGGCGGCCACCTGCGGGCCTCTTTCCAGACTCATAATTCCAGCCACCGGCAGGGGGAGGACTTCCAGGTATTCGTCCCGGCCGGCAGCGATACCGCCCCGCTCGGCGATTACGGCATTAGCAATGCGGCACATGGCTTCGTCGTCTACTCCTACGACCACGATATTGTGGCTGTCGTGTGCCACGCTGCTGGCGATCGCACCACGTTGCATCTTCATTCCCTGGACGAAACCGAGCGCAACGGGTGCATCCTGGTAGCGATTGATGACGGCGATCTTGAGGAGATCACGTTCGGGAGCAGCAACGGGACGGCCCGTATCGTCGAGTACGGGCGTCAGTACCAGGTGATCGGTGACGAGCTCACCGTCGGTCACGCCGATGACCCGGAGTTTCCCGCCTTCCGGCCCTGGCGCGATGCGAAAATCTTCCGGCACCTTTGGCGAGCAGTTGAAATTGTTGATGGGTTCGGGACGGTGGTCGGGGAGAAGGTGCGCACCGGCTTCGGCTACCCGAACGCCATTGATGTAGGTGGCCATAATGCCGAAGTGCCGCAGGTCGTCGACCTGGATGAAGTCGGCGCGGTCGCCTACCCGCAGTTGGCCGATGGGGAGATTATAGTGTTCGACGGCGTTGCGGCAGGCGATTCGAAGTACCTTAAATAGGTCGTGACCACCGCGGACGGCCCGTACGACCAATCGGTTGATGTGACCGGCCATCAGATCGTCGGGGTGGCAATCGTCGGTGCAAAACATCAGCCGGTCGGGAAATTCGTCAATCAGTTCTTCCAGGGCGGCATAATTACGGGCGGCACTGCCTTCGCGGATCAGTATTTTCATTCCTACGGCGAGTTTATCGCGTGCCTCGGCGGCCGTGAAGCATTCGTGATCGGTACTGATACCGGCGTCAGCGTAGGCGGCGGCTTGTTCGCCTTTGAGTCCGGGAGCGTGACCGTCGACGGGTTTACCCATTGCTTGGGCGGCATCGATTTTAGCCATGACGCCCGGCTCGGCGTGCAGTACGCCCGGGTAGTTCATCATTTCGCTGAGGTAGCTGATGTCGGGGCGGCTGAGCAATTCCGCGACGCCTTCCGCGTCTATGCGGGCGCCCGCAGTCTCCGCCGTGGTGGCCGGTACGCAGGACGGCGCGCCGAAGTGAATACTCAGGGCAGTGTGGCGGGCATTATCGATCATGTACTCGACGCCTTCCAGGCCCATCACGTTAGCGATCTCGTGGGGGTCGCTGACCGTAGCCACCGTACCGTGTACGACGGCGAGTTTAGCAAATTCGACGGGCAAGAGCATGGAGGATTCGATGTGGACGTGGGCATCGACGAATCCGGGCAAAATGAACCAGCCGCGTTTGTCGCGGGAGGGGTCCCGCTGGATGGACGCGATACGGCCTTCGTCGTCGATAGTCATGACCGCGCCGTAAATTTCCCGGGCGTCGAGGTCGACGTACCGCCCCTTGATTTCCTGCATCTGGAGGTAGAATGTTGTCTTGCCCCAACGGATAGGGGAGCCGCGGGTTGTACTTTGCGATACTTATGGACCAACTGAGGGAACTAATCTTGTTGGAGTTTATGGGATTCACGGTGACCGCCTATCAGCTGCTGCTGATCGGGGTAGCTACGGTGATATTGCTTGGCACGAATTACCTGATGGTCCGCCGCGTCCTGCCCTGGTATTACGGCCGGGAAGCGGTCAGCGTCAAGAACCGCACGCGGGTGCGCAACGTGACGCGGTTTTCTCTCTTTAGCCTGTTGGTGATCGTGATCCTGCGGATTCTGAATATCGATATCACCTTCGTGAACGAGCCTATCCAGCAGGCAAGTACGAGTGACGGCCCGCCGGTCTACCTGGTTGTCCGCATCAGTACGATCGTCAAAGCCCTGCTGGCCTTTATCGTGGCAAACGTTTTGGATATCCTGATCGAAGAATTACTCGTACAGCGGTACCACCGGATGCATATGTCGACGACGGCGACCGCCCAGTCGCTTTCCGAGGAGGAGGCGGCCGCCAACCGTTTCCGGGCGGTACGGCCATTCATGTATACCCTGGCGTTGCTGGTTGTGCTTAATGATACGGGGCTGGCCTCGCTCGTACTTTACGCCTTCCGGGACCAAAGCGGTGAAACGACTTCGACTATTACGGTAGGGAACGTCGTCTTCGCGGGAGCGGTCTTTCTGTTTCTCCGTCTATTGCTGATGGCGGTGACGAACCTCATTCTTGGCGCTTACTACCGGCGTTCCAAAGTGGATGCCGGAAGCCAGTACGCGATCAACCGACTCATTACGTACTTCGTGTACGTGGTCGGCGTCCTATTGGTACTTCAGGCTGCGGGCTTTGACCTGGTCGTGCTCTGGACCGGTGCGGCGGCGCTCCTGGTGGGTATCGGTATCGGGCTGCAGCAAACCTTCAATGATTTGATCTGCGGGGTGATCATCCTCTTCGAACGTGGCGTGATGGTCGGGGACGTGGTAGAGGTGGCCGACCACCAGATCGGGACGGTCCGCAAAATAGGTGCGCGAACCGCCACGATAGAAACCCGCGACGACATCATCATCTTCGTTCCGAACTCCAAATTGATCGGCGAGAACGTCGTCAACTGGAGCCATGTAGAGCGCAAAGCCCGCTTTCACGTCGGCGTGGGGGTAGCCTACGGGTCGGATACGAATCTGGTAAAGGAGATCCTGATGAAGGTGGCTTTGGATCACCCCCGGATACTCAAGACACCGAATCCGATCGTCCGCTTTCTGGACTTTGGCAATTCCTCGCTGGACTTCGAGATCATCTTCTGGTCGCGCGACTTTCTGCGGATCGAGGATGTAAAGAGTGACGTCCGCTTTGGGATTGACCAGGGCTTCCGGGAGAAGGGAGTCGAGATTCCATTCCCGCAGCGCGACCTATGGATACGGGGGGGCAAGGGGCTGGACCGGGTCATCGGTACGCAGCAGGCGGCACACGGGCTGGCCGGGGAAAACGGACAAAAGCCGGAACCCGAACCGGAGGAGCGCCAGGAGAAAGAGGAGTAAAAGAGTGGACGGGTCGCGGATTTCGATCCGAAGCGATTGCGTTGTGTGAACCTCCGCAAAGGCCTTCGCGTCTGCGCATATATGCAGCTCAATTACAAAGTCCACGGTGAAGGCTTCCCCTTCGTCATCCTCCACGGCTTATTCGGAAATCTCGATAACTGGTCCACTATCGCCCGCAAATGGGCGGAAGACTTTAAAGTCATCCTGGTCGACTTACGCAATCACGGCCGGAGCCCGCACGCCGACGAGATGACCTATCCCCTCATGGCGGAAGACCTGGCCGCTTTTTTGGAAGAACAGGGCATTGATCGCTGTCACCTGCTCGGACACAGCATGGGGGGAAAGGTAGCCATGCAGTGCGCGCTGGATTATCCGACGCTCGTAGAAAAATTGGTTGTGGTGGATATGGCGCCGCGGCGGTACGGTCGCGGCCACGACGACGTCTTCGCGGCCCTCAAGGCTCTGGACCCCAAGGACATCGACGACCGCCGGCACGCGGACGAGCTGATGGCCCCCTATATGAAAGACGAAGGTGTGCGCATGTTTTTACTAAAGAACCTGGCCCGGGACTCTAAGGATGGCTTCCGCTGGCGGATGAATTTGGAGGTTCTCGATCGGGATTACGAAAACCTGATCGCGCCAATCGGTACGGCCGGGCAGACCTTTCCTGGGCCGGCCCTGTTCGTCCGCGGCGGAAAAAGCGGATACGTGGAGGACGACGATATGGACGTCATCGAGCACCACTTTCCGCAGGCAAAACTGGTCACGATCGCCGATGCCGGCCACTGGGTGCACGCGGAGCAGCCGGAAAAACTGTATACCGATGTCAAGACTTTCCTGGATCAACCGGCGGAGCGGGTACACGGGGCGGTGCCAGATATGGGGGAATAAGACGCTGTAAACATCGGATGTGTCAGTACTGACAAGATTGCAGACATCGGATGTGGCAGGTGTCTTCTCAGGCGAATGGAGGCCTTGGACTTGCGTTTTTGCAAGAATTAGCCGATCAGGCGGTAGCATTTACTCAAATTTGAGCGCTTTCTGCTTTTTGGACGGCATCAAGCCCAGCGGTCAACATCCGATGTCTGACAAATTTACCGACCTGACACATCCGATGTCTAGACGAGCGCTGTTTACCTGTCAACACTGTCCTTAATAGCAGTGCGGGACTATGGGCTACACTCGTTTCAGAACACATAAAGAGACTGGCCAAGCTTGGCGAGCGCCAATCGCGTGGATCCTAATCCTGTGCGGCGCAATCAGCTTGCTATGCTATTGCAATACCGAGGAGCCCACTGACCTGCTTCTGGCCGCGGAGCGAGAGGCCCCCGTTGGCTGGGTGAAGGTTCGGTTATTCAGGGATTCCACTTTCGAATTATCCTTGAGTCGGAATAGCTGGAAATGGGGTACCTTCCGTATGGATCGGGACACGATCTACCTTGACTACGACGGTACGCCCGATAGCCTCCGAACGAAAGCCGTGGTTCGCACCAAGCAACTATGCTTCCTCGCCGGGGGCAATGAATGCTCGGACTTCGCCGATATCACCTACCGGAGACCGGCCGAGTGATGCCAGCGCGTTAAATGCCCGTGGATGGGCCTCCCTAATCGCCTGCCGCGCTGGAGGGTAGCATCCGGGTTGGGGCGAAAACAGGTCCTACGTGGAGAGCGTCTACAATCCGAAAGGTTTAGGTGTACACTGCCCGTAGCAGCTACCGACAAATCCCTAACTTCGCCCAAGATGTGGTACCGTATATGTTTCCTGTTTCTGATATGGCTCGTTACCTGCGCTCCGGCGCAAAGCCAATCCAGCCACCGCGCCCTGCGGGAAGGCGACCGCGCCTATCGGGAAGGGAACTTTGAAGAAGCACAGCGGGCTTACGGCGATGCCATCCGGGAGGAGAACAGCGCGCAGGGGAATTACAACCTCGGTAATTCACTCTACGAACGGGGCGAATACGAGGAAGCCGCCAAGCGCTACGAGGAAGCGGCCGGCCTCTCCGCGGACCCCGACATCCAGTCGCGGGCTTACCGGAACCTCGGCGACAGCTACTACCGGCAGGAAAATTACCAGCAGGCCGTAGAAGCCTACAAGCAAAGCCTAAGACTGGATCCGGAAGATGCCGAGACCAAGTATAATCTGACCAAGGCCATCCGTCAGGTGCAGCAACAACAACAACAGCAGCAGCAGGACGAGAACCAGGACCAGGACGGCGAGGACCAGCAGCAGGACCAACAGCAGCAGGAAGGGCAGGGTGGCGAAAACGGCGACCAGCAACAGCAGCAGGATGGCAAGCAGTCCGAAGATGGCGACGAAGCGCAGGATCAGGAGCAACAAGCGGGAGGTACGCCCGGTCAACCGCAGGCGGACCCCAATCAGCCCCAAATGAGCCGGGAAGAAGCCGAGCGTCAACTCGGGATTGCCGCCGAAGAAGAAAAGCGCACCCTGAGTCGTTTGCGTCAGGCAAACCGCGAAGGGTGTACGGGAACCAAAGACTGGTAATGACGCGACGGATACCCATCATTTCCGTTCTCCTGTTGCTTTGGAGCAGTCTGCTGTGCGCCCAGGGACAGGATATCAGCTTCACCGCCGAGATAAGTAAAGAGCGGATGCTGCGAAACAGCACCCTGGAGTACCATCTGATTCTCCGCAACGCCCAGGGAGAGCAGCTGACGCCCCCCGATTTTAGTGCCTTTGACGTAATCCGCGGCCCGAACCGCTCCATCGGCACCACCATCATCAATGGTGTCGCCACCAGCCAGATGACCTTCAGCTGGATGCTCCAGCCGACGCGCACCGGTGACTTGTCAATCGGTCCGGCCAGTGTGCGGGCGGGTGGACAAACGTACCGGGCCCCGGGAAAAACCGTCACGGTACTGGAAGTCAACGACGAAGCTATCGGCAGCACGCCCGAAAATTTTCTCCGCGCGGAGATCAGTACCGATCAGGCATACGTTGGGCAGCAGATTATCCTGAACCTCAATCTTTACGCCTCGGTAAATCCGATCTCGCGGAATATGGTGCGGGAGCCGAGTCTGGATGGCTTTTTTGCCCGGCCCCGCCGCCGCTTCGATGCCTCCCCGACGACCATCATCGAAAACGGGCGGGAATACCAGCGGCGGACCCTGGCCAGTCTGGCCCTGTTTCCAATCAAGAGCGGGACGCTGCGCATCGATCCGTACCGAATGGTCATCGGAGCCGTGCGCACGCGCTCCAGCAGTACGTTTGCCCGCCGCTTTACGGAGCAGATACCGGTCAACAGCGATACCCTGACCGTCACGGTGCGCGAACTTCCCCAACCGCGCCCGGAAGATTTCAGCGGGGGCGTAGGTACCTACCAAATGGACGTCGAAATCGACCGCGATGCCCTGACCACCGACGATGCCCTGACGATGGTCGTACAGATCACCGGCCAGGGAGATGTACAGCGGTTGGAAGCGCCGGTACCCGTTGACGAGGACAACTGGAATATCTACGATCCACGGGTAATCCGGGAGGAGTTCCTGGATAGCCCTTCGGGTATGTTCGGACGCAAAACCTTCGAGTACCAGCTGGTGCCCAAACGGGCGGGTACCTATGCCGTGAATCCCAGCCTGAACTATTTCAATACCGAAACGCAGGATTACGTCTCCCTTTCTCCCGAAACCTTCACCGTCAGGGTAACGGGGGGCAGTGGGCAAAAAACATATACGATCGATACCAGTGCGGTAGCCGAAGAGCCGTTGGTCCTGCGCCCCGCCGGCCCGCTCGGCCCGGGGCGGTCCTACCGAGGTAATTTGGCCGGGCGGCCGATCTTCTGGGGGCTGATGTTGCTTCCCCTCCTCATCGGAGGCGGGGTTATCGGACTTAGTCATTACCGCCGGCGGATGGACGATCGGGATCCGGCAATATTGCTTCGGCAGCGTGCCGGCAAAGTGGCCAGTGCCCGACTGAAGGAGGCGCGGGTGCACCTGGAAAAGGTGGAGCCCCGACCCTTCTACGATGCGGTGGAAAACGCCCTGCTCCGCTACCTGCGCGACCGGTTTAATCTCACCGTGGCCGACCTAAGCCGCTCGAACATCCGCCAGGTACTCGCCGCGGCCGGAGCCGATACCGAACTGACCGAGCGCTACGATCAACTGCTCAAGCGTTGTGAGTTGGCCCTGTATGCAGGACAAGATTCGGCCGCCGATCTCGGCGCAACCTACGATCAGGCCGTAAACCTCATCACCGAGACCGAACGGCAGCTCAAGTAATCTATGCTCTCCCTATTCCGTACGAACCAATCCTTTGCCAGCCTGCTGTTGTTTGGCTACGCCCTGCTGCTGCAGCTGCCGGTGTTCATCTTCGGGGCGGGCGGGGTCAC
Source organism: Lewinella sp. IMCC34191 (assembly GCF_003390935.1). GTDB lineage: Bacteria > Bacteroidota > Bacteroidia > Chitinophagales > Saprospiraceae > Neolewinella. Next base: position 243,742 of record NZ_QNQZ01000005.1, on the reverse strand, counting down.
ACCGGACGCCGACGTCGGTTATTACGGGGAAGCCGTACTTCGGGTCGTTGGATTCAGTTCGTGGCTATCCGCGCTCGTGCCGCCGCTGCTGGTGGCGACGGGGGGCATCATCGCGAACAATGTATGTGACCGGTACCGGATCAGCCGTACGGTCACTCAGTTTCCCGGCTTATGCATCGTGCTGGTGTGGGGGCTGGTGCCGTCATTTCATTTTTTCGATCCGCAGCAACTCGCGCTGATCTTCGTGCTTCTCGGGATTGGTGCGCTGGGAAGTACCTATAAGAGTCTCACACCGGCGGTTGCCCGGTTCAATGCCGGCTTCTGGTTGGGGCTGGCCGGCCTGCTGGAGCCGACCTATCTCCTGTTGATCCCCGGCTTTCTGCTGGGCATCAGCATATTCCGCACCGCGGATCTACGGTCGATGACCCAATTGATCGGTGGAACGCTGGTCGTCTATTTCCTTGCCGCGGTCTACGCCTACCTGCAGGGGGAGTTACTGGATTTCTACCTGAACGACATTCATGCCTTTGGCTTCTGGGCTCCCGAGGCCGCCTCTGTCTATGACCTGATCGGGACGGGTATTCTGCTGGCCTTGATTCTCCTGGTCGCGGCCGGCGGTGGCGGCACCCGTACGCTGCTGAGTATCGAGGGGGGCAAGAATCTTTCCTTCCTTTTTTGGGTCCTTCTCTTCGCTTTACCGGTAGCCGTGTTTAGTGCCGTATTGCAGGTGGTAGACGGAGAGGTACTGGTTGCCCCGCTGGGTACCTTGTTCGGGCTTTGGCTGGTCGATCGTACGGACCGGCAGGCGGAGCTGATGCACCTGCTGCTGTTCGCCGCGGCGCTGACACTTACCGTCCTGCACTTCACCGGCTAACAATTCGGGGGATGGCCGGTTATGGGGGGATATCCGCCATAAAAGAGTTGCTATGCCCGGTTTTTTTAGTGAATTCAAGAAGTTTGCCGTCAAGGGTAACATGATCGATCTGGCCATCGGTGTCGTGATCGGTACCAGTTTCAATAAGATCGTGGACGTCCTGGTCAAGCAGGTCATAACTCCACCCCTTGGTTATTTAACGACGGGCATCGAAATGTCCAATTTGGCCTGGGTGATCAGGGAGCCCGTCACGAATAGTGATGGTGAGGTAATTACCGAGGGAGTCGTAATCGGTTATGGTCTTTTTATTGAGACGCTGATCGATTTTTTCATCATTGCGTTGGTGCTCTTTCTCATCGTGCGGGGTATCAATGCCCTACGCGATGAAGCCGAAGATCCGAAAAATGAAACCGTGCCTACGCCGAAGGACATTCAGCTACTCACGGACATCAGGGACGAAATGCGCCTGATGAACGGCTCTCCCCGAGAGTCAGCGCAGCCCCCAGTCTGATACCGGCCACGGAACTGTTACCGGAGCTGAGCAGGGATAGTAGTTTATCCGATGCCGCAAAGATCTGAAACCGGCCGGGCGTGGCCAGTAGGTGAAGGCCGAGGTTGGTCCGGATGCCACTTCGGTGATTGAGGTTGATGCCGAGCTTGAGCCAGTCCGTAACGGCATACCGACCCGTGATTGCTACGGCCGGGACAAGTTCCCCGAGGCGATCTTCCAGGGTAAGCAGGGCTCCGGCGGTAATTTTATCGGTCAGGTCGTATTCGCCTCCCAGAAAGATGCTGGCGGAAATGTTGCTGCGGTACGGAGACGCTCCGCGGCCGGGTTCCAGAGCCATGACGAGGCTGTCGGCGGCCTGATCGAGAGAAACGGAATCGCGGAGCAGGTCCTGTAAAACGTCCAATCCGCTAAAGGTAGATGTGCCCTCGAAGCGAAGCGTGGTGATGTCATCCTTCCAGTCGATGCCGGCCCCGAGGTCGGTCACCGAGGCGTTTACCCGTAAGCGGTCCAGATTGACCGCGACGCCCAGGTCGAAGCCGATACCGGTATTACTGGTGAATAGATCGCCGGGACGTAGCTGGCTGGGGTTGTACACCAGATCGAAATCTTCCAGCGTGCGGAAATCGAAGGCGCGGACGGTATTGAGCGTCAGGTCTTTGTCGAGAGTGAGGGTATAGTTCTCCTCTCCCGTGCTCAGTTCGAGTTTCCCGCCCCCGCCGGCCTCGATACTCGATACACCGGCGAGATACTTGATGCGACCGCCCACGGCGATCCGCTCGTCGATCGCATAACTGAAGCTCGCCCCGACTTCGTGGTAGCTCAGGATGCCGCCGCGCGGCGCGATATCTACGGTCTGTCCGATGTAGGCCGCATTGCCCAGGGCCACCAGGTTCAAGAGGGAACTGGGATAGTCCGCATCGCCGTCTACCCGAAGGCGGTGGTAGAGTTGGTAGGCAAATTTGCCACGGTGTAGCGCACCTCCGATCGTCTCGATGGAATAGACGTCCTGCACGGCATTCCGGTCTTCCACCAATCCTGCCCAGGCGGCCAGGCTGATGATGCGGCTACCGCCGCTTTGCTGAAACACATCACCGTATTCCAAATTCTGCAGTCGAAGGTCATTCGCGATTCCCGGCAGGCCGACCGTGTACTCCGTAGGCAGGAAGTGGATCATGGCCGGGTTATGGTAAGTAGACTGCCAGGTTCCCGACAGCAGGGGGGCGGTCAGATTCTGAGCGCCCAGGCTAGCGGCCAGCAAAAAGGGTAGGAGGAGTAGGCTTTTCCGCATGGCCTTAAAGATTTTGGACGCTGAGGCGAGCGCCGATTCTTACGCGTAGATCTTGCTCGTCGAGTACCCGGACGGCCTTCGTTCCCCCGTCAGTAGTGGCGAAGGTGGTACGAAGAACCAGGGTGGTGGCACGCCGGATCGCGTCCAGCTTTTCGCCGGTGAACGCGATGTCGGTCGTCTGCTGTTGTACACCGGTGGCATTGCCATCGGCATCTACGGGACTGGCTTGAATGACCAGCAATTCGCCGTCGGTCAGGTCGGCTAGTGCGTTACCCTGTTCGTCGGTGAAGGTTCCCGTCAGGGAAAGATCGAAGGGAATCTCATTGTCGGTGGTCACCCGCAGGGAAGCACTGGTGATATCGCCGTACTGATCGCCCAGGTTGACGGGGAAGCTATCGCGGATCTGAAAGTCATCCGCCGATCCGTAAAGGGGAAGTTCGACTTTCACCGTGGCGGTGTAGCTGCTGGTATCTACCAGGAAGCCCTTGACGGAGGTATCGGCATCCGGGTTGATACGTGCACTAATTCGGTAGTATAGAGCTACGGGTTTGGCGGCAATAAGGTCCAACACATTGCTGTTGGTTTCGTCGATAACGTAACTGGTCGTCCGGTCGTTGCCGGGGCGCTCCGGGTAATCGAAAGCGAAGCCCTCCTCAACGACGCTGCCCGTAACCGGTAGAGTGTCCCCGTCTACCGTCGTTACGTAAAGCTCATCGACGATGGCTCGTGACGGGACACCGAAACTGTTACGCACCGTTACGGTAATGCGGGGTTTGACGAAGGAGATATCCCCACCGAGGTAGTTGTCGAAAAAGTCGATGCGAAGCACTTCGTCCACCCCCGCGTATGACTGTACGCCGAAGTAACCTTCCAGATAGGAAAAGTCGAGGCCGGCGAGTAGCGTGATGGTGCCGTCGGCGGGCTCGAACTCTTGTCCGTCCGGACCGTCGATCGCGTAATTAACGGTGATGGATCCGCTGCTGAAATCGAGTTCGTATTCGCTAAGATCGAGGGGATCGTCCAAGTTTGTCAAGGTAGGCGGGGCACCGGTTCCGGAATAAGCCGGTAGCTGGCCGCTGATTTGTAAGGGGGTGCCGTTTCGGGAAAGCGTGGGGAAGGTTAATTCGACGGTGACCGGAACGTCGTAGGTGTTCGGCAGGCTGTAGGAAAAGCGTCCGCTTTTCAATCGAAGAACGTTCAACTCCACATCACCCGGCAGGGGGAAGGGTATGGTACGCGAGCGGCTCGTGATCGGCAGGGGCAGGGTGCCGGCCAGGTTGCGTAGTTCGGTGAAGAGGGCGTCACCGGTGACAGGAGGAACCGTATCCGCGTAGTTGAACCGCAACAATCCGTCCGGGTCGATAGTTAGCGTGACCTGTTCGTCAATCTCGCCGATGAGTTCCGGAAGATTTACGCGGCTGTCTACGAGCGGGACGGCATATTCGGCCTCGAGCCGGACGTCATCCACGCTAAAGTCCTCGACCAGGTCACCACAGGCGGTGAGCAGGGTAGTGGATAAAAAAAAGATGAAAAACTTCTGCATATGACTGTAGTAAGAAAACCTAGGCAGCGCCCCGCGGAAGTCAAAGAAACGGCAAGAAAACCATCGTGTACGATGGTTGGGCAACTTGACATTGCCTTCGGCGTTCATTACCTTCATTGAAATGGCCTTTGATCCGATCAAAGCCACCTGAGCAGACACTATACAACACACACCATGAAGACCGGAAGCTTTACGTCCCTGCACCTCAGTAACCTGGCGGACCAGGCGGAGCGCTTCATGCTGATGACCTATGAACGTCTGCCCCGCTCCCTGGTATTGCATAACGATAGCTGGGCGCTGTCGCTGGCGGCACATTCGCTGGAAATTGCGCTGCGTCGGCCCGGCGTATCGCCCGATCTGCCCCATCTGGCGCGGGCCGTTGCCTTTCTCGAGGCCTGCCGTTACTGGGGGCAGGGCAGCGAACTGCGCAACTGGAAAGAGGTTGCCCAGGAGTTCCGGGAATGGACCGGCCCCGATTACCTCAACCTCCAACTGACGCTGGCTACCGTCCTTCCCGATGGCAGCAGCAACCTCCGCGCCGAAGTAGCCGACGTGCTGTACGATGCCAAGCTCGCCCAGCGGCTGCTCTCCGGTGCTGAGGGGGCCGAACTCACCTGGCTGGAGAATCGCTACGCGCTGGACACCGGCCAGGGTCCGAGACGGACGATGAATCGGACGGATGCCCTGGCGCAGTACCTGGAAGAGCTTCGTCAGGCCCGGTTCCGCGACGGGGAGTTGCGACGTCGCTACCAGCACACGCATAGCGCGGTTCTCCTCGACCTGCAGAAGATGGTGGACCGGCTGGAGAAGAAGAAGCCCGGCCTGCTGCCTTCACCCGGCGAAAAAGCCGAAGGCGCGCGGATTTTACACGGCATCGAAAAGGGGCCGACCCGGCAGGCAAGCCAGACCTATTTCCGAACGATCTTTCGCAACCACATCCAGCTGAAGCGGATGGCTGATCAGAAGGCGGCGATCATGGTCAGTGTAAACGCCCTGCTGATCGGTGTCCTGATCACGTTCGTGAGTTACCGTAACTGGGCACAGACACGGCCGGAAATCCTGCTGCCGGTGGTGGTGTTCATCGCTTGCGCGCTCGCCAGCCTGGTCTACGCACTGGTCGCGTCGCGGCCCCACCAACGGAAGGGGGAGGAAGAAAATCTGGCCTTTTACGGTACGGTAAGTAAGCTGAACCGGGAAGAGTTCACCCGGCGTATGGAAGCGACGCTGCTGAATCCCGATGCCCTGTACGGCAACCTGATCAGTGATCTACACGGGTTAGGTAGTGCCATCGATCGGAAGTACAAACTGCTGAAGACCGCCTACAATATCTTCCTGGCCGGCCTGGCGGTAACGGTCATGCTCGTGGTCGCAATTATCTTTTTCTACTACTGAGCGGACTCGCCCGGCGTGAAGCGGGAGAGCTAGTCCTCCTCCGCGGCTTCGTTGCTCTGCCCCTCGGTCTGCGCCTCCAGCTCGGCGGCCTTTTCCTCTTTCCGCTTACTCACTTTATTGAGCAGAATGGCAGCCTTGATCAGGAAGTCATCGTGATACATCGTGTACTCGTTGAAGACCATCAGGAGCCGTGCAGCGTCGAAGGCAGCCGTGCCGGGGATGATCTGCCGGGCGGCGATGGGGTGCAGCCAGTACTCCAGGTTATTGGAGCGGAGATAGGCGCGGTCGGTGTTGAAGTTGATAACCCGGGCCAGCTTATTCAGGCTGAAGAGGTAATCGGTTTCCCGGTTCAGGTCCTTTTGGATGTCGATGATGTTCGTCCAATTGAACCGGACGCCACTGCGCTCGCAGAGGAAGATATCGCGACGACCGTCGAAGACGATCATGTCCTGGAAGCGGTACTTATTGAGATTCTTATTGAGGAAGTTGCGGATGGCATTCTTCGTAGACCGCAGATTGCGGAAGGCGTACTGCAGGTCATTTTCGCTGAGGCGAAAGTCTTCGTGGTAGGGGAAGCGGCGGTTAGTCCGCATATTGAGAACTTCCCGCACCCGGCGAACCGTGTGACCAAGATCGTCCGTTTCGGCGTATACGTCCACGATGTCGACGTTAGCCTGGTTGATCCAGCTTTCCAGGAAAATTTTGTTAGAGCCGCGTTCAAAAACCAGCAGCGCGATCTCACTGATGGCGTAAAAGTTTGGATAGCCGCCGTATATGTTCCCGTACTTTAACTCTAAAAAGGCGATGTTCTCGTTCACGGTCTGAGGTTAAGTCAATCAATAAAGGGTTTCCCGTAGCAAAAAAATTCTCACGAAAGGACGCAATCAAAGATACGTCTTCGTGAGTAAAGGCCTGATGCGCCCAAACGTTCAACTCTTGGAGTGTTAGCCGTGCCCCGGTAAGCGTAGGGTTGATTAAGGTGGTGTCAGGGTGATATTATAGGGTACCGGATTGGATAAACCGCGAAGGTAAGGGGATTATTGTAGTCGACATTCCCAATTTTCACCCGTCGTGTACCTCCGGCTGGCGTTCACCATTACTCCCACAACCGACTGACGAAGCGGCCATCTTCGTAGATCACCTCTCCATCCGCCAGCACCTGGCCCCCGTCGCGCATGTTGGCGATCATATCCCAGTGCACGGAACTCGAATTCTTACCCCCGGCCTGGGCGTAGCTCTGCCCGACCGCCATGTGAACCGTGCCGCCGATCTTTTCATCGAACAGGATCTGCTTGCTAAAGCGATCGATGTCGTAATTCGTTCCGATGGCCGCTTCCCCGAAGCGACGCGTACCCTCGATGGCAAAGGTTTCGTCCAGCACGTCCTGCCCACTCTCGGCGCGCCACGACTGAATCTCGCCGTCCTTTACTTCCAGCGTGACCCCCCTCACTTCCTCGCCGTTCCGGATGGCCGGGTAGTCAAAGTAGATGTGTCCGTTGACGGAATCCTCCTCGGGACTGGTGTACACTTCGCCGCTGGGCATATTGGTCTGGCCGTCGCTGTTGATCCAGGTCCGTCCCTTCGTAGTGAAGGAGATGTCGCTGCGTTCGTTGCGGTACTGAAAGGTCGAGCAGCTATTCAAATGGTCGACCACCTTCTGCTGCCGGCTGCGGACCCCCAGCCAGGCAGCCTTGGGGTCGTCCTCGTTCAGCTTGCAGGCGTTGAAAACGAAGGCGGTGTATTCCGCTTCGCTCATGCCTGCTTCCTCGGCCAGGGCCGGGGTAGGGTAGATGCACATACTGCGCTTCAGCCGCCGGTCGGCGGTGCGGGCGAAGTAGGTGTCGTGCATCGGTTTAAACGCTTCCCGCCGTGCGGCTTTAAGCTCGGGGGCGGGGTCCGGTTCCCGCAGGTCGAAGGGAGCACTGACGTAGATATACGCTTCAAACTCCTCCATAGCCCGCTGCTGCAGTGTGGGCAAGTAAGCGAACTGCTCCGGACTGCCGTATTCCCGCATGGCCGCCGCCTGTCCGCGCGTAGTAAGGGAAACCTCCATGTGGCCGCCGGCCTTTAGCGTTTCCCGGTACAGCGCATCCATCAGCGGCTCGGCGAGGGTGGTCGAGGCCACGAACAACCGTTCGCCCGGCTGTAGGCTGACGCAGTAATTGACTAACAGGTGGGCGTATTTGTCGATGTATTCGGTGTGGGTCATGGTCTGGTTAAATCGGTTCTCGTGGGTAACGGGTGGAGTACGGGTTGGTGCGAAGCCGGCTCGCGGATAAGGTCGGTCGGTTATATGGCAAGCTGCGGACCACGATTTCCATATTCATAAAACCAATATCGGACCAGGCCATTACGGTAGCGACAAACCTCCCCACCATGTCCTTCCTCACCGCCCAGTGGCGCAAGCTGATCTTCGCCAATTATCCGGTCGATGAAAGCGTACTGGCGCCCTACGTACCCGCCCACACGGAACTGGACAGGTGGAACGACCGCGCATACGTCAGCGTCATCGGCTTTTTGTTCCGGGACGTCCGGCTGCTGGGGCTCAAGATTCCCTTTCACGTCCACTTCGAAGAGGTCAATCTGCGCTTTTACGTTCGCCGGAAAGTCGACGGCGAGTGGCGCCGCGGCGTCGTCTTCATCAAGGAGATCGTGCCGAAACCGGCCATTACCTTCGTAGCCAACACCCTTTACGGCGAAGCCTACGAAACCCGCCCCATGCACCATCGCTGGACGGATGCCCCGGATCACCAGCGCGTAGAATACAACTGGCGAATAGGTAGTCGCTGGCAAACGGTAGCCGTTACGGCCGATAAAACCCCCATCGATATCCAACCGGGCAGCGAGGAGGAATTCATCACCGAACACTACTGGGGGTATTCCAAAAGTTCCGCGACGAAGACCACCGAATACCAGGTCACCCACCCCCGCTGGCAGCAATCCCCCGTCAACGATCACGTACTCGACCTTGACTTCACCCGTAACTACGGTCCCCGCTTCACCTTCCTGAACGACCGGGAACCTAACTCGGTCTTCCTAGCCGAAGGTTCCCCCATCACCATCGAGGGCAAGCGCACCATCGGTTGACATCGGGCGGGTCAGGTGTCAGGTATCGGGTGTGGTAGAATTCCGGGACCGAAGCCACCGGCGAATGGCCTGCATTAAAAGACTAACCACCTAGAACGCTCCTACAATCCCTGGTCCCCAAAATTCCTTTGTAAAAAAGTAAGTAGCCAGCACGAGGAAGGCTGTAGTCAGATACACCATCACGATACTCCCCACCTTGGCCCAGCGGCCCCGTAAAATCTCCCGCCGCCCGATGAATACCTCCGCCACGAGCAAGTTCGGGAGGTAGAACCAGAAGTCCATAAAGTAATCGAAGGGCCCGCGAAACAACTGCGTATGCCCCGCCCCGCCGGTAAAAAGAAACCAGAAACCGTAGTCCATCCGGTACAGCCAGGAGCCGATGGCCAGGGCAAACAGCCGTATACCCCAGGCGCGGTGCTTCTCCATTTGCCCGGTTCGGGCGTAGCGGATCGTCTGTACCGCCGCCAGCCCGGTCAGGACGCCGTAGCCGGCAAAGGCCACGTCCATCAGCCAGCCGCCGATGGTACCCTTAATTAAGATGAAACTGAGCCCCCCGACCGCCGTCAACAGGGCCGCAAATACGTACACCCGTCCCAACCACCGGTGCACCGCGGGATACTTCACCCGGATGCTGGTCACCAGCTGAATACAGCCCAAAACCAGAATGATGCCCCCCGCCGCGAAGTGTAATCCAATCCCAACCGTCGCCGATCGCGTATTCGCATCGTACAGTCCGGGCAGTACCTCGTTCCACTGATCCGAGTTCCCGAATACCAGTCCCAGGAAATAAAAGCAGAGAATGTACACCCCGAAGATGACCGCGCTGATCCATACGGTCCCAACCAGTATCCGGCCCGCGATAGCGAGCTGCCGGTCGGCGCGGGTGGAGACGGGAAGAGCTTTCATCGGGCGGGTTATGCTACCGAAGTTACGGCAGGCGGCGCAGCCAATCGGTGAAAATCGGTGCCCGAGCGAAGCGAATCCGTGCAGACGAAGTCAATCCGTGTGAACCCCGGGAGCGCAGCGACCGGCAGAAGAGCTACCGACTACCGTACTATGGACTACTGTACTACCGTACTAAAAACTACCACTGCTTAGCGATATAAGGATAAGTCTGCTCATACTCTACCCGCACCATCTCCGTCAACCGCGCCCGCAGCTCATTCACGTTCTCCTTCGTGTGCGCGCTGACCAGCATGGCCTCCTGCCCGAACTCGGCTTCCAGCCCCCGCTTCAGATCGGATTCGACTTCGTCGCGGCCGTCCTCGTCCAGGTACATGTCGTAGTTGCGCTCGCGGAAGAGGTCCATCTTATTGAAGACGAGCAGTGTCGGCTTATTCTGGCAGTCCATCTCCTTAAGTAGGGCTTGAACGGTACGAATCTGATCGTCGTGCTGGGGATGCGCTACGTCGACGACGTGCAGCAGGATGTCGCTCTCCTTCACCTCGTCCAGCGTGGAACGGAAGGACTCAATCAGGTGGTGCGGCAGTTTACGGATGAAGCCGACCGTATCGGACAGCAGAAAGGGCACGCCTTCGTAGGCCAGCTTCCGCACCGTGGTATCCAGGGTAGCGAAGAGCTTATCCTCGGCGAAGACGTCGCTCTTGGTCAGCAGGTTCATTAGGGTCGACTTACCAACGTTGGTGTAGCCGACGAGGGCCACCCGCACCATGGCATCACGGCCCTTGCGGCGGGTTTCGGCCTGCTTGTCGATCTTCTCAAGGTCCTTCTTCAGCTTACTGATCTTATCGCGGACAATACGACGGTCCGTCTCGATCTCCGTTTCACCGGGACCGCGCATACCGATACCACCGCGCTGCCGCTCCAAGTGCGTCCACAGTCCGCGCAGGCGGGGCAGCAGGTACTGCATCTGGGCCAGTTCTACCTGGGTCTTGGCCTGGGCCGTCTGCGCGCGCCGGGCGAAAATATCCAGGATGAGGGTAGAACGATCGATGATCTTGACCTTCATCATGGTCTCCAGGATGTTCACCTGCTTACCGCTGAGGTCGTCGTCGAAGATGACCATGCTTACGTCCTCGTGCTCGTCCACGTAGTCGGCGATCTCGGCCGCCTTACCACTACCTACGAAGGTCCGGTTGTCCGGGTGATCCAGTTTTTGGATAAAGCGCTTGACGGTCTTAGCCCCGGCGGTTTCCGCCAGGAATTCGAGTTCATCCAGGTATTCAGTGACCTGTTCCTCGGTCTGTCCGCGCAGCACGACGCCCACGATGACCGCGTATTCTTCCTTATCCAGTAATCCGTTGGTCTTTTCGCCAACATTCCATTCGTTCGCCATAGGTCTGGTATAACCGGTGGTATGGCGGATAAGTTGCTTTTGGTAACCCCGGTCGTCTGCCCAGCCGTAGCGTAGCGCAGGCTGGTCCGCCGACCGGGGTTTGTTCCGCGTACCTAGTCTTCCGCACCTAGTGACCGTAACGACCGGGTAGTTTTCGCGGCGGAGCGCAGGTGAACAGCTTATTCCTTGACGATTTGCACCGTAGTAGCCTCCTGTCCATCCACCGGTATCAGCTTCACTACGTACGTGCCGGCCGGAAAGCGACCCATTTCCACCTGGGTAACTCCCTCCGCGTAGCGGGCATCCAGGACACGTCGGCCCGAAACGTCATAGAGCTCCAAGCGGTAGTCCCGCCGACTCTCGACCGTCAGTTGGGAGGAAACCGGGTTGGGGTAGAGTACGAATTCATCTTTCAGGGATAAGGGGCTGGTAATGGCGGCGGGTGACCGTCGACTGACTGCGGCGGTACCGACTGGAATTAGTCGCCACCGCTGGCTGTTCCCCCGGTCTAGGGTACGGCTCAGCGCCCGCGGTACGCCACCGACGTTCTCGATATCCAGCCGGTTGTCCGGTGCGTTCAGGGGCGCGAAACGGTAGGTTCCGTCACCGACCGGTAATGCCTGCCACCGCTGGTTGTTGGAGCTGTGACGTTCGTAGATGTGAATTTCCGTATTGGTCGCCCGACTACCTCCGGCAACGTCCAGCCGCTTACCGATCGCGTTCTGTGGCTCGATCTCGTATACATTGTTGCCGAGGCTGATAAATTTCCACTGCTGGTTGGCACTGCCGTGTCTGCGGTAACCATCGACCAGGGTACTGTTCTCCGTGGAGCCCTCCCGGACATCCAGTCGAAGCCGGGTGTCGTGCTGGGGCTCCATTTCGTAGACGGTGCCATTCACAATCGGTACCGTAGGATCGTCGATCTCAATGGTGTAAGTAAGGCTGGCCGTGCAGCCGTCCGGGTCGGTGTTGGTGACCGTGTAGTCCCCGGCGCGATCCAACCCGACGTCGGTTAACCGCAGGGATCTGCCGGTGGAGGTAAAGTTATTGGGGCCGGTATAGCTCCACGGGCTACTGGTGATGCCGAAGTCCACGCTCTGCGGACCGAACCAAACCTCATCCCCTGCTTCGATGAGCACCGTGTTGGCCTGCGTCCAGCCGCTGCGATTGATATTGACGTAGGGAATGAGGCTGCAGTCGGGCCGCGTCCAGCGAGCTACGCGCCCGGCGGTAGTGGCACCGGCGGTGGTAAAATTACCGCCCGCGTAGAGGCCGTCTTCCACCGGGACCAGCGTATTGACCAGGTTGTTCGTGCCGACCGATTTTCCGGTGCCCAGGGCCTGCCACTGTAGGGCGTCACTCCAGCGGGTGACGTTGTTGACGATATACGACTGATTGTCACCGGTCGTAGCCGTTTCGAAACTGCCGCCTACGTAGAGGTAGGTGCCATCGTGGTACAGGCTGTTGACGTTGCCGCTGACGCCCTGACCGAGCGCTTGCCAGCTGCGGGCGGAGCGGTCCCAGCGGGCCACGCGGTTTACGGTCCGGCCGCCCGCGATGGCGAAATTGCCGCCGGCATAGATATTATCGTCGGTGATCACGATCGCCTGTACGAAGCCGCTCGTGCCGCTGCCGAGCGTCCCCCAGCGGCTACCGTTGAATGTGGCGATGCGGTTGGCGGTACGGTTGCCGGCGCTGCCGAAATTGCCGCCGATGTACAGTGTGCCGGTCTCGTCGAAGGCGATCGACCGAACCTCGTTGTTCGTACCGGCTACTCCCGTCCCGGAATCGGTAAGGGCGGTCCAGCTGCCGTTCCACCTGGCAATGTTATTCACGGTCCGGCCCCCGGCGGTAACGAAGGTTCCGCCGGCGTAGACGTCCGATCCGTTCGAGGCCAGCGCCAATACGGCTCCGTTCGTGCCGGAGCCGAGGGCCTGCCAGGCAGTTCCGTCCCATACAGCAATATTACGGGCGCTCACCCCACCGATGGTGGTGAAGCTTCCCCCGGCGTACAGCCGCCCGTCGGCGCCTACGGTCAGGGCACTGATGCGGCCGTTGGACCCCGAAGCGAGTGCTCGCCAACCGTCTCCGGGGGTGTACACCGCGAGGTTATTGGCGGTCCGCCCACCGGCCGTGGTGAAATTGCCGGCGGCGTAGACGCGGTCGCCGTCGGTGGCGATCGCGTCCACCACTCCGGAGATGCCACTACCGAGTGCCTGCCAGCTACCGAGGCCGTCAACGGCGGTCGTGGTGGGTGTGGTGTCGTTCTCGTCGACGATGCGAAAGATGCTGCCGCTGCGATCGTACTCGCTGAAGTAGATCTCCCCGGCCTCGTCTAGTCCGAAACTGGAAACGGGCTCGCCGTTGGTGCGAAAGAGCAGTTGGGCGGAGCCGGTGCCCGCCGTTTCGTCGTAGTCCATGGCCCAGACCCGGCCGGAAACGTAGTCGGCAAAGAGGAGCTTATCCCTGATGGCCGGGTTGGTCAGCCGCCCCCGGTACACGTAGCCGAGGGTGATGGACCGATCGCCATTATCGTGGTTGTAGGTGTAGACCGGCTTGGTATCCGGCGTAGTGACGAGGCTGGTCGCGCTGCGGTACGTGCCGGTGCCCTCGAAGCGGTTCCAGCCGTAGTTGCCGCCCCGCTGCAGCAGGTTGATTTCTTCCAGCACGCCCTGGCCGACGTCGCCGCCCCATAGCCGTCCAGTTGCTCCGTCGAAGGAGAACTTCCAGGTGTTGCGGATGCCCCAGGCGTACAGTTCGTCGAGTCCGCTGCGACCGACACGGGGGTTGTCGGAGGGGATCTCGTAGCGGCCGTTCGGGGCGTCCGGGTTGGTTTCCACGGGGTTGCTGCCGTCCAGGTCCACGTCGATGCGCAGGATGCTGCCGAAGATGGTGTTCAGGTTCTGGGCGTTTCCCTGCGGGTCGCCGCCGCCGCCACCGTCGCCGAGGGAGGCATACAGGTAGCCGTCCGGTCCGAAGGCGATCTTGCCGCCGTTGTGGTTGGATTCGCGCTGGTTCTTATCGAAACTGAAGATTTCCAATCTGGAGTTGGGGTCCGCCCGATTGGGATTGGTGGCGCTCACCCGGTAGCGGGCCAGGACCAGTTCGACGTTCACCCCGGACACCGAGCTCTGCCGCGTGTGGTAGACGTAGAAATAGCGGTTGCTGCTGAATTGCGGATGAAAGGCCAGGCCGAGCAAACCGATCTCCTGGCCGGAGGAAAAGCTGACGATGCCCGTCAGGTCGAGGAAGGTTTCCGAAGCGGTAGCGCCGCGATCATTGGCGAAGACTTTGATCCGTCCCGGTTGTTCCAGTACGAAGAGGCGGTCGGTGCCGTCACCCGCGTGCTGAATTTCGACGGGAAGATCGAAGGTCAGGTTAGGAAAGGCGTTCTCGTAGGAGATGTCCGCCTGCGCCATCGTAAGTTGGGGGGACAGGAGGGCAAGGGAAAGAAAGCAACGGTAGAACAGGTAGAGATTCGTGCGCATGGAAGAAAGGGTTCCGGTGAAAAGATCCACGCCCCCGTTGAGGTAAGGAGGCATGAGGGTGGTTAGGAACCGGGGTTTAGCACACAATAATTCAATAGCCTCAACCTGCAAAAGCATATTAGGTTCTGAAAACCAATATTTTAACAAATAATCCTTTTGCCCTGTCCGGTAAATGCCATGCCGCGGCATTCCGGGCTTATTTCCCGCGGTAGGCAAACACCGGCGACCGGGCGTAATTTGTAAAAAAAATCAGCACGCCGTGTTCGACCGCATTTTCGCTTACCACCGGGCCACGAACGAACGCCTCCTGTACGAACTCGATACCCACGGTCACGAGCTGCCGCCCCGCAGCTATCCCCTATTCTGCCACATCCTGAACGCCCACCAGATCTGGAACGCCCGCATCCTGGACCGCCCGCCCTTCGGGCTCAACGATATCCATACCTACGACGACTGCACCGCCATCAACGAAGATAATTACCGGGATACGCTGTCGATCCTCGAACGATGTGACCCCGGGAAGCCGATCGCCTACGTCAATACCCGGGGCGACCGCTTCACCAATACCGTCGGCGACATCCTCTTCCACGTCGCCAATCACACCACCCACCACCGCGGGCAGCTCATTGCCGATTTTCGCTCCGTCGGACTAAACCCGATCGTGACGGACTATATCTATTACGTTCGGTAGCCCGGCCGCAGCGGAGGCTATTCTGCCGGCCAGACCCGTTTAGGAAAAGCATATCCCCCCCGAGAAACCATAAAAGTTAGCGTGACCATGCCCCAAGCCAGAAAAATCCGAGGCCACCGTCGCCACTGGCGCACGATCGACCGCTGGGTAGCCGAAAACCAAAGGCTGGATCTCCCTGGCCTCGAGCATAGTCACCATCAGGTCGCCAGGCTCCGCGTCACGCCCTGGGGTTGGAGTTCGTGGGCCAAGACCGAATACGGTATCAAAGAGCCCCACGGCAAGACCAAACTCCGGATACTCCGCGGTCTGCTGTCCATCTATACGTCCTGGTCCCGGGACCTGGAGGGCTACCCGGCCCCGTACTACCTCAAAATGTGGCTGTATGAACCGCACTTTTCCGAGTCTCAGGTAGTATGTGCGCTCGGCGATCGCATCGAGCACTACGAAAAGGTATTTGCGGCGCCACCGGAGGGGCAAACAAAGCCGTTACCCGGCTACGGAAGCCTGGATGTCCAGCTGGATCGCCTCTCCTGGCGACACTGTCTCGAAGAAACCTACCTAACGAATAATGACCCCGGCGATCCAGCTATGTACGCCAGCCGGAAACACTACGAGGAAGACCGCGCCTACATCGGCCGATTGTTGCAACGGCCTCACCGCACGGAGCCGGGTACGGATGTGAACGGGCATCCATGCCGCGTGTACTGCATTCCGGTCGGGGACATCTGGGTCGGCACCGGAACGTAACGGTCGTCCGCCCAGCCGCAGTGAAACGTAGGCTGGTCTGCCGACCGGACGGGTAAGTTCCGGGAGCAATCGGCCGTTTTCGCCTATATTTTACGTGGCGGCAGCCAGGAAACGCAAACGGGAATAAGCGCATGACGAAAATCGGGTTCATACGTCACGGAATCACCGACTGGAATGCAGCGCAGCGAATCCAGGGACAGACCGATATTCCCCTAAACGAAACGGGGAGAAGCCAGGTCCGAGCACTGGCCGAACGCCTGCGCGACGAAGCGTGGGATTATATCTACTCAAGCGACTTATCCCGTGCCCGGGAAACCGCCGAGATCATCGCCAGAGCCATCGGCCTCAGCCTGGTATTGGATCAGCGGTTACGGGAAATGGGTTGCGGCCAAATAGAAGGTACTACCCTCGAGGAAAGGGTGTCGAGATGGGGGGATGATTGGAGAACCCATTCTTTAGGCATCGAAACGAAGGAATCCATTGTAAGTCGCGGATTATCCTTTGTAACCGAGATCGTCGACCGGCACCCTGATGCGAATGTGTTGATCGTAAGTCACGGGGCCATTTTAAGACAGACTTTGCTGCATCTGCTTCCCCCCGCAGCTTGCCAGGAGCGGCTTCGGAATACCTCCGTTACGGCGCTCACTTACCGGCAAGGCGACTGGAGCTGCGAGCTGTACAACTGTGTGAAACACATCAAGTGATCTCTTCCGGGGGTGGTCCGGGGAGTCTGGTATAAATGCGCCGCGCAGCTGTCTTCGGCGGGGTACCTGTCCGGCCTTGTCGCCTCTTTCAAAACCACCTGCGTAGCGTGCCTCGACCGGTCCCAAAGCCAAAGGTCGTCCGCCCAGCCGCAGCGCAGCGGAGGCTGGTCTGCCGACCGGATCCCTCACGGCGGTAGCTATTTCCCCCGGCTTTCGCGGGCCGTTTTCCTGCGCCCCGCCGCCCAAATTCAATTTCCCGAGAATCGGCTACAAAGCCCCGAGATTCGGCTACATCGCGGACTACCCCGCCCCTGTTGGATAGACCAAACAAACTTACCAACATGCAAATCGTATTAACCGGCTCCCTCGGCCACATCGGACAACCCCTCACCGAACGGCTGGCCTCCCGCGGCCACGAACTGACCGTCATCAGCAGCTCCCCCGACCGGGCGGAAGCCATCACCGCCCTCGGGGCCACCCCCGCCATCGGCGACGTGCAGGACGCGGACTTCCTGGCACGCACCTTCGAAGGTGCCGACCTGGTCTACTGCATCGTCCCACCGGACTACAGCGTGCCGGACAACAACGCGTATTACCGCAAGGTCGGCGAGCAGTACGCCGCGGCTATCCGCCGCGCGGGCGTACCGCGGGTCATCCACCTCAGTTCCTTCGGGGCACAACTCGACGCCGGCACGGGCGTCATCCTCGGCAGCCACTACGTGGAGGAGGAGCTCAATGCCCTCGACGGGGTGCAGTTTACCATCGTGCGCCCCACCTATTTCTACTACAACCTGCTCAACCTGCTGGGTACCATCCGCGCCACGGGAAAGATCCTGACGAACTACGGCGGCGATGACCGGCTCTATATGGTAGCGCCGAGCGACATCGCGGACGCCGTGGTGGAGGAGATCGAGCGGCCCGGGGAGCAGCGGCGGATCCGCTACGTGTACAGTGACGAGCGCACGGGCCACGAGATCGCTGCCGTGCTCGGCCGGGCCATCGGCAAGCCCGACCTGGCGTGGCAGGTGATCCCCGACGACGCGGTACGCCAGGCCATGCTCGACCACGGCATGCACGCCAAGATGGCCGACGACCTCACCGACCTGAACCGGAGCCTGCGCAACGGTCGCCTGGCCGAAGACTTCCTGCGCCACAAACCGGAGCGGTCCGGACGGGTTAAACTGGAGGACTACGCTCCCACCTTCGCGGCCGCCTACGCCGGGAAAAAGTAATCGCCATGGCTGACACCCTACGGATACCGACCATCAGTGCCTACCACGACCTGCGAGGCCTGCCGCCCCCCGATCATCCGCTCGTGAGCGTGGTCCGCTTCGAGGAGATGACCGTCAATACCTCCGAAGAGTTGCTCGTCAACGACTTTTACGCCATCGGCCTCAAGCAACACGTGGGGGCGGCCGTCCGCTACGGGCGCCAGCTCATCGACTTCGACCGGGGCGTGCTCTTCTGCATGGCCCCAGGTCAGGTCTACCAGGTAGGGGTCAAAAAGGCGGGCCCCCACGGTGGGTGGTACCTGATGGTGCATCCCGATTTACTGTGGGGCACCGACCTGGCGCAGCGCATCAAACGCTACGAATACTTTGACTACGCCATCAACGAAGCCTTACACCTGGGGGCCCGGGAAGAGGAGGTCATCGTTACCGTCCTGCAAAACATCCGGCAGGAAGCGGCCAGCAACCTTGACGAATTCAGCCAGGACATCGTGGTGAACCACCTCGGTGTCCTACTGAGTTACGCCGAGCGCTTCTACCGCCGGCAGTTCCTGACGCGCAAGCGATCGAGCCACGAAATCCTGGAGCGGCTGGAGCAGGTGCTCGATGCCGCCTTCCAAGACGAAGTGCTGATCAAAAGCGGGGTGCCGGCGGTACAGGACGTTGCCCGGGCCCTTAACGTGACCCCCAACTACCTCAGTGGCGCCCTGCAAAGCCTCACCGGGCGCAGTACGCAGGACCACATCCACGAGCGGTTGATCGCCCGGGCCAAGGCCACGCTGTCCACGACCCGGCAGCCCGTCAGCGAGATCGCTTACGGCCTGGGCTTCCAGCACCCGCAGTCGTTCAGCAAGCTGTTCCGGGCCAAGACGGGGCAGTCGCCCACGGCCTTTCGCGCGGCCTATTCCTGATTTTTTTGCGCCGGAGCGCGGGAAAAGAAAGCCGATGCGCTTCATACTTACTTTCCCGGCCGGTTTACCCCAGTACCCGGTTCAGCACCGCCGCCGCCCGGTAGCCCGCCGCCCCCAGGCGCTCCTCCACGATAGGCAGGAAGTCGTGGGTGTAGTCGTAACCCAGGTCGGGCAGGCCCGTCTCCCGGTCGGTGCGGTCGTAGAGGGTATTGTAGATGCGCTCGCGCAGGATGACGGACTCTTCCATCCAGGTCTGCGGGGCATCGTCAGCCCATTCGGCCTTCCGTGACCGGGTGTGCATGCTCACGTAGGCGGCGAACTCGGTGAAGCTCAGCCGTTCGGCCTCGATGATCTGGGTGTCCCAGACGGAGTGCAGGTTGTAACGGTCGCCGAAGAACAGCACGGTGATCCTGTTGCCACCCAAATCCCGGTTCTTACCGACGTGAAGGGGCATATGGACGTCAGCGATGAAGTGGATGAGGAAGGCCAGGGCGGTGGCGTCCAGGGAGCCCGCAAGGGGTTCGACCTTGTTAACCTGTAATAGATCGGTCAGCCGCTGGCGGGTTTCTTCCTGGCCGGCCAGGACGTCGGTCATGAAGGCGATCGCTTCCTGGACGTCGTAGATACCGGGGTCCCGGGCGGTTTCCTCGGCCACCTCGGCTACCGTCTTGTTGGGCTGCACGGTCATGTAGTGCCAGGGGCTGGCGAAGTCCCAACCGGATTCGGCGCGGATGTAATCGGGCCAGGTGCTCACCTGGGAGAGGTAGTTATCGCCGAGGGCCGCGTCGACCCGCTCGCGGGCCGCGTCGTTGAGATTTTCGTAGGCGATGTGGGCCACGATGCGGTGGCCGTTCGCTCCCCAGGCGGAGAGGAATTGGGGCAGGTAACAGCAGAGAAGGAGCAGGAGGACGCGTATCATGGGGCACAAAGGTAGGATACCGCACCTTGTCGTTAGCTGGCCGGGGTCTCGGATGTTGGTTATGCACCGATCGTTCCCGAAATTCATTTTACCTGCGCTCCGGCGCAATAGGGGAGCGCTAAACGATAACAATAGACTTCAGACCTAAGCGACTTCGTTTACAGAAGTGATTCAACCGCCTCTTCGAAGGGTTTTTGCCTGCAAAAAGGTTGAATCCTTGCCTAATGCGATCGCCTATGCCCCAAACCTTTACTCTCCCTCGAATACCTTTTTTCTCCGCTCTCCCTGGCCCGCTGCGGTTTCTGCTGCTGATCAGCACCGTATGCCTCGCTTCGCTATTGCGGGCCGGCGACCAGCACGACGCCTACTATACCCTGACCGAGCAAAACAATACCGTGGAAGTGCTGGCCGAAATCCCACGCACGACGGACGCGGCGCTGGTCGGCTACAATCCCACCTACCTTCCGGCTAGGGGTGCTGATAGTTGGTCCCAACAGGTGGAACGCAGCCTCCGGGAGCACCTGCTGCTATACGGGCCCGACGGTAAGGCCCTCCCGCTGCAACGAATGGAACAGGTGGCCGGCGATGGGCAGTACGCGAGCTACCGCCTGGTGTACGGCGGCGGCGGGTTGACCGAAATCCGTAACACCGTGCTGTGCGACCGATACCCGGACCAGGTCAGCCATCATTTCCTCGCGGGTGACGCGGCCGGGAAAACCTTCTCAACGAGTGCAAAGCAGCCGTCCGTCAGGCTAGCCGACCCGGCCCGGGAGGATTACCGCTGGATGGGCTTACTGCTATTCCCGTTCCTGTATCTGTTCTGGCCGGTGGTCTTAAGCGTACTGGATTAGGTCAGCCGGCCGGATTGCCGGATATGGCCTATTTTCCACCTCCGATAGCTCCGCCGCCCATGACCGACGACGACCACCTGGAAATAGAATCCACCGAAGACCTCCGCCGGTGGCTGGCGGCCAATCACGCCACCTCTTCCTCCGTATGGCTGATCCGTTACCGGAAGGTCGCCGGCCACCGCCACGTCTCCTGGAGCGAGCTGGTCGACGAGCTGCTGTGCTACGGCTGGGTGGATAGCCAGACCCGGAAGCTGGACGCGGAGCGGACGATCATCCGGATCAGTCCGCGCAACCCCAAAAGCACCTGGTCGGGCATCAATAAAGCGAAGATCGAGCGCCTCCGCGCGGAAGGACGCATGACCCCCGCCGGCGAGGCACTGGTAGAGGTGGCACAATCCAATGGCTGCTGGACCTGGCTCGATGACGTGGAGCAACTCGTCATGCCGCCCGACCTGGAAGCAGCCCTGGCCGCTACCGATAAGGCGGCCTACTATTACGACCGCTTCCCCGACTCCGGCAAACGACTCATCCTGTACTGGATCAAGAGCGCGAAGACGGCCCCGACCCGGGAGAAACGCATCCGGATTACAGTGGAAAAGGCATCCCGCAACGTCAAGGCCCATCATGCCAAAGGGCGGGACGCAGGACCTAAAGATGTTGCGTGACTGCCCCGGAGCGATGTGGGAGACCCTGCCAAACGAAGGCGGTTCTTTTTGCGGCGGAGCGCAGGTAGAATGCTAGCCAATAAGCAAGAAAGCATATGACGTATCCCGACCACGCCCGGACCCTGATCGCTCTCCGGGACGCCGATATAGCGCTGCACGCCCGAACTTCGAAGGAACTCGATCCACAGAACTGGTACCCTGAAGAGATGGCTGCCGTGCATGACCATAACGCCACCGTACTGGGTGTCATCATCGACGAGATCGGCTATCCCACGGCGGATAAGGTCGGCTGGCCGGGGAATTCCACGGCCTGGTTGGTTTTGCAGCATGCCATTGGCAAGCCGGACCTTATGCGTCGATGTGCCCGCTTGATGGAGGAGGCCGTCGCGGAAGGAAAGGAGTACCCTCAGCACCTGGCCTACCTCAAGGACCGGATTGCCGTACTCGAAAACCGGCCCCAGCGCTACGGTCTGCTATTCG
Source organism: Lewinella sp. IMCC34191 (assembly GCF_003390935.1). GTDB lineage: Bacteria > Bacteroidota > Bacteroidia > Chitinophagales > Saprospiraceae > Neolewinella. The sequence goes on along the minus strand of NZ_QNQZ01000005.1, from coordinate 222,066 downwards.
ACTGGGATGCGAACGGCGAACTCAGCCCGGAACCCTGCGATGACCTGGCCAGCGTAAACGAACGGAGAAAAGGGCTGGGGCTGAACTCGCTGGAAGAACAAACCCGGGAGATGCGAAGCCAGGCCGCGGAGGAAGGGCGGCGTCCACCCACCGATCCCACGGCGATTAGGCAAGCCATGGAGGGATGGAAGCGTCGGGTGGGCTGGATCCGGCCCATCCATCCGCCTCAGTCCACTTCCTCCAGGTAAGCCCGGATCAGTCCGACGGTCTCCCCGGTCCGGCAGTTGATCAGGCCGTTGTGGCCGGTGCCTTCCACCTTCCGGTGCTCGGAATTGGGAAACAGGTCTACCTGGTTGGCTTGCTGGAAGTCGTAGCCCAGGTCGCTCTCGTCGCTGCTGATGAACAGGACTTTGCCGGGGTAGCGGTCGAGCTTGGTGGTGAAGTCGTAGTCGCCGTCGTTCACTTCGTCGATGGCAATGGCGAGGGCGGCCGCCGCCCCACCGCGGTAGTTGAGCGAGGGACAGCTTTCGCCGCGGTTCTCACTGTCGGAGTTGATGCGGGCCAGGCCGAAGAAGTAGTCCGCCGAGGCATGATTGTCGAGGCCGATCATTTGCTTGGCCCAAAGGATGCGGTTAAGGTCGGGGCCGAAGAGGTTGACGTCGTTGGCGGCGGGCAGGTTTTCGTTGATCTTCACCGAAAGCGCGCCGGGTTCGATCAGTACGATGCGCCCCACCCGCTCGGGGTGCTCGTTGAGGTACTGGGTGGCCACGACGGCACCGTGAGAGTGACCGATGAAGGAGATGGGCTCGTCGGGGGCGAAGCGATCCACCAGTTCCTCCAGGTCGGTGAGGGAATGCGCCATCGTCAGCTCGTCCAGGGGGTGGCGCTGTGACAGTCCGCAACCGCGGTAGTCGTGGAAGATCAGCTCGTAGTCATCGGATAGCCTGCGGCCGTTTATTTCGGTGTCGAGATCGAGCAGGTAGCGGAAGTCGTCGCCCGGACCGCCCTCCAACACGAAGAGCTTCGGTTTCTCGGGATCACCCAGTCGTCGAACGTGCAGGGTGGTGGAGGAAAGCCGTACGGAGGGGATCGTGGGGTCTTCCATCACCGTAGCCGGTACTAGGTTGCCCGGTTGGGCGGGATCGAGCTTGCTGCAGCCCGTGGAAAGGATCAGGAAGGTACAGAATATCAGGGTCAGGTACTTCACGGCAAACGGAGGTTGAACAGGAAATTGAAATAAAGGGGGGGAAGCAGCCGGTCGAATTGGCCGGAAGTCTGGAAGCCGCCGGTCAGGGTGATTTCCTGGCGGCCTATGGTTCGGGACAGCACGGCGCCGAAGCGCAGCAGATTGCTGGTCGTACCGTACCAACCGTCCCGGGCATCCGCGTAGAGGTATTCTTGCGAATAGTCGGAGTGCACGATGCGGGTGGCCGGGTAGGAAGTAAAGGCGAAGCGGGGCCCGACGGTGTACGCACCGGCCCGCAGCAGCGGACTAAGGTGGAGGGTATAGCCCAGGCCCTGGTAGGTGCCCGTCAGGTTATCGGCCCGGGTATACCGGAGGGCGGCGCCACCCGCGATGGCGAACCGATCGGAGGGTTGCCACCACTTATCCAGTCCGAGCCGGAGCCCGAAATTTCCCGAGCCGAGCAGGGACATGGCCTGCGAGAGCCGCATGCTCACGGCGAGGGATCGCCCGGGTAGCTGACGACTATACTGAAGGTGTACGGCGGGCAGCGCGTGATCAAATCCGAAGCCCAGTCCGATTTGGTGTTTTTCGTCGGCGGGGCCGGGGATCACCTGGGCGCGGGAGACGACCGGCCAGCAGCAAATCAGGAGGATGATCCACCAGGCCGGGCGAAGCGGTAGGGGAGTGTTATGGCTGTTTATCATGGCCCCAAAAGTGGGCCGTATACCCGATCGGGCCGTTCGACCTTCGAAATCCGAACACTATTTATGCCGATTTCGGTAGGCGGAGGGGGTATAGCCGGTGACGCGCTTGAAGTTGGTATTAAAAACCGACCGGGAGTTGAATCCCACGGCGTAGTAGATTTCCTTGACGGTGCGGTCCGTGGTTTGGAGTAAGGTCTCCGCCGCGGCCACTCGCCGTTGGTTGATGAGTTCGGGCAGGCTCACGCTGAAGTAGGTATTTACTTCGGCGGAGAGTTGTTGGGGGTCGGTGCCCAGTCGCGCGGCTAGTGTCTCGCGGTCGAGGGCGGTTTCCAGTAGCCCGTCGCTTTCGTCCAGCAGCCGGTCGAGCTGCTCCATGCGGGCGATGCTCGCGGGGTCGAGCTCATGGGCACTCCGCGTTCGGTTCGGTATGGCGACCTGTACGTTCATGAACAGGCCGGGCCGGGCCACGACGAAGTAGACCACCCCAGCGAAGAAGGCCACCCCGAGGCTAAAGGCCAGTTGCTCTATCCGGGTGGCCGCGAATTCCAGTCCGACGTTGGAAAGCAGCGTGGCCCCCACGGCCGCCAGCCAGACCCCGCCGAAACTGTAGGTAATGAATCGGAGCCAACCCCGTCCGGTCGCCGACAAGTGCTTCTCGCCGGTCAGTCGGTGCACCGCCCGGGCGTAATAGGCGTACTGCAGCAGAAAACAGCCGAAGTAGGGTAAGTGGGAGAAGCCGAAGACCAGGTAAGCTATGATGGCCGCGACCAGGGGAGCGAGGTGTGCTCTTGACAAGCCCACCTGTACCCGCAGGTGGCGCCGGCAGTACAGGTACAGCAGCGGACCGTACAGAAAGATGAGGGGGGCGGATGCCAGGTGCCACCGTAGCGAGCCCAGTAGCGGCCGGTCGACGGTCAGGTCCGTCAGCGTATGCAGGGCCATCAGGAGGAGGGCGATACTGAGCGGAAGATTCTGGCGGAAGCGGTTGTGCGGCAAAACCGCCAGCAACAGGGCCAGGCCAACCAGGAGAAAAATCAGGATGCTCTGTACGATCAGGGAAGTCATGCGGCAAAGTTAGGCGGGGGCGCCATTCGGGGGAGTAACGCGGATGGTCCCGCTATAATTACCGCTGACGGGCACAGATGAACCTAATCTCACCCTTGCTATTCCAAGTGTAGAAAAACAACACACGATGCGCTACCTATACCTCTTCCTGCTGGCTACCCTAGCGGTTGCCTGCGACAGTTCGGATACCACAACCGAATCCACCACCGACACGACCGAGGAAAGCATGGAAGCCGATGACCCGGCCGGAACGCTACAGGCAACCAACGCCGCCGTCGAATCCAACGGCGGGGACCTCACCGCCCTGCCGATCGACGCGGCACAGTCCAACATCGACACCTGGATGGAGCAGCTCGAGGACGTGGACGGAGCCGATAAGGTGACCGGTAACCTGGAAAGCCTGAGCGAAGCCCTGGGCGAGTCGCCCGTAAATGGTCAACTAGCCGGCATGATCCTCGTCTCGCTGGCGGAAGATACCCGGCAGGTGGCCGGATCCACCCCCGGTATATCCACGCTGGTCTCCGCGCTGCAGGCCGGTGGGGAGAAGCTCACCAGCACGGCCTTTCAGGGGGAAAGCTTGCTGGACAAAACCCTCCAAGCCGCGAAAGGCAAAGCCGCCGATATCACCACGTTGCCCGTCAGCGCGGCCACGGAAAACATCGATGGCTGGCTGGCCGAGCTGCGCGGTATGGACGGAGCGGACGAGATCGTTTCCGATCTGGAATCACTGAAGCAAGCCCTAAGCGCGCCCGAAATCGACGGGGAGGATGTATCGGATCTGCTTTTTTCGCTGGCCGATGCCACTCGCTCGATCGGCGATGATAATCCCGGGCTTCAGACCCTGGCCTATCTGCTCGAAGCGGGTGGCTGGCGACTGGAGGGGATGTCGGAGGATAGCAAATAGCTTTCTGCGAGGCTCCGATCGGGCATGCCGTGCATTCACGTGAAAACGTTGATCCAAGCGGATCGGACGATCGTTTTCGATCTGGCCCGCAGTATCGATCTGCACCAGGTATCCACCGCGCAAACGAACGAGACGGCCATCGCGGGACGAACCTCCGGCCCTATTGAAGCCGGTGAATCCGTCACCTGGCGGGCGCGGCATTTCGGGGTGTATCAGACCCTGACGGCCCGGATAACCGGGTACGATCGACCTAACTACTTCGTGGACGAGATGGTCGAGGGGGCATTTAAACGCTTCCGCCACGAACACCGATTTGACGAAAAGGAAGGATATACCACGATGACGGATAGCTTCGACTACACCGCGCCGTTGGGGTGGCTGGGCAGGGTAGCCGACCGGCTGTTCCTGGAACGCTATATGAAAGATTTGCTGACCCGCCGGAATGCCATCATCAATCAGGTTGCGGAATCCGAACGTTGGCGTGAACTGCTGGGCTAAACTTTCCCCCGGCGACCGCCTTTATCACGGATGCAAAAACCGGACCCACCCAAGCTCGGCTGGCCCCTGTGGCTGTTCGTCACGGCGACGCTCGTATCGAACATCGGTACGTGGCTGTTTACGGTGGGGTCGAGCTGGTTGATGACGGAGCTGGACGGCTCCGCACTGATGGTGTCCCTGGTCCAGACCGCCACCATGGTTCCGTTGTTTTTCTTTGCCCTGCCGGCGGGGGCGCTGGGCGACGTGTACGACCGGCGGCTGAACCTGCTCATCAGCCAGGGGCTACTCATCATCAGTACGGCGGTCTTCGCCTGGATCGTGTATGCTGATCGGGCTACGGTGCCGCTGCTGTTGTTGTTTACTTTCTTCAACGGCTTAGGGGCGGCGTTCTCGCGACCGTTGATGTCGGCCATTATCCCCCAACTCGTACCCAAAGAGTTACTTCGTTCGGCGGTCAACCTCGGCGGAATTTCCTTCAATCTAAGCCGGGCGATCGGCCCGGTGCTGGGCGGGTACCTGATCACCCGTTATACCCTCGATCTGCCGTACTGGGCGGATGCCGTCAGCTTTCTGACGGTGTGGATCTACATCTGGTTCTGGCGCGACGACCGCGAGAACCTGGAGTACGGCCGTCAGCCTCCCTTGCGGTTGGCGATGGGCGATGCGGTGCGCTTTTACCGGCACTCCCCGGCGCTGCGGGACAGTACGCTGCGGGCCGTCAGCTTTTTCTTTTCCGCGAGTGCCTTATTCGCGCTGCTGCCCCTGGTTGCCCGGGAGCGGTTGTCCGGGGAGGCCGACCTTTACGGGTATATGGTCGGTGCCGTGGGGGCGGGTGCCGTGCTGGGTGGCGTAACGCTGGGCGGCGTAACCCGACGGTTAAACGCGAACCGGATGATCTTTCTGGCCGGAGCCGTGATGGCGGCCGGTCTGGCGGTGCTGGGCTGGTCGACCTCCGTACCCCTCAGCTTAGCGGCGGTGCTGGCCTGCGGGGCGGCCTGGCAGACGGGCTATACCACCGTCATGACCAGTACGCAATACGCCCTGCCCCGGTGGTTTGGCGCGCGCGGGCTGGCCTTCTATCTGATGTCGACCTCCGCCTGCCTGGCGATTGGCTCGGCGGCCTGGGGGTGGATAGCCGACCTCACGACACTGGCCATCAGTCATTATGCAGCGGCCGGGTCGCTGCTGGTGCTCACGATCCTGGCCCGGCGGCTGCGGCTGGACCAAGCCAGCCACTTCGACCTGTCCATTGGCGATCCGCTCTTTTCGGTGGAGGCGGCCGGTATGACCTCGGCCCCGAAAAAGCAGCTCCTTCGTACAACCTACACGTTTCCCGGCCATTTGCGGAAGCCGCTCCTGGATCGACTGGCGGACTTGAGCGGGAGTCGTTACCGTTCGGGAGCCCTGCGTCGGCGCATCATCGACCATCCGGACGCGGATCGAATCGACGAGGAGGTCGACCTGATTCTGGGAACGCCCTATGCCGGCGTCCGCATGCAGACGACCCGGCACGACGCGGATATGCAAGGGCGGTTTGAGGAGTGGCTGGCAAACAACGGAGTGCAAATGGAACGGGAGGTCTTGAACGGCGAACACGAGTAAAGGAGTCCGCCCTTTCCCAGACAGCAATGCACAAAAAAGCCGGAAGCGAATCCTCGCTTCCGGCCTGTAGTAAAAGATCGACGGAAACCGTCCGGGTGGTTATTTCTTGCCGCCCTTCTTGTCACTGCTCTTCTTGTCGCCCGCCTTAGCGCCGCCCTTCGTATTGTCGGTTTTGGGTGCGCTGGCACCTGCCTTACCGCCGGTGGCGGGTTTGCTAGGTGCTTTCTTGGAATCGGTAGTTTGCTTAGCCATGTTGTTAGTGTTTGGGATCGATGTTAATCCGATCCAACGTTAGATAATTATGTTCAAACCCATGTTTGGGAAAACATGTTCCAGTCATTCATTTATATTCCGGTTTAAATTTGGATTATTTTAGTTAAAGTTTGGCGGTCTTTGCGTAGTTTCTACCTGCGCTCCGCCGCCATATTCATAGAGTCGTGTTTACTCCGGGGAGGAGACGATCCGTTATAATTGTCATAAACACAATTAAAATCTTAGCTGGCTGCCCGGGTGCCCGTATATTGGTCGCTTCGATCCATTTGCTACTCTACGATCATGCGATATCTGAGTTTCCTGATTTTGTTTTTTGCCCTGCAGACTACCAGTGCAGCGCAAGGTTCCCGGCAGGATATACCTACCACCTCCTTCGAAAACCCCCTAGCCGAACAGCGCGCCGATCCCTGGGTCTATCGCGCGGACGACGGCACGTATTACCTCATTGCTACGGTACCGGACTACGACAAGATCGTAATTAGCAGCGCGAAAAGCATTAATGAACTTAAAGAGGCCAAGGAAAAGACGCTCTGGGAAAAGCACTACAGCGGAGTGATGGGCCACCACATCTGGGCACCGGAACTCCACCGTATCGATGGAATTTGGTACATCTACTTCGCTGCCGCGGAGGCCGAGGACATCTGGAAGATCCGTATGTGGGTGCTGTCGAACGAATCCGACGACCCCATGACCGGCGAGTGGACCGAAGAAGGACAGATCACCAGCGAGCGGGACGATTTCGCCCTCGACGCGACCACCTTCACCCACCACGACAAGCGCTACCTCATCTGGGCCGAGCGCGATGGCGACGGAACCTCCCTTATCCTCTCGGAGATGAGTGACCCGACGACGCTGACCGGTCCGCAGGTGGTCATCACCCAACCCGAATACAGCTGGGAGCGCATCAAGTACAACGTCAACGAGGGGCCCGCCGTGATCAAGCGCGACGATCGAATCTTCGTCACCTACTCCGCCAGCGCTACCAACGACCACTACGCCGTGGGCCTGCTCTGGATCGACGAGGACGCCGACCTGCTGGATACGACCGAATGGCACAAATCACCCGGCCCGGTTTTTTCTTCCAATGAGGAGGTGGATCGCTACGGCCCCGGGCACAACTCCTTCACCACCGATGCGGACGGCAACACCGTGATGATCTACCACGCCCGCGACTACAAAGAGATCGAAGGTGCCGAATTAAAAAACCCCGACCGCGCCACCCGCGCCCGCGTCATCCGCTGGACGGCCAGCGGATTCCCGGATTTCCGGCAGGCGGAGGAAGACTGATGGCGGCGGAGCGCAGGTAAAAGCCCTTTTACCAGGCCGCAGGCATCAGACGGGTTAGCCGGCCCACTAAGTTCATTACGTATGCACCCGTTTGAGGCTTCACTGGAGATCATCGGCATCAATCCATTTGTCTCCGTACCGGAATCGATTCTGACCGAACTGTTCCGGGCGGCCGATCGCGATAAAGGGCCCATCCCGGTGCACGGAACTCTCAACGGGGTGGCCTATACGCAGACCCTTGTGCGGTACGCCGGAGCCTGGCGCTTGTACGTCAATACCACGATGTTGCCCGATTCTCCGCGGCGGGTAGGGGAGCCGGTCGAAGTAAGCATTGCCTACGATCCCCGCAACCGTAGCCTGCCCCTGCACCCCGCGCTCGCGGGCGCCCTGGCGGCGGATGCGGAGGCCCGGGAAGCATTCGAAGGCCTTCCCCCCTCCCTGCAGCAGCAGGTGATCCGCTACCTCACTAATCTGAAGACGGAGGCAAGCTTAACCCGTAACGTTGCGCGGGCGGTGACGTGGTTAAGGGGCGAGGGAAGGTTTATTGGCAGAGCAGGCGTTAAAGATCGATAGAAAGGGCACCCCGCTTTTTGGTGATTTTCATCGAGAAGTATGTCCTCCTGGCGTTGTGAATAAGCCATTGAGCAGTCCATCGGGACCGGCCAGTGGTTGTTTGTTCATCAGACCCTGAATCAGGTCCGCCTCGAAGTCCGCAAACTTGCGCGAGGGGTTAGAAGAGGTACTCATTCATCAAAAACAGTTGTAGACACAGTTGGATGTACAGTCTCAAATCCTATCTTCCCTTGCTAAGTCATCCGTTGCCATGCTCCAATATCCGATACTCTTCACCGCAGTCTTTTTGGCCGCCTTACCACTGCGCAGCCAGTCCGATCCGCTAGCCGTAGGAGTAGTCGGGCTTACGCACTCCCACGTACACGGCATCTTCAACAGCGAGGACAGGGGCGACATCGAGATCGTCGGTATCGTGGAGGACAACGATACTCTCGTGGAGCGTTATCGAGACCAATACGATTTTGACCCCGAGCTGGTATATCCGACGCTGGAGGCGATGGTAGCGGCCCGTCAGCCCCTAGCCGTGGCCGCCTTCGGGAACATCTACGATCACCTGACCATCGTGGAATACTGCGCTCCGCGGGGGATACACGTCATGGTCGAAAAGCCCCTGGCCGTAAACGCCGATCACGCCCACCGCATGGCAGCACTCGCCCGCGAGCACGGGATTCACCTGCTGACCAACTACGAAACGACCTGGTACCCCACTAACCATAAGGCCTACGAACTGGTAAAGGAGGAGAACCGCGTCGGCGACATCAGGAAAGTGATTGCGCGCGACGGCCACCGCGGCCCGAAGAAGATCGGCGTGGACTCGGAATTCCTGGAATGGCTGACCGACCCCGAACTGAATGGTGCGGGCGCGCTCACTGACTTCGGTTGCTACGGCGCCAATCTCATGACCTGGCTGATGGACGGGCGGCGCCCACTCACCGTAACCGCCGTCACCCAGCAGCTACAGGCAGAGAATAATCCGGAGGTGGAAGACGAGGCAATCATCATACTGACCTACCCCGACGCGGTGGCGCTGCTGCAGCCGAGCTGGAACTGGCCGATGGGGCGTAAAGATCTGGAGATCTACGGGCTCACCGGCGCGGTATACGCCGACAATAGTCACGACCTGCGGATACGGATGGCGGAAGGCTACGACGGCTACGCGGAGGAATCGATGAGACTGGAAGACCGTCCGGCGCCCTACGATGACCCCTTCGCTTACTTCGTAGCCGTTATCCGGGGCCACATTACGGTAGCCCCGACGGACCTGTCCGCCCTCGAAAATAACTTGACCGTGGTCGACATCCTCGACGCGGCGCGGCGGAGCGCGGCCAGCGGGCGAACGGTTACCCTGGAATAATACAAACACGCAAGCGCTCGCTTAGCTTCCCGAATGCAACTCTCCGAAGCCTACCATCAGCTCAGCTACTATACCCTGGCGCACCCTGACCGCGACCGCTTCGTACACCAACACATCGTCGACGCCTATACCGCCCAAACCGCCGGGCCGGAGACGAAGGCGATCGGCCTGCTGTATGCGCTGGTGGGGCTGCACCTAACCCTGGACCGGGGCTTCACGGGGCGGCAGGTACAGCGGGCGCACGTGGAACTGGCAACGGATAAAACGGACTTCCCCGTGCTGACGCCCCCGGTGGAGCGGGGTTGCATTACGGTTGACCAGGTGCTCGCCTGTCCTCCGGGCACTGAACGGGACGTCATGATTCTGGAGTGGTGCCGCTCGGTCTGGGAGGCCTATGCCCCGCTACACGATACCATCGCCACCTACTGCCGTAATCGCCTGGGTAGCTTTGCTTAGTTACCAATGACCGGGCGCAACCTACTTGCACGAAAGGGGGAGCTATTTTCCCGGATATCAGCAGGGCAATGTCGAAACCAGTGCATACTCGACCGTGCACGCAGGGGCAACGCTTTCCACCCGCGTAATAAGCCTTCCCCTACCTAATTTTTCGGGCGCCGGAGCGCAGGAAATGGAGCTGATCGGTTAATCCGGGCATAATACCCTGTCCCTTTCTTACCAAAGCGCCTCGCCGGCACGCGGGATATTTTGGTCACCGGGTCAGCGCCTCCATAATCTTGCCATGGATCTCGGTATTTTGAAATACCCCCCGAAAAGCCTCGGCGCCGGGACCGTAAGCAAATACCGGCACCAGAATACCGGAATGGTCCACGCTCAAAAAATCGGCCCGTACGGTATTGTCGTGGGTCCCACCCGCTACGCCCAGTCCACCGGTCTCGTGATCGGCGGTGACGATCACCAGGGTGCTGCCGTCGCGGTCCGCGAAACGCAGCGCCTCGGCCACCGCGCGGTCGAAATCGAGCATTTCGGTGACTACGGTGGCGATGTCGTTCGCGTGGCCCCCGTTGTCGATCTGGGCCCCCTCCACCAGCAGGAAGAAGGGCCGCTCGTCGGTCTCCAGCACCGAAAGCGCCTTCTCAACGCTGCGGGGCAGAAAGTCCCCCCGGCCGTTCCGCACCGTCGGCATCTTTTCCGTACCGTGGTAAACGGCGGTTGGCTTAGTCAGTTCCCGAAAGTCTTCCAGCGGCGTGGTAGTGAACCGGGCCTCAATAGATTGCTCCTGTGACGCTCCGCCGGCCACGAAGAAGGATAGGTCGCTACGCAGTAAGTCATCGACAATGGCCTCGGTATCGTCCCGTTCCGGCGTGTGCGCGTAGAAGGCGGAGGGGGTAGCGCCCCAGATAGCATCGGTGGTAACAATGCCCGTTCGGTAGTCGCGCTTGCTTAGGATCTCGATCAAAGTGGGAAGCGGCTGACCGGCCGTGTCCACGCCTATAGCGCGGTTGTTGGTCTTCTGGCCGGTTGCCATGGCCGTCCCCGCCGCCGCGGAATCGGTGACCGGATCGTCGGCCGATGCCGTATTCATCAGGCCCACGTCCCGCAGTTTGGTGATCGTCAGTTCCCCGCCGTTCGCCAGTCGGGCCGCCGAGATCTGCGCCAGACCATTGCCGTCGCCGATCAGCAGGATGATGTTTTGCGGCTGCCCCGTGGGGTCAAAATCATACTCCGGTACGTAGACGGGGGAAGGCGACTCCACCTTAAACGTACGTTCGTCCAACTGATCCAGGAATGCGCGGGCGGCGGCGGGTTTGTCCGTATTGATGTAGCCCACCCCCATTTCAGCGAAGCGGGCCCAGGCCGTCTTGGTATCCGGTGTCGCCCAGAAACGGAAGGGCTTGCCGGTCGCGGCGGCGAGCTGCAGCACCGAGTCTACCCGCGCCAGGTCCCCCGCCGTCATCCGGCCGTAGCCGTTCCAGACGGAGTAGGGGGTAAAGGACTGGCTGATCAGGGCCACTCTGTCGAGGTTCACCCGGTCCAGGTCGTCCAGCCGCTGGTGGTCGAACGAGATGAAGCCAGGATAGTCGTCGTAATCATCGGGAGCCGGCCGGTTGCCGGAGATGACATAGGTCACCATGTCGTTGTCCACCAGGGCGGGGTAGGCGGAAATGGCGGTAACCACTTCATCCAAAGTAGCGTACGCCTCCGTCTTCAGGTCCACGAGCAGTTGTACCGGCCGCAGGGTGCCCTTCCGAGCCAGTCCGTCCAGCGCCCCCAGGTATTCTCCGGCGAAGGTTTTCCCCGCTACGATGTCTCCGGCACCGTGGGCCGCATATAGGCTATCGTTACGCAATACCAGGTCCACTTCGATGGATTCCGCACCGGCGCTGTACGCCCGCCAGAAAGGTACTTCCTGGACGTAATCGTTATGGGAATGGACCCGGTAGGTTTCCTGGGCGGTGAGAGATACGGCTAGGGCCGGAATAAGAGAGAAGAGGAGATGATGGCGAATGGACATATACGTTGATTTGGCGGCCCTGAGTTATTGTTCCGAACGGACGACCCGGAGCAGGCGCGTGAAAATTTCGTTATTCTGGTAGATCCCCGGGAAGAGGTCCTCGCCCTTTCCCTTCGCAAAGATCGGGACGAGCTCCGCGCTGTGCTGATTGGAGTTAAAACTGACGGCTACCTCCGCGGGTATTTCTTTCTTCTGTCCGAAGACCACCTGGGGGTGATACTTTTTCGCCAGGCTCACGCCGCCGGTTTCGTGATCGGCCGTTACGACCAGCAGGGTGTTTGGATGTGCTTCCACGTAATCCAGGAGGATGCCCAGGGTTTTGTCGAAATCCGCCACCTCGCGGATCAGCATGGTGTCGTTTTCTGCGTGTCCGGCCCAGTCGATGTACGATCCCTCCACCATGAAGAAGAAGGGCGCTTCCTGGCGGGTAAAGTAATCCAGCCCCATCCGGGCGGCGTCAGGCAGGAAGTCGCCCCGCCCCTCGACCTTCGAAGGCAGGGATTCCGGTGCCAGCAGGTAGCCGTTCTTGCGGCTGGGGTCGGCGGGGGAAAGCTCCAGGCTATCGAGACGGTAGCCTTGGGAGGCCAGTTCGCGGTAAAGGTCCCGTCCGTCGGCGCGGCGCGTGAAGTAATCCAGTCCCCCACCCGCAAAGAAATCCACTCCACTACCGATCAGCTGGGCGGCGATTTCGTGGTGCTCATCGCGGTCGGCCACATGGGCATAGAAGCAGGCCGGCGTGGCATGGGTAATTGAGGTCAGGCTGACCAGCCCGGTACGGTACCCGTAGTCATCCCGCAGCTGCTCCAGGATGGTAGGGACGGAAACGGTATCGGGAGAAACCGAGATCGCCCGGTTGTACGACCGCACCCCGGTCGCGATGGCCGTGGCCGCCCCGGCGGAATCCGTCACTTTGTTACTGACACTGTTGGTCTTGACCAGGCCGATCTTGGTGAACCGTTGAAAGTGCGGCGTACCCTCTCCGAAGTAAAAGGCGGAGGATACCTGTGCCACGCCCATCCCATCGCCGATAAGCAGGATGACGTTGGGAGGATGCTGGGCGAGGACTGGTACGCTAAAGGCCAGAAATAGCCAGGACAGCAGCGGGAAAAGGCGATGGTGCATCTGTAGGTAGTTGATAAAAATAGCCGGCAGGGAATCCTGTCCCCGCCGGCCCCGATAGAAAATTGTTGGTGGCTAGTAGCCTTCGTTCTGGCGCAGGTAGCCCGGGGTATTGGAGGCCCCGTCGATGGCCGATTGCGGGATAGGGAACAGGCGGTTCTGCGGATCGCTGTCGGTCTTCTCCGTCCAGCTGTCTTCGTAGTGGCCGAAGCGGATCTGGTTGGTACGCCGCAGGCCTTCCCAGTAGAATTCGAAGCCGAGCTCCCGGTAGAGCACGTCCAGGTCGATGCTTTCCAGCGCCGCCGGCACGGGTTCGCGGGCGGTGCGGGAGGTCCGTACGGTGTTCATGTCTTCCAGTGCTCCGGCGCTATCGCCCAGTCTTAGTTTCGCCTCGGCGCGCATCAGGTAGATCTCGGCGTAGCGCATCAGGACGATATCGATGCTGCTGAAGTCATTGGCGTTGGGCGAGGTCCGGCTGAACTGGTACTTCGATACCCGGTAGCCCTTGGAGTGCAGGCGCCCCTCGTTGGTGAAGTCTACCTGCAGTTCGTGGTCGACGTAGGCGACGTCGCGGTCGGGGCCGTTGCCCCTGATCTGGATGACGGGGTAGATGCGGTACTCGTTCGGATCGTCGTCGCAGCGGAGGAAGGCACCGTTCTCGTCCTTGCGCGGGCCCCAGATGACGCCCCGGATGATGCCGCGGTTAAATTCGTATTCCTCGGCGGTAGTGCAGTAGTAGTGATCCGCGTCGTTGGCCGGCGATAGGCCCGTGAGGTCGCGCAGTTCCTCCGGGATGTCCTGGTTCTGCATGTAGAAGCGATTATCCGCTGCGGCGGGGTCCACGTCGTAGGCCTCCGTCCAGGTACGGTAGAAGTCCGGTGTGATGGCCGGGCCGTCCGTACCGTCGGAGCTGGGAAACTCCGGCCGGCCCCACATGGATCCGGTGAGCGACCAGTACGTCCACCGACTGTGCTCCTGCTCCAGCACCCCGCGCTGGTCGAGGGCGAAGATCAGTTCGCGATTGCTGTGGTTTTCGTCGTTGAAGAGGGCGAAGTACTCCGGGCTCAGCTCGTACAGACCGGAATCGATCACCTGGGAAGTGTATTCGATGACCCGGTCCATATCCTCCTCCGTAAAATCCGGTGTACCGTAGGGATCCCGGTACACGGCGGCGTTGAGGTGGAGGCGGGCCAGGAAGCCCCGGACGGCCGACTGCGTCATGCGGCCGGATCCCCGGTCGGTGTTGATGACGTCCACCACCGATAGGAACTCACCCCCTATGTAGTCGATCGCGTCCTGCCCGCGGAGGACCTCCGAGGTTTCCAAGGAGGTTTCCTTGCGGAACACGACGCCCCAGCTGTCGAGCATGAGCATATTCAGGTAGCCGCGCAGGGCGATCATCTCGTAGAGGGCCGCTTCGGCTTCGTCGTTGCCGTTCTCCGCCAGCGGACGCAGGGTCTCGATGGCCGTGAGGGTGCGGGAAATGTTGCGGGTCAGTTCGTTCCAGGAGCTGGTCACCAGGTCGTTGGTCGGGGTGATGCTGTGCGTGTGGGCGGCCAGGAATTTGCCGCCGTCAAACCAGTCGGTACCGCCGCGGTGGGGCAAGATGGCCTCGTCGGAGGCGATGAGCTGGAGACCGTAGTAGTTGGTGTGCCGCCAGGTCGAGGACACCTGCCCGTAGGCCGGAGCGATGGCGCCGCTGATGGTTTCCGACAGGCCGCTGCCGGTGAAGGATTCGTCCAGGACGACCTCCTGCAGGTCGGTACAGGCGCTCAGTACGCCGACGATGCCGACCAGGATGCTATTGCGAAGGATGTTTTTCATCGGTTCGAGTCTTTTGGGGGGAGATTAAAAAGTGACGTCCAGGGCGAAAAGGACGGTCCGGGCCCGCGGGTAGCTGAAGTAGTCGATGCCGAAGGTCTGGATGTCGCCGACCGAGCTGCCGGTGTTGATCTCGGGGTCGAAGCCGGAGTAGTCGGTGAAGAGGAGGAGGTTCTGCCCGGTGACGGACAGGCGGACGTTGCGGACGACCTGCCCGATGCCCAGGCGGTCCAGGTCGAAGTTGTAACCCAGGGTCGCGTTGTTGAGGCGCAGGAAGTCACCGTCCTCGAGGAAGCGGGTGGATACCCGGTTCGAGTTCGATACGTCCTCGTCGGGATACTGTACCGCCAGGTCGGTGGTGTTCAGGGAGTTGGCCAGGTTACCCTTATTGAAGATGGACAGGGCGACGTGGTTGAAGATCTTGTTGCCGGCTACGCCGTTGAAGTTGAGGCCCAGGTCGAAGTTGCGCCAGGAGAAGTCGGCATTCAGGGCGTAGATGTACCGCGGCAGGGCCGTGCCCGCGGCGAAGCGGTCGTTGTCCAGGATCTCCCCGTCACCGTTGCGGTCGGCGAATAGGTTCAGGCCGTCCTCCCCGATGCCCAGGAATTCCTGTACGTAGAAGGTGCCGATCGGCTCCCCGTTCAGGACGCCGTTGACGGTAGCACCGGTCTGCCCGGCCCCGATCACCGAGCCGGTGGTCAGGATGCTGTAGGGGGAGTCGGTAACCTCGTTCCGGATGTACGAAACGTTGCCGCCGATGCCGTACACGAAGTCGCGACTTTCGTTGCTGCGGTAGTTCAGGGCCAGTTCCAGGCCGCTGTTCCGGATCTCCATATTGGGAATGTTCGTCCAGTAGCGGTCGGTGGGCTGGATGGGGTCGACGGGGGCGACTTCCAGCAGGATGTTCTCCGAGGTCTTGTTGAAAAAGTCCAGGTTGCCGGTCAGGCGGTAGTTGA
Organism: Lewinella sp. IMCC34191; assembly: GCF_003390935.1. Lineage (GTDB taxonomy): Bacteria > Bacteroidota > Bacteroidia > Chitinophagales > Saprospiraceae > Neolewinella. Next base: position 206,251 of record NZ_QNQZ01000005.1, on the reverse strand, counting down.
AGAGCGCGAAGTCGAGGCCCACGTTCGTCTGGGTCGATACCTCCCACTGGATGTCGGGGTTGGCCAGGCGGGTGTAGATGGTCCCGTAGGGGTATTCACTCAGCGTCGAAGCGTTCGGGTCGAGGGGGTAGGTGTCGTTGCCGGTATTGCTTTCGGTGAAGCTGGCCTGGGTGATCTTGGCGGGGATCTCCTGGTTGCCGGTCTGCCCCCAGCTACCGCGTAGCTTGAGGTAGGTCACCACGTCGCTATCGGCCAGGAAATCCTCGTTGCTGATGTTCCAGCCCAGGGCCACGGAGGGGAAATAACCGTACTTATTGTTGGTGCCGAACTTGGAGGAACCGTCGGCCCGCATCGTGGCCGTGATGAGGTACTTCTCGTTGAAGCCGTAGTTGATCCGCCCGAAGAACGACTGTAGTTCGTTGATGGTGGCGAAGGCCGACTGCCGCGTCGGCTCGCTGGCAGCACCAACCTGGAAACGGGGCTCCACGCCGTTGTTCGGGAAGCCCTCGGTAAAGAAGGCCTTCCGATCCACTTCGATCTGCTGGTAGGTATGGCCGGCGAGGAAGGTCAGATCGTGTACGCCACGGTCCCACTCGTAAGTCAGCGTGTTCTCCGCCTGGGTGTTGGTATTAGAAGTAGTGTAGGTATCCAGGCTACCCAGTTCGAAGTCGGTAATGCTGGGAAATGGCATGTACTGCACGTCCCGGTTGGTAGTGGAGTAATCGACCCCCACGCTGAATTTATAGGTCAGGCCCTCCACGATCTCCAGCGAGGGGGAGATGTTGGCCAGGAAGCGGTTGTTGAGGGAAATATCGTCGTAGATCCGCTCGCGCACCAGCGGGTTAATGTTGTCGCCCACCAGCTCGGGCAGCTCGTCGCCGTCGGTAGCCGGGAAGGTCGGATTGAGCTGCAGCATGTCCGTCACTACGGAGTTGCTGTTAGCGCGGTTGTTCTCGAAGCGGGTGGCGGAAAGATTGAGGGCCACGCTCAGGCGATCGTTCAGCGCCCGCTGCGTCAGGTTCAGCCGGCCGGCGTAGCGCTGCAGGTCGTTGTTGCGCAGGATACCCTCCTGGTCGTCGGCCGAGAAGGAAGCGAAGTACGAGCCGCTGCCGGCCCCGCCGCTCAGCGACAGGTTCACCCGGTGGGTATTGGCCGTGCGGGTCAGCTCGTCCTGCCAGTCGGTACTGGCCCCGCCGTCGTTGAGTACACCGTTGATGGCGTTGAGCTGGTTGCGGAACTCGTCGGCCGAGAAGACGTCGATCTTGCGCGCCAGCGATCCCACCGCGGTGGAAGCCGAAACGTTGATCTGCGACTGTCCGGCCCGGCCCTTCTTGGTCGTGATCACGATCACCCCGTTGGCCGCCCGCGCCCCGTAAATGGCCGCCGCGGAGGCGTCCTTTAGTACGTCGATACTTTCGATGTCCGCCGGGTTGATGAAGTTTAGGGGGTTGGTCGGCACCCCGTTGGCGGAGTTGTCGAGCGCGAAGCCGTCCACGACGAACAGTGGCGTCGTGCCCGAGCGCAGACTGCCCACCCCGCGGATGATGATGTCCTGCGCCGCACCCGGCTCCCCGCTGGCAGCGGTAACGTTAACGCCGGCGACCTTGCCCTGGAGCAACTGGCCGGGGTTCGTCACCACGCCCTTATTGAAGTCCTCGTCGCTGACGGAGGCGATCGATCCGGTTACGTCCGAGCGCTTGGCCGTACCGTAGCCGATCACCACCACCTCGTTCAGCTGGGCGGCATTATTTTCCAGGGTAACCTCCACGGTACCGCTGGCGGGTACGATGACTTCCTGGGGCTGCATACCTACGTAGCTTAGGCGTAGCGTATCCCCCACGGCGGCCGGTACCGTGAATAATCCGTCAATATCGGAAACCGATCCGATTCCCGAATTTCCGACCATTATCGTCACGCCCGTAAGGGGCTGATTATCAATATCCCGGACCGATCCGGTGATTTCCTGGGTTTGGCCGTAGCCATACGTACTCAGTAGCAGGGCATACAGTACGAAAAGCGGTAGTTTCATATGTCGTGAGTTAGCGGGCACAAAGGTATTTGGCCGCATAACCCGTCGGGCAGGAAACCCATTACGTTTAGGTTAAGTCACGCCCGGTTACTTAACGGGAAGTTTAACCTGATTTAATGGCTACTACGCATTACCGGTGATATCCATATAGTGCAGCCTCACGTGGCGGTATATGAAAGATAAAGGGTGACCTCGTTTCCGGTAACTGCGGATGTTAATCGATGCGCAGCCGATCCAGCCGTGCGCCGACGACGTAGTCCCGCAATTCCTTTTCGAGGGAGTCGTAGGCGTCCGGGCTTACCGTGCGCTCGATCCGTCCGTCGCGCAGCACGTTGATGGCGTCGCAGTTTTCCCGTAGCCCCGCGAAGACGTGGGAGGAGAGCAATACCGTTTTCCCCCGTTCGCGCAGGCGGCGCAGCAGCGCCTGCATCAGGAGATTGCTTTGAATATCGACCCCGTTGAAGGGCTCGTCGAGCAGGTATAGATCGTTTTGCTGGACGAGGAGGCCGAACAACGCCAGCTTCTTCTTCATGCCGGTGGAGTAATCCTCCGCGTAGCGGTCGAGGGGCAGGTCGAAGAGGTTCTGGTCGGCAAAGTCCTCGGTCGGTAGCTGGCGGGCGGCGCAGCAGAGCTTCAGGTACTCCCAGCCGGTAACGTAGCTCGGAAAGCTCGGATCGGTCGGCAAGAATCCGATCCGCGTACGTACCTCCGCCGGCCGCGGCTGGATGTCTCCCCGGCAGTCGAGCAAGCCGGCCAGGCAACGAAAGAGCGTGGTCTTGCCCGCCCCGTTGTGACCCACGATGCCGTGGACCGTGCCCGCCGGCAGATCGAGGTCGACACCCCGCAGGACGGGCATCGTACCGAACGAACGGGTGAGGTTGCGGACGACCATCACGTCAAAATAGCCTTGAGCCGGCCCCGGGCTTCCCGGTACCAACCGACGAGCAAAATCAGGAGCAGCGGGGGAAAACACATGCCGGCCACGTGGGCGACGGAGCGCAGGAAGTCAGGCTGTCGGGGATAACCGGCGTATTGCACCACGATCATACCCGTAATGTACAGCAAACCCAGGCCGATAACCAGCAGGTGCAGGACCCATCCGTCCGGCCACACCACGCCGAGCGCGACCCAGATCGGGAGGGCGAAAAGGGTATAGGCGTAGCCCGCGGTCCTGATTTTACCCCACAGGTATCCACGGGCAGCGGACCGGTACATCCGGAGCAGCTCCGGCGGCGGCGTATCGGCGTAGAACGACATGACCAGGAGCCCGCAGCCCACCCCGGTGAACCGCAGCAGGTTGACGTTATCGGCCGACACCCCCTGCCAGGCCACGAAATACAGCAGCGGCAGCACCCACCCGTAGCGACGGAGTCCGACGGCGGATTCGTAGGGAGACCTGCGAAAGGGCGTCGGTAGTACGAAGGTGCCCGAACCGCCCCGCCGGAATTCCGCCAGGAGCGAAAGCAGGGCAAGCAGTACCCCGGCCGCCAGCCAACTCCCGTAGCCGAGGAGCACCAGCAGACTTACCGATCCGCCCGTCAGCTGCTCCGTATGCCGGATCAACCGGACGTCCCGCCGGGAAAACAGGCGTTCCAGCCGATCGAAACGCGCCCCGGCCGACAACGGCCAGAGGGTGGCGACCGTCAGGGCCAGCAAAATCCAAGGTGCCGCGGTGAAGCGGCCGTAGAGATATACCGCCCCGAGTACCCAGCCGGCCAACCCCAGTCCGACGGCCACCGGCAGCGGTAAGCCAAAATCGGCCAGGCGGCGGCTGGCCCGCAGGAGTTGCAACCGGAAGTAATAGTGCATACGGGAAGCGGTCAGACCACATCGGATGGCCCAAAGCTACGGCTTGCCATGCATGACTCGCTGCCTGGGAACAGCAAAACGGGTTCCCGTCCGCAGACGGAAACCCGGCAATGTAAATATTTAATCAACTAAATAGCTCATTCACCCAGCAGCCACGTCGGCATACCGATCATGTCGGCGCCCTGGCGGGCCACGGCGGCCTGGTAGTTCGTGGTGTTCAGCACCTGCTCCTCATCCGGGTACTGGATGCGGAGGGGGATCCGGTCCAGGGTCGCGTCCGGGCCGGGGGTCAGCTCGGGCAGACCGGTGCGGCGGTAGTCGAACCAGGCTTCCAGGCCGACCATGAACAGGCTCAGCCACTTCTGCCGCGCGATCAGGCGCAGGTTCTCGTCGCGGTCGTCGGTGTAGGCCACGCCCTCCTGGCTCAGGTATTCGTCGGTGGCTTCGGTGCCGTAGTAGGTCATCGTGGACCGGATACCCTCCAGGTAGAAAGCCTCCGCGTCGCCCTCGATGTAGCCCTTTTCGGCGGCCTCGGCCAGCAGGAATTGCACCTCGGGGTAGTGAATGAAGACCATGTCCACCGCGTCCGGCTCTTCCCGGAAGCGGGTACCGAGGCGACTCTGATTCAGCGCCCCACCGTTGTAGTTGGAGGCGGCGTCTTCGCTGAGGCCGTTCGGCACGCCTACGTATTCGTCGCTGTCGGGGTTATCCACCGGCCGGAAGAGGATGCCCAGTCGGGGGTCGTTCAGTTCCTCCAGCACCCCCTCGATGGTCACGCTCATGCGTTTTTCGTCGAAGCCGCCCACGCGGCCGGTATGCTGGGGCCAGCGGTTGGCGCCCACGGGTAGGTAGGGCAACAGGGCGGAGTCCTCCAGCTCGTCCATGTGGTTGGCCTCGGTCACGAAGGATTGCAGGTCAGCGGCGCTGAGGCCCACTTCGTCCCATTTATCCTCCAGGCGCATTATCGTCCGCAGGCGCAGGGCATTGGCGAATTCGATCCAGCGGGGGATATCGCCGTCGTGCAGGATGTCGCCATTCAGGCCCACGGTGGGGTCGAAGAGGTCGGCGGCCCGCTCGTAGTCGGCCAGCAGCTGTACGTAGATGTCGCGCTGGGGCGTGTAGGCCGGCTGGAAGTTACCCTCCGTTTTGCCGCCCAGCGCCTCCGTAAAGGGCACGTCGCCGTACATCTCCGTCAGAAACTGCATACAGAAGCCGCGCAGCAACAGGCCGGCCGCCTGGTAGTTCGGATTGTTGAGGCGCTCGCCCAGGGCGATGACGTTCTGCGCGTCGCGGGCGTTGCGGTACAGCAGGTTCCAGGTGCCGCCGTAGCTGCCGAGGAGATAGCGGTCGGTGCCGGTGAAGTTGTTGCTGGCCACCAGCTGGGCCAGGGTATTGCCGGTGCCCCAGGCCAGGCTGGAGGTGAGTTCGTCGCCCACCTCGTAGAGGATCTTGGGCAGGATCAGGTCGGGGCTGGCCTGGTCGATGCTCGGGGCGTTGGGGTTTTCGTTAAATTCCTCCAGGTCACCGCAGGCGAACAGCATCACGGCCAGAAAGAGAAGGGATAAAGGACGTGCCATCGGACATTACTTTTTAGTACAAGCTTTTTTTCCTGCGCTCCGCCGCCATAATTTTTGCGGCGGAGCGCAGGTATAGAGAAAATCAGGAAGGGAAAGGGGGTTAAAAGACGACGTTCAGGTTGAAGCCGAAGCTGCGGCTGCTGGGCGTGGCCATGTCCTCCACGCCGGGTACGATGCCGCCCCCGCCGTAGCTGAAGACCTCGGGGTCGAAGTGAGGATTCTCGGTGAAGAGCAGCAGGTTGCGGCCGATCAGACTCAGGCGGATCCGCTGGGCGCCGATGCCGCTGACCCACTCCCGGGGCAGGTTGTAGCCGATGCGGGCCTCGCGCAGCTTCAGGAAGGTGGCGTCGTACATGCCGACGGTCTCGTTGTCGCGGTTGAAGTGGCTCCAGTAGAAATCGCGGGCGCTAAGGGCGGTGGTGTTGGGTACGTAGGTGCCGTCGGCGGTGGCGACTACGCCGTTGCGGTCGAGCTCGCTCACGCCGGTGACCCGGGTGGTGCCGCCGATGAAGTCGGTCGTTTCCCGGTCGTATTCCGCCGTCTCGGCCATCATGCCGGAGGTGCCGCCGATCAGCAGCGTCCGGCTCATGATGACGCCGCCCTGCGACCAGTCCCACAGGAAGCCGAAGTCAATGTTACCGATTCGGAAGTCGTTGTTCAGCCCGAGTTGGAAGTCGGGGTTGTAGTTGCCGAGGCGGCGCAGATTGGGGTCGCGGACGGGGAAGCCGTTTGCGTCGTAGAGGTGGGCGTATGTATCCTTGATGTCGGCTACGTCGTCCACGGTCACCCGTTCGTTGGTCTCGGTGTCGATGAGCACGAAGCCGGTGCCGTACACGTCGCCCATGCGTTCGCCGGGACGGGCCAGTACGGTCAGGTAATTCGAACTCAACTGGTAGCTTTCGATGCCGGGGGCCAGTTCGTTCACCGTGGAGCGGGCGCGGGTGAAGTTCAGGTTGACGCGCCAGTCGAAGTTGCCCCGGCTGACGGGCTCGCCGGTGAGCAGCAGTTCCACGCCCTTACTCTCGATCTCGCCGGCGTTGAAATAGCGGGCGCCGTAGCCGCTGGCCTGGCTCACCGGCACCTGCAGGATCTGGTCGCGCGATACGTTGTTGTACCAGGTCAGGTCCAGGCCGAGACGGCCGCGCAGGAAGCGGAGGTCGGCGCCGAACTCGAGGGTATTCAGCCGCTCGGGTTTCAGGTTGGCGTTGGCGAGCAGGTTGTCTTCCGTGCCGAGCAACTGGCCGCCGTAGGTATTAGACGAAAACTGGAAGTAGCCCAGCAGGCGGTAGGGGTCGGTATCGGCGCCGACCTGGCCGTAGCCGGCCCGCAGCTTGGCGAAACTCACGGCGGCGGGGAAGTCAATCACCTCACTGAGCACCGCGGACAGCGAAGCGGAAGGGTAGAAGTAGCTGTTGTTGGCCGCGGGGAGGGTGCTGGACCAGTCGTTGCGTGCCGACAGGTCGAGGTAGAGGAAGTTCCGGAAGCCAAGATTGGCGGTAGCGTAGAGGCTGTTGATGCGTCGGCGGCTATTATACTGGTTATTGACCAGGGGAATGGCGGCGTTGTTAAAGCTGTACACCCCGGGCACGGCCAGTTCGTTGGCCGAGGTACGCCGGAAGCGGCGCTCCTGGGTCATCTGGTTGCCGCCGGCACTGATGGTGGCGGTGAAGGTCTCGCCGATCTGCGGCGCGTAGGTCAGCAGGAAGTCGGCGTTCCGCTCCTGGAAGAAGATGTTATCCTCCCGGTACTGGCCGCGGGGGAAGCGCTGGGTGGACCAGGCCCGCCGGCCGGTGCGGAGCTCGTCGTAAGTGTCGAGGCCGTAGCGGACCATCAGCTGCAGCTCGTCGGTGAAGTCGTAGGTAGCGTTGACGTTGCCGAGTAGCCGGTTCTCGTCGAAGGCGTTCGTGTTTTCGTACATGGTGAAGTACGGGTTGTCGTGCCAGTTGTAGTTGTAGTTGAACTGCTGGATATTCTCCTGCCCGGGCTGCCAGTAGTCACGCAGGGAGTTCATCTCGATCTGCCGGCCGAACCACACCCAGAGGTACATCACGTTTTCGGTACCGTAGCTGTTGTTGGGGCGGTTGTCGGAGCTGCTGTTGATGTAGTTGGCGTTGGCACGTACCCGCAGCTTCTGGTCCAGGAAGTTCTGTCCGACGTCCAGGGTCAGGTTATTGCGGCTCAGGTCGGTGTTGGGCAGGATGCCCTCGTTGGCCGTGTTGGAGTAGCTGAGGCGGAAGTTGCGCTGCTCGTCGCCGCCGTACAGGGCTACGGTATTGATGGTGGTGTAGCCGGTCTCGAAGAAATCCCCGATGTTGCCGGGGGCGGCGGTCCAGGGCAGGGCCGTGGCTTCGTCGGCGAACTGCCCGTCTTCGGTCCGGGGCCGGACGGCGAAGTCACCCGCCCGTAGTCCGGAACTGGTCGGGCTGTTATGCTGCACGATCAGTGGACTGCCGGCGAAGGCGGGTCCCCAGCTTTCGTCGATGTTGTCGTTGGTGCCGGCCCCGAATCCGTCACCGAAGGCGAACTGCCCCCCGGCTCCCTGGCCGTAGCTATTCTGGTATTCGGGGATGCGCAGCGGCCGCTCGAAGGTGGTATTGCTGGAGAAGCTGGCGCCGATGCCCCGTTTACCGGCCCCGGATTTGGTGGTGATCAGTATTACGCCGTTGGCCGCCCGGCTGCCGTAGAGGGCGGTGGCGTTGGCGCCCTTGAGCACGGTGACGGTTTCGATGTCGTCGGGGTTAATGTCGGCGGCCGAATTGCCGTAGTCGGCGGCCATATTGCCGTTGCCGCCGCCGTTGTTACCGTTATCGTTGTTGATCGGTACCCCGTTGACGACGAACAGCGGCTGGTTGTCGCCGCTCAGCGAGCTTTCGCCCCGGATGACGATGCGGCTGGAGGAACCGATGCCGGAGCCGCCGCCCGTGACCCGTACGCCGGCGAGCTTGCCGGCCAGGTTATTAATCAGGTTGGGGTCCTTGACGCGGTCGAGCTGCTCGCCGTCGATCTCCTGGACGGCGTAGCCCAGGGCCTTGGCTTCCCGCTCGATACCGAGGGCGGTGACGGTAACGGCGTTCAGGTCGAGGGCGCCTTCCCGGAGCAGGAAGAGGACCTCGCTGCGCCCGTTGATGGGCTCGCGCAGGGTTTCGTAGCCGACGTAGGTGACCAGCAGGGTATCGGTGAGGGAGGGAACGGTGATCTCGAAGTCGCCGTCAAAGTTGGTGACCGTACCGGACCCCGTGCCGGGAATGAGGACGGAGGCGCCGATGAGGGGCTCGTTGTTGGGGTCGGTGACCCGGCCCGTGACGGTCTGCTGAGCCCGCAGGCCGAGGGTGGTGGCGCAGCAGATCGCCAGTAGGAGAAGGGTGCGGATTCGTTTCATAGCGTGAGTCGTAATTTCTCCGCAAAGGTGGCAGCCGACGCTACGTGAGGACAAGGATTGCCCTTTAAGTTTGGGTTAAGAGCGGTTTGGGGTAAAACATTGATTCCTAGCAGATTGGGTTAAGGGAATGTTTCCGTTTCCGCCCGGGGTTTCCCACCGGGAAACCCGTTTCGGCCGGGTATTAAGCCAGCATTATTTTACCGTGAAGTTCCGCCCCGGAGGCGCGCGTGGCCTTGCGGGGCGGGGGTAGGGCGGGCTAAGTTTGCCCCGGTGAATACGCAACCCTCCCTCCTCGACATCGGACCCCGCCTGCGCGAATTGCGCCGGCAGCAGAAGCGCTCCCAGCAGGAGGTTGCCGATGCCATCGGGATCACGAAGGGCATGGTGTCGAAGGTGGAGACGGGCCGGAGTATTCCCACGCTGCCGCTGCTGTTCCGTTACCTGGATGCGATGGCATGCCCGGCGGCTGACTTTTTCGCCGATATGGACGGCCAGCCGGTCACGCCCTACGTTCACCGTCGGGCCGGGGAGGCCGAACCCATCGAGCGGGAGCTGGCCAGCAGGGGCTTCGACTACCTGCAGCTGCTGTCCGGTGAGGGGCCGGACTTCGCGCTGCGGGCCGTGCTCTTAACCATCGAGGCCGGCTCCCGCCGGGACCGTGTGACCACCGACGCCTACGAATTCAAGTACGTGCTGTCCGGCACGCTCGACTACGAGATCGGTGACCATACCCTGCGGCTAGAACCGGGGGACACCCTCTTCTACGACGGTCGCATCCCCCACGTGCCCCGCAATCACGGGCCAGAACCCGCCCGGCTGCTGGTGGTCTACTTGCACGATCAACTGCTGCGCCCGTGAGACCTACCCCTACCATCACCGCGGGATTATTGGCCTTCGGGGCCTACTTCTGCACCTACGCCTTCCGCAAGCCCTTCACGGCTGCGGAGTTTTCGCAGGCGGGCGCGGTCCTGGGCGTACTGGACTTCAAGACCACGCTGGTCGTGGCCCAGGTCTTTGGCTATGCTCTCTCCAAATTCATCGGGATCCGCGTCATCTCCGAACTGAATCGGGTGGGGCGGGAGCGGTTTTTCGTTGCGCTCATTTTGGTGGCCGAGCTCGCCCTGGTGCTTTTCGGGCTCGTCGGTGACCACTGGTCGGCCCCACTCTGGCTGTTCCTGAACGGGCTACCACTCGGGCTCATCTGGGGGGTGGTCTTCAGCTACCTGGAGGGTCGGCGAACCACCGAGATCCTCGGCGCGATGCTGGCGGTGAGCTTCATCGTCAGCAGTGGCGCCGTCAAGACGGTCGGCTCCCTATTACTCGACGAGGTGTCGCCCTTCTGGATGCCAGCGCTGACCGGCGCGCTGTTTTTCCTGCCGCTGCTGGGGTGCATCTACGGCCTCTCCCGGATGACGCCGCCCGACCGCCGGGACATTGCCGCCCGCACGCTGCGCAAGCCCATGACCCGGGAGGAACGGCGGACGCTGGTGCGCCGGCTCGGTCCCGGCTTGGTGGCCATACTGGCCCTGTACGTCCTCATCACCGCCCTGCGCGACATCCGCGATAACTTCGCCGCCGAGCTCTGGACCGACCTCGGCTACGGAGACACGCCGGAGATCTTTACCCTGGCCGAGCTGCCGGTTGCCTTACTTACGTTGGTGCCTCTATTTATCGGCTACCGTATCCGTTCCAACCGGCGGGCGCTGCGTTATTACCACGGCCTCTTTACCGGCGCTGCGGCGCTCATCCTGCTCGCTACGGGAGCCTTTTCGCTGGGTGCCCTGACCGGTGGTCCGTGGATGGTGGCCATCGGGCTGGGGCTCTACCTGGCCTACGTTCCCCTCAACGCCATCTACTTCGACCGGCTTATCGGTGCCTTCCGGCAGGCCGCTACCGCCGGCTTCCTGATCTACCTGGCCGACGCCGGGGGCTACGCGGGCTCGATATTGGTTTTGCTCCTGCGCCTCGCCGCTCCGGATATACCCTGGCTGGGCTTCCTGACCGGTCTGGCCTACCTTGTCGGTACGGTCACCCTCGGGCTCGGTCTGTACGCCTGGGGCGCGCTGCGCCGCCGCCTGCCGGTCCGGGACGCACCCGCCCCGCTTCCTTCCACCCTTCATCCGACTACACTATGAGAACCTACCTGTTTACCTGCCTGCTCGCCCTTGTTTCCGCCGCCGCCTGCGCGCAGCAGCAAACGGAAAACGTCATCCTCATCACCATGGACGGCCTGCGGTGGCAGGAGCTATTCGGCGGCGCCGTGGACAGCATGGTGGCCGACGAGCGCTTCACCCACGACCGGGAACGGATGACCGAAAGCTATCTCGGTGCCACCCCCGAAGCGCGCCGCCGGCAGCTGATGCCCTTTTTCTGGGGTACGCTCGCTCCAAAAGGTATGGTCTACGGCAACCGCTGGCAGGACAATAAAGTCAACTGCCGTAACGACCAGTGGTTTTCCTACCCGGGCTACAACGAAATCCTCAGCGGATACGCCGACCCGCGCATTACCAGCAACGATAAAGAATGGAATCCGAACGTCACCGTCCTGGAGTGGCTTAACGGCAAGGAGGAGCTGGCCGGTAAGGTGGTCGCCTTCGGCAGCTGGGACGTTTTCGACTGGATCGTGAACGAGCAACGCAGCGGCATCCCCGTCAACAGCGGCTACAACGTGGCCGAAGGGGAGTTGACGGAGGGGGAGGCATTTATCAATAAACTGCAGGAGCAGGCCCCGAGGCTCTGGGGCGGCGTCCGGCCCGATATGCTCACCCACAATTTCGCCCTCGAAACCTTACGCAAGGACCACCCCCGCATCGTTTTCATCAGCTACGGGGAAACCGACGACTTCGCCCACGACGGCAGCTACAACCGCTACCTCGACGCCGCCCACGCTACCGACGCAATGTGGCGGGACATGTGGGAATTCCTGGAGTCCGACCCCCAGTACGCCGGCAAGACCACGCTGATCCTCACCACCGACCACGGTCGGGGCGAAAGCCCCCTGGAAAGCTGGAAGGGGCACGGGCAGGGTGCCGTCGGTTCCGATGCCATCTGGCTCGCCGTGATCGGCCCGGACACCCCCGCCCGGGGCGAAATGACCGGCGATAACCAGCTCTACCAGGACCAGATCGCCGCCACGCTGGCCGCCCTGATGGGCTACGATTATCCCGCGGCGGCCGCGACCGAGGTGGGAGAACCGGTCACGGAAGTTATGAAGGCCACTAAAAAGTAAGGCATGACCCAGTCCGATCTACTCATCGTCGGGGGCGGCGTCCTCGGTACCTTTCACGCGGCCGCAGCCCTGGAGCGGGGGCTGTCGGTCACCCTCTGCGAGGCCAGTGCCACGCCCCGCGGCGCTACGGTCCGCAACTTCGGCCAGATCGTCCCGTCGGGTATGCAGCCGCGGTGGCAGGCGCACGGGCGGCGCAGCCTGGCCATTTACCAGGATCTGCAGTCGCGTACCGACATCACCCTGCGTCAGCTCGGCAGCGTGTACCTGGCCTCGGACTACGACGAACTGGGACTGCTCGAGGAAATGGCCGTGATCAACTGGGACAACGGCTACCCCAGCCACCTGCTGACCGCCGCCGAATGCCGGAAACGCTACCCGGGCCTGCGGGAAGACTACTGCGTCGGCGGCCTGTTCTTTCCGGAGGAGGTGACCGTGGAGGCCCGGGAGATGATCGGTCGCGTACTGGCCTACCTCACCGCGGAGAAAGGGCTGAACTACCGCCCCGGCCACCGCGTCGTCAAACTGAAGGGCGGCGGAGCGCGGGTGCAGGCCCGCGACAACCACGGCAATCAATACCGCGCCGAACGGGCCATTGTCTGCAGCGGCGGTGATTTCGGTTCCCTCTTTCCCGACCGGCTGGCCGCCAGCGACCTCGAGCTCTGTAAACTGCAGATGCTGCGGATCGCGGCCGGCCCCGGCCCGGAACTACCGGGCAACATCCTGACCGGGCTGAGCATCCGGCGCTACGAGTCCTTCCGCGACTGCCCGAGCTACGCCCGCGTGAAGGAAACGGAAGACCCGGGCGCGTTCTGGAAGCAGTGGGGGGTGCACATCCTCTTCAAGCAGAGCCCGGACGGTTCGATCATCCTCGGAGATACCCACGAATACGCGTCGGCCAGGGAGGTAGACGCGCTCTCCTTTGAAAACCGCCCCCGGCTCAACGAATACATGCTGGACGAGGCCAAAAAGATCTTCGACTTGCCGCGCTGGACGATCGACGCCAGCTGGAACGGCTACTATAGTCAGTGCCGCGAGCATGATATTCACCTGGAAACGATCGGCGACCGCATCCACGTCGTCACCGGCATCGGGGGGAAGGGGATGACGGCCGGCCCGGGCTTTTCCGCCGCACACATCGACCACCTCTACGCGGGTACGCCGCTGCATCCGGTTACCGCAAGCAAACCGGCCACCACGCCATCCTAATCATCCGCTCAAATTCCTCCGCTTGGACACTTTCCGCATCCCCGCCGATCTCCGCCTTTTCGTATTCGATATGGCCGGCACTACCGTGGACGAAGGCAACGTCGTGTACAAAACGCTGCTGGCCACCCTCCGGGATGCGGGCTACGTACTCGATCTGGATCTGGTGCTTGCCGAAGGGGCGGGAAAAGAAAAACGACAGGCGATTATTGATATTCTCGACCGGCTAGGCGGGGATCCGAAGGGCGCCGATAGGCTATATATCCGCTTTCGGGATAAGCTCAAAATCGCCTACCGGGACCTCGAGGTAAAACCCTTCGCCGGCGCGGCGGACCTGATCGGCCGGCTGCGGCGCCGGGGCGTAAGCGTAGGCCTGAACACCGGTTACGACCGGGCGACCGCCGAACGCTTGCTGGATAAGATGGCCTGGCGGGCGGGCGAGCACTACGATTTTCTGGCCACGGCCGATGACGTGCCTGCCGGTCGGCCGGCGCCGGACATGATCCACCGGCTGATGGAGATGGCCGACGTCGAGTTGCCCCACTTCGTGGCAAAAGCCGGCGATTCCGCCGTGGACATCGAAGAGGGACGGCGGGCGGACTGCGGACTTACGGTCGGCGTCACCACCGGGGCACAGTCGCGCGAACAGCTGGTCGCCGCCGGGGCCGACCTGGTGGTCGACGACTTGGCCAGTTTGGTTTAGGGTCGGCCCCGGTGCAACCCCAGCGGGAGGCGGTCCGTCCTTACCCTCATGTACCTGCCAAGCACCACCGAATGAAGCGTATCGCCCGCTGCGCCCTGCTGGGGCTAATCCTCTGCACCGGCGCTGTCCAGGCCCAGACCGAAGACTGCGGCTGCCGGGAGGAGTTCGACTTTGTCGTCCGGTATCTCGAAGCCAATCTCCCCGCCTTTCACCAGGACGTGACCGCCGACAACCGGGCGGCGTACACGGACTTTAGGGATGCCCTGCGGCAAAAGGCGAGCCAGGCGACCGACCGGAATGCCTGCTTCCGCTACCTGACCCAGTACGTCGAGTTTTTCCAAGACAACCATACCAAGATGCGCAACCGGGGAACGGTCACGGTCGATGAATCCGATCCCACAAACCTCGCGGAGTTCCGCAATGGATCGCTCTACCGGGACACCGAAACCCTGCCCCTGCCCGACGATTCGGTCCTTACCGATTTTCCCCTGACCGATATCCGCGGGGTGTACGTATCCACGGACTCCCAGTATACCGTGGCCGTGATCGACGCCCAGACGGAGTTTCGCGACTACGCCGGCGTGATCCTGGACGCCCGCAACGAGCTCTGGACGCCCGGCCAGGTGAAGTTCGAGCTAAAACGGAAGGACAGCCGGACGGTCGAAGGCTTTCTCTATGACCGCTACCATCGCGCGGAGTACCTCACCGCGGTGGGCTTCGGCGCGGGCTTTCTGGGAGAGCACTGGGTCAAACGGGAACGGGCGGACAAGGTCAACCACAGTCTCAACCCGGAACGGGCGTTCACCTACCGGGTGGCGGACAGCACCGTGATCCTGCGGGTCCCGTCTTTTATGAGTTCCCATACCCGGACCCTCGATTCGCTGTACCACGCGGCCGCCGACGAGATAGGCCGCCATCCGTACTTACTGATCGATGTGCGGGATAACGGCGGTGGTAATTCGAGCAATTTTTCTGCGCTCCTGCCTTACCTCTACACCCGCCCGATCGTCAACGACGAAACCGTCGAACTCTACGCCACCGAGGACATCATCGCGCTCTACCAGGCGGACTTCGACCGCATCATGCAGGACTCGTCGCAGGTAAACACGGAAACCATCGCGGCCTTCCGCGAAGGGCTGGCGGCCATGCGCGCCGCGGAACCGAACACCTTTGTCCGCGAGGAATACAGCGACACCCTCGTGTTGCCGGTATTAGACACGCCGCGCCGCGTCGGGATACTGTACAACAAAGGCTGCGCGAGCGCCTGTGAGGACCTGTTGTTTACGGCCCGGCAATCCGATAAAACCGTACTGCTCGGGGATAACTCCGGCGGCTTCGTAGGCTACGGGAATATGTTTACCGTCTACACGCCCTGCAACGGCTTCGGCTTGTCGATGTCCACCTCTCGCTACGGTACCCAGTGGAAATACGAAGTGGTCGGCATCGCGCCGGATTACCGGCTCGATTACGACCGGGACTGGATCGGGCAGGCGATACGGGTGCTGCGGCGGACCGGTCGCGATAACGGGAACGATTAGTTGACGCCGGAATGCTGGTGTTCCGTTACAGAACCCGCCGCATGATTTCGGCCTAGCCGGTCCGATCGTGTGCGCCGTACGACGGAACCGTACGCCTGAGCTACTTCTTGCCGCTCTTCTTAGTTCCGCCGGCCTTGGTGCCATTCTTCATGGCGCCGCCTTTGGCGTTGGGGGCAGTTACCTTATTACCGGTACCGGCCTTGTCGATTTTGCCGGGGGCCTTCTTCGTTTTATCAATTTTCAGTGCCATAACGATCGAGTTATTGATTGACCGTCCTTTGGTCAACCGGGGATAACCAGACTATAACCCGGCTACCTATGCACAAGTTTTAGCGTACCAAATAGTGCGGTGGCCACGGCTCCCCGCTGTTACAATCAAAATCACGGAGGGGGTCCTGGTGAGCATTCAAAAATTTCGATCAGTTATCTCCTCGCGCTGTAACCATCCCTAATTTTTGCAGTAACCGTCCATAAAGACACGCTATGCCATACCGAGCGCTTTTCTGCGGACTCCTGCTATTCACCTTCCTGCCAGTCCGGGGCCAGCAGGCGCTGGAAACCGTGGAACAGAATTATGCCACGGCCCTGACCACAGCCAAGGAGCAGGATAAACTGGTCTTCGTCGACTTCTACACGACCTGGTGCGCCCCCTGCAAACAACTCGATAAGGAAGTTTTTCAGAACGACTCCGTCCGGCAGGTGCTGGGCAAGGATTTCGTCCTGCTTCGGTACGATGCCGAAAACGACACCGTGTTTCATCTGTCTAAAAAGCACCACGTGTTCAGCTATCCTACCGGCCTGATCCTGGACGCGGATGGCTATCTGGTGTCCAGGAAGTACGGCTTCCCTGGTGAGGATTTCGAATCGTTATCGGCCAGCGTTTTCGAGTTCAGCGAGCAGGCGCTCCGACGCAGCCGGGGAGATACGGTCGTCGTAGGCTATTCGAACCACGTTGACGGCACAATCTATCCCGGCTTCTACATTGACTATGTCAACCGGACAAATACCAAGATTGATTCCGCGGCCTTTCATGCGTACTGGGACAAGGAGCAAAATATTTTCGGCGAAGCATATTTCTCTACCCTGGTGTACTTCGCTCGCAAGGGAATTCCCGACCGGGTAGCGGACCGATTGCTGGAGCACAGGGAAGTGTATACCACGCTATACGGATCCTTGGATGTCGAGATAGCGCTCATGTTCGTATCGTTTAGTAAGCTCGACGCCGCCGTGGCCGAAAAAAACAGGGAGCAGTTCGCTGTAGCTCTGCAGTACACGCGGGCGGCACTGGATGCGGATTTCGCGGAGGAGGTAGCCGCCAGGTACGAAGAAAAATTCCGTTCGGCCGGCGGGGAGTAGCACGCAGATTATCCTACGATATCCGGTAAGCGTACACCGTACTGCCCACCGCCAAGGTCAGCACCGTCCCCACCAGGACGAACGGCATGACTGCCTCGGACACGAACAGGCTCGCCGCGATGATGAGCGCGCCCCCCATCACCCACAGCGGACCGGAAAAGCGATGCACTCGCCACCAGGCCTCGTCATCCCGCAGCGTAATCGGCAGGCGGATACCGATCCATCGATTGGGCGGAATTACCGGCATGAAATTCCCAATTACGATGAGCAGACCGCCAATTATAAAGAACATGACCTGAATGTTGATCAATTGACCCCGGCTGGTTCCCTGGATAATGTATACCATAAGGGCCGACAGCAAAGCGGTAGTCAGTAACACCATCCACCATAGTTTGCGGGGGCGCCGGGAAAAGGTCGCCTCCGGCAATACGAAGCTGTAGATAACGGCCATGAGCAGCGGGCCGGCGATCGGCAGCAGCCACAGCATCGCCTTCGGTCCGTAAGCCACCGGCTGCCCGTCCGGTCCGAAGCGGATTGGCACCTCCTCCGGGAGGGTAGGGTATACGTAGGCCAGGTAGAGGAAGGGGATCGCCACGGTGATCCACAGCAGCTGGGAAACATTCGATTTACTCATCTTGGGAGGGTTTTAAAGTCAGTAGCCAGGCGATCATGTCCTCCATCACCGTACTATTCAGCGCGTAGCGCACGAATTGCCCGTCCCGTTCCGCCCGCACCAGTTCCGCCCGTTTCAAAATGTCAAGGTGGTGGGATATACTGGGCTTCGAGATGTCGAAGTGATCCGCGATCTCCCCGGCCGTTAGGTCCCCTTGCCGCAGCAACTCCAGGATGGAGCGGCGGGTCGGATCGTTCAGTGCCTTGAAAATTGCGTTCATTTAGACATTTAGACAATTATCTAAATAAAAGGTTCGAATTTTCGCGGCGGAGCGCAGGTGGAAAGTTTGGTCGAACACTGTCAGAGCAACCTGGTGTTGATATAAACGCCTCATCCCGATGGAATATGCTCGCCCAATCCTGCTACTGATCATCGCGGCGGTTCTCGCCACTTGCGGTGCCCCGGGGAGCGAGACGGTACCTCTTTCAGACGTTCCAGAAACGGTGCCCGTCGAGGCAGACCCTCTATTCGGTACCTGGCGGCGGCTGTCTTACCCCCACGGAAGTATACAGGTCAAACCGGATAGCCTGAAGTTTGCCGTCGGGGAAGGCCTGGCCGAACCGGCGCGGTTCCAGGCGTACCGGGTTACCGATACCTGTCCCTTCGTGCGTGCTGTACCGCCACGGCCGACGGGAGTCCAATATCTGGTCACCCCGGACAACGAAAGCTGTTCGGCCTTTACCCTGAGCGGAGATACGCTGATGATGTATTATCCGCCCGGCAACGAAGCAGTCACTTACGTCAGAGAATAGACCTGTCGCTCCCCCTCCATGTTAGCTGAGATAGCAAGGGAATGATCGTATCTTCCCTTCCCCCCGGTAGGAATTGGAAGATGCCCCTCGATGAAGTACCCACTCGCCCTATTACTGTTCGCTTTACTCCTGCGCTGTGCGCCCACCCCCTCCGCTTCCGCAGGCTATGCTACGGAGAACCTGCGGGTGGACCGCGTCACCGACCGCACCTACGTGCATGTCACCTATCTGGATACCGACGATTTTGGACGGGTCCCTTGTAACGGCCTGATCGTGGTGGAGGACGGGGAGGCCATTGTCTATGACAGCCCGGCTACCGACGCGGCGGCTACCGAACTGATTGACTACATCAGCGAAACGCTGGATGCAGAGGTGAAGGCCGTCGTAGCCACCCACTTTCACGTGGACTGCCTGGGTGGCTTCGCTGCCTTTCGCGAGCGGGACATACCTACCTATGCGACCGAGGAGACGGCTCGGTTGGCGCGGGAACAGGGTTTTCCAGCCCCTTTGCGCACCTTCGACGAATCACTCGAACTAAACGCCGGCAAACTGGCCACGGTCACGGTATTTACCGGCCCCGGACACACCCGGGATAATGTCGTCGGCTACGTTCCCCGCGAGGAGGTACTTTTCGGCGGCTGCCTGGTGAAGGCCATGGGTGCCGGCAAGGGGAACCTGGCGGACGCGGATACCTCGGAGTGGGCGAATACCATAGTCCGCCTGAGCGAGGAGTTTCCCCGCGCCCGCTACGTCGTACCCGGCCACGGCGCGGTAGGCGGCCCGGAGCTGCTGGACTATACCCGTCGGATGTTCAGCCCCGAGTAGCTTCGTATTCATGAATCTCAACCAGATCACGGTTCCTTCCCGCAACCTCACCCTTGCCATCCCCTTCTACGAGTGCCTGGGATTGCAACTGATCGTCCGGTCGCTGCCCCACTACGCCCGTTTCGTCTGCCCGGACGGCAGCGCGACCTTCTCGCTTCATCTTGTCGACGAGCTACCGCGTGGCGAGGGCATTTACGTTTACTTCGAGTGTGAGGATCTTGACGGATACGTCGCCAACCTTATCCAGCAAGGCATCGAATTCGACGAGCCCCCCGAGGATCGCCGCTGGGGGTGGCGGGAGGCGCGACTGCGGGATCCGGACGGCAACCGGCTCATTCTCTATTACGGGGGAGCATATCGGCTTAATCCGCCGTGGCGGGTAAAGGATTAATTGACGTTTCCTTCCACCGCGCCCTTCGCGCAAACAGCCATCCGGCGAGAGCAAAGAAGCATACACTGGCAAACAGGGGGATGACGAAAAGCGAGTCCGGGGAGATCAATAACCTCAAAAACAGGGCACCCACCGCGATCACTCCCGCACCGATCGCGTAGCCCAACTCATCGTAAAACCAGGCGTAGGGGAAGAGGTGAGCACCCGTAATGATCGCGTAGCCCATGATGAAGGCCTCGGGGTCGCGAAGTAAAAAGTACACCAGAAAAGGGAAGTAAAACAGCTGGGCGAAGTTAAGCCAGAGTCCGAGCGGTTCGAGGGGGTTGCCGGGAATCTTCCAAGTGGTCCGAAACACCTTGGACAGCCCAAAGGCCAACGGTAACATAATCGCCCCCACAATGAAGGTCATTACGCTACGGTCGTAAGCGGAATAGCCGGTCAGCCAGATACCGGTAATGAGCGCCCATACGATTCCCGCCGCCACCATAAACTCGACGCCGCTTTTAGCGCGGGCGATAATTTCGCGGCGATAGTATAGGAAGTCGGATGGCGGTGTAGAGGGTGGCATAACGGAATGGATGCAAGTTCTACAGCAACATTGCATCCGGTGGACCGTATCCGCAAAGCACATCGGCCAATATGCGCCCTTATTCGACGGGCTGCCTGAAAGTAAACAGGCCGCCATCCGGTGGATGAGGGCCTGCACAAACTCGAACCTTGAATTCTGGGGCGATCAGGAGATGGTCAATTCAATCTGCGGCGGGTCAATACCTTTTCTCTACCGGCCGTAAGCCAAATATAAGGAATTAAATGTCATATTGACAATTAGTTTTTGGCTGGGGAGGTCCATAACCCCGACTTCCACCCCAGAACCGAGCCGATAGTGATAAAATGAATAGGAATTGGGACTTAAATCGGGATGCCAATCGATGAGTGGACCTATACTGTGGCGTAAAGCAGTTGCACCACAGATGAATATTCCGACCCTGATTTTCTTCCTCCTGATCTACGCCGTGCCCCTGGCGGCTCAGGATGACCGCCCCTTCGATTTTACGGTTGATGCCGGTGGCAACGGCGACTTCACTACCGTCCAGGCGGCCATCGATGCCGTGCCCGCCCTACGGAAGAACCGCACCTACATCCTGATCCGCAACGGTACTTACAAGGAAAAGCTGGTTTTGCCACCCACGGCCACTAATGTCAGCTTCATCGGCGAGAGCCAAGACAGTACCATCCTCACCTACGACGATTTCGCCCAGCGGGAGAACAGGTTCGGCGAGGAAATCGGTACCTCCGGTTCCTCCGCATTCTATGTGTTTGGCGATGGCTTTTCGGCTGAAAACATCACCTTCGAAAACTCCGCCGGCCCGGTCGGGCAGGCAGTGGCGGTCCGCGTCGATGGCGATCGGGTCACCTTCACCAACTGCCGCTTCCTCGGTAATCAGGATACCCTTTACCCGCACGGCCGGGAGAGCCGGCAGTACTACAAAAACTGCTACATCGAAGGTACGGTCGACTTCATCTTCGGCTGGTCGACGGCGGTCTTCGACAGCTGCACCATATTCTGCAAATCACCCGGCTACATCACCGCCGCTTCTACCGAGCAGCAGGACTCGGTGGGCTTCGTTTTCCGCAATTGCACGATCGAGGGTAGCGCGCCGGCGGGCAGTGTCTACCTGGGCCGACCGTGGCGCGATTATGCGCAAACGGTCTTTTTTAACTGCGAGCTCGGCGAGGTGGTGCATCCCGCCGGTTGGCATAACTGGGGTAGTGAAGCGAAGGAGGGGACAGCCTACTACGCGGAGTACGGGAATACCGGCCCGGGTGCGGCTACGGGGGAGCGGGTGGAGTGGGCGCACCTGCTGAGTGAAGAGGATGCTGCTCGGTACCAGGATTTGGAGGCGCTACTAGGGGGGTGGGATCCTGCGGATCAGTAGGCTTTTCGATCGCCTTTGGCTTGCTGTTTTCTAACCACGGATTTCGCAGATTTTGGGCACAGATTTTGTCGTCGGCTCTGCTGGTCTTTTCAACTCCCCCCGTCCCCACCCGTCACCCACTGACCTCTTACTTCTTCAATCTAAAAAAAGAGGCAACCCGTTTCCGGATTGCCTCTCTGTACGATTGCTGTGCCAGGCGGTGGCGCGGGGAAATCTGTGTGAATCCGTGCCTAAGCGAAGCGCATCTGCATAATCTGTGTTGAATAAAAAACCGAGCTGCGCGGCAGCCAAGTCCCTTACTTCACGTCAAAGCGATCCGCATCCATCACCTTGGTCCAGGCCTTCACGAAGTCGTTAACGAACTGCTCGGCGGCGTCGTCGGCGGCGTACACCTCGGCCAGGGCCCGCAGCTCGGAGTTCGAACCGAAGATCAGGTCGACGCGGCTGCCCGTCAGGGTCTTGTCGCTACCGCGCAGGTCCTTGCCTTCGAAGAAGGTATCGCTGTCGTCGGTGGCGCGCCACTTGAAGCCCAGGTCCAGGATGTTGTTAAAGAAGTCCTGGGTGAGGGCACCCGTTTCGCCGAAGATGCCGTACTGCGAGTCGTCGTAGTTCAGGCCGATGGCGCGCATACCGCCGACCAGTACCGTCATTTCCGGCGCGGTCAGGGTAAGCAGCTGGGCGCGGTCCACGAGTAGCTCCTCGCCGCTGGCATTGATCGGGTTGCGGGAGTTGACGTAGTTGCGGAAACCGTCGGCGTAGGGCTCGAGGGCCTCGAAGCTCTCCACGTCGGTCTTCTCCTCCAGGGCGTCGACGCGGCCGGGGGTGAACGGTACGGTGACCTCGTGACCGGCAGCCTTCGCGGCTTGCTCGATGGCGTAATTACCGCCGAGTACGATCAGGTCGGCGATCGATACCCGCTTGTTGCCGCTCTGGGAATCATTGAAGCCTTTTTGTACTTCTTCCAGCTTACCGAGCACCTTATTGAGTTGCTCCGGCTTGTTCACCTCCCAGGTCCGCTGGGGGGCGAAGCGAATCCGGGCACCGTTGGCACCACCGCGCTTGTCGGAGGAGCGGAAGGTAGCGGCGCTCGACCAGGCGGTGTACGCCAGTTCCTGTACGGAAAGGCCGGTATCGCCGATCGCCTGCTTCAGGTTGGCTACGTCGTTGTCGTCGATCAGGTCGTAGTCGCGCTGGGGTAGGGGATCCTGCCAGAGCAGTTCCTCCTGCGGCACGTCGGGGCCGAGGTAGCGGCTCAGCGGACCCATATCCCGGTGGATCAGTTTGAACCAGGCGCGGGCGAAGGCGTCCTTGAACTCCTCGGGATTGTCGCGGTAGCGCTTCGAGATCTTCTCGTAGGCGGGGTCCACGCGCAGGGCGATGTCGGTGGTGAACATCGACGGGTGCAGCTTCTTGTTCGGGTCGTGCGCGTCGGGGATCAGCCCTTCGCCCTCGCCGTTCTTCGGCTTCCACTGCCAGGCGCCGGCCGGGCTCTTGTACAGCTCCCAGTCGTACTGGAAGAGGAAGGTGAAGTAGTCGTTGCTCCACTGGGTGGGCGTCCGGGTCCAGGTCACCTCCAGTCCGCTGGTGATGGTGTGGGGGCCGTGGCCGCTTTCGTAGCTGCTGTTCCAGCCCGTGCTCATGTCGGCGATGCCCGCTCCGGCGGGTTCGGCACCGACGTAGTTCTCGGGATCGGCGGCCCCGTGGGCCTTACCGAAGGTGTGTCCGCCGGCGATCAGCGCCACGGTCTCCTCGTCGTTCATGGCCATGCGGCCGAAGGTCTCCCGGATGTCGCGGGCGGCCTTCATCGGGTCGGGCTCGCTGTTGGGGCCTTCGGGGTTGACGTAGATCAGTCCCATCTGCACGGCGGCCAGGGGGCTTTCGAGCTGGCGGTCGCCGGTGTAGCGCTCGTCGCCGAGCCACTCGCTTTCCTTACCCCAGTAGATGTCGCTGGCGGGCTCCCAGACGTCCTCGCGGCCGCCGGCGAAGCCGAAGGGTTCTACGCCCATGGTCTCCAGGGCGATGTTGCCGGTCAGGACCAGCAGGTCGGCCCAGCTGATCTTGCGGCCGTACTTTTTCTTGATGGGCCACAGCAGCAGGCGGGCCTTGTCGAGGTTGGCGTTGTCGGGCCAGCTATTGAGGGGCGCGAAACGCTGATCGCCGGAACCGGCACCGCCGCGTCCGTCCTGGATGCGGTAGGTACCCGCGCTGTGCCAGGCCATGCGGATAAAGAAGGGGCCGTAGTGACCGAAGTCGGCGGGCCACCAATCCTGGCTGTCGGTCATCAGGTCGCGCAGGTCCTGCTTCAGCGCTTCCAGGTCGAGGCTTTCGAATTCCCTGGCGTAGTCGAAATCCTTGCCCATGGGGTCGGACTTCTCATTGTGCTGGCGGAGGATGCTCAGGTTGAGGGCATTCGGCCACCAGTCGCGGTTGCTCGTACCGGCACTGGCCGTGGAGTGGGCGCCGCTCAGGAAGGGGCAGCTACGGCTCGATTCATTTACTTCCCAGACCTTACCGTTATCGTGGTCGTTGTCCTGGTTCTGCGATTGGCCGTGGGTAGCGGCCTCCTGTTTGATTCCCGAATTATTGGTGTCTTCCATGTAGGCTAAATTTTAGTGAAGGGAAGCCGAATGGCCGGCCTCGCGCGATGATTCATCTTGTATCAATGATAAGGATTATGCTTCGGCCGTAGTTCAATCATCGGCCCACCGGACCACGTTCAACGCTGCCATCGGAGCCGGCACAAATTCTTTTTGCGGCGGAGCGCAGGATAAATGCGACAAAAAGAACGGAAACGCTCACCACCACCTTTTTCACCGCCCGGACACCCAAACACGCCGGTAATTACTGGGGTTGACCAGTATACGGCGGGACCACTTCTCGCAGCATCCTTCCCGTTGCTGGCCTAAAATCCAGTTCGTACCACCGGGAGCGGATGAAACTCTCTACCCCGTGGCCGTCAAAGTTGATAACTACTATTAACCGGCCATTTAATATATCTATCAACGATGAGTGCCAAGAACAATGGCGTCCGGACGGACGCCAAACAACAGCAGCTGGACCAGTACCGCACCGACGGTACCGACCAGCCCATGACCACCAATAACGGGCTTAAGGTCAACGATGCCGGTAACTCCCTCAAGGCGGGCATCCGGGGCGGTACCCTCCTCGAGGATTTCTGGCTGCGCGAGAAGATTAACCACTTCGACCACGAGCGGATCCCGGAACGGATCGTCCACGCCCGGGGCAGCGCCGCCCACGGGATTTTCGAGCTCTACGAGGCCATTCCCCAGTTCACTAAGGCGGGCATCTTCAATGATACCTCGCGAAAGACCCCCGTCTTCACCCGCTTCTCCACCGTAGCCGGCTCCAAGGGCTCGCCCGACCTGGCGCGTGACGTCCGCGGCTTTGCCGTGAAGTTCTACACCGAGGAGGGCGTCTGGGACCTCGTCGGCAACGACATTCCCGTATTCTTCATCCAGGACGCGATGAAGTTTCCGGACCTGATCCACTCCGTCAAGCCGGAACCGGACCGCGAGATCCCACAGGCCCAGTCGGCCCACGATACTTTCTACGACTGGGTATCGCTCACCCCGGAGGCCCTGCACAATCACATCTGGGTCATGAGTGACCGCGGTATCCCCCGCAGCCTGCGTATGATGCAGGGCTTCGGCATCCACACCTTCCGGATGATCAACGACGAAGGCGTCGCCCACTTCGTCCGCTTCCACTGGAACCCCGTGCAGGGTACCCACTCCGTCACCTGGGACGAGGCCGTCAAGATCAACGGGGCCGATCCCGATTTCCACCGCCGCGACCTCTGGGACGCCATCGACGCCGGTCAGTTCCCCGAATGGGAGCTCGGCTTGCAGATCATCCCCGAGGAGGACGAGCATAAGTTCGACTTCGACCTGCTCGATGCCACCAAGCTCATCCCCGAGGAAATGGTCCCCCTGAAGGTCGTCGGCAAGATGACCCTGAACCGCAACCCCGACAACTTCTTCGCCGAAACCGAGCAGGTGGCTTTCCTGCCCACCCATATGGTGCCGGGCCTCGACTTCAGCAACGACCCCCTGCTGCAGGGCCGCCTGTTCAGCTACCGCGATACCCAGCTCAGCCGCCTGGGTAGCGTCAACTTCGAGCAGCTCCCCATCAACCGCACCCTGGCCGATGCGCACAATAATCAGCGCGACGGCCACATGCAGATGTCGGTACCCAAAGGCAAAACCGCCTACTTCCCGAATACGCTGGGCGGCGGATGTCCCTTCCTCACTTCGATGAAAGAAGGTGCTTTCGAATCCTACACCGAGCGCATCGACGGGAATAAGATCCGGGCCCGCAGCGAAAGCTTCGTCGACTACTACAGCCAGCCCGCCCTGTTTTACCGCAGCCTCACCGACTGGGAAAAGGCCCACACCGCCGATGCCTACACTTTCGAACTCGGCAAGTGTACCTACCCCCACATCCAGCAGCGCATGCTCTACCAGATCAGCCAGATCGACGAAGCACTCGCGCAGCAGGTAGCCGAAGGTCTCGGCCTGGAAGTGCCCGACAGCGTGGACGGCCCCGTCAACCAGGCCATCAGCGCCGACGCGGACGTCGAGAAGATGCAGCCCCCCAAGAAGAAGATCTACCTCGACAAATCAGACGCGCTGAGCCTGACCCACCGCATGGGTAAGGGCATCGCCACCCGGCAGATTGCCGTGCTGGCCTCCGACAGTTTCGACGCGGAAGATTTTACCGCCATGACCGACAAGCTCAAAGCCGAGAACGCCGTGGTGAAGATCGTTGCCCCCCACGGCGGTACGATCACCTGCAGCAAGGGACACGAGCATGAGGTCTTTTCCGGCATCATGATGACCGAGAGCGTCCTCTTCGACGCGGTGTACATCCCCGGCGGTCAGAAGTCCGTCGACGCGCTGCTGAAGAAGGCCAAGTACAAGAAATTCGTGGACGAAGCCTTCATGCACTGTAAGGCCATCGCCGTGGACGGGGAGGGCGTGCAACTGCTGGAAGCAACCCACGTAGGCGAGTATATGAACGACGATAAAGCCGTCTTCGTCGACGGTAAGCCGCAGGCGTTTGTAGACGCCATTGCCCAGCACCGGAATTACGACCGGATGGAGGTGGCTAAAATGGTGCCGGCTTAGGGTAGGGTCCCGGAGCTCCAGCTCCGGGCGTTGATTTACGGCATCTACTTAGTGATGCAGAAATGGAAGGTCCCGCCTGTTGCAGGCGGGACCTTTTTTATGGGGGGCGAGATTCGGCTCTTCGCATTTGGAAAATGCTTCGAACGGCGCGGCCGGAGGCCGCATCCTACTGCGCGGTCGGAGACCGCGTTGTACTACCGCGGTCGGGAGACCGCTTCGTACCTCCGCCGCGTAGCTTCGTCGGCGGTCGGGAAGTCGTCGGGAATTTCCTGGGTCACCTCGCCCGTGGCCGCCCACTCAACCCCCCGTAGAAAACTGGTGATGAAACCAACCCCCTCCATTGACTCGGTGTCGTGACCGAGGGTGGTGTGGAAGACGCGGCCGTCGCCGTAGGTGAGCACCATCAGCATGGGCTCATGGCGGTCGGTCGGCGCGGTGTCGGAAAGATCTTTGCCGGTGGCCAGTACGGTCATATTCTCGGCGGGACCGCGCATCATGGCGTAGCACTCGTCGGCGGTGGTCATCCAGGTGTCGGGCATCCCCTTGGTGATGGGGTGATCTTTCTCCCGCACGGTTATGGGGAATTCGTGCTGGGCGCCGTGGATGCCGCCTTTACCGGGGCTATCGTCCCGGACGAGTTCGCCGTCGTGCGTGTAGTAGACGTACGGCCCGCTGCTTTCGTCGCGGCCGCCCCAGCCGCCCAGTCCGATCATTTCATTGTAGGCCTTCCATTCCGGCCAGGAATTATCGGCCGCGTGGACGGAGACGAAGCCGCCGCCATTCTTTACAAATGCCTCGAAAGCGGCCTGCGTGGCCTTCGGCCAGGGAGCGGCCTGCCAGCCGAAGTTGGAGACGACCACGTCGTAGGCACTGAAATTCGGGGCAAAGTCCGGGTCGGGTTGTGGTTTGGGGAGGTCTTCGCTCGGGCCGGCGTCGGCGAGGGGCAGAAAGTCGGCCTCCTCGTCGGCGTTCCAGGTAAAAGCGCTGCGTTGAACGTCGACGGTGAACAGACCGGAATCTTCTAGGTACTGCTTCATCATCATCGTAGACTTCGGCCAGACCACGTGGTTATTCTGGCCGTCTACGATGAGGACTTTGATTTGGGCGGAGGTGGTTACGGAGAGCAAGGTGAGATATAGAATGAGGGTAAAGCGCACGATCGTCGATTTGAGCGCCATAAGGTAATGGATTGCGTGGTATCGCCACCCGGCCTCCAGGGGGTATCGCCCTATGGCGGTAAGCAGCTCGGATTTAGGTAGCCACCATGCAGTCTACTTTGTCGCTCGCTACGCTCGCGATAGGGGCGGAGCTGGAGCTCCGCCACCCGGCGTCCAGGGTCTCGGAGCTCCAGTTCCGGGGGGTATCGCTCTATGGCGGTAAGCAGCTCGGATTTCGGTAGCCACCATGCAGTCTACTTTGTCGCTCGCTACGCTCGCGATAGGGGCGGAGCTGGAGCTCCGCCACCCGGCGCCAAGGGTCCCGGAGCTCTAGTTCCGGGGGGTATCGCTCTATGGCGGTAAGCAGCTCGGATTCCAGTAGCCACCATGCAGTCTACTTTGTCGCTCGCTACGCTCGCGATAGGGGCGGAGCTGGAGCTCCGCCACCCGGCCTCCAGGGTCCCGGAGCTCCAGCTCCGGGCAACTTCCCACTGCCGGTAAGCAGCAACGAAAAGCTGGATTCATCGCTGAGGATTGCCATTCAGAATATGTCACGAACCGTCCGCGGACGTACAGATACACCGGAACATCCCTTCGCCAGGGCCGTTTTGCGATAATGAAGCATGTCCTACTTCTTTTCTTCTTGCTGGGATTGGCCGCTTCCGGCACCTCCCAAGAGCTTACTTCACGGGTGCTGTACGGCGGCTATGTATTCACGCTGGACAATCAGATCTACTCGCTGAACGAAATGATCCGCGATCAGCCGAAAGGCACGGAGTTGCGACGGTTGCTGCGCAGCGGTCGCCGGAACAGGTTGTGGGGAGGCTCATTGGGTTTCGCCGGTGCTTTCTTGATCGGTACGGCCCTCGCCGACGCTCTTTCCGACGACGATGGGGATGAAAGCCTGAACCACTGGCAGACCTACGTCGCGGCCGGCGTATTAGTGGGCGTATCCTTCCCGCTCATATCGACTGCCGACAAGCGAATCGAGCAAGCCGTTGGACTATATAATTCCGGACCTGCATTGGGGAAGATACCGGAACGAGATCCCATCTTCTACGCCGGCGGTACGCGTGAGGGCATGGGAATCGGTGTCCGGTTTTAAGGAAGGGCCCGTCTTCGCGGGATGCACTTGATCCGTCCTTCAAAAGCATTTTACCTGCGCTCCGCCGCAAATAGCTGACGCGGATTGCGTGGGGTTGATAGTCATCTGCTTTGCTTGCTCCGGACACTCGCAGGTCCCCGGCTATTGCCAGGTGACACTCCGAGGTCCTGGGCTCATCGATTAAGGGGAAAGTATCAGGACCTCGAAGTGTGCTCGCACCTTCGAGTGTCCGGCCAAGTTGAAGGTCACGCTTGTTCCGGACCCTCGCAGGTCCCCGGCTATTGTCAGGTGACACTCCGAGGTCCTGTATACATCGCCAAACGGAAGAGAGCTAGGACCTCAGAGAGTGCTTGCACCTCTGAGTGTCCGGCCAAGTTGAAGGTCATGCTTGTTCCGGACACTCGCAGGTCCCCGGCTAGCGCCAGGTGACACTCCGAGGTCCTGGGCTCATCGATTACGGGGAAAGTATCAGGACCTCGAAGCGTGCTCGCACCTTCGAGTGTCCGGCTCAACCCATCAAGCTAACCCCCTCCTCCTCGCTAACGTGGATCACCCGCTCCGGAACCGTGCGGTAGCCTGCGTCCACGCTCGAATTTTCCAGACGGAGTACGCCCCGCGGGCATACCGCCGCGCACACCCCGCAGCCTACGCAGCTGGCGCGAACGATGTCCTGCCCCCGCTGGGCGTAGGCCCGCACATCGATGCCCATCTCGCAGTAGGTGCTGCAGTTACCGCAGCTGATGCACTGCCCGCCGTTGGTGGTGATACGGAAGCGGCTCTGGAAGCGCTGCACCAGGCCCAGGTAGGCCGCCAGCGGACAGCCGAAGCGGCACCACACCCGGTTACCCATCAGCGGGTAGAAACCCGTGCCGACCACGCCGGCGAAGCCCGCCCCGATCAGGAAACCGTACCACTTCTGCACCTTCCAGGTCTCGAAGCCGAGCAGGCTGCCGGCGCCGGTGAAGTAGGAATAGAGCGTCAGCGCCGTCATCAGGATCGCCGCCAGCAGCACCCCGTGGACGATCCACCGCTCGAACTTCCAGGCGCGGAGGCTCTTGTCGCTGAGCTGCCGCCAGGGGTCGCCCATGGTTTCGGCCAGGCCGCCGCAGCCGCAGACCCAGCTGCAGTACCAGCGCTTGCCGACGAGGTGCACCATCAGCGGCACCCCTACGATGATCAGCACGACGCCCCATACGAGCATGAAGATGCCTACCGCCCCGGCACTCTGGAACTGTTCCAGTTGCCAGCCGAAGAAGAAGTCGTAGTCCAGCGGCCAGATGTTCTTCAGGTCCTGCTGCGGTTTATTCAGTGCCCCGAGGATCTCCGGGATCAGGAAGGCGAAGGCCAGCTGGAAAAACATCACCGAGCCGGTACGGAGTAGCTGGTACTTATTATGGCGGTACTTCGTGATCATCCGTACGCCCATCACCAGGATCACCAGGGTGTACAGCAGGCCGTACAGAAACCATTGACTGGCCGTACCCCCGAACAGCGCGGTCTTCAGCGGTTCCACCATCGTGATCCAGGGGGTAACGTGGGCCGGGGTCCAGTACAGCAGCACGTAAAAGCCGATGAGGTAGGTGCCCGCCAATATGCCGATGTAGGCCGACAGCCCGGCCGGATCCGCGGGGCGGGCGGGGGAATTGCGCCAGGAACCTTCGTACCAGAGCACCAGGGCCAGGATAAGCAACGCGATACCGACGGTCACCGCCGGCCAGAACCAGTCGCCCGCCATGTACCGGATGCCGTACAGGAGGATACCGAGGATGGTGGCGGCCAGGAAAAAACCGCGCCAGCCCAGGTTCAAGCCCTTCGTGACCTGGGAGTGGTAGATGTGGTCGTGCTTGATACCGGGGTGGGGGCCGAACTTGGGAAGGATGTAGAGAATCCCGCCCAGCACGCCCAGGCCGATCGTCAGGCCCAGGAATAGCCAGGGGTTATCGACCACCGGTCCGATCTCGGCCGTGGCCGTGAGCGCGGCGAACTTATCGCTGTAGTATACCGGCTCGGACAGCCGTACGTCCCATTCCGATATTCCCTCCGGTAGCTCGCCGGCGGCAATCAGCCCGTCGACGCTTTCGTCCACGCTACTGCGTGCCGCCTGAAACACCTCCTCCACCTTATCCTGGAAACTGAAGCTGCTGCCGAAGGTCTGCCCGGTCAGGTCGAGGGCTACGGCAGCCCGCCGGAAGGCGGGTGCCTGCACGTCGTAGATCAGCCGGGCGAGCGGATCTTCGGTCGGCGCCTCCTCCTCCGTGGAGCCCTCGCTTGCCCCGCCGGAGGAGCCGGCCGATACGGTGGTCCCGGCTTCCGGCGTGCCGGCACCCTCCGCCCCCGGCTCGGGGGCCATCGTGGCGATCAGGTCTTCCTCGGTCAGGCGGTAGCGCTCCAGGGCGAGCATGGCCGTAAAGACCAGCAGCGACAGGACGAACAGGCCCAGGCCGATGTACTGTATGGTAGACTTATGCGTGCGCTTATCGGGCATCGGGGCTGGAGATGGCACGCGGGGTGCGGGTTTTGAAATGAAGAAAGCGGAGCACGGCGTCCAGTCCGCGTTTGCGGCGAAGCTTCAGGTTGCTGCCCGTTTGCTCGTTGAAGAGGGCAACGATGTCGTATTCGTACTCGGCGTAAAATTCGGGGTCAAAGTTGGCCATGCCCAGGTCCTGGAGCACCTCCTCGATGTTTGCCCCTTCCCGGATCCATTTTTCACAGACCTCCTGCCGGTACCGGATGCCCATCAGGTTGAAGCCGCGCACGGCCCCCCCGTCTTCTTCGTAGTTGATGCGCACGGCCTTCTCTCCGTCCGGATGCTCCCAGTAGAGCGTGGCCAGACCTTCCCGGCCGTGGGCGGGCACCTCGCCGTAGACCTGGTACTCGATGTCCATAAATTTGGCCGAGTTGAACCAGATGCCGGGGTCGTAGGCTACCGGGCGGTCGAGTAGGGTATAGGCCACCGTTTCACCCATCATCCGGCCGGTGTACCAAACGGCCTCGATGGGCTGGCGGCCCGGGCGGGGGTTGCGGAGCTGGGCGCAGTCGCCGATGGCGTAGACGTCGGATGCGGAAGTCCGCAAATATTCGTCGACGAGTATGCCCTTATCGATGTCCAGACTGGTTCCCCGTAGGAAGCCGACGTTCGGTCTGACCCCGGCGGTGAGGCCTACGTACTGGCAGTCGATGCGTTCGCCGTTTTTGGTTACTACGGCGCCCGCCGCGCCGGAACCGTCGTCTACGATCTCTTCCAGTTCGGTGTCGTGGCGCACATCGATGCCGTGCGCGCGGATGTGGCGGCTGACCATCTCGCTTTCCTCCTTCGGCAGGGTGTTGCGCCAGTAGCTCGCATCGCGCACGAGCAGGGTGACCGGAATATGGCGGCTGTGCAGCATCTCCGCCAGTTCCACGCCGATGAGTCCGCCGCCGACGATCACCGCGTGCTGGATGGCGGGGGTGACTTCCTCGAGGTATTCCAGGTCCTGCGCGCTGACCATACCGCCTACTCGGTTAAGGTCCTGGCCGGGCCAGCCGAACTTATTCCACGTACTGCCGGTGGCGAGTACCAGCTTGTCGTATCGGAGGGTATCGCCGCCGTCGAAGTGGAGGGTCTTGCCGCTGAAGTCGACCCGCTCCACGTAGCCGCGCCGCAGGTCGATGCGGTTCTTCGACCAGAAAAAAGGCTCGTAGGGCATCAGGTCCTCCCAGCGTTGGTGGCCCATGTAGACGTACATGAGGGCGGTGCGCGAGAAGAAATAGTCGCTCTCGGCGGAGATCACGGTGATGCGCACGTCATCGCTTAGCTTGCGCAGCCAACGCGCGCAGGTGATGCCGGCGATGCCGTTTCCGATGATGGCTACGTGCATGGTCGATTGGTGTAGGACGGTAAGCTACGTCTTACCGGCGGATTATGACAGGGTTACGGCGCGGACGGGAGTACGGTTTTGTGCAGCTTCCGAATTGCCGATTATCTTAGGCCCATGCCTCACCGCTATTTCGTACAGCTCGCCTACCGCGGCACCCGTTACCGGGGTTGGCAGCGGCAGTCGGGCGACGTGCCGTCGGTACAGGAAACGATTGAGGGCGCCGTTGCGCAGGTAGCCGGTAAATCGCGGGAGCTGAGGTCCGATCAGCGTCCGATTCGAGTGGTCGGCTGCGGCCGTACCGACGCCGGTGTCCACGCCAGCGACTACTACCTCCACTTCGACGTCGAGCAACCCCTGCGCGACAATTGGCTCTTCATCCTCAACAAGCTACTGCCGGACGACATCGTCTTCTACCGAGTATGGGAGGTAGATTCTGGTGCCCACGTACGCTACGACGCCGCGGAAAGGACCTACGACTATCACCTTCACACCCGCCCCGATCCCTTCCTCCACCTCACCAGCACCCTGCTGGATCCCGGTGAATTGGATACCTGGGCGATGGAAATGGCCCTGCGCTCCATCGTTGGCCACCACGATTTCCGCGCCTTCTGCCTGACCCCCGATCGCCACAACACCACCACCTGCCACCTGATGGAGGCCACCTTCCATACGGAAGGGGAGGGGCGATACCGATTCCGCTTCGTGGCCGATCGTTTCCTGCGGGGTATGATCCGCATCCTGGTCTTTCAACTGCTTCGCATCGGCCGCGGCGAGATCCCGCCCGATGAACTGGAGATAGCATTAGAAACCAAGGAGCGCATTTCCGTCGGGCAGGCCGCGCCGGAGGGGCTGTTTCTAAGCGGGGTGAAGTACTAGCTTCGTCCGCCGAACGTAGCGTAGCGGAGTTCGTCTGCCGAAGCGGGTCGATCCATTATACACCGCTTCCTGGGCAGACCAGGAAGCGCTGGGCGGACCAGGAAGCTACTCCCTTGCCTTCGAATCCATCCAGATCGTCACCGGCCCGTCGTTCACCAGCGACACTTTCATATCCGCCCCGAAGGTGCCGGTCTCCACCGTCCGCCCCGATACCGCACCCAAATAAGCGACAAACCGCTCGTAGATCGGATCCGCTACCCGCGGCGCGGCGCTCCGCGTAAAGCCGGGCCGGTTCCCCTTTTGCGTGCTGGCAAAGAGCGTGAACTGGGAAACGCAGAGGATGCCACCGTCCACGTCGGTAACGCTATGGTTCATTTTATCATCCTCGTCGTTGAAGATGCGCAGGCGGCTGACCTTGCCGGCCAGCCATTCGATGTCTTCCTTATCATCTCCTTCCTCGATGCCGACGAAGATCAGCAGGCCGGGGCCGATCTCACCGGTGACCGTTCCCTCCACCGTGACGCGGGCTTCCGAAACACGTTGTATCAATATTCGCATGGGAGAAATATACAATCCCGTTTTCGGCCGAGCCCGCCGCACAACAAAAAGCCCTGACCGCTCGAAGCGGCCAGGGCCCTAATTTTGCAACCTACCGGGCGGATAGCCCGAGCGGTGCCTTATTTCTTGTAGGTGTCGTCGCTGACGGTCAGCTTGTGGCGACCCTTCGCGCGACGGCGGGCCAGCAGCTTGCGGCCGTTCTTGGTAGACATGCGGGAGCGGAAGCCGTGCTTGTTGACGCGCTTACGCTTGGAGGGCTGGAAAGTCCTTTTCATGGTATTTATTTTTGGAGGCGCTCGAAGGCAGGCCGGTGGTCTTGCAAAAGTCGGGCAAAGGTAAGGCTTTGGCGCTTAACCTACAAACCTCCCTTTCAATTTATTATCGCGAGGCTCTGCACCTTACCTTGCCGATCTAATTCTTCGGCATGATTCGTACGGCTGTGCTAGCCTGGCTTGGCGTGTTATTCTTTACCTCCGGTCTCGGTGCGCAGCAGGGCATGTCACGCATTCAATTTGCCAAACTCCCCCTGCTGAGTCTGCCGGCGATGAACAACGATAGTCTGCTCGCCGCCGAACTACCTCTCCGCAAACCCGGCCGGCCCCAGACCTTCGCGGTCAGCCTGCCCGTCCACCTGTCCCCCCAAACCGACGGCCAGTGGACGCAACGCGCCGATCAGTATCTCTGGCGAATGCGCGTTAAAAGCCCCGGGGCCAAATCGCTCAATCTGGGATTCTCCCGCTTCGTCCTTCCCCCCGGTGCCGCCCTTTATCTCACCAACGACACGCAACGGTATGGCCCCTTCACGGCCGCCGACAACGAAGACCACGCCCAATTGTGGACGCCGCTCCTGCGCGGCGACGAAGTAATGTTGGAGCTAGAAGTACCCCAGCGTAGCAAGGACGCGGTGGAACTCGTCCTCTCCACCGTCAATCACGATTTCGAAGGCGCGATCGATCTGCTTTCCGGCGACTGCCACATCGACGTCGCCTGTGGCGCCGCCGACGGGTTCCCCAGGGTAGATGACTACCGCGACATTATTCGCAGCGTGGCCGCCTATACCCTGGAGGGCAGGGCCAAGTGTACCGGATTTTTAGTCAACAACGGCAATCAGGATGGTCGCCCGCTCTTCCTCACCGCCAATCACTGCGGCGTAGATGAGGAAACGGCACCAACCATGGTCACCTACTGGAACTTTGAAAACGATGTTTGCCGCGCACCCGGTTCCGCGGAAAGTGGGGCGGAAGGCAACGGCCGGCTGGAAGTTTTCAATACCGGTGCCCGCCTGTTGGCCAGCCACTCCGGTACGGATATGACGCTGGTCGAGCTGGACGAGCCCGTCAACCCGCGCGCCAGAGCCTACTTCGCCGGCTGGGATGCCCGCAGCGGCTTACCGGAGGGTGTCCTGACCATCCACCACCCCAATCTCGACGAAAAACGAATATCCTTTTCCGACCAGCCCATCACCCGCTCCACCATCGTCGGGGAAGAATCAGCTACCGGGAAATTTCTGCGCGTACCCAGTTGGGACCTGGGCTCCACGGAAGGAGGCTCGTCCGGAGCACCGCTGTTCGATGCAGACGGGCGGGTCCGGGGGCAGCTCTTTGGCGGACGGGCATCCTGCTCGAACGAGGAAGAGGATATGTTCGGTTGGCTATACGCCAGTTGGACGGGGGGTGGTAGTCCCGATTCCCGACTTATGGACTGGCTGGATCCGTGCGGCAACACGAGTGGAATTTTGCCCGGCCTCGACGAATTGAGCCTGAATGGTATGCTCATCTCCAGTCAGGGCTGTCAGCAAATATGTTCCGGTGGGGAGGCTACCTTCGAATTCACCCTGGGTAATGACTTCCCGGAGGCTTCATCCCTTACCGTAAGCGGCGATCCGGCGCTTTCCATAAGTATGCCGGAAGCCGTAGACGGCGGGGGGAGCTTCTCCCTCTCCGTAGCCGCCTCCACGGCAGCCGCCGGAACCTACAGCATCGAAGTGACCGCCGAGGGTGACGAACGGGAAGATGCGCTGACCGTCGTACTTCAGGTAGCGGACGATACGCCACCGGCACTCGTGGACCTCAGTCCCCAAAATAACAGCACCGGTATCGACCCCTTCGTCGAGCTGGCGTGGGAAGCCGATCCGGAAGCGGAAAGCTATGAACTTCAGTACGCCCTGTCATCTGATTTCACCGCCCTTGTAGCCGATTTCACCCAACTTACCGCCACCACCTACCGCCCGGATTATCCCCTGCCGGGCGATACCCGCTACTACTGGCGCGTGCGCGCACGTAATGCCTGTGGCGCCGGCCCCTGGTCGGACGTACGGTCATTCACTACCGACATCCGCACGTGTCTGCTCAAGCGGGGCGAGGCCTTACCCGTACCCATTCCGGCCGCCGATCCTTCGGAAGTGGTCGCCGAACTCGAAATTACGGACGATATCAATCCGGCCAATCTCGAAGTTATCGTGGGGATCGAGCACAGTTTCGTGGGCGATCTCAGTGTATCGCTGGTCGGGCCCTCGGGTGAGGAAGTGAAGCTGTTCGCTCCCCTTGATAATGGCAGCTGTCCGGCCAGTAACGTCTACGCCACCTTTACCGCCACGGCCAGCCTCACGGCCGATGCCTTCAGCGAACGCTGCGAGGACGGCAACGATCAAGACTATCTGCGGGTGCAGCCCCTCGAGTCACTGGAAGGCTTCACGGATAGGAATGCCCGCGGCGTCTGGAAACTGGTAGTGAACGACGAAGCGGCCATGGACGGCGGGGCCATCACCGAATTCCGGCTGCGGCTCTGTGAAAACCGGGCCGACCGTCGCGACCTTGCCGTAGAGCTACTCAGCGACCCGATTACAGCGTGCGCCAATGAGGGAGGTACCGCCAGGCTCCGGATCGGGAGTGCCTTCTCGGACGGCATCGCTCTCCACATGGAGGCCGGATCGCTGCCCCTGGACAATTACACCTACTCCTATGATACCGAATCGCGGGAGGTCGACGTGACCTTCACGGCGTGGACGTATGCGGGCGACGGAGCGCAGGAATTAATCTTTACCGTGTTGGACGATGACGGTGCCGAAGGACGGGCCCTTAATACGCTCACCGTACTTCCCCTGCCGGAGCCGGTCACGCCTATCCGGGCACGGGTCCGCGAAGAACGCATCACTTTCCAGTGGCGGGGATCCGATATAGCCGATACCTACACGCTGGAGGTGTCGCCGACCGATACTTTCGATGACCCCGTATTAGCCACCACCACCCGCAACCGGCAGATCACGCTTTCCCGTAGCGACTTGCCCGACTTATTCTACTGGCGCGTACAAACCAACAACGATTGCGGCAGCTTTCCGGGGCCGTCACGGGCCATCAGCGCCGATACCGCTAACGCCACGTATACGCTACGGGCGGACCAACAAATCGCCATCTTTCCGAATCCCACGATCGGTGACGTACGCATCGCCCTGGAAGGCGAATGGGATGATCCTCGGGTTGGTGCGCGGCTGTTGGGTACCGGTGGTCAGGAAGTAAAACGCTGGCCCGACCTACAAACGTTGGGTTACCAGCTACAGCTTAGCGATCTTCCGGCCGGTGTCTACTTTTTACAGCTTACCGGTAGCTTTGGACGGATCACGGAGCGCTTATTGATACTCCGGTAAGGGCTTTCTTATCCGTAGCTGCCGGAAATGCCCCAAAACCATATCGCGCATGAAACCCAGTTACCTATTCCTCTTTTTACTGGCAAGCACCGGGCTGTCTGCTCAGGCCACCCTCGACCGGGTAATCCAGGAATTTACCGCTTCTCCGGCCTTCCGGCACGCGACGGTGGGAATCGCCGTCCGCGAAGTAGCCTCCGGCAACCACCTCGCCGGCTATAACGCCGACCTTTCGCTCATTCCGGCATCTACGCAAAAGCTACTGACCACTGCGGCGGCCATGGATATCCTGGGGGCGGATTATCGCTTTCGGACCCAACTGATTGCCGGCGGGGAGGTCAATGACGGTACCCTCAGCGGTGACCTTTACGTCATCGGCGGCGGTGACCCGACATTGGGTAGCCCCTACATGGACGGCGTGGCCGATCTCGATGCCGTGCTCGACAACTGGGTGGCCGCCGTTCGCAAACGGGGCATTCGCAGGATTACCGGGACCGTCGTTGGCGACGGCAGCTATTACGACTCCGCCGGTACGGGGCGGGGCTGGCCCTGGGCCGACCTGGGTAATTATTACGGAGCCGGAGTCCACGGTCTCAATATCAACGAGAACGCATATCAGCTTTACTTCAGCCGGCGTTCGACGGAGGGCAGCACGCCACCCGTCAGCGGTACCGACCCGGAAATCCCCGGCCTGACCTTCACCAATGAGTTGCGGAGCGGACCCTCCGGCAGTGGCGACAACGCTTACATCTTCGGGGCTCCCTACAATTATCACCATTACATCCGCGGCACCATTCCCCGCGGTTCGGGCCGCTTCCCTATACGGGGGGCCATTCCGGATCCGCCACTTCTCGCCGCCCAGCTATTGCACAAAAAGTTGACCGCCGCCGGTATACAGGTCGATGCGCCCGCTACCACGAAGCGGCTAGAAGGTGAAAACATCCGACCTGGAAACGTGCTCCTGGAAACCTTTTCTCCCCCCCTGGCGGAGATTGCCGATCGTACCAACATGCGTAGTGTCAATCTGTACGCGGAAGGATTACTACGCGAGATCAATAAAAAACAGGGCGTGCCGGCCCACGAGCTTTCCTCCACGGATGCCGTTACCGACTGGCTGGAAAGCCGCGGACTCCCCACGGGGTCGGTCCGGTTGCGTGACGGATCCGGCCTGGATGCGCGCAACTTCTTCAGTCCGGGCTTTATGACCGCCTTTCTGGTAGATCGCGCCGGGGAAACGAGGTGGTTACAGACCATCCCCGTGGCTGGGCGCAGCGGGAGCTTGCGAAACACGCTGCGCGGCACGGCCGCCGAGGGCCGGGTGCGGGCTAAATCCGGTACGGTCAATGCCGTTCGGGCGTACGCCGGATATGTGGACCGACCTGACGGACAGCGACTCGCCTTTAGCGTTGTCATCAACAACTATTCCAACAGTAGCCGGGGGGTCAGTCAGCTCTTGTACGGGTTCATGCGTGATCTGGTCACGGCCCGGCTCTAGAGGCGGCTAAGCGGGGGTTGGCCGTATCTTGCCGATCGCTAGTCGACTATTTATGCGCCTGATCCCCTTGTTATTGGTTCTTCTACTGGCCTGCGAGCAGGAAGAGAAACCCGCTCCGCCATCCGAGGATGTATATGCATCGGAGGATGTAATCGACCGCGACCAGGAACGCCACGTCTGGCAAAAACCCGGCGTAGTCATCGACGTCCTCGGGGACATCGAGGAGAAAGTCATCGCGGATATCGGGGCGGGAGAGGGCTTTTTCGCGCGCCGTCTGGCTCCGCTAGCCGACCGGGTCATCGCGATCGAAATCGACAAACGCTGGATCGAATATCTCGACACCGTGCGCAAAACCGAGCTTCCGAGACAACTCCAACCCCGTTTGGTACCCCGTCTGGCCCTACCGGACGATCCCATGCTCACTAAGCGGGAGGTCGATATCGTTCTCTTCGTCAATACGCTTTACCTGATCTCCGATCAGGAGGCCTATTTGCATAAGCTCCTTCCCGCCCTCCGGCCGAACGGTCGAATTGTCATCGTCGACTGGAAAAAACAGGACACCGACCTGGGGCCCGACCCCGCTGAGCGCATCAGTTTGCCCGACCTGGGGCGTATGCTCAACTCAGCCGGCTTCGAGATCGTCTCGGTCGACAATACCGCGCTGGATTACCAGTATATCGTGGTTGCTGAGAGGAAGGAGTAGCTCCCTTTGGTCGCAGTTAGTACGGTAGTCGGTAGTCGCCTCCTTTGTCGGCGGGGTAGTACGGTAGAAATTGCTCCCCTTGGTCGCTGTTAGTCGGTAGTCGCCTCCCACGTCGGCGGAATAGTACGGTAGTAGTTCCCTCTGGTCGCTGTTAGTGGGTAGCTTCGTCGTACCGCCTACCGTCCTACCCCCTACCACACTAATCCCCCCTATCCAGCCAACGCAACAACAGCGGAATCAGCAGCAAATCACTAATCAGTGCACTAGCCAGGGTCAGACTGATTAGCAATCCGATCGTAACGCTGGGCGGGCTTTCGCTGAAGAGCATGACCAGGAAGCCGAAAAATAGTACGACCGAGGTGAGGACGATGGCCTTTCCGGTCTCCCGAAAAGTCAGATGGATCGATTCCTGCACGTTTAAACCGCGGCGTCGAGCCAGTTTGTACTTCGATAGAAAGTGGATGGTGTCGTCGACGGCAATTCCGAAGATGATCGCGAAGACGATGCTCACCCCGGCCTCCAGCTCGATCTGCAAAAATCCGAGCATGGCTCCCGCAATGAGGAGGGGCAGCAGATTGGGGATCAGGCTGATGACAAGCATTTTCCAGTTCCGGAACAACCCTACCATCAGCAGGCAGACGATTAGAATGGCCAGGCCCAATCCCTGCAACAAGCTCCGGCGAATGTACTCGGCGTTCTTGTCTACGATCAGGCCAGTCCCCGTCGACCGGATCTCGATCAGACTGGTATCGACGTTCGCGTTAATCCAGTCTCGGGTATTATTCAGGAAGACTTTGATGCTGTCCGCCCCGATATCGTCCAGTCGGCTGGTGATCCGGGCTTTACGTCGGTCGCGACTGACCAGCATATTCAGGTTAACGTCCGGCACGCGCTCGGCCAATTGGCGGTATTCCCGGTAGCGACGCTCAGTAGCGGGCAGGACGTAAGCATCGGCGCGATTATTACTGTACGCCTGATTGATGCTTCGATATACGGCGGTAATACTTGCCGTACTCTGTACGAAGGGGAACTTCTTGACGTAGTCCTCCACCTTTCCGATTTCTTGGAGCACGGGAAAGTCAGTCACCTGGCTACTATCCCGCGTCGTAATGGCTAGCTCGAACGGACGGAAGCCGCTTAACTCCCGCTCAAAGAACTGGAAGTCTTCCGTCACCTTCCGGTTATTGGGCAGGGTAGATTCGATGCGGTAATTGGTCGTAATCATTGATATGCCCCACACACACAGACCTACCGTCGCTACCGCACCAATTTTGATGGCCGTAGCGCGCCGCTGGGTAAACTGATAGGTACCCTCCAGCAGTCGATCCCAGAACGCCTGCTGACGACCGATCTTGACGATCTGGTCGACGCTCAGGTAACTCAGCAGCGAAGTAGTGAACAGGATGACCGTCAGATAGGCGATCATCACCCCGATCGCGGCATTGATTCCGAAGTCACGGATCGGATCGACCCGGCTGGTTAGCAGGGTGGCAAAGCCCACAGCCGTCGTGATCGAAGTGAGCAGGGTCGCCAGGCCGATTTCCTTCATTGACACCCGGATGGCCGCCTCCTTGTCCAGTCCCTTGCGCAACTCGTCGATGTACTTGGACATGATATGGATCACGTCCGAGGTGCCCACAATGATCATCAATACCGGGTAAAGAGCGGCAATAGCATTCAACTCCCGGCCCATTATACCGAGGGTTCCCATGAACAGGAGCAAGCCAAGTGCGATACTGACCAGCGCTACGGCGATCCCCAGGGGC
Organism: Lewinella sp. IMCC34191; assembly: GCF_003390935.1. GTDB lineage: Bacteria > Bacteroidota > Bacteroidia > Chitinophagales > Saprospiraceae > Neolewinella. The sequence continues at coordinate 164,546 of NZ_QNQZ01000005.1, read as the reverse complement.
CTCCGGAACAATAGAAACATCACCAGCGTAACCAGCAGCCCGGACACGATGGCCGAAACCACCACCTCCCGAATCGACATCGCAACCAGCTCCGTTTGGAAATAGGCAGGCCCCAGGTAATGGTAGTCCGGAATATCGTATTGGGCCATTAGGCTGTCGAGCCCCCGCATCAGCGATTGGCTCTGTTCCAGGTTAATCAGGCTCGGCGTTTTCAGCACCGTCACTAAAGCCGTCCCCCGCTCGTTGATCAAATTGCCGACGAAGCGCTCGTCCGCCATGATGCGGGCACTATCCGCGGCGTACCGCGCCGGCTCCTCCAGGTGAATGGCCGGCACCGTTGTAATCGCGAAGGGCGTCTTGATCGGGTAGCCGAAAGTGGTCAGGGACTGCACGCCATCCACCTGGGGCAGGTTGCGAACGGCTACCGTAAAGTCCCGGACCTCGGCGAGGAAGGTACTGTCGAAAACCGTAGGCTCGCGCTCCAGAGCGACGAGCAAAAAGTTATCGTCGCCTTCAAATTCATCAATGAATTCCAGAAAGAACGCCAGGTCCTCATCTCCCCGTGGAAAGAATTGCTGAAAGTCAAAGGTGAAATTGAGCCGGAAGCAACCGTAGGCGGCAACGGCGGCATAAACCGCGAAGAAGATTATAACCGGGAGGCGATATCGGCGCATGTAGGGCGGGTAATACGCGTAGTAAATTCAGTCCGGCCGGGAAGGTTGTGCAACCGGTACAATTAGCGTTTTCCGCGCCCGCCACCCTTAGGTTTAGACTTTGAGCTTCGGGATTTGCGCTTGTAAACCAGGTGCATCCTATCCTCCAGGGGATTTGCGGTATCCTCCTCATAGCGTTCCCGGTTCAGGTAGGTTTCCCGGGCGAGAAAGAGCGCTGCCAGTAGGGAATCCGGGCTCGCTTTATCCTGCCCCACGAGATCGTAGGCGGTACCATGATCGGGGGAGGTGCGGATCGCCGGTAATCCGGCCGTAAAGTTGACACCCTTGCCGAAACTGAGCGCTTTAAAGGGAATCAGCCCCTGGTCGTGGTACATGGCCAGCACACCATCGTACTTCTTGAAATTGCCGCTTCCGAAAAACCCGTCCGCCGGAAACGGACCGAAGGCCATGATCCCCGCTTCCTTCGCCACTTCGATAGCGGGACGAACCGTTTCACCGTCTTCCTTCCCGATTCGACCCTGATCTCCGGCGTGCGGATTAAGTGCCAGGACGGCAATAAGGGGTTTTTCCTTACCAAAATCCGCTCGCAAACTGCGGTCCATGATCTTAAGCTTGGCCACGATCTTTTCCTTGGTTACGGCCGTGGCCACCTCACTCACCGGGATGTGATTGGTCACGACACCCACTCGCAGGTCGTCGCTGACAAGAAACATCAGGCTTTCCTTTGCCTCCAGGCGGTCGGTGAGCATCTCGGTGTGGCCCGGATAGGGAAAACTGGCCTGCGGCATCACCGATTTGTTGATGGGAGCCGTCACCAGGGCATCCAGCTGGCCAGCCTTCAATTCATCAACTACCCGCTCGAGTGAGCGGGCGGCGGCTATCCCCCCCGCTTCCGTGGGTTGTCCCGGTGCGGTTTCTACCTCGTCATCCCAACTCCTGACCAAGTTCACTTCCCCTTCTTCCGCCGCTTCGGCGTTTTCTACAACGCGGATGGGAAAGTCCGGATAATTCGCGAAAACTTCCTCCGCGGCATAAATCACCGGAGTGACCAGGTCCAGTATGCCCCGTCGGCTAAGTGCTTTGACGATCACTTCCGGCCCGATGCCATTGACATCACCGACCGAAATTCCTATGCGCAATGGGTCCATACGGGTAAGCTTGATTGGGGCACGAAGGTAGCTACCCGCCGGCCGGGAACGGTAAAGGCTCCGTAAGTTTGTGCCATGAAGCCTTTCGTACCGGTGTTGATGCTTGCGGCCTTGTTGTCCTCCGCTTGTGGCCCCGATGAGGCCGTACGGGTGCAGCTGACCCCCGATCAGCGCGACACCTTCCATGCCATTGCCAGCCGTCGCATTGATTCTCTGCGGCCCCTATTGGACAGCATCTGTACGATCACCTTCGAGGATCGCGTCGCCGCTGCAACCGACAGTATCGTACAGCGCCGCTTGGAGGAAGAGACCCGGCTCCGTGCCCGTTTGCCCCAAATTACCGGGCAATGAGGTACACCTTAATCCTGACGATACTACTCGCATTGAGCTGCGGGCCTGAAGAAATTCATCCCGAGCAGATAATCGAGGAGCGGGCCCAGTTGCAGGTATCCGTGATACGCGGCAACCTCCTGCGCGCCTGTGAAGAGGAGGTCATTGAGGCCGCCCGGCTGCGAGCCGATTCCCTGTTACTCGATCGGGCACGCCGCATGCGCAGGATCGCCGGGCGTCCGCCCCGCCCCGGTCGGCCGGGCGAGCCCCCGGCGCAGGAATTATCCGAGCCCCTGCCGTTGCGTCCCCTTTTTCCCTTCGAAATCCGGTTTGATACGCTACTCCGCGACAGCCTCCTGCAGGATAGTCTCCGCCTCGACAGCATTATGCGGCTAGACTCCCTGGTGAGTCCCGGAGATACTCTTTGAGCAAACGATATAACTTATTTGATAACAAGCACAAATAATATCATCAAAATGATGGATAATGCTTGTACGGCGTCGAAAGCATCACTATATTTGTACTATCAGTGACCGGATATCATCAGGTCGGTGACAATGAACTAGAGACCTATGAATTAGGACTATTTTTTTTGCAACCTTTTTTCGAAGCCGGAACCGCAAGTTCCGGCTTTTTTAATAGGCGATAGCCGTAGCGGTATAGCCGTAATGCCGGGCACCTTCGGAGTCATCCTCCCGATCGTGGACGTCCGCGAGGAAGAATCCTCCCTCGCACTGGTTTGCCACGCTGTCCGTCAGTTTGCAGCGGTGCAAGTCCTCGTAGGTTTGGTAGTCAATCTCCTGCCGGTTATCCAGCCGCATGCTCAGGTCGAAATCCCGGGTAATCTTTTGCCAGCCTTCCTGCACCTCGGCCGCGAATACCTTAGCCTTCGATCCGCTGCCATAAGCGAAAACAAGTACTTCCTGACCGGCCAGGTTATAATCTTTATTCAGTCCGTTTTCCAGGATGGCCATCAGACTCAGGAATACACTACCCGAATACAGGTTACCTACCCGTGAACTGGCCCAGTCTCCCGGCGCGATCAGCCGCTCGACGAATTGCTGGTAATCCGGTGTTTTAGTGACCGACCGCAGGAATTCACTGCACTTGGTGATGTAGGCTTCCCGATCCTTGTAGTCGTCGGCACAGGGCACGTCCAGATTGTTGCGATCGATAAAGTCTTCCCACTGATCGCTTTCTTTCAGCTCTTCCATATAGATCTCGGAGAACATTCGCCTGGCTTGGTAAGCATACGGCAGGTGAAAGGCCAGCGCAGCGTAGGATCCATCCAGCTTACCGGCGGGGACGCGGTGACGGCGGCGGTAGTCCAGTAAGGCTTCCCGTATGCGGGCCTGGTACGCTTCGTTGCTGTACGGACCGTCGAAGACCGGCGTATCCTTGTGCAGGGTCAAATACTTCTCGTTGCAGTCGAGCACGCCTTTTACGTTCAGCCCGGCGGTGAGCTTCTCTTCCAACTCGTCTAGGCGATAGTCCTCGGCACTCAGATCAGGTAATAGGTTGATCACCTCCGCGATGATGTCCTGCTTGCGCACCTTCCGTTTCGGCTTAAAGAAATCGTGCGCCGGGCGGGTCGCTACGCCGAAGTCCGGGTCAATCGCCAACAGGCGGGGCGCGCGCTTCACGACCATGGCAATGGAACCGGCCCCCTGAGTGTACTCCCCGGTACTACCCATCTCGTACTTCGCGTTGTCAGTCGCTACTACGATTGCGGTCCGTCCCTCTTTGGCGGCGCTCCATTCGAGGCAATTCTGCAGCGCATCCACCGCACCGATACAGGCAAACGTAAGATCGACCACGTCGCAGTGCAGAAAGCAGTTCGGACCGTGGGAATCGGCGAAGTGATCCGTCAGCATATCCAGTACGTAGGTAGCCGTCGGCTTTGCTCCGTCCAGGGCGCTCTCGGTACCGAGATACAGCCGCCCGATGCTGGAGGGCTCCAAATCACTCTTGTGCATCAGATCCAGTACGGCATTGGCCGCCATGGTCGCACTATCCTCCAGGGCATCCGTGACCGCCATCTCCCGGAGTCCCAACCCCTTATTCAATTTCTCATACGGCAGATCGCGGGCCTTGGCCAGTTGCTCGATCGGAAGATAGAGGGGGGGAACATAGAGCGTGAAGTCGTCAATGCCGACGGTCGGGCTTGTCATAGTGTGCTGTATTAATCGCTGACCGTTCAACGGCGGCGTACAGCGGAGGGTTTAACCCGCCACCCGGCAGTGGCGCATATATTCCAACACCATGGCGGGAATAAGATCACCCGTCAGGCTGTGGCCGCAATCCCGGGTAGTGATCAGGCTCGATCCCTTCCAGTTTTTGTGCATCCGGTAGGCCCCGTCGATGGGGGCCAGATCGTCACACTCGTCGTGCACGATCAGGCCAGGTACCCGCAGCTTTTTTACGTAGTTGACGAAGGAGATATCCGAATAACTCATATCCAGTTTGCGACGGAACTGATCGTCAATGCCCTTTTTCACTTTCTCGTGCACCCCGATGACGGCGCAGAACTTGTCGATGAAGTTTTCCAATTCGCCAGGTACCGCCAGGCTGATAAATTGCTTGGGTGCGTACTCCGGTTCCAGTTCGGCCAGGTAGAGAATTGCCGCCATCCCGCCCGCGGAGTGACCGATCCAGAAGTCCGGCGCGAATTCAAGGTCCTGTAAGTAGGCACCCAGTGCCTCCGCGTACATAAGGGCGTTAAAGCGCCGGCCCTTGCTCTTGCCGTGGGCGGGCGCATCGAAAGCGTAGATTGAATATCCCGCTTTCCGCAGTGGCTCGAAAAAGGCAAACCAGCGACCGGTGTTGCTCTCCCAGCCGTGTAAGAGCAATACCGTGGGTCCCTCCGCCGGCCAGTGATAGCACTGTAGCGTCGTTCCGTTCGCCTCGAAAGTATACTGCCGGGCCTCCTTCATGAAGGCCTCGCTCAGCGGTTCATCCGCCGCGCGACGCGGTTTGCTCAGCAGGTAGAAGCCCAGCTTGCCGGCGTGCCGGCGCGACATGAGCGCCGTACCGTTCAGTAGCCTGCGTATGCTACCCAGTACAAACTTTTCTTTCCTACCTGCCATCCGGCACTTACACGGTTAGTCTGGGCAAACTTAAGTCCGATTCCGGGAACTTCCCGTTCAATGGGGTCGTTAACTCCACTCCCAACCCCGCGACCATGACCCATTTCGCTCAACGTATTGGCCGACTGTATCTGCGGTCATTCGCCGGGTTGCCGCGGAAAGTCTGGCTTCTCTCCCTTGTCATGGTGGTGAATCGCAGCGGAGCCATGGTCATCGCTTTTTTATCGGTTTACCTGGTCAACTCCATGGGCTACTCCGCCACCGCGGCCGGTTGGGTGATGGGCTCCTTCGGAGCCGGAGGCATCGTCGGGAACTACGTCGGCGGCCTGCTCAATGACCGCTTTGGTTCCTGGCACATCATGTTCGTCAGTTTGGTCGTGGCGGGATTTCTGCACATCCTGATCGGACAGATCACCGGCTTCTGGCCCTTGTGCATCCTCGTCTTCCTTACTTCGATGGTGGCCGATGCCTTCCGTCCGGCTAACCGGGCGGCCATCGCCGTATACGCGGACGACGAAAACCTGACCCAGGCCTACGGGCTACAACGGCTGGCGGCCAATCTTGGTTTTTCCATCGGCCCCGCCCTGGGCGGTCTGCTCATCGCGGTGTACGGCTACGAGAGCCTGTTTTGGGCGGACGGCGTCACCTTCCTCCTGGCCGCCGGATTGTTCCTTGTCACCATTCCACCCGACGAAACCGCCCGCCCCCTCGCCCGCTCCGAACCCGATACGCCTATATCCGAGCGAGCGCTCGAAGAAACACGGCCCGGCCTCCGCCAACCCTGGCTAGTGCGCATGATCCTGGCCAATGCCTGCATCATCACCTGCTTCTTTCAATTTTTCAGTACGGTACCGGTTCATCTGACGCAGAATGGATATACCGAAGGACAGTTCGGCCTGCTGCTCACCATCAGCGGCGTGACCATCGTCGCCATCGAGATGCCGCTGGTATACCTCGCCGACCGCCGCTACCGCCCGCTCTACGTTATGCTCACTGGAACGGCACTGATCCTGGCCGGCTACCTCATGCTGCCGCTCAGCGTACTGGCCGGTTACGCTTTTCTGGTCGTTTGGATCCTGCTCATCACCTTCGGGGAAATCCTCCTGATGCCGTTCACGAGTACCTACGTAGCCAAGCACGCGCCACCGGCCCGTCGCGGCGAATATCTCGGCTTGCTGTCGGCCAGCTACTCCCTGGCCTTCGTGCTCACGCCCGTAGTTGGATTTCAATTAGCGGAATACTTCGGCTACGCTACGTCCATCTACACGGTGTCGGCCATGGGTCTACTAGGCTTCCTGCTTTTATTGACGGTCGACGGCGCCCGCGAAGTCCGTGCACGGGAACTCGCAGTCAGGTAAGTACGTCGACCACGGTCTTCAGTGTAGCAAAAAAGGGCTCGCGCGCCTCCCCGGATATGCTGTCCTCTTCCTCCTCGTCGGCCAGTACCAGGTCTTCTACGAAGGCCAGTAATTCTTCCTCCTCGCTATCCTCGAAGAAGGGCGTAAGCCGATCGCGAAAACTGCTCGCCTTCGACCGACCGAATATTTCGTAGTTGTGTTCCTCGGCCTGGGCGATCTCCTCGCCGCCGGCTACGGGAATCCCCGCCCGCTCGTCGTCGACCGACTGGTAGATCACGAGGGCCGCAAACATCAGTAGGGCCCGCTCTTCCTCCGTAAAGGCTTCCGTGTCCTCATTGGTCAGGTAATCCATCAACTCCGGTTGGCTCTCGGCAAAGTCGCGGATTTCGGTTTCGTAATCTTCCGTACCCCGCTCGAGGCGGTCCAGTACGCGATCAATGGTGGCTTCCTGAATCAAGGCTTGATGTGTAGTTGAAATTTTGCGGCGGAGCGCAGGTAAAATGCGATTAGCTCCGGTCAGGCCTTCACCGCTGGTTTACGATCTACAAACCCGAAGCGTCCGCCCGCCTCGTCGATGATCAAAAAACAGAAGCTGTCGGGCTTGTCCTTGTAGACATTCCGGAACGGATCGATCTTGTCCTGCTGTACGACCTGCTTGGCAACCAGTTCTTCGAGCGTGGTAACGTTGATGGTCCACACCAATTCCCTGGCGGTCGGTACCTCCATGACATAGATTCCCGGCATGCTCTCCATATCCTCACCCGCGTAGGCTACGAAGATGGGATAATTGCTCACTTTCTCGTCTACAACTGTCGTGGCGGCCTCGTCGAGCGGGCCGTGGTAGCGGGCGATGTCGTTTTGAAGTTGGATCCAGTTGGCGTCGTTGCTCATGGGGCGAGTCTTTCTCGTTTCCAGTCTTGGTTGTCGGTCTTATGGTAGGCCAATCGGTCGTGCAGCCGGCTGCTGCGTCCCTGCCAGAACTCGATCAGTTCCGGAATGACGATGTATCCGCCCCAGTTGTCCGGCTTGGGCAGGACCTCCGAATCCTGGTACTTTTTTTCCAGGTCGGCCTTCCGGCTGTCGAGGTACTCCCGGTCCGGAATGACGTCGCTTTGCGGGCTCGTCCAGGCACCGATCTGGCTTTTCTTCGGCCTACTTTGGAAGTACTCGGTGGAGGTTTCTTCGTCTACCCGTTCGACCCGACCCTCGATCCGGACGGACCGCTGGAGTTCCAGCCAGTTAAAGACCACGGCCACGTGGGGGTGCGCCTCGATCTCGTGGCCTTTTCGACTATCGTAATTCGTGTAGAAGATGAATCCTTTTTCGGTGGCTTCCTTCAGCAGCACCGTGCGGGCGGCGGGGTGGCCGTCGGCGTTGACCGTGGCGACGATCATGGCGTTCGGCTCGGGGTCGTCACTGTCCTGGGCTTCCTTAAACCACTGATCGAAGAGGGGGAAGGGGGCATCCGGGGCGTCCTGCTCGAGGAGGACGTCGGCTTGGTAATCGACCCGCAGGTCTTTCGCGTCAATGGCCATATGCGTATAGGGTTAGTAGCTACCTCCGCAACAACGGCAGGGTCCGATGGGTGCAGTAAAAGGCAACTAATCTGGCTTATGCCGCGGCTCGTAAAACTTCCAGCAGGCTTCCTTCCAGCTTGGACTTGGCGTACACGGTGTCGATCGTGTAGTGCTTCACGTCCTTGCGTCCTGGCAGGTCGAACATGGCGTCGGTCATGATGGCCTCACAGATGGAGCGAAGGCCCCGGGCACCGAGTTCGTACTCGAGCGCGGTCTGGGCGATGTACTCGATCACGTCGTCCGAGAAGGTCAGGTTGATGCCCTCCAGGCGGAAGAGATGCTGGTACTGCCGCAGCAGGCTATTGCGGGGTTCGACGAGGATCCGCTTCATGGCGTCCAGATCCAGCGGACGCAGGAAGGAAATAATGGGTAGGCGTCCGATCAGTTCGGGGATCATACCGTAGCGCTTGACATCCCGGTGGGTGATGTACTGCAGCATGTCCTCTTCCTTGATCTGCTTCTTATTCGCGTTACCGTAGCCGATGACCTTGGTATTGGTCCGTCGGGCGATGATCTTCTCGATGCCGTCGAAGGCACCGCCGCAGATAAAGAGAATGTTCTGGGTATTGACTTTGACGAGCTTTTGCTCGGGGTGCTTCCGGCCTCCCTGTGGGGGTACGTTTACATCGGTACCCTCCAGCATCTTCAGCATGGCTTGTTGTACGCCCTCGCCGCTTACGTCGCGGGTGATGCTGGGGTTATCGCTTTTGCGGGCCACCTTGTCCATCTCGTCGATGTAAACGATGCCGTGTTCGGCGGCGGCTACGTTGTAGTCACATACCTGAAGCAGGCGGGAAAGGATGCTCTCCACGTCTTCCCCTACGTAACCGGCCTCGGTGAATACCGTAGCGTCGACGATAGCGAAGGGCACCTGCAGGAATTTGGCAATGGTCTTGGCCAGCAGCGTCTTGCCGGTACCCGTGCGACCCACCAGCAGGATGTTGCTTTTTTCAATCTGCACCTCGTCGTCCGCGGTAGCGGGGTGGCTCAGGCGCTTGTAATGGTTGTAGACGGCTACGGAGAGGATCTTCTTTGCCTCGTCCTGGCCGATCACGTATTTATCCAAATGCTGCTTGATATCCGTGGGGATAACGTTCTTGGGCAGCTTGAATTCAAACTTGGATTTCTTTTGTTCGGGTTGGGGTTCCGGATTATCCGGGTTCAGTCCGCCGTACAGTTCTTCGGCTACGATCTCCTGCGCTTGCTCTACGCAGACCTCGCAAATGTGCGCGTCCAGGCCGGCTACGAGCACCAGCGCGTCGCTTTTATCGCGGCCGCAAAAGGAGCAGCGAAAATCTTGTCGTTTGCCTCGCATCATAATATGGGGTAGTGTGAGTGGTCTATCTATAAATGACGACGGGCCGAAGGCGTAGTTTCCTACGTCCGTACGGCCCGTCGCTTCAGTAATTTAGTTACGCTACGAAAGCTTACTTGCTCTCCGTAGTGTTATCGCGGCGCAGCACTTCATCAACGATGCCGTACTCCACTGCTTCAGGTGCCGTCATCCAGTTATCCCGGTCGCTGTCCTTCTCGATCTCCTCGAAGCTGCGGCCGGTATGGTTGGCTAAGATAGTGTACAGTTCTTCACGCAGCTTGGAGATCAGGCGATAGTTGATCTCCATGTCGGAAAACTGACCCTGCATGCCGCCACTCGGCTGGTGGATCATCACCCGTGCGTGGGGCAGAATGGAACGCTTATCCTTGGCGCCGGCGGCTAACAGCACCGATCCCATGGAAGCGGCCAGACCGGTACAGATCGTTGCCACGTCGGGCGTGACGTACTGCATCGTGTCGTACATACCCATACCCGCGATGACGCTTCCGCCCGGGCTGTTGATAAACATCTGGACGTCACGCTTCGGATCGACGGACTCCAGGAAGAGGAGTTGCGCCTGTACGACATTCGCGACATAATCCGAGACGGCTACGCCCATAAAGATGATGCGGTCCATCATCAGGCGGCTGAAAACGTCCAGGGCGGCGACGTTCATCTGCCGCTCTTCGATAACGTTGGGGGAAAAGCCCGTGATCTGGGGGGTGGCCATGCCACCGACCGTCTGGGCGTATTTCTCCAGGTGCATGGTACTCATACCCATATGGCGGGTAGCGTACTTCATGAATTCATCCTGGGGGACTTGGGGAGTCATATTCGTTTATTTTAACAATTACTTCTCCCCGTAAACGTACCAGGTTCTCAAGGGTTGAAGCGCCTATTCCTCTTCGGTGGCCGGGGTATTAGCTTCGTTGAACGACTTGATCTTATCGTTGAACTCCTCGGCGGAAAGGGGCTCTTCCTTCAGGGAGACATCCTCCCGTACGGCGGCCATCACTTTCTTTTCCATGGCGTTGCTGGTGAGTTCCTCCCGCTGCTTTTCGTCCTTCAGCATGTTCTGGATGTAGTTGTCCAGGAACTCGTCATTCAGGAAGGGGGGGCGCTGCCCGCCGAGCATACGCAGCAGGTTCTCCAGGGCTTCGGCCCGGATGTCCTCGTACTGGAGTTCGATCTCTTTGTCGGCGGCGATCTTATTGCGAATCAGCATCCACCGGACACCGCGCTCGAATAATTCGAAGTCGCTGTCCTTATCGTTCTTGCTGATCTTCTTCATCAGCTCCACCGGCACCTCAAAGTCGTTGCCTTCGACCAGGGCGCGCTGGATTTCGAAGTTGGCCATGGAAATACCCTGGGCGTCGAAGCCTTTGGCGTTTTCGAAAGCCAGCCGCTCGCGCAGTTCTTCTTCGTTGGTCACTTTCCCCTCGGGGTCGAACTGGGTGTAGAACTCCTCGTTGAGCTCGGCCGGCTCCAGGCGGCTCATTTTATTGACGGTAATCGTGAAGGACTTGCCCTCCAGGCTCACGTCGTTGCCCTCCTCCAGTTCGAGGAGGTACTTCCGGGCGTGGCTTTCGGATCCGTTCTGCTCCACGGCGGTCAGGTCGTCTACCGTGATGACGGTGCCGATTTCCTTGCCGATCAGTTGCTCCTGGATGGCTTCTTCCAGATTGTCGACGTAGAGCTTGGTGTCGTTGGTCAGTTCGCCGTCGACTTCCTGAACGGTGACGTCCAGGATGTCCTCCTTCTTGATCGATCCCTCTTCGATCTCTTTGGTTTCCCCGCGCTGCTTGCGCAGGTTCTCCACCATCTCGTCGAGAAACTCGTCGTTGGTGTCGAGTACGTACTTACTGAAGGTCTGCTCGGGCAGGTTGAGCTCGAACTCGGGCTCCAGTCCCAGGTCGTAAGAGAGCCGCAGGTCCTTAATGCTGGTAGCGCTGATCTGCTCTACCTGCTCGCTTTCGTCGGGCAGCGGGCTGAAGATCAGTTTGATGTCCTTCTCCTCGATGTAGCCGAAGAGTTCCTCCTGGATGGTGCGGTCGAGCAGGGGGCCGAAGACCTGGTTGCCCATCAATTTACGCAGGGCGGACATGGGTGTCTTCCCCTTCCGGAATCCTTTGATGTTGACGCGCTTACTCTCTTTTTTCAGCTCCTCGTTCAGTTTCTTGCTTAGCTCTTCCTTCGGGAAGAACAGTTGGATTCTCCCCGTTACCGGTCCGGTTTTTTCGTACGTTACTTCGGCCATTTGCTACTACTTTAAAGAAAAAGCCCACCCGAGGGCAGGCTATAATCCCCGATTCTATCTGGGGCAATTGTGCGGGTGAAAGGACTCGAACCTTCACGCCTTGCGGCACTAGATCCTAAATCTAGCGTGTATACCAATTTCACCACACCCGCGGAAAACGCCCGCAAAGGTAAGTCGTGGGTATTTATTGTGCAAGTAGGTGGGGGAAAGTACGCACGTTAAAGATAAAAGTGCGATAGGACGGGGTAGGGAGGTGCAGATGATGGGCCGCGGAAGGTAATACTTCGGGGTCGCGCTGCGGTCGACATGTGATCGGTTTTGCTCGGGTGGGTTTTTCGCGACCCGGGGTAACCCGGAGTCACCCCGAGTGCGACTAGGGAACCGATAGTAGTTGGGAGATTTGAGCCTGCCAGGTGTGACCGGAATTAGGGAGTTCTAGCTCGAATGATTGTCGCGGTGTTGCGGAATTCCGTTCGGGGGAGATTATTGTGACCCGGCGTGACCCGGCTACCAGCCGGGAACCGTCAGCGGCTGGCGGGCTTGACCCCGTTAGGAAAGCGGTCGGAATTGGAGAGCCTTCAGTCCGGTTGCCGGTGGCGGCGTTTCCGGGTTCTGTTAGGGGGGAGTTGTGTTACCCGGGGTGGCCCAACGACAAGTCGGGGGTGTGTTGACCAACGTCACGGAGGATGGCTAGGTATAGCTTGCTCCAAGCCACCAAAATCTAACGCCCGATGACCGACAACCAACAACCGCCCCCCGACACCTACCCCATCGGATAAACAAACCGCTCATCGACGATCTTCCCGTCCCGAACCTGGTAGACGCACATCTCGTGTTCCTGGACGCGGTTGCCGTCGGCCCTGGTGACATCGATGCCCATGCCGACGGCGAAGAAGTTCTGGTAAACCAGCGGTTCGGTGCAGGTAATGGAATGGACGGTGATGTCTTCATCGTAAGCCTCACTCTTCGCGATCAACTTGTCCAGGCCGGTGATGTCACCGTCGGGAATGCCGGGCATCTCGTGGCTGCTGGCATCGACGGCGAAGAGTTCCTGGTAGGCTTCGGTGGATTGTTGTTTTCGGCATAGCTCGACCAGGCGGTCGGCGATCTGTTGAATAGTCATTTTAAATGGTGAATGGGTGTGAACGAATGGATAGTGTGCTACTAAAATAGGCAAGTAAGAAATAAATAAACAAATAATTTTATTTATTTTTATTTGATTCGGAAAGTTGGATAATATGGCGGCCTGATCTCCTTCTTTTTACCTGCGCGCCGCCGCCCGCCTTACCTTTGCACAATGCCTGAACCGTTAGAAATATTTTGGACCACTGCCGTACGGGCGACGGATAACGCCCGGCTCGTCAAGTTGACACTGAGTAAGCCGCGGAGAAAGGATCCGGCCACCCCCCGCAATCTGTACGCGCGCGCCGTGGAGATCGGAGGGGAGGGACAACTGCAGATCACCCACCGCTACGCCGACCGGGAAGAGGCAAAGAACTTCCCGCCAGGGGAGGGGATGGATTACCTGCGGGAGCAGTTGGCTACCGTCTACTACAACGGCGACCTCTTTACGCTGGACGAGCAGTTGTCCGTTATGCAGAGCCGAAAGGGGAACGCTCGCCTCCGCGGTGAACCCGCGCGGCACGAGGAGGTCATAACGGAGCACAACCGGGAGAAATACCGCGATATCCCCGCCGACCGGCCCTACCTCCACGCCCTCGGTATCGCGACCGTCACGGGGGAGATCACCGCCGGGGGGCGACGGAAGTACAAGCAGATCAATAAATTCGTGGAGATCGTGGACGGGCTCGTCCGCCAGCAGCCCCTGCCAGAGGGCGCGCACATTGTCGATATGGGATCGGGGAGCGGTTACCTCACCTTCGCCCTCTACGACCACCTCCGCCATACCCTGGGCCTCGACGTACGCGTCACCGGCGTGGAACTGCGCCCGCAGCTCGTCGAGAAGTGCCGGGCGATCGCGGCCGATAACGGATTCGACCAATTGCACTTCGTCGAGGGCTACATCGACAGCTACCACCCCGACCGGCTGGATATGCTCATCGCCCTCCACGCCTGCGATACGGCCACCGACGACGCGCTCTACAAAGGACTACAGGCCAATGCCGACATCCTTATCGTAGCCCCCTGCTGCCAAAAACAGGTACGACGGGATATGGAGGTACCCGCCGACCTCAAACCCCTACTCGACAGCGGCATCCTTCTCGAACGCCAGGCGGCCATGGTCACCGACGGTCTGCGTGCCCTCTACCTGCAAGGTCAGGGCTACGCCACGCGCATCTTCGAATTCATCCCGCTGGAACACACCGCCAAGAACGTCATGATCACCGCCCTCAAACAGGACAAAGGCTACGGCGACGGAGCGCAGGAAAAGTGGGAATCGGTGAAGGAGCGGTTTGGGGTTAGGCGGCACCGGCTGGAGGAGTTGTTGGAGAAGGGGGAAAGGGGGGAAGGGGAAAAGGGGGGAAGGGGATAGGGGGTAAAGGAGCTGCCGCTGTTACTTGCTCGCTTCGCTCGTTACCCCGACACCCCGCACCCCGACAACCCCTTTCCAATCGTACCTTCGCAGCTATGGCTTGGCGCTACCTGATTGTATTCCTGCTTTTGCCTCTGCAGCATTTTGCCCAGCAGAGCACCAACCGGACCGTGAATGCCCGGGCCGAACTGGCACGCAAGGAGATCGTGCTGGGCGACCAAATTTTCCTGACCGTGAATGTTTCCGCGCCGCCGGGGACGGAGGTTTTTCCGATCTCACCCGAGCAAATAGCGGAGGCGGAGGGGCTGGAAGTGATTCAGGCGGAACAATTGCGGGTAGTGGCCGAGAATCCCGAGCGCTTGCTGGAACAGCGCTTCACCATTACCAGCTTCGATACGGGCTACGTAAGTGTACCGCCTTTGGCCGTCTTTTTCGAGGGAGCTAACGGCGTGCGGGATACGACCTTTACGACCGATTTGCGCCTGACGGTGCGGGGGGCCGTAGTATCCGACGAGGAGGATATCATGCCGATCAAGCCCATTATCGAGGAGCCGCGTAATCTGCTGGATTACTGGTGGGTGTTTGCCATTCTGGCGGTAGTGGCCATCTTTTTCGGCGTCCGCGAGTACCGCTGTCGGCAAACCCGGGAGGCACCGCCGCCGCCACCGCCCCCGCCGCCGCACGAGGTGGCGCTCGGCCAGTTGGACGTCCTGGAAGGAGAGCGGCTGTGGCAGTCCGGACAGACGGATGCGTATTACGTTCGCCTGACCCGCATTCTGCGCACCTACCTGGAGGCCCGCTTCGGTATTCCGGCTCTGGAAATGACGACCCGTCAGATCGTCACTGCCCTCGATACGCGTCAGGGACTGAACCGGGAGCAGCGATCTGAGCTGAGCGAACTGCTGCAGCTATCGGACCTCGTGAAGTTTGCCAAGGCCACGCCGGCCGAGGATTTGCATCCTCAGGGGCTGCAGCGGGTGAGGGAATTTGTCGTGGAAACGAAGCCTACGCCCGCCCCCGACAACCAGGAGGTGAATGAGACGTCTACCTACAAAGAGCCTTCCTGATGGCCGAATGGAGTCAATTTACCTTCGTGTATCCCTGGGTGTTGCCGCTGGCGGTGCTGCCGGTCCTGCTGTACGTCTGGAACCAGCGGCGGGCCGGTGAGCGGATCGTGAGCCTGCGCCTGCCCAGTACGCGATCGGTAGATGGACTGACCAGCTGGCGCAGTGCCCTGCGGCCCTACCTTCCGCTGCTACGCGTAGCTGCCCTGGTGCTGATGATCGTCGCCCTGGCCCGGCCGCGGCTCGACCTGAGCGAAGAGTCGGTGACCGCGGAGGGCATCGACATTGTACTGACGATGGACCTGAGCACGAGCATGGGGGCCCAGGATTTCGACCCCAACCGCCTGGAAGTGGCCAAGCAGGTTGCGCGCAACTTCGTAGCCCGCCGGGAGTACGACCGGATCGGCCTGGTAGCCTACGCCGGCGAGGCTTACACCAAGTCGCCCCTTACCGTCGACAAGCAGATTATCGACCGTTTCATTCGCGAGCTGGAAATGGGGGAGATCACGGACGGAACCGCCATCGGCCTGGGGCTGGAGACCGCCATCAACCGGCTAAAGGAAAGTGAAGCCGTTTCTAAGATCATTATCCTCCTGACCGACGGGGAAAACAACGCCGGCGACCGCCACAAGCCCGAGGTGGCCGCCGAAATCGCCAAGCAGTACGGAATCCGCGTATACACCATCGGCGTGGGCAGCGGAGAGGAAACCCTGATGCCATCGGCCCCGATCGGCGGCGGGCGCTACCGCTTTAAACCGACGCGGGGTACGGTAGACGACAAGCTGCTCGCCTACATCGCGGAGGAAACTGACGGCCGGTACTTCCGCGCCCGCGATACCGAAGAATTGGAGTCGATCTACGACTACATCGACGAATTGGAAAAGACGGAGATCGAAACGACGGTTTTCCGTCGCTACGAAGAGCAGTTTGCCCGTTTTCTGTGGGTCGGGCTCGGCTTACTCTTGTTAGAAACCCTACTGCGGTACACGGTGTTACGAACTATCCCTTAACCCCCGATTACCGTGTCCCGATCCTTACCCGCCACCCGCCAGCAACTCGCCCGCGTTTACGACCTGATGTACATCACCGGCAAACCGGGATACGAAGAAGTGACCCTCGCGGAAGAAATGTTTTCGACGCTGTCCGACTTGCTCGACCTGCTCCCGGAGGAAGGAGCTACAGAGTTACTGTTCCGGCTGAGCGAGGGCGTACCCGCCCTGAAGGTGGCGGAACTGTACAACATCCTGATCTGGTCGGCCGACGCTCGCGGCACCATCGATGCCGAAGAAATCCAGGAGTGGTTCTACAGCAAGCAGCGTCGCCGCATCGAGATCGCCTGCCAGGTAGATCTCTTTCCCAGCAACAGCATGGACGAGAGCGAGCGCGTCGTCAAGATGCTGCTCGACAAGTACCCAGAAATCGACTATCTGCTCTATCCCCTCGCCAAAGAGATCAAGGCTCATTTAAAGGAAGAGAAGGCCTGGTCAGACTACCGGCGCGATACCTTCGAAATGCCGAAGGAACTGACGCCGGATATCATGAAGATCATCCAGGGGATCAAGACGCGGTAGGAAACCCTACCACCGGTACCAAACGCCGTACCTTGCCCCCCCAACCAGCAACCAGCAACCAGCAACCAGCAACTATCCCTAATGTTCCGAGTAGAACACCCCGAATACTTTTGGCTGCTCCTCCTGGTGCCGATCGTCCTGGGCCTGTTTCTCTGGTACTGGCGGCAGCGCCGGGCGGCCCTGGATCGCTTCGCCGACCGGGAACTGCTCACTTACCTGGCTCCCGGCGTGAACCGTCGGTTACCGTGGACGAAGTTCGGACTGGTGGCACTGAGCCTTCCCCTGCTGGTCTTCGCGCTGGCCAATCCACAGTGGTCCACCCAGCGGGAAGAGATCCAGCGGCGGGGCATCGATCTCATTGTAGCTCTTGACATCAGCAATTCGATGCGGGCCGAGGACGTGCAGCCCAGCCGGATGGACCGGGCCCGCTTCTTCACCAACACTCTGGTCGACGAGCTGGCCGGCAACAACATCGGCGTCGAACTCTTTACCTGCACCGCCGTCATGGCTGCCCCCCTGACCACCGATTACGCCTTCGTCAAGAACGTCGTGAGCACCGCGGCCCCCTACCAGATGAGCGCCCAGGGCACCAACCTGGCCGAAGCCATCACCACCGCCGAGGCTGCCTTCGACGAGGAGAGTGCTAACCACCGCGCCCTCATCATCGTCTCCGACGGCGAAGACCATACCGGCGATGCCGCCGCGGCCGCCGCACAGGCCAGTGCGGAAGGCTTGCTGGTCTACACGGTCGGCGTAGGCAAGGCCGAGGGAAGCGTGATGCCGGTGCAGCTCAACAACGGCCGCAACGACTACATCAGGGAGCAGGGCGGCGGTCCGGCCACCACCAGCGCCAATTTCGCTACCCTCGAAAATATCGCCAGCAGCGGCGGCGGATCCTACTTCACCCTCACCGGCGATGCCGAGAACCTAGCGCAGGCCCTCCGCGCCCAGGTCGACCGCATCGAAAAGCAGGAATTCGAAACCCAGGAATTCAGCAGCTACGACAGCTACTTTTACTGGTTCCTGGCACCGGCGGTGCTGCTGCTGCTGGTTGAGCTGAGTCTGGGGCGGAAGGACCGGAAGATGGCGGAGCGGTATGAGGTGTAAGACGCGGCTTCCGGCCGCGCTGTTCGACGCAGTCTCTGACTGCGACGTCACCTGTCCGAAACCTCAAGCGATCAAAGATCGCCCCCACGCCGTGCTTGGAGCCCCCGCACCACCCGCCAGTAATTCCCGTGTTCCAGCCGCAGCACCCGCTCGGCGATCTGCTGCGGCGAATCCTCGGGGTCGAGGCGGACGGCGGCCTGAAAAATGATATCCCCCTCGTCGTAGTTCTCGTTGACGTAGTGGATGGTGATGCCGCTTTCTTTTTCTCCGGCGGCCTTCACCGCCTGGTGGACATGGTGCCCGTACATCCCTTTTCCCCCGTAGTTGGGCAGCAGCGCCGGATGAATGTTAACGATCTGCTTCGGATATGCCTGCACCAGGTAGCCGGGAATCAGCCATAGAAATCCTGCCAGGACGATCAGGTCTACCCGGTAGGCCTCCAGGGCCGGCAGCAGTTCTTTCCCGGTTTTCCAATCATCCCGCTTTACGACCAGGCTGGGTATCCCGCGTTCCGCCGCCACCGCTAGCCCCCCAGCGGACGCTTTGTTACTCACCAGCAACACCACCTCCACGCCATCCTCCGGATGCGCCTGAAAGCGATCGATCATTACCCGGGCATTGGATCCGCCCCCACTGACGAAGATGGCTACGCGTTTGCTCATGGGGCATAGTTAGGGAAAATTGCTGGGTGCTGGGTGTTGGGTGCTGGTTGCTGGGTGCTGGGTGCGCAGCGAGCATTTTCATGCGGCAGCCAAATCGTACATCGTTAGCGCGAGGCCCTTCGCTCGCTGTCGCTTGCTACAAACCTCGCTGGGGGGAGGCGTCCCTTTCAGGGCCGCGTGCGTCCGGTTTATCACGTTGCTTCATCGCGTGACGAGCGTAGCGAGCTGTTCCCTGCGGCAGCCAAATCGTAAATCGTAAATCAGCTATCGTAAATCGTAAATCCTCAGGCCACCGCCCGAATCCGCCGCGCCGCAAATACCGCCACCACACTCATCAGGATCGTGAAGTAGCCTAGCAGTTCGTAGTGTTCCAACTTGCCGTCCGGGCCCTCGGTGATGACGAATCCGGCCACCACGCTGCTGAAGAATAGGGCCATTTCGTTTACCGACTGCCGGATACTCATGAAGCCGCCCCGGTTTTCGGGCCGGACCACGGAGGTGATCATCGTCGTCGCCGGTACGTTGCGGCCACTCGCGACGACGAAGAAGGAGCTGGTCACCAGCAGGGCAATGGGAATGGAATTCGTATCCAGATTGGTCAGCGCGTAAATGCTGAACAGCGCCAGAAAGGAAGCGATGGTGAACACCCGCAGCCGCCCGAAGCGATCCGCCAGCCGCCCGAAAAGCGGGAGCAGAATGACCGTCAGCGAACCCCCGATCAGGTAGATGAGGCTCACCTGTTTGTCGGCAAAGCCCACGTTGATCTGCATGTACGGGGCGATGAAGGGAATGATCGTAAAGTGGCCCAGCATCAGCGTCAGCGTGAAGAGGAGGGCCGCCCGTTGGTTGGGGTTACTGAAGATGGCGCGGAAGGGATCGGCAATCTGACTGACCATCGACCGGGGTTGCATCAACTGCGCCTCGGGATTATCGCCCAGTTCGTCGAGGTCGCCTTCGGGGACGATCGTCTGCTCCACCAGGTGGCCGCGCATGGACGGAATCGTGAAGAAGGCGATGGTCACGAACAGCCCCGCCAACGCCGCCGTGGCGTAGAAAGGGGCGTGCCAGGAGTACTCGGCGGCGATCCAGATGCCGGCCGGCACCCCGACCACGGAAGCCGCTGAAAAGGCCGTCATCACCCATCCCATGGCGGAGGAACGGCGCTCCAGGGGAATGACGTCGCCCACGATCGCCAGCACCAGCGCGCCCAGGGTGCCGCCGAATAGCCCCGTCCCGAAGCGGGCCGCCAGCAGGAACTCGTAAGTGGGTGCAAAGGCGCAGGCCAGGGTACCCACCGTGAAGCAGGCAAAGAGCAGCAGCAGCGCCGTCCGCCGGTCGAAGCGGTCGATGAAGACCACGCTCACCAGGTTGCCGGAAAAGGCCGCCAGAGCATAGGCGCTCACCACCCAGGCAAACTGACCGGGGCTGATGTCGAAGGCATTCATGATCGTCTTGCCCAGCGGCATGATGATCATGAAGTCGATGATGTGGCAGAACTGGACCGTCGCCAGGATCAGCAGCAGACGCTTCTCATTGATCATTCGCGACGCGTTTGGCAGATCTCTACGAGGACACCGTTCGTACTCCGGGGGTGGAGGAAGCAGACCAATTTGTTATCCGCGCCCTCGCTGGGCAGTTCCTGCAGCAGCTCGAAGCCGTCCTCCCGCAGGCGGCGCATCTCGGCGGCGATATCGTCGACCTCGAAGGCCAGGTGGTGGATGCCGGGCCCGCGTTTTTCCAGGAATTTTTGAATGGGACCGGCCTGGTTTTCCGGTGCGACCAGCTCCAATTTGGCTTCCGCGCCGCCACCGGTGAAGAAGCTCGTGGTCACGGACTGTTCGGCCACCGTTTCGCGCTTATACGGCTCGCGACCGATCAGTCGTTCCAGTAAATTTTCACTGTCTTCCAGGTTCGCTACGGCGATACCGATGTGTTCCAGTCGCATGTTTCCAGGGCTTGTGCTCGGGAAACGCGCGGTACCCGCGAAGGTTATTTTCGCGGCGGAGCGCAGGATAAAAAGCTTATCGAAAAAGGGAGGGGTTAACCGGTGGCCGCCAGCAACTGGGTGTAGGGCTTCCGGAGCTGATGCCGTTCCAGCAAGGCGGCCAGGCGGCGGTGCTCCTGCGAGCTACTCCAGCGCATCAACGATTCCGTATCCTCGAAGCCCAGGAGGAGCAGTAATCGATCCGGTCGCTCCACGTCTTCTACTACTTCGAGTTTTTGGAATCCGCGGCAGGAAGTAAGGGCTTGCCCCAATTCGGTAGTCCAGTTAGGGAAGTACATCCGGCCCTCGGGGGTGAGGTAGTGTTCGGCGAATACGGTGAGCATCTTATTTTGTGGATCCGGTGAGTGATTTTAAAACGTCGGAGCCGGCTACCGATTGTTTGTTTTATTCGCCGACACCCGGAATCCATCAAAAGCATTTAACATGCCCCTGTCGTTCAAACCCGCCAATTATACCAGCCTTTCCCCCTACCACGTCGTGCGGGGAGCGGACCGGTACATCGCCTTCCTGGAGCAGGTGTTCGGGGCCGAGCGACTGCGCCGGTACACCCACGAAGATTTGGTGGTACACGCGGAGGTGCGCATCGATGATACCGTTTTGATGATCTCCGACGCCAACGAGCAGTACGGTCCGAATAAGCCCTTGACGCATCTTTACGTGTCGGACGTCGACGACCTGTTCCGGCGGGCCATCGCCGCCGGGGCGACTTCCAACGGCGAGCCCCAGACCCGGCCCGGCGATCCCGATCGCCGCGGCGCCTTTACGGACCCCTTCGGCAACAGCTGGTCCATCGCCACGCAGGTAGAAACCGTACATTGAACCCTCCCCCCGAAATGCTAACCATGGAAACGGCTACTACAACGACACCCTCCATTCACGAAAATCTTCTTTACCTGCGCTCCGCCGCCCAAAAACTGAACCGTTTGAGCGAGCAGCATTTGAACTTGTGCCTGCTTCGCCTGGCCGACCTTACCGAAGCGAATATGCCCACCCTGCTGGCCGCCAATGCCGAGGACCTGGCCCGTATGGACAAGGATGACCCGAAGTACGACCGGCTGCTGCTCAACGAGGACCGGCTACGGGCCATCGCCGCCGATCTGCGCCGGGTAGCCGGGCTGCCTTCGCCACTGGGAAGAAACCTGGAGCAGCGGGAACTGGCCAACGGCCTTTCCCTGAGTAGGGTAGCGGTACCGATCGGGGTCGTGGGCATCGTTTTTGAGTCGCGCCCGAACGTCACCTTCGACGTCTTCGCCCTCAACCTGAAGGCCGGCAACGCCTCCGTACTGAAGGGAAGCCGGGACGCCGCCTACAGCAATCGCGCGATCAAGCAACTGATCGACCGGGCGCTGGAAGACACCGGTCTGCCCCCCGCCTGCTACCTGGCCCCCGCCGAGCGCGAAGCCCTGCAGCCCATCCTGACCGCCGATGGACTGGTGGACGTCATCATCCCCCGCGGTAGCCAGGGACTGATCGACCACGTACGGGCCAACGCTACCGTACCCGTGATCGAGACCGGTGCCGGCATCTGCCACACCTACGTCGACAGCCCCGCCAACCTGGACTGGGCGCGCGACATCATCACCAACGCCAAGGCTCGCCGCGTGAGCGTCTGCAACGCACTCGATTGCCTGTTGATCCACCGCGCGCAGCTCGCGCAGCTTCCCGGCCTGCTGACCGCCCTGGGGCAACAACACCGCTGCGAGGTGTACGCCGACCAGGAGGCCTTCGCCGTGCTGGAAGGGCACTACCCCGGCGACCTGCTCAAGCACGCGAACGAAGACTCCTTCGGCACCGAGTTCCTCCGCATGGCCATGTCCGTCAAGGTGGTGGACGATATTGACGAGGCGATTACCCACGTCGAGCGCCACGGCAGCCGCCACAGCGAAAGCATCGTCAGCGACAGCGACATCAACCAGGAACGCTACCTCCGCGAGGTGGACGCGGCCGTCGTCTACGTCAACTCGAGCACCGCCTTCACCGATGGCGGCCAGTTCGAGCTGGGCGCCGAGATCGGCATCAGCACCCAGAAGCTGCACGCCCGCGGCCCGATGGGACTGGAAGCGCTGACCAGCTATAAGTGGCTGGTGCGGGGGGATGGACAGGTTAGGGGGTAGTTGGTGAATTGTTGACTGGGTGAATTAGTGAATGGCTACCGCACGGGGCTGCTCGCTTTGCTCGTGGACTCTGTCGTCTGTCCAGCGAAGCTGGTCCGCCGACGGAGACGGGACAGGACCCGGACTTGAACCCCGGCCCTGGAAGGGACGCCTCCCCCCAGCGAGGTCTGTAGTGAGCACCGCGAGCGGAGGGCCTCGCGAACAAACGGCCAAGCGAACAAACGAACTCCCTAACTTCCACCCGCCACCCATCAACCCCCAGGCAATACGTATTTTGCCCCCATGGCGTCCCGCTCCCTTTCCCGGCTTAGCTTATCCCCCACGGCGCTTGACTTGCGACTGGCGCTGGTGCTTTTGCTAATTACGCTGGGCATCGGTACCGGCGGGCTGATGTGGATCGAGGGCTACACGATGCTGGAGGCCTTCTATATGTCGGTCATCACGATCTCGACGGTGGGCTTTGGGGAGGTGCGGCCGTTGTCCGATGCCGGACGGCTGTTCGTATCCGGGCTGGTGGTGGTCAACATCGGCATCGTGGGTTACGTGCTGGCCGCTTTTTCCTATTACGTTTTTGACGGAAGACTCTTCGAAACCATGCAGTACAACCGGATACAATCCAAGATCGCTAAGCTGAGCGGACATACGATCGTCTGTGGCTACGGGAAGTACGGCCGGGAGATTGTCAGCCACCTGCAACTGCACGACCACCCGTACGTGATCATCGAGCACGACGAGGAGAAACTTCAGGGTTTGCTGGGGGAGGATAAAGGGGTGCTGTATGTACTGGACGATGCGACCCACGATGACGCTTTATACGCCGCCGGCATCGATCGCGCCAGTGCACTGATCACCGCCCTGAACGACGATAGCGATAATCTCTTCATCGTGCTCTCGTCCAAGGATCTGAATCCGAAGCTCCGGATCGTCAGTCGGGCGAAGGAAGTACGGGGGCGGGAGAAAATGATCAAGGCCGGGGCCAGCCACGTCATTATGCCCGAGCAGATCGGCGGCTTTTATATGGCTACGCTGATCTCAAAACCGGGCGCGGTCGAATTTTTCAGCTTCATTACCAACGAATTGTCCGCCGATATCGGGTTCGAGGAACTGCGCTACGATCAGTTGCCGGCGAAGTACCGGGGAAAGCCCATCATGGAGATGAGTTTGCGCAAGAACACGGGCGTAAACATCATCGGCCACCGCCTGGGTACGGGAAAGTATCAGGTGAACCCCGGACCGGAGACGGTCCTGGAACCCCAGGGAAGTTTCATCGTCGTCGGGAATCCCGAGCAGCTGGCCGCCCTGCGCGACATGATCGATTGAAAAAAGTCCGGACACCCACACCACCCGGGGCAGACTCGCGAAATAGCGATCGGGCCAGTGGGGTGGCCGGACGTTAAATGAAATGCCTGCCATCCTCATCCGCCCTACGCCCGGAACCCTTTAGCTAATAATTAACAGCCCCCGGCTAACCGTATCTTGCCGCCCATGAGCCCGGAGCAGCTATTTCGTGATCTGCAATCGCCCCACCACCGCCGCGCCCTGGGCCGCGCCATCACCCTGGTGGAAAGTACCCGGGAGGAAGACCGGGCGGCGGCGACCAGGTTACTCGCCCTGGCCGAAAACCATCGTCCGCCGCAGGCTACCTTCCGACTCGGCATCAGCGGCACGCCGGGCGTTGGAAAATCGACCTTCATCGAGGCTTTCGGATTGGAGTTGCTGCGTCGGGGGCACCGCCTGGCGGTCCTGGCCATCGATCCGAGCAGCAGTCTGAGCGGGGGAAGTATTCTGGGCGATAAAACGCGGATGGAAGAACTCACGCGGCAGGACAAGGTCTACATCCGTCCCAGCCCCAGTGCCGGAGAACTTGGCGGCGTGGCGGCCACGAGCCGGGCGGCCGTGCTCTTATGCGAGGCCGCCGGCTACGATTATATCATCGTGGAGACCGTCGGGGTAGGGCAGGCCGAGTGGCAAGTGCACGGCATGACCGACGCCTTTCTGCTGCTGGCCCAGCCGGCGGCCGGCGACGAATTGCAGGGCATCAAGCGCGGCATCCTGGAACTGGCGGACCACCTCGTCGTCAATAAGGCGGATGCCCTTCCCCGGGAGGCCCGGCTAACGGCCGCCGAGCTTCGCCGCAGCCTGCACCTGGCGCCCCCACGGCCGGATGGCTGGACGGTCGAGGTCGTCAGCGCGAGCGCCTTCACCGGCGACGGGCTACCGGAGATCGCCGATCGCCTGGACACCTACAAAAACCAACTCCGACGCGAGATTGCCCGGCGGCGGGAAGAGCAGCGACTGGACTGGCTGCGGGAGCAACTTCGGCGCGAACTGCTAAGAAAACTGCACGTTTACCTAGAGACCGAAGGCCTGGATAACGACGAACTGCGTGCCCGGCTCGACCAACACATCACCCTTCCCGTCACTGCGGATGTTATACTGACGGAATTTTTAAAACATAGCAAACCATGAGATCATTTACCACGCTGGCGCTTATCGTCGGAATTCTGGGTGTCCTGCTTATCGCGGGTTGTACCAGCTACAACGGCTTCGTCAACGCCGAGGAGGACGTTGAGCGCGTTTGGTCCGACGTCGAGACGCAGTACCAGCGTCGCTCCGACCTCATCCCTAACTTGGTAAACACCGTTAAGGGAGCCGCTGAATTCGAGCGCGGCACCCTGGAGGCCGTCACCGAGGCTCGCGCCCGGGCTACCTCCATTAATATCGACGCCAACGACCTCTCCCCGGAAATGCTGGAGCAGTTTCAGGCCGCGCAGGCCCAGGTCTCTCAGGGACTTGGCCGCTTGCTGGCTACCGCCGAGGCTTATCCCCAGTTGCAGACCAATCAGCAGTTCCAGGCTCTGCAAGACGAACTGGCCGGTACCGAG
The DNA here is from genome assembly GCF_003390935.1 of Lewinella sp. IMCC34191. Classification (GTDB taxonomy): domain Bacteria; phylum Bacteroidota; class Bacteroidia; order Chitinophagales; family Saprospiraceae; genus Neolewinella. The sequence goes on along the minus strand of NZ_QNQZ01000005.1, from coordinate 138,899 downwards.
AACCGGATCGCCGTAGCTCGTAGCCGCTTCAATGAGGAGGCAACGGAGTACAACAAGCAGATCCGCCGCTTCCCCGGCGCGGTCTTCGCTTCCGTCTTCGGGTTTGACGAAAAGCCCCAGTTCCAGGCCGAAGCCGGTGCCCAAAACGCCCCGACGGTCGAATTTTAATGGTCCGATTTTTCAATAAAGAAGAAGAAGCCCGGATCGTAGCCGCCATCCGCGAAGCCGAACTCGCCACCTCCGGCGAGATTCGGGTTCACGTGGAAGTCGGGGCGCGTAAACCCGCCCTGGACGTGGCAAAGCGTATTTTCCAGGAACTGGGCATGGACGACACCCAGGACCGTAACGGCGTGCTTATCCTCCTTGCCGTCGATCGCCGGGAGTTTGCCATTCTCGGAGACAAGGGCATCAACGAGGTCGTGCCAAAGTCCTTCTGGGACGACGAGCGCGACCTGATGCAGCAACACTTCAAACTGGGAGATTTTGCCACCGGTATCGAGTTGGCGATCCAGCAGATCGGTAAGAATCTGCGGGAATACTTCCCCTACCAATCGGATGACGTCAACGAGTTGCCCGACGAGATCAGTTATAACCGGTAGGTCCGGCTTAGCTACCCGGCCTTACCCCCGCTCCCCGTGGAGCACGTAAATATTCGACCGTGAAACAGTACCCTACCAAGTCCGTTCTTCGCCCGTCCCGCTGGCTCGGCTTGGTCGTTCTGTTAATCACGTCGCTATCGTTGCTGGCCCAACCGGAAGTCCCCCGCAGTACGAACCAACTGGTGAATGACTTTGCGGGTATCATGACCTCCACGGAACAGGCCCAGCTAACGGATATGCTGGAAAGTTACGCTCGCGAAACCTCGACCCAGATTGCAGTCGTCACCGAGGCGTCGTTGCAGGGTCAGGATCCCTTCGAACGTAGCTTCGCCATTGCGGACCAGTGGGGTATCGGCGGGTCCACGGAGCAGGACAATGGCGTACTGATCTACGTAGCGCGGGACGACCGCAAGATTTATATACAGACCGGCTACGGCGTGGAGGGTTTCCTCAACGACGCGCAGGCCGGCCGGATCATCCGCAACATCATGACCCCCGCCTTCCAGCAGGGTGACTACTTCGGTGGCATCGCCGGGGCGGCCCAGGCGATCATGAAAGCCGGGGAGGGGGAGTACGTCGCGGATGAGGTACCCGAGCGGCGGACGGGGGGCATTCCACCCTTCTACATTTTCCTGTTCATCTTTATCATCTTCATGCTGCTCAATCGCTTCGGCAACCGGCACGACGACGATGATGACGACGATGGCGGCTACTGGCGCGGCGGCCACTACGATGGACACCCCAAGCGTCGGCGGCGGGGCGGCGGCTGGTTCATCCTGCCCGGCGGCTTCGGCGGCGGCGGTGGAGGAGGTGGCGGCGGCTTCGGTGGGGGCGGCGGCGGATTTGGTGGCTTCGGCGGTGGCGGTTTCGGCGGCGGTGGAGCCGGCGGGGGCTGGTAGGCTTTAACGCTTTGTTTGCAGCCATGCTCTGGGCGGGGATGTTACCTTTACTCCACGACAAGTAATTGACTATGCGCGCCTTCCTCCTCCTATCCTTTTTAGTCTGCTCCGCCTGGAGCTTCGCCCAGTCCGACGCGGCCGCCGTGTGGCAGGATCTGGCCAAGGTTTCCTACGAGAAAAAGTACGATGAGCTGCTTGGCTTTAAGGTCGACGTACCGGTATTTGCCAAGGATATTCAGGCCATGGAGGGCGAGATGATCGAAATCAGCGGGTACATCGTGCCGGTGGAGGGCTACAAGAGCCACAAGGAATTTGTCTTCAGCGCCTTCCCCTACAACATGTGCTTCTTTTGTGGCGGTGCCGGCCCCGAAACGGTCATGGAAGTTACCGCCAACGAGCCGGTGAAGTACAGCACCGAACGCATCACCCTGCGCGGCAAGCTCAAGCTGAATAATGAGAACATCAATCAACTGATGTACATCCTGGAAGACGCCGAGCAGGTGACCAAATAATAGTCGTCTGCCGAGCTCTGCTCGTCCGCCGACGGATCGTGGCTACAAAGTATCCATAGTCCAACCGGCAATAATCGATCGACGGGACTCATCTTGAAGCTCTCATATCTGAGCATTCGTCGGCGGACGACGGATGACCTACTTACCTTTACCACAAAACCACCCCGTCCGTGAAGTCCCACCTCTTCGCCTTCCTATGCTTTCTGACGCTTGTGGCTATGGGCTGCGTAAACGACGGTACGCCCCCCATCGAGGATATGCCCGAGGAGGTAGCCACCGAACCGAAACCCGCCAGGCCGATCCCGAAGTTCGACCGCGATAGCGCCTACGCCTACGTAGAGCAACAGGTCAACTTCGGCCCGCGAGTCGTCAACAGCGACGCCCACAAGCAGACCCGCGAATGGCTGGTGGAAAAACTCGAAAGCTTCGGCGCCGAAGTACGGGAGCAGAACTTCGAGGCGGAAGCCTACGACGGAACCACCCTCAGCGCTACGAATATTATCGCCCGCTACGCCCCGGAACTTCAGGACCGTATCCTCCTTACCGCCCACTGGGATACCCGCCCCTTCGCCGATAGCCCGCTGGAAGACGACGAAAACGCCGTGGTCAACGGTGCCGACGACGGTGCCAGCGGGGTAGGGGTTCTCCTGGAGGTAGCCCGGCAACTCGGTGAAAATACGCCCGACATAGGTGTAGACATCGTCCTCCTCGACGCGGAGGACTACGGCCAGTCGGGAGGTGGTTCCCGTACCAGCTGGGCGCTCGGCGCGCAGTATTATGCTAAGAACGTCCCCGAGCCTAAACCCCGCTTCGGTATCCTCCTCGATATGGTCGGGGCCCGCGACGCGAAGTTCGGCGTGGAAGGGAACAGCGAGCGCTATGCGCCCCAAGTAGTCCGCAAGGTTTGGCGACTGGCCAACAGCATGGGCTACGGCGACTACTACATCAACGAGCGCCGCGGCGCCATCGTCGACGATCACTTCTTCATCAACAGCATCGCCAACATTCCCACTATCGATATCATCAACATGCCCGGCAACACTACCGGCGGCAGCCAGTTTGTCGAGCACTGGCACACCGGCGACGACAACATCGATATCATCGACAAGCGTACGCTGCGGGCTGCGGGGCAGGTGGTGCTGGCTACTATCTTTCGGGAGGCTGCTGGTACGTTGTAGGATTCACCACGGAGGACGCAGAGGGTTTCACGGAGGAATCACGGAGTATTAATCTCCTTTGTGATTCCTCCGTGAAGCCCTCCTGTACCTCTGTGGTGAACTCATTACTGAGCAGAGCGAAGTAACGTACCCATACCCACCCGAGGCCCGATCATACCGGCCAACTCCTCCTTCTTCACCCGCACCTGCTCCAGCGTATCCCGGTCGCGCACGGTGACGGTGCCGTCCTCGATGCTGTCGAAGTCAACGGTGATGCAGAAGGGGGTGCCCACCGCGTCCTGCCGGCGGTAAAGCTTGCCGATGGAACCGGTGTCGTCGTACTGTACCTCGAAGCGGAAGCGGAGGTCGTTGAAGATGTCCTTCGCCATATTGACCAGCCGATCGTCGTTGCGCTTCAGGGGCATGATGGCCGCTTTGACGGGTGCGATGGCGGGGTGTAATTTCAGAACCGTACGGGTATTGTTCGGGTCGTCCTGGCCGGGTACCTGCTCGTCCATCAGGGCATGGGTGAGGGTGGCAAGGAAGAGGCGATCCGCCCCGATGGAGGTTTCCACCACGTAGGGCACGTAACTCTCTTTCGTCTCCGGGTCGAAGTACTGCATCTTCTTGCCCGACAGCTCCTGATGGGCGCCAAGGTCGAAGTCCGTGCGGCTGTGGATGCCTTCCAACTCTTTAAAGCCGAAGGGGAATTCGAACTGGATGTCTACGGCGGCATCGGCGTAGTGGGCCAGGTTGTCGTGGTCGTGAAAGCGCAGCTTGCTTTGGGGGTGCAGGGCCAGGTGCCACTTCATCCGGGCCTCCTTCCACTGCTCGTACCACTCCTGCTGGGTGCCGGGCTGGATGAAGAACTGCATCTCCATCTGCTCGAATTCCCGCATGCGGAAGATGAACTGCCGGGCGACGATCTCATTCCGGAAGGCCTTGCCGATCTGCGCGATGCCGAAGGGCAGCTTCTGCCGGGTGGTTTTCTGTACGTTGGTGAAGTTGACGAAGATGCCCTGGGCGGTTTCGGGCCGCAGGTACAGCTTGCCCTCCTCGCCGGCGATGTTGCCGAGCTGGGTGGAGAACATGAGGTTGAACTGACGGACATCCGTCCAGTTCTTGCTGCCGGTATCGGGGTCGGCGATGCCGAGGTCCTCGATGATCTGCTTCAGTTCGGCCATGTTGCCGTCGGTCATGGCGGTGGCCAGTCGCTTGGCGATCTCGTCGTACTGTTGGACGTAGCGCTGTACGTTGGGGTTGGTGGCGCGGAACTCGGCTTCGTCGAAGTCGTCGCCGAAGCGCTTCAGCCCCTTGGCTACCTCTTTGTTGATTTTGCCCTCGATCTTGTCCATATGGTCCTCGATCAGCACGTCAGCCCGGAAGCGCTTCTTGGAGTCCTTATTATCGATCAGGGGGTCGTTGAAGGCGTCGACGTGGCCGGAAGCTTTCCAGGTCTTGGGGTGCATGAAGATGGATGCGTCGATGCCCACGATGTTGTCGTGCAGCTGCACCATACTGCGCCACCAGTATTCCTTGAGGTTATTCTTCAGCAGCACACCGTTGGGGCCGTAGTCATAGGCGGCGGCCAGCCCGTCGTAGATTTCACTGCTCTGATAGATGAAGCCGTTCTCTTTGGCGTGCGCGGTAAGGGTCTTGAAGTCGATCTCAGTGGCCATGCGGTCTATAAATTTTGGGGTGCGAAGATAGCCATGGTTCGCGACCTTCGGCTGGCGCTGTCCCGCTACCTGAATGTCGTCCATATATCACGCGAAGCACAGCAGCTAATTCAAGCGGGCGGCGGCGCGCAGGTAGTAGCCCTTCCAAAAAGCCTTCAGGCGTATTATCAACGAAAATCCTTACCCCGGAAAGGGGTTCGACTGCGCTGCAGTCGTGGAACCTACCTCTTTCATAGCCCGGAGTTGCCACTCCGGGCTATAGGGTTGGACCGCGCTGCGGTCCGCAGCGCGGTCAGTTGTACATCCTTGTTCACTACTACCCTCCACCCTACAAATTGCAGCTCAAACCACCGCCGGTACCCTACCGGGGAAAGGGGTTCGACTGCCCTGCAGTCGTGTAACGTACCTCCTTCATAGCCCGGAGTTACCACTCCGGGCTATGGGGTTGGACCGCGCTGCGGTCCACAGCTCGCTCAGTTGTACATCCCTGTTCACTACTACCCTCCACCCTACAAATTGCAGCTCAAATCACCGCCGGTACCCTACCGGGGAAAGGGGTTCGGCTGCGCTGCAGTCGTGAAACCTACCTCTTCCATAGCCCAGAGTTACTACTCCGGGCTATAGGATTTGACCGCGGTGCGATCCGCCCGTACCGCAGCCCAGTACAACCTCGAAAAGTCTGTAATCGCTGTGGTGCCCCCCGGACTGCAGCGCAGTCCAACCCGCATAACCCCGTCAGCATGGCGGGGTACCCCCCTCTCTCAGAAGCCTCAGGTTCCCCACACCCCCACCTGCCGGAAAAAACATCGCACCTGCGCCCCGCCGCAATGTTCTGCAAACACTACCTTACCGAAGAACCGCACGCTACCATGGGAGAAGAGAAAGTAAACGTACCGACCGCAGACAGCCGCTCGAACTTCACTCACCATCTCCTGCGGGACGTGCAGGCGCTGGAGTACATGCTCAAGCACGACTGGTTCGAGAAGGAGCCAATCCGCATCGGGGCGGAGCAGGAGATGTGCCTGGTCGATAAGAAGACCCTCAAACCCACGCCAAAAAACATCAACGTTCTTAAGCGACTGACGGACTACCCCTGGGCCACTACGGAAATTGCCCAGTTCAACATCGAGTCCAACTTTACGCCACGGGTTTTCACCGGCTCCGCGCTGCGGGACATGGAGGCCGAGAACATCCACCAGCTGAAGATTATACAGGAGGCCGCAAAGGGCAGCAACGCGCTGATCGTCCTGACCGGTATCCTGCCCACCCTACGTAAGTTTGACCTGGCGCTGGAAAACCTGACCCCGAAGCCCCGCTACCTCGCGCTAATCGAAGCCATCAAAGCCCAGCAAAAAAACGAGCGCGGTTTCGAGTTGAACCTGCACGGCATCGACGAGCTGCATATCCACCACGATAGCCCCTTGCTGGAAGCCTGTAACACCAGCTACCAAGTACACCTGCAGGTCTCACCGGAAACCTTCGTGCCGATCTACAACATCGCCCAGGCGGTGGCCGCGCCCGTCCTGGCCATCGCCGCCAACTCCCCGCTGGTCTTCGGTAAACGGCTGTGGCACGAATCGCGTATCGCCCTCTTCCAGCAGTCGCTCGACGTGCGCACCAGCAAGGAGCACCTGCGGCAGAGCGAACCGCGGGTGAGCTTCGGAACCCGGTGGCTCGATAAGAGCATCATGGAGATCTATAAGGAGGATATCGCCCGCTTCCGCGTACTGCTGGGCACCGACATCGACGAGGATAGCCTGGAGCTGATCGGCGAGAATAAGATTCCCCGGCTGCGCGCCCTGCAGGTACACAACGGTACCGTATACCGCTGGAACCGCCCCTGCTACGGGATCAGTGAAAACGGCATGCCGCATCTCCGCATCGAAAATCGCGTCCTGCCGGCGGGGCCCACCATCCTCGACCAGACCGCCAACGCCGCTTTCTGGCTCGGCCTGGTCACCGGTATGGCCCACGAGTTCAAGGACATCCGCGAGCACCTCAGCTTCGCCGACGTGAAGGATAATTTCTCCAAGGCCGCCAAATTCGGCATCGATACCCAATTTACCTGGTTCCACAACCAGAAGATCAGTTGTCGCGACCTGATCCTCAACGAGCTGATCCCCCTGGCCTACAACGGACTCAAAGCCCGCAACATCGAGCAGTGCGACATCGAGCGGTACCTGGGCGTGATCCAGCAGCGAGCGGAGGCACACCAGAACGGAGCCCGCTGGCTGCTGAAATCGTTTACCCATCTGACCGAGCGCGTGAATCGCGACGAAGCCGTCACCATCCTCACCTCCCAGATGGTCAAGTGCCAGATGGAGGAGGAACCCGTTCACAAATGGCCTATCCCCAAAGTGGAGGACCTGAAGCACTACCGCCCCGTCGGGCTCCGGGTAGAAGAGTTTATGGAAACCGACCTGTTTACCGTCCGCGAAAGTGATCTCCTCGAGCTGGTCGGTGACCTCATGGACTGGCGCAAGCTGCGCTATCTCCCGGTGGAAGACGAAAACGGCCACCTCTGCGGACTCATCACCACCCGTAAACTGCTGCGCTACTACATCCAAAAAGGTCGCCTTAATAACGAAATGAACGACTACCGCACGGTTGCCGACCTCATGATCGAAGCTCCCGCCACCGTCAGCCCGGAAACGACGATCAAGGAGGCCATGCACATCATGCGTAACGGAAAGCTGGGCTGCCTGCCGGTCGTGAAGAATGACGAATTGGTGGGCCTAATAACGGAGATGGACTTTTTGCGAGTGGCCGGAAGGTTGATTGAGCGGTTGAAGTGATTTGCGATTTGGCTGCCGCATGGCTTTGCTCGCCTTCGGCTCGTGGGTTCACCACGGAGGGCGCTGCGCGCTTCACGGAGGGATGCACAGAGGTTCCACAGAGGCTACCGCACGGCTTCTCGCCTTCGGCTCGCAGGAGATTTATGATTGGGCTACCGCATGGGGGCGCTCGTTTCACCGGGGGGGCGGCCCTGCAAGGAACGCGTTAACCAAGCGAGGTCTGCAGCGAGCTCGGCGAGCGTAGGGCCTCGCGGGCTCGAACCCAACAAACCCGATGCCGACTAAACAAAGCTTATACGACCGCTGCTGTACCTTAGCGGCTATTGCTGAACAGGTCCTATCTACTCGTGCCCGATCCGTCGGCGAAGGCGATGAACGGGATACGAGCGAAGCGAGCTGCCCCACCAATCGTAGATCGTACATCAGATATCGTAAATCGTAAATCTCCATGTCCCACAAGCCCCGACTAACGCCCATGACCGATAAGGTGACCCTGCTTTCGGTGACCACCAGTCAGTACCTGAGCGAGCAAATCGCGGAGGCTTACGGCCACGACCTGGGTAAGTTTCGGGTGGCCCGCTTCAGCGACGGGGAGATGCAGCCCATCATCGAGGAGTCGGTACGGGGGGAATACGTTTTCATTATCGGCAGCACCTTCCAGCCCAGCGATAATTTGATGGAAATGCTGCTGACCATCGACGCGGCACGGCGCGCGAGCGCGGGCTACGTCTGCGCGGTGATCCCCTACTTCGGCTACGCCCGCCAGGACCGGAAAGACCGCCCCCGGGTGCCCATCAGCGCCAAACTCATTGCCAATCTGCTGGAGGCCGCGGGGGTAGACCGCCTGATGACGCTCGACTTCCACGCCGACCAGATCCAGGGCTTCTTCGATATTCCGGTGGACCACCTCCAGAGCCAGGCGATCTTCTTCCCCTATTTCCAGGACCAGGACATGAGCAACGTCGTCTTCGCCAGTCCCGATATGGGCGGGGTAAAGCGGGCCCGGGCCTACGCCAAGTACTTCGAGCGCGATATGGTAATCTGCGATAAGTACCGCAAGCGCGCCAACGAGATCGCGGGCATGACCCTGATCGGCGACGTAACGGGGGCGGATGTCATCCTGGTGGACGACCTCATCGACACCGCCGGTACCCTCTGCCGGGCCGCGGACCTCATCATGGAGAAGGGCGCGAAGAGCGTCCGGGCGATCGCCACCCACCCGATGCTCAGCGGCAATGCCTACGACAACATCAACAACAGCCAACTAACGGAGCTGATCGTCGCCGATACCATCCCCCTGAAGCAGCAGTCGGACAAGATCAAGGTGCTGCCCTCGGCGGAGCTGTTCGCCACGGCCATTCAACACACGCACGAGAATGCTAGTATTTCGGAGCTCTTCGTCAACTAGGCATGCGCCGGGGTATTTTCATGCCTCGTTTCTTGTTGTCTCCATCAATTAATTCCCTTTGCCCAGCCGGCGCCTTTACGACTACAACGCCACCTTCCGCCAGGAACTCAACCGCCTCAACGCCGCCCAGCGCGAAGCGGTCGAGGCCGTCGAAGGACCCGTCATGGTCCTGGCCGGACCGGGCACCGGCAAGACCCACCTCCTCGCCGCCCGCATCGGTAACATCCTGCTGCAAACGGACGCCGGAGCGCAGAATATCCTCTGCCTCACCTTCACCGATGCCGGCGTGAAGGCCATGCGGCAGCGGCTGCTCAGCTTCATTGGCCCGGAGGCCCACCGGGTCAGCATCTATACCTTCCACGGTTTCTGCAGCAACGTCATCCAGAACAACCTCCACTACTTCGGGCGGCCGGGCCTGGAACCGCTTTCCGAACTGGAGCGGGTGCGCATCATCCGCGACCTGCTGGATAGTCTGCCCCAAACGGACCCGCTACGGCTCGGCTACCACGAAACGTACCACTACGAACGGCACGTACAGGACCTCTTCGCCCAGATCAAGGCCCAGAACTGGACGGAGGACGAGCTCCAGCAGCGTATCCGGACCTACGTGGACGACCTGGAAAATCACCCGGATTTTATTTACAAAAGGAAATACAGGGGATTGCCCGCCGGGTCACCAAAGGAGGGGTTGATCCACGAGGAACGCCTCCGCATGAGCAAGCTGGCCAGCGCGGTATCCCTGTTTCCCCATTACCAGGAGGCGCTACGCAAGCAGCGCCGCTACGACTACGGCGACATGATCGGCTGGGTCCTGCGCGCCTTTCACGATCATCCCAGCCTGTTGCTGAGCTACCAGGAGCGCTACCGCTACCTGCTGGTCGACGAATTCCAGGATACCAACGGCAGCCAGGAGCGCATCATCCGCCACCTGACCGAATACTGGGACAAGCCCAACGTATTCATCGTAGGCGACGACGACCAGGCGATCTACGAATTCCAGGGAGCCCGGCTGAATGCCATGATCGACTTCCATAATCGCTATGCCGACGACCTCACCGTCGTAACCCTGACCGACAACTACCGCAGTACGCAACCCATCCTCAACGGAGCCGACGCGGTAATCACACAGAATACCCTGCGGATTAGCGACCGCCTGCCGGACCGGGCCATCGACAAGCGCCTAACCAGTCAATTGCGACGGAGCGCAGGTGAAGAGCCCGGCCCAGAGACAGGATCGCCCGGTATCACCCATCTCTCCTTTCCCGACCACCGCCAGGAAACCGGCTACCTTACCGCCCAACTCCAACGCTGGCACGACGGCGGAACGCCGTGGTCGGAGATGGCCGTGATCTACGCTAAGCATAGCCAGGCTGACCTGCTGCGTCACCTGTTGGAGCGGGCCGGTATTCCTTACCGCAGCAAGCGACGTCCGAATATCCTGGACGGCCGACCGGTGCGCCAACTGCGCGATCTGCTTCGGTATCTCGAGAGCGAGCACCGGCGGCCCGGGACCGGGGAATTCCTGCTGTTCCGCGTCCTTCACTTCCGCTGTTTCGGCTTGGTATCCTACGACCTGTCGCTGCTGAACCTGGGCCGGCTATCCGCGATGGATACGCAGGGGCGGGTGCCGGGCTGGCGAGAGTATCTGCGGGATATCGATCTCTATCCTGCGGGCCTGGAAGACGGTCCGGCTATACACCGGGTGGCCCGGTGGCTGGAGGAAGCGATTGGCTGGATCGGGAGCCTGCCGCTACCGGAGTTCATCGAGTTCGTCCTCAACGGATCCGGCTTACTGGCCGAGGTACTCCGCCATCCGAACCGCGCGGAGCTGCTACAGCACCTGGCCACCTTTACCGACTTCGTCCTGCGCGAGATCGCCCGGCGCCCGCGTCTCCAGCTTCGTGACCTGCTCGAGACCCTCGACCAGATGGATGGTAACCGTATCCCGCTCCCCCTGCGCTCCCACCTGGACCAGGCGGATGCCGTGCTGCTGGTCACCGCCCACAGTGCCAAGGGCCTGGAATTCGAGAAGGTCTGGATGCTCGACTGCTCGGAAAAGACCTGGGGCACCGGTGGCAGTCGCGCCCGCAGTCGGTTCAAACTGCCCGACACCCTCACGTACGCCGGCACGGAAGACGAGGAGGAGGCACGTCGGCGGCTTTTCTTCGTGGCCCTGACCCGCGCTCGTTCGGAGGTCATCCTTAGCTGTGCCGATCTGAGCAGCCAGGATAAACTTCAACAGCACGTATCCTTCATTGACGAACTGATCGCGGCGGGAGAAGTGGAAAGTAGAGAGGCCGGCCTGGATTCCGATCGCCTCACGGAACTGGCGCACCTCCAACTCACGCCGAAAGACCGCGCCCGCTACCCCCTGCTGGAACGGAGCGCGATCGCGGATCTGCTGGCTGATTTTCGACTGAGCGTCAGCGCGCTGTACGCCTACCTCGACTGCCCACTTCGTTTCTACTACGAGAAACTACTGCGGGTACCCGACCGCGAGCGAGAACGCACCGTATACGGTTCCGCCCTCCACGAAGCCCTGCAGAACTACTTCCTGCGGATGAAGCGAGACCCCGATCACGCCTTTCCCAGCCGCGAGGAGTTGATCTATAACTTTGAAGTGGCCCTCGGTCAGCGCCGCGGCCTACTGAACCGCGAGGGCTACGACAGCCGACTGGAACGCGGACGCCGCGAACTGGGTAATTACTACGATACGCACCGCTCCGGCTGGGTGAATGACGTCGAAGTGGAATACTTCATCCGCAACGCCGAGGTGGACGGTATCCCGCTTACGGGTATCATCGACCGGGTCGACGTGCTCAGCGACGCCTACGTGCGGGTAGTAGACTACAAAACGAGCATGGGTGGGCGCACGAAAATGAAGCGCCCCAGCGATAGTTTGCCCCATGGGGGTGACTACTGGCGCCAACTCACCTTTTACAAGCTCCTTTACGATAATCGACCCGGCAACATCCGGCGAGTCCGGTCGGGGCGGATCAGCTACCTCCTCACGGATCCGAAGGGAGAGCAGGGCGAAGAAAACATCGACATCCTGCAAAAGGATACGGACGGTCTCCGCAAGATCCTGCGCGACGTCTGGGAAGCCATCCAGGAGCAGCAATTTGACGGCTGTGGTAAGCCGGAGTGCGAGTGGTGCCAGTTTGCCCGGGATCTTACGGACGAGGTGCCGATGGAGTCTACGGAGGAGGTGTTTGGGCTGGATGATCTGGCTTAGCGGGGGAGGTTCACCACGGAGGCTTCGCCACACGGAGGGTGTCACAGAGGAATCACGGAGGAAGGATAGTAGAAAGATCGCCGCGCTACCGCATAGGTTGACCGCATTGGCAAAGACGAAAACAGGGATTCGCGGCGGGATGCGGGGAAGGCGCGCAGCGCATTCGGTAATCCGTGAAATTGGAAGCCGTCCGAAAAAATCCGTGTTCCATCTGTGCCCGAGCGCAGCGATCCGTGGCCATTTGTGTTTAAAAAAATCGAGCCACAGGCGAGGTAAGATTCAACACAGAGGTGCCACCGAGTACGGCACGGAGGGAACACAGAGTTGTCGCTACGTGACTGAAAAGGGTTACCATACAGGGGCAGAGGACCACAAAGAGTCGCGCAGGCGTGCGGGGAAAGCGCGCTGCGCCTTCGGTAATCCGTGGAATTGGAAGCCGTGCGAAAATTCAGTGTGTAATCTGTGCCCTGAATCCGTGAAGTCAGTATTTTGCAAAACCGAGCCGAAGGCGAGCTGGTCCGGACAAAAAATGAAGAAGAAAAGATCCCCCGCCCACCCGGGCCCATTTCCGAACCCAACCGGGGCAGCCTCTGCAAAAAGTATGAGCGGGAATGATAATGGCTATCGGAATTAGCATAATTTTGGTAGCGCACCGTTATGGCTGTACTATGATCTATGTCCGCTATTACCTGCTATTTTTCTTTCTGGGAATGGTATTTTCTCTTGCTTCCCAGGACCAATCCGCTACTACGGACACCATCACCGTCACCGAGCAGGCTGTCAGAGAAATAATGCCCCGCTTCCGGGCAAACTGCCCGACGGGACCTGAAGGAAAAGCCTGCGCCGACCAGGCAATGCTCCAATACGTATACTCCCGCATTCGCTACCCCCGTAAAGCAAGGCGTAACGGAGTGGAGGGTATGGCGGTGGTCACCTTCGTAATCGAGGTGGACGGAACGGTAACTAACGTACAGGTTCTACGGGATCCGGGAGCCGGAATTGGTCAGGAAGTACAACGCATCGTCGAGTCCATGAATGACTACGGACCCTCCTGGGAGGCAGGTATTCAGGATGGCAAATTGGTCAGGGTGCAGTTCAATCTGCCGGTCCAGTTCAGTCTGTCGGAAAAGGGCAAGTAGGCCCACCTTTATCGGAGTCGCGCTAGAAAAACGGGTTCTCCCGTCGCTCCTCCCCAATGGTCGTACTGGGCCCGTGACCGGGATACACCACCACCTCATCCGGCAGCGGCATCAACTTCGTGAGTATGGATCCGATAAGGGTATCGTGGTCGCCCATGGGCAGGTCGGTGCGCCCGATCGAGCGGCGGAAGAGCACGTCCCCGGCGATGAGATACTTCTCCGCCTGGTTGTAGAAACAGATGCTGCCCGGAGAATGGCCGGGACAAAATAACACCTGGAAAGAGGCCTCCCCCAGGGTGACCGTATCGCCCTCATTGATAAAGTAGTCCGGGGCGGGGGAGGGCGTCATGGGGGGCATGCCGTAAACCTGCACGATCTGCGGCGCGGACTCCAATATCTGCTGCTCGAGGGGGTGGATGCCCAGCTCTAAACCATACTGCTTCACCACGAAAGCGTTTCCAAAGACGTGGTCGAAGTGGCAGTGGGTATTGATAAGTTTGACGGGCTTCAGTCCCAGCTCCTTGATTTTGGCCGCTAATTCCCGTTCCTCCTGGTTCGTGAAGGCACCGGGATCGAAAATGATGGCCTCCTTGCTGTCATTGTCGTAGACGAGATAGGTGTTTTCCTGTACGGGATTCTGGGTGAGGGAGACGACTGTGGTCATGGGGTGCGGGGTGCGAGTTTGCGGGGTACGATGTACGAAGGTCCGACGAGGCTCTATGGTTTGCTGGGACTCCTTCTTTCACTCTATCGTGTATCTAAGAACCTCGGAGTGTCCGCAGGACATGCGAGTGTTCGTTGAAGGGGTACGTGGTACGGGGTAGCTTTCCAGTTTGATGAGAGCTTTTTAGTAACCATCACTGCTCGCGGAGGAACCTCGGAGTGTCCGTAGGACCTGCGAGTGTTCGTTGAAGAAGGTGCGGGGTACGGGCGTTCTGGCAAAAGTTTCATGTTGGGAAGGGCATCCAAGTGTCCTGGATGGGTATCTACCTGCGCGCCGCCGCAAAAAAAACGGGGGATCCGGACGTGCGTCCGGATCCCCCGCGGGTAGATTGTGAGTAAAGTCTTCGTTACGAGTTCATCGTAGCCAGGAATTCCTCGTTGCTGTTGGAATTCTTCATGTGGCGGATGAGGAACTGGAAGGCTTCTTCCGGTTTCATATCGGCCAGGTGGTTGCGGAGGATGAACATGCGCTGCAGGACGTCGCGCTCCAGGAGGAGGTCGTCGCGGCGGGTGCTGGAGCGGGTGAAGTCGATGCTGGGGTACATCCGCTTGTTGGCCAGTTGGCGGTCGAGCTGGAGTTCCATGTTGCCGGTACCCTTGAATTCCTCGAAGATGACCTGGTCCATTTTGGAGCCGGTGTCGATGAGGGCGGTAGCCAGGATGGTCAGGGAGCCGCCACCGTCGATATTACGGGCGGCACCGAAGAACTTCTTGGGTTTCTGCAGGGCGTTGGCCTCCACACCACCGGAAAGGACCTTGCCGGAGCTGGGCTGGACGGTGTTGTAGGCACGGGCCAGGCGGGTGATCGAGTCGAGCAGGATGCAGACGTCGTGGCCGCTCTCTACGAGGCGCTTCGACTTTTCGAGGACGACGTTGGCCACGCGGACGTGGTTTTCGGCGGGCTCGTCGAAGGTGGAGCTGATGACCTCGGCGTTGACGCTGCGCTTCATATCGGTGACTTCCTCCGGACGCTCGTCGACGAGCAGCACGATGAGGTAGGTCTCCGGGTGATTCTTGGCGATGGCGTTGGCAACATCCTTGAGCAGGAAGGTCTTACCGGACTTTGGCTGGGCGACGATGAGTCCCCGCTGGCCCTTACCGATAGGGGCGAATAGGTCGACGAGGCGCATACCGTAGTCGCGACCAGTGGCCGAACCGGAGAGTGTGAACTTTTCGGTCGGGAACTGGGCGGTCAGGTAGTCGAAGGGTACGCGGTCGCGGACGTCCTTCGGATCGAAACCGTTGATCTTCTCGACATCGAGGAGGGCGAAGTATTTCTCGCCTTCTTTCGGTGGCTTGACGGGGCCGCGGAGGGTATCGCCGGTGCGCAGGCCGTAGGACTTGATCTGCTGCTGGCTGACGTAAACGTCGTCCGGGCTGGTCATGTAGTTGTAGTCCGGCGAGCGCATGAAGCCGTAGCCGTCGGGCATCATTTCCAGGATACCGGTGGCCTGGATGATTCCGTCGAGCTTGTATTCGGGCTGGTTACGACGGTTGTCGTTGCGGTTGCCGCGGTCGTTGTTCCCGCGGTCGTTATTGTTATTGCTGCTGTTACCGCGATCGTTATTATTGCTGTTGTTGCCGCGGTCGTTGTTGTCGTTGCGCGAGCTGCGGCGATCGTTGTTCCGGCCACCGCCCCGGCTGTTGTCTTCGCGATCTTCGGTGCGGCCGCGGTTGCTGTAGCGGTCGTTCCGTTGCTGATCGTCGTTATTGTTGTCGTTGCCGCCCCGGTTGCCACGACCGCGGCCCCGGCTGTTGTTGCCGTCGTCCTTTCCGTTTTCGGAGGACTGTCCGCTGTTGCGCTTATCGTCACCCTTGTTGCTCTCGTCGCGCATGCTGCGGCGGCTGCGACCACGGGTACGGCCGTTGGAGTTGTCCTTGCCGGACTTATCGTCGTCGTTGCCGTCGTTCTCGTTGTCTTCCTGGGAATCCAAGTCGTTATCCTTTGAGCGGCCGCGACCACGGGCGGGGCGCTTGGTATCTTCTCCGTCGGAGGAAGAGCCCCGGCTACTGCGGCTGCTGCGGCGGCGGTTGGACTTATTGTCATCCTTATCGCTACTGCCATTGTCGCTGCCCCGGCTGGAGCGGCGGTTGGGAACGCGGTCGGTGTCGGAGGCGGCGGGGGGTTCACTGGCGTCGCCGGTACCTTTCACGGCCTGCTGCTCGAGGAGGGAGAGAATGAGGTCTTGCTTGTTGAGCCTTTTGTAAGACTTGAGGCCGAGTTTTTCAGCGTAATCCCGAAGCTCGGGGACCAGCATCGCCTGTAATTGCGCTATGCTAAACATCTATTGGTATGGTACGTAAAGGGGAAATGGGTAGAAAACCGATTATTGCGGGACGGCTTCCCGAACGGAAGCAGAGAAGGGTGACCCGAGATGCGGAATGATGGAAGAATGACCGAGGGGAGAGACAGAAATGCCGGCTCCGGTGTCTGCACGCGGAATCACTTGCCGCGCAAACCTACAACCAATTTTCGAATGTTACGCGAAAGCCGGGTATAGAGTTGTAATTGAATACAAAGCTACAATACGAAAGGTTTATAAACAACTTATTTCTGCGGCCCAAAGCAAGTTATCGAATGACCTACCTTTGCCGCTCCAAAATTTCAGAAGATGCTACTCGTAAATACGCTGCGTGACGAGCGAGACCGCGTGATTGCCGGACTCAAGAAAAGGAACCTGGACGTTGGTCCGGACATCGACCGGATTGTCGGTCTCGACGATCGGCGTAAGGATTTGCAGTCCCGCAATGACGACCTGCTGGCCGAGCGCAATCAACTATCCAAGGAGATCGGCGAGCTCTTCAAAAGCGGTAAGCAGGACGAAGCCACCGCCAAGCGGGAACGAGTCAATACCATCAAGCAGGACGTAAGCAGCCTGGAAGAGCAAATGGACACGGTGGTCCAAGAGCTGGAAGATGCCCTGCTGCAACTGCCCAACGTGCCCCACGAGCAGGTGCCCGCCGGCAGCAGCGCCGAGGACAACGAGGTGTACCGCCCCTACGCCGGCGAACTGCCGAAGCTGGCGGGAGATGCCAAACCCCACTGGGAATTGGCTGAAACCTACGGCATCTTCGACCTGGAGCTGGGCGTACGAACCACCGGTAGCGGCTTTCCGGTTTTCACCGGGCAGGGCGCGCGGCTGCAGCGGGCCCTGGTCAACCTCTTCCTTGACCGTAACACCGCCGCCGGCTACACCGAGTACGCGCCTCCGCTGCTGGTCAATGAGGATACCGCTCGCGCTACCGGCCAGCTGCCCGATAAGGAAGGGCAGATGTATCACGTGCAGACCGATGATCTGTACCTGATCCCTACCGCTGAAGTACCGCTGACGAACCTCTACCGCGGCGAGCTGCTGGAGGCGGACGCGCTCCCCGTGCGCCTGACCGGTTATACCCCCTGCTTTCGTCGGGAGGCCGGAAGCTACGGGGCACACGTGCGCGGACTGAACCGCGTTCACCAGTTCGATAAGGTGGAGATCGTGCAGCTGGCGAAGCCCGATACGAGCTACGCGAAGCTGGAGGAGATGGTCGATCACGTCGCCGGATTACTGGACGAACTGAACCTGCCGTACCGCATCCTGCGCCTCTGCGGGGGAGATATGGGCTTTACCTCGGCTATGACCTACGATTTCGAAGTCTGGAGCGCGGCCCAGGAACGGTGGCTCGAAGTGAGCTCCGTATCGAACTTCGAAACCTACCAAAGCAACCGGCTGAAGCTGCGTTACCGGACGGAAAAAGGAACGGAACTGCTGCATACCCTCAACGGAAGCGCCCTGGCCCTGCCCCGGATTATCGCCGCCCTGCTGGAGAACAACCAAAGCCCCGACGGGATTCTATTGCCGGAAGTGCTGCACGGCTACGTAGGCAAGGATCGCCTGCAACCGGTGGCTTCCTAAACCCGATAGGACATGTTTACCGGCGGATACGGCGTCTACCTTATTATCACCCTGGTCTTTGCCGGCATCGGCGCCTTGGTAAGTAATCGACTCAAGAGTAAGTTTAAGCATTACAGCAAGGTGCCCATGACGAACGGCCTGAGCGGGAAGGAGGTGGCCGAACGCATGCTTGCCCATTATGGCATCCGCGACGTCCAGATCGTGCCGGGGCAGGGCATGCTGACCGACCACTATAATCCCGGCAATAAGACCGTAAGCCTCAGTCCGGACGTTTACCAGGGCCGGAGCGTAGCCGCCGCAGCGGTGGCCAGCCACGAGTGCGGTCACGCCGTACAACACGCCAAGGGGTACGCCTGGCTGCAGTTCCGGAGCAAAATGGTGCCCGTGGTCCAGGTAGCTTCCCGTTTTCAGAGCATCCTGCTGATGCTGGCCGTTGCGGGAATCGCCGGCGGATTCGGGGATACGCTGTTGCTGATTACGATTGGCGTCTTCGGCGTGACTACCTTATTCAGTCTAGCTACCCTGCCCGTTGAATTCGATGCCAGTCGCCGGGCGCTGAACTGGTTGGAGGAGAGCGGTACCGCTACCGGTCAGCTACACGACGGTGCCAAGGATGCCCTCTGGTGGGCCGCAATGACTTATGTTGTGGCTGCCCTTTCGGCCCTGGCTATCCTATTTTGGCTGATCCTGCGGTATATGGGCCGGCGGGATTAACCTTTGCCATCACTACATTTGCAAAAAACGAAAACCATCATGGACGACTTACTCAGCGACCAGTTAGAAGAATCCAAAATGCTCATGGAAGAGGCCATCGAGCACCTGGAGCGCGAACTTGTCAAAGTGCGTACCGGGAAGGCCAGCCCGGCCATGCTGCACGGGATCATGGTTTCCTATTACGGAGTCCCCACCCCCATCAACCAGACCGCGAACGTCAGTACCGCGGATAGCCGGACCATCACCGTCCAGCCCTTCGATAAGTCGAACCTGCAATCGATCGAAAAGGCGATCTTCGAAGCCAACCTGGGCATTACCCCCCAGAACGATGGCGACCTGATCCGCCTCAATATTCCGCCCCTCACCGAGGAACGCCGCCGCCAGCTGGCTAAGGTGGTGAAGTCGGAGGGAGAGGAAGCGAAGATTTCCATCCGGAATGCCCGTCGCGATGCCATGGAGCACATCAAGAAGGAAGTGAAGAACGGCTACCCCGAAGATGCCGGCAAGCGCAAGGAAGAGCAGGTCCAGCAGTGGACCGACAACTACTCCAAGCAGGTTGAGTCGATCGTTGAGAATAAGGAGAAAGAAGTGATGACCATCTAATAGTGGTCTGCCGAACGCAGCGTAGCGGAGTTGGTCCGCCCACAGGTCGGATTTGAACCTGCTGATCGCTGTTCGTGCAGCGGTAGGATGGCATGGCTAGCTTTAGTGATCTAGCGTAGCGGAGTTCGTCCGCCCACGGGTCGGCTACGAAGACTACTCCTGGAATAAGTGCAAGCCCCCCTGGGCAGACGAGCTTCGCTCGGCGGACCAGGGGGGCTACTCCATTACATACCGGTACGCCCCATCCTCCGCCGTAATGTGGGCCTGAGGAAAGGCTTCACGCCAATCATCCGTGAGGTAAGGTGGGTTGCTACCGTCCACTACAATGGGGTGGTTCGCCAGCTGTGGCGGGATGGCCGCGGGGCGGAATCCTCTGCGTACCAATATTAGATCGGGGTCGGGATATAGACTATCCGTTTCGGGATACCGGAGCTGACCGTCCAGTACCAGCACGCGCCGGTCGAGCAGGCGCAGCAATGGGTAGGCGACGGCCGCCGCGGGTAAGGAAGTGTCCCGCTCGAAGGGAAAGGGTACTCCGAAGTCGGCCTTCAGCGGCCGTCTGGCGGGTTGCACCTGGTAGTCCAGTATCCGGAGCGGGACGGTGTCGCCCAGCGCGGCTCCCGAAGCGCCATCGTACACGTCGATCAGCGACAAGCGGGGCAGGTGAAAGACCGTGAACTGACCGGGGGGCGGAAGCAGTACGGGAGACAGCAGCCAATACCCCGCCAGGCTAACGGCAATGCCCATCGCTACCCACCTGCCCCGGTGGCTTGGTCGGTACGCCAGGTAGGCTAGAGCGGCAATCAGGGCGAGCATGCCTACGGCGGATAGCAGACCGAAGGAGGCGAGTTTGAGGGTCGCCCCCGGCAACTGCCGACAAAAATAAATGAAGGCGTTCTGCAGCTCCACCACCCAATTCAGCGCGGTACCCGTCGGTACGAGCCAAGCTGCCGGAACGCCGATCAGTGCGAGAAAGCCGTGTGTCAATCCCAGGCCCAGTACGAGATAGGCGAAGACGATCACCAGCGTCCCGCTTAGCATGAAATAGACGGGAAATTGTCCGAAGTAGTATAGGGAAAGGGGCAAGGTGCCCAATTGGGCTGCGGTAGAAACACTGATGGCATCCCAGAGGTAGTGCAGCTTGCCCGGCAGTTGAACCAGTCGCTGGATGCGTCGGGCGAAAAGCGCGATCCCCGCCACGGCGGCAAAAGACAGTTGGAATCCGACCTGGAAAAGCTGCTTCGGCTCGATGACGAGCATCAGCAGGGCGGAGATGGCCAGCAGGTTGAAGATGCTGTTCCGGCGGTTGATCGATTTGCCGATCAGCACGACGGATACCATAAGCGCCGCGCGCTGCACGGACGCACTCAGGCCGGTGATCAGGGCAAAGTACCAGACCACCCCGATGGTCACGGCACTCCGCACGAGGAACCACCGGGGGCGGGCAGGAAGGAACAGGCCCAGCAGTTGCATGACGAGCAGCGCCAGAATGCCCACGTGCAGACCCGAAACGGCCAGCACGTGTATAGCCCCCGTATCGGCGTAGGCGGAGCGGACCTCCGGGTCGAGCAAGTCACGCTTTCCCATGATGAGGGCGGCGGCTACGGCCAGATTATCGTCACGTAGGAATGGCGTCAAACTGGCAAACCAGCCTCGCCGGGAGTGTTCCCCGATCATTCGCGCCGACCAGCCGGGGGTCGTCGCAATGGACTCCCACTCCTCGGCATCCGCGTAGGTCTGGTGGTAAACATTCTTCCCCGCCAGATAGGCCGCATAGTCAAAAACACCGGGGTTGAGCGGTGGCGGAACGGAGGTCACGCGAGAAGCAATCACGGTACGGTCGCCTACCTGAAGGCTGTCTCCATCCGTCAGAAAGGCCAGCAAGTTGCCGGAGGTGCTATAAAGCAGGGTGTCGGCCATCACGCCGTCAACCGCCAGGGTCGCGGCCGTTCGGGTGCGGTTGTGCCGGATCGAGACGACCTCACCGGTAATCACGGATCCCTCTGCAACCAGATGGCTAAAGTGGCGGTTGTCCCGCAGTGGATGCCGTTCGGAAGCGTACCAGGCGCCGAACAAGCCCAGCGCCAGCAACAGCGAAACGGACGCGAAACGCGGGAGGGCAGGGTTTGGCGACGGGCGCAGGTATAAGGCTATTGACGGAAGGCATGCTGCGGCAACCGCGATTAGCATAGCGAACCCGCAGGAATAATCCAGGTACGCTGCCATGGCGATGCCCCCGGAAAAACAGATTACCGGAAGCAGCAGCGGAGCGGCAGACCAGGGGATAGTCTTTCGGGATGATGCGGGTCGAGGGCTCACCGAAGGAAAGATAGTATTTTGCGCACCATTAACCAGCCCGGCATGAATTACAACCTATTGCTCATCGGGATTTTGTGGAGTTCCTGCGCTACGGCGCAAACCACATTGACCCTCAGCGAAGCCATCCAGCGGGGGCTGGAAAACAATTACCAGATCCGCATCGCCGCCAACGAGCTGGAAGTAGCACAGAACAACAACGACTACGCGCTGACCCAAAAGTACCCGACCATCACCGTTGGACTAAGCCCCGGGGTCACCTACCGCGATCAGAGCAATCCGGCCAGCGTGGTGGTACAGAGCCGCACCACCGGCTACAACATCGCCCCGGTAGTGAGCCTGGACTGGTTGCTCTTTAACGGCGGTCGGGTAGAGATCAACAAAAAGCGACTGGAAACGCTCGCCGATCTGAGCACCGGGCAGCTGCAACTGCAGGTAGAAAATACCGTCCAGGATATCATTAACGCCTACTACAACGCCGTCGTGCAGCGTGAACAGATCGACGTCCGGCAACGGGTGCTGGCCTTGAGCCGTGACCAGATCGAGTATCAACAGGTACGTCGGGAATTCGGGCAGGGCGGCACCTTCGACGAGCTGCAGGCCCGTGATGCATACTTGACCGACAGCAGCGCGCTGGTCGTCCAGCGGGTCAATTACCGCAACGCCGTCCGCAACCTTCTGCAGGTGATGGGCAGCGACAACCTGAATCAGGAGGTCGAGCTGGTCGATGATCTGGAGTATGACCCGGCCGACTACGACGCCGTACAACTCGAAAATCAACTACTGACCACCAACCGCAACCTGCAGAACCTGCTCGTTAACCGGGACCTGGCGGCCCTTCAGACCCGCCTGATCGAAACCGAAATGCGACCCCGGATCGGCATCAGCGCCTCGACCAGTTACGATATCGGTGTTTCCGTGGGCACGCAAACCTTCGAGTTCGGCGGCGACCAGCCCGGCCGGGAACAGGAACTGCCCGGTATCGCCAACCGCGCGCTCATCGGCAACGTTGGGGTGACCGCGAGCTACCTGCTGTTTGACGGAAGAAACCGGCGCGTACGTGCGCAGTCCAGCCAGCTCCAGGAGATCACCGCCCAGCTCGACTACCAGGCCGCCCGCCAGGAACTCCGCGCCGCCCTGCTCAATACCCTCACCCTCTACGAGAGCCAGGCCGAGATCATCGACATCACCGAGGACCTCATCGCCAACGCCGAGCGCAACCTCCAGATCGCCGAAGAGCGCTTCCGCGGCGGTACCATCAATAGCTTCGATTATCGCCTGGTGCAGGTGGCGTATATCAACGCCGAGAACCAGCTCCTGAACGCCCTGCTGGATTTGAAGAATACGGAAACCGAATTGCTGCGGGTTACGGGGCAGATCGTGCGGTAGTAACCGGCTTCGCCGGTTGTTAGTACGGTAGTCGGCTGCCTTCGGCATCCGGGGTAATAGCTCCCTTTGGTCGCTTAGTACGGCAGTGGGTAGTAATTAGTCGGCTGATTTCGGTATCCGGGGTAGTGGCTTCCACTGGTCGCTTTAAAGCGGTGGGATATTGGCTTTCTGGGTCTAATGATTTCGTCGGGAGCAGCGCGGATACCGGGGTAAGGAAGAATAGGGAGGCCGTAGGATAGGCAGGTTGTCAGCATTTTACGACCTTCGCGCGCCCATCGCGAGCAAAGCGAGCGACCAAGACTACTGCACTAACCGCGACCGAAGGGAGCGACTAAACATACCAACAGCGAGCAAAGCGAGCTGCTACCGTACTACTCCGCGATCGAAGCGAGCGACTAAAGACTACCGTACTACCTACTACCCATGATAGCATACGTAAAAGGCACCCTGGCCCACAAGAACCCCTCCTTCGTAATCGTGGAAGCCGGTGGGATCGGCTACCACATTAACGTGAGCTTGTATACGTACACGAAGATAGAGGGGGCGGAGCAGGTTACGCTGCTGACGCACTTTCACGTGAAGGAAGACCAGCAGACCCTGTTCGGCTTCTACGAGGAGCAGGAGCGCAACCTTTTTCGGTTGCTGATTTCGGTGAATGGCGTCGGTCCGGCGACGGCGTTGGTGGTGCTGTCCAGCATGAACCCGGATGAGCTGCGGGCGGCAGTGATCGGTGAAGATGTGGGGACAATCCGGCGGGTAAAGGGTATAGGGCCCAAAACGGCGCAACGGATCATTCTGGACCTGAAGGACAAAATGGTGAAGGAAAGTGGTGATTCCCCGACAATGCTTTCTCCCCAAAGCAATACGCTTCGGAGTGAGGCGTTATCAGCCCTGGTTAACCTGGGCTTTGCCCGGCCTTCGGTTCAGCGAGCGCTGAACCGGGTGCTGGCTGCCCATCCGCAAACCTCCACACCGGAAGAACTCATCAAGCTTGCTTTACGTGAGCTTTCTTCCTGATTTATGCCAACTTGCAATTGCCCGCCGGGATCGCGGGGCAGTGTTTTTAGCTCGCCACCCTCACTAGAATCGGGATATAGGAAGGACTTCTACTGTATGAATAAGATTATACTTTCATTCTGTGTTGCCCTGGTTTCGCTGAGCTTTACCTATGTCCCGTTCAAAACGTCGACGGACGCCATCCTTAGCGGGGTACACCCGGAATTTAACATTTCGCCGGCCACCGATACCCTGCCCCCCATCCGCGACCGGCAGCGCGACTTCATCACCGATCCCAACCCGAACATCATCGATTTGCAGGATCCCGCGTCGGTGGAGAAGACCGTGGAGTACGATCCGGCTACCGGCCGCTACATTGTGCGCGAGCGCATCGGGGAAATCAACTTCCGGCCTCCCACCTACCTCACCTTCGACGAATACCTGGAATACCGGCAACGGGAAGACCAGCGCCGGTACTTCAATAACCTGGCCGGTGTCGGCAATCCGGACGAAGCCGTCAGCATCGGTGACCCGCTGGCCGACATCGAGATCGATCCGGATCTCATCAACAACCTCTTCGGGGGAATGGAGATCAGCATTCAGCCCCAGGGTAGCGTAGACCTCAGCTTCGGACTCAACTACCAGTACCAGGAGAACCCCTTCATCGTCGAGCGCTTCCGCCGGAATACCATCTTCGACTTCGACATGGACATCCAGATGAACGTGACGGGGCAGATCGGGGATAAGCTGAAGCTGAATACCAACTACAACACCGGTGCCAACTTCAATTTCGATAACCAGATCAAATTAGACTACAACAGCGAAGCCTTCGGAGAAGACGATATCATACGCAACATCGAGGCCGGTGACGTTAGCCTGCCCCTGCGGGGAACGCTGATCGAAGGCGCGCAATCGCTCTTCGGCCTGAAAACGGAACTGAAGTTCGGTCACCTGCGACTGACGGCCATCGCCAGCCAGCAGCGGTCGCAGCGCGAGAAGCTTACCATCGAGGGGGGCAGTCAGTTGTCTACCTTCGAAGTGTACGCCGATCAGTACGACGAAAACCGGCACTTCTTCCTCAGCCACTATAACCGCGAGGTCTACGAACGCGCTCTGGAGGAGTTGCCGCAGATCAATACGCTATTTCACCTCGAGAACATTGAAGTCTGGATCACCAACGACCGAAACGAAGTCCTGGACGTCCGCGATATCGTAGCCTTTGCCGACCTCGGCGAGCCGACCCGCTTGACCAACCCCGACGCCGTAGAGCGCTTCCCCACGCCGCGGTACCAGGAGATCCAGGGTGGTCTGCCGCTCCCCGAGAACGGCGCTAACGACCTCTACGCCCGCCTGATCGCTCAGGAGGAAAACCTGCGGGATATCGACCGGACGGTCTCCGTGCTGCAATCCGCGCAGTTCGGACTGGAACAGATCCGCGACTTCGAAAAAGTGTCGGCGCGCAAGCTGAGTCCACGGGAGTATACCGTACACCCGGAGCTGGGCTTCATATCACTGAATATCAACGTGCAGCCCGACCAGGTGGTCGCCGTCTCCTACCGGTACAAGTACAACGGCAGCATCTATAAGGTCGGTGAACTCTCGGTGAATACCGATAACACCAGCTCGGATACGAGTAATTACTCCAATCAGGTGCTCATCACCAAAATGCTCAAATCGTCTACCCAGCGGGTAAGCGAACCGGCCTGGGACCTGATGATGAAGAACGTGTACTCCCTCGGCGCCTACCAGGTAAACCAGGAGGACTTCCAACTGGACGTGCAGTACGAAAACCCCGGACAGGGCTTCCAGCGCTTTCTGCCGGTAGACGTCGACCTGCCCGGAGGTACCTTCAACCCCATCCCCGGCGTCCCGCTCATTCGGGCCTTCAACCTCGACCGCCTGAATACCCAGGGGGATCCCCAGCCGGACGGTATATTCGATTTCGTGCCCGGTATTACGATCAACCCGGCGACGGGCCGGGTCTATTTCCCCGTCCTGGAACCCTTCGGTAGCGATCTGGCCGATCGTTTGCCGGATGACGTCGAAGCCCGATTTACTTACCAGGAGCTCTACGATTCTACGCTTTTCCAGGCACGGGAATTTCCGGAGAAGAATCGCTTCGCCATCCGCGGTTCCTATAAGTCCAGCGTAGAGAGCGAGATCAGCCTCGGTGCCTTCAATATCCCCCCCGGCTCCGTGCGGGTTACCGCGGGCGGGGCCCTGCTGGTGGAAGGGCGCGACTATACGGTTGATTACAGCACCGGGCGGGTGCGTATCCTGAACGATGCCATTCTCAGCTCCGGCGTGCCCATCGACGTCAACTTCGAAGACAATACCATCTTCAGCCTCCAGACGAAAACCATGCTCGGCCTGCGGGCTGATTACGAGGTCAATGACAACCTTGCCGTGGGTGCCACCTTCCTGCAACTGTTCGAGCGGCCCTTCACCCAGAAGGTCAACATCGGTGAAGACCCGATCAACAACCGGATCTATGGCTTCGACGCCACCTTCAACCGGCCCTCCGGCTGGCTGACACGGACGCTGGACCGCCTGCCCTTCTTCAGCACGAAAGCACCTTCAAACATTAGTCTGACCGCGGAAACGGCTATCCTCGATCCCGGGCACAGCAAGGCCATCAACCTGAGCCGACAGGAGCGGGGAGGGATCGTTTACCTCGACGACTTCGAAGGAACCGCTTCGCCCATCGACCTGATGACACCCGTGCAACGGTGGTATCTGGCTTCCACGCCGCAGAACGACGCCCAGAACAACAACCCACTCTTCCCGGAAGCGCAGCAAACCGGCCTGGTAACGGGTGCCAACCGCGCCAAACTGAACTGGTACCGCATCGACCAAAGTGCCCGGGGCGGTTCGGAAGCGGGCAACGTATATACCAGTATCGTACCGCAGCAGGAGGTTTTCCCCTTCTTTGATGCGGGAGCCGGTCGGCGGAACATCTACCAGTTCTACACCTTCGATCTTTCCTTTGATCCGATCGCCCGCGGACCGTACAACTTCGATACCCCCGAAGGCTACCCCGGCCTGACCGCCGGTGCCTACGGTGACGCCAGCGATCCCTACGAGCCGGTCAAACTGCTGGATCCCGAATCCCGCTGGGGGGGAATCATGCGGGCCATGACCACTACGGACTTCCAGTCTTCCAATATCGAGTTCGTGGAGTTCTGGATGCTGTCGCCCTTCCTCGATCCTCAAAACGCCCAGCAAGCCGCACCGGATGCCGACCGCAAGGCCGGAACGCTTTACCTCAACCTCGGTAACGTAAGCGAGGATATCTTGCGCGACAGCCGGAAGTTCTTCGAGAACGGCTTGCCCACCCAGTTAAATCCGCAACGCCCGGTCGACGAAACGGTGTGGGGACGCGTACCGGTAGCCCAGCAGATCACCCAGGGCTTCGATAACGAGCCCTCCAGTCGCGCCGCCCAGGATGTCGGTCTCGACGGTCTGAATGACGAAGGGGAGCTGCAGCAGTTCGCCGACTACTACTCCGCCTTCCAGGGTGCGCCCAGCGTGGTGCGGGACCTCCTCGCTCAGGATGTAAGCAACGATAACTTCTACTACTTCAACGACCAGGAACGTTACGGAGAGGACGCAAACCTGCTCACCCGCTACAAAGGCTGGAACAATACCCAGGGCAACTCCGCGGCCAACGATAACACCAGCAATGACCTACGGCAGTCGGCCACCAACCTCCCCGACGACGAGGACCTGAACCAGGATAATACCCTCAACGAATCGGAAAGCTACTTCCAGTACGAGATCCCCTTCGTACAGTCCGCTACCAATCCGCGGGAGATCGACGTGGAAGCCACGCCCTTCGTGACGGACCGGATCGAGGCCACCAACGGACGGATCTGGTACCGCTTCCGCGTACCCCTGAATACCGACCAGAAGATAGCGGTCGGGGGTATCCAGGATTTCCGCTCGATCCGCTTCATGCGCATGTTCATGCGGGGCTTTGAGGCGCCGACCGTACTCCGTTTCGCGGAATTCGAACTGGTTCGCAACAGCTGGCGGCGGTACAACCGGCCCTTCGAGACCGGCCCGATCATCGGCGGGGAAGACAACACCGAGTTCTTCATCGATGCCGTCAACATCGAAGAGAACAGCCGCCGCCTACCCTTCAATTACGTGCTGCCCAACGGCATCCGCCGCGAGCAAAGCCTCGGGCTGGTGACCACCCTCCAGAACGAGCAGTCGCTGGCACTTAAGGTAGAGAACCTGCAGCCCAGTGACAGCCGTGCCGTCTTTAAGTACACCGAAACGGACCTGCGGCTGTACGATGACCTGAAGATGTTCGTCCACGCGGAAGCTACCGGACCGAGCCGGCAGGATCCACCCCGCGACGGCCAGCTTCGCCTGTTCCTGCGCATGGGCTCCGACTTTGAACAGAACTATTACGAGTACGAAGTCCCCCTCGCCCTGTCCGACACCCTGGGGCTACCCAACGTAAATACCAACCGGACGGCCTACGCCGATTCCGTATGGCTGCAGCAAAACGACGTCAACCTCCCCCTCGAGTTACTTACCCAGCTCAAATTGGACCGCAACAACAGCTCGGTACCCATTGACGCTAATTACGAGCAAACGTTCTCACCGGCGGAGGGCGTCGAGCATACCATCCGCATCCGGGGTAATCCCAACCTCGGCTTCGTAAAGGTCTTTATGATCGGTGTCCGCAACGAAGCGGACCTGGATAACGACGGTGTAAATGCCGAGATCTGGGTGAACGAACTACGCCTCGAGGGGCTCGACGAACGGGGTGGGGTAGCCGCCATCGCGCGGGCCGACGTACAGCTGGCCGACTTGGGTAGCTTCACCGCAGCCGCCAACTACAGCAGTGTCGGATTCGGCGCGCTGGACAACAGCGTCGTCGAGCGGAATCGCTTCAGCACCGCGGGCTTCGACGTAGCCACTACCCTGAGCATGGACCGCTTCCTGCCCACGCAGTGGGGCGTGCGGCTCCCGGTTTACCTCCAACACAGTCGGCAGGTAAGCACGCCGGAGTACGATCCCTACGATTACGACATCAAACTGGCCGACAAGATCGATGCCGCCGAGTCCGGCGCGGCGCGCGACAGTATTCGCGAGCAGGCCCAGGAGATCGATAAGATCACGGCGGTGAACCTGAATAACATCGGCATCGCTCCCGTCTTCCGCGGGGAAAACCCGAATCCGCTCGACCCGGCCAACGTGTCAGTCAGCTACGGCTACACCAAGAACGAGCACAGCGACCCCTACATCCTCAACGAAACAACGAAGGACCACACCGCGGCGGTGGATTATACCTACAGTCGCGGACAGGGCGGGGTCATCGAACCTTTCCGGGGCATTCAGAGCAAGTACCTGCGTCTGCTAAGCGAGTTTAACCTCAACCCGCTGCCGAACTCGATCAGCATCACCAACGTGCTGAACCGTCGCTTCTCCACCACCAGCTACCGATTCGCCGGGGTAGAAGAACGGTTCAACACTTTCTACAATAAGCGATTCACCTGGAACCGGAACTACAATGTTCAGTGGAACCTGACCCGGAGTCTGCGCCTTGGCTTTAACGCCACGATGAATACGACCATCGACGAGCCGGACGAAACCGAACTGCTTTCGGTTTCCGACCCGGATGGTGTCCGTTGGGATGAGATACGGAACAACCTGCTCGAGGGTGGCCGCCCCAAAGCCTATTCGCACACCATCAACGCCAGCTACCAACTGCCGTTGCGCTACCTGCCCTTCCTCGACTTCCTGGATATCCGAACGCAGTACCTGGGCAATTACTCCTGGGCCGCATCCCCCCTGCAGATTCAGGATAAGGGGCTGGGTAACCTGATCCAGAACAGTCAGCAACGTCAGATTACCGCCGACCTCAACTTCGAGCGGTTCTACGATCAGATCCCTTTTCTGCGGGGGATCAATCAGGCCACCCGACGCCGGCCCACCCGCCGGCCGGGGAATAACCGCGAAGAAGCCGCACCGGAAGCCAGTGGACTCACCAAAGCCCTCATCCGGCCGTTACTGGCCGTGCGCCGCGCCCGCTTCAACTTTAGCGAGGACTTTACGACCATCATCCCGGGCTTCATACCGGAGCCCCGTTTCTTCGGCCTCAGTAATGGCTTCGAAAGCCCGGGCTGGGGCTTCGTGGCCGGATTGCAACCGACGATCCGGACCCTCGATCCCAGCCAGTATCGTACCGGGGAGGACTACCTGAATAATATGGCGGAGGAAGGTAACATCAGCAACAGCCTGATGCTGAGTCGTGACGTGATCCAGAACTACACCAAGCAGTGGGAAGGCAACGCGGTCATCGAGCCCTTCACCGATTTCCGGCTCGAACTGACGATGGACCGCAGTTTCAGCGAGAACTACACGGAAACGTTCAAGGTGCTGGACGAAGACTTCCCCAACACCTTCGAGCACGCGGTTCCCGTACGGGACGGATCCCTCACCTTCAGCAACGGCGGGGCGCTAAGCCTCTTTAACCAGGATACGGTCAATCTGGATAACCTCTTCGCCACCTTCCGCGCCAACCGCCTGGTCATCAGTCAGCGGCGCGGCGGCACCCGGCCCCACGAAGATCCCGATCTGGCGGCCCGGGGTTTCCGCTACGGCTACGGCCCAAACCAGCAGGAGGTCCTGATCCCGGCTTTCCTCGCCGCCTACCGTGACGAGGATCCCAACACCGTTAGCCTCGATCCCTTCGATCTGCAGGGTTCACCCAACTGGCGCCTGACGTGGAACGGACTAAGCCGGATCGGCGGTCTGGAAAGTGTGCTCCGGCGGGTCAACATCAGCCATGGCTTCCAGTCCACCTTTACCATCTCGAGCTACGGTACGAGCCTCGACTACCTCGATGCACTCGAGCAACAGCTGACGCCTAGTTTCGAAGGCTACGACACGATCAGCCTGAATTTCTATCCACGGATCGAAATCCCGAATATCTCGGAGGCGAAATCCTTCGCTCCACTGATTAGCATTGACGCGGAACTGGTCAACGGTTTGTCGGCCAACTTCGCATACACGAGTACGGAGACCCGCAGCATCAACATCGTCAGTAAGCTCCTTAGCGAAAGCGTAGGCAAGCAGGTGATCGGCGGCTTCGGTATCGTGCTGTCGGACGTACAGATCGGTTTCCTCCAGGGCCGGAATCGCGGACGCGACGATGCCCCCACCACCGGTACCGGCGGGCTGCTCAACCGCGGCGGCAGCCGAAGCGGGGGACGCCTGAACGTCAGCGACCTGGATATCCAGTTCAACTTCAGCCTGCGCGATGAGAAATCGTACGCCCGCCGCCTGGAATTGCCGACCCGCGAACCCGTCGAGGGGGCCCGAATCTTCACGCTGGCCCCATCGGTGGAGTATCAGTTGAATCAGCGACTGAGCTTGCGGGCCTTCTTCGATTACCGCAAAACGGTGCCCTTCAATTCGCTCGGTTTCCCGCAGACGACGGCGAGCGGTGGCATAGTTGTCCGCTTCCAATTGAACTAGATAGGCCGTTTGACAGTACCCTAGTACGGAAGGAGCGATATTTGCGCCGCATTCCAAGTACCCGATAGCCTATTTATGAGTCAACCCCAATTTTACCCACTGCGCGTCAGCCGGATGGAGCCGGAAACCGATCAGGCGGTAAGCGTCTACTTCAGTGTGCCGGAAGCCGATCAGACGGCTTTCCACTACCGGGCCGGCCAGTACCTTACCTTACGTTTCACGATCGATGGTAAGGAAGAGCGTCGTGCCTACAGCATGTGCTCCGCTCCCCACGAAGACGAGTTGGCCGTCACCGTCAAAAGGGTCGAGGGCGGTAAAGTCAGCAATTACATCGCCGGGGAGTTGAAGGAAGGGGATACGGTCGAGGTTATGCCACCAATGGGCCGCTTTTTGGCGGACACCGATCCTGCGCTCCGCCGCCGTTATTACCTCTTCGGAGCCGGCAGCGGTATCACGCCCCTGATGTCGATTTTGCGGTCGGTGCTCGAAACCGAGCCTAAATCGGAAGTGATTCTGCTGTACGGTAACCGCGACGAGGATAACATCATCTTCAAGAACCAACTCGACGAACTGGAGCGCCGGTACGCCGGCCAGCTGACCGTGGAGCATACGCTCTCCCAGCCCAAGAAATACCAGACGGGGGGGCTCAAGGGACTTTTCCGCCGCAGTACGATCCGCTGGGAAGGAAAACGCGGACGTATCGACCGCAAAGCATTGACGGATTTTCTGCGTCGCTACCCGGCAGGTAACGTGGAGTGTCGGTACTATGTCTGCGGTCCGGGACAGATGATCGACAACGTCGAGGCCGCTCTGCTGGGGCACGGCGTGGACGATAAACTCATTCACGTTGAGCGCTTCGTATCGGCCTCGGACGCCAAGCGTAACGCGGAGGACAGCCGGGGAGGGACGGTTAACGTCAAGCTCGGTCGCGATGAGCTGACCATCACGCTCAAGCCGGGGCAGACCATCCTGGACGGTATGCTCGAGGGAGGCCACACGCCACCCTATAGCTGTCTCGCCGGTGCCTGTTCCACCTGTATGGCGCGCGTCGAGAAGGGCGGCGTCAAGATGGACGTATGCTATGCCCTCGACGATTCCGAGGTGGAAGAGGGCTACGTACTCACCTGCCAGGCTCACCCCACGACACCGGAGGTGGAAGTAGACTACAACGTATAGGGCGGCGGAGCGCAGGTAAAGAGCTTTTTCGGAAAAGCATGCGGATCGCAACGATTTTCTGTAAATCCCGGTAACAATCGATGTTCCTACGTCATTGTTAGAGGGAGGGTTGTATATTAGCGATCTCCCCGTTTTTGTATGTCTGACTACCTGAAATCATGTCTCGGCCTGACCGTGCTCCTGCTAGGCTGTTTGACGCTGGCGGGCCAGGATCGTGCCGCTGACCCCATCCGGGAGCGCGATCCGGTGATCACAGCCGCCGGGGACGTCCTTTACTTCACCCGGCCCGAGTACCGCTGGAATCAGGGGCCTGACGACCAGCCCGATATCTGGATGCGCTGCCGCGATAAGCAGGGGAAGTGGAATCCGGCCATTAATCCGGGTTCGCCAATCAACTCTTTCGGCCCCGACCGGCTGCTGCACGTGAGTGTTGACGGGAATCGTCTGGCCGTGCTCCGTGGCGGTGCCGCGGCAACCGTCGATTTGCTCGAGCGAAGCGGGCGCAATTGGCGCATCGTGGACGGGTGGGAACTACCGGCGGACGTTCGCGATCTGGACAACCTTACCTTCAATGCTAACAGCCTGACCCTCGTCTATACCGCCCCGGCCCGGGGGGGCACGGACCAGGATCTGTACGTTCGCCGCGCGGCTATCGATGGCACATGGTCACCGGCCGAGCCTCTGGAGAAGGTGAATAACGAGTCAGACGAAGGAAGTCCACAATTTGCCAGTGACGGGCGTACCCTCCTATTTCGCCGATCCGGTAAGTGGTGGCAACAGGCCGATCGGGGGGAAGCGGCTACCAAAACAGACATTGCATCCCGCTTCCTACAGGTTGCCGTCGGTCCTTCCGCGGCGATGGGCATGACGGATGAGGTGGGCCGGGATGAGCGGATCGCCGAACTGTATGCCAGTGAGGCGGATTTGATCGCCCCGGCCAAGCTCCATTTCGCCAGCCTAGGAACGCCACCCGCCCCCGGGGATCTTACCGCTACCGTACCGCTGAGCAGCGGGGTTTCCCTGCGGGTCCAGCCGGATGTCCTGGGCCGTTACGCGATCTACCTGCGGGATGGGGAGGTAGATTTTCCGACCAGTTCCGTTCCCAAGATCGATCAGCGCCAGACTCCCGGTAGCCTGGCCAGCGTCAATTCGCTACCCGTCTCCGACCGCTCCGGCTACCTGCGTCGTAACCTGGCGCGACGGCAGCGGGAACTGGCTCAGTTGAACGAATTACGGCAACGGCTTGCCTTTACCGGGCCCCAACCCCTCCCGGCTTCTGCAATCGTGGATACCCTTCCTCCGGGCACCACCGAAAAGGGCGGAAATACGACTCGGTCCCGTTACGCGGATGACCTTTCCGAATTGGAACGGATGAAGGAGAAGTTCCGCCAACAACAGCGGGAACGGATGCGTCGCCGGGACCAATCGGCCGTTCTTCCCTTCACGGTGGGTGAGGTAGAAGCACCGCCGGCCGGCCAGGTACCCAGCGCCGTCGACAGTTCGGTATTACGGGCCAACGTCCAAAGCGGGCTGTACGCACCACAACCAGCTCCGCTTACTGCCCACCGTAAATGGGAACGCAACCTGCGCGACGATTTACCTAACACTGGCTCACTCAGCGCATCGGAGATCGCCCGGCTGGATGCGGAATACGCACGGCAGATGGAAGAGATTGAAGCCCTGCGCCAGCAACTGCAGGTGGAAGTGGATCGGCGTCTGCATACGGTGGAAAAACGTAGTTCGGCGGGTGACCAATACAGCCGGAAGTCGGTGGCCACCGTGGACGCGGATCCCGACGATGCCGCCCCCACGTCTACCTTTCTGCCCAACTCCGCTTATCTCTCAGCAGACGGCTATCGGGCGATTGACCGGTTAGCCGACGAGATTGGCCGATCCGATACGGTACTGGAGATCAGGGTACATACGGGCAACGAACGGGATGCGCGGGCGGCCCAGGTGCTCAGCGAGGAGCGGGCCACGACCATCTCCGAAGCACTAATAGAGCTGGGTGTCCCATTCGATCACTTCAAAGTGATCGGCTACGGCAATCACCTTTCTCCGGGGGAGGAGCGGATAGAGATCGTACGCTAGCTTAGAGTTCGACCACCTTGCCGGACTCCGCGATCTGGAAGCGCCGGGCCGTGCTGCCACTGGCCTGGTAATCAAAATTTTTGCCGAGCCCCTGACCGCTGACCTGGTAGATCATCAAGCCCTCCGTGATAGCCGCCGAGGTTTGGAGGAGTTCTTCTCCGTCGTAGCTGGTGCCGGCCAGGATTACCCGGTCGATGACTTCCTCGGTCTTCGGGTTGATCGTAACCAAAGTGTAGTGATACTGCGCCAGATCAGCCCGCCAGTATACCAGTCCGACGTATTTCTCCGCATCGGGTAACCGCATACAGGCGATGAATTCGGTGAATTCGTCGTTGACCTGCGTCGGTTCCATGGGAACTAGAAACTGATCGATCATCCGGCCCGGAAGCGGCGGGGTGTTCTTGCTAATCTGGCGGACCGTGTCTTCTCCCAGGGTAATGGGAAGCTCCAGTTCGGGAAACTGTTCTACGAAATGAGAAAAGCGGATGCGGGGGGTATCGGACATAAGTTCTGACTGTAGCTAGGGTATACATTCGCCGTGGAAGCATGGTTCACCGCTGCTCAAACGCGGTCAGCCACCATTGCCAGGGTGCGCCAGCGAACGACGTTTCCCCGTCGGTCCATCGGTTCCTCCAGGAACAGCGGATCGGTCAGGTCGGCGAGTTGCCAGCCCGCTCGCACCAGGGGATCGATGAGTTTGATGGGGGGGTGGTACGTCTCCCATTGCTCCCGCTTCAGAAAATTGAGGGGAGAAACACAGATCAACCTGCCCCCGGGGCGGAGCACGCGCTTCCACTCCTGGAAAGCTGCCAGCGGGTCCGGAATGCGGTCGATGAGGAAGGTGTTCAGTATGAGATCCAGGCTGCCGTCGGGAAAGGGGAGGGTGGCGGCATCGGCAAGCGCGAAGTGAAGATTGGGTAACCGCTTTCCGGAGAAGGAATCGTGGGTATAGCCGAACCGCAACAGATTAGCGGACACCGTTTCTCCGAGCACCCAATAGTCGCGAGCCTGCCGAAGCATCTGATAGCTGAAGTCCAGGCCGTAACAATCCCAGGAAGGATGCTCGGAGGCCGCATCTCCGATGAGGCGTCCTACGCTGCATCCCAGGTCGGCCACTGCCAGTTGCTCTCTGTGCGGGAGCCAGGTACGCATGTAATCCACCAGTGGCTGGAAGGGGTAGCCGTCGTTGATCTCGTCGGCTAAATGTAGGGCGGTCTGGCGGGCCACGAGCTCGTCGTAGCGCTCGTAGACGTCCCGGCGGGTTTCATCTTCCGACTTATCGTAATAGAGGGGTATGCCCCGGCGCTCGGCTGGGGCGGGAGGCAGTAAGGAACCGAAAGCCAAATCTTAAGCGCTGAAGGAGGTGCCACAGCCACAGGTTTCCGTGGCGTTCGGATTGTTGAAGGTAAAGCCGCGGTTTTCCAGGCCGGTGGCCCAGTCGATCTCCATCCCCAACAGGTAGAGCGCGTGGCCGGGTTTCATCAAAACGGTTTCTTCCCCTACGGCGAACTGCTGGTCATCCTCTTCCGGCAGATCGAAACCAAGTTGGTATTCGAAGCCGGAGCAACCTCCGCCGCGCACGCCGATACGCAGGTGATGCTCCTCGTTCACACCGAGTTCGTTCCGCAGCCGGGTCAGCTGCTCCAGGGCGGTCGGAGTAATGGAGATGGGGTTACTTTTCGTAGTTGACTTAACTTCGGCGCTCATACTGCAAAATTACTTTACTGGGCAATTAACAACGGTATTCCCCGCATGGTTGCCCCTTAACCTATACCCGTGGAGATGTTGAACGTGCTATTGTGGACGGTGCCCGTCGTACTGATCGTCGTATTGGTCTGGCTCATGGGGGGCGTACTGACCCGTTTTCGGGACGCGGTGATCGCCCTGGAAAAAAAGGTCACAACACCCGCGAGTGCCCAGGCCACCGCGGATCCCATCGACCCGATCGCGCTGCGACTGCAGGCTTGCGAGCGTTTTACACTTATGCTGGAACGCATCTCCGTACCCAATCTCCT
This sequence comes from Lewinella sp. IMCC34191, assembly GCF_003390935.1. Taxonomy (GTDB): domain Bacteria; phylum Bacteroidota; class Bacteroidia; order Chitinophagales; family Saprospiraceae; genus Neolewinella. The sequence goes on along the minus strand of NZ_QNQZ01000005.1, from coordinate 102,060 downwards.
CCTGCGTATGCCGCCGGACAACGAGACCGCCGTGCGGGAGTATCGCGCCGAGCTGCTACTGGCTATCCGTCAGGAAATGGAGTACAACATCACCCAACAGATTTACGTCAGCGATTCGCTCTGGTCGATCATTACCCAGACGCGCGACAACATCAGCATGCAGATCGCCCGCGCGGCGGAGGAGGCCAACAGTGCCCGTCAGGTAGCCGAGCGACTGCGGATGATCGACGGGCAGCAAGCGGAGAACCCGGTGGCGTTGGCGCAGGGGGCTATACGGCGGGAGTCGGCTTCGGTGTTGACGAAGTAAGGTTGGAATTGGTGAATTAGTGAATGGCTGCATTAGTGAATTGGTGTGGCCGCTCGCTTCGCTCGTGTGGGTCGTCTGCCGTCCGCCCAGCGGAGCTGGTCTGCCGGCGGATCGGTGGGAGACAGACTGGTGTTCCGGTTGGGCTCACTCATTTGTGAACAGCTCAGGTTCTCGGTCAGCCGGGGGGATGATGAATAGATCGTATCGCTCAAAATATTTTCTGACCGTTTCGTGTACGTTCTCCAGGTATAGGCCCTGCTTTCGGATTTTATCCAGGTCGATGATCGTCCACTGGTCGGGTTGACCTGCCTGTAATAACTGGTGGAAATTCTGGGCGTGCCACGAGGTGGAATCGGCTAATAGATCGATTACCTCGCTGTCGGTTTCTAACCAGTAGCGGTCAATAATGGCGATGTGGACGGAACGTCGACCGGTGAGCCTGGCGGTCTCATGAATGATGTTTCCGATGTCGTAGCGGTAATAGGCATTCATCCCCTTGGCGGCGTGCAGGCCACCTATTTTTAGGAACAGTCGCTCATCGCTGATTTTTCCGTCTTGGAGAAAAACCGAACGAAAGTTGTCTATAAAATTCTCGGTGCGTAGCCGGTTGGAATTCCACCAGTCCCGGGTCGCATGGTGGTAATAGATGGTGTTGGATCTTTGAAGAGAAGCGGTGATGGCTTCTATATCACCATTAATTCCAGCAAGCCGGGCTAAGCTTTTTTGCACGTACCGGGATTCCTGGAATCGGATCGAAAGTTTTTCTCCCTCCTTGCCTGAACTATTGATGTGAAGCACTTCCCCTTGTACGTAGCTATCGATCGTGTCGCGCAGGGTCCGTGCCATACGGGTACCCTGTGTATCCTGCGCGGGTATGTGGGCTATCAAGGTGTCAATAAGTAGCAAATAGGAGAACAAATATTCCTGGTCAAAACCGACGGTGGTCAGTTCATGATCGTTGGCCGTTTGCAGGAAGTCGGCGTCCAGATGGCTTTTAAAAAATGGTATGGGCGTGAATTTCCTTTTGGATGTATTGAGCGAATACGTTCTATTCAATCGCCCAAGAAAATTGCCGGCTGGTGCCGTTTCTATACCACTGTTGAGGATACGGGAAGCCATAGGCCCGATCTCCAGGCCGAATAACCTGCCCCCGTGTTTTGCGTACAGCGGAAGCAGTTGTTTCGTGAGCCGACTGATTTGGCTGGAGCCGTGGTACTCACCGAGGATCACGTAGTGGTTGACCCGGAAAAGGCTGTCGAAGAACCCGGTACCCGTAGCTGACATAGCCGAATCAAAGGTAAAGTGTACCGTGGACGCCCTGGCGTAGTCATCTATAGTTTTGGATTGGCCGTACAAACAGGCTGGGGCGCCCGCACTCGGAATTAGGAAGAAGATCAGCAAAAGTCGAATCATCCAGTTGTGCATGGCGGCAATGGTTAGGTAGCATGGTGAGAGTGACTAAGCGACAGGACGGATTTATCGGTGCCGGCACTCACAGATCTCCGAATTCTACCAATTGCATCGCCGGCGTGCTTTCCAGTTGCTGGCGAAGGATGCCGAGGTGTCCCGCCCCAAAGAGGACGAGGATGCGATCGTCGGGAGAGGTAGCGGCGCGCTGGATGTTGCGAAAGATGCGGAGGTTGCGCGAGTACCACCACAGTGCCAGGGCGTCGGCGGAGCGGTCGCTCGTGAACTGTAGGTAGTGTCCGTGGCCACGGCGGATCCGGTCGGGGCGGTTGTTGTAGCGGAATATTTCCAGCAGGCTTTGCTGGGTGTCCATCCGGTCTTCCAGTTGGTAGAGTTGGAAATAGCGACTGTTGATGGTGTCGGCTACCGCGTTGTCGCTTTGTCCGTCGGCGAAGATGCTGTCCAGGAGCGGGTGTAATATCGCCGAATCCGGGTGCTCGGAGAGCGTGTAGGATAGGGGGGAGGCATCACCGAGTACCAGGCTATCCATGCCGAACTGCTTACCGAGCCGGAAGGCGAGCTGCTCGATCTCGTCGGCGCGTAACTCTCTTTCTCCGGCCAGGTAGCTTCGGTACTGGTCGTTGACGGAGCTGCCCGGCTGGCGCTCTACTACGATCTTGTTCGGACGGAAGCGGGCCAGGTAATCCAGCAGTTCGCGTACTTCCGCCTGGCGTTGGGCATCCTTTACGTCTACCCGGTCTTCCGCGCTGGTGACGTGGGCGTCGAGGTTCGGATAGTCGAAATGGAAGGTCCCCACCAGCAGGACTTTCGGGAGGTTGTCACCCACCACCAGCACATCATCCGGATCGAAAGATTGGAGATCGGGAGCGTGTTGGGCTAGCGCGTAGCTGCCGTACACAACGATAAAAAGCAGGGCAAGAAATCGTGGCATGGTAAGGTTATTGGTACGGAAGGCAAGAAGCCACCCGGTCACGTCTCTTCCCAATCCGATCGTTCGATCCCCCAAAGCGATCGGTCATTCGGGCTTGTCCATTCACCGATCGAAAGCCCCGTCTCACCGACTGGCCGAATGACATACCGGTCCCGGGCTCTACTTTTCAGGATGCTTCCAGCCATACATCATACGATGCCCCTCCGGTTCGGCCGGCTCGGTCTTTGGTTCTTAGCTACCTACTTCGTGGTGCTTCGCCTGCGCAGCCTTTTGCTGGACGGACAGTGGCAGGAGTTGTTTGCCCCGTTTGACAGTCTTCACTCCGCCCTACTACGCATTACGACTTTAGCGGCCTTCGCTGCGTACACCTTTGGTGCCTACCTGCTCCTGCACCGAATCTACGGGCGCTATGGACAGCTCACGCTGGTGTTAAGCTTCGTCCTGCTGATCCTTAGCTGTATGCTGCTACGCGCTTTCCTCGAAGAAGGGCTATTGTTTGCGGTATTCGGACGGTATAACTACAATCCGGAGATGAGCTGGCCGGCTTATTTGGTCGACAATCTGTATTACGCCATCATTTTTTTGCCGGTCGGCATCGTCTTCTTCTTCGTCCAACACGGACGGCACGCGGACGCCATTCACTACCAGCTGGAAACGACCTACCGGGAGGCGGAGCTGAAATTCCTGCGGTCGCAGGTCAACCCCCACTTCCTGTTCAATACCATCAACAATGTCTACGCCCTGGTCAGCACGGAGGACCCCAATGCGCTGCCCGCCCTGGAAAAGCTGAGCGGATTGCTACGCTATTCCCTTTACGGGCAGGAGGAGCGGGTGCCGCTGAAAAGGGAGCGGGAGTACATAGAAGACCTGATCCATCTGGAAGCGCTCCGAGTACCGAATCTCGTGCCACCCGAGGTGACGATACGTACGGAGGCAGCCGATTGGCAGATACCGCCGCTGCTGCTCGTGCCACTGGTTGAAAATGCCTGCAAACACGGCCGCCTGGAATGCCCGCGGCAACCTTTGCACGTGGAGTTGACAACAGACGAGCAGACGCTTCAATTTACCGTGGTGAATGCCGTTGCGAGCGATACCGGCCACGCCGACGAAGCAGGTGGTATCGGGCTCGTCAACGTACGGAGGCGGCTGGAACTCCTTTACCCTGCGCGCCATACCCTGGACATCCACCGGACGGAAAGTACCTTTCGGGCAGTAATGACCCTACAGCGCGAGGCAAAATGAGGGTAGCGATCATCGACGATGAGCCCCTGGCCGTACGATTGCTGCGGCAATACACCGATCGGCACGCGGATCTGGAGTGCGTAGGTGCCTATACCAACCCGATTGACGGGCTGGCCGCCGTGCAGGAAGAGCTACCGGACCTGCTGTTACTCGATATTCAGATGGCCGACCTCAACGGTCTGCACCTGGCCAGGCTGATCCGCGGACGGGTTCCGGTAATCTTCACCACGGCCTACGACACGCACGCCCTGGCCGGCTTTGAATTGGATGCGGTGGATTATCTGCTGAAGCCCATTGCCTACGACCGCTTTTGTCAGGCGATTGATAAGGTCTCTCGTCGGGGATCACCTGCGGCCAGGAAAATCTCTTTACCTGCGGCCCCCCGCCCCTATATTTTCATTAAATCCGGAAATAAGACGCTGCGGGTGGCGGTGGATACGATTCGTTACGGGAGCTCCGCGGGAGATTACCTGATGCTTTACCTCGATGACGGCGATCGCGTGATGACCCTTGAAAATTTGGGGGACTTGCTGGAGAGGCTGCCGGTGGCCGAGTTTTGCCGCATACACCGGAGCCACTTCGTACGCCTCGATAAGATCGACTACGTGGAGCGTCGCCGGGTGGTCGTGGGAGAGAACTGGCTGCCGGTGAGCAAAGGGTATTTGGCGGATTTCACCGCGCGGATCAACGACAACTCGTAAGCCCCAGGCTGACGAATTCGGCATCGTCGTCCAGGATCAGGCCATCCTGCCGGCGGCAGCTGAGTGCGCTCGCCCGGGGCGTGACGAAGGTGCCCAACTGGTAGCGGATCCCCTCCCGGTCGTTGGCGAAGGGGGCGAGTTGCTGGTAGATCACGGGTAGGTCGCCGTAGTCGCCGCCGTGCGTAGCGTCGGATCGACGGCCGTCAAGGCTCACCATCACGTTTTCGCCGTTCCGACCGAAGACGGGCTTGCGTACGTAGCCGGACCGGGGGTTAGGCAGGTCGGCGGGATCGAAGGCGGTGGGTAGGAGCAATGGGTGGCCGGGATTGTCCTGCCAGGCATAGGCAAGCAGGCCCTTGGATTGCAGCAGCATGGTCCAGGCGGGGTTGACAACGCGGACGAAGTGGTTGACGATCATTTCCTCCAGCATCTCCCAGAGGGCGGATTCTTCCAGGGCGATCCAGTCCCAGGGAAAGAACTTAAAGAGGTAGTAGTAGCGCTGGGTGCGCTCCGGCTTCGGATCGGCGGCCAAACCGTTGTCGGGGTCGAAGGTCGCCTCCGGTAGTGCCGCGGTGAGCACCTGTTTCCAACCCGCCGCGCTGGCCCGGTCGGCGAGGAAACCGACGTTGAGTTCGTCTTCCGGGTAGCCGAGGTGGGCGAAGAGACCGTGGGTACCCTTGCGGGCGGCACCGATCTCACGTAGTCTTGCCTCCAGGCTACTGGCCAGGTTATTTGGAGCCGGGTATTTTACCTTATTCTTTTTGAGTACCTCTGGCTGCAGGATACCTGTTTCGGGGAGCAGGCTGCAGGTATCCGCATTGAATTCGAGGACCTTAAGCGGAAGACCGTCGAGTCCCCCCGCCAGGTCGAAGCGGCCGAAGAGAAAATCGTCCCACTCGTTTTCGACCGACCATTCGAGCAGGGGGCGGCACCAGTCGGGAATTCCGAGTCCGGCCAGTCGTCGCGGGTCGGTCAGGCAGCGGCGCGCCGTATTTCGCAGGAGATCGTAGGCGGTGTCACCGGCGGCCAGGGCGGCGTCGGCTTCCCCGGGCTCGAGCAGCAGGATTTCATCGGCGAGGTAGTCGTGATTATCCCCGGTGGTGAAAAAGTCCAGCCCCCGCTTCCGCGCGAAGCGGTTCGGTCGTTCCGGGGCGTCGATCAATCGATCATCCACCAAAGGAGCGCGTTGAGGAGCCACTGCTACGGCCGAAACCGCTGCGGGCACGGGAGGTGCGTGCCAGGCTGCTGCCGGTCGTGTTCGTGGCCCGTTGGTAGGCGGACTGGTTGGTGTAGGCGCTGGCGGAAGGGGTGCGGCCCATCCGGTTCAGCATGATGAAGCCCCAGTAACCCATTCCGGCGGAGCGAAATGGCCGGCGGGTGCGGGAGCTATCCGGTTCGGTTTGTTGGATGGCCTTCACCTCGTCCAGCGTGAAGGTGTCGGACGTCCCCGTTAAGCGATTGACGATCACGCGGCTGTCGGCCACGTTGGCAACGGGTTGCTCGTCGGCGATTTTATACTCCTCGGGTTGCACTTCGCGAACGGTGGTGACCACGCCCTGGGTAGGCTCGTTGGTCGTGCTGCAGCGCAGGAGACCAAGACTCAGTCCGGCCGAGACGGCAAGGAGAAGCAGGGGGCGGGTAGCTCGCATAGGATAGGGTGTAGGGACAAAACCCTAAGGTACTATTTCCCTTACCTTTGGCCGCCCCGAAGCCCCGTCCGCCTTGCTCGTCCCCCGCACCGAAAAGTTCCTGCTGATCGTCGCCGTCTTCCTGGCGGGATTGTGCTCGATCGTGTACGAGTTACTGATCAGTACGACGAGCGCGTACTTCCTCGGTGACAGCGTCAAGCAGTTCTCCCTCACCATTGGCGTGTACATGTGCGCGATGGGGGTGGGCTCCTTCCTTACACGCTACGTGGAAGGGCGCGAGCTGGAGGCTTTCGTGCGCGCGGAGGTCGTGCTTGGATTGCTGGGCGGACTGTCGGTGCCGCTGCTGTACTTCCTGTTTCGCTTCCAGACCAATGCCCAATTTCAGTGGACGATGCTGGCTATCGTATTCAGCATAGGTTGTCTGACGGGCGTGGAAATTCCGCTGCTGGCGCGGGTTATGAAGACCTATTCTCCCCTCAAGGACAATCTCGCTAACGTACTCGGTTTCGATTACCTCGGTGCGCTGGGGGCCACTTTGCTCTTTCCTTTCCTGCTGCTGCCCTTCGTCGGACTGTACAGCTCCAGTTTACTCTTCGGCAGTATCAACCTCCTGTTAGGGGCGGGCGTCTGTTGGTTCTTTCGCGAGCAGCTTTCCTCCCGTCGCCGGCGAAGCGTCTATCTATGGACCGGCGGGGGTATCCTGCTTTTTGCCTTCTTGGTCGTCCGTGCCGAGCCCTTTCTGCATGCATGGGAGGCGGCCGCCTACCCACACCGGGTGATCTACGAGGAAGACAGCCCGTACCAGCACATCGTGCTTACGCAGAATCGGGACGATCTGCGATTGTACCTCGATCGCGTCATTCAGTTTTCCTCCCGTGACGAGTACCGCTACCACGAAGCACTCGCTCGCCTGCCCGCGGCACAGGTGCCCGGGTTTTCCCGGGCGCTGATCCTGGGTGGGGGAGAGGGTCTACTGGCCCGGGAACTACTGAATTATCCGAGCCTGCAGTCACTGACCATCGTGGATCTGGACGAGCGTGTCTTCGACCTCGGGCGTCGCCACCCCCGGATTCGCCGGCTGAATGAAGAGGCCCTGGCCGACCCGCGCACTCGAACCGTGGTAGAGGACGCTGCCGTTTTTCTGCGTAATGACACCACCTACTACGATCTGATCCTGGCCGACCTGCCGGACCCCAGTACGGAAAGCGTGGCCCGGCTATACAGCACCTGGTTCTTTAATATGGTACGGGCACGGTTGGTACCCGATGGCGTCTTTGCTACCCAGGGGACCAGTCCGTACCATACCCGCAAGACTTTCTGGAGTATCGTGCACACCCTGGCCGCCGCCGGCTTCGGGGAGCTGGCACCCTACCACGTTCCGGTACCCAGCTTTGGAGAATGGGGCTTCGTGATGGCGGCTAACACCGGTAACGTACTGCGAGCGGGCGGCAAGTATTTGGGCGGGGACGCAGGTAAAAAGAAATTTCTGGAACCGGAGCTGCTTCCTACGCTTTTTACCTTTCCCGCTGATATGACCGATCCGGGGGGAGTGGCCGTAAACCGGTTAGACCGGCCGATCTTACTGCAGTACTTCCTGGAGGAGTGGTCTGACTGGCAACGCGAAACCGTACAGTGATGAAGGATTACCTGGGTGTCCATATCCTTCTCGAGTTGAATGGGTGTCCGACGGAGCGGCTGCGCCTCCCTGCCGATAGCGAACGCATCCTGCTGGAGGCGGCAGCGGCCATGGGCGCGCAGGTCGTGGAATCCCGCTTCCATGCCTTTTCTCCCCATGGTGTCAGCGGGGTAGTCGTCATTGCCGAGAGCCACCTCACCGTACATACCTGGCCCGAACACGGCTACGCGGCGGTAGATGTATTCAGCTGTGGCCAACTGGATCTGGAAGCCGGGTTGACGGTTCTTAAAGATGGTTATGGTGCGACGGAAACGGAGCAACGGCAGTTCCACCGTGGGCGCTTACACAAGTCGCCGGAAAGTAAATAAGCTTCTACTCCAGCTTCGCCGCCAGGTCCCGGTCTAGCTGCCGCAGGATATGCATGGGCTGAGCCGCGAGTTTCTGCCGCTTCTGGAAAAGGTCGACCAGGGGGTAGAGCAAACCTATCCGGATAATGATGTACAGCAGAGGAAACAGTGAGTTGGCGAAGGGAAGCACCCCGACCCAGCCGTTCCCTACGGTCAGTTCCGGAAAGGGGGGCGAGGGGAGGCCGGCGGCCACGTACTCCAGGAAGATGCCCGCCACGTAGCCCGCCAAGAGCAGGTACAACGAAGTTTTTTGTTGCAACCCCATGTAGCGAGGCAGCAGGAATAATATGATACCCGTGGCAAAAGCAAAACCCACGTGCATAAGATTATCGGCTGCTGCGTAGGAACCGATGAAGGCAACGAAGGCTAACAGCAAATTGCCCGTAGCGGAATGGCGCAGGTCATCAACGGCATCGTTGAAGTCCTCAATGGCGTAAGCGGTCTGATTGCGTCGGCGCTGCTCGGCAAATTCTTCCTGGGTGTGCATGACATAAAAACGGCGCACTCGAAAATCGAGTGCGCCGCAGGTTGCTCAAAAGCAGTGTGATCTTGAATGGCTAGACGGCAAAACTTTCTCCGCAACCACATTCCCGCGTGGCGTTTGGATTGGTAAAGGCAAATCCTTTTCCATCCAATCCGCCGGAGAATTCCAGTTTGGAGTTACAGAGATAGAGAAACGACTTCAAGTCACAGACGACGGTTTCCCCGTTGTCTTCGAAGACCTGATCCTTCGGCTGCAACTCGTCATCGAAGTCAAGTTTATACGTCAGGCCCGAGCAGCCACCACTGGTGATGGACACGCGGAGGAAGTAGTTCTCCGGCATGCTCTTGGCTTCACGAATCTCGCGCAGCCTTTCCTTTGCGCTGTCGGCTACGAAAAGCATAAAAAGCTGGTTTAGTGCGAAGCGGCGATGGACTCTGCGGTCTGTACGCCGTTCTTAGCCTGATAATCCTTGATGGCTCCCTTGATGGCGTCTTCGGCCAGTACGGAGCAGTGAATCTTAACCGGTGGCAGGGCCAATTCTTCTACGATCGCCATATTGTCGATGGCCAGGGCCTCGTCGACGGTCTTGCCCTTCAACCATTCGGTAGCGAGGCTCGACGATGCGATAGCCGATCCGCAACCAAAGGTCTTGAACTTGGCTTCGGTAATTTTCTTGGTGATGGGGTCGACCTCGATCTGGAGACGCATTACGTCACCACACTCCGGAGCGCCGACCAGGCCGGTTCCGACGGAGGTAGAATTCTTATCAAGCGTACCTACGTTGCGAGGATTCTTGAAGTGGTCGAGTAATTTTTCGCTGTATGCCATTGTCTTTCAGTTTGTGTGCGTGAGAAGCAGGTAGATAAATATAACGAATTCGGACGGAGAAAGGTTAAGGGGCCTAGTGCTCCGACCACTCGATCGCGTCAATATCGATCCCTTCCTTGTACATTTCCCAGATGGGGCTGATGTCCCGCATATGGTTGACGCCTTCGGTCACCTTGGCAATCGTTTCGTCAATGTCTTCCTCGGTGGTGAAGCGACCCAGGCTGAAGCGAAGGCTGGAGTGAGCGAGGTCGTCTCCCAGTCCGAGTGCAACCAGCACGTAGCTGGGTTCGAGACTGGCGGAGGTACAGGCCGATCCGGAGGACACGGCGATGTTCTGGTTGAAGGTCATCATGAGACCCTCTCCCTCTACGTGCTTAAAGCTGATGTTGGTTACGTGGGGCATGCGGCTTTCCCGGGTACCGTTCACGTAAGCTTCTTCCAGGCTGCCCATGAGCGCGGACTCCAGCTTGTCGCGGAGTTTGCTGAGGCGCTCGGCATCCTGTTGCATTTCTTCCTTGGCGAGCTCGGCGGCCTTGCCGAATCCGACGATGCCGGGAACGTTCAGCGTACCGGAACGCATGCCGCGCTCGTGGCCGCCACCGTCCATCTGGCTGGTCACCTTAACGCGGGGGCTTTTGCGGTTAACGAAAAGCGCACCTACACCCTTGGGACCGTACATCTTATGGCTGGTGAAGGCCATCAAGTGAACACCGACGGCTTTGGGGTCCACCGGAATCTTGCCGACGGCCTGGGTGGCGTCCGACATGAACAGCACACCGTGCTTGGCACAGATATCGCCGATCTCTTTCATGGGTTGGATGACGCCGGTTTCGTTGTTGGCCCACATGATGGAGACCAGGACGGTCTTGTCGGTGATGGCGGCTTCCAGGTCTTCCAGGCGGATGAGACCGTTACGTTGCACGTCGAGGTAGGTCACTTTGCCACCCATCTTCTCCACCTTGGCACAGGCGTCTAGGACGGCTTTGTGCTCGGTTTTGACGGTGATGATGTGATCGCCCTTGCGCTGGTACATCTCGAATACACCCTTGATGGCCAGGTTATCCGATTCGGTAGCACCACTGGTGAAGATGATCTCCCGCTCGTCTACGTTGACGAGGTCCGCGATTTGCTTGCGGGCGTTATCCACGGCCTGTTCCGCGGCCCAACCGAAGGGGTGGTTGCGGCTGGCGGCATTGCCGGGGATCTCGTGGAAATAAGGGATCATCGCTTCCACAACCCGGGGGTCGGTGGGGGTGGTGGCGTTGTTGTCGAGGTAAATAAGGCGCTGGCCCATAGGTATATTTTCTAAATCTTTATCAATTCGCTCCATGCTAACACCTAGCTAACAGATTGGTTGCCGGTATTTTCCGTGCTTTCAGGCAGCGTAAATAGTCGACGAATGCGGTCGTCATTCCGCCGTTTGGGCGTTAGTCCGCGGGCACTGCAATACTGTTGGTGGCGAGCCTCCGCCCGGTAAAATGCCGGCACGACGTTTACGTCCGTAGCCGGGTCGAATCCCCGTTCGCGAAGCGTGTCAATCATGCTCCGGGCAACGGATAGCTGCTCGTCCTCCCGGAGGCTGAAGACGGCCGAGCGGTACTGCCCCGTCCCCTTGCCGCGATTGATCTCAAAATTATGCAGCGCGAAAAATTCGGTCAGCAATTGCTCGGTCGGCAGAACTTCTGGATCGTAGCGTACGGCGACAACCTCTGCGTGGCCGGTATCCTTGGAGCAGACATCGTGGTAACCTGGGCTATCGGTATGTCCGCCGGCGAAGCCCACCTGGGTACCGATGACCCCGGGCAGTTGCCGAAGGTGGTACTCCCGGCCCCAGAAGCAGCCGCTGCCGAGCAGCAGTTCCCTTCAGGCTTCGTTCGTATCGAGCGTGCCGTGCTCAGCCTCGTACTTCTCGCGGGGTATGAACTTGATCGACAGACTATTCACGCAATGACGCGTGTTCTTCTCCGTAAACCGCTCGCCGTGGAAGACGTGCCCGAGGTGGCCGCCGCAGTTATTACATAGGATCTCTACCCGACGTCCGTCGGCATCCTTCACGTGCTGAATCGCATTGGGGACTTCATCGTCGAAGCTCGGCCATCCACAACCGCTGCTGAATTTATCGTGGCTATCGTAAAGGGGAGCCTCACAACGCCGGCAGACGAATACCCCGTCCTGCTTGAAATTATTATACTCACCGGTGAAGGGCATCTCGGTGCCTTTATTCGCGATGACGCGCTCTTCTTCCTTCGTGAGGGTGTTCCAGTTATCTTTCGTTTTCATGGGTATAAAACGGATGGATGGGGGGTAGGGTTTTAGCTTCGTCCGCCCAACGTAGCGCAGCGTAGTTGGTCTGCCGAAGCGGATCGGGGTACTCGTCAGACGAAACGAAGAAGGGTGAAGGGCAACGGGGGATGATGCCGTGTCGGCCCCCCTGGGCATACGAGCTACCGCTCGGCGGACCAGGGGACCAAGTCCCTACGCTTCCTCCACCACGAAGTCGTAGCTCTCCATGATCACGTTAGCCAGGAGCTTCGAGCAGGCGGTTTCTACCTTATCGTGGGCTTCCTGTTCGTTGTCGGCGTGGAGCTGCATGGTCACGTGTTTACCGATCCGGACATCGTGCACGCCCTTGATGTCGAGGTTGGGAAGGTTCTTGACGACTACCTTGCCCTGGGGATCGAGGAGTTCGGCTTTGGGCATGATATTGATGTGGGCGATGAACTTCATACGTGCTGCTTGGCGTCGGTTGGCGGGTAAGCCAGATTAAGAATGATGTAAACCCCGATAATGAGCGGAAAGGCCGAGGTCCACAGTAAAATAAGCAGGCAAATTGCCAGCACGGCAAAGATATACACCGTCTCGTTGCCCGCCCAGCCGAAGCCCTTCAGCTTGAAGGAAAACATCGGGTGCTCACTGACCAGGAGGTAGCTCATCAAAACGACCGAGACGTACAGGATCCACGGATTGAGTACGTAGGGCGCCCAGTTTTCGTCCAGGGCGACAACCAGCATCAGGCCCACGGCGTAAACGGTATGCGCCGGAGTAGCCAGACCGATGAAGGTGCTGTGCTGTCGGGTATCCAAATTAAACTTGGCCAGCCGCAGGGCGCTGAAAAGCGCGATGAGCAGGGCGGGGGCGGCGTACCATTCCCAGCGGATCGGCGCGCTGAGGTCGAGGACGAAATTGGCGTCGAGCGCGGGGGAGGGGTTGTCCGGCAACAGCAGTAAGACGTAGTAGATACTGGCCGGTACGACCCCGAAACTGACCATATCCGCCAGGCTGTCGAGTTCTTTTCCGTGCTCGCTGCTGACGTTGAGGCTGCGGGCCACGAGCCCGTCGGCAAAGTCGAAGAGCCCCGCGGCAAACAGAAACCAGAAAGCCGGTACGAACTGGAGGTCAAGGATGTTGATAAGGGCCGCACAACCGCAAAAGAGGTTGAGAAGCGTAAGGGAATTGGGTATCCAGGATTTCACGGCGGGTAAGTTAAACTTTGTTAAGCTAAGGACACTTTACCCACGCTTCGGTGTATGGTACGCGTCTACTACGTAGTTATAACAGCTACTACCTTTGACACTATGACGCGTTTGTACCTTTTTCTTGCCGGATCGCTGCTGGCGGCCGCCCTCGGGGCACAGCCGGGCAACGATGACTGCGGTGCGGCAATCGAGCTGCCGACGCAGATGAGCTACTGCTCGGGCGCCGGTGCATTTACAAACGTAGCCGCTACGCCCTCCCTGCCCTTCGATGGCTACCCGATCTGTATTGACGACCGGGATCAGATGGCTGACGTCTGGTTTAGTTTCGTGGCCATGCGCAACTCGGTGGCCATCCGGGTCATCGGAGACGAGGCCGGTGACAGCCGCGGTAGTCTCAAGGCAGTTCAGTACGCGATCTACGAAGGCGAATGCGATACCCTAAACGATATCGGCTGTCGCCAGCCACTGGACCGGAACGGACTGCCGGCCGACGGCGGGTCCATCGTACTCAACGACCTGCAGCGCGGAACCCGCTACTACATCCTGGTAGGGGCGCGGAACGGTAACGAAGGGACATTCGAACTCTGCGTCGATCAGTTCGACGCGCCGCCCGATCCGAGCAGCGACTGTGAAACTGCCGTCGTGCTCTGCGACACGACCTCCTTCTCCGTTGACCTGTTGCAGGGACGCGGAAACGTAGCCGACGATCTGCTTGTCGATGGGCTGGAACCGGGCTGCGACCCCATCGAGGAGAACTCCTCCTGGTATAAGTGGACGTGCGACCAGGCCGGTACGCTCATGTTTGACATCAATCCACTCGGCGCAGCTCCGGACGAGGACATCGATTTCGCCGTCTATGAATTGACCAACGGACTGGAAGACTGCAGCGCTCGGGTACCCGTTCGGCAGATGTACTCGGGCAGTAATACCGGTGACGTGACGAGCAGCAGGCCCTGCTGGGGCGAGACCGGCCTGGGACCCGCTGACACGGAAGTCTCCGAAAGCTGCGGTTGCCAGCCGAGGAACAACAACTTTCTGGCCGCGCTGGATATGGAAGCCGGTAAATCCTACGCGCTGGTAGTGCTCAACTTCAGCGGTTCCGGCGACGGCTTCACCATTGACTTTAGCGGCACCGGCACCTTCCTCGGCCCCCGCCCTAACCTCACCTACAGCAGCACGGAAGTCTGCGTCGGAGAGTCCATTACCTTCGAGGATCAGTCCACTTCGGTCGACGGCATCGAAGCCTGGGACTGGGATTTCGGCGAGACCGCTACGCCCCGCTTCGCTACCGGTGCCGGTCCCCACGAGGTAACATTCAGTCAGGCCGGTTCGCCGAACGTGACGCTGGCCATCACCAGTACACGGAACTGTATCGAATACATCAGCTCCAATGAGGTGGAGGTAGTCTGCTGCGCCAATCAATTCAGCGGCTCGGCGGATATCGGGCCGGTAAGCTGCCCCGGCGCGGCGGACGGAACCATCGATTTCACCGCCAGCAGCACGATTCCCAATACCAACCTCACCTACGCCTGGAGTAACGGGGCTTCCACCGCGGGGCTTACCGGCCTCGACCCGGGCTTGTACACCGTCACCGTTTCCGACGGAACGGGCTGTGAGGCTACCTTCGATTATACGGTAGACGGTCCGGCGGAATTTGTCCTGGACACCCTAATCACCCAACCGACCTGCGGGGGCGGCACCGACGGGGCGCTACAATTCACCATTCTTTCCGGTGGAGCAGGGGGGTACGAGTACAGCTTCAATGGCGGACCATTTTCCCCCGACAACCGGCTGGAAAATCTAGCTATAACCAACGTAAACGTAGTTGCCCGGGACGCCAATGGCTGTACGGTCGAGCGAGACATTGAAGTTGACGAGTTGCAATTGGCCCTGGTAACGGGGTCGGCCGTATTCACGGAGCCCACCTGCAACGGAGACAACGACGGACAGATCGAGATCGAGATCGCCAACGGTCTGCCCGCCTACCGCTACGACTTTGGCACCGGGTACCAGAATGAGCGATCCCAGGGAGGCTATGCGGCCGGTACCTACACGGTCTCGGCCATTGATGCCAACGGTTGTACCGGCGACTTTGAGATTTCCGTCACCGAACCACCGGTCCTGGCTGTAAATCTGCAATCGGATAGCAGCAGCTGCTTCGGCGCCAACGACGGTTACGCCGCGGTAAGCCCGGCGGGCGGCCGGCCGGATTACCTACTCAGTTGGTCGAACGGTAGCGTGAGCGATTCGCTGGCTAACCTCGGTCCGGGAACCTACACCATCACGGTCACGGACCAGAACGGTTGTGCAGTGTCCGATTCCGCGACGTTGAATGATCCGGACGAAATCTTGGGAATCCTGGATTCGGTAGAAAATCTGGTGTGCTTCGGCCAGGCTACCGGGGCCGTGTCGCTGAGTGCGACGGGTGGGGTACCGACCTACACCTTCAGCAGCGACGGACAGAATTACCAGACGGCGCCCCGCCTCGACAGTCTGCTCGCCGGTGAGCTGGAGTTATACGTTCGCGACCAGAACGGATGCCAGGATACGGTCGTCGCCTTGCTCACCGAACCGGATGAATTCGTCATTACGGTCGCGGAGGAAGTACAGCTTTATCTGGGGGAAGACACCAGCTTACTTGCCCGCAGCAACTACTTCCCGGTCGAGTATAGCTGGGGCCCGGATAGCGTTACCTGCCTGACGCTGGACTGCGCGCGGGCGCGGATCATGCCGGTGCAGTCGATCGACTACTTCGTCAGCGGCATCAACGAGGCCGGATGCGTGGACACGGCGCTGGTGGCCTTCTCCGTCATCCAGGATCTGCCCATCTACATTCCCAATGTCTTCTCGCCGAATGGCGATGGAAGCAATGATTTCTTCACCGTCTTCGGCAACAACGCCATCGATCGGGTAGAAACCCTGCGTATCTACGACCGCTGGGGCGGCCTGCTGTTTGAGTCCAACGAGCCCTTCCCGGCCAATGAACCCAGCATGGGTTGGGACGGTATCCTGGACGGGCGGCGGGTGAATAGCGGCGTTTACGTCTACTACGTCGAAGTCCGCTACATCAACGGGGCCGTTGAGGGCTACCGGGGAGACGTAACGGTCGTGAATTAGCGGGCTTTCCCTGATTCGATAAATCCATCCACTCGATGCGCGTGCTTTTTCTGCTTCTTTTGGTTACGGTTTTCGCCGGTTGCCCCCGCAGCGACCTGGGCGACCGCCTGTTCGACATCAACTACCCGGTGGTAGAGTTCACCATTCCGGCGGGCCTGCCGGGCTTTCAGACGTTCGTGGTCGCGCAGCCCCGCATGACCACCAATTTCCAGGACCGGCTGGATGCAAGTGGCTTCTCCGCGGAGGACGTGGACCTGGTCGGCGGCCTGCGCGCGCGGATCGTGAGCCTGTCGGGCGAAGACTTCCGGGAGATCGAGCGCGCCGAACTGCGAGTCTGCTCCGTCAACGAAACGGATTGCACCTTCATCGACCTCCTCTTCAGCGTGGATGACCTGGGCGGCCGCCGCCAGCAGGTGATCGACCTCAATCCCGGCCAGAAAAACTTTCGCAACGTCTTCCTGGGCGCCGAGGAGGTGAGGATGGAACTTGTCCTTACCCCCTTCAACGTCACCTCACAGAACATACAGGCACGGTTGGAATGGACCGTGGCGGCTTTCGGGAATTTGTGAGCTGGTGTGGCCACCTGGTCCGCCGAGCGGTAGCTCGTCTGCCAGGTGGTTATTTTGGGCGGCGCAGCGCAGGTAGAAACACGCTCGGGACGAAGGGACAGGCATAACAGTCCGAGCCAACAAGAACGGGCCACTACCGATGATTCCCGGATGCCCATTCCACGGCGGGAGTGATCCATTCCACCATCGGAGCAAACAGAAAACCGTGGCCCCTTCCGGTATGCAGTTGTATCTCCCGGAAGGAGGTGACCGGCATCGCCTGTTCCTCCACGCGTGCCCGTAGTGGGACAGCCCCCTCATCCGATGCCTCATTGATGGTCAGTACGTGGCCGTGGAAATGCAGGTCCGGAAAATCCCGTCGTCCGTTGGCAAAGGATGCCCCGACAAAAACATACCGGATCTCCGGCTCCTCGAGGTAGGTGGATACGTGTTCCGCTATTAGCCCCCCTTTTGACGTCCCGACTACCGTGATGCGCCCGGGGTCAACGCCCAGCTCCATCAGGCTGTCGATCTGGCCGACCACGTGCCGGGCATAGGCTTGTACCTGCGTGCCGGCCGGCCGTTGTTCCGTGATTACCTGAAAGCCTTCTGCCTGGAAAGCAGCAACGATCTCCCGTAGCTGAGCCCGCCCGTGTTCCGGGTGGGGCTCCTCGATACGATGTTCCTCCAACCATCGATTATGCAGGAAAATAAGGTAGTCCGTTTCCGTGGACTCATGGCAGTTCGAAAAAAGGCAACCGCCGGTGAGCAGCAGGAGGTAGACTAAACTTTGCATGCTCCAAGTTCGGGTATACGATCCAATCTTACCCAGGGCTAACGCTTCGCAAATTCTACTCCCGGTCTTACCGGGTAACCAGGTTTCCAGACCACCTCAACAAATTGGACCATCGCCACAAGTGTCCGCCCCGATATATACGGTCATAATTTACCCGTTTCGGCAGACGAACGCCGCTACCGCTCCGTTCGGCGGACGAAGCTGGCGGGTGCGGATGAAGCTACCCGTTTCGGCTAAAGTAAAAGTGGTTTTGCCTAATTGCGCTCGAATCGCCGGCCGGAACTTTGCGGTACAAACCAATACAGCATAAGATGAAAGCGGTAAGAATCCATGAATTTGGCGGACCCGAGGTGCTCAAAATAGAAGAGGTAGACCGCCCCGCCCCGGCCGCCGACCAAATACTGGTAAAAGTCTACGCCAGCGGCGTCAACCCGACGGATTGGGTAATCCGGGAGGGCGGTAACGACGTACTGCGGCCGTTCTTGAAATTACCTATGACGCTGGGCTGGGATGCCGCGGGCGTGGTGGAAGAAGTGGGCAGTGACGTGACCGGCTTCAAAAGGGGGGACGCCGTGTACGGCGAGCCCGAATTCCCCGCCGGCGGGAGTTATGCGGAGTTCCTCGTTTCCCGGGCCAGCCAGTTCGCCCACAAACCCGCTACGATCGACTTCACCACCGCGGCCGCGGTGCCCCTGGCGGGCTTGACGGCCTGGACGGGTATATTCAAGTGTGGCAAATTGCAGGCCGGTCAGCGCATCCTGGTACAGGGTGCTTCGGGCGGAGTGGGCAGCTTCGCGGTGCAGTTTGCCAAAGCGAAAGGCGCCTACGTGATCGGTATGGCCTCCAATGCGAATCTGGACTACGTCCGGCAACTAGGGGCCAACGAAGTGATCGACTACCGAACCCAGCAGTTTGAGGAATTGCTGCAGGACATCGACGTTGTACTGGAGGCCTCGCCGCTGCGCGACAACCGGGAACGGCTGAAAGCGGTGCAAGTGCTTCGGCAGGGTGGCATCTTTGTTACCGCCAACGTGGATCACCCCTTCGACGAGGAAGTAAAGGAAGCCCTGGCGGCCAAGCACGCTACCGGAGAAGCCTACAGTAATGAGGCCCGCGGCGAATGGCTGGAAGAAATCGCCGAATTAATTGACTCGGGTAAAGTCAAAGTGCCCGTAGCCCGGGTTTTCCCCCTGGAAGAAGTAGCCGAAGCCCACCGCGAGAGCGAGTCCTGGCACGTGCGCGGCAAACTGGTGCTACAGGTAGTTGACAAGGTATTCGCCCATGCAGACGATTAAGACCATCAGTGCATTTCACCGATTCAGGAAACTGCCCCCGCCCCATCATCCGCTCCTCAGCGTGATTGACGTGGCTACGGTACCCGTTCCGGACAGCCACGATCCGGAAAACCTGGTACTGGGCTTCTACACGATTTCCGTCAAGCGTATGGAGCACGTGCATGTCCAATACGGGCAGCAGCCGTTCGACTTTGACGAGGGCATCATGTCGTTCCTGGCGCCCAACCAGGTCCTGACCCAGACTTTCGATGCCGGGGCGGGGGAGACAAAGAATTCCGGGTGGGTCATCCTGATCCACCCGGACTTTCTCTGGAATACTCCCCTGGCCGGCACCATCAACCGCTACGATTTCTGGGATTACTCCCTGCACCACGGCCTGTTCCTTTCGCCGCAGGAAGAAAGCGTCGTCAACGGGGTCGTGGAGAACATCCGGCGGGAGTATCTGGCCCGTACCGACAAGTTCAGCAAGCAGATCATCAGCGCGCACCTGGAGGTCCTGCTGACCTACGCCGACCGCTTCTACCAGCGGCAATTCATCACGCGGGAAAAGTCGAGCCACGAGGTACTCGAACGGTTGGAGCGTCTACTGCAGGACTACTTTCTGCGGGACGATCTGATCGAACGGGGACTGCCCACGGTGCAGTACGTCGCCGATGCGCTTCACCTCTCGCCAAGTTACCTGAGCAGCCTGTTGCGGGCCCTGACCGGGCGGAATACGCAGCAACACATCCACGAAAAGCTGATCGAGCGGGCGAAGGAACGCTTATCCACCACCAACCTTACCGTGAGCGAGATCGCGTACGAAATGGGCTTTGAGCATTTGCCTTCCTTCAGCAAGCTCTTTAAGGCGAAAACGAGTATGTCACCGATGCAGTTTCGGGCTACGTTTACCTGATGGCGGACGAACCTAATCCCACACCAAAGCCAGCCGCATCCGCTTGATCCGGTCCTCCAGCTTCTCGGAAGAGATGCGCTCCCGGAGCCGGTCCACGATGAGCGCGAAGCCGAAGGGGGTAGCTTTCTCGGGCTGGAGAAAGAGGATCTTCTGGGCGTTGATGCGATCTAGGGCGGAGCGCAGGCGGGCCTCCTGCAGTTGGAAGGTCATGATCTCGTCGTAGGCCTGCTGGAGGAGGAGGTTGCTGGGCTCGTAGTCGCTGAAGACGTCGAAGAAGAGCTGGGAACCGCTCTGGAGGTGCTTCTCCTTTTTGTGTTTGCCGGGGTATCCCTTGAAGATGAGACCCGCGATGGCGGCGATGTCGCGGAAACGGCGGCGGGCCATCTCCGTAGCATTGATGCCGGCATTCAGGTCGGCATTCAGTTCGGTGACGTTGAAGAGGTCGCTGCCCAGGGCCTCCTCGATGGGGATTGGCTGATCGCTGAGGAGCTCGAAGCCGTAGTCGTTCATGGCGATGGTGAAGGTGAGGGGGGCGAACTGACTGATGCGGTAGGCGATCAGGGAGGCCAGGCCTTCGTGGATGCCCCGGCCCTCGCAGGGATAGACGACCAGGTGCCAGCCCTCGCGGTCGTGGAAGTACTCGATGAGTAGTTCATCGGGGGCGGGCACGGCGCTGCGCTTCACCTGGATGTCGCGCAGGGGGGCGAGTTTAAGGAGCTCGGGGTCGTGGTAGTCTTCCCGCTTCAGCTCGCCCATGGCTAGCCGGAGGAACTCGCTCAACTGGCTCGATAGCTGCATCCTTCCCCCGCGCCAGCTGGGTACTTTCCCCTTCTTCGCGTTACTCCGCTTCACCAGCGCGTCGTTGCCCTTCACCTTGACGAACTTCAGGCTGCGGCCGGCAAACCAGAAGGTATCGCCGGGCTTGAGGCTGGAGATGAAATATTCCTCGATACTGCCGATGTACCCACCGCTCATGTACTTGATGGTCAGCGTGGTTTCGCTCACGATCGCGCCAATACTCATGCGGTGCATGGTGGCGACCTTCCGGCTTTCGACTTTGTAGACGCCGTCCTCGTCGCGAATCACTTTATGATACTCGTCGTAGGCCCCGAGGCTGTTGCCGCCGGTGGTGATGAAGTCCAGGCACCAGGCGAACTCCTCGTCGGAGATGGAGGCGTAGCAGAAGGTGCCGCGGACCTCTCGCAGCACCTCATCGCGTCGAAAACCCCCGCTCACCGCCAGGGTGACCAGGTACTGGACCAGCACGTCGAAACTGCGGATGTAGGGAATGCGGCTCTCGATCACCCCGCCTTCCATGCAGCGACGCAGGGCCGATGCCTCCAGCAATTCCATGCTGTGGGTGGGCACGAAATGAATAGTCGACGTGGCCCCCGGCTGGTGACCGCTGCGGCCGGCGCGTTGCAGGAAGCGGGCTACGCCCTTCGGGCTGCCGATCTGCACGATGGTTTCGACGGGACGGAAGTCGACCCCCAGGTCGAGACTGGAGGTGCAGACGACGGCCTTCAGTGTTCCCTCATGGAGGGCATCCTCGACCCAGTCGCGCAGCTCCCGGCTAATGCTGCCATGGTGCATGGCGATGGCCCCCGATAGCTCGGGGTCCGCATCGAGCAGGCGCTGGTACCAGATCTCGCACTGGCTGCGGGTGTTGGTGAAGATCAGCGTGGAGCCCGAAGAATAGATGATCGGGATGACCTTTTCGAGCAGCTTGATGCCGAGGTGCCCCGCCCAGGGAAAGGTTTCGATCTCGTCGGGCAGAACGGTGATCATCTGCGTTTCCTTCGCGTGGCCGGCGCGGACGATGGTACGGTGTTCGGCGGTATGGGCGGGAACGAGCACGTCCAGGGCTTCTTCCATATTACCGATGGTGGCGGAGATGCCCCAGGTGCGGAAGGCCGGACCCCGGATGGCCCGCAGGCGGCTCAGAGCGAGTTCGACCAGCACGCCACGCTTGGTGCCGATGAGTTCGTGCCACTCGTCGGAAACCAGGACCCGAAGGTCGCCGAAGAACTTCTCGTAGCCCTTGCTGGCCATGAGCAGGTGAAGGCTCTCGGGGGTAGTGATGAGAATTTCCGGCGGCTTACTGCGCTGTTTGGTCCGGTCCGAGCTACTGGTGTCGCCGGAGCGGATACCCACGCGCCACTTCATGCCCAAATCTTCGATCGCGCTCTCGGCGGCCATCTGAATTTCCCGGGTCAGGGCACGGATGGGGGTGAGCCAGACGGCCCGCAGACCGTTATTAGCCTTTCCAGGGTCGTCGGGATGCTCCGCCAGGAACTCCAGGAGGATGGGAATGATGAGGGAGTAGGTCTTGCCACTGCCCGTCGGGGCGTTGACCAGGCCGCTCTTGCCGTCCAGGTAAGCTTGCCAGGCTTGGCGCTGGAAAGGAAATACGGACCAACCCTGATGGGTGAACCAGTCGTTGCCGCGGCGCAGCAGATTTTGTTGGGGAGTGGCGGACACGTCCTTTCAACGGCTGCCGCCTTGGGGGGTTCTGTCGTCCCAACGGGCGAAGAGGTTAATCCGGACCGGGTTACGCGGGTATGTCGGCGGTCGGTTATCCGACGATTATGAACAAGCGGGATAGGTGGAAGTGACATGATGGGGCGCGGTAAGTCTAAGCATTTTGCCCGTTCGCGCTTCCATTTGCTAACCCATTCGCCAATTTGGCGTTGTAACGCTCGTATTTAGCGAGTCAATCATTAGGGACCCGGATATCGACTTCTATTGCCGGTTCCCAACTTACCTTACACCTGCGCTCCGCCGCCAAAGCACCTATTATGTTTTCAGCCAGAACCTATACCGCCCGTCGCAGACGGTTAGCCGAGGCCGTTTCTTCCGGCCTGATCCTGTTGCCGGCCAACGGGGAGGCCCATATGAATTACCACGGGAACACCTATCCCTTCCGGCAGGATTCCAATTTCCGCTACTTCTGCGGCTATAACTGCCCGAACCTGGTGCTCACCGTGGATGCCGCAACGGGGGAGGGAACCCTCTACGGCGATGACTTTACCCTCGACGACATCGTGTGGATGGGCGAGCAACCGCAAGTCGCGGACCTGGCGAAGGACTGCAGCATGACCTACGGCGGAAGCCTGGAGAAGCTACGTAGCGATCTGGCCAAAGCGAATGAGGTACACTATCTGCCTCCGTACCGGGAATCCCGCCGCGAACGACTGCGGGACTGGGTAGGGCACTGCGATCAGCCCAGCGTGCCGCTCATACGAGGGGTGGTGGCGCAACGGTCGATAAAGACGGAGAAGGAGATCGCGGAGATGGATAAGGCCGTCTTCACGAGCATGCGGATGCACGCCGCGGCCCGCGATACCGCGAAGACTGGCATGACCGAAGCTTCCGTTGCAGGCCTGATTGAGGGCATCGCCATTAGCGCTGGCGGACGGCTGGCCTATCCGGCCATCGTAACCCGCAACGGCCACATCCTACACAATCACTACCACGGCAACGAGCTGAAGCGCGGGGATCTCCTGCTCGTAGACGCGGGGGCGGAAACCGAGACCGGTTACGCCGGAGACATCACGCGAACCTTCCCAATCGGGGGGAACCTCTCCGACAAGCAAAGGCCGATCTACGAGACGGTCGAAATGGCAAAAGTTCAGTGTATACGGGCTCTCCGGCCCGGCGTCCCGTACCGGGACATTCATGACCTCTCGGCCCGCATCATCACCGAAGGGCTCAAGGACCTGGGCCTGATGAAGGGCGACATCGGGGAGGCGGTAGCGGCCGGCGCGCACGCGCTTTTTTACCCGCACGGGCTGGGGCATATGATCGGCCTGGACGTCCACGACATGGAGGATCTGGGCGAGGATTATGTTGGCTACGATAATACGGTGCAGCGCAGCGACCAGTTCGGCACCCGCAATCTGCGCCTGGGGCGGCGGCTACAGGCGGGTTTCACCATTACCGTGGAGCCGGGCATCTACTTTATCCCGAGACTGATCGACCAGTGGAAAGCCGACGGGCTACACAAGGATTTCATCAACTACGACGCCCTGGAAGATTACCGTAATTTCGGAGGTATTCGCCTGGAAGACAATGTTGTAATTACGGAAGACAACTGTCGGGTACTGGGTTCCGTTTAGCTTTCGTCCGTCTAACCCCAGAAGCTATGCTGTACCGGTTCCTTCTCTTCTTTCTCGTGGGCTGCTCCTTCGCGCTGTCCGCCCAGAATAATCAACTGGCCCAGCAATACTTCATGGACGGCGAGTACGAGAAGGCCGCGCAGCTGTACCAGACGATGGCGGAGGAGAGCTACAATCCGTTCTACTTCGACCGCTACGTTAGCAGCCTGATGAACCTGCGCCGCTACGACGACGCCGAACAGGCCATCAAGAAACAACTGAAGCGGACCCCGGAAGATCTGACGCTACACGTCAAGTATGGTCAGCTGCTGGAGCAGCAGGTAGAGGATGGCAAGGCGAAAAAGCAGTTCGAGGAGGCGATCGAGAACCTGCGGGGGGACAAATTTCAGATTACCCAGCTCGCGAACGCCTTTCTAGTACTGACGAAGTACGATTACGCCATCCGCACCTACGAGCGGGGGGCAAAGCTGCTGAAGGAAGACGGCGCGTTCAGTTTCAACCTGGGCGACCTGTACCGGCGCAAGGGCGATATCGAACCCATGATCAGCAACTACCTGGACGCGATGAACGAGGACCCGCGCCGCGGACGCAACGTGCAGACGTACTTTCAGCGCTACCTCGACGAGGAAGGCCTGATGGAAGCGCAGAAGCAACTGTACGCCCGCATTCAGGAGGATAAGCGCGACAATCCCCTCTACCCGGAGATGCTGGCCTGGGTCGCTATCCAACGCAAAGACTATAAGGGCGCGCTACGGCAGGTACGGGCCCTGGACCGTCGGCTCGAAGAGAACGGGCAACGGGTGCTCGACCTGGGCAATTTGGCCGCCAACGATAAGGACTACGAGACGGCCATCGCCGCCTACGACTACATCATCGAAAACAAGCCGGAAGGCTCGCCCTTCTACCTGGAGGCCAAGCGGGAAGGCCTGCTCACGCGTCGCCGGGCCATTACGGACGGGTATGCCTACACCGAAGCCGACCTGCGCATCCTGGAAACGGCCTACGAGGAATTTCTCGCGCAATTCGGAAACAACCCCGCCTCGGCGCGCATCGCCATCCAACTGGCGGAACTGGAGGCCTTGTACTTAAACGATCTGCCGAAGGCCACCGTGATCCTGCAACGGATCGTCGAGCTCAACGGCGTAAACGAAAGCGTTCGCGCCCAGGCGAAACTGGCGCTGGCCGATTACTACCTGATGCAGGGGGAGGTGTGGGAATCGACCCTGCTGTACAGCCAGGTAGACAAGCAATTCAAGGAAGATCTGCTCGGCCACGAGGCCCGCTTCCGCAACGCCCGACTGAGCTACTTCCGGGGGGATTTCGAGTGGGCGCAGTCGCAGTTCGACGTGCTCAAGGCCTCCACTTCCCGCCTGATCGCCAACGACGCCCTGGACCTATCGGTCTTCATTATGGACAACCTGGGGCTGGATACTTCCGCCACGGCCCTGCAAACTTATGCGGACGCCGAGCTACTGATGTTCCAGAACAAGTACGACGACGCTTTCGCTACGCTGGACGGCTTACTCAAAGAATTTCCCGGTCACGACCTGGAGGACGACGTGGTGTATCTCCGCGGCCGGCTGTACCAGAAGCTGCGCCGCTTCGAGGATGCCGCCGCCCAGTACCAGCAGGTCGTAGACAATTACCCGAAGAGTATTCGCCTGGATAATGCCCTGTACGCCCTCGCCGGGCTCTACGAAAACGAACTGGGGGATAAGGAAAAGGCCCAGGAACTCTACGAGACGCTCTTTATCGACTACAGCAACAGCATCCTGGCCGTGGAGGCGCGGAAGAAGTACCGGGCGCTGCGGGGGGACTCGGTGGGGTAGGGGGGATGCGGGAGTCTTGATGCCCCGCAGCACCTCGGGGTGTCCGTAGGACCCGCGAGTGTGTGGCTCGAACAGATGTGCGCTTTTGATAGGGCATCATGATCCAAGTTGAATACCTTATCTTTAGTAAAACATCTTACCCGTGCAGCAATTCGGACTCAACTCCCGCTACTTTTCACTTGGTTTCATCCTTTCCGTGGTGCTGACCCTGCTGGCGTGGGGCTTTTCTACTGCTCCGGAGGTGGCCCGGCAACGCTTGCTGCCGCCGTCCGAGACGACTGAATATTGGTCGTCTGCGGTGGAATTGCCGCTGGTGACCGTAACCGATTCCGGGACCCGTATCGTTCCGCCGCTGTACCCCGCCTGTAGCAACGTACCGGAATTTGTAAAGCGGAGGCAATGCGCCGATCAAAGCATGCTGAAGTTCATCTACGATAACATCCGCTATCCGAAGGAGGGCCTGGACGAAGGAGCGGGAGGCACGGTCGTCGTTAGGTTTCCGATCGATGCACGGGGGCAGACCGGTTTGCCGGTTATCGTGAGGAGTCCGCACCCCGCCCTGAGCGATGCCAGCCTGAAAGTGGTGGAACGGATGCTGCGCCGCAACCCCATCTGGGAACCCGCCCGTGAGAATGACAAACCGGTGGCCTCGGAATTTAACCTGCCGATCCGGTTCAAGCTGGACAAATGATTCTGATAATCCTCTAACTATGCGCTTTCTCGGCTTTTCATCGGATTACGTGGTCTACGGCCTGCTCATGACCGCCTGGTTGCTGGTCTGTTATACGGACCACTTCACCGCCGGGGTGGAAGTCGATCAGCCTCCAGTCTATCACTTGAACGGGGCCTGCTCCACCCCGCAACGTGGCAAGCTGCCACCCCCCGACCAGCTTACGCTACCCATTTATCCGGGCTGTGAAGATCGCGCGGACTACGAAGAGCGGTTTAGCTGTGGCGCGGAACGGTTCTACGATTTTATAAACAGCAATAAGCGCGATCCCGCAGGGTCGAGAAAGGAGATGGTGGTGCTGGAAATAACGATCGGAGGTGTAAGCGGCAGAATGGAAGAGGTGAAGGTTCACCGGGCTGTCGACCAGCGAAATCAACGCGAGGCCCTGCGCGTCGTCAATATGCTCGTGGAACGCGACGTACGCTGGACGCCGGGAACGAGAAAAGGGGAGGCCTCTTCATTCCGCCTGGGCATCGGGATTCCCTTCCACGGCGCCGGCTGTGGAGACTGATTTTTTGCGGCGGAGCGCAGGTAAAGACTCTTCCCAAAGCCTTCTGCAATCTTCCCGACTCCCCGGCCGAAACCCTTCGCAACGATCTGTGCTACCTGCCGTTTACTAGGCTAGATACACCCCGATCCCTAGCCGTGCGTAAACTATCCGTCTTTCTTGTACTTGCCTTCCTGGTAGCCTGTAACTCCTACGAAGCCCTCCCCGAAACGGAGGTAGCTCAGGACGAGCGCTGGAAGACCAAGGTGATCCCTCCCAGCCCGCAGCCCGAGGACGGTGACCCGGTGGCCGGGCTGGATTACCTCATCCACGGAGACTACATCGGCAGCGGGGTGCCGTTGGAGATCATGCGACAGCAGTCGGCGAAGATGGATCTCGACAGCCTCTATCCGCGCAACGAGCTTAACGAGGGGCTTCCGTACTATATGACTGCCTTCATCGCCCCGAACGGTGCCCCGACGGCCAACGGAAATTGCTTCACCTGCCACGCCGGCGAGGTGGACGGGCAGCTCGTGCTGGGACTGGGCAACAGCTTTGCCGAGTGGGAGAATAGCATGGTCCCTATGGGAGCGGCGATGCGTATCGGCATGGCACTGAAGTATAAAAAGGACGATCCGGAAACGGTCGCCTTCGAAGACTTCGGTAACTACTTCAAGAAGATGGCCCCCACGGTCAAACTAAATCAGCCCGGCGCCAACCCCGCCTTCCGCTTGGCCGAAGCCTGTATGATGCACCGCAACCCCGAGGACCTGACCTATTCCGAGGAACCCCTGTACGAGATGTGGGAATACAACATCGGTACGGATACGCCGCCGCTGTGGCACGTGGGCAAGAAGAATTCGCTGTACTACACGGGCACCGGTCGCGGCAGCATGACCAAATTGCTCTTACAGGCCAGTGTACTCGGCGTGCCGGACAGCAGCCAGACCCGGAAGTCGGAGATCGCCTTCCGCGATGTGTACGCCTTCCTGAGCCAGCTGGAACCGCCCGCCTATCCCGGGGAGATCGACCAGCCGCTGGCACGCGAAGGGGAAGCCATCTTCACCGATAAGTGCGCCGGCTGTCACGGTACGTACGGCGAGGAAGAAACCTACCCGAATAAGGTAGTCCATGTCGACGTCGTGAAGACCGACCGCCTCTACGCCGACTACATCCAGCAATCGAAAATCGTCGACTGGTACAACAGCAGCTGGTTCGCGACCAGTGAGCCCCAGTCGTCTTTCGAGCCCAGTCTCGGCTACGTGGCTCCGCCACTCGATGGCATTTGGGCTTCGGCTCCCTACCTACACAACGGATCGGTACCTACGGTCTACGAATTACTGAATAGTAAAGCTCGCCCGGATACATGGACCCGCGACGGCCAATCCACCAGCTACGACCACGAGAAGCTCGGCTGGCTGTACGACCCTAATCCTTCCGGCAAGAAATGGACCTTCGATACCTCCGTTCCCGGCTACGATAACGATGGCCACTACTTCGGCGACAAGCTATCTAAAGACCAGCGTTGGGCCGTGGTGGAGTACTTGAAGACGCTTTAGCGGGCGCAACTTACCTTAGAAGCGACACGTTGCAAATACACCAAATAAAAAACCGTCTCCCATGGAATCGAAACGACAACGGCAGGTTGCCGAACTCATCAAGCGGAACTTCAGCATCGTCCTCCAGCAGGAAGGGGTGTATATCTACGGTACGCAGCCCCTGGTGACGGTTATGGAAGTACAGGTAAGCCCCGATCTGAGCGTCGGCAAGGTCTACCTCAGTATCTGGAACACCGAAAACAAGCAGGCCGTGATCTTGCAGATGGAGGAAGACCACGCGCGGCTGAAATCGGCCCTGGCCCATCGGCTGAAGCGGCAACTCCGTCGCCTCCCCGAGCTCTCGTACTTCATCGACGAGACGCTCGACGAAATGAACAAGGTCGACAACATCTTCGACCGCCTATACGCCGAAGACCAGATGCCTGAGGGCGGGTCGGGGGCCAAAGACGAATAACCGCCATGCTGAGTAAGCGCAACCTATCGAACGTCATCAAGTGGCCGCTTGGCCTGCTGGCTGTCATTTGGGTCGTGTTTATCATCGATTATTACCTCTTCGGCGGATTGCTTGCCGCGTATTACGGTATGCACCCGCGGCAACTGGCCGGGGTGCCGGGTGTCGTACTCTCCCCTCTCTTCCACGGCGGGTGGGGGCACTTGCTGAGCAATAGCGTGCCGTTTCTGTCCCTGACCGGACTACTGGTATTTTTCTATCCCCGTCTCTGGCCACGGGTGCTTGCCTCTCTTTGGTTAGGGACCGGCGTACTCGTATGGGTGCTCGGGCGAAGCGTGACGCACATCGGGGCCAGTGGGGTGGTGTACGCCCTGGCGGCCTTTCTGGCCTTCAGTGGCTTCTTCCGCCGCGATTTCCGGGCCATCGCCGTGTCGTTGCTGGTGCTGTTCTACTACGGCGGCATGATCGTCGGTATCCTGCCCGGCCAGGAGGGGATCAGCTGGGAAAGCCACCTGCTGGGACTGGTCATGGGTATCCTCGGTGCCTACGCCTACCGGGGTGAGTTGGAAGATCACGAGATCGCTTCCCGCCGCAAGCAGGCCGCCCGTAAGAAAGAAAAGCGCCAAAAGGAGCCCTTCCTCGATCCGGATGCCTTTGCCAAAACGAAGAAGGAAAGGGAGAATGAAGCCTTTTGGACCCGGTTGAGGGAGCTTAGCGAGCGGGAGCGGCTGGAACGGTGAGGAGGTAGGATTTACGATATACGAATTACGATTTGGCTGCCGCAAGGTTTCGCTCGCCTGCGGCTCGTGAACCATTCGGGTTGAGGACATCCG
The DNA here is from genome assembly GCF_003390935.1 of Lewinella sp. IMCC34191. Classification (GTDB taxonomy): domain Bacteria; phylum Bacteroidota; class Bacteroidia; order Chitinophagales; family Saprospiraceae; genus Neolewinella. The sequence goes on along the minus strand of NZ_QNQZ01000005.1, from coordinate 72,313 downwards.
GTCCGATAGGCAAGGGTAGCTGCTCGACGGCTTAGCTTGCCTGCGGCTCGGCTTTAGTTTAAACACAGATCACACGGATCGCTTCGCTCGGGCACGGATTTCCGCGGATGGGCTGCGCCGATGCTTCTTAGTTTTTCGAGGGCATACAAATGATATCTTCACTGCTCCGCGGTGCTAGAATTGTCTAATGCTCAGGGCGTACTTCCAGTATGAATCGGCTCGCCTGCGGCACGTGAACCATTCGGGTTGAGGACCTCTCGTCCGATACATCAGGATACCTGCTCGACGGCTCCGCTCGCCTGCGGCTCGTTTTTTATTCAACACAGATCACACGGATCGCTTCGCTCGGGCACGGATTTCCGCGGAGGGGCTGCGCCGATGCTTCTTAGTTTTTCGAGGGCATACAAATGATATCTTCACTGCTCGGCGGTGCTAGAATTGTCTAATGCTCAGGACATACTCCCAGTATGAATCGGCTCGCCTGCGGCTCGTGAACCATTCGGGTTGAGGACCTCTCGTCCGATACATCAGGGTAGCTGCTCGACGGCTCCGCTCGCCTGCGGCTCGGCTTTCAGCTAAACACGGATCACACGGATCGCTTCGCTCGGGCACGGATGGACACGGATTGACGCGCCGCTACTCGTTATCTTCCCGGGACAAGGATTACTCGGATTGGTTGAGGCCGCCACGCGTCCTATGGGCGAAACCTCGTACCCCTTCGATGATTGTTATGCATCACAAAGGTCATTCAGCGAAATTCCTGCCCTTTGCTGCCCAGTAATTCCTCTGCAACTGTTTAAGGCAGCAGTGCAGCTAACCCTTCTGCGTTCTCCGTGGTGAACCCCAACCCAGCCTTGATCAGGTTTCTACCTGCGCTCCGCCGCAAAACTTAAAAATACGTTGGTCGACACCCAGCACCCAGCACCCAGCACCCAGCACCCAGAAACCAGCACCCACCACCCAGAAACCCACCCAACTTTCACTAAAAAATGAAACCACCCAGGCAACTACCCAACCCCCCATCCGTTTTCAACATATGAACACCGCCGAACTGCTGGAGAAAGGACTGAACCGCGAGTGGCTGACCGCCGAAGAAGGCGTATGGCTGCTCGAGAACGCCGCGACCGCCGAGCTGATGCACGTAGCCAACCAGCTGCGGTTCGAGTCGGTGCCGGCGCAGGACGTGACCTGGATCATCGACCGGAACAGCAACACCACCAACGTCTGTATCGCCAACTGTAAGTTCTGCAACTTCTACCGGCGGCCGGGGCACGAAGAGAGCTACATCACCAGTATCGAGGAGTACAAGCAGAAGATCGAGGAGACCTTCGCCTTCGGGGGAGAGCAACTCCTGCTGCAGGGGGGGCACCACCCGGATCTCGGCCTGCAATACTACTGTGGCCTGTTCAGTGAGCTCAAGCAGCTGTACCCCAGGCTGAAATTGCATGCGCTCGGCCCGCCCGAGATCGCGCACGTAGCGAAGTTGGAGGGCATGAGCCACTACGATGTACTGAAGGCCCTTAAGGAAGCCGGTCTGGACAGCCTGCCCGGCGCAGGTGCCGAAATCCTCAGCGATCGGGTGCGACGCCTGATCTCCAAGGGGAAGTGCGGCGGCGAGGAATGGCTGGACGTCATGCGCGCCGCCCACCAGCTCGATATCACGACCTCCGCCACCATGATGTTCGGCCACATCGAGACGAACTGGGAGCGGATGGACCACCTCGTCCGGATGCGGCAGGTGCAAAGTGAAAAACCGGAGCACGCGAAGGGTTTCCTGGCATTCATTCCGTGGCCTTTCCAGGACGAAGACACCATACTAAAGAAGATCAAGCGCGCCCGCAACACCGTGACCGGCGACGAATACATCCGCATGATCGCCCTCAGCCGCATCATGCTGCCCAACGTGGTGAATATCCAGGCGAGCTGGCTGACGGTCGGCAAGCAGGTGGCGCAGCTTTGCCTCCACGCCGGAGCTAACGACTTCGGATCCATCATGATCGAGGAGAACGTGGTCAGTGCCGCCGGAGCCCGCTGGCGCTTTACGGCCGAGGGCATCCAGGAGGCGATCCGGGAGGCCGGCTTCCGTCCGCAGCTTCGGACGCAGCAGTATGCATACCGCGACTTGCCCACCGACATCCGCCAGCAGCAACTTGATACGGCGGAGCTGATCGTAGATTAGCGGCATGGCCGGTACCCTTTACCTCATTCCTTCCACTCTCGGACCGGGAGCGATCGACACGATTCCGCCCGCTACGCTAGCGATCACCCGGCGGCTCAGGCATTTCGTGGTGGAAACGGGCAAAGTGGCCCGCGCCTTCTTGAAGGAAGTCGAACTCGATCACCGGCTGCAGGAATGCACTTACTACGAACTCAATAAGCGAACGCGGCCCGAGGAATTGCCCGATTTTCTGGCTCCCGCGCAGGATGGAGAAGACGTTGGATTGCTTTCCGATGCCGGTGCACCGGGGGTTGCCGACCCGGGAGCCAGGCTGGTTCGCTTAGCCCACCAGCGGGGTATCAAAGTGGTACCGCTCGTCGGTCCCAGTGCGATCCTGTTAAGTGTCATGGCTTCGGGCCTGAACGGACAGTCCTTTACTTTTCACGGCTACCTGAGCCCCAAGCGCCCCCAGCTGGCCAAGGACCTAAAGCGCCTGGAAGGCGAAAGCCGCCGCTATAAGCAGACCCAACTGTGGATTGAAGCGCCTTACCGGAATCAAGCGACCATCGAGGTCGCCCGGGAGGCACTGTCGCCCACGACGCTGTTCTGCGCCGCCGTCGACCTGACCACGGAAACGGAATGGATATACACCGCTCCGGCGGGAGAGTGGGCGCTGGAGCGGGGGGCGGAAATTCAGAAGCGACCGGCCATGTTTCTATTGCTGGCTTAGGTCCGGGCTTCTCTGCCGGGGGAATGACGGTAATTGCTGGGAGTATGGACTTGCACCACGCTCCAAGGTCGAGTGCCCTCCGGGCCGAGATCAACAACCCAGCAAAAGCGAATACCGCTTTCCCGGCGCGACATAACCACCCGGCCCCCGGCCGCGTTATGTTTTTCGATCTTTACAGCTATCGGTAAATCGCTTTCTCATGGCCCCACGGCTCATTCTTTTCTTCAGCCTCTTTTCCACTACCCTGCTGGCGCAGTTTGCCAGCCCAATTTCGTGGACCTTCGAAGCGCGCCACCTGGAGAGAGACCGCTTTGAACTCGTCGCCATAGCAAAGGCGGATCCGGGCTGGTCGATCTACAGCCAGTATACCGACGACGGCGGACCGGTACCCACGACCTTCTACTGGGAGGAGGGGGACCACTACGAGAAAGTCGGGCAAACCGAAGAAGAAGGCCACCGGAAGGAAGGAGTAGATGACCTCTTCGGCGTCAATGTGATCAAATTCCTGAGCGACGAACCCACCGTTTTTACCCAAACCGTCCGCATCCTCGATTACGCCCGGCCTATCACCGGTGAGGTGGAGTATATGTGCTGCGACGATACCCAGTGCCTGCCGCCTACCACGGAGCCGTTCAACTTTTCCCTAACCGCCCCGGCAACGAAGGTAGAGACGGGCGACGGAGCGCAGGAAAAAACGCCTTCCCCGGCCCCGGAACCGGAAATAGTATCCGAAGCGACTACCCCTGCGACCGCCACCCCCCAGACTGATCAGGAGGCCAATATGCCGGCAGAGGAGATCATCGCGAGTCACCGGGTAAGCCTTCCCCCGCCCAGCGAAGACGAGCCCGTCAGCTGGGCACTGCTCGTGGAGGAAATGGGCGGCGACCGCTACCGCTTGTCCCTGACCGGTACCATGGCCGAATCCTGGACGGTGTACAGCAAGGACGTCGACCCGACGATCGGTCCAATCCCAACGGAGTGGGCCATCACCGGAACGGACGGCGTGGAAGCGCTCGGAACCGTCACGGAAACGGCTGATCACCTGAAGAAAAAATACGACACGACCTGGGAGGCCGAGGTCGCCAAGATCGACGGGGGCACCGTGACTTATAGCCAGGTCGTCCGCGCACCGGACAGCCAGCCCATTGAAGGGTACCTAACCTTCCAAACCTGCAACGACGAGATGTGCCTGCCCCCGCGGGACATCCCCTTCAGTTTCGATCCCGCTACGGGAGAGACCGTCATCGACGGCATCAGGGAAGACGGTAATACCGATGCCGCGGTGGCTACTACGACATCCGGCAGTGGTGACGATTACGCCATCAACGCCGAGCCCATCGCCGCCTGCAACGTAGGGGAGGCCGCTACGCGCGGACAGAGTCTGTGGTCCATCTTCGGGCTCGGTCTGCTGGGTGGCTTTTTCGCGCTGATCATGCCCTGTATTTTTCCCATGATCCCCCTCACGGTGAGCTTTTTCACCAAGAGTGGGGGCAGCCGCGCCGAAGGCATCAAGCGAGCGGCGCTGTACGGCTTCTTCATCTTTTTGATCTACGTACTGTTGAGCGTGCCCTTCCACCTCATCGCCGGCATCGACCCGGGAATTCTGAACAACATCGCCAGTAACATCTGGCTGAATATGATCTTCTTTGTCGTGTTCGTGGTCTTTGCGGGTAGCTTCTTCGGATTCTACGAGCTGACCCTGCCGCAGAGCTGGAGTAACCGGGCCAGCCAGGCGGAGGGCGTCGGGGGAACGGTGGGGATCTTCTTCATGGCGCTCACGCTGGCGCTGGTCTCCTTTAGCTGTACCGGTCCGATCCTCGGTAGCCTGTTGGTGGAGGCCGTTAGCGACGGTGCCTGGCCGCTTACCGCCGGGATGGCCGGTTTCGGGGTAGCCCTGGGCCTGCCGTTCGCCCTGTTTGCCGCCTTCCCGGGCGTACTGAACAATATGCCCAAATCCGGTGGGTGGCTTAACAGCGTGAAGGTCGTCCTCGGCTTTGTCGAGTTGGCCCTGGCCTTCAAATTTCTCAGCAACGCCGACCTGGTGGGGGACTGGAACCTGCTGCGTATCGAGCCCTTCCTGATTATCTGGATCCTGTGCGCGCTGGGCATCGCCGCCTACTTGCTCCGCCTGATCAGTTTCCCGCACGATAGCAGCAAGCGCAAGATCGGGCCGGTGGCCGGTATCGTGGCGGCCGCGAGTGTCCTGTTTGCTGTGTATCTCGCCTTCGGATTCACCAAGAATGAGGACAGCGGTAGCTACGAATCGCTAAATTTACTGAGCGGCATCGCACCCCCCGTCTGCTACAGTTACCTCAATCCGTGCGACTGCCCCCAGGGGATCACCTGTTTCAAAGACCTGGATGCCGGGCTGGCCTACGCTAAGGAAGTGAATAAGCCCGTCATGCTGGACTTCACGGGCTACACCTGCGTGAACTGCCGCAAGATGGAAGAGAACGTATGGAGCCAGGATCGCATCAACAACCTGCTCACCGAAGATTACGTCCTCATCAGCTTATACGTGGACGACCGGAAGGAGCTCCCGGCCGAGCAGCAACGCGAGGTTACCCGACTGGACGGATCGGGCCGAAACTTCCTCATCGACCAGGTAGGGGAAAAGTGGCACTATTTCCAGCAAAGCGTTTTTCAACACGCTACCCAGCCCTATTACGTGCTGGTTTCTCCGGACGGGCAGACCCTGAATCCACCGGTCGCCTACACACCGGATGAGGAAAAGTACGAAGCCTTCCTGCGCTGCGGACTCGAGGCTTTTCAGGGCTTAAAGTAGGCAGCGAAGAGAATCAGATCGTATCCGGAACGTACTATGCTAAGTGGGAAGCTTACCTTTGAGAACGAACCGGTTCTTTTGAGCCTACCGTAAATGTATAAGTATGACCGAGGATACCCGCTTTCACGTAGTCTTTAGCGTCAATGTTGGCGGTCTGCCCGGTCTGGGGGCTACGGTGACGTCGCTGATTCAGAATTGTAGCCAGCCGGAACGGCTGATCATCAATATCATGTGTTCCAATATGCCGGAGCACCACATGGGGAATATCCGGACGCTTTTTAGCAAGCTTAATTTTACAGGCGAATACCGCTTTATCGAGTACGACGCCGATGAGGAATTCAAGGGACTGCCCCGCCTGCTCGGCGATCTTACTCCCTACGGCCGCCTCCTGATACCCGACTATATCGACGCGTCCAGAGTCCTCTACCTGGATAGCGACCTGGTGATCGATATCGACGTGCTTCCCCTTCAGGATCTCGATATGGAAGGACACGTAATCGCGGCCGTGCTGGGCGGGAGCGTCGCGTACACGAATGACCTGCCCTACTTTCTCGATCGCGGTTTCGACCGGGAGATGTCCTACTTCAACTCCGGCGTGCTCCTGATGGACATTGATGCCTGGAAGGAAAAGGACATCACCAAAGTCTGGCGGGACATCGTTAAAGATCGTCCCGAAACCATCCCCACCGTGGACCAGACAATCCTCAATCGCGTATGTGGGGGCAACTTTCGGCACCTGCCGAAGAATTACAACGTGGCCTTTCTCGCTCACTACAAAAAGCCGGACTACGACCGGGCCGTGTTCCACTTCATCGGATCACCGAAGCCGTGGGACTTTCTCGGAAACCTCATTCACGCGGGATACGGCTTATGGAAGCAGTATAGCCCGTCCTTTTGGGAAAGGGAATACCAGCAGATGAGCGTCGGTCGCCTGGACCGCGCGTGGAATATCCGGCGAAGCATCGGACGAGCCTTCAAGAAACGGTACGTCAGCTAGGAATTCCGCAGCTCGGGTCAGATAAAAGTAAGGTCTCCGGGCTCGCATCAACCTCCCTCCGGCCGTGGTGTTCTTCCGCTATGAAGTTTTGGAAGATAGCCTCCGTAGCAGCCCTGCCCCTGTTTTTTGTCGCCTGCCACGATCACGATGAAGGGATTGAGCCGGAGCACGCACCGGCCTACCTGCAGCATCATCCGGTAGACGAAGAAACAGGTTACTTATTACTCGATAGCCTCGGATATCCGGGGAATCACCCCTTCGATACGGAGACCGGTGTAGTGACCCCGGAGCCCGTGCGCGACTGGAAATTCGTCGATCAGTCTAACCGTCCCTTCGGGAGTGAAAACCTGCGGGGCAAGGTCTACGTCGCCGATTTCTTCTTTACTTCCTGTCCGACAATCTGCCCGAAGGTGAAGAGCCAGATGCTTCGGTTGGAAGACCGATTCAAGGATAATCCGGATTTTCGCCTGGTCTCCTTTTCCATCGACCCGAAGCGGGACACCCCGGAGAAAATGACGGATTACGCGGGCAAGCTTGGTATTGAAGACCTGGACCGCTGGCGCTTCATTTACGGCGATAAGTTCGAGATATACGACCTGGACGAGGACTACCTCAGCATCGCGATGGAGGATCCTTCCGCCGAGGGAGGATTCAATCACAGCGGATACATCGTCCTGGTCGACCGGGAAGGTTTTGTACGCGCTTACGCCAGTGGATTGGACGAGGAAGAAGTGACCCACCTGATGGAAGACATCGAAAAGCTGCTGGACCAGCAACCTGCCCGTTAATTTACAACTACAGTTCCCGGAGTTCCCGCCACAGATTTTCCCGAGCCGGTGTTTCGTAGTCTTTCTTCCCCACTTGCGTGTGGTAGATATTCGGCCGATCGAGGAAGGCGGTCAGTACTTTGCGTCGGCCGTTGCGAAAGACGAATCCCGGCACCATCCAGAACTCCTTGCGCAGGGCTGCGGTATATTGATCGTATTCGGACGGGGACCGGGCCAAGACCGCTAAGTCCAGGTCAATCAACAAGGCTTCGTCGCCGTCATCGTGTTCGGATGGAAGGTGCTGTTTAGTGGCCATGATCAGTTCCGCGCATCGCTGGATGCGCTCGGCCGGTAGCTTTCCGCCTTCTTCGAGTAAGCGGGTTGCCGAAAGGGCACTGCGGTGTTCATTGTCGGAACGGGTAGGTTTGTGCACGATGTCGTGAAACACCAGCGCTATTCCAAAAACCACCGGATCTTTCGGAGCGGGGTGATCGGCCAGATGACCGAGCATTTCTTTCAGGTGGCTTAGGTTGTGATAGGCCCGGCCCGCGTAGGCCTTTTCGACGTTACCCCATGCCCGGTCGGGGCAACCTATTCCTTCGCTGATGTCCTTAAAATAGGCTTCGACCACGTGACATAGTTTATGTGGACGCTGGAAGGCTTACCTTTGCGGCCGGAAATCACACCGAAAATCATCACCGGCCGCGGTGGCCGGGCACTAATGTAAAGTTATGTCGGGATTAGATGAAAGCCTTCGCCAACGTATCCTTCAGTTTATCACCGAGGCCCTCGCCGAAGATGTGGGTGCGGGTGATTTTACGAGCGAAGCCACCATCCCCCCGAATAAGCGCGATACGGCCCGCCTCCTGGTAAAGGACGTCGGCATCCTGGCGGGCGTCGAGATGGCGCGCATGATCTTCGAATACCTCGATCCGACCGCGGAGTTCGACCAGCGCATGAAGGACGGGGATTTCATGGAGGTCGGGGACGAGGCATTTTTCGTTACCTGTAACTCGCGCGCACTGCTACAGGGGGAACGGCTCGTGCTGAATACGATGCAGCGGATGAGCGGCATTGCCACCCTGACCAATCGCTACGCCTTCGAAGTAGAAGATCTGCCCGTAAAGGTGCTGGATACCCGGAAAACCACCCCGAACCTTCGCTTCCTGGAAAAATGGGCCGTACGCCTGGGCGGTGGTCACAACTACCGGGACGGGCTGTACGACCGCATCATGATCAAGGACAATCACGTCGACGCCGCCGGATCGCTCACGAAAGCCATCGAGGGAGTACAGTCCTTTTTTAAGGAAAACGATATGCGGTTACCGATTACGGTGGAGGTACGCAACCTCGTGGAACTCATGGAAGTTCTGCGGGTGGGGCAGGTCGACCGCATCATGCTCGATAACTTCGAAATTCCTCTGATGCGGGAGGCGGTGGCCCACATCGGCGACCGTTTCGAGACCGAAGCCAGCGGAGGCATTACGCTTGATAGCATACGGGAGGTCGCCGAGACGGGGGTAAACTTCATTTCTGTAGGAGCCCTTACGCATTCGGCCACCGGCCTGGACCTTAGCTTGAAGGTAGTCAAATAAAAAGGGCCAACACCCCTCCCGAAGAAGCGATGCCGGCCCGGCCTTTCCTGCTGCCTTTGGATGGTAGGCGCCTGGTTTTCTCTAAGTGGTACCCACCCGAGTCAGCCGGCTACCGGAAAGGACAAAGTGTTGCAAAAAATGCTTTCCCGTCGGCCCCCGGTGAAGAATGGAGGGTGATGGAAAGCTGCCCCGGTATATCTAAAAGGGCAGGTCTTCGGCGGGCGTCATAGCCGAATTCTTCTTCCCGCGCCGCTTGGTCGTTTTCTTCGGTGTCGGTTCGGCCGCCATCATCTCGGAGCTTTCCTTGTCGTCTTCGTGGTTCGGGTAGTCACTGTTATCGCGGGAGCCGAGGAAGGTGAAGTCATCCAGGATGATCTCCGTACTGATGCGGGTCTGGTCGTGCTTATCCGTCCACCGGTTGTAGCGGATGGCCCCGGTGACCGCCAGTTGCTTGCCCTTGGTGACGTAGCGCTCCAGGGTGTCGACCACCTTTCCGAAGGCTTTGATCGTGTGCCATTCGGTGCGGGTAATGCGCTCTCCCGCTTTATTACGGTAGGAGTCGTTAGTGGCGAGACTGAACTCGATGACGCGGGTACCACCGTTAAGCGTCTTGACGGTGGGGATCTGGCCAACGTTGCCGATGAGGGTTACACTGTTACGTACTTGCATGGTAAAAAGGATTGGTATGACTCGCATCCGTCGTCGCATGAATTAATGGACACGAGCATGGTTGATGAAATCGCCCCCGGCGGATTGCGGCGTGAAGCAGTACACATCGCTTTCATTCGGTGACGGTCCAAAGGTGAGGGCACCCCAATCCGTTATTCGTCAAGTATACGTTTACTTGCGTTTAAAGACGTTTATAAACGTCTTTAAACGTTTAAATACGATTTATAATGCTGATTATCATTGCATTATGCGGTGCAGATCAAAATGAAAAAAAAGAGATTTTTGGCCGCATGTCGGTAGAGACTGAGAAAAATGTGTCGTGTCGTGTAACGCCGGGGGTGATCCAAGACATAGAGCGGCAAACAAGACATCAGCATGAAAACGCAACTGTTCTATTTACTTCTAGCTATCGGAGTGGTTTTTACCCAGTCCTGCGACGAGATCGATAATCTCTCCGGCGGGGCCAGTGCGCCGGAAGTCACTTACTCGGCTACCACCTACGAGGCCGAATTCTACAAAGCCGGTAATTCGGCCACGCCCTCCATCGATTGGAACGGCTCGCAGGGCAGCGCCAGCCTCGGAACCATGATCGATGGACTCAGCGTCAATTCCACGACGGGGCAACTGCAGTGGACCAAGCTGCTTCCCCCGGGTACGCACGACGTAGAGGTGGTGGTCACCAATAGTGAAGGGCAGGTGGTGATACCAATGACCATATCAAACCCGTTGCGGGGCAAATTTGCGGGGACAATGACGGAGAGCGGAAGACCATTAGAGGGAGATATCGAATTCGCTTCCGATGGTTCGGCCAGTTTGTACGTACGTGATTCCGATCGTACGTTTACCACGGACGATTATACAATCCAAAGCGACGGTTCAGTCTTAGTCCAGCTAACGAGAACCAGCAGTGAAACTAAGGTTACGTTTATTGGAGATCTGAACCAGACGAAAGATCCAGCGGAGTATTCGGGATTTTGGTACAACGGACACGTTACGGGACCAGAAGCGGGCAGCGAAGCCGGAGAGTTTACTCTTCATCTCGAATAAACTTCGGTTTCCACGATTTAAAGAAAGCTTAGATTATATCAGTACTTTTTCGGCAAACAAATCGCCCATGGCCGCTCTTAGCAAACCATGGGCGATTTTCCTATTTATTCCGTACTCGAACGCTGCGCCGCCGCCGTGGCCGACAAGGCTCCCGCTGCCATGTTTGGCCTACGCGACGAGGGCTACGGCAGTCTCTACGAGCAGCTCGTCAGCAGCCTGATCAGCGTGCGTACCTACGACGAAACGAGTACGGAAGTCAGCCGCCGCCTCTTCGCCCGCGCTAGCACGCCGGAACAAATGGTGCAACTCGATCGGGAGGAGCTGATCGGCCTCATCGCCGAAGCCACCTTCGCCCCCGCCAAGGCCGACAATATCCTCGCCCTCACTCAGACCATTGTCGACGACTACGGTGGCGAGACCCCGGCCGACTATGAAAAACTCATTGCCTTCCGCGGCGTAGGCCCCAAGGTGGCCAGTCTGGCCCTCGGCGTAGCTCTGAACTACCCGATCATCGCCGTCGACATCCACGTCCACCGCATCACCAACCGCTGGGGCTACGTCGCTACCTCCACCCCCGACAAAACCCGTGATGCCCTCGCCAAGCAACTGCCACAAGACCTTTGGGTAGAGATCAACCGGGTGCTCGTCCCCTTCGGCAAGCATGTCTGTACCGGAACGCGACCGAAGTGTAGTAGCTGCCCCGTGCGGAATGATTGTGCCAGGGTAGGGGTAACGCAGAGCCGGTAGCCGTTACCCTATGCGTCCAGGAATAGAATCAAGCCTTGCCGGTACGTGCGGCAATATTGCGTAGACGCCGGATTAACTTTCGATGGGTGTAGGTTGACCAGCATTCATACGCCCAGATTTTAAGGCGCAAGGAATCAGTGTACGACGACTTTTTTAATCATTCGTGACTGGGATGATAAGTCTTTGATATCAATGAAATAGATACCCTCATTTAGGTTGTCGAGGTAGATCGGCTTACTATCCGTTGTCACGTGAAGTATTCTTCCGGTAAGGTCCATCACCTTTACCGAGAGACTGCGTCCCGGCTGGCCGACAATGTTTATTTCCCTAGTGGTAGGATTGGGAAATACCTTTACCGAACCCCCGGCCAGATCGCCTACGGATGTCGTCAATGCGTCGCCGTCGCAATTCTCATCAATACCATTATTGGGAATTTCAAGGGCACCAGGGTTGATAGCGGGATTAGTGTCATCACAGTCAACTTCATCGGAATAGCCATCGGAATCCGCATCTATCGCAGTGTTGTTGATAAAGAAGACCAATCCGGTATCAAAAAAATCATTTACGTATAAAAAGAGGTCGGCGTCGCCATCATTATCTAAATCGGTAATGCCCCCTCCAGCTTGGTCGCCGAAACCGTTGTTGATCACCGTTTGGGACGGTTCCTCGTCTCCCAACGTGAATACGGAGTTCGTCCCGTTTGACATACTGATTCGCTCGGTATGAAACACGTCCATCACTTCGTCCTGATCAACGTACCCGAACTCGGTAAATTCGTTTCTGCCCTCTCCTTTGGGAAGCGCTTCCGCCGTATAGGTGCCGTCGGTGTTACTGGTAACGATAGTAGTGGTCCCGGTAAAATTGGAAAATAGAAGGTAATCAGCCACCGTGTCGTCGTTGATATAGGTAGCTACTATTTTGTCGTGATGATATGTTTCCGGTAGAATTTCTACTTCGGTGAACGTGAAGTCGCTGTTTTGCTCGAATACTTTTATCCCATCCTGACTTTCTGCGATGACTAGGTCCATCATGGAATCGCCGTTGTAATCGATCGTGTCTATTGCATCAGGTCTCTGGCCCTCGATTGATAGCATAAGGTTTACGATGCCCTCCGCAATACCATAGATATTCAATGAATTAATGGTACCTGTTATCATCTCGGCTACATCGTCCCCGTTCAGATCTGCGAAAGCAATAGAACTGTAGTACGGTACAGACAGGAGTTCAGAAGTAAAATTTCCGGCTCCATCATTTCTCCATAGGTAGGTCTGCTCATCGAATACGGCCAAACCGATGATGTCCTGATCCCCGTCCTGATCGAAATCGTGAACGGTCAACTTGGCGAGACTTAAACCCTCATTAACGGTCTTGAAAACCGGCTTTTGCAATCCGTGATTGAGGCCCACCATCAACTTCCTTGAACTCATGGCGTACAGGACAAAATCGGACGAACCGTCGCCGTTGAAATCTCCGTGTGTGACTTCCGTAATGTGATCAAGGTCGTCGTACTCGTGGAATACTTCGGTAAACTGATGTTGGCTGTTCAATGCAAAAGAAATAATACACACAGCTAGAAGAGGCAGGAATCTCATAATTATCGAGAATATAGGCAAGGTGAAAAGTGAATAAACGACTGTAAATTCAAACAAAGTGCTTCTTAGGAAAAGATATCCTTCATTCCTGTTAGCTTCTTTTTGGTGCAGATCTATCAGATGAACCCGGGGCTTCAGTTTGGGCGAAATCCTGATCATGAACATCAGGGTTTGCAGCGAAATGCCGTATAGGACATAACGCTTGTTTAGCCAGAGCCGGGCATTCGTAAACCAACGAAAAGACGGACAGCGCGAAGTGCTACTTAATCACCACTTCCTCCAAATATTCCTCTCCGAACTCCGCGTTCAGTCGCTCCCGGATACCCTCTCGCACCATAGTGAGCTGGTTGCGCAGGGGAGCATTGGTGACGTAGACGTAGAGCTTACGATTCCGCACCAGGAAGTCGCGTGTATTATCCGCGGTGTGCTTTCCGAAGAAGGGCTCCCACACCACTTTGATCCGCGCCTTGAAGTAGCCGGCCTCATTGTGCTGGTTCCGCAGGAGCCGCAAAAAGGCTTGCTTCAGATCCTGGGGCTCCGGTTTTTGGGGCGGCTTCTTGTACATATTGGCTATTCCTCCTCTAATAACTGCTTCCACTCGGCTTCGTTGCGGGCTACGCCCTCGGCGACCAGGAATCTTTCCCACTCCATCTCCGGATGGTCGCCGATGAGGGAAGTGACCCGTTCGGGATCCGTATCGGTGATGAACAGCTGGCCAAAAGCGGAACTCATCACGAGTTCGAGCAGTTGCCGCACCCGCTCGTGGTCCAGTTTGTCGAAGATGTCGTCCAACAGGAGGATGGGCGTGCGGGCCGTACTACGTTCCAGCAGGCGATACTGCGCCAGCTTCAGGGAGAGCACGAAGGATTTCAATTGCCCCTGGCTCGCTACCCGTTTGAGGGGGTGGCCCTCCTGGACGAAGACCAGATCGTCGCGGTGGATGCCGCCGGTCGTGCGCTGCAGGATGCGGTCCTTTTCGGAGCGCTCGGCGAGGAGTTCTTCCCAACCTTGGGCACTGAGTTGCGACTGGTATTCCAACCCCACTTCCTCCCGCTCGCCGCTGATGGCCGCGTAGGCTTCCAGCAGTAGCTCGGTGAAGGGGGCCACGAAATCCCGGCGCTTCTCGAAGATGTAGTTCGCCGGTTCCGCCATTTGGGCGTTATATACATCCAGCAGACCGGTGGTGTCTTCCCGGCCATCGAGCTCCTTCAGCTGGGCGTTGCGATTTTCGAGCAGCTTGTTGTAGGTGATCAGCTGGGTGAGGTATTGCGGGTCGGTCTGGCTGAGGCTGTTGTCGAGCAGTCTGCGGCGGGTAGCGCTTCCCTCGAGCACCAGGCTGATGTCGTCCGGCGTCACGATCACCACGGGGTAGCGACCGATGTGCTCGCTGATTCGCTCGTAGGGTGTTCCGTTGCGTTCGATGATCTTCCGCTGCCGCTTCCGGAGTTTGATAACGATCTTATCCTGCGCTCCGTCGTCCAGGTCAAATAGCCCCTCCAGCCGGGCCACCCGGTCACCGTGGCGGATGTTGTACTGGTCCACCGCGCTGCCGTATCCCTTGCTCATGCAGAGGTAGTAGATGGCCTCCAGCAGGTTGGTCTTGCCCGCTCCGTTGAAGCCCACGAAGCAGTTTAGCCGCGGGCTGAAGCGCAGCGACTGGCGCTCGTAATTCTTGAACTGGGTCAGTTTGAGGGAGGAGAGGTGCAAGTGGGAAGTACGAAGTATGAAGGTGCAAGTACGAAGTACAAAGGTACCGGTAGCCCGCGGGTTCGGTTCATGAAATGGCGATACCGAAGTAGGTCGAGGCGGAATTTTTTGCGGCGGAGCGCAGGTAAAAAGAAACGGAATAGCCGGATTGATAAACAGCCACATCGAATCCGGACCGATGCCAGGCAATACGGGTGGAGGAGCTCCGGTCCGACTCTGCAGAAGCGGAATGGAATCCGGAGGGTCAACGGAGGTGCCGCCGAGGGAGTATAGCTCCCACTATTTGGCGGGGGCACACCGTGGGGATTCGGAAAAGCGCCGGGCGTTGCTGAGATATACCGCACGGAGCGGAGCCAATCTGCGTAGACTACTTGCTTTGAGGGCAGCGATCCGCGGCCGTTTGTGCTGAAAAACTGCTACTTCTCCATCGGACCGGAGGTCCTCAACCCCTGCTATTCACGAGCCAAAGGCGAGCTGAAAGTCAAGAAAATCGGTGTTTAATCTGTGCGTGAAATCTGTCAAATCTGTGTTTAAAAACCTACGAGCCGAAGGCGAGCAACCCCATGCGGCAGCCAAATCGTAAATCGTAAATCAGATATCGTAAATCCCTAAACCGCCACGTCATGCTCCCGCAAGGCCGCATTCAGGCTGGTTTTCTTGTCCGTACTCTCCTTCCGCTTCCCGATGATGAGCGCGCAGCTCACCTGGTAGTCGCCGGCGGGGAAGGATTTGGTATAGCTGCCGGGAATGACCACCGACCGCTCCGGTACCACGCCGCGGTGGGTGACGGGCTCGTCGCCGGTCACGTCGATGATGCGGGTGCTCTGGGTGAGGACGACGTTGGCGCCGAGGACGGCTTCCTTGCAGACGCGCACGCCCTCGACGATAATGGAACGGGAACCGATGAAGCAGTCGTCTTCCACGATGGTCGGGGTAGCCTGTAAAGGCTCCAGTACCCCACCGATACCGACGCCGCCGCTGAGGTGGACGTTGCGGCCGATCTGTCCGCAGCTGCCGACGGTAGCCCAGGTATCGACCATGGTGCCACTGCCGACCCAGGCGCCGATATTGACGTAGCTGGGCATCATGATCACGCCCTTTTCCAGGTAGGCACCGTAGCGGGCAACGGCGTGAGGAACCACCCGTACACCCTGGCCGGCGTAGTCGCGCTTGAGTTCCATCTTATCGTGAAATTCGAAGGGGCCGACCTCGATGGTTTCCATCTGGCGGATGGGGAAATAGAGGACGACCGCTTTCTTTACCCAGTCATTGACCTGCCACTCGCCGCCGGTACCCGGCTCGGCGACGCGAAGGCGCCCCTTGTCGAGTTCCTCGATCACGGCGTTGATGGCCTCCTGGGTGGATTTGTCCTTGAGTAGCTCGCGGTTGTCCCAGGCGGCTTCGATGGTGGGGCGAAGGTCTTGCATCAGTCTTGTTTAATTAGCCGGCAAATATGCGTAAAAGACGCGGGATGCGGTGGTTTGGCCGTATTACCCATATCTTTCGCGATTAACATCCCCATTAAATTATGTATGCGTGCATCCGGCTCTTGCTCCTGGCCCTTGCGCTGCTGGTCGTTTCCTGCAGGGGATGGGCGCAGAACGGAACCATCGACTCGTTGGTTGCCAAGGAAGCCTACGGAGAGGCGGCGCGCGTACTGAAAGATCGCATGGACCGCAAGTCGAGGTACGCCGAGGGACTGGCCTATATCGACGCGGACAGTACCGAGGCCGCCCTACGCAATTTGGCCGCGGTGACCCACGACCGAACGGGGAAGCCCATTATCGACAGCCTCGCGGGCCGCGCCTTTCACAAAATGGGATTAGCCGCCTACAACGCAATGCGCGATAGCCTGGCCGCCGCTTACTATCAGAAAGCCATTGCGGTGGGCGATTCCGTTTATCCGACCTATCACAATGATCGGGCACACAGCCGTGCCAATTTGGCTACGGTGTTATACTACCTCAATCAGGTAGATTCCGCCATCGTTCTGGTGCGGGAAGCCAATACGATTTATGAGCGGGTGCCGGTAGCGGATAGCCTGAACTGGTTACGCAACATCAATACGCTGGGGCGGTACGCCCTGATCACCAAGAATTACCGACTCGGCTACAGCTCGAGCTTTCGGGCCGTTTCCCTGATGCGACAACTCAGCGTCGACCCCAAGATGGCCTTTTACACCTACTCGCAGGCATCCAACGTCCTCCTTCGGTTGGCCGAACTCGAACCCGCGCTGAAATTTGCGCAGGAATCACTTACCTATGCTCTGTCTACAAACGATGCGTTGTCCATTGCCGACGCGTACAACCAACTGGCACTCGTACTGATAGAGCTAGACCGACAAAGGGAGGGGCTACAGAACCTGCGCCGTGCGGAACGCTACGCCACCGCTGCCGGTCACGAGGAAATGCTGGGGATCGTTTATCTCAATTTGGCGGAATACTACGGGGAACGCGGCGATACTACTCGATTGAACCGCTACGATGAACTGGCAAGAAATAACTTATCCGAGGCGGACAAACTGGGGGTTTACCTCCGAAGTGAAAAGGTTCCCGCGATCCGGCTTCGGCTGGGCCAGACGCGGAGGGCCCTCGCTTCCTTCAGTGAACGACTGACCTACCTGACCGGTGGAAAGGAGATTCCCACGGGCGGAAATCTGCCGGAAGAGGTAATCGCCAATGCCGTGCCCATTATGGACATGCTGGGCCACCGCGCCGAAGCTTACACCAATTCGGGCATGTTCGATAATGCGCTCGAAGACTATCGGGCACTGTTTCGCATTCAGGGTCACCTGCGGCGTACGCTGAACGACTACGAAAGCCAGAGCTACCTGAGCCAGGATCAGCGTAGATTTTACGACCGGGCGATCGCGCTCCTGCTCGACCTGTACCGGGAGGAAGACGAAGACGACGACCTTTGGGAAGCCTACCAACTGAGCGAACGTGCCCGGGCATACAGTCTGCTTGCCTCCGTACAGTCCGAATACGTCGGTATCCCACCGGAAATAAGTTCCCTTCAGGAGGAAATCAGCCGGTTGGAGCGGGAGGTGAGCCTCGGGCAGATCGAGCAGCGGGAAGTGCTGTCCGCCGCCCGTATTCGCATGGACCAGTTGCAGGCTGACCGTCTGGAAGAAAACCCCATCAGCTTTTTACTAAAGCGAAAGGATCTGAACTCCTTCGTCAAGAAGAACAAGTTTAGTCTGCTGCAGTATCACCTTTCGGAGCAGAATACCGTACTGTTCCTGCTGACGCCGCAGGCCGAACTGCGCCTCTTCTTCCTCGATCTGGACGAAGCGCTCGACGACCGGGTGCACAACTGGCGGGAGACTATCGAGACCAGTCAATACCGTTTCAAGTCCATGGCCGCTCCGGAGGTACAGGCTGCTCTGGACAGTAATTATCTACACCAGGGCTTGATGCTCACGGACCTGCTGTTGCCCCCCGCCGCCCGGGAAGCATTAAACCTGCGCTCCGCCGCAGAAAAAAAAGCCCGTGTGTGCGTGATTCCTGACGGGGTGCTCAACTACCTTCCTTTTGCCGCCTTGCCGTTGCGGGAGTCCCCGCTGCCTCTGGATTATAGTGAGGTGGAATATCTGCAATCCGCGGCGGACGTCAGCTATAGCTACAGCTCAAGTTACTTGCTGGCGGTAAGCGAAGGGCGACGGAATGATTATGAGAAAAATTTCGTCGCCTTCGCCCCTTCCTTCCGATCCACCGCCGGGGAGACGGCGAATGGCACGCAATCCGCCAAGAGTGTGCTGCGCTCTAATGCCAGCCTCGCGCCGCTGGTGTACAGCACGGAAGAAGTCGCTCGGGTGGTCAATATGGTTGCCGACGCGGTAGCCTACTACGACGAGCGGGCTGACGTAGCGGAATTCAGGTCGGAAGTAGGGAAGGCACGCGTGCTGCACATCAGTAGTCATGGTTACGTCGATCCGACCGATCCGAACCTGAGTTTTATAGCCTTCAGCCAAACGGGAGAGCAGCTGGACAAGGACGAGTTGCTGTACTTCAACGACCTCTACGGCATGCGGATCGACAATGAACTCACGGTGCTTTCCGCTTGCGAAACCGCCGTGGGCAAGCTGGCCCCGGGCGAAACGACGATGAGCATGGCGAGTGCCTTTGCCGCTGCCGGCGCACGAAGTACCCTCACCACGCTGTGGCAGGTCGATGACGCCGCGACCAAGAACCTGGTGGTGTCTTTCTACCGCCAGCTTGTACAGGGAAAAACGCGGCTGGAATCGCTCAACACCGCCCAACGGGAAATGCGCGAACTGGACGAATACGCTCATCCCTACTACTGGTCGGGGCTGACCCTGTACGGAGCCAGTAGCCCGATCGAATTACTGGGTAAAAAGACGACGCTATCGACCTTCGCCTGGGCGGTGTTGTGGGCACTCGCGCTGGGCGTGCTGGTACTGTTTATTTACGTAGGCCGGGGTCGGAAACCCCTCCCGCACCGCGAAGGCTAGTCAGCCGCGTACGGATGGCCTCCCAGTGGGAGGGAAAGAAAAAGACGCGCAACAGATGGATGGAGGATTGTCCGTCCGGAAGCACGGTGATCTTATCGTCTTCAACGATCACTTGCTCGATGTTGAACAGGGGGACTTCCCGGGGCGAACGGAAACCCGTTTTTGCCCGCAGCGACAGACTATCAAGACGGACGCGAAAGAGGTTACGCGTCACCAGGGTCAGGAATACGGGGATTAGCAACAAGGTGGCCGGGCCCAGGTACAGCCCTGTGACCCAAGCGTAGAGAAGGTAGGCGGGAATGGCCAGTAAACTTAGTAGCAGCAGGAACAGGCTGGCGTTGCGCATCGGGTAGAAATAACCCGCGCGGTAGTCGCGATACATCAGGTACAGCTCCGTTACCACGGCAACCAGCACCGCGATAGCCAGCAGGGAGGCGAGCGTGAAGGTCCACGAAGGGGTGCTCTGCGGGTAGAAGCGGTAAGCCACCACAACAAATATGACCAGCGCTATGCTACCCGCATCCGCCAGCCACTGGTAGGGTGGCCGTTTACTCATACTTCACAGATGCGCAGTCCTTCGGCCAGCGCCTTGATTTTGTCATCGTAGGAAGGAACAAATTCCTGGGCGATATAGCCGTCGAAACCGGTTTCGTGGATGGCGCGCACGATAGCCGGGTAGTTGAGTTCCTGGCTGTCGTTAATCTCGTGGCGGCCCGGTACGCCCCCCGTATGGTAATGGCCGATGTAGGGGTGATACTTGCGGATGGTAGCGATGACGTCCCCTTCCATGATTTGCATGTGGTAGATGTCGTAGAGGAGCTTGAAGCGGTCCGATCCGATCATTTCGCCGAGGGCGGCGCCCCACTGGGTGCGGTCGCACATGTAGTCGGGGTGATTGACCTTGCTGTTCAGCAATTCCATTTGTAGGGTGACGCCGGCCTCCTCGGCCAGTTTGACCATTGGACGGAGACCCACGGCACAGTTGATCATACCGTCGTAGTCGCTCATGCCCCGCCGGTTGCCGCTCATGACGATGACGCTGGGAATACCGTGATCGGCGGCGTCGCGGATCACCTTGGTGTACTGCTCCTGCAGCTTCTCGTGAAGCTTGGGGTCATTCCAGCCCTCGCTGATACTGAAGTCCCCGTGGGTACCCATGGCGCAGGTCATCCCGTATTCCTTCAGGACCGGCCACTGATCGACGGTGGTGAGCTCGATGCTCTTTAGTCCGATATCCTGCCCGCGCTCGGCCAGTTCTTCCAGCGGCATGCCCTGGTAGCACCAGAGGCAGGTACTGTGATTGGTTTTAGCGGTTCCTCCCAATTTAGCGGTTGCCGCATCGGTTGCCGCCATGGCATTTCCGAGGCTGAGGGAGCCCAGGCCGAGAGCCGTATTCTTAAGGGCAGTTCTGCGATTCATAGATTTTTGCATGATGTTAAGCAAGGGTCAAGATACGGAAATTACGATTGGTTCCAGCGTGCCCGATCCTCCGCTTTGGAGGAATATGCGGGCCGGCATGCAAAAACCTTGCTATATTAGTAACAGCCTATCCCCAAACCGTATAGAGAGTTACCGCCGGATCCCCTTTAGGGGGCCGACAAAGCTATTGTTATCAAACACACTACACATGACAACGCATCACCTGTCCTACCTCTTTATTCTATGCCTCGGGCTGTTTGTAAGCGGCTGCGAACCCATTGAAGATCCGCAACCGGAAAATTGCGACTACGATACCCCGACCGTCACATTCAGTGACCCGGGAGAATGCGAACCCAATCTGGTATGGCTGCGCGGCCTGCATAAACCCGTCGAGGGAGCGCTACCCGAACTGCCGCTCGATTGCTATCAGAAGAGTGAATTTGGTCGCGTCGTCGAAGTGCCGGCCTCCACATCTTCAAGTCGCTTCATATTACATGTGTATAACGGAACCAAAGGCTACGTATACGCTCAGGTGTTTGGCGTCAAGGATTGTCAATCTGGCTTCGAGCCCGTCACCGAATGCGTTGGCGACGACCGGGTGGGCTTTAAGATATACGTAGACCCCTCTCGTTCGTACGATCGCTATTTCGTCCGGATAGACCTGGCGAAGTCCGCCCCGAACGAGAGCTATGAAATGTACGAAGCGGAGGAAGGAAACTTCGTCGCGCTTTCCGCCTATGCGGGAAAGGAGCCTCAATTTGCCAGTGAGATGAGCTATAACACCCAAGAAAACGTAGTGGATGGCCAGCAAACCGTTCCCCCGCCTACGCTTAAAGTCAGCTGCAGCGGGCAGACCTTCCAGCGGCTCATCTTCAGCAGCTGTTCTTCCAAGCAGGATCTGGCCGCCTGGGTCAAGGAAATAGGGCTACCCGTTAGCGAGAGTTACGAAGGGGAGAGCGGCTCCGTCGTAGCGGCCGACGTGCCGGAGGGTATGTCGCTCCAAACCGTGGGCGGCACGTCCCTGGAAAAGCGACCCACCCAGGATACGACCGGAATGTCGGTAGAGTCCGATTACATCATTAACCTGTTCAATCCGGAAGATCCCGATGACTTTTTTGGTAGCCTCGAGCGTACCGATGCACCAAAGCTGGAAGAGATCCGCAACTGTGTCGCCTTCCGCCCCCAGGGAAAAAGTACAAGCGATGAAGACCAGGTAATCGTGTCCATTATCGACAGCGGGGTGGATGTTTCCCGGGTGAATAGCCCCTACTGGATCCAGACGATCTACCAGCAAGCTATGGCTACCACCTTCGTGAAACCGCGTAGGCTTGGCTTCGATTTTATCGAAAACGATTATGAACCGAACGATGTGGTCCCCCACGGCACCTTCGTCGCCGGGGCGGCCATTGGCGGGTACGGAGGCGCGGCACCGCTGACGACGGTCCACTTCAAAATTTTTGGCGAAGAGAACGCGGCAACCTACTTCGGCGCCCTGGTGGCGCTACGGGAGGCGATCACGATCAAAAGTGACGTTATTAACATGAGCTGGGGTTTCTATTCCCAGACTACGCCACGCGCGTTGCAATGTCTGGTAGAAGAAGCCAAGAGCCGGGGTATCGTACTGGTGACCAGCGCCGGAAACGAGGGAGATCCCATCAATAGAATACACCAGTGGCCGGCATCTTTTGCAGCGACTTATCCGCAAACGGTGGTATCGGTCGCCTCTTACGATTTTGAAAATCAAAAAGTAGACCCAGACGATGTCGTCCTCACCTCTTTCTCCAACTACGGCGAACCAGACGTGGCCGTGGCGGCCTTCATGACAACCGAAACCCCCAACTACGATGCAACGGGTACGGGCTATTTCCTCGGCACGTCCATATCTACGCCGATCGTCACGCGAGCGGTGGCCAATCTGACGGCAACCGGAGCTCCGGGCGTACGGAATCTCCAGAGTGTATACGGTACCGCTTCCCAGCTGTCTTCCGGGGCGGTCACGAATGGGGCTTACCTACCTGTTTGCCTTAAAGAGGGGATGCCCTAGTAGTTATCTCCGGAACATCCTGGTAGCGGATTTTCCCGCCCTGCACCAATCCGGTGTCCGTACACGCAATCAGATCGTTAGTCGTCTTATTTAATGGCCTAATCCCATGAAATCCACCGCCCTTATTCGGGTCATCGTCCTGTTGCTGCTATGGAGCGGGTCGCTATGCCTGGCCGCCCAGAGGGACCAGCCCGGTTCCGAAATCGATGGGGAGCGGTTGGCGTACTTCCAGCAGGGCGAGGCCGCGCGGGGCGACGGTCAGGATAGCCTGGCGCGCCTTGCCTATCTGCGAAGCGTGTACGACGAAGTGGGGCGG
Organism: Lewinella sp. IMCC34191; assembly: GCF_003390935.1. Taxonomy (GTDB): domain Bacteria; phylum Bacteroidota; class Bacteroidia; order Chitinophagales; family Saprospiraceae; genus Neolewinella. Next base: position 49,266 of record NZ_QNQZ01000005.1, on the reverse strand, counting down.
GAGATACGGGATAGTCTCAGTGGATTGGCGCTGCACCGTGTGGCTACGATGTACCTGAATGCCTGGGAAGACTCCCTTGCGTTGCCCTATTTCCGGCGCTCCCTGGCTATGCGCGACAGCGTATTCCAGGGCCCCCACAACGAAAGGGCCCGGGTACGAACGATGATGGGGATGTCCATCTACTGGCTGGATATGCAGGACTCGGCCGCGGTACTCATTCAGGAGGCAAACGCCATGTACGAGGCTCTCGACCGGCCGGACAGCCTGAGTTGGTTGAAGAGCCTCAATGAACTGGGCTTGCAGGCAATCGACCGGGAGGATTACGGTTTGGCCCACAGTTCAAGCTACCGGGCGATGGAGTTGTGTAACGCGCTTCACGAAACGGACGATCTGACTAAATTTCTGACTTACTATCGAGCCGCCAGGATCCTGATGAATTTTCAGGAGGAAACCGAAGCGCACCGGGCCGGGCTCATCGCACTCGAAGCCTTGCCGGATACCGAGGTGGTCAATCGCGCCCACTGCCTGAACCTACTGGCACTAATTGACCGATACCGCGGCAACTATCAACGAAGTTATCAGCAGCTAAAGGAAAGTGTACGCATTGCTACCAGCCAGCCTACAGCGGCCGCTGGCGCTCTTGCCAATGCCCACCTGTATTTGGCGGAACACCATGCCAGGATCGGAGAGCCTGTAAGGAGCAGCTACCATGAACGGAGTGCCCTACGGTACTTCACCGAACTGGGCGATAAGTCCGATTACCATAAGCGGAATCAACTTTCCGAGAGCGATCTGGAAAATGGGAATTACGCTGCGGCGGAGGAGCGTTTGCATTCCGCCCTGACCTATTTATGCCAGGAAGATGCAGGCACCTCGTCTACTTCTTTGATGCACCTGACCCGCACGCTTATCGTACGAGCGCGCCTGTACGCAGCGACCGACCGATCGGAGCGTGCCCTGACCGACTTACACGAAGCTTTCCATCTGCAGGACAGGTTGCGCAAAGAGTACACGGACCCGGCAAGCCGACGCTACCTGAGTGAGGATTTGCGCCCGGACATGGATCTAGGCGTTCGACTGCATTATGAACGCTTTAAGTCTACGGGGGATGAGCTCCACTTGTGGAACGCTTTTCGCCTGAGCGAACGGGCCCGGGCGTTTTCGCTCTCCGCTGGTATCGATAAGCGGATCGGTGGAAAGGATATCCGGCAGTTACGGGCAACTATCGCCCGGCTGGAGCGGGAAGTCGCGCGGGGGGACATGACGGTAGAGGGTAATCTGGAAGCCCTGCGGATTCGGGTGGATGGTATGGAACGGGCTACAGTCTCCGCGCCTATTTACGTAGAGCCGCTGGATTCCGCGCTCCTGGTCGCTTACCTGGAGGAGCGACAGGCTCAATTGCTCGAATACCACTTGGCGGATAGCCTACAACTTGCCTTTCTGCTATCCCCTACGGGGAAGCTACGTGCCTACCGGCTTGATGTAGATACGCTTTTGCCCACCGACGTGATAGCCTGGAATGAGGCCATCGTCAAAAGCGCCTTCCGCCGTAAAAGCCTGCGGCGGGCAGCCGAGCAGTCTCTGCTGGATAGCCGTTACTGGACCCTTGGCTGGAAACTGAGTCAGCAATTACTGCCGGAAGCCGTAAGGAGGTCCATGACCGCGGAAATGCCGCTCTACATCGTACCGGATGGAGCATTAAGCTACTTACCCTTTGCGGCGCTACCGCTTTCGCCTCCCTCGCCCGGGAAGCTCGATTATCGACAGTTGCCATATCTACAGAGCGAACACGCCGTATCCTATGCGTACAGCGGAGCCTATCTCACCGGGGTGGCGGAACAGCCCGATAGAAACTACGGAAAGAACCTGCTAGCATTCGCTCCGGGTTTCGGTGCCGACATGCCCTCCGCAGTTAAACGAGCGGCGCGAGGATTAGCGCCCCTTGCTCCGCTGCGTTATAATCAGGAGGAAGCCCGCTTGATTGCCGCCATGCTGCCGGATTCGGAGGTGTACTACGATTCCCTTGCTACACGCGAACGGTTCCTGGAGCGGGTGGGCGACAGCCGCATCTTACACTTATCCACCCACGGGCTGGTCGATCCCCGGCACCCGGAACTCAGCTTCGTAGCCTTCGACCAGCCGGCGGGTGATGTGGACGAAGGACAGCTCCTGTATTTCAACGACCTCTACTCGCTGCCCATCAATAATGAACTGACTGTCCTCTCTGCTTGTGAAACCAGCCTCGGACAATTGGCCCGCGGGGAAGCGCCACTTAGTTTTGCTAGCGCATTTGCCGCTGCGGGAGGGCGGAGTACCCTGACTACCCTCTGGCAGGTAGACGATCGGGCTACGAAAGAAATGATGATTACGTTCTACCGCGAACTTCAAAGGGGGAACGATCGCCTGGGTGCGCTCCTGACGGCCCAGAATTCTCTGCGCGCGAACGACTATTTTCATCCATATTACTGGGCGGCACCGACGCTGTACGGAATGACCGGGCCCATAGAGTTTTCGACGCAAGCCGTTGCCTCCGGCCTGGGGCTGGGCTGGGGCTGGGTGACGTTGGCCACCGCCATTTTTGCTGCTCTACTCACTTTCTATTACCGCCTATCCTAACGACACATGCAACAGTACGATTCTACGCCCACCATCAAATTCAGTAACCCGGAAGACGGGGAGCACCCTGCCCTCATTCGGTTTACCGATCTGAATGAACGTATCGAATACGATTTACCGATTCGTGATAAGGATTCAGTGTCCCGCTTGTACCGGGTCGTGGAGTTACCGCGTACAGACTCCAACGAATTTTTCGTGCACGTGTACAACACGACTCAGATCAGCTTACGGCTGCGCTACTTCGGATACAGCCAGGGCGGTGAGGTCGAACCGCTATCGGGTTCGGCGGTAACCCGGGCGGCCCTGTACCGGCAGCACATCACTTTGGCCGACGGCTTCGACGGCTATCTTCTCCGCATTGATCTGGGTATCGACGGCGAAGGTGACGAACGGAAATTTGACGATTTAGACACCATATCCGTAGCCGCCTACGCCGGTCGCGAGCCGCAATCGCCGGGCGGTATTAAGATCGAAGGAAAGAATCAGGAATCAGGGGGGGCACGGTATTTACCCTTCAGCCACAACGGTCGATCCTTTCAACGTCTCGTCATCAGTACCTGTGATCCCGAAGAAGACATACGCGAACTGGCGAAAGCAACCGGACTGGAAATGGCCGAAACCTACTTCGGTAAGTTGGGTAGCGTCATCGCCATAGGTGTACCCCCGGGAATGTCATTGAATAACGGTCGGGATGCTACCCATACGATCCGGCAGAAGGGCCATTCCGGAGAGGGTACGGTCGAGGAGGACTACATCCTCAATCTCTTCGCCCCGAAGAAGCCCATCAGGAAGGGGGAGAAGCCACTTTCCTCCGATCGCGCGACACCGGATGGGCTGACTGAGTTCCGTCCTCCGCATTCTACGCAATTCGACGGTAGACGGAAGCCGCTAACCCTGGCTTTAATCGATAGCGGTATTGATTATGGACGAAACAACGCCCACCTATGGACCTCCACGCGCTACACCTCCGGCCCGAACACGGAGTTTCTTACGCCCGGGCGCTACGGCTATGATTTTATCCGGCGGCAGGAAGAACCCATTGACGAAGCACCCCACGGTACGCACGTAGCCGCCACCGTGCTGAATCAGTATACCGCCACCCGGCCCCTCCAGCTACTGCACTTGAAGGTGTTCGGCCAGGAAGGCATAGCCTCTTATTTCGGATCGCTGGTATCCATCTACGAAGCGACAGTGGCCGGTGCCGAAGTCATCAACATGAGTTGGGGCTTTTACCAGGAATCTGAACCCCGGGCGCTGTATTGCGCGCTCAAGACGGCCGCGAAGAACGGTGTGCTAATGGTCACCTCCGCAGGAAACGATAAAGAGGATCTCGATAAGGTTCCCCAATGGCCCGCCGCCTTCGCGGATGACTTTCCCTGCAACCTGATTACGGTTGGTTCCTACGCCTATAACTCAAGTCAGGCGGGAGGAGCTATTGAGGCGAATCTGGTCCGCGCCGACTACTCCAATTTCGGTAGGCGGGAGGTAACGCTGGCCGCCTTTCTGACTTCGCCGGTTCCGGAGTTCGGTACGGGAACCGTACACTTCCCGGTCGGTACCTCCATTTCCGCCCCCATAGTAGCGGGCCTGCTGGCCAACTGGCTGGCCGATAACCCCAACGGAACGCTCTCCGAGTTTCGCAAGACCTACTACCACCCGACCAAAGAGCTGGAAACGGTCGTCACGAACGGTCACTACATCCGACACGACAACGCTCCCCGAAGGGTATAGGGCGGCGGAGCGCAGGTAAAAAGCAGATTCACTACAGGTTTCGCCGATTCAGCTCCCCAACCGCATGATCCACCGCCCGCGCGGTCAGGGCCATGTACGTCAGGCTCGGATTGACGCAGGACGCACTCGTCATGGCCGATCCGTCGGTGACGTAGACGTTCGGGCAATCCCAGATCTGATTATGCTTATTCAGTACGCTGGTTTTGGGATCCTTACCCATCCGGGCGGAACCCATCTCGTGAATGGCAAAGCCCGGGTACGCTTCGGTGCGGCTGATGCGGATATCCTTGGCTCCGGCGGCCTCCAGCATCTCCGCGCCGGCGGCGGCCATGTCGTCGCGCATCAGGCGTTCGTTTTCGCCGAAGGCTACGTCCATGGTGAGGGTGGGTAGGCCGTCCTTGTCCAGTAAGTCTTCGTTGAGAGTGACGCGGTTGTCGGGGTAGGAGAGCCCTTCCCCGAAGGCCGTCATGCCGATGGACCAGCCGCCCGGTTCCAAAATTTGCTGCTTGAGTTCGGGGCCCGGGCGGACGGCGGTTTCCCGTACGAGCCGCCACCAGCCGTCGCGGTTGGCGCCGCCCTGGTAGCCGAAGCCGCGCAGGTAGTCCCTTTTAGTATCCGATCCGCCGAGGTTGACGAAGCGGGGGATATAAAAGCCGTTGGGGCGGCGACCCTTCATTGTCTGATCCCGGAAACCGTCCATCTGTCCCGAAATGCTGATCCGGTGGTGGTGGTCCATGATGTTGCGGCCTACCTGGTCGCTGTTGTTGCCCAGTCCGTTGGGCTGGGTACGCGATTTGCTGGCCAGCAGAATGGCGGCGGTATTGAGCGTAGAGGCATTGAGGAAGACGACGCCACGGCTGAAGTATTCGACCTCCTCGCCGGTATCGGTGTGCTTCACGGCTACGCCGGTGGCGCGCCGGGTGTCCGGATCGAAAAGGACCTGGCGAACGGCGGCGTGGTTAACCAGGGTCATGTTCCCGGTTGCACCGGCAACGGGGAGGGTGGACGAATTGCTGGCAAAGTACCCGCCGTAAGGGCAACCCCGGACGCAGCGGTTGCGGTACTGGCAATCGCCCCGCGGGCCGAGATGGATCTCGGGATTGTACGCCGTCAGGTGGGCGGCCCGACCGGGGGTCACCCGGCGGTGGGGGAAGGCGGCCTGGACCTTGTCGCGCAGCACTTCTTCCACGCAGTTGAGCGGCATTTCGGGGAGGAATGGCCCGTCGGGCAGGTGGTCCAGGTTCTCTTGTTTCCCCGATATGCCGACGAAGCGTGAGACGTAATCGTACCAGGGGGCCAGCTCGGCGTAGCGAATGGGCCAGTCCACGGCAATTCCCTCACGGGCGTTGGCGGTGAAGTCGAGGTCGCTTAAGCGGTAGCATTGCCGTCCCCACATAAGACTGCGGCCGCCGGTCTGGTAACCCCGGATCCAGTCGAATCGTCGCTCTTCGGTATAGGGGTACTCATCGTCCTTCACGAAGTATTCGATGTTGGACTGCCGCATGATATACTCCTTGCGGCTTAGTTTGGGGTAGTGCTCGGCAATGGTTTCGGCCGCCATTTGGTCCTGCAGGGGGAGGTCCCAGGTGTCGAGGTTTGCGGTAGGGTAGTCGCCGTGTTCGACGGAGCGGCCCCGTTCGAGTACCAGGGTTTTGAGGCCGGCCCGGCACAGTTCCATAGCCGCCCAGCCGCCACTGATACCGGTACCTACTACGATGGCGTCATAGGTGTTTTCTTCCGTATTCTTCACGAGGTCAAGGTAAGCAACCCCCCGAAACAGTGCGCGTCGGAAAACCGCCGCGCTATTGAACGGTCGTATTTATCCTTCTTACTGACCCGGCAACGACAATTACCTATCTTTGCGCGCACTACGTACAAGCCCGTCCATCTATGAGCGAAAAACGCGCGATTCTGCTACTGGCAGACGGAACCACCTACGAAGGCAAAGCTGCCGGCAAGATCGGCACGACCATCGGGGAGATTTGTTTCAATACGGGGATGACAGGCTACCAGGAGATTTTTACGGATCCGAGCTATTACGGACAGATCCTGGTGGCCACGAATGCCCACATCGGTAATTACGGCACGAAGGACACCGACGTCGAATCCGACAATGTCAAGATCGCCGGCCTGATTTGCAAGAATTTTACCGTCCCCTACAGCCGGCAGCAGGCCCAGTCATCCATTCAGGACTACTTCGAACGCGAAGGCGTCGTGGGCATCAGCGACGTAGATACCCGCGCTATCGTGCGGCACATCCGCAATAAGGGAGCCATGAACGCCATCATTTCCAGCGAGAACTTCGATCTGGCGGATCTGAAGAAGCAACTGGACGCGGCTCCCAATATGGAGGGCCTGGAACTGAGCAGCCACGTGACGACAAAAGAAGCCTACACGATGGGTGATCCGAACGCGTCCATTAAGGTAGCCGTGCTGGATCTGGGAACGAAGAAGAATATCCTGCGGAATTTCGTGAGCCGCGACTGCTACGTCAAGGTGTTTCCGGCCCGCGCCACCATGGAAGAAATCAACGCCTTCGGTGCCGACGGGCTCTTCATCAGCAACGGCCCCGGCGATCCCGGAGCCATGGACTACGCCGTGGAAACGGCCAAGGGTATGCTGGCGGAAGACAAGCCGATGTTCGGTATTTGTCTCGGTCACCAGATTTTGGCCCGGGCGGTTGGTATACCAACCTACAAGATGCACCATGGCCACCGCGGCATCAACCATCCGGTGCACAATTTGCTGACCGGCAAGAGCGAGATTACCAGCCAGAATCACGGCTTCGGCGTCAGCCCGGAGGCCATCGAGCAGAACCTGGACATCGTAGAAATCACCCACCGGAACCTAAACGACGATACCATTGAGGGTATCCGGGTAGTGGGGAAGCCCGCCTTCAGCGTGCAATACCACCCCGAGGCCAGCCCCGGGCCGCACGATGCCGCCTACCTCTTCGATCAGTTCGTCGACCTGATCAAGGAGCGGATGGCGGTCAAATAGCACGTTCCGGTTCCCATTTCCCGATTAACTTTCTACCTGCGCCCCGCCGCCCATACAACAACTAAAAATATCAAGAACTATGAGTAGTATCCTAGACATCCGCGCCCGCCAGATTTTAGACAGCCGCGGCAACCCCACCGTTGAGGTGGAAGTCGTCACCGCCGAAGGCGCTATCGGCCGCGCGGCCGTGCCCAGCGGAGCCAGCACCGGTAAGTACGAAGCGGTGGAACTGCGCGACGACGACAAGGATGTCTACATGGGTAAAGGCGTAACCAAGGCCGTCGACAACGTAGAGGAAAAGATTGCCGAGGAACTGCTCGGCGTCGAGGTTACGGACCAGCGCTACATCGATGAATCGATGATCGATCTGGACGGTACGCCCAATAAGAGCAAGCTGGGTGCCAACGCTATCCTGGGCGTCAGTCTGGCCTGCGCCAAAGCCGCTGCCCTGGAGCTGAACCAGCCCCTCTACCGCTACATCGGCGGCGTCAACGCGCATACGATGCCCGTGCCGATGATGAACATCCTGAACGGAGGTAGCCACGCCGACAACAGCATCGACTTCCAGGAATTCATGATCCTGCCCCTCGGAGCGGACACCTTCAGCGAGGCACTGCGCATGGGCGTGGAGACCTTCCACCACCTCAAGAAGGTGCTCAAGAGCAAGGGCTATAGTACCAACGTCGGTGACGAGGGTGGTTTCGCTCCCAACATCAAGAGCAACGAGGAGGCCATTGAGATCGTCCTGAAGTCGATCGAATCGGCCGGCTACAAGCCCGGTGACGAGATCATGATCGCCATGGACGCCGCCGCCTCCGAATTTTACGACAGCGACAACGGCGTGTACCGCTTCCACAAGTCGGACGGCCGCGAGATCGAGAGTGCCGCGATGGTCGACTACTGGAAAGGCTGGGTTGATAAATACCCGATCTTCAGCATCGAAGACGGCCTGGACGAGGACGACTGGGGTGCCTGGACGGCCCTAAACAGCGCCATAGGTAACCGCTGCCAGCTGGTGGGAGACGATCTTTTCGTCACCAACACCGAACGCCTCAGCCGCGGCATCAAGGAGCGGAGTGCTAACAGTATCCTGATCAAAGTAAACCAGATCGGATCGCTGACCGAAACCATTGACGCCGTCAGCATGGCCCACCGTGCCGGCTACACCAGCGTAATGAGCCACCGCAGCGGCGAAACCGAAGACACGACCATTGCCGACCTGGCCGTGGCCCTGAATACCGGACAGATCAAGACCGGCTCCGCTAGCCGCTCCGACCGGATCGCCAAATACAACCAACTACTCCGCATCGAGGAAGAACTGGCCGAGACGGCTTACTTCCCGGGACGGGACCTGCTCAAGAAGATCGGACGGGGGAAGTAGGGCTTAGGAGGTAGCAGTTAGGAGGTAGTAGGAATGGGATAGCAGGTAGGCTAGGCCTAGGTCAATTGCAGCAACGGGTGTAAACATTCCCTGCGGGCCATCTGCTATACAGCAGTAAACTCCTCTACGAGATATACAACCCACCCACTACCCACTACCCACTACCTACCCCCTATCCCCTAAACCCCTATCTTCACCCAATAACGATCACCCGACCATGGCACGCCGTAAAACGACTAACCCGCTCGCCACGTACTGGAATAGTATTCCGGCTTACCTGCGTAACCGGTACTTCGTCACGTTGCTGTTGTTCCTGGTGCTGATGATCTTTGTGGACCGGCACGATGTAGGTACGCAGTTTCGACTTCACAGTACCGTCAACCGACTGGAGGCTGACCTGGAACGCTACGACCGCCTGACGGCGGAAGCGGAGGCGGAGAAGCTGCACATGGAGATGAATCGCGAGCGGTTTGCCCGGGAGAACTACTATATGCAACAAGACGATGAGGATGTCTTCATCATTGTAGATAAATAGGGGGCCAAACGGACCCAACCAGAAACCTTTTAAAATTTAAGATGGCAGTTCTAGTCACGAAAGATTCAAACGTAATTGTACAGGGCATCACCGGTAAGGAAGGCAGCTTCCACGCCGAACAGATGATCGAATACGGCACCAATGTCGTTGGGGGCGTCACCCCCGGAAAGGGTGGGCAAACCCACCTCGACCGCCCCGTTTTCAATACCGTAGCGGAGGCCGTCAAGGAGGCCGGTGCCGACGTATCCGTCATTTTCGTACCGCCCCCCTTTGCCGCCGATGCCATTATGGAGGCCGCTAATGCCGGGATCAAAGTGATCATCTGCATCACCGAGGGCATCCCCGTACAGGATATGGTGAAGGTGCGTTCCTACATCGACGATTACGATACCCGTCTGATCGGACCAAACTGCCCCGGCGTCATCACTCCCGGACAAGCTAAATGCGGCATCATGCCCGGATTTATTCACAATCCAGGTAAGATCGGTATCGTCAGCCGCTCGGGTACCCTCACCTACGAGGCCGTCGATCAGGTCACCAAAGCCGGAATGGGACAGAGCACCTGTATCGGTATCGGCGGTGACCCGATCATCGGTACCACGACCAAGGATGCAGTAGAATTGCTGATGAATGACCCGGATACCGAGGGCATCATCATGATCGGTGAGATCGGTGGAACCATGGAAGCCGATGCCGCCCGCTACATTAAGGAACATGGCACGAAGCCGGTCGTCGGATTCATAGCCGGGCAGACCGCTCCCAAGGGCCGTACAATGGGTCACGCCGGTGCTATCGTCGGTGGGCATGAGGACACCGCCGAAGCCAAGATGAAAATCATGGAAGAGTGCGGCCTGCACGTTGTGAAGAGCCCCGCCGACATTGGTACGACGATGGTCAAAGCCCTCGGCCGGTAAAACGCGGCTTCCACCCGCGAAGTACGAAGCTGTCTCCGACAGCGCCAGCAAAACGCGACCGCTGGCCGCGACAAAAAAAGGGGATCACGACAACGTCGTGATCCCCTTTAATCTTTCAGCGGTAAGATCGAGAGCGACCTAATACCACTCCTGGTCCTGCAGATCGGCGTAGACCCGCTCAATACCTTCCCGTAGGTCGATATCGTGCGACCAGCCCATACCGTGTAGCTTATCCACGTTCATGAGCTTACGCGGCGTTCCGTCCGGCTTGCTGAGGTCGTGCGTGATTTTGCCTTTGTAACCGACGACCTTCTTGATTGTCTCTGCCAGGGAGAGAATACTCAGGTCTTCTCCGGTTCCGACGTTGACAAAGCCGTAGTCGCTGAATTCCTCCATGAGGAAGACACAGGCATCGGCCAAATCGTCGGCGTGGAGGAACTCCCGCTTGGGAGAACCGGTACCCCACATGACGACTTCCGGCTGACGCTCCTTTTTGGCCTCGTGAAACTTACGGATGAGGGCGGGCAGCACGTGGCTGCTTTGCAAATCGTAGTTATCGTTGGGCCCGTACAGGTTAGTTGGCATTACCGAAATGAAATCGCAGCCGTACTGTGAGCGATAGGCGTCACACAGCTTTATGCCGGTGATCTTGGCAATGGCGTAGGGTTCGTTCGTTTCCTCCAGCGGGCCGGTCAGCAGGGCATCCTCCGTGAGCGGCTGGGGAGCCATCTTCGGATAAATACAGGACGAGCCCAGGAACTGAAGCTTCTTAACCCCGTAGACCCGGGCTGCTTCTATGACGTTCGCCTCGATCATGAGGTTATCGTAGAGAAACTGCCCGCGGTAGGTATTGTTAGCGAGAATTCCGCCCACCTTGGCAGCGGCCAGGAAGACATACTCCGGTTGCTCGGTCGCAAAGAATTCCATTACCGCCTTTTGGTCGCGCAGGTCGAGTTCCCGGCTGGTGCGGGTTACGATATTATCGTAACCCGCCCGTTCCAGTCGACGCACGATGGCGGAGCCGACCATTCCACGGTGGCCGGCGACGTAAATCTTATTATTGGGAGACATTCCTTGCTGGGTATTACGCAACTAGGCTTCGACCGCCTGGCGGCCGATGCTGTCGTAATGGAAGCCGTTTTCCCGCATGCGTTCCGGATCGTAGAGGTTACGACCGTCAAAAATGATCGGCTCCTTAAGCAGCTCTTTCATCTTGTCGTAGCTCGGGGTCCGGAATACGGCCCATTCGGTAACGATGGCCAGCGCGTCGGCGCCTTCCAGTGCCTCGTACTGATCTTCACAGAAGGTCACTTTATCACCGTAGATCGAGCGGACGTGCTCGGTTGCCTCGGGGTCGAACGCGCGAATCGTCGCACCCGCCTCGAGCAGGCGATCGATGGTATAGAGTGCGGGAGCTTCCCGGATATCGTCGGTGTTAGGCTTAAAGGCCAGACCCCACAGCGCGATGGTCTTATTGCCCAGGTCGTCGCCGTAGTGCGCCTCCAGCTTATCGGCAATCCGGAAGCGTTGCTTGGTGTTGACATCCATTACCGCGTTCAGGATGCGGAATTGGTAGTCATGCTGGCCGGCGGTATGCGCCAGCGCCTGTACGTCCTTTGGGAAGCAGGAGCCGCCGTAACCGACGCCGGGGAAGAGGAACCGCTTGCCGATCCGGGTATCACTACCCATGCCGCGACGGACCGCGTCTACATCGGCGCCGGCCTTCTCGCAGAGGTTGGCGATCTCATTCATGAAAGAAATACGGGTAGCCAGGTAGGAGTTGGCTGCGTACTTGGTCATTTCCGCGGAGCGGACGTCCATGAAGATGATCGGGTTGCCGCTGCGTACGAAAGGCTCGTAGAGGCGGCGGAGTTTTTCTTCCGCCTTCTTGCTGTCCGTGCCAATAACGACGCGGTCAGGCTTGAGGAAGTCATCGACGGCTACTCCTTCCCGCAGAAATTCGGGGTTGGAAACGACGTCGAAGAGGCTCTCGTCCAGATTCTCGGCGAGGGCGGCGTGTACCTTTTCGGCGGTGCCGACGGGGACGGTACTCTTATCAATCACCACGGTGTACTTCGTGATGATGGTGGATAGATCCTTAGCAACTCCGAGAATGTACTTGAGGTCGGCCTGGCCGTCTTCGCCCGGAGGCGTGGGCAGAGCGAGGAAGATAATTTCGGAAGCATCGACGGCTTCCTTCAGGTCCGTAGTGAATTTGAGGCGTCCCTGCCGTTGGTTACGCTCGAAGAGGACGTCAAGGTCGGGTTCGTAAATGGGAACATCGCCCTTCTGCATGCGCTCGACTTTCTTGGAGTCGATGTCAACGCAGATTACTTCGTTGCCGGTTTCGGCGAAACAGGTTCCGGTTACGAGTCCGACGTATCCGGTGCCTACTACTGCAATTTTCATAGTGTAAGGTCTGAAATGATCTTTAGATCGGGGTTATAAGAATAGGGCGGCGTAGCGCAGGAACGACGCTCAATAGAGCCGTTTTGCTGGTATACTACCCGGTTACAAATTTAATTAGCTTTTTTCGGCGTCGGCGCGAGCTACGGCCTCCCGGAAATAGGGAAGCGTACGGCGAAGGCCTTCTTCACGGGTGACTTTGGGCGACCAGTCGAGAACCTTCCGAGCCACGCTGATGTCGGGTTGGCGGACCTTGGGGTCGTCGACGGGGAGGGGGCGACGGTCCAGGTGCGCCTGGTCGTTACCAACGAGTTCCAGAATTTCCTCGGCGAACTGCATGATGGTGGTCTCGTCCTGATTGCCGATGTTCACCGGCTGAGCGTAGTCGCTCATGAGCAGGCGGTAAATGCCTTCGACCAAATCATCGACGTAGCAGAAGGAACGGGTTTGACTGCCGTCTCCAAAAACGGTTAGTCCCTGTCCGCGGATAGCCTGGCTAAAGAAGGCTGGCAGCACCCGCCCGTCGTTTAGCCGCATCCGGGGACCGTAGGTATTGAAGATTCGGACGATACGGGTCTCCACGCCGTGGAAGGTGTGGTAAGCCATGGTCATGGCTTCCTGAAAGCGCTTGGCCTCGTCGTACACGCCCCGGGGCCCGACGGGGTTAACGTTGCCCCAGTAGCTCTCCTTTTGGGGATGCTCGAGGGGGTCACCGTAGACTTCGCTGGTAGATGCAATCAACATGCGAGCGTTCTTGGCCTTAGCGAGGCCTAGAAGGTTGTGGGTACCCAGGCTGCCAACCTTAAGTGTTTGGATCGGCATCTTGAGGTAGTCGATCGGGCTGGCGGGACTGGCGAAGTGGAGAATGTAATCAAGGTCTCCGGGAACGTGGACGAACTTGCTCACGTCGTGGTAATAGAACTCAAATTCTTTACGGGGCATCAGGTGAGCGATGTTATCCATCGATCCCGTGATCAGATTGTCCATCCCCACCACGTGAAATCCTTCGGCTATAAAGCGATCGGACAGGTGGGAACCAAGAAAGCCGGCGGCGCCGGTGATTAGTACTTTACGCATTTGGGTGCTGTTGTAGTCTAAGCGGCGAAAATCACCGGAAATTTTTGATTAACAGATTTAAAGGTGCAAAGGTGAGATAAAAAAGAAAACCAGGGAAGCGGTTCGCTTCCCTGGTAAAGGTAACTTGGCAAGTGGTTGTCTTAATGGATATAAACTTGAATCTCGCGAGGGGAGATCTTATTCGAAAAGAATCTTACGCGTCAGGCTGCTTCCACCCTCGGTGGCCATACGGAGTACGTAGGTGCCGGAGGGGAGGCGACTCGGCCGGTTGAAGAGGACCAGTTCCTGCCGCCCGGAAACCTTGATCTGGTTGACCAGCACCAGGCGTCCGCGCGCATCGAACAGGGAGTAGCGCATGTTGCCTGCGGTCGGGCTTTCAATCGTTACGCGCACCTCGCTCTTGGCGGGGTTCGGGTAGATCTGACCGATGAACCATCCGTCGTCGGTGGTTTCCCCCGCGCTGGCGCTATTCAGCTTATCGTTACAGGTATCGGCTACCGGGATGTACTGGAAGTCTTCGTGGAGCAGATCGCGGACCTGGGAACTCATAACGTTGAACCAGTCGACCAGAATCGAACCGTAGACATCCCGGAAGTCGAATTGCATCGGAACACCGTCGGACTGGCTGACGTCCTTGTCAACCTCGACGTTCTTACCGAGAACGCCCCCGTTGACACAGCTGCCGAAGAGGAACATGGGTCCCGCATCGCCGTGGTCGGTTCCCATACTCGCGTTGGGACGAATACGCCGACCGAATTCGCTGAAGGTCAGGCCCATCACGCGCTCTTCGAGGCCTTGAGCGCGGAGATCCCGCTGGAAGTCACCGATCGCGTCACTGAGGTACCGCAGCAGGTGAGCGTGCTTACCGTTCGTGGTGTCGTTGAGCACCTGTTGGGCGTGGGTGTCGAAACCACCCATATAAACGGTGTAGACTTTGGTCTTGAGACCGCCGGCAATCATCCGGGCAACTTTCTGAAGCTGTCCGGCCAGATCGTTTCCGGAAGTAGAGTAGGCAACCGCGTTCTTTCCGCGGTTAGCTGCCTCCTCGATGACCTGGTTGTAGGCATTGGTCTGGGTCATCGTCGTACGAATGAAGTCCAGCTCCTTGCCGTACCGATCGTCCGGCAGCGTCATGTTCATGAGCTTGTTGAGCTCCTGCGTGTTGTTGGGGTCCAGTACCGTCTGGGCAAGGTTTCCACTGGTTCCCTCACAAGTGGGGTGGGAAACGTCACCGATGGAGATGGCGGGAGGGTGCGGTTGCGAGCTGGAGGGATAGCCTGCCGGGAAGCCGGGGTATACCGTTTCCAGGTAGCGACCGACCCATCCGGTGGGTTCGAATACCTCGGAGGAGGAACCGGACGTCCAGATGTCAGTGGAGCGGAAGTGG
Organism: Lewinella sp. IMCC34191; assembly: GCF_003390935.1. Taxonomy (GTDB): domain Bacteria; phylum Bacteroidota; class Bacteroidia; order Chitinophagales; family Saprospiraceae; genus Neolewinella. Next base: position 34,219 of record NZ_QNQZ01000005.1, on the reverse strand, counting down.
CTGCGGACAGGGTTAGGGTAGCCTACGCTCTGAATGATCTTCAGGCGATCTTCCTTGAACAGCACCTGCATGTCGTCCATGGAGGGGTGAAGGGCCACTTTATCGGTCACCTTTAGCACCTTGCTCTCGTCGATCGTAAAGCGGTTGCGTACGGAATGAAGGCTATCGTACTGATCGATGGGGATCACGGTATTCAGACCGTCGTTGCCGCCGAAGAGGTGGATGATCACCAGCACCCGGTCGTTGTCCGGGGCGATGAGATTCGTAAAGCGATTTACACCACCACGGGCACCCGTGATTGGCATAAGTGCGGGGATCGTAAGCGCTGCGGCGCCTTGGAGGAAATTTCTTCTTTTCATGAGATCTTTACTTATTGGAGTTGAAATTCAGCCATGCCGAAGAACTTCTCTATGAAGTCATACAGCCGGTCTTCGATGGGGCGCACGTACGAACTGTTGTTCGGGTGGGCCAGATAACCGGTCATTTCCGTTGACCAGACCATCTCGGAAGATCCCTGAAGAAGCCAGGATTTTAACTTTAAAAACTGCTGTTCGTCAACCGAACGGGGCATGAAAATTAGAATGAATTCTTTGACTACCTCATTTACGTCGTGGGGATCGGTCAGACTCTGCACAAAGGAGTGCAGATCCAGCGGTAGGAGGTTATTGTCAATGTGGAAGTTCCGGCCGGTGACCTTCTTGACCATCCAGTAACGCTGCTGCATGAGCGCCGGGCTGATCCAGTGACGGTGGTATTGCGGGCCGTCATAGTAGGCTTTCCAGCCGGAAATGGTGGGGGGTTGCTGGAAATCGAGCTGCATGGAATAGCAGTAGCCCGAGTAGTTCTCACCCATCTCGTAACGGTACCGCAGGTCGATCCAGTCAACGTGTTCGTATTCGCGGAATGGCCGTAAGCAGCTGGTCAGCAGGTCGATCGGGTTCTTGATGATGCAGCCCCGGATCTCGGTTTCGTAGAAGAACTCGGAACTGAACAGCTCGCGAAGGACCGGCTTGATTTCGTAATTGTTGGCAACCAGCGTCTGGGCAAGGGGTTGGATCACCTTGCGTTCCACTTCATCGGTGATCTTATAGTCAACGAAGTAACGGTAGAGCCGGCGCACGAAGTGCAACGAAGTATTCGGGCTCTTGAGCAGGATATCGATGATCACTTTGTATTCATCGGCTCCGGCGTTCCGGATAACCTGATTTCCAAAGTGGTAGCTCAACTGCTTATCACCGGTATCGTGGTAGCTTTTTTCAAATTTGGCGGCAACGGGAACTTCCTCCTCGCTGTACCGGAAATCCAGGTTGACCCAACCGGTAAGTGCACGGGCGAGAGCCACTACATCCTTTTCGGTAAAGGTGCTGTAATCTCCCTTGGCGATCAGCTCTCCCTTGCCGACGGTGAAGAGCTCCATAAGCTCCCGGGCGTAGTTCTCATTCGGATTATCCTTGTGGTTAAGGGTGCCGTCCAGGCAGGAAAGCATCTGGGGCTCAATAGTGATGCGCTCCAGTATGGTACGCAGGTTGCCGAGGGCCAGCTCCTGGTACAGTTTTACGTATTGGTATACGGACCGGGCATCACCATGCTCACCATGGATAGCGAAGTAGTTGATCCAGAAGAACACCATCCGGTCGCGGATAGTCGTCTTCTTCTCGAGCAGCATGGTATTGTAGAACCAAGACCGGAAAGAGAAATTCCGGTACTTGTTGGTGCCGATGTACGGCGTGTTAACCCAGGTTTCTCCTAGCTTAACGGCCGGATCGTAGCCATCGCGGTACTTAAGTGGGGGGTGGGGGATCTCGTAGCTGCCCAGTACGATATCGAGCGTCTTATCAAGGCCATCTTTAGAAGCCTTGTTTATCTCGTCGATACGAGGGCCATACGTGGTACGCCGGAGCAGATGAGCGGCTGCTTCGCGATTCCAGGGCCCGGAGTATCGGGGCATGGACGCGACAACAGGAGGAGACTGTGTAAGAGACTGGTCAGACAAATCACGGATATTTTAAGACAAACAACAATCAGGTGAGGCCCCGACAGCTTACGCCGTAAGGATCTAATCAAGAGTGTTATGCAAATTGGAATACCGTGATTAAAGCAACGTCACAGCTTAGTGTGTCTCGAAGCGGCAGCAAAACTACAGGCGAAATGATGAACGTGCAAACTATTAGCTGGCAAATTCAAAAAATCGCTTGTTTTAACAATAACAGTTGGTGCACGATTCGACTATTTAGATAACTTCATGCGCTCCCTGCCGGAGGAGCATCGAATCGGCGTGTGCATTAGTAACCCCAAAATGAAGCGGCTTATTTCGGAGGGGAGTAAACTTTTTCCTGTGAATTCGGATGAGTGCCCTATTCGAACTGATTTCGGATCTCAAATCCTTCTCGCTTGAGCAGCTGATCGCGACGGAATAGATCAATATCGGCCCGGACCATCTCGGAGCACATGGCTGCAAGATCGTATTTGTGTTCCCAGCCCAGCTTGGTTTTGGCTTTGGTAGGGTCGCCCAGCAACAGTTCCACTTCGGTTGGGCGGAAGTATCGCGGATCCACCGACACGACGGTGGTACCGACCGCGAGTGGGAAGTCGTCATTGTTTACGGAGGCTATTACCCCTACTTCATCAACGCCTTCACCTTTGAACTCGAGTTCGACGCCCACCTCCCGGAAACTCATCCGTACGAAATCCCGTACCCGCGTCGTAACACCGGTAGCCAGCACGAAATCTTCCGCTTCGTCCTGTTGCAGGATACGCCACATACCTTCAACGTAATCCCGGGCGTGACCCCAGTCACGTTGTGCGTCCAGGTTGCCCAGGTAAAGGCTATCCTGTAACCCAAGGGAGATCTTGGCTACCGCCCGGGTAATCTTACGGGTCACAAATGTTTCACCGCGAAGGGGGCTCTCATGGTTGAACAGGATACCGTTACAGGCAAACATATTATAAGCCTCCCGGTAGTTCACCGTGATCCAGTATGCGTACATTTTTGCCACGGCATAGGGAGAACGCGGGTAGAAGGGTGTTTTTTCCGACTGAGGAACCTCCTGGACCAAGCCGTAAAGCTCGGATGTAGATGCCTGGTAAAAACGGGTCTTGTCCGTCAGCCCGAGGAGGCGAATAGCTTCCAGCAAGCGCAGCGTTCCTATACCATCCGCATCGGCGGCGTACTCGGGCATGTCAAAGCTCACCTTGACGTGGCTCATCGCCGCTAGGTTATAGATTTCATCGGGTTGAACTTCCTGCACGATACGGACCAGGTTGGTCGAATCGGTCAGGTCTCCGTAGTGAAGAATCAGGTTGCGGTCCGAGACATGGGGATCCTGGTACAGGTGATCAATCCGGTCGGTGTTGAATTGCGATGCGCGGCGTTTAATGCCGTGGACTTCATAACCCTTGCTAAGCAATAGCTCGGTAAGGTAGGCTCCGTCCTGACCGGTAACTCCGGTGATAAGGGCAACTTTAGACATATGCGTGGTTCTTCAGGGTAAAAATCAATTTTCCGCAAGTACGCGGTTAAATAGAGTGAGGTATTCGTCAATCAGTTCATCCTCGTTGAACGCCTCCAGGCGGACCACGGCATTGCGGCGGTGTTCTTCCTGTAGTTGTTCATCCTCGATTAGCCGTTGCATGGCATCGGCCAATGCCTGACTGTCGTTGTTGGGGAAAGTGAGTCCGGCTTCGGCTACAATTTCGGAAAGAGCGCCGTCCCGGGATACGATAACATTCTTCCCGGCAGCCAGGATTTCCGAAGCCGCACCGCCGAAGGGCTCCTCCCAGGTAGAGGGGAGTACGGCAATTTTGCACTCCTTCATCTGGTTGACCAGTTTGTCTTTCGTGAGCATCCCGGTAAAGGTGACGAAATTGCTTTGACCGGCTTCCCGGACCATTTTTTCCAGTCGGGGCCGCTCCGGTCCATCACCAATGATGCACAAACGATAGCGGTTACCGGCTCGCTCCTGCACAGTGGCAAATGCTTCAACGAGCAGATTTACTCCCTTCTCGGTCACCAGGCGTCCTAAAAAGAAGAAATCATAAGCATATTCGCCGGAGGTGTTCCGACCGCCTACGAATTTTGAGATAGGAAATGGGTTATGAATCCGTAGCTGGTTGGGTAGGGGATGCTGGCGCATCATCCAATCCGAAATAGCTACGTTCACGGTCACGAAGCGCTTGGCGAAAGTCCGCAGAGCGGTGACCTTAGCTATGCCCCGTAGCGTATTGCCCAATTTCCCGTGCTTGAGGTGAAAACGAAAAGAAGGGATCGGACGCAGCGGGGCCAGCTTGCCGTCGTACCAGCCGGCACCGTCTATGCAAGCTACCTGATAACCGGTATGGCGCATGATGATGGGCTTTCCGGTCAACAGGACATGTGGAGCCGCGTATAGGCTAGCCCCGTTCGAAAAGATGATGTCGGTATGCTTCGCGAGGCGGTAAAATTCGCTAAATGAGGGTTGCCGCACAATGCGGTACGGTTCATCATCTACCCCGTCGTACGGTATCGGGGTAACGAGTGTCACGTCATGTCCTCGCTCGGTAAAGTGGACCGCGAAATTATTCGCAAGCGTCTCCATGCCTCCTACCATCGGCTTAAAGACCGGGGTGGAGATCAGAATCTTCATAGAATCAGGTTAATTGGACGAACCACCAATGAAGGCGGCATGTGCCCGACTAAGAAACCGGCTGGGATTACAGCGCGTTTTCCTCGCCCTTGATAAAAGCGTTGTAGGCCGTCATCACTACGCAACGGATGTCCATTAGGATGCTCCAGTTCTCCAGGTACCAGACGTCGTATTCGACGCGCTTCTCCATCTTCCAAACCTCATCGGTTGGTCCACGGTAGCCATTTATCTGTGCAAGGCCGGTAACACCAGGCTTCACCTTGTGGCGAATCATGAATTTGTCGATCAGGCGGGAATACTCCTCCGTATGCTTGAGCATATGCGGGCGGGGGCCGACAACGGACATCTCGCCAGTAAATACATTGATGAACTGGGGAAACTCGTCCAGGCTGGTCTTGCGGAGAAAGGCGCCTACCTTAGTAATGCGGTCATCGTTCCGGGTGGCCTGCTTGCTGTCTGAGCGATCGTTCACGCGCATGGAACGGAATTTCCACATCCGGAATACATTGTTCAGATAGCCGGTGCGTTCCTGACGGAAGAAAATGGGGCCCGGATCTTCCAGATAGATAGCGATAGCTACGATGGGCATCAGGATGGGAAAGATGAGCAGGATCACCATGGAACTCACAACCAGGTCGAAAACCCGCTTCATGAATTTATTCCGCAGTGCGGTGAGCGGCTCCTCCTTCAGCGTTAGCATACTCAGATCGCCTAGCTGCTGGCTCTTATATGTACGCGGGAACATTGTGGTCTCCCGCGGGGCAACCTCGACGTCTATAAACTGAGTTTCGCAGATATGCATGATCTCCCGCTCTTGCTCGAGCGTCAGATCGCTGTAGAAGAAGATGAGCTTGTCGATATTGGGTTGGCCTTCTAAATAGGCCTTGAGATCGTGGTAACCGCCGATGTTGCTAACGTTCGCATGGGGCGTATTACCGAAACGGCCGACCAGTTCCGCGCTACCCGGGAAGCAGTAGTCGAAGGCCTTGAATAGTTGCTGTAAGTTTTCAGCCTTTCCACCTACAATAACGTAGCGGAATTTTTCGAAGGGGCTTTCTTCCCGCAGCCGGTGGAATACCCGACCCGTTGATACGAGGATCAGCGCCAGGCCGTGCGCCAGAAGAATAAAGGGCGTATGGGGAGCTTCTCCTAGAATATTATAGTAGAAAAGGGAGGTAAAGGCCAACAGGAAGATGATAATTTTGAAGACCTTGGATAGCTGCTGCTCCATCCGGACGCGCTCGTACCACCGGTACGCATTGAAGTAGACGCACAGCCATCCCCAAGCAATGTTGACGAACACGACTAAAGCTATGTTACGTCCGGTGATTGCGGAACTGTAGTCGAAAACACCATAAGTGATCAAGCTCGCTATAAAAAACGAAAGGTTGATAAGGATAAAATCCGTCGCTATTAAATCATAGCGATGCGGCGTCGACCGCATGACCCGGGTATGCGGGGATGCAGCTAACTGTGATGTGAGTTCCATGAATTGTGTTGTTTAGTGTTCAGTGTCAAAATCTGTCGAAAACCAAAAAGTATATTCCGCTTATCCAAATGTTCTGCGGCAAAGGTGAGTGCACCACTGCTGTCATTGGCCCGTTGGCCGCTTAAAATTTTTCTCAGCCCTGTCTCCAGTGCGTCCAAATCCTCGGGAGCCACTAAAGTTCCAAGGTGATTGTCTTTTACTTGCTCGTACAAAGTTGTGCCTTGCTCAGCAGTTATTAATGCATGTCCTCCAACAGCTAGAATGTTTGTCAGTTTGGACGGCATCACAAGATCTGCCGCCGCTTTTTTCTGTAAAACAAGGTGCACGTCCGCTGCAGCCAGGGTTGCTGCGAGTTGTGATAGGGGCTGAAGGGGTTTAAAAGTTAGATTAGGAAGTTTTCTACGCTGGGCATCTGCTACGAGGCGCGCTTTCGCGCCTCCCTCCCCAATAATAAGGAATTGCAAATTAGGAACCTGGCGCATCCGATCGGCTAACTCAATAACGTTTTCCAATCCTTGCTTTTCGCCAAGATTACCAGCGTAAAGTATAAGGCGATCATTGGGTGGTATGTTCCACGTTGATCTCGCAGATTGTGCGCGTGTTACCGGAAATACGAGATCTCCGTCCACCCAGTTCGGGAAAAGGACGATATCGTCGGCTGGAATACTTTTCTTGGTAACCTTAAGCAGCATCCCCTGGCTGATGGTAGACACCGTATCTACCCGATGAAGTAACCACTTCTCCGCCCGCTCCAACAGGCGAAGCAACCACTGCTGCTTGATGATGCCAAGATCGCGGGCCGCGTCAACCTGTAAATCCTGGATATGGTAGAGCACGCGCGTTCCCCGGAACCACTTGTGAATTAGTGCGGGAAAGCCCAGATGAAAGGGCGGGCTGACGCAAATGATCTGGTCGTACGACCGAAAGTATCGGGGTATCCAGTAACGCATGGAGCTCAAGACGAAACTAAACTCATGCAGTATACGCCGCATCCCCGTAACCTCTTTGGGCACGTAAAGTGGACAGCGGTGCACCGTCACGCCATCGACTGTTTCGGTATGGAATCCCCGATCGTATCCCTCCTTGATCTCCCAATGCGGATAGTACGGCGGAGCCGTGATAACCTCTACATCGTCGCCTGCGGCGGCGAAGAAGGTTGCCATCTCACCCGTGTACTTACCAATGCCGGTAAGTTCGGGAGCGTAGTTTATGCCGTAAATAAGTATTCTCACATCAATATAACGGCCGGAAAAAACCGGATCGCAATTTGGGTGAGCCAATAGGGCTCGGCTGGGACTATGGTTACAATGCTACCGGGGAGGACCGGCTACTCTATCCTTAATTATTCGGGCGGGAGAACCCATGCAGATTTTTCCTGCCGGCAGATCCTTAAAAACGGAAGATCGGGCACCAACCAAGGTACCCCGGCCTATCCGAACTCCAGGTCCTACGTAGACATCCGTGGCGATCCAGCATTCTGGTTCTATATAAATAGGTTTGCTATAGATCGGGAAGTCTGGCATTCCCGGGTCGTGGCTGCCCGTACAAAGATATGACTTTTGGGAGATAACCGCATCGTGGCCCACCTCTATCGGACCCAAACTGTACAGAACGACATCATCCCCGATCCATGCGTAATCACCAATGGTGACCTTCCACGGGAACTGCGTTTTCACGGTGGGCCGGATAATTGCGCCCCGGCCGATCTTCGCCCCAAATTTTCTTAACAGCCAGCGCCGCCATCCGTATAGAAACTGCGGCGAAGGGCGAAACAACAGAGCCTCGACAATCCACCACAGCTGAACGTACCATCCCGGACGGCCACGAAAATCTTCCGGTAACCGGAATCTACTGAGGTCCTGATACGGTGTTTCGGTCACGCGCTCGCCGTTTCTTTGTCCAGAAATACATTCACGTCCAGGTCGTATTTTTCCCTGACTACCTCCTCGAGCGGTCGCGTTAGCATCTCCCGCTTAATTTCGAAGATGGTTGAGTCTACCAGGAAGCGGAACCAGAAACCCTGCAGGAAGTGAAAAATCAATCCCTCTTTCCCGTCTAAGAATCCCAGCTTAATGATGTAGCGGTGAAATAGATAGAGGAAGCTGCGTAAAAAAAGGGGCGAACGCTGGAAGACCCGGCTTTTAAGCCATCGCTTTCGTTCGATCGGGTTACCCAACAGACGCGCATTGACCTCTCCCGTTTCTTTTTCGGCCAGGATGGATTCCACGGCTTCGAATACGGCCCATCGAGCGTGGGAGACGGTAAAGTCTCGCAAGCTACTCATTACGCCGTCTTCGAGATCGGCCCCATTCGCTGCCAATTGGGTCGTCCCTTCAACCACGAAGTGCTGGTCGTAGACCTTGTTCTCGCAGTGACCCAGGTGCTTCCGGTACAACCGGAGATGGTAAATAGGGTGGTAGCCGCCGTACTTGATCCACCGACCCATGAAGATGGCCCGGCGGGCGAACATGTAGCCATCAATTCCCGCCACGGTCGGATCGAAGGAATTATTGATCCAACTGACCATCCCCGGCGTCAGTCGTTCGCCAGCATCCAGATGCAGGACCCACTCGCTGCCAAAGGGGACGTTTTCCTGGGCCCAGTTTCTTTGGGCGGCGTAGTTTTTAAAGGGGTGTTGGACGTAGCGAATCCCACGCTCCTCGAGAATGGTCAGCGTGCGGTCGGTGGAGAAAGAATCTACCACGAAGATGGGCGCCTTGACGCCCTCTAGCGAATCCAGGCAGTTCCCGATGTTTGCCTCCTCGTTGAAGGTGAGAATGACAACGGTTAATGCGTTTTTCATGCGAGAATCTTTTGGTAGGCTTCTTCCCATTCGGAAATATTGGCATGAATGCTGAATTCCTCCCGGGCCAGCCGGTAGGCGTTCTCATTCATTTGCCGTAGCTCATCGGGGGGAAGCTGCAGAATGCGATCGACGGTCTTTTCTAAGCTCTCCGGATCATTAGGCACCCAGTAGCCGGCGTGGTGCTGTTCCAGGACTTCCCAGGGCGTGCCCGTCGAGGCGACCGCCGGGGTACCCTGCGCCAACCCTTCCATAACCACGATCCCAAAGTTTTCGGTGTGCGATGGCATAAAGGTAAACCAGGCCGAAGCCAGCAGTTCTTCCTTCTCCCGACCGTCACGGTGGCCCAAAAACCGAATGCGATTACCAAGCCCCTTTTTTTCGACCAGATTGACCAGCATACGCCCGTAGTCATTGTAATAGTCCCCCACGATCTTGAGCGTGAACTCGCTGGACAGGAAGGATCGGGAGCGAGACAAGGCCTCGATCAAATTTTCGATGGCCTTCTTTGGATCAATACGGCCGATATACATGAAGTACTTTTCTTTGGTCGTCTCAATCCGGTCGGGCAATTCCATATAATTGGGAATCTGAATAACCTTCGCTTCGTCACCGAAGTTCCGACGGATGTAAGTCGTCTCCGCATCGCAGGTTGAGTGAAACCATAGTAAGTCCTTGTCTACGTGCCGATTGATCAAGGAAATGACCGCCTTTTTTCGCTTCGGGGAACGAAGAAGCATGGGGGGGTCGAGATCGCCCCGCGATGACCATAGCATGGGTTTGCGGTAAAACTTACTGTTGATCGCCGCCATTAGAAAGGAAGCGGGATAGGTAATCATCGAAAGGTGCAGCACATCGACGTTCCTAAGCTTCTTCAAGGCCATTTTGATTACCCCGAGCGGTAGGTAATGCACCGGGTTGCGGGTATATATCACTTTTCCGTAGTCCGTATCCAGCCACCTGCCCCGGGGTGTCGGGAGAGGTTGCCCGCGGTCAGTAGTGGAAATGACGGGCTGATGCCCCCGGCGTGTCAGCGCCTTCGTGATCCAGTATACCGTGTTGTCGGGACCGCCGGTCTGTGCCGGGTAGAAGCTACCCGTGGGGAAAAGAATCTTCAGTTTCTTCAAAGTATAGTTTCGTATAGATCGAGGTACTGCTTAGCAATCGAATCGATATGGTAAGACTGTGCATTCTGGCGACCTCGTGCAATAAGATTTTTCCGGTCTTCGGCGTCATCCAGTAAACGAACCACCCCGGCCCGGATGGAGGAAACGTCCTCAGGGTCGACCAGTTCGGCACCACCGGCACCGGCTACCTCACGCTGAGGGGACATATTGCTGGTCACCACCGGTCGACCGGTCATCTGGGCTTCCAGAATTGGTAATCCAAACCCCTCATAGGTGGACACGAATAAAAGCGCATCACAATCCACGTACCGCTGCCGGACTTCCTCGTCGGAAAGGCCGGAAGCATAGTGAAAGTCGATTCCCTGCTTTTCCAGCTCCCGCAGATCTTCTCCCGCCGGCTCGCCAATAATTTCAAGACGGCAGGGAATACCGCTTAGCGCTTCCGCGAGACGGGAAAGATTCTTATTCGCCTTTACGCCCACCTGCAGGAATGTTGGGTAATCGGCGTTGAATTCTTTGGGTTGAAAGGTGAAGGCCGGGTCCACGAAGTTTGGTATGACGCGCAGTTTGTCGGCGCTACAGCTGGTGAGCGCCAATATCTCCTGGCGTGTCTTCTCCGAGATCACGGTTACTGCCGCAGCCCGGCGGGCCGGCCATTCGAAAATCACCCATCGGTAAAACCAATACCGGGGGTGCCATTTTGGATACCGGAGTAGTGGATTGCAGTCGTGAAAGGTTATGACACTGGGCCGGTCCAAGCCGAAAACGACGGACGTGACGTCACCGGTGACGTGGTTGACCGCCTGCCCGTCTCCCGATAAACTTTTTTCCTGCGTCCCCGCCCAACTTATATTTTGCCGGACGGCACCCAACTGGTTGTTGTAGGAAGGTAGTTCGAGCCGGTTAACGTGCAAACCACGTGCCCGAAATTCTACCGCAAGACGGTCGAATAACCGCTCAATACTGAATGCGGTAGGGTAGGGCTTGCGGTAAAACAGATTAAGCTGCATGGACGTCGCGATCATTTAAACTGGCGATGATCAGCCCCCCCGCGATCATGGAGAATCCATGAGATGTCGGTTGACTCCATCCCCCCTGTAGAACTTTTAGAAAGCCAAAGCTCAACAGCATGAAAGGCAGGGCGTTTCCCCGCAGGGCAGCCAGCGAACCGGCGATAAGCAGATGAAAGCTCAAAATGGCGCGTAGCAGTACGGTGCCGATCCCCAGGAACGGCCCCATTTCACCCACTACCCGTGACCACTCGCCCTCACCCAGGAGGAAAGACCGCCCCCCGGTTAAAATAGTAGCGGCCACGTTCGTTCCCATACCCAGACCTTCACCGTGCCAGGGCAGGTGAGAGTTTTCGGTAAAGGCTCGGGTCATGCCCCCCAGGAAGCGATTGGAAATGCTGCTGTCTAGCCCGCCCTCCGAGGAATTCGCGGCCTCGAAGCGGGTCGTCAATACGGTTAGGGAGGTTTGGAAAAATTCCAGCGTTGACAGGAGAATGACGATCACGGGAGAGATAAGCAGAAACACGCCAAGGTTACGGGTGGCCCGGGCGCTGCGCAAGCTGATCAGCACAAAGAAGAAGCCGCTCAATGCGAATTGGACCATGTACGTCCGGCTAATAGAAAGCGGAATGGCGGCGACCGCACTGCCGAAGCCGGCGATCAATGCGATGCGGTTGATCTTCGACGGTTCGGATAGAAAGTAGAAGAGAAATGCAGCGGCAAGGGAGAAGTAAGTCACCGAGCCATTCGTAAATGAAAACGTACCGGAAGGGCGCATATAGCCCATGGCCCCACTAAATCCGGCTCCTTCCATATCACCACCCACGCCCCGGTTGATCCAGGCGGACTGGGGACTATAAAATTGCAATCCGATGATCAGTGTCATCAGCGGAAGTATGTAGACGCAGTACCGTCCAATTTTTTCGACATCACTGCGGCTCAGCACGTTACCGGCAATGAAAATCAGGAAAAAGTGCAAAAGCAACGTTCGCAGACCGAAGATGTCAACCAGCAAATTCTGATGACCTAACCCCAGCGTAAGAACGAAGGACGCAAGACCAAATGCCAGCAGCGTAAGGGTGTAAAAGTTAAGTAGTCGATAGCCTGCGGACAAGTAGGTGAATATGATGACGATCATCAGCGGATCCCGGATGATCGTTAACGGACCGGCGAGGAAGGGCAAAAACCACTTTCTCAGTGCTCCCTCGAAGAAGAGCAGAAAGATGTAGAGATAGATTAGCCTGCGGGTCAGCCGGTCGGCCCCACGAGCGTAATCGTTTATGAAAGCGACCTCAGGCATATCGGGTCACTAGTTGGGTTATCATGTCCGCAAGTTCGTTACCGTAAGTCGACCAGGGGCGGCGGGCGGCGGTTTCGGATGCTGCCCGACCGATTTGAGCAACGGACCAGGGGCGGACCAGTAAATTTTCAAGTTGCTCTGAGATAGCTTCCGCAGAACCGGCCGGCACGATAAACCCATCCTCACCGTGGGTAATTAGGTCGGGGCCGGCGGTTCGCTCGGTGGCAATAACCGGAGTGCCCTGTGACATGGCTTCGGTGATCACCAAACCGAAGCCCTCAAAATGGGAAGGGAATAGCAGGACGTCCTGCTGTTGCATCAGGTTCAGGATCTCATGGTGGGGCAGGCTGTTAATGTGCCGGTGTCGACGCAAGTAATCATTCAACGGTACGCACTCCTCCTCCGGTAGCCGGCCAACGACGGTCAGGTCGATTCGGTCTCCAAAAGGTTCTACGGCTTGGAACATTTCGAGCAATCCCTTGCGCTGAGACAGTCCCCCGACAAAGAGCAGGCGTAAGGGGCGGTTGTCCGCGTTTGCGTACTCTCGATTTTGAACCGGCTCGGGAAAGCCATAGGGAATGACCGAAACGGGTGGGAGCTTACCCGGGTAATCCTGCAGGGTTTTCGCGGTGAAGCTGCTGGCAACGAAGATGTGATCCGACAATTCGATTTCCCGGTCCTTGCGAGCCAACTTTTCGTCCGAATCCTGCATCCCCTTTATCGTCATGGCCCAGTCGGGATTGTCCTCGGCAACCTGCCCCAATAGTCGGCGAGATGATCGCCAGTAACCGATGGGCAGGTCATAGAGGGTAAATAGCCCCAGTTCCCGTGCTGCCTCAAAGGAATAGGCCGCGCCATCTTCGTAAGCGTAAATGGCAGGTGTACGCTTGCGGCGGAGGCGATTTGCAACCCGAGCGTCCAGGCTACGGTAAACGGCATCTACACTCAATCGGCCCGTCTCGTGTTTGGTCAGTCCTTTAAAACCGGCGCGCATGGCTAGTAGACGACCCAGTTCCAGCCAGGGAAAGAGATGGGTGTGTACCTGAATGTCAGGGGAAAATGACCGCCGGCTAAAATCCGAGAACGGGCCAAAGCGACTAAGCTTGTCAAACGTGTTCCCGGGAAAGGTGGCAATTGCGGTATAGAAACACTCTAAAAGACCCGCGGCTTCCAGGCCATCTAAAGCGGCCCGGACGTTTGCGTTTCCCGTGGGGTGTGAGACAGTTACCATGCTAATGATTAGGAATTGGAAGGTATCCTCTCGGGATCACCAACGGATGAGCCCGTCAGGCTCAGGTCAGTCATAAATCGGTTCGTGGTGCGCTCAAGGTTTTCCAACTCTATTTTTCCGTTGGCGAAACCTGATTTTGCCTCTCGCGTGTGCATTGGATCAAAGGTGTCCATTACCAAACGGTTCAGTTCCGTACGAAAGAAAGGGTCTTGGTCGACTCGATTAATCGGTGCAATGACGGGTAAACCGTGTTCGAGAAATGCGGCAACCGTGCCACTCTTGCCCAGGCTATGCCGTGGAATGGGGGTAAGAGCCACGTCGCACGTGGCCAACCACGCCGAGACACCCTCGGCGCTGAGGTAGCCCACGGGTAAGACGATGGCTGATGGAACGGCCTCTTGAATGGTTTCGGCGGCAGCGGTTACCCTGGCCTTGCCTCCACCCAGTAATGCGACCTCTAGTCTGAGGCTCGACTGCGTGCACCATTTCTCGATAGCCTGCAAAGCCGACTGCACGGGAGGTGGACTCTCCAGGCGGCTGAAAAAAGCAACCCGGTAGGTCGAAGGTCCCTTTTCTGTGCCAGAAGCCGTTGCGTCCTGTACGTGCCCGATATTAGCAAATAGGGGTAGGGGAGACACCGCTAAACCCCGTGCGATTAAGGCATCCCGGTTAATGGGTATATGCGTATGGATGACCAGCGGCTGCAGCATCTTGATCATCTGCAGCGTTACGAGTCGCTGCGCGGCGCCGATTGCCCGACCTTTAAGATCAGTTACCGGACGGTGTCGAAGCCACAGCTCATGAAACATGATCTCAAAGCTCGCGAGCCCCGCCAATCGCCGTAGGGTAAGCGCGAATTGCCACGGAACGCCGTTTTTGGCGAAGGAATATGGGACGTACTGCAGGCTGACCCAGTCAGGCTGGAAGTCTTTAATCTGTCGGACCAGCAGGCGCTCTCGCTCCGTTGCACCGAGTGATTCCGGCAACCGTAGGGTAGGGATCACCGAGTCTCCCTCGCGTTGGGTCTCTTCCACCACGTTACGAAGATCTTCTTCGTGCGTAGCTACTAGTAATACGCGTACCCCACGTTGCTGAAGACCGGCCGCTAACCGGCGCGCGTAATCACCGACACCGTCCCGGCCGGGCTCGACCGACCCACAAATAAATAATACGGATGAGGAATTCAATACGCTGGTTTTGGTAAAGAGCAGCGGGCATTATTTCGGCCCGTGCGAGTAGATTAAGGAGCTAAAGCCGATGGTAGAACCGACCCATCCAACGGAGGGCCCGGCAATATTTAAGCATACGGTCCGCCTTGGCTACCGGTAGCGGCTGTAGCATACTGCCGTTGACGTACCGCCAAAACTGAATGTCGGCCTGACGCGGCGCGCTTCCCCCGATGAAGTCATGACCGAACTTGCGCTTCCAGGGCTTTGCACCGATCGGATGAAACATCAGCCGTAAACCATTCGTAAAACTCATCGCTTCCGGGCCGATCATGGTTACCGGAACATCGGTAATCATGATCGCGAGATTGAAGGAATCCTGATTGGTACTCTGGACGGTAGCCGTACGGTCGAACACCCTGAATTGCTTCATGTCTCCGCTTTCCGGAGCCAGAATCGAAAAGGCCTCGTTCCAGTCAGCAATGAATTGCTTGTGTTCTTGCCGCCACGCCAGAAATCCGCTATTGTAATATCCGTGTACCGTGTTTTTGACCGGGCGACCGGCCTTTTCGGCCAGGCGGGCCCACTTTTTGCGGATGGGATGATTGGGGTCGAAATCAAAGTTCACGTCACCACAAACACCAACCCCTTCCTGTACCCATTCTCCATAAAAGGACATCCGGTTATTCACCACGATGTCCGAGTCAAAGAAGAAATACTCGCTGGCATCCGGCTCCAGAATATGGCTGACGTGCTCGAACCACTTCGGCTTCTCGTGCACCATATGTTTGCTGCCGCTCAGCTCCACTAGTTCGACGATCAGACCGTCCGAGGCGGTAAAGGTGAGGCCGTGGTTGGATACCCGAAGGGGCGGAAGCCAGTCCGGAAGGTCGCCACGGTAGCCTACGACCACTTTGTCTACGTAGGTTCCATAGTGAGCTACGGAGTTCAGCAGAGCGGCGAGTCCCAAAAAATAATCACGCTCAGCAAGCGTAGTGAGGATCTTCATAGTGGTTTGTAAACGTTGATGTTCCCGTCTAAGACATGGCTTCGCCGGACCAATCCATTTTTACCAGCGTACGGTACAGAAAATCAATAAATCGATATGCCAGGTTGATCAGCGACCCGTAGATTGAAAACATGATGACCCCGGCCAACGTGGTGTAGTCCACGACAAAAACCAGCAGGGCGATCTGACTCACGATAGTCGTTCCGATGAACAGATAGGGGTTCGGAATGACACCACGAGAGGTGGAAAGATTATGTGCCGTACCACTGATCAGCGACAAGCAACTGCTTATGGTCATCAGGAATACCTCGTATTCCAGATCGGCATACTTGTCTCCCAGGATCCATAAGAACTCCTCCGGGAAGAGATATACGCCGGCCACGATCACCGAGCAAAGTAGCGCAACGAGCGCCAGGATTTGAAAGAACCGCGCGATAATGGCCTTTTTCTCTGCGGGCAGGCGGGCGTAGCGGGGCGTAATCAGCATGTCCACAACCATTCTCACCAGAGTCAGTACGACCATAAGTCGTCCGATGGCACCCAGGTTGGCAATGCTTTCGGTACTGCCGAAGATGGCTACCAGCCACACGGTAATTTGCCCGCTCACGCAGTAGTAGATACTGCCCGGGAGTATGCGCTTGACCGTACCCATGATCTGCTCCCGGTAAAGCGGGTCGGCTTCCGTTTTCCAGTCCGCTTTACGCAGGGACAGTTTGCGGAAACGCAGGTTACCCATAACCTGACTGGCGCCGGTCGCCAGTATCGCCACGCTGGCAAAGGGAAAGAAAAATACGAAAGGAAGCGTGATCAATACCCTGGAGATATTGATGCTCACGTTAATTTTTAGCAGGTCGTTCACGTCCTGGTGAAGCTTGGGCACGACCTGCAAAAGGGATCCGGAAAGTGCCGCCCAAAAGGTAGGCGTCAGGCACAGGATAAGTAATACCGACTGCCACCAGATCATTCCCTGCTCCTGGAGAAGGAAAAAGAGGATGGGTAGCGATACCAAAAGGCTCCCGACGGCAAACTGGCGGCGCATATGCATGCCCGTAGCCAATATTTTACCCAGCTCCTCCCGGCTCTTCCAGTTTTTTCCACCGAGGGCCATTACGCCCGTGGATATGCCACCGTCGGCCAGAACGGTCATGGTTCCTAGCATCGTGTTAGCCAGGGTGTAGTAGGCATACTGCTCCGAGGTCAGGATCCGGATGATAAAGATCCCGCAAATAAATCCAGTGGCCTGGATCAAGAGTTGGGCCCCACCGGTCACGCCGAGGAGCTTGCCCCATTTAAAGAGCTTGGGGGAGGCTGAAGTAAGCTTGGATAGTCGCTGCAAGGGAAGCTTGCTATTCGTAGTAACCGTACCCGTAACCGTAAGAGGCCTTTGGGTTGATGCCGTTGATGACCAGGTGCACGCGGGGCAATTTACCGGCCTCGATCATCTCGGTAATGTAATTAATGCTCTTTTTCGGCGTCACGCCTACCCGGGCCATGAAGAGGGTAACATTGATGTAGTCTTTCATCAGCAGACCATCCGTCACCACTCCTACCGGTGGAGCATCCAGCACGATGATGTCAAAGTCCTGGCGAAGCCGGTGAATGAGATTGGCCATCCGTCCGTCCATCAGCAGTTCCGTCGGGTTCGGGGGAATCGGACCGCTGGGAATCAGAAACAGCCCCTCGTGGTCCGTTGGACGTATAATGTCTTCGTAGGCGGATTGACCGATCAGGTAATTCGATAAGCCAACTTCATTAGAAGGCTCGTTAGCGTTGCTAACCATTTTGGCAAGCTTCGGCTTACGCATGTCCATTCCGATTACAACCACCCGTTTTTTGGAAAGGGCAAGGGCGGCCGATAGGTTGGTGGCAATGAAGCTCTTTCCTTCGCCACTGACACTGGAGGTCACCATGATGACGGAAGACTGGTCATTAGGCAGCATGAAGCCCAGGTTGGTCCGCAATAGGCGGAAAGCTTCCGCCACGCCGTTCCGGTTCGTCTTGGTCACTACGACGGAGCCGTGATCCTTACTCTTGATGATCCGTCCGACCACGGGGTAGGGGAGTACCTTCATGATCTCCTTTTCCGTCCCCAGCTTGGTTCCCAGCAATTCGCGGAGAAAAATGGTGCTGCCGGGTACGATAAGGCCAATACCGAGGGCGAATAGATAGATCATCGCCTCGTTGGGGCTCACGGGGACGGAACTGCTGGACGCGCGGTCGATAATGCGCGTGTTCGGCGTTTGGGCTTTGATGGTGATGGCGGCTTCTTCGCGCTTCTCCATTAAGAAGATGAACAGGTTTTGCTTGATCGTTTGATCGCGCATGATTTGCAGAAGCCGCTGCTCGTTGGCTGGCATGCGGTCCATACTTGCCTGCAACGGTTTGATACGATCCTCGATACGTGACGCGCGTTCGTTGGTTTCCCGCAGGATAGTGTTCACGCTCTGCAGTAAGCTCGCCTTCATGTTGTTCAGCGACTCACTATAAGTGGTTATTGTAGGGTGCGTTGCGGTGACCGATTCCAGTTTTTGGTCCCGTTCATAGATCAACTGATTGTACTGGACGATCATGTCAGCAAGTAAGCCGGATATCACCTCCGATGCTACGGGTAGCGGCTCGTAATTATCGTCGTCAGAGATAATACGGCGTACCTCTTCTACCAATTCCCGTTTGACTCGTAGTTCGGCCAGTTGCCGGTCCGCCTCATTCAACTGACTTAGGTAGTTTGACCCTTGGGTAGCCAGGTCAACGGGTAGGTTAGCACTTTGCTTGAAGGAAGCTACGTTAGCCTCTACTTCGTACAGCTCGTCGGTTACGAAATCAAGCCGTTCTTCGATGAACTCTAAAGTTTGGTCACCCGACTGGCTTTGCTGTTCTACAATTTGTTGCTCGTACACGGCCACGAGCGCATTAAGAATGTCTTTTGCTTTCTCCGGAACCGGATCGGTGATTCCCAGATTTACTACGCCGGAGCTTTCTACTTGCCTTACCGTCAGGGAATTGTTGTAGGCATTAGCGACATAGGTCGGATTACGTACGTTGACCTGGTAGATGTCGGGAGTCCCCACCATCGGGGCTTCGTCCGAGATGGCTAGCACGAACTGACGGTTGCCGATCTCGAACGGCCTGTCGTAGCGCATGGACGTGGTATCTCCCTCGTACCGGATAAGGGAGAAGGTGCTTGGACTATCGAACCGGATCATTACGCTCCCGTACTCAATGGGTTCGTTCCGGATGTACAGCGCGTTATTGAGTGAGTCGATGGGAACCAGGCCAAAATGCTCCGGCTTGTAGATTTCGACATTTCGAACTGAGCCTTGGTGATAGAAACTCACGTCAAGGCCCAGCAGGTTGACCACTCGCTCCATCAGGTACTTGGAGCGTAGCATGTATATCTCGTTGTCGATCTTATAGCTGTTCTCGAAGCCGAGTTCCGATGCGATGACTTCCTTCGAGAGACCTCCGCTTCCGGACTTCTCTTCGATGAGCATAGACGTCTGGGCCTGATATACCGGCGTGGTGTACCGTAGATGAAGCCAGGCTAGTGCTAGGCAGGCGGCAATAGCCAGCACAAACCAGTACCAGTTGCGGAGCATCCGGTTCAGGAGGGCCTCAATGTCCAGCTGGATAGCAGGGGCAAACTGCCGCGGCTGCGTCCTTTCGGGCGAAAAGTTATGCGGAGCGAAGTCTTCCGGTATGTTCTTCATAGTGCTGTATAGTAGATTGCCGCAGCCGTCTTATTTGCTAATGAGCAGGGTAAGGACTACAGAACTGGCAATGGAAATGATCGGCCCGAGGTAGGCAAGGAGCCGCTGAGCGGGATCCGAAACGGTGGCGGTTCGGGCTCGAATCGGGTCAACGTATATAACGTCGTTCTGCTTCAAATAGTAGTACTCGGAATTGAAAATATCGTCGTCCTGTAAACTGATCCGCTGATAGCTGCGGACGCCCTCCTTCTCACGTACGATGAGAATGTTGTCCCGGTTCGCGTAGGGTGTAAGGTCGCCGGCCATGCCGATAGCATCCAGGATCGTGACCCGGGAATTAGGCATCGTAACGATTCCTGGCATTCCGACCTCCCCCAGGATCGTGACCTTAAAGTTTAGGAATCGCACGTTCACCACAGGGTCGCGCAGGTATTCCCGCAACCTGCCGCGCACCAAAAACTGTAAAGACTCAAGGGTTTGGCCGGCGGCTTCTATCCTTCCGAGGAGGGGGAGGTCGATGAACCCGTCTTCATCTACCAGGTAGCCCTGAAAGAGCTGAATGTTCAGCGGGCTGGCCTGTGAGGAATTACCGCCTGCCTGCGAAACCTGGTTGAAGGGCAAGGCTGCTTCCGGATCGACACTCTCGACGTTGACGCGGAGCAGATCCTTCGGCTGGATCTCCAATTCCGTATTATTCTCAATCGGTTCCTCCCTGCTGGCGGTCAAGGGGACGCCTTCAAAGTTTCGCAGTTCTTGGTAGCTGACGCAACTCGACAAGCTGCCCAGTACGTACAGGGTAAACAGAAACAAGGATAATCTCATGAGGGCAGGTTGTGACTGATGGGGGAGTGTTCGCGTGACGAAATTAACGACTTTATTGGCTTGGGGCCTAAGTGATTGCAACACGCCTTCGGCGTCCATGTGTCGGAGCAACTCATGTTCACACGCGTATCGGCAATGTTGAAAGATGCAATGATTGGTTTGCGAGAACGACGTAGTCGTTCTGGGTTCATTTGGTTATATCCGCCACCGGATCTAATCGGTAGGCCGGGTGATGTCTGGGGTAAAGAATTTGCCTGGACCCCTTTCTGCAGGCTCATCGCCTACATAGGAAGGGGCCGAAAGACGGTTTGTAAAAACTGCACCTCTTGTGTAAACCGCCCGTAATAGCGGGCGACTTCACACAAATTGAGAACGCAGAATACCCGATTAGTTGTGTGATCACAATTTCGGGTTGGGTGGGTTTGACCGCCACAACGGCTAAAGCCCGGAGCTTGTTTAGTACCCTTGCGGAGGAGGTGATGCATGGATGTATTGTTCTAGTGTACGAATCGGTTAAACAACTGGCTAAAAAGCAGGTCCACGATCAACTGAGGAACTACGGACATATCCGCAACCCCTCGCAAAACTAATGCTTACACCGCGCAAAGATAGCGTACAGGAAGAGTGCCGCAAAACCCCATCCCTATTATTGGGTAGGTGAAACGGGGCGGCGGAGCGCAGGATGGAAACCGATCTCCAGTAAACAGTAACTTTTTTGCCCGAGATCCGGCAGTCAAATGGGGCGTTCCAAGCCGCGAAAAGTCTATTTCCCCTCCCCATGGGTTGCCATCGAAAGGACGTTTCGCACAATTTTTCCAAAGATGGGTTTATATTTGTACTCACCTTCTAGCCCAGCATTCCTATTGGAAGTCGATGGGACAAACTAGATAGCTTACTTTTAAAACAGGCACTGATATTTTGTAACACAAGGCTCTTTGGTAGGAATAGTACCGTGTTTGAGATCTTCATCTTGCCATACCTTCTCACTCCTTTCGGACAAACCGTCTCCTAGGCGACTTAAGCCTTTACAAGGCGCCACAATCCCAACGGATTCCGTTCGCCGGAACATCTAAATATGATCTTTGCGCCGTATATTTTGTAGAGGACTTAAGACGCCACACCCACTACCCATCAGACAAAATTTTTGTATTCGGGCGGTTGTCCTCGCCCGTCATCTGATTGAACATCTTTGAATTTCGCCCCTATTGGGCATCCCTATTTGACACCACTGTTTGCTCCGTACCGAGGATTCCCTCCCGGTCGGCACGAAAACAACACTAATGAACAACACTTTACGTTTAGCAGTCGCCCTGCCGTTCCTGCTCGTCACGCAGCTTTATGGCGGTATTTCAGCTGGCGGTTCTTCCGATTCATCTTTGACCCCGGTAGTAACCTGTACCCCAATCAGTTCTCTGGATTGTAGCGAAATAGGCCAACCCTTACCAATCAACCTGACCTTCAACGGTAACGACGGAGGACTACAGGATCGAAACGGTGTATCTACGGGTTTCACGATGGTCGAAGCTCCTTCATTTAACGAGTTTCCTTCCGAGCCCTCGGACCCTACTGTCCCCGGCCTGGAAGCGGAACGCCTGCAGGTAGTCGACGGTCGCCTGATCGTGACCAGTACCAAGGGAACCCGGTTTCAGCGGCCCGTCGGTGCCGCCACCAGTAACAACCAGGTGAACGGCCTGGGTGTGGGATTCGTAGCGCCCGGCAGTGTGTTCAATGTGAGTGTAGACCTGGCCCAGCCCGACTTCGCGGGCAGTGCTATTTCAGCCGATCAACAAGCAGGTATATGGTACGGCCTCGACGAGGATAATTTCGTACAGGTAGCCTTAGTTAAGGTTACGGATAATTCCCAGCGGGTCCAACTTTATGTGGAGTCCCAGGATCCGGCGGATCCTGCTACCCTGATCACTTCCGAAATCTTCTCCAACAGTTTTCAGTCGAACAAGTCCACCATTCGCCTTCGACTGGAGATTGATCCCGTTTTCGACCGTGTGTCTGCTTACTACACCACGGACGGGGGCAACGAATTGCAGGTCGTAAACAGCCGCGGCAATTTCCTCGATTTACCGGCTGCCCTGCAGGAGGGGTCAGATCACGATTTCAACACGAACACTGCCGCTCTCACTTTTGCTGGAATCTACACCACGCACCGCCGGGCCGCTATTAATGAAGCGATCAGTTTCTCCTTCGACAACTTTGCTGTAGAAGTTGAAGACTACACACCCGGGCTTATCTTCTCTCCCGATCAACTCAGTTTCGATCTGGCTAAGTCTCAAACCGGCCAGTCTTTCACCGTCGATCTACGCACTAATGACGGCTCGACTCCGGCAATCACTTTGTCGGATAGCCCCTCTAGTTCCGCCTGGCTCAATATCCCAGCCAACTTGACGCCGGGAAAACTTCAGTTCGGGATCAAGTCAGGGCTATCCGTAGGGCGCTACTCCACCACCGTGACGGCTTCGGCTGATGGCTTCGTCACCGATCAACTTGTCATCACCGCAAACGTGACCGACAAAAGCGGTATTCCGCGCATTACGGGTAGCATTCCCGCGAACGGTGAGGACAATGTGTCCCTGACCACGTCGATTTCCGCTAACGAACTATACCTCCCTAATGGGCTGGATGGCATTTTTGGTATTGAGAACGGTACCATCACCAGGTCGACGGTTAAGCTTTTCCGCTTTTCCGATGGAACACAGATCCCCGCTAGCGTGAACGGAAGCGGTGGTGGTGACGCCATCAACCTGACCCCCGAAATTCCGCTGGAAGCCAATACGACCTACCGCTTTGTTGTCGACGGTGTCACCGACCTAACCGGCGTGGCTTTCGAACGCTACGAGGCTGTCTTCACCACCGCGGCGGATAACGGCAATGCTGGTGGTGCACTTGACGACGTATCCTTCACCCGCGTGGGAGACGTCGCCACCGGCGAATACTACTCCTCCCTTACGATTGGACCGGATAGAAAGCTGTACGGCCTCCGCATTACCGGTACCATCGACCGGTGGGACATCGAAGAGCAAACCGGAACCCTGCTCAACAAGCAGACCATCACCACGCTGGAGGACAAATATGGTACCCGGTCGGCCATCGGGCTGGTTTTTGAACCTAATGCTACCGCCACGAACCTCCTCGTCTACATCAGTCATGCTACGGGCGGACTAACCAACGGTCCACCCTGGGACGGTAAAATCAGTCAGCTATCCGGCCCAAATCTGGGTACGGAAAAGTTGGTGATTACCAACCTGCCCCGCTCCCGCCGCGACCACCTCATCAACGGAATCGTTTTTGATCCTAGCAACCCGCGGACTTTTTATTTCAACGTAGGCAGTAACACGGCGGGTGGAGCTCCCGACGGTTCCTGGGGTTTCCGCAAGGAACGCCTGATGTCGGCAGCCACCCTGCGGATGGACCTGGATAAGCTTCCGGAATCCTCTTGGCCGCTGAATGCCAAAACCACGATGGACCAGGAAGCCATCAACAACGCCAGCGTTGATTCTCCCACCCTGGGCACGGGTAACGGATTTTACTTTGAGTCCGATCAGCAGTTTCCCGATAACGGTACGTATAACCCTTACTACCGCGATGCTCCGCTGACCATTTTTGCTACGGGTATCCGCAACGCCTACGACCTGGTTTGGCACCCCAACGGGCAGCTGTACATTCCCACCAACGGTACGGCGGGCGGCAGTAATACACCCGCTTCGGAAAACGGCACCCGCCGCGTCAACGGTACATTCTACAACTACGACGATCCAAGCGGTAAGTTTCCCCCCGTCCCCGCTACTTTCAGCAATAACACCCAACGCGATTTCCTATTCCGCGTCGATCCCACCAAACCCATAGGATACTATGGACACCCCAATCCGCGGCGGGGCGAGTTCGTGCTAAACCGGGGTCCGGTAGATGTTGCAGGATATGATAATACCGTTTCCCCCGACCCGAATTACCGCGGTATCGCTTTTGACTTCGGTTACAGCAAATCGCCCAACGGAACCATCGTTTACCAGAGCGATGCGGAGGGAGGAAAGCTGAAGGGAGCGATCCTGGTCTGCCGTTACTCTAACGGTAGCGATATTATGGCGCTGATTCCCAACGGCCCGAACGGCGATATTCTGACTACCAAGATCGGTATCCCAGGCTTCAAGGAATTCGCTGATCCCCTCGATATCACCGAAGATATTATCACCGGTAACCTCTACGTATCAGACTTTGCCAATCAATCCATCGTACTGCTGAAGCCCAGCGACCAGAGTTCCCCGGAACCTGTCGTAAAGCTCATTCCCTCCCCTACACTCATAACGGAAGGAACATCGGACGGCGTGCCGGAAGATCCGCAAACGGTCTTCTTGGTGAATGCTGGCAATGCTGCACTCATCAATCCGACAGCCGTTCTTTCGGGCCAGGATGCCGCATCTTTCCAGGTCAATACTTCCTCCGTACGTTCTTCGCTGGACCCCAACCAGTCGGCGTCGATTTTCGTGACCTTCAACCCCACCACCGAGGGCCCGAAGGTGGCTACACTGACGGTAAGCGGCTCGAACTCTCCCGTCTCGGCGCAGATTGAAATCCGCGGTCTGGGTAAGAAAGGTACCGGAGGTTCCAACGAACCCTCCCTACAGCAAATCCTCGATACCTACGGTTACGAAGTGGATGTAGCCGATGAAAACCCCAACAGTAACCAAATCAACCTGCCGGCGGGCAAGGATTACAACGATCTACTCGGGGATGAATCCGGCATTCAGTATTTCAAGCGTGCAACCGACGGTCCGGTCACCGTTGAAATATTAGGTGTATACGGACCGGTCGACAAAAATCCGGTAACCGCATTTGGCTGGTATGAGAGCGGGATCAATACGTCGACGCAAGAGCTGTTTACCGTAACCAATGTTCCGGCGAGCAACGGACAGACGCTTACCCCTACCATCTCGGGTCGTACCGAATTCAGTCCTACTTCGGAAGTATTCGGCTTTTATAGCCGGTGGCCATCGTTCAACGATCGCGAAGTTTTCCTGGAAGATGCGTTGAATGATTTCGATGCCGCCACACCCCACCACGTTCGGGTGTACGAAATTCCCGGTGTGGACAACACCTTCATTCTGGCCTTCGAGGAACATACCAGTGGCTTCGATTACCAGGACATCGTTGTCGTGATACGCAACGTCGATCCTGCTAACCTCGTCCTGGCACCCGAGATCACCGCGACTCCCGAAGAAATGATCTTCGAGGTGAACCAGCGGCCCGACGGCCCGCAGTCCGAAACCAAACAGGTGACAATCACCAATACGGGTAATGCCACCCTGGATATCAGCGCTGTTCGCATTCAGGGCCCATACGGTAAAAACTACTCCTTTACGGGACCGACTAGCCTTACCCTGGCACCCGATGCCAGTCAGGATTACGCCGTCACGTTTGATCCCCCGAATGATAACAACGACAACGACCAAGGATACCAGGAAGCGAGCCTGACCTTTACGACGAATACCGAAGGCGGTTCCTTTAGTCTCGGACTTCATGGCCTCAAGAAATGGGGTCTGGAAGGAGGCTACGAGCCGCCTTTCCAGGATGTCGTCAATACCCTGGGCATCGGAATCGATGTTGGGTGGGAATCGCTTAGTGACGATGTTACCATCCTCCAGCGTGGTCAGGAAATTGATGAGGCAGTCTTCGAACCTGCGGGTGCCGGACCCATGGGAATGGAAGTTGTAGCACGCTACTCTCCTGCCGGTTCCGTGCCTTTCGGCTACTACACGAAGCGCAATGGTGAAGTAACCCTGAATCAGGTTGGCACGTTGGCTAATGGCCTAACTGCCGCGCAAACGCTGTTCCCGCCGCTGGCAAACGGTAGCGATCAATTTACCGTATCCACCAAGAACGGCTTCGGTGTTTACGTGAATGTAGGTGGCTCAACGGGTGTGATCCACACGGAAGATGAGCTGAACTCCGGAGGAGTAGCGCACCGTACGCGTGTCTACCCGGCCCGCGATCGGAATGGTCGCCTCGTCCCGAACAGCTATGTCATCGGCTTTGAAGAAGCCACTAACGGTGACTACCAGGACTATGTAATCGTCTTGACGAATGCAAAACCGTACGTAGCGCCGGAACCCGCGCTGACCTTCGAGCCAAGCTCCCTGGATATGGTAGCTAATGAAGGTCGCCTGTCCAGTCCCTATACCGTGGACCTGGTTGCGAACCGTGACATCGACGAAGATGCCGTCCAGCTATCGAGCAGCGAAACCTGGCTGGTGCTACCAGGTAGCTACACGTACGGGGAATTGATCGACGTTCGCGTAGACGCTTCCTTACTCACCTTCGGCGTTTATGAAGCCGAGGTTACCGCCATCGCCGCGGGCTTTGAGTCAGCCGTGCTATCGGTTACCGTTACGGTCAATCAACCCGATGCCGATGGAACGATTAAAATCAACTTCCAGGATGATTCCTTTACCCCCCCGGGTGGCTACCTGGCCGATGTTGGTGAAGCCTACGGACCCAGGGATAATGGGCAAACTTACGGCTGGATAGATCCTGCTACCGGAAAGCCATCCAGCAACGTGAGTGGAGCGCGGGGTGACGAGCGAGGCTTGTCGAACCTCAGTTCCGACTCCGATAAACTGCTTCGGTCTTTCAACCACTTTGACATGCTGGGGCAGAATAACCCCCATGACTGGGAGATCAAGCTTCAGAACGGACTCTACCGGGTAGAGCTTGCGGCAGGCGACCCGATCGCCTTCAATAGCCTGCATACCGTGCGTGCCGAGGATTCGGTGCTTATCAACAATTTCGCCCCCGCCGCGGATGCCACCTTTGCCATAGGCGTGGACACCGTCCGGGTGCGTGACGGCCGGCTCACCCTGGATGACGTGGGAGCGTCTTCTCTAGGTAACACCAAGATTGTATACGTCGATATCGTTCCCGTAGACAGTAGCGCCTTTGATCCAGCGATTGCCATCAATCTTCGGGGTAACCAAAACGCTCAGGGGGCATACTACGGTGAAGTGCTGGTGACCCTAACCGCTACTGATAAATCCGGAAGCGGTGGAATCGATGACTTCTATTATACACTGAACGGGGAAGCTCCCGTCGATTACACCGGATCGTTTACCGTATCGATTCCGGCAGGTCAACCCCTGACAACCAATATTCTGGAGGTAACGGCAACTGATCTATTAGATAACACGGCCTCCAAATCGCGTTCTTTCGATCTGGTACCCTTCACGGGAGCCCAGCTGCGCGTGGAGAACATGACCAATATTCGGGGCGAAGACCGCGGATGGCCGTTTGAGGATTGGTTCAGTTTCACCAAAATAGATCGGGCGTACAACTTCCGCGGAGACTCCACGAGTTCGCGGACCCAAAACGTGGCCCGAATCCACAACGACGGCTCATCGGTTTTGATCATCCGCGAAATCACCACCACGGATACTGACAACTATACCGTGACCGGTGTGGATGTGCCGGTAGAAGGTCTGGCTATCCAACCGGGTGACTACGTCGACGTGACCCTCAACTTCGTAACGGACGAAGGACCGTTCCGGCGGGTCGTGACCGAAGAGTTGGTTATCCGGTCCAACGCGGATAACGCCGTCGACCAGCTTGTCCACCTAAGCGGATCGTACATGAGTGCGCCGGAGGGTAGTAACGAACCGACCCTACAGCAACTATTTGAAATACTCGGTTTTGAAACGGAAATGGGCAAGGACAGCCGTGGAGACTATGTACTCCATCCCCCGTCCACCTTCCCGACCGACGCTGATATCAATGCCGGGGTCTACGGCGATATGATTTATAGCAAATACTTCGTCCAGGCCGACCCTTCGGAAGAAGTCATGCTGATCAACTTTGGCGCCTTCCACTCTCGTGGATCGAACCAAACCAGAATATTGGATGCTTCGGGTGAGAACACCGTTGGTCCCAGCGTGGGGCACGGTCCTTACTGGTTCCAGAGTGTGCTTCCCCAGACCTTCTCGAACACCGAGTACGTTGCCGGCGGAACTTCTTCCACGATCGACGTGCCGTTCTGGATCCAGATGAACCGGTATAGCTCGCGGGGCGGTGACCTCTACGGGAACGACGAAAATGAAGAACTCGCGGTTCGCGTCTACAAGGCTGTGAACCGGGATGGAAACGTCATTCCCAATGAGTACATCGTTGTGCAGGACAACATCGGTCAGGGTTGTGATGTGCCCGGAAACGGTAACTGCGACTGGCAGGACAACGTGATTTACCTGACCAACGTCCGCCCACAGGCCGTACCTACGGTTTCCAATGTACCGGATGTGACCGTCAACGTACTGGAGCCTCGTCTCTACGATGCATCCGGCTACTTCGATCGTGGTTTTGCGGGTAACCAACTGACCTATTCAGCGACCCTCGCCGGCGGTGCTGCGCTGCCCGAATGGATCGTTCTGGATTCGCTGACCGGTATCTTTACGATTAGCGCCGAGGTGCCTCAGGCGAATAGCAACGTAGCGGTGACCGTCACCGGTACCGACCATAATGGACTGACAGCTTCCGACCCCTTCACGATCCGCGTCAACGACACGGATATCGAATGCATAGTGGATGCCAACGCCGATGGCCAGCCCAAAGTGTTGGACTGCACCACGCAATCTGTGCAGCTCAGTGGTTCGATCACGGGCGGCGGAGGATACGTGTGGACCGGACCTGAAGGGTTCCGTTCGACCGCACAAAACCCGGTAGTTACTCTGGCCGGAACGTATACGCTAAGCTCCTCCGGAGCCAACTGCCCCATCCAGAAAACCGTCGAAGTCTCAGCCGGGAGACAACCCGCGGAGCTCGTTATCGAGGCACCTTTGACGACGCTAAACTGTACGGTCAGCTCCCTAACCCTTACCGCTAGCAGCAGCAGTGAGGTAACGTACGCCTGGTACGACGGATCTAATCAACTTGTTGGAACGACTGCATCCATCGAAGTCACCCGGCCGGGAACGTATCGTATTGAAGCTACCGGTTCGGGCAATTGTAAGAGCATTGAATCCGTCGTCATCGACGAAGACAATAGTCAGGCAAGCGCAGGTACCGGGGGCACGATCTCCGTCTGTGGAGCCGATGCCCCCTTCAGTCTCTACGAAAGGCTGAAGAGCCTGGGTGGAAATCCACAGGCTGGAGGTAGCTGGACCATGAATGGAATGGCCATTCCAGACATGTTCAACCCACGGATCACCACCGGCACCAGAACCTACCAGTACACGGTAGGTGGAAAGAACGGCTGTGCCTTCGACGATTCGGAACTTACGGTTGATGTACAGGCCGGTACGATGTTTTACGCTGACCGGGACCGTGATGGTTACGGTGACCCCAATGAGACGCTTCGATCCTGCGTTCCACCGCCCGGTTTCGTAACAAATAATCGCGACAACTGTCCAACCGTTAGCAGCAGTAACCTTACGGATACGGACAACGACGGTATTGGTAACAGCTGTGACCAGGATGACGATAACGATGGCGTCCTCGACTTCGACGACTGCGAACCGCTTAACCCGTTGGTCGGAGGAGCCAAGGTTTACTACGCTGACTTTGACGGCGACGGGTTTGGTGATCCCATGGACTCGCTTGTCACCTGTGCGTTGGCACCCGCAAACTACGTTGCCGACAATACCGATAACTGCCCTTACACAGCTAACCCCAGCCAGATAGATAGTGACGGCGACGGAGCCGGCGATGTGTGTGACGGTTCGGCCGCGGGCACCAGTATCTTCTGGCTTGAGGCAGAATGTGGTGAAGTCGGATTCAACTGGTCTACCATGCAGGTGGATTCTGCATCTAATGGTGTGATCGTCGTTTACCAGGGAAGCCCTTCCCTCAACGGCCCGCCGGAGGATACCGAGAACAACCGTCTCCGCTATGTCATCGATAACGTCCAGGCAGGTAACTACCGTCTGTACGGAAGGGTTTTTGCCGAAAATTCAGGCGATGACTCGTTCTGGATTCGTATCAACGGTGGTGAATGGAAGCGTTGGTATCAAGGCTTCCCCTACGGTTACTTCGACTGGATCGAGGCTGTCGGTAGTCCGATGGAACTTCCCGACGGAAAGACAACAATCGATATCCTGTTCCGGGAAACGAATGCCCGACTGGATAAGCTGTACCTGGCCCTTGACGGTGTCAAGCCGAATGGTTTAGGTGGGGAATCGATTAACTGTAAGCCACCGGCCAACCAAGCTCCAATCGCCGTTGCGAGCCTCCGCCCTGATGTCGGCGTAGCGCCGCTGAACGTCCGCATGGATGCTTCTGAGTCGATTGACCTGGATGGATTTATTACCGATTACGCTTGGAACTGGAGCGCTGGATCTGCGACGGGAGCCGTAGCACGCGAAACCTTCGGCATGGGTGAGTACGACATCACCCTGACCGTTACCGATGATCGCGGGGAGACCGGAAGCACGACCACGCATTTGAGTGTTCTCGCCGTTGGAGGCGATGACGATGGTGACGGGGTAGTCAATGAAGAGGATGTTTGTCCTTTGATCCCGAATCCGTCCCAGCTATTGCCTACTTTCTACGCCGACGCGGATAACGACGGACTGGGAGATCCGAACGTGTTCGTTGAAAACTGTACCGCACCTCCCGGTTATGTAGCCAACCGCCTTGACAATTGTCCGAATACTACGTCCACCGACATTACGGATTCGGATGGTGACGGTATCGGCGACATTTGTGACGACGACATCGATGACGATGGCGTACCCAACGATGAAGATTGTAACCCATACAACAGCAGTGAAGGCCGACTGACGGTCTACTACGCTGATTTCGATGGTGACGGCTTTGGTGACCCCAACAACAGCATGACTGCTTGTACGGCTCCGGAGGGTTACGTCATTGACGGGTCGGACAATTGCCCCGACACTTATAATCCGGACCAAATGGATAGCGACGGTGACGGCGTGGGTAACACCTGCGATCCTTCGGTTGTCGGTCGAACCAACTTCTGGCTGGAAGCCGAATGTGCCGCGGTTGGCAGTGGATGGACTACACTTTCGGATCCGGAAGCTTCGAATGGCGAATACGTGGTATTCGAAAACGGAAACTCCACCAACGCGCCACCCGAAGACCTTCCCGCAAACCGCGTCCGGTTCACGGTGAACGGTGTTCAACCCGGAACCTACTACATCTACGCCCGGATCCTGGCTCCTAGCGCCAGCGATGACTCTTTCTATACCCGTGTAAATGGAGGATCATGGGTCCGCTGGAATAGCGGCATCTCTCCTGACGGTTTCTGGAACTGGTACGAATTCCTCCTCGAGCAGGAAACCAATAGCCAGTACGAACTCCTGGACGGAGAGAATACGATCGATATCGCTTACCGCGAAAACGGTACACAGCTTGATAAGCTCTACTTCAGCACCACGCCCGGAGCCCCGGAAGGAATTGGCGAGACCGCTGTTAACTGTGGAGCACTGCCCAACGATGCGCCTATCGCTGAAGCCAGTGCAAGTCCCCTGGTTGGGCTTGATCCACTTACGGTTACCCTCGATGGAAGTCTCTCCCAGGATAACGATGGTGTTATCATCAGTTACGAATGGAAGTGGAAGAATGGTGGATCAGCAGTGGGTGTTAATCCCATGACCGTGCTCAATGAGGGTACCTACGATATCAGCCTTACCGTTACGGACGATGACGGCGCAACCGATACGGACCAGGTCCGCGTGGTTGTACAGTACAATGATGCCGATACGGATGGTGACGGAATACGGGACGTAGAAGATAACTGCCCGAATTTCCCAAACCCGGATCAGAGTCAGTCCACTTTCTATGCTGACTTCGATAACGATGGATACGGTGATCCGAATAATACGATCCTGGCGTGTGTAGCCCCGCCACGCTATGTCGATAACGCTTTGGATAACTGCCCGAACCGGACCTCCTCCAATCTGACCGATACGGATGGCGATGGCGAAGGTGATGTTTGTGACCTGGATGACGACAACGACGGCGTGCCAGACACTGAAGACTGTTACCCACTGGATCCGACCCGGTTTGAAGGCCAGCTGTACTACGCTGACTTCGACGGTGACGGATACGGCGACCCCGCCGACAGCATCATGGCCTGTAGCCCACCGCCGAATTACGTTGATAACAACACCGATAACTGCCCGCAGGCGCCCAACCCCAATCAGTTGGACACCGACAATGACGGTATCGGTGATGTCTGTGATCCTTCGATTATCGGCGTGAACGAATTCTGGCTGGAGGCTGAATGTGCCCAGGTCGGAACGAACTGGATGATAGAAACGGACACGTCCGCCAGTGGTGGATCGTACGTGGTCAGTAACGAGGAGGTCCGTTCCGGTCCCCCGGCTGACGTACCCGGTAACCGTATTCGCTTCGTCATGGAAAAGATGCGGACGGGACGGTACCATATGTTTGCCCGCGTTCTGGCGGCTACTTCCGGCGACGATTCTTTCTGGATTCGGATTAACGATGGAACCTGGTTGGAATGGAAGTCCGGTATTATCACGGACGGCAAGTTCAACTGGAACGAGGTGGCCAACAGTCCCTTTGCTTTCCGGGATGGTTTCAATACCCTGGACATTGCTTACCGGGAGAATGGCGCCAAGCTTGACAAGATCCACCTGGATTACGACGGCACCTTCCCGGAAGGTTTCGGCCAGGAAGATCCTACTTGCGAAGGTGGTAACCTACGGCCCGTTGCGGTCGCTGCGGCTACTCCGCTCTCCGGTCCTGCACCGCTTGTCGTTCAACTGGACGCCAGCGAGTCGTATGACAACGATGGTACGATTACTAGTTACCAGTGGTCCTATGGCGGAGGCAACCTTAGCGGTGTATCTCCCCAAATTACACTGAATGCGGAAGGTGCTTATGCCATTACGCTGACGGTGACGGACAACGACGGTGGCCGTGCCACGGACATCGTGCGGGTAACGGTGGAACCACCATTGAATATCCCACCGGTCGCGGTTGCTCAGGCTACTCCTTTAAGCGGCCCGGCTCCCCTGCGCGTCGACCTGAACGCCAGCAATAGTTCCGATGCGGATGGAACCATTGTTGCCTATAACTGGAACTGGGGAAGTGGGTCGGCTACCGGAAGGATTGTGTCCCAAAACTTTGCTGCCGGAGCTTACTCGGTAACCCTCACCGTAACGGACGATGGCGGTGCTATCGGCCGGGATACGATCATGATACGATCACTGGGAGAGGGTGTGGATTCCGATGGTGACGGTATCCCGGACACGGAAGACAACTGCCCGGATTTCGCTAACCCCAACCAGGAAATCAATACTTACTACGCCGACTTCGATGGTGATGGCTTTGGTGATCCCAACCAACCTATCGAAGCCTGCGTCGCGCCTGCTAATTATGTCGCGGACAATACCGATAATTGCCCGTCCACGGCTAACCCGGACCAGACTGACAGCGATGGTGACGGCCAAGGAGACGCCTGTACCGGTGTCGTCGACAGCGACAATGATGGCATCGCCGACGAGGTCGATAACTGTCCCACGACCGCCAACCCGGACCAGGCTGACCTGGACGGTGACTCGATCGGTGACGTTTGTGACGACGACATCGACGGTGACGGCGTAGCTAACGCCGACGACTGCGATCCTACGGACGCTTCGATCGGTGCGGCCAGCACGACCTACTACGCGGACGCGGACGGTGACGGCTTCGGTGACCCGAACGACTCGCTGGTTGCCTGTGAGCAGCCGGAGGGTTACGTGACGGACAATACCGATAACTGCCCGGCCACCGCCAACCCGGATCAAACCGACAGCGATGGCGACGGTACCGGAGATGCTTGTACCACGATCGTCGACAGCGACAATGATGGCATCGCCGACGAGGTCGATAACTGTCCCACGACCGCCAACCCGGACCAGGCTGACCTGGACGGTGACTCGATCGGTGACGTTTGTGACGACGACATCGACGGTGA
>NZ_QNQZ01000004.1 GCF_003390935.1 Lewinella sp. IMCC34191 | reverse complement strand
TGCTGTAGCCCGCAAACGTCTTTTCTTTACCCACCGGCCCGCTGCGCTTTTGAGGGCCGGCGGGTAAAGAAAAGACTTAGGGCCAAAAGAAAATTCTTAACCCAGACACAGTTCAGTAAACACTCCCGTCTTGGGGGCGACTACGAACCGCAGCGCGGTTCAACCTTGTTTGGCGTGGGGTTGCGACCCCACGCCACGTGGGCGAAACATCCCTCGCGACCGCAGCGCGGTCGAACCTTGTTCCCG
This sequence comes from Lewinella sp. IMCC34191, assembly GCF_003390935.1. Taxonomy (GTDB): domain Bacteria; phylum Bacteroidota; class Bacteroidia; order Chitinophagales; family Saprospiraceae; genus Neolewinella. Next base: position 434,885 of record NZ_QNQZ01000004.1, on the reverse strand, counting down.
GGATGCGGAAGAATTTAGGAGATAGGGTAAAATTTAACCGCACTCTCATCTTATTAGAGTGGCGCAGCCCTCCTTTGCGCAAAAAAAAATGAACGCCTACTTTTCAACCGTTTATCAGATCGTTTTCGCGACGAAGTACCGGCAACCCACGCTCACGAAGCCGGGGCGGGAAGAACTATTTAAATGCATTTGTGGGATCCTGAAGAATAAGAAATGCTTTCCCTATCGCGTGGGTGGGGTAGAGGACCATTTGCACATCGTGTGTTCCGTACATCCGTCGGTGGCGGTGTCGGACCTGGTGAAGGACGTGAAACTGGGGGCTACGTCGCATATAAAGGAGGCCGGTTTGTTTCCAAAATTTGATCGCTGGCAGCGGGGGTATGCGGCCTTTACCTATGCACCGGAAGCGTTGCCCAATCTGATCAACTATGTGATGAATCAGGAGAATCACCACCGGAGGAAGTCCTCCCTACAGGAAGTGGTCGATCTGCTGGAGGAAAACGGGGTGGAATACGATTCCCGCTACGTGGATTAAGGGGAAATTCAGATGATTTGGGTGGGTAGGACCCCGTAATTCGGGGGTAGAACACCGGATTCGTCGATAAACCGCCTTGGAATATCGTGAAAATTCGTGGGTGGTGCAACGCTTCCCTCACCTTAGCGTCATTCAACGTAACTACCTCAGTTACAATCCATCAACCCACAATTCATCGACCATGAAATCCCTGCTTTTTGCTTTAGCTCTTTCTACTGCCGCTCCCGCCGTCGCAACGGCTACCACGGTAGAACCCCTCATCACCCGTACGCTCATCGAAGAGGGCCGGCTGGAGATCACCCTCGCAAACCTGGAACAGGAGCGTACGATCGTTAGACTGACGGATCTGAACAACAGAACCGAGTTTTTCAGCGATCGGATCAAGAACCATAATGGCTATGGGGTTTGCCTGTCCATCGACGAGCTCCCCGCCGGCCGCTATATGCTTTCCGTAGAAAAGGGAGACACGATTCGCCGTCAGGTAATTCTGAAGACCGATGCGGGTACCACCATGTGCAGCGACTGGAAGTAATCCGGCCGCGTGGCAATCCGAAGGGAGGTTCGGGGCGTTAAGCATCGTATGCGATTGCTTTTGCTCTGTTGCCTCCCCTTTTTCGTGCTGACCTGTGCGGAGGACGTTCCCCCCGTCCCGAAGCCGCGCTCGTATCCCCGCGTAGTTTATCCCGAACGGTCGTACGTACCGCTCGCCGCTGACTACTGCGAATTTACCTTCGAGCGTCCTGCCTCTTCCGAAGTGGTGCAGGAAACCAACTTCTTCGATGAGGCACCGGCCGATCCATGCTGGTTCGATCTGAAGCTGTCCCCCGCCCTGAACGGTACCATTCACTTCAGCTATTATCCGGTAGATTCCTACGATCAGTGGGAAGAATTACGCGACGAAGCTTTCCAATTGGTTGGCGTGCATAATCAGCGGGCCAGTAACATAGAGGAATCCGTCATTCACCGCGATGCGGCCGATGTCCACGGCGTGGCCTTCGATATCGCCGGTCCGGCGGCCAGCCCCTTCCAGTTTTTCCTGACCGATACGACCGATCACTTCCTGCGGGGTGCGCTCTACTTCGATACGCGCGTCGATCCCGACTCCCTTGCCCCCGTAGTCGAATACGTAAAGGAGGACATCTTCCGGATCGTAGAGAGCCTGGAGTGGAAGGAGTAATGTAAATTGTCCCCAATGAGGGCAAAAACCGCCAACGAGCGTATCATTTTCGGACTGAAAGTCAAGCAATTGCGTCTGCAGCAAGGCTTCAGTTTCGATCAGTTGTCGAAACAGACCGGGATTTCCCTTTCCTACCTGAATGAAATCGAGAAAGGAAAAAAGTTTCCCAAACGCGATAAGGTGCATCAGCTAGCCGTCGCGCTGGGAACAACGGCGGACGAACTATCCAACGACGACCTGGGGCGCGAACTGGCGCCGGTAAGCGAACTGCTCAAGTCCAATTTTCTAAACGAACTTCCGCTCGAACTCTTCGGCATCGAACTCAGCAAGGTAGCCGAGATCATCGCCGCGGCGCCGTTGCAGGTCGGAGCATTCATCAGCACGCTCCTGGAAATCAGTCGCAGCTATGCCCTACGGGAGGAGAATTTTTATTTCGCTGCCCTGCGCTCTTACCTGGAGCTCAACGCCAATTACTTCCCCCAGCTGGAGCAGGCCGTAGAGAATTTCACCGAGCAGCACAACCTACCCACTATCCGGCCCCTGCCGCCCCGTATTCTCCGCGAACTGCTGGAGGATCGCTACGGCTATGAGATCGTCCCCGACGGCCTGGACGACCAGCCCGCGCTGGAAGGCTTGCGGTCCGTGTACGTTCCCTCTTCCGGCCGGCTACTGCTGAATGCTAAACTCAGTCCCGTACAACGTGGCTTCCAGTTCGGTAAGGAGATCGCCTTCAATTACCTGAAACTGAAGGAGCGCGCCAATACGAGCAGTATTCTGCGGGGCCGGGTCTTTGAGGAAGTGCTTAATCATAGTAAGGCCACTTACTTCAGTGTCGCGCTCCACCTGCCTCTCCACCCCTTCATTGCGGAACTGCGGCAATTTTTCCAGCGGAAGAGCTGGGACATGATGGCGTTTCGCGACCTCATGCTGCGCTTCAACGCCACCCCGGAGATGTTCTACCACCGGCTGACCAACGTGATCCCGGAATTTTTCGGCATGCGGGATCTGTTCTTCCTGCGCTTTGTACACGACCGCGGTACCGATGACTTCGTAATCGACAAGGAACTGCACCTCAGCCGCCGCCACCATCCCCACGAGAACGGACTGCTTGAGCACTATTGCCGGCGATGGATCAGCATCAACTTGCTGCACCGTCTCTCCGCCGAACCGGATAACGATCTCCGCATCGAAGCCCAGCGGAGTAAGTACTTCGGGACGGACGACGAATACCTCTGCATTACCCTGGCCCGTACCGACTACCCCAGACCGGGTAAGAACGTGAGCGTTACCCTCGGCCTGTTGATCACCGATACCGTGCGTGAGGAAATTGCCTTCCTGGACGACCCCGCGCTGCCCCGCGTGATCGTGAACACGACTTGTGAGCGGTGCCCCATCGAAGATTGTCAGGTAAGGGCCGCCCCGCCCAAAGTGGTGAACGCCCGCGAGCATTACCTGGCGATGAAAGAGGCCCTGCAGGGCTTGCGGTAGTCATGCATCGGTCAGTAGCCTCGAGTACGGAAAAACCGATTTTCCGACCCTAGCCCGTTTGCATCAGCCGTTCCAGTGATTTTTTCACGTCCAGTTTATCCTGATCCATAACGGCTACCGCCCAACCCTGTAATTGCGCACGTTGGGCCAGGTACATCTGTTCGGTCTGCCCGGGGGTGGGGATCAGGATGGCTTTCTTATTCAGCGCCCGTAAGTCCATCAGCGTCGAGTAACCGGGCCGCGCAATGACGTAGCGGGCGGCCGTCAGCAGGGGAGAAAGGGTATCCGTATCGGTAAAATTGATGCTCTCCAGGGAAGTATCGAGGGGTTTAGCGGTAGCGGGCAAACCCCGAACGATACGGGAAGCGTGCGGGAGCTGCTCCAGTTGCGGAAGCAGAATCTCTTCAAGCCGGGTCCGCATGGGTTCAGGCCCCGATAACAGAGCCAAGAGGTCGTAATCGTCCACTCCCTCCCGGGGCATGATGTGCGGGAGGGAACCGATAAAGAGTACATTTTCGTAGCCGGCGGGATCGGAAAGCTTGCCGCTCAGGCGGTTGTGCCCCGGATCGTCCGGCACCCAGAACTCGTCGAATTTGGCAAGCTGCCAGCGGTATACCCGGGTGGCGGGCGCGAAGTGCGTGATCGGGTGCAATTGATGGCTCAGAAATACGGAATGCACCCCCGGGTGGTAACATCCGAAGCGGCTATCCGAGATGATCCGGTCGATGCCCAGGTCGGCTACCAGTTTGGCGGTTGCCTTGTTTTCCGCCCGAATGGTCTTGCGCCAGTAATAGGCCTGTTTGGCCACATTGAACACCATGGATTTAGTGTCGTAGCGAACCCGGTAGGGGGGGAGTTCGTGAATGTCCGTGCCGGGAAGCTCATGCCGCAGCATTTCGGCGGCGGGTCCGCTGCTGGCCCAGCTTATTCGCAAGCCCTCTTGCTGCAGTTGCCGGGCCAGCGCCAGGCTACGGGCGGCGTGTCCCAGCCCCCAGTCGAGGCAGCAGATAAGCGTATGTTCGGAACGGGCGTCGAGGTCGCGCAAGCAGTAGCGTTTTCTATGAAACCTGCTCCGGCCCGGCAAGTTTGCCACCCGAAGGGGGTAAGGAAGTCCGTTGTGCAGCTATTTTTTGCTTCGTTTCGCTAGCGGATTATAGGCCAAACACCGGATCATCCAATCGGACAAGGCATCGTGAGTAAGGGCATTAAGGTCCCGGATCCGCAAGAAACCACGCATCCTCCTGCCCCCTAATTCGACCACGGAACATTCGGGTCGCCGGCTTTCCCGGGCCACGTCCGCGGGATCCAGTCGAACCATCAACAGCCCCTCCCCGGTAGCCTTATCGGTGTGGAGTCCGCAGCACATTTTGTCATCTACCAGGAAGATCAGCCCGCCCATCATTTTCTTTTCCTTAAAAACGGTGCCTTCCTGTAGTAAGGCCTCTCGTATCCTATCCGCCTGTCGCTCATCGAATGCCATGGTGCCTTAATATCAGGTTTTTCCGTTTAGCCGGCATGAAGCCGCGTATCGCGGGTTGCCGGGTCAGCCAAACGCCGTCTGCGCGGTTCGCGGCGCTGACGACGGCGAACCCATTGGTTATTTCTTGATCTCCGTGTAGGGGCAGTCGGTGGCCATAGTGTCGGAGAGGACCAGGCGTTCCTCAGCTTCGAGGGCTTCACTGGATTTGAAATGACGCCGCTTCGCGATGTCCCTCATCCAATTCTCCCCCCTTCGAGCATGGCCGCTAGTTTGTCCCTGCCGGGCTGTTCGGCTGGGCCACCCGTGGAGTGAAAAAGAACTAAAAAGCCTAACATGTACATCACTATGTCGAACGAGCCTGATAAATCAGAACGGCCAGCCTAAGACATTTTACGATGCTTTCAGGATAGGAGCCAACTCGAGTACCCGGAACGCCGGATGGTCTACAAAGAACTGACGCAAAAAAGCGGTGTGGGAGCTGCCGAAAAGGACCACGATCCGTCGGTCGCCGGGTTCGATTGCCGCCAGCATACGGGCGAATATCTTCAGGTTACGCTCGTAGAGGGCTGCGGTAAATTGGGGCCCGGTAAAGTCGTCCCCGTCTACATAGGCCATGGCGTAGTGCAGGTAGTCGTAAAGAATACGCTTACGGTGGTAGGGGTCATTCAGCGCCACGTAGTAGCCCGTCAGCGCCATATCCGCCAGACGAATGGTGCGGGAAGTATCGGTGAAGGGGTAAGGCCCTGAGAAAAAGGGCGGGGCCTCCGCATCCGCATGTTCCGTCTCGAAGGCCTGAATGCGGTCGTAGGGCAGTTCCTGTTTGACATCGGCGCAAACCACTCCGGGAAGGTCGGCCTCCCGTGCGATGCGAAAACCAATTTGAATTTCTTCCCCCCGAATGACGGTGGTGTCTACCAACTGGCCCACCCGGAAAAGATGGAACAGGCTATCGAATTCAGCCTGCCGTTCCGCGATACGCTCGATGAATATCCGGTCGGGTGATGCCTGGGCGATGCGCGCGGCCAGGGTGTCCAGTTCCGCCTGCCTCCGCGCGGAAAAAAGATCCGGAAAGGGCGTGCTGTTGGCATCCGATGTGGCACCGAAGTGAAAGCTACCCAGCAAAATGACCTCAATGGGATCATCGGTGGATTGAGCCGACAACCACAGGGGAAAGCATATAGCCATCAGGAAATACCGCATAGGTGACAAGATAGGAGCTCTTTGGAAGGAAATCGGTTTCCGCAACCGCTTTTTACCTGCGCTCCGCCGCCCTATGCCTTTAGCCGCCGAATAAGAGCAGTTTGAAGGCGACCAACACCGCGCAGGTGACCAATAACGTGCGCACTGCCGCCCCCTCCCGGACATTGAACAGTTTTCGCACGCCGGGACGGACCAGAAAGTAAAGGGCCGGACCGTAAAGCAGGCTACCCACCAGGAACAATTCGACGGAATGATACCAGGAGGGCTGGCCGGTACGGGCCGCCTGCACGTCGGTCGTGCCGAGTAGGGTGTAGCGGATGACCTCCCAGACCGGCGTCAACCACTGAAAGAGAAGGTAGGCAAAGGTCAGGACCCATCCGATACGGCGTCGCTGCCACAAGCGCAGGGCCGCCAGGAGGCAGAAAACGGTCGCTCCGCAACCGACGAGGGTGATGTAGAGGGTAATGGGGTCCACCGATTCCGCGGGGCGCAGCAGGATGAGTCCGCTAAAGAACAGCCCGTAGATCTGCAGGCAGGCCAGCAGCCCCATCAGGATCGTGAGTCCGGTCAGGATGGACTCCGTACTGATGTAGATATCGCTGCGGCCCGGGTAGTCATTGGTCCGGGGACGTGGAAGGGCGGTTAGGGGAGCGGCTTCCGTCATCCAGACGCGGGGCGTTCGCTTGTGCAATTCCATCGTGGAAGCCCGATCGCGGCGATGTTGCAGGATCTCCCGGCGGGGGACGCCGCGCCGGTCCAGCTCCGCCCACGCAGCGACCACGGTTTCGGGAGGGTGCAGGTGCGCATCCTCCAGGAGGTCGATCAGCTGGTCGAGGGTCAGGGTGTCAGGGTGGTCGGCGGGGCCGCTCATATTGCTTAAACTTCTTTCGACCCCGCCACCATGCACGCTAACACAATTATTCGGACTTACTCCAGATCACGGTGCGCTCGAAATCGTCGGGGAAGTCGGGGCAGTTTCCGTCGCCCCGGCCGGTTATCCCACCGTCGGGAGAACAGACCACTTCACAGTCGTCGTCGTATAAAACGTTAGGAATGTCGCAGCAATCGGACACGAAATAGTAGTGCGCCCGCCCATCAAAATCCCACCGTTCTACCTGAATAACGGGCAGTTGGTTTTCGTCCAGCAGGCGGTCGAGAACGCAGGACGGAATTTGGGGGGTGCAGTCCTCTTTGTCACAGGCGAAAAACAGGAGCAGCGCAAAGAACAGGGAATACCGCATGATGTATTAAGTAGGTTCAGCGGGGTAAGACGGCATGGCGCCGGCTGCCGTTAGCTTACGTTCCTTAAAGTTCTCCTAAATACCTGCGTCGCCCTAAAACTTATAGCGCACCACCCCCCGCAGGAAGAAGGGCGTACCCGGGGTGAAATGTATCTCTTCCACGGGCTCGGTTTCCGAAATAAGCCGGGACTCCGTTGCGAACTGGGTTTCGTTCCATTCCTCGTCCAGTACGTTTTCTACGACCAGCCCCAGGGAAACGGGACCTATGTTGTAATTCACGTTGGCGTCCACGATGAAGTAGCCGTCGGCGATGATGGAGTTGTCTTCGTTGGCCGGACGATCGCCGACGTAGCGGTAACGGATACCGCCGGTCCAACGGTCGTTCAGCACGTTCAGGCCGCCGGAACTGGTGAGGTCAGGCGCCAGCGGAATGTAGTCGGCCCCCTCCGGCTCGGCGATGCTGCGGGCCAAGGCGTAGTTGACGTCGGCGTCAGCGAAGAGCCAGTCCGTCAGCTGGTAGCGGGCGCTCAGGTCTATACCCAGGCGGCGGGTTTCACCGCTTGGTTCCACGATGCCGGCATCTCCTACGTACACGAATTCCTGCTCAAGGTAGAGATACCACAGGGCGGCGTTCAGAAAGAGCCGACCGGTGGGGCGAAAGATGCCGCCCAGGTCGGCGCCGTAGGCTGCGGGGAGGATCTCGGCGGCCGACTGGTCCAGCACCACCCGGGTATCGTTGGCGTGGAAGCCGACGCCGGTTTTCAGGAAGAGCTGGGTCCGGTTGTTGAGGGTGTAGAGAAAGTTCAGCTTGGGACTGACCGCGGTTTTACGCTGCTCCTGCCGGTCATAGTTGGTCTGGAGCTTGTCGACGTAATTGAAGACGAAGTGATCCAGGCGTACGGCGGGGTTGATGAGCAGGTCACCGAACTCGAAGTCGGCCCTGGCGTAGGCGTAGAGATTGCTTTCGTCGATGTCGCCGAACTGCAGGCGCTCGATCAGTTCGTTGCGATTCTTGGTGCGGCTGAGCTCTACGTCGTCGTTGTTGTCGTAGCGCAGGCCGATGCCGCCCTTCAGGGTCGCCTCGCCGCCGGCGGTGTTGAAGCTGTGGTTGACCTCGGATTTGAAACCGAAGAGTTCGCGGTCTTCGTGCTGGCGGATCTGGTCGCCGTTCTCCGGATCCTCCAGGAAGAAGGTGAAGTTGGAAAACAGCTCGAAGTCGTAGCGGGAATAGAAGGCGTTGGTCTTAACGAAGGTGTTGCGGTTCACGACCCGCAGGAACTCGCCGGCCAGGTTGGTGCGGCCGGTAAAGCCGCCTTCCGTATCGTCGATGGCGCCGAAGCGGCCGATAAGCCCGCTTTCGACGGCCCGTACCGGGATCTGCCCGGAGGCGTCCCACTTGCTTTCGAAGTGGCTGGCCAGGAAGGACAGGCGGCTCCCCCCCGGGAGTTCGGTGGTGTAGCGTCCCATTAGGTTGAGCCGGTTAAAGTGCTGACTGGACTCGAAGGGGCCGTCGGTGAGGATGTATTCGGTGGCCAGGTAGGCACTGCTGCGTTCCCCGTTCAGGAGATCAAACAGGCCGACGGCGCGCAGGGTATTGAAGGAACCGAACTCGGCGGTGAGCAACGAGCGGTCGAGCTTGTCCTTGAGGGAAAAATCGACGTAGCCGGCGGTGGCGAAGTTGCCCTGGTCGGCGTAGTAGGGTCCCTTGCCGTAGTCGATCTTTTCGATGGTCTCCGGGATGAGGAAGTGCAGGTCGGCGTAACCCTGCCCGTGGGCGTGGCTCACCATATTCACCGGCATCCCCTCCACGGAGATGGCGACGTCCGTACCGTGGTCGATGTCGAAACCGCGCAGGAAGATCTGCTCCGCCTTGCCGCCTCCCGCATGCTGGCCGATGATCATGCCGGGCACGCGGCGGAGGATGTCCTGGGCGGAATTCACCGGCCGCAGCCGGGAGTCGATGTCGGTGGCCACGTTCAGCGACCGCAGATCGGGGCGGACCGTGATGGCGTCCAGGTCGAAGAAGGATTCTTCCATTTCCACCTCCAGCGGTTCATCGGTGGTGGACACCTCGATCATTTGCGCCCGGTAGCCCAGGTAGGTCACCTGCAGACTGTCGCCGGGGCTCACGCCGTCCAGCATGAAGTTGCCGAGCTCGTTGGTGTGGGTATGGTGTTCGGAATTGAGGTGGATGATGTAGGCCCCGATGATCGGGCTACGGTCGGCGCTCAGCACCCGTCCCTCTACCGTCTGGGCGGTGAGGCCGACGGCGAGGCAGGCAAGCATAATGGTAAAGAGTGTGCGCATGGTCATAGTGCTGGTTGGTCAAATGCTTATTCAAATTGGTCCCCTTCGGCCCCGGCTAATAAGCGGGTAAGGGTTTCTTCCAGGTATGCCCCCTGAAGGGCGATGGTCGGTAATTCGAAGACCCGGTGCAGGGGTACCTCCAGTTCGAAGGCTTCGCTGATGCGGGCCGAGAGCCGGATCGCCGTCAGGCTGTGCCCCCCCAGGTCGATAAAGCGGTCGTGGCGGCCGACGCGGTCCAGGTTCAGTACCCGCTGCCAGATGTCGGCCAGTAGTTCTTCGATCTCCCCCTCCGGGGCCAGGAAGGCTACGGCCTCGGTGGGTGGGCGGGCCCCCAGTTCCGCCAGGGCGCGGCGGTCGATCTTTCCGGAGGCGGTGAGCGGCATTTCCGCCAGGGGGATGAACAGCTGGGGAATGCTGTAGTCCGGCAGTTGCCGCCCGAGTTGCTCCCGGATCTCGGCCGGGGTCAGACCGTCTCCTCCGGAGTAGTAGGCCACCAGCTGGCGCCGGTCGTAGTTTTCACCGGGCGTCCGGTAGCCGATCTCGCCCATGATGCGCTCTACCGCATCCGTGTCTACTTCCTCGTTGATCTCCTCCAGGGCGGCATCCCGCTCCTTGTGGCCGATGCGGACGTCCCAGCTGTAGGGGAAGGCGTAATTGTTGTAGCCCTTTTCCTTCTTGTGCACGTAGATGCCGACCTGATTGATCAGGCAGTTGGTCGAGCGGCCGGTATCGGTGGGACGTACCCAGGGCAGGCGCCGGTCGAGATAGGCGTACATCTCATCGAGCGTCGCGTCGGTGTAGCGGTAGAAGTCCAGGAAGCGGACCCGCTCGAAGACCTCGTCGGTGTCGAAGGCGGAGGTGTCCAGCAGGTCGCGTACCGCGTCGTCGGCCCGGTGGTAGACCTTACGGGCCTCCAGGATGGCGGCGTCGATGCTGCCCTCGGCGTGGCGGTCTTCCCAGAATAATTCTTCCGTCAGGCGGGTCTCGAAGAATTGCCCGCGGCTCAGGCCGGTGACGATATAGGGAATATTTTTCTCCAGCGCCAAGTGGGTGGCCAGCGTATAAATAGTCTTAAAACAGCCGTTGCAGACGTTGCAGTGGCGGTGCAGGCTATCGACGAAGATCTCGTTCATTGCCGGCGTGCTGCCGAAGTGAACGTCGACACCCAGGTCGGAGGCTACTCGCCGCACGTTGTCCAACGCCTGCTCCGAGATGTAGCCGTTGTCGAGGGTGAAGGCCAGCGGCTTCAGCCCGAGTTCGACCAGCTGGCCGAGGGCGTAGGTGCTGTCCTTACCGCCACTGAGGAGCATGATACAGTCGTACGCCGCCCTGTTTTGGCTGGGCCGGTCGGCGAAGATGGCCCGAAAATCATCCAGGGTGCGGAAGTAGGCCTTCGCCTTCGCCTCGTAGGCTTCGAAGCCCCGGCAGAGTTGGCAGACCCCCTCGTTGTCGAAGGAGGCGCTCGGGTAGTTGGCCGGCAGCCCGCAGTTGGTGCAGTAATGGTCGACGGGCGCCTGCGACCAGGCGGTCGGGTCCACCAGCTCGACGGCGGCGGCCGAGATGCCGGGGTGGGCGGTCAGCGCCTGTTCTACCTCTTCAAGTTCAATGCGGTAGCCCCGCCACTTCGTTTGCCGGTCGTTGCGGCCGAGGAATTCGATCTCCCCCCGCGTGTTGCGGCGGGCACGGTCGCCGGTTTTGTACAGTCGTTCCCCGGGGCGGTAGGGGTGATCCACGAAGCGTTCCGCGGTGAGGTCCGGGCGACCGTGGTAGCCGCGGGCGAGGCAGTCGCCGCCGAGGTAGAGTTCACCGCTTACGCCGTTGGGGACGAGTTGTCGCCGGTTGTCCAGGATGATCGCTTCGGTATTATCGATGGGGAAACCGATGGGGACGGCCTCCAGCTCGGTACGTGCGGGGTCGTAGGTCGTTTCAATGCACCCGACGGTGGCTTCGGTGGGGCCGTATTCGTTCACGATCGCCATCTCCGCCGGAAAATGCTGGCTCACTTCCCGCGCCAGGTCGGCCGGAAACTGCTCGCCGCCCACGATCAGCGTACGCAAACGGGCGGTGCGGTAATCACGGCCCCGTAGCAGTGCCAGGTGGGAGGGGGTGAGCTTCACCACGTCGCAGCGATCCTCGTCCATGACCCGCACGACGGCCAGGTCCGGCGTGCCGGGGGCGGGCTCGGGGTAGACCACGACGCGCCCCCCGCAGGTCAGGGGCGTAAAGAGCGAGGTCACCGTCAGGTCGAAACCGATGGTGGTAAAGAGCGGGAAGACCGGTTGCGCGGTCTTTACGTAGCGCCGGCGGGCGTAGGCGATGTAGTTGGCCAGGGAAGCGTGACCCACCTCAACCCCCTTCGGGGTGCCGGTACTGCCGGAAGTGTACATGATGTAGGCCAGGTCGCTGCTTTCCTCCGGCCGGTCGGTCAGCGGCTCGTGGCGGGCTATGGCCGTGCGGTCGGCGTCGAGCAGCACCGTAGGTAGTCGGTAAGCCTCCACCCGCGGGAAGCGGGTCTGGTCGGTGAGGATGAGCGCGCAGTCCGTCTCTTGTAGGATGTGTGCCAGCCGCTCCTTGGGCAGATCGGTCGGTAGCGGCAGGTAGGTGTGCCCGGCTTTCCAACATCCCAGCATCGTTACCAGTAAATCGGCGGAACGGGGCAGGAAGAGGGCGACGTTTTGGCCCGGTGCCTTGATGCGTTGCTGCAGGAAGGCGGCTAGCCGCCCGGACTGCTCGTCCAGTTCGGCGTAGGAAAGCTTGCCATCGGGATATTCCACGGCGACGGAATCCGGGTGGAGACCAGCCATTGTACGGAAGCGGCCCAGGACGGAACCGTTTTCGTCCGGTGTCCGCTTACCCAGCCCCGCGGCCAACTGCTTCCGGCTAGTCGCCTCGCCGATGATATCGACCGCAGCGATGGCGGTCTCCGGTTCGTCCACCAGGGCATCGAAGAGCCGTAGAAACTGCTCCGGAATCTCCCCGCGCAGTGCTTCCGGAAACACGGCTTCGTTCAGGTCGAACTCCAGCATGAGCTGCCCGCTTGCATCCAGGTCGTGGGCCTGCAGCCGTAGGTGGTGGCCGGGGTCCGCGTGCCCGGGCGAGCGCCACAGCGTGTGGCAATCCGTCTCGTCGGTGAAGGGTCCGAAATAGGCGGAGATATAGTTAAGCACCACGTTGAAGGAGCCCGAAAGTTCCGGGCGGACCACGCCGGGGCGGGCGGAACGCAGAAATTCATTGGTGCTGACGCGCATGCGTGCCAGCAGGGTCAGCAGGGTATCGTCTTCCTCGACGGCACTATACAGCGGCAGCATCTCGATCAGCTGGGCCGGCAGCAGCCGTTCGGTGGGGGTACTGCGGTTGGAGGCCGGCGTCCCGAGCGTGATTTCGCTGGCGCCGCTTACCCGGTGTACGTAGGCGACCAACAGGCTCGACAGGATATTGTAGACCGTCATGTCACGGGTCCAGTGGCGGACGTCCTTCCGGTCGGCCAATGCCTCCAGGGCGGCCATGCGGTCCGTGTCCAGCAGCACGGGGAGGCGGGGGGAGCGGGACACCCCTCCCGTGTTGGTCCGGCCGAAGAGTCGGGGGGGAACGGACTGCTTCTCCCGCTGCCAGTATTCGGGAAGGGGTGCCGCATCGGCGGGCAATTGTTGCCGGTAGTTCCGGAAGGAAGGAAGTTCTTGGGAAGGTGGTTTACCTGCGCTCCGCCGCCCGTCGTACAGATCCGCTAGGCGGCGGTACTGGACACTCACGCCCCAGGCGTCCACGATGAGGTGGTGCTGGTTGAGGTAGAAGACGTGGTGGTCGTCCGCGAGCTGCCAGAGAACGGCGTCGAAGCAGTTTTCCTCCAGGTGGAAGATCCGCTCCCCGCGCTGGGTGATGACGCGTTCCAGGGCTTCCCGGCTATCCGGCCAGGGCTCGATGGGCAGATCGGACGTGAATTGTGGCCGGACTTCCTGCACCAATTCACCGTCTACGGTGCGAAATACCGTCCGCATATTATCGCACTCGGCCACCAGCTGGCGGTAAGCCGCGCGAAAGCGGTCGGGGTCCAGCGGGCCGCAGAGCTCGAAGGTGAATACGCAGTTGTACTGCGGCGAGGCCGGCGCGAGTTGCTGGCCGGTCCACAGCACCAGCTGGGCGGGGGTCAGTGCTTCACCGCCGCTCATACCTTGGCCGCGGCTTGGCGTTCGCGGACGTAGTCGCTCATGGCGTTGACCGTCATGAAGTTATCGATGGTCATTTCCTCGGGCGGGATGCGTACCGAGAAGGTTTTTTCCAGGAAGTCGATCAGCCGGAAGACGGCCATGGAGCTGATGAGGCCGCTGCTCAGCAGGTCGTCGTCGGCGGTCAGGTCGATCTGCTCGTCGGCGAGGAGTTCCGTTTTGATGTAGGTGAGTATACGTTCTTCCATATCAGGCGATGCTTTTGCTGACCGCGGCGCGAATGGCCAGCCGGTCGATCTTACCCGCGTCGTTGCGGGGGATGGCGTCCACCAGCGCAATGCGGGCGGGCACGGTGTGTGGGGGCAGTTGGTCGGCCAGGGCATCGATCCACCTACGAGGGTCACCCCCCCCGGCGGTTTCGGCTACGACCATGGCTTCGATGATTTTTTCGTTGTCGCCCGTTTCGCGGACGTACACGGCGGCCTCGCCTACCCCCGGCTGGGCGGCCAGGGCGGCCTCTACTTCCTCCAGTTCCACGCGGTGACCGCGGATCTTTACCTGGCGGTCCTTGCGGCCCATGAACTGCAGCAGGCCGTCCGCGTCGCGGTACACCAGGTCGCCGGTGCGGTAGAAGGTCTCCCGGTTGCCGGGGATGCGCTGGCGGTAATAGAAGCCCCGGGCGGTGAGGTCCGGGCGGTTCCAATAGCCCCGCATCCGGGTGGCGCTGCGGACGAGCAGTTCACCGATCTCCCCGTCGGCCACTTCCCCGTCAACGGCGTCCAGGATCAGGGTCTCGGTATCCTTCCAGACGTGACCCAGGGGCAGCGGGTCGTCGTTTTCGGGGGCCGCGTCGAGGTGATAATAGGTACACTGGTTCACCTCGGCGGGGCCGTAGACGTTGCTGGCCCGCGCGTTCGGCGCATGCTCCATCAGGGTCCGCAGGTGCCGGGGCGCGAAGACCTCTCCGCCGAAGAGGACCCACCGCAGGGCGGAGAGGTCGCGTTCGGCCAGGGTAGGGGAGCGGAGCATTTGCAGCAGGGCCAGGGGCACGCTGTACCAGATCGTGATGCCTTCCTGCTCGACCAGTTGCAGCAGGCTGGTGGGGAATTTGGTGTGGGCGTCGGTGACGATCACCGTCGTGGCGCCCGCCAGCGGCCCCGTGAAGTAGCCGAAGGTGGATATATCGTAGTGCAGGGCGCAGTGGTTGCCGATCACGTCGTCGGGGCGCACGCCGTAGAGGTCGCGGCTCAGGCGGGCGTAGGCCAGTCCGGAGGCGTGGGTATGCATGATGCCCTTCGGCGCGCCGGTGGAGCCGCTGGTGTACATGACGTAGGCGAGGTCGTCGCCCAGTACGCGCAGATCGGGGGGCGTGTCCGGAAAATCTCCGAGCGCCTTCCACGGCAGGCTACTGATACCGTCCACCTCGCCGCCCACCACGCAGGTCACCGGGTGGGGCGCGGCAAACAAAGCGGAAAAATTGCGGCGGAGCGCAGGTGAAACGAAAACCACTTTGATCCCGCAATCTTCGATCAACGCTCGGGTCCTGGCTACGGGCGCGTCCGGGTCCAGCGGAACGTAGGCGGCACCCGCCTTGAGGATGCCGTGCACGGCTACCGCCGCCTCCAGCGAGCGGGGCAGGTAGATGCCGACCCTATCGCCCCGTTGGATACCCTGCCGGATCAGCAGGTGTGCCAGCCGATTGGTGCGGGCGGCCAATTCCGCGTAGGTGATGCCTTGCTTCCCGCAGCGGAAGGCCGTGCGGTCGGGGTGGTCGGCGGCGTGCCGGTCGATGGCGTGAAATAGCAGGTAAGACATTAGGCTACAGACCGGAAAATTTGGCGATGATGTTGCGTTGGATGTCGGAGGTGCCGGCGTAAAGAACCCCGCCGACGGCGTCGCGCAGATCGCGCTCGGTGCCGAAATCGGTGAGGTAGGCGTTGCCCCCGCCGATGCGGATGGCGTCCAGGCTGGACTCGACAAAGGCTTCGCTGAGGTACAACTTGAGCATGCTGGACTCCACCATGGTCGGCCGTCCGTTCAGCTTCAGGGAGGCGAGGCGATACAGTAGCAGGCGGGAGATCTCGATCCGCATCCGCATATCCGCGATCCGGTTGGATACCGACTGGAACTCTCCGATCGGCTTCCCGAATTGCTTGCGTTTACGGGCGAACTTCACGGCCTCCTCGAGCTGCCGCTGCATGGTGCCCAGCTTGCCGGACAGGATGCAGCAGCGGTCGTACTCCAGCGAATGATTGCAGATGCTGAACCCGGCTCCTTCCTTGCCGATGCGGTTCTCCTCGGGCACGAAGCAGTTCTCGAAGGTGATCTCGCCGAAGGGGGCGGTACGCAGTCCCATTTTCTTCCGGTTGGGGCTGGCGGTGTAGCCCTCCGAGTCCGCCTCCACGAGGAAGGCCGTGATCCCCCACTTCCCCTTATCCGGGGCGGTGCTGGCGAAGACAACGGCCAGGTCGGCTACGGGGGCCAGGGTGACGAGGCGTTTGCCGCCGTTCAGGATGTACCCACCGTCCACCTTTTTCGCGGTGGTCGTGAGGGTGAATACGTCGGAGCCACTCTCCGCCTCGGTCAGGGCGTGGCAGCCCATGATCTCGCCGTTGACTAGCCGCGGCAGGTACTTTGCTTTCTGAGCTTCGGTGCCGAACAGCCCGATGGTCGACTGCACGGCCCACATCTGGGCGTTGAGCGCCAGGACGAGGCCGGTGTCCGGGCAGGCATAGCCGAGCCCTTCCATGGCAACCACGGAGCGAAAGACGTCGACGTTCTCCTGCTGCCCCCCAAAGGCAGCCGGTGCCGCGAGGCCCTGAATGCCGAAGTCGGCACACTTTTGCCAGCCTTCGCGCCAGAATATGCCTTCCTGGTCGCGGGCGATCACGTCGTCCTGCAACTCGCGGTGGGCGAAGTCGACGACGGTTTCCTTATAGTCGAGGTACTCCTGCGGCAGCGTGAAGTTGATGCCGGGCTCGGGGCGGTAGTTCATGCTTGCTCGACTTTAGTGACAATCCGTTCCAGTGTTTCCAGCTTTTCCTGCCCCAGGAAATCGTAGGGGTTGGTCGCGTCGCCGCTCATATTTTCGATTTCCAGGTACTCACCAAGTCCCAGTTCGGCGGCCAATTCGGCGAAGAGCCGGAGGACGACCTGGTCCTGCAGTGACCAGCCGGTGGAGTCGTAGACGGTAGTTTTCTCGCGCAGGTGGTGGTAGGCGGTTGGATTTTTGCAAACGGCCACGATATCATCGCCGATGTACGGGCTGTCCAGCCGCTGGCATTCGCCCTCGATCACGGCCTGGGGGCGGAAGTCTGGGCAAACAAAGGCGTCGTGCAGCAGGCTGAGGGGTAGTTCCGTCTTGCCGGGGAAGTCCGAGCCGATGGCATTCACGTGTAAGTGCGGTTGGTAGGGAAGACCGTCGAAGAGCGGGCCGGCTCCCACGTCGATGGAGGTCGCCGTGAGCAGGATGTCTGCCTGACGCACGATCTCCGGTAGTGGGCAGACCTCCATATCGGCCACCGTATCGAACGGACGACAGCGTTGGGAGAGGCTGGTACTAGCCTGCTCGTCGACATCGTAGACCAGGATGCGGTCGAAGTCGTAGTACAACGACAGGGCGTGAACGTGGGCCACGGCCTGAGCGCCGCATCCGATAAGCCCGAGCGTCCGGCTACCGGGCCGGGCAAACTGCCGGCTGGCAATCACCGAGGCAGCCGCCGTACGCATGGCGGTGGGCAGCACCCCGTCCATAATGGAGGTCAGGTGGCCCGTGGCCGTATCGTAGGCGGAGATGGTGGAAACGATGGTGGGCAGCCCGTAGGCCGCGGGATTTTTCGGGTGGTAGCCGACCACCTTGATGGTGACGTCGCGGCCGCGCTCGTGGATCGGCATCCACTCGATCAGGCCGGGGTGGGGGCGATCGTAGTGGAAACCACTGCGGGTGGGGGTGACGGTGCGTTCGGCGTCGTGGTGGGTCATGGCTGATTCGAGCCGCGAAACGAGCCGGCGCATTACCCCGTCCAGGCCATAATGGCTCAACGTTTGCTCGACCACGCTACGGGTCAGGACAAGGGTAGAGGGTACAGTTTGCATGTATGGAGTGTATCGTTCAAAGTGTGTGTCTGGGAGGCGGCATCAAAAGATGCTACGTTAAACCTTACGCACGACACTGCTATTCAGTGACTGCGTAGTCGCCTAACGGCAAGAAAGTTAGTTAGTTTAGAGCCTACTTTTCAAATACCCCGAGCGAAATGACCTGCGGACTATTGTCCGGGAGCATCCAATCGGCAGACTTCTTCGTAATTCAACCTCACTCACCAACACTATGAAGGAATTGATTTCGTGTTTCAGACCGCCAACGATCGGAAGCCATACGTTTAGGGGAATCTTGCTAGTCATCATAGGTCTTTGCTGCCTGACTCCGCGCGCCGAAGCGCACGTAGCTAACCAGAGTTACGTGTATTTCCGGATCCTGCAGGACTCTATTCACGGCTCGGTACAGCTTACCGTAGCGGACGTGAATAAGGCACTGGACCTGGGTTTGCAGGAAGGCATGACCCCGGAGCAGCTCCGACCTTTCATGCCTCCGATCCAGGCCTACCTACGAGAACGACTCGCGATCAGTTCTGCCCTGGGCGATCATCCCATCACCTTTACCGACGAGATCATCACCCTCGAGCTGCGTAACGGCTACGTGGTGGGTACGGGATTCAAACTGGGCAACACGCCCTCCGTTCCCGACAAACTGAAGGTCCGCTTCAACCCGATCTATGACGTCGATCCGACACATCGCACTTTTGCCCTCATCGAGTATAACTGGAAGGCCGGCATTCACGACAATGAATCCATGATCAGCCTTCGGTTCGCCCCGGGTGACGACGGGCCCAAGGTCCTCGATCTGAGCGATGTCTCCATCTGGAGAGGGGTCTGGGCCATGATCGTGAGTGGCATGTACCACATCTACATCGGACTGGATCACATCCTCTTCCTGATTGCCCTCCTGCTACCGGCGGTGGTCTACCGGGGGCGGGACGGCAAGTGGCATCCCGTCAAGAAATTTCGCCCGGCGTTCCTGTACGTTTTGAAGATCGTCACCTTCTTCACGATCGCCCATACCATCACGCTGAGCCTGGCCGCGCTGGGCCTGGTGACGCTGCCGGGTTATCTCGTTGAATCGCTCATCGCCCTGTCGATCGCGCTGGCCGCGGCCCACAACCTCAAGCCCTTGTTCCACAACGACGGCATGATCATCGCCTTCGTATTCGGGCTCTTTCACGGCTTCGGTTTCGCCAGCGTACTCGGGGAGGTGGGGCTGCGCGGGGAGTTCATGACGTGGTCCTTGCTCGGCTTCAATGTCGGGGTGGAACTGGCCCAAGTAATGATCATCTGCCTCGTCTTCCCGGTACTTTACGTGCTGCGCAAGACCAGCCTGTACCGCTACCTGCTCTTCGGCGGTTCGATTCTCCTCATCCTCATCGCGCTGTACTGGTTCATCGAGCGCTTCTTCGACGTTAATATTCCCGTACGGTGGATCATTGACGGATTTTAAGACATTCCCCAAGCGATCATGAGTAATTCCCTTTTAAACAGGTGGCGCAACCGCAAAAAGCCGACCCCCTCCGCCCCCGAGGTACCGGCGGCGAGCGGAGACTATCCGGCATCCACCGGCCAGCAGCGACTCTGGGTACTCGACCGACTCTCCCCCGGCAATCCCTTCTACAACTACGCCGAGAGCTTCGGTATCGCCGGTCAGCTCGATCCCGAGGCCCTCCGCCTGGCCTTCTCGCGGGTAGGGGAAAGGCACGACATCCTGCGCACGACCTTCCACGAAACCGGCGAAGGCGTGCGGCAGCGCGTGGGTTCCGGCCCGGGATTTACGTGGACCTATTCGGCGCGGCCCCTGAGCCAGGAGGAGATTGTCGCCGCGGCGAAGCGTCCCTTCGACTTGCAAACGGGGCCGCTGACGCGCCTGCTCCTCGTTCGGGAAGCTCCGAACCGGCACCGCCTCGTCGTAAGCCAGCACCATATCATCACGGATAAGCAATCCATGCGGATCTTGTGCGAGGAGGCGGCGACCGCCTACCGGGCCCTCCGGCAGAACCAAGCCGTGAACTGGACGCCGCTCCCCCTCCAGTACGGGGAGTTTGCCCACCGGCAGGTAGCCCAGGATGCCGAAAGCGGCCTGGATTTCTGGAAAACGCGCCTGGCCGGGGCGCCTCCCCTCCTGGCGCTTCCCACCGATTTTCCGCGCCCACCGCAGCAGACGTACCGGGGCAGATACGCCGAAGCCACACTGAGCGTAGCACTCAGTACCGCGGTACGCGAATACTGCAGGCAGCATGCCATTACTCCCTACGTTTATCTGCTCTCCGCCTACTACGTTCTGCTGTACCGCTACAGCGGCCAGCACGACCTGTTGGTGGGTACGCCGGTCTCTAACCGGGATACGACGGACCTGGAACGGCTGATCGGCTTTTTCAATGAAACCCTGGTCCTCCGGCAGCATCTGCGCTGCGATATGCCCTTCGATAAGTTGGTGGATGCGGTACGGCAAACGCTTCTGGAGGCCTTTGCGCACAAGCACGTTGGTTTTGATGCGGTGGTGAAAGCCCTGAATCCCGCTCGTCAGGCCGGGGCCAATCCCCTCTTTCAGGCCATGTTCATCCTGCATAATATTCCCAAAGCGATCGAGCTGGAGGATGGAGTCGCGCTACAGAGCAAGTTGCTGGACCTCGGGGTGACCAAATTCGATCTGACCATGTACGTAGCCGACTACGGGGAACGATTCGACTACACCCTGGAGTACGCTACCGATCTCTTTACCCCCGGCCGGATGGAACGGATGCTGTATCACTACGCCCGCATCCTCAGACAGGTAACCCAGCAGCCCAACGTGGCGATCGGCGATCTGGAACTGGTGACCGCCGAGGAACTGCCGCCCCCTTCCCCGGAACCCGACACGGAATTACGCACCGTAGATCGTCAGATTGTCGAGGCGGCCAGGCAAAATCCCGATCGCGTAGCCGTCAGCTGCGGCGAAGAGCAACTTACCTACCACCAACTGGACAGCCAATCCATGGTCCTGGCCCACCGCCTGGTTACCGCCGGGGCGGGGCCGGGCATGATTGTGGGGCTGCACGTGGAGCGGGGTGTTCAGGCCATCGTCGGTCTGCTCGCTATCCTGCGCACCGGTGCCGCTTACCTACCGCTCGATCCTACCTACCCACGCGAGCGGCGGCGTTTCATGATTGAAGACAGCGGCACCCGCTTCGTGCTTACCGATGGTAACACGGACCTGCCAGCGGACCCCGCGGTTCGGATTCTTCCCATTAGCCCGCCCACGGCCGAATCGGTTTCCGCAACGAAGCTCGCCGAATGCCGGCCGTCCGACCCGGTTTACCTGATCTACACCTCCGGAAGTTCGGGCCGGCCGAAAGGGATCCAGGTCACGCACCGGAACCTATCCCACAGCAACGCCGCGCGCCGGGAAGTGTACGGCGCAGCCCCTTCGGCCTTTTTGCTCCTGTCTTCCTTCTCCTTCGATAGCTCGGTTGTCGGCATCTTCTGGACGTTGTGCGGCGGAGGCAAACTGGTCATCTCCGAGACGCGTGCCGAACAGGACCCGGCCGGCCTGGGGGAATTGATTCGGCGCGAGGGGGTGAGCCATACGCTGATGTTGCCCACGCTTTACCGGCAGTTGCTGGAATTTGCGGATGCGGATAGTCTACACTCTCTTTCCACCGTCATCGTGGCGGGGGAAGCCTGTACCTGCGCTACGATTGCCCAACACTTCGACCGCCTGCCGAATGCGCGCCTGTACAATGAATACGGCCCGACGGAAGCGACCGTTTGGGCCACCGTTCACCGCGTGCTACCCGGTGATCAGGAAGGGCCGGTACCCATCGGTGAGGCGGTTCCGGGCTACGATCTACTCCTTACCGACGGAGGCGGAAAACTGGTGCCCACCGGGGTGCCGGGGGAAATCTGCATCGGCGGCCGGGGGCTAACCCAGGGATACCTTAACCGGGCGGAACTCACCGCTGAAAAGTTTACGCAACTGAGCCTCCCCGACGGGCGTTCCCCCCGCGTCTACCGCACCGGTGACCTGGGCATCCGACGCGAAGACGGGGCCCTGCTCTTTCTGGGCCGCCGCGACCGACAGGTAAAGGTCCGCGGCTACCGGGTAGAACTCGGGGAAGTCAGCAAGCAACTCGTCGATGACCCCGCGGTGACCGCCGCCGAGGTGGTCGTTGCCCCCTCCGGCAATCAGCTGGTCGCCTACGTCGTCTCCACCGACGGCAAGAGCGTCGGTGACCTGACCACCAGGCTGCGCGACCGGATGCCCGACTATATGGTGCCCGGCCAAATCATCGTAGTCGAGGATTTTCCACGACTTCCCAACGGCAAAGTAGATCTGCGGGCCCTGGTGGCCATGACCGGGGAAGCAGCGAAGCAGCCGGGGCGGGAAGCCCGTCCGCCATCCAACGCCACCGAGGAGAAACTACTGTCGATTTGGCGGGAGGTGCTTGGGCAGGAGGATATCGGCGTGACCGACAACTTCTTCGCGCTGGGCGGCGACTCCATTCTAAGCATCCGTATCCTGGCCCGGGCCCGGCGCGCCGGCATCGAACTGCCCGCTACGGCCATCTTCGACCGGCAAACGATCCGGGAGCTGGCGGCGATCGCGCGGGACACGACCGGGGCTTCCGCCGACGTGCAGACCGATTACCATGGTCCCGTTCCGCTTACGCCGATCCAGTCGTGGTTCTTCCAGGAGCACGAAATGGCCCCCCACTTTTGGAATCAGGCGTGGTGGCTTGAAATGGGGGATAACCTTGATCAAGACCGACTCCGCACGGCCACGGAGACGCTCTACCGCCGGCAGGAAGCCCTGCGCCAGCAATTTTTTGTCGACGGGGCCGGAAACTGGCAGGCCCGCATTCTTCCCCCCGATCACACCGTTCCGTTCAGCGTACGCCGCACGGAAGCTGCCGGCCAGGAGCCCGACTGGCTGGACTTCCAGCACGGCATCGACCTGAATCGAGACCCCCTCTTTCGCGTGGTCGTCTGCGCATCACCGGCGGGGCGGCGGCTACTGGTCTGGGCGCACCATTTGGTGGTGGATATGGTCTCGTGGGAGAAGGTGTTTTCCGCCCTAAGGGGCGAGTCAGCCAGTGGCGGGACCCCTTACCACCGCTGGGCGCAACAGCTCCGTCAGTGGGGCCGGGACGACAAGTTTTCCGCGGACCTGCCCTTTTGGAAGCGGCAAACCTGCTCCACGATCCGCACCGATCTGCCGGGACGATTACCCGTGCCGCAGGCAAGCGTTCGGACCCTCCCCTTTGAAGCGGACCAGGCGACCACCTCCGGCCTGCTGCAGGAGGCGAACGAAGCCTATGGCACCCGAGCCGAAGAACTGCTCCTGACAGCCGTACTCCGAACCGTCAGGAGCCACTTCGACGGTCCGGATCTCTGCCTGAACGTGGAGCGCCACGGCCGTGAAGCACTCGATAGCGAGGCGGATATCGGCGAAACAGTCGGCTGGTTCACCGCCTCCTACCCCCTTACCTTCCACCTGCCGGGTACGGATCCGGGCCCGGACATCATCTCCACCAAGGAAACCTTGCGGGCGGTGCCGGACCAGGGCATCGGCTACGGCGTACTCCGCTACCTGGGGGGGCACGACGAGCTCGACCAGCAACCGCGGCTGTACTTCAACTATTTGGGGCAGAGTGCCGCGGAGGCCGGTACGCACGGTCCCCGGTTTATCGCGGAGGGGATCCGCTCCCCCGAGGGCGAATTCAACCGGACGTGGGAGCTCAATGCCTCGGTACGCGACGGGCGGCTGGAAGTGCGGTGGTCGTTCAGCGATCGACTGCATCACGCCGCTACGATTCAATCCTTGGGAGAAGCGCTACTGGCCGAACTCCAAACCATCGTAGCCCACTGCCGGGAACGCGAAGATCAGCAATTCACGCCCTCCGATTTTCCGGAGGCTTCCCTCAGCCAGGATGACCTCGACGGACTCCTCGACCAAATCGGTGGCTAGATGACGCAGGCCAAGAAAAAGATCGAGGCGGTCTACCCGCTCAGCGCCCTGCAGCGTGCCCTGCTCTTCAACCACCGCGCCGACCCGGAGCGGGACGAGGGGCTGATTCAAATGTCGTTTCGGTTTTCCGGGCCGCTGGATCGTACCCGCTTTACGAAGGCCTGGCAACGGACCCTCCGGCAGCATCCGGCGCTGCGCGCATCGGTTCACTGGGAGAATATCTCCCAGCCGGTTTGGGTCGTCCACCCGGAAGCCGCCGTAGCCATCAATTGGTTGGATGGCGGCGGAGCGCAGGTAGAAGCAACCCAAAAAACGTGGGCATCCTTCCTGGACGACGATCGTCATACCCCGATCGAACTGACCAAGCCGCCCGCCTGCCGCCTGGCCGTGCTGTCCGTCACCGACGAGGATCACTACTTCGCCTGGACCAGCCACCACATTCTGCTCGATGGCTGGTCCGCCGAAACTATCCTCAAGGATATGCTGCGCTTTTACGCGGAGCCGGACCGGGAACCCAGCCCGCTACCCACCCACAAGGACTACCTGCAATGGCGCAAGCAACAGGATACGGAAGCCGGGCAGGCTTTCTGGAAGTCGGAACTGAGTCGGCATCGGGGAGATACCCTCTTCCGGCCGGGGCAGGGCGAACAGCGGGAGACACGGGCTACCATCGGGGAAGGTCTCCGGCGATCCGTGGAAGCCTACGCCCGCGACCATTCGCTCAGCCTGAATACCGTCATGCAGGGGGCGTGGGCCGTCCTGCTGGGGCAATACTTCAATACCCCCACCGTATGCTTCGGCACCACGGTAAGCGGCCGGCCGGCGGAAGTACCCCGCTTCGAGGAGGTAGCCGGCATGTACGTGAACGTTCTGCCGAAGGTGGTCGACCTCGAAACCGGGGACAGCTTCTTCGCCGATATTCAGCGGACGAACGGGGTAAGCCAGGCGCACCAGTACCTATCGGGGGAGGAGCTGTACGGGGAAGACGCCCCGCCCTTCAACAGCCTGCTGACCGTCCAGAACTACCCCTGGAATGCCCTGGCCGCCGGTGACCTGCGCGTCACGGAATACGAAGGGGATATGACCTCCACCTATCCGCTGACGTGTATCGTCGTGCTGCGGGAGGAGTGGGAAATCGTAATTCGATTCCAACCGGACAGCGTGCCGCCGACGCAGGTGGCGTGGTTCCTGGAAGGTTTTCAATCAATTCTGCAAGGATTGGTCGACGCCCCTCCCGATCAGGCTTTTCCCGCCGTAGCCGGTGACTCACTACCCCCCGTGCCCGCCCGGGATGCGGATATGACTCGGCCCACCTACGTACCCCCGCGTACCGCTACCCAGTTGGAGCTCGTCAGGATGTGGTCGGATCTGCTGCCGGCCGATCGCGTCGGGATAGATGACGACTTTTTTCACCTCGGGGGAACTTCCTTCCTGGCGCTGCGGCTCTTCGGCCGGATTGAGGAACGCTTCGGTCGCCGCCTGTCGCCCGCCATTCTACTTGGTCACCGGACCGTGCGCGCCCTGGAAACGGTGGTTACCGAAGCGGAGGGGACGGAGCAGTGGAACAACCTGGTCCCCCTGCGGGTGTCCGGCGATCTGCCCCCGATCTTCTGCTTCCACGCGGGGGAGGGACACGTGCTGATGTACGACGAGCTGGTGCGCCACCTCGATCCCCGCCGGCCCGTCTACGCCCTGCAGCCCAACGGCCTGGACGGTGCATCGGAGCTGGATGGCAGCATCGAGGAGATGGCCGCCCACTACCTTGCCGAGATCGATAAGTTGGGTACGGGCGACCCGCTGATCCTGCTGGCCTATTGCTACAGCGGCGCGATCTGTCTCGAGATCGGGCGACAGCTACTGGCCGCCGGCCGCCCGGCGCCGCTGATCATCGGTACGGACATCGATCCGCCGGGCAACGATCCGGCCGCTACCGGTGGTCGCAAGGAGCGTAGCCGGGGATCGCTATCGTGGTACTGGAGTCATATGCGGTTGGGCCTCTGGGACCGGGTCAAGGCCCAATTCGCGAGCGACTACCTGCCCGAAGCGTGGATCGGGGAAGAACTACGTCTTCGACTGCGCGCCCGACGCCTCAAGACCGGCCTCATCGATGCCTTCGACCGTTACAACTGGCCGGTCTACGGAGGCGAGGTGCTCCTCCTGCGCAGCCAGAGCCTGCGGCAGTGGACGAAGCACGACTACATCATCAGGGAGTGGCGACGGCTGACCGATGGCCGCCTGGAAATCGACGATGTCGAGGCACGCCACGAAGACATGTACCGGGCCCCCGCCGTGGAGGAGGTAGCGCGCAAGATCGAAGCCTACCTCGCTAAGCGTCACCCTTGATCGAGCTGCTCACCCAGGCCAACGACAATAGGATTCCCCCAGCGGAGTGGCAGCGGTTACTGGGAAAACTGCCGCCGGACCTGCGGGAGGCTGTCGCGCGTTACCGCCGCTGGCAGGACCGGCAGGCAACCGTGCTCGGGAAGCTGTTGGCTTGCCGGATTGCCGAGACCGCCACCGGGGAGCAACCATCTTTGAGCGACCTTCGAGCGGACGAATACCGCCGACCCTACTGGCCGCAGCTGCCGGACTTTGACTTCAATATCTCCCACACCGCGGGGATGGTCATTTGCTGCGGTGCGGTCGGTGCGGGCCGGGTAGGCATCGACGTGGAGCGGGTAGGGGAGGTGGACGTGACGGAATTCCGCCGGGTGTTCACCGAAGCGGAATATGGCTATCTGACCTCCCTGGCCGACCCGGCCAGCGAGTTCTACCGGCTGTGGACCCGAAAGGAAGCCGTGATGAAAGCGGACGGGCGGGGCTTTTACCTGGACCCCAGCGGGATCGACTGCCTGGCGGAGCGGGTGCGCATCGATGGTGACCTGTATACGGTCCGGTCGCTGGAGTTAGGACTCAATTACGCGGCCCACCTTGCTAAGCGGGATAGGGCTTAAACCTGCGCTCCGCCGCCAAAAAAATGCCGAACGAGCCGTACGCCTTATTTTGCGGGCAAAAGACCTCGTTTGCGTATTTTATACCTGGTAATGATGTTCCTGTTGATCTGCTGCCTGACCGGTTGTCGGGCCGGAAACTGCGGGTGCCCGATGTTCTAGAATTTGTTATCGCCTATTTTTGTCGACTTTTCACCGGATTGGCGCGTTCACCAGATAAGCAAAAGACGAAGTCGAATCTAAAAACCACAGCTGACTATGGCATTTGATATTGATCTGATCAAGAAAGTGTATGACGACCTGCCCGGAAAAATCGCCGAGGCACGCGAAAAATTGGGCAAGCCGCTAACGCTGACCGAGAAGATCCTGTATACCCACCTGCACCCCGACAGCCCCTTTAAAGAGCACCGGCGCGGAAAGGACTACGTATTCTTTCAGCCCGACCGGGTCGCCATGCAGGATGCCACTGCTCAGATGGCACTATTGCAGTTTATGATGGCCGGCCGCGATAAAGTCGCCGTTCCCTCCACCGTTCACTGTGACCACCTCATCCTGGCCGAAGAGGGTGCCGACGAGGACCTGGCACGCGCCAATGACGAAAACAAGGAAGTTTACGACTTTCTCTCCACCGTATCCGATAAGTACGGCATCGGCTTCTGGAAGCCCGGCGCCGGCATCATTCACCAGATCGTCCTGGAGAACTACGCCTTCCCCGGCGGCATGATGATCGGTACCGACAGCCACACCCCCAATGCGGGCGGCCTCGGTATGGTCGCTATCGGTGTGGGGGGCGCGGACGCCGTGGACGTGATGGCCGGTATGCCCTGGGAGCTGAAGATGCCCAAGGTGATCGGCGTGAAGCTGACCGGAAAATTGAGCGGGTGGACCAGCTCGAAGGACGTGATCCTGAAAGTGGCCGGCATCCTGACCGTTAAAGGTGGTACCGGAGCCATTGTCGAGTACTTCGGCGAAGGTGCCCGTAACCTTAGCTGTACCGGCAAGGGCACTATCTGTAATATGGGTGCCGAGATCGGGGCCACCACGAGTACCTTTGGCTACGACGAGGCCATGTCTCGTTACCTCCGGGCTACCGACCGCACCGAGGTCGCCGAACTGGCCGACCAAGTCGCCGAGCACCTGACCGGTGACGAAGAATGCTACGCTAACCCCGAGCAGTACTTCGACCGCGTCATCGAGATCGACCTGAGCACCCTGGAGCCGCACATCAACGGCCCGTACACGCCGGACCGCGCTTTCCCCATCAGCCAGTTTGCCGCCGCGGTGGACAAATTCGAATTCCCTCCGGTTCTGGAGGTCGGCCTGATCGGTAGCTGCACTAACTCCAGCTACGAGGATCTTGACCGCGCCGCCAGTCTGGCCCGTCAGGCCAAGCAGAAGGGCCTCAAAGTCAAGAGTGAGTTTACCGTCACGCCGGGCTCGGAGCAGATTCGCTTCACCGTACAGCGCGACGGCATCCTCGACAGTTTCGAGGACATCGGCGGCGTCGTGCTGGCCAACGCCTGCGGACCCTGCATCGGCCAGTGGGCCCGTCACACCGACGATCCCAACCGCGCGAACTCCATCATCACCAGTTTCAACCGCAACTTCGCGAAGCGCAACGATGGTAACCCGCAGACCCGCGGTTTCGTGGCCAGCCCCGAGATCGTGACCGCCATGGCCATCAGCGGCAGCATGAAGTTCAACCCGCTCACCGATACCCTGACCAACGAGAAAGGGGAGGAGGTAAAACTGGACCCGCCCACCGGCGTGGAACTGCCCCCCAACGGCTTCGCCGTGGAGGATGCCGGCTACCAGGACCCCGCCGAAGACGGCAGCGGCATCGAAGTGAGCGTCAGCCCCGAGAGCGACCGCCTTCAGTTGTTGGAACCCTTCAAGCCCATCAAGCCGGAACAGGTCCGCGACATGCGCGTCCTCATCAAGGCGAAGGGCAAGTGTACCACCGACCATATTTCGATGGCCGGACCGTGGCTCACCTACCGGGGCCACCTGGAGAACATCTCGCAGAACTGTCTCATCGGCGCCATCAACGCGTACAACGAGAAGACCAACGAGGTGATCAACTACGTGACCAACGCGTACCACCCCGTACCCGAAAGCGCACTGACCTACCGGGACAACGGCATCGGCCAGATCGTCGTCGGTGAAGAAAACTACGGCGAAGGTTCTAGCCGGGAGCACGCCGCCATGGAACCCCGCTGGCTCGGCGTCCACGCCGTACTGGTGAAAAGCTTCGCGCGTATCCACGAGACGAACCTGAAGAAGCAGGGCATGCTCGCCCTTACCTTCGCAAATACCGAGGACTACGACAAGATCCGTCAGGACGATAAGGTCAGCATCCCCGATTTTGCCAGCATGGCTCCCGATCGGAACCTGACCGTCGTACTCGACCATGCGGACGGTACCCAGGATACCTTCGAGGTAGCGCATACCTACAATCAGGCCCAGATCGGATGGGTAACTGCCGGTAGCGCGCTCAACAAAATCCGCGAAGAACTAACCGCCTAGGAAATTTTACGCGGGCCGTCAACGTTAACAAACATTACGTTGACGGCCCCGTTTTTGTAGCTGATGTTACAACTCGGAGCAGGTTATGCCATGAGGGCTAACCTCACCTAGAACACATGGACAAACCCCTTGAAAGCTCGGTGACTATGTCGCCACCGAGATCAAAACCGTGTGCATGTCCAAATCGCTACTCAGCTTATTTTCTTTACTACTATTGCTGTTTTCCGCTTGCAAGGACAAGGGGGAAGACGACTTTCTGACGGAGTCCGACATCATCGGTACCTGGCAGATCACGGAATTCGATAATGCTTACCAGCTGTCAGGCACCTTTGCCGGGGAGCCGGTAGACGATCAGGGCGAAAGCCGCATCAGCAACAGCGACCTGCAGATGATTTTTCTGGATAACGGCCGCTGGCAGTCCACCGGTGGCTTTACGCTGACGGTGACCACTCCGGAGGAGCAACAGATTTCGGATCGTACGGGCATGGGGACCGGTACGTGGTCCTTTAGTCAGGATACCCTCTTCGTTTCCGGACTGCAGCATTACAATGAAACGGGTTATTTCAAGGATAGGCAGCCCCTGGTCCTCAACGGCTTCAAGCGGGATATATCCCTCGATCTGGGTACGACCGTTGACGTAACGGAGTCCGACGAAAACTACGGCATCCGGATTCGGACGGTATCGCGCTACGATATATCAATGGAGCGTTAGGGCCGTTAAATCATAGCCGGATCACGCTAACCGCCTGATCGGGAGAGTTGGAGATGCAAGTAAATACTCACTTGTTCCTACATCAGTGCCTTAAGGGGCGCGTCCTACTCACCCGACTGACATGAGATTTTTCACTGCCGTTTTACTGCTGGTACTCGCGGGTACCCAGTGCCTCCGTGCCCAACTCAACCCCCTGCAAACCGGATACGACCTGTTGGCCGGCAATCAGGTGCAGCAAGCCCGTGACTATTTTGCCCGGCAGGTGGACGGTCAGGCCGCCGGAGACGCGGTCATCGCGCTTTCCTTTACGGAGATGATGCTGGATAATGGTCCCGAAGCCACGGCGGCCTTCATCCGATTCGCTGCCCTGGAAAAGAACGAGACCAAGCGGAACGCCTATCTGGACGCGGTTTGGTCAGCCGGACACAGCGAGATGGGGGAGCAGCAGCTTGCCTTCACCGAGCAGCAAACCCAAAATAACTATTCCCGCCTAAGCCCCCTGGCCTATTACGCCCTTGGGGAACACTATTACCTGTCCGGCAATCTGAAAAAATCGCGGGAGTACTTCGGCCGGATCGGGGCGGTGAATACCTGGTCGGTCACCGGTCCCTTCGAGAATATTTCCGAAAGTGGATTTGACCGCGATTTCGGTGTGCTGGCCCAGCCGCGTGCCGAGGCGACCTTCACCAACAAACTGGGCGTGCCGGTCAGCTGGTTTCCGGTGGCGCAAACGGATCGCCACGGCTGGCTTCACTTCGGCAACCATATGACGACCAGTAATTCGGTGGTCTACGCCCAGACCTTCGCCCGTAGCGATAAGCGGCAGGACGTCGTTTTCCGGCTTGGCAGCAGCGGCTCCGTCAAAGTGTGGGTTAATGACCGGCTCGTATTCTCCGAGTTTCATGAGCGCGACAACCACCTGGACACCTACCGCTTCGGCGCGGAGCTGGAAGAAGGATACAATCGTATCCTGATACAGGTAGGGGCCACCACCCAAACGGGGTCGAACTTCATGCTCCGCATGACCGACGCGGAGGGCGAGTTGATTCCCGGATTGACGTATTCGGGGGAAACGCAAACCTACCCGAAGAAGAAGGGGGAGAAAATCGAAGCCTACGACAACCCCACCGTGGCGTACTTTGAATCGCTTCTTGACAAGGGTACGGCAAACTACATCGACTACCTTTCCCTTGGGCAGTTCTACTTCCTCAACGGCCACCACGTGGAAGCCAAGGCCGTACTGACGGAGGCGTTGGATCGCTATCCGGGCAATCACCACATCATCAGCCAGCTGATTCCCTTGCTTCGCGCCATGGACGACGAGACCGGTGCCTCCGAACTGGAGCAGCGTCTGCTCGTGGATGCTCCGGACCACAAGCTGTCGTTGAATAAGCGGATGCAGGAGGCAAGGAACCTCGAAGACTGGCCGCTTTACGAAGAGTTACTCCAAACGTATAAAGCCAAATACGGGGAGAGTGAAACGACCCTGGGACACGAATTGATCCTGGCGGGCGGGCGCTCGGAAACCGAAAAGGCCCGATCCCTGATCGAAGCCGGCTACCGGAAGTACCCGTCAAGCGACGATGTCGTTATCGGCCTGGCCACCATCCAGTCCGGCGTCCGGCAGCAGCACAAGGACGCTATAAAGACGCTCGAAAAGTTTCTGAAGAAGCACTACCGGGAAAGCGTGGTGGAAAAATTGATCGACCTGCGCCTCAAGGCCGGCGAGCCGGCGGAAGCGCTGAAACTGTTCAATTTGCTGCTGGAATACGATCCCGTGTCGGTCAACACGTACTCTCGCCTCAGCCGACTCTACTACCTGCTTGGTAACTACCGTCAGAGCCAGGTGATGCTCGACAAAGCGCTCGCCATAGCGCCCTATAGCGGATCACTGTACAGCAGTCAGGCGGATATCTACACCGAAGCCGATGACAAGGAACGGGCCGAAGCCGCCTACACCAAGGCGCTTTCCCTCAACCCCTACGATTACGACAGCCGCGACGCCCTGCGGAACCTGCGCAGTGAGGCCGCCTCCGCCTTTGCCGCTTTGCCGGAAACGGATTATTACGCGCTGTACGCCAACTCCAAGAGCGCGGAAGCCTACCCCGATGACCATAGTGTTATTCTGGCCTACGACGTGCAGCAAATCGTGCACGATGGAGGCGCTAACGAGACGCGTACCAGCCTGCTGGTGAAGGTACTCAACCCGGAAGGCGTAGACTTTTGGAAGGAGTACAGCATTCCGATCTACGGCAACCAGCAGGGGAACGTCGAAAAGGTCGAGGTGCTCGACCCTGATGGCACCCGCCACGATGCGTCCCGCTCGGGTGCCGATATCGTATTCGACCGCCTGCAGGCCGGCGGGGCCATCCATTTGGTTTACCGCGTGCAGGATTATCAGCACGGCCGGCTAAGCGGAAAATTCTGGAACGAACACCCTTTGACCATGGGATTCCCAAGCGGACAGTCTACCTACAGCCTGCTGGTTCCCGCCGGTATGAAGTTCCATACGAAGATCACCGGCATGGAACACCGGGATATCCAGCCGAAGCGCTCCAAGGTAAACGGTAAAGATCTGTACGTATGGCAGTTGAAGGATCAAGCCGGTCTACTAGCCGAAGCGGTTACGCCGGACTTCGACGATATCCTGACTACCGTACGGGTTTCCAACATCGAAGACTGGGCATTCATTGCACAGTGGTACAGCGAGTTGACGCACGCGAAAGTCCGGGTTGACGAGACGGTTCGCGAAGCCGTCGCCGAACTCTTTGCTGACGCGCCCGAGCGCATGACCAAACGGCAGGAAGTCCAGCGGATCTACGAATTCGTCGCGGGTAACATCCGTTACATATCGGTGCCCTTCCTACAGTCCAACTACATCCCCCAAAGTGCCGCCAAAACCCTGGCGACCCGGCAGGGTGACTGTAAGGACGTGAGTTCTCTCTTCGTGGCTATGTGCGACGTGCGGGGCATCGAGGCCAACCTCGTTTTGATCAACACCCGTGACCGCAGCGTCCAGAATCTGTCGCTGCCGGGCATCGGCTTCAATCACTGTATCGCCCGCGTCGAACTGGACGGCGACCAGTACTACGTGGAGCTAACCGACGAAAACCTGCCCTTCGGCACCGGCGACTGGTCGGTAAACAATGCCTTTGCCGTTGCCATCCCCCGGCGGGGTGGGGCATTTGATGGTACGGCCGGTCGGATCAACCCTTCCTCCCGCGGGGTGAATGCCACCATCCGCAAGGGTAAGGTAACCTTCGACGGGAACGATGTAATCTTCGCCCTCGACAACCGGCAAGTAAACTCGGTGGCTTCTACCTACCGCCACCAGTACCGCAACGAAAGCCAGGATAACCGCAACCGCTACATGCAGGAAGCCATCAGTGGGGGGTATCCCCGGGTCGAGCTGACCGATCTGCAGTTCGGAGATGATCTCGACGATCTGAGCAGCAACCAGGTTTCCTACCACTATGCCTACCGCGTAGCGGACCCCGGCAACAAGATCGGCGGTATGTTGATCTATCCGTTAATCCTCAGCGATCGTATGGAAGCACAGCCCTATACCACCACCGAAGAGCGCAAGCTGCCGATCGACCTGTGGCAGACCTTCCAGGCCGAATACTACGAGGAAACCTTGGAGGTGATCAACCCCGAAGGCAAAAAGCTGGTCGAGGTGCCGGAAAGCATCCAGGTGAGCAACGATTTTATCGATTACGCCATCGAGTTTACCCCTACCGAGGACGGACTCCGCATCTTGCGTACCCTGCTGCTGAAGAAGGACGTTGTCGCTCCGGAGTACTACACCGATTTTCGGGAGGACATGTTCCGCATCGTGGAGGCGGATAAGGTGAATTTGGCTTATAAGTAGAGGGTGAAGCGGCTCACGGGCGGAGCTGGAGCTCCTCCACCCTGGCAGGGTCCCGGAGCTCCAGCTCCGGGCAACCAAATCAACAATACAAATCAGACCGAACGAATAGCGCAATGGGCGGCGGAGCGCAGGTAAAATGGCCGTTGTAACCGCATGCCTGCTAACCGGGTAGCAGATCGGATTACAGGTAATATATTAGCTTGATGAGAAAGCCTTCCGTGGTTTGACCAAGCTGTTATGCATCCTAATCCACTGTGAACCCGTACTCAACCCATTGACCAACCATGACACGAACCGAAAAGAAAATTACCGGCCGTGTGAAAAATGGCTTGCGGTACATTGGTGAGCACGATTTGCCCTTTTATCTAATCCTTTGGATAACATCCAGCTGTTTGTTTTCCATATGGTCTCATATAGACGAATTTGAATCGCTACCGGTCTTGCGTCCCCTATTTTTCGTGCTGGGAATAGGTGGGGTGATCTTACTCACGTCGGCTTACGTGGTGGCCAAATGGAGTCCGAACCGAGAAAGTAAAGCGTAGGTTAGTGCGCGTGCGTAGCCACCGGCAGCCGTGCACTGATGCGGAGTCCGTTTTTGCTGCTCAACAAACTACCCTCCGCATCCAGTTCCAGGTCTACCATATGGTTTACCCAGCTTTCCTCAGCGGGAAACTCGACTTTGATGTAATTGTCCGTGAAGCCGTAGAGTACACCGTCTTCCTTCCCCTTTTCCAGTAGCACCGGTCTTACCTCGCCCCGGTGTCGCTCGTAGAAGGCCCGGCGTTTCTTTTCACTCAGGATATGGAGCATTTTGTTCCGACGCCGACGCTCCGGTAGAGGAACGGCCCCGTCCATTTCCGCGGCGGGCGTATTGGCCCGCTCGCTGTAGGTGAACACGTGAAAGTAGGTGACGTCCAGTTCCTGCACGAAGCGATAAGTCTCCAGGAAGTCGTCCTCACTTTCACCCGGGAAGCCGACGATGAGGTCGACGCCGATACAGGCATGGGGCATTACCTGCCGAATATGCGCGACGCGTTCGGCGTACAGTTCCCGGCGGTAGCGACGCCGCATCCGGGCCAGTTGCTTATTGTTGCCGCTCTGCAGGGGCATGTGGAAGTGCGGGGCGAAACGCTCGCTGTGCGCGACAAAATCGATCACCTCATCGGTGCAGAGATTCGGCTCGATGCTGGAGATGCGAAACCGGTTGATGCCTGCCACCCGGTCCAGGGCACGCGCCAAATCCACGAAGAGCGCCTCCTTGCGGGGGCGTTTCCCCTCGATCACCTGGGTGCCGTTACCGAAGTCCCCGATGTTGACGCCGGTCAGGACGATCTCCTTAACGCCGCGGGCCGCAATCGCCTCGGCATCCTGGACGATCTGCGCCACCGTACTGCTGCGACTGGCACCACGCGCCAGGGGAATGGTGCAAAAGCTGCAATTGTAGCTGCAACCGTCCTGTACCTTGAGAAAACTGCGCGTCCGGTCGCCGAAGCTGAAGGACGATATGAAAGTATCCGCTTCCTTTACTTCACCGGCCTGGACGAGTCCCTTTCCGGTGCCGCCGCCGATACCATCAATGTAGTCCAGGATCCGAAACTTCTCCGCGGCTCCCAGGACGAGGTCGACCCCGTCGATCTCAGCGATCTCCGTAGGTTTGAGTTGCGCGTAGCAGCCTACGACAACGATCTTTGCCTCCTCGTTTACCCCTAAAGCCTTGCGTACTACGTTGCGGCATTTCCGATCCGCGAATTCCGTTACGGAGCAAGTATTGATCACGACTACGTCCGCCCCCTCGCTGAAGGGGACCTCCCGGTACCCCGCCCCCTCGAATTGGCGTCCGATGGCGGAAGTTTCACTGTAGTTTAGCTTGCAACCCAGCGTGTAGAAGGATACGGTGCCGATGGTGGACATGGGGCAAAATTACGGCCCTCCGCGACATTATGCACGACGGACGGATTCTTCAAAGTAGCCCAAACAACGCTCGCCGCGCTAAGGTTATATAGGGTCTTAATATCTTCAAGCTATGCGTGCGCCGTTATTCACTAGTTTGGTGTCGCTTTTCCTGTTCTTCACGTGTACGAATCCTGACCCGAGGCCGGCCAATTCACCGGAATCGGGTATAGTAGTAGATTCCATCGAGGCCGAACCGCCGCAGTACGTCATCCGGCAGAATCGGTTCTACCACCTCGTGGCCGGAGAACCCCTGGCCGATGCGGCGGATCGCTTGGAGCGAGGAACGATGAACGAGGGGGAGGGAAGCTATACCGTCTATGATATTCTGGGAGACGACGGAGAGCGAATCGGTTTCGTAGTTCCTTCCGTTACCGATTCAATGCTGATCGGTGACATTCACGTTACCACGCCCACCGCCGCCACGGAGGGAGATATCCGGGTAGGACACACCTTTGCCCGCCTCCGGATCGCCTATCCTAACGTGGAAGTGCGAGCTTCCGAGATCGCAGGCCGGACCTACGCTTACACGAAGAATAAAGCTTTCCGATTGGCGGACTTCAGTTTTTCGCAACAACAAATCGATAAGGAGGAGGTGCCTGCCGGAACGCGGATCAGCGAGATCATCATAATGGATCAGGTCCGTACGGCTCCGCTGGAGATCTAGGATGGGGCTATCGCGACGGACCAGCGAAGAAATTTGCAACAAGGTCCCTGTCTGCGCAGTTGCACCAAAAAAACAATATGGAACTATCCGGAAAAACCGCCATCATCACCGGTGCCAGCAGCGGCATCGGCGAAGCTACCGCCAAGAAACTCGCCGCCGGAGGCGCTAAGGTCGTCCTGGCCGCCCGCCGGGGGGAGAAATTGGAAGAAATCAAATCGGACATCGAGAAAGCGGGAGGATCCGCCCTCGTGGTCGAAACCGACGTCACCGATCGGGATGCGGTGAAAAAGCTGGTGAAGCAGGCCAAGGACAAATTCGGTCCCGTCGATATCCTGGTCAATAACGCCGGCCTGATGCCCCTCAGTTACATGAAAAATCTACACGTAGACGAGTGGATGACCATGGTCGACGTCAACATCAAAGGCGTTCTGCTCTGTCTGGCGGAGGTGCTGCCGGATATGACTGATCGCAAGCAGGGGCACATCATCAATATCTCCAGCGTGGCCGGCCGTGAGGTTATGCCCGGCTCGGCGGTATACTCGGCTACGAAGTTTGCCGTACGCGCCCTCAGTGACGGGCTACGCAAGGAGCTGGCCCCGAAGTACGGCATTCGCGTCACCTGTATCGAGCCCGGTGCCGTAGAAACCGAACTCCTGGATACCATTACCGACGATGAGCTGATGAACGACTTCAAAGATAGCTTCGGCAACATCGACTTCCTCGACAAGGAGGATATCGCGAATGCCATCCACTACGCCGTCAGCCAGCCCGATGGCGTACACATCAACGAACTGCAAGTGCGCCCCACTTCGCAGGGGTAAGGAACCCACGAAGTGGATGCAGCGGAGCAGGGTAGGCCGATAGAGGCAATGCTTTTACCTTTACGGTAATGTACAAGGACAAAAAGGTCGTTGTCGTTATGCCGGCCTACAATGCCGCCCTGACCCTGGAACGTACGTACCGCGAGGTGCCCCGTGACCTCGTCGATGAGGTCATATTATGCGATGATGCCAGTGCCGACCAAACGTCCGCCCTGGCCCGGCAACTCGGGGTAGATCACGTGATCGCTCACCCGAGCAACCGGGGCTACGGAAGCAATCAGAAGAGCCTGTACCGCAAGGCCCTGGATATCGGTGCCGATATCATCATCATGGTCCATCCGGACTACCAATACACCCCCAAGCTCATTCCCACGATGTGCAATATCATCGGAGAAGGTCTTTACCCGGTAGTCCTGGCCTCCCGGATTTTGGGTATGGGTGCGCTGCGCGGCGGTATGCCGAAGTATAAATACGTGGCCAACCGCTTCCTCACCCTTGTGCAGAACATCCTCATTAATTACAAGCTTAGCGAATACCACACCGGATACCGCGCATTCAGCCGGGAGGTACTGCAAACCATCGATTTTGAAGCCAATGACGATGACTTCGTTTTCGATAACGAGATGCTCTCCCAGATAATCTACCACCGCTTCGACATCGCCGAAGTGACCTGCCCGACGAAGTACTTCCCGGAGGCCAGCAGCATCAACTTCGCG
This sequence comes from Lewinella sp. IMCC34191, assembly GCF_003390935.1. Classification (GTDB taxonomy): domain Bacteria; phylum Bacteroidota; class Bacteroidia; order Chitinophagales; family Saprospiraceae; genus Neolewinella. Next base: position 397,029 of record NZ_QNQZ01000004.1, on the reverse strand, counting down.
CGCAGCAGCAAGTATGGTCTGGGGGTGCTCCGGGTATCGCTTATCCACCGCCTTGCCCGCTGGGGACTGAGCAAACCCGCTATTTACCGCAAGAAGCAATGATGGTGCCCCATCAGGCGGTGTAAAACTTTCCGTGCGACACGGCGTACCCCTAGATTGTAAATCGCGAATCCTATCCTCCCATGACCCCTATCCCATTCAAAGGCATTCTTTTCGATCTCGACGGTACGCTGGTCGATAACATGATGGTCCACCATCGCGCCTGGCAGCGAAAGCTGAAGGACTTGGGCCTGGAGTATTCGCTCGATCGCGTGAAAAATGAGATACACGGGGTCAATACCGAGATACTTGAACGCCTTTTCGGGGATCGCTACACCCACGAAGAACGCGTGCGGATCAGTAAAGAAAAGGAGGCGGAATACCGCGACATATTCGCTCCGGAACTGGAGACCAACACCGTAATGGGCGCGCTGGATTTCATCAAACTGGCGTACGCCGAGGATGTGCCGATGGCCGTGGGTACCGCCGGGCCGGAGGAAAATGCCTTTTTCGTGATCGATGCGCTGGATATTCGTTCCATGATGGGGCACGTTGTCCACAGTGGTATGGTCACCAACGGTAAACCGCACCCGGAGGTCTTCGAACAGGCTGCAGCCGGTATCGGCGTGGACCTGAAGGACTGCCTCATTTTCGAGGACAGCGTCACCGGTGCGCGTGCGGCGAATAACGCCGGCTGCCCGGTCGTCGTCCTCACGACGACTCACGATCGCGAGGAATTCGAGGGTCTAGACGTGGCGGCCTTCCGCGAAGATTTTCGGGGGCTGACCGTCGAGCGGCAACAAACCGGAGGCTTCCTGCTGGCCCAGTAGGCAGCCCTTTGCCGGGAGATCAGGCAATCTACTTCGCCGGTAGAAATCGCACCGCCTGAATCCTGCCCGATCGCCGGTTGCGACCATGGAGAAGCCATGCACAAACGTTACTTTGCCCATCATGTGGCGCACCTACTTCCGATCTTTCGAATCCTACCTGAAACTGACCCGGGGGTACAGTGACCACACCCTCGCGGCCTACCGAAGCGATCTGGAAAAACTACCGGCTTACCTAGAGTTGCGAGGGTGGGAAACCGGTGTCCGCGAGATCGAGCGGATGCACCTGGACGGCTTCTTACGCTACGTTGCCGAACTGGGGCTCGCCCCCCGGTCACAGGCAAGATTGGTTTCCGCGCTGAAGACGTTTTATGCCTTTCTGCTTGACGAAGGGGTAATCAATATTGACCCGACGGAACTATTACGCGCACCCAAGTTAGGCCGCAAGATCCCGGAAGTGCTGAGTTACGAAGAGGTCCGTTCGCTGCTGGGAGCTATTGATTTAAGTACTGACCACGGCCTTCGGGATCGTGCCCTGTTAGAAGTGCTTTACGCCTGCGGCTTACGAGTGAGCGAGGCGACCTCGCTGCGGTTATCCAATCTCTATTTGACGGATTCTTTCTTGCGCGTCACCGGGAAGGGAAATAAGGAGCGGATCGTCCCCATCGGGCCGGGCGCTATCAAGCACCTGGAAATCTACCTTCAACACGTAAGAAATAATTTGCCCGTCATAAACGATGAAAATACGGTATTCCTTAACCGCCGGGGAGGTGCGTTGAGCCGCGTGTCCGTCTTTACGGCGGTAAAAAGGTACGCTGTGGAGGCGGGGCTGCAAAAGCACGTTAGTCCGCACACTTTTCGCCATTCTTTCGCCACCCACCTTATTGAAGGAGGGGCGGATCTAAGGGCAGTCCAGGAAATGTTGGGTCACGAGAGTATTCTGACCACGGAAATCTATACCCACTTGGATACGGATTTCTTAAGGGAAACTATCCTATCGTTTCACCCGGCTAACAAAGCTTAAAAGAGCTTAGCGATACTCGGAATGAAAAACAGCGATAGAAGCACAACGGCCAGAAAAGCCAGGAAGAGAATGCGACCGAGATCGCCGCGGATTTCTGCTGAGTGTTTCATGGGGTTATTGATTAAAACGGTGTAGATACAATCATCTTAAAAACCCTTCGACCACGCCACAAGTTCGGTTCTGCGGCCTGTGAAAATGGCTTGCCGGGAAATTTTCCTGCCGTTACGTAACGCTTACCAAAGTGCCGGTATAAAGAGCTACGGAAACTTTAAGACCGACCGCTATGAAATACCGCATCACACTACTTATCCTTCTTCTTGCCTGTGTTTCCTTCACTGCCGAGGCACAGGGAACCGTCGAACGGGCTAAAAAGCGTACCGAAAAAAAAGCCAGCAACCGCGTCGACCAAAAGATCGACAATGAGGTGGACAAGGCCTTCAACGCCATCGAGGGGCTCTTCAAGAAAAAAAATAAGGCCGCCGAACCCGCCGAAGATTCCACCGAAGCGATGGACCCGGAAGAAGAACGGGCCGCCAACGCCGTGGCCGGCATATTTACCGGCGGGAACGAGGACTTTGAGCCCTTCCAGAACGACGAGCTCTTTACCCTGCTCATGGTCGTCACGGAAGTGAAACGCAACAAAGACAGTGAAGCCCGCATCCGGCTGGGCGCCTCCACGGATAAGATCGCCATGGCCACGGAAGATCCCGGGCAGGGCAGTTCCCACATGATCTTCGACACCCAGGATGGCAAGACCACCATGATCACCACCGACAAGCGGGGCAAGAAATCCGGCTACCGTATGCGCATGCCCAACCTCGGGAGGTTCATGGACAAGGCCCAGGAGGATATGACCGATCGCCTGGAGATCGAGCGGACCGGGGAGCGCCGCACCATTGATGGCTACGACTGTGAGCTCATTATCGTGGAGGATACCAAGGAGAATACCACTACCCGCTCGTGGATTACCATGGACATCCCCGTCAGCTCCCGGGAAGTATTCGGAACCATCAGCCGCATGATGGGGGGCAAGGGAACGGCCGGACAGGCGGGCATGCCCATCCCCCCCGGAATGGCGGATCTCATCGACGGCTTTCCCATCGAATCCTCCACCGTGGATGGAAATAAAACCTTCACCATGCACATCACCGAAATTCGGACGGGCGCGAACATCGACCGCTCTCTCTTTGAAGCCGGCGACGTGGAGATCCAGGAAATGGGATTCTAGTACGGTAGGGGGGGAGTGAATGGCTTTGCCGTTTGTGTAGCACGGTAGCGCGGAAATTCATTCCGTTCGCTACCGTTCTGCATTTAGCACTTACCGTACTACCCACTTCCCACTACCATACTACGCACTAACTTTGCGCCAAATTCCCCTGATGTCCGCTCCAGCCCCTATTCAAATGGTCGATCTAAAGACCCAGTACGAACGCATGCAGGAGGAGGTAGACCAGGCGGTACTCGACGTCATTCGCAGTGGCGCCTTCATCAACGGACCGGCCGTCAAGGATTTTCAGGCGGGCCTGGAAAGCTTCCTGCGCTGCGCGCACGTAATCCCCTGCGCCAACGGCACCGACGCCTTGCAAATCGCGCTTATGGCCCTCGGGCTCAAACCGGGTGATGAAGTTATCGTACCGGCCTTCACCTACGTCGCTTCCGCCGAAGTCATCGCCCTGCTCGGCCTGAGCCCCGTGATGGTGGACGTTGACCCCTTCACCTTCAATGTTACCGCCGAAATCATTGAGCCGGCCATAACGGAGCGCACCCGCGCGATCATTCCGGTCCATCTTTTCGGGCAGAGTTGCGATATGGAGCCGATCCGCCAACTGGCCCGCCGGCACGATATTTACATTGTCGAGGACAACGCCCAGGCCATCGGGGCCGAGTACACCTTTACCGACGGCTCCGTAGGGCGCACCGGTACCCTGGGTGACATCGGTTGCACCAGCTTCTACCCCAGCAAGAACCTGGGAGCTTACGGCGACGGCGGTGCCATCAATACGGACAGCGACGATCTGGCGGCAAACCTGCGGCGGGTAGCCAATCACGGCCAGAATCGACGCTATTACCACGACGTCGTGGGCGTAAACAGCCGGCTCGACTCCGTCCAGGCAGCCATCCTGAATTGCAAACTGCCCCACCTGGATGCGTACAACCGGCGGCGGCAGGAAGCGGCCGCGGTCTACGATGAGCGTCTCGCCGGTATCGACGGTCTGCTCACCCCCGCCCGTCTGCCCGCGAGTACCCACGTCTATCACCAGTACACGCTGCGCGTCTCCGGTGGTCGTCGGGACGCCTTACAGGAGCATCTGCAGCAGGCCGGCATTCCCAGTATGGTCTACTATCCCGTTCCGCTCTACGACCAGGCGGCTTTCCGGGGTACCGCGGCGAATAAGATCGACTTCCTGCCGGTCACGGATCAGCTCTGTAAAGAGGTCATCTCGCTGCCGATGCACAGCGAACTGGACACGGAAACACTGGCCTACATCTGCGATAGCACGCGCCAATTTTTCGCCGGTTAATTAAAACAAAAAGTTTTAAAAGGCCAACAAAATGATTGGGTGAGCCGTTATAATAAGGATAGTGAAAAACTGAAAATCACTTCCTTATGGCCCTTCCCATCGTTATGCAACAAGTCGACTCGCAGATGCTCTCCGAGATGGGTTATCTGCGCTCGGCCAGCACCCTTTTCGTCAAGTTCCGCAACAACGGTGCCGTTTACGCGTATTTCGGCGTGCCGTCGGAACATTGGCAACGACTGCGGGCCGTAGCCAGCATAGGTCGGTACATGCAGCGGCACATCTTCAAGAAGTATGCAGCCGCCCGCATCTCTGAGGGAGAAAAGCGAACTAGTTCCGAAACGGCGGAAGCAGCCTGATTCCTAGGCCGGCCCCAAACCGCGACCATTTGGTAAGGAGACCCCATGCGTCGCTGCTCTCTGATAGGGAGCAGAACATTAAGACGACTTTAATGAGGGGCTCAAAGCAAGCATACGCACGTGTTTGCTAGCATTTTGAAGAAAAACGCCGCCCAATGTTAACTCAATGTAAACTGTCGGTAAACTATGGTTTAACTGAAATCGTTGTATATTAGTACTGTTTACCTAAAGTTAACACCATGCCCAAGACCATATATAAAGAAGAGCAGCGTTTTCGCAATCCCGGGCTCATCGCGCTTTTCGCACTGATGACGCTCCTGCTGTTCTACCGCATCGGGATCGAACTCGTCAGCGGATCAACCACCTTCGACGTGATCGTCACCGCCCTGATCACCCTGGGTATCGCTTTCTGCTGGTACGGTGTCTATCACTCGCGCCTGAAAATCAAGATCAACAAAAAGCACCTTAAGGTGAAAATGAAGGGCCTTGTCGGCCGCCGCCTCAAACTGCGTGCCGATAAGATGACCTGCTGCGACTTTGTAGACGTCTCCCCCTCGGCCCGTTGGTCCGGCCTGTTCGCCAACCCCTCCTCCGACTTTAGTTCCATTGACTTCGGTGGACGCCGCGGCCTGTTCGTCGAGATGGAAGACGGCCGGTCCTACTTTATCGGTTCCGACGATCTTTTTGAGCGGCAGCACGAAATACCGTTTCAAACAACCGGTCAGGCCAGCTAAACGGACGCAGGTCGTCCAACCCGAGCACCGAAACCGCCGTAGTTATTTCTTCCTCCTCGCCTGCGTCGAAGCAGAACCCTTTTGCGGCGGAGCGCAGGTATTGAGCTGGTACTAGACCAATGAGTTCGGACCCCGTGATCCCGGTCCCCATTTCCTGAGCCAGATGGACGGCGGTGAGGTAAACACGTGCAAGGGATACACGATCCGGATCAACGACATTGCAACTCACCTGGTAGCGGTCATATTCATCGATGAACCATCCAATCGCCTTAAGGCCCGGAAAGAGTCCGGGCCTTTTTTTCGTGCCGCTCTCCCGCAGGCGGCCGGCCAGCTCCCGGGCCTGAGCGAGCGTCGCTCCGGGTGCTAGGTTGATGTTCCAGGCGATCAGGAATGGACGTGCGCCCATGATCGTAGCGCCGAGTCGGGGGTGGGGGAGAGCGGGCCCGAAATCCGGTTCCCATCCCGGTTGCCGCATCTTGTCGGCCAGCCCCTCGTATTCCCCGCGTCGGACGTCAGCCAGGTTGAACCGATCGGGTACGCTGGCACTGTTGGCGTAAAGGTAGATGGGCAGATTAAACGCTCCGGCTACGCGTTGGGCTAATACCTGCGCTCCCGCCGCCACCTCCTGCATGCTGATGCCGGACACGGGTACGAAGGGGCAGACGTCCACCGCACCGCTCCGCGGGTGCGCGCCCCGGTGCCGGCGCATATCGATCCGCTCGTCGGCCACGGAGAAGATGCGGAAGGCGGCCTCGTAGACGGCCTCCGGCTTACCCGCGAAGGTGAAGACCGTCCGGTGGGCGCCAGGACCGACATCGCGGTGTAGCAGGTAGCAATCCGGCGTCTCCCGAATGGCCGAAGACAGCGCCTCCAGGGTGTCCGGATTCCGCCCTTCGCTAACGTTTACGACACATTCTATGAGGGGATCGGCTTCGGACATGTGATTTTTCGGACCTTACGCGTTCGGCAAAGAAAAGAAAAACAACCATGCGATACGGTCTGCTCCTCCTAATGCTCACCCTGCTGGCCTGCGGACCCGACGGAGCGGCGGAAGAAAGCACCGCCACCACCGGGGATCCGGGTATCGACCGGCTGTCCGAAGCCATTCGCCAGGACCCGAATAACGCCAACCTGTACGGGCAGCGGGCCAGCATGTATTACGACCTGGATAACTTCGACTACGCGATCCAGGACCTGGAGAAGGCCCTCTCCATCGACAGCACCAACATCAATCTTCACTACAATCTGGCCGACGTTTACCTCGACTACTACCGCAGTCGCCTTGCCTTGCGGACCCTCGAGCGGGCCGTGGCGCTCGATCCCGATCGGCTGGAAACCCGCCTGCGCATCGCCGAGGCGCAACTGATCCTGAAGCAGTACGAGGACGCAACCGGTTCGCTTAACCAGGCGGTCCGCATCGACCCGCGTAACCCGGAGGCCTACTACCTGCTTAGCCAGGTGTTCGCCGAAACGGGAGATACCGTCCGCGCCATCAACTCCGCGGAGGAAGCCACGCAGATCGACCCCGACATGATCGATGCCTACCTGATGCTCGGTGAACTGCAGGCCGCCCGGGGCAACCCCCGCGCGGAGTCATACTACGATGCCGCCGTGGACATCAACCCCGACGATGTAGTTGCCATTCACGCCCGTGCCGATTATTACCGCGACCAGGGTGACCTGGATCGCGCCATCGCCCAATACCGCCGGGCGAGCACGATCGACCGCCAGTACGTAGCCGGTAATTTCAACGCCGGACTGTTGCTCATGGAGCAGGATAGCCTGCAGCGGGCCTACAATGAGTTCAATATCACGATCATGAACGATCCCGTTCACGCCCGGGCCTTCTTCTACCGGGGCTACGCCAGCGAACTGATGGATGACGCGGATGCCGCCCGGCGCGACTATGAAACCGCCCTGCGGATCGATCCGGAACTCACGCTGGCCCGGCAGGGCCTGGAACGCCTCGACGGATAAAGTCGTCGATGTCTTTCCGGTACCGGTTGCCGTCCTCGTAGGTCCAGCGGCCGGCGTCCAGGTGGCCGCCGCCGGGAATCGTGATCAGTTGAGCGCTCACGCCCGCCGCCCGCAGCCGTTCGGCGAAGCGTAGGGAGTGGTCCCGGTTTACGAAGCCATCGCGATCGCCGTGTAGTAAGAGCCATTCGCTGTCCTTCGCGGGGCCGGGGCCGTTACAGGGGCTGATCGCTTCGTACCGGCTGAACAGGATACGCGGGCGGAGGAGGTCCAGGTCCAGCGGGGCGGCAAACAACAGGGTTCTTCGGGGGCAGCGCGGCCAGCCCGCTTCGGCCCACCACTCCGGATGCAGCGCCAGCACCGCCGCGAGATGGCCGCCGGCACTGATTCCGGCCAGCTGCATCTCACCTAACGGCCGTCCCGAATCATCGGCCAGCCGGGCCGCCGCGGCCAGGGCGGAACGGCAGTCGGCGACGATATCGTCCAGGTTAGCCAGGGGCGGGCGGCGGTAACTCGGCAGCAGTACCCGGTAACCAGCCTCCAGCCAGGGGCGGGCGGCCGGTAAGAAAGCCTCGGGGGTGCCGAATGTCCAGGCTCCCCCGTGTAAATAGATCGCCCAGGGTAGATCATCCGACACCGAGGAAGCAAGCGGTTCCGCCAGCAGGAAATATTGCCGGCGCCCCTTACCGTAGGCGTGCCGACTCACCCGGGCCGGCATACGACGCCTAACCTTCCCGGTGCGGTACCAGTAGTAGGCCAGGCCGAACAGGTCGCGAAGGGCAAATCCTAATTGGCGAATCATTTGTTGGTATTTTCGTCGCTCTCCCCGGCAGCTTTCTATCCTGCTCTACAAAAACTGACGCGTGAAATTACCTTTCTTATTAGCCGCCCTGCTTTCCTTTGTTCAACTAACGGCCCAGGCGCCGGACCGGCCCACCTCCGGGGAACTCCACGCCGCCATTCAAAAACTGGGCGTCTTGGGCTCGGCGCTTTACATGGCCGCCCACCCCGACGACGAGAACACGCGGATGATCGCCTACCTCGCCAACGTCAAAAAGGTGGAAACGGCTTACCTCAGCCTCACGCGCGGTGATGGCGGGCAGAACCTCATCGCACCGGATATCAGCGAGCTGCTCGGGCTCACCCGCACCCAGGAACTACTCGCCGCACGGCGCATCGACGGCGGGCGGCAATTCTTTAGCCGGGCCAATGACTTCGGCTATTCCAAGCACCCCGACGAGACTTTCAACATCTGGGACCGCGAGCAGGTGCTGTCCGATGCCGTCTGGGTGATCCGTAAATGGCGGCCCGACGTGATGATCCTGCGCTTCGACCCCCGCGATCCCGGCTCCACCCACGGTCACCACACCGCCTCGGCGATCATCGGCCTGGAAGCCTTCGACCTGGCCGGCGATCCGACGGCCTTCCCCGAGCAGCTCGAGTACGTGGAGACCTGGCAGCCCAAGCGCGTATATTGGAATGCCTACAGCTGGGGCGGCCGCTCCCTGCCCGATCACGCCGACAGCACGAAGCTTATCGAGGTGGACGTCAACGAATACCTCCCCAAACTGGGCGAGAGTATCGCGGAAATCGCCGCCCGCAGCCGTAGCCAACACAAAAGCCAGGGCTTCGGCAGCTCCGGCAGCCGCGACCGCGCGGTCGAACAACTCGAACTACTCAAGGGAGATGATAACGACGTAGACGGTGACCCCTTCGCCGGTATCGATTTGAGCTGGGGGGCTTTGGGCGGCGGAGCGCAGGTAGAAAAGCAACTCACGGACATCGAGGCCAACTTCAACTTCGACGATCCGGCCGCATCCGTACCGGCGCTGGTTGCCCTCCACGAAACCATGCAATTGCTGCCGGACTCTTACTGGAAAAAGAAGAAATTGAACGAACTGGAAGAAGTGATCGCGGGCGCGGTCGGCCTTTACGCTACGGCCACGGTCGACCGTCCCTTCGCCACACCCGGGGACACCTTGCCCATAACCTTCGAGCTGACGAACCGCAGCCAGGTACCGGTAACCGTAAGCAGCGTAGCCGTCGAAGGAGCCGGGGATCTGCTGAATCACTCCCTGAATACTGCTCAGGATCTTGTGATGGGAGAACCTTTCCTCGATACCCTTTCCAAAGTGCTCACCTCCGAGGCTACGGACAGCGGGCCTTACTGGCTAGCCGAGGACTGGCAATTAGGGATGTACACGGTAGAGGATCAAGCCCTGCGCGGACTGCCCGAAAGTGCGGACCCCCTGCGGGCCCGATTCTCGTTGGAGGTCGACGGCCGGCAAATAGAGCTGGAGCGGCCCGTGCGGTTCCGCTATACGGATCCGGTCGACGGCGAGCAGTTCCAGCCCTTCGAGGTATTGCCCCCCGTATTCTTGGAGTTAGGCGAGTCGAGCTACCTCTTTTCCTCGGATGAGCCGCGAACCGTGACGGTGAAGGTCACCGCTGCCCAGGATGATCTGACCGGCGAATTGAGCCTGGAAATCCCCGATGGCTGGTCGGTCGACTCGCTCAGTCAGCAGATATCCGTAGACCGGGCGGGGCAGGAGCGCTTCTACTTTTTCGAACTGACGCCTTCCGCGGGCCAGTCACAGGGGCGGATCGAACCCCGCTTGAAGATCGGGGAAACGACCTACGGTCGCCGTCTCGTACGCATTGCCCACCCGCATATCCCGACCCAGCTGGCTACGCTAAACGGAGGCGCGGCGGTAGCCCGTGTCAAACTGGAAACCGCCGGTCGCACCATAGGCTACTTACCCGGGGCGGGCGACGCCATCCCCGAAGCGCTGACCTCCATCGGCCTGGACGTATCCATCCTAGACGATACCGAGGCTTCCATCGGTGATCTGCGTGACTACGACGCGATCGTGGTAGGCGTGCGGGCTTACAACACGCTCGATCGGATGTCCGTATACCAGCCCCGCTTACTCGACTACGTCAAGCAGGGGGGGACCCTCATCGTGCAGTACAATACCGATCGTCGGTTGATGATCGACGAGAAGGAGCTTGGCCCTTATCCGCTGCAATTGAGTCGCGACCGCGTAACCGTAGAGGACGCACCGGTGGAGATCCTGGCCCCCGACCATCCCGCCCTCAACTATCCGAATAAGATCACCGATGCCGATTTTGAGGGTTGGGTGCAGGAGCGTGGCCTCTACTTTCCGAACGAGTGGGCGGAGGAGTACACAGCCCTGCTGAGCAGCCACGATCCCGAGGAAGATCCCCACAACGGAGGATTGCTCGTAGCGGAATACGGTTCGGGCCACTTCGTCTACACGGGCTACAGCTTTTTCCGCGAGTTGCCGGCCGGCGTTCCCGGTGCTTACCGTCTGTTTGCTAACTTGGTTGCGCTGGGTCAAACAAAGTAACCATCATGCAACTGGGCTTCGTCACCGCAATTCTGCCCGAACTTTCGCTCGCTGAAGTACTGGAAATCGCCGCCGATATTGGCTACGATTGCGTGGAGGCCATGTGCTGGCCACCGGGTAAGGCCGAGCGCAGGTATGCCGGCGTTACCCACGTCGATACTTCTACGCTCGACGAGCGGGGCATGGATGAAATCCGGGAGCTGCAGGAACGCTTCGGCGTCTTTATATCTTCTCTCGGTTACTACCCCAATCCCCTCGGTGGTAGCGCTGCATCCCGCCGGGCCGCGTCGGAGCACCTGCATGCGTTGATCGACGCCAGTGCCGAACTGGACATTAATACCGTCACCACCTTCGTCGGTCGGGACAAGGACCGCACTATCGACGATCAGTGGGAAGATTTTCTGGATACGTGGCGACCGCTGGTCCGGCACGCGGAAGAACGGGGCGTCCGCATCGGTATTGAGAATTGTCCCATGCGCTTCACCGGCGACGAATGGCCCGGCGGCAACAACCTGGCCGTCAGCCCGGCCGTATGGGAACGAATGTGGACAGATATCCCCAGTTCCAGCTGGGGGCTCAATTACGATCCCAGTCATCTGGTGCTCATGCAAATGGACTACACCCGGCCCTTCCGCGATTACCCGGATCGGATGGTACACGTGCACGCCAAGGACCTCCGTATCGACCGGGAGCGCCTCGACCTCCACGGCGTATTCGCGGATCCCGCCTTGTGGCATACACCCAAGTTGCCCGGCCTGGGTGACGTAGACTGGGGGCAATTCTTCGGTCATTTGACGGATGCGGGCTACGACGGCCCGGTATGCGTGGAGGTGGAAGACCGGGCCTACGAAGGGAGCAAGGAGTTACGCCTGCGCTCGCTCCGGCAGAGCCACGACTACCTGCGGCAATTTATCGTTTAGTACGCCCTTCTATCGGCCCGGCTTACCTTGCGCCGGCTTCGGAGATACCGGAGCGCTAGAAAACGCAGACATGGCCCGCCGCAGAAAAAATCGCTTTCCCGAACGCATCGACAACGTTACCATAACCGGCCTCGCCGATAAGGGATTCTGCGTTGGGAAGACCCCGGAGGGTATGACGGTCTTCGTGGAAGATGTTGCCCCGGGCGACGTAGTCGACGTTCGTCCCTTCCGCAAGAAGAAAAAGGTACTGTTCACCGCTCCGTTGCGTTTCATCGAGCGGTCAGCCGAACGGGTGGAACCTTTTTGTCAGCACTTTGGCGTGTGCGGAGGGTGCAAATGGCAGCACTTCGCTTACTCCGGCCAGCTGCGGGAGAAGGAGCGGATCGTCCACGATGCCTTTCGGCGCATCGGAAAGGTAGAGGTAGAACAGTGGGATCCCATTTTGGGCAGTGAAAATATCGAATGGTACCGCAACAAACTTGAATTTGGCTGTGCCAACCGCCGCTGGCTCACCACGGAAGAGATCGGGACGGATATTGACAACGAGGTGCCCGTTATTGGCTTTCATAAAGCGGGTGCCTACGACAAGCTGATTCAGATCGAGAAGTGCCACTTACAGCACGGTCCGAGCAATGAATTACGCAACGGATTGCGTGAATTGGCCAAGGAGTTAAATGTGCCTTTTTTTGACATGCGTGAGCGTCACGGGCTGCTTCGGCAACTGATGGTCCGGACCACGACCACGGACGAATGCATGCTCGTCGTCGCATTTTTCGAGGACGACCGGGAGCGCATTACCACCTTCCTGGATGCGGCATTGGAACGCTATGGCAGCCAGATCAGCAGCCTCTATTATTGCATCAACCCGAAGGTCAATGAGTATCTGATGGACCTCGACATGGTGCACTACGCGGGTAAGGATCACGTGACCGAAAACCTGGGCCACGTGCACTTCAGGATCGGCCCAAAATCATTCTTTCAGACCAATACCAAACAGGCGGAAAAGCTCTACGCGATCGCACGAGACTACGCCGGACTGACGGGGGAGGAAAACGTTTATGACCTCTATACGGGCATTGGATCCATCGCGCTCTACGTTGCCGAACAGTGTAAATCCGTCACCGGAATTGAGGAGATTGCCGCTGCAATCGATGACGCGCGGGAGAACGCTCGTCAAAACAATGTCAGTAATACGACTTTTTACGCCGGGCAGGTACGGGATATACTGACGGATGAATTCGCCCGGAAGCATGGTGCGCCGGACGTTCTGATCACGGATCCACCCCGCGCGGGAATGCATCCGAAAGTGGTGGAAATGCTATTGCAGCTTGCCGTTCCCCGCATTGTGTACGTTAGCTGTAATCCGGCTACGCAGGCTCGCGATCTGGCGCTCTTATCGGAAAAATACGTGGTAGAGCGGGCTCGGCCAGTCGATATGTTTCCACATACCAGTCACGTTGAGAACGTAGTTAAATTAAGACGGATTAATTTGTGAACCATTCAGTTTAACCGCCCGCCCCAGGCGGTCGATGCGAGGAGACACTAAAATGGAAACGGACAACCATCAACCTTTAAAGGAGGAGTTGCTCAAGTTTGGGGTTCCGCCTGAGTCCGCCGACATATTCACCGCGGGCTTGTCCGGCAAATCCTATCAGGCCAAAGAAGAAATGTTCGTCGAGGGGGATAAGTACCCGGATGCGGCCTTTATCCTTTCCGGATACATGCGGCTATACGTCACGGATGCAGAGGGGGATATCACGACTCGTTTGCTCGCCGGTCCCGGCGATTTTATCGGTTGCATCATGGCCACCCTGTATGATCGGGAGGCACAATACACGGCGGAATGCATCACCGACTGTGAATTACTGATTGTGAATAAAAGTACCATTTCCGAAGCGAAAGAGCAGGTACATACCCGTGCCGTTCTGCAGGATATTGTCCTGCATCAGATGGTAAAATTGATGCAGGAGCGTGCGGTGATGTTGCCACTCAAGGCTACGGACCGGTACCTATATTTCAGAAAACGGTACCCCGAGATGATGGAACGGATACCCGCAGGAATCCTGGCCAATTACATTGGCGTCCGCCCACAATCGCTAAGTCGAATAAAACAAATGTTAAGGTAGACTAAATTTTTGTCGTGTTTTTAACCGATGTGAAATGGGAATCCAATAAATGTTCCCATCTTTGCAATAGATATTATAGGCTACATTGACACTTTGAACAAATCTCGGTTTTAGACCTTTTGTCGCCCGCCCCTTCTGGTGCGGGCGATTTTTTTTGCCTGCCTGCCGCTGAGGGGTCGTTTACCCTTTAGACGTTGTAGCCAACGATCAACTGCCAGGCGTTCAGTACAATTATTCCCGTAGACTAGGGAACAGTCATCATGTAAGTAGCTGATGCGGCAAAAACTCCAAAAGGAGGTTTTGATCGGCCGGCGGTGCGCGTCATATTCCAAAATACGAACGCTAACCATTGGCAGACGTGCGTGTTAAACGCGAGACAACCAGGGCCTATTGTGATCGCTTGCTCCGGTCAGCGGTTGCGGGACGCACGTCATCCCATCGACCCGAGATGGCCTTGGTAGACCCGGGTGCGTACACCTACGGTCCGCGTCGTATATTGAAACGAAGTAATCAAATCAAACATGGCCACGATACAATTGACCATCAACGGAAATCAGCGATCCGTTGATGTGGACCCCGAGATGCCCCTGCTTTGGGTAATCCGTGACGAGTTGAAATTGGTAGGTACCAAATATGGTTGCGGCATCGGCGCTTGTGGCGCTTGCACCGTCCATATAGATGGAATCGCGATGCGCTCCTGTAGTCTGCCCGTAGGAGAGGTAAAGAACAGTGCCGTCACTACAATAGAAGGCTTGAGCGAGAATGGCGACCACCCGGTGCAACTCGCCTGGCTTGAACATGACGTGCCCCAGTGTGGCTACTGCCAGGCGGGACAGATTATGACCGCCGCGTCGCTGCTCAGTAATAGCCCCGACCCGGACGATGCTGAAATCAGCGCCTCGATGAACGGAAACATTTGTCGCTGCGGTACCTACACCCGCATTCACGCCGCCGTGAAAACGGCCGCCCAAAAACTAAGCTAAGATGGCTACGAACCAAACAAATCGCCGCTCCTTCCTCAAGCTGACCGCGACTACCGGCGGCGGTCTGATGCTCGGTTTCAGCTACCTGACATCCTGCCGCAACGAACAGACCGCAAAGGCCAATCCCGAACTGGTGATGCCCGAGGAATGGGTCTCCGTAAACGCCTTTCTTAAAATAGGAGACAATGGCGTCGTGACCATCATGTCCCCCAACCCTGAGATAGGCCAGAACGTCAAAACCGCCATGCCTATGATCGTAGCGGAGGAGCTGGACGTAGACTGGAACAACGTGGTTGTCGAACAAGCCCCGCTAGACACGGAGAACTTCGAACGGCAGATCGCCGGCGGCAGCCAATCCATCCGCCACGGCTGGGAACCGCTACGGAAGACCGGTGCAACCGCCCGGCATCTTCTTCTAGCCGCCGCCGCCCAGCAATGGGAGGTGGAGATGGCCGATCTCCGGACGGAAAATGGAGTTGTCTATCATGATGGCTCCGACCGCAGTCTCGGATATGGTGAACTAGCTTCCGTAGCCGCCACCCTGCCGCTGCCGGACGAGGTTACCCTAAAGGACCCAAAGGATTTCCGCATCATCGGGAACGCGAAAAAGAACGTCGACGCGAAGAAGATCGTCACCGGACAACCACTTTACGGACTCGATATTCAGCGCGAGGGCATGAAATATGCGTCCATTCTCCATCCGCCGGTCTTCGGGCAGTCCCTGAAATCAGTAGACGATGCGGAGGCGAAAGCTCTGCCCGGTGTCCACAGCGTCGTCGTCATCGATGCCGCTCCCGAAGGGGTGCAGTTACAGTGGTCTGACGTCAATGCCTTTCCCAAGCTGGTCGCGGTAGTAGGGGACAACCCCTGGACCGTAATGCAGGCGCGCAAGGCACTCAAGGTAGAATGGGAAGAGAGCAGCCCCGCCGAATCTACCGCCGACCGACGGCTTGCGTTGGAACGCCAACTCGACGAAGGTAAAGCGGAGGTTGCCCGCCGTGACGGTGATCCGGAAGGAGCGTTCGCTGCAGCCGATCGGATCGTAGAGCGCACCTTTTATGCTCCTTTCCTGCCCCATAATACCATGGAACCCATGAACTTCTTCGCCCACGTCACCGACGAGGGAGCAGAGCTGATCGGGCCCATTCAGACGCCGGAATTTCTGCGTAAGTCGGTCAGTGCCCTGCTGGACATGCCGGAAGACAAGATCAGCATCGATATGACGCGTATGGGCGGTGGCTTCGGCCGGCGGTTGTACGGGAATTTCGGCGTGGAGGCCACGCTCATCAGCAAGGCCGCCGGTGTACCCATAAAATTGGTCTACACGCGCGAAGACGATATGACCCAGGGCACCTACCGCCCCGAATACCTTGTCCGCTACCGGGCTGCTCTCGATAGTGACGGCAACCTTACGGCTTTCCACGTGCGTGGTACGGGGGCAGGCGGGAGTCCGATATTCCCCAACCGGTATCCGGCCGGCACGGTAGATAATTACCTGGCCGAAAACCTGTCCAACGAATCTAATATTTCCACCGGCGCCTGGCGGGCTCCCCAGTCTAACTTCATCGCCGGGGCCGAGCAGGCTTTCCTGGACGAAGTTGCCGAGGCCGCCGGCAAAGACCCGATCGCTTTCCGGCTCGAACTCTTCGACCGGGCAATCAATGATCCGGTAGGGGAGGACAACGATTACGATGCCGAACGGTACGCCAACGTGCTATCGGAAGTACGCGATAAAGCCGGCTGGTCGGATGGCGACCAGCGCGGGGTGGCCGCCTATTACTGCCACAATTCCTACGTAGCTCAGGTGTTGGAGGCGGAACTCGTCAATGGCCAGCCGCGGGTCAATGAGGTTCATTGCGTAGTGGACTGTGGTATTGTCGTCAATCCCGAAGGAGCCAATAATCAGATAGAAGGAGGAATCATCGACGGTATCGGCCACGCCCTCTACGGCGCCGTTACCTTTGAGAACGGCCGACCTCAGCAGCAGAATTTCGATAGTTACCGCCTCATCCGGCACAACGAAGCGCCAAAGGCAATTCACACCCATTTCGTCGAGAACGGTATCGCGCCCACCGGATTGGGGGAACCCTCCCTGCCTCCGGTGATCGGTGCCCTGGCTAACGCGATCTATCGGATCACGGGGGAGCGGGTATCCGAGCAACCCTTTGCCGCGCCGCGTGAACTGAAAGGCTAAGTAAGTCTTCCACACGTTAGCGCAAGAAAAAGCCCGGTACGAATGGTTCGTACCGGGCTTCTTATTGTCCGGAAGGCCGTTCAGCCCGCTGCTTACAGCTTGACGAACTTCGTACTTACGCCGTAGCCGTCCTGGCTACGAACGTGGATCAGGTATACGCCGGACCGCAGGCCGGATACATCCAGCAGGGTCTGGCCACTATCGGCTGCCTTGCGTTGATGGAGAACGCGACCGGTGATATCCCTTACTTCGATGTTGACGTCACTGTCGTTGCGCTCCATAATGACCGGATTAGCAAACAGAGCCGTAGCGGCTTGCAGATTCCAGGTCACGGTTACCTCACTCTGGTTGCTCGGGTTAGGATAGACGGCTACCTCGGTCGTGGAAGAGGAAGTCAGCCTGCTAGCAGCACGAACGCTGGTTTCGGCGAAGCCGGAAGTAGCGCCGTTAGCACAGTTAGACCGGATCCGCCAGCTGTAGGAAGCATTCTTGGCTATACTAATGGACGCACTCGTACCACTAACCGTTCCGGAAGCGTAGATCGCGCCGTTTTCCAGTACTTCAACGAAATAGCTGAGCGCACCATCGGCAGCATTCCACGACATGACCAGTGTACGCCCACCCTTTTGCGTGCTGCTGGTAAGTCCCGTAGGAGCTACGCAGTCGCCCGCAGGAGGAGCACAGTCGCTGGCGAAAGAACAGTCCGGGTCGTCACAATCAGTTAGGCCGTCGCCGTCGTCGTCGATGCCGTTGTCGCAGATCTCCTGCGGTGTGGGAGGAGTAGTGCCGTCACAAGTAGCATTAATAAGGCCCGGGCGGGAAGCGGAAACGGCTGCCCACATCCGGTCTTTCTGTCCGATGGTGAAGAGGTTCATGCATTGGTCGTCGGAGTAGTCCATGTAGTTCTGGAACATGTCGGGGTAGTCCACTTCACCGCTGTTCTTGCCCCGCGGCTTACAGCTGTTCGGGCCGGGGTAGGTGCATGCGCCGCCGGTATAGTTGGGTCCACCGGCGGTGGGCGTATCGCTGACGTAGTCGTCAACGGAACAGCCACCGTCGCCCCAGATGTGGCGCAGGTTCAGCCAGTGGCCGACCTCGTGGGTAGCCGTACGACCGAGATCGAAAGGAGCGGTCGCCGTACCGGTCGTACCGAAGTAGCGGTAGTCAATGACTACACCGTCGGTAGCGGGGTTGCCGCCGGGAAACTGGGCATACCCCAGGATGCCGCCGCCAATTTCGCAGACCCACATATTCATAGCTTCGGTCGGAGTAACGGCATTACTGCCACCCGTGCTGGAAGACTTGACGGCGTCGTTGGTGCCGAAGCTGCTGCGGGAAGTCGATTTGCGAATCACCTGCGTCAGGCAAAATTCAATCTCGGTATCCGCCGCGACGGGGGTAAAGTCCGAGGGGGTGTTGCTGCGGTCGGCGTTCATTCGACGGAAGTCATCGTTTAGTACGGCGATCTGGCTGTTGATCTGGGCGTCGGAAATATTCTCCGTACTGTTTTCGTACACCACGTGTACGATTACGGGTATCGTCAGGATACCGCCGGAAAGGGCTTTCTCCATTCCGGGGTCGAATCGCTCCGTAAAGCGTTCCAACTGCTGCAACTGCAGCTCCCGGGCGGGGTTCTGGCGGATCTGCTGTTCGAGGTAATCCATCGAACCGCAGTTGCGCTGGGCGGTTGCCCAGTTAGAAAGTGCCAGAAAAGTGAAAAAGAGTAAAAGTCTAAACTGCATAGGAGGCAATTTATGTGGTGGAAAAGGTGTTACAGGGGCCACAAGGTAGAAATGAAATATGTACGGGGAAAGACCGTACCTACTATCTATTCTCCCAATAGCCCCCCTTTGCCGAATTTCCGGGAGGACTTTAACCCTCCTCCCAAGTATTATTATTCTCCGTTTTTGTTGCCATGCCAACTAATTTGAGCATCCATGTTGATTAACCATCACGCCCACACCCACTACAGCGACGGTGTCGGCGCTCCGACAAAATATGTAGAGCAAGCCTTGCAAGAAGGCTTCGATGCCTACGGGTTCAGTGACCACGCGCCGATACCTTCCGAGGACGTTGGCTCGATGTCCATCACCGATTTGTCAGACTACATCGCGGAAATAGAAAGCCTGCAGGAACGCTACGGGAAGCGTATTCAGCTGTACAAGAGCCTGGAAGTTGATTACATCCCTGGTGTCATCAGCGTAGATAGCACCCACGTTATAGCCGCCGGCTTAGATTATACGGTTGGTGCCGTGCATTACGTAGACCGGTTGCCGGATGGTTCGCCGTGGAGTTTTCAGCGGGCCAATCCGGTATTTGAGGAAGGCATCGACTCCATCTTCGGAGGAAGCCCCAGGGCCATGGTCGAGCGCTACTTTGCATTAGTCCGCGAGATGGTCGCGACGCATCCGCCTTCCGTTGTCGCCCACCTCGACCGGATCAAGAAGCGCAATGAAAATAACCGGTACTGGAAGGAATCGGAAGTCTGGTACCGAAACGCCATGGAAGAAACGCTGGAGGCAATTGCCGGTGCCGGCTGCATCATGGAAGTCAATACCCGGGGCATTTACCGGAATGAAACGACCGATACCTATCCGACCGATTGGGTAGTGAAGCGCGCTCATGACCGGGGCATCCGCTTGCAGGTGAATTCCGATGCACACCAGACCGATCAAATTTCCGGTGGTTTCACCGAAGCCTACAATATGCTTACCCGGATCGGAGCCGAAACCCTACACGTCTTTACCGGAAATGGCTTTACGCCGATTGCAGTAGAAGACGTCATGATCCCACAACCCAGCGGTCATCTCCTGGAGCAGGGCGAATAGGCCGGTGTCCGGTCTTCATCATCGATAGCGGCCAGTTTTAAGCAAAACTGACGGCCCTGCGGACGAGTTGCCCTTCCGCGGCACTCGTGTCCAATACCCCGGTATCGCCCGATGATATCTCTGCGGCATTGCCTTCGTCGGTATCGATATGCATCTCCAGTAGGTAATCCGGCGATACCCGGATCAGCACGTTTCCGAAGGTCAGACCCCGCTCGTCGTTGCGGATGGCGACCTCCACTACGTCTCGGTCCTGAACACCGAAATGGCTTGCATCGGCTGGCGTCATGTGGATATGGCGCCACGCGCAGATGAGGCCATTCTCCAGATCCACTTCTCCTTTCGGGCCGATAAGCCGGCATCCGGGTGTGTTGTCCACCTTGCCGGATTCCCGGATCGGGGCGTCGATCCCCAGGAAGAACTCGTCCGTACGGGAGATTTCCACCTGATCCACGGATCGCAGCGGTCCGAGTATCCGCACCCGTTCCAATTGGTTCTTAGGCCCGACTACCGTAACGGACTCGTTAGCGGCAAACTGGCCGGGCTGCGACAACCACTTTTTTACGGTCAGCTCGTATCCTTCCCCGAATAGCCGGTCTACCGTTTCGCGGGTGAGGTGGCAGTGGCGGGCGGAGATGGCCACCGGTATTGCCGGAAGCCGGTTCACGTCCTGCTCGTTATCGATCAGTTTGATGCACTCCTTGGCGATCGCCAGCTGTTCGTTCGTTCGTACGGCAAGTAACTGCACGCGACTGTGGGGGCGGTTGAAGGCGATTACGTCCTCCCCGGTGCTCAATTGCAGGCGCTGGTTTCGGTCTTCGTCTATTACCGCTCCGAGATAGTCGAGCCGCTGCGCGGCGCGGTGACGTACGATAGGACTATTTTCCCCGATGCCTCCCGTGAAAATAATGGCATCTACTCCTCCCATTACGGCGGCGTAAGCCCCGATATATTTACGGAGGCGGTGGCTGAATATTTGCAGAGCGAGTTGGGCGCCTTCCTCTCCATCGGTGGAACGGGCCAGGATGTCACGCATATCGTTTGATCCCGACAACCCTTTCAATCCGCTCTCGCGGTTCAGCAGGTGATCTACGTCAGCCGCGCTCATACCGGTCTGTCGATTCAGGTAGGCTAATATGCCCGGGTCGATATCCCCGCTTCGAGTACCCATGACCAACCCCTCCAGCGGGGTCATACCCATGCTCGTTTCTATACTACGGCCGAACTCGATGGCCGTCACGCTACATCCGTTGCCCAGGTGGCAACTGATGAGCCGGAGGCTGCGGTAATCCTGCTTCAGAAAGGTAGCCGCCCGCCCCGCAACGTACTGGTTGCTGATCCCGTGAAATCCGTACCGGCGTATGCCATGCTCTTCCATGAGGGTCTGCGGCAGGGCGTACGTACGGGCCCGCCGCGGCAGACTGTGGTGGAAGGAAGTATCGAAAACGGCAAAGTGGGGGATATCTGGAAAGAGGGTCCGCGCAATCCGGATGCCTTCCAAATTAACGGGGTTGTGCAAGGGAGCCAGGTCGGCTAGCGCCTCGATGTCCTTTTCAACTTGGTCGGTGATGAGGGTTGCGCAATCAAAAACATCCCCGCCGTGAACGACCCGGTGGCCTACGCCGGCCAGCTTCACGTTGCGGCTAAGTTTCTTCAGCGAACTGAGTCCGGCGTGTAAGGCCTCCGCATGCCCGGTTTGTTGCAAATGGATTTCCGTCCCGTCGCTGAACGTCAACTGTGGCGCATCCAGCAGCCTGCTACCTTCCATGTCCAATTCCACCGCTCCGGTTTGGGCATCAACAACGGAGGCCTTCAGCGAAGAGCTGCCGGCGTTCAGAACAAGTATCATCATAGGATAAGGGGGGCGTATAGGGTGTCCTATACAAAAGAAAAAGCACGCAGGTAGTTCATACCTGCGTGCTTCCGCGTAAATAGTCTCATCAGAATCCTTTAGCCAATTAAAAGGCAAATGCTAAAAGACTAAAATCGTAGCCCGTAGGGGAATCGAACCCCTCTTACCAGGATGAAAACCTGGCGTCCTAACCGATAGACGAACGGGCCGGGAGAGAGTAGTACGGTAGTTCGAAGTACATAGTACGGTAGGCGGCCCAGGCATGCAAGCCTACCGTACTACCGTACTATCTACTACCGTACTAAAATCGTAGCCCGTAGGGGAATCGAACCCCTCTTACCAGGATGAAAACCTGGCGTCCTAACCGATAGACGAACGGGCCATTTAGGAATATCCAGCCGGCATTCCGGCTTAGCGGTTGCAAAGATAGGTAGCTTCGGCAAAATCACAAGTATTCCAACAACTTTTCCTCAGGAGGCCGGCTGTTCCGGGCGATCTTTACCCCCCAGGGTATCCCGAAGCTGCTCCAACCGGCGACGAAGGGCGTTGGCCTGCTCCGCTTTGCTGCTGTTGGCGGCATTGTTGCTGAGCTCGACGATCGTATCCAATTCGATACTGTCCTGCTCGATGTGAAACCGTGTTTCCTCGACGACGGCCTCGTCGTCGAAGTTCGTTTGCCGCAGGGCCCGCAATTCACGCCGGCGGGCGGTAATGCTTTCCACCAGGCGATGCCGGTCGAGCAATTCTTTCAGTTGTTGGGCGCACTCCGCGAAGAAGCTGGCCTTGGCATGGCGCAGGCTGAACTCGGCTTCCAGTTCGCGGATGACCTGCTCGGCCTTTTGTACTTCGGTCGGATCGACGCCGGGGCTCCGGGATAGATCGTCGCGCAGGGTAGCCATGCTTTTGAGAATGCGTTCGCCTTCATCCCGGAAGCGCTCCTCGCGGTTACGGCAATCGTAGAGGCGTTCGGCTACCCGCTGGGCGAATTCACTTTGGTCGGCTTCCGGACGGCTATCTTTCAGCAGATAGCGCTTCACCGAACCACCGAGGAACACGAAACCGACGGTAAGGGCCACCAGAAAGGCCATGAAGGCGAGCGGCGGATAAACCCGTAAAAGCAACAAGAGACTAAGCACGACGATGCCGCCGATCAGGATTATACGAGTGTAGTCGGGTCCTTGTTCCGGTTTCATATTGAACAAACCGTATTTGATGCGCCGTAGTTGCGTAGTATTCGTATAATTGCCCGAGCGAGATCGCGCCGTAAACCAACCATTATGTTAGCAGCCGTAGTAGCCTGTTTTGTCATCGGGTATATCGTAATCGTCTTTGAGCATCCGCTCCGACTCGACAAAACCGTACCGGCCCTCCTGATGGGCGCGATCTGCTGGGCGTTGCTTAGCCTGGGATTCAACGCCGGAACGCTGGAGATCATCAATACCGAAGGCGAAGTCTTCAACATGATGAACAGCATCAGCGGGGAAGCCATGGAGGTCGGCCACGCCGGCGCCCACGAAGTCGCCGAGGAAGGTTTTGTAGGAGCCCTGCTCCATCACCTCGGCAAAACCGCCGAGATCCTCATCTTCCTCATCGGCGCCATGACCATCGTCGAAATCGTCGACCTGCACCGCGGGTTTGACATCCTGAAAGGATGGGTCAATACGCGCTCCAAGAAGAAGTTGCTGTGGATTGTAGGAGCCCTGGGCTTCATCCTCTCGGCCATCATCGACAACCTGACCGCCACCATCGTACTGGTCACCTTGCTGCGTAAGCTGGTCCCCGACCGCGAACAACGCATCTGGTACGTCGCCCTCATCGTCATCGCCGCCAACGCCGGTGGAGCCTGGTCTCCGATCGGTGACGTAACCACCACCATGCTCTGGATCGGGAAGCGCGTCAGTACGGCCGGCCTGATGGAATTCCTGATCGTGCCCTCCCTGATTTGCTTTGTTCTGCCGTTTGCCATCGCCAGCTTCATGAAGCCTTTCCAGGGTACCATCAACCTGGCCGCTGACGAAGACGAGGTAGACCAGGGCCGCCTGTTATCCAGCAAAACCATGCTGTTCCTCGGACTGGGCATGATCGTTTTCGTACCTGTTTTCAAGACCATTACCCACCTGCCTCCGTACCTGGGCATGATGCTCAGCCTCGGCGTGGTCTGGCTGGTTTCCGAATACATCCACCCCGAAGAAGATTTCACCGAGGAGCGGAAGGCGAAGTACTCCGCGCACAACGCCCTGAGCCGGATTGAAATGTCTTCCATCCTGTTCTTCCTCGGTATCCTGATGGCCGTAGCCGCCC
Source organism: Lewinella sp. IMCC34191 (assembly GCF_003390935.1). Taxonomy (GTDB): domain Bacteria; phylum Bacteroidota; class Bacteroidia; order Chitinophagales; family Saprospiraceae; genus Neolewinella. Next base: position 372,981 of record NZ_QNQZ01000004.1, on the reverse strand, counting down.
TGGAAACCATCGTGGTGAACGGAGTCGGTGCCCTGCGCGCCGTCGCCGAGAGCCTGCGCGCGGTCATCCCCAGCGAAGACGTCGTCATTATCATTCTGGGCTTTCTATCCGCTATCATCGACAACGTACCGCTGGTAGCCGCGTCCATGGGTATGTACGATCTGGCGAATTACCCGATCGACGCCCGCCTGTGGCACTTCATCGCTTACAGTGCCGGTACCGGCGGTAGTATGCTCATCATCGGGTCCGCCGCCGGCGTAGCCGCAATGGGCATGGAGCGGATCGATTTTATCTGGTACTTTAAGAAGATCGCCTGGCTGGCCTTTGCTGGTTTCGCCGCCGGGGCCGTCGCCTTCATCATTATTGAATCCTTGTTCAACATCGGGGTAACTCACTAATTTTTCCACCTTGACCCGCCTAAGCCTGTTATTCTCTTTTTCCCTCCTCTTACTGCACTGTAGCCAGGAGGAAGATCTCCTGGTCGGTCAGTGGCAGGGTGCCTTGGTGACGGAAAACGGCGACAGCCTGAAGCTGGATCCCCGGGAAATCACCTTCGATTTCGGGACAGACAACCGCTACGCCTTCACCTCCACGCTTCGTTACCAGGAGGCGGGTACCTACCGCACCGAAGAGGGCTACCTATTCGCCCAGGATACCACCCAGCCCACCAATCCGGAACGGGTGGTCGCCATCGAGAAGCTCACGGTCGATTCCCTGATCATCCGGATGAACGCCGATACCTCGCAACGCTTAGTCACCCTCGTTCGAACCAGCGCTCCGCCGCCACAATAAGCTGCTGTCGCCGTAGCTCAGGAAACGGTAACCGGAAGATTCGGCGTGGCGGTAAATCCGTTGCCAGTCATCGCCTACCATTGCGGCGACCAGCAGGAGCAGCGTGGACTTAGGCTGGTGAAAATTGGTGATCAATCCGTTCACTACGTGTGGTTGGGACGCCGGCGTCAGCATAAGCTGGGTGTAACCGGTAAACGTCTCCGAATCGGATGCTTCCAATTTTTCAATTAGGGCGGCGAGCGCAGGTAGAGGCCTTATTCGGGAAAGGCTGTCCTGCGTAGCCACCCACTGTCCCAGTTCTCCCCTCCAGTCGTTGTCCGTCAATCCACGGGCTCCGAAGTAGTAAAGACTTTCCAGGCACCGCATACTCGTCGTGCCGATACTTACGATCGGGCGGTTGCTCGCCAATTGCTCCCGGATCCGGCGAAGTAATTCAATGGAAACACTGAAGTACTCCCGGTGCATTACGTGTCCGGCGAGGGTAGGGGAGGTGACGGGCTTGAAGGTGCCCGCCCCCACGTGCAGGGTGAGCGTGCGAAACTCCAAGCCCTTTGAAGATAGATTCTCCATCACTTCCGGCGTGAAGTGCAAACCGGCCGTCGGTGCGGCCACCGAACCCTCCTGGTCGGCGAAGACCGTTTGGTAGCGCTGGTTGTCTTCTCCTTCAGCTTCCCTTCCTAAATAGGGGGGGAGCGGAATCTTACCCGCCTCCTCCAACAGTTCGCCAAAGCTGATTCCCTGCGGTCCCTCCCAACTGAACCGGATCAGGAAGGTATTGTCGACACGTTCAAGTCGCTCGGCGATCAGTTGGTAGTCGTGGCCCGCATGGGTGACCGGCAGGGAAATTGGGCCGGACTTCCAGCGACGGTTGCCCCCGATCAGGCATTTCCATTCCACTGGCCCCTCCGTAGCCGACAGGGAGAGCGCGTAATCAACCGGTTGCTGGGGTTCCAGACAGAAAATCTCCACCGTTCGTCCGGTCGGGAGGGGAAAGTGAAGGCGGGCATGAATGACCCGGGTGCGGTTTCCGATGAGAAGAGTGTCCGCCGGTAATAGGTCGGGTAATTCCCGAAAGTGCCGGTCGGTAATGACGCCTTCGCTGTAGTGCAGTAACTTTGCCGCCGCCCGGTCCGATAGCGGATACCGGGCTATAAGGTTATCGGGAAGGGAATAATCGAAGTCATCGATACGCAGTTCCCGGGGGTCAGTCTTCATGCCCGCAAAGGTAAAAAAGCTCGTAAGTCTAATTTCTGCCCCCGTTCATCGAATAAAAACCGCCTCCGCCCGTACGGCATTGTTCTTTTGGGGTCGGTATAGCTACTAAATGTCTGGTATGTCCAATTTTCTGAAGATTCTTCTGGGTTCTTGTCTGGGTACGGTACTGGCCCTCGTCGTTTTGGTCCTGATCGGTTCGGCGATCGTGTCCGGACTGGCCGCTTCCGCCGAGGAAAAACCGAGCGTCAGCGCCAATTCCATCCTGACCGTTCAACTGGACGGACTCCCCGAACTCACCGGTAATCTTTCCGATGCCGATCCCTTCGCCTCCCTGAAGGGCGAGGAGCCGCTGGGCCTGCACGACGTGCTCCGCGCGATGGAAGCGGCGGCCGACGACGATGACATCAAGGGGATCTACCTCGGCAACGAACCGGCCGGTGTGTCCTTTACGACCCTGCGTAGTTTACGGCAGGCGGTCGTCAAATTCAAGGAGTCCGGCAAGTTCGTGGTGGCCTATTCGCCCTTTTACACCCAGAGTGCCTATTACCTCGCCAGCGTAGCCGACGAAGTATACCTCGGTCCCCTCGGCGTGGTTGATTTCCGTGGGCTGGGCACGCAGATCCCCTTCCTGAAGAACGCCCTCGACCAGGCCGGCATCCGCTTCGAGATCTTCTACGCCGGCGACTATAAGAGCGCCACGGAGACCCTGCGTCGCACCAGCATCAGTCCCGAGAACCGCGAGCAAACCAAGGAATTTCTGGGGGACCTGTTCGGCGTCATGCTCGAAGACATCAGCCAGAGCCGGGGTATGGACCCCGCCGCCCTCTACCAGGCAGCGAACGAAATGACCGGTTGGAAGGAAGAGGAAGCCGTTCAGGCCGGATTGATCGACGGTATCCGTCACCGTACGGAGATCGATGAGTTGCTGCACGATAAGGTCGGTTTCGATGACGACGAAAAGCTCAAGACCATCAGCCTGGATCGCTATTTCGCCGCCCGGCTCGAGAAACTGGAAGGCGGGGACGACGAAGTAGCCGTTCTGGTCGCGGAAGGGAGCATCGTAGACGGCCCCGGTAGCCTGGGCAGCATCGGCGACAAGAAGTACGTAAACGAGATTGAAAAACTGACCGAAGACGACGACGTCAAGGCCGTCGTACTCCGGGTCAACAGCGGCGGGGGCAGCGCCAGCAGTTCTGAAAATATCTGGTACGCCATAGAGCAACTGAAGGCGGCCGGCAAACCGGTGGTCGTTAGTATGGGCGACTACGCAGCCAGTGGCGGCTACTACATCGCCGCGGCGGCTGACAGCATCTTCGCCGAGCCGACCTCCATCACCGGATCGATCGGCGTTTTCCTCACTTTCCCCATTGTGAAGGAATTGATGGAAGACAAAATCGGTATTAACTTCGACACCGTCAATACCGCCCGCAACGCGAATGCCTTCAGCCCCTTCCAGGATCTTACCGAAGAGGAGAAGCAGCTGCTCAATCAGCGCACTCAATCCATCTACCAGACCTTCCTGCAGCGGGTAGCCGACGGTCGTAACCTCCCCATCGAGCAAGTCCGGGAACTGGCCGGCGGCCGCGTATACTCCGGCTTGCGGGCCCGGGAGATCGGCCTGATCGACGACTTCGGCAACCTCCAGGACGCCATCGCCTCCGCCGCCCGCCTCGCCGATATCGGAGACGATTTCGAGGTAGCACACTACCCCCGCACCAAGCCCGCCTGGGAAGTATTCCTCGAAGAATTCATGGGCTCGGATTCCGACGACAATCAAGTGGTCACCAAGATGGTCAAGAGCCAGCTCGGTGCCAAAAACTACGAAACCTTCCGCCTCCTGCGGGACATGACCCATATGCAGGAGCCCCAGGCCCGCCTGCCGATGGTTATTACCTTCTGAGAAATCTTTTGCGAATCCGGGCCGCTTCCCTTCGGGGCTGCTGAGCGGTAATGCCCCTCGCTGCGCTCGGGTAAGGTCGGACCGGAGGTCCTCCCCCCGAATAGCCGGCACCCGGTTCACTTACGGCCACGGGTGGAGAACCTCCGGTCCGACCGGGGAAGATTTTTAGAGGGCTGATCGGCTGAGCCCGGGCTACAACGCACGAACCGGCCCCGACTGCCCTTCCGAAACCGTACATCAGAATACACTTACATACCCTAAATGCACCTTCGGCGCGCCGAGATCGAGCGGATCATCCCGTCGGTGCCCGAGGCCCAGGCTGAGGGCGAAGATGCCCGCTCGGGTATCGAAGTTGACGCCGGCACCGAAGCCGATCGGATAATCGACCGGTTGATCGGGATTTTTGACGCTGCGATAGTTTCGTCGGGCGGCATCGACGAAGGTGTAGAGAAAGGCCCGCTCGCCGAGCAATAGCCGAAACTCGGCGGTGAGTATCTCGTAGTCAGTCGCAAAAAGTTCCTGTTCCTCGAAGCCGCGAAGGAGGCGGGCCCCCCCAATGCGATACTGCTCATTGGCGAGCACGGGTTGGGAGGCTACGATGGCCTGCGATCGGAAACCGAGATAGACGACCGTACCCACCAGCGGGTCGAAGTAAAAATCCAGCGCCGCCCCTATCTGGTACTGCGTACTACGTTGCGTCAGGCTGTCAGCGACCTCGCCGCTGAAATCGAGATTGCGCAAGCGGCGGAAACCGGCCGCCGCACTCACGTCCGCGGTGTAGCCCCGCCGCGGGCTGAATCGCCGGTCGGTGCGGGTACGGCGAAGCTGCAGACCGAAGAAGGAGCGATTGACACCGAGGGTGTCCGGCAACTGGCCGTTGACGAGCCGGGCGCTGTCCACCCCCGGTACGATCGTGCGGCGCTGCTGCCAGAAGGCGGACAGGCGATCGTTGCCTTCTCGTAAATAGGTCGCCGCGAGGTGCCAGTTCAGGTTGAGGAAGGAGGTATCGCGACGGTAGAGTTCCAGCTCCCCCTCGAAGCCGAAGGGCAGACCGAAGAGGAAGGGATATTCCAGTCCGACCTGCAATTCCTGCGTCTGTGGTTTAAGCTGTTCGAAACGGGCGGCGATGCGCTCCCCCTGGCCGAAGCCGTTGTACAACTCGCCGTTCAGCTCCCCGGTGATCAGCAGGTTTTCGGTTTGGTTGCTGTTCGGCAGCACGCCGATGACGAAGTCGAAGCGACTGGCCGCCCGCCGTCGGAGGGGGAGGTCTATGTAGGCGAGACTATCCCGAAAGCTGATGGTCGGCTCTCCTTCCACCGATACGTAGGGGAGCTGGGCCAGCCGGTCCCGCAGCCGGCGAATGCGGCGTTGGCTGTACGGCTCTCCCGGGACCAGTCCAAGGTAGCGCTCGAGAAAGGCTTCCCGGACGCGTACCTCCTCCGGCACCCGCACGTCACCGATGCGGATAAGCGGGCCGGTCCGCACGTCCACCGTGGCTGAAAGCGCCCCCGCATCGCTGTATTCGATATCGGTGAGGCCGACTGAAGTGAATGGATAACCATTTGCTCCCGCCCGGGAGATCATACTATCGCGAACGGCCGACCAGGACTCCGGAGCGAAACGACGACCGCCGCCGAAACGGCGTTCCCGGAAGCCGGACCGGCGGGCCCAGGTGCGCACCTTTTCGTCGCCTGGCAGGGTTAGCTCCTTCCAGGCGTAGCGCGGGCCGCGGTGCAAGACCGCCGTTAGCATATGTGTGCCGGTAGGATACAGGCTATCCACCGAAGCCTCCCAGTACGCGGCTTCCTGGTTATCGATTTGCCATTCTTCCAGGTAGGTGAGAATGGCCAGACTGTCTTCGAAGGTGTCCGGGTGCCGGTGGCGATGATCGAAGTCGGTGGCGATCACCTCCAGTTTCCACGGGCTCTCTACCTGCGCTCCGACGCAAAAAGAAAAAAGCAGGGCCAGCGTGAGCGTTGGGAGGCGCATATCAGTCCTGCAACGATCCAGCGCGGCGCCTTAGCGTACGGGAGAGGTTCGAAAGCAGGGCCATGGCGGCCAGCAGCATGGCGACGCGGGCGGTGAGGTCGCCGAAGCGGACGTATGGCGTGACGGCGTCGTTGAGCTGCATCGTCCCGTTCAGATAGCCGCGCTGGTCGTAGTAGGTGCGGCTGTCGATGTGGCCGCGCTGGTCGATGAAGGCGCAGGCTCCGAGGTTGGCGGACCGCATGATCGGCCGGCGCGTTTCGATGGCCCGCAGGCTCGCGATCCAGAGGTGCTGCCGGTGGCCGGCGGTATTGTCCCACCAGCCGTCGTTGGTCATCACGAATGCGGCCTGCGCGCCCGCCCGCACGTAGCCGGTAAAGTATTCGCCGAAGACGCTCTCGTAGCAGATCACCGGGGCCACCGCGGCCCGTTCCCCTACGAGGGGCGTCCGCTCCGTTTGGGTGCCGTAGCCGGCTACGCTTCCGCCGAGACTGTTGACCAGGGGCTCCAGGAAGAAAAGCACGTTGCGAAAGGGAAAGCTTTCGGCGCCGGGCACGAAAACTCCCTTGCGGTAGGTCTGAAAGTCGTCCGTTTCCAGGTCGATCTGTATGGCTCCGTTGAGTCGTTCCACGGCCATCTCACCGCCGTCGCGGGCCGGATAGAAGCGGACCGCCTCAGAGTACGGCTCCTCCGGACCGAAGAGGTGGTAGCCGGCATAACCCGTGACCAGGTAGCGGAGCTTATCGGCGGGCAATTCGTTTTGTAGGGCGGCGAGCGCAGGAGAAAGCAGCGGACTGGACTCGTCTATTTGTGAAAAGCTCGTTTCCGGATACACGAGATAGTCCACCGGACCATCCGACGCGGCAAGGGCGGTGCGACTCAAATTCAGAAAGATATCCAACTGGCTTTGCCCGTCGGACCGAAACTTCTCGTAGTGGGGTTCGAAGTTCGGCTGGATGGCGCTGACGCGAATGGTATCGCCCGGCGGTGGCGTGTAGGTGGCGTAGCGCAACAGCGAGCCGGCCATCGGGATAATGAGGGCGAGCGTGAGGTACAGGGGAAATCTGCGCGGCCGTGAAGCCAGATAAAAGCGCATGACCAGCCAGTTGACGGCCAGGATCCAGGCACTGCCCCCGAGTACGCCGGTGAGTTCGTACCACTGCACCAGCGAGGGGAACTGGGCGAAGCCGTTGCCGAGCGTCAACCAGGGCCAGTTGAGCTCCCAGTTATAGTGGAAGTGCTCGAAGGAGAGCCAAAAAGCGATCAGGGCCAGGTAGCTGACGCGGGGGGACATCCGGCTCGTCCAGTGAAAGAGCAGCCAGGGAACGCACATCAGCAAACTATTGACCACCACGGCGAAGAGGCCGGCGAAGAAGGCAGTGTTCGTGACCCAGAAGGTGGCCAGGATATTATAGAGCAGGAAGGCGTTGAAGCCGTGCCAGAAGACGGTGCGGGTGCGGGTTGCCTCCCGCTGCACGAGGAAGAGGGGCACCCACGCGATGAGCAGCAAAAAGGGAAAGGGGAGGTAGCCCGGAAAACCGACGCCCAGCAGGACACCGGCGGCCGTGGACCATCCGAAGCGCCGCCGGGTTGCGGGTGCGGCGTCCTGGACGACCAGCAGGCTGACCCCGGCCCACAGGGTGAGGTAAAAAAAGAGCGGGATGTATCCCCAGAGTTCCTCCTGTAGCGCGAGGGCATACATGCGGTATGCCAGGAAACCGGCGACGATCAGGCTAGCGGAGGCGTAAAGTGTGCGGGATCGCATGGCCGCAAAGATAGATCATTGCTTACCGGCCATGACCTGGCGGAGGATGGGCAGCGAGTTGATCTCCCGCATCCCCTCGATGTGGTAGCGGTAGTAGCGGAGCAGATCGGTGAGCAGGCCGCCGCGTTCGTCGCGCGTGGTGGTGATGGTGGCGAGTTCTTCGCGGTCGGCGTGGAGGAGTCGGTACATCAGGGCGCTGCGCCGTTCGTCGAGGTACTCGGTGTGGCCGGGGAAGCCGGTGATGAATTGTCCTTCCTTCAGATCGAAAATGGGCGTAGCTTCCGAGAAATCGCCGGATGGTAAAAAGCCGAGGTGAGCGGTGAGCTCGAGTAGGAAGTGCAGGTGGATATTGACCGTAGGGCCGGTGGTCGTATCGAGGTAAGCAAATGCTTCGTGGAGAAACTCGAAGAGGGAGGGGTTTTCTTCCGATTCCCGGATGCTGTTGCGGGCCACTTCCAGCATGAACAGGCCAATGGTACCGCGTTCCACCTCAAAGGGGATGCGGGTGTAAATGAGGGAGGGGCGCACTTCCTTGATGCGGGTCATATCCTTCCCCGGGCGTTCGTAGGCGATCAGCTCGACGAGATTCATGAGCTGCAGCTTACTCGCCGGGGTGCTGCTGCGGGCCTTGCGTACGCCACTGACGATGTACTTCCGTATTCCCCGCTCTTCGGTGTACACCTCCAGGATGAGGGAGGACTCTCCGTATTTGACGGAGCGGAAGATGATGCCACGGGTTTTGAGGAGCATTTGAAAGGCCGATGTTTGCAGGACGGCGTACAAGGTACGAAGGGCGGCCGGGCAGCGGGGTTCGGGGCCGATTTAGAAAGGAAAGGTGGGGGTATACGTCTTTCCCCTTGCTTCGCTCGGGTGCGCTCGGACCTGGAGGTCCTCGACCCGGGATGGTGGTGGCGGGGTTAATTACGGTTGCGGGGGGAGGACCTCCGGTCCGACTGTGCCGGGAAGGATCGCGCGGCTTCCTTTTACCCCTTGCTTCGCTCGGGTAGGCTCGGACCTGGAGGTCCTCGACCCGGGATGGTGGTGGCGGGGTTGATTACGGTTGCGGGGGGGACCTCCGGTCCGACTGTACCGGGAAGCGCAGTGCTGCTTCCTTTTTTCCCTTGCTTCGCTCGGGTGCGCTCGGACCTGGAGGTCCTCGACCCGGGATGACGGCGGCGGGGTTAATTACGGTTGCGAGGGGAGGACCTAGCCGATCGAAGCACCGCCTCGGGTAGGGGAGCACGGGTCCAGGCAACCCAGCCCCGGTTTCCCTACCTTAACAAGCCGCCATTTGGTGGCCACAACCGGTCGGCCTAAATTTGCGTTAGCAATAGTTGTCAAAGCAATTAAAATTTTACGATCATGACCCAGACCGCCCCGCACACTTCTCACCAAGTTTCTACCGACGCTTTTCCGATGAACGGAACGGATTACGTCGAAATGCTGGTCGGTAATGCCCGGCAGTCGGCGCACTTTTACCAGACCGCGATGGGCTTTCAGCCGCTGGCGTATTCCGGTTTGAGCACGGGTGTCAAGGACCGAGAATCTTACGTTTTAATACAGGACAAAATCCGTTTGGTGCTGACCACGCCACTGAAGCCCGGCACCGATATTGGTAAATTGATCGATCGACACGGGGATACGGTGCGTACCGTAGCGCTGTGGGTAGACGATTCGCGGGCGGCTTTCGCTACTGCCATCGAGCGGGGAGCGGAATCCTACTTCGAGCCAAAAGAGGAGAAGGACGATCAGGGGCATGTCGTTCGCTCCGCCGTGAAGAGCTACGGCGATACCGTACACTTATTCGTCGAGCGCTCGGCCTACGACGGCGTGTTTCTACCCGGCTTCGTGGCCTGGGAACCGGAGTACCGACCCGGCCCCGTCGGTCTGAAGTACGTGGACCATATGGTCGCCAACGTCGACGAAGGCCAGATGAATAAATGGGTGGACTGGTACGCCAACGTACTGGGCTTCAAACAGCTCATCAGCTTTGACGATAAGGACATCAGCACCAAGTACACCGCCCTGATGAGCAAGGTGATGTCGAACGGCAACGGCCGCATCAAATTTCCGATCAATGAGCCGGCTCCCGGCCTCAAGAAGTCGCAGATCGAAGAGTACCTGGAATTTCACGGCGGACCAGGAATCCAGCACATTGCCGTTGCGACGGACGATGTCGTTGACACAGTGACGCAGCTTCGCAATCGCGGCGTCGAATTCCTGCGCGTACCCGATACCTACTACGATACGCTGCTGGATCGGGTAGGGGAGATCGATGAGTCTATCGAACCGCTCCGGGAACTCGGTATCCTCGTGGATCGCGACGATGAGGGTTACCTGCTCCAGATCTTTACCCGCCCGATTGGTAGCCGTCCGACGGTCTTTTACGAGATCATCCAGCGGAAGGGCGCTACCAGTTTCGGTAAGGGGAACTTTAAGGCGTTGTTTGAGGCTATTGAGCGCGAGCAGGAGTTGCGGGGAACGCTTTAGTGGAGCTCGCTTTGCTCGCTATAGAGCTGGTGCTTCGCACTGCGCTGTAGAGCTCGCTTCGCTCGCGGTAGAGGGTCGTGCTTCGCACTTGCGGTAGAGTTCGCTTCGCTCACGGTAGAAGCTACCAGGTAGGCACTTTCGTTCTGATAGGGACGGCCGCGACCGCAGGTAGCTCTGCCGTCAAGCGAAGTGCAGGCTCTTTACCGGCGTAGCCCTCTACTACGACCGCAGGGAGATATACCGCGACCGCAGCGAGCGCTTACTCCGGTTCGAAGCCCAGGATGATGTTAAAGGTGCTGAGGTTGCCGTTTTCGGTGAGGTCAGGGTTCTTGTCGAAGCCGTAACCCCAGTCGAAACCGAGCGTACCGAACATGGGTAGGAAGACACGAGCGCCTAGTCCTACGCTGCGCTTCAGGTCGAAGGGATTGAAGTCGCGAGCGGTACGCCAGGCATTACCACCCTGTGCGAAGGCCAACACGAAGATGGTACTGGAGGGGTTTAAGCTTAGTGGGTAGCGTAATTCTACCGTGTATTTGCTGAAGATAGGCGTGGCGATCTTCCGTGACCCGCCCGTAGGGGTAGTGATGAAGTTGTTCGGCAGGTCTTCGATTTCGTAACCCCGAAGGCTGATGATATCCACGCCGGCGAAGGCGAATTGCTGGTTGTTGACGCCATCGCCACCGAGCTGGAAGCGTTCAAAGGGGCTCACGCCTACCGCGTCGTCGTAACTTCCGAGGTAGCCGATTTTGGCCTGCGTTTTGAGCACGAGTTTTTGGTCGCTCGACAGCGGGGTGTACCACTCGGCATTCAGGCGCCACTTGTGGTATTCCACGTAGCGGAAGCGTTCCTCTACCTCCTCCAGCAGGTTGGGATTATCCCGGATCCCGAGCTTGCGGTAGGGCGGCGTAGCCTGTAGCGATAGCTCGATGTTGGATCCCTGCTTGGGATAGATCGGGTCGGTCGCGGTATTGCGCGATAGGGAGAACTGGAAACTGAAGTTGTTATAGTTACCGGTGGTGACCTGTTCGTTCCGATCGGTGGTGAAGAGTTCGCCCCAGTTATTAAGGGTCAACGTCTGGAGGTTGATGCCGGTCCGGAAGACGAAGTTATCGTCGGGCCAGCGAAGGCGGGTGCCCAGGCTCACGGCGGCCTGCTGAATGATCAGCTTACGGGGTAGGGATTCGGTACCGAAGTCATACTTGTTGTAGAAGGCGGACACCGAAAGCGAGGTAGGCCGTTTACCCCCCAGCCAGGGCTCGGTCAGGCTGGCGTTGTAGCTCTGGTAGAACTTACCGTTGGTCTGTGCGCGTAGCGACAGGCGCTGTCCGTCACCCTGCGGCAGGGGATGCCAGGCTTCGCGGTTAAAGAGATTGCGGAGACTGAAGTTGTTGAACGTCACCCCCAGCGTGCCGATGACGCCGCGGCGTCCGCCCCAACCGGCGCTGAGTTCCAGCTGGTCGCTGGGTTTTTCTTCTACGGTGTAGATAATGTCTACCGTACCACGGTCGGGGTTGACGGGGGTTTCGATGCCCAGCGTTTCCTGGTTAAAGTAGCCAAGGCCGATGATCTGCCGCTGGGAGCGGATGATGTCGGAGCGGCTGAATTTTTGTCCCGGGCGGGTGAAAAGCTCCCGGCGGATGACGTGCTCGTGGGTGCGATCGTTGCCGTTGATGACTACCTTGTCGATGGTAGCTTGCGGTCCTTCGAAGATGCGCATTTCCAGGTCGATCGAGTCGCCGTCAATCGCCACCTCGATGGGGTCCACGTTGAAGAACAGGTAGCCGTTGTCCATGTAGAGCGAAGACACGTCGGCATTGTCCTGGCTGAAGCTCAGGCGGGTTTGTAGTTCCTCCTCGTTGTAAACGTCTCCGCGCTCGACGCCCAGTACGCGGGCCAGGGTTTCGTCGTCGTAGATGGAGTTGCCCTTCCAGGTAATATCCCGGAAGTAATACTGATTGCCTTCGTTGATCCGGATGTCGATGACCAATCGGTCATTATCGTCGCGGTATACGCTATCGCTGAGTACGCGGGCATCACGATAACCGAGCGTATTGTAGTACGCGATCATGGCGTCTTTATCCTCTTCGTATAGCTCGGGCTGGAACTTGGAACTCTTGAAAAGCTTCCGCTTCTCGTTCGTTTCCTTCATTTGCTTCTGCAGCTTCCGCTCCTTAACGGCATCGTTGCCGATGATGTTAATCTCGGAAATCTTCACGCGGTCGTTGCGCTTGATGTCGAAGAGCAGGCGAACGGAGTTGGCGCGGCTGGTATCGGGGATTTCTTCGACGGAAACGGTGGCATCCAGATATCCCTTTTCAACGTAGTATCCGCGAATGGCCTCGGCGGCGTTGACTTTGGCATCCTCGGTGACGATACCGCCGCGAACGATGTATTTGTTGACCTCTTCGTTGAGGTCATCGTGCCGGCCCTGCTTGGCACCGGTAAAGCTATGCCGTAAGAAGCGGGGGCGTTCCTCCACGCGGACGATGAGGAAGATGACGTCACCGATGGTCTTTTCCTCTTCGATGGAAACGTTGGTGAAAAGCCGCAGACGCCAGAGGTTCTTGATGGCGCGGGGAATGTCCGGCCCGGGGATCCGGATATCCTGGCCTACGCTCAGACCGGTCACACCGATGATGGCGTTCTCCTCCGCGAAGTATGCGCCTTCGATCTTGATGCCGCCGATCTCATACTCTTGGGGGTCGGAGTAATCGTAGACGGGGATATCCAGGGAATCGGTCTGTGCGGTCAAGGTCGTCAGACAGCCGAAAGCGAGGAAGAAAAGTAAAAAGCTAAATCTCATGCTATATCGGTTTGCCGGATCGGAGACCGGCCATCGGGGTAAGGATGGGTGCCAACACTCAGTGGTTGGTCGGCTGCTTGAGTTGTTCGCTGGTTTTACCGAAACGTCTTTCCCGTTGCTGGAAATCGACGATGGCGGCGTAGAGATCGGGTTTGCGAAACTCCGGCCAGAAGACAGGACTAAAGTAGAACTCGGCGTAAGCGGCTTGCCAAAGGAAAAAGTTACTCAGCCGGTGTTCGCCGCTCGTGCGAATGATCAGTTCCGGATCGGGGTAGGCGTGGGTGCTGAGGCGGGAGCTCAGCGTGCCCTCGTCGACGGCTTCCGGGTCCAGGCGTCCGGCACTGACCTCCGTGGCCAGTTGGTGGGCGGCCCGGGCCAGATCCCATTTGCCACTGTAATTGAGTGCCAGAATAAGGGTCATCCCCTCTCCGCTGGCGGTTTGCTCGATACCGAAGCGCAGAGCCTGCTGGGTTGCTTCGGGAAGCCCGGCGGTGTCGCCGATGGTAGCCAGGCGGATGCCGTTGTCGAGCATCATCTCCATTTCGTTGCCGATCGTGTCGACCAGCAGCTGCATGAGTGCACCAACTTCCATCTCCGGGCGACTCCAGTTTTCCGTGCTGAAAGCATAGAGAGTGAGGTAGCCAACGCCCAATTCGGCGCAGGACTCGACGGTGGCGCGTACGGCCTCAACGGCACTGTGGTGACCGAAGACGCGGGGTTTGCCCTTGCCTTTGGCCCAGCGACCGTTGCCGTCCATAATAACGCCCACGTGGTGGGGTAGGCGATCCTTATCAATACGTTCCTTGAGCTCCTGCATAGTAACGGACGCGCGAAGGTACGGATTTTTAGTACGGAAGTGGGTAGTCGCTCCCGCTGGTTGAAATTCGTACGGTAGGTATGGAGTCGGTTGGCTTCGCCATCCGGAGTAGTACGGTAGTAGCTCCCGCTGGTCGGCTGTCGGTGCCTTAATGGGGTAGACTGGCTGGCTTCGCCGTCCGGGTAAGGGGTAGGCGAGGTCATCGGATGGGTGTTATAGCGGAGGACTTCTCCGATGTTTACCGCCAGTTTCTCCTGTGCTCCGCCGACGAAAATTAGTTAAATAAAAGGTCGGCAGCGAAATTTCACTAAATTGCACCGCTATTCCGTAGATCTTACGGTTTTTTACCTTCGATTGTGCAGCGAGACTATCGCGCTAACCTTATATATGCGGCTCACCACCTTTATTACCGTCGCCTGCCTGACTATTTTCGGGAGTTTGTCGGCCCAGACCAATCTGCAAGGAGAAATCCTGGATGCGAACAATGGGGATCCGCTCATCGGTGCCAGTGTGCTCGTGAAGGGAAGCACGACGGGAACGGTGACGGATATCGATGGAAGCTGGGAACTGACGGTAAGTGGCCTGCCCATTATCCTGCAATTTTCTTACCTGGGCTATGCGCCCACGGAAGTAGAAGTGACCGACGTCGATCAGGATCTAACCATACGACTGGGCGACGACGCGGTAACCACGGAGGTGGTGGAAGTACGCGGGCGCCGCATCAGTGAAAAACAGCAGCAGGCGGCTTTGACCGTAGAAACCCTGGACGCCATAGCCATCAAGGAAACCGCGGCCGCCAATTTTTACGACGGCTTGGGTAGCCTGAAAGACGTCGACCTTACGGCGGCCAGTCTCGGCTTCAAGATCGTCAATACCCGCGGCTTCAACAGTACCAACCCGGTGCGTTCTTTGCAGATAATCGACGGGGTGGATAATCAGAGCCCGGGCCTGAACTTCAGTCTGGGCAACTTCCTGGGCGCTTCCGAGCTGGACGTGAACCGGGTGAATTTGGTGGTGGGGGCCTCTTCCGCTTTTTACGGACCGAATGCCTTTAACGGGGTGATTGCGATTGAAACGAAGGATCCTTTTCTTCAGCAGGGCCTTTCGGCCCAGATCAAGGTGGCGGAGCGGAATCTGATTGAGGGAGGGGTGCGCTGGGCGCAGGCCATCAATAATGACGAGGGACAACCCTGGTTTGCCTACAAGCTGAATCTTTTTGGCTTCCGCGCGGACGATTGGGTGGCGGATAACTATGATGCAGTTTACGATAGTCCTGCTGCGGAGGATAACCCTGGGGGGTATGACGCCGTCAATATTTACGGAGACGAGTATACTACTTCCCTTGATTTTCGAGAGAGTAACGTGCCCGGCATCGGTATTGTCCACCGCCGTGGCTACGCCGAAATTGATTTGGTAGATTACGACAGCGAAAACCTGAAGGCCGGCGCCGCTATCCATTTTCGGCTTAATCCGGCGCGAACTTTAGAGAGCACGGAAGTCATTCTCGCAACCAACTACAGCACCGGTACAACTGTATACCAGGGAGATAATCGCTTTAGTCTGCGAGGCATTGAGTTTTACCAACACCGCCTGGAGATTAGGAACCGCGATAATTTCTTCTTGCGGGGCTACGTCACCCACGAGAATGCGGGAGAGAGTTACGATCCCTATTTCACCGCCCTTCGCCTGCAGGACCGGGCGGCGCCACTGGCGCGCTGGCAATCGCCTTACCTGAACTATTGGCAGAGTAACGTGCAGCCGCGCTTTACCGGCCGCGACGACTACCCACGGGGCATCGACTATATCGGCGACCCAGAAGGCCTTAGAACAGCCCGCTCGGAGTTCTTCGCGCAACCAGAGGTCCGTGATATTTTAGTGGAGGGTAGTGAGGAAGCGCAGGCTTACGCAAATACCGGTACCGATTTTTTCAATACGCAGGATTTTTTTGAACCAGGAACCGAGCGATTCCAGGAAGCCTTCGCCGAAATTACCGGTCGATTGCCTACGGAAGGCGGGACGCGATTTTACGATAAGTCAGCGCTCTACCACCTGCACGGGGAGAAGCAATTTCCTAACCTGCTTGGCGAGGGCAGCACTAATAGCTTATCCGTCACAGTCGGCGCGAACGGTCGATTGTATACACCGAATAGTAAAGGCACGATACTACTCGATACTATGGGCCGAACGATCACGAACTGGGAAGCGGGAGCCTACGGCGGCGGCACCTACACCATCAATAATCGCTACCGGATCAGTGGCAGCTTACGGGCAGATAAGAACCAAAATTTCGATCTACTGCTGAGCCCGGCTGCTTCTGCGGTATACACGCCAAATGAACAGACTACCTTTCGGGCAAGCTTCAGCAGCGCGATTCGAAATCCTACTCTTTCGGACCAATACCTATTCTACAATGTCGGAAGGGCTATTCTTATTGGTAATCTAGATGGATTCGAGAACTTAATTACCGTGGAAAGCCTCCGGGAAGCCATTAATAGCCAGGATCTCGACCGATTAGAGCGATTCGACATCACCCCCATCCGTCCGGAACGCGTACGTACACTGGAGGCAGGCGTGCGGAGTACGGTATTCGAGAAGCTCTATTTGGACGCTACCTACTATTACAGTTTCTACCGGGATTTTATCGGCTACAATCTGGGGGTAGAAGCTACCTTCGATCCGGTAACCAATCTGCCGAACAGCGCACAGGCCTACCGGGTATCAGCCAATGCAACCGATCGAGTGACGACGCAGGGCTTTAGCCTCGGGGCAAACTATTATTTCGGCTCCTATTTCGTATTTAACTCAAATTATAGCTGGAACCGCCTAAACACCGCTACGGAGGACCCGATCATACCGGCGTTCAATACGCCGGAACACAAATACAACGTGGGAGTTTCCGGACGTAATGTTCCACTCAAAATTGGCTCCTCGATCGAAGACTTCGGGTTCAACATCACGTATAAATGGATTGACGGTTACCTGTTTGAAGGTTCTCCTCAGTTCACAGGACTCATTGAAAGCTACGGTCTGTTAGACGCGCAGTTCAACTTTACCATTCAGCCGATCAATACTACGTTAAAACTGGGCGCGTCAAATATTCTCAACAACGAAGTTTTCCAGGTTTATGGCGGTCCCAGAATAGGCCGCCTGGCCTACGTTTCCGCCACTTACAATTGGCAAAAACGGTAATTGCTTATACCCTTTAATTCAACTCGACCTAATATGATTAAAAATTTTACCCTAACCCTTGCGGTGGCCGTGCTTGCGGCTGTATCCGCACAAGCGCAACTGCGCTACGTGGACGCGGATTTCGATGTGGAGATAACGACAGACGTCGTTTACGGGAATAACATCAGCGTCCTGACCGGCGAACCGCAACCCGTAGATCTGCTTACCGACGTGTACGCTCCCTCCGAAGATACCACCGACAGTCGTCCAGCGGTAATCTTGATGCACACTGGCAGTTTCGTGCCGCCCCTAATCAGTGGCGGCATTACGGGTAGCCGTAGTGACAGTGCGGTCGTGAATATCGCCAAACGTCTGGCCGCGCGCGGCTACGTAGTTTTCGCAGCCACCTACCGTGCCGGATGGAACCCCGCCGGCGACCAGAATACTCGGACCGGTACCCTTCTGAATGCTGCTTACCGGGGCGGTCAGGATACGCATAATGCCATTCGCTGGATCAAAAAGACCGTAGCGGAAGACGAAAATCCCTATGGCGTTGATACGACCAAGCTTGTGGTATGGGGATTGGGAACAGGCGGCTACAATGTCCATACCGCCGCCTACCTGGATCGCTACGAAGAGCTGCGTGAGGATAAGTGGATTAATTCGTCAACGGGTAACATATACGTGGACGAAGCTCTAAGCGGCGATCCGCAGGGGCTTACCGAAGCACCCCTCAATACCGTGAACTATCCTGGCTATACCTCAACCTTCCAGCTGGGTGTCAACATGGGAGGTGCACTGGGGGATACGACCTGGATAGAAGGAAAAGAAACCGAACCTGCGCTAATCGGTTTGCATGTGGTTTCCGATCCTTTCGCTCCGTTTGGCAACGGTCCGGTGATCGTGCCGGTCGGCCAGGCCTTCGTGGTTAACGTCAGCGGGACGAACATCGCGGTAAGGGAGGCCAACGAAACGGGGCAGAACGACGCAATGGCACCCGCGAACGACCCCAGTCAAGTCAATTCTTCCGTATTCGGTCAACTAGCGACTTTCGTTGCAACAAGAAACGCCCAACTAAAGAACGTAACGATTGACTACCAAGGTGAGATGCTACCCTTGAGCCGCGATAATATGTATCCCTTCATTCTACCCGGTTTGCAAGCAGGACCTTGGGACTGGACCAACAAAGCTCAGCTCGATGCGCTGGTTGCAGCCGTCAACAGTAGCCAGGGGACTTCTTACGATTCCGATGAGCTGTACCAGAACAGCTTGCGCACGAATCCCGATATGAGTCAGGCAAAAGGAATGGCCTACATCGATACCACAATGGCTTTCTTTCTTCCGCACGCCTGCGAGGCGCTTGATCTGGCTTGTGCCCCCAGCATCACGGACGTAGAGGAGTTGCTGCAAGCCGATGCGGTACAATTGGCACTGGCTCCGAATCCCGCCGCGGATTACGTGACCCTGACCACCGCCGACGAGCACCTCATTCGTGACGTAGCCGTGTATTCCATCACTGGACAACGGGTAGTTTACGTCGCAGGAATTGACCAGACAAATTATCGCCTCGACCGGGGCACGCTGCCAAGAGGGCAATACGTTGTTCGGGTCAGAGTAGATAAGGGAATTACCGCACGGAAAGTATTTTTCAACTAGATTTTCCGGTAAAGCAGTACGAAGACCCCGCCGGCACCCGCCGGCGGGGTCTTTGCTATTTAATCAGATCCTTCGGCGGCGCCAAAAAGATCCCCACCCGCACGAAAGGCCGGCTCCCCGGGCTCGTTTCCAGGTCCAGGTCGATGTCGTCGGCGGGGTTAAAGCGGGTCTGCCAGGGGATGAAGACGCCGCCCTGGGCGAAGGCCCAGACCCAGGGCGCGAAGTTGTGCTCGTACTGTAGCATCGCGCGCACGCCATTGTTGCGCAGGAAGTATTGCTGCAGCTCCTCGAAGCCGCGACCGTCGGTATTGAGGGCGTAGTATTTGCTGTCGAAGGTGGCGCCGAGCAGGAAATTATTCAGCAGGCGTTCACCCACGTTGCGGCGGACGTAGGCCTGTCCAGGCAGGGCGGTCTGGATGCCCCAGTGGTCGTTGAAGGTCTTGTTGTAAACAAAGAAGGGAAGCGCGATCTGGCGGGCTTTGTTGTTGCTGTAGGTGACGCCGACGGCCCATTCTTCGTCCAGACTCACCTTCTTGCCGTAAATGAGGGCGGCACTGTAGGTACGGTAAAGACTGCCGAAATCGATCAGGCCCTGGTAGTCACCGTTCAGCGACATGCGCACCCGGCTG
The DNA here is from genome assembly GCF_003390935.1 of Lewinella sp. IMCC34191. Taxonomy (GTDB): domain Bacteria; phylum Bacteroidota; class Bacteroidia; order Chitinophagales; family Saprospiraceae; genus Neolewinella. Next base: position 353,760 of record NZ_QNQZ01000004.1, on the reverse strand, counting down.
GACAGGTAAAAGCGATCGTCGAAGCTATAGGTGAAGTAGGCCGATAGCTTGTTGGCCTTGAGCCGCCGTTCGTCGAGCAACTGAAACAGGGTCTGCTCGTTCTCGTAGCCTTCGTAGGGGTCGTTGAAGAAGTATTTCTCCGTATCCCACTCGTAACCCAGCAGCATCTTGACGCGGGGCTTATTCAGTAAAGGAATCTTGAATTTGAAGGTGAACTGCTCGAGGTGGGTGACATGTTGTTTGCCGCCACCGATCGCATTGCCCCCGTCCCAGTAAAATTCCGGCTGGGTTTCGTAGCGGACGCTGAGCCCGCGGCTCTGGCTACGAAAACGGACGCCGGGGCGTGACCATACGGGCATGTCATCCGTGAGGGCTTCTATGTTTCCTTGCTCTAACTCGATTTGTCCGAATAGGGGAAGCGTCCCGAATAGTAAGAACAAGGAGAAGTAGCCAGCGCGTCGAAGCATATTTTAGAAGGAGGTATAGTCTGATAATAGCCCACGATCCATAACCGGCCTACGGGTATATGATGTTCAGACCTGTAGCTGGGCGTCCGCGATTGGTTGGTGAACGAACATTTACGCCCCCTACGCTTACTTTGTAAAAATATTTAATACGTGGCCTCACCCTCCCTGCCCGTCCTTACTTTGACTACCGACTTCGGTCGGGCCGATTTTCATCTTCCGCGCCTGAAGGCTCGGCTACTGAGCGCGCAAGCCGGGTTGTCCATCGTGGATATCAGCCATGAGATTCCGCCCTACGATATCGTCACCGCGGCCTTCGTATTCAATAAGGTGTGGCGGCATTTTCCCAAGGGGAGCATCCACCTGTTGCGGGTGTACGATTACTACCAGCCCAAGGGGCGCTTCCTGGCCGCCTACCACGAAGGGCACTATTTCATCGCTCCGGACAATGGAATATTCTCGCTCGTCTTTGGAGAGATTCCGGAGAAGACCTTCGTGCTGGACGGCTACCAGGCGGAGACGCCGCTGAGTGAGATTTACGCCCGGGCGGTTGGCCACCTCACCCACCGCCGGCCATTTCACGAGATCGGCGTACCCTCCACCCGGTACACGGAGCGGCTGGCCTTCCAGCCGGTGATCGGACCAAACTACATCCGGGGGGCGGTGGTCTTTATCGACCGATTCGATAACGTGACCACGAACATCAGTCGCCGAATATTCGAGGAGGTGGGAGAGGGAAGGGGCTTTCAGCTCCTCGTCAAGCGCATGCCTCCCCTCGACGGACTGAGCTTCGGCTACCACGACGTGCCGGAGGGGGAGGCGCTGTGCCGTTTCGACTCGGACGGCTACCTGGAGATCGCGGTCAATCTGGGCCGGGCCGCCACCCTCCTGAGCATTGCGGTGGAGGATACGGTGCAAATCGAATTTTTTAGCGTCAGTTGATCCCCCCGGTGTCGCTCGCTTTCGGATCCTTCCTTATACCCAGTCGTCCGTGAAGTGTTTTCGTTGTTTCTCCCGACCAAATTTTTCCGCGTTGTAGCGAGCCGAATCTCCCCGGGGTATGGATAAGGAGATCCAGTTTTCTCCCCGAATTTGCTTGGCGAGCAGTACGATCTGGCCGATGTGGTAACTGTAGTGCGCCAGCTGCCGGTTGATAGCCTCGGCCACGGTGTGTCCTTCGTTGCGAATGTAGACGATGGCGGTCAGCTGCTCGGCTTGAAGCCCCACGATGGCATTCTCCACAACTGTCCACCCCTCGTTCCAGGCCCCCTGCAGGGCCGCACGGTCGGCGAAGTCGTCGATGAACTCCGCTTCCCGGTCGCGCCAGGGCTTTTCGCCATCCGTGGTCAAAAACTCCGTCCACCGGCTTTTCATATTTCCGGACAGGTGTTTGACGATTACGGCGATGCTGTTGCTGCCGGCCTGGTCGTCCGCGCGGAGTTCGTCAAAGGTGAGTTGATCCATCGCTCGTTGGCCCAGGGTGCGGTAATACGCAAACTGCTTCCGGTAGCTGACGAAGAGTTCCTGTCCGAGATCCATGGGCTTGGTTGGGCTGGTCGGTTGCAATTTACTTTTCTCCTGCGCTTCGACGCCCTTGGTCAGTGGTTGAATTAGTGAATGAGTGAAAGACTGAATTTGGCGGGGATACTCGCTTCGCTCGTGCGCCTGCGGGTCTGGAGAAAGGGTGAATTAGCGAATGAGTGAAGGACTGAAGGACTGAATTTGGCAAGGATGCTCGCTTCGCTCGTGCGCCTGCGGCGGGGTGCTGAGCACAGATTTCGCAGATTCCTGCACAGATTCAGCACGGATTTTTCCGCATACCAATTGAATATCACAGATGGCGAACCGCTGCACAGCTTGGTAGCTGATATTGCCCATGGATTCAAGATGACCCATCTATGCTACCATGAAAATGATACGTGGCGATTCACTACTCTAAAGGTAATGAAGGACTGAATGGTGCGGGGATGCTCGCTTCGCTCGTCTGCCGCCACTGGAATGCGCACCACGAGCCGCAGGCGAGCTGCCCCGTGCGGTAGCTATTCACTAATCCAGTCCTTCAAAAATTCAGTCCTTAAATAAGACTGACGTAGTGGGGGAACATTTCCAGCCACAGCGGCCAGTCGTGCTCAATGTCGCCGCGGACGTCGAGCCAGTGGTCGATGCCCTTGCGGCGGAGCTTTTCGCTGAACTTGAGATTGGCATCGAGGCAGATGTCCCAGTTGCTGGTCCCGAGGACGATCTTCATATTCCAGAGGTGCGGATTGCTGGCGCCTTCGATGAAGTCGGTGGGGTTGTTGAAGTAGGCGTTGTCGTCGTAGTAGCCGCGGAGGAAGGGTTTGATATCGAAGGCGCCGCTCATATTGAAGAGGTGGCTGACCATTTCCGGGTGGCGGAAGGCGAAGTTGGTGGCACTGAAGCCGCCGAAGCTGATGCCGGCGCAGGCAATGCGTCCCATACCGGTGTTCCAGCGGATCTGTGGGACGAATTCGTCGGCCAGGAACTTGTCGTACTGCACGTGCCGCTCCAGCCGGTGACGGGGATGAATATTGGCGTACCAGCTGGCGTTATTGATGCTGTCGGGGCAGAACACCTGAATGAATCCGCGCTCGACGAACCAACGGACGGACTCGATCATGCCGCGGTCCTTGGCTTCGTAGTAGCTACCCAGCGTAGTGGGAAAGATGACCACCGGGTAGCCGTGGGTACCGAAAGTGAGCATTTGGATACTGTGCCCGAGGTGGTGGCTGTAGAACTCGGTGTAGGTTTCGCGCATGTAAGTAATGGTCAGGGGCATCAAGGTAGTAAACCGCCGTAATACGCCTACCTTTGGTGCGTGAAACCGGTCAACTATTTACGGCAGATTGCGGGCAGCCTGTTTTCGCGGCGAAAGCGATTGCTGCGCCGGGATTACGTCATGCCCAGCGTACACCTCGACCGGGAGGTACTGATCACGGTATACCGGCCCGCCGTACCGCCCTGGCGACTCCTTTCCCTGGTCATTTTCAACGACGGGCAGGACCTGAAGCGGATGGAACTGGGCAACCGCCTGAAGGAAATGTACCGGGAAAAACGCCTCCCCCCCACGCTGGTCGTCGGCGTACATGCCGGCAACCGGATGCGGGAGTTCGGGACGGCCGGCAAGCGCGACCACGCGGGCAACGGCGAGGCCGCCGCCGCCTACCAACGCTTCCTCATCGAAGAGTTACTGCCCTGGCTGAAGGACCACAACAACATCTACCACAGCGCCGAACGGCGCGTCATTGCCGGCTTCAGTCTGGGCGGATTATCGGCCTTCGATACCGCCTGGCACCACCCACAGGTCTTTAAGACCGCCGGCATCTTCAGCGGCTCGCTCTGGTACCGCAGCAAGAAGTACAACCCCAAATTGCCGGACGCCAACCGTATCCTGCACGATAACGTCCTGCGGCAACGCAAGCCCATTCCCAACCGCTTCTGGTTCATGGCCGGCACCGCCGACGAAACCGAAGACCGGAACCAAAACGGCGTCATCGACAGCATCGACGATACCCTCCAACTCATGGCTCTCCTCCAGGAAAAAGGATTACGGGCCGGCGAAGACATGGTCTACGTGGAAGTGGAAGGCGGTACCCACGACCCCGAGACCTGGGGCAAGGTGGTGGGGGAGTTTTTGGAGTGGGCTGTTAAGGAGAAGGGGTAAAGGTTGGAAGGGGTAAAGGGGATACGGTTGGAAGGGGTAAAGGGTGGCCCTGCTCGCTTCGCTCGTAGTGCCGCCAGTCCTTAACCCCTTAGCCCCTTAACCCCTTAACCCCTTAACCCCCTAGCCCCTTCTCTCCTTTACCCCTTGTCCGTTGTACCTTCGCGCCATGGAAATAAATTATTTGGAACTCGCCCGTGAAGTAGGGCAAATTACCCGCCGGGCCGGAGCCGAAATCCTGAAGATTTACGAATCCGATGATTTTGGCGTGGAGCAGAAATCGGATGATAGTCCGCTGACGAAGGCCGACCGGGCAGCCAACGAGGTAATCGTGGCCGGACTGAAGGAACTGAAGCTGAAGGCGCCGATCGTTTCGGAGGAGGGGAAGGATATTCCCTATACCGAGCGGGAGCAGTATACGCGCTTCTGGCTGGTGGACCCTCTCGACGGTACGAAGGAATTCATCAAGCGGAACGGAGAGTTCACCGTCAACATCGCATTAATTGAGAACGGCCGGCCGGTGCTGGGCGCGGTGTACGTGCCGGTACCCGATGACCTGTACTACTCCGCCGAAGGCCAGGGCGCTTTCCAGGACGGGGAAGGCAAGGTGAAGGCCGCCACCTTTACCATGCAGGATCCGGGTTTGAAAGTGGTTGCTAGCCGGAGTCACCTGAACGACGAGACGCAGGCCTTCATGGATAAGCTGACCAACCCCGAGATCGTCAGCCGCGGTAGCTCGCTGAAGATCGTGGAGCTCGCCAAGGGAGCCGCTCACCTTTACCCCCGCCTGGCCCCGACAATGGAGTGGGACACGGCCGCCGCCCACGCCATTCTGCTGGAAGCGGGTGGCCGCATCGTGGACGATGAGACGGGAAAAGAGCTGGTCTACAACAAAGAGGTACTGCGCAATCCGCACTTTGTCGCGTACGGAGCCGTGAGCGAGGGGCAGTTGTCCTGCTGATGGAGCCGCGGCCGTTATCCATCATTTATACGACGTTCAATGAGACGGACATTATCGAACGATCGCTGGCCAGTGTGGCCGGATGGAGTGACGACCTGCAGATCGTAGACAGCTACAGCACCGACGGTACCGCGGAACTACTTGCCGCCCGAACGGATGTGCAGCTCGTGCAGCGAGCATACAGCGGGCCCGCCGACCAGAAGAACTGGGCCATCGGCCGGGCCCGGCACGAATGGATTCTTTTGCTCGATGCGGACGAGATCGTGACGCCGGAGCTGCGCCGAGAGATTGACGATCTGCTACGCGCGCCCGATTTACAGGATGCCTACTGGATCCGCCGCAACAATTATTTCATGGGGCGGCGGATCCGGTACAGCGGCTGGCGGAACGACCGGGTGGTCCGGTTTTTTCACCGTGACCGCGCACGGTATAACGACCGGCAGGTACACGAGGAAATCCGGCTGGATGGTTTGCGCGTGGGAGAACTGTCGGGTAGGCTGGAGCACTACACCTTCAAGCATATGGATCACTTCCTCGATAAGACACGGCGCTACGCCCGTTGGAAGGCGCAGGATACCGCCGAACGTACGCCCCGCGTCACCTGGTTTCATTTGCTGATCAAACCGGGATTCCGCTTTTTTAGCCAGTACGTGCTGAAGGGAGGGTTCCGGGACGGCCGGGAGGGATTGATAATTTGTTACGTCGTGGCTTACGGCGTATTCCTCCGGTACGCTTTTTTACTGGCCGAGCGGCAAAATACGCGGGCATGAACGGCCCGCTCGCGGAGCTTTTCTCATCTTTGTAGTTTCAAATACCCCGTTTTGACACAAGAAAAGTTCGTGATCGTTGGAGGGGGCGCCGCCGGACTCGTTGCCGCGCTGACGCTCGAGGCGGCCGGGCACGCCCCCCTGCTACTCGAACGGGAAGACGAAATCGGCGGCCGCTTGCGTACCGACGTGGTTGACGGTTTTCGGCTCGACCGGGGTTTCCAGGTTTTACTTTCCGAATATCCGGAGGTTAAACGCTACCTGGACCTGGAGGCGTTGGGGGCGAGTAGCTTCCGCCCGGGCGGACACGTCCATATGCGGCAGCAGCACTTCCGCTTTGCCGATCCGCTGCGGGAACCCGCGCAGTTATTCCGCTCCGCCCTCTCACCCGTCGGCACCCTGAACGATAAGATCCGGCTGGCGCAGCTGGGGCTGAAGCTGATGCGGATAAGCCCCGAGGAGTGCTTCCGGGGCTACACCCAGCAGACTACCATCGACTTCATCTGGAAGTACGGCTTCAGCGAGCAGATCGTGGAGCGTTTCTTCCGGCCCTTTTTCGGTGGGGTCTTCCTCGAACAGAAACTCGAGACTCCGGCGGCTATGTTCCGTTTCGTGCTCAAGATGTTCGCCCAGGGAAGTGCCGTGCTTCCCGCGGAGGGCATCCAGGCGGTGGCTGGGCAGCTGGCCGGAAAGCTCAACCGGACCGAGATTCGTACCGGCGTCAGCGTCAAGCGGATCGATGGGGGAGAGGTGGTTCTGGATGATGACAGCCGGATTTCCGCCCGGGCGATCGTCGTGGCCTGCGCGCCGCATTCCTTCTTCCCGCAAATGGCGGGCAGCGGTGTGGAATACAAATTCACCACGAACCTGTATTTCTACAGCACCCGGCGGCTCAAGGAGAACCGCCTGATTAACCTGGTGGTGGATCCGACCAGCACGATCAATACCTTCTGCGTGATCGATGAGGTGGCCCCGACCTATAAGCTGAATAATCAGGGCGGCTCGTTGATCAGCGTCAGTCTCAAAGCATGCCCGGATACGGACTCGGTGGCCCAGGCGGAGCAGGATCTGCTGCGCCATACGCGCCTGCCGAACGACGCCCTGAGCTTCCTCAAGCAGTACGACATTCCCCGCGCTCTGCCGCGTCTGGAGGAGGTAGCCTACACCTCTGATGCCACGCAGACCCGCCTCATCGACCGCGTCTTTCTGGCCGGCGACCAACAACTAAACGGCTCCCTGGACGCCGCCATGCGCAGCGGTCGCCTGGCGGCGGAGGGCGCACTACGCACCTGAAGATGCTGAGAAATGAATTTCACCTGCCCGCGGGACCCAATGGGGAGCCGGCGGTATACTTCTGCGGCAATAGCCTGGGCCTGCAACCGAAGGGGGTAGCCGACCAACTGGACCGCGAACTGCGGCTCTGGAAAGAGCGCGGCGTGGAAGGCTGGTGGGGTGGTGACGAGGGCGGCTGGCTGAGCTACCACCGGCGGTTGCAGGAGGATCTTTCCGCCATCGTCGGGGCGGAGCCCGCCGAGGTGGTGGCGTGCAATGCCCTGACGGTCAATCTTCACCTGCTCATGGCTTCTTTTTTTCGGCCGACGGAGCGCAGGAAAAAGATCATCATGGAAAGTGGTGCTTTTCCGAGCGACCAACATGCCGTGCGGGCGCAGCTACAATTTCACGGACTGGACGTCGCCGATAACCTGATCGAGGTAGCCCCCCGGTCGGGAGAGGCGACCATCCGGACGGAAGATATCGTTACCGCCATCGAGGAAGCCGGAGACGAACTGGCGCTCGTCCTGTGGAGCGGCGTTCAGTACTATACGGGGCAGTACTTTGACTTGGAGGCCATTACCGATGCCGGTCGGCGGGTAGGGGCGCGGGTCGGTATCGATCTGGCCCACGCGGTAGGGAACGTTCCCCTGCAACTGCATGCGTGGCAGTGTGATTTTGCCGTCTGGTGTAACTACAAATACCTGAACGGGGGGCCGGGGGCTCCGGGTGGGTTGTTCGTTCATGAGCGACACGCGGCCGACGAGCAATTGCCCCGCCTGGCCGGCTGGTGGGGTCATCGCCAGAGCGACCGCTTCGATATGAAACCCGAATTCAAGCCGGAGTACGGCGCCGCCGGCTGGCAGGTGTCTACGGCACCCGTACTGGGGTTGGCACCATTAATGGCGAGTTTGCCGCTGTTTGCCCGGGCGGGCGGAATGGAAGCTGTACGACAACAGAGTGAATTACTGACGGGGGAATTGTACCGAATTCTGGATGCCCTTCCCGGGATCCGAATCCTCACTCCGGCGACGGCTGCCGATCGGGGGGCGCAGATTTCCGTCTATCTGCCGGGGCACCGTCCGGACCTGGAAAAGCGGCTATCTGAGCGGGGATTGATCTGCGATTACCGCCAGGATAACCTGGATGGCAGTGGCGGTGGCGTACTGCGTTTGGCCCCCGCCCCGCTCTATAATACCTTAGCGGAAGTCACCCGTGTAGGCGAATTGTTGGGGTCCGTCATCGGCACCCGTTAACGGATAAATCAGAACTTCTTTGAAAATTTTCGGTTACATTAGGCAATCAAGACACAGACAAACACATGACTATACTACTCCTAGCCGTCTTGGCGCTTATTGGCGTCTATTTGACTGGCGACTCCACCGTAAAGCAATAATTGCTTCCCTCCGGGGCTCTAGCTTCCTTCTGCTTTTGCTGAATGGCTGCGCTTCCGTTCCGGATCTACCCGACGGGAATTCATTTCCCGCTCCCCCCGCACCCGACTACACCCTTACTGTTAACTGGGCCGCCCTGCCCGGGATGGACGATTACGCCGATCGCGTCCCTGCCGATAGTCTGCAAGACCGACAGTACCAGGCGGCGGCCGACGTTTTCTTCATTCATCCGACCATCTACCGGGATACCCGGAAGGATAACGACTTGTGGAACGCGTCGCTAAGCGACCAAAAGCTGAACAAGGCGGTGGACGAGTCCACCATCCTCAACCAGGCCAGTATTTTTAACGGCGCGGGCAAGGTCTATGCCCCCCGCTACCGTCAGGCCCATCTGAGTGTCTTCTACGATGAAGGCGCCGCGGTAAAGGCCATCGCGCTGGATACGGCGTATCAAGACGTGCTGGCAGCCTTCGACCATTTTCTCAAGTACCAGAACAACGGCAGGCCCATCATCCTGGCTGCGCACAGTCAGGGTACCCTACACGCCGAACGGCTTTTGCACGACCGCTTCGAGGGCACGCCTCTGCGGGAAAAGCTCGTCGCGGCGTACCTGATCGGTATGCCCATCGAGCGGGCGGCGTACCGTGATATTCCCGTTTGTAACGCGCCCGATCAAACCGGCTGCTTCGTGACCTGGCGAACCTACCGCGAAGATTTCGAACCCGGGCCGGGGCAAGATGATCCCGCCGTAGCGGTGGTGAACCCATTAACTTGGACGACGGCTACGGGGAAGGCCCCTGCGTCGCTAAATGAGGGAGGAATATTGCTGAACTATGCGGCCGGGCCGATACCCGAACTCGTATGGGCGGAAATACGCGGCGCTGCTTTGTATACCAATAAGCCCAGCTTTTTCGGTGATATTTTCTTCCGGACCAAGAACTACCACGTCGCGGACTATAATTTCTTTTGGATGAACGTCCGGGAGAATGCGCGGGTCCGGGTGGCAAGGTATCTCGCTTCAAAGCGGCCCCCGGCCCAGTAGCAACTTTCTACCTGCGCCCCGCCGCCCCGAACAGCCCGTGCCCGGCCGGCGTTCGGAAAGGAAAAACCATGGGAAAGACGGAAAATCTATTTAGCCGGGAATCCATCGACAAGATTAAGCAGTTGACGGACGATACACGCACGTGTATGTTCTGTAGCAATCTAGGTGGCCGCCCCTTCAGCAGTGCCCCGATGGCCACGCAAAGTGTTGAAGATGACGGGACCATTTGGTTCTTCAGCGCTAAGGATAGCGACCGCAACGCCGATCTACAGCGTGAACCGGAAGCGCAGCTCATCTATAGCAGCGAGCAAAATGAGGAATACCTCAGCCTCTACGGTGACGCGGTAGTGATGTACGACCGGCAGAAGGCCGAGGAACTTTGGTCGCCGATGGTCAAGGTATGGTTCCAGGAAGGACCTACTGATCCGAACCTAAGTTTGATTCGCTTTACGCCGAAGGAAGGTTATTACTGGGATACCCAACACGGTAAGGTGGTAGCCTTTGCTAAAATGGCTGCTTCCGTCGTGACGGGGAAGACTATGGATGACGGCGTGCAGGGCGAGTTGCGGGTTTAGATTTACGATTTACGATTTACGATTGGTTCGGCTAGCCGTGCTATTTGTAATCGGAGTGCCTTTTTGACTGATCCAGATGCTGGTGTATTGACTCTTGTTCTTGGCGATGCTTATCTCGGCGCTACTACGTACATGTAGCGTTGGTGAGCTGATACAACCGACGGTGCGCTTATACCACGACCGGGAATCGAAGGGAGGTTAGGGCTAAGCGTGTGTATCCGTTTTTAAACGAGTATATACGCAAGTAAACCTTTACTTGACGATTATTGAGGGAGGCCGGCCGGAAGTTTGGTGGTGATAAACGACGTGTTTCACTAAACCAAACGACTATGACACGGGACAACCTCATTAATTACCTGGATCGCCTCTCCCAATGTATCCATCCCTTCACCGGAGAGCGGGTAGATAGCGACAGCTGCCTGCGCGAAGCACCCATACGAGCGGAAATGAGCCGGCTGGTTCGCCGGTTGCAACTTGGGCGGGTGCGCATACTGGACCGGCAGGAGATTGCGGATACCATCAGCGACTTACGGGAGTTAGGTTACGAACCTACGCCCCTGCAATTAGCTAAGGTGTTGACGGGGAGCCGGAGTATCGCCGACCCGCGACTGCGGGGCTTGATGGCCTATAAGCAGTACCGCGGGTTACTGAGTCAACGGGCAATCGTGGCCGAGCTGGACAAATTGGAAGCTAATAGCCAGCCGAGGGACCGGCCCGATGCCGAGACCCTCGAATCTACCATGTCCGACTGGAAGGCGATCGATTTCTTCATCACCGGCTCCTTTGATAAACTCGATGAAGGAAAGGCAACTGACCTGAAGCGGGAGGTGGATGAGTTGGGCCTCAGGAAAGCCGGGAGTAAACTGCCGGCGTACATGGCCCGTGCGCGGGAACGGCTACCCCGGGCTTTCGAGCCGTGGACAAAGGCAGAAAAGGCCTTATTGATCGAGGCGATGTGTTATACCAATGATCTGGAGCGACTGGCGACCATCTTCGGCCGGTCGACCACGTCCATCGAGCGGCAGGGGAAGCAGTTGATATGGGCGAGCCGGGAAAAAGCCGCGGCCTGATTAATCCATGCAAAACCCCTGTGTGTTAGCGGAGGTGATTGAGATTACGCGCATAGGTCTTGGGGGCGGGTGCCATTGGTGTACGGAGGGTGTCTTCGTAGGTCTGGATGGCGTAGAGCGGGTAGAGCAAGGCTGGATAGCCGCCGATCCGCCGTTCGGGGCACCGTCTGAGGCGGTGATTGTGCACTTTAATCCACAGAAAATTAGGCTTGAGACACTCATAAGCGTCCATTTGCAGACACATAGTGCGACAAATTCACATCCGCTTAGGGGGAAGTACCGGTCTGCGGTGTATTACTTTAGTGAAGAGCAAAGGCGAGAAAGTGAACAAATTCTTAGTAAGTTTGGTCGTGTACCCGATCAACCACTATTGACCAAGACACTTCCCTTCCGCACTTTCACTCCTTCATTACCCGAGCACCGGGACTATTACCGCAGCGATCCGGAGCGTCCGTTTTGCCGGAGATACATCACTCCGAAAATCGAGCGGCTACGGGCCAGCCAGCCGACCTTTTTTTAGCCGGAAAGCAATAAGGCCCCCAATCCTGCGGTTAAAACCCCGTTGAATCCATCATCGTGTTGTTCGGCTGCGGCCGGCGCACTATACTTACTCTCTGTTATTCCTAATCCGTACTACTCTCTATGAGCTTTTTCAAATCCCCCACCTTCAAGTACATGAAGAACTTCATCATCGGTGTCGGCGCGGCCGTCGTGATGTTGGGAGCTCTTTACAAAATCCAGTCTTGGGAAATGCCGACCATCGGTGGCGTAACCATTGACCTGCTGACCCTAGGACTCGGTGTTGAGGCTGGCCTCTTCCTGCTGATTGGTATCCTGGGTCCTGATCCCGATTACTACTGGGACAAGCTTTACCCCGGCCTGTCTAGCTACGACGGCGACGTAACCCCGCTCACCACCGGTGGTGCGGTTGCATCCGGCCCCCAGGTGGCGGCGCTGAACGGCGAAGTTGTCGAGGAGCAACTCGGCGGCATGCTCGTAGAACTGCAAACGATGTCCAAGAGCATGAGCAGCCTGAAAGCACTGCAGGAAGCCGACTTCAGCGGTACCAGCGCGCAGATCAAGCAGATGGGTAACTTCTACGCCAAGCTCAACGAAGCCATGGCCGACCTCGCCGCTACGACCGACGAGACCAAAGTGTACAAGAAGAACATGCAGCAGCTGAACGGTAACCTGACCACGCTTAACAACGTGTACGGCAACATGATCAGCGCTATGCGTGCCCCTACCGCCTAAGTATAATCCCAATTCTAAACCCTTTGGTTGCCGCTCCCGGGCGGTGATCTAAACCAACCCATTATATGTCAATTCCAAAGGAACCCCGGCAGCTAATGATCAATATCATGTACTTGGTATTGATGGCGCTGCTGGCCCTCAACGTCTCCGCTGAGGTAATGGATGCCTTCCAGACCCTCGACGAGGGCAATAAGAACAGTATCGCTACCGTCGACGAACAGATCGACGAAACCGTCGCCAGCCTTGACGATCTGCTGAAAGACGATTCCAAGGCCAAGTACCGCGTGCTCCAGCCCGCCATCGCCGAAATCCGGCAGCAGGCCGAGCAACTCGATAACTACGTCAGCCAGCTTTCCGATCAGCTCATCGATGTCTCCGGCAACAATGACGGCGTAGTAGACGAGAACGACTACATCGAAAGCCACGGCGTTCTTGCCCCTAAGGGTAAAAAGAACAAGGACGTGACCACCCGGCTTTTGGTACAGGGTGAGAGCGGACAGGTTGCCGAAGGTGAGGGCGAAGGCGAAGAGCTGAAGCGCCGCATCATCGAAACCCGTCAGGCCCTGATCGACGCCTACACCAATCTCCTCACCGAGAATGCGGAAGTGCTGCAGATCGACGACGAAGAGCGTGCCGCCCGCATCGCCAGCGTTGCCGAGAACATGCCCTTCAAGATCGACGACGAAGCCTGGCGCGAGGCTAACAACAAAAAGGTTAGCTGGGCCGACTACAAATTCGGTCACATGCCCGTTGCCGCGGTCCTGCCCCTTATGTCGCAGATCCGTTCCGACCTCAAGATCTCCGAAGCCAACCTGGTGAACGATATCGTCCAGATGGCCGGTGGTAAGCAGATCGTTTTCGACCAGTTCTTCCCTGTATTCCAGGCAGACAAGAGCTACGTCATCGGTGGTGAGCGCCTGAATGCCAAGGTATCCGTAGGTAGCTACTCCAGCTCCCTGCAGCCCGAGAACATCACCCTGCGCGTCAACGGACAGACCCTGCCCATCAAGGCTGACGGTACCGCCGACTTCAGCCTCGTGGCTAACGGCAGCCCCGGACCTAAAACCATCAAGACCTTCGTAGCCGTCAAGAACCCCCTGACCGGTGAGGTCATCGAACAGGATGGTGAGTTTACCTACGAGATCGGCACCCGCTCCGTTGCGGTGTCCGCCGACAAGATGAACGTCTTCTACATGGGTGTTGAGAACCCACTGTCTATCGCCGCCGCCGGTGTTGCTTCGAACGACGTTCGGGTAAGCTTCGGTGATGCGATCCAGGGTACCCCCGCCGGTCCCAATAAGTACATCGTCAAGGGTGTCCGTCCGACGGGTATCAACACGACGAACGTAACTGTCACGGCCAACGGCCAGACGCTGGGTACTTTCCCCTTCCGCGTGAAGCCCATTCCCGATCCGGTACCGACCATCGGTGGCCAGCAGGGTGGTGACATCGCCAACTCGACCTTCCGCGCCCAGCAGGGCCTGTTTGCCGAGCTGAAGAACTTCGACTTCGACGCCCGCTGTAACATCGCCGGTTTCAACCTGCTCTACGTTCCCGCCCGGGAGGACCCCCTGGTGTCTCAGAACCCCGGTGGTTCCTTCGCCGGCCAGACGGCCGCGCTGATCGGAAAGGCGAAGCCCGGAGATAACTACCTCTTCAAGAATATCAAGGCCAAGTGCCCCGGTGATGCCGCTCCGCGCGATCTGGGAACCATGTCCTTCACGATTCGCTAATCGTTTCGGCCCGCCGGCCGACACAAACCCACGGGCCCGTAGCTGCCAGCCAACTACGGGCCCGTATTTTGTATATCGCATACCATATCCGTCCCGAACAACGTTGGTATAAAGTCAGTATGATTAAATTTCAAACCCTCTCCCTCCAGATGAAGGCAGCTTATAACCTGGTCCTGCTTTGCCTGCTCGCGGTTTCGACCGCAGCCAACGCGCAGACCCCCACCAACTCCGAGCAGCAACCCAGCACGTTCACGCTTCCCGGCGCCGGTGAAGACAACCCCCTGATGCAGGACGGTGAATTCGAGCCGCCGATGAACGACATCGTCGAAAGTCAGTCGATCCGGGAGCGTCGGGTACTGCCCTACGAAAACCTGCGGGAAGCCGATATTATGTGGAAGCGTCGCATCTGGCGTGTTATTGACGTGCAGGAGAAAATCAACCTGCCCTTCATCAATCCGCAGCGCCCCCTGATCACGATCCTGCTGGAAGCCGCTCAGGCCGGTGACCTCCGCGTTTTCGACCCGATCGGCGGTGATAACTTCTCCATGCTGATGGACGATCGTACCCTCACCTCGATGGCCGGTGGTATCGACTCCGTCCGCGTACTCGACCCCGAGACCTACGAGGAAAAGATCGTATTGCAGGAGCGCCTCTTCGATCCCTCTTCCGTGAAGCGTTACCGCATCCAGGAAATGTGGTTCTTCGACAAGGAGAGCAGCACCATGAAAGTACGCATCCTCGGCATTGCCCCCATGATTCAGGAAACCACCGAAAGTGCCGGTCGTACGATCGAGCGTCCGATGTTCTGGGTATACTACCCCGAAGCCCGTCAGCTTCTCGCTAACGAAAGCGCCTATGCCTACGGCAACGACGCCGCTAACCGGAGCTGGGAGGACGTCTTCGAATACCGCTACTTCAACAGCTACATCACCAAAGCCAGCAACGTACTGGACGAGCGTATCGACCGTCCCGAGCGTAGCGGCCGCGAGCAGCTGCTGGATTCCGAGCGCATCAAGCAGGAGATCTTCAACTACGAACAGGATCTTTGGAGCTATTAATAGTACGGTAGTACGGTAGCCGCCCGCAGATCTTTAGCGAGGCAGATTGGACTTGGTCCGGTCTGCCTCGCTTTCGTTTTTCCCTCTCCCCCGGCCCCTCTCCGTAGGAGAGGGGAGTCCACCCGCTTTGATTTCACGAAGGGTTAAGTCTAAGCAGGTCGATTAAATATCCCGGGTCTGCCCCCCTCTTCCCCGGCCCCTCTCCGTAGGAGAGGGGAGTCAACCCGTAGTGTTTTGCGCAAGGTGGATATTACCTGGTAGAATAGGTACGGCGGGTGTACTCCCCCTCTCCATTGGAGAGGGGGGCGGGGGGAGAGGGACATTTAGCCAGCGGCTTGTTCCACCGCCAAAACCCTCGCCCCGATTAACCGGTTAGTGAAGGGTATTTCCCTTCCCCAAAAGCTCTCCCTTCTCTTGAATCCTACCGAGCAATTAGTGCAGCGTTACGCCGACAGTGAGCGCGTAGCGAAAATTCTTGACCTCACCCAGTCCGAAAAAAAGGCAGCACGGGTTCAGCTGAAAGGGCTGGCCGGAGCGCTGGAGAGCTTTCTGCTGGCCGGTAGCTACCGCAAGGCCGGCGGGCACTACCTGGTGGTGGCCACCGATAAGGAAGAGGCCGCCTATATCCAGAACAGCATTGCTTCGTTGTTGCCCAAGAAGCAGGTGCGGTTGCTGCCGGATAGCTTTCGCCGTCCACTCTACTTCGAGGTATTGGATAATACGAACGTGCTCATGCGCACGGAGACGATCAACTACCTGACCCACAGTCAGTCGAAAGGGGAGATCGTGGTTACTTACCCCGAGGCACTCTTCGAGCAGGTGGTAGCGCCGCGGGTGCTTACCGAGAGCCGCATCGAGATTACCAAGGGCGAAGATATCGACGTGGATACGATCCTGGAGGTGCTGGTGGAATATGGCTTCAACCGGGAAGACTTCGTGTACGAGCCGGGGCAGTTCAGCATCCGGGGCGGGATCATCGATATTTTCAGCTACGGCAATGAGTTCCCCTACCGAATCGAGCTCTTCGACGACGAGGTGGAGAGCATCCGCACCTTCGACCCGCTGCACCAGCTATCGGTCGAGAGCGTGAGCTACGTGAGCATCATTCCGAACATCAATACCAAGTTCGCACGGGACCAAAAGACGAGCATCTTCAACGTGCTGCCGGAGAATACCACCATCTGGCTCAAGGATTTTCAGTTGCTGCTGGACAAACTCGGCGAAGCCTTCAAAAAGGCGGACGAGTTCGGAAAGAACCTGAGCCTGATCGACGATAAAGAACTGAACCAGTTCTTTGCCAACCGCGCCTTCATCCGGCCCGGCGAGGTAATGGAAGACGTCAGCGAGAAGCCCATCGTATTCTTTAGCGACTACAAGCAGCCGGTCAAGATCGACCGAACGATCGACTGTCGCGCCAAGCCGCAGCCCAGTTTCAACAAGAACTTCGAGTTGCTCATCCGCAACCTGCTGGAGAATACCTCGTCGAATCTGACCAACTACCTCTTCACGGACAACGCGAAGCAGATCGAGCGTTTTTACGCCATCTTCAAGGACCTGAACGCGGACGTACGTTTCGAGCCCGTACCGGTGTCCATTCACGCGGGCTTCATCGACTCGGAGATGGAGGCGGCCTGCTACACCGATCACCAGATCTTCGAGCGCTTCCACCGCTATAAACTCCGCCGGGGCTTCACGCGAGACCAGGCGCTTAATCTCCGCTTACTGCGGGATTTGACCCCGGGCGACCTGGTGGTGCACATCGACCACGGGGTCGGCCGCTTCTCCGGTCTGGAAAAACTGGAGATCAATAAGAAGGTGCAGGAGTCCGTGCGGTTGGTGTATAAAAATAATGATATCCTGTACGTCGGCATCAACAGCCTGCACAAGCTGTCGAAGTACAGCGGCAAGGACGGACAGCTTCCCCGCCTGGACAAAATTGGCGGCGATCACTGGAAGAACCTAAAGTCGCGGACGAAAAAGAAAATGAAGGATATGGCCGGCGAGCTGATCAAGCTCTACGCCAAGCGCCAGGCCTCCCCGGGTCACGCCTTCCCCCCCGACGGCTATCTCCAAAACGAACTGGAAGCCAGCTTCATCTACGAAGACACCCCGGACCAGCTCAAGGCCACCAACGACGTGAAGGGCGACATGATGAAGCCCCACCCGATGGACCGGCTGATTTGCGGCGACGTCGGATTCGGTAAAACGGAGGTCGCTCTACGGGCTACCTATAAAGCCGCCGCGGATAATAAGCAGGTAGCGGTCCTTGTTCCGACCACCATCCTCGCTTTGCAGCACTACCGCACCTTCAAGGAACGCCTCGATGAGTTCGGCGTAACCGTAGACTATATCAACCGCTTCCGCAGTGCCAAACAGAAGACCGAGATCTTCAAGCGGCTGAAGGAAGGCAAACTGGACGTGCTCATCGGTACACACGCCATACTGAGTAAGCGGGCGGAATTCAAGGATCTGGGTTTGCTCATCATCGACGAGGAGCAGAAATTTGGCGTGAAAGCCAAGGAAAAGCTGCGCGCGCTACAGGTGAACGTCGACACGCTTACGCTCACCGCTACGCCCATTCCGCGTACGATGCAGTTCAGCCTGATGAACGCACGTGACCTATCCGTGATTCGCACGCCGCCACCGAACCGGCAGCCCATCCATACCGAGGTGCGGCAATTTAACGAGGAGGTGATCCAGGAGGCGATTCAACAGGAGGTGTACCGCGGCGGACAGGTGTTCTTCGTCCATAACCGGGTAAAGAGCCTGACGGATATCGTCACCATGCTGCGCAAGCTTTGTCCGGACGTGCAGTTCGCCGCCGCCCACGGGCAGATGGACCCGAAGGAACTGGAGCAGACCCTGATCGAGTTTATCGACCGCAAATACGATGTACTGGTCTGCACCAACATCATCGAAACGGGCCTCGACATCGCCAACGCCAACACGATCATCATTAACAACGCCCATCAGTTTGGTCTTAGCGATCTCCACCAGCTGCGGGGCAGGGTAGGGCGGTCCAACAAAAAGGCCTACTGCTACCTGATCGCACCTGCCCTGAGCGTACTGACCCCCGATGCCCGAAAGCGCCTCCGCACCTTGGAGGAATTCAGCGACCTGGGCAGCGGCTTCAACATCGCCATGAAAGACCTTGACATCCGTGGCGCGGGTAACCTGCTGGGCGGCGAGCAGTCGGGCTTCATCGCCGATATCGGCTACGAAACCTACCAGCGCATTTTGGAGGAGGCGGTACGGGAACTGAAGCAGGGAGAATTCAAGGACGTCTTCAAGGACACCATGACGGAGGGCAGCGACTTCGTCCGCGACGTCACCATCGAGACGGACACCGAGATGCACATCCCCACCGCCTACGTCGAAAGCACCCAGGAGCGGCTGCGCCTGTACCAGGACCTCGACAACATCGAGGATGAGGAAAAACTAACCGCCTACGCTAATGGCCTGAAGGACCGGTTCGGCCCCATCCCCCCCGAGGTCAGCGAGCTCTTCGACGGACTACGCCTCCGCTGGCTGTGCCGCGAGCTCGGCTTCGATAGGGTTGTACTGAAGAACGACAAGCTGATGTGCTTCTTCGTGGAGGATCCGCAATCGCTCTACTACGATTCGGCCATCTTCAAAGCGGTCAGCGGCATCATCGCCACCGAGGGCAAGCTGCGCGGCCTGCGGCTCAAGCAGACCCCCCGCCGGCTGGCGATGATCAAGGAGCGGGTGTTCAACCTGACCCAGGCGCAGGACGTGCTGCAGGCGCTGGCGGAGAAGGTTACGGAAGTCAAAGAAGAAAAGGAGCTCGCCCGGTAGGAAGGTGTCTCCGACAGCGAAGTACGATGCAGTCTCCGGCTGCGAAGTAAGCCTCTCTGACACAACCCGTGAAAGGGGGCAGGCGCAAACTGCATAATGATCACTAAATAAGGTTTAGGTGTAGTATGGGGAACCCATCCAGAAGGTGTCTTACCAGCCCCTTTCCTGCGCTCCGGCGCCCCATGTTTCATCCAGGTAGTGTCAGCGGTTATACGGTACGTAAAGTTTTTGCGCCGGGGCGCAGGAGGAAAGGTTAAATCCGACGAAAATGCCATCAGGCCCAGCCAATCCCCTTACCTTCGGACTACACTCACTATAGTATTTTTATGCGCTCAATATGCACGCTGGTGCTGTTCGCGACCATTTGGTCGGGAGTGGCGGGTCAGAGTTTGCCCTTCGAGATAGGAGTTCTGGATCTAAACACCGATGCCGCCCCGTACGGCATAAAAAGCCTGACCGAATCTAGCGACCGGTTCCTTTTTACTAATGATGACGGCTGTGTATACCGCGGCTATCCCGACGGAAAGACCGAGCTTATCTTATGCTCGCAGAGGGGCGAGGTAGACCTCATTACTAGCGGCAAATTTGGAAGTTTAGTAGCTACCCGCGAGGAGAGCAATGAGGGACTATTTCGCCAGTATTTCTACATTCCATACCGGAATGGGGCAGCGGTAATACATCTCATAGACGGCGACAACTCCTTCAGTCTAGGTATAGAGATTGGCAACAAGCTACTGTTTAGTACGAGAGACAGTTTGTACGCATTTGATGAACTCACCAGCGAAAGGGAAGTGCTAGGGCCGTACCGTGGTGTTCCGACCGCTACCTATGGCGAGCGCATGATTTTCCGGTCCGATAGTTCGCATTACGCACTATTACCCTACAAGTACGAACTTGTGGTAACGGACGGGACGGCCGTTGGAACCCGAGTTGTTGATCGGAACCGTGTAGATCACCCCAATCGGATGCTGACCAACGGGCGTCAAGTATTTTATCACCAGGACGATGGTATTTTGCGGATCTCCGGTTCAGACCCCTATCGTCCCGTTCGTATTGAGCTGGAAGACCTCCCTACCCTAAGTGAGTCTGCCTCGTTCCAGCAACTCTATACGCTGGATAGTTCGGTCTTACTCGGCATAAATAATTTTGGTAGCGGCTTTCAATTTTACCGTTTGGCGTCTCCATCCGATTCGGTAGCGAGCCGAATCCAGACCGGAGAAGCAGAGGCGACGGGGGAAGAGGTTTATTTTAAGTCTACCGTTTCTCTGGCAAAGGACTATCTGCTACTGCGAGGAACGGGGGAACACAATGGGAAACTATACGTCACTAACGGTTTGACCTCGAAGGCGACGATGATCTACGACCGTCCGATACCCGAATTCTCCGGCCACTCCGTCTCGGATTTCACCGTCATCACCGACACGAGCAGTACGCTTGCTATGATGGTTATCGACGGGGCTTGTTGTTTGAATAGCTACACTAGTTACGACGTCTACGATTCGCAAATTAATCCTGCCGAAATCATTGACTCCGGCAGGGTATGGGGGGCATACTATCTCCGCCGACTTCACATTTCGGATGATCTCGTACACCTCTACGACGCCGCAACCACCGGAGGGAAATCTATGATGTATGATCGTAGCAACCGTAGTATGGCAGCTCACCGGGGCGAAATGAAAGCGAACTTGGCCGCCAAACCTGCCCTGCGTAACGTTGCTGGATTCGCTTACGTCAGCGGTGAAGTCGATGATGCACACGGGATATTTAAGATCAGTGAAACTTCCGGCACCCTTGAGTTCCTTCAGTTCACACAGCGGGAAGACGACTTCCGAAACCTAAACAAAGAATTGTTTGCCCTGGGAGGAAAGGCGTACGTTGTTTCCGCGCTCAAGGAGTCTGGCGCAGTCCTACAGCGTGCGGATGGTGGTGCCTATATGACGGAAGTTGCCGATTTGGTCTTATCTACCGCAAGTTCTAACATTCAGGAAGTAGTGCAAACGCCGGAGCGGTTGTACATGACGTCGGGGACGGAACTGTACGCGCTTCACGGTGGCCGGGTTCGAGAATTCGACCTCGATACGGAGGCCTTCTATATCGGAGAGTATGTAGGCACTTACGACGGAAACGACGTCTTCTCTTCGTTCACCCACGTTTCCATTCCGCAGTCCAACACTTACATTCCCGTACAACTGTGGAAACGGCCCTCGGGCTATGGCAGGCAAGGTGCCGTTTTACTAGGAAAGCATTTATATCGCTGGGGGAGATACGTCTTTCCCTCCACCACCTATTACTTGCATCGGGTAGACTTGGAGACGGGTGAAATTGAAACGCTGAAATCCATAGCTTTGAGTGAGTTAAGGGGGGGCTACCCTACCTGGATGGGTATGCTGGGAGATAAAGCCTACGTAACCTGGAATGAAGAGGGCCGATTGGACCTATTCGAGATTGATGCGGAGAAGAATTCATTTATACGGACACCTGCTTTCGCCGAAAATTCTCCCGTGGGAGGAGTCCACCAGATCGGGGAAGCGCTGTACTGGATATCGGAACTTGCCGCTGAAAACAAACTAATGCGATTCGACGGCCCCTCGCAAACCGTGAAAACGCTGTCCAGTCTCGAGAGAGGAAGTCTGTTTGACAAGATCTACAAGTTTGGCGATCGGCTATTAGGAGTTAACGGCAACATACGTGACCTGGTGACCGGGGACACCCTATACGCTAATGGCGGTACCCACGGTAACAGCGTGGACGAGCACCGTAAAGTCGGCGATCGTCTGGTCTTTTCCACCCGGAGTGAAACGGCGGTTCTCTATAGCCTGGATGTCAATACGGGATCGGTCAAGCCCTACCGCAAACTGGAACGGTACGGCCCGGCCAGTTATCACGTCGTAACGGATATCATTGCTGCGGGAGACCGGCTGATCACCAAAGAAGAGTGTGGTCCGCACAGATTTATGGTCTACTACGAGAGTGAGACGGCGCGACCCTTGTTAATAGATACCATCCTTCACCGCGGGGGAGGACCCTTTCCCCTTCAGGAGTTTGCGGGCAAATTCTATTACCCAAATTACCGACAGGGTCTCGGCGTTGAGCCCCATTATTTCGACCTTGAGCCCACTACCCGTATCACGGGTACGGTTTACCTGGATGAAAATGAGAATGGGATTAGGGACGCGACGGAAATGCTGGTCCCTAGTTTCCGCCTGACCTTCATCTCCGAGCGAGAAGACGACGTCTTCGCCGGACCGGACGGACGTTTCACCTATCTGGCTCGCCCGGATACAAAGTACACAATTCAGACGGGTGATGCCGTATGCTATGAGCCGGTAAATGCCCAGGGGCAAACCACGCTGGATCTAACGAAAGACGGGAGTCGGACGGTGGACATTGGCGTGCGCTACACCGGTCGGGCACCGGAAACGACCGGGTACCTTGAATCCGGAATTATTCGCTGTAACCGGGAGGTACCGTTTTGGCTTACGGTGTACGAAGACCGGCACTGTGGTGCGGACGGCGGGCAGGTCGCAATCCGACTTCCGGAAGAGATTTCCATCGTTTCCTTGGACAATGACTATGTAAGGGCAGGGGACGGTTGGGTCCGGTGGAGTTACTCGGACCTGAATCCTGCCCAGCAATTTCAGGTAAACCTAGAACTACGGATGCCGAGTGAGGAATACGCGGGACAGGAGATTCGGATTCCAGTTGTCTTGTACGATGCCCAGGGGATACCCTTGCCGAATGCGGATACGCTGTATTACTCCGCCTTCCTCCGTTGCGCCATCGATCCGAACGACAAACTCACCCGGCCCCGCCGCCCGGAGGAATCCAACTCCAACTATACCCAGCTAGACGAAACGATCACCTACACGATCCGCTTCCAGAATACCGGCAACGACACAGCCTTCACCGTACGGCTGGAGGATAAGCTTTCCGGTGACCTGGATTGGGAAACTTTCAACCCTATCACCGCCAGCCACAACGACTACCAAGTGACCCTGCGGGAGGGCGGCAACCTCGAAGTGCTCTTCCCCAATATCCTACTACCTGACAGCAACACCAACGAGCCCGCCAGCCACGGCTTTTTCACCTTCGAGATCATGGCGAAGGAGGGCTTAGATGACTTCACCGCCATCGAAAATACCGCTGGCATCTATTTCGACTTCAACCAGCCGGTGATTACGAATACGGTGAAGAATACGCTGGTAGAAACGCTAGATGCGGACGCCGACGGCTACTACTTCTTCGAAGAGTGCAACGATGCCAACGCTGCGATCAACCCCGGGGTAGAAGACATTGCCGGCAATGGTATCGACGAAAATTGTGATGGGGTGGACGGGACCACGGCGGTGCTCAATTTCAGCAGTACGATCCTGGAGCTGGCACCGAACCCGACGGGGGACGCGGTGCGGTTGCGTCTGGCCAATCCGGGCGCGTATCGCTACGCGGTTTACAATACGCGGGGGAGGCTAGTAGCTGAGTCCGCGTTTCGCGCAGAGGCGCGTATTGACCTTTCGGATGCGCCGGCGGGGGTGTACCTTTTGCGTATCACGGACGAGGATGGGGCGGGGCTGACGCGTCGCCTGGTTCGCTACTAGGCCGGCGCCCGTTCGGCGCCCGGTGAAAACCACGACTAGATTACGTCAACATCAAGAATTTTTGGTTAATGCTCCGTATCATTTGGTTATGTATGTTTTTGGTTTGCCTGTGGACACGGGCGAGTGCGCAGGACCTTCCCTTTGAGATTCAAGTGGAAGATCTGAATACGGCACCCATCACGCCGCAGTTTGAAATCGGTTTACGCGAGAACCATTACCACCTGGTTGCCGATGAGGAGTGCGTCTACTATGGTTCCCCTACCGTCCAACCAGAACTTATCCGCTGCTTCTCCGACGCGAAGGTCTACACCCGTCGGGACGGGAGGAACACCTTCCTCATTGTCAACCGCAGTGTGCCTACGGACTCGACCTATATTTTCTACGCCACCGAAGACAATCCTAAAGTGTTCGCTCCCATAGTTTCGGAAGCCCTGGCGCTGACGCCGGTGTATGCTGAAGCGGACGGGAGAATGCTAATGGTAGATTCAGACCATAGACTGTATGTGGTTTCGGTCGAAACTGCATCGCTGGTGCAACTTTCCGAAGACCTGGGCGCGAGCCCCACTGATCTGCGGGTAGAAGGGCATTTCGGGGACGTCAGTCTCTTCACCGTCGCCAATCGACTCTGGATCACCGATTGGACGGCTAATGGCACGAAAGTTATCCTGGATACCACACTGGACTATAACATCAATTTACCAAACCGGGTGGGTAATGAGATCGTCCTACAGGCTGCTGACCAAAGCCTGTATCGCTTTACCGTCGGTGCGTCAGATGAGGCGGAATTGTTCTATAGTCCCCCCGCGGTCACGGACAGCTACGGTGCCGATGTGCGGGCATTCCATAGCCTGATCGGTACCGATACGCTAATTTTTAGTGCCCGGCAGGAGGGGGCGAAATACGCGATCAGGAGATATGTGTTTGGAGCGGATAGCAGCGAGATTCTGCGCATCGGGGAGGGGGGGGAGCCACTCGTAATAGGCTCAAGTACCTCGATGGACCAACTCCGGTACTCACAACGCTTCGTCTTTTCCCAAGTTGACGGACTGCCGGAAGCCATGCTACTGAGTGACGGCAGCGATGCCGGTACTCGGGTCATCGACCCCCAGTGGAATACCGAACACTCCCTTTTTACAAGTTTTGTCGAATCCTCCGAAGGCGACATCTTCGTAGCAAAGCGGCACGCGGATACAAACATTATCGTACGGCTTCCCCGGGCCGACGAAGTACCGGATACGGTAAACGTCAACGGCGTTGCGCTAGGGCCCCGCATCTACGATATTGCCCAAACGGAAGAAGCGATCTATTTCAGCGACCCGAATGTAAGCGACACCCTGAACCGACTCGACAAAGCTACGCTTACGATCAATCCGGTGGCTGAAATCCGCTATGGCCTCTTCGGCCGAAGAATGCTGAGTGGGGAACGCCTGCTGGTTACGCCTAACTGGGGCGAACCGTACCACCAGAGCCTCGTTGTGTACGACCTGAACGTACCCGAAGTACGCGAACCGACAATTCTGATTAACGGGTGCGTGAGCCGGAGGTTTCTGGACTTCGGCGAGGATCGCTTTTTCGTCTGCGAAAGGTCAGGCGGTGAAACGGATTTCTACCGTACGGACGGTACAGTGGAGGGCACCGAGAAGGTCTACGGTATGTTCAACCACACCGGGGATGCTACCGTAAGTAGCCTCCACGGCAGCGACACGGAGCTGTACTTGTACGGTGAAGACCGGCTCTTGCGGTACCGGGACGATTACCTGGATACCCTGCCCGGAATTGTCAGCCAACCGCCGGGGCAGTACCTCGGTATGGCCGCCGGGGAACCGGTGTTCGTCCGTGATAGTCAGGTTGTTGTCTTACCTGATTCCAAGCGGGCATTCTCACTCGGTGCCTACGGCCATTCCCAGCCGGTCATCCAACGGGAGAGAATTTACTGGACGAGCGTGGTGAATGACTATGATGGCTGGTATTACCAGGGGCAGAATACGGATCTCATGGAACTAGATCCGGCACAAGACTTCGGAGCGGTCACTGTTCATACCCACGAAGGCGTGAACGGAAGGGAAGCACTGGCGATAACGGCCTTCGGTGACTCCAAACTTTACTATAACGCCGAGGCAGAGCTCGGAACCAAAATGAATTGGTTTCGTCGCGACCTGAACCTGTTGTATTCTCTCTACGATAAGGGCTCGTACGGTGAGGGGGTGGCGGGCACGCAGGTGCGAAACGGATGGATATACTTCAGTGCCCTGAACCCCGATGGCGACCGCAAAATTGTCCGCATGCAACCGGAAGGGCGTACCCAAATACGGGCCGATCTGTATGCGGATGAGCGTCTAATCTATGTTTCCCCCGACGACCATTTCGTAACCGACCGGCGCATCATCGATGACCGGAACGAGAATGTTCTGCTGGTTCTCGAGGATGATAGGCGGATACGTGACCTGGAGTACTTCGGGGAGAAAAGCTACCTGCTCCAGATAGTAGAGAGCGGTCAGGTGGGGTATTTCCTGTGGTCGGACGGTCGGGGCTTAAGCGAGTTACTGCGTGAGGCGGGCCCCCTCGATGAAGTACCCGTACCGGTGGGCAATCTCGTGCGCTCGGGCAAAACGGTAATGCTGGAACTCGCACGGGAAGGCTACCGGGAATTCTTTCTGTACGACGGCGAGAAGGAGGCATTATATGAGATTGGAAAGGTTGCGGAGGGCCGGCTGCCTTCCGAATTGGGGCAGCTTAGTGCGGTAGCGGGCCATACGTTTTACTATCTCTTCCCCCATCCCGTCTACGGTCTTTCGCTTCATTACTTCACGCCGCCCGGGGGAAGCCTCGTAAAGGGGAGGGTGTTCGCGGATCGAAACGGAAACCAGCAACCGGATCAGGACGAAGAAGGTATCGCCGACTATCGCGTCGTGGCCGAGGGATCCGTCACCTACTCTACCTTTACGGACAGCTCCGGATACTACGAACTTTCCCTCCCCGCGGAGGAGCAGGTGACGGTACTGTCGGACCTGCAGGGCTGCTATGCTTCGTCGGGAGGAGAAGACCTGACCTTCGAGACCGTGGCCGACACGGTGATCGTGCATGATATCGCCGTGGTAACCGAAGGGACGGGCGTTGGCCTGGGGCCCTATCTTGCTTCCGCTCCGGCGCGCTGCGGGTTCACCGTACCCTTTTGGCTGACGGTGACCAACGAGGGTTGTCAGCGACAGGGGGGAACCGTGAGTCTGGAACTCCCCGAGGAAGTGACCTACATCGGAGCCGACCGGCAACCGACCGATACCGTAGGGAGGGTTCTCACCTGGGCTTACGGCGACCTGCCCCAGGGAACCGAATATCGGATCCGCCTGGAACTGAAGATGCCCAATGAGGATTTTACGGGGCGGGAAATACCGATCCTCACGCACACGCTAACCACCGACGGCGAAGGACGGGCAGTCCGCGATACGTTCCTGTACGATGACGTGCTGCGTTGCGCCATCGATCCTAACGACAAGCGCGTCTGGCCCCGCAGGGCCGAGCAGTCGATGTCGAACTACACCCAGCTGGACGAGCCGCTGACCTACATGATCCGCTTCCAGAACACGGGCAACGACACGGCTTTTACCGTGCGGCTGGAAGATAAGCTCTCCGACGATCTCGACTGGGATACCTTCCGGCCCCTGGCCAGCAGCCACGATTACCGGGTGAGCCTGCGGGAGGGGGGTAACCTGGAGGTCCTCTACAAGAACATCCTGCTCGTGGACAGCCTCACGAACGAGCCGGAGAGCCATGGCTTTTTCACCTTCGAGATCCTGGCCCGCGAGGGACTGGACGAATTCACCGCCATCGAGAACACCGCCGGCATCTACTTCGACTTCAACCGGCCGGTGATCACCAACACGGTAAAGAGCACCTTGGTGGAATCCCTGGACGCAGACCGGGACGGCTACTTGTTCTTCGAGGAGTGCAACGATCTGGACAGCCTGATTAACCCGGGTATGCCGGACATAGCCGGCAACGGTATCGACGAAAACTGCGACGGGGCGGACGGAACGACCGCGCTGCAGACCTTCAGCAGCAGCATCTTGACGCTGGCGCCGAACCCGACGGGGAACGCGGTCTGGCTGAGATTGGCCGATCGGGGGAACTACCGCTATGCGGTGTACAGTATGCGCGGCCGGCGGGTAACGGAGGCGGGTTTCCGGACGGAAACGCGTATCGATTTGTCGGATTTGGCGGCGGGTGTGTATCTGCTGCGCGTCACGGATGAGAGTGGGGCAGGACTGACGCGGCGAATCGTTCGCCACTAGAATTTCACCTGCGCTCCGTCGCAACTAAGATCAGAGTATGCGAATATTTTTTACTTTTTTCCTACTGTACGCTCTCGGCCTATCCGCTCAGTTGCCCTTTGCCATCGAGGTGGAAGAACTGAATAGGGGAACCCATGCCCCCGGGGTGGGGATTACGACGGTGGGCGATCATTACTACCTCGCCGCGGATGACGGTTGTTTTTACTACGCCGACCTGACGACGAGGCCCCAGGAATTAGTGTGCGATGGAGGGGATGCAAAATCACGCTACTGGCGGAATGAAGACCTGTTCATTATCTCGGCCAGCTCCGTATCCGATAGTACGTTCGTGTACTACATCAATAGCCAGGATCCCCGCAGCCTCGTCACGGTGTACCGGACCACGGATCAACTACAGGGGATCCGGGCAACCGGGGAGGGGGAGTTTCTCATCATTCGCAACGGAGAGGAGTTAGTCAGTCTGGATAGGAGTGGGAAGCTTAACGGCCTAAGCCAAGCCTTTCCCGCCGAGGAGCCGGTACGGCTTCAGTTTGGTTATCAGAACGCGGTGGTGCTGACGATGGGAAGCTCGATCTGGATCACCGACATGACGCCAGAGGGTACCAGGAAAATTTATCAGTCAGCGTTTTCCGGCTTTAACCTTCAATTCGGGGCCTTTGACGGTAGCATTTACTGGAACCTCTACGACACCGATCTATACCGCTACCGTCTTGACGGGGAGGAAGGCTCGGAGATCATCTACTCCGTTCCGAACCGGGGGGATCGGTACACTTACCTGGCCAACTTCACGGCGAACGATTCGAATCTGATTTTCTCCAGTTGGGAAGAGGTCGGGTATCGGATTAATCGCATTCGCAAGGGCGTGGACTCGGTGGAGGCCTTCAGATACGGACCCGAGCAAGAGATCATTGAGACATTCGGGTTTAAACACATGCAACGGCTACCGGGCGGGCGCCTGATCTTTTACGGTTCTTATGACTATGCGGGTCAACTCATAATCACGGACGGTACGGAGCAGGGTACCCGCTTCCTGAACGAATCCAAGGTCTCAACGCGCGATCGGGACCGCTTCGGTGCCTTCGAGACCCGGGAGGGGGATATACTCTATCTGACCGATGAGTCCTACACCGGTAGCCCGATGCACCGGTACGAGAGCGCGAAAGATGCCAATTTCCCGGTGGAGGTCGATGCGGAATACCTGGGCTTTCTGCGCAGCACGGGGATCGAAACCGACGATGCGGTGATGTTCTACGCAAACAACCAGGGGCAAATACAGAAGTACGACAAGCGGACCGGTAAATATTTTGACTATGCGCGAGTGAGCCAGCACGGACTGGGCACCTTCGTAACGCAGAGCGGCTATCTCCTGATCGGGCAAGGGGACGGCCAACTGGCCGGGCTGGATCTGAGCCGCGGTGAACCGACGGAGCCGGTCGTAATCGCCGAGGGCTTTTCTCGGATTCAGCGGCTTGAACTGGAAGGTGAGCCCTATTTCATTGCCACGCGGAACTCCGAGGGGGCTTATCTCTACCGCACCGACGGCACACCGGCGGGGACGCAGGTAGTCTACCGCCTGTTCGATCGCAGTGGAGATGCAGCCGTTACCGGGCTGTTTCCGGACGGAGAAAAGCTTTACGCCGTAGAGGAAGGCCGCTTCCATACTTACCAGGATGGCCAGCTTACTTCGGGGACGCTTCCCACCGGAGATGCTCCCCCTACGCGTTACCTGGGTTCCCGCGACGGCATACCCGTGTTTGCCGGGGACGCGGATATCTTTATACCGGACGCGCCGCGCGCGCTCGGATTTGGCTCCACTTACCGCTATAACCCTGCGGTGCTCGGTCTGGACTATGCTTATATGCTGGTGTACTACGGCAACACGGTGGTGCGGCACGGCTCACTCGTATCCAATCCTCTGTACTCGGAATACGGTGTGCAAACCGATTTTCCGCACGACAACTCAACGGCGGGGTACTACGATATACAGATGGTGAGGGCGGGCGACAATCTCTATTTCACGACGCCGGCCAGTACGGGGGATGAGATGGTCTGGTGGCGCTACGGAATGCGGACGAAAGTCACGGAACTGGTAGACGAGGCCGTACTGGACTATGCAACGAATGCACGGCGAGTCATTGTTTACGACGACATCATTTACTACGCGACGGCTACTGAACGGGGGGATGGACTGTTGCGCCGGGCTACGCTGGACGCTCCTCCGACTACGGTCGTTGAGATGGAGGAAGGAGAGTCACTCGTCGAGATCATTTCCTTCGGAGAACTGGACCTGGCCGTCACCAGCCGACAAATCGTGGAGGCCCACTCGGGAAGGCTGCTCTTCGCCGCACCGGCCGGGGTGACCATTCGGCGGGCCGCGGCTGTGGCGGACCGCCTGCTGCTGTCGGTTGCTACCGGTGAAACGGTGAGTTTCGCGAAACTGGACCACCGGGGGGCGAAGCTCGACCCCTTCGAACTGGACCGGCCGGGCCTAGCCGCCCGGGATCTACAGGACCATATTGCCGTACTGGGCCGGCAGGCAATGTTTACCTATCTACGGACCGACGGGCAGCGACAGTATATGCTCTACGACGGTGAGCGGGATAGCTTATACTCGATCGGAACGAGTCCTGCTCTGCGAATCAGCCAGCGGGCGGCCCCCATCATTACCACCTTTCAGGGTGAATTCTTCTATATGTACGTTGACGAGGAGAAGGGAGCGCAACTCCACCACTTCCGCCCGGCGCTCACCGCCGAACTCTCGGGTACGGTCTATCAGGATGAGAACGAAAACGGGATTCGGGACGAGAGCGAGGCAGCCCTGGCAAACCAAGCTGTCGTGGTCGAGGGGGGTGACCGGAAGATCACTGGCTACACGAACGCGGAGGGGACCTACCGCTTCCGGCTGGACGTCGGTGGGGAGTACACGGTCTGGTTGCCGGGGGATGCATGCGTCGAGCGCTTCAACCCCATTCTGCGGAAGGAAGTGACCCCGATCAATGACGCCCCCCTCTTTCACGACTTTGCCGTGCCGCCAGCGAATAGTACTTCTGCCGTGATGGTGCGCATGGACAATTTTTCCATCCAGTGTGGTTTCACGGAGTCGTTCTGGATAACGGTTACCAACGAGGGCTGCCAGGAATTAGCGGGTGGGGAGGTCACGCTAGATTTGCACCCGGCCGTCCAGTTCGTGTATACCGCGGACGAAGTCCAAATTGATGGGGACAGTAGCGTTCTCAATTGGAGTTACGGGAGTCTATATCCGGGAGAGCAGTGGACTACTTACCTGGAACTACGGATGCCGAAGGAAGAGCTTACCGGACAGCAGATTTCGATGGAGGTGAGGGGACAAGCTAACGGCCAGGAAGAAGCGGTCACCCAGGACACTTTTCAGTTTGCCGAGGTCTTGACCTGCGCCTTCGACCCCAACGATAAGCGCAGCTGGCCCCGCCGCCGCGAAGAGACCAACTCCAATTATACCCAACTCGACGAGGCGATCACCTACATGATCCGTTTCCAAAATACCGGCAACGACACGGCCTTCACCGTGCGGCTGGAAGACAAGCTCTCCGATGAGCTGGACTGGGATACCTTCAAACCCCTTGCCGCCAGCCACGGTGATCTTCGCGTGACCCTGGCCGAAGGCGGCAATCTGGAGGTGCTCTTCCCTAACATCCTGCTGCCCGACAGCACGACCAACGAACCGGCGAGCCACGGTTTCTTCACCTTCGAGATCACGGCGAAGGAGGGGTTGGACGACTTCACCGCCATCGAGAATACCGCCGGTATCTACTTCGATTTTAACCAGCCGGTCATCACCAATATGGTGAAGAATACCCTGGTAGAAACGCTGGACGCGGATCAGGATGGTTACTACTTCTTCGCGGAGTGCAACGACCAGAACGCCGCCATTAACCCGGGTGCAGAGGAAATCCCCGGCAACGGCGTGGACGAAAACTGCGACGGGGTGGACGGGACTACTTCCCTGTCGACCTTCGCGGCCAGGATCGTGAAACTAGCGCCCAATCCGACTCGAACCGCGGTGATGCTTACGCTGAGTAACAATGACCTTTGCCGTTACGAAGTCTACGGTCCGCAGGGACAAGGGGTGCGCCAGTCGGAATTTCAGGGAAGTACCCGGATCGATCTGAGCGATCTTCCGTCCGGGATGTATTTCCTTCGCTTATCGGATAGCAAAGGAGGGAGTTTGATGCGTCGT
This sequence comes from Lewinella sp. IMCC34191, assembly GCF_003390935.1. Classification (GTDB taxonomy): domain Bacteria; phylum Bacteroidota; class Bacteroidia; order Chitinophagales; family Saprospiraceae; genus Neolewinella. Next base: position 321,575 of record NZ_QNQZ01000004.1, on the reverse strand, counting down.
CTTATCCGGCAATAGGGGCGGCGGAGCGCAGGAAATAAAGGTTAAATCCAACGGAATGGCCTTTGTCACCGACCGTCTATCCTATCTTCAGAGCACACTCACTATACATATTGTATGCGCCATTTAGCTATGGGGCTGCTGTTTTCGATCTTTTATTCGGGAATGGCGGCTCAGGAATTTCCCTACGAAATTCAAACGATCGACCTCAACCGGGACTTAGCTCTTTATCATATTCGGGGTGTTTATCCTACACCGGGCGGTTTTTACTATCTCGATGCGGCAGAGAATTGCCTCTACTACACGGGGATGGAACAAGAGCCGGTTGCCGTTGCCTGCGGGCTGGTGGCCAGCCAACGCCCGGTGGCGGTCACCGACAAGGCCCTTGCCGTTTACCATTACGACCGATACCTGGAAGATTACGTTGTCGAGTACTTTTCCTTCAGTAATCCGACCGAGCCAACGCAGGTGCACCAGGGTAGACCCTACTTCGACCTGCAAGCGGTGGACGATAAGTTTGTCTTCTTCACTGCGGACGAACGGCTCTGGGCCACTGACGGCCACGTGGCCAAACCACTGCTCGGTACCGATACGATACCCAACCGGATCAATAGACTGAAGTACCATCATTACAACGGTAAGCTTATCATCGTCAATCCGCAGGGGGGCGTATACCTGTCCGATGGTACGGCTTCCGGAACCGCCTTACTATTCAGCGGGGAGGGGGTTACGGAGGTCAACCTAGCAGGGGATGCCATCTACATCAGCGACGGGGCGAAGGTATACCGCAATGGTACCGGCAGACCCGAGGATACACGGTTGGTTTACGAAGGCGCGCCGAATGACGCATACGTAAATGCCATACCGACCTACTTCGTGAACGGTGGCCTGATCATCGTGGACGCGGACGCCAGCGGAAGTTACCTGATGCGGTACGATCCAGTCGGGGGAGCAGTCGACCGAATTACCTTCGGACCGGATGGAAGCGGAACCATTCCCAGCCTTGCGTACGGAAAATACCTGGCGACGGACGAGTATCTTTTCTTTCGCGGAAAAACGGGAGGAAGAGACGATCAGATATGGGTGACGGACGGTACCGAGGCCGGCACCCATATGCTGCGTAATTTTTATGGCCAGTCAAGCTACCGTAACCGAGGGTGGAAGTTTACGGAGGTGGCCAGTTTTGGGGACGGTAAGGTTATCTTTCTTACGGATGAGACGGGCTTCAGCCTCAGCTTTTCCGTATGGATATACGATCCCGCGGTTGACGCGCGATCCCTGATTTCGGATGGTATTACCCCTTACTGGGTAAAGGATAAGATTCACGAGTCCGATCGATTCATCTACTTTGCCGAATCCAGTCATAAGCGACTTACCAAGTTTGATAAGGCCAACCATCGCTTCTCCATCATCACCGACGATTTCGACGGTGCCAACACGACCGTCCGAACCTTATCCGACGGCAAAGTATTCCTTTCCGGTTCGCAAGGAGATCAGCGCGGGTTGATGGTTTTCGATACGCAAACGGAAGACGTATCTTTTATTTCCCTGCCGGCGCCCGCCCGGGACAGGAGAACGAACGTGCAGGACTTTGTCCGCTTCAACAACACCCAGTATCTACTTAACTATTCCGAGCACTTTGGCGTAGAGCTATACCGGACCGACGGAACAGCGCAGGGTACGGTGTCCGTTCGGTCGCTGGGGCACAAAACGGGAGATGCCGGTATTTCAGCCTTTCTTCCTTATGAAAACAAGTTGCTTATCTCCGCCTCTTCCGGTGACTATCTCTTCGACGGCCTTCCGGATCCGCCGCAACTACCGGATGACTTAGCCTTTACACCTGACCGGATTCTTGGAACCTGGAATGGTCAGGCCGTATTGGCCGGGCTATACAACATTTATCTCCCGGAGGAACGGCGCCAGGTAGACCTATACGTATACGCACCGACTGACGAGACACTATCCTTTTCTCCGATGGCCCGGATCGGCAAGTTCGTCTACCAGATTCAGTATCACTTTACGAATTCAGCAAGTGGATATTTGGAGCTGGTGAAGGCGGACCTAGGAACCGGAGAGGTTCGTATCCAAATGACCACCACCTTCGATAACCGGCCGAATTTTCATTTTCTGCACGCCGTAGGCGACCAGCTCTATTTTCACTGGCCAGGCGCTGATGACCGCTTTCGGCTATACAGCGTTGATCCGACTGGTGCCGATTGGCAACTGACGGAAATACTGGATACGTACCGGCAAAGTGGCCCAATTATCGTGCAGAACGGTACCTGTCGGTTCCTGGCCGAACGCAACGACGGTACCGCAACCGTGTTTAAGCTGGAGCCGGAAGCGGGTGTAGTTTCCATTACGACTTTAGACCCGGAAGAACGCTTCGTCAAAATGTTGGACCTGTCCGGTGTGGAAATGGTCGTTACGAGCCGGCGTATTTTCGACCTCGAAACAAGAGAACCCATCTACACCGTCCCCGATGCCGGGCCGGCTATCGTGCAGGTCGATGTCGTGGGGGAAGAATTCTTTATTGCTCAGCGTACGGGCACCGTCCTAAACCACCTGGTATGGAATCCAGCGCTGGGCAGTCTCCGGGAACTGAATGCACCGCTGGATTTCAGTGGGGCGATCAAGGACGAGAAGTATACGGCCGTAATTGGGAATACGGTGTTATTCGGAGGGGCGATAGACGACGGCTATATCTACTACTTCTACGATGGCGATGTCGGGCGGGCCGTTGAGGTGGAGTACCTTTCACCCGGCACACTCATCCCGCGGGGGGCAGGCGTAGTAGCCTTTAACGGGACGTACTACTACGGAGGCAAAGATAAAGATAAGGGTGCCGAATTGCGGTACTTCACCCCTCCGTGGGCTAGCCGGCTGCAGGGTGTCGTTTATGCGGACAGCGATGAAGACGGAGCGCGATCTTCCGGAGAATCGGGACTGGCCGGTGTCAAAGTCGTCGCTTTACAGGGAGAGAAATATCGGTGGACCTACACCGATTCTACCGGTGCTTACACCCTCGAACTCACCCCGGGTCAGGAATATGCCGTCACGGTAGCAAATTCATCGTGTTATGAAACTACGTCCGCCGGGGATTCCTTCGTTTTTCCAGCGGCTTCGGATACATTGCTATTTCACGATTTCGGTGTACGAACCAGCGGTGCCGCCGCCAGCGTAAGCGGAAACCTCACTTCCGCCCCCGCCCGCTGTGGTTTTACCGTCCCCTTCTGGTTGACGGTCACTAACGACGGCTGTATCAGTGAGGCGGGGCAAGTTCGGCTGAATCTGCACGAAGAATTAACGGTAGTATACACGGACCGTGAACCCGCGAGCAATGCTGACGGCGAACTGGTATGGAATTTTGCGGATCTCGGTCCCGGTCAGCAATATCAGATACGGCTACGGTTACGCATGCCTAACGAAGACTATGCCGGCCAGCCCATCGAAATGCCGGTGACGACGTCCGCCGTTGACGCCAACGGCAACGAGTTTTCCAACAGCTTCCTATACGACGACGTCCTCCGCTGCGCCATCGACCCGAACGACAAGCGCTCTTCGCCCAGCCGCCCCGAAGAGAGCAACTCCAACTATACCCAGCTAGACGAGGAAATCACCTACACCATCCGCTTCCAGAATACCGGAAACGACACCGCCTTTACGGTATTCCTGGAGGATCAGTTGTCGGACAAACTGGACTTCGACAGTTTTCGCGAGGTGGGGTCCAGCCATAACGGTATACCGAGCGTGACCGATCAGGGAATGCTTGAAGTGGTGTTTAAGAATATTCTGCTCCCTGATAGCACAACGAACGAACCGGCCAGCCACGGCTATTTCACCTTCGCGATCCGGGCCAGGGAGGGCCTGGAAGACTTCACCGCCATCGAGAATACCGCTGGTATTTTCTTCGATTTCAACCAACCGGTGATCACGAATACGGTGAGCAATACCATGGTGGAAACGCTGGACGCTGACCAGGACGGCTACTTTTTTTTCGAAGAGTGTAACGATACCAACGCCGCCATCAACCCGGGCGCCGCTGAAATCCCGGGTAACGGCATTGACGAGAACTGTGATGGCTCAGACGTGTCAACGTCCCTTCCCACCTTCGCCACCCGCATAGTGGAAGTGGCTCCGAACCCTACGGGAGGAATGGTCGCCATCCGGTTGGCGGACGATATAGCCGTACACTACACGCTGCTGGATGCCCACGGGCGGTGGGTAAAGCAAGGACACTTCGTCGGTAGTACATCCCTGAATATGAGTCAGTTACCGGCGGGTGTGTACCTCGTCAGGTTGGTGGACCGGCAGGGGGGTAGCTTCAGCTTGCGCTTGGTGCGGTACTGACTTACCTGACGACGTAGTCGGTGAACAGTTCGTCTTCGGGAGCGGCCAGATAGCGCCCGAGGTAATTCGGCTCGTAGATCCAGCCCCAGGCCTTCTCAAACTCCGTGTACATCTCGGAGGGAACGGTTGATTCCGGGAAGTAGTAGTCGCGGGTTTCTTCGGAATCGATCAGCCAGATGTAGCTGAATTCCCCCGCCTGGGGCCCGTTCAGTTCCTTCAGGAAAATAACCTTCGAATCGGGTAGGGCATCGGACCGCGTCGGGGCCCAGTAGCGATGGATAAAGCTCTCAAAATCGCTGCGATCCACGCTGTCGAGCAGCAGGATCTGGTGGAAACCCCAGATGGTTCCCGGTTTGAACCAGTCCTTCTTGATGGGGTCACCGGCGTCGATGATGAGGTAATCCGTGCCGTCGTCTTCATCTCCTTCGGAGGTAGTGGCAGTGGGGGGGCGGGAGTCCGGGCGGAGCGTCAGTTGGACGCTTTCGTCTTCGTGGCGGCCCCGCTCACCGCGGAGGAAAGTCACCGTGGACTGGCCCTTTGCCTGTAGGTCGCGGTCGGCGGCTGATTCCGGCAGAAACCGCATATTCAGGACCATTCCTTCGCGAAGGGGCGATTCGGCAGGGTTGGGTTCCTGGGAGCTGACGGGTGGGGAGAGGAGTAGGAGAGCGCCGATGATAACGGCGGTACGGTTGCGTAGATCCATGACTTCAAGTAATTAGGGTAGGTAATCGGGTTCCGATGGAAGTCTGGGGTCTGGTACCTAATATAGGGGTATGGAGGATGGGTTGCAAGTACCTGTCCGTTAGTAAAGGCTTTTTTACCTGCGCTCCGCCGCCCTAAGCTTGTATTTGCACGTTCCGTGCGTAGGGAAACGGACCGTCGGGGAGGTAATCCGTAAACGTTCGTTAATTGGACAATGCCCCGTGCGGAGCGGTCGTTACAGAAGAACCGAAGGGATTAGCCCCGACGGATATCAGGTTCGACCATGGCTAGGACCGGCATTTGCCGCGTCATTTGGACGGACCGGATAGTATTCGAGGCACTTAGAATAGAACGCATTATTTCCGGATAAGTGAATAATTCACTGATTCAGAGAGATGTGTCTCTTGTCTCTATCCATTTGGCTAGGGGAATCAGTAGAGCTTACTCCGGAGCAAATGATTGCCCATGGTTCTACTTTTACGCAGTGTTTTCTTAGTGGTCATGATTTCGGCGGGAGCACAGCTCCTGGGACAGGATCCCTTTTTCTCCCAGTTCTACGCCAATCGCGTGTACCTCAACCCTGCCTACGCGGGGCTGGAAGCCGGTACCCAACTCATACTCAACTATCGCGACCAGTGGTTCGGCCTGCCCGACGCCACCGGTATGCCCTTTCAGGGGGGGTACCGAACGTACAATGCGACGCTGAACCAGCGGATGCCCTGCTTCAAAGATATCGAGCGTGCCACCTTCGGCATTGCCGGTTCGGTGTTTCAGGACGAGACGGGCGCTGCCCCGCTCAAGACGACCGGCGTGGGGCTGGCGGCTGCTTTCGAGTACGCCTTCATCAACCCCGACCTGAAGATCAGCAACGGCCTCTCCCGGCTGGACATGCGCATGGGTGCTCAGCTGAGCATGATGCAAAGCTCGATGGCCAGTGGCGACTTCATCTTCTCCTACCAGCTCGATCCGGTGACCGGTGTGGTCGGTGCCGCGAAGATCATCGACGTAGCTACCGGGCCCTACATGAACATGAACATCGGCGCCATGGTGCGCGGCTCCTGGAACCACGGTTTGCAGGACTATACCATTTTCACCCTCGGTGCCAGCCTCTCCAACGTCAACCAACCGAACGTAGCCTTCGACGAAGAAAGTGCTAACGTGAACCTGCCGCGCCGGACCACCCTGCACATGGGCCTGACGCGCCGGGTGAGCTCGATGAAGGGAACGCGGAGCTACACGCCGACGTCGATTGCCCCGCAGTTCCGTTGGGATAGCCAGCTGGGCGGCAAATTCAACCTCTACACCCTCGGGTCTTACCTGCTGGGTAAGGGCCATTACACGGGAATATTCTACCAGTTCAATACGCCCAACCGGCCCGCTACCAACAGCGGTGACCCGATCGGCGGCCGCAACTCCAGTACCCTGATCCTTTCCTACGGCATCGATGTCCGGTCGCTGCTCGACGTGGGCCGCCGGTGGCGGGACCGCGCTACGGGCTGGATCGTCGGCTTCTCTTACGACCTGCCGCTGAGCGGGGTTAATGCCTCCGCCTCGGTAGGAACCGTCGAGGTGAACTGCCGAATCATGCTGGCCGACCTCAAATCCAAGTGCCGCATCCTCGGCAAGAACGAACTCTATAAGGGCGCCACCTGCCCCGTAAGCTTCTAGAACGACACCTTTTCCCCAGATTGAAAATTTCTGTTTATGCGGATTTTTACACTATTACTCTTCACGTTAACGACATCTTGGATATTCGGGCAAAGTTGCCCGGCTGATTTTGACTTTACGGCCACCAGCTGTAATGAATATCAGTTTACGCCCCGTAGTGGCGCCGCAGGAACGTATAAATGGAATTTCGGCGACGGGTCTTCTTCTACTAAGAAGAACCCCACGCATATCTTTGGCGCCGATGGCAGCTTTGACGTCACCCTGATTACGGGGGGAAGTTGCGTGCCCGATACGGTAACCCGGACGGTTTCGGTCAGTGCCTCCGACGTGCCCGACGCCTCCATCGAGAGTGTCGGTATTTACAATTTCGTAAACTGTGCGCCGACTGACGATCCCAGCTATGAGCTGCGCATCAATAATACCTCTTCCACGGCGTCGACCAATATCTATTATATCGTCGACTGGGGAGACGGTTCCACGCCCTACGAAGGGGCTACGCTGCCGAACCTGACGAAGCACACGTATACTTCCGTCGGGCTCTATGATATAAAGGTGTCGGTACAAGGGGGCAACGGCTGCTGGGCGAAGAAGACCTTTGAGTTTTTCTACGGCAGTAACCCCGGTGGTAACATCGTTCCGGTAAGCAACCAGATCGCGTGTGTACCGGAAAACGTGGAGTTCCGGATTTCGGGAACGGAGGATAACCCCCCGGGAACGATTTACAAGATCTGGGTCAACGACGGCAGTGGCGATACCACTTACTTCAACCACCCGCCCCCGACGAACTTCAGCTACTACCTCACCACCAGCCCGTGTGAAAGTGATGAGACGGCTAACAACTACTTTAACATCTACTTCGAGGCCACCAACCCCTGCTTCACGCAATCAGGGGGTACCATCATTCGGGCCAATAAGGCCCCGGAAATGGACTTCGAGGCCGACGACGTAGCCTGTGAGGGTGGGGTAGTGGAAATCCGCAACAATTCCGAGCCGGCCCTCTATGCGGTTGGCAATACCTGTAGCTTCGAGATGCTGACCGAATGGTCGATCAACGCCGACCCCTCGAAGTACGAGATCGTAGCCGGGTCCCTCAACGACGAGAATGGCCTGGACATCCGCTTCAATGAAGCCGGAGAATACGTGATCACCCTGAACTACACCCCGAAGTACAGCAACGCCTGTACCTCCCCTCCGATGACGCAGACGATCTGTATCCTGCCGGAACCCGAGGCCAGCTACGATGCGGTAAACGCCGATCCGGAAAGCTGTACCCCGTTGACCCTGGACGTAACCAATACCTCCAATACCCTGGAGACCTGTGGTGCCGAAGCGACCTACGAATGGATGGTCGAGTACCTGCCCTCGGACTGTGGCGACGGAGACGGTGACTTCACCGTGCTGGAAGGCTCCGGTAAAGACGGGTTGCACGGACGGGATCTGAAAATCCAGTTTGAATCCGCCGGTATCTACCGCCTGGGCCTGAAGACAGAAAACGAGTGTGGCCCGGACGAGTACTGGGAAGAGTTCGTGGTAGCCGAGGCACCGCTGGTCGAGATCGAGCCGATCGAGGATGTGTGTTTTGACGGCCCCATCACCGTTACTCCTACCGCGAACATCAGCCTGGACTGTACCGATCCCCCGGCCTTTACCTGGGATTTCGACGGTGGCAAAGGCGGTGACCGGAACAGCCTGGACCCCGGACCCGTAACCTTCGACGCACCGGGTGTATACACCATTCGCCTGCGGGTCAGCAACAGCTGTGGTACCACGGTAGTGACCGAAACCTTCGAGATAGCCGCGGCACCCGACCTGCCGGAAATCATCGTGACGGAAGAAACCTGTGAGTCCTCCAGCATTGCCGCCGATCTGGCGGGAAGCGGAAGCGGCCTGACCTTTTCCTGGACGGGCCCCGACGGGTTTACCTCCGACCAGGCCGAGTGGAGCATTCCGAACGCCAAGCCGAAAAATAACGGTGACTATACGGTTACGGTCACGAACGCTACGGGCTGTTCCAGCACCAAGACGTATAACGTGGTGGTCAATCCCGGTGCGCCCATCGACGTAAACGGTGGAGACGACGTGGAAATCTGCTCCGGTGAGTCGGTGACCCTGACGGCCACCGGTGGCGCCAGCTATACCTGGACCGGTGACCATCTCTCCGGTTCGACCGGTTCTTCGGTTACTTTCAGTCACGACGTGCCGGGGGTATACACCATCGAGGTACTCGGCATCGACCCGGAAGGCCGGTGTGACGCCACCGATGAAATCAAGGTGACGGTGCACGCTTACCCGGTCGCCGATGCCGGTGACCCCCAGATTGCCTGTGTTGACGAAAAGATCGAACTGGAAGGATCGCCCTCCAGCAGAGCCCTCAAGGGTACCTGGTCTGGCGATTTCGTGACCGAGGATGGCGAATTTAAAGCCCCCGCCGCCGGAACCTATACCCTAACTTATACCTATACCAACGAAGCCGGCTGTAGTGACTCGGACCAGACTACGGTTTGTGTACGCGATGAAGCGGTAGCTGATTTCACCCTTCCTGAAGCCCTGGGCTGTATGCCCGCCGGACTAGCCCTGCGCCCGAGCAACCTGACCTCCGCCGTCACCGCTTGTGACGTAGCCGAAATGAGCTGGACGATAGCCGCCGCCAAGAATGCCTGCAGCACCGGCGGAATTGCCTTCGTGGAGGGTACCGACGCCAACAGCTTCGAACCCGTGATCGAAATCACCGAAGCCGGTAATTACCTCCTGACCCTCACCGTAACGAGCGCCTGTGGCACGTCAACCCACACCGAAAAGGTAGCGGTGGGCGAAACGCCGGTGATGGAGGTCAGTCCGATCGACACGCTTTGTGGCGCCCAGGACGTGACTTTCGCCCCCCGCGGCGGATACTGCGACATCGAAACCACCACCTACACTTGGGAATTCCCGACGGCGTCTCCGCCATCGACCTCGACGCGCCTGCAGCCACTGCCCGTGCGCTTTGAGAAGGGGGAGCATACGGTAACTCTGACCGCCACCAACTCGTGTGGAACCCACACGGTGACCGAAACCTTCGTAGTTGCCGGTGACGTAAGCGTAAACATTGATATTTCGCAAGACGAAGTTTGCCGGGACGGTGGTGCCACCATCGCGGTGACCAACAATAGCACCGGTGATATCGAGGGAGTGAGCTGGAACGTCATCGCCCCCACCGGCGATGTCTTTGCCACCTCCAGCGAGCGTTCGCCTACCTTCTCTATTAACCCGACTACCCCGATGGGATCCTACCGGATTGAGGCCGTCCTGGCGGTTGCCGGATGTAGCGACATCACCTGGGATACCCTAGTACTGGTGGGCGGCACGCCCGAATTGACGATCGACGAGATCGCTCTGGGTTGTGGAGGAAACAGCTTCGTTCCCGTTGCCAACTATGACGCGGCCGTAGACATGATCGATTCCGTCCGCTGGACCTTCCCCGCCGGAAGTGTTCCGGCCACGTCGAGCGATCTCGCTCCCGGTGAGGTGACCCTAGGAACCTACGGCAACGGCCTCGAAGTGAGTCTGACCGTATACAATGCCTGTGGTACGACCACCGTCACCGAAACCTTTGACGTCGAAGAGCCCGCCGTAGTCGACATTGACTTCGACCGCAGCGGCGTTTGTCAGGGAGAGACGGTATCCATCACCAACAACAGCACCGGCGCCGGACTAACGTACAGCTGGTCGGTGAGCCCGGCCGCTGACGTTGTCATCAGTGACGCCAACGCCGCCGCCCCTACCTTCACCTTCAACGGCGGCGTAGGAACCTACACCATCACGGCTACCGTATCGGACGGCGTGTGTACTAATGAGACCATCGAGCATGAGGTATCGGTAGCGGTACTCCCCGTTGTTACGGTGACGGAAATCGACGATGCCTGTGGACAGGTGCGCGTTCGCCCGACGGTGGATTTTGGAATAGATGCGTCTTTGATCGATTCCGTCCGCTACATCATTACCGGTGTAACCGGAGCGAATGCCGGCGTGACTATTTATCACGACGAGCCCTGGGGGCGCCACTACGACGTGCGCGAAGCCGGCGATTACCTCTTCACCGCCATTGCCTATAATGGCTGTGCGCTCGACGGGGTATCGGCCGAAGAGCCCTTCACCGTACTGGACGGTCCTCCGGTAAGCTTCACGGTAGATAAGGACATCACCTGTAGCGAAGGCACCATTACGGCCACGAACACCAGTGCGATCACCAAAAATCCGCGTTTCTACCTCCTGGACGCTTCCGGTAATACGGTTGCATATGAGAGTCGTTCGCCGGCCACCTTCACTTTCCCCAGTTACATGCTGGCCGGAGAATACACGATTCGCCTGGAACTGGACGATAAGAAGTGTGGTACCGGATTCGAGGAAACGACCGTCTATCTGACGGGAGAACCCGAGGTCACCCTGAACGCTATTCCCGATGGTTGTGGCTCGGCCACGGTGAACCTATCGGCTACGCACACCGATTCTACTCTCCTGACCGGAATCAACTGGCAGATCCGTGACGGCTCCGGTACCCTCGTATACGAGGACAATACCTTCAGCCCGGCCGCTACGACCCTCGGTGCCGGTGATTATACCGCTACGGCGACCGTAACCAACGACTGTGGTACGGATCAAAGCCAACGGACCTTTACCGTCGTACCCGGAACGGCTCCCACCTTCACGCTGGACGTGACCGAAACCTGTGCGGGCGAATCCGTGACGGCTACGAACACGACTAGCGGACTGAGTGACATCAGCTTCTACCTGTTCGACAGCGAAGGCAACCAACTGCTGGACGTCAGCGACTCCCCGGCTACTTTTGTACTCGGTCCTGCCTTCGCACCCGGCACCTACACCATCCGGATGCAGGGCGAAAGCGCCGACTGCGGCGGTGGAACCGTTTCGACGGAACTGACCTTTGACGTAATGCCCGCTCCGAGCGTGATCGTCGATCCGGTAGCCGACGGATGTGGGCTGCTGGCCTTCACGCCTGCCGCGACCGTAGAGAACGCCACTTCCATCGAGTGGGAGATCGTCGATGCCCTAGGTGCTACCGTTTATACGGATGCATCCTTCACTCCGGCCCGGGCGAACCTGCCCGCCGGCAACTATACCCTCACCGCTACGGTAGCCAATGCCTGTGAGAGCGCCAGCGATGCCGTTACTTTCGAGGTAACCGAGGGCGAAAAGCCCGTGATGGCGCTTGACAGCGATAACATTTGTGCCGGTGGTAATATCGTCGCTTCTAATGTCAGTACCGGTCTGACGGACATTGCCTTCACCGTTACGGACGCCGGTGGCGCCACCGTAGCCAGTGGTAACGGCTCCCCGTTCACCTTTGGCAATACCCTGCCGGCGGGAGACTATACCCTGCGCATGGAGGGCAACAACGCCAGTTGTGGCGGACTGATGAGCATCGATACGCTCGTCACCGTTGCCGAACGGGCGACCGTCAGCCTGACCCCCGTAGCCGACAAGTGTGGTACCATCACCTTCACGCCCGCGGCTACCTATGAATTTGCCAGCGCCATCAGTTGGGAAATCCGGAATGCTTCGGGAAGCGTGGTCTACAGCGACGCCACCTTCAGCCCGGCTGCCGTGACCCTCGGCGGTGGTTCCTACACCCTTTCCGTAAGCGTCAGCAATGGCTGTGGTAACGCGACCGATGCGGTCAGTTTTGCCGTATCCGGCGATATAGCCTCGAGTGTGTCATTTGACCTGGATCGCGACCAGAAGTGTGAGGGATCGTCCTTCACCGTTACGAATACGAGCACCGGTCTGAGCAACGTAGCCTTCACGATCATGGATCGCTGGGGCAACGCCATCGAGCAGTCGACCGATTCGCCCTTCACCTTCGGAGACGACCTCATGGCCGGAACCTACACCGTACGGTTGACGGGGGACAGCGATGCCTGTGACCGCGCCAGCGTCAGTAAGGATACGACCATCACCATCCAGTCGGAACCCCTGGTGAAGGTCGATCCGGTTGCCGACCAGTGTGGATCGGTCACCTTCGCGCCCTCCGCCCGCATTACCGGTGCTGCGGTTATCGAATGGACGATCCGCAATACGGCCGGTGAAGTCGTCTACACCGATGTAACCTTCGATCCGGCGGAAGTCACGCTCACCCGTGGATTCTACACCCTGGTCGCCGAAGTGGCTAACAACTGTGGTATTGCCGACGATGCGACCACCTTTGAGGTCACCGAAGGGGATAGCCCGGAGTTCACGCTAGATAACACCCTGGCTTGTTCGGGTACTACGATCACGGCGACGAATACCACTACCGGATTGACCAACTTGGTCTTCACCGTTCTTGACCAAGCCGGAGCAACCGTAGCCAGCAGCAATACTTCGCCCTTTACCTTCGGCGACGACCTGCCGCTTGGCACCTACACCGTCCGGATGGAAGGCACCAGTGCCACCTGTTCCTCCGGGACCGTATCTATTGAGCAAACGGTAAGCGTGGTAGACCAGCCTACCATTACCATCGCCCCGGTTGCGGATGCCTGCGGTGCCGTTACGGTATCGCCATCCGCCACGGTTACCGCGGCTTCCGGTATTCAGTGGACGATCCACAATGCGTCCGGAGAACTGATTTACTCAGACGATAACTTCGAACCCGGTCTGATCACCCTGAGCGCGGGTACCTACGAACTGGCCGCCGAGGTGACGAACGACTGTCATGCGGCTAGCGATGCGGTAAGCTTTACCATCGATCCGGCACCCACTCCCGTGGTGCGCCTCGATACCGACAATACCTGTGAGGGCCAGATCATCACGGCCAGGAGCCAGAGTACCGACCTGAACAACCCCCGGTACACGGTGATCAATGAGTCCGGCTTTACGGTAGCCACCGGAGCCGGAGCATCCTTCGATTTCGGTCCGGGGCTGGCACCCGGTAACTACACCCTTACCCTCTCGGGTACGAGTGCGTCGTGCGCCGGTACCGCCGTTTCGGTGGACACCACCGTCATCTTCCGGGCCAGGCCCGTCGTAAAACTGGATCGGGTTGCGGGCAACTGTGGCTCCGTCACCTTTACTCCTTCCGCCAGCTACACCTCCGCAGAAGGCATTCACTGGGCTATCCGTGATGCGGCGGGCCGCCAGGTATACGCTGACGTGACCTTCGACCCCGCCGAAGTGACGCTGACTCCCGGTTTCTATACGCTCACCGCCGTAGTGTACAATGACTGTGGCAGCGACGACGATGTCACCTCCTTCGAGGTAGGCAGCGGAACCGAGCCGACCTTCAGCCTGGACTCCGAAAACGTCTGTGAGGGACAAACCTTCACCGTAACCAATACGACGACGGACCTGAGCAACCTCAAGTTCACGGTACTTGATGCGACCGGCGCCACGGTGGCCACGGGCACTTCGTCTCCCTTCATCTTTGGAACCAGTCTATCGGCCGGTACGTACACCGTACGCATGGAAGGCAATAGCTTATCCTGTTCAACCGGAGTAGTCATGCAGGAGCAGGATGTCGCTATCCTGTCACTCCCGACGGTGAGCGTGGATCCCGTAGCGGAATCCTGTGGCCGTAGTGATTTCATTCCTACCGCCACCACGGAATATGCCATGGCCATGGAATGGGAAATCCAGGACGAGATGGGAACCACCGTTTACACGGACAACCGCATGAACCCGAAGCGGGCCGATCTGCCCGCGGGCGAATACACGCTTATTGCCCGGGTAATTAACGACTGTGGAAGGGCCGAAGACCGTACTGCCTTCACCGTTAACCCCGGTCCGGTCGTCAACTTCAGCCTCAACAGTTCCGCCATCTGTAGCGGAGGAAGCATTGTCGCGGTCAACCGTTCTACCGGTGACATCGACGACGTGACCTTTGACGTACTCGATGCGGATGACAACGTGATCATGACGAGTACCGACGAGACGGCCACCTTCACCTTCGGTGAGGAGCTTGCCATCGGTACGTACACGATCCGACTCACCGTTAGCAGCCTGACCTGTTCGCCGGTAAGCAACCGGACCACCATCACCCTGGGTCGCTCGCCGAACATCGTGCTCGACCCGATTCCGGACCAGTGTGCCCCGGCGGAAATTCAGTTATCCGCTACCCATACGGATCCTGCCTACATCAATTTCATAAACTGGCAAATCCGCAACGAGAACGGACAGCTGGTGTACAACAACGACACCTTCGATCCGGTACCGGATAGCCTCTACGAAGGAACTTACTACGTGACCGCAACCGTCGCCAACGAATGTGGCGTCTCCCGCAGCCGCGACACCTTCAACCTGCTGAATACGGTGACCCCGGTTCTGAACGTCGACCTGGCCACAATCTGTGCCGGCGAGACCTTCACGGCCAGCAACGGCACCACCCACCTGAATGACGTCGCCTTCACCGTAACCGATGCCACCGGTGCCACGGTAGCCAGCAGTACCACTTCGCCCTTCGTCTTCGGTGATGACCTGGCTGCCGGGTCCTATACACTGCGCATGGAAGGTAACAGCTCGATCTGTGGTAACGGACTGGTCATCGATACGGTATTGACCGTCTCCGCCGGACCGACCGTACAGCTCGATCCCGTAGCGGATGTGTGTGGTAGCTTGACCCTTACCCCCGGTGCCACCATCACCGACGCGATGGCCATTGCCTGGAAGATCGTTGATGCTACCGGCTTGCCCGTTTACGCCGATGATACCTTCGTACCGCAGGAAGTCGTCCTGGAAACGGGAACGTATACCCTAAGTGCCGAAGTAACCAACGACTGTGGTAGCGAACGGGATGAAGTAACCTTCACGGTTACCGCCCCGGAAGCGCCGACCTTCACGCTCTCCAGCGAGGATGCTTGTGAAGGTGAAACCATCACGGTTACCAATACCACTTCCGGACTTACCGACGTAACCTTTACCGTCCGCAACGACCTGGACGGCATAGTTGCCAGCGGTACCGGCTCGCCCTTTACCTTCGGTAACCGCCTGGCGGGTGGTACCTATACCGTAGCCATGACGGGCAAGCGGACCGACTGTAACGATGCCTCGGTAAGCACGGATACCACCGTCACGGTGCGTCCCGCCCCGACCGTCGAACTGGCATCGGTGGCCGGAAGCTGTGGGTCGCTGACCTTCACCCCGAGCGCCGACGTTTCGGACGCGACCACCATCAACTGGACTATCCGCAACGGCAGCGGAACGGTTGTCTATACCGACAATACCTTCACTCCGCAGAGTGTAAGCCTGGGAGCCGGTTTCTACACCCTGGCCGTCGACGTGGCCAACGACTGTGGCATCGCCGAAGACCTGACGTCTTTCGAAATTACCGAAGGCACCGCACCGACCTTTGCCATCGACACCGAAGAGGTGTGTGGCGGCGGAAGCTTCACGGTAACGAATACCACGCCCGACCTGGCTAATCTATCGATTACGGTACTTGATGCCGACGGCGCCGTAGTGGCCAGCGCCACCACTTCGCCCTTCACCTTCGGAGCTGATCTTGGCGCCGGTGCCTACACCGTCCGGATGGAGGGGGAAAGTACCAGCTGCCCGGCCGGCCCGGCGAGTGTCGAACGGACCGTCACCGTATCGGGTGCTCCGAGGATTGTCGTGGACCCCGTTGCCGATGCCTGTGGCTCGCTGACCTTTGCGCCTTCGGCTACGACGACCTTTGCGGATGCTATTCGCTGGTCAATCGCCAACGGTGCGGGAGACGTACTGTACACGGATAACTCCTTCGATCCGGAGCAGGTTACCCTCGGCATCGGTAGCTACGAGATGACTGCCACCGTGAGCAATGACTGTGGAACGGCAGACTACGTCGTCACCTTCCAGGTGCAGTCGGGCACGGAGCCGGTCTTTTCACTGGATACCGATGAAAGTTGTGAGGGTACCACCTTCACGGCCACCAACCAAACGGCCAGCCTCGCTTCGCCCCGCTTCACGGTGGTGGATGAGGATGGTGCCACGGTCGCCTCCGGAAACGGAAGCCCCTTCCGCTTCGGCGCCAAACTGGCTCCCGGTTCCTACACCGTTCAGATGGACGGATTCGACACGGCCTGTGGTGATACCCCCGTATCTACCCAGAGCGCCATCGTCATCTTCGCCGATCCGTCGGTGAGCGTCGACCCCGTAGCCGGTACCTGTGGATCCCTGACCTTTACCCCCTCGGCTGATTTCGATCAGGTGACGGCTATGGACTGGAAGATCCGCAATGCCGCCGGCGATCTGGTGTACTCCGACGCCACGCTGACTCCCGCCGAGGTGACCCTCGGCCCCGGTTTCTACACCTTACTTGTCAGCGGTACGAATGACTGTGCCGCAGCCAGTGACTTCACGACCTTTGAAATTACCCAGGGTAGCCCCGCTACCATGGCGCTGAATACCGACGACGTCTGTACCGGAGAAACGGTGACCGTCACGAACACCAGCACCGACCTGGCCAACCTGCGGTTTACCGTCACGGATGCTGACGGCCTGACCGTAGCCACGGGCACCAGTTCGCCCTTCACCTTCGGAGCTGATCTGGCCGCCGGTACCTATACCGTCCGGATGGAAGGGGAGAGTGTCTCCTGTGCCTCGGGCACCATCGGTACCGAAGCAACCGTGGTCATCAAAGCCACGCCGACCGTTCTGGTGGAGGCCGTAGCCGATTTCTGTGGTGAATCCGACTTCACGCCCCGCGCTACGCTGACCGATGCCGAGACTATTCTCTGGCAGGTCGCGGATTCGGACGGAGCAACGGTTTACACCAATGCCACCTTCGACCCGCTGAACGTCAAGCTTTCCGCCGGTACCTATACGCTTAAAGTGACGGCCGGCAACGACTGTGGCTCGGCGACCGACTTTACTGAATTCACGGTAAGCCCCGCTCCGGCGGCTAACTTCTCCCTGAGCAGTTCGTCCGTCTGTACGGGTGGCAGCATCACCGCGACCAAGCTTTCCGGTGACGACGTGACCGACTTCACCTTCACGGTGCTTGATAGCGACTTTAATGTCGTGGCTACGAGTAAGGATTCGCCGGCTACCTTCACCTTCGGGGAAGACCTGCCCGTTGGCGAGTACATCGTTCGCCTCGACGTCTCGAGTGCCACTTGTGCCCCCGCTACGAACAGTGCCCGGATTAAAGTGGGTGCCCTGCCGACGATTGCGCTCCTGCCTACGCCGGATAATTGTGGACCCGCCCAGGTGCAACTCTCCGCTACCCACAGTGACCCTGCCCGCATCAACTTCATCAACTGGCAGATTCGTGACGACGCCGGTAAGTTGGTCTACAACAGCGATGCCTACGTGCCGCCCGTTGCGGATCTGGCCGAAGGCACTTACCACGTGACCGCCATGGTGGCGAACGAGTGCGGCGTAGTACGCAGCCGGGATACCTTCCACCTCTTCGAAGCTCCCGAGCCCGCCTTCACGGTGGATACCGACGTGGCCTGTCAGGGAGGTACCGTAACCGTGACCAATACTTCGGAAGGCGACGTGACCGACTTCACCTTCTCGCTGATCGATCCGATGGGAACCACGATGCTGACCAGCAGTGCGTCCCCCGCCACCTTCTCCATCGGAGAAGCGCTGCCCGACGGGGAGTACACGATCCGCCTGGCCGCCGGTAACCCCGAGTGTGCCCTGGAAACCGCCGAAACCACGATCACCGTGGGTGGAGCGCCAACCATCGAGGTGATCGCGCAACCCGACTACTGCGGACCCAATACCGTAAGCCTTTCCGCCGCGCACACCGGAGCTTCCAGCATCGCCTGGAAGATTACGGATGCCAAAGACCGGGTGGTCTTTGAAAGCAATGTGGAGGATGCCCCCACGCTGAACCTCAACCCGGGTACGTACGTCGCAGCCGCGACGGCCACTTCCGGTTGTGGATCGGTAACCGACCGCGATACCTTCCGCATCTTCGCGGAGCCGACGCCTTCGTTCACCGTAAGCAGCGACCTCGTTTGCCAGGGTGGAACGCTATCGGTAACCAACACCTCCACGGGTGACGTTACGGACTTCACCTTCGACCTGGTCGATCCTGCGGGAATAACCGTACTGACCAGCAATGCCTCTCCGGCCAACTTCACCATTGGTGCCGGAATGGCTAAGGGGACCTACACCCTGCGCATGACCGCCGGTAACCCCGAGTGTGGCATGAAAACCGATGAGATGACCATCACGATCGGCGGTGTTCCTACCGTGGATGTGCTGCCGCAGCCGGATTTCTGTGGCCCAACCACCGTATCGCTGTCCGCCGCTACCGCGGGTGCCAAGCGTATGGAGTGGCTGGTTACCAACGCGGCCGGAGCCACCGTCTTTGCCAGTAATATTCCCGACGGGCCGACGCTCAATCTCGAACCCGATACCTACATCGTAGCCGTTACGGCCACCTCCGACTGTGGTACGACGGTCGACCGGGATACCTTCCGCATCTACGACGATTCGACGCCCTCGTTTGCCGTGGACAATGACATCGTCTGCCAGGGAGGGACGCTGCGGGTAACCAATACCTCCAGTGATGATCTGACCGACTTTACCTTCTCGCTGATTGACCCTATGGGTACGACCCTGGCGACCAGCCAGTCTTCCCCCGCAAACTTTGCTATCGACGAAGGTTGGGCCAACGGTGAGTACACCCTGCGCCTAACCGCCGGTAACCCCGAATGTGGCATGCAGGACATGGATGCCGTGATCACGGTGGGAGGCGTACCGACCATCCAGCTGACGGCTCAGCCCGACTTCTGTGGCCCGACCACGGTAGCGCTTTCCGCCGCCATCAACGGAGCGAATAGCGCCAGCTGGACGATCACCGACGCTAACCAGGCTACGGTCTTCGAGAGCAATATTCCGGACAATCCGACCCTCAGCCTGGCCCCTGGAACCTACCTGGTTACCGTGAACGCGGCTTCCGACTGTGGAACCACCGTAGCACGGGATACCTTCCGGATCTACGCCGAGCCGGTCGCCGATATCGACCTTTCCGCAACCAACCTCTGTCTGGACGGTAGCCAAACCGTAACCGTAAGCAACCGCAGCACGGGAGCCGATCTGACCTACGACTGGACCGTTACCCCGGCCGGTGCCGTAGCGATCGACAACCCGAATGCCGCCGAACCGACCTTCACCTTCACCGGTGTCGGTACCTACGAGCTGAGCGCCGTCATTAGCAATCCTTCCTGTGATCCGATCACCTGGACGGGCAGCGTAACGGTGAAGGAATCGGTTGAACCCGTACTCACCTACCAGGATCGTTTCTGCGAGCAGGTCGATCTCACTCCGATCGTGAATTACGGCGGCGGTGCCGTCGACAGCGTACGCTGGACCTTCCCCGGCAGCGTGGGTGATCTGACTTCGAGCGATCGCTTCCCGCGTGCCATCCCCTACCGCGAAGCCGGGACCTACGTCTACAAGCTGACGGTATTCAATGCCTGTGGCGAAAGCACGGTAGCCGATACCATCCACATTGATTCCACGCCCGAACTGACCATGGGTGGCCGTGACACGGTCTGTATCCTGGACGGTCTGTACGTACTGACCAGCCCAACGCCCGCGGGCGGTAGCTGGATGGATGCCGACGGTCGGGCCGGCGTAGTGACCGCCGACGGAAACTTCGACCCGGTAGCCGCCGGAACCGGCGTGACCGTGCTGGAGTACACCTACACCGACGGCGCCTGTGCCGTAACCGGTACCCGTGAGGTATTCGTGATCGAAGAGCCCGAGGTAACCGTAGCCGAACCGGTACTGGATGCCTGTGAGAGCGATACTTACTTCGTCCTCTCGAATGGTAATCCGATGGGTGGCTGGTACGAAGGCCCCGGCGTGATCGACCGCAGCGGTGTAATGGATCCCAGCAGCCTCGGCGCCGGAACCTACACCCTGACGTACTACTACCGCCCCGCCGGTATGACCTGTACCGGATCGGTTGACTTCACGGTCAATGTCCGGCCCGGACCGATTGCCCAGATCGACGCCCCTAACTACGTCTGTATCGACGAGCCGGTGCAGTTCAAGCAAACCGGTACCGGTGGTGTCAGCTATGTATGGCGCAACTCTGATGAGCCGCCGGTACGGGTAGCGAACCCCGTGTTTACCTTCCGCACCCCCGGTATTCATACCGTGACGCTGACGGCTTACAATGAGTTTGGCTGTGCCCACGAAGTCGTGAAGCACGTCAACGTGACCGGAACGCCGGTCGCCCGCTTCGAAAAGGAGCAAGACGTAGCCTGTGACGATGTACCCTTCACCTTCTACAACAATAGCCAGGTGTTCGGGGAAGCCGTCTACTTCTGGGACTTCGGCAACGGCCGGACCAGCAACAGCGAGAATCCCGCCCCGGTCCTCTTCGAGCGTGGTAGCGTGGACACCACCTACCTGGTCAGCCTGACCGTAACCAACGACTGTGGTACCCATACCTACAGCGAAGAGGTGACCATCACCACCGAGCCGGTGGCTGCCTTCGAGCTTAGCGAGGAAGCCGGTTGTTCGCAACTGAACGTCAGCTTCGACAACCAGACCGCCGGTACCCGCAATAAGTACAAGTGGTTCGTAAATGGCGAACTGTACTCGATTGAAGCCACGCCGCCCGCCCGCTCCTTCGTAGCCCAGGGTGCGCAGAACGCCGCGTTCGACATCACGCTGGTGGCTTATAACGCCTGTGGCAGCGATACCCTGACCCGGACCGTGATCTCCAAGCCCAACGAACTCCGCGTGCGCTTCAGCGCCGACGAGCGTACCGGCTGTGATCCGTTCACTGTTCAGTTCCGTAACTTTACCAGCCCCGACAGCCTGGTAAGCTACGCCTGGGACTTCGGCGACGGCTACTCTTCCGACGAGGAGAACCCCGAGCACACCTTCCGCAATACCACCGACGCGGTGAAGACGTACAACGTCACCCTGGTCGCCGACAACGGCTGTGTCCAGGATGAGATCACCCTACCGGTGACCGTCTACCCCGCACCCGACGTTTCCTTCGAGGTGGCCAGTGCAACCTGTGTAGGCGACAGCGTCTTCTTCCGTAATACCTCCGGCCGCGTGACGGACTTCGTCTGGACCTTCGGCGACGGTAATACGGTGAAGGACGTCGAGAACCCCGGCCACGTGTTCCCCGGCCCGGGAGAATATACCGTAACCCTCTCGGCCAAGGTCGAGGGAGCTGACTGCCCCGGTGTCTTCAGCCAGAAGATCACCATCCGCGAGGCCCCGCAAGTGGACCTGACCGCCGAAAACGTAGTGGGCTGTCCGCCCCTGCAGGTCGACCTGAAGAACCTCACCGAATCCGGCGCTTACTACAGCTGGGACTTCGGTGACGGGAATACCGCCGTCGGAGCTGAACCCCGTACCCACACTTACACCACGCCTGGTACGTATGAGATCACCCTCACCGTTCGCGATGAGTCTGGGTGCAGCAACGACGCGGTATTCTCTTCGGTCGAAGTGCACGCCGTTCCCGAAGTGGAATTCGCCGCCGACGCCAGCCAGGCCTGTGGCGTACCGCAGACGGTCTGCTTCACCAACAACACGACCGGTGGAACGGGCTACAACTGGGACTTCGGCAACGGACTCACCTCCGGACTGAACACCCCCTGTATCACCTACACCGAAGCGGCTACCTACAACGTGACGCTGAAGGCCACCAACGAGTTCCTCTGTGAGGCCACCGCTTCCGCACCGCTGTACATCTACGGTGAGCCCGTAGCCGAGTTCAGCATCCCCGATACCGCCGCCTGTGTTTCCGGCGAACTGCCGTTCACGAGTGAAAGCTCGAATACCGACTTCATCAAGTGGACCTTCTCCGACGGCTACGTTTCGGAAGAGGAAGACTTCAGCCGCCGCTTCGAGCAGCCTGGTTTCTACGATGTCACTGTGATCGCCGGTAACGGCAGCGGATGTGCCGACACGGCCACCTTCACGGAATTCGTCGAGATCTTCCCCCGCCCGCTGGCCGACTTCGACTACGACAACGCCGAGGGTGAAGTGATGAACACCATCCAGTTCACTGACCGCTCCAGTGCCGATGCCGTCCTCTTCGGATGGGACTTCGGTGACGGCTACGGCAGCGACGAGATGGATCCCGTACACCGCTATGTATCCGGCTTCGACAAGACGGTCTACCACTGGGTCGAAAACGTGTACGGCTGTCAGGACACCGTTTCCAAGAAGGTCGACCTCGAGATGCTCGTCGGTCTGTTTGTCCCCAACGTCTTCACCCCCGAGGATAATACGATAGAGGAGCAGGACGTCTTCAAGCCCAAGGGCATCGGCCTGGAGGACTACTACATCGCGGTCTACACCCGTACCGGTCAGCTGGTCTGGGAGTCGGAAGCCATCGATGCGGAAGGTTCGCCCACCGAAGCCTGGGACGGCACCTTCCAGGGTCTCCCCGCCAAGCCTGGCACCTACGTCTGGCGTGTCCACCGGGCCAAGTTCCGCAACGGTCGTGGCTGGACGGGCATGGCCAACGAAACCGGTACCATCGCCAAGACCGGCTACATCACCCTCCTTCGGTAGGCTATAGGGGCGGCGGCGCGCAGGTAAAAACTGCTCCCTGAACCGGAAGTAATCCCGGTAAGTGATTCGTCACTTACCGGGATTTTTGTTTTCCGGGGGGGCATCTCCTGCCAGGGTTTTACCCTCTCCTAGGGTTTCACTCCCCTGCCCGGGTATCACCCCCTCCCAGGGATTCACCCTGGGTTATGAAGGTTTGACCGCGCTGCGGTCTTTTTGTTCTCGTTGTTTTCTCCTGCCAGGGTTTCACCCCGGATTATGAAGGTTTGACCGCGCTGCGGTCTTTTGTTCTCGTTGTTTTCTCCTCCCAGGGTTTCACCCCGGGTTATGGAGGTTTGACCGCGCTGCGGTCGTTTGTTCTCGTTGTTTTCTCCTCCCAGGGTTTCACCCCGGGTTATGAAGGTTTGGCCGCGCTGCGGTCTTTTGTTCTCGTTGTTTTCTCCTCCCAGTGTTTCACCCCGGGTTATGAAGGTTTGGCCGCGCTGCGGTCGTTCGTTCTCGTTGTTTCCCCTCCTGGGTTTTACTACGGGTTGTGGGGGTGACCCCGCTGCGGTCGCTTGTCCGTACGAAGGTAGGAGCTGCTCACCCCTGTGAGGGACTGCAGCGCAGTCCAAGCTCCGTTACCCGGTGCGCAGCTCCGGGGTCCCCCCCCGCAGGGAAAAGAAACTCGTTGGCAAGACAGCTTGCTCCGTTCCGAAAAGCATTATACCTGCGCTCCGCCGCAAAAATTCTTCTGAGACGTTTACGTACCTTAGTCGTCCTTTCCGCCCGGTGTAGGGCGACCCCAAGGAACGTCGATCGAGTACTATGAATATGACCCCTCGCTTTATCAATAGCCCGCTCGTGGCTGTCTTCGGCATGCTGCTGACGACCGTATTTGCCTGTCAGCCAGACGATCCGAAACGGGCGGTAGACGACGGGAGCCGGCCCGAAGAGAATCGCTTCACCACCACCGTGCTCACGGAACCGGGTGCGTTGGACGAGCCGATGGCCTTCACTTTTCTCAGCGACGAGGTCATGATGCTGGTGGAGCGCAAGGGAGGGGTAAAGACCTTCGACGCCGCCAATCGCCGGATGAAAACGGCCGGCCACATCCCGGTAAATACCATTTACACGAATAAGGAAGGCCAGTCGCGCCCCGCCGAGGAAGGGTTGATGGGCGTCGCCGCCGACCCCGACTTCGCCGAGAACGGCTGGGTATACATGCTGTATGCCCATCCCGACGAGGCCAAGCACGTGCTATCGCGCTTCGACTACGACGGGGATAGCCTGCAAATGGACTCCGAAGTGGTCGTGCTGGAGTACGATGCCCAGCGCGAGGTCTGCTGCCACACCGGCGGCGGCATCACCTTTGATCGGGAAGGAAACCTCTATCTCACCACCGGCAACAACACCGCCAACCCGCCGATCGGCACCTCCAATCTGGACGAGCGGCCCGGTCACGAAACCTCCGACGACCAGCGCACCGCCGGCAATACGAATGACCTGCGCGGCAAGATCCTGCGCATCCATCCCGAAGACGACGGTAGCTATACCATCCCCGCGGGTAACCTCTTCCCCGAAGGGACGGAAAAGACGCGGCCCGAGATTTACACGATGGGGCACCGAAATCCCTGGCGCGTGAGTGTCGACAGCGAGACCGGCTACATCTACTGGGGCGAGGTCGGGCCGGACGCCTCGGAGGATTCCCGCTACGGCCCCCGGGGCTACGACGAGTTCAACCAGGCCCGGGAAGCGGGCTTCCACGGCTGGCCCTACTTCATCGGGGATAATATGCCCTATATCGATTACGATTACGCTACCGACTCGGTGAGCCAGCCCTTCGACGTCAACAAGGTGGTGAATAACTCCCCGAATAACGACGGCCTGACTGAACTGCCCGAGCCGTTGCCCGCCTTCATCTGGTACCCGTACAGCTACTCGGAGGAGTTCCCGCAGATGGGTAGTTCGGGGCGGAGTGCCACGGGCGGACCGGTGTTCCGGCAAGCTGACTTTCCCGACACCGATTATCGCTTCCCCAGCTACTACGAAGGCAAATGGCTGATGGTGGAATTCATGCGCGGCTGGATCATGGCCGTGGAAATGGACGAGAACGGCGACTACGTTGGCATGGAACCCTTCCTGCCGGAAGAGAATTTCAGCAGCGCCATCGATATGCAATTCAGCCCCGACGGCCGCCTGTACGTACTGGAATACGGCTCGGCCTGGTTCCGGGGCAATGAGAACGCACAGATCAAGCGGATCGAGTACAACGGAGGTAATCGCCCGCCCGTCGTGGTAGCGAGTGCCGACCGGACCGCCGGCGCCCTGCCGCTGGAAGTTGCGCTTTCCGCTGAGGGGACCGAAGATTACGACGAGGACGAGCTGGACTACCGCTGGACGGTCAGTTCGGAAAACGGCTATTCCGAAGAGTTCGACGAACCGAATCCGACGATTACCCTGGAAGAAGAAGGTGCCTATACCGCCGAGCTGGAAGTCAGCGACCCGGCCGGCAACAGCGACCGGAAAAGCTTCCAGCTCCTTGCGGGCAACGCGCCGCCGGAGGTGGACATCGTGCTGTCCGAAGGCAACCGCTCCTTCTTCTTTCCGGGCAGTGAGCTGCGGTACGACATTCGCGTGGCCGACCCGGAGGACGGCTCCGTCGAGGGAGGAGAGATCAGGGCGGACGCCATCGCCGTTAACTTCGACTACGCCCCCGAGGGCTACGACCCGATCGAGATCGCCCAGAACCACGTGAGCAGCGACGAGTGGGTCATCTACCAGAAGGGCAAGGATATGATCAAGGAGAGCGATTGCCTCTCCTGCCACCGGGTGGATGTCTCTTCCGTAGGCCCCAGTTACCAGGCCGTGGCGGAAAAATATCCTAATACGCCGGAGCAGAAGGCGATCAGCGCCAGGCGGATCATCGAGGGAAGCGTCGGCCTCTGGGGCGACCACGCGATGAGTGCCCACCCCGACCTATCGGAAAAGGACGCGATGATGATGGTGGATTACATCATGAGTCTCGACCAGCCGGCGCCCAACCGGCAAAGCGTGCCGCTGCGGGGAAGCTACGTAACCGATGTGCCCGCCGCCGAGAACGGTAAGGGGGGATATCTGCTACGTGCGGCCTATACGGACGAGGGCCGCGGCGAGCTCGGGTCCCTGACTTCGGAAAAGATCATCGCGTTACGCAATCCGGTGCTGGTAGCGGAAAACGCGGACTACAAAGAAGGTACCCAACTCATGACCACGCCGCGTCGGTCGTTCAACATCGTGGAGGACGGCGGTTTTGTCGGTTTCCGTGACCTCGATTTGACCGGGATCGGCGAGATCGAGATCGTCGCCGAGGCCAGCGATCGCTCCGGGGCGGCCGGTGGCACCATCGAGGTGCGGCTGGATAGTCCGGACGGAGAGGTGGTCGGCCAGACCGAAAAGGTGGTCCACCGCGAGCTGGACTTCGAAGCCGAATTTCTGAAGCAGCAGCAAGCCTGGGTAGCCGGCGGCAAGCGCGGGCCGGAGCCCAATATCCGGCTAATCCAACGAACGCTGAAGCCCTCCTGGTCCATTCCCCTGGGCGACGCGGAAGGCCTGCATGACGTCTACTTCGTCGTGCGCAACAACGACACGAAGCCGGGGCAGATCCTCGTCACGCTGGAAAGCATAGAATTCAAATCCGGTAGTCAGCTATCGCGGTAAGCATCAATAGCAAAAAACACATCGATCATGCATACGAAATCTTCCCGTCGCCATTTCCTGCGCACCACGACCGCCGCTGCCGGTGGCCTCTTACTGGCGGGCCCCGCCCTCCACGCCGCGCCGGCCATCATCCATCGTTACCGCAAGCCCGATTCGAAGATCAACGGCGTCCAGATCGGGACCATCACCTACTCCTTCCGCAGCATGCCCGATCAGAGCGCGGAGGCTACCCTGGGTTACGTGACGGACGCGGGAATCAGCGCCATCGAGCTTATGGGAGATCCGGCCGAAAACTTCGCCGGCGCCCCGGAAAGCACCCTCGACCGGAGTAAGATGTACGGGCTGATGCGCCGCCAACGCGACGGGGAAATCTCCGAGGACGAAAGCAAGGAACTGGCAGCGATGCGCGCCGAAGCGGAAGCCTACGGAAAGCAACTGACCGAGTGGCGGACACAGGTGGGTATGGACAAGTTCCGTCAGTTACGCCGCATGTACAACGATGCCGGCGTGACCATTTACGCCTATAAGCCCAGCGCCTTCGGCGTGAACAGCTCGGATGAAGAAATAAACTATGGCCTGAAGGCCGCCAAGACGCTCGGCGCCAGCCACGTAACCCTGGAGCACCCGGGCAACGACCAGCATACGGCCCGGTTGGGTAAACTGGGACAAAAGCACGGCGTACGGGTAGCCTACCACGGCCACACCCAGCAAACGCCTGACTTCTGGGATACCGCCCTGCAGCAGAGTCCCGCCAATGCCCTGAACTTCGATGCCGGCCACTACGTCGCGGCCGGTTACGACCCCCGCGAGATCGTGCGCAGCAAGCACGCCAGCATTTCCAGCATGCATACCAAGGACCGTACCACGCCGGCTAACGGGGCGCAAAACCTCATGTGGGGAGAGGGCGATACGCCGATCGGCGAAATGCTGTCCATGATCCAGCGCAGTAAAATGAACTTCCCCGCCACCATCGAACTGGAATACGACGTTCCGGAGGGCTCGGATGCGGTTAAGGAAGTGGCGCGCTGCCTGGAGTTTTGCCGGGAAGCGCTGTCGGCTAAGTAGAGGCTGACTAGGACTTGCCGGCGTGCTGCTTCTTACGATCGGCCTCGAAGTTCCGCTCCGCCAGACCGGCGTAGGTAGCGTACAGCTCGTCGCATTCCCGATCGATGGTCACGTCGCCGATGGCGTTGCGGGAAGTGGTTGGCTTAATCAAGTCATCGCGGGCCTGCAGCAAATCGGCTGCCGCGATACCGGTGACCTGGCTGACGCGCTCCGCCCAGTCGGTCTTGCCGTGATCGACGATATCCTCGTACAGTACGGCGCAGCCCCCGTAGAGGTACAGGTTCAGCAGGTTGGTCTTGTAGGTATCCAGGTAGATATCCTTGAGTTCGCTGAAGGACCCGCCGCTCTTAGCCACCGCGCTCATCGCGAAGGTGTTGAATTGGCGGACGGTAATGAGCAAACGCACGTCAAAGCCCGCGCGCTTCATGTGAATGGGCAGGTACTGCGAGAGCGGCGGGTACTTGATGTAATCAACCTGGCTAAGCAGCTCCTTCATGTTCGACTCGATCTTGCGCTGCTGGCGGGCCGCGAAGCTGTCCGAGACGGGTTGGGCCATGCGCGCGCGCTTGAGGTACTTATAGTTGTCGATCATGATATCGTGCTCGTAATCGCCCGAGCCGCGAAACCACTCCCGGTCGCGGGGGAAGCCGAAGTCGGCACCGGCATTCGCCAGGATTGCACAAAGAAGCGTGGTGCCGGTACGTTTGCCGCCTGCGACGAGGTATTTCATAGAGATTTGGTGGATTGATGGTTCGGGGCGAGGGATAAGCCCGGAGATGGAATAACGCGCCCGGGCCGGTCAAAGATATAGATCGGGTAGCATTAGGATTCTGAGCGCGGATGAGAAGCTTTCCACACTTTCTACTGTAGCCGGCTAACCTATTGTCTCACTCTGTGACAATAGCGATATATTGTGCTCTATGCGCATTCTCCCGTCTCTCCTTTGCCTGCTGTACCTGTCGCTGGCCGCCGGGCTTTCCGCCGCCACCGTGGACACCATCCCTATTCCGAGTGCCGCCATGGGCAAAACGTACAAGGCCGTCGTCGTACTGCCGGAGACGTACGCTGGTAGCGACGCGAACTATCCCGTTCTGTACCTGCTGCACGGCGGTATCGGCCACTTCGACGATTGGGTCAAAAAGCTACCCGATCCGACGATGCTTCCGCGAATTGCGGACGAGAACGGTCTCATCATTGTGATGCCGGAAGGGGAAGTATTCAGCTACTACCTCGACAGCCCGGTGCTGCCCGAAAGCCAGTTCGAGACCTACATCACCAAAGAAGTCATTCCGGCCATAGACGAACAATTTCGCACCGTAGCCGGCCGCGACGGGCGCGTCGTTACCGGATTATCGATGGGCGGCTTCGGCGCACTCTACCTCTCGGCCCGGCATCCCGACCTGTTCTGCGCCGCGGGCAGCATGAGTGGTGCCCTGAATACCGACCTCGAAGGATGGAAGCTTCCGGAGCAGGGAATGCGGGACGTAGCAGGGGGCTTCGCGTATATTCTGGGCCCAAAGGAAGGAAATGAGGATATCTACCAAGAAGCAAACGTGCTGACCTACGCCGACGCCATGGCTACGAACGACGTTGTCCTCACCTTTGACTGCGGCGTGGACGACTTCCTCATCGAGCCGAACCGCAAGCTGCACCGCTTACTCATTGAAAACGGCACGCCGCACAATTACGCCGAGCGGGCCGGTACCCATTCCTGGAATTACTGGGGAAATAGCCTGCCGTACCACGTGCTCTTTTTTCGGAAGGTGCTGGAGGAGAAGGGGACCCTGGTGAAGAAATAGGAAGGGAAATCCCGGAAACCTGAGCGGCAATCACTTCCCCTTTGCCTGTAGTCGTTTGACTAATCCCTGCAAGGTGAGCCCCTGCACCACGATGGAGAAGAATACGACGATGTAGGTGATGCCGAGGATCAAGTCCTTGCTAATTTCCGGCGCCAGGCTGAGGGCCAGGGCAATGGAGATACCACCCCGCAATCCGCCCCAGGTCATGATAACGGCGGCGTTCTCCTCGAAGTGGAAGCGGTGCTTCAGACTGGCCACCAACAGCGACAGGGAAGCGTAACGGGAAAGTACCACGATCAGGATAGCGAGTACGCCGGTGATCACGATGGCGGTGGTGAATTCCACCTGGACGATAAAGAGACCCACCAGCAGGAACAGAACGGCATTGAGCAGCTCGTCCACCAGTTCCCAGAACTTCACCAGGTAGTCCTGGGTGATGTCCGATACCCCACCGCGGTGCTGTACCCCGCGAACCAGCATGATACCGCCGACCACCACCGTCAGCGGGCCGGAAATATGTAGGGTATTGGCCAGGGTGTAGCCACCCACTACCATCGCCAGGGTGATAAGGACCTCCGTCTGGTAGTGGTCGATGGTCGCCAGCATATAGGACACCAGCCTGCCCAGCAGGTAGCCGAGGATCAGTGCCCCGAATACCTCCTGTACGAATAGCAGGGCCACGGAGGCTACCGTCACCTCCGCGTGATCCCCCGAAGGCATGGCTATGTTGGTCAGGATAAGGAAGACCACGTAGCCCAGTCCGTCATTAAAGAGGCTCTCCCCCGCGATTTTCACCTTCAGGGACTCCGGCAGGTTCGTATGCTCCAGGATGCCCAGCGTGGCTACGGGATCGGTAGGGGAGATGAGTGCTCCGAAGATCAGGGCGTGCAGCAGCGGGATCGGTGAGCCCAGCAGGTCCAGTGCAAAATACGTAAGCCCGCCTACGAGGGAGGCCGAAACCAGCGTAGCCCCGAAGGCGGAAATGAGGACCGGCCACTTTTGCGCCCGGAGTTCTTCCGGGTCCAGATTGATGGCACCGGCGAAGAGCAGAAAGCTGAGGATGCCGTCGAGGAGAACTTCCGAGAAATCAATTTGGCTAAGCAAATTCCGGTCGTAAGCCAATATTCCAGGATTGAACTTCCCAACCACTAAAACACCCAGGGAAAAGATCATGCCGACGATAAACAGCCCGATGGTAGCCGGAATTTTAAAAAACCGGGTATTCAGGTAATCGAATACGGCCGCTACGACAACCAGGATCGTAATAAGGTGGAAAATGCTCATAGGGTGTGGGGTGATTCGGGAACGTAATCGGATCTATTTGCCGGGGCTACTGTTCCGGAAGGTCGTTAAAAACCGTGGCGCTATCGGGCATCGCGAAGAAGTCGTCGGGCAGGGAGGGCCGGAACGCGTAGTCGGTCACGTCGATATCCGTAATGTGTTCGCCTTGACCTCCATCGGTCCACCAGTACGTATCGTAACCGGCCGGAAGGGTAATGCCGTCGACCTTTGTCTTTCCAATGATGACCATGAGCTTTTCGGGATTGTGGCCCCCGTCCGGGAAGTACCCGGGGTAGGACACGATGTAGCGCAGGGCGTCGAGCTGCCCCGTTTCGGGGTTCAGGTAAAGTACGTAGTAGTCATCGGGTGCGTCACCGGTACCGTCGGCGAAGGTGACTTTCACCAGTTCATACGCCTGCCCGTTTAAGTCCCCGGCGGGCAGGGATTCAAACCGGACCCCCTCGTCGGCGAGTACGAAGGGCAGGCCCACGAAGTAGTAGGGCGTCAGCGACCAGAAGCGCGGGCTCATACCGGCCACCCGCTCGCCGGTCAGCGACCAGGCCTGCTGTCCGTCGAAGCCGAACCGTTGGGTAGTATCGGTAGCCAGGTAGTGGACGGCCCGGCTGCGGGCGTAGTCATTGTACGCGAACGTATTCCGCGGGGAGCCGTCGTCGAGCGGCTGGTAATTGAAGTGGTAGTACAGCGGACCGTTGCCGTACCAGGTTTCCAGTCCGCCGTGGGCCTCGATGGCGCGCAGGACCCGGCTTCCCGCCGAATCGCCCTCCATGCGTTCGTAGGCCCCGGCGATCCGTTCCGCGTAGGGATCTTCCGGGATCCCGGCAGTCTCCGGCGGTGTTTCCGAAGCCGGTTCGTCCGTACATCCGGTGAGCAGGAACAGGAGGAGGAAATACAGTAGGGGCATTTTGGCTGACTTTATTAAACAGGACGCGGTATGGACGACAATGTTCTCGTTCGGGCCGGTGTCGCGGCCACCGTCAACTTTTCCGCCGCGGCCATTGTCTAGTACTCCGATGCGATACGGTGCACTAAGTCTGGCATTTTACCTGGTTCTTCTCGCCCTGACCCCCTGTCAGGACCTGGAGACCACTCCGCTTGCTGGCTGTGACGGTTACAGCCTCCAGAACGATCACGATACCCCGGACCACCACGACGATTGTACCCCGCTCTGCGTGTGTTCCTGCTGCGGGGTGCTGGCCGATACGCCCCCCGTTCTGGTGGCCTTGGCCGTAATGCAACCGCTGCCGCCCCGCGGGCAATCCAATCCGGTTTACGTCCCCGCCTGGAAGCTTATTGATTTACCCGGCCGGGACATCCAGCCTCCCCGAGCCTAGTCAGTCCTTCCGCGGGATAACCATGCCCGCCCGACACGTATCGGTCTGACTAAGCTTACTTTACTTTTATGTTTGACGCTATAATCGCCTATTCCGTCCGGAATAAGCTGGTGATCGGAATAGGTGTACTGGGTCTCATCATCTGGGGGATCTACTCCCTCCGGCAGATTCCCATCGACGCCGTTCCCGACATCACCAACAACCAGGTGCAGGTCATCACGACCTCCCCCACGCTGGCCACCCAGGAGGTGGAGCAGTTCATTACCACCCCAGTGGAGCTGGCCCTGCAGAACCTACAGGACCTGGTGGAGATCCGATCCATTTCCCGCTTCGGGCTATCGGTCGTGACGGTCGTCTTCGAGGAGTCCACGGATATCTACCTCGGCCGCCAGCTGGTCAGTGAGCACCTGCGGGAAGCGGAGGCCAACATACCCCCCGGCCTGGGAACGCCCGAGATGGCCCCGATATCCACCGGTCTCGGCGAGATCTACCAGTACGTACTGACCGTCGATTCGGAGCACGAGGGGGAATACTCGGATATGGACCTTCGGACTATCCAGGACTGGATCGTGCGCCGCCAGCTGTCGGGCATCGAAGGGGTAGTGGAGGTGAATACCCTGGGTGGTCTCCTCAAACAGTACGAAGTGGCCGTTGACCCCGATCAGCTTAAGGCGATGGGCGTCACCATCCCGGAAGTTTTCGCCGCCCTGGAAAACAGCAACGAGAACACCGGCGGCGCCTACATCGAAAAGAACCCCCGCACCTACTACATCCGTACTAACGGCATTGCCGGAAGCCTGGAGGACATCCGCTCCATCGTGGTGGCCGTACGGGGCGGCCGGCCCATCCTGGTGGAAGACGTCGCCACCGTGGGCTTCGGGGCCGCTCCGCGCTACGGGGCGCTGGTCCGCAACGGCCAGGAAGCCGTCGGGGGCCGGGTGATGATGCTGCGGGGTGCCAACTCGGCCGCCGTTACCGAGCGGGTACGGGAGCGGGTGGGGCAGGTGCAAAAATCCCTCCCCGAGGGCGTCTCCATCGAGCCCTACCTGGTACGGGACAAGCTCGTATCCACCGCCGTGCGCACCGTTGCCACCAACCTCATCGAGGGCGGCCTGATCGTGGTGTTCATCCTGGTGCTGCTGCTCGGTAATTGGCGGGCGGGGCTGATCGTCGCCTCGGTGATCCCGCTGGCGATGCTCTTCGCGATCTCCATGATGAACGTACTGGGCATCTCCGCCAACTTGATGAGTTTGGGGGCGATCGACTTCGGCCTGATCGTGGACGGGGCGGTGATCATCGTGGAGGCCATCGTGCACCGGTTGCATAATTCCCTCTCCCCCGGCCCCTCTCCAGAGGAGAGGGGAGAGCTGAGCCAGCAAGAGATGGACGACGAAGTGACCACCGCCTCGGTCAAGATCCGCAGTTCGGCGGCCTTCGGGGAGATCATCATCCTGTTGGTGTACCTGCCGATCCTGGCGCTGGTCGGCATCGAGGGGAAGATGTTCCGGCCCATGGCGCAGACCGTCATGCTGGCCATCGCCGGCGCGCTGATCCTGTCGCTGACCTACGTGCCCGCCATGTCGGCCCTCGTCCTGAGCAAGACGATCACCGTTAAGCGGACCATCGCCGACCGGATAATCGGCTTTTTCCAGCGGCTGTACGCTCCCGTATTGCGGGCGGCACTTCGCTTCAAGGTGCTCACCGTCGGGGCGATTCTCCTGCTTTTCCTCGTCAGCATCTGGCAATTCACGCGGCTGGGGGGCGAATTCATCCCCACCCTGGAGGAGGGCGACCTGGCCATGCAGCAGATCCTGCCCCCGGGCACCTCCCTGGCCCAGAGCGTGGAGATGACCGAGCGGGTGCAACAGCGCATCCTGGAGGAGATCCCGGAGGTGACGGACGTGGTCACCGCCATCGGCTCGGCTGAGATTCCCACCGACCCGATGCCGGTGGAGACCGGCGACTACACCTTCGTGATGAAGCCCCGCGACGAGTGGGTCAGCGCTCCCGATCGCCAGGGCATGTTCGAGGTGATCGAGCAAGTGCTGGCGGTATTCCCGGGCATCGGGCTCGAATTTTCCCAACCGATCCAGCTGCGCTTCAATGAGCTCATGACCGGTACCAAGGCCGACATTGCGATCAAGCTGTACGGTCCGGATATCGACCTGGCCTACCGCAAGGCGCGGGAGGCGGAGTCGATCATCTCCGAACTGCCGGGCACGGGTACGGTCACCGTGGAGCAGACGACCGGGATGCCGCAGATCGTGGTCGACTTCAATTATCCGAAACTGGCCCAGTACGGTCTGCAGGTGCGGGACGTGAACCGGGTCATCGCCGCCGCCTTCGCGGGGACGAGCGCGGGGACCGTGTACGAAGACGAGCGCCGCTTCGACCTGACCGTCCGCCTACGGGAGGCGGACCGCAGCGGCATCGACGACGTTTCGAATCTGTACATCCCCCTGCCGCAGGGTGGCCAGGTCCCCCTGCGGGAAATCGCCCAGGTCCAGCTGGTGGATGCCCCGATGCAGATCAGCCGCGAAAACACCAACCGCCGCACCGTCATCGGCGTCAATGTCGGTGATACCGATGTGGAAACGCTCGTCGGCGACATCCAGGCGGCCCTGGACGAGCAGCTCGAACTGCCCGCCGGCTACTACCTGACCTACGGTGGCCAGTTCGAAAACCTGCAGGCGGCGAGCGCCCGACTGGCGGTGGCCGTACCGGTGGCCCTGGCCCTGATCTTCATCCTGCTCTACTTCACCTTCGGCAGCTTTTCGCAGGCGACGCTCATCTTCGTCGCCATCCCGCTGGCGGCCATTGGGGGCGTCTGGGCCCTGGTGCTGCGCGGGATGCCCTTCAGCATTTCGGCGGGCATCGGCTTCATCGCACTCTTCGGGGTGGCGGTCCTCAACGGGATCGTGCTGGTCGGCTATCTCAACCAGCTTAAGGCCGAGGGGTGGGACGATATCCGCGCCCGCATCGTCGAGGGGACGCGCGTCCGCCTCCGCCCGGTGATCATGACCGCGGCGGTCGCTTCCCTAGGCTTTCTACCCATGGCCCTGTCCAACTCGGGCGGGGCGGAGGTGCAGCGCCCCCTGGCCACGGTGGTCATCGGCGGCCTCATCACGGCTACCTTCCTTACCCTCGTCATCCTGCCCATCGGCTACTACTGGCTCGAACGTTGGCAGGAACGCCGCACGGGCAGCAAGCAACTCGTCGTGTTGCTACCACTGCTGATCTATAGTTTGGGCGCCGGAGCGCAGGTAGAACGCCTGCCCATAGATGAGCTGGTCCGACTCGGATCCGAGGCCAATCCAGGTCTCCGCGCCGCCGACCGACTTACCGACCGCAATCGCTCCCTGACCGACCTGCCCTACGCCCCGGGTACTACGGATATCAGCTATAACGGGGACGGCTTATTCCGCGCGAATAACCAGCAGGTCAACCAGCTGAGCCTGGTCCAGCGCTTCGATCACCCCGGCGCGATCCGCGCCGCCAATGCCGTACAGGAGGCCGTCGTAGCCGGCAATGTCGCCGCACGCGACCTCACCCTGGCGGAACTCCGGCTCTCCGTCCGCAGTATTTACGGCCGGCTACAGTACCACGAAGCGCTGGACCGGCACTACCTGGATCTGTTGGCCACCTACGACAGTTACGCCCGCATTGCCGCCTCCCGCGCCAACGCCGGGGCGACCAACCGCCTGGAGCCCCTGCGCATCGAGGCCGAACGCGACCGCATTCGCCAGCAACGGGATGCCAACCAAATCACCGTCGAAGGATTACAACGACAGCTGGACCTGCTCACGGCAGCCGGGAGCGTACTGCCCGCCGACACCCTCGCCCTGCTGGCAACCGACGTGCTGCCGGACGCATCCGGGGAGCAAAACCCGAACGTCGCCCTCGCCCGGCAGCGGGTGGTACAATCCCAGGCCGCCATCGACGTCACGGCCGCCGAAACGCTTCCTACCTTCCGGCTCGGCTACTCCGCCCAGCAATTCGTTCAGGGGGGCTACCTGAGCGGCCTGGAAGCGGGCGTGACCCTGCAGCTCTTCACCGAGCCGAACCGCCGCCGCGTGGAAGCCCGCCGCATCGACGTGGAAGTCGCCGAGGCTCAATTAGAAAATAGCCGCCTGGCCTACACCCGCGAGCTGACCGATCTCACCAGCGAACTGGCCCGCACCGCCGATAACGTAGTCTTCTACCGCGAGCGGCAGACGGGCGTGATCGCCGAGGTGCTGCGCGTGGCCCGCCTCAATTACCGCGCCGGCGAACTCAGCTACCTCGAAGTGCTGGATGCCCTGCGCACCCTGGCCGACAACCGGCAGTCGCTGCTTACCGAAACCCTCAACCACAACCTGGCCGTCTACCGGCTCCAATTTTTGCGCAATGAATAATTCTAAGTTCACCACGCTGTTTGCCGCGAGCCAGGTCGCTCGTTACGTGTTTGGCTTCCTGTTCGTGGGGTTGCTTTCTACCTGCGCTCCGTCGCCCGAACCTTCCGGCGAAGCCGAATCCAACGAAGCGCACGCCGGCGAGGAAGGGCACCACGAAGAGGGGGAGCACCACGACGGGGAAGGGGTACACCTGAGCCCCGAGCAGATCGCGGCCATGGATATCCGCTTCGGCAGTCCGCAGGAACGCAAGCTCAACGATTACCTGACGGCCACCGGTACCCTGGGCCTGCCGCCGAATGCCTACGCGTCGGTGAGCGCCCGGGCCAGCGGCTTCGTCCGCAACGTGGCTAATTACGTGGAGGGAGACTACGTGCAGCGCGGTGCCGTACTCGGCTACCTCGAGAACCCCGACTTCATCGACCTGCAGCAACGCTACCTTGAGGTACAGGCGGAACTCAAGTACCTGGAGCAGGATCTGGCGCGCCAGCAGCAGCTCTACGCCGACAGTGCCGGAGTGCTTAATACGGTCCAGCAACTCGAATCGCGGGTAGCCGCCCGCCGGGCGACCCTGGCCGGGCTGGGGGAGCGGCTGGCCTACCTCGGGATACAGCCCGAGAAGGTGAATCCGGAGCAGATCGGACAGCGCATCACGGTGTACGCCCCGCGTTCCGGCTACATCACCACCATTTCGCTGCACGACGGCATGTACGTGGAGCCCAGCACCCAACTGATGGAACTCATCGACGAGGAGCACCTCCACCTCGAGCTGGCCGTCTTCGAACGCGACATCGGGCAGGTGGAGAAGGGGCAGCGGGTCACCTACCGCATTCCTTCGCTGAGCAACGAGCCCTACGAAGCCGAGATCCACGTGATCGGGAAAGACTTCAACGCCGAGAATAAAACGGTGCGGGTACACGCCCACCTGGTGGGAGACCAGCCGCCCTTCATCCGCGACCGCTTCGCCGAGGCCCGCATCTGGCTGGACGACGCCACCGTCACCGCGCTGCCGGAAAGCGCCGTGGTACGGGAGGGAGAGCTTCACTACGTCTACGCCGCCGATAGCAGCGCGGTGGGGGAGGTGGCCTTTAGGGCCCTGCAGGTCAACCCCGGCGTGACCGAGGATGGCTACACCGCCATCCGCTTCGTGGACCCCCTCCCCGCCGGCGCGCGACTGGTGACCGAAGGAGCCTACTTCGTACAGGCGCAGGCCATGGCCGCGGAGCTGGCGCACGAGCACTGATGCGGGGGGGTAAACATCGGATGTTCATTTTGCTGATATATCAGCAAAAATTTACTTAAAAGATGATTTAGGGTTGTTAACGGATTATAGCGGTGGGTGAAATGATTCGACATCGGATGTCTATTTCGCCTGTTAACCTTTATCCCTATCATAAACAGCGGTATAGAACCATGACAGAGGAATCCCAACCCTTCACCGCCACCGACTTCGGTGACGATTTTCAGGATTTCGATCCGGAGCTGCGCGAGCAGGCCATCGAGATTGCCAATCAACTGCGGCAGGAACGCCCGGAGGAGTCCCGCGGCAAGATTGCCGGTCTGGCGCTGCAGCGGGCATGCGTGTGGTGGATGGACCGGGCGGGCTAGTGAAGGTGCGTGTCCGAAAGCTGCTGCGCGATGCCGGTTTGTATTACGCTTGGCTCGGACTAGACACGGAAGGGGAGTAGGGGATAAAGGAAAACTGGCAATTTAGACGAGCATTAGCAAGTTTTAAGAAGGGCCAATTACCTTTAGCACATGCACTCACCCCTGACGGAGCCCCGATTCGTTCCGATTACGGCGGCGGACCAGCCGGCTTTATTCGACCTGATGCAGCGGATCTATCCGCCCGTATACGCCTACTTGTGGCCGGACGGCGGCAAGTGGTACCTGCAAAGACAGTACGGAAAGGAGAACTTCGAGCAGGAAATGGCCGACGACCGGGCCGACTACCGTTTTATATTCGACGGCAGCAAAGCGGTGGGCATCGTCCGTAGCGTGCAGGGCGTATCCTGCCCCGACTGTCCGGAATTGTCCGCCACGAAACTGCACCGCCTCTACCTCGATCCCGCCACCCACGGCCGGGGCATCGGGAAGCAAGCGGTCAGGCGACTGGTCAATACCTGCCGTAGGCGGGACGATCAGTGCCTGTGGCTCGAAGCCATGGACTCGGCCGAAAGCTCGCTCGCCTTTTACGCGGGAACCGGCTTCCGGCAGGGCGGTCACTTCACCCTGGACATGCCGCGGATGTACCCGGCCCGGCGGGGGATGTGGCGATTTTGGCGGGAGCTTTAGGATCCTTTGCCCTTTAGCAGCCGGTACGAGCTGTGGTCATCTCACGTGGTAATAATTCGCGTGACTACGTGTTCAAAACCGCCGTGAAGCCTTTCGCCAGCGAGGCCTACGTCAAGAACTTGAGGCATAGCCCCACCGCCAGCCACGCGTAGCTCACCATCGCCAGCCAGAACAGTAAGGTTGCTACCCATCCCTTGTCGGGCATTTCGTGCATCCCCTTCAGACTTTCATCGTGGATCTTGCGGGTGCTCAGCCAGCCCAAAACCCCCGAACCGAGCAGAAACGCCAGGTTGAGCCAGAAGGAATAATCGACTTTGAAGAACTGCTGATCGGTTATCCCTCCCCCTTCTCCCGCCCCTTCCGGGAGGAGGCCGGCCAGCGAAAAGCCGTAGTGGAGCAGCAGGGTCGTGGCGACAAGCGACACGAAAAGCGTCAGGAGGATATATAGCGCCATTTTCCAGCCGTAGTACTTCGCGTTGATCCGCAGCACCGGGAAGACGACCAGGTCGCTGAAGATGAAGGCCATCACCCCCGCGAAGCTGACCCCGTTGTCGAAGAGCACGGCCGCGAGCGGAATGTTGCCCATACTTCCGATGAAGGTGATGAAGGCCATGACCGGTCCGATCAGGACGTGCTCCAGTATCTGCAGGAAGGAGTAGCCCCCGTCGCCCGACGAGCCCGTACCGATGAACAGCGTCTCGTAAAAGCCCGTGGGAATGAAGACCGCCACGATGCCCGCGATGGTAAAGCCGACGGTCACGTCCTTCCACACCATGCCCCATTCCATTCGGTAGCGCTTACCGATTTTCTTCCAGGCGTCGTATTCCCGGATGCGCTCTTTCCAGTCGGGCAGGTCCTTGTCCCGATCGTCCCCGTCGTCCCCGAGCCGTTCGCGGGCGTGTTGGATCAGGTCCTTCGGGCGCGTCAGGCGTATGAATAGCCAACTGGCCCCGATGAGCAGCAGGCCCCCGAGGTATTCCCCCACGACGAACTGCCAAGTGAGGAAGACCGCGATCACCACCCCCAGCTCGATTACCAGGTTGGTACTGGCCAGCAGAAAGGCGATGGAAGGCACGAAGCCGGCGCCTTTTTTAAAGAGCGATTTGGTGGTCGCCAGCGCCGCGAAGCTGCAAGACGAACTGATGAAGCCAAAGACGGCAGCCAGTCCGACCTGTTTGACTCCTTCGCCGCCCATGGCTTGTTTCATGCGCTCCTGGGTCACCAGCACCTGGATCATGCTGCTCACCAGATAGCCAAAAGCAAAGGCCCAGAGCGCCATCCAGAAAAAGCCGACGGTAGTGTAGGCGGCCTCGCCCCATTGCGTCAGAAAATCATTCATTGCGGTCAGGTGGTGGTAGCCTTGAATCCGGTACGCACCGGAGGGTGGCCCGGAATTTGACGGACTTCCTGGTTAAGAAATCGGTCCTTCAGATCAGTTTCAGCAACACGGCCGCCGCCGCGGCCAGTGCCAGGACCAGCAGCACGGTCTTCGTCACGGTTCGGACCACTCGCTTAAGTAGCCCCGGACGTTCATCTGGTTGACAGCAATCTTTCACCTGGTCACGGTTTCCTCTACGGGAGAATTAGGCCACTTTGCTCCGGGATGTCCGTACGCATTCGGCCCACGGCAGACGATCAGGCGGCCATCTTCCGGCATTCCGCGGCACATTCGCGGCAGCTCTCGGCGCAGCGCTGGCAGTGGTCGTGATCGTGGGCTTCGCACTGCTCGGCGCAGTATTCGCACACTTTGGCGCACAGCTGGCAGTGCTCGGCGGCGAATTTGCTGTCGGCCGCCATCAATCCGATGCTGGCTTGCAGCACCTCGATGCACTGGATGCAGCACCAGGGGCAGTCGTTCATCGATTTCATGCCGGCCATCTTGGTCAGGCACACTTTGCAGTCGATCAGGCAGCGTTGGCAGGCTTCTAGGCAGTCGAGGTATTTTACGTTTAGGGGGGCACTCATGGGTTGGGGGGATTTGTTGGGTGGTTGGTGGTTGGTGGTTGGTGGTTGCTGGTTACTATTCGTTTTCTAATCGGTAGATCATCCGTTTCATCTCGGCGATTTCCTTCTCCTGGGCTTCTATTATTTCTTCTGCTAATTTGATGGCTTCCGGGTCCTTCAGGTGGGCTTTCTGGCTGACCATGATGGCCGAGGAGTGGTGGGGGATCATGGCCTTCATCCACTGGACGTCGCTCACGAAAATTTGTTGGCGCAGGCCGACGTAGCAGAGCACGAAAACGACGATCGCCGTGGCCATGATGAGGTAGTTCCAGACCTTATTTTTGTACATGGTCCACATAAAACCCATCATGATGAGCACCATCGGGGCGATCATCAAGGCGGTCATGTAGGTGCGCGTAGGGCTCAGCATGACGTGCTCGAAGACGTCCACGTTCAGGAACATGACGGTATACATGATGACGAAGGAAATAGCCATCATCAGGGCAAATCGTAGGTAGGGTTTTCCGTGGGTATTTTCGTGTTGCATCGCGTGATATATAGGGCGGCGGAGCGCAGGAAAAAAGAAACTATCCGCCGGTGATCTCCTCTTCCACCCGGCCACAGGTGAGCATCTTGTCTCCGAAATACGGGTTGCGGATCTCGCTCACTTCGGAGTACCAATCGGCACCCTCCCCGTCGAAGGCCATGGGGCAGTGCAGTTTGTAGATCGTACCCGACGAGAGGGCATCCTCAAAGAAGCGCTCCATCTCCGTGGTGAGCGCGGCGAAGTAGGTACGCTGAATGTCCAGCTCCTCCGCTTCGGCGATCTGGGTGGCGAGGGTACGGAGTTCCTCTCGCTCGTCGGTGAAGGTGTCGGCCATGTTGCCGGCGGCATCCGCGGCCGTGGCGGCATTGCTGTTCACCAGGGCGGTGCGTAGCTCCAGGTAGTTCTGAAATACCTTGTCGATGAGGGCATCCGAAAATTCGGCGTCGGCCACGTCGATGACTTCGGTGGCTTCGGCTTCCGCTGGCGTCGTCTGCTCGATGCCCGTTTCGGTGGCATTTTCGGTCGGCGCACTCGCATCGCTGCCGCAGCCGCTGAGGGCCAGAGAAAGGAGAACGATAAGAAAGAATGCTTGAATTTTCATGGAAACCTTTGTTATGGAACAGGGCTGCGGGACCGCATGCTTGTTCACTTTATGTTCTTTATAGCCAAACTATGCGGTCAAAGTTCATCCAGCGGGCGGGCAACAAACTGCCCCCGTCCGCGGAAGACGGTAGGAGCCATGCCGGCTTCCCGCCGGAAGGCCGCCGCAAAGCGCGCCGAACTGCCGTAGTTGAGCTGCTCGGCAATGCGCGCCACCTGCTCGTTGGTGGTGACCAGCAGGTGTTTGGCTCGCTCCATCCGTTGCAGGCGGTAGAAGTCATTGATGGTCCGCCCCTCCTCGCGGGAAAAGAGCCGACTCAGATGGGAATAACTCAGACCGATGTCCGCCGTGATCAGCTCCGCGATGCTCCCCCGGTGATCCGGATGGTCGTTGTATACGTGGTCGATGATCAGCCCTTTGATCCGGCTGACGGGGCCCGGTGCTCCCTCCCGTAGCCGGAAGCCGAGGTTTTCCAACTGGCCCCGTAGTAGGGTTTCCCGCGCGTTTCCGGCCGGCGGTAGTGCGGTGACGCGGCCGAGGTCCAGGCGCTCGATCCGCCATCCCAGGTTGTCAAGGACCTGACGCACGGCCATTTTGCAGCGGTCGCACACCATATGGTCGATGTAGAGGGTCGTCGGTTGGGGCATGACTTTAATTTACGGTATTCAGCGTATCGATCGTGGACCCACAGGTGAGCATCGCGTCCCCGAAGTAGGGGTTGCGAATGGCCGACTGCTCGCTGATCCAATTCGCGCCCTCGTTATTGAAAGCCATGGGACAGCGCTGTACGTAGAGTTCGCCGTCTGCTTCAAAGGCGGTCAGCGTGTTGATCAGCGCCTGGGAGAAGAAGCTGAACTGCCGCCGTTGTTCCTCCAGGTCGTCGGTTCCGGCCAGGGCTTCCAGGTGGCCGTTCAGGGCGTTTAACTGCTCCATCCAGTACTGGTGGGGCTCCTCCTCCAGCAGCATCATGTCGACGCCACCCAGGGCGTCGGCCAGCGGATCCAGTACGGCTGCACCGACCGGCTCCGAAGCCACCATGCGGTCCTTGAGCGGCAGGTATGCCTGCACCAGCGTGGAAAGCTGATCGCGGAAGGCCGCCGGGGTCTCGTCCCGGTAGTCGGCTACGGGCATAGCGGTCATACCCGCGGCGTCCCGGCCCTGAATCCGGACGTCCCGGTTCATCATACTCAATTGGTTGTTCAGCTGGGCGGCCGCGTCGATCTGGAAGGCGCCGTTCGTCACCACGCTTTCGCCGGCCTCCAGGCCGGAGGCGACTACATACGCGTTGCCGCTGCGTTCACCGAGTTCCACTTCCCGGAATTCGTAAGAGGGTACGTCGGCGTCGGGCACCTCCACGTACACCACGGACCGCTCACCGGTCCACAGTACCGCAGTGGCCGGTACGACGAGCGGACCCTCCGGCGACCCACCGGAACGGCCCACTTCGATCCGCCCGGTGACGAACATCTCCGGTTTCAGGCGACCGCCGCGATTATTCACCTCGGCCCGCACCGA
Source organism: Lewinella sp. IMCC34191 (assembly GCF_003390935.1). Classification (GTDB taxonomy): domain Bacteria; phylum Bacteroidota; class Bacteroidia; order Chitinophagales; family Saprospiraceae; genus Neolewinella. Next base: position 277,929 of record NZ_QNQZ01000004.1, on the reverse strand, counting down.
GGCCGTCCGGGTTTCCGGGTTGATCACCGGATTAATGAAGCTTATACGCGCCCGGAAAGTCTGTTCCGGCAGGGAGGCCACGCTGAAGGTCACCGGATCGCCCACCTCAATCTCGGCGAGGTCCCGTTCGTAGGCATCGAAGAGCGCCCACAGGCGGTCGTAATCGGTCAGGGTGTAGAGCGGCGCGCCGGCCGATACGTAGTCGCCCACCCGGGCGCGGATCTCGAGCACGGTGCCGCCCCGGTCCGCGTACACCGGAAATTCGGTCCGTACCTCCCCGCTCTCCTCGATTTCGGTGATCTGCTCGTCGCTGATTTCCAGGTTGCGAAGTTTATTGCGGGCCGCGGTAAGCAGCTCGGGGGAGAGCGCCCGCAGCCTGAGCGCTTCCAGTAGTTCTTCCTGGGCTACGACCAGTTCCGGGGAATAGATGGTAGCGATCCGCTGGCCGGCGCTAACCCGCTCTCCTTCGAAGGTGACGAAGAGTCGCTCCAACCGCCCCCCGTAGTCGACCGATTCCACCGCGGCGGTGCGGTCGTCGGTGGAAAGCCGCCCCGTCAACGTAAGTGCCTGCTCGTCGTCCTCCGTAGTCGCTGCCCGCTCGACGCTACTACCGACTCTGGTGGTCCGTACCCGCGCGAGGGCTACCGCCGCCTCCGTCATGGTGAGCACGGCCGGATCCGAGCCGGGCGCTTCGTTCATCGGGATCAGGTCCATACCGCAGATCGGGCAATCCCCGGGTTCCTCCCGCTGAATCTGGGGGTGCATGGAGCAGGTCCACGTCTGGCCCGCCTGCTCAGCGTGCTCCGGATGGTTCGTCTGCCGAGCGTGCTCGTCCGCCGAACCATCCGAAGTCGCTCCGAATAGCAGATACCCTCCCAATAATCCTAATAAGAGGGCAAATAGAATGTAGAGCAAAGTTTGCGTCTTCATGGTGTTGGATTTACTGCCGGGGCAGGTAGCGATCCGCCGTGGCGATCTGGTTGAAGCGGGTGGTTCGGGTGGCGATGGCCTGGAGTTGGTAGTCGACCAGGTCGTTCTGCAGCCGCAGCAGCTCGTCGAAGGGGCGGCGGGAATTTGCGTACTCCGTGCGGGCGATGGACAGGGCCGCCTCGGTCAGCTCGATCTGTTCGTCGAGGAAGGCCAGGCGGTCGGCCGCGTCGGCGGCGGCAATGCGGGCGGCTTCGAGGGCGGAGCGCAGTTCGTTGACGACGACCGTGCGCTGCGCCCCGATCACCCGCACCCGGAGTTCTTCCTCCTCGCGTTTCGCGGCGTACTTGCCCTTGCTGAGGGGAAAGCGCACCATCACGTTCGGCATGATCATGTCCTGTCCGTTGCCCTCCGGGTCGGCGTCGGTGCGTTTACCCATGACGGCGTACTCCAGGCCGACGCCAAAGTCCGGACGGGCGTCCAGATCGTTGACTGCCAGCGCGCGGCGGGAAATCTCTTCCTGTAGGGCATAGATCCGGACCAGCGGGTGGTTGTCGTAGAGGTCGGCACCGGGGAGGGTGGGGAAGGGGCGCGCTTCCGGTACGACCAGCACCCGGGGCAGTTCCTGGTTCACGAGTTCCTCGATGCGCGTCCAGGCCAGTGCCTGCTCGGCTTCGAGGGAGCGGATCTCCCGGGCGGCGGCGTTCGTTTCCATTTCACTGCGGTAGACGTCCACGCTGCTCCCCCGCGAGTTTTCCACCCGGCTTAGGGCGATCTCCCGCAAACTGGCAAACAGCGTCAGGCTGGTCTGGAGCGTAGCGATGCGGGCCTCGGCCTCCACGATGCGGTAGTAAGCTACTTCCAGTTCGTAGGTCAGGTCGAGCTGCCGGGCCGCTGCTTCTTCCAGCAGGGGCTGTGCACGGGCGTCGGCCAGGTCCGCCATCGCTGCCAGGGTGCCGGGCCAGGGCAGCATCTGGGTAACGCCGATCCGGGCGATCTGGGGCCCGAGGCGGGTCTCCACCGGCATGGGCGAAATCCCGCCGCCTACCTCCAGGTCCATCAGCTGCGATTCCTGGCGGCCGAGGGTGCTGGCCGCGCGGTATTCGTAGTTGAGGGCCTGTAGTTGGGGGTTGTTTTCGCGGAGTAGGTGGCGTAGGGAGTCTAGGGATTGGGAGTTTAGGGGTAGGGAGAGGATTAGCAGAAGTGCTATGCGGGATAGGTTCACCACGGAGGGGGCACGGAGGGTTTCACGGAGGTTCCACAGAGGGGGGGAGTTCTTCACCGCGGTCGGAGACCGCATTTTGCCGGCGCGGTCGGAGACCGCATCGCACTCTCGCGGTCGGAGACCGCTTCTTACTTCCGCGGCCGGAGGCCGCAGTCTAACATCGCGGTCGGAAACCGCTTTGTACGCTCCGACCCGGAGGCCGCTAGCTAAACCTTTGCGAAAGCTCTGCGTCAACTCTGCGCCTCTGCGGTTATCCTTCGCGCTTCTCTTTCTACTTCCCATAACTCCGTCTTTTCACTTTATATTCCGCCCGTAAACTCCACAGCACCGGCACCGTAAACATCGTGACCACCTGCAGCAGCATGCCTCCGAAGCTCGGGATGGCCATCGGTACCATAATATCGGCTCCGCGGCCCGTCGCCGTAAGCACCGGCAGGAGGGCCAGGATGGTCGTGGCGGTGGTCATCATGGCCGGACGGACGCGGCGTAGCCCGCCTTCCACGACGGCGTCCCGTACTTCGGCCACCGTAGTGGGCTCGTTGCGCTCGAAGCTGTCGCGCAGGAAGGTGGCAACCAGCACGCCGTCGTCGGTGGCAATTCCAAACAGCGCCAGGAAGCCTACCCATACAGCGACACTCAGGTTGATGGTGTGCATCTGGAAGAGATCGCGTAGGTTGCTGCCGAAGAAGTTAAAGTCCAGGAACCAGGGCTCCGCGTAGGCCGCCAACATCAGGAAGCCGCCGGAGAATGCTACGAAGACGCCGCTGAAGACCATCAGGGTGGTAGTCACCGACCGGAACTGGAAGTACAGGATCAGGAAGATCATACCCAGGGCGATCGGCAATACCAGCTTTAGTCTTGCATCGGCCCGTACCTGCTGCTCGTAGTTGCCCGCGAAGCGGTAGTTGATGCCGGGCGGCACTTCCAGGTCACCGGCGCGGGTCAGGCGCTCGAGGTAGTTCTGCGCGTTGCGGACTACTTCTACTTCCGAGTAGCCATCCAGCTTGTCAAACAGCACGTAGCCCACCAGGAAGCCGTCCTCGCTCTTGATCATCTGCGGCCCCTGTTCGTACCGGATGTCGATGAGTTCACCCAGGGGAATTTGCTGGCCGCTACCCGTGGGCACCAGGATGCGGCGGATGCTATGCGGGTCGTCGCGCAACTCGCGGGGGTAGCGGAGGCGGACGGCGTAGCGCTCCCGACCCTCTACGGTGGTGGTCATCACCATTCCGCCCACGGTGGCCTGGATCTGGCTCTGTACGTCGGTGATCGACAGGCCGTAGCGGGCGATGGCGTCCCGCTTGATGTCCAGCAGGAGGTAGGGCTTGCCGACGATCCGGTCGGCGTAGACGGCGACGTCCTTTACGCCCTCCACTTCCTTCAGCTCCCGTTCGAGTTCGAGGCCGAAGTCTTCGATGGTCTGGAGGTCGGTGCCCCGTACCTTGATGCCCATGGGCGCCCGCATGCCGGTCTGCAACATCACCAGCCGGGTCTCGATGGGCTGCAGTTTCGGCGCGGAGGTGACGCCGGGCAGGTTCACGGCGCTGATGATCTCCTCCCAGATATCGTCGGGGCTGCGGATATGGTCGCGCCACTGGCGGAAGTACTTGCCGTCGGGGTCGGGGATCATATCCCTCTCCCCCGGCCCCTCTCCAGGGGAGAGGGGAGCCAACCCGCCGGCCTTGTCACGGTACAAAAAGCGTCCCTCGTCGTCCACCTTGAAGCGGATGCGGCGCCCGTTCTCGTCCGTGGCGTACTCGCTCTTGTACTGGACGATGTTCTCGTACATCGACAGCGGCGCGGGATCCAGCGCGCTGTTTACCCGGCCGGCCTTACCGACGACAATGTCCACCTCCGGGATGGTGGTCACGGCCATGTCCAGCGTCCGCAGGTTCCGCAGGTTTTCGGCGACCCCGGCGTGCGGCATGGCGGTGGGCATGAGCAGAAAGGTGCCCTCGCCCAGGGCCGGCATAAATTCCTCCCCGATGCTGCGGTACACCATGAAGCCGGCGGCCACGAGCAGGCCGATCAGCAGCAGGAAAAGCAACTTGGCGCGGAGCAGAAATCGCAGGATCTGTTCGTAGAATCGAATCACCGCCCAGAAGAAGAGCAGGAAGCTACCCGCGACCACTACGATGAAAAGGAAGTTTAACAAGCGGCTGTCGTCGACGCCGAGCGGCATCCAGATGCCGGCCAGCAACCAGGCCAGGAGGATCGCGAGGACCAAGTTGACCAGGGTTCTCGTCCACCGCAGGGCCGACTGTTTATTGGAGGGCGCTTTACCTGCGCTCCGCCGCCCCCTTATCCCATACAACTGATGCGCCAGCGCGGGAATGAAGGCGATGCTGACGAAGATGGCGGCAACGAGCGCGAAGGTCTTCGTGAAGGCGAGGGGGCGGAACAGCTTGCCCTCCGCAGCCTCCATGGTGAAGACCGGCAGGAAGCTGATGACCGTGGTGGCTACGGCCGTCAGCACCGCGGAGGCCACCTCCACCGTCGCCTCGTAGATGCTTTCCAGCTTGCTTTCCCCGGGCGGGGCGTTCTCGAGGCGGTAGACCATGCTCTCGGCGAGGACGATGCCCATGTCGACCATGGTGCCGATGGCGATCGCGATGCCGGAAAGCGCCACGATGTTAGCGTCCACCCCGAAGTAGCGCATGGCGATGAAGCACATCAGCACGCCCACCGGTAGGGTGCCCGCCACGAGCAGGGAAGAGCGGAGGTTGAAGAGGAGCAGGATCACCACCAACGCCGTGATGACGATCTCCAGCGTCAGGGCCTCCTCGAGCGTGCCGAGGGTTTCGTAAATGAGGTTGCTGCGGTCATAGAAGGGGACGATGGTGACCTTGCTGACGATACTATCCCTCTCCCCTAACCCCTCTCCAGAGGAGAGGGGAATGGTGCGCTCCGGTAGTCCCGGCTGCAGTTCGGCGATAGCGGCCTTGACGTTGTTGATGACCTCCAGCGGATTGGCGCCGTAGCGGGCCACGACCACGCCGCCGACGGCCTCGGCCCCCGATTTGTCGAGCAGGCCGCGGCGTTCGGCGGGCCCGATGTTGACGGTGGCGATGTCGGAAAGGCGGACCGGTACGTTGTTGGCCTCCGATACGACCGTGGAGGACAGGTCCTGCAGGTCTTCGACGTAGCCCAGTCCACGGACGAAGTACTCCGCCAGGTTGATTTCCAGGGTGGCGGCACCGATGTCCTGGTTGCTGCCCCGCACCGCCCGCATGACCTGATCGAGGGTGATGCCGTACACCCGCATGCGTTCCGGGTCGACGTCCACCTGGTATTCCTTGACGAAGCCGCCCACGCTGGCTACCTCGCTCACGCCGCCGGCCGCGCTCAGCCCGTAGCGGACGTAAAAGTCCTGGAGGCTCCGGAGCTCGTCGGGGTCCCAGCCGCCGACCGGCTCGCCTTCGGGGCTGCGTCCCTCCAGGGTATACCAGAAAATCTGCCCCAGGGAGGTCGCATCCGGGCCGAGGGCGGGAACGGCATTGTCGGGCAAGACTCCCTCCGGCAGGCTGTTCAGCTTTTCGAGGATGCGGCTGCGCGACCAGTAAAATTCGATGTCCTCCTCGAAGATCAGGTAGATGCTCGAGTAGCCGAACATGGAGGTGGAGCGCACGCTGCGCACGCCCGGGATGCCGAGCAGGGCGGAGGTGAGGGGGTAGGTGATCTGGTTCTCCACGTCCTGCGGCGACTGGCCGGGCCAGGGGGTGAACACGATCTGCTGGTTCTCGCCGATGTCGGGGATGGCATCGACAGCCACGGGATCGCGCGGCAGGAAGCCGACGGCCTCCCAGTTGAAGGGCGCGGTGGCCAGTCCCCAGCCCACGAAGCCGAGGAGGAGCAGCCAGACGACCAGCTTATTTTCCAGGAAAAAACGAATGATTGCAGCTAACATAATTAGGCCTTAGCACAACGAGATAAGCCCTTCACGCGGACGGTGAAAGGCATTCGGGGGGAAGGACCTGGACTACAAACGGAAGACCTGCCAGCGGCTCGGCACGTCGATCACGAGCGGGGGCGGTCGGTAATTTTGGTAGAGGGGTAGGGCGGCGGAGCGCAGGTAAAGTGCCCGTTCGGGAAACAGGGAAGCAGGTGGCACGGGCATCATCCAGGCCAGCGGGGGCAGGGGAGCGATTTCGCTGAGTTGGCGATCGTCGTCCCAGCTGACGAACTCGGATTCATCGTCGCAGCAGCCTTTTTTGACCTCTCCCTGGCCCTCTCCGGCGAAGATGGATTGCGACTTGGCGTGCATCGGGCAGGCCGGCTTGCTTAGCACCGCCTCCATCTCACAGGCTTCGGACTTGCCGAAGAGCGTAAGTGTCTTCAGCTCCCCCATGCAGAAATGGCGGTTCACCGTCACGCCGACGGAGCCGACGAGCATGGTAAGGGCCAGGAAGAGGGGAAGGATGCGGATCACGGTAAGAAGCTAACGTATTAAATACGATTTACTTGTGGGTTGGGTTTAGGGGTGGGGGAGAATTGAAGCTCTCTCTTTCTCCGGACACTCCAAGGTCCTACGGACACTTGCAGGTCCTGTAGCCGTGATCGGCAGGCATAATTAAGCGTCGGGTTGCCTGCTAATGCCCCCCCCCCGATCGGCCCTGGAAGGGACGTCTACCCCCAGCGAGGTCTGCAACGAGCGCCAGCGAGTGGAGGGCCTCGCGAACCACAGCCGGGTATAAATCTTCCCCATTTCTCCGGACACTCCAAGGTCCTGCGGACACTTGCAGGTCCTATGGCCGTGACAGGCGGGCACAATTACCCCTCGGGTTGCCTGCCAATGTCCCCCCCCCCCGACCGGCCCTGGAAGGGACGTCTACCCCCAGCGAGGTCTGCAACGAGCGCGAGCGAGTGGAGGGCCTCGCGAACCATGGCCGGGTATAAATCTTCCCTCTTTCTCCGGACACTCCAAGGTCCTGCGGACACTTGCAGGTCCTACGGCCGTGCCAGGCGGGCACAATTACCCCTCGGGTTGCCTGCCAATGTTCCCCCCCGACCGGCCCTGGAAGGGACGTCTACCCCCAGCGAGGTCTGCAACGAGCGCGAGCGAGTGGAGGGCCTCGCGAACCACAGCCGGGTATAAATTTTCCCCATTTCTCCGGACACTCCAAGGTCCTACGGACACTTGCAGGTCCTACGGCCGTGATAGGCGGGCACAATTACCCCTCGGGTTGCCTGCCAATGCCCCCCTCCCGACCGGCCCTGGAAGGGACGTCTACCCCCAGCGAGGTCTGTAACGAGCGCGAGCGAGTGGAGGGCCTCGCGAGTGAAGGACCTAGCGAACCACCCGCCAATCTCAACAGCAATCCCCCTCAAACCGCGCAAAAAAGCTATGAATCAAATTCTGCACCTCCCGCCAGCGAGCGGGCGAAATGCAGTAACTCATGCTATTCCCATCGGCACTCCCCGAGATCAGGCCGGCCTCCCGCAGCACCTTCAGGTGGCGGGAGAGGGTGGGCTGACTAAGATCAATGACCTCGGTCAAATCCTGGCAGATACAGCAATCCAGTTGAAGCAAATGCTGGAGTATGGCGATGCGGGCGGGATGGCCAAGCGCCTTGGAGAGGGTAGCCAGCTGCAGCTGCTCGGCCGTGTAGGCTTCGGTTTTGGTGACACCCATAGTCTAGCAGCAACCGCTTCCCGGGGCGCAGGAACTGGCGGACTTGGCCGTGAAAGCGCTAAGGGAGACTTTCGGCTTATCCGGTACGCCACAGTTGTCTTTGGCCAGGCAGTCGGTGAGTTTGGTGGTGAGTACGAGTCCGTCGTCAGTGGCTTCCAGGCCGAATTTCTGGATAGTCTGTTCGCCCTGATACTCGACTTCAATGTCCAAGTCGCCCAGACCGAGATCCCGCTTGGCGATCTCGACGATCTTGATCAGTTTGTCGGGGGCGAGGCGGTGGTCGTAGTCATTGGCGCTCCAGAGCTGCAGACTAGCTACCCGCTCCCGGCGGACCGTACCGCCGCAGTCAATGAAGTGCTTGGTGACCTCGCCGACTTCAGTAACGTGAAAATGGCCCGGCACGTGACTTCCGTCGGGGAGAGAGATCGTGAATCGATCGATGCCGGAGAGGTAAGTTTTAAGGCTTGATAAACGCATGGGCAAACTGATTTTGACGCAATATAGCAATATTGCTATATAGGTCTATGAAAGACTGTTCCTGTCTGAAAGTTTTCTGTTAAAACAAGCAGCTTGCGACCGGGCTTTCCCGCCTCCTCGTTTTGGAGAGAACAATTCTTCTCGATGTCTTTATTCCCCCAATTGCTCTCTTTCCTCATTTTCGCTCTTTTCCTGTCCTCCTGCAGCGTACTGGACGAGCAATCTTTCTCGGTCAGCGGGGCACCCGTAGACCTAGTCCTCCACGAGCAGTACGAGTCCAACACCTTGTTGATCGTCCAGTCCGTAGATAGCCCGGACATCGAAGGCAAACTGAAAGATCGGGGACTGCCGGTGAGTATGCTGACCTCCATCAAATTCGAACAGGTGTCCCTGCGAATTGCAGATGCCGACACGGATTTCGACATCGGTTCAATTGAGGAACTCCGATTGGACCTCGTGGCCGGAGACAGCGCACCCGTTACGGTAGCGAACGGCAGCTTTGCGGGGTGGGAGGGCAGCTCCGCCCTGTTGACGCTGGAGGACGTCGAACTGCTTGATTATCTGGAAAGTCCCACCATCGAATACCGACTTACACTGACCGTGACCGACCAGCCGTCGAAATCGGTCAATCTCGAGATTGAACCAGTATTTACCGTTGGTACCAGCCTTTTCAACTAACCGGTGGACATCCGTTTGGCGGATCATCTTCTATCGCATTTTGTGCGTAACCGAAGCTGCGAGCACTTGCCCTTTACCGAATGCAAGCAAATGATAAGTGGATGAGGGGGAATTCCAGGGACCTACCCAGGTGTGGAAACAATAACCATTTGTAGCAGGCCTTAATACGCCAATAAAAGGATACGGCATATCCCTAGATGCGGTGAATTTACAGGACAAAGTGGCTCTCAAAAAAAGCTACCGTCTGGCTATCTGCCTGGCAGACAGCGCGATATGAAAATACGAGCATTGGTCGGGGAATCGTGTGTGCAATAATCACCAGTATTGATGATTTATTGCAGAATATACCGGGGATATAGAACCGGGATGAAAGCGTGAATTAAGTTTGTGTTGCAACGACACGGGTATTCTCGACCTGTGTGAACAGCGTCGCATCCCAAAAATCACCCCTTAGTTTCACGCACTATGAAAACACGCTTATTTTCCGTCGGTTCGCTGCTACTCTCATCAATCTTTTTTCAAGCCTGTACTCTATTGGAGGAATTGGACGATTTGGCCGAAAAGACCAAGATCGAAATCGATATTGATAATCAGCAGATATTATACACTATACCTGCTTCCGAAGAGCCTCAGACCTCCTTTACCTTCCAAGAGACTGTCGACGCAAATATTTCCCAGGACTTAATCGATAAGGGTCTTCCGGTAGATGCGTTGGACGAGGCGTTCGTAACGAGCGTGGATTTTAAAATCCTGACGCCAAATCCTTCCGTGACTGTGGATCAGATCCGCAGGATCCGTTTACGGTTTAATGCTCAAGGACTGCCCTTAGTTGATTTGGTAAAGGGCGACCTGGTGGAAGTAAATCCGACCTATGCTATCCTACCGAACGATGAGGAGACTGACGTCGTGAGCTATTTAAAGAAGGCGAGAATACGGTATACCCTCATAATCGACCTCAAAAACGGAGTGACGATTGACGAGCCTATCGACATCTCAGTGAAGCCAATGGTGACCGGCATTGGTATAATTCCAATCAACAATTAAGAGCTTGTTTGGACTTCAACAACCGGCCTACGACTTGCCCTTTTCCAACTGGTTATACGGAAAGCAGGCCCCCCCTCCCCGCTTCCAAGTTACCAAAAGTGACTTCCTAACTTTCCTACGATCCACTATTGGTGCCTTAATCAGGCGCTAAATGACTGATTTTAGCTTTGCTGCTACTGCGTGGTCGGCCGGAAGGCCAAAATCCAAACAAGCCCTACGGGAATTAAGAATAGCTTTTTATGATGAGACACTGTTTTTAAGTTCCATACTGGGTGTGCAGTGCCATACACTACAATATGGCCAAACCTCACATCCGGTATGGAATTAGCTATTTGTCTCCATTGACCTATTCACATCGACAAATTGAATTCCCTGCTTTACGAAAGCGCAGGCTTGGCGCGGTATCCCAGGAGTCGTAGGGCATTCACCACTACGACCATGGTGGAACCTTCGTGCGCGATCACGGCCGGCCCGAGGGATGCAATGCCCAGCATTGTTAGGGGGACTAAGATGGCTACGACCCCTAAGCTGATCCACAAGTTCTGTTGAATAATCCGGCGTGCCGCGCGGCTTAGGCCGATGGCAAATGGGAGATTGTCCAGCCGGTCGGCCATCAAGGCAATATCCGCCGTCTCCAGGGCTACATCCGAACCGGCGGCCCCCATCGCTACACTCACCGTGCTGCTGGCCATGGCCGGGGCGTCATTAACTCCGTCGCCAATCATGGCTACGCGTCCCTCTTCGTCCTTCAGTCTCTGGATAGCCGCCACTTTATCCTCAGGGAGTAAACTGCCCATCGGGTCCGTGATGCCGATCTCCTTGGCTACGGCGTTGGCTACGCGTTGGTTGTCACCGGTGAGCATGACCATCCGCTTGATCCCCAATTTTCGTAGAGCGGCGAGGGTAGGTTTAGCGGATTCACGGGCCACGTCCATTACGGAGATAATGCCGAGGTAGCGGTCACCGCGGTGGACCATCATAGCCGTGTGCCCGCCCGTTTCCAGTTCGGTCATCTGGCGGTTGATTTCGGCGGGTATATCCGCGCCGGTGATTTCCTCCAGAAGCCGCCGGTTGCCGATATGTACCGTAGCGCCCTCGTATTCCGCTCGGATACCCCGGGCCGTGAGGGCCTCCAGCCCGGAAGCCCGGCTGGCGGGCACCTTGCCGAGTTCCTCGCGGCCTCCCGCCACAATGGCCGCGGCCAGCGGGTGATCGCTCAGTTCCTCTACGGATACGGCCGTTGCCAGCAGTTCCTGACGGGTCACTCCCTCCGCGGGCAGCACCGTTGTCAGTTTAGGTTTGCCTTCGGTCAGCGTCCCCGTCTTATCGAAGGCGATTGCCGTCAGACTACCTAGATCCTCCAAGGGGCGCCCCCCCTTTACCAGCACCCCCTTCTGCGCCGCCCGGGCTATTCCGGCAAGTACCGCACTGGGCGTTGATATAGCAAGCGCGCAGGGGGAGGCTGCCACCAGTACGGCCATGGCACGGTAAAAACTTTGTCCGAAGGTTTCGTCGATAACCAGGAAGGCCAGCAACAGTAGGCCTACTACGATTAAGACGGAGGGTACGTAGTATCGCTCAAATTTATCGGTGAGGTGCTGGGTCGGTGATTTCTGCGTTTCGGCTTCCTGCACCAGGGTGACCAGTTTGGCCAGAGTGCTATCACGGGCAGGTTTTAATACGCGGACTTCCAGCACCGAGCTACCGTTGATCGTTCCGGCGAAGGTGCGGTGCTCGGCGGGTAGATCCGCTAAGACGTAGGTACTATCGGGGTTCTTTACGGCGATCTTATCGACCGGTACGCTTTCTCCGGTGATCGCCGCCTGGTCGACGGCGCTATTCCCGCTGATCACCACGCCGTCGGCCGGAATTTTAGAATTGGGCTTGACAACCACGACGTCGCCGATCGCCAGTTCTTCCACGTCGACTTCGCTGGTGCCACCGTCCGGGGTCTTGAGCAGGGCCGTAGCGGGAGCCAATTCGGCGAGGGCGGAAATAGATTTTCGTGCGCGCGCCATGGCATAGTGTTCCAGGGCGTGACCGAGGCTGAACAAAAACAGCAGCAGGCCGGCTTCCTCCCATTTCCCGAGGGCGGCGGCACCGGCCGCGGCGACGATCATCAGAAAGTCAATCTCGAAACGACCGGACGACACCCCCTCGTAAGCTTCGATGGTCGCATAGTATCCTCCGAAAAAAATGGCGGCTACGAAGATGCCGATACCAATAGACTCCGGTAGGTCCGCAAAGATGCCCAGGAGCAATCCGGCAAGCCAGAAAACGCCACTGGCGATGGCGAAGTAGAGCTCGGTGCGTTCCCCGAGCAGACCGGCGGCGTGACCGTGATCGTGTCCGGCGTGGTCGGATGTGCTAGCGGAAGCCTCGGAAGTAGGAGCGGGGGGATGTGCCATAAGCGGGGTGGCCTTGGTAAGTGATCACCCGGCAGAACGGGCACGATAGATAATTGATCGAAGGCCGGAGCTAAACACTCTTTCGGCATTCGAGCACGCGCTGACCGTATTTGGTCCAGTATTTATGGTTAGTGAGAAAGGCGGTGTTCTGCTGGTACCAGTCTTCGTCGCTCACTTCTATGCCCAGCTCCCGGCGCAATTCCTCCCGGAGCATTTCCTGGTAATGATCGTAGGTATTAAAGGATAGGTGGTATAGGTCGGCATCGCACATCACGTTCTCGATGGTGTCTTCCGGCCGCTGCGGCATGGTCGTCACTTCTATACAGCGGAGAACTTCCTCGATACCCTCCTCCGGGTAATTTTCCTTTTCCAGCCATTCCCGGGCGATATCCATACTGACCCGTTCGTGACCGGTGTAAGTCTTGATATGTCCCGTATCGTGAAACCAGGCGGCCAGCATGACGATCTCCAGTTCGTTCTCGTCCAGGCCTTCTTCCTTACCGATTTTTAGCGCCCCCTGCATCACGTTGATGGTGTGGTGCAGGTTATGAAAAACGCGGTCTTTCGGCAATTGGTGGATCAGCAACTGGGTCACGTAGCGGCCGGCGCGGTAAAGAATACTCTTGCGGTGATTCATGGAAGGTTGCTGAATGGAACTGGGAAGGTAAGAAGGATCGACAACTCGGACGCTGTACCGTGAGCAAGGTACAGTATGTGCGGTCTTCTCCTTCCTAGAGTAAAGTAAAAGCGTCGGGCTGCCTCAAATTGAAAAGTGTTTCGTACTTTTGCGCCTCAATTGTAACCCCCTTCCACTACAAAGAAGCTCAGACAAATGGCCAACATCGGTAAAGTCAAGCAGGTAATCGGTCCCGTAGTCGACGTTTCCTTCGCCGCCGAAGGTGCCTCGCTGCCCGCCATTCTCAACGCCCTTGAAATCAAGCGCTCCAACGGGGAGACCCTCGTACTCGAGGTGCAGCAACACCTCGGTGAAGACGGCGTCCGGACGATCGCCATGGACGCCACCGACGGACTCACCCGCGGTGTCGACGTAGTGGATACCGGCCTGCCGATCGCCATGCCCGTTGGCCCCGCCATCAAGGGACGCCTGTTCAACGTCGTCGGAGAACCGATCGACGGTATGGCTGCCGTACCCAAGGGAGCCGACGCCCGGCCCATCCACGCCGAGGCACCGATGTTCGAGAATCTCGCCACTGACCGCGAGCCCCTCTTCACCGGTATCAAGGTAATCGACCTCATCGAGCCCTATACCAAGGGCGGAAAGATCGGTCTCTTCGGAGGTGCCGGTGTAGGTAAGACGGTACTTATCCAGGAGCTGATCAACAACATCGCCAAAGGATACGACGGGATCTCGGTATTTGCCGGGGTAGGGGAGCGTACCCGCGAAGGAAATGACCTCCTGCGTGAAATGATCGAAGCCGGTATCATCCGGTACGGCGACGACTTCAAGCACGACATGGAGAAAGGAGGCTGGGACCTCAGCAAGGTCGATATGAAGGAACTGGAGCAATCCAAAGCCACCTTCGTTTTCGGTCAGATGAACGAGCCTCCCGGAGCCCGTGCCCGTGTGGCCCTCTCCGGACTGACCATCGCCGAGTACTACCGCGACGGTGACCTCAGTGATCCTACCGGCGGCCGCGATATCCTCTTCTTCGTTGACAACATCTTCCGCTTTACCCAGGCCGGTTCCGAAGTATCCGCGCTGCTTGGCCGGATGCCTTCAGCCGTAGGTTACCAGCCGACCCTGGCCACGGAGATGGGGCTGATGCAGGAGCGTATTACCTCCACCAAGCGCGGATCGATCACCTCCGTACAGGCCGTATACGTACCTGCGGATGACTTGACCGACCCCGCTCCCGCTACGACCTTCGCTCACCTTGACGCGACCACGGTACTCAACCGTAAGATTGCCTCGCAGGGTATCTACCCTGCGGTCGACCCGCTGGATAGCACCAGCCGTATCCTCGACCCGGCTATCATCGGCGACGAGCACTACAATACCGCCCAGCGCGTGATCAACATCCTGGCCCGCTACAACGAGCTTTTGGACATCATCGCGATCCTCGGTCTGGACGAACTCAGCGAAGAAGACAAGCTTGTCGTAAGCCGCGCCCGCCGGGTACAGCGCTTCCTGAGCCAACCCTTCCACGTTGCCGAGCAGTTCACCGGCCTCAAAGGCGTATTCGTCGACATCAAGGATACCATCAAGGGCTTCAACATGATCATCGACGGCGAAGTAGATAAGTACCCCGAAGATGCCTTCAACCTGGTCGGCACCATCGAGGACGCCATCGAAAAGGGTAAGAAGCAACTGGCTGCTAACGCAGCGTAGTTAGTACGGTAGTACAGTAGGTCACCGTACCGTAAACGGCCCCCGGTATAAGCCTACCGTACTACCGTACCCAAGCCTACCGTACTGTATACTGCCTACTGTACTACCGTACCCAAGCCTACCGTACTATACACAGCCTACCGTACTATGAAAATCTCCGTTCTAACTCCCGATCGTACCATCTTTACCGGCAACGTGAGCAAGGTTGCCCTGCCCGGGACGGACGGTAGCTTTCAGATCCTGGATAATCACGCCCCGTTGGTATCGAGCCTGTCGACCGGACGGGTGACGCTGGTAACCGCCGCCGGCGAGTATCGTTATTACGATGAGGACGCCAGTGGTATGAAAAAGGACGCAACCAGCAATCGCAGCCTCAGCTTCAGCATCGACCGCGGATTCGTGGAAGTGCTGAACAACGAGGTGAACCTGCTGGTACAGGGCGCTCGTAACCTCCACTAGACCTTCGAAGCCTTCGAGGCCATCCTGGCTTTCGACACGCCGTATTACTTGCCCGAAGATATCCTGACAGTTTGCTCAGCGTTTCCTTACCGTCAAATTAAATGAGTAGGCGGGTAATCCCGAGGGGCAGAAATCCCATTCGAGGTGAGCTGGCATGGATTGGTCTTGCGTCGATTTAGACGATTCAGCTCCCCAAACTAGGAGCCTTTAGGCCGCCGGTTTCACTGGCTTGTCCAGAAAGCGCAGCACGGCATCATTAAAACGCTGTACCTCTTCCAGATTACATAGGTGGCCACAACCTTCCAGCACGACCAGTTCCGCATGGTGGGCTTGTTTGCGTGCGAAGCGTTGGGCGGCTTCCAGGAACACGTGGTCCTGTCCTCCCATCACGATCAGGCTGGATGTCTTCAGCTTGCGCCGGTAGAACCGCTTGACGATGCTGAAGAAGTCGCGGTAAAGCCCCAGCCATTTGAGGAATTCGGTTGGGGTCAGCTTTTTGGACTGCAGCCGGTAGAGGCGGCGACTGGGCGCATGGTTTTCGCGCGGCAGGACGATCATGATGAACGTATCGTAGATCCACCGGAAAGGAACGAAGTAGCTCAGGAACTTCCCGCTGTGGGCAAACAGCCGGATCTTCCAATCGGCCTTGAATACACCCCCGGCCATGATCATCGACTCGATGAGTTCGGGGCGGCGGTCGTACAGGCGCTGGAGCACGATGCTGCCCAGGGAAAGGGAGAGAAAATGAGCCCGGGTGAGTCCGACGTGGTCGATGGTGCGCAGGACGTCATCCGTTACGATATCGAAATCGTAGGTGCTGTATTCCGGTTCCAGGTCCTTGCTGTAGCCATGATCGCGCATATCGATCAGCAGCAGGTTGAAAAAAGGCTTAAAGGCCTTCACCTGGTGCTTCCAGGTGATGGAGCTGCCTCCGGCACCGTGTATGAAGACCATCCAGTCGCAATGGTCGCCCTGGTGGTAAATGGTATGGTGTAGGATTCCGGAACTCAGCCCCTGCTGTTTCATAATAGGAAGAACGCCCCCCGTAGGTTAAGGGTTTGTAAGGGAAGGGGCAAAAGGTACGACCCGAATATTAAGCTTACATTAAATCGTTTTCCACAGCGTGTGGAATATGGGCCGCCGACTTAATTTTATCGTTATAAAGTCCTGCCATCCATTTAATTACCGCAGCGACTTGCTGAGTTGATACGTATACCGAAGTGACCTATCCACCTAACCTGATGAGCGACCGCCACCTCCAGCTGGCTATTTTCCATCTCAACGACATGTGCGTCGGGGTGCAGGAGGATATGGATGGCTATCTGCCAACCGCCTCCCTGGAAAAAATGCCGGGGGTGGAAGCCATTTTCGCCTGGCTACGACGCCGGGGTGTCCGAATCTGCCTCCTCAGTGACTTTAACCGGGCGGATACCATATTATTACTGGATCGCCTGCAGTGGTCGGTCGAGGAAGATGGTATCGTACAGGAAGTGATCACCGACCAGTTGTGTAAGGACAATCCGGTGCGGATGGCCCAGGAAAACGCCGGTCTCCAAAACCCCCGTTTTAGTTTTACAGCGGTGGATACTCCCCGCCTGCTGCACCTGGCCAGCCAGGCGCACGTTCATTTTAACGTAGCCGTTTGTAACGGTCGCCACGCCTATAACGAGCTGGCGGTGGCCCCCCACCACGCCATGCTGGACTCCCTTCTCCAGTTGCCGAACTTCCTGCTGGAGCATCTGCCTGAGGCGGAAGTCGGAAATCAGTTGCACGCCATGGCGGGTCGCCGGCTGCTGCCCAAGCTTCGTCTGCCGCGGCCGCTTTCCCGGCGATGAATCCTAACGCCATCTCATGCGTTACCTTTGCGCCCGTAAATCGCGACACGCATGAGTTTTTTCAAGAAGTTTTTTACCGCCGACAAGAAAGAGGATCTCGACAAGGGTCTCGAAAAGACCAAGGAAGGTTTCTTTAATAAGCTCGGTAGAGCGGTCGCCGGTAAGGACCGCGTCGACGAGGAAGTACTGGACGAACTGGAGAACGTGCTGATTTCCAGCGATGTCGGCCTGGATACGACCATCAAGATCATCCAGCGGATCGAGGCCCGCGTCGCCGAGGACCGTTACCTCAATACCAGTGAGCTGAATCATATCCTGCGCGACGAGATCGTCAACCTGCTCGCCGAGCAGAACAACGAGGACTTCGACGACTATGTCCTGCCCACTACGGAGCGCCCAGCCGTCATTCTGGTCGTTGGTGTCAACGGCGTAGGAAAGACGACTACCATCGGTAAGCTGGCCAACCAGTTTAAGCAGCAGGGACATAAGGTCGTACTGGGTGCCGCCGACACCTTCCGCGCCGCGGCCGTGGATCAGCTCGGGATCTGGGCCGATCGCGTCGGTTGCGAGTTCTACAGCAAGGGAATGAATACGGACCCGGCCGCCGTTGCCTACGAAACCGTGCAGTTCGCCAAAAAGAACGACTGCAGCGTGGCCATCATCGACACCGCCGGCCGCCTGCACACCAAGTTCAACCTGATGAAGGAGCTCTCCAAGATCAAGCGCTCCGTCACGAAAGCCATGCCCGGTGCTCCCCACCAGGTATTGCTCGTACTGGATGCCACCACCGGCCAGAACGCCATCGAACAGGCCAAAGCCTTTACCGCAGCAACGGAGGTCGATTCCCTGGCGCTCACCAAACTCGACGGTACGGCCAAGGGCGGCGTCGCCATCGGTATCACCGACCAGTTCCAGGTACCCATCCGGTACATCGGAGTAGGGGAGGGGATGGAGCACCTGCAAGTCTTCAACAAGCGGGCCTTCGTAAACAGCCTTTTCGGGGATGCCTTTTAGCGGGTGCCGCTTATCCGTACACTGCTTGAATAGTGTACCGTTGCGGCGGTGCGCAGGTAAAAACATGCCGGTGAATTGGGTAGGAATCGGAGCGAGTTACCTGGCTCCAGGCGACCCGGAAAACCTTCTACCTGCGGTCCCACGCAAAAAAATGATTCCAATTGCCTGACGGTTAGGTTTTCCGAAAAGAAAAGCTTACCTTTGTGCTCGCTTTTTCAGGAGGTAGGCCTCTGGTATTATAAAAAGCGTTCTTAAAGCAAAGAAAACGTATGCCTACAATTAATCAGTTAGTGCGGAAGGGCCGCAAGCAAATCAAGGAGTCGAGCAAATCGCGCGCCCTGGATGCCTGTCCGCAGAAGCGTGGCGTCTGTACCCGCGTATATACCACGACCCCCAAGAAGCCGAACTCCGCGCTTCGGAAGGTAGCCAAAGTGCGTCTGACCAACGGTATCGAGGTGATTGCCTATATCCCCGGTGAAGGACACAACCTCCAGGAACACAGCATCGTGCTGATCCGCGGCGGTCGTGTAAAGGACCTTCCCGGTGTACGCTACACCATCGTCCGGGGTGCCCTGGACACGGCTGGCGTCGCCAATCGGAAGCAGGCCCGCTCGAAGTACGGTGCCAAGCGTCCTAAGAAATAATCAATCAGTAAGACGGGCTGTCTCAGAATAGGCACCCACCGGTCGGAAACGGCCATCTGAAGTAAAGCAGTTATGCGTAAAAGAAAACCAAAACTCCGGATCGTAACTCCGGACCCCCGTTACGGCGATACCCTCGTCACCCAGTTTGTCAACAACCTGATGTACTCCGGTAAGAAGAGCACGGCCTTCGCCGTTTTCTACGACGCCATGGATATCATCAAGGAGCGCGTGGCCAACGAGGAGATCGACGAGTACGAAGTATGGAAGCGGGCAATCAACAATGCCATGCCTCAGGTAGAGGTCCGCAGCCGTCGTATCGGTGGTGCTACCTTCCAGATCCCGACCGAGATCCGCGGTAAGCGTAAGATGTCGATCGGAATGAAGTGGCTCGTTCGCTTTGCCCGTCAGCGCAGCGGTAAGGGTTTTGCCGAAAAGATGGCCGCCGAGCTGCTTGCTGCCAGCCGCAACGAAGGACTGGCCGTTAAGCGGAAGGAAGAAACCCACAAGATGGCCGAATCCAACCGTGCCTTTGCCCACTACGGTCGGTAAATTAGGCACCCCTTTCCCTATTTAAAATTAAAATATCATCCACGCCATGGCTACGGATCTCCATTACACCCGAAACATCGGTATAGCTGCCCACATTGACGCGGGCAAGACGACTACTACCGAACGTATTCTATACTACACCGGTATCTCGCACAAGATCGGTGAGGTGCACGATGGTGCGGCTACCATGGACTGGATGGAGCAGGAGCAGGAGCGTGGTATCACGATCACTTCGGCCGCTACTCACACCAACTGGAAGTGGAAGGACGAGAGCTACGTTTTCAACATTATAGATACTCCCGGTCACGTCGACTTTACCGTAGAGGTTAACCGGTCGCTCCGCGTACTGGATGGTCTGGTATTCCTGTTCTGCGCCGTTTCCGGTGTAGAGCCTCAGTCGGAAACCAACTGGCGCCTGGCTAATAACTATAAGGTTCCGCGTATCGGATTCGTCAATAAGATGGACCGTTCGGGTGCCGACTTCTTTGCCGTCGTTAAGGACGTCGAGGAGAAGCTTGGTTCCAAGGCCATTCCCCTGCAGGTACCCATCGGTTCTGAAGAGCGCTTTAGAGGCGTCGTGGATCTGGTGACCATGCAGGCTATCGTCTGGAACGAGGATGATATGGGTATGACCTTCGAGGTCATCGATATGCCCAGCGACCTGGAGGACACCGTTTCCGAGTGGCGCGAGAAGCTGCTTGAAGCGGTGGCCGAATACGACGAGAGCCTGCTGGAGAAATACTTCGAGGATCCCGAGAGCATCAGCGTGGAAGAAGTACGCAAGGCCGTGCGTGACGCCGTCACCGACGCTGCCTTCGTACCCATGATGTGTGGCTCCGCCTTTAAGAACAAGGGAGTTCAGGCCGTGCTTGACGCGGTTTGTGCCTACCTGCCCAGCCCACTCGACGTACCTCCGATCAAAGGTACCGATCCCGATGACGAGGAAAAGATCCTCATCCGGAAGGCCTCCGTGGACGAGCCCTTTGCCGCACTCGCCTTCAAAATCGCTACCGATCCGTTTGTGGGTCGTCTGGCTTTCATGCGGGTGTACTCAGGACGCCTGGAGGCTGGTTCCTACGTGAAAAATACCCGTAGTGACAGTAAGGAGCGTATTTCCCGCCTTTATCAGATGCACGCCAATAAGCAGGAGAGCATCTCTAAGGTAGAAGCCGGTGATATCGCCGCTGCCGTAGGGTTCAAGGACATCCGTACCGGTGACACGCTGTGTGACGCCGACCACCCTATCGTTCTGGAATCCATGGTCTTCCCCGATCCCGTGATCGGAGTAGCCGTGGAGCCCAAGACGCAGAAGGATATCGATAAGCTCGGTATGGCCCTTGCTAAACTGGCCGAGGAGGATCCTACCTTCCAGGTCAAGTACGACGAGGATACCAACCAAACCGTCATCAGCGGTATGGGTGAGCTGCACCTCGAGATCATCGTGGACCGCCTGAAGCGTGAGTTTAAGGTAGAGGCCAACGTAGGTGCTCCCCAGGTGAACTACAAGGAAGCACTCTTCAACACGGTGACCCACCGCGAGCGCCTCAAGAAGCAGTCGGGTGGTTCGGGTCTGTTTGCCGATATGAGCTTCGACCTCGGCCCGGCCGACGAGGAGTTCCTGGAAAGCGAGGACTTCAAGAGCGGTAAGGAAACCCTTCAGTTCGTTTGGGACATTGTTGGTGGTTCGATCGATAAGAACTACCAAAAGCCCATTCGGGACGGATTTAAGTCCATGATGAAGAACGGCATTCTCGCCGGGTACAATATCGACAGCATGAAGGTGCGCGTGTTCGACGGTGCTATGCACACGGTCGACTCGAAGCCTATCGCTTTCGAACTCTGTGCCAAGGAGGGCTTCCGGGAAGCCGCCAAGCAGGCCCAGCCCAAGCTGCTCGAACCGATCATGGAAGTGGTCATCATCACGCCGGAGGAATATACCGGTAACGTGATCGGTGACCTCAACCGCCGCCGAGGTCTTCCGAAAGGACAGAACCCGGTAACGGGAGGAGCCGTGAAGATCACCGCCGACGTACCGCTGAGCGAGATGTTTGGCTACGTAACCGACCTACGGACCATCACCTCCGGTCGCGCTAACTCCAGCATGACCTTCCATCACTACGCCGAAGCTCCGCAGGGTGTAGCGAAGGAGATCATCGAGAAAGCCCGCGGAGAGGCCTAAATTTGTCAATCCCCGGGGAGAATGCTCCCCGGTTTTTGCGGGGAGCTATCCCCCATATCTTGAAATATATAAACTGGCATGAATCAGAAAATTCGCATTAAGCTGCGGTCCTACGATCATAACCTGGTAGACAAGTCCACCGAGAAGATTGTAAAGACTGTAAAGAACAGTGGGGCCATTGTAACTGGTCCGATTCCGCTGCCCACCGAGAAAGATATTTACACCGTTCTGCGCTCGCCGCACGTAAATAAGAAATCCCGGGAGCAGTTTCAGTTGCGCACCCACAAGCGCCTGATCGAGATCTATACCCCCAACCAGAAAACGGTGGACGCACTCGCTAAACTCGAGTTGCCCAGCGGGGTAGACATTCAGGTAAAGCTGACCTAGGCAATCATTGCTTGCCGCCTACGGGCGGTTGACGTAACCTTTTAACTAACTGCTCTCACCATTTCGGTCGGGAGCTTACCGCCCGCTCTCCGCGGAGAAGGCGGATAAATTAAGACCAATGAACGGTATAATTGGTAAGAAAGTCGGGATGACATCCATCTTCGACGATGCAGGCCGCAACGTGGCCTGTACGGTCATCGAGGCCGGCCCATGCGTGGTCACGCAGGTCAAGACTGACGATACGGATCAGTACAACGCCCTGCAGCTGGCTTACGGAGATAAAAAAGAGAAGGCGACCACCAAGCAACTGGCCGGTCACTTCAAAGCCGCTAGCACGGGACCCAAAAGCGACGTTATCGAGTTTCGCGATATGAAACTCGAGAAGGCGCTGGGCGATACCATCACCGTCGACGAAGTATTCGTTGAAGGCGATACGGTGGCCGCCGTAGGGACCAGTAAGGGTAAAGGCTTCCAGGGTGTCGTTAAGCGGCACAACTTCAAAGGTGTCAACGACGCTACTCACGGTCAGCACAACCGGCAGCGCGCTCCGGGTTCGATCGGTGCCGCTAGTTACCCCGCGCGGGTATTCAAGGGCATGCGGATGGCCGGTCGTGACGGCGGAGGCCGGGTGACCATCAAGAATCTCAAGGTTCTGAAGGTATTTCCCGAGCGTAATCTGATCCTGGTGAAGGGCGCTGTCCCCGGACCGAAGGGTGGAACCGTAATTCTTCACAAATAAGGCACCCCGCCTCTAAAACGAAATAGAAATGAAACTACAAGTTCATAGCGCTGCGGGTGCCGGCACGGGCCGCGAGATAGATCTCCCCGAGCACATCTTCGGAATCGAACCCAACGAGCACGCCGTTTACCTCGCCGTAAAGGCCTACCTCGCCGCTCAGCGCCAGGGTACGCACAAGGCCAAGGAACGTGGTGAGATCGCCGGTTCCACTAAGAAACTTCACCGTCAGAAAGGTACCGGTGGATCCCGTAAGGGCGACATCAAGAACCCGCTCTTCCGGAGTGGTGGTCGCGTCTTCGGACCCCGCCCCCGCACCTACGGCATCAAGCTGAACAAGCGGGTTAAAATGACCGCCCGCGCTTCCGCACTGTCTGTCAAGGCAGCCAGCGGTAGCATCAAGCTGGTAGAAAACCTGCAGTTCGACGCGCCGAAAACCAAGGACTTCGTAAACTTCCTCTCTTCGATGGAAGCTAACCAAGGAAAGGTACTCCTGATCACCGCGGAGCACGACCAGAACGTTTACCGCAGCGGTCGCAACCTACCTAACAGCAGCGTCGTCAGTGCTGACTCGGTCAATACCTACGAACTGATGCGCGCCGGTACCATCCTCATTGCCGAGGGTGCAATTGATAAACTGAAGGAGCAGTTCGCGACCTTCGAAACCTCCACGACCAATGGCTAAGAATATCCTCATCAAGTCGGTAGTTTCGGAGAAAGCCGAGCTACTCAGCGAAAATCAGGGACAGTACACCTTCGTGGTGAACAGTTCCGCCAACAAGATCCAGGTACGGAATGCCATCGAGAGCCGCTACGGAGTGACCGTAGACAGCGTCAACACGATCAACATGCCGTCCAAGAGCAAGAACAGATCGACCAAGTCCGGCATCATCCGCGGTCGGGTTTCCGGCTTCAAAAAAGCCATTGTGACCCTGATCGAGGGAGATACCATCGACTTGTATAACGAGTATTAATTCAACACCGGCAGGTGGGGAGCAGCGGACCAGGGTCGATCTGGGTATCCGTCTTTATGCTCCGAGATCTGCCGGGCAACAAGTGCAATAATGCCAATTAAAAAGTTTAAGCCCGTATCCGCCGGATCCCGCTTTCACGTAGGTAACAAGTTTACCGAACTGACGGGAGACAAGCCGGAAAAGAGCCTGCTGGCCCCCGTCAAGCGTACCGGCGGTCGTAACCGTACCGGTAAGATGACCGTGCGTCAGCGTGGTGGCGGACACAAGCGTCGCTACCGTATCGTTGACTTCCGTCGTGAAAAAGACGGTATCCGCGCCGAGGTAAAGACCATCGAGTACGATCCCAACCGTACCGCCTTCATCGCGCTGGTAGAATACACCGACGGAGAGAAGCGCTACATCATTGCCCCGCAGGGACTAACCGTCGGCGATACCATCGTCAGCGGTCCCGATGCTACGCCGGATACCGGTAATTGCATGCTGCTGGGTGACGTGCCCCTGGGTTCGCAGATCCACAACATCGAGCTTCAGCCCGGTAAGGGTGCTGCTCTGGCGCGTTCCGCCGGAACCAACGGTACCTTGATGGGTAAGGAAGGCCGCTTCGTTTCTGTGAAGCTGCCCAGTGGCGAAGTTCGCCGGATCCTTAAGACCTGCAAAGCGGTCATCGGAGCCACCTCCAACCCCGACCACGCCCTGACCGTAGCCGGTAAGGCCGGTCGTAACCGCTGGCTCGGTCGTCGTCCCCGCGTTCGCGGTGTAGCCATGAACCCGGTCGATCACCCCATGGGTGGTGGCGAAGGTCGTGCATCGGGCGGTCACCCCCGCTCACGTACGGGTATTATGGCTAAAGGCCAGAAGACGCGTAACGTCAATAAGGCAAGCAACAAAATGATCATCAGCCGTCGCAAGACCAAGAACAAGAAATAAGTTATGGCACGTTCGCTTAAAAAAGGACCCTACGTATTCCACAAGCTTTACGACAAGATCGTAAAGTCGCAGGAAGGCGGCCGTAAGGGCATGATCAAGACTTGGTCTCGCGCCTCGATGATCGTTCCCGACATGGTCGGACTAACCATCGCGGTCCATAACGGTAAAACACACGTTCCCGTCTACGTCACGGAAAACATGGTCGGTCACAAGCTCGGTGAGTTTGCGCCTACCCGTTCTTTCCGCGGCCACGGTGGTAAAAAGAAATAGTACGGTAGTACTTAGTACGGTAGTACGGTAGCCCTGCGCTTCCGCCTACCGTACTACCGAACTACAGTACTACCGTACTTATAACTGAGTGAAGGAAGAGTAAGGTCTCGCCCTCGCCGGGTCCGCTTTACTAACCCGTTCCCTCGTAATTTATCCAATTAATGGAAGCAACAGCAAGTTTAAATAGCATTCCGATGTCGGTCCGCAAGATGCGGCTCGTCGTCGACCTGATCCGCAGAAAGCGTGTCGGGGAAGCTCTGGGTATTCTGGAGTACAGCAAGCAGGAAGCCGCCATCTGGCTCCGCAAAAATCTCCTGTCGGCCATCGCCAACTGGGAATACAAAACCGACGGACTGGAAAGCGCCGACGAATACGACCTCGTGGTCAGCGAAATCTTCGCCGACGCGGGAGCGCAGATCAAGCGATTCCGTCCGGCACCTCACGGTCGTGCCCACCGCATCCGCAAGCATAGCTGCCATATCACCATCAAGGTGAGCAACAACCTGCCCCTTCCATCGGAAAAGGTAGGCGAAACCGAACCAGAAACCGTCGAAGAATAAATATCATGGGTCAGAAGACAAATCCAATAGGTAACCGTCTTGGTTACATTCGCGGCTGGGACAGCAACTGGTTCGCCGATAAGGACTACGCGGCTAACGTCATCGAAGACGAAAAGCTCCGTACCTACCTCGAAACGCGTATCAATAAAGGCGGCATCGCCCGCATCATCATCGAGCGTACCCTCAAGCGGGTAACCCTCACGATTCACACCTCGCGCCCCGGTATCATTATCGGTAAGGGAGGGAAGGAGATCGACCAGATCCGGGAAGAGCTTCGCCGCCTCACGGATAAGGATATCCAGATCAATATCATCGAAATCCGCAAGCCGGAACTCGATGCCAACATCGTCGCTGAATCGATCGCCAATCAGATCGAAGCACGTATCAACTACCGCCGCGCCATCAAGACGAGCATTGCCTCGACCATGCGCGCCGGTGCGGAGGGCATCAAGATCCGGATCGCCGGTCGTCTGAACGGTTCGGACATGAGCCGCAACGAGGAGTACAAGGAAGGGCGTACCCCCTTGCACACTTTCCGTGCGGATATCGACTACGCCAATAAGGAAGCCCATACGGTTTACGGCCGCATTGGCATCAAGGTGTGGCTTTGTAAGGGCGAGGTACTCGGTAAACGGGACCTGAACCCCAACGCCGGTCTGACGACCAAAGGAGACGAACGCCGCGGAGGTCGTGGCGGACGTAGTGGCGGCGGCGGCGGAGGCCGCGGTGGACGCCGCTAGGCACACCCCGTACCACGTACCCCCAGCGTACCATACACCCCGTAACCCGTTCAACGGGCTACCCGACTTAACCGCCTTAGGCGAGAACAACCGACCGGAAACCATCAAGCCAAGCTTTGCGCTGGTTTCCATCCCGAAAAGCAGGGTAGTAGCTGGTCACCGACCGCTTCTACCTTGCTTTATTTTGCTCGGAAGAAATCGAGCGTAATGCTTTTCATTGTCCGGGAAAAAGTGTACCTTTGCCCCGCTCTAAGAGAGCCCTCTTCAAATTTAGTACCATGCTACAGCCGAAAAGAACAAAATACCGCAAGCAGCAGAAAGGCCGTAATACGGGCCTCGCCGGCCGTGGTAATTTGGTTTCCTTCGGAACCTTCGGGCTTAAGAGCCTGGATTCCGGACGGATCACCAACCGACAAATTGAAGCCGCCCGTATCGCTATGACGCGCCATATGAAACGGGAAGGTAAGGTTTGGATCCGCATTTTCCCCGACAAGCCCATCACCAGCAAGCCACTCGAGGTACGTATGGGTAAGGGTAAAGGTGCCCTGGACCACTGGGTCGCTCAGGTTCAACCCGGTCGCGTCCTCTTCGAACTCGACGGGGTAACCCGCGAAGTGGCTGAAGAGTCGCTGCGTCTGGCCGCTCAGAAGCTGCCCGTGCTGACCAAGATCATCACCCGGGTCGATTACCAGGGGTAGATCGCATAAACCATTAAATAGTATCCGCTTGGGGGCCGCGCGCTTCCGGGCAGTAGAATAAAAAAACCGATGGCGAGTAATAAGACATTAGAGCTGCGGGATGCCTCCGAGGCCGATCTTCGGGATCAGCTGAACGAGAGCGTGACCAGTCTTGAAAAAATGACATTCGACCACACCGTAAACGGCATCGAGAATCCGCTGCAACTGCGCACGGTTCGCCGTGATGTTGCCCGGATTAAGACCGAGCTGCGTCGCCGGGAGATCGAGGCCATGACGCCCGAGCAACTGGAAAAACGGGATAACATTCGTCGCCGCCGTAAAAAGTAATTGACAAGATGAGTAACGAGGAAAACAACACCCCGCAAGATCAGCAAGCCACGGTGGCGTCTCGCAACGAGCGCAAAACCCGTGATGGCGTGGTCGTCAGCAACAAGATGGACAAGACGATTGCCGTAGCAATCGAGCGTCGCCTGCAGCACCCCATCTACGGTAAGTACGTAAAGAAAACGAAGAAGCTCATCGCTCACGATGAGAGCAACGAATGCCAGATTGGTGACCTCGTCCGCATCATGGAATGCCGGCCCCTGAGTCGCCGCAAACGCTGGCGCCTGATCTCCGTACTGGAGAAGGCCAAGTAATCCAATCGCCAACGGCATTAAAAGAAATTTGTCATGATCCAACAGGAATCACGTTTACGCGTAGCGGATAACAGCGGAGCCCGGGAAGTGCTCTGTATCCGGGTGCTCGGAGGCTCAAAGCGCCGTTATGCGACCATCGGCGACCAAATCGTCGTCAGTGTCAAAGACGCTTCCCCCGGCGGAAACGTCAAGAAGGGGTCCGTCAGTCGCGCCGTAGTTGTACGCACCAAAAAAGAAGTCCGCCGCAAGGACGGTTCTTACATCCGTTTCGACGACAACGCCGTCGTACTGCTGAATGCAGCTGAGGAGCCCCGCGGAACCCGCATCTTCGGCCCCGTTGCCCGCGAGCTTCGGGAGCGCAACTATATGAAGATCGTTTCCCTGGCCCCCGAGGTACTGTAACCCTTAACTACCCGCTCACCGAGCACGCAAAATATATAGCCATGGCTAACAAAACGTATAAAGACAAGCAGAAGCGGCACCAGCCCAAACTGAAGATCAAGAAGGGTGACCGGGTGGTGGTAATCAGCGGTGCCTACAAGGATCGCACCACGGCTCGTGAGGTCCTGGAGGTCTTCCCCGACGACAACCGCGCCCTCGTAGACGGCGTGAATATTCGCAAGAAGCACCAGAAGCCCACCGAAGATTCCGCCGGCGGCATCGTCGATAAAGCCAGCCCTATCCATATCAGCAACCTGATGTTGGTTGATCCTTCCGTAGAAGAAGTAACGCCGACCCGTGTAGGTCGGAAGCGGGACGACAACGGAAAACTCCAGCGCTACGGGAAGCGTAACGATAATATCATAGCATAATGAGCTACACGCCAAGATTAAAGAAAAAATACGACGACGAAGTCCGTAGTAAGCTCCAGGAGCAGTTTAACTACAGCTCACCCATGGAGGTGCCCCGTCTGGTCAAGATCGCGATCAACCAGGGTGTCGGTAAGGGTACGCAGGATCGTAAGCTCGTAGAGAACGCCGTAAAGGAAATGTCGCTTGTTGCCGGTCAACAGGCCGTTACCACCAAGGCCAAGAAATCAGTCTCTAACTTCAAGCTGCGTGACGGTATGGCCATCGGTGCCAAGGTTACGCTGCGCCGGGAGAAAATGTATGATTTCCTCGACCGTCTGATTTCCACCGCTCTTCCACGCGTCCGTGACTTCCGCGGCATCAGCGACAAAAGCTTCGACGGGCGTGGCAATTACACCATGGGTGTTGCCGAGCAGATCATCTTCCCTGAGATCAGCCTCGATGATGTCCCCAACATCACCGGTTACGATATCACTTTCGTAACGACGGCGAAGACGGATGCCGAAGCACTCGCCCTGTTGCGCGAACTCGGCCTTCCCTTTAAGAACCAGAATAACAATAACTAATGGCTCGTAAATCACTAATCGCCCGCGAACGCAAGCGGGAGCGCATGGTTGCCAAGTACGCTGAGAAGCGTGCCGCGTTGAAGGCCGCCGGAGAGTGGGAAGAGCTGGATAAGCTGCCCCGCAACTCCAATCCGATCCGCCTGCACAACCGTTGCGGACTTACCGGTCGCCCCAAAGGCTACATGCGTAAGTTTGGCCTGTGTCGCGTCAAGTTCCGGGAAATGGCCCTCGATGGCAAGATCCCCGGCGTTCGCAAGGCCAGCTGGTAAGCTACCGGCAGGATTCTAACAACTAATTCTAACAGTTCCGGAAGTTCTATGAAGAAAACCACGGAGCGCAATTTTATACCATGGCAGTCACCGATCCCATCGCCGACTATTTGACCCGTATCCGCAACGCACAGATTGCCGGACACCGGGTAGTTACCATTCCCGCTTCCCGCACGAAGAAGCGGCTCACCGAGATTCTCTACGACCAGGGTTTTATCCTGAAGTATAAGTTCGACGATGAGGCTGGTAAGGGTAAGCAGGGAACTATCTCGATCGCGCTTAAGTACGAGCGGGAAACCAAGAAGCCCGTCATCCGCAAGCTGATCCGCGTTTCTAAGCCCGGTCTTCGTCAGTACGCAAAGGCCGACAGCATGCCCCGCGTAATTAACGGTCTCGGCATCGCGATCGTCTCTACCAGTAAGGGACTCATGACCGGTCGTCGGGCCACGGAAGAAAACGTCGGCGGAGAAGTTCTCGCCTTCGTATATTAATCTAACAGTCCACCTCTGCAGGGGAAGCTTGCTTTCCCGTAAGACCAATTTTATATTATGTCCAGAATAGGAAAAAATCCGGTTGATCTGCCCCAGGGCGTCACGGTCACCGTTAGCAAGGGCAACCTGGTTACGGTAAAAGGCCCCAAAGGCGAATTGACCCAGCAGGTCGATCCCGACATGGGAATCGAAATCAACGATTCCGAAGTCCAGGTGACCCGTCCCTCCGACAGTAAGCGTCATCGCTCCTTCCACGGTCTTTACCGTTCGCTCATCTCCAACATGGTGAAGGGCGTGACGGATGGCTACGAGCTCACGCTGGAAGTCATCGGTGTAGGTTACCGTGCCGAAAACAAGGGAAACCTGCTCATCCTGACGCTTGGTTACTCTCACCCGATCTACTTCATGGTACCCCAGGAAGTCGGTATTGAGACCGTAAGCGCGAAGGGTAAGAACCCGATCATTAAGCTGTCCAGCACCGACAAGCAACTTGTCGGTCAGGTAGCCGCCAAGATTCGCTCGCTGCGTAAGCCCGAGCCTTACAAAGGAAAAGGTATCCGCTTTGAAGGAGAAGAGATTCGCCGCAAAGCAGGTAAGACCGCCGCTAAGAAGTAAAAGATAATAGCAATGCAACTTACAAAACTCAAGCGGCGCAAGCGGATCCACAGCCGCGTTCGGAAGAAGATCCAGGGAACGGCCGAAAAGCCGCGTCTCAACGTATACCGTTCCAACCGCTATATCTACGCCCAGCTCATTGACGACGTTAGCGGCAAGACGCTCGCCAGCGCCAGCAGCTTCGAAGCCAGCGTGGCCAACGACGGTAATAAGTCGGACCAGGCTAAAGAAGTCGGAAAACTGATCGCCGAGCGCGCCAAGGCAGCCGGAATCGACGGAGTACTCTTCGATCGTGGCGGTTATTTGTATCACGGTCGGGTGAAGTCACTCGCAGAAGGCGCCCGTGAGGGAGGCCTCAACCTTTAAATCTAGCTACAATGGCTGACAATAGAAATAACAGTGGCGGCGGCGGACGAGGCCGGCGTGATAACAATCGCGGACGGAACAACCGCGGCGACCAGCACGAATCCGACCTGAAGGAAAAGATGGTAGCCCTTAACCGGGTCTCCAAAGTAACCAAGGGTGGCCGTACCTTCACTTTCGCCGCTATCGTAGTGGTTGGTGACGGTAAAGGCAAAGTCGGACACGGTACCGGTAAGTCGAAGGATATCTCCGAGGCTATTCAGAAGGCAACGGACGTTGCTCGCAAGAGCATGATCAAGGTTCCTCTGTACAAGGGTACCATTCCCCACGAACAGCTGGGTAAGTACGGTGCCGGCAAGGTGTTACTGAAGCCCGCCAGCGAGGGTACCGGTGTAATTGCCGGTGGTGCCATGCGCTCCGTTCTCGATATTTGCGGTGTACACAACGTACTGGCCAAGTCTCAGGGATCCTCCAACCCCCACAACGTAATCAAGGCTACCATCGATGCCCTGAAGAAGCTGCGTAGCCCGCAGACCATCGCCAAGCAGCGTGGTATCTCCATGGAGAAGCTCTTCGAAGGCTAAACGCAAATACCATTTACCATGGCTAAGATCAAAATCACCCAAGTAAAGAGCGTAATCGACCGGCCCAAAAGCCAGAAGGATACGATCAAGGCACTTGGTATCAAAAAAATGCACCAAACCGTAGAGCGGGAGGATACTCCGGTGATCCGCGGAATGGTTAATAAGGTCGCCCACCTGGTGACCGTAGAATAAAACGACGGACCCCCGGGTCTGACGCATAACAAATATTCCAATGGAACTCAATAATCTAAAGCCCGCTGAGGGATCGACGAAGTCCGGTAAGCGGATCGCCCGTGGACAAGGTTCCGGTCGGGGTGGCACCTCCACCCGCGGCCACAAGGGTGCAAAATCCCGCAGTGGTTACAAAAGCAAGCGTAACTTTGAAGGCGGTCAGATGCCTTTGCAAATGCGCTTACCGAAACGCGGCTTTAACAGCCCGAATCGGGTAGAGTACGTAGCTTTGAACCTGGAAAAGCTACAGGCCCTGAGTGAAAAGCACGGCCTGAGCGAAATTACCCCGGTTACCCTCTACGATCTCGGTGTGGTTAAGAAATCGGACCGCATCAAATTGCTGGGCAACGGTGAGGTGAGCAGCGCGCTTACGGTCACCGCTCACGCAGCAAGCGCTTCCGCCAAGGAAGCTATTGAGAAAGCAGGCGGTACCCTTACCATCGCCTAAAACTACCCTGCCATGAGGTTCTTCGAGAATATTAAAAACATCTGGTCGATTGAGGAGCTGCGTAACCGCATCCTCTTCACCCTCGCCCTTATGGCTGTGTACCGTCTGGGATCGTTCATCGTACTGCCGGGTGTTGACATCGCGACCCTGCAGGCCAACCTGGCCAACGGGGGCGATGCCAACGACCTCCTGGGCCTGATCAATCTGTTCACGGGAGGCGCTTTCAACAACGCTTCCATCATGGCGCTGGGTATTATGCCGTACATCACGGCTAGTATTATCGTGCAGTTGCTCGGTTTCGCCGTTCCCTATTTTCAGAAACTGCAGAAGACCGAGGGGGAATCCGGACGGAAGAAGCTTACCCAGATCACCCGTGCCCTCACGGTCGCGATCACACTCGTGCAGGGTGCCGGCTACCTGACCTACATACGCTCGCAGGGCGGAGTCAGTCCAGCCGTATCCGAGAGTGTTTTCTGGATCTCTGGCATCATCATCCTTTCTACCGGTACCATCTTCGCGATGTGGCTGGGAGAACGGATCACCGATCGCGGTATTGGGAATGGTGTCTCTTTGCTGATTACGGTTGGCATCATCGTGGGACTTCCCGCCGCCCTGGGCTTCGAGCTTCAGTCCCGCCTCCAGGCAGGTGCACTGCTGATCTTCGTCCTCGAGATGTTTGGCTTCTTCCTGGTCACCATGGCTACCGTCATGATTGTTACCGGTATTCGGAAGATCCCCATTCAATTCGCAAAGCGCATGGTTGGTCGTGGTCAGGGAGCCGCTCCCTCTACCACGGCTCGGGACTATATCCCCCTTAAGGTGAATGCTTCCGGCGTTATGCCGATCATCTTTGCTCAGGCGCTGATGTTCGTTCCCGCCAGCCTCGCCGGCTTTGGTGGTACGGAGGCCGAAACCAGCTGGCTCGCACTCCAGTTCAACGACTTCACCTCTCCGGTCTACAACATCGTTTACTTCGTTCTCGTCGTTGCTTTCACTTACGTGTACACTGCGCTGGTGGTTAATCCGAGCCAGTATACGGAGTACCTGAAGCGCCAGAACGCCTTTATCCCCGGTGTTCGTGGCGGTACCGAAACGGAAGAATACATTGACTCCATCACGAGTCGCATCACACTGCCCGGATCTATTCTGCTTGGCATCATTGCGATCCTGCCCGCCTTCGTGGCCGGAATGGGCGTCAACCAGCAGTTTGCCATCTTCTTTGGTGGTACCTCCCTCATCATTATGGTAGGCGTGGTACTGGATACGCTCCAGCAAATTGATACTTATCTGCTCATGCGCAAGTATGATGGCCTGTCTAAGGAGGGTCGCTTGCAGGGCCGGGGAACCGGTAGCCGGATGCAGCAGATCGGTGCCGACTTCTAGTCTATAAATATCGAACCTTCGAAATGGAGCGGATGCCTGTTGCAGGCATCCGCTCTTTTTTTGGGAACTTTTCCCTGCCGGTGAAGCATTTCTCACCGTGAAATCCCCCCGTCCGTGAGTGCTCGCCAATTCTGGTCCTTAATTAAGTCCGCCGTTCGGGGCGATGCGCACGACTTTACGGGTGGTAGTATCCGCAAGGCAATCATGTTGCTTGCCATACCCATGATGCTGGAGATGGCCATGGAAAGCGTATTTGCCTTGGTCGATACCTTCTTTGTTGGCCGCATCGGCGTGGAGGCCCTAACTACGGTGGGACTCACCGAGGTCATGATGACCCTGATCTATAGTCTGGGCGTCGGGCTAAGTGTAGCTCCCATGGCGCTTATAGCCCGCTTCATCGGAGAGAAAGATCTGGCAATGGCCAGCAGGGCCGCCGGGCAGTCGATCGTGCTCACCGTACTTCTTAGTCTGGTTGTCGCGATTCCCGCCTTCGTCTACGCCGCCGATTTACTGGCGCTTATGGGGGCCGGACCCGGCGTCATCGAGGAAGGTATCGGGTACACCCGCATCCTGTTTGCCGGTAATGGCATCATCATGCTGTTGTTCTTACTTAATGGAGTACTGCGGGGGGCCGGTGAAGCCGCCTCTGCGATGCGCGTGCTCTGGATTGCTAATAGCATCAATATCGTCCTGGATCCGCTGTTCATCTTCGGATTGGGGCCAATTCCGGGCTTCGGCGTAGAGGGCGCGGCCATCGCTACCACCATCGGGCGGGCTACCGGCGTGGGCTATCAGCTTTACATCCTGCTCACCGGACGGTCGGTTGTTCGGCTTACCCGGGCGGATTGGCGCTTCGACCCCAAGATGCAACTGCGTATCCTGCGAATTGCAGCGAACGGTGCCTTCCAGTACGTCATCGGTTCGGCTAGCTGGATTTTCCTGGCCCGTATCGTGGCCAGCTTCGGCGCGGCAGCCGTAGCGGGCTATACCGTTTCTATACGGCTGATCCTATTCACCCTGCTTCCGGCGTGGGGCCTAAGCAATGCGGCAGCCACCTTCGTCGGGCAGAACCTGGGCGCCAAGCGTGCCGATCGGGCCGAGCGGGGCGTATGGTGGACACTCGGTATCACGAGCGCTTACTTATTCGTCCTGTCCTTCGGCTATTACTTTCTCGCGAATCCGTTGGTGGAAGCCTTCACCCAGGATCCGGCGGCGGTAGATTACGGAGTTGAAGCCCTGAAGATCTTTGCCATCGGTTATGTGATGTTCGGTCTTGGATTGATCCCGGTGCAAGCCTTCAACGGAGCAGGGGATACGGCGACGCCGACGCTCCTGAACTTCGTTTGCTTCTGGCTGATTGAAATTCCGCTTAGCTATTACCTCGCGGTCACCATGGGCTACGCCGTAGAGGGGGTAATCTGGGCCGTCGTGATCGCGGAAGTCATTTTGGCGATCGTCGCCCTCTGGCTTTTCCGTCGGGGAAAATGGAAACTGAAGGAGATTTAATCCGGACGTTTCGTGCATAACATGACCCCGGATGCCCAGTCCAATTGGCAAACGTCCAGGTCCGCCCGCGTGAGCAAGGTTTCCGTCAGTTTCCTGGCTTTCGCTTCGTGGCCTTCCGGCCAATTCTTTTGCGGCAGCATATCATCGATAATATAGATGGCGGCGGAGCGCAGGATAGAAAGCGTTTCCTCAAGATGGGTGTATTTGCCGGCCCATGTATCGGCGAAGACTAGATCGAATCCGGGACCTGCGTAGTTTTCAATCCATTCTCCTCCGTCGGCGCAGATCACCTCAACCCGATCATCGTCAGGAAAGAGCCCGGAAGCAAAATCGAAGTAGCGCTTATCGTTGTCGACGGATACGATGGTTGCCGCGGGGTCCATCCCGCTTACCATCCAGGCTAGCGATAGTCCCATCCCCGTCCCGAGTTCCAGGATGCTTCCCCCTGGCTTCGAGCGGACCAGGGTGCGTAATAGCTTGCCTACCCGGTCATCCGAAGGCATCGTGAAATCAAGGGCTTTCTGCGCTTCCCTGATTTTGGCTATTTGTGAAGGTGACTGCGAAGTTTGTGGCATCCATTTTTTGGTTTGACCATAAGTAGCAGGAATTCCTTTACAGTTCGCGGGCAATTGATTCAGTAATTCCGACTTCCAGACCGGGTAAGGCCTACCGCTTACCTTTGTCGTGAATACAGTCGGTTACCGATCCCAAATGGAGCACACGGTCATTATTGGTGGGGGAGCCGCCGGTTTTTTTGCGGCCATCAGCCTGGCTCAGCGTCAGTCGGGCGGGCAGATAACGATCCTGGAACGCGGACGGTCCGTGCTGGAGAAGGTACGCATCAGCGGCGGCGGGCGGTGTAACGTTACCCATGCCTGTTTTGACCCCCGGGAGTTGGTGAAGTACTATCCGCGTGGCGGTCGTGAATTATTGGGCCCCTTTCACAAATTTGCCTGCGGGGACACGATGGGTTGGTTTGCCGACCGCGGGGTCCCGCTGAAGATC
Source organism: Lewinella sp. IMCC34191 (assembly GCF_003390935.1). GTDB lineage: Bacteria > Bacteroidota > Bacteroidia > Chitinophagales > Saprospiraceae > Neolewinella. Next base: position 242,308 of record NZ_QNQZ01000004.1, on the reverse strand, counting down.
GAGGAGGATGGCCGGGTTTTTCCCGAGTCGGACAGTTCCCAGACCATCATCGATTGCCTGTGGCGGGAGGCGAAGCAGGGAGGGGTGAAGGTGGTTACGGGTGCCCGGGTATCCGATCTGCTTTTACCTGCGCCCCGCCGCCCGAATTGGCTTGTCAAAATGGGAGACCAGCATTTGGAAGCCGATCGCGTGGTGGTCACCACCGGGAGTAATACCGGGGTTTGGCAAATCTTGCGCCGATTGGGGCATCGGCTGGTCGATCCGGTTCCTTCGCTGTTTGCGTTTAACATCCCGAATAAGTCTTTGCGTGCGCTCTCCGGGGTGAGTTTGCCCTGGGTTCAACTGGAAATCGAAGGGGAAAAACTACAGGCGGACGGTCCGTTGCTGATAACGCACAAGGGGCTCAGTGGTCCGGCGGTTTTGCGCCTGAGTGCCTGGGGCGCACGCAACCTGCACCCCCTGGCCTATAATTTCACCCTGATCGTAAATTGGCTGGCCCGTCGTCCGGAAGATGTACGGGATGACCTGGTCGAGGCGCGGCAGTCCCGAAGCCGTCAACAGATCGGCACCCGTCCCCCGGTGGATTTGCCGCAGCGACTCTGGCAAATGTTGGTCACTCAGGCGGGCGTATCGCTGGAGGGGCAGTGGGCGCAATTATCCAACGGCCAGCTTGCGAAATTGGTGGAGGCGCTTACCGGTAGCCGCTATCCGGTAAGTGGGAAGGCTACCAATAAAGACGAGTTTACCACGGCTGGCGGGCTTGCGCTGGACGAGCTTGATTTTCGCAACTTCCAGTCTAAGCTTCATCCGGGGCTGTACTTAGCCGGGGAAGTACTGGATATTGACGCCATTACGGGTGGCTTCAACTTTCAGGCGGCGTGGACGGGAGGTTACCTGATCGGTCAGTCCGGGTGAGGTACCTGGCCGAATTGTAAGACAAGCGCCAACGTTGCGAACTCGACACCCGTCTAGCCAAGGGAAAACACTGATGATGTCCCGTCGACTTGCCGCCCTCCTCCTTGCGTTACCCCTTGCCTCCTGTGAAAAAGAAGACGTCTTGCTTCAGGATCCGCCCATGACGGTGTCCATGGAGGTACGGTCCACCGTGTCCGGCGACGATTACACTGCGTCGATCCGGGAACAGGAGGTCACCCCGCTTTTTGATACCTGGAACCCTAGCGGGGAGCGATGGAATCGGAAGGCGGATGGCTCGGTGGAGTTACGGAAACAGCTCACCTGTACCATCGAAAAGCCCGGCGGACGGCAAACCGAGTTTCAGCTGAGCCTGATCAGTGAAGAGGCCTCGTCCGACCTATTGAACTTATCGGAGGCTACCTCCGAATTTACGGGAAAGGACTGGGCATACATCGACCCCCGTCACGAAGAAGAGCGATTTTACCGATCACTAACCCACAGATCATTTTGGATCAATAACCTTATGGTGCATTCGAACAGTGGCCAGGAGTATACGATGCGGGTAAGGTCCGTGCGCCCGGCCATCCTGGCCGGAGACACGGTTAGTTACGTTACCATTGAATTTTCGGGTGAATTACGGGGCGCTTACGATCCGCAGGGCGACTTCGGGACTTTTGTCGTCGAAGAGGGATCCTTTCGCGGGGTGATCGAGTAATGAACGCTGCCGGTTTTGATAGCTGACCCACTGGCGGTAAACCACTTGCCGGTTCAATGCCGCTTAACCAGGGCTAACCATTGACCGATCGGGAGGCGACAAGCTCCGCATCTGCGGAAGCTTCTTGCGAGGTTGAATTAGTACTCGGCTGTCAGTTACTGCACATTAACGTCTGTTAATATAGCTGGCGATTGGATCACCAGACCATCATAAATTTTGCTGATATTTAATTTTTCGTCGTCCGAAGCGGTGTTAGCTAGGATGAACCGGACGATTGTGTGTAGGCACAGCTATTGCCTACATGTTGTGGGGAGGAGCGGTTAAAATTTTCGGAGGGCAAATTAAATTTCGAACGGCCGTTTTGTAGGTACACTCTCTATGTTTTATATGAACAAACCTACTATTGCCGTCGTGGAAGACGAGCCGATTATTTCTGCCGACCTAGGGGACCGACTTACCGAAATGGGGTACTCGGTTTCAGGACACTATTCAAGCGGCGAGGAAGCGCTGCAGGATTTCAAAAAACTACTCCCCGATCTTGTCCTGATGGACGTAAAACTTGAAGGCGACCTGGACGGGATAGATACGGCACTGGCCCTGCGTCGATTCAGCCAATTGCCGATTATCTTTTTGACCAGCAACAGCGACGACGCTACGTACCGGCGGGCTCGCGTCGCCCGGCCGAGCGCCTTTCTTTCCAAGCCTTTCCGGGGAAGGGATCTGGCACACGCCATTGATTTAGCCCTCTCGGTGGATAAGCCCACCGCGCCACTTAGGAAAGATCAGGAGCCGGTGTTTCCGGATGGGGAAAGTGCCGTCCTGCTTCACGACCGGCTATTCCTGAAGGTGAAGGACCGGCTTACCCGTATCATGCTTCAGGAGGTGCTCTGGATCGAAGCGGATGATTACTACTGTAAGGTAGTCACCGAAGAGCGGGAATACCTGGTGACTAAAACGCTAAAGAAGCTGTCGGCGCTGATGCCGGAAGATGCTCCTTTTTTCCGTTGCCACCGCTCTTACTTGGTCAACCTTCGCCGTATAACGGAGATCGGAGAGTCGTCCGTCTTTGTAGGAAAATATGAAATATCGGTCAGCCGATCGAAACGTCCCGAACTCATGATTCGGTTGAGCAACAGCTGATCACGTACCGGCTGGTTCCACCTTGGCCGGGGTAAACCGAATCTCCGTTCCATAGCCTACCGTAGGGATGGGTCTGATCTCCCCCCGCAATTTCGTGCTAAGCATGTCCAGTAGCCGGGTTCCAAAACCGGTTCCGGAGGTTGTAGTGGGGGCTGCCTTTCCAGCGCCATCGTCGGTGACCCGGAGGAAGAGGTAGCTGTCTTCCCTAAAGAGGGAGACTTCCACCAGGCCTTTGCGCTCGTTGGGAAAGGCATGCTTGAGTGAATTGGTCACTAATTCATTAACGATCAGTCCGAGCGGAATAGCGGTGTCGATTTCCAAGGTCAGGTCTTCGAGATCATAATAAATATCTACGCGATCGTCCAAAGCGTAGGTATCCAGCAAGGTGTCGCCGAGCTCCTGGAGGTAGTTTTTCATGTTAACCCTATTGCCTTCTTTCCCCAGGTACAGCTTTTCGTGAATAAGCCCCATGGCCTGCACTCTGGATTGACTATCCCGAAGCGCGTGGGAGGCGGGCGAGTCCGTGGCGTCCAAATCACGGCTTTGCAGCTTGAGCAGGCTGGATATGACCTGGAGGTTGTTCTTGACGCGGTGGTGCACTTCCCCCACCAGGGCCTCCTTTTGCTGGACCAGTCTTTCGTTTTCCTCGTTTCGAATGCGCAACTTTTGCGACAGTCGGATCAGTGCCAGGCCGGCTACCAGGCATACTAAAAAACCCGCCCCGGCGGTATAGAGCCACATTTGCTGTTGCCTGAGCTGGGCTGCTTGCGCGGTGATCCGTTTTTCCTTTTTAGAGGATTCGTAGGCAATTTTGACTTCCGCTAACTGCTCGTCGTAGCCATCCTGAATGTAGGTCTGATAATTTTGACTCGCTTGTTGTAGGTAGTGGTAAGCACTGTCGTAGCGACCCAGGCCGGCGTATGCGGTACTAATCACGGACTGAAAATCCATCAGGTATTGAAGGTCATCCAGGCCCTCGGCCATGCTGAGTTCCTCCTGTAGCAATTCGATAGCGCGTTGGTAATCTCCCGATTCGTTTGCCGAATAGGCCAAGTTGTTGAGCAATAGCGCCTTGTAGATCCGGGTGCCACTTGCATCCGCGTAAGTGATCCCCTTTTGGTATAGCGCATTTCCGTAATGCACGGAATCGAGGTCGCTGTAGAGGATGCCCTTATGGAGGTAAAAATCCGCGAGGAGAGCCGGCGCGTCATAGTCTTTCAGGATCCGTTCGGCCTCGTCCATGCGGGGAATGGCCGCGGAATCACGTCCAATGTTGTGAAGGGACATAGCGTAGCTGATCAGCAGTCCGGCGTAATACAGCGTATCGGGTTGCTCACGTAGCAAATCGATGGCGAGGGCGTTATACCGTTGTTCCTCCTCAAGTTGGTCCTGATAGAAAAATGCTCCCCCCATCAACCAGTAGGCACGTGCCAGACAGCGATCATCGCCCCTTGCCAGGCATTCGTCCGCCATTTGCTGGCTGAGCAATAGGGATTCGGCATCCCGATTACCGATAGATGCCAGCGTGGCCTGCGTCCATAAGGAGGCTGCTGGGGCTTCCCGTCGGTCACTCTGATCGTAGTGGTGGCGTGCTTTCTGAAGTAATAGGCGGGAGCTGTCCTGAATGCCATTGTCCAAATAATAACGGGCAATCGTTTCGTATGCGAGGCCTGACAGGTAGGGGTCGTTCATATCGAGGACGGCTGGCAAGAGTGCTCTGGCACGGTGCACGGCCGTATCTACGTGGACGTAGTAGTGCTTTTGAATTTCGATTAACTGGCTTTCCGCACTATCTTTTGACTGCCCCGCCCCATCCGTTGAACACAGAAGCAGGAAAGCTATCAGAATGACGGGAATGGAAGAAGACAGCATGCAGGAGGGGAGCATTAACGAGAGATAACGGTGATTCACCGTGGCTGGATAAGTCCACTTTCCCAAGCAATATAGGCAGCAATTTTACGGCCCTGGAGGTATATACTTTGGGAAGGGCGGCACGGATTTGCCGTTCCCTGGACCTAGGTGGTAGCTGCCTGTAAGGATGGCTTAGTTTACTTATTTCGGTGGCTTAGTGTCTAAATGGCACTTACCTTTGCGATAGAATTTGAGAGACACTAGAATTTTACACACCACTCACTATCTCAACCGTTCTTCATCCCTAGAGATGTTGCCGGTCGGGTAGAATGAGTTTCCGGAAAATCCGGAGGACACTTTGAGCAACACAATTTTGTTTGAAACCCGAAAGGCATCCCCTTTCGGGTTTTTTATGCGGATTCCTGAACGGTTTGCGGCCGGCTGTTGGTGAGTCGGGAGACTGCCATGATGGTAAGCAGGCCTCCTAACATAGCGGTGGTACGAAATGGAAAGTCATCGGGGTAGGGGAGGAAAGTGGGGATGCCAAGCGTTCCGTCGCCTCCGCCAAAGCGTAAAACGGCTGCCACGATAAAGCCGGCAAGTGCTCCGTGGCGGTTGGCTTTCGGGTCGAACAGCGCGCAAACTAAAGCAGGAAACAGCAGGCAGTACACGAAATCCGAGCATAAAAACCACAGCTCGTACACGCTTCTCACCTGAAAGGCGATTAGGGTAGCTGCGGTCCCGACGATCCAGATGCAGCGCTGTATATAGGTAGCTAGCTTACTGTCAGGTAAGTCTTTATCAAAGAGCGGCTTGTAGACGTTCCATACGCCCATGCTACTGGCGCTGAGGACGCTGCTATCGACGCTGGACATCACGGCAGCCGCCACGGCACCCAGGCCGATGATAGCCACCCATGGAGTAGTCAGATAGCGTACCGCCCAGGGAAGGGTAGCGCTGGCATTCGGTGGCGGGGTAGCGCTCAGCAGCGACCAGTCAACCGTTGCCGAAACCATACCGATGATAGCCGGGGCGACTGCGGCTAACAAGCACACGAGGCCGGCCACTATGCTTAGGACCATGGCCGTTCGTTCATCCCGGGCGGCCAGAACGCGCTGGAAGTAAACCTGCCAGGGGATGCCTCCGAAAGTGAGTAACAGGGCGTAGTCCCACCAGGTCCAGTAATCGTTGCCCAGGGCTTCCCGGGAGGGGAGGAGGCTGGCAGCCGCCCCGAACTGCTCCTGGTAAGCGGCGTAGGTTGCGGAGAGCCCGCCGGTATACTCCAGGGTAAAGGGAACGATCAGTGCTAAGCCAAGGAACAGGATGATGAGCTGCACTACGTCGGTCATCGCTACCGCCCATAGCCCCCCTAGTGCGGTATAGGCTACGGCGATGGCCGCCGAGATGAGAATGGCCATTTCCAGGTCAATGCCCAGCACGGTACTGAAGGTCGCGCCCAGTGCGGTTAGGATCGCGGCAGTCCAGAATAACTCGCCGGTAAGGGCGGGTAGAAAAAGCAAGGCGGTGAGCCGGCGACCGTATCGTTCGGCCAGGGGATCCAGCATGGTTCGGTATCTGCGGCGGCGCATCGTTCGCGCGAAAACCAGTCCGCCGATAACGAGACTGAGGGCGTATCCCCAGGGCGCCTGTACCCATACCAGGCCTTGCGTGGCCGTGTATTCCGCGGTGCCGTTGATGAATCCCCCGCCGACCCAGGTAGCACTCATCGTAAAGACCGCGATGAGCACGGGAAGGTCTCGCCCGGCCAGCATCATACCGTCGGCGTCATTATCTTCCGAGCGCTGACGACGGGCGGCCCGTATACCAATGTAGTAGATAACCGCGTAGAATACGGCCATGCTGCCAAAGGCAGGCCAGTGCACGTCATCATCCGTAAACCAGTATAGATATCCCGCTGCTCCACCTAGCAGAGCAGCGAGCAGGAGGAGCGGGATATAGCTGCGGAGATTGGCCATGAGCGACCAAAGTACGGCGAGCCGTACATTCCGACTCGGACGTCCCGAATGAAAGTTTGCATATTGAGCCCAACATGCGCCTACTGCTTCTATTCTTCCTCCTTTGGCTGACCTTCATGGCCTGCGATTCTCCGGCCGCTCCGCAAACGGACTTACGCGGCCGGTTTCCCGTTGCGGTTCCGAAGTCGATCGTGCCGCCCCCGCCACTGGACTACGACAGTTCCGCCTGGGTGGAGTTGCAACGGCGGGATCCGTCGATCATACTGGATATTCGTTACGCTACGGACCGCAATTTCATGGAGCAGCAGATTTATGATTGCGGACGCTGTTTCTATCGCCCGGAGGTGGCGGAGGCGCTATTGGCCGCGCAGCGGGATTTGGCCCGTCGGGGAGTAGGGCTAAAAATGTATGATTGTTACCGGCCGGGGCCGTACCAGCAGCGCCTCTGGGACGTACTGCCGGATGCCCGGTACGTCGCGCGGCCGAGCCGAGGAAGTGCGCACAGCCGGGGAGCAGCCGCCGATCTGACGCTAGTGGATCTGAGCACGGGTGTGGAGCTCGACATGGGGACACCCTACGATTTCTTCGGAGAGGAAGCTTACACCACCACCACCGACTTGCCGGATACGGTGCTGGCTAACCGGCAATTGCTGCAGGAGACCCTACTGGCCCACGGATTCTCGACTATTCGCACCGAGTGGTGGCACTTTAACTATGGTGGACCGCGCTATCCGCTAAGCGACTGGGTGTGGCCATGTCCGTAAAGCACCGGATACGTTATTCCGTACTGTTGCCCCCGTTGGTGCCATTAGTACTCTGCGCCATCGCGGCACTTCGGGACCCCGTCGGTCTAATTGAGGCCGCCAGCCGGGTAAGCGATTGGATTCTAAATCACTTTGACTGGCTGTTTTCGTGGTCCGGTGCGTTGTTCTTAGTCTTGCTGCTATTTACTTACCTCTCTCCACTGGGATCGACCGTGATCGGCGGCCCCGGTGCGGAACGGCTGCTTAAGCCATGGCGGTGGTTTGCTATCACGGCTTGTACGACTATAGCAACGGGTATTCTGTTCTGGGGGATTGCGGAGCCTATCTACCACGTAAGCTCGCCACCGCCCGCAGGTGAAACGGAACCACAGGTATTCGCTCTATCCACCTTATTCCTACACTGGACGCTTACGCCCTATGGTATCTATACCATAGGGGGCTTATTATTCGCGCTCGGCTTTTATAATCACGGGCAACCCTTTTCGCTAAGTACACTCCTGCGACCGATGCTAGGAAAGGGCGTGCATATACATGGGGGCGCAGCCGTGGACGCTGTATGTCTGTTCGCCCTCGTATCGGGAATGGCTGCTGCCCTGGGTGCGGGCAGCTTGGCGCTGATTGGCGGCGTGTACGGCTATTTAGGGTTGGAAAATGGTACGAGCCCGCTTGCCCTGGCAATCGTGATCGGAATGATTGTCGTTGCCTTTAGCGTCTCTGCGGCTACCGGACTACAGCGGGGTATTCGGATACTCTCCAACTACAACATTATCGGATTTATACTGCTGGCGATTTTCGTTTTCCTCGCCGGGCCCTTTGCCGAAACACTTGGTTTGTCAGCTAGGGCACTGCTGGACTTCGCGGCTACCTTCGTGAGTCGGAACCTGGGTATGGACGACGGTATACCTGCAACCTGGAGTCATGACTGGACTGGCTTCTACTGGGCTAACTGGTATGCCTGGGCTCCCATTACCGCGCTGTTTTTGGGGCGCTTAGCGAAGGGGTACACCGTGCGTCGCTACATCGAGATGAATTTGCTGTGCACTTCCCTATTCGGGGCAGGCTGGATGATTGCATTCGGGGGTACGGCCATCGTCATCGATGGCAAGGGAGGCGGGAACCTTTCCGCTGCGTTGGCTGCCAATGGACCCGAGTCGGTGGCCTACACGCTATTTGAGGCTTTGCCCTTCGTAGGTCTGACGGCGATTTTCTTTCTTGTCCTGATATTTCTTTCGTACGTGACGGCCGCCGATAGCAATGTATCAGCCATGAGTGCCCTTTGCGTGAGAGATATCCGGCCGGATTCGGCGGAGGCTCCTCTGCGGATAAAGTTGTTGTGGGGAGGCGTGATCGGGCTTACCTCCTGGGTGCTCGTATCTTTTGCCGGCTTGGACGGGATCCGACTTATATCTACGCTAGGTGGATTTCCCGCTATGCTGATTTTCATCGTCGCGGCTGTCGGTTTGTTGCGGCTGACGCTGAAAAGCTATCGGAGTGGCAACAATAGCCCGCTCCAATCGTAACTACTGCATACCTTGACTTTGCCAAGGTGGGTCGCCGCCGGCTACCGTATAAACTGACTACCCAACAATTATGCCAACCCCAAAGTATTCTTCCGACGTTGAAGCCGTCGATGCACTAGCACAAGCCTACCAGGATCTTCGCAACGAAATCGGGAAAGTGATTGTCGGTCAGCAAGAGGTGGTCAAAACCGTACTTATCTCGTTATTTTCCAATGGTCACTCTTTGTTGGTTGGTGTGCCGGGTCTGGCCAAAACGCTGCTGGTTTCCACCATATCCGAGGTGTTGGACCTTGATTTTAAGCGCGTTCAGTTTACTCCCGACCTGATGCCTACGGATATCACGGGGTCGGAGATACTTAACGATGAGCGGCACTTTGAATTCAACCCCGGTCCGTTATTCGCGAATATTGTCCTGGCTGACGAGATCAACCGGACGCCCCCCAAAACGCAGGCGGCACTGCTCGAGGCTATGCAGGAGAGGTCGGTAACCGTTGCTGGTGATCGTCACGCGCTGCCCGCTCCCTTCTTTGTTTTGGCAACACAGAATCCCATCGAGCAGGAGGGAACGTATCCACTGCCGGAAGCACAGTTGGACCGCTTTATGTTTAATATTCCTTTGGACTATCCCAGTTATGAAGAAGAACTGGCAGTCGTACGCGGGACCACCGGGATAGAGCGGGCTGAACTCGGGCATGTATTGTCAGGAGAGGATATTCTGTTCTTTCAGAATTTGGTGCGCAAGATTCCGGTCAGCGATAACGTGCTGGAATACGCGGTCAAGCTTACGGGGAAGACTCGTCCGAACACCCAACGGGCCGGTCAGAACGTCAACGAATACATCAGCTGGGGGGCAGGACCACGGGCAAGTCAGTACCTGGTCCTGGGGGCAAAGTGCCACGCCGCCATTCACGGAAAATACAGTCCGGATATAGCCGACGTACAAGCGATTGCCAAGTACGTGCTCCGCCACCGTATTGTGAGAAACTACAAAGCCGAGGCGGAGGGTATCACCGAAGAGCACGTTATCGAGGGGCTTTTCTAAATCACCCAGCCGGTTTACTTCCGTTATGCTTCATCTCCCGTTCATATACGTTCGGCCAAGCCCCCTGGGCGGTCGGGGTGTATTCACTGCCCAGGATATTGCAGCAGGCACCATCGTAGAGTTGGCTCCGGTCATAGTGCTTAGCAGCCAGGATCGAGCAGTCATTCACGCAACGGGACTGCACGACTATTACTTCCTGTGGGATGTTGATGGCGCGGCGATTGCCCTGGGCTATGGCTCGCTATACAATCACGCGTCAGAGGGTAATCTTGATTTCGAGATGGATTATGACTACGATCAGATTCGCTTTGTGGCGGCCCGGAATGTTGCAGCAGGAGATGAGTTGCTGATCAATTACGTCGCAGGGGGGGGAGAAACACTGTGGTTTTAATTAGATTCATCGAGGGCTATTAAAGGGATGAAAGATGTCTAAAAGGAGGCTGCAATCTCATCATCAAATTGAAATAATCGAAACAGTAGACGATAATTTTTGAAATTAGTCTAAACTTGCTGCATTTACATTGAATAAATTTGCACGATTGAGTCAAAAGGTTGCATCTTTGCTAATGCAAGGACGAAGCAACGGCTTGGTTCACATACTGTAAGGTGATGAAATTGGCAGCCATGCCCGCTTGTCTCGCGGGTGGGGAGGTCGGGATAAACCCTTCTACGCTCGGCGTGAGCGCCGCTCTCCGGAGCATAGAAACGGGCTAACCGCCCCGTGCAGGTTCGACTCCTGCCCTTACAGCCAATCTACTGGTGGATTTTGAATATGCACCGGTTATCGTGTAGGGTGATGAAATTGGCAGCCATGCCCGCTTGTCTCGCGGGTGGGGAGGTCGGAATAAACCACCATTCAGTGCTCCGCGTGAGTAGTGCTCTTCGGAGCAATGAAGTGTGGCTAACCGCCCCGTGCAGGTTCGACTCCTGCCCCTACAGCCTATAGTTTTGATTACGAAGTTTAGTTGCGGGTTGCGGGCATTAGCTTTGCAACCCGATTTTTTTGCGATGGACTTTTCTATTCATTCACGCTGGCATTTACGCTTCAGGCGTCTACAAGCATCGTTGCCACCATCGGCCGTCCAAACTTCGTACCTCGACCGCCTTTTTCAGGTCGGTGAATGGCTGTTTCTATTTGACCTCTACGAAAGCGTTTCCAACTCACTCTGCTCCGGAGTCCGTCGGTTGCGTCCGGAGGAATTTGATTTCCTTTATCCCATCTTCGGAACCTCCATACCATACGACCGCATTCGGTTACACGAACGAGCGTATATCGGTCCGCGGCAATATGGTATTGCCTATGTCAGCTTTTTCACAATCAACAGTTGGGGGACCTTATCGCCCCCAACCCTGGTGCACGAGATGGTACACGTATGGCAATACGTGCATCGGGGGGCGCTCTATATTCCCCGGGCGCTAGCGGGCCAACGCACGAAAATGGGATACGACTACGGAGGTCTTCCCGGCTTGCGGGAAGCGACTAATCTCGACTCATTCAACTACGAACAAATGGCAACGGTAATCGAGGATGGCTTTCGGCTCGAGAATGGCTATCCCCTTCGATTTGTGCGCAGTGGCCATGCGGAAGCGCGCCCATACTATGCGCGTTTTAATGCGGAGTTGAGAAGCGCCTGCTCCCCATAAGTTAGACATCTGAAATGCTCCGGCCGAACCCCACGAGGAAGTTTTGGTTTAGAAGCACTGGACTTACCCTTCTACTCCCCTTACTGATATGTTGTCTGTATGCATACCGGTATTCAATTACAATGTTCTTCCCCTGATTAACGAGGTGTTGCGGCAAGCAAACTCCGTAGATAAGGATGTGGAGATTTTGGTGTACGATACTTCCGAAGATCAATATCTAGCGCAGAACCAAGCCATTGGACAACTGCCCCTCACCCGGTACGTTCGTCACAGCTGCACCGTCAGCAGAGAGGCACTACGTAATGTGATGGCGCGCGAGGCCGCCGGTGAATATCTTCTCATGCTGGATGACGACTGCTGGCCGGATACGAATTTTCTGGCTAATTACGTACAACGCCTGCCAGCGGTTGTGATGGTAGGGGGAACGCGGTACGCCGATAAGCGGCCCCAGGATCCGGAATTGTTCCTTCACTGGCATTACGGTCGGCGCAGGGAGGCCTCTGCTCCTGCGCGCCGCCGCAATCGATTCTTTCAGAGTAACAATTTTGTGGTCAGAAAGGACATCCTGCTAGCGCATCCCTTCCCGGAGTCGGAGGCTCTCGGACATTCGGATACACTTTGGGGGCAACTGCTGGTACCTGCCAACATCACGATTCAATACGTCGACAATCCGGTTATTCACCTTGGGCTGATGAAGAATCGGGATTTCTTGGCAAAGCAGAAGCGGGAGGTAGAAAGCCTGCGCTTGTTACGAAAGCAATATCCCACGGTGAGGACCCGATTGACCACGTTCGCAGACCGGTATCCCAAGGTTTCATCTCTATCGGAGTTCATGCCCGAGGAAGCGCTGAGTAGATACGTCCTTGAACGGGGCAATCTAAAGGCACTCGATATACTTAAACTGAAGTGGTGGGTTAGCGGCTGGGTACCCGCCATAGGCTATCTGTAAAGTACTGTTTGCTGTCCTGGTAGTGCTCGACGAATTCAAAGCCCGCGGCATCGGCCATACCTTCGACTTCCCGCAAAGAGTATTTCTGACTGATCTCGACTTCAACGGGCTGCCAGGCGCGGAAATTGAAGTTGCGGCCGGCTACCCCAATGCGCACGGACTGATCCTCTATGGGGACCAGAAAGCTTTTCGCGGAACCGGTCGACGGATCATAAGTCTCCCAGTGCCGCCAACAATCCAGTACGAAGTTACCCTTCAGTTCCCGGTTGATTCGTTCAAGAAGGTTTAAGTTGAACGAGGCCGTGTAGCCCTGCGGATCATTGTAGGCGGCCAGCACAACGGCCGGATCCTTTTTCAGGTCGAAGCCCGTCAGTAACAGGTCGCCCGGCGAGAGGAAGGAGCGAATCCTTTTTAGAATTTCCACTGCTTCACCCGGTGTAAAATTGCCGATGTTGGCGCCGGGGAAAAGCAACAATCGCTGGCGGGTACCGGAGGAATTACCCAGCCTGTTCAAGGCCTCGAAGTAATCCGCCTGAATGGGTTCAAAGTCAAGCTTAGGCCACCGAACGTTAATCAACTCACTTAGTTCCTTCAGCGCACTGGCGTTCAGATCTATGGGGCGGTAGGCGAACCGTGCTTTATGGGCCAGGAACGTCTCAATAATGTACTGGGTCTTGGTACCATCTCCCGCGCCTAACTCAATGAGATCAAAGGGCTTTCCGTCCGTTCGTGCCAAAAGATCCTTACCACAAGCGCGAAAAATTTCTTCCTCCGCATTCGTCAGATAATACTCATCGGTTTGCATAATGGACTGGAATAATTTACTTCCACGTTCATCATAAAACCATTTACTGCTGAGCCGGGGTTGATCGCCGGACAGCCCGCTGACGACATCTTCGGCAAATGCACTGAGCAGGGTGGGGGAGGTTGGGGAGACGGTCATAGTAGGTCTTTTGCTAGTCGGATACCAGTGAATTGCCACCGTTTGTCGGGCTGAAAGAAATTGCGGTATGTTGGTCGAATATGGCTCCTGGGAGTGGCGCAGCTTCCGCCCCGCAGTACCATCTGATTGATCATAAACTTGCCGTTGTACTCGCCCAGTGCTCCCTCCGGCCGGGGGTAACGTGGGTAGGGAAGATAGGCAGAGTTCGTCCATTCCCAGCAATGCCCCATCAATTGGTTGTCCTCGCTTGACGCGGCGGCAGTGGGATGATAATCCGCTCGCTCTACCCAGTTGCCAGAAGCTGGAACCTCCGGCTGTAGCTTTGCGCAGGCGATCTCCCATTCAAACTCGGTGGCCAAGCGGGCATCGGCCCAGCGGGCATACGCGTCCGCTTCGTACCAACTGACGTGCGTGACCGGAAGGGAAGGGTCGATGCGGGTTAAACCGCGATCAAGCGTGTACTGCATCCATTCGTCACCTTCACGGTACCAGTATAGAGGAGCCTTTACTTCAAGATTTCGGGCCCAGGCAATACCTTCCATTTGCCAGAGTTCAAACCGGCCGTAGCCGTTGTCTTTCATGAAGTCGAGGTATTCTCCGTTGGTGACCAAACGCGAGCCGATACCAAAATCTTGAACCAGTACGTCGTGCCGGCTCAATTCGTTATCCCAGCAAAAATCTTCCCCTTCGTGGCCGATCGAGTAGCGGCCGCCTTCAACCGATATATACCGATGAGGAATAGTGGGTGAGGACGTCTTGGCGTCTTCACGGTAGGAGGGGTGTAACGGATTACTCCCCAGAATGTATTTGATGTCGCTTAGAAGAAGTTCCTGGTGCTGTTGCTCGTGGTGGAGTCCCAGCTCGGTAAGCTGGGTGATTGCCGGCACATCGCGGTCCAGCAACGCTTCCATGGCTCGGTCTACGTATTGTCGATACTCCAGGATCTGCTCCAGCGCGGGACGGGTCATGTTTCCACGGTCACTACGCAGTATGCGGGGTCCCTGGCTTTCGTAATAGCTATTGAAAAACCAGTTCAGCCGCTCGTCGTAGCATTGATAGCCTGGCAGGTGGGGGACAAGAAGAAAATTTTCAAAGAACCAGGTAGAGTGACCGAGGTGCCACTTGGGTGGGCTGACATCATCGACGGGCTGCACCGTAAAATCTTCTGCCTGCAGGGGTTCGCACAAGTGGATAGACTGTTGCCGTACGCGAACATACTGGTCTTGAATTGCCGTGGCTGTCGGTGCTGATATCGTCACGCTGATAGTCTAAATTTCTTCTACCTGAACCCCCTTCCAAAACGCGACGTGCCCCTTGATGTGTTCGGCACGGGCGTAAGGTTCAGGGTAGTACCAGGCGGCATCGGGGTTGGACTGACCGTCTACCGTAATATTATAGTAACGGCAATCTCCTTTCCAGCCGCAGTGTGTGGTCGTGTTGCTGTCAGAAAAGTAAGCCGGGTGAAGGCTATCACTAGGGAAATAGTGATTACCCTCAACTTCTTTCGTTGATTCGCTTCGTGCCAGGACTTGCCCTTTCCAGCTAGCTTGCATCATAATCCTCGGGTTGGGTGTACTATAACCGAAGCCACGATCTATGGTTTGCAGCGGCTGAAGGCTTATCTTCCCCCCATGCAGCGCCCCGCCCTTATCATTATGGTTAAGAATCCGATTGCCGGGAAAACGAAAACCCGCCTGGCTAAGGATGTGGGTAATAAGCAGGCGCTGGTGATGTACGATCGCTTGATGGAGCATACCCGGAAACAGGCGCTTGGGCTGCAGGGCGTCACCCGGTACCTGCACTACTCCTCTTTCGTAGACGACGAGGATGGGTGGCCGAACGGAGATTTTATCAAACTAGTGCAGGTCGGTGAAGGCTTGGGAGAAAGGATGGCAGCCGCCTTCGACCATGCATTTGTTCGGGGGCACGACCGTATCGTTATAATTGGAAGTGACTGTCCGGGAGTCACTACTGAATTGCTAAACCAAGCTTTTAGTGCCTTAAGCACGGATGAGCTCGTAGTTGGGCCGGCCGAGGACGGCGGCTATTATCTATTAGGTATGCGACACGCGCATCCATATCTCTTCACCGAAATGACCTGGAGTGTAGATACGGTATTCGAGGAAACGATGCAACGTGCTGCAAAGCGGGGCTTATCGGTAGCGACCCTGCGTAAATTTTCCGATGTGGACCGCTTGGAAGACTGGGTGGCTTATGGCTGGGAGGTTCCGAAATCTTGATTAGGATTTATAACCGGTTAGCGCGCGCCCGCAGACAATGATCCGCCAGAACTAGTGCCGCCATCGCATCGACGATCGGAACGGCCCGTGGCAGGACGCAGGGGTCGTGTCGACCCTTACCCGTAACCGTAACCGATTGACCCGCTTCGTTGATACTGTCCTGGTCGGAAACGATCGTGGCCACTGGTTTGAAGGCAGCCCGAAAATAGATGTCCTCGCCGTTCGATATGCCGCCCTGAATGCCCCCGCTTCTGTTGGTACGGGTACGCGTACGCCCGTCGTCATCGGTGTAGAAGGCATCGTTGTGT
Organism: Lewinella sp. IMCC34191; assembly: GCF_003390935.1. Taxonomy (GTDB): domain Bacteria; phylum Bacteroidota; class Bacteroidia; order Chitinophagales; family Saprospiraceae; genus Neolewinella. The sequence goes on along the minus strand of NZ_QNQZ01000004.1, from coordinate 226,301 downwards.
TCGCTGCCCCGCATGCTCACCCCCGCGAAACCGCTACCGTACTCGAAGCCTTTGCAGGCGTTGATACTGAGGATCGCTTTACCAAGGTCCGCGTGTAGTTTGTCGAACACGGGTTCGCCCCAGCCGGCGGGGACGCCTTTGATCACGCACTTCACGATTCCGCCGATCGTGTCGCCATCTTTGCGAACTTCCAGGATCTTTTTTTCCATTTCCGCGGCGGTATTCGGGTCTGGACAGCGGACGTCATTGGAATCTATTAGCCCAAGGTCGAGCTCGTCATGCGTTTTGCCGGTCTGGATGTGCCCGACCTGATCGACGTAGCTTTGAATAGTGATTCCCATGCCGCCGAGCAATTGACGGGCTACGGCACCGGCGGCGACACGGGCGGCCGTTTCCCGGGCAGACGAGCGGCCACCGCCACGGTAGTCGCGATTACCGTACTTGGCCGAGAAGGTATAATCGGCGTGACTGGGTCGGTACTTATCCTGGATGTGACTATAGTCCTTGCTTCGCTGATCCTGATTGTAAATCACTATGCCGATGGGCGTACCGGTGGTTTTCCCTTCGAAAATGCCGGACAAAATTTCCACGGTATCCCCTTCTTTGCGTTGGGTCACGATTTTGCTCTGTCCCGGGCGCCGGCGGGCCATTTCGCTTTGAATGGCATCAAGATCAAGCGTCAGGCCGGCGGGGCAACCGTCAATGGTCACTCCGAGGCCAACGCCGTGGCTTTCGCCGAAAGTGGTGACGCGGAATAGGGTGCCGTGGGTATTGCCTGACATGATGGGTGGGGGTTAAGCGGAGAAGAGCTGAAAGGTCAGTGGCGTGAAGGTATGGCTTCAGGATTTTAGAATCCGTTTGAGCTCTGCGGGAATTACGCCGGCCAGGGCGAGGCGAAGCCGCTCGACGTTGCGGAATCCGAGGTAGGGGTAGAGGCGGGTGTATTGGGGGACAATATCTAGCGCAGGTAGCTTCCTGATGTTTTCCGAGGCGCTGAATGTCTCGTTATATGCTTTTTCCGCGGATAGAATATCGAAGGTGGCGAGTTGCCGGATGACGGATAAGGTAGCGCCTAAAAAAAACGGTTCGTTGTCAGCCCAGTACCCTGGCCGATCATCCATCAGGTAGCCGTTGGCGTCCATTAGCATGGCCAGCCTCAACGCGTACTGCCTTGCCGGAAACCTATTGGTAATTCTGTCTTTTCCGTTATCATGATTATAGAAACTGTACGGAACGGGATCCAGTACAAACGGAACCTGCGCTTTTAATAAGCGATAGTGAAGGTCCGGATCTTGATTGCTTGGTAGATCTTCATTCCAGCCACCTATCTGATCCACAGCGGTTCTTTGTAGTAGATTTGAAATGGTATGACCCGTTCGGAAACCGTAATAAAGCCCTTTCCATAAGTCTGAACTCGGCAGTACGTCCTCTTTCCTGCCATTCAGGTAACGGTTTTGGTAAGCGCCCACTACCCACTGGGCGTCATCGGCTAAGTTTAGCTGATGGACTATTTTGAGCGGGTGTATTTCATCGTCCGCATCCAGGTACTGGATCCATTTGCCGCTACTGAGTTTAGTGCCCAGGTTTCGAGCAAAAGAGGCCCCTGGTTGCGGACAATTTGCCAACCGAATCAAATTGGGATGATTAGCGGCAATCTGCTGGAGCAGCTCCCAGGTATTATCGGTTGAGCGATTGTTTACAACAATCACTTCCCACCTACCCGGCACCCGTGAGCCGGCGGCTATAGCTGACGATACCGAACGCTCTATACAGGCTCCGGCGTTGTAGGCGGGAATAACGATGCTTACTTCCATGCGCCCAACATTTTGCGCAGGCGGTGGTCAAGTGCGGCGTACGCTCCCCGGGGTTCTCGTACGATACGTAATACCATTCTTAGAATGCGGATAATTCGGCCTTTTTTCGCGCTTGATATAGCCACTCGCTTAGCTATACGAAAAGCAAAAGCACTATAGCTTGGCGTAATCCGGGTGGCAGGAAACTGCCTGCGGTAGCGATCCGTATCGTTGATCTGCTGTATTAGTCGGATATCCGAATTGTAGTAACGGCTGTTGGTAAGGCTTTTGGCTTGCCGTTCGTTAACGGAACTGACCCGATCCTCGTAAAATACGGGACCGCGTTGGGTGATCAGCAGAAACAAGTAGTGATCTGCCGATACAACCTCCTCATAGCCTGGTGGCCAACCCCCGAATATGCGCGTACGAAAGAAACAGGAGCTGGTATGCAAACGAATATTGCGGTCTTTGCAAAATTCCTCATGCGGATAGAATCCCGTAGCCCGACGCTCACCGGGTGCATTACTTCGTAGATATCCTGGTTCGATCAAATGGCCTTCGATATCGACTTCTTCACAGAAGGTATCGTGAAAGCAGCAGCTCAATTTAGGGTGGCGCTGCATCATCGCGTACTGCCGCTGAAGTTTATTCGGGTCGATCCAGTAATCGTCTCCGTCAAGTATAGCCGTGTACTTTCCCCGGCAGGCCATTGGGTTGAGCATATTATTCCGCCGGCCCGGAGTTCCGGGCAGCCGGGTGTCATACAACAAGAGCCTGATAATTTCGGGATACTCCTTCTGGTATTGAAGCAGTACTTGGCGGGTTCCGTCGTCACTAGCGTCGTCACCGACGACAATTTCGTAGGGGAAGTCAACTACTTGCTCAAGAATACTATCAAGCGCCCTGCCTATAAGATGTTGCTGATTGTACGTCACTACCGAAACGCTCACCTCGGGCCAGTCTTTTCGGCGCCAATCCGGTGATACTGGAGGGAGGTGATATGGAGAGTCGGGTAGGGCGGTCATGGGAGAACAAAATTACAAACGTAGAATATTCCTACTTTACGTCACCCCCAACAGGTCATCAAAACCATGAGTACTGCCGTCTTCCCCGGATCCTTCGACCCCATCACCGTAGGTCACGTCGAACTCGTCAAACGGGCTGTACCGCTCTTCGACCGCGTCGTGGTCGCGGTAGGCGTAAATAGTCAGAAAAGCTATTTGTTTGACCTGGAACAACGAATGGAATGGTTACGGGAGGTTTTTGCCGACGACAACCGTATTTCCGTGGACAGCTTTGAGGGGCTCACCGCCCACTACTGTCGCAAAATCGGTGCCCGCTACTTATTACGCGGCCTGCGCAATGCCAGCGATTTCGATTACGAGAAAACCATCTCCCAATTAAATGAAATAGTTGGGGAAGGCCTGGAAACTATTTTTCTCATAAGCCAACCCGCCTACAGTCACATCAGCTCGACGATCGTTCGGGAGATCATTAAGGGAGGCGGCGATGCCCGGCCCTTTCTACCCCCGCAGCTAGAGCTTCCGCCGCGCTACGATACTCCGGCCTAGGGTCACCTCATCCGCGTACTCCAGTTCCCCACCGAAGCTTACTCCACGGGCGATACTGCTGACCTGAATGTCGGTGTCCGCAAGTTGCTTGTTGAGGTAGAAGATAGTCGTGTCACCTTCAATCGTGGGACTGATCGCCATGATGACCTCATCCACTTCAGCTGATTTAGCGCGGCTGATCAGCGAATCAATATTCAAATCAGCCGGACCGATGCCTTCGATGGGGCTGATGACCCCGCCCAACACATGGTACAGTCCGCGGTATTGCTGCGTCTCCTCAATGGCCATAACGTCGCGAATGCTCTCGACGACGCAGATGATAGACTTATCCCGTCGTTGATCGCGGCAAATCGCGCAGACGTTCTGGTCGCTCAGGTTGCCGCAGGTGATACAGTGCTGGATATTTTCGCGCATGCCGGCGATGGAACGAGCCAGTTGGACACTGTCTTCCGTCGGACGCTGCACCAAATCCAAAACCAGGCGGAGCGCCGTTTTTTTACCAATTCCTGGCAGGGAAGCGAAGGCATTAACGGCATCTTCAATAAGGCGGGAGGAAAACTGCATGAGCTATTGGACAGGCGAGCGAAGAAGAACGATGGTAGGAAAAAAACAATCAGGTGGGCATTCAGTTTGTTTATCCCGTACATAGGCCGCAAATTTGCCGGCCCCCGACATCAAACTAAAATAGACAAGACATGGCTGAGGTGATACGCATGCCCCGAATGAGTGATACAATGGAAGAAGGCAACATCGTGGCCTGGCTCGTCGAAGAGGGGGAAGCGGTAGAACCCGGTCAAACGCTGGCCGAGGTCGAAACCGATAAGGCGACCATGGAGTTAGACTCCTTTTTTGAAGGCACGCTCTTACACATCGCGGTTAAAGAGGGAGCCGTCCCCATTGACGGTGTGATCGCCGTTATCGGCGAAGAAGGTGAGGATTGGAAGAAGGCCATCGAAAGTGCCGGCGGTAACGGCACGACAGAAAGTGGCGATTCCAAAGAGGACAAGCCATCGTCCAAAGACGAAAGCAGTGAAAAGTCCGCCCCGGATAACGCTGCTCCCGCTACGCCCGCCCGTACCACCACGGAAGACGATGGCGAGGAAGACGATCGCCTCAAGGCAAGTCCGCTCGCGCGCGCCATGGCAAAGGAGGCCGGCATCGATCTGAAGTCCGTCACCGGGAGCGGTGAGAATGGACGGATAGTAAAGCGAGACATCGAGGAGGCGAAGTCTTCTCCGGCAACCGCGAGTCCCGCACCCGCCGCGCAACCACAGACTCCGCAACCTGCACCCGCCGGCCAGCCAAGTCCGAATGTCAACGTCGAAAAGCCACAGGAGAAAGTTCCGGCCTTCTCTTTCGGGGGAGGAGAAGCTAATTTCGATCAGTCGCCGGTCAGCCAGATGCGGAAGGTGATCGCTCGCCGCCTGGGAGAATCTAAGTTTACGGCTCCTCACTTCTACGTCACCGTAGAGATTGAAATGAGCAAGGTTTGGGAAATGCGCAAGCGCATCAACGAGGTAGCACCCGTAAAAATCAGTTTCAACGATTTGGTTGTCAAGGCTTGCGCGGTCAACCTGCCCAAGCATCCAGCGATTAACTCCAGCTGGCAAGGCGATCACATCCGTGTCAATAAGGACGTCAACATCGGAGTAGCAGTGGCTATCCCCGACGGCTTGCTCGTTCCCGTAGTCCGCTACGCGAATATGAAATCGCTTAGCCAGATCAATACGGAAGTCAAGGAACTTGCCGGACGAGCTAAGAACAAAAAGCTCTCGCAGGATGAGATGACCGGCAATACCTTCACCATCTCTAATCTAGGGATGTTCGGCATCGAAGAATTTACCGCTATCATCAATCCGCCGGACGCTTGTATCCTTGCCGTCGGTGGCATCAACGACAAGCCGGTAATCCGCGATGGAGAAGTGGTGCCGGGAAAGATCATGAAGGTTACGCTAAGCAGCGATCACCGGGTTGTGGACGGAGCATCCGCGGCGCAGTTCCTCAACGACGTGAAAGCTACGCTGGAAGATCCGATTCGCCTGATGGTCTGAGGTACTCGGACTATATAGGTATCAAAACGGCCGCGCAGATCAAGGATTTGCGGGGCCGTTTCATTTTGTAGCTATGGGGTTACGCTGAGCTTTCCGATTGCCCTACCCTTGGTGGTGCGGATAAAGTAAACCCCGCTTGGGAAGCCTGCTGTACTGATGGGCACTTTCCGCCCCGTTACGTCGATGGTCCGGATAGTACGACCCACGCTGTCAAATATTTGCACTCGGTCTCGACCAATCTCTCCGTGGCTGAATTCAAGGGTGATGTTATCGCCGGACCTGACCGGGTTTGGATAAACGAAGATGCGTTGCTTGGAGAAGGTGTCGTCTACCGCCGAGAGACCACCCTGGAATAGCTTGTTCGCTAAGGCAATGGCATCCCGACCTACTACCCGTCCGATCCGCCGGCCAGGTATATCGTCGATGGGTGGATGAATGCCCCCCCAAATGCGGCTCAGGCTCGTCTCCGCGGCCGCATCGTGGTAAGTTGCCCACTGCAACACGATGTCCTGGCTCGGCCCCTCCTCAAATACCAGGAAGTCGTTCTTTTCAGCTACAAACTCACCGATCCCACCGGGGAAAAAGGGGCTGCCCGTCAGTGATTCCAGCACGGTCGCCGCAGCTGCACTGAAGGTGGAATGCCCGGAAATGTAACCCGCGAAATTGGGTGTCACGAAGGTAGGGCGCTGGTACGGCTCCCAGGCGGTGGGGTTGATCCAGTCGACGCCGGCCTGCTCGAGGTCCGGATCGTCGATGAAGGTATTGCCGATCCAGGCTCTGGCTTTGACGGTCATTCCCAGGGTGGTATTGACCACCTCGGCGGAGCTGTCCACCAACTCGATGTAGCCCGGGTCCAGCCGGATGCCGGTAGGATTGTAGAATCGATGCTCCGGCACGCTCGCCTGTCCGCTAACGGCGAGATGCCGGATGGCGCTTATGGGGCGTATGTAATCATATTTGCCTTTGATGCTCCAGGCCGTGATGGCGGCATCGTGCATCGCCCCTCCCAGCGCCAGGTACGCCTTCACGTCGTATTCGAGCGCCGGCAGTGCTTCCCCCTTTCCGAACAGCTTACGCTCGAACAGGGGATGATCCATGACCTTATTGAAGATGGTGAACCAGTGCCCGGGTGGCGTTTCCGAGGCCGGCCCGTCGGCCCAGAATTCAGCCAGGACGCGGGTGTAGTCGCCCCTGGGTACGATATTCGGTGCATAAGGCTCGCCGGTAATTGGATTCAGCGATCTGCCGTTGCCCGGCTGCCCGCCAGCGTGTTCCTTATAGAAAGCGCGGTATTCGGCGGGCGTACTGGGCAGGAAATCCGGAAGATTTCCGCGTGCGCCGGGGGAGATATCCCACATTACGTTATCGGTGGGATCAAGGTGACTAGACCACTTCAGCACCAGTTCAAAATTCCACCGGTAAAAATTTAGCTGGGTGGTGTCTGCCGGATCAAATTTTGCCGGTGGGCCGGGGTCGTGGTAGACCGGACTTCCCGCCGGTGTCGGTAGGTCCTCGGTAGAATTTGTCTTAGCGGATGCTGGAATGGCGAAGGGGTCGACCTTACCCCAGGTAGCCCCTAGGAAGCCGGGGATGTTGCCATCCAGAACGTTGCCGGATTGATCGATTACCTCTCCGCCAAAGGCCAGGGGCTGCCAGCGGTTCGGATCTTCCAATTGCAGGATGCTGAACGGATTTTCGAGGTCTAGCGGTGGATTGGCGGGGTCCGGGTAGTTGTCGTTCTCATACAGACCTTCCTCGTTAGCCCCGTCCACCATGCCGTAGGCGATAATTTCGGCAGCGATGTGGTTACCGAGGGCGGCTGGCCCGTCATTGGCGTAATCCGTCGAGACGAAGGCGGTATCGTAGTTCAGCTCAATCATCAGTTGACCGGCTTCCCGATCGATCAGCTTAACGCCCGGAGCATCCGCATACCGGTGCAGGAGTAAGCGATAGGCCGCGTAGCTGATCGCTTCTTCGGTGGCTGAATGCTTATCCTCAAAGTCTGGAATCAGATTGGGGTCAATGCGTAACCGATGCCCGGAGCGTACCCGCCCCATCAGGGCCGTGGAGCTGCCACCGTTGATCAGCGCCCAAGCATCATACATGGCCGCCGCGCTGTGGTAAAGGTTACGGGCATGGACGACCGGGCGCGCCAGATCGTTGCGGATGGCGTCCAGGTACACTTCATTCCATTCGCGGGCCACGCTCTGGGCAGGGCTCGACTGAGCCTGAGCCGATACGATAACCAGCAGCCAGAGCAAGAGGGCACCGCAATGTTTCCATTTATTTTTCACTGCTTCAAAGATAAGATAGACACCACGCCGAGGCCCCTGTTCCGCTGCGCTGGTAATGTCGGTTCTGCGGCACGAGGGTAGGGGAACATACCCCGTGGCCACCTGTTATACAACTCACAATATTCCTGTATGCCCATCATTTGGATTGGCTTCGCCATTTTCGTGGCTCTGCTTCTGTTTTTCGATCTGTTTGTACTAAACGCGAAGGATCACGTACCGCGTACCCGGGAAGCGTTGGGGCAGACGGCTTTGTGGATGACCATTGGCATTGGTTTTTGCGGTTTTATCTACCTGGCTTACTCCAACGGGTGGGTAGACTCCGATCTGCCGCCCCATACCGCGATGATCAACTACCTGACGGGGTACCTGGTCGAGCTGTCCCTCAGCATGGATAACGTCTTCGTCATCGCCGTCATCTTCGGTTATTTTCAGGTGCCGGGGAAGTACCAGCACCGGGTCCTCTTCTGGGGTATCCTGGGAGCGGTGTTTTTTCGCCTGGCGATGATTCTCGCAGGGGTGTACCTGCTTGATCAGTTTGACTGGATGTTCTACGTTTTCGGCATTCTATTGCTCTTCAGTGCCTATAAAATGGTCGGTAAGGGCGAGGAAGTCCACCCTTCAGAGAACCCAGTCATTAAGTTCGTCAAGCGACTGGTACCCGTTACCCACGATTATCACGGACACGATTTCTGGATTCGGCAGGCCGGTAAGATCCATGCCACTCCGTTGTTCGTTGCGTTGGTTATGGTGGAAACTACGGATGTGATCTTTGCCATTGACTCCATTCCCGCTATCCTGGGTATTACGACCGATTCCTTCCTGGTTTTCTCCTCCAATATCCTGGCCGTACTCGGACTGCGCGCGCTCTACTTCGTTCTGTCGTCCATGATCGACAAATTTGGATTACTGAAATACAGCCTGGCTCTCATTCTCACCTTCGTAGGCGTGAAGCTCATGCTGCATGAGGTCTGGCATCCGGAGGAGTGGCTGAGTCTGGTGGTGATCTTCGTCACGCTGGCGGGGGGTGTCGTATTATCCCTGATGAGCAAACCGCCGGCCGAACCGCATCCCCACGATCCGACCAAGATCGAGCAGCCAACGGAGGTGCCCGACATCTAGCCCTTCCAGCTTATCCGCAACCATTTCTTTGATGGAAAAAGGGTGTTCCGCTCTGCTTCCACGATGTGCCATTCTTGAAGAAGCCGGGTTACTTACCAACTAGCTCGGTTGCAATCAAGTACGGAGGCCATCGTAGAACCATTGTTCCGTGATGGCATTCCAGGGTTTGGCCAGTTGCTGAAACCGTTGGATTGAATCGTATACTTTGCGGGTAGTGGCGTCGGATTCGGCGTATTCATCCATCACCTCTACCGAGACCCGGCGGGCCAGATCGAGTAATTCAGCTGGGTAAGGTCGGATGGATAGGGTAGGCACCTCCTTTAGCTTGGCCAGGTATTCGGCGTTTTTCGCTTCGAAGGCTGACAGCGTATACACATTGATGTAATGGGTCGCTACGGCAAATATCCGCTGCAAGTCCGATGGAAGCTCCCGGTATTTTTCCAGGTTGACGAAAAATTCAAAGTTTGTCCCGGGTTCGTGCCAGCCTGGATAGTAGTAGTACTTAGCTATTTCATGAAAGCCCATGATGTAGTCGTGGTAGGGGCCGACCCACTCCGTAGCGTCGAGAATACCGCGTTCGAGCCCTGTGTAAATTTCGCCACCGGGTAGGAGGACAGGCGTACCCCCCAGCCGTTCCAGCACGCGGCCGCCGAGTCCGGGCATCCGCATTTTAAGGCCGCGAAAGTCATCGACCGAGTTGATCTCTCGGTTGAACCACCCACCCATCTGCACGCCCGTGTTTCCACCGGCGAAGGGGAGTAGCCCTACCGTAGCGTAGAGTTCACGCCACAGTTCCATCCCGCCGCCGGCCAGCAACCAGGCGTTCATCTGTTGGGCGTTGAGTCCGAAGGGGAAGCCGGCGAAGAACTGCGCGGCGGGCAATTTGCCGGCCCAGTAATATGCAGCCCCGCTACCTACCTCGGCCGCTCCCTGCCGTACGGCATCAAAGGCTTCCAGGGCCGGGACCAGTTCCCCCCCTCCGTAGACGGTAATATTCAGGCGACCGCCGGACATCTCGCGGCACATATCCGCCAGCATCTGGCAACCTTCGCCCAGGATGGGGAACCCCGGGGGCCAGGTAGTGACCATCTTCCAGTCGAATCGTTCTCCGCTTACGGAAGATGCCGTCGATTGGGCGTGCCCCTCGCCACCCAATAGACGCAACGCAAGCGGAAGACCGATTGTACCCGCAGCAATGCCCTGAAGAATTTTCCTGCGATCCATCATACTCATCTAGGAGCCGGTTAAAATAAGGCTTTGTAACGGCAGTGATGTGTCCTTCCCCCTCCTGGGCGGACATTATCCGTGTATTGCGGCGGAGCGCAGGTAAAGGCATTTCCAACTACCGGATGGCATTTTACCTACGCTCCGTCGCCATTATTAGAAAACTTTCTCAGGCAGGACTTGGCTCGGAAAGCGTAATGGACAGCCCCGGTATGGAGAAAGCGTCGTCGACTTCTTCCACGTATACTCCAGCAATCAGTGCCTGCAACTCCCGGAGTGTAGCCGGTGCCGTCGACCGGGGCAGCGCTAGTTCAACGTAGGCTTGCGTCCCAAAATCCTGGTTCGCCATTTCGAGCTGCAATTGGCTCAGGGCGCTCATCACCGGCGACATCAGCTCGTAGCCAAATTCGAGTACGACGGTCTGCGTGAGCTGGCGGGTAGTTACTTCCACGTCGATGATTGCCAGGCGGGCGGCTTCGCGATAGGCATTGATTAGCCCGGAGGTGCCGAGTTTGGTCCCACCGAAGTAGCGGGAGACGACGACTGCAACATCGCTGAGGCCAGCCTTGTCGATCTGTCCCAGAATGGGTTTGCCGGCCGTGCCGCTGGGTTCACCGTCGTCGTTGGCACGCCAGCGGTCCGAACCCTGACCGAGGCGGTAGGCATAGCAGTGATGGTTGCATTTAGGATGCGCGATACGCTGCCCCTCAACGGCGGCGAGGGCCTCCTCTTCCGTCCGTACGGGGAAAAGGGCCGCGATGAATTTGCTCCCCCGATCGCGAAACTCCCCTTTAGACGAACCTGCGGGAACGTGGTACTGATCGGGCGATGGGTCGGGCGGCTGTATCAATTTCTGGTGGCGGTTTCGGAGGGGAAGATAGGTGTTAGGGGCGCAAGGCCTGGATCGCCAGAGCACTGCGGCCATCGGCTAGCACGGTCTTGTAATGGTTGGGATCTGCGCCTCAAATGGGGAATTCCTGGAGGCTTATCCTCCGTGATGGGGAGGTTGATTGGGGCGGGCAGAGGGCTCCGAAGAGTGGGTGGGAGAACCCACCCGACCGCCGCCACGCCGACTCCCATGCTCCGCCCGTACCACCGCCCACGCCGGTGGCCCTTCCAGCTGTGCCGGTGGGGCAAGCGGATCATAAGTTAACGGACAGGGGCCTACCCGGCCGGTACCTGGCGGAGGAGGGGAGTCCTGTCTATGTTGATTGATTGCCTTAAATGATGAGGGTGTCCGGGGAAATGCGGGAGGGATACTAAAAAGGCTGTGCTAATATAAACATCAATTTCAGATAAACAAAATGTTTTAAAAAAGGTGAGCGCGTGGTTTGCAACTCTCTCGACAGCTGATTTGTCTCCATACCCATGCCACGCAGCTACAAAATCAAGGAGTGTTTTTATACCCTACAGGGGGAGGGCGCTCAGTCCGGCAGGGCGGCGGTGTTTCTGCGCTTCACCGGATGTAATCTCTGGAGCGGTCGCGAGGAAGATCGGCATGCGGCGGTTTGCCAATTTTGTGATACGGACTTCATTGGAACCGACGGTACGAACGGCGGTCGGTATACCCTGCGGGAATGCGTGGAACTCGTGCAGCGTCTCTGGCCCGGGGGCGGGAATCCTTACGTTGTCTGTACCGGCGGCGAACCCTTGCTGCAATTGGATCTGCCCCTCATATCCGCGCTGCAGGCCGCAGGCTTTGAAGTGGCCGTGGAGACCAACGGGACCCTTCCGGTGCCAAAAGAGATCGATTGGGTCTGCGTCAGCCCGAAGGCAAATGCTGAGCTGGTGGTCACGCAGGGGGACGAGCTCAAGCTGGTCTATCCCCAGCGAGAGGCACAAGCTCAGCCCGATCGCTTTGCCGACATGAAATTCCAGCACTTCTTTTTACAGCCCAAAGATGAGCGCGGGACCAATCATACGGCCGCAACGGTAGCATACTGTCTGAGTCATCCGCGTTGGAAGGTCAGTCTGCAGACCCATAAAATTATGGGAATCGAGTAGCGGCCTCCTTATTTAGTCTGTTTACAAACTGCGGGTTTACAGCGGTTTAGCCAAACATTTAGGAGTAAATTAAGCTTTTAACAGTGTAATTATTTACTAACCAAAAGCAAATTATCATGGAAGCCACCTGCAAAAACTGTAATCACTGGGAACACGAAGCTCCCGCCGTACAGAATCGCGAGAACTTCGGAGAATGCGAAGTATTGAGCGAAAGCGGCATGAAGTACGTACTACCCGTCCTCCAAAACCAGTCCGCATCGAATAGTACGGAATTCCTCACCGAGGCCAGCTTCGGCTGCAATCACTTCTCGGCCGGGCAGTCCTAATTGATTATCCCAAAAGCTTATGAACAGCGCCACCCTTCGATTACGGAGGGTGGCGCTGTTGTTAGAGCACTTCCTATTCACCTTCTATTCCGCCCCAGCATAGATACTTGACTGTTAGATAATCCTCCAGTCCATACTTCGAGCCTTCCCGCCCAAAACCACTTTCCTTGACGCCGCCGAACGGAGCTACGGCCGTCGAAATCATGCCGGTATTAATCCCGACCATCCCGTAGTCCAGTGCTTCGGCCACTCGCCAAATTCGGGCGTGATCGTTTCCGTAGAAGTAGGCCGCCAGTCCGTAGGGCGTATCGTTTGCTTTCGCGATGACTTCCGCTTCCGACGTAAACCGGAAAACGGAGGATACGGGACCGAATATTTCTTCCTGCGCAATGTCCATTTCCGGATCCACATCCAGCAGAAGGGTAGGGGAGTAGCAGCGCGGGCCGGTATTTGATAGCTCAGCGCCGACCATAACCCGGGCACCACGATCCAGTGCATCGTTAACCAGGCGGTTCACCTTCTCAATGGCCGAATCATTAATTAGCGGACCGATGTCAACCGAAGCGTCCATTCCGTTACCGACCTTCAAAGCGCTAATGGCTTCGGCAAAGGCAGCCGTGAACTGGTCGTAGATGCCGTCTTGCACGAAGAATCGATTCGTACACACACAGGTCTGCCCGCCGTTGCGGTACTTGGAAGCAATGGCTCCCTTCACGGCCGATTGAATATCCGCGTCGTTGAATACGATGAAGGGGGCATTGCCGCCCAATTCCAGCGATAACTTCTTCAGTGTACCAGCGGCCTGTTTCATCAACAGTTTTCCGGTTGGGGTGCTGCCGGTGAAGCTGACCTTTCGAACGCGCGGGTCGGTCGTCAGGACCTTGCCTACTTCGGCGGGATCGTCCGAGGGGATCACGTTGAAGACACCGGGCGGAAATCCGGCACGCTCGGCCAGGTATGCCAAGGCAAGGGCACACAACGGCGTGTCTTCGGCGGGCTTCACCACTACCGTACAACCGACCGCCAGTGCGGGAGCGACCTTACGGGTAATCATGGCAATAGGAAAGTTCCAGGGGGTAATGGCCGCCACCACGCCCACCGGCTGCTTGACGGCCAGGATACGGGCATCGCGTCGGTGAGACGGAATAACATCGCCGTAAGCCCGCTTCCCCTCCTCGGCAAACCATTCCACGAAGGAGGCACCATAATTTACCTCCGCGCGGGATTCGGAGATCGGTTTTCCCTGCTCCAGGGTCATGAGAATCGCCAGGTCCTCTTTATAGTCCATGACTAATTCGTACCACCTGCGAAGGATTTGGGATCGTTCACCAGCGGTTTTGCCGCTCCAAATCGGGAAGGCCTTATAGGCGGCCGCTACGGCTCGCTCGGTTTCCGGTGCTCCAAGATTGGCGACATGGACGATGAGCTCTCTATTAAACGGATTGGTCACCGCGAAGGTCCGGCCGGAATCGGCCGGGATCCACGATCCATCAAGGAAAGCGGAAGTCCGAAGTAGAGATGTTTCCTGTATGGTCATATGGCTGATTTGGCTGGTAAGACGGCCGGTATATGGGCGAACATCCGCTTACCCGCATCCGTAATATGAGCAAGTAATTAACAAACAAAAACTACATTACTATGCAAATCGATAATATAAAAATAGCTGCGCTCGCCACTACCGGATTCGAGGAAGTGGAATATACCAAGCCGCGTAAAGCCCTGGAAGAAGCCGGCGCAACGGTGCATTTGGTTAGTCCGAAATCAGGATCGATCAAAGCCTGGGATATGGACGACTGGGGTGGAAGCCATCAGGTTGACGTGACGCTCGACAGTGCCAACCCCGAGGATTATGATGCCCTACTCCTGCCCGGTGGTGTGATTAATCCCGACAATCTACGGGTCAACGATAAAGCCATCAAATTCATCAAGTCTTTCTTCAGCAGCAATAAGCCGGTAGCCGTCATTTGTCACGGTGGACAAACGCTTATTTCCGCCGAACTGGTTAAGGGACGAACGATGACCGGATTCAAGTCCGTACGTCCCGATCTGGCCAACGCCGGAGCGAACGTCAAAGACGAGGAAGTAGTGGTGGACGGAAACCTGGTATCCAGCCGGAACCCGGATGATATCCCCGCTTTTAACAAGAAATTCATAGAAGTCTTGTCGAAGAGCCAGGTAGGCGTGAGCTAAACCAATTCCACCGACCACCAAAAGGGTTGGAGCGTGCATCTGTCAGCTATCTAGTGTAGCCGGCGCACGCTCCAACCCTTTTAATTTTTATACCATGCTGTATACCTTCAGTGGCACCACCGTGCTGTTGGGGATGGTCGGTGCATGCCTGCTTACCGCGTTAGGCGTTGTGATGCTCCGTCGTTACCTCAAACACCGGGTCACGCCACCTTCTCAATTAGCCGACAGGTCAACTGTCTTTTCCTATTCCCCCGTTCTTCACCGGTTTGCCCTCAGTGCTTCCATTTTTGCGGCTTTCCTGACGCTGAACTGGACCACCTATGAACCGGTTGAGGTCTTTACCCCGGTGATGGATTTGCAGGGCGAGATCGAAGAGGATATCCCCATCACCTATCGGAAACCACCCCCTCCACCACCGCCCCCGCCACCGCCGCCCCCGGTCTTTGAGCCGGTGCCGGACGACGAAGCGCCGACATTCGAGCAAGTCGACCATTCCATTGCGGAAGAGGATAGCTTCGTTCCCGCGGAACCTAAGCTCGTGAGGCCACAGAACGTGCCGCCGCCCCCGCCCATGCCGCCCCCACCAAAAGTGGATCCGGATGAGATCATCATCATTGCCGATCACATGCCAGTCTTCGGAAAAACGTGCCTGGAGCTGAATGGAGAGGAGCGAAAATCCTGCTCGGACCGGGAACTCATGCAGTTTATTGCTGACCAGATTCATTACCCATCTATGGCTCGCAATAACGGCATAGAAGGAACGGTCTACGTTCGCTTCGTCGTGGAGAAGGATGGATCCGTATCATCCGTGGAAGCATTGCGTGAAGTGCCGGGAGGATGTACCGAGGAAGCCCTGCGGGCCATCCGGCAGATCAATAATAAGACCCAAGGCTTCCGCCCCGGGCTACAGGCCGGACGGCCGGTGCGGGTCATGTTTAACATGCCCGTCAAGTTTCAGCTTGATCGATAGATACCTACTGATACCATCGGAAAGGGGCGCTTCCTGGAAGGGCCCCTTTCTTTCTGGCTGCTGGTATGCGAAGCGTACACGACGGAAGGCGTTATGCACGTTCCGCAGATCCCTGGGAGAGGGCAACTGGCAATCAATCGTTATCCGAAGTCGCTGAAAACGCAAAAGGGCCCTCCAAACGGAGAGCCCTTTGCGGTCTGGACGGGACTCGAACCCGCGACCTCCGCCGTGACAGGGCGGCATTCTAACCAACTGAACTACCAAACCTGGTAACAATTTCGCGCCGTAGCGCTGATTGCGAGGGCAAATATACAGGCGTCCGAACGTTCCTTGCAAGCCATTCGGCTAGAAAATCACGAGATTTTTAGTCGGTACCAAGTACCTCCCTTACATTCAGGGACTTAGCAGCCGGAGTTTATTAGTTAAACAAGCTGCCCAGTCCGCCGGAGCCTCCCTTCTTGTCTTTTCCACCCAACAATCCCCCCAGGATAGCACCGGCGTCCATGCCTAGGACATCCATGAGGGATCCCTTGTCGATGTCATCCGTATCGCCGGCCTCCCGGGTCTTACCGGCCAACTTTGAAAGGATCATGGGCAGTACGATTCCGGCGACCTTTTGGGATACCCCTTCGGACAAGCCGAGTTGCCCCGTAAGTTTATGGACGAATTTGGCGGCAATGCCTTGAAAAACCGCATTCTCAACTAATCCACCGGCATTCGTAGTTCCGCCGGCTCCCTTGATCATGTCCAGGATTCCACCGATGTTGCCTCCGGACAGGGCACTGGTTACGCCCTCGCTGATCGAGTCTTTAGCAAGGGGGACCGTTTTCTCTGCCTCCTGAGGGCCGAGGCCGGTACGTTCCTTGACGGTGGAGATTACTTCTGATTTGACGGCGTCTATAATCGATTCTAACATGCTGTGCAGACTTTAAAGCTCGTTTGAGTTTCTCAGGCCGGCAGACGGAAAGCACCGTACACGTTCCGACATTGGAAAATCAAACTAGCGCTAAATGAAAAAAGCACCGTCGATAGTTTCGACGGTGCCTTTTTAATGCGTGTATTAGTAGCAAAGTTGCGGCTTCGGTTCGCTGCGCGCGTAACGCAGTATAGCTTTCACAATGCGGCGGCGAGGATTGAACATCACCTTGGGCAGGCTGGCCTGAGCTTCTACCAGCTCGGTGAGCTGGTGGACGAGCAGCGGATCGGCATCCAGGGCGGCCTCGGTGGCCTTTATCTGGTTCCTATCTGCTTCCCCATAGATATAGGCAACCAAATCTTCTTGAGTAAAGTCTTGCTTCATGGAAAGTGTAATTGTGTAAATTCAAAAGTGTCAAATGAAAGATGCTAGCCGGGAATTAAACGTGGCCCGGCCCGCTGTTAAGATCCGAATGTTATTCGCGGATCCATTTTTGTGTTCTATACAATCCGGTCCAGTGTTTTCCGCGTACGTAGAGCGCATCCGCGTTCCCGTCCTCGTACCAGACGCTGAGGCGATAATCTGAACCCGATTGCGGATCGAGGACTTTGCCTCCGTCCCACTCGCCGGGTTCGTCGTTATCAACTGATAAATCCTCAATGATAACCATGCCTAAAATAGGCTTTCCTTTTCGGTCTCCATCGCATTCGGTGCAGACTGCATCGTCGTTTCCCGTCAAAATTTCGGCGATCTTACCGTAGTAAGCGTCACCCTGCCGGTAAATTTCGATGATGCTCTTTGCTTCGCCGGTATCGTCATCAAGGGTCTTCCACCGGCCAACTGGACTGTCAGTCTGTGCGAAAACGGTGCCGAAAAGGCTAAAGCTGAGAATAAAGAGAAGTGGTTTCATGTGTTGTTGGGAGTATAACGGACCATGGGGTGGGCATGGTGTTGACGGAAGCATTTTTTTTCAAAAAGTATGCCGGAACCTAGTATTTATAAGCCTTTCCGTAAATGTAATTTTTTTTTCGGGGCCGGAATGCCGGATTCAGGGGATAGAATTTTCCTGAAAAAGTTGGATATACGAGTACTACCGGAAGCACACCAGACGGCGTCCCGCTTAAATAGGCCTCTGGTAAACGACCTATATCATTTTGCTTTCCCCAGCGACTGTCGTAAGTCGGGGGGCTATTTGCCCGTCACAACCTTGCCATCACTTCCACCGACCGTGATCTTCCGGCTGTCTTCTAACCAGGTCCTGATCTGCGGGCAGGCTGCGTAGCGATCGTCGATCTTGATAAAGGTGGATCCTACCTTTTCCTGAATCCAGTCGCTGAGGTACTGCTGTTGCTTCGCGTTCCGTGTAGCATCCTGGATTTTGGCGTAATCCTGGCTCAGGGTAGCCCGGTGGGGGGAGGTCCGCGACTGGAGTTGAACGACGCGCAGCAACGGATCGCCCGTGGGGGCCCGGAACTCCATCACCCCGCTTAGAGAGTCCAGCTGCAGTTCGTCGATGGCGAAGTAAACGTCCGGGTCCAGATCGCCGATCTCAAAGAAGGTGTTTCCGCTGGCGGGGTTGGACATACGTCCGTCGTTGTTGTAACTCTGGACCTTATCGTAACCGAAGCGCTTAACCGCGTAGCTGAAGGAGAAGGAGTCTACCTTAATCAGGTTAGCAATGCTATCCAGGAACATGCGCGACTCTTCCATGTCTGATTCGGTGATGGCGGGCTGCAGGAGAATGTGGCTTACCCGGATCGAATTACCGCGCCGTCCCTGTAGCTTGATCAGGTGGTAGCCGAATTCAGTTTCTACGACGTCACTGATTTCCTCCGGATCCAGATTATAAGCGGCAGCCTCGAACTCGGCGACGAACTTTCCCCGCTGCGTCCATCCCAGATCGCCACCGCCGCGGGCACTACCGTCGGCACTGTTTTGCTGGGCGGCCTCCTCGAAGGTGATCGCTCCGGCCATAATCTGTTCCCGCAGTCCTTCGAGGCGTTCGACCACGGCGGCGCGGGTAGAGTCGTTGGCGGTTGGTCGAATGACCAGCTCTCCCACCTCTACCTCGGAGTTGAAGTAGGGTAGGCTGTCACGGGGTATCTCGCCGAAGAAATTCTTCACTTCCGCCGGCGTGACCTTGACCTCACGGACCACGGAGGCACGCATGCGGTCGACGGCCAGCTGCTCGCGCAGATCCTCCCGGAACTGCTCCTTGGTGGCCGTGATGCTCTGGCCGTAGTAGTCTTCGAACTGGTTTATATCGCCGCCCATGTAGCTGAGGATGCGGTCGATCCGGGCGTTCAGCTGCTGCTCGACTTCAGCGTCGGTAACTTCAATACTATCGAGCTTCGACTGATTATAAAGCAGTTTGCCGACCAGGGTCTGGTCCAGCATGGCGCACCGGGCTTCGGCGGGTAGCGCTTCGTTAGACTGTGACTCGGCCAGGGCGTACTGCTCTTCCAGTTCGGATAGCAGCACGTACTCGCTGCCCACGCGGGCAATCACCTCGTCGATCACGGCACCGCTTTGGGCGAAGACGCTGGAGGCGGTAAGGCACAGCAGGAGGGCGAGGATATGATTCATGGTTACGTTTAACGCTTGGTAAAAAATTCAATGTTGTCGCGCCGGAGTTCCCGGCTGAAGATCTCTTCGCGGCTGTCTTCGAGAACTTCCCGTTTGCGACCGTGGAGGATGGCCCGACGGACTTGATTCTCCACGTAACTCAGCGGCGCGATTTCCAGCCGGGGCCGCAGGTCGAAAAGGCGAAAGTAATACCGGTTAGTCCCATCGAGCTGCGTGAACTCCCGTTTAGTGTTCACATTGTCGGCCGTCAGGGTACCTTCCGGTAGCTGCGAGGCGATCTGGTCCAGACCGTACCAGGCCGTTTGGTCTAGTAAAGCTACTTCGGCGTATTTATGGGCGTACCGGCGCAGGGCGGCGGTATCCTCCGGGTTGCCATTGTTCCAAAGCAGTTGGAGGCTTTCCTCCTCTGGCGTAGGGTAGGGCACCCGCATGAATAAACAACGCACGATGGGCGTCTCCAGTTGGTATTGCCCCTGGGTGGCATCGTAAAAGCGCTCCAGTTCGTCCTGCGTGATGGAACTGTCGAGCTTGGTTGACACCAATTGCTCTTCGTAGCTGCTCCGAACCAAG
Organism: Lewinella sp. IMCC34191; assembly: GCF_003390935.1. GTDB lineage: Bacteria > Bacteroidota > Bacteroidia > Chitinophagales > Saprospiraceae > Neolewinella. Next base: position 206,687 of record NZ_QNQZ01000004.1, on the reverse strand, counting down.
CTCGCCCGGTAATCGCGCACTAGGCGGTCGAGGTTAAGATCACTCGGTGCGTTTTGCTCGCTTTCCCATAGCAGGACCGCATCCCGCGCCCACCGGTTGGCAAAGGCCTCGATGATAACGGCGCTATCCGCCGCGGTCGCCCCGTCCGGGAACATACCTTCCATTTCGGAAAGGCGGAGTTCCCGCTGGTGTACCCGGGCGAGTACGGGGTCATCCGTATTCGTCGATTCGGCCGGTCCGCAACGCAGTAAACACAGGACAGCCGTTGCCGCCAACAGGTATTTACTCAAGATTCGATCAGTTTGGCGAGTACACGTTCATTCCGCTTCACCGCGAATTTTTTACGCAGGGCTTCCACCCATTGCCTTTCCAGTTGATCCTGGTAATCGGCGATGACGTAGCCCCGCGCTTCGGACAGTTCCTTCTGGCGGGCGGGAAGCATCTCCACCACGCGGTAGAAGACCGCGCTATTACGGTCTACCTGGTCTACGGATGACCGCGTATCGGCCTTGAACGTAACCCCCTTGGGTAGGGTCGCTTCTTCGTATACCTGCTCTTCGATTCGGAGTCCGTCGGTACCGAATTCCTCGATCAGTTCGGCGGAGGTATTCTTTTCGGCGGCTTGGGCAACGGCTTGTGCATCGGTGCCTTCGGCGGTATTGACGGTGTACTTCAGCACGCGCGCCCGTGGGGGGAAGCGGTACTGGTCGCGATGCGCATCGAAGAAGGCTTCCAGGCCGGTGGTGTCTTCACCCGCCCGGTCCCAGACTTCGAGTTTCGTAGCCTCAAACAACAGGATGCCCTCACGGTACTCCCGCATCAGCGCCTTGAATTCGGGGAACTGCTCTTCCAGTTGGGCTTCGGCGTAGCGTTCGACCTGCTGGTCCGTCCAGTTGTCGAACAGCGATTCCGCCGCCCCCTCGACTTCGAAGCGGCGCTCCAGGCTGGAACGCAGGCGGGCGTTCGCTTCCAGGTAATCCACGAAGTCACCGGTGGTGTACTGCTGGTCACCAATTTCCAGGATGGTCGCATCCCGGTCGGCAGCGCTGAGATCCGTACTGAGTTGGAAAAATGTTGAATCCAGTCCGTTCACGAAGGAAGTGTAATTAGCGTCCACTTTGCGCGTGCCGTACTCCCGCTCCAGGCGGTCGAAAAGCGCTTTGCGGGCTTCCGCAAAGCGCGTATCCTGCCGTACGGCTGCCTCCAAAAGAGGGGCCTGCTCCGCCTCGGGTTGTATACCGCGGTGGGAAATTCGCTTCAGGATGTGAAAGCCGACGGGGCTTTCGATCACTTCGCTGATCTCGCCGTCCTCCGATAGCCCGAAGGCGGCTTCTTCAAAGGTCTTGTTGTAGCGATTTATGCCAAAGAAGCCGATATAACCCCCTTGCCGGCTGGTCTTATCGTCTTCGCTGTATTCGGCGGCGACGTCCTCGAAGGACTCACCGTTCCGCAGGGCCGCCCGGGCTTCTTCCGCGCGCTGCTTTTGCATGTCAGGGTCGGCTTCGGGTGACTTGCGCAGCAAGATGTGGGCGATCTCCACCTCCCCGTAGGCGGGGCGGGAGCCGTGCTTAAGTACCAGGTGGTAACCGGCCGGGGTACGGACGGGTCCTACTACCTCTCCGTCGGCCGCCTCGTATATGGCTTCCTCCAAGCGGTACATGCCGCCGGGGAGGGGGGCATTGACGTACCCGATGTGTCCCCCGTCGTTTTTACTGTAGGCGTCGTCACTCACCTCGGCGGCGCGGTCAGCGAAATTGCCGGCCGTCAGTCCGTCCCTGATGTCCATCGCCCGTTCGTAGGCCGCCAGCGTATCCGCCGGGATAAGGGAAGGAAGACTAACCAGAATATGGCTGAAGTCCACGTCCTCCTGCTTGCGGCGATAGAGTTCGGAGACGAGCTTATCGGTAACCTCTTTATCCAGTAAGTAGTTGTCGGCCAGTTGCTGGCGGTAGCCCTCGAGCTCGTTCTGCAGGGCGACTACGGTATCCAGACCCATCTCGCGGGCCCGGGCGACTTTGAGCTTGAAGCGCTCGTAGAGGTCCAGGTATTCCATCACGCTGGCGCGGCTGAAGTCGGCGTCCTGCCCGTTGGTTTTGCTGTAGATGTAGCGGAATTCGCCCACGGTGACGGGCTCCCCGCTCACCGTGAAGAGTACGTCACTATCCTCCTGCGCGGCCAGCGGTAGCGCCAGGATTACGGGCAGGAAGAGTCCAATAACAGACTTGATCATATGCTTGTGTTATGTCCGGTAGCTAAGAAAACAAGGCCTTCGGAGGCCGCAAAAGTAACCATTTTTGACCGTCGCTTATTGTGAGGGGGATTGCCTACGCCCGCTTCCGTAATTTCACCGCATGCCCACCACCGCTATCCCCTGGCCGGAACTGTCCACTCGCCTGCAAGGCGAACTGGAGACGGACGACCTGCACCGTATTCTTTTTGCCACCGACGCCAGCGTCTACCGGGAGCTGCCGCAGGCCGTGGCCTTCCCGCGTTCGGAGGCAGACGTCGTCGCCTGCGTTGACTTCGCGCGCACCCACGGACTGTCCATCACCCCCCGGGCGGGCGGTACCAGCCTTGCGGGACAGGCCGTCGGGGCAGGCCTGGTCGTCGACGTCAGCCGTCATATGCGCGACATCATCGAGATTAATGCCGAAGCCGGCTACGCGATCGTGCAGCCGGGCGTGATCCGCGACCAGCTAAATGCCGCCCTGGCGGACTACGGCTGCTGGTTCGGCCCCAACACCAGCACCGCCAACCGCTGCACCCTCGGGGGGATGTTCGGCAATAACAGTTGCGGCAGCACGAGCATCACCGTGGGCAGTACCCGCGATCACGTGCGGGCCGTACGGGTCGTACTCGCCGATGGCAGCGTAGCCCATTTGGGCGACGGAGCGCAGGTAGAAGGCGATTCACCAACCGTTTTGCGCGTACGGGAATTCCTCCATCGCACCCTGTCGGATCCCAATGCCCGCCACAAGATGCTGGAAGCCTTCCCCAAAGCCGAGGTCACCCGGCGCAACAACGGCTATGCCCTGGATCATCTCGCCCGTCAGTTCGAACCGGCGGCGGCGGAAGCGGATATCGACCTCGTTCCCCTGCTGGCGGGGTCGGAGGGTACCCTGGCTTTCACCTCCGAACTGAAGGTCAACATCCTGCCCCTGCCCCCGGAGGGCTCCGCCGTAGTGGCGCTGCACTTCCGCTCCATTGATGCGTCACTACGGGCCACGCAAGCCGCCATGAAGACGCAACCCTTTATGTGCGAACTGATGGACGATACCATCCTCAACCTCGCGCTCGAAAATCCCGACCAGCGCCGAAATGCCGCCTTCGTGGAGGGCAATCCCCGGGCGCTCCTGCTGGTAGAGTACCGGTCGGAAACTGACGAAGCCGCGCTGTCCCTGGCGAACGACCTTGGCCAAAGATTGATGGGCCCGGATCTGCTCGACGAACCGGCGTACGCTGCTCCTGCGCTCGCCGCCCAAATAAACACCGCTAAAGTCTGGGCACTGCGCTCCGCCGGCCTCGGGATACTGGGTAATATGGTAGGTGATGCCAAGGCCGTAGCCTGTATCGAAGATACGGCGGTCGCCCTGCCGGACCTGGCCGACTACATCGCCGAGTTCAGTAAGCTGATGGAGGTGTACCAGCAGCACCCCGTCTACTACGCCCACGCCGGAGCAGGCGAACTGCACCTCCGGCCTATCCTGGACCTGAAATCGGAAGCCGGTCAGCGGAAATTTTACGAAATCACGCGCGATGTAGCTCGCCTGGTCAAGAAATACCGGGGAAGCCTCAGCGGTGAGCACGGTGACGGTCGGGTACGCGGGCAGTTCCTGCAAGAGATGCTCGGGGAGGAGGTGTACCAACTCCTCATCGAGCTAAAGCAGGCCTGGGACCCCAGCTACCTCTTCAACCCGGGGAAGATCGTGGAGGCACCGCCGATGAATGAAAGCCTGCGTTACGATGCCGGCCACCACACCCCCGCCTACGATACCGTCCTTGACTTCAGCCACGACGAGGGCATACTCCGGTCGGCGGAAAAGTGCAATGGCTCCGGTGACTGCCGCAAGCTTACGGGCGGGGCCATGTGCCCGAGTTACCGGGCCACCCTTCACGAGCGGGACAGTACCCGGGGCCGGGCGAACGTACTCCGCGAGGTGCTGACGCGCAATCAAAAGGAAGACCCCTTTACCCACCCTGCGCTGGCCGAGGCGATGGACCTCTGCCTGAGTTGCAAGGCATGCACCAGCGAGTGCCCGAGTACGGTGAATATGACCAACCTGAAAGCCGAGTATCTCCACCAGCGGCAGGAGCGGGAAGGCCTTGGTCTGCGTACCCGGCTGGTAGCTGCCAACGAAACCTTGTACCGGTGGGGCGGCAAGGTCCCGGGCCTGAGCAATTCGCTGCTGAAGCTTACCGGCCCCCTGGTGAAGCGAGCGGCGGGTATTGCCGCCGAACGTTCCTTACCGGCTTTCCCCCGGGAATCTCTGCGCACCTTTTACGAGCGGGAGCGTCCCCTTGCGCCGGGCGGTAGGGGAGCGCTTCATTTCTTCGGCGATGAATTCGTCAACTACCAGGACGTGGAAGTCGGAAAGGCGGCCCTGCGGCTCTGGTGGAAGCTGGGCTACGAGGTCCACTGGCTCCGCCACCGGCCGAGCGGCCGGGCAGCGCTCAGTAAGGGATTGCTCCGGAAGGCTCGGCGCCTGGCTAATAACAACGTGCAGTGCTTCCGGCACCGGGTAGGGGAGGAAGCTCCGCTAGTGGGGCTGGAACCATCCGCCATCCTTGGTTTTCGCGACGAGTATCCGAAACTACTGCGGGGAGAACTGCAGGAGGCCGCCCACGTACTGGCGACGCACTGCTTCACCTTCGACGAATGGCTGTACCGGGAGGTAGCGCTCGGCCGGCTCGCGGCGGAAGACTTTGGGACGGAGCCACGCGCAATCCTACTGCACGTCCACTGTCACGAGAAGGCGCTGGGGGATAGCGGCAAGTGCGCGTCCATTTTATCGCTGCCGCAAAACTTCAGCGTGACGCTACTGGACAGCGGCTGTTGCGGGATGGCCGGCTCCTTCGGTTACGAAGCTGAGCACTATGAGCTGAGCCGTACGATCGCGGAGCAGTCATTGATTTCCAAAATTCGGGATCGGTCGCCCGATGCCGTGGTGGTGGCCTCCGGTACCAGTTGTCGCCATACGGTCAAGGACGAACTGGGGTGGCGGGCCTGGCATTCGGCGGAAGTGTTGTGGGGGAGTTGGGCCTGACGCGTATCCACAAGCCTCTGCAGCTAGGCGGCCAACACTGCGAGAGGGCGGTCCTGCTCGACCTCCTCGGCACTGCGCGGATTGACGGCGGCCTGGTGCAGGTTATCCGGGAGGGCACGTAATTTGGACAGATTGTAAAACGCGAAACCTGCCTTGGACACGATCGGTAGGACGATGAAGAGCACCGTTGTCAACAAAGGATTGAAGAGGCCCAACCCCGGTGTTCCCAGGGCCCAGGCCAGGGGGTAGAGCAACCACTGCACGCTCAGGAAAACCGCCGACGCTTTATAAGCTGCGGTCAAATCCGGACCCTGAATTTTTGCCTTGGCGTAAAGCTCCCGCCACATCAGGCGGAAGACGATGAGCAGGGCAACGCAGCCGGCGATGTACCAGAACCACCGCACGCCACCGGTGGAGATATCGCCCATGAGGCCGCAGATGATCATGATGGCCTGGGAACCCAGCATGCCGGCGGTGATAGATCCCTCTAATTTGAGCGTGTACTTGCCGGTCAGGACCAGCGATAAAAGTAAAAGGGGCGTACTGATCACCCAGTCTACGTAGCGACCGACATAGACTGTTTCTCCGGCTACCTCGATGGTGCCCTGGCCGAAGGCAATGGCCGAATACACCAATCCGGACCAGATCACTACGAAGGCGTGAATCAGGTATTTGTACTGGGGGACGCCCTTCGGGTTTCGGGCCATGAAAAGGATGGCAGCGGCGCTGGCACCCATAATAGCTACGTAAGCCCAGTGAAGGAGAATATCGGTTTCGGTCATAGTGTGGCCAGAGACCAATAGGGGGCTCCGTTCTTAGATAAGAGCAACCCGACGGACTATGTTCGGGTATACTGCCAGCGTGATCCGAGCGGGTTGCGGTATACCGGCACGAATTCTTCAGCGCGGATCGGTCGGTTGGGGGGGGGCACCATCCGTCTGCGACACGGGCGGGTAGTGGTTGCTTGAGTACAGCCGCATCGACTGCCCCCCCCCAACGCTTTCGAGAAGCGTATGGCTGGTTACTTGGTTGTTTCCTTCTGCTGGGTCATTTGCCGTACGGCATCCCGTAGCGTAGTGACCCATACTTCATCCTGATCCTGGTAAAGGTATTCAATCAGCTCCCGGTGTGCTTCCCCGCTAACGTTTATACCGTGCCCGCCACCGACGCCGTGAAAAAGGAGGGTAATCAGGGCATTCTCCTTTTTCGCCCGTTCGATCCAGGCGATCATGTCCTCGGCGGAATGTCCGTTGGCGACGTAGGTATGGAGATTGTAAAGGTCAGCGGAGGCTGGGGTGTCCAGACCGGGGGAGGTACCCCGTGCGGCGGTGAATCGTTCCCGTAGTGCATCCTTGAAGCTCCCGTCGGCGGTCGCGGTGTCGCCGCAGGTATAGGCGAAGGTGCGCTCGGTCTCTCCATCGAGGGCTTGCAGAAGGCTGTTGGTCACGTCAATCTCCCGCAGTAACCCTTCGATGGTGTACTGGCTGAGATCATTGTTTGCAGCAACCCACTCCCGGCCCGGCCCACTGGCGTCGCACGGGTGGTAAAGGGTGTGATTGCCCAGCTCATGACCGTTCCGGGCGGCACGACGCCAGTCTTCAATACGGCTCTGAAAGCCGGGAAAGGCGGCGGTGAGGTAGAAGGAGGCTTTTAGATTCAGGCTGTCGAGCAGCGGGATGACCCGATCCAACTGGCCGGCGAGCGCGTCATCGTAAGTGAGCACCACACCTGCCTGCTTGCCCTGCCAGAGCGCATCTTTTTCGGCGACCTGATCGTCCGATTGAAAAGGGGAGGCCGGCAAACCGGTATGGTTGGTCAGATTGGCGCCGAAGGGGTTGTCGGCCCATGCGTAGCGGACATACCGGGGGTTGGGCACGTCTTCCGACCACGCCACCACCTCATCTCCTTCAATTTTGGCCTCTGCCCAGTGGTAGTCCCGGTCGTATCCGGCCACCGCGAAATACTGGGGGGCTAGCCCGTCCGTCGTCGTCAGCCCTTCACCGACCCGATCGAACTGGATACGGATGCGATCACCGTCGACGACCGCGGAGCGGAAGAGGGGGCCGCTAGAAACAAGTTCATCTTCCCCGTAAGCCAGGCGCCGGGCCTCCAGTGCCAGGCGTTCGGCGACGTCCAGTTTATTCAGGGGGTGGATGTCGTTCCATTCGCCGATATCGGTGGCGACTGCCAGGCCCGTATTCGGTAACTGGAGCGACTGTAGCTGGGCATCCCGCAGCACGGCCCACTGACTCTCGACGGGCAGGTAGGTAGCATCCTGGAAGTTAGCTAACTGAACGGTGAGGAAGGGGAGTTCGCCCTGGTCGAAGTTTTCCCTCCAGTCGCGGATGAGGGCCGGAAGCAAGTCGTAATACTCCTGGGCCTTGCCGACGTTGGACTCGCCCTGGTACCAATTGAACCCGGTTACGCCGAATCGCTCGATGGGTGCCACCATGGCATTGTACAGCGCGGCCGGCTGGTTTTGGGCCGAAAAGAAGAATCCGCCGCCGCCGCCCCACGATCGGGGCTGGTATACTTCGCCGACTTTGTACTGCCAGGTCCCTTTGAGGTCCATGCTGTCTTGCCCATCGGTGAGGACATAGGTTTTATCCGGTACGAAGCCGCCCTTACCTCCCTGATTGGTCACCCGAACGGTCAGCAAGTTTTTACCTTCCTTGAGCAGACCGGTCGGAACGGTGTAACGCCGGGGCGGATACTGGTACGTGATATTGCCGATCTCTTCTCCATTGACGTACATCACGTCGGCGTCCACGATGCGGCCCATGAACAGCTTGAGTTCTTTTCCTACCCAGCCTTCGGGGATGTCGATTTCCCGGCGAAACCAAACCGTACCGTTGAGGTCGTGCACGCCCTGGTCTTCCCAGTATCCGGGGATATAGAAGTTTTGCCAGCCCTGAGGCTCGTAGTCCGGCGAGTACCACTCCTCGATCAAACCCTGATCGGTGACCGGCGGCGGACCTGAATTTTGCCCGCCTCCGGTACGCGGTGCGTTAAGCTTCGCCAGAAATTCAGGGTCACTGTTCCGGCGGATCGTCTCCTGTAGATCGGCAAAGTCGCGCAGCCCCTCCGCACTCGTCCAGGCTTCGATGGGGGTACCCCCTACTGCCGTGTTGATAATGCCGACGGGGATATCGTACGTTTCGTGCAGCCGCCGGGCGAAGAAGTACCCGATAGCGCTCATGTCCATGACGCTCTCGGGGGTAACCACTTTCCAGTCTCCCTCCGGAAAGTCTTCCCGGGGTCCGCTAAGTTCGGTCATAGTGGGCACGAAAAATTCGCGGATCATCGGATAGTCCGCCGCCGCGATCTCCTCGCCGTAGATTTCCTTGACCCGTTCCAGCCAGACCGTCATGTTGGACTGGCCGGAGCAGACCCACACATCACCGAAGACGATGTTTTCGACCTCGATGGTGTTCTCGCCCTTCAGGGTCATGGTGAAGGGGCCGCCGGCCGGCTGGGAGGGCAGCGTAACCGACCAGTTTCCGTCTTCATCGGCGCGTGTCCGCAGGCTTTCCCCCGCAATTTGGATGCGGATCCGTTCGCCCGGCGATGCCCATCCCCACACATTCAGCTCCTGGTCCCGCTGCAAGACGACGTTATCACCAATCAGTCGTGGCAGGCGAATTTCTGCGGCGATGTCGAGGGTAATTACGAGGAAGCCGAGTAGTAAAAGAAGGTGGCGGAATCGATTGCGGATGTACATGACTGACTTTTGAAAATAGGCAAGAGGGTAGGTCCCTTACTGATTGAGAGCAATGATGATTTTGCCCCGGGTGCTTCCTTCTTCCAGCTTGCGAAGGGCGGCAGGTAAGTTAGGCAACGAAAAAGTTTCGGAGACGTGCGCCTTGAGTCGACCGTCGGCCAGCCGCTCGGCGATGGCCTGCATTTGTTCCCCGTTTGACTCGACGAGATGGTGGTAGAGTTCGACGCTCTTGAATTCGGCCTGCTCCTGAAGTTTGTCGCTCAGACCGGCGGCAATGCTTAATAGTTTACCGCCTGGCTTGACGATTTGCAACGACCGTTCCAGATGCTCCGGACTCAGCGACTCCAGGACGACGTCTACGGGGCTGAGCACATCCTCGAATTTGGATTCCTCGTAGTTGATGGCTTCGTCGGCTCCCAATTCCCGGATGAAGTCCTGCTTTGAGGCCGAGCCGGTACCGATAACGTAGGCACCCCGTTCCTTGGCGAGTTGCACCGCGAAGTGACCGACGCCGCCACCAGCCGCGTGGACCAATACCCGCTGGCCTTCCTTGATCTGTGCGATCTCGATCAGGTTTTGCCAGGCGGTCAGGGCGGCGAGGGTAGCCGCCGCCGCCTCGTCGAAGTCGACGTTCTCCGGCTTCAGGGCCAATTGATTGACCGGGGCGGCGACGTACTCCGCGTAAGCCTTTCCGTGGCCGGGAAAATTGACCATCCCGAATACATCCTGTCCCGCTACGAATTTGCCGGCACCCTCACCGACCTCCTTAATGCGGCCGGCGACGTCCCAGCCCAGGACGATGGGATCCTCATCCTTTAGCGATCCGTACAACGCCTTTCCCCGGGCGGTTTTTGAGTCGACCGGGTTGAGGGAAAGGGCGCGCACCTCGATCAGGACTTCCCCTTTGCCGGGGCGGGGAACGGGCAGTTCGGATAAATGGAGCCCGTCCGGGCCATCGGGGGAAGTAAGGGTGTAGGCTTTCATAGTGATTTTGATTTGTTGGTTGCTACTGCAACACGGAGTTAGTCGGTCAGTTTGCCCCGGAAATGATTCACCCGCGGATCGGCGGGATTTCCGATAGTCCGGCGAAAGGTGACCAGTTGCCCCGTATGGTAGAGCGCATCCGCGATAGGCCCGTTTATCAGGTTCCAGAGCGGGTATTCCGAATAGGTGCCGCCGTCGGAAAACTTTACGCGCCGGGTGGCCAGATCCGCCGCGGTCAAAGCCCGGAAAAGGCTGCTGGCTTCGGCAATCCGCTGCAGCGTCCGGGTTCGCAGATCGGTGAAGGTGAGTTCCTGCCGGTCTCCGCGTAGGGGAGGGTGTCCTGTTGGGCCTGACAGGGCAAACTGACCAACAGGAAAAGGAAGGGTAAGAACCGGTGCATATCGGGGCAATTGTAAGAGAAGCAGGGTAAAGGGGAGCCGGATTCGTTCTGGCAGGGTTTCTACCTGCGCTCCGTCGCCCCGTATATCGAATAAAGGGAATATCTTCCGCGCCTGACCAATTTCTTCGATCGTGCTAAGCAAGCTTCTTCTTCCCGCTACCGTCTTCCTGTTTCTTTGTTCCTGTAACCGACCGGCCTATACCGACCTGTTCGACGGGGAAAGCCTGGACGGGTGGACCGTACACGGCGACGAAAAGTGGTACGTGGAAGATGGCGAGATCATCTGCGAAAGCGGACCCAAGGCGGAATACGGCTACCTGAGCACCGACGCGTATTACGATGACTTCGAGCTCACGCTGGAGTTTAAGCAGGAAGCGGATGGCAACAGCGGCGTTTTCTTCCGCTCAACGCTGGAGGGGACGAAGATCACCGGCTGGCAGGTAGAAGTGGCGCCTCCGGGGCACGATACGGGTGGCATCTACGAATCCTACGGCCGGGGCTGGCTCATCAAGCCCAACCCCGAAAGGGATAAGTACCTAAAGATGGGGGAGTGGAATGAGATGAAAATCCGCGTAGTGGGACCGACGGTGACCACCTGGCTCAACGGCCATGAGATGGTGCAGCTTACCGACGAGAAGATAGGAGAAGGAAAGGGATCCATCGCCCTGCAGATTCACGATGGTGGCGGGATCAAAGTGCGGTGGCGCGATATTGAGATCCGCCCCATTACGGCGGCCCGCTAGCACGTTAGTAGGCCCGTCTTAAGCAATCCGATGGGTGCGCCGGTGTATGGTCCTTAGGCCGGGAATGGGCGATGAAACCATCCTTATACGCCCTATGCCATACACCGGCCGGGACTACTCGTGACGGGCCCGCAGTATGTATTGATTACAGAACCGGTACGTGGGAATCCGAGTGTCCGGAGACTATCGTTTTGTGCTCAATGGCGCGCTCCGTGTTCTGAACGCTAGCGATTGGAATAGACGAAGTACTCCCATGGGCCGAGGTTCATTTGCATATCTTCCTGCAACTCGTTGGATTCGTCCGAGAACACCTCCGTGTAGCCGCCGGCAAAATCGTCACCTTCGAGCGTAATGTCCTGCGGTTGGGCGGAAAGATTGATGATGACGACTACCCGGTCGCCATTTTTCTCGCGGGTGAAAGCGTAGACGTTCTCGTCGTTGCCGGTGGCGATCTTCTGTAATTCGCCGCCGTATTCACCGTTCCAGAGTGCCTGGTTGCGCTCCTTGAGGTCGAAGAGGGTCTTGTAGAAATCGGCGTAGGCGTAGTCTCCCCATTCGACGTCGTCTTTTGTAAAGAACTCGTACTGCTGATCGTCGGCACTTTCCTGACCGGTGTAGATCAGCGGCATGCCATCGAAGGTGGCGGTGAGTACGGCGAAGGCCTTGTGGCCGTCACCCATACGCTGGAATTCCGTGCCGGACCAGGAATTCTCGTCGTGGTTAGAGGTGAACTGCATCTTGTATCCTCGCTCGTAGTCATCGGCGTATCGCTTCAGCACCCGATCGATGTCCAGGGCGGTTACCTGCTCCTGTTCCTCCCCTTCTTCCCGTGCGATGTTGCTGGCATCGGTTTCAGCTTCGCGGTTGGCACCCTGGGTTTTGGCGATTTGATTCAGGGTGTGGTGCATTTCCCAACCGTAATCCATCAGGAAAGCGCCGTCGTTTACGATTTCGGGCACCTCGGCTTCGGCCAGCATGAAGAGGGGCTTCATGGCGTACAAAGAGTCGGCGGCTTGCTCGATGAAATCAACGGGTATACCGTGGGCTACGTCGACCCGGAAACCGTCGATGTCGGCCTCGCGGACCCAGAATTCCATGGCGGCGATCATGCTGTCGCGCAATTCATCATTGTCGTAGTTCAGGTCGGCAACGTCGGTCCAGCCCCAGCTTTCGCCGGTGGCGGGATTGATGGGGTCGGTGATTTCGCCGTCCTTTTTGGTGTAGAAGTCGGGGTGCTCGGTGATCCAGGGGTTGTCCCAGCCCGAATGATTGGGCACCCAGTCGATGATGGCGTACATACCCGCGGCGTGTACGGCATCGATCATGGATTCGAATTCTTCCAGGGTGCCAAAATCCGGATTGGTTGCTTGGTAGTCGCCCACTGCGTACGGACTGCCCAGTTCGCCTTTCCGGTTGACTTCGCTGACCGGCTGGATGGGCATAAACCACAGCAGGTCAACGCCCATCTCGGCGAGGCGGGGAATGTGTTGCTCAAAGGCGGCGAAGGTGCCCTCCGGGGTATAATGGCGCAGGTTGACCTCGTAGATGACGGCGTTCTTGGTCCATTCCGGGATGTTTGGCTCGACGGCCAGGTCGGAAACGTCTTCCGTTTCGCTGGTGACTACCTCCTGTTCCGTGCGGCGTTCGCAGGCGAAAAAGAGGATGGCGAGCATCAAGAAAAGGGAAACGCGATTCGGGGTGTGCATGAAGACTATTTAAGCTCGAATAACGGTGCAGGGATTAGCATGGTTTACTATCGGACGGCCGAGGGGGAGTGTGAATGATACACGTAAGGCAGGTGTGTTAACTGGGGGTTAAGTTTTGGGAGGTCGCTGGGTGCTTAAGCGACCGCTACCCATCCGGCGAGTTTCTGCGGGATCGACTCCGTACCTTGGGCCGTGTACTAGCAAACATGATCTCTGCCATATGGCCAAGCAAGCATCCGCGCTGACCGCCCGCATTCTACACCGCTACCTGGGCTTCTTCCTGGCGGGCATCATGGCGGTCTATGCGATCAGCGGTATCGTGATGATCTTCCGGAACACGGACTTCCTCCAGAACATCACGACCTCCGAGCGGCAAATCGAGGCGGGGCTGGAACCCGCCGCCGCCGCTACCGCACTCAATCTGCGCAACGATCGCGTAGAGCGTACGGAAGGGGAAATTGTTTATTTCAGGGGGGTAGCTTACGATCAGGCGTCGGGGGTTGCTACCATTACGCGCAAGGAGTTGCCTTACGTGCTGGATAAGATGACCGATCTCCACAAGGCCAATACGAACAGTGCCTTCTTCTACTTCAATATTTTCTTCGGCCTGTCGCTGCTCTTTTTCGTGCTGTCCGCTTTCTGGATGTTTCTGCCTAGCTGGCCAATCTTGCGCAAGGGGTTAGTGTATACGGCAGCCGGCATCGTGCTCACGCTCATCCTGCTCTTTGTGTGACGGCGCAACCTTTGTACCGTCGAAAGCGGTTTAAGAAGGTATATGGGTGAGCTCGCGGAATTCTTTTTTCACATCGACGAAAGTCTGCGTCAGGCTACGCTAGCCTACCCCGTGGCCACCTACGGCCTTCTCTTTGCCGTTATCTACACCGAAACGGCCTTCTTTCCCCTGGCACCCTTCTTTCCGGGGGATGGTTTGCTCTTCGCGGTTGGGGTATTGTGTGCCGGCGGACTGCTGAATCCCTTCATCATATGTATTTTACTCTCCGTAGCCGCCGCGCTGGGTGCCTGGACGGGCTACCGCCTGGGAAAGGGACTGGGACCAGTGCTATTCGAACGATTCAACTGGCTGAACAAGCGCAATTACCTGCGTGCCCACGCCTTCTACCGTAAATACGGGGCAACCGCCCTGATCACCTCCCGCTTTCTGCCGATCGTAAAGGCATTGGTTCCATTCATAGCGGGTGTTTCGCGAATGGAGCCCGATCGTTTTGCCAAGTACAACGTGCTCAGTGCGATCATCTGGGTTGTTTCGCTGGTGACCCTGGGCTACTTTCTCGGCAATGTCCCTTTCATCCGCGATCATACCAGCTGGCTGGTGATCGGCCTCGCCGCCATCTTTATTACCGGGCTTTTTGTCACCTTGATCGTAAAGCTGGTGAAGGGCAGGACAGTAGCCGAATAGATAGATGCTAAACCAGTCCCAGGTGTAAAATCCGTCCGCCACTCCGGTTGACGGGCATGGTGCTTTTCCCGATGACGACCCCGTCCTGCGGAGCCAGGTATTGCTCCTTCAGCGTCCCAAAGACGTCGCGCTGCGTAGCGATCAGGTCTCCGGTTTTGACTTCCTGCAGCAGATCGACCTCCAGCGTTAGCAGGCCTCCCGTATGGGTGTAGATCCAGTAACTGCGCTTGCACATGATCGGGGGCGTGACCGGCGGAACGATCTTGTCGTCGGTCATTTTCAGGAAACTCATGACGTTATGGACACCAGCGGTACCGCTCCGAATAAGACTACGCTGGTAGACGCTGGGGTTACCGACCTCCAGCGTAACGGCCGGGATGTCCAGGGCATCGGCCGCTCCGCGCAATGTGCCGTCACTGGGGGGATTGTGAACGATCAACTGGGGGTTCTGTAAAACCGCCAATTGCCGGGTGGCCTCCTGCGACATATCCGCCCGCACGTAATAGCTGTTAACCCGGCCACGACTGGCCGTATGCAGATCCAGCAAGAAATCGAAGTGGCGGATGACCCGGTCCACGAGGCGGAAAGCGTAGACTTCACTGGCCCGGCCGTCTTCCCGGCCCGGCATCACGTGATTGAGGTCGAAGCCGTCGGTGTAGACCCGCGTCTGTCGCAAAAAGGCCGGTACGTTGACGACCAATACGCCGATGATGGTGCCCCGTAGCTGGTTCACATCCAGGTCGGCAAAGAGCCGCTGGATAACGCGAATCCCGTTCAACTCGTCTCCGTGTACGGCCGCCGACACGCCCAGTGTTGGACCGTCCTCATTGCCCCGGGCACAAATGATCGGTATGCGTACCGGTTCGCCCAGACCGTCGCTGATGATGCGAAGCCAGTACCGACGGATAGAAGCGGCGGGTTGATCGATTTCCTCCAGGCTGAGGATGGTGGGTGGTTCGGGGTTAGATGCGGTCATAGCAATAGTCGAATAGCTCATCGATGGCTTGCCGCAGGATCGGCCGGCCCGTCTGGACTTCCGCCTGCGGGAAGCCGCCGATGCTCAGGGTGTTGATTTCAGAGAGGACACGTTTACCGTTGTCGTCGACCAGGGTGTCGATGCCGGCGAAGCAGATGCCACGGGACAATAATTCAGGGGCCAGGTTAGCCACCATCTCCTCCTCTTCGGGACTAACATCGGCCCCGATCGAGGTGCCTCCGCGGGCTACGTTACACAACCACTCACCGGGTGGCGGAATGCGCAGGGAGGCTGCCAGGATTTTGCCGTTCACAACCAAAATACGCTTGTCGCCCTGGCTGACATTCTTTAGGAACTTCATCGCCAGGTAGGGACCCTCAAAGGGTACGGACAGCGAATCGCCCGGGTGGTCCATTCGCAGGATACCCTGTCCCCCGTAGGCCCGCAGCGGCTTGAGCACGACCGGAAAATCTCCGGCCATCTTGCGCGCTTCCTCCTCTGTCCGAACCACGGCCGAGGGGGGCGTTAGCGCGGGGAAGTTGGTCAGAAAGGCTTTGGTACTGGTAGTTTCGATGCCCGCCGGATCATTGACGATCAGGAACGACCCAGCCTGAGACAAACGCTGCAGGCTGGGAAAAAAGCCCTCGGCGATCGGGTGGGGGAGACGTAGCCATACGACATCGTAGTCCTGGACATTCAGCCGATGGCTGGAATCCGTAAAGGATTTTCCCTCCGGCGAGAAGGTTAGCTTTTCCTCCACTGAAAAGCCGTATACCTGCGCTCCGTCGCCCGAAAAGAAGGCGTCGTTGCGCTGGTCGCCCCGACTGGCAACGGCAACTTCGGCGCTACGCGGGTCGGCGACCAGCGTATTGACCAAGGCGTATAGGGAATTCTGATCGGAGTGACCGCTGTGGTCGGTAAGTACGAGAAAAGTCAGTCGCTTCATGCGGGAATTTCGGAAAGCAGGGTAGGGTCGTCGTTCAGGCTGGAGAACAGGCGTCGGCTGAATTTGCCCTTACTGTTGAAAAGTTTCTGGGCCATGCGGTCGATGGCAATGGTACTAAGTACGGTTTGGATGTATGCTTCAATTAGGTCGTCCAGTCCGATACCCAGTTTGTTGAAGTCGCGGCGATCCATGAGCAACAGGCGGTTGGTATCGCTGCTCCACTGGTTGTCGCCGAGTTTGGCGGAGAGGTTCGTACCCAGCATGCCCCAGCTTTCGGCTCCACCTGCTAACTGGTCAGCGAGGGGGTCCTCCGCGCGGCGACTGTAGCAGCAGATGGGGCGAATACCGTCTTCGGTGCTGCTCACCATCAGCCGAATATCGCTGACGAAGGTGCGCCCTTTCTTATCCGGGATGGTGCCGACGTGGAAGAACTTGCCGTCCCCACCCGTCGAGCTCCAACGGTAATTGCCGATCAGGCTCTGCACGATGAAGCGTTCATAGTCGATCTCCTCGGCCATGAAAGCGTCCAGCTCCGTTTGGTTGGTGATGGTGTAGACCCCCTGGCCCGCGTTGCTGTAGGGCACTTTCACCACTGCCTGACCACCGAGTTTGGCTACCCACAGGGGGATCTCGTTGCGGCTCACGTCCCAGATGGTTTCCGGGGTGTGAATCTTGAGGCCGTATTTGCGCAGTTCGCCGTTGTACAGGTCGTAGGCTTTGGCGGCGACCATTTTGTTGCGACCGCCGGCCAGACAGGTGACGATCGGGTTGAGGATGCGCGTCTTGGCGTTGAGGGGGATTCTCGTCCAGGGCCGCTGCGTGAGGTAGCGGAAGGCCGCCCGCAAGCGGACCCACTCGCCTTCGTGGAGCGCGTAGAGCCAGCCATCCTCCGTTTTGAGGTGGCGTTCGGGTGCGTTGTAGTAGTCGCAGATGTACAAGACATCTTCCTGGAAGGCATCAGCGATGGCCGCGGCGTACCCGCTGGCTTCCATGGGATTCTTGTCGTAGATGACGGCCAGTCGGCCATCCTTTTTGTTCTGGCGCTTTTCGACCATGGGTTTGAAGGTCCGCTCGACCAGCACGCGGTAACCGCCTTCTTCCTGGTGGTCGTCGGTCAGCGGCATGCTTTTCTGGCCGGAGGGGCAGCTGTTGTTCTCAATGATGACCATACGCCGCCGTCCCTGGGCGGTGGTGGCGTTGATCAGGTCGGCCCCGCCCCAGAGGAAGTACTTGCAACGGTAGGCTAAAATTTCGCGTAGACCGTCGGGGTCGACCAGCGGGTTCAGGTGGCAGTAGCGGGTGACCATCCGCTCCCGGTCGAGGTTCAGAAAATAACTGACCATGGGATGGATCGTGGCATTAAGGGCTTTGGGGTACCAGTGCGTTTCGGCTTTAAAGGCGCCGGGGGAGATGTTTTGTATGGGTGGGTTCGTCAACTTGCCGGTAGGGATTTATTGCGGTGAACGCAGGAAGGAGCTAAATGTCAAGCGGGGATGAAATTTGGTGAACGATTTTCCAGATCCGTGGTGTGCCGAACGGAGCGTTAGCGTAGTTCGTCCCCCCCACGGGTCGGTGGGCTCCCTCCCGGGCAGACCAGCTAGCGGTGGGCGGACCAGGAGGCACACCGGCGAGGTAGGCTACCGTTTGATAATATTGCAAGCCCAAACGGTCAGGCCATGAAATATCTATCCCTATTGTTGTTATCGGTGCTTTCGCTAACCGCCGGGGCGCAAAACATTGGACTGCACCCCCCCGAGATTAACTGGCAGCAGCTACGGGCGGAGAACGTACGGGTACTATTTCCCGCTGGATACGAGGCGCGGGCGCGGCGGGTGGCCAGCCTTATCGACAAATTGGCCGTGGAGCACAATCGCAGCGTTGGCGACCGGCTGTACGATTTCGATCTGGTGCTGCAGACGCCGAATATGACGGTCAACGGCTACGTCGGGCTGGCTCCCTTTCGCTCGGAATTTTATACGACCCCGCCGCAGAGTTTCAGTCGCCTGAGCAATACGGACTGGCTGGACTTACTGTCTATCCATGAGTTTCGCCACGTGCAGCAGACCAGCAACGAGCGGCGGGGGCTGACCCGGCTGGGGAGCATTCTTCAGGGGCAGTTAGGTTGGACGGTGCTAAGTGGAATGGCCACGCCCAACTGGTTTACGGAGGGGGACGCGGTGGTCGCCGAGACCGCCCTTACCACCGGGGGGCGTGGTCGAACCCCCGCCTTCAGCAGCGACTTGCGCGCGCTTCTTCAGAGCAACCGCGTGTACCGCTACGCCAAGGCGAGAAATGGCAGCTTTCGTAACCTCGTTCCCAGTCATTACGTATACGGATACGCGATGACCACCTTTGCCCGTGAACGCTTCGGGAACGACGTCTGGCGGCCGGTGCTGCAGGAGGGCGCGGCTTATCGCAGTCCGTTCTATTCCTTCAGCCGGGCACTGAAGCGGCGCACCGGTCTGACCACCCGGGCGTTGTACGCCAATACCATGCTCGATCTGGAGCGGTTGCAGGATAGTGCCCTGGCGGCACGGCGACCACTCCTCGAAGGAGACCCGGTGGCGACAAGCAGCCCCGGCAACGACATTCGGAACTACAGCTTTCCCTTTGTGGACGAAGAGGGGCGGCTGCTTGCCTTGCGGACCAGTTACCGCCAGTTGCCGGCCATCGTGGAAGTAGGGGAACGCGACCGCATCATCACGCGCACCGGCATTCAGCGGGAGCCGTGGGTGGCCATCGGTAAGCGATTCGCGCTTTGGACGCAGTACGGCCAGAACCCCCGGTATACCAACCAAAATTACTCGGATATCGTCGTTTACGAGTTATCCACCGGGCGCAAACGCCAGCTTACCCATGAGGGGCACTATGTTTCCGCGTCGTTCAGCCCCGATGAGCGACGACTGGCAACCGTCTGGTTTGACGCGCTGGCCGGTGGGCCCGAATTGCGAATCCTGGATGCCGCCAATGGTACCATACTGCAATCCCTTGAACTGCCTGAAAACAACGCTACCTGGCCGACCTTCTCTTCCGACGGGGAAAAGGTCTACTTCCTGGGGCAGACGTATGCAGGTGTAGCGATTGAGGCGTGGAATCTGGCATCCGGTAGCCGGGAAACTGTTTACCTGCGCTCCGCCGCCCCCATTGATATGCTGAAGGCTACGGAGGACGGACGCTTGCTATTCGTAAGCGGACGATCCGGGGTCGATAACGTTTACACGCTGGATCCAGTAACCGGTGAGGACCGGCCATTGACCGACGTGGCGATCGGTGCCTACTTTCCCCACCTGGCCGGTGATACGCTCTACTACGCCGCCCCGACACCGGAAGGGGAGCGCCTCCACCGACTGACCGCCAGACAGCCCCTTGCAGACGAAGCCGGAAATACGGCTGCCAGATCCGGATTCTTTGAGCGGCCGCGAGCTTACCTGGAGGAGGCGGCCAATCTTCCCCTCGATCTGACCGTGACCGATTATCCCACCGGCGATTTCTCGAATACCCTGGGAGGGATCAAGCTGCATAGCTGGTCGTTCAACGGTAGCTACGTGACCCCCGGTGTGGCTATCGAGGCCGGTAACGCACTGAACACCATTTCCATGACGCTTTCGGGTGAATACAACTTCAACGAAGACCGCTACGGTGGAGGCATTGACGTAGCCTACGGCGGCCTTTACCCGGTCATC
Source organism: Lewinella sp. IMCC34191 (assembly GCF_003390935.1). Lineage (GTDB taxonomy): Bacteria > Bacteroidota > Bacteroidia > Chitinophagales > Saprospiraceae > Neolewinella. The sequence continues at coordinate 186,847 of NZ_QNQZ01000004.1, read as the reverse complement.
GAGCTGGAAGGACGGTACCGCGACCGGAACACCACCGTGCAGGAGAACCGGAGCGACAGCTTGCAATTTTTTAACCAGGAATTCAATCAGTTAACGCTCGGGGCCACGGTGAGCGTACCCCTTCAATGGGTAAGCGGTAATACGACAACCTCAGTGATGCCCAGCCTGGGGTACCACTACTACAGCATTCAAGATTTAGAAGAGGGGCGACTGCCTGCTGACTTTAGCAACCTCAGCTTAGGGGTGAATGTCAACATCCTTAGAAGGACGGCCTACCGTCAGGTACAACCACGTTGGGGAGCTACGGCGAACTTGCTCTACGACAGGGCCCTGGGGCAGGGGGAGGGCGAGCGGTTTCTATTGCGGTCTTCGGTGTATGTCCCCGGGCTGTTCCGTACCCACGGTATCCGCCTGGACTTCGATACGCAGTACGAGCCGGCGGTCAATCTCTACCAGTACCCGGACGTATTTCGCTACGCCCGCGGGTTTCGTTCGCCGCTGAACGACGGTGTGTACCGCATCGGGGCAAATTATCACCTTCCCCTCCTGTACCCGGACGTTGGCATCCTGGGAATCACGTACTTTAAGCGGATCCGACTGAACGCCTTTTACGACTACAGTCAGTTCTCCCTCGATTTCAGGGACGACCTACGCTTTACCGAGCAGAGCGTCGGCGGGCAATTATACTTTGATAACGTCTGGCTGAATACGCAACTGATCACGATCGGCGTGCAGGCGGCGTACCGGCTCTCTGACGACCTGTTCTCGGCTGACGGTCGTGACCTACAGTTCCAGGTGCTGGTCAGCGGAAGCTTCTAAACGTTGAGGTAGTTGATCAGGCTATCGAAGCGTTCGCGCAGGGTATCCTGTAGCTGCTTTTCGTTGAAGCTGGCCTTGACCTGGTAATTGAAGCGCTCGAAGGTGGCGATGGTGCCCGCGATGCTTTGACTATTCAGCTTGATGGTGACTTCAATCTGATTGGTGTCGGCCACGCTGCGCACGAAAGAACTAAGAATGATGGCGCTGTCGCTTTCTACAATCCGGGCGATTTCGGCGAGACTGTAATCCTGGCGGCTAAGTTCCAGCACGACGATCGACCCGGGATCACTGAAGGTGCTGGACTGCGCGAAGAAACGGAGCAGGTCCTCGCCGGTGACCATTCCGAGGTACTCGCCCTCGCGGTTGATGACGGGCACGACGGTTAGGTTATTATCCACCAACTGCCGCATGACGTCGTAGAGGTGGTCGTCGGGATAGACGGAGGGGGGGAGGAGCGGGGTGCGGTAGTTGCTTACGATTTCTTCCGGGTCCGCGTCCAGTACGTCGGTCTCGGAGATGACGGACACCAGCTTCTGACCGTCCACTACCGGCAGGTGCCGGATATAAAACTCGTTCATAATGCCTAGCGCTTCCTCACCGGTATCGGTGGGTCGCAGGGGAACGAGGGCGTCGGTAATCAGGAAGTCGGCAGTCATCTGGGGTAAAGTAGGGATTAAATTCTATCCGAGTAATCGTCGCTTTTGGGTAGCAAACTCTACCTCGGTGAGCAGGCCTTTTTCCCGGAGCGTGGCCAGGCGTTGCAATTGGTCAAGCAATTCGTCCGTGACAGGCGGTTCCGGCGATGCGGTATCGTCCTTAGCCACCAGCGGATCTTCCAGGTTCCGCACCGGTGACGGGGAAACGGAAGAAAGGCGGTAATTCCGCCGCGCAAATTCGGGGTAAGCGCTTTGGATGCGGAGGTAAGCCAAGCTGTCGTGGGTGGCGATGCGGTCGAAGTCATCGAAGCCAAGCGCAACGGCCCGGTCCAAGTGGTAAAAGGCCCGGTCGGCTTCTTCTTCAACGGAATACGCACAGGCAATATTGAAGTGGGAGGCGACGTCCTGCGGATTCTTGCTCAGCGCCTGCTGAAAATATTCGATGGCGCGCTGGTATTCGTAATCTTTGAAATAGTGAACCCCGCGCTCCCGGTCGGCACGACCGGGGTCCCTTCGTCCGTTCTGCTGGCGTTCGCTGGGCGACGGAGTGTCGACGCGTTGGTTATTCCGCTCTTTGGCGCGTCGAATCCGTTCGCGTTCGTTTTCCGCCCGCTCGCGTTGCCGTTGCTGAAACCGTCTTTCCCGGTCGGTCATGTTGCCAAATTGTTGCTCCTGGCGGCCGACATCCCCTACGGTGGACGTCTGCGCCATCGGCTGGTTATACTTTAGATCAAACTCCCTGCCGTCCATCGAGAGGAACGAAATAGCATCGATGATCCCGAAGATCGCCGCTAGCGAAATTAGCATAACGGTAAAGGGCGTGGGCCCGGCCGATATGGCGACGATAAAAAAAAACAGGTGCATCATACCGACGCCTTTCTGGCCAAGGTAGAAGCGTTGGAGTCCCATAATACCTCCGAAAAAAGCCAGGATCGCCGCGATCGTTTTGTCCTTCATCTCACTATTGGGAACGATCAACCGGCCGTTTTCGTTCTGGCCTAATCTCCAAAAATCCGGCAGGTAAGGATGGTAAGATCGTCGGGGTACGACTTTTCCTGCCGAAAGTCTTCCAGCCGCGCCAGGAGGTTGTCGTTAAAGTTGCGGGCGGACCGGTAGAACTGGCGGCGGGCGAACTGATGCAGGATTTCCTCTTCGAAGGTTTCACCGGCGGCACTCTCCAGATCGGTGAGCCCGTCGGTGTAGGTGACAATGAGTGCCTGGGGGGGCAGGTCGACCACACCGACCTCCAGCATGGGCAGGGTCTCGATCGACCCCAGCACCGTGGTCCCCTTATCGAGCAGCTCGAAGTGATTCTCACTGACCAGGACGGCCGGTGGGTGTCCGGCGTTGACGTAGCGAAGTTGGTGGGCTACCCGGTCGTATTCGGCGACGAAAAAGGTGACGAAACGTTCGCCGTCCGTAATTCGGAAGACACTCTCGTTGATCTCGGCGACAAACTCCTGCAGGTCGGTCCGTTTGCGGATGAGGGTGTGAAAGTTAGCCTGGAAGTTGGCCATGAGCAGCGCGGCACTGACTCCCTTGCCGGTGAAGTCACCGATGCAGAATACCAACTTTCCATCCGTGAACTCCCGGAAATCAAAGTAGTCTCCCCCGACGCCCAGTTTGGGCCGGTAGATGGCGCTTAGCTCGTAGAAATCATTGGAGGGCAAATCTTTCGGAATGAGCATGTGCTGCACCTTGGCACCGAGATCGAGGTCGGCCTCCAGGCGTTCCTGTTCGATTTGCCGGCGAAAGAGTCGTTTGTTCTCGATGGCTACGGCGATCACGTTGCTGATGGTGGTGATGATCTGCACGCGCTCGTACATGTCGTCCTCATTGCTAAAACTGCCAATGAGGATGAAGGCGATCGGGCGCTCCTTATGCAAAACGGGAACGACGTGCTCGAAGTGGCGAAACAACGGATGGTCCGGTTCGTCGATGGTGACGGCCCGCTTGAGTTCCATCAGCTCCTGCGTGTAGTCGGTGCCTTCCGGTAGCTCGACGTCGTCCAGCCCGAGGGAGATGGCCAGCCGCCATTCCTCGTCGCGCTCATTCTCCCGCACGAAGAGGGCCATTTCGTTGACGCCCAACTCCTGTCGCAGAAAGGCCCGGTACATCTGGAAGAGATCCTCGGCCGAAACATTGTTATTAATGGCCTGCGTCATCTGGAGCAGACGGCGCACCTGCAATTGGCGGAGGTGGAGTTCGCGCTCCAGCCGGTTGACTCGGGTGATGGGTTGGGACATGGAGCAAATATAGAGCTCGCTGCGCTCGTGGTGGAGCCGTTGGCTTAGAGCTCGCTTTGCTCGCGGTAGAGCCGTTGGCTTAGAGCTCGCTTTGCTCGCGGTAGAGCCTGCGGCGGTAGAGCTTACTGCGTTCGCGGTAGAGCCTTCGGGGGTAGAGCTCGCTTTGCTCGCGGTAGAGCCGTTGGGGTAGAGCTCACTGCGTTCGCGGTAGAGCCTGCGGCGGTAGAGCTCGCTTTGCTTGCGGTAGAGCCGTTGGGGTAAAGGTCGCTTTGCTCGCGGTAGAGCCTTTGGCGGTAGAGCTCGCTGCGTTTGCGGTGGGGCGTTAGCGGATCAGGGTGATTAGGCGGTCGACTTGTTGTTGGAGTGGGAGGTAGTCGAAGGCGCGGAGGACCTGGGTGCGTTCGAAATCGGTCATGTGGAGGGAGACGGATGTGCGTAGGGGGTCGTCTTCGCTGGGCTGGTAGTTGAAGCGGAAGAGCTGGAAGTAGTCCGGGCCGAGGCTGCGGTATACTCCGGCTAGGAGCTCTTCCTGGTCAAGAATTTGCAGGCCGAGGATGTTTCCGGCGACACCGAGGGGGCTGAGTAGGCCGGAAATAACGCCGCGGTGGCCGTCGTCGGGAATTTGCTGATCGCGGAAGGCGCTGACCTGTACGAGGACGACACCGGAGGTATTGGCCTTGATCCAGTCTTCGAATACGTGGATGAAGCGGACGGCGGACGTGATGCCGTAGTTATCGCGGTAGCCGGCATCCATCAGGCGGATGAGGGGGTCGGTTGGGAGGCTGACCTGCGGAAGGACATACGGATACGAGGCATTAGCCCGGAGCGCAGAACTCATCCGCAGGCTGTCGGCGTCCTGCCGGGCCAGCAGTCGGCCGAAGTCGACCATATCGGGTGCCAGGGGGACGCCGCCGGATTGAGAGACCGGAGGGGCCATCATATAACTGACGCCCTGGGGGGAAATGACCATGCGTCTTCCATCTTCCACGATGCTGGGCGTAACGAACATGAGGGGGATGTCGGCGGTCGCTTCCGGGCCGCGGTACTGCGCAAGGGGGCGGTCGAGAAGAAAATCCGTTGCGGTGTTGTAGGCGCGCTCAAAGGCGTATCCGCGATCGCGACGGTAACTTTCGTCTCCGACGCGCACCCGTCGGAAGGGCAGGAAGATATCGTTGCTGACGATGGAAAAAGCGACGGGGTTCAGCAAGTCGTTGCTCACCTCCTCCAGGCGACGGTAATTGCCCTGCCGGAAAGATGCTTCGCGGAGGTATTCCTCGCGGACGTAGGCCAATCCCAGCATACCCCCGCTGGCTCCGGTGATCAGGGCGGTGGATTCCAACAAGCGGCCGCCGCTGCACTCCTGAATGCTCTGGGTGATGTGGGTGGCCCAGAGGGAGGCAGTCAATCCGCCGCCGCTGGCGCAGAGGATGACCATTTTGGGTTTGTCCACCGGTTGCTTGGCCCGCCAGCGTTCCAGGATGGCGGTCGTATTAGCTACGTCGGCCCGTAGGGTGTCGGGTTGGTACAAGCTATAAATCGTATCGAGCGTATAGGGAGCGTCCGTTTTGTAGCTCAGCCCGTATGCCTGGTTGCCGTGATCCAGGAAGGAGGTACTGGTGAGGAAATTGATGGCCGCCAGCAGCAGGATCAGCAGCGGGATCCGCCAGTTGGCAAACCAGTAGCTGACCGCGCCGACAATGGAAACGAACAGACTGAACAGAATAAAGAAACTCGCGCCGGCAGGAAGCTGAAAAGTAGGCCAGTCGATCATCAGCCCGAGGATGACCAGGATCATGATCGAGGCGAACTGCAGGATGAGCGCGTTGACGTGGTTCTGCCGGAAGATGTTGCGTAGGATCGCCGTATCGTAGTGTGCCACCGACCGTACCCGTTGGAGCCGAAGCTTCGTGTTCAGGTAGAAGCGGACTTTATAGGGATTGTCGTAGCGGTTGACCAATTGGGGGCCCAGGGGTGTCCCCCGAACGGGACGGTAAAATTTCTCCGCCGGGTCCCTGGGCCCCTGGTTCGGTGGCGGCTCGCGGTAGCCGGTATAGTATTCGATGTCCCGGTTCGTCAGGTTGAAGTAGATGGAGTACAGGAAGAGGCTGAGTGCGAGTCCGACAGTCAGGCCGGTAATGCCCTGTACCTGCGCTCCGGCGCCCTCGCCGAGCGGATGAAAGCGAAGCAGGAGAATCCAGTACGTCAGCAGGAAGGCGAGCGGGAGCAGGGCGTTATTGATGCAAAACTTCAAAAAAGGTCGCGTCAGGCTGGCCAGGAAGTTGAAGTATCCCCCCAGCAAGAGGTAGGTGCTGAGGTTCCAACTCATCGTGAAAAAGCCGAAGGCCACGCCGACGATGAGAAAGGAGAAGTACCCGGTTTCCCCCAGATACTCCGGGTCGAGAAAGAGATACTGCAAGCCCAGGCGCGGGCCCAAGAGGCCGGCCATCATAAACAGAAGTAGCGCCCACAACAGCAGCAACAAGAAGTTGGACCGCAGATGCAGCAAAAGGAGCTGAATCGGAAAGGAGCGGTACAGGTTATGCAGGAAGGTGCGCATGCCCCGGCAAATTAGGGCTATATTTGCCGGCCGCAAACCACATTCCGCGCCCCCTAATTTGCCCCCCGTCTCTCCTGCCCGTCTTGCTACCCGTCTCACCCCCCAGGGTGAACGCATTTTACGTTCCGGCCACCCGTGGCTCTTCGACGGTGCGGTCGAATCCGTGAAGGGGGAAGGAGTAGCCGGCGACCTGGCCATCGTTTTCGACCGCAAAAAAGACCGGTGTATCGGCGTCGGGCTGTACGATCCAAACTCGCCGATCCGCATCCGCGTCCTGCACGCCGGCGGGCCAGCCAAAATTGAGGAGGCATTCTTCGCGGAACGACTGAAGGCTGCCCGACAGTTGCGACTGCCCCTGCTGAAGCTGAATACCGATGGTTATCGATTGGTACACGGGGAGAATGACGGGCTACCCGGACTGGTCGTGGACATCTACGCGGGCGTAGCGGTCATCAAGCTTTACACGCCCGCCTGGTTTCCCTACCTGGAGGTAATCTTCCCGTTGGTCATGCGTACGGCAAAGGTTAATACCGCGGTGCTCCGGCTGGCCCGGGTGGTGAGCCCGCGCGAAGGCTTCGAAGACGGTACCCTCCTCGCCGGCGAGCTGCCCGATCCGGAGATAACCTTCCGGGAACACAACCTACGATTCTACGCCAATGTCCGGGAAGGACACAAAACCGGCTTCTTCCTCGATCACCGGCACAACCGGAAGCGGGTAGGGGAGCTGGCGGAAGGACAGGACGTGCTGGACGTATTCAGTTACGCCGGCGGATTCAGCGTCCACGCCCTGGCCGGCGGTGCTTACCGGGTGGTTAGCCTGGATATCAGCGGCCCTGCCCTCGAGGTAGCGCGGCGGAACGTAGCGCTCAACTTCGGCGAGGACCCACGGCACGAAATATTGGAAGGCGATGCCTTTCAGGAGCTTGAACAGATCGCCCGGCGACGGGAGGAATTCGGCGTGGTAATCGTCGATCCCCCCAGTTTCGCCAAGCGGGAAAAGGAGGTCCGGGGTGCGCTGGATGCCTACCGCCGCATTAATACCCTGGCCGTACCGCTGGTCAGGCCGGGCGGTACGCTGGTGGCCGCTTCCTGTTCCGCCCGCGTGACGGCCGAAGACTTCTTTGCCACCGTCGAGCGGGTGGTAAAGAAGAGCGGACGATCCTACCAATTGCTGGAGAAAACGTACCACGACGTCGATCACCCCATCGGGTTTGCGGAGGGGGCATATCTGAAAACCGTTTACTACCGTCTGGATTGAACCCTTGCCTAACTTTTGACCGTATGTGGTCTTAATCCTACTCTTCCGGATGCGGTTACAGATTATTATACCCGTCATAAACGAAGCGGACAACCTGCGCCGCCTGCTTCCCTATCTGCTCGACGAACTCAACGGGCGGGGCGGCATTACGGTCGCCGACGGCTGTAGCCAGGACGATACCGAAGAAGTGGTCCGGCGGGCCGGACGGGTTCACTACCTCGCGTGCAGCCAGCCCGGCAGGAGCCGCCAGATGAATGAGGCCGCGGCACGCTACAATCACGCGGATGACGTGTACTACTTCGTCCACGCCGATACCCGCCCCCCGCGGGGATTCTACACGGATATCCGGCGTAGCGTAGCGGACGGGGTCCCGATGGGCTGTTACCGGTTCCGATTCGACTCGGAAAGCCCACTCTTAGCGATCAATGCGTTCTTCACTCGATTCGGGGGGCTGGCCTGCCGGGGTGGCGATCAATCGCTCTTCGTGGCCCGAAGCGCCTGGGAAGAACTCGGTGGGTACAACGGAGATATGGATATCATGGAGGACTATGAGATCATCCAGCGAGCCTGGAAGCAGGAGATCCCCTTTCGGGTGATTCCACGGGATATCACCGTGTCGGCCCGCAAATACGAGGCGAATAGCTGGGTAAAGGTGCAGCTGGCCAATCTGCGCGTTTTCCGGATGTACAAGCGCGGGGCGGCACAGGCCCAGATGGTCGCCGAATACGAACGGAGGCTTAAACGGCGGTAAGGCACCTTACTCGCGGATCGGGCGATTTTTTCCGAGGCCTGCGCTACGCGCGTTCACATAGCTCTGCGTCCTGAAGGAGGGCTGACCGTGCAGGTCCGAATGCGTAATCAATAGCGCCCCGGGTGATGGCGTGGACCGCATCGACGAGGATGGTGCTGTCTCCAGCATAAAGGGCGTAAGATTGGCCATTCCGGTAGCGCTGTTTGGGCTCCCGGAAGAACGTCAGATTGTCAGTTACCGACACCCGTTAGCCTGGTTTTGCGGATCGGATTCTGGCGATGAAGCCGGTGGCGGGATGGGACATGTCAACGAGCTTTGAAAAATGAATGGGAATAGCATGTGAGCGTTGGTCATTCGCTACATTTCTCTCTACCTGCGCTCCGCCGCCGAATGCCTGTTCACCGACGGGAAAACCCTAGGATAGCTGGCACAATTTTTGTACTTTTGTTGGTATGACAAAGAATAACGAACCGGCCAATCGCGGCGACTACGGAGCGGACAATATTACCGCTCTCGAGGGCCTCGAGGCCGTCCGCAAGCGCCCCGGTATGTACATCGGTGGCACGGACACGCGGGGTCTGCACCACTTGGTCTGGGAAGTGGTCGATAACTCCATTGACGAACACCTCGCCGGCTACTGTAGCCGCATCGATATGATCATTCACGCGGATAACTCCATCACCGTCCAGGATGACGGTCGGGGTATTCCGGTCGGCAACCACGCCAAACTCGGCAAGTCGGCTCTGGAAGTCGTCATGACTGTCCTGCACGCCGGTGGTAAATTCGACAAAGACACGTACAAAGTCTCCGGCGGTCTGCACGGGGTAGGAGTGTCGTGTGTGAACGCCTTGTCCAGCCACCTGCGGGCAACCGTACACCGCGACGGTAACATCTACCAGCAGGACTACAGTGAGGGCAAGCCCCAGAATGAGGTCCACCAGGTCGGCAAAGCGGAGAAGTCCGGTACGACGATCAACTTCACCCCGGACGCGACGATCTTCGAATCGGTGGTCTACAAGTACGAGACGCTTGCCAACCGGATGCAGGAACTCGCCTTCCTGAACAGCGGCCTGCACCTGAGTATCACCGACGAACGGCAGACTGACGAGGACGGTACTCACCCGCGCAAGGAATTCTACAGCGAAGGCGGCCTGGCCGAGATGGTCAAGTATCTTGACGAGGGCAAGCAGGACCTGATCGAGGAAGCCATTTACGTCAAGTCGAAGGAAGACAACGTCGAGGTCGAGGTGGCCATGCAGTACAACACCACATACCAGGAGAACATCTACTCCTTCGTCAACAATATTAAAACCCGCGAGGGCGGTACCCACGTCAACGGATTCCGTCGGGCGGTGAACCGTCTCTTCACGAAGTACGGTGACGAGAACGGCCACTTCAAGAAATTGAAATTCAAGGTCAGCGGGGAAGATTTCCGCGAGGGTCTTACCGCCGTTGTTTCCGTCAAGGTACCCGAACCGCAGTTCAAGGGACAGACCAAGGGAGAACTCGGCAACAGCGAGGTAACCGGTATCGTCAGCCGCGCGGTTGGCGAAAGCGTGGGCCACTGGCTTGAAGAGAACCCCGACGCCGCCAAGCGCATCATCGATAAGGTCATCATCGCCGCCACCGCCCGTCACGCCGCCCGCAAGGCCCGCGAGATGGTGCAGCGCAAGAACGTGCTCACCGGCACCGGACTGCCCGGGAAGCTGGCCGACTGCTCCAATAAAGACCCCGAAGGTTCGGAGATCTACCTCGTCGAGGGTGACTCGGCCGGCGGTACCGCCAAGATGGGCCGTAACCGGGCTTTCCAGGCCATCCTGCCGCTCCGCGGTAAGATCCTCAACGTAGAGAAGGCCATGGAGCACAAGATCTACGAGAATGAGGAGATCAAAAACATGTTCACCGCCCTGGGCGTGAGCATCGTCGAAGGGGAGCACGGCGAACGAGTGCTGAACCTGGACAAACTGCGCTACCACAAGATCATCATCATGTGTGACGCCGACATCGACGGCAGCCACATCGTGACCTTGATCCTGACCTTCTTTTTCCGGTATATGCACGCGCTTGTCGCCGGGGGATACGTATACATCGCTCAGCCGCCGCTCTACCAGGTGCGTCGTGGCAAGCAATTCCGCTACTGCTGGACCGAAGAGGAGCGCCGTGAAGCCATTGCGAACTACAGCAAGAGCGAGAACGACGGTGCCGTCAAAGTTCAGCGCTATAAGGGTCTGGGAGAGATGAACGCCACCCAGCTATGGGAAACCACCATGGACCCCGATACCCGCATGCTACAGCAAGTGGCCATTGAGGAAAGCTCGGAGGCCGACCGCGTCTTCAGCATGCTTATGGGAGACGAGGTGCCCCCGCGCCGTGCCTTCATCGAGGCTAATGCCAAGTACGCAAATGTTGATGTGTAGGGGAGGCAGTTATCGGGTGTCGGGTGTCGGTTTTTCACCTAGATAACAAGAACCGAGATCTGACACCCGACACTCCCAACCCGACAAAAAAAGCCCCGACCAGGATCACCTAGTCGGGGCTAATTATTTGGAACGGTAAGTCGTTTACTTCTTCTTGCCGTTGTTGGTCGGAGCATTTCCGGTTTCGACTTCGCGGGTTGCTTCGAAGAGGAACCAGGTGCGACGCTCGGTGGCGTTGATGTAATCCTCCAACAAGCTCGCACCACCGGTATCGTCGTGCTCTTCACATACCTCGTGCGCCTTGCGCAGGTTAGCGGCCATTTTCTTGTTCTCCTGCATCAGGTCCAGCAGCATATCGCGGGGAGCGATTTGCGCTTGATCGTTATCAGCGACGCTGGTTAGCTTCACGATCTGGGCCAGACTGGTAACGGTCTTACCACCTAACTTCCGGACGCGTTCTGCGAGGGGATCGACGGTGGATATCAGCTCTTCGCTCTGGTCATCCAGCATAAGGTGGTAGTCGCGGAAATGGCGGCCCGACATATGCCAGTGGTAATTCTTCACTTTTACCCAAAGGGCAATGAGGTCGGCAACCAGCGGATTAAGTGCCTCGGTGATGTCCTTGACGGCCTCCTTGGGAAGGTCGGTTGGGGTGTCAAGGAATTTTTCTTTGATGTTATTGCTTGGTGACTTGGTCATGTCTTTATGTTTTTAGTTACACTTTTACAACGGGATTTCCCTTGTCTAGGTTCGCTATTTTCCTCACTCATCCGCCCCGTATCCCCTCCTTCCATGTCCCATCGCCTCCATTCCGCCGAACGCTTAAAATCGAAACGAGAGATCGGTCGGCTCTTCGCACCCGGATCGGGCACGGTAGCGGCCTACCCGCTGCGGATTCTGTATCGGGTGGCGGAGCGACGGGAAGGGGACCATCCTGTCCGGGTAGCCTTTACGGTGCCGAAGAAGCGCTTCAAGCGGGCGGTAGACCGAAACCAGCTTAAGCGGCGGATGCGGGAAGCCTACCGGCTCAATAAGGCGTTGTTGGAGCAAGCGCAGGCGACAGGGGATCAGCAATTGGTCGTGCTTTTTCTGTACACCGGCCGGGATGAAGTGCCATTTTCCGTTATCGAAAAGAAAATGAAGCGCCTACTTAGTCGATTGGAGAGTCCGGAGTTAGGGTAAGGGCCATCTGGACATCCGCGCGCTGGTATCCTTCGTGCTTGTCGGTCACATCCTGGAAGCCGAGTTTGCGATAGAGATGGACGGCGGCTTGCAGGCGTTGATTGCTGGCTAGGTACACCCTATAGTCACCGCGCTGTCGGGCCAGTTCCAGGGTGGCCTGAGCGATTCGGTAGCCGACGCCGAGCCCCTGAACCTCCGGATCAACCGCCATTTTGGCCAACTCTACGTCGTAGTGCGGATGCTGCATGGGGATGAGGGCACAGGTACCTACGGGTCGGCCGCGTAATTCGGCGATCAGGATGGCCCCGCCGGGCTCGAGAATGTGCTCCCGGGGGTGCAGGAGGGCTTCGTTGAGGTCGTGCCATGCCTGAGCGTGTCGGCCTTCGTAGGGTACGACACGGAGTTCTCCATCAAGTCGCTGCCGACGCACGTCACGGGTGCGGTCCAGTAGGCTTTTGCGCTCCAAAGCTGCTTCCCACTCGGTTAGAGCTGCCCAAAGATCGTGTTGACATTCCCCGGCTACCTCGTGCAGGGCGGCCGCCACGTCGGGAACGGTACACTCAGCAAGGGTGGTAGCGGCGGCGGCTCCATCGGGGGTCAGCGCAACCTACGTCTTACGTCCGTCGGTTGCGTCGCGGGTGCGGGCGACCAGTCCGTGCTTCTGCAGGTCGTTAATCATCCGCACCACCCCCGGATGGTTCTGGCGGATACTTATTGCCAGGTCGGACACCGGTGTCGGGCCGTTGAGGCGAAGCAGGTAAAGGAGGGGGAGCCACTGCGACTTCAGTTCATTACCATAGGTGGTATTCAACTGACGGGAGTCCGCGAACAGCCGCTCGCTCAGCAAGCGAGCGCGCGACGCAAGGGCGGTAATTCCAAGATGATCAAAGAAGTCAGGAAGTGCCGTAATAGGTACCTTGTTACGCAGATATAGGTAACAAGGTGCTTATTTTCTAAATCCGTTAAAAAACCGGTTGCGAGTCGCAACCGGTTTTCTATTACCCGCGGGAAGATGAGGCCGCTTCCACGGCCCGCCAGACGCGGAGTACGTTGCCTGATAGGATCTTTTTGATGTCTTCATCGGTGTAACCCCGCTTCAGCAGGGTATAGATCAGATTTGGATAGTCGGCAACGTCCTTAAGGCCGGTAGGCAGACTGTCGCCTACGCCGTCAAAGTCGGAGCCAAGCCCAACGTGGTCGATGCCGGCCAACTCCACCACGCGGTCGATGTGATCGGCGACCATCTCGACGTCGGAGTAGAGGGTTGGGTTTTCAATCTGGAAGCTGTCGGCCAAGGCTTCCGCTTCGTCGGATCTGTTTTGATAACCGCGCTCGTTAAGCCGGGCCATGAATTCCTCGCGCAGGCTATCCTGGCGACTACGTAGGGCGCCATCCAGGAAGGTTGAGCCGAAGTTGATCTGGATAACACCGCCGTTTTCGCCGAGCCGCTGGATCATCTCATCGTTCATGTTCCGCTCGAAATCGGGGGTGAAGTAGCGCACCGAGGAATGACTGGCGATCACGGGGACTTCGGTGATTTCCATCACGTCCCAGAAAGCGGAATCGCTGATATGGCTGACGTCGACCATAATACCGACGCGATTCATCTCGCGCACGACTTCCTCCCCGAAGGGGCTCAGTCCACCATTGATGGCCGTGGTATCGTAGCTGGAGTCGGAGATCAGGTTGTCCTTGGAGTGCGTAAGGGTGATGTAGCGAATGCCTTTGGTGTAGTATTCTTCCACTCGTTCGAGCTTATCCTCGATGGGACTTCCGTTTTCCATCCCCATGGGCAGGCTCATGATACCGTTGGCGAAGTTGGCTTCTACGTCATCCGGACTGGTGGCCAGTGCGAATTTGTCGGGATGCGCTTCCACGATACCCTTTACCATATCGATCAGACTATCGGCGAGGGCGGGGGATTCGCCTACTTCTTCCTGCAAGCCGGCGGGAATGTAGATCGACATGAAGGGGGCATCAAGCCCACCCTCGACGGCGCGAACGTAATCAAAGTCTCCCTCGTCGGTTTCCACGGGGATTCCGAGCATCTCCCGTTCGAGGCGAAAGTTGGTAACCTTCAGGCGGTAGGGCAGGTCGACGTGTCCGTCGATGATGATGGTTTGCTGGGCCAGGCTGTCGGCGTGCGCGCGGAGTTCGACGTCGGACATTTCGCCGGCCGGGGTCGAACCGCTGTTACCGCAGGCTTGTAGGATGAAAAAAAGGAGGAGGGGCAGAAGGAGGCGGGTCATCTGTCTTGGTTGTGCGTAGATATGTAAGGAGATCGACTCCGGCGTGCCGGTACGAACAAACATAACCAGAATTTTGGAAGCCGCAGCCGGATGTTTTGCCATAGTCGCGATCGGATAATCGCAACCGTGATTTTTGCCTACATTTCATGCTCAATCCCTGACCATGACCGCCACCAAATCAATCTGCCTGCTTATCGTTGCGCTGCTCTCATTACCGGTGCACGGCCAGGAGGCATCGCTGATGGGGTTCACCGAGAAATCCGCCGCCACGGAGCGGGAAACGGAGGCCGCTTACGATGAGAAAATCACCCCGTCAAATCTCGACGAGTGGATGCAGTATATGACGGCGCACCCCCACCACGTGGGCTCGCCCTACGATAAAAAGGTCGTTGATTTTATGGCCGAGAAGTTCCGCTCCTGGGGCTACGACGTCGAGGTGGAACGCTTTGACGTTTTGTTCCCCACGCCAAAGGTGCGCAAGCTGGAACTGCTCGAGCCTGCTACCTACACGGCTATGCTGCAGGAGCCACCCGTTGATGGAGATCCTGCAACCAACCAGACGGACGAAGCCCTACCCCCCTATAATGCTTTTTCCATCGACGGGGATGTCACCGCCGAACTGGTTTTCGTCAACTACGGCGTCCCGGCGGACTACGAAGAGCTGGAAAAGCGGGGCATCAGCGTGGAAGGCAAGATCGTCATCGCAAAATACCAGGGATCGTGGCGTGGTATTAAGCCGAAAGTAGCCGCCGAGAAGGGCGCGATCGGTTGTATTTTGTATTCCGATCCCGAAGACGACGGCTACTACCGGGGAGAAACCTACCCGGAGGGAGCCTATAAGAATGAGTACGGTGTCCAACGGGGAGCCGTGATGGATCTTCCCCGCGCTCCCGGGGATCCGCTTACCCCCGGCTACGGTGCTACGCAAGATGCCGAGCGGCTGGATATATCGGAGGCCGAGGGGTTGACCGAAATTCCCGTGCTTCCCATCTCCTACCACGACGCCGAACCCCTGTTACGTGCCCTCGGCGGACCGGTAGCACCATCAAGTTGGCGCGGTGCCCTTCCGATGACCTACCACATCGGTCCCGGGCCGGCCAAGGTGCACCTGCAATTGGAATTTAACTGGGAACTCGCCCCGGCCTATGACGTGATTGCTACCCTGGAGGGAGCGGAATACCCCGATGAATGGGTCATCCGCGGAAACCACCACGACGCCTGGGTACACGGGGCCAACGATCCCATCAGTGGAATGGTGGCCGTGATGGAGGAGGCGCGCGCGGTGGGTGAGCTGGCCAAGGCCGGCATGCGTCCGAAGCGAACCATCAAGTACGCCGCCTGGGGAGCCGAGGAGCCCGGCCTGCTGGGGTCGACCGAATGGGTGGAAACCCACGCCGATGAGCTGAAAGATAAAGCCGTGGCTTACATCAATACCGATGGCTCCGGCCGTGGATTCCTTCAAGCCGGCGGCTCGCATACCCTGGAAAAATTTTTCGGACAGATCACCGAAGACGTTGAAGATCCGCAGACCGGTGTCACCGTTTTCGAACGGCGCAAAGCCGCCGAAGCCGTAGGAGGCACGGATATCGCTTCCTTCCCCCTTTCCGCCCTTGGGTCAGGTTCCGACTATTCGCCCTTCTTCCAACACCTGGGCATCGCCGCATTCAACATGGGATTTGGCGGGGAGAGCAGTGGTGGGGAGTACCATACGATGTACGATTCCTACGCCCACTATAAACGATTCAAGGATCCCGACTTCAGCTACGGGGGCGCGCTTGCCAAGGTTGCCGGGCGGACCACCCTGCGACTGGCCAACGCCGACGTGCTGCCTTTCGAATTCACCCGCATGGCCCAGACCTTGCGGGAGTACGGTGACGAAGTCATGAAGCTGGCGGAGGATGCCCGTAAGCAGACCGAACGGGAAAACCGGCTCGTCCGGGAAAATGCGTACGTGCTGGCAGCCGATCCGAAGGAAGCTTTCTCGGCCCCCGAGGAGAAGGAAGAAGTTCCCTACCTCAACTTTGCCCCGCTGCAAAATGGCCTGGGCCGCATCAGCGAGCTGGCGGATGACTACAGCGCCGCGGCGGCTACGGAGCTCTCCGAAGGTCAACGGGAGGAGATCAACCGCCTCTTCATGGACCTCGAACGCCAACTGACCCGCGAGGAGGGCCTGCCCCGGCGGCCGTGGTTCGTTCACCACGTATACGCCCCCGGTTTCTACACCGGATACGGCGTGAAAACCCTTCCGGGGGTGCGCGAGGCGATCGAGCAGCGCAACTTTGACGAAGCGCAGGAGCAGATCGACAAACTGGGTGAGGTACTTGGCGCCTATGCCGACCAGATGCAGAACATTATCGGTATTGTTGCCACCAAATAACCAACCTCTCAGTCCAGGTCCTTGTCCTTACCCCGCACCCCGCACCCCGCACCGCCTATGCGTTTGATTCTACTCTTGTCCGCCTTCCTATTCACGACTGGCGTTTTCGCCCAGCGCGTCATGCTTTTTGAAAAGCTGACGAGTTCCCGAAGTGAACGGGTTTACGAAGGCGAATTGCTCCGCTTTCGGATGGAGGGCGATAAGTTTTGGCAGGAAGGTTACATCCGGGAAATGCGACCGGATATTCAGGCACTGGTCATCAACGATCGCTACATTCTGCTCGACGAAATAGACGCGGTATACCGGGGAAGCACCATTGCGAACCGTCTCGGTTATGGGCTAATCACCTTCGGAGCCGGTTGGTCGCTGTTTGCCGCCCTGGGTTATGCCACCGATAAAATTGATTCAACGAACTACAGCGCAGATGATGCCCTCGTGACGGCTACCTCCGTCGGCGTGGGATATCTCCTCGTGAAGCTTCTGGGGCGGCGTAAGTTCCGTACCAACAAGT
The DNA here is from genome assembly GCF_003390935.1 of Lewinella sp. IMCC34191. Lineage (GTDB taxonomy): Bacteria > Bacteroidota > Bacteroidia > Chitinophagales > Saprospiraceae > Neolewinella. The sequence continues at coordinate 169,824 of NZ_QNQZ01000004.1, read as the reverse complement.
ATAAAAGGCTGCGTATCGTCGACCTCAATTTTTAACCGTACAAGGCCCGCGCCAGGGTTTCGGGGAAAGCTCCCGGAGTACTGGAGAACGGACGTAGGCCAAGTTCAGTCAGCTGCGCCGCAACGTCGTGGTCGTAGGCCGGGGCCCCCTGGTCGTTAAGGGCCAGAACAGGAAGGAAAGTTAGCCCGCTCTGCACCAGGCGCCGGGCGCTCTGTAGCATATTTGGTACCGACCCGCCTTCGAAGAGATCGCTCAGCAGCACCAACACGGTATCGCGCGGGGCGACATTCAGTTGTTCGGCGTACCGCAGGGCCCGTCCGATATCCGTGCCTCCGCCGAGTTGTAACGCGAACAGTAGCTCGATGGGGTCGGGGAGTTCGGCGGTCAGGTCGACCACGCTGGTGTCGAAGGCAATGACGTGCGTTTTTACGCTTGGCAGACTGGCAAGAATACAGGAGAGTACCCCGGCGTACACGACCGAGGTGGCCATGGATCCGCTTTGGTCGATGAGCAGGATCACGTGTTTCAGGCTGCTGCGGCTGCGTTGGTGGCCCCTTAAGTTTACGGGTAAAACGGTGCGGTGCTCCGGCTGGTAGTGCTTTAGGTTGACGCGTATCGTCTGGTGCCAGTCGATATCGCTGTGCTTGGGCCGTCGGTTTCTGGCTTGCTGCCGGCGGCGTCCGCTCACCGCTTGCAGCAACGGTTGGCGCAGTTTCTTTTCAATTTCCTCCACGACCCGCTTCACTACCTGACGGGCGCTCTCGCGGCTGCGCTCTGGAAGAACGTTCTTCAGACTGAGCAGGGTGCCGACCAGGTGAACGTCAGGCTGGATCGTTTCCAGTAGTTCCGGTTCGAGTAGCATCTCCTGCAGGCCCAGGCGCTCCAGCGCATCTCGCTGCAGCATTTGTACGGTATCCGTAGGAAAGTACTTGCGAATGTCCCCGAGCCAGCGATTGACGTTCGGACTGGATGGGCCGAGGCCGCCCTTGCGGTCCTCGCTGTTGTACAGGGCTTCGAGTACGGCATCCATGCCCTGCGCCCGGCCGGGTAGGGGTGGACCCCCATCGGAGCTCTGCGCGTCCTGCCCGAGGATCAGGCGCCACTTGCGAAGGTGTTCGTCGCGGTCACTCACGGGCGGCAAGGATGCGGCTGATCAGCCCTTCGAAATCGGTGACTTTATCCTCTCCGTGTCCGAGGCGGGCAATGACCAGGTTGCGACTGGGAATGATAAAAACCCGCTGGTCCTGAAAGCCCCGCATCATGAAGGCGTCTTCGGGCAGGGAGGGCGTTTCCGGTCCGGGTAGCCACAGTTGCGCCCCGTACAAATCCTCGCTACCCGCGGCGGGTTCACGCATATAGTCGATCCAACCGGGGGGAAGTAGGGTATCTCCCTGCCAGACGCCATTTTGGAGCATGAACTGGCCGAGGCGTGCCCAATCCCGGGTCGTAGCCCAACCGTAGCTACTCCCGACGGGGCGGCCGGACTGGTCGGGTTCGATCACTAAGCTAGGGGCTATAGGCCCGTAGAGGGAATCGAGAAACGCATAGAGCCGGTCGTTTCCACCCAGTTCTTCGCGGAGGAAGTCCATCAGCATATTCGTAGTGCCGCTGGAGTAGTTCCAAACGGTACCGGGAGCTTGAGTCAGACGGTGGCGCTGGGCGAACTCCGCGAAATCGGCTTTTTCGTGCAGCATAACCGTGGCATCCGTGATGCTCCCATATCCTTCGTTCCATTCGATGCCGGAATTCATGTGCATCAGGTCGGTGAGTGCGACCCGCGAGCGGTCATCCGTCCAGATACCCGGGAAGAGTTGGTTGGTCCGTTCCACCGTTTCCGTAGGGGATAATCCATTTGATGCATGCGATTCCAGGTAAACACCGATAGCCATACCGGTCAGCGTCTTGGTCATCGACCAGCCGAGCAGGGGGGTGGTGGCATCGAAGCCCTCGCGGTAGCGCTCCGCGACGAGTCGGCCGTTTTCAAGGATCACCATTCCCCGTGCTCCGCCCCCCGGTACGTCCCGCATGCCGTAGTCGAGGGCGTCGTCGTAATCCGGAAGGAGTTCCGTTGACAGTTCGGCCGGATCGGGGAAAACAGGGGTGTTTTCAACCACCGTAGGTAGCGGCATGGCATCGTCGTTGATCAGGACGCATCCACGTTCACCAAGGAACGCCGCACGCCGCGTCACCAGACCGAAAAGGGAAGATTCGACTGTTCTGTCCTGTACACCGAGGCTAAATTGACCCAGCACGCTAAAATTAAGGTCGTTTTCACTGATATCTTCCAGCGTCCGTCCCTGTAGAAAGTGGCAGCTACAGGCATGCTTCGCCGCATATCCCCCGCCGATATGAAGTAGCGGCTTCACCCAGAGAAAGGCGCTGAACAGTAAAACGGCGACCAGAGTAAGTCCGACCAACCATCGCTTGCTTGAGGAAACGTGCATGGGGCGAAGATAAGCAGGCTTAGAGCGGGGCGGGCAATTACGGCAGCTAACCCGAATAGCCGCATCGGCGAACACACGTAGGGCTCAGCCACCAAAGCGATACCTTTGCGTCATGCAGCTCCGCACCTTCGGCATCCGGCACCACGGACCGGGCTCCGCCCGGCGCCTAAGGACTATGCTGGAGACTTGGAAACCCAACCTGATCCTGTTGGAGATGCCCGCCGACGCGCAGCCGGCCCTGCGTCAATTGCTGTACGACGGCATGCGACCGCCCCTGGCCCTGGTGCTCTACGACGCGAAGGATATTGAACGGGCCAGCTTCTTCCCCTTTGCCCGCTTTAGCCCGGAATACCAGGCCATTCAGTGGGCCGCGGAAAACGGAACGGAAGTTCGGGCGATCGATCTGCCGGCGAAAAACTTCCTGGCCGTAAGGGAAGAAGAACAGTTTATCCTTTTTCCAACCGAAGAGCCCGACGCTCCGTCGGTCGTTCCGGGCAAATCCCGCAAGCAACTGGCTCGCCAGCTCCGCTCCGACCCCCTGTCGCTGGTAGCGGAATTGGCCGGCTACCCCGACAGCGAGAGCTGGTGGGATGCCACCCTCGAGCGGACGGCTCAGGGACCGGAAGCGACCTTTGCCGCGATCGAGAATATTGTCTCTGAGCTCCGGAATGCCTTCCCCGAAGCCTCCAACGACGAGAACGAGCAAAGGGAAGCCTTCATGCGGGGCGAGGTCCGCAAGGCCCTGAAAGAAGATGTTGATCGAATTGCGGTGGTCGTCGGCGCCTGGCACGTACCCGCCGTGCAGGACACACCCAACCGCCGCGCCGCCGCCGACAAGGCCATCCTCCGGGGGCTACCGAAGGTGAAGGTTAGCCAGGCCTGGGTACCCTGGTCATTTCCCCGCCTCGCCCGGAGTGGCGGTTACGGAGCCGGTGTCACCTCTCCGGCCTGGTATGCCACTCTGTTCGACTTTCCGGATTGCGCGGTGGATCGCTGGATGGCTTCCGCCGGGCAACTCCTCCGGGCGGAAGGATTCGAAGCGAGTCCGGCCATGGCCACCGAGGCCGTCGGGCTGGCGACCACCCTTGCCACCATTCGCGACCACGAACGGCCGGGGATCGAGGAGCTCGAGCAGGCGGTGCTCAGCACCCTGGCGGCCGGAAAGCGGGAGCGACTGGAACTGATCCACAAACGGCTTACGGTGGGGGAGACCGTCGGCTTTGTTCCCCCGGGCGTAACTACAGTGCCGCTGCTGGAAGATCTGCGTGCCGAGGTGAAGAGTACCCGCATGAGCAAGTTGTGGGAAAGCGCCGGTGAACAATACCTGAAGGCCACCAAGTCCGACCCCCGCGGAGGGATCGATCTCCGCCAGGCGAATGACCTCCGAAAAAGCCACCTGCTACACCGGTTGAACCTGCTGGATATTCGCTGGGGCAAACTCCAACCCGGCGGCCCCGACAGCCTGAGCAGCTTCAAGGAAGTCTGGCTCATGGAATGGCAGCCCGAGTTCAGCCTGCTCGTCATCGAACGGGGGAGCTACGGTAATACGGTGGCCACCGCGGCGGCAGCCTACAGCCGGGAAAAGGCGGCGAGCCTGACGTCCGTGCGGTCGCTGGCGGATCTGACGCTGCAGTGCCTGCAAGCCGGATTGGCCGGCGTCGTACCCCGCCTCATGGCGCTGCTGCGGCAGCGGGCCGCCGAAACGACGGATGTTACGGCCCTCTTACAGGCGCTGCCGGCCCTGGTACAGACCAGCCGCTACGGAGACAGCCGTAAAACCGATACCACCGCCCTACTGCTGGTCATCGACGAGATCGTCCCCCGGCTGGCCGCGGGCCTCCCGGCCGCCGCTACCAATATCGACGACGAGCAGGGGGAAGACATGGTCAAGCTCATCGCGTCGGCGCACTATCACCTGGCCCAACTGGGTAACGAGGAACTGGACGATGTGTGGTTGTCCGGCCTGCTACGCGCGGCGAACGCCGGAGTGTACGCCGGGGTAGAAGGGCACTGCGTACGCTTACTCTACGACCGGGACAGGCTTGCCGCCGGTGTAACGGCTGACCGGTTCTCCCTGGCGCTATCGAGAGCACGGGGGGCCGGGGCGGTCGCCGCCTGGATTGGTGGCTTCCTGTATGGGGGCGGCCAAATGCTGTTACACCACGTACCCTTGTTCCGGTTGATCGATGATTGGGTGGCTGATTTACCGTGGGAAACTTTTGAAGAAATAATCCCGCAACTGCGCCGAACATTCGCGGAATTCTCCCGGTTTGACCGTCAACGCCTGATGCAATTGGTTGATTCTGATGAGAACGAGCAATTGGATGTAGAGATTTCTGCCGACCAGGTGCCCCAGACAAATGAACTACTTCAGGATTTGCTGAAGTGGGTCGCTTGAATCCATTCCGAAAAAATAGTTTCCCCTTCACCGTTACCCTTTTATAAGGTTGACGTCTGACCCTCAAGTTTTGGCTACATAACAGTTTTAACCGGATGCCCAACCCGGCATGACTCTATGGACAAGAATTATTTTGACACTTTTGAATAGACACGATTTTTACAGACACTAGCAACACACGTTTTTTTTACAGACACGAACAACACACGTTTTTTTACAGACACTATCAACACAATGCGCGCGCTTTCTCCACGGAAGGCGCGCTTTTTTTGTCCCTATGCCTCGTACTTTCGGGTCATGACTATCTCCCGCATCCTCTTAGTTCCTATTCTGTTCTTTAGCTTATCCGTCATGGCACAGCAACGACCCCGCGAGCGGGGCATCCCATTCGGCGTGATGACCCCCGGCGAATTCAACGCCATAACGGATGTCACCGGCGTGCGGGTAGGCCACACCACGCTGGTGCGGGGCGATAGTGTACGCACGGGGGTGACCGCCATCTTACCGCATGCCGACGATCTCTACCGGCAGAAGGTACCCGCCGCCATTTACCTGGGTAACGGCTATGGCAAACTGGCCGGCTATAGTCAGGTGAAGGAACTGGGCGAACTCGAAACCCCGATCGTTCTGACAAATACCCTGAGCGTGGCTACCGGTATGAATGCCCTCATTACCGCCTGCCTTCGCGACAATCCGGAGGTCGGAAGCGTGAATGCGGTCGTGGGCGAAACCAACGATGGCTACCTTAATGACATCCGGGGGCGTCACGTCACCGAATCCGATGTTTTGGCCGCCCTGGCAGCCGCCTCGGCGGGTCCCGTAGTGGAAGGCAACGTAGGTGCGGGCACCGGCACGCTCTGTTTCGGATGGAAGGGGGGTATCGGAACCTCCAGCCGCAAGCTACCCGGCAGTCTTGGTGGGTATACGGTTGGCGTACTCGTACAGACCAATTTCGGCGGAGTGATGCAGGTCGCGGGGGTACCCGTGGGGCCGCTACTGGGTGAATACTACTGGAAGGAGGAGATCGAGCGTAGCGCCGACGGCAGTTGCATGATCGTCGTGGCCACGGACGCCCCCATCAGTGCCCGCAACCTGGAACGGGTAGCCAAGCGGGCCATGCTCGGACTGGCCCGCACGGGCGGTATCGCCAGCAACGGCAGCGGGGATTACGTCATCGCCTTTTCTACCGCCGCCGAAAATCGAATCAGCCCGGGCCTGACGGAGCCCACCACCGTAACCGAGCTGCCCAACGGCGCCGTTTCCCCGCTCTTCCTGGCCACCATCGAGGCCACGGAGGAAGCCATCATCAATTCCCTCTTCGCCGCCGATGATATGACCGGCTTTCAGGGCCATTCCCGGGAGGCACTGCCCAAAGATAAAGTGATGGACCTGCTCCGGGAAAGGGGAGTGGTGAAGTAGGCTCCCTGGTCTGCCCCCCCTGGTCCGCCCAGCGCTAGCTGGTCTGCCCAGGGGGGGAGAGATTCTCTTCCAACCCGTCGGCGGACGAACTGCGCTACGCTCCGTTCGGCGGACGACTTGCGATCCCACCGACCCGTCGGCGGACGAACTCCGCTACGCTCCGTTTGGCAGACGACGGGCGACTAGTACGTCCAGGCCACCCCCAACCGCGGCGTAATCCCCAGCGTCGAGTAGCCGCTGACCTCCGTGAAGTCCGTATCCGTCAGGTTGCGGATTTCTGCGAAGAGGCTCAGGTTTCGGTTTTCCAGCAGCTTATATTCGGCGTATAGGTTGACGATGAGGTAGGGGTCGAGGTCCAACGTAACGGGGGAGAAATTCGCATCGTAGTAAATATCCGGGCGCTCACCGGTGTAGGCCGCGGTCAGCCGGGCGGAGAAGGCTTGGTTGGCCCGGTAGGTCAGTCCCAGCAAGCCGGTCGTACGGGGCCGGCGATAAAATTCGTCGCTTTCCGTCGTACCACCCGATCCGTCGGGAGAACGAAGTTGCCCTTTTACGTAGGTGAAATTACCGTCCAGCCGGAAGCGTGCGCTTAGATCGGTGAACCCCTCCACCTCGACACCACGGTCGCGCAGTTCGTCCTGGTTCTGGTAGCCGAGCGTACCGTCGTAGGTGACCACCTGGTCGATCTGCCGCTGGAATACGGTCACCGTGGCCCGGCGTTCCCCGCGACGGCTTTGCACACGCAGACCGGCCTCGTAGGAGGTGGATACCTGGGGTTGCAGCTCCGCGTTCGCTCCGAAGGGACCGTAGAGCTGATCCAGTGTCGGACTCTGGAAGGCGCTGCCCACCGAGAGACGGCTACTCACGCGATCCGTGTGCCGGTAGCCCACGGCCAGCGACCCGTTGCTCTGGCCGCCGAACACCGAGTGGTGATTGTAGCGGTAGCCCCCTTCGAGTAGGAGTCTTTCGGCGACGTTGAGATTCGCTTGCAGGTAGGGGCTGATATTCGTGACCGTAGGGGTTTCCGCCTCGGTGGCCAGGCTTTCGTGGCGTACTTGCCCGCCGACCGTCAGGGAGAAGGCCTCTGAAGGGAGGTAGTTGTAAAAGACGTCTCCCTGCTGGGCACGGCCCTTGTAGATCGATTCACCGAATGCGGCATCGTCGAATACCCGGTCCGTAGCGGCGTAATTGTAGCGCCCCCCCAGCTCCCAGGTCGCCTGGCGGTAGTTCACGGCCAGACTCGGAAGCCACAGGTCGTTGCGGTACTCGTTCTCGGCGTCGGTGAAGGCCCCTCGGTCGTAGTCACCGGTAAAAATAGCCCGCCGCAGGGCCGGCCGGATAGTGAGGGACTCGGTAGGTCGCCAGGTCAGGTTGCCGTAAACGGTGCGTCGGGCGGATCCGTCACGGTTGAAGTCCTCGGTGGTCTCGTCCATCGGTTCCGCCTCGCTGATCCCGTCCGTGGTGAAGTAGTCGTAGCCCAGCCGGTAGTCCAGCTTTTCAGTACTACCCGCGATCGCCGCGGTACCCGTGTAGGTACTGTAGCGTTCTGCGGCGGCGCGCAGGTTAATGCGAAATGGCAGCGGGGAATTCCCTTTTTCATACTCGGATCCCTGCCCTCCCGATGAGGTAACCAGGTTAATGACCCCGGCAACCGCGTCGGAACCGTAGAGTAACGAACGGGCTCCCCGCAGGATCTCGATCCGCTCCACTCCCTCCAGCGACAGCAGGCGAAGGTCTACGGCTCCCCCGAGCGAGGAGGGGTCGATCAGCGGCTGGCCGTCTACCAGGATGAGGGTGTACTGATTAGCGCCGTTACGCAGGAAAATGCTACGGTCCTTGCCGTAGTTGGAATAGGCGCCATTCACCACGATACCCGCCTGCTCGTTCAGCAGCTGCGCCAGACTCGGTGCCCGGGCCACGGCGGCCGAATCGATGATCGTCACGTGCTGCGGGCTCTCGGCGAGCGTACGTGCATAACGCGCTCCGGTGACGATCACCTCGTCCGAAGTCGTGGAAAGGGGAGGGGCGTCCTGCGCGGAGACGGCGAGCGAGAAGAGTAGAAAAAGGAAGAATAAGGAATGCCGGTACATGCGGTTGTGGTTGCCGGCGGGATCGTACGGTACACGAATAGTAGGTAGTGCGGTAGCAGCCGGCAGTCTGACGCAGGCGTCCGCATTGCTGCCGGGGCGCTACCGTACTGCCGGAATACCGTACTGTGTACTACCATCCGATTCCCATCCTTTCTCACCGAAAGACGAAGAAATATGACGCTACCGGGCAGGTCTTCTGGCTCGCTCCACCCGGCCGTCGCCTTCCCGGAGCGGACTCCAGTGACATCATGACGGCGGGCATTTGGGGCTTACAGCTGCGGGGACAGCTCCGGATTCTCACCGGATTCCCTTTTCCCGATTGCGCGGCGAAGGTAGACGCAATTCCCGGTTACAGGCTTCCCGGCTGGGTGAAAAATTCCATGATTTCCGATTTGGCCGCCAGCGACCGCTCGAAATCGGCGATGACACCCGCGTTATAAACTTCCCCCTCCCGGCCGGAGCGGAGCCATTCCGGAGATTCCCGTAGTTGTTGGAAACGCAGGGAGCCATCGCGGAGGGGGGCGACCAGGATCGTCCGGCCCTGGTGAAGGTCAAAGTACTGGCGGGATACGAGCGCCAGGTTGCCACCGTCGGCGAGGGAAAGCTGTACGTACGATACGTCACCGATTGCCGTACGTTGTTTTCCTGCCGCGAGGTAGTGGGGGTAGTTGCGCGAGATGACGGCACTGGCTCGATCTTCTACGTGGGCCGAATCGGTTAGGATGTAGATCGTGAAATACGTCCGGTAATAGGCTAGCGAATCTTCCGAGGAGGCAGGGCGGTAAGCATCGTAAGCGTAGGCATAGGTAATTCCTTGGACGGTCTTTCCCGGCACCTCCAGGGCGGTAAGCCGCGAACTGACGTAGCCCCAGTTGTATTGCGGCACGGGGGAGGGTAGGGTGACCACCGGAGGAGGCACATCCAGGGAATCGAATGAAAAGCTTAGGTCTTCCATGAGTCTGGGCATATCCCAGAGGCTCGAGTCGGTCCGTTCCCGGGCGTAGCGGGCGGCGTCGCTGTCGGTCCAGGGTGTTTGGGCAATGATGGACGGCCCGAAAATCAGGCAGAGAAAAATCAGTCGGTAGGTCATGGGAATGGTTTCCCGCAAGTAGGCTACTTTCCCCTTCGCTTTCCCGGACTACCGGGGTGGAAAAGGGGACTAGACCGGGGTGGAATCCGCCGAAACCCTCGCTTCCAGCTCCTCGCGCGAGTTCACGCCCAGCTTGCGGTAGATGCTGTTGACGTGGGTTTTGACCGTCGATACCGATACGTACAGCTCGGCGGCCGCCTCCTTGTTGCTGCAGCCGGCCGCGATCAATTCGGCCACTTCGCGTTCCTTAGGAGAGAGTTCCTCGGCGGCTGAAGGTACGATCGGTTGGGCCCGGTGCCGCCTGGCCAAGAGTAGATAAGCGAGTACAGCGCAGGATAATCCGGTAACCAGTAGGGCAACCCAAAGGAAGGTGTTCTGGCGGCGCAGGCGATGATATTCCAGTCCGCCAAGGTGTTGCTCCACGGCATCCAGGTAGGTAACCGGCAGACCGGCCGTTTTCGTGGCGTGGTGTGCGGCCTCCAGATCGGATCGGGTGGGCGTATCCGGTCCGAGCATACCCAGCGCGAAGACCGCTACGTAGGGGTCGGTGTCAGGATGGTGGAGCAGGCCTCGCAGGTAGCCTTCCCGCAGTTCCGTCGCCAGCGACTCCTGCCGGTCGGGCACTATGTAGATACCGGTCGAGAGGCTATCCAGCTGCCGCTGCGCCGCCAGCAGGCTACGATTAGTGGGGGAGGGGAACTGTAACGTCATTCCTGCTACTTTCAGGTTGGCTTCCCCATCTAAGACAAAGGTGAGGTAGTGCCGTTGCGCGAAGTTCATGCTGATGGGCGGCTCGCTGCGATCGCGGTAACGCAGCCGATAGAAGGTGGGGGCATCCGGGAGAGCGAGGTGGGGGAAGGTGAAGTGCCCGGTGCTGTCGATCTCAGCCCGGGCCAGCAACTGGTAATCGGCGATGGTGATCATATCGAGGGGAACCTCGAGCAAGTCCAGGTACACGACCTGTCCCCGGTAAGCTTCCGGTGACGTACCCGTCAGGCGAACGGGGCCGCCGAGCAGGGCAACGGTCGGCAGACAGAGTAATACCCAGACCAAGTAGCGGATCATGAACCAAAAATACGAGAGGAAGCGATGGCGGCGGGTGTGACCGCCGGATTTAACCGAAGTTTAGGGTCGTGCGAACTGACCGGGATGCTGGTTCGCTATTATGCACGAATCTAGGGAAGCGGTTTTCTACCTGCGCTCCGCCGCCGAAATGTTTAAGCTCGTACCTTTAGCGTACTTACCTCAGCTTACGCCCTCGCTAGTGAAACCATTTTTCTTCTGCCTCGCCCTCGCGTGCCATACGGTTGCGTGGGCGCAAACGCTCACCTTCGACGAGCACGATGCCAACCGGGCGCCCGAAGCCATTGCCGTCCGCTTTACGGATGGCATCGATTTGGACGGTCAACTCGACGAACTGGAATGGCAGAATGGCGCCCCGGCTAAGGACTTCTGGGAAACCTTCCCGTCGGATACCTCGCGATCGACCTATCCGACGGAGATCTACTTCGGCTTCGACGACCAAAACCTGTACGTGGCCGCCATCTGCCGTACCCCGGGTAGTGCCTTTGTCATTCCCAGCCTGCGGCGCGATTACCGGGCGGGGGGGAACGATAACATCACCTTCGTTTTTAATCCGTTCCGCGATAAAACCAACGCGATCGTGTTCGGCATGAACCCCTACGGCGTGAACCGGGAGGCGCTGATCTACAACGGCGGGGAAAGCAGCGAGGACTTCCGGGAGGAATGGGATAATAAATGGCGGGGGGAAAGCTATATCGGCGAAGACTACTGGTCTTGCGAGCTGGTCATCCCCTTCTCCAGCCTGCGCTTTCCCAGCGGGGCTACCGAGTGGTTCTTCAATAGCTACCGGATGGATACGCAGAGCAACACCCGGAGTACCTGGCACCGGATACCCCAGAACCAGACCATCATGAGTCTGGCTTACATGGGGTCGCTGAAGTTTCAGGGGGGAGCGCCCGCCGCGCAGGGTAAGAACATTGCCGTCATTCCCTACGCGGGGGGCGGCATGCGTAAGGACTACCAGGCGGATACCCCCACTGACTTTGACGGGGACATCGGCGGGGATGCCAAGGTCGGCATCGGCAGCGGACTGAACCTGGACCTGACGGTCAACCCCGACTTCAGCCAGGTGGAGGTGGACGAGCAGGTCATCAATACGACCCGCTTCGAGGTTTTCTTTCCCGAGCGGCGGCAGTTCTTCCTGGAGAACGCGGATCTGTTCGGCTCCTTCGGCTTCGAGCGGGCCAATCCCTTCTTCAGCCGCCGCATCGGCGTCACGCGGGATACGACCACCGGCGAAGGGCTGCAGAATGCGATCTACTTCGGCGCCCGCCTGAGCGGCAAGCTCAACGACGACTGGCGGGTCGGGCTGCTCAACATGCAGGCGGCTAAGAATAGCGATCAAGGGCTGCCCAGTTTCAACTACACGGTGGCCGCCACGCAACGGCGCATCGGAGCCCGTAGCAACGTGGGGGGCATCTTCGTGAACAAGCAGAATTTTACCAACTTCTCCGACTCCACGGAGCGCAACCCCGATTTTAACCGGGTCGCCGGTCTGGACTTCAACTTGGCTACCCGCGACAATGCCTGGAACGGCAAAACCTTTGTCCACCGCAGCTTCAGCCAGCTTGACGGCGGCGACGACTATACCCACGGGCTGAACCTGGAGTACCGCCACCGCAACTGGAACATCGAATACGACCACCTGTACGTGGGGGAGGAGTTTAACGCCGAAGTGGGCTTCGTGCCCCGGCGGGGTTATTTCACGAGCGGACTGCAGGCAGCCTACATTACGTACCCAACCAATCCGGGCGTCATCCAGAAAGGACCAGTTTTTGAAGCCCGGCTATTCTCCCAACCGGGGGATGGCCTGACCGACCGAAATGTTAGCGGCGGCTACCAGTGGCGCTTCGCCAATACCAGCCGCTTCAATACCGGGGCGGGCTACGAGTACATCTTTCTGTTTGACGACTTCGATCCGTCGCGGACGGGAGCTACCCCGCTGCCCGGCGACCGCGGCTACGGTTTCTGGCGGGCCGGGGCCGAGTACGAAAGCGACAGCCGGAAACGCGTGAGTACGGGACTGGAAACGGAGGTCGGGGAGTTCTTTAATGGCTACGGGTACAGTCTGAGCGGTAATCTCCAGTACCGTTACCAGCCCTTCGGGAGCATCGACCTGCGCTTCAGCTATCAGTACATCGACCTCCCCGACCCCTACGCGAGCAAGGCGCTCTTCCTGATCGGCCCCCGGATCGATTTTACTTTTACCAAATCGGTCTTCCTCACCACCTTTCTGCAGTACAACGACCAGATCAACAATATTAACGTCAATGCTCGCCTCCAGTGGCGCTTCGCGCCGGTGAGCGATTTCTTCCTGGTGTACACCGATAACTACGACAGCCTTGACCTAGGCGTCAAGAATCGGGCGATCGTAGCCAAAGTGACGTACTGGCTCAATATTTAGACGGCGAAAAGACGTCACGACGGTCGGTTTTCCGTTCAAGACAATCTTTCGTCCGTACCAGGCGTTACCCTGACCACTTGAGTAACACTATGCGGCCAACGACCTTGCTTTTATTTCTGGGATTCCTTTGCTTTACCGGGACCGCTCATGCGCAGCTACAGATGCGCGGACTCGAGGTCGGTCCCTGGCTCGGCGGCGCTTTTTACCTCGGTGATTTGAATACGGAATTCCGCTTCAACCGGCCCAAACCCGCCGGCGGCATCGGCGCCCGCTACAACTTCAACCATCGCCTGGCCGCCCGCGCCAGCCTGAATTACGGACGGCTGGTAGCCTACGATAAGGACAGCGGTAACACCTTCGAGCAGCGCCGTAACTTGAATTTCGTTTCCGACGTCTTCGACTTCACCGGCCAGTTCGAGTTCAACTTTCTGCCCTACTACCACGGAAGCCCCAAGTACTTCTTTACGCCCTACGCCTTCGTCGGCTTTTCCGCCTTTCACTTCAACCCGCAGGGCGTCACGCCGGACGGACAGACCATCAAACTGCAGCGCCTGGGCACGGAAGGGCAGGCCGTAGGTGACGAGTACCACCGGGTCAGCGTAGCGCTGGCCTACGGGGTTGGTGTGCGCTGGGACCTGACTTACGAGCTCAGTATGGATGCCAGCCTTAGCCTGCGGAACACCGCTACCGACTACCTGGACGATGTGAGCACCACCTATCCCGATCCCGAACAATTGCGGCGGTTGCGTCCGAACAGTCCTGCCGTCCGGATGAGTGATCGCAGCTTGCCGGGCCCCGATGGTGATCAGATCGATCGTACCGGTACCCAGCGTGGCGACGATACCAACAACGACCACTACCTCTTCCTGGGCATCGGCATCAATTACTACTTCGGCGACGTGCTGTGCCCTAAGGTCTTCAAGGGTAAGAAGGTCAGGGTCAAGAAGGTGAAGGAGCGCCGGAACTGACCAGGTCCCGCTTGATATCGCGGACCAATCCGGGGCCGGCGTATACCATCCCGCTGTAGAGTTGGATCAGCTTAGCCCCTGCGGCCAGTTTCTCGCGGGCCGATGCCACGTCTTCAATGCCGCCCACTCCTACGATATCGAGGGTTTTGTCACTTTGCTCGTAGAGGTAGCGGATAACCTCCGTGGACCGCTGCCGCAGGGGAGCACCACTCAATCCGCCATTACCGATTCGCGCTACCTTATTCGGGCTCGTGACCAGCGGTTCCCGGGCAACGGTGGTATTGGTGGCGATGATGCCGGCGATGGCGGTATCGCCCACGATCTGGAGGATGTCATCCAGTTGGGCCTCGTTTAAGTCGGGGGCTATTTTCAGCAGAATGGGTTTGCGCTGCCACAGTTCCCCGGGTCGTCCGAGGCCCAGGCGTGGGCGCTCGGTCCCCCGGTCAAGTTTGTCGTTGAGTTCCTGCAGGGTGGTGAGTAGGCGGGTCAGCGGCTCGCGGTCCTGGAGCGCCCGTAGATTGGGTGTATTCGGCGAACTGACGTTGACCACGAAGTAATCGACGAGCGGGAAGAGCTTTTCGAAGCAGTGGACGTAATCCGATGCCGCCTCCTCATTGGGGGTATCCTTATTCTTGCCGATGTTGCCCCCGAGCACGGTCATACCGGGCCGGCCGTCGCGGAGCAAACGGCGGGCGAGGGCGTCCACGCCTTCATTGTTGAAACCCATGCGATTGATCAGCGCGCGATCGGCGGGCAGCCGGAACAGGCGGGGGGTAGGGTTGCCGGGCTGGGGTCGTGGAGTGACCGTACCTAACTCCAGGAAACCAAAACCGAGGCTGGACATATCGCGGTAGTACTTACCGTCCTTGTCGAAACCGGCGGCCAGTCCGACCGGGTTGGAGAAGGGAAGTCCGAAGACGTTCCGCTGTAGGGATTCATGACTGTAGGCGTACTGTTTGCGGAAGGCTGCACTGACGCCGGGCAGACTCAGCGTGGCGGCGAGCCCCTGCACGGTCAGGTGGTGCGCCCGTTCGGGAGCAATACGAAATAGTAAAGGCTTCAGAATGCGGTACATGCCGCGAAGCTACGCATCTTGCAGCACCAGCAGGGGTACGGTGCTGTTGAACACCACCTTGCTAACCGTGCTCTCGTTGAACAGCCGACCGAAGAAACCGCGGTCGTGGTAGATCATCACCAGCAGGTCGGCATCGTGAAGCTTCACGGCCTGCTTGATTCCGGTGGCGATGTTATCATCCTTTCCGCTCCGGATTTCGAAGCGATGGTTGATGCCCTCTAGGTATTCAGGAAGTTTGGGGTCGTAGCCCATACCGTCTCCGTCTTCGTCGCCGTGATAGACGATCAGTTCGGCGTTGTACGCCTTCAGGATAGCCTTCAACGGTTGTAGAACGTGCGCGCCGGCCAGTTGCTTCTCGTCAACGGCTACGAGCACGCGCCGGAACTCCTGAAAGCCGACCTTATCGGGTACCACCAGCACGGGAATTTTGGAATTCTTGATCACGGAGTTGGCCACACTACCCGTGAACATCTCGCGGGCGGCATCGCTGCCCTTGGTTCCGGTGACCAGCAGGTCATAGTTTTTAGCCTTGGCCACGCGGGTGATGGTGGGCCCGGGATCACCGTCAACGGTGTGGGTGTCGATGGTGGCGCCGTTGGACAGGCGGCTACTGATGTCTTGTTTCACCTTCCCCATGGTCTCCATGGCTTCTTCCCGGATGTGATCTTTCATGTCGACCAGGGCCCCCGCGGCGGCGGAGTAGGGCTCATCGACGGCGGAAACCAGGGATAGTAAGCTACCGAAATGATTTGCCAGGGAGACGCCGTACTGAACGGGGCTGCTGGCACTTTCGGAGTAATCGGTGGCGACCATGATCTTTTTCATCGGGATGTTTCTTGGTTGGAACGGGATAAAGGGCCGGGGGTTTGCGGCGCGGCGGCGCGACTTCACTATAGCGGGCTAATGGCAGCTTGCGTTACCTGGGTGGTGTCGTAGCCGACGAACTCGGGTGCTAATCTTTCGTACCTTCGTCTTTGAAAACATGCGCTTCGATCAGCTCATACACCAGCCCCCCGGGCTTGACCAGTTGCGGCAAATGGCAGCCATCGATAGGCTTCCCCACGCCAATATGCTGCTGGCGCCTCCGGGTGGGGGCGGGCTACCCGCCGCCCTGGCCGTAGCGACGCTTCTGTTGTGCGAAAATCGACAGGGTCCGGAACACGATACGCCCTGCGGACAGTGCCGGGCGTGCCGGAAGACGGCCGGATGCGTCCATCCCGATCTCCACTTCGCATTTCCTACGGTCGGATCCAAGGCGACCAGCGATCAGTTTCTCCCCCAGTGGCGGGAGGCCATTAAGGAGAATCCGTACCTGGAAGCCAACGACTGGTTGCAGCGTATCGGTGCCGAAAACAAGCAGGGGAATATTAACCGGGATAACTGCGCGGCTATCCTGCGGAAGCTCAATCTGAAAATTTTCGAAGGTCGGTACAAGATCATGCTGATCTGGCTTCCTGAATATTTGGGTAACGAGGGAAACCGCCTGCTGAAGATGATCGAAGAACCACCGGAGAATACCATCTTTCTGCTGGTGACGGAGCGGCTGGAGCTTATTCTGACCACGATCCTCAGTCGTTGTCAGCTCACCAAACTGCTCCCTCCCAACAACGAAGAGATAGCCGCGGCCCTGCAGGCCCGCGGACTACCGGAACTCCGGGCAACCGCCGCCGCCCGGCTGGCCGCCGGTAATTATAACGTATCGTTGTCGCTGGCGGATAGCGATGCCGACGCCCACGGAACCTTGCTACTGGACTGGATGCGCGCCTGCTTTCAGGGAAGTCCGGCGCGGCTTGTCGCCTGGACGGACGACTTCGCTAAGCTTGGCCGGGAAACGCAGAAGCATTTCTTACGTTACTGCCTGCATTTTTGGCGCGAATTTCTGTTACTATCCGTTACCGGGAACGCCGGACAGGGTGTCCGTCTTCCCGAAGCCGAACTGGCTAGTGCCACGAAGATGTTGTCGCTGATCGATGCCGATCAGCTGGCCGACATCGCCGGGTTGTTGAGCGAGTGCGCCGAGCATATCGAGCGCAACGCCAACCCGAAAATCCTTTTTCTCGATGCGGGTATCCGCATACATCAAATACTCCGCCACCGCGAGCCCGTCAGGGCGGCAAGGGCGTAGACATAAATGACCTGACCAATGGGATGTACATCCTGCGGAACACCACAAGGCTGCGGTAGCAAAGGCAACTGCGGCACCGGTTCTTGTAATAAAATGAGCACCTTCGATTGGCTCAGCCATCTCGGGGTAGACGATGCCTACACCACCGACATTGTCGAAGTTAGCTTCAAAGATGGCGCTTCCAAAGGCTTTTACCACGCGCCACCCGAGCTGGGGGTCTTCACCGGCGATTTCGTGGCCGTTGAGACCAGCAATGGCTACAACGTAGGATCCATATCCCTGAGCGGTGAACTCGTGCGGCTACAGCTCAAAAAGAAGAACGTCAAGGAGGCTAAGGTGACGGAAAGTGTCCTCCGCAAAGCCAATGATCGCGACCTGGAAAAAATGCACGAGGCGCGCCGCCAGGAAATCCAGGCCCTGACGACCGCCCGCGCTATCGCGCGGACGAATCACATGGCGATGAAAATCACCGATGTGGAATTTCAGGGGGACGGGCGCAAGGCTACCATCTATTATACCGCCGATAACCGGATCGACTTCCGGCAGTTGGTAAGGCAGTTTTCCCACCAGTTACGGGTAAAAATCGAGATGCGGCAGATCGGACCAAGACAGGAGTCCGGCCGCCTTGGGGGAATTGGAAGCTGCGGTCGTGAGTTGTGTTGTTCGACCTGGCTCAGCGACTTTCAAAGCGTAAATACCGCGGCGGCCCGCTACCAGAACATTGCCATCAATCAGAGCAAGCTGTCCGGACAGTGCGGGCGACTCAAGTGTTGCCTGAACTACGAGCTCAATACCTATATGGAGGCTCTGGAAGCCTTTCCCAAGAAAGCAGATAAATTGCGTACCGAGGCGGGCACCGGGCAGTTGGTCAAAACCGATATTTTCAAAGGGTTGATGTACTATACTTACCGGGAAAATCGGGGTTTATTGTTCCCGATTCCGGTCGAGAAGGTCCACGAGATACTGGCCATGAACCGGGATGGAAACAAGCCGGCCGATCTGCAGACCTTTCAGCAGGCGGTGGATACCAAAGAAGACTTCGTCTACGAAGACGTCACCGGGGCCGTTGAGTTGCCCGCCGAAAAACGCCAGCGCAAGCGGAGCAACAAGTCCAATAAGCGGCGCAAAAATTCCGGTAACGCTCCGAAGTCCGAGAAGGCGGACGGCTCCGGGAATTCGGGAAAATCACGCCGTAAAAAGCGTAGCCGGAACCGCAGGAAGCCCCGCAAGGGCGGTGATGGAAATAAGGAATAAGCCCCGCAGCAGTCATCTTTTCGGCAGGTAATCAGTTACTTTACCCAACCACCTCTAAAGATATATTCATGAATTTCGACCTCACCATTATCGGTAGTGGCCCCGGCGGCTACGTAGCCGCCATTCGCGCTGCCCAGTTGGGAATGAAAGTCGCCATCGTAGAGCGTTACAACAGCCTGGGAGGCACCTGCCTCAATGTGGGATGTATCCCATCTAAAGCACTGCTGGACAGCTCCGAGCATTACCACAACGCGCACGAGAAATTTACGGAGCACGGCATCGATCTGAGCGGATTGGCGGTCAATATGCCGCAGATGATCAAGCGCAAGAATGAGGTCGTCGATCAAACCGTCAAGGGGGTGCAATTCCTGATGAAGAAGAACAAAATCGAAGTCTTCTACGGTCACGGAACCTTCACCAGCCCCACGGAATTGTCCGTCAAAATGAATGAGGGCGAGGATCAGACCATCACTTCCAAGAACTTCATCATTGCTACCGGATCGAAGCCCATCACCCCGGGGATGTTCAACTACGACAAGAAGCGGGTCATCACCAGTACCGAGGCCCTGAATATATCGGAGGTTCCGAAGAGCATGGCCATCATCGGCGGAGGAGTCATCGGACTGGAGCTCGGAAGCGTGTTCGGGCGATTGGGCACCGAGGTCGACGTCATCGAGTTGGAAGACCGCATCCTGCCAACAATGGATAAGGACTGTAGCAAGGAGTTGACGCGTGCTCTAAAGAAAACCGGTCTGAACTTCTACACCAGCCACAAGGTGACCCAAGTGAAGGGGGGAGACACCTCGGCTACGTTGACCTTCGAGAAGCAGAGCAACGGAGAAGCTACCACCAAAGAATATGACTATGTCCTGCTGGCCATGGGCCGGCGTCCCTACACGGACAAGCTCGGTCTTGATAAGGCAGGCGTGGAACTCGACGATCGCGGTCGGGTAAAGGTCGACGATCACTTGCAGACCAACGTCGCCCACATCTACGCCATCGGCGACGTGATACGGGGAGCTATGCTCGCTCACAAAGCGGAAGAAGAAGGTATCTACGCCGTGGAGCACATGGCCGGCGAGAAGCCGCACGTAGATTATAATCTCATCCCCGGTGTGGTGTATACCTGGCCCGAAGTAGCGGCCGTCGGGAAGACCGAAGAGGAGCTGAAAGAAGCCGGCGTCAAGTACAAGTCCGGTAAATTCCCATTCAAGGCACTCGGGCGGGCCCGCGCCAGTATGGATATTGAAGGAATGGTGAAGGTGCTGGCCGACGCGGAAACCGACGAGATACTTGGCGTCCATATGGTCGGGGCCCGCACAGCGGACATGATTTCGGAAGCGGTAGCGTTGATGGAATTCCGTGCAAGCGCGGAGGACGTTGCCCGTATGAGTCATGCCCACCCAACCTATACAGAGGCCTTCCGGGAAGCGGCACTGGCGGCTACTGGCGACCGGGCCCTCCACGTATAATCAGTCGAGAAAAGAAAAGGACCAGCGTGTCTGACTGGTTGGGTATGTCCTCCCGCTTACTTGGTCACCACCAGTTTGAGTAGGCGGTGATCCGACCAGGGGGAATTAACCCGCTCCACATCGACTACCGTGAGTGCGGTATCGACCATGAAGTAGTCGATACGTAGCCCCGGCAGCGGACCGGTAAAGGTTGTTCCCAAGCCGGTACCTGCCTCCGCCCAGGCATCCCGTAGACGGGGCGAAAGTACCGTATTGTAGGTATAGGAAGACGGCACATCGTTGAAGTCACCACCAAGAATAACCGGATACGGGCTTTCTTCCACTAGCCTGCGGATGAGTTGCGCCTGCGCGGCCCGTTGTCGGGTGGTTCGTCCGTACCCGGCCAGCATCTGCCCGAAGGTGGTGACTTTGTCGGAAACGGATTCCTTATCGCTGATACCCTCCGCCATCCCACTAATCTTATTGGATTGCAGGTGCGTATTGATGACCCGAACGGTCCCTATCTCGCTGCGTACATCGGTCAGTAAGACACCGTGGTAGGAACTTTCGAAGTATTCGGTCCGGCCAACGATGTCGTTCGCATAGGTTGCCACCATCGTTTTTTCCTGCTGGTGACGTTCCCGCAGTTTACTACCTGCCTTGATCTGATCGATATAAGTAACCTTCCGGTAAGTAGGCCATACCTCCTGTAGTAAGAGGACCTCGGCACCTAGCTGGCCGAAAAAATCGCGGGCGACCTCCAGTCCGGCATCGGAGCGATCGGAGCGGCGAAACATGCGTTGGTTTCCGGTCACCAGGGTGAGCGTTGCCGTTTCGTCGGTAACCTTAGTGGATGAGGACGGCCAGGCGAAAAGACGATCCAGGATGGGGCTAGCAAAGACAATTACCAGGACCGGAAGGATGATGGATCGCCACTGCTTTCGGGAAACCTGAATGAGAATGAAGACAATAGTAATTAGCAGTAAGCCCGGAAGTAAGAGCGCGATGATTGCGGGAGGCCAAAAGATCTCCGGGGATACGTACCGCGCCAACAGCCCGAAACCGGCGGTTAGGGCAATAAGATTTCCTACAAGCGAAAAGAGGGTACGCACCGGTAATTAATTTCGATTGCTCGCTCGGAATAAAAATTCCTTCTCGTCCTTGGTCAGGCTGTTGTATCCGTCCTCCTTGATCTTGTCGAGAATGGCATCGAGTTGTTCCTGATGGCTTAGTGTGCTTTCATCTGACGCACCACTTCCTCCGGATGATGGTTTCGACCGGGAACTTCCGCCCGCGCGCCGCATGAAACTAGGCCGTTCCTTCGCCGCGGTCTCCTTGACCGATCGACCACCCCGAAAGGCCGCCCGGGGTCCGCGACTACGGTGGTCCTTACTCGGACGGAGGATGCTGTGATAAAATCCGTTGATTCGTTCAATGGCCGTAGCCACCGGTGCGGTTAAATCCGTACCCCGTCGCAGGTACCAGGAAAAGAGAAAGCCGACAAAGATGCCGCCGAGGTGCCCGAAGGCCCCTCCCGTATTCATATCGCCGCCGATCCCAATGATATTCATGATCACGATGAAGGCGGCGATGTACTTCAGTTTGACGTTACCCAGCAACAACAGCCGGACGCTATAGTCCGGGGCGAAGACCGCAGCGGCAACTACGATGCTCATGACGGCGGCACTGGCTCCGAAGGCAACGCCACCCCCACCGGGAAAATTAGGCAGGGCGGCACCGATGAAGAAGAAAAGAGCACCTCCCAGCCCACCGAGTATGTACAGCGGGAGCACCCGACGGTCGCCCAGCAGGTCACCGAAGATGCGTCCGAACCAGAACAGGAACAGCATATTCCAGAGGATATGCCAGAAGCCCTCGTGGAGGAACATATGGGTAATAATCGACCACGGATGGGTGAGCATATGCCAGCCCGAGCTGGAGATTGCCAGGAAATCGCGGATGTCATAGTACAGGTTCGGCGTTTCCCAGCCTTCGAAAACCCGTAAGAACACCCAGGCCAGGTTGATGACCAGGTAAACCGCGACATTCACGATGATAATGCGGTTGATCATGTTGCCATAATCGAACTCCCGGCGAATATCGTCCCAGATGGATTGTAGCATAATTGGCGAAGGTGTGCCTTTACAAACGTTTACACGGGGAAAAGATTTACCCGGTCGGCAATTATGGCCGGTAAACTACATAATTAGCACCAACCTTTAGCGCGGTACGCCCCGGTCCCACCGCTGTGCTCCGGCGGGCGGATCGGTTTTGTACCAGATGAAAGCCAACAACCCACCCGCCAGGGCGCCGCCCAGGTGAGCGAAGTGAGCGATCGGATCCCAACTGAATTGCATGACGCCCAGGAAAAGGTCGACTGCCAGCAGAATGGGGACGAAGAACTTCGCGCGAATAGGAATCGGCAGGAAGATCAGCATCAGCGGAAAACTGGGGTAAAGGATCGCGAAGGCGGCCACCACACCGTACAGGGCTCCCGAAGCACCGACCATCGGGACATTAGTCTTGAATTCGATGTACTCCTGCATCATGATCACGGCATCCTGGCGAACACGGTCCGGATCGTCGCTGTTCAGCGTCAGTTCGGTTTTGATATCCCCGACGACTTGGCTGACGGGGGTGCCGTCATCCATAGTCAGACTTTTGGTATCCACGGATGAGAAGAAATCGTTGAATGCAGACAGGGTAGGGTTGCTCCGGAAATTATCCACGATGGCCTCCATGGAATGGATTTCGTACCAGGTCCAACCGAAGTGCAGCGCCACGGCGCCCGCGGCCGCAACGAGGTAGAGAATGAGGAAGCGTTGGCCACCGTAGCGCCGCTCCAGCAGCGGTCCGAACATGACCAGTCCGAACATATTGAAGAAAATATGGGTGAGCCCGCCGTGAACGAAGAAGTGGGAAACCAACTGGATGGGGTGGAAGGCCTCGCTCGTCGGATAATGAAGGGCCAGGTACGACGACATCCCCGCCGTGGGTATGCCCAGGTAGGGCAGCAGGTTCAGCAAGGCGAAAACCACCACGTTTATAATGAGGAGGTTCTTCACCAAAGGAGTCATCGGCGGCATGCGCAGGAAGATTTGTTAACTAATGCTTGGGAGGCCCCCAGGGTTCCCGCTCGCCTGCTTGCTCATCCCGCAAACATTCTTTCCACCTCGTCCAGGGTGTACTTGATGAAACACTTTTTACCGTTGGGAGCCACGCGCGGCTGTTCGCAGGCAAACAGCCGGTCGATCAGCGATCGCATCTCCGTTTCTTCCAGCCCCGTACCCCGTTTGATGGCGGCGGCTCGGGCCAGGGTGCGGGCCAGCCGGTCGTGGCCGTCACTGCTCAGGTCGACATTTGTTTTATACTGCTGCAGGAGGCGCTCGAGCAGGTCCAGCTCGTTGTTCCGCCCGGCCAGCTCGGCGGGGATGCCGCGGACGATAAAGCTGCCACCACCGAAAGCTTCCAGGTCGAAGCCCAGTTGATTTAGCTGCGGCAGGAGGGACTGCATCAGATCGGCGTCCGCGTGCGCCAGATCCAGTGTCTGGGGGAAAAGCGAGGTCTGAGAGGTGGCGGGTTTGTCGCGGAGCGTTTGCAGGAAGCCCTCGTAGAGAATGCGTTCGTGGGCCGCCTGTTGATCGATCAACAGCCAGCCACTTTTGATGGCGCTTACGATGTAGCGGTGGTGCAACTGGAACGGAGCTCTGCCGTGGGGGGAGGGGGCATCGGTATCCTCCTCCTGTCCGAGGCGACTCTGTAGTACCTCTCCGGTATCCGTATCGACCTCCACCTCCAGGTTTTCGTAGAGTTGTTCCCACTGCCGAAGGTTGTTGGCGTGACGCTTCGCTTCGCTGGGTGGAGTAGGGGAGCCCGAGCGCGGCGTTTCCCGGTTCATCTTGCTGGGCAGAGGCTGCTCGGAGTCGGACTGGGACATAGTGGGCGAATAACTGGTCCGGGAGGGCGAGAAGGGGTTGTCCGATTCGAAGTCGATGGTCGGCATGATGCTGGCCCGGCCGAGGCCATGGCGGATGGTAGCTTTGAGGTAGTTATAGATCAGCCGTTCGTCCTCAAATTTGATCTCCTGCTTGGTGGGATGCACATTTACGTCGATACGCGCGGGGTCGATCTCCAGGAAGATGACGTAGAACGGATAGCTTTCCTTGCTGAGCAGCTCATCGTAGGCCATAGTCACCGCGTGGTGCAGGTAGCTGCTGCGGATGTAGCGGTCATTGATGAAGAAGAACTGGCCGACCTTGCTCTTGCGCGCGGCCTCCGGTTTGCCTACGTAACCGCCAATGCTGAGCACGTCGGTGGCCTCTTCGATGGGAACCAGCAGGTCGCGGTATTTCTTGCCGAAAATGGCGATGACCCGTTGCCGGAGATTGCCGGAGACGAGGGATAGGTCCAGCTTGTCGTTAACGTGCAGGTCGAAACGCACACTGGGGTGGGCCAGCGCAATGCGGATATACTCTTCCCGGATGTGGCGCAGCTCGACGGAGTCGCTTTTCAGAAAGTTCCGGCGGGCGGGGACATTGTAAAAGAGGTTGCGTACCGCGATACTCGTACCCGGTGGAGCGGCGACCGGTTCCTGGGCCTGTACCTCGCTACCCTCGACAGCGATGCGGGTGCCCAGGTCGTCGGTAGCGCGCCGGGTCTTCATTTCCACCTGCGCGATCGCTACGATACTGGCTAATGCCTCGCCGCGGAAGCCCATCGTATGGAGTGAAAAAAGGTCGGCGGCCGTGCGAAGCTTACTGGTGGCGTGGCGCTCCAACGACATGCGCGCGTCCGTCTCGGACATACCACAGCCGTTATCGATCACCTGGATCAGGTTCTTACCCGCGTCCTTTATAATGAGGTTGATCTCGTCGGCCCCGGCATCCACGGCATTCTCAACCAGTTCCTTAACCACGCTGGCGGGTCGCTGGATGACCTCTCCGGCGGCAATCTGGTTGGCTATGGCATCAGGAAGAAGTTGGACGAGATTGTCCGACATAAACTAGGGCAGGTTTCAATGGCCAAAGTACTAACTATTAACCGAGGAGTTGCTCTAGTTCCGGGAAATAAAGGACGTATACGACGTAACTTAATACGACCAGGGTAACGAGTATGATCACCAAGCTGTAATTGGAACGGCGCACGCGCTCGTTGCGGTAGCGTCCGGCGGCCTCGCCCCCGGCGCCTTTCCGGAAACCGCCCCGCAGCCTTTCCTTCATGCCATCCACACCCCCCTGTTGCAGCATTTCGATCCGCTGCCGGCGTTCTTCGGCTTCCTCCTTCTTAGGATCCCAGTAGCGGGGCTTATAGGAGAACTGCTGATTGCGGGGTGGCTTGAAGAGGCGGAGAAAGGCCATGATTCGGTGTTTGTGTCGGGGAAAGTAACAAATACGGTAAGGAAAGGATGCATTCGCCCGGTCTTTTGGCCGACCGCCCGCGGGATGCGCGCTCCTCCGACGGGTAGCGGTGCAACCGTCACCCGTCGGGCCACTACCCGTCCGACTGCTTTTCTCACCAGCGGGTATTGCATCTTAACGATACGTAACGTATACTTACGTTAAATAACTAATCATGCAAAAACTGACTCGCGCTCAGGAGGATTTGATGCACCATGTCTGGCAGCTGGGCGAATGCACCGTCGGCGATCTGCGGCAGAGCATTCTGGAGCAAAGCGGGAAGCTTCCCGCCCACAGTACCGTATCCACCCTTATCCTGGCATTGGACGAGCGGGGCTTCGTCAGCCACCGGGAGTACGGCCGCACCTTTGTTTACACGCCGAAGATCAGCCGCGAGGAATATGGACGCCAGCGACTGGGTCGCCTGGTCAAGAGCTTCTTCGGCGGCTCCGGCTCGGCGGCGGTGAGCTACCTGGTCAAGGACGAGAACCTTAGCCTGGACGAGCTCAACGCCCTGGTCCGTCAATTGGAGGAAGAATGAGCACCGACCTTACCCGACTGCTACTGGAGGCCACCCTCGTATGGTCCGTACTGCTGGTGTTTTACTGGCTGGCTTTGCGCAAGAACGGCAACTGGCGACTCCACCGCCACTTACTCCTCTCCTTCCTGGCGGCCGGGGCCTGCCTGCCCCTCCTCCCAAAGGTGCAGACGGAACTGAAGGTCCCTTTGGAAGGCCTTACCGAGAGCGCCGTGGCTTACGTCGCTTCGCAGTTTTCCGGCCCGGAGCCCGCCACGCCTGCAGCCGTGTCCTGGACCGAACTACTGCTGATTGTTTGGTCGGCCGGCACGCTGACGGCCCTAGCGCTACTAGCCTACCGGACCTGCCGCCACTTTCGCACGGGGGAGGATACGGACACGAAGTACGCGGGCTATCCCGTAGTCCATTCCCCGCAGATACCCAGTCCCTACGCCGCATTCGGGCGCATCTATCTGCCTGAAGGCCTGGCGCCGGAGCTGGAATACGCCGCACTGCTGCACGAAGCCGCCCACCTGCGGCACGGACACTTCGCCGAAAAGCTACTGGCCCAGCTGACGGTAGCCGCACTTTGGTTTCATCCACTGCCGTGGATCTACGCCAGACGGCTGAGCGTCGTCCATGAATACGAGGCCGACGCGGAGGTCACCGAAAAGCTCCCGACTGCCGACTACGGAAAGCTATTACTGCGGGCCACGATGCAGAGCCCCTTCGGACCCGGACTTTTCACTTCTCCCCTCCAAAATAGAATTGCCATGTTACAATCCAGATTACCCGCCGCGTCACTCGGCGGAAAGCATCTCACCCTGCTTGCTTTACTAGGAATGGCCCTGGTGTTGACTTGCAGCATTAGCCGTGTAATTTCGGAGGGAGGCACGTCGAAGGAAACGGTCCCCGCAATGGCCAGCAGCGATTCTACTTGGCAGGACCAGTTCCTCGCGGCGGTCTACTATCCGGAAGAAGCCTTTCAGGATGCGGTGTATGACGAAATGGCCCGCATTACCGTCGACATCCGGATTCTAGCTAATGGGAAGGTCTCCCGTATCACCCTGAACCAGGTAGACTTGGATCAGCAACGGCCGGAGTTTCCTACCCTGACGGTCGTGGGCGATCAAGCACCGGTCAAGGATTTGCTCATTCGGGTACACAATGCGCCGAAGCACTTCAGGCGCGCGGTCGAGCAGGCCATACAGGAGGTGAGCAACTTTCCGATTGCCGAACAGGACGGTAAGCCGGTCGCGTCCGAGCTAAGTTTCGACGTCTTCTTTTTCCCCCAGAAAGGCGCCTAGCATGACCTTTAATATCCTTCAGTACCTCCTCGAAGCCACCCTGGTCTGGGCCGCGCTGCTCGTATTCTACCTCTTTGTTTTCCGTCGTACCACCGACTGGCGCACCCGGCGCGGATTTCTGCTGGCGGCGGTACTGGCGGGCGTGGTCATACCGCTGCTGCCGTCCTTTCCGGTGGGCAGTTCGGCCGGGGTGACGCAGTTGCCCGCCCACGTGCTGGCGTATATCGTACCCGCCGGTGGAGTGGACTCCAATGGCGGTACGTCAGCCGGTGCTGCCTTGTCCTGGTCCGATTTCGGCCTGACGGTATATCTGGCCGGGCTGGTCGGCGGCATTGGGCTCACCGTTTACCGATTAGCCGTTCACCTGCGCCCCGCCGCGAAAACCGAAGAACGATTCCGGGGGTACCGCGTCGTGCGCCGTGTCATGGTCCGCTCTCCCTATGCGGCCTTCGGGCGCATTTACCTGCCCGCTGATATCGATCCGGAATTGGAAAGGACCGCGCTGCTCCACGAAGCGGCCCACCTGCGGGCCGGCCACCACTGGGAGCGGTTGCTGCTGACCATCGCTACGGTAATCCTATGGTTTCACCCCCTGGTCTGGCTCTATTCCCGGCTGCTCGGCGAAGTCCACGAGTACGAAGCGGATGCCGCGGTGCTGCGGGAAGTGCCCCCCAAAACTTACGGGCGTCAGCTGCTGCTGGCCACCCAGTCGTCGACCCTCGTGCCGGCACTATTTTCTTCACCCCTTAAAAAGCGTATTGCCATGTTAACCCAGCAAACCAACCGCCGGCTGCGTGCCGCCCACTGGTCCGTTCTCTTTCTACTGTTAGGCTCTTTAGTCGTCGCCTGTACCGCCGAGGACCTGGGGGCCGACATGATACCCGCGCCGGAAGCGCGCGTCTTTACCCTGCCGGATTTGCAAAATGATGAGACCGCTCCGGTCCCCGAAAATATGGAGTACCCCACTTTCCTGCACGGCTTTTACGCGCAAATACGCTACCCGGACGTGGAGCGCAATATGGGACAGGTCGGGACCATAGCGACGGAAGTGCGTCTTTCCGCGGAGGGCGAAATTGTAGATATAACTTCGGAAATTATTGGGGGAACCAAAGCGGCCGGCCCCGAAAGCTTTGTCGTCGTGGGGTATACCGAAAATTCGCAAAGACCTGATTTCGATCCGGTGATCACCATTCCCGAATATGGACTTGATGAGGAAGTGGAGCGTGCGGTTCGGTCCATCGGCAAATTTAGGCCGGCGACTAAAGATGGACTACCGGTACCCGCTCTGCTGAAGTTCGAGGTGCAGTTTTCGCTGGAATATTAATGCTTTTCGCGGCGGAGCGCAGGTAGAAGCCTTTTCGTAAAACGGTGGGCTGTCCCACTCCCGACAGCCAAAATCAGTAAGCGGTCTGATCAATCGGCAGGGGATGCGGGTTGATAGCCTACCGAAATATAACTGGACACTATGACACGCTTTTTTCGATCCCCGCAGCTGATGCGGAAACTGACTTATGCCCTACTCCTGGCGATCTTCACCCTGCCCCTCGCCGCCCAGCAGGCCAAACCCGCGCTACGGGGTGCCGCCGATGGCGACTCTCCGCAGAAACACTTGGTTAAGACCGTCTACGGTACGGTCATCTATCCGCCGGCGGCACTGGAGTCGCGGCGTACCGGCCCTTACCTGCTGAAAATCTACGTCAATGAGGACGGTTCCGACTTCAAAGCCATGCCCCTCACGAATCAGGTAAGCGTCGCCGACCCGATGAATCTGACCGTCGTCGCTCCCGACAAAACACAGGGTGCCCCGGTCAGTGGACAGATGAAGGTGGCGGGCGATCGCGCCCTCCTCGAGGAGACCGAACGCATGGGCCGCTACCTTGTCAGCAAGGGATTCGACCGCGCCGACGGCGCAGCCACCGATTCCATTGAGCTCGTGCTGTACTACCAGCTGGAAGAGTAACACCATCCAACCGTCCCCCGCGACGTATCGTTCTAATAGCCCGTTGCCCGCAGCGGGCTATTTTTGTGTCCGTTGCCCTAATTGATACCCCATGCTGCTGCTTTTATCTCTTCTGCTGCTGTTTGCTCCGCCCGTCCACGACTACCACGTCAGTAAAACGAATGTCCGCTACGTTGCCGATCGCAACCAGCTGCAAATCGAAATGCAGGTCTTCGTCGACGACATCGAGGAAGCGATGGAAGAGGCCGGGGCACCCCGGCTCCGACTCGGCACCCCCAAGGAGCACGCCGAGGCCGAACGTTTCCTGACTGCCTACCTCGATAAGCACTTCCGGATCGACTGGAACGGGGAACGCCTGCCCGTGGAGATGATCGGCTACGAACTGGAGGACGATATGCACGGCCTATGGATTTACCTGGCGGCCAACGACGTCGCCGATCCGGAAGGCATCACGGTGGAGAATAGTGTGTTGACCGAGTACTACGCCGACCAGAAGAATATCGTTAAGCTCTATGACGGCGAACGCCGGGTAGCGACGATGCTGATGGACCGCAACAAGCCCTCTTCCGCCGAAACCTTCTGAGCTGCATGAATGAAATCCTCCGTCCCCACGCCGAAGACGCCTACGCCGACGAACTTACCGCCCTGGAAAAGGTGGACGAGGGCGTACGACCCGACGGCTGGCGCCTGAGCCCGACGGTGGTCGTCCGCTACATTATGGGCGATACGCTCGACGATGGCACGGAAATTACCCCCAAATACTTCGGCGACCGCCGCCTCATCGAGGTAGCCGTAGCCAGTTTGGTCACGGACCGTGCCCTTCTCCTGGTGGGTGTCCCCGGTACGGCCAAGACATGGGTCAGCGAGCATTTAACAGCCGCCATCAGCGGAGATTCCACCCTGCTGGTCCAGGGAACGGCCGGCATGAGCGAGGATGCCCTCCGCTACGGCTGGAACTACGCCCGCCTGCTGGCCGAGGGGCCGAGTGAGGAAGCCCTGGTGCCAAGTCCGGTGATGATGGGCATGCGGGAGGGAAAGCTGGTCCGCATCGAGGAGCTGACCCGGGTACCGAGTGACGTGCAGGATGCCCTGATCACCGTCTTATCCGAAAAGATCCTCCCGATCCCCGAACTGAACCGGGAGACCCAGGCCCGCCGCGGCTTCAACGTCATCGCTACGGCCAACGACCGCGACCGCGGCGTCAACGAACTGTCCAGCGCCCTGCGTCGCCGCTTCAACACGGTCGTGATGCCCCTGCCCGCCACCCTGGAGGAAGAGGTGCGTATTGTCACCGACCGGAGCCGCGCCGCCGCCGAGCGGATGCAACTTCCCCCGGTCAAGCAGGATGCGGCAACGGAGATCACTCGCTTGGTCACCATTTTCCGCGAGCTGCGCAACGGCCGCACCGAGGACGGGCGTACGCAACTAAAATCCCCGAGTTCGACGCTGTCCACCGCGGAAGCGATTTCCGTCGTCAATCAGAGCCGGGCGCTCAGTCATCACTTCGGCAACGGCGATATCGAAACCGAGCACCTGGCGGCCAGTCTGTCGGGCGCGGTCGTCAAGGATCCCGAGCAGGACGGCGCCGTGTGGCGGGAGTACGTGGACGTGGTGGTGCGGAACCGGAAGGGGTGGGAAGGGTTGTTTGAGTCGCTGCGCTCGTCTTAGAGGTTCGCTGCGCTCATGTTTAGAGGACTTACTTCGTTCGTCGGTAGAGACTCGCTGCGCTCGCGTTTAGAGGACTTACTTCGTTCGTCGGTAGAGACTCGCTGCGCTCGCGTTTAGAGGACTTACTTCGTTCGTCGGTAGAGACTTGCTGCGCTCACGTTTGGAGGACTCACTTCGTTCGTCGGTAGAGACTCGCTGCGCTTGCGGTAGAGGGCATTCTCGCATTGCTCGACTGCCATTGGGGGACTCGCATTGCTCGTCGGTAGAGCTCGCTGCGGTCGCGGTAGAGGGCCTTGTTGCTTTGTTTGACTGCCGGTAGAGGACTCGCATTGCTCGTCGGTAGAGCTCCCTGCGGTCGCGGTAATGGGGGGGAAGGGGCTTGAACGAATTGTTCCGGGGGAGGTTACGTACTTTTGATTCCCCAAAAAATGAAGGGCCTGCTTACGGGTGGCACTGGCTGTGGCCTGCGTCTACCGCGAGCGAAGCGAGTCTCTCCGGCCGCAGGCCTCTACCGGGCCGTAGGCCCTCTAATAAGGGCGAGAGCCCGTCTACTATGCGAGTAACCGAGCATTTTGAAAAGGCCGACGGCCAGACCTTGATCAGTTTTGAAGTCCTTCCGCCGCTGAAGGGGGGAAGCATGCAGGCCATCTTCGATACGCTGGATCCGCTGATGGAATTCAAGCCGCCCTTCATTGACGTGACCTATCACCGGGAGGAGTACGTGTATAAAAAGCGTGCGAGTGGCTACTACGAAAAGACCGCCATTCGCAAGCGGCCGGGCACCGTGGGGATCTGCGCGGCCATCATGCACCGCTACGGGGTGGATGCCGTGCCGCACCTGCTCTGCGGCGGCTTTACCAAGCAGGATACCGAGAATGCCCTGATCGACCTGGCCTTTCTCGACGTGCAAAACGTGCTGGCCCTGCGGGGCGACGCGCGGAAGTTCGAGGGGCGCTTCGTACCCGAGGACGACGGCCACAATTATGCCTGTGAGTTGGTAGGGCAGATCGTGGAAATGAACGAGGGTAAGTATCTGGACGAACTCATCAAAGGCGAACACGCGAGCAAGACCGACTTCTGCATCGGCGTGGCGGGCTACCCGGAAAAACACTTCGAAGCTGCTAACCTGGATCACGATCTACGCTACGTGAAGCAAAAAGTCGACGCGGGCGCTCACTACATCGTCACCCAGATGTTCTTCGACAACCAGAAGTACTTCGACTACGTCGACGCCTGCCGGAAGGTGGGCATCAACGTCCCCATTGTACCGGGACTGAAGCCGGTGACCAAGCTGTACCAGCTGAATTCGCTGCCGCGCCTGTTCCACGTCGACCTGCCGGACGAGTTGGTCAGCGAAGTCTCCAAAGCAAAGAACGCCGAGGCCCGGACCCAGGCCGGTATCGAATGGTGCGCCGCTCAGAGCAAAGAACTGAAGGAACGGGGCGTCCCGTGTCTGCACTATTACACGATGGGGGACAGCTCTACCATTCAGGCTATTGCGGAACAGGTGGCGTAGCGCGCAGCAACCGGTAAAAACCTGATCTTCATCAGGATCTGGCTTCTTTGTAAACCGCAAGCAAAAAAAATGGCCCGCCGACGATTCGTCGACGGGCCATTATCGTAGCGCGAGGGTGACTCGAACACCCGACCTCAGGATTATGAATCCTGCGCTCTAACCGGCTGAGCTACCGCGCCATTATCCTTCGCCGCTGGGTCAGTTAACCCCATGGTTTCCGGAAGCGGCTGCAAAGATAAAGCGTCCGTTTAACTCTACCAAACAGTGGGCCCCTGAAGATATTTTCGGAAGGATGCGGCTTGCCGCACTGATTCACTATCAGACGATTGGCTGAGGCAGGGCTGACTACCTGGATAGATATTACCAGAAACGAGGGGCAAGGGATCGCGGGTAGGCTGCGTATTTCGTGGATCGAACTCACCCATCCACGGGCAGTGCCGGACTATACGGGTTTGAGAAAGATGCGGCGAATATTGCTGACCGAATCCGCAAACTCCGGCAAATCCTTGATCCGGTTCCACTCCGGGTGACTACCGAATTTCCCCCAGTTGACATCGCGTTCCTCCATATCGGCGAACTGCAGGAGGTAGACCAGCGCAGGCCGGTAGGGGCCGGCGATCATATCTCCGTAGAAAACGGCATCCAGATCGGTATCCTTGAATATGTCCACTTCGAACTCGTTGAACATGCGGATCTTGCGCCGCGTGGCATCTTCCGAGTACCCTTCGTAGATACGTAGCTCGAATACGCCGGCCTCCGGGTCCGTAGCGACCGACTGCGGCATGCCGTCGAAGGCATTCATCAGCCAGGAGGAGTACCGCGCATAGATGGGCTGTCCGGCACCTACTGCATCGTAAGATTCCGACGCGGTTTTAAATTCTTGGTCATCTCCGAGCGATTGCGCGGCGAGGTAGGCGGCGGCATCCCGGTAAGCAATCATGGCGTGCAACTTGACGGGGTTGCTATCGCCGTATTCCGTAAACAGCGCAAACTGAGTAGCACCTTTGCGGCGGAGCGCAGGTTGAAGCGTATCCAGTAGATGACTGCGTAAGAGACCCTGATTCCCTCCCCAGGCCATCTCGTATACCCGCCATTCGATGATTTCCTTTTCCGCCACTTGGTTTGGACGTGGGGTGGCGGCCAGTTGACTTCCCGCTACGGCCATGGCTCCCGCGGCTCCCGCCCGAATGAATTTTCTACGCTGCATGTTCGATCTTTTCGGAAAGATAGAACTTCTGTACGGCTAGAGGACTGTATAGGTTAGTGGACGTAGGTGACGGGTTGCAGCTGGACATACCTTCATGCTGACGGCCTTGACTGATTTACCACCGCGATCTCCCATTATAAAACGCGTAACCTGCTTTCTACACCCCTAATTACTGCCCCTTACTCCCTACCCCCTGCCTATGCAACACCCCGATTGGTCCCAAAATGCCGTCCTCTACCAAATCAATACCCGTCAGTTTACCCCGGAGGGGACATTTGTCGCCGCCGCCGGGGAACTTCCCCGCCTGAAGGACCTCGGCGTGGATATCCTGTGGCTCATGCCGATCCATCCCATCGGAGAGAAGAATCGGAAGGGGGAGCTGGGAAGCCCGTATTCGATCAAGGATTACTACGGCGTAAATCCGGAATTCGGTGACCTGGACGATCTGAAAGATTTCGTCCGGCAGGCCCACGAGCAGGGGATGTACGTCATCCTCGACTGGGTAGCTAATCACACGGCTTGGGACAACGTCCTGGTCGATGAGCACCCCGATTGGTACGCCCGCGACTACAAGGGCGATTTCCGACCTACGCCCTGGTGGGACTGGTCGGACATCATCGACCTCGACTACTGGCAAGAGGGTACCCGCAACTACATGCTCGACGTTATGGAATGGTGGGTACGCGAATGCGACATCGACGGCTACCGCTGCGACGTGGCCGGGTATGTGCCAACGGTCTTCTGGGAGGCCGTGCGCGAACGACTCGACGCGATCAAACCGGTCTTTATGCTTGCCGAATGGGAGGCACGGGACCTGCACCGCGGTGCCTTCGATGCCACCTACGCGTGGAGCTGGCACGAAACCCTTCACCGCATCACCCACGGCAAGGATGGGGTAGGGGCCTTGTTCGTCTACTACTCCTGGAACGAGCGCGCCTGGCCGGCGGACGCCATGCGGCTCACCTTCACCGACAATCACGACAAAAACGCCTGGGAGGGTACCATGTACGAAATGCTCGGTGATGGCTTAGAGGCTTGCATCGCACTTTCATTCATCGGAGAAGGCATCCCCCTCATTTACAACGGTCAGGAAGCCGGACTGGACAAACGGCTGGCCTTCTTCCGCAAAGACCCGATCGAGTGGAAAGAGCACGAGTTTGCCGGTCTCTTCCGTAAACTCATCACCCTCAGAAAAGAACACACGGCCCTGGCCAATGCACCCCACGGTGCCACGATGATCCGGGTACCGAATAACTACGAATCCGAAGTCCTCAGCTTCGTTCGTCAGGACGACAACGGCAAAATCTTCGCCATTTTCAATTTTTGCGGTGAAACGCGGGAAGTGCGCTTTTCGGAAACGCTCTATCCGGGCACCTACCGCGACGGCCTGACCGGAGCCGAGCAGGAGATCTCGGAGGGGGAGGAGGTCGCACTACAGCCCTGGGCGTGGCGGGTTTTTGTAGCTAAGGAATAGGATATAGGTAATAGGTAATAGGGTATAGGCCCGCAGCCGACAGCCTATACCCTATGACCTATATCCTATGACCTATATCCTACACCCTAACCCTGAAGACTATCCAAAGTCCGCACGTCCTCATCTTCGAGTTCGATGGCTGCAGCCTGGGTGTTCTCTTTCAGGTGACTGACCGAGCTGGTGCCGGGGATGGGAAGGATATTATCGCTGTGGGCAAGGAGCCATGCGAGGGCTATCTGGTAGACGCTGCTGTCGTACTTCTTGGCGATGCGCTGCAGATCCTTATTTTCCAGGGCGCCGGCGTCGAGGGGGTACCAGGGAATGAAGGCGATGTTGTTTTCGCGCGTCCACGTCACCTCGTCCTCCCACTGCCGGTCGGTGAGGCTGTACTTATTCTGTACACTGACGACCTCGAAGTGTTGCTGCGCTTGTTTGATCTGCTCTACGTTGACCTCCGACAGGCCCAGGTGGCGGATATATCCTTGTTGCTGGAGCTCGGCCAGTTTGCCAAGAAATTCGTCGGTGGGCACCTTTTCGTCGAAACGGTGCAGTTGGTAGAGATCGATACGTTCGAGCTTTAGGCGCTTCAAACTTCCCTTCAGGGCCGCTTCGAGGTGCTCGGGGCGACCGTTCACGGGCCATTCGTTCGGGCCGGTCCGCTCTAGTCCGCCTTTCGTGGCGACCAAGAGACCGTCGGGATAGGGATGGAGGGCTTTGGCAATCAGTTCCTCGGATACATTCGGGCCGTAACTATCGGCGGTATCGATGAAGTTGATACCCACATCCTGCGTTGCCTTCAGTACCCGGATGGCTTCGTCGCGATCCTTTGGTGGGCCCCAGATGCCATCTCCGGTAATCCGCATGGCGCCGTAGCCGAGGCGGTGAATCGTGATATCGTCTCCGATCGTATAGGTGCCGGATTTTTCGGCAATATTAGCTGTCGTGGTAGGCATAACTTAATGATTTAATGTACCTACATAAGGCCGTTAACGGTCAAGATTGTTCACAAACAGCGCGCCAGCATGACGGATGAGGAGATCGACGCGGACATATTATCCCGTACCAGAGAACGGGGCGGCAGCAAAACGGTTTGCCCATCGGAGGTTGCACGGAGCTTAGCGCCGCAGGATTGGCGTCCGCTGATGGACTCCGTCAGACAGCGCGCAAGAACACTGGCATTGGCCGGGCGGATCGATATTACGCAGTCCGGCGAGGTTATCGACCCATCCGCGGAGTGGAAAGGGCCGATACGACTCCGGCACCGTGAAGTTGACTAAGACTCCTCTGCGTGCAGGGTAGACAGAAAGGCGACCAGGTCGCGAATCTCCCGGCGGTCCAGGCGCTCCTCCATGGAGGGCATGCTCGAGGGGACGGTTTCTTCCTCCGAGATGTCGCTGCGCTGCAGGGTCTGTATATCCTCCTTACCGATTTTCAGCGTAATCTCATCCGGGGTACGCTTCATGACGGTGCCGGCGGTTACGGTACCGTCGTTCATGGTCACCAGGATCGTTTCGTAGCCAGGAGCCAGACGGGCGCTCGGGCGGATGAGTGCCTCTAGTAATTGCCGCTGATCCAGTCGGTCGGCGATGCCTTCCAGGCCCGGGCCTACATTGGCGCCGTATTCGAAGATGGCGTGGCACCGGACGCACTGGGCGGATTCGTTGCGGTAGAACAGATTACGGCCGCGGCCCGCGTTGCCCCCCTCCAGGGCGAAGGCGTACAGACCGAGGGTGCTATCTACGGTTCCGGCATAGTCGGTCAGGATAGCGTTGAGTTGGGGATTGCCGTGCTGCTCGACGGCCTCGGCCAGGTCGAGTTTCACTTCGGTCGGAATGTTATCGGCCTCGAGACGGTCCAGCAGGCGGCCGAATAGTTCGTCGGCGGATTCTCCTTCGATCTGGGATAGGCCCAGCAAGGCGGCTTGCTGCTCTACGACGGTTCCCCGTTCCAGTACTTTGTCGTACAGCAGGACAGAACGGTCCCCGGATATACCGGAGCTGGGAAGAATCTCCAGGGCGCGGGCCCTTACGTTTCCATCCCGGTCTGCCAGGGCGGTTTCCAGGTTTTGGTCCAGGTCGGGGGCACCCAAATCGTTTAGCGCATTTAGGGCGGCGGTGCGGACCAAGGTAGACCGGTCGCGCGACAGCAACTCCGTAAGCTGGGGAATAGTTTCCTGGAGGTTCAGCTTGCCGGCCGCTTCGATGGCCGCCGTACGAACCGCTTCGTCACCCCGGCTCATCAGTTCCGCGATCTTCGGAGCGAGGGCGGCAGCGGCCACGGTGGAGTCCTGCTCGAACTCTCCGCGGTAGCGTCCGTCCACGCGATCGAATACGCTGGGATGGGCCCAGACGGACAGTGCTGAAATTGCTTCCGCGCGTAGTTCCGCCGGGGCATTACCGTTGCCGGCATAGGCCACGAGGCGCTCGACGCTCTCCTGGGCGCCTACCCGAACGTTCGCATTGATCGCCCGGCGGAGCAGTGCCTCGGAGGTAAAGCGGGGATCATCCAGCGTGGCCGCAAGGGCGGGCAGCGCATCCGGGATGCTGTAGTCGTCGTTGATACCGCGGGCGGCCTCGGCCACGATGTATTCGTCTTCATCCTGCAAGAATTGGGCAATCTCGGGAGACTCCATCCGACGCAAGGCCACGACGGCAGCGGTGCGCAGGGCCCGCGACGGACTGTCCTTCAGGGCAACCAGCGGGTCCGACTGCCCGATCCGCCCCAGGGCGATCATGCCAACCATGCGTAGGTAGATATCCTGATCGTCGTTGCGTTCCAGCATGTCCAGGATGGGCTGTACCGCATCCTGATTATCCGTGCGTCCGAGCGCTTCGGTCGCCATAAATACGACGCGCGGTTCCTCGCGGTCGAGCAAATCGATCAGCTGATCGCCGGCGCCATCCATTCGGACGTCGCCGATCATGCGTGCCGACTGAGCTACGATCTCGGGGTCGCTGTCACCGAGCAAGGAGGCAAGTTCGTCTGCCAGGTCGATATCCACGCGGGCCATTTGTCCGATGCCCCAAATCCCGTGAATGCGGGCCAGTTGGTTCTCACCGCTGCGGGCGGTACGCAGCAGGGCCTGGTAGCCTTCCTCACCCCGGGTGACCAGTTCAAATTGGGCGTTTTTTCGGACGCGCTGATCCTGGTGGGCCAGCAACAGCTCAAGGCTGTCGGTACCCAACTCATCCATTCGAAGGTTAAGGAGTCGTTTTACTTCCCGGCGGATAGGCTGATCGGCTCCGCCCGGAACGTCAAGCTTCCAGATCCGGCCTTCCTGTTTAGGATTCCATCCGTTAATCCAGTCGGAGAAGTAGAGTGCCCCGTCAGGTCCGAAGTCGAGTCCGGTGGGAAGCAGGCCGGAAACGACCTGTTTGGTCGACCCGAGTTTGAATCCCGCCCCCTCCGGCTCCAGGGTGAAGGCGTGCACGGGCGAGTTAGCGGGGTTGCCACGGAATTCGGCTACGAAAAAGTGCTGGTAGTACTCCGGTCCCAATGCGGTGCCGGGGTTGTAAACGAAGCCCGTCGGGCCGTTCACGTAATTCTGGATCGGTGGCAGGAAGTAGGCGGCCTGTCCCTCCCAGCGGGGTTCGTACATCCGCTCTTCCATCCATACCTTATAGTCGTTATTGGTCGGGTCGGTATACTTTCCGAACTGCCAGTTGATGCGCCAGCCGGAGTCCGATCCGTCGATGAGGTAGACCAGACGCTCACTTTCACCGCTGTGGTCGCCGTCGTTATCTTCGGTGATCAGGTTGCCCAGGTCGTCGAAGACAAACTCGTGGGTGTTGCGCAACCCGTGGGCGAAAACCTCGAAATTTTTACCGTCCGGATCGCAGCGGACAATGGTCCCCTCGTTGGGGTATTTGTGTTCCTTACCGTCTTTGTCGATGACGTTCATGCCGACGTCGCCGCCGCCCCACCAGATACGGCCCTGCGGACCTACGGTCACGCCCGACATGCCATGGCCGCCGAATCCGATGTGGACGATCCAGCCGTGGCTGATGGATTCTTTCTCATCGGCAATACCGTCATCGTCGGTGTCGGCGGTCTTCCACAGATCGGGGCCGACGGAGATGTACACCTCGCCGTTGTGGTACTCCACGCCATTGGTCACGTCGGTCACTTCCTCGTTGAAGTCCTCGATGTACAGCTTAGCGTGATCGGCCACCCCGTTGCCGCTACGGTCTTCCACGAACCATACCTCGTCCTTCTCTACGGTCAGGTCGCGCCAGTCGCGCACCCCGTCCTCGTTCAGGTCTTTGAGGTGGCGTTCGGACTGATCGCTATCGGCTTCAAAGGTTTTCCGGAGAAATTCCCGCCGGTCTTCCACCGTCTCGAAGGAGATGGAGGCGGTCATCCAGTCGCGATGTCCCCGGATATCGAATTCGGAGCTGATGGGCCGGTTCGCGCTGGTGTAGAAGATGCGTCCGTCGGGGGCCACGCTGATGGCTACGGGGTCGGCGACGAGGGTATCGCTGGCCCACAGCGTGAGTTCAAAGTCCTCTACGACTTCGACGTTGGTTTCCGTCCGGATTTTGCTAGCCAGGTCGGCGGCCGCCGCCGGTTCGAGATCGATATCCCGCTCGGGGTAAATCGGGCCCGTGGTTTCGGGTTGCTGGGCACAGTAGACCAGCGTCAAAAGGACGAAAAGTAAGGGAAGAAAGCGTTGCATGATGACTGATTGACGTCGGATAAATATACATCAATCAGGTTCACTAAAATGATTTAGTCCTGCGCTCCGCCGCAATAACCATTTTCCCTACTCGTTCCAGGTGCAGCTTCCGGCAAACGTACGGTTAGTACGGATCGGCTGGTAAATACGCAGGGACCTTCGCCAGTATTTCGGTATAACGCTAGGGCAGAGCAACCAACCCGTCCAAGCCGCAGCCCCCCGGAAAGCACGATTACTCCACCGCCGAGCGCCGACTGGCGTAAGCGATGTCGGCCGTCCCTTTCTTTTCCAAACGGGCATCGACGTAGCGGGTAAGCATGTAGGAGCCGATCAGGCTGACGGCCACCCCCTCCATCAGGATGAAGACGCCGGCGGTGAGGGGCGTGAGGGCGGTACCGATCGGTGTGTCGGCCTGTAACCTGGCCATCAGGTCGGGAGCGCTGAAGAGGAACAAGGCCGTGAAAATGGAGAACAGGACGGTACCCACGGCACCTATGTACAGGCCCTGGGCGACACCGCTAACGTAATTCTGGTGGGTTTCAGGCTGCGTCAAGCGCAATTGCTTGATCCCGTAATAGAGGATCACCATATGCAGCACACCGTTGACCACCCGCAACTCGTAGTTCTCCGCCAGACCCAGCACGTAGCTGAGGAGAAAGATGGCTACTAACCCACCGAAGAAATAAAGGCCGAACTTGATTGCTATGGTTTTCATGTTTGATGTTTAAACAAACTTCAAACTGCATCTTTCGTTTTTGGTTCACGGAAAAGGCCTTTTAGAAGCATTATTACGGTGGTTTATCTCTCTGAAAATCAAAGGGATAAATCAGGTCGCCTCCTGCCGTTCACGCCAGGCATGGCGGAGTCGGTCCTATCGCTGTAGAACGTTGTCGGACAGACGTGGTCATATCTATCGATTCAAATCGGATTTATCGGTATTCGCGAGCAATCGGCCGGATCGTAAGGATCCATTTCGGCCCACCGGCCTATTCCTTCTTCGCGTCTTCCGTAGCATCCAGCAGGTCTTGGGTCGCTTTCTTAAGCTCCTCCACCGTTCCTTCGGGCGCCTCGGTCTCCTCGGATTTCTTCCGGCTCCGGCGGGTTTTCTTCTTCTCCGTTTGATCGTCGGCCGAGCGTTCCCGGGCTACGGCCTCCGCTTCGGCGGCATCCTCGGCGCTGCTTTCGGCGGCCGGCTCGGCGGGGAAGGGTTCCTTGGTGAATACCAGGGCATCGTCACCTAAATCGGTATAGATCGTATCGCCGGCGATGAACTTGCCCGCAATCAGATCTTTGGAAAGCTCGTCGGCCAGGTCCGCCTGCAACACCCGCTTCATGGGGCGGGCACCGTACTGCGGATCGTAGCCGCGCTTGGCCAACCAGCCCAGGGCACGGTCGCTGATCTTGATGATCATGCCCTGGCGCGCAAGCATCTTCTCGGTTCTATGCAGCAACAGCCGTGCGATGTGCTTGATTTCCTTGCGGGTCAGCGGCGTAAACATGATGCGCTCGTCGATCCGATTGAGGAACTCCGGCCGGAGATTTTCCTGTAAAGTTTCGAAAACTTCCTCCTTGGTGGTCTGGATGATCTCCTGCCGGTGGCGCTCGTCTACGTTAGCCAGGTCCTCGAAGTTTTCCAGGATCGTATCGGACCCCATATTCGAGGTCATGATGATGATGGTATTCTTGAAGTTGGCCACCCGTCCACGGTTGTCGGTGAGCCGGCCGTCGTCCAGCACTTGCAAGAGGATATTGAAGGTGTCCGGGTGGGCCTTTTCGATCTCGTCAAGCAGGACGATGGAGTAGGGGCGCTGACGTACGGCTTCGGTGAGTTGTCCGCCCTCGTCGTATCCGACGTAGCCCGGAGGCGCCCCCACGAGCCGGCTGACGGTATGGCGTTCCTGGTATTCGCTCATGTCGATGCGGGTGATGGCCCGCTCGTCGTTGAAAAGTACTTCGGCCAGGGCCTTGGCGAGCTCGGTTTTACCCACTCCCGTCGGGCCGAGGAAGATGAAACTGCCGATGGGTCGGTTCTCGTCCTGCAGTCCGGCCCGGCTGCGCCGAACGGCATCCGAAACGGCGTGGACGGCTTCTTCCTGTCCGATCAACCGCTTGTGCAGTTCGTCTTCGAGTTTGAGGAGTTTGTCCCGTTCGCTCTGCAGCATGCGCTGGACGGGGATCCCCGTCCAGCGGGCCACCACCTCGGCGATGTCGTTGGCCGTGACTTCCTCGTTGGTGAAGCGGTTCTCGTCGGGCAGGTTTTCGAGCTCCTTATCTGCCGTAGCCAGTTGCTTTTTCAGGTCCTGCAGCTGACCGTACCGAATCTTGGCCACCGTTTCGAAGTCGCTGTTACGCTCGGCTTTTTCGGCCTCGTGCTCCAGCTCCTCGATGGTCTTTTTAATGTTCTGGCTGGCGTCGACCAGTTCCTTTTCGTTGCGCCAGCGGGCCCGGAGGCTGTCGCGCTTCTCGCGGGCGTTGGCGATCTGCTCCTCGATGAGTTGCAGTTTGGGCGCGCTGCCCTCGCGCTTGATGGCTTCCCGCTCGATCTCCAATTGACGGACGCGGCGTTCCCACTCGTCGATCTCTTCGGGTACGCTGTCCAGCTCCAGCCGCAGGCGGGCGGCGCTCTCGTCGATAAGGTCGATGGCCTTATCGGGCAGAAAGCGGTCGCTGATGTAGCGGTTGCTCAGTTCGGCGGCGGCTACCAGCGCCTCGTCCAGGATCTCGATCTTATGGTACACTTCGTAGCGTTCTTGTAATCCTCGGAGGATCGAAATGGTGTCCTCCACGGTGGGCTCCTCGATGCGCACCGTCTGAAAGCGGCGGACGAGGGCCTTATCTTTCTCGAAGTACTTCTGGTATTCGTCCAGCGTAGTGGCACCGATGGTGCGCAGATCGCCCCGGGCGAGGGCGGGTTTAAGGATGTTGGCGGCGTCCATGGCCCCGTTGCCGCCACCCGCGCCGATGAGGGTATGGATCTCGTCTACGAAGAGGATGTAGCGGCCGTTGCTGCTGGTGACCTCTTTGATCACCCCTTTCAGGCGTTCCTCGAAGTCACCCTTGTACTTGGCGCCCGCCAGCATACCGGCGATGTCCAGCACGAAAATCTTTTTCTCCCGCAGGCTTTCCGGAACGTCGCCCTTGACGATCCGCCAGGCGATGCCCTCCACGATGGCCGTCTTGCCCACGCCGGGCTCGCCGATGAGGAGCGGGTTGTTTTTCTTGCGCCGACTCAAAATTTGCAGCAGGCGGCGAATCTCTTCGTCGCGACCTACGATGGGGTCCAGCTTGCCGTTTTCCGCCCGATCGTTGAGGTTCACCGTGAATTTGTCCAGCAGGTTGTACGTATCGTCGCTGGACGGATCGGTGACGGTCTTGCCCTTACGCAGTTCCTGGATGGCCGTGCGAATGCCTTCGTTGCTGGCGCCGAGGTCCTTCAGGATGCGGGCCCCCTTATCGCTGGCTCCCTGGATGATGCCGAGCATCATCAGTTCGATGCTGATGTACTGATCGCCGAAGTCGGTGAGCATTTTCTTGGCCCGGCTGAGGGCGCGGTTCGCGTCACCGGTGAGGTACTGTTTATTCTGCCCCTTCACGCGGGGATAGTCCTGCAATACCTGCTTGAGTTCCCGCCGCACTTCGGGCAGGCCGACCCCCACTTTCTTAAAAATGAAGTCGGCGACACTTTCGTCAACCGTGATGATGCCCGCCAGGAGGTGGGGGGTATCCACCTGCTGCTGGTCCATCTCCTTTGCGATCTTCTGGGCCTGGATGATGGCTTCCTGCGCCTTGGTGGTAAAATTCTCGTAGGTCATATCCCTATTATAAGCTATTCAAAACGTAAGGTAAAGTAAACCCGGACGGGGGCAATCGGATCAGGGGTCCCTTCCCCGGAGTCCGGTTTTACGACCTGCCACGTGGAAGACTCGACGAGCGCATTGCCCACGTAGTCCATAGTGGCCTTATCGGGTTGCCCGCGGAAGCGAAAGTCACTGAGGCTGCCGTCCGGATGGACCAAAAAGCTGACCCTCACCTTTCCGGGGGGCAGCCCGTCGGGCCGGTCGGCTTCTATCCGGTTGCGGAGTTGTCGATACCCATCTTCGGGCCGCGCCTCGGGGCGTGTGGTCAGGTCGTCATCGAGGGGCACGTTGACCACCGATGCCGTTTCCATCCACAGTTCCGAGCGGGC
This sequence comes from Lewinella sp. IMCC34191, assembly GCF_003390935.1. Classification (GTDB taxonomy): domain Bacteria; phylum Bacteroidota; class Bacteroidia; order Chitinophagales; family Saprospiraceae; genus Neolewinella. The sequence goes on along the minus strand of NZ_QNQZ01000004.1, from coordinate 126,117 downwards.
CCTACGGGTCACTTCGTTCAGGCTGATCTGCAGCAGGGCGGAAGTATCGAATACTTCCACGGTTTCTTCTTCGTAGTCGGGATGAATCACCTCGATCTGGTTGAGCGTCACGTCGGCCGGGAGGCTGAAATTCCCCAGGCTGTCCGTCGTCGTGCCGAGCGGTAACCCGAGCCGGCGTACCTCCGCGTTGGCAATGGGCTCCCCGTCGGCATCGGTGACCCGGCCGCTAACGGTTTGGGGAGCCGGCGCTGCGGCGACCCGGGATCTTACCGCCCGATTGCCCAGTGGGCGGGGCGGCGGCAGCACCGGGGCGGTAGTCGCGCGGCGCGCTTGCGGGGCGGGCGCGCCCTCGGCTGCGGATTCCTGCACGTCTTCCATATCATCCATGAGGACCTCTTCCTCCACTACCTCCTCTTTGGCGGCCGGTTCCGGCTCGCTTTCGGGCGTTACCTTTCGGCTTGCCGTTACCGCTTCATCCGCTTCCGCGGCAGGTGATGGCGGCGGGGGCGCAGGTAACGTGCTTTTCGGGGTGGGGGAGGGTGCCGGAGATTCCCGTTCCATGGCCACGGGGGCATCCGGTTCCCCGAAGTACCGCGGCAACACCAGGATGGCAATACCCAACAACACCAGAATCGAGGCGGCGGCGGCGTAGCGCGAAAAGAGGGACCGCCGGCTGGCGGAGGGCTTGACGCGACCGTTCATGGACCGTACATGGGCGGCGTGGTCTTCGGCGGGGTATTCCTCTAGTCCGGCCAGCGCTTCTCGTAACTCGGGATCGGTCCGGGCACGCCGCTCCAGTTCCGCTTCCTCCGGCGCGGTGATGGCCCCGCTGATCCAGCGGTGCAACAACTCTTGGTCACGGTATTCATTCGGGAGCACGGTCGTTGTTCTTAAGGCCGTCGAGGCAGATTTTTAGATTTCGACGGCCGTTCTGTAAATGGGAACGCACCTGACCCACGCTTAGATGTAAGGCTTCGGCGATCGTCTGGTAGCTCGCTCCCTCCTCCAGGTAAAAGCGTCGGATGCACTGCCTTTGTTTCTCCTTGAGTTCTTTCAGGCAGTGGTAGAGCGGGCGGGTATCCTCCACTTCCGGCTGTCCCAAAAACCGTAGATGCTCTTCCAGTCCGGATTGCATAAACACCGGCTCACTCAACTGCAGCGGATCCCGCTTCTCCCGCCGCAGCTGCATCAGGCAGTGGTTGCGCACCACCGTCTGCAACCAGGAGCGGAAGTTAGTCACCTCGTGGCGGGGGAGCTTTTCCAGCAGCACGGTAAAGATCTCCGCGCCGGCATCCTCGGCGCGCTGCGGCGTGCCCAGGTAGCGGAGGCACCAGGCGTAGATGAGTTCGGCGTAGCGGTGGTAGAGGGGGTAGAGGTCCCGGGACTTCCGGCTCATGCGGAAGCGGTCGACTAAAGATTGGTCGCTATCGGACGGGGACATAAAGCAAAGGTACCAAAGCCAGAATGTCAGGTTCTGCGGAACGGTAAGAAGCGGTTTCCAACCGCGCCGTTCGATGCAGTCTCCGACTGCGACGAGAAAATAAATAAACTAAATGTTGTAAATAAAATTAAAAACAATAAATTTGGAGGAAATACGCCGCCATGAACGACTATCCCATTCCCTCCACTCCCGTCCACATCACCTATCGGCTCTACGGAAGCATACCGAATCTACCCATGCAAAGGCTCCACGAAAGCCATCGCTTGGCGCTGGTCGCTCTCAATCGGGAATTCCCTCATCAACTTCGAAGTACGAATGCATCCGCCAGAAAGAGGCACCGAGAGCTTAATGAGCACCAGGCGGTTCGCTTTTATCTCGGTTACGATAGCCTACTGGATAAAGCCGTTTACGGTCCTACCTTTCTGGACACCCCCGTAGCTAAGCAGATCATCATCGATTCTTGGCAGCACATCGCCCAACAAAGGAACTTGCAGATTTATGCCATCAGCGTGATGAGTAATCACGTGCACATCATCTTGTCCAGCGATGAGGCTAATTCATCCTGGATGCTGAAGGCCACGTTGCGTGATCATAAAAGATATACGGGCAGCATGCTCAATCGCCTCCATAAGACGCCCGGCCGTCGGGTATGGGCCGAGAAGGAGTACGATCGGGCAATTCGACGGGGGAAATTCGAAAGTGTGTTGTGGTACGTGCTAAATAATCCGGTGAAGGCCGGTATTACGGATGATCCGTTAAGCTGGTTTGGTAACTGGTGGGCCCCGGAGCTTCACGAGAGTTTTATCAAGTTACGGGTAGCTTAAAAACATATTCATTAAGAATATTGATTGCAGCGCGGCCGGAAGCCGCGTCGAACATCGCTGCCGGAGGCAGCATCCTACCCCACGTCGTACTTTTACCCCAAAGTATCCCACACCATGGAAAACCATACCTACGTAGCGATCATGGCCGGCGGCGTCGGCTCGCGATTCTGGCCCGCCAGCCGCGAGGATAAGCCCAAGCAGTTTCTCGATATCGCCGGGGACGGACGCAGCCTGCTGCGGATGACCTTCGAGCGCTTCCTGAAGCTTACCACGGCGGATAAGATATTCATCGTTACCAACGGTAAGTACAAAGACTTGGTCATGGAGCACATCCCGGAGATCGGCCCCGAGCAAATCCTCTGCGAGCCGAGCCGGAACAATACCGCTCCCTGCGTAGCGTACGCGGCATTTAAGCTGCAGAACCTCGATCCGGAGGCCAACTTCGTCATTGCCCCGAGCGACGCGCTCATCGTCAACGACTCCCTCTTCACGGCCAACATCCGCAAGGCCCTCAACTTCACGGCAAACAACGACGCCCTGGTCACCCTGGGTATCTCTCCCGACGCTCCCCACACGGGCTATGGCTACATCCAGTACCTGGATGAAACCACCGATACGGAGGATGTCTACCGCGTAAAACGCTTTACTGAAAAGCCCGATCTGGACACCGCCAAAGGATTTCTGCGCAGCGGCGATTACCTCTGGAATGCCGGTATCTTCATTTGGCGCGCCAAGACGGTCCTGGATGCCTACGAGCAATACGCCCCCGAGATATACGCCCTTCTCTCGCAGGGATTAAACTACTACAACACCGAACGGGAGCAATCCTTCATCGACGAATTCTACCCCCAAACGCCCAGCATCTCGGTAGACTACGCCATCATGGAGAATGCCGCCAATATTTTCACCATCCCCGCTCAGTTCGGCTGGTCGGATTTGGGAGCCTGGGGTGCCCTCTACCACGAGAGCTCCAAAGACAGTGAGGGGAATGTCATTACCGGCACCGTCATTACCGAAGACACCCACAACAGCCTCATCCGGGCACCCAAGAACAAGCTCGTCGTCGTCGGCGGCGTAGACGACCTGATGGTCATCGACGAAGGTGACGTCCTCCTCGTCTATCCCCGCAACCGCGAACAGGAGATCAAAGCCCTGCGCGCCCGCGCCGAAAGCGAATTTGGGGAAAATTTCGTGTAGAGGTGCTGGTTTCTGGTTGCTAGGTGCTGGTTGCTGGTTGCTGGTTGCTGGTTGCTATAATCTACTTTCTGGTTGTTCGTTGCTAGTCAAAGTATCTTCCAGTACCCAGTACCCAGTACCCAGCAACCACTACCCTGTACCCAGCAACCAGTACCCAGCCTTCACACATACCGCTCCGTAAACTGCAGCACCGTAGGCCGGAAGTACCAAAACGCACCCAGCATCAGGCACACCAATCCCAACGCCTCGTAATTATAGGTCAGTAGCGCGATGGTAGTGATCAGCAGGGTCGCGCTTTCCAGAATGGCGAGCCGGATAAAAACCGTAGCCCGGTAGCTGCTGGCCGCCCGGTCGCGGATGTTCTTCTGCTTCGTTACCGTCCTGGCGCGAAACTGATCCAGGAACCAGGCCCCCCCCACCATGCAGAGCGCGTAACCGGCCAGGATGTACAGATCCGCCTGCGGGTCCATAAAGAAGCGGGCCTCTTCCCCGCGAATCAGAAACCAGACCACTACCGCGTAGATGAGCTGCGCCATCAGCAGGGCGTAGAAAATCGTCTGCAATTGCTGGAACCACCTATTCGATGCCATGCATCATCTTTTTCATCCAGCCGGAGATGGCTACGAAGATCAGTGCAGCGGTAATCGGTACCGCGGCGAAGATGCCAAAAAAGCCACTCAATCCAACCGCCTCCGCAATCTCGTCGATGTACGACCCCGTCAGACCGGCCGCGAAATTGGCAATGAAGTTGGCCACGAAGAATACGCCGAACATGAGTCCCACCAGTCGTACGGGCGCGAGCTTGGATACGTAGCTGAGGCCCACCGGGGATATACACAGTTCACCGAGGGTGTGGAAGAGGTAAGCCGCGATCAGCCAGAACATGGAAACGCTGGCCGTCTTGGCCCCGTCGGGGATACTCAGGGAGCCTACGGCCAGGATGGCAAAACCCAAACCGAGCAGGGTAAGCCCCAGCGCAAATTTGATGGGTCCCCGCCGCAGGAAGGAAATCTTGCGCTCCCACAGTTTGGCAAAGGCCGGCGCGAAGCAAATAATGAAGAGACTATTGAAGATCTGGAACCATCCCGCCGGTACCTCCGGGGCAGCCTGCGTAAACTGCTCGTACAGCATGTTACCGATCAAAATCCAGATGATGACGAAAGCCAAGCCTAACACGATGTTAGATAGGCTGTAGTTTTTGAACGTAATGGTGAAGAGCTTGAACAGTACCCAGGTCAGTACCATCACCGGAATGACGGTAATCGCCGTATTCGCGATTCGGAAGTAGGTAGCCCCCTCACCCGTCAGATTCCGTTCGGTGTAGTCGAGCGCGAAGATGGTCATCGATCCGCCGGCTTGCTCGAACGCCCACCAGAAAAAGATGATGAAGAAGCTGAAGATCACGATCGACCAGACCCGGTCACGCTCCACTTTGGTCAGCGACTTATCGGCAACGATCCAGCCCACGAAGCCGACCACGGCCCCGAGGATGAGGGGCGGCATGAACTCCCGGCTAAGGGTCTGTAATGCATTCGCCTGCGGTTCGGCAAAGGCGGTAATGAGGAAATAGAATATCGCCGCTACGGCCAAGCCGATGCCCGCCCACACCAAGGCCCGCTGACCGTCGTCGTCACCGCCTACCGATGGGGTAAAGTCGTCCTCCGCCTCTACCGGCGCTATGGATGCATCCACGGTGAAGCCTTCCGGTTCCACCGCCCGGGACGCTGTTACTTCGGATTTGCTGGCTTCCAATTCCCGCGTTTGCCGGGGCGACAAGCCGATATCGCCGAAGATGTCCTGGGCAAACCAGAACTGCACCAGTCCGATAAACATGAAAATCCCGGCCAGCCCGAAGCCGTAGCCGTAACCCCAGTCCGCACTCTCGCCGTAGTAGCTACACAGCAGGATACCGAGGAATGCCCCCGCGTTGATGCCCATGTAGAAGATGGTGTACGCTCCGTCCTTACGCTCGGTATCCTTGTCGTAGAGCTGCCCGACGATGGAAGAGATGTTTGGCTTAAACAGGCCGTTGCCTACGATCAGCAGCCCTAAGCCCGTATAGAAAAGCAGCGAGGTTTCAAAGGCCATGGCCGCGTGGCCCAGCGTCATGATGAAGGCCCCGAGCACGACGGCCTTACGGTAGCCCAGCAAGCGGTCGGCCAGGATACCGCCGATCATCGGTGTAAAGTAGACCAGGCCCGTGTAGATACCGTATAACGCCAGGGCATCCGCCCGTTCCCAGGGGGTATCGCCGAAGGCGATGTTCACCAGGAAAACGACCAACAAAACCCGCATCCCGTAGTAACTGAAGCGCTCCCACATCTCCGTGAAGAAGAGTACGAAGAGTCCGGGCCGGTGGCCGAAGATGCTGCCCCCGTCTTCCGGGTGCCGTAGGGTGGTAGTATCCATTCAGTTTTGGTTAAGGTTGGTGCCGGCGGATAGCGCCGCGAATATCAAGATGTTGTCGGGAGGCTCGCCGTGGAACATCCGTGCGGTCCGCCGCTTCATCCGGGGTGAACCGCACCAAAGAAACAAAATTACCGCTTACCGCCGGCCAGTGCGATTCGCACCGAGGCGCCGAACAGCCCGCCAAGGCCCGCCGTGATCCCCCCAAATAGGGCCGTGATCACCACGAGCACCCATCCGGTCGGCACCCCGAAAGTCACCGCCAGCCGGTCGCCCAACCGGCCCTCCGAAAACAGGTGCAGGTAGCCGGCGTAGCAGCCCCAGACCATCACCGCGGCCAGGAAGGGAAAGTAGAATCCGCCGCGCCGCCACACCGGGTACAAAAATCCCAAGGCCACGCAGGCCAGGGCCGGGGCGTACCAGCTGGCATCCAGGTACAGGCACAGCGTGCAGACGAGCAGGGTAGACAGGAGAAGAAAGAAGCGGTACATATTCGTTATTCAAAGATCCAGCTGCCGATCGGTTCCACGGGCATCCTAGCCAGGGTCAGTTCGTGGTAGCGTCCCTCGGCCCACTCTTCGAAGCCGTTGTCGTAAAATTCACTCCCCGGATTACCGGACGCGCCGCCCGGCAAAGCACCCCAGCCCCGGGGGGAGTCACCTAATTCCACGACCATCCGCCAGCTGGCGCCGAAGCCGTCAGCCACCACCCGGGGGGTCATGCGTGCGCCACCGGTATTAATCTGTTCCGATCCCAGGCCCGGGATACGGGCGATGTGGTAGATCCGCGCATCGCGCTCATCCGCCCAGGTGAGGGGCAAACCGCCGTCCAGTTCGTCGAGGATCTCCTCGAAGGACCGCTGCACCAGGGTGGCACCGGTTTCCCGGAAGGTCGTGCTGTCGATGTCGAAGATGATGTCGTCCGGTCGGTTCTCCAGCAGGTCGGTCAGTTTCCACCACTCCGGATACAGCAACTCGCCGTCTTCCGGAAACTCATCGAAGGTCAGGCGGTACAGCCGGTTCCGCCAGGCATCGAAGAGGGTAGGGGCCCGGCTCTCTCCCGTGTAGCGGTAGTCCCACTCCGAGAGGATACGCAACAGGCGCTGCCCGTCTTCGTCCAGTGCGCGCCGGTTGATGCGGGCCAATAGAAAAGGAGATAATTCCTCCGCTAGGAGCGAATAGTCGTCCAGCTGCAGCTCCTTCATCCGCCGCTGGTTCATCGTAGGCTGACGGTCCAGTACGCGGTTGATGTACCGGCCCCGGTACTCATCAAAGCGACCCAGGTAGTAGTAAGGGTAGTTCGGGCCGGTGGTCACCTGATTCGCCGAGCTTACGTAACCCCGCGCCGGATTGTACTGCACCGGCCGCTCCGCGAAGGGTATCCAACCTTTCCAGGCATTCTTCAGGCTGTCCCCCTCCCGGATGAACCGCCCCTCTTCCTCCTCGCGCAACGGGAAAAAGCCGTTCGGCCGGATGGCAATATCGCCGTCCCGGGCGGCAAAGACGAAGTTCTGCGCCGGGTCGACGTAGCCCTTCAGGGCCGAAACGTAATCTTCGTAGTTCCGACTCTCCATCAGGTCGAGGAAAGTGCGCAGGATGGTGTGGGGGCGTACCGCTTTCCGGGGACTGTCCTGCGCGCGCCAACGCATGGCCATATCGGCGTACGGTCCCTCCGTGAAGGGCACCGGACCGAATACCGTATAGGGCGTTCGAACGATGGTCTCTTCTTCCCCCTTGATCCGCAGCGTGTCCGTTCGAATGGTCGCCGGCATAGGTTCCCCGTCGAGCAGGTATTCGGTGCGGGAGCTGTCCGTCCACGTGATGCGGTACCAGTCGGTGACGTCGTGCCCGACGTTGGTTTCTCCCCAGGCTACGTAATCGTTAAAGCCGATCATAATGCCCGGGGCCCCCGCCAGGCCGACGCCCCGCGCGTTGCATCCCGGGTAGGTGATCTGCACCTCGTACCACACGCTGGGGTAGGTCAAAGACAGGTGCGGATCGTTAGCCAGCAGCGGCAGCCGGGTATTGGAACGCCCCGGTCCTACGGCCCAGTTGTTGCTGCCGTTGTCCGGGTCCAGTGGAAAGTAGCGGAAGGCATTCGTATCGATCCGGTCAAAAGGAGGGCGGCGGAGCGCAGGTAAAGACCTTTCCAACGGCAGCATCGAAAGCTCACTTACCGGAGTCTCCGCATCCGGTACGACCGGACTGGCCTCCGGAAAGCGCTCGGGAAAGAGGCGGTCGAACTCCTCCCGGCCTAACTTTTTCAGGGTCGCCGTACTCTGTGCATCACTGTACCCTCCGCTAAGCCCTGACGACATTCCTTTGGTCAACAGGGCGATCCGGTAGGGCGTCCAACGGATGGGCTCGTGTCCCAGCAGCTTGTATTCTAAAGGATACGCTTCCGGTTCAAGCTGGTCCAGGTAGGCATTGATCCCGTCTGCGTAGGCGGTGAGGATCCGGTAGTCCTCGGGGAAATCCGCCCGGATCGTGTCGACCATCCGCTCGGCCATTTCCCGGTACCCGCTGCGAATCTGCCGCAGGTCGCGTTCTTTCATGCTTGCTCCCAGCACCTCCGACAGCGAGCCCTCGGTGGAGCGCGTGCTGATGTCCATTTGCCAAAGCCGGTCGTAGGCATTGACGTAGCCCTGCAGGAAAATGGCACTCTCCTGGCTGCCGGCAATGATATGCGGAACGCCCCGGTCGTCGAAGTGGATCTCTCCGCGGGCGATGGGGTTGTCCAGATTAAAGTTCAGCTCCTCCGTTCGGTCGCCTTCTCCGGTATTTTGCCAGAACCCGCGCGCCGGGTTGAAGAAGGGCCCCAGGGCCGGTAGGGGAAGTCCGAACAGCCCCGCTATACTTCCCAGGGCTAACCAGCCGATCAGGAGAAGGGCGGAAATGATCGGAACGGTCCAGCGCATAATCAAGGATAAGGACCGCGAAGGTAAGGGCTGGCGTGGGTTTTCCGAACCGGGTCACCGAGCGAGCGTTTGTACACCGCAGGACGGCACCCGGATAATAAGGAGTAGTTCAAGGCACTCCGGGGAGCAGGGGCCGATCGAGCGCTAAAAGGTTAAGCGCGAACTAAAGTCCGGACCTTATTATTTAGGTAGCCATGAACCACCTGCTTTGGCTACTCTCCGGCTGTATGCTGTGTATACTCATGACGGCCTGCGACGGCGACACCCGCAACCGGCGTGCCGAACGGGGGGATAACTACGTAAGCGATCCGGACCACCTCTTCTTCATGAACACCCGCAGCCGGGACTACCGGAGTACCACCGTGGAGGAGGGCATCGACGTATTCCGGCACGGCGATCTCGAAGGCGAGCACGAGCTGCTCATCCGGAATAACTGGCTTGAGGATCGCGCGGAACTCCTGCTGGACGGCCGGGTCCTTTCGACTACGGAAGCGCGTCGGCTACGGGATCAGCTAGGCAGCGGCAACGATACCCTTGAATTGACCACGGACACGCAGCGCGAGGCCGTCGCGGCAGTCCTCACGGATTACCTGCGCTTGGTCGGGAACTGACCCAACCTTTTGCCGGCTGGCGGGTAGATTATCCGTGGGTCGACGCAGAGGAAAAGAGTGGCAGCGGGAAGTATTAGAGCACTATCACGATCGGTATAATCGCCCGGAATTTATCCCGGACGATCCGATCGGGCTGGTCCACGCCTTCGATGACCCGCGCGACCGGGAGATCATCGGTTTCTGGGTGGCGATGCTGGCCTGGGGGCGTCGCGCCACCATCATCGACAAAGGGGAACAGCTCATTGAAGCCATGGGCGGCCAACCCTACCGCTTCATCATGGAGTGCGGCAACTGTACCGATACCATCGACCGCGAGTTGGGTCAGTGGAAGCACCGCACCTTTAACCATACCGATACCCGCTACTTTTTGCAGTGGCTGCACTGGTACTACCACCGCCACGACAGCCTCGAGGACGCCTTTGCCCGCTACTTAAGTCCGGACAGCCAGAATATCGAGCCCGCTTTACGAGGCTTTCACGATTATTTTTTCAGTCTGCCGGATGCCCCCCACCGTACCCGTAAGCACGTCGCCACGCCCGCCCGCAAATCCCGGTGTAAGCGACTTTGTATGTTCCTACGCTGGATGGTGCGCCAGGACGACCGGGGCGTAGACTTCGGACAGTGGCAGCGTATCCGCCCCGATCAGCTCTGTATGCCGCTGGACGTTCACGTGGAGCGGGTAGGGCGATCGTTGGGCTTACTGCGTCGCAAGCAGTGCGATTGGCTCGCCGTTGTGGAACTTACGGATAATCTTCGCCGGTTCGACGCGGACGATCCGACGCGCTTCGACTTCGCCCTGTTTGGAATGGGAGTGGAAGGGGTGGAGGTTTAGTCAGGTGTCAGTTTGGACGGAGTTTTGGGCTTTTGGAAAGTTTCGCCCGGGCCGGCATTAATACTTTCCCTTGGTTACGCTGTTCCCCAATCGAATCTAGTGTACCGCTTTCATGAATACGCATTTCTGGCTCACCGCAACCAAGCCGAAAAAAGACCCGGATGCCCCCGACGATCGTTTGTACGTCCGGCAGTACGGTACCGGCCGGGCCATATTACTGGCGCTGCACGGCTTTGGCCGCAACGGAGCCCGCATGGAGCGGTTGGGCTTGAATCTCGGGGATCAATTCACTACGCTGGCCCCCGACCTGCCCTACCACGGTAAGACGGAATGGTACAGCGACCGCTACGACATCGACGAGATGACCGGTTTATTACAGCAATTGCTGGATCGTTTTGCCGACCGGCCGGTGTTTCTACTCGGTCACAGCCTCGGCGGACGATACCTGAGTGCCTGTCTGAATGGTCTTCAACACGATCAACTGCAGGACCTGGCATTAGTCGCTCCGGACGGGGCGGGCGGCCGGTATACGAATTGGATAGATACGCTGCCTTCCCGCCTCGTTCGTCCGCTGGCCCGGTTGACGGAGCGGCCGCGGGCCATACTGCGCATGTCGAAGTGGCTCCAGAAGCGCGGCATCATAAATGGGTATTCGGCCGAGTACCTCAAATACAATTTGAACGATCGTCCCTTCCGCCGCCGGCTCGCCGGTACCCTGCGCAGCGTGCTTAAATTTCCGCCCTCTCCGGAAGCATTCGAGCGCGCGCTCAACGAGCGAAATATCCGCTGCACGGTTTTCGTGGGGGATAAGGATCCGCTGCTTCACCACGATCGCCTGACCCGTATGTACGAACCTTTACCCTCGGTCGATCTGCACCACTACCCCGGTAGTCACTGGTTGCCGGAGCGATTACTTGCCGAATACTATCGAAATAGTTTGGTCTCTGTCTTACCTTAGCCGATGTGAAACCTTTGGCTTACCCCAACGTCGGTACCATTTTGGACCGCACCACTCGCCTTCTGAAACAACATTACCTCCGCGCTTTCCGTGAGGAGGGGATCGACATCAGTACGGAGCAATGGGTGTTGCTCGATCGCCTGTACAATAGCGGCGATGCCAGCCAGACGGAACTGGCCAACGGTACCTATAAGGACGCCCCCACCGTCAGCCGCATCATCGACAAGCTCGCCAAGAAAAAGCTGGTCGAACGCCGCCGCTTCCCCAACGATCGCCGCCGCTACCTGGTCTGCATCACTAAGAACGGTAAGGACGTTCACGACCGCATCACCCCCTACGTCAAGGAGCTCCGCCAACAAACCTGGGAAGGGCTCACCGAAGACGACTTCAACCGCTTGCAAAATATCCTGCAACACATTCGGGATAACTTTGAGGAAGAGTAGGTCGAGGGTCGCTGTGCTCCTTTGTTAGTGTGTTAGAGGGTCGCCGCGCTTCCCGGAAGAGACTCGCTTCGCTCGCGGTAGATGGCTGTGCATTTAACCCAGGTTGCATAAAGACCATGCTGTATCACAAACCCCTAACACCAGATACCCGACCCCCGACAACTAACCCCCTATAACCGACACCCGACAATGCAATCCCTCCCCCAACACGTAGAAGCCCTCATCTTCGCCGCTCCCCAGCCCATCACCCTGGAGGAAATGCGGGCGGTGCTTCGGGAAAGTGTCGGTGTGGAGTTCAACGACGAGACCCTGCTACAGGCCATCGAGGAGCTACGGCGGCGGTATGATCACGCGGAGCACAGCTTCGAGGTGGTGGCCATTGCCGGAGGATACCAGTTTATGACCAAGGGAACGTACCATCAGACCATCGGGACGCACCTGCGGCAGCAGAGCACGAAGAAATTGAGCCGGTCGGCACTGGAAACGCTGAGCATTATCGCTTACAAACAGCCGGTGACACGGTCGGACCTGGAGAAAATCCGTGGGGTGAGTTGTGACTATGCGATCCAGAAACTATTGGAAAAGGAGCTTGTTACCATTACCGGCCGGGCCGATAGCGTAGGGAAGCCTCTGCTCTACGGCGTGACGGAAAAGTTTATGGACTATTTCGGTATCCGGTCGATGAACGATCTGCCCCAACCCAAGGAATTCAAGTTGCCCGAAAACACGATCGGGGAACCCGAGGAGATGATGGTGGATTCCGAAAACTAGCTCGCCCATGGTCAATAAAGTTGCCGCCTCCGGTCTCATTACGCTGAAATTAGAAGAATACTGGCCCGAACAGGCCCTCGTTTCGTTTGATCTCAAGGACTATCTGTTCATGGAACTTATCCTCAAGGAAAAGGACTTCCGCGAGGCGATAAAGGACCACGACTTTAGCCAGTACGAGGGTAAGACACTGTTGGTGTTCTGCTCCGCCGATGCGATTATTCCCGCCTGGGCGTATATGCTGGTTGCCGCCTCGGCCGCTCCGTACGCCGCGGATATTTACCAGGGTACCGAAGAAGAGTACCTGCGCGACCACTACCGCCGCGTGATCCGGCAGTTCGATCCCGCGGACTACGCCGGCCAGCGTATCGTGGTGAAGGGGTGTGGTGAACGGGACGTGCCGCCTGCCGCCTATCTGGAGGTAACTTCTATCCTGCGCCCCGTCGCCAAATCCATCATGTTCGGGGAGCCGTGCAGCACCGTACCTGTCTATAAGCAACCCTTAAAAAGAGGGTAAAGCGGGCATCCCGCGCCCCCCTGACGAATTGCCGGACGGGGTGTCACTCGCTACACCTTATCTTGGGCCGCAAACATGGCCCATGCGATCGAGTCCCTACCTGATTGTTTTGTTGTCCCTCTGTTTCTCGCTAACCGCCGGGGCACAGGACACGCATTTTACCCTTCACGACTATAATCCGCTCTGGATCAATCCGGCGCAGACCGGTGCCTTCAGCGGAACCGTACGCGTAGGCGGTATTTACCGGGGCCAGTGGTTTACGCTAAATGGGATGAGTACGCCCAGTGCCTACGTCGACGCGCCCGTCATTCGCGGCCTGCGCCCGTACGATTGGATCGGAGTAGGGGCCAATCTGATCAGCGATAAGGCCGGCGTCGGTGCCGATCTTGGCCTGCAGTCCACCTACTTCGGTTTTTCGGCCGCCTACCATTTGGCGCTTGACAATCAGCGGCGGAACGTCTTTACCCTGGGTGCCCAGTACGGCAGTACGTCCTACGGGCTCGATGTAGAGTCGGGTGGTCTGCAGCAGCAGCTAACCATCGGGCAGAACCTCGGCGGCGGCGGACTGACCCAGGGCGAGCTGACACCCTCGGGGATGAACGAGATGGTCGACAACATGAGCTACAGCAGCCTCAATGCCGGGGTCATGCTGCGCTCCGTCCTCGACGCCGATAAGGGCAATATGCTCGAAGTGGGCGTATCCATGTTTCATATCGGCGGCCCGGAGAAAGAAAGCCTGATTGCCGTTCCCTCCGACTCGATGGGCATCGATAGCACCACGCTCGGTGCCTTCGACCAGGATGATCTGAACCGCCGGTCGACCCTGCGCGGGAATGCCCGGTTGGATCTCGAACTGAGTGAAGACTGGCGATTCCAGCCCAGCATTTACGCGCAGTCCTCGGGTTCCGTCACCTCCGTATCGGTGCAGGCGTGGGGAAGCCGGCGCCTGAAGCAGGACGTCAATCTGCGGCTCGGCCTCGGCTACCGCACGGGCGACGCGGCCCAGGTTTTGATCGGGCTCGACTACCAGCAACTGCGGGCGGCCCTTAGCTACGACCTGACCCTGAGCAGCGGGCGCGAGATCAACAACTACCAGGGAGCTTTCGAACTGGCCGCCCAGTACATCATCAATATTTACAAGAAACCGACTGTCGTGCCCACGATGCTGTGCCCGAAAATCTAGCATTCGCCCCGACTTCCCGGCCCCCGGCCGCGTTTATTCGATCATCTATTCCCGCCACTTCATGAAACGGACCTTCCTGGAACTTCATCGGCACTTCCGCCTTTTCGTCCTGGCCCTGGCTGGGCTAACGGTCGGTCTTCCCCTGGCCGCCCAGCCGCTTAGCGGTTCCTCCAACGTGGAGCAACTGCTGGCCGCCGCCGACTCCGCCCGCGTCACGTACAACTGGACCGTGGCACTCGAAAACTACGACAAGGCCTTCGAGATCAACGAAGAGGAGTACCTGCTGCCCCTGATGGCCCAGATGAACTACGAATTGCGGGATATTGCCTCCGGTATCCGGCTGTATACCCGCGCTTTCCGCCGCACCGAAGCTTCCGATACGACCTATAATATTCACCGCTTCTACTTCGGCCGCATGCTGAAGATGGACGAGCAATACGACGAGGCCGTCACCTACCTGCAAAACTTCCTGCAGCACAATCAGGACTCCGTACTCGGCATTCTCGCCCAACGGGAGATCGAAGGGGCCCGCATGTACCGCGACGCCCCCCAGAATCTGGGCGAAGTGGAGGTGCAGTACCTCGATCGCAGCATCAATAGTGTATGGAGTGAATACTCCCCGGTGCTCTCCCCGGACGGAAACACCCTGTACTTCTCCACCGTAAAGGCCAGTAGCCCGGTCGAACTGGTGGACGCGAACGACGAGGACCGCTTTTTACAGGTATATATGGTAGCCCGCGACGACGAAGGCGAGTGGGAGCGTCCGGAAGCCCTGGGTAAGGAGGTGAACCGCCCCGGGGTCCATTCCGCCAACCCGAACGTGAGTGCGGACGGGCGGCGACTCTACTACAACCGTATCCTGATGAACAGCAACCGCGTCGATCAGGCCAAGATCTACTACAGTGACGTCGACGACAATGGCTGGCGCAGCGGTAACCCCGTCGCGGGCATCAACAGCGACGACTACCGTGCCCTCCAGCCGGCTACCGGCGAGCTTTTCGGTAACGAGGTGCTCTTCTTCGCCAGCGATATGGACGGAGGATTCGGCGGCTACGACCTGTACTACGCCACCTACGAAGGCGACGGTCGCTACTCCTCGCCCGTTAACCTGGGGGAACGGATCAAT
Source organism: Lewinella sp. IMCC34191 (assembly GCF_003390935.1). GTDB lineage: Bacteria > Bacteroidota > Bacteroidia > Chitinophagales > Saprospiraceae > Neolewinella. The sequence goes on along the minus strand of NZ_QNQZ01000004.1, from coordinate 110,894 downwards.
ACGGTGGGTGACGACATGACGCCCTTCTACTTCGATGGGACCCTCTACTTCAGCACCGACGGCCTGCCCACCATGGGCGGGACGGACCTATTCTACAGCGTCTGGAACGGCAGCGTTTGGAGCGAACCGGAAAATATGGGCGTGGGCTTCAACAGCCCGACGGACGATCTGAGCCTGAGCGTTTACAACGAAGGCCGGACCGGCTTCATGACCAGTAATCGCCCCGGCGACGGCCGATCGGTCAAGAGCCGCACCTGCTGTGACGATATCTACGCCTTCGAGATTCCTACCATCTATGCCAACCTTGTCGTAGGCCTTTTCAATACCGACCGCCAACCCCTCAACAACGGAACCATCCAATTGCAGCCCATCCGCAACGGCCGGGATGTAGGGAGCGGCGAGCAGCAGAGTCGCGACAACGGTAACCGCTTCGACTTCGGCCTGAATCTCGAGCAGGAATACCGCGTAGTAGCCAGCCACCCCGGATACTTCCCCGATACCGTGGAGCTGAGCACGCTGGGGCTGGAGGAGAGCAAAAGCTTCGAGCAGGTATTCTTCCTGCGGGTCGATCCATCGACGATCCCCGTTTACGATACGATCGAGATCGAGGAATCAATCGCCCTGGAGAATATCCTCTACGACCTGGATAAGTCCAACATCCGGCCCGACGCTGAGGGCGACCTGCGGGCACTCACCGAGATCATGAACGAGTACCCGGATATGGTCATCGAGCTGAGCTCGCACACCGACTTCCGCGGAGCCGACCAGTATAACGAGGCACTCAGTAAACGCCGGGCCGACGCCGCCCGGCGCTGGTTGATCAGCCAGGGGGGGATCGAAGCCGCCCGCATCAAATTCGCCGGCTACGGGGAGACCCGGCCACAGGTGATTTCCGAGCGACTGGCCGAGCGTACCGGCGTATTCACCGTTGGCGATACCCTGACGGAGGAATACATCAACAACCTGGCAAGCAACGATCTAAAGGAACTGGCGCACCAGCTCAACCGCCGCACCGAATTCAAGGTACTGGAAGGGCCTACCGAGATCATCATTCGCCGCGACATTATCGAACGCGCCCTGGAGGGCCCCAACCGCAATACCGAACCCGATGGGGGAGAGGGGCCGCAGGGTTCCGTCTACCCACTGGACTCGATCAGCGATATGAGTACGCTCTACGGCAAGACGGCTGAGGAGGTCGGTGAATTACCCATTCTCGTATTCGATCGCCGTAAAGTTGATCTCGGCTCAGTCACGAAGGGCGACAAGCCCACCTTCACCTATAGCTTCACCAATCGCGGTACGGTACCCGCCCAGATCATGCTGATCCAGGCCTGTGAGTGTACCACCGTGGAGCACGACAACAGCCAGGTATACGCACCGGGTGACTCCGGCACCATCCAGGTTACTTTCGACAGCACGGAAAAGGAAGCCCCCGAAACCCTCGGCATTGACATTTTTCTCGAGCAGAGCGATCGCGACGAGCGGCCCGTCATCGAGTTGGTAGAATATAGTTTCGCCATCGCGGAATGATCGCTGACCTACAGCAAAACCGCTGGGTCGCCGGCTACCTCGACGCTTGGAAGCGGTACAGTGAGTTCGGCGGGCGGTCTACTTTCTTCGGATACCTGACCTTCTTTTTGCCCAATCTGGCTATCGGTTTACTGCTTCAGCTCCTCGAGCAGGTTGCGGGTGGCGGTCTCTTTACCGTTTTGGGGGTGTTCTATGCCTTGGCGGCGTTGCTGCCAGGGTTGGCGGTTACGGTTCGGTTGGTTCGGGGTCTGGTGGGAACTGAGTGAGGGGTTTGCTCGCCTTCGGCTCGTGGTTTTTTTAAACACAGATTTTCACGGATTTGGGCACGGATTGCCACAGATTGGCTGCGCCGCTACTAGGTGGTATCCGGCGGGGTATCGGATTACACGGATTATCGAATACGCTACGCACCCTCTCCGCGAAACTTCGCGTACCTCCGAGCCTCTGCGGTGAACCTCGCTCTTGCGCAGCAAGGCCATTGCCTACTTCATTCTGAAATTCCTCCGTGATAAACCCCACGAGCCGCAGGCGAGCACTCCCATGCAGAGGAATCCATGGGAATCCGTGCCCAAAATCTGTTTTAATCTGTGTTTCCTTTAAGCTGCCGAAGGCAGTCAAAGCAAAGCTCACAAACCAGCAGCAGCAGAAATCTCCAGCATCCGGTCAATGCTCTTCACCCCCTTCTCGATCACCCACTCCGGTAGCTTGATCTCCGGCTGCTCGTATTGCATGCAGAGGTAGAGCTTCTCCATCGTGTTGCGCTTCATGTGGGGGCACTCATTACAGGCGCAGGTGTTATTGGGCGGGGCGGGGTAGAAGGTCTTACCCGGGTTGGACTTTTCCATCTGGTGGATGATGCCCGGCTCGGTGGCGACGATAAACTCATCGTACTCGCTTTCGCGGGTGAAGCGCAGCAGACTGGAGGTAGATCCGACGTGGTCGGCGATATCCAGGATGTGCGCTTCGCATTCGGGGTGGGCGATGAAAGCCGCTTTGGGATGGGCGATCTTCAGTTTGGTGACCTTTTCGTGGCTGAAGATCTCGTGGACCATGCAGCTGCCGTTCCACAGGACCATATCCCGGCCCGTTTCCTTGACCAGCCAGCGACCCAGGTTCACGTCGGGCGCGAAGATGATGGGCTGATCCCGGGGGATGGAATCGATGATGTGGCGGGCATTCGTGCTGGTGCAGCAGATGTCGGTGAGCGTCTTCAGCTCCGCGGTGCAGTTGATGTAGCTGACGACTACGTGGTCGGGATACTTCTCCTTGAATTTTTTGAAGACCGGGGCGGGGCAGGAGTCAGCCAGGCTACAACCGGCCTTGAGGTCGGGGAGCAGCACCTTCTTCTGGGGGCTAAGCATTTTGGCGGTCTCGGCCATAAAGTGAACACCGGCGAAGACGATGATGTCGGCGTCGGTGCTGGCGGCCTGCTGGCTGAGTCCGAGGCTGTCGCCGATGTAGTCGGCAATGTCCTGGATCTCGGATTCCTGGTAGTAGTGGGCCAGGATCACGGCATTCCGCTCCTTCTTCAGGCGATTGATTTCCGCCGCCAGGTCAAGCGTCGGATCGACGTCGATGTCCAGGAAGCCCCGGCGCTTTAGATTCTGGGTAGCGAGGTCGATTTCGGCTGACATAAAAGCTAGATTTTTCGGTAATCGGGAATATAACAGGGCCGCGGACGATAAGTTGCTTAGCTTCGATTCTAAACTAAGTATTTTACCTGCGCTCCGCCGCCATAATGCCTACATTGGCCGGCCACTAAAATAGTACGTATGGCCACCTTCAACTGGGCAATTCTGGGTCTCGGAAACATCGCCCGAAAATTTGCGGAGGACCTGCAGCGGATCGACGATGCGCAGCTCGTCGCGGTGGGATCCCGTTCGGCGGAGCGGGCAGCTGCCTTCGCGAAAGAATTCGGCGCGGATCACGCGGCCGGCAGTTACGAAGACACCTTTTCCGGCCCGCGGGTAGATGCGGTCTACATCGCCACCCCGCACACCGGCCACAAGGAACTGACGCTGATGTGCCTGGAGCGTGGCATACCGGTACTCTGCGAAAAACCCATGGGCCTGAATCTGCAGGAAGTGCAGGATATGGTGGCGGCGGCGCGCAGGTGTAATGTCTACCTCATGGAAGCGTTGTGGTCCTGTTTCATCCCATCCATTGTAGAAATGAAGACGCTGGTGGACGGCGGAGACCTCGGCACCCTGGAAAGCCTGCGGGCCGACTTCGGCTTTCGGGGTGTACCGCGGGACGACTTCGAACGCGACCGGCTATACAATCCGGCACTCGGAGGGGGCGCGCTACTGGACATCGGCATTTACCCGATTTGGCTGGCGCAGTACCTGTTCGGTTCGCCGGAATCCATCCACGCTACCGCCCGTCTGACCGATTTAGGAGCGGATGTGGACACGCAAGTCACCCTGCGCTATCCGGATGGGAAATTGGCCCACTGCTATTCGACCCTGCTCGGCGATACGAAAACCGATGCGCTGCTACTGGGCACGAAAGGCGAACTGCACATTCACGGACGATTCCATAACGCCCAGGGATTCAGCGTGCTCCAGGGAACGGATCAACCACCCGAAAACCACTACCACAGCTTCGAAGGCAACGGCTACCAGTTCGAGGCCATGGCCGTCATGGAGGATGTCCGTGCCGGCCGGAAAGAATCAGCGCGATGGTCGCTCGATGACAGCCTCCTGCTGCACCGGACGCTTACGGAGGTGCGCGAGATGATCGGTGTGGCTTACCCGGGGGAGTAGGTCGTTTTTCGGCCTACACTAAGTCGTGCCGGGCTACCTTGGCCGCATGCAACGGACGCCTTCGGTTCGGGACTTCATCATCCTATTGGGACTTAGCCTGATCTGGGGGAGCAGCTACGTCCTTATCAAGTGGGGGCTCGAGGTGTTTTCCGCGCGGCAGATTGCCGTACTGCGATTGGGCATTTCCGCCCTGGCACTTGCTCCCTTCGCCATTACCCACCTTAGGCGCATTCGTGCCGTTCAGCTGCCCGCCTTATTCGCCGTCGGCCTGACGGGGACGGCAATCCCGTCGTTTCTGTTCCCGATCGCGCAAACGCGGCTCAGCAGTAGCCTGACGGGTATGCTGAGTAGCCTGACGCCGCTGTGCACCCTGCTGGTGGCCTGGTTGATATTCCGCAATCGGCCGGTGCGAAGTCAGCTCTTCGGTATCGGGGTGGGCCTACTCGGCGCGGTGCTCCTGGCGTATTTCGCCCCGGGCGGGGACGATGAAACGAGCCAGCTCGGCTACGCGGCCCTGGTCCTGGGTGCTTGTCTGTGCTACGGGACCTCCGGTAACCTGGTCAGCCAATACTTTCAGCGGCTTCCGTCACTGACCATCACCGTCGTCAGTTTCTTCCTGGTCGGTTTGCCGGCCTTGGTCTACGCGCTCGGTTTCGGGGGCGTGGTGGATACCGTTACGGATGCCGGTACCGCGGGGTGGCGGGCGCTGGGTTATGTGTCGATCCTGGCGATCGGGAGTACGGTGACGGCGAGTTTTGTCTTCTTTCGGTTGGTGCAGGATACGGGGCCGGTTTTCGCTAGCACGGTGTCCTATCTCATTCCCGTGGTGGCCCTGCTGTGGGGGGTGCTGGACGGCGAGGCGGTGGGACTGCTGCAAATTCCGGCCATTTTACTTGTACTGCTGGGGGTATTTCTGAGCAAGCGTAGTTAACGAGACACAAATCATTGGAGGGATTTCCGTTCTTGTGCCATAGAGTGCATTTTGGGAATAAATTTTGTTTATCCTTACATGCTCCGGCTATTGCCTAAGCTAATCATATGCAGCTAGTTGTACTTGTTATGTTGTTGTTGATCCCGTTCTGCTCGTGGGCGGGACCCGCGGATAGTGTGCTCATCGACGAAGTACTGCTGATCGGACACAAGAAAACGCGTCCCCGCGTGATATTCCGGGAGATGACTTTCGGCCGCGGCCAACTGATCGCCCGTGACGAACTCCCACTAGAGGTTAGCAGGAGCTACAATAATCTCATGAATACCGGGCTCTTCGCCAGTATAGAGATGAGCTACGACACGGCCGGTGCCGAAGCCGGCCGCACCGTCGTGATCGTCAATATGCGCGAAACCTGGTATCTCTATCCCGTACCCGAGTTTGAGCTTGCCGACCGGAACTTCAACGTTTGGTGGAACGAGCAGGACCGCTCCCTGGACCGGGTCAACATCGGCGGCAAGCTTACCCACTACAATTTTACCGGACAGCGCGACCGGCTCCGGCTTGGCTTCACCACGGGGTACACCCGGTCAATGGAAGCTTCCTATGGCTTTCCCTACGTGAATAAGGCGGGATCCATCGGCATCAACTTCGGCTTCGGGTACCAGCGCCGTCGGGAGCAGAACTACCTGACGCGCAACAACCGCCAGGAATTCTACTCCGATCCGGACAACTGGGTGTATCGTCGCTCGTCGGCCCAAATATCCGTGAGTTACCGCCGGCGCATCTACTTAAGCCACAATGTGAGCTTTGGCTGGCAACAGTCGACCATTTCCGATACGATATCTAATTACCTCAATCCGGAATTCTACGGGAACGGACGCGGCAGGCAGCGCTACTTCCGGATATCTTACGACCTGAGCAACGACCGTCGCGACGTGCGGAACTATCCGTGGAACGGCACGCTGCTACGGGTAGGTATGAGCAAGGACGGCTTAGGGATCTACGGGGAGCGGGATGGTTTGGAAGTGCACGCCGACTACCAGAAGTTTATTCCATTCTGGAAGCACTATTCGTTCAACTACGCCATCGCGGGAAAGTATAGCCTCATTCGCACCCGGCAGCCATTTCTCGAAAACCGGGCCATCGGCTTTGGCAGCAACGGGATCATCGGCTACCAGTTTTACGTGGTCGACGGACTGGACATGATGATCTGGAAAGTGGGCCTACGCCGGGAATTATTCAAGACCAAATTGGACCTGGGGAAGCTCGTCTTCATCGACGCATTCCGGTACGTGCCGATTCGCCTGGCTGCCTCCATCCAGTTTAACCAGGGTTTCGCGAATGCGCCCTTCGTCGATGATTCCAACCGCCTGAATAATTCCCTCCTGACGGGATTCGGGGCGGGCCTTGACTTCATCCTTTACTACGATATGGTGGGTGGGGTACAGTATAACCGGAATCACCTCGGTGAAGACGGGGTATACCTCAACTTCAATATGAGTTTCTAGCCCGATGCAGGAAGAGCAATTGTGGGAAAGTCTAGATGCGCTCCGCCGCCGGGCCGGTGGATCGCGCACCGATCGATTACGTTTCCGACCGCTGCCCTATGTTGGCTCGCAGGCGTACCTGCGGCTGGTTTACCCCTTGTTTCGCCGTGCCCTGCGTTGTCGGGCCCGCACCTTCTTCGGTACCCGCCTCGAACTACTGCTGCCCAGCGGAACGGATATATACATTACCGGGGGTAAGACGCACGATTCCGAGATACGGTTGGCGGCCTTCTTGCTGCGACACCTGCGGACGGGCGACTGCTTCGTTGACGTCGGGGCGCATTACGGCTACTTCACGCAACTGGCATCGGTGTTGGTGGGTTCCCGGGGGCGTGTAGCGGCATTTGAAGCTTCTCCTGAGACCTTCGGAGTCTTGCAGCGCAACGTCGCTACTTTCGATCAGACGTGCTGCCAGCACGCCGCGGTAAGTGACCGGCAAGGGACGATCACTTTCTATACGTTCCCGAATTTATTCGCCGAGTATAATTCGACTACGGTGGCGGAGCACGCCGGGGCGTCGTGGTTTTCCCGTAATCCGCCAACCGAAACCGAGGTTCCGTGTCACCCCCTGGACGACTTGCTTGAACTGGACGGCGAAAAGCGCGTGCTCGTGAAGATCGACGTCGAAGGCGGCGAAGCGGCAGTCATTCGGGGTAGTTCGCGTATACTTGCCCATCCGCAAGCGGTGTTCGTGATGGAATACGTCAACCGCCAACGGGGCAATACGGCACACCGGCAGGCGGAGGCGATGTTTCGACAGGAAGGGTATACGCCCTTTAGTATCGATGGGCAGGGTAACCTGACTCCCGTCACCGATATCGAAGACGCCCTGCGCGAGCAAGGCATCGATTCCGATAATATCGCTTTCGCCCGCGCGGGTAATTTTGGCCAGGGCGGGGGAACACGTTAGTTGCCGTGCCGGACGTGAGCTACCTTCGCGCACTGTATTTAACCTTCCGGAACGCATTCCATGAAAATTGCCGTCAATACGCGATTCTTGTACACGGATCAGTTAGAAGGCATCGGTTACTTCACGCAGGAGATCTGTCGGCGATTACCTGATTTACTGCCGGAGGCCCAATTCCTGTTCTGTTTCGATCGGTCTTACCCGGCGAAATACGTTTCCCATGACAGGGTGCGGGGAGTGCGGATATTTCCGCCGGCGCGCGATCCCATACTCTGGAAAATATGGTTTGACTACGCGCTGCCGCAGGTCGTAGAAAAATGGCAGGCCGATGTTTTGCTGCATTTGGACGGATACTGTTCCCTGCGGACCGATTGCCCTCAGGTAATGGTCGTCCACGATATTGCGCACTTACACTACCCCGAAGCGGTGCCTAAACGTGCCGAGCGGTATTACCGTAAAAACGTACCGCGATTTCTGGATACGGCGAAAAAAGTGATTACCGTCTCTAATTTCGTCAAGGAGGATATCGGTCAGGCTTACCATATACCCCCCGATAAGGTGGAAGTGTCCGGAAATGGCGTACGGGAGATATTTCAACCGCTTTCCGCTGAGCGGATCCAGGCCGTCCGGGATGAATTTACCGGTGGACGGCCGTATTTTTTCTATCTGGGAGCGGTTCACCCACGGAAAAATATCGAACGACTTATTTCCGCCTATACTTCTTTCCGGGAGCAGTCGGCAGATCCCTATCCCCTTTTGCTCGGCGGACGGCTTGCCTGGCAAACGGATAGCGTGCGCGTAGCCTATGAGCAGTGCCGCTTTCGGGAGGACATCGTCTTTTTAGGCTATCGCCCCGACCGGGAAATCGCAGATCTATTAGGTAGTTCCCTGGCTTTAGTGTACCCAAGCCTGAGTGAAGGCTTCGGCGTACCCTTGCTGGAGGCGATGCACGTCGAAGTACCGATTATCACCAGCAACCGAACCAGTCTACCCGAAGTGGCCGGCCGGGCTGCCTACTACGTCGATCCGGAGAGCATATCCGCCATCGCGAAAGGATTAGTGGAGGTCGCGGCCAGTGCAACCTTACGAGCGCGGCTAGTGGCCGCCGGTCGTGCGGAAAGATCGCGTTACGGTTGGGATGAAGCGGCCCGGATAATTGCCGGAGCGCTAAACGATTTGCCGGACCGGACCGGCAGCGGGTCGGGTAATATTTTGTAACCTTGCATAACTTACCTGGGTTTTCCGCGTCAGGGTAGCCATATAGCATTTGTTGATGCGAGCGGAGAATCCGGACAAGTACCGAGCGAAAGGTGCGCGTCGGTCGATATACGTGTACTTCACGATGCGGTTGCCCATTTTACGCGTTCCGGGCAGTCTTCCATACAAATGCAATACGGAAAATGCAAGTAGTTATCTACAGTCAGGTATTCAAGGAAACGGATCGCGAGCACGTACAGGAGTTTTTCGACCTGTTAGCGGACGAGAATTTTTCGACCTATGTCTATGGTCCCTACCTGGAACAGATTCGTCCGCATATCCGATTTAAAAAGGACGTTGGCGTATTCGAAAGTCATTTGGATTTCCGAATTAAGAAGTTCGATCTGCTGATTACGCTTGGCGGAGATGGCACCATCCTGAGCGCCATACTCATGATTAAGGATACCCAGATTCCGGTACTCGGTATAAATCTCGGTCGGTTGGGCTTTCTGGCCCGGGTGGAGAAATCAAAAATGGGGGACGCCCTGCGGATGCTAAGCAGAGGGCGCTTTGAAACGGAAAAACGGGATATGCTTTATCTCGAGAGTAATCTTCCGGTATTCGGAGATACGCCGTACGCGCTAAACGACTTTACCTTACTGAAGCGGGACACGAGTTCCATGATTACCATCCACACGTATATCAACGGAGCTTACCTCAACAGTTACTGGGCGGACGGAATCATCGTATCCACGCCAACCGGAAGCACTGGCTACAGCCTGAGCTGTGGTGGTCCGATCATATTTCCCGGCAGTGGAAATTTCGTAGTAACGCCGGTTGCCCCCCATAATCTCAACGTTCGCCCCATCGTAATCAGTGACGATGCCGTGGTCTCTTTCCAGATTGAGGGACGTGCCGATAATTTTCTTTCTACGCTGGATAGCCGCTTCGAGACGGTCACGGCCGTACACGAACTGGCCGTGCGGAAAAATGATTTCGGTATCAATCTAGTCAAGCTTCCGGATATAACCTTCATGGATACCTTGCGGGGTAAGCTAAACTGGGGTGAGGATCGCCGTAATCACTAGTATCGGGTGCCCATCGTTAATTAGCCGGCTTTTTACCTAATGGTCGCTTTACGGCCGGGTAAATGCTTTGAGCTTGTTTGGACTTTAACAATCGGCCTACAAATGGCCCTTGTCCCCTGCTCTGCGTTACCGAAAGTGGCTTCGTAGCACTGCTACGATCCACTTTCGGTGCCTCGATCAGTGGCAAAATGACTCATTTCCCCCCAGAAGGCCAAAGTCCAAACAAGCTCTTAGGGTTTTGGCAGTTTCGCTTGGGGGCATGATGTTGACTAAATGCAGCTGGAGCTTTGTATACGGGGCGTGCGAATAAAGTCCTTTTAGCTTGCCAGATGTTATATAAGTCCGTCCATGCCGCGGATTTGATGGATTAGGCTGGGACCGATGTGAGATCATCACAAGTATTTCAGAAAGCTTCCCATATACAGTGACGGTCTTTTATATGTTAAATTGACCTTTATTCGTGGCAAAAACGAGGGGATAAACCGAAATTTCGGGCATTTCGTCAAATTATAAGTATGGTTGGTATATCCGACTATGTGTTAAAATTCGAAAGGCACATAAATTCATTATATATTTGCCTCCCGAGAACAAACATTGGTCAACATTATTTGTATCTCATAGTCAGATGTAATCGAGCGGATTAATGTCGGCGCGCTTATATCCTTAAACCATCATCCTTAATTTCTGCCTGATAGGCAGCGGGTTGACTAGTTCATCGCATCGTATTGCCACAAAGTCAAACCAACCACTCAAATCGTTTTAATATGGCAAGTATAAAGAAGGAGCTGAAGGGCGTGATAGAGCGCTTTGATGCCGCCCAGGAAGCATTTTTGGCTGATGCCAGCAAGGCCAAAAAACATAAGAAGAAGCTGAAGAAGACTAAAGCCAAGGTCAAGAGCCTCAAGCAGCAAGTAGCCAGCCTGGAACAGGAACTAAAACTTGCCCGCGAAGAAGCGGAAACGGCAAACGCCCAGGCCTCCGCCGCCGGCAATACGCCGCGCGCCAAGCGCTCGGCAAAGGCTCCGAAGAGCACCGGTGCCCGCCGCGGCCGTCCCCGTAAATCCACGAAAACCGAGGCCAGCGCAACGGAAACCACCCAAGCAGAGATCGCCGAAGCCGTATCCGACGCACCGGATACCGTCAGCGAAGCCGCCGCCGAAAAAACCAGCAGCCCGAAGCCTCGTCGCGGTCGTCCGCGCAAAAGCACGACTACGGCCAAGAAGACTAGTCGCAGAAAGACCAGCACCAAACAGACGGGAACGGATAAGCCCAAGACGACCCGTCGTCGTGGCCGTCCCTCCACGAAGCCAGCGCCGAGTGTATTGACCCAAATCAACGGGGTAGGAGCCACGATGGCCAAGCGCTTCGAAGAAGCCGGTGTAACCACCATCAATCAGTTCGCTAAGCTCTCCGATAATAAGATGAAGGAGGTGCTTGAAAAATGCGGTCCCCGTTACCGCAATGCCGATAGCGAAAAGATGGAAAGCTACCGCGAGAACGCCCGTGCCGCCATGGCATAGTCAGGACTGACCACGAATAGAAAAACCGCCATTCCGAAAGGAATGGCGGTTTTCTTTTGTCGGTGATTTCTACCGGCTTATTACTTCGCGGCTTGGTAGCGACGATTGACCTCGTCCCAGTTGACCACGTTGAAGAAGGCGTCGACATAGTCGGCCCGGCGGTTCTGGTAATTGAGGTAGTAAGCGTGCTCCCACACGTCAATACCCAGGATCGGGGTGCCTTTCTCGTCCACCACGTCCATCAGCGGATTGTCCTGATTGGGTGTAGACGTAACGGCTAGTTCGCCGTTGCTCTTTACAATAAGCCAGGCCCATCCGGAGCCAAATTGTCCACCGGCGGCGCTGGAGAACTTCTCTTTAAAGGCGTCATAGCTTCCGAAGGCCTTATTGATCGCGTCGCTCAGTTCGCCCGTCGGCTTTCCTCCACCATTGGGGCTGAGGATGGTCCAGAACAGACTGTGATTGTAGTAACCACCTCCGTTATTGCGAACACCGGATCCGGCGGAACTCACATTAGCGAGAATGTCTTCGATGTCCTTACTGGCCATATCGCTGCCATCCAGCGCGGCGTTTAATTTGCTGGTATACCCGGCGTGGTGTTTGTCGTGGTGGATTTCCATCGTGCGGGCATCGATGTGTGGCTCCAGTGCGTCTTTGGCGTAGGGTAGATCGGGTAACGTAAACATAGTATGGTATTAAATTAATTAAATGGAATATCCGGTACCTCTTATGTCCGTACCGGATAGGTTGTGCTGGGAGAACGTAGCAGGGGCCTCAGAGTTGAGTGCCGGGAGGGCCATGGGTGTTCGCGTATCTGCACAGCAGAAAAACCCTCTATCGGGTAGCTTTAGAGATGCTTTCGCAGGCGGCGACAAAAGTTGCCGGTCGGCGAGGATATATCGGGGCGCAATTGCGTGCACCCTGGTAGTAATGTCTAAACCGTAAAGATGAAGTAGAGGAGCAGGTAGGTTAGCGTTAACCAAAATCCCATCCTTACGTAATCGCGTTTCATGATATTTGCCTGTTCGGTCCGGTGTATTTTTTAGATACTTTTTCAACCCGAAAGCGACTACCCAGGTTCGTCCCGAAATCCATTGCTTAAGCATCGGCCGCCCGGTAACGAAGTGCACGATATAGGAAGTCCGCGCCTTACCTTTGTCCCATGGCATCCCGAACATCCAAATACATCTGTATCCATGGTCACTTCTACCAACCTCCCCGGGAGAATGCGTGGCTGGAAACCATCGAGATCCAGGATAGCGCCGCCCCCTTCCACGACTGGAACGAGCGCATCAACGAAGAGTGTTACGCTCCGAATGCTACGGCACGTGTCTTGAATGATCAGCAGCAGATCCAGGAGATATCGAATAATTACGCGCGGATCAGCTGGAATATGGGGCCCACCTTGCTGTCCTGGCTGGAAGAACACGACCCGGCTACTTACCGCAGGGTGCTGGACGCCGATGCCGCCAGCCAGAAGATGTTTAGCGGCCACGGTTCCGCGGTAGCCCAGAGCTATAATCACATCATCATGCCGCTGGCTAACGCCCGAGATCAGCAAACGCAGATCAAATGGGGCATCGCGGACTTCCGGCACCGCTTCGGTCGTGACCCGGAGGGGATGTGGCTGGCCGAGACCGCGGCGAGCACCGATGTACTGGAAGCGCTGGTAGACAGTGGTATCAAATACACGATTCTCGCTCCCCGTCAGTGTAAATCGGTACGGGCCTCCGAGAATGACAATTGGACGGAGGTGCATGGCGGCGTCGATCCACGTCGCGGCTATACTTGTAATTTGCCCAGTGGCCGAAGCATTGCCCTGTTCTTCTACGACGGAAATGTAGCCAAGGCCGTCGCTTTCGAAGGATTACTTAACGACGGGAAATTCCTGGCGGACAAGCTCATGAACAGTCTCGACAGTAACGATGAGGTCCAACTGGCGCATATCGCTACCGACGGCGAAAGCTACGGGCATCACCATGCAAAGGGCGAAATGGCCATGGCAGCCTGCCTCGACGCGGTTGATGCCAACCCCGATTTCCGGCTGACGAATTACGGTGAGTTTCTGGAGATCCACCCGCCGGTCTGGGAAGCCCGGATTCACGAAAACAGTTCTTGGTCGTGCGTACACGGCGTCGAACGTTGGCGGAGTGATTGTGGCTGCGAAACCGGTGGCGGTCCCGGCTGGCACCAGCGATGGCGCGCCCCTCTCCGCGCCGCCCTGGACGATATACGCGATCGCCTGATCGGGGTTTTCGAGCGCGAAGCGGGTAAGCTCTTCACTGATTGCTGGGCAACGCGCAACGACTATATCCACTTGGTACTCGACCGGGCGCCTGGCCGGGCCGAGGCCTTCCTCAGTCAGTGGTCAATCGTGAGAACGATCACCCCGGAAGCCAAGATCCGGATGTTGCGGTTGCTGGAGATGCAGCGTCACGCTATGCTGATGTATACCAGCTGCGCCTGGTTCTTCAACGAGGTTAGCGGCATCGAAACCCTGCAGGTGCTCCAGTACGCCAACCGTGCCCTCCACCTTTGTGAGGTCCTGACCGGCCAGAACCACCACCCCGATTTCGTCAAACGACTCGAGGAGATCGAGAGCAACGTATTTCCCAATGCGGCGATCCCTTACCGCGAGTCGGTTGTACCCGCCCGGGTCGGCTTGCTCCGGGTCGGCATGCACTTCGCCGCGGCCAGTGTATTCGAAGAGCGCCCGGCGGAACTTCGGCTATTCAACTACCGCAGCCAGATTCACGACCTCAAACAGCTTCGGGCCGGTGTTTTCCGACTCAGTCTCGGACGGATGACGATCCAGTCAAGCATCACCAATAGTTACTCTAAGTTCAGTTTTGCCGTCCTCTACCTGGGGCAGCAAACCCTGATCGGTGAGATTTGCCAGGATATGAAGAAGGCGGACTACCACGCCCTGGTCTCCGACCTGGAACAGCAATTTCGCGTCGGCCACGTGTCGGAGGTCATTAACCTGATGAAAGCTAACTTTTCCGGGGAAAGCTTCTCCCTCTGGCACCTCTTCCGGGACGAGAAGCGGAAAATCCTCTTGGAAATGACCGATCGCACGTTGCAGATCGCGTCCAAGAGTTTTTCCGACGTGTACTACACCAACTACCAGTTGATGAGCACCATGCGGGTGAATGACCTGCCCCTGCCGGATAGCTACCTGGCGGCCATCAACTTCACCATGCACCGCCGGCTGCTGGATCTGCTTACCGGACCGCTTACGCCAGACTCCCCGCGGCTGCATCGCATCGTTACCGAATTTATTCATTGGAACCATGACTGGAAGGATACCGCCCGCCTGCACAATGCGGCCGAGCAGTACGTTCACGGTCTTGTCACCCGCGCCTTCACCGATCCGGATTCGTGGTCGTGGACGCTGGAGGTCGTTACTTCGCTGCACAGGCTGCAACTGACCCCTAACTACTACCGTGCACAGACCATCTTCCTGGATGAATGGTCCGACGCTTACGCTTCCTCCCTGACGGAGGACCAACTTCAGGCCGGCCTGGAGGTGGCCCGCGAGCTCGAACTGGTGCTGGGCTTTACCCGCCGGAAATCACCGGAGGCCGAGGTGGTGACCCTTTCCTAATATTGATGCCCGGACCGACCAGGCCGGGCGAACGTACCTACTATGCTACCCCTAACCAATAACCTCGTGTTCTTCGATTTGGAAGCCACGGGGCTCAACGTCATCACGGACCGGATCGTCCAGATCGCCATGATCAGGCTTCACGCCGACGGCACGGAGCCGGAAGAACTCGAGATGAAGATAAACCCCACCGTTCCGGTCAGCGCCGAAGCGGCGGCGATCCACGGACTCACCAACGAGATGCTACGGGGGGAACCCAAATTTACCGACGTGGCTGAGAAGCTTTTCGCTTTCATCGGGGATGCCGATCTCGCCGGCTACAACTCCAACCGCTACGATGTACCCTTGCTGCAGGAAGAGTTTTTCCGCGCGGGCCTCTACCTCGACACGGCCAGTCGGAGACTGATCGATGCCCAGCAGATCTTTTACCAAATGGAACCCCGGACCCTCAGCGCCGCGCTGAAGTTTTACGCGGGCAAGGAGATGACGAATGCCCATGACGCGCTGGCCGATGTGCGCGCAACGGTAGATGTGTTTAAGGGGCAACTAAAGTATTACGCCGACGCAAGTTTCACCAAAGAGGATGGTACGGTAACCAAGCCCTTCACGGATATGGATGCCGTCGCGGAGTTCTGCCGGGACGACCGCTTCCTAGATGCCACCCGTCGCCTGAAGAAGGGCCCGGACGGGCAGCCGGTCTTTAACTTCGGCAAACACGCCGGTCGCCCGGTGGCTGAAGTTTTCGATCGGGAGCCGAGTTATTTAAAGTGGATTCTGGATAAAGACTTCAGCACGGAGGTGAAAGCCCTCGTTCGCGCCATTGACGAGCAGCGCAGAAAAGGCTAGTTCTCTTTATCGTAGCCGGATCCGTGACCGTAACCGCCTTTGCTCTGATCCACGTGCTTCAGATCGTCGTCATCTTTCGAGACGTCCTTCTTAGGCGTGGCCTTGGGCTTCTTATCCTTATCGTCCGCGAGTACCGGGCTCTGCGTTTTGGAGTCAAAAAAACGATAACGGGTAGGCTTGTGGTTGAATCGCATGGTCGAGGGTTTTGCGTGTATCCTCTTAACCTGAATTCCAGAAAGCAAGTTCGACTTTATTACGATAGGTATTATGACGGTAGGGACGTAGTGCGGTAGTCGGCCGGTACTACTCCGCAGGCGAAGCCGGCGACTACCGTACTACAAAGCTGGCGAAACCAGCAACTACCGTACTAATCGTGGGCCCAGTAGGATTTGAACCTACGACCAACGGATTATGAGTCCGCTGCTCTAACCACTGAGCTATGGGCCCGAAGCGGCGCAAAGATAATCGGCTATCCGTAGAGCTCCAAAATTACCTGCTCTTCCGAGTAACCCATTTTGAGCAGGCGTTCCCGTGCCTCATCGACCATCTGGCTCCATCCGCATAGGTAGAAGCGAATGTCGTCGCGTACTTCACGGTAGCTGCGCTCGTATATCGGGTGAACGTAGCCTTTGCTGATGTCGAAGGTGGTGTCCTCATCGGGGAGCTGGCGACTGAGCGCCACGCTGTAGGTGAAATGCGGGAATTCCTCCGCGAGGCGCTCGAAGTCGTCCCGGTAGAGCAGGTCATCGGGTGTGCGGGATCCGTAGATCAGGTGAAAATGGCGCGTTTCGTGCGGGAGTCGCTGCAGCAACATCGAACGGAAGGGGGCTACGCCGGTGCCGGTACAGATCATGACCACGTCGTAGTCCAACGGCCGATCGGGGAGGGTAAAAACGCCGCCGGGTTCTTTGGTCAGTACGCGTGTACCCGGCTCGGCTTCTTCGAAGAGGTAAGTCGTCCCTTTTCCGCCTGGAAGGTTGACGATGCATAATTCGGCTTCGTTGGATTCACCGGGTGCGGAAGCAATCGAATAACTCCGCCAACGCTCCCGCCGCCGCTCGCTGATCGGTAGGTCGAGGGTCAAAAATTGGCCGGGGCGAAATTCCAGTTTTTCCCGATCGGGTAGGGCCACCCAGAAACTGCGAACCGTCGGGGTCCGTTGCTCGATGCGGTTGATGACGGCTTCCTTCCATTTACTCATAATAGCATATCGTTGTAGGCTATAACCGTTGGGTACCCCCGCTCGTTGAAATAATCGCGCACCCAGGTAGCCGGCCGTTCACTAAGCACCCATACGAAGTCACCGCCCCAGGCCCCGAGGCTTTTTACCGTCCCGTCAAAATCGGCAAACAACAAATCCTTTACCGGGCTCAGGCCCAGTGTTTCTCCGATCAACTGCTCGTGTTCTTCCAATAAGCTTGCGGCGGCGCGCAGGTCAGATGTCTTGTCCAGAAGAGCTTTGCTAATCCCGGAGATTCGATCTTTGGCTCCCGCGGCGGCGGCTGCTTCCCGGTACTTCGCGATTCCTTCCCGGCTGTTCTGTTTTTTATTGCGGTGGACGAAGCAACTGCTAGCGGCCCAGTCGGGGCGAAAATGGACGGGCTTGATGATGGGGTCGCTATCGCGACGCTGGTACATAATCGGCCCGTCGACACCGGCACAGGCTACGTCGTAGCCACTGCCGTTGAAGGAAAGCCTGAGTAGATCGTAGGCGTTAATTTCCAGGAATCGGGCCAGGAACCACACAAGCGTGGAACTACTTCCCAGGCCCCAATCCGTGGGGAATTCGAGCTCCGTATCCACCTCCTGCCCCAACAATTGTACGGTACAACGGGGGCGGAGCTGTTCGGCGGCGTAAAAGAGTTGTTGCAGCCGGGAGCGGATCGGATCGTCGGAGAGGTGGGTATGACTCCAGTCTTCGCTGGTGAAGGAAAAGGTGCTGGCTTGGGATTGCCCGGGTACGTGCATCCGCCATATCAGATCGTAGCGGCTATCCTGGAGCATGGGGCGTACCCGAAAGCGTTGTCCCTGCCGGGTCGGAGCCGCCAGGGCGGTTGCTCCGTCGAGAACGAAGTACTCGCCAGTTAGGAGCAATTTGCCGTGCCCGTAAAATTCTTTGGTTTCCTGCATGGCTACATGATAAAAGGCCACCCCGTTCTGGGAACGGAGTGGCCTTTAAAAGGTGAACGGGAAGGACTCGAATTACTAATCCTCGTCCTCGTCGTTGTTAAGCTGTTCGCGCAGTTGCTCGAAGGCGCTGAGGTCACCCAGGGTGGAACGCTCATTGCTGGCGTTCGTCTGTTTGACGGCCTTACGGGTGTACTGCTGCTCCTCGCGGCGCTCGCGGACAACGGTGTCCTTTGCTTCGCGACGGATGTCGTTGACGTAGCGGCTGTGGCTGACCATGAGCTTCTTCTGATCGCGGTCGAACTCGATGACTTTCACCGTCAGGGTCTCATCAACCTCGGCGATGCTGCCATCTTCCTTCCGCATGAGCTTGATTGGAGCGTAGGCTTCCAGGCCGTAGGGCATCTGTACGATCGCACCGCGGTCGTCCTTGCGGAGAACGGTCGCCTCGTGGTAGCTGCCTTCGGGGAATACCGACTCGAAGCTGTCCCAGGGGTTTTCTTCGAGCTGCTTGTGTCCGAGGGACATCTTGCGGTTGTGGTCGTCCACTTCCAGTACGGTGACGTCGATGTCGTCGCCTACTTTGGTGAATTCGCTTGGGTGGCCGAAGCGCTTGGTCCAGCTGAGGTCGCTGATGTGGATCATACCACCGATGCCGTCGTTAAGCTCGACGAATACACCGTAGGGGGTAAGGTTCTTGACCTTACCGGTGTGCTTCGAACCGACGCCGAAGTTCTGGTAGATGTTATCCCAGGGATCCTGCTGCAGTTGCTTGATCGAGAGCGACATCTTGCGATCGTCGCGGTCGATGGTAACCACCTTGGCGTTGCGGGTTTCACCCACGGTGAAGTATTCGCGGGCGTTGATGGGCTGGTTGCTCCAGCTTACTTCGCTAACGTGTACCAGACCTTCTACGCCTGGCATGATCTCGAGGAAAGCACCGTAGTCTTCGATGTTGACTACGCGGCCTTCGACGGTGCTGCCTTCGGTGACGTTGTCGTCCAGAACCTCCCAGGGGTGGGGCTGGAGTTGCTTGAGGCCGAGGCTGATCCGCTTCTTGTTCTCGTCAAAGTCGAGTACCGCCACGTTGACTTTCTGGTTAAGTTCCAGAACGTCGCTCGGGTGGTTGATGCGTCCCCAGCTGATGTCGGTGATGTAAAGAAGTCCGTCGACGCCACCCAGATCGAGGAAGGCCCCGAAGTCGGTGATGTTCTTGACGATACCTTCCAGTACCTGACCGCGCTCAAGGCTAGCGATGATGGCTTCGCGCTGCTCGGCCAGATCGCTCTCGATGAGGGCTTTGTGGGAAACGACGGCGTTCTTGATCGTCTCGTTGATCTTGACAACCTTGAACTCCATGGTCTTACCGACGTAGGCATCGTAGTCGACGATTGGCTTGATGTCGATCTGCGAACCGGGAAGGAAGGTTTCCAGGCCACCGCAGTCGGCGATGAGGCCACCCTTGGTTTTGCTGATCACCTTACCGTTGATGACGGTACCGTTGGTGTAGGAATCGCGGATGCGGTCCCAGGCACGCAACAGCTTGGCCTTGCGGCGGCTGAGTACGAGCTGACCCTTTTCGTCTTCCTGCTGCTCGACGTAGACTTCTACGGTGGAGCCGACTTCTACGTCCTGATCGCGGAATTCGCTCAGGGGCAGCAGACCGTCGCTCTTGTAGTTAAGGTCGAGGATAACGTCACCGTCGATAATGGCCGACACCTTGGCCGACATGATCTCGGCTTCCTGGATGTTGGTCATCGAGGCTTCGTACTCCTTCTCCATGGCTTCGCGCTCGGAATCGGAATAGCGGTTGTCGATCTTGGCGATAGCGTCCCAGGCGAAAGCATCGTGGGCGGCACCGGTGGCACCACTCTGATCGGCTTCGTCGATCTCAACGGCTTCCTCCTTCACCTCTTCGGTGAGGGCTACGGACACGCGGGTGCTCTCCTTGCGGATCACCTTGGCGCCCTTGCTGTCGGTTTCGTCGTCGTCATCGTCGTCCTCTTCCAGGCTTTCCTCCGCGTCGTCGTTAGCTTCGGCTACGTCGTCATCGGTAGCTTTACGACCGGGCTTAATCTTGGATTGCTCCGCCGTGATGTCGGGCGTTACTTCCTCCTCGGTGGGAGTCGCTTGATCTTCGATGGATTGTTGGGCCTCCGGCGTAATGGAATCGGTGGAGGTCTCTTCTGTGGTCCCGTCTTGCGGGTCCTTATCATCGTCTACTTGCATGACGTGATAGGTTTAAAAGGTTTAAAAACTAGGCCAGCTTTCGGAGTGACCGTTCTCCGCCCCCGGCCGGGTATGGCTAAGGGAGCGCAAAGATACGGAAAAGATGCGAAAGCATAGCGTGTAAATTCACCTATATTTCATGGTTGCGGGCTTGCTACAGCTTAATAAAGGTGCGAACCGACTGCCGGCTGCCCTCGACGAATTGGATGCGATATATTCCGGCAGGAAACAACGCGACATCCAGCTCCGATACGAGCGTAGCTGACTGTTTATCCAATCGGGAAGTCAGCATGTTTTTGCCGGTGGAATCGTAAATTCTGACGATGGTATTACCCCGGTAAGCACTTTGCAGGGTGTAGGAAAGCCGGCCGACTACCGGGTTAGGATAAATCTCGCTGTACACCATTGCCGCCGGTGCCGGTGTAAGCTCGATGGGTCGAAGATCACGGTTGAGAATAGGGGAACAGGGTTCCGCGAAAGGGCCGAATGCCGTTATCGATCCACTATTTACCGCAGCGATCTTGTCAATCTGGATGCCTGGCTCCCGGTTCACTATTTCCAGTCGGAAAGAACTGCCGCCGAATGCGGGTACGCTTTCCCCGTCCAGGATAAGTTCCCGCCACTCGAAACCGTCCGTGAGCAGCGGCGTACCATCGGCTTCTTGTTCGAAGACTTTCCATCCGCCGGCGATACTCGCCCGGATCCAGAGCGAATTTTTCTCTTCACTTGGTGCGTTGATGCGTAAGTACATGCGATACGTACCGGTATTCCTCCTTAAAGAGGGGGTAAAGTACAGGGTTTCCGGTTCCCCCTCCTTTAGGGGCCTGCCAAAGTGGGGACCACCTGAATAGGTGATGTAGCTCTCTCCGGAGGCAAGGTCACTTACTTGGGGAACCCAATTCGTACTGTTTATCCCACCTATGCATTCCGCTTCGGTGGCCACTGCCCCGGAAGAGGCCCGGTTACAATTTTGACCGAGGTACGGCGAATATTCGACTAACTCGTCCGTACCGTTGAGGAAAATTTGGTCCAGTTGCGTACCGCTTTCGCGTACGGCAAACGTTACGGTGTTTGTTCCCGTCTTCACGCTGGTATACACCATGGGGAATCGATTCCACCGCCAGTCCTGGCCGGTTGCTATTGATGTCCAGGCTACCCACTCTCCGTCGTTGAACCGCACCCAGAAGGAGTTGGCATCTACCGTTGGCGCTTTGGTCCGGGCGTATAGATATATGGGGGTATACCTATTGTATGATGGCACGTCGAATTCGAATTCGATCTGGTCTAGCCACTCTTCCGTCGGGGGAGAATCCATTCTGTCACCTTTTGGCGTCGTCAAATAGCCCCCAAAGGCGGCCGCCGTATCCGCCCTCAGCTGCCACGCTTCCCCATAATCGGCACACTCCGCTTCCAGAAATAGCGGATTGAGCGTACTGACGTAAGAACAGCGCTCCGGTACCAATCCGATTCCGGCAACGAGCTCATTGCTGCCGCTCACGAATATCTTGTCCAGTTCCGTATTCGATTCGCGTCCGGCGAAATCTATGGTATTCAGACCATCCTGTAGGTATACGCCACCGCCGGGAAGCAAATTCCACGCGAATCCCTCCCCGCGGTTGATGCCCCGGTCCCAGGAATACCACTCGCCGCCGTTGATGCGTACGTAAAAGCTGTCATCCTTTCCGTTGGTAGAGCGAATACGCGCCTGCAAGAAATACGTACCGGCCTGAACGTCCTCCAGCGTGAAACGAGCGAATCCTGGCGGTGGATTCTGGTAGAAGTATCCTTTCGGCATATAGGCGTAGGTCAAATTCGATGCACTTGAATTGGATTGGATGGCCCAGGTGTCGGGTAGCATAGCACATTCTCCCTCTATCCAGTAATCGGGGAGGGCATTCGGGTCCGGACAGTTTAAGTCCACCAGCATTTGCCCCGGGCTGTAGGGGTCGGAATCCGCGGCCAGGTCGATCCGGGTGTCCGGACTAAGCACCAGGCGGTCTACCCCCAGGTTTGGGCTGCAATAGGCAAATTCCACTTCATTTGCTCCCTCTTCTAGGGTAAAGGAATTTGGATAGTTCGATTTCTCAGGATTTATAATATCCCACTTGTTCCATTGGCTACCGTTGATCCGCACCCAGATACACTGGTCATCGGATCGGGGACCCGGAAACGATCCAAACAAGTAGTAATTTCCAGCATCGTCCGCGGAGACGTTGGGTATTTGAAAACTCAGCCGGTTTTCCGGTAAGTCCGCTGGTGAGTTTTCGCGAGAGCTAGCCGAACCGCCCTGGGCATACGCCTCTCTGAAAGCAGTATAGTCTGATACGGATTTCCAGTAATCGCCCCGTGCGGCGCATTCCCCTTCCAGGCGGAATACGGAGCGATTGGAAGATGGAACGGGTGGAATAATGCGGAAGATGGCACTGTCCGCTCCCTCTGCCCCGCAATCGTCCAAGACTCGCACCCGAACGAGAATTTCTCCCGGCTCGTTGAGCGGCAATTCGGCCGGCCCTCCCAGCTCCGCTTCCGCACCGAAGGCCGGAGGGTCGTAGAAATAGGCTTCAACCACTCCGTCCGGGTCACTGGCGTAAGCATCGACACGAAAGAAGCTGCTTGGAAAACCTTCATCGGGAATAAGTTCCACGGTCGGGGGCAAATTGTCGGCACAGTTCGCTTGCAGTGAAGCAGGCGTTACTCGGTCGATGCTGCCAGGCGGTGTTAAAGCGGCCTCGGCTATCGGGACAAGAGCCCGCGCTTCGCGAGGATGTTGTTTAAGCTGACCGTTTAGGGTGGACGACAATGCCGTGCACAGCAATAAGGCGGCCATAGCCGTACGGTGGAAAGTGTTCATAGTGGGAGGTTTAGCGAAGTCGCACCCAAATTAGGCCCCACATATTATAATGCAAAACGCTACTACCTAAAAATAGAATTATGCCTGGCTCCTTTTTTGCAGATTAACATAGGGAGTCCCCAAATGACAAAACCGCATCCGGCAAAGCCGAACGCGGTTTTTGAAGAGGTTGGGAGCGGATTCGAACCGCCGTACAAGGTTTTGCAGACCTTTGCCTAGCCACTCGGCCACCCAACCAGGGGGCTGCAAAAGTAGGTGCGCGCAGCGGGCCCACCAAACTTTGTCAGCTGTTTTTGTCGTACGTGGGGGACAACGCCGGGAAGGTCGCTTATGTTTCCCGACTAGGGGAAGTGTTTCAACGGTAGCACGCCGCGACACCTAGCGGATCAGGTGAACCGCACCCGTAAGCTGTTGCGCGTACCTGCCTAGCGGCGTATACTGCAAGTTGTAAACGTAAGTCCCCATCGGTACGCCCCGGCCATCGATCGTCCCGTCCCAGCCGAGGTTCGGATCCTCCGATTCGAAAACCAATGCCCCCCACCGGTCGAACACCCGGAGATGATAGGCTTCCAGCCCCAGAATGGAATTAAAGAACGGACGGAACTCGCGGTTGACGTCCTGCACGGCACCGGGAGAGAACACATTAGGGAAATAGATTTCGACCTCCTCCACCACGCACTGAATATCGGACAGAAAGGCGTAGGTCGTATCCGCCCCGGGTGGCGTGTAATTCGCCCTTACCCGGTAGCAAAGCTGGCCCGGGCCGGGATCAGTATCGGTGTAGCTCAGGTTTGGAATCCCATCCAGCAGCTCCGTATTAGTCGAATCGTCGTTAATCCGGATAATCGTGTAATAAAGGTCTCCCGGAAGATCCTGCGGTGCCGTCCAGTTTAAAGTCGCTTCGCCATCGGCACCACTTTGTACGTCCAGCCAAACGGGGCTAGCATAATTGGTAGTGGCTATCCGACCACAGCTATCGGTGAGCACGAAGCGCAGGGAGTCACCCCGGGTTGCCGACACCCCGCCATCCGTAAGAAGTTCCCCGCCCGGAAACAGCGCCGCGCCGGGGCTAAAGAAAGCTGTATCGGCTGGCCCAGCCACTTCAAGCGCGACCGAATAGGCGTCTGCCTGTACGACATCATCCTGGTAACCAAACCGCAACTCGCCGTTGTCCTGGATCTCTACGCCGTACAGATCAAAATTGCGCACGGCCTGCTCCAGGAAAAACTGAAAGCACGCCGTATCGCTACGCTGGCGGATACTGTCACCGGCAAAACTCAACTCAACGGCAAAACAGATTTCCTCCCCGTCGTTTGTTTCGGGGTAGGTAAACAATGGGTCCGCGCCAGCAGCCATAATGGTTGAGTAGAGCGTCAGGGGTTCCCCGGGAGCCCCGGTGTATAGCCTCACCGTGTCGTTTGCGGTAAGAATACTGCCGTCAGGATTGGACATAAACGGGGTGGCAGGGCCGTCCAGGACGGGAAATAACTGCACATCTTGTATACATCCAGTTCCTCCCTCGGCTTGCAGGGAAAACACGGAGCGCGTTTCACTCAGCGGACTATCGTTGCCACAGGCGTCCAGCGCGACGACGCGGTAAGCTGCCGATCGCCGTAAACTATCGGCCAGGGGAAACCGGTAGCTGGTCACGTCACCCAGGGTGTCCAGGGGGACGGAGGTGCCCGTAGAGGCATCGACGATGACATACCGATTGACCTCCGGGGATGTGGACCGTTCCCAGTAGAGGATGACCTCGTCTTCCTCCGCACTGATAAACCTGATCACGGGTGTCGCTGGAATGAAGTTGTCCAGGGTATCGCTGCCCTGCACGCTTGATCCACAATCGTAGGTATACGTCAGATAGTAGAAAAGCTGCTCCCCCCCGGGATTGCTATCACTGTATTCCGTGAGGGTGGAATCCGCCAGGGAGACGAGTAGATTGTAGGGGCCGTTTTGGTCGATTGACCTGTAGATGTCGGTCGATACATATCCCCCACAGGCTGGCACATTGACATTGGACCACGTCAGGATTTCCTGACCGGCTTCCGATCGGGTACACAAAAAGTCGGGGGAAGGCACCTGGGCGTACAGGGTACAGGCCATGCCGGATAGAAGGAATAGGAGAAAGAAGCGCAAGGGCGGAATGTGTCAGTTCATAGTAGCCCGTAAACGCGCTATGTGGCCGATGTGTTATATCCTATTTACTCCCCGGCATCATTCTCGCCTTCGTTGTCGTCCAGCAGCATTATTGGTCGGTCAAATGCCGCTGCCAGGCGGCTGCGGATGCGGTTGCGCCGGTATTCACTGCGCCGGAAGTCGGCCTTGACGGCCTGTTTATCGGTTTCCACCCGGTAGCTATCCAGCGGGCCTTCGATGGTGTAGTAGAGATTAAAAAAGCCGTTGCGGGCGGGTAGCGGGTCGAGGCTGCGATCGTGCCGGGCGATCTTGTTAGCTACCACCTGACCCGCATTCACGCGTATATAGTACTCCAGGTATTGGTCGAAGGTGTGACTGCCACTCAGTGTCAGGTTGATGGCGCTGCTCTGTATGAACATCGCCGGGATGTAGATCGTCCGGTCCTTGATCTCGAAGTAGTTGGACAGCCGGGTAAAACGCACTCGCTCGAGGTCGCCGGACTTCAGTGCGAAGGCAAAGTTCTCCAACAGTTCAAAGTCGCGAAGTTCTCCGTCCCCGATCTCCAGTGCAGCCAGGGCAGTGAAGCGCTCGTAATCAAAATTACCCAGTTCGTCGTAGTAGAGGTCGAGGAGTAGATTGGCGTTCATTCGTCCCTGGATATTGTCCGCCGTCAGTACCTCCTGCTCGAAGTCTTCCAACTGATAGAAGAAGGTCGGCGCATCGATATCGCTGGCCGAAAGCCGAACCTTGCTGTGGGTAGTTTCCCGGAAGAAGGTGGAGGCATCCACCCGGAATTGCCCATCCATCGCGTCGGTAATTCCTCGTATTTCAAGCTGGCCACGGTAGAACTCCAGTTGCCCCCGAAAGTCCTGCCCCTCCATCCGGTCCCACTGCCAACTCCTAATCGCCGCTTCGAAGCTGCCATCGAGGAGGTCGGTAATTCGGGCGCGTCGGGCGATGTCCCGGCGGGTCAGGCTATCCCGACTTTCTCCTTCGTCCGCCGCCGCCTGGTCGGCTTCACTACTCGTGAAAAGGGCCAGCATGTCATCGATGCTGAGCTTGTCGCCCTGCATGCTGCCCACGAATTTTAGGGATGCATCCTTTGAGTTGAGACTGTCAGCCAGCAGGACCGGCAGGTAGTTGGTGGTCTCGCCGTTGAGTACAAAATCGCTGCTCTCGGCCACTACCCGGAGGTTTTCCACCTTCAGCCGATTGTCGGAGAGCTTGAGCACCCCGGTTGGCAGGTTAAGCTGTCGGTCATTAACAACGAATTTGCCATCTTCCACTTGTACGATCCCTACCGACGATACCCGACCCATGCGCCGGGCTTCGATCATATCCGCGTAGCGCCCTTTCAAACGGAGGTTGGTGAAATAGATCATTCCGTCGGACTCCATAGCCCGATCGTCGGGAAGGAAGGCCGGAAGGGTAGCGAGGGGCAGGCTGCCATCCGCGGAAAAATCGATCACCGGATCTTTTAGGTCTTCCAGGCTAAAGCGCATACGGAAAGGCTCGCCGCGGAACGTGCCCGAGAATTCGTCAACCGCGAAGGTCTGCACGCCGCCACGCGGCCCGTCCAGATAAGCAAAGGTGGCCCGTAGCTCAATGTCCCGGGCGCCCAGATTGATACGGGGGCTGCCGATACGACCGTCGGAGAAGCCCAGTTCCCCGTCGATGCGCGGATAGTCGGTCTGTGTCCAGTTACCGGTAATGGTAGCGGCCAGACTGAGGTCACCCTCAGTATCCCATTCGGCTATTGTGCCCGTCACGGTGGCCGGCAAGAGCGCCACTACGTCTTCCAGGCTTCCCGTGGCACTGCTTAAGCGGAGGTCGCAGGACAGTCCCGCCTCCGTGGGAGTCAGGCTGCCCGTAGCCGAGACTTCGAGATCCCGCACGCTGAGCCGTAGCGGCGAGAAGGTATACGAGCCCCGCAGGTTATCGATCGTGGTCTGACCGGACAGCTCCAGCGACTCCCGCCCCACGTAGCGGGTACCGTCCAGATCTACCTGCTCCACGCGCAGGGAGGCATCCGTATTCAGGGTGTACTGCTCCGCGCTAAAGTCTCCGGTGAGCCGCCCGGTTTCGACGAACACCGATGCTTGGGTACGCAGCTGCCGGTCGTCATACTGAAAATGAACCTCGTTGAAATGGGCTTGCTCGACGGCGAAACTGACGGACATCTTACCTGCGCCGCCGCCGCCCGCATCACCTACCGGCGTATAGCCGGCTACCTGATAATTGGTGTTGCCATCGACATCCGTAAGCAGCCATAGATTGCCCCGGTCCACCCGGAATCCCTTTATCCTGGTCTTGCCGAAAAGGCTGCCGAGGTCCAGCAAGCAGCCCACGCGATCGGCCTGAAGCAGCGGATGGCCGTCGCTTCCCTGCACGTTTACGCCGTGGAGATCGACCGACAGGTGGGGGAAGGAACGCAGGAGGCTCAGATCGTATTCATCCACTTCGATCTTCGTGGGGAAGCGTTCGTTGAGGGAGGCCACTACCCGGGCGGCGATGGGATCACCGAAAAGTTGGACAGCTACGAAGAGGAGCAGCAGCAGGCCGAGGACGGTAAGGACGAAATTTCGGAGAATGCGCATAGCGTCGGGATGACCCCGGGCATCACACGTGGAGGCCGGGCACTGCGGCTAGAACGTCCCGCAGGCGTGCTTCATTGGCCGAACTCAGCGGAACCAGCGGTACCCGGAGGTAATTTTCGCAGAGCCCCAGGGCGGATACGGCGGCTTTAATGCCCACCGGATTGCCCTCGCAGTAGAGTAGGGGGTGTACGTCCAGCGTGTCGAAATGCAGTTGTCGGGCCGTAGCGACATCGTTGTCGAGGGCGGCCCGGACCATCCGGCTGAAGTGGTCGGGCAGGGCATTGGCAATGACGCTAATGCCCCCGTGGCCACCCAGGGCAATCATGGCCGTGGTCAGGGGGTCGTCGCCGGAAAGTACGCCGAAGTGGTCGGGGCGGTGGCGGAGGATTTCGGTGGCCTGGCTAAGGATACCACTGGCCTCCTTGACGGCGGCAAAACGATCGCTCGCCTCCGCCAGGCGCAGGATGGTTTCGGGGAGTACGTTGCTGCTGGTTCGTCCCGGAACATTATAGATAATGAGGGGGCGGGGAGCCACTTCCGCTACCTGCATGAAGTGCTGGTAGATGCCTTCCTGCGGCGGCTTGCTGTAGGCGGGGCTGCTGGACATGATGCCCGCCACGCCGTCGAAGTTATAGCCGGCGATGAAGTTGGCCAGTTTTTCGGTGTAGTTACCGCCGAAAAACCCGGCCACGACCGGGACGCGTTCGTCGACGTGCCGCAGGGTGAAGTCGAGTACCTCACGGCACTCCTGGGTGCTCAGGGTGATCGCTTCGCCCGTCGTGCCGAGGCAAACCAGGTATTCAACGCCTCCCGCAATGACGTAATCGATCACCCGACCGAGGGCGGGGTAGTCGATGGATTTGTCGGCTTTGAAGGGAGTGATGAGTGCAACGCCGGTACCGCTGAAAAGAGGGGAGGCATCATTCATTGGTGAACGTGAAAGTTTTTTCGATCATGGCCATCTGCGCGCGCAGATCGTCGGCTACGGGGAAGAAGCGGATGTGGTAGAAGTTATCGGGCTCGGTATCGGGTCCTACACGGAGGCCCGCCGGTGTTACGGCGGCGAGGTAGTCCAGGATGGCGTGCCGTGGGGGCCCCAGGCGGATAAGTAGGTCGGGTTTGCTTTGCCGCAGGTCGTCGACGGTCGGTCCTTCGGGAACCCCGTACCAGTTCAGATTTTCCACGGTGACGGCCTTGAAGGAGAAGCTGGTGGCGCCGACCTCGTGGTCGAAGTAGCCAATCAGCGTTACCCGCCGCCCTGCTTCCCCCGGAGGCTTCCAGCTTTCCAGGAACTTGCGGTCTTCTGCGTTATCGGCCGGAAACAGGATAACGATCCGCTGGGCCGTACGCAACTGGACGGGCTCGCCGGAAGGAGCCTGGGTGGCGGTTTTTTCCCGTTCCTGTCGCAGCCGGCGGGCAAAGAGCCGGGATTTTATTTCTTCCAGGGGAGCCATATCAACTGGCGTGGGTGACCTGTCCGATACGAACGTACTTATCGATGCGGTCTTCGACCATTTGGTCGACCGACTTTTCCTGTATGGCCGCGATGGCCTTTTTGAGCTGACGCTTGAGGGTCTTAGCCATCTCTTCGGGGGCATTGTGGGCGCCACCCTGGGGTTCCTTGACGATTTCGTCGACGATGCCGAATCCCTTCATATCCTCGGCGGTCAGCTTCAGGGCGTCGGCGGCCTTTTCTTTATAGTCCCAGCTGCGCCACAGGATACTGCTACAACTTTCGGGGGAGATGACCGAGTACCAGGTGTTTTCGAGCATCATGACGTGGTCGCCTAGCCCGATGCCTATGGCCCCTCCACTGGCTCCTTCTCCGATGACCGCGCACACGATGGGTACGCGCAGTTGCGCCATCTCGAAAAGATTCCGCGCGATGGCCTCGGCCTGTCCGCGTTCCTCGGCTTCGATGCCGGGGTAGGCGCCCGGGGTGTCGATCAGGGAAATGACCGGGAAGCCGAAGCGCTCGGCCATTTTCATTAGCCGAAGGGCCTTGCGGTAGCCTTCCGGATTGGCCATTCCGAAGTTGCGGTACTGGCGCATCTTGGTATTGACTCCCTTCTGGTGGCCAATGATGACGACGGTTTGTCCGTCCAGGCTTCCGATACCGCCAACGACGGCCTTGTCGTCTCCGTAATACCGATCGCCGTGAAGCTCGACAAACTTTCGGCACATCTGCTCGATGTAGAAAAGGGTATAGGGACGTTCCGGATGCCGGCTTAGCTGTACGCGCTGCCAACCCGTCAGGTTGCTGTAGATATCGCGTCGGGTTTGCTTGATCCGACCTTCCAGCTCGTCGATGGTAGCCTGCATGTCGACCACCCCGTCTTCGCCTACGTCCTTTACCTTTTCCAGCTGTTCGTAGAGCTTCTCGAGGGGCTTTTCAAATTCCAGAAATACCATTTAGGGTGTTTTGTTGGCTAGGACTTGATACGGGGTGCGGGGTGCTAGCGCAATTGAACCTTGGCCGAGCCCAGAAGTCCGATGTCCGTGTAAATTTCGGCGCGGTAGAAGCCTTCCTCCAGTTTGTCGTCTAGTTCGTGGGTGAAGGTCAGACGTTGGTTGCGTTCCACGTTAACGTCTCGGCCCTCGAGGGCGATGATGTCCTTCTCAGCGCCATTGACGATGACCTTCGTCTGAACCGGGTTTTCGCTGATGACCGGGGTGGCGGATTCGTCGGTCAATACCAGGAAGATGGGCCGTACACCCAGGAAGTCCTCGGGCACATTGGTCAGATCGAAGCTGACCGATATCCGGCGGGCCCGGTTGGCGTTGGCGGTTGCCGAACCGTTCTTACGCAGCAGGTCCACCTGCATGGCCGTAGCGCGGAAGGCACCGAGGGTCATGCGTTCCAGGTCCGCTTCCATACTGGCGTTCATGCGGTTCAGGTTTTCGTTTTCCTTGGTCGCTTCATACACCTCGGTCTTGGCGGTGGATAGGTCCCGGCGCAGGGTAACGTTGCTCTCGCGCAGGCTTTGATTCTCTTCTTCGAGTTCGGTGATACTGGTTTCCAGCATCGTACGTACGTTGATCAGATCCTCGATCTGCAGGCGCATCTGGTAGGCGACGTTATTGTCGTTTTCCCGGGAGCGCTGCGCCTGCCGCATATCGTAGAGCGCACGCTTGGCGGTTTCCTGGGCTTCGGTTAGTTCTCCCTGTAGTTCGGCATTTTCGTCGCTGACCTGGGAGAAAGCCGTCTCCAGGCTGTCTACCGACTGCATCAGATTATCGCGGAGGACCGCTAGTTGGTCTGCTTCGGCCGATTTTTCCGTGTAGTTAGCCTCCAGTTTGCTTTTCGTGGTGAACCCCCAAATGAGGGCACCGGCGAAAAGTAGGGCAAGCAGGATGGCAATTATGGTGAGCGTACGTTTATTCATGTGGGCAGCGCCTGTTGAAAGCGCAAATTTACAATCATATTTCCGGTTCTCCGGCAGGACGGGGTTAATGCGCCAACCCTTGCCTAAATCCAGTGTCGGCTCCGGAACCAGCCCAGCATCCCCAGGATGACGGTTATCATGACCCCCCAGAGGACGAAATAACCATAGCGGGTAGTGAGTTCCGGCATGTATTGCCAGTTCATCCCGTATACCCCGACCAGAAAGCTGAGGGGGATGAAAATCGTCGAAACGATCGTCAGCGTTTGCATCACGCTGTTCATGCGAAAGCTGATTTCGCTGACGTAGAGGTCGTACAGGCCGTTGGTTACGTCGCGGTAGGTTTCCACCAGATCCGTGATCTGGATAACGTGATCGCGCAGGTCGGCTACGTAGACCTGGGTATCTGCCGAGATCAACTTACTCTCCGTGTCGCTGAAGCGATTCATGAGTTCCCGCAGCGGGCTGATGCTCTTCCGCAGCGTCAGCAATGCCAGGCGCAGATCGTGGATCTTGGACTTGGTCGACATCTCCGGCGACCGCATGATGATGTCCTCCAGTTTATCCAGCTCCCCCTCGATCTGATCGATGACGGTGAAGTACTTGTCCACTATGTTGTCCACGAGTGCGTACGCCAGGTAGTCCGCCCCGCGACTCCGGATGCGCCCGCTAGCGGTTTCGAGCCGCTTCCGCACGCTTTTGAAAAGGTCGCCGGTATCTTCCTGAAAGGTCAGGACCGTTCCTTCCGTGAGGTAAATACTTACCTGTTCGATGCTCAGATCGCGGGTGGTGGGCTCGAAGGCAAAGGCTTTGATCACGATCAGCACCCCATCCTCGAATACTTCCATCTTGGGGCGCTGCTGCACGTCTACGACGTCCTCGAGCCCCAGGGGATGCATGCCGTGTTCCTTTCCGAGCCGTTCGACCAGTTCCACGTCGTGCAGGCCCCGCATGTCATACCAGAGCGTTGCCTGCTCCGTTTTCGGAACGGGAATGGCGTCTTCGGCGGTCTGTACATCGAAGAAGTTGCCGTGGTACTGGGTGAGGTGCATGTGCACGTCCTCCGTCTGCCGCTGGCCGGTGTACACCATCGTGCCGGGAGGCGCGCCGGCCTTCCGGCGAGGGAAAATGGCCTTTTCTTCCTTCGATCTGAGCAGGCTGGAGATGCGCATAAGAAGTTTTTTGGCGCCGGAGCGCAGGTGTAAGGTAGTTCGGGGGAGTCAATGTACGTCAGTCTCCGTGACACCTGGTTCGTAGGTAAGGAGTAGCTGGGGTGCGGGGGTATGAGGTGCGGGGTGCGGGGTGCGGAGTGCGGATGGGGTGTGGAGCCTATAAGGTTGCCCGATGCAAGGTATGGGGGGCGGGGGCAGGGGAGGGGCAAAAGTGGGTGGGAGTCCCACCCAGGCCGCCGCCGCACAGCTCCCTCCATGATACCCGACCACCGCCCACTACGGTTGCCGCCTTTCCATGGGGTGGAAAGGATCAGGGGGAGAAATAACGAATACGCACGGTCGGTCCGGTACCAGATGGCGGTGCGGTATTGTCTATGATGGTGTGAAGCAACGGCCTTTCGTGACATCGGGCAAGGCAAGGCAGCCACGGCAGGTTAATACTAAGTTACGCACTTACTATTAAACAACAAAATGTTGGTTAAACCTTATTCTGTACAACTACGGTAATGCACCATCCAACCATCAACAAGCGGTGATCGCATCACCTTCCGGCGTGGTAATATTGGTAAGCCAATCCAGGAGAGGAGGCTATTTCTCCGGTAGCTCCTGCTGGCCGAGCCAGCCGGTATCGAAGTTGCCGTCGCGGAAATCCTGTTGCCGAAGCAGCCATTGGTGGAAAGGAACCGTGGTCTTGATGCCCTCCACGATGAATTCGTCAAGCGCACGTTCCATCTTCGTGATCGCTTCGGCACGCGTTGGCGCCCGGACGATCAGCTTGGCGATCATGCTGTCGTAGTAGGGGCTAACCGTGTATCCGGCATAAACGTGGGTATCGACGCGTACGCCGTGTCCCTTCGAACTGTGGAAGCTGTTGATCTTGCCGGGGCTGGGGCGGAATCCGTTCCAGGGGTCCTCGGCGTTAATCCGGCACTCGATGACGTGGCCCTTCGGCAGGTAATTTTTGCCCGAAAGCCTTTCTCCGTAGGCCACCTTGATCTGTTCCTTGATCAGGTCGTGGTCGATGGATTCCTCGGTCACGGGGTGTTCGACCTGGATCCGGGTATTCATTTCCATGAAGTAGAAATTCCGGTCTTTGTCGACCAGGAATTCCACGGTGCCCACGCCCTCGTAATCGATCGCTTCTCCGGCCTTGATCGCCGCCTGCCCCATACGCTCGCGCAGGTCGTCGGTCATAAAGGGACTCGGACACTCTTCCAGTAGTTTCTGGTGGCGCCGCTGGACGGAACAGTCGCGTTCGCTCAGGTGAATCACGGTGCCGTACTGGTCGCCGATCACCTGTATTTCGATGTGGCGGGGCTCGACAATGTACTTCTCCATGTAAATGCCGTCGTTGCCGAAGCTGGCTTTCGCCTCCTTCTGCGCACTGGCGTAGAGTTCGGTGAATTCCTGCTCGTTGCGAACGATGCGCATGCCCTTACCACCACCGCCGGCCGTAGCCTTGATCATGACCGGGTAGCCCATCTTTTTAGCGCGCTGTATACCGTCTTCCGCACCCTTCAGCAGGCTACCGTCGCCTGGCACGGTGGGTACACCGGCCTTGATCATGGTATCCTTGGCGGTGATCTTGTCACCCATCGTGCGGATCTGCTCGGGCTTGGGGCCGATGAACTTTATGCCGTAATCCTGGCAAATTTCCGCGAAATCAGCGTTTTCACTCAGAAAACCATAGCCGGGATGCACGGCATCCGCATTGGTGATTTCCACCGCGGCCATGATCTTCGGTATGCTCAGGTAGCTATCGGCCGAGGAGGGTGGGCCGATACAAACGGCTTCATCGGCAAAACGAACGTGCAGACTTTCCCGGTCTGCCGTGGAATAGATGGCCACCGTTTTGATGCCCATTTCCCGACAGGTGCGGATAATGCGCAGGGCGATTTCGCCACGGTTGGCAATCAGTATCTTATTAAATTTTTTGGGCATAAAGCTAGGAAGGGTCTACCAAAAACAGGGGCTGGTCGTACTCAATGGGCTGAGCGTCCTCGATGAGAACCTTGACGATTTTGCCACTGATTTCTGATTCGATTTCATTAAACAACTTCATCGCTTCGACAATGCAAACCGTGTCTCCCTTGGAAACGCGATCGCCAACCTTGATGTAGGCGGGCTTGTCCGGGGAGGAAGACCGGTAGAAAGTGCCGATCATCGGCGACTTAATCGGCACCAATTTCGATTCATCCGTACTGTCACCGGATTTCTCTTCCGACGGCGACTGCTTTTCCCCACCGGAGGCGGGGGCGGGGGCTGGTGCCGCAGCAGGTTGGGTCGCCATGCCGGGTGCCATCGTCGGAGCGGGCACACTAATAATGGACGGAGCAGCGGGAGCGGGAGCGGCCTGCTCGGTGGCCGCCCGGTAGGATTTACCGCGAATGTGCAGACTTACCGTCTCGTTCTTGTATTTGAACTCGGATAACTCGGTCTTGGCGACGAGTTTGATCAGTTCCTGTATTTCTTTCAGCGTCATGGAAGGCATTCTAAAGTTTATACACGGCTCATGTAGGAACCACTACGAGTATCTATCTTGATTTTGTCACCCGTGTTCACGAAAAGGGGGACCCGCACTTCAGCGCCCGTCTCTACCGTGGCCGGTTTAAGGGTATTCGTAGCCGTATCTCCCTTCACACCGGGTTCGGTGTAGGTCACTTCCATCTCAACGTACTGAGGCAGATCGACCGTAAGGGCGGTATTGTCTTCGGTATTGTAGAGGACCTCAACCGTATCTCCCTCCCGCATGAAGCCGGGGTTTTCGATAAGCGCCTCCGGAATGGTGGCCTGTTCGAAGCTTTCCGAGTTCATGAAGTGGAAGCCCATGTCGTCCTTGTACAGATACTGCATTTTGTGGCGCTCCACCCGCACTTCCTCCACTTTGTGGCCGGAGGGGAAGGTTTCGCTCAGGACGCGACCCGTACTGAGGCTTTTGATTTTCGTGCGCACGAAAGCAGCACCCTTGCCGGGTTTAACGTGCTGAAATTCAACGACGCTGTAAATGTCGTTGCTATGGCGGAAGGTAAATCCGTTCTTAATATCCGAGGTTGAAGCCATGTAAATCGGTTTTTCGCCGGGCCAATGTAAGCAAAGGGACCGGATCGGTTAAGGCAGCGCGAAGAT
The DNA here is from genome assembly GCF_003390935.1 of Lewinella sp. IMCC34191. Classification (GTDB taxonomy): domain Bacteria; phylum Bacteroidota; class Bacteroidia; order Chitinophagales; family Saprospiraceae; genus Neolewinella. Next base: position 75,335 of record NZ_QNQZ01000004.1, on the reverse strand, counting down.
AGCTTTTAAGTCCCGTTTCCCTTTTCTTCGCTCAACAATTGATTATCCGCGAAACTGTAGTAGCGATGGTTGGCTACGATGATGTGGTCCAGAATGTGTAGATCCAGACTGCGGGCGGCCCGGCAAAGTTTGCTGGTCAGCCGTACGTCCGCCGTACTCGGATGGGCCTGGCCGCTGGGGTGATTGTGTGCCAGCACCAGCGAGGTCACGCTGCCATGCTGCAGGGCGGTGCGAAAAATTTTCTTTGCATCGGCTACCGTTCCCGTAGTACCTCCGTTGCTGACCAGGTGGGTACCTAACAACTGATTGGCGCGATTGAGGCACAGGATGTGAAATTCTTCATGTGACAGGTCACCGAGCAGAGGATGCAGGTGGTGAAAGCATGCCTCGCTGTTATCCAGTGTCGTTCGCTGGCGAGGCATTTTACCTGCGCGCCGTCGCCCTAATTCAAAAGCGGCCACCAGCTGCGTTGCCTTGGCAGCGCCGATGCCTTTCGTTCGCACCAGATCCTGCAGTTCCATGCGGGCCAGGTCGTGCAGATCGTGATTAGCGCGGCGAAGTAAACTACGTGCCAGGTCCAGCGCCGAAACGCCCGGCCGGCCGCTGCGCAGCAGAATGGCCAGTAACTCGGTGTCGGAAAGGGCGCGGGGGCCGCGAGCCAGCATCTTTTCGCGGGGCTGGTCATCGGGTGCGAGATCGCTGATCATTAAAACAGCGGAACTTGGAGAATACATCAACGGTGGGGTTAGAGGGGCCACCGGGAAAGCAAATCGTGCAACGTCAGCTAAAGTAAAGCAAAAACCGATAGCCAGCTATTTTTCCATTTCGGAATAGATCTTCCCCCGGCTGTATTCATTCAGGACGTGCCGTACGGTACCGGTCAGGTTGGGGGGTAAGTTGTTATAGGGATGCCATTCCACGTTCTCGAATTTTTTCAGCTCCTTGCTTTCCGGCTCCCCTTCGTAATGGTGTGCCCGGAAATACAGAACGATGCGGTGTTTCTTCCCCTTCTTCTTGTACCGCTTGTGCAGTACGTGGACCAGGCTCAGATCCGTAGGAGTGAGTTCGATGCCGGCCTCTTCGAAGCTCTCCCGGATCAGACTTTCCAGAGCGTATTCCTGGCGTTCGATGGTACCCCCGATAAGGCTGTAATTACCGCCGTTTGGCTTGGTCTGTTTGAGGAGAAGGATGCGGCCCCGATCTTCGAGAATGAGGCGAGCCTTCAACGAAACTTTAAACTTGGCCATGGCGAGGAATGTAAAACAGGCGAATACGGGGGAGCGCGAATATACCCAACCACGGGCAGTCTCGCCGCGTTAATGCCGTAGCTACTAACTTCGCCCCTGGTTATTAACCTGTATTCTATGCGCCACGATAGTGTTCTACAAGCCATCGGTAACACGCCGTTGATCCGGCTCGACCGGATATGTGGCGCCCGGATTCCCGCAACCGTCTACGGCAAGATGGAATCCATGAACCCGGGCCAGTCCGCGAAGGACCGCGCCGCGCTCTACATGATCGAACAGGCCGAACGAAAGGGTCGCATCCAGCCGGGAGCCACCATCATCGAGGCAACCAGTGGGAACACCGGCTTCAGTATCGCCATGATCGCCGCCATTAAGGGGTATAAGTGTATTCTGACGCTCACGGATAAGGCCGGCCCCGAAAAGCAGGCGCTGCTCAAAGCACTCGGTGCGAAGATCGTGCTGTGCCCGAAGGATGCCGCCCCCGAAGATCCAGAGTCCTACTACAGTCGTGCCGAGGAACTGGCGGGCACCATACCCAACAGTATCTACCTGCGTCAAAACTGGAATTTGGACAACAGCGGTGCGCACTACCACAGTACCGGTCCTGAAATATGGAAGGACACGGAAGGTAAGATCACCCATTATGTATGCTGCGCGGGTACCGGCGGAACGCTTTCGGGCACCGCGCGATACCTGAAAGAGCAAAATCCAGACGTCAAAATCGTGGGTGTCGATGCCTACGGTTCGGTGCTGAAGAAATACTGGCAAACCGGGGTTTTTGATCCCGATGAAATCTTTAGCTGGAAAGTCGAAGGTTTGGGGAAAACGATTATCCCGGATAACGTGGCCTTCGATCTTATCGATGAGTTCATCAAGGTCGGCGACCGCGCCGCCGCCCTGCGCGTACGCGAATTAGCGCAGCGGGAAGGCCTGCTGCTGGGCTACAGCAGCGGAGCGGCGCTGGAAGCCGTCTTTTCCATTCGGAAGCAACTAAGCCCAGAGGATACTGTTGTCGTACTCTTCCCCGATCACGGAAGCAAATACCTTGGTAAGGTTTTCAACGACGCCTGGATGCAGGAGCAAGGTTACCTCAAGCCAAACGGTGAGCCCGCTACTTATAGCGTGAAACACTTACAGCGGATGTATCGGGTTTACAAGCGCATGTACGGTCGCAAGATCAAGCAGCGCCTGAACTTAGTCTAGGCCGCGTGTGCGGCCCAAACCTGTGAACTGACGAATGTATTGCAATGAAAACCCGGACACAAAAATTTAAGTCTAACGCGGAGGTGTCTCCGCCGATGTTTGAAAACAAAATTCTCAACCGGCTTTCCCAGACGCACATTGCCACCCCAATTGCCATCTTCCTAGTCTATGCCATCGGATTGCTATGGTACACGGAAATAAGCACGGAAATTCCACCCCTGCAGGTTATCGGTCTCTTCTTCGCCGGGATACTGGGTTTTACCTTTACCGAATATGCCGTTCACCGGTGGATCTACCACCCTCCACACGGCGCTTCGGAAGCCTACCGGCAGGCCACCTACAAGATGCACGGCATGCACCACGACTACCCGAAGGACAAGCGTCGCCTGGCGATGCCGCCCATTGTCGCGATCGTGCTGGCCACCGCCTTGCTGTTCCTCTTCGAGCTCGTACTCGGAGAGTACAGCTTTAGCTACCTGGCCGGATTTGTAGTGGGTTACGCCCTGTACCTCATGGTGCACTATACCGTGCACATGTACGCACCGCCCCGCAACTTTCTGCGTACCCTCTGGGTCAATCATTCCATTCATCACTACAGTGAGGATGAAGTGCTTTTCGGCGTAAGCCAGCCCCTCTGGGATTACGTGTTCGGCACGCTTCCCCGCACCGAAAAGGACAGGCGGATGGCAAAGGAAATCCACCGGTAGTTTGGGGGCAGCCTATATCGAGCAGGTGCATGATGTCACCCGCCTGGTTCCACCGGGGCGGGTCACTACCTACGGAGCGATCGCCGACTTCCTTACGCTAGGCAGTGCACGGATGGTCGGATGGGCTCTCTTCAATTCCCTCACCGCCGATGATGTTCCCGCCCACCGGGTAGTCAATCGTAAAGGGGAACTCAGCGGCCGCAAATATTTCCGGACACCAGACGTGATGCAATCGCGCCTCGAAGCGGAAGGGGTTGTGGTTATTGACGACCGTGTTGTCGATTTCGAACGGGTTTTCTGGTCACCCACGGAGTTGCTTGACCAATGACGGAATTGTCCCTCGAAACCGCCACGGATATCTGCTCCGTAGCCATCGTCCGCAGCGGTACCCTGGTCGCCGAAGCGATGGCAACCGAAGTGCATCAACACGCCAGCCACCTGACGCTCCTTATAAAGCAAGCGATGGAGGAGGCAGGCCTTTCGTTTACCGAAGTCGATACGCTCGTGCTGAGCGACGGACCCGGAAGTTACACCAGCCTGCGGGTTGGTGCGGCTACGGCAAAGGGACTGTGCCTGGGGATACCGCGGCTTCAATTCTACACGGTTCCCACCCTCCACGCACTGGCCGGCGCGGCGGATGGAATGGGGGCTGACCGTATCCTGGCAACGATCAATTCCCGCAAGGGAGAAGTGTTCGGCCAGCTCTTTCGCGCGCGGGATCTCTTTCCGGAAACCGAGGTGCTCAACGTGCGCCTGACCGATCCGAAATGGCGGGGCAGGCTACTAAAGGGAGCGGGCTTAGGCCATATCGCGGTGTGCGGACCCGGGCAGGCTAGGGTACGGGAAGCCCTTGACGGAGATAATGCCTTCACGTTTACGGAACCCGAGACGGCCCTGGCCCGCTATCTCCTGGCGGACAACATTCGGGAGTCACGCCAGCAACCGGATGTCAGCGCCTACGAACCGTTCTACCTGAATGCCCCCTTCGTTACGCGCTCTAAAAAGAAACCGCTGCTGTGAGCGAACGCCGCTACTTACTCGAATTGGCCTACCGGGGAACGGCTTATGCCGGTTGGCAGCGGCAACCAAACGCGGTTTCGGTCGAGGAGACTATCGATACGGCACTATCCACGATACTGGGTGCCGAAATTAAGCTGGTAGGATGCGGGCGGACGGACGCGGGGGTACACGCCAGTGATTACGTCGCCCATTTCGATTATGCCGGTGCGTTTCCGACGCGATTTCTGGCGCGCATGAATCGCTTCCTCCCCGATGACATTGTTCTGTACCGCTTATGCGAAGTGGATAACGACCTGCACGCTCGTTTCAGCGCTACCGGGAGGAGCTACGAATACCGGATTTCCCTGCGCAAAGATCCTTTCCGTACGGATACCGTAGCCTGGCTTCCGGCCTATGGCACCCTCGACCACGAGAAAATGCAGCAGGCGGCGGCGCTGCTCCCGAGATATAATGAATTTTCGCCGTTTTGTAAATCGAACAGCGACGCATTTACCATGATCTGCTACCTTTCGGAAAGTCATTGGACGTTCACGGCGGACGAATTATGCTACCGGGTATCCGCCAATCGCTTCCTTCGGGGTATGGTAAGACTGATCGTTGGTACCTGCCTGCAGATAGGAGCGGGCAAGTTGAGCGTAGATGACCTCCGCACTTGTCTTGACCGCCAGGAACGCCTGCCGCGTCCGCTGAGTGCTCCGGCGGAAGGCTTATTCTTAACGTCGGTCGTTTATCCAAGTCGAACCGCCTGGCAGGAACTTTCGTACTAAAGTTGACTATCTTATCTTTGCGTACTTGGTCTATTGGCCTGGCAGATTTGGTAGAAGGCTAAACCCTGCACTCTATTAACCCGCGTGTATGTTTGTATTTATACTCAGCTTTCTGATCTCATTCGCGCTTGTTTTCGCCATCATGCCCAGCGTGATCCGCATAGCCGTTGAGAAGAAGCTGGTCGCGACGCCGGAGGCCCGCAGCAGTCACCATACCATCACGCCCTGCCTCGGTGGCATCCCGATTTTTCTGGGTATCCTGTTCTGCTCCCTTTTGCTCACCCCGATGCAGCAGTGGGAAAGCCTGCAGTTTATCCTCAGTGCGCTGGTCATCGTGTTTATGATCGGTACGAAGGACGACATAAGCCAACTTAGCGCGGGAAAGAAAACGGGGGGCCTGGTCATTGCCATCGCAATTCTGGTTACCCGGGGTGGAATTCGGCTGGAAAGCCTCTACGACCTCTTTGGGGTCAATGCACAACTGCCTTACTGGCTCTCGATTGCCGCCAGCGCCTTTACGCTACTCGTAATCAGCAATGCATTCAACTTGATTGACGGAATCGACGGGTTAGCCGGGACGGTAGGCATCATCGGCATGCTGACCTTCGGAACCTGGTTCTTCGTGGTCGGAAACGTATACCTGGGTATTCTCGCGCTGGCGGCCGCCGGGGGCATGCTCGCGTTTTTGTACTACAATATGTCGAAGACGCAAAAGACCTTCATGGGGGATACCGGTGCACTGGTCATTGGAATGCTGCTTGGCATTATGACGGTTGAGTTCATCGATGTCTGTTCCACCGCACCCATTCGGTCGTCCTACCGCTTCGTCAATCCGATCTCGGTAGCCGTTGGCATCCTGATCATTCCTCTCTTCGATACCATCCGGGTTTTCATCACCCGCACCCTCCGCGGGGTAAGCCCCATGAAGCCCGACCGGCGACACATCCATCACCTGCTCATCGATTCTAATTTCAGCCACGTACAGGCGACGTTCATTTTGGCGATGGTCAACCTGGGATTCATCAGTTTGGCCCTCTTTCTGGACCCCCTGCTCAATCTGCACGCTATCTTAAGCATCGAGATCGGCTTGGCCATTATGCTCACCTATCTGTTGCATCGCCATATGATTCGGATCCGCCGGGAAAAACAGAACGTGCAAGTGACCGAGCCAGCGCGCGTACCCCAAACCGTGTGACCTGGTTCCTGGTGTTCTTAGGCGGCGGCCTTGGTGCCTCGGCCCGCTATGCGCTCGCCCAGATGCTACCAGCCGGCACTACGGAGAGCTTCCCCTGGGCGACCTTCGGGGCCAATTTTTTAGCCTGTATCGTGCTGGGACTTGGCCTTTCGCTAGCCACGAAACAGCAAATATCTCCGGGCCAGCAGCTCTTACTGCTCACTGGCTTCTGTGGGGGCTTCTCCACCTTCTCCACCTTTTCCGCAGAACTGCTCGCGCTAATGCAGGAAGGTCATTTACTGATGGCCTCGCTGTATTTGGCAGCTAGCCTGATAGTGGGAATAGGAAGTATCTTTTTGGTGCTTTACTCCACCTCGGCCTCCGCGTCCTGATTTCCATCTCGGTAGCGACCCATATTGATCAGAATGGCGGTACTGATGAAGAACAGCGAGCCTACCTTATCCGTCTCCAGCAGGTCGTTCAGGATGCTGAAAGCACCGACTACGATTACCGCCAGTAACCCGGCTAGGGCGGCTGCTTTCGCCTCCGGGACCGTCTGTTTCCGGTAAAGCGACTGGCCGTAGTACAGGATGCTACCTAAGAACAGCAACAGAAAAAACAGGCCGGGAAGACCCTGCTCCACGGCGGTCATTAAGAAGTAGTTGTGGATACCGCTGCGCTCCGGGTTGTCACTGACGTACGTTCGAAAGTTGTTGTTTGTGTAGCCTCTGTAGGTTTCGACGAAGTTGCCGGGACCAAAGCCGACAATCGGGCGGTAGGGCACCATATTGCCGCCCGCTACCCAGCGGTAAAAGCGTTCCATAGTGCTGATGTCTTCCAGCTTGTAGGTGGCGGAGATCAGATTGTCGAATTCCTCGTGGGATATGGTGTTATTAAAATCGGGCGCATACTCCAGATACCGATCGCCCTGCACCAGGTAAACCGTTACACCGACGGCGCCCGCGAAAGCAAGCACCATGGCCGGCCGCAGCAGGATTTTCTTTATGATATAGTAAGCCAACACGATTAGAACCAGGGCCACGTAGGCCGCTCGCGTGTAGGAAAAAAAGATGCCCAGTAACCAGACGGGACCGATACCATAGACCAACCACCGCCACGAATGACCGCGCTGGTATCGCCGGTATACGAGGTAGCCAAACCAGGGGGTAAAGGTCGCGAGTGCTCCCGCGTATGCAACGTGATTACGCATGAACGGATGGAGCGTCCGGAACTGATCCGTAAAACTGAATCCGTAACCCGCGTGCCGGATAAGCGATTGTAGGGCAACAAAAAGCAGGGGCCAAAAAATGCAGTGTGCGAAAATCAACACCGACCGCGGCGTTCGCAGCAGCAGCAAGGGCAGCAAAAAAAACGCACCGATGTACCATAGTTTGGCTAGTGCGAACTTGATGCTAACCAAGCCTACCTCTCCAAAGAGACTCGTAAAAAGAATCCACCCGACGTGGACGTAAAGCAACAGGGAGATAGGGTGTAGAAAGGCGCCGCGATCGTATTCGGGCCAGTGCCGGGCGGCGTGCAGGATGAACAGGCCGGTAAGGCCGATGGCTATAGGTTCCGTAGGCAGATCGGTACTCAAACCACCGGGTAACGCGATTTCCGCACCCAGTGGAATCGAAACCAGCAGCAACCAAAAGAGCGGCCGAAAATCCAGTATAGCCTTACCGATTACCAGCACCAGCACCGGTACGCCGGCCAGCCAGTACTGCTGGCTGACCACGGCCAGAAGCAGACAGAGCAGCCCAGCCGTCGCGTATGCGAGGTAGATGCGGAGCGGCCAGCCCATTAGCGGGTGATCCTTCCCCAGTCGTAGCGCCGGCCCGAATCAATTAATAACGCTCCCACCACGGCCAGAATGAACGTTACCATGGTCACGCCGACCACGATCAGCCACCGGATGGGGAAACTCTTGACCAGCGGAACCGTCGCTTCCTCGATGACCTCCATCGTACTGCGCTCGCCCACAAGAATGGTCTCGTACTGTTTCAGGCGCGTCCGGCTCTGCGTTAGCTCGTCGTTGGTCCGTAGGCGTTCCTCCTGCATATTATCAATACGACCGATGCTGGCATTCAGCCGTTCCAGTTGCTGGTCAATCGCTTCCCGACTGCGGCGCAAGCCACTCAGGTCAACCGACAATTTTACAATGCTGTCCCGCGTTCCCCGGCTGCGGAACTCTTCCAATCTCGCCTCCGTCAGCGCGATGCGTTGATCCACCGAGGAGGAAGTAGTCGCCAGCACCTCACTCTGGGTTTCGGTATTGTACACCCCCGACTCCTGCCGAATTTGGGACAGCCGCTCGTTCAATTCATCGAGCCGTCGCTGCCCGTCTTCGACTTCGCGAAGCAGGCCTGCGGCGTTTCGCCGGTGGGTAGACCGGATTAGCGCCAGGTTGATCTCGTCGACCCTTCGCCGGGCGGCCCGCGCCATATCGGCCGCGCGCAGTGGGTCCTTATCCTCGATCGTCAGTTCAATGACATCGCGTGGGTTGCGCTCGATGTCGTAGTGGCTGAGCAATTCCTCGGCAACCCGCACCGGACCTTTAGCGGTGGTACTGTCGATCTCGTAGACGCTATACAGGTTGAAGCTATCGACCAGAAAATCGATGACCTCGTTGCTTTCCGCGACGGAGAGTAATCGGTCTATATCGTCGCCCGTTCCGTAAAACTGTACGCGCTGGCCCGTATTGCCAAAGGTGCTTTCTATAGATATCTGTTCCGGGCTGAGCGCCACGAATGACGTATATCCGGTATAGTAAACGGGCAGTAATAAGGATACGACGATCGACAGTATCGCCCCTGCCGCGGTAGTCAGCAGGATAGGCTTTCGCCAACGCCAAAGCGTGCGCAGCACCCCAAGGAGATTGTCGGGGGGTGGGGATGTCGGATTTCGGGATACGTGCATAGACAGTATTGGGGCTAGGCTGCGCGCAAAGGTAAGCACAGGCTTTGCGGCGGGGCGCAGGTAGAATGATATTTACCGACAGCAAGGAATTTCGAATACCCTGTGGATAAGTAAGCGTCTCAAAACGTGGCCTGCGGTATAGCTTGTCTCACCTCTTTTCAATCGTGAACTGACCAATCCGGGCAAAAGCAAATTATTGTATGCGAGATGGCGTTTCGACAGTATATTTGATCTGAAGGTGGCAGCGAATATTCGCCCTGCCACGTTGCTGATTTAACGCTAACTGTAACTACCATACTCGTAATGCAAGCAATTATTCGTTTCTGCTGGCTTCTCTTGCCGGCACTCTTACTTCCTGCGGTCGCGTTCGGGCAGTATCCGGTGACGGGTACGATCACCGACAACGATGGGGAACCCCTCATAGGGGTCACGGTCCTGGTGGTCGGAACGACCACGGGCACGGTCACCGACTTTGACGGCAATTTCTCCATCGATATAGAGGAGGATCCCGGCGAACTTCGGCTCAGCTATACGGGCTTCAGCACGCAGACCGTGGAAGTGAGTCGCGGCATCGCCCCCCTGGAAATCGTATTGGAGCCGGACGTGGCCAACCTGGAACAGGTCGTAGTCACCGGCCTGGCTTCCACCATCAAGCGCTCTAACCTGGCCAATGCCGTGTCGGTAGTCAGCGGGGAGGAACTTACGGGCGTCACCTCTCAGCAGACCGTGGACGGCGCACTTTACGGTAAACTAACGGGGGTGAACATCACCCAGACTTCCGGGGCGCCGGGCGGCGGTTACGCCCTTCGCTTACGGGGTGTGTCGTCCCTATCCGGTAACAACCAGCCCCTATTCATCGTGGATGGGGTATACATTTCTAACGCTGAAATCCCCAGCGGATCACGTAACGCCTCGGGCGCCAACGCCGCCAATGAGGAAGGCGCTTCCAACCGCATCGCGGACATTAACCCTGACGACATCGAAAGTATCGAGGTATTGAAGGGAGCGTCGGCTGCCGCTATTTATGGTACCCGTGCCAACGCCGGTGTGGTCATCATCACCACCAAGAAGGGTGTTTCCGGGGAAACTCGTGTCTCTTTCAACCAGGATCTCGGTTTCAATACCATCATCCGGAAGGTGGGCCGCCGCTCTTACACGGCCGCCCAGATAGAGGAAACCTTCGGAGCGGATGCCCGCACCGATTTTGAAGCCGCCCAGGCAAACGGCGAGATTTTTGATTACGAAGACATCATCTACGGCGAGAAGGGTTTCATCACCGATAGCCGGCTACGCGTAAGTGGTGGAAACGAAAAGACCAGCTTTTTCGTCAGCAGCAGCTGGCGCGATGAAGACGGGATCATTAAAAACACCGGCTACGAGCGGTTCACGGCCCGTCTTAACCTGACTCACGACGTCAACGACTGGCTGAAGATTCAATCTAACACCAACTACATTCGCTCTGAATCCTCCCGCTCCTTCAGCGGAAACGAGAACGAGGGCGGGCTTTCTTACGGCTATACCCTGGCCTTCACCCGGGACTACGTCAATCTCTTCCCGGATGCTGACGGCAATTACCCGGATAACCCCAACTTCAGCGGTAATCCTCTCCAGACCCGCGATCAAACGCGAAATGAAGAAAACATCGACCGGGTGCTGGAAGGCATTAATGTTAACCTGAGGTTGTTGCAAACCGGCAGCCAGTCGCTCAACTTCGTATTCAACGGTGGGCTTGACTTCATCCTAAGTAAAACCTTCGTCTACGTTCCGGAAACTTTTCAGTCCCAGCGTGGGCTTCAGAATGGCTTCCTTGCCGAGGGTAAGAACGATCTGTTCAACTATAACTACAGCGCTATCGCGGTCCACGACTTCTACACGGAAGACGGGATTAATTTTACAACGCAGGCCGGTATTACCTACCTCAATCAGTCGGCGGACCAACTGCTTAGCCAGACCACCCAGCTCATCCCTCTCCAGACTAACCTGAGCCAGGGCGCGGCCCAGTCAACCAACCAGACCCTACTGAACGTCGAGGAATTCGGGTATCTCCTACAGGAAGAAATTAACCTGTATGATCGGGTCATCCTCACGGGGGGCATTCGCTTCGATAAGTCATCCCTAAACGGTGACCCCAACAAGCTATATGCTTTCCCACGGGCATCGGTGGCCTTGAACCTGAACGAATTTGATTCCTGGAATCCCGGCGGTCCTATCGACCAGCTGAAACTTCGCGCGGCTTACGGACAGACCGGCAACAGTGCCAGTTTCGGGCGCCTGTTCACCGGATTGAACAACGTTGGCATCGGCGGCCGGTCCGGCTTCGTCGTTAACGGACGTCAGGGCGACGATAGCCTGGAGCCGGAAACCAGTTCGGAGTTTGAATTCGGCACTGACCTGGGCTTGTTTGACAATAAGGTCAACATTGCCGCCACGTACTACATACGCGACGTGACCAATCTTTTGTACGATCGTTCTCTGCCGACTTCTTCTGGTTTTACGAATGAAATCCGCAACGATCTTGATCTCCGTAACCGAGGGTTCGAATTTCAGCTGGGCCTGAATCCGGTACGGTCCCTCAACTTCGAATACCGGACCACGCTCAACCTGTGGCTAAACCGCAGTGAAGTAACCCGACTGGGGGTCGAGAATGGTAGCGAAGGAGAGGATATCGCCAGTTTCGTTCCTCCCGGGGCGGGCTTCGGTCTTGGCTTGGGTACTTTCTACATCAATGAGGGCTCACCCATCACTGGCCTTTGGCAAAACTCCGAAGACGGACCTACCCAGGTGGGTAATACCGAACCGGATTTTCAGTTCGGATGGAATAATAACATGACCCTCTTCCGGAATCTGGATGTAAACTTCCTATTCCACTGGCGTCAGGGCAGTGACCTGCTTAATTTGTCTCGCCTGCTAACCGACCTGGGAGGTACCACCCCCCGGGAATATGACAATCTGGATAGCTTTATTGAGGATGGATCTTACTTCCGGCTTCGGGAGGCGGGTATTTCTTACCGGTTCCCCCTGGAAAGCGAATACATCCGCGGCCTGCGGATCGGTGTTTCGGGACGCAACATTTTCACGATCACCGACTACAGCAGCTACGACCCGGAAACCTCCGTCAATGGAGGTAGCGGCCTGTCCACTAACCTTGAGGTTACACCCTTCCCCAGCAGCAAGCAGTTTTACCTGCAGATCGGTCTGGACTTTTAACCCAATCCAAACTTCCCAATTTCGGAGGGGTGTACCGACTCCGGACTTGCAAAAATAGACTTATGAAGACTTTTTCTTTTTTATCGCTCCTGGCGTGCCTGGCGTTTTTGCCGGCCTGCTCTATAGATGAGCAATTCGATCCCAATGGTCCTATTATCGGAAGTGTACTTACCGATGCTTCAGAAACGGAGCTCTCACTCCTGGCTACCGGAATCGAGGCAAGTATCCGAAACGGATATGCCGGTTACGTGACGGCCAGCGGTTCGATAGCCCGCGAGCTCTACATCTTCGACGCAGACCCCCGGAATACCGAGGACCTGCTGGGCAAAGATGACAACGTACTGGACAATAATACCTTCTACATCACGGGCCCCTTCAACAGTAGCTATGCCACTGTAAAGAATGCTAATATCCTGCTTCAGGCGCTCGATAACACCAATTCGGTATCCGAAGCCGAAAAGGACGGCTATCGCGGCTTTGCCAACACGATGAAGGCACTCGCACTGAGTCGCGTTCTCGATATGCTGGGGGAAAATGGCGTGCGCGTAGACGTAGCGGATCCCGAAAACCTAGGGCCTTTCCTTTCGCAGGAAGAGGGATATGCCGCCATTCTTAGTCTGTTGGATGAGGCTTACGGTCAACTTCAGGGTAGTGAGTTTGCCTTTACGCTCTCCAGCGGTTTTGCCGGATTTAACACACCGACCACCTTTAGCGAATTTAACCGGGCCATAGCTGCTCGGGTGGCCATTCACGGTGAGGGCTACCAGGACGCGCTGACCTACCTAGACGACAGTTTCTTAAATCTCGAGATCGACTCCAATAGTACCGACCTGCTATACGCAGGTCCTGAAATGGTATTCGGTACGGGGCCGGGTGATTTTATCAATCCACTATTTAAGACGCCGGGGCAGAGTGGCGACCAAATCATCGTCAATCCCCAGATCATCGCCGATACGACAATGGGTGACCTGCGCGTAGACGCAAAATTCCGCCGCCGCGTACAATCGACCAGCCAGGATGGTCTGAATGGGAATTATGAAATCGCTCTGTACGAGACGGCTACCTCGCCAATCGATATTATCCGCAACGAAGAACTCGTACTCATCTACGCGGAGGCAAATCTCAACCTGGGTAATCTTGAGGAAGCCGTGGACGCGCTCAATATTATTCGTAACGCAGCTGGTTTAGATGATTACGACGGCCCGGTGGAGCAATCCGCGCTGATCGACGAAATGCTCTATCAGCGCCAGTACAGCCTATGGGGGGAAGGGCACCGTATGTTCGACCTGCGCCGTTACGATCGGCTCAACGATCAGTATTTACCGATCGACCGAGCAGGCGATGATATCTTCACCCAATTTCCGATTCCCCTCTCGGAGAATGCCTAAGCATTCGATTGATCTAGAAAAAAGCGGATCGCAGCCCGGGCTGCGATCCGCTTTTTTAATGGCGCAAAACAAAAGCCCCACCGCCGATAGGCGATGGGGCTTTGCTGTCTAAACTGGCTTGTTAGTAGCGCTACTGGAGAGCGATTTGCTTCTCTTCGATCATCTTGCGCATGTTGATCAGGGCGTAGCGCATACGACCGAGTGCCGTATTGATGCTCACCTGAGTAAGCTTGGCGATTTCTTTGAAGCTCATGTCGGCGTAGTGACGCAGGATGACAACTTCCCGCTGCTCGGGGGGAAGGGCATCGACGAGCTTACGAACTTTGTCGTGGGTCTGGGTGCGGATCATTCCCTGCTCCGCGTTGTGCTCCTCGGATTGAAGGACGTCGAAGATGTTGAACGTCTCCGTCTGGCCGACCTGAGGCCGACGCTTGTTCCGGCGAAAGGAATCAACACACATGTTGTAGGAGATACGCATGGCCCACTGGAGGAACTTGCCTTCGTGGTTGTACTTGCCGCGACGCAGCGTATCGATGATTTTGATGAACACCTCCTGGAAGATATCTTCCGCTTTGCTGTGATCCTTCGTGAAAAGGTAAATAGAGGTGTAGATTTTCTGTTGGTGCCGCCCGAGGAGTTCCTCGAATGCGCGGTCTTCGCCAGAAAGGTAAAGGTTGATCAATTCCTGATCGTTGAGCGTCTTAACGTCCATGACTAACAAGTTTCAAATTGGGATTTTTCCCGAAGTGGGATCCGGCGCTATTGCCAGTTGACAGTTAGTGTAGACGTAGACTTATATAGTAGACTTTAGAATTGAAGAGGGAGGTGCAATCCCTTTGTCGAGTCAAAGATAGGTAAACATGCCAAACATCCAAATCCAAAACTACTGAGGAGGCTATGTTTAACTGACTTTTAACAGACAATTTCAAGCTAAAGTCGAAAACAAAAACAGACAAGTCGAAAGTAAAACTAAATCGCTAGGCAATAAATAAGGATAAGTGAAGAATAGAAATCTTAAGTGTGATGCTAAGATAACGGGCCGAGGCTTCGGATAATTATGTGAACGTTAAAATTTTTCTGAAAAATATTTCTACCTGCGCTCCGCCGCCAACTCCGTATTGCCCTTGAGCTTGTTTTTCCAGAGAACGAAAGGTAGACCTTTCGCTACCCACTTCCGTAATTGATCCCCGTCCACGTCGGGCTCCATAGCGAGACTACTCGCTGCCAGGTCCAGGTCGCCGTCACCATCTACGTCGCCCGCCGCCAGTCGGATCCATCTGCCGCTGCCCGACGCCGGAAGTAAGGCAGGCACCCACTCGCGGCCCCGCCGGTGAAAGATGACGGCCGACGCCGGCGTACGTTGCCGAAAATCGGGGAAGAAAGCAATGGCGGCTATGTCCCGCTGGCCGTCTTCGTCGAAATCTGCCACCACCGCGTCGTAGGCCCCCGGCAGCGGAATAAATTCAGCTTGCCGGTAACTCCCATCAGCCGACCCGGTAAAAATCCGGATGCCATGGTACGGTTTGGGCGCGGCCCGGTAGTCGGCATGATCGCCACCGGTATACACCAGGTCGGGCCAGGCGTCCCCGTTCCAGTCGATCAACCGTAGCGAACTCGATCCGTAGCTGGGGGGAAACCGCAGCAGCGTCCGCTCTTCCCATCCATCCGGCGAGCGGGTGAACCGAACGATGCGCTCATCCCCCTGTCCGTATAGTACCAAAAAGGCTTGCTCACTTTCGCGAACGATGGCCATGGGGCCGGGCCGGTGACTGAGTACCGTGCGTCCGTAGCGATCGTCGTCGTCGGGAACGTACCAGCTTAGCCGTCCGGCCCACTTCCCGTATTCCGAGACGATGAAGCTGGGAGCCGACTTGCCTGGCGTAGGGAGAGCGAGTAGGTCCGTGGGCCGTCGTAATCCATCGATCAACATCACCGCGGAATCCGCCGCCAGCCGCACCAACCGGCCCGTTGGCTCGTCAGTAGGGGAAAAGGAACCGATCACGGTAGCGTAGGATGATGGTCCGAAGGTCGCCATCGACGTAACCCCTTTGCCGGTATAGGTAAACTGGGTATTCCGCAGCGAGGTATCGAATACGAACAAGCCTTCCTTATTAATGTCTCCCAGAATGATGCCCCGCCCGGGTAGGATGGACAAGAAGGTACCGCTCGGCGGACTGCTGTACATAGCCGGGAAGCGCGCTTCGAAGAGAGGGGAGTCCGTTGCACGAATGTCCTTTGTTATCAGGTGTTCCGGTGCTCGGGTCAGTATGTACTGGCGTAGTCGTTCCCAGTCCCCTGCCGGCAACCCGCCCCCGCCGGCCGTCATGAAGTTCTGCATGCGCGGCAGCACTACCGTATCCCAGGCGCCGAGGGGAAGGTCCGTCGGGGCCGGTAGCTGGTGGCAACTTCCGCAGTGTTGCCGGAAAAGCGGCGCCCCCGAATCAGCGGTATCCGTCACTGCGGCAATCGGGTGACACAGCCAACCTATTCCGCATAGCACGATCAGCATCAGCATGAAAAGGAGAATTCTCACTAATCGCCGGTTGTCTCGTTCGCGGCCTTGATCACCGGGGCGGGGGTACGATATCGATCGTTCCACTCGGGGCGTTTTTCGAAGGTGGGCAAGTGGTCGGGGCGGCTATCGAGTCGTTCGTAATCCGTTAGTGCTTCCATGAAGTGGACGATAGCATCCATCTCGTCTGCATCCAGCCCCAGCGAATCAAAGGGCAGCGTCTGATGTTCCAGGTGGATGCCTATTCCCTTCCCGCCACCGCGATTGTAGAAGTCAACCACCTGGTAAAGATCCTGGTACACGCCGTTATGCATATACGGAGCGGTAGCCTGGACATTCCGCACCGTCGGTGTTTTGAAGGCGAAGGCCTGAAAGTAGACTTCGTCTTCGGGCCGGCCGCTGCGAATGCGCCCCGGGTCCGGGTCCAGCCTGGCCTGGCTTACAGTGAAGGAATCCGGAATCCCCAGTACTTCGGTTTCATTCTCCGTGTAGAAGGGGGGCACCAGCCCGCTGAAAGTCGGGGCAAAGTGACAGGTGCCGCAGACCGCTTTTCCCATGAACAGATTGAAGCCCTCGCGCACCCGTGGAGCCAGTTCATCGGTTTCCCCCCGCGCATAGCGGTCGAAGGGGCTATCCAGGGCGGTCAGGTTCTGTACGTAACGGGCCAGCGCATCGCTGATGGACCAGGCGGATAGCTGGTACCGGGGTTGGTCGCCGTAGGCTTCGGCGAAGAGCTTTCGGTAGGTACCACTTTGATTGAGTCGCTCGGCGATGTCCGTAAAATCGGTGGCGAATTCGAGGCTGTCTACCACGACGTGTCGAATTTGCCGGTCCAGAAACTCTTCCCGCAGATCGTAGAAGTATCGGTCCGCGTAGACACTGTTAATTAGCGTGGGGGCATTGCGTACGAAGCTCTTCCGTTTCCCGTCGGTAAAGGCAAGTTTGGGATCGTGGCAGGAGGCACAGCTCAAACGGAGGTCTTTGCTCAGTACGGGGTCGAAGAAAAGGAGCTCCCCCAAAGCCAGGCGGCGATCGTCAAGGGGGCCGGCCTCCGTCCGTGCGTAATAATCGGGGTTAAGAAAATCGGCACTGAAGAGTGAGTGCGCGTTCGCATTAACCGGATGACTTAAGCGGGGATTGTCCTGGGCCGATTCAATATCCAGCAGCCGTTGGGCCGCCGGTAGGTATCTGGTCAGGGGGTTGATCGATTTCCGAAGCAGTTCCAAGCGGTCGAATGTCTCAAACTCCCCGCGCTCCAAGAGAGAAGTACCGTGGTGAAAGGCATCACGAAGTTCGCGCGCTACAGCAGTATCCCGTTCGGCAATGTAGGGCAGGTAGCCGGCCATCGCGGCGTCCAACGTTCGAAGGGCGGTCAACGCTTCCCCGATTGCCGCGCCGGATCCCGGGGTATCGAATCCCGTTACGCCGAGGGTGAAGATGCGGACCGCTTCCTCGCGGGCAGCTTCGAATATAAAGCGGTGCTGAAGCTGAATATTTCCGTAGTACGTCAGGACCTGCTCGCTGGCTACGCTCAGTTTGCCTAGTTGGCCCTGGATTTCGGCCGGGTCCGCTTCCGGGGCGAACACCAATTCGTCGAGTACCTGAAGTCCGACCGGCTCGATGACCCTGATTTCCGGCACCTTGGGTTCGGTCTTCGGCAGGGGGGCTCCGTTCAGGTGCCGGCGTACCGTTACCGGTTCCAGGTACTCCAATAGGTACTCGCACCTTTTGAACGCGGCCCGCGTGCGGAGATGCTGTTCCTGCAGTTTATGCCGTGGAGCGTCCCTTTCAGCCAGGTCCCGATAAGCGGCTACTTCGGCGGCAAATGTGGCCAGGTCCTGGTGAAATTGCTCGTTGACGGTTTCGAGCGCGGTGGTCAGCCCCTGATCGGAGAAGGGGTCTCCGATCGCGACCACGCGCCAGAGGAACAGGGCAGTGGCAAAGGAGAATAGCAGGTACCTGGACGGTATAAAGGAAGCAAGCATGGCTAAAACGTAAAAGACCGGCGGGGTAAACACCCCGCCGGTCGGTAATCAACTGGAATGGAATTAATGCTTGATTAGCTTGACGAGCTGGCCTTCGTCCGAGCGCAGGTAGTAGGCACCGCTTGGCAGATCGCTAACGTCAATTTGGGTGACGTTGCGAAATACCCGTAGCCGCTGACCGGTCTGATTGTACAGGGCAACGTCCTGCCGGCGATTCAGGAAAACCGTCTGGAGCGTAGGGTTCGGGTAAATTTCCAAACCTACGGCCTCATCGACACCGGAGGGGGGGAGCAGGGAGGTGGTGGTGAGTTCGTCGAAACCGTGGATGGCAAAGGTCAGCGAGTGATTGTAGGGGAAGGGATTTTCCGACGAGGGGTGCTGACTGTTCACGAGCAGGCTCTTTCCGTCCGGCGTGGGTATGGCCCCGGTGATCTCCGCGCCCACCGGTGTTACGGTGATGCGGATCAGGTCGTCAACGGTAGCGGTCCCGTCGGTGATGGGCAGTAGGTACAGTTCGCACATGCGGTTGCGTACGCCACTGCCGCCCGAACCGTTTTCCGCGGGCATCCGTCCGAAGGTCTCTCCGTTCAGGTCCTCGCAGATCACCAGAAATTGCTGCTCGTCAATGGTCATCACGTTCAGGCCGTCGGGGTTGCTCAGGTGCTTGTCGGGGTAATTGGTCTGACTGGGGCTCTCATTGAAGTAAGGACCGCCCTCGATTTTGACGGAAATTTCCTCGGTTTCCGGGTCGTATTGCATAACCCGGCCGTAGTAGTCCCAGTATTCATCGCTGAGCGCCGTGATGTTTTCTCCCTGCGCGGCGGCGCGGGCGGCGTGGTGCGGGGCCACAACGGCACCTGCTTCGGCTTCGTCACGCCAGGCTCCGGCGGGATAGTCCCGTCCGGTTTCGGTCCAGTATACAATACCGGTAGTCGGGTCGATAGCTACCCACTCGTTGCGGTTAAACATGGTTGCTCCGGCCTCGATTGAAAGCGAATCCAGGTTCAGGACGTTGCGGGCGCTGTTGTTATTCAGCTCGACCCACTTCTCCTCCGCGTCGTGCTTATAAACCGACAGGGTCCCCTGCGTAAAGTCGCCGGGTGTATCGGCTTCGAAGCGCAGAAAAAAGGCGGGAGTAGCATCCACGCCAAGGTAGATGTATTTGTTATCCGCGCTGACCACGCCACCTTCGAAGCCCTGGCGGCCCCAATTGTACTGCTTACGCACGGCCTTGGCCTGGCGGGGGTCGATCTCGACCATCCAGTTGAAGTTTTCATACTTCGCGATGGTATCACCATCGATGAAGGGGAACTCCGGGGCGTCGACGGGGAAGGGGCGCAGGTCGCGCACGCCCTGATTGATGCCGCTGCCGACGCTGTTTTCGTCGAAGCCTACGGCGGAAGGGTAGGAGACGGGGGCGGGGTCGTACTGATTGTAATTAGAGAAGTTACCGTAGTTGATGGAGGCATTATCATCGCGGAACCATTCTTCCGCCGTCCAGATCCGACCGTCGACGATGGAGCTGATACCGCCGCAGTTCATGCCGGTTTCGCCGACCGTGTTGACGAAGTCGACGTTGAAGAACTTACCCGCGCGTCCGTCTTCCAGATTTTGGTCCAGAATGTTGAGGTCGCCCGACTCCTCGTCTCGTTCAACGCGGAACACGGTCATCCCTCCGCCGTCACCAATGCGATCATCGCGGTAGATCGACTCGTGGTTAACGCTGATCCAACCGAGGCTCTCCGTGGTGGTGTCCGGCGTGAAGCCGATGAAGTCGTGCCATTCTTTGGCGTTCGTCTGGTTGGCATCGTTACCGTAGGTGGCGGTAGTCTGCACGAGATCGATCCCCCCGATGAAGAGGGTCTGAAGGCGCAGCGGGCTGGGGGGCATGACTTCCTCAACGGGAGCGTAATCTTCGGGAGCGTCGATTTCAGCCGGGAAAACCAGCTGGGCCGGAAGACCGGAAACGGCCATCGATAAAAGCAAAAGGTACAGTGTTCGCATAGGTGCTTTGGTTTGATAGGCCAAAGGTCTCTACGGAATCAACGGGAGCGAAAAATGTGGCGCTAAGTCTACATTACCAATTTTCATTCGGGTGTTAAGGCTGGTTGAAGTAGATGTTAATTGCTTAATCTATATTTAACCGGGAAGTGTGGGAACTACACTAAAATTAATATTATAGTAAAAAATATATGTTAATATTTAAACGTATATTATTTATTTAATTTGTATTTAGCTCATTTTAAATAAGTTATACCCTTGAATTATTCTTTCATATGATCGAATGATCCTGCTTCGACTCGAACGGGGGCACCGTTTACCTGTAACTTGGAGTATGAATTCGACCGTGACTACTGCCCCCTCCAAACTTGAAGCCGCCAACCAGGCGGATATTGCTGAGCTGACCGCGCGTATCTACGCCTACCAGCGCGGTAAGGAAGACGAGGACCGCTTCAAGCACTATCGCCTTACGCGCGGCGTCTACGGACAACGGCAGTCCGGCGTCCATATGTTCCGTACCAAGATCCCCTTCGGCCATATCACGCCCAGCCAGTTGATCGCTTTGGCCAATATGTCCGAGAAGTATACCAACGGCCGGCTGCACATCACCACCCGTCAGAACATCCAGATGCATTACGTCAAACTGAACGATAGCCCCGCTATCTGGCAGGAACTGGTCGATGCCGGTATGACGGCCCGGGAGGCCTGCGGAAACACGGTCCGCAACCTGACCGCCAGCCCGCTCGCCGGGGTGGACCCCGAGGAGTTGTTCGACGTAAGTCCTTATGTATACGCCTCCTTCGATTACTTCCTGCGCAATCCGATCTGCCAGGAGATGGGCCGCAAAATCAAACCCGCCTTTTCCAGCAGCGACCGCGACAGTGCCTTTACCTACTTCCACGACTTTGGCTTTATCCCCCGCCTGAAGGAAGGACAGAAAGGATTTAAAGTCGTCATCGGTGGTGGTCTCGGTGCGGTCTCCATGGTGGCGCACACCGCCTTCGAATTCCTGCCCGCCGATCAGATCATTCCCTTCATGGAAGCCTCGATCCGCGTTTTCGATCGCTACGGCGAGCGGGAGAAGCGGATGAAAGCCCGGATGAAGTTCCTGATCAAGGACCTCGGCTTCGACCGCTTCATGGAACTGGTCCACGAGGAATGGCCCGCCATTGCCAACAAGAGCTACGAGGTGGACGAATCCTTTCTGCCTACGCTAGGCGACATTCCCGAAGACAGCTTCCCCCCGGTGGAGCCGGTTAACCGCGTAGCCTACGCCGAATGGCGCAAGACGAACGTCATCGACCAAAAGCAGGAAGGCTACCACGCCGTGGCCATCCGCGTACCCCTCGGTAACCTCGAGGCCGAACAGGCCCGCCTGCTGGCAGAGGTGATCCGAAAGTACGCCAGCGACGACATTCGACTGAGTGTCCAGCAGGGTATGATCCTGCGCTTCGTGCCACCCAGTGCGCTTCCCCACCTGTATAACGGACTCTACGCCCTCGATCTCGGCCTTCCCGGCTATGATACGACGGCCGACATCACCGCCTGCCCCGGCACCGATACCTGCGCGCTCGGCGTGACCAACTCGACCGGCCTGGCGCAGGTCCTGGAAGATCTCGTCCGGAAGGAGTACCCCGAAATGGTCACGGAAGACGATATCCGCATCAAGATCAGCGGTTGCATGAATGCCTGCGGTCAGCACATGGCCGCGAACATCGGTTTTCACGGATCCAGCCTGCGCGTCGGTGACCGCATCGCCCCGGCCATGCAGGTCGTCGTAGGTGGCGGCATCGCCCCCGACGGGCGCGGGTTCATTGCCCAAAAGGTGATCAAGGTGCCGACCCGGCGCGTGCCCGACGTGATCCGTATCCTCTTCCAGGATTACCGCGACCAGGCCAATGAGGGCGAGTACTACAACGACTACGCCGAGCGGCAGGGCAAACGGTATTTCTACGGACTGCTCAAACCACTGGGCGATACCTCCGAGATCACCGACGATGAGTTCTACGATTGGGGCCAGGACGATGAATACAAGCAGGAGATCGGGGTAGGGGAGTGCGCCGGCGTGAGTCTGGACGTTATCGGGGCCATCCTCAACGACAGCACCACCAAACTGGATGCCGCCGCGATCAGCCTACAGGCCGATGCGCCCGCCGACGCCGGTTACCATGCCTACTCGGCCATGGTCACCGCCGCCAAGGCGCTCCTCCTGTCCGAAGACCAGAAGTGTAACACCCATATCGGGATACTTCGGGACTTTCCAACCCACTTCGGTGATCGTTTTCCGGAGATCGAGGACTTCGAGTCCTTCGTTCTCCGCATCAAACGGACCGAACCCTCCAATGAATTCTCTTCCGCTTACCTTGCCGACGCCCGCAACTTCGTGACCAAAGCGATCGCCACCCGCGAACGTCAGCTGGATAAGACCGTGGTCAGCGAGTACTACAAAGCATAGAAAAGTACCTAAAACAAGTTTTATGACACGGCCCCCAATACATCCTCGTAGCCCCCGGGTCACGCTTGTCGGTGCCGGCCCCGGCGATCCGGACCTGATCACCCGCAAGGGGCTCAAGGCCCTCGCCACGGCTGACGTGGTGCTCTACGACGCGCTGAGCAGCGAGGATCTGCTGGACGAAACGCCGGAACACTGTCAGCGCATCTTCGTGGGGAAGCGGGCGGGGTGCCATTATAAACGGCAGGAGCAGATCAACGAGCTGATCGTGACGACCGCCCGCGAGTTTGGCCACGTGGTGCGTCTCAAAGGCGGTGATCCTTTCGTCTTTGGCCGCGGTCAGGAAGAAAAGGCACACGCCGAGGCGGCGGGTATTCCCGTGACGGTGGTTCCGGGCATCAGCAGCTGCATCAGTCTTCCGGAACTGCAGGGGGTTGCGCCCACCAGCCGTGGATACGCCGACAGTTTCTGGGTCATCACGGCACACACCCGCAACGGAGGCCTGAGTGACGATCTTTTCCGCGCCGCTCGTTCGAATGCCACGGTCATCATCCTCATGGGGCTGGGACGCCTGGATCAGATCTGTGCCCTCTGGGATGCCGAAGGCCGGGGAAATCTTCCCGCCATGGTCATTCAGAACGGCAGCCGCCCTGACGAACGCTGCTGGGTAGGAACCGTTAACGAGATCGCCCCCCGCGTCCTCGCCGAACGCGACAAAGGACCTGGCATCATCGTCCTGGGAGAAACCGTACGCCAGCACCAGGAATTCATCCACGGCGACCTACGATCCGCCATTCAGGAACTGGCCTCCCCCGATAAATCGTAAATCGAAAAATCGTAAATCGTAAATCCCCATGACCAATCCCCTCTATCCCGCTTTTTTCCGTCTTGACCGCCTCGAGATGCTCGTGGTAGGTGCCGGTCAGGTGGGAGAGGAGAAGTTGAGCTTCATTCTAAAGAGTAGTCCCAACGCCCGCGTGACCATCGTGGCCCCGTGGATGGGGGAAGACCTGCGCCTTTTGCTCGATGCATACGAGCGCGATACCGTCGCATTGGATGGCGGCGGAGCGCAGGTAGAAAGAAGCGCAGCGAAGCCGGATGGTATATGGCATACTCCGGCCGGTGGAATCGTAAGCTGGTACCGCCGCGAGTTTCAGCCCGCGGATGTCAAAGAGGTCGATCTGGTCGTTGCCGCCACCAACTTCAAGGACGTCAATTATGCCGTCTGGGAAGCCGCCAAGGCCGAGCGCCGGCTTACGAACGTGGCCGATACGCCTTCACTCTGTGATTTCTACCTGGGTAGTATCGTTACCCGCGGACCGCTGAAGGTAGCCATCAGCACGAACGGCCAGAGTCCCACCTTTGCCAAGCGCTTCCGGCAGTGGCTGGAGGCCGAACTGCCGGAGCTGGAGACGACCGACTTAATTGAGCATTTACACGACTTCCGGGACCGGCTCACCGGCGACTTCCAAACTAAGGTGCGTGAACTGAATACATTGACGAGTGGTTTACTGTCCTCTGCGAGTCCCGGTCGTTCATGTCCCCCCGGCGGCTGCTTATTAGCGGCTGCTGCCAAACCAAATGACGCTTCACCTGCGCCCGACGCCACCCCGACGGACGGCCAGCAGGAAAATTTGAATTGACGATGAGCCTACCCCACTCAGAAACCGCCCTCACCCTGGACCTGGCGGCCCTTAACGAAGAGTTTGCGCCCCTGGATTTTCAGGAGCGCATCGCCCGCCTGTACGATTACTGTCCGGTGGATGAGGTGCTATTTACATCGAGTTTCGGTACGAAATCCGTGGTGATGCTCACGCTGGTCAGCCGGGCCAACCCCACCCAGAAGGTGCACATGCTCAATACCGGCTATCACTTTCCGGAAACGTTGGCATATAAGGATACGCTGGCGGAACTCACCGGACTGCAAGTCATCGAAATCCATCCGGATCCGGAGCGGAACCGCCTGACACGGGAAACCAAGATGTGGGAATCCCAGCCGGGACGTTGCTGCCACTATAACAAGGTCATGCCGCTACGGGCGGTGAAGGCGCGTCACAAAGTGTGGATGTCCGGCGTCCACAGCTACCAGACAATGAACCGGGCGGCCATGGAAATCTTTGAAGAAGTAGACGGCCTGATCCACTTTCACCCGCTGATTGATATCGAAGAGGGAGAGTTTTTGTACCTCCTGGAGAAAGACAAGCTTCCCCGGCACCCCCTCGAAGAGCTCGGTTACGGCTCAATCGGATGTACGCACTGTACGCGACCCGGACAGGGTAGAGCCGGACGTTGGGCCGGGTCCGACAAGGACGAATGCGGCCTCCACCTATCCTGATTAATAGACTATCGGACTTCCCGATCTAAGTAATAGACAATGATTAAAACTGATATCCTCATCATCGGCGCCGGTCCCGTCGGCTTGTTTACCGTATTCGAAGCAGGTCTGCTGAAGATGCGCTGTCACCTGGTCGATTCCCTCGGGCAACCCGGAGGACAACTTACCGAGATATACCCCAAAAAGCCGATCTATGATATTCCCGGTTACCCCAGTGTACTAGCCGGTGAGCTGATCGATAACCTGATGGAACAGATCAAACCTTTCAACCCCGGCTTCACCCTGGGGGAGCGGGCGGAGTCTCTGGAAAAAGTAGGGGAGAAGATGTACCGCCTCACCACCAGCCGCGGCACCGTAATCGAAGCTCCCGTTATCTGCATCGCCGGAGGGCTGGGCTGCTTCGAGCCGCGCAAGCCACCCATCCCCAACATTGAAAAGTACGAAGACGACGGCGTAGCCTACGTCATCCGTGATCCGGAAGTATACCGCGATCGCAAAGTGCTACTTGCGGGTGGCGGCGACTCCGCGCTGGACTGGACGATCTTCCTGGCTGACGTTGCCAAGGAAGTCACGCTCGTACACCGGCGGGATAGCTTCCGCGGCGCGCTGGACAGTGTCGAGAAAGTGCACGACCTGGCCCAGAGCGGACGAATCAATCTCCTCACCAATGCGCAGGCCGTCGGCATCGTCGGCGACGACCAGGTGCAGGGTGTGACCGTAAAGCACAAGTCGGGCGAACAAGAAGTGATCGAGGTCGATGATTTTGTCCCCCTGTTCGGCCTGTCTCCGAAGTTGGGTCCCATCGCCGATTGGAACCTGACCATCGACAAAAATGCGATCGAGGTAGATACTCGTGATTATAGTACGGGGGTACCCGGTATTTACGCCATTGGTGACATCAATACCTACCCCGGAAAGCTGAAGCTGATCCTGTGCGGGTTCCACGAGGGAACGATGGCCGTACAGTCTGCCTTCAGTTACATCTACCCCGATAAGAAGCTAAGCTTCAAATACACCACGGTTAACGGGGTCCAGGGGCTCCCCAAGGAGGAAGAAGCCTCCGTTACCGCATAAAAAAAGCGGCCGTTCCCAATCGGGAACGGCCGCTTTTCTTTGGCGAAACGCCGGTACGTTTAGTGTACCGCGATTTCACGCTCGGGCTTCGTGGCCTTCGTGTTGATGAAGGACAGAATGTCGCGGTTCAACCGCTCCCGGTGGGTGTAGAACAAGCCGTGGGGTGCGTTGTCGTACTTGTGGTAGATGGCGTTGGGCAGCAGTTTGTGCGTTGCATCACCACCTACGTTGATGGGTACGATCTTATCATCCTCACCGTGTACGATCAGCGTCGGTACGGTGAATTTTTTCAGGTCCTCCCGGAAGTCGGTCTTGGCGAAGGCTTCGACGTAGTCAATCGCTGCGCGGCTGGAGCCGGTCAGGGCCATACCCAGCGTCCAGGCCTGGAAGTCATCACTGACGGGGTGGTTCAACAGACCGATGCCGTAGAATTGCTTGGCCCAGTTGGCGTAGAAGTCAGCACGGTCCTTACGGATGCCGTCTATCATTCCCTGGAAGACTTCCCACTTCACGCCGTCGTGATTGTCGGTCTTCAACATATAGGGGGTTACGGAACTCACTAAAATAGCACCGGACAGACGGTCATTACCGTATTTTCCGATGTAGCGGGCGATCTCGCCACCTCCCATCGAGAAGCCGACAAGCGTTACGTCACGCAGATCGAGTTCCGTGATTACGGCGTTCAGATCATCGGCCAGCGTATCGTAATTGTAGCTTTCGCCCACTTTAGAGGAGTGGCCAAAACCACGGCGGTCATAGGCAATACAGCGCAGACCTTCCCGACTTAGCGGTTCCATCTGATATTCGAACATATCACCGGTCAGGGGCCAGCCGTGAATAAATATTACGGGCTTACCGCTACCGTATTCCTGGTAACGTAGACGTACTTCTTTGCCCGACTGTTTGTCAGTTGTATTAATGAAAAGCATAATATGAATGTTTTGGTTATCAACTCAGTGCGATCATAATCATCGCATCTGTACATATATATGTCGGTACACCGGTTACTTGTTCATTATCGCCTTCTCGCTACCGACAGCCCGTCCCGCAGCGGCAGCACAACGACCTCCACGCGCGGATCAGCGCGGAGGAGCTCATTGTACGCACCAAGACGCTCCGCTACCCGTCCGGTAGCTTTCTTTGGAGTTTTTCCGTCCCATAGTACATTATCGGCGATGAGCAGACCGCCGGGCCGAATTCGTTCGATCAGCAGTTGGTAGTAATCGGGATATCCGATCTTATCGCCGTCCAGAAACACCAAGTCGAAGTCATAGGGCAGTTGGGGCAGGATTTCGCGGGCATCACCGACGTGCAGTTCTATTTGCCGGTGGTACGGGGATTTGCTAATGTGCCTCTTTGCTATTGCGGCCCGCTCCGCATCTCCCTCTATCGTGTGCAGAACGCCATCCGTCGCGAGACCCTCGGCCAGGCAAAGGGTAGCGTAGGCTGTAAAGGTTCCGATCTCCAGGGCGCGATCCGGTTGCACGAGCTTAGCCAGCAGCGACAATAGTCTTCCCTGGAGTTGGCCGCTCATCATTTGCGGGGCAATGGTCTTCAGGAAGGTTTGCCGTTCAATTTCCCGCAGGTAATCAGGCACCGGGCCCGAAACGGACTCCGCATACTCAAACAGTTCATCAATCAGGTCTCGCATCGGCTACCAGGCATTCGGATCGTCCAGCTCACGGACCGTAACGTTATTTTTTGTCCGGGCTCGTGCGCATTGTCGTTCGTAAAGCAACCGGGCCAGGGTTCGGAAGGGCGGCTCGGGCCTGCTTGCGGTGGGGTCGAGCGCATCGGCAACGAGCGCTTCCGAAAGATCCAGCGTATAGCAAAGACTCATGAGTTGCTCCGGCCGGTACCGCATCATTTCTCCCACTTTTGCCGTGAGCCAGTCGATGAGTTCCTCCTCGGTCAGCGAGGTTGCCGGCAGACCAAAATCCCGGCGAAACAATAGGGCGGTTACCTGATCAATCGGCATGGGGCAAAGATAAGAAAAGGGCTGCCCCGCTCCGGAGACAGCCCTTTTCAATGAACGGATGAAGCGGTTTACTTCAGTTCCATTTCCGTGGTTCCAACGAGGGAACCTTTGTTGTAAAGCTCGACGGTGTATACGCCCTCCAGGAATTCCTGGCCGGGAACGTTCCATTCGGCGCAGTGATTAGCGGCATCGCCCTGGAAGTTGAAAGGCACGTTTTTGGTGTAGGGTACCTGTTCGCCTTCGCTGGTCGTCAGTACGCCACTGCCTTCGGCTTCGAT
The DNA here is from genome assembly GCF_003390935.1 of Lewinella sp. IMCC34191. Lineage (GTDB taxonomy): Bacteria > Bacteroidota > Bacteroidia > Chitinophagales > Saprospiraceae > Neolewinella. The sequence continues at coordinate 47,088 of NZ_QNQZ01000004.1, read as the reverse complement.
GCTCAGGGTTTCGCCGTTGGGATTGACGATACGCATCTGGAAGGTTTCCTCGCCGGGCGTGGCGACGGCATTATCCAGACTGTTGAAACAGACGTACAGCCGCTCGACGTTCTTGGCGTTGTTACGACCCACCCAGCGGCCACTGTTGCGCTGCTTCTGACCTTCGGCGGTGATGTTATTGGTCTTCAGGACACTAGCGACGTTCACCTTTTGGTTCAGCATGCTGTTCCGGTTGGCTAGTTCTTCCCGCTCGCTCACCAGTACGGCACGCTCGCTGTTGAGCTGCTCGTTGGTCTGCTGGCTTACCTGCAGATCATTGCTCAGCATATCGCGTTCGGTAGAAAGCTGCTCGTTTTGCTCGGACAACTCGGCGTTGGCGACCCGGAGTTCTTCCAGTTCGGCCAGGTAGCCGGTCGTATTTTCCTTCAGTTCGGCCAGTTCCCGGCGGGCGGCGGCCAGGTTACGGGAATCACGCGTCAGGCTGGTGATCTTTTCGTTCTGGAGGCGCAGTTCTTCCTTCTGCTGGTCGATAAGGGCATTCAATTCCTCGTTGCTGCCACGCATCTCTTCCAGCTCCGCCAGCGACTCGTAGTACTGCTTCTCGGCTTGGGCCTTGAACTGCTCCATTTCCACGAGCTCGGTGGATAATTGGGCGTTTTCCGTGCCGCGGTTCATGAAGCTGATGCCCAGTACGACCAGGGCGATGGTCAGGACGGCAATAATGACGCCCAACATGGTGGTCCGGCTTTTCTGCGGTTTAGGGGCCGGGGTGAATTTATTGGGTTCCGAAGAAGGATTATTCTGAATGGTTGCCATATGGCGTTGGTTTGGTGATGGGTAAATCCAGTATGCTGGTGCAACAGCCGGGCCTTACCCGATTGGTGTCCATACCGTGGTTGGACGAGCTACTAAACGCTTGGACACGCTTTAGTATTACGATCAAATGTTAAAGTTGCGTTGGATATACTTTGACCTTCGCTACTCCTGGCCGGCTAATCGCGCAGGCAGACAACCAGGCTTCGCGGGCCGTGTGCGCCGATCACCAGACTCTGTTCAATATCGGCGGTTTTACTCGGTCCCGCAATAAAAACGCCGAACCCGGTATCATTGACCCTGATTTTGCGGTAAGCTTCGTGCATGGTGCCTACCAGGTCTTGCCGATCCAAAAGGAGAATCAGGTGCTGGGTAATAAAGGGTAGAATACGGTGAACGGCTTCGGTTTCGCTGACCCACATCGCTCCGTTTTCCGCTACTCCTACGCGCGCAGGCAGGATAGCCAGATCCACTCCGGCGAGCTGCAGCGGATCCGCTATCGTGCCGAGGTCAAGATTGCCGTCGAATTCGGGGACGTTGGAGGCGATCGTATCATACCCCGCCCCCCGGATGTAATCAGCGAGTTCACTGGGCGCTACGAAGGTGGTCTTACTCGCGGCCAGCACTTCCCGAAAAGCAACTTCCCAGTCATCCGTAGCGGATTCACTAGGGTCGGGAGGCAGGCTTGGAAGCGGCCGATCTTCCGGTTTGTTCTTGCGGATATCCGCCAGTATGGCTGCTTTGCTGCTCATGCGTTATGCTTTTCCTGCCGGTCGTACCACTCCTTGAAGCTTTCCTTAGGTGATTCCGGTAGTTCCCGGCTTTTTCCCCAGGCGTTGAACCGGTTATAGATGGCCGCCCGCGGCGCCAGGTTCAAGGCGACCCTGGCGGCTTTTCCCATAAAGTTATACAGGCCGTTGCTACGGAGCGCGGTTCCCGCTCCCAGCAGGGGAAGCCGTTTCGACGTATCGAGGTGCCCCTCCTGGCTGACGACCTGGCGCCACTTGTACAACTGGTCGTGGATGTCAATCTTGACCGGGCAGACGTCCGAACAACTACCGCACAGGGTAGAGGCGAAGGCGAGGTCACCGTGTTTTTTCAGGTCGATCCCCGGTGAAAGGATGCTCCCGATGGGGCCGGGAATCGTGTGGTCATAACTGTGGCCACCGCTCCGCCGGTAAATCGGACAGGTATTCATGCAGGCACCGCAGCGGATGCACTTCAGGCTATTGCGAAAATCCTCCCGCCCGAGTTGTCGGGTCCGGCCGTTGTCGACGATGACGACGTGCATTTCCCCACCCGGCTTCGGCTTGTGGTGGTGGCTGGTATAGATCGTGATCGGCTGACCCGTGGCACTGCGGCCGAGCAGGCGCGTGAATACGCCGAGGTGCTCTGCTTTCGGAATCACTTTTTCGATGCCCATGCAATGGATCTGCACCGGGGCGAGGTGCACGCCCATGTCTGCATTACCCTCATTGGTGCATACGACGATACCCCCGGTATCGGCTAGCGCGAAATTGACGCCGGTGACGGCCGCCTTGGCGGCGAGGAACTTCTCTCGCAGGTGCTGCCGGGCCGCTTCGGTGAGGTACTGGGGGTCGCTGGCTCCCTCGTCGGTGCCGAGTTGCTCGTGAAAGAGCTGGCCGATCTCCTCCTTCTTCAGGTGAATCGCCGGCATCACGATGTGGCTCGGCGGCTCTTTCTTCAACTGGATGATTCGCTCGCCGAGGTCCGTATCCACCACCTCCACGCTCTGCTCGGTCAGGTACTCGTTAAGATGACACTCCTCGGTGAGCATGGATTTGGACTTCACGATCCGGTCCACGCCGTGCTTTTCCAGGATGCCGTGCACGATAGCGTTATGCTCGGCGGCATCCTTAGCCCAGTGGACGACTATGCCATTGGCCCGGGCATTCTCCTCGAATTGCTCGAGGTAGGTATCCAGATTGCTGAGAACGTTATCCTTGATGTCCGACCCCAACTGGCGTAGAGCCTCCCATTCGGGTATACCGGCGATGCTGCCGTCCCTTTTGGAACGGACCTGCCACAGAGATTGGTCGTGCCAGTCCGTTCGGGATTCATCCAATAAGAAGGTGGCGGCGCGTTTGGCGTGGGACATAACCGTAAGGTACGGTCATCGATGTATTCGGCTATCCCGTACTGTAGGGTAAGGGGACACAAAACAAAGCCCGGCCTTCCAGAAGAAAGCCGGGCTACGAAGTAATTCTCGGGGGCGCTTACGCTTACATGCGACGCTCCTTGATACGGGCCTTCTTACCAACGCGATCGCGGAGGTAGAAGAGGCGGCTGCGACGAACCTTACCCTTCTTCACGATGGAAATGCCATCGATGCTGGGAGAAGACATTGGGAAAATCCGCTCTACGCCCACGCCGTTGGATACTTTGCGAACGGTAAAGGTCTTGGTCAGGCCTTCACCCTTGATCTGGATCACGTCACCGCGGAACTGCTGGATACGCGACTTTTCCCCCTCCGTAATGAGGTAGTCGACGATAATGGTATCACCGGCGCGGAACTGAGGGAATTCTTTCTGCTTGCTAACTTGTTCGTGTACGAAGGAGATGGCGTCCATGGCTGCTGTATATTTTGACCGCTCGTAGCGGCCCGCAAAGGTAGTTGTTATTCTGGCAATCACCAAACCCAGGCAGCAGATCTTGCCGTACTTTTTCCCGAAAACCGGCTGAATGGCTGATCTACGGTTAGAAACGTTAAGGTGTGACGCCTTATCCGATGAGTGTTTACCTGCAAATCCCCTTACTTTAACGGTACCTTACCTAACCTATACCCAGGCCGAACGTTTTTACGTTTACTTAGCAACATGCTTATGAAATCTATCTGCTTCATCCTCGCCATCTCGTTCGCCCCTTTCGTGGCGACCGGCGTGGCCCATGGCCAGACGCTCTCGGGAATCACCCAGGCCCTCGGGTCCGGCGATACCCAGGCACTGGCCGCTGCTATGGATGCCGAAGTGGAACTTAGCCTGCTCGAAGACGAGAATCTGTACTCCCGCGACCAGGCTATCCAGAAACTATCGGCTTTCTTTGCCGCTCATCCTCCCTCCGGCTTCAGTCAGGTACACCAGGGCTCTTCCAAGTCCGACGATGCCGAATACTGCATTGGTAACCTGGCCACTAAGGACGGCTCCTTCCGGATTTACATCTACATCGCCAAAAAGGCGGATCGTATGGTCCTGCAGGAACTACGTTTCGACCGCGAGTAAGACCGATTGGGCAATCGCCTGCAAATTCTGCTCCCGCATGCACTCAAAATGTCCCTGCGGACAGGTCGCGTAGCCAATTTTCGAGCACGGCCGGCAGGCTAACCCCTTCACCTCCGCCAGCACCGGCTGCGGCCCCGCCGGCAGATACGGATACATACCCAGTTCCGGGACCGTATTCCCCCAAACACTTACGATGGGTCGCCGGTAAGCCGCAGCAATGTGCATCAAGCCGGTGTCGTGGGTCAGGACCACCGCCGCCCGCCGTACCAGGTCCGCCGAACCGTTCAGCGAATACTTTCCACAGGCATTCGTCACGTGTGCGTGCTGCTCCGCAATCCGTTGCCCCAGGGCCGCCTCTCCGGGGCCACCCAGCAGCAAGATCGGTTGATCGATACGTTGGCATAGACGCCCGATCTGTGTTTCCTCCAGACACTTCGTGGCGTGCGCGGCCCCGATAACGAAGGCCACGTAATCTTCTTCTGGACCAACTACCTGTTCTTCTGCGGCGATAAAGTAGTCTAATCCTAACCGGTCGTTCGAGACCCCCAAATCTTTGGCTGCCCCGAGATAGCGGTCCACGATGTGTATCTCCGGCATGCGGTCCAGCCGAAAGCGCGTCAGCAGGAACTTCCGGAAGTTCAGTTTGTCAAACGTATGCATGCGTGGCGGTCGCCGACCGGCCAGGAGGTGCCCCCACCATAGCCGCTGCTTGGTTTCCAAACTTCGCAGATTGCCGTGCAGGTCGACCACGTGCGTAAAGCCTTCCCTCACCAGACCGGCGGCCACTTCGCTCACCTCCCGCTCGATGGTCCACAGCCGGTCCACGTACGGATTGTGGCGCAGGGTAGCCGCAAAGGATTTTTTGGTCAGAAAATGGACCTCCCCCCCCGTCTGCTGCTTCACGCACCGAATGACCGGCGTCGTCAGGATAATGTCTCCAATGGAGGAAAAGCGAATGATTAGGACCTTTGGAAATGCCACGATCGCAAAGGTAGCACTAGTCGAGGGCCTCGTAGAACGCTTCGTCCGCCTCCTCGGTCACCATCGTATGGATAGCCTCCAAGTGCACCGCTGGCAGCTCGGGAAGCCTCGCCAAGATTCGCACCCCGGTCAGGCTTTGGATGATTCGGGTTGACTCCTCATTGGGCTGTCCGCTCAGTACCATACCGGCACAGGTGAGGCCACGGCTACGCAGCGCTTCCAGGCTCAGCAGGGTGTGATTTATACTGCCCAAATAGTGACGGACCACCAGGATGACGGGCATGCCCAGCCGCGCCGCCAGGTCGATCATACAATCGTTCTCGTTGAGGGGAACCAGGAGGCCACCGGCCCCTTCCACCAGTAGGGTGCGTTCAGTAGGGGGCAGCGTAAAGTCAGCAAGAGAAATGTCCAGCCCGTCGACCCGCGCGGCATAGTGGGGGCTGGCGGGCGTGTTGAGCCGGTATCGTTCGGGGTGGTAGCGCTCGGCCGGTAACCCGGTCCAGGACTGTACGCGATCCCGATCGCCAAAGTCCAGGTCGCCCGCCTGTACCGGCTTCCAGTAATCGGCATCCAGGGCCAATTGTAGAAAGGCGCTGGCTACCGTTTTACCCACATCCGTTCCGATGCCACTTACAAAGTACCCTTTCTTCATGCTACGACTTCCCGGGTTTCCGAACGGATCATACTCACCAGTGCGGCAATCCACCGGGGATCGGCGTTCAGGCTCGGGACCAGGTCGATGCGCTCTCCGCCCCACTTCTCGAATTCTTCCTGGTATTCCACGCCGATTTCGATCGTGGTCTCCAGACAGTCGGCTACGAAGGCCGGACTAAAACATAACAGGCGTTTTGCCCTGCGCTCCGTCGCCCATTCTTCTATGGTGTCGATGGTATACGGCTTTGCCCAGTCGTCAAAACCAAGCCGGCTTTGGAAACAAGTGGTGTACCGCTCGGGCGGTAAATCGAGCTCGGCCGCGATGGCGCGGGTCGTTGCGTGGCACTGCGCGCTATAGCAGAACTGATTCACCCGCGATATGGACGAGCAGCATCCCTCCACCTGGTAACAATGGTTGCAGTCGTCGGCCTTCTTCAACTGGCGTTGCGGCAGGCCGTGGTAACTGAATAGGATATGATCGTACTGATCCAGGTCTCCCATCTCCCGGGCATTGTCGGCAAATACCTGAATCAGCTCCGGTTGCTTGTAGTAGCTATTGACCAATTGGACGGGCGGAATGGTCTGTCGCTTAGATAGGATACGCATCACCTCCTGGTGGACCGATCCGGTAGTCGCGCTTGCATACTGGGGAAAGAGCGGAAAGACGAGAATGCCGGACACCTGCTCGGCCAGTAATTCATCCAGCGCGGACTCGATACTCGGGTTCTGGTAGCGCATGGCGAGCCGGACGGCATAGTCGTCACCGAGGGCCGCGGCTACCTTTTCGGTGACCACCTCGCCGTAATACTTGAGGGGGCTCCCGTTTTCCGTCCACAACTCCTGGTACAGCTTGGTCGAACCGCCGGCCTTGAATGGATTGACGATGCCCGACCGGACCGGAGCGATGATTCCCCGCACGAGTAACTGTTGAGCCACGCCGGGCAGGTTATCGATGACCCTTGGATCGGTCAGGAACTCCCCGAGGTAACGGTTTACGGCGGCCGGGGTGGGCTCGTCCGGTGTGCCCAGGTTGACGAGCAGGACGCCCTGTTTTCCGTAATGTGACTGCAAAGCCATAAATAAGGCGGTTGATAAGGTGTGTCAAACTAACCCCGGAGCGGTCGTTCGGTTGTATGAATAAAAGCAATGGACAATTCCACGAGTCTGCGCACCTGGCGAATTATACTACTGGTTACATTTATTCTGGTTCCGGTGGCCAACTACCTGCCGATCCTTCTCGATATCTCCCAGGATCGCTTCACCGATGGGGCCGATACGCGGGTCGACGCCGCGGGCTACGCTTTTAGCATATGGGGGGTGATCTTCACGGGCATGATCCTGTTTGCCGCCCTGCAATTTCGCGCCCGGGAAGCGACACCCCACCTGTTGCGCGCTTACCGCTTTCTTGTAGTGGCGGGATTGGCCAGCATCGCCTTCGTGCCGATTAGCTTCGGCAGTAATTTCCTGTGGGGAGCCGTCGATTTACTCTGGCATCTCGTAGCCCTGCTCGGCGCCTACGTTGCCCTCCGACGGCACGCTGTGGAAGTGGGGAGGCCTGCATTCGCCTGGACGTATTTTGCTCCCTCCATGTATCTGGGCTGGATCTCCGGTGCCACGGTCATCTCCTTGGCTCTCGCCCTACAACAGTTGGGCCTGGCGGTTCCGGATGCTACGCAGATTACGCTAGCGGCAGGCTTTGTCCTCATCCTCACCGTACTGGGTTGTTACCTGACCCTGCGGGAAGATTGCGTGTATGGTTTAACCGTTGCGTGGGCGCTTGTCGCGATTGCGGTAGAGCAGCAGGATGCCCGCTTCATTTTTTGGGCGGCGAGCGCAGGTATAATCCTGATCGCAGCTAGCGTGCTGCGGAATGCCATCAATCAACGGCAATTATTCTACGCGGGCTAGTCCCGATGGGGGGGCCTGGACTGAATGATCGGCGGGGAAGGGTAGGCAAGGGTATGGACGGTTATCTTGTGAGGAAGCGCCACCAGCTTATTGCCGATGTAGTCCCGTATCTTCAGCATAAATGCGTTGGATTCCGGCGACTCCGATTCATTGCGGACGATGAGGTGCAGGTTCTCCTGGTCGAGTAGCGCGACGTTTACACTGATTCCTCGGTCTGCCAGATCTTCCTGCAGACTATGCACGTATTGCCAGGCATCCTTCCGCAATACTTGTGCCCGGTTCGGAAAGGTCACGGCCTCTTGCGGACGCTTAAGAATGGCGCACTGTACGAAGGTTGGCTTCCCCCGCCAGGGCATTTGCCGTATACCGACGGACACGGATAGAAGCATCCGGTGACTTGGTAACCCCCGGTCCAAAATAAAATTCGTGGTGCCGGCTATCATATCACCTACCTCGCTGATTCGTCGCCAGGTGGATATGTTGTCGGGTAAGTTCTGTTCCCCAATGATCAATTTAAGTTCGGCTACCCATATGGCTTTGATACGAAAGCTCAGATCGGTGAATCCGGCATGCGTTACCCGTTGGTCCGCCGCGCTATCCTTGGTGAATGCGTTGCGGATCGGCGCGAGCGGTATGATTCGTTCCCGGCCCTTCATGATACCTGTTGCGCGGTACACGCGATTCGCTGAAGGAGGTCGGCGTCGAGCCGTGCAGAGATCATAAGCGCTGAAGTTTCGGCAATACAGTCGATTCACAGAGAGCGGCTGTGCTAAGAGTATCCCCGGCGAACACCGTTGGTTGAAGCGGATATTTCGGTGGAATATCGCTGAAATATCCTAAATGATCGATCATGTTGCCGGAATTTCAGGGAAAAAATGGATTTGCCTCCCTTTCTGATTCTTCCCGAGTAAGCGTGGGGTAGGGCAGGGGTTAGGCAAGATCGGCTGCCTATTTGCCACCGCGCCAAGGCAAATTGAGGTCGGGAAAAGCAGGAAGGACACTATTGACCTATATAGGCCACTTGCCAGACTCCCAGTAGTACTACAGGGGATAAATGCCCGTATACACCCGCAAGCAGCAAGTGCCCCAGCATCACCTCCGGGAGGTGGTACTCCAATGTCTTCCGCAGTAGAGGCATGCCCCGAACTTCGGGGCGGGGCCGGTCGGATATCCCCGGTCACCGTACTATTGTACCACATGGTACAGTCCAATCTGGCAAAACTCTTACTCGCGCCCGTGTCGCTGCTCTACGGGGCCGGCGTGGGCTTCCGTAACTGGGCCTACCGGCGGGGCATCCTGCGCGGCATATCCTTTTCGGTACCGGTGATCTGCGTCGGTAACCTGTCCGTGGGCGGAGCCGGCAAAACTCCCCACATTGAATACCTCATCCGTTTATTGGATCCCTACTTACAGATTGCTACCCTCAGCCGCGGATACCGCCGCAAAACGCGGGGGTTCCTGGTTGTCGACCCGGGGATGACGGTCGAAGAAGTCGGCGATGAGCCGCTGCAGTACGCCCGAAAATTCCCCGATGTCATGGTCACGGTGGCCGAGGAACGGGCCTTCGCCATACCGGAGATCGTGGGGCGCCGACCGGACACGCAGCTGGTCCTGCTGGACGATGCTTTTCAACACCGGGCCGTAAAGCCGGGACTGAACCTCCTGCTCACGCAGTACGAGTTGCCCTTCACCCGCGATTATTTGCTACCGAGTGGCCGCCTGCGGGAATGGCGCAGCGGCTACGAGCGAGCCGACGTGATCGTGGTATCCAAATGCCCGCCCGACCTCGACCGGGCGGCGGCGGATGCCCTGATCGAGGAAATCGAGCCCTACGATCACCAACGGATCTTCTTCAGCTATTACGACTACGCCGCGCCCTATTATTTCCTGGATGGCCGCTACCGGCTGCGAATGGAGGAGGGCATCGATGTGCTACTGATATCGGCTATTGCCAATACGGATTACCTGCTTCAACACCTGCGCTCCGTCGCCCGTACCGTTCGCAGTCTGGAGTACGCCGACCACCACTACTTTACGGGCAGCGATATGGGGAACCTGAAGAGGAGGTACGACGAATTAGAAGGTCGCCACCGGGCGATCATCACGACCGAAAAGGACGCCACGCGGCTCGAAATACACCGCGATTTCATCGCCAGGGAGAATTTGCCAGTTTTCGTTCTGCCGACGGAGGTGAAATTCCACTTCGGTGAGGGGGACACCTTCAATGGTCTCATCCGAGATTACCTCATAGCATTCGAGGCTTGACGCCCCGTTTATTGAACGCGCCGCCTGAGCGGTGAAACGGCTTCGCGGGGCAGACTTCCTGCCCGCCGGGGATTATGCCTACTTTGCATCCTTATTGACCTACGCGCTATGTCGAAACCCTTTTTCTGGGTCCTGCACTTTATGAGCCGCTGGATGCTGCGAATTTTCTACCCCTCCATGGAAACGGAAGGGGTGGCAAATGCCAACCACCCCGGCCCGATGCTGCTGTGCGGCAATCACCCCAATACGCTGGCCGATCCGCTGATGGCCGGCATTCACCTCGATTACCAGACCTACTTCCTGGCCAATGCCGGTCTGTGGCTCAATCCGGTGATGGCCTTCATTATCGATCCCTTCTGCATACCCGTCGCGCGCCCGAAAGACAAGGAAGCCGGCGCAGACAAGGGAGGGAAGGACGAGGTGTTCAATCGCACCTTTCAGGCGTTGGAGACGGGCAAGATCATGTATATCGCTCCTGAGGCCTATTCCGAACTGGAGCGCAGGCTGCGGAAGATCAAAGCCGGTGCGGCCAGCCTGGCACTAGAGGGCGAAGCCCGGAACGATTGGAAACTGGGCGTGACGCTGCAGCCCGTCGGCATCAACTACGAGAGTCCCACCACCTGCTTTAGCCGGGCTTTCGTCCGCTACGGGGAGCCGATCCGGGCGGCGGAGTGGCGTGAACAGTACGAAAAGAGCCCGATGCGGGCGGTGCGTGCGCTGACCAACGAGTTGAGCGACCGGATGCAGAACCTGCTCGTCCACACCACCGACAAAGCCGAGGAACGCTGTCTTCGCCGCCTGGATCGCAGCGTGCAGAACGACCGGCCCCTCACGGTCAGTCGGCACCACTACCGGACGAAGAATATGCTCGACTGGCTGCGCCGCCTGGACCAGGAAGACCGGGAATCTTTGTGCACCCTGGCCGGCGAGTACGACGCGCTCCTTCGACAAACCGGTCAACTGGACGTGGAATTCAGTAACCACCCACAGCGTAAGTTATCGGTCGGACTCTTACTGTCCCTGCCGCTCTTTCTATACGGGCTCATCAATCACCTGCCCTGGCTCTTGTTGATTCGCGGAATCTGGAAGGCATTGGGTATAGATAGAGGATACAAGGCCACCTTCCAGACCCTGGCATCGTGGTTTTTACTTCCCATCCTGTACCTCGTTCAGACGCTACTGTTCAACCTGCTTTTCCCGGAGGCAATGGGTTGGCTATACCTCCTCAGCTTGCCCGTTTCTGGTCTGTTCGCGCTTCGCTACTGGGTTACTTACCGCCCCTACTGGGCCGGACGATTTAGCGGCAACGGGCAGTCCGACGAAACACTGCGTGATTTGCGGAAGCAAATGATGAATCGGCTACCCGAATTCGAGTCGGCCGCTCCGGCTTCCCGGGCCGCAACCCCAATATCCTGATTTATGGAGTTGGCGATACAAGCAGGCATTTTCTTCGTAGCCATAGCCGCGCTCTTGTGGTCGAGTGACCGATTCGTGGAATCAGCGGAACGGATCGGATTATCCCTCGGTATCAGCCCCTTCATCATCGGAGTCACCATTGTCGCCTTCGGCACCTCTTTACCTGAGTTGGCGACCAGCATCGTATCGGTTATGGAGGGTGCCAGCCAGATTGTCGTTGGCAATGTGGTCGGTTCTAACATTACGAATATCGCCCTGGTCCTGGGCTTAACCGCGGTGGTCGTCAAAAACATCGACCTGGAGTACAATCTCTGGCACATCGATATCCCCTTCCTGTGGGGAAGCGCTTTCCTGCTCTATTTCTCCGTCATGGACGGCGATCTGAGTCTCTTTGAAAGCGCCCTGTTTATGGGTGGCATCGTGATCTTTCTGGCCTACAGTCTCAAGGACCAGGAAAAACCCGATAAGGAGGACCGGCCCCACGCCGGAACGAAAGACTACCTACTGCTTCTACTCGGGGGTGCCGTCGTTAGTATCTCGGCCACCTATGTCATTGACGCGATCACCAATATCAGCCTCCTGCTCAATATTGCCCCGAGCGTGATCGCCCTGTCGGCTGTCGCGGTAGGAACCAGTCTCCCGGAGGTGGCGGTCAGTCTTGCGGCGGCGCGAAAGGGAAAAGCATCGATTGCGGTGGGCAATGCCCTGGGGTCCAACATCTTCAACACCTTTATCGTCATGGCCATCCCCCGGCTCATCGGGCCGTTAACCATTCCGCAATCGATCATCGATGTATATCTACCTCTCATGATAGTCATGACGGTGCTGCTGGGTGTTATGAGCAACAATCGGAAGATTACCCGCTGGGAAGGCTACGTTTTACTATTGTTTTACGCTTGGTACTTCTCCGCCATCATCCAGGAAGCTGGTTGATCTGTTATCGCAGTACGTCCGTCGTTGGACAGAGGACTACTAAGGGCATCTTGAGCGTTTAATCTTCCGTGTCATTCATCCACAAAGTTTGCGCGCGAAGGCCAAGTGTTTAAACCAATACCTGCTCCAAGGCATTGCGGACTAAAGACTAAAAGACTAGCGTACTAATTCTACCCCTACGTGACAGAAGCCCTAAAGCGATAAATTATCTTTGTGGCCGTTTCGACCCCATTTATGCTGCAGCATTTCCACATTCTTACCCTTACTCACCGCGATGCCAAACTCAAGGAAATTGGCGAGCTGGTAGCCGCATTCGAGGGAGGTGACGGATTGCAAAGCAATCTGCTCCGCCTGCGGGAATCGGGCATCATGAAGGAGGTCTTTTACGCTGCTACTTGCAACCGTATTCTGCTGCTTTTTACGACGGAGTTGGCTATCGACGACGATTTTCGCCGTCAGCTTCTTCCCCAAGCCGAAGCAGCCACCACCAAGCTACGGCACTTCAACGGGCTAAAGGCTATCCGCCACCTATATGAAGTAGCCGGCTCCATCGACTCCCTGGTCGTAGGTGAGCGCCAAATTCTTGGCCAGTTGCGGGAAAGCCAGGAAACCTGCCGCAAATGGGGCTTGATCGGCGACGATCTCCGCATCATCACGAATCAGGCGGTGTTAGCTGCGAAAGACATCTACGCCAACACCCGCATCGGTGAGAAATCCGTTTCCATCGTTTCCCTTTCGATGCAGGAATTGCAGCGCCACGCTCCGAGTCGGCGGTCCCGCATCCTGCTGGTTGGTGCCGGCCAGACCAACGTACTGGTGGCCAAATTCCTGCGGAAGCAAGGGTATAACGACGTCACCGTAGCTAACCGGACGCTGGCCCGGGCGCAGCAACTGGCTGCCGGATTCGCCAAGGGTAAGGGCATACAACTAGACGAGTTAGACCAATACACCGGTGGATTCGACGTCCTATTCGTTTGTACCGCTTCATCAGAAGCCATCATCACACCGGCCCGCTTCGAGCAATTGTTAGCGGGTGAGCAGGCCACCGAAAAGATTGTCGTCGACCTCGGCGTTCCCGCTGACGTGGCCGAAGCTACCGTGAAGGCTTTCCCTTTCACCTACATCGCCATCGAGCATCTGCGTTCCCTGGCGGGAAAGAATATGGATTTCCGCCGCCGGGAGGTCGATCTCGCGCACGATATTCTCGATCGTCACCTCAAGGAAACGGAAACGCTATACCAGACCCGGCTGATCGAGCGGGCGATGGTACACGTACCCGGACAGATCAAGGAAATTCGGCATAACGCGGTCAACAAAGTATTTCGCAAAGAGCTGGAGGACCTGGACCCGGATGTCCGCGAGCTCATGGACCGCATGATGCTCTACATGGAAAAGCGATGCATTGGCATTCCCATGAAAGCGGCTCGCGAAGCCGTCCTGAGCAAAGACTAAGCCAGCTCCCGCTGCTCTTCAAATTGCCGACGGATTACCTCCTGTACGGATACCCCTTCAATCTTGGATTCCAGCCAACTGGGAATATCCAGGTAGGTGAAGGGTCGTGATTCGAAGGGCTTTTTCGCCACCCGATCCAGTCGCTGCTTTAGCTCGACGAATTCATCGTGCAAATCCGCCTCCCGAATGCGCGGGATACGACGCAGAAAGCGGAAGATGATCTGTTGGGTTTCCTGTAAGTGCTCGACCTTGGATAGGAAGCGGTAAACGCTTTTTACCTGGTATTCGACGAGCTGAACGTTGCCCATCTCGAAGTGACAGATCAGGCTCAGAATGCGGGCGTAGGCCTGGATATCGGAGCGGTAGTTCGGGCTTCTTTGATTGATGATCAGGTTGAGGTAGTCGATGGCCGAGTCGTTGTCGCCACTGCCGAAGTAGAGACAGGCGATCCGGTAATAGAAGATCATATTGCGGTGATCGTCCCAATTGTAGCGGTTGTCCCCGATCACTTCCATGATTTGCGGTACCAGCCCCAGGCCTTCGGTGAAGGTCCCTTCCATATAGTGCCGGCGGATCTGGTGGTCGAACTGGTAGAGGTGGTACAGTCCGGCTACGTTGACGTTGTTGGTCAGGTCGAATTGGTGGGGAAAGAGGTCCAGGCTATGTAGCTCCTCCATGAATTTGTCGTACTGCCACATATTGAACAGCGTAGCCAGGTGATTATGCACACCCTTGAGGTAGAGCGGGGCGTTGGCCTCGATCATCTTCGGCGACTCCCGGAAGAGGTCGACCCACCGTTGCGTATACCGGTAACAGAGTGGATACTCCTGACGGATCAGGTGCATCCAGGTGTAGCTCTGGCAGTAATAAACCTTGCCCCAGAAATCCAGGGATTCGTAATCGTCGTCCGGTAGGTTTTCCTGGAAGAAGGCGCCGACCTTGTTGAATTCCTCCTCGGTGCTTACCAGACCGTTGGTCAGGTAAAGACCGTATAGGCGGAGGGACAGGTTGGAGTATGCATTGCTGCTCACGATCTTGTCGGTGAGGGATTCACATTCCTGGCTGAGTTCTTCGGCGCGCCCTTCAATGCTACGCGTGATGTACTGCCCCTCGATGAGCTTCTCGAACTGGGCGGTCTCGAGCGCAATGGTGTGGGATTCAATATCGACGGCGCGCTTCTTGACCTTTTCCAATATATCTAGCGCCTGCCGGTACAGCCCTTTATTGTAGAGGATGCGGGCGTAGTCCAGGTTTTCCCGGAGGGTGATCTCGTCGTCTTTATTGCGGTTGAGTAACCGGAGGCTCGTCAGCAGTTGCTTGTAGAGATGCGCCTTGAGGTTGCTTAGCTGTGACTTTTTTATACCTTCGATCCGCTTTAGAAGGTAGCCTTCATCGTATTCCCCCGTGCGCTCGAGAATGTCGAAGAGTTGCAGAAAAAGGAGCTCGCTATTGGTCTGTTGGTTGCGTTTGACGAATAGGCGAAAGTGGCGCTTCTCGGCGCGATTGAGGGAGCCTACCAACTTTAGCAAGTCATCGGTCTTCTGCTTAGGCATTGTATAAACTGTTTCAGTAAATTGCTGGAGGACAAAGCCTTAGTAAACATTTTCTTCGCCACCCACGTAGCAATCAGGAAGATTATTTGGGGAATCGCTCCCCCTAAATCAGTGGGGATGCGTTAATTTTATGTGATCGACAACGCGTTGTTCCAATAAGCCCTAAAGATATAATAAGCCCGTAAACCAGGCCGCATCCGACATGAATACGAATCAAGTACACATCTTCGATACCACGCTTCGCGACGGCGAGCAAGTTCCGGGCTGCAAGCTCGATACCCGCCAGAAGGTCGCGATCGCCAAACAGCTCGAACTGCTGGGCGTGGATGTTATCGAAGCGGGCTTCCCGATTTCCAGCCCCGGAGACTTTAAATCCGTCGCGGAAATTGGCAAAACCGTCAAGGACGTCATCGTATGCGGCCTTACCCGGGCGGTCATGAAGGATATCGACGTTGCCGCCGAAGCCCTGAAGCCGGCGCGCCATCCCCGTATTCATACCGGTATCGGCGTGAGCGAAAGCCACATTCAGTACAAGTTACGCACGACGCCGGATAAGATCATCGAGCGAGCCGTAGCAGCCGTCAAGCACGCCAAACGTTACGTGGAGGATGTTGAATTCTACGCCGAAGATGCCGGACGCGCGGACAACGAGTTTCTTGCCCGTGTTATCCAGGCCGTCGTAGATGCCGGAGCCACGGTGCTCAATATTCCGGATACGACCGGCTACTGCCTGCCGCAGGAATACGGCGCTAAAATTGCCTACCTGCGCGACAATGTGAACGGGATTGAAAAGTGCATCCTCAGCACCCACTGCCACAATGACCTCGGACTAGCCACGGCCAATTCAATTGCCGGTGCGCAGAACGGTGCCCGGCAAATCGAGTGTACCATCAACGGCATCGGCGAACGTGCCGGAAATACATCCCTCGAGGAAGTGGTGATGATCATGCGCCAGCACCCCGCGCTGGACCTCGTGACCAACGTAAACTCCAAATTATTGCTGGAGACCAGCCATATGGTAAGTGATGCCATGGGCATGATGGTGCAACCGAATAAGGCGATCGTCGGCGACAACGCCTTCGCCCACAGCTCCGGCATCCACCAGGATGGCGTGATCAAGCGGCGGGATACCTATGAGATCATCGATCCCGCGGAAGTGGGTGTAGACCGGTCCAAAATCGTCCTGACCGCTCGTTCCGGCCGGGCCGCCTTGGCTTACCGCTTCAAGAACCTCGGCTACAACCTGACCAAGGTTCAGCTGGATTCGCTCTACGAGGAATTCCTCACCATAGCCGACGAGAAAAAGGAAGTGGAAGACAGCGATTTGGAACGGATGATGGAAGGGGTTGCCGCTGCATAATAAGCCGTCTACCTGCGCTCCGCCGCAATTCTTTGCTAACCCGTCCGACGGATAATCGTCCGACCGCGCTGAAGCACGCCGGTAGTAACCGGAATTCCGCACTTTTCCGGACCGCCATCTTTTCGGGTCCCGTGCCCGTCCTTATTATCTTTGCCGACCCGATGCAAGGGACCCTGGTGTTTGTGCCCGGTGACTCGCTTGCATCGGCAGTTATTAACCGAGAATCATCAAGCTCCATGTCCACCCTCTTCGATAAAGTCTGGGACGCACACGTCGTCACCGAAGTGCCCGGCGGAAACCAGGTGCTGTATATCGACAAGCACCTCATCCATGAGGTCACCAGCCCGCAAGCCTTCAACGGACTCCGGGATCGGGGTATCCCGATTCTGCGTACCGACCGCATCGTGGCCACCGCCGACCATAACGTGCCCACCAAAGACCAGGATAAGCCCATCGCGGAACCGCTGAGCCGGAAGCAGGTAAATATGCTCACCAGCAATTGCGAGGAATTCGGCGTGGAGCTCTACGGCCTCGGCCATCCCTACCAGGGGATCGTGCACGTGATCGGACCGGAGCTGGGCATCACCCGCCCCGGTATCACCATGGTTTGCGGCGATAGCCATACCAGTACGCACGGTGCCTTCGGGGCCATTGCGTTCGGCATCGGTACCAGCCAGGTCGAGCAGGTGATGGCTACCCAGTGCGTGCTCATGAGCAAGCCCAAAAGCATGCGCATCACGATCGATGGCGATCTGCAGCCGGGCGTTACCGCCAAAGACCTCATTCTCTACATCATCTCCCAATTGGGGACGGGCGGCGGCACCGGTCACTTCGTAGAGTATGCGGGCAGTGCTATCCGCAGCCTAAGCATGGAAGGCCGCATGACCATCTGTAATATGAGCATCGAGATGGGCGCCCGCGGTGGCCTGATCGCGCCCGACGAAACCACCTTCGAGTACATCATGGGCCGGGAGTTCGCTCCCACCGGGACGGAGTGGGAGGAAGCCGTCAGCTACTGGCGCACGCTGCCTTCAGACGCGGATGCGACCTTCGATACGGAGTACACGTTCCGGGGAGAGGATATTCCTCCCATGATCACGTACGGAACCAATCCTGGTATGGGTATGGGAATTACGGAGTCCATACCCACCAAGAGCGACATCCACGGCGACGCGACCCTGAAAAAGGCCATGGAGTACATGGGCCTGGAGCTGGGAAACCAGATGGAAGGCATGCCGATCGACTACGTATTCATCGGTTCCTGCACCAACAGCCGGGTGGAAGACCTGCGCCTGGCCGCCGGCTTGGTGAAGGGTAAACAGATACACGAGAACATCACGGGCATCGTGGTGCCGGGCTCCCAGCAGGTAGCCAAGCAAGCCATCGCCGAAGGGTTGGACCGCGTCTTTACCGATGCCGGTTTCGAATTCCGGGGGGCGGGCTGTAGTGCCTGCCTGGGAATGAACGAAGACAAGATCCCCGCCGGTCGGTACTGTGTCTCCACTTCCAACCGCAACTTCGAGGGACGGCAAGGCCCCGGTGCGCGGACCATACTCGCCAGCCCCCTGACCGCGGCGGCTGCCGCCGTGGCCGGTAAGCTGGTAGACGTTCGCAAACTGATTTAATTTCCCAAGCATGCAAGCCTTTAAAAAACTTACCTCCACGGCCGTCCCGCTGCCGATCGAGGACATCGATACCGACCAGATTATTCCCGCTCGCTTTTTGAAAGCGACTACACGGGATGGCTTCGGCGATAACCTCTTCCGGGACTGGCGCTACGACAAACTGGAGCACCCCCGGCCCGACTTCGTTCTCAATAATCCTACCTACTCCGGCGAAATTTTGGTTGCCGGTTCCAACTTCGGTTGCGGTTCCAGCCGGGAGCACGCCGCCTGGGCCCTGGCTGATTACGGGTTCCGGGTAGTAGTGTCCAGCTACTTCGCCGATATCTTTCGCGGGAACGCCCTCAACAACGGCCTGCTTCCCCTGATCGTTACGCCGCAGGTACTCGACGAGACCTTCCGCACCATCGAAGCGAACCCTGCCGCTCGCTTCACCGTCGATCTGGAGGCGCAGACCTTCAAGAACGAGGAAACCGGGACGGTCACCGGCTTCGAAATCGACGAGTATAAAAAGACCTGCCTGATCAATGGTTACGACGACATCGACTTTTTGCTCAGCCAACGAGAAAAGATCGAGTCATACGAAGCGAACCGCGTGGACTTCAGCCTTTAATTATCAATACCCACCAGCTCACCCATGAGTGAATTTAATATTGCCGTTCTGGACGGAGACGGTATCGGACCGGAAGTGACCGCGGAAGCCATCAAGGTGCTCGACGTAGTTGCGGATAAATTCGGTCACACCTTCAATCATACGTACGCGCCGGTCGGGGCCGTCGCGATCGATGAAACCGGCGATCCGCTGCCCGACGATACCCTGGCCCTGTGTAAGCGCTCGGATGCGCTCCTGTTCGGGGCGATCGGGCACCCCCGCTTCGACAACGACCCGACGGCCAAAGTGCGTCCGGAACAAGGATTGCTAAAACTGCGCAAGGAATTAGGCCTGTTCGCAAATCTGCGCCCCGTAGCCGGATACGCCGAGTTAGCCGATCTGAGCCCCTTGCGGCCGGAGCGGATGAAGGGCGTGGACATGCTGATCGTGCGGGAACTGACCGGGGGCATCTACTTCGGCGAAAAGGGGCGCAAGGACAATGGTAATACCGCCTTCGATACCTGCACCTACACCCGCATGGAGATCGAGCGGATCGTCAAGATGGGCTTCCAGGAAGCGCGGGCCCGGCGGGGTAAGCTTACTCTGGTGGATAAAGCCAACGTCATGGAAAGCAGCCGGCTCTGGCGGGAGATTACCCGGGAGTTGGCCGCCGAGAACGACGACGTCGAGCTCAACTTCATGTTCGTGGACAACGCCGCCATGCAGCTCATTCTCAATCCCGCCCAGTTTGACGTGATCGTCACCAGCAATATGTTTGGCGATATTTTGTCGGATGCCTCGAGCGTACTAGCCGGTTCTTTAGGCCTGCTGCCGTCCAGCAGCATCGGTTCCACGGTGGGCATGTTCGAGCCCATCCACGGTTCCTGGCCGGAGGGGGCGGGGCAGGACCGCGCCAATCCGGTGGCGGCCATCCTCTCGGCGGCTATGCTCCTCGATCATCTGGGCTTACGGGAGGAGGCAGGCGCCGTACGCCGTAGTGTTAACCGCATATTGGGAGAAGGCGTCGGAACCGAAGATCTCAATCCCCGGGAACGGGTGGGTACGCGCGCCTTCGGTGACCGTATTGCGAATGCCATTTAACCCGGTGCGTAGTAGAAGGGGACGTGGACCTCGGATCTCGGTTCCTTTACCGCAATGGAATCCTTATCGGACACCCGCATCTGCCGCAGGGTAAGCTGGTGGAGTCCGGGAGCCAGACTATCCAGCGGTACGAACTTCACCAGTTCGTGGTAGGCCGATCCTACGGATTGGGTAAGGAGTATATCGTCTAGTGGGAGGGGTGCTTCATCCAGTCGCAACTCAATGCCGCTGCTCAGGCATTCCAAAACCTCTCGCGTCAGCGTGACCCGATTGGAGCGCAGGCTATCGGGCGCTTTATACACGCCAACCTCGCCGGTGTCGAACAGGCCAGAATGCACGGAACTCTCGTAGTGTTCGGGTAAGTCCGGACACAGGAGACTGATGGGTTTCTCGTACATCTGAAACAGCGGCACGGTAACCCGTAGCGGTGATTGGCGGATGACTTGGGAGGGAATTACGATCTCCCCGGAAGCAAGCTCGTCGGGATCACTGTCTTCGTAATGCTCGGGGTCGAGGGTAAAGGCGGAATTTTGGTCTTCGGAAATGTATTCCTGGGGCAGGTATTTATTCGGTGAAATTTCGAGGGTGAGCAAGTACAGGGCAATGGCCAGGTAGGGAACGAGCATCAGCACCAGCCGGCGGCCGCCGCGCCGGTTCAGAAGGTTGTAGTACAGCGGGCGGTAGACGCGGGCAAAGGTGACCCATCCGAACAGCCGGTAGATCGGAAAGTAGACGTACGAGAATCGCCGAAACCGCTTCAGGTAACCGGCGGTCAGGAAGTCTACCAGGTAAACGATACCGAAAAGGGCAATGATCGAGATGACTACACCGAGTAGGGCCACTGCCCAGGGGGTATCATTCAGGCCGACGAGGACAAGTGCGAGCAACACGAAAAACAGCGTCACCGCAATGACGCTGAGGGTAACGATAATCAGAAGAAAGGTAAAGGCAAACACCAGGCTGGCGGCATCGTCCAGGCGATGGATGTATGCGTCAAAGTTGCCGCTCCGCTGGCGCAAGAAGCGTTCGAACTTGGAAGCCAGCTTTCTTCGGGAAATGATGGTGCGTCCCATGACGGACCGGGATCCGATAGCGCCGATCCAGAGACAGCGCAGTACAACGTGAAAAAAGAAGTTGACCAGCGTAATGATGTAGGCAAAAGAAGCGCCCACCAGCATGCTACCGGCAAGCTGGGTTTGGATCTCGTTGCCGGAAAGTACCCTAAGCTTTTCGGACACCCAGTCAAAAAATTCCTCCGCCCCGCCGATCATGCCGGCCAACGCGAAGCCGGTGACCAGCAGTTCCAGTTGCCAGCTTTCGCGTTGTAAGTTTTCCAGCCGGTCACCCTCTCCCAGATTGCTGAACATGGCATCGAATATACACCGGATCGGAGGCTAACAAAAAACGCCCACCCTTCCGTAGAAGAGTGGGCGTTGATTTACCCTCTTGAGAAAAGGTAAGGCGCGCTATTAGTCGCGGTAAAAGAACAGCGAGCTGATGCCGGGGAAGGGCAGCATCTCAGCGGGTGCTACATCACCGGACATATCCATGTCGAAGATCAGCAGCTGGCCGCCACCGTTTGCCTTTTCGGCAACGTAGATGCGGTCGTCTTCTGCATCGTAATCAACATCGACGGGGTTGCCTAGCATGGTGCTGGCTCCGGCGATGCGGGTATAGTCGGCCTCGGTAATGACGTTACCACTCAGCGTAGCGAAGTCTTCGATGATGATGAGGGCACCGTCCGAATCCGAACCGGCGTCGCCGATATCGGTCAGGACCATGACGTCATCTTCGTTGTTGTACTCCAGGCCATGGGTACGCGTGATACCTTCAACTTGGATGTAGCGCGTAGGCGTAACCGTGTCGCCGGCCGCATTATCCAGGAAGTTGTCGAAAATAGCGATCGAGTCACTGTTATCAACAACGGCGTAAAGGGAGGTGCCGAAGAACTGGATGCCCCACAGGTTGATGTTAGTGGGGTGCATGCCGACGTAGCTGATTTCCTCGTCGCCGGTGATCTCGTAACGGTAGAAAGCATTCATCGTGCTATCGCTATCGTTGTCGTTGGCTACGACGAGCATGTCGTTGCGGTAAGCAAGTCCACGTCCGTTGTCAAAGTCCATGGAGCTTTCCGATTCGATGTCCACGCCATTGGGATCGTCGAGGTCATCAATCACGTCGTTATATTCGACGATGGTGCTACTGCTCCGGTTAATTTGGAAAATGTTGCCCTGGTCATCATCGTAGTAGATGCCATCGGCGTCCGTACCCCGGGCCATGAAGGTCTCGATTTCCAGAGGCGTATCCTTGGTATCGAGGATGCCGACCATGCCGGAGGTATTGGAAGAAAGAAAAACGGTACCGTCGTCGTCATACTGTCCGCCCAGGATGGGATCGTCGTCGTCGTCACAAGAAGTGAACGCGAGGGCAACGGCGGTGAGTAATAGCAAGCTGAGCTTGCTCATTGGGAATTTGATAATCATAAAATGGTTGTTTGGGGAAAAAAGTGGGTTAAATCTTCTCAAGTGGTGTTCCCCTCCAACCTCGGATATGGAATGATGTTCGGGCTCGCTTGTCAGGCTCCTTGCAGAATCAATTTAAGGTGAGCCAGGTGGTGATCGCCGTGCCAGGCGTATGTAGCCGCGAGCGTTTCCAGGCGGTAATTCGTGTCGCTGCCGGGGTGGTAGGCAGTGCGCATCCACTGCTCCGGCGTGCATTGGGTGAGCAGCACCTCCCAGCGTAAATGGAGCCCGCGCAGGATCTCCACGCTGGCCTGCACCGGTACCGCAAATACATCCGGCAGCTCCGCCCACCGGACCTCGTCGTAGGGCACCAGGTTAGGGTGGTCCTCTACCAGGGTAATTTTGTGGCGCCGGTAGGCATGCAAATGGCTGTCCGCCAGGTGATGAATGACCTGTTGCGCCGTCCAGCCCCCCGGTCGGTAGGGCCGGTCTAGCAGCTCCCGTTCGCGTAGTTCATGCGCGTAGCTTTCCAGCGTCTTCGGCAGGGCACCTATTCGCTTTACGTAATCTAGACGGTCTCCCTCATTAATGGTGTCCGGTATTTCCAACCGGCCAATAGGGTACCGCAGGGCTTCATCATTCGCCATGGCTCACTTTTACGACCTCCCATGCGGAAGGTCGGACCTAAAAGTAAGCTGCCACGAAATTTTTGCTTCTAATTAAGATTGGCCGTACGGATCACCTGTACGACTTCTTCCATCAGGTCGCGCTTTTTACGGCCCGGTGCGTAGACGAAGCCATCAACCAGTACGAGTTCGTTATCGACGGTATCGTTCAGCAAGTAAGACACGAAGGGGCCGGCGAGAAAATCATTCTCAATTTCCCAGATGCCACGGCCCTCGATGGCGTAATTACCATTGAGCTCGGTCGCTTCCGTAAATAGTGGGAGGTCGGTGTCGTTGATCTTCATGAAGGTATTGTCCGTGGTGGAGCTCACGAATTCCTTGCCGATACGGTCCCGAATCTCTTTGAGTCCCTCCTTGGATAACTGACCCTGATTTTGGTACGGAGCACTGGTCACCATGATGTTGAGGCTTGCTCCCTGGACTTCCTTGCGCAGCCAGACGACCTCGTCGGTATCCAGCGGAACGCGTACGTAGCCTCCGGGAACATCCAGGTTCGCGCCGGTAAGCTGGCGGATGGTGTCGCCCAAACGGCGGTTGGTGCCCTCGAAGTAGGTGGTTACCCGCATCCGCTCATCTTCGCCCTGCTGAAGCCGCTTGACGATTCCGGGGTGTACACTGCTAAGGCCGGTGAGTAGCTCGTTGTAGTTCTTGCCGATCACGTAGATCAGTTGCTGGCCGGTGGCCCATTTGTTTTTGGCAACCGCCGTGCCGAAGCCTTCCTCGCGAACTTGCTGAATTTTCTCGTCGGTCAGGTCGTTGAGTACCATTTCGGTGGTCGGGCTGTCACCGTCGCTCAGGTCAGCCAGTACCAGATAGTTGCGCAATTGCCCCCAGGCCGGTTCGGCGGCCACTTGCTGCGGCTCGATAAAGCGTAAGTCAAAGATCGGTTCCGGCTGGGGCAGAATGATGTAGGGAGCCTCAAAGAAATAAGCGACCGAGTCCCGCACCGCGCCTTCCCAGGTCGTACTGTCGGCGACGACCACCAAACTATTGATACGACCGAAAGCGGAAGGGGTAGGCTGCAACTTGCGCTGGACATCGTCCGTACAGGATGCGACGCCCAGGCCGAGGAGCAAAAACAGGAAGACCTTTAAGGTAATATCAGACATTGATCTAGAAATTGTAATCAATGGAACAGATGATGATACAGCGGGTTTTGACGTGCGCGGGCGGGTGAATTGTCGGCTATAGTTCTAAATCATCGAGGGCCTGCCAAACGAGGAAGGATTCATATCCGCGTTTGACCGCGTAGTCAGCCAGCCGCCGGCGCTTCAGGTAGGGGTGTTGACCGGGCTTTTCCAGTGCATGCCGACGCTCCAGCTCAGCGCATAAGGTAGCATAATACTCCCCGTCGTCGATCTCGGTCATCGCCTTTTTTATACAATAATCGCTGAGGTGCCGCTTTTTCAGTTCCCGCCGGATGCGGTAACGACCCCATTTTTTCATCTTGAATTTACCGCGGGCGTAAGATCGCGCGAAACGTTCCTCGTCGAGGTACTTATCCTTGATCAGATCGACGATTACCTCTTCGGCGGCATCTCCGCCGTATCCGAGCTCCCATAATTTGTCCCGTGCTTCCTGGTGGCAACGGTCCTGGTAAGCGCAGTAGTGTTGTAAAGCTTCGAGCGCCTGCTCGGCGGTATAGACCACCTTCTTCTGTGGATAAGGCAATTAAAACGATTTGTAGTAAAATTACAACGCTTTTGCGGAAAGGGGGTTGGCGCCGCTACGGGTATATTCGCGGCTAAATGCGCAACTGATATGGATCTAGCACAACTCTGGCAAGACTACGAACCCGTTCTGCTGGCTATCGGAATCAAGATTCTGGCGGCCATCTTCATTCTCTTCGTCGGCTTCTGGCTGATTAACTGGCTGGTTCGGCAGGTCGCTAAGCTGTTGGAGAAACGCAACGTCGACATCAGTGTATCCGGCTTCCTGACCAGTTTCCTCGGTATCGGCCTGAAGGTGCTGCTGATATTGTCCATCGTCGGTATGTTCGGCGTCGAGACAACTTCCTTCATCGCCATCCTTTCCGCGCTGTCGCTAGCGGTGGGTTTAGCGCTACAGGGTAACCTCGGCCACTTCGCCAGCGGCATTCTGCTCCTCACTTTTCGCCCCTTCAAGGTGGGTGACCTTATCGGCACGAATGGTTTCGTCGCCACCGTCAAGGAGATCACCGTCTTTCACACCGTCCTGAACGCCGTGGACAACCGCCTGATCATCATCCCCAATGGAAAGGTCATGGGAGACGCCATTGAAAATTATACCGCGCAGGGCGTTAGAAAGCTGGACATGACCTTCGGCATCGGTTACGGAGACGACATCGATAAAGCCCGGGATATCATCCGGTCGGTAGTGGAGTCTATCCCCGAGGTGCTCCAGGACCGCGGTATCGACATCTTCGTCCGCAGCCTCGGCGACAGCAGCGTCAACATGGCCTGCCGCGCGTGGACCGAGAACGCCACTTACTGGCCCACGCTGATCTACCTGAACGAGCACGTCAAGAAGGCCTTTGATGCTAATGGGATCTCGATTCCTTTCCCGCAGCGGGATGTGCATGTTTACGAGAGGGGGTAGTGTTGCTTCGCGTTGTCGGGTGCCGGGTTTCGCTTTGCTGTTGTCGCGGTTGGGTGCGGGAACTAACACGCCGAAGGCGTACTAATGCCGCAGGTTTACTAACTAGCCGTAGGCGAACTAACTAACCAACCAACTACCTAAAATGCTTAAGCCGGCGAACTTCCTCCTCCGTCAGGTAGCGGTAGAAGCCGCGGGGTAGGTTCTTCTTCGTGAGGCCGGCGATGTAGGTGCGGTCGAGTTTGTCGACGGTGTAGCCGAGGTGTTCGAAGGCGCGGCGGACGATGCGGTTACGGCCGCTGTGGATTTCGAGGGTTACGTTCAGGTCGTCGCCTTCCTTGGAGTAGCGCGCCCAGTCGGGTTTGAAGGGGCCGTCGTCGAGGTTGTAGCCGGCCTGTAGTTTTTCGAGGGCTTCGGTGGTGAAGGGCTTGTCGAGGGTGGCCTGGTAGATCTTGGCGGTTTCGAAGCGGGGGTGGGTGAGGCGGGTGGTGACGTCGCCGTCGTTGGTGATGAGGAGGAGGCCGGTGGTGTCGCGGTCGAGCCGGCCGACGGGGAACAGGCGCGTGTGTTTGATGGCCGGGTCGTCGAGCAGGTCCATTACCGTGGCGCGGTCGTGCTCGTCGTTGGTGGTGGTGATGACGTTGCGGGGCTTGTTGAGCAGAATGTAGACGAATTGCTCGGAAGGAGCCACGACCTTTCCTTCCACCTCGACCTGGTCGCCTTCCTGGATCTGATAGGCGGGATTGTCGAGCACGGCCCCGTTGACCTTTACCTTACCGGCCTTGACCATATCCCCCGCGGTGCGGCGGCTGGCGACGCCCGAGTGTGCGATGTACTTATTCAGCCGCATGCCGATGATGTCCGCGGCGGGGCGGTCCATTCCCGGCGGTTTACCGGAATTGCGGGCCTGCGAACGTTGGAATCGACGGGGAGCTTTCATGGGGCGGGTAAGGTAGGGCCAATTACTGGCGGCATTGCGACGAATGCCGAAAATGGCGGTCTACCCCGACGAACGTGCGTCTCGTTACCTGGGTTTCACCCCCGGGTGGGGAAGAGCATTTTACCTGCGCTCCGCCGCCCAATAAACTACTCGATCATGCACACAAGACTCCAACTTCTCCTATGCGCCTGCCTGCTCTCGCTGGGCGTAACCGCCCAGATCGGTATAAAGGCCGGTCTGACTTTGGGGGGGACCTACGGCAGCGCGGAAGAATTTGACGGCGACAAAATTGAGTCGATCGACCCCGCCTTGGGGTACCAGTTCGGGATAACGACCCAGCTCCTGGACCTTACCGGGTTCAGGCTGAACGCCGAGCTGCTCTACGAGAACCGCCGCGGACAAAAGAATGCCAACTTCACCATTCCGGCCTCAGAGCAGGTGAGCGTAAACACCGACGTCAAGTTCCGAAACAGCTTCGAGTACATCAGCCTGCCGGTGGTGGCGACCTTCGGAAGCGATAACTTGAATTTTTACGTAGGCCCCAGCTTTAGCTACCTGCTTTCGGCATCGTCCGATGTTACGACGCAAACCACCGTGACGCCCGAGCAAGCGGCGGGCAACGGCGGACTTCCTCCCAACTCAACAGTAGACAGCGAGATCGACTTCATCGAAGACTACGACGAACCCTACATCAACCGCTTCAACGTAGCAGCCAACGCCGGTGTCATGTTTCCGATCCTGCCGCGGACCAGCCTGGATATCCGGGTCTACCATACGCTGACCGATGTGACCAACGACGACGAAGATTTCAGCATCATCGATCGTGCGGTAGGCAATCCCAGTCCCGCCCAGCGCGATGATAAAGACCACAGCGTAGGATTGCAGGCCAACCTGGTCTTCCGCTTCTAGCACCGAACCGCCCTAGTTTCCGGGTGTTGCTACAGCATGTTTCATACCCTAGATACCACCGCCGATCTCGACGACGCCATCAAGGCCAGCCAGGATCATCCCATCGTCATCTTCAAGCACAGCAACAGCTGTCCCTTTAGTGCCCGCGCCCAGGAGCAAGTTTCCAACGCGAAGCATGACCTGGACATATACGGGCTGGTGGTGCAGTATAAGAAGGACGTATCCGATGCCGTCGCCGAGAAGCTCGACGTGGAGCACGCCACACCGCAGGCCATCATCGTGCACAAGGGAGAAGCTATTGCGCACTACTGGCGTTCCGAGATCAAGGAAGACCGCCTGAAAGAGGAGGTGAGCCGGTTAGCCGGGGAAGCGTGATTGCGGAGTCGGAACTCATCCTCAACCCGGACGGCTCGGTCTACCATCTCCACCTGTTGCCGGAGCAGATTGCCCGGGACATCATTACCGTGGGCGACCCGCAGCGGGTGGCGGAGATCAGCCGCCGCTTCGACCGGGTAGAGCTGAAGGTGGAGGCGCGGGAGTTCGTCACGCATACCGGTGAACTGGATGGTCATCGCCTCACGGTCATTTCCACCGGCATCGGTACCGACAACATCGACATCGTCCTCAACGAGCTCGACGCCCTGGTCAATATCGATCTTGACCGGCGCGAAGTGCGTCCGTCCCTGACCAGCCTGAACTTTTTGCGACTGGGCACGAGCGGTGCCTTCCAACCGGATCTGCCAGTGGGAAGCTACCTGCTTTCGGCCGGTGCCCTGTCCATGGACGGCCTCATGCCATACTATGCCACGCACCAAAGCGGAACGGACTTTGCCCAGGACCTGTCTACGTATCTCCGTCAACAGCAACTGCGCTTGCCGGTCGAGCCCCTTTACTTTCAGCCGCAGCTGCCCGACTTTACGCAGCACGACGCTTGCCGGGCAATCCCCCGCGGGGTAACCCTCACCGCCGCCGGTTTCTACGCTCCGCAGGGTAGGAGTCTGCGCCTCCCGACCGGGATGAATGGTCACGTCCTGGAGGCACTACGCGGCTTCCGCTCCGGCGACCTCCGGATCACGAACATCGAAATGGAAACGGCCGGCATCTACGGACTGGCGAACGCCCTGGGGCACCGGGCGGTATCGCTTTCCGCTCTGCTGGCGAACCGGGCGTTGGGCACCTTCGCGTCGGATCCCGCCCGAGCGGTCGACGGCTTAATCGATCTGGGCCTGCGGCTCCTCACCGACCGGCGTGGTGGAGCTGATGTGGCTTAGGTAAAGCTCGGTGGTCGCTTCTCTTTCCTGGTACATTGGCCGAAAGCGGACGTTCCACTCCATCTCCTGATAAGTGTAGCTATTGTGCATCGTCAGTTGCTGGGCGAAGATGCGATCGTAGCCTTCGATCGTGATCAGTAGCTCCGAGTACCGACGACAGTAGTCCTCCCGCGACCAGCCGTGCATCGGGCTTTCCTCGTCGATGGGATGTACGATCGTCCAGTTGAGGGGGAACAGGGAAACGAAATCCCGTTCCAAGGTCAGCGGGTGAAAGTGGCGTTTGAGTTCACCGGCCTCTTCTTCCAGCCAGGTCAATACTACGCGGGCCGTCAGATTGATCAGGTTACCGTCGCGCTTATTCGCAATCCGGAACTGCAGACTCTGCCGGCCGTCGCGGAAGGGTGCCACGATCGCCCGTTCGGAAAACACCAGGAGCCGGGTAGGACGGGAAAAGCGGGCGAAGAAAAGACCGGTGACGAGGGCCAGGGAAACCCAGCCAAACAACGCCAGCAGCGTAGCCAGCGCATTGGAAGCGGCGGAAATGGGCGCGATAGAGCCGTAGCCCACCGTCGTGAAGGTCTGAATGCTGAAGTAAAAGCACTCCAGGAATGGCCCCCAGCCCGTGAGGCCGCCTCGAACCCCATTCAGGTGGTCGGTGCCAATGAGGTAGAAGCCCACCGCGAAGAGCAGGTTGCAGACCGTATACGAAGCCAGCGTGAGGGCGATGAACCGTGGCCAGGACATCTCCACCAGGTTCTGGTAGGGAGCGAACAGAGACAAACCACGGCGGATCACGTTGAACGAACCATCCGTGTTGATGAGGCGGGTACCCGGCACCCGCGCTACTTTATCCCCTAGTCCGAGGTCTTCTTCCGAATTTTTTTCGCCGCCCGGCGATCCCGGAGTGAATCGCTGACGGAGATCCGAGAATTTCATCGGCTCAAAGATACCGTTGGTAGAAGAGATGGCGGCGGAGCGCAGGTAAAAACCGAATTATGTTCCGGGAAAAAATGCCATAACGAGAACCTCGAAAAACTTTGGAAACTATAAACTCTACCAAAGTTTCCGGCGTTTTTGTCGTGATGGAATTGACCGAAGATCAACGGAAGCTTATCGCTTCCGCCGAAGACATGTTTAAGCGTATCGGTATCCGCAGTGTCAGCATGGACGACATCGCCCGGGAGATCGGCGTGTCCAAGAAAACGCTATACCAGACTGTAGAGACTAAAGAGCATCTGGTGAGCATGGTCATGGCCGAGCAGACCTGCGAAGACATAGATGTCTTACAGCAGCATCACGTCGAGGCTCACGATGCCATTGATGAACAGCTACGGAATACCCGTCATTTTATCCGCCGGATGCGGTCCATTTCGCCGACGGCCATACATGATCTGCAAAAGTACTATCCACAAATTTTTCATACCCGGGTGCGCAGCCACCACCAGTTCTTCCTGGACCGGGTGAAGGACAATCTTAATCGCGGAATAGCGGAAGGACTGTACCGCGAAGCCATCGACCCCGATGTTATCGCCCACCTCTACGTCGGTATGACCTCGATCATACTGGACCGCAACACCTTTCCCGCGCACGATCGCCCGCTCTCGGAGATCCTGCGCCAGTACAGCACTTATCACTTCAACGGCATCGTCAATGAAGCCGGCCTGGAACGTTTGAAGACCTACCTACAGCAGGAGGACCTTAACTAATCACTCCCCATGAAATTCTTAATCATACCCCTTCTGTTGGCGTCGGCTGGAATGCTGGCGCAGCAGGCCAATCCTCCGGTATTTTCCCTGCAGGATGCGGTGAATTATGCTTATGAGAATAGCAACAGCATACGCAACGCGCGGGTAAACATATTGGACGCGGAGCAGAACGTCCGCGAGCAGCTCAGCACCGGTCTGCCGCAGATTTCGGCGGCCCTGGACTACACCCGCTACATCAAGGTCCCCGTACTCCCGTTGCCGGAAGCGTTCGCGGCGCTGAATCCGGACCCCAACGCCCCCGCGCCGGACGGCATCGCTTTTCAGCGGAAGAACAACTTCACCGGCGGCCTCAACGTGAGCGGTATGCTCTTCGACGGCTCCTTCTTCGTGGGTTTGCGGGCGGCCCGGGCTAGCAGTGACTATTTCAATCTCCAGCTTGAGGATGCCGAGCGGCAGGTGCGCAACCAGGTAACCCAGAGCTACTTCCCCGTCTTGCTTACGTCAACTAACATCGAGATCGTCAGCCGCAACATCCGTAACCTGGAGCAGCTCCTGAGCGAAACGGAGGCGCAGTACGAGGCCGGCTTCGTGGAGCAGCTAGACGTCGACCGCTTGGTGCTCAGCCTGAATAACTTGCGGAGCACCCGCAACGACCTCGAGCAACAGCGTGAAAATGCGCTGAGAGCATTAAAATTCGCGCTCAACTACCCGGAAAGCCAGGAATTGGAGGTCTCCGAAGATCTCGATGAACTGGAGATCGAGGTGGAGTCCGCTGCCCTGACCAGTGATGTTCCCTACCAACAGCGCAGCGAAGTGCGGCTCCTTGATCAAACCCTGCGGTTACAGGATCTCAACATCGACCTGCAAAAGGCGGCCTACCTCCCACGGCTGAGTGCCGTCGCTTCCGGCCAGTACCAGTATCAGGGGGATAGTTTTGACGACGGCTTCTGGGCACCAACCGTGCTGCTGGGCGTATCGGCGAATATCCCGATCTACGATTTCGGTGGCCGGGCTTCCCGACTGGAACGTGCCCGCCTCGACAAGGAAAAAGTGGTCAACCAGCGGGACGATCTGGTTCGCAGTATCGACCTCGAGGTCCGCAACGCCCGCGGCTCGTTCAACGCCGCCCGCGATCGCCTGGAGAATACCCGTCAGAATCAGGAGCTGGCCCAACGCATTTACGAAACGACGCAGATTAAGTACCGCGAAGGCGTGGGCAGCAGCATCGAAGTCGTCCAGGCCGAACAGCAGCTTTACGAAGCACAGGCCAATTACCTCAACGCACTCTATGACACCCTGGTCGCCAAAGAAGACCTCTATATAGCCCTCGGCCGATGAAAACTTTAAATACGTATATCCCCATGCAGCGCTTTCTTCCGCTTCTGTGCTTTTCCTTCCTGCTGGTCGCCTGTGGCTCCTCCGAGGAAGATGCGAATCCGCAAACCTCCGAAGAGATCCAGGAAGCGCTTAAAACCCGGCGTGCCGAACTTCGCGAGCTCACCCGGGAAGTCGAGGACCTGGAAGGCCGGCTGGCCGAGATCGATCCGAGCTTCGCACCGAATGCTACGCTGGTTTCCTACGAAACCATAGATACCTCCAGCTTCACCAACTACGCCGAAGTACAGGCCACCGTGCGTGCCGCGGAGAGTGCCATGGCTACCCCCGAAATTCCCGGCCGCATCCTGCGGATGAATTTCGAGGAAGGTGATCCCATCCGGAAGGGACAGCTGGTCGCCGTACTCGACGTAGAGGGGACCGAAACGCAACGCGCCGAGCTGGAAACCGCCGCCGAACTCGCTAAAACCGTTTACGAGCGGCAGCAAAATTTGTGGGATCAGAATATCGGTTCCGAGATCCAGTACCTGCAGGCGAAGAATAACTACGAGCGCATTCAGCAGCAGATCAAATCGATCGACGTGCAGGCCAACAAGCGGAACGTATACGCCCCCCTGACCGGGACGGTAGACCAGGTGATGCTACGCACCGGCGAGAATGCCGCCCCGGGGGCTCCGGTACTGTCGATCATCAGCACCAATGATTTGCAGGTGGTGGCGGATGCCCCTGAGGGCTTGCTTTCCCGCGTTAAGCTGCGGGACCGGGTCAAGATCCGCGTTCCGGCGGCGGGCGTGGAGTTTGATGCGCCCATTACCCGCATCGGCCGTACCGTAGACGCCGCCAACCGCACCTTCGAGGTGGAGGTGGACGTTCCGCGGCAATACGTCGATGACCTGAAGGCCAACCTACTGGCTGAGGTGGAAATCCTGGACTATCAGGCACAGGAACAGATCGTGCTTAGCCAGGACTACATCCAGCAGGATGTCGACGGTCAGCGGTTCGTATTCACGGCCGAAGACGAGGACGGCGACCTGGTAGCCCGCAAAACCTACGTCAAGACGGGACGCACTTACAATAACCAAGCGGTGATTACGGACGGGCTCACGGTCGGAACCCGCATCATCACGACGGGCGGCCGCGGACTCACCGACGGGCAGCCCATCGATCTTGGCCAATCCACCACCCGGGTTGCCGGACAAAACTCCACGACGAATGGCTAAGCAGCAGAAACGAACCTTCGGGCTCACCAATCTGGCGGTAGAGAACGGAACCAGTGTATTCCTGCTGGCGATCATGATCATGATCTTCGGCCTCTACGCCTACGTTCAGGTACCCAAGGAACAATTTCCCGAGGTTGACCTACCTACCGTCTTCGTCAATACGCCGTACTTCGGTAACTCGGCGGCGGATATCGAAAGTCTCATCACGCGCCCGCTCGAGAAGGAACTCCAGAGCGTCGACGGGGTGAAGACTATCCAGTCGACCAGCATTCAGGATTTTTCGGTCATCACCGTTGAATTCAATTCGGACGAAGTAGTGGAGGAGGCCACCCGGCGCGTCAAGGACGCACTGGACCTGGCTCGCCCCGAGCTTCCCTCTGATCTCGATACGGACCCCGTGGTGCAGGAGGTCAATACGGCTAAGATCCCCATTATCACCATTAATGTAAGCGGTGACTATCCGCCCGATGAACTGCGGCGCTACGCCGAGCATATGGAGGACGAGCTCGAAGACGTCGACGGCGTCAGCGCGGTGAACCTCAAAGGAGTCCAGGACCGCGAGATCGAAATCGCGGTGGATGTCCGCACGATGGAAAGCCTACAGATCAGCTTTAGCGATATCGAGAATGCCATCGCGGGAGAAAACCTGACGCTCTCCGGCGGCGAGATCATCAACAACGGCGTGCGCCGGGCCATCCGGGTAATGGGCGAGTTCGCAGATGCGGAAGAACTTTCCAACACCGTCATCAAGCGCGAGAACCAGCGACTGGTTTACCTGCGCGATGTCGCGGAGGTGGAATTCGGATACGAGGATCCCACCAGTATCGCCCGCGCCGACGGCCTCCCGGTCATCAGCCTGGAGGTGATCAAGAAAACGGGAGAGAATCTGCTGAGTACCTCCGACATGATCAAACAGACGGTGGAGGACGTCCAGGCGGAGCTTCCCCAGGACCTCAGTATCACCTTCTTCAACGACCAATCCACCAACACCCGCGACCAGGTAGAAAACCTGGAGAATAGCATCATCAGCGGGGTAATTCTCGTGGTTGTCGTCCTGCTTTTCTTCTTAGGACTGCGCAACGCTTTGTTCGTAGGTATGGCGATACCCCTGTCCATGCTGATGGGTATCTTGTGGATCTGGCTAACCGGCGTGACCCTGAATATCGTCGTGCTTTTCGCCCTTATCCTGGCACTCGGATTACTGGTGGACAACGGGATCGTAATCGTCGAGAATATTTACCGCTATATGCAGTTGGGCGAGGTGTCCGACCGGGCCGCGAAGTTCGGTGCCGGTGAGGTGGCCTGGCCCATTATCGCTTCTACGGCTACTACGCTCGCCGCCTTTCTCCCGTTGGCCATCTGGCCGGGGATCGTAGGGGAATTCATGAAATACTTTCCGATAACCCTGATCCTGGTCCTCACCAGTTCCCTTATCGTAGCATTGGTCATCAACCCCGTTTTCGCTACCTACTTCATGAAGGTGGATAAGCGGGCACTCACTCCGGCCGGTCGCAAGCGCAAGGTCCGCACCACGCTCTTTACGGCGGCCGGATTGATGGTGGTAGGTCTGTTGGGCTTGCTGTTCGGCGTCACTTGGTTGTTCAACCTGATGGTGATTGCCACCGTGACCACGCTGGTGTACTTCTTTTTCGTTCGGCCGGCCGCATTCACCTTTCAGGACCGTTTCCTCCCGTGGTTGGAGATGAAGTACAATCGCTTTGTCGGTTTTGCCCTGCGGTACAGCAAGACCATGTTTACCGGTACCATTCTGTTGTTGGTGCTGGCCCTCCTGCTGACCGCCTGGAAACCACCGCAGATCACCTTTTTCCCGAAGGCGGACCCGTTGTACGTCAATGCCTTCGTGGAATTACCCCTCGGGTCGGACATTCAGGCTACCAATGAGGTGGCCCGGACACTGGAGGAGCGACTTCTCGAAATGCTGAAGCCTTACGATGACATCGTCGAGGCCGTACTGACCCAGGTCGGGGAGAACACCTCCGACCCTAACCGTCCACCGGAGCCCGGCGTAACCCCGAATAAAGCACGGCTTACGGTCACCTTCGTCCCCTTCCGGGAGCGGAACGGCATCAGCACGACCGACGTCATGGAAGAAATCCGCCAGACCGTGCGGGGCATTCCCGGCGTGAAAGTCAGTGTCGACCAGAATGCCAGCGGCCCGGCCACCGGTAAACCGATCAACCTGGAAATCACGGGCGACAACGTCGAACGCCTGGTTCCTCTCGGTGATGACGTCATCAACTACATCAACCGGCAGGGTATACCCGGCATCGAGGAACTGACGGCAGACATCAAGCTGGGTAAACCCGAGCTGCTGGTGTCCGTCAATCGCGAAGCCGCCCGGCGGTACGGTCTGTCTACGGCCCAGATCGCCACGGCCCTACGGACATCTGTATACGGCAAGGAGATCAGTACCTACAAGATCGGAGAGGATGAATACCCCATTGTCATTCGCCTTAATGAGGCGGAGCGGAACCAGGTATCCAATCTGCTCGATCAGCGCATCACCTTCCGTGACCCGTCCAACGGGCGAATTACCCAGGTGCCCATCAGTACCGTCGCTGACGTAAACTACAGTTCCACGTACAGCGCCATCAAACGAAAGGACCTGGACCGTGTCATCACGATCAGTTCCAACGTCCTGGATGGATATACGGCCAACGATATTATTCCGCAGATTGACGAAGCCCTACAGAGTTATGACCTACCCCAGGGATTCAACTACGAATTTACCGGAGAGCAGCAACAGCAACAGGAGGACGTAGGCTTCCTGCTCGGAGCCTTCGTCTTCGCGCTTTTCCTGATCTTTATCATCATCGTAGCGCAGTTCAACAGCATCAGTTCGCCCTTTATCATTCTCACTTCGGTGATCCTGTCGACCATCGGCGTACTATTGGGCTACTTCTTCTTCGGCGGTACCTTCTCCGTGGTTTTCACGGGCGTGGGTATCATCTCCCTGGCCGGGGTAGTGGTAAACAACGCTATCGTACTGATCGACTATACGACGCTGTTGATGCGGGAAAAGGTCGATGAGCAGGGGCTGGAGAAAATCTCCGAACTCGAACTCAGCGACATCCGCGATGCTATCATTGAAGGTGGTGCCACCCGTTTACGGCCCGTATTGCTGACCGCGATCACGACGGTCTTAGGCCTGATCCCGCTGGCCATTGGCTTCAACTTCGATTTCTTCAGCTTCGTAGCTAACTGGGACGGACGCCTCTTCATCGGCGGTGATAACACCGCCCTGTGGGGGCCGATGGCCTGGACGGTTATCTATGGTCTCGTATTCGCGACCTTCCTTACGCTGGTCGTCGTTCCCGTGATGCTGTGGTTGCTGTACAAGTCCCGCCGGGGGCTCCGGCGTACGGTTGCCAGGTACAGCCACCGGGAGGAGGAAACCGAAGAATTACAACTGGAAACAACTTAGGCGTGCGTATTCTCTGCATTGACTACGGTCGTAAGAAGTGCGGGATCGCCGTGACCGATCCGCTCCAGATCATCGCGACGGGCTTGGAAACAGTACCTACCCACCGCTTACTATCGTGGCTGGAGGAGTATCTGCAACGGGAAGAGGTGAGCGACCTGGTCGTTGGTGAATCGCTCGACGATGACCAGGCCGCTAATCCCATCCAGCAGGAGATTCTGGGTTTCGAGCGAAAGGTGCAAAAGCAGTTTCCCGCATTGGCCTTGCACCGGCAGGACGAGTACATGAGCAGCCGGCGCGCCCGGGAGAGCATGCTGGCCATGGGAATGAAAAAGAAGCGCCGGCGCGATAAACAGGAGGTTGACCGTATAGCGGCGACCCTCATTCTGCAAGACTTTCTAACAGAAAGAAAGTAGCTTTGGCGCACACCGCCCTAACACAAATTCTGAAGTAATGATTCTACCGATCTACGCCTACGGGCAACCGGTACTGAAAAAGGTGGCCGAGCCCATCGATAAGGATTATCCCGAACTGGACAAGCTAATCGCCGATATGTGGGAGACCATGGAGGAGGCGAACGGTGTGGGGCTTGCCGCTCCGCAGATCGGGAAGAGTATTCGCCTCTTCATCGTGGACAGCGCACCCATGCAGGCCGAGGGAGAGGAAGACAAAGGCATCCGTCAGGTGTTTATCAATGCCGAAATCATAGAGGAGGCGGGTGACGACTGTAGTTATTCCGAAGGCTGTCTGAGCATTCCGGACGTCTCCGGCGATGTAGATCGGCCGGAAGAGATTACGCTGACCTTCCAGGACGAGACCTTCGAAAAGCATACCCGCACCTTTACCGGCATGAACGCCCGGGTCATTCAGCATGAGTACGACCACATCGATGGCATACTTTTTACGGAATTACTGTCGCCGCTCAAAAAGCGAATGGTCAAGCGGAAGCTGGAAAAGATCCGGAAGGGGGACGTGGAGCTGAAGTACCGGATGAAGTTTGTTCGGGGGTAGGGTAGGGGGTAGGTAGAGCTCCCTACGGTCGCGGTAGAGGCAAGCTCGCTGTGCTCGCTTGCGGGTAAAGGCACCTTTCGGGCCTGGTAGAGAGAAACTTGCTTTGTCCGTTTAGCGGATCATTTCCGGCCGAAGTCGGCGGGTATCTCGCCCCATACCTTTGTTTTCCACTTGTAGATGGGGTTGGTGATGGGGTTCTGCTTGAGCCAGCCTTCGGCGCGATCGATCAGGTCGTACAGCTCGGCGGTTTTGGCGTTGCGGGGCAGGGTAGTCTTGCATTTGCCTTTGTAGACCCAGCCGATGGCGATCTTGGAGTCGCTGTATATGGGCAGTTCGGGCTGGTTCTGTTTTTGCAGGAAGGCCAGGGCGTGGACCAGGGCCAGAAACTCACCGATGTTGTTCGTTCCCAGCGGGAAGGCGCGGTGGAAGAGGCGTTTGGCGCCCGCAGTGGTGACGCCCTGGTATTCCAATTTGCCGGGGTTGCCGGAGCAGGCGGCGTCTACGCTAATGCTTTTGCTTAGGATCTTATCGGTACCGGCGATAGTGGCGGAAGCTTTGCGGGTGGACTTCTTGCCTGACGCGTTGAGGCTGTTTTGGAGATAGGAACCGAAGCCCTTGCGAAAAGCGGCCTCGGCCTGTGCCCGATCGGGAAAGCCTTTATACTTTGCGCCTTTGTAACCCTCAATCTGCTGTTTGGCGGATTCCCAGTCGGTATAAATGCCCGGCCGGTGCCCCATCCAGACGACGTAGTACTTCTTTTTCGCCATGGGCGTGAAGGTATACACCAAAATTAAGCCTACCAGGCATCTACCCGCAAATGTTCATCGATACCCACACCCACCTGTATAGCACCAAATTTGACGGGGACCGGGAAGCCGCCATTACCCGGGCGAAAGACCGGGGTGTTGAGTTGGCCCTTTTACCGGCAATAGATAGGAGTACTCACGACGCCATGCTGGCCCTGGAGAAGGAGGAGGCGGGGTTTTGTCTGGCCATGATCGGATTGCATCCCGTCAGCGTCAAGGAGGACTATGAGGAGGAGTTGGAGGCCGTGCGACGGTATCTCGACCAAAGGCAGTGGGTAGCCATCGGCGAGATCGGTATGGATTTATACTGGGATAAGAGCTATCGCCGGCAACAGGAGGATGCTTTTAAACGGCAGTGTGCGTGGGCGGTGGAATACGATCTACCCATCAGTATTCACGCGCGAGATGCCATCGATAACCTCCTGGAATTGATAGCGGAAATGGACGACCCCAGGCTGCGCGGTGTCTTTCATTGCTTCACGGGTACGGAAGCGCAGGCCGAAAGGGCGATTGCTTTAGGCTTTTACCTGGGTATCGGCGGAGTGGCCACCTTTAAGAACGGTGGATTAGAGGGGGTAATCCGGGCAGCGCCGCGCGATCGGTTGCTTTTAGAGACGGATGCGCCGTATCTTGCTCCCACGCCGTACCGGGGTAAACGCAATGAAAGTGCATATTTACCCGAAATAGCGAAAAAAATAGCCGACCTTTGGAAGGTCCCGATTGCGGAGGTGGCGGATACAACAACCCATAATGCCCGGCAACTATTTGACCTAGACCGGTTTGTGGGGGAGCAATCAAGTTGACCAGAGAGTATTGACGCTTTTATAGGGCGGCTTATTTTACGGGATGCCGATAAAAATTTTGTTTTGTTGATCGTTTTTACAATTTTTGCGTCTACGCTCGGCATTGTCGGATAGACAACTGAGGAGCGAGTTTCTCAACGGAGAGATTTTACACGCACAGCAAAATTCCCTGCAAAGGACACCAAGATGTACGTATCAACCCTACGGTCTTGTGCTCCGATTGCTAGCTGCTGGCTTCCTTAATCGGAGAGGCAGGCCGGGCTTTTGCGCCAGGGTAATTGGGGAGTGGTCGGGAATTACATTCCGACAAGAAAAAAGCGGTTTTCGGTAGCTAAACGTAAAGTACCGGTAAATTGCCCGCTCGTTTTTTACCTTGCGGTCGTCCATCAACGGATGGTGACCATCATTGACATAATTTAGGAGAAGTGCTCGAGTGGTTGAAGAGGTACGCCTGGAACTCAGAGGAGGAACGACGATCAGCCGCAGGCTAACGCGTCTATACGGTAACCCGCCCTCACACTGCCCACCTTCTCCTGAACACCCATCAACGGATGGGTAACTATGATTGAAATTATTACGGAGAAGTGCTCGAGTGGTTGAAGAGGTACGCCTGGAACTCAGAGGAGGAACGACGATCAGCCGCAGGCTAACGCGTCTATACGGTAACCCCCCTCACACTGCCCACCTTCTCCTGAACACTCATCAACGGATGGGTAATTATGATTGAAATTATTACGGAGAAGTGCTCGAGTGGTTGAAGAGGTACGCCTGGAAAGCGTATATACGGTAACCCCGTATCGAGGGTTCGAATCCCTTCTTCTCCGCAGCACTCCGCACCGGTTTGGTGCGGTGCCTTCAGCATATCATCACGCAAATTTTTCGTTAAACCTTAAATACGGCTATGCGACATTTATTTAAAACACTGGCGGTTCTTTCGCTGGTAGCCTTTTCCGCCGCTGATCTGGCAGCCCAGGACTCCGAAGGATTCCAGGTTCTGAAAAAGCAGTTCATCGACGGTGACTGGCGCTTCATGGCGATCGTACTGATCTGCCTCATTCTCGGCCTTGCCTTCTGCATTGAGCGGATCATCACGCTGAACCTCGCTTCTACCAACACGGACAAACTGCTCTCCCGCATCGGCGAGCGGCTGGAAGCCGGCGATGTCGAAGGTGCTAAGGAAGTCGCTAAGTCCACCCCTGGCCCTACCGCTAGCGTTCTCTACGAAGGCCTGCGCCACAGTGCCGAAGGTCCGGACGCCGTTGAAAAGGCCATCGTCAGCTACGGTTCCGTTCAGATGGGACTCCTGGAGCGCGGCCTCGTTTGGATCTCGCTCTTTATTGCCATTGCGCCCATGCTCGGATTTATGGGTACGGTAATCGGTATGATTCAGGCCTTTAACCGGATTGAAACGGTAGGTGACCTTAGCCCGGCGGTTGTTGCCGGTGGTATTAAGGTGGCCCTGTTGACCACGGTATTCGGACTGGTGGTAGCCATTATCCTGCAGATCCTATACAACTACATCGTCAACAAGATCGACGGTATCGTAAACCGGATGGAAGATGCTTCTATCGCGCTGGTTGACATCATGGCTACGAACAACACGTTCACGACTACGACTCGCCCCCGCGTATAATCTGCCACTCGCAAAATCCAATCAAACATGTATTCATTTTTGAACAAATACGGCCAAGCCCTGGCCTTCGGGATTGGAGTGCTGATTACGATTGTCTTCCTTGCTTCGATCTTTTCCGC
The DNA here is from genome assembly GCF_003390935.1 of Lewinella sp. IMCC34191. GTDB lineage: Bacteria > Bacteroidota > Bacteroidia > Chitinophagales > Saprospiraceae > Neolewinella. The sequence continues at coordinate 6,282 of NZ_QNQZ01000004.1, read as the reverse complement.
TGACGACACCACCCGAGAATTGCTCTTGGCGAACGATAAATCACCGGAAGCGTACGAAACCAGTATCTTCGATTTCGGAATCTACATCTCCGTTGTCCTTACCGCACTGGCTTTCATCGTTGCCGTAATATTTGGAATCGTCCAAATGGCCAGCAACCCGAAGGGATCGCTCAAAGGGATCGCCGGACTGGTAGGTCTGCTTGCTATCCTCTTTATCTCCTACAGTATGGCTAGTGGCGAGGCAAGCGACCCCGAGATCGTCAACGCGATCGAAAAGTTTGAAACCTCGCAGGACTCGGAAATAACCGCCGGTAACCTCAAGTTTATCAGTGGATCGATCGTCACCGCGGTGATCATGATCGGCCTGGCCATCCTGACACTTATCGTGTTCGGTATCCGGGGACTGTTTAAGTAACCTCTACAAACACTACGACATGGCTAAGACCAAAACGAGAGACCGGATGAATAACGAGATCAATGCGGGCTCGATGGCGGATATCGCCTTCCTGCTGCTGATCTTCTTCCTGGTCACAACTACCATCGCTGAAGACAAAGGTATCCTCGTCAAGTTGCCGCCTTGGTCGGATGAGGAGCCCGATATCACCAAGCTGAAGGAACGTAACGTCTTCTCCGTTCTCGTCAACGCCCAGAACCAATTGCTGGTCCGCGACGAGCCCGCCCGCATCGGCGAACTACGGGAGCGCGCCAAGGAGTTCATCATGAACCCCGCCAACCGCCCCGACCTCGCCGAAGGACCGAAGAACGCGATCATCTCGCTTAAAAACGACCGCGGTACCGACTACGATACCTACCTGGCCGTCTACAACGAGCTGAAAGGGGCCTACGACGAACTCTGGGACGAACTATCGGAGCGCCGGTACGGAGAACCCTATTCGGACGAAATGCCCTTCGCCCAACGGAAGGCGATCCGTGATGAGATCCCCATGGTGCTTTCGGAAGCGGAACCCACCAACTTTGGTGAAGAAAATTAGGTTTAACCCGCGGGCCGGTCAGTTGCTGGCCGGCCCGTTTTCTTCCACCCACCATTTCTTTTTCCGCTTGCATCTACTCCTCAGCATCGTAACTATTTAAACTCCAACCATGGCTAAGTTCAGCAAAAAGCGCGGTAAGTCTTCTCCCGCTATCTCTACGGCCTCCCTGCCCGATATTATCTTCATGTTGCTCTTTTTCTTCATGATGGTAACCGTACTGCGGGATTCGGACCTCAAGCTGTCGGTCAACACGCCCGAAGCTACCCAGCTTACCAAGCTGGATGAGAAGTCCCTCGTAAACTACATTTACATCGGCCGGCCCACGCAACAGTACCAAAGTGTCTACGGTACCTCGCCCCGCATCCAACTCGGCGACAAGATCTCCAGCGTCGACGATATCCCCCTCTTCCTCGAGCAGCATAAAGTAAAACTGCCCGAAGCCAAGCGTTCCCGTATCACCTCTTCCCTACGGGTTGACGGTGAGGTAACGATGGGTATCGTACAGGACGTCAAAACGAAACTCCGCAAGAGTAACCAGCTTAAGATCAACTACTCCGCCGGTACCCGTACCGACGAACTAGACTAGATCCGGGCTCGGTCAGGCATAGCCCTGATCTCTGTTTCAAAGCGCGCCGCTTTCCTTCCCTGGGAAGCGGCGCGCTTTGTTTTAGGGCCTCTTTAATTTCAATGAATAAGCAGCAGGTCTCACGGCTCTCGGATTGCCAGGTACTCGATGCCTCACATCCGTTGCTAAGCACTCGAGAGTGGCATGTTGAAACAGCGTGCGGCCTGCTAAGCGGCTGATTTGGTTTGTGAGGCCAGTAGCGAGATCCCGGGTTATGCCAGGGTCAGCGTTGTACCGTTCGCAGCGTGTGGCACGCACGAAGCCTGATCGATCAACTAGGATAGGAGGGCAACCTTCCGAATCTATACCGTGAAGGGCGGTAAGTACGCACATCGTGCTCCTGGGGCAACTAGTAGGCTGTCATTGCTTTTGGTAAGTCAGGTTACCTGTTATACACGTAATTGTGCCAATAAGAAAGCCCGCTCAGGAATCTCCTGAGCGGGCTTTTTACGGTCTAGCGCCCGTTGTTTGTCCGGTAATTGCTTAGCGAGCGGATCCGGGAGTAGACATAGCCTTTGGATCGTGAATCGCTTCATCGGCGGACACGCCGGTATCCCGGTTTTTCATGTAGAAGTACAGACCGGTGAAGAGCACGATGAGAATGGCAGGAAACCAGATCATGGTGGACAGGGTAGCCTGACCGGCAATGATGTCAGCCTCCGGGCCTACGGCACCGGCCCGTTCGGCCGTAGTGCGTGCTTCCTCCAGCCATCCTCCGATGATGGGGTTCCAGATACTTTGGGCAAACATCCCCGCTCCTCCGACCAGCGACATACCCAACGCTCCGGTCTGGGGAATGTACTCCCCGACGAAACCGATCATCGTTGGCCAGAAGTAGCAAATACCCAGGGCGAATACCACCGCGGCAAAGTAGACGGGCGCCCCGGTCAAGGTGCTCAACAGATATATACCGAGGGTGGATAGTACCGCCGAGATCAGCAGTACCCCCGTAGGGTTGAAATTATGTACGATCGGCCCGGCGTAGAAGCGGCCGACGGCCATAATACCGGTCACGAGGGCCAATACGATCATCGGACTGGCTCCACTCGCCCCGAGAATACGTTCCACCCACTGCGTGGTGCTGAATTCGGTGGTGGCGGTCAGCGTCATACAGACCACGATAAAGAGAAAGAGCGGTCCGACTAGGCTGCGAATGTTTTCCATCGTGTCACCGCTGATGGCCTTCGACTTCGGAAATTCCTGCCCGAAGATGAGGAAGGCATAAATGAAGGTGGGGACAAACATCGTGGCGATAAGCCACTGCCAGCCCAGGGCGTCGCCGAAGAAGTTCGCGATGAGCGAGCCGATGACGATACCCCCGGGGAACCAGACGTGGAATCTGTTCAGCATCTGTGTTTTCTTGTCGGGATACATATCCGCTACCATGGGATTACAGGCGGCTTCTACGGAGCCATTCGCGAATCCGATAAAGAAGGTAGAGATCATGAGGCCCCAAAACCCACTCAGCGGGCCGAGGTCACCGGCGAAGATGGTCAGAAAGAGTCCGAGCAGGTGACAGATAAAGGCCACCCAGAGCATCAGGCGAGGCCCGATGTTATTGTACAGCAAACCACCGATGATCATGGCAATCGGGAAGCCCAGGAATGCCATACTGTTTACCCAGCCAAGCTGTGTATCCGTGAGTGCGAAGGTCTGCCCGAGTTCGGTGAGGATACCCGCCCGAATGGCGAAGGTCATGGAAGTAACGACCAACGAAACACAGGCGGCCAGGAATAGTCGATCTCTATTCGCGGGCACACCAGCTGCCTCGGCCGGGTTGGATTCAACATACATATTGTGATCTATTTAAGTCGGTTAATTTATTTAGCATCCAGTTGGCGGATGCGGATATTGCGGAACCAGACGGGATCGCCGTGGTCCTGGAGGCTGATCTTGCCGGAGGTATACTGGCCGAAGTCACCCCAGTCCTTGAACTTGGATTGGGCGATCATGGAATCCCACTGCGCTCCGGTATTGTCGTACGATACGATCATCTCTCCGTTCTGCCACTGTTCCACGCTGCCGTCCTTGACGACCAGGCGAACGGTATTCCATTCTCCGGCGGGGTTCACGTTTTCCGGCTCACCGGTGACCATATCGTAGAGATCGCCGGCGCGGTGCTTCTCAATTTCGGCATCGGGGTGGCAACTGTTGTCTATGATTTGCATCTCCGGTCCGCTCTGGTAGGAGTCACCGAGCTCGTCGGTCTCTTTCACGTTGTAGATGATGCCGCTGTTGCCGCACTCACCGATTTTCCATTCCAGTTCCAGTTCATAGTTGGCGTAGCTATCGTTGGTGGTCAGATCGCCACCGCCTACCACGCCGTGTTCTCCCTTATTAGAGGTATCCAGATAGAGGACACCGTCCTCATCTACTTTCCAGGCGCTGCCCGGTCCATCTTCGTTGTAAGAGTGCCAGTTTTCCAGGTTGCCGTCGGTCACCAGGTCCGTCCATTCGCCTTCCGGATCCGCGGCGGGTTGATCCGTACGGGCAACCTCCCGGTCGGTTTCGGCCCGTTCACCGCTATTGGCATTATCCCCGCAGGCGAGCATAAGCACGGCCATCAGGGCAGTAAAAGTTAACTTATACATGATCGTTATTTAGTGTTGTAAGGTAAGCAGCCAGTCGGAATTGCAAAAACCGGCATCCGTACCGCTTACTTAGCCAGTACGTATTCGTAGGCCTGGTGCATTTCCCTCGCGGATTTATCGCTGGGAAAATGTTCCGCCATGTAGCGGGCGGCGGCGGGGCCCAGCTTTTGACGCAACGACTCATCTTCCACCAGTCGGACAATAGCGTCCACCAGCGCATATTCATCCCGTGGCGGCACGATAAGCGCCGTTTCTCCGTCAATACCCAGGCCGCGGTTACCGCCGATGTCGGTCATCACGGTGGGGCGGGCAAGGAACATGGATTCCAGCAATACTTTGCTCAGCCCTTCTCCTTTGACGCTCGGCAAGACGCTGATGTCCGCCCCGGCAATGAGGCGCAGCACGTCCGGTCGCCAACCGGCGAAGGTGAAATCTTCTTCATCGTGGTAAGGGCTGTCGGCCAGGTCCGCGCGCAAGTCGTTCGTGTCCAGGCCCCGCCCCACGAAGAGCAAATGGAGGGGGAGTTCGGCGGGCAGCCGGCGAATGGCCGTCCCGAAGTAGTCCATACCCTTCATAGTGCGGGCGTTAGCTACGACGATCAGGATGAGGTGATCTTCGGGAATATCGAACTCTTGATGTAAGTCCAGCGGATCCACCGCGGCGTACCAGGCGGGGTCATGGCCTTTCGTTACGACCACGGTTTTGCTCGCGTCGAAGAAGAGTTGTTTGTCCAGGTCGTCCTTCACCGCCTGACTCACGCAGGTGATCAGATCCACGCGGGGATTGAGGTGCTGGAGATAAGCCGTCGGGTCGTACCACTTTACGTTTCCGGTATACCCCCGGTAGGTGACCACCTTGCCCTTCCAGCCCGCCGCCGCGCGGACACCGGTCGCTACCGCTTTGTTATTGAATAGGTGAAGTAAGTCGTAATTCCCGCTATCGAGCTCCTGCCGCATCCGGTCGCTTTCCGCACGGCTGAACTTCTGGCTGGGGTGCCAGTCAATGATGCGAATCCCCGCGCTTTCCAGTTCCGGTAGGTAATTGCTTCCCTCCCGGTGCGTCATAAGGGTTATCTCATAGTCGAATTGCCGCATCAACTCCACGAACCAACGCCCTTCCGGGCGGACGGCATTGAGGCTATCACGGTAATCGGATACGACGAGTACTTTAGTCATGGTAGTCAGTAAAGCGGTTGGCCGTTCGCATCGGTGGTCAGAATGTCGCTAAAGTAATCGAAGAACGGACGTAGCGCCAAGAGGACGTCCTCGGCCCGGTCAATGAAGCCGGGGTCCAGTACTTCCGTTTCGGTAAACTCCCGGGTAGCATAAAACTGTCTGTACCGCAGCAGGTCGATATTCGGGTGGTCGCGGGGATAGCCCTGCGGGGCCGTTTTCAGTTGCTCGCCCAGTAAACCGGAAAACTGCTCCGTGAATTTATCCCCGGCTAAAATGGATCGCATTTCACCTGCGCTCGCCGCCAACTCCTCCCGTATGCGCTTGAGGTCGTCGCGCTCGATCCCGTAGAATCCGCCGCCCACCGCATTGCGTTCCGGAGAGAGGGTGAAGTAGTAGCCGCCCCGCCGCAGGAAACCGTCCCGCGTAAAGCTGCCGGCGATATTGGTCTTGTAGGGCAGCTTGTTCTTACTGAACCGCACGTCGCGGTAGATCCGGAAGAGCGATTTGCGGCCGTTCTCCGTGCTGATCACGTCCGTTTTCCGCAGTCGTTCCAGCAATTCGTCGGCAAAGGCGGCCACGTTACCGCGCGCAGCCTTGTACCGATCCTTGTGCTCCGCAAACCATTCTCGGTTATTATTGGCCGCAAGTTCCCGCAAAAAATCGTAGGTCGATCGATTGATAGCTGGCATGGCGTGAAGGTAGGGATTAGTGTGTAGGGGATAGCGAGTAGGGGATAGTAGGTAGCGGGTAGGTAGTAGGTAGGGGATAGCGGGGTGAGCCTAACTGAATAGCGTTGACAGGTTTAGTACTTAGTTAGCTAGAAGGTGAGACGAAGTTGTCGGTTTTCGGTTGGATGATCGAGAACGACATGAGCGGGCAAAATTTGGCTTACCCCCTTA
>NZ_QNQZ01000032.1 GCF_003390935.1 Lewinella sp. IMCC34191 | reverse complement strand
TGAATTCTCTCGCAACGGACTTTAATGTGATCGTTTAAAACCAATATAAATCCGTAAAAATTTCTGTTGCTCTCTTATCCAAACTTGTCAAAGATCGTCATCAACCCCTTGTTTCCGCCGGCGATAGAACTTCAGGCTAGTGATGTCCTATTGGCCCGCGGGGGGTCGGTGTGTAATAAGGCCGGAGTCGAACCGGTCACTCCCTTCCATCGAAGGGGGCGCGTACCGCGCTTATTGGTATCGCAGCATAGGGCATGCGATTTATTAAATTAACACCAAGGCAGGCGAGTCGTGGCCGCAGTACTAACTACTGCTTCCAGAACCCTTTGGGTCTCGTAAGGTCGTGCATCCAGTGAAGACAAACCGTCTTCACTCTTACTGTGCAACACTACAATCTGCTACTACGTCACTACTGATCTGTACAGCAACACGCTCCGTCAGTTAGTCGTCTCGAAAAGGAGGTATTCCAGCCGCACCTTCCGGTACGGCTACCTTGTTACGACTTAACCCCAGTTACCGATTTTACCCTAGACAGCTCCTATAACGGCCACCGTCTTCAGGCACTCCCGGCTTCCATGGT
>NZ_QNQZ01000003.1 GCF_003390935.1 Lewinella sp. IMCC34191 | reverse complement strand
TGCTGTAGCCCGCAAACGTCTTTTCTTTACCCACCGGCCCGCTGCGCTTTTGAGGGCCGGCGGGTAAAGAAAAGACTTAGGGCCAAAAGAAAATTCTTAACCCAGACACAGTTCAGTAAACACTCCCCATATTTTTCCGCAAACGGCTCTCAGTAGAAGGAGTGAGTTGGTCGTCGTATCAGCAACTGTAAGTCCCCACGCATAGTCTTACCTGTGCACCGGCACCCAAAATTCGGGTTTACAAACTGTTTTTCCTTCCTCACCTAATCTTTTCCGATCATGAAAATGAAAAGCCGGGCCCCCATCCGTCAGGTCAAACTGGTATTCGATAAGAAGCGAAAGAACCTGGAGGATGTACGTGGGGAGCTGTCCACTTCGGTCCTCTCCGACCGTACCCTCTTCCTGGCGTACGACGAAAGTTCGGCCATCGAGCGACTGCTGGAGAAAGACGGGGAATTCACGAAGCATAAAAGCTATGAATTAGCGGACTTTTTCGATTTGCCGGACGGCGGGGAGGGGGAGATGGACATCGAGGGGCTGGCCTGGGAGGAGCCCTACCTGTGGTTCACCGGGAGTATGTCGCTGAAGCGGAATACGCCGGATGAAGACGATGACGACGAGACCGGGGCCGAGAAGCTCCATACGATCGGGGTGGATAAGAACCGCTTCTCGCTGGGCCGCATACCCTGTAAGTATGACAAGAAAAAAGGGAAGTGGACGCCGAAGAAAAAAGTCGAGATCGACGGAGAGCAATACACCGCCATGCTACTGGAGGGCGGGTCGGACAGTACGGTCCTGACCGAACTGCTGAGTACCGATCCGCACATCAGCCGCTTCATGGATATCCCGTGTAAGGATAACGGCTTCGACATCGAGGGGCTGGCCGTTTACCGGGAACGCATCTTCATCGGACTGCGCGGCCCGGTGATCGGCGGCTGGGCGATCGTACTGGAATTCGGCGTGCACGAGCACGGGGAATTTCTGCACCTGGATGGGCGTGGCCACAACGATAAGCCCTACCGCAAGCACTTCGTACAGCTGGCGGGCATGGGCATCCGGGAGATCAATATTGAGGACAGCACCGGTGACGTCCTCATCCTGGCCGGCCCGACCATGGACCTGGACGGCACCATCAGCGCTTGGTGTATCCGGGGCGGCTTCCCGGAGCAGGCGGTGTCCGTTTGTCACGGTGCCGAGCGGCTCTACGACGTGACCTACGGCGGGCAAGGCGAATACGGCAAGGACAAAGCCGAGGGCATGGCCATCATGGAAGACAGCATGCACTTGGTGGTTTATGACAGCCCCCTCCCGGACCGGCTGATCGGCAAAAATGCGGTCCTGGCGGATGTGTTTCACCCGTAGAAACTTACCGACTGCAAGAACCTCGGAGTGTCCGGAGGACCGGTGAGTGTTCTCCCAACAACGGCTGCGGATCAAGGGAACCTCGGAGTGTCCGCAGGACCTGCGAGTGTTCCGTAAGAAGCGGGAAAGGACCTCAAGAATCTCGGAGGCCCACCACCACCTACGTCTCTCCGGCTGCAGCGTAAGATCAAAAAATAGTTGCGAAAAAAGGATTCCTCCGCTCACGCAAGAGCGAACTGGTGCGTCAGTAAGGGTGTACGAATGAACTTACCCGCCTTGCTTCTCCCCCCAGCCGACCAAGATGTCTTGATTCAAGCCTGCCTCCGCGGGGAAAGGCGTGCGCAGGAGCAGTTTTACCGGGCCTATTTTCCGAAGCTCCTACCGATCTGTTTGCGCTACCTGGGTGATCGGGAAGAGTCCGTCGGCGTGCTGAATCAGGCGATGCTGAAAATCTTCGGAGCACTGGCCAGCTACCGGGGGGAGGGGGCTTTTGATGGTTGGTTGGCCACTATTGTCCGTAATCAGGCCCTGAGCTACCTGCGCGAGCAAGCACGTGACCAGCGAAAGGTGGTAGACAAAAACTTCGTCTGGCCGGTGTCCGTGCCGAATAGGGCACTTGATCAACTGGCGGTGGAAGACATCATCAAACTGTTGGAGCGGCTGCCCGACCACCTCCGCATCGTCTTTAGCCTGGTGGTATTCGACGGATACACCCACGCCGATGTAGCTGTCGAGTTGGGCATTACCGAAACCGCCAGCCGTTGGCGATTGATGAAGTCACGGGAAACGCTACAAGGGTACTATCGGGCGGTCCATCCGGAAATAGAAAACGAACTATGAAAAACGGCTACGAAGAACGGTGGCGGGAGCGTATGGGCGAGTACGCCCCTGCGGCTACGGATGCTGACTGGGGAGCCATGTCGGAACTCTTGCCCAAGCAGAGGCGCGGAGGAAAGTGGCGTAAGCCAGTACTCGGTGTGCTCTTGCTAGCCGGGACGATGACGGTGTGGCTTCTTTTCGCGGGGCGCGCTGACCAGGGAATTTCATTCTTTCCCGTAGCCGTTCCGATGGATAGGGTAGTGGCGAGTCCCCAATCAGTCGACAAGGCGCTGCCGATCCACTCAGCCGAAACCGAAACCAATGCGCTTTTAGGGGAACCGGCGACCGATAAGCAGCCCAACCCGGCTGCGCTTACTGTATCGGATAATATGCAGCCGGTTATAAGCACAGGCATAGTCTCCCAAGCACTTCGGCCCTCTCGCCCGGAAGTGAAGGTGGTGCCCTTGCTTTCCTTACCTCCGCTTCCCCGCCTGTCACCCGCCTATTCGGTGTACGACAGCTTGCATATCAACCTTCCGTCCATTGAAACCGAATCGACATCCGGGAGCTATTACCCCACCCCAATTTTCGACAAGCACTAACTTCTATGCATTACTACTTTTTACTGATCCTGCTCGTGCCGCTGGGATTGCGAGCGCAGGCAGACGAATCACCGTTAGTCTCCCAAAAGAGTTTCGGCCTCCACTTTTCAACCGGGTTTTCCGAGCCGGGGGAGTCGATTGGAGCCATAGCCTTTGAGGCGGAGTTTCGCAAGCGCCGAGGGTGTAGCTGGGTATGGACCGCCGGAAGGGAATGGGAAGACACGGATGAAAGCTGGGGGGAACTGCCGGTCACCATACCGACCGTCGGGCAGGATAGCCCCTCCCGGACGGAGTTGAGACGATTCGACAACGTCAGGCAGATGTACCGACGGGGCTACCTCGGTGGTGGACCGCAGCTGAACTACCGGATTGGCCCCGGGGATTTGGGGGGCAGTGCCTTGCTCACCCTGGGGTACGGACAGTTGACGCAACGATTGACTTACCGTGCCTTCAGTTATCAGGGATACGAAAACACTAATGAGTTCCCCTTGTGGCAGTCCGTTCAGGTCGCCAGAATAGAATACTTTGATCTGATCCAGCCCGGCGCACGCTTTCAACTTCATTATACCGTCTGGATAAATCAAAACTTGGCTGTGCGAGGGGGCGGCTATCTGCTTGGATATGGTGGTATTGCCCTACCCAAATACGATAAGTCGGGCGAGAACCCGCGATTCAAGGTCGATTCAAAAAACCGTGAAATCGGACACAATAGACCCGGTCCATTCGGGGATGGTCTTCCTCATAAGTCTTTCTTCCAAAGCCCGTCTCCGCATGAAGTATTCCTTCGTTCAGGACTCACGATTGGTATTGTCTACAAGCCCCAATAGCCGTATGAAGACCTTTTCATTATCTCTCTTATTTACGCTTGCCGTTGCTAACATTTCGGCACAGTGGAGCTATTCGGCGCGGACGTTTATTGGCTTCTCGGTGGTGGATGAAGACAAGAACCTGAATGAGGAAGTCGGGGGTTGCTACGGCCTGGGTGCCCAAATCGCTTACGACTTCGGTGGCCGCATCGGTGAAGTTAGCGCGGGCCTGGACTATGAACAATACCGCGACTTCTATGTCTTCCGCGACTTTGGTAAGCATAGCGCCAACAGCGATCCAGCTGATTGGAGGACGGATATCAATTACCGCAGTGCCATCCAGGGTTGGAACGCGTTGCGACTGAACGTGGGTGTCGAAGGTCCTTTTATCGTGGTGGCCGATGACGGTCCATTGCGGATGTTCCTCAATGGAGGATTAATGATTACCGGTGCGGTCAGTCAATACGGAGCGACGGTGATCCTGCCTGACAGTTTGGGAAACCTGCCTGCAGAGAAGGCAGACTACACCATATACGACGGTAAAATAGTTGACGACGGACGGCAGCAATCGCTCCTAAGCAGGTTTAATCTCTTTGGCGGATTCGGCTTGGCGTATAGACTTTCGCCGACACTTTCCTTGTCGGCCATGTACGAAAAGAGTTTCGGGCCTATCGGTCGAAAATACGGTGGCGAATACGTTGATCCCTTTGACGGAAGAAAAGACAGTTGGGAAAAACACCATTTCGAAGGAATATCAACCTTCCGCCTGGCAGTAAATATTCGGGTGTTTTAACCAAGTGCTACTAATCGTTGCGCTGTTCTGGTTGACTCAATGGTATGGTAGAGCCGGATTTATCTTCAACGGCTTACAGCATCTCCCCAACGGAAGTAGCCAAAGCGTTAACCTGGATGATGCGCCAAACGGTAGATGCATGCCACTTCCGATCGTAGGCAAGCGCGAGTCTGCTTGGCTGCACGGCCGAGCGACGGATCAGCGTGCGCTCGATGAGACTCGCCCGGAAGGACATCCCCGGCTGGGGAAGACCGCTACCAAATCGGCGGGGGCTAAGCATACCGTACCGGCCGAGGGGAGAAGGATTGGAAGAATCTTGACTATTTAACGACATATAACGGGCTTACCATTAAGTTTTTCCCGGGTACGGAAGCGGTAACCATATAGCTACCCCCGGGTAGATTGCCGACGGGCAGGTCGACGGTGTTGGAACCAGCGTGGCCGCTGTACTCCTTTTCCGCCACCGGGCGCCCGCCCAGCGTAATGATTTGAAAGAAAACCTTTCGTTCCGTGGCCAGATCGAAGGAGATATTGGTGTGGTCTGCGGCCGGATTCGGGTAAATAGCCAGTTGATCGGATGCTTTGGCACCCCGGCTTATTGCGACCACGCTGCTAATGCTGACCGCCCCATCCAGATCCTCGGTGACGATGCGGTAGTAGCCTAGGTTCGCGGGGTGACGATCGTAAAATTCATAGTCTACTATGTCGTCGCTGGTCCCCGCCGCCGGCATACTGCAGATCGCTTCCCAGTCATCCATACCGGTAAGGCTACGCTCCACGTGGTGGTAGGCGGTGTTCCGTTCCGATGCCGTTGACCACAGGATCAGGTTGTTATCGTAAAGCGCTTCTCCGGAGAGCGAAAACAGTTCCACGGGCAGTACGGCGGTGTTATAGGCCGGACTGCTGGAAATAGTCACGTGATCGATCGGCGTACCGTCCTCCCGCATGGCAACGGAAAAGGTATGCACGCCGGTGGAGGGGACATTGATGGTGGGCAGATCCTCGTAAAAGCGCCACTCCGTAGCGGAAAGCGTATTGATGTGGACCTCCCCAATCTTCGCGCCGTCGAAGAGGTAGGTATAGGAATTGTCGGATCCGCTTGGCGATTGGTGCCGAACGTAGAGGTAGTGGGTACCGGTACGGACGAAGTTGATGTCAAACTCCTGCACCGGGGCATTGGCCGAGGCAGCTCCGTTAATGTTGATGTGCGTGCCGCCGGCATTCGGTACGATTGCGTACTGACCGTTAAGTGCCGTCCCGTCATCCTGGTTTCTCCACTGTAGGTTCTGGTAAGCTCCCACACCGGGAAGGTCGCGGCTCGGCCTTTCCATCGGGAGCTGGACCAGGTGTTCCGGACTATTGTCTTGCTGATAGATCAGACGAGCAGGCACCAGGGCGGTCTCAATGGGGCCGGTACCGTTGGGAACGAAGTTCGGGTCGGAGGTTATAATGATTTTGTCGATGGGGGTCGCGTCTTCCCGCATGATGATGCTCAGCAAAAAGGTGCCTAGGTTTTGGTCAATCACGCCCAGGCTCCGACTTTCCCACATCCAATCGGTTGTTGCCGTGAGACGAAACTGCGCCACACCTGCGTAATTCACCGAAACGAAGACGGAATTGTCGTCTTCCGTAGGACTTCGGTGGCGAATATGGACGAAGTATTCGGCCGTCACGTCAATGTTGACTTCGTAGTCCATTAAGGGTGCGGACCAGATTTGTTGGTCTGGCACCAGCTCACGGGCCTGTGCGACGGCCATATACGATCCACCACTTGCACTGGGGTCGGGAATGTTTTCCCAGGGACGACACTCGTACGCCAGCAGGCCGCTCATGTTATATGTGTACTGTTCCGCTTCGATTACGGCAAACCCCTGGCCGGTCCGGTAGTCCATATGGTATTCGACCCGCTCGTCCAGACCACGCGTACGATTGCTGCCGTCTTCGGTCGCATCCGGACCGATCCCGGTAATCGCAAAGCCAGGGTCGCTGCTAATGAGGAATCGGTCCAGCTCCATCCCGTCTTCCAGGTGGTATACACTGAAGTTGTGTAAGCCTAAGGTCGATGGTTCGACGGGAACCGGAATTCTCACCCACGTCCAGGTGTTCCCCGTCAACGGAAAGGCCCACGATCCAATCCGGGTTCCATCAAATTCCAGGTGAAGCGAATTATCATTGTCGTTTCTGGCGCGGAAGCGGACGAAAACGTAGTGGGTGCCGGTCTTGACAAAGTCGATGTCGAAGGACAGCTCCGCCCCCTGATCATAGGTAGCCACTCCGCTGTTTTGATTCGTCGTGTTTACCCGTACATAACCCCCATTTCCTGTATCGTTACTGGTGTATTCCAGCCACAGCACCCAATCAGGGTGACCTTCCACGATAGACGAGCGGCTGAAGGTCGAAGTTTCCGCTTCCATGACTACCAGGCCGTTACCCTCACTATCATCCTGGTAATACGTCGTCCCACCACAACCGGGGGAAAGGGCCGTTAAGGCGGAAAGCGATAGCGTGGAAACGCTGAAAAGGAGGGTCAGGGCGATACGACAGGCCCAGCACCCCGGTGGGGAGAATCTAAAATTATACACCTGTGCTTGTTTGCTAATTCCCCATCCTCTCTCAAAAGAGATGGTGCGAAATTAAAATTTGTGTGTCTTTAAAATCAACGCGCTGCCTCTCCGGCTCTTTCCATTCGCTACGATGCGGTACATACCGGTCGTAGCGGGGCAGAATAAATATTCAGGCATCAAAGGTTTCCTGAATCTAAACCGCCGAAGGCTGCAGCAGACTACCGAGTAAAAACTCGTTTAGCCTCCACCTGAAAACGGTTTTTAAGGGAGAAAATTTTGTTGACACCCCACCTTTCACTTTTAGGTCTGAGCCCCACGCCGACGCCCCTAAAAGAAGAACGAATCAACCCCGATTCCGCAAATCGTCAATGAAGCGGGTAAGCTCCATCTCATCGTACACAAGCACTTCACGGGGCTTGCTCCCCTGGGAAGGGCCCACGATCCCGAGTTGCTCCATCTGGTCCATGATCCGGCCCGCGCGGTTGTAGCCCAGCTTCAGGCGGCGCTGCACCATACTCGTTGATCCGTGCTGTTGCTGAATGATCAGGCGGGCGGCGTCTTCAAACATATCGTCGAGGTCGGCATAACTGAGTGCACCCGAGCCGGCCATCTCTTCGTCGGTGTTGTACTCCGGCAGTAGGTAGGGCTCGACGTAACCCCGCTGCGAGCCAATGTAATTGATGACCTGTTCGACCTCCGGCGTATCCACGAAAGCCCCCTGCAGGCGGACGACATCACCGCCGTTGCTCAGCAGCATGTCACCCCGTCCGATCAACTGATCGGCACCGCCGGAATCCAGGATGGTCCGGGAGTCCACCTTGGCGGTCACTTTGTAGGCGATCCGGGCGGGGAAGTTTGCCTTGATGACCCCGGTAATGATGTTTACCGACGGGCGCTGGGTAGCGATCACCAGGTGAATACCAACGGCCCGTGACAACTGGGCCAGACGCGCTATGGGCATCTCCACCTCCTTGCCCGCGGTCATAATGAGGTCGGCGAATTCGTCAATCACCAGTACGATCCAGGGGAGGAATTTATGGCCCTTCTCGGGGTTAAGCCGCCGCGATACGAACTTCTCGTTGTATTCCTTGATGTTCCGCGCCGCCGCCTTTTTGAGCAGGTCGTAGCGTTGGTCCATCTCGATACACAGCGAGTTCAGGATGTGGATCACCTTGGTCGTCTCCGTGGTGATCGGCTCCGTCTGCCCCGGCAGGAAGGCCAGGAAGTGACTTTCGAGTTTAGCGTAGGGGAATAGTTCCACCTTCTTCGGGTCAATCATGACGAGCTTCACCTGACTAGGGTGCTTCTTGTACAGGATCGACATGATGATCGAGTTGATACCGACCGACTTACCCTGACCCGTAGCACCCGCTACCAGGAGGTGGGGCATCTTGGCCAGGTCGGCGATCAGTACCTCGTTTTTGATGGTTTTACCGAGCGCCAGGGGAATGTCCATCTTGGCGGTCTGGAACTTCTCGCTCTCCAGCACCTCCCGCATGCTCACCATCTGCGGGTTTTTATTCGGGACCTCGATACCGATGGTCCCCCGGCCCGGAATGGGCGCGATGATGCGGATGCCGAGGGCGGCCAGCGAAAGGGCGATGTCGTCCTCCAGGTTCTTGATCTTCGAGATGCGGACGCCGGGGGCAGGCACAATTTCGTACAGCGTCACCGTAGGCCCGATAGTCGCCCGGATCTTCGTGATCTCAATCTTATAATTGAGCAGGGTCTCGATGATCTGATCCTTGTTCGCTTCCAGTTCCGCACGGTCCACCTCGTGCTTGCCGGTCTCGCCTTCTTCAAGCAACTCAAAGTGGGGCTTCTGGTAAGACGGCAGGTCGGCGGTCGGGTCGTAGGGCTCAGTGTGGTCTTTGTTTTCCTCCGTAACGGCCAGGCTGGTGTCGATGCCCTCGTCGCCGTCGGCTACGATTAGGTTGTCGCCACCCACCGCGAGGGGATCTTTGCTCACCAGGGTGAGGTCACCGACGGATTCCAGCGGGATCTCCATCTGGTCTCCTTTAAGTTGCTCGCGGCCTTCTTCGGAAAGCAAACGCGGCTTGGGGCCTTCGATTTCGAAGTCGCCCCGGTCGCCGGGCGAAAGGGTCTGCGGTCGTTCGGTCTCGCGCTTCGGCGCGGTTAGGTTGGGCGACGGGGGCGCAGGTGTAGTATTCGTCCGCGAAGCAGCGGCGGGCTTCGGCTTTCCCCGGAACCGGATCATCTCGGAAAAATGGTCCACGACGTCATTGCGGATCTGCCGGGGCGTACCGTTGAAGTCGATCCGGGCTTCAAAGATCAGGTACAATCCGAAGAGGAGGAGCAACAATAACACCACGCCGAAGCCACCCAGCACGCCGGAAAGGTGGGAAACCAGATAGTCACCGATGCCCCCACCCAACGGGAAGTCGGTTAAACTACCGAAAGCGAAGCTGAGCAGCACGGACAATCCCAGCGTGAACAGCATCAACTTGACGAACAGGTTCGCCATCGGACGCAGCGGCGCCCTGCGCAGGCGGTTAATACCCAGGCGGCCGAGGAAGTACACTAATATGAAACTCGGTAAGCCGAAGCAGAAGTAAATGAAGAAGTTGGAAAGAAACGCACCTAGGCGACCCAGCCAGTTGTCCACCGTGGCGGCGTCTTCGCTCAGCAGTTTCCAGCTGAAGCGCAGTACGCGGTCCTGGTCGATCTTCCAGGTGAAGAGGTAAGAAACGAAGGCAACCGTGAGGTAAACGGAGATGAACAGCAGCAGCAGACCGAATAATTTCGGTATGCGCTCGTCCCGCAGTCCCATCCGTAGACCGAGTTGTCCGCTCTTTTTCTTTGTTTTGGCCATTCAGTAAGTGGCTTGTTAGCCTAAGCGGCGAAATTACGATAAAAGGGGGGAACGCCCCCGGGGCCGTGTATGAAATTCACTGAAGTCGATACGATTGGGCGCACTCACATTAGTTAAACCGAAATGTGTTAGTCGAAACGGAAAGCGTGCCAACGGATTCACTACGGCCGTAATTTTGTTCCTATGCAATACTTGGCCTCCCTTCTGCTCCTCTTCCCCTTCTCCCTGTCGAGCCAGGAGTACGTGCTGGATATCTCCAACCAGACGGTTGATCTTTCGGACCTGAGTTTCCGCATCAACCAGGTGCGCGACGAAACCGGAGTGGCGGATGGCCATTACGGAAGCGTCTATACCGGTCTGGTAAATAAAGAGCGCAATCTCGCTTTTCTCCATGGTATGGAACATAATCTGGTCGTCGCGCTGCTCCGGAACACCGTCGATAAGGCCTTGCCTGCCGCCACGCTCTCGATTAGTTTTCTGCGTATCGAAGAGCGGGTGGACAAAACCAGCGAACACCGCCGCCTTCACCTGGAGGCCGCTCTTACAATGCCCGGTCCGGACGGGGAGCTATCGCGGTATGGCCCCTACCAGGTAAACCGGGTAGAGGGGGGGCTGGACGTAACCGCCGGTCACGCCGGGGCATTGGCTAAAGCACTGGCCGAGATCTTCCAGCTGCTGGACGAGGACGTCCGCGCGGGGCGTACCAGTCAGGTAACGGCAGTAAAAAGCGGAGGAAGGTTACGCGATGGCGTGTACTATAGCGTCCTGGATTTCCGGTCGGGTAGAGTAGATACCACCATTCAACTGAAATTGACCGAGCGACGCATCGCCCGAGTGGGGGAGGAGAAGGATTTTTACGTAGCCGACTTCGCCCAGCCGGACAGTCTGTCGCGGCGCGACCTGCGCGAAATCTGGGGCTACCGCCACGAAGGCACCGATTTCCTCTACCTCCAGCGGGAGTACTACTCCGTACAGGCCGATGCGGAGGGACAATTAACCGTTGTGGTGCCGGGCGGCCTGCTCGATCCTACGGCTATGAGCAAACAGGGACTGAAAAATGCAGCTCTGGTTGGGGCCTTCGGCGTAGCGGGAGCGCTGCTGGCCAAACCCGTGGACATACGCGGAAACCAGGAGGTTTTCATTCTCGATCCCCTAAGCGGTGAATTGAAATCCCGTATTTCCGCCACGGGAACGCGCGCGTACCTGGACAGCATCATGCTGCTGAACGTCTCCGGCCCGGGCCAGCCGGTCCTGCTAGCCGATCTGAACGGACGGGCGTACCGCATTCCTCCGGGCGCTTACCTGGCCGTAGTGGAGGGCGGATCGCTCACTTTATCCGCCGAAGGCAGTACGATCAAACCCCTCACCAAGAAAATATGGGGCACGGATAATAACCCGACGGTCTACACGCTCCAAATCAGTGGACGGGGAAAGATCGTGCTGGAACGCGGCAGCACCGATAATGCGATTGCCACGGCCATGAGCGCGGCTAACGGGGCGCTTCGACCGGCCAGGTGACTCCCGGTGGGGTGCAGGAAGCGAACATGGATTGTTACCATACTTAGGGCAGCCAGCGGTACAATCCGGTGATTAGCGGACAGCAGAACAACCCAGGATGGGGGACTCGCCGAAGATTTGGATATTACCGGTGTCGGTCATGCTAAAGTGACCGCGAGCAATCGGTCCTCCATGCAATCCCTCCTGACGCTTACAATCCTATGCTTACTGTTCGTGCCCGGCGCGGGCTCCCTGCTCGGCCAGGAGGACAGTCCCCCCAACATCATCTTTATCCTGACCGACGATCAGCGCTATGATGCCCTCGGCTACGCCGGTAATCCCCTGGCCCAGACCCCGGAAATGGACCGCCTGGCGGAATCCGGCACCTACTTTTCCCACGCGATGGTTACCACGCCGATCTGCGCGGCCAGCCGGGCGAGTATCCTGTCCGGGGTCTACGAGCGTACGCACCGCTTTAACTTTCAAACCGGAAATATTCCGGACCGCTACCTAGCGAATGCCTACCCCGCCGTACTTCGGGAGGCCGGGTACCACACCGGTTTCTATGGCAAGTACGGCATCCGGTACGATGGTGAGGACCGGATGTTCGACGAGTACGAAACCTACGACCGCAACAACGAATACCCCGACCGCCGCGGCTACTACTACAAAACGCTGGATGGGGATACGGTACACCTCACCCGGTATACCGGGCAGCAGGCCCTGGACTTCGTGGAGCGAAACGCGGATGCCGAAAAGCCATTTTGCCTCTCCCTGAGTTTTAGTGCCCCCCACGCCCACGATCCGGCGGAAGACCAGTACTTCTGGCAACCGGAGACGGACGGACTCCTCCGTGACCGGGACGCGCCGCCCCCCGCCCTCGGCACCCGCAAGGATTTTGACGCCCTCCCGCAGGCGGTGCGCGAAGGATTCAACCGACTGCGCTGGACCTGGCGCTACGACACACCCGAAAAGTATCAGCACAGCGTCAAGGGCTACTTCCGCCTCATCGCAGGCATCGATCGTGAGATCGGCAAACTGCGAGCGAAACTGGAAGAGCAGGGAATTGCCGATAATACGGTCATCATCGTCATGGGCGACAATGGATACTTTCTCGGCGAGCGGCAGCTGGCGGGCAAATGGTTGCTCTACGACAACTCCGTGCGGGTGCCGCTGATCGTGTACGACCCCCGGCAGCCGACGCACCACGACAGTGATGAACTGGCGCTGAATATCGATGTTGCCGCCACCATCCTCGACCTCGCCGGCGTACCGAAGCCGGATATCTACCAGGGCCTCAGCCTAAAGCCCATCGTAACGGGCGCAACGGACAAACTGGACCGGGATACCGTCCTCATCGAGCACATCTGGGAATTCGAGCAAATCCCCCCGAGCGAAGGCGTCCGCACGAGAGACTGGAAGTATTTCCGCTACATCAACGACCGCTCGCTGGAGGAGCTGTACGATTTGGGCGGCGGAGCGCAGGAAACAAACAACCTGGCAAACGACCCGGCTTACAAAGACAAGCTTCTTGAGTTCCGACACGCCACCGACCAATTGATCGAACGCTTCAGCGACGAGGGATCCGCCGCACCGACCGACCTGTCGGTAGAATATCTCCGCCAACCCGACGGACTCCCTCTCCGTGACCCGGAACCGGAATTCGGATGGGTGGTGCCGGCCGCCTCGGGCGTGCAGGGGGCTTACCAGTTGCTGGTCGCATCAAGCCTCGAAAACATAGAGAATAATAAGGCGGATGTCTGGAACAGCGGCCAGGTCCGTACGGCCGCTTCTTCTAATATAGCCTACGACGGTCCTCCCTTGCAGGCCGGTCGGGATTACTACTGGAAGGTGCGGATATGGGACGGACTGAACCGGCTAACGGCTTACAGCGCACCGCAAGGGTTCACGGCCGGAAGCGTCGATCCGGTTGCAGTGACCACCCCCAATCGATTCCAGGTGGACACGATCGACCCCGTCCATCAACGGCAGACCGACGACGGCCTGTTCCTGGATTTTGGCAAGGATGCCTTTGCCAATATGGCCCTCACCTATACCGCACGTCGGCCACACGAGATCCGCGTGCAGGTCGGAGAATTGCTCAACACGAACGGAACCATCAATGCCGATCCCGGGGGCACCATCCGCTATCAGGAGGTCACCCTGCCCGTACGCAAGGGAACGCATACCTATATCCTGCCCCTGATGCCGGACGAGCGCAACACCGGCCCGGCCGCCGTTCAAATGCCCGACTCCTTCCCGGTGCTGCTGCCCTTCCGGTACGCGCAGATAATAGGAATCAAGAACGACGGCCTGCAAAACGTACGGCAACTGGCCTACCATAGCTACTGGGAAGAAGCCGCCAGTTCCTTCGCAAGCAGCGATTCCATCCTCAATCAGGTATGGGACCTGTGTAAATACACCATCAAGGCGACCACCTTCGCCGGTCTCTATGTCGACGGTGATCGTGAGCGCATTCCCTACGAGGCCGATGCCTACCTGAATCAACTGAGCCACTATACCACCGACCGGGAGTACGCCATCGCCCGCAGCACCATCGAATATTTCATGGAGCACCCTACCTGGCCGACCGAATGGCAGCAGCACGTGGCGCTCATGTTTTATGCCGACTATATGTATACCGGCAATACGGAACTTATCGAACGCTACTACGAGGACCTGAAGTGGAAGACGCTGATCGGTCTGATCGGGGAGGATCACCTGGTGAGCTCTTCCCGGATCACCCCGGAATATATGAGCAAACTGGGCTTTGGCGACCGCGACGAAGAACTTCGCGACATTGTCGACTGGCCCCCGGCGGGCTGGGGCGGCTCCGATACCCGGGGCGAACGCGACGGCTTCGTCTTTCAAGACAACAACACCGTCATCAATGCCCTATTCTACCGGAACATGGAGATCATGGCCGAATTTGCCGAGGTACTGGGTAAGCCGAACGAAGCCACCGAGTTTCGCATATACGCCCTCCAGGCAAAGCGGGCGGTCAATGAAAAGATGTTGGATAAGGAGCGTGGGATCTACGTGGACGGCGAAGGCACCGACCACGCCTCCGTTCACGCCAATATGTTTCCCCTCGCCTTTGGAATGGTACCCGAGGCCTACGTTGAGTCGGTAGGGGAACATATCAAAAGCCGCGGGATGGCAGCGAGCGTCTACGGTGCCCAGTATCTAATGGAGGCCGTGTACGAGGCCGGTATGGCGGATTACGGTCTGCAGCTCCTCACCGACACCAGCGATCGCAGCTGGTACAATATGATCCGCTACGGATCGACGATGACCATGGAAGCCTGGGACTTCAAGTACAAAACCAACCTGGATCTTAACCACGCCTGGGGAGCGGTACCGGCCAATATTATCCCGCGTTACCTGTGGGGCATCCGTCCGAAGGAGCCGGGCTACGCGGTCGCCAGCATTCACCCCCAAATGAGCACGCTGGAGCGGACCTCGATCGAAGTTCCTACTCTCAGGGGCACGATCCGCGGGAAGTACGAGAATGTCGACCCCCGGTTACAGGTCTTCGAAGTGACCCTGCCGGGCAACATGGTCGCGGAGTTTGCCCTGGATCTAAAGGAAAGTCAGACCATGACACTCAATGGAGAGAGCGTAAACCCCGCCTTCAACACGGTCCGGTTGGAACCCGGACTGAACCGGATCGAGGTACGCATCAACTCTTTTTAGCGGATGGCAGCGAAGTACTAAAGAATACCGATGGTCGTTGGTTTTTCCCTCAGCCTCGTGCCGAACGGCTTGCCCGCTGCTTCCTTCCCTTCTTCGTACGCCACTGGGTGCTGCCCACGAGGGCGGCCGGATAGCTATCGCCGATGTGGAGGTCACAATCCCGCTGTTGCGACGGACTCAATTGATCCGGCTGGTGGGTGTATTCTTCCGGTACGTCTTCCAGTTCCGGGCACCATAGCCGGACATATTCTCCTTTCGGATCGTAGCGCTCGGCCTGGCTGAGAATATTGTAGTAGCGTTTTTCGCGCGGGTCGGTCCCCACGCCCGCCGCGTACTGCCAGTTGCACCAGTTGCTGGTTACGTCGTAATCGATCAGGATGTGCTCGAAGTACTCGGCTCCCAGGCGCCAGTCCAACTTCAGGTCGTTGACCAGGTAGCTGGCCACGTTCTGCCGGCCCCGGTTGCTCATGTAGCCGGTGCGGGCAATCTCGCGCATATTGGCATCGACAAAGGGCGTGCCGGTCTGACCGTCCATCCAGCGGCGCAACAGGTTGCGATCGGTCGACCACTCCGTATGCTCCTTCTCTGAAAAACCGTTCTTCTGGAAGATGCGCTCTCCGTGTTTCTTGCCCATCAGGCGGAAAAAGTCACGCCATAGGAGCTCGTACACGACCGCGTAGGTGCTGTCATTGGCCCCGTTCTTGGTTTCGTAGGCTTTGATTTCCGCGTAAACCCGTTTTGGACTCAGGCAGCCCTGCGCCAGCCAGGCGCTGAATTTGGTACTGAAGTCACTACCGCTCAGCCCGTTGCGGGTTTCCTTGTAAGTGGCGATGGCCTGGTTGTCGAAGAGATAGTAGACGAGCCGGTCCAGGCCCGCGGTCTCGCCACCCACCCAGGTGATGTCGGCGCGCTCGTCGTGGGGGGGAGGGGCTAGTCCGAATTCCGTTACGTCCGGAATCTCCCCGCTTTCGATGCCCGTGCCGGTGGGGAAGGGGATGCGGTTGGGAATCGCAATGGGCTCGCGGACGGGTGTCAGTCGCTCCGTTTCCTTGCGAAACAGCGTAAAGGTATCCGGCGTCTGCGTGATCGGGAAGGGAAGATCGGAGGTATAGTAGAGGAGTTTGCCCCGCGAATAGTAGACCTCCCGGCCGATGCTCCACAGGTTCTGTTCTACTTCATTTTGTACCCGTAATTCTTCCCGGGTACGTTCGCGGTTGCAGAATACCCAGCTGGCCCGGCATTGTTTAGAGAGCTCGGGCAGCAACTCTTCCGGATAGCCGACACGGACGATCAGGTCCGCGCCGCGGTTGCGCAGGCTCTCGCGCAGATCGGCGATACTTTCCAGGACAAAGCGGGCGCGGTGGGGCCCGATCCTGGGGAGGCCGGTCAGGGGTAGGGTGCCACGCCACTCCCGCGGATCTATGATGTACACGGGCAGCACTTCGTCGCCGTGTTTGAGGGCGTCGTTGAGGGCTTCGTTATCGTGCAGCCGAAGGTCCCTCCTGAACCATACAATTGCCGCGCGCTTGCTCATCTTATGTGGGATTTATGCCTGTTAACCTAACCAGAGGAAGGGACTATGGTTGCAATATCCCTCGCTTGTTAGGCTATCTTTGGGCATGCAGCAGATTGTCCCGTTCCTCACGCTCATTTTCTTCCTGGGCGGCCTTCCCGGCCTGATGCTTTCTACCTGCGCTACGGCGCAAAACACATATACAACCCTGGAGGATGTCAACTACCGACCCGATAGCACGGACGCCTACATCCAGGAGCGCTGTGTGCTGGACCTGTATTACCCCGAGGACAGTGCCGGCTTTGCTACCGTCGTCTTTTTCCACGGTGGCGGACTAAGTGGTGGCGAAAAGTTTACCCCTGAACAGTGGTTGAACCAGGGCATCGCCGTGGCCACCGCCAACTACCGGCTCCACCCGCGCGTCACGAACCCGGCCTACACGCGAGACGCGGCGGCGGCCGTCGCCTGGGTCATGGAGCACATCGATGACTACGGTGGCGATCCGCGCCGGATCTACGTCAGCGGGCACTCCGCCGGTGGCTACCTGACCAGCATGATCGGTCTCGATACGACCTATCTGGCGGCCCACGGCCTCCACCCCGATAGCCTGGCCGGATTGATCCCTTTCAGCGGGCACACCATCACCCACTTCACCCCCCGCCAGGAGCGCGGCCTCGATTGGAACGACGTCGTTGTCGACCGGTACGCCCCCATTCAGCATCTCCGCCCCGACGCCCCGCCCATGCTCATCATCACCGGCGACCGCGACCGGGAACTTTACGGCCGCTACGAAGAAAACGCATACTTCTGGCGCATGCTCCAACTCTCGGGGCACCCCAATACCTGGCTCTACGAGATGCAGGGTTTCGACCACGGTGGAATGGCCCGCCCCGCCGCTATCCTTACGCTGGATTTTATTCGCGGCAGGCTGTAGTCCGTCAGTCTTCAAAAATTAGCCCTTCCTACCCACCGGCAGGTGGAAGCCAGCGCTCTATAAAACGGCATCGCTACCGGTCGCCTTCCTGCAACGGCATTTCCTCCGCGTTCGGGTGGGGGGCTTGCGTCGTTTCCGAGGGGCTCATTTCCAGGCGGGTCTTGGGCAGGTGTTCCGGGTAATTGTTCTGGATCCAGCCGATGAGGTGCTCGCGGATGGCGCAGCGGAGGTTGAAGGTCTGACCGCTGTCGGCCGCGCTGGCGATGATGCGGATCGTCATGACGTCGGCGTTGTTATCCGTGACGGCGACGCCGAAGACCTCCTTGTCCCACAGTTCTTGTGTCTCGGTGAAGCGCTGGGCCTCTTCCCGCAGCTTGTCGACGGGGAAGGTGTAATCCACGTACATGAAGACGCTACCGATAAGCTGGGTCGTGCTGCGCGTCCAGTTCTGGAAGGTATCGTCGATGAATTTATTGAGGGGGACGATGAGGCGCCGCTGATCCCAAACCTTGAGGGTGACATAGGTCAGCGTGATCTCTTCGACCCGACCGAATTCCCCGTTGACAATCAGGGCGTCGTCAATGCGGATGGGCTGGGTGAAGGCAATCTGGAAGCCCGCCAGTAGGTTAGCGATGGATTTCTGGGCCGCAAAGCCGATGATGATACCGCCTACGCCCGCCGAAGTGAGCAGCCCGGTACCGATGCTGCGAACCGCGTCAAACTGCAACAGTATGAAGGCGACCGTCACGATGAAGATGACGATACCAACGATGCGCTGGATGTACTGAAGCTGCGTCAGGATCTTGCGCTCTTCCAGGTTGTTACTGGTATCGATGCTGTAGCGGTGACGAACGGTTTCGGCCGCTACGTTGACGATGTTGACGAGCAGCATCGCGCCGAAGATGTAGAGGATGGTCCGTACGATCCGGATCCCCCAGTGGAGGTACCACGGTGAGTTGAGGTCGTCGGGGAAAAGGCTGGACTCCAGCTGGTTCCACAAAATAACCGTGAGGGCAAAGGTCAGGAACCAGTAAAAGGAGTTGCGGGTGCTGTTCGCGATGGCCTCGAGCGTGAAGCTTTCGGTGCGGCGGGCCGCCCGTCGAAGGATGGCAAATAAAATAAGCGTAATCAGGGCCGCGACGAGTGCCGCCACGCCGAAGCGAACGGCCATTCGGATCGGGGGCGGAGTGGCGTTGACGAAATCGTAGAGTTGTTGCATCTGGCTTGGGGCTGGGTCAAATTTCGGTAACGGGTTGCTACCGAAAGGGTTCGCTTATTCCGCTTCTCCCTCGGGCAGCACGTGCAGATGCACCACCTCGATGCGGGTATTGCTCACTTCCAGCATGCGAAAATTAAAGCCTTCTAATTCGAGGCTTTCATCCTGCTCCGGAACTCGCTCCGCCGTGGTGACAATGAAACCCGACAGGGTCTGGTAGTCGCCCTCGGGCAGACCGATCTCGTATTTATCGTTGAGGTAGTTGATCTCCAGCCGCCCGCTGAAGCGGTAGTAGCCGTTGCCCTCGTCGATTTCGACGTACTCGTCCTCGTCGTATTCGTCTTCGATCTCGCCGAAAATTTCTTCGAGCAGGTCCTCCATGGTGATCACCCCGGCAATGCCGCCGAATTCATCCACTACGCAGAAGATGCTTAGCTGGTCCTTCACGGCGCGGTCCAGCAGGTCGGCCACGCGCCCCACCTCTGGTACGAAGGTGATCTCGAGGATGCACTGCCGGATCGTTTCCGGAAATTCGAGTAGTTGCTGGTGGTGGACGTAACCCAGCACGTTGTCGGCCTCGCCGTCGATGACGATGATGCGGCTCAGGTGGGTATCGATGAACTTGGCTTCCAGCTCGTCCACCGTTGCCGAGGCGTCGATGCTCTCGATCTCCGTGCGGGGTACCATACAGTCCCGAACCCGGACGTCGGCCAGGTTTAGCGCGTTACCAAACAGTTTCGTATCGATTGCCGATTCCTGTTCTTCGGAAGTCTGGCTTCGGTTCACGAAATTCTCCAGGTCCAGGCGGGTCAGTACGGTGTCGAGCTCCGTGCTGGGCCGCTTAAAAAAAAGCCGCAGTACCCAGTCGCTGACGGTGGTCATGACGATACTCGGGAACCAGAGCAGCGCCTGCAGAAAGCGCAGGGGGAGCGCCCAGAAGTAAAGCGCGTTGTCGGAATACATCCGGAAGATCGTCTTCGGTACGTACTCGCCAAAGATCAGTACCGTGATGGTGATGGCCAGCGTATTGATGAGCAGGACGAGGATCTCCGTTTCCAGCCCCAGGTAGTTGTTGACCACCAGCGTGAGCGGCACGGTCATCAGCGAGGTGAAGGCGACCAGGGCAATGTTGTTGCCGACCAGCATGGTGCTGAGAAACTCGGCGGGGCGGTCGAACCAGCCCGTCAGGATGCGGCTGCGGGTATTGTTGCGTTTTTTCTTGAGTTCGACGCGTAGTTTATTGGCCGAAACGTAGGCGATTTCGGAACCGCTGAAGAGGGCGGACAGCAACAGGCAGGCAATAATGGCAATCGCCAGGCTCATAGGGGTAATTTATAAAATCTATCCGCCAAAGTCTATTTCGGTGTTGTCGCCAATGTTGAGGCTGTGTCGCATACCGCCGATGCTCGCGTCGTTTCCGACCACCGATTTGCGCAGCACGATGTCGTAAATGCGGGCATAGTCGCCGATGATGCTGTCGGAAACGATTGCGTTCTCGAGTTTAGAATTAGCCCCGACCGTAACGTGGGGACCAACGATGCTGTTGCTGATCACGCATTCCGGACCGATGTGTACGGGGTGGATGATGATGCTGTTGTCGTAGGGTGGCGGGTCGTCGGTGGCGAAGCCCGGGCGGTCCAGAAAAATGGCGTTCGTCTGGAGCAGAACCTCCCTGCGACCGCAATCAAACCAGTTGTCGACGCGGATCGTCCGCAGTTCGGTCCCCCACTCAAGCATTCTGGCCAGGGCATCCGTCAGGGGATACTCGCCAATGCTACGGATCTTGTGTTCCAGGTTATGCGCGCAGGCCTCGATGAATTGCTGCACCTCCCGGATCTTGTAGCAGCCGACCATGGCGAGGTTTGACTTCGGTATCGTCGGCTTTTCGATCAGGCCACGGATGTTGCCCTCCAGGTCCTGTTCGACCACGCCGAACTGGCGGGGGTCTTCCACGGTCTTCACGCCGATGCAGCTCACCTTCGAGCGCACGAATTCACTGAGGTCGGCATCGATGATCGCGTCCCCGAAGAAAATGATGATCTCGTCCGCATCAACGTAATGATCGCGCGCCAGCCAGATCGCGTGGGCGGATCCCATGCGTTCCTCCTGGTTGACGAATTTGGTATTGAGCTGCGGATAGACGCGCTCGATGTATTCGCGGATCTTTTCCCCCAGGTACCCGATAATAAAAACGAAATCATTGACGCCGAGCTCGATCAGCTGATCAACGATGAAACTGATAATGGGCTTACCCGCCACCGGGATAAGCGGTTTGGGCTGGGTATAAGTCAGGGGACGCAGACGCATGCCCGCCCCGGCAACGGGGATGATGGCTTTCATATGGCTAAGGTAGGTAGGGGCCGTGGTTTGGAGGGGAAGTATCGGCCGGGTTAACGTATTATCGTGCCCAGGCCCAACTGGTTCACTCCGCCACCTAAATGATAAGTCGTACGGCCATAGCTGATGCGAAAACGCCGCGTGCGCCAGCCAAAGCCAAAACTGTAGCCGGCGCCGGAGCGGAATTCCGTCAGCCGCAGTTCGCGCCGTAATCCGTGATTGTATCCCAGGCGCAGGCTCAAATTGCGCTGTTTGCCAATGAGCAACTCCCCGTTGAAGACGAAGTGACGGGCGAGATTATCGAAAAAGACGGCCCCCGCCCCCGGGTCGGTACTGCCCTCCGCTTCGTTGATGAGTATAAAATCGTCGTTCGCGTCCGGGTTGTCGTACAGGATATTCCACCGGTCGAGGTAGCGGTAAATGATGGAGAAGCGGAAAGGGAGGTATTTCAGCTCCCGGCTCAGCCCCACCTGCAGCTCGAAGGGCATGGGTTCCCGAAAGCCATCGTCCGTGTAGTGCTGGAGCTGCCGACCGAAGTTGCGCGCCAGCAGCGTGATCCCGAAACGACCGGAAGTGTCGCGGTAGAACAATCCCGCGTCAAACCCCAGCCCGAAGCTACCGTAGCCGGCCAGCTGCGACCCGATGACTTTCATATTTACGCCCACCGATAACCGCTCCTCTATCTCCCGGGCCGCCCCCACCGTAACGGCGAAATCGCTGGCGCTAAAGGTGCCCATTGCCTGGCCCGTCACGTCGCGGCGGACCAGATCCGATCCGTAGCCGACATATTGCAGGCCGGCCTGCAAGGTCAGATTGAGGTCGTCGCGGTGGCGCGCGTAGGCGAGATAACTGTTGTGGATACCGGCCGGCACGAAGCCGTGGCTCAGGACCACCTGCCCGTGCATCTCCCGGTTCAGCAAGGATGGATTTCGGGCGGCCAGTGAGAGGTCGTCGTTCCTGACCGAAATATGGTGCACTCCGAGGCCCGCCACCGTCGCCGAATTGGGGAGGTTAAGGAACTCGTAGGCGGAGATACCCCCGACCTGAGCGGACAGATTGAAACAGAAAAGAAGGGCGAAGGTCCAGGACAGTAATCTTCTCATCGGGGGTAAGATAGGAAAGACATTCAGGGCGTGGCCTGTCAACTTTCCGGCAGGTCGGGCGGCCGCTGCATATCGGGGGCCGCTTCGGGCGCTTCGCCTCCTTCCTCCGCTTTCCAGCGGGCCAGGCAGACGCCATCCTCGCAGTCTCGTACGGCAAGGAGCGTCCCCTCCTCGTCAAATTGCCAAAGGGTACCGTTTTCTTTGCCGTCAACGTAGGTGCCGGCCGCGCGGGGCTGGCCGTTCTCGTACCATTCCCGGAAGGGGCCGTTTTCCTTATTGTCCGCGACCGCGACCACTTCCCTTACCCGGCCCTTCGGCCAGTAGCGTATCCAGTCATCGCTCATGATTCCCTCCCGGTACTGTCCGTGCAGCCGCAAGTTGCCCGATGAATCGTAGGTCATATAATCCCCGTCGAACTGACCCGCCCGGTAGTTTTCAATAAGTTCGACGCTTCCGTCCGGATAATAGGCCGTCCGCTTTCCCTCCAGTGCTCCCTTGGCGTACATTTCCTCGCTGATCAGCTTACCCGCCGGATCGTAGCGCCGGGAGAATCCCTCCTGCTCCCCGGTTTCGGCCGACACCTGGTACTCCGTACGGTATCCGGCCGGGTCGGTCTCCTCCCTTATTTCGGGCGAGGGACCGCAGGTATAAAGCAGTAGCGTAAATGGGAGGGCCAAGCGGCAGACGAGGGACATAGGACGGGATTCATTACTTTCGTACATATTAACTCACCGGTTTCGTATTCGGGGAAACGCGCTTTTGATTCATTCCGTTCTGGTTTTGATCCGAACCGCATCCGTTTCCAACTTACTCTACCCACAACGTTCATGTTCTCCCTCGATTATATCGTCTGCTTCGCCCGCGGAAGCCTTTTTCTCTTACCGTTCCTGGTGCTTGCATGCGGGGAGGCGGATACACGCGAAGAACCCGAACGAGCCGCCGAAGAACGCTCCGCCATCGAGGAGCGCCTGATTACGGAGCTTAGCCCGGTAGATGACCTGGCGGGCCGGCAACGTAACGCCATCATTAACCGGGCGATCGACCGGAACTACGACGTCTATGCCGCGCCGGAAGGCTACTTCTACGAGGTCGTGGATTCAGGGGAATACAGCTATTTGGCCGAGGGCGATATCCTGACCGTCCACTATTCCGGTCGCTTCCTCGACGGAACCGAATTCGATAGTAGCCAACGGAGAGGAGACCCGCTTCGCTTTCGTCTCGGTGATCTTATTCCGGCCTGGAATTTAGCGCTGCGGCGCGTACGACCTGGTGCCCGCCTGCGCATCCTTACTCCCAGTAGCCTTGCCTACGGCGCGGAAGGCCTCGTCTCACCCCGCGGGGACACCCTCGTGCCCGCCGATGAACCCCTGGAATTTTTGATCGAAGACATCCGGATTTTAGAAGAGTAACGATCGCTTATGTCGCCATCAGATTTTCAGCGCCGGTACTTCACTAACCTGTCCAAGCGCTTTGACAGCAAGCAAGCGATGATCGAAGCCATAGCCGAGCTGCTTCACCTCAGCCGCGATGCCATCTACCGCCGGGTCAGGGGCGACAGTCAGTTGATGGCAAACGAACTAGCCGAACTGGCCCGCACCTTCGACCAGCCGATGCCGGACGGGCAGTACCAGATTCCCTTTCGCTACAACCGCTCGGAAGTAGATATCCGAAGCCCGGAAGATTACCTCAACCAGCTAGAAGTCCATTTAGCCCGGGTGGAGCAGCTCCAGGACCCGTACATCTACATCGCGAACCCCGGCATTCCCATTTTTTACGAAATGCTGTACCCGCGACTGCTGGCCCTAAAGCTGTACGTGTACAGCATCACCTGCTGGAATTTTCCCGGCTGGCGCGAGTTAGCTTTTTCCGATTCGTTGATTGATTCGCGGTTGCTGGAGCGGGCCCGCGATATCGGTGTGGCCTCGTTGCATATTCCCGGCGTGGAATTATGGTCATTGGGTCTGCTGAGTACTACCCTTGATCAGATCGAGTATCTGCACGTAGCGGGCCGCTACGCCAGGGAGGGAGAAGCACTGCGACTACTGGACGAGGTAGGGGGAATGGTCAATCACCTCAACGAGATGGCCAGGGTAGGGCGGAAGTACGCACCGGGGGGGCAACCCGAAGCGATGAGCGCGACCTTTCGGCCGGTACATAATGAACTGGCCAATAACGACAATGCCATTCTCATCGAATCGGCACACCGCAGCAGCCTTTTCGTAACCTTCCTGACGCCGAACTACCTGCAAACCGAAGACGCGCAGATATGCGAGATGACCCGGCAGTGGTTCGATCGGATTGCGGCCGTTTCGGGCTCGTTAGGCCCGGATGCGAATAAGTACCGCGAATGGTTCTTCAACCGCCTACGCACCCAAATACTGGATACCCGCCGCCGTATAGAGGCCGAAACCAATTATTAATAGAACGGCAGTAGTTACCGCCTGACCTGCTGCTCGGGTAGTTGATAGCTGACGTCGAAGTCGTCCAGCACCGCGTCCAGGATACGGTCATCCCCGATCTCGTATTTCTGCTTGAGCTTATGCCCGAAGAAACTGGCTAATGTCGCCCAGTACCGGGCCGTCAGGCCGCCCCTTAGATCTTTGATGAGATCATATATCGGTTCCCCGGTTTCCCGCTCGATCATGGAGATCAGAACCTTGCCCTGGGTTTTCGACATGCTCTTCAGCGGCTCCTCGAACTTCTCTTCCAGCTCTTTCTGCAGTCGCTTGATGTAACGCCGGCGGTCGCGCTTACTCATGTTCTGGGTCATGTACTCCGTCTCCCGGAAGATGCGGATGGCATCCACGGCGTAGGGATACACGCGCTGGGCGTAGATACGGTACCGGCGGTATAGTTTGTACTCCTCGTCGGACTCAAAAAATTCCGGTGAGCTGACCGATACGTCGCCGAGCTGAGCGATGATGATGGTATCGCCGCAATCATCCAGCGTGTACGGGTAGTAGGACCCATTCACCTTCGTGTACCCCGTCTGACCTACGGCCGACGCGGCGAGAAGAAACAGGATGGCAAGCAGTTGAATGCGCATATATGGGGTTGTCTGACGTAAAGTAAATGCCCGACGGCCGTATTTCGGTGGGTCGACCGCGGCCAATTACCGTGCATCGCCCCGTCAATTTACGTAAAAACCGCCAGGCTGGCCCGCATGGCATCCGCGAATTCGGTAGGACCGACGCCGGTGGATGGGTTTCCAAAGTATTCAACGAGGTGCTCGGTCGGCATATTGCCGGTTAGTTCGTCGCGCGCCATCGGGCAGCCGCCGAATCCCCTGATCGCTCCATCGTAACGCTGACACCCGGCCCCGCTGGCAGCAATAATTTTCTCCTCCCAGCTGGCCGGGGTCGTGTGCAGGTGGGCACCGATTTCCAGATTTGGGTAGCGCGGGATCAAATTGGAAAACAGGTAGCTGATACTGGCCGGCGAACTGACCCCGATCGTATCCGATAACTGGAAGATCCGGATATCCAGCTTGGCCAGCCGATCGAGCCATTGCTCAACGACCTCCACGTTCCAGGGGTCTCCGTATGGGTTCCCGAAGGCCATACTCAGGTACACGACCATCTGCTTACCCTTGGATTGGGTGAGCTCCTGAATCTGCTTAACGCGTTCCACGCTGTCTGCCAGCGTGGCATTCGTATTACGGAGCTGAAAGGTCTCACTGACGCTGAAGGGGTATCCCAAAAAGTCGATCTCGTCGTGCTCCAGGGCGGCCACCGCGCCCCGTCGGTTTGCTACGATGGCCAGCAGATTTGTATCAGTGTCGCGCAGGTCCAGCCGGCGGACGACCTCCGCGGTGTCCCGCATCTGCGGAATGGCTTTCGGAGAAACGAAACTTCCAAAGTCGAGGGTGTCAAACCCACACCGCAACAGCCGCTGCAGATAGCTCACCTTAATATCGGTCGGAATGAACTCGTGGCGGCCTTGCATGGCATCCCGGGGGCATTCTATAATTTTGATATCAGGCACGTACGACTGGTTTAGGGGCAGATTTCACCTTTTGACCGACAACACCTGCCGGGGGTAGGTAGTTTCGTTCCAAACTGGTGACCATGCTACGACACTCTACCACGCTTACCGTAATCGGTTTCCTCCTGCTATTCCTCGGGCTGGTATCGATCGTACTCAACTACGTAGGGGTGGACATTTTCTTCCTCGCCTGGCTATACGACCTGGGCGTAGGCATTTCCTTTGCCATCCGCCTGCTGATGGTCATCCTGGGTTTCATCCTGATTTACGTAGCTCAGCTCGACTGGGAGCGGGAGGATATCTGATTACTTCAGCACGCCGGCTCCCTCGCGCTGGAGGAGCGCTTCCTCACCGGTGCAGTCGATAATGGTACTGGCTTCGTTACCACCCATGCCGCCGTCGATCACCGCGTCCACGCGTTTTCCGTAGACCTCGTGAATTTCGCGGGGGTCGGTATAGTATTCCACCACGTCGTCATCGTGCTTTACGCTGGCCGTCAGGATCGGACGCCCCAGCCCCTGTACGAGAGCCGCTACGATGTTGTTGTTGATGATCCGGACGCCAATCGTCTCCTTGCGATTCTTCAGCACCTTCGGGGTGCGGTTATTCGACTTGAGGATGAAGGTGAACGGTCCGGGCAGGTTATGCTTCATCACCCGGAAGATGTCGTTATTGATGGTAGCGGAATAATCGGTAACCTGACTGATATCCTGACAGATGAAGCTGAACATCGCCTTGTCCGGGTCGATGCCCCGGATCTGCGCTACCCGCTCTACCGCGTTCTTGTTGGTGATGTCGCAGCCGATGCCGTAGACGGTGTCGGTGGGGTAAATCAAAACGCCGCCCTCCTCCAGGATGTCGACCATTTGCTTGATGAGGCGGGGCTGTGGATTGTCGGGATTGATGGTTACTAGCATAAGCCGGGTTTTGGGAGTAAGATACACACGTTCGCCATTCGTGACGTATCGGTGCTGCTGTTCAATCCACGACCGCGGGAACTTGTTCGCGCCGCCGCACGGCCTTCGCTATTCGGAGGTAATTCCGTAGGCGGTTCGTTGACGCTTTTCCTGGCGTGTCCGGTCCCATATTTTCCGGTTGGCGGCCACCATTTCCGGCGTGACGTAGCCGCGGTCGTGATCCAGGTGAACGCATATCGCCGAGTAGCGTATCTGTACCGCCCGCAGGCCGGCGTGTAGCAGGCGGTCTCCGAATTCCCGGTCCTCCCCGCCGTATTTCATCCGGGTGTCGAATCCGTTGGCGGCCACGATGGCGGCCTTCCACGTGCTGGCATTATGTCCGTTCCAGGTAGGACGGGTAGGGGTCAGGCGATTCAGCGCCCCCGCCAGCCACGGCTTGCGGGTCAGTTTGAGGTCCTTGAGACTGGACGGCTGGCCCGCGGCGTGCAGCCATTCGGTATCGAAGCAGCGTTGGGCCACGATATCGGAACGGGTTACCCTCTCGCTCACGTCCCGCACCAACTTATAATAGCCGCCCGAAAGAAAATGCCCGGGTCGACGGCGTTTCAGGTGGGTGGCTACGAAATCGCGCCGCAGGAGACAATCCCCGTCGGTAAAGATCAGGTAGTCGCTCTGGCTGTCCTGAATAGCCCGGTTAAGTATCTCCGTCTTCCGGAAACCGGTATCCTCGTGCCAGACGTGACGGAGGGGGAATTTCGCTCGTTGGGCTGCCTCCGTAATGAGTTCCGCCGTTGCCTGCCCCGAACCGTCATCGGCGATCACCACCTCGAAGTCGCGGCTGTCCTGCACCTCTAGCGACCACAGTGTTTTCCGCAGCCACTCCGGCTGGTTATAAGTGGAAACGATGACGGTAGCGGCGGGCACGATGCAAAAGTAGCCCATCCCGCACGATAGCGTAAATCATGACCGCTGGATGGCGGCCACCGGATCCAGTCGGGCCGCCCGCCGTGCGGGATAGGTCCCGAAGGCGATGCCGGAAATGATGGCTACCACGCTGATTATTGCGAGGGTCCGGATGGTGAAAACGGCTTCAAACTCACCATCTATGAATTGGGAAATTATGGCGGCCGATGGAATGGCCAGCAAGGCTCCCAGTATCAGCCCGAAGACGCAGCCGATACACGAGATAGCGACACTCTCGGCCAGAAACTGCAACAGGATACGGCGCGGCGTCGCGCCGGTGGCCTTGCGGATACCGATCTCCGGCGTTCGGTTCGTGATCGACATTAGTAAGACGTTCATCAGCCCCAATCCGCCGACCGCCACCGCAATGCCGATTAGCAAGCCCATAACGACCCGAAACAGCAGAAAGCCTTCCTCCAGATCTTCGACCGCACTGATGTTGGCCTTCACCTCTACCGGCTCGGTTATCTGCGGATACTGGCCCTGGAACCAATCTTCGATAAAGGTTTGGCCGGGACGAACGTCTTCAACTCGTTCAAAATCAATGTATGCTTTGGTACTGTAGTCCGCATCCGTATTTCGGCTCAGTACGCTAAGTGGCATTTCGGCCTGCAGGTAGTATTCGTTTTCCTGTGGTTCGCGCACCCCGACCACCTCCATGTCCTGTCCCTCGATGTTGATAAATCGACCTAAGGCAGCCTGCGCCAGTTCACCTTCCTGGGTCAGGCGTCGGGCCAGGGAACTGTTCACCACGATGACCGGTGCGAAATTCACCTCGTCCGATTCCGTAAGGTCACGACCGATGACCACCGGAGCGACATCCCGCAGAATCGGTAAGGATAGCGCCGCGTACCGCATGCCCATCGGGACTCCGGTATGGGGGTCCGTAACGGTGACGTCATTCGTGGCGTATAACTGGAAGGTCGCGGCATAGGGTAGTTCGTCCAACATCGCCCGCATATTCTCGGAGGTGATGCTGGCCGTTGTGGCCATCGGAACGACCAGTCCGTCAAGTGATTGCGTGGTACGCTGGAGTACATTGACTGTAGTAACCGACGACCGGTCGGCGATGCTGCGGCGCGCCAGTAGCTCGAGCCCGTCAATAATGCTCAGCATGGTCACCAGCGCGGCGACGCCCACGATCATACCCATCACCGAAAGCACGGTGTGAAAGAAGTTATTCCGCAGGTTGTCTATCGCTT
The DNA here is from genome assembly GCF_003390935.1 of Lewinella sp. IMCC34191. GTDB lineage: Bacteria > Bacteroidota > Bacteroidia > Chitinophagales > Saprospiraceae > Neolewinella. The sequence continues at coordinate 451,582 of NZ_QNQZ01000003.1, read as the reverse complement.
CCGCGAAGGCTAGGCGCAGGGTGGTAACCATGGCTGGGATGGACGTAAGGGCTCTGAAGTTAACTCCGCTGAATGGCGGCCACCGGATCTAATCGCGCCGCCCGGCGGGCCGGGTAGGTGCCGAAGACGATGCCGGTCAGGATGGCCACCGTAAAGACGATCATCAAGGTACGGAAAGTAAAGACCGCGTGAAAATCCACCTCCAAAACATACGAAATGATGGCCGCGATAGCCAGTGCCGCCAACCCGCCGAAAATCAGGCCGATGAGGCTGCCGAGGGTTGAAATGGCCACGCTTTCCGACAAAAACTGGGTAAGGATGCGTCGGGGAGCAGCCCCCACCGCCTTGCGTACGCCGATCTCCGGCGTCCGTTCGGCAATCGACATCAGCAGCACGTTCATTACTCCCACGCCGCCAACCACCACGGCAATCCCGATCAGGAAACTCATGACAAACCGGAAGACCGTAAAGCCGGTCTCCAGTTGTTTGACCACCTCCAGGTTCGCCCGGGCCTGAACGGGCTCCTCGATTTCCGGGAATCGCGCGGCGAACCAGCCGGCAATGGAATCCCGCCCCGGCGTCACGTCTTCCACCCGGTCGAAATTGATCATCGCTACGCGGGGCGTCTGCGGTGCGTCGGGTAAATTTTCCAACACCGCCAGCGGAAGGATGGCCATCATGGTCGTTTCGTTCTCCTCCGTCACGGCGATCCCCACTATTTCCACTGATCCTCCGAAGAGTTGCAGGCGCCGACCGAGGGCTTCCGCTAGCGAATCCGCCGGGCCAATCAGCCGCCGGGCGAAAAGGTCGTTGATGAGCATGGCCGTGCCGCCGTCGGTGTCATCCTCCGCGCGCAACTCCCGACCGATCGTGATTTCCGGAGCGTCTTCCGTGAGGGGCAGCGTAACCGCCGTGTACGCTATAGCCAGTTCCGTTGCCGTATCCGGGTGATTGATCAAGACCGATCCGCCGGTGACCAGCTGCCCGTTTGTGGGGTAGGGCAGTGCGGTCACCACGCTGTCGATCAGTCCGCGCTGCAGAGCAACCGGATCTTCTAATGGCACGCGTATCCCGTCGACTTCCCGGCTGGTCGTAGCCCGTAAGACCACCGTTTCCAGGCTTGAATTTTTGGCTACACCCTCCCGCGCCATCTGTTCCAGTCCGTCGATAATCGCCAACATGGCTACCAGGGCGGCCACCCCGATGATGATGCCCAGCACCGATAGCAGCGTCTGGAAGAAGTTGTTGCGCAGATTCTGAAAGGCTTCCGCGAAGGCCGTACGAATAGAAGTGAGCATATAGGGTAGGTGTATGAACTACGTAATTAAGCGGGCGGCGGCGCGCAGGTAGAAAAATTTCGACTAACCGAGGAAGCTTATCGGCGAGCATCCGGCCAAACTCCCCCCGCCGGTAATGTGTATACCCAGTATGGCAAAGTATAGTATCGACCTACAAGCAGGAAAAGTTAAGGAGGATGACGTCGTTTCCACCCGCGGAGAAACCATCGTCGGCATCGATCTCGGCACCACCAACAGCCTGGTCGCCCACGTGCGCGACGGTCGGGCCGTAGCCGTAGCCGGTCCGGACGGAAAGAGCGTACTCGTACCCAGTATCGTCCACTTTCAGGCCGATGGCATGACCCTGGTCGGCGACGCGGCCCGCGAACAGCTGCTGACCGCTCCGGAACGGACGATCTATAGCGTAAAGCGGCTGCTCGGCAAATCATACCGGGATCTCGCCCAAGTGAAGGACCGCTTCGGCTACCGCATCATCGACGAGGACGAAGATCGACTCGTCAAGGTAGCGGTCAGGGACGCCGAAGGAAAAGATCGCTACTATAGCCCCATCGAGCTGTCCGCCCAGATTTTAAAGTCGCTCAAAACCCGCATCGAAGCGGAACTGAACTCGGAGGTCAGCCGCGCGGTCATCACCGTTCCGGCTTACTTCAATGACGCCCAGCGGCAGGCAACCCGCGACGCCGGCAAGCTCGCCGGACTCGACGTGCTCCGCATCGTTAACGAGCCCACCGCCAGCAGCCTGGCCTACGGCATCGGATTGACGGACGAAGACGAGGGACGTACCATCGCCGTCTACGATCTGGGCGGCGGCACCTTCGACGTGTCCATCATGCGCATCGAGCAGGGCATTTTCGAGGTCCTTTCGACGAACGGGGATACCTTCCTTGGCGGGGATGATTTCGACCAGGCCATCGTCGACTTCTGGCAACGCAAGTATGATCTCGACATCCAATCCAGCGCACAGCGTGGTGAAGTGAGGTTGGTCGCCGAAGCTGCCAAACGAGCCCTGAGTCGCCAGGATAGCTATACGGCGGAGTATCACGGCCAGCAATTGCAACTGACCCGCGAGGAAGCCGAAAGCCATTGGGGGCCATTGGTTGAAAAAACCCTGCAGTCCTGTGCGCTCGCCCTCAAGGACGCCAAGCTGGAGAAGGAAGCCATCGATCACGTCATCATGGTCGGCGGGAGTACCCGTATTCCCCTGGTCAAGCAGCAGGTCGCAGATTTCTTCGGTCGGGAGGTCAACAACAGCCTGGATCCCGACCAGGTCGTGGCACTGGGTGCGGCCATTCAGGCGGACGTGCTGGCCGGTAACCAGAAGGATGTCCTGCTCCTGGATATCACCCCCCTGAGCCTCGGTATCGAAACCGTCGGTGGGCTCATGGACCCGATCATTCCCCGCAACTCCAAGGTTCCGACTAAGGTCGGGCGTAAGTACACCACCAGCGTAGACGGTCAGGTGAAACTGAAGGTAGCCGTCTACCAGGGCGAGCGGGATATGGTGGCCGATAACCGCAAGCTGGGAGAATTCATTCTGGAAAATATTCCGCCCATGCCGGCGGGGATTCCGCAGATCGAGATCCATTTCTACCTGGATGCCGACGGTATTCTCCGCGTCAAGGCCACCGAGAACCGTAGTGGGACCGAGCAAAGCGTGACCATAAAGTCACAGTATGGAATATCGGAAGAGGAGATGGCTATGATGCTACTCGATAGCCTGAAAAATGCGGAGGCGGATATGTCCGCCCGCGGGCTGGTGGAGGCCAAAACGGAGGCGAACAACGTCCTCCTGAGTGCCCGTAAATTTATCCGGCAAAACGAAGATTGGTTGTCCGATAATCAGGTAAGCGAGATTCAATCCTATACCGACGACCTGGCGAAGGCAGTGGACGGCGACGATAAGGATGAAATCAATCGCCGGATGGAATCGCTCAACGATTTTACCGCACCGCTGGCGCACGAGGCCCTGGATCGTAACGTAGCGGCGGCCATGAAGGGCAAGGACGTATAAACCCGCCTTACCAGCGTTCGCGGCTAAGCTCACGGCTGGCCTGACGAATCTTTTCGACCAGACCGGATTTCCGGGCGGCGGAAACGGTAACGCCGTTGCGTAGATCCTGCGACACGGCGGCGAAATCATGCTGAATGGCGGTGCCGTCCATGAGCTGCAAACTGGTCTTTAGTTTGTGTTTTATATCCGCCACCTTCTGGGCGTCATTTTTAGAAAGCGCGGTGACTAGCTCATCAGCAGCAAGGGTCAACTCACGCTGGAGAACCTCGGCAAATCGTTCGAGATCCTCCGGGTTATTATCCATGGCTTCCCGTAACTCGGGGTATTTCATTATGCTGGGATTTAAGTACTGGCTAACCAAGTTATACAAATGCCGGGGAGCGAATGGCTTAAGAATAAAATCATCGATTTGGGCAACGCGCATGCGCTCCGATATGGCTAAGCTGGCGCTTGCGGAGAACGCGATGATCGGAACATTGCCTACCGGTGCGGGCATTTCCCGGATGCCGCGGGCGGCGGAATATCCGTCCATGACCGGCATTTTAAGGTCCATAAGGATTAGATCGTACGGTTTGGACGCAACGGCCTCCAGGGCCTCCTGGCCGTTGTGGGCAATGTCGAAGGCTACCTCCCATTTTCGGAAATACCGGGCCACCAAAAAGCTGTTGGTCCGATTATCCTCTACGATCAATACGTGGCCCTGATTGATCGGCGGCAGATTCCCCAAATGCTCACTTGTTGCCTCGGCGGGGTCTCCAACCGGTAGCGTCAGGTCAAACCAGAAGGTCGATCCCTCGCCGATACGACTTTCAACTTCGACTTTACTGCCGTACTCCTTGAGAATATTATTACATATGGACAAGCCCAGGCCGGACCCGCCGTACTGCTCGTGAATATTTTGGTACGCCTGGGTGAAAGGAGTGAAAAGTCGGTCCAGGTGCTTTTGTTCCACCCCGATACCCGTGTCCCGCACGAAAAACCGGAGCCGACACGTATCGTCGTCCTTTCGCTCCAGTACGGAGACGCCAGCCGTCACCGTCCCGGTCTTGGTAAACTTGGAAGCATTTCCTACCAGATTGGTAATGACCTGTGTAAGCAGGGTGCTGTCTCCGATCAGAACCTCGGGGGTATTTTCGTCTATTTCGAGGGCGTACACGAAATTCCGTCGTTCGGACCCATACCGGAAGCTGTCTACGGTCGTACTCAAGAGGCTTTCCGGCCGGAAGGGCTGCCGGACGGGTTCGAGTTCGTCGAGTCCCGACTTGGAAATGATCAGGATGTTTTTAAAGAGCGACAGCAGGTGATTGCCGGATCGTACCAGAATCGACTGCAGGTGCGACTGCTGATCGCTCAGGTCGCTGGCTCCGAGGAGTTCTGCCGTCCCGAGTACGGCGTTGAGCGGCGTAAGAATTTCGTGGCTGATCGTCGACAGAAAGACCGATTTGGCCTGGTCGTTGTCCTCGGCGGTACGTTTGGCCGCCAGCAGTCCTTCCTCGTACACCTTTCGGTCGGTAAAATTGGTGACAACGATGCTTTGGAAGAGCGGTTCACCTTCCCCATCGTAATGGCGCCGGGCCGCAATCAGAACGGAAAGTTCCGTCTGATCTTTGCGCAGAAATTTGAGGGCTATGCCGCTGATCTGCCCGTTCATGGCCAATTGTGGCGCAAAGTGGGTTTCGTAAAAAATGCGTCCTCCCTTGTTGATGAGATCGGCAAAATGGAGACCTTCCGGCAGGTCGTCTTTACCGTAGCCCAGCCATCCCCGGAGCTGATCGTTGAAACGAATTACTTCTCCCTGCGTCGTGGTGATGATGCAACCGCACGGTGCCTGGTCGAAGAAGTCCGCCGCGTGTTTGGTGATTCCCTTTTGAATCCGATCGTTCAGTGATGAGCTGGAATCAGTCATGCAGATTCAATTAGAGAAAGTTTTCAATGGCGTCAATGGTCAGTTGGGGAGAACTCAAATGGGGACAATGGCCAATGTTATCAAGGTACACAAGCTGACTGCCCGGTATTTGTTCGGAGGTATATTCTCCAACTACCTCCGCTGCAATGCGATCCTGCTTATTTTGTAAGATCAGCGTGGGAATGGCGTGCCCGGGCAAAATCGATCGGTGATCCGCCAGAAAGGTGGCCGTAGCGAAGGTGTAGGCTACCGTAGGATCCATGCGGCAGAACGATTGACTGAGCTCCTGAGTAAGCTCAGGATGAGCTGCGTCATACATAAGCAGGGACGCCATCTGGTCGGACCAGCCCTGGTAGTTGCTCTCCAGGCTGTCCAGCAATTGATCGATTTCCTTGCGCTCAAATCCACCGAGGTATTCGCCTACGTTCAGATAACAGGGCGACGGTGAGATCAGGATGGTTTTGGTAAAGCGATCGGCGATTTGTTGCACGGCTAGCAAACCGATCATGGCACTTACGGAGTGACCGACGAAAATGATGTCGCGCAGATCCAGCGTGGTGCAGATCTCTACCAGATCATCGACGTACCCGGAAAGATTCTGGTATTTGCTGCGTCGGAACCTGCGTTTGGACCTTCCCGATCCGACATAATCGAACAGAATCACCCGGTAACGATCCTCGAAGTGGGGGGCAACGTGCCGCCACATCTCCTGGTCGCATCCGAAGCCGTGGGCGAACAGCATCGGCTGTCCGTTTTCCGGACCGGTGATGGTTATATTGTGGTTGTCTACTAAAGCAGATTTCGTCAACGTAATTCCTTTAAATGCAGAAATAGTCTATTACATAGGTCTTTTACGGACCTGTTGCAAAGCGGGCTCAATTATAAGTGGTATTAAAGTCATAAGTATACGAACAACATCCACGGATTCTAGATATAATTCCGAATAGATTGTAGGGATCCCATCCGATCCTTTGTCAACGGTTGGCGTTTTGCGGATGGCTCACTCTCCAATCCCCCCTATGAGGTGCCGGGCCTGGGTTTTTTACGCCAAAGCCGGACGACCTGAACAATCATTCGCCGCTATTGTCTTATTTTTTTGCCAGAAGGACCCCCATGAATCTAAAAACCGGCGATAAAGCCCCCCTATTTACGCTTTACAGCGATGCTCAGCGCGAAGTCAATCTAACGGACTTCCGCGGCCAAAACCTCGTCCTCCTATTCTTTCCCCTTGCCTTCACCGGTGTGTGTACGGAGGAAATGTGTACGATGCGGGATTCGCTATCCGCCTATACGGATCTGGAGACCGCGGTCGTGGCGATCAGCGTCGACAGCCCGTTCACCCTGGCGCGATTCAAGGAGTCGGAGAGCTTGAATTTCCCCCTCCTGAGCGACTTTAACAAAGAAGTAAGCCGCCAGTACGGCGTTCTCTACGAAAGCTTCGTTATGGGCATGCACGGGGTAAGTAAACGGGCGGCTTTCGTTCTGGATAGTGAGGGCATCATCCGGTACGCGGAAGTGCTGGCCTCAGCCGGTGACCAGCCGGATTATTCAGCCATCCGGGAAACTTTGGCCCATCTACAGTAGTTTTTTTATCGAATTTAGTGCGTGAGCTTATGAGTATATATGCATCTGGCCGGGAGGATGTCCTGTTAGAAGAAGACATTGACGTAAACATCGGAGAACCCGCCGACCTCATCGTTTTTAATGACGATCACAATACGTTCGATTGGGTTATGCAGAGCTTCGTGGAAATTCTCGGTCACTCGGCGGAGCAGTCCGAACAACTGGCTCTGATGATTCATCTGAAAGGGAAGGCGACCGTAAAGTCCGCCGCCTTTAACGAGCTCAGGCCCAAGAAAGAGGCCCTGTGCGATCGCGGTCTCAGTGCCGTCATCGAGGGGAAAGGATAATGAATGCCGCTTTATCGACTGGATCCCCGATTTCCGGAATTGTTTCCCGACCCGTTACGCACGAACGGTGAAGGCCCCGCCTGTTTTGGCGGAGATTTGAGCCCGGAGCGGCTGTTTAACGCTTATCGATTAGGTTTTTTTCCATGGTTCGCCGAGGGCGAGCCCATCCTGTGGTGGCACCCCGACCCGCGGTGCGTCCTGTATCCCGAAAAGCTGCGGGTCAGCAAAAGCATGCGCCCTTATTTTAACCAGGAAAAATACCGTGTAACCTACGATGCGTCGTTTCGGGAGGTGATGGAGCAATGCCGCGCGTTGTACCGGCCGGGCCAGTGGGGCAGTTGGATTACCGACGAACTGATCGATGGCTACGTCGGCCTCCACGATCTCGGTATTGCACACAGCGTAGAAGTATACGAGGGCGAAGAATTGGTCGGTGGGCTATACGGCCTCTCCCTCGGGCGCGTTTTTTTCGGCGAAAGCATGTTTTTCAAGCGGCCGAATGCCAGCAAATTCGGATTCATTAGCCTCGTCCGCCGGCTCTCCGACCGAGGCTATCGCATAATCGATTGCCAGCAGGAAACGAACCACCTCTTAAGTCTGGGCGCGGAATCTATTCCCCGTGCCACCTTCATTGACCACCTTGCCCCGATCGATGCCGAAGACACCGAACGGGGCAAGTGGTCAGCGCCGGATTGAACCTAGAAACTTCTTAGGTTCTCCGGGCTCACGAAGCGGTTCATTTCTTCTACGTTGGTTACGCGCATGTCATCTCCGTCCCAAAGCAGACGGGTGCGGCCGCGCAGTTCGTATTCCCCATCTTCGCCGCCCACCTTGGGGAAGCGGTAAGCGTAACCGCGAACCGCCAGGTTGCCCATGAGGATGGTTTCCGTGAGGGGGCCGGCCTTGCCCAGGTGACTGCTGGGCTGATAGCCCTCCTTGATACCGTTGATCCAGTCCATCTCGTGGGTGGTTTCTACGCGGGCCAGCGTTTCCGGTACGTTGATCTCCTCCATGCGGGTGGTCGGCAGCAAGCGGGGGTTATTCCCGTAGGTGTCGGCCATAAGTTTACCCTTGGTACCGACCATGAGAAAACCGCCGTCGCTATTACCCATCGGCTCGTCCACACCCAGCTCTTCGGGGCGACCGGGCAGAATGCCTCCGTCGGTCCACACCAGCTCTACGGGTGGCTTATCGCCACGCTCCGGGAACTTGACGTGGATCTTCGAGGCGGGGGGGCAGGTTTCCGGGTGATAGTCCGGATTCCAGGGTTGACTGAAGACCTGGGCTACGCTCGCTTCCGCGCTGACGGGGTAACCTAATTCGAGAATGTAGAAGGGGGAGTCTATGATGTGGCAACCCATATCGCCCAGGGCACCGGTGCCGAAATCCCAGTAGCCTCGCCAGGAGAAGGGGTGATACGCGCTGTTGTGCGGGCGCATCTCGGCAATACCGAGCCAGAGGTTCCAGTCGAAGTCGGCGGGGATAGGGTCGGAACCCTGCGGCACCTTGCCCCCCTGCGGCCATACCGGGCGGTTGGTCCAGGCGTAAACAGTATGGACGTCGCCGATCAGGCCCGCTTCGTACAATTCCTGAGTGCGGCGGATCCCGTTGCCGCTGGCCCCCTGGTTGCCCATCTGGGTTACGAGCTGCGGGTTCTTTTTGGCCATCTCGGTGAGCATCCGCGCTTCCGCGATGGTACGGGTGAGGGGTTTCTCGATGTACACGTGCTTACCCAGCTCCATGGCGGCGAGTCCGGCCGTTGCGTGCATATGGTCGGGGGTGGTCACCACGACGGCGTCGATGTCGTCGCCGTACTTTTCCAGCATAACGCGGAAATCCCGGTCGTAAGAGGCTTTCGGGAACCGTTCGCGGCTTTCGGAAGCCCGGCTGTCGTCGACGTCGCAGAGCGCGATGACGTTCTCGCTGACCAAGTTGCTAAGGGTGCTCGTGGCCTTGCCACCGGCTCCGATGGCGGCGATGTTGACCGTGTCCGAAGGAGCCTGGAAGCCCTTACCGCCGAGAACGTGTCGGGGTACGATGGTGAAAGCAGCGGCGGCACCGGCGGCGGTACGGAGAAACTGGCGACGATTGCTGGGTATACTTTTCTTCTGCATGATCGATAATTGGATGCACCAATATACATAAATCAGTCAATCGCCGGCGTAGATAAATCGATTTAGTCAGATCGTAGTCACCCCGACCCACGCTCCGGATCCCTACCTGCGAACCTTCGGGTGCCCGGAGGGCTTACTGCCTGCATATGGATCCTACGACTAAGATAAATATCCCCGAAAGCCAACTGGAACGGATCGTGATCGTCGGTGGCGGATTCGGCGGGCTTCAGCTCGCCCGTAAACTGGTGAAGGCCGACTACCAGGTCGTGCTCATCGACCGGAACAATTACCACCAGTTTCAGCCGCTTTTCTACCAGGTTGCCATGGCCGGCCTGGAACCAAGCAGCATCGTCTTCCCATTCCGGAAGCTCTTCCAGGGGCGTAGCAATATGTTCATCCGGATGGCGGAGGTCACCCACGTCGATCCCGTTTCCAAACAGATCCAGACCCCCCTCGGGCACTGCAATTACGACCACCTCATCATCGCCACCGGGGCGGATACCAATTATTACGGCAACGAGGAACTGGAGCGCAACACCTTACCGATGAAGTCCGTAGTCGAAGCCCTGCAGCTGCGTAACGCCATTCTGGACGATTACGAGGATGCCCTGACCACCCCCGGCTACGACGACCGCCAGGAACTCGTCGATATCGTTATCGTCGGCGGCGGGGCAACGGGGGTGGAACTTGCCGGTTCGCTGGCGGAAATGAAGACCCACGTCCTCCCAAAGGATTACCCCGAACTCCACGTCGAGGAGGAATTCGATATCTACCTGATCCAGTCCGGCGACGTGATCCTGAAGGGCATGAGCGCCAATAGCAGTGAAAAAGCCCTGCGTTATCTCGAAGAGCTGGGAGTAAAGGTCATTCTGAACAGCCGCGTGACCGGCTTCGACGGTCGTCAGGTCACCCTGGACGACGGACGCAATATCGTAACCCAAAAAGTGATCTGGGCGGCCGGGGTCAAGGGGATGCCCGTACCCGGTCTGCCGGAAGAGTCCGTCACCTACGGCAACCGCCTGGCCGTCGACCGATTCAACCGGGTCAAGGGTACGGACTGCATCTACGCCATCGGCGATGTGGCGTATATGGAAGAACCCGATTTCCCGAAAGGCCACCCGCAGGTCGCCCAGGTAGCCATCCAAATGGGCGAACACCTGGCCAAGAACCTACGCTACCGGCATTCACGCGGCGAAGCGTGGGAGGAATTTCACTATCACGACAAGGGAAGTATGGCCACCATCGGTCGTGCCCGGGCCGTAGTCGATATCCCGAAACCCGAATTCCACTTCGGCGGCGTCCTGGCCTGGTTGGTCTGGCTCCTCGTTCATTTATTCGCTATCCTCGGCACCCGCAATAAAGTCTTCGTCTTCCTGAACTGGCTGTATAACTACATCAATTACAATCAGAGTTTGCGCCTGATCATTCGTCCCCGGGTAAGGGAATAGCGGGTGACCTACCGCCTTTGCCCTCCTAATCCAGCCAGGCGATCGCGCGCTTCCGTTCAATGGAAGAGAAGGCGGCCAGTTCCAGTCCCGGGGTCAGCAGGTCGCTGAGCTTAACGCTGGTCTTCAGCCACGACTGATCCCCGATGATGGCTACCCGTTCCAGGTCTTTGTAGAACTTCAGGCTGGCCTTCAGATCTTCCCAAAGGGTACGGGCATTGATGCCGTCGGTGCTGATGATTTCCAGCAGGATGCGGGCCTTACCGTAGTGCTTTACTTTTTCGCCGACGAGCACGTTGATGCGGTCGTAGTCCGCCGGGTACATCTTGCCCACGATGGCCAGGCCCAGCAGGCGTTCGTCACCCAGATCGACCTCCTTAACGGAGTTGGCCGTACGGGGTTCTTCCCGGTCACGTAGCAACCACTGGTGGGCGACTTCCCCCTCGCTTAGCTTGAAGGTTTTGACTTCCATCCGGGTGGTAAAGTAATCGATGCCGCCGGTGATGGCCGAGAGCCAGCCGTGATCGGTGAGCACGGCGTATTTCTCGATCTTGTCCAGCAGGTCCTGCTTGCCTTTGATGGTATTCCAGAAGGACTGGTAGTTAGCGAAGCCCCGTACGTTTTTGATGTTCCCCAATAAACGGATCCGGCCGTGGGTCACCACCTTGGCTTCGATGGCCATCAGAAGTTTGCGCATTCCCTCCTCGTCAACCTCGCCATCGAGGGTGAAGCCTAACAAATTGGGTTGCGACAGCGGGAATACGGTGACCATATAAATAGACGTTTTTGATCTAACTACTCGGGGGAACGAAAGGATTAGTGACGGTCTCATTAATCGACGAGGATAGGGTGGGGGTCGATGTGGAAAAGCAATCGCCCTATTTCAGAACCCTTCTGGAAAAGTCGCAGTTAGAACAGCGAAGGATGATTTCGCAAATAGCAGAAATCACGGCACGCACCCCACAGCTTTGACCATCTAAGCCCCGTTTATGAAGATTGCCATCATCGCCCACCTTAAGTTCCCGATTGCCGAGCCCTTTCATGGCGGCTTGGAAATGCATACCCACTGCCTGACGCAGGAACTGATGCGGCGCGGCCATGAGGTTACCTTGTTTGCCCTCCGCGAGTCCGATCCCGCATTCAACGTAATCGAGCCGACCCTGGCGGCTATTACGCCCACGCCCGGTAACGATCTATTCGACGGCGAACCGGGCTTCGGCCTCGAGTTTGTCAACAAGTTCCATACGTACATGGAAGTGATGCTGACCATCCAGCGTGGTGAATTTGACATCGTACACAACAATAGCCTGCACTTCCTGCCGCTTTCTCTGGCGCATACACTGGGTTGTCCGATGGTTACGACCCTGCACTGTCCGCCCTTCGCTTCGTTGCGCAGCGGGGTAATCCTGGCCCGACCGTATTTGGGCAATCAGTTCGTCGCCGTTAGCGAAAGCATTGCCCGGCAGTGGGACGAGGACATCACGCACTGCCGCGTAGTCCTCAATGGCATCCAGGTCGAGCGCTGGACCGGCTCTCTACGGGGAGAAGAGCGCACGGCCTTCTGGTTCGGACGTTTCTGCCCGGAGAAGGGGCCGCACCATGCTATCCGGGCGGCGCGCCTGGCCGGTTACCGTCTCCGGCTTGCGGGATCCATCTACGATCACGCCTACTTCGACCAGCACATCGCCCCGGAACTGGACGACCGGATCGAGTACATCGGTCACCTCGACCACGCGGGTATCTGCCGCGAAGCCGGTCGCAGCGCCGTCGGCCTGTTTACCTCCGTCTGGGAAGAACCCTTCGGTCTGGTGCTCGCCGAATTGCTGGCCTGCGGTACGCCGATCGTTTCCTTCGATAGCGGCGCGGCACGGGAAATCATTGGAGAAGGTTGTGGCATGATCGTTCCGAAAGGAGATGCCGCCGCCATGGCCGAGGCGATACCGATTGCCGCTGCCCTCGACCGGTCCTATTGTCGGCAGTACGCCGAGCGCTACTTTGCGATCGACCGCATGATCGACGACTACGAGGCAGTCTACCGGAAGCTGGTTCCCCATTACGCCACCCCGGCCGCCCCCGCCACCGGTCGCAGTTTACACGCCCCCTCCGCCAGTGTTGCCTAGGCCTGTTGCATTTTACGTCCACCACCACGGCAGCGGCCACGCCAACCGGACCAAGCTGCTTTCGGCCCGGCTACCAGCTAACACGCCGATACACGTCTTCACCTCCGCGACCGAGCGCTTTGCCGACTGGGACCGCGGGATCATCCACGCCCTTCCCCCCGATATGGAGCCCGGGCGCGATCCGTTGGACGATCTGCTCGACGGGGAAATTTTTCATTACGCTCCCGTCGACCTTCCCGGTCTGCAGCAACGCATGGCCCGCATGGCCGACTGGATCGCCCGGGAACAACCGTCGCTATTTGTAGTCGATCTGTCAGTGGAGGTCCTGCTGTTTGTAAGGCTCTGCGGCGTCCGGACGGCACTGGTACGCCTGCATGGGTACCGGGACGACCCCGCCCACCGGGCTGCGTTTAGACTTGCCGACCGGCTCGTTGCCCCCTTCCCCCCGCAGTTGGAAGATGCGCATACGCCGGCCTGGGTACGGGAAAAAACGCTCTATCTGGGAGCCTTTTCCCGATACGACGAACGGCAGGAATCCGTAGCCGATTGCCGTAGCCAGCTGGGATTGTCGGATCAAAGAGTGGTGACGGTCATTAACGGTTCGGGCGGCGGAGCGCAGGAAATAAGCCGGTGGCAAGCCATCGCGCATGCCACTCCCGACTGGACCTTCCTCCTGGTGGGAAGCGTTTCTTCGATTCCGGAGCCGGCTACCAACCTCAAACGAATTGGACAAGTCGACGATACTTTTCCCTATTTGCGGGCCGCGGACGTCGTAGTGGGTAGTGGCGGAACCAACACGATGATGGAGGTGGGTGCAGCACGCCGCCCTTTCCTGAGCAGGCCGGAACCGCGGCCCTTTGACGAGCAAGGCTGTAAAATGCGCGCCCTGGAGCAATTGGGGCTGACCCGAATTGTCGATCCGGACCTTGCTCCCGGCGAATGGCCGGCCCTCCTGGAGCAAGCGGCGGGTTACAGGACGGAAGAATGGGATACTCTTTTTGCCTGGACCGGAACGGACAGTCTCTTCACCAGGCCGGAATGACGGCACGCTAAAGTGTCAGGTCCTAGATTGCGGCACGATGCTTGTACGCTTTCTACCTGCGCTCCGGCGCAAACTCCTTCCTTTATTCCTTGCGTACCTTTGTAGTGCGCAAGCAAGCCCCCCAACCCCAGCCAAGTGAGCCGACCGAAGATCAAAATTAAGATGGATAACCGCGGATTTGACGACGACCAGGATATGCTCCCCTTCATCGGCCTTGAGGACGGTGACGAAGAGCAGGTCGATGGAAACGCGCCCAGCCCGATCCCTATTCTCGCACTGAAAAACGCGGTGCTATTTCCCACCATCGTGACGCCGATCAATATTGGTCGCGACCGATCCATCAACGCGGTGAACCACGCCCAGGAAGGCAACCGACTGGTGGCCGTCTTCACCCAGCGCGACCAGAACATCGAGGAACCCGAGGTGAAGGACCTCTACGAAGTGGGCACCATGGCGCGGATCCTGAAGATGCTGCGTATGCCCGACGGCAGCCTGACGGCGGTCCTCCGCGGCGGACAGCGCGTGCGGCGGACGTCCATCATCCAGGAGACCCCGTATATGGCGGGCGATATCGTGCCGCTTCACTACGAGCAGCCGGCCGAGGAGATGACCTTTAAGGCCACGATGGACAGTATACGCGATATGGCCGTCCGGGCCGTTGAGCTGAGTCCTAACATCCCTACCGAGGCCCGGGTCATGCTCGACAACATCAATAAGCCCAGCCAGCTGCTCAACTTCATTGCCAGCAACCTGAACGGGGAAATCGAGGCAAAGCAGCAATTGCTGGAAACCGACGAACTCGGAGGCAAAGCGGAGGGCGTACTCAACGAACTGCGCCGGGAACTGCAAATACTCGAGCTCCGTGACCAGATCGAAAACAAGACCCGCGGGGACATCGAGCAGCAACAGCGGCAGTATTTCCTCAATCAGCAGATCAAAGCGATCCAGGACGAGCTCGGAGAGAACCCGAACGAGCAGCAGATCCAGGAACTGGAAACCCGCGCCAAGGACAAGCAATGGCCGGAAGAGGTAGCCAAGACCTTCGACCGGGAAATCATCCGCCTCAAACGGATGAACCCCCAGGTAGCCGAATTCAGCGTCCAGCTTTCCTACCTCGAAATGCTGCTGGACCTACCCTGGCAGGAATACACCGAAGATAACTTCGACCTGAAGGCGGTAGCCAAAGTGCTGGACGACGACCATTACGGCCTCGAGAAAGTGAAGGACCGCATTCTGGGGCACCTGGCCGTGCTGAAGCTGAAGGGCGACATGAACGCTCCCATCATCATGCTGCTCGGCCCTCCCGGCGTCGGTAAGACCAGCCTGGGTAAAAGCATCGCCTCGGCGTTGGGTCGCAAATTCGTCCGCATCAGCCTCGGTGGATTGCACGACGAGAGCGAAATCCGCGGTCACCGCAAGACCTACATCGGGGCCATGCCCGGTCGCATCGTGCAGTCGCTGCGGAAAGTCGGAAGTGCCAATCCGGTATTCATCCTCGACGAGATCGACAAGATCGGCCAGAGCCACCGGGGCGATCCCTCCTCGGCCCTCCTCGAAGTGCTCGACCCCGAACAGAATACCACCTTCCACGACAATTACCTCGACCTGGACGTCGACCTGAGCAAGGTGCTCTTCATTGCCACCGCCAACAGTCTGCAGAACGTACAACCGGCGCTGAAGGACCGCATGGAGATCATCCGCCTGAGCGGGTACAGCACCGAAGAGAAGGTCGAGATCGCCAAGCGCCACCTGGTTCCCAAGCAGCGAAAAGCCCACGGACTAAAGGCCAAGCAGGTGAAGATTCCGGTAGCTACCCTGCGGGAGCTCATCGAAGGATACACCCGCGAAAGCGGTGTGCGCTCGCTGGACCGGCAGATCGCCGGGTTGATGCGGCACGCGGCGAAGGAGATTGCCATGGAGGGAGCCGAGCAGGTCACCATCAATAAGGGCGACCTGGAAGAGGTGGCCGGACCGCGCACCTTCGAACGCGAACCGTACCGGGTGGGGCGCCAGCCGGGCATCGCCATCGGTATGGCCTGGACACAGGTAGGCGGGGAAATTCTTTTCGTCGAAGCCAGCCTGAGCCCGGGCAAGGGGAACCTTCAGCAGACCGGTAACCTGGGCAGCGTCATGAAGGAGAGTGCCAGCACGGCGCGCTCTTACCTGCGGGCCAAGGCGGAACAGATCGGCATCGACCAGGAGGCCTTCAAAAGCCAGGATATGCATATCCACGTTCCGGAGGGCGCTACGCCGAAGGACGGACCCAGCGCGGGCATCACGATGCTGACGGCCATGGCGAGTGTCTACACCGGGCGGCCGGTGCGGCCCTACCTGGCCATGTCGGGAGAGATCACGCTGCGGGGTAGGGTACTGCCGGTAGGGGGAATCAAGGAAAAACTACTGGCCGCGCGTCGGGCCGGAATGAAAACAATCATCCTCAGTGAGTCGAACCAACGCCACGTGCGCGAGGTGGAGGAGCGGTATCTGAAGGGTATCGAGATCCACTACGTGGAAAATATGCTGGACGTGCTGGAGTTGGCCCTGGAGCCGGCTTAGCGGTCCGGGTATGTCCGGATAACAACCCCGCGCCCTAATTTATCGTTAAGATGGGAAGGGCCGGCCAACCGCGACGGCCCGTATCGCGTCCCTTAATCGATTACGTTTCCCGATTATGAAGTACCTGTTCCTGTTTTTGCTCTGTCTAGGCTTTGGCACCGTAGCCCGTGCGCAGCTCGTGGACCAGTACGGCGAGCCCCTGGTGCAATTCTCGGGTATGGTGCTGGACGGCACGACCAGTCAACTGCAGCCGGTACCCTACGCAACGGTCCTGATCAAAGACGACGGCCGGGGTACCTACGCCAACCTCGAGGGATTCTTCAGCATCGTGGCGCATAAGGGCGATACCATCCTATTCAGCGCGCTCGGCTACGAGGACGCTGAATTCGTGATCGACCCGGAACTCGAAGACGACAAATACAGCCTCGTCCAGTTGATGACCTACAACTCCATCGACCTGCCCGAGGCGGTGGTCTTCCCCTGGCCCAGCCGCGACCACTTCAAGCTGGAGTTCCTGGCGATGGACGTGACGCCCGAACTGCAATCCCGCGCCTCCGAGAACCTGAGCGCTGACAAGTTGGAGCGCCTCCAGGAGACGGTACCGCGTAGTGGGGCCGAGAACAGCAGTTATTACCTCCGGCAGCAAGCGCGTCAGACCTACTATATCGGTCAGAAGCCTCCCATGAATATCTTCAGCCCCGTCGCCTGGAAGCAATTCTTCGACGGTTGGAAACGGGGTGACTTCAAGCGGAAGGACGACTAGGTCAATACCTGTCCAATCAGCCGGCTACACCCACGGCCCACGGCGGAAGCAACCAGGCTTCCCTACCGGTTGTTAAGCCCCCATGCCCAGACCCCGTCCCCAGGAAGACGAAACCACCGGTTGGCGTGACCAACTGGCCGCGCTACGCAATCTTCCCCCTTTCTTCCGGCTAATCTACCGTACGAGCCCTTCGCTCACCATTACGAACGTGGTCCTGCGGGTCGTGCAGTCGGCGCTGCCCACCGCCAAGCTGTACGTCGGCAAACTGATCATCGACGAGGTGATTCGCATCCTGGACGGGGCGGGGGACTCCACCTTTCTCTGGCAGATGGTGGGGCTGGAATTTGCCCTCTTCCTTACTTCCGATTTGCTCAGCCGCGGCATCAACCTGGTAGATAGCCTCCTTGCCGATCTTTACACCAACCAAACCAGCGTCGACCTGATGCGGCACGCGGCGACGCTCGATCTGTATCACTTCGAGGATTCGGAGTTCTACGACAAGATGGAGCGGGCCAGGCGGCAGACCACGAGTCGGTCGACGCTGATCTCCCAGTTGCTCGCCCAGTTTCAGAGCACCGTAACCCTGGTCTTCCTGGGCGTAAGCGTCGCGGCCTTCAACCCCTGGCTGATTGCTTTGCTGGTGGTGGCGGTCATCCCCAGCTTTATCCAGGAGAACTACTTCAACCAGCAGGTCTACAGTCTCACCCGCAGCTGGACGCCGGAGCGCCGGGAACTGGATTACCTCCGCTACATCGGGGCCAGCGACACCACCGCGAAAGAGGTCAAAATTTTTGGCTTGGCTGATTTCATCACCGAGCGCTTTCACGAGCTGTCGATGAAGTACTACCACGTCAACCGGAAGCTCTCCATCAAGCGGGCCAGCTGGGGGGCTTTCTTCAGCGCGATCAGTGCCCTGACCTACTATGGCGCTTACGTCCTCATCATTTTCCAGACCATCAGCGGCGCTATCACCGTCGGTTCGCTCACCTTTCTGGCGGGTGCCTTCCGGCAAATGCAGCAGGGCCTGCAGTCGGTACTTTCGCGCTTTTCGACCATCGGCGAAAACGCGCTTTACCTCCAGGACTTATTCGACTTCTTCGCCATCACCCCCAATATCGCGGACCGGCCCGGGTCCATTCCCTTCCCTAAGCAACTGCGGACCGGATGGGAATTCCAGAACGTCAGTTTTCGCTACCCGAACAGCGAAGACTACGCCATCCGGAACCTCTCCTTTACCCTCCCCGCCGGGCAAAAGCTGGCGCTGGTCGGGGAGAACGGCGCGGGGAAGACTACGCTGGTCAAACTCCTGGCCCGCCTCTACGAACCCACCGAGGGGCGCATCCTCCTCGACGGCCGCGACCTGCGGGACTACGAACTCAGCACGCTGCGGGACAACGTCGGCGTCATCTTTCAGGATTTTTTCCGCTACCAGCTCACGGCCCGCGAGAATATCGTCATCGGCCGCGTCGAGGAAGCCGACAACGACGAACGCATCGATGACAGCGCCCGCAAGTCGCTGGCGAAGGAGGTTATCGACAGCCTCTCCGGCGGCTACGATCAGCTTCTGGGGCGGCGCTTCGCCGGTGCCGTCGATCTCAGCGGCGGGCAGTGGCAGAAGATCGCCCTGGCCCGCGCCTACATGCGCGACGCCCAGTTACTTATCCTTGACGAGCCGACCAGCGCCCTCGATGCCCGGGCGGAGTACGAGGTGTTTCAACGCTTCACTGCGCTCATCGAGGGGAAAACGGCCGTGCTGATCAGTCACCGCTTTTCGACCGTCCGCATGGCGGATCACATTCTCTTCCTGGAATACGGGGGGTTGTTAGAGGAGGGGAGTCACGAGGAGTTACTGGCGCTTGGGGGGCGGTATGCGGAGTTGTTTGAATTGCAGGCGGCGGGGTATAGATAGACGCCGGGTCGCTGCGCTTCCGGCTGGTAGACGGGCTTTGCCTTGGTAGACGCCGGGTCGCTGCGCTTCCGGCTGGTAGACGGGCTTTGCCCTGGTAGACGCCGGGGTCGCTGCGCTTCCGGCTGGTAGACGGGCTTCGCTTTGGTAGACGCCGGGTCGCTGCGCTTCCGGCTGGTAGACGGGCTTCGCCTTGGTAGAGGCCGGGTCGCTGCGCTTTCTGCTGGTAGACGGGCTTCGCCCTGGTAGAGGCCGGGTCGCTGCGCTTCCGGCTGGTAGACGGGCTTTGCCCTGGTAGAGGCCGGGTCGCTGCGCTTCCGGCTGGTAGACGGGCTTTGCCCTGGTAGACGCCGGGGTCGCTGCGCTTCCGGCTGGTAGACGGGCTTCGCCCTGGTAGAGGCCGGGTCGCTGCGCTTCCGGCTGGTAGACGGGCTTCGCCTTGGTAGGTGCCGGGTCGCTGCGCTTCCGGCTGGTAGAGGGGCTTCGCCATGGTAGATGCCGGGTCGCTGCGCTTTCGGCTGGTAGACGGGCTTCGCCTTGGTAGATGCCGGGTCGCTGCGCTTCCGGCTGGTAGACGGGCTTCGCCCTGATAGACGCAGCCGGTGCTTCGCTGCGAAGAGCAAAAGCCTTTGCAATGTATCTACTTACCGCGCGCTGATGTACGGAGACCAGCCGCGACCGTAGGAGGCGACTACCCGACTACCCCGCGACCGAAGGGAGCGACCACCGTACTACCGTACTACCGTACTACCTCCTCCCCCCTACTTCCTCTTCTTATTGATCTGAAAAGCAGCAGAAATCAGACTAAGGTGGGAGAACGCCTGGGGAAAGTTCCCGAGTTGCTCGCCGTGAATGCCGATCTCTTCGCTCATGAGGCCGAGGTGATTGGCGTAGCCGAGCATTTTCTCGAAGACGACGGTGGCTTTGTCGAGTTCGCCGATGCGGGCGAGGCACTCGACGTACCAGAAGGAGCAGATGGCGAACGCGCCCTCGTCGCCCTCGAGGCCGTCCGTGGCGCCCTGTTCGAGTTTGTAGCGGAAGATGAGGACATCGGCGGATAGCTTTTCCTCGATGGCTTTGAAGGTGCTCAACCAACGCGGCTCCTGGCTGCTGACGAAGCGCAGTAGGGGCATCAGCAGGGCACTCGCGTCGACGGTGTCGCTGCCTTTGTACTGCACGTAGGCCTGAATGTCTTCGTTCCAGAAATTGTGGTAGATGTCTTCGTAGATGGTATCGCGAACTTTGCGCCACTCGCCCATGGGGCAGGGGAGGCTGCGGTCTTCGGCGATCTTCATGGCCCGGTCGATGGCTACCCAGCAGCAGACGGCGGAGTGGAGGAAGCGTTGTTTTTCGCTGCGTACCTCCCAGATGCCGTGGTCTTCTTTCTTCCAGTTTTCGATGACGAAATCCACGATGCCGCGGATGGACTGCCAGAAGTCGTGGGTAATACTCCCGCCGGCTTTATTATACAGGTAGATGGTGTCGATCAGCTCGCCGTAGATATCCATCTGGGTCTGGTCGTGGGCACCGTTGCCGATGCGGACGGGCTTGCTGCCACGGTAGCCTTCGAGGTGGTCGAGCTCCATCTCGTGGAGTTCGGTCTCGCCGTCGATGGCGTACATGAGCTGGAGATGGGCCATGCACTTGTCGCGGATCCAGTCCATAAATTGCTCCGCTTCCTTGGTGTAGCCCAGCCGTAGGAAGGCGTACATGGTGAAGGCCGCGTCGCGCACCCAGGTGAAGCGGTAGTCCCAGTTGCGGGAGCCGCCCATTTTTTCCGGCAGCCCGAAGGTGGCCGCGGCGATGGTGCTGCCGTAGCGGGCGGAGGTAAGCAGTTTCAGCGTGAGGGCCGATCGCATCACCGCCTCCTTCCAGAAGCCGTTGTATTTACACTTGGCGGACCACTCGGTCCAGTACCGGCGGCACTCGGTGAAGCACTCCATCCAGTCGAGGTCGAAATTCTTGCCCTCGTCCAGGGTGAGGATGAAGTCGATGTCATCGCCCTGGCTCAGGTCGATGGTGGCGGTGAGGGCGGAATCCTGGATGTCCATCTCCATATTGCAGATGAGGTGCATCGTGGGCTGCTCGCCGTTGGGGTCGTGGAGGAGGTAGCCCCGGCCGTTCGGCTTCTTTTCAATCCGGCAGTCGGTTTTGCCGTAGCTGTACCGGGGCGCGATTTTGATCCGGACGGTATGCTGCCCGTAGACCCCCTTCAGCCGGCGAAAAATGGCAAAGTCCCGCTCCTCGCTGACGATGGGCATGAAATCGGTGAGTTCCGCGATCCCGTCCTCACTCAGGAAGCGGGTGATCAGGATATTGGTGCCGGGGAGGTAGAGTTGCTTGTGCTGGGTGTCTTCGGCTACGCATTCGAAACTGAAAAACCCTCCGATATCGGCGTCAAGAATCCGGGCGAACACCGTCGGGCTGTCGAAGCGGGGCAGGCAAAGAAAATCGATGCTCCCGGTGACGCTCACCAGGGCGGTGGTATGCAAATTTCCGATGATGCCGTATTCGGCAATGGGCAGGTAGCGGTCGGGGTAGGCGAAGTTATGCTCACTCATTGGGGGTTCCAACGGCAGAAATACACACTGGTTTATAACCTAACAAAAAGGATACGTACACAATCGGGCGGCGGCGGCGCGCAGGAGAATATCCTTTCGCCAATTGCCGCTAAATGGCTGGCTCGATTCGGTGGTAAGGAATTTTGGCCGATGGAGTGTCGGATTAATTTTTGAAAAGCCTGCTGTTGGTAGCGAGGTCGATATCCTGCGCTCCGCCGACCAAAAATAACGTTTTGTTAAGCCTCTCCGACAAGCGAAGCATAGGGGTAAGGCCGTCTTGCAGGTGTTCTAGAAGTGAAAGATCTTCCCAAAGACTACCAAATTATGAAGACGATTTATAACCTTTTCCTGGTCGTGCTACTTGCGCTGCCGCTGGCGACTTTCGGCCAGGGTTTCAACTCCTTCGGCCAGAATAAGCCCAATTACGAGAATTTCGATTACGACGTATACCAGTCGCCCCACTTCGAGATGTACACCTACATCGAGAACGAGGAATGGCTCAAGAATTTTCTCAACGACAGCGAGGAGTGGTACCGCGTCCACCAGCTCGTGTTGCGGGATACCATCGATTTTAAAAACCCGATGATCATCTACGCGAACCACGCGGATTTTCAACAGACCAACGCCATCAGCGGCCAGATTGGCTCGGGTACCGGCGGGGTGACCGAGGCCTTCAAAAACCGGGTGGTGCTACCCGTAGCCCACACCAACGCGCAGACGCACCACGTACTGGGCCACGAGCTCGTACACGCCTTCCAGTACGATATGGTGATCCGGGGCGACAGCACCAACCTGCGCGACCTGGGCAACCTGCCCCTGTGGATGGTCGAAGGACTTGCCGAATACCTGAGTATCGGATCCGTCGATCCCTTCACCGCCATGTGGATGCGCGACGCCGTACTGAACGACGACGTGCCCAGCCTGAAGGACCTGAGCAGCGGCCGCTACTTTCCCTACCGCTACGGTCAGGCCTTCTGGGCTTTCGTGACCGGGCTGCAGGGCGACGACGTCATCAATCCGTACTTTCGGGCCACCGCGAAGTGGGGACTGGAACGCGCTACGAAGATCATCCTCGGTTACGAACTCGAGGATTTCAGCAAGCTGTGGGAGGATGCGCTACGGCGGACCTACGGCGACCAGATCGGTGACGCCAAGGAGGATCGCTTCGTCGGTGACCTGCTCGTCGGCGGCGACAAGGAAGGGGGCCGCATCAACATCGCCCCGGAGATCAGCCCCGACGGTAAATACATAATCTACCTCTCGGAGCAGGACCTCTTCAGCATCGACCTCTTCCTGGCGGACGCCAAGACCGGTGAGCAGATCCGCAAAATCCGTACCCGCACGGTAGGTACTCATATCGACGAGATCAGCTACATCGAAACAAGCGGTACGTGGAGCCCCGACAGCAAGCAGTTCGCCTATACGGCGGTCAGCAAGGGACAGAACGTCCTGATTATTGCCGACGTCGAAAACGGTAAGGCTACGCGCGAGATCCGCTTGAAAGACCTGCCCGCCTTCACCTTCCCCAGCTGGTCGCCCGACGGACGCTCCATCGTGGTAGCCGGTCTGAAGCAGGGACAATCGGACCTGTACGCCATCGACGTACGCAGCGGCCGCGTCACGCAACTGACGAACGACGTATACAGCGAAATCCACCCCAGCTGGTCGGCCGACGGGCAAACGATCTACTACAGCACCGATGCCCGGGGCATGCAGCTCAAGGAGCGTCCCTACGGGGCCCTGCGCTTCAACCTGGCCGCCCTGGACGTGGAAAGCCGCGAGAGCCGTGAGCTGGATGTCTTCCCCGGTGCCGATAACCTGAACCCCATCGAGGGCCAGGACGGTAAAGTGTACTTCCTGAGTAACCGCGACGGCTTCCGGAACATCTACCGTTTCGACCCCGCTACGGGTGAGGCCGAGCGACTGACGGATCTGATCACCGGCGTATCGGGCATCACGCACTACGCGCCGGCCATGTCGATCGACCGCAGCAATAACCGCCTGGTCTACACCTACTTTAACCAGAAGGCCTATAAGATCTTCGGTACCCAGGTCGAGGACATGGATGCCGTTACGGTACCCGCGGACTCCGTGGACCTGACGCCGGCGACCCTTCCGCGCCTGAACCCCCGTGCCACTCTTAAGGTCGACGAGTTGCTGAGCAATATGGAGAAGTACGACGTCATCACCAGCGACCAGATCGTATCCCAGCCCTACCGCCCCCAGTTTAAACTGGACTACGCCAGCGGTGGCGCCGGCGCCGGCGTGGGAACGAACCAGGTATTCGGTACGACGACCGGTCTGGCCGGCGGTGTGCAGCTGCTGTTCAGCGATATTCTGGGTAACAACCAGCTGATGACCTCCCTCAGCCTGAACGGAGAGATCACCGACTTCGGGGGCAGCGTAGCCTGGCTGAACAAGAAGACGCGTGTCAACTATGGGTTCAGCCTAAGCCGCATTCCCTACCGCAACTTCGCCACGATGCAGCCCTTCCTGGATACGCTGCAATACAACGACGACCAGCAGATCGAGCTGATCAATTCGCCCTACGTCATCAGTCGACTATACCAGAATCAGGTGGGAGGCTTCGCTTCCTATGCGTTCAATACCAACCTGCGCCTGGAAGGTAGCCTGAGTGGAGCGATCTATAACAACCGCGTGGATGAGTACGCCCGCTATTTCAACCCGAATACCGGCTACCCGATCCAGGTCAACGCCCAGCCCGAGCGGCGGGAAGACCTCGAGCAGGAGAGCTTCAATCTCTACAACGGCGGCGTAGCCCTGGTAGGCGATAACGCCAGCTTCGGCCTGACGGCCCCGATCAAGGGACACCGTTTCCGCCTGGGCGTGGATCAGTACGCGGGTCGTTACGACTTCACCGCTGTTAATACCGACTACCGCCAGTACATCTGGTTCGGTAAGGGTGCCCTGGCCTTCCGAGCCCTGCACTTCGGTCGCTACGGCGAGGGCGGGCAGGACCTCTATCCGCTCTACGTCGGTAGCCCCTGGTACATGCGCGGTCTGAACGCGAGCGATGCCTTCAATACCCTGGAGAACAACGGCCGCAACGTCAACGAGCTGCTGGGGAGCAAGGTGCTGATATCCAACGTCGAACTTCGTATCCCCTTCACCGGTCCCGAGCAGCTGGCCCTGATCAAGTCGAAGTTCCTGTTCAGTGACCTAAACCTCTTTATCGACGGCGGCATGGCCTTCTCGGACTTCTCCCAGTTCGGCGGCCCGGAGTATACGCTGGACAAGAACGGAGAGATCCTGACCGGTCCCGACGGCGAGCCCTACATCGTTCGCCCCGGTGTCCGTCCGATCTTTACCGCCGGTGTGAGTGCCCGCGTGAATGTCTTCGGACAGATTGTGGTCGAGCCCTACCTGGCGCGTCCGTTGATCGACGGGGGTAGCTGGAACTTCGGGGTTAACCTTTTGCCGGGGTGGTAGTACGGTAGTCGGCTGGCTTCGCCATCCGGAGTAGTAGCTCCCTGCGGTCGCTGTTAGTCGGTAGTGCGGTGGTTGGCATTGGGCCGGCTGCCGCACTGTCGTTTTGGTCATCAGCCGTCCGCCCAGCGGAGCTGGTCTGCCGGCTGGTCGCGGTACACGAAGCTTGCGCAGCTAGGTGACCAGGTCGTCCGATTTGGCGTAGTCGCCGGGGGAGACGTTGAACTGCTTTTTGAAATTGCGGCCGAAGCTGGTGGCGGAATTGTAGCCGACCATATTAGCCACTTCGTAGACCTTGTATTGCCGGGTGCGGAGCAGCTCGGCGGCCTTCTTCAGGCGTACGAGGTTGATCAATTCGTTGGGGTTGGAGTCGCTGATGTCGCGGATCTTCCGGTAGAGGGTGGACCGGCTCATGTGCATTCGTTCGGCCAGGGTTTCTACGTTCAGGTCCGGGTCGGTAATGTTGTCCTGGATGACGGCGTCGAGTTTGCGGGTGAAGTCTTCGTCGACCGGGCTCTGCGCGATGGTCTGAAGGTGGGCCAGCGGGCTGCGACCGAAGTGGTCGACGATACGGGCCCGGTTATCCAGCAAATTGCGGATGCGGGCGCGCAGGTAATCGATCACGAAGGGCTTCGTGATGTAGGCGTCGGCGCCGTGCTCTAACCCCGCGAGTTCGGAGCTGTATTCGTTGCGGGAGGTGAGGAGAATGATCGGCAGATGGCTGTATTTGACGTCTGATTTGATTGCCTCGCACAGCGTATAGCCGTCTACCCGCGGCATCTTGACGTCGCTGACAACAAGCTGCACCGTATGCTCCTCCAGCCGTTCGAGTGCCTCGGCCCCGTTGGTCGCCTGCAGGATGGTAAAGTGCCCCGACAATTCTTTCGCCGTGAATGCTAAGAGGTCGGCGTTGTCTTCTACGAGCAGCACGGTCGCAGACGTCGGGCCGGCAGGGCTTGCCAGGGCGGCCTCACCCGTTCTCGAGACGGCAACTGCGGGCACGCCTGCGGGTAGCTCGAAGCCGTCCCGGTGGTGAATGGGCAGGGATACGACGAAGGTAGTGCCGTCGGTAGTCGTCGGGTCCACCGTGAGGCTGCCGCCGTGTAGCTCGGCCAGAGAATGCGCAAGGGGTAGCCCCAAACCGGTACCCGGCTCGTCTTCATGCCCGGGAAGGCGGTAGAAGGGGCGCAGGATATTCTCCCGTTCGGTGGCAGGTATCGACGTCCCATCGTTGTAGATGCAGAGGGTGAGGTCACTTTCCGAACTGGACAGCCGGACCTCAACCAGCCGTTCTCCGTACTTCAGCGCGTTCTCCAGCAGGTTGCCGGAAATTTTGCGGAAGGCCTCTTCGTCGACGTAGGCGTACAGGGGATCGGCCGACGCTTGCAGCCGGACGGTCATATTTCGTTCACGGGCATCCGCGGCGTAGCGGTCCAGGGTATCCTGGAGGAGGGCGGTGACGTC
This sequence comes from Lewinella sp. IMCC34191, assembly GCF_003390935.1. Classification (GTDB taxonomy): domain Bacteria; phylum Bacteroidota; class Bacteroidia; order Chitinophagales; family Saprospiraceae; genus Neolewinella. The sequence continues at coordinate 425,039 of NZ_QNQZ01000003.1, read as the reverse complement.
CACCCTTACGAACGAGAGGGTAGGGGTGGCCATCTCCATCTTCCGGAAGTCTAGCAGTTGCCGGACCAGATTGACCAGGCGGGTAGTGTTCCGCTGTACCATATGGAGCAGCGGGTACATCCGCTCGTCCCCCTCCGCGTGGTGCAACGCTTTGTCCACCGGGTTCTGAATCAGGGTAAGGGGCGTCAGGATTTCGTGGGAGATATTCGTGAAGAACTCAATTTTCGCCCGGTAGAGTTCCTTCTCTTTCTCGTGCTCGAATAGCCGTTGCCGCTGATCAGCCTTGTCTTTATTATAGCGATGATACAGGAGGAGCAACACCCATCCAACTACCAGCCCCAGGGTAACGTAGGCCGCATAGGCCCATCCGCTGCGCCACCACGGTGGAGCAATCGTGAGTTGAAGGAAATCGGTGGGGGCGCTCCACTCGCTGTTGTGGCCGCGTACCCGCAGCCGCAGTCCGTAATGGCCCGCTTGCAGGTCGGTGAAGTGGATCTCGTTCGTGTACCCGAGGTCGATCCAGCCGCCGTTGAGCCCACTAATGGCATACTGGTACTCCGTGAGTTTGGGGGAGGTATACTCCAGCGCGGAAAAGGACAGGTTAAAGGTCGAGCGGTCGTAGGGAAGGTCTACACGCCCCGTAGCCAGCGCCTCCCGGTAGGCGATCGCTGCCTCCCCGCTCCGGGCGGCGGGAATCTCCAGATTACTAAGCACCAATTGATCCGGGGGGTCCTGTTTGCTGAATCGGATGTCGTAGGGGTCGAAGGACACGAAGCCCTCCACCGTGCCGAAATACATCCGGCCAGTAGTATCGGTCAGCGCGGAGTTGTAATTGAACTGGTTGCTGGGCAGGCCATTCTCCGCACCGTAGGTGTCCACCCGTCCGCTTTCCGGATGATAACAGGCCAGGCCGTTGGCCGTACTCATCCACAACTTCCCCCGCGCATCTTCCTGCACGGCGTAGAAGACGTTGCTGGGAAAGCCGTCCGATTTGCCATAGCGGCTTACGGCCCCGCTCGCATGATCGATCTTATTCACCCCGTTCTCGGTTGGGATCCAGATGTTGCGATCGCTGTCTTCGAAGATGCCGTTGATGGCATCGTTTCCGAGTTGCCGGCCGGCGATGCCGGTGTTATACGCTATGGTGCCCTTTTCCCGCGGGTCGTAATGGAATAAACCGTCCCAGTACGTACCCGCCCACCGTTCACCGCGGCTGTCCTCCAAAAAGGAGGTGTAGAAGTAGTCGGGCGGAAAGCCTTCGAGCAGCACGAAGCTGTCCAGCACGGGGTCGTAACGTTGCAGACCGGATGCCGTGAGGGCAATCACCGTACCGTCATCCGTCAGGTAGAGGGAAAAAATGAAGTTGCTTCGGAGTCCGCTCGCCTCTCCCGCCATGCGGTGACGCTTGACCGCGCCCGTTTCGGCGTCGAGGATGAATAGGCCATTCTGAAAGGTCCCGACCCACACTTCATCCCCGACTACCAGTATCCCGTGAATATTCGTCACGGTTTCCGTACCCTCCCCCGCCTGCAGGGCAAAGTGGGTGAATTGACCCGTCTCCGGGTCATAACGGTTCAGCCCGGCATCCTCGGTGCCTATCCAAAGCTGCCCGTTACCGTCCCGTTGCATTTCCCGCACCGCCATCCCGCTGACCGAATTTTCTCCGGGTACCGGCAGGAATTTTTCAAAACCGGTCAGGGCCGGGCTGTAGTAATGGATGCCCCGGAAATAACTACCGATCCAGACACCGCCCTCGCGATCGGCATACAGGCTATAGATGGCGTTATCGGTAAGCCCGTAGGGTTCCGCCGGGTCCTTGCGCAGATGCTGGCTGGACGCGGTGAGGAGGTTATAAATATATATGCCGTCCTCGGTTCCGATCCAGAGGTCATTGCCAAGGAGTAAAAAGTCTCGTACGTACCGGCGTTCCGTCCCGCCCGTGAGCGGTACGACGGTGCCTGCCGGCAGGTCGACCAAAAAAGCCCCGTGACTTACCGTACCCACGGCCAGGCTGGTCTCGGAGGCCGCGTAGATCGACGAAAACCGCAGGGGATAATCGGTCTCGGTAGGGAAGGAGAGCGCCAGCGGCTCGAAGCGGTCTTCCTCCGGGAGATAACGGAACAGTTGCCTGTCCGTCGCGAGATAAACGGCGCCGGCGCCGGAGACGTCGACCCGCAGTGCCGGACCGAATTCGCCGCTGTCGTACCGTCCGGTTTCCTCCCCGGTGCGTGCGTTTATGCGTCGCAATATCTGGTCGGCAATAACCCAGATGTCGCCGTTCGGGGCGGGAGCGATGTCCAGAATCGGTATGTCCTCCGTGCCCGGTACCAACGTAAAGCGGGTACCGTACGCATCACCGCTAAAAAGCCCGTCGTCCGTACCCACCCAGAGTCGCCCGTTCGCGAATTCAAGGCATTCGATAAAGTTACTACCGAGCGTACCCGAGGTGGTGCTATCGGCCTGGTACCACCGGAATTCGTAGCCGTCAAAGCGGTTCAGTCCGTTTTTCGTGCCGAACCACATAAAGCCCAGGCTGTCCTGCGCGGCGCAGTGGATCGTGTTATGCGATAAGCCGTCGGCGACTTCGTAATTAATGAAATAGTAGGGCTGGGATCTCATGTCTGCCCCATATCCCACCAGCCAAAGTAGCACGACCAGCAGGAGCAGGCGACGCTTCCCGTAAAACCACGATGTGTATTTCGGTAATTGCATAATCAATCCCGCCTCTGCCCTTCAGGATAGCGGCTCAGGCTAATGTATCTAAAATACGACAGGCGCGGGCGGCGGGGCGCAGGTATAAAGTCTTTTATCCGTAGAAAGGACACAGCAATCCGTTTCATCCTCTCCACAAATTGATTCAGATCGCAGCAAAATGGCGGCTATCGGCGTGGACGCAACGGATTGTGGAAGAATTGATTCAGGGCGTCGGATTGGAATGTATGGGGATGTAATACATTGGCCCACAGAATAAAAGTCGGCTTTCCGTTGTGTCGCAATAAATAATTGCGAACGATTCGATTGCTACTCTTTAATACAATTGATCATGCGAATGAAACATCTTCTCCAGGTATGCTTATGGGCGTGCCTGCTTTCCAGCGGCGGGTTGCTCCATGCCCAGGACCTTCTAACGGTATCCGGTACCGTCTCCGACGACGACGGTCCGCTTATCGGCGCGACCGTTACCGTGAAAGGAACGACACGGGGTACCGTCACCGACATCGACGGCGGCTTCACGCTAGAGGAAGTACAGGCAACCGATAGTCTCCAGGTGACTTACGTCGGTTATACGCCCCGCACGATCGCGGTGGCCGGCCAGACTAGCTTCGACATTGACCTGAGCGAAAACATCAGCAACCTGGGCGAGGTCGTCGTGATCGGCTATCAGGAAGTGAAGCGATCCGACCTGACCGGGGCTACGGCGGTGGTGCCCTCCGAGCAGATCAATAAAACGGTATCAAACTCCCTCGCTGAATCCCTACAGGGCCTGGCGTCGGGCATTACCGTACGCAACGGCGGGGCACCGGGATCGGGGGCCGTGATCGAAATCCGCGGCGCGGCGAGCTTCGTGAATACCAGTCCGCTGTACGTCATCGACGGCATGATCGCCGACGCGAACGTCACTTTTAATAATAACGACATCGAGAGCGTCCAGATCCTGAAGGATGCTTCCGCTGCGGCCATCTACGGTTCCCGCGCGGCCAACGGGGTGATCATCATTACGACCAAGTCGGGTCGCAAAGGACCTATCCGGCCGTCCCTGAGCGTGACGACCGGTATCCAAACCATTCCCCAGCGGTGGGACGTGATGGACGCGGCGGGCTTCGCCGAATTGCAGCGGACCAGCTACCGGAATTCCGGATTGGAAGTGCCGGCTTCGGTGGGCGACGACTTCGACCCGAGCATCGATACCGACTGGCAGGATGAGGTCATCCGGACGGGGAGTACGCTAGACGCGAACCTGTCGGCCTCCGGCGGCTCCGACAACCTGAAGTACTTCTTATCCGGCAGCCACTTCCGGAACGAGGGCGTCATCATCGGTCGCGGCTTCAACCGTACGGCTTTCCGGGTGAACAGCACGCTGGATCTGGGCCGAATCACCGTGGGCGAAAACCTCGTGCTGACCAACAACAACATCCAGCAGCCCCTCGGCGGGTTTGACACCGGTAACCCCTTCTACGATATGGTGACGATGTTGCCCGTCATCCCCGTGCGCGGCGACCGGTACATCTCCGACACCAACCCCGGAGGGTGGGGGATCGGTACGGTCGATGCCGTCAGCTACGCTAAGAACCAGGTAGCGGTGACTGACCTGCTCCGGGAAAAAATAAACTACCTCAAACTCATCGGTAACGCCTACGTGCAGGTGGAACTGCTGAAGGGACTGCGCTATAAATTCAACGTAGGCCTCGAGAATAGCGACGACTTCGCCAAGGGACTACGCCGCTTCGGTATCACCCAGTTTAACGCGGCCGTACGTCCGAGCAGCATCCAGGACAACCGGTCGCAGTTCTCCAGCCTGCTGATGGAGCACACGCTGAACTTCGACCGCGCCTTTGGCGAGCACAACATCAGCGCGGTGATCGGAACGTCTGACCAGCAGACCCAGCGGAATTACACCTTTGCCTCCCGCAGCGACATCGTGGAGAGCGGCGGCGATCCTTTCGAGCAGATCAACTCGGCTACCGGGGAATCGCTGGCGGAGGGTGGTGTCTCCACCGATTACCGGACGATCGGCTTTCTCGGCCGTTTTAACTACAATTATGCCCAGAAGTACTACCTGACCCTTACCGGGCGGGTCGACCAGGACAGCCGCTTCAGCCGGGATAACCGGACCGGGCTATTCCCGTCGGTAGCCGCCAGCTGGCGAATCAGCAAGGAGGACTTCTTCCGGGTCCCCTGGATCGACGATCTGAAGTTCAATGCTTCCTACGGTACGCTGGGGATCGTGACGCTCGGCTCCTGGGACTGGCGGGGAACAATCAACAACAACCCCCGGGCTATTCTCGGAACCGTCCAGGTCGGTGCCACCCAGGCGGGCCTGGTCAATCCGGACCTTCGGTGGGAAAATCGCAAGTCGCAGAACTACGGGGTGGAGGCTGCCATCCTCGATTACCGCCTGACGCTGTCGGCGAATTACTACCACATCCTCTCGGAGGACGCCCTGGTGACCAACCTTCCGGTGGCTACCTATCTCGGTAACCTGGGGGGCAGCCCACCGGTAAACGCCGGTTCCATCCAGAATACCGGACTCGAATTCGAAGCCAACTACCGCCAACAGCTGGACCGGGTACAGTTCAACATCGGCTTCAACCTGACCACCATCAACAACACCGTTAAATCGGTGGGTAACCGGGGGGAAGGCATCGACTACATCCAAACGGGACTGACCCGTTCCCGCGTAGGCGAGCCGCTCGGCGAATGGTACCTGCTGAAGACCGACGGCATCTTCCAGAACCAGGCCGAGATCAATGAGCACGCGCTGGAAGGAAACCTTATCCAGCCCTTTGCCCAGCCCGGCGACATCCGCTACGTCGACGTGGACGGTGACGGGCAGATCACGGACCAGGACCGCTCGTTCACCGGAGAATCGCCCTGGCCCAGCCTGCAACTCGGTGGCCAGCTCGGACTGTCTTACGGCAACTTCGATGTCTCGGCGCAGTTGATCGGCATCTTCGGCAATACGCTTTACAACGGCGTCCGCTCCTCGCTGGACTCCTACCAGAATACCAACTTCCGCTCCGACATCAATCCCTGGACCGCAGACGATCCGAACACCGACGACCCCCGCATCGGGGTGGCGACCAACGATCAGGGACTGGTCGACAACGCCCGCGGCAATACCGACCGCTGGCTGGAGGACGGCTCTTACTTCCGCCTGCGGAACCTGCAGATCGGCTACACCCTGCCGACCGGCACCCTGGACCGCCTGAATATCAGCAACCTGCGCGTCTACCTCACCGGGCAGAATCTATTTACCCTGACCGGATATACGGGATTGGACCCCGACGTACAGGGCAACGGGATCCTGGAACGCGGCGTCGACAACGGCAACTGGCCGTCGAGTCGGATCGTATCACTTGGCCTGGATCTCAACTTCTAGGAAAAGGCTTCTACCTGCGCTCCGCCGCCAAAAAATATAACATCATGAATCGCTTACTATATCTGTTGTGTACCGTTCTGACCCTCGCTTCCTGCCAGGACGAACTGGACATCATCAATCCGAACCAAATAACCAACGACAGTTTCTGGCAGGACGGGACCGATGCCGTTCAGGGCATCAACGCGGCCTACAGTACGCTACACCGTACGGGATTTTCCCGCTGGCAGCCGATGCTGTACGACCTGCGTTCGGACGTCGGTACCAGCACCAGTCCGTGGGCCGAGTTGGCCAACGCGATGAATAACTTCATCCAGCCCAACTCCAATTTCGGTCCCATGACGGATGTCTACGCCGATAACTACGTCGGGATCTCCCGCGCCAACCAGGTGCTCGCTAACGTGCCCGACATCGATATGGATGAGGACCTGAAAGCCCGCGTACTGGGCGAAGCGCACTTTTTCCGGGGCATGCATTACTACCACCTCGCCAGTCTGTGGGGCAACGTGCCGCTGCAGCTCACCCCCTCGTCACCCAACGATCTGCCACCGACTTCCCCGGAAGACGATGTATGGGCACAGGTGATCGCCGACCTCGAAATGGCCGCCGATAATCTGCCGCTGCAGTACGGGGCCGACGATCTCGGTCGGATTACCCGCGGCGGCGCACTGGCCTTGCTCGCCAAAGCGTACATGCAGAACGGTCGCTATGCGGATGCCGTGGATGCCCTGGATTTCTTCTTCACCGGGGAGGGGGCCGGTCTGTACGACCTGACCGAAAATTACGCGGATAACTTCAGCGCGCAGACGGAATACAACGTCGAGTCGGTCCTGGAATGGGGCTACGCCGACAACCCGCTTGAATTTACCGATCAGGATACGCAGACCCCGAACCACAACTACGGCACGTCGATCGCGCAATTTTACGCGCCTCCCGGGGTTGGCTACGCCGACGGGGAGGCCCTCCGCTGGGTGATCGGCGAGTTCGAGCAGGACTCTACCGTAGCCGGAGAACGGGACCCACGGGTAGCCGCTACTTACCTCTACAACTACACGGACCCCGCCGGCCCCGAGGCCTCGATCATCTACGGTACGTCTTGGGCGGAGCGGTACGGGGAGAGTGACCGCGTCTTCTTCCGCAAATTCCTGAACGATGATTACAAGAACGAGGAGGGCTTTCGGTCGCCGAATAACTACCGCTTCATCCGCTTCGCGGACGTGCTGCTGCTGTACGCTGAAAGTCTGAATGCCATAGGGCGCACCGAAGAAGCCTACGCTTATGTAGACCGCGTCCGCGAACGCGCCGGACTGGCCCCGCTGTCGGAGGTGCGTCCCGGCCTGGACCAGGCGGCATTCCTGGAGCAGATCAAGCACGAGCGCCTGACGGAACTCACCGGTGAGGGGCACCGCTTCAACGACCTCAAGCGCTGGAATGCCCTCGGCCCGGGATTAGCCGACCGCGACGGGGGCTTTGCTAACTTTCAGCAGGACAAACACGGCCTGCTTCCCATTCCCCAACGCGACCTCGACATCAACCCCAACCTGGTGCAAAATCCCAACTGGTAAGCAAGCAGTCGCTTTCCAACTTAACTTCCGCTATGTTCTCTTCCTTCTATTTCAAGTGTTTTCCTGTGTGGCTAGCCTTGTTCCTTACGACACTTTTGGCTTGTGACCCGTCCGGAAACAGCGACACGCCCCAGCCCGGGCCGGAACCCGAGCCCGAGGCTACTTTTGTCAATCCGGTATATCAAGTGGGGCCCGATCCCTGGGTCTTCCAGGAGGGCGATACGTATTACGTGACCTATACCACCGGTCGCAACATCACGCTGATCGAAACCGACAAGATGTCGGGATTGCGGACCGCCGCCGCGCGCACGCGGACCGTGTGGTCCCCGCCGTCCTCGGGGATGAACTCCAGCCAGATCTGGGCACCGGAAGTTCACCGCATCGACGGGACCTGGTACGTCTACTACGCCGCCAGCGACGGCAACAACGACAACCACCGGATGTGGGTGCTGGCCAACGAAAACGATGACCCGCTGTCGGACAACTGGGAAGACCGCGGTGAACTGGAACTGCCGGATGATAAGTGGGCGATTGACGGTAGCCCCGTGGACATTGACGGGCAGCTCTACTTTGCCTGGTCGGGCTGGGATGGAAATACGAACGTACAGCAGGACATCTATCTGGCCAAAATGGATAGCCCCACCGAGGTAAGTGGCGAACGCGTGCGGCTGCTCGAACCGGATGCGGCCTGGGAGACGAACGGTACCGACCCACGCGTGGTCGAGGGCCCGCAGTTTATTACCCATGACGGTAGCCTGTTCATGTTCTATTCCGCCGGTGGGTGCTGGACGGATGGGTACAGCCTGGGCGCGATGCAACTGAACATTGGCGAGGATCCAATGGACGTAGCCAACTGGAGTCGTCTCGACCAGAATCCGCTCTTCACTTCCAATGCGGCCGCGAGGGCATACGGGCCGGGACACAATTCCTTTTTTACGTCGCCGGATGGCAGCGAGTCCTGGATACTCTACCACGCGAACGCCGAACCCGGACAGGGATGCGGCGACGAGCGGAGTATGCGGATGCAGCCCTTCACCTGGTCGGCCGAGGGACTGCCCGTACTCGGTGATCCCGTTGCCCTCGGGCAATCCCTCCCCGTACCGGCGGGCGAGTAGCGCGCCGATTCCGTAGTCAACAGCCTGATAAAAACTTAAAGTAGCCGTGCAACAATTCTTATATCTGCTTCTCGGGGCCGCCCTGCTGGCAACGACGGCCTGCAGCCAACAACCCAGCCGGGAAGAAACGGCGACCACCGCACTGCCGGCCTTCCAGAATCCGCTCGATGTCGAGTTTGGAGACCCCTTCCTTCTTGACGACGGCGATGGAACCTACTACCTATACGGCACCGGCGGGGGGGCGAAGGATGGCTTTGCCGTTTACGCTTCGACGGACCTGGTCAACTGGACCGACCGGGGGCAGGTGTACCACGGCAACACCGAGGACAGCTGGAACGAAAGCGCCTTCTGGGCCCCGGAATGCTACAAGATCGACGGGAAATATTACCTCTTCTACAGTGCCAACTGGAAGCATAATCCAACCGACGAGGCCGAGAATTTTCATATAGGCGTCGCGGTTGCCGATGCGCCCACCGGGCCCTTTACCGACATCCAGAACAAGCCACTTTTCGAGCCCGGTTACCCCATCATCGATGCGAACGTATTTCAGGATGACGACGGGAAATATTACCTCTACTACTCCCGCGCATGCTACCAGCATCCGGTGGAAAGTGAGGTAGCCGACTGGGCGCGCGCTGAAGGGCTATTCGATGAGATCGAGGAAAGCTGGGTATACGGGATCGAGTTGAGCCCGGACTTCACCTCCGTCATCGGGGAACCGGTGCTGCTGCTGCGTCCTCCCGTCAGCATGGACGATGAGAACGCGGAGTGGGAAAGTCGGTCGGTCACTACGGGAGAAGTCAATCGCCGCTGGACCGAAGGATCCTTTACCTTCAAGCACGACGGGACCTACTACATCATGTATTCCGCCAACCACTATGCCGGTCCCAACTATGCGGTGGGTTACGCTACCGGCGATAATCCGCTGGGACCCTTCACCAAGGCGGACAACAACCCCGTACTGGAAATGAACGTCGATCGGGGAGGCGACGTGACCGGTACCGGCCATAATATGGTACTTTCCCTGGGCGACAAGCTATACACCGTTTACCACGGACGGACCCAACCTACGGGGGACGAGCGCGTGGTATTTATGGACGAGATCGTGATCTCCCCGACGGGCAAGCTTACCGTTAAGGGGCCCTCAACCGAGGAGATTCCGCATCCGCTGTCCAAATAGTCGATTGGCAAAAACTAAAAAGAAATGAAACGACACGTTCTTACGATCATCCTCTTCTGCGGCTGGCTTAGCGGCTACGCCCAGGATTCGGTACTGGAAACGAATAAATGGTCGCCGGAACGGGCGGCGGAATGGTACGCGGATCACGACTGGCTCACGGGAGCCAATTTTAACCCCAGCACGGCCATCAACCAGCTGGAAATGTGGCAGGAGGCCACCTTCGACCCGGAGACCATCGATCGGGAGTTGGGCTACGCCGAGGGTATTGGATTCAACACGATGCGCGTGTACCTGCACAGCCTGGCGTACAAGGCCGACCCGGAGGGGTTCAAGGACCGTCTGGACCAGTACCTGGAAATTGCCGACCGGCACGGAATCCTTACCATGTTCGTGATCTTCGAGGACGTGTGGGGCACGTCGCCACAGATCGGGGAGCAACCCGATCCCATCCCCGGAACGCACAATTCCGGTTGGGTACAGGACCCCGGTGATCCCGCTTCCCGGGAGGAGGAGAATTTTCCCGAGCTGGAGAAGTACGTCAAGGACTTGCTGACCACCTTTTCGGATGACGAGCGGATCCTGATGTGGGACCTGTACAACGAACCCGGTAACAGTGATAAGCTGACGACGTCCATGCCGCTGTTGCAAAACGTATTTACCTGGGCGCGGGAGGTCAATCCGAGCCAGCCACTGACCGTGGGTCTGTGGCGGTGGGACTTCCAGGAGCTTAACACGTTTCAGGCCCAGCATTCCGATATCCTCACCTATCACCAGTACGAGGGGCCTCGGGAACACCAGCTCATCATCAACCTGCTCAAAACCCACGGCCGTCCGATGATCTGCACCGAGTACATGGCCCGGACGAACAACAGCCGCTTCTGGAACATCCTGCCGATTTTGAAGCGGGAGAACATCGGCGCCATCAATTGGGGGCTCGTAGCCGGCAAGTCCAATACCATCTACGCGTGGAATACCCCCATTGAGGACGGGAGCGAACCTAACGAGTGGTTTCACGACATCTTCCGGCCGGACGGGACGCCTTACCGCAAGGATGAGACGGATCTGATCCGCCGGCTTAACGAGGAGTAGCCGTCCGCCCAGCATCAGCCGTCCGCCCAGCGCTAGCTGGTCTGCCGGCGGGTCGTCAGGAAAGCTCTTCCCCGGCGTTCGGCAGACGAGCTACCGCTCGGCGGACGAACGCCCTGCGCTCGGCGGACGAATGGCTGTCGTCACTATCTTGCTAACGAACTAGCAGCTTATTCAATGTATCGAATTTTAGGCCTCCTCTGTGTTAGTACCATTCTACTTGCCGGTTGCCGGTCCGCCGAAGGCGGAGGGGAAGAAACCACCGCGGACGCCACCTCCGGTAACCCGATCTTTCCGGGCTGGTACGCCGATCCGGAGGGGGTAGTTTTTGGTGACGAATACTGGATCTTCCCTACCTATTCGGCGGCCTATCGGGATCAGCTGCACCTGGACGCCTTTTCGTCTACCGACCTGGTGAACTGGACGAAACACGAGCGCGTACTCGACACCACCATCGTACCCTGGGTGCGGCAGGCGATGTGGGCGCCTGCGGCCATCGAGAAGGACGGCAAATATTACATCTTCTTTGCCGGTAATGACGTGCAACGCCCCAGCCGTCCGGGCTGGAATCCGGACGACGACATCGATCATTACGGCGGCATCGGGGTGGCCGTGGCCGATGCACCGGGTGGGCCGTATACCGATCACATCGGCGGTCCCCTGATCGACTCCTTCTACCACGATGCCCAACCCATCGACCAGTTCGTGTACCGCGACGTGGACGGCACCCACTACATCTACTACGGCGGGTGGGGGCACTGCAATATCGGGCGGCTAAACGAGGACTTCAACGGCTTTATTCCCTGGGAGGATGGGCAATTGTTTCACGAGATCACGCCCGAGAATTATGTAGAAGGCCCTTTCCTGTTTCGCCGCAATGGCACCTATTATCTGATGTGGTCCGAGGGTGGCTGGACCAATTCGACCTATAAAGTGGCTTACGGCATGGCCGATTCACCCCTCGGCCCGTTCGACCGCGTGGGGACGATTCTGGAAGCGGACACCACCGTTGCAACGGGCGCCGGGCACAACAGCGCCATCCAGATACCCGAAACGGACGATTGGTACATGATCTACCACCGCCGGCCCATTCCGAACGAAGACCGTGACCACCGGGTAACCTGCATCGACCGGATGTACTTCAATGAGGATGGCACCATCCGCCCGGTTGACATGACCTTCACCGGGGTCAGCGCCCGACCCTTGAAATAGACTGGCGAACCGCCGGGCGACTCGGGGGTTGGATACCAAAGTCCGTATCCCGTTCCATGAAAGCATTTTTCTGCGCGTTCGCCGCCCTGTTCCTGATTCTCAGCGCCTGTGACAACACCAGCCCGGACGAGTACCTGGCAGCCCACCAGCTGAGCGGGGAGGCCATGGGGAGCTATTACCGGATCACCTACCTGGGCGCACGCCTCGACGGTTTGGAGGAAAGCGTCGACAGCCTGCTGGATGCCTACAACCTCGAACTATCACCGTGGGTGGAGGAAAGTACGATCAGCCAGTTCAACGATAGTCAGAAGGGGGTGTCGCTGGCCGGTACGCAGCACTTCCAGCCTAATCTGGAACTGGCGGCGGAGGTGGTGGAGCGAACCGGAGGCGCGTACGATCCAACCGTGGCACCCTTAGTCAATTACTGGGGGTTCGGGACCGGCGAAAAGCGAACCAGCAATAATATCGATACCGTGGAGCTAAACGCCATTCGGCAGAACGTAGGTTATGAGCTGGTGTCTGTAAGCGGGGATTCGCTGGTTAAGCAACGCCCCGGTGTACAGCTCGACCTCAACGCCAGCGCCAAGGGCTACGGCGTGGATCTGATCTCCGATCTGCTGACCGAGCGGGGTAGGCCCAACCACTTGGTCGATATCGGCGGTGAATTCCGGGCCGGGGGAACCAAAAACGGTCGGCCCTGGCGGGTGGCCATCCGGCTGCCGGAGGAGAACGTGGAAGCCGTCAGTGCCGCGGGTACCCTTCCGCTGGAGAAAGGTCGCGCCCTGGCCACCAGCGGTAATTACCTGAACCACTACGAGGTGGACGGGGAGACGTACAGCCACACCATCAATCCTCTGACCGGCTACGTGGAGCGCAACGCCCTGTTGAGTGCTAGTGTACTGGCGGAAGACTGCGCGACGGCGGATGCCTACGCGACGGCCTGCATGGTGCTGGGGCCGGATAAAGCCATGACACTGATCGAAGGGCTTCAGGATCTGGAAGCTTACTTTCTCGTGCGGGCGGAGAACGGTGATATGGAGGTTCGGGTGACTGCAGGCTTGCGGGAAGAAATGGAAAGCGAGGAGTTGTAAGTACTAGTCCTTCGCGTAACCCGCCCAGCGCCAACCGGGTTGGGCGCCAAGTTCCGCGTACTCCGTGATTGCGGGTACGATGTCCAGTCAGTTCCCGTCGTTCGTGAAAAAGACCAGCCCCCGGTTTTCCGCCGGTAGGATGGTGAAATAGGCACGGAAGCCAATGTTGTGCCCCCAGTGCCAGTACGGGTAGCCCCGCGTGGTCCGCTGCCACGCCAGACGGGGTGCCCAGCCCACCGTAATCGGTTCCGGGGTGGGGGAGTCGATTTCTGTGACCGCTACCAGCAGGTGCTGCAGCCAGACGTAGCCTTCACCAGAGCAGGGCTAGTACGGGTTTACTGAGGGAAGCGGCGGATAAGACGGTGGTTTTGGTTGCTGGTTACTGGTTGCTGGTTACTGGTTGCTGGTTGCTGGGTTGGCGTGGCCGGTGGCTACCTTGTTTTGGATCTGGACGTTTTCGATCTAGGCTGTGGAAAGGGCGGTGACGCCGGCGTTGGCTACGATATCGTCCACCCGCGAATGGATTTGTTGCGGGTTGTCCTGGGCGTGGCCGGGGGGCGGCAGGGTGAGCGTGAGGAGTACGGAGAGCAGGGGTGGTTGCACCAGGGGCAAGCGCAGTTGGAAACTGCTTTTTACATCGCGGTCGGAAACCGCATCGAACGGCGCGGCCGGATGCCGCTTCTTACATCGCGGTTGGAAACCGCGTTTTACACCCGAACCAGCCAGCCGTGGGTATCCTCGACCTTGCCGACGCGGAGGCCATCGATGTGGCGCTTGAGCATGGGCCCAATTTTGCGCTCCTCAACGGGGGGCACGGTGATGAGCTTGTCGCGATACTGAAGTTCGGATACGTGGCTGACGACGGCGGCGGTGCCGGCACCGAAGATCTCCTGCAGTTTGCCCGCTTCGAAGGCGTCGACCACCTCGTCGATGGTGATCAGGCGCTCGCTGACGGGGATGCCTTTTCCCTTTAGAATGTCGATGAACATCTTCCGGGTGATTCCCTTGAGGATGGCGCCGTCGGTGACGGGCGTAATTACTTCGCCGTCGATGACGAAGAAGACGTTCATCGTGCCGACCTCCTGGATCTGCTGCTTGTTCTCCACGCCCATCCAGAGGACCTGGTCGAAGCCTTTGGCGTTGGCCTCGTGGACCGCACGGAGGCTACCGGCGTAGTTGCCCGCCGCCTTTGCTTCTCCCGTGCCGCCGGGGGTGGCACGCACGTATTTTTCTTCTACGACCAGGCGGACCGGCTTAGCGTAGTAGGGGCCAACGGGAGCGGTGAAAATGCAGAAGCGGTAAGTCTCGCTGGGGCGGACGCCGATGAATTCGTCGGTGGCGTACATATACGGGCGCAGGTAGAGTGCGCTGCCTTCCTGCGGGGGGATCCAGTCTTTGTCCATGGCCACCAACTGGCTGACGGCTTCCACGAAGCGGTCTTCCGGAAACTCCGCCATCATCATGCGGCGGGCGCTGGCGTTGAGTCGCTTGGCGTGCTCCTCGGGGCGCATGAGCATGGGGGTTCCGTCCTCGTGCACGCTGGCTTTCATACCCTCGAAGATGGCCTGGCCGTAGTGCAAAACCATGCTGGCCGGATGCATCGTGAAGTGCCCGAAGGGAATGATGCGATCGTCCGTCCACTCCCCGTCGCGGTAGTCGCTGACGAACATGTGGTCGCTGAAGATCTTGCCGAAGGGCAGGTTGCTGAAGTCGACGTCCTGGAGGCGGGATTGCTGGACGCGCTCTACGCGGATGTTGCTGGTGGCCGTAGTCATCGGGGTCAATATTTGGTGTAAAGGTAGGGAAGCGGGAAGGTACGATCTAGTTTTTTGATCTCCCTCCCGGCGGCCCGTACCGGACGCGTATATTTACCGCATGCTACCGTTCCGACTTATTGGCCAGCCCGAATACCGGCAAGCCCTACAGCAACTCAGCCCCGAACGACAGCTGGACCTGCTGGTAGTGTACCACGGTGAATTGGCCCGGCGCGCCTTTCTGGGGCGTATTCTTGCCGCCGCGGGGTACCGCGATCCCGGCACGCAACTGCACCTCCTGGAGTGGCCGGCAAGCGACGATCTTGACCTCACCGGACTCATCCGGGAGTTGAAAGTAACCAAGGTCATCCTTTTCGGCTATACGACCGATCGGCTCGGCCTGCATATTGACGTCGCCAACTATTTTCCGGTTTCCCTGGCCGGCGTCACTTACCTTCTCGCCGATGGCCTGGAATACATTGAGCAGACGAAAGATGCCGGTGACAATCGTGCCGCCGGCGCGCTCTGGAAGGCTATTCAGCAGGATTTCAAAAACCAATAACAAAATCCTGTGATGCTTTCCGGCCCGGCCGACTTTCTAGGGTGACGGCGAAAAGTGAGGATCGGTCTCCCAAACAGAATACTTGCATCTCATGCCAACTTTTCGAGCTTCCCGGAACCCATCTTCTTAAAACACAACGCTTATTCCGTATGACAAAAGGAAATATCGACATAGCCCTCTTCATTCTTCGCGTTTGGTTCGGCCTGGAAATGGCTTTCGCCCACGGATGGCCCAAAATGCTGAAAGTCATCAACGGCAATTTCGAGTTCGGTGACCCGATCGGCGTAGGCCCTACGCTCAGTCTCATCCTGGCCGCGGGCGCGGAATTCATCGGCGGTATACTCATCGCGCTGGGTCTTTTCACTCGCCTGGCCACGATTCCGTACATCATTACGATGCTGGTCGCTGCTCTACTGGTACATTACGCCGCCGGCGACCCCTGGGGACGTATCGCCAACCCGATGAACTACGCCGTTGTCGCTACCGCCATCCTCATCGCCGGTCCGGGACGGTTGTCGCTGGATCACAAGCTGTTTGTGGATAAGGTTGGGTAGAGGTTTCCTGCGGTCGGTTTTTAGAGCTCCCTGCGGTCGCGGTAGAGGCCTGCGGCTTAGAACTCCCTGCGGTCGCGGTAGATGCCTGCGGCTTAGAGCTCCCTGCGGTCGTGGTAGAAGCCTGACGGCGGTAGATGCTCCCTGCGGTCGCGGTAGATGCCTGCGGCTTAGAGCTCCCTGCGGTCGCGGTAGATGCCTGACGGCGGTAGATGCTCCCTGCGGTCGCGGTAGAGCCTGCGGCTTAGAGCTCCCTGCGGTCGCGGTAGATGCCTGACGGCGGTAGATGCTCCCTGCGGTCGCGGTAGAGCCTGCGGCTTAGAGCTCCCTGCGGTCGCGGTAGAAGCCTGACGGCGGTAGATGCTCCCTGCGGTGGTGGTAGATGCCTTCGGCGGTAGATGGAATGACTGGAGTAGCAGAAAATGCACGGGGCCGGGGGCAAGCGCCAGTCTACCGCGAGCGATAGCGAGCCTCTACCGAGAGCGAAGCGAATCTCTGCAGCGACCAACGGGAGTCTCTATAGTGAGCGATAGCGAACCTCTACCACGAGCGACAGCGAGTCTACTTTCCAAATTCGTAGCTGCCGTTCACCGCCTTGCGGATGTACTCGCCCCAGGTGAGGTTGTCACGGCCATGTTGCTGTTGCTGGGCGCGCTCGATGGCGTAATTGGCGGAGGTCTCGATGACCCATTCGAAGTTTTCCTCGCCTACGCTGAATTTGTCGGCGTCGGGGGCGGGATTGCAAAAGTCGATGGCGTAGGGTATACCGTCCCGGACGGCGAATTCGACGGTATTGAAGTCGTAGCCGAGCCACTTATTCAACTTGATCACGTAGTCGTGAATGGTGCCCAATAGCTCGTCGCTGACGTCGTGGTGGACCTTATAGCGGTTGAGAAACTCGTTGCGGGGCTCGTAGTGCATGATCTTGACGTGCTTGCCGCCGATGCAGTAGCAGCGGAAGTAGCTGGTGAAGTCGATGGCCTCCTGCAGCATCATGACGAGCTGGCCGGTTTCTTTATGTGCCTTCCAGAGCTGGTCCGGATTGTCGAGTTTGTAGACGCTCTTCCACCCACCGCCGGCGTGGGGCTTCATGAAGGCGGGCCAGCCGATGTAGTTGAAGATGCTTTGCCAGTCCAGCGGGTAAGCCATGTTGATGAAGCTCTCGTCGGAGGTGTCATCGGGATGGTCGTTGCTGGGTAGGAGCACGGTTTTGGGTACGGGCACGCCGGCCGGACCGACAGCTAGTACATTATTGAAGAATTTCTCGTCAGCGCTCCACCAGAAGGGGTTGTTAATGACGGCGGTACCCGTGGCGGCGGCGTTTTTCAGCATGGCTCGGTAGAAGGGGACGTCCTGGCTGATGCGGTCGATGATGACGGCGTAGCCCGGATTGAGGCCCTGACCTACCTTATCGATTTTGACCGGCTCGGCGGTGATGCCGTCTACGTTCTTGTCGTTGATGCGTTGCACGAGGGCGGGGGGAAAGGAGCGTTCGCGGCCGTAGAGGATTCCGATCTTCTTCATATGGTAAGCTAAGTTTATGGTGGCATAAAGCGCGGTTAGGGCAAATGTTTACGGCACTCAGTCACCCCGGCTGGTAACCAATAGGTTTAGCGCCTCCCGATTGACGGTAGCGCTCTGTCTGGCGTAGGTTGGCGCTCGGGGAAGATACACCGTATCACGTACCAGTACGATGCGCCGGGGAGGCGGAGGACTCGCGGGTATGTACACCGTATCGATCGCGTAGTGGGTTCGCATCCGTAGCTGAATCACGGTGTCCGTCACGACTTGCGTAAGCGTATCCGTCCGCCATTGTACGGAAGGAGGCTGGAAGGCCTGCTGCTTCGGGGCGCTATTCATTATCCAGCCGGCGCCTAACACTACTACCAATAACCATCCGGCCGCCGTAACCCACCACCAGCGTCGGTGCTCTCCGGGTGCGGAATGCTGTGTCCGCTGGCGGTAAGCGTCCCGTAGTGAACGCGGTAGGGCGGGGGGGGGCAGGAGCCGACGGGCGAGTCTTTGCCGTTCCCGATAGTCGTCCCCACTGATCTCCGCTTTGACGCCGGGGGGTAAGTCCGCATAGGAATGGGTAAGCAGGTAGTCGAGGTAGGTCATGAAGTGGGGTGGTTAAGCAGACTGCTTAGTTTTTTGAGGCCGTAGTGCAACCGGCTCTTGACCGTACCGGGGGCGCAGTTGATGAGTTCCGCGATGCCGGCTACGTCCAGGCCGTGCCGGTAACGCAGGAGGATGCACTGCCGCTGGTGGTCGGGCAGTTGCAGGATCGCAGCATCGAACTGCGCGGCATCGATGCCGGGATGAGGCGGTGAAAATTCCGCGGTAGCGGTAAGGCGGAGGTAAACTGTTTCCCGTTCTCCACGACGGCGCTCTTTCCGGGCCTGATTGCGCAGCAAATTCTTGGCGATGGTGAAGAGCAGGGCATTCAGTTGATCGGGACCCTCCTGTGGTTGTCGGAAGGCTTTGCTTCCGAGCAGCTGAATGAATACTTGCTGAACCAAATCGTCGGTTTCGAGATCCGATGGCAGAGCCCGAGCAAAGTATTCCCGCAAGGGTAACGCATACCGCTGGTACAGGGCAGTGAAGGCTGCCTCGTCGCCCGCGGCGGCGGCAATCAACAACTGGCGATCGCTAGGCGGCTGCCTCATTCGGTGACGTATTCCATCACCAGGCGAAATCCGGTACTGGGACTAGGTAGTTCCCGGGGCGTGATCGTGCCGTTTTTAAGCGCCTCCGGACCGTCTAGCCAGCTGCCGCCCATGGTCTGTCCGTCGACGTCGGTCATTTCCGCGGCATTTCCACTCATATTAAAGAGCCCGTAGTTGTTCGGGTAGTAGCTGTCCACCGGGGCCGTGAGATAGTAACCATCGCCGTTACACTCCCCAACAGGTTCAGCGGACTGTCGCGCAAGACCCTGGTAGTCCCTTGAGGTGTGCTCATCGTCGATCAGGGCGGTGTTGAGGTTTCCTAATATACAGCCTTTGCTGTTGCGGTAATACGGCCCTCCCCACGGATACGGAGCATACTGTTTTCCTCCCCGCGCCGCCAGCTCGAATTCGGAGGCGGTGGGTAGCCGGAAGCGGACCTCCAAGCCTCTCGGACGCTTTGGATCCCGGTTATACACCTGGGTGAGCCACGCCGCGTACAGTTCAGCTGCCCGGTGGGTAAGGTTGACCACGGGGTGATCGCCCGACTCCGGCCTGCCGCGAGGATAAAGGACCGCGGGGGAAAGGTCCTTTAGACTGTCGGGCAAATAGGCCAACCAATTCTCTTCCACGACGATTGCCGCACTGTCCAGGTAATCGAATTTTCGCTGTCGGAGCAGATCTTCCAGGAACAGCTGGTATTCCGCGTTCGACACCTCGGTTGTTTTCATCACGAAGTCGGGAATGAAGTCCTTTCGGGAAACCTCTCGTGGTCGCCGGGGTACATTACCGGCCTCGTATGCCTTCAGAATCGCTGCGGCTGTCAGGCCGGGCTGTGCGCTGGCCAGTTCGGGCGCCGCCGCCGGGGGCGATAGCAGCCCCATGACTTCCGCCCGTAAACCAAGGCGATCAGCCAAACCGTAGATCATGTTTTCGAGACCGTCATCCGGTACGTTCTGCTGTTGCCGGTACCGTTGAATTTCTACCAAGGGAACGAGATAGTTCGCGTCAAACTGCCCACCGGCCCGACTCCGGGCATCGCTGGCCAGTGGAGTACGCAGCTGGTCGAGGCGCCAGGAAAGCAGCAGCCGCTCCGTCTCGGCCACGTTCTCGATCGGCCGGTCTGAGATTCGGAAGGTGAGACCGACCGTAAACAACTGTTCCGGCGCGATGCCGAGGTTGGTGAGGAGGTCGCCTGCCGTACCCGCCAAATGCATGGGGCGGTCGCCTTTACGGAGAAAGTCAATCACCTCGGTACCCGCTACTGTCCGTAATTCCGGTAGACCGAGACGCTCCGCAAGGGTGCTGCGGTAGTCCGCATTCGGGAGCAGGGAATAACTGACTACGAGCACGTCCTGCCGTACTCCGTTGGCCTGCTGCAGAACCCACGCCGGATAGGTATCTGCATCCCCGAAGGTTAAGAGCACTCCATTAGGGGCTACGCTAAGCAAAAGATTATAGTTGAAATCGCGTAAACCGGCGGGGTAGGGATGTTGGGAATCAATGCGTTGACTAACCCTGTGGGCCAGTTGCGTGTCACCGCGCACCATGGCGTAGCCGAGCATGGGGCTTTGGAGCAGCTCCTCCTCCGGTTCGGCCGCGTAGGCGCGTTCTAAAAAAGTATAAGCCTGGGGAAAGGTGGCCTGCGTGTAGCGCATATAGTTCACGGCGAAACCGTCGAGGTGTACGGCGTCTCCCGCCCGCTCGGTAATGGCCGCCAGGTCATAGCCAGCCCCCGCCCTGCGGTTGGCAAAGCGGGCGTGCAGAAAGTACTGCAACCAGTCATCTTCATTCGCACAGTCACCCCGTAGGTGCTCCGCCCATTCCCTGGCCTGCGTGGCGTAGTATTCGCCCGGGTGCTGCTCGTAGCTATCCGGCAAAAAGTCTCGGGGAGCAGGGGAGGGGGCTGAGGCTACCAACATGGCGGCATAGAGTAAGAGGGGCCAGGGCATAGGTTTTTTTACCGACAGTAAACCGCCAACCGGGAAACGTTCAAATTATTGAATACGAAAAAGTGAGGGTATAGATGGCAGGTGCTTCAAGCCATTCGACCGAGAAAGATTCCGGTCAGTGCAGCGGTATCCGTAGCATTCGTGCTCCCCGGAACCAGCAGACAACATAAGGTCCAATGGGATGGCGGCGGAGCGCAGGTAATATGCTTTTTTACTAACCGGCTTATCTTGAGCCTGATCATGCTGCCTTTTATAAACAGCATGTACCTCACCACCCCATAGTGCCGTCAAGATGAACGTGACCAGAATTATTCCCCTGCTACTTTTCCTGATCTCTTTTTGCAAGCTCACTGCGCAAAGCGACTATCAGCTATTTCGGCCGGAGATTCAGTATCTGTACGAGGATGACGAGTATACTCCCTTCGACCAGTTTCAGCGCTCGCAATTCTACGGTGTGCGGGTAGACGGAACGGGGTGTCAGGAACTGTACGCATCAATGGCCTTGGGGGAAGGGGGGAAACAACCCTGCCTCCGTCGCTTGCCTTCCCCATTCGGTTACTCTATATGCCAGGAGGCCGATAGTACGGTGATGGATTTTCTGGAGCAGGGCACGATGGTTATTTATCACGGCGCCCCGGTCGGGACGCGCTGGAAGGCACGGCAGGAGGGCGAGATCATACTTACGGGGGTGGTGGACACTATAGTTCAGGAAAGCGTACTGGGAATAACCGACTCCGTGAAACGGATCGTCCTTCTAACTCAGCGGGGGGATACCCTCCATCGGCTGGCCATCAGCCACACGTACGGTGTGGTGAGGAGTGGCTTCCTTTACGAACTCCCGCCCGCGGGTCGGACGCTGACACTGGCAGGTACGAGCCAGGGTGAGTTAGGACGGCAGCTTCCCGCCGACAGTACCTACGGCCAGGTACGGGTGGGCGACCGCTACGACACGGAAACCCATGCGCCCCGCAGGACGATTGGCCCCAATAATTCTACCCTCTACGAGGAATATACCCAGGAAACGCATACCGTGCTGTCCATCGATTCCACGGTGGGAGATGTGCGGTACTTTAAAACGGTAGGTGATCGGCTGACCTACCGCGTCCGAACCGATGGTTCTTCCCCCCCGGAGGATTCTACGCTGGTCCGCGACGTAGTTTGTCGCCGGACGTTTTCGTTTCCCGGGGCTATGGTGGGCGTGCAACCAGGGGCACGGGCGTTAGTCGACAGTACCGATCAGGGATTAGAATACCGCGTCCGGTTTATGCAGGATGAGGTGTGCGGACTTACGAGCACCCGTTTCTCCGACGGAGCCTACTTCACCGATCGCGAAGCCGATTGCGGTAATCTGATCATTCTCATCGATGGAGGCCCGGAACCGCTCTACACGACTTACGTACCGGAGATGGTCGATACCTTCCTGATCGGGATGTATCCGGACCGGACCTTTCTCCGTTATCTGTCGAACGATGAAATCGAATGCGGACAACCCTATGATTTCAGCGATATCGTACTCGCCACGAATGATCTTGGGAGAGGTGCGGCACGTATTTTCGACCTATTTCCAAATCCGGCTGGTAATTTCTTCACCGTTGACCCGGAGTTGTCAATCCGTACGTATCAACTTCGACTCTTCGATCTTTCGGGATCGGTGGTGCTGGAGCGAGAAGAATTACGGGGAAGGCAGAACATCGCGCTCACGGGTCTACCCGGAGGGCTATACGTGGTGGTCGTGCGGGGGAGCGATGGTTCGGTGTCGGCCCGCCGCCTGATCGTGCGGTAGGTGCCCTCCCCGGGGTCGGGAGTTTGGCCGCCGGAACGCTGTCTTATAAAGGTGCATGGCATTGATCCGCCTGACTTCCGGGAAAAGGTTTTTACCTGCGTACACCGCCAATAAATTCGCGCAACTATTCGGGACCCAAAAAGCCGGTGGGGCTTGGTCAGAAGCGTACTGGAATCGCCAGGCGGCGTGCGTTTTCTTCCAGCCCGGATGGATTGGCCCGTTCGAATACCACTACGCCATTCTTCACTTCCGGTGCCTCGAATTGAAATGTAGCCTCGAAGGGAACCCAGTCATTGGTCATCCAGTCCGATTGCGCGGTGGCCGGTGCCTGTGTCAGGGTATGGCCCTCACTGTCCTCCAGGATGACGGAGAAGCTCCCTTCGAAGTAGTACGGACCCCGGGCTTCGCCGGATACGGTGAGCGGTGAGGATATTTTCATGTACGGCACCGGGATGTCAACCCGGATGAGATCGTCCGTAGCCCGCCGGGACCCTTCAATAAATTCCCAGTTGTTGAGGATGAGGTCAATGGCTGACCGTGAGGATTCGGAAACCGTGCCCCTGCGCACCAGCGTGTCATGCCCCATGGTGTCGCAGTCATTCCGTGCTTTTGGCTGGCCGTTGGCGTCGTAGCAGCGCACTTCCCCGTCGTCTACGGCGTACTGAACGAAAACGAATCCATTATTCGACCAGCCCCGGGGGGGCGTGGCCGGGTAAAGCAGATAGCCCCACACCTCGTCGTTTTCGAGTAGGAATGCCTGGGAGCGGGCTTCATCCACCGCAAATCCAAGGTAGGATTGCCGCTCCGCTACGGACTGCCAGGCCTCGTTGCTTCCAACGGGTATTTCCGTGCCTAAGCCATCGGGTATAGCCACCACATACGCCATTTCCTGGCCCGACTCCAAGGAGGGGGTTGCCCGATCGGAAGTCTGCCGATCGACGGGCATCAGGTTGATGGTCCTGGGTAGGTTTGGATCAGTCGTGGTAACCGCCTCCCATCCCGATGGAAGGGTGGTTTGAAAGGCGAATAGGGTATCCCGATACGGCCGCTCCGGCTGAACCCCGGTGGACGGCGCGGGCGGTGGTCCTGATCTGTCTGTTGATGCGGGGTCGCAGCCTTGACAAAAAACGAAAAGGGAAAAGAGGCCGTAAATGATCCTTGGGCTTTTTATAGGCATGGGTATGAAATGAATGCGTCAGCGATAACTCTTCAATACCCATAAGATACGGCCCCGGGGTTAGAAGTCGCCGTCGCCACCTCCGTCACCGCCACCGCGTGGTCCACCGTCACGACGATTATCGCGACCGAGGCTGTTCAGGCTGTACTGGAAGCCGAGGTAGGCAATCCGGCTTTCCCGCTGGAACTCGCTGACGGTCGTGATACCGCCCGTTTCGGTGGTGAAGCGATACTGGCGCTGATTGAAGACGTCCGATACGCGGAAGGTGAGGGCACCGCGGTCGTTGAGGATATCTTTACGGAAGCCGACGTCGAGGCTCTGAATGGCTTCGATCCGTCCCTGTGGCCGGACGCCGGGGCTGCGATAAAAGTAAGTGAACTGCGTCTGGATACCCCAGGGAAGTTCGTAGCTGCCCTGTATGTTGCCGCTGAAGAGATAACCGTTCTGGTCGATGTTCTCGTCCTGGTTGTTGCCGATGATCTCGCTGCGGTAGCCGTTGGCACTGATGGTCAGGTCCAGCTTCTCGGTAGGCCGGTAGGTGCTGATGACTTCGATGCCGTAGTCGCGTCCCCGGTCGAGGTTGTCGCGGGTGCTCAGGCTGACACCGCCCTCCTGGATACGCGTGATGCGGCTGATGATATCGTTGAGCTGGCGGTAGTAAACGCCCGCGGTGATCGTGCCGGCGCCGAATTGCTGCTGAACGTTGAGTTCGAAACTGTTGATCAGCTCGGGAAGCAGGAAGGGGTTACCCGCACGCAGGTTGAAGGGGTCGCCCCGGTCGACGAAGGGGTTGAGGGCCCAGGCGCGGGGACGCTCGATGCGGCGGCTGTAGCTGGCCTGCAAGGTGGTCTGCTCCGTGAACGAATAACCCGCGTAGATACTGGGGTAAACCTTGAAGTAATCGTTCTCGAAGGTTTCCGGATTAGGCTCCAGCAGTTTGCTGGTCGTATAGGCCTGCTCGGCCCGGAGACCCAGGTTGAAAGTGATCTTGTCGATCTTACCACCGAAGGTCGCGTAGATAGCGTGGACGTCTTCTTCGTAGGCGAAGAGGTTACTCAGGCTGTCGACCTTTTGAAAGTCGCTTACGCCGAAGGTTTGAAACTCGGCGTCTTCTTCCAGTCGTTCGAAGGTCGAGCGCCAGCCAGTGGTCAGTTTGAACTCGCCGAAGGTCTGCTCGTAGTCAAGTTGGGCGAGTACCCGGTCGCGGCCTTCCAGGGTAGGGGAGCGCTGCCGGTCGGTGCCGATCTGCACGTCCCGCGCGTCGACGATGATTTCGTCGTAATTCTCAATCTCGTTTTCGTCGTTGTTACTGTACTGTAGCTGTCCGCTCAGCTGGCGGCCTTCCTTTTTGAAGCCCTGGCTGTAGTTGAGTTGTAGCTCGTAATCCTTTTCCTCGTTGGGCTCGGTTTCGGTCCGTACACTCGTCCGGTCGAGATCGCTTTCGCTGTTGAAGAACTGGGTGGTCCGCAGGTTGGTGTTGTCGCCCCACTCGAGTTGGTAATTGGCCTGTACGCCGATCACCCCACGCTGGCCGATAGAGTATTCGGTACCTAGTTTCATCATGGTGGACTTGCGCACGCGGTCGCCATCGAATTCGAAGCGGCGGCTGAACAGCGAGTCACCGAGGGTGCCCTCCTGGTCGCGGAAACCCTGAAAGTAGCGCTCGTCGTAGCGGCCACTCACGCCGGCGAAGGAGTTGAACTTACCGACCCGCCAGTTCAGGTCGAGGTTGCCGTCGAATTTGTTATTCGTACCGGCATTAAGATTGACGGAGGCGTTGAAGCCGTCCTCTTCCTTCTGCTTGAGGATGATGTTGATGATGCCGGCGGTGCCCTCGGGGTCGTAGGCGGCACCGGGGTTCGTGATGACTTCCACGCGTTCGATGCTGGAAGCGCTCAGGGATTGCAAGTAGGTCGCCGGATCGGAGCCCACGATGCCACTGGGCTTACCGTTGATCAGGAAGCGGACACCGCCGCTGCCCCGCAGGCTGACGTTGCCTTCCAGGTCGACGGTAATGCTGGGGATCTGGCGCAGCAGGTCGGCGGCCGATCCCCCTACGGCGGCTACGCTTTTCTCTACGTTAAAGGACTTTCGGTCCAGCCCTAATTCCATAATGGCCCGTTCGGCGGTCACGACTACTTCATCCAGGTTGGTAGCGCCCCCGGTTGCCAGGTTGATCTGGCCGACCTCAAGGAAGCGCTCGGAATTATTCAACTCGAGCATCATTTCTTCATCCTCGTAGCCGATAAAACTTACTTCCAGGCGGTAATCGCCGTAGGGCAGATCTTTCAGCGTAAAGTTTCCGTCGATATCGCTGGTGGTGCCCCCGACCATTTCACCGTTTTCTATATTATAAACGGCCACGTTCGCGAAGCCTACCGGTTGGTCGCTCCCCTGCTCAAGCAGTTTGCCGCCCACACCACCGGTATTCGGGGCGAGGTCGGGATTACTGCCATTCGTCTGGGCGTATAGACCGGAGCAAATAAATAATAAAAGGAAGGTGTAAAAGATCGGCTTCATGGGTGGGAGGACTGTTCGTATAGTGCAACGTGAGCCTAGGATAACCGTTCAGAAAAAGCATAGACTGCCCACCACGAACCGTCGAGCCTTATACCCGATGTGTAGATTAGACCCTCTCAGGGCTTGTCAACCAGGCGCTATTCGCGGTTGAAACCAGTCTTACACCGCAGAAAGCAGCTCCTGTACCGCCTGGATTCGACGTCCGGAGGTGCGGGAAAGCCTGACCGGGTCCTTACGCCCGAAGGGTGCACTTTTCAGATTAGCGAACTACCGCTCACCGGCGTGGTTACGTAGCGTATGCCCGTCACTGATTCTACTACCCTGAACGCGCTGGTCAGCCAGCCGGCCGCGGCGCTGGCCGGGACCGACCTGCAGATTCACTTGCCGCTCACCCGTGTATTGCTCAATGAGGTGCTGGCCGCCCGCCCCGCCAACACACCGGTTCGGGAACTCCTCATCGACCCCAACGACCGCAACCGCTTCCGGGTACACCTCACCGCCCAGGCGCCGATCGTAGGAACGGTGTCCCGGCAAATCCTCTTCGCCCCCGGTATGCCGGTCAGTTTTCCCGATCAGCCCTGGCTCGAATTCCGCATTGAGGAGGGGCTCGGTTTCTTCGACCGCTCCCTGATCAGCGTCCTGCAGGGGCAGATCGAGAGACGTCTACCACGGGGCATCGAATTAAGCAGTAAGAACCTGCGTATCCATATTCCGGGACTACTGACTCACCTGGGCTACCAACGCCTGGTACCGCTCATCCAGTCGCTGGAAATCAAAAGCGAAGCCAATCGCCTGCTTCTCAATCTTCATTTAAAAGCCGAATAAGCCCATGCATCCCGTACTTCAGCACCTAATGGACACCAACTTCGAAGATCTATCCGGCAGCCGGGTCGACGGTCGCATCGCCGTCAGCGACGATCTGATCAACCTCGGCCTGCACGAAGTGGTCGCCATGCTAACAAAATCGTCGGCCGCCCCCGCCGGCAAGACCGAAAGTCCCGCTCCGGAGAGCACACCCACGCCGTACGACTCGACGGAAAAGAAGGCGGCTACGCCGGACCCGAAGGCCTTACTCCGTAAACTAGACGTCGAAAAACTGCAATATCGCACGGAAACCGGGCGCACAGTCTTGGAAATCGCTTGCTCGGTACGGAAATAATTTGTATCTTTGCGCTCCAATTCTAAAAACAGTGACGCTGAATGCTAATAATTAATGTACGTGAGGGCGAAAATATTGACCGCGCCCTGAAGCGCTATAAGCGCAAATCTATCAATACCCGCGTGATCCGCGAACTCCGCAACCGTCGTGAGTTCACCAAGCCCAGCGTGAAGCGTCGGAAAGAGAAGCTAAAGGCAGAATACCGCCTCGAGAAATACGGCGAGAAGTAATTCTCGTTTCCCGGCAGGCTACTGTCCTTCGGGATGTGAACGGCCCCCAGAGCACGCGCTCCGGGGGCCGTTCTTGCTTTTCAAACCATCCCCCGGCGGGTTCGTTACCTCCCCATGACCGCCAACCCCGAAAGCCAATTACGCCAGCGTACCGAGGACCTGCTCACCGCCCTCACCGCCGGACTCTACGAACGGGATCGGGCCATGGCCCTGGCCCTGCTCACCGCCGTCGCCGGGGAAAGTATCTTCCTGCTCGGCCCCCCGGGCGTGGGAAAGAGCCTGATTGCCCGGCGGTTAAAGTATGCCTTTCGCGACGGCGTCAGTTTCGAGTACCTCATGTCCAAGTTTTCTACGCCGGATGAGGTTTTCGGGCCGATCTCCATTAAAAAGCTGCGCGACGAGGACAAATACGAGCGCCTCACCGACCGCTACCTCCCCGGCGCCAACATTGTTTTTCTCGATGAGATCTGGAAAGCGGGACCCGCGATCCAGAACGCGCTGCTGACCATCCTCAATGAAAAGATATACCGGAACGGTGACCACGATATCCAGGTTAACATTCGGGGCATCATCACCGCCAGTAACGAGCTGCCGCCCCGGCAGGCGAATCTGGCCCCGATCTGGGATCGTTTTCTCGTGCGGCTGGAACTCGGCCGTATCAACGAGTACCAAAATTTTATCAAGATGGTGGTCGACACCCGCGATGTGTACGACGACAATATCCCGGAGACCACCAAGCTTTCGGAGGCCGAACTGACCGAGTGGTCGGAGCGGATCGACGCGGTGGAGGTCCCGGCCGAGGTACTTAATACCCTCCAACTGCTGCTTTACAAGATCGAAACGTACAACGAGCAGCCCAATAATGCCCCGCACCCGATCCTCATCTACGATCGCCGCTGGAAGAAATCCGTTCGTCTCCTGCGCGCCGCCGCTTTTCTCCACGGCCGTTCGGCGGTGAACCTGATGGACTGCTTCCTGCTCGAGCACTGCCTGTGGAACGCGCCGGAGCAGCGCGAGGTGATCCGGGAGATGATTGTCGACGCCGTTCGCAAGCACGGATACAGCGTGGCGGTAAATCTGTCCGCCCTGAAGACGGAGGTGCGCGAATTCGAGGAAGACGTGCGGGAGGAAACGCGCATTCAGCACGTGCGGGAGGAAGAGCAACTGCTGCCGGTCAACGAGAGCTACTACGAACTTGAAAAGGACCTGAGCCAGTTTCGGGGCGTGTTGGTAACCATCGATCAGTTCCGGGGACTGAGCGATGAGGAATATTCGAGCGTCAACTTTTACGATGAGGAGTTGAACCTGGTCAATCGGATCCGCGGCCGCAAGGGTCCCCGCGAGCATACCCTCGAGGTCAACTTCAACGGTACGGATACCGTGTTCCGGCTTAAAACGCAGCTGACCGAACGGCGGGAGGTCATCCGCAAGCAACCCCACCGCCTGCTTCGGGAATTTTGGGACGGGCGGACGCAGCAGCTGACCGACTACGTGCGGCAACAACTGAACGCAATCGAGGAGAACGGTCCGGAAGAACTATCCGACATCGGCGATCACTTATTCGTCGATCCATCCTTCGCCCGGGTAGTGCGCGCTAACCTCGATGAGGTGCGGGATTCACTGGAGTCGCTCCTGCTGCGGTTGGAGAAACTGCAGTTTGAATACGGGGCGGAAGTCTGATCGGGGACGGGCGGACACGGCAGGATGCGCCCGCTGGGTAGCTTTATTACCTTGACCGATATTCCCGAATCATGACCGTAGGCCTCTTTATTCCCTGTTACATCGACCAGTTCTATCCCCAAGCCGGCATAGCGACCTTCCAGTTGCTGCAGAGACTGGGATGCAAGGTCGTCTATCCGCGCGAGCAAACCTGCTGCGGCCAACCCCTGGCGAACAGCGGAATGGAGCAGGAAGCCCGGCCGATCTACGAGCACTTCGTGGAAACCTTTTCCTCCTTTGATTACGTCGTATGCCCGTCGGGTAGCTGCGTGTACCACGTCAACCACCATTACGATGTGCTGGAGGAGTCAGCGGCCGTGACCTCGGTCCGGGAACGAACCTTCGAGCTGGCGGATTTCCTGGTGAACGTGCTGGGCGTAAAGGAGCTGAATGCGCGGTTCAGCGGGCGGGTTGGTATCCACAATAGCTGCCACGGCCTGCGCGGCTTGCGTCTGGGTGCCAGTTCGGAGCGGGTAGGGGCTGATTTCAGTTACTACCGCTACCTCCTGAGTATGGTCGATGGCGTCGAGCTAGTACAACTGGACCGGGTTGATGAGTGCTGCGGATTCGGTGGCACCTTCAGTGTCAACCAGCCGGAATTATCTACCAAGATGGGAAAAGACCGCATCGCGGATCACCTGCGCCACGAAGCCGAAATCATCACCAGCGGCGATATGTCCTGCCTCATGCATATGGAAGGCCTCATCCGCCGAGACGGACTGCCACTGCGGGTCATGCACGTGGCGGAAATATTGAATAGTAGGGAGTAAATCTGCCTTTCTACGGGAGGGCCGGCTGGCCGGTCAGCTTACAGCGTGCGATATCACGGCCCTATGCGTACGCTGTCCTATCTTTGGCCGCTCAATTTGAACTTACCTTGAGCGATAGTCTGGTTATCATTCCCACCTACAACGAGCGAGAAAACATATCCCGCATGGTGGAAGTCGTATTCGGCCTGTCGCAGCCTTTTCACCTGCTGATCGTCGATGACGGCTCGCCCGACGGGACCGGCGATGTGGTCCGTGGCCTGCAACGCCGCTTTCCGGATCGCCTGCACCTGCTGGAGCGATCGGGTAAACTTGGCCTGGGAACCGCCTACCTCGATGGCTTCCGCTGGGGCTTGGCCCGGCCCGAAGGGTACCGGTACTTCTTTGAGATGGACGCCGACTTCAGCCACACACCGGCCGATCTCATTCGCCTGCGGGCCGCCTGTCACGACGGGAACGCGGATGTAGCCGTGGGCAGCCGTTACACCAAGGGGGGCGCCGTAGAAAACTGGCCCATGGACCGCATCGTCCTATCCTACGGTGCCAGTCTGTACACCCGTATCGTTACCGGAATGCCGGTCAAGGACCCTACGGCGGGCTTCATGTGCTACTCCCGCCCGGTGCTGGAAGCGATGAACTTCAGCGAAATCCAGTGCATCGGCTATGCCTTCCAGATAGAGATGAAGTTCACCGCCCGCAGATTGGGCTTCAACATCGTGGAGGTTCCCATCACCTTTACCGACCGCATCGCCGGCAACAGTAAGATGCATAAGTCGATCATCAAGGAAGCCGTGCTGGGGGTGTTGCGGCTCCGCTGGCGGTAACTGCAGGCTAATTTTCGACGATTCGCCGGGTAGCCGTCCGAGCGCTAATCCTCCGACCGCTCCCGACGCCGCAGCAAGGCCACCCAGTCCCCCTCGCCCGGTGGTACCAGCTCCACCAGGATGTCCTCGGCGGTGACCATCTCTCCCACATCGATCAGCTCGCCTCCCTTTCGGGGATCGTACCAGGCGACGTCGAACTCATGGTCCGTACCGGACAGATCCAGCTGCGCCGGGTGCCCGAAGGGGAGGTAGACAGCATAAACCTCCCCCGGTTTAGCGAAGCACCAGTCCGTTTCGCTTTCCGTCAATTCGTTGTGGGCCGTCATCTCCGGGAAGGGTAGGTATTCCTCGAAGAACCGGCGCGCCACCGCCGACCACCGGTACGCGGCGTCGCGGCTGCGCCAGTCTTCCAGGTTGAGGTCGTTGTGGGGGCTGTTGGCGCCGAAGTACCATTCCACACCGGCTCCCCCGGCCATCAGGTTACCCCAGAGTGTGAGCGCCCGCAGGCTGTCTTGATTGTTGTCGGCGGCATCGTCGGGGTCCAACCCGCGAAACCAGGGACCAACTTCGTCGAGCGTCATGATCCACGGTGCACCGGCCGCGGCGGAGCGATCGATCCAGCGGCGGGTCACTTCATTCGCGGAATAGGGATCGCCCAGTTGAAGGGACAGCCCGTCCAGGTTCTCGTTGCCGAGCAGGGGCTCATAGATGGCCGTGAAGGCTTCTTCCCCGGGGTGGGTATGCAACACGACGTAGTGCTGGTACGGATCGTGGTCGGCAAACCACTCGATGACCTGCCGTTGCTGATCGTTCGTCTGGTAGGCATCCGACCAGTCGTTGGGGCCGTTCTCCTCTCCCAGGTTCCAGGTGATGGCGCGGTGGTGGCCGAAGCGGGCAACCAGTTCCCGGAAATAAAGCCGCCGTTGCGGACCGGTATCACCGCCGTCCAGCAGCGTTTCGTTTTCGGTTTCGTTCAGCACGAAGTGGAGCATCATGCCCAGGCTGTCCGCGTGGTCGAATACCCGTTCCCACTGGGCCAGTTTGCTTACGTCGAAGCGGTAGCGCTCCTCGTGATCGGTATAGGGCCAGACGTCTTTACCGTCGCCGTTGATATTCAGGGTGAGAAAGTAGATGCTGTTCACGCCGGCGTCCCGGAGGTAGTTCAGTCCCCCGAGCAGGCCGATACCTTTTCCGTTCTGCCAGGTTGGATCTCCGCTGCGGGAGTCTTGCTCGTGGGGGATGAAGGTATGCAGCCCTTCGGTACGGCTCTCCCCCTCTCGGAATGTTTCACTGTGGCGGTAGGTGCCGTCAAAATCCTGGTAACCCAGCAGGTTCTCGGGACTGTCTACCCCCGTTTTGATAAAGTAGTCGCCCGATTCCGCCCAGCGGAGGTAGCGGGGGTGGTCGCGCATCAGCTTACCGCGTTCGCCCGCTGTGGCCGGCCCCACTAAAAAAGCGCCGTCGTACCGCTCGACCACCTTCCCGGCCGTGGGATCCTCAGCCAGGTAGATGCTGTCACCGCGTACGAGCCTGGCCGTATACTCCCATTCCCCTTCGCGGTCGGGTCGGAAGCGGACCTGCCAGAGATTGCCCGCGCTGGCTCCGTTGTCGGCGGCGCTTTGGTCAGCGGCGTAAAAGCCCGGTACGGTGATCTGGTAATCCCCCTCGGTGAAGGTGACGTCCAGGCGATAATTGACGAAAGGGTTTTCCCCGGCATCTTCCGCGGTCTCCGGGCCGGCAAAATCCAGGGTAACCTTTTCCCACTTGCTAACGTCCGGGTGGGTATAGGTGAGGGTGCTGCGGCAATGCCACAGCATGACGGTAAGGGAAAGCAAAGTAAGTATGCGCATGGTCGGTGTCCGTGTCGGGCTTTCGCCCAAGGTAAACCCCGCCCGCCTAAAGATCTTCCCGGTAGGCGGTTAGTCGACCGAAATGGCCTTGCGCTTTTTCACCGTTTTTCCCTCTTTGCGGTACATTTCCATCCACCGGTACATCTCCCAGAGCATGTGCAGGATACTTTCCTCGGCCGCGTAGCCATGATCCTCGTAGGGAAGCAGGCACAGTCGGGCGGTCTTGCCCAGATTATCCAGGGCGGTGAACATGCGTTTAGACTGTACGGGATACGTGCCGCTGTTGCTGTCTTCCTCCCCGTGTATCAGCAGCAGGGGACTGTTGATCTTGTCCGCGTGTACGAAGGGGCTGAGGCGGACGTAGGTGTCCGGTACCTGCCAGAAGGTGCGCTCCTCGGCCTGGAAACCGAAGGGGGTTAGCGTTCGGTTGAAAGCGCCGCTGCGGGCTATTCCCCCGGCAAAGAGATTAGTATGTGCCAATAGGTGGGCCGTCATGAATGCGCCGTAGCTGTGTCCGCCCACGTAGATGCGGTTCGGATCGGCCACCCCCATTTGTACGAGTTTACGCACCGCCGCTTGGGCGTTCATGCGCACCTGTTCGATGAAGGTTTCGTTGGGCTCCTCATCGCCCTCGCCAACGATGGGCATGGCAAAGTCGTCAAAGACCGCGTAGCCGGCTGCGAGGAAGGGTAGGGGAGAGAGCGGGCTGATGCGACGAAACTGGTGGCTGCTCGTCAAAACCTGTCCGGCTTTATCGGCGTCTTTATATTCCTGTGGGTACGCCCACATCAGGATCGGCAGGGGATCATCCGTTTTCGGATTGAAGCCCTCCGGGGTGTGTAGTTCACCACTCAGGTGTACACCGTCGGCCCGTTGGTAACTCACCAGTTGGTACTGGCTGTCGCGTAGTTGCGGATAGGGATGCGGGAAGTCGGTGATGCGGATCTCTTCCCCCGTTATAATGTGACGCAGAAAGAAATTCGGGCGTTCGTTGGCTTGCTCCCGGGCCAGCAGAAAGTAGTCCGGGTCCTCATCGAGAAAGAATAGCGGCCGCTCGAAGTAGGGGGGCGACGATTCCCACAGCCGGGTTCGCTCGTGGGTCTGCAGGTTAAATGCATCGACGAAGGGCTGGGGGCCCTCCGGACGGTGACCGTTGCCGATGAGGATTAGTGTCTCCCCCTCGTCACGTGTCAGCAGAACACTGTGATCGGTAGGCAGGGATGTCGAAACGACGTTCCCCGGGTCGTTGTAGTTGTCTTCCCAGTTGTGGTCGAAAAGGACCTCCGGTTCCCGCTCCGGATCGTCAGGATACCACCGCCGCGTGACCTGCCGCCGGCTGCTCCATTCCCAGTCTACGGCGATGGCCAGGTCGCCCCGTCCCCAGCGTAGCGCGCCGAAGCGCATCGGAAGGCGGATACTCTTTTGGGGCTCGCCGGTGAAGGGGGCGTCCAGGTAGTAAAACTGCTCCCGGTAGGGGGCCTCCACCCGGGGGTCCCCGCCGTCAAGTGCCTCGGTCCAGTACAGTTGAGCAGGGTGGTCGCTGCGCCAACTGAAGCGACGTGGTTGGGTGATAACCGAACCGAAGGCCGGGGGCAGGTGCTCCACGATCGGCCGTTGGGCCAGTTCACGCACCTCGTTTCCTTCGCGGTCACGCAGCAGCACTTTGTCCGCAAACTTGTCGTAGGGAACGTTAAAACTGAATGGCTCCACCACGTAGGTGATCACGAACCATTTTCCGTTGGGGCTATCGCCCAGACCCGCAATGATACCCGGCTCGGCCCAGGGCGACTCGTTACCCGTATCGAGGCGATGCAGGTAAAGCTGGCTGTTGGCGTAGTAGCGAAACAGCCGAATATCGTAGTCGCTCTGCAGCAGGTTCGTATAGGTCCGGTTGGCTCCCTCCTTGCCGGAGGACTCCTGCACCTTCGGGCCGGTCACCGTTTCGGAATCAACCGGTTTCTCCACGCCGGCTATACGCCGTTTGATCAGGAAACGGTCGTTGCCGATGAAGTCGTAGGGTACGCCACCGAGGCTGTTGTTGATATCGTTGCCGCCTACCCGCGCGCACTGAAGGGTATCGCGTTCGGCCGTCCAGAGTTGTAAGCCCTCGTCCGTCACCTCGCAAAAGGCGATCCGCGATCCGTCGGCCGACCAGGTGAAGTACCGGAACATGGCTCCCTCGGGAAGGCCCTCGAAGAACGTATCGGTGCCCGTGGACACCTTCCGCATCCGGGGGCTGAAAAAGCCCCGGCTACCGTAGGGCGTGAAATTGCGGGGGTTGATCTGCCGGCCGGCCAGTTTTACCTTCTCTTCCTTCAGTTCCTCCACGCTGGGGTACATCGGCCGGTCGGCGATGATGATGAAGTCCCGATCCGGCCCGAAGAGCATCAGGGGATCCGGTTTCAGGTTAACCAGATCGGCAATGGCATCGGGGGGGCGTTGGTAAAGCATTCAGGCTGGGTAAGTGTAATATGTCCGGCAAGCAAGCCTTGCCGAAGGGACCATCTTATCATGAAAACGGCCAGTTGTAGTATGATTCAGGCGGCAAATTGTTCCTTTCCCGCCTAATCTTTTTCACCGCTTTAACCCAGGTCCCCGGAAAATGACCTCCATTCCCCATCCAAAGTAGCGATAAAGCAGCAGCAGGCGACCTGGCGGAACAGCACGCGCGAACCACCGCCCACCAAGACGCGGATGCCCCCTAAAAGAATTAAGAACTAACAGACTAACACCTACTCTTCATCATAACTGGCATCCTGCGTATCGATCACCATATTGGTAATGGTGTAGTCGCTGAATTTCTCGAAGTGGTTAAAGGCCAGGTTGCTGGGCCAGTTGCTCTCGTCCTCTACCCATTCCGATAGCAGATTCTCCAGGATGGGCCGGTAATTTTTGTCGAGCCATTCTTCGGCCTCTTCGATATCGCCGAAGTCCGGAAGCAGATAGACCGTGGTGAGATCACTGGTATCGTCGAAGTCAATCTCCTCTTCCGCGCTGGGGTCCTCGCGAATCGCCCAGCGGAGTAGTGCCTCGCTCGGGGTGACGATCAGGGCGTAGCGATTGATATCATAAAGGTCCATAGGTTCTCGGTTGTGTGGAAGTGTAAACGCCGCTTGGCCCTTGAGATGTTTACAGGGGCAGGTGGTCTATTCCTTGCAACGCGGATTTACCCCCAGAACGTAATTCTTGACGACCTCGATGCGGGGAGCCGCTTCCGCCCCCGCGAAGCCGCTGATGTCGGCGTCCTGTAGCCGCTCGGCGGCAAAGTCGGTGAGTTGGGTAGCCAGGGGCAGGTAACTCCAGTGCCACCGCTCCTCCTCGTAGCCGTTGGGCCGGTCGTCGCCCTTGGGGGTATAGGGCTGGCAAAAGCCGTAATCGGCGGCGTGGTTGGTCAGCCAATCGTAGATCTTCTTCCCTTCGCCTTCGTCGAAGTAGCTGTTGTTCAGCGCATTCAGGTCCAGGTCCGTCCCCCAGTGGTGGCGGCTGGTGCCCGGCATGCTGGAGTAGCGCAGGATGGCCAGGGCCCGGTCGGCGGCGTCGGGGTAGACGTCATTCGCCTTTTCCGTCCCCTCCAGCAGGCGCTGCCCGTTCCATTTGGCTTCCCAGATCTGCTTCTGCCGGTCGAAGTTGCGGGTGGCGGAGATGATCCGCAGGCGGACCCCGTCTTCCAGCGCTGCGACGTGCATATCCCGGAAAGCGGCGTAAGTATCTTCGTGTAGCAAGTAGGGATCACCATCCGTGTACGCGTCGGCCACGCGGACGAATGACGCATTCTCCCGCGGATCGAATTTCCCGGTGAGGTAGGTGTAGACCGGCAGGCCGGCCAGACTATCGGTTAGCGGGCGGCGGGGCGCAGGTAAAGTGTCGGTCGAAGCGGGAGAAGCATTTGATAAATCCGCATCTCCGGCCGAATCCGCGTCGGTACAGCCCAGCAGGGAACAGGAAAACAGGACGAGTAGGAAGGTACGCATGGGGCGAAGGTAAGCCATCCCGGCTTTCGGACTACGTTGAACTCGGGCTGAGGACCTCAGGTCCGAACGCACCCGAGCGCCGCGAGGGGCCAAAGGTCGCATGTTGGATTATAAGTCGAAGCGGAAGTTCTCCACCCGCGATGGCGGCGGCCAGTATACTGATTTGGGCTTCCGTAGTGAGGTCACCCAGATTGGTAAGCCTGCCGGTCAAAACACGCACGGGTTGAGGACCTCAGGTCCGAACGCACCCGAGCGCCGCGAGGGGCCCTGAGCTAGGCGGCCGAAGAAAAGTCGAACCGGAGGTTCTCCACCCGAAAGCGTGGTGGGGAGGTGCCAATCCTAAAATTAGCCTTCTCGCTTTTAACGCTTGGCCGTCTCGCGGGGGGAGGCCACGATCGCGCTCAGCTTCATCAGGAAGTACACCTCGAACCCGGTGTACACCAGGTAAAGCCAGAAGAAGGGGACGATGAATAGTTTGCTGGTCGGTTCGGCGAGGATCACGTATCCTACCACCAGCATACCGCAGAGGAACATTTTGGCAATGGTGGCGGCAAGGAAAACATTACTGAATAACATGCGATTCTCTGCACCTGCGCTCCGCCGCCCTAAAAAAAACAGAGCGACGCATATCCCGAGGAACAGAACCAGCGTGATGATGGAAAAGGGCAGGGCGTACCCAATCGGAAGCAACCAGTGACTGAGCGCGAGCCCCAGGACGGCTAGGCCGGTAATGCCGGCCAGCTGAGTCAGAAAACGGGAAGTGAGCATGAGGCAAAGGTACGTTGCCCGTCGGCTAGCCCCGCCCCCTCGCTTCAATGAAGGCCAGCAATGCTGCTACGTCCTCGTCCGTCAAATTGGTGAAGTTCGACATGACCGAAGGTCCCCACTCCGCCCACAATTCCTTGGCGCGCGGGTGGCCGGAGTCTACCAGGCGCTGGCTTCTGCGTACCCAATGGTACAGATCTTCACGGGGGTAGTCCGCCCAGCGCTCCGTCACCCCCATTAGCGCCGGAGCGGTCATGTCGCGGCGCATGGAGGAATCGTGACAGCTGCCGCAGGCGTTTTCCCGCCACAAATCGTAGCCTATGGTGGCCAGGCTGTCCGCTTCGAAAGGGGAGTCCGGTGTGCCGCAATACCCATACGTGGTGTTAGCCAAAGGCATGCGGTCGGAGTCCAGGGCATTCAGGCAAATGACCGCCAGTGTGAACAGGATACCGGTAACGCCGATGTACAGCAGCCGGAAAAAGGAACGGGGCACCATGATCTCGCTTTATTCCTAAGGTCGGTCGGGAAGTAAAGCGGGTCAAGGTGCCCCGGTTTATTTAGATCGATTACAGGGAAAGCCTAATCCTTGCCGCCGCCGAAGCGCCAGCCGACGATGATGCCCAGACGCAGATCAATGGCGGTAAGCGCCCCGATGGCTGCGGCGTACTCCGCGTCGTTATCATTCCCTCCGAAGGTAGCTGCCCGACCGACACCGAAGTTCAGGTCGAACAGGAAGCCGGAGGGCGATACCCACTTATGCCCGGTCATGATGCCGAGAGCGGCGCGGGTGGCATCGACGGAGGCATCGGTGTCGCGGTTGATGCCCGTCAGCTGGCCTAGTTTGCCGTAGCCACCGACGTAAAAGCGGTCGAAGCCTTCCCGGGGGTTGAAGTAGTAGCGGACTTCCGGAATCAGGCGAAGATTCCGGTAGCGGTAGTCATCTTCCTCGTTGATGAGCAAGCCCAAACTGGAATAGGCGGCACCGATGGCGATACCCATTTGTTGCCCGACCGGAAATTCGGCCGAGAGGTTGATGCCGCCCGTGATGGCCGAACCGGCGTTGAGTTTGGCGTCCACCTGGGCGGATACGAAGCAAGTGGCGACGAGGAGTAGGAGGAGGGTAA
Organism: Lewinella sp. IMCC34191; assembly: GCF_003390935.1. Lineage (GTDB taxonomy): Bacteria > Bacteroidota > Bacteroidia > Chitinophagales > Saprospiraceae > Neolewinella. Next base: position 386,322 of record NZ_QNQZ01000003.1, on the reverse strand, counting down.
AGAAGTGTTTCATGTCTTTTTCTTAATGGATGTTGGGTAATACGTATCGAATGTAGTCCCCGTCACGATCGGTACAATGGGTGACGTACGGCTTTAATGAATGATTAGCTAAAGCTGTTACGGTGGGGTTAATGTCCGGGCCTTCCTACCTTCGCCCGCATGCCCGAAGCCCTGCAACTATCCGATGATTTCAACTACGCCCTCGAGCGTATGGAGGCCGGAGCCCACCTCTTCATCACGGGGCGGGCGGGTACCGGCAAATCGACCCTGTTGCAGATCTTCAAGCGCAGTACCCGCAAGAACGTGGTGGTACTGGCCCCCACCGGCGTCGCGGCCCTGAACGTGGGCGGACAGACGATCCACTCCTTTTTCAATTTCCCCCCGCGCCTGCTGCAGTCGAAGGACGTGCGTCCGAATCGGCGCAACCGCCGCGTCTTTCAAAACCTGGAAACGCTGGTCATCGATGAGATCAGTATGGTGCGCGCCGACGTGATGGAGGCCATCGATCTCGGCCTGCGCGTCAACCGGGGTAGTGAAAAGCCCTTCGGTGGCGTGCAATTGATTCTCTTCGGTGACCTGTTTCAATTACCGCCGGTGGTAAGCAGCGAAACGGAACGGGAGTTTTTCTCGCTGCGGTATGCCAGTCCGTACTTCTTCAGCGCCGATTGCCTCGACTACATCGACCTGGAAATGGTGGAGCTGCGGCAGGTGTACCGCCAGGACAGTCGCCACTTTCTTCGCCTCCTGGAGAGTATCCGCAACGCGACGGTCGACTACGACGAGCTGGCCGACCTCAATCAGCGGTGCCTTCCCGACTTTGCCCCCGAGGAGGGAAGCAACTACCTGACCCTGGCCGCCCGCAATGCGACCGTCACCCGCATTAACAGCGGAGCCCTGGAAGCGCTGGAAGCTCCCGAACACCTGTATACCGCCGAGGTGAAGGGCAATTTTCCGGATCGCCTCTTTCCCGTCCCGCAGATCCTGCGGCTGAAGGTGGGTGCCCAGGTGATGACGCTGCGCAACGACCCCGACCGTCGGTTCGTGAACGGCACCATCGGTACCATTACGGCGTGCAAACCGAAATCCGTGACGATCGAGATCGTGGAGGAAGGAAGGCCCGTGGAGGTAGAGGTGGAGTTTGACGAGTGGGACATCATCCGCTACACCGCCGACGGGGAGGACCTGCGCAAGATCGCCACCGAAACCCTGGGCACCTACCGCCAACTGCCGATCCGCCTGGCCTGGGCGGTCACCATCCACAAGGCGCAGGGCAAAACCTTCGATCGCATCATCATCGACCTGGGGCGGTCGGGGGCTTTCGAGCACGGCCAGACCTACGTTGCGCTCAGCCGTTGTCGGACGTTGGAGGGGATCGTACTACGGCAACCGCTTAGCCTGCGCGACGTGATGGTCGATCCCGAAGTAGTACAATTCTACGAGGGGAAGCGGTGATCCACTACCGGGACGGCCGCGAATTCTCGTGTTATCCCCGCGAATTCTAGATCACCGGTCCGGGCCCTGCATTCCGCCCCGAACATTGCCTTGTCAACAAAGAACAACGCAATGAAATACTTTCTCATATTCTTACTACTCTGCCTCGGTTCCGGCTGGATACTTGCACAGCCGGAGAGCCCGTACTTTCTCGTGAAAGGAGATGCGGCGGCCTTTCCGCTCCGTTCGACTACCGCGGAAGTGGATATCGCGGGCGTGATCGCCGAGGTGACCGTGGAGCAGGTGTATAGCAATATTGGTGACCGACCCATTGAAGCAACCTACGTTTTTCCCGCGTCCACCGGGGCTGCGGTGCACGGCATGGAAATGCAAATCGGGGATCGGGTGATCGAAGGAGTGGTGATGCGCAAGGAAGCGGCCAGGCAAACCTACGAGCGCGCGAAAACCGAAGGCAAGCGAAGTAGCCTGCTCGAGCAGCACCGGCCCAACGTCTTTCAAATGAGCGTGGCTAACATCTTGCCGGGTGACTCCGTGCGGGTCAGGTTGCGGTACACCGAACTCCTCGTACCGGAAGCGGGTACCTATCGCTTCGTATATCCGACGGTGGTGGGTCCGCGCTTTACGGGAGAAGACGATAAGACCTCGGAATATACCGGTCAGCCATACCGTAAAAGCGAAAAGGCCTCCCCCTTCGATCTCCGGCTCCACCTGGCGGCCGGCATGCCGATCGCCGGTTTGGGCAGCCCGACCCACGGCATTTCCCGGCAGTGGAGTGGAAAAGAAAACGTAAGCCTCCGTCTGGAGAATCCCTCGACTTCGGGTAACCGGGATTTCGTGCTGGAATACTGCCTGGGCGGTGACGGCATTTATACGGGCTTACTGCTGTATGAGGGCAAAGAGGAAAATTACTTCCTCTATATGGCCCAGCCTCCCGTGGACGAAGTTGCCGCTGACGAGATACCGGCCCGGGAATTCGTGTTTATCGTAGATGTTAGCGGCTCGATGACCGGCTTCCCGCTGGAGGTCACGAAGCGGCTGATGATCGACCTGGTCGGTAACCTGCGACCCGTCGACCACTTCAACATCATGCTCTTCGCCGGGGCATCCGATACGTGGCGCCCGGCCTCGGTACCGGCTATGCCGGCTAATCTGCGTACCGCAACGGAGTGGCTAAGCGGCATCCACGGCGGCGGGGGTACGGAATTGCTGGCCGCGCTTAACCATGCCTATGCCCTGCCCGGTCCGGAGGCAATCGGGCGGGCGGTTATTCGTCCGACGAATTTTGCGCGGACCGACCCCGGCTCGATCAGCCGCAACTTCGTCATCGTGACCGACGGCTACATCTCCGTCGAGCCCGAAGTGTTTGACCTGATCGACGGCAACCTGGATAAGGCCAATGTCTACACTTTCGGAATCGGCGGCAGTGTCAATCGCCACCTCATCGACGGTATGGCCAGGGTAGGAAGGGGTCGGCCGGCGGTCGTATTGGACGAAGGAGCCGCCCCGGCGGAAGCCGAACGTTTTCGCCGGTACATCTCCGAGCCACTGCTTACCGACGTCCGGCTCACCTATGATGGTTTTGATGTCTACGACCTCGAGCCGCTGTCCTTGCCCGATGTAAGTCGTGAACGACCGCTGGTGGTCTTCGGAAAGTACCGCGGCAAAGCGAGGGGCGAAATGGTTCTCACCGGAAAGACGGGCGCTGGCGATTTACTTATCACCCAGCGGGTACGCGATAGCCGACCCGATGAGCGTAACAAGGCCCTGGCCTACCTGTGGGCCCGAAGCCGGATTCAGCGGCTGGACGATTACAACCACCTGCGGGAAAGCGACCAACGGGTAGAGGAAGTGACCGAGCTGGGGCTCGCCCACAATTTGTTGACTCGTTATACTTCCTTCGTCGCCGTGGATAAGCGACCGGTACTCGCGGGCGGCGGCAACCCCGAAACGGTCAAGCAACCCCTGCCGCTACCGGCCGGCGTATCGGCCAATGCGGTCGGATTCGCCCTGGGTGTGGCGGGCGTGTCCGGTCTTCCCGTTTCGGGATCCGGACTTCCCTGGTGGAGTTTTGCTACGGTATTCGTGGTGTTGCTGGTCTTCGTAGTCGGTTTTCGGAAGTTGCGGTCGCTTACGCCCCTGGTGTTGCTATTGGGGCTGGTTACGGGGTGTACGCAATCTCCTCCGGCCATGACCGAGGTATCGGAACCTGATCCGGTAGAGAATTTCGATACAGTGGTCGATGCCCTGATGCCGTTAGCGACTCAGCGCCCGGAACCGCAGGTTCAATCGGTCGCACAAGTGGCGATGCAGGAGAAAGCGGTAGCGCCGGCGGCTAACGACGTGACCTTTATCCTCGGGCGCGACCAGTCGGACAACCCCTACTTCGCCCGGGCGGAACGCTACTTCTGCGAACGGGGGCAGGAGCGGATCGTCACCGGTCTGGAAAGCCTGGCCGCGGTACGCTACTACCTCGACAGCCGACGACCCCGCGCGGGCTGGGGGCAGATTCACCTGGTCGTTCACGGTAATCCGTGGTCCGGGCTGGCCGTCGGCCGTACCGCCGCGGAGGCCCGGTCGACCGCCCAAAGCCTGTCGGAATGGTCGCCCGAACCTCTGACGGGTATCACCTCATCGACGCGCGTCATTCTTCACGGCTGTGGTCTGGGTAAAGACCCTTCCCTGTTGCGGGAGATGAGCCGTGTATTCGGCGGCGAAGGGGTGTTCCCGGAAGTGGAGGCGACGGAGCAGTTCACCCTGTTTCGCGAGGGGCCGCGCGGTATGGAGCGGCACTACGCAGACGCTTACTTCCGGGCCCGCCCGCTGGGCGATTACCCCCTACCGGCGGTGATGGCCGTCCGCTTCGGGCGAAAATACCCCCACGTGGCGGTCGACTGGGGGGCAGCCCTGGCCCGCGATCGCTTTTCCGAAGCCCTGCTGCCGTACCTCTACCAGTTTAACGTGCCCGTCGAATGGCTACGCGTGCACCCGGAGGGCGGGGAAGTCTACCTTCCCGGCCGGGAAGCCGAGCGCACGGCGTGGTTGGAGGGAGAGGAAGCCCTGGTGCGGGAACTGGCCGGAATGGGCCTGACCCACGCGGACTTCCGGTGGACGTTCGACCGAACAACCTACCGGCTGGCTGATGGAAGCCGCATACCCGCCGCCCGGGCCCGGGGCACCTCCCGCTTGTTTTGCATCCTGGTGCCGGTCGACCGGGCCCAAACGGTACGGCTGCGCTACTTTCGTGATGCATGATACTCCGTATGCTGGCATTTTTTCTTTCGGTCGGACTGGCCGCGCAGGATTACGGCTACCGCCAGTATTCCACCGCGGCCGGTCTGCCCGATGCCCGGGTGGAACGCGTAGTCACCGATTCGCTCGGCTACCTGTATGCGCGGACCCCGCTCGGTTGGGTACGGTTTGATGGGCTGCAGTTTTCGGACGTCGACCTGCCACCAGCCTACGTGCGTGACGATGTTTGGCTATCCGAGGGCGAAATGGACCATATCCGGCAGCGCTATTTGCGGGATACCCCTTACGCGGACACCGAGATCCTGGACCTCACCGACGACGTGCACGGCTACCGTTGGTTGGCTACCAGCGACCGCGGGCTCCTCCGCCAGTTGCCGAGCAGTTTCGTCACGTATTCGGTGGGAGGCGGTGTTAGCACAATCACGCAGCAAGACGGTACGCTCTACATCGGCACGGAAGGCAGGGGGCTGTACCGAATGGTGGACGGGTCACCGCAGCCCGCCGGTCAGGGGGCCGAACTGGAGGGCCTCCGCATCACCTCCCTGGTCGCCGATACGAGTTTTTTGTACGTCGGTACCGCCGGGCGGGGCGTATACGCACTCGGCCGGGATACACTTTTCCAGGTACGGCAGCGGGATGGATTACCGAGCAACTGGGTTCGAAAGCTGCTGCTGAATCATTCAGGGCTGACCGTGCTGACTATTGCCGGTGACCTGGCGTACGTTACGGTCGGTGATACGACTACACAGGTGAGCCTGGACGCACTAGGTACAAAGGATCTACCCTCTATCGTCGATATGGTCAGCGATAGCAGCCACCGATTGATCATCCAGTTGGCGGACGGCGAGAGGCAGGTCGAATCGCGTACGATTGGGACACTCGTCAGTGGCCTACCCGCAGTGCGGCAAATGAGCCTTCGGAGGGGCACCCAGTTGTGGTATACGACCGATGACCGGGGCATCTTCTATACCGACCTGGGAGCCAAACCCTTTCGGTATGCCCGTATCGACGATCGCTTGCTCGCCGGTGCCGAGCAGTACTCCGCCGTGCTGGCCCGGGAGGAGCAGCGTGAAGTATGGGTAGGAACCGACCAGGGTGTTAGTCGCTTGTACCTCGATCAAAACGGACAGCCTCTGTACGCCCGCCAGTACGGTGCGGCCGAGGGCTTTCCCGTAAGGGGTGACGGACCCACCGTCATCTTTGCCGACGACCGCGGAGGGGTGTGGTTCGCCACCGAATCCGGTCTGGTGCGACTAACCAACGACGAAGACAATTACCGAACGCCGCCGGTGACGAGCCTCGAGGCCGTGACCCTTTTCTACGATACGATCGCCCCGAACCGGGTGACCTTCCGGGCGCGGGAGAACCACCTCGGATTTCGTTTCCGAGCGGTGGACCTCACGCATCCGGAAAAAATACGCTATCGCTACCGGCTTTCCCCCCTGGAGCCGGAATGGTCGCCCGCTACCACGGAAACTAGCGTTCGCTACGCGGGCCTCCCCGGGGGGCGGTACACATTTACCGCATCAGCCAGTACCGACGGGGGCAATACCTGGGGAAGACCCGCCAGCTATCGCTTCACCATCGAGGTTCCGTTGCTATTGCAGCCCTGGTTACTCATCACCGGAGTGGCTTTGATCAGTGTGCTGCTGACCGGAGCCTTTTACGGCTATAACCGTCGGATGCTTCGCAGGCAGGCTGTTGTGCGAAGCGACTGGGAGAAACAGAATCAACTGCTCAAACTGGAACAGCAGGCGCGGCAGTTGCAAATGAATCCCCACTTTATTTTTAATGCCCTGAACGGTATCCGCGGCCTCGTCGATCGCCGGGAAGCCCGCGACCAATTGAGCCGCTTTGCCACACTGATGCGGGGTATCCTGCACAACAGCCGGCAGGAGCGTATCACGCTGGCGGAGGAGATCGCCACCCTGGAAAATTACCTGCGCATGGAGCAGTTCTGTCATCCGCATCCCTTTACCTACTCCATCGATATTCCCGGATCCGTAAATTCCGAAGAGGTCAGTTTACCGCCCATGCTCGTCCAGCCGTTCGCGGAGAATGCCATTCTGCACGGATTTTCGGGACTGGATCGACCGGCGGAATTACACATTGCCTTCGAATTGGTCGGCCGCAGGTGCCGGATATCCATCCGGGATAACGGCGTGGGTCGGGCTATAGCCGGGCAGCGGCAAGCCGACCGGCAGCCCGGTCACCAATCGGTCGCCGTAGGCGTTACGCAGGAGCGTATCTCCGCCATGGGGGGGAGTATGACCATACAAGACGGCGAGCCCCATGGTACGGTCGTCACTTTAGAGATACCTGTCAGCTATGAGTGGTAAGAAAGAATACACCGCCGTCATTGTAGAAGATATGGCCCCTGCGTTAGCTTCTCTGCAGCGCGACCTGAAGGACTACTGTCCGGAGATTCGCGTGATTGGCACCGCCGGTGGGGTAGTGGAAGCGGCAAAGCTGCTCCGCCATTCCCAACCTGATGTGCTCTTCCTCGATATTATGCTTGGCGACGGCACCAGTTTCGACCTGCTGGAAATTCTTCCGGAGCTCACCGCCCGACTCATCTTCGTGACGGCCTCCGACGAATTTGCCGTCCGCGCCTTTCGCTTCGCCGCGGTGGACTACTTGCTCAAGCCGGTGGAGGGGGAGCAGCTCCGGGCCGCCGTAGACCGGGCGTTGGCCCAGCTCGGGCCGGCCCCGCACGACCGGCTCGATCTACTCCGGGATACATTGCGGGACCCACACACCCTGCCCGATCGCTTATCCCTGCATACCTCCGACAACATCATTGTCACCCCCATCCAAGACATTATCCGCTGCGAGTCAGACGATAACAACACCCGCTTCGTACTGGAGGGACAGCAAACCGTTTTCGTAACCAAGACCCTTAAACACTACGAGCGTCTCCTCAGCGCTCATGCCTTCGTGCGGGTACACCAGTCGCACCTGGTCAACCTCCGCCACGTTGTTGAATTTCGTAAGGTGGACTCGGGATACCTACGTCTAACGAACGGCGACGAAGTGCCGGTGGCCAGCCGCAAGCGGGCGGAGGTGATCGGCCTGCTGTAGCGGAGCTGCGCACCAAGGTAACCTCGTGATTCCTTTAATGCAACTAATTTGCAATAGTGGCGTTTCCCAAAAAAATTTACTATGGAGCATTCCTACGAAGTGATCATCATTGGCGGTAGCTACGCTGGTCTGTCGGCCGCAATGAGTCTAGGCCGTTCGTTACGGCGCGTACTGATCATCGATGGCGGCGAGCCGTGTAACAAACCCGCGCCGGCCACCCACAACTTCATTACGCACGACGGCGCCGATCCGGCAGCGGTCACCGAACGCGCGCGGCAGCAGGTGCTGGCTTACGATACGGTTGCTTTCGTGTCCGACAAGGCTACCGGCCTAAAGGGAAGTGATGGTGACTTTACGGTGAGCACGGTTTCCGGCGAATCTTACCAGGCGGCAAAGATCTTGTTTGCTACGGGCTTGCACGACGAACTACCCGACATTCCGGGGGTGGCGGAATGCTGGGGTAAAACCGTCATTCACTGTCCGTACTGTCACGGCTACGAGTTCCGCGGGCAGGCCACGGGTATCCTGATGAATACGGAACATACGGTCCATATGCTGCAGCTGATCCGAAATCTCACCGACGGGGTGACGCTGTTTACCAACGGTCCATCCGTGGTGAAGAAGGAGCAGGTCCACGACTGCGGGGCACAGCTCATCGAGCAGCCGATCGAATGTCTTGTGCAACAGGATGGGCAGCTACGGGCGGTCCGTCTGCTGGATGGTAGCGAAATTGGAGTTGCCGCCCTTTACCTCCATCCCTTTCTTTCCCAGAAGTGTCCGCTGCCCGAACGGATAGGCTGTGAGCTGGCGGATAATGGAACCTTGGTGGTCGATGAATTTTCCATGACCACCGTAACCGGTATCTACGCCGCCGGTGACTGTATCACGCATATGCGGATGGTTAGTGCCGCAACGGGATCGGGGGGGAAGGCCGGTGCCATGGTCAACCACGCCCTGGTGATGGAGCGATTTGGCACGCAACACGTAGGAGCATGATGAGGGGCTACTGGTTATCACGACTTGCCTACGCGGTGCTGCTGCTATGCATGGCCTGTTCGGACGGACCTTCCACCGAGTCATCGGTAACTCGGGATTCGGAATCTTCACTCAGCCCACCGGAGCCGAGCTACCCGATCGTGGCGGGTGAACGGCTCGGCACGCTACGCATTCTGGACCGTATGGATACGGTCAGTCAGAAGCTCGGTCCAGCGGTCTTTAGCGACTCGGGTGCCGGTACAACGGTTTCCAGATATGAGCTGAAAGACGGCGGGAATGAGGCCGACCTGATCCTGATCCTCACTTTCGAGCCGCAGGACAGTATGCGGAAGGATCTACAGGTCGCCCGGACCACGTTCACCCGCTACCGGGACTCATTCGGGCTCGGGGTGGGTAGTGGGCGCGACAGCATCGCATCCCACTACGCACTTGAGTCGCCTGCGGCAGTCTTCGTATCCGGGGGTGATTCCCTTTGGGTACACGATACCGGAGAAGGGCTGACCTTTGAGTTGGATGCAAACGGAATATGCCGCGGCCTGGCAGTCCATACTACAAATCGTAAACCGACGGTCCACTACCGGGCGGATTACCCGGAGATGGCGACCATCGACCCGGCGGAGCCCGCTATCGAGTAGCAGCCCCGACGCCCTGCCATACCTTCCGCATCACCCCCCGTTCACCAATCGGGTCCTGTTCGGGTACCGGCAGATTATCGGGTTCGCGGTGCTCCGGCGCCCCGGTGATGAGGTCCCAGCTTCTTCCGCCGGGGTAGGCACCGAAGACCCGGTAATCGGATTTCGAGTAGCACGCGTGCCCGGTGCCGGCCGGCAGAACGATTACGTCGCCGGCGGTGGCTTCCAGGTCATAGCCCTCCGGCCCGCCTAGCTGTACGGTACACCGACCGCTGAGAATGACCAGTACCTCATGGGTATTGCTGTGGTAGTGGGGATAGGGGTATATGCCGGCGACCCAGGTATTGCCCCAGCCGCTGGTCTGCAGCCGTTTAGCCACGCGGTCCTTGATGCCGGGTTTTTCGTTGGGGAAGGCGCCCGGGTATACGATAACGGGCAGCTTACTATTGGGGATCCATTCCCAGGCTTGAAGGTAGATGAGGGTAGCGTTGCCCTCCTGTGTTGTTTTGGTATCCATGTTGGTTAAATGTCGGGGCTTAGAAATGGTAGAAGGTCCGGAAAGCCGGCCGGGTTCATGAAGGACACTTTACCTGCGCTCCGCCGCCCGGAAAGACGAAGGGGGCGTATAAATCGACCAAGCGCTCAACCCACGGGCCCTAAGAAGCTGTTTTCTACGTATGATCGTCCTGCTAATTATTTCCATCCTGCTCGTGGCCATGATGGTCTACATGTTCAACCAGTGGAGCCGCAACCGCATGCCTTCCAAGAAGCAGCGGGAACGCGTGGTCCGTGAATTGAAGGCGGATATGGATACCTGGAGTTCGGACTTGGTGAAGATGAGCAAGGAGGAACTGGATCTGTTCAGCCTGACCCAGGACAAGCAGGTCGTGAAAAAGGGCACCGGCACCACTGCCAAGGGAACATTCACCACGATATTTCACGAACCGGTGGTGAGCTATACCTACCGGCGCTATTTGGGCAAAAAGGTCAACGAGTTGCTCTACGCCCGCACGGCCGAGCACGATTACGTTTACTGGACCGAAAACGGCAAAACGAGCCTGGAAATCGACGACCAACCCGTGGGGCGCATCGATAATAACGTCCTGCTGGGGCAGCGCACTGGTAAGGAACTGGCCCGCATCGAAACCACGCCGCGCGAGAACTACCTGCCGGTCAGTGTAGGCAGCCGCGAAGTGGGCGCCTTGACCAATCTGCCCGCCAAAGCGGACGATCCGCTGAGCCAACGGGCCTTCGAATTTATTCCCGACGATTTGAACGATAAGGAGGAACAATTACTCATGTCGCTGACGGTGCGGGAGCTGGTGAAGCGGGCGGTGGGGTAGGTTGCTGGGTGGGCGGTTGCTGGGTGCTGGTTGCTGGTTGCTGGTTTGGGGAGTTACTGGTTGCTGGTTACTGGTTACTGGTTACTGGCGGGGGTCTTCCAATTTTGCGCTACGTACCGAATGAAATTATTTAGTTGCTTGCCTACACGCTCGTAAGCTTCCTGCAATTCGCTTGCCTCCGCTTTCAGGTTCGGGTAAAGCTGGCCTACCTTCTTTAGATGATTGGTCAATTCGTCGTTACTCGCCAGGCTGAAAGTCAGGAAACGAATAAATTCTCGTTTGTAACGTCGGCGCCCGTACCCTTCTACAATATTAGAATTCACGGAATCCGCAGATCTTCGAATCTGACTCCCGAGCTCAAACTTTTCGTAGCTGGGAAGCCGCATAGAGAAACGATGCGTTTTAAGGAATAACTCAAACGAAGCACGATAGACCTCAAGGGCTCTGTAGGATTGTTGCATGTCTCATACTAAGTGGTGGTTTAAATATAAAACAAAATAGTTTATAAAAATAGTCTTTAAACTAATTGTATCACCCAGCAACCAGCAACCAGCAACCAGCAACCAGCACCCAGCACCCAGCACCCAGCAAAAAAAGAGGCCGCTACCCATAGGCAACGACCTCTCCCGTGAATCTAAAATCAGCTCAGATTCGCTTTTTACATATTCGCGATGATCTCGTCTCCGAACTCGCTGCACTTGAGTAGGGTGGCTCCGTCCATCTGACGTTCGAAATCGTAGGTGACGCGTTTCTTGGAGATGGCGCCCTCGATGCCTTTGATGACGAGGTCGGCGGCTTCCGGCCAGCCCATGTAACGGAACATCATCTCCCCGGAGAGGATGACCGAGCTGGGGTTGACCTTGTCCTGACCGGCATACTTCGGAGCGGTACCGTGGGTAGCTTCGAAGATGGAAATGCCCGTGGTGTAGTTAATGTTGGCACCCGGTGCGATACCGATACCGCCTACCTGGGCGGCGAGCGCGTCGGAGATGTAGTCACCGTTCAGGTTGAGGGTGGCGATGATGCTGTACTCCTTCGGGCGCAGGATGATCTGCTGGAGCATGGCGTCGGCAATGACATCCTTGATGATGATCTCCTTTCCAGCGTCGGTCTTGAGGACGTGCCAGGGGCCGCCGTCGAGCGGGGTGGCACCGAAGTCTTTGGCGGCCGTTTCGTAGCCCCAGTCGCGGAAGCTGCCCTCCGTGAACTTCATGATGTTGCCCTTGTGGACGAGGGTTACGCTGTCCTTATCGTTGTCGATGGCGTACTTGATCGCGGCCTTGACGAGGCGACGGGTACCTTCCTGGCTGACGGGCTTGATGCCGATGCCGGCCGTATCGGGGAAGCGGACTTTGGCGTACTTCTCGGGGTAGGTGTCCTTCAGCCAAGTCAGGAACTTCTTGTTCTCGTCGGTTCCCTCGGCGAATTCGATGCCGGCGTAGATATCCTCGGTATTTTCCCGGAAGATGATCATGTCGACGTCCTGGGGGTTCTTGACCGGACTGGGCACGCCGGTGAAGTACTGCACGGGGCGGACACAGGCGTAGAGGTCGAGTTTCTGCCGCAGCGCTACGTTCAGCGAGCGGATGCCACCACCAACGGGGGTCGTCAGGGGACCCTTAATGGATACGAGGTATTCTTCGATGGCGTCGAGGGTTGCCTGGGGCAGCCATTCGCCGGTCTGGTCCATGGCCTTTTGCCCGGCCAGGATTTCTTTCCAGACGATTTTCTTTTCGCCGTTGTATGCTTTTTCCACGGCGGCCTCCAGCACGCGGCTGGCCGCTGCCCAGATATCGGGACCGATGCCGTCGCCCTCGATGAAGGGCAGGATGGGGTCGTTGGGTACGTTTAGGGTGCCGTCGGTTATGGTTATTTTAGATCCGGTCATTCGATGTTCTCAGGTTTAAATTGATGTGCCCTAATCCGGGCGGGCCGGCGAAAATAGCGAATTGTCGCAGACTGTCTAGTTTAACTAGTCAATACGGGTGGAGGTTTAACAACACATAAGGGTCGTTTGTATCGTTAACCAAGCACTAATAGCCGCTAGCCCGCATGTCCATCTTTCGCGTTGCCGCCTGGTTACTCACCATCGGTCTGATTCTTACCCTCATCGTGGTGGGGAAAAGCTACCTGGTGCCCATCTTCGTGGCCCTGGTCCTGTGGTATTTGGTCAATGCATTAAACAACCAGTTCCGCCACCTGCCCTTCTTGGGTACGCGGCTACCTAACGCGGTGACCCTCGGCATGTCGCTGATCTTTATCGGTCTGACGCTCTACGCCATCTCCGATATGATCGTCAATACCGTCAACGGCTTCATCCTGGAAAGCGGCGTCTACCTGCCCAAGATCGAGAATCAGATCGCCCACGCCTACGAGCGCATCGGCATCGACCGCGAACCGCCCTCGGTATCCGACCTGGAACTCGGGCAGCAGGTCCTGGGCAATTTCGCCCTCGTACTGGCGGGGGTGACCAGCGCGGCCAAGGGTGTAGCTTTGGTACTCCTATACGTGCTCTTCTTCCTTGTCGAGCAACAGACCTTCCCGAAGAAGCTCGAAGCCCTTGGCCTGGACATGCGCCGCAGCACCCGATTTACCCGCACCCTGGCCGAGATCAACTCCGCCATGCGTACCTACCTGGGCGTGAAGACGGTGACGAGCATCGCCACGGCCGTGCTCAGCTTTGTCATCTTTACGATTATCGGGCTGGACTACGCCCTTTTCTGGGCCTTCCTGATCTTCCTGTTCAATTTCATCCCGACCATCGGGTCCATCACCGCGACGGCACTGCCGGCCCTCCTGGCGCTGGTTCAGTACGATAACCTGACCCCTTTTCTGGTGGTCGTGCTCGGCGTGACGGGGGTGCAAATTCTTGTCGGCAACATCATCGAGCCACGCCTGATGGGTAGCACCCTGAATATCAGCCCGCTCGTAGTCGTGCTGACGCTGATTCTGTGGTCGATGCTGTGGGGAATCGTCGGGATGCTGCTCAGCGTGCCAATCACGGTGGCCATCATCATCATCTGCGCCCAGTTCGACCAGACGCGGCCGATCGCCATTTTGCTGAGCCGGAACGGAGAGGTGAATACGAAGAAACTGAAACGGGACAAGGTCATTCGGACGGCCCAGGAAGAAGCCATCGCCGACCCTTCTTAGCCCGTCAGTCGTCGTTCCCCTCCAGCTCGTCGGGAAGGGCTATGTCGGACAGGGCCGTTGATTTCATGCCGCTTACCAAGCCTTTCCAGTAGCTGTTGAAGAAGCTTTTCTCGGGGATGTGGGCGTGGAATATCTGCCCCTGGCGAAAGTCCTCTCCCCGGCTGTTGCTATTCTTGACGACCACCCCGGACAGCAGGTTCTTGAGCCAGGCCAGGCCGCCGTCGACCATCTTGAGGTCCAGGTTTCGGTAGAGTAGGGTGAGGGTGCCGCGGATGGTGTCGTGTTCCATACGGGAATCGTAGGAGAGCTCTTCAATGACCCCCTCCTCAATGACCGCGCCGGCCGCCACCCGCATCAGCGGATTCACCCGCGAGAGGTCGTACTCTCCCATTTTCCCCCGGGCGGAATAGCCCCGCCCCCCCTCCCGCCGCGACAGCCGGAATTCGGCGTGGAGGGGCGTCGTTTCCTCGAAAGTGGCGTCGATCTTCGCCAGGACGGAATCCTCCTGACTCACTTCCGTATCCAGTTTGTCGATGGTCACCGTTCCCTCGGTGAAGTGAATGGTCTTCGGCTCCATAATGGAGTCCACGACGCCGTAGGCAATGTTGGTCGACCGAAAGCGCGCCCCGTTCATCACGATGCGCATGCCGAGGCCGCGCAGGGCCTGTATGGGCATGGGGCGTTTGTCGCGGTCCAGGTTGAGGGATAAATCCTCCACTACCATGAGGCGGAAGTCGGCGGCCCGCAAAGAGTCCAGGTAGATCAGCTCGCCTTTCAGAAGGGGATTGCGGCGAACCCCCTTCAGGCGGACGCTATCGAAGGAGAAGTCCATCCAGCTTTTCGCCAGTTCGCGCTCGAATAATTCTTCCGGCTCTACCTGGGTACGGCGCCGGAGACTATCCATGTTCACCGATTGCGCCCGACTATCGTAGACGACCCGATCGAATAAATAGTCAACTGGTAAACTGGGCTTTCCGATCATTCGCAATTGACGCAGCCGCACGTTTCCTTCTCCCAACTTATCAGCGTCGAAGGGCAGCGGGATCGACCGCTGGTCGACGTAGATGCCCTCCCCCCGCATATCCTTGCGGCCGTCGGACCCATAGCGTTCGAAGGTAGCGTTCTCTACGCGGGCCCGCCCGGCGGAGATGGGTTTTCGTACCGCTACTTCCTCCAGATTCACCTCCGGTACCGATAGCTCGTAGTGCCCACCGTCGCTGGTAGCAATTTTCACCGCGGCCCCCTCCAGGGATACGGTACGTAACGGAGCGGGGCGCCCGTCGATCAGGGCGGATCGGTCGATGCCGGTGACGCGCAGTTGGTCGGTACGGCCGTTGACCTTATCGCCACGCAAATTCAGGTTGGCGACCGTGGCTTCCCCGGCTTCGCTCCGGTACTTCAGTTGCTCGCCGCGGATGGTTTGGCCGTCGAGCTTGACGCTGAATTGAGGCAGGTCCAGGACGGTTCGTCCCATGGCCCCGGCCGAGAGGGGGATGCGCAGGTCGCGCTGTTCCAGGTCCATACGTTGCAGCCCGACAGCCAAGCCCTTCAGGTTATCGAAGGAGGCGCTATCGGTGTTAACCTCGAGCGTACCGATGGATAGGCTGTCGCCGTAGTGTGTTTCTCTTGCAGTGAGGCTGCCGGCGTATTCCGTATTTCCAAAGTCACTGCTTATCGCCAGGTCTATACTCGGCAAAGTGATTTGCTTGATTCGCAACGGCGTGGTTTGGGTGGACCTTGTGGAACCGGATGACGTATCCGATTGGCTTTTTACCTGCGCTGCGCCGCCCAAATGGCCGATGGACAGGCTGTCGATCGATATCACCTCTTCCAGGTCCTCGGCGTTCAGGCCGGCCAGCAGGATGTTCTCCGCCTGAATGGTGGTACCCTCGCCCCGGCGCAGCAGCAAATTCGCGATCGCCACGGATTCCGAACCGGTGCCGTAGCCGATACCGGTGGCCGTCACCTCCAGGCCGTCGCCATTGGCGTAAAGTGTTGAATCCGCCGTGATGCGGAGCGACTGGATGCCGGCCGGCTGAAAAGGGATCCGGAAAGCCTGCAGCGAGAGCGCGAAGTTGGTGAGCTGCACTTCCGTCCCGTTCGCTTCGTCCGTCAGATTCAGGAAAATGCTGTCCAACTCGATTTCGGAGACCTGCAGGGCGAGCGAGCTGCTGTCGGTGTTGTTGGTGCCGGTTCGTCGTATCTCCGCGTCCAGTCCCTGTAAACGAATCAACTCCAGGTGTATCGGATCGGAGCCGATCAGGCTAAAGAGGTGGAGGCGGTCGGCTTCGAGCACCGTGAGGCGACCCCGGGCGGAGAAATTCTTCCGGTCCTGGTCGAAGCTTATCCGGTGGGCTTCCACCCGCAGGGGGAATAGCCCGTAGCTATACTCTCCAATCTTTAGCTCGTTTCCATCCTCATTCGCCTGCGATATGGCGCGGTCGATACGGTGCCCCACGTACCAGCGGGCGCCCAGATACAGAGCTACCGGAAGAAGCAATAGAAGGTACCACCAGCGAAAGCGGAAGGAAGATGCGGACATAAACGAGGTGAAGCGAAAGCGTAACTTTGCATATAGCGCAGCTTGCGTGGGAATGTTTGGGCGGCGGAGCGCAGGTATAAGGTACATCGCGAACCGGATTACCAACAATACGCAACAAATTGTTTGATAATATTCCCTGGATTTCGTATGTTTGTGGTCTAAGAACAGCAGCGATTAATGGCAGAGACTACCTATACGGAAGATAACATCCGGTCACTCGACTGGAAGGAGCATATCCGCATGCGACCGGGCATGTACATCGGTAAGTTGGGCGACGGCTCCAGCCCCGATGACGGTATCTATATTCTGCTGAAGGAAGTCATCGATAACTCCATCGACGAGTACGTGATGGGCCACGGCCGCCAGATCGACGTCGTGATCGAGGACGGTACCGTACGCATCCGCGACTACGGCCGGGGCATCCCCCTCGGCAAGGTCGTGGACGTGGTGTCCAAGATCAACACCGGCGGGAAATACGACAGCAAGGCCTTTAAGAAGGCGGTCGGCCTGAACGGGGTAGGATTGAAGGCCACGAACGCCCTGTCCAACGACTTCCAGGTTTACGCCGTCCGCGAAGGCAAGCTCAAGCAGGCCGACTTCTCGAAGGGTGACCTCGTGAAGGATCACCGCGCCACGAAGACCGAGGAAAAGAACGGCACCTTCGTCAGCTTCGTCCCGGATAATTCGATCTTCAAAAAGTACCGGTTTCGCAATGATTTCGTCGAGAACCAGCTCTGGAACTACGCCTACCTCAATGCCGGCCTGAAGATCAATTTCAACGGGAAGACGCTGGTGTCGAAGAACGGTCTGCGCGACCTGCTGGAGCGGAAAACCAACGTGGAGCAGTTGCGCTACGATATCATCCACCTAAAGGACGACGATATCGAGGTAGCTATCACGCACGGTAACGCCTACGGCGAGAATTACTTCAGCTTCGTCAACGGTCAGTTTACTACCCAGGGCGGTACGCACCTGAACGCCTTCCGCCAGGCACTGGTGGAGACCATTCAGAAGCACTACAATAAGAATTACGACCGCAAGGACATCCTGGCCAGCGTGATCGCCGCCATCGCCATCAAGGTGGAGGAGCCGGTCTTCGAATCGCAGACAAAGACCAAGCTGGGCAGCACGGATATGGGACCACAGGGCCCGACGGTGCAGACCTTTCTCCGGAATTTCCTCATGGAAAAACTGGACAACTTCCTCCACAAGAACGCGACCATTGCCCAGGCGCTGGAGAAGCGCATCAAGCAGAGCGAGCGGGAACGCAAGGAGATCGCCGGCATCAAAAAATTGGCTAACCAACGCGCTAAGAAGGCCAACCTGCACAATAAGAAACTCCGCGACTGCCGGGTCCACTTTAGCGACAACGCGAAGAGCAAGGACGAGGAAACGCGGCTGGCCACCACCATCTTTATTACGGAGGGTGATTCGGCCAGTGGTTCCATCACCGTGGCCCGCGACGTCCAGACCCAGGCGGTCTTCTCCCTCCGGGGTAAGCCGCTCAACTGCTTCGGCCTGACGAAAAAGGTCGTCTACGAGAACGAGGAATTCAACCTGCTCCAGCACGCGCTCAACATCGAGGACGACGTAGACGAAATCCGCTACAACCGGGTCGTGATCGCCACCGACGCGGACGTCGACGGTATGCACATCCGGCTACTGCTCCTCACTTTCTTTTTGCAGTTCTTCCCGGACATGGTCGAAAAAGGTCACCTCTACATTCTCGAGACGCCCCTTTTCCGCGTACGCGACAAGCAGAAGACCTACTACTGCTACAGCGAGGAGGAAAAGCAGGGGGCGATCGAGAAGCTGCGCGGCAAGGCCGAGATCACCCGTTTCAAGGGGCTCGGGGAGATATCTCCCGGCGAGTTCAAGGATTTCATCGGTGACAACATCCGCTTGGAGCCGGTCGTCATGGCCGCCAACACCAATATCGACGATCTGCTCAGTTATTACATGGGTAAGAACACGCCCTCCCGCCAGAACTTCATCATCGATAACCTGCGGGTGGAACGGGATGAGGAGGAGGAGGTTGTTGCGGTTTAGGGGCTCGCTGCGCTCGCGGTAGAGACGACGCTCCGCTTGTGGTAGAGACGACGCTTCGCTTTCGTTGTAGAGACTCGCTTTGCTCGCGGTAGATACCGACGCTGCGCGTTCGGTTTTAGAAGCTCACTGCGTTCGTGGTAGACAGGGCGGCTGCGCTTCTGTGGTAGAGGCTCGCTGCGCTCGCGGTAGAGATGATGCTTCGCTTTCGTAGGGGGGGTTAATTCAAGTGGAACACTAGAACCGGCACCTCCGGGTGGAGGACCATCTGCTTGGTGGCGCTGCTGTGGAAAAGGCCTTCCCAGAAGCCACGGTGTTCGGTGACCATGACTGCCAACTGGACGGCGTTGGCCTGGAGGTAGTCGACTAATCCTTTGCGGACGGAATTGGCATTGACCTCGACGATCTCGAAGGCGAATTCGGGGTCGGGGTTATTGAACAGGGGAGCGAAAAGCTTCTCGCGTTCGCGGCGGTTATCGCCGTCTTCTTTATTGACGTGGACGAAGTGGATCCGGGCCCGGAACAGATCGTTGAAGTCCATTAGCTTAAGGACCGCCTTGCGGCTTAGGCTGAGGCTGCTGCTCGCGTAGAGGATGTGACGGTACTCGTCGAAGTGGGCGCCGTAAGGAACGAGGAGGACGGGACAGTGGGACTTCTGGGCTACTTCGGAGGCGATGCTTCCGAAAACCGATTCGAGCACGTCGCTGTCACCGGTGGCGCCGAGAATGACGAGATCGTAGCGTTTGCTTTCCTCGGTGATCTTATCGGCGGGAAATCCGAGCATGAGCTCGCTGCGGCGGCGGACGTCGGGGTGGGGGGGGTGCGTACGGAGAAATTCGGCCAGCGCTTCTTCACGGGCATCCATTAGCTCGCCAACGGGAACGGCAGACATGGCCTCGCCGGCGGCGACGGTCTGGGGCGTAAAGATGTGGATAACTTGGATCTCCCGGATACCGACGGAGGCCGAGAAAGCTTCTGCGTACCGGAGTGCCGCGGCCGAACCTTTGCTGAAATCTATCGAAACGAGAACTTTGTGGATCATGCTAGCGAAAAATATGAAGGGCGAAAGATAAACGCGAGCTACCACTTCCCGGCAATCCATTCCGGCTTTAGCCTGTTATCATGCCGATTGCTAAACCTTTTCATGTCTATATCCACTGCTTTTTGCCGCCCGACGACCGCCCAATCCGAAGAGGGGTGGCCTGCGCTGACCGGCCTACCCGGCTGGCGGATAAGAAGTTACCGGGAGGAGGAGGATTGGGACGATTGGCCCGGGGGGACGTCCGCTGAATCATTCTGGTTGTCCGCGGAATTTCTCTCCTTCCTACAACAGCACCCACAGGGTATGCGGAGCCAGGCAGTCGTACTTCGGCATCCCGACTATGACCGGCCGATACTGCTCTGCGTGCAATCCCTTAGCTTGAACCTGCGCGAGCAGATTCGTCGGCAGCGGCAGCGTGCCTTCAGCTTCTCCCATCTTTGGCGGCGGCTATTGGCCCGTTCGCCGGTTGACGTG
Source organism: Lewinella sp. IMCC34191 (assembly GCF_003390935.1). Lineage (GTDB taxonomy): Bacteria > Bacteroidota > Bacteroidia > Chitinophagales > Saprospiraceae > Neolewinella. The sequence continues at coordinate 366,312 of NZ_QNQZ01000003.1, read as the reverse complement.
CTGGTGCTCGGACAACTACTCACCTCGGGTCCGTTCGGGGGTAGCGGTTTGGAACAATTATCTCCGCATGCCACCGCAGAGCTGCTGGATGCCTTGGGCCGGTACCTTATCCGGGGCAAGCGCTTTGCCGGGGTGGTTGTCAAGGACCTTCTTCCTTCGGCACATCCGGCGGAGGTTTTATTGCGGGATCGCGGATTCACATCAGTAGGGGTCGATCCAGTGATGCTGCTGCACCTGGATCGTTTCACTGACTTCAGCGACTATCTCGCTGCGCTTTCCAGTAAATACCGTGTGCGCTACCGACGGGCCCGTTCCAAAGGGGAAGGGCTGAACAGACGGCTGCTAAAAGGAGAAGCGCTCAAGGCCAGCTTACCCACTATCTACGAATTACACCTGGAAACTAGGAGGGGAGCGGACGTTAGCTTCGTGGAACTCTCGCTCGATTATTTTGCCTGGTTGCGGGACCGCGCCGAGTTTCATGGATATTACGACGGGGAAACCCTGGTTGGGTTCACCACGGCGATCATTAGCGGTGACTATCTACACGCTCACTATTTGGGACTGCGGGAGCCATACAAATACAGCCATCATCTTTACCACAATATGCTGTTCGACCTGCTTCAGGATGCCCTCTTGCATTCGGTCAGCGTACTGGACTTCGGGCGTACCGCCCTGGAAATCAAGAGCTCGCTAGGCGCCGAAGGCCATGCCTACGGTGTACTGGCCACGAGCCGTTTTCGGTGGTTCAATCCGATTCTCGAACGCCTGCTCCGCTATGTACATACACCGGAGAGTTGGGTGCCTCGGAACCCGCTCCGGTAGCAGGGTCACGAGGGAGTTAAAATGGAAGAATAATATGGTTGTCCGGGCAACCCCGGGGCGGCGAATCGGGTTCCTTGAAGCATCGCCCGACGCAGAAGATTTGGTAGGTAAAATTTGCCCATTACGCAATTTAATCCTATTTTCTGCGTAGGTAATTTCATTGACCGATACCCTAATTACACCTTGAAATGAGCACCAGAAGAAATCTGAAGTACAAATACCTGAAGACGAAAATCGCTCTCAGCCAAACCATTCAGCAACTTCTGGAAATCAATCGAAAGCGGAAGTTCTTTCGCGAGGATCCCAAACGCGAGACCCAGTTAAACGAGGAACTCAAGGTGCTCAACGCCACCGCCGAAATTCAGGCTCGTACCCTGAAAAGCTACGAGGAAAGCCTGCAGAAATTCGAGCGAGCCTGATTGCCTTGTTCACCAGGCTGTGGGTTAATATTTTTCACGTTGGTTAAACTATAGCTAAACACCGGACCGGACACCGTGACCATCATAAATGGGGCCGATCTTCCGTAGATCCAAATGTCCCGGCCGTGCGCTATACTTCTGTTTTTCCGTTTCTTATTTTGTTCTTCTTCGCTGCTTGTTCCATCGAGGATCGCATCGAACGCCGCGAGGATCGTCTGTTAGGTACCTGGCAGATCGACAAGGCAACCTTCAAGGACGATAACGCGCTCTTTCGCGATAACGTTACCGCTGAATTTCGGGGCGACATCGTCACTTTTCTGCCGGATAATACCTTGCTATACGAAACGGGATCGGGGGTTCTGTTCGATGGCTTTTGGGTGATTTCCGCCGTTCGGGATTTAGACGACGATACAGAATTTACGCTCGACGCTGATTTCTTCGATTTTCGGGGACGCCCCGCCTTCCAATGGCTGGGGACCATCGATCGCCTGAACAACAACTCGCTAAACGTGACCGTCTTCGAGCGGGGCGGGGTACTTCAGCTGCGTTGGGACAAATTGTGATCCCGCTTGCGATCCGCTCGCTCGACGTACACGATCTGCCCGGCAACGAATACATTCTGGAGCAGGATGTACAGCATAGGCCCGAGGACCACCAGTGGGTTGATGTACTCGAGGGCGATCCAGATGGACAGCATCGTGTTTTTACGTCCGAGGGCCAGGCTGCCTTCCACGCCGTGGTTCGGGGGGCTTATCCTGCCACCTACGGCAAAATTGAATAGCATTAACGTACCTATGGCGAGTGTCGTGGCCCCGATAAAGGCAAATGGCGTATCCCCCTCATACTGTAAGTAGTGGGACAGGCTGCCGGCAGCTACGGTAATATTGCTTAAGAAGAGAGCGAAGCCGTAGGGCGCGACAATTTGCAGGCCTCGCCTCAGACTGCCCCCATATCGCCGCACGAGCTGACCCAAAACCAGGGGAATGATGATGGTGCTGCCGATGGTCACGACCAGCCGGCCAAGGGCGGCAATCGACAACTGTATTCCCAAGATCCAGGGAAGAACTAGGGGAACGATCAGGGCGAAGATGGCGTGCGTGATGATAATGGCTCCAACCATATAGCCGACGCGCCGACTCATCAGTTCGGCGAGTACGGGCGTGATGACGGCCGTCGGGGCTAGCCCCATCAGCAGTAACGTTAGTCCTAAATCCTCGCTGTACATCCGGCCGAGAAAGTAGACCAGTAAGCCTACCGGCGGTAGCAGTAGAGCGATCCATACCTGCTTGCGGCTGAAGATGCTGCTATCGATGCGGATATTCAGAAAAGAGAAGAACAGCAGAATCATCAGGAACGGACGCAGGGTAAACGTATAGGCGTCCAATAGTGGCAGGAATAATCCGACCGCCAGGGCAATCAGGATGAGAATGGATTTGGTCATGGAATCGGGGCGTACCTGCCCGGGCAAACCTACAGCTAATGTTTTACCTTCGCGCCATGTCCAACCGCCAGACCATCCTATCCGGTATTCAACCTACCGGCAAGCTTCATTTTGGCCGCTACTTTGGTGCCATCGAAAACTGGAAGCGCCTGCAGGAAGAATACGACTGTCTATACATGGTCGTGAACTACCACGCCATGACGATGCCGTTCACCGCCAAAAAGCTGGCTGAAAACTCCTGGGAACTCTGCTTTAACTTGCTGGCTTGCGGTATCCAGGTGGAAAATCTCTTCATTCAGAGCCTCGTTCCCGAGCATACCGAGCTGAACTGGATCCTGAACTGCTTCACCAGCTACGGGCAGTTGACGCGCATGACCCAATTCAAGGATAAGGGGGCGCAGAACGAGGATTTCATCTCTGCGGGCCTACTCACCTATCCGGTTTTACAGGCCGCCGATATCCTAATCTACCGCGCCGGAGTCGTGCCGGTAGGAAAGGATCAGGAGCAGCATCTCGAACTGACCCGCGATATCGCCCAGCGCTTCAACAACTTCGCCGGAAAGGAATTCTTCCCCATCCCGGAAGCCCTCTATACGCAGATCCCGAAGGTGATGTCGACCGCGGATCCAAATCGAAAAATGAGCGCCAGCCTGGGCGACAAGCACAACATTGACGTATTTGCCGATGAGTCGCGCATCCGGAAGCAGATCCGCTCTGCCGTCACCGATACGGGCGAAGAGACGAATACCATGTCCCCGGGTGTGGCGAACCTGTTCAGCCTCCTGTCGGCCTCCGGTCAGCAGGAAGCACACGCCAGCCTACTCGCTGACTACGAAGCCGGTAATCTACGTTATGCCGACCTGAAAGAGTCCGTTGCCGACGGGCTGGTGGCCATCGCTTCCGGTGTACAGGAGAAGTTGCGGGAACTGAAGCAAGACCGTCGGGCCGTAAAGGATCAGATAAAGCAAAGCAGCTGGGAGATCCGGAAGCGCGCGCAGGAAACCGTCAAGGAAGTGAAGGCTATCTGTGGCCTGGTCAAATAGTCGGATCAGACTCCAAACGCCTCCAGCAGAAAGCAGCCTGCCAGTCCGATCACGCTGACGAGGGTTTCCATCACCGTCCAGCTGCGTAAGGTTTGGGTGACCGAAAGGCCGAAGTATTCCTTGAACAGCCAGAAGCCCGTATCATTGACGTGGCTGCAGGTCAGACTACCGGCCCCGGTGGCCAGTACCAACAACTCCGGGGAAACCTGACCGCTGCCGGCCAGCGGGAGCGCTATACCGGCGGCAGTGATGGCCGCAACCGTCGCCGACCCGAGCGTAATGCGCAGGGCGGCGGCGATCATCCAGGCGATGAGGAGAGGATGTGCGTTGAATCCTTCCAGCGTACTGACGATGTATTCGCTGGTGCCGCTGTCGACCAGCACCTGCTTAAAGGCTCCGCCACCGGCGATGATCAGGAGGACGGCGGCCATCGGGGCCAGCTGCGCTCCTACGCGCGACATCAGATGACCCACGGGTTGCCCGGTCTGTGATCCGAGTAGCGTCATGGCAACGATGACGCCGATCAGCAAGGCTATCGTGGCATCGCCCATGACGGTCAGGAAAGCCGTGTCGGCCCAATTCGGATTGACGGTTTTAAGTATCGCCACGCCGGCAAGCAGGAACACCGGTAGCAAAGCACAGAAGAGGCTGAGCAGAAAGCCCGGTCGGTGGGGGGGTGACTCAACATCGTCGAGTGCGGCCGCCGCGATCGTCTGGGGCATACCCGCCAGGGTTCTCGAAAATAGCGGGCCGGCAATGATAACGGATGGTACGGCGAGCAGGAGCCCGTACAAGAGCGTTATTCCCAGATCAGCGCCGTAGGTGTCGGCAATCAGTACGGGGGCAGGGTGGGGCGGTAGAAATCCATGCGTCACCGATAAGGAGGCGACGGAGGCTACGGCGACCATTGCCAGCGGAAGCCCCGTCTTTTTCGCCGTCGCGAATATGATGGGGGCCATCATGACGAAGCCGACCGAATAGAACAAGGGAATGCCGATCAGGAATCCAACCAGGCAAAGGCCCCATACCACGGAGTATCCTTTTTGTTGACCAACCAGCCGGTCCGTGATCTGCTGTGCCGCTCCCGTTTCGGCGATGACCCCGCCGAGGGCGGCACCTAGTCCGAGAATCAGCGCCAGCCCCCCAAGTGTACCCCCGACCCCCGATGTAATGGATTCCAGCGCTTCGCCAGCCGGCATACCCAGCAGTAACCCCGTGGCGGTCGCCACGAGGATGAGCGCAATGAAAGGATGCCATTTTAAGAATACAATGAGGAGCAGCAGGACGACAACGGCCAGCAGAGTAATGATGATCGGCATGGCTCCAATATAGCGTAAGCCGGTGTATGCGTTTAGCCGTCCGCTTACCGGGTGAACAGGCCGAGGAGGATCAATCCCGTATCGGTGGCCTTTTCGACTTCTACGCGCAAGATGTAAGGCCCCGGAGCCTGGCTGTCGTATTCGATCATGGGATACGGATCGGGGTCGCGATCCCGCCGCAAAATGCGCATTTCCTCGTCGGCCAGAAAGATGTCCAGATCACGGACTACGTCCGACCCCGTCGCCGCCAGAAAATTTTGACCGAGAGGTAAGCTCAGGTTATCCAGCGTGGCCCCCTCTCCTTCACCCAGTATATATCCGTACACGCACCAACCGTTCTGGCCGCCGCCAAAGCGTTGAGCTCCCCCCGCCGCGTGTACGGCCCCGGCCGCCGCGCCGAATTGTGTGCTGACCTTTCGGTATTCCAGGTCGGTAAAGGGCACCCCGCGTGAGCTCAGAATCCCCAGACCGACGAAGGTATTGGGCGATTTGCCGCTCGGCAGGTGCAGCTGGATGACGTAATTCCCGTCAAATTCCGGAGAAAACTCCATGATCGGGGTGCCATCCGCTTTGTCGTCTTCCAATAGCAGGCTATCCTGGCCGTTGCGCAAGTACAGGTCAAGGTCGTTACGCTTCGTTTCGGCCGAGGCAATGAAAATGTAATCGGTATCGGCTTCTAGGTACAGCGCCAGAGATATGGAAGCTCCTGGCTCCAGTTCCGCAGCGGCCATGCAGAGTCCGGGGCGCCATTCCTTCCCCGATAGGGCAACCATCAGGTTGCACTTACCGAATACCCCATCCAGGGTGCCTACTACCCGGTCGCTGGCGGACCAGGACTGGGCCGGGCTGTAAAGCGGGAGTAATAGTATCAGGAAAAGGAGCAGTTTGCTGATCAGGGTGGCGGTCCGTTTACCTGCACCCCGATGCAAATCCCGGTAGGCTAATTGGGCCTGAGTCGCCGCTGCCCTAGCGGAGGAATCACTCAGTTGCTGCCAGACCTTTTCCAGCTCCTGGGGCGTTTCCACGCTAAATGCGCCACCTTTCTTCCGGGCGGCATCCGCCTCCGGAAATTTATGATATCGGGGGCCGAATATGACCGGTAAGCCATAACTCAGCGGCTCCAGCGTATTGTGTAGTCCACTTCCGAAGGCTCCGCCGACGTAGGCGGCCGATCCGTAACGGTAGGCGCGGCTAAGGATGCCTATCGTGTCGAGGAGTAAAACCCGTTTGTTCTCCGGGGATTCCGTGTACCGTTCGGCCGCGAACAGCCGCTGCCACTCTTCCAGCTCGTCTTTCTTAAGTTGGTGTGGGGCCAGAACCAACTTCCACCGGTCCTCGAACCGGGGCCAGACCTCAGCCAACAGTTTAACATCGGGCGGCCATACCGAGCCGGCAAATAGCGTCTGCCGGTCGCAAAAATCGGCAAGCCGCTCATCGTGGAAAGGGGCTTCGGCCAGATCGGCGGTGCGATCCAGGCGGGGATCACCCGTGACGCAAATATTCGTTAGAGACAGACTTTTAAGCAGTGCCTTGTCAGCCTGGGTTTGTACGGCAAAATAGGTGAAGCATTGCAGCATTTCGCGCCAGACCGATCCGTACCACTTGAAGAAGGGTTGGTCGGGGCGAAAACTGCCGGCAATTAGGAAAGTAGGCACGCTAGCGGACCGAAGGGCATTGAGGTGGTGGTACCAGAATTCGTACTTCACGAATACCGCCAACTTGGGTTGAAGCAAAGCGATCCAGCTTTGTGCCGCCTCCTTATTGTCTCGGGGCAGATAGGCAACAACTTCGGCTAATTCCGTTTGGCGACAACGGTCGTAGCCACTCGGGCTAAAAAAGGTGACGACTACTGCCCAGTTGGGGTGTTGCTTCCGTAGCTCCGTGAGTATCGGCCTGCCCTGCTCGAATTCACCCAGGCTGGCGGCATGCAACCAGAGAATAGGTCGGCCCTGGCGGTGAAGTTGTCCAATTTCTTGGACGGGCTGTTCGCGCCGCCCGGCGATCCACTTTTGCGCACGGTCGTTTCCTACCCGTGCGGCCAGCTGGATGCCCAAGTGGTACGCGCCCACCCCGGTACGGTACAGCCAGCGCAATTAATAGAAGATTTCTTCTCCTTCCCCGAAGTAGATGGGCAGGATGATGCCGGCCCGTAGGCCGAGTACCACGTCAGTCCTTCGGTTGGGGTCCGGCGGAGCGCCGCTGGCAATGTCGTACGATCGGAGGTGCTGGGTAAGTCCGAGGAGAAATTCTCCCCCCACATAGAAGTTCAGGCGGCGGTTTAGGGCAAGCTGCTGGTACCCGATGAACTGGTAGATTGCCGGCCCCCCGGCTAGGCGATCGTATCCGGCCTGACGGCTTCGCTCGAGCTGGGGGACGTACTGTACCGGATCTTCCTGAAACCTGATCCGACTAAAGAAGTAACCGAGGCCCGTGGTGGTTTGCAATCCGGCCCGCTCGTTCTTACCCAGCGAAAGCGTATAACCGAAGCGGGGGCCGATAAAGAGCTGGCGCTGGCGTAAAGCGATCTGGGCGGGTTGCCGCTGATTGCCGATAATGTAGCCCGCATCCGTGCGCACTCCGGCAAGAACATCCTCGTAGACGGAATTCCCAAAGCCGAATCGCGCCATAACGCCCACATGCCACCTGGCGGCGGCGGGCAGGTAGTCCAGTCCGCCATCGAGAGCGAATCCCCCTCCAAATCGATCGGCCAAATCGCCGGCGGTCGTAAAGAGCCCGTAACCGGCCGAGATCAATAGGGCACGGTCCGCATTGCGTACACCCGCAAGTCCCTGCCCGGGCAGGGCAGCGGTGAATAGAAAAGCACACAAAAGCAAAATCCGCATCAGTGCAGTTTTTGCCGTTGATTCTGATATTCGGTCTGGGTGAGAATGCCGGCTTCCCGAAGTTCCCGCAACCGGTTGATTTGCTCCAACAGATCGGGGTTGTCTTCCAACTCCTCCGTTTCCTCCCTTGTCGATTGGTAATGATGCGGGGGTACCTGATCGTGGTGCAGGTCCAAAAGATTAAGCCGTCGGTAATTGTTATTGCGGAAGGTGCGGTACGCCTCGCTTGCGCGCAGATCGGTAAGCGCGGGATGGGTTTCGATCCGCTCCGGCTTTGGTAATTCGTAGGTAATCGCTACCTCGAGCGATCGAATAGCCGGTGGGAACTCACTCATGAGTGCGTAGCAGCAGGCGATGTTAAAGTGGGCTACCGGATCCGTGGGTGCCTGATCGAGCGCCTCCGAAAAAGCTTCCACGGCCAGGTCGTAATCACCGGCGCGGTAATACTTCACTCCTTCGGCCTTGAGGGCGCGCAGGCTGGGCTTTCGCGGTTGCCTACTTTGCATGGTCGGGCGTTGACTGGTTTTCGGGTAAGTATAGCCCGGCGCTACCAGCGCCTGCGGGTCGTACTTGGCGGCCCATCGTTCGTAGGGGGTTGCCCAGAATACGACGGCCGTAATCAGGGGCGCCAGCACCATGCCGACCAGCAAAAAGGGTAGGGGCATTTCCGGACCATTCTCCGCCAGAATGGCGATGATGGCCCAGAATCCGACAAACTGGGCCGCACCCCGCCACCACTGCCCGAGGTAGAATCGGTGCACGCCGAAGACGCCCAGGAAAAAGGCAAAAAAACCGGCTAGATCTTTTTTAAGCATGTGAGGCAGCGAAGAAGTTTCCGGCAAGGTCCGTAGCCGGTGCATAGCTAACGCACAATATTCTACCAGGGTTGGATAGAATTCGTCGGGTGCTTACAGGCGCTTACGCTTTCTCCGGCTGAGCTCGTTGTATTCCTTTATGATGGATGGCAGATCGCGGTAGCGGTAGCCCCGTTTACCAATTTTATTGGCAAGGCCCGGGCTGGTAGTGCGGAAGAAGTCGCGTAAGTTCCGCTTATATCCGGTCCGGGGCACCGCCAGAAATTCTCCCCGACCGTACTCCAGATAGTATTCCGGGGGCTGCTCCGTAAACACCCGAAGCATGCGATCGTCGATCCAGCGGCTGCCTCCGCGGGGTAAGCGGAACAAACTGACCGCGCGGCCGCTGATATCCTCCTGCAGGAAGTACCACAGCCCTTCGTGTCGGCGACTGACGAAGCGGAGGGGTTTTCCATCGTAGTTGAAACCGAAACCGCTGACCAGAAACGGATGGATGGTGTACTCGTCACCAAAATCGTTGGTGAACGTGATCTGGTTTCCCCCCGGGGCGTAGGCCAGTACGTTGAGGTAGCCGGTGAGTTGGAAGCCATCCTTGGTCAGCAGGAAACCCCGGTATGACTCAGCGGAGAGGGTAGAGCAGATTAGCAAAAATACTATCAGGTAAAGCTGCCGCATATGCCGATTATTTGAGTCTCAAAATAGCAATTTTACCGACTCGGTCAATATCCCTCGCCGAAGATCGTCGGCTATTGGCTAACTAAGGGTGCGACGGCGCCGCTCACGTCCGGCATACTCATAAACGGACGCCGGTAGACGTAGCGAAGTTCCTTACGGTAAATAAGCGTGGTAGGTAATGATCCATCCCATTTGTCATCCAGATTCCGCTTCCATTCGTTGCCCTCGTCGGTGAGGACGATAGTAGGCAGTTCGATTCGCTGTTCCTTTAGATAAGCGGGAATACGGTCGATGGCGGAAGGTTCCGTATCCAGGCTAACCAAAATTATTTGCAGGGCATCGTCCGCGTGATCCTCCGATAATTGTTGTAACAGGGGTAATTCTTCCAAACAGGGTTTGCACCACGTCGCCCAAAAATTGATGAGGTAGGTGGTATCGCCCTGCTGTTCGAACAGGGGGGCAACCGCGACATAGTCTTGGTATATCTTCGGAGCGGATGCCGGGCTGAGGATGGTAGACACGGGCGGGACGGGATCCGCCGGGCCGCAAGCACCGAAAAGCAAAGCGATGGTCAGAGCGGCCAGGCCTTTAGGCTGAAATACATGAGGTATCGATCGCCACAGTATTTCCGGGGCGGTCAGCAGGTAACTTCCCAGACAAGGTAATTGTAAGTTGATTTTCATCTACTGACCGTTAGGCCATACTAAGCAACGGCCTGGCCAGTCGGTTCAATTTGTCGGTGAGGCGGTCCTCTCCTTAGTTCAATTGATAAGTAAACAGCATGCCCGAGCTAAGGGGGGTCAGCGTCCACTTCCGTTCGTCGCCTTTCCGCCTGTGCAAAACCGGTATCGTGTATCCCATAATCGCCCCCAGTGCATATCCGGCAACCACATCACTGGGAAAGTGCTGACCCGCCCGGACCCGTAGAAGTCCTCCGACGGCGGGAAGGGTCGCCGTGGCCACCCATACATAGGGCTTTAACTTGCTGTCCGGGTGGTAATCGGCAAATACGCGACCGACGAAGAAAGTCGCAGCTGCTACCGTACTGGTATGGTTGGACAGGAAGGAACTGCGATCGTAGGCGGAAACCACACGATCGGCGGGAAGACTTGCATCGTATAGATAGGGCCGGGGTCGCTTCGCCAGGCCCTTAATGATGTCGGTCAGCCCCTGATTGAGCAGCATGGTTTCGGCGAAGATGATGGTTAGTTGCTTGACGTCGGTGGCCATACGCTTGTCTGCCATAAGCGTCACGGGGAGCAATAGCGAGCCATAGGCAACGATGTCCGAACCCGTAGCGGCTGATTCGGAGTCACGGCCCAGTGAAGTCCGATCAAATGATGGAACTTTTGGCAGCGACAGACTCGAGAGGACCACCTCATCGGTGGCGTGGTTGAGGAAATATCCCGCCGTGACGCTACCGGCGCCGGCCAGGGAGATCCCTAATTCCCGCGGTAGAGAAAGTTGGTAGGGCGACTCGAGTTGTGCCTGTCCCGGCAGGGTGCCCACCAGAAGTAGGAGATGCAGCAGTATATAATAGCGAATCAGATAAGCACGCATGCTTCTAAGTTGTTTTGACCGGCCAGTAATCGGGAAGGGGCGCTTGTACGGTAATGGCTTCTCCCGTGGCGTGGTCCGGAAAAGTAAGCTCACGGGCGTGTAGCGCGATGCGGTGATCGCCTAGTATTCGATCGGAACCGTAGGCAACATCCCCGAATACCGGCGCGCCGGCCGCGGCTAGCTGCGCGCGGATTTGGTGGAAACGGCCGGTGAGTAGGCTGACTTCGTAGACGAACAGACCATCTCTGGATGCAGTGAGCCGGTATTCCAGGATAGCCTCCTTCATTCCCGCCGCCGGTCGTGTACTGGTGACAGCCAGTTTGTTGGTAGAATTTCTGCTCAGGTAATGGTGAAGGCGACCGCTGTCTTCAGGCAACGCCTTCGTGGTTACGGCGACGTAGCGTTTACTTGTCTTGCCGCTGGCGAAGGCATCGTTGAGAAAAACAAGGGTTGATTTACGTCGTGCCAGGATGACCGCACCACTGGTCACCCGGTCCAGCCGGTGGACGATACCGACGAACGGTGGCTTTTTAGCTCCCGGTCGCTTCCACGCTTCCAACGCGCGGCCTTCCAGGGTGTCGTAGGTAAAGTGTTTCTCCGTAGCAATCCCCGCCGGTTTATTTATGACCGCCCATCCCGGGCCCTCCTGTAGCGTATTCAGCATCGTCGCAAGGTACAGCGCTATTAAGACTAAAGCTTGTATTGACAACAGATCGGGGCAGGCTGAAAAATTATTCTTTAGTTGCCATTTATACAATTTAGTTGTAGTATTAGCGGCAGATATGAAACTATGGTTGGCCTTAGATGGGCGGACCGCTATTTTATGCTTTACTCACTAAATCGATCCTGATCATGCGACTGATTTTATTACTGCTGCTGCTGGGCGGCTTGACCGGCTTGTCCGCGGCCGAAAATCCCCCTGACCGTTTTCCGTGGCGAATGATCACCGGAACAGTCACTGATGAGAGTGGGATGCCGCTCATCGGCGCAACCATACTGGAAGAAGGCACCACGAACGGAACCGTGACCGATATCGACGGAACTTTTGGAATCGATGTCCAGGGAGACGATCCCCATCTGGTCATCACCTACACGGGCTACGAAAGTCAGATCGTCCAGGTTGGTAACCAATCCGAATTCAACGTGGTCATGAGTGAAGACGCTGAAACCCTGGAGGAGGTAGTTGTCGTAGGCTATGGCATTCAGAAGAAGCGCGACGTAACCGGTGCGATATCCAGCCTAAATGACGAACAGATCAAGAAAATCGCTACCTCGAGCGGCGTAGCCGCCATGCAGGGTCAGGTCAGCGGCGTGGATATCATCAGCCCGGGAGGCCGCCCCGGTTCCAACCCGACGATTCGCATCCGAGGCCGCCGGTCGATCGCGGCCGACAACGACCCCTTATTCGTCATTGACGGTATCCCCCAAACCAGCGGTACCAGTGCTATTGCGGACATCAATCCACAGGATATCGAATCCATGGAAGTCCTTAAGGACGCGGCGGCTACCGCCATTTACGGTAGCCGGGGGTCCAACGGTGTCGTGATCGTGACCACCAAGCGTGGTTCCGCCGGCCGTACGATCGTTAGCTACGATGGCTACTATGGGGGAACCAGTGCCCTGAACACCGTCGATATGATGAACGGCTCGGAATTCGCCGAAATGAAGCGCGAGAGCCAACGTGAAGGATGGAACGGCAGCATCCCGGCGGATGAGGATGTTTTCCTGGATCCCACCGAACTCGAAAGCATCGCGCAGAACCGAAGCACGGACTTTCAGGACCTCGTACTCAACGACGGCTGGCAGATGAACCACCAACTGGGCGTTCGCGGTGGTAGCGAGGCTACGCAATTCAATATTTCGCTTGGCTACTTCGACGAACAGGGTATCATCTCCAATCAGGATTTCCGGCGCTTCACCGCCCGGGTGAACCTGGACCAGCAGATCAGCCCAATCTTTCAGGCCGGTATTTCCTTTACCGCTTCGAATTCCCTGCAGAACTTCGGCTCCAACGCCACGATCGGAGAAGCCCTGGCTAACAACCCACTGGGTGTTCCGTACAATGAGGACGGTTCGGTCAGGTTCCTTCCCACCAACGATGGTATTCGGACCAATCCGCTCTCCGAAGTCGTCCCCAATGCTGTGGTTGACGACCGCCGGGTTACCCGCATTTTCGCGCCGCTCTACATTAAGGCTAATCTGCTGGAGGGTTTGGTATTCACCACCAATTTCGGCCCCGACATCCGCTATTACCGGCGGGGAGCCTTCTTTGGCAGCGAAACCAACGATAACCGTGGAGGTCCCGCGGACGCATCCACGGAGTATCAGCAGGACTTTGGCTACACGCTGGAGAATATCCTGAACTTCAACCGGACCATCGGTGGGGATGACGAGCTGGGCATTACGCTGCTACAGTCCATACAGAGCCTGCGCGTTGAACAGGAATGGTCCAGCGTCTCTAACCTGCCCTACGAGAGCCAGTTGTTTTACAACCTGTCCACCGGTGAGGTAAAGGGAAATATCGATTCCAACCTGGAGGAGTGGCAGCTAGCCTCCTTTATGGCCCGGGCCAACTATTCGATCAACGGTAAGTACCTCTTCCAGGCCAGTCTGCGGGCGGATGGGTCCAGCCGACTCGCCGAAGGCAATAAGTGGGCTTACTTCCCCGGCATTTCCGTCGGTTGGCGTGTTGGTGCCGAGCCGTTCATGGAAAACATCAGCTGGCTGAACGGACTGAAGCTGCGGGCCAGCTACGGTGAGGTAGGTAACACGTCGGTTGATCCCTACCAGACACGCGGTGGTCTTCAGCGTACCGTCTACGCTTGGGACGAAAGCCCGGCCTTCGGTTTTGCGTTGGGTTCGATTCCGAACTCCGCCCTGGGCTGGGAAGTATCGAAGACCATTAATGCGGGTGTCGATATCGATGTGCTCAACGGCCGTTTCAATGCGTCCTTCGAGTTTTACCGGACCAGCACGGAGAATCTACTGCTGGAGCGGAACCTGCCACCGACCTCCGGCTACAACAACATTTTGCAGAACGTCGGAGCAACCCAGACCAATGGTGTAGAGCTGGTGCTTGGCGCCGGTATCCTGAATAATCCTACCGGCTTTAACTGGAGCGTGGACTTCAATATATCGGGCTACCGGGAATCCATCAAGGAACTTGCCCTGGTGGATGCGGACGGGAATCCCGCCGACGACGTCGGCAACCAATGGTTTATCGGCGAGCCCCTGAACGTCTTCTTTGACTACCGTAAGATTGGCATCTACCAGGCCAATGAAGTGGAGATGGCCGACGCCATGGAGAATAAGGTGCCAGGAGAAATCAAACTGGACGACGTGAATGGTGACGGCGTCATTACCGCCGATGACCGCGTGATCCTGGGATCGGACGTTCCCGACTACTTCGGTGGGCTCACCAACCGCTTCGAGTACCGCGGTCTCGATCTGTCCTTCTTCCTGTACTTCCGTCAGGGCCAGATGATCAGCAGTCGCTTCCACAGAGGAAATAACTCCCTTTTCGCCCGCTACAACAACCTCGACGTCGATTATTGGACCATCGACAATCCGACAAATGCCAACCCACGGCCGAATGAGAATCAGGAAAGCCCACGGAACGGTTCTACCCTGAGCTACTTCGACGGAAGTTTCGTGAAGCTACGCAACATCCAGCTGGGTTACCAGGTGCCGGACAACATCGTTTCGCGCATCGGACTATCCCGTTTGCGCCTTTACGTATCCGGGCAGAATCTCTGGTTTAAGTCCGATTACGAATCTTTCGACCCGGAGACTCAAGATCCGGACATCGACGATCTCATTCCAACCACCAAGATCATTTTGGGCGGCCTGCGTGCCACCTTCTAAAAATACTATCGTGATGTTTAAAACCATATTCAAAACAATGGCGCTGGGGGCCGTATGCCTGATGGCACCCTCCTGTGCGGATTACCTGGAGGAGGAACTCGTATCCGGTGTTTCCGCTGCCACTTATTACCCCACCGTTTCCGGTTTTGAGGATGCCGTAAAGGCGACCTACTCATTCATGAAACCGTTCTACGGAGTCGAGCGTGGGTTTACCATGACCGTTTTCGGTACGGATACCTACACCAACGGGGCGGACGGCAGCTACAAGGGCATTAATGCCTACGACGGCCGCCTGAACGGCACGGACGGATTTATAAGGGATACCTGGAGCGACCTCTACCGCGGTATCAATCAGGCGAATGCCGTGATCAACCGGTCACAGGATCTCGAGGGCATGAGTGAGGAAGAAAAAACGGTGCGACTGGCGGAGGTCCGCTTCCTACGGGCGCTGTATTATTTCGATCTCACCCGTATTTACGGAGACGTTCACCTTACGTTGGAAGAAACGGAAGGAATAGAAGTCGAAGCCAACCGTACCGGCCAGGGGACGATTTACAACGAAGCAATCATTCCCGATCTGCGGTATGCCATTGCAAACCTGCCCGTCGAGCAGGAGGAATACGGTCGCGCCACTAGGCCGGCCGCCGAAATGCTGCTGGGTAAAGTACTCCTTCGACGGAGCTACCGCGATTTTGCCGAAGGGGGGGATGCCGTGGAGGCCGATACCCTGTTCAACAGCGTAATCGAAAACTACAACTTCCGTTTGCTGGATGATTACGCTGACCTGTGGGATATCTCTAATGAGCAAAACGCGGAAGTTGTATTCGCGGTGCAAAATTCCAAAGGGCAGGTGGACGAAGGACTGGACGGTAACGGAAACCGCGGACACCTGTACTTTATCATGGAATACGACGTACAGGCAGGTATGCTTCGGGATATCCAAAACGGCCGCCCGTGGAAGCGTTTCAAACCTACGGATTACACGCTCAGTCTGTGGGACCGGTCAATCGATACCCGTTACGACAAATCCTTCAAGCAGGTTTGGTACTCCAACAACGAGGCTACCATCCCCCTATGGACCGCCGCCGATGAGGCGGCGGGTTATGGCACGGAGGGTCAACCCAAATTCGAAGTGGGTGACACCGCGCTCTACATTCCCGGGCCCGGTCAGGACGCGTATTGGACCCAGGAACGGCAGGCCGCGACACCCTATATGGTCCTTACGGCGGATGAGTATACCGAGCGTAACTTTCCTTCCCTGAAGAAATGGCTCGACCCGACACGGCCCAACCGCCAGCACGAGCAGGGGCAGCGGGATATGATTTTGATGCGCCTCGGTGATGCCTACTTACTCCGCGCGGAAGCCCGTCTCCAGCTAGGGGATACCGAAGGTGCCGCGGAAGACATCAACACCATCCGCATGCGGTCAGCCGTTTCAGGCATGGAAGAAGATATCAAGATCGCGGCATCGGACGTCGACCTGGATTTTCTCCTGGACGAACGCGCCAGAGAGCTTGTTGGAGAGGGACACCGCTGGTTCGATCTGACCCGTACCATGACCCTAGTGGAACGAGTGCGCGAGTATAATCCCGTCGGCGGTCCGAATATTCAGGATTATCACGTGGTGCGCCCGATACCCCAGAACCAAATAGACCGAACGCTGGGGGGGTACCCTCAGAATGCCGGTTACTTGAATTAATGTCGACGTTATAACGGATAAATGCTCACTTAACGTAAACATTATACTGGGTACTGACCTTTACGGGGAATAATCTGCCTCCGGCCACCCGATTCTAGTTTCTGGCAAGCGGTAGATTTCCAGAACTATGTGAGTGTCAAAGTGAGTCTACCGAGAGCAGGGCAGCACGTAATGTACTGCCTTGCTCTCCTTTTTTATAGTTGGCTTACTTGAAATCAGCAGGTTCCGGAGAGCCCTGAGCGTGTACCCCTTTGTACGGCAACATCGGTGCCGCTAGCGGCTGGGCTCATTCGTGTTTCGCTGCTCGCGGTACCAGGCATGACGACTGGACTGACCGAGGTACCCACCCAATACGGGGCTGTCCGTATTCGATCGCTCGTAGGTACCCCGGGGACGCACGATCACGAGTGGACCAGAATTCTGAGCGGCCACGATCTGCGGACCGGAAGGGGTGCTAGTGATCACAATGCCGCGGCCTTCGCCGGGCACGAAAAATCCGGAGGCCTCCGGCGTAAGTGCCTCGAAACCATCTGGTCCACCGAGCAAAACCAGACCGTTACCTCCATCAAGGTAACCCTGACCGCTTTCGCCACCGAAATCGTTGCCGATCAGGAGTAGGTCGGTGTAATCATCGTCATTTAGCGGGAAGGGCATGACCCCGTAAACTGGAAAGCTCTGTGCGGCGGCGGGCAGTGGCTCGATGGTAAATACACCACCTTCATTCCGTAGAATAACTGTCTCGGTTCGATCCGCGTGGAAAGTGTAGGCTTCCCGGTCGTCCGTCGGAAGAAAATCCTCGGCTTTAGCTCCGGCGTAGGCGCTATGCGTTCCGTATAATCCTTTGATTTTCGTGGACTGTTTGGCAAAGTCGCTACGTCCAAAGAAGGGATGGGCCATCTGACGTCCTTGCCGGTCCCGGTAGTAACGGAAGGGGATAAAATCGAGGGTGCCGTTCATATCCACGTCGGTGAGCAGCGCAGTGGCCGGTGTTTCCGGGCTGGCCCGGAGGATCGTATTCGTCCCATAGTTTCCAGCTACCAGGTCGAGGTCACCATCGTGGTCCAGGTCCGTGGCCACCAGGCTATTCCAGAGACCGTTCCAGTTTTCGGGCACGGCCTGCCCGGAAAGTTCCCAGCCATCCGACCCGTTAACGAACAACCGTGGTGGTTCCCATTCCCCTACGGTCACCAGATCAGGACGACCGTCGCCCGTAAAGTCGGCAAAGGCAGCATCGCAAACGTTGGTGGCCTCTGCCAGCAGGTCCCCGACGGATTCATCGGCTACGAAACTTATCTCACCGTTTTTGCTCTCGTTGCGCAACAGGCGGCTGACAACCGGCCTGGGGTACCCGTGGGGATGGACGCGGGCGCCTACGAACAAATCGAGATCACCGTCCTGGTCGTAATCCGCCGCGCGCACACAAGACCCGGAAAAATCTATTGCCGTATCCGACCAGTTCTCGATTTTGGTGAAGGTGCCTCCCTCATTCCGGAAGAGCCGGTCGCCGTACGCACCGTCAGGAGCGCTACGCTCATAGCTCCCGCTGACGAGGTATAAATCGTCGTCACCGTCTCCGTCAGCATCGAAAAACAGACAGCCTAACTCTTCCGGCCCCGGGGCTACCTCGGCGGTGAAGCGAGCTTCGACGACGGTGAAGCCCGAACGGCCACCCTCCAGCCAGGTCCCCGGCTTCTCGTAGCTACCGCTGACGTACAGGTCATCGTAGCCATCATCGTTCCAGTCGGTTACGGCGATGCCGGGCCCTTGCTGGCTCAGTTTTCGCAACAACATCGGTTGCACGTTGAAATCGATGTAATCCATTTCCTCGTGCACATAGTCCGGAGAGGAGACTGACTCGAGCAGTGTTTCCGCTACCTCGGGATTTAAAGTGGTCGCCCGGCCGCGCCCCGGGGTAACCTCCACCGAGCCCGCCGCCGGGAAGGGACCGAAAGATTCCGTAAGCCCGGATTTCCAGCGCACACTGAGGGTCGCCTCCGCATTCCAGGCAAAATTTAGTTCCCGACCCTGACTGGACAGATAGCCTCGGTGCGGGTGGAGGTAAATCGTCTGCTGGTCGAACTCGCCGCCGTAAGCGAATTCTGACCCCCACACTTCGGCATCGGTCAAATCGTCGGGCAGCTTCACGCTAAGCACTTCCTTTGCTGCGGTATCGGCACGTTCGTTCCGGAAGAGGTGCGCCGGGTCGTCGATGTTATTGACAACGTAATCCAAATCACCGTCCAGGTCGAGGTCGGCGTAAACCGCCCCGTTGCTAAAGGTCGGTAGGGTGATGCCCCAATGGGCCGTGACATCCTCAAAGTGAGGGATGCCATTCTCCCGCTCGGTTTGCCGGTAGGCGTAATTCAGGAGTTTGACCGATGGGATTTTTTCGAGAATGCGATCGATGGAGAAGAAGCGGGCGTTCACGCCGTGGTAATCCATGAAGTCCTTGTCCGTGATATCACGCGGGAAGCCATTGGTAATGATGACATCCTTATTACCGTCCAGATCGAAATCCGCAATTAGCGGTGCCCAACTCCAGTCCGTGGCGGGTAAGCCGGCCTGCATGGCAATTTCCGTATACACCGGCAGCCCCTGTAGGGAATCCGGGCGGTGGCCCTGGCTGAGCTGGAGCGTATTCCGGACGAATTGGGGCTGATAGCCATAGCGCTCCAGATTCAGGAGGTAGGTGTAGTTATTCGCGGTCATCATCGTCTTCTGCCGCAGGTTGTCCTCGGGCAGCATATCGACTACGAAGATGTCCGAAAGCCCGTCGTTATTCAGGTCCACCACATCGTTGCCCATCGCGCTGTAGCTCGTATGCTTCACCAGGCCGGCCGCTATGTCCCGGAAGTAATGATTGCCTTTTTCGTCTACGGTATTAAGATAGACGAGGTCGTTACTGAGGTAATCATTGCTGACGTAGAGGTCGGGTGCGCCGTCACGGTTCAGGTCACATACGCTTACAGCGAGCGCGAAGCCCTGAAACAAAATACCGGTTTCCTTTCCCACTTCCGTAAAATAAATGCGGTCGCCGTCGCGATCCTGGCGGTACAGTTTGTCCGTCCGGCTACCGCTTCCATCGACCACCTTCCGGCTAAAGTCGTTGGGCCGCTTGTTATTAACCATTTTATTGACCAGCAGGAACAGATCCAGGTCACCGTCTAGGTCGTAGTCGAGCCAGGCTGCCTGGGTGTTATGGCTGGTGTCGGCGATGCCCATTTCCGGGGCGGCATCCACGAAAGTGGGCACCCCGTCGGAATTGTTGCCCTGATTCAGGAATAGCTGATTCGCCCGCCCGCTTGCCTCCTCCCGCGTCGAGGAGCAGACGTACACGTCGTCCAGGCCGTCGCCATTCACGTCCACCACGGTCACCCCGTTATTCCACCTGTCGCCACCGCCGACGCCGGCCGTTTCCGTCACGTCCGTAAAGGCCCAGTCGCCGGTATTGAGGTACATGCGGTTCGGTACATTACAACCGGTGAAGAAGAGGTCCGGCCGTCCGTCCGCATCGAAGTCGCCGACGCCGACGCCTCCGCCGTTGTAGATGTACTCATTGGTCAGGATGTTAAAGGAATCACTCTCGCCGGTGCGGTTCACGAAGTCCACCCCCGTCCGTTCCGCCTCCAGGCGGGTAAAGAGAGGGGCATCGCGCTCGGGCCCGCAGGCCAACAACAACATCGTACAGAAAGCGGCGAGATAGACATGTTTTTCCATGCTCAATAGACTTAAATAGGGCGGCGGAGCGCAGGAGATAGATCGATCGGTGAATGGGATATGCACGAAAGGTCAGCGGGTAGCTGACTGAGAAACCCGGTAAGTCCGCAGGGCGGCATCATTGCGGGCGACCATCAGGGCGCGGCTACCGTCGGCAAGATCGATGAACTTAGCATCCCGGACCTGGCCCGCCAACTTGATTCCCGCCTCCGAGGGGGGCACGGAACGCCACTGCCGGTTGCCGTCGTTTAGCAGCAGCGTACCGCGGCCCGCATCCGCCCGGCCTACCTGTGGCGCGAGCCCGTAGATATTGCCGCCCATCCACAGGTCCGGGCGTCCGTCGCCATTGACGTCGCCCACGGCAACGGTGAATTGCGGATTGACCTGGGCCTGCCAGGGTAATGGTTCCACTTCCACTTTCCCTTCGCCCATGTTCCAAATTACGCAGCTTTGGAGCTGCTTGGCGTCACTTTCAATAGCGCCCTTCCGCTGTTCCTCCGTGAACAGGGTCTCGTAGGTGGCGGCGGCGTATTCACTGTACTTCAGCGTCTTCTTCCGCAGGCCGGGGAGCTGGGCGTGGAGCTGTCTTTTCTGGGCGAAGGGGAAGGCCTGACCCTCGGCGGGGGGGTACCATTCCACGATGAATTCCGACTTACCGTTGCCATCGAAATCCTTCGTCATCATCCGAAGCGGCTTCTCCACGGAGGCGGTAAATTTACTGTTGAGCCCCCAGTTGCCTAATATCAGGTCTTCGAGGCCATCGCCATCCAGGTCCGCGGCTTCGATCGTGTTCCACCATCCCGAAGAATTAGGCACTTCGTAGGTGTTGCTGATCTGCTCGAAATTCACCGTGAAAGCGATGGTGACCGGCATCCAGTCGCCAACCATGATCAGGTCCGGCCGCCGGTCGCCGTTCAGGTCGCTCCAAACCGCGTCGGTGACCATCCCCACGTTGGCGATGTCTTCCGGGGTACTATCGACCCAGTTGCCATTTTCGCGGGTGAATAGAAAGGAATGCGGGACGAGTCCGTAATTCCCCGGTATGGCGCGGCCACCGATGAAGACGTCCATGTCACCGTCGAAGTCGATGTCCTTCGGTACGATGCAACTCACTTCCCCGCCGGCCTCCGGTGCCTTGATCAGATTGTAGACCAGCTCGCCGTTGACGTTCTCATAATACCGTACTCCGTAAGCGGCGGACTCGCGGGCCAATTCGTTTCCGCCGTTGCCGACCATCAGGTCGTTATCGCCGTCACCGTCGGCATCGAATAGGGCTCCGCAGCTGCTTTCGTAACCGGCGGTGGCCTCCAGGCTGGCATTCTTTTGGAAGGCGAACGTACCGTCTGCCTGCTGTAGGTATAAGCGGTCCGCATGGTCGAGGGAGCCAAGCAATACAAAGTCTTCAAGTCCGTCCCCGTTGACATCGCCGGTGACCAGTTCGGGCCCGGGGTTGGAGAGTGTCCGTAGCAGAAGACCCTCGTGATCGAAGTCATTAAAGCTGGGTTCGACGTGGAGGGCCGCCACGTCCAGCATATTCGTGTCCAGCACCAGGGGTGGCGCAGTACCCGCCACGACTTCCTCGGAAGGCTTAGCATGGGCCTTGGCATAATCGACTACAATCTCATCATCGGCGGCAATGCCGTCAACCTGCGATACCCTTCCATCCGGCCACACGACCTCCACCGCTTCCGGCGTCTCGCCCTCGGCAAGTCCGAATATAAGCTCTCGCCCGACGGTGCTCAAGTAGCCACGGGTCGGGTATTGCTCCAGTACTTGCCGACCAAGCGAAGTGATAAGGGTCACCTTCGCCCCGATAGCGTCTTGATTGCCAGCGGATCCACGGAGGGCTACGGTAAGGCCGTGGCGACCGTTTTCCCGCGCCCCGTTACGATAGAGCATAGGGGCCTGGTTGACGTTATTGACCACCAGGTCCAGGTCACCGTCGCCGTCCAGGTCACCGTAAGCCGCACCATTGCTAAAGGACGGTTTGCCGAGGCCTAATTCACGGGCCTCGTTGATAAAGCCAAGATCGCCGTGGTTGATGAAAGCGTAGTTGGGTTGTTCGTTGTGGGGCATCAGACTCACGAAGTCGCGCCAGTCGTACCGCCCCTTCTCTTCGACGAGTTGACGTACGCGATCCTTGTCTTCGATGAAGTCCACGAAATCCATGTCCGTGATGTCGCGGTAGATTCCGTTCGCCACGAAAATGTCCTTGCGTCCGTCCAGGTCCATATCAAAGATCAGCGCCCCCCAGCTCCAGTCCGTGGCGGCTACGCCGGCGTAGTGCGCCATTTCGGTGAATGCGCCGGTGCCGTCGTTCATCTGCAGGCAATTTTGCAGCATCTGGTGGTGGTATTTGGCGTCAAACCGTATGAACTCCGAATTGTAGGAATCGAATAGCGTCGAAGCCTTTAGGCGCAGGTTGTCCGTAGGCAGCATGTCCGTGGTAAAGATGTCCGCGTCTCCGTCATTGTCCAGATCGGCGACGTCCGACCCCATAGAGGACATCGAAACGTGATCGATTCGCTCGACCAACTCCTCGGAGAAGGTCCCGTCTTGCTGGTTGAGGTAGAGGTAGTCCCGTTCCCAAAAATCGTTGCTGATGTAGATGTCCGTCCAGCCGTCGCCGTTGAAATCACCCAGCCCGGAGCCCAGCCCGAAACCAATGCGGGAGCCGTAGATACCGGCGGCTTCAGAGACATCGGTAAAGCGGGGGCTTCCGTCCGGGCCCAAGTCGTTACGAAGGAGTTTGTCACCGCCGGCGTAATCGCGCACGTTCCGATTCTCCCCGTCCGGATTGAGCACCTGCGGGCTGAGGAATGAATTATTGAGAAGATAAAGGTCGAGGTCGCCATCCTGGTCGTAATCGAACCAGGCGGACTGGGTACTGTAGCCCTGATCGTCCAGTCCGTAAGCAACGGCCATCTCGGTGAAGCGGGGTACGCCGTTTTCGTCATTACCCTGGTTGATGAAGAGCTCGTTGGACCGGCGCTCCCCGGCCGGATTCCCGGAGTGGCATACGTAGAGGTCCAGCCGGCCGTCAGCATTTACATCGATTGCGCTGACGCCGGTGCTCCAGTCCATCGATCCTTCGGCACCACTGGTCACCGCTTCGAAATTCCAGTCGCCCCGGTTGAGGAATAAACGATTCGGTCCCTGGTTAGCCGTAAAATAAAGATCGTTCCGTCCATCCCCGTTCAGATCGGCGATCGCTACGCCGCCACCGTTATAGAAGTTCCGGTAGCTGAGCAGGTTATACTCTTCGCCCTCGGTGACGGTATTGATAAAGGTGATGCCCGCGTCCTCGGCTTCCACCGTTGTAAACAGGGCGCCCTCGGGCGCGGTGTAACCCTCCTCATCGCAGGCACTCAGCAGAAGAACGAACGCGCAAAAACAAGGGACGGCAAAGCGACAAAACGGTAAGGCGGGCATGAAAGACATTTAAACATCAAATTTACGAAATTTTGCCAGGCGATTCCGGCCCTCCCGGGGAAGCTGGGCGATCGTCAGCCACCTTACTTCTACCGTTTCTCACCGTAGACGTCCAGGGGAACTTCCGTGTGCATCTCTTGAGCTCATAGCGGACCTTCTACCGCTGGGTATGGCCGCATCAAGGTGTAGCATTTGGCCTTCGAAGAACACCGATGGGGGACACTTTGTCCCGGTTATGAATCAACAAGCCCCCCGACGAAACATCGGGGGGCTTGAGAAACGCACGTTTAGTGCGTAGCGGCAGGTTTCGGTGTATTAGTAGCCGTCGTTCTGCTGGAGGGTTGGTTGTCCGTCAATCCGGGACCGCAGAATCGCGGTGGCGGGAAGGGGAAACAACAGGTTCGTCATCGTAGGATTGTTGGCCGTTTCCAGGTGCGGACGACGGGTGCTTTCTACCGCGAGGTAGTTGGTCAGGGTCCGTACGAAGTAGTCCGAGCCATCGATGCGGGAGTAGCGCTGGAGGTCGAACAGACGGCGTCCTTCGAGGGCGAATTCGAGGCGACGCTCCAGACGTACGGCTTCGCGAGCCGCGACGGCGTCGGTCCAGGGGCCGGGGTAGGGGGAGACCCGGTAATCGGCCCAGGTAATTTCCTCGGCGTCGATGGGGACGGCGATGTCACCGTCCAGGTCACCCTGCGCACAGTTGGCGGCACGTTCCCGTACCATATTCACTTTAGCGCGCGCATCCTCGAGGCGACCGGCGTTCACGTCGATCTCTGCCTGGTAAAGAAGTACATCGGCGTAGCGGATGATGGGAATATTTACCGCGCTCAGGTTCGGGCTCCAACCAACGTTCGATCCTTCCCCGTCAGCGTAGGCAAATTTCTTTGGGCTGTACTGACCACCGAGAGCGGCCGAGCGAATCCAATCTTCTTCGTGGATGCCCTGATCGAGGTAGGGTACGCCGTTGCGACCGACCGTCCAGTCCAGGCGGGGATCGACGGGCATATCAGCACTGGGATTGTCGTTCAGGGTATTCTCCATGAGCGGCAGACCGGAGTCATCGACCAAATAGGCATTGACGAGGCTTTGGGTTGGCTGGTTCACGCCGCAGCATCCGTAAGGGGAACCGGCGTGTGCGAAGGCCAGGCGCTCGAGGTGGTTGGCGTTTTCACCGCCACCCGTTCCGTCGTTCACGGAGGACTGCACGCTGAAAATCATCTCCGGACCGTTCTCGCCGACTATGCTGAACATGTCGTGAAAGCACTCATTGAGGCTGTAACCGGACACTTCATTGAAAGCGGCTTCGGCTGCTGACAGGTTGGCGTTCAGCATGTGCAGCCGGCCAAGCATCGCATAGGCCGCGCCGGAAGTTACCCGGCCGATCTGGTCCTGATTTTGGGGAAGCAGGCTGGCCGCTTGCTCGAAGTCACCGACGATGAGCGGGAAGATATCCTGGTCGTTAGGTACGCGGAACTCCGTGGCGTTCTCATCGAAGTACGGCACGTTGCGCCACATCTTCCAGGCTTCCATGTGGTAGTGGGCGCGCAGGAACGTGGCTTCTCCCATGATACGGTTGCGGGTTCCCTCATCCAGGGACTCGTTGCTGGCAAGCAGCGTCAGGGTTTCGTTCGCCCGGCGAACACCTTCGTAAACGGCGGAAAACTTGTCATTAAGCAGCGGATTATTGGAAAACCACTGGTAGCGTTCCAGGAGGATCTGATCGTCCTGGTCACCGGGCTCGCTTCCCTTGTGGGAGTCGTCCGATGCCACACTGGCGAAGGCGTAATTAGAGGCGGCTGCGCCCCAACCGTTACCGCTGCCATTGTAGCCGTCCAGCATGGAGTAGGCGGAGATGAGCGCGGCGTCGATACCTTCCTGTCCGGTAAGGTTGGACTCGGAAAGAACGCCCTGAGGTGGGGTAACGAGGAAATCTTCGCTACAGGCCCACGCAAAAACGGTCAGACCGCAGATTGCGAATATTTTATAAAAGATCTTCATTTCTGATTCAGATTGTTTGTTTAGAATCCGGCGTTAACGCCGACCATGATGATGCGGGAGGTAGGGTAGTTGCCGTAATCGATTCCCATGTAGAGATCGTCTGCGTCAACGTTGCCACTCACGTCAAAGCTGGAAAGAGCCGGATCCAGGCCCGAGTAGTCGGTAATGGTAAACAGGTTCTGCGCCTGCACGTAAAAGCGTAGGTTCTTCAGGACGTTGCCGCCCACGGAGCCCGGAAGGGTGTATCCGAGTTGCAGCTGCTTGAGGCGTACGTAGCTACCGTCTTCCACGTAAAAGGAAGAGAGTACCCGGCTCTGCGTGTCGTTGATGTTGAGGGCGGGCAGGCGGCCATTCGGGTTCTGTGGCGTCCAGCTCTCCGTCAGGATGGCACGGTCCGCGTTGGTGTTGAATTCCCGGAAAATGGTGAACTGCTTGGTCGTATTCAGGATGTCGTTGCCGAAGCTACCGAACAGGAAGGCGGTGAAGTCGAAGTTTCCAACCCGGGCACCGAGGTTAAAGCCGGCGGTGAAGTCGGGGTGGGGGCTACCGATCACGGTCAGGTCCGCATCGTTGACGACGCCGTCCGGACGTCCGGTCAGCTCATTGGTCTCCGGGTCGAAGCCGTTGTTGTCGGCAAAGCGGAAACTGCCGGGAGCCGCATAGGCCATGTAGTTCGAGGAAGCATCGCCGTCAAGGGCGTTGTACTCGTCGATCTCGGCCTGGCTCTGCCAGATGCCGTCCAGCTGGTAACCGAAGAAGGAACCCACGGGAGAGCCTACCTGGTTGACAATGTAATCGGAAGGAGCGGTACGAATACCGGGGGCACCACGGGGCGAGAATACATCGGCGTTTCCGTCGATGCGGACAATCTCATTGCGGTACTGAGATACGTTGAGTCCGATGTCAAACTTGACCGGGCCTACGTCAGGGCGCCAGTTGATGGCCAGGTCGAAACCGTTGTTGTCCATCTGTCCGATGTTGACGAAGGGCGGCGTGACCAGTCCGGCCGTGTTTGGCAGCGCGGGGTTAAACAGGAGGTTGTCGACGGTAGACTGGTAGATGTCGAGGACGACGTTCACCTTGTCCTCCAGGATTGACAGGTCGATGCCGAAATTGGAGGTGGTCTTTTCCTCCCAGCCGATGGACGGATCGCCCAGTGCGGTGGCCGTATAACCGGTCGTCAGCGTGTTGCCGCCGTTGATGGCGTAGAAGGTGCTGGCCGGCGATCCGCCGAACTGGTTGGTAAAGCGGTAGTTGCCGATGTTCTCGTTACCCACGGTACCGAATCCGAAACGCAGCTTCAGGTCGGAGAGCCAGCCAATGTTTTCCATAAAGGGCTCCGCGGAAACCCGCCAGCCGAGGCTTGCGGAAGGGAATACGCCGAAGCGGTTTTCTTCGGCAAAGCGGCTCGAGCCGTCGCGACGAATCGTAGCTCCGATCAGGTATTTGTTATCCAAAGCATAGTTCACGCTACCGAAGATGGATAGCAGGGTGTGCTCGTTACCGGTGGAGGTGTTCGAGATGAACGAACCGAGACCGGGATTCAGGTAGCGGACGCTCGGGTCGGTCAGGAAGTAGTTACCGTAGGAACCGGCAATTTGACGGTAGCGCTCCTTCAGCGCCTCGTAACCGACCAGGACGCCGATGTCGTGACGATCGTTGAAGTTGCGGTCGTACTTCGCCGTGTTCGTCCATACCCAGCTCAGGGCCCGGTTCAGGTTTTCGGAGAAGCCGTTGTTGACGTTCGGCTCGTTGTTTTCGAAGGTGGGGAAAGTGAAGTTGGGGGCGCCACCAACACTGTAGTTGACACCGAAGTTGGTCTTCAGCACCAGGCCGTCGATAATTTCAACGGTTCCGAACAGGCTACCCAAGGCAGCATCGTACTCACCGACGTTGTTGCGGTTGCGCACCAGCATGGCAACGGGGTTCGTACCGTTGGACAGCGAGGTCGCTTTACCGCTGGCGAAGTTTCCGCCCTCGTCGTACACCGGAATGATGGGCTGCTGCTTGATGATCTGCATCAGCGTGCCCTGCTCGCTCTGGAGCCCCCCGGGAACGCCGACGTTCTGCGTGCGCGACAGGTTCAGCGTTTCGCCGATCGTGAACTTACCCAGCGTCCACTGCGAGTTAGCCCGCAGCGCCATGCGCTTGAAGTAGGTTTCGATCATCGTTCCCTGCTGATTGAAGTAATTCGCGGAGATCCGGTAGGTGCCGGCGTCGGTACCGCCCGAAATCGCCAGGGTGTGGTCGGTCACGGGAGCGGGATCGAATACGGCGTCCCACCAGTCCGTACCGCTGGTATTGGCACGGGCGATGATGTTGTTCGGGAAGCCGTAGTTGGCTTCGTCGACCGTGGGCTGCGTGCCATCCGCGTTACGCGCGGGAAAGATGTAGGTCGGAAGCTCCGGCGTGCGGCCATTACCGTAAAGGTTGTTTGGCGGCGTGCGGTTCTGGTCGGTATACTGCTGGAAGAAGATCCGGGCGTAGTCGTTCGGGTCCTGGATCAGGAAGTCGTTGAAACCGCGCTCGTGATCCTGTATACCGACATAAGCGTCGTAGGTGATGCGTGGTTTGCCCGAGGCACCTTTCTTGGTGGTAATGATAATTACCCCGTTGGAAGCCCGCGTACCGTAGATCGAGGAAGCGGAAGCGTCCTTGAGGATCTGCAGCGAGGCGATATCCTGCGGGTTGATGTTGTTGAGGTAGCTGTTGAGTTGGGGAACACCATCGACTACGATCAGGGGGTCGTTGTTGGTAAACGACGAGATGCCCCGGATACGGATGTTGGTTCCCGCGCCGGCCTGTCCGGAGGTAGAAGTCTGGATACCGGTTGCTCTACCTTCAAGCTGCTGGTTGACCGAGGAGGCTGCAACGCTCGAAAGCTCGTCCGCGTCCAGGACCGCCACGGCACCGGTGATGTCACCTTTCCGTTGCTGGTTGTAACCGGTTACGACGATCTGGTCGAGAACGGCAACGTTCGGTTCCAGCGTAACGTCAATAACCGTTTCGGGGCCTACCGTTATGGTCTGCGGAACATAACCGGTAAAAGAAAAAACAAGGACATTGCCTTCGTCTGCATTGAGGGAGTAGTTGCCGTCAAAATCGGTAACCGTTCCCGTAGACGTGCCGTCCAGCATCACAGTGGCACCTACCAGACCGATACCGGTCTCGTCGTACACGGTGCCCGTGACGGTTTGTGCAGCTAACCACCCGGAGCAGAGCAGCGAAAGCACGGTCAGGCTAACCGGATGCCATGAGGCCCGGAATTTGCCAGCCCGCAAATGCGGATATAAAACTCTCATAATTGTTGATTAATATGGATTATTCAGAGTACGTGAGTATAACATGGTGATGTATAGACAAACGATTGCGTAACCTTCAAGCCGAATAAGCACATTGGCCCGGGATCACACAGTCGGGGACTAGTAAAGTGGAAAACTGGGAAGAATCGGTATCTCAAACCGGTCACAGGCATGCACGATGCCTACGCCGGGAGTGTCCGGGTCGGCCCCGTCTGGTACGGGGGAATTTTTTTTGCTCAATTGACTTTAAATTACAATACGAAGAACGCGATAATACAAATCTTACGCTTCTGGCATTAAAAGTGCAATTTATATTAGAAAGAGCCAAGCTTTCCCTATTAAATTTCAATTTTAGTGCCGCTGATTTGCAATTGCTTGCCCCCATTCAACGTGGCTGTCGTGGTTAACGCTGCTTGCCCCCTGATAAGATCCGAGCGGCCTACGCGAACAGTGGCAGGCCCGGGGTCGAAGCTTCCACTCTCTGAAGAGGCTTCTGTACCTTCACCCCCTCGAAGCATCACTAAATTCCGGCCGCCATGTCCCTTACGCTACTTCGCTGTTTGTCCTTCCTCTTCGCCCTCGGTTTATCGACGGTCGCGGCGGGCCAAACGCCAAAGCCACGGACCGTGATCACCACCGACGGGGAGATCGACGACGTCGATTCCTTCGTCCGGCTGCTCCTGTACGCTAATGAGATGGAAATCGAGGGGCTAGTTTACAGCAGCTCGATGTGGCACTATAAGGGAGACGGCCAGGGAACCACCATGGTGTCCGAAATGGACATGACCCGGGAGATGTACGGCGAACAAACCGATCTTCGCTGGCCCGGCGAGCAATGGATGCAGGAAGTTATCGGGGATTACGCATCGGTTTATGATACGCTGCGGCGGCACGCGGAAGGTTACCCCTCCCCGGATTCGCTGCTCAGTCTGGTCAAGGTCGGCAATATCACCTTCGAGGGAGAGATGGAAAACGATACGGAGGGGTCCGACCACATCAGGAACCTGTTGCTGGACAGTGATACGGCAGCCATATACTTACAGGCATGGGGCGGAACCAATACCATAGCCCGCGCCCTAAAGTCCATCGAGGACGCCTACTCCGACTCGGCGGAGTGGGAGGAAGTGTACCGCCGCGTCAGCGACAAGGCGATCATTTACCTGATCATGGATCAGGACGCAACCTACCGGAAGTACATAGCCGGCGCCTGGCCCGATATCCCCATTCTGTACAACGGCGGTCAGTTCGGCGGCTTGGCGTACGACTGGCAGCGGGCCGTCCCCGCGAAGTTGCACTATTGGCTGGAAGGGGATTTCATGGGCAACCATATCATAAAGAATCACGGGCCGCTTACCGCGAATTACTACAGCTACGGCGACGGACGGAAGCAAACGGGCGACCCCGAGCACATTCACGGCGATCCGGAGCGGCTGGACAGCTCCCAGTGGGGGAGTTTTCAGCCCTATGATTTCCTCTCCGAGGGGGATTCCCCGGCCTTTCTTCACCTCTTGAACGTGGGGCTCCACAGTTTATCCCATCCGTCCTGGGGCGGATGGGGTGGCCGCCTGGTGCCGGTCGACAGTGCCGGTACGCGCTACGAAGACCTTGCCGCGGCCGCGGATTACAATCCTTTCACGCGCAAGCGAGACAATGCCTACGCGATTACCCGTTGGATACCGGCCCTGCAACGGGATTTTGCCGCCCGGGCCGACTGGTGCATCCTGCCGTACGAACTAGCCAATCATCCACCCGTGATCGACCCCGAAGGCGAGCTGATGCGCACGGTGAAGCCCGGAGACCTGGTCACGCTCCAGGTATCTGCCACCGATCCCGACGGAGACAAGCTGTTCTACCATTGGTTCCAGTACGGGGAAGCGGATACCTACGCCGGCAAGGCCATGATGATCCTGAATAAGTCGGCAGTGAAGCTGACCGTTCCCCGCGACATGAAATCCGGAGAAACCCTGCATCTGGTAGCCGAAGTTACCGATGGCGGGTCACCCTCCCTGACGCGCTACGCGAGAGTGGTGCTCGTTGCCGAGTAGCCCAACTATTCTGAAAAAGGTTTTTACCTGCGCTCCGACGCCCTGAATTACAATTGGCGATTATCGATGATCTCCTTGAGTTCCCGGCGGTAGGTGTCGCTGACGGGAACGGTGACGTCTCCGATGGTCACCTCATCCCGCGATACTTCCTCGATCCATTTCAGGGCCACGATGTAGGAGTGATGCACCCGCACGAACTGGCCGGCCGGCAGGGTTTCCATCAATTTTTTCAGGCTCTGTAGCGTAGTGATACGCTTGGAAAGCGTATGAATTTTTACGTAGTCCTTGAGTCCCTCGATGTGGGTGATCTCGTCAAAATTGATGCGTACGGACTTCGTCCCGTCCTTGACGAAAAAAAAGGAGGGGGCGGCGGGCGCAGGTATAGAGCCCTCCACGGAGAGGACGCCCGGCGAATGCACCGGATTCTTGGCCTGGGTAATGCGCTCGACGCACTGCAAAAACCGTTCGAAGGTGATTGGTTTGAGCAGGTAGTCCGTGACCTCTAGCTCGTAGCCCTCGAGGGCGTATTCGGAGTAGGCGGTCGTGAGGACGACGACGGGCTTTTTTTTGAGGATCTTCAGCAGCGACGTACCGGTCAGTTCGGGCATCTGTACGTCCAGAAAAAGGATATCCGGCGGATCTTCCTGGAGCACCTTCAGGGCCTGCAGGGGGTTGCCGATCGACGCGGTAAGGGTCAGGTTTGGCGTTTGCTCGACGTACTGTTGCAGCAGGCGGCGGGCCATGGGTTCGTCGTCGACCACCAGGCAGGTCAGGTTCATGCCAGATCTAGTTTAAGAATCACCTCGTACCGTTCATCGGTATCGGAGATGCGCAGATAGTGATGGCCGGGGTAGGAGAGTTCCAGGCGACGCTTGACGTTTTGCAGCCCGATGCCGGATTTGTTCTTCAGCACCTTGCTGTCATCCGACAATTTACCGTTTGCAACTCGGTACACCAGCTCCGACCGATCCGCCTCCAGGTGAACCGTGATCCAGGGTGCGGTGGCGGAGCTGCTGACGCCGTGCTTGAAGGCATTTTCCAGGAAAGTGATAAGGATCAGCGGAGCGATGCGTACGCCGGCGGTCGTTCCTTCCACCTCGAAGGTGATCGGCACGTTCTCCTCCAGGCGAAGGCGCTCCAGGCTGAGGTAGTTTTCGATGTACTCGATCTCGCGGTCCAGGGGTACGTTTTCGTGGTTGCTCTCGTAGATCATGTACCGCATCATACCCGAGAGTTTGGCGATGACTTCGGGCGTACGCTGGCTGTTGTTGACGGCCAGGTAGTACAGGTTATTGAGCGTATTGAACAGGAAGTGGGGGTTGACCTGCGCGCGCAGAAACTGGAGTTCGCTGGTCAGTTGCTGATTGGCCAGCTCCTTACGGCGGGCTTCCAGTTCGAAGTAATCCTCAACGAAACGGAGCAGCCCGACGCAGGCGACGGCGAAGAAAACGCTCATCAGGACGTTGATCGCGAAGCGGGAACTGTACATCCAGTCATCCGGGCCTAAGTAGTAAGCCAGCACCGCCTGTTTGCCCTTCAGGAATAGATAGGACAGGAGAATATACACCGGCAGGAAGGTCAGCAGGTACCGGCCGATTTTCTGGTGCCTTAATAATCGGGGCAGGAAAACGAAGTAATTGAGGTAACCGATGGCCATGAGGCCAAGCGTATGAAACGTCAGATCCCCAAACACGCGGCCCCAGTCGGGTTCTCCTTTCCGCGCATAGCTGATCGTGTAAAAAAACAGCGAGGCGTATACACTCCAGAAGGCGAAGTGCAGGATAAATTTCTTGTGCCGCTGAAAAAGATTGGCCATAGGCGCTGGAATCACATGCCAAGGTAAGGCAATAGCTGCACCCTCCCCAGCGAATCAACCTATTTGGTCCGCTCACTCGATGACCGCCTGTATCTAATCTACTATCCGTGGTGCTGGCGGACGGCCGTCCAAACGTTTATGCGGGCGGTAACGTCTGCCCCCGCGCTAGTTGCCCTGAAAGTTTACTTCCGGCTTCGCCCCATTTCGCGGAGGCCGGTGGCTGGGGTGAAACCCCGTTAATGTTTGCGGGGAATACGCTATTATACCCCAGGCCATCATTTGTGAGGTACACCTAAATACGCCCTTCCATGCTACGTTTTTGTTTGTCCGGGTTGCTGGTCCTATTGGCGATGACGTTATTTTGCCAGTCCGACTACCAGCCCGGCTACCTGATCAAGGCCAGTGGCGAAAGGCTCGCGGTGGACATACTGGATCGCGATTGGGCCACAAGTCCCGAGACCTTTAAGTACCGTACGACCGATGGGTCAACCCAAATCGGTGATGTGGGGACGGTTCGCGAGTTCGGGATCGGCGAGAGTGAAGTGCGCTACGTGCGGGCCGGGGTCGATATAGAAGATTCGCCGCGGGAATTGAACAGCCTCAGTAAATCACCGCTCCCCGAGTACCGCCGAGACACGGTCTTTCTGGAGGTGTTGCTAGACGGGGCCGCCGACCTGTTCTATTATAAATCCGGTAACCGATTGCTGTTTTTTTACCGGATGGGCGAGGGGGCCATCAAGCCCCTGGTCAGCCGCCGCTATTTGAGTGGGGACCGGATGGTTCATCAGGACTT
This sequence comes from Lewinella sp. IMCC34191, assembly GCF_003390935.1. Classification (GTDB taxonomy): domain Bacteria; phylum Bacteroidota; class Bacteroidia; order Chitinophagales; family Saprospiraceae; genus Neolewinella. The sequence continues at coordinate 332,706 of NZ_QNQZ01000003.1, read as the reverse complement.
ATACCGGGATGTCTTGTTCTCCCTGATGGCTTGTGGCGTTTCCACACCTGGGAAGAAGTTGGACTATGCCCGAAAGCCATTGATGCGCTACGTCGAAAATTACAATGCGTGCGTAGGGGCCGAATACGTGATCTACGAGCGCCGTAATCAGGGCCGCCGTTTCCGTCTGGCCCTGCGTGGGGGCGTAGATCATCATCGGTCGAGTATGGGATACATATCCTCGAGCGGGAGGGTGGACACCTACGACTACGACGACGTGCTCGTCCCGCGCGTCGGGATCGAGGCGGAGCTCACCTTCCGATTCCTGCACGCCCAGTGGGCGGTAACGGGGGAGGCGTACTATCAGCGCTTTCGCCTGGACTGGGTGGCGGAGCCCATCGGCCGGGAACTAGATTTGGATGTAACCTCGATAAATGTTCCGGTGGGTGTCCGGTACTACTTCAGTCAGGGTACCAAGACGGATGTTTACGCAAATTTATTCGGGCAATTCCTGTTTCCGGTCGATGGTGACGCCTACTACGCCTCGGGTCTTAAGCAGCAGGTCTTTGTCAGTATGGCACCCGGGGCCGGTGCCGGCGTCAGGTTTGCCGATCATCTCCAACTCGAACTCCGGTATAATCTCGCGCAGGATATGCTGCGGTCCAATACAGCGCTACAGCACCGCCAACGTACGATTTCGCTGGTAGGGGGGTATCAGTTCTGACGACTCATCCCTTCCTCAATCGGATGTCTACTCCTTCGTGACGCCTTCGCATGGATGCCTTGGCTAACCGAATACTCTCTGCTGGTACCGGCAGCCGGCTATCGATCGATTGCTTAGCCCGCGGATACCCGGTACTTTATACCCAGACGCTCGATCTCGTTGATGAAATCGGTATCCGCGTCGACCGTACGCTCCCGGCTCACCATCTTCAGTTTGATGTCCGCTTCGGGGTCGTAAAAGACCATGCGCAGTTTTTGCTGCCCCTGGTACTGCTGGCAGAGATCGTCGAGTGATCGAACCAGTTCGGGGGAGAGATCGGGTAGGGGAAGCTTCAGGATGATGGCATCGGTCATTTCCCGGCCGAGACCTTCGAGGAGCTTTACTTCGTTCACGCTGATTTCTACTTCGTCGCTGTTCCACTTGGGGCGGTAGCTCGCCTTTACGAAGACCGCCTTGCCCTGGCTCAGTACGTGCTTGTATTTCTCGTAGTCTTCCCCGAAGAGCTTGAATTCGATGGTCTCGTCGAAGTCGCTGAGTTCGAAGATCCCCCAGCCGTTGCCGTTCTTCGAGACCATGTGCCGGGAACTGCTGATCATACCGGCCAGCCGGAGCGGCGTCTTACCGTAGCGTTGTGGGTCCAGCTCGCCCAAAGAGCAGGTGACGAAGTTATCGATCTCCAGTTTATAGCCGTCGAGCGGGTGACCGCTAACGTAGATGCCGGTGACTTCCTTCTCACGGCTCAGTTTCTCGGGCAGCGTCCATTCGTTGGCCTGCGGGGGCTCCGGCTCGTCGGGCAGCACCTCGTCCTGCATCGCGCCGAAGAGGGAAGAAGCGGCGGAGGCCAGCTGGCTCTGGTAAGCATTGGCGTATTTGGTGACGTGCTCCAGGTAGCTGTCGTACTTCTCACTCGGCGCGAAGTACTGGGCCCGGTGGGTCTGCTTGAAGCAGTCGAAGGCGCCGGCATCGACGAGGGCTTCCAGTACCCGTTTGTTTACGCTGCCCGGCTCTACGCGCTGCATCAAGTGAAAGACGGAATCGAAGGGACCCTCCTGCTTACGCGTAGTCAGGATAGATTCCACCGGACCTTCACCGACCCCCTTCAGGGCGGTCATGCCGATGCGGATCGCTCCGTCCTGGTTGACGGCGAAGTCGGCCTGGCTTTCGTTGATGTCCGGTCCGAGCACCGGGACGTTCATGCGCTTACATTCCTTAAGGAAGAAGGTGAGCTTGGTCTGGTCGGTCCGGTTGTGCGTCAGGACCGAAGCCATGTACTCGGCGGGGTAGTGGGCCTTGAGGTAGGCCGTCTGGTAGGCCACGAAGGCGTAGCAGGTACTATGCGATTTGTTGAAGGCGTAGGAGGCGAAAGCTTCCCAATCCTTCCAGATCTTGCCGAGCTTATCCTCGGGGTGGCCGTTGGCCGTTCCTCCCTCGATGAAGGTGGGGTACATCTTGTCGAGTACCGCCTTCTGCTTTTTACCCATCGCTTTCCGCAGCACGTCGGCCTGTCCCTTGGAGAAGCCGGCGATGGACTGGCTGAGCAGCATGATCTGCTCCTGGTAGACGTAGATGCCGAAGGTTTCCTTCAGGTATTTTTCCTCCCCGTCGAGCGTATACGTGATGGGTTTACGGCCGTGCTTCCGGTCGATGAACTCCGGAATGTACTCCAGCGGCCCCGGGCGGTAGAGCGCGTTCATGGCGATCAAGTCGTCGAAGGTCGTCGGCTTGAGGTTTTTCATGTGCTTCTGCATCCCGCCCGACTCGTACTGGAAGATGCCGTTGGTCTCCCCGCGCTGGAACAGCTCGTAGGTCTTCGGGTCGTCCAGGGGGATGGCATCGATGTCAATGTCCAGGCCGTGATTTTCCTTGACCATCGCCAGCGCATCCTTGATAATGCTCAGCGTTTTCAGCCCCAGGAAGTCCATCTTCAGCAGGCCGGCGGTCTCCGCTACGGAGTTGTCGAACTGGCTGATGTACATACCCGTCTCCTTGTCCGCCGTAACGGGGACGTGGTCGGTCACCGGAGTGGGGGTGATGACGACCCCACAGGCGTGAACCCCGGTATTACGGATGCTGCCCTCCAGCTTGGAGGCCGTGCGGATCATCTCGCCGATCTCGTCCTGCCGGTCGGCCATCTCGCGGAAGCGGTAGGCTTTTTCGGTATCGTCACCGTTGAGCTTTCCCTTCAGTTTGGCGGCAATGTCCTTGGGGGCCAGCACGTCGCGGAGGGTGGCTCCCAGCTGGGCGGGGAAAGACTTGGCTACCTTATCGACCTCACCCAGCGGGACGTCCATGACCCGACCCACGTCGCGCAGGGAAGAACGGGCGGCCATGGTACCGTAGGTAATGATCTGGGCCACTTGTTGCTGGCCGTACTTATCGATGACGTAGTCGATCACCTTCTGGCGGCCAACGTCGTCGAAGTCGATATCGATATCGGGCATCGACACCCGCTCCGGGTTGAGGAATCGCTCGAACAGGAGGTCGTACTTGATCGGGTCGATGTTGGTGATTCCGGTGCAGTACGCTACGGCCGATCCGGCGGCGGATCCACGACCCGGTCCTACGCTCACGCCCATCTTGCGGGCGGCGTCGGTGAAATCCTGTACGATGAGGAAGTAGCCGGGATAACCGGAGGCCTTGATGACCGATAATTCGAAATCGAGTCGCTCGGTAATGATGGCGTTAAGCTCCCCGTACCGCCTTTTCGCGCCCTCGTAGGTGAGGTGGCGCAGGTATTCGTCCTGGGTTTTGAAGCCCGCGGGCATCGGGAAGTTGGGCAGCAGTACGTCGCTGGTCAGCTTCAGATGGTCGATCTTGTCGTGGATCTCCAGGGTGTTGGCGACACTCTGCGGGACGTCCTTGAAGAGGTGGCCCATTTCCTGCTGCGACTTGAAGTAGAAGTCGCTGCTAGGAAACTTGAAGCGGCTCATGTCTTCCATGAGGCTGCCCGTATTCACGCAGAGCAGAATATCGTGGGGCAGGTAGTCATCCTCCTCGACGTAGTGGCTGTCGTTGGTACAGATCACCTTCACGTCGTGCTTATTCGCAAAGCCCAACAATTTCTGGTTGATGTCTTCCTGGCTGATGCCGAGACCGTCGATGTCCTCGAGTCCGCGGTGCCGCTGCAGCTCGATGTAGTAGTCTTCCCCGAAAACGCCGAGCCACCACTTGAGGGCGATCTCGGCTTCCTCGTCCTTTCCCTGCAGGAGCAACTGGGGAATTTCCGCGCCGATGCAGCAGCTGGTGGCGATCACTCCTTCACTGTACTGCTGCAGCAGTTCCTTGTCGATGCGTGGGTACTTACCGTACAGCCCTTCGATGTAGCCCAGACTACAAAGCTTAGCCAGATTCTGGTAGCCCTGCTTGTTCTTCGCCAGCATCAACTGGTGGTAGCGGACGTCTTTTTCCCCCCGTGCGCGACTGAAGGCCTTTACGTGCCGGTCTTCCACCAGGTAGAACTCACAGCCGATCATGGGCTTCAACCCCCGCTTATCCGCCTCCGCGACGAACTTGAAGGCCCCGAACATATTCCCGTGGTCGGTCAGCGCAACCCCCTTTTGGCCGTCGGCCTGCGCCTTGTCCATCATCACGCCGATCTCGGAGGCTCCGTCGAGCAGCGAGTATTGCGTATGACAGTGGAGGTGGCAGAATTCGGGCATCGGCGGGGCATTTTTCGACCTCGGTAAGGTACCCAGAAAACGCCTTTTTCAAACAAAAAGTTATCAACAGGGTGTTGGGAGTTGGGAATTCATTGCGCTTGCGGTAAGGGCTTTTCGCGGTCGCCCGGTGAGCCTTCGTCTTTTAGCCATAGGCCGCCTCATATGTACCGCTAATCCGCGATATCAAGTCGTTTCGGTATGGTGAAGCCGGGGTACTATACGAAACCGGCGGTGAAAAGCTTTCACTGCCTGATCTAGTTAGGGTGAAGCTCATACTGCTTGGCAAATGGCTGACTTTCTTTTAAGGCTTCAATGGCGACCCGCACCGCTTCCGCTAATACGGATCCGTTGAGCGGGCAGGTAGGTCTTTCAACCCGGTATTAAACCGTTGGGAAAGGAGACGAGCCATGGCAATCGCGAAGCGTGCGTCGGGAACCCTAGCTGCGATCGGAGGTCTCCGGAGGCGCTACTTTCAGGTCGCCCGAGGCGACGGCGGCCGCCACTTCGGGCTTGTATTTGCAGACCATGTGAATCCATACGGAACGGGCGAAGCGGAACCACCAGACAAAGACGACCGCCACAATGGCGATGAGCGTGGCAAAGGAGGCGATCATCGACCAACCGAGCACCCACCGTAGGAACATCACGATCGCCAGGCAGGCAAATCCCGAACCGATGTAGGAGATGAACATCGATCCGTAATAGAATCCCGGCTCGGGAAAGTAATTCTGCCCACAGGCCGGGCAGTGCTTGTACTGGTCGAACGGACGCTTGAAGGAGAACGAACCGGTCGGGAAGAGATCTCCCTGGTGGCAGGTAGGGCACCGCAGGGCGAAGATGTTGGCAAGAATGGAAGCCATAGTATTATGATTTTCGGAGAAATCGGTTCCGCCGGATATGGATCGGTCCGTTTATGTCGATTCAACGATCCAAGAGAACGGTAACTAGAAGACAAACCATTCTGTAATTAGTTTTGTTACAGTATTAATTCTACCCCGTTTTCTGCGCGGCGCGGTCCGGATGGGCTCGCCTTGCAAACCCCTGAACTTCGACCCCACATGAATAACGGACGCTTTGCCACGGCCCTTCACCTGCTGACCCTGCTCCGGCTAAACCGCGGTGAGTTGCTGTCGTCCGATTATATGGCCGGAAGCGTGAACGTCAATCCGGCGGTGGTGCGTAAGGAGCTTAGCAACCTGCGCGATCGCGGCCTGGTGACCAGCAAAGAGGGTAGGGGCGGCGGCTACTCCCTGGGCAAGCCCGCCACGCAGATCCAGTTGTCCGAGGTGTATCAAGTCGTAAGGGACACCCACGTTCTGGGCCGGTCCAACGACCCTAATCCGGACTGTCCCGTGGGTAAGCAGATCAACGGACACCTGCAGGATCTCTACCGCCGGGCGGACGAAGCCCTGCTGAATCAGCTCGGGCAGCTTACCCTGGAGGATTTCGGCCGGAAGTTCGATTAAGCTTTCGCCTAAAACTGAAACGAAAGTACTTACAGTTTGACCTATTCTTCCCTCTAGTATTTCATGATATTCTACTGATCGGTGCCACCGGCTTGGTCGGCCGCGCCACGCTAAACCGAATATTGGGCCGGCGCCCTTACCGTCCGCGATTACCTTACCGAACTCCAACGGGAGCAGGAGCTAGACTCGATCTTCCTGAGCCCGGCCCTGAAAATGCACCAGGGTACCTCCGGCGAGTGCCTCGGTGCCTACCGCGAGGGGCAGGACGTGAACCGGCAAGCCGCCTACCTGCCCCTCTGTGAGCAACTTGGTATTCTCCGTGACGCGTTCCTCGCTGCCTCCCGCAGTGCTGCGGCCCGGTCCCGCGCCCGGAAGCAGGCGAGCGGCTTTCCCACGCTGCTCCTGCAAACCGGAGACGTAACCCAGGTTTTGGAAAGCGGTTACGCACCCCCGGAGGAGATCACCCGGGCGGTCGATGCCGTATTACAGCCCGCCTTGGATAATCGCTAATGAAATTCCATCCCGACGCTGTCCTGCTGGCAGCGTCGGTGTACTTTACTTTGGCAAAGGCCAGCATGACGGTATTGCCGAAGAGCTTAATTGGGTCGAGCCGTAGCGCGCGGGTATCTTGAGGGACTGAGCCCCGCCATCCCGACGATTCCCGACGGCAATTCCCTGACCTACTATTGGTAGGATATGTTTTGTGTATAAATGTAACCTAGGGGAGATGATCATTACGGTTTTCTGCCCCTTCCCGTAAATTGAGTAGCCCTATGGTCCGGAAATTCGAGGTATTAAAATCTCTCGACAAGATTGTCTGATTAGCAGAGCCTCTTAAGACGAAGGCTATATTCTTGAAGTTGACAAATGAACCACTTAAGCCATATGAAACACTACTTCACGGCAGTAATGCCAGCCCCTTCAATCATCAAAAACAATCAAGGAATCCATCAGCTCAGGGAGGGAGTATTTTTGACCGGAGATGGAATGTGGATGGTTACTCTGGGAAGGTTGCAAAGCCAGATCGTGGATGTAAATCAACTTTTCACTTTCAAGGTTTGGATCAAGATAAGCCTGCAAGATATTGAGAGATTAACCCAAGAAAATCATGACTTCGAGTGTGATGGTGAGTTGTTAGATGATGTTCCGTTTTATCAGTATGGGAAAGGTGAAATGGTCTATGTGAAATTTGACACGGATCGGGCTAATTTTCATGAGCCTTCATTGCGCGTAAAATCATCCAGTCACGAATTCTACCTTCATCAGGAGTACGGAATACCTAAAGCGAAATTTCTTGAATGGATGAGGTCTTTGGAAGCTGGAGAGGCTCCAATTGCGTAGTGCCAATGGAGATTTACCTCGCTCTGCCCCTGCATGAAGCAGTAGTACGGCGAAGGATATAGCTGCAGGTCGATTCAACACCCATCGCTAGGTTACACTCCGTGTAGAAGTGTAACCTAGTAAAATCACTTACTTAGCTGGTGGTCAGATAGTTAATCGAAAAATAATTCGGCGGTTTGATGTTTGGGTTACGTTTCCCTGCGCGGACGGCGTTTTTGTAACCTCTCGGCTGTACCTTAAGTACATGGAGAAACCGGGACGCGAGAGTGCCACCGCCCCCCTACGGTGGACCCACGCGAATACCCTCCTCAAGGATCTGATGGCCGACCGCCGCTACAACACCGCCCTCCTGATTGGTGCCGGCATCTACTTCGGCCTCCGGATCGGGGACATCCTTCAGCTGCGGTGGGATCAGATCCAGTCGGATCAGTTCGTCATCTTGGAGGGCAAGACCGGGAAAGAAAGAATGGTCGACGTCCATGGCAATTTCCTGAAGCTGGCCAGGAGGGTAGGGGGGCAGCTGAATATCTCCGCCGATCACCCCGGCCTAGTCTTCGTTCACCAGCGGAGTGACGGCAACCGCGAGCGGGCGATCTCGGTGACCGCCGCCAACAAGCGGATCCGGAAAGCCTTCGCGACCTACGGAATTGACTCGCAGAACGCCAGCTCACACACCCTACGCAAAACCTTCGGCTGGCGCATCTACGAGAACAATGGACGGAGCGAGCACGCGCTGATCCTGCTCTCCCACATCTTTGGTCACCGGGACATCGGAGTGACGCGGCGGTACATCGGGCTGACGCAGGAGACGATCAGCAATGCATATTTGTCGCTTTAGCGGGCCAATCAATCTTTACCTTGTAGCACTTGTAACAACATTTTGTTTGTACTTTGGCGGCCCTACTTATCCCTCAATTCAAAGTCTTGTAGATTCTAATCACTGACTGAAGCACACTTAAAGAATGCCCTCCTCAATCTCCTCCCCCGATTTGTTCTCTGCTCAGCAGTACTATACCGAGCTAGATAATGCAGTGGCAGAAATGGCTCTAGCCAGCGGAGAAGAAAGAGGCGCAGTATTTACCAAATCCTGTGTCGTCGATTTGATATTAGACTTGGTGGGCTATACTCCCGATCGCCAACTTCACCGATTTAACTTACTTGAGCCATCCTGTGGCACGGGACGTTTCTTTCTCCCTGCCTTGGATCGACTACTTATCAGCTGGAAGAAAGCAGGAGGGCCTTTATTCGCTCAGTCCCTAGCAACCTGCCTTCGTGGTGTAGAGCTTCATCAGGAGACTTTTCATGCCCTTCGCCGGACCGTTTTGAATAAACTTCTTGAGGCTGGTTTTAATAAAGTGGAAGCAGAAAGGCTCTGCGATGCGTGGCTTATTCAAGGTGATTTTCTTCTTACTCAGGATCTACCGGCGTTTGATTTTGTAGTAGGCAATCCGCCTTACGTCCGCCAGGAGAAAATTGCCCCAATCCTGCTCTCAACTTACCGGGCAAAGTATCGCACGCTTTATGATCGGGCAGATCTCTATGTCCCATTCATCGAACAATCGCTTAAACTGCTTAAGCCCCACGGCCTTCTGGGATTCATCTGTACAGATCGCTGGACAAAAAACAAGTACGGTGCACCGCTACGCAATATGATTTCCAAAGGCTACCACCTAAAAGCCTATATAGATCTGGTCGGAACCCAAGCCTTTGAAACAGACGTGGCCACCTATCCCGCAATTACTATTATTACGCGCTCCCGTGGAACGCTCACCCAATTAGTCAGCAAACCTCAAGTCTCTCCATCCTCTCTTAAAAAATTAGCAGGAGATTTTAGCAGCGGTAAGGCAACTGCAACCGGCGTGATTAAAACTGTAAGTGCTGTTGTCAACGGGGAACAACCTTGGACGCTGGACAACCAGGATCAAACTGCTCTTGTGCGGGATTTGGAGGCGAGATTTCCTACTCTGCAAGAAGAGGGGTGCAAGGTTGGCATAGGTGTAGCGACCGGTGCAGATCAAGTTTTCATCGTTGATTACAACACCCTTGATGTAGAACCTTCGAGAAAACTCCCGCTGGCCACGACCAAAGATCTGAATGCTGGAAAGGTTGTATGGCAAGGCCGGGGCGTGGTAAATCCATTCGAGGATGACGGAACGCTGGCCAACCTGGAGACTTATCCCAAGTTCAAAGACTACGTTACTGGGCATCAAAAAAAACTGAAAGGGCGGCACGTAGCAAAGAAGTCGCCAGCAAAATGGTATAAGACCATTGACAGGATCACGTCCAAGCTGGCCAATCAACCCAAGCTTCTTATTCCTGATATCAAGGGTAACGCCTCCATAGTCTATGAGCATGAAGGGCTATATCCTCATCATAATCTCTACTACATAACGTCTGAGACCTGGGACTTAAGAGCCCTCCAGACCGTTTTACTTTCCGGCGTCGCCGAACTGTTTGTTTCGACTTATTCGACCAGGATGAGGGGTGGCTATTTACGCTATCAAGCCCAGTATCTTCGCCGCATCAGAATTCCGCAGTGGGAAGCTGTCTCTGAAAAAGTAAGGGAGCAGCTCATTGATGCTTCAAAATCCCAGGATTTTGTGCGTTGTAGGGATGTCGTATTTGATCTCTATGGTCTAAGCAATAACCAGCGATCCATCATCAACCAGACAGCAGGATAAATAACTTTATGGCTCTTGATTTAGCAAACTACGAGACCTCAGCAAAAGAAGCAGTACAAGCTTTTTGGGGCAACAGGGACAAGGCCATCAAAAAGCAAGAGGAGCTTGGGCGATTGGATCAGGGCGGCCGTTCGCACGTCACGGCTGGCAATAACATGGATGGCTTCATTGGTCTGATCGTAGACATCATTGAGCGCAATGGCCTCCAGAATGCGGACATACATCAAAGCAGGAAGGTCTTAACCTTGCCCGGATATTTTCGTCCCACCAAGCTTTGGGACATTCTCGTCGTAAACAAAGGCCAGCTAATTGCTGCCATTGAGCTGAAAAGCCAGGTTGGACCCTCATTTGGGAACAACTTCAATAACCGCTCCGAAGAGGCAATCGGAACAGCGCATGATTTTTGGACGGCATATCGGGAAGGAGCACTTGGCCAGCAAGCCAAACCCTTCATTGGGTGGCTAATGATGGTCGAAGACGAACCCAAATCAAGGTCGCCGGTCGGGAATAAAGAGCCTCTGTTTCCAGTATTTCCTGAGTTCGCCGGAGCTTCCTATTTGGAGCGGTATAATTTGCTGTGCCAAAGAATGGTGCAGGAACAATTATACTCAGCTGCGTGCCTGATCACCGCACCAAGATCAAGCAAGAAGGATGGGGTGTATAGCGAGCTGTCCGAGATGACCAGTCTAAAATCCTTCATAGCGGAATTGGCAGGTCACGTCGCTGCGGCGGCTGCTAAAGAATAGCTCAACGCAGTATCTATAAAGCGGAGATCCTGGCGAAACCATCATAACCTACACATTGTTTTATATCTAGGCGAATTGAAACTTAACTCACCTGATATGTCAAATAACAAACTGAAGCCCGGCGAGCCGGCTTTTAATTCTGGACAGTACCAAGAGATTGGTCCACGCGGTGGAAAAGGACGAGAAATCACCTCGACCAAGGGTAAACCCTTACCCACTACGACCAAGAAAAAGTCAACTTATACGCTTGTGGATCCCACCAAGAACAAAAGCGGGAGGAAGTAATCTTCTGCTCATGTCCTGATTTCGAAACATGCTCAAGCTTCTAAAATTCATCTGGAAGGATTCCGTCGAAAGTAAAGTTATTGCGAGTATTATCCTTGTTTTGGGTGGTGGAGCATTGGCTTTATTCTGGTCTACAATCACTGCTTTGTCATCAACCGCGATAGGTTGGTTTGCCGGGAAAACAGCTGTAGCCAACTGGCTGCTGGCTGCTGGCTGCGTTGATCCTCATCAGCGCATTCTTCATTTTGCTGATCACCTGGACGTGGCTCTCGCGTTTAGGAGGAACTGAAGAACGTCCTCTGACTCGGTCTGAATACAAAAAGGACCTGTTTTTTAAGGTTATGTGGCGATGGCAGTATGCACACACCTCTAACACGATCTATCACCTTTCTTGCTTTTGTTCCGAGTGCGACTGCCAGCTAGTCCCTCATCCTTTTTATCATCATCATACGGCTGACTCCATGGTTAGCCTTAAATGCCCTGACTGTCTTCCCTTCTATACCCAGATCGAAGGAGAGTGGCAAGACATTGAGCAGAGAGTCACCATGAAAATTCAAAAAGCTCTGCGTATAGGGGATTGGGTCAATAGCCTCTCGATCAAAAAAGAAATAGTCGAAGCTAAAAAGGTAATTAAAAACTGAAAATTGATAGACTTTTTCAGGGAAACAGACAGAGAACTTCAAGAGGCAAAATATCACCTATGTCAACCATAAAAGAATTTGGCGATCCTGAATTTGCACCTGAAATGCATGAAGCAAAGGCTGCAATGTTGAAGGCTGGATTCGCGGGTATGGTAGGTTCTATCCCTCACCTTGGACCTATGCTACAGGCAGTGACGTTCACCTACCACAGTGAACTGCAATTTCTCCGTGTCAGTAAGTTCTTTGCCCATCTCAATGAAGCCATTAAAGCTGTCGATACATCGAAAATCGATAAAGAATATCTAGCCTCAGAAGGGTTTCATGATCTTATTATTGAGGTTGTCGAAGAAGTCAAGAAGTGCAGACATAATGAGAAACTTCTTAGATTCAAAGAGGTGGTGCTCGCGCAAATTCAAGAACCGCTAGATTCTGACCATGCTATTTCGTTCATCGCTTTGATAGCGAGTATTGAGGAGGTCGAACTTTCATTATTATTGACTTACCAGAAGTATTCTGAAGGTTTGCAGAAACTGTACACAAACAGCTACGAACTAGAGAACCAGTTAAAAGCCGCTGATGCAAGGCATGACCAAAAGTATTCAAAGACATTTGAGGATTCACAAGCTTTTTGGCAAAGCACAAGATCATCAGGATCTATTGGGGCGAAGTTGCAGTCGGTAAATGATGAAATCTACGAGAAAAACCAATTGCTTTTACCAGCTAGACTAGGAATTTCTGATCAACAGATTGAGTATTATTCAAATATTTTGGTTGGCAAAGGTCTTCTAGTTATAAAGCCGGTCCTCAAAGGGAGTAACTTGCTAAAGTTTGAACAGATTTATCTAATAACAGGATATGCGAAAGAGTTTATCAGGTTTTTGCAGAAAGCGTAATGCCTTTCGCGGTTTCTATTTATCATAACAAAGTCTATGACTCTATCTTCTGGTGAAACCGTTGCCGCCGCCTGGCAGCTCACCCCTCCGAAATAACTCCTTCCCCTATTCCGATACTGAGCAAGTACCGGCTTCGGCTTTGGGAAAATATCATGGGTGAGCAAGTGGCATCTGATCACGCATATAGGAATCTGCCAAACTGATGGAAGCAAGCGGCGAAAGCCGGAATAGCGGCGAGCACCAACGTTCTTGTTTTTCCCGTTCGTCTTAAGGGTAAAACACATTCACGGCTATGAAGTCGTGTGTGCAAACCGAATCACCTTATGAGAATCACCGCCTGCCTGCTTATTGCGATCATCACCCTTCTTTTTCCAAGTTGCGACAAAGATCCGGAGACCATAGAACTTCGACGGATAGAAACCCAGTGTGCCGACCCCTGGCGTCAGCAAGACTCTTCTGGCGCTACCGGACCCGATGGGGCGCTTCGAGCTTATCTAATGCAGCGGGATGTTACGGTGTTGGATGTACGTTACGAAGTTGACCAGTCGGTAGTGACCTTTTGTGAGGCTTGCGACTGTGGGACAGGTCGAATCATCGTCGTGACGGTACCTGAAACACAATCTGCCCGTATGGAGGATTTAGGATTTAAGCAGTAGGGCTCACCAGGCACAACCAGTGAAATCTTTTTCCCCCTAGACTTCCTGTCTTATTAGTTATCAAAGACCTAACCAATTAACCTCCGCCATGGACGTGGAATGGCCGATTAGCAACCGGGAGAGGGGGGCCTCAAACCCCTACTAAACATAAGAAAACCTATGTGCCAAACATAAACAACCAATTGTCAATCAGACTAATCGAGCAAGGAGACTATTATATCAAGGAAAAGGGACATGCTACCAAACCCTCCACCCCAAATTTTCTTCGATGGGGCAGCAGGCGATCCGTCCACGGAAAAGTCCGAGCAAAAGGCGTCCGAATGACAGGTAAGCGGAGCACGTGATCAGGCCATCCGCCAGACGCGTTACTCCGAATAAATATGGATGCCAGACTTCCTGGGCCACATTGTCGTGCCCATAAAATGGTTGCTGTCCGGTATAGCAGACCATTGATACCAATCTCCGCATCGAACCATCCACGGGCAGCGGCAACGGATCCACGGACGCCAGCCCACCAATCGTCAGTTTTACGGATTGGCCGGGAGGCACACAGCCCGTACTTTTAGACGACCATAGGCAAGAAGGAGTCAGAGCTGTCGAGCTAAGCCACTGAACCGCTAACGAACTATCCCCAATCCATCCTGCCGTCCCAAAATATCCTCCAGTTGCTCGATGCGGTCGGGGTTGCCGGTGAGCCAGGGGTCGAGTTGTTGGGAGAGGGTGGTTTCGGCTTCTTCGGAGGGGAGGTCGGATTCGGTCCGTTTGCGCTGGTCGGCATCGTCGAAGGCGGGGCGGATGTAGTCGAGTATCGCCTTGCGGATACCGTTTTTCTCGTTTTCGGGGCGGCGTAGGGCGTCGAGGGTGGAATGAATGAGGGCGTCTACCATAATGGCGGTTGTTTTGCTTGTTTTCTACCTGCGTTTACCGCCATCGGTCACCATATGTTTGAGCGGAAGCTGCGGATTGGGCCACCGTTTGCCGGGGCATGTGGGAAGAATGCGGTTGTGAATTGATGGCGGGCGTTTGTATTTTGGTCCGATGTCGAGCATGTCACCCTTTCCCGGCAGGTTATTCCTGCTGGCCTGTATCGTCGGGCTCTCCGTCCTGTCGGCGCGACCGGCCAGCTTCGTGCTGACGCTGGTAGAGATCGAAGAGCTGGCTAACGACCACGTCGGAGACAAATGGTCGCACGTCGCCCGCGTCGATGGATGGGAGCTGGACGTACACAACAGCATCGACCTGGCGAGCGCCGAGGCCTACCACATCGAATGTACGAGCCGGGAATCCGATCCTTTTTACCCGGATTCCGGCAGCCGTACCCTGCGCATGACCGAAGCGGATATGATCGCCGCAGCCGATAGCGGAGGCTTTACCATCGACGTAATCGTCCGGGAGGGGCACGGGGAATACGCCGGCAACCAGGCCGTGTGGCGCTACCACTTCGCCCTCCGCTGACCGGTAGCCGGAACCGCCCGCGGGTACTATCTTGCCCGCATGAAACTGATCCGCTTCCAACCCAAAGAATCTATTCCCAAGCCCGGTATCCAACGTCCCGACGGTACGCGCATCGACGTATCCGGCTTCTGCGCCGATTACGATGAGTTCTTCTTTGGCAGCGGTGGCCCCGCCCGCCTGGCGACCTGGCTGGAGGAGCACGGCGATCATTGTCCGGTGGTCGATGCCGGCACCCCCCTGGCCGCCCCCTGCGCCCGGCCTTCCAAGATCGTTTGCGTGGGGATGAACTACGCCGCCCACGCCGCTGAGACCGGTGCCCAGGCGCCCACCGAACCGGTGATTTTCATGAAGGCAACCTCGGCCATTACCGGTCCGTACGACGATATCGTGCTCCCGAAAGACAGCACCAAGACCGACTGGGAGGTCGAGCTGGCCGTCATCATCGGCGAGCGCGCCAGTTACGTGAGCGAGGCGGACGCCATGAACCACGTGGCCGGCTACCTTTTGCACAACGACGTGAGCGAACGCGCCTTCCAGATCGAACGCGGTGGGCAGTGGGTAAAGGGTAAGAGTGCCGATACCTTCGCGCCGCTGGGGCCCTGGATCGCTACTCCGGACGAAATCGGCGATCCGCACAAGCTGCGCTTGTGGCTCAAACTGAACGGGGAAACGGTGCAGGACAGCAACACCAGCGACTTCATCTTCAACCTGCCCCAGTGCATCAGCTACATCAGCCGTTTCATGACCCTCCTGCCGGGTGACGTCATCAGTACCGGTACCCCCAGCGGCGTCGGCCTGGGCATGAAACCCAATCGGTATCTCAAAGCCGGCGACGTGGTCGAACTCGGCATCGACGGCCTCGGCACCAGCAAACAACACGTAAAGGCCTACGGGGCATAGCTTATGGAAAAAACACGCATCACCCACCCCCAGCGGAAGGAAGACTTCGTTACCGGCGCGTATTCGGACGGCGTCATCGTCGGCGACCTGCTCTTCGTGAGCGGACAGACGCCCGTCGATTTTGCCACCTCCAGCGTCGTACTTGGCACCATCGAGGAGGAAACCCGCCGGGTACTCAACAATATCAAGGCCATCCTGGAAACCGGAGGGGCCGGCATGGAGAACGTGGTGAAAGTCACCGTTCACCTGGCCGACAGCGACGATTTCGATCGTTTCAACGCGGAATACGCCACCTTTTTTACCGGGGTCCGTCCGGCCCGCACGACCGTACAGTCCGGTCTCAAGCACGGTATCAAGGTCGAGATCGACGTGATCGCCAAGCTCTCCGCGTAATGAACGGGCAGCTCGACCATACTTATGGTGTGCACAATCTGGACGAGGTCGACTCACCCGCCCTCCTCGTTTTCCCCGACAAGGTTGCCGCCAACATCGACCGCGCGCTCGAACTCACCGCGACCGCGAACGGCCACTGTCTGCAACCCCACATCAAGACGGTCAAGAACCCGGACGTTGCGCGCATGGCCATCGAGCGTGGGATTACGCGCTTCAAATGCAGCACCGTCAGCGAGGGCGAGCTGCTGGGTTCGGTGGGGGCCGAACGGGTACTGCTGAGCTATCAGCTTTCCCGGGTGAAGGCGAAGCGCTGGCGGGAACTGCGGGCGCTGTATCCCGATACCGAATTTGCGAGCCTAATCGACAACGCGGACAGCGCCCGAATGGCCTCCGGGCTGTTCGCCGACGACCCTTTACCGGTTTACGTCGACATCAACCCGGGCATGGACCGTACCGGAATCCCCCCGGATCGAGCGCCGGCTTTGATCGAGCTAATGCTACAATTGCCTGGCCTGGAGTTGCGTGGCTTCCACCTCTACGACGGCCACATCCGTAACCCCCAAGACGCGGAACGCGAACGCCAAGCCAAAGCCGCCCTGGCAGAAGTGGATTCATTGCGGCGGAGCGCAGGTGAAAACATGTCCACGAACCTGGAGATCATCGTCGCCGGATCCCCCAATTTCCCCTTCTACGTCGGCCACGAGAACGTCTGGGTCAGCCCCGGCACCTTTTTCCTGTGGGACGCCGGCTACGGAGACGCCTTTCCGGAGTGGGGTTTCCAACCGGCCGCCCTGGTGCTGACGCGGGTACTGTCGGTCATCGACGGGGAAAAACTCTGCTTCGATATGGGCTCGAAGGCTATCTCGCCGGATAAGGCCCAACCGCGTATGACCTTTCCCGATTTGCCGGATTTTGAGGTAGTGGGTCAGTGGGAGGAGCACCTGGTCGTCCGCGTGCCGTCGACGGAGGGCATCTCGGTCGGCGATCCCTATCTCGCCGTTCCTGCCCACGTCTGCACCACGGTGAATCTCTATCAGGAGATGCTACCGGTGGTGGATGGGCGGGTGAAGGGTAGCTGGGCGGTGGTGGCCCGGGATCGGCGGATTGGGGTTTGATTTCTGATTTACGATTTGGCTGTGCTTGGTCTGGGGCGGATTGCTTCTCGACCACCCGACAAGCGGCCCTTCAAAATCCGCGCTATCCCGATGCCCTGCCGGAATAATCCGTGGAAATCTGTGCCCGAGCGCAGCGAATCCGTGCAGGCGCAGCCAATCTGTGAGAGCCCATATCCCGCCTAGCCACCCGATAAGTAACTTCCCCATCCATGGCACCCCCCCTAATCATTGACGCCCACCTGGACCTGGCCACCAACGCCATGACCTACAACCGCGACCTTAACCAGCCGGTCACCACCATCCGGGAACGGGAACGCGCGCAGGGGCTTACCGACCACCCGGACCGCGGCCGCGGCACGGTCGCCCTGCCGGAGTTGCGCCAGGGTGGGGTAGGACTCGTGTTCGCTACCCTGATCGCTCGGGTAGACCACGCCGACAAACCCCCGGCCACCCTTCGCCTGCCGGGGTGGCACTCCCCCGCGCAGGCCTGGGCCGATGCCCAGCGTCAGCTGGCTTGGTACCGCGAAATGGAACGGACGGGGGAGATGACCGCTATCGTCGACGCTGCCGGCCTGGAGCGGCACCTGGCGCGGTGGCAGGATGATGATCCGGCCGATCGGAAGCCGGTGGGGTATATCCTGGCCCTGGAGGGAGCAGATTCGATCGTGAATCCTGATCACCTGCACCGGTACTACGAGCAGGGGTTGCGGTCCATCGGGCCGGCCCATTTCGGTCCGGGGCGCTACGCCGCCGGTACGGGATCGGACGGTAGCGGTCTTACCCCGGCGGGCCGGGAGCTGCTGGGGGAGATGAGCGACCTTCGGATGCTGCTGGACCTCACCCATCTCACGGATCGAGGCTTCTTTGAAGCACTGGAAATTTACAACGGCCCGGTCATTGCCAGTCACCAAAATTGCCGGGCCCTGGTACCGGGCGAGCGGCAGTTCACCGATGAGCAATTGCGGGCGGTCATTGAACGGGGCGGGGTAGTGGGTGCCGCCCTGGATGCCTGGATGCTGCACCCCGGCTACGTCCGCGAGCGAGACGATCCCCGCTCGCTGAAGATCGGTCTGGAGCGCGTGGCGGACCACATCGACTACGTCTGCCAACTGGCGGGAAATGCCCGACACGCGGGTATCGGTAGCGACCTGGACGGCCTGTTCGGTACCGAGCAGTGCCCATATGACCTGGACACCATTGCCGATCTGCCGAAACTCGATGCTTTACTGGCGCGGCGCGGTTATTCGGCCGGCGATCGGGAGCGGTTGCGGTCCGGGAACTGGCTGCGGGTGTTGCGGTCCGTGCTATAATTGGTCGGACGAGCAGTGCTCCGACCGGGGTTTGTCGGACAAATTATCGCTCCGACGACTTGGCGTGCCCTGAACAGCCAGGACTGCGAAAATTGAGAATGGCACGGATAAAATTCGGCTGGGCGATCGCACCAATACCGGGCAAAGCACTTTAGAGGACAGGTTAGATTTAAAAATTCGGCCCTATGTCCGACTCCGCCAGCAAACTCAGTCCGGTATCCGTGTGGGCTCTCGCGGCCGGGGGCATGGTAGGTGGCGGTATCTATACGGTGCTGGGCGTGGTCGTCGCCGTCTCCGCACAGTGGGCGTGGCTGTCCTTCGCCTTTACCGGCATCATCGCGCTGAGTTCGGCGTACAGCTACGTCTACCTGTCGAATACGTTCCACGAGGGCGGGGGTGCCTTTGATTTCCTGGAGAAGTTCAACGACGAACGCCTGGGGGGCAGCCTGGCCTGGATGCTCATCCTGGGCTACGTACTCACCATATCCGTGTATGCTTATGCCTTTGGGCATTACGTATCCTTCGCCTTTCACGGGGGCGGGTGGCTCACGCGCGGGCTCGCCGCGGGTATCGTTGCCGCTCTCATCGGGCTCAATCTGGCCGGCGTGGGCAAGCTCACCAAAGTGGAGATCGCGATCGTATCCGTCAACCTGCTGGTGCTGCTGGGCCTGGGGGTGTACGGCCTTACACAATGGGATGCCACCCAACTGACGGCCGGCGTGGAGCCGCGACCGGCCTGGTCCGGGCTGATCGGCGGGGCAGCCATCTTTATGGCCTACGAAGGATTTCAGCTCCTGAGTTACGAGTACGACCGGATAAAAGAGGCCAGGAAGTACTTCATGCCTACCCTTATGAGTGCGGTGCTCTTTGTGGTCCTGCTGTACATCGTGGTCGCCCTTGGCGCTACCGTGCTGGGCGGTGCCGCCACGCTGATCGACTTCAAAGAGATCGCCCTGTCGATCACTGCGCGCGAGGCCTTTGGGGAGACGGGCGTTATCGTGATGACCGTAGCCGCCGGCTTTGCTACCGCCGCGGCTATCAATTCCACGCTCTTCTCCACGGCCAACCTCACTAAGCAAATTGCCGGCCAGGGCGAGCTGCCGGCTTGGTTTAATCATACCAACGGCGCCAACGTGCCCGACCGGTCGATCATAGCGCTGGGTAGCCTGGCCGGCGTACTGGCCGTAACCGGATCGCTGAGCGCCTTGGTCGAGGCCGCGAGTCTCGTCTTCCTGGCCACCTTCGGTATTGTCAACTGGCTGTGCTGGCGGAAGAGCGACCGGCGCCGCTGGATTCCCGCACTGGGCATCGGCTGTGGGGTCGTAACCGGATTGGCCCTGCTCCTGCGGGTGGCCATTGGAAAACCCGTGGCCTTCGGGGGCTTAGTCCTGGTCGTGGTGCTCATCATCCTGGGGCGGCCCTTTTTGCTGAACAAGACGAAAAACCAAGATCGTGAAAATGACGCCTGATCGCGGCTGTTGTGCCCTCCTGATCTCGGTGTTGCTATTCGCCGGATGCGGAAAACCAAATACACCAAACGCGCCGGCCGAGCTCCGTGTCGGACAGTTTCTATTTGCCTCCGCATCGGCTCGCGTCAGCCTGGTCGGGGAGGATGGCGATTCCAGCGTCCTTAGCCTCAGCTACGCCGAGCTCACGGACTACCGGGCATTTTCGCCGGGAAGCTATACCGTTGACGTACACGCCGGCGGACAGCACCTGCTTCACAAGACCATCGGGTTAGGTACCGGTGGGCGTTACAGTCTTCTGCTCGCGGGCATTCCCCAGGAAGGGCAAGAGGTAAATCAGGCCACTTTCGGCACCCGGCTCCACCGCATCTTTGAAGGGGCCGCCGCCCGCACCGATAACGATTTTCTCCCTACCCTCTTACTGCAAAACGACTACTTCGTTCCCGTCCCCGGCGAGGGCAACCTTCGGGTGACGCAGCTGGTCCCCGGTCTTATTCCCGTAGATGTCGAGCTGGACCGAGAGGGCGACCAGCAAGCTTCGCTGAAGGGTATCGCTTACGCCCACACTTCCGACCGGGATCAATTTACCGCGGGCACTTACGCCGCCTCGCTGCACCTGGCGGGTAGTCCGCAGGACCGACTGAAATTTCAACTGGAGCTGGATACGTCCACCTTCACCAACGTCTATATCCTGCCCGCTGCCGGTGACAGTCGGCGCCTGCGGGTCGTTACCGGCAGGACTTCTCAGTAGAAGCTGATACGCCGGGGGCTTGTCAGATGCCTAAACCGGTCGGACAATTTCCCGCCGGACGACTTCCCGTCCGACCGCTGAACGCACGGACGACTTAGCGTTCTGGCCCGAAAGCCTACCTTTCCGCCATGAAGATTCCCATCCTCTTCGAAGACGAACACCTGATCGTCGTGGACAAGCCCGCCGAGGTGCTTACCGTACCGGACCGCCACGATCCCGATGCCCCGAACCTGAAGCAACTGCTCTCGGATCGTTATGGTACCATCATCCCGGTCCACCGGCTAGATAAGCCGACCAGTGGCGTGCTGGTTTTTGCCCGCACGCCGGATGCCCACCGGGGTCTGAGCATGCAGTTTGAGGCCCGTGAAGTAGAAAAGGTGTACCTGGCGCTGGTCGATGGGGTGCCGGACCCGGAAGAGGGAGAGATCGACGAGCCGATCGCCCCACACCCTTCGAAGGTTGGCCGCATGCTGGTCACCAACCGGGGCGGCAAATTCGCCCGTACCGACTACAAAGTGATGGAGACCCTGGGGAAATTCAGCCTGGTGGGGGTGCAGATCTTTACCGGTCGGACCCACCAGATCCGCGTGCATCTGGCGTACCTCGGGTACCCGCTCATCGTGGACCCTTTTTACGGCAAGCGGACCGAGTTCTTTCTTTCCGAGATCAAGGGCAAACGCTACAACAAAGGAAAACATGAAGTCGAGCGACCGTTGCTTTCCCGGGTGCCGTTGCATGCTTCCCGCCTGGGCTTCACCCACCCCGTCACGGAGCAATGGATGCACTACGAAGTGGAGCTGCCGAAGGATATGCGCGCTATGGTGAAGCAACTGGGCAAGTTGGGGTAGCAAAATTTAACGCTTTGAAAAGAGCGGGGATCGGGTCTCCCAACTACCTTTAGGATAACACCTATTGACCCCACCTTGCCTCTTTACACTCCCTCTCTATTATTGAGTGCCTGTCTGTGGGCGGGCGTACTTACCGGTCAAACGACGGTAAGTGGGTACCTCACGGATGCCGCAAGCGGCGAAGCGCTTCTCGCCGCCAATGTTATGGAGTTGCGGACCGGACAGGGTGCCGTCGCCAATGAGTACGGCTTCTACAGCCTGACGCTGCCCCGGCGGGACAGCCTACGCTTACGGTTCAGCTATATCGGATATGGTTCCCGCGATACGCTTATCCTGCAACCGCCGGCTACACTCGCTATCGACCTGGGCCTGCAAAGTGCCGCGGAATTGGAAACCGTAGTTGTCACCTCCAATCAGGGCGAACGCATCGAGCAGCGCACGCAGATGAGTACCGTGGAAATCCCCGTAGCGCAGATAAAGCGGGTGCCCGCCCTGCTGGGAGAGGTGGATGTATTAAAAACGCTTCAATTACTCCCGGGCGTCCAGAGTGGCGGCGAGGGAGCCACGGGACTCTACGTACGTGGCGGCAGCCCGGACCAAAACCTGGTCCTGCTAGATGGTGTACCGATCTATAATGTCTCCCACCTACTGGGCGTGTTTTCCATTTTCAATGCCGATGCGCTACGCAACGTGACGCTCACCAAGGGCGGTTTTCCGGCGCGGTACGGGGGGCGACTTTCCAGCGTGCTCAGCATCAATATGAAGGAGGGTAACCTCAACGAATGGGAGGGGGAAGGCTCACTCGGGCTGATTTCCTCCAAGCTTACCCTAAGCGGTCCGCTACGGAAGGGAAGGACGAGTGTTCTCCTATCCGGGCGGCGCACCTATGCCGACCTAATCGCCGCCCCGCTACTCAAACGAACGGCTGGCCCGGGCACCGAAACCGATCTTGGTCTGTATTTCTACGATCTGAATGCAAAATTGCAGCATAAGGTCAACGACCGCCACCGGCTCTTTTTGAGTTTCTATAATGGCAGCGACGTCTTCCGAACCGAGATAAGCGAAGAGACGGAAACCTACGGGGGCGGTACCAACTGGGGAAACCTGATCTCCGCCGCGCGCTGGAACTGGCAGGTCGGTCCGAAATTGTTCGTTAATACCACGGCTACGTATAGCCGCTACCGGATTGAAATCAATAGTCTGAGCGCTAATGGCGAGGATGAGTTTCGGGCCCGTTACTTCAGCGGCATCAACGATCTCGGCGGGAAGATGGACTTCGATTATGTCCCCAACCCCAACCATTACCTTCGCTTTGGCACTGGTTTCACTCACCATACCTACCATCCGGGTGCCGTATCCCTACTGAACCGGGCGGAAGATGCCGTCGATCTGGATACCCTCATCGGTAGCAGCTCCACTTCCGCCGCCGAGGTGTACGCCTACTTAGAAGACGACATATCCCTGGGTGCGCTCAAGGTCAATGTCGGGCTGCACCTCTCCGGTTTTGCCGTGGATGGTGAATTTTATTCCAGCCTTCAGCCACGTCTCGGTCTACGGTATCTGGTCCGTGATGACTGGTCAGTAAAGGCCAGCTACAGCCGTATGCAGCAGTACATCAATCTGCTGGCCAGCGAGTCGCTTAGCCTACCGACCGACCTCTGGGTGCCGACAACCGCGCAGGTACGGCCCCAGCAGTCCTGGCAGGTGGCGGTCGGCGCGGCAAAGACCTACCGCTCCGCCTACGAGGTGAGCCTGGAAGCCTTTTATAAAAAAATGAATAACGTCCTGTCGTTTCGCGAAGGCGCCAGTTTCCTGCTCGGGCTGGAATCCGACTGGCAAACAAAGGTCACCCAGGGACGCGGGGAAGCCTACGGAGCCGAATTCTTCGTGCAAAAAAAGGAAGGGCGACTTACCGGCTGGGTAGGCTACACGCTATCGTGGAACAATCGGCAGTTCGAGGAACTGAACGGGGGGCGTGCCTTTCCCTTTCGCTACGATCGCCGCCACGACCTGAGTGTCGTCGGTAATTATGATTTCAGTGAGCGCATCGGGCTCTCCGGCGCCTTCGTCTACGGTACCGGCAATGCGGTCACGCTGCCAATATATACCTACACTACCGTCAACCCGCAGGCGGGAACGCATTGGAGTAATAATTACTACCCCGATCGCATCGAGACAAGCACGGAAAAGAACAGCTTCCGCATGACCAACTATCACCGTCTCGACCTCAGCGTTTCCTTCCGTAAAAAGAAGCGTTGGGGGGAGCGCAGTTGGGTGATCAGCGTATACAATGCCTACTGGCACCGGAATCCGTACTACATGGAGGTCGGCCCCGAATGGGTATGTACCGAGGACAGTAACGGGGGCACGAGCTGTGGTTACGGAGACCGGCTGGTCGTCTCCGAGGTCAGTATCCTGCCCATCATCCCATCGGTAGCCTATACTTTCAAATTCTAAGCTATGAGTAGGCTAAGTGCCGTACTTACGATGACCTTACTGGTTATCTCGGCCTGTGGGGACGATCCCTTCCGGCAGGTGGTGGATATCGAACTGCCAAACCACGATCCGGCACCTGCGATCTCCGTGGAGCTGGTTGCGGGAGATTCGATCGTGCGTCACTCCGTCGCCCGCAGCTACGGCACACAGGACGAGCGCACCGAGGAGGAGCTGCATTACGAAATGGTGCTTTACCGGGATGACGCCGAAGTCCTCCGCCACGGCGGCACGACGCAGGATTTTACGGACCCGTCGACGAATCCGTCGAATTTAGTTTTGCCGGCACCCGTCGACAGTATGCCCGCCAGGTACCGGATAGAGGTGAATATCCCTGGTCTGGGCTCGGCCTCTTCGGAAGAAATGATGCCAACACGGCCGAACGCAAGGGTAGTACGCTTCGAACGGGAGGGTGCTCTTTCCCCGGATGGAGAGCGTGTGGATGCCCTAAGCCTGGAAATCTCGGATCCCCCTGGTCCGGGTAATTACTATGCGGTAGCGGTAGGCTACCGGGGCCTCGGGGCGACCCGGTGTTTTAACAATCAGGGGGTAATAACCTGTGATTCCACTTATGCGGATTTCTCCCTTATCGCCCAAACTCCGAATCCGCTAGTACGTGACTTGGGGTATGCCTATGCAATGGGACTAAGCGATGCCTCCTTTGACGGACAGGATTACCAACTGGAGGTCCAATTTTCTTCGGCTGAGGCTAGCGAAAATGCCTCCTTATTCGTCGAAGTGTTTAGCCTGACCGAAGCCGCTTTTCGCTATCTGGTTTCAAAGGAAGCCTTCGACCGGGCCCGGGGTAATCCTTTTGCCGAACCCGTGACGGTAACCAATAACATTGACGGGGGATACGGCTATTTTATCGTCGCCAATCGCCGGCGGCTAATGCTGGAATAAGTCGGGCGCGGATACCGCTTCGTGCATTCGAGAAAGATTGCCCGCGGCCCTACGTTCCCGCACGGTTAATCAGCGAACAATATTTTCTCATAATAGGGGCGTTCAGCCAACGCGAGCATACCCACCGGCATCTTTATTTTAGAATACCCTCCCGGCTTATATCACCTAAAACCACCTACCATGCGGATATTTCTACCCCTGATTGTATTGCTCCTTATCGTTCACGTGGGCCACGCGCAGGTCGCCTATAAACAAGGTACGGTATACCTGGATGGGGGCTCTACTCTAACGGTGCGTAACGGAAGCCTCTTGCGATCCGAGAATGCTTTCAGTAATCCATCCGCGCCGGAAGTAAGCAGGGTGGGGGGCACTTCTAGCCCCGTCGGCGTATTTGCCTTCGACCGACTATTAGTAGGCGTACGGGCAGGCTATAGCCATACCTGGTACGGGGATAGCTTTTTTAACGGAGCCGCCGGCAGTAGCGAAAATTACCGCGTCAACCCCTTCGTTCGCTACTACATTCTCGCTGGTGAGGAGCGGAAATGGAATCTTTTCGCGGAGTTAGGATTCGGGACTTTCGGTGGCGGAAATCTGCCCTCCTTCGAAACCGATTTCCATGTCGGCGCCGGGGTGGATGTGCCGTTGTTGCCGGGCGTGGTGGGAACCGCCCGACTGGCCTACAATGCCAATGCCAGCGGACTAAATTTCACGACCCTGGACGTCGGCGGTAATCTTCTGCTGGGGCAACTGAACCCGGTCGTGGAGGTACCCCTTGCAAAGGGAACCTGGACCACCCAGGGCCGACTCATCAACGCTTCCTTCGGACATATGCGCCGCGGTAATAACAACTGGACCAGCTACACCTACCGATTCACTCCGGCATTAGGGTATTTCGTGCTGGATGGCCTTTTGATTTCCTCTGCCTCCTCCCTTACCGTTACCGGAGAGCAGAACGACCTCTCATCGGCTTGGGTGACCACCCGGAATGAACGTCAACACCACCTGGAAACGGAGTTGGCAGCCCGCTACTATCCCTGGCGGGGTGGTAAGTTATTGCCCTTCGCCGCGGTCTCCGTCGGATTTCGCTATTCCAGTTTAGACCGGGAGGACAACCCAAGCGACCTTCAAAGTTCTTCGACGATCCTCGCGGCTAGCGCAGGAATCAGCTATTTCCTTGGCGACAACGTAGCCCTCGAGGTCGCCGCCGAGTATCAGCAAAGTAATAATCGCGGTGCCGATTTCGCGGTTGCCGATCCCACTTCGAAATTTCGCCAGATCAGTCTCGATACCGGATTCGCCTTTTATTTCGGCCGGTAATCGCCGTTTTAGGTTGAAGACGAATAAACGGTAGTCGGGGGTGGGCACGACCGACGAGTGCAGAATGTATTCCCACCGCCAAGATTGAGGCGCTGCACGTTCGCACCTGGTTCGGACGGCACGTATGTGGTCTGCGGCTGGTGAACGGAAAGCGGCGTCCGCTGCAACGCATCATCCCTGCTGCGGGCCGCAAACAACTATTCCGGGTCCTCAGGGCGGCTACTCCCCCCGGCTACGGAGGACGGAAAAGCCCACATTACTGCCCCAATTGCCGGCGACCGTGGCCCACTGATCCAGCTGCTGGCGGCGGTCCGCCGCGCCCCTGGAAAATCGATCCACCTACGGGCCGGCGGGTGTTGCCCGGCCTGGGTCGCCAACGTATGCTTCGCTGATGTACGTCTACGGCTTGCCCCCCGGGCGTAACTTCACTTACCCCTCCCCCTTATGCATACCAAGACCTACCTCCTCCTGGCCTTGTGGCTGGCCGCCGCCGCCCAAATCTTCGGACAGTCGACCCGACGAGGGCTCTACCTCGACGGCGGGGCTTCCCTGCTCGACTACACCCGCACGGATTATCCGTACTTCGGTCACTACCTAAGCCCCGCCCGCCCCCAGCGCCGGGTCGAGGAATGGGCAGCCGACCTCGCCCCCGTAGGCTACTTCGTGACCGATCGCTTGCTAGTGGGGACCCGATTCGACTTGCGGCGAATGAAGGCGGAAATGCCCTGGACGGCCGATCAGCAGTTCCGGTATACCGACACCTGGTCTGCCCTGCGTCCCTTTCTGCGGTATTATCCGCTGGCTTCCGGCGACCGGAAATGGAGCGTCTTCGGTGAAGTCGGCTTCGGCCGGATCGGGCTAGAGGGGTATACGGGCTTCGAAACCGATTTTCACCTGGCGGCCGGTACCGAGTACCGCCTCGGCGAAGGCCTTTTGGCCACCGCCCGGTTGGCGTATAATGGCTACGCCTCCGATCTCAACTACACCACTCTGGAGATCGGACCCCGCATTCTCATCAACGAACTGCACGGGGTTTCGGGGCGGCCCCGCCTGACGCGCGGCACCCTGATGACGCGTGGGCCACTCTTTCGGGGCAGCGTCGGCCACATGCGCCGGCAGGAGCAAGACTGGCTCGACTATCGCTTCGAAATTTCCCCCTCGGTGGGGTACTTCCCGGTAAACGGCCTGGCGGTAGTCGCTGAGGTCGACTGGCAGATCGATGGGGAGTACAACTATCTGGAGGACAACAACTGGTTCCGCCGGACCGCCAACCACGTCACCGCCGATTTCCGGGCCTCTCTGGGACTGCGCTACTATCCCATTCGCTCCTCCCGCCTGCTGCCCTTCGCCGGGGCTTTTCTCGGGCACTACCGCTACGAATACGACTACGAACATCCCCAGGGTGACGACACCCGCGTAAAAGCGTTGACCTACCGCGGTACCGTAGGCGGTACCTATTTTCTTTCCGACCGTGTAGCCCTGGAGGCCAACCTCTCGTACACGCGGCAGGACGAGCGGATGCACTGGGGGTATATGCCGGCCGGGAGTTGGTCCGATCAGGAGACCGATCGCCTCGTCGCCACGGCCGGTTTTACGGTCTTCCCGGGGCGCGATCGATGAATTGTTACGATAAAAATCGTAGATAAATTTGCTTTGCTACGATTTGTCTCGTACTTTAGCTACGATAAAAATCGTAATAAGCTATGCAAAGTCCCCCCACCGCCTCCGAACTGGCGATCCTTCAGCTCCTCTGGGACGACGGTCCGCAGACCGTCCGCCAGGTCCACGACACCCTGGCCGAGGAGAAGGAAGTCGGTTACACCACCACCCTCAAGACCATGCAGGTCATGCTGGAGCGTGGCTTCCTGACCCGCGAGGCGCAGGGTAGGGGACACCTCTACGCCGCGGCCATCGCCAAAGAGGACACCCAGAACAAACTGCTGGACAATTTTCTCGACCGCACTTTCGGGGGCTCCGTCAAGGGGCTCGTCATGCGTGCCCTGGGCAACCGTAAGGCTTCGCGCAAGGACCTTCAGGAACTGAAGGACCTCATTGATCGCATGGAAAACGAGAAAAGATGATCGAGCGACTCCTAACCCCCCACCTGGTCGAAGCCATCGGCTGGACCCTCCTCCATACCCTCTGGCAGGCCGCCGTCTTCGCCCTGCTCTTGGGGCTGGCCCTTATCGGACTGCGCGCCTTCAGTCCCCGCGCCCGCTATTACGTTGCCTGCGCCTTCCTCGGGGCCTTCGTGCTCTGCGTTGGGTTGACCTTCTACAACTTATATAGCGTGGAAACTACCGGCCTGTTGGGTACAACAAGCTTAACGCAATCTGCCAGCTCTCCGGAGCTCCAACCGGACTACGTCGCCGATAGCCCAAGTATGGCGGCGGAGCGCAGGAATAATGCCTCCCCCCAAAGCGGTATAGGTCCCATTAACGACTATCTTTCTTCAGCCCGCACCTACTTCGATCGTCACCTCCCGTTGATCGTTACGCTCTGGCTGATGGGGGTGTTGGTCCTCCAGTTGCGGCTGCTCGGTCAGCTCGCCTGGGTGCAGCGGGTAAAGAGCTACGGAACCGCCCGCTTTCCGGCCGCCTGGGCGGAACGTATTTACGACCTGGAACGGAAACTGGATATCCGTCGCCCGGTCCGCTACCTCACCTCCTCCCGCGTCAGTAGCCCCTTCACCGTGGGCTGGCTGCGACCGGTGGTGCTGCTGCCGGGCGGGATGCTCGAGTCGTTGCGGGATACCCAGGTCATAACCATCCTGGCCCACGAGCTGGCCCACATTAAGCGGCAGGACTTCGCCGTAAACGTGCTGCAGACCCTTCTCACCACCTTCTTCTTTTACCATCCCGGCGTGTGGTGGATGTCGGCCCGCATCCAGGACGAGCGGGAGCACTGCTGCGACGACCTCGCCATCGAAGCTACCGGCGAGCGCATCGATTACGCCCGTACGCTCGTGCAGCTACAGGAGCAGGAATGGGCTGCGCCTAAATTGGCCGTGGCGCTGGGCGGGGGAGGGCTTGCCGGACGGGTCACCCGACTGCTCAACGGGTACCTGAATACGGCCACCTTCGGCGAAGGGGTCATTACAACGCTCATTTTTGCGGCTGTCCTGTCCCTGGCGGTGGGAACAACGGGCGAGGTCCAGGCCTCGGATCGTTCCGGTACCGCCCCTGCGCCAGAAGCATTAAATCCTGCGCTCGCCGCCCAAATACAGAGCGAGAGCGAACGGGAAGCAGTGGAACGGGCCATCCACTACGCCGCCGGCGAAGCGGGCCGTCAGGTACGCGATGAAAGCTTTGACCGGTCCGCCACGCCGGACGACGCCTTTTCCCTGCTCATGCACGCCATCTATGACGGGGATCTTGAAATGACCGAATACCTGCTGGAGCGGGTCTACGACCTCAGCCGGACGGACGATCACGGTTTCACGCCGCTCATGGCCGCCGCCAGTGAGAACCAGGCGGACATTGCCCGGCTGCTCCTGGACCGGGAGGCCGACGTCAACCAGGTGGTCCGCAACTGGACCGCGCTGATCGAAGCGGCTGACGAGGGGTCGCTCGAAACGGCCCGCCTGCTGATCGAGGCGGGTGCCGACCTGGAAGTAGGCGGGGTCAATGGACGGACGGCCGTCGTCATGGCCGCCTCGGAGGGCCACCTGGACGTACTGCAGTTATTGCAGTCCGAGGGCGCGGATATCGGTACGGTTCCCGGCCGGTTGTCGCCGCTGCACATGGCGGCGAACGAAGGCCAGACATCCATCGTGCGCTATCTGCTCGACCAGGGCGTACCCGTGGACCTACCCGACCCGAACGGCCGCACGGCGCTGAACTACGCGGCCTCCGAGGGACACCGGGACGTCGCCGAACTGCTGCTCGAGGCGGGTTCCCATTCGGAGATAAGGAACTGGGATGGCCGTCCGGCGGTCACCAGACGAATGGACCAGGACCAGCGCGAACGGCAGGTGGAAATTCAAGATATGGGTACGGAGGCGGTCGATCGCCTGGTTCATACGCCGGAGCTCCTGATCGGGCCCGCCGGGGAGGGCGACCTCTTTACCCTCCAGGCCATGTACGAAGGGCTGGGCATGAACATTGATATCGTGGACCGCAACGGCTACACCGCCCTCGCCATGGCCGCAAGGGAAGGACACGCGGACATCGTCGAATACCTCCTGGATAACGGGGCCAACCCGCAGGGTAGCGGCACCGGTTGCTCTCCGCTTTTCCTGGCGGCCCGGGAAAGCGCGGCGGACGTGATCCCACTCCTGGCATCCCGGGGTGGTGAACTCGAAAACGGTTGCAACTACCGCGACATCAGCATGGACGACATCCATACCGTCAGTGACTACAGCGGCTCCACCCCGCTCATCGCGGCGATCGAGGAGAAGAGCCTCGCCTCCGTGGAAAGCTTGCTCGCGCTGGGCGCCGACCCGAACGGGGTGATCGGTAAGGTGAGCTACCTGCTTCCGTCGCGGGTCGAGTGGCAGCATATCAACCGGTTGGAATCCGATGAATTGGATAGTCGGTATGAGCTACGGTACCGCACCCTGAAGTGGACCCCGCTGCTGGAGGCGGTGGAAACCGGCGAGCGACGGATCGTACGCATACTGCTCGAAAACGGCGCCGACCCCAACCACCGAACCGAAGACGGCATGACCGCCCTCGACCTGGCGACGCGCCTCGGCTACGACGAGATCGTAGGCCTCTTAAACAAGTAAGTAAAGAACCGCCGGCTACCGGCACCCAAACCACCCACGAATGAGAACCCTCCTATGGTTGGGCTGGCTGGCTCTTGCCGGCAGCCTGCCAGCCACCCCCATGTTTACCATCGACCACCCGCTGACGGGCAGGGTCATCGATGCCACCACCGGCGCCGGACTGGAATACGCTACCGTGTCCGCCTTCGACCCGGATACCGTGCTGCTCGAAGGCACCGTCACCGACGCCAGCGGATCCTTTACCCTGCAACTGCCCGCCGGCAACTACCTCCTACGGATCGAATTCCTGGGATATGCGCCGAAGGAACTGGCGGTCACCGTAAGCGGAAAGACGGCACTTCCGACTATCGAACTGTCCACCGCCGACGTCAGTCTCGAGGCCGTCGAGGTCGTCGCCGAGCGCAGCCGGATGCAGTTGAGCCTGGATAAAAAGACCTTTTCCGTCGGCCAGGACCTGCTGAGTCGCGGCGGCTCCGCCAACCAGTTGCTCGATCAATTACCATCCGTAACGGTGAGCCCCGAGGGAGCGGTAAGCCTGCGGGGTAATGCCGGCGTTAAAGTACTGATCAACGGACGGCCCTCGGCCCTGGCCGACAACAACGCCCTGGAAAGCATCCCGGCGGAAAGCATCGACCGGGTGGAGATCATCACCAGCCCTTCGGCCCGCTACGAAGCCTCCGGCACGGCGGGAATCATCAACATCATCCTGAAGAAGGACCGGCAGCGCGGCTACGGCGGTACCGTCAGCGGGAGCACCGGCTACCCGGCCGACCACCGCCTGAACGGAAACGTCAACCTCCGGCGGGAAAAATTTACCGCCTTTCTGACCGCCGGCGGTCGCTACAG
This sequence comes from Lewinella sp. IMCC34191, assembly GCF_003390935.1. GTDB lineage: Bacteria > Bacteroidota > Bacteroidia > Chitinophagales > Saprospiraceae > Neolewinella. The sequence continues at coordinate 301,109 of NZ_QNQZ01000003.1, read as the reverse complement.
CAACTACCGGGGCACCGACGATTACTACCGCCGCAGCCAGCTCAACGGGGAAACCTACGAAGTGAGCCGGCATATGGACCAGGATCGTAATGACGTGGCGGCTAATGCTTACGCCGGCGTGGATTACCAGGTGACAGAAAGAGCGACGATCTCGGGCAGCTATTCCCTCTACTGGATGATCAACGACGACGAATCGACCACCGATCTGAGTTACGGGGGCACCGTGCCGGATTTCGCCCGCGACTGGCGGCAGCGGGTCGATTACCGTGAACCGGGGCTGTACCACCAGTTGGACCTGACCTACCAGCAGGACCTGGACGACGGGGCCAGTCTTACCGCCTACCTCAAGAACGACCTGTGGGACGAAGAAGAAGTGGAGCGATCCGCCTTCACCGAGCTGCAGCCCGACGCCGGCCGGGTGCTCGATTACCGCACGAACAGCCGGGAAGGGAGCCGCGACCACCTGCTGCAGGTCGACTACAAACGCCCCCTCGGGGAAGGGGGTAGCGTGGAGGCCGGACTACGGGGTGAGACCCGCGTCATCGTGGCCGATTATTCGGCAATCGACCTGCTTTCCGCTAAACCGGAACTTATTCCGGGCTTTAACAATCGCCTGGACTACTTCGAGCGCATCGGATCCGCTTACCTGCAGTACAGCCACGAGGGGGAGCGGATCGGCTACCAGCTGGGGCTGCGCAATGAATTCACCCTGGTGCGAACGGAGAATCGGGACGAGCAGGCCGAAGACGTCCGCAAACCCTACAATCGCCTCTTCCCAACGGCCAACGTGACCTACACCTTCCGGGAGGGTTTGCGGATGCAGGTGAGCTACACCAAGCGCATCCAACGCCCGGGGTTCTGGCAGCTCAACCCCTTTATGACCCTCTCGGATCCCAACAGCTATTTCCTTGGCAACCCCGACCTCGACCCCGCCTACACCGACCGGGTCGAAACGAACCTGCTGTGGCAGTCCGAGAAGCTGACGCTCAACCCGGCCGTCTACGTAAGCCGCACCACCGACTTCTTCCAGTTCGCGATCGACTACCGGGACGAAAACCTCTTTGGTTTGGAGGACGGCACCATTCTGTTTCAACCAGTCAATCTGGACCGGGATGACCGCCTGGGCTTCGAGCTGACCGCCAATTACCGGCCTTCCGAATCCGTCAGCCTGTCCGGCGAGTGGAACTACTTCGCCTACCGGCAGCGGGGCGAGACCCCCGAGCGGGACTTCGCTTTCGAGCAACGCAGCTGGACGGCCGGTGCCCGCGCCAGCCTCTCGCTTCCCGGCGACGTGCAGGCTCAGGCCAGCTTTCGGTACAACGCTCCCTTTCAGACGGCCCAGGGTACGCAACGGGGGCAGTACAGTGCCTTGGTGGGCGTAAGCAAGGAGTGGAACGACCACTACACCCTCACCGTGAACGTCCGCAGTCCCCGTTTCCAGAGCAACGAGACGTCCCTGCCAAATCTCTACGAACTTGGAGAGCGCTACCAGACCATCTGGCGTTTGGGGGCGACACTGACGTACCGCTTCGAACGCGGGGCCGAAAGCCGCGAACGGAATTCCCGGGGCAGCATCCGTTAGTTCTCCGGGCCGATCTGTCCGGCGACGGAGGTGGTAAGCGCCGCGACGTCGTAGCCGATTCCCGCCCGGAAAACGGCGTTTACCGATCTGATCACCGTAGGGTCGGAGCTAAGGTCTCCGTCTAGTAATACCAGGTCGGCCCGCATTCCCGGGGAAATCCTGCCGATGTCGTCGCGACCCAGTACGGTCGCTCCGTTGTAGGTCATGATGCGGATGGCCTCCCCGGCCGAAAAACCCGCCTCCCGGAGCAGCTCGTGGTTCCGCTGGTCGCCGTAGCCCGGCAGATTGTGGCGTCCCGGATCGGGGCCGGCGGCCAGTAAGCCACCCAGCTCCACGAAGCGACGCTCGAAGGCCATGATCCGGTGTAGGCGCCGGAGGCGTGCGCTATCCTGCAGCTCCGTAGGTAACTCCGAGTAGCGTGAACGCAGGGCCGGTGTCATGGCCTGCAGTGCGCGCTCGTCCGGCGGATACCGGCCGGGAATACTGGCTTCGTAAATCGAAAGGGTGGAGGTCAGGAAAACACCCCGATCAACCAGCGTCCGCAGCAGCCGGGTCACTTCGGCGGAGTACACGTCGAGCCGGTCCATATAGCTCATCGACCCGTCGCAATTCCCGGGCGTCTTCCCGGGGCGAAAGTCATTGGCACTATTCAGGCCGTGCTCGATGCCGTCGATCCCGATCCGGGCGGCTTCGGCCAGAGTGGTGGCGCAGAGGTGGCCGGTGACCCGCGCGCCGTGGCGGTGGGCTTCGTCTACCACGACCGCGAGATCTTCCGGGCGGGTATGCCGGTACACCTTGAACCATTTGACGCCCCGCTCGCTCCAGTAGCGAATGGTATCGCGCAGCCTGTCTTCATTATCAGCTATGATCATGTTCGGGTTGCCACCGGGACCGCTGATGTAGGGGGCGCTGGGTACGATTTCCGGCCCCGCCACTTCCCCCGCTTCCACCGATTGCATCAGGGCGATCTCCCGATCGGGCTCGGCCGCACCGCAGGTCATCATGGTGGTCACCCCCGCGGCCAGGTACAAGCGGGCGGCGGGGCCCAGAAAGGTGCGCCCCGGCATATGCAGGTGATTGTGCACGCCAACGATGCCGGGAATGAGGGTTTTACCCTTCCCGTCGAGGGTGGGCAACTCGGGGGGAAGGCGCAAGCTGTCCGCCGGGCCGGTAGCTACGATCGCTCCGCCGTCCACCACCACGTGCTGGTCGTACCGGGCGGCGGTACCGCTTCCGTCGATCAGGGTCACGTGGGTGATGGCGAAGCGGGGGGAAGTGAAGTTGACGAATCGCTCCTGTCCGGCTAGTGGAAGGGCCAGCAAAGCAAAGATGGCGACCAGGGGGATTTCCCAAAAGCTGCGTTGGCCCGGATCGTTACAGTCCATATTCAGCCCGCAGTTTTTTCGTCATGTCGGCCACTACCAGATCGTAGCTGTGGTCGATCAGCTCCCGCACCAGGGTGTCCGGCAGGGCTCCGTTTTCAACGTGGACGGTATTCCAGTGCTTCTTGCTCATATGCCAGCCTGGAATGATTTCCGGGTAGCGATCCCGGAGTTCTACCGCCCGTTGGGGGTCGCATTTCAGGTTGATCCGAAAGTCCGCCTCGTCGAGGCCCGTGAGCGCGAACATTTTTCCGGCCACCTTCATCACCAGGGTACCGGGCCCGAAGGGCATGGTTTCCGTGACGGCGGGCATATTCAGGCAATATTGGCGAAATTCAAGAATGTCCATAGTCAGCTGTATCCGGGTGCGAAAGTATATAACTCCCTGATATCCTGGTCAACGCGTAAGTTGTAACAACCATATTTAGTGCAACAACTCTTTAAAATTAGTAGGTAAAAATCGCGGTGGATTGTACCTTACATGGACTTACCAGACTTCGCCCTCACCTTGCCCTTACATGAAACGCCTTGCACTCGTCTCTCTGTTATCGTGTTTCCTATTTCCCCTCTTCGCTCAGTACCACATCTCGGGCACCGTACACGACGCGGATGGCACGGCTGTTTCATTTGCTAACGTCGCTTTGTACCTCTCGCTAGATTCTTCTTTAGTAAAGGTGGAAACCACGGATGACGGAGGCAGTTTTTTGCTGCTGAATTTACCGCAGGGGGAGTACGACCTAGTGATAAGCTATGTCGGCACACCGGACCTGCGTCAGGCGGGGATGCAACTCCGGAACAACCTCGAACTCGGTACGCTGGCCATGGCCCGCCCCGGGGTGGATCTGACCGGCGCTACCGTAACCGCCCGCCGCGCCCTCGTGGAGGTGAAACCGGACCGCACGATTTTCAACGTGCAGGGAACGATTAACGCAGCCGGGAATGACGGTTTGGAACTCCTGCGTAAAGCTCCGGGCGTAAGCATCGATCAAAGCAATAACATCAGCGTGCTTAGCCGGTCGGGCGTGCTGGTGTACGTGGACGGACGCCGGGTGCCGCTGCAGGGTGGAGACCTAACGAACTACCTGCGCAATCTCACCGCCGAGCAGATCGAACGCATCGACATCATTACCAGCCCGGGGGCACGGTACGAAGCCCAGGGCAATGCCGGTATCATTGATATCCGGCTGAAGAAAGCGGAGGATGAGGGTGCCAACGGAAGCATGTCCGCATCCGCCAGTCAGGGACGCTACGCCCGCTATGCGGTCAATGCGGGGGGCAATTACCGGAGTTCCCGCTTCAACCTGTTTGGCAACCTGAGCTACGGCTACAACCAGAACTTCAGCCAGAGCAATTTTACCTCCCGGCAGCGCTCTTTCTTGCTCGTCGACGATCTGTACAGCGTACCGATCTTGCGAACCCCGGGCGTTCGTGCCGGCGTGGACGTTTATCTCGCGGAACGGCACACGTTGGGTGTGTTGTTTACCGGCCAGTACGAAGACGGACGCAGAGTGGTTCGAAACAGTACGGATATCTACGATGAGGAAAAGCTGCGGAGAATGGCGAATGCTAATTCCGACAGTATCCTGCGGGCGCAGGTATTCGACGACGGCAATCACAACCAGAACACCTTCAATCTCAACTATAATTTTGCCATCGGCAGCGGGCACAACCTGAACGTCGACCTGGACTACGGCCGGTTCGTTCACGATAATGATATCGACCAGCCCAACCGCTACTTCACGCCGGATGGAGATCTGCTGAGCATTTCGGACAACAGTTTCGAGACTCCCATCGAGATCGACATACAGACCGCGCGGCTCGATTATGATTTTCCCGCCGGAAAGGGCGCGGCGAGCGCGGGACTGAAGTACTCCGGCGTGGAAACCACCAATGCGTTCGTCTACTACCAGGGCTTACAGGGTGACCGCGAACTGATCGCGGAGCGGAGTAATCGCTTCCGCTACGACGAGAACGTGCTCGCCGGTTACCTGAGTTACTCCGGATCGCTCAGCGAATCCGTAAGCTTTTCCACCGGGCTGCGTGTCGAGCTTACCGATGCCGAGGGTTACCTCACTCCCTTCGCGGACGGGCAAATGGAAAATCCGTCCGTTGACTATAACTACGTCAGCTTTTTTCCTAATGCCGGTCTGAGCTACGCCACGCCGGGGGGGAACACGCTCAACTTGCGCTACGGCCGCCGGATCAACCGGCCCGACTACAGCAGCCTGAATCCTTTTCGCGTACAGCTGAATGAGCTGAGCTACCGCCGGGGGAACCCCTTTCTCCAACCCGAAAAGGTCAATAACGTCGAATTGGGCTACGTCCTGGGCGGGCGCTACAACTTCAAGTTAGCGTATAGCCTGACCGACGATCAGGTAGCCCAGTTGTTCAGCCCCGACGATTCCATCGCCCTGGCCGGATTCGAAACGTACGACAACCTGGCCCGCCAGACCGTCATCAGCTTCACGGCCAGTGCGCCCGTGCAGATCACCGATTGGTGGAGTACCTACCTCAATGGCACGGCGGGTTACATCAGCAACGAAGCCGATTACGGCAGCGATGGTGAGGTCGATATCAAGCTGTTCAATTACCGCTTCTATAATCAAAACACCTTCACGCTGCCGGCCGGCTTTACGGCTGAGGTCACCGGTCAGTACATCGGCCCCGGCGTGGGTGGAGGCATCTTCGTTTACGACGGCTTCGGTATCCTGAATTTGGGTCTGCAGCGCCAGTTCTTCAGCAATGCTCTGGTTGCTAAGCTGACGGTGAGCGATGTCCTTTACGGCTATGCCATCGACGGAGAATCCAACTTCAACGGACTGTACGCCCAGGGTAGGGTAGCGCAGGATACTCGACGCGTCGGCCTCTCCCTGAGCTATAATTTCGGTAATCAGAAGGTAAAGTCACGCCGCCGCGATACCGGTCTGGACGAAGCGGCCGGCCGTGTCCACTAGCGTCAGAATAGCAGGTTCTTCACCACGTCGGCGTAGCCTCTGCTGGCACGAACGATATCCCCGTTGGTCAGAATGATATCGTAGCCGTGCCCCTCCCGGTATATTTCCTGTATGGCCGACCTGTTGATGATGGACGACCGGTGTACGCGGAGAAACATCTCCGGGTCCAGGCGCGACTCCGACTCCTTCAGGCTGTACTGACTCAGAAAGGAACTCTCCTTTGTAAGGATGGTGGAATAATCCCCCTCGGCCCGGATACACAAAATTTCCTTGACGGGTAGGGCCACGTATTTGTTGGCCCGTGGCACCATGATGCGGTCGGGGTAGCGGGAGTGCTCCTCCCGCAGCTCCTGCGCCAGCCGGGCCACGTTGGGTTGCGGGACATCCATCCGGGCGGTAATGCGCTCGACCGTTCGCGCAAAACGCGCTTTGGAGTAGGGTTTGAGGAGATAATCCACGGCATGATGCTCGAAGGCGTCCAGGGCATACTGATCGTAGGCGGTGCTGAAAATGACGAGGGGCAGTTCTTCCAGGCGGGCCAGCACGTCGAGCCCCGTCAGACCGGGCATCTGAATGTCCAGGAAGATGATCTCCGGTCGGTGGTCCTCGATGGCGCGCAGGGCATCCACGCCGTTGGCGGCTTCGGCGACGATGATCAGATCGGGGTAGGCATTAAGATATTCGCGCAGCAGCTTGCGGGCGGGGGCTTCGTCGTCGATCACTACTACTTTGCGGAGCATAGGTCAGGGGGATGGACAATTCGATCCGGCTTCCTCTGCCGGGCTCGGAGTGAATGAATAAGGAACGGCCGTAGATCAGGTCAAGGCGGCGACGGGTATTCGTGATCCCGTAACCGTAGTTCGCCGCTTCCGCTACGAAGCCCACGCCGGAATCGCTCACTTCCACCGCAAGATCGGGTCCGCTTTGGTTTACGAAGATGTCCACTCGACCGCCGTCCACGAGGGGCGATAGTCCGTGACGGACGGCGTTCTCGACCAGGGGTTGAAGGAGGAGCGGGGGGATCAGCGCGTTGTTTAACCGGGCCTCCTTTACATGGATGGCATACTCCAGCCGGTCGCCGTAACGCGCCTTTTCCAGCGCCAGGTAGTCCGTGACGAATTGCAGCTCCGCCTCCAGGGGCAAAACCGTTTCCCGATTTGCCCGCAGTTGGTAGCGGAAAAGGTCGCTGAGCTGAGCGATCATATCCCGCGTCCGCTCCTGACCGGGATCGATGCTGGCGCTGATCGTATTGAATGCGTTATAAAGAAAATGAGGATTAAGCTGGGCCTTCAGGGCATTGAGTTCGCTGCTCAACGCGAGTTCCTTGGCCTCCGCCCGGTCCTGCTCCGCGATGCGCAGGTTGTTGTAGTAGTGCCAGGAATGAAAGATGCCGAACTGCAGGACGTAGAAGAGGGCCGGGATATAGACGTCCCACCACTCACCCGGCCCTTGAAGATGGCCGCCCCCCGTAAAGGTATCGGTGATCCAGTAGTAGGTCCACTGCCATCCCTTCACCCATACCGGCAGGAGGAGAACGTTCAGCGCCACCTTGCCCGGTAAGGTCCAGTGCCGGAAGGTGCGAAAGGTGAGGTACCACACCGGTAGGGTAAACAGCCCCTTCAGCGGATAATCCAGGTAAACCAGGCGCCAGGAAAGGGTCCCTCTGTATTCCGGGGGGGAAGAGTAGTAGATAGCCAGCATATAGAATATGGCGAATGAAGCATACAGGCCCACCAGGAGGGTCAATTCTCGCCAGTACCAATCGCGCTGGTTCTTCATTTTACAATGATAGTCTTCCCCCGCCAAATTCAGCGCGTCTCTTCGGTGAATGGCCACGACAGGGTGCCAGGCGGCCATAGCGGAACCGTTCCGTCGCGACGATCGGCATTCACCCTTTCCAAATGGCCGTTGGTCGGAATTCCGGAAATAGAGCGACTCATCCGGGCCACTTTTGTGGCATGCCCACACCAGTAGCCCGGTCAGATGCGAGAACGTGCTTCTATCTCTCCGTCCGCCGAAAAGCTCTTTACCTGCGCTCCGCCGCCCAAAAAATGATGAGGGGCGTGGTCCGTACCGATCAAGCGCTCGACGAATGGAGGATGTAAGCGGACAAGCAACCCCTACGATGCCCGCTCGTCCCTCGATTATCGCGCTTATCTAGATAAAGGCCCCACTCGTCGATCGGTTTCTGTTAGGTGATATCGGACGACGTAAGTTTGTGGTAATCAACGACTTAATTTAAAATTATGAAGCCCCTAGCTACTCTTTTTCTCTTGTTTTGCTTACTTCCTTTCGCCACCACTGCCCAGCAAGCCGGCGGTCTCGATCACACCGTTCGCGGTCAGGTTCAGGACGCCGACGGTACACCGGTAGCCTTTGCCAACGTCGCCTTGTATACGGCTTCGGACAGCACCCTGGCCAAGGTGGAAACCACGGATGACGGCGGCATCTTCCGCATCCTGAACGTAGAGAAAAACACCTATAACCTGGTGGTCTCCTACATCGGTGCCCCCGAGCTGCGCGTGCCCGGTCTCGAAGTAAGTGAAGACATCGATCTGGAGGTACTTCAACTGGCCCCCGCGGGTGTAGAATTAGCCGAAGCCACCGTCACCGCCCGGCGTGCCCTGGTGGAAGTCAAACCGGACCGGACGGTTTTTAACGTGCAGGGGACCATCAACGCCGTGGGCAACTCGGGTCTCGATCTGCTCCGGAAGGCACCGGGCGTCACCATCGATAATAACGACAACATCAATGTGCTGAGCCGGTCAGGCGTGCTGCTGTACGTGGACGGCCGCCGCATGCCGCTATCGGGCGACGATCTATCCAACTACCTCCGCAACCTGAACGCGGAGGAGATCGACCGCATCGACATCATCACCAACCCGGGGGCCCGCTACGAAGCGGAAGGGAACGCCGGTATCATTGATATTCGGCTGAAAAAGCCCGAAGACGAGGGCGCCAACGGCAGCATCGCCGCCAACGGAAGTCAGGGCCGGTACTTTCAGGGCGACATCAACGCCACCGGCAATTACCGCAACGGATGGATGAACGTCTTCGGTAACGTCGGGTATTCCAACTCAGGCTATTATAATACGACCGGTCTGGCCAATTACCAGAATGGACTGCTGCTCGACCAGGTACTGATGAGTACCGGACAGAATTCAACGCCCCGCTTCCGGCTGGGGGCCGACTTCCGGGCGGGCGATAAGCATACCATCGGTTTCCTGATTAACGGACGCTATAGTGACGCGGAGAACGATGCCAGCGACCAGGTAGACATCTTTAACCTGTCGGGCGGAACAGAGACTTTCGACAGTACGCTCGACGGCCGGACCTTCGTCCGCTCCGATCGCTCGCAGAACACCTACAACCTCAATTACCGCTTCCTGGCTTCCGAGGACGAATCGCTCAACGTGGACCTCGATTTCGGTCGCTACCGAAACGATAACCTGTACAATCAGTCGAACATCTACTATACCCGTAACGGAAACCCACTGTCCGGCATCTATTACTACTTCGACATGCCCACCGATATCGATATTTATACGGCGAAGGCAGACTACGAGCGGAGCATCGGGGAGGCCCGGCTGAACGCCGGGGGAAAATTCACGCGGGTGATGACCAAGAATACCTTCCTCTTCTACGATCGCTACCCCGAAAGCAGCCCCGAGCGGGTACTGGATGACCGGCGCAGTAACCGCTTTAGCTATACCGAGAATGTATACGCCGGGTACCTCAGTTTGCAAGGCAGGCTCAGCGAAAAGTGGCAGTACACGGCCGGTTTGCGCGTGGAGGTTACCGACGCCGACGGCGAACTGATGCCCTTCCGCGACGATCTGCGCCAGCCGCCGGTAGAGCTCAATTACGTCAGCGTGTTTCCCAATGCGGGCCTGACATACTCCGTCGATGCCCAGAAGGGACATACCCTCAACCTCGCCTACGGCCGCCGGATCAACCGCCCGGACTATAACGTGCTGAACCCCTTCAACGAACAGATCAGCCAACTGACCTACGAGAAGGGTAACCCCCGGCTGAACCCGGAGATCGTCGACAACGTCGAATTAGGCTATACGCACGCCTACCGCTACAATTTCAAGCTGGCCTATAGCAATACCTCCAACCAGATCACCCGCCTGCTCGGGCCCGATACGACGGATATCCGGGCCGGATACATCACCTGGGACAACCTGGCCAGCCAGCGGATCATCTCCTTCAACGCGAGCGCTCCCGTCCAGCTGCAGGAGAAGTGGAACCTCTACGTAAATGCCTCCGCCAGCCACCTCCATAATGAAGCCGATTACGGAGACGGTGCGGTGATCGACGTGAAGGCCTTTACGTATAGCTTCTACGTACAGAACACCATCAATTTGCCCTGGAACTTCGTCGCCGAAATTGGCGGATACTTCAGCGGCCCCGGCGTGTGGGGCGGCGTGCTGCGGTACAACGAGCAGGGAGCCCTCAACCTCGGCCTGCAACGCAAATTCATGAACGACCAACTCAACGTCAAGCTGAGCGCCAACGACATCTTTTACACTTCGGGCTGGACCGGAACGAGCGATTTCAACGGCCTGCGCACGGAGGGTTACGGCAACTGGGACAGCCGCCGCGTAGCCTTAAGCCTCAATTACACCTTCGGCAACCAGCAGGTGAAGAGCCGTAACCGCAAGACGGGTATCGAGGAGGCTACGGACCGGATCGGGGAGTAGGCATACCGATGAGCCCCCGATCCTGGCTTACCTTGCCGGCCAAAAGCACGACTATGGTATCCATTATCATGGGCTCCGATTCGGACCTACCCATTATGCGGCAAGCAGCCGAAATACTCGAAGAACTGAATATCCCCCTGGAGGTGACCGTCGTTTCCGCTCACCGGACGCCGGACCGGCTCTTCGAATATGCAAAGGCGGCGGCGGAGCGCAGGATAAAAGTGATCATCGCGGGGGCGGGCGGAGCGGCCCATCTTCCCGGTATGGTGGCCAGCCTCACTCCACTGCCGGTCATCGGCGTTCCGATCAAGAGCCGGAACAGCATCGACGGGTGGGACTCCGTACTCTCTATTCTGCAGATGCCCGGCGGGATACCCGTGGCCACCGTCGCGCTCGACGGAGCGAAGAACGCCGGCCTGCTGGCCGCCCGTATCCTCGGGGCGCAGGATGAGGCGATCCGTAACCGCCTCTTGGAATACCAGGAGAGCTTACGCGCCAGCGTGGAAGTGAAGTACCGGAAACTGGAAAAGGACGGCTGGAAGTAGGGAGGTAGGTATACCCCGAGCGGGCATACCGTAACTTCGCGCTTTACCGCAGCGTTACCCCCCAAAGTTTACCAGCATGTCTACCGCCACCAGAAAAGCCGACAACTTCATCGAGGAAATCATCGTCGAGGATCTCGATAACGGCAAGCACGAAGGCCGCATCCATACCCGCTTCCCGCCGGAACCCAATGGCTACCTCCATATCGGCCACGCTAAGGCGATCGTCATCAACTTCGAGACGGCCCGTAAATACGGTGGCAAGACCAACCTGCGGATGGACGACACGAACCCGAGCACGGAGGAAACGCTCTTTGTCGATAATATTCAGAATGACATCCGGTGGCTCGGCTATGAATGGGAAGGGGAAACCCGCTACGCCTCCGACTATTTCGACGATCTGTATGCTTTGGCGCTGCGCCTGATCGACAAGGGCTTAGCGTACGTGGATGAGTCCAGTGCAGCCGCCATCGAGGCGCAGAAGGGCGACATCGGCGTACCGGGTACCAACAGTCCCTTTCGCGACCGCAGTCCGGAAGAAAACCGCGACCTCTTCGAGCGGATGCGTGCCGGTGAATTTCCGGACGGCAGTCGGGTACTGCGTGCGAAGATCGACATGGCGCACCCCAATCTGTTACTCCGCGATCCGGTCCTTTACCGGATCAAGCACGAAGCCCACCATCGCACGGGCGACAAGTGGTGCATCTATCCGCTCTACGACTTCGCGCACGGACAGAGCGATTCGCTGGAGGAGATCACCCACTCGCTGTGTAGCCTGGAGTTCCGCCACCACCGCGATCTCTACAACTGGTTGATCGACGCCCTGGAGATATTTCCGAGCCGGCAGATCGAGTTCGCACGGATGAACGTGGACTACTTCATCACCTCCAAGCGGAAGCTAAAGCTGCTGATCGATGAGGGTATCGTCACCGGCTGGGACGACCCCCGCATGAGCACACTTGCCGGGCTGCGCCGGAAGGGCTATCCGGCCGAGGCGATCCGTAATTTCTGTCTGGATACCGGTGTTACCCGCCGCGACAATCAGCAAACGTTGGACCTGCTGGAGTTTAAGGTGCGTGAGGTGCTCAACCGCGACGCTCACCGGTATATGGCGGTACTGGAGCCGGTAAAGTTGGTCATCACCAACTACCCGGAAGGGCAAACCGAAATGCTCGAAACGGAAAACAATCCGGAAGACGAATCAGCGGGCAGCCGGGAGCTTCCCTTCAGCCGGGAGTTGTACGTGGAGCGCTCCGATTTCCGGAAGGAGCCTCAGAACCGGAAGTACTACCGACTGGCCCCGGGTAAGGACGTTCGCCTGAAGAGTGCCTACATCATCCACTGTGAAGGCCACGAGGAGGATGCCGACGGAAACGTTACGCAGATCAATTGTACTTACTATCCAGACTCCAAATCCGGTGAGGATACCAGCGGCGTCAAGGCCAAGGGTACGCTTCACTGGGTAAATGCGGATTCCGCCCTCGACCTCACCGTTCGGATGTATGAGCCCTTGTTTACCGATCCGACGCCGATGGACTACGAGGACCGTGACTTTATGGAATTCGTCAATCCGAACAGTCTGACCACGGTAAAAGCCAAAGGCGAGCCCGCGCTCGCGGAGGCCCGGGTAGGCGATCAGTTTCAGTTTCTGCGCCAGGGCTACTTCACCGTCGATCCCGACAGTTTGCCGCAACAACCGGTTTTCAATCTCACGGTCGGGCTCAAATCAAGCTGGAAAGGGTAGGGGAGAGGCTGCCAGAGGGTTTCTTTTAGCCGCCGCTTTTCTTCACGTCTTTGTATCCCAGGTAGACCAGATCTTCCAAGACCCGGTCGCGCTGGTTTCCCTGTACGATGATCTCACCGTCCTTTACCGACCCACCAACGCCGCAGGCCATTTTCAACTTTTTGCCGAGGGCCTTTAGCTCGGATTCCGGTCCTTCGAAACCGGTGACGATGGTCGCTTCCTTGCCCCGGCGTTGCTTGCGATCGAGGTAAATGCGTAGGGCGGCATCTTTATTGATGCCGGTGCTATCGTCGTCGGTATCCGCTGCATCCGGATTGTTCGCCGGCCCGGCGGGCAGGTCACTCAGTTTGGATAGCGCGGAAAAGGGGTTATCGCTGGCGGTCGGCTTGTCGGGGGAGTAGTCCTTGCGGGCCATATCAGGTTGATTTGACGGTGGTGGGGGGCGAAACGTTGATGGTGCCGGCCTCGGCGGCGGCGGCCTTTTCCGGCTTGTATCCGAAGACCAAGTTAAGGTAAGCGGAGCGGCTGACGCGGAACCACCACACGAACAGGATAGCCACTATACCGATGAGCGCAGCGAAAGAGGCCAGCATCGACCAGCCCAGTACCCAGTGTAGAAACATGACCACGCCGAGGCAGAAGAAGCCCGATCCGATGTAGGAGATGAACATCGCACCGTAGTAAAAACCCGGTTCGGGGAAGTAGGGCTGCCCGCAGGCGGGGCAGTGCGTATACTGCGCGAAAGGCTGACGGTAAGAGAAACTGCCGGTGGGGAAAAGATCCCCCTGGTGGCAGGTGGGGCACTTCAAAGAAAAAATACTGTACAGTTTACTGGCCATCGGGTGCGCTTACTTGATCGAATACGTTATAAGAGTGGAAACCGTAGATGGCTTGCAAAGTTAAGCGAAGCGTCGGACCGAATTAATTCGGGTCGGTCGGTAACTAATCCTTCGGTGGGATGCATTATCCAAATGCGTGGGTAAAGTTTCCTATATTAGGACTTGCTTTTAGCCAATAAATGGATTCAGGTTTGAAAAGGTAGATTAGAATGCGTCAGTTAAAAATCAGCAACAAGATTACCAGCCGCGAGAGTATCGCCCTGGAAAAGTATCTGACCGATATCGGAAAGATCGATCTGTTGACCCCGGAGGACGAGGCAGAATTGGCCGCCCGCATCCGAGAGGGGGACCAGCTGGCGCTCGAACGGCTCACCAAGGCCAACCTGCGATTCGTTGTTTCCGTAGCGAAGCAGTATCAAAACCAGGGGCTCAGCCTGTCCGACCTCATCAACGAAGGAAACGTCGGCCTCATCAAGGCGGCTAAGCGTTTTGACGAGACCCGGGGCTTCAAATTCATTTCCTACGCCGTCTGGTGGATCCGGCAGAGCATCATGCAGGCGATTGTCGAATACAGCCGCCTGGTACGCATGCCGAATAATAAGGCAGCCGGTTACACGAAGGTCACCGAGGCGATCGCGAGCTTCCAACAGGAATTCGAACGCGACCCGGAACCCGAGGAGCTCGCCGAAATTCTGCAGATCTCGGTCGCGGACGTCGACCGGGCCATGCGCGGCCGCATGCGGCACCTGTCTTTCGATGCCCCCGTGGCCGGAGATGACAGCGATATCACCATGCTGGATACGCTCCCCAACGACGAAGGCTCCAATCCCGACCTCAAGGTTATGGGCGAATCCCTCAGCAAGGAAGTCGTCGCCAACCTCAATCTCCTCGCCCCCCGGGAGCGTGCCGTACTGGCCGCCTACTTCGGACTGGACGGTGAAGAGCAACTCAACCTCGAAGAGATCGGCGATCGCTTCGACCTGACCCGCGAGCGGGTTCGGCAGATCAAGGAGCGGGCTATTCGCCGGCTACGGCGTAGCCGGAATAAGAACTTGCTACGGAGTTATCTGGGGTAACCCCAACCAGGGTCCCGGAGCTCCAGCTCCGGGGATACTCGTCGTCATACGCATGACTTTCACGGGCTCAGCAGTTGATTCTGCACTTCGGCGGACCTGGAACGCCTCCCCCCATCCAGGGTCCCGGAGCTCCAGCTCCGGGGAAAATCGTCGTCATACGCATGACTTGCACGGGTTCAGCAATTGATTTTGCATTTCAGCGGAGCTGGAACGCCTTCCCCCCCCAATCAGGGTCCCGGAGCTCCAGCTCCGGGGATACTCGCTAGCTTACACGAGACAACCCCACTTATAGCAGGTCATTCTGCACTTCAACGGAGCTGGAGCTCCCCCCCCCAACCAGGGTCCCGGAGCTCCAGCTCCGGGTATACTCGCCGTCATACGCATGACTTGCACGGGCTCAGCAGTTGATTCTGCACTTCGGCGGACCTGGAACGCCTCCCCCCCAACCAGGGTCCCGGAGCTCCAGCTCCGGGGATCCTCGCTAGCTTACACGCGACAACCCCGCTTATAGCAGGTCATTCTGCACTTCAACGGAGCTGGAGCTCCCCCCCCATCCAGGGTCCCGGAGCTCCAGCTCCGGGGATACTCGTCACTGGGTAAGAGCTATCCACCTCCATATCAGGGATGCTTCACTTCGGCGGAGTTAACGCTCCGCCACCCTCATATCAGCGCTTAACGATACGAAAACCCAGGCCCGTAATCTCCGGCAACGGATCCTCCCGGGAATACTGACCCACCACCAGGCGATGCTCCCCCGCCTGGGGAAAGCGGGTACCTTCCTGAATAGATATATCGGTGGTACAATCTTCGGAATCGCAGTCACCGTACCACTCACCAAACTTATCGGCAAGCTCCAGGGAAAGCGGCTGCTCCAGCACGGTACCGCCGGGGAGGTGGGTTCTCAGGTGAACGTAAAAGTTCTGGGAAACGAAGTCCTGGGTGTGGTCAACCGTCAGGACGAGATCGTAGGTAGCAGTAGTATCCGTGATGGGAAACGCAAAGCTTACGCTATCGGCGTACGGCCACCCGTCAGGACCGAAATCCGTTTTTTCCTGGTAAACGACGTCCGGTCCGCAGGAGGCGAAGAGTAGAACGGTTAAGGCTAGAAAGAACCGGTTGCTCACGAAAAATACTCCTTCATGCGCTCGAAGAATCCCTTATCCCCTTTTTCGAGTTTCGGATCGAAGTTCTCCATGTCCCGCATCCGTTCGAGGAGTTCCGTTTCTTCCCGGGTCAGTTTCTTCGGCGTCCAGAGATTGACGTGGATCAACTGATCGCCTCGGTGGTGGCTTTGCAGGGCGGGGAGGCCTTTGCCGCGCAGGCGGAAGATCTTCCCGGATTGCGTACCCGCGGGCACCTTGATTTTCACCCGTCCGGCGATCGTCGGAACCTCAACGGAGGTACCCAGGGCCGCATCGGCGAAGTTCAGGTAAAGATCGTAGATCAGCTTTTGGCCGTCACGCTGCAGTTCCTCGTGGGGCTTTTCCTGTACGTTGATCAAAAGATCGCCCGGAGGGCCGCCGCGGCGGCCGGCATTGCCCTTACCGCGCATGCTCAGTTGCATACCTTCCTCGACGCCGGCCGGGATGTTGACCTCTATCGTGTCTTCACCGTAGACGCGGCCGTCTCCCTTACAATGGTTACAGGTGGCCTTGATCTGTGTTCCCGTTCCCGAGCAGGTGGGACAGGTCGTGGTCGTGGCCATTTGTCCGATGAAAGTGGACCGAACCTGGCGGACTACCCCGGCTCCGCCACAGGTCCGACAAGTTTCCACGCTGCTGGCATCCTTGGCGCCACTGCCATCACAGACGTCACAGACTTTCTGCCGTTTTACCTTGATGCGCTTGGTTACGCCCTCGGCAATCTCTTCCAGGGTCAGGGGAACCTTGATACGTAAATTGGAACCGCGCTCGCCGCGGGGCTGGCGACGTGCCCCTCCGCCGGCACCACCACCGAAGAAGGAACCGAAAGCTCCGCCTCCGTCTCCGAACATGTCTCCGAACTGGGACATAATGTCCTCCATGGTCATACCGCCGGGGCCGCCTCCGAATCCGGCCTGTCCGTGCACGCCGGCGTGACCGAAGCGGTCGTAGCGCGCGCGCTTGTCGCCGTCGTTGAGGACATCGTAGGCTTCGGCAGCTTCTTTGAATTTATCCTCCGCGGCTGCATCTCCCGGATTGCGGTCCGGGTGATACTTCATGGCTAGTTTTCGGTAGGCTTTCTTCAGGGTATCGGCATCGGCGTTCTTCGGAACACCCAGTACCTCGTAATAATCTCTGGCCATATGGCTATGCTCTTAAATTGTGCTGGGATGGGCCGCGGCCTACTTGCCCACTACCACCTTAGCGTGGCGAATAATGCGTCCGTTGAGGGTGTAGCCTCGCTCGATGGTGTCGACTACTTTGCCACTCATTTCGGGGTTGGGTATCTCCGTAACTGCTTCGTATAGGTCGGAATTGTATTCCTTTCCGGTGCTGTCCATGGATTTCAGTCCCTGGGAAGCCAAAGCGGAGATCAGCTTTTTGTGGACGAGTCCGATCCCGTTGTTCCAAATTTCGGCGGTGTTCTCGTCTTTTTCGGCCAGCTGCGCGGCCCGGTCGAAGTCATCCAGAACCGGTAGAAGCGACTTCATGGTCTTGCTCCCGGCGGTCTCCATCATTTCCAGGCGTTCGCGCTGGGTGCGGCGCTTGTAATTGTCAAACTCGGCATAGAGGCGTAGGTAGCGATCTTCTTTTTCCTCCAACCGCTTTTGCAGTTCGTCAAGGTCAACGCTATCCGGAATATTCTCCTGCAGGTTCTCGTCGGATTTCAGATCGTCGGCACCGGAATGTTCTTTCGGGGCGGCATCGCTGTGCTCCAGCATCTCATCGTCTACGATGGGCTCGTCGGGTTTCTTCTGACTCATGTTCTTAAAAAATTTTCTCACGCCGGTCAACCGGCAAATCTAGGACCATTGATCAATGCGGAAAGTTTGTCACGCCATATCGGCATGTTCTGCCACCCACCGGTGCCACTATCCCTTTACCTCGAAGTTGAAACCTTCCCGTGTCAGTTGGCGATAGCGATTCTCGTCGAAGCGGTAAAGGCGGGCCGGCCGATGACTGACGCCTTCCTGGGTGCGGTCGAGGGGTAAGATCAGGTCCATGGACAGGATCTTCTTCCGGAAGTTTCGCTTTTCCAGTTTGGTTTCCCAGATGGCCTCGTAGAGGTGCTGCAGTTCGGTAAGGGTAAATTCGGGGGGCAGAAGCTCGAATCCTACCGGGCGGGTACGAATGCTGCGTTGTAACTGATCACGCGCGGTCAGGAGAATCTCCAGGTGATCGAAGGCTAGATTGTCCAGGCCGGTCAGGTCATGCCAGGCCACCTCGCGGGAAAGGGTAAGCGCGCGGGGGCTGAAATCGGCAATCTTTACCAGGCTGTAATACGCTACCGTGATGACGCGGCCCAGGGCATGCCGACCGGGGGCGCCGAAGGTATACGACTGCTCGAGGTAAACGTTCTCCAGGCCCGTAGTTTCCAGTAATACGCGTCGCGCGGCCTCGTCCAGGGCCTCCTTTTCGCGTACGAAGTGTCCAGGCAGGGCCCAATAATCATCGTAGGGAGCTTCACTGCGCCGGATGAGCAGCACTTTGAGGGCGCCCTCGTCGAAACCGAAGATCACGTTGTCTACGGTAAAGGCTGATTTGAAGTAATTGTCGAAAGGCGTATGGGGCTCCACGCAGTGCTTTTGACAAAGATAGCCCTTCGCCTTCGGAGGTACTCCACGTTCGGTCGATCGAAAAGTTTTAACCGTTGATCGAAAGGCGGAGGGCGGCCCGGTTGCCCCGCCGTATCTTTAGGATATTCAACACAGGTGGTCCTCGTGACCATACAAACCGACTTACTTTGAAAAATTTGACCCTATTTATCATGCTTGCCGTCGGATGTTTCCTCCCCCTCAGTGCCCAGACGGCCGTTGATGCTCCCCCCGCCCGGGAGATCGCCGACGCGTACATAGAGACCATTGGCGGCGCCGACGCCTGGAAAGCACTGCAGGCATACCAGTTCGAAGGAAAAGCCAATATGCAGGGCATGGAGTTTCCCATAACGGTAACTTCCGCAGAGGGCGACAAGACCCGCGTAGAATTGAATATTCAGGGCAACCAGATGGTCCAGGCCTACGATGGCACCACCGCCTGGATGTACTTCCCCATGCAGGGCATCACCGAACCCAAGGAAATGTCCGCGGAAGAAGCGGCCGACCTGACCTCCAGCCCGTTTCTGGACGTATTCGTCGATACCGAAGCCCGGGGTTACACGCTGGAGAATGTAGAAGGCCGGGAGCTCGACGGTACACCCACCTACGGCGTTCTCGTCACCAACGACGAAGGCTTCAGCCGCACCTACTACTTCGATACGGAAACCATGGTCCCCGTCATGATGTCGTTCACCAGTGAAGGCGGGCAAATGAAGGGTATGACGATGGAAACCTACCTGAGCGATTACCAGGAGGTAGATAATGTCATCATTCCCATGTACATGGAGAACAAGGTGAACGGACAAACCGTCATGGCCATGACCTTCGAAACCGCCGCCATCAACCCCGAATTGCCGGAGAACTTCTTCTCCATGGATAGTATGTAAAGCATCATCCGGCACCTCCGACTTTGCCTTTCCGTTTTCGCAGACCGCTACGACACTCACCCCTTATGATGCGATCAATTTTCTTACTCGGCGGGCTTTGCCTGTCCTGGCTGCTCTCTGCCCAGTCGGATTTCACCACCACGACCGCCCTCTTCGGTGATCTACGTGCCCGGCAGATAGGACCGGCTACCATGAGTGGCCGGGTCAGCTGCCTGGCCGTCGATCCCGGGGACGCGGCGACGGTGTACATCGGAGCCGGCGGCGGCGGCGTATGGAAAACCATCAACAACGGCGCCACCCTCCAGCCCGTATTCGATGAGCACGTACAGAGCATCGGAGCGATCGCCCTGGCACCCGCCGATCCGCAGACGGTGTACGTCGGCACGGGGGAGCCCTGGGTACGCAACAGCGTCAGCATCGGTGACGGGGTTTACCGGAGCCTGGACGGCGGCAATCGCTGGGAACACCTGGGACTGGACTCAACCGAGCGGATTGCAGGCATCGTAGTACACCCACAGCATGCGGATACCGTCTACGTGGCCGCCCTCGGGCCGCTGTGGAGCGATGGCACCCAGCGCGGCGTCTATCGATCGACGGATGGCGGAGCGAATTGGGAGCGAATCCTTTACGTGGACGAAGCCACCGGTGCCGCCAGTCTGAGTTTGGACCCCGCTAATCCCGATATTCTCTTCGCCGCCATGTGGAGTCATCGCCGGTACCCCCACTCCTTCGATTCGGGATATACCGGTATTTCCGCGCTCTATCGCAGCCGCGACGGGGGCGACAACTGGGAGAAACTTTCCGAGGGGCTTCCCACCGAAACGCTCGGGCGTATTGCCGTTACGGTCGCGCCCGGCAACGGCGACGTCGTCTACGCCAGCGTGGAAACCGGAAGCGAAAAGACCAAAGGTTTATACCGCAGCGAAGACGGTGGCGACACCTGGGCGCTGGTCGATCGCACCTTTCCCAACCAAATCCGCCCCTTCTATTTCGCGCGCCTGGCCGTTGACCCCGCAAACGACAGCATCGTCGTGAAATGCGGCCTTAATGCCGTTATCACGCAGGACGCCGGGAACAGCTGGCGGACCTTCGACCAGAGCATTCATTCCGACGCCCACGATGTGTACATCGATCCCTCCGACGGGCGTCACATCCTCGTAGCTACGGACGGCGGCGTTTACGAAAGCTTCGATCGGGGCTACACCTTTAAGATGTGGCAAAATCTGCCCGTCAGCCAGTTCTATCACGTATCGGTCGATAATGCCGATCCCTACCGGATCTACGGCGGCTTGCAGGACAATGGCAGCTGGTATGGACCCAGCAGCCGGCCCGGGGGAGTCCGGAATTCGGACTGGCATAAGACCCTCGGGGGCGATGGTTTCTATAGCTTCCGCCATCCCACTCAACCGCATTATGTATTCAGTGAGTACCAGGGGGGCAACCTGGCCCGGTTCGACGAACGCACCGGACGAGCCAAAAGCATTACCCCCTATCCGGATGAGGAAGCGGAAGAACTAAGGTTCAACTGGAGCGCTCCGCTTTACCTCAGCCCGGATGGCGAGCGGCTGTACTTCGCCAGCCAATATTTATTTCTGAGCGACGACGAGGGCGACAGCTGGCAGCGCATCAGTCCCGATCTGACGACCAACGACACGAGCCTACAACAGCAGTGGAAGAGCGGTGGACTGAGTATCGATAATTCCGGCGCGGAAAACCACACCACCATTTACGCCGTGGCGGAAAGTCCGCGCGACCCCCAGGTGATTTGGGTTGGAACCGACGATGGAAACCTACAGGTTACGCTAAACGGTGGTGATAGCTGGAATAAGGTCAACTCGGAAACCGACGGCCTGCCCGCGGGCAGCTGGGTCACCTTTATCGATGCCAGTCCGCACGATCCTCAAACCGCCCTGGTGACTTTCGACAACCATCGCAGAGGCGATATGAATACCTACCTCTACCGCACCACCGATGCCGGACAGAGCTGGGAACGACTGGACAGTGAGGAAATACGGGGTTACGCCCTTAGTGTCCGGCAGGACCCCGAGCAGCCGAACCTGCTCTATCTCGGCACGGAATTCGGCCTGTACCTAAGCCTGGATGGCGGCAAAAGCTGGGCACCGTTTCGCAACCAGGTTCCCCTGGTGGGCATCCGCGATATGGTCATTCATCCAACCGAGGGCGACTTGATATTGGGAACCCACGGACGGGGCGTGATCATCCTGGATGATCTGGAAGCGCTTCGCCAGCTGGGGCCGGGCCTGGGCGAAAACCCGATCACCTTCCTTGAACGCGATACCTTCTTTTTTTCAGAGCGTGGGGCCGCAGGTAGAAACCAATACGCGGGAAGCGGTGTCTTTAGCGGTCCGAATCCAAGCGAGGACCTGAACATTCTCTACTACGCGAACAGGCGACACACCTTCGGAAAAATGTTCGTCAACATCTACCGTCAGGGAGAACTGATCCGTACCCTGCAGGCAGGAAAGGGGGCGGGCCTGAACGTCGTATCCTTACCCACCACGATGGATAAACCGAAAGCGCCGCCCAGTGACAACCGGTCGGCCCAGTTCGGGACCATGTATGGCCCCCGCCTGCCCGCCGGCAACTACCGGGTCGAGCTGGTAAAGGGCCGGGACACCTTTATGACGGAGGTCGTACTGGCCGTGGATCCGGAATCACCCTATACCGCAGACGCCCGCGCCGACCAGTATGCCGTGTTGATGCAGCTCTTCAATGATTCGGAAGAATTGGCCTACCTCCACGAGGTACTCGAGCAAATTTGGCTGCAGGCCTCGGAATCAGGCATGGATGAACTGGCCGAGCGAGCAGCGGCCTTGCAGTCTAAAATAGTTTTCACGGGCGGTGACGGTTACATCAACGAGGGCGAAAAGATTGGAGAGAAAGTCAGTCAACTCTATTCTTCCATCTCTTCGTTCCCCGGCCGTCCGTCCGCGAGCCAGCGCGCCGAAGGAGAGGCACTGCACGAACAAGTGGTGACGTTCCGCAATGAAGTGGAAGCCTTTACGAAAGCGCTTACCGGCGAAGAAGAAGGCAACGGCATCTCCATTCCCACGAAAGAAGCGTTCTTAGCGGCGGACAACTAACTCCCGCCATGCGTATTACCGAACAGCCCGGACCCTACCGCGATCTGGAAAAGCGTTCCGCCAGTGAACTGCTGACCTTTATAAACGAACAGGACCGGCTCGTCGCCCCCGCCGTCGGGGAATGCATCCCCGCCCTGACTGACCTGGTAGAGCAGATCGTTCCCCGGATGGAGCGCGGTGGCCGTCTCTTTTACATAGGCGCCGGCACCAGCGGTCGATTAGGCGTGCTGGATGCCAGTGAATGCCCGCCTACCTACGGCGTTCCGCCCGGTATGGTAATTGGTCTAATCGCCGGCGGCGACCGGGCGCTGCGGGACGCCGTAGAAGCGGCGGAAGACAGTGAGGGGCAGGCCTGGAAAGACCTGCAGGCACATGCCCCGAATGCAGACGATATCCTGATCGGTATTGCTGCCTCCGGCACTACACCATACGTGATTGGCGGTCTCCAAAAAGCCGGGGAAGCGGGCCTCCTCACCGGATGCGTTACCTGTAACCCCGGTGCTCCGGTGACCAAAGTTTGCGATCACCCGATCGTAGCCGTGGTCGGCCCGGAAGTCGTGACCGGCAGCACGCGCATGAAGAGCGGTACGGCGCAAAAGCTAATTCTCAACATGATCACCACCACGGTAATGATCCGCCTCGGCCGCGTTCGCGACAACCGGATGGTCGATATGAAACTTAGCAACGCCAAGCTGATCGACCGGGGATCGAAAATGATCGTAGAGGCTACCGGCCTGTCGTACCAAGAGGCGCGCAGCCGGCTCTTAGAAGCCGGGAGCGTGCGCGACGTAATCGACGGGGTGTAGCGGCTCCATCCCGAGCACATCCCGGCAGAAGTCGACGATGACCCGCTGCGTAGCCCTCCAGTCCTTCGATTTGATGTCGCTGGCCATGAAGTGCGTTTTGGGTGTCGGTAGGGTCACGATCATTTTCTGACCTTCGGGAGTGGCGAACAGATCGTGGACGGCCGGTAACCGGGTGACTTCTACGTGCTGATCCTTTTGCAGGAAGTTCTCCTTATAATACATGCTTAGCACCGGGCAGCTAACCTTCTCGAAGGTGGTATCCACCATGGTGGTCTGTACTAGTATTTGAAGTTGTACGAGTGCTTCGGCCGGATAGATCGTATCGAAGTACTGGTCGGCTTTCGGCTCGTCGTGCTTGATTTTTCGTTTTTGCCCCAGGGAAGCGAGATGGGCCAGTTCGTGACCCCAGGGGGACATCAGCAGCGAAGCACCGGGCTGGTCGTCTTCTACGTTCGGTCCGATATTGATGAGCGCATGGACGCGGTCGGGATAGGCCGCGGCCAGTTTGAGTCCCAGCGTACCACCAGTAGAAGTGGTGAAGAGGATCACCTTATTTCCGATGCGTTGGCCGATCAGGAGGGCGGCTTTCGCGTCGTTCCACGCATCATCCGGGGTAAATAATTCCAGGGCATCCTCGGCTTCCAGGCCGTGGCCCGACCAGCGACTCAGGTAAGCATTGGCACCGAATATGGCGGGCACGTTGACGTTGACCGGGTAGCCATCCCGGTAACTGCCGCCGAACCCGTGCAGGTATACGAAGGCGTACTCCGTAGGTTGATGTGCATCTGACGCCCATACGATGCGCGCCTCATTATTAGGTCGTACCGGAGCAGCTCGCTCATCGCGGGCTATTTCGCTTTCCAATTCATCCAAGTCCTCCGGCATATCCGGAAAAGCGGTGCCGTACTCCGGTAAATCGATGGTGGGTCCGAGGAAATAAGCTACCGTAGCGGCTACGATCAGCACTCCCGGCAAAATCAGCCACTTTTTAGAAATTTTCATGGCTTCCACGATTTTTGAAGCATCTTCCGTGATGGTCTAGTGCTGCGCTTCCCGCTCCACGACGGAATCATCGAGGCTGGGGGCTTTCCACCGTTCGTAGCCGATCGGGGTGCTGGCGACCTTGCGAATAGCGGAAGTAGTGCGCTTTTTATCGATCACCATCGCGAGGGTCATTATAAGGCTGGTACCGATGATGATAAAGAGCAGGACTCCGGGCTCAAAACCGGCTATCTGGATCTGTTGAGGAATGCTGTAAAACAACAGGATCGTGATCAAGCCGCGGGGAGCTACGAAGAGTTGCGGAAGCAGGTCCGGGCCGATAAAAATGCGCAGCAGGATAAAGCGAATGAGGTAAATGCTCAGGATGATCAGCATGCTGACGATGGCTACGTCTACGTTGAGCAGGCTGGCCAGGGAGATGGTCACCCCGAAGATCACGAAGAAGAAGGTGCGCACCACGAAGGCGGTCTCTACCGTGACCACGTGGAGGTCTTCGTAAATGTGCAGGGCTTTTTTATAGTTCAGCCACTTCTTCAGTTTGCCCCGGAAAAAGAGCCGCATGTTGGCTATGGTGAGTCCGAATGTCAGAATGATGATGAGCGAGGACAGGTGAATGGTTTTCCCGAGGGAATAAAGGAAGAGCAGCACCGCAATGAGCAGGAACAGCTTGACGTGGCTCTTGATGTTTTGAAAGATGAGGATGATGGCATAGCTCGCTACGATCGACGCCGCTACGGTGGCTACGACGTTCAGCAGAAATTCAATGGGGCTGCCGTGCTGTTCTACTGCTTCCAGCCCTTCTTCCACCCCTCCGCCGATCGGGATCTGGCTGAGCAGGAAGTAAAAGAGGATGATTCCGAGAATGTCCGAAAAGGTGCTTTCGTAGATGTGGAACTCCCGCTTGGCCCCCTTCAGGCCGGTTACGCTGGGGATGATGATCGCGCTGGATAGGATAGAGAGGGGCGTGGCGTAAAGCCAGGCAATCTGGCCGGACATATCATCGATAAAGTAGGTCAGGATCTCGGCGGCCACCCAAGTAGAAACTACCAGGCCGATAGCGGCCACCAGTAGCGACTTGCCGATCGGCAGAAATTTGTCCCGTTCCAGCTTAAGCTCCAGGGCGGCTTCCAGTACGATCATGATCAGCCCGAGGATCCCCAGAATCTGTAGGATCGGGAAGAAGTCCAGGTTGCCCAGTTCGACGGCATCCAGCCCGAACTTGCCAACAATGCCCAGTATGATGAGCATAAGGACGGAGGGTATATTCGTTCGCTTGGCGATCTCCCCGAAGAAGAACGAAAGGATGATGATGACGGAGGCCGCCATGATGATGATATAGGGGTCGACGTTTTGCATAGTGTCGGTTTGGTCTTAGCGTTGGGCAATGGTGGCGGGGTATCCCCATTCACCGAGCAGGGCCAGGAGCTCGGTCAGGTGTTTTTCTTCCCGGACCGAAAGCCGGGCCTGGATCTGGCTTTTCCGGTGCTCCGCGTACGAGAGCTCCGGTCGGAAACTGCGGTCCAGGTAGGGCGCGGTGGTAAGGCGGTCGGCAAGTTCCCGCAGGGGTTCTTCCTGCCCCTCCGGCGGGGAAAGCAGTAGCTGGTAGTAGCCCCCGATGTCCTTGCCGGTAATCAGGGAGTAGCCTCCGGTGAGTAGGGTAGTGTAGTTGACAAAGTGCAGCCCCTCACCGGTCTGCAGGTACAGCCCGATGCGATTGATACGGGAAATGACGCCGGTGTAGCGCTCGGTCTTCATACGTTTACCGACCGCGATGAGCGGAGTGAACAGCACGATGCGCCCACTGAGGTAGTCCCGGATGCGCGAAAAGCCCGCCGCGATCAACAGCAGCACGACTAAGAAATGCACTGCCGGATTAATAAATACGAAGATCATAAAGAGCATCAGCACGGCGATCGGTTCGTACAGTAGCAGGCCGGCCGCGAGAGCCTGGAAACTTCGGGCCCGAAACCCTTCGGGGCGCTTCGTTTTTTCCAGCCGATCGCGCAGGAAATACAGCAAGGCATAAATGCCGTACAACACGAGGGCCGCGAGCAGCAGGTCCATCCAGTTGAATAGGGGCGTAAGGAGCGTTTGCATGATTTAGCGGGTATATACCAGGTAAGCCTCGTCTTCGAGCAGCCGGCCCACGTCGTTCACGACGCTTTCGGTGATCTCGAGGGAGCCGTCGGCGTTTCGCGTCACCAGGCCGATGCGGATAAGTCGTTGCAGGATACTGGCGTAGCGTTCCTGGTAAGCAGGTCCGAACAGTTTGCGCAGACGGTAGTCGCGGGTACGTCTTTCCAATAGCAGGGTAGCGAGCAGCGTGGCGGTATCCGGGGAGAGGAAGGCCGGCAGGGAATAACGCTTACCCGTGGGTTGGTGGACGCGGTCGTCGTCAAAGCGCTGCGTGTAGTACGCCCACCGATTGATCGTATCCCCCACGTTTCCTTCCGTAGCCCGGTAGATCCGGCGCACCAGCTTGGCGAAGTGGGCGTCGCTAATGGATTCTCCGTCTTCGTCGACCAAAATCTTGTGGGTGGCTCCGTGGCGGATTCGTACGGCCTGCTCCATGTCCGGAAGGCTGAAGTCGTCCAGGTTGATCTCCGACTGGAAGACGCGGTCGATCTCCAGGTAGCGATTCAGGTGATTATAAACGGCGTTGCTGGTTGAAACCAGGAAAAAAATGCGGCCGGAATAATCGTCGATGTACTCTCCGAGCGCCCGCACGTTGGCGGCAAAGGTGGTGGTTTTGTCCGTCCACGTTTCCAGGTCGTCGATCCATACCAGGGGGCGGGATTGCACCGTGTACTTCTGCACGAAGGAAAGTGCGGCTTCCAGGCTGCCGGTCGTCTTTGTCCTCCGCCCCTGGACGGTGATGGAAGCATTCGGCTCGAGCCGAATGGTTTCCCCGGCGAAAAAGCGGTTGGTAACCAGTTCTCCGAATAGCGTTTTTCCCGCCAGGCGCTCCCCGGTCAGGATCACGGCCCCGCGGTAGCCCGCCTTCCAGTTGTCGATCAGTTGCCGCAGGTGGGCCGTTTCCTGCTCACGGCCTACCAGGAAGGATTCCCCAATGTAGCCGCGTGTCATCAGGATGTTGGTGTAGGCGCTGTTACGGGGCGAAAGGGTACGTTGCCGCACCACGCGCACGGTTTTTTCAGCAACGCTCAACTTTTCCTCGCGGGTCGCTTCGCCGATGCGGCGGTTAAGGCCACTGGCGTATTTACCCAGCCATTCGGTGAGCCGGCCCAGCACGCGACCCTGTTTGCGCGTGAAGGCGTCGAGGCCGCGCTGTAGCGGTAGGGGGAGAAAACCGGGGACGTCGCGGTAGGCGGATGCCAGTTCGAGATCCGTATAGATCAGGTGCTCCACCCGTTCGCGCAGGGTATCGTACTGCTGCCGGAGCTCGGTCGTTTTATTCAGGAAGGTGGTGAGGGGCTGAGCCAACTGGCGGTTGTCGAATTCGACTTCGTTGCCTGCCTTTATTTCGTTGGCCAGCAGCAGGGTTCGGTTCCGTACGTTGGCACTGGCTACGTCGAGTCCGTTGCGCATTTGCTCGCTGAGTTCCCAAATTTCGTAAACGAGCGGCATGACCTGCGCGCTGATCCACTGATCGGTCGAACGGCGGAAATTGATTTCCTTATACCGCAAAATGCCCTGATCGGAAGCGACCGTAACCCGCTGCTCCTCGCTGAGCCGGGCGATACCGGCCGTGACGGCATTGGTGTATCGGTCCAGCCGGGGGGGCGCCAGGTCTTGCTCGGCGAAATCCTCGAGTTTGGCGGCAATGGAACCCGGACGTTCCAGGTCGGCCTTCTCCTGGTTGATGTACTCGATAATGTCTTCGGCCCGCTGCCGCGCGCGGTCCAGCGTACTGCGGCTGCCGGCAATGGCTTCCTCCAGCAACTCGCGCACTTTCGCCAGATGGTCGGATTCCTGCCGCAGCGCGTCGTATTCGTCGGCAAGGGACGCGGATTGCTTGGCCAGTTCCTTGATTTGGTGGCGGTACAGGGGCCACGGATTGTGCTGCAACTTCCAGGCACTCAGCTGCTTCTTGCGCGTGCGCTCGTTGCGCTGGAGTGCTTCGAGGCGGGCCTGGTGATCGCCTTCCCACTCTCCCAGCGCTTCCCGGAGCGTACCGCGAGACCGCTCGTACAGGGTCCGTACGGAAGCTTTATCGGTTTTGCGTTCCCGCACCAACAGCTCGGCGATCTGTAATTGCAACTGTACGTCGCGAAACAGCATCAGAAAATGCTTGGCCTGCTCCGCCCATTCGAAGTGAAGAAGGCGGCATTCCAGATCGGAGAGGTCGGCCGATTCGTCGGACGGGCAAGCCTCCCCGCGCTCCACTATGGCGTCGGCCAGTTCCCGGGCGGTGGCGGCCATCTCGTGGGGTGACAAGTCGGGGTCCAGCCGCTGGATGGCGCTCTCGGCGGTAGTTGAAAAGGAAGCGGGAAGATCGGCGATCATTGCGGTAAGATAGAAAGGCTGACGAACTGCGGCCGCGGTGGGCTGAAATGTGGCCGGAGCATGAACTGAGAAGCGTAAATTTTGCAAAAATGCCGCGTAGTAAAATGGTTAAACCATCCAGCCCGGTGCAAGATCAATCGAAAACCAAGCGATCATGTTTTACTACGACGGAGGGAAACTCCGATACCATGTAAAAGTTGACAAGTCCGCCCCGCTATTTGGCAAGTGCCCCTGAGCTGGTTGGGTAGGGAATCTGGCGGCCCCGGGTATTTCTTCAGCCGGTGGCAGCCAAAATCCGATTGTCACGCATCTTGTCGGTGACAAGATGCCTTTCGCGTGCCTACTTACCCCTTACTATGATCCGGCTTATTGTATCTGTTTGCTCCTTCGTGGCGCTGTTTTATACCTGCGCCCCGTCGCCCGACAACGGCGCGGAAGCGTCCGGTCCGAAGGATCAGGAGTACGCGCTTACCGCAGCCAGGCCGATCGAATTTCTAGACGAAAGTTCCCGGTTTGGTGTGCTGCGACTAAGCCTGGAGGAGGATAGCGCCCGGCTATTTGACCCCTTTACCGATTACGAAACGACGGTGGCCGCTTTTGCAGGCCAGCGCCCCACGGGCCGCGACGATTCCCTCTATCTGGAGTATACCCTGGAAGCCGATAGCACCCTGAACGCTACGTGGCATTCACCAACGCAGCGTTACGCGCTTCGCTTCGCGGCGGTAGCGCCCGTGGCCGCCGGTTACTGGCCGGATTCCCTTGTCGGTCAGACATTTATGGTAAAAGGAAGGGCCGACTCCCTCGTGGTGCACTTGGCGGAGTTGAATAACAGTTCCGGCAATCGATACTTCATGTCGCATTTAATGACGGTCGAAGACGATGGGGAACGAGAAGTAGGTGCGCGCACGAGCGGATACGGGTTTTCTTCGGACGAACGCATCCACGCTGTCTTCGATCTGCCGGGCGATCGTGCCCCCGGGCAGATGCGGCGACCGTTGGCCTTCCCCGGGTTACTTGCCGACGGAACACCGGTACTTTACGTAATGGGTAGGGATACCATCAATCCCGTGCCGATCGATACGCTGGCGCTGCAGCCTTTCCCTTCCCTGCTGCCGGAAACCATGGCGGCGAAGGATCTGCTCGAGTTGCTCAATCGTGGGCGCGTGCAGGTGATGGAGTTGCCGGAGGAGCCGGACAGCATCGGTATTGCTTATCAGGTCGAACCTAGTCAGGAACACGACCCCATTCTTACCCGCGATGAACTGCCCGGTCTCGATGTCTCCTTCGCGGAGGATGGAGGCTTCACGCTCTTTGCGGGCGACCGGATCGTGCGGCAGGGTCGGTGGGCGCTGTCGCCGGACCGCAACTTCATGCTGATCATGCCCGACCAATCAGCGGCCCACGGGTTGACGATGATTCAGGCGTACCGGGATGACTATATTGCTATTCCCTTTCCGTTGGAGGTGGAGACCCTCGAGCCACGGGGCGTTCGCCTGCGGTCTTACTACCGCCCCATGACGGAGCTGCGTTTTTACAAGAACTAGACCAGCGAGGTATTGGACCCGCCGGCACCGATCGACCCTGCCATGATCTTGCGAAACCTGACGTTGCTGATGATTCTTTACCTGGCGTGCGGGTGCGGAGATACGCGAAGCGCGGGCCCGGTGAGCATACCTAAGGGGAAAGACTATTTGCTCACGGAGGGCAAGCCACTGGACCTGTTGATTTTTTCCGGTAATTACGACGGGTTCCGCATGCGCATCGAGGGAGACACCGCGGAGTTGTTCTCGCCCTTTCTCCGCCACCGCGAGCGGGTGCCCGCTTACGCCGGGGACAGCTTGGCTACCTTTTCCGATGTGAGGTATATCGTTTACGAGGTACAGCCGGACAGTTCGCTACACGTGATCGTGCGAGACAGCAGTGGGATTATCGGACGACAGCTGTACGTGCTAGGGGAGCGTCTGTCGGTACACGATATGAGCGATGCAGTGCCCGGCTATACCTACCGCCTTGACCTTGACGGAACAAGGTACTTGGCTTATTTCGCGGAGGAGGCGATCGCTACCGGCCCCGTTGCGGAGGTTCGCGTGCATCTTTTCCGTGAAGACCCCGATTTTCAGGGGGTAAAAAGAATTTCCAGCGGGCTCAGTAAACGGGCTTCGTACCGGAGCATTCCCGTTTACTTTCCGTACGACGCGGAGGAGGCCGGCGGGCGGCGGGGCATTCTCCTGTTTACCGGGGACGGGGCGGGGCAACCCCAGGCATACGTCGCCCACGATACGGCCATGCATGATCCGGTCGGACCTATTCCCCTCCAACGCCTGCATTCCGTGCTTCCGGAAGCGGTGGGTATGCAGGAGCTTTCCGAGTTGCTGAATCACTCCCGCGTCTCCATTGGAACGATCACCGACGAACCGGCACCGGGCAAACTAAAGTATGCCTACCAGGAGGATTTCGAGCGCCTCGGTGGTATGGTGGCTAGGGAAGTAGAGCAGCTCGATTTCGAGTTCACAGAAGAGGGGGCCTATACCGTATTCAGTGGCGATCGGGTTATTGGGCGGGGGGATTGGTCGCTCACGCCCGACCGAAACTTTATTGAACTTACCGATGCCATATATGGGGGCAGCCGCCTACACTTCATCGATGCCTTCACGGGCGACAGCCTGACGCTCGAATTTCCCTTGCTGATCAAAACGAGTGCGCCCCACGGTACGCAACTGGAGTCTTACTACGAGGCCGTTGCGATGATTAATTTTAATCGGTGAGCGATAAAGTCGGGACCATAAAAAACCCTTAACACGTCCAATAAACTCGGGGTGGGTCGTTATTTACACATAGCAACCCTACCTCATGAAAAACTATCTACTTGCATTTTCGCTGTTCTGCGGCACCTTTGCTTTTGCTCAGGAGATTTCTATACCAAATGTGAATTATCGCACGGAGGCTGATTACACGGCCCAAAATGAGAAGGTCATCGAGGTAGTGGATCATTTGCGCCGCTTTCCCGCCGACGTATACGAATCCCGGCGCAAGGAGGCAGTGTCTTATCTCACGCAGTGGCTGGTCGGTACGCCCGATGTAACGGTGGAACTGCACGCCTTCGCGATGCCCTACCTGCAGTACGGGGAGTCGATGGCCATCTTCATGGGCAGCTATGCCAAGGTTGACCTGCAGGATCCGGAGGCGGACGAGTTCGCCAAGAATATGACCGCATTGGAAAGCGTAGCGGAGTACTACCTGGATAACACCGATGTATTCGGCCGCGATAAGCAACTGGATAAGTTGGTCAAGATGCAGGAAAAGGACAAGCTCACCAAGCTGGTCGCTAAAGAACTCGAAAAAATAGAAAAGGAGCGCGCCAAGGACGCCGAGGCTGAAGCCGAAGCGGAAATGGTCGCCGAATCCGATAAGGAACAGGCGCGCTAGCCCTCCGCGGTTGTACCGGTTTTTACCGGGCAGTCGACTTATATACCCGGGATCGCGTCATTATGGCGTCGCATCCCAACAAAGCGAATCTCATGAAAAGCCTACTGACCGCCCTGGTGGTCTTCCTATCTTCCATTGCCATGGCGCAGGATATGTATGCCTCCGTCGATGTATCCAATACGGATCCGGAAACCTCCGCACCAGCCGGCAAAGCCACCCGAACCACCGCCGAAACCGAGCTCTCCGACGAGGATTATAAGCTCATGGAGTACGTGCATTTCCTACAGGACGCACCGGCCAAAAAGAATCCGGGTAAGCGGCGGCAGGCCGCTAATTACCTCGGATGGTACCTAAATAAAACCACTGAAATCAACCTTACGCTGGAGGACAAAATGCCCTTCCTGCAGTATGGTGAATCGGTACCCATGTTCATGGCCGGTTACATCGAGTTCGTCGTGGCCCATCCGGTGCCCAACCCCGATAAGGCCAACCTCGCCGGTATCCGTAGCGTGAT
The DNA here is from genome assembly GCF_003390935.1 of Lewinella sp. IMCC34191. Lineage (GTDB taxonomy): Bacteria > Bacteroidota > Bacteroidia > Chitinophagales > Saprospiraceae > Neolewinella. The sequence continues at coordinate 268,342 of NZ_QNQZ01000003.1, read as the reverse complement.
CGCTTACTACAAAGACAATAAGGAAGCGCTAGGCACCGACGAGCTGCTGGAAAAGCTGGTCGACCTCGACGACAAGGGCCGTCTGCCCGCCTATATCAAGAGAAAGCTGGGTTAATTCGCATTCCCCCCCAACCCAGCCGTTCGGTCCCTTCGTTGTCGGAGGGGCCGTTCTTATTTTAGGGAGTTAGTCCCCGATCCGGCCCCGCTCTTCCTGGCTGGCGCTGTTGCGGGAATCGCGTTTCTTCAGGAAGCGGTTGCCGAATTTGTACGTCACCTTGGCCGAGAAGACCGGTGCTTCCCAACTGGATAAAACATCCATGTCCTGCTCCTGATAGCGGATCTGTCCGCGGAAGAATTGCTGGACAATGCCGTCACCGCTGAGAATCAGGTTCAGCCGGTCATCGAGAAAGTCTTTCTGCAGGCCCGCGTCGAGACCGTACATCGGTTGGAAGCGAATGATGCCGTCCAGACCGGTGCCCTGATACCATCCACTGACCTGCAATTTCCAATCGCGGGGCAATTTGACGTCCAGTTGGAGGAAGCCGGTCAGGCTCCACTGATCCTGGTTAAGATTACCCCCCAGAAAATCGCTGGAGTAGTCATTGTAGTACAGCATGGCCCCGCCGTAGCCACTCACCGGTTTGGCGACCCAGTCGAGCGGAAAGAAGAGGCTGCCTCCGTAGCGGACGAAGCGGTCCAGGTTGACCGTAGTCTGAAAAGCGACCTCGGTTTCCTGGTCCTGCTGGGTTACATCGGCCAGGATGTCGTTGGTGTGGTCGTAGCTCAGGTTGAGGAAGGGTTGCTTCTCGTAGGTGACCGAGAGCTGCCCGCTGTGGATAAGCTCGGGCTGAAGGAAGGGGTTGCCCTTTTCGTAGGTCAGGGGATCCAGGTAGGATATGAAGGGATTAAGATCGTAATAGGAAGGTCGTTCGATCCGGTAGCTGTAGGCCAGGCTCACGCCGAGGGGCCCGGCCAGCGGTGCGCTCACGCTCATGCTGGGAAACAGCTGGCCGAACTCGCGAATATTCAGGCTGTCGATGGTAACGTTGTAGCCGTCCATGCGGGTGTGTTCGTAGCGGAGGCCGGCCTTGGCGCTCCAGTCGCCCTTCTCCCACACCAGCTCACTGTATACGGCCCGAATGTCCTCGTCGTACAGATAGCGGTTGCTGAGGTTGTCGTCCCGTTCCATGGCGCCGTTTGTTGCGACCTGCGCCAGCAACTCGTTGTCCAGCTCCGCCCGACTGACTTTGGCGCCCGCCGTGAAGACCAGCTCGTCGTTCAGGGGGTTGCGGTAGTCGAGGCGACCGCTGAGGATGCTGGCTTGGCTGGGTTCGAGGTTGAGGCGATCGGGGTAGGCGTCACTGCCCACGGTACGCAGCGTGATGCGGGTGTCGCGTTCAAAGGTGTTGAGGCTGCCATCGATGGTGAGCTCCTGCCCGCTGGTGTCCAGTTTGAGGCGGTAGTAGGCATCGAGGTTGAGGTTATTCCAGTCGCGCTGGCGGTCGCGGAAAGTGACAAATTCCGTCATCAGATCGCTGCTTTCCGGCTCGATAATACGGGTGCTGTTTTCGCCGAAGCTGGGGCTCTCCCCGAGGCTATACTGTCCGTTTACTCCGAGGCGGTGGCGGTCGTTCAGGTCGTAATCTGCCCCTAGCCGCAGGCTGTAGCTGTTCGGTGTGCCATAACTGTTGTTATCCTGGACGTAGGTCCGGTCGTCAAAGCGGCGGATCAGGTCCAGCCCCTCGACCCACTCCCGGTGGTTGTAGCTGATCCCGCCCGTCAAATTAATCGGGCCGCTCTGGTGGCTTAGTTCCGCACCGGCGCGGTATTTGGCGCGCTCTCCGTAGCCGCCCCCTACGTAGACCTGGCCGTTGGTTCCCAGCAAGCTGTTTTTCTTAAGGACGATGTTGATCACCCCGCCGTTCCCTTCGGCGTCGTAGGCCGCCCCGGGCTGGCTGATGACCTCAATGGACTTGATGTTATCGGCGGGCATGTCCCGCAGCAGGCTGTTGATGTCCAGGTATTTGGTTGGTCGGCCGTCAATTAGGATCGTCAGGCCGGACTTACCCGCCATGGAGATGCGTTCGCCGGCGACGACTACGCCGGGCACCTTTTTCAGCAGGTCCACTACCGAGCCGCCCTGACCGGTGATGGCCTGGTCGACGTTGACCACCAGGCGGCCGGCCTTTTGCTCGAGGAAGGGCTTGCGGGCAGTGACTTCGATGGTGGCAAGGTCCGTGGTATTACTGATGAGGGAATAGCGGGGCAGGGTCAGTTCCTGCCCGACGGCCAGGGTAAAGACCGCCTGATCGGTCTGCGGTAGGCCGATGCCGCTCGTGCGAATAAAGTACTCACCAGCCGTGATGTCCCGGAAGCGGAAGGCACCGGCTTCATCGGCTAATTCCATTTTTACCACGGCCGAGTCGGCGGCGGAAAGTAGCAGGACGTTGGCGAACTCAACGGGCTCCTTATTGGCTTCGAGGCTGCCGGCAATTGTGCCGCCTCCCTGTGCAAAGATCAGCGTAGAGGCAAACAAGCTTAGGATTAGCCCGACAGGGCGGGTGGGGGAGAAGAACATGGTATTGGGGTGCTGGGTGAGTGTGTACGCCGGCGAAGGTGGTGGCAACGCCAGGACGGCCCAAACCGCTTCGACAAACGGAAAGAGACCATCGATGTACAGGGACGGAGACCACCCGGATAGGTTGCACCCCAAGCATCTCCGTCCGTAACAACTTAGTTTATAGCCCGCCGTCGGGGACGAAGCTGTCGAGGATCAGGGCTTCATCGGTGACGTATCGCTCCCGCAGCAGTTGCTCGACCCGGGAATAATTGCGGACGACCTGTATAGCCAGGTAGGCCGCTACGGTACCCACGATGTACAGTACGACGTCCATTTGGAAACTGGTCTGGAGGCCACCAATAGAATCCAGGTCGAGGTGGTTATCCAGTCGGGAACCAATGCGATCCAGCACGCCAAACACCGCCCAGACGCCCCACCAGGTACCCAACAGCGAGTAGTTGAACCAGGATTTCTCCAGCCGGTCATTATCTCTTAGTAGGTACTCACTCTTCACAAAGAGTTCCCGCATGATCTGGTAGGGTCGGAACACGTTCAGGATGGGGACGAACCAGGAACCGGCGGCCCAGCCTTCTCCGTGGTCCACGCGCACCGGCAGCAGGTGTAAGTTGAAATAGGCGCGCCGGAACCACCGGATGAAAGTAAAGGCGGAGGCAACCAGGACACACAAATAGCCCATGCCGGCCACTGCGTATGAGGTGTCGGCCATGTCAATTAGGGTGGGGTCGACGTCGGTACCTTGTTCGAATTCGTTCAGCAGGAACAGTTCCGCCGCGGCGGAGACGATGATGAGTAGCTGCAACGCCAGCGCCAGGTAAAGCAGGGTGATGGCGTGGTAGGCCCGGCGGTCATTCGGGCGGAGATCGCATTGGTCTTTCTGCGCGGTGTATCGGTCAGCGTACATAGGAATCAGGGTAATCCATAGATCCAACGCTAGCTGCGCGGGGCGGCGTCTCCCGGAAATAATTCATAACAACTTCGCTTCCCACAGCTGCTTAGAGGCTGTAATCGAAAGTATATTCATGCCTACCCTCGCTTTGCTGAATAGTCATTGTTCCCTTCAAGCCCGCGATTTCGCCCGTACCCGAGGCCGGTACGACCTCCAGTATCAGGCGGGAATCCCCTGCGTGCATGATACCAAAGTGCTGGAGCAGAAAGCTACCCGATTTACCCTCCAGCGTACCCGTGACTTTCTCCAGGGCCACGTAGCCGGCCGACCCTTGGGTGGGGGTCATGCCGGTCAGCATCTCCCCCTGGCTGCTGGCGGTGAGCGGGCCGGAAAACATCTTGTCCAGCGACATACGACCGAGTTGGGCGCCGTCTTCGCCGGAGTCGGCATAGGCGTCCAGCGGGGCCATTTTAACGGTAAAGCTTCCGGTGACTTTCATATTCTTAGATGTCTGATTTACCGACTAAAGTAAGGCGGCCAAATTGAGTCCGGAGTGCAGTTGGAAAAGAACAACGCGAGGCTGACGGATGGCAATCCCTCCTCCGGCCACTGTCGTACCCAGTAGCACGATGGCCTTCAACTAATTGACTACCTAAACTGTCTTGTGAGTACCTATCCGGCAGACAATTACCTGCTAGCTAACCCGGTGCATAATGCCGTAAAGTGTTGGCAATCAGTTCGCCTAACTTTTTGAAAGTAAGCGATTTGTCTGTGTATATCTCAAGCGTGCATTATGTCTACCAATCCCCCCTCCAATATTAAATTCAGCGTACTCGATCTGGCCGCCGTAGCCGAAGGGTCGACACCGGCCGATACCTTCGCCAATAGCCTGAGCCTGGCCCGCCACGTGGAGGCGCTTGGTTACACCCGTTACTGGGTATCGGAGCACCACAACATGGCCGGGGTAGCCAGTTCGTCACCGCAGATTTTAATCGGTTACCTCGCGGGCGGGACCAAGACGCTCCGCGTCGGCTCCGGTGGGATCATGCTGCCCAACCATGCACCGCTGATCATAGCGGAGCAGATGGGTACGCTGGCCACGCTTTATCCGGGGCGTATCGACCTGGGACTGGGGCGTGCTCCCGGCACCGATCCCGTGGCCTCCCGCGCCATCCGCGGAGCCGCCGCCTTTACCGCGCCGGACTTCCCGGGCGACATCCAACAGTTACAGACTTTCTTTTCCGCCGATAACCGGAGCGGACAGGTACGAGCCATCCCCGGAGAAGGTTTGGACGTGCCCATTTACATTTTGGGATCGAGCACGGAGAGTGCCTACCTGGCCGGTCAGATGGGACTGCCCTACGCCTTTGCGAGCCACTTCGCGCCCACGCAGTTCATGGCCGCCATCAAGCGCTACCGCGAAAACTTCCGCCCTTCGGACGTACTCAGCGAGCCGTACGTGATCGCCTGCATAAACGTGATCGCCGCCGATACCGATGCCGAGGCCCGTCACCTGGCCACCACCCTCCAGCAAATGATGCTTGGCGTGGTTAGCGGTCGGCGTAAACTCATGCAGCCTCCCGTCGATTCGATGGACAAACTCTGGTCGCCGGCCGAACGGCAGCACGTCGAACACATGCTCTCGCTCTCCTTCATCGGCGGGCCGGAAAGTCTGGAAAGCGATCTCCATGAGTTCCTCCGGCAAACAGGCGTGAACGAGCTTATGGCTTCTTCCCATCTCTACGACCACGAAGCACGCCTGCACTCCTACGAAGTTTTTGCCGACGTGATGCAGGGGGTAGCCGCTTAGATAACGTAGTCTCCGTAGTTTGGGGCATGATGAGACTCAGTCCCTTCCTGGCCACACTCTTGATACTGCAGGCTTGCGGTTCACCTGCTGCTCCACCCGCCGCGTCCGAAGCATCGGAAGAAGATGCATACCGGCTGGTTTGGTCCGACGAATTCAATTCCGGGTCAGGGCCCGATACGTCTGTATGGGGCTACGAACACGGTTTCGTGCGTAACGAGGAAGACCAGTGGTACCAGCAGGACAACGCGCGTATCGAGGATGGCTACCTCATCATCGAGGGGCGGCGGGAGTCGCGCCCTAATCCGGATTACCAGAGCGGAAGCGATGACTGGCGCAGGAACCGGCCCACCATCGGCTACTCCTCGTCCAGCATCAACACCCGCGGCAAAGGGGAATGGCTGTACGGCCGCTTCGAAATGCGCGGCAAGATTCCGGTGGGGGAGGGTTACTGGCCCGCCTGGTGGACCCTCGGCGTGGAAGGCCCCTGGCCCGCCAACGGAGAGATCGACATCATGGAATATTACGGTGGGGATATCCTGGCCAACGTCGCCAGCCGGGGGCCTGACGGCAACGCCCAGTGGTCAACGGTGCGGGTACCGGTCGACAGCCTGGGGGGAAATCAATGGGCCGATGACTTTCACGTCTGGCGCATGGACTGGGATGAAGAATCGATTGAATTATTCGTCGACGATAGTCTGCTTAATCGCACGTTAATCAGGGAGATGGAAAATGCCGGTCAATACGATTTCGAACCCTTTCATCAGCCCCACTATATGCTGCTTAACCTCGCGTTGGGCGGACGCAACGGCGGGTCGCTCGACGATACGCCGCTACCGGCTTCGTACGTCGTTGATTACGTGCGGGTCTATCAAACCGCCGAATAGACGGGCGTGGTGACTGTGGCAGTGCCGGGTACTGGTCACCTCCTCGGTGGGGTTTCCGTGATACAAAAGAGACGGGCGGCGGAGCGCAGGTAACAGGCTACTTCAAAGACATCAGGCCTTTGACAAGCGATCGACACGGCAGGTTCCTATATTGCCTTTCCCTTAACCATGCTGCATGCGCATTTCATTCCTTCTCCTTTTCGTGATTGGCTTTTTATCCTGCGCTCCGGCGCAAAACACGCTTTACGAGCGCACGCTCGCGAGCCTGCCGGATTACGAGGCCTTCCTGCGATTGCCGAACGACGCGGCGATCGACGGGCAGATGGAGGCAAACCTGCAGTGGCTGGAAGCCGCATTTTCCGAACGGGGCTTTACGACCGAGCGGATCGCAAACGAGGGCATCGACCTGTTTCTGGCTACCTATGCCGCGGAAAGTTCGGACGCGCAGACCGTACTCTTTTACAGCCACGTCGACGGGCAGGCCGTCGATCCGACCCAGTGGAAACTCGCGCCGCCCTTCGAGCCGGCCTACGGGCGTATGCAAACGGGGCAGGATGGCGTGACGACCTATACTCGGGCGGACATCCCGGAGCGGCCGGATACGTCGGATGTGCGGTTGTTTGCCCGCTCGAGCAGCGATGCTAAGGCCCCCATTATGATGTTCCTGGTAGCTTGGGACCAGCTGATGGCCGAGGGAAAACGTCCGGATTATGGCGTCAAGTTCATCATCGACCCGATGGAGGAGGCGGGGAGCCCGGACCTCGCTGCGGCCGTGGAAGCCAACCGTGACAAACTGGCGGCGGACCACCTGGTCATTCTGGACGGCCCCGTGCATCTGAGCAACCGACCGACCATCGTAGGCGGCGCCCGGGGTATTGCTACGGCCACCATCACCGTGTACGGTCCGAAATTGCCGCAACACAGCGGGCACTACGGAAATTACGCCCCGAATCCCGCCCTCCGCCTGGCGCAGATACTGGCAACCATGAAGGACCAGCGAGGGCGGGTGACCATACCGGGCTTTTACGATGGCATCGAGTTGGATGCGGCAACGCGGGAGATGCTGGCCGACGCGCCGGACGATCCGGAGCAGATTGCCCGACGCATCGGTTTCAGCGAACCGGATCAGGTGGGGGAGAACCTGCAGGAGGCGCTGCAGTACCCCAGTCTTAATGTACGGGGGCTATCGAGCGGGTGGACCGGCAGCGAGACACGCACCATCGTGCCGGCTACGGCCACCGCGGAACTGGATCTGCGACTGGTGAAGGAAACCGACGGGGAGCGGCTGCTGGAGCTGCTGCGACGGCACGTCGAGGACCAGGGCTTCCATCTGATCCCCGGTGATCGGGAACCCACGGAGGAAGAGCGGTCCAAGTACCCCCGGCTAGCGGGCTTCACCGGCCAGCCGGGCTACGCGGCTTTTCGGACGGATCTGAGCGGACCGACGGGAAGCTGGTTGCGTAAAGGACTACGTAGTGAACTGGCCGAGGAGGTCGTTCTAATCCGGACAATGGGTGGTTCGGTACCTATTGCTCCGTTCGTTACCACGCTTGACGTGCCGGCCGTGGTGTTGCCGCTGGTTAACCCCGATAACAATCAGCATAGCCCGAACGAAAATCTATTGCTAAGGAATTATTTCAGCGGCGTCAAAAGCCTGTACGGCATATTCTCGACCGGATTATAAGGGGTCACCCTGCGCGCCATCTGACACAAGCATATACGAAGCCTATAAAAGGGCGCAATTAGCCGGGGGATACCTTACCTTGCTAGTCGCTATTTATTGTTAACTCGATCATGCCACATCCGATTTTTGGTTTAGTGAACGAGTGGGCAGGCCGCTCTTTCGCTGGCCTCATCCCGCTCCGTATCCGCCCCGTCCATCGGACGAGCAGCGCCATGCTGCTTGCCGTGTTTCTGCTATTGACCCCGGGCCTGCCAGCTATCCAGCCCTATACCCCGACGATCGTCAACCCCCTTACCGAGTCCTGGCGCTGGCGACAATTCCCCGAACTCAGCGACAAGGGCATCCGCTGTATCGCCGAGACCCCCGACCGTCGTGTCTTTGCGGGCACCACCGAAGGGGTTGTGGAATACGACGGCTACCAGTGGACCCCGCATCTGGAAAGTAACAGTCCGCAGGATTTCCCCGTGGAGCAGTTGCTGGTAGCGACCGACGGTTCCATCTACGCGAGCAGCCGCTCGGGCATATACCGCTACCAGGGCGGACAGTGGAGCCGCGAGTTTACGGCTCCGGACAATTTCCCCTTCACCTTTCTCGCCCTGAAGGAACTCTCTGACGGCAGCATCGTGGCCTGTTCCGACCGGGGGTTCATTCGGCTGGCCAACGGCCGGGTCAGTATGCTCACTTCGGCGAAGCGTCGCCAATCATTGCAAAGCTCTTTGCCGCAGGTCAGTTGGTACCTGCTCCCGCTGAGCACGCTGAATGAAGAGCAAGATTTCCGGTCGACCTCCGACGTCCTGGAGGACAGCAACGGAGACATCTGGTTGGCGCTGACCACGGATATGGAAAACGGCAGCCTGATCCGTATGCGGCAGGCTGACTTCTTTACGCAGGATGCCCCCTTGCTGGAGGTGGTGGACAGCGACGGCACGATCAATCTTGGCGCCGCACAAAAATTGATTCAGGCCAAGGACGGTCGGATCTGGGTGATCAATTCCAGCTCGGATCGCGGAATCCTGGTGTACGACGGAGAAACCTGGGAGACCATCCAGATCAACAATTACTTCGGCGGGGATGAATACATGACGGATATCGTTCAGTCCGACAACGGCATCATCTGGATCAGCGCCATTGCCAAAATTTACAGCTACAGCCCGACGGGGGAATGGGAGATTTACAAATCGCCCGACTACCCTATCCCCGCCAACCGGGTCCTGTTGCAAAAGAGCCAGAGCGATCAGCTTTGGATGGCCGGCTACAAGTCCAAGCTGTTACTTCTGGACTTTTCGCTTAGCCGGTGGCTTACCTACGACGGGCTGAGCTTTCAACTTGCCGATTCGCCCGACCAGGAATGGTTTATCGAAGCGGACAGCCGGGTGGTGAACAGGAACGGTACCGAGTGGTCAGCCTACGGGATCGGTGACGGGCTGATGGACAAACCGGTGCGCCTGCTGCGCACCTCTTCGGGGCAGCTTTGGGCCGCCGGCTCGCATCGGGGCAAGGCCGCCACGGCGGTACTGCGCGGCGACCGTTGGGCGCTTTACCTCCACCCGACCCTGTCGTGGGGGATCGATTACCGGGGAGTATTCGAGGCCAGCGACGGCTCCCTCTGGTTCGGAGGCAGCGTGGACGCGCGACGGCAGGATGGCTTTACCAGCGGCGTATTGCAACTTCCCGATCCAACCGCCGATGAGTTGGAGTGGATTTATCATGTATTCGGAGCGCACGGTCTCAACCAGGCGAACGTATATGGTATCGCCGAGATGCCCGACGGCACGATATGCATCGGGGGAAGTAAACTGATGCTGTACGAGGATGGTGAATGGCGGTCCGCGGAAGACGAGGAACTACAGCAGTACGTCAACTGCCTGTACAGTACGGATGACTTGCTACTGGTTGGCTCCCGGTACTACGGCGTGTTCGTATACGACGGAACGCAGTGGAAGAACTACACGACCAAGGACGGGCTATCGGGCAATACGATACTCAGCATCGACGCGCTCTCCGATTCCCTGTTCGTCGTGGCTACGGAGAATGGATTCTGCACCTTTGACGGCAGCGCCTGGACGCAGGACCTGTTTCCCGATCAATTGGATATGGACTTCGAGGGAGGGACCATTACCCATACCGACGAATACATCTGGATCGACCACGTTTCCCGCAGTTGGAAGCGGCAGGCGCTCACGGGTGATATTCCCGACCGGCGGCAATACGAATTCTACAGTACGCGCTACCAGCCTTCGCATACGCCACCGGAAACGGCTATCGCTTTCTATACCGAGCGCATCCCCGCGGACGGTAACGGTTTTATCTCCTGGACGGGGAAGGACTTTTTTGGCTTGACGGACGCAGAGGACCTGGTCTACAGCTATCGACTGGACGGGGGGGCTTGGTTGCCCTACCGGTCCAATAACGAATTTTCCTTCACCAGCATGCCGGACGGGCCGCACCGCCTGGAAGTCCGGGCGCGGGATATCGATTTCAACGTCGATCCTACTCCGGCCGTGGTCGACTTCGAGGTACTCCCGCCCATCTGGAAGCAGGGGTGGTTCATCGCGCTGATGCTTGTCTTCCTGGCCATATTCGGGTTCTACGAATACCGGGTGATCAGCAAGAAGAAAAAACTGGAAGTCGTCAATGCTTCCCTCCACGATCGCAACGACGAGATCCGCCTACAGCGCGACAAGCTGGAAAGCATGCTTGTCCAGCTCGAAAACCTGTCGAAGGCTAAACTGGGCTTTTTTACCAATATTTCCCACGAGCTACGCACCCCGCTCACCCTCATTCTCGGCCCGATCACGCAGCTTGTTGAAGAAGAGGATATGCTGACGGATAGCCGCCGCCGTCAGTTGCAGGTTATGGTGCAGCGAAATGCCAACCGTCTGCTGAAGTTGATCGATCAGTTACTGGAAATCCGCCGCATCGAGCATACCTCACTCGAGATCAACCTGAGTGATATTCATCTGGCTCATTACGTGTCCGCGATAACCGAACTGTTCGAGGATCTGGCGTTGGACCGCGATATCTACCTGAGCGTTACGGACCGTACCGATAATCGCTACGTGGCAATTGACGTGGACAAGGTGGAAAAAATCCTCGCCAACTTGCTATCCAACGCTTTCCGGCACACACCCAAGGGCGGAAGCATCAGCGTCTCGCTCGAGGAGGAAACCGCCGATGAGGCCGAGTTGAATGCTTTCTACGACCGCTACTTCAAATTGGTCGTCAGCGATACCGGCGCGGGCATCAGCCCGGAAAAGATCGCGCTGATCTTTGACAAGTACTACACCGCCGGTACCGGGGTTACGCCGAGCGGGGGGACGGGAATCGGACTATCGTACATCAAGGACCTGGTGTACCTCATGCAGGGGGAAATTCGCGTGGATAGCACGGATGGCGCGGGCTCCACCTTTACGGTCTACCTGCCCTTGGTGCCCGCGCACGAGCGTATGTCCACCGAACGACCCGGAGAGATACCTGCCCTAACCGCCAGCGTGCAGGAAGCCACCTTGCTACAGGACGGCTTCAAGCAGCAGGTCGAAGTGGCCGCGGATGACAACGATTCCGGAGACACGGAAAACGTCCTGGTTGTTGAGGATAATCCCGATATGCTGCAATTCCTGGCCCAACTGCTACAGGACAAATACCGCGTGTCGACGGCCATCAACGGTAACGATGGGCTGCGACTGGCCGAGCAGCGGTCCTTCGATCTCATCGTCAGCGACGTAATGATGGCCGAGATGGACGGGATGGAACTGTGCCGGCAGATAAAGAGCAAATTATCAACCAGCCACATCCCCGTCATCCTGCTTACGGCCAAAGTGCTGGACGAAAATAAGGTGTCGGGATACCGCATGGGAGCGGATGATTACATCACCAAACCCTTTAATCCCGATCTGCTTCTCGTCCGCGTAGAGACCTTACTCGAACAGCGGCGGCGCATTCGGGAGAAATTCAATCTTGATTTCCGGCTCACCCCGGAGGTCGAGGAATTGCCCACCGCCGACGAAGAGTTCATGGACCGGCTGGTGACCCTCCTCCAGGAGAACGTAGCCGAGTCGGAATTCAACGTAAAGGCGATGTGTGATGCCATGCACCTCAGTCATATGCACTTCATCCGCAAGGTGAAGCAGCTGACCGGCAAGAAGCCCATCGATCTGCTGAAATCGTACCGCATGAACCGGGCCAAGGAGCTACTCGCCCAGGGAAGCCTGACCGTAGCCGAGGTGGCCTATCAGGTAGGTTTCGATCTGCCGAACAGCTTCAGTCGGACGTTCAAAAAAGAGGTGAATATGACGCCTACGCAGTATGCGAAGAGCATGCAGCAGGAAGAGCAGGTTTGATTGTCGCGTACGATTGATGCACTACGCTTGAGGGGTTGCGATCCTGTGATTATCGAGCGGGTCACTACGGCCCAGGGTTGAGACCGGCTGGGTCGAGGGGGTGTGCTGGAAGTCTCGGCTCAGCGAGCACGCGCCCCCGGAAATACGAGACCCAGCCTTCCGCTTTCCCGCGATGGGATTACACTCCTTAAGCGTTCATTCGGCAATGCGCTCCTCCCACTTGGGGTATTCCTTCTTAATCAGGTCCTTGGCCCAGTGACCGTAAAAGCCGTAGCCGACGCGCCGTTCGTTTTCGATGTCCTGTAGGCGGTATTTGATGATGCCGTCACGCCCGATGAAGATGGGGCGCCAGCTGCCGATCTCGTAGAAACGGCCCCAGATGACACTGCTGCTGTCGGGTACGATCACGCGGTCGCGCCCGGTCGGCTGCTCGGGAGCTTCAATTCGGTCCTGGCGGTAGCCGTCGATACGAATTTTATCCAGAAATCGAACGGCCGCGCGGACGGAGGCTTTCACTTCCTTGCTGGGATCAGGCAGATCCATCAGGAAACGGACAATTTCTACGCTTTCCTTGCCACTCAGGCTAACGGGTTCAAAGGTCCGAGCGGGCGCGGGCGCGAGCGTCTCGCGGTCGTGTTGGGCACCCCAGATAGTCAGTTCGCCGTCGTGTACATACTGGGTGTGGAGGATCGCCTCCAGGCCCCGGTCGACGGCTCTGCCTGCCGCGGAACGCCGGTCCCGCGTCACGGCGGCATACTGTTCCTTGCCATCCGCGACGGAAGACAGCAGCGTCATGATGTCGATCATGACGTTGTCGTTGTAGGTGATGTGCCCGTGATAGCCCGAAGTGTCCGGGTATTCCTGGGGCCAGCCGCCATTGGCGAATTGCGCGCTGAGCAGAAAGTCTATCCCGCGGGAAGCGGCCGTCAGATAGGCCTCGTTATTGGTTTCAGCGTAGGCTTCCAGCAGGTAGGTGATTTCCCGGGTAGTGGACTCGTCATCGAAGGTGGTATCCTCTTCATCTTTATCCGATAAAATCGCCGCACGCCGGTCGGCCGATAGCTCGGCTTCGTAGTTCACGTCGTCACCATCGTCCTGCGGCCATCCGCCATTGGAGCGCTGGTAGAGCAGCATCCGGTCGGCCACCGGATCGGAAGTCGCGCCGTTGCCCGGGCCGGAACCTGCGTGGCGAGCCTGGCAAGCAAAGAAGGAAAGGAGCAGGACGAGTATGATTGGCGACTTTAAGCTATTCATCATAATAGAAGCGAATATAATAAGGCAGGTGGGCCGTCCGACCTCCGTGGTCACCAATGTTAAAAGCGGCTAGGCTATTGATAATTTGGGAATAGGAAGCCGGCAGGGACCACGGGTATATTTGGCCTGTTCTGCTTTCCGACTACCTGGGAGGCAGCTTATTGCAGCCCGTGGAGGCAAGCTCAGGATATTGCCTGGCCCCATGGAGCCCCGACTTATAGATCATGCACAGACTACTCTTTCTGACCCTCTTGCTGGCCTTTGTCAGCTGTCAACAAGCGTCCCGTAACGACGTCGACTCGAATAACTCCGCAGATCCGTGGGCGGGCATGCAGGATATCCTGGATGACATACAGCCGCCTCAGTTTCCGGACGAGACCTTCGATATAACCGATTACGGTGCAGCGGCCGATACCGGGGACGATGCCCTTCCGGCCATTACCGACGCGATTCGCACGTGCAACGAGGCAGGAGGGGGCCGGGTCCTCGTTCCGGCGGGAACCTACACCGTCAACGGACCGATAAACCTGCTGAGTAACGTCAACCTGCACGTTTCGGAGGGCGCCACGCTAAAGTTCAGCACCCGCCCCGATGACTACCTTCCAGCCGTACATACGCGGTGGGAGGGCGTGGAAACGTATAACTATTCCGCCCTCGTCTACGCCTACGAGCAGGAGAACATCGCACTCACCGGTACCGGCACCCTCGACGGGCAGGCGAGCAATGAAAACTGGTGGCCGTGGTCGGGTTCGGATCGCTACGGATGGTCGGAAGGGATGCCCAGTCAGTCCGATGAGATCAGCCGCCCGCAGCTTTACGCCTGGAACACGAACGAAGTGCCGCTGGAGGAACGTCGCTTCGACGGGGTGAGCTACCTGCGGCCCAATTTCGTACAGCCCTACCGCTGCAAGAACGTCCTGATCGACGGTGTCACCATCCGCAACTCACCCATGTGGATTCTCCACCCGGTGCTCAGCGAAAACGTCACCATCCAAAACGTGCGGGTAATCAGCCACGGGCCGAACAGCGATGGCTGCGACCCCGAAAGCTGCCGTAACGTCCTGATCAAGAACTGCTACTTCGACACCGGCGACGACTGCATCGCCCTTAAGTCGGGTCGGAATCAAGACGGCCGCAACAGCGGGCGCCCGATCGAGAATGTCGTCGTGCAGGATTGCGAGATGAAAGACGGGCACGGGGGTGTCGTGATCGGCAGCGAGGTCAGCGGCGGGGCGCGCAATATCTACGCGGAAAACTGCATCATGGACAGCCCGAATCTGGACCGTGCCATCCGCATCAAGACCAATAAGGTAAGAGGCGGGACCATTGAGAACCTTTACTTCCGGAACATCGAAGTCGGGGAAGTGCGGGAGGCCGTAGTGCGGATCAACATGCGGTACGCTATCTACTCCGATACGAGCCAGACCTTCATCCCGACGGTACGTAATGTATTCGTGGAGAATGTCACCTCCAAGAAAAGCCGCTACGGTCTGCTGCTGGAAGGCTACGACGCCTCCCATCCCATCCGTGACGTGTACCTCACAAATTGTCGTTTCGACGGAGTGGCGGAAGGCAATAAGATCGAGTTCGTCGAGGACCTGAGCTATCAGGATCTGTACATCAACGGCGAACAATTAGATGCACCCGTTGCCCAGTAATGCCTCAAACTTATGATCGGCCCCTTGACCGGCGCCCCTTAACCCATCCTATGCGCTTATTTCTATTGATCAGCCTACTATCGTTCCCTTTTTCCGCTGCCCTAAATGCTCAGGACATGCCCGTCGGCTGGGCATCCGCTAATGGCGGGACGACGGGGGGAGTCGGCGGGGAAGAAGTGACGGTAACCTCCCGATCCGAACTCGCCCTGGCGCTGCTGGGGAACGAGGCCCGGATTATCCGCGTGGTCGACACGATCGACCTGGTGCTGTACGAGCGCATCAAGATGTACGGCAATAAAACACTGATCGGAGATAGCCCCAAAGCCATGATTCGCTACGGCGGATTGGAGGTCGTAGGCAATAACGTGATTATACAGAACCTGTCTATCGGAGATTCTTACGATGGAGATTTCGACGGGAAGACCCACAGTACGGACGCCATCACCGTTTACGGGCAGAACGTCTGGATCGATCACTGCTGGTTCTATTCCGCCGCCGACGGCTTGGTGGACATCCGTAGCGGAAACGGCATGGATGCCGACTTCATCACCATCTCCAATTGCCGGTTCAGCGACCACAATAAGGTCAGCCTGATTGGATCCAGCGACGATCAGGTTGAAAGCCGCGGTCACCTGAAGACGACCTATTACAATTGCTGGTTTGATGGGACGTACGGAAAGGGGCTGACCCAGCGCTTGCCCCGGGTACGATTCGGGGACGTTCACATACTCAACAGTTACTATGAGGATATCCTGTCTTACGCCGCCGCCGCACGCTTTGAGTCCAATGTAGTGATCGAGAATACCTATTTCCGGAATACGAAGAATCCACACGTCATTGAGGATGAAGGCAAAGGTATCCGGGAACCGGAGCTGGTAGCCATTAACAATCTTTACGAGGGCAGTACCGGATCGCGGGAAACCGGTGGGGACGCGTTCATTCCCGCCGACTTTTACGCCTACACCGCATTACCCACCGAGGAAGTACCGGCGGCCGTCATGAACGCGGCCGGCCCGTTTAATCCCGACAATAACGAGCCGCCCGTCGCCGTCACGGATACCGTGGACATGACCGAAACCGTCGCGCCTACCGTCATTGACGCTACGGCCAACGATACGGATGCGGACGGCGGCGAATTGCGGATTGCCCGCATTCTAAACGAGCCTTCCGGGCTGGTGACCTTGCGCGACAACCTGATCACCTTCATTCCTCCCTCAGCCGCCACCGGGTCGGAAACCATCGAATATGAGTTGGTCGATACCCAGGGAGGTGTCACGGAGGGAAAGGTCCTGGTAGTGTACGATAAGTCCACCGTAGCGACCCGCAACGTACTGCCCGAAGGCGCACTGACACTGTCTCCGAATCCGGCGTCCGGCGAGGTGCGCATCTCCGTAGGCCGTTCTGCTCCGCCGAATGCAAGTCTGCACCTGATAGACGCATATGGCCGGCAGCTGCCCGCACGCCTCTTTACCGCAAGCGGGCTAAGTGATTATCGCCTCAATACCGCGAACCTGGCCGCGGGGATCTACCACGTGGTGATCCGGTCGGGTTCCGCCATCGGAAGCAAACGATTAATCGTTAGCCGGTAAGCCGGCTATCAAGCAGAGACCATGAAATCCAAATTATTTCTCCTGGCAGTAGCTGCCTTTCTGCTTCTGGTGAGTGCGTGCCGCTCGTCTCGCACGGGGCCACCGACGGTCTTTCTGATCGGAGACTCCACCGCCGCCAACAAGCAGGAAGATAAGCGGCCGGAAACCGGATGGGGGGAGATGCTGAGTGCATACTTCCAGTCGGGGGTAAGTGTCGATAACCACGCCAGGAACGGCCGCAGCTCAAAGTCATTCCGTGACGAGGGGCTATGGGAAACGGTGCGTAGCCAGATCACCCGGGGGGATTACGTCTTCATCCAATTCGGGCACAACGACGGGAAGCCCGATACGTCGCGCTTTTCCAACCCGGCCGCGTACGGCGAAAATCTTCGTCGCTTTATCCAGGAAACCGAAGTACGTGGAGGTCGGGCCGTCGTGCTGAGCCCCATTGTCCGGCGGCATTTTGACGAGGCGGGAAATCTCCTGCGTACGCACGGGGAATATCCGGCGACCGCCGAGCGCATTGCCCGCGAAATGAAAGTCCCCTTCATCGATATGACCACCCTTAGCCGGAAACTCGTGACGGGGCTTGGTGACCCCGCATCAAAGAAACTGTATTTGTGGGTCGCCGAAGGCGGGAACGGCAACTATCCGGAAGGGGTAGAAGACAACACGCACTTCTCTCCGGAGGGTGCCCGTACCATGGCCGGTCTGGTCGCCCGGGCCATCGCCGACCAGAATATACCACTGAAGAAGTACCTACTGCCCTCCGCAACCGACGGGCGCCGGTAGACCGGCCGGCAACCTTTATCACCTCCTGAAATTTTAGATCATGCAAAAGATTTTACTCCTTTTTCTTTCCCTGCTGTGCACCGGCACGATGATCCGGGCCCAGGCCGAAGCCGGGCAGACGTACAGCTATAATTTTGCCGACGGTTCCGTGCTGCCGCAGACGGGCTATAGCGAACTCAATTACGAAAGCTTCACCACCGCTGATGGTCTCGTAACGATCAACAGTAACACGGACAACGAAAGCCTCCAGTTCGGTTACCACGACGCTACCCACGGGGGGGTGTTCTTTCCCGGTAACAGCTTCGACATCGCCGTAGCCGGAGATGCTCTGATCACCTTCTTCGTGTGCACTTACGCATCTTCCTCCGATGCCGTTTTCGAGCTGACCGGTGCCAACGACGAAGTGCTTGGAACCATTGCGGCACAGAACCTCGGCGAGGAGGATGGGTTTCCCAGCACTTTTTCATACGAAGGCCCGGCCGGTACGGTCACCGCAACCCTCCTCAGTGAGGATTCACCGACGGGGCAATTTTATATTCACGGACTGTCCGTCGAAAACGCCGACGAAATCGTCGATACCGAAGGCAAAAGCCTGGTGTGGGACTTCGGCGCGGAGCAACTGAATGGCGATGCCTACACCAATCAACTGGACGAAGCCACGGTCAACGGCTGGTACGACGCTTCCGTGGAAGCCGGCTCCGCCGGAAACGTACTGCCCGAATTCAGTTCCAACGGACTTACCTGGGTCGGCGGCGGAAACGACCGCCTGCGGACAAGCAATACCAACCTGACCCGCTACGACGAGAACGTCTCCGGCAATGGGGAATTTAACGGCCGCATCTACGTGAATAGCGCAGGCGCCGTGGGCCGCTACCTAAGTTTGGCACTGGAGGAGAACGATGAAATCACCGTTTACGCACTGTCGCAGAATGGCGGCGGTCAGCTCAATTTTCAGTATGCTCCGGATCCCACGATGCAGACGGACGTAGAAGCACTGCCCGGTGAGCTGACCGAGTTCAACTTCGTGGCCAAGCAAGCCGGAATGTATAAACTTTTCGATACGCAGGACAAGCCCAGCTACTACCGTATCGTACGTCGAAGTGCTAACTACGTATCCTTGACCGGAAGCGTGGACGTCACCGAGGCCACCGACATTCCCGGCGATTACACCCTGCAATTCACGAATGCGGACGGCAAGGTTTTCGAAACGACGGTGGAGTCCGGATCCTACCGTATTGATTTGCCGGCCGGCTATACCTACGAGCTCAGCCTCGGCCGAGCTAATGGCTATATCATCAGCAGCGGAAGTACGCTGGATGTAACGGAAAGCACGACAACCTTCGATATAACCATCATCCGAACGGAGCTGTACACGGTAAGCGGCGATATTCTTGGGTTGCCGGATGTTCCGAGCGACCTCATGCTAATGTTCACCTCCCAGGGGGCCATCTATCAGCCTGAAGTCAGCGTGGATCCGGAAAACGGTACGTATACGGTAAGTCTCGAGGCTGGCCGCGGATATGGCATTACAGCTACGGGCGTCAATGACTACTCCCTGGCACAGGACAGTGTGACCATTGCGGCCGAGGACACGGAATTTGACATCACCTTCGTACCCAAGCCTGTCTATGCGGTAACCGTGCAGACAAGCGGGCTCAGCAGCGAGCAGCAGGAGAATATTCGCCTCACCTTTACCAATCTCAATGAGGCGGGCTACAGCTACACCTTCGATGACCTTGGCGCGATCCAGCTCCGGGACGGGGTATATTCCATACAGGCGGACGGACTTTCGGCTTACCCCGTTGCGCTGGCCCTCACTTCCAACCTCACGGTAGACGGTAAAGACACCACCAAGACGCTGGTATTCGAACCCGTCAACCGGTGGAGCTTCGACGATGCGGTTATCGCCAGCGGGGACGCAAACTATAGGGGACTTCAGTTCACTGGCGCGGTGAGCAACGAAATCGGTAAGGGCCACTTGGTTGCCGGACCCGACGCTACGATCGCCGTTCCGGTCAATCCGGGAGAGGCGGTCATCGTCACCTACTACTACAGCGCCGATTTTTCCATCGAGGGTGGCGAATCGATAACAACCTCCTCGGGAAGCACCAGCATGCTGGAATCGACTACCTACGTCTACCCCGGTGAAGAGGGTGGCTACGTAACGATCACGGTCGGTGACGGAGCGGGATCGACCTACATCACCGAAATTCGCACCGTACCCTACCTCGACTATACCTCCACCCTGGCCGTGGGGGCTGACAAAGACTACCAGACCATCAATGCCGCCCTGGAGGCCATTCGGCTGATGAGCCGCGACTCCGGGGAACGGGTGACGATCATGATCGACCCCGGCAACTACGAGGAAATGCTCGTGATCGATATGCCGGAGGTGACGTTGAAGAACGCTGCTGCCACTCCATCCATCGCCCTGATGAACGAGGGCGTCGATATCGATCCGAATGCCGTTCGTATCACGTCCTATTACGGACACGGGTATGACTACTTCAGCATGGGTAGCGATCAGAAGTACGACGCTGACGTACTGGCCGTGAACCGGGATAACGGTTACCTCAGTAACGAAAACGCCGGAGCCGGTACGACCAACGGGTCCTACTGGAACGCTACGGTGGTGGTGTATGCACTCGGCTTTCAGGCGGAAGACATCATCTTCGAGAATAGCTTCAATCAGTACATCTCCCAAAAGGAATCCGAGGATGTCGTGGTGATGTGGGACTCCGGAAGCAAGGGAGAACGCCCGACCGACTACGGCAACACCTCCGTTCAGGATCGCTCGTACGTGGAGCGCGCCGCGGCGATCGCCGTCGTCGGTACCGCCGATAAGGTAATTCTGGATAAGTGCCGCGTAATCGGCCGGCAAGACTCGTTCTACGGCGGACGAGGTGCCCGGGTGGTGGTCTTCCGCGGGTCCATGATGGGAGCCGTAGACTACCTCTTCGGCGGTATGACGGCCGTGTTTTACCAGAGTGAACTGGCCATGAATACGAGCGACGCGAGTAGCGACCGTGCGTACATCACCGCCGCCCAGCAGGATGCGCCACGCGGGTACCTGATGTACGAGACAACCGTGACCACGGCCATCCCCGGCACGGAAACCGCTTCCGAATACCGCGCCAAGCCCGGTTACTACGGCCGTCCGTGGCAGGCTACGACCAGCGAAGTGGTATTCTACAATACGACCATCGATACGTCGGATTACCCCGGCTACGTCGGAATGTCGCTGATCGAACCGGAAGGTTGGGCCAGCAGTCTCGGTGGTGAATCCGAAATGATGTACGAGTACGGTACCGTCGAGCGGTCCGGTGAGAGCCATTTGGACCAACGCGTCGAATGGTCGACCGTCCTCACGGAACCCGTCCTCACCGACGGTACCCAGATCACCCCCTTCCATTTCACGAAGGGCGACGACGACTGGGATCCCCTTCCCGCGCTGATCGAGCAGAATCCGACCTCCACGCGCTATGCCGCGCCGGTATCGAAGGTCAGGATTTACGCCGCCGGCGACCGCATTTTCGTCTCTAATGTGCAGGGACCTACAACGGTCACCGTCTACAGCCTGAGTGGCGCCCGGATCAGCCAGGTGAAGGTGGAAGCGGATGGCAACTTCCGCGCCGATACCGGTGTATGGATCGTCACGGCCGATGCGCCCGACGGACGGAAAGCCGCGAAAGTTTACACCCAGCGGTAAGGGCCGTATGATGTGGAATGGTCGCGTCCTCCTGTTTTCCCTGGTCCAGCGCTCCGGATTTCGATTTAGCGCGCGGGACATAACCGGCTTTATACCTGCGCTCGCCGCCCAAATAAACAGTACCCCATCCGCCGTCATCGTCCGGCGGGTGGGGTGCGGGCGTTGGTATGCCACGGTCCCGTTCGACCCATTACCTTCACGATCGGTACGCGGGCTGGAATCCACTTCCGGCCCGAGGTGCCACTGACGACAGACTAGATTTCTAAGCTATGGCCGAAACACTTAAAATACATCCGGCAGATAACGTCATCGTAGCGCTGCGTGACTTCTCGGCCGGAGAGACCGTGACCGAAACGCGGCAACCGATCCAACTGCTGGAAGATATTCCCATCAAGCACAAATTCGCCGAGCGGGATTTTCAGGAGGGCGAAACGATCGTCATGTACGGCGTCACCGTAGCCAAAACGCTGCGGGTCGTACCGAAGGGCACGCGCATCTCCACCGAGAACGTCATCCACGCCTCCAGCGAGTACGGGGTAGGGGAGCGCGACCTCAGCTGGGACGCTCCGGACGTCTCCGCTTTCCGAGACCGAACCTTCATGGGCTACCACCGGGAAGACGGCAGCGTCGGGACCCGCAATTACTGGCTCGTCATTCCCCTGGTCTTCTGCGAGAACCGCAACATCTCGGTGATCGAAGCGGCCATGGTCGAAAAGCTGGGGTACGTCACCGAGCGGGAGTTCTCCGTCGACGTGGACACGCTGATCCGGCGATACCGCGAAGGGTCGAGCGCCGAGGACATTTTGCAAACGGACGTATTACGCACCGGAGAGGAGATGCACCGCAACCGGGTCTTCCCCCGGGTGGATGGCATTAAATTCCTGACGCACCAGGGAGGCTGTGGCGGTATCCGCCAGGATTCCGAGGCCCTGTGTCGATTGTTGGCCGGATACATCAACAACGCTAACGTGGCGGGCGCTACGGTGCTAAGTCTGGGCTGTCAGAATGCCCAGATATCCCTGTTGCGCGAGGCCGTCGACCGCATCGCGCCCGAATCCAAGAAGCCACTCTACATCCTGGAACAGCAGCAGAGCCGCTCGGAGCGCGACTTCATCGCCGAGGCCGTCAAGGTCACCTTCACGGGGCTAATGCAGGCAAATGCCATCGAGCGGAAGCCCGCGCCCATCAGTAAACTGACCCTCGGGCTGGAATGCGGGGGATCGGATGGCTTTTCCGGTATTACCGCCAACCCCGCCCTGGGATACGCATCCGACTTGCTGGTGGCGCTGGGTGGCAAGACCATCCTGTCCGAGTTCCCGGAATTGAACGGCGTCGAGCAGGAACTGGTCAACCGCTGTGCCACGGACGAACTGGCGGAGAAATTCGTCGACCTGATGCGCACCTACAGCAAGCGGGCCGAGGAAGTGGGATCCGCCTTTTCCATGAATCCTTCGCCCGGAAATATCAAGGACGGCCTGATCACGGATGCCATCAAATCCGCCGGCGCGGCCAAGAAGGGGGGCACTTCCCCGGTAGCTGACGTCCTCGACTACACCGAGCAGGCGACACGGCCGGGGCTCAATCTATTATGTACACCCGGCAACGACGTGGAAAGCACCACGGGACTCGCCGGTTCCGGGGCCACGCTCATCGTCTTCACCACGGGCCTGGGTACGCCGACCGGTAACCCGATAGCACCAACCGTGAAGATGTCGAGCAATAACGCGCTGGCCAGGCGGATGAGCGACATCATCGACATCAACGCGGGCACCGTCGTCTCCGGAGAAGATACCATCGAATCGAAGGGCTCCGAACTGCTGGAGCTCCTGATTCGCATCGCCAGCGGTGAACAACGCACGCGGTCCGAACAGCTCGGCCAGGATGATTTTATTCCCTGGAAGCGCGGCGTATCGCTTTAAAAAACAACCATGCAAAAACTCAATCGAAACAACGCCGGCGTCGGTCCGGCTCCCCGGGAAGCTATTTTACAATTCGGGGGCGGGAATTTTCTACGCGGCTTCGCCGACTGGATCGTCGAGGTCTATAACCGGCAGGCCGGCCGCCCCCTGGGCGTCCTGGTGGCCAATAATTCCGACCGGCAGATCTACCGCGACTGGCGCGGGCAGGAGGGGCTCTACCACGTCCTCACCCGCGGCATTAAGCAGGGCGAGCTCGTCGATACCCAGGAACTGATCACCAACGTCAGCCGGGTCATCAGTATGGATTCGGAGTGGGACACGTTCCTCGCTTCCGCCGAGAACCCCGACATGCGCTACGTCATCTCCAACACGACCGAGGCGGGCATCCGCTATTCGGAGGACGATACCTTGTCGGACACGCCACCGGCCGAATTCCCCGCCAAGCTGACCGCCTGGCTCTACCGCCGTTACAAGCACTTCAATGGGGCGGCGGAGCGCGGGAATATTGTCCTTCCCATGGAGCTGATCGTTGACAACGGCAGTGTTCTCCGGGACCTCGTCATCCGTAACGCGGAGTCGTGGAAGCTCGGCTCCGGCTTTACCGATTGGGTCCGCAGACATTGCACTTTTTGTAATACCCTCGTCGACCGTATCGTTCCGGGGGTAGGTAAGGACGAGATGCAGGAAGTACAGGAGAAGCTGGGCTACCAGGACGTGGCCGTCACCCAGGGAGAACCCTACCACCTGCTGGCCATCGAGGCCCCGGCGGCCGTTCGGAAAGAGTTACCTCTCGACGACATCGGGCTCAACATTCGCTACGTCGATGACCTGACGCCCTATCGGCGGAGCAAGGTGGCGATCCTCAACGGGGCGCATACCTCCATGGTGCCGGTCGGCTATTTGAGCGGGAAGGAAACGGTAGGGGAGACCCTGGAGGATGACACCACCGGGGCATACATCAAGCAAGTACTCTTTCAGGAGATCATCCCGACGCTTTCCCTGGCGGAGGTCGACCTGGAACAGTTTGCCGAGGACGTACTGGATCGCTTCCGGAATCCCTTTATCCACCACCAACTGCTGAGCATCAGCCTCAACTCGGTTTCCAAGTTCCGGACCCGTGTCCTTCCTTCCCTCCTGGCCTACCTGGATCAGAAGGGTAGCGTGCCGCCCCGCATGGTGCTTGCCCTGGCCGCGCTCGTCCGCTTTTACCGGGGCGATCGCAACGGGCAGAAGATCCCCCTGAAGGACGACCCCTGGGCGGTCGAATTCCTGCAGCAAGCGTGGGCGGACGTTGAGACCGACGAGCAAGGAATGCGCGAGCTAAGTAAAAGCGTGCTAAGTTGGGAGCGGGCCTGGGAACAGGATCTCAGCGACCGGACGGACTTACAAGCAGCGCTGGCTTCGGCCCTGTTCAGCATCGAAAGCAAGGGGATGGAAGCCACCGTCGCCGACAGCCTCCAAAATTAAGCGGCCATGAACCGATTCCTCCTCACGCTCGGCCTAATGACAGCGGGAATGTTGTACGCTCAGGATACCCAAGCCCTTTATCCCGGTACGGTGCCGAATTCCCGTGAAGTGCCGGACCCCGAAACGATGGTTGACCGGGGCGGGAGTGGCGGTCGGGCGTTTAACGACGTTGCGGTTCCCGAACTGACTGCCTATATCCCCGAGCATCCTAACGGCCAGGCCGTCGTCATCTGCCCCGGGGGTGGATATGCGCGACTCGCTTACGACAAAGAAGGCGTATGGGTAGCCGAACGACTCAACCAGGACAGTATAACCGCTTTCGTCCTGAAATACCGCATCCCGCAGGACGAAACCAACGTCGACCGGTCACTGGCCCCGCTGATGGACGCCCAGCAAGCGATCCGCACCGTTCGCCGGTCAGCCAATCGGTATGGTATCGATCCAAACCGAATCGGCATTATGGGATTTTCCGCCGGGGGGCACCTGGCGGCTACGGCCGCCACCCGCTTCGAGCGGAATGCCGACCCGACGGAGCGGGACACTACCTCCGTTCGTCCGGACTTCGCGGCCCTCATCTATCCGGTAATCAGCTTCGATTCAAGCATTACCCACGCCGGGTCCCGCAACAACCTGATCGGAGAATCACCTGCGGCGGGCATGGTCGAACGGTTCTCCGCCGACCGGCAGGTGGGTCCCAACACTCCGCCCTCCTTCCTGGTGCACGCCGCCGACGATCAGGCCGTTCCGGTTGAGAACAGCCTGCGGTATTACATGCAGTGCCTTCAGTTCGGCGTACCGGTAGAGATGCACCTCTATCCGGCGGGCGGCCACGGATTCGGGCTGAACAACCCGACTACGCCGGACGACTGGACGGAGCGCCTGGTTAACTGGTTGCGTACACTGTAGCGAGGGCCCGGGTCGCCTAGATCGACGCTTCGACATTTTAAAAATGAGTCATGGACTTCAAAGCACTGCTCTTTCTCGGGGCGATCCTTTCTGGTGCGGCCTGCTCGGCCCAATCCGGTTACCAGCCTAGGGATACTTCCTACTCCATCCACAGTACCTACACCAAGGTCGTCAAGTCAAACCCGGACGTACGACCCGTTTACGGCCGGCTGCCGAAGGGTGTTCGCGAGGATACCAACCGCGTGTACGCCGAAGTCGGGAATGACCGGTCGCTATACCTGGATGTGTACTACCCGGATTCGATGACTACGCCGAGGGCAGCCGTACTGATGATCCACGGCGGGGGTTGGACGACCGGGTCGAAGGAGAATTTACACCCGATGGCCCGGCAGCTTGCAGCCCGGGGCTACGTCACCGTCACACCGGAGTACCGGCTGAGCGCGGAAGCGCCCTATCCCGCGGGGGTCCGCGATCTGAAGCTGGCGGTTCGGTGGATGCGCGCCAACGCCGCGGAATACAATATCGATACCAATCGCATTGCCGCCTACGGTGCTTCGGCCGGGGCGCATCTCGCCTCTTTACTAGGGACGACGAATGAGCTGGATATCTACGATACGCTCAGTCCTTTGCATGCCTATTCGGATGACGTTCAAGCGGTATTAAATATCGATGGCATCGTATCCTTCGTGCATCCCGATGCCGAACCGGAATGGACCGGACGTTCGGCCAATGCCTGGCTAGGTGATTACGAAGCCCATTACGAGCGCTGGCGGGAAGCTTCCCCCTTGGTGTACGCGGGCGCGAATACACCGCCCTTCCTGTTCGTAAATAGCTCCTACCCCCGGTTTCACGCCGGGCGGCAGGAGCTGTTAAACGTACTCGATCAACACAATACTAAATATGTAGTCGCAACCTTCGAAAATTCGCCCCATGGCTTCTGGTTACTGGAGCCATGGTTTGAGCCAACCCTGTATCTGGCAGCCGGCTTTCTCGAGGCTGTTTTTGCTGAGCCCTAGGGTTCGCACAACCTGGTTTTAGCGTATATCGGCCTAGAACGGCCGCCACCGTGGATCACCGGCGTCATTCCGTCCGGTAAAGCCCGTATCCTCAAAGTTGAAGTTGCCCTCGTTCGGGGCCACCCACAGATCCTGGGCCGTCCCGTTGTAGGGAATAGCCGGAAAGCCGGGAATTTCGGAGCCCTCGGAGAAGGAGAAATCCGACGTCGCGTAGGTATTGACGATACTGAAAGTGGTGTTTTCCAGACCGTCGTAGATGCCGCGAATGTCGAAAGATTCCGCTTCTCCGGATTGATCCCAACCCGGGCCCCAAATGCTATTCGTGATGGAGATGCCGTCAAGCACGTTGCTCAACAGGCCATCTTCGCCGCGCCAACGGAACATGACGCCCCCACCGGCGCTGCCCACCTGGTGAAAAGTGCAGTTGTCGATGGTGATCGACTGGGTGTTCTGCCGGGACTGGAGGAAGGCTTCGGCCTTGTAGAACGTGCTGTTCGTGAGTACGACATGGTCGACCGCCGCATTGCCCGCACCGTCGGTATCGGTGGTAAGAATTCCGTATCCGCCGATAGTGTGCACGATGGAATTATTGATCCGGAGCGTACCGAGGAACATTTGGGTCCGAATACGGATGATGCCCCGGAATTGATTGATGATGCAATTCTCGAAGCTCAATTCTCCCAGGTCGGTACGCACGTCGAGGTTTGGATTGAAGACGTAGTCCCCGCCGAAGTCTTCTCCGCGTAATTCAATGTCGATAAAGCGGACATGGTCGATGTTGGACCCCGGAACGATGTTCCAGTTACCGGTCGTAAAGAGAACCGGACGTTCTTCTCCGAAACCATACGCGGATGCGAACGTGATCGACTTAGCCAGATCTTCGGCCGGAAAGTTATACGTGAATCCTTTCTGCAGTACGATCGTATCGCCGTCGTTGGCGTTGTTGACGACGGAGGTCAGGGTGTCGGGGTCACTCGAATTGCTGAGATCGATCACCGTGGGATTGCTCAGATTAATGGCGCTGGCGATGGTGGTGAAGAACTCAAAACCACGCAGTTCCTCTCCGTTCGGGCCGCTGTAAATGGCAACCGTATACTCGGTGAGGGGATTCAGCTGACGGACAATGAACTGCCCGGTGTCCTGCTCGACCGAGTACTCCTGTAGGGGGGAGGTGAGTCGCTCGTCGGAACGGGCGAACACCCGGACAGTGGTGATTTCTTCGCCGGATACCTGCCACCGAACACGTACCTGCCCGTCGAGCATATCTCCCTCCGTGGGTACGTAAAGGATGGAGGGAAAACGCTCTGTCCGTACTTCCCCGAGATCCGACGGTAAGCTGTCGTACTCATCCTCGTCGGCGTGGGCCGTGGCCCGTACCTGGTACAGCGTGGAGTAGAGTAGGGGCTCCCCGAGATTGGACTCGTCCAGGATGACATAGCTCGTATCGGACTCCAGGGTGTAGAGTACCGAGACGAAACTGTCGCGGCTCACCTCGAGGGTATAGCTATCGGCCTCTTTGATATTCCCCATATTGACGATGATGGTGTTGAATTCAGCCATCAGGGGTTCGTTCAATACCGGCTGGAACAGACGGGTACGAGGATAAAATTCTTCTTCTTCACAGCCCGAAAAGAGGACCAGCCCAACCGCCAGCAAGGCCAGCGTGAGGGATATATTAGACTTGAAATATTTCATGATAATTGATTAAATGACCGACTAGTTAAATCCGTATCCGTCGTTGGATATCGTTCCCTGGCTATTCGTGATAGCCTCTTCGGGGACGGGGAAGATGTAGCGTGCCGTGCCGGGTTGGGGACCTTCGTCGATGTAGTTTGCCCAGTCTTTCGTGATCCATTCGTCGTAGATGGTGACCTCGTCGGTCAGGTCAAGTAGCCACGTCTCCCGCTCCCAGGTATCGTCGGGCGGTGCTACGACGTCGCGGTTGGGGTTGTATACGACGAAGTTTCCGCTCTCGTCGATCTTCCAGTAGATGTAATCGGGGAGTTCCGCGTATTCACCGGTCCCGGTGGCGGCGGCGTCGGCCATGGCGAGCAGACCGTCCACCGTTTCCTCCATTTTTTCGGAGTAGTTCCCCCAGCGGATGAGCTCGTACTTCCGAATCATTTCCCCGCCAAATTCCCAGGCGCGTTCGTCTACGATGGCATCGAAGAAATCCTCCTTGCTGGAAGAAATGTCGCTGATGTAATCATCTACCTTTTCGTCCCAGTCGACTTCGGCGAAGGCGCGCTGGCGGACGCGACGCAGGGCGTTCTGTGCCGTTGCGGTAGGACCGTTGAGTTCATTTTCGGCTTCGGCGTGCATGAGGAGCACGTCTGAGTAGCGCAGCATGGGCCAGTTGATGCCGGTACCCTTGGCGGAAGATGCACCGGGAGGCGAATCGAGGAACCAGCGGCTCCACTTACCCTGCGATATGTTATTGATGTCGTTGATGACGTACTTATTCCCGTCAACATCGACAAACCAGAGACCGCAGGTTATATCCCGGCGGATATCGGCGGTGTCGAAGGAGTAATAGTAGGTCGGGGGCATGGACATGTAGTTGTTCCCGGAACCGTAGCCGTGGGCGGCCGTTGCCCCTCCCCGGACGGTAATACCGATGTTCCAGCCCACGTCGCCGTTGCCGAGCGCGAAGGGTACTTCGAAGAGGATGTCGTCGTTCACGGGGGAGGCGAACTTGGCATTGTTGAGGAATACCTGACGGAAATCCTCCGGCAACTCGCGATCTTTAAGCTCCATGAGCTTACCGGTGTAATCCTTGGCGATCTGGTAGTAATCCAGGTAATCGGCCTCCCGGTTCTGCGTCAGGTCGGGCTGGAGGTAATAACCGCCGCGCTGCAGGGCGATACGCGCGATCATACCGAGGGTATACTCCCGGCTTACCTGCTCGATACCGAAGGGCAACTCTTCCGCCCACATCATCTGCGATTCGATGTCGATCATGTCCTGTATGACATTCGACAGAATGACGTTGCGATTCTCTTTCGGAAGGAAGAAGTCGTTCCCCGCCCTCGGGGCTTCCCGTACGTTGGGTACGTCACCCCAGTAGTAGACGAGCATGCTGTACCAGTAGGCACGAAGGGTATAGGCCTCACCGAGCAGGTGGTACATGGTGCGGGAGGTGGCCACGTCTTCGGTTTCGAGCAGGCCACTGCCCTGAATGCCCTCAATGGCAATGTTGGCGTCCCGGATAGCGGTGTAAGCCGCGTTCCAGACCCGCCGCAGGTCGTTATTGCTGGACAGGGCTTCGAGGTCCCAGATTTGATACCGGTCACCGGAGCTGGTCCAGCCGCTGGCGTGCTCGATGTCCGTGTTACCGGTCATGTTATTGGATAGCCGCGAGCGGAAGGGGTCCGTGCTGAACGGCTGGTAGACGGCGTTTACTCCCTTGCGGGCGTCGTCGACGTTCGAGAATACGTATTCCGTGTCGAAGGTCGACAGCGATTCGGGTTCCAGGAAGTCGGAGCAGGAAGCCACGGTGGCTACGGCCAGCAGCGACAGGATGAGTCTAATTGGCATGATTGATCGATTTCAGGGGCGATTAAAAGGTGACGTTAACGCCGAAAGTGTAGGAGCGGCTACGGGGAAAGGAGGAGTAGTCCACGCCCGGTGTGAGGGCGGCGTAGGACGAGCTACGCGAGGTACTTACCTCGGGATCGTAACCGGAATACTTGGTCCAGAGGAGGAGGTTATTACCCGTGACGTAAAGCCGGAGGCTGGATACGCCTACCCGTTCGGTCAGCGCACTCGGGAGAGTATAGCCCAGGTTCAGGTTGTTCAGGCGGAGGAAGGAACCGTCCTCAACGGCCCAGTCGGTGAGGACGGCCCCGGCAATGCCGTAGCTGTTGTGCGACCAGATATTCTTCCCTTCGTTGAGTTCGGCGAGCTGGTCCAGGTCGGTAACGATGCCACCGGGGGTGCCCGTGTAGGAGCCGTCCACGTCGAGATAGGTGAAGCGGTTATCGATGCTCATCGTCTCCAGCAGGTTGCCGTAGTTCACGCGGCGGAACTGGTTGTACTGGATCTTGCCGGTGTTGTAGACGTCGTTGCCGAGCGACCAGTTGAAGAAGATATTAGCGTCGAAGCCGCGGAAGGTGGCGTTGAATCCGAAACCGCCCTGGGCGGCCGGGAGGGTATTGCCGATCACCTGGCGGTCGTCGGCGGTGATTTCCCCGTCACCGTTCAGGTCCTTCAATTTCAGGAAGCCGGGCCGGATGTCCGGATTGCCGACGGTTGAGCCGCTGTTAGGGACACCGTCCGCCAGCGTGTACTCGTCCGAAATCGGATCGTAGCTCGTGAAGTCGTCGGTGGTGTAGTAGCCATCCTCCACGTAGCCGTAAATTTGGCCCAGCGTACCACCGACTTCCAGCAGGTAATCGTTCTGGTTATTCAGGTCGGTACTGGCCCAGTTCGACTGAAAGAAGCGCGATTCGGCTCCCCCGAGGTCTTCGATGCGGGCGCGGTTTACACCGATATTGAAGCTGCCGGTGATGGAAAACTCCGGTCGGTTGACGATGAAGGCGTTCAGGCCGAGCTCAACCCCCCGGTTCGAGGTGGATCCGATGTTATCCCACTGGGTGGTGAAGCCGGTATTGGACGGAATCTGTGACCGCAACAGCAGGTCGCGGGTCGTATTGTAGTACACGTCGAAGGCCCCGTAGACGGCTCCGTCGAAGAGGGAGAAGTCCAGGCCCGCGTTGCGGTTGACGGTAGTTTCCCACTGGACAAAGGGGTTGTAGAGCGTATTACCCGACGGCGTGTAGTACACGTTGTTTTGGTTGTTGAAGCCCGGGCCGTTTTCCGTCGACCCTACGAAGAGAAACTGCGTGGCCGTAGCGTCGATGCGGTCGTTACCGGTTTCCCCGTAGCTCACCCGCAGTTTGAGTTCCTGTAGCCAATCGGCTCCGTCCAGGAAGGCCTCATCGTCCAGTTTCCAACCCAGGGCGATAGCGGGGAATACGCCTACCCGGTTGCCTGCGGCGAACTTACTGGAGGCGTCGGTCCGCACCGTACCCGTGATCAGGTACTTATCCAGGATGGACCAGTTGACCCGCCCGAAGAAGGACACCCGGTTCTCGTCCGTGTACAGCTGCGTCTCGTGGCGGTCGGTACGTCCGAAGGTCATGTTCGCGAAGAGTTCCTCCGGGGTGATGGAAAGGCGGAAATCTTCGGCGCGGACGAAGTCGGCCTGCCCGCCATTGCTGTAGATCTCGTGGCCGGCCAGGAAGTCCAGGTTGTGGTTTTTCAGATCGACGAGCCGGTAGCTCAGGGTGTTCAACCACCGGAAGGAGGACCGCTCGATCTGCGTCTTTTCACCCAGGGGCAGGTTGCCGCCGTTGTTGAAGGATTCGCTGGTCAGCGGCCCGTAGAAGCGCTGTCGCTCGTCAAAGGTCTTGGAACCGGTGAAGGTCGACTTGGCGATAATGTCGTCGGAGATGTTCCAGGCCAGTGCGGCGTTGAAGATGTAGTCGTTGGTGGTCTGCTTCCGCCAGTCCTGCTTGGTCAGTTCGGTGGGGTTCACCAGGCTGCGGAGGAAAGACTGGAAGTCGTCCGTCTCATCGATGCTGTTCAGGTCGATTTCCAGCTCGTCTGCAATGCCGTTGACCGGGCGGGTCTGTACGGCATCCTTGATGCTGACCTGGGCGTTTCCGGAGGTACCCGCGCCGTTGACTACGGTACTTGTGACCCGGGCGCCCGCCTCGAAGATCAGGTTGGATCCCAGGTCCTGCTCCAGTTTGAAGTTCAGGGCGTTCCGTTCGAAGCCGGAGCCGATCAGCAGCCCTTCGTCGTCGTTGCGGGTCAGGCTCAGGCTGAGTTTGGTGGTCTGCGATCCGCCGCTCATGCTCAGGTTGTGGTACTGCGACAGCCGGGGATCACCGAAGAGCTCGTCCTGCCAGTCCGTGCCGGGTTTTTGCTTGTACAGTTCCAGGTCGTCGTACTTTCCGAAGAAGCGCTCAAAGTTGCGGACGTCGGCGTCGGAGCGAAGGCGGGCGTACTCGTAGTTGGCTAGTACGAACTCGTAGGGAGATAGCACGTCGTAGCGACGATCCGAGGGGAGTTCTTTCGCCTGCACGAAGCCATTATAGTTGACCGAGATTCGGCCCGCTTCGGGGCGACGGGTAGTGATCACGATAACGCCGTTCGCGGCCTGGGCACCGTAGATCGCCGTAGCGGCGGCGTCCTTCAGTACGTTGATGCTTTCGATATCGGTGGGCGGAACGTCGCGGATGCTGTTGACGATAAAGCCGTCGACCACGTATAGCGGCGAGTTGTCCTGGGTAATGGATCCGCCACCGCGTACGCGAATCACGACCTCGGCGTCGGGGGAACCGTCCGTGGTCAGTACGTTCACGCCCGGCAGCCGACCGGTAATGGCTTCCGCCGCGCTGGTGTAGGGCGTCCGCTTGATTTCCTCGCCGGATAAAGAGGCAACCGAGCCGGTCAGGTCCGACCGCTTCACGCTGCCGTAACCGACCACCACGACCTCATCGAGTAAGGAGGCTTTGGAGGACATCTCCAGATCGATCACGCGCTGATCTCCAACCAGTATTTCCTGGGCGCCATAACCGGTGTAGGAAAACACCAATGTGTCGGCCGGCGCGGCGGTGATTTCGTAGTTGCCCTCAAAGTCGGTGACCGATCCGGTTCCCGTCCCTTTGACCATTATCGTGACTCCGATCAGGGCCTCGCCGTCGGTATCGGTTACCTGGCCCGTCACCTGCTGCTGGGCAGCGAGCGAGGTACTCAGCAAACTGATCGTTAGCATCAGAAAACCGAATATTATTTTAAAACAAGGTTTTTGCATGATTTCAAGTTTTATATACTCCGTGAGAAGTAGAACTATATGACAAAGAAAGCCCATGACCCATTTAGGGAAAGAATCGACAGGTATGCATGAATTAACTTAAAGTGCGCATTTTGTAACCCACGGTCACGCGGCATGCATATGTGACCGGTACGCGCCGAAAAGCAAGGAATTGCTAGAG
Source organism: Lewinella sp. IMCC34191 (assembly GCF_003390935.1). Taxonomy (GTDB): domain Bacteria; phylum Bacteroidota; class Bacteroidia; order Chitinophagales; family Saprospiraceae; genus Neolewinella. The sequence goes on along the minus strand of NZ_QNQZ01000003.1, from coordinate 234,843 downwards.
TTTCGAGCCTTTCTCGGAGCGCTCGAACTCCAGTGCCGCGCGCATAAACGGACCGATGCCCTTGGCGTCGTTATCCCGTACCGGCTCACTGATGTAATACTCGTAGGATCCGTCGCGATACGGATCGCCGCCGAGTCCGGCTACCGAGCAACCCATGGTCAGATTAATCTCACCGCTCGGGTCCTCGCGGATGAATTCCTCCAGGATACCATCCCAGCTTTCCTCCGCCTCCGAGCGGTAAGACTCGTCGAGGTAACCCTCGTTCACCCCCTTGATCATGGAGTAGACGAACATGGTTGATCCGGTCGATTCCAGGTAGTTCCCCTCGCGCTCCGGGTAGTTCAGTACCTGGTACCAGACCTTGCTCTCGGGGTCGCGTACCTCGAGTACGGCATCGAGGGTGCGCTTGAGGATGTCGATGAGTTCGCTCCGGCGCGGGTGGTCCTCCGGGAGGTAATCGAGTACGTCCACCAATCCCATACAGTACCAGCCCATGGCCCGCGACCAGAAGTGCGCACTGGTGCCGGTTTCCTCGTCCGCCCACCGCTGCACGCGGCTTTCGTCCCATCCGTGGTAGAGCAGTCCGGTTTTCGGATCGCGCATGTGCTTTTCGGCCAGCACGAACTGGTCAACGATGTGGTCGAACATTTCCGGCTCATCAAACCGCACGGCATACTGCGCCTGGAAGGGCTCGCCCATGAACAGACCGTCCAGCCACATCTGCCAGGGGTAGCGCAGTTTGTGCCAGTACCCGCCCTCCGTGGTTTGCGGTTGCCACGTCATCTGCCATTCCAGCCTTTCGATGGCTTTGCGGTATTTCTCTTCGCCGGTACGCTCGTACAGGCTGAAAAGTAGCGGCCCCGGGGCGATCATATCGATGTTGAATTTCTCCATCTCGTAGCCGTGGATTTCCCCGGCCGCGTTGATCATGGTATCGCCATAGCCCCTCGCGTATTCAAAGTAGACCGGTTTGTCGTAGGCCTCGCCAACTTCCACCATGGAATTCAGTACGAGGCCGATCGTGTAGGTCCATTTGAGATCGTCCTGAAAATCATTCATCCAGGATTCGGGAGCCCGTTTCATGATGGACTGGGCCATGCGTTCCGACCAGGGCAGGTCAAATGATAGGGACACGGCCGTGGCACGCACGTCCGACCGATCATCGGTTTTTTCGGGCGTCGGAGCGCAGGTAGAAAACAGGATCAGCAATAGGAAAAGCCCGCTGATCATCCGAATCGGAAGGGCAAGGAAAGTAGTGAAGTGCATACGACTTTGGGTTAATGTGGTGAGCGTACCGTGTCTAACGGGCGCTAACTTTCACTTTCAGGGGATGGGTGAGCCGTTGGAGTTGCTCGTCCAGGTAAGTTTTGAAATCGGAGGGGGAGGTGATGCCGTTCTCTTCCTGCTGCCAGGCGGCCAGGAAGTAATAGGTCAGGCGGTTATCTCCGTCGGGTTGCAGGACGACGACGTGGCTATGCTCGTCTTCGGTTAGCTCGATGAGGTCCTCGATCCGGTATATGATGGCCAGGCCGAGTCCGTCATCCGCCAGGCTCTGGTCGCCGTAGGTCGCCAGGTAGGCGTAGTCGCCGGCTTGTCCACGCATCCGTTCTCCCGTTTCCATTTTCACGATACCGGTCGCCAGGTTCGGCAGTTCCTCGCTGAGTTGTACATCGTGACGCGTCATGCGGCTGCCCGCTTCTATCGACAGTTCGGATACGACGTCCGTTTTCCGGTCGTTGGCCTCCCAGCCGTAGTAGCGGGTACGGATCTTGCTGCGGAGCGGACCGTTTTCGGCGATTCGGCTGGTCACCGAGTCGGTCGTTTCTACCCGCAGCGCATGGTCCTCCACCCACGTGGCCAGCGAACCCAGGCCCAGGGACGATCCCACCTTGAGGACGTCCATTCCCCAGTCGGAGGGTTCGTGGTAGGAGTCGAATCCATCCTGTCCGACGTTCTGCAGGACCATGTCCGGCCGTTTCTTCCCGAATACGTCGGTCGCGTTACGCCAGTCCAGGTAAAAGCGGTACCCCACCAGGTCGGATTCCCAACCGGGTCCCTCGTAGCGGATGTACCAGGAGTGGTCCGTATGCTCGTCGGGTACGCGCAGGGAATCTACGTTCCTGAATTCCCCTTCCATGTATTCGCGGTCTTTCCAGGAACCATTGATCTTGTGCGATAGCTCCGCTTGCGTCCGGTCCGGAAAGGTCGGGGGAGCGGCACCGTCCAGGTCCAGAGCGCTTACGGTGGTCCTTTCGCGAGCATCGAGGCTGAGCATCAGCAGGTATGCATCGTCGCGGTCGTCGCCGTTGGTGTCAACGGTTTGGTACGGGACTTCCTCCCCCTTGTGCTGGAAGTGGATGCCCGCCAGTTTGCCGTTGCCGATTTTCGCGGCGGGCACCGTAAAGGCGGCATCCTTCTGGTCGCTCCGGAGGGGATTGGTCACCGATAATTCGCTTACGGGTGTCTCGTTTTGCCCGCAGGCCGCGGCGGAGCACAGCAGGAGTGATAGAGAGGCAAGAGTTGGTTTGATCATAGTAGAAAACATTAGGCACGGACCGTTAATCGGTCATTTCAGGTAGAAGGAAGGGACGTAGAACGTGTTCTTTTGATAGCCGGGCGGCTTCCCCGGCGGTCAGCTGCCGGCTCCATTCGACCCGGACATCGGGCCGGGCACCGGCTCCGGTATTTTCGTATTCGGCGTAGAAGACCGTCTTCTCTTTTTCGGGGGAAGACCAGTTATCCCAACCAGCGGGTACGATGTGGTCGCCCATCTCGCAGTACGCGAATACGGTGCGCGCGAAACTCCGCCACGGCCTGCCCAGGTACACCGAATGTACCTCTTCGGCGGCGGTCAGGCGGCAGTTCAGAAAGACGAAGCCGTATTCCCGGCCCTCCGGCGTGCTTGCCGCGGTCAGGTAAGAGTTGGATTTGGCGTGCACGGTACAGTTTTCAAACAGCGCCGTGGCCCCACCGAAGATGAAGTCCGTCGTACCCTCGATGTAGCAGTCGCGGTAATACTGTCGGGCGTTGGCTCCGTCGGCGTAAAGCGTGTCCTGGTTGCCCAGAAAGCGGCAATCGTAGAACTCCGCCCGGTCGGCCTCCACGGCTACGGCGACGGCCTGGCCCACCGGTCCGGCGGTATTCTCCACGGTCAGGTTACGCGCTTCGAATTCATCGCCCTGCACCAACAGGGTGGCCGTATGGAAGGTGCTGTTGCGGCCGCGGCCGATGCCGTCAAAGTAGTCGCCGAATCGAATAATCGTCGAATCCGCACTTTCACCCAGCAAAGTCACCCGGTTATTCCAGGCGTAGATCTTTACCTTTTCTTCGTAGACGCCATTGGCTACGTGAATGGTGATGCGTTCGTCCGGAAATGACTTGGCGGCATCGACGGCCGCCTGTATGCTGGTATACTCGGCCCTGCCGTCGGAGGCGACATACAGGTCAACCGCGTACTGCGCGTGAAGCAGTCCGGTCAGTAAGAGCAGGGCTATGGTGAGCTGGTTTTTCATTCTTCGGTCCTGAACCAGTCGTAATTGGCGTAGCCGCCGTCATTTTCGTGGGTGTCGCGAATAGCGAAGAGCCCCATTTTGGCGCCGATCCATTTCCCCTCCCGGGCCTGGAAGGGCTCCCCGAGTTCGGTAAAGGATTGGCCGTCGGTACTAAAGAAAAACTGGCAAACGCCACCGGCCGCCATGCGTACGCGCAGGTAAACCTCTGCGGTGGATACCGGCTGCGTAGCCACGGTGGTTTCCGGGGCACCGTTCTCAGCGTCTGCGCATACCACCTGCTTCACCACCAGTTCGTCGCCTTCCCGTTCCAGGGCGATGTAGGCGTAGTCGCGCCCCATCATGATAAGACCGGTCTTTTCGCTAGCGAAGTGGTGGTGAAAAGTGACCTTGGTGGTAGTGGTAAAGGCCTCCGCCGGCAGCTTCGTCAGCAAGAGGTGGGGAGCGTCCCACAGATTCCGGTAGCCTGGGTCCACCACCGGATTTAGCCGCAGGAAGCCCATGGCGGTAGGGTAGGCCCATTCCGCCTCGGGGTTAGCCTGCCACTGCCATTGCAATCCCAGTTCTGGTTGGTTGAATTCGTCGTCCGTAAGGGGGGCGGCGTCATCGAATGGCTGCGCCGCTTTGGGCATCTTATAGGTGCTCACGGGCTCCCCGATCCCGTCGTCATTGCCATCGACACCGATCATCAGCCAGTCATCCTCCCAGCGTGCGGGCTGCAGGTGGACGATACGGCCATACGGCTGCTTCTCCTGAAAATGCACGAACCAGTCATCGCCATTCTCCAGTTCGACCCAGGCACCCTGGTGGGGCCCGTTCACGTCGGTGTCACCCTGGTGCAGCACGACCTTGTCCTCGTAAGGCCCGTAGACATTTTCGGAGCGAAGGACGGTCTGCCAGCCAGTCGCCACGCCTCCCGCCGGAGCCAGGATGTAGTAGTAGCCATTACGCTTGTGCATTTTCGTTCCCTCCATGGTGCCGTGATTTTCGTGCCCGTCGAAGACCAGGACACCGTCGTCCAGAAGCTCGGTACCATCCGGTGACATCTCGTGCAGCACCACTACGCTCTTCATGCCGGCCCGACTACCGGCGAAGGCGTGGACCAGGTAGGCCTTACCATCGTCATCCCAGAAGGGGCAGGGGTCGATCCACCCGCTGGCGGCGCGTACGCGTACCGGTTCGTCCCAGTCACCGGCGGGGTCATCGGTCCTGACCATGTAGATACCGAAGTCCGGATCGCCGTAGTAAATATAGTAGGACCCGTCGTGATAGCGTATGGCCGGGGCCCAGACGCCGTTGCCGTGCTGGGGACGGGCGAAGGTGTCCAGAGGAGTCTGCACGTCGATAGCGTAGTTGATCAGCTTCCAGTTGACGAGGTCGCGGGAGTGCAGAATAGGGAGACCGGGAGCCGTATTAAAGCTGGATGCGGTCATGTAAAAATCGTCGCCTACCCGCACCACGTCGGGGTCGGAATAATCCGCGTGGAGGATGGGATTGGTGTAGGTGCCATCTCCGTTGTCGGCCGGGCGAACCTGGGCCGTCGCGTTTGAGCGGAGGAAAAGGCAGGCCAGCAGAATAAAGAGAAGGCGCTGGGACACGGGTAGAATTTGCGTTCCGCGATCAGGTGCGGCGGAATCTGTGATCGACTAAAAAAGCTTTAGGCTACCGAAGGGGCGAACCGAAAGCGGAATGCACCAAATGTACCATGGACGTTCACGGAGGGACCGTGCAATATTTCACTTTGGTGTAGCGGTTTTTTGCGCGTGACCCGCGATCCGCCCGGAATTAGGCACTTTACCTGCGCTCCGCCGCCATCTTTTGGTTACAGAAGGTTTATATTGGCTTGGTCTTCAACTTCGATCATGCACAACATTCGATTGCTGCTTCTGAGCAGCTTTTTGCTATTCCTTGCCCTGTTGCGGGGGCAGAGCCAATCCCCGATAGCCACCTTCGTGGTGGAGGCCGGCCCGTTTGACCGGTTGAACGCGCCGGTGTGTACGGAGATCGAACTACAAGCCGGCGGGGAGTATGCGCTCGTGGAAACCACCGACGGGCAGTCGCGCGCGGTCCCTACGCAGTACGACGGACGGCAATTATGCTGGCAGCTCGGGCAAACCGCCGCCGGTTCCGAAAGAACCTACACGCTTACCCGGGAAGCGGCCAGTACAAGCGGGAGCCGCGGCGTTACGGCCACGGAAACCGACGGGAAGGTGGTCTTCAGGATCGGCGATCGGGAGGTGCTGACCTACCAGGATGCGGCCGTGGACGTTCCTCCGGGTGTCGATCCCATTTTTTCGCGGGGCGGGTTCGTCCATCCCCTACGTACACTTAACGGGGCCACGGTGACGCGCATCCAAGCCCCCGACCACTACCATCACTACGGCGTGTGGGGTCCCTGGACCCATACCAAGTTCCGTGACCGGGAGATCGACTTCTGGAACCTCGCGAGAGGACAGGGTACCGTCGACGCCCGGGGAGTCCGCGCCGTGCAGGGGGGAAGCGTTCACGGTGACCTGATAGCCGACCGGACCTATCTGATCTTCCGCGACAGCGCGGTGCGGGAAGACCCTACGGAGGTGCTGGACGAGACCGTCGACCTGCGGGTATATGGAAGCGAAGCGGGGGCGGCGGGCTACCTGGCCGACTTCCGCCTCAGACAGCAGAACATCACCGCCGACCCGCTTACCGTGGAAGCCTACCGCTACCAGGGCTTTTCGATCCGCGCCACTCCGGAATGGCAGGACGATAACGTCGACCTGATCACCTCGGCGGGCTACGGCAAGGCCGACGGTAACGGTACACGCGCCCGCTGGGTCAAGGTGGAAGGCCCCACCGAGGCAGGTCGGGCCGGCTTGCTGATGATGACCCACCCGGACAACTTCAATGCGCCGGAGCAAATCAGGATCTGGCCCACCGGGGCTAACGAGGGCAAGGAAAATGTATTCGTGAACTTCAATCCGGCCCAGGACCGCGACTACGTCCTGCAATCCGGCCGGACCTACGAGCGCAACTACCGGCTGTACGTTTACGACGGGCAGTTAGATACCGTAGCCGCGAACCGAATCTGGCAGGATTTCGCCTATCCACCCCGGGTCCGGCGGACCGATCGTAGCGGAATACTGGAAGGAAAGAAGGTGCTGGTATATACCCGCAACGGCGAAGGCTACGTGCACGAGAACATTCCCGCCAGCGTGGAAGCGCTAAAGGGGCTTGGCCGGGACAACGACTTCGACGTTACGGCTACTGACGACGCGGGCGTGTTCAGCGCGGAGGGCCTGGCGGAATACGACGTGCTCGTGCTCTCGAATACCAACAACCGCATCTTCGACACCCCCGCACAACGCGAAGCGCTGCAAGCCTACATCCGCTCGGGTGGCGGGCTGGTCGGAATACACTCTGCCTGCGGGAGCGAACGCGACTGGCCCTGGTTCGCGGAGACATTAGGCGGGCGATTCTTCCGGCATCCGAAGCGCCAGGATTTCGACGTAGTTGTCCTGGACGACAGTCATCCCTCCACTGAATTCCTGCCCTCCACCTGGCACATCCGCGACGACGAGTGCTAATACATGACCCACCTGAACCCGGCCAATCACGTGCTGCTCGCGGCGGATTTGACAACGGTGGACGACGATCGGTCGGAGGACTATCCCGGTGAGACCTTTGGTGCGTACTTCCCGGCCGCCTGGTACAATACCGCCCACGGTGGCCGGCAGTGGTATACCGCCCTCGGTCACCGCAGCGAGCACTACCGCGATCCACTTTTTCTACGGCACCTTCTCGGCGGCATCGAATGGGCCGCTTCCCCGTCTAAATAAACAGCTATGAACCGTCGATCCCTTATTAAAAATTCATTGGCCGTCGCCGCGGCAACCGCCTTTCCGACTATCGTGCCGGCGCACGTGCTACGCGGTCCGCTGGCCCCCAGCAACCGGCTCAACATCGGGCAGATCGGTTGCGGCCGGATCGCGCGGGGGCACGACCTGCCACAGACCATGAAAAACGAAAGCGCCCGGGTAATGGCCGTATGCGACGTGGACAGCAAGCGCAAGGACCTGGGTAAGACCTTCATCGAATCCTGGTACCGGGAAAACCGCCCCGACGATAAGGTCACGGTCACTACCTACGATGATTACCGCGAGCTGCTGGCGAACGAAGACCTCGACGGGGTCATCATCTCCACACCCGATCACTGGCACGCCCAGCCGGCCATCGAGGCGGCGCTGGCGGGCAAAGACATCTACCTCCAGAAACCCACTTCGCTGACGGTGGAGGAGGGGCGCATGATGAGCGATATCGTGCACCGCAGCGGGGTGGTATTCCAACTTGGCAGTCAGCAACGGTCCATGGATCCCTGGCCGCAGTTCCGGCACGCCTGCGAGCTGGTGCGTAACGGGCGGATCGGTCGGCTCACGTCGGTCCGTATCGGGCTGCCCAGCGATCCGTCCGGCGGTGATCCGACCCCGATGCCCGTGCCGGAGAACTTGAACTACGCGATGTGGCTGGGCTCTACGCCCGACGTGCCGTACACCGTCGACCGCGTACACCCCCAGGAAGGCTTTTCCCGCCCCGGGTGGCTGCGCTGCGAACAGTTCGGCGCGGGCATGATCACCGGCTGGGGCGTTCACCACCTCGATATCGCCCACTGGGGTATGGATACCGAGTACACCGGTCCGATCGAGTTGGACGCGACGGCCAGCTTCCCCCTGGAAGGACTGTGGAACGTACACGGTCCCTACCACGTCACCGCCAAATACGCCAACGGGGTGGAGATGACCATCGACGGAGAGTATCCGAACGGCGTCCGCTTCGAAGGAACCGACGGCCACATCTTCGTCTCCCGGGGCGACGTCGCCGTGACCGCCAGCGACCCGAACTTCGCGGGCTCCGAAGCTTTCCAAACCAGCCTGACCGACCCGGACGCCCTGAAGATCTGGGAAGACGACATTCGGCTGTACGCCAGCCCGGAGCAGCACACGAACTGGCTGGATTGTATGAAATCCCGAGAACGGACGATCTCGCCGGCCGAGGTGGCCCACCGTTCGTGTACCGCCTGCCTGATCTCCCATATTGCGATGAAGTTGCCCCGCAAACTGGAATGGGATCCGGTAAACGAACGCTTCAGCAACGACGACGAGGCCAACCGGATGCTCTCGCGCTCCCAACGCTGGCCGTACGGTTACGAAAATATTCCCGTGCTTGCCCGTGGATAAATCAGTCTGTGTGTTATGAAATTAGTTCTCGCGCTGTGCCTCTTCGGCGGTCTTCTCAGCTGTGCCGGCGGTAACCAAACGAGCGATATGATGACTACCTCTTCGCCTGGCGATCGGGAAGATGCCGAACCCGTCCGGCTCATCACCCTCGACCCCGGCCACTTTCATGCCGCCCTGGTACAGAAGTCGATGTATCCGCAGGTGGATTCGACCGTCCATGTATATGCGCCGGAGGGGAGTGACGTGGATCTGCACCTTGAACGAATCGAGCGTTACAATCAGGCGGACAATCCAACGGCATGGGAGGAGGTCGTCTACCGCGGCCCCGACTTTTTCGAGCGCATGCTGGCCGAAAAGCCGGGAAACGTAGTCGTGCTATCGGGCAATAACGGCCGCAAGACGGAGTACATCGCCGAAGCCGTCGAGAACGGACTCAACGTCCTGGCTGATAAACCGATGGTCATTGAACCGGCGGAGTACGAACTACTCAGACGCACGATGGCCGAGGCGGAAGAGCGCGACCTGCTGCTGTACGATATCATGACCGAACGCTACGAGATCACGACGATGCTCCAACAGGCCTTTTCGCGACAGGAGAATGTCTTCGGAAAGCTAGTGGACGGCACGGTTGACGAACCCGCAATATCCAAGGAGAGCGTCCATCACTTCAGTAAGGAAGTGTCCGGGGCCCCGCTTATCCGGCCGGACTGGTTCTTCGACGTGCGCCAGCAGGGGGAGGGTATCGTCGACGTGGCTACCCACCTGGTGGACCTCATTCTTTGGGAAACCTTCCCCGGGGAACCGATCGACACCAACGAGGTGGAGGTACTGGATGCCCGTAGGTGGTCGACCGATCTAATCCGCGAGCAATTTTCCAAAGTCACCGGTCTGAAAGACTTTCCGGAATCATTGCAGGGGGATGTCAGCAACGGCGCGCTACAAGTTTATGCCAACGGCGAAATTGACTTCAGGGTACGGAACGTTCATGCCAAAGCGTCCGTCACTTGGAACTTCGAGGCACCACCGGGGGCGGCGGACACGCACTATTCCATGATGCGGGGCAGCCTGGCCGATCTGGTTATTCGGCAGGATGCGGACCAGCAATACATACCCACCTTGTATATCGAACCGAAGGGCGCACCGAACGATGCGGCTATCGAGCAGGCACTTATGGAAATGCAGGTCGTGTTTCCGGGGATCGATTACCGGGTGACGGACGACGGCTACGAAATTACCGTCCCCGATCGTCTTCGCAGCGGGCACGAGGCGCACTTCGGTCAGGTCATGCGGCAGTTTTTGACCTACCTCGAATCGGGTGACGTACCCGAATGGGAGCGCACCAACATGCTTACCAAGTACTACATCACGACGCGGGCCTATCGAATGAGTCGGTAGCAAAAAACAATGCGGGCGGGTAGGCCTTTCCTGTGGATATAATCCCAGTGAAACGTTTATGGAATACTTGCTTAATCCCGATTTACCTATTCATCCCAAACTAGCGGATAGCTGGCGCGGTAATCCGATGGAGGACAAGCAGTTTCAGTATCTCCACGATCCCTTCGAACCGGAATGGACTTCGGTGATGCGCATGATGCTGCTGCCCAATCCCCAGCGCGCGGAGAAGAAGGCGGATACCTGGGCACCATCGGTGAATGGCAATACGGACTATCTCAACGACCGTACGGCCAACTGGATCGTCTGGCTGGGGCACGCCTGCTACCTGATGCAATTCAACGGGGAGCGCTACCTGACCGATCCGCAGCTGGAGGATATGCCCTTTTTCCGCCGGCGGGTTTCGCCGCCCTTTGATTATGCGGATCTGACCGGCATCGATTACTTGCTGCTTTCCCACGACCACCGCGACCACGTAGACGAGAAGTGCCTCCGCACGATCTGCGCCAATAACGAGATTAAGAAGATACTGGCTCCGCTCCGCCTCTCCGACATTATCGGCGAGTGGGTGGGGGATACGCCCATTGAGGAAGCGGCCTGGTATCAGCAATTTTTACTTTCGGATAATGGCGTAACGATCACCTTTCTTCCCGCCCGCCACTGGTGCCGCCGCGGCCTGACGGACTTTAACCGGCGGTTGTGGGGAAGCTTCATGATCGAGGTATCACCACAGGAGACGCCATCCCAAAACGGTGGTGCCGGCGAAAAAAGAACCATCTATTTCGGCGGCGACAGCGCCCTGACCGATTACTGGAAAGAAATTGGAGAGCTCTTCCCCCACATCGACGTGGCTATGATCGGCATCGGGGCGTACAAACCCGAATTCATGATGCGCAGCAATCACGCCAATCCCTCCGAGGCGTTCACCGGCTACCGTGACCTGGGGGCTACCTACTGGTGGCCCATGCACCACGGCACCTACGACCTGAGTAACGAGCCGGCTTCCGAACCCATTCTCTGGGCCACGAAGATCATGAACAAACACGGTCTGGCCGATCGTATGCTGCAACCGGCGGTCAACGAGCCCTGGTGGTTCGGCTAGCATTCGTCCGATTGCCTAAATTTGCCGCACCCCGCACCCCGCACCCCGCACCCCGCACCCCGCATGCACTTCGACATCATCACCGTAGTTCCCGAGCTTCTCGATAGCCCGCTCACGCATTCCATATTGCGGCGAGCGCAGGAAAAAGACCTCCTCACGGTACAGGTACATGATCTACGACCCTACGGCCTTGGCAAACATAACAGTACCGACGACTACCAATTCGGCGGCGGGGCCGGTATGGTGATGCGTTGTGAACCGCTGGCCGCGCTGATCGACGAGTTGAAGGCTAAGCGGACATATGATGAGATCATCTACCTCACCCCGGACGGAGAACGCTACACCCAGGCCCGCGCCAATCGCTTGAGCATGAGCGAAAACCTGCTCCTGATATGCGGCCATTACAAAGGCATCGACGAGCGTATCCGGGAGGAGTACGTTACCCTGGAAATCAGCATTGGCGACTATGTGCTCTCCGGCGGAGAACTGGCCGCGGCCATCGTGGTAGACAGTATTGGTCGACTGCTCCCCGGGGTGATCGGCGACGAAACCAGTGCGCTCACCGATACCTTCCAGGACGACCTGCTGGCCCCGCCCGTTTACACCCGTCCGGCGGAGTGGCGGGGTAGGGAAGTGCCGGAAGTTTTACGGAGTGGTAATACCCCGGCCATCGAGGAGTGGCGGCAGGAGCAGGCGGAGGAGCGTACGCGGTTGCGGCGGCCGGATTTGCTAGGGGACGACTAGCTGCCCACCCCAACGGTAATTTCCAATCGCTGAGGGGGCATCCGGGTTCACTAATTTAACCCACGGCCCACCGTCCGGAACGCCAATATCGGCGTGAACCGGAAGCAAATAGCACAGGCCGACCAGTATCACGGCGTAGCGCCTTAATCATTGTGACCCATACAGCTCTCTGTAAGTGAATTATTTCTGTTAATTCCCCGTCCCTTACTCCGGATGACGGGCCGCCGCTACATGAGCTCCTCTCTCCCTGCTCCCCCAAAACTTATCCCCGCATTCGGTACGTCACAGATACTGTCTATGTCTTAGGATATGGCGTAACGAAAACACTCACCAAGACATCAAGTGTAAACGACACCGGCAGGGAGGCATCGCTAGCGTGAGCGGGCAACGTAACCGGAGGGAGCAATCTGTTTTGAAGCCGGCCCAAAATGGCGGTTGCCTGCTACGCTTGGGGAGCCTGTTATCATAAGCGACTTGTTTCACTGGCTCCGGCTCTTAACTAATCATTTTTAAATAATGTAATAGCGATGTTCAATCTTAAGATACGAGGGTTTAGGTGTAATGAAGAGACGGACGGTTTGGGATCAGATTCCATCGCATTTTTTCTGGCAGCCTTGCCCCTTACGAAGCACTCGTCAAGAATTAGCGGCTGGACGTACGCTGCCGGTTACCGGGATTATAGACTTCGCTGGGCGGATGATATGGACACGGGAGAGGCCTTTGTATTTCAGTACCCGATGAGCATTAATGAAAGGTCTTCATCTGATTACGACGCGCTCGAAGTCATTATGGTCATGTTAGAAATTGATGGTTCAGCCAGGAACAAAAACCAGGCGCTGCGAATCGAACGAACCATGCGGGATAGAATCGAGCGCGCTTGCCTACCTAGTGTCAGCCTAGGATCGTATCCCGAAGGGCCATTCGGGATAGGCTCGTACGATAAGGTATTAAGACCGAATGGAAGGAACAGCGGGTCTTCATTTGCGGGAGAAGACCTCGTCGCATTGGACCTCTGGCATATCGACCTCGACACCCCGCTTACCGGATCCATCGACTGGACAAACTACTCCCAGGAACAGCAAACTCCCGAAACTTCGCTGGCGACATTGCACCATGCATATTCCATTGAAAGGAACGTTTACAAAAATAGGAGGGGAGATGGTAGCCTTTCAGAGACCCGCTCTTACCGAAGTAATGAGGAAGACTCGCGCTATACCTTCGAAGTAGAATACACGGACGTCTAAGCTGCTGCAAGCAGACGGCAGATCAGGTACCTTCGCTAGCTGGCACAATAGGCGCGGGCGAACCGGCTTTCCCTGTCGAACAATTTGCTCATGATTTGCGCCCACTAGAAGGATACCGATGAGCGGATCGGGGAAGGCGTACGTCTTGCTGGAAATCAGCATCGGAGATTACGTACTCTCGGGTGGGGACTGGCTGCTGCGGTGCTGGTCGACAGCATAGGGCGCCTTTTGCCGGGAGTAATCGGCGACAAGACCAGCGCCCTGACCGATTCCTTTCAGGACAATCCCCTGGCTCCCCCGGAGTACACCCGCCCGGCCACCTGGCGGGCTAGGGAGGTGGTCGCCATACTGCGGAGTGGGATTATCCCCGCCATTGAGGACTGGCGCACGGAGGCGGCGGAACGGCGAACCCGCGAAGGCCGACCGGACCGGTTAGACGAGGAAGGTTTGGTGGAAAAGTAAGCTTTTAATAATTTAGATCTTTCGGGGTAACCTTACCTGGGTTCCCCGAACTAATTCATACACACGCACCGATCCACTTCGGCCAGTTATCACTTCTCGTGCGAGGGTCATCTTTGCGTGCTGCTCGGTCTTCCGTCCGGCTAGCTGAATTATTCCCGGAAGAAGCCAGCGATCTCTCCTTTATCTCACTGACCTACTATGAAAACGCTAACAACCGGCTTACTTACACTCCTCTTTCTTCTAGTTTCCAATTTCGCTAACACACAGAGTTACTTTGGCTTACGGATGGATAACTACGGGGGCATTCAGAATGTAACCCTCAACCCCGCCGAACTCGGCAATAGCCGAATGGCAACGGAGATTAACATCGGATCGGCCGGCGTTTATCTGGGCAATGATTACCTGACCGTCGATTTCTCCTCTGACCTCGTTGACGACTTCGATACCTTCTGGGAAGAATCGGTCACCCGCAACCCGCAGGCAGACAATCACCTGAACGGAAACGTCGATATTCTCGGGCCATCCATCATGCTACGCGCGGGTCGTAAATCCGGCGTCGCCTTCACCACCCGTGTACGTGGCTTGTACCGAATCGATAACTTTTCGGGGCAATTACTCGAAGGTATACAGGATAACTTCGGTGCGTTTGATGCCTTCGACATCGACATGCAAAATCATCGCAGCTTCCTGCACACTTACCTGGAAGCGGGATTCAGCTACGGTACCGTCGTGGTGGAAGGCCTGCAAAGCCAGCTGAAGATCGGGGGTAGCGTGAAGTACCTGCAGGGGCTGGGCGCCAGCTACACTTCCAGCGAATCACTGGTCGGCCAATATGATGATAACACCGCCCGGATAGATTTCGACGGGGACTTTGTCTACGGTTCCACAACCGATTATTCTTATGAAGAAATTTCATTCAATGACCTCACCAGCGGCTTCGGCTTCGATATCGGCGTGGCTTACGAATGGTGGTCCAAAGAACTCCCTGACTCCCCAATCCTTCCTCCCTACCGGCTAAAAGTAGCCGCTTCCATTACCGACATCGGGAGCATTGGGTACGAAACCGCCGATCAATCAAGCTACCTGATCAATGGGTCGCTTCGCGCCGACGAAGTGGAAGGGGAGGACGTTGAATACATCCTTGATGGCAACTTCGACGGAACGGAGTCGACCGTAGCCGTCGATGCCGGATTGCCCACCAGCCTGAACCTGATGGCCGATGTTCGGGTCACCGGCAAGCTTTACGTGAGCGCGGTCATGAATAAGTCCCTGCGCAGCCGGGAAGACGGCTTTACCAGCGCGTTCCCTACCGTCGTGGCGGTCACCCCCCGCTTACAGACCAAGTGGTTGGGCCTTTACACGCCGATGGTATTCGGTGGACACAATGGGCCGACCGTAGGTGCCGGATTACGGTTCTGGCTGCTGACGATCGGCTCGGGTAGCCTGCTGACCGACCTGGTGCTGGGTGACACGCCTTACTCGACGGACGTGTACGTTGGGGTAAAAGTGCCCTTTTACCGCCGTACCAAGCCCAGCAAGAAGGATTTGGAGCGCATGCAGGAGGAGCAGGAGGAAGCGTTGGAAACTGATGACGCGGAGGAAAAGTCGGGGGGTAAAGAGTGACGTTGTATGTGTCCTTAACCGACTAAAATTTCCATTCGAATCGTAAAATAGGGGCCATTTGATCGTCGCGAAGATATCCAGGAATTTCCCGCTGTAGCATTTCTTGGTGATGGAAGTTCAGCAGGTGCGCCGGCCCGTAAAGGCTCTCCCGATACCTTTCGGAGGGGGTAAAGCGGGGCCTCGCCTGCTGCACTTCCCGGATCAGCCGGCGGTATTGCCGGTTGTGCCGCAGGGTAGGGTAACGATAGTAGTCCTCAACGATGCTAGCCTGCTGCTCAGCGGTGTAGTCTCGAAAGGATTTATGCGGTTCAATTGTATACTCATAGGCCGCATTTCTTCCGCTAAAGTCAATCCTACCATGAAAGGCACCCTTTACGAACCCGGCTACAGTACCCCCAAGCTGTCGACACGCGGAACTCGAAATGTACTGATTTCCCTGAGTCTGGTATTGCCAGATATGGGTGAGCTCATGAATCAGGGTTGCTCCGGATAGTTGACGGCCCGGCGCAACGCGGATCGTATTACCCAATGTCGTAGGGGCGTTAATGAAGCGTGTTTCTACGATCATCACCTGCTCCAGATCGACAGAATCTAGAAAAATGGGGCGAGCCAGATCCTTTTCCGTTTGGCGCAGCGGGCGGCGACTTCGTCCGAAGCGATGGCCGTGGCGATCGGCCAGGATCTCCAGGGCGGGAATGCGTAGTTCGGGGGGCGGCATAGTGACTAATCAGTGATGTAAGTCAATATCCAAGGTTGGGTAATTTGACTTACTAAGTGAGAGGTTATATGAATATAAGATTTGATGCGGAATTATGTGCTAATAGGCTCTGAATGTTACTGTGTCCCGTATCCATTTAAAATGTATACGGTACTCCGATGAAATACTCAGAACAGGGCATTGCGAAGAAGCACCGGGGGTTGCATTTTCAGCTTTGGTAGGACCGATCCCTAGCTCGGTCGTCCATTCTGGTAAACCAATAAATGGAAGAAATAATGAGTGAAACGTGGATTAAGAAAATGATGGCAATAGGTGTCCTGTCATACCGGGAACAAGAGAATTTATACCAAATTGCCAAACACTGCGCGAAAACGGTGGGAAAAGCCACTGCCGGCGCAGGATTCGTGCTGGGAGCTCCGGGAGGCCCTCCCACCGCCTTAGCGGGGGCTCTGACCGGACTATACAACGGTACGCTGGCCTGTACATTGATCAATGTCGCAATGCGGAAAGAAATGAAGAAGCTGGCTCGGGGGCAGGAGTCGTTTGACTTTTAGACGATATACGTTATTAGCTACCGGCACCTTCAGCTACCGAACGGCTGAATGGTAGGGAAGCGCACCGCAACCATATGAAGCGGGCTGGCATGGTAACACCGCTGCGGCATGGGTAACCCATCGATTGGGTAACTTTGTACCGCACGCACCTAAAGTACATGCTTAAAACCAGTCGACGTATCGTAAAGTGGGTGGCCATCGTCATTGGTTGCATCGCTTTCATTTACGTAGTCCTGCTGATCCCCCGCTACGAAAAGTACCGCAAGAGCAACGTAAGCTTTGATCTGGACCTGCCGGCTATCACGGCCTTTGCCTATCCGAACGCCTACGTAAGCGGTGATACGGTGCAGCTCTACGTCCACGCCGAGGAAGCCTACGAAGGAAAGGTGTACCGGGTAGGGGATGGTGACTTTGAGTTGGTCGGCCGGTTCTCCGGAGAAGCCAGACTCCAGAGCGAGGGGTACGATCTGAAGTACGGTCACGATTGGGAGGTTTCCCACGTTATCCCCACCGCCGACTGGGAGGGGGGATTCTACGTCGTTCAACTGACGCGGGGCGGGGAGGAGCAAGTGACCTATTCCGTGCCCGTACTATTGCGAGACCGGGAAGGAGAAGATGTTTTGGTGGTGGAGCCAACTAATACCTGGCAGGCCTACAATGAATACGGTGGAAAGAGCAACTATCGCGATAGGGTGACCCCACGCGACCTGCGGGCCCTTTTTGATCTGCTGGAGAAAAACGCTCCGGGCCTGGTTCCCTACCACTACCTGCCAACCCGGCGACCCCTCAATCATCCGCTTGCTTACGCACCCCTCACGGATAGCGTTGCTTACCTGAATGGGAAAATGTCCTCCGGCTTCTACCTTATCAAATACCTGGAAGAGCTGGGCGTACCGTACGGCGTGATTTCCGATACGGAGTTTGCCAAACTGGCCGATGGGAAACCGCCGAAGCTCGTCCTGTTCGATAACCACAGCGAGTACTGGTCGTACGAAGGAATGGGCCGGCTTAAAAACCTGCTGGAGAACGGTACGAACGTCGCCTTTCTCAGCGGCAACAATATGTATCGCGAAATAGAGGTGACCGACCACGGCAGCCTGATCGTGCTGGAGCAGCAAAGTCCGAGAAGCGCGGTGGAACCTTTACTGGGGACCTATTATTCCGAGTCCGGCTACCAAACTTACGGCTCTTTTCGCGTTACGGAGGCGGACCACTGGGTCTTCGATTCCACTGGGTTGGGTAACGGAGACAGCTTCGGAGACGGCGTGATCAGCGGCCTGGAAACGGATAAGCTCGGCCCCTACAGTGAGGGATTTACGCTGCTGGCTATCGGTACGAACGCGGCGGGCCCGGCGCATATGGTGGTGAAGGAGTTCCCGGAAGGCAATTTCCTCTTCAATACTTCCTCGATCTCTTCGGTACGGGCCATTCCGCGGGATTCGGCCTGGCGGCGGGTGATTGTTAATTTGATCGAGCGGGGGGTGGAATGATTAGGAGCAGGGCTGGCTTTGACGAGGGCACTACACCCCCTCCCGCCAACTCAAATATTCCACGTCACCGATAATCTGGCTGTCTCCCCCGTAGATTACCCGTTTACGGACGGGCTTGCCGACTAACTTAGCCACCTTGTCCAAATTTGTCCGTAACCGATCCCGGTAGGTGGTGGTAGCCTTTATCTCCGTGAGGATCAATTCGCTGCCGGTGGGTTCGAGCAGGTCGACCTCCAACTGATGATTATCGCGGTAGTAATAGAGTGGATGCTGGTTGCCGGCGTGGAAACGGCTTTTGCGCAGGTTGGCTACTATCAGGTTTTCGAAGAGCGCGCCGTACCCTTCGGAAGCTTGCACCTGCGCCCCGTCACCCAGTTGCAAAAGATAGGCGGCCAGCCCGGTGTCGGTGAAGTACAGCTTCGGGGACTTCACCAGTCGCTTGCCGAAGTTCTCGAAGTAGGGCCCGACGGTGAAGATGACGTAGCTCTGCTCCAGATAGTGCAGCCAGGTCTTTACGGTGGGAACGGAAAGCTGTAGGCGCTTGGCGAAGGTGCTGTAGTTCAGCGTTTGGCTTACGGAAGCGGCACAGAGAGCCATTAGCCGCCGGAAATCGCCCATGTTGGCGCTACGGACCAGCGGCGTGACGTCGCGCTCGAGGTAGGTACTTACGTAACTTGGATAGAAAAAAGAGGAGGGTAGGTCGGTCTGGTAAAGCTCGGGATAGAATCCTCTGACTATGGCATCGGGTGGAGTAGGCGGTAGCAGATCGGCTGCACTGAGTTCGGCAAAGTCGAGGGGCAGTAAGCGAGCCACGCCGACCCGACCGGCCAGCGATTGCGAAATCCGCTCGGAGAGCAGGAAGTTCTGCGATCCGGATAAAACGTAGCGGCCGGGCTCTCGGTCCTCGTCGACGCGGGTCTGGAGGTAGGAGAAGAGGTCGGGTACTCGCTGGGCTTCGTCAAGGATTACTTGGCGGTCGTTGCGCTGAAGGAAGGAGAGGTAGCGGTAGTCCGGAAAGAGTTGTTTGAGCAGAGTGGTCTTTGCCGATTGGCGGGGACCGGGGAAGCTGATCGGAGAGCGTTGCAAAAAGTGTCTTACTGATACTCGTTATCCGTGACCGATCGCGTAAGTACCTTTGATATGGCAGCGCAAATTCTCCTAACCTTGTTTGTAAAGGTGTGGTTTACAAAGCTTGCGCCGCTTTCTTTTTTACGATTTTTAATCGTAAAAACGGTTATTGATACATATATGCAATAGTACCCACAGCCTGCCGAGAATTAAAAGAGTAAATCATAAATAAAGCTTAGATAGACTGTAGGGTAAACTTTTTCAAATATATATTTAAAATGTTATCTGCCATGAATGTTGTTTGTGATTGAATTAGCTCTGATATTAATTTATCGTATAATTCTATTCCTGTTATGTGAGTCTGTAAACCTGCGCTTTTTCTCAATTGATAAATCGCAAGAATCTCTGATGGTAAAATTATATCAATTTCATGGCTAAAAGGGAAAGACGGATTTATTTTAGAATTTTCAATTCGATAATCAATAGTTTTTGAAAGCACCGTTTCAATAATTGAGCTTTCATCTAATAGCACGTTTAAAAGATTTTTGTAGGGCTGTTTAGGTTCGTTTTTAATGTTTTGGTAAATAGCATTGCTATGGAAACGTTTAGCCAGTTCGAGGCTAAATGAGATTATACCTTCTGGATCTACTTTCGGCAAAACTGCAGGATTGATACTGTTACACAATACAATTGTTAAATCTTTATTTTTCAACCATATACTATCACAAACTGCTAATCCTAAAGAAGTGTCTTCCGAAGGCCCAACAATTTTTGGGCTTAAATTTTGAATTAAATAGCGGAGTTGTCTAGCCAATATTCCATTTGTAAGAGATTGGCGATCAACATCGTTTTTATTTAAAAGGATGTCAATAAATTTATCGAAATGCCAATTGCCATACCAAAGCAATGCGAGGTCGATCTTAGGGAAATCCCTCGTTAACAAGGTTTCCTTATCAATAGACGATAGCCGTTTTAAAATCTCTTTGTTTGGTGTTAGGAAAAACTCTTCGTCCTCCACCCACTTATTTTTAGCCCAAGAACCAATTCTGTTCTTTAGCGTAGTAAATTTCTTCTTGTTCTTGTTCAGCACTTCCATTTTTTCGTTTTAGTACTTTTTACATTTCCAGTTGAATCCACAAACACTTCAACCTTAGTTGCATTTTTAATACCTCCTTGAGCATTGATTTCAGCTAAAATCGTACCAGCTCTAACTCTGTCTGCGGCCGGGAGTGATCTGTAGTGTCCTGATCCCGATGCTGCCCTTCCTAAACGATTTCGAGAGTAACTATCTGCGCCACTTCTTTGTGCTTTGGATAAGGATCCAGCTCGATTAGTTTGTGTACTTTTAACCTCAAATGCTTCCCATTCTCCCGTGGAAGAGTTTTTAGCCAATATATCTACACCATGCCCGGAATTATTCTGAATGGATACAACTTCGGAATAATTGCCCGAGTTTTGTAGTTGATTTGCAGCGTGGGTTTCTCCAATATTACCTAAAGTCGCATTTAGACCAAAGATATCTGTGTATAACAGAATGTCTTCGACATACGAAAATAAATTACTCCCACCCAGCAACCCAATAGGATCCTGAGAAACATACCCCCCCACCTCAGGATCAAAATACCGAAACCGATTATAATAAAGCCCCGTCTCCACGTCCTCGTACTGCCCGGGGTAGCGGAAGGGGCATTCCCCGCGCCACCCGTCTAAAGTACGCGTCTCACCGTAGATCGACAACTCCAGCTCCCAGCTTTTATCGCCGGCCTGCGAGTACATACTCAGGGGCGTACCGAGGTGATCGGTCACAATGCCGTAATCCTGCGTGGGGGTAAGCTTGGCCAGCGGGGAGAAGCTTTCCGGTTCGAAGAGCCAGGTGGTCAGCTCGCCGGCGACCGCCGTGATGGGCTCGCTGGGTTGATCGGCCCCGACCAGCGCAGTATCACTGTTGGTTCTGGCAGCAGGCGGGGCCTGGGCGGGTGACGTCCGCAGCTTTTCGTCGCGGCGGCGAATGGTGATCCGGCTGCTCCGATCCTCCCCGCCGGGGTTTTCTTGCCGGGCGGCGATGGGCGTAGGCGCCTCCTCCTCCCGCCACTCGTGCAGCATCACGTTGCCGTCCCACACCCAGCGGGTGAGGTGGCGGCCGTAGCGTTTTGCAATGCGGCGGCCCAGGGCATCGTAGGTGAAGGTGACCACCCGTCCGTCCGGTCGGGTGACGCGGTAGAGCATGCCGGCGGCATTCCATTCGTAGCGCCATTGCTCGCCGTTCGGACGGATTTTGCTGATCAGGTTGCCCTCCGGGTCGTAGCGGAAGGTGGTGCCGTCTGCTTCCAGGAGCTGACCGGCCGGGCCGTACTTGCGGTCCCCACGGTCCGAGGTCCGGAAGAGGTTGCCCACCGCGTCCGGCATCCGCAGCTCGCGACTGCCGTCCGGGTAGGTAGCCGCCGCCAGGTTGCCGAAAATGTCGTGCTCGAACTCAAAGCGGCCCTTCGCGGAGTCCACGATCGACTGCAGCCGGTCGTTCACCCCCCACTGGTAGGTCCGGCTGCGTTCCCGCTCGCCGCCCACGGTCGTAATTTGCTTGGCCGGCCGCCCCAACCGGTCGCGCTGCCAGCGACTGCGCACGCCCCCCGGCAAACTGCGCTCCAGCTCCAGACCCACCAAGTCCCGCTCGAACTGCACCGACCAGGGGTCGGCCTTCCCCGATTGACTGGCCACCTCCTCCACGTCGCCCATCTTGTTCCGGCGGATCTTTACGTCCGCGCCCAGACTGGAGGTCAAGCCCACGCGATTCCCCAACTTATCGTACTTCGACGTCACCACGAAGCCGCCCTGCCGCTCCGTCACTACCCGCCCCAGCGCATCCCGCTCGAAGCCGACCCGGATCGCTCCGTTGATGGCGGCCTCCAACTCGCCATCGGCGCGGTAGAGGTAGCGTTCCGCGCTGCCGTCCCAGTGGGTCACCTCCGTTACGCGCCCCACCCGGTCGTAGCCATAGTCCGTCTCCCGGTCGCCGGGCCTGCGCACGCGTACCACCTGCCCGGCGGCATCCCGTTCGTAGGTGCGGGTCAGCCGGTCAAAGCCGGATTCCTTCACCACGCGGCCACAGTCGTCCAGCCCGAACTGGTAAACCGATCCGTGCTCATTTTCGATAGCCACGAGGTCTTCCTCCGTATTATATCGGAAAGCCACCCGCGTACCGGCCTCGATGCGGGCCGCCAACCGGTTCATACCCACGTACTCAAAGGCGACCTCGTACTGCCGGTCCTTGGCGCGCACGATGTTCTCTTCGCCGTCGTAATCGAGTACCCGCACGTTGCCGTCCGGCTCCCGGACTTTCAGGGTGTTACCCAATAAATTCAATTTGCGACTACGCACGTTCCCGCGTGCATCTACCGACGCGGTCACCCGCCCCAACCGGTCGTAGCGCCATTCGCTCGTCGCTCCGTCTTCCGTGGTAAGCTGGGTCAAATTGTATTCCCCGTCGTAGGCTAATTCCGTTCGGTTCCCTGCCGGGTCGACGATCTCCGTCAGGTTCGGTCCGTCGTAGCCGTAGCTGGTACTGGCTCCGCTCGGGTCCGTCCGGTCAATCAATCGGTGCAGGTCGTCGTACACCCAGCTCCAACTTCCCCCGATCTGGTCCTTCGCCGCTACGAGGAGATGATCTTTACGGGTCAGTTTGATCTGGCTGCCGTCGGCGTAGGTGATTTCGCTGCGGTGTGCCAGGGCATCGTAGGCATAGTTGGTTGCCCGCCCCAGCTCGTCTTCCTCACGCAGCAGTTCGCACGCCTCCCCGTACAGACTCAATCGCTCATTCCCCAGAGGATCGACCGTCTTCCAGACCAGACCATCTTCGTTGTAGTGATACAGCGTCACCTGGCCGAGGCTATTGACCACCCGCGTGACGCTGTTTTCGTTATCGTAGGTGACCGTGTTGTCGTGGATGCCGCCGTCGCCCCAGGTACGCACGCAGAGCGCCTCCGGTTTCTTACCGGCGTACTCGAAGTAAAAGGAGAGTCCGTTCCGGTTCGTTTCCCTGGTCAGCAAATGGTCGCGGTACTCGTACCGGAAGCTGGCCCCCACGGCATCGATGCTCTCCACCAGGTCACCGGCGGCATGGTAGCGGTAGCGGACCAGTGTCACCCTTGCCCCGTTTCCCCCCGGCTGCGGATGCGGCGCCTCGATGGCGGTTATGCGGCCGTGGTTATCGGTCATTACCGTCAGCTGCCGGCCGGCGCTATCCGTGATCCCGGCGAGGTAACCCCGACCGTCGTAGGCAAACTGAATTTTTTCGGCGGCGGGGCGCAGGATAAAATGCAGTTTCGCGGAGGCATGGACGGTGATGTCGTCGATCCGAAAACAGTAAGACGTGTACTGCTCGTCGGTTACGATGAAGTGCGTCTCATCGCGGGTGAACCGCAATTTTTCCTGCTTCAGGTAGATCTCTTCCCCGGGGAAAAAGTAGTCGACGTAGGCGTTGCGCCCGTCCGCCAACCGGAGCTCCAGGGTATCGTCGACGCGGGTAAGCTCGAGATCGTAAGCGTGGTGCCAGCCATGACCCAGTGGTCCTTCGTGGACGGAGGTGGAATACCACACCCTTTCCCAGACCAGCGGGATCGGACCCGGTAGTTCAAAATCCACCCGGTCGGTAAATACTTTCCCGGTACCGACGTCCACCGGGTGGCCGATGACGCTACAGATGCCCCGGTGGACTTTATTCCGCAGGTTCTCCGGTAAATGCCGGGTCACCAGGCTCGCCGCGTCGTGGATCTTCTCGCAGATCTTTTTGTAGCCCTTCGAGTTCTTCACAAATTTGTTGAAGAACTTCCCCCCCGCCGCCATACCCAGTTTCATACCTATCGCCATCATGGAGATGGTAGGCGGGCCCCCTACCATGACCAGCTGTCCGCCCGGGATAGCAATCAATACGGAGGTGGGCAGCATCAGACCGGCCTTTGCTTTGCCCTTCGGTCGCGGCGGGCTCGGCATACCGATGCACGAGCAGCTCAGCACCGGCATGGACATGCGGCTGAAGGGTTCGTCCTCCACCACCACGGTCGCGCTGCCCATGAAGATCTCCCCTTCGTTACCTACCGGCTTGATGAAGGTGCCGCCTAGCGGAATATGAGGCGGGATGGCCTTGGCCTCGTTGCCCGCCTGCGCCCGGGGCATGCCGTTGACCCAGGTGGAAGCGCCGATGAAGGGCAGGAACTCCATCGGATCCAACACCATACCGATAAAGGGGTGGGGGAACGGGATGGGCGGCACCGGTCCCGGCGGTTGGACGATGTGGATATCTACCCCCATCACCATGTCCATCATCTTGGCGGCGATCATGGCGCGACGGGTGCTTGGGCGTTCTCGATCAGTTCTTCCCAGTCGGCACCTACCAGCCGTTCCAACCGGTCGCGGATGTCGCGGGTGGCATCGTGTCGATTCAGCCGTTCAACTGCTTCCAGCAGCGCCCGTCCGACGTAGGGTAGGGTAGAGCCGCGAAGTTGGTCCGGGGCAATGGTTTCGGCTACTTCGAGCGCCTTCAGGTTGCGTTGCCAGGCTTCTACCTGCGCCCCGCCGCAAGCAAAACACCAGGCGGCCAGGCGATAGGCCTCCATGCGTTGGAAGGCTTCGTCGTCCCGGTCCGCCCTGGTGGCAGCTTCCTCGTAGATTTCCGCCGCGGACAAATACTCCTTGCTGTGCAGCAGTCCCGCGGCCTCGAAATGCAGGGTCTGCAGCAGGACGGCCCGTCCGGCGGGATTGTCCACGTCGATGGCGAGTTGGGCGGCCGCGCGGGCCTGCCGGAACAGGGATACGGCTTCTTTGCGTCGGTCTCCGTGGGGAAGCAGATGCGCACCCTGGGCGGCCAGAACGGTAGCGACCAGGTGCTCCCAGCCAATTTGTTGCTGGGCAAGTTCCCGGGCCGCTTCCCCCCGTTCCCGCATGGATTCGAAGGCGCCCCGGCTACCAAATTGGCTCATTTCCAGGAACAGCGTCCGGAAGCGGACCGCGGGATCTTCGGGGTCGCCCTCCGCCGCCAGTTCCCGGGCCAATTGGTCCATATTCAACTCGGGGCGGAGGGTACGGACACCCATATCTTCCCGTCCGGCGAAACGACGACCGAGCGGACCGTCTTCGGTGTCACAGACCATCAGGTCCAGGCCGGGCGGTAGACCGGCAACCAGCAGCTGCTGCAGGCCATCGGCCAGAGAATCGGTAGTCTGGGCCGGATTAAGGAAAATGACGGTTCGACCGCGATGATTTTTGAGCTCGCCGGCAAATGAATGGATCCGGCGTATGAAATCCTGGAGCCTGGCGGATTGTAGCGGGGTCAGGTACGGCTGGATGTTCACCTCCTGCTCGAACAGCGTATCCCGCGCGTTTTCCAGTTGCCGGCGAAATTCCGCATCCAGGTCGGCGACGTAGTCCGGGGAGCCGGGGGTGCCCTGTAGGAAGGTGAGAAAGAGGTCACGCGTCACCGCCCCCGCGGAATCCTCGGTGAGTACGAATGCTTCGATCATCCGCTGCTCTTCCGGTCCGGCGATCCAGAGCATCAGGCTGCCGGCTTCCTTGGTAGGAGAGTCGATATACAGACGCTGTACGAGCCGTAAGCGGCGGACGGCGGCATTGTTTTGCGGATTGTTGGACAAGACGCTCAATTGGGCCGGGGGAACCGGTGATGAAGATTAGGGATGCCCTGCCTCCGGGCTTAGGCTTCCGTCCGTCTATTCATGGTCCAACAAAAAAGTTACCACATTTTTCAAATTTTATAGTAACCTCTTTCCACGAGGCAGCATAAAGGGTCAACAGATCACCTTTAATCGAAATATAAATTGCTCACCCTCGGGAATTACACCACCGACCTGCGCGAGGCAAATCGCATTGCCGCCGCCATAGCCCGGGAGTACCGGGGCAGTCATTACGGACCGCCACACCTGCTCCAGGCCGTATTGCACGACGATGTCGGGCTCTCGAGCATGCTGCGCACCATGGACGTCGATCTCAACCGCATGCGGGAATGGGCGGAGGTACGCCTGCGTCGGTATCCGAAGAGCGCCCGCCCGGCCACCGAACCTGCTCCGGATGATGCCGTCGAGCGGGTACTGAGCACGGCCGATATCGTCCGCCTCAAGTTATCCCTCGACCGCGTCGACAGCGCCTGCGTACTCGCCGCGCTGTGCAAACCCGGCGTCGGCTTCACCGCCGAGGAACTGAAGTCTTTCCCCCTCACCGAACAGCAGCTGCTGGCCAACTACGTGGCCGAGGTAGCCAACCAGCCCGTAGAGAAGTCGCCCAAAAACGGTGCCGCTTCCGGGAACGGTACGGCCGCCGCCGGCAAAGGGAAGCAGTTGGAGCGGTTCTGCATCGAGAAGACCGCCGCCGCCCGGGCGGGCAAGATCGATCCCATCATCGGCCGCAACCGGGAGATCCGTAAGATCGCCGAGATCCTGGGCCGGCGCACCAAGCCGAACGCCATCATCGTCGGGGAGCCCGGAGTAGGTAAAACCGCCCTGGTCGAAGGCTTCGCCCGGCTGATCGTAGCCGGCGAAGTTCCGGAGCGCCTGCGGGAGGCTACCCTCTGGGAGCTGGACACGGGTTCCCTCATAGCCGGCGCGGCCTACAAGGGCGAGATCGAGGAACGGCTCAAGTCTATCCTCGCCGAGATCAAGGCCCGACCGGGCACAATCCTCTTCATCGACGAGATTCACATCCTGCTCGACCCCCAGGGTGGGGCGGGGGGCGCGGCCAACCTGCTGAAGCCGGAACTGGCCCGCGGCGAACTGACCGTGATCGGGGCCACTACCCACGCCGAGTACCGGAAGTATATCGAAAAGGACGATGCCTTCAAACGGCGCTTCGATACCATCGAGGTTGAGGAACCCGACGAGGAAAAGGCCGTCCGTATGCTGCAGGCCCTGGCCCCCGCTTACGGGGAGCACCACCAGCTCACCCTAACCCCCGGCGCGCTGCGGGAGGCCGTCCACCTCGCCACCCGCTACCTGAAGGACCGGCAACTGCCCGACGCCGCCATCGACCTCATCGACCGCACCGCCGCGGCCGTGCGGATGATGGTCGAAACCAGCGGCGACGAGGTAGCCCGCTACCGCCAACGTCTCGCCGAACTGACCGACACCGGATCGGAGCAGGATCCCGATCTCTATCTGGGGGAGCTCAAGTGGTTCGAGAGCGAATTACGCGACGCGGTGTCGCCGATCCTGCTGGGCAAGGTCCCCGACCTGCTGGAAGTAGATGGAATGGAGCGGTCGGAAGACCTGATTGCCTACCTCCACCGATTATTGGACTCGCTGGACGAGCACGCCGAATCCGAGAAAGACAGCATCCTCAGCGAAGACGTGGCCGCCCTGGTCGCCTACGCCAAGGGCATCCCGATCGGTAAGATTCAGTCGGACGAAAAACAAAAACTCGACACCATGGCCCAACGGCTGGGCGAGCGGGTGGTCGGCCAGGATCAGGCGATTCAATCTGTGGTCAGCGCCGTCAAGGTGAGCCGCGCGGGCATCGCCGACGCCGGTCGCCCGGTGGGAAGCTTTTTCTTCCTGGGCCCGACCGGTACGGGAAAGACGGAACTGGCCAAAGCGCTGGCCGACTTTCTCTTCAACGACGAGTCAGCCCTGATCCGCTTCGATATGTCGGAATACACCCAGCAGCACGCGGCGGATACCCTTACCGGCGCGCCTCCGGGCTACGTCGGCTACGAGGAGGGCGGTATCCTGGTGAACCGCATCCGCCGGCAACCGTATTCGGTGGTGCTCTTCGACGAGATCGAAAAGGCCCACCCGGAAGTCTTCAAGGTCTTCCTGCAGGTACTGGACGACGGCAAACTGACCGATAAGCAGGGGAAGGTGGGCGACTTTACCAACGCCATCATCCTGTTCACCTCCAACATCGGGCACGAATACATCGTGGACAGCTTCCAGCGGGGCGAGATCCCGACGTCGGCCCAGCTGACGGAGCACATGAGCCGGCACTTCAAGGACGAGTTCCTGGGCCGGCTGACGGAGATCATTCCCTTCGGACCGATCACGGAAAACAACATTGTGAAAATTTTTCGGATCCAGGCGCGCAAACTTGGTAACAGTTTGCGGCTCAAAGGAATAGACCTACAAATGACGCCGGAAGCGGAACGGCACTACGCCATGCTGGGCTTCTCGCCACGCTTCGGCGCCCGGCCGCTACGCCGCGTCATTTTGAACGACCTACAAAAGCCGATCTCCCGGCTTATCATCTCCGGCGAACTCGCCGACGGGCAGCAGTTGCTCATCGACCTGGACGAAGCCGGAGAGGCCCGATTCAACATTCAATAATCCAATTTCATGGCAGACTTCACCTCCAATCAAGACTTACGCAAGAACGGCTTCATCTACGAAACCGTCGACGCCGCCAACGAGGCGATGGCCGACATTCCGAAGAACCGGACCATCCTCACCGCCGACCTGACCGATAAGCCCGCCACCCGGCCCGAGATGACCTACGAGCTGGAAACGATCGAGGATGTCTTCGAGCACTTCCAGCCCAATGTGAAGATGGAATTCAGCGATGCGGAAGGGGCGTCCATCAACGAAGAACTTCACTTCACCAACCTCGGCGATTTTGGCGATAAGGCCCTGCTCCGCCAGAGCGAGTTCCTAGGCAAGATTAGCCAGCAGCGGGCCAACTATTCCACCTTCGCCACCCGCCTGCAGAATAACAAGGTCCTACAGCGGGTGCTGAGCGACCCCGACAAGAAGGAAGCCTACCTCACCGTACTGCGCTCCATGCTGCAGGAACTCGAAGACGAGGCCTAAACCGAAGCACTAAACACGAAAGCACAATACAAGCACCATGGCACAGGAAGAATTACAGGGCGCGGCAACCGGCGCCCCGGCCGAAAAGACGGCCACGCGAACCGATGCGGTACCCGCCGAGGCGGTGAGCCACGCGGTCGAATCGCTGGAAGAATTTGGGGGCTTCGATCTCGTCGCCGGCAGCGTCGACGGCGCGGAGAATATGGAGCCGGATTCCATACTGAAAGATATTTTCCTCGAGGAGGAAAGCAACAAACGGGAGCGCAAGCAACTCCGCCAGCGCCTGGCCGATTGGATCGCTCTCCTTACCGAAGTCGAGAACGTCGGTGAGATGATCGAGCAAAGTAACGCCCGCCACGAGGAGGCCGACGCGCTGCTCAAGCAGAATCTGAAAAAGACGCTCGACCGGATCGCGAAGCTGGAAACGAATTACCGTTCGGTAGCCAACTTTTACCGCAATGCCGCCGGCGATAAGCCGGTTAAAAACGTAACCATCGTCAATGCTCCCCTGGAGAAGTTGAACGACCTGGATAACCCGATCTTCCTAAAGGCGATCGGCAACGAGCTGCAGGAAAAGTTCGACCGCCTGGACTTGATGAACAGCTACGGGCTGGTGTGCGTCCCCGGCTTCCTCGGCTCCAAGGCCGTGATCGACGAGTGGGCGCGGACGGCGCAGGAAGCGAAAGCCATGCTGCTGACGGATTTCCGCGACCTGGCTAATCCCGACCAGGTGATGAAGCTCTGGGAAGCGGGTAAGTACACCGGTGCCGACGAGCATAAGGGCAACGTGATGATGACCTGCAACTGGCTGGTCGGGCGACCGGCCAACGCGGACGTTGGGGAATCCGACCCGCTCTACATTCCCCCCTCCACGGCCCTGGCCGGACGGATGTACGCTAATAACATTGCGCAGGTATCCGCCGGCAAGAAGTTCGGCGTTCTGCGCGGGGTGGAAGGCACGCGCTTCGTGACCCGCGCCAATGAACTGTCCGACCTGGGCGAAATGGGCCTCGTGCCCATGGCCTACGAGTACGGGCAGGTCCAGGCCTTCAGCCAGCGCACCCTCTTCAACGGCGACAACCTGGGCATGCAGACCTACTCCGTGGTACGCACCTTCGACTGGCTGACGAAGAGCCTGATGGATTACCTCAACCGGATGCTGTTCGTCAACATCAGCACCAACGCGGAGATGAACATCCACCGCGAAGTGGCTAAGTTCTTCTTCAACTGCCAGAAGAACGGCATCCTGGAGAAGTACGGCAAGGTGGAGATCAAGCGCGACCCGAATCAGAAGGACCGGGTGTGGGTCAAGGTCCACGCCACCCCCTTCTTCCCCGCCCGCAATTTCGTGATCAACCTGGAGGGCAAGAGCGGCGACGACCCGAACTCCCCGCCCAACTGGGACAGCAACGTGGCCTAGGCCCGCAAGACTATAACCGGTTTGGTCCCGCCCCGGGAGGGTAGGGGACGGCCGATTCAATTCACCCTTTAATTCATTACACTATGTTCGAAGCCAAGCTTAAATTAGACGGCGGTGATCCGGTTGAAGTGCTGCAGTGCAGCTACCAGATGGACCGCGAGACCGATAAGTCCGGCATGCCGGCCACCGGCGTGCACGGCGGTAAGATTAGTCTCACCATCAAGTCATCCTCCGATATCACTTTATTCGACTGGATGATCAATGCCTTCGCCCAGAAGAACGGCGAGATCGAGTTCTATAAGCGCAACGATCCCACGCCGGCCAAGGTACTTTCCTTCGAGAATGCTTACATCGTCGAGCACGGCGAGACCTTCAACGTCCTGAACGGGGAGGTCGACCAGCCGATGGTCGAGCACTTTACCGTCTCGGCCGAGACGATGAAGATGCAGGAGAGCGAACTCAAAAAAACCTGGGTCAGCTAAACACGTCACCGGAGGCCCGGCACTCATAACCGGCCTCCGGTTTCCTTCCATTCTTCATCACCAAATTATTCTCTCGTGGCGGGCAAGGCCGTACCGGACATCGTAATCGACGGAACCCCCCTGGGGCCGATCTCGGTATTGACCCTCGACCAGCCCTGGAACGATCATCATTCGTTTTCCATCGTGTGTCCGTACCGGGAACGCTCCGGCGCCCTCATGGCACTCGGAAAAACCTACGTCGGCAAATCGATCACGATCCAGTTACGCGCCGGTATTCGCGCCGGTAGCGGGCAGCTCACCTTTAACGGCATCATTACGAATGTCAAGCTTAGCAAACAAGCCAGCTCGGTCATTCAGCTCGTGCTGCAAGGGTTTAGCCCAACCCGCCTGCTGGACGACGGACCGCACAACCGATCCTTTGCCGAGCAGTCGCTGTCGGACGTCATTCAAACCGTGGCCGGTGACTTTCCCGACCTGGCCACGAAGGTAGACGTGCGGTACGGTGATCCGTTACCTTATGTGACCCAGTACCGCGAGACGGCCTACCGATTCCTGCGTCGGCTCACCGCCACCCACGGGGAGTGGTTTTACTACGACGGCGAAACCGCCCGCTTCGGCGCCCCCGCGGAGGGGGAGGAAGCCGAACTCCTGTTCGGCAAAGACCTCAGCGGTATGGAAGTTACGGCCGACGTCGTGCCGGCCAATTTTAAATTGCTCGGCTACGATTACGTGGGCGACCAGCACTTCGATGTTTCGGCCGAGCGTGCCAAGGTCCGCGAACTGGACGACTTCGGACAGCTGGTCTTCGATACCTCCGTTGGCCTGTTCCAGCACGCGCCGGTCTTCGCCGAACCCTTTGTCGCACCGGACAAGGTTCAGCTCGAACACTACGCCGAGCGCCGGCGGGGCGGCCAGTCGGCCAACCTCATCAATCTCTTTGCCGAAAGTTCCCGACTCGATCTGCGGGTTGGGCAGGTCGTCAACGTGCGGACGGTACCCGGCAGCCTGAATGGAAATGGTTCCGACAGTGCCGATGACTACGGCAGCTTCCGGCTGTTGCGCATCACCCACCACTGCGACGGGATGGGGAACTACCACAATACCTTTCAGGGCATACCCGCCAAACTGGAAGTGCCCCCCATCAGCGACCACCACATCGCCCCCCCGCCGGCGGAAACGCAACCCGCCGAGGTCGTCGACAATCAGGATCCCGAGGAATTGGGACGGGTGCGGGTCAGTTTCGCCTGGCAAAAGGAATCGGGCGAGCAAACCCCCTGGCTACGGGTAGCCGCCGCCGGGGCCGGGGGAGGTCACGGGGCCTACTTTGTTCCGGAGGTCGGCGATCAGGTCATGATCGGCTTCGAATACAACAACCCCGACCGGCCGGTCGTCCTCGGCAGCCTCTACCACGGTAATGTCAAGCCCCCCAATGCCGCCGATCCCAACAATAACTCCAAGATCATCCGTACCCGCAGCGGCAATCAGGTTATCCTCTCCGACGCCGACGGAGAAGAAAGCATCACGATTGAAAACGGTGTCAACGTAATTCGCCTGAGTCTTGAAGGAGACACGTCCATCGAGATCATGACCGCGGGCGACCTGAACCTTACCGCCAAGAACATTACCATTACCGCCGAAGAAAATATTGCCGTTTCCGCAGGGAAGGCAGCCGACTTTAGCTCCGGACAGGGCATGTCGGTAACGGCCGGCAAGGCCCTCACTATCGACGCGGCTACGAACGTAGATATCAGCGGTCAGAACGTGAACCTATCCGCCCAGGTAGGGGTGACCGCTTCCGGGGGGGCAACCGCCGAATTCAGCAGTGCCAACACCACTCTGAAGGGGGACGCGATGGTGACCGTCTCCGCTCCCATGGTCAAACTGAACTGAGCCCACCCATGAAAAACTACGCCCTCCCCACCGATTTTACCGAGCTGATGCGCCCCGGCGGTCGCGCACCGACCGTCGATCTACACGAGTCGGTCAGGCAGTATATTCTGCTGATGCTGATCTCCCACTTCGGCAGCCTCCGCGCCGATCCCGCCTTCGGCTGCGCTTTCTGGGAATACGACTTTGAATCGGGAGCCAAGCTGGAAAACCGCCGCCATCAATTGGAAGAAAGCATCCGCACGATGATCACCGAGCGGGAACCCCGCCTGGATCCGACTACCCTGAAGGTCAACTTCCGTGTTTTCAATAGTCCGCTTCCGTCCTACCGGGGCCGGCGGATGCTCTCCCTCAAAAAGCGCATCGAAATGCAGGTCACGGGTCGGTTGTTACAGACCAACACCGACTTCGCCCCGCCCCCCTTCCAGCTTTACTTCAGCCCGGTGGCCATCGAGCACACAAACGATCGATGATGGACGGACAGGAACAAATCAGGAACCGGATCCTGCGCGCCGCCGCCCGCCACTGGGGTTACCAGGAGTCGGAGATGGACCTGCAGGCCTTCGATCCGCTCGTCCGCCTGCTCGTGGACGCGTGCAGTGGGGAAGTAGCCCGGCTGGAGCGCATGCTTGCGGAGTCGGAAACCCGCATCATGGAGCGGATGCTCGAGCAACTCGCCCCCGAGGTGAGTACGGGGCCGCGACCGGCGCACGCCGTTGCCTTTGTACGGGCGCTGAACGGAACCGAAACCGTTACCCCGGATCTTCAGCTGTATGCCTCAATAGACCGCAAAGGACAGAAGGGAGAAATTTACTTTCGGCCACTGGCCCCGACACCGGTGGTCAACGGACGGATTGCCTGCCTCGAAGCGGGCGGCTCGACGCTGTGGGCCATCGGCGAAAAGCAGGGGCGGGAAAAATTAGCCACTGGAAAAGGCGGGCTGGCGGAACGAGGTAGTACCCTGTATATCGGTCTGGAGCTGAATCGCAGCGTGTCCTCGCTATCCAACCTGCGCTTTTATTTTAATTGGATGAACGCCCTGCGCCTGGACGAGAACCTGGAGTGGCTACGGCAGGCCGAGTGGAGTTGTGCCGGTCACCCGCTCCGGGTAGCCAGTGAAAGCGATATACTTCGCTCGCGCAATGGCGGAGACACGGCCGATGCGTTTCTGGAAAGCGAGTATCGTCGCTACCCCCGTGAAGTGGCGGAGGTCAGTAGCTTTTACGCCGACCATCTGGTGACCATCGAATGTTTTGCCGCACCGCAGGCCGAGCCGGAGCTTGCATTACTTACGGCCTTTTATCCGCCGGAATTTGAAGCGCTCTATCCGCCGGAGAAACTCGTGGTACTGGATCACAAGCTGGTATGGATCAAGGTTGTATTTCCCACCCAGATGAGCGGCCGGGAGTTACAGGCCACCACCTGCGTGCTCAACCCCGTGCCGGTAGCGAACCTCCGGCCCCACACGGTGGCCGGACGGCTGCGGGACCAGGTCAACATCATCCCCCTGGACACCGAGCACCACTATTTCGATATTTTAGCGGTCAGAAGTCGCCGGGGCATGGCCTACGACGAGGTCCCTTTGACCAATATTCGCCGGTACCAGGCCGGTCAGTACAGCGTCCGTCGGCGCGATGTGGGCAAATTCGAACACCGCGACGCCGGACGAATGCTCTACCAGCTGCTCGATCTCCTGCGCGAAGAAAGCGCCGCCTTCAGTGCTTACGGAAAGGACGCCTTGCAGAGCAAGATTACCGCGCTCAATCAGCACCTGAAGGATCTGGAGCAACAACTCCAACTCGAACCCGAAGGCACGGGCAGTCGGGCCTTTGTAGTCGTCAGCCCCCTGAGCGAAGATCGCTTCGTCGATGTTGCGTACCTGAGTACACAGGCTGAAGCGGCAAACGACATCCTCGCTGGCGAATCCCTGGAGCTTGTACGCTTCGCCGGAATCGACCGCAAGAGCCTGCACCTGGTCACCTCCACTTCGGGCGGCCGGGCACCACTTTCCTACCAGGAACGGAAGTATGCCTATAAAAAGGCCATCGTTTCCCGCGGTCGTGTCGTGACCCGGGAGGATATCCGTGCCTTCTGCGAAGCCGACCTGGGAAGGCTGCTGACCGGCGGCATCCGCATTCGCAAAGCCTACGCCCAGGGTCACGGAGGTCAGCACGGTATGGAGCGAATCCTCGAAGTCAGCGTTGGCGTCGGTGAGACCGAAGGGGCCGATATCGGTTCACGCCTCTCGGCGCTTGAACGGCAACTTAATCGAAAGAGCACCGGTGTACTGCCCATTCGCGTGGTCGCCGCCGAAAACGTCGTGGTATGAAGGCGGCCCAACTGAACGAACTGGAAGATGTCCTGAGTCGCCACCCCGCCCGGATGGAAATTTTGCTGGCCGAACTGGTCGACGCGGACGTGCTTACATCGGAAGAAATGAGTATCCGGGCAGCGAGTACGTTTGCCCGGAATTACCGCCAGGACATCGCCGCTTCCAGGGTGAGGGAGACACCGTCCGGCGACGTACTGGATGTCCAAACGCACCGTGAGGGACTCTATGACCAGCTGCCCTACCACCTCTTCCACCGGCCCGAACCGTACGGCCCGACGCAGAAACTGACCAGCCGCCTGGCCGAAAGCGAAGCCGCCCGGGCCAGGGAAGAAGCGGCGCGCGCCTTCTTTTTTCCCTTCGAGCACGTCCTCAACGCCACCGCCATCCAGGTGGCTCTGCAGGAACGCAAACTCACGGACGCCTTCACCAGTCCCCTTTACCGCAACCTGCTGTTAAAGCTCTGGCCGGGCTGTGCGGCCGTCCATCCCGAGCGCTTGCCGTTGCTGGCCTATGTCCTGCCGCTGGCACACCGGATCAGTGGCGATCTGGAGCTGATGGAACCCTGCTATCGCAGTCTATTACTGGCGCCCGTAAAATTGGCATACCGCCGGTTATCCAGTTCGCCCGAATCGGGTAATCAGGCACCTATGGGAACTACGCTGGGCCTGGACCTGACGCTGGAGGGCCGGCCGGAGGAAGAACTTCCGAGTCTGGTAATAACCGTGGGGCCGCTGAACCGGCAGCGGAGCGAGGAATTTCTGCCCGCCGGCCCGGGTACGGCCATGCTGGACTTACTCCGCGAGTGTCTGGTGCCTTACGAGGTCGATGTCCGCGTGCAAATCACCCTCGAATCCGCCGCGGAGTCCTTCCATCTGGCCGGAGATCGGGTACCGGCCTCGCGTCTGGGGCTCACGGCCACCTTAATTCCCTCCGCATGACCTACGACGGCATCATCATCACCCTGGTCGTAATGCTGCTTCTGAGCATGGTGTGGATGTACGCGACCCGCGGAGATAAAAAGATCTTCACCGGTAAACTGGTCGGACTGGCGGCACGTACCGTGGCCACGGCCACCCTGTTCGCGCTCATCGGCTTATTGTACCGGCAACCGGGAAACTACATCGGTCTGGTCGGGCTGCAAGCCTTGCTTTTCCTTGCCTTCGCGCTTTTTGCCTGGTGGTACTGGCACAAACAGCGTTTATCGGAACTCGACGCCCGCGCGATCTGGCGGTGGGAGTTACCCCAGGCTTCGGCCCTGTGGGCTCTGGCCACCCTCGTTCTCCTGTCCGCCCTGCTGGCCAAACGGCTGGTCTTTCCCGGCGACCCGGCGGGCATGGCTGACGGTGTCCCGCTTGCCTACGCCGCCGCGGCTTCCCTGGCCTTATTGGTCCCCCCCGCCGTACTGCAGGCGTACCGGCGATGGAACGCCATACCTATCGTGATCAAGTACCGGGAACCCTGGATGCTGCCCGTCCACCGCGACGCACCGGTTATCGAGCCTTCCGCCGACGCCCTCCGCATTTTCTTTGAGGTACCGGTACGGGAGGGTGATTCGGATACGGTCTCCTACGACCTCAGTATACCCCGGCGAACATCCCTCGGCCAGGCATTTCATCATTTGCTTTATCAGCACAACGTACAGCGCCGCTCTGCCAAGCAGATCGCCATTGCTTTCGAAAATAAGTCCGACTTCCTTTATGGCTGGCTGCTGTATCGCTCGGCCCGTAGCTGGTGGGGGAGCTACCGCGATTATTTACCCATGGAGGAGCCGCTGCGGACCACCGATCTCAAGGACGGCGAGCGAATCCTCGCCGAGCGGGTACGGGTCTGGGAAAACAAAACGTAGACTATGAAGACGCGAGAATACTGGCCGGTCAATTGGGTGGACGGCATGAAGATCAACAAATCCCACTTTCAACAACAGGAGGCTAACCTGAACGAGCAGATCGCCCTGACCCAGTCGGCGACGCTTAAGGATTACCGATACGGTTTGCTGCCGTCATCGGCGAATTACGGCGGTCTGGACCTGGTCGTCACCCCGGAACGGGTAGAAGTGCGTCGCTGCCAGGCTATCACCCGCGCTGGATACCTGCTCGTTGTCGGACCCGAAAACAACGCCGAACTCCAGCGGCGGATGTCGGACCTCATGTACGGCCGCGATTTCTCCGAGGCGGATACCTGGCACGTAGTACTTCGTATCCAACCCGGCGAACGGACCGGTATCGGTAGCCCGAACCCGGAGGAGATACCGCTGCGCCAACCCTTCGCCTGTACGAAGGTGCACCTGGAGATCGTGCCCGCCATCGATCTGGCGCGGGCCGATAGTATGACCCACGGCCTGCCACTGGCGCGGATCATCAAGACCTATCAGGGCATCGAACGCGACCGTGAGTTTATCCCCCCGGTCGTCCGTGTTGACGTCAGCGAACAGCTGCTGCATCACCACCACCAGTGGAAGGAGCAACTTTTGGCCACGGAGGGGGACCACTTCGAGATCATTCGCAAGATCAAGGATAAGCACCGCAACAATCAGGGCAACCAGTTGTCCGCCGATCTGCTCAGTTTGTCACACGCCTGCATCCGCTACATCAACGAGCATTTCGACGCCTACCGGTTGCTATTGCCCCAGGGGGAGCCCATCCTGCTGTTCAACTGGTTCATGGCGCTGGCACGGACGATCAGGAACGAGGTGCGCCTGGCCGGTAACCAGGAAAACATGCTGAACTACCTGGCCCACTTTATCGACGGAGTAGCGGCCACCGATTTGATGCGCTTCTGCAACGACCTGTGCGACTGCGATTACCACCACTCCGATATCCATCACCTGGTCACCCAGGTCAATAATTTTATGGGATTTGTTTCCCGGCTTTTCTCCCAGATCCGGCAGCTCGATTATCACGAGATTGCCACCCCCACCATAATCAACAACCGCAGCTACGGCCGAATGGATACGGGGCACCCGGCGCAACCTATCCGTCCCACGGTTCGGCCGGCCGGCAGTTCCCTACGGATCACGACCCGCAACGCTACGCGCGATTCATCACAGGATAACCACGGCGGAGATACGGATGGTGGTTGGGGATTAAAATAGCATCCCGTGAGCAGCCGTCGCAAGATCAGCATCAACGGCCCCGACGCCGCGCCGCTACGGACTAGGTCCGGTAGGCGTTTGACGGTCCTCGTCCTTCTGGCCGTTGGGATAAGCGTCGCCGTATGGTTGTTGGTGCGCGCGGCGAGCCATGAGGAGCAACAACCGGAGGTCGAAAGCAAAGCGGAGCAGGGCGGCGGAGCGCAGGTAAAAAGTCCGTCCCGGGCCGCAACGTCCGACGGGGTCATCCGGCAGGACGTAACACTGTCGGATCTGCTCGCCAAGTTTCGTGTAGAAACGGAGGTTACCACCGCTATACTGGCTCATCCTGCCGTTCCCCCCGATCTCATGGTTCGTTCCGGCACCCTTTACCGGGTGGAGTACGGCAGTGAGCCGGCCAGCCCGGCCCGCGTACTGACCTTCGAGCGGGACGATACCACCTTGCTCAGTCTGCGCTTCCAGCCCTACGCGCACGTGACGGCTATACCACGCGAAGTGACCGTGCATGAGGTACGGTACGCCGGGATCATCACGGAAGACTTCTGGGTATCTATCCTGGAGAGCGATCGGCTCCATCACACCCTGTTGCCGGTCGTTGAGGAAGCACTCAAGTGGACCGTAGATCTTTTCCACCTGCGCCCCGGCGACCGGTACAAACTGATCTATGATGAGGAACGCCGTGACGGAAGGCCGATTGGCGTCAAGGCGCTGAAAGCGGTGGAGATTGAAACCCCGGGACAAGCTTACCGGGTGTTTGGGGTCGGCTCGGTGGATGCACCGGCGTACGTCGACTACTACGGCAGCAGCCTGCGCCGTCAATTTCTCCGTGCTCCCGTGAAGTTCGGTATCGTTTCCTCGCGCTTCAACCCCCAACGCCGGCACCCCGTGACCGGAGAGATCAGACCCCACGGCGGTACGGACTTCGCCGCGCCCGAAGGGTCTCCCATCATCGCCCTGGCTGCCGGCCGGGTCACGCGGCGGGCGGAGGATCCCTTCAACGGGAAATACATCGAAGTCTCCCACGACGGGCGCTTCAGCACCATGTACTTGCACATGAACAGTTTCGGACCCGACACGGAGATCGGCTCGCGGGTGGAACAGGGAAGCGTCATCGGATTTGTGGGGTCCACGGGGCTGTCGACCGGCCCCCACGTCTGTCTGCGCTTCCGGGATCGGGGGGTGGAAAAGGATTTCTTACAGTACCGCGACGAAGGTGTGACTGCTCCCGGTGCGGGAGTAAGCGGCCACTTTGTCGAACGACGGGATTCGCTGCTCGATATCCTGGATAGCCTGGACTACCAGGAGATAAATTTTTAGCGCCTGAGGTAACAAATCATCTGCGACGGTATAAAGGAGTATCCACCTCGCCAAAGGAAATAAGGTTCGCGGACCTGATTGCGCTATAAACGGTGGGCTACTTGCCAGAACAACACAATAATGTCACCAGGGAAAGAACAATGGGATGAAGTTTACCGACTCCTGTCTTGGTGGGACGCCGACAAGGTGGCCGCTGCCCGGGTATTGGTGGTAGGCGCGGGAGCCCTGGGAAACGAAGTGCTCAAGAACCTGGCTCTGCTCAACGTAGGCCACATTTATATCGTCGACTTTGACGCCATCGAATATGGCAATCTCAGTCGGTCGGTCTTGTTTCGGCCCGGCGATGTCGGCCGTATAAAGGCGGAAGTCGCCGCCGAGCGCGTGCGGGAAATCAACCCGAACTGCGAGGTCGGGTGGTTTGACGGAGACATCATCTACGACCTCGGCCTGGGCTTTTTGCACACCATGGACGTCTTTATCGGCTGTCTCGACAACCGCGTGGCTCGTCTCCACCTCAATCGCTATGCCTACCGGCTGAATAAAACCTGGATCAACGGCGGGATTCTGAATCTGGCCGGATCGCTGGACGTTTTTCAGCCCGGCGTATCCTGCTACGAATGCGGTCTGCGGCCCCAGGAGTGGCAGATCATCCGGTACCGGCTGGGATGCAACGACGTGGCCAAACGGAATGCCAACCAGGGTCGGTTACCGACGACGCCTATTTCCTCCTCGATTATCGGGGCGATGCAGGTGCAGGAGGCTTTCAAGGTCATCTACGGCAACCATACTCAGTTGCTGAGCCGGCAGCGCTACTTCTACGACGGTCAGAGCAACGAAAGTAAATTCTACCCCGCCAAACCGCTGAAGGCGAACTGCCTCAGCCACTCCACCTGGGAGAACATCATGGAAGCCGATGAGCTTTCCGCGCAGCTGTCGGTCAGCGAACTCCTGGCCGGGTTGCGCCGCCTGTTGGGTGTCGAAAGACCCCGGGTTCACCTGGAGTACGACATCGTGCTGGAACTTTACAGCGAGGATAGCCGGATAGCGACTCCGGTATTGCTACCTCGCTTCCGGATTGACGAACAGACGTACCGTAACCATCAATTCTCAGCCGGGGAAACGGTGCGTATACCACCCGAAATGACGGTTAGTACCCTGGACGAAAGCTTTCCCCGGCCCGATGCCAGTCTGCTGGAAGTGGGCATCCCGCCCTGGCAGATCCTGCAGGTGGAGGCAAATGACGATATGTATTTCGTATCGCTGGGCGGCGACCGCGGAACCTATTTCGCAACGAAAACGGCTGCGTCGGTGGAGGATCAAGACACCGGCGTACCCATCCAAAATCTATAATACCCAATTATGTCAGACTTCCTCAACATTGTCGTACGCGTGATGCCCGGTGGCGAACAGCTCGATGTCGAACTACCGCGCTTTTCAACCGGTCAGGAGATACTGGAAGGATTGCTGAGCGAGAATGTCGCTCCCCGACAGACACAACAGGGCGAACCGCTTTTCTACGAGCTAATCTCGAAGACGGGTAACGTGCGCATCGAAGACCACAAAACCCTCCACGACCTCGGAATACACGATGGCGAAACCATTCTCCTGGTTCCCGACCTGGTGGCCGGTAGCCGTACTGACCGCTAAACCCGAAAGCCATGCCGCGCCCCACTTACGACTTCGACCATCCCATTTTCAAGACCAAACGGAATTGGCTGCTTTATGCCAAGGAACATATGGACCTGTGGGACCTACAGGAGAACAGTGACGTCATCGAATGGGAAGTACAATCCACCGTTGGCTCGCTCGAGATCCCGACGGTGTATCACGTTACCTACCACCTGCGTACCATCACCGGGATCGATGATGATGCCCAGCCTATATACGGAGACCGGCACGTGATGGAACTCACCATTCCTACCCGGTATCCCCTGGTGCCGGCCTCCATATTCATGCGTACCGATGTCTGGCATCCCAACATCCAGTCGGTCGGCCGATTCAAAGGGAAGATCTGTGGCAACGTGAATAGCTACGGCATCGACTATAGCCTCCGCCAGTTGGTGTTGCGGGTGGGGGAGATCCTGCAGTACAAAAACTATCTGGCGGATTTCGTGCCGCCCTACCCGGAAGATCCCAAAGTGGCGGAGTGGGTGAAGGCCTACGGCGAACCGCGGAACATTGTAAATCGCAAGGAGGGCATTTTTACGGATGACCAGCTCCTGATCCGCCCGATCGTGCGTACGGCAGAAGCGCCCGCCGCTGCAACTACGTCGTCCGAAGAAGAGCAGGAAAAGGAAGAAAAACCCGTCCACCAGATTCGGATTGGAAAGCGTAGCCAGGTACCCGATCCCCCCCGTCGCACCATTCGCATCGGTGGCAGCCATGCTAAGCAGGATAAGTCATGAGCGGCTACGGGAGCCTTTCGGGGCGGACACGATTACTGTGGACGGTCTTGCTGGTCACCCTGCTTACCATCTCCGGAGGCGGAGTTATAACGGCCCAACAATTTGCCATCGTGAAAAACGCGCGGGTCGACGTCATGGACGGCAATT
The DNA here is from genome assembly GCF_003390935.1 of Lewinella sp. IMCC34191. Lineage (GTDB taxonomy): Bacteria > Bacteroidota > Bacteroidia > Chitinophagales > Saprospiraceae > Neolewinella. The sequence continues at coordinate 192,852 of NZ_QNQZ01000003.1, read as the reverse complement.
CGCGCAGGGGGGAGCTGATCTACGATGTCTACGTACTGGACGCGGACCGCATCGAAGACAATACCTACGACTTTCGGGGTGTCGAGCGGGCGCGTATCCGTATCGATCTTCACATGGAGGCCAGAAACGATAAATGGGACGAGCGTATGCGGGTGGGCATCAGCTCGCGGGCATTCGCACAGCATCAGCCCGTTTTCTGGAAAGCGGTAGGCCCCCGCGATGTTGTACTGGATGGCGATAGCCCCGTACATCGCCTGACCTTTGAAGCGACGCGGGAGGGCACCTCGAATTACTTCCTCCCCTTTACTTTTTTAGATACGCAGGAGGAGAACTGGCATGTATCGTCGGACTGGTACCTGTCCACCACGACGAAGAATCGCATCGCGGTTCCCCGCATTACGGTCCGCGGACTGGGCAGCAAACCGGAATTTGACTGGAATGCTATTACCGCTAATACCGGTAGCCTGATCGCGTTCGTAAATAACCCGGATGCCGACCCTGACCTGGTGGCCAGGGGGGAACGATTGCTCACGGAACGGGTTAGCAACGACGTCAAGAAACTCATTTATGGCGACCGGGGAACAGCCGGGGTGGAAGAGTTCGTGGCCCTATACCAAAATCACGTAGGTAAGGGCATCATGGCAATTGACGACAACGTGGCCATGAGCAAACGACATCTGGCCACCCTGGTCGTCAAGCCGGATCCGAAACCGAAGCCGGACTCACCCCCGGGGTCGACAGCCAACCTCTCTCCGGGTATCCGGGAAATAAGTCTGGCGCTCCAGCACCGTGATACCGCGGAAGCCCGTCGGGTCATCGAGCAGTACGGAGAGCTGCACCCCGAGCGGATTTTGCCGCTTCGTGACAGCCTCGTATGCTGGACCCCCGCCGCTTACCGGGTGCTGGACCGTTACGGCGACAGGGAACGGATCCAATTGGTCAATTTTCTGGCACCGGCGTATTACGACGTGTTTTCGGGTCGGTTGGCGATTGAAGACTCGTCTCTGTACAATCGGCACCTCCTGGACATCGCGGTTTTGCGCAGCGAACCGATGGTGCTCGAAGTGGTGGACAAGCGGTGCCCACAGAAATCGGTGACCATACCTCTCGACAATTTGATGAGCGCGGAGATGAACAGCGACACCCTGAATGGGGTATACCGAATTCGTTTTCGGGGGGGTAAAAAGCCGTACGGACTTCAGTTGGTCGCCACCGATGGTTCCGATCGGTCCTGGTCGCGTAAGAGCATCCGTGAGGACGAGATCGTTCTGACCCGCGACAGTCTACAGGCAGCCGGTCTCACGGGTTCGTGGCGGGCAGAGGCCTTCAGTACCGGTTCGGATAGCCCCGTCGCGGTTTCCGGTCGCACGATCGTCATCCCGGATAAGCCCACCCCGGCCTGGGTCCTCCCGGTGCTGACGGTATTGGCTCTCGGCGGCATAGCCCTCCTGCTCCTCTACATCATCCGGCGGGGCGGTAGCCGGCAACGAACCATATTCGATGAGGCATGAGTTGCATGAATCACATACCGGTTTTCCGCTGGCCGCTGCTCTGTTGCCTGAGCCTCCTTTTCCTCGGCGTGCCCTCCCTGTTGGCACAGCGGACCGATCGATTTGACTACCGCGTCCAGCCTACTGAGGAGGCGGCCTTCTACACCGTCCACTTCGATACCCGGTTTCGCTATCCGGAAGCGCCCCCGCCCAAAGCTGCGGCATCCGCTGATGTGCCGGGAAAGACCCAGGTAAGCGTTTGGCTGAGTAATTACCAGGTAAGCGGTCCTGACTCCACCGTGGCCGACATGGTGAGCGTGCGGGTAAATCTTCCGGAAACCATACCGGGCGAAACGATCTTCCTCAGTAGCCTGATGCGGGAGGGGGGCACGCCCAATTTCCCGGTCCCGATCGGCGAGCGGATAGCGGAAACCGGTAGCGTGACCATCTCTTACGCCGGACAGGAAGTGACCCGGACGATCGTAAGCTTCGCGCATACGGTCGAACCTCCCGCGCCGGCGGCACCAGTGGTGCGGGAGGGGAGGGATAGCGTGTCTCCTGCTTCTCCTGCCGTCGTGGAAACCGAAGCCGTACACAAGGAACAACCCTACCAGGTAGACTACCGGCGCTTATCTCCCGAAGCATTCATCGAGAAATGGCCCGATCAGCGGGCGCTTGTCCACGACGCACTGGGTCGTATTCCTTTACGGGCCCAGGTTGAAGAGATCGCCACCAACGTATACGAACTGCGTCTCCCGTACGTACGCGCGGCAAAAATTGACTCCGTTACGGGTGGTCACCGATACAGCGTACTTACTGACGATATGGATCCGCCGTACGGTCACCGATTCGTAGTGGAAGTATCCGACACCGGACTCTTCCGCCTGCATCTATCCGATAGTACCAAGCACCGGGGTACCACCATCGTAACACTCGACAATCTGCTTGGGGGCACATTCGCGCAGTCAGCAGACTCGGCGACCTTCACCTTTCACGGGGGGCGGCCCCCCTACATGCTGCTGTTCCTGCGAAACGGAGCCCCCATTACGGATTACGAACTCGGGAGCGATACCGTCTGGCACACCGATCTGGCCTCCCTCCGGACGTTAATCGGCACGGCCGGCTCCTACGGCATGCAGTTAACGGACAGCCAGCGCTCGGTGACCTGGAATTTCGGGGGAGCCCGCTTGCAACTCGATCGACCGAAGCGCCCGCTGAAGGATTACCGCGTTGCCCTGGTAGTAGTTGCCGCACTCTTACTGGCGGGTATTTATTACGCCTTCAGAAAGCGCGGACAAAGGAAGCGGGGCCGCCTGATTCGCGAAAAGCTGCAAACTGAAGAATCAGCACCGAACCCGGTAACTACGGGCCACGCCCGCAATCCCGCAATCGTATCGACCGTCAACGGTGCCCGCTTACGGGAAAACCGTCGTCCCGCTACGGTGCCGGTAGGATTTCGGGTGACAAAGCGCGATGTCCGTGATCGATTCAATGGACGCTTTAACCCGGATGAGCACCCGGCACAGTTTCTGTCCCTCGATCTGGCCGAGTTGTGGTCTGCGTCCAGGGTATCCGAAGTCTTATTTGGCCGGGTGGCGATCGGAGCTCTCGACGGCTTTTTGCGCAAAGGGAATATTGACAAAATCGTAGCCGCGGGCCAAAACGAAGCGGGTGAACGGTGGGAGCGTAACGAAGATATTCCGGAGATCGGCGGTATGCTGATGGGACAGTACCAACTCGAGGCCAACGGTCAAAGCTACCGGGTTTCGGTTGAGCAATTTATCCCCCTCGCCGCCCGGGTACAGAATCTGGTCAAAATGGAGATCGATCCCATGAGTCTGGCCCGTGATCTGAGTCAGGCCCAGGACGATTACCCTCACCTGACCGTTGTGGGCTGGTTTCATACACATCCCGGTCACGGTCTATTTCTCTCTCAACCGGACCTTAAAGTACAGTACAATCATTTTCGGAAGCCCTACCATTTCGCCATGGAGATCGACAGTTTGACGGATCAGCTCGATACGGCCTTTTTCACCTATATGCCCAGTGAGCGCATGAATAACCGCGATACCCGGCGGAACGATCGCGGCTGGTTCTCCTGGGCGGATATCGAAAAATTCAGTCGACACCAGACTAATACCCTACCATGAAACCTCTCGCTGCGCTATTCAGGCTGCTATTCCCCCTGTTTATACCGTGTTTTCTGTCGGCACAGGGAACACCCTGCGATCCGCAAATTCAGCTGGTCTCCGCCAATGCGGATCGGCAGAGCGGATTCGTAGCCTTGCAGGTATTGGCAAGGGGGCCGGACTGCGGGCCGATCAAGCAGCTTGAGGCCGGTGACCTGCGCATAAACGAGCGCATCGGTGATCAGATCCCGCAGGACATCAGCATCGTGCAGGTTATCGATTCCGTTGTCTACGATACCTTAAACATGAATCAGGATAGTGTCGAGGTCCTCTTTCTAGTGGACGCCAGCGAGAAGGCCCAGCTTCCGGCCTCATTGGATATGATCCGGACCTTCCTGGAGCGACACAATAAGGCGCGGGGAACCTATTCGATCCAGCTGTTCTCCGATAAGCTTCAACCGCCGATTCCGATTGATCCGGCCCGGCCAATGGACGCATTGCGACCGATTAGGGTCAGGTCCGGACAACCCCACCTCTACGGCGCGCTGCTCTCCGTCCTGCAGCAGCGTCAAAACGCTGAGAATAAACAACTCATCTTCCTCTTCTCCGGGGGTGAAAGTATCGCTCCCGACTACGGCGGCCGTCCGCGCCTGCCACCCACCCAGGACCACGTTTACCGCGCAGCGGAAGCCCTGGGCAATAAGCTGTACCTCTTTACCATATCGAACATCGGCGAGAGCGAACTGGAGGCCGAAACGGACGGGGCACCGGGTGCTTTTTTGCGTCAACTTCCTCTGAAGACGCCGGTGGGCGATGACGGCCACGCGCGTGGAAGCTTGCCGGACGGAGTGGAACAAATCTTTGGCAGTGGTCGGCGGTTGGCGATATCCCACGTGGTGATGGTGAAGCCGCAAGATCTGGTATTCAGCGGCCGAACGAGGGCGTACGGGCTCGTTGATGCCCACCGTGTCGATGCCGATACCAGCTACGCCACCTTCAGTATGGGCAGTTTTAATGATCCGGTGCGGATCGGTGAGCTCCGCCAGGCGGTCTCCTGGTTCGGCCCTACCCTCTTCGGTCTCCTGGGGGTCGGGGGCCTCCTGGCTATCTTCTATTTCGTAGTCCCACAGATTCGAAGACGTCAGTTCCGCCACGCTCACGTCGTACCCTACGTCAGTCAGCCGGGACGGCATGTGCTCGATCCCATGACGCGCGAACCCATTCGAACGGGAGAACCCGTAGTAAACATCTGTTCGATGGTTGTTCCCCTGCAGACCTGGAAAGATTGCGGCGACCAGTGTCCGCACTACCCGGGCTGCACCAATAACAACATTCAATGCTCGGGAGCCGGGCGGGGACAGAGCCTCAACTTTTTTGCACTACACGGGGTCAACCGCCGGCTAAACTGGATATGGTTCGGCGCGCTGGGGGGATTTGCCGGTTGGGTACTTTATGCACTTATAGCCGGCGCGGGACGAAACTGGTTGGCCGCTGCCGCCGAAGGATTATCCGCCTATCAAAATGCCGAAACCTTGCTGCGGGAGGCGGTAATCGGAGCCTGTTTTGGGCTGGGCATGACACTCATGCTGGCGATTATGGAAGAGCGTTCGCAGTCCCGACGTATATCCGTACGGCGCATCCTCCTCCGCACGCTTCTCGGCGGCTTGGCTGCCACCGTCGCGTTCGGCGGCGGATTTTTGTTGCTTGAATCAGACGTCGTGGGGAGCCCGATCGTTTCAGCGGCCATCTCCTGGACCATTTTCGGGGTGGCGCTCGGCTTCGTACTCACGCTCCGTTCGACCATCGAGCGCAGACGCGGACTGCTGGGGGGCTTGGTCTCCGGGGTCATCGGCTTTTTAGTGTACTGGCTGTCGCAGGAATTCCTGGGTACGGACCTGATCCCGAAAGTCATCAGTTTGCTGATTTCGGGAGCCTTGCTGGGGCTGGTTCTGGATACCGTCGTCAAACTGGCGGAAAACTACGAGATCGAATACGTGAGTCCTGCAAACTACCACCGGAAGGTGCCGCTGAGTAAGTGGCTAAAGAGTAGCTGGGATATTATGATCGGTACGCAACCCGGTAGTCAGGTCTACATCAAATGGCCGGACGAGAATGTACTACCCGAACACGCTCGGATCAAACTCGAAGGAGGGCGGGTCTATCTATACCCGCAGGGGGAAACCCTGGTCAACGGCCAGATCATTCACGGCCAGAAGCGGGTGCAACTGCAGTCTGGCGATACCTTGCAGTTAGGCCGGCGCAGTACGACGCAAATGCGATTCTGGGAAAAGTAAGGTGATCGTGCAACCGCAATGCCAAGCCTTGGGAAATAGGCGCTGCATTTCGGCTCCATCCGCGTTCCACTTTTAAGGCTGCGGCAATATGCGCGATGTGGCAATCCCGGGTATTGTAGAGGGATAGCGAATTCGTCGTGATCGCACTGCCTCACCCCGTTCCGCCGTCACCTTCTCCCACGCCGGTGGCCTTCCGGGCGTACCCATCAAGTATGCGGATCGGGAGAAAAAGTATATTACCGTACCTCCATCCGGGCCCGGAGGGTGTCGGCGAATACCTATGTTATTGGCAACGTGATTTGGCGGTTCCCGTTATCCCATCCAGGGAGTCCGCCAGAGCAATTTGTTTGTAATTACAAATTGTTGGGTGGGGAAGCTAGTTTGTTGGCCGGTGTCTTCTATTTAGATTCGGGCGTAACCTGACGGAAGAACCATCCGATCCTTCCGGTGATGACCGGACTGTCTAGTCGATGATCTCCAGGGCCGACTCGATTACACCTACCTGCGTGAGGATCTCCGCTTCTATCTCCGCGACCTTGCGCTTGCCGACGACCCCGGTCGGTAGCTGACGGGATATCGCCTCGATCCTGACGGTCGCTCCCTTGATCGCTGTTTTCTCCGCCTGAAAACTGACGGGCGGGGGTACCTCTCCCGTCTGCGCCAGCTGGCTGTTCAGCAAATTGATCCGCTCGTCTTTGATCTCCAGTTTGCGTTTCGCCTGATCCAGTTCCGCTTGCAGGTCCTCCAGCTCGTCGTCCAACACTTCTTCCTGTTCGGCAATCGATTCGGACATCCGTTTTTGGTCGTCGTTCATGGCCTGGTAGGTGCGCCGTTGATCATTGAAGTACTGACCGCACAGTTCGATCAGACTGCTATAGAGGTGAGTGATGGGCATAATGGATGACTCTTCGATGATGTCCCGTCCGGCAATGCTTCCCTGTAGCTCATTCATAGCGCGGGAGTAACTCGTGAGATCCTCCCGCACCTGTTTGGTCCAGGCGGATAGGGGATCCTGACCGAAGGTGTAGTCCGAACTACCCTGGGCAACAATCTGACTGAACTCTTCCTTGCGTGCATCGCGGGCATCCACGAGCAATCGGGTAAGGGAGTCAACGTCTTGCACGAAGCGGGCCTGTTCCGATAATTGCGCTTCCGCCCGCTCGGCGCGCTCCTGCATTTGTTGGACTTCCGCCCGGTTAATGCCGGCGTCCGCATTTGCTGCCCGCCCGGCTAGATAACCGATCAAGGCAGCGAGTAGCAGGGGTAGGGTAGCGGCAAGTAAAAAATCACGTAGGGGAGTAGCCCGCTTCTCTTCACGGCGGGAAATTTTGACAGACATGATGCGGCGGTTTCCCGTTTATACCCCGAGCCGCGTTTAAGTTACCGCACGAATGAAGGATTTGAGGGCGGACTTGATTCCCCCCTCATCCTGCCAACCGAAAAGCAGGATCAGCAGCATGGCCAGCGCCACTAAAACGATGTAAGCGATGTATTTTCGGTGCCGGGTACGAATCATACATGAATATAGTGCCCAGGGCGATCGGTCGCAAGTACCCGAAACCGAATTCCCCTCCAACAATTTGTTTGCACCGCCGGTTATCCACCAGTAAGCGAGATATCCCCCCGTCCATGGCCTTTAAGATTACATCCAAATTCGATCCCACCGGTGATCAGCCCCAGGCGATCGAGAAGCTTGTCCACGGTGTACGGGAAGGCGACCGGGGGCAGGTACTGCTAGGGGTGACCGGATCGGGAAAGACCTTTACGATGGCCAACACCATCGCGCAGTTGAACCGGCCGACCCTTGTCCTGACGCACAACAAAACCCTGACCGCCCAGCTGTACGGCGAGTTCAAGGAGTTCTTCCCCGAAAATGCCGTGGAGTACTTCGTGAGTTACTACGATTACTACCAGCCGGAAGCTTACATCTCCACCTCGGATACCTACATCGAGAAGGACCTCGCCATCAACGAGGAGGTGGATAAACTACGCCTGCGGGCAACCAGTAACCTGCTTAGCGGTCGCCGCGACATCATCATCGTGGCCTCGGTTTCCGTAATCTACGGTATGGGTAATCCGGAGGATTACAAGTCCGGTATCATTCGCCTGGAGGTGGGCCAGACCAAGAGCCGCAACGGCTTTCTCTACGACCTGGTCGATAGTCTCTACAGCCGCACGGAAACGGATTTCCGCCGGGCCACCTTCCGGGTGCGTGGCGATACCGTCGACATCAACCTGCCCTACGTCGACTTCGGCTACCGGGTCGTTTTTTTCGGTGACGAGATCGAAACCATCGAGCGGATCGAGATCGAAAGCGGGAAGCGCATCGAAACGATGCGCAACGCCGCCATCTTTCCGGCCAACCTCTACGTGGCCCCGAAGGAGCGGATCAACGGCATCATCCGCAACATCGAGGACGAACTCTACGAGCAGGAGCGCTACTTCGAGCGGGAGGGTAGGCTGCTGGAAGCTAAACGCATCCACGAACGGACCAGTTTCGACCTGGAAATGATGAAGGAACTGGGCTACTGCAACGGCGTCGAGAACTACAGCCGCTTTTTCGACGGTCGTCGCCCGGGGACGCGACCCTTCTGCCTCTTGGATTACTTCCCCGACGACTACCTGATGATCATCGACGAGAGTCATGTCACCGTACCCCAGGTACGCGGCATGTTTGGTGGTGACCGGGCACGCAAGCTTTCCCTCGTCAACTTCGGTTTTCGGCTTCCCTCCGCCATGGACAACCGCCCGCTGAATTTTACCGAATTCGAGAGCCTCATCAATCAGGTGGTCTACGTCTCCGCCACGCCCGGTGACTACGAGCTGGAGCAAACCGGCGGCGAGATCGTCGAGCAGCTGATTCGGCCTACCGGCCTGCTCGATCCGCCCATTGAGATCCGCCCGAGTATGAACCAGATCGATGACCTGATCGAGGAGATCGACGAGCGTCGCAAGGTGAACGAACGGGTACTGGTCACTACCCTGACCAAGCGCATGAGCGAGGAACTGACGAGCTACTTCGCCAACATGAACATCCGCGTCCGTTACATCCACTCGGAGGTGGATACCATGGAGCGGGTGGAAATCCTCCGCGATCTACGGCTCGGGGAGTTCGACGTACTGGTCGGCGTCAACCTGCTGCGGGAGGGCCTGGACCTTCCGGAGGTTTCCCTCGTAGCCATCCTGGACGCCGACAAAGAAGGCTTCCTTCGCAACGAGCGCAGCCTGACCCAGACCGCCGGCCGCGCGGCCCGGAACAGTAACGGACTGGTCATCTTCTACGCCGATACGATGACCGACTCGATGCGCCGCACCATCGACGAGACGAACCGCCGCCGCGCCATCCAAATAGCCTACAACGAGGAACACGGCATTACCCCGGAAACCCTCGCCAAAACCCGTGAGGAGATCATCAACCGCAGTACGATTCTCGACATCCGCGGCCGTAAGGCTCGTAATGCTTACGTCGAGGAAACCCGCCCCAGCTCGGCCGCCGATCCGGTATTACAGCATATGACCAAGGACCAGCTCGAACTGGCCATCGCCGAAGCGGAACGCAAAATGAAGAAGGCCGCCAAGGAGCTCGACTTCATGAGCGCGGCCCAGTACCGGGATGAAGTCTTTGCCCTGAAGGCGAAGTTGAAGATGGGAAATATGGTGCTCAAGGAGAATTAGCGCTCCTTCAGCCGCCGCATAAAAGGAGAAGATCGATATCCGCCTTTTGCACGCGGGGTCAGCAAACCCTGCCATAGGATGAGCGTTCCCAGGCTGAACTCTCCTGAAAGATCATGAATACGACGCTCCACCACATCCTCCACCGGCATTTATCATCCGATGCCCGAGATTGGCTGGAAGCGCAAGTGGATACCATCACCGATGACTTTCAGCCGCGAAAATTTTACCTGGCTTTCGGCGCTTGTGCCCGGCATCTCGGAAACCAAGTACTGAACTTCAGCGAAACGGATTACAGCAGCCTGGTCGCGGTCTATCCCAATTTCGTCGCGACCGACTGGACCGCCGACGAACTCGGGCGGATCCTGCTCATGACCGCGCTGCCCACGGATCGAAACCGGGAAGTGCTGGACGAGCTTTTTGCAGCTACCGACTACCGGGAAGCCATGGCACTCTACCGGGGTTTGTACTTCCTGGAGAATGCCTCGGAGTTTACCGGTCGCGCGCGCGAAGGGCTACGCACGAATATGGTCGGGGTATTCGACGCGATTGCGCTGGATAATCCCTATCCGGCCCGCTACCTTTCCCAGGATGCCTGGAATCAGATGGTGCTCAAAGCCATGTTTATGCAGCGCCCCATGTACCGAATTTACCGCATCGAAGACCGCAAGAATCCGAAGTTGGCCGACATCTTCATGGACTACGCTGAAGAGCGTTGGTCGGCACACCGGCCGGTCAGCCCCGAACTCTGGCGTTTCGTCGCCGGCCACGTAAGCGACCGGTCCTTCCCCGGACTGCGCAAGACGATCCGCAACGGGTCCGCAATGGAGCGGGCCGCCGCGGCGAAGGCCATCCTCGAGAGTGATTTCGTCCACGCCCGGGACTGGCTCGGCGAACAAGCCATCGACACGGATGACCTCCCCGGTTGGAACGAAATTGGACGCGCAAGCGAAGGGGCATGAAACTACGTTACGCTCCCACCCGTTGACACGGAAGACACCCATTTCCCGTTCACCTTTTAATCTCCTTCCTCACCAGCAACCGCCTGCATGCAATTCATCGACCCCCACGTTCACATGGTTTCCCGTACGACGGACGATTACGAAGCCATGAGCGCCGCCGGTATCGTCGCCCTCATCGAACCCGCCTTCTGGCTCGGACAACCCCGGACCGCCGTGGGTTCCTTCCGCGATTATTTCAGCACGCTGGTGGGCTGGGAACGCTTTCGCTCCTCCCAATTTGGCATTCGCCACTATTGCACCATCGGCCTGAACAGCAAGGAAGCGAACAACGAACCGCTGGCGGAAGCCGTGATGGATCTTCTTCCCTTATTTGCTACGAAGGAGGGCGTGGTCGCCATCGGTGAAATCGGCTACGACGACCAGACGGAAGCAGAGGATAAGTACTTCCGGCAGCAGATCGAGCTGGCCAAGGAGCTGGACCTGCCCATCCTCATCCACACTCCCCACCGAGATAAGAAAAATGGTACCTATCGCAGCATGGACGTGCTGGAGGAGCACGGCTGCGACCCCACCAAGGTCATCATCGACCACTGCAACGAGGAGACCGCCCAGGAAGTCCTCGATCGCGGTTACTGGACCGCCTTTACCATCTACCCCGGCACCAAGATGGGGAACGAACGCATGGTGGACCTCATGAAGCACTACGGCCCGGAACGCATCATCGTCGACAGCTCCGCCGACTGGGGGATCAGCGATCCGCTCTCCGTTCCCAAGACCGCCGCCCTCATGCTCGAGCGCGGCATTTCGGAAGCCGACGTACGGAAGGTCACCTACGGTAATGCCCTAACCGCCTATTCCCAGAGCGGCCAGATGCGTGAGGAGCACTGGCTCGACGCTCCCGAGATCGATCGCAGCCAGCTCTTTAGCGGCAACAGCGTCCTGCGCAACGGACGCAAAACCGAGCGTGCCGATAACATCATCGAAAACTAGCCAGATGACCGGTTCCCTGCGTCCTTACCTGACCCTCATGCGTCCGGCCAACTTGGTAACGGCCGTAGCCGATATACTAGCCGGTGCCAGCGTGGCGGCCGCGGTGAGTGGGGGTTGGGATAGCCAACTAGGCTGGCTCTGCCTGGCCACCGTCGGCCTGTATGGGGGTGGAGTGGTCTTCAACGATATTTTTGACGCCGATCTCGATCGTATAGAGCGCCCCGAACGGGCGATTCCGAGCGGTCAGGTGACCCTGGCCTCCGCCCTCCTGCTTGGAGGCTTGCTGCTAATCGGTGGAGTGGTAGCTTCCGCGGTAGTGGGCAGTAGCTCCGCCGCGATCGCCATAGGCATCGCTGCACTGGCCCTGCTCTACGATGCAAAGGCGAAACACCACGCCGTTTTCGGACCACTGGTTATGGGGATGTGCCGGGGCGGCAATTTGCTGCTCGGTATAAGTCTGAGTTCGCGGGCCCTCGGCCAGTACTGGTGGCTGGGCCTTTTGCCGGTCCTCTTCATCGCGGCCATCACCCTGACCAGCCGGGGCGAGGTCGGCGGCAACAACCAGCGCTCGATCGGCCTGGCGATGTGGCTCGACGGGATCGTTGCGGCCGCCATTCTGCTGCTGCCGTGGTATACCGTCGCCGAGCCGCTGCCCGCCTATCCCTTCTTTCTGTTGTGGTACGGCATGAACTTCCTGGCCAAGCGGGATGCCATTCGCGACAACCGACCGCGCCTCATCAAGAAGGCCGTCAAGACCGGGGTGATTTCCCTGATCCCGTTGAATGCCTGCCTGGCCGCTAGCTTCATGGGTTTACCCGCGGGTCTGGCCGTACTTGCCCTGCTGCCGGTTTCTTTCGGACTGGCGCGTTACTTTGCCGTTACCTGATTAGCTTTTTACCTGCGCCCCGCCGCCCGCATGAAGATTTCCCCCCACCATCACCTTACGTATTGCACGAATATCCACCCCGGCGAAAGTTGGGAAGCGGTACGCGATAGCCTGGAGTACGTGCTGGTCGTCAAGCAGCAACTCTGTCCCGACGAGCCCTTCGGGATCGGGCTGCGACTATCCGCCACGGCCGCCGCGCAACTGGCTGAACCGAAGCGACTGAAGAGCTTTAAAATGTGGCTCGACGTCCACGACTGCTACGTTTTTACCATGAACGGCTTCCCCTACGGCGGCTTCCACAAGGAGCGCGTGAAGGATAAGGTCTACGCCCCCGACTGGAGCACCCGCGAGCGTGTCACGTACACGAAGCAGCTGTTCGATATTCTCGTCGAACTCCTCCCCGAAGGCCTCGATGGCGGCGTCTCCACCTCGCCGCTTTCCTATAAGCCCTGGTTGGGCGGCGGAGCGCAGGTAGAAGCCGTGCCCAAAATGCGGGAGCATATTGTGGAGACGATTCATTACCTGGCCGATCTCCGCCGGCGCACCGGGAAGGACCTGCACCTTGATCTCGAGCCGGAGCCCGATGGCCTGATCGAAAATACGCAGGAGTTCCTGGATTTCTACCGCAGTATTGCCGTCGGCGAAATGGAAGCGGACGTGCGCCGGCACTTCGCCATCTGCTACGATGTATGCCACTTCGCGGTGGCCTACGAATCGTCGGAGCAGTCTTTGTCCGCCCTACTCGAAGAAGGCGTCCGCATCGGCCGCCTGCAGATCAGCGCCGCTTTGAAGGCCAACTTGACCGCCAACCGCGGTGAAGTCCGTCACAACCTGGAGCCCTACGACGAGCCGGTCTACCTACACCAGGCGGCCCTGCGGCGTTCGGACGGATCGATCGATCGCTTCCCCGACCTGGCCCCCGCCCTGGAGGTGCTCGACGACCCGGCGTACGAAGAGTTACGGACGCACTTTCACGTGCCGATCTACGCGGATAGTTACGGCCTGCTTCACTCCACCAACGATGCCATCCGGGAGGCGTTACGCTACTGGAAAGCAAGCCTCTACACCCCGCACCTGGAGGTGGAAACCTATACCTGGGACGTCCTGCCCGATCACCAGCGGCTGAACCTGACCGACTCCATCGTCCGGGAGCTCGAATGGGTCCGCCGCGAAATAGCCGACTAACCTATGCGCCCCACCGCCATCATCAACATCGTAGGCCTGACGAGCAACCTCATCGGAGCAGATACGCCCTTTCTGGCGCGCTGGTCTGCGAACCGGAAAATAAGTCACGTCGAGCCCGCGCTGCCCGCCGTCACCACCACCGCCCAGACCAGTTACCTGACCGGTAAGTACCCCCGCGACCACGGCATCGTCGCCAACGGCTGGCTGTTCCGCGACGAGATGGAACTCAAGCTCTGGCGGCAGTCCAACCACCTGGTGCAGGCGCCGAAGATCTGGGAGGTCGCCCGCGAGCGCGACCCGAGCTTCACCATCGCCAATATTTGCTGGTGGTACGCCATGAACGGCTCGGTCGACTATACCGTCACCCCGCGCCCGCAGTACCTCGCCGACGGCCGCAAAATGCCCGATTGCTACACCTTCCCGATGCAGCTGCGGCACCGGCTCACCGATGAATTGGGAACCTTTCCGCTGTTCTCCTTCTGGGGCCCGCGGACGAATATCGTCAGTAGCCAGTGGATCGCCGACGCCGCCCGGCTGGTGCATCAATGGCATCACCCGACCATGAATTTGGTCTACCTGCCCCACCTCGATTACAATATGCAGCGCCACGGGACGGAGCACCCCTCCGTGCGGCAGGACCTGCGCGAGATCGACGGCGTAGTGGAGGGGCTGATCAATTACTACGAGGCGAACGGGGTGGAGGTGTCGATCGTCTCGGAGTACGGCATCACCAACGTCGACCGGCCGGTCCACATCAACCGCATCCTGCGAGAGGCCGGGCTGATCAGCTACCGGGAGGAGCGCGGCACCGAGCTGCTGGACGTCGGTACCTGCCGGGCGGTTGCCCTGGCCGACCACCAGATCGCCCACGTCTACATCAAGGATCCGGCGGACATTCCGCTGGTCCAGGATTTGCTAAAGGACGTACCCGGTATCGAGCACCTCCTGGATGAGCAGGGCAAGAAGGAGTGGAAGATCGATCACCCCCGCGCCGGCGAGCTCGTGGCCGTAGCCGACGACCGCAGTTGGTTCACCTACTACTACTGGCTGGACGACGATCGGGCTCCCGACTACGCCCGTACCGTCGACATCCATAGCAAACCCGGTTTCGACCCGGTAGAGATGTTTCTGGACCCGGATAAGCCGCTGATGATTCCGCGGATCGGCCTTAAGGTCGCCGGTAAAAAGCTGGGTTTCCGCACGCTGATGAACGTGGTGCCCCTGCGGGCTGAATTGATCGGCGGCTCCCACGGCCGTCTGGGGAATGCCGACGGCGACCTCCCGGTTTTCATTCATCGCCAGGAGGCTCCGGATAAGCTCAACGCTCCGGAGGTATTCAATTGGTTATTGACCACGGCCTTTCCGGCCTGATGCAGCAGGGTGGTGCAACCCCGGGCCGGACCTCACGTCCTTTAGAAAACCGACGTGGCATATGTTGCACCCTTACCTCGTTTTCACCCTCCTATTTGTACTCGCGTTCTCTCCGGCTCTAGACGCGCAATCCGAAATGGAGGCCACCATCATAAGATTGGATAGCCTCTTCTGGCAGGCTTACAACGACTGCGATACCGAGACGATGGCCTCGATGCTCGATCCCGATCTGGAATTCTACCACGATAAGGGCGGGTTGACGATGGGCCGCGAAGCCCTGATCGCTTCCATGCGAAACGGGCTCTGCGCAACCGGCGTGAACACCCTGGAGCGTCGCGCCGTGCAGGGCAGTGTAGCGGTTTTTCCGATCCGGGATTACGGTGCTTATGAGCAGGGCACGCATACTTTTCACCTGAAGAAAGACGGTGCCTTCACCGGCGAGGTAGAACAGGCTTACTTCAGCCACCTGTGGCAAGCTAAGCCCGAAGGCTACGTCATGACGCGGGTGTTCAGTTACGACCACCACATGATCAACGCGGAGGCGGCAAGCGCTGTGGCACTGGATGCGGATCAGCTTCATTTGTATACTGGAACCTACCTCATGCCGGATGAAGGCGTCATTACCGTCACCCTGGAGGAGGGGAGACTACAACTTAGTAATAATGGAAAAACCTTCGTCCTGACTCCGGTTTCGGAACGAGAATTTGTCACCCCCGATCGTCCGCTGTCCTTCGTGTTTTCGTCCGCCTCCGGTCGGGGCCCCTTTATTCTGAGCGTCACTGACCGGGGCCAGGTAGTCGCTGAAGCCCGGCAGTCCGAGTAGTTAGCTTGCTCTCCCAACCGACCGTTTGATGACTAGGGCAAAATCACCTTCGCCACTACCGGAAAGTGATCCGAAGGGAAGCGCCGATCGATGGCATCCGTAAGCACGGCGTAGCGCTGCACCTGGACCCCTTCCGACACCATAATGTAGTCGATCCGCCGCTCGGCCGGGGCGTCGTAATCGAAGCCGGTAAAGGTGCCGACCGGTCCCAGGCGAACGGGAGATGCTTCGTAGGTATCCTCCAGGTAATCCGTCAAAATACCGATGGCTTCAGTCTCCGGGGTAAGATTCAGGTCGCCCGTGACGATGACCGGCAGGTTCCCGGTGTTCATGCGGCTAATGGAACTGACCAGCAGACGGGCACTCTCCAGGCGGGCTTCTTCTCCCCGGTGGTCGAAGTGGGTATTGAAGGCCATGAACGACTCGCGCGTGTCCAGGCGACGGAAGCGCGCCCAGGTGACGATCCGCGGCAGGGCGGCATCCCAGCCGGTCGAAACCTCGCCCGGGGTGGGAGAGAGCCAGAACGTCCCGCTGTCTTCGACCCGCAATTTGCGATCGTTGTAGAAAAGGGCCGAGTATTCTCCCTTGTCACCTCCCTCGCGTCCGATACCTACGTAATCGTAGTCGCTAAGCTGGCGGTCCATATAGCGAAGCTGATTCGATAGAGCTTCCTGGGTGCCCAGTATATCGGGCTGGTGAAACAGGACCTGATTGACGAGCATATCCCGGCGGTTTTCCCACCGATCGCCTCCGTCGTCGCCCGAGTCGTAGCGGATATTGTAGGTCATCACGGTTAGCGGGTTCTCGTCCGCCGTGCTACGGAAAGGAGTACAGGTAGAGCAGGCCGCCGCCAGGATCAGGAGGGCGCAGCACTTCAGAACGATACTTTTCATACTTCCTTAATGCCCGAGTGGGGCCGGGGTTCGCTATTTGGCTCGTGGCGGCATGGCCTTCCCGAACCGTTGTCCATTGAACACCATCGAAGGGCGCTTCTTCTGCCGTTCGTCTTCGGGCAGCCGGTTGAAGTCGCGGCATTCGACTGAGCAGCAGTCTTCGTGTTCCGCGGCGCAATCCATACACTGGATGAAGAGGATATGACAGGCCTTGTTGGCGCAGTCCAGCTGCCGGTCGGTCGGTTGTCCGCACTGGTGGCAGTGACTGACCACGTCTTCCGTAATGCGCTCGCCGAGCCGCTCGTCGAACACGAAGTTCTTACCGATATACTTCTTTTCCAATCCCTCCCGTTCGCACTGTCGGGCGTATTCGATGATGCCGCCGTCCACCATGCTTACCCGTTCGAAGCCGCGGTGCAGGTAATAGGCGCTGGCCTTTTCGCAACGGATGCCGCCGGTGCAGTACATCACGATTTCGCGGTCCTTCTTATCGGCCAGCATATCCTCGACTACGGGCAAAATATCGCGGAAGTTGGTCACTTCCGGCCGGATAGCACCCTCAAAGTAGCCGACCTCGCTTTCGTAGTAATTGCGCATATCGACGACCAGGGTGTCCTCTTTTTCCAGCAATTCGTTCACCTCCCGGGCACTCAGGTGGCGCCCGCGTTTGGTAACGTCAAAGGTATCGTCGTCCAGCCCGTCGGCGACGATCTTGGGACGGACCTTGATGATCAGCTTCAGGAACGAACGAGCTTCGGCTTCGATCGCGATATTTAGCCGGGTGCCCTCCAGGAAGGGAACGCTGTACAGCGCCTCGCGGAAGGCATCCAAATTGGACGAGGGCACGGATAGCTGCCCGTTGATCCCCTCCGAAGCGATGTAAATCCTCCCCAGTACCCCTAATGGCGACCAGCGTTCGTAGCATTCGTCGCGGAATGCCTGGGGGTCGGTAATCCGGGCGTAGCGGTAAAACGACAGGGTCGTGCGGGGTTCGGTTTCGGCGTCCAGCCGGGCCTGTAAGTCCTCGCGGGACAGCAGGTTACGCAGTTCGTGCTTCTTCCTTTCCATAGCGGCCGCGAAGATACGAACTACTCCCCGTGCAGCTGCCGGCGGAAGGACGTTACCTGCAACATCCGGGTGGCTAACTTGCCGAACGCGTCGTACCGCTCCGTGGTCGTGTGCAACTGTCGGCGAAGCCAGGGGAAGATGGCCGTATCGAGCAGGGGGACGGCCAGCTTCCAGTGCAGGCCCAGGTCGCGCTGGGTCGCGTAGTCGAGTTGCCGGTTGTGGAGGTCTTCCAGCAGGCGGGTGACCATGGCTTTGCTTAGTCGTTCGGACCAGGCTTCGCGTCGCTGCAGGGCGAGGTAGCGGGAGAAGCCGCGGAGGCGCAGGGCATCCTTTTCTTTGGTCAGTAACTCGTCGTACAAGCGGTTGAAGCTCTCCCGATCCAGTGCCTGCACCAATCGGCCGGCGAGTTCCATATCATAGCCCTTAGGCTCTTCTTGCAGTAGAAACCGGACCATCTCTTGGATAAGATCCGCGTTGCTAAACGCGAGGATGGATCTGCTTGCGGCTCGTAATTCCAGCGGACGCAAGCCCAGCCAGAATCGAGGAAGCGGCATATTCACTACCTCGCTCCATACCTCCGGGGGCAGGATTTCCAATAGTCGCTGCGCGAGAGATTCCGGTGCCTTGACACCTCCGTATTGCTTCAGCAGGTCCCGCATCTCTCCACTCGGCGGATTAGCGGCTATGGAACCGTCCGCCGCCGTAGCGTTTATTGCAATTGCCTGGAAGTCGGCTACCGTCTGCGGCTCCCGCGCCAGTAGCAGCAATTCCGTAAGACGACGGCGAACACCTTTCCGTTTGGGTTGCAGTCGCTCACGGAGCCAGGCGTGATCGGGCTCTTCTAGCGAATCCTGCAGGCCATCCAACAGCACTTCCTGATTACGGGGACTCTGCTCGTCCCAAATGTCCTCCAAGGCACGGCGTGCGGTCTGGGCGTCCACTCGGCGCCACGCGCTAAGTATTTCGGCTTGTCTGGCCGGCTGCTCCGCCGCGCTCCAGGCAGTTGCGAAAGAATAGGTTGGCGTCAGAAGCGCCCAGTCAGGATGTTGCGCGGCCAGCCATCGACCTCGCTTGCCTCCGGCATCCAAGTAGCGCTGCGCGCGGGTGTAATCTTCGGAGAGAAAGGCGGCGGCTCGCGGGATCAATAAGGGTAGTAGCTGAGGGGGGACAAATGTACCCTGAGTCAGTACCAAGTCAACGGCCTCGTCCAGTAACTCCGGGTAAGTTCCTTCCAGTATGAGCTGTAGGCCACGGGCGAGCTTTGGAGGGGGTGGATCGCTCTCTTCCGGAGGTGCGATACCGGAGTTGGTGTCTACAACGGAACTGGTAGCTAACCGCATCCGGTGCATTCGTTCGGCCAGCCCCAGCGCAACCAGTAGCTGTTCGGCCTCGTCGGCGGTGGGGTCGATAGCGCCGAGCTCATCCAACCAGGCCAGCACCTCCGGCTCCGGTGGCCGGCGGACGGTGCCGAGCGTGACGGATTTAAACAGCCGGGCATAAGTTGGGGGAGCGGGCATGGACCGCAAGGTAGGGGAGCCGACCGGCAACCGTCAACGATTGTCGGTACGATTGGTTAACTTTCCGTAGTCCGATACCCCTCCGACCGATGAAAACTTTTCTTTGCTGTTTACTGCTTCCCCTGTTTGCAAGTGCCCAAACCGATCTGGATGGCCTTTGGGAGGGACATATGACCGTCGGGGGCATCTACTCCGATGAAGCACTCCCCATGCAGCTATACCTGACCACTTCGGAGGACGGCGTCATCGAGGGGCGCAGTTACGTCACCCTGCCGGACGGTCGTATTTTGCGCATGGATCTGGAAGGCCAACTCTACGGCGATCGCTCGATGGGAATGATGGAGATCGCATTCGTTGGCGACGGCGATAATGCCATCATGCCCGAGTTCAACCGACAGTATCAGATCAACTTCAAACCCGATCTTTGGGAAAGCGAGCTACGCGGGTTCTGGCAGGAAGTCACCGATGAAACCTTCAAGGGTACGCGCCGACGTGGGCGAATGGTACTTAAGAAAGCGAAAAGCGCCCGGGCTTAATAGACTCGGCGGCGTTCCGTCTGCAGCAACCCTTCGATGGCCTCGTGAACCCGCCGCGCCTTTTGCGGCCTCCAGGTCAGATTGTTGAGGAGGCTGCCGTAGTGTAGATAGCTATCTAATCCGGCGGTATTCATCTCGTCCATCACGTGATCAAGTACGTTGATCAGGGCGATCCATCCCCCTTCGTCCGTTACCTCGTGATACCATTCCTCGTAGTAGTCATCGGCATCCGAATGAAAATTTAGTACCCCTTCCATCACCAGAATGAATTGGTTGATGCCTTCCCCGAGTAGCCGGTCGATGACCTCCCGCTTCAGGAACATGCTATCATTATGCAGCGCATCGTTCCACTCGCCGATCAGTTCGATAATAGCGTACCGGTCATCGTAGTCAACAAATAAGATCTTCAGGTACAGTGTCTCAGACCCGAACTCATCCCATTGGGGATGCAGCAGGTAGTTATACACCTTATTGCTGTAGCTGAATTCACTGTAGCGTCGGCCGTAGAACGGAGAAGCGGAATCATCCTCCGCGCGGTAACGGTCGCGCCACTGGAAGTGGGGTTCGATGTCGTGCATAGGGTTTGATTTTTAGAACGAAGAGGGGTAGGGTTCGCTAGCGCTCAGGGTAGAGGCTCGCTTTGCTCGCGGTAGAGTTCGCTATAGAACTCGCTTTGCTCGCGGTAGAGTTCGCTAGCGCTCACGGTAGAGATTAGAATTTTGCTAGCAGTATTCTATCGCGACCGCAGGGAGCTCTACCGCCGAAGGCGTCTACCGCGACCGCAGGGAGCTTCTACTGCCGGAGGCGTCTACCGCGACCGCAGGGAGCTCTACGGCGCAGCCTCTACCACGACCGCAGGGAGCCCTACTTCTGCTGGTACTCCGGCTTAAGCAAATCACTGAACTCCTTCATCACCTTTTCCACCTTCGGGCGACTGACGTTCTGGACGTAGCTCTGGTTGGGGTTGGAAGGGTCTTCGTAGTAATCCTGGTGGTAGGCTTCGGCGACGTAGAAGTTGTCGGCGGACTCGATGGTGGTGGCGATTGACTTGTCGAATTTGGCGCTGGCGTTGAGCTTTTCGATCTTGGCCGTAGCAGCTTGACGTTGTTCGTCGTTGATGGGGAAGATGGCGGAGCGGTACTGTTTACCGACATCGGGACCCTGACGGTTCACTTGGGTGGGATCGTGCGCGACGAAGAAGATATCGAGGAGCTTGTCATAGTCGATTACCTCCGGGTCATAGTACACCACAATCGCCTCGGCATAGTCGGTCTTGCCGTAGCTGACGTCCTTGTAGTTCGGATTATCGCTGGTGCCTCCGGCGTAACCACTCCAGACGTCTTCTACACCTTGAATCCGGTCGAAGGAAGCCTCCGTGCACCAGAAACATCCTCCGGCAAAGTAGGCCTTCTTGGCATCCGGGTAGCGGGCATCCAGTTCGTCGATCGACATTTCGCCGGCGAGCTGCATTTGGCTGCCCGTTTCAGCGGTGGGCGTGGTTTCCGAGGTGGTCGTAGCCGGGCGTTGACTGTCGCAGGATGCTACGCTCAGGGCAAAAGTCAGAAGGAGAAGTAGATTTTTCATTCGTATATATTTCTACTTCCCTAACAAGAGAGTGGGGGCTTAGGTTATGCGTTTCCGCTTCTCCCCGCCGGAACCGAAATGCCAAGCGACCTTATGCCGTTTGTCGACTGGGAATAGCGGTCGGCGCGACCAAGAATTTCTTAACCCAGGGGTAACATTAGACTAGAACAGCAGGCTCTCCCCCGTCATTTCCTTCGGTTGTCTGACGCCCAGAAATTGCAGCAGGGTAGGTGCGACGTCACCCAGCTTCCCGTTGGTGCGGAGGCGGACGTCGAAGCGATCGGGCCCGGAGTAGATCACCGGTACGGGGTTCGTGGTGTGGGCGGTGTTTACGCTTCCGTCTTCGTTGATCATGACGTCCGAATTACCATGATCCGCAATGATGAGGGCATGGTACCCGTGCTCGAAGGCCGTATTCAGCAATTGCCCGAGGCATTCGTCGACCGCCTCCGCCGCCCGGATGGCAGCCGTCCAGCTTCCGGTGTGACCGACCATGTCGGTATTCGCGTAATTCAGGCAGATGAAGTCCGGCTCGTTCTCCCGGATATCCTTGATGATCGCCGTGGTGACGCCGTATACGCTCATCTCGGGTTTCTCGTCGTAGGTCTCGACGTCGCGCGGACTGTCGATCAGAATGCGTCGCTCGCCCGGAAAGGTGTCTTCCCGCCCGCCGCTGAAGAAGAAGGTGACGTGGGCATACTTTTCCGTTTCCGCGATTCGTACCTGCGTTTTTCCTGCCTTGCTGACTACCTCACCCATGGTCTTACTCAGGTCCGTAGCCTCGAAGAGGACATTGACTCCCTTGAATTTCTCGTCGTACTGCGTCATGCAGACGTAGTGCAGCCCCTTCACCGGCTCCATGTGCTGTTCGGGGAAGGATTCCTGGGTCAGCGCCCGGGTAATCTGGCGCGGGCGATCGGTCCGGAAATTGAAGCAGATCACCACGTCCCCTTCCTCGATGGTAGCGATGGGTTTGCCCTGCTGGTCTACGTGGATGATGGGCCTCAGGAACTCATCCGTAGTGCCTTCATCGTAGTGCGCGACGATGGTTTTAAGGATGTCATCCGACTTCTCACCCGCTCCCTTGACCATGGCGTCGTAGGCCTCCGCAATACGTTCCCAGCGGGTATCCCGGTCCATAGCGTAGAAACGACCGGTGACCGATGCCAGCTTAGTCGGTTGGTCAGCGATGTGTTCGAGTAGGGTAGATAGATATCCTTTGCCCGAAGTCGGTGAAACGTCCCGGCCGTCCGTAAAGGCATGGATGTAGACCCGCTCATTGCCGGCCTGAGTAGCAATGTCAGTCAACCGCAGAAGATGGTTGATGTGGCTGTGGACGCCCCCGTCGCTGACCAGACCCATCAGGTGAACGGCCTTTTTGTGCTTGCGCGCATAGGCCAGTTCATCCTGTAGGATTTTTAGCTGCTGCAGTTCCCCCTCCCGGATGGCTTTATTGATTCGTGCAAAGCTCTGGTAGACGACCCGTCCGGCTCCAATGTTCAGGTGACCGACCTCGGAATTTCCCATCTGGCCTTCGGGCAATCCTACTTCCTCCCCGTAGGTGACCAGGGTGGCGTGGGGGTTATTCTTCCAGATTCGGTCGAAGTTGGGGGTGTTGGCGTTGGCGAGGGCATCGGCTTCAGGGCGCTGACCCAATCCCCATCCGTCTAATATTACCAATAGTGTCTTTGCAGAATTCATGCCGTTTTCATTTGCCGTTTGGGGGTGGTGGAGGTCCGGAGGGATCCTTCCGAAGGTGCAAAGAAAACCAGTTCACGGCAAACGAACGGTTCAAATCCGCCAACGGTACGGATAACGGCTTCAACTTCTTCCGCAGAGAGCAGGAAGCCAAACGGAATTAAGCAGCAAACCACGCTACCAGGGCGACCAGGGTGATCGATAGAAGATTCACGGTATCGTTGGTCATCCAGGGAAAGCCACTTGCGAGATGGCTACCCGGGCTGGGGCGGTCACTGATCGCACCGTCACTACCGCGATAGCGAGCCTGGAAGCTCGCGCCAAGCAGGGAATCCAGTAGCATACCACCAAAGCCGCAAGTAATCACGAACAGCAAATCGCCGAGAGTGTACGATGGTATCAGACCGTAGCCCAATAGGGCAATCAAGGCCGCGCCCCCCAGGCCGGCAATGGTACCCGCCACGCTAATGCCCCCGCTGAGGCCGGGTGGAACCCGTCGACCGGTCGTGATATCGAAGGTAGGTTGTCGAAAATGCTTGCCAATCTCGCTCGACCAGGTATCCGAAGTGGCCGTCGCCATGACAACCAAAAGCAGCATCGGGTTACCCCCCCACACAGCCAGGCAACCGTACACCGCCCCGTTACAGGCCACCTGAACGGCATCGCGGGGCATTTTGTCTTTCTCGTCGCTAACCGATACGGACGCCGGAAGCGCTCGGCCGATGATCACGCTACTCAGAAAAAAAATCAGCAGGGGAAAAAGCCATTCCGCACCGCGGAAGCTTAGGGTTACCGTACCCAATGCCAGGGCCGTCCCCGCACCCGCCTTGGTCAGACTGCCCCGTCGCACTGTAAGGACTGCGAAAGCCACGCCGATCACACCGTAAATGATAGTCCACGACAGGGATTCCAAAGGATAGTTGATTTGAATGGTAAGGTACGGGCTTTGACCCCGGTTCCGGCTAAGCCGGAGATTGGGACCCGGCCACTCCGCTGATGCGCTTCTGCTCCATGTTGCTGTCATAGATGCAGTAAGCATCGTACTTCGCGCGGTCACGCTCCGCCCAGATGTCCTTGCCGATATCGCAGACCTTAATTAATTCGTCATAGATAAGATTACCCAGTTCGATGCGCGACTCGACGCTGATGTCGCGGTCCGCGATCTTATCCTGCTGGATATTCATGGCCAATTCAAAAGCCTGGCAGGCTTTTGCGACGCGTTCCAGGTGGCTCTCGTTTAGTCCGGTATCGGCCAGGAAGTTCCACTGGGCCCGGGCCACGCGGATCACGCGGCGTCCACAGAACAACAGCTGGGCGTCCGTCATATCTCCCATCTTGGCCGTGCCGAACTTACGGTACCGGCCGGTCCGGTTACTGAAGGCCATACGCACGCGGGTCATGACCGAGCGGATGGCATGCTTTAATTTTTCGGATGCTTCGTATTTCTTATCGGTCACCACCATCTGGTCGCCGAGCAGCTCATCGTCGTGGGGCATCTCGACGAAGCGCTCACACCGATCGTAAAAGCCCTTCAGGCGGTGGCCGTCGTAATCGTAACCGCTTTTAAAGTGCTCGAGATCCCGCTTGGCCAGCCGGATGCTGTCCATGGCCATGCGGTAAAGATCGGCATCCGGGAAGTTGTACTTCCGGTTTACTTTCTGCTTTTTCATCGGGTTTGGTATCAGTACGTAATCCCAACAAAAATAGGCTATTATGGATTGCCAAACAAATTGTAGGCTGAGCAGGCGGCCAAGGGCCAAAAAGAGAGGGTATGCATCCGGCTGGATACATACCCTCTGATCAAGTCTGTCGTGGGAATAATTACTCTTCGGTGGCCACTTCCTTGGCTGCCTTCTTGGCATCCTTCTCGGCGGCTTTCTTTTCTGCGGTGGCGGCGGAGCGAAGGGCACGGGGCACTTCAACCGTAGCGATGGGCTGTCCACCGGGGTTCTGAATTTCCACACCTTCCATTGCGTCGATATCGCGGACGCGGATGCTCTGGCCGAGTTCGAGGTCGCTGATGTCCAGGGTTACGTGGTCAACGAGGTGCTCGGGGGTGGTTTTGATCTTGATGCGGCGAACGCTAACCTGCAGCTTGCCACCTCCCCGGACGCCGGGGCTGGTGCCGGTGAAGGTAACGGGAACCTGCACTTTAATGGTGCGTCCGTCTTCGAGGGCCAGGAAATCGACGTGGCGAAGTTCGTCGGTCACCGGGTGGAACTGGTAGTCCTTCACGATGGCGCGGTAGCTTTCGCCGCCGACGTTGAGCTCGGCAAGCTTAAACTCGGCGGTGTAAATAAGATCCCGCAGGTCCAGCGCTTTGACGGTAAAGTGGACGGGGCCACCTATGCCATAGATAACAGCCGGTACAAGGCCGGAACGACGTACATCCTTGGAGGATTTTTTTCCTAGGTTATCACGGACTTCGCCGCTTACTTTTACAACTTCCATACGGTAATTCTTTAGCGCTGTTTCGCTTTCGGCCCGCAAAGATACGAAGATATCGGCGCTCAAGGTAGCCATTGGGCCAAAAACTTTAATTGATTCGCGCCAAACCAACATTCTGCCTCCCAAAGCTATTGTTAAACCCGCCTGCCTTACCTTGCCCCGCAATTTAACCTAAAGATGACCAAGCTTATGAAAAGGCTTTTCCCCCTCCTGCTTTTCGCTCTCGTTATCCTTGCCTGTGGCGGAGGAGAAGAAACCGCCTCGGAAGCCCCCGAGACCGAAGACGTTGCCGCCGCGCCCGACATTGATACCGACCGGATCTGGAAGGTCCGCTGTATCGCCTGCCACGGCCTCAATGGCGATATGGGAACCAACGGAGCGGCCAACCTGCAAGAGGCAACCAGCGACATGGCCTACCGCGTCAATATCATCACGAACGGTAGCGAAAATGGAGTTATGACCGCCTTCAAAGATATCCTCACCCCCGAGGAGATCCAAGCGATGGCCAAGCATACGATGCAGTTCAACGAGAACCTGTAAGCACCCCGCACCCGCCTCTCGCACCCCGCACCCCGACCACCATGCCCCACACCCGGCACACCGTACTCGGAATCATGTCGGGCAGTTCGCTCGACGGGGTAGACCTGGCCGTATGCACCTTCGAGTTTGACGCTCACCGCGCCGATCCGATCGGAAACTGGTCGTTAGATAAGGCAACTACTCTCGCCTATCCAGACACGTGGCGGGAAAGACTGGTATCTTCAACCAAGCTTTCCGCCCGTGATCTTCAGCAACTCAATGCCGAACTGGGCGGCTGGGTGGGGGCCCAGGCAGCGAAATTCCTCTCGGAGTTTACCTCGGGCGCGCCCTCGCTCGTCGGTTACCACGGCCATACCGTATTTCACGAGCCGGCGGCCGGCTACACCCTGCAGCTAGGGGAAGGCGCCGCGTTAGCCGGTGCGATCGGTCTGCCCGTGATTACCGACCTCCGATCGGCCGATATTGCCGCCGGCGGCCAGGGAGCGCCACTCGCGCCGGTGGCCGACCGCTACCTCTTCCCGGAGTACGACGCCTTCCTTAACCTAGGCGGCATCGTTAACTTCAGCATTCGGCAGCCCGACGGTAATTTTCTCGCCGGCGATCTATCGGGTTGCTGCCAGATCATGGATCGGCTGGCCCGTCAGGAAGGGCAGGACTACGATCAGGACGGGACATTAGCCCGCTCCGGAAAACACCTTCCGGAGCTCTGGCGACGGATCGATGAACTCCCGTTCCATTCGCAGCCTTGCCCCAAATCCCTGAGTAATCAGTGGGTGGTGGAGACGCTCTGGCCCGTCATCCGTGATTTTCCTGGCGACACCGCCGACAAGCTTCGCACTTTCGTCGATTACCTCATTGTAGCCATTTACGAAGAGCTTACGCCGCACTGGCGCAGCGGCCCGGACAATACCTCCATGCCGGTCCTCGTAACCGGCGGGGGCGCCCACAATCGCTATTTGCTCGAATCGTTGCGCACCTACCGCAGCGACAAGTGGACGTTTGACTTTCAAACGCCCGCCGGCGTGACGGACTTCAAGGAGGGCGCTCTGGTAGCCCTCTGTGCGTTGCTTCGTTACGCCGGTCTGCCCAATAGCCTGGCTTCCGCCACGGGGGCATCGCACGACACCGTCAACGGGGCGCTGTATGCCGGGTAAACTATTACTTACCGGGGCTACGGGTTTTGTCGGCTACTACCTCGCCCAGGCATTGGCGGCCGACGGGCGGCCCTTCGTGGCCCTGGTACGGGAAGACTCCGATACCACCCAGTTAACTACCATCTCGGCCTGGTGCACCTTGGTGTACGGCGATCTGACCGATCCCGGCAGCATGGAGGAGGCAATGGACGGGGTCGATACCGTCATCCATGCCGCCGCCCTCGTCTCCATGGAAGACCGGCGGGAAGACGAATTGCTGCAGGTCAACGGCACGGGAACCGCGAACCTGGTCAACGTTATGCTCCACGCCGGCGTGCGCCGCCTCGTCCACCTGGGATCCGTAGCCGCGCTGGATCGTGTGGACGGCGGGCCCCTGACTACCGCCGCCGACCGCTGGCCGGAAAATCGGCTCACTACGGCCTATGCCCGCTCCAAGTTTGCCGCCGAGCGGGAAATATGGCGGGGGCAGGCGGAGGGCCTCTCGGTGGCCGCCGTCTACCCCTCGACCATTCTCGGCGCCGGTGACTGGCAGGGAGATAATACACCCTCGCTCTGGACGTACGTCGACAATGGCGGAAGATTGTATCCCCGGGGAGCAGCCGGCTTCATCGACGTACGCGACGTGGTGCGAGCAGTTCTGACCGTGGTCGATAGGGACGTGGACCGGGAACGATTCCTGCTGAATGCCGCGAACCTGAGTTGGCAGGACTTCTTCCGCCAGGTAGCCCGAAGCCTCGACGCGAGTCCACCATCGATCGGCCTGAGCCACTGGCAATCCGCCATGCTCTGGCCGCTGGCGGGCCTATGGTCGAATGTAGTCGGGGGCCAACCCGTGATTACCCGCGCCAGTCACCGAACGGGGCAGGCGACCTATCGCTACGATGGTCGGCCCTACGTAGAGGCAACCGGCCAGGAATATATTCCGCCGGAGCTGACGATAGCAGAGATCGGCAAGGCTTTTCGGATGAGCCAGGGCATCGGTCAGGGCTTACCGGCTACCTACCTGCCCGTCGTAAGGGCGGGGGAGTAATCTCGGACGTTCTATCTTGGCGGCGCATGCCAGTCTTCTTTGCTTCTGATTTTCACTTTGGCGTCGACGCCCGCACGAGCAGCCGGGAGCGAGAGGCCGCCGTCGTCCGCTGGCTGGATCACTGCCTGTTGGAAGGAGCGGAGGCCATCTACCTCGTTGGTGATTTATTCGAGTTTTGGTTCGAGTGGCGCCACGCCGTTCCGCGGGGGCACGTCAGATTTCTGGGAAAACTCGCCGAAGTTGTAGATGCCGGCGTACCACTGCACGTATTTACCGGCAACCACGACCTGTGGATGAAAGACTACCTCGAGCAGGAAGTCGGCGCCATCATCCACCGTGGGCCCATTCGTATTACCGTCGAGGAGCGGCACGTCCTGGTTGGCCACGGCGACGGTCTGGGTCCGGGGGATCGAAACTATAAAAGGCTGAAGAAGGTGATGACCGCCCGCTGGGCCCAGTGGCTATACGCCCGCCTGCATCCGAACGCCTCCATCGGACTGGCTAACTGGTTCAGCGGGAAGAGTCGCGACGCCCAACCTTCGGAGGAAGAGTTCAGGGGGGCGGACAGTGAGTGGCTCGTCGCCTACAGTGAACGAAAGCTGACCGAGTTCCCCGATCTGGACCTCTGTATCTTCGGCCACCGACACCTGCCGATCGACTACACCCTAAGCAACGGACGGACGCGCTATCTCAACCTCGGGGAGTGGCTGAACTACCAGACCTACTTGCGCTTAGACACGGCTGGAGCCCGGCTTTTGCACTGGAACGGCATCGATCCGGAGGCGGTCGTTCCCGGCGTCAATCGCTACCCCGGATAAACCGGGAATCAGAAAAATCTGTTACCTTCGCAAGAGTCGCGTCAGCTGTGCCGCGGCCAAATTTGACATGATACCCTGACCAATTTTGCGGCTAACCACCGCACACTTAAACCTAATTGTTTTGTCCGTAAAAGATCCCGAGCTAAGCACCGTGGATTTCCGGAGACTGCCGGAATCAGACTTTGAGCATGCGCTGAAGGACTACTATACATGCCGCGTATCCAGAGAGCTAAGTAACGTTATACGCCGGGATGTACTGAATGGACGGGCCAAATTCGGGGTGAGTGACGACGGAAAAGAACTTTACCAGGTAGCGATGGCGCGGGCTATTCGCAAGGGAGACTGGCGGGCCGATTATTACCGCGGGCACACCCTGCTACTGGCACTCGATATGACCACGCCCGCCGAGTTACTCGCCCAGCTCTACAGCGACGATCGACACGATCCCTTCAGCACCGGCCGTCAGATGGGCGGACACTACGCCAACCGGACAATCGACGAGGACGGCAACTGGCTCGATGCCACCCAAACCTTCAATCTAAGCAGCGCAACCTCACCCACCGCCGGCCAGATGGCGCGCGGTTTCGGGCTGGCGTTCGCTTCCAAACTCTACCGCCAGGACGAACGCCTTCCCGCGGATCTGCATTCCAACGAGGGCAATGAGATCGCCTGGACCGAAATAGGTGATGCCTCCACCAGCGAAGGTGTTTTCTGGGAAACCATGAATGCCGCCGGCGTCACCCGCGTACCGATGATCTGTACCATTGTGGACGATGGCTACGGAATCAGCGTGCCCGTCGATCTGCAGACCACCAAGGGAAGCATCAGCGAGGCCCTGGCCGGCCTGCAGGACGATGGGGCCGGCAGCGGCATCGATATCCACCGGGTCAAAGGCTGGGATTATCCCGCCCTGATCGACCTCTATCCGAAGGTGGCGCGGCAGGTACGGCAGTCTCACCGTGCCGCCCTGATCCACGTTCAGGAGCTGACCCAGCCCAACGGACACAGCACCAGCGGCAGCCACGAGCGCTACAAGAGCAAGGAACGCCTGCAGTGGGAAAAGACTTGGGACTGCCTGGCGCAGTTCCGTCACTACCTGGTCGCCACCGGCGTAGCCGATGCGAGCGATCTGGACGAGATCGAAAAGCGGGCCAAGAAAGAAGTGGCCGCCGCCCGCAAGGAAGCCTGGGAACGGTTAAACGCTCCCCGGAAGGCCCGCAAGGAAGCCCTCCTCAAACTGCTGCCTACCAACGGTCATAGTACGCCGGCCATCAACAAATTCGCGGAGGAACTAAAGCGAATGAGTCAGCCGCTGCTATCGGAACTCATCGACGCCGTGCGTCGCCTGCGTTTCGAAGCCGGGCCCGACGCCATGCCACGCGAGCTCAAGTCGTGGCTCCGCGATGCCCTGGATGAATTGCGCGCCACGAAGTCCCGCAATCTGCTGAGCAATACCCCCCATTCTCCACTCCGTATCGGGGGCGTCCCCGCGACGTACACGAAGGGCGTCAAGCCGATCCCGGGCTACGAGATCCTCCAGCATTACTTTGCCGCTAAATTCGAGGAGCGGCCCGAGCTATTTGCTTTCGGTGAAGACGTTGGGAATATCGGTGACGTCAATCAGGGATTCGCCGGCCTCCAGGATAAATTCGGAGAGAAGCGCATCTTCGATACGGGAATTCGCGAATGGACTATCGTCGGGCAGGCCATGGGCATGTCCATGCGCGGTTTACGACCAATCGCCGAGATCCAGTACCTCGACTATATCTATTACGCGCTGCCGATCCTCACCGATGACGTCGCCACCTTGCGCTGGCGGACGAACGGTATGCAGGCCGCCCCGCTGATCATCCGCACCCGGGGCCACCGCCTGGAAGGTATCTGGCACAGCGGTTCCTACCTCTCTCCGTTGCTGGGAAGCCTGCGCGGTATGCACATTTGCGTTCCCCGGAATATGGTCCAGGCCACCGGCATGTACAATACCCTGCTGGACGGTGACGATCCCGCTCTCGTGATCGAGGTGCTGAACGGCTACCGTCTACGTGAGCCCGAGCCCAGCAACTTGTTGGAGTTTCGCGTTCCGCTCGGTGTGCCCGAGTGCCTTCGTGAAGGCACCGATCTGACCATCGTGACCTACGGAGCCTGCGTACGTATCTGCCTGGAAGCTGCCAAGCTCCTCTCGGAACAGGGCGTGGAGGTGGAAATTATCGACGTGCAGACGCTGCTGCCCTTCGATCTGGAGCACCGCATCGCCAATCACCTGTCGCACACCAACCGCCTCCTGATCGTAGACGAGGATATTCCCGGCGCCGCCTCGGCCTTCATCGAGCGAAAAATTGTAGAGGAGCAGAAAGGCTTCGAATTACTCGACGCCCCCGTGCGCACCGTCACCGCCGCCGTACACCGCCCGGCCTACGCCGACGATGGAAACTACGCCAGCAAGCCCCAGGTGATGGACGTCGTGGAAGCCGCCGCGGAGCTGGTACTGTACTAGATTATCCAGCCTTTCTCACGGGCGTGCGCCGCCGCCTCTTCGTAACTTCCTACGAGTTTTACATTGATAAGGCTGATGTCCTCGATCAACCCTTCGATTCGCTGGGCGCGCTCTTCGTGCTTTACATCCCGGATGTAAATGCAGAGAATGCGATCCGGATTGTTGCGGGCGGCTTCCAGGTAGATATCCGTGTCGTGCTCCCCGCTGTCTCCCAGTAGGATGAAGGGCATATCGGGGTAGGTGCTCAGTATTTTGTCCACCATGTCCGCCTTATGCGTCTTATAGGACTGTATCATATCGTCGGCCGGTAAACCGAAGTCACGCAGTAGGATCGGCCCCCGGGGCAGGTGGTTCAGGTGGATGAAGTCCAACAGCAGGTCATACAGGTTCCAGGGGCTGTTCGATACGTAAAAGAAAGGGTTATATCCCTTGCCGTCGGGACCGAGCTGTAGGGCCTGATAGAAATCGGATACCCCCTCGAAGGCACGCCGGTTACTGGCGTTCTTCAGAAAGGTGTGCATCAGCGTTTTGAGCTTCAGTCGGCTCGTGACGTCCGTTTTCAGGATGGTATCGTCGATGTCGCTGATTACCCCAAACTCCGCCTCCACCGGCACCACCACGTCCGAATGCGAGAGGTGATTCACCGGCCCGTTCAACGGGGTGGATATCACCCGGATGGTGGCCTCCTGCCACAGCGCGTCGTCGAGCATGGGGGCCTCGTCGGGGTCGCACTGGTGCTCGATCTGGAAGTACCCTTCGCTGTCGGTTGTGCGCTGGAAGGTGTGCTCCCCCCAGGTGATCTCTACTTCCGCGTCGTCGATCTCGCGGCTATTGAAGCGCTTGAAGTTGTTGACGAGGTTGTGCCAGAGCTGGTCGCGCTCGTTGCGGCTCACGCCCTTGTCGCGCAGCACCCGCCCGGTGAGGTAGAGATAGTCGGGCCGGCCGAAGCCGATGTAATTCGCCACGTCGACGGGCTTGTCTTGGCCCCAGCGCAGCCGGTCTACGAGGTTGTCCCATTCGCGGTGTACCTCTTTTGCGAGCTCGGTTAACGGCATAAAGTCTACAAGGTATTGAAGGTGGACGTACTAACTATTAAAGTGAGGAAAATGACTTCCAATGAATGGGCCGAAGCGCCTCTTTTGTTCACTTGCGTCGGAGCGCAGGTAGAAAGCCTGTCGATTAAAACGTGCCCATCGCTAACCTCAATCCTGCCAACCGTCACGGCCATTTCCTATTGTCTACCTTTGGTTTCACCGTCAACCGAGCCCTGATCGTACACCTCATCCTCTATGAAACGCTGGATTAAAAACATACTCAAGGATCGGTTCCTGATCCTCAAGGTCCGTGACCGGTTTTCAGCGGCCGTACAGATCGCTCAGCGGGCCCGGTACCTGAAGTACCGCGAGCAAACCGAAGCGGGTAGTATACCGAAACTTGCGGAAACCGGATTCCGCGTCTTTTCCCAATTTGAGGAAGACGGCCTCCTTCTATTTGTCTTCGCGGTGCTGGGCATGACGAATAAACGATTCGTGGAGATCGGTTCAGATGACGGGGTCAACAGCAACAGCGCGAACCTGTATTTCAATTTCGGCTGGTCCGGACTGTTTATCGATGGCAACCCGGACAGCATCCGCCGCGGGCAACGCTTCTACGGGAAATACCCGCACCCCTGGTTTTATCCTCCCCACTTCAGATGCGCCCGCGTCACCCGCGAGAACGTCAATCAGCTAATTGAGGAGAGTGGTTACGTCGGCGAAATAGGATTACTCTCCATCGATATCGACGGCAACGACTACTGGGTATGGGAGTCGCTCGAGGTCATCAATCCACAGGTAGTCATTATCGAAACGCACAACGAATTCGGAATGGAAAATATCGTAGTGCCCTACGATCCGAATTACGCCTATCCGGGCAAGCATCCCCTTTATCACGGTGCCTCGCCGGTCGCTATGGTCAAGCTCGGCCGCAGAAAAGGCTACCGGTTAGTCGGCGCGAACGAACTGGCGTTCAATTTCATCTTTGTTCGGAACGACTTGGCGCGTGAAGTCCTACCGGAAGTGACCGTGGAGTCGGTCCTCACACATCCCTCGGTGGCAGAGGGACACCGTGGCTTTGAGGCCATCCGCGACTGGGAGTACCTAACGGGCTAGTTGCCGGCACGGGCCACGCCCGGGTTGAGGACCTCCCGGTCCGAACGCACCCGAGCGCAGCGAGGGGCAGGCAACGCCATGGTCGGACCAGAGGTCCTGCACCCGAGCTAGTGGTATCCCGGGTTGAGGACCTCCCGGTCCGAACGCATCTGAGCGCAGCGAGGGGTAGGGGATGCCGTGGTCGGACCAGAGGTCCTCCACCCGAGCTAGTAGTGTCCCGGGTTGAGGACCTCCCGGTCCGAACCTACCCGAGTGCAGCGAGGGGTAGGGGATGCTGCGGTCGGATCTGAGGTCCTCCACCCGAGCTAGTGGTATCCCGGGTGGAGGACCTCCCGGACCGAACGCACCCGAGCGCAGCGAGGGGCAGGCAACGCCATGGTCGGACCAGAGGTCCTGCACCCGAGCTTGTGGTATCCCGGGTTGAGGACCTCCCGGTCCGAACCTACCCGAGTGCAGCGAGGGGTAGGGGATGCCTTGGTCGGACCTGAGGTCCTCCACCCGAGCTAGTGGTGTCCCGGGTTGAGGACCTCCCGGTCCGAACCTGTCCGAGCGGAGCAAGGGGCAGGGAACACCCCAGTCGGACCAGAGGTCCTCCACCCATGTTGGTGGTGCCCCGGGAACAACCTTACCCGTTACGGAGCTCACTTCTCCTGCGCCCCGGCGCCCTACTTTAACCAGTGACCCATATCAAGCCGCTTGGTGCGGAGGTAATTCTCGTTTTCCTTGCCCGGGGAAACGATGATGGGCAAGCGACGTACCACCTCGATGGGTCCGTCGCCGAAGGAATCTACCTTTTCGGGGTTGTTGGTCAGCAACTGAATGCGGTGAATGCCGAGGTCACCCAGAATGCCCTGAGCCACATCGTAGTGCCGGGCGTCTACTTCCAACCCGAGGTGTACGTTCGCTTGGATGGTATCCATACCTTGGTCCTGTAGCTGGTAGGCCCTGAGTTTATTGATGATACCGATACCGCGCCCCTCCTGGCGCAGGTACACGACCACGCCCTTGCCGGAGGCGGTCAGGCGTATGGCCCGGTCCAGCTGCTCGCCGCAGTCGCACCGCTTGGAGCCGAACAGATCGCCGGTAATGCACTCGGAGTGCAGGCGCACGATTACGTCGCTGTCGGGGTCCATGTCGGGATGCACCAGGGCGAGGTGCGGGGTATAGTCCTCCTCGTCGCCGGCGTAGGCGATCATCTTGAACATCCCGTAGGGGGTGGGGATCAGGGCTTCGGCGCGGCGAGTAGCGTCGGTGAGGTCAGCGGAGGGGAGGAGCAGGGAGTCGCCGGACTTGGGCATGGAGCGTATCGCGATTATTCGTGCAAGGGTAACGCCTGGAACGGAAGGGGGTTGCATGGCGGCGGACCGGTAACGAAAGCCCCCAACCTCCGCGGGGGAGATTGGGGGCTTAGTCTCCCGGATAGTAGGGGAAGGCTTATTTGCCGGTCATAACTTCCAGGCCGGTCAGGGCAACCTGGATCCGCTGGCTGAGTTCCGAGAGGTGACCGGTCACTAAGGCGTCGGCCTGGCGGCCGAGGAGCCCGGTGCGGATCTCCATCAGATTGGCGCGGGCGGAGGCGCGCACGTCGGCCGCTACGTCCTCATTTTCGAGGAGATCGGTCAGGGCATCAACGTAGTTAGCCTGCAGGTTGCGGCCGTAGCTGCTGTTGGTGTTCTCCGCGTTGAAGACGCCGGTGCGGGTGTCCTCCATGAGGTCCATCACGCCGTAAGCCTGGGTATTGCGGGCCTGCTGCTCGACCAGGCGGTTCAGGCGGTCTTCGTTCATTAGCGTACCGATGGCGTACGATTGGAGGCCTTCAATCTTCTCGGCGACGCCGGTGGCGGAAATGCGCTGGAGAATGTCTTCGTTCACCAGCCACATGGGCGTTTTGAAGATCTGCTCGTTGATGAATTTAACGGCTGCTTCCTGCTTATCCCGCGGGGCGGTTTCGTACACGATTTTATTCTCATCGCTGCTGCGCTGCCATTCGTAAACGCTGCCGACGTTATTGGCCACGTGGCCGGTGTAGCGGCGAAGTTGGCCGATCACGTTGTCGTACACTTCTTCGAGGTTATCGAAGTACTTACCGTCTTCGGCCATCCATCCCTCCAGCTCGGGCACAATACGCTTCAGGTTGGCGATACCCAGCGTGGAAGCGAGTACGGCGTCGTCACCAATGTCTTCGGTCTGGGCGCTGGCGTCGTAGCCGTTGCGGGTCTGCCGGCCGTAGCGGTAAATGGGATCGTCGGCTTTCTCCTTGACCATCTCGTTCAGGACCTGGTCTTCGTCACCTTCCGGGATGGGCAGGTAGCCGTAGCGGATGGCGTAGTAATCGTAGGGGCCGATCTTGGGGTGGAGACCCACGCCTTCGTCTTCCGGCTGCGCCACGTAGTTAAAGCGGGCGTAGTCCATGATGCTGGGCGATACGCCGTTTTCCTGTACGAAGCCCGGGGTGCGTAGCTGCTCTACGGTGTAAGCGGGGCTCGAACCCATATTGTGGGGCAGGCCCAGGGTGTGTCCGACCTCGTGG
This sequence comes from Lewinella sp. IMCC34191, assembly GCF_003390935.1. Taxonomy (GTDB): domain Bacteria; phylum Bacteroidota; class Bacteroidia; order Chitinophagales; family Saprospiraceae; genus Neolewinella. The sequence goes on along the minus strand of NZ_QNQZ01000003.1, from coordinate 156,590 downwards.
GCGGCTACGAAGCGGATCAGTTTGCCCATCACTTCCTGCTCGAATTTGGGGCTGCGGGCGTCTTCGTTTACCGCGGCGGTCTGGATGAGGTACCAGTTGCGCAGCAGGTTCATCACGTTGTGGTACCAGATGATGTCACTCTCCAGGATCTCACCGGTGCGGGGGTCGTGCACGTGGGGTCCTTGGGCGTTCTGGATCTCGGTGGTCACGTAGCGGATCACGCTGTAGCGGACATCCTCGGGGCTCCAGTCGGGGTCTTCCTCCTTGGTGGGCGCGTCCTTCGCCATGATGGCATTCTTCAGGCCGATCGCTTCGAAGGCCTGCTGCCAGTCATCGACTCCCTGCTTGATGTAAGGTGCCCATTCTTTCGGGGTGGCGGGGTCGATGTAGTAGACGATCGGCTTTTTGACGTCCACGAGTTCGCCGGCTTCCCAGGCCTCCATGTCAACGGGCTCGAGCCGCCAGCGGGTGATGAAGCGTTGCGTCTCGGCGCGTTGGGCGTCCAGGCCGTAGTTGGTCTGCTCGATGCTGAAGTAGCCAACACGGGGGTCGTATTTGCGGGGCTGCATGGGCTCCTCCGGCAGGACGATGAAGCTCTGGTTCATCTCTACGGAAAGCGTACCGGTCACTTTGTTGTCGGGCAGCTCGTCGCCCTTGTAAGTCAGCACGTGGCGTACTTCCACGTTGCTGGGGAAAGCCTTCACGTTCATGATGAGGCTGCGTTCCTTATCCAGCCCCTTGATACCGAAGCGCTTCCGTTCGCTATCGTCAAGCGCGCCGATCATCGGCTCGTCGTTGGTGAAGAAGGGGGTGACATCGGCTACCACCGAGGCGCTGTCGGGACCGTAGGCCTTAATGTCGAAGGCGGCGACGATGGGCTCGAAATTGTTGTTCTTGACGGACTGGTAGACCGGCAGTTCCTCGATGGCTACGCTGTTGTAACTGACGCTGCGCAGTAGGACTTTTTCACCGTGCTTCTGCCAACGAACGACCTGCTGAGGACGGCTCTTCATACCGGCACCACCGAAGTTGAGGCCCTTTACGTGGCCGCTGATCCGGCTCACCACCAGGATCTCTTCGTCTAACAGATCCATGGGAAGCTCGAAGTAGGTATTTCCTTCCTTCATAATGACGCCGAAAAGGCCGTCCTGGATGTCGGCGTCTTTGGTCAGTTCCTTATAAGCGTCTTTGTCTTCTTTTTCGGATTCCTCCTCCTTATCGTCCGCCTGGGCGAGCAGGCCATTGGCGCCGAAAGCGCAGGAGAAAAGCAACATGAGGAAGAGTAATGAATATCGGTTCATTCGGTTAGATTGATTACGGTGGGCTACGATATACCGGAAGGGTGGGCAGCGCCGGATGATAATTTCGGCCAAGATGCCCATTTCGTTGCTAAAACAACAGTCTGATCGACAATTCGGGTTGAATGATCGCCCGTTGTGTCCGCGAATTCGCAAGCTTGCAGACGCGGTAGCTGCGACAGGGCGCTGAATTAAAAACCGGCCCCCCCTTGCGGGAGTGGCCGGCTGTCAAGTGGATCGTTTCCGCTTAGCGATTAGGCTGCGGCGTCGTGCGCAGGTAAGGCTTGATGACTTTGTGTCCCTTGGGGAATTTGTCGGGGATATCCTCGGTCTTGATACTGGGGCTCACGACGACGTCCTCGCCGTCGTTCCAGTCAACCGGAGTAGCGACGCTGTAGTTGTCGGTCAGCTGGAGGCTGTCGAGTACCCGCAGGATCTCCTGGAAGTTACGTCCGGTGCTGGGCGGGTAGGTGAGGGTCAGGCGCACTTTGCGCTGGGGGTCGATGATGAAGACAGAGCGAACGGTGAACTTGTCATCGGCGTTCGGGTGCATCATATCGTAGGCGGTGGCCACCTTCTTTTCCGAATCGGCGATGATGGGGAAGTTCATCTTGCAGTTCTGCGTTTCCTCGATGTCCTTCACCCAGCCCTTGTGGCTTTCCAGGTCGTCGACACTGAGGGCGATCACTTTGGCGTGGCGCTGCTCGAAAGATTCCTTCAGCGCGGCGGTGCGGCCCAGTTCGGTGGTGCAGACGGGGGTATAATCGCTCGGGTGGCTGTACAGGACGACCCAGTGGTCGCCGGCCCAGTCGTAGAAATTAATGTCGCCCTCCGTAGTCTGGGCGTCGAAATTGGGTGCTTGATCTCCTAATCGTAAAGGCATGGTTGTTCATTGTGGGTTGAACCTCAATAACGTGGCAGTCCCGCTACGGTTGAAGCGGAAGGGAGCGGATATAGTTTGCCCTTCGGTAGTGGCGATTTGTCTGCTACTCATCGCAATGTCCGCCGCAGTGGTGTACTAACCGGTTGTTAATCAGCGTAAAATATCGTATTCTTACGGGTGCTGCCAAGCCCGGTTTGCTCCACCAACAATGTGCCGCATGCTGTCGATTCGACATTTTATTCTCTGGTTCCTTCTTTGCTTCGCCCTGGCCGCCGGTGCGCAGGATTTTCCGTACACGCTTAATCCCGAACGGGAAATTGCCATGCTTACTGCGGCCGGCAGTTTGAGTATGACATCTCATACCTTGGAAAATAAGTTGGATGGTCACTCGCCTACGGAGGTGGCTACACTGCAGCGCAAGAGCGTGTGGTTTGTCGATCGGGGCGCCACCCGCCACCGGTCTGAGGTCTTCCGGAACATCAGTGATGAGGTGCTTCGCGGCTCGATGTTGCTACCGGGAACGCTACTCTTTAGCAAGCCAGCGCGCCGCAAAGGCCTGGTGCTGGCTACGCTACTCGCGGAAACCATGCTGGCCAACGACGGACTGACCAAAGCATCAAAAATCATCGTCCAGCGCAGCCGTCCGTATATCTATAACCGGTCGGTGGACATTGATGCCAAGCGCGGGGAGGATTCCCGACAGTCTTTCGTTTCCGGCCATACCTCTAATACGGCCGCCCTGACCTTCTTTACCGCCAAGGTTTTTCACGACTTATATCCCGATAGCCCCTGGCGCCCCGTGGTCTGGGCCGGCGCGGCCACTATACCGCTCGTTACGGGCTACGCGCGCTACCGCGCGGGCAAGCATTTCCCCACGGATATTGCGGCCGGTTATGCGCTTGGGGCGGCACTGGGGATCCTTGTTCCCCAACTGCACAAACGCGGTGGAGAGCACTGGTCGATGACGGCTACGGCCGACGGCTTGGGAATTGCCTATCGTTTCTGAAGCACCTTCCTTCTAATTAGCTGGCTTTTTACCTGCGCTCCGCCGCCCTATATTTATCTCCATGGATTACCTGGAAACGAACCGGGCGCATTGGAATCAACGGACGGCCGCCCACCTGACGAGTGAATTTTACGATGTGGAGGGTTGGCTCTCCGGAGGGGAGTGCCTTCGCGATATCGAACTGGGCCTTTTGCCACCCTCGCTGGCGCGAAAGTCACTGCTGCACCTGCAGTGCCACTTCGGGCAGGACACACTATCCCTCGCCCGAAGAGGGGCCGAAGTGACGGGTGTGGACCTCAGCGATCAAGCCATCGGCGCCGCCCGTGAGCTATCGCAGCGCAGCGGGCTACCGGGTCGGTTCATCAATTGCGATGTTTACAGTCTGCCCGAACACCTCGACGAGACCTTCGATATCGTGTTCACCACCTACGGCACCATCGGCTGGCTCCCCGACCTGGACAAATGGGCGGCCATCGTGTCCCGCTACCTAAAGCCCGGCGGGCAGTTCGTTTTCGTCGAGTTTCACCCCCTTGCCTGGCTCTGGAACGCAGACCGGACCGGCATCCAATACGGCTACTTCTCCCGCGAAGCCATCGTAGAAGAAACCACCGGCAGCTACACCGACGGCAGCGAAGAAGTATCGGGCACCGAAGTCAGCTGGGACCACCCCATCAGCGACGTGATCAACGCCCTGCTCCATCAAGGCCTCGACCTCCGCCAATTCGAAGAGTACGACTACAGCCCCTACGATTGCTTCCCGGACCTAGTCGAAGTAGCCAAAAACCGCTACCACTTTAAACAGATGCCCGGACTGATCCCCCTAACTTACTCCCTGGACGTAGTCAAGCCCCTCAATTAATCAACCAAATCCAGTATGGGGTGTCCCGCAAGCACCCGAGCAAAGCGGGGGGCAACTACTCCACCGACTACCGTACTACCCCGGATGCCGCAGGCAGCTGACTAAAGACTACCGTACTAAAAAAGGGACATTCGCAAAGCGAATGCCCCTTTTCGTGGAGAATACCGGAGTCGAACCGGTGACCTCTTGCATGCCATGCAAGCGCTCTAGCCAGCTGAGCTAATCCCCCGTGGCGTTTAAGCGAGGGCAAAGATAAGGGTAGCCGATGGAACTAGACAAACATTCGGAACAAGATTTTTACATGCCGTTAACAGCTTTATCCTTGGTAGTGCATCATCTTTCGACCGATCTTTACGTTATAACCGCAAGAAACAACTTGAATTATGAAGCGCCTTTTTTCCTTCTTCGCTCTGTTCCTGTGCGTTACGTTCGCCGTTAACGCCCAGTCTCCCTCGGTCATGCCGGGTGAGGGTAACCCCGAGGTCATGACCTTCGAAACCAAGGAGATCGACTACGGAACCATCGAGCAGAACTCGGATCCCTACCGCACCTTCACCTTCACCAACACCGGTGAGGAGCCCATCGTAATCACCAACGCCGTCGGTTCCTGCGGATGTACCGTACCCAGCTACAGCGATATGCCCGTTGCCCCCGGTGAATCCGGTGAGATCAAGGTGCGCTACGCCACCGACCGCCTCGGCAAGTTTCGCAAGCGCGTGACCCTCACCACCAACGTGACCAAGGACCCCGTCGTGCTGACCATCATGGGCGAGGTGCTCGAGAAGCCCGCTCAGCCCGAGGCCGTTCCCGCCGGTGAGGCCGGAATGTTTAACAACGGCAAGTAGTCCCGGCACCCGCCCGGAATTCAAACCAACGAATTCGATGATGCCCGCTTCCGACAGGAGGCGGGCATTTTCTATATTTGGCCATGCCATACCGCGAGAAAAGCCTTAGTGGCCTGGCCCACCGGGCGGGTTTCGAGTTTAGTGCAGCCGATGATTTCGGTCTTCACCGCTATTTGAGCGACTTCCGGCTGGCGAATCGGGGCCGGCGCCGCGCCGTTTCGAATATCCTGCGCAAGCAGGACGGGCTGATGGAAAAGGATGCGTACATCTTCGATTACAGCTACCAGGACTACGGCGATAAGCATACTACCCGGCAGACGGTCTTCTTTCTACAGAGTCAGCAACTGACATTGCCCGGCCTGGATATGCAGCCCGAAACGATCCTGCATAAACTGGGGGAGCTCTTCGGATTTGATGACATCGACTTCGTACGCTTCCCGAAGTTCAGCAAGCAGTATCGCCTCACCGGCGATGATGAAGACTATATTCGGCATCACTTTACCGACGACGTGTTGAACTATTTCACCCTGAATAAGGGTTGGTCGGTGGAAGGCATCGGTTACTACCTCATCGTGTACAAAAAGGGGATGCTGCTGCCGCCCGAGGAAATCCTACACCTTTTCCAACGGGGTATGACCGTTTTTAAACTCTTCTCCGCGCCGGACTGATGCTCAATCGCAACCCATTTTCCCGCCCCTTCCCGGAACGGCCCTTCAGCCGGCCGGTGGTGATCGGTCACGGGCGCACGGCGCTATTCGTATTCATCGCGCTGCTCTTCATCTTTTCTATCGGCCAAGCCCTGGCGTACGGCCTGATCGTCTTCGCGGTCGCGCTGGCCTATCACCTGGTGACCGAGCAAATCGGCGTGCGGCGGACGGGACCGAAGTGGACCATGGCCAAGTGGACGCTCGACCAGGCGGTGCTGCTCCTGCTGGTTTCCGCGGCCTGCTTTCTGCTGTATAATTATACCCGTGATTGGGCGGTGATGGACCTACAGGTTTTTCTCTACATCGCCGTGCCTACCGTGCTGGTCGGTCTCTTGCCCATCGTCTTCAGCGGACTGGCCGTACAGATACGCGCGGAACGGGAACACCAGAAAGTGGCGAGCCGGCTACAACTCAGCGTGATCGGGGGCAACGGCAACAACTCGCCCCTAGGTAACGGGCAACCATCGGGGGAGGGGACGCCGGACAGTATCGTCGTCGGTCACCAACCGCGCGCCAAATCGAAAACGACGATCTACTTCGAGAGCGGCCGGGAAAAGGAGATCGATCAGCCGCTGGACGTTATCGAAACCGAGTACGCCTACGATGGATTGCTGCGCTGCCACCCGCAATATTCCGTCAATCCGGACCACATCCTGGCCGTGACCGCGGACGCCCAGGGCCTCCGCCTGACCGTGCACGGAACCACGCTGAAGGTGCCCGTTACGATCGAAAACTTCTCCAAATTTTAGCGGCCCGGTACTACGAGCCCTTGCGGGCGTACATCGCCAGGGCGATCGTACAGATCAACAGGCCGAAGAATTCGCGCGTCAGTTCGATGTGGGGGGATTCGGCCTTCATCTGGCCGGCAATCGTGGGCATGCCTTCCCCGATCCAGGTGATGAGATCGGGTACGAGGGTGAGCATCCAAATCGCCGCGGCGCCCAGCGCTACGTAGACGAGAAGCCGGGGGGGCTTGCTGAAGAAATTCCAAACAGCGATTACGGCTACGCTACCGTACATCAGTACCCAGATCGGCCAATCGGGATCGTTTAGCTGCCAATAAGCGAACAAAGCGAAGAGAACGGCAACTACAAGATGGAGATATTTCATATTGCTAGATTAGCGCAAAATTGAACACATGAACGCCGACCAACGCGGCCTTAGCCCTTCGGGTCCCCAATTATCCGAAATTGTCGCCGGTACCATGACCTGGGGCGAATGGGGCAGTGATTACAATACGGCCACGATGGCGGAGCTGATCGGTCACTGTCTGGATATCGGCATCACCTCCTTCGATCACGCCGACATCTACGGAAGCTACACCACCGAAGCGGCTTTCGGTGCGGCCCTGGCCCAGCACAGCGACACCGTACGCGAGCAGATACAGCTGGTCACGAAGTGCGGGATCCAGCTCGAATCCGCCCACCGCCCCGATACCCGGGTGAAGCACTACGATGCAAGCTACGATCACATCATCGCATCCGCCGAACGAAGCCTGCGGAATTTGCGCACCGATTATATCGATCTTTTGCTCTTTCACCGCCCCGATCCGCTAATGGAGCCCGAGGAAATGGCCCGTGCTTTCGACGACCTGCGTTCTTCCGGCAAGGTGCGCTACTTCGGCGTGAGCAACTTCACCCCCGGCCAATTCGACCTCCTTCGCCAACACACCGATCTGGTCACCAATCAGGTAGAGTGCAGTCCTTTACACCCCGATCCGCTCTTCGACGGAACCTACGACCAGTGCCAGATGCACAGTCTGCGCCCCATGGTCTGGAGCCCGCTGGGCGGCGCCGATTACTTCAAGGGAGAGGGCACGAAGCTGCTGCGTTTACGTTCGAAAGTGGAAGAGATCGGTGAAAAGTACGGCGTCGAGGAAGACGTGGTGCTGTTGGCCTGGTGCCGTATGCATCCCACGCGCCCCGTTCCCGTCATCGGGACCACCAAAAAAGAGCGCATCACCCGGTCACTGAAAGCCCTAGATCTCCCCCTCGACCGCCAGGAATGGTACGAGATCCTGGAAGCCGGCCGCGGCCACGAAGTGGCGTAGGTCAGCAGGTAGCAGGTCCAGGTAGTGAATGGTCAATGCTTACAGGCTACCCCCTGACCCCCTTCAAAGTAAGCACCGTAACCTCCGGCAAAATACCCACCCGCCCCGGATAGCCTAAAAACCCCAGACCGCGATTAACGTACAGCGACTGTGTCCCCTTTCGGTACAAGCCGGCCCACTGCTCGTAGATGTACTGAGAAGGCGACCAGCGGAAGCCGGGAATCTCGATGCCGAACTGGAAGCCGTGGGTGTGCCCGCTGAGGGTGAGATCGATGTCGGGATATTCGGGGCGGATGAGGGCATCCCAGCTGGTGGGGTCGTGGCTGAGCAGGACTTTACAGTCGCAGTCTTCCGTACCGGCGGCGGCTACGGAGAGGTCGCCGTACTTCGGGAAGCGCATGATGGCCGACCAGTTCTCGATGCCCAGCAGGCCCAGCGTACTGCCGTTGATCTTCAACTTGCGGTGCTCGTCACGTAGGAGGTCCCAGCCCAAGCGCTCGTGGATGGCGTACACCCGCTGCATATTGTTCTCCTTTTCACGGTCGTCGTTCCAGGGGACGTAGTCGCCGTAGTCATGGTTGCCGAGGATGCTGTACACCCCGTGCTTGCCGCGGACTTCCTTGAAGATGTCGATGTAGGGTTCCATCTCGTCCGCCCGGTTGTTGACGATGTCCCCCGTGAAGACGACGATGTCGCCTTCCTCTTCGTTGATCATCCGGACGGCTTCCTTCAACGGCTCGGTGCGCGTCCAGCTGCCGGAATGCATATCGCTGATCTGGACGATGCGAAAGCCTTCCAGGCCCGCCGGTAGATTAGCAACGGGCACGTCCACGGAGAAGCGGCGGTAGCGATAGGCGTTGCGAACCATGCCGTAGGTAAGGGTCACCAACGGGACGCCCCCGGCCACCAGGGCGGTCTTGCTCAGGAAGCGGGAGCGGCTGGTATCGCGTTTGGTCACCGGACTGATGCGGTTGATGATCCAGGTGACGCCGCGGCGCAGGTCGTCGATCAACAGGAAGAACGCTACGGGAACCTTGCTCAGGTACAGAATGAAGACGACGGCCCGGCTGTAAACCTTGAGTCCGTCCGACCATGCCTCCGTGACTTCCAATACATTGAGTACGATGAAAGCGAAGCTCAGCACGCTGAGGGCCCAGTAAATTACGTAAGCGGTTCGTCTGGTAGAGGGACTATATTTGGAAAGCCAACTGCGGAGGGCCTGGAAGGCATACGCATCAAGCGCGCCCATGACCGCAAGTAGAATAAATAATCTAGACATGCCCCCATTAACGTCGGGTGACCTAAAAAGATGATGGACAAATGCAACGCCGGTGACTACCACTCGTCCTTCGTGTAACAAACAATCTGATCAACTATGAAAGCAATATCCACCCTCTTCTTTTTGCTCATCGTGACCACCCTCTCCGCACAGGTAGAAGTCAACAACGGCGGCGGCTGGTTCGGCTTCGGATCCGGTGACCGGGTAAAGGGCAACGGCGATGTAGTAACCCGTTCCCGAAACATCGATGGTTTTACCGGAGTCAAGACCTGCTGCTCGTTCAAGGTAGAAGTGGCGGAAGGAAACTTCGACGTGCGCGTGGAAGCGGAAAGCAACCTGCTGGAATTCATCGAGACCGAAGTCCGTGGCCGCACGCTGCACATTAAGTACACCGAAGACGCCAACTTTAAGTCGACCGAGCCCATCGTTGTCTACGTCCGGCTACCCAGGCTGGAGTCCATCGACGCCTCCAGCAGCAGTCGGGTGACGGGAACTACACCGTTCACCGGTGACGATCTGGACCTGGATGTAAGCAGTTCCGCTAATATCGAAGTGGAGTTTAGCGGCGACCACGTCGAACTGGACGCCAGCAGCTCCGGCCGCATCGACGTAAAGGGCTCCGCCCGGCGGGTGACGGCCGACGCCAGCAGCGCCAGTAGGATTGACGCCGGTGACCTACGTGCCGATGAAGCGGACGCTGACGTAAGCAGCGCAGCGAATATCTCCGTCCACGCCGAAAAGCGCCTGCGCGCGGATGCCAGTTCCGCCGGCTCGATCAGCTACAGCGGCAGTCCCAGCGATATTCACACCGACACCAGCAGCGCCGGTAAGGTCCGGGGCCGAAATTGATCCCTAATACGGATCGACGTCGACGACTACGCGAACGTTCGTCAGGCCCTTTGTGGTCGAGAGCTTGTCCGAAGCCCGTTGAATGATGCTCTTCACCCGCTTCAGCTCGGCGGGGTGGGGGGGCAGGCGCAGGACGATATCCTGCAAATAATAGGTGCGTAAACGGGCGATCGACGGCTCGAACGGCCCCTCTACCAGATCGCCCAGCGCGTACGTCAGCCACTTACCCATCAATTTAGCTCCCTCTTCCGCCGTTGGCCGCCGGGTGTGTCGGAGCTGTATCCGAATCATCTTCCGGTAAGGGGGGAAGGCATGCGCCCGCCGGTTATCCGCCTCCCGCTGGATGAAGTTATCGTAGTCGGCCGCCAGGACGTCGGTCAATACGGGATGGCTCTCTTCGTGTGCCTGGATGATCACTTTGCCCTGGCGTTCGCGGCGCCCCGCCCGCCCCGCTACCTGGAGCATGAGCTGGAAGGCGCGTTCGTCCGCCCGGAAATCCGGAAAGCGCAACAGTTGGTCCGCACTGATGACCCCAACCAGGCCAACCCGGTCGAAATCCAGGCCCTTGGTCACCATCTGGGTTCCCACGAGAATGTCCAGCTCGCCGACCTCGAATTGCTGCAGGAGTTTTCCCAGCGCGTTCTTTCCCCGCGTCGTGTCCAGGTCCATACGCGCGATGCGGGCTTCCGGCAGGAAGATCTTGAGCTCGTCCTCGATTTTTTCGGTCCCGGTTCCGCTGAGCTTGAGCTGCACCTCCCCGCAGGCCGGGCACTGCTCCGGGGGAGAGGTGACGTAACCGCAGCAGTGGCAGCGGAGCCGGTGCTGGTATTTGTGGTAGGTGAGACTGACGTCACAGTTGACGCACTGCACCGACCATTCGCAGGTAGGGCAGAAATAGACCGGCGCGAAGCCTCTGCGATTCTGGAACAGGATCACCTGCTCCCCCCGCTCGATGGTGGCGCGGATGTTGTCGATCAGGGTAGGCGTGAAGAAAGGGTGGTGCATGCCCTTTTCATCGGTTTCCCGGCTGTTGGCAATGGATATTTCCGGCAGGGCAACGCCGCCGTAGCGCTCCCGCATGACGATCAGGCCGTATTTGTCCGAGCGGGTGTTTTCCCAGCTTTCCAGGCTGGGGGTGGCACTGCCCAGTATCGCCTGTGCCCCGTGCTGGTGGGCCAGGTACATGGCGACGTCGCGACCGTTGTAACGCGGATTGGGATCGTGCTGCTTGTAGGAGGGATCGTGCTCCTCGTCGACTACGACCAGGCCCAGATTGGTGAAAGGCAGGAACAGTGCCGAACGCGGACCGACCACCGACTTTTCCCCCGAGAGCACGGCCTTCCAGATCTCTACCCGCTCCATATTATTCAGGCGACTGTGGTAAACGAGGATTTTGTCGCCCAGTACCCGCTGTAACCGCTTGGTGATCTGCCCCGTCAGGGCGATTTCCGGAAGGAGGTACAGTACCTGCCCGCCCTTGGCGATCGCTTCCTCCATCAGTTCCAGGTACACCCGGGTCTTCCCGCTGCCCGTCACGCCGTTTATGAGCGCGGGTTTGCCACTGGCATGTATCCGGCGCACGTCGCCTAGGGCTTCTTCCTGCTCCCGGCTCAGCGCACCGGCTTCGGCGCTGGCCTCCGTGGCGTCGATCCGGCTGATCTCCCGGTCGTAAAATTCGAAGATTTCCTTCTTGACCATGGCCTTGATGACCGCATCGGAAGCTCCGGTCCGCTTGCTGAGGTCCGCACGCCGGACGTAGGGTTGCTTGCGACTCGTATCCATGTATTCCAGCAACACCGCCGTCTGCTTCTCCGAGCGGCTCACCAGGTCGAAGGCACTGATCTGCTCGGCTTCCGTCCGGTATTTGGGTCCGAAACGCACGCATTTAACCTCCAGGGGTTTATACCGGTCGCTAAACTCTTCTTTGGGGAAGATCACGTGGCGATCCAGGAGGCCGCGGATCACCGGGTAGACCGTTTTACGCTGCAGGATGTCCCGGATGTCCTTTAACGAGAGCTCCGATTGCAGGGTAAGCGCCTCGACGATCAGATACTCGTCTTCGTTCAACTCCGTAATATCGTCGCTGAACATCGGCCCCAGCGTAATGATCGTCTCGCTGGCCATCTTCAGGTGGCTCGGCAGCCCGGCGGTCATTACTTCGCCCAGCGTGCAGCAGTAATAGTCGGCCATCCATTCCCACAGTTCCAATTGCCGCTCGGTCAGCAGCGGATTCACGTCGATCACGCTGATGATCGGCTTGGTCTTGAAGCCGGGATCCTTGCCGTGCAGCCGCCGGATAATGCCCGCGTAGTGCTTATTCCGGCTGAACTGCACCTCCACCCGCTGCCCCGCCCGCAATTGTCCGACAAACTCCTCGGGCACCCGGTAGGTGTACGTCCGGGCCAGCGCCAGCGGCAGCACGACGTCGGCGAATACCGTACCGGTAGTGGGGGGGTCTGGATGAGCGCTGCGGGTCACGGAAGGAATTTAAAATAATTTGTTGCAAATGTAAGAAGGATTGAATGATTGAATTAGTGAAGGACCGGATGCCGCCATTCACTAATCCACTAATCCACTAATTCAAAAATTCACCAATTAGTACAGGGCGACGGAGCGCAGGATATAGAGATGCCCCCCGGAAAGCGCACTCGTCCAAGAAGCTCCTTGGTTGATCGAATGGATTCCACGGCGGGGTGCGGCGGGAATACTTTGGTCCCATCAATTACCCTCGACCATTACCCAAATCCCACCAACCTATGTCTTCCACCAAAGATTTCTTCCTTTTCTGTTCGGGCGTTGACCGTACTACCCTCGACCAGGTGCCCAGTGACGAGAACAAATATCTCGGGATTGGAGGCACGATCTTCTTCACCGGCGTGCTTGCTTTCTTTTCCGCGGCCTACGCCTGCTACACGATCTTCGATAGCTACCTGCTGGCCACGGCTTTCGGCGTCATCTGGGGACTGATGATCTTCAACCTGGACCGCTATATCGTGTCGAGTATGAAGAGCGACCGGGGTTTTTTCAAAAACTTTCTGCTGGCTACGCCCCGCATTGCGATGGCTGTCTTACTTGCGCTGGTGATCTCGAAACCGCTCGAACTGAAGATCTTCGAAAAGGAGATCGACGCCGAACTAATCGTGATGGAGCAGGAAACCTACAAGGAGCAGGAAGACCGGATTCAGGCCCGTTACACCGATTTAATTAATACAAACGTCGCCGAAGCGAACGAATGGAAAAGCGTCATTGCCGAAAAGACCGCTGCCCGGGACGCCGCCGATGCCGCGGCCCTCGCCGAAGCGGATGGCAGTGGCGGATCCGGTATCCGGAACATGGGGCCGATTTACCGCGCCAAGCGGGCCATCGCGGACGAAGCGCAGGCGGAATTAGACGCTACGACCGCTCAGTTGCAGCCGCAAATTGACGAAAAGACCAGCCGGGTGGCGGAATTACGAGCCACCATCGCGGAAGAGGTCACCGCCCTCGACCGGGGCACCTACGGAGGGATGGCGGCCCGCATTGAGGCGCTTGAAAGACTGAGTCGGCGCAGCGAAGCCGTGCAACTGGCGGTCTTGTTCGTGACCCTGCTGTTCATCGCCATCGAGACCGCGCCGATCTTTACTAAGCTGATCGCTCCGCGTAGCCCGTACGACTATCTGATGGCCGAGCACGAACAGCGCTACGCCGTCACCGCCGAGGAAAGCATGACCGAGCGGGCCGGCAAGCTCAAGAACCGCATTCGCTACCAGACGGAGGTCGGGGTCTATCAGACCACCGCGGACATCACCGCCAAGAAGGTCGAGATCGATCAGAAGCTGCGGCGCTACCGCGAGGAACTCGGCGAGCCTGGTTTGGGGATGGGATAAGCCACCCGTTGTACCTTGGCGACCATGAAGCTTTCCGCCATCGTCGCCACGGATCGAATCGGCACCATAGGTAAGGACGGGGAAATTCCCTGGTACCTGCCGGCCGACCTGAGGTATTTCAAACGGGTAACCTTGGGTCATCCCATCATTATGGGCCGAAAGACCTTCCGCAGTATCGGCCGGCCCCTGCCGAAGCGGACCAACATCGTGCTCACCCGCGACCCTTTCTTCACGGCCACCGGCGTGGTGGTGGTGCACAGCCTACGGGAAGCGGTAGGCCACCCGGCGGTGACCGAGTCGGAAGAGGCCTTTATCGTCGGTGGCGGTGAGATTTACCGCGACAGTTTGCCCTTCATCTCTACGGTCTACCGCACCATCGTTGACGCCGAGATAAAGGATGGTGACGCCTTCTTCCCGGAGCTGGATCCGGAGCGGTGGCGCGAGGTCTGGAGCGAAGCTTACCGGCCGAACGGGAAGAATGAATTGGCGTACCGCTTTTCCCGGCTGGATAAAATTAAATAACACAAATAGTTGTTTATTAATTTAATTAGTGGTTAATTGTGTCAATATTGATTCACTCCGGTAGGCATCTGGCCTGCGCCGACCGGCAAACCACTATGAGAAATGCGAGAAGATTTCCTCCACTACCTGTGGCGGCTGGCCCGTTTTGACCTCCGTGACCTGCGGACGACCGATGGGCAGCCCATCATCATTTACCAATTTGGCGTTCACAACACCCACGCCGGGCCCGACTTCGACGATGCCCGTCTAATCATTGACGGCCTACGCTGGGCGGGTAGGGTAGAGATGCACCTGAAAAGCAGCGACTGGTACGATCACGGTCATCAGGACGATCCGGTCTACGATAGCGTAATCCTGCACGTCGTACTGGAGGACGATCGGCCGGTTTACCGCAGCGATGGAAGTCAAATTCCCTGTCTGGAGCTCCGCGGGCGCATACCGGCCGGCCTGCGTGGTACCTACTGGCGATTGCTGCACAACGAAAGTTGGGTTGCCTGCGCCGGACAGCTTACCGCAGTGGCTCCCCCGGTACGGGCGGTGTGGTTACAACGGGTGCTGGCCGAGCGGCTATCACGGAAAGCCGTCACCTTCCAAAGTTTAGTGAATCGCTCGGATGCAGACTGGGAAGCCGCGTTTTACCAGGTCCTTGCCCGCAGTCTTGGCGGAAGTGTAAATGCAGATGCCATGGAGATGCTGGCCCGCTCACTACCGTTGCGTATCCTCCAGAAGCATAAGCATAGTCTGCTGCAACTGGAGGCCTTGCTCTTCGGGCAGTCTGGTCTCCTTCCGGCTGCCGAACAGCAGGTCGCGCCATACGTGGTCCGATTACACCGGGAGTACGCATTGCTGCGCGTCAAGTACGATCTGCAACCCATTCCCGCGACCGCCTGGCGTTTCCTGCGGATGCGACCCAATAACTTTCCTACCGTCCGCATCGCCCAACTGGCGTGCCTGTACCATCGCAGCGGCCAGCTATTCGGCAAGGCGTTGGCGGCCACCGGGCAGCAGGAACTGCAGAATATGTTTGCCGTCTCGCTGAGCAATTATTGGAAGGATCATTATCGCTTCGGGGCGGAAGCAAAGCGGAGCGATAGGCGGCTGGGAGAGACGGCCATCCGCTCGATTCTCGTTAATGCCATCGCGCCGGCATACTTCGCATACGGGCTTCACCGAACCGACGAGCGCTACCGGGAAAGGGCCCTCGAACTCCTGGAGGCACTGCCCGCCGAACGCAATTCCGTTGTCAGTCATTGGAAAAAACTGGGGTGGCCGGCCCGATCGGCGGGGGAGAGTCAGGCCCTCCTTGATCTGAAGCAGGCATATTGTACACCTACCCGATGCACATCCTGCGCTGTTGGCTGCTCCATACTTAATCGCACCGATGAAGCGGACGGTACGGTGCTGAGCGTAAATGAGGAAGCCCGGCTTTACCAACTGACGGGCTAGTCATTTTCGCCCGGCCGGTAGCTTTGTTACCTTCGCCCATTCCTAAAAGAACTTCCGTGGCCAAAAGCAAATCGAAGAAAGTCACGCCGCTCATGGCGCAGTACAACCAGGTGAAAGCCAAGCACCCGGATGCCCTGCTGCTCTATCGGGTAGGCGACTTCTACGAGACCTTCGGCGAAGACGCGGTGAAGGCCGCGCAGGTTCTCGGCATCACACTCACCAGCCGCAACAACGGGGGCAGCGATGTCGAACTGGCGGGTTTCCCCTACCACAGCGTCGACATGTACTTGCCCCGCCTCGTACGGGCGGGCTACCGGGTGGCCATCTGCGAGCAGTTGGAGAAGCCGTCGAAGGAGAAAAAGATCGTAAAGCGGGGGGTCACCGAGATCGTCACCCCGGGACTAGCCGTCGACGATCAACTACTCGAGCACAAGAGCAACAACTTCCTGGCCTGCGTGGTCTTCGGGCGCGGACGAAAGGATCCCTGTGGCATCAGTCTATTGGATATCAGTACCGGTGAGTTTATGGTCGCCGAAGGACCGGAAGACTACATCGACAAGTTGCTGCAAAGTTTCCAGCCCAAGGAAGTGCTCCTGAGCAAGGACCGCCGCGGCGATTTCGAGAAACGCTTCGGCGATCGCTTCTACCTCAGCCCCCAGGATGAGTGGATCTTCACCGAGGACTACACCACGGAAAAGCTGCTCAAGCAATTCCAGGCCGCCAGCCTAAAGGGCTTTGGCGTCGACGATATGCAGGTCGCAAAAGTGGCCGCCGGTACGGTACTCCACTACCTGGAAACCACCGAGAACCGGAACCTGAAGCACATCACCCGGATCGGGCGACTGGCCAGCGACCGCTACGTCTGGCTCGACCGGTTCACGATTCGCAACCTGGAGTTGATCTACAGTCCGAACGATCAGGGCGTATCGCTGGTCCAGACGATCGACAAGACCGTCACCCCCATGGGTGGGCGGCTCCTCCGGAAGTGGACGGTCCTGCCCCTGAAGGATCTCCCCGCCATCCGGCGACGCCACGAAGCGGTGCGGACGATCGTCCAGAACCCGCCGCTGCTGCAAGACCTCAATGCGTCGTTGCAACAGATCGGCGATGTCGAACGACTCATCTCTAAGGTGCCGCTGGGCAAAGTGAACCCCCGCGAAATACGGGCCCTGAGTAAGGCACTTTGTGCGATGGAACCCATACGGAAACTGCTGCTCGACTGCGGGAGCGAAGTGCTCGCGGGCCTCGGTAAGCAACTGGATCCCCTGCCGGACGTATGCACGGCCATCGACGAGCAGATCAAGCAGGAACCCGCCGTCAACCTGACCAAGGGCGGCGTCATGGCGGATGGTTTTGACGAGGAACTGGACGAGCTGCGCGACATCACCCGGAACAGCAAAAACCGCCTCGCGGCCATTCAGCAACGGGAGGTGGAGCGCACGGGTATCTCGAGCCTGAAGATCGGCTTTAACAACGTCTTCGGCTACTACCTCGAAGTGACCAATAAGTACAAGAAGGTCGTCCCCCCCGAGTGGACGCGAAAGCAGACCCTCACCAATGCCGAGCGCTACATCACCGAGGAACTGAAAGTCCTCGAGGATAAGATCCTGAACGCCGAGGACAAGATCTTGCAGCGGGAAGAGCAACTCTATGAACGGCTGGTGATTTGGTTGCAGGACTACATCGAGCCTGTGCAACGCAACGCCGCCGTACTCGGTCAACTCGACTGCCTGCTGAGCTTCGCCAAGGTGGCGAATACCTACCGCTACGTCGAACCCCAGATGGACGAAACCGGGGACATCGTCATCGAGGAGGGGCGGCACCCGGTTATCGAGCGGCAACTGGAAGTCGGGGAGCAGTACGTACCCAATGACGTCAAGCTGGATCCCGAAGACCGGCAGATTCTCATGATCACCGGACCCAATATGGCGGGTAAGTCAGCGCTGTTGAGACAAACCGCGTTGATCTGTCTGCTGGCCCAGATGGGCAGTTTCGTCCCGGCCAAATCGGCCCGCCTGGGGGTGGTGGACCGCGTCTTCACCCGGGTGGGCGCCAGCGACAACATCAGCAGTGGTGAGTCGACCTTCATGGTGGAGATGAACGAGACGGCCTCGATCATGAACAACATCACCGACCGCAGCCTGATCCTCCTCGATGAGATCGGTCGGGGTACCAGCACCTTCGACGGCATCTCTATCGCCTGGGCGATCGCGGAGTACCTCCACAATAATGGCCGGGCCAAGCCGAAGGTGCTCTTTGCTACCCACTACCACGAATTGAACGAACTGGCGGAGAGCCTGCACCGCATCCACAACTATTCCATTGCCATCAAGGAGCACGGCAACCGGATCATCTTTCTCCGGAAGCTCATACCCGGTGGTAGCCAACACAGTTTCGGTATTCACGTGGCCCGGATGGCCGGCATGCCCGATGCCATCGTTGAACGTGCCGCTAATATCCTGCTGCAACTGGAGCGGCAGCACATCACCGAGGAGGTCACGGAACAGGTTACCTCAAATGGAGAGGCTCCCGTACCAAATGCCCAGCGCGTGGCTCCGGGAAGCCTGAGTGCGGAGGCGATGCAACTGAGCATATTCGAGACAAGTGACCCTACCGCCGGACGCCTGCGGGAGCTGCTGGATCAGGTGAGCATCAACAGCATGACACCGGTAGAATGCATGCTTAAGTTGCAGGAATTGAAAGAGATCGTGGAGGCGGCGGAATAAAGCAAACAATACCGGCTCCCCCCGGCTTAGGAGGGTATGGCGAATTATACCCACGACCTCATCGTGATCGGGGCGGGCTCCGGGGGACTGGGGGCCGCCGGCTTCGGCGGAGCAATCGGTTTAAATGTGGCTTTGATTGATAAGACCCTGCACGACTACGGCGGGGAATGCCTCAATTACGGCTGTGTACCCAGCAAAGCATTGCTGCACGTCGCCGCCCAGTTTGCCGGTGCCCGTGCGGCGACCGCCTTCGGTTTGCAAATCGAGGGGAAAGCCGACATGAAAACCGTGCAACGCTTTATCCGGGAGCGACAGGATATCATCCGCGAGCACGAAAGCCCGGACTATCTGCGGGCTACCTACGGGTTGGATTGTATCGTCGGTGAAGCCATGCTGACCGCTGAGAAGGAGGTCACGGTGAACGGCCGAAAACTTTCTGCCCCCCGCATCGTCCTGGCTACGGGGAGCAACCCCCGTCACCTGTCCGTGCCCGGCGTCGAACTCGTCAAGCAGTATGATAACGAGTCCGTGTTTTCCGAATTGGATGAATTACCCGACCAATTATTGATCATCGGGGGCGGCCCGAACTCCTGCGAAATGGCCCAGGCCTTTCAGCGTCTGGGTAGCCAGGTCACCTTGCTCTGTCGGGACAAACGGTTGCTCCAGCACGACCCGGAAGCCGCGGCCGCCATCCTGGAGCGCAAACTGCGGTCGGAGGGCGTGGACATCCGCTTCGAAACGGAAGTAGGCGAATTCACCGATGCCCATACGGCCAAGCTCGTCCACGATGATCTGCCCGCCGGTGAATTGACCTTTACCCACCTCATCGTTGCAATCGGTCGCTCGGTGCGGACGAAGGGGCTCGGTCTGGAACTTGCGGGCGTGCACGTAAAGGGAGACCGGATCGTCACCGATGATTATTACCGCACCAGCAATCACGCCATTTTCACGGTAGGTGATGCTTACGGCCGGGAGATGTTCAGCCACGGAGCCGAGAAGCACAATACGGACCTCTGGACGAACCTACTCAGCCCCATCGACAAAAAGCACAAACTGAAACACTTCAGTTGGGTGACCTTCACCGATCCGGAGGTCGCCACATTCGGCCTGACCCCGCAACAACTGAAGGAGTCGGGAACGGAATACGAGACGATCGAGCAGTCTTTCGCTCACGATGACCGGGCGGTTGCCGCCGACTACGATGACAGCCTCTTGATTCTCTACTTAAGTAAGCCGGCCTTCGGAAGTGCCAAAGTGCTGGGCGGATGCATGGCCGCCCCGGCCGCCGGTGAGATGATCCAGGAACTGCACCTGCTGCAACAGCTTGGCTTAGACTACGGTAAGCTGACCAACAAAATATATGCCTATCCCGTAGGCAGTCGCATCAACCAGAAGCCCGCCCGCGACCGGGCCCAGAATCGCCTGCTCTCTCCGCTGACCAAGCGGATACTGCAGGCCGCCTACCGGCTCCAAAACCGATAATGTATGACCGACCATTTTCCCTACCTGCCCCTCGGCCCGCTGCCGGCGGGGGCTGACCAATCCCGCCGTTTTCGGTTGTGGGCCCCTAAGCCGGATTCGGTGGAACTCGTCGTGCAAGCCGATGGCAAGGAAAGCCGTTACCCCATGCGCGACGAGGGACATGGGTACCTGATGTCCGACGAAGTGCCCGCCCGGACCGGCGATCGCTACGGCTACTACATCAATGGAGAGCACAAGAAAAGGTACCCTGACCCCGCTAGCCGCTATCAGCCCGAAGGGGTCCACGGCTGGAGCGAGGTAGTCGATCTGTCCCCCCTGCCAAAGTCAGATTGGAAGGGCCATACCCTGGCCGAAGCCGTTATTTACGAACTGCACATCGGCACCTTCACCCCGGAGGGGACCTTCCGGGGAGCGATGGAAAAGCTCGATTATCTGCGCGATCTCGGGGTTAATACCCTGGAGATCATGCCGCTCAACCAGACGCCGGGCGACCGGAACTGGGGCTACGACGGCGTCAAAAATTTCGCCCTCTTCCGCGCTTATGGTCGGCCGGAGGATTTTCGCGCGCTCATCGATGCCGCCCACGAACGGGGGATCGCCGTCCTCGTTGACGTCATTTACAATCACCTGGGGCCGGAAGGCAACTACCTGCCGGAGTTCTTCCCCGTCTTCACGGAGAAGCACCATACCCCCTGGGGAGAAGCGATCAACTTTGACGACGCAGAGGCCGACGGGGTGCGTAACTACTGGCTGCAAAACGTCCGTATGTGGTTGCAAGACTACGGGGCCGACGGTCTGCGCATCGATGCCGTCCACGCCATCAAGGATTACTCCGCCAGACATTTCCTGGAAGAACTTTCCATCGTAGTCGATGAGATCGGCGAACGGCAGGGCCGGCAGATGATCACCATTGCCGAGTGTGACCTGAATGCCCCCCGCTTCATCCGCTCACGCGCCGACGGAGGGTACGGCATGAGCGGACAGTGGGTGGACGAGTTCCACCATGCCCTTCACGTGGTGCTGACCGGTGAAACCCGCGGCTATTACGAGGATTTCGGTAGCGTGGAAATGCTGGCTAAGGCATTGAAGGACGGTTACGTGTATACCGGCCAGTACAGTCGTCACCGGGGCCGTAATTTCGGCGTCACGGCCGACGAGCGCGTACGTCCCGGGCAAATGGTCGTCTTCTTACAGAACCACGACCAGGTCGGCAACCGCATGATTGGCGACCGCATTCTCTCGACCGTAGGCCGGGATAAATACCTGCTCGGAGCGGGTACCTACCTGCTGAGTGCCTTTACCCCGCTGCTGTTTATGGGGGAGGAGTACGGGGAGGAAAACCCTTTTCCCTACTTCGTGCACCATGGTGACGACTGGTTGATCGAAGCCGTCAGGAAGGGGCGGGCCGCGGAATTCGCCGCCTTTCAGCACGAAGGGCATACGGTTCCGGATCCGCAATCGGAGGAAACGTTTCAATCCGCCCGCCTGAGTTGGGATGCGGACGAGCAGATCGCTGGCTTTTACCGGGAAGCTTTACACCTGCGCGCCGCCGCCCCAAAGGACTTTGCCTTTACGGACATCGCCGTCGATCACGCCGGTAAGCTGATCACCTGGACGATCCGGAACAGTCCCTTTTTGTGCTGCGCGAACTTTGGTGACGAAGCGCTGGATATAGAAGTATCCGGCGACTTGTTGCTCGAGTCAAATGGGGCCACGCTCGTTGATGGCCAACTACACCTTCCCGGATGGGGATTTGCGGTAGCCGGAACGCGATAACCAATTCCCCTTGCATTCAATTAATCCCATTACGCCCATGACCACCTACCGTATCCAGTTCAATAAAGATTTTAAAGTCAGGGATCTGATGCATGTCCTCGACTACCTCCAGGAACTGGGTATCGATACGATCTATGGCAGCCCCATCCTGACCGCCCACCGGGGAAGCACCCACGGCTACGACGTAACTGATCCGGCTACCCTCAACCCGGAAGTCACCAACGAAAAGGATTGGCAACTACTACACGAAGAGCTGCGGGAGCGGGGGATGTCGTATATGCAGGATATCGTACCGAACCATACGGCGCTGACCCCCGAGAACGTATGGTTCAAAACGGTCATTGCCGACGGGCCGGAAGGTAAGTACGCGGGGCACTTCGACATCGACTGGTCGCATCCCCGCCTGCCGGGTAAAATGATGCTGCCCGTGCTGGGCGATGAACCGGAGCACGTGATACGGGCCGGCCAGCTCAGCTTTTACGGCGGTGGCATGAAGGTGTACGACGACCGATGGGAAGGAACCACCCCAGATCGCGACAGCGAGCAGGCCGAGAACCCCTATGTCAAACCCGTCCACTGGCAGCGGGTCAACGACTACATCAACTACCGGCGCTTCTTTACGGTGAACCAACTGATCGGTATGCGCACCGAGGAGCAAGAGGTCTATGACGATCTGCACGAGCGGACCTTCGCGGACGTCAAGGCCCGCCGGATCGACTACCTGCGGGTAGACCACGTCGACGGGCTGCTCGATCCCACCGGCTACCTGCAGCGGCTGCGCACATCCGTGGGACCGGACGTCGGTATCTACGTCGAAAAGATCCTGGAACCGGGTGAGCAATTACCGGAAGACTGGCCCGTACAGGGAACGACCGGCTACGACTTCCTGGCCGCGGTGAACCGCCTGCTGACCAACGACGACAGCAACAACAGTTTCAGCGACCTCTACGAGCAGATCACCGGAGAACACCTGCCGGACTACCGGGAACTGGTCTTCCGCAACAAGCTGATGCTGGTGCTCGAGCACTTTAACGGGGAGCTCGATAACCTGGTCCGGCGGTGGGATTCACTGCTGACGGATGAGTTACGCGCTGACTTTAAGCAAACCCTGGCCCACTGGCTGGCCGCCTTCCCCGTGTACCGGATCTACCCGGACGGCGGCGGTCTGACCGACCACGAAGTCACGTTGTGCATGGAAGCCGCGACGATCGTGGCGGAATACGCCCCCGACCACGGGCGTCTGGTACTGGCCTGGGTCAACTGGCTGGCGCACCAGCAGTTCGAGGGGGAAAGCCTGGAATTCCTCCAACGCACCCAGCAACTTAGCGGACCTTTGATGGCCAAGGGGGTGGAGGACACGACCTTCTACCAGTTCTGGCGGCAGGCACACCTGAACGAGGTAGGGGGATCGGCAGATCCGGGCGATCGGCTGCCCGTCCGCGACTTTCACGAGTTCATCATGCGGCGTCCGGCCACCACCATGAACGCTACGGCTACCCACGATACCAAGCGGGGCGAAGACGGGCGGGCATTTTTGCAGGCGCTGACCTTCTATCCGAAGGAATGGACCGATTTCGTCCGACGCATGCGCGAGCAACTCGACCTGGAACTGGTCCGGCCACGGGGGTTCTACCTCGTCCTGCAAAGCCTGGTTGCCGGTTATCCGCTGCATAAAAAGGCCGAGGCGGCCAACCTTCGGGAGCGGTTGCACGCCTATCTGGAAAAAGCGATCCGCGAAGGCAAGGAGATGAGCGACTGGGCCGATCCGGATCTGGACTACGAGCGGGAACTCAAGAATTTGGGCGACCGTATCCTGGACGACGACGGCCTACAAAGTGCCCTCGAAACCCTGTTGCGCACGATCTGGCCGCAGACGCGCCACAACAGTTTCGCCCAGGTCATACTGAAGTGTACCGTACCCGGCAGCCCGGACATCTACCAGGGTACGGAAAGCTGGGACCTCAGCTTCGTGGACCCCGACAACCGGCGGCCGGTCGATTACCAGGAACGCTCCCTGCGACTCTCCCGGGACGCCAAGGATAAATACGACCCGGCACAGAAATCGAAACTGCTGAAGAAGCTGCTCCATTTGCGGTTAGACCATAAGGAGTTCTTCGAATCGGCCGATTACGAGCCGATCAGCGAGGGGGATGAGATGCTTGCTTTTCGTCGACGGTATGAAGGGCAGGAGCTGCTCGTCAAGATCGCGAAGCGGTCGGACACGCGCGTTCAACGCCCGGAAGAGCGAGGCTGGGACCGAATCGTTTCGGACGACTTCGGCGGTGGCCTGGGAGTCTGGTGGCGCACCGAAGGAAATCGCTGAAAATAGCCGGTTGGATGGGTAACGAACTATCCGCTCGCGATATACATTAAGGGAGAATTAACGCATTGGCCACAATTCTTTCGAATACGCAGCCGCTTATTGGTGAACCAATACTTTGCATGACATGACACAACGAATAGCCTTTTTTCTACCCCTGCTTTTTCTCTCCACCTTCAGCTTTGCCCAGATCGAACTGGGCGTGAAGGCGGGCCTCGCGACCGAATCGCTGCAGGGGGAAAGCTTCAGTTTCAACCGCGACGGACGCGACGATCTGCGCTTCGCGCTGACCGATGCCAATTATGGCTTCCAGTTCGGCGCGTTGCTACGTCTTCCACTCGGGGAACAACTGACCCTGCAACCGGAGGTGACCTTCAATAGCGCTAAGACGACCTACCGATTCGACGATCCCGACACGCCGGGCACGGAGGTGGTGTTCGACGAGCGTTACAACGACGTAAACGTTCCGGTGCTACTAAGTTATAAGCTCGCCTTCCTGCGTTTGAACGCTGGTCCCGTCGGCCACTTCTTCCTGTCGAATACGAATGACCTGCGTTCGCAGGATGGGTTGGACCGTACCTTCGACACCTTCAACCTGGGTTACACACTGGGGGGATCGATCGATATAGGCCCGCTTACCCTGGACGTTCGCTACGATGGCAACTTTGCCAAATACGGGAAAACCTGGACCTTCGACGGTAACGAATTTGATATTGATCAGGCGCCGAAACGGTGGATCGGTAGTGTTGCCTACCGGTTCTAGATAGGACCAGGCTCCTGAAAGCTAAAACGGTTTGAATTATCCTAGCGGAAGCGAGATGGAAGGTGGCCAGTGCCAGCTTCGCATCGCTTCCGCTTTTTTTTGCGAACGAACCAACCCTATACTCCTCTCACCACTCCTTTACTTAGAGCTTACCATCATGATCAGTAAACTTCAAGCTGGAGCAATTACACCTACAAGCCCCGCCCGGATGACGGAAGACGAACTAGTAGCTGCGTGTCGCCGGCAGGACCGACGTGCCCAGAAAGAGTTGTACGACCGTTACAGTCGGGCGATGTATACCGCCTGTTACCGCATTTGCGGCGATTTCGATCTGGCCAACGATGCCCTCCAGGAAGGCTTCCTGAAGGTATTCCAGAAGCTGCACACCTTTCGGGGCGACAGCACCGTCGGTGCCTGGATGAAAGTGGTTATCGTACGTACTGCCCTGAACCGGCTACGTCGTCAACCCCAGTACGAGGAGCTGCCCCTTAACCACGCGGACGAGCAGATCGATTGGGGGCATACCGCTTTAGACGTAGAGTACCTGGAACGTGCCATCCAGCGATTGCCCGACGGATACCGCGCCGTCTTCGTACTGATCGAAGTGGAAGGCTATAAACACCAGGAAGTAGCTGATATGCTGGGCATTACAACCGGAACCAGCAAGAGCCAGCTATTCTACGCGAAAAAGAAATTGCGCGAATACTTAAAAGCATACGTGTGAAGGAGAAGAACTACCGGACCCTGCGTGAAGCACTGGATCGCCTGCCGAACTACGATGCCCTGGGTGATTCCTGGTCCGCCATCGACGGCAAGCTGAATCAGGCTACCAGCGGCGCCAGCGCTCCGCTCGGCAGCCGACTGCCCACACATGCCCCACCACCGGGTGTTTGGAACACGATTAGTAAAGAACTGGACGAAGACAAGCGGGCGCGAATGCGGCGGCTACCGCTTCGTCGTTGGACCAGCGTAGCCGCGGCCGCGGCGGTTCTGCTGCTCTTCGTTACCGTATTCCTGCTGTACGACGGCGGCCCCGAGATCTCCTACGCCTATTCCCGCGAAGCGGCACCCGAGCCCGTCGTTGCCGACTGGGATGACGATGAAAACAGTTTTCAGCTCGCCCGCCGGGAAGTGGAAGAGCGTAACGAACCTCACCTCAATAATCTCGGTCACGAACTCGACGAACTGACCAGCGCCCGCGAGGAGGTCAAGGCGATGCTCGTGGCCTACGGCGAAGATCCCGGTATCGTGCAGCAACTCGCCGAGATCGAGCGGGAGCGCGACGATGTATACCGCCGCATCATCGTAGAACTGTGATCATGCGGTACGTCCTGTTCGCCCTCTACTGCTTGTTTGCCGTTACGCTAACGGCCCAGGCTGATTACCGGGAGGTAGTCACCAAGACCATTGAGGATACCTATACCTACCGCTCCGGCAGTGAACTGGCCGTGGAGGGGGAAAAAGCGGAAATCTTCGTCGAAACCTGGGACCAGCAAAAAATTCACGTGCGGGTGGTCATGACGGCGCGGAACCAGCGCCTTGAGGTCGCCGAACGGGATCTAGAGAATCTGGAACTCGTCACCGAGGTCGCCGGCCAGAAAATCTTTCTAAAGAATCGCCGGCTGGACGCGGACCATGAACCCGATAGCGAGCTGACCGTCGAATACTTCATCACGCTGCCGGAGGAGTGCCCCGTCTACCTTAAGAGCCACTTCGGCGGGGCGACCATCAGCAACCTGCGCAACCGACTGCGCATCAACGGAGAATTCTCCGCCATCAACATCGATAACGTGGAGGGATTGCTGGATATCCGCACGCGATTCGGCGACATTACGGGGGAAAAAATCGACGGCAATGTCGTGATTAACGCCCGTCGGTCGGACATCAACCTGCTCGACGTCGGCGGTACGTTCACGATCAACGCGCAGTACGGCGAGCTAAAGCTGAGCCCCAACATCAATATGCGTGACCTGCGCGTGAACGCGGATAAAAGCGACGTCTACATCTACGAGCCGGATGGCGGCGAACGACTGGCCTACGAATTGGCCAGCAACAACGGAGAAATGATCCTGCCGGATAACCGCAAGCTCATCGAGCTGGAGCGCACCAGTGAATGGCGACGCATCCAGATCGGTGCCGGCGGCGAACGAACGGGGACGATCACCGCCAGTGTGACTTTCGGCGATCTCCACTTAGCCAAACAGCGGTAGGTCTCCTGGACTAGCCGATGATGCGCTTCTTCATAGCCTGAAACTCCTCCTCGGAAATAATATTCTGCGCCTTCATTTCGGCAAGTTCGCGGATGCGGCGGATGTTATCCTCCGCGTCGCTGGCGGGAGCAGGGGGAGGAGTCGGTGCCGGAGGGGGTGGGGTAGGGCTAGGGGCGGCGGTTGCCGTTGCGCCTACACCCGCTTCGGGCGTTGGCTTAGCCGTGGGAGCGGGTGGCGGCGGCGGGGGAGGAACGATATCCTCGGCCTGCTCCTGCTTCCACTTCTTGGCTACGTCCTTGCCCTTCTCGAATTTTTCGTTGTACATCTTCTTCAACCGGTCGGTGTCGAAGTCGAGGAAGGTGCCGCCGTTGCCGAAGTGCTTTTTGAAAACCTCCCCCAGGGCGTAGGTGCTGGCCCCGTTGAGGATGGCCGTGGTCACGCCACCGATCACCGTGCCGATGCCCGGGATAAGTTTGATCAGACTGCGGGCTCCGGCCTTGGTCATGGCGCTGGTGGTCAGCGAGGTAACGATGGCCTTGCCCTGTGTCTCGGCGAAATCAATATTGTAGACCCGGCATAGCTGGCGGATCATGTCGAGCTGCAGGGCCGATACGGCGAATACATCGGCTACCGGAAGTGGAATGACGTAACTGGCGCCCATGCTCCAGACGACGTGGTTACGGATAATGGTGCCGGCGTGGGCATCCTTATCGCTCTTCGGATCGGGGTTCATGATGGAATCTTTAAGCGTTTTCTTGGCGTAGTCCGTTATTCTCTTGCGCATATTCGTAGAACGCATGTACGGAGCCTAAGTTAAGTCACTCGCTACGATGCGGGGGCCGGTTTCGACGACCGGCAATTCCGACGGGATGAACGTAGGCCGTCATTCGGTCGTTATCCGCTAAAATCTCGCTGCATGGTCCCACGCAATGACCACCTCTGGCTCGGTCTGGCCGTTTCCTTCTTTCTCTCCTTCGTATCCTACGCCCTTTTCCTGCAACTCGGCGACTGGTTTTCCGCCAGCGCGGGGCGGCAGATCTCGTTCCGGCCGCGCACACTCGCGCTCATCGCTATCTGCCTGAATATCCTTCCGATGAACGTCTTCCGCCGAACCTACCGGTCCAAGAGCCTGAAGGGTTTGGTGATCGGGGTCATGATCATGGCCGCCATCTGGTTCTTCTATTTCGGAAGTGAGTTGCTAGACGGGTAAATTTTTACCTAGAACTGCTCCAGCTGCTGTTCCTTACCCGGTCCTTCGCGGACGTCGTCGGCGTAATCGACCTCGCCCGGTTGGAGACTACTCTCGATGGTCTGCAGGCTCTGTAGGGCCCGGTGGTTGGTTAAATCGTGGACACTCGGTACCAGGGCCACGTAGCCGTGCTGCAGGGCGTATGCATCGGTGTCGGTCCGTTCGTCTTCGTTGACGAATTTGCCCGTCAGCCAGTAATAAGGGCGGCCGCGGGGGTCTTCCGCGCGGGTGTATTCCTCTACCCAGCGGGCTTCTGCCTGGCGACAGACCTTTAGTCCCCGTATCTCTTCGGCGGGCAGGTCGGGAATGTTGACGTTGAACAGGCTGCCGTCTTCCATGCCGTTGGTCAGAACGAAGTCTACCAAATGCCGGACGTAGGGCAGGCAGGGCGAAAAGTCAGCGTCCGCTTGGTAATTCAGGAAGCTGAACCCGATGCTGGGAATACCTTCCAGACTGGCTTCCATGGCCGCGGAAAGGGTGCCGCTGTAAAGAATATTGATGGCCGCGTTGCTTCCGTGGTTAATGCCGGAGAGGCACAGGTCGGGCGTGCGGCCGTTCAGCAATACGCTCTTCGCCAGCTTGACACAGTCGACCGGGGTGCCGCTGCATTCGTAGGCTTCGACGTCGTCCCCTAAGGCGTCGCTTTCCCGAACGAAGACCGGCACGCTAATGGTGATGGCGTGGCCCTGGGCAGATTGCGGGCTGTCGGGGGCGACGACCAGCACGTCACCGAATTCTTTGGCAACACCGACCAGCGCGGCAATTCCTCCGGCGGTGATGCCATCATCGTTCGTAACCAAAATCAGGGGGCGGGACATAAGCGGGGCTTGTAAATCGTTGCAACGGTTACCAACCAATTTGGGTTGCCGTGACCGCCCGCTATCTTCGCCCTATGCCGCTCGTTCTACCGTGGTACCGCCGTTCCGGTCCGCAAGCGATTGCGCTTGCGCTCCTCAGTTTCCTGTTGTACGCCAACACGCTGGGCCACGACTTTACGCTCGATGACGCCATCGTGATCACGGATAATTCCGTCGTCAACCGGGGTGTCTCCGGATGGGCGGACCTCTTTACCCACGATACCTTCTACGGTTTCTTCGGGGAGCAGGACCGGGCGAGCCTGGTCGCGGGCGGACGCTACCGTCCCCTCACGCCGGCCCTCTTTGCCCTGGAAGGGGAGGTAGCGGACGGCCCGTTTTTGTACCATTTATTCAACGTATCGTGGTACGCGGTCCTGGGCGTCGTTGTCCTGTTTACGGTCCGGGAGCTTGTCCGGGATAAGGAGCTGGCCGGGTGGGTGCCGCTGGCGACGGCCGCGCTCTTCGTGGCCCATCCCGTCCACACCGAGGCCGTGGCCAATATCAAGGGGCGGGACGAGATCCTTGCCTTGCTCGGGGCGCTGTGCGCCACCTGGATGGTCCTGCGTGCGTCCCGCGACGGCAGTTGGTGGGCGGCGAGCGCAGGTGGAATGCTTTTTCTAGTGGGGTGTTTTGCCAAGGAAAATGCGATTACCTTTTTAATCGTAACTCCCTTGCTCCTCTCCACCCGCAGTGGTCCTCGCTACCGATACCTGATTCCTATGGCTTTGGCAGCCGCCGTTTACCTGGCTGTCCGCTTCGCGGTGATCGGTACGGGCATCGGCGACCCACCTACCGAACTAATGAATAATCCCTTTTTGCGGGAACAGGGTGGGGGAGTGGTCGTGATGACCTTCTGGGAGCGTTTGCCTACGGTGATTTATACGGCCCTGCTGTACTTGAAGCTGATGGTCTGGCCCGTGAATCTGGTACATGATTATTACCCGACCGCCATCGAGCTGAAGAGCTGGTCGGACATTTGGGTCTGGATCAGTCTGATCGGCCACATTGCGCTGCTTGCACTGGCAGGCTTTTACCTGCGCTCCCGTCGCCCCATTGTTGCCGCAGGCATACTGACCTATTTTATCACGCTTTCCATCGTCAGTAATCTGCTATTTAGCGTGGGTACGCTGATGAGCGAACGCTTTCTGTTTATGCCCAGCTTCGGCTTCTTGCTGGCGGTGGTGGCGTTGCTGGCCCGGTGGCAGCATGGTCGGTGGATAGCGATTGCCGTGGTACCCGTTTTTTGCATGTTGACCGTGCTGCGCAATCCGGTGTGGAGCGATAACTATACGCTCTTCACGACGGATGTCGCCCGCCAGCCGAACAGTGCGAAACTGCGTAATGCCGCCGCCGGTGCCCGGCTCGATCGTTATCAGCAGTTGCCGGAGGAACGGCGCGCCGGGCAGGCAATGCTCATCGCCAATGCCCTCGAAGACCTGAATGCCGCCCTCCGCATTCATCCGCGCTACGGCAACGCCTACCTTCTGCGGGGTAACGCCCACTATCTGCAGGAAGACTACGGGGCGGCGATAGCGGATTACGAAAATGCGAGTGCCTTCGGCGTTGCCGATGGCACCGTAAACGGAAACCTGGCCCTGGCCCTGCAGCAAGCCGGACGCAGGGCAGGGGAGGAGCAAAACGACCTGCTTACCGCCCGGTCCTACCTGGAGCGTTCACTGGCCCTGGCACCCGATCGGTACGAAACGCTGCGGCTACTGGGCATCACTTACGGGATGGAGGGCAACCCGGCCCGTGCCTTGTCCTACTTCGAACGCGCACTTCAAATAGAGCCCGATAACGAGGGAGCCCGGCAAAACGTCGCCATCGCCCGTCAACAGCTCCGGCAATTATCGGAGTAGCGCACGGCGCCGCCTGAAGTAACGCTCCACGCCCGTGTATCCAAAAACGGCTACTACGATCAGCAGCGCGCCCCAATAGAAGTTGGGGCTGAGTTCGGCGGCATCGTTGAGGAGAAAATAGGCGAGCAGGATGCCGTATACCGGCTCCAAGTTGACCGTGAGGTTGGAAGCGAAGGCGGATAATTCGCTGAGGGAACGTAGAGAGAGAAAGAAAGTAAGCGTGGTGCAGAGGAGAGACAGAACCAGCAGGTAAACCCAGTCCATGGCGGAGGGCCAGAATTTGTCACCCCCCAGGGAATAAAGAAAGGGAGTAAGGAACAGGGTAGCGGAACCCAACTCTATAAAGGTGATGCGGGCGGGATTGCTACTCTGGATGTACTTTTTGTTGAGCGAAGTAAAAATGGAAACCAGCGCCGCCGAAAGCAAACCGACCAGGATCCCGACGTTCATGGCGCTTTCCACGCCGTCGACAACCAGCCAAATACCCGGCAGGATGAAAATGCCGAGGAGGAGTTCGTACCAGTTGAATGGCCGATTCACGATGAGCGGTTCGAAAACGGAAGAAAAAAGGGAGGTGGTGGCCATGCAAATCAGCGCGATGCTGGCATTCGCCAATTTGATGGAACCGTAGAAAGTTACCCAGTGGAGCGCCACGATTATTCCGATACCACATAATAGAAGCAACCGTCTGGCACCGACTTCCCGGACCATACGCCCAAGCCGGACGAAAAATATGAGGCTGAGGGAGGTTAACAGGACTCTCCACCAGACAAGCGTCAGAGCAGATAACTGAATGAGATCGCCGAGGATCGCCGTGAATCCCCAGAGAAAAACGGCGAGGTGGAGCTCCAGATACGCTCGCTTTTCACTGTAGGCCATTGTGTCAGGTTACTGCCAGGGTGTCTTATTTACACTGACAGCCCAGTTCATCCAGCAGGTTTTGGTGGTCCGCAAGTAGTTGGCGGCTGAGATCCATGAGTTGCAGGTAGTGCCCCGCGTACATTTCGGCTTCCTTACAGGGTTGTTCTAATGACGCTCGCTTGTGGCGAAAGAGATCGTGAGAAGAATCGATGAGGTGCTGCAGCGTGGCCTGTCGCTGCCGATAAGCGGCGTAGCGGTCGGCTTCCTTGGTCTCCGCGCGGTGCGCCGTACGTGCCAGGGCAAGCTCGCTGGGGTCACTGAGATCACGGCGGGTGAAGTCTCGGGTGGTGATGTCGAATAAATTGCTGATGCGGAGCAATTTGCAGATACTCGGCTCCGCACAACCACTCTCATAGCTTGCAATATTACCGCGGTTCAGGCCTACCCGCTCCGCCAACTCGGTTTGTGACCAGCCGGCTGACTTGCGGAGGAGTTTCAGGTTCGAAGCGATGAAATTAGGTAGCTCTGCCTCTTCGGTAAAGGCGGCAAGTACGGCGTCCTGGTTTTTCATGTGTCTCGTAAACTGATATGTCTACTTTACAATTCGGTGACGAAGATGGTTGATATATGTAAAAAAATTTTACTCTTTTGCCGCTGTCATGCAACCCTTGGTATGATTCTTGCAATCTTTACCGTAGAACGCGCCCGTATTATTTGCAAAAAGTCTAAACAAGCACTAATTTTGTAAAGAATTTTTACAGGCGCCCAAATATGACGAAGATGACAGCCACGAAGCAACAACAGAAAGATATACAAGACTTACTCTCCACCATTACCAACAGCCTGCGCGCCTTTAGCCTGAAGCTGACGGGTAACATGAACGACGCGGAGGACCTTTACCAGGATACCGCGCTGCGGATCATGACGAACGCGGAGAAGTATAACCCCGGTACGAATTTCAAGGCCTGGGCCGTGACCATCATGCGGAACATTTTTATTAACAACTACCGCAAGAAGGTTCGGCGCAACCTGATTATCGACCAGACGCCCAATAACTACTACATCAACAGCGGCAATAAGACCGTTCTCAACGATGGCGAAAGTGAAGTAACTTTCAACGAGCTGCAGGAATTGGTCGATCGACTGCCCGATGATTTTCGCGTTCCCTTCCTGATGGCCTACCAGGGATATAAGTACGACGAGATCGCCGAGCAACTCGGCAGCCCGCTGGGTACGATCAAATCGCGTATCTTCTTTGCCCGTAAGAAACTACAGAAGATGTACGAAGAGATCATGCGCGAGCGCAGCAGCGTGGCCTAGTACCATCTACATTCCCGGCTAGCTCAGGCTACCGGTACGGACGGCAGATTTGCGGACGAAAAACCGCGGATCTGCCGTTTTCGTTTGTGGGATGGTCAAAATTTTTAAAGTGGTCAAACAATTAGCTGAAACCGAGTTTAGATAGTATTTTTACCGGAATACGGGTAGGTTTCGCGTTAATAGTGTAACTTACCTGTGCCTACCTTAATAACACTAAGAACGACTAGGACTCATTTACCATTGCTTTTGCTTTTCCCTGTCCGGCCATCCAGGTTTAATGCCTGAGTAAGCTCATTCGGGTTATTTTTCACAGACCCCATCCGATAATGTATTCGTGATGAGTGGCCTTTTTGGTAATGTTTTCTTCTACGCCCCAGTAAATGCCTAACAGTTTAGCCATATTTTGGGATTTTGCCCAATTGCACGAAAGTTTGCTAACTGCTGCTAACGATGGCAAACCTTATCAGATTTCCCCCACCGTCACGCAGCCGGAGGTCATTGACGTCAAATGCCTGCTTGCATTTGCCGACCGGTCAGGCCGTGTCGTTATCAACCGAGCGTACGCTGACTGGCGTCCGTTGGGTGGATACGCGGAATCACTGGGCGAGGCTCCCCTGGAACTGATCCAGTTATTTCCCAATAAGTTAGGGAACGTCGCCGTCCATCGCCAGCTTAGTGCCGACGTAATTACGCACTTGGAACAAGCCGAACCGGCCGACATCATTCTGATCATTGGCGGGGGAAGCGAGTACCGGCAGCTCCGTCAGATTGTCCAGGCCAAAGGTCGCCAGCTAATGGGAATCGGGGTAGAAGCCGTAACCGATACTTTCTGGATCGAAAGCTGTGATGAATTCAACTTCTACCACCGCCTGGGGTGCCGCAAGTTGTACACCGGTCCCCTGGATATGGTGTCGCTCGACGCGGAGCGCGCCCGCTCGCTGCTTACCGTAGCGATGAACCAACTGAGCCGCTACTACGGGACAGACTGGGTGCAACAGGTACGGATCAAGCCCGCCATCATTCGTCAGGAACCCGATTTCGACGAAAGCCTGCTCGGATACGAGGCATTCAGTCACTTCCTGCGCGATCAGGGCGATCTAATCGAACGACGACACCGGGAAGGAGAGCAGGAACCGGAATTCCGGCTACTGGCAAGTGAAGACTCCGGGGACGAAGCGGGTGCCCGCACGCCAAATCCGGAACATTTGGCCACCTACTACCTGCGCGTAGCCGGGCAGCAGGGTATCCGCATGCCGGATCCGATCATCATGTGGGAAGGCATTGACGTGTACGCCAGTTTCCTGGCCGACGACATCACCTTTCATTCCTTTTCGGAGATCGACCAGGAATGCCTCCGCCTGCTGCGGGAGGATTTTCCGACCCTTTCGATGACGGAGGTGAAAAAGGTACGCCAGGTCCTTTTCAAGTGTTTCCTCTTCCGGCCGTCGGTTGATGATACCATCGGTTTCCACGAAGACATCAAAGGGATCGAAGACATCGAGGATCGGTACTTCGACCTCATGCTCGCCCGCATCGGCAACAACCTCGAAGAGCCCTTCAACTATACCGCCCTCTCGCTGGCCCTTACCGGTAATCCAGACCAGGCCGAACGCCTGGAGCGTATTGACGGAGAACGAGAAGAGGAGTAGCCCGTACATTCGCGGCTAACCAATCCGATTTCCTATGCCGCGCCTTTCCGTCAACCTGAACAAAGTAGCCCTGATCCGGAACAGCCGGGGAGCTAATTATCCGGACCTGGTGCGGGTCGCTACGGATTGTGAGGGCTTCGGTGCGGAGGGCATCACCATACACCCCAGACCGGATCAGCGGCACGCGCGCTACGATGATGTTTTTGCCCTGCGGGAATCGGTCACCACGGAATTGAACATCGAAGGCTATCCCACGGAGAAGTTTCTCTCGGTCGTTTTGGAGGCGAAGCCCGAGCAGGTCACATTGGTACCAGACGAGCCGGGGCAGCTGACCAGCGACCATGGTTGGGATACCGTTGGACGGGCGGAGGAGCTTCGTAGCATCGTGGGAAAGTTGAAGGATGCCGGTATCCGTACCTCTCTGTTTATCGATCCGGTGGCCGATCTGCTCGAAGGGGCATTGGCCGTGGGTACGGATCGCATTGAATTTTACACCGGCCCCTATGCGCAATCGTTCGATGAGGATCCCGAGCGCGCCGTGGCTTCATTCGCCAAGGCTTCCCGCTACGCCGCTGAACTCGGGCTGGGGATTAATGCCGGGCACGATCTGAATCTGCATAATCTTAGCTATTTCGTAGGCGCGCTACCTGACCTGCAGGAAGTGAGTATCGGCCACGCGCTGGTGACGGATTCCCTCTACCATGGGTTGTCGAACACCATCCAGCTATACCTGCAGAAAATTGCGGAGGGCAGCAGACGGTAAGGGTTGGAACGCCCGTCGGGTCGGCTAAAAAATCGATAAATCGGGGGAATTATTAGACCAATCGGTTTGGCTAATCGATCGATTAGAGACGGAAAATTTAATTTGGGGTTGCTCAAGCAGCGAAATATTTTACCTTTACGTTCATACAGCGGACAATAGATCCGCCATTTGCGTAGGAGCTTTTAGTTATCGTGCAAGTTTTCACTAGTTCTTCACCCATCTCCAGACGCACAATCAACTCAGCAATTTACATCTCTGACCCAACGAAGCATTGCGGGCCGACGCCCCGGTGACCCTTATCTTTTTTTAGCCTTAGAGACATTTAATCAACTAAAACTTCTTTCAATCATGAAAAGACTTTTACTAGTCGTGGCAGCCGTCTGCCTCGTCTGTGGCATTGCCATGTCACAGCAGACCGTGTCCGGTACCGTAACTGACATCGAAGGGCAGGGACTGATCGGAGCGTCTATTCTCGTTCAGGGAACGACCTCCGGTACTGTCACGGACATTGACGGCGCATTCTCCCTGGCGGTTCCAGCCGAAGGTGAAGTGCTCATCGTCAGCTATACCGGATTCGGTACCCAGGAGATCCTGTTGGAGGACGGCCGTACTGACTACAGTATCGCGCTGGAGGAAAACGCCGCTCAACTGGGGGAGGTCGTCGTTACGGCACTCGGAATCGAGCGTCGTCGGGATGAAGATCTTAGTTCCTCCACCCTCGTCAAGGCGGATGTGCTGCAGCGCTCCGGGGAAACCGGTGTTGTACAGGGCTTAGCCGGCAAAACATCGGGCATCAACATTACCCGAAACTCCGGTGATCCGGGCGCCGGAGCATACATTCAAATCCGCGGTCAAAACACCATCCTCGGGGATGCCTCACCACTCATCATTTTAGACGGGGTGCCCATCTCTAACTCGAACATCGGCGGAAACACCGGTGGGGTAGTCCAGCAGAGTCGCCTGAACGACATCAACCCGCAGGACATCGAGAGCATCACCGTGCTGAAGGGAGCGTCCGCCGCCGCGGTATACGGTACGGGTGCCGCCAACGGCGTACTAGTCATCAATACCAAGCGGGGACGTACGGCCGGTAAGCGTTTCACGGTAAACGCGGGTATTACTTACGGCTTTGACGAGGTCAACCGGGAATATGAGAAGCAGGACGTATTTGGTCAGGGTTCAGCCTACACCTCCGAAAGGTTTGACGAATTCGGCATCTACGTACCCAACACCGGCTTTAGCTGGGGTGACCGTATCGCAGACCGAAGTGGCGCGGCGGATGTGGTCGACACGGACGGTGAGTTCTTCGTAGGGGATCAAACTGGAAACACATACTATCCCTATGTTGACCAGAACGGATCATTACCCGGACTAGGAGATGGAGTCAAAAATTCTACTGCGGTTTACAATGACGTGAACCGCAACCAAATTTTCCAGACAGGGAATACTTTGGACATGAACGTCAGCATCAACTTCCGAGGAGACAACAGCAACACTTATGTCAGCTTCTCTAACCTACAGCAGGAAGGCCTTCTCCGGGGAAACTCTGACTATGACCGTAGTACGATCCGGATCAACCAGGATTTTAATCTCACGGATAAGATTAATATTCGAGTCAACAGCAGCTACTCCGGTGTGAAATCCAATCGGATCCAAACGGGTTCCAACCTGGCTGGCCTATATCTAGGGTATCTGAGGACCTCGCCGGACTTTGACAACACCGATTACTCTGGGGTATACACCGACGAGAGGGGAATTGCTCAGAACGCTCATCGCGGTTACCGGAATTACCTTGGAAATAGTATCCCCGCATACAACAACCCGGGCTGGACGATCAATCGCCAGGTCAACCCCTCCGAGGTAGACCGTTTCCTGGTTGCTCCCGAAGTTAACTGGGATATTTTGCCTAACCTTAAATTCACCGCCCGGTACGGTTTGGACTACTATACCGACGAGCGGCGTACGGTGTTTCCCGTACTTTCCGCGGGCGACTACGGACAGGGTGGTCTGTTCCGTGACGAGATCACCGAGAAGACCCAAAATCTGTTCCTGATCCTGAACGGTAACTCCAGCTTCGGCAGCTCCCTGAATCTGGACTACACCCTCGGGTACAACTACTACGAAAACGATTACCAGTCGCTGAGCGGATCCGCGACTAACTTACTCGTTCCCT
The DNA here is from genome assembly GCF_003390935.1 of Lewinella sp. IMCC34191. GTDB lineage: Bacteria > Bacteroidota > Bacteroidia > Chitinophagales > Saprospiraceae > Neolewinella. The sequence continues at coordinate 118,972 of NZ_QNQZ01000003.1, read as the reverse complement.
CCGATAAGTTTATTATCGAGAATGCGATCGCTTCGAACAACGGCTCAAGCCAAAACCTGCGCAACAACCGCAAGAACGGCGTCTTCGGTGTGCTGAATTTCACCATCGTGGAGGACCTTCTCGTGGAGCTTAGTGGCCGTGCGGAGCGGACCGTTTCGCTGCCCGACCAAGTATTCTTTTACCCCAGCGTCAGTCTGGGATATAAGCTTTTCGACGACGACAGCAAGACCGTAAGCTTCGCGAAACTGCGCGCCAGCTACGGCGAGGTGGGTATCGAGCCACCGCTGTATGTGAACCTTTCCACTTTCGTATCTACCTCCCCGGGCGGCGGTTGGGGCGAAGCGCTTGACGGTCTCAACTATGGCGGAACCTACGCCCGCAGTTCGCTGCAGGGTAACCCCAACCTGACGAACGAGATTGTCAAAGAACTGGAGTTCGGGGGTGACTTCCGCTTCTTCCAGAACCGTCTAAGCTTGGGCCTCACGTACTACGACCGGGTAACCGAAGACGCCCTGCTGCAGGTCGAAACGCCGCCGAGCAGCGGATTTACCTCGCGCTATGCCAACATTGCCGAAATTACCAACACGGGTTTCGAATTTGACTTTTCCTACGGCGTGCTAAATAATGGTGACCTCCGGTGGCGCATCTTCGGTAACGCCAGCCACAACGAAAACACGGTGACTAAGTTGCCCGACGTTAGCCGCCTCATCCTCAACGGCTTTACCTCCACGTCTTCCGCCCTCGTGGAGGGAGCTCCGTTTGCCGCGCTCTACGGTGGCCGGTACGCCCGCGAAGAGGACGGTAGTCTGAGTCTGAACGAATTTGGATTTCCCTATAACGCCATCGAGCAGGGCGTGATCGGTGATCCTAACCCCGACTGGCGCGGAGGCATAGGTAGCGAACTCAATTATAAGGGAATAAGCTTCAGCTTCCTCTTCGAGACCGCCCAGAACCAGGACATGTGGAACGGCACGAAAGGCGTACTTCAGTACTTCGGCATCGACCCGCTTACGGCCAATATTTCCGTGGCGCCTGAAGATATACAGAACGCTGCCGGAGCTACCATCCCGGCCGGTACGGAATTCCGGGGTAACGTTATCGACTTCGGTGGCGGACCGGTTGCCGCAGATGCTTATTGGTACCAGCGTAACGGTGGAGGATTTGGACAAATTGACGAGCAATTTATCGAGGATGCTTCCTGGACCCGCCTGCGCGAAGTGACCCTTAGCTATGCACTGCCCATCAGTTTGCTGGAGAACGTAGGACTGAGCGACGTCAGTATTGGAGTTACTGGCCGAAACTTGATCCTCTGGACGCCCTTCGAAGGTGCCGACCCGGATACGAACCTTACGGGAGCTTCCCGTGGTCGGGGTCTGGCTTACTTCAATAACCCCGGTAGCCGTTCGGTGCTGTTCAACCTAAAATTCGGCTTCTAAACAGGCATGCAGCCATCTGGCAGGGCCAACGGCAAACGCGCGGAAGCTCCGCGGCGTTCGCCGGCCCGCCCTGCCATCCTTTAATTGCTAACAATAAAGAAAAATGAGAAAGAGCATTCTTGCGGCTACTATCTCCGCCATACTTTTCACGGGTTGCGAAAACCTTGTCGACGATCTCAACGTCAACCCTAATCAATTTACGGAAGTTCCCGCTCAACTGGTGTTCAACCACGTCGTATTGAGTACTTCCACGATTGCCGAGGCCGAACCTCTCCGTCTTGCCGGTATGTGGGCGGATCAGTTTGCCGGTACTGACAGGCAATACACTACTCAAGACAATTATGACGTAGGAGCTGCTGACTTTAACGGTATTTGGGGCGACCTTTTCCAACAGGGTATCGCACAGGCGCAAATTGCGCAGGCGCAAGCCGAAGCGGAGGAGTTGGCGGTAGTTGCCAACTACTCGCGTCTGTTGGAAGGCTATTATGTAGCTGAAGCCGCGCTGATGTTTGGCGATGTGCCGTACTCGCAGGTCAATGATCTTGAGTTTGCCGATCCCGTATACGAACCTCAGGAAGAAGTGCTGGCAGCAGGTATTAACTTATTGATGGAGGCCACTACTGGACCGGGTGCCGACAATCCAGTGACTTCGGCCAACCAGGTATTCACCACCGGACCCGAACCCACAGGAACCACGTGGGGCCAACTGGGTAATGCGCTGATGGCCCGTTATTACTTGGCTCAGGGTAATTACGAACAGGCTCTGACCGCTGCACAGGCGGCGAACTTTGACAATATGACCGATGGTGTTTACTATATCCACACCACGACAAATTTTACCGAAAATTTGATCTACCAGTTCGAGTTCGAGCAACGCGCAAATTATCTTTCTTTCGGTAGCGAGGGGACCAACGAATCTACGCTCTACAATATCCTCTCTACCGATACTCCAATGTCTCGAGCCGATGACAAAACTGACGATGCCGCTCGTTTGGCACTGTTCAGTTCCGGAGCGGATCAGGGCATTTACCGTATCAATGTGACCGACGAAGGGTATTTCGCGGCAGATGCAGACTTTCCCTTAGTTGGCTATCCTGAAGTGCAATTGATCATTGCAGAATCAGCGGCTCGTACTGGAGATGAGGAAAGCGCCCTCTCCGCGCTCAATAATGCTCGCAATTATTGGGATGGTCTGACGGGTACTGATTCATACGAGGATCTTGACGAAACTGATCTTTCTGGTGATGAGCTCATTGAGGCGATACTCGTAGAAAAGTACGTGTCCGTATTTGGACTTCCTACCTTTTACGACATCATCCGGACAGACAACCTCATTGGAGCGGATATGGACTCAAGGGATACGCCAGCCGAGCGCTTTCTTTACCCCGCGACGGAAATTTCTTCGAACAGCAACTACCCCGGGAACAAAACCCTGGATGATGCCACTCCCGTCTTCAACTGATAGGATAGCGGAAGTATTTTTTTAGCTCACGACGGCGGGTACGCATCCCATGCGTACTCGCCGTTTTTTATATTGAGGGAGCATTAAACAATTAGCCATGCAATTGTCCAAATTATTGATCATCATAATTGCGCTGTTCTGGTTTACAGTACTACCGGCTCAGGATGCTGAAACCGACCTCACTGAGCAGACCCGCTTTAACGATCGAACCCGGGAAAGTATGTTCAATCAACAGAATCCCTCAGCGGCGTTAGCGGCAGGCGGTGCATTCTACGTGAGTAACCCGCCACCCGCCTACGAAGTGGATGCGGAAAAGGCCTACCTCGACACCGAGTTTGTTCCATTTGAGATAGTGCTGAAGGACGGACAAAAGTACGTGCTGCCCGGCCGCATTCGACTGATCGACCAAAAGGTCGAGGTCAAGGTGGACGATGAGGTGTTCGAGTTAGATAACCAGGCCGTTAATTCCGTCACCGATGCGAACGGACGCGTCTTTGTTCCGGGCTTCGATCCCTTAGCCCGCAAGAGTGGCGCACAGTGGTACCAGGTAGCTTTTTCAGGTAAGGAAAGGCGCTTGCTCATCCAGGAAAGTACGGTGTGGCAGGATCCGCCCAAGAAGAATATGTTCGACACCAGCGAGCCGAAGAAGACCCTGAAACGCGTTACCCAGTGCTATCTGGTCAATAACGGCCAGACCACCGAGGTCGATAAAATGAAGCATTTACTCTCCAGACTAGGGAAGGACGAAGGCGAAGTCGCTACTGATTTTGTACGGCGGCAACGGCTCAAAAACGAGCCGGAAGATTTTGTAGCGCTTCTGGAGTATATGGAAAAGGAATAGCCGTATTCCGAGTGATCGCCATGCCGTTGAAGAAATGTAGGGCATTTCTCAGCAGGTGCCTGGCAACCGGACCTGGCCGTAAAAATCCTTAATGTTATCATATTTCGGAGCGAATGAAAGCTCACGTACCGCAATCTGCTTATTTACCTGCGCACCGCCGCCCGTAAAATCCGCGTCAGTCCCGGCAGTGGTGTCCTAAACGGGTAAATCCAATTCAAATATTCTTCTGCCGCAGCTGTCACGGTTTCGCCGCTAAAGGCGAAACCAGTGGACATGCGATTACCTTTCTGAGTTCTTGCATACACCGCCCGCGAGGTATACCTTAGCGGGAAGTAAATCGTTTTACCTACTTTTCTCACGGGCGCGGTTATTTGGATACTTGTTATCTATTTCACCTAAGCAAGCGTCAACGAGGCCTTGATTTTAGGGCAAGAGCCGATGTTGAGACGGAGGGGAACGAATGAACTTAATGCTATCTTACCCCTAATCCAATAGTGATCCGTGCAGATAAAAGAAAACGCGAAAGAATACGATGCCATCATAGTCGGTAGCGGTGCCGGTGGTGGCATGACCGCCCGGAGGCTGGCTGAAAATGGACTCAATATCGCCATCATCGAAGCCGGGCCGTTTTTCGATCCGACCGACAAGGAAATGGCCACGCAGTTGCGCTGGCCCTGGGAGAGCCCCCGCCGCGGTGCCTCCACCACCCGGCCCTTCGGTGATTTCAACGCGGCTTTTGGGGGTTGGGACATTCCGGGAGAACCGTACACCACCTTTCCCGGAACCGATTTTCAGTGGTTTCGCAGTCGCATGCTCGGGGGGCGCACCAATCACTGGGGGCGCATCAGCCTCCGCTTCGGACCGGACGACTTCAAGCATTACGATAAGGACGGCATCGGGGCGAACTGGCCCATCACTTACGATGAGGTCAAGCCCTGGTACGACAAGGTCGACAAGCTGATCGGAATTTTCGGAACGAATGAAGGCCTGCCGAACGACCCGGATGGATTTTTCCTGCCCCCGCCGAAGCCGCGGCTCCACGAAATGCTCGTCGCGAAGCACGCCAAGAACGTAGGGGTACCTTTCGTTCCCAGCCGGCTCAGCATCGTTACCAAAAAGGTGAACGACGAGCGTGGCCTGTGTTTCTATTGCGGACAGTGTAGCCGCAGTTGTATGGTTAAGGCGGACTTCAGCTCCAGCAGTGCGCTGGTCATCCCCGCCATGAACAGCGCCGGCCACGTGGATCTTTACACCGATTCCATGGCCCGGGAAGTCATTACCGACAGTACGGGGCGTGCCACCGGCGTGAGCTACGTCAGCAAGGAAGACCGGCGGGAATACACCATCAAAGGGAAGGTCGTCGTGCTGGCCGCCGGTGCCTGTGAAACGGCCCGTCTGCTACTCAACAGCCGCGCTCCCGGACAGGAGCAAGGACTGGGTAACGGCAGCGGAGTAGTCGGGCGGTACCTCCACGACAGTACCGGCCTCAATGTCAGCGGCTTCGTGCCCAGCCTGATGGATCGCCAGCGCTACAACGAAGACGGGGTAGGGGGGCTGCACGTTTACGCTCCCTGGTGGCTGGATAACCGTAAGCTGGACTTCCCCCGCGGTTACCACATCGAAGTATGGGGTGGGTTGGGTATGCCCAGCTACGGATTCGGCGGCAGCCTGTTGGAAATGCAGCGCGCGGTCGGGGAGCGGGTCGGCGGTTACGGCCGTAAGATGCTCGATGACATGAATCGCTACTACGGCGCCCACGTCGGTATGGCGATGCGCGGCGAGTCGGTGGCGATGTACGAGAACCACTGCGAAATCGATCCGAGCGGACAGGTGGATGAATGGGGAATCCCCATTCTCCGGTTTAATTACAAGTGGACCGACTACGAGTACAAGCAGGCGCAGCACGCACAGCAGACCCTGCGGGGGATCATGGACGATATGGGAGCGGAACTGATCTCTCCCGAGCCCGGCAAGGAGCAGGAGTACGGCCTGCTGGCACCCGGCCAGATCATCCACGAGGTCGGAACCGCCCGGATGGGTGACGATCCGAAGACGAGCGTCACCGATAAGTGGGGCAAACTGCACGAATCGCCTAACGTCTTTATTTCCGATGCGGCGGTGTTCTCCAGCCAGGCTGACAAGAACCCCACCTGGACCATCCTGGCGCTTGCCTGGCGGCAGGGAGAACACATTGTCGAAGAACTCAAAAAAATGAATATCTGATGGATCGTCGTAAAACGCTAAAAACCATTCTCGGGGGTGCCGTCGGAACGGCATTTATCGGCGGCAGCGTCGGATGTAACCCGGATAACCCGGCCCCGGTATCCGCCACCGAAGCCGAAACCGAGGGGTACGGATTACGTACGGCCTACGAGGCCGAACGCGAAGAACAACTGCGCAGCGAGCGCTTCTTTTCCGATCACGAGACGGAAACGCTCGTCGTGCTGGGTAACATCATTATCCCCGACGTCGAGGAGAGCGGATTCAGTGAACTCTGTGAGTTCATGGCTAAGGATCAGCCGGCGGCACACGCTACCCGCTTGCGGGGCGGACTGGCCTGGTTGAATGCGGAGAGTAGCCGTCGCTTCGAGGGTAAGCCCTTCACCGAACTGGACGACGACCAGCGCATCGAGTTAGTGGACGAGATTGCCTACCCGGATCCGGAAGCGAAAACACAGTCTGCGGGCGTCCGCTTTTTCAACTTCGCCCGGTACATGGCCATGACCTGTTACTACACCAGCCGGCAGGGTATCAACGATCTGGGCTACGTAGGCAACCAGGCGAACGTATGGGACGGCCCTCCGCAGGAAGTACTGGACAAGCACGGACTGGCGTACGACCCGAAGTGGCTTCCCCTGTACGTCGATCAGTCCAAGCGGGCGGAGCAGGTACAGTGGGACGAGCAGGGAAACATCATCAATACGTAAGCCGGACGGTCAATTGACCTCAGCTGCGGACGGATTTGAAAATAAGTAAAGGAAAGTTTTGATTCCCGCGTCCAGCCCTTACCTTTGTGGCTTGGGCGGCACACGGTCAGCTCCTTCTGAATCTCCCCAGGGCAGAAATGCAGCAAGGATAGGAGGTTGAGCGACTGGTGTGCTTGCCCATTTTTTTTGCCTTTTTTTGAAGGCCGCAGCACCTGCGCCCCGCCGCCATGGTTATATTGTGATTATGAAGCAGCAGCTCGTTTTCGCAACCAACAATCCCCATAAGATTGCCGAAATCCAGAAGCAACTGGGGGATCGCTACACCTTCCGCAGCCTTGCGGACATTGGTTGTACCGCTGAAATTCCGGAAACCGGTCGTACCCTGGAGGATAACGCGCGAATGAAGGCGCGCTTCGTACTGGACAATCACTGCCAGGACTGCTTCAGCGAGGATACCGGCCTGGAGGTTCTAGCGCTGAACGGTGCCCCGGGAGTGGATACCGCCCACTACGGCGGGCCCCAGCGCGACGCGGAAACCAATAATACCAAACTGCTCTCCGACCTCGGTGACCGTAAAGACCGCCTCGCCTGTTTTCGCACCGTTATCTGTTTGCTTAAGGACGGGCAGGAGCACCTTTTTGAGGGGAAGTGTGAAGGTCGAATTGCTACTTTCCCCACCGGTCACGAGGGATTCGGCTACGATCCGATTTTCATTCCCACGGAGGGCGATGGCCGCAGCTTCGCCCAGATGACCGCCGATGAGAAGATCGGCATGAGCCACCGGGCGCGTGCGATCGCCCAGCTGGAAGCCTTTCTTAAAATGCAGCCGGATGCCGCTCGTCCCACGGCGTAGCGCCCTGGTAGCTGCTGGCTACGTTCACTAAGTTTTGCTCGTCGAATAGGCGCCCGGTGAAGGTGATGCTGGTCGGCGTGCCCTCGTGCATGCCGTTAGGGACGGTAATCGAGGGGTGGCCCGTCATATTGGTAATGAAGAGGCTGCTTGAGTTCCAACTCGGGTTGACGTAGACGTCGATGTCGTGCTCGGTGAATAGCGCGTCCATGTTCTCCATCAGGTCGCGGCGTAGCCGGTTAGCCTGTACGTACGCGACCGCCGGTACGAAGTGGGCGGTACGGAAGGCATTCGGCCAGGCGTTGCGGACCTGGCGGGTGAGCAGGTCGTCGTCGCCGCTGCGCGTAAGGGATTCGAAGGCGGCGGCGGCTTCCACGTTCAGGATAAAACCGATGTCCGGAGCGTCCGGCAGCTCAATTTCGACCAGTTCGTAGCCCAAGTCGCGGAGCGCGGCCAGGGATGTGGAGTCGTTGGCGGCGAAATCGTAATCGCCGTCAAAATTGCTTTTCAGATAGCCGATCCGGGTCGGTTGCCCGCTGTTTTCCGGCAGTTCGAACTGAAATCCGGCCCGGATCGCATGGGCGTCCCGGGGGTCGTAGTGCGCGATGGCGGCCAACACCAATCCGGCGTCGGTGGCCGACCGCGTGATGGGGCCGATCTTATCCATTGACCAGCTCAGGGCCATAGCGCCGTAGCGGGAGACACGGCCGAAGGTGGGCCGCAGTCCGGTGGTGCCGCAAACGGTGCTCGGGCTGACAATGCTGCCCAGCGTTTCGGTGCCGATGGCGAAGGGTAATAGTCCGGCCGCCACCGCGCTGGCGGATCCGGCGGACGAACCGCTGCTGCCCTGTTCGGTATTCCAGGGGTTACGGGTCTTCTCCCCAAACCAGACGTCACCCCAGGCCAGGGCCCCCATACTGAGTTTGGCGCAGAGCACGGCGCCGGCCGCGTCGAGCTGTTCGACGACGGCGGCGTCCGCGTCGATGGTCTGCCCTTCGTAGGGCTTGGCGCCCCAGGTGGTGAGGTAGCCCTCGGCGGCCAGTAAGTCCTTGGCACCGTAGGGAATGCCGTGCAGGTAGCCCCGGTAGTTGCCAGCGGCCAGTTCGGCGTCCATCTCGTCGGCCTTCGCCAGGGCGCGTTCTTCGGTGAGGGTAATGACGCAGTGTAGGGTGGGGTCGTGTTCCTTCAGTCGGGCCAGGAAGAACTCCGTCAGTTCCCGGCTGGTGATCTTGCGGTTGTAGATCAGTCCGGCGAGCTGCTCGACGGTGGCCCATTCCAGTCCATTGATGTTGCCTCCGTCTACCGAGAGTACTTCCGGTGGGGTGGTGGGGGCGGTCACGCTCGTATCGGCGGGGAGCTGATCCGGCCGGAGTACGGGACTGAACACCAGGGCGGGGGAGAGGCCGTTCGGAATGTCCATCTTGCCGATGGTATCGAAGGCTTCCAGATTCTCTTCCAGATCGTCCATCATCAGCTCGATCTCCTCGTCGTCGAGGAAGTCGATGCCGAGCACGGCGGCGGCGGCCTTCACCTGGTCGGGACTCGGGGCCAGGTTAGTGACGGCGGCGGTGGCGGTGAGGAGGAGCAGGGCTAGGGGGAGGTAGCGGCGCATCTGAAGTACGATTTACGATTTACGATTTGGCATTGCTGGGTCGCTTGCTTCGCTTGCGTGCGGATGCGCGATTTAGCGGGTACCGCGGGGGATGAGGGTACTGGGGAATACGACTACGCTCTCGTTGCCGTCTTCGCTAACGGAGGAGACGCCGAAGAAGTAGTTGTCGACGACGATGTTTTCGAGAGTGTGGTTGAGGGTACCGGCGGGAACGAAGACCTTCTTTTCCCACCGCGGGGAGGTGGTCAGCCGCCAGTGGACGTAGTAACCGGCGATGGGGGTGTCGGTTTCCGGGGCTTCCCACCGCAGGCGGGTACTGGGCTCGACGGTGCCGCCGATCATGACCAGGGGCGGGGCCGGTGGCGCGGCGGCCAGGCCGGCCAGGGTGATGGCGTTCACGCCGGTCAGTTTGGCCGCGTAGGGGAAGTTGACGTGTTCGAGTTTGTCGCCGTATTCGATGCCGTCTTCGGTGCGGATGTCCTGGTGTTGCTGGGTGTAGTTTTCGTGGGTTTCCATGATGCGCACCCCGGGGAAGCCGGCGTCGTTGAAGGGGCGGTGGTGGCCGCCGCGGCCGAAGCGGTCCAGGCGGTAGATCATCATGGGCTCCAGGTTGGTGGTGTACTGGCGGGTGACGCGGTCGATGTAGCGGGCCAGCTGCCGGCTGGGTCCGTCGACTTCCCCGCCGAAGAACCGCCGGTAGGTATTGGCGCGCTCGTCGTTGGCGTCGCTGGGGTAATAAGGTTCGGAGAAGATGCGGAAGCTGGTGTTATCGGTCACGCCGTCCACGCCGGTGATGTTGCCGATCATGTCGTTGTTGAGTACGGCGGTGAGGTTCCAGCCCTGCTCCTGTACCCAGTCGGCCATGCCCTTGCCGCCGAAGAGCCCCTGCTCCTCGCCGCTGAGCCCCACGTAGAGGATGGAGCCGGGAAATTCGTACTGCGTCAGTACGCGTGCCGCTTCCAGGGCGCCGGCCATACCGCTGGCGTTGTCATTTGCGCCGGGGCTGTCGCTGGTGCCGTCGAGGGCGTCGCTGACGCGGCTGTCGATGTCGCCGCTCATCATGATGAAGCGGTTCGGGTCCTGCGTGCCGCGCTGCACGGCGATGACGTTGACCACCCAGGTGTCTTCCTTAATGCGGCTCTCGGGGTCGCCCTCTACGAGATTGCGCTGGTACATGACCTCCAGGCAACCGCCGCAGGCTTCCCCGATCCGCTGAAATTCATCGTGGATCCACCGGCGGGCGGCACCGATGCCGCGGGTGTCGCTGGTAGTGTCGCTCAGGGTGTGGCGGGTGCCGAAGTTGACGAGGGTAGTGACGTCAGCCTCGATCCGGTCGGCCTGCGGGGCGTTGGCGATGGCGTACATCCTCGGGTCCGTCGCGGGTGGCGGACTTACCGGATCGGATTGTTGGGCGGAGAGCGTACTGACGAAAAGGATAAGGAGGGCGGGTAGCGAAAAGCGCATGGGGTAGTTTTTGGTTGGGGGGGTGGTAAGATACGGACTGGGGGAGGCTGTGGGGAATGCGGGTTAATTTTTCGCGAGGCCCTCTCCTCGCTGTCGCTCGGCCAGACCTCGCTTGGGGCAGACGTCCCTTCCAGGGCCGTTCGTTGTCGGCCTTGCATTTCCGCGCTCTCCATCACCGCCCCTTATCGTAGCGTCGCGGAGATGCCAGGGAAAAATCCGTGGCTATTTGTGCCAAAATCTGCGTGGTCCGTGTTTTAAATATCGAGGCGGCGTAGCCGACCGAACTTTCGCGAGGCCCTCTCCTTGCTGTCGCTCGGACAGACCTCGCTTGGGGCAGACGTCCCTTCCAGGGCCGTTCGTTGCCGGCCTTGCATTTCCGCGCTCTCCATCACCGCCCCTTATCGTAGCGTCGCGGAGATGCCAGGGAAAAATCCGTGGCTATCCGTGCCAAAATCCGTGGCCATCCGTGTTTTAAATATCGAGGCGGCGTAGCCGACCGAACTTTCGCGAGGCCCTCTCCTCGCTGTCGCTCGGCCAGACCTCGCTTGGGGTAGACGTCCCTTCCAGGGCCGTTCCTCACGGGGCGATTTGATATGCCTTTGATACCCCGAAAATCCGTGGCTATCCGTGCCAAAATCTGCGTGATCTGTGTTTAAAAACCCGAGGCGGCGCAGCCGCCCAAAACGAGCGAAGCGAGCACCCCCCCTGCGGCAGCCAAATCGTATATCGTAAATCAAGAATCGTAAATCGTAAATCCCTACCCCCCCACCGCCACCGCCGCCTTCCCAAACCGCCCCCGCACCTTGTCCAGGGCCAGCAGCAGGCGGCTGTTTTCCTCGGTATCGTTGAAGAGATCGAGCTGGGTGTGGCCGCTGGCCAGCAGGTCGAAGCGGACGCCGATGAGGCGGATGCACTGCCGGCGGGTAAATAACTCCCGGAAGAGGGTTTCCGCCAGCGGGACGAGTTGCTGGTCGTGGGCGGTGTAGTTGATGCGACGGGCGCGGGTATAGGTGTTGAAGTCGGTATAGCGGATCTTGACCGTCACGCGGGCGGTGAGGCGGCCGGCCTTGCGCAGATCGAAGGCCAGCTGGGCCGTCTGGTGGCGGAGCTTGCGCAGCAGGAACTCCATGTCGATCGTGTCCGTCTGGAAGGTGGACTCGGAGGAGAAAGACTTCCGCTCCGTATACGGCACCACCTGCCGGTGATCGATGCCGTTGGCCCGACGGTGGTACTCCCGGCCCATGCTGCCGAATTCCCGCTCCAGCAGCGATACCGGTACCTGGCTCAGAGTCCCCGCCTTGCGGATGCCCATCAGGCTCATCTTCCGGGCCGTCACGGAGCCGATGCTCGGGATCTTGCGGACGGGGAGGGGCGAGAGGAAGGCCCGCTCGGCCCCCTCGGCCACCCAGCCGGATCCGTTGGGCTTAGCCTCGCCGGCGCGCACCTTCGATACCAACTTGTTCACCGCCAACCCGGCCGAGATCGGCAGGCCCGTTTCCCGGATGATGCGCTGCCGCAGCTCCCCGCTCCACTTCACGCAGCCCACGTGGCGGTCCATGCCCGTCATGTCGACGTAGAACTCATCGATCGAGGCCTTCTCGAATACCGGCCCCTCCTCGGCGATGATTTCCGTCACCATCCCCGAGTGCTTTTCGTAATCCTCGTAGTCACCCCGCACGGTCCGCGCGTCCGGACACCTACGCAGCGCGATCGCCATGGGCATGCCCGCGTGAATGCCGAAGCGCCGCGCCTCGTAGCTGCAGGAGGTCACCACGCCGCGCCCCCCGGTACCGCCCACGATCAGCGGAATGCCGGCCAGGGCCGCGTTTTTCTTGATTTCCACGGAGGCGAAGAAGGCGTCCATGTCTAGGTGGAGGATGGCTCGTTGGTACATGGTGGGGGCTGGTGGCTGGTTGCTAGGTGCTGGTTGCTGGTGGCTGGTTGCTGGTTACTGGTTGCTTACTTCGGCACTTTAGGAATCAAACTCTCCCGGCGGGTGGGTGGCGGAGCTTCCGCGGGCGAGCCCCGGTCGTCGGTGAAGCGGAGGTCGCGCAGGTAGGGCAGGCGTTCCATGCGGTCCACTTCGATGCAGGGGAAGTCGAACTCGCGGGTCACCTTGCCCGAAAGCTGGTAGACGCCGGCGCCGCGGAAGGGGAAGCGCAGGTAGGCATCCGGGAAGTGGACGCTGTCGAAGTAGCGGCCGTACTCGTCGAGCCAGCAGCCGAAGCTCATCCGCTCGCCCTTGACGGTGGGGACCACCTTGTCGCAGACGAAGTAGCCCAGCAGTTCCGTCCGGTCGTTACTCCGTACGTGCGCCAGGGGGTGGACGTCTCTTTTTTGCGTCGGAGCGCAGGTAAGGTGCAGATCCCAGGAGCTAGGATTTGCCGGTCGAGCCTCATTCCTCGGTCGGCAGACGGGGTCCGGCGTCTCCACCAGCCAGAACGGCGAGCACAGCGGGAATCCCAGCAGCTCCAGTTCGTCGAAGGCCTGGTCGAACTGCCGGGAACTGAGGCGGTGGCCCGGGCGCTGGTTGGGCGTCTCGTCGAGGTGGAAGTCGTGGTCGGGCACCATGCGGGCGAAGAGGTCGAGGGAGGACTCCTTCTTCAGCCGCGGATTGAAAACGGCGTTCTTCTCCCACAGCAGTTCCGACTTGCGCTTACCGGTAAAGCGGAAGGCACCGATGCGGATCAGCAGTTCCAGCTGGCTGCTCTCCACGTCGACGCGGGCACAGAAATCGGTGAGATCCCGGAAGGGGCCGTGCTGGCCGCGCTCGATGAGCAGTCGGTGGACGAGTTGCTCCGACGCCCCCTTGACGTGGATGAAGCCGAGGTAAAGGTCGTTGCCCTGCAGGTCGGTCAGGTAGATGCTGCGGTTGATGCAGGGGGCGTGGATATCGGCGCCCTCCATGCGTGCCTCGTGGACGTAGAATTCGGTCTTGTAAAAGCCCCCGAAGTTGTTGATCACGCCCACGATGAATTCCACGGGGTAGTAGGCTTTCAGGTACAGGCTCTGGAAGCTTTCCACCGCGAAGCTCGCCGAGTGCGCCTTACAGAAGGAATAGCCCGAAAAGCTCTCCACCTGCCGCCAGACTTCCGCGGCGGTCTCCGGGGAATGGCCCTTTTCCTGCGCTCCGACGAAAAACTTCTGCCGCAGCACCTCGAAGGTGTCGCCGTTGTGCTTCTTCCCCGACATGATGCGCCGCAGCACGTCGCTCTCGTCCAGGTCCAGGCCGGCGAAGTGGTGGACGATCTTCATCACGTCCTCCTGATACACCATGATGCCGAAGGTCTCCCCCAGGTGCTCCTCGAAAACGGGGTCGATGTACTCGAAGCTGTGTCGGTGGTGGTAGCGGCGGATGTATTCCTTCATCATCCCCGACTTCGCCACGCCGGGGCGAATGATGCTGGAGGCGGCCACGAGGTGGACGTAATTGTCGCAGCCCAGTTTGGTAAGCAGACCGCGCATGGCCGGCGACTCGATGTAGAAGCAGCCCAGTGCCCGTCCGCCCTTGAGCATGGCCCGCACCCGGGGGTCGCTCTTGATGGTATCCAGGGCCTGCAGGTCCACGGTCTTACCGTGGTTGCGACGTACGAGGTCGGCGGCGGAGCGCAGGTGGCCCAGGCCCCGCTGGCTCAGGACGTCGTATTTATGCAGCCCCATATCCTCGGCGTGGTACATATCGCAGTGGGCTACCGGAAAGCCCTTGGGCATGAGGCGCTGGGCGGTATGGTAGTAGATCGGTTTCTCGGTAATCAGGATACCGCCGGCGTGGATGCTGAGGTGATTCGGCAAACCCACCAGCCGGCGGGCGATGTCGACTACGGTACGGGCCTTCGGGTCCTCGTCGGCACGGCCATGGGGGTCGCGCACCAGCTGGTCGATCTCCTCTTTGGGCAGGCCGTGCACCTTGGCCACTTCCCGCAGGGCGGCGCGGCCCTGAAAGGTGGAGTAGGTGGCCAGCAGGGCCGTGTACTCGCGGCCGTAACGCTTGAAGACGTAATCGGTAACGTCGTCGCGCTCGTCCCAGCTGAAGTCGATATCGAAGTCGGGCGGACTGGCCCGGTAGGGATTGATGAAGCGCTCGAAGTAGAGGTCCAGTTCCAGGGGGTCGACGTCGCTGATGCCGATGTTGTAGGCCACGATGGAGTTGGCGCCCGAGCCCCGCCCCACGTGCTGGTAACCGGCCATGCGGGCGTAGCGGACGATGTCGTAGGTGATCAGGAAGTAGGGGCAAAATTGCTGCTTGCGGATCACGGCCAGCTCGCGCTCGGTACGCAGACGGGCCTTCTGGAAGCGGGGGCCGGCGGGGTAGCGGCGGGCCACGCCGGCCAGGGCCAGTTTCTCCAGCAGCTGGTAGTCGCCGGGTTCGGAGCCGGTAAAGGTCTGCCGGTTGATGTGCAGCCCCGTCTCCAGTTCGGCGGAGCAGGAGTCGATGATGCGCTGCGTATTGCGGACGATGGCGGGGTAGGGGCGGTAGAACTGCTCCAGGGTATCCGGGGGCAGGAGGCGGTCGCCGCGCTTGGCCAGGTCGCGGGGGGTGAGCTTGGTGTGGACGGTATTCCGGTCGATGGCCCGCAACGTGCGGTGCAGGTCGTAGTCTTCCTCGGTGATGGCGACTACCGGGGCCAGTACGATTAGTTTATTCTGGTGGTGGCGCAGCTCGTGACTGAACAGGCGGTTGACGTGCTGGGGGCGGATGCCGAGCAGTTCGTTGTCGCGGAAGTCGCGGATCGGCTTGCAAAGTCGGGGGTAGACGATCCAGACGTGCTCCATTCGCGGCGGCACGGTGGGCAGCGGACGGTCGTCGAGGGAGTGATCGCTGAGGAAGCGGCAGAGGTTGTGCCAGCCCTCGGCGTTGCGGGCCAGGCCGGTATAGAGCCACTGATCGTCTTCACTCCGGAAGCAGATCCCCAGGATCGGTTTGATGCCGAATTCGTGGCAGGCATTGACGAATTCCACCGTACAACTGGTATTGTTGTTGTCGGTCAGTGCCAGGCACCCCACGCCCCAGGCGGCGGCCTTTTCGACGAGGCGGCGTGGTGGAAGCACTCCGTAACGGAGGCTGAAGGAGGTGTGGCAGTTGAGATGCACGGAGCTGGGGGGGATCTACGATTTCTGATTTACGATCTACGATTGGGCTGCCGCACGTTTCGTACGGCCGGCTTCGCTTTTCACCACGGGATCCACCCTGCGTACCGGTGCATGTCACGCGGCACGGTCGAACGCGCGCGGCGCGACATCGCTGGGTAAGGGGTACGGGACGGCAGGGTCGGGTAGGGGAAGGCCAAAAGGGCTTCACCTCCCGACAGGGAAGTTGGGTACATGTTTCTGTGAGTATTCGTTAAAACAAAGCGGGGCAAAAGGCCCCTTACATTCAATCTCCGGACGGATAGTAACCGCCCGGTCCTGCGGTTCGCTACGGTAAGCTCTCAGGAGCAAAGTAACACGATGGATAACTTTAAAACAAATTATTTGTTTTATAAAAACAACAAAACAAAAAGATAAAGCATTCTCTTCCGCTCCTTCTGGCGGTGAGTGAGCATCGGGCGGGTAGCTTGCGTTTAGTTGATGATTCAAGTACCGACAAGGGTTTCGGCCCGGTGCTGGATAAGCGTAGGCTATGAACAAACAGACAGGCAGCTACCAGCAGATTTTTTTTGACCGGCTGAGCCAGCGGTTTCCCTCCCGCAGCGAATTGGTGCAGAAAGTGGCGGGGGTGTTGCACGTTGGAAAGGACGCGGTGTACCGGCGTTTGCGCGGTGATACGGCCCTGACGGCCGATGAAATGATGTTGCTCGCCGAAACCTACCAGCTAAAGGTGGGCATGGAACGGGAGAAAGACGTCCCTTCCCTTCGCTACCCCGACGATCGTTACCCCATCCGGAACGAGTTCGATCATTTCCTGCAGCTACACCGCCGGTGGGAAGTCCTCCAACAGTTGCCCGGCGCGAGTTTCGATTTTGCCTCCCCGGAGTTGCCGATGTACTACGAGCTTTCCCTGCCGATGCTGCGGAGCTTCAAGATCTTCATGTTCGGCCTGACGACCTGGAACCTGGAAAAGTGGAAGGGGCTGCGTTTTTCCCCGTCGCTGATTGACGACGAGCTGCATCTCATAGTAGAAGAAACCATCCGGCAGCACTATAGCGTGGCGGCCCGGGAACTCTGGTCGGTCGGCGTACTCGACGTAACCCTGCGTCAGCTAAATTATATGGCGCAGATCGGGAAATTCGAGCGTTCCGAACACGTCGAGCAAATCTTTGAGGAACTCTTCCTTATTGTCGATCATCTGGAGCAAATGGTCCGTACCGGTAAACGGTTTCCCATCGGGCAGCAGCCAACGGAAAGCAGCTCGGATTTTCGCGTCTACCACAACGAGCTTTCCAATACCAGCAACGTGGTATTAGTGAAGTCTGACATCCGCCCCTTTCTCTTCACCACCCTCGTTACGCCCAACTACGTAGCTACCTCCAATGCCGAACTTTGCCGGGAAGTACAGCAGTGGTTTGATAACCTGGTGGAACACGGTAACGCCCTGCACGCGGAATCGGGAAAATACGCCGCCCACTATTTCGGGTACTTAAAGACCCAAATCAGGCAGTACAGGGAGCGATTGCGCGCCGGGCAAAACATTTTTTGACGCCTAAAACAGAAAATGTGTTAAAAAAGTAAGAAAAATACTAAGCCACGAACTATTTCAAAAGGAGGGGCGTATTTATGGTGCGCCGGTAGATGGACCCGCGTATTGATATTCGATAATGCTATATATCTGGAACAGCATAAATTGCCAAATATCATAACAACGAAATGCCGTATCTTAGCGGTAGATTTAACTTTTACCCAAAGTTAAGTTCAAGATTAGGTTTATTTTTCATGAGAGACGCTGTGGACAACACAGTCGTATAACAAGGACCCGGGCATTTTGCCCGGGTCTCTTTATTTTGCCTCCTATGGCCCGGAGCCCCGAAAATAAAGCGAAGTTTCATGCCGCCCTAGCGTGGATTCCCGTCCTGGTTTACTTTGTGACGAAGTATCTGATCTTTGGCAATGATATGGCCCGCAACCAGTGGTTCATTCTTATCGCCGCCGTCATACTGGCCGAGATCGCGCTGTGGCAGTACCGGCGGACGCAACTAAAAAAAGACGCCCCGGATGGAACCGATTGAAAACGATAAGCCCAGCCCCGGCCTGTTTCTACTGATGACGGCCGTTTACTTCGCCAGTTACTTCGGCCTCAAGTACGGCGTCTTCGGTGGTGCGATGCCTTGGTATTTTAACCTGGTCCTCATCGTCGTATGCCTGGGCCTGGCCCTATGGCTACGGAACCGCGGGAAGTAGGGAAGGGCCCGCCACAATTACCCGTCGTCTGCCGAGCGATAGTTAGTCCGCCGACGGGTAGTTATGGTAAGCATCCCCCTGCGGTAGCGTAAAATCGTAGATCGTAAATCAGAAATCGTAAATCCTAACCCCTACACCGCCACGATCTTATCCACCGTAAGCTCCTTCTCCCCGTCAAATCGGTAGGCCACGAGCTGCCCGTCACGGGCCACGCTGTAGTCGAGGCAGCAAACATTGTGGCGGAAGAGGAGCGGCGTTCCCCGCAGCCAGTAGTGGCCGAAGAAAACGTGCTTCTCGGTCACCCCGTAGTAGTCGGTATTCTCGCCGGTATAAAGTAGGCTTTCCAGTTCCGGGTCGGTGCCGTGTACGCTGAGTTCGCCGTAGGTGGCGCCGCGCGGATCCTTCCACCATTTATGCCGCAGGGCGCCGCGCGGATTGCCGTCCTTGTCGAGGAAGTACTTTCCTTCGGGCAGGTCGAATTCGGGGCCCTTCAGGACTCGGTCGATGGCGCGCGCCAGGGGTGTTTCCAGCGCCTGTAGCTCCTGCGGAACGGGGTCGGGCAGGCGGTCGTCGGTCAGTTCTTCGCGGAGCAGGCCGATGCTCAGGGGATTCCAGCAGGCGTGGACGGCCCGGAAGTTCTCTCCTTCGTAGTAGAGGGGGAGCGTACGGAACCACCGGATGTAGGCGTCGTATTCGTGCTGCCGGTCGCGGAACTGCTCCAAGGTCGTGCCGTGCTGCCGCCAGTTCTTTTCGGAGTGCGGCCGCAGGTAGCCTTCCCCGTCGGCCAGGGGAGTATTGTACAGGATGGCGTTATACTCGTGGTTGCCCATCACGGCCAGGGCCGCGCCGCGCTCGACCATATCCCGGACGATACGCAGCACCTTCGGACTGTCCGGCCCCCGGTCGATGAAATCCCCGATAAAGAAGGCTTGCCGGGAGGGGTGACGATAGCCGTCACCGTCGGGCCGGTAATCCAGGCGCCGCAGCAGCCGTTCCAGCTCGTCGGCGTGGCCGTGGATATCGCCTATGAAGTCTAGGTGCATGGAAGGAGTTGAATTTACGATTTACCGTCGTCTGCCGAGCGGTAGCTCGTCCGCCGACGGAGGGGAAGGCGTGATTTACGATTTTCGGGCCAGGTGTGCTACCGTACCGTGTAGGCTATACGATTCAACGGCGGAAGTGTTTGGGCGGCGGAGCGCAGGTAAAAAGATGAACAAGAAGCCGGATTGCGTATTACCAAAACGACCATCATTAACCCGCTTGCCCATGTCTTCCAAAAAATCCATTTCCACCCGCCGCCGATTCCTGCGCCAGTCCGCCGCCGCGACGGGCTTCTTATTCGTGCCGGGTTTGATTGGCTGCTCGTCCGGAAACAGCCCGGCTGCCAGTGAAAGCGCTAATCCTGCGCCCCGCCGCCCAAATGAAGATCGGAAACTGGGCATCGCCATCCTGGGGCTGGGCGGCTATGCCTCCGGGCAGATTGCCCCCGCCCTCAAGTTGACCGAACACTGCGAACTGCGGGGGCTCATTACCGGTAGCCCCGAAAAGCTGCCCGAGTGGCAGAGCAAGCACGGCATCAAGGAAGAAAACAGCTACACCTACGATACGATGGACGAGATCGCCGACAACGACGAGATCGACGTCATCTACGTGATCACGCCGACGGCTACCCACCGCGATTTCGCCGTGCGCGCCGCCAGTACCGGCAAGCACGTATGGTGCGAGAAGCCCATGGCCATGGACGTGGCGGAATGCCAGGAAATGATCGACGCCTGCAACGAAAACGGGGTGCGCCTGGCCATCGGCTACCGCATGATGCACGAGCCCAATACCCGCGACCTGATCCAACTGACCAAAGAAAATGCCTACGGTGCCGTGACCGGAGCGCATGCCTACGCCGGCTACGGCGGCTCGCCTCCCGCCACGGACTACTGGCGCGGACAACGCGATATGGGCGGCGGGGCGCTGTACGATATGGGCGTCTACTCCGTCAATGGGCTGCGCTACGGTACCCAGATGGCCCCCGAAGCCGTGGTAAAGGCCACCCAGACCCGGCAGGACCACGACAACGCCGTCGACCTCACCACCGAGTACACCCTCCGTTATCCCGGCGGCATCACCGCCGAAGGCAAAACGAGCGTGGTCACCAACTACAACGAACTGCACATCGAGGCCGAAGAAGGCTGGTACGAAATCGATCCGATGCAACCCTACACCGGCGTCAAGGGCGAGACCAGCGACGGTAAAATATTGGGCCCTCCGGTACCGAATCAGCAATCCATCCAGATGGACGACGACGCACTCGCGATCATGAACGATACCGAATTCATTGCCCCCGGAGAGCTGGGACTTAAGGACATCGCCGTGATCCGGGCCATCATCGAAAGTGCGGAGTCCGGCCAGGAAGTGGCCATTCAGCATCAGGGGTAGCCGTCGTCGCGACCCGTCGTCTGCCGAGCGGTAGCTCGTCCGCCGACGGGTGGGGGAGTGAATGGAGATTTACGATAGCTGATTTACGATTTACGATTTACGATTTGGGCTGCCGCAGGGGGATGCTCGCTGCGCTAGTAGCCGTCGTCTGCCGAGCGGTAGCTCGTCCGCCGACGGGTGCTTGGAAGAGGACGGGTAGAGGATTATCCAAAACCGGGGGGATGAAGATCGGAGGAAGCGGGAGTGAAACAAGGGTAGGGAGTGGATAAATCGGAAGTCGTACTTTGGCGACCGAAAATCGAAATCCTATGTATCCTACCTGGCGCTGGTACGGCCCGAAAGATCCCATTACCATTGACGAAGTTTCCGCCCTCGACATTCGCGGGGTGGTGACCGCCCTTCACCATATAGAAAACGGGGCGGTATGGAGCCGGGAGGAGATTCGGCAGCGGAAGAAAGAACTGAAGGAGATGCCCTGGTCGGTCGTGGAGAGCGTACCGGTACACGAGGGCATCAAGCAGAACTCCGAGGCGGCGCCGAAGCTACTGGAGAACTACCGGCAATCGCTGCAAAATCTGGCCGCGGAGGGTATCACGACGGTGTGCTACAACTTTATGCCGGTCCTCGACTGGACGCGGACCCGCCTGGCGGTGCCGGTGCCCGGGGGAACTACGGTGGCCCTGCGCGGACTCGACCTGCTGGCGTTCGATCTATTCATCCTCAACCGGCCGCACGCGGCGGAGGATTACCCCGCCGAACTGGTAGAGCTCGCTACCGACCACTTCGAGGATATGAGCGAAGCCGATAAGCAGGAAGTGACCGACAATATGCTCAAGGGGCTACCGGGATCGGAGGAGAGTTTCGAACTGGCCACCTTCAAGCAAGCTATCGAACCCTACCGCCACATCAGTTCGGTGGAGTTCAAGGAAAACCTGCAGCGTTTCCTCGAAGCGATCGTACCGACCGCCGCCAAGGAGGGTATCAAACTGACGGTTCACCCCGACGATCCGCCCTGGCCGGTGGTAGGGCTGCCCCGCATCGTATCGACGCGTGACGATCTCAAGGACATTCTGGCGATGGTCGATGACCAAGCCAGCGGCATCTGTCTGTGTACGGGTTCCCTGGGGTCGCGTGCGGATAACGACTTACCGGGCATGGCCAGGGAGTTCCTCGACCGCATCCACTTCGTGCACCTGCGCAACGTGGCGCGTGCGCCGCACGAGAGCTTCCGGGAGAGCGGTCACCTGCAGGGAGACGTCAACATGGCAGATGTCATGGGCGAACTGCTGAAGGCCAAGGTCGACGTACCCTACCGCCCGGACCACGGCTTCACGCTCTTCGACGACCGCAAGCGGGAAACCTACCCGGGATACAGTCTGTACGGACGCATGCGGGGTTTGGCCGAGCTCGAGGGTTTGCGCGCCGGCCTGTCGGCTACCGCACGAGGGTAACCGATCCTTTCAGCGGTAAGATCGTATCGTCGGCCAGGCGCACCTTGGCCGCGTAGACGTATACGCCCACGGAGAGCGGTTTACCGCGGAAGGTACCGTCCCAGGCACCATCGCGCCGATTGTCCTTTTCCCAGATCAGCTCCCCCCAGCGATCGAAGATCATGAATTCGGTCAGGGTCGCTACGCGGTCCGGGATGAAAATGCGGAATACATCGTTGTTACCGTCGTCATTCGGACTGAAGGCGTTTGGTACGTAAATACGCGGGCTGCGGTCTACGAGAACGAATACGCTATCGGTGACCGTACACATCTCGGGGGTCACGTAGGAAACGGTATAAGCGGTATTGGTGAAGGGAGCGGCGAAGGGCGCGGTACAATCGGAACAGCTCAGCGATCCGGCGGGCGTCCAGGAGATCGCTCCCGTTCCTCCGGCCAATTCCTCTTCGGCGCCGTCCAACCGGACCGAATCGCCGAGGTTGATATACCGGTCGGGCCCCAGGTCGATGGAGGGAAGAGACGGCTCGTCCAGAACGATCGTTTCGATTTGCGAGGCACAGCCGTTGGCATCCTCGATCCAGGCGTCGTACGTACCGCTGCTCAGTCCTTCAAAGCGGGGCGATACCTGTTCCTGCCCCGTGGAGAGGAAGTAGGAATAGGGTGGGGTGCCGCCCTCGCCGCTGACAGTGATAAAGCCCGTCGTACCATCCCCGCAGTCGTCGAAGCCGGAAACGACGGCAGCCGTCAGCGGAGGCGTACCACCGATCGGTACCTGGCGCTCTATGGTACAGCCCGCCGCATCCGTGATCAGGAGCGCGTAGTTGCCGGCCGGGAGGTTGCGACGGGTGGAGGGGTTTCCTTCCTCGTTGTCCGGTTTGCCATCCTTGAACCACTTGACGGTGTAGGGATACTTCCCCGTGAGGGCGTTGATGGCGATGGTGCCCCCGCCGGAACAGTCGGCCGGTTCGACGGCGATATCGGCCGTGAAGGAATTTTGGTTGCGGACGGTATAGGTCTCCGTCATCGGACAGCGTACACCGTCCATTAGCGTGAGGGAATACGTACCCGGGAGGTCGACGTCGAGGACGGGGGCATCGTCACCAACAAGCTCACCGGATGCGTTGCGCCACTCATACATGACCTGATCGGGGCGATCGACGGTTACTTCGATGCGGCCGTCCCCACCGTTGCAGTAGATGTCCTGGATAAATACATCCTCAATTTGAAAGGCCTCGGAAACGGGTAAAAAGATGGTATCGATCTGCGTACCGCAATCGGTACTCATGAAGGCTAACAGGGCATCTTCCTCTCCGGCGATGACCCGGAGCTTTCCCCCCTGCGGATTCAGGTTCTTTCCGGTCGCCAGCGAACGGAGGTAAAAGCGAGTGTTTGGTACGGGCGTTTGAAATTCGATCGTGATCGTGTCGCCTACGCAGGGAAGCTCCGGTTTTGCGGTCAGGCTGTAAGTAAACGGTGCGTTTTCCATCACGACGATCTTTTCGACGTGCTCGACGCAAAGCTCGTTGACGGTGACCGAGTACGTTCCCGGTTCCGTAACCGTGAGGTGAGATTCGGTGCTGCCGTTGGCCCAGCGGTACGTGGCACCGGTAAAGCGACGGGCACTGATGCGCGCTTCCTCCAAATCGTTGCACAGCGCGATGGTATCGACGAAATGGTTGGTGATGACCGGGCGCTGAATGTGTACGGCTTCCGTAAGCGCGCACCCCGCGGGAGTAGTCACGCGCAGCACGTAGCTGCCGTCTACGGCGGGCCCGCCCCGAAGCGTCAGTACGGGAGATTTTGCTTCCGGCAGGGCGACGCCATTGCGGTACCACTGGTAGGTAGCACCGGGGTGATCCTGTCCCGTAAGCACGATTTGCTCGTCACACACCGTAAGGCCATCGACGCTCACCGAGCCGGCGGCGAAGTCCTCGAAGGCCGAGGTCTTGTTGAGAATCAGATCGTCGATGAAGTAGTAGTTTCGGTAGTTGCCGTTGTCGGGCCGACCGTGGTCGGGCGCGCAGGACCCTCCGATCGCGAAGCCGGCGTAAGCCTCGGTGGGTACGAAGTCGAGTTGGGCGCCGGTCCAGCTACCGGGCCGGCCGGAGACGGTGATGTTCCCGATCAGTTCGTAGCCTTCGGCGCCGGCGGTTTCCGGGCAATCGTAGTAGGGGCCGAAGTTAAGCTGGTGGGCTTCGCGAATGCCGTAAACGCTGAGTTCGATGGCATCCGGAGAAGCCACGCTCACCTCCACTCCCTCTTCGGAAGCGATTTGCGGCTCCATGAAGCCCAGCGAAAAGGCCAGACGGTAGGCTGATCCCGCTACCAGGCGCTGTCCGTTGATGAAATTCGCGGCCAGGTATTCGCGGTACCGTTCGGCAACGGAACCGTCTCCGTTGAGAAACTGGCTATTTGGCGTATCCCGGACGCCCACCCAAAAGCCCGCCACGCCGGTACCACTGGGTAGCGGTAGGGGGAGTTTGGAGGGAAAATAGGGGCCCGCACCGGTAAAGGTGAAGGCATTCCAGCTGTCGGTAGTACCCATGGATACCCGCTGCCAACCGGTCAGGCAGTTTGCCTGGTTGACGGCGTCGGGGCGTCCGCCGGGTTGCTCGGAGGTACAGCCAATCTGCCGGTCGTTGAATTCCTCTAGCGAGGGATTAGGCAGCAGGGATGTTAAAGTCGATGGAAGAGCGCAGCTACAGTCCGCTTTATCGTTCAAGTCAACCAAACCATCAGCATCGTCGTCGATACCATTAGCGCAGTTCTCTTGGGAAAATAAAGGGTAACCAACTAATAAGAAGGTTAGTAGCAACGCCCACGTCCTCATGAGGAGGACAAGCTGGGCGGTTGTCACGTGTGTGTGTTTAATTCAATAGTGTCGTAAAGCGAAGTAAAGATAAATATATCTTCTACTTACGCACAATAAACACACACTTTAACCCGATGTTCGCGGCGGTTTAACATTTTCGCGCCGTGGCCCAACTATTTTATGGAGGTCCCCGATCAGCGCATCAACAGGACGGATCCGCGAATCGTCTTCGTCTGGCCATTGCGCAGCCGGGCGACCCCCGAGTACAGATAAGAGCCCGGATCGAGGGGATCTCCGCCACGCGTGCCATCCCATACTACTTCGCGGGCTTCCGTTGTGAATACCTGGCCGCCCCAGCGATCGAAAACCTGAAAGTTCTCGATCCGGGTAACCCCCACGTTGGAATAAACGGTCAGCACGTCGTTCACGCCGTCGCCATTGGGGCTGAATGCCGTCGGGACATAAATGTTAACGGTGTTCTGCACCGTTAGGAATACGTCATCGGTATACGTACAGCCATCCGGAGTAAGCAGCGATGCGGTCACCGTACCCGACCTTTCGGGGGTTAGCGTAGCGATCAAATTGAAGAAATCGCCATCCGGGAGAATGCCACCGGCCGTAAAGGACCAGTCTACCGAAACGTCCCCAACCAGGACTTCATTAGTCTCGGCTTGCAGCGTGATGGTTTCGCCCAGGTCAAGCAGTAGGTCCTCACCGAGGTCGAGCGTAACGGGATCAGGGTAGGAGAGGGTAACCGGGATTGTCTCGGTGTGGCAGTCCAACGCATCCCGTACTTCCAGTTGGTAGTTTTCCCCGGTCAGCCCGCTGAAGAGGGGTGAGGACTGTTCGGCGGTGCCGAGCAAATGGTAAGTGAAGGGTCCGGTACCCCCCTGCACGGCTACTTCAATCTGGCCGGCGTGATCTGGAAAACATCCGGAGACGTTTTCGGTGGTGGTGACGGACATGGGTTCGGGGCCGTCGATGGTGAAGCTCGCCTCGGTGAAGCAATCGCCGGCATCCGTGACTTTAGTGAAGTAGGTTCCTTTGGAGAGGTTATTCAGTTCGGTTGACGAGGCGGTGAGGGGCGGATTATCGGCCGCCGTACGCCATTCGATCCGGTAGGGTGGTGTGCCCCCGGAAGGGAAGGCACTTACCTTGCCGTCATCTCCACAGCTCACGTCGGTGGGAATGAGATCCAGCGCGAACTTTCGATCGCCGACCTTATAATCAAACTGGGTCTCACACCGGTCTTCGCCGTATACGGTTACGGAGTAGTGTCCGGCACGTTGAACGGCGATTTCACTCGTATGGCCCTCGAACGACTTTTGCGCCGAGTTCGACCAGTCAAAAGAGGTGGGCGAACCTCCGGTAATACTCAGGGCGATGCTCCCTTCTGCTCCCTGGCAGTTCACGTCCGTGATAGCTGCTTCCGCGGTGAAGGGTTCGTAGGCGGGAATCGTAATGATATCGGCGTACATATTGCAGGGGGTAAACAGCATGGCATTCAGAGACGATGTTTCACCGGCGATAACGCGGAGTGGCTCGCTGCTGCCCTGGTAGAAAAAGCCACCGTTATCCGGGATGTACATCACTCCGTCGGTGTACCAATCCGACTCGACGGTGATTTCGACCGTATCGCCCATACAGGGCTTCTCCGGCGACAGGCGGTAGCGATAGGAGAAAGCAGCGTCCTCAACCGCGGTAATCTCCTCTACGCGTTCCTGACAGTTGACGGTGACGGTAACGGAATAGGTTCCCGGTTCGGTGATGGTCACGGAACTCTTGCTGGTACCGTCCGACCAGGCATACTGGGCCCCGATCACCTGGGTAGCGTAGAGGCGGACCTTTGCATTATCCGCGCACAGGGCGACGGAATCAGGGAATTGCTCCGGAATGACGGGGCGCTGAATCCGTACCGGCTCCGAGGTGGAGCACCCACGTGGGTAGATGGCCCGTAATTGGTAGTTGCCTTCCTTGCCGGTCTGCTCGTTCAGGGTGAGCGTGTATTGATTGGCTCCCGTGATGGCGATGCCGTCGCGGTACCACTGGTAGGCAGCCTCGGAGTCGTAGTGACCGGTCAGGACAATCTCATCGTCGCATATGCTTTCGCCCTCTACGCGGATGGGACCCGCCGCGGGGGCCTGGAACAGCGACGTCCGGTTGAGGATCAGGTTGTCGATGAAATAGTAGTTCCGGTAATACTTACTGTCTTCCCGCTTCAGGTCAGAACCGCAGGATCCGCCAATGGCGAAGGCGGCGTAATCGTTTGACGCGGTGAAATTTACAGTGGACTCGGTCCAGGTGCCGCCACTTCCTTCGACGGTGATGTTGGCCAGGAGTTCGTACCCTTCGGCCCCGGCCTCTTCGGGGCAGTTTTGGTAGTTTCCGAAGTCAAGTTGGCCGCATTCCCGGATGCCATAGATGCTGAGTTCGACGCCGGAGGGAGAGTCCAAATCGACCAGCTTTCCGCGGTTGTTATAGGTTTGGGGCTCCATAAAGCCGAGGGAGAAAGTAAGTTGATAATCCTCGCCGGCTTCGATCCCTTTTCCCTCTTCAAAGCAGGCGGCAAGGTACTCCCGGTAGCGGGTGACATAAGATCCGTCGCCGTTGGCGAACTGGATGCCGTCGGTGTCCTTGATGCCTACCCAGAAACCGGCCACTCCGGATCCGCTGGGAAGTGGAAGCGGTAATTCACTGGGGTAATCCGGTTCGGAGCCGGCGAGGGTGAAGGCGTTCCAGGCATCGGTCGTACCCAGGCTGGCGCGCTGCCAACCCACGAGGCAGTTTGCCTGGTTGGTTCCATCGGGTAATCCTCCGGGCTGGGAAGATTTGCAGCCGGGCTGATCGGCGGAAAATTCTTCCAGCGAGGGATTGGGTAGCAGGGATGGCGTTTGGGATTCAATCTGGCAGGTGCAGTCGGCCCGGTCATTGAGGTCAATGAGCCCGTCGGCATCGTCATCGATCCCGTTGTCGCAAATTTCCTGGGCGGAAAGCAACAGAGGGAACAATAGAAAGCTTAGGCTTACGCATACGCGTAGCAGGTTTAGGGTTTGGGACAACACTTTCGTTACTATGAGAGACACGGAAAACCCGGCCATCGGATCCAAATTGGATACCATGACCGGCAGAAAACTTACCCTATTAACTAATTAAAGTCGTAGAAAATTATACTTCGGACGTTAAGGTTGCTTCCTTTTACCCATTCAACTTGATGAATCCACCGTCGATCGGGAAATCGGTGCCGGTAATGAAGGCCGCTTCGTCGGAGCATAGGTAGACCGCCAGATCAGCTACTTCCCGTGGCTTTCCCATGCGGCCAATAGGCTGCGTCTTCGAAAGCTGCTCGAACATCTCCTTTTCCCGGCCGGGATAATTCTTCGCCAGGTAATCGTCGACGAAGGGGGTGTGGACGCGGGCCGGGGAAATACTATTGCAGCGTACGCCGTACGGGAGATAGTCCTTGGCGATGGAGTACGTCATCGTCAGTACCGCTCCCTTAGTCATGCTGTAGGCAAATCGGTCGGCGACGGCCACCGAGGCGGCTACGGAAGCCATATTGAGGATGACCCCGCCGGACATCTTCAAATACTTCATGCAAGCCAGAGCACAGTTATATACGCCCTTGATATTGATGGCATACAGCCGATCCAGGTCCGCCTCCGCGGTGCCCTCCAGGTTTCCGACGAATCCGATACCGGCATTATTAATAAGGATATGCAACGGCCGTTCCCCCGCGATCTGATCGATGCAGTCCCTGACCGCTTGCTGGTCACTGATGTCGCATTTATGAAAGGTGTCACCCTCGCCCTTCAGGTCCAGGATGTGTACCTCGGCGCCCTGTTCCTCCAGGGCCGAGGCGATGGCCCGGCCGATTCCGCTGCTGCCACCGGTAACGATGGCGCGTTTGTTTCGGAGAGAATAGCGCATAAAGCTGTTTTGGATGCTAGCGAATAAGATTAACGGACCCGGCGGTGCGGAAGCTCCGCCCGTTGATTAGTTCCACGTCGACAAGGTAAAAGTATACGCCGGGGTTAAGAAATTCACCGTCCAGGCGGCCGTCCCATCCTCCTTCCTCACCACTCCATTCGTAAACCATGCCGCCCCACCGGTCGTGGACACGGAAGGACACGATCCGCCGAACCGAAGGGCCGGGATAGACCCGGAATTCATCGTTGTTGGTGTCACCGTTCGGACTGAAAGCGGAGGGAACGTATAAGCGGACCGCTTCGTCGACTACGACGAGGATATCATCCGTTTGGCTGCAACCCTGGGCGGAGGTATAGGTCACCTGGTACCGGGTGCTTCGTGCCGGGCTGGCAACCACCCTCACGGAACCTTCCCCGAAGGGATAACTCAGGCTGTCGGTGGGTGTCCAGACCGCGACGCCGGACTCGGTGGGAAGGCCGATGACCTGTAATTCCAGCAGTGTGCTGTCGCCTAGATTGATCACCTGTTCATCAGCCAGGTCCAGGGTAAAGGGGATTGGCGGAATGATTTCAACCTCCGTGGTCACCGGATCGCAACCGCGGCTGTCTTGGACCGCTACGGTATAGGTGCCCGGTTCGAGATCCGTAAACAGACCGCTGGCCACGGGACTGCCATTGTCGAGTTGATACGAGTATGGGGGGACACCACCCTGGGCCGTTACGGTCACGATCCCGGATTCCAGAATGCCACAATCGGCAAAGGAGGAAGCGGCTGAAATAAGCAGGGAATCCGGTTCGGTAAGGGTGAAAACCTCCGTGCGTTCGCAACCGGTAGTGTCGGTGGCCGTGACCCGATAATCGCCGACGCCTAGTGATTCTACCCGGTTCGTATCCGTAGCGAAGGGAGCGCTCGCGGTCCCCCGGTACCAATCTACCACGTAAGGGGAACTGCCGCCGGCAGGGGATACGGTAGCTATACCGTCCAGGCCACAGCTCAGGGAATCCAGCGTAAGGTTGACCCGAAAAGAATCCGCGTATACCACATCATAGCTGTAGGCAGCCGGGCAGCGTACACCATCCACCAGTTCGACCCGGTAGGTGCCGGGGATGCTCACATCCAGGCGGGGAGAAGATTCTCCGACCGGATTACCCAGCGGATCGGACCAGGAAAACTCTACCTGATCGGAATCATCGACCGCCAGATCGATGCCGCCAACGGGATTCTCGCAGCTCAAATCGGTGATGGTCGCATCGACCTCAAAGTCCGCGTCCGGAGTGAGAACCGCGGTTTCCAGCAAGGAGCCGCAGGGATGGATGATGTCAAACAGAATCGTATCGTCTTGGCCGACGGCAAGATCATAGCGCTGATCTGGTTCAAGGAAAATCACTTCTCCGGATGGGGGAGAAACTATCGACCCCTGGATGTAGTAGTCGGAGGTTACGGAGAAGGTTACGGTATCCCCTACGCAGTATACGGCCGGCTCGATATTAATGCGGGCGGTGATGTTGTCCGTTTCTACCGCGACGAACTCCTCTATTTGCTGTTCGCAGACGGTACTCACGGTAACGCTGTAGTTGCCCGGCTCGGTAACGAGGAAGTAAGGTTGGTTACTACCGTCGCTCCACGAAAAGGTGGCTCCGTTAGGCTGTCGGGGCTGAAGGTAAAGCGTATCCAAGCCCGGGCACAGGGCTACGGAATCCGGTACGACGTCGGCAATTATCGGTCGCTGAATAACAACCTCCTCGGTGATGGCACAGCCTGCCGCCGTAGTCACCCGCATGACGTATGCTCCGTCGATGGTCTGGCTGGGAGTCAGATTGAGCACGTTAGTGGTTTGACCCACCAGAGCGACACCATCTTTGTACCATTGATAAGCGGCCCCGTTTGCGGCCTGTCCGGTGAGTGTGATTTGATCGGCACAGATCGTCTGGCCCTCTACGGATACGGGACCCGCTACCGGCTGCTCGAATACTTCGGGCCGGTTTAGAATCACGTCATCGATGAAATAATAATTGCGATAAAATTCGGAGTCGGGCTGGTCTGGATCGGCCCCGCACGATCCACCAATGGCGAAGGCCGCGTATTCATTGGCGGCGGTAAACCTGATGTCGACGGGGGTCCATGCTCCGGCCGTTCCGCGAATGGTGACCGTTTGAATTAACTCGTACCCTTCGGCATCCGCTCCCTCGGGGCAGTTATAGAAGTCGCCAAAGTAAAGCTGGCTACACTCCCGGATGCCATATATCGCCAGCTCAATAGGAGAGGGAGAGGCTAGATCGACCTGGTCGCCGATGTCATTTTCGAAGGACGAGGGGAGCATGAAACCAAGCGAAAATTTGAGACGGTAGTCATTACCGGCCAAAATGGCTTCGTCTCCTTCCAGGCAGGCGGCGAGGTATTCCCGATACTGGGTAGTCGACGTGCCATCCCGGTTGAAGAATTCCGTATCCTCACTATCCCTGACACCGACCCAGAATCCAGCCACCCCGGTGCCGCTAGGCAGGGGTTGGGGAAGTTCGGTAGGGAAGAAGGGCGGGGCACCGGAAAGGGTGAAGGCATTCCACGAATCGGTAGTACCGAGAGATGCGCGTTGCCAGCCGACCAGGCAATTGGCCTGATTGGTGGCATCGGGGAGGCCACCCGGCTGAATGGATTCACAGCCCTCCTGGTCCGCAGCGAATTCTTCCAGGGAAGGATTGGGGAGGAGGGAGGGTACCGAAGGAGCTAAACCACAGCCACAGTCAGTGGTGTCATTGAGGTCAATCAGCCCATCGCCATCGTCATCGATGCCGTTGCTGCAGTCTTCCTGGGCCGATAATACGATGCTGCTAGATAGCAGCAGGGTAACGAGCAACAAGCGATGGGCCAACATAAGCGGTGTTTATGCCCGGGGTGGTGTTAAGCCCCGGTCTTTACTAGCCGCTAAGTTAAAACTTCCAGCGTCTGAACGCTTCGATAGCTTCGTATTCCGTAAGACCTAGTTGGTTGTAGAGACGCGCGGTTTCCCGGTTGCGTTGCTCGGCGCGCTGCCAGAACTCCCGTTCGTCTTCGCCCTGAAACATTACGCCGTCTTTCTGGCTCTGGTGAAAGAATATAGCGTTTCGCTTTGCTTCAACCTGGGCGGGGCTAAGGGGTACCGCCATTTCGATCTCGTGGATGGGCCATTCCTGCCAGGCGCCTCGGTACAGCCACAACCAGGTATCCGCGACCGATTCGGGATTGCTATCCTTTAGCTGACCGAGGGCCATGAAGATGCTGTCCAAACAAACCTTATGGGTACCGTGGGGATCCGCGAGGTCGCCGGCCGCGAAGATCTGGTGGGGGCGAACCTTCTCGATGAGCTCACGCACCAGCGCGATGTCTTCCGGACCAAGCTCATCCTTGCGGTGCATACCCGTCTCGTAAAAGGGCATATCGAGAAAGTGGATGTGGTCGTCTTCCAGCCCGACAAACCGAGCGCCGGCCATCGCCTCACCGCGACGAATCAGCCCTTTGATGGTACGTACGTCCAGGGAGTCGACTTCCCCCTTTTCCCGTTCCCCGCTCAATTCCTGAATAACAAAATCGAGGCGGGCATTGCCGGAGCCGTATTGCTCGTTAAGGTCACGGGCGAATTCGGCGAAACGGCGGGCATCCCGGTCGCTGACGGCAATGTTACCGCTGGTCTGGTAGGCCACGTGTACGTCGTGCCCCTGGTTGACGAGGCGGGCGAAAGTGCCGCCCATGGAGATGACATCGTCATCGGGGTGGGGGCTGAAGAGGATAACGCGTTTGCGGGCGGGGCTTTTTCTTTCCGGCCGCTGGCTGTCGTCAACGTCCGGCTTGCCCCCCGGCCATCCGGTGATCGTGCGCTGCAGCTGATTGAACATGCGGATGTTCAGATCGTAGGCCGAACCATGGAGGGCCAGGAGGTCCGACATGCCGTTGCTGTTGTAATCGCGTTCCGTCAGCTTAAGAATCGGCTTGTCGACGTGCCGGCTTAGCCAGATGATGGCCTTTCGTTCGAGGGTGTCGGTCCATTCGCACGGGCCAACCAGCCAGGGCGTATTGAAGCGACGCAGGTCGGCGCTGGATTCCTCATCGAGCAGAATGGTAACGTTAGGGTGATCCTGCAGGTAGGTTGCCGGGATCTCGGGGGTGCGTTCGCCCTCAATGGTTTTCTGGATGATTTCGGCCTTCTTGTGCCCCCAGGCCAGCAGAACGATGCGGCGGGCCTGGTTAATGGTCTGGATACCCATAGTGATCGCCCGGGTGGGAACATTGGATAGCCCCTGGAAATCAGCCGCGGCGTCTACCCTCGTCAGGTGGTCGAGGGTGATCAGGCGGGTAAGCGACCTGCGGTGGGAACCCGGCTCGTTGAAGCCGACGTGGCCGGTACGGCCGATACCGAGCAACTGGAAGTCCAGCCCTCCCGCCTCCTTGATCATTTTTTCGTAGGCCATACACTGCTCGTACACGTCTTCCAGGGCAAGATTGCCACGGGGTATGTGTATGTTCTTCGGCTTGATATTGACGTGGTTGAACAGGTGCTGGTGCATGAAGTACCAGTAGGAATGGCGGCTTCCGCGGGGCAGCTCGAAGTACTCGTCCAGATTGAAGGAGATGACCTGCGAGAAGTCCAGCCCTTCCTCCCGATGGAGGCGCACCAGTTCGGCGTAGACGCGGATGGGGGAGGATCCGGTAGCCAGGCCGAGGACGCAGGGTTCTCCCCGACCGGCTTTTTCGCGGATCAGGTCGGCGATCTCGTGGGCTACGGCGATGGATGCCTGTCCGGAGTCGCGAAATACTTCAACGTGCATTTTTTCATAGCGCGTAACATCGGTGCTGCCGACGTGGCGGTATGAGATGTCGACATCGGAGGAACTATGGATGGAAAGATCGAGCATGCGGTAGACTTTAGCTACCGCGAAAGATAGGCGTTTGTGGAAATTCGTTCTACCTGCGCTCCGCCGCCCTACTAAAAAGTAAGCACCAGGCCCGCGCCGCCGGCCCCGTCGTGGAAACCGCCGCCCAGCGACAAACTCGTGCGGTGGTTACGAGCCCAGACCTTATGGACATGGGGAACCATAATACCGAAGAAGGCTCCTACGCCCAGCCCGACGACGGTGTCCGTGGGAAAGTGCTTGAGCGCGCGTACGCGTTGTACCGCGACGAAGGCCGGCGGCAGGGAAGCGAGGGTGAAGGCGATGGCGCGGTGGCCGGCCGTCCACTGTGGATTGTAGTCGGAAAGAACCTTAGTGAAAAAAAAGGTGCCCACCGCGGTCGTACTCACGTGGCCGCTGAAGAAACTGTTGCGATTATTGCCGAAGCGGCGGTCATCAAAACTCAGCTCGTCGTAGTAGGCAACCGGGCGGTAGCGATCTATAAAGCGCGGCCCCAGCGGACTGAAGGCATACGTAAATGCCGAGAGGGCATGGGCCTGCAGGTAAAGGACGCCGATGTCGAGCCAGTCCTTGCGGAACTTCTTATCGATGAACAGCGTGATGGGCAGCAGGACGGATCCGTTGAAGAAATAGTCGCTTACCTCTTCGCTCTTGAACCGCTTGAGCGCGTCCTGCTCCAGGCCCCAGCGATCGAGACGACCGACCTCCATGTTTTGCAGGCGGGTAAGGGTTTCGTCGGAAATCGACGGCTTATCCCGTAGGGCATCGATGCCGGAAGTAGCGCCGACCATGACGCCCAATCCGCCGATTCCCTCCCAGAGCGTGCGAACGCGGTACACCGATTCGTTGTCGGGGTCGAGGTCAGGAAATTTCTGGGCGGGTAAGAGGGTGGATAGGCAAAGGAACAGGAAGAGTAAACGACGGTACATTCAGTTAGGGTAATTTGTCCATAGCAACTCTCAACTACCGGGGCATTGTTCAAGCCGTCAGTATCGCAATTGCAGTACGAAGCCTCCGGCTCCCCCGCCGTAAACGGGTTGGAGGGCAAGCCGGCTACGGTGCCGTTTTTTCCACCATTTGTGCAGGCTCGGTACGCCAATGCCACTGATGGCGCCAACTCCCAGCCCTACGGCTACATCCGTCGGATAGTGTTTGAGGCCCCTGATCCGAAGCCAACCGGCTATGAGGGAGGGCACCGTGGCGCCGGTGTAAAGCAAGGCGCGCTGGGTACCCGTCAGCTGGGGATTGTAGTCATCAACCATCCGCGCGAAAAAATAAAAGCCCGTAGCGGAAGTAGATACGTGGCCGCTGAACATGCTATTGCGCTCGTTGCCATCGCTGCGGCTGTCCACGCTTAATTCCTGGTAGTAAACCCGCGGGCGGTAGCGGTCTACGGCAGTCGGACCGAAGGGCGCAAAGCCGTAAAAGAGCCCCTGCGCGACCTGCCCTTCAAGGTACATCATGGTAATATCAAACCAGTCCCGCCGGTATTTTTTCCAAATGAACAGTCCAAACGGGAGGACTTGTCCGGTATTGAAAAAGTAGTCGCTCTGAATGATTGCCTGCTTGTGCTTGTCCACATCCTGCCGCAAAGCGTAGCGGTCGAAGCCGTTGACGTCATCGGGATTGAGGCCGGCCAGTTCCTCCGCGGAAATGCGGGGTTTATCCTGCAGGAATTGCAGGCGCTGCTGGCTCCCGTATGCACCCAACGCGATGGCCGGAAGGCTGATCAAAGGATTGACCGCGTAGCGCTCGGAGGAACGGAAGATCGAATCCAGTGAAAACTGGGCGGAGAGCGTACCGCTGATCAATAACAGTAAAAAAGGTAAAGTCTTCAGCATACAGGAGCATGATTGAGTTGCCGGGCCGGGCAGCCGAAGGGTATTACGCCGTGAAGATGCTTTTAAGTATCTCGACGGTAATCAGGTAGGTAGGTTTGACCCCGTCCACCCCTAGGCTGCCGCTGGCCAGCGTATGTCCGGTGACCAGGGGATTATCACTGGCGTAATAGGCATAACGCAGCTTGAGGTCCGGGTTAACGCTTTTGCGGATGTGGGTTGCCGCCTGGATGGCTTTCTGGTAGTGCGCGCCCTCCATTTCGAGGCCTACCGCCCGCCAGCTGCTCTGTACGAAATACTCGAGAATCTCCCGGTTTTGCAGGCTCGTACCCAGCACGGTAACCATCGGACCGCTGTAGACGCCCAGGCCCTGGCCTTCGAATTGCTCCCCGGTGAAGTCATTCTGCAGGGGGTAGTTGTCGGCCGTTCCCTCAAAGATATGCGCGTTGGGTATCATGAGATCGCCCTTGATGCCTTCGAGAATGCCGGCCTTGCCCATGATGTTGATGCTGTGTACCTGCATCTCGTAAACCTCATCGCTGGTGGGCGAATGGTACGGGCGAAGCAATTCGTCCAGGCTTTCGTAAGCCTGTTCGCCAAAGGCGTAATCCATGACCAGGATCACCGGCGCATCTTCTCCTTTCTTAGCCGACTTAAAGCCCAGTTCCGGACTCACCAGTTTCGGGTCGAAGAGCGCGGTATCAAAGAGTTGGACGCCAATATTGCTTCCGCTGGTGTCGTGGAGCTCCACCATGCCGTTCTTGAGGGCCATCTTGGTCACCAGTTGGCGGAGGGGGCGGCCCTCCGGTTGGGAAAGCGAACGGGCTACATCATACACCGATTTGCCGGCGCGTAACTTCTGGACGGTGGCCGCGGGAGCGAAAATGGCATTCATTACGCTGTGCAGGTTCGCACTTACGATATGAAGGGGCCGGTGTATCAGGTCCTTGTCGATGAGGACTTCCTTGATCGCGTCCGCCCAGATTTCCCCGTAATAATGGTGCCCCGTTTTTTCGCGCAGGGAACTGGAGAAGGAAACCTCGCGGCCTTTGTCTTCT
Source organism: Lewinella sp. IMCC34191 (assembly GCF_003390935.1). Classification (GTDB taxonomy): domain Bacteria; phylum Bacteroidota; class Bacteroidia; order Chitinophagales; family Saprospiraceae; genus Neolewinella. The sequence goes on along the minus strand of NZ_QNQZ01000003.1, from coordinate 82,649 downwards.
TCAATTTCTTCCTTGGCCAGCTTCCCCAGCCAGTAGGTGACGTGGAAAAGGGAATTGACCATGTCTTCCTCGGCGAACCGGCGACAAGCGTGGGTAATCTCCTCGTAGGTACGGCCCAGCAGGGTGCTTAGATAGGTGTATGCGGTTTCCAGCTTGAACTCTTCGCCGCGGCGCTCCCGGTCGACGATCTCGGCCAGCATACGCCACTCCCGCTTTTGTTGGCCCTTGCTATCCAGACTGTTGCGGTAAATCTTATTGGCCTCGGCGTAGAGGAAGGTCAGGTGGGTGAGGATATCGTAGATATCGCTCCGCCCACGGGTCATCTCGATGTACATCTCCTCGGTGTCGATGCGATAGGCGTTGCGCCGGCGCTTAGGTGGGACGATCGGCTCGAAGTGGCTGTTTTCGTAGCCTTCGCGCGTAATCAGCCGAATGAAACGGCATTCCTCCGTACCCTTGGGAAGACGCTGAAAAACGTAATGCAGTCCGTGCAGTTCAACCCGTTCGTTGTCCGTAATGGAACCGTATATTTCCGGCCGTAGGATCATCAGGTTGTCGACCAGTGTCTTACCGCTCATGCCGCCGGGCTTATAGCTGCCCCGGAGCAGGAGATGGCGCATGGCGATATAAAGACGTTGAACGGCCGCCCGACTTTCCTGGGCGCGCGTGCGTTGCTGGCTTGGCTGCATCATGGCCACAAAGGTACTAAGGGCGGGCGCTGGTGCGGTAGTGTTCGGCTTTCGACCCCGGTGGAATGATGGTTGCCGTTTCGCCGCGCAGCTGGTCGTAGAGCAGGGTGCCCATATTCTGCGTCTTTTCGGCCATGGAGTCGTAAAAGAGGAGAACGAAGCGGGTCAGGATATCCCGATCGCGGTTACTCAGTAGATCGAAATTTTTAATCAATTGCAACACTTCGCGCCGGTGGCTGCGGAATTCGCGGCTCACCTCCCGTAGTGTGCGGTCGCGCTGGTGGTAGCCAAGATAGACGCGCTGGTAAATACTCTCCTGGCCGGTTTGGCGGCTGGGGGAGGCGTAGGGAGCGCCGACCCATCCGCTGAAATCGAAGTCGTAGGCTACGGGGGTCAGCATACCGTCATATCCTTCGATGAGTTTCACATTCCGCTGCAGTGCCAGGCTCCAGTCCGCATTGCCGATGAAATATTGGAATAGGGCATGGGTGGCCTCCCCGTGCGGGGAATAGCGGTTGGCGTCCAGGCCGTCGGCGTCTTCCAGTTCCCGACCGTCAAATCGGGCGGCCATTTCATCCGGATCCTCGATCAGGAAAGCGTATTCCGTTCGATCGGGTAGTTGCCCGGCGGCGTCGCGGAAGGTGATTATCAACAGCTGGGTACGGAAATGGGCGTCCGGGCTAAGCAGGGCATAGGCGCGGTAGGCTAAATATTCTTTTAAAAGGAGGCTAGTGGCGGTGCTGTCTTCGTAGCAGCTATTGACGAGCTTGTACTTATCGTGTTCGGACAGTCCCATGCCCCGCAATTCCTTCTTGGAAAAGTTCAATTTCAGCGGGGGAGTACTACAGCGGGTACGCCGGAACTTGCCACGGAGACTGATTTCCACCCCGAGGTGGCGTTCGGTGCCATCGACGTCGGTGAAAGCAACGGTGCCGGGTAACTCATTCTTGGTATGCGCGTCGATACTGTCGAGCGGAATGGTCACTTCCATAGCCACCGCGTGGGAAGCAGCGGACGTGTAGAGCAGATCAAAGACGGACTGTGCAGTCAGGGCGGTGGTGCAAAAGAGAAATACGGGAATCAGTAGCGTACGCATACAGGTCAAATCTGGGCCGGATAAGTGTCCGGCGGTGTTATCGATTCAACGGTCGGCGAAGAGGCTTGTTGCGTGTTAAAAACCGAATTACTTTTGGTTTTATTTACCTTCACGGCGTTCCTGTAAAAGGAATGTTGGTTTCACGAGATTTGTAGGAATTAACTTCTGTGAACATCTGAAAGCGACCTACGAGAATATGCCGCCAATCAACCCGGCCAAATCGCTGCCGTCGGCCTTTTGACATCGCCGCGGCTAACATTTCGGCAACTTTAACATTTTAGTTACACGCCCTATCATCAATATTGAGCAAATGACCGCATTTACCACTTCGCCTACCACCACTGCAGCCAGCGAAGAACAACTTGAGCTTATCCGGCAAAGCGCCCGCGATTTTGCCCAAAGCCACATCCGCCCGCACGTGATGGAGTGGGACGAGAAACAGTTTTTCCCCCGGGAGCTGTTTACCAAGATGGGGGAGTACGGTTTTCTGGGCGTCCTGGTGCCAGAAGCTTACGGAGGAAGTGGATTATCCTATGCGGAATACATCACCATCATCGACGAGATCGCCCAGGTCTGCGGAAGCATCGGATTGAGCGTCGCGGCCCATAATTCGCTCTGCACGAATCATATCCTGTCGTTTGCCAACGAAGAGCAGAAGCAAAAGTACCTGCCCAAGCTGGCCACGGGTGAACACCTGGGGGCCTGGGGGCTGACCGAACCGAATACCGGATCCGACGCCGGCCGTATGCGTACGGTTGCCGAAAAGCAGGACGATGGCGGCTACGTACTGAATGGTGCCAAGAACTTTATTACGCACGGCATCAGCGGAGACATCTGCGTCGTCATCGCCCGGACCGGCGAATTACTGGACAGCCATGGTATGACCGCCTTTATCGTGGAACGGGGTGACGAAGGATTTCGCGGGGGTAAAAAAGAAGATAAACTCGGCATGCGTGCCAGCGAGACGGCGGAAATCATCTTCGAGAATTGCTATTTACCGGCCGACCGTATCCTCGGCGAGGTCGGCGAGGGCTTCATCCAGAGTATGAAGATTCTGGACGGCGGGCGGATCAGCATCGCCGCCCTGAGTCTGGGTATTGCAAAAGGTGCCATGCAAGCCGCGCTGGCCTACAGTAAGGAACGGGAACAGTTTGGTAAAGCGATAAGCCGGTTTCAGGCCATATCGTTCAAGCTCGCGGATATGGCAACGGACATCGAGGCCGCCGAGTTACTAACCCGCAATGCCGGTATCCTGAAGGACGCGGGAGAATCCGTAACCCGACAATCCGCGATGGCCAAGTTGTATGCCTCGGAAGCCAGCGTGCGGGTTGCCAATGAAGCGGTTCAGATCTTCGGAGGCTATGGGTTCACCAAGGAATATCCGGTGGAGAAGTATTACCGCGATTGCAAATTGTGCACGATTGGAGAAGGAACTTCCGAGATTCAGCGTCTCGTCATCGGCCGCGAACTGCTGAAGGATTAATACACAATCGGCTTTCGGCGTATCTTGTGGCCATGTCAAGTGTGCCGATACTGGACTTTCTGCGGCTCGTCCGCTTTCCGAATTTAGTGGTAGTCGCGCTTACTCAGGTGCTGGTGTACTACCGGATCATCCTGCCGGCTATTGATGCGGAAGGCCTGCAGGGCGTATTGCGGCCCTGGAAGTTTTTCGAGTTGTGCCTGGTAACGCTGGCCATAACGGCCTGTGGATACCTCATCAACGATCTGCGAGACGTACGCATCGATGCGATCAATCATCCCGGGAAGAACCTGGTGTTGAAGATGGGGCGCCACAACGTGCAGTGGTTATTCGCGGCTATCGTTTTTGTTGGCTACCTGTTCGCGCTGCTGCTGGCGCTGCGGCTGGACGAGCGGCAACTTCTCTTCATCTTCCCCACCGCAATCGGTATCCTGGCACTGTACAGCGTCGCACTGAAGAAACTACCCTTCGTCGGTAACTTCTTCGTTGCGCTATACTGCGCGGGAGTGCCCGGTATCCTCGTATTGACCGAGCGCCGAGCGCTATCGCGACTGGTCAGCATTAATTCTGATTTGGGCGTCGACACCGTGCGGGTGTGCATTCTCTTCATGATTTTCGCCTTCGTGGCCACTTTGCTCCGCGAATTGGTGAAGGACCTGGAAGATATTCGGGGAGATAAGCAAGAGGGGAGGCGGACGCTGCCGGTGATGTTTGGAGTGAATACGAGTCGTCGCCTGGCCATCGTGCTCGGCGTAATGGTGATTATCTCTATTCTAAGCCCGGTTTTTTTGGGATGGCCCGCCTTTATGCAGCCTCCGATGCTGATCTGCATTTCTTTGTTGCTGCTTGCGGTGCTCACCATCCTTATCCAACTCGCCCGGGCCAGCCACCAGGTCGATTACCACAAGTTGAGTCGGCAGATTAAGTTCCTCCTGGTTGGTGGCTTAGGCTTACTCATTTTCTTCTAAATGGACTATCTCGCTCACCCCACCGCGGTTATTGACGACGGTGCGAAGATCGGATCGGGTTGCCGGATCTGGCATTTTTGCCATCTGACGGCCGGCTGCGAAATTGGTGAGAATTGTAACCTGGGGCAGAACGTATACGTGGCCGGGGGAGTCAAACTGGGATCCGGATGTAAAGTGCAGAATAACGTCAGCCTGTACGATGGATTGCAGGTGGACGATCACGTATTTATCGGACCCTCCGCCGTATTCACGAATATCAATAATCCCCGTGCCCACATCAATCGACGCGGAGAGTACGCCTCCACCCACCTGGAAGATGGCGTAACCATAGGGGCTAATGCGACCATCGTTTGTGGCGTTCGTCTGCACCGTTACGCATTCGTAGCCGCCGGAGCGGTCGTGACCGGTGACGTACCCGCCTATGCCCTGATGATGGGCGTACCCGCCCGGCCCGTAGGCTGGATGAGCGAAGCGGGGCACCGGCTGACATTTGACGGAAACGGTCGGGCGGAGTGCCCGGATAGCGGGAGTTACCAACTACGCGGAGGGGAAGTATCCCGCATAGACGAGGATGGAGCCAGGCATTCCAATTAGGTAATTTCCCACGCTCCGTTACCTTCGCCCTCAGATGAAAGCCATTCGCTTTGCCGTCGTGGGATTCGGTCACATCGGCCGTCGGCACGCTGCGCTGATTGCCGCCCACCCCGAGGCGCAACTGGTGGCGGTCTGTGACGCGCTTCCCATTGACGACTTGATCGGCCCGGAAGATGCGACCCTTAAAGACATATATTACCAGGGACTGGACAGCCTACTAGGGGTTGATTTTGACGTGGCCTGTATCTGTACCCCTAACGGTCTGCACGCCCGGCAGGCCATCCGCTGCCTCGCCGCCGGGCGTCATGTGGTCATTGAAAAACCCATCGCGCTGTCGGTGGCCGAATGTGACGAGCTTATCGCGGCCTCTCACCAACACGGAAGGGAGGTATTCGGGGTGATGCAGAATCGCTACAGTCCGGCCTCCGCCTGGTTGAAAGAGCTGGTCGACGAGGGGCGCTTCGGTCGCGTGCTACAGGTGCACGTGGACTGCTTTTGGAACCGCGACGAGCGATACTACCATTCTAGCGAAAAGGGGCAGCACGCCTGGCACGGTGATCCAGCATTAGACGGTGGCGTCTTGTTTACGCAATTTGCCCACTTCATCGACTTGCTCTGCTGGACGTTTGGAAAACTGGAGGTGCTGACCGCCTACGCCGTCAATCAAACCCATGCGGACCTACACCCCTTTCCGGATACGGGAATGGTTCAATTCAAACTGGCCGGCGACGCCGTCGGCAGCCTGAACTACAGCACGGTAGTTTGGGACCAAAATTTCGAATCAACGCTTTCGGTACTGGGTAGTCGGGGAACCGTCAAACTGGGCGGACAGTACATGAACGAACTTCGATACTGCCACGTAGAGGGGATTGAAAAGCCTTCCTTACCACCCAGTGCGCCGCCAAACAACTACGGCCCGTACCAGGGATCGGCGGCCAATCACCACTTCGTGATCGACAACGTAGTAAACGTGCTGAAGGGGCTGGAGGCCGTTGCTACCACCGCGGAAGAGGGTAGGGAGGTGGTTCGGTTAATCACGGCGATCCACGAAAAATCAGAGCCACACTAGGGCGGGCTTACCCCGGCGAACGCCTTCCACGATCGCATGCTGCTCGTAGATGCGGGCAATTTCGTAGGCTTGGGTACGAGGCGGATCCAGCAAACAGACCCCTATTTCTTCCTCCCATTCATTGGAGGGGTCCGCTCCACTTGCCGGCAGGTAAGACCAGTCCAGTTGGTCAAGAAATTGCAACAGCGTGTGGTGGCGTTCCTCGTTCACTGGCCGGGGCAGGGGTTTGCTGAAGGGGTTATAGGCGGTCAGAATGATGTAATAATCCGCATCGTGACGGTCAAGTAAGTCATCAAATGCCGGGTGCGGCTCGTCTATTTTGAGGGTCAGGTCGTTAACGTGATAGGTGGCGTTACGATAAGCTCTGGCCAACCGTTCGTCAGCTAAAGTCTGATGTTCATCTTTGTGGGGTAGGGACATAATTGAATGCTGCGTACCTTTGCGGCCCCAAATGGAACCGGCGACCCGCCCCGGGGTTGGCCGTAAATTAAAAGAATTACCTATGGAGATGGACAGAACTTCCATCGTTGGTATCGTCCTCATCATGATCCTCTTCGTGACTTGGCAGTACGTGACCGCGCCAACGGCCGAAGAGATCGAGATGGAGCAACGTTACCAAGACTCCATTGCCGCGCTTTCGGACGCCGAGTTGCGCGAAGAAAACGATCCGCCGGTAACCGTTGCCGCCGGTGATTCGGTGGTTGGAATCGATTCGTTACAGCAGGCGCAGTACCGGACGCGATTCGGCGCTTTCGCCCCCGCCGCCACCGGGGAGAACCGGGAAGTCGTGCTGGAAAATGACCTTATCCAGCTCACCTTCAGTACGAAAGGGGGCACTATCCGCCGGGCGGAACTCAAGAACTACGCCAAGGTGGTGGAGCAGGACGATAATCAGGAGACCAAGCTGCCGCTACTTCTGCTGAATGACGAACAGAATAAGTTCGAATACATCATTCCGGTCAACGGCGTGGCAGGAGATGGCGTCCGTTCCAGCAATCTGTTTTTCGAGCCGACGGTAGAAGGTAACACGGTCTTTCTACGCGCGCCGGTAACGGGCGGTGGATACTTGGAGCAGAAGTATTCGTTGGAGGACGGATCCTATCTAATCGACTACGACGTACGGTTCGAGGGCATGAATAACATCATGGCGAGCTCGGAAGGCATCGTCCAGTTGTACTGGGAAAACCACCTGGATAAGATCGAAAAGAACAGCCAGTACGAAGGCAATTATTCTACGCTTTATTACAAGCCGATCGGCGACGATACCGACTATTGCTCCTGCACCAGTGACGATACCGAGGAACTGGACGAACAGCCCCTGAAGTGGGTGGCCGGTAGCCAGCAGTTCTTTACCTCGGCACTTATCGCGGACGATCGCTTCAGCAGTGCGGTCCTCACTACGGTGGCCGACCGGGATCGCTTGCCGGACGATGAACTCAAAGTGCTCATTTCGGAGATTAACCTGCCGGTAGGTAGCAGTGCCTCCGAGACTTTTGGCATGTCGTTCTACGTCGGGCCGAATGAATTCGAACGCTTGCGCGCCATTGGTTACGACTTGTCTGACGTGGTTAGTTTCGGATCATCCATCTTCGGTTCCATCAACCGGTGGATCATTCGCCCGCTCTTCAACTTCCTGTCCAGCTTTATCGGCAATATGGGTATCTCCATTTTGGTGCTGACTCTATTTGTTAAGCTGTTGCTCTATCCGCTTACCTACAAAATGCTGGTCAGCCAATCCAAGATGCAGGTGCTGAAGCCGGAAATCGAGAAACTGAAGGCTAAGCACAAGGATGACGCCCAGGCCCAGCAGATGGAGACCATGAAGCTCTACCAGGAGTACGGTGCCAGCCCGTTGGGAGGTTGTTTGCCCATGGTGGTGCAGATGCCGATCTGGTTCGCCTTGTACCGCTTCTTTCCCGCATCCATCAGTTTCCGTCAGGAGAACTTTCTGTGGGCGAATGACCTGAGCACCTACGACAGCATCCTGCGGCTACCGGAGTGGATCCCCTTTATGCAGGGTCACCTCAGCCTGTTTGCCATTCTGTGGGCGGTTACTACGGTGATCTACGCCTACTACAATAGCCGGCACATGGACTACAGCGCCCAGCCCATGATGAAGTACTTCCAGTACATTATGCCGATCGCATTCCTGGGTTTCTTTAACAGCTTTGCCGCGGGACTGACCGCCTACCTGTTCTTCAGCAACCTGTTTAATATTATTCAGACCGTGGTCACGAAGAACTTCATCATCGACAACGATAAGCTGCGGGCGAAACTGGAAGAAAATAAGCGAAAGCCGAAGAAAAAGTCTGGATTCAGCGCGCGTTTACAAGAGGCGTTGAAGGAGCAACAGCGGCAGCAAGCCGCCGCGCAGGCGAAAAAGGGTAAGTAGCTAAAGTCAACCTTCGGCCGCCGCACGTGCTTTAGAGATACCTAAGTGCATGCTATGAACTACTACCTCGCGATGGTTGCCATCGTCCTAGTGAGCCTGTCCTGTACCCGTCAACCGATCGGTATAGCCGGGTCCCCCAATACGCCGGTCCAGGCTCCGATCGAAGACGGGACGGTCGACCCGGATCCCGAAATTGACGAGGCCCAAGCCCTGCGAGCCGATGAGGAATTAGCGCAGGGTACACGCGCCCCGGAACGTGCCGGCGCCGGTTCGCTTCCCTCCGAAGAAGAAGTAAAGGCACAGCGCCGCGAAGAAGTGCGCAACCGGCGGGCCACGACCCGTTCGCCGCGAATAGAAAGCAACGAAACGGCCGAAATCGAGAATCAGGCCAGTGTAGGACAGGCTCCTTTAACCGATTCGGGGTACCGCGACGACGTTCCGGAGAACGACTTACCCGCCGAGCTGGTCTTTCAAAAGTCAAATTGCTACGGGGATTGTGAGGCTTATACCTTCAGTCTGCAGGATGGCGGAATGTCGTCCCTGCTGGTCGATAACAGCGAACTCGCCCAGGGGCTGTACAACCGGCAACTCTACTCCGTAGACTATGAGGATCTCAATAACTCCATCGATAGTCTCCGGGAGTTCGACTTCGAGCCGCTTTACCCCGTGGACCGCCCAATCCCTTCGGATATTCCCTACCGGATGATCACCATCCCGGACGCCAATGGCGATCCTCGCAGTATCAAAGTTTACTCCGGCGCGCCGCCGGCTCTTCAGCGCTTTATGGACCGCCTGGAATTACTGATCGGCGAGCAGTCCTGGCAGCGCGACACTCAATCTGACGGCCAATAACCTAACCCTCACTTTTATATGGCAGACAACAAGATCATCTTCTCCATGGAACGGGTCTCCAAGACCTTCCCGGGAGCGAATAAAAAAGTACTCAACAATATCTGGCTGAGTTTCTTCTACGGCGCCAAAATCGGTGTCCTGGGACTCAACGGAAGTGGTAAATCCACCTTGCTGAAGATCATTGCGGGGGTCGATAAGAATTACGAAGGAAACGTGGTCTTCGACGGCAGCTACAAGATCGGCTACCTCGAGCAGGAACCCAAGCTCGACCCGAATAAGACCGTCAAGGAGATCGTCGAGGAAGGGGTGCAGGAGACCGTCGACCTGATGAAGGAATACGAGGCGGTCAACCTAAAGTTCAGCGAACCGATGAGCGACGATGAGATGAACAAGCTCATCGAACGCCAGGGAGAATTGATGGAAGAGCTCGAAAACCGCAATGCCTGGGAGCTGGAAAACCGCATCGATACCGCACTGGAAGCACTGCGCTGCCCGCCCGACGATGCAAAGGTGGATGTCCTCTCCGGAGGGGAACGGCGGCGAGTTGCCCTGGCCCGCCTGCTGCTGAGTAATCCCGATATTCTACTGCTGGACGAGCCGACCAACCACCTCGACGCGGAATCGGTGGACTGGCTGGAGCAGTACCTGCAAAGTTTCCCGGGCACGGTCATTGCCGTAACGCACGACCGTTACTTCCTCGATAACGTTGCCGGTTGGATTCTGGAACTCGACCGCGGCGAGGGTATCCCCTGGGAAGGGAACTACTCCAGCTGGCTGGAACAAAAATCACAGCGGCTTGCCCAGGAAGAAAAGCAGGAAAGCAAGCGGCAAAAGACGCTCAAGCGCGAGTTGGAATGGATCCGCATGGCGCCAAAGGCCAAACAGAGTAAAGGCAAAGCCCGTCTGAATGCCTACGACAAGCTAGTCGGAGAGGAGGGGCGTGAACGGGAGAAGAATTTGGAAATTTACATTCCGCCCGGACCCCGGCTCGGTGATGTAGTCATCGAGGTGGAGCACCTTAAGAAAGGCTTTGGTGACCGCATCCTGTTTGACAATGCCACCTTTACGATACCGAAGAACGCCATTGTTGGTATTCTGGGACCGAACGGAGTAGGTAAGTCGACCTTTTTCCGCCTGTTGGTCAAGGAACAACAACCCGATGAGGGAGCAATCAAGGTGGGGGATACCGTCGAGATCAGCTACGTAGATCAGGCCCACACACAGCTCCAGGATAAGGAAAAGACCATCTACGACGTGGTCAGCCAGGGGCACGATATGATCGAAGTGGGCAACACGTCCGTCAACGCCCGGGCGTACCTGAGCCGGTTCAACTTTGCCGGGGCCGACCAGCAGAAGAAGGTCGGTATGCTTTCCGGTGGTGAGCGTAACCGCTTGCAGCTGGCAATGACGCTCCGTGAAGGCGGCAATGTCTTGCTGCTGGACGAGCCGACTAACGACATCGATATCAATACCTTGCGCGCGTTGGAGGATGCCCTCGACAGCTTTGCCGGTTGCGTCCTCGTGATCAGTCACGATCGATGGTTCATCGACCGCTTGGCCACCCATATTTTAAGCTTCGAGGACGAGGGGAACATCCGTTTCTTCGAAGGGAATTACTCGCAGTACGAAGCGGTCAAGAAAGCGGAATCAGGGGATGTAGCGCCAAGGCGGCCCCGCTTCAAGAACGTAATTAATCGGTAGGGGATTCGTCTTCCAGGCGGTACCATTCTATATCCTGAAGGGGCGGGCGTCGCCCGCTTTCCTCCGGGGCGTAGTAGGTAGCCAGGTAATCCAGTATGGGCTCCCGGTGGGGACCCAGGTCCCACAGGCCCTGCTTTTCCTGCATCCAGTCGAGCATCTGGGACCAGCCCTCGCGGGTGGCCCGGTTCTGGGTGACCAGCTTGGCGCTGTGGCAGGCAATGCAGTTTCCCTTCACCAGTAAATACTCGCCCTCGGCGACCAGTCCGGTATCCATATCCAGTCCATCGACAATGCGGGAGGGTTTCGCGTCGGTGGGGCGGGGCTCCGACTCGTCGGCGGTGCAATTGCCGATGGTCAGCGCAATGACGAGGCCACTGATCAATATTAGTACAGCGCGAAAATTAGCGGAGATCATACGACTTTGATGGCGATGCGGTGACAGGCATTATTCAGGTAGCCACGGGGATTCCAGCCCGGCAGCACCATTGGCTGGGCGGTCCCGTCCTCATCCGTAGCCCGGGCCCAGACTTCGTAGTAGCCCGTCTGGGGAAACTTCACGTCGGCTGAAAAGTGCTGCCAGGCGAAACGGTTGACCGGGCGGGTGAGGCGGCAGCTACGCCACGTGCTGCCGAAGTCAATACTGTAGTCCAACCGGGCAACGGCCGACTTACCGCACCAGGCGTGGCCGGCGATGGCCAGTCCGTCCGCCGCTTCCACTACGGCCCCCGTACGGGGGGAAGTGATGAGGGACTTCACCGGCATTTCGAGGATGATACACATGTCCTCATCTTCCACGGTCGTTCCCGGGGGCACCGGTTCGCAGGGTACGCGATACGATTGTCCCCCCATTTTTTCGCCGTCGTGGACCTGGTCGCGCACCACGATCTCCGATAGCCACTTCCCGGAACAACTGGCCGGGTAGCCTCCGAAGACAAGTCTTAAGGGGTAGCCATTTAAAAGCGGTAGGGGCGCATCATTGAGCGCCCACGCGATCAGGCTTTCGTCTTCCAGCGCCTTTTCGATGGGCACCCCACGTGAGATAGGTATTTTGTCCGGGTCGCCGCTCAGGTGAGTGTCTTTGCCGTAATAGCCAATGTAAACCGCTTTCTCCCGGTCGTAACCGGCAGCTTCGAGCACGTCGCGCAGTCGGACGCCGGTCCACCGAGGGGAGCCAACCGCCCCAGTCGACCATTGATTGCCGCGGGCCGGCGGATTGAACTCACTGCGACCGTTGCCACCGCATTCCAGCGTAATTTGATAGGAATGCTCATCGAAGCGTTCCCGCAATTCGGCAAGCGTGAAGGTGACCGGTTCGGGAACGGCTTCGCCGGCGATCCGTAGGGTCCAGTCGTCGGGCAGGGTAGTAGGCCCGGTCGGGAGTCCCTGGGGAACGACTCCGTTATTGCGGACAAACAAGTGGTCGGCCGGGGTCACCTCGGCGTTTAGCAGGTGGGGCGGGGTTTCGGCATTGACGGGCCGGTCGTTCAGTACGGTCAGCCCGGCTACTTTGCCCGGCAGTGGGTCCGCCCCGGACAATCCTAGAAGGCGGACACCGGCGGGTAGGGTGCTGGAGAACACTACCGGCAGGCCGGCGAGGTACAGGAAATTTCTTCGGCTGAGGGACGGCACCATTCGATAATTTGGTCCCCGGCAAGATAGGAACTGGCCGGTTCAGCAACTTGGGCGGCCGGGCTATCTTTACGACAAATTACCGATCGTGAAGAAAACCCTTGCTTTAGTTTTTACCATTGTCGGGGCTATCGCCCTGGCCGCGGGTGTGCTTGCCATCTTTAACCCCGGTCAACTCGCCCTCGGCCAGAATGCCTGGGGAGTAGCCATCGTAGGGGGCATATTTTTCCTGACCGGCATGGGTTTGCTGCGCTCGGTGCCGGAATGATGATAGAAAAAAGCTTACCGGTATGAACTGGATCTGGCGAATCGCTATCGGCGCCCTGGTCACCTATGCCCTGTTATGCGTCATCCTTTTCGCGTATCAGGAAAGCCTGATTTTCCGCCCCCGGCAACTTCCCGCTGACTTCGTCTTTGCCGGAGGCGAGGAGCTATACGTTCCGACCTCCGATGGCGTGGAACTTAACGTGGTCGCTTTTCGCAAACCGGAAGCCCGGGGAGCTATTCTTTTTCTACACGGCAACCGGGGGAGTAATCGTCGGAGCTTCCGTCAGACCGAAGCGCTGATGGATACGGACTACGATCTGTACCTCTTCGATTACCGGGGGTACGGAAAGAGCGGCGGAAGCATCACTTCGGAAGAACAATTGTACGAGGATGCGCAAACCATGTACGATACCTTGCTGAATCACTATTCCGAAGAGCATATCATCGTAGCGGGCTATTCGCTGGGAACGGGCATGGCCAGCTACCTCGCCGCGGAGAATAATCCGGAATACTGCGTCCTGGCCGCTCCGTACGCCAGCATCACCGCAATGAAAAATCTCTGGCTGTGGATGGTGCCCGACTTCATCCTGAAGTACCCGCTGAATACCGTTGATAACGTGGCCCGGTCCCGTTGTCCGGTGACGGTCATTCACGGTCAGCGCGATGATTTTATACCGTTTGACATGGCCGAAGAGATCAAAGCGGTGGCACCCGACCGGGTTCAACTGATTCCCTTGCCGGATGTGGGCCATCGGGGTGCTATATTAGACCCCACCTTCGCCCGAACCATCCTTCGCCTTATCGAATAGTTTATTCACATCACTCGCTGATGCCCGCCCTCTACCAAATCCTATTCCTCACCGCCCTTAGTTCGCTCTTCGTGACTTGCTCCGATCCCCGACCCCAGTACGATACCCTGGAAGATTACCCCGTTTACCCCTACGCCGACCTAGGGGTGACCTATTCGACCGAACGCGCCACCTTCAAGCTGTGGTCACCCGCTGCTCAGGAGGCCCGCGTTCACCTCTACGAAGACGACGCGACGACCAGCGACCCCTACGCTACCTACGATATGGACATCCTGGATGGTGCCTGGACCGCGGCGGTGGAGGAAAACCTGGACGGCGTTTACTACACCCTACAGATTAAGCGCGACGGCCGCTGGCTCGCCGAGGCTACGGATATCTATGCGAAGAGCGCGGGAACGAACGGCATGCGTGGCCAAATAGTCAATCTCCTGGCTACGGACCCCGAGGGTTGGGAAGCGGATCGCCGCCCCCCCTTCAGCGCCCCCACCGACGCGGTGATCTATGAACTGCATGTACGTGACGTAAGTGTTGACCCCAATTCCGGCATTACCCATAAGGGGAAATTTCTCGGGCTAACGGAGCGCGGTACGACTACCCCCGACGGAGACACGACGGGGCTGGATCACCTCGTTGAGATGGGCATCACCCACGTCCACCTTCTGCCTAGCTTCGATTTCATGAGCGTGGATGAAGCCCGCCTGGATTCGGCGCAGTACAACTGGGGCTACGATCCCCAGAATTACAATGTCCCCGAAGGAAGCTATTCAACCGACCCCTCCCGGGGTGCGGTACGGATCCGGGAGTTCAAGGAAATGGTCATGGCCCTGCACGAAGCGGGCATACGCGTGGTGATGGACGTGGTGTACAACCACACCGGGCGGACGGATAACAGCAATTTCCAATTACTGGTGCCCGACTACTTCTACCGCTTTAACGAGGATGGCACCTTCAGCAATGCCAGCGGTTGCGGCAACGAGATTGCAAGCGAACGCCCAATGGTTCGTAAGTATATCCGCGAATCGGTGGAGTACTGGGTCGATGAATACCACGTGGATGGCTTTCGCTTCGACCTGATGGGTATCCATGATATCGCTACGATGAACGACATCAGCGAAACCATCCACGGTATCGACCCTTCTATTCTGATCTACGGCGAAGGCTGGACGGCGGGGGACAGCCCGCTCCCCGACAGTCTACAGGCCCTCAAAAAGAATACGCCCCGCCTGCAGGGTATCGCCGCCTTTAGTGACGACGTGCGCGACGCGTTAAAGGGCAGCGTCTTCCACCACGAGGAAAAGGGGTTTGCCAGCGGAGCGCCGGATATGGCCGAATCGGTTCGCTTCGGGATCGTCGGTGCTACCCGCCACCCCCAGATCGCGTACGACAGCGTTAACTACAGCCACGCACCCTGGGCCCGGGAGCCGGCCCAGTGCGTCAATTACGTGAGCTGTCACGATAACCACACCCTCTGGGATAGACTCGCGATAAGTAACCCGCGGGACGGGATCGCTACCCGGCAGCGTATGCATCGGCTGGCACTCGCCACCGTGCTGACCTCCCAGGGTATTCCGTTCCTGCACGCCGGTACGGAGATGTTCCGTACGAAGGACGGCGACGAAAACAGCTACCAGAGCAGCGACGCGGTCAATGCCATCAAATGGGAAGACAAGGGCCGGCACGCCAAGACGGTGGCCTACGTACGGGACCTCATCGCCCTGCGGAAGGAACATCCGGCTTTCCGCATGCGCGGTACGGATACGATCGCGCGCCACCTGGTCTTTGACGATCAGGAGGATGGACAACTGATCGCCTATCGACTTCAGGATGCCCCCGGCGAAGACTGGTCGGAGATCATCGTAGCGTTAAATGCCCATCCCCGAACGCAAACCTACGAGCTTCCCGAGGGTACCTGGCTACAGGTCGTGGACGGTGAACGCGTGCAACCCGCAGGCCTGAGTGACCGTCCGTTGGAAGGAACCGTATCCCTGAGCCCAATTTCGGCGAATGTCTTCTACCGAATTCCTTCCGAGTAATTTAGCCTGCGTATTCGTTCTGTCGGCGCTCCTATCGTCCGGGTGTGTCGCGCCCGCCATGATAAAGGGGGAGTACGAGAGCATCGTATGGTCCGTCGATTGGGCAGGGCCACAGCATGCAATCATAGTCGGAGGTAACCAGCACGAAATCACCACCTTCTCAGGAGGCAACTTAGAACCGCAACTAACCATACCGGTAGCCGGCACGATCACGAATCTCAAGTGGGACCCGAAAGGGGAATACCTGGCGGCTGCGGCCCAGAGTGGGGAGGTCCCTTTTGTGTATGATCTCAATACCGGAAGGAGAACCGTGCTCGACAGTGTCTCTTCCTCCGGGGCCCGCGGGCTGGGCTGGAGCCCGGACGGTACCTATCTGGCGGTCGGCGATAACGATGGGTATCTGTTGTTATTTAAACGGGACGGGGTCCTCTACCGGCGAAGAAAAATCGATCCTAAAGCGATCACCGGACTGGATTGGCACCCTGCCGGCAATCATTTGGTCACGGTGGGTTCCGGTATCGGTACGTACGATATTGCCGCCGACACCGCAAGGTTCCGCATGTCGCGGGAACTCCCAACGCTAATGCTCAGCATAGCGTGGCATCCGGACGGAAATTCATTTGCAACCGGCGATTACGGGGAACCGGAAAACGGCATCCTCCTGTACTGCAATTCTGGTCGGCAAACAACACCCTGCTGTGGCAGGATACCACTAGCCGGGCCGAGTATCGGAATCTCAGCTGGGATCCGAACGGTAAGGTGTTGGCCTCCGCCAGCGATGGGGTGCGACTGTGGTCGGTGGACGGCAAAGAACTTCGCCACGGCCTTCGCGACCGCTACGTGTGGGGTATGGCATGGTCACCGGGAGGAAGCCAACTTGTAGCCACCACCGGAAACGGCGAAACTATAGTACTGAATCGACGGCTAAAGACCACCGCCTTCTGGCAAGCTGACTAGGAACGCAGCACGCTGAGTCGGTCGGCTACTTTCGAAAGGCGTTCTCCCAGCTTGTTGGACATGGTCAGATCGCCATCCATGGGCTGGAGCGATCCGTCACCACCGGCGATCGTGCTCGGACCGTAGGGGCTACCACCGTGAATGTTCTCCACGTTGAAGAGGGTCGGATTCTGGCCGTAAGGCGATCCTACGATAATCATCCCGAGGTGAAGCAGGGGGATGTGGAACGACAGAATCGTCGACTCCTGACCACCGTGCTGGGTAGCCGTCGAAACGAATACACCCGCGGCTTTGTCCTCCAGTTCGCCCTTCGACCAAAGCGAGCTGGTCGTATCGATAAATTGCTTGACCTGCGCGGCCATGTTCCCGTAGCGGGTGGGGGTGCCCCAGGCAATACCGTCCGCCCAGCGAAGGTCATCGTGGGTCACCTCTTCCAAGTGTGCCATCGACTGTTGAGCCGCCTGGTAATTCTCGTCGTTCTTCATGGCCGCGGCTGCCTGCGGGAGTTCCGCGACGCGACGCAGGCGAACCTCGGCACCGGCCGCTTCCGCACCCGCCTTGACGGATTGCGCGAGTTTGAAGGTGTGTCCGTAGGTAGAATAGAAGGTAATTAGGATCTTGGCGCTCATGGGTCTTGTAGTTACATTATTTGTTGTGGTGTCTATACTACGGTACCCACCCGGAATGGTTCAGGCTGCCCCCGGAAATTCCCGGTAATTCGGGCGGCGGTGCGCAGGTAAAAAGCCTATCCGGCACGGTCAAAATTTGGCAAAGCGAAGAACCTGGTCCCCATCTTGTCCGTGGAATATGATCGAGTAGATGCCCACCGGCATCCGCCGAACGTCTATCTCATCCGAAGTTGGATCTAACCGCCCTTCACCAATCAGGCGACCACCCGCATCATACAAGCGGTAGTCCGTGGTTCGGCACAGCCCACCGACGCGAAGGGACGTGGTGACAGGGTTGGGGCTGAATGTAAACCGATCGCAGGTGAGCTCGCACTGATCTGGGACGGGAACCGTTTCGCTCAGGTTACAATAATTGTAGTCGGTAACCTCGAAGGTCAGTCCACCCGCCGGGAGATCACGGAGCGTATCACGGAACACAAGGGCCTCACCCGGTAGGAAAAATTGCTGGTAGGCTTCTGCGTACACGGAAACGGGTGCCTTCGACTTCATAATTTCTCCTTCGAGCAGGTAGGTGCCCGCTACCGGATCCAAACAGTTTATGATGATGGCCGACGCGATCTCACAGTTTGCTTCGCACGATGGTCCCCGTCCCGTTACCCGTAATTGACAGGCGGCGTTTCCTTCCCCACCAACAATAGCGATATCGTAGTCCGCCTTCTGCCGGTAAGGACCGACCGTTATTACCTGTGCGCTACCATCGTCCACGTAGGTCAGGGTATCCAGTTCTCCGAAGTAATCACCCGATTCATAGATCTTGTACTGTCGACCGCCGCCGTCACCTGCCAGGGGAATGTCGACGTAGAAAGAGCCGTCGGTGCAGTAGGTCGTTTCCGGTTCCGTCCGCAGGGGGCAGGTCTCTATTCCATCCAGGGCATTGAGGGTATACCGGCACTCACTACCGTAGGAACCATCGATCATCAGGTAGTAGGTTTGGCCGGGGACGAGATTCCGCACCGATAGTGAACCGTTACTGCGCAGGCCGTCTTCGGCGTTGGTGCAGGCCAGCTGATTCCACCGGGAGTCGGGGCTGTCGCAGCGGCCCTGCACGGAAAATACCGCCAACTGGAAGCCTTCACAGAGCACGCTGTTCCCCCCGTCCGCGGCGAACTGGATGGTAGCGGTAGTGGCGGTGGGTATAAAGCGGAAGAAGGAATTATTATGCACCACCCCACAGGTGAAGGCAGCCTCCAGGTTGCCCGGGGCGTCGGGAGTATACCGGATGGAACTGGAGCCACAAAAGGCCTGTAGATTATTGATGAGCGGAGCTTCGGAGCAGGTATTCCCCGGTTCCGGATTGTTGTCACAGCGGCAGCTACCCCCGGAGTTGGTGGACCTTTCGCTACAGTTTATGTCCGCCACCCAGCCGGCCGCCGTTGCCGTGCCTCCGCTCGCCGCGTCAAGGATGACCGTCAGGCAGCCCCCGTTTGAGGAGGAGCGGTATACCTCACCCGCAGTAGGCTGCGTGGTCAGGAGACAATCGGTACCGTAACCGTCGTAGATCGCGAGCACGTCTTCCCGCCCAAGATCCAATTCTTGAAACGTCAGTTCCATCGCTTCTTCCGCTTCCGGGCATAGGTAATACACCCGGTACTCGCCGGGCTGATAGGGTTCGGCTCCCCCGGGGTCGGTAAAGTCCCGGCCACACGTAATCGGCTGGATGCACGCCGGTGTAGCGGGCTGGGCCACGCTGCTGATAACGGCGTCCCACCCTGCGGCGCTACCATTGTAAGAGGTCGACCGAAAGCGAACGGTCAGGCAACCGCCGGGGGTGGAGGACCGATACACGCCCGGCCCGGTAACGGAGGCATCCAAAGGGCAGATCGACCCGTCACCGTCGAATACGCTCAGTTCGTCCTGATCGTCGCGGCTTATGATGTCTACCGCCGAGAAGTCAAGTTCGATATATTGATTCGGATCCTCCGGGCAGATGGTTGTCACGTAGTTGCGGTCATCACGGTAGTTGTCCTCCGGACCGCCGTCATCGTAAAACTGGCCGGAGGATAAGGTAATGCGTTGCGGACCGATGAAGTAGGCGCGATCCGAAATGACCCTCGCTGTGTAGGTAAACTGGCAGCCCCCGGCGTCCGTAACCGTTACCGAATACTTACCCGGCGTCGTCACCCAGATTTTTGCTTCCGTGGCGCCCGTAGACCAGGCGTAAGAAAGGTTTTGGCCGCTGACCGAAGCATCCAGCAGGAGGGAATCGCCATCGCCCAGCAGCGTGTCGGTCGGCAGGCTGATCGCCGGCAGGGTAGGGTCCTCGATCTCGAAATCCAGGACACTGGAACAGCTGTCGGCGTAGGTGAGCAGCACGGAATAGGTGCCCGCCGCCAAGTTACGAGCGGTCGTCAGCCGTTGCCCCGTACTCCAACTCAGCTCGGTAATCCCCGTGCCGCTCGTATCGAGCACGGCCGAACCGTTAGCCAATCCGCAGGAGGCTGGAGTAGTGCTTAGTACCGGTGTAGGAAGGTTGGCGCAATTCTCTGCTGCCCCTATGTTTAGATAATCAATGCCCGTGCGCAGGCCGGTGATGCGCATACCCCGAGCCAGAGGCCCACCTTCCGCGCCGGTGAAGCGTGAGATGACCAGTGAATTACCGGAACTCGCTACCGCGTGCGATCCGCACATCAGGGCCCATCCCACTCCCTTGACTTTGGATTCGACGTAAAGTTCCCCGGTGACGTGGAGCGTGAACCGATTGATCCCGGGCGCTACATCGACGACGGCTACGGCCTGCCCACTGTACAACTCATTGTCCAGGAAGGCACCCCTCACTTCTACTTCGCCACCGGTGGAGGCCTTCGAATTGCCCAATGACACGTTGACTCGCGCCCGCGCGTTGGCCCTGGAATCTCCCGGATCACAAAAGGTCTGCACGGCCGCCAGCGCGGCGGAGGCGTGAAAGGGCAGCTCCAGGGTGGTCGCTACCGGAGAATACACCTCCAGTTCGTCGGTGAAGTCAAGCTTTCCGGTTATGGCTTCCCGAAAGATGCTTTGCGGTTGCGACCAGACGAGGTAACTATTAATGATGCCCCGTACGCTCATCAGTTCCGTTTCGCAGTTCAGAATGGGCGTGATCGAGGGCTTCAGAATATCCCTCAGACCGGGCTTGTCTCCGTTCAGGAGGTAATTGACGGTCATGTCCTGGACACTGGGTACCGTGACCCGCAAATCGATGCTGGACCGACCATCGGTGCCCTTCGTCTCGTACTCTACGCAGCTTCCGCCCTCGTACACCCTGCCCGTCACGCTGGGCAGGATATTGCCGCTTTCGACCTGAATATTTACCTGGGCGGTAAGGTGAGCCGGGAAACACGCCAGTAGCGCGGGGATAAGCGAGCGGAACAACATGAATAAACCGGTGGAGCGTGAGTGGGTAGAAGTAAATATATATTACCGCACCCGCTGCCGGAAATTTTAACGCTCACCGGATTCCCGGCCGCTTGGTTCTACTTACTCCTGTTCGATAAAATCGTAAGCCCGGACGTCCATGGCGTTGTAGTCCTTACCTCGCAGCGGGAAGCCTACGTGCCCGCCCCGGTTGGGCTGTTCGACCGTAATCAGCGGGTGTTTCCTCCCTAGGTCCACGGGGGTACACGCTTCCGGAATAATGGGGTCGTTGAGCGCATTGACCAGTAGGACCGGGGCGGTCGTCTCCGCCACGTAGTTTCCGGACGAGAGGTAATCGTAATATGCTTGCAGATCGGTATATCCGCCGATCACCGCCGAAAAGGCCCGGTCGAAATCGCGCCACACGCGCACGCTGCGTAGGGCGTCGATGTCCACGATGCCCGGAAACTGCTTTTCCTTGGCGATGACTTTGGCCGACAGCGAGCGAAAAAATTTGCGCTTATAGATGAAGTTATCGCGGCGTTCCAGGCTATCCACGCTGTGTTCGATGAAGCAGGGGGCGGAGAAGGCAACGCCATGCGTGACCTGCGGCGGACGGTTTCGTGCCATGGTTCCGAGGTATTTGAGGGTCAGGTTCCCTCCCATACTGTAACCTACCAGTACGATCCGGTCGTAACCACGCGAAGCAAGGGCATGGTTAACCACGGTTTCCAGGTCCTCACTCTGTCCGTGACTGTAAAGCTTACGGGTGCGGTTCATCTCACCCGAGCAACTGCGGCAATTCCAGGCCAGGACGTCCCACCCCCGGCGCGCGAAGTAGCGGGCGGCGCTCACGATGTAGGGGCGGCTACTGTCGCCTTCCAGGCCGTGACTGAGGATCACCAGCCTCTTGCACCCTGCTTCCGAGAGCCAGTCGAGATCGAGGAAGTCATCGTCGGGGGTGTGAATGCGTTCGCGGGTGTAGTCGACCCGCAGGCCGTCCCGCAGGTGGGGGACGATGGTTTGGTAGTGGCCGAGAAATCGTTCTAGCATAAATGGTGGGAAGCGTGCCCTAACAACCAATTAGCCCGGCCCGGGTTTGGACAGCGGGCCGACCACTGACCGAAGCATGAAATACGTTGCGACCTTACTCTTCACGATTTTGCTTACTACCTGCGCTCCGGCGCAAACCCTTAGCCTCCCGGAGGTAGAAAACGCGCGCCTGGAGCATCAGCGCAAGGCCATGCTCGTGCTTGGCGGTTGGGCAGTCGGCAATATCGGTTTGGGGATGGCCCTGAGGAGCCGGACGGAGGGGAGTACCCGGCGCTTCCACGAGATGAATGCGATCTGGAACGTGGTCAATCTCAGTATCGCCGGGCTGAGTTATTTCACGCTGGGGGAAGCCGCCGGAACGGCAATTGATGGGTTGCAGGAGAATGGCAGCTTCCAGAAAATTCTTCTCTTTAATGCGGGGCTTGATGTCGGCTACGTACTCGGCGGCCTTTACCTGATGGAACGGTCGCGGCGGCCGGATGCGGATGCGAACCGGTTGAAGGGCCACGGACGCAGTATTATCCTGCAGGGGGGCTTCCTCTTTCTCTTCGACGTAGCGAACTACCTGATCGCGCAACGGCACGATGCCGACTATAGGCTGCTGCTGGGTGGCGGGGGCGACGGATTAGGGTTACTTCTGACATTCTGAGGCATAAATTGGTGGTAGCCCCGGACAAGAATTACCTTGTGTATAACTTGTCTCTCGTGCAATCCGTTTCCTTGTATCACCTAATCCTTAGACGCACCGTGAAAATCTGGCTACCCATCCTGTTAGCCGCCTGGGGTAGCTGTCTGAGCGGGCAGGCCTTGCGTATCGAGTATTTCACGATGACGGATGGCTTGTCTACCCGTGATATCAGCGAGTTACATATCGGTAATGACGGCTATCTATGGGTGGCCACGCTCGACGGACTGAACCGATTTGACGGCCATTCCTTCCTGTCGTTCGGGCAGACCACGCGGGAAAAACCGGGCCTCAGTTACGGATCGATCGCTTCGGTTAGTGCCGCCAATGACGGTCGGCTTATCCTGACGTATACCAAATCCTACGCGGTCTTCGATCGCTTCGATCCGCGTGATTTCAGTATTGAACAGGTACGCCTGCTGCCCAGTACCGGGGTGGAGGGTTATCCACGGGCTATCGAAACGGATGCACTGGGCAGGACCTTCATCGTCACGATAGGAGATCAGGGCACGGTCCTCTATGAATACACGTCGACCGGATTTCAGGTCGTCTTCCGGGATACAACCGATGTCTGGAACAGCGTTTCGCCGCGGGTGGAACTAAAACCGCTCAGCAACGGCCAGTTTATCCTCTACGATGAGGACCGGGGTTTTCGCCACATCAGTGCCCACGGTAAGCTGCTGAATACCTTGTTTCCCCGACTTTCAAGTCAGCGTACCTTCTACGTGATGGAGGAGGCGAATGATGGCACGGTATACCTCAGCTTCCGCGATGGTTTTCCGATCTATCGGTACGATCCCGACCGGCGGGGGCGGGCCGTTCCTGTCAACAAGCTGGATGGTGGGCTGCGCTATATGAACGTCTTTAAGGACGGTCTCGGGCAGTTACTGTTTGTCGGGACGGAAGACATCCTCGGTAAGAAATACCCCGACGAATACTACCTGGTGGATACCGCGGGAAACTTCGGCTTATTCGAACGCGAACTCCCGATTGACCGCTACGTCAGCAGCGTAGCCGCCAAGGACTTCAATGAAACCGTTTACCTGGGGCTCCGCGAGGGGTTGGGGGTAACTGGGCGGCCCGTAAAATCCATCCGAAACTTTCTGGATAACAAGGAAGGCGATATGTACCAGACAGCCATAGGCGGCATCACCGAGGATGCGGATGGTACCGTATACATCTCGCAGAGTAACGGTATGGTGCATACGATGGAACGCGGCGCGTACATTCTTAAGCGGCTGCCCCTTGTTGATTCTACCGGTACGCCGGTGGCGTTACGGAATAACCGGCAGCTGATCTTCGACCGGCCCCGGAATGCCATATGGGGGCTGGCCGAACCCACCGGTTACGCGAGGGGGCACGTGCTCTACCGCTATGATGTGGCTAGCGGGATAACCACGACCTATTCATCTTCTTCTTCCCTGTCGTGTGTTACCATTGCCCCGGACGGCAAACTCTATCTCGGCGCTTCGGATTCGGGTGGGGGCAAGCTTCTGGCCTTCGACCCGCAAGTACGTGCCTTCGAGCGTCTGCACGATGCTGACGAGACGGAGCGTTTACTGGACCAGGTACGCATCAATTACCTGGTGTATTCGCGAACCGGAGAGTTACTGTTGGGAACACGTAATCAGGGATTGATCGGTCACGATCCGTTGACGGGTGCCACCCAGTCGTACAAGATATTTCAGACTACGGGTGAGTCGGCCGAAGTAGCTTTTACCGCCATCACCATCAACTCGATTTACGAGGACACCGGTGCCCGCTGGTGGCTGGGTACGGATTCCGGACTGCGGGTGTACAATTCCATCGACAGCACGCTGAACCGCTACGAGCGACAGGATGGACTGAGTTCCAACGACGTGGTGGGAGTCGTGCCGGATTCCACCGGGGGTTACTGGTTATCCACCCGAAATGGCCTTGTCCACATACCCAAAGATCCGGATAACGGTACTTTCCGTCGCTACTACGAAGAGGATGGGCTCATCAACGACGATTTCAACCCTTTCTGTGCCCTGCGGGATAATAGCGGGCGGTACTTCTTCGGGGGGGACAACGGGCTCTCCGTTTTCCGCGACGACGATCTGAGTGCCCAAAGTGCGGGCTCGGACGTCATGCTCACCGAAATCATCATCTACGGACGTGGCGAGACCAGGACGATCGTACGCAATCTCGACAAGCAGGAAGACATCACGGTGCTGGCCAGTGAGAAGAGTATTGCCGTATCCTTTGCCCTGCCCGTGGGGCAGCATCCCAGCCTGACCCAGTTCCGGGTAAAGCTGGACGGTTTTAACGAAGACTGGCAGGAATTACGAAACGAACGTACCGTACGGTATAACAACCTACCCTCCGGACAGTACACGTTGATGGTGCAGGCGGCGGGAGCGAACGGAAACTACGGGGAGGATTATCTAAGCTTGCCGATCCGCGTTCGCCAGTACCTGATCGAGAAAACCTGGTTTCAATTCGTGATTGCGACGGTCATCGTCGGCCTCTTCTTTTTCGTCCTACAGGCGAAGCTTCGCGAGCGGCTCCGTAACGAGCAATTGCGGACGCAGCTTTCCAGCGATATTCACGACGAGGTAAGTGGATTGCTGGCGGGGATCACGCTCCAGGCAGAACTACTCCAACACCGAACCGAGGATGAAAAACTGCGCATGCGCTTGCAGACCGTAGGCGAAGCGGGACGTAACGCCATGTCCAAGATGAGCGACGTCATCTGGAGCATCGACAGTCGGCGCGACAACGTAGGGAACCTGCTGCAGCGTATGCAGGAACATGCGGACGAGGTATTGCTTCCACTGGATATCCGCTATGACTTTCGCGCTTCCGGATTCGTCATCGAGCAAGAACTAGCCGGGAATATCCGCCAGGATCTGTACTTCATCTATAAGGAAGCGGTCAATAACATTGCCCGGCATAGCGACGCGACCTACGTGGAGATCGAACTGGAGCAGTATGCCCAGACCTTCGAGATGTTTATCCGAGACAATGGATCGGGGAAGAAGAAGGAGGAAAACCCGACGTACTCCAGTAATCGCTTTACCCCGAAGACCGGCCAGGGCAAGGACAATATGCGTATGCGCGCCCAGCGATTGCGGGCGGAACTGACCATTGACGACCGCTCCGGATATACACTGACGCTACGCATGCGTCGCCTGACTTAACTATATCCCCGACATCCAGGCAAGGCAAGTAGGGCTTTTGATTTTGCGGATGACCCGCTGAAGCTGTAAGGCCCCGCCAGCTCCGATGCGGAAGACGCCAATGCTGTGGTCCTTGAGGTTGGCCGAAAGCAACCAGTTGCCGTCCGGAGACAGGGAGATATCCCGCGGGCGAACGCCTCCGCTTGGATAAGTATCGCGGGTAAAGAGTTTGACGGAATCGTCTTCCACGTCCAGCCGAAGCGTGCTGATGACGCTGTAATTCCGCTCGCTGATGTAGACGTTCTTTCCACGCCGGTCTACACGAATGGCCGCACCGCTTGCCCCGTCCACCGCTCGTTGCGGAAGGGCGGGCACATTGGTAACTTCCTTCGGACCGTCGCCGCGTAAATCAAATACGGCTACGCGGCCCCGGAATTCGCAGTTGACCAGTAAATGGTCGCCACCCGGGTGAAGGACGCAGTGCCGTGGACCGGAGTCCGCACTAAAGGATAGGGCGTAGTCCGTCATTTCGGCTAGACTACCGTCGGGATGCCGGTCGTAGGTCCGCAGTTTGTCGCTGCCCAGGTCACATACGTACAGGCGATTGCGGGGCTTATCGTAGGCTGCACAGTGGGCGTGCGCCTGCTTATCTCCATCGTTGAGATCGACGCGCTGTAGGTATTTGCCCAGTTTTCCGTCCTCCTCGAGTTCGATAACGTGCACGGAACCGCTGCTGTAGCAGCTTACCACGAGTGTTTGATCGACCTTGGTCAGGTGGCAGGGATGATCACCGTGTAAGGAGACATCGCCCAGGAAATCGAAGACTACGGATCGACGGGCCCCGCGTTTCATCCGGTAGGCCGCCACCGCAGCGCCGTCCTCTTCCGGGCACTCCCGGACGGAATAGACGACATGGTTGTTATCGTCGACGACGAGATAGCTGGGGTTGACTTCCTCGGTAAAGCCGCAGTATTCCAGTAAACCCATCTTGGGTGAAAAGTCATAGGCACTGATGCCCCGGGCCCGGCCCGGAGCATCTTCTCCCATATCGATGGTGTAGGCGCCTACGAGTAACAGCATGTATCTGGTTTGTGACTACCTGAAATCCAGGTCGTCGTTCCCAAACATATCGGCGAGGATGTCCCTAAAGTTTAGACTATTGTTCAGGGCCTCCTTATTCAGTACCTCCATTTCGGCGAGTCCTTGCAACACCAGCTCCATATAAAGGTAGATTTCGGTGTCGGTCAGGTTTTCTTCAATATGGCTCTCGACGAATTTGCGCAGGCCGGCAACCTTGTCCAGGGCTTTACGGTATTCTGCGTTGCTGCCGTCGTTGAGCAGTTCCACCACGTTCCCGCCGCTGAAGTAAGCGCGGATGATCCCGTATGGGTCGCTTTCCGAGCGGCCGTCAGCGGATACCTCCGATGGATCGGGGAAGTGGGCGAGGAAGCTGGTCCGGATGGACTTGCTCAGCAGTTTCATGGCAACCCCGTAGGCACCCTCCTGCTCGCCCTCGTAGACCAGCTCCACTTTACCGGTAATGGCCGGGACGACGCCCCAGAAATCGGTAATGCGGGCCACTGTGTGATCGTCACCGTTGATGAGTGCACGCCGCTCGGCGGTGGAGACAAGATTCTCCAACGCGGTGATACTTAGGCGGGCGGATACGCCGGACTTTTCGTCGATGTACTCGCTTTCCCTGGCGGCAAACGACAGCTGTTCCAGCATCACTTTGAGCAACTCCGGTACGTCGACCAGGTTAGCTTGTTCGTCGGTCAGCGTCGCTTCCTGGCTGGTAATGGCGCGGGCAACCTCCAAGGTTTTGGGGTAGTGCGTCAGGATCTGGCTTTCGATCCGGTCCTTGAGCGGCGTGATAATACTGCCCCGGTTCGTGTAATCTTCCGGGTTAGCGGTGAATAGGAACTGAATATCGAGCGGCAGGCGAAGCTTGAACCCACGAATCTGGATATCCCCTTCCTGTAAGATATTGAAGAGCGAAACCTGGATACGGGCCTGGAGATCGGGAAGTTCGTTGATTACGAAGATGGCCCGGTGGGCACGGGGTACGAGGCCGTAGTGAATGACCCGTTCGTCGGCATAGGTCAATTTCAGCGTGGCGGCCTTGATGGGATCGACGTCGCCAATCAGGTCGGCCACGGACACGTCCGGGGTAGCCAGCTTCTCGACGTAGCGGTCTTCGCGGTGCCACCAGTCGATGGGTGTATTGTCACCCATTTCCTTGATCAGGTCGGCGGAAGAACGGCTAATGGGCTGCAGTGGATCATCGTTCAGCTCACTGCCGGCCACGACGGGGACGTATTCATCCAGCAGATTGACCAGCAGGCGGGCGATGCGGGTTTTAGCCTGACCACGCAAAC
The DNA here is from genome assembly GCF_003390935.1 of Lewinella sp. IMCC34191. Classification (GTDB taxonomy): domain Bacteria; phylum Bacteroidota; class Bacteroidia; order Chitinophagales; family Saprospiraceae; genus Neolewinella. Next base: position 54,835 of record NZ_QNQZ01000003.1, on the reverse strand, counting down.
CGAGGAGCAGAATGCTATGCCGGCTCAGAATAGCCCGCTGTATATCTGGCAGTACCGTATCGTCGAAACCAATAATGCCGGGGAATACGGTTTCTTTATTCTTTAGACGGGATATTAAGTTGTCGCGGAGTTCCTGCTTGACCGTGCGGGGCGTGTATCCGCTCGCTTTCAGCTCACCGAGAGTTTTGGCCTGGGCCATAGATAGCTTAGTTGTGGTGGGGAAAGTTGTTAAACGGGTGGGCTTGCGATTGGTTGCACCGGCCGCTCAGCTTACCAATTCGGCGTTAACAGTATACATTTTTTGCCGGGCTGGCGTTGCTATTCATAGGCGTTCCAGCGATCATTCTACTTCCGGATTAGGCGGAGTAGAGATCGGTCGTTTGGATTCGGACAGGCGGTTATTTGGCCGCCTTTCGTCCGGATGAGCCTTGATTTAGGACACTGACAGACCAATAGCATGCTCAGATCGACCGCTCTCTGGTTGGGAGCTTTTCTGTATTTCACCACCTTATTTGCTCAAACGGGCCCGGGAGGGGTAGGAAACGCCGCGACTAACGGATTGTGGCTGCGCACCGATGCCTTGGACCTAGCCGAAGGGGATGTACTAACTGACTGGGCAGATCTGTCAGGCAACGACAACCACGCCCGGCAGGATACCGCGGTGCAGCGTCCGGTGTATCATACCACGAGTGCGCTTAACGGTATGCCGATCGTTCGTCTTGACGGTGTTGACGATCGTCTGCTCGTTGACGATGTCGACATTTTAGACAATACCAGCAGCATCAGCTATTTCGTCGTGATTCGTCCGTACAACCTGGGCAATGATCCGAAGGGGATCCTGGGTAAGCGGATCACCTACACTACCGATATCGAGTATGCCTACACCTGGTTTTTTTGGACGGGTCAAAAGATGAACCTTGACGTGCACACCCAAAACAACCGTACCGCACTGTCGTCGGTAACCTTTCAGAACAACGAGAATTACCTGCTCAGCTGGGATTTTGACGGGAGCCGACCGGAAGCATCTCGGTCGACCATGTACAAAGATGACTCGCATAAGCTATCCTTTCGTGAAAGCAGCGCTTCGCTACCGAACAGCAACCAGGTTCTGACGATCGGAGCGCTGAACAACAACTACCGGGGATACATTGCAGCGGACTACGCCGAAGTCATCCACTTCAACTACGCCGTCAACGACCTGGAGCGATTGCTGGTCAATAATTATCTCGCCGGTAAGTATGGTTTGTCACTAACTACGACCGATGTGTACAAACAGGACGATCCCGCGCAAGGCGATTTTGACTTTGACATCGCGGGTATCGGACGTATGGATGCGGCAACCGCGATCACCGAGGCCCAAGGTTCAGGTGTCCTTACCGTAAAGAATCCGGACGATCTGGATGTAGACGAATACCTGATTTGGGGGCACGACGGCGGGGCGCTGACCTTTAGTCGTACTTCCGACCTCCCAGCCGTCACCGAAGCGTTGCTCGATCGAACCTGGCGAATCAGTGAAACCAATCTGACCTACACACCGGTATCGGTTGGCGCAATAGACGTGTCATTTGAACTACCTGGCTATGATCCGGGGGAGGCGGGCAAGCTGGCGCTTATCATCGATACGAATAACGATGGGTTCTTCTCCGACGAGTCTCCCATCGCGGGCGTCACCCATGCCGGAGGCGACACGTACGCGCTCAGCGCCGTAACGGGTCACCTGGACGGGAGCCGCATGACGGTGGGGGTATTGTCCTTCGATGCCAGTGGGGTGCTACCCGTGGACATGGAACGATTCGAAGTGGAAGCCGTAGCTGATCGTGCCATACAATTGGAGTGGGAAGTTCGGAACGAAACGGCCGTTTCCGGATATGAGGTTCATCGCTCTTCGGACGGCTTTGACTGGCGAAACGTAGGGTTCGTGCCCGGTGGTACGACCGAAGGTGGCCATCACCGTTACCATTTTGAAGACCGGTTGTCCCAAAGGGGGAGCTGGTACTATCGAGTAGGCTTAATTGACCTCGACGGTACCCGGCGCTACTCCGAGGTCAGACACGTGCTGCTATCGGAGAATCCGGGTCTACGCCTTTATCCGAACCCCGTACGAGAAGTATTTTACGTAGAGAGCGAGGCGCTTTCCGATCTGCGTCCTGCCCTGTATGACGGCATGGGGCGCCCGATCACGGAGAAGGTGGTGCTTATCCCAGGCAACGGCAGGCTCGAAGTAGACATGAGCCGACTGCCGGCGGGCGTGTATTTCTTTTATCTGGGGGAGGAGCAACGGCGGGTCATCAAACGATGAGGTAGGAGGGTGTCGGCGCACCAGAACGCTGGTCGTCCAAACGGTATAAAACAAGGTGCATCGTATTAATGTAAAAATTATTATGCGAAATCCTGAAAATTTCGTATATTATACTGATTTTTACACTAGCACTAAATTCTTACCCTATGGACTTCTTCGCCCTGGCATTAATATGTATGCTGATTCTGGCCACGCTGGCTCTGATTCTTTATACTGCCTACCGTCTTATCACCGGAATCGGAACTCCCGCCCACTAAAAGATATCTATCCGAAGCATATTTACTCAAACCGGGCTCCAAAGAGCTCACGGGGGAGGTGGGTCGTACGATCCGCCTCCCTTTTCTATTTTCGGGTCACGGGTCAGCCCGCCGCAAACCTGTACAGAAGGGTCAGGGGAACCTTCCCCGCTTGCTTTCCATCGCTGCCGATCAGCGTCTTCGTCCAATCACGCGGCCGATTATCGATAGCCGATTAGGTCGGATCGGGCGACCACTGAATTTCTTCCACCCCTTCCAGTTTGCCCAGGTATCGGGCCACCACGAATAGGTAGTCGCTCAGGCGGTTAACGTAGGTGATCGCGTCGGCATCCGATTCCTCCATAACTACGATACGTCGCTCCGCCCGCCGGCAAACCGTACGCGCCAGGTGTGCGAAGCTGATGGCGGGCGATCCGCCGGGGAGGATGAAGTGCGTCATGCGGGGGAGGGCTTCGTCCATTTTATCCATGTAGCCCTCCAAGTCGGTAGCGGCGGAGGCGGGAACCCGGTAGTTGCCTTCCGGCCGGTCGTCGGCCAGCATAGCGCCCAGGGCAAAAAGGTGACGTTGCTGGACGAGGAGTTGGCGGCGGACTTCGGTCGCGCGGCTGTCCGCCTCCGTCAGATGGTCGCGCAGGAGACCGATGGTGGCATTCAGTTCGTCGACGGTGCCGTAGGCTTCCACGCGTAAGTCGGCTTTGCTGACGCGGCGACCGCTAAACAGCCCGGTTTGCCCGGCATCACCCGTGCGGGTATAGATTTTCATTCCTTCAGGTGTTTTTCGAGACGGGTGATGCGCTTGTACAATTCGGGTAGTCGGCTATGGAGAATGGAACTTTTGATCCAGTCCCGGTAGCCGAAGGCCGGAGCGCCCGCTAATTCCTGCCCGGTCTCTTTGACGTGGCGCGCGATTCCGGACTGCGCCTGGATCTTGGTTCCGTCGGCGATGGTCAAATGCCCGGCGAATCCGACCTGACCGCCGATGCGGCAATTGGCACCGATCTTCGTCGACCCCGCAACGCCGGCCTGGGCGGCAATTACGGTATTGGCGCCGATCTCCACGTTGTGGCCGATCTGGATCAGGTTATCCAGTTTCACCCCCTGCCGGATGATAGTCGAACCCATAGTAGCCCGGTCGATGGTCGTGTTGGAGCCGATTTCCACCCGGTCTTCCAGAATGACGTTTCCGACCTGAGGGACTTTCTGATAATTTCCCTCGCTGTCGGGCAAGAATCCGAAGCCATCGGCACCGATGACCACGTTCGCATGTAGAATGCAGTCGTTGCCGATCACGCAATCGCGTAGGATGCGGGCTCCCGGATAAACGGTGCAATTTTCTCCGATGCGGACGTTCGGGCCGATAAAGACCTGATCGAGAACGACGGTACCCGCCCCGATCGAGGCTTGTTCGCTGATTACGGTAAACTTGCCGATGCGGACGCGGTCGCCCAGTTTGGCCGTTTCGTCGACCACGGCGTGCTGGCTGACCTGGCGAACCGTTTTAGCCGCCTCATCCTGCTGGTACACCTGCAAGAGACCCGAAACGGTTTCGTACACATTGTCTACGCGTAAGAGGGTAGGGGTAACGTGGGCCCGGGGCTGGAAGTCGCGGCTCACGAGAACGGCGGTGGCCTTCGTATCGTAGAGATAGTGCTCGTAGGCCGGATTGGCCAGAAACGTGATCTGGCCGTCGCTGGCCTCCTCGATGCGGGCCGGGCCGGTGATGATCACTTCGGGGTCCCCTTCAACGGTGGCGTCAACCATTTTAGCCAGGGCAGCGGCGGTAATTTGCATAACGATCTTTAAGGGTTAGATGATCTCGGGAAGCGCGTCAAGGGGATCTTCCGGAGGCTGGATACGTTGTTCGACCTCCGTATGGATACCGCGCATCACACTGAACTGGCGGTAGACCGATTCCCGGAAAGCATCGTCGACGTACTCGCGCAGGTGGCCGATGTTCGACAGGCGGGCACCCTTACGGAAACGATAGGTCTGGGTCAAGCCGCCCAGCTCGAACTGAACCGGAAAGCGGCCATCGTTCTCAAATATGGTAATCTGCATCCGGGGATCCGGTAGCCGGCCTACTATGCGCATGGCGCTATTTGTTTCCGGCAAAAGTAGGTAAAGGCCAGGCAATGGATTGGATGCTTGTCCTAAAGCTATCCATTACCTTTGCGGCAATGAAGAGAGTAATGATCACCGGAGGGGGCGGGCAGCTAGGCCAGAAGCTTATCGGCGCCGCCAAATCGGCCCCGCACGACTGGCGCATATTCGCCTACAACCGCTCCTCCCTCGACATCACCAAAACGGAAGATATCGAAGCGGCCCTCGCCGAAGCCCGGCCGGACATCTGTTTTAATGCCGCCGCTTACACCGCGGTCGACCGGGCCGAGTCGGATGCCGATAAAGCCCGGCTGGTCAACGTCGAGGGCAGTCGACGCCTGGCCCTTGCCTGCCGCGATGCCGGTATCGACTTCGTTCACTTTAGTACCGACTACGTCTACGACGACGGGTACAACCGCCCGCTTAAGGAGACGGACCGGACGGAAGGTTCCAGCGTCTACGCCCGCACGAAGCTCCAGGGAGAGAACGAGGTATTAAGCTGCCACCCCGGGGCCTATATCCTTCGCACCAGCTGGGTCTTTGCCGAGTACGGGCAAAACTTCGTGCGGACGATGATCCGACTCGGGAAGGAGCGCGATGAACTTAGTGTAGTCTGCGATCAGGTCGGTTCCCCGACCTACGCCGCCGACCTGGCCGCCGCGGCGATCCACCTGGCAACTTCTGATGCCGAGCCCGGCATATACAATTACAGCAACAGCGGCGTTTGTTCCTGGTACGATTTGGCCCTGGCCATCCATGAGATGGCCGGCGTCGACTGCCGGGTCAAGCCCATTCCCACCGCGCAATATCCCACGCCCGCGGCCCGGCCTCACTACAGCGTGCTCGACACGCATAAGATCGCAGGGGTCGTCGGTACGCCCCGCCACTGGCGGGAAGCCCTGGCGGACTGCGTGGAACGCCTGCACAAGATCAGTTCCGCAACCCCCGTCTAGCTCGCTCGCAGCCGGGTACCATCTCCGGAGCGTAATGCCTGGATACTGCCAATGACCACGCTGTCCACACCGGCGGCGATGGCCGAAAAGGCGTTGTCCAGTTTGGGAATCATTCCCCCGGAGATGACCCCGTCTTCCCGATATTCAGCATACTTCCCGGGATCGAGTCGATCGATCACCGATTCCGGATCGTTAACGTCCCGCATGACGCCCGGGAATTCGAAGCAATAGTCGAGGCGGACCGTATGTCCGGCTTCCGCCAGAGCACGCGCCGTTTCGTTAGCGATGGTGTCCGCATTGGTATTCAGTAGCTGTCCGTGCCGGTCGTGGGTGATCGGGCAGAGAACCGGACGAAGCCCCAGCCGCAGCAAGGCATCCAGGAGGGGGGCATTGACGGCCACGACATCGCCCGCAAAGCCGTAGTCGATCTTCCCGACCGGCCGCTTCGTGGCCAGAATGGCGTTGCCGTCCGCCCCGCTGAGGCCGATGGCGTTGGTGCCCCGGGCCTGTAGTTGCCCGACGATATGCTTATTGATGGAACCCGCGTAGACCATGGTGACGACATCGAGTGTCGCGTGATCGGTAATCCGCCGACCTTCGATCATCCGGGGTTGCTGATTCATGGACCGCAGCACCTCATCGGCGCGCCGTCCGCCACCGTGTACGAGTACGGCGGGCTCGACCTGTCCGGCGAAATAGTCTAGTGCTTCGTGTAGGGTAGCGGGGTTATTGAGTACGTTGCCCCCGATTTTAAGTACGACCATGGGCCAAACTTACTCATAAACCGGCTCCACGGTATACCCTTCAGCGCGGAGAAGCGCGATCACGCCGTGTTCTCCACCCAGGTGACCGGCACCTACGGCGTACATACTGGGCTTGTCGGCCAGGCGCCCGATGATGTTGGGTACCCAGTTTTCATTGCGGCGCGTGACCAGCATTTCCTCGAAGTCGCCGAAACCTTCACTCTCACTGCTGATGAGCGCCGACATTTCCGCTACCGACTTCCGCTTATACATCGCGACCATCTGCTCGTACTGGCTGTCGCCCTCCTGCATCTTGGCGTTGAGATCGTTGTCGATGGCCTTGAACAGCATCTCCGCCTGAACGGAGTACGGGATGCTGTCAAAAAGCCCGAGCTGGAAGTCTATGGTTTCCAGACCGCCAATTTCTTTGTCGCCCGCCTCGGCGATCTGGACGAGCTCCAATTCGTAGCTCTTGGTTCCGCCGCCCTCGGAGTCGTCACCCCCCATGCCGCCGAAGGGATTGCCGGCGCCCATGTCCTGGCCGACCATGGCGGAGAGGAACATCGGCTTCATGCGCTCGAAGAACATGAAGGGTAGTCCCAGGTCATTGAAGTAGGTGCTGACACTATCGTAACGCGCCTCGGAAAGCAGGTCGCGCAGGGAGGTGTCGTTGCGCATGTTGATCTTATTCATCATGCCCATCATATTCGCCGGATTGGTCATCTCGCGGGGATCGACCTCGAAGAGTACTTCGTCCACGTCATTGATGGCCCGCACGACGTGGCCCTGCAGAAAGTAGTCTTCGGCGGGAATGAGGTGAATGGTGCCGAAAATGAAACTTGGCGAAGAGAGATCGTCACCGGAGATCTGCCAGAGTAAGCTGGTATCTTCCGTTGAGGGAAGGAGGAAAGCGGCGTCCGATTCGTCCAGCGTGGCCGGTGCCGTTCCCTGGGCACCGACGGCCGCGGTGAGACCGAGGCCGAACAGGGCAAAGATTGCTTGGAGACGGGGTACTAAGCGCATAGGTTGGTAAGTAGTGACGACTACCCGCCGCCGGTGTGAAAAGGCTTTATCGCCCTATAAAGTTGATACCGGCGAGCCGTAGCCGTCGGGGTACCGACCGATCGGGAGAGCCGGGAAATTTCCGGTTTTCGATACCGCTAATTTCCTGCGCTCCGCCGCCCAACTTATCCCCCGCATCGGACGTACCTTTGCTGAAATGCAAGACATTTTCGATCTCATCGGCCGGATACTGCTGTCGTTCATCTTCTTCTTCGAAGCCTACGATTACTTTGCCTTCGAGCAGCTGAACCGGCGGGCCATGACGATCTACGGACTGACTTGGAACCAGGATTTCCTGCTCTACGGCGCTATCATTTTGCTTTTACTTGGTGGACTGATGATCCTGCTGGGCTACCGGATGCGGCTGGGGGCGGTGCTGTTGCTGGTCTACTGGGTGCCCCTCACCTTCATCGTGCACGACTTCTGGAACGTCACCGAAGGCACGGAAGAGTTCCGGCTCCAGAGTCTGTTTTTCATGAAAAACCTGGGCATTATGGGCGGTCTGTTGCTGGCGGCTACGCACGTGAGTGGAAAATACCGCCTGCGGCGGCTGTTTGCCACCACCAACGTTCGGAGCTGACGGGCTACCGCAGCTTACTCACGAACAGTTCCATCATTTTCTTGAACACCGGATCCTTGAAGTCTTCGGCGATGACCTCTACCATGCCTTCCACGTTCTGGTCCACCGCGGCCAACAGCCCGCGGCGCAGGTAGCGTTTGGTGCGCTTAAAGACGGGAGGATGCACGCGTGCCAGTCGCCGGCAGTAGGCCTGCGCGCGGGGCAGTACCTCCTCCTCGGGAAGGGATTCGTTGACCAGGCCGTGCGTGACCGCCGCTTCGCTGTCGTACATCCGGGCCGCCTGGATATCCGCCCACGCCCGGGGTTCGCCCAGATAATAGGCATAGATATCGGCCATCATCTTCGGGATCTGGAGGCTCATATTGAATTCATTCATGCCTACCGTGTGCTTCTCGCCCCTGGCCATGATGCGGTAGTCGGCGGTGAGCGCCAGGATGGTGCCGCCCGCGGGAGCAAATCCGGTCATGGCCGCCACCATGGGTTTGTCGAGGCGCACCATGCTCTGCAGCGCCGTCAGGTAGGCCGCGAAAAAGTCGGCCAGCCCCTGGTGATCGCTCGTGGCGAGCATCATGACGTCGAGACCGGCGCTGAAGCAGTGGGGGCGCCCGGCGAGGACGAGCCCGTCGATCGTGTCGTTGCCTTCCACCTCGAGGAAGGCTGCGTGCAAATCCCGGGCGAGTGCCGTATTGATGGCGTTGACCTTGCCATTGTCTATGGTGAGGGTAGCGATGCGGTCCGAAATGGAGAATTGGAGGGTGGAGAAACTTGGCATGGGCGTAATATAGGGAGCAGCCTGCGGGAATTGTCTTTCCGGTTCGCGGGTGCGATCTTTGGCTACCGCCGGGTGACGCCGGCGCACAACATTGGACCGTTCAAAGTTGTCCTAACAACAAAGTCAACGATCATGCCCATTTACCATCACCTGGGGAAGTTGCCCCCCAAACGGCATACCCAGTTCCGCAAGGAGGACGGGAGCCTGTACTTCGAACAGCTCTTCGGTACCGTCGGCTTCGACGGGATGTCCTCGCTTATGTACCACGTCGGCCGACCCACGCAGGTACGGGAAATCCGGGGCAAGGTGGATCTGAGCCCGAAGATCGCCGAGGAGAAGACCATTACAGCCCGTAAGCTGATCGGCTTCGACGTGGCCCCGGCCGACGACTTTTTGGAGGCCCGCAAGCCGCTGCTCGTCAATAGCACCGTGCAGGTAGGCGTGGCGGCCCCGCGTAAGAGCCTGCGGGCATACTTTTATAAAAACGCCGACGCCGACGAGTTACTGTTTATTCACCGCGGCACGGGCACGCTACGCACCATGCTGGGGAATATCCCCTTCGAGTACGGCGACTACCTCGTTATTCCACGTGGCGTGATCTACCAGGTCGACTTTGATTCGGAGGATAATCGCATCCTGTATACGGAATCCGCCGATCCCATCTATACCCCGAAGCGTTACCGCAATCACTTCGGGCAACTGCTTGAACATTCACCCTTTACGGAGCGTGACTACAAACTTCCCCGCGAACTGGAAACCCACGACGAGGAAGGGGAGTTTATCATCAAGATCAAGAAGCAGGGCATGCTCCACGAGCTGGTCTACGCCAGCCATCCCTTTGACGTGGTCGGGTGGGACGGGTACAACTACCCCTACGGCTTCAGCATCCACAACTTCGAACCCATTACCGGGCGTGTCCATCAGCCGCCCCCGGTCCACCAGACCTTCGAGACAAAGTCTTTCGTGGTGTGCTCCTTCTGCCCGCGGATGTACGACTACCACCCGCAGGCGATTCCCGCCCCGTACAATCACAGCAACATCGATTCGGACGAAGTGCTGTACTACGTCGACGGTGACTTCATGAGCCGGACGGGGATCGGCCCGGGCTACCTGACGCTACACCCCGGCGGCATCCCGCACGGACCGCACCCGGGCACCTACGAGGGCAGTATCGGCAAGAAATCGACCGAAGAACTGGCGGTCATGATCGACACCTTCAGCCCCCTGCAGGTGACCGAGGAAGCCGCCAAGATCGACGATGGCAAGTACTACCAGAGCTGGCTGGCGCATGACTAGATTCAGCATTCCGGACGGGTCCGACTTTACCCTTGCGAACCTCCCATTCGGCATATTCTCCACCGCCGGTACCGCTCACCGGGCGGGTATACGGGTGGGTGACTTCGTACTCGATCTGGCCACCGTAGCGGATGAGGTGGGCTTCGATTTTGACTCGACGGTACTGAGCGTACCGGTGCTGAACGATTTCATCGCCCTCGGGCGGGCGAAGACGAGTGCGGCGCGGGCGCAGGTAAAAAGCTGGCTGGAGAAGCAGGTAGGCGAACCGGTTGACGAGCAACATTTCCATCGCATCGGGGAAGTCAGTTTACACTTACCCATCCGGATCGGCGACTACACCGACTTCTACTCCAGCATCGAGCACGCCACAAACGTCGGGCGCATGTTCCGCGACCCGGAGAATGCGTTGCTGCCCAACTGGCGACATCTTCCGGTGGGCTATCACGGGCGAGCCTCCAGCGTGGTTGTAAGCGGAACACCGATCCGTCGCCCCATAGGTCAAGTAGTAGGTTCGGCATCGCAAAGTCCTGGCTTTCAGCCTTCCGAACGCTTAGACTTCGAGCTGGAAATGGCATTCGTGGTGGGAAAAGATTCCGAACTGGGAGAACCAGTAGACATCGCCGATACGGAAGAATACATCTTCGGGATGCTACTTTTCAACGACTGGTCGGCCCGTGATATCCAACGTTGGGAGTACGTTCCGCTCGGACCGTTCCTGGGGAAGAGTTTTGCTTCATCGGTGTCTCCGTGGATCGTTCCGATGGAAGCGCTCGAACCGTTCCGGGTGAGGGGGCCGGAACAGAACCCCGAGCCTTTGCCTTACCTACGCACGGAGGAAAATGCCAACTACGACATCGAGCTATCGGTGGCAGTGAACGACCGTTCCGTCTGCCGCTCCAACACGAAATACCTCTACTGGAACATCCGCCAGCAACTGGCGCACCAGACCAGCAACGGCTGTAACGTGCGCGTCGGTGACCTGATGGCTTCGGGAACCATTTCGGGGCAGCGTCCGGACAGCTACGGCTCGCTGCTTGAGATCACGGATAACGGCAAGTCCGGCGACTTTTTGCAGGACGGTGATACCGTGACGATGACCGCGCATGCGGGTACGGGAAAGCATCGGGTAGGATTTGGGGATGTGAGTGGGATGGTGCTGCCGGCTAGGGTGATAAGTAGGTGAGGGGTAAGCAACCATTCAAATGTTGTATCGAGAACACTCGCAGGTCGTTCCGAGACTCCGAGGTTCCGGGCGGCAAAACCTTTTTAGCGGAACACTCGCAGGTCGTTCCGACACTCCGAGGTTCTGGGCGGCAATACACATATTTGCGGAATACTCGCGGGTTTTACAGACACTCCGAGGTTCCGGCAAACGAATAGCATTTTATGACACTTGATCCTCAGTTACTCGAAACGAAAGAACTTTATGGCATCCTCTCTACAGCCGTGGCTCCCCGGCCGATTGCCTTTGCCTCGACGGTAGACGGGGCGGGGCGCGTCAACCTGAGTCCCTTCAGCTACTTCAACGTCTTCAGTTCGGTGCCGCCGATACTGGTTTTCTCGCCCATCCGCCGGGGCCGGGATGGCAGCGCAAAGGACACGCTGAATAACATTAACGAGATAGCCGAGGTCACCATCAGCGTCGTGAACTTCGATATGGTGGAGCAAACGTCATTAGCGAGTACGGAATACGAAACGGGTGTCAATGAATTTGATAAAGCCGGATTCACGGAGGAGGCCAGCGAAGTGGTTCGTCCGCCCCGGGTGAAGGAGTCTCCGGTAAGTTTTGAATGTACGGTCGACCAGGTGATCGCCCTGGGTGACGGTGGGGGAGCGGGTAATCTTGTCGTTGCCCGCGTGGTGCGCATCCACCTGGATGAAGGCATGCTGGACGAAGACGGTAACCTCGACACCGTGAAGCTAGACCTGGTGGCCCGTATGGGGGGCAGCTACTACTGCCGGGCCACGCCGGACAATCTCTTTGAGATTCCCAAACCCCTGCGTAATCTCGGTATGGGAGTGGATCAACTACCACATCATATCCGGAACAGTAACATCCTGACGGGCAATAACTTAGGACGCCTGGGTAATCTCGAAAAACTGCCGGGTGGGGATTTGCTAAAATCCGTAGGGGAACGGGAGGAGGTACAGCAAGCCTTGCGGGAGGGCGATGCGGCCCTCCACCGGCTGGCCCGGCGCTATTTGGAACAGGATAACAGCCTGGAAGCGTTAGCGGTCTTGCTTCAGGGACGCTAGGCTGCAACCAATAGGGCGGTCAGCGCATGATGGATATGTAGAAGCTGCGGGCGGATTCGCTCCTGATTTCCCACGACACAAGTCTGGCCGAAAACCCGCGCGCCGAACTGATTGTCTCGGATCCTGCGCTCCGCCGTGCGACTTACCAAATGAAAAAGCAGACGGATACCTGGCTGGAGGTGGATAAAGCGGAGCTCGTCGAATGGGCGTTGCGGGTGATGGAGGAATGACGACCGAACTATCTTGCGGGCTATGAAGATTACGTCTGACGACTTTAGCGTGCTCCACCGTTTTCCGGTACACTGGGGGGACATGGACAGCGCGCGACACGTAAACAATCTGGTGTATTTGCGCTGGGCGGAAACGGCACGCGTCCTGTACTTCGAGGCCATCGGGATCAATACCGAATTCGCGCCCGGTGATACGGGTGCCATCCTGGCCTACCAGGATTGCAAATACGTTTTTCCGATGACCTATCCGGACAATGCGCTGGTCGGTACGCGGACCATCGGCGTGCAGGCGGACCGATTCACTATGCAGACCGCGATCTTTTCCGAGGAACACGACCGGCTCGCCGCGGTCACGGAGCAAGTGATCGTGCCGTACGACTACGGTAAGCTGGCGAAGGCGCCGCTGCCGAAAGAGTGGGTAGCCCGCATAAAGGAAATGAAATAAAAAAAGGCCGTCGCCCGGAGGGGCAACGGCCTGATTATGTGCTGGAGATCGACGGATCGATTACTTCCGAGCGCGTCCATTAACGGGGTACTCGTCAAAAATGTCGTCGACCAACTGTACAATCTCATCGGTGGTCGAACCGCTGTAGATGGCTTCGGAGGTCATACCCTTCCAGACGGTATTCCGGCTTTCCCGGTCAACCAGGCTGATGACCAGGGTTCCTTCGGTGTAGTTATACGTATCCGTGTCGTAGCCTACTACCGACCCGTAGTTGTAGAAGTCATTGTAGTAATAGTTGTTATAGTACGGGCTTACGGTATTCACACCGTAGGTTCCGTAGGGATAGGTGGCGTAGACGGGGTCGGTTTCCGTTTCGGTTTCCTGGTTCCGCTTTACGCTGATGAGTACCAGCAGATCGGGGTTGTCGCGGTTGATCTGGTATCCCTGATTCTGCATCTGGGTGTTTACCGTTTCGATGATGCGCTGATTGACTTCCTCCTGGTCCATATCGGCGTTAGTCATTTCAATATCGGCATTGGGCAGATAGGCGAAGGTGCTGTATTTACTCAGGTCCGCCATAGTTGGCTGTGCGGTAGTGACCTGCGGGCCGCATCCGGTAGCGAATAGCATTAATGCGAATAGCGTGATGGTAGATAAAACTTTCATAATTAGTTAGTTAGGTTATGATATGTGTAATTTTAACACAACCTGAGGGCGCATGTTCCCTTTATCCCGAAATGGTGTGGCGGCATTCGATAATTGTCGGATATAACCAAAAAAGTAGGGTTTAGCCCCTATGGACTAAACCCTATTGAAGATTAAGGATTGGTGGGCGCTTACGCGACCTGGATCTGACGGGCTGGCTTTTCCCGGGCCTCCTCCCGCTTGGGCAGGGTGAGCCGGAGGATGCCGTCCTGATAGGTGGCGTTGATCTGAGCGTCATCCACCACCTGATTATTCAGGTTGAAACTGCGCTGGAAAGACTGGTAACTGAATTCCCGGCGGGAATAGCGATCGTCACCCGCTGGCTGCAGCTCCGTGTGCTGGCGTTCGCTCCGGATGGTTAGTACGTTGTTGTGCAATTCGATTTCAAAATCTTCCTTCTTCATACCGGGAGCCGCCATCTCTACCACGAACTCATCGCCCGTCTCCCGCACATTCACGGCGGGCAGGGTGGTGGTAGTGGATGAAAAATTGCGGTTCCGCCAGTCAAAAAGTTGATTCCAGTCGTCATCCAAAAACCTGGAGACGGCGGGAAGAATGCTAGTGCTACGCATGACTCAGAGATTTAAGTGAACGATGAATTGTCCCCTGAAGGCAATCAAATACCGTGCAGAATGATGGGGAAGTGAAAATTTGACATTTTTTCTTCGGCGTACGGACGACTTGACGGTTGCCGCCGTCAAAATTTCATTTACTTACTCCACTCCATGCTTTTATATCGGTGCGCGGGATGCGGACCGCTACGATGTTTAGGCGGATACGCTCATATGCGATTGGTCGGAAGCCAACCAAATGCGCGGCTAACCGTCAAAAACAGCGTCTTCGCCGGATCCGGACGGCTTAAGGGCAGCGCATGGCTAACTTGCGGCTGGCATGACGGACAAACAACAAGCGGAAATTAGCCGGTTACGGGAGCTGATAGACCTGGAGCGGCAGGAGGAACGACGATTACACCTGGAAGTCATTCAGGCTATGCCACTGGTACAGCGGGTGGAGAAGGGCTACAGCTGGTATCCCCTCCAGGTAATTGAGTCCGATTACGGAATCGGGGAGCGCCCCTACGTCATCGTGACCCGGGAAGGGGAGGAGGCCCACCAGTTTCGCGCGGGCACGTCGGTGAACCTCTTTACCACCCAGGCGGACGCGCGCTCCCCGCAGCGCAGCGGCGTTATCCAGTACGTCAAAAAAAACCGGATGAAGATCATCCTGGGCGGGGACGAAGCCCCCTCCTGGCTACAGCGGGGCGGAGTGGGGGTGGACCTGATGTTCGACGAGCGGACGTACGTGGAGATGGATAAAGCCATGGAACGGGTCGCCGGGGCGCGGGGGAACCGAACGGCGGAACTACGGGACGTCATCATGGGTGTACGACCCGCCGGCTTCAGGCCGGTTGCCGACGAACGGGTGAATGACCTGACGGAGCTCAATGACAGCCAGCGGGAGGCCGTGCGGGAAATTTTGAGCACGGAGCATTTGAGCCTCATTCACGGCCCTCCCGGGACCGGCAAGACGACCACCCTGGTGGCCGCGGTGGGTAAGTTGGTGGAGACCGAATCCACCGTCCTCTTCTGTGCCCCCAGCAACAGCGCGGCCGACCTGGTAACGCTACGGCTAGCAGCACGGGGCATCCGCGTGGTCCGAACCGGTAACATCAGCCGGGTGGAGGACGACGTGATGCAGCACACCCTGGAAGTACAAACGGCCGAGCACCCCGATACCAAGCAGGTGAAGAAATTGCGCCACGAGGCGAGCGAACTTCGGCGCAAGGCCAAGCGCATGCGCGGGGGGCGCGACAAGGGCATGACCTTCGCGGAAGCGGGCCGCCTGAGCGGCTGGGCACGGCAACTGGAGGATCATTTACTGGATCACGTACTGGATTCGGCGCAGGTGATCGTCTGTACCCTGGTGGGTGCCGCCAGTTCGGTGTTGGGCGACCGGGAGTTCAAGACCTGCATTATCGACGAGGCCGCCCAGGCCCTGGAGCCGGCTACCTGGATTCCGATCGCCAAATCGAACCGGGTGGTTCTGGCGGGCGATCCTTTTCAACTGCCGCCGACGGTCAAGAGCAAGGAAGCCGAGCGGGGCGGATTTGGCGTCACGCTGCTGGAGAAATCCCTGGCGCTGCACGGCCGCAACGCCTTGCTGAAGGTGCAGTACCGGATGAACGAGCGCATAATGGGCTTTAGTAACGAGTACTTCTACGACGGGCAGTTGCGCGCAGGGCCGGGGATAGCGGATCGCACCCTGCCCGGCGTAAGCCTCTCGGAAAGCGTCGTCTTCATCGACACGGCCGGTACGGGCTTTGAGGAAAAACTACACCCGCAATTCAAAAGTCGCTACAACGACGGCGAACTGGACCTCATCATCGAGCACCTGCTATTGCTGCAGGGGAGTATACCGCCGGAGTATCCGCTACCGCGCATTGCCGTTATCAGTCCGTACCGGGAACAGGTCGTGCGGGCCGAAGACCGTATCGAAGGGGTAGCCGCGCTGGCCGGCCTCAACATTTCCGTGAATACCATCGATGGCTTCCAAGGCAGGGAGCGAGCGGTTGTGTACCTCTCCCTGGTGCGGAGCAATACCCGGGCCGAGATCGGTTTTCTCTCCGA
The DNA here is from genome assembly GCF_003390935.1 of Lewinella sp. IMCC34191. Classification (GTDB taxonomy): domain Bacteria; phylum Bacteroidota; class Bacteroidia; order Chitinophagales; family Saprospiraceae; genus Neolewinella. The sequence continues at coordinate 38,510 of NZ_QNQZ01000003.1, read as the reverse complement.
TTACCGCCGGATGAACGTAGCCCTTACCCGGGCTAAATTACAGTTGGTCGTCATCGGCGACAGTGCCACCATCGGCAACGATCCCTTCTTCGGGGGCTTCCTGGATTACGTCGAGCGGCAGGGCACTTACCAAACCGCCTGGGAGTACATGGCGGGGTGAGACGAGGGCGGCACTGCGTCAGTCTCTCCGCAATCGTTCTCCGGGATGTAAGCCAGGAACCGGGAAAAGCGGTAGCTTTGCGCCCCCCAATATAACTACCTATGAAAAACCTAGGCCTTATAACCCTTCTATTTCCGGTCTTCCTCTTCCTCGCGAGTTGTGGCGAAGATGACGACTTCCCGGTAGACCCCTGCATCAGTGAAACCATCTCCCTTGAGGAGTTCATAGATAGCGATTCGATTGCTTACTCCGAACTGAACAGCACCGGTTTATACTACTTCATCTCGGACTCCGGTTCCATGGATAAACCCGTGCTATCCGATACGGTGGTTGCCCACTATCGCGGCGCGTTCACCAATGGCGTCATTTTCGATCAAACGACCACCGCGAACGGCCCGGCCCAATTTCAGCTAACTGATGTCATTGAAGGTTGGCAACTGGGCGTTCCGCTGATTGGAAAGGGCGGCGAAATCAGGTTGCTCATCCCATTCGAACTCGCCTACGGTGACCAGCCCTTGCGTGACCCCAGAAATCAGCAGTGCATCATTCCGGCTAACTCGGACATGGTCTTCGATATACGGCTGGAAGACTTTTAGTACGCCGGACTTCAATTGAATTAGTTCGCTACGGTTCCGATCCAGTCGATCAATACTTCGAAGTCCTGCTCCTTACGGTTCCCAATCATAAATTGCAGTTTATGCACCGGACCGCCAGAGAATTCGGCGACGTCCACCGGCTCCCCGTGGTGCATAGCTTCCATGGTCTCGAATGGGACGGTTACGGTCTCCCACTTGCCGGAGGTGGGAAAGGATGCTTCGTGTAGGTAGTTCTGGTCGGGTTTGGATTGAACGCGTAGGGTGTACCGCTTGCCGTCGCCCTTCAGGCGGATCGAGAAAGCTTTCGCCTTGCCGACATCGGTCCCCTTTTCCATATTTGCCTGAATGGACGAAAATCCACCGTCGTTGGCCAGGGAAACGTGACCGTAGAAACGGCCGTGACCATCCTCGGTTACGGTGAAGTTGCCCGAAGACTCGCCACCCATTACGGTGTCGTCCTCTACCTCCCAATCACTGGAGGCATGCTGGGTGAAATCGTAAAGGTGGGTGGTATCGGATTGCATAGGAGTATGGCAACTGGTGAAGAATAGGAGGAGGAAAGCAAGATAGTGCATACGGACGACCGAATGTTCCGGTCATTGTGTGTACTGTAAGAAGTACTTCCCGAGCGCCACTTGTTCGTTTCCCGACCTTACTGCTGATTCAGTCCCCCGGCTTTATTGGGTTCTGCTCCCACGGATATTTCCAGTACGCCACCAGCGCGTATCGTATCGAAGGGCAGAGATACCTTATCCCACGTCGCTCCGTTCAGTTTCGCCGACTGGATGTAAGGTTTCCGTTCCGGATCTTCCGTGGTGCGGATGGAGAAACTCCCTCCCGGATAGTAAGCGGGGTCAAGCCGGATCGTCAGTTCCTTAAACACCGGCGTGGTGATCTCGTAGCTGGGTTCCGTACTGGCCGCCCCGTCCACACTAAATAGCCCCATTGCCATCAGTACGCCCAGCGCGCCCATTTGCCCCTGGTCCTCATCACCGTGGTAGCCGCCGTAGGGGTCGGTGTCGGCGTAGCGGTCCTTTACCGCCCGCACCCACTTTTGACTCAGCCAGGGCGCGCCCGCTTTATTGAACAGGTGGGCCATACCGGTGCTCGGCTGGTTGGCATAGTCTACCCAGTTGACCGCGTGATTCTTGTCGTTCGTCCCCTGCCAGTTCCGGCTTTGCTTCTCGAAGCTTTCATTGAGGCGCTGCACCAGCGAGTCCCGTCCCCCGAATAAGGCAGTGAGGGCGGGAATATCGTGGGGAACGTAAAAGCTGTAAATGGCGGAGTTGGCCTCACAGAAGCCACGGGCGCTAAATTGATCCGCTTCGGCCACCGGGGCGAAGTCATTCATCCAGCTGCCGTCCAGTTCCCGGGGACGCATCCAGCCGGTACCGGGGTCCCATAGGTGGCGGTAGTTTGTCGACCGCTTGGTGAAGAGATCGTAGTCGGCATTCTTTCCCAGCTTGTGTGCGATCTGGGCGAGGCACCAATCCTGATAGGCGTACTCGAGGGTCATCGACGCGCCATCTTTGTGGTATCCTTTCCCGGGCAGGCCCTCCGGAACGTAGCCACGATCGACGTAGTAGGCCATGCCGCCGCCCAGCCGGGTGTTGTGTTCGTAGCCGGCCTTGTCGCGGATACCGCCGGGAAAGGCATTTTTGCGCAGGCCGGCGTACACCATTTCCGGGTCGAAGCCCCGGTCAATGCCGTGGTTGATGGCCGTGGCAATGAAGGAGGCCGCCGGATCGCCAATCATCACGAAGGTGTAGTTCCCACCCGAAGGGCCGCGGGGGATCATGCCGCCGTTCTCGTACATCGCCTGCATCGTGGCCGCGAACCCATCCATCCGTTCGGGGTAGGCGAGGGCCCACAGCGGGTTCAGCGACCAGTGGCTGCCCCACCAGGCATCGAAATTATAGTGCGGGAACAGCGGCCGGCCGGATGCGTCGAGTGGCATGCGGCGCACTACGGGGTCGTCACCCGTATTGTCCGTATACCAACCTGCAAAATCACTTACGATTCGCCGGCCGAGGAGGCTATGCCACAGGTCGGTATAGAATTTGACCTGCCGTTGTTCCGTCCCGCCGATTGCATCAATTTTGCCCATCTCCCAATTCCATTCCGCGCGGCTGTCCGCGACCGTGCGGTCGAAGTCCCAGTGGTCGAGCTCGCTCACCAGGTTGTGGCGGGCATTGCCGACCGAGGTGTAGGAAAGGGCGACTTTGAGTTGCAGGGAGGAGGTCGAGTCGGCGAAGCGTAGATACGCCCCGGCATCCTTGCCAGCCACCGAGCTAACGCGGCGGGTGATGGGTCGGCCCCGAATCCACCCGCCGAAAGACTGCACGGGACGATCCGTCCGCGCGACGAAGTACACGGTAAAGGGTTTTGGACGGCGGTTCGTGGGGCCCATCACCGCGAACCCTTCAATTTCATCGTCGGAAACTTGCCGCACCTCGGAGTACAGGGTAGAATCGTGCGCCAGGAAGGTGCCCGTGTCGAAATAGAGGTAGCGCGCCTTGCCGTCGTCGGTAAAGGTGTAGCGGTGCATGCCCACCCGGACGGTGCTCGTCAGTTCGGCGGTGATGCCATAGCGGTCGAGCATGAGTTTGTGGTATCCGGGGTATACCTCTTCCGTTTCGTGATCGAAGCCGGATTGGTAAGCGTCCGGTCCGAGGTGCCCCTGCATCGCCCCGGTGGCCGGCATGACGGGTATGCCGGATATCTGCCACCCATGGATGTGGCTGAAGCCCTTAACCGAGGTGCTGTCGTAGATGTAGCCGCTCTCCCAGCTGCCGCGGAGTTGCGTATCGGGGCTGAGGTTCACCATGCCGAAGGGGCGGCTGGCGGAACTGAAGTAGAACCACCGCGACTTGTGGGTATCTATCAGGGGATCGACCCTCGAAACATAGTCTCGGGTGTGCGCAGTCTGCCCCGCACCCGAATAGGCAACGACCAAGACTAACAGAAAAATCGGATACATCCGCATAGCTCGATTTTGGGAAAAGATACTTCACCTGCGCTCCGTCGCCATGAGAAGATGAAAAAAGGGCCCCGAACTTCGGTTCGGAGCCCTGTTGAAACATACTGTTTTAAGACTTAATAGCCAGGATTTTGCGGCCCTAGATTCGCATTCCGGTCCAGTTCGTCCTGGGGGATGGGCATCAGGTAATCCCGGTTGGGATCGAAATTGGGATGCGGCTCGAGGCTGTCGTCACCGGTGAAGACCTCCGTACCGAGCTGGCGACGCTTGATGTCGTACCAGCGCTTGAATTCGAAGGAAAGCTCTAACCGGCGATCGTCCAGGATGAGGTCGATCAAGTCGTCTTTGGCCATTCCGGGCGCTACGTCCATGGGGAAGTCGGATCCGAAACGGGCACGCTCGCGGACCTCGTTCAGGTAGCCGAGAACTTCGGATTCCGCGATACCGGCTTCCAGCCCTGCCTCGGCGGCAATGAGCAGCACCTCGGCGTAGCGGAAGGCTACGTAGTTATTATCGGAAACACCGCAGTCGCCCCGGTTGTCGCCGCAGAACTCGAAGAACTTAGACATGTGCGGACGGGGGGAATTGTGGTTCGGGGCGAATGCTTCGTAGCCCGACCATACCCCGTCGACCATGGCGGAATCGATAAAGCTAACCTCCTTCCGGTAGTCGCGATCGTCCCACGTGGTGTATACTTTGAGTGACGGCACACTCACGCTCCATCCGCCGTTCGGGGCGTCGGGGGTGGTAACGGCGCGAATGCCGGTCACGGGGCCCAGGAAGTCTACGTTCTGCCCGCTGGGTCCGCTTTGGTTATTGAGAAAATCAACGGCGAAAATGTGCTCGGCCAGACCGTCGGCCGTACGCGCTTTATACAGATCCGCGTAGTCTTCCATCAGACGGTACCCGAAAGCGTCGCGATTGTCGATGACGAACTTGGCCTCGTTGTAGGCCTCCTGCCAGTTGCCGCGCGTCAGGTACACGGAGGCGAGGTAAGATGCGGCGGTGCCCCGGGTCGGGCGGCTGCGCACGCCGCCGGGCTGTGCATCCGGCAGACCGGCCTTGGCGGCCTGGAGGTCAGCGATGATATTCTCGTACACCACGTCGACCGATGTTTTCTCAATGCTTCCCACGGAGGCGGGGTCGGTGATGAAAAAATCGATGTACGGGATTTCACCGAACAGGCGCACGAGGTGATAGTAAGAGAAGGCGCGGAGGAAGCGTGCCTCGGCCACGTAGGCGGCCGCGGCGTCGGGACCGTCGGGTAGTTGCTGCGCTCCTTCGATCACGGCGTTGGTCGTGCCGATGAGCTGGTAAAAGGTGGGCCAGATCTCGACCGTCATGCCATTGTCGGGGCCCATTTCAAAATCGTTCACGTTCTGCCGGCGGCCGGGGGTGTTGCGGTCGCCGATGTCGCACATGTCACCACGTAGCTGGAGGGTGAGGGTAAGTCTTCGTCCGTAAAGGCTTTCGTTTGCCAACCAGGCGTAAGCTCCCAGGGTGGCGGTCTCTACGTCGGTCGGCGTGCGGAAAAAGCTTTCCGGCGCCAGCAGCCCGATGGGGTCCTCCTCCAGGTTGGAGCAGGATGGTACCGTGGCGACTACGGCAAACAGCAAGAAGATATATATATGTTTCATGGTTGTTTTTTTTAGGCGGCCTGTCTAGAAGCCGAGATTCAGACCGATGGTGACCCCCTTGACGTTCGGGTAACTGGCGTAGTCCAGCCCGACGTTTTGATTGCCCGAGGAACCGCCGCCGCTGCGGTAGTTCACCTCCGGGTCGTAACCGGGATAATTGGTCAGGGTGAGGATGTTTTGCGCGCTGACGTATACCCGCAGCCGGGAAAATCCGAGGCGGTCCAGCGCGGCGGCCGGTAGGGTATAGCCGAGGGCGATGTTTTTCAGCCGGACGTAGCTGCCGTCGTAGACGAAGCGGCTGGAGGAGCGGCGACTGCGGCCGGACTGCGCCGCCGGTACGTTGGTATTGGTGTTGGTGGGCGTCCAACGGTTCAGGGCATCGGTCGTGGCATTATTCAGCCCCGCCAGGAGGTCCAGTTCCAGCAGCGTATAGCTGTAGATGTCGTTGCCCTGGCTTCCCTGCACGAAGACGTTCAGGTCGAAATTGCGGTAGTAGAATTCGTTGGTGATGCCGAAAATGAAGTCTGGCTGGGGATTGCCGATCACCACGCGATCGTCCGAATCCAGGGTGCCGTCTCCGCTCACATCCCGGAAGCGTTCCCCGCCCAACTGTTGGTCGAAGCTGCCGCCGGGAAGAATTTCTCCCTCATTCTGGTACACCCCGATGTAGTCGAATCCGAAGAAAACACCCACCGGGTCGCCGACGCGAAGGATCTGGGTACTGCCCAATCCGACGATGTGGCCGGGGCCGGAACCGTAGAAGATGTCGTTTTCGTCGGGAAGCTCCAGGATCTCGTTCCGGTTCCGGGAGAAGTTCAGGTTGGTATTCCACTGAAAATCACCGACCAGGTTTCGGGTATCGATGGATAGCTCGAACCCCTTGTTACCCACCCGGCCGATGTTGGACAGTAGCGTGCTGTATCCACTGTATTCCGGCAGTGGCAGGGCGAACAGCAGGTCGTAGGTTTCCATGCTATAGTAGTCCGCGGTGAGGTTCAGCCGCCCCTGGAAGAGGCCGACATCAACGCCGATATCCAGCTGGCTGGTGGTCTCCCAGGTGAGGTCGTTATTGGCTACCGAGGTAGGGGATACGGCGTTGACGATCTGACCGTTCTGCACGACGAAGACATCACTGAAGCGTGCCAGCGTACTGTAGGGCCCGATGGCCCGGTTACCGGTAAGTCCGTAGCTGGCCCGCCACTTGAAGGTGCTGAAGAGGTCACTGTCCGACATGAAGTCTTCCCGCGCCATATTCCAGGCGACGGCTCCCGAAGGGAAGACCGCCCATTTGTTGCCGTCACTGAATACGGAGGTGCCATCGTAGCGGCCGGTCAGGGTGAAGAGGTACTTATCGTTCAGGGAGTAGTTGATACGCCCGATGTAGGAGGAGATATCCGATTCCGAGCGTCCGGAGTTGGGAATCGAGGGTTCCGACCCGCCGCCCAGATTAAAGAAGTAGCCCGCATCGGTCACGAAGTTCCGGTTACCGGCCGCAAAGAATTCACTCGTTTCCCGCTGAAAGGAGTAGCCCGCCAGCACGGTCAGGCTGGAAGCGGTAAAGTCACGGGTGTAGGTCATATATGTCTCGGTGAGTAAGGACATATTGCGTCCGTTGCGCACATTGCCGGTTCCGTTGATGCCCGCATCCGGGTTGAGGGTGCGGGGGGAGAAAAACCCGCTTCGTCCGTTATTGGTGGAGGCATTGAAGGTTGATCGCAGGCTTAGACCGGGCAGTATCTGGTAGTTTCCGTAAACGCTTCCCCTAAACTGGTCGACATTGTTTTGATCTATGGGTTCGTTAGCCAGGGCCACCGCATTGATGTAGCGATCGCTGATGCGCGCCTGGGTGTAGCGTCCGGTCTCGTCCCGCACGCCCACGTCGGGCTCGAAACGGTAGGCGACGCCGACCACACTTCCGGTTTCCTGGGTCGCCACGCTGTTCGAGTTTTCCCGCTTGGCCAGCAGGTTGAGACCGATATCCAGCCGATCCGATGCGGAAATGTCGATGTTGCTGGTCACGGAGAACCGCTCGTAGTCCGAATTGACGATGATCCCTTCCTGCTGGAAGTAGGTACCGGAGAGGTAGTAGCGGACGTCTTCGGAACCGCCCCGGATGCCGAGCTGGTAGTTCTGTACGGAACCCTGTTGGAAAATCAGGTCCTGCCAATCGGTGTTGCCGTTCTGTTGCTCGAAGCTGGGGTTCACTTCCAGTTGGTAGGCCGCGAACTGGTCGGCATTGAGTAGGTCCAGCCGGTCGACCTCGTTCTGCAGGCTGTGGCTGGCGTTCAGTTCGATGCGGGTCCGGCCGGCCGTGCCACGCTTGGTGGTCACCATCACTACGCCATTGGCGCCGCGCGAGCCGTATATGGCCGTCGCCGAGGCATCCTTTAGCACTTCGATGCTCGCGATATCTTCCGGGGGCGGCAGGCTGGCGCCCACGAATCCGTCTACTACAAAGATGGGGTCGCTGCTGGCATTGATGGACGTACCGCCCCGGATGCGCACCCGGTAACCGGCACCGGGGGCACCGTTATTCGCCGAGATCTGCACGCCGGCGGCTCGGCCCTGCAGGGCTTGCTCGGCACCGGCGGTCGGATAGGCGGTGATCTCCTCGGATTTGATGGAGGAAACCGCCCCGGTGAGGTCGCTTTTCTTAACCGTTCCGTAACCCACCACCACGACCTGATCGAGCGTCTGGGCATCGGTCTGCATAATAACATCGATAACGGTTCGGCCATTGACCGCAATGGCCTGCGTTGCAAAGCCGGTATACGAGAATAGCAGGGTATCGCTAGCGGGTACGGGACTGTTGATGGCATATTGCCCCTCGAGGTCGGTTACGGTGCCGGTGGTGGTGCCCGCCAGCCGTACCGTAACCCCGATCAGGGGCTCGTTATCCGGGCCGGTAACGGTTCCCGAGACCTCCGCAAAGAAAGGAGTGGCGAATGCGATGAGGGGATTCAGAAAGAACAAAATGAGGAAGGTACCGCCGCAACGGAGCCTGTTCGGGTTAACGCGTACTTGCATGATCGGAATTGAGTAGACTATGAACGGTGCCGGCAGGGCGACCGTAAATTTTTTCGTCGCCCATTTAGGGAAATAATGATCTAATGCTACCCATAATCGGGCGTTTAAAGGCGGTGAGGATAATTATCATACGATTGTCCCCGCGCGATTGGACGATTGTCCCGGGAGTATTGGAATTGTCTTTTGGACCATTCCGAATAACGCCGTTTTGGAGACCTATACCGTCCGGTCCGGAGGGCTGTCGTGGTATCGCCGGGCGCGAAAGAATCGTTCGGGGGAGGGAGGGGCCAACCTTTTGATGTGCGATTTACGTCTATTGGGGTAGCCGTCCGGATGTGGCGTACCGCCTCGCCGCAGGAGTGTCTATCTTTACCGACCGATGTTCGATTTCGACCTGCTTACCTACGACCCCGACACGCCCAGTTTCTACGGAATACTGGTAGCGACCTTATTCTCGTTTTTTCTGTCGTCCCTGATCGCCATAACCTACCAGATCACCACGGTGGGGCTGTACCGGCGCGCGCACTTCATCCAGAGCATCGTACTGATCGGTATGGTGGCGGCGCTGATCATGCAGGCGATCGGCGACAGCGTAGCGCGGGGCCTGGGCATACTAGGTGCGCTGAGCATCATTCGATTTCGCACGGCGATGGAGGACCCCCGCAACATCACCTTCATTTTCGCCTCCCTCGGAGTGGGGATTGCCGCTGGAGTACTCGGCTTCACCGTGGCGCTAACCGGAACGCTCATTTTTTGCCTGGCCGCCATCATCCTTCGGTTTTCGCCCCTCAGTCGGCAGGGCAATCTAGTGGGAGATCTGCGTGTACGCAGCTTGCAACCAGCGGATAACGCATCCGTCATTGAGGAGCAGCTCGGCCAGTACTGCGCCTTTCACCGGCTGGAGCAGGCACGTCACCTCGACAGCGAGCCCCCGCAGCGGCAGCTGAACTACGCGCTGCGGCTACGCGATGACCACCGGGGTGAAGAATTGGCCGATAGATTACGCGGACTGCACGGCGTGAGGGAGGTGCGGTTGCGCCTGCGCCACGAAACCGGCCGTCTATGAGTCGTTCGAAGTTCAATTTATTTTACCTAATGGTATTGATTGCCGGCGCCGGACTGTACTTGCTCCTCAGTGATCCCCCCGGCGGAGGATTATCCATGTACGGCTTCGCGGAAAGTATCGAAACGGAGGTCAATTACAACTACCCCGTGGAGGTTACGGAGATCCTTGTCCGGGCGGGAGAGCCGGTCGACAGCGGTCAGGCTTTGCTGCGGTTGGTACGCCGTAATCCCGAGGCCGGCCTTGCCGACCAACCCTACCGGATCGATGAACTACAGGCCGAAGAGGCGGCCTGGCGGGATCAGCGCGAGCAGGCACTCCACCGAATGAAAACGGAGGAAACCGCCGAACTGGCCAAGATCGACGAGCAATTGGCGGAGGTGGAATCCGAGATCGACTATCGGCGTACCGCCGCCGGCCAGCTGACCAGCATAACCCTGGCGGAAGGCGATTACCAGCCGCTTATCGACCGGAGGAACAGCCTGCACAACGAGCGCGAGCGAATTACAGCCGGTTACGTCCAGCGGGTCGGGGCAATCCGCAGCGAACTGCGTTACGGCCAAGCGCCCTACCGCGAGCGCATCCGGCGTATCGAGGCCGAGGCGGAATACGAGCGGGCCAATCTGGAACAGGAGATCGTACTGACCGCTCCCGCACGGGGCTACATTGGCGGGCTGAACTGCCGGGAGGGGGAATTCAAATCAGCCTTCGCCACCCTGGTCACCTTTTACGAGCCACATAGCGAATTGGTCAAGGGCTATGTGCACGAGGATCAGGCCGTGACGGTCAACAACGGCGATCGCTTCCGCGCGATAAGCCTGCAGGATGAATCGCTCTATTACGAAGGCAAGGTAATCGGTCTGGGCAGCCGCATCGTGGAAATTCCGGAACGACTCCGCCGCTTCCCGGAGGTAAAGAGTTACGGGCGGGAGGTGACCGTCGCCATACCGGTAGACAACCGTTTTCTACAAAAGGAGAAAGTAGGACTGCGCTACCTCGGGAAGGCAGCGAAGCGATGAGGATGCTCTGCCTTTTTCTACCGGTTTTTCTTGTCTGTACCGGCATGCTGTCCGCGCAGACGGTCGACGTACAAGTCTTTTTTGCACAAACGCTGCCACCGGATGACGTGCCGGGCCGGATGGACACGCGCCCCCTGCGAACGCCCCTGATCACGGCCTACGATTTGCGTACGGAGACAGACCGTTTTGATCCGGCTCGGCAGGAGTACACCGCACGCCTGCAGTTTGCCGCCCCCGGGCTGGCCCGCGCCCAGCGTGACCTCTTCCGTACCCTGCGGGAGGCCCCGGATCTGGAGCAAAGCGAGGCCCGCTGCGAGCTTGTCGAGGATCTGTACCATGCGTGGTTGCGACTCTATCACGAGGATCGCCATCGAAAGATTCTGGACTCCCTGCAACGCGTGCTCGACGACCGCGGCCGCCTTTACGACCTGGACATCGGTCGGCTCCGGCTGGACTACGACGAACTGTTCGACCTGCGCACGGCGCGGACGGACCTAACCCTGCGCCGCCAGGAGGGTACCGCCGAAGACGAAGGGCTCCGACAAGTATACGGGCTCGTCGGCGACAGCCTAACCTTTGCGGAAATGCCCACGGCGGAGCAAATTACTTCCTTGCTCGTCTCCCCCCGGACACCCGTGTATGCCCAAGCGGAACGCGATTACGAATTGGCGCTTATCGACCGGGAAATCGCACTGGAGCAGGCCGAGGAGCGGGGTATTCTGGATTTCGTGCAGTTCCGCTACCGCGGCAATCCGAACGATGAGCTCGATCAGCGTTTTCACGTAGGCCTGGCTTTTCGCCTGGAGAACTCCGGCGACCGCCAGCTGAAGGTGCGAAGCCTCGAACTCGAACGGGAGTGGATCGAGGCCAACGGAACCCTCGAGGATCAAATGCAAAGCGCCCGCCGGGCCGCCTCCCGCCGCGAACTGCTCACGGCCATCGATTTCTATCAGCAGCTCCGACGGGCCTTCGAATCGGAGGACCAGGACTTGGCCCGCCTCGCCGGCGCGGCATCTGCACGCGCGGGCGTCGACCCGCAACTTCTCCTCGATATCGAAGAACGGCGACTGCGCAACCTCCTCAAGCTCCTTTCCGCCGAGACCGAGGTGATCGCGCGGTACCTCGACTGGCGTTCCGACCGCGACGAACTCTGCCTCGGGGAGGATGGTCGGTGGCTGAATCGTACCCCCGGAGGGTAGGTGCCGGCCGCTAGTCTAAATGGAACACTTGCTCTAAGTCTACGCTCACCGGACTGTCATCGGGGTTGGTCTCCATCAGTTCCTTCATCGAGGTCCACCACCGCTGGCAGATCTCCGTTTCGGCAATCGCGGTCCACTGCTCCTCCGATGCGATCTCCGCGTAACCGAACAGCGTATTCGTGGTGGCGTCCAGGAAGATGGCGTAATTACTGACGCCGTGGCGCTTCAGGGTTTCCGCCAGTTCGGGCCAGATCGGATCGTGCCGCTTCTTGTATTCGTCGATGCGATCGGCGTAAACGGTCATTTTGAAGGCCTTGCGAGTCATCATGGTCGGGATTTGGCGTAAAGTAAATATATCCCGATACCGGGCACGGTAGCGAAGCCGGTGATCGGTAGCTTTTTCTACCAAGCCGCACGCCAAAATGTATACGAATGGCATCGTTCTATCAAAACACGGACTATGCGACATTTCATCTACCTATTTCTCCTCAGTCTCCCCATCGCCGTGCACGCCCAGAGCGAAGGCGAATCGCCCCAGCCGAACGAGCAGGGCGTTTACGAGGAAGTCGAGCAAATGCCTACTTTCAAGGCGGACTGCCCCGAGGGCGACGACTACAAGGCCTGCGCGGATAACGCGATGCTCACCTACGTTTATCATAACGTGAAATACCCCGCGGAAGCCCGGGAGGCCGAGGCCGAGGGAATGGCCGTAGTAAGCTTCGTGGTTGAGAAAGACGGCACTATCAGTCAGGCATCGATCTACCGCGACCCGGGATACGGTATGGGCGCCGAGGTACTGCGTATCGTCAAGGGGATGAATGCATCCGGCGCACGGTGGAACCCCGGTATGCAAGAGGGCGAGGCGGTTCGGACGGAATTCAAGCTCCCGGTCAAGTTCAGCTTAGGTAAGTAATTGCGCCTACGGCCGCTACAGCGATTCTCGTTCGATGTAGCGAAAAGGGTTCTTGACCTTTTCGAACCTGCGGTCGAGGATGAGGTCGGCGGCCGTGGTGCCCATCGCATCAAAATCGGTGGAGACCACGGTTATGCCCAATAAGTCTTTCAGCGGCGTTTCATTATAGCTGATCACCCCGACGTCTACCCCCAATTCAAATTCCTTGTCCCGGATTTGCTTCACCAGGTTGACCAGGTCCGATTCCACGATGACGATGAAGAGGTCACCCCGGTGCAGGATCGTGTCCTCGTAGATTTCGTCAATGATCTCGAATGGGAGTTTGTACTCCACGCAGAATTGCCGAAATCCGTGCAGGATCCGCTTGGGGTATGGATAGACCGAGCGGGTAGGGTAGACCAGGATGAGTTTTCGGTACCGCTGGATCTTATCGATCCCTTCCTTCAGGGCTTCGTAAATATCGTTTTGGAAGTCCTGGTATACTTCGGCGTAGTCGCCGGCTAATTCCAACTGATTATCCATGATGATCAGCTTGTTCTTAGGGATCCTGTCGATCGCCTGTCGTACGTCGTCGGTGAAGCTCGCGTGACGGAGATCCGCCGTCTTGAAGTGCGGCATGATGACGAAGTAATCGTAGCTGTTGAGATCGCGGGAGAGCAGATTGAGAAAGATCGAATCGTCGCAGTGGTAGACATGGAGATCCGTATGCGCCACCCCGGCTACCCGGTTCACGAAGCTGTTGTAGATCCGCATCTTGTACGAACTCAGCTTATTGATCAGGAACAGTACGTTGACCTTGGAAACCAGTTTGGTACGGGTGACGTAAAAGCCCTTTCCCTTTACGGAGGTGATGATGTTGCGGTCCTTCAGGATGTTGTACGCCTTCTCGACGGTGTCGCGCGACAGGTCGAAGGCTTCGCTAAGGGCGTTTATCGACGGGATCTTGTCTTCTATCTCGAGTTCCCCGCGGGCGATACCGTCGATGATCCCGTCGACGATCTGCTGGTACTTCGGGATCCGGGACTCTTCCGCGATGGTGATGTAGGTGACTGCCATAAGGGGTTTAAGAAGGGCGGCGGAGCGCAGGTAAAGAGTCCGTCGGGGACGGGCAAGGTAAGTAGGTCTCCGAAGTATGGCAAGCGAATGCGGCAGGCAAGTTCCGCAGAATATTTATAATTGGATGCCACCCCGGACAGTACAGGATAGGGTAAATAACCTATCCGGCTAATTTGGAGCCCATAACATAGAAACCTGCAACAAGACCATGAGCACCGCAACCACCAAATTCAAATACGTCGATTACCTCTGGGACGAGGAAAAGGCCGAAAAGCTCGGCGACGACCAGGTAGCGCTATTCCTGTACCGTTCCAATATCCTGGGCTCCGATCTGCGGATCACGAACTACGGTGGCGGAAACACCAGTTGCAAAACCCTTGAAAAGGACCCCCTGACCAACGAGGAAGTGGAGGTCATGTGGATCAAGGGGTCCGGGGGAGACATCGGCACCCTGAACCGCGCCGGTATCGCTGGCCTGTATACCGGTCGCCTGCGGGACCTTAAGAAGGTGTACGGCGGGCTCCAGGACGAGGACCGGATGGTCGGCCTGTTCAATCACGCCATCTACGATCTCGATAGCCGGGCCCCGTCCATCGACACCCCCCTGCACGGCCTGCTGCCCTTCAAGCACATCGATCACCTCCATCCGGACGCCGTCATCGCCGTGGCCGCGGCCGAGAACAGCGAACAGGTGACCAGGGATATCTGGGGGGATACCATGGCCTGGGTGCCCTGGCAGCGGCCCGGTTTCGACCTGGGTCTCCAGCTGGAAAAGGCGCTCGCCGAGAACCCTGGAATTCGCGGCATCGTGCTCGGTAGCCATGGCCTGTTCACCTGGGGCGATACCTCCTACGAGTGCTATATGAACAGCCTGGAAGTCATCGAGATGGCGTCCGAATACATCGAGAAAAAGGTCAAGGAGCAGGGTAAGGTCTTCGGAGGCGAAAAAGTGAAGTCCCTCAAGCCCGACGAGCGCAAGGCCAAGGCCGCCAAACTGATGCCGCTACTGCGCGGACTGGCTTCCTCCGAGAACCGGATGGTCGGCCACTTCACCGACAGCGACACCGTGCTCCATTACATCAACAGCTATGACTTACAGCGGCTGGCCCCCATGGGAACCAGCTGTCCGGACCACTTCCTGCGGACCAAAATCCAACCGCTCGTCCTGGACCTGCAGACCCAGCAGGACGTATCCGACCCCGTTGCCTTGCTCGACAAATTGAAGCCGGCCTTCGCCGAATACCGGGATCAGTACAAAGCCTATTACGAACAGCACAAGCGGTCGAACAGCCCTGCCATGCGCGACCCCAATCCGGTGGTCATCATCTACCCCGGCGTCGGTATGTTCACCTTCGCCAAGAACAAGCAGACGGCCCGGGTTGCGAGCGAGTTCTACGTCAACGCGATCAACGTAATGCGGGGGGCGGAGGCCATTACGTCCTATACGTCCTTACCCCGCCAGGAAGCCTTCGACATCGAATATTGGCTCCTCGAGGAAGCGAAGTTGCAACGCCAACCCAAGGAGAAGCCGCTTTCCCGCAGGATCGCCGTCGTCACCGGTGCCGGTGGCGGAATCGGCAAAGCCATCGCCGACAAGCTCTCCGCGGAGGGTGCCGTAGTCGTACTGACCGACATCGCGGAAGATCGGCTGCAGGAGGCCGTGGCCACCTACGGCAAGGACGAGGCGACCTACGCCGTCTGTGACGTGACCGACTCGGCTTCGATCACCGATGCCTTCGACAAAGCCTGTCTGGAATTCGGCGGAGTAGACATCGTCGTACACAGCGCCGGACTGGCCATCTCCAAGCCGCTCCACGAGACCACTGCAAAGGACTGGGACATCCTCCAGAACGTACTGGTCAAGGGGCAGTTTGAACTCGCCAAGGCAGGAGCTAACATCATGAAATCACAGGGGCTCGGTGGCGATATCATTCCCATCGCGAGCAAGAACGGATTGGTATCCGGCCCCAACAACGTAGCCTACGGCACGGCCAAAGCCGCCCAACAGCATATGGCCCGCCTCCTGGCCGCGGAGCTGGCCGAATACGCCATCCGTGTGAATACCGTCAACCCCGACGGCGTCATCATCGGCAGTAAGATCTGGGAGGGCGACTGGGCGGAAGGCCGCGCCAAGGCCTACGGCATCACGGTCGAGGAATTACCCGCCCACTACGCCAAGCGGAACCTCCTCAACCGCATCATCCGTCCGGAAGACATCGCCGACGGCGTCTTCGCCTTCACCATGCTGGACAAGTCGACCGGCAACATCCTCAACGTGGATGGAGGAATGGCGAACGCCTTCGTGCGCTAGTATAGGGAAGGGGTAAAGGGGATAGGGTGTAAAGGGGCTAAGGAGGTGCACCTCCCTTTACCCCTTATCCCTTATCCCCCTTACCCCTTATCTCCTTCACCCCTGGTATCTACCACAACACAAGACCATGCAACTAAATAAAGATCAAATCCGGGCCCTCGACCAGCGTCAACTGGATCGCCACCACCATAACTTCACCCACCTTTCCGACCGCCTGGCGGAGCAGGGTATCGGTACGGATCGGATCGTGGACGACCTGGCGGCTTTCCAGGTAGCCGTGCCCAGCTGGGCGCTCGGGGCCGGGGGGACGCGCTTCGGTCGCTTTTCCTTTCACGGCGAGCCCGGCAACCTGGAACAGAAAATAGATGACGTCGGTATCCTGCACGCCCTCACGCAGACGGCCGGTGCGATATCCCTGCACATCCCCTGGGATACGCCCACCGATTATGCAGCCGTGCGGGAGCGGGCGGAACTACATGGTCTGACCTTCGACGCCATCAATTCGAATACCTTTCAGGACCAGCCAGATGCGGAGTTCAGCTACAAGCACGGCTCACTCAGTGCCACGGCGGAAAAGTCCCGCCGGCAGGCCATCGAGCACAACCTGGAAGTCATCGACATCGGGGCTAAGCTGGGCTCGAAAAGCCTGACCGTATGGCTGGCCGACGGCACCAACTTCCCGGGGCAACGCAATTTTCAGCGAAGCCTGCTGCAGACCGAGGACAGCCTCAAGCAGATCTACGCCGGTATGCCGAAGGACTGGAAGCTCTTCATCGAATACAAGCCTTACGAGCCGAATTTCTACAGCACCGTGATCCAGGACTGGGGGACCAGTTTCATGCTCGCCAATGCCTGCGGTGACCGGGCCTTTACCCTGGTCGACCTGGGCCACCACCTGCCCAACAGTAACATCGAGCAGATCGTATCTACCCTGATGCTGAAGGGCAAGCTGGGCGGCTTCCACTTTAACGACAGCAAGTACGGCGATGACGACCTCACGGTGGGCAGCATCAAGCCCTACGCCCTGTTTTTGATCTTCAACGAACTGGTCTACGGTATGCGGAATAACCCGCAGAATCCCGACCTGGCCTGGATGATCGATGCGAGCCACAACATCAAGGATCCCTTGGAGGATCTGATCCAGTCGCTGGAAGCCATCCAGGAAGCCTATGCCAAGGCGTTGCTGATCGACCAGGATAAACTCGCGGCGGCCCAGCGTGACCACGACGTGGTGCTCGCGCAGGAGATCCTGCAGGATGCTTACCGGACCGACGTGCGGCCGCTGGTACAACGCGCACGGCTGAGCAGGGGAGGAGCACTGGATCCGTTACGGGCCTACCGTAGCCTCGGCGTTCGCGAGGAACTCATTCGGGAACGCGGTAAGCATACCGTAGCTACCGGATTGTAGGATGGATAAGCCAAGCGTAACAGCGGTCTTCGACATAGGCCGTACGAATAAGAAGTTCTTCCTGTTCGACGACGATTACCGGGAGGTATACCGGGAGTACGTCCGCTTCGAGGAGACCGAAGACGAAGATGGCTACCCCACCGAAGACCTCCCCGCGCTGCAGTCGTGGCTGCGCGACGTATTCGACCGGATTTTGGAAACCCGGGAGTTTGACGTCCACGCGATCAACTTCTCTTCCTACGGAGCCAGCTTCGTACACCTGGACCCGGACGGGGAGGTCGTCGGCCCCCTGTACAATTATACCAAACCGTACGACCCCGAGCTGATCGCTCAATTCTACGAGCAGTACGGCCCGGAAGCGGAATTTACGGCCCGGACAGGCAGTTCCACCTCCGGAATGCTGAATTCGGGTATGCAGCTGTACTGGCTGAAGCACCGCAAACCGGAAGTGTTTTCCCGGATCAAGTACAGCCTGCACCTGCCCCAGTTTTTGAGCTACGTTTTCACCGGCATCCCGATCAGCGAGTACACCAGCATCGGTTGCCATACGGCGCTGTGGGATTATGCGAAGGGAGATTACCACGAGTGGGTCTACGCCGAGCAACTGCAGCGGATCATGCCGCCGATCGTCTCGACGGAGACCAGCATCAATATGAACTACAACGGGCGGCGGATCAAGATCGGGGTCGGCATTCACGACAGTTCGGCCGCTCTGCTGCCCTATATCCGGAGCGAACGGAATCCGTTTCTCTTACTATCGACCGGCACGTGGAGCGTTTCCCTCAACCCCTTCGGATCGGGGCAACTGACCGAGGAAGACATGCGCCGCGATTGCATCAACTACATGCGCATTGACGGCAAACCGGTCAAGGCCGCACGCCTTTTCCTCGGTCAGGAATATAAGCTACAGGTGGAAGCACTCGCCCGCCACTTCGGGGTGGAGGAGAGCCGCCACCGCGATGTTTCCTTCGACTGCGATGCCTACACCGGCATCATGGCGGACTTTGAGCCCTGGTTCCATCTCGTGGAGCTCGACTATCCCGGGAACCCCGCCCAAACCCGTATCCCGACGGATTCCTACGAGTACGCCTACCACCATCTGCTGGTGGAATTGGTGGAGCTGCAGACGCGTAGCATCCAGACGGCCATCGGAACGACGGACGTACGGACGCTCTTCATCGACGGGGGCTTTAGCGATAACCAAGTCTTTTTAGAGCTTATCTCCCACCGCTTCCGGGACCTGGAGTTGCACACGACGGACTCCAGTCTGGGCTCGGCCCTCGGTGCCGCCATCTGCATTTCCGACAAGGGGCTCAACTCGAAATTCCTGAAGAAGAATTACGGGCTGAAGAAGCACCAACCCTTCATTATTAAAGCGGCGGACGCCTAAGTCTTTTCCCTTCCCCAATACCCAAATTAACCCCAACCCCGATTATGCTGCAACAGGAAACCCAGGAAGAAATCATCGAAGAGATCGCCGGCGGTGAATTTGAGCGTCAGCCCGTACCCCGTTCCAACTGGAAGGGGTGGAAAAGCTTTTTAGGTATGTACGCCGGCGAGCATGCGGCCGGTACGGAGTTCGTGATCGGCCCCCTGTTCCTGACCACGGGCGTCAGTGCCTTCGACCTGATCATCGGGCTGCTGCTGGGAAACTTCCTGGCGGTACTCAGTTGGCGGTTCCTGACGGCGGAGATCGCCACCAAGTACCGCCTGACGCTGTACTACCACCTCGAAAAGTTGTGCGGCCCCAAGCTGGTCAAATTTTACAACGTGGCGAACGGCATCCTCTTTTGCTTCCTGGCAGGATCGATGATCACCGTATCGGCCACCGCGGTCGGGGTGCCACTGGACATGGAGATGCCGCAGCTGACGGACAGTCTGCCGACCAGCCTAACCTACGTGGTCGTTGTTCTCGTTATCGGGGCCTTCATCACGCTGATCGCCGCCCGCGGATACGACACCGTAGCCAAGGCCGCCAACTACATGTCGCCGGTCATCGTGCTGGCTTTCCTGGCCGCGGGCATCGTCGCCCTCAATCAGTTGGGAGTGAGTAGTTTCTCCGAGTTCTGGAACATCTGGGGGGAGGGGAGCCAGCCCATCGGCAACAACATCAAGTACACTTTCTGGCACGTCGCCATCTGGTCGTGGTTCGCCAACGCGGCCATGCACATCGGCATGTCGGACCTATCGGTGTTCCGCTTCGCCCGTAAGCCCAGCGCGGGCTGGACGACGGCAGCCGGGATGTACGTAGGGCATTACATGGCCTGGATCGCCGCGGCCCTGCTCTACGCCGTTTACCTGCGTACGCCGGAAGCCCAGGCCGTCCTCAACGCCGGTGACGCACCTACGGTAGCGCCGGGCCCCCTCGCCTTTAACGCCATCGGCTGGTTTGGCATCATCGCGGTGGTGCTGGCGGGCTGGACGACGGCTAACCCCACCATCTACCGCGCGGGGCTGGCCTTTCAGACCCTGCTGCCGGCCAAGCGCGCCAGCGCCGCCGTTGGCGTGGTGCTGGCCGGTGGCATTGCCACGGCCGCCGGTTTATTTCCCGCCTTCGCCATGAAATTGTTGGACTTCGTCGCGCTTTACGGCTTCATTCTGGCGCCCGTCGGCGCGGTGATTGTCTTTCAGCACTTTTTTGCGGCGAGCGCAGGTGAATTGCCCGATTACGAAGCCCGGACGGGTCGTGGCTACAACCCGGCCGTCTTCTGGGCGTGGGCGATCAGCTTCGGCATCTTCTACTTTATCTCCGTGCAGTTTGACGTCTTCCTGAGTTTCGTGACGCTGCCGGCCTGGCTGTTGTGCGGCATCCTGTACCTCGTGTTCAGTCGGCGCGGCCAGGACGCCGTTCTCGACTAAGGTTTCTACCTGCGCTCCGCCGCAAAAACAAAGGGCTTAGCGCAAATACAGAATGTAGGCCGCCGCGAAGGGGATGACGAAGATGAACGCGTCGAAGCGATCGAGCAGCCCCCCGTGGCCCGGAAGGAGGTTGCCGCTGTCCTTGACACCCACGCTGCGTTTCAGCATACTTTCGACAAGGTCGCCCAGTCCGCCGAAGATCGCTACGATAACGGCCAGTACGATCCACTGAATCAGGTTGATCTCGTCGAAGACGAGGTGCAGCACGTAGCCGAAGAGTACACAGGTAAGGGCCCCGCCGATGCTTCCCTCCCAGGTCTTATTGGGGGAGATGCGGGGGAAGAGGGGCGTCCGGCCGAATTTGCTCCCCACGAGGTAGGCACCGGTATCGTTGACCCAGGTCAGCAAAAGGAGGCCGAAGACCACGCGATAGTAAAAGGTATCTCCGTCGAAGGCGATGAAATCCACCAGGGCGAAGGGAATGCCGATATAGAATAGACCGAGGACGATGTACGCGATATTGACGAAGGGGTCCTGGCTGTTGCTGTACAGTTCGTAGATAAAGACGGTAAAGATGAAGGGAGCAAACAGGAGGCTCGCTACCTGGATGAAGGAGGCCGGGTCGCTGACGTAACCCAGGGAAAAGGCACTGATGAGGAAGAAGGGCAGCAAACCGACGGCCACGCCGAACGCCTTGCGGATGCGATCGCGGCGGGTATGCCGGTCCAGCGTCATCCCGAAGAACTCATACAGGCAGCCTCCGGCAATGACCAGAAACAGGAGATTGAAGGTGTAGGGGCCGGTGTACATGCCCGAGATCATGATAACCACGAAAATCACGGCGGTCGTAAGCCTTCTCCAAAGTCCTTGCATTCTTTTGCTTCGATCTGTCAGTCCGGTATATACCGGTGCGGGCGTAATATAGCTTATGCGCACCGGCTACACCCTGTGCGGTGATGTTGGCCGGAAGAAATAGTGCGTTGACCACTCCCCAAAGCCGCCCGACCGCCCGGTCCAAGTTCCGGACAAATTGCCGCGCTGCCTACCATCTTTACCTGGGGCAGACGGCCGCCACCACCGGAAGTGCTAACATTGCGGCCAGTATCCAAGCCCAAGCTTATGACCTTCGAACAGCGCATACCCCGCCAGACTTCCGCCGACCTTTTCGAGGAAGCCCAATCGTATTTTCCCGGTGGCGTAAATTCCCCGGTGCGGGCCTTCCGCAGCGTGAGCGGACCGCCCCTGTTCATCCGCGAAGGGCACGGAAGCCACATGACCGACGAGGACGGGAACCGCTTCCTCGATTTTTGCTGTTCGTGGGGGCCGCTCATCCACGGCCACGATAATGCCCACATTCGCGAAAAGGTGATCGAAACCGTGATCAAGGGAACGAGTTTCGGCACCCCCAACCGGATGGGTAACCAACTGGGGAAGCTCATCCTGGATAATCACCGCTACGTGGAGCGGATCCGTTTCGTCAGTTCCGGTACGGAGGCGGTGATGTCGGCCCTACGTCTGGCCCGCGGGGTGACGGGGCGGAACAAGATCATCAAATTCGACGGCTGCTACCACGGCCACGTCGACAACCTGCTGGTGAAGGCCGGTTCCGGCCTGGCCACCTTCGGTACGAGTTCGTCGGCCGGCGTAACCGAGAGTGTTGCCCGGGATACGCTTGTCCTGCCCCTGGGCGACCGCGACTTACTTGAGCGGACCCTGACGGAGCACGCCGGCGAGATCGCCTGTATCATCGTGGAACCGATTCCCGCCAACAACGGCCTGCTCATCCAGGATCGCTCCTGGCTGGAATGCCTGCGCATCAAGGCCTGGAAGCACGACGTACTGCTGATCTTCGACGAGGTGATCTCCGGCTTCCGGGTTGGCTTCGAAGGGGCGGCGGGGCTGTACGACGTCAAGCCCGATATCATCACCTTCGGTAAGGTGATCGGCGGCGGATTTCCGGTGGGCGCCTACGCGGCCAGCAAAGAGATCATGGACTACATCGCGCCGGTAGGGCCGGTGTACCAGGCCGGCACGCTTTCGGCCAACCCCGTAGCCATGGCCGCCGGTCTGGCCGCCCTGGAACTATGCCTGGAGCCGGGCTTCTACGACCGCTTGGCCGAACGGACCTCCGCCATGGCCGAGCAGATCGAGGGCTACGCCCGGCAGCGGGGGTATCCGCTGCACGTACCCCACGTCGGGAGCATCTTCTGGCTGGCCTTCGGCACTGAGCGCATCGAACGGGCCGATCAAATCGATCCGGCCAATATGCGGTACTTCAAGATGATCCACCACGAGTTGCTGCAGACCGGCGTTTACCTAGGCCCCTCTGGTTACGAAGTAGGCTTCGTCAGCAGCGCGCACACGGATCTGGACATACAGGAAGCCGTTTCCAAGATCTGCGCGGCCATGGACGTTGCCTTCGGTGAAGAGGAGACCTCGGAGAATTGATCGGTGCGAATCCTGGCGGAGCCCCTATCTTCCCCGGCAAACCAACCAATCATGCGCTACTTACCCATCCTGTTCTGCTGTTTGCTTACGGCTGCCTGCTCCACTCCCCGTACGGCGACCTCCCCCCCGGAGGAAATGGTCGAACCCGATCTGGGCAATACCACCTATGCGGGCGACTGGGACATCACCGTGATGGATACGCCCGGTGGTACGGTCAAGGGCGTACTTAGTCTGACCGGTTCCGGGGACGAACTGGACGGTACCATCAATGTAAATGGAAGCAGCGTGGACCTGAGTTCGGTGGAGCGAACCGACGACGGGCTGATGATCGAGTTCTATTCGACCGAGTATCAAACCACCGTAGACCTGAAGTTGAAAGGGCAACCTTCGGCGGATGAGCTTACCGGTACGGCTTTAAACACTTACATGACGGTTGCCACCCGGAAGATGTAGTATTATTGCGGATGCAAGAGAAGCATCCATCTACCCGGGCTATTCGGGAGCAAATGTCTCCCACGGGTTACCGGGAGCATAGTACCCCCCTTTTCCTGACGAGTAGCTTCACTTTCCCTTCGGCCGAGGCCATGGCGGATACTTTCGCCGGCCAGGGAGAAGGGATCATTTACAGCCGGTACAACAACCCGAACGTAGACGAACTGATCGCCAAGGCGTGCAGCCTGGAGGGCACGGAGGCCGGTTTCGCGACCGCCTCGGGGATGTCGGCCGTATTCGCCAGTCTAGGAGCGCTTGTCGAGCAGGGCGACCACATCGTGGCAACGCGCGCCGTCTTCGGCAGCACCCACCAGATTCTCTCGCAGATCCTCCCGAAATGGGGTGTCACCTTTACCTACGTCGAGCCGAACGATCCCGAAAGTTGGCCGGCGGCGGTGACCGATCGTACCCGCCTGTTCGTCACCGAAACACCTTCCAATCCGGGCCTGCAATTGGTCGATCTGGAAAAGGCGGGGGCCTTCTGCCGGGCACACGGACTTACCTTCATCGTGGACAACTGCTTTGCCACGCCCTACCTGCAGCGTCCGGCCGACTACGGTGCGGACCTGATCACGCATTCGGCCACCAAGTGGATGGACGGGCAGGGCAGGGTACTGGGCGGTCTCTTGCTCGGGTGTGCCGAGATCATGGAGAAGGTCATTTTCTTCTGCCGGCATACCGGACCCGCCATGTCGCCCTTCAATGCCTGGGTGATATCCAAGAGCCTGGAAACGCTGACGGTACGCATGGATGCCCACTGTCGGTCAGCGCTCGCCATGGCCGAATGGCTTATGGAGCAGCCCGGCGTAGAAAAGGTACACTATCCGTTCCTCCCCAGTCACCCCCAATACGAGCTGGCGCGCCGGCAGATGCGGGCCGGTGGAGGTATCGTCACCTTCGAACTTAAGGGTGGGGAAGCCGCGGCCCGGCAGCTGCTGAACCAGGCCCAGTTATGCACCCGCAGCAGCAACCTCGGCGATACCCGTACCATTCTTACGCATCCCGCCACGACTACCCATAGCAAACTGAGCCCCGCCGAGCGCGCGGCGGTCGGCATAACCGACGGGTTGGTGCGTATGAGTGTAGGGTTGGAAGCCGTAGCGGATATACAGGCAGACCTGGAAGGTGGCCTCCAATAACTACTTCCGGTAGAGCCTGACGGTCTCGGAAGCCGACGGACCCGAAATGCGGTAATGGTACACCCCACTCGCGCGCGACAATAAATCGACCGTAACGGTCTGTAGTCCCGCGGGCAGATCTTTCGCCCTGGATTCCAGCAACCTGCCGTCCGGCCCGATTAAATCGAAGCGGAAGCGACCGCCTGCCGAAGGGTTCAGTGGGACGGTCACCTTGTCGGTGGCCGGGTTGGGGTAGGGGGCTTCGGCTAGGAAAGGATGCGTGGGATGCGTAGTCGATGTTGAAATTGCATCGCCTTCGGTGAGGGTAACGACCAGCGGATCGCGGGATCCGTTATCGCCCTGCGATCCATCCGCCAAGTTGGTGAGGTTGCCCGTTAAGTAGAGGGAGACGGCCCCCGTTCCTGCCGACGGGGCGGTCCAATTGAAGGTAAAAAGGCTGTCGCTGTTCGGCTTTTTGTGCTCGGCGTAGGTGCGGCCGCTTCCGGTGGTGGCTATCTGGGTAGCCGCGTCCGGTTCGGTGAGGATGCCGGCGGGCTGTAAAATGGGATCGCTCCCGTCAAGAAACTGCGCCTGGAAGCCATAGCCCTTGGGTTCGCCCATCTCCGGCCGGACGGAAATCGTAACGGTGTACTTTTGACCCGGTCGGTAGGTTAAGTCCTCCATCCCGTCGAAGCGAGCTTGAAGTTGGGGCGTACCGTAGCTTCCCGAGCGGTGGCAATTCCCGCAGGTGCCTTCCTTACCGCCTCCCGCACTGGGGGCACCGGTGAATCCCTGTTCGGAGGAGCTTGCGGGGCCGGAAGAGTATCCGGTGAGTCCGACGCATACGGCAATGATTATCAGGGGTAAAAGTTTTTTCACGGCCAAATCGGTCAGGTGATTTTTTTGGAATAGATCAATACCGGAAGAACGGTGTTAGGGTAGCGAAAATTCTTTGGAGTGACTAAACTACTTGGGGGTTTAATAGTTATTCCTACATTATTAATAGTAATGCTATTTAATTGGAACATCTAGCCGGAAAGATTAGCATTTCCGTATCCGACAAGCTCTATCTAAAGGACCCGGAGACAAGCGATCTCGGACGCCGCATCGTGTCCGGTAGTATCGATCTGCTGGTAAAGCTTGGATTGGAGAACTTCACCTTTCGCAAGCTCAGTTTGCACGTGGGTACGACGGAGGCATCGGTTTACCGGTACTTCGAGAATAAGCACAAGCTACTGACGTACCTGGTCATGTGGTATTGGGGCTGGATGGAATACCGTCTGGCCTTTACCCTGGCCAACGTCGAGGATGCCGAAAACCGCCTTCGCCGGGCAATCAAGTTGCTGACGGAGGAGATCGCCGAGGACAGCAATTTCAGTCACATCAACGAGGTGAAGTTGAACCGCATCGTCGTGGCCGAAAGCTTGAAGGTGTATTTGAACCGGCACGTCGACGACGAAAACGAGGATGGTGCCTTTAGCTATTACAAATCGCTGATCCAGCAGGTCAGCGGGATCATTTTGGAACTCAACCCGGACTTTGCCTACCCGCATATGTTGGTGAGTACCATCATCGAGGGTGCGCACCTTCAGCGCTTTTTTGCCGAACACCTTCCCCTGATTACGGATAATCGGGACGGAGAGGATTCGGTCGTGTGTTTTTTTACGGAAATGGCTTTCCGGACTATCAGATAATTGCCCATCATGACCGGAACTGAAAACGAACTTTCGCCGCTGCAACGCTTCTGGCGACTCCTGCGGCCGGACTCGGCGGAGGTGAAAAACGTCTGGGTATATGCGCTTTTTGCCGGTATCGTCAACCTGTCGTTGCCACTGGGTATCCAGGCGATCGTCAACCTGATCATGGGCGGGCGGGTGAGCACCGCCTGGATGGTGCTGGTCGGCCTGGTAGTTTTTGGTATCGCGATGGTTGGCGTTCTGCAGATACAGCAACTCCGCGTGGTGGAGAATTTGCAGCAGAAGATCTTCAGCCGAGCCGCCTTCGAATTCGCTTACCGGATCCCCAAGATCCGGACCGAGGTACTCTACAATCACTACGGGCCCGAACTCATGAACCGCTTCTTCGACGTACTGACCGTACAGAAGGGGCTGTCGAAGATCCTGATCGATTTTTCCGTGGCCTCCTTACAGGTACTCCTGGGACTGCTCCTGCTATCCGTTTATCACCCCTTCTTTATTCTTTTCGGGGTCATTCTGGTCATCTTGGTGGTGCTCATTTTCGTGTTCACCGCCAAAAGCGGACTGGCCACCAGCCTGAAGGAATCCAAGCATAAGTACGCGGCCGTTCACTGGCTGGAAGAATTAGCCCGTACTTCGGGCACCTTCAAGCTGGCCGGAAAGACCGACATGGCCCTGCAGCGGATGAATCGGCACGTAGACAGCTACCTGGGCGCCCGGGAGAGCCACTTTACGATCCTCATCCGCCAGTATTCCTTGCTGGTAGTCTTCAAGGTGATTGTCGCCCTCGGCCTGCTGGCAATCGGTGGTTTGCTCGTGATGCAGCAGCGGATGAACATCGGGCAGTTCGTAGCGGCGGAAATCATCATCCTCTTCGTCATGGCCTCGGTTGAAAAATTGGTACTCAGCCTGGAAACGATCTACGACGTACTGACCGGACTCGAGAAGATCGGCCAGGTTACGGACCTGGAGCTGGACAATAAGGACGGCGACGCGGGGGCGGACCTCCTAAAGGGCGACAGCGGTATTTCCGTTCAACTCGAGGGTGTCACTTTCACTTATCCCAATAAAACCAAACCCGTCCTGCGGGACGTCAATTTCTCCGTACCCGCAGGCGAACGCATCCTGATCACCGGTGGAAACGGAGCAGGCAAGAGTACCCTGCTTTATGTCATCGCCGGGCTGTACGACATCCAACAGGGTACCGTGGCGTACAACCACCTGCCGAAGGGAAATCTCAGCATCGAGGCGCTGCACTCCGTCATCGGTGCCTGTTTCACGAACGGCGAACTATTCGAAGGCACCCTACTGGAAAATATTACGATGGGTCGGGAAGCGGCCACCTTCGATAATGTGCAGTGGGCCGTGGAGAACCTCGGCCTCACCAATGCCATTCAGAATATGCCGCAGGGCTACGAAACCAAACTCGACCCGACGGGCGACAAGCTGCCCCGCAGTATCGTTCAGCGTTTGCTGATTGCCCGGGCGATCGCCGACAAACCGAAACTGCTGCTTTTAGAAAACGTATTCGATCCCATCGACGAAACCATTCGTCAACAGATCATCGACTTCCTGATCGACCCCGTCCATCCATGGACCATGATCGCGGTCAGCAGCACCGACTACCTGGGTAGTTGCTGCCACCGACTGTTGCGCATGGAGGATGGAACCGTCACCGAGTCTAGCCTGGAAACCCCTTCTTAGCATGCTTAACATCTCCCTCAACTCCGTGAACCGCTACGTGGATCGTAGCCGGTTGTCATCGCTACAGTACGTGGAAAATCGGAAAGCCGGACGGGTACTGTTGCGGCTGCTGATCATTTTCTCCGTCCTGTTCCTGATTGCCCTGTTCCTTCCCTGGACGCAGAACGTACGGGCGACGGGCGAGCTGACCACGTTACGCCCCAACGAACGACCTCAGGTGATCCAGACCGTGATCGGCGGTCAGGTACGCCAGTGGTACGTCCGCGAGGGCGATTTTGTCGAAGAAGGCGATACCCTATTGTGGCTCTCCGAAACCAAGGATGCTTACTTCGATACGAGCCTGTTGGACCGGACCCAATCCCAGGTCCGCGCCCAGGAAATGTCGCTGGAGTCCTATAATTCCAAGGTAGCCGCCCTGGCCGACCAAATGGATGCCCTGCGGGAATCCGGCCGGCTACGGACCGAACAGGCCCGCAACGAACTCCGGCAGGCTCAATTGACCGTCGCCAGCGACAGCATGGATCTCGAGGCGACCCGCCTGAATACCGAAGTAGCGCGCGAACAGTACGAGCGGATCGAAAGCCTGTACGATCAGGGGCTGAAATCGCTCACCGACCTGGAGAACCGCCGGGTCACCTACCAGCAGGCCCAGGCCGAACTCATCAGCGCGGAAAACAAATTGCTCGCTTCCCGGAATAAAGTCATCAACGCCCGGGTCGAACTCAATGCCATCCAGGCGAAACTGCGTGACGACCTGGCCAAAACGAGTTCGGACCGGTATACCGCACTCAGCGGTCGCTTCGATGCCGAAGCCAAGGTGGCGGACCTGCAGAATCAATTCAGCAACTACGAGCGTCGGACCGATCTCTACTACGTACGCGCCCCCCAGGCGGGCTACGTGACCCAGATTATGTCCGCCGGAATCGGCCAAACCCTGTCCGCCGGAGAGCAGATACTGACCATTGTCCCCTCGGACTACGACCTGGCGGTTGAACTATACGTGCGACCGATCGATCTCCCGCTGATGGATATCGGTCAGGAGGTCAATATCCAGTTTGACGGCTGGCCCGCTATCGTGTTCTCCGGATGGCCGAATACCAGTTACGGAACCTACCGCGGAAAGATCGTAGCCATCGATCGGGCGAGCAACGTAGGCGGACAATACCGCATGATGGTAGCCCCGGACCCGGACGAACGCGATTGGCCGGAAGCGCTGCGCGTCGGATCCGGAGCGAGTGCCCTCATCCTGTTGAAGAATGTCCCGATCTGGTACGAGCTGTGGCGGAAGGTGAACGGATTCCCGCCGGACCTTTACGCCCCCGAGGGGGGAAGTGCTCCGCCCGCCCCACCAAAAATCAAGGTTCCGAAATGATAAGTCTACGGCTTTTCTGGTTCCTGGCTTTGCTGACCCTCGCCGTACCGGTGGTAGCGCAGGACCTGCCCGCGGTACTGTCGGAGGATGATTTCCTGGAATTGGTCTACCAGCACCACCCCCTGTCCGTGCGGGCCGACCTACAGCGGGAACGGGCCGAGGCGGTCATGCTGAGCGCGCGTGGGTTCTTCGACCCGAAGATATACGGCGACCTCAGCCAGAAGTACTTTAAGGGAACGCGGTATTACAGCGTGATCGAGGGTGGGGTGAAGGTTCCTACCTGGTTCGGTATCGAACTGAACGCCGCCTACGAGCGCAACGACGGATACTACCTTAACCCCGAGCATAACGTACCGGAATCGGGTCTCTACGCTGCCGGACTGACTGCTTCCCTCGGGCAGGGGCTGATGTTTGACGAGCGGCGGGCGGAATTGCGGCGGGCGCAGGTTTACCGGCAGGCTACGGTAGCGGAGCGCCTCATCCTGCTTAACGAACTGCTTTACTCCGCCGGACAAATCTACTGGGAATGGGCGGGAGCCGCCGCCGCGCTGGAGGTGTACGACGATGCCCTGGTTGCCGCTCGCCAACGCTACGCGGCCGTCCTGGCCGAGGCGCAATCCGGTAACCGACCGGCTATCGATACGCTCGAGGCCCGTATCCTGGTTCAGAACCGGCAGCTGGGTCGGGAAACGGCTCTGCTGGATCTGGCCAATGCCCGCGCCCGCATGAACGCCTACCTCTGGATTGACGGCGTGGTACCCGTCGAACTGGAACCTACCACGCTGCCCCGCCCGATCGATGAAGTAGCCGTTGCTGCGCTCGTAAGCGCTACGCCCCAACCGGTAGACGATAACCCCTTGCTTACCCGCACCCGCTTGAAGATCGCCGATCTGGAAATAGACGAGCGGCTGCAGCGCGAATACCTGAAGCCGCAGGTCGATGTCAAGTACAACGCGCTCCTGGCCGGCGGCGTAGATGATCCCATTCAGGAATTAAGTGGCAACAACTATAAGTGGGGGGTAACCGTCCGCCAACCCCTCCTGCTTCGCAAAGAGCGCGGTAAGCTGGCCCTTACCCGCGTGAAGCTTTCGGAAACCCAACTGGAACTCAGTGATAAGATCGCCGATATCGAGGCCAAAATTACCGCGGCCACCAACGAGGTCAACGCCACGGCCGACCAGTACGTGCTGGCCGTACGTAATGCCGACGATTACAGCCAGTTGCTGGAAGGAGAGCGAACGCTGTTCCGCGGGGGCGAAAGCTCCCTGTTCCTGGTAAACAACCGGGAAGTGAGCTTCATCGACGCCCAGCTCAAGCGGGTGGAGCTGATGGTGAAACACCGTAAGGCAAGGCTGACCCGGAGCTTTGCCGTTGGTCGGATTCCCGTTGTGGGAGATGCTGTTTCACCCAGTGAGTAAGATCCAGATACAGCAACGCTTTATGTTCAAAGGGGTCGCTACGCGCGGCCTCCCGTAGTTTCCGATCCAGATTCTGGTAAATAGGGGGGTGCTCCCCGGTTACGCTCTTGATGAGTTTGCGTAGGGTAGCAGCGCAGAGGTCGTGAATTTTGGCCGTTTCGCTGCTGCGCCGCATCTGTCGTTTGAAGTTGGTCAGGTGGTAATCGACCAGTGCCCGGTTGCCGAGTTCGTAGTGGCAGAGCAGGTGAAGCAGCCGCGCATTGAGCAGGAGGTCTTCGCGCAGGATACCCGACTTCATATTGATGATGTCGTTGAGGTAGTCAAGCGCCTCACTGTATTTCTTGCGCACGAATGCCGTTGCGGCAAATTTGTAGAGGAACTGCCCCCAGCGGTGGTCGGTCGGGACGAAATCACCGGCCTCGTATTGCTTCCGCAGTTTGGCGCCGTAGGTCTGCGCCGCCTCCCACTCGCCGGCGGCGAAGAAGGCGTTAAGCCGCATCAGACCGATGTACACCCGGCCAATCAACAGGCTGTTTTCGTTGAACTGGATCTGGTCGTCGTTCAGAAAAGCCGCCGTGACTTTGAGGTAACGTTGCATGCGCTTCTCCTCCCCGCACAGATAGGCGAAGACGGAAACGTAGTACAGGCAGCGCAGGTACAGGTCGGGATCCTTTACCGTCATGTGCGTGCTCAAGTGGAACAGCGTCAGGGCGTTCATCGCGGACTCGAGCGCATCCTCGAAACTCAGTTGGATGTAGTGGTACCACATCGATGCCTGAAAGCGGTTAATCTTTTGGTGAAACGTACTGCTGACGGTTTCCCGGTCGAAGCGGTGCGTCTGGATGCTATTCCAGAATTCTTTGTTCTCCTGCCGGTCATCATCGTTTCGACTGTGGCCGGATTCGATGTATCGCCCGTGGATCTGAATGTTCAGGTTGAACAGTTCGCTGGTGTTCAGCACGCTATAGCTCCGCTCCGCCGATTCGTTGAGGAGCAGATCCATTTTATTATCGACCTGCCGGGAGAGCGTGATGTGGCGGGATTCGATCAGTTTCTGGAATTCGAGAATTTCCAGATGCAGCACGTCTCGGTTGTGTTCCACCGCCCGGCTTTTAGCGCGTTCCAGCGAACGCAGGGCGTCCAGGTAAAGTCCTTTACCGTAGAGAATATGACTGAAATCGATCTGCTCCCGCAGTTCGATATCGATTTCCTTGTTGATGTATATCAACCGCAAACTCGTCAATACCTGCTGGTAAAGGTGCCTTTTCAGGTTGCTGTACTGACCGGAAGAGAGGCTTAGGCGGTTGGTGACTGTATTGTCGTCGGGGCTTTCCAGGCGGTCGAGAACGTCGAAAAGCTGAATGAATTTATTGTCAGTCGTAGAGCCGGCCCGGGTCGCATAGAGCTTGAAATTCCGTTTTTCAGCTTTGTTTAAAGACTTTATCAGTCTCCATAGCTGGTCTTTTACGGCCGTTGGCATGGGTAAGCGGGGTGAGTTAAAAGGTTGTAAATCAGCGTCTTCTAAAAATATCGCCCGTTTTAGGCGTCACAAATGGCAAAAGTTGTTTGCTGCGTGAGCTGCCGGGGTTAGTGTCATATTTGTACTAACGAAGGGAAGAGACGTCCGACCTTCGTAGAGCCCGATTAACCAGATAGACTTCTCCGTTCACCTCTTTTCGTGAGCAAATCGCTAACCACGACTTGCCCAAAGATAACCACTTCTATGAAGAAGATTGAAGCTATCATCCGTCTGTCCCGCTTTGAGAGCATTCGTGATGCCCTGGCGGCCATTGACGTCAATTTTTTCACCCTCACCGAAGTCAAAGGCTTCGGCCTGCAGAAAGGCGAGCAGCTGACCTACCGTGGTAGCGTCTACGACGCCGACTACATAGCTCGTCTGCAACTCGACATTCTTGCTCCCTCCACCAAGGTGGACGCCATCGTAGAGGCTATCGTTTCCGCCGGTCGGACCAACAAGGTCGGTGACGGCAAGATCATCGTCTACGATCTCGACCGCATCGTTCGCATCCGTACCGGCGAACAAAACGAAAGCGCGATTTAATCAACTGCACCGGGCCGATTTAACCACTCGAGCCACTGCTTTCTATTCTTGTTTTTTACCCCCAACTGCCTCGGCCTGCGCTAGGTAAGACCCCCTCCTTCATCTTATAACACTAGAATAATACTGCTA
Organism: Lewinella sp. IMCC34191; assembly: GCF_003390935.1. GTDB lineage: Bacteria > Bacteroidota > Bacteroidia > Chitinophagales > Saprospiraceae > Neolewinella. The sequence goes on along the minus strand of NZ_QNQZ01000003.1, from coordinate 5,842 downwards.
TGGAAGCAATGTTTACCGTAAACAACCTGTGGATACTGGTGGCGACCTGTTTGGTCTTCATCATGCACCTCGGCTTCGCCAGTCTTGAAGCCGGCTTCGTCCAGCGCAAGAACGTCGTAAATATCCTCTTTAAAAACTCCATGATCATCAGCATCGGCTTGCTGACGTACTACTTTATCGGCTACAACCTGATGTATCCCGGCGACGATTACGCGGGTGGCTTCATCGGCGCCTTCGGCGTAATGGACTGGGCCGCCGGCGCTATTCCCGAAGTGGACGGCGTAGTACAGTACGCCGCCGCCGCCGAGGAAGGAGCCACCTACACGGGCTACTCCGACTTCATCTTTCAGGCCATGTTTGCCGCTACCTGCGCCACCATTGTCTCCGGTGCCGTAGCCGAGCGGGTCAAGTTGGTCCCCTTCCTCATTTTCGCTACTCTTTTCGTCGCCATCAGCTACCCAATCACGGGTATGTGGCACTGGGGTGGAGGCTGGCTCTCTGAAATGGGCTTCTACGATTTCGCCGGTTCCACGCTGGTTCACGCCGCCGGCGGTTTTGCCGCACTGGCCGCCGTTATCCTGCTCGGCGCCCGCCGCGGAAAGTACCGCTCCGACGGAACGGTAACCGCCATCCCCGGCCACAGCATGCCCCTGGCCGCCATCGGTGTCTTCCTCCTCTGGTTCGGTTGGTACGGCTTCAACGGTGGCTCCGTACTGAGTGCCGATGCAAATGGTGTCAGCCTCGTCTTTGTGACCACTTCCCTGGCCGCTGCCGCGGGTGGAGTCGCCGCCTTCTTCATGGGCTACATCCTCTTTAAGACCTACGATCTATCCATGGTGCTGAACGGCATCCTGGGCGGTCTCGTCGGTATCACGGCGGGCGCCGACCTCATGAGCGGTGGCGAAGCCATCCTGATCGGTATGATCGCCGGTATCATCATTCCTTTGAGCATCGTCTTCTTCGACAAGACCCTGCGCCTGGATGACCCCGTAGGTGCAACCTCCGTACACGGCGTATGTGGTATCTGGGGCACGCTGGCCGTCGGGATCTTCGGTGCCAGCGCCGGTATGGGCCAGCTGGTCACCCAGCTCATCGGTACCCTTAGCGTCGGCATCTTCTCCTTCGCCACCAGCTTCCTGATCTTCAGCATCCTCAAGGCCACCCTCGGTATCCGCGTCGACGAAGAAGAAGAGATCAACGGTCTCGACCTCGGCGAGCACGACATGCACGCCTACAGCCTCACCAAGGAGGACGGCGTATTCCAGCTCACCGAATCGAGCAGCGGCGTCGTACGGTAATTAGGAGTACGGTAGTAGGTAGTCGTCGACTGCGCCAACGGATGAGTACGGTACGCTAAGCGTCGAAGTACAATACACCCACCAGTCTGACAGACTAACGCTCTAACAGACTACCTGCTACCCCCTACCTACTACCCCCTACCGTACTAAAAACCTCACTTTACTCCCACTTTCCCCAACTATACATACAATGAAAACTTTTCAACTATCCCTATTCGCTTTGCTTCTATGCTTTGGTCCCCAACTGATCGCTCAGGACGTCGACGTCTTGATCGTTGAAGAAGAAGAGGAGGAAGAATCCAGCTTCCAGCTTAGCGGTTATGTGGATGCTTACTTCCAGAATGTTTTTTCGGATCCAAGCGATGAAATTACCGATACGCCTTTAGCCTTTCCGACCAGTTTCACTCAGGAGACTCGCGGGTTTGGTGTTGGTAACGTGAATTTGCTGGCGGAAAAAACCTTCGGTAAAGTTGGCTTCGTAGGACAAGTCGGATTCGGTCCCCGTGCCAATGAAGCTAACGGTGATTTCCCCAATCTTCAGCAGCTTTTCGTGACCTATTCACCAAGCGACGCGGTCACCTTTACCTTCGGTCAGTTCGGCACCTTCGTTGGTTACGAAGTTATCGATGCGCCGGCGAATATGAATTACAGCACCAGCTACATGTTCAGCTACGGACCCTTCTTCCATACGGGACTGAAAGCGGATTTCGCGATTGCTGAAGGCTTTGGCGCCATGCTTGGCATTTTCGACAACACCGACAGTCGCTTCAACGATCCGGGCTACTACTACGGCGCCCAGCTGAGCGCGGAGACCGGTGGCCTGGCCGCCTACCTGAACTTCCTGTACGGTACGGATGAGAAAGATATCCTTAATGACGATGACGCCACGACACTTCAGATCGACCTGACCGCGACCTTCGAAGCCAGCGAAAGCCTGATGTTCGGCATAAACGCCACCAATAAGAGTACGCAGAACTTCGTCGACGAAGCTACCATTGGCGACTCCGACGGATTTACCGGTGTAGCGCTTTATTCCACCATCGGGATCACGGACGGTTTCGACCTTTCGCTGCGCGGCGAGTACTTCCAGGAAAGCGTACCCGATGGGATCGACCTTGACGGCAGAAGCGTGACCGCACTGACCGCCACCGGGAACATCACGATCGGTGACCTGCGCATCATGCCCGAGTTCCGCCTGGACTCCAGCAGCGACTTTGCTACTACCTACGCCTTCGAGGATCAGATCATCGATTTTGGTGGCGGTGACGAAGACGACAGCGTGGCTTCCTTCATCCTCGCCGCCATATACTCCTTCTAATCCCAAAAACATGCGGCCGGGGGACACGTTGCACGGCTTTCCGGTAAGGCTTTTTACCTGCGCCCCGCCGCAAAAAGAACTTCATTACTTAACCTTCTGATTTAACCTAACATAATCTATGGCTACCAAACACAAGCTACAGTACGTATGGCTCGACGGTAACGAGCCCATGCAGACCCTGCGCTGCAAAACCCGCATTGAGTCCGACTTCAGCGGCAAGCTGGAAGACTGCCCGATGTGGTCCTTCGACGGATCCAGTACCCAACAGGCCGAAGGCGGCAGCTCCGACTGTCTCCTCAAGCCGGTCATGATCGTGCCCGATCCCATTCGAAAGAATGGCTTCATCGTCATGACCGAGGTACTCAACGCCGACGGCACCCCGCACCCCACCAACGCCCGGGCCACCATCGACGACGAAGACCAGGACTTCTGGTTCGGCTTCGAGCAGGAGTACTTCCTCATGGACATGGACACCAACAAGCCGCTCGGCTTCCCCGCCGACGGTAGCGACCCCGCTCCACAGGGACAGTACTACTGCTCCGTGGGCGCCCGCAACGCCTTCGGCCGCGAGATCATCGAGGAGCACCTCGATGCTTGCCTCGATGCCGGACTGAACGTGGAAGGTATCAACGCGGAGGTGGCCCCCGGACAGTGGGAATTCCAAACCTTCGATAAAGGCGCCAAAGAAGCCGGTGACCAGATCTGGCTCGCGCGCTTCCTGCTCGAGCGCACCGCCGAAGCCTACGGTGTGTACGTCGAGTACCACTGTAAGCCTCTCAAGGGTGACTGGAACGGTTCGGGTATGCACGCCAACTTCTCCAACTCCTTCCTCCGCGAGAGCGGCAACCGGGCGGACTACGAGAAAGTATGCGAGGCATTCCGTCCCTACACCAAGGAGCACATCGCCGTTTATGGTCACGACAATCACCTGCGCCTGACCGGTAAGCACGAAACGCAGAGCATCCACGAATTCAGCTTCGGTATCTCCGATCGCGGTGCCTCCATCCGTATCCCCATCGCTACAGTCGAGCGTGGCTGGAAGGGCTGGCTGGAAGATCGCCGGCCCAACAGTGCCGCCGACCCCTACAAGGTGGCTGCCCGTATCGTCAAAACGGTGAAGCCCGTGTCTAACTAAACTACTTCGTGATCTGACCTTCTTTTTTGTTACCTAAAGAAATACAAGAAGGTTAAATCAGCTCAGGTTCCCTTTGGAACCCACCTTTTCGCCCGGTCTCGCGCTTGCGTGGGACCGGGCTTTTTCATGTCTGCAATCCGCTGTATTTTGGAGCGTGCCTACCCCAAAACGCCTGCCCTTTCGGCAACGATTACTCGACTACCTCCTCCAGGTTTCCCTTATCATCGTCGGTTTGGTTATCGCCACCAGCGTCGATCGGTGTAATGGTGCCCGCAAGGACGATCGCCGGTTACAGGCCTACTACGCCGCCATTATCCAGGACCTCGAAGCGGAGCGGGTATCCAATGTCATGAATCTGGCCGACGTCAACAAAGACTTAGCCGACCTCGAAGCGGCTATCCGCCTTTTTGGGTTAACCGATCCGGATAGCCTCCAGTCCGGATTGCAACGAATGAATGGGGTATTGAATAAGGGCGTCTTTCGGACCTTTTCCCCTACGACCTTTGATGTCATGGTCAATACCGGGGATGTCAACTTGGTTGAAGACATTGAATTACGCGCGCTTCTGGCGTCCGTATTCGCATTTCGCAATAACGTCCTACGCCCGGATCTTCAGGCTTACGACCGCCAGGTGCTTGCCACGGTGGAATCCCTGAGCGATCGTATTGACCCGGCCTGTATCACGACGATGCGTAGTGCATACACTTGTATTCACGATCCGAAGGCTATCGCTCGGAGCGGTGTGCCGGAACTGGTAGTCCTGGCTACGGTCGCTCGGTCCCGGCGCTTTCATCTGCAGGTGGCGCAGGAAGAAGTCTTAGCGGCCGTCGAAAGGGTAGGGGAGGCCATCGCTGGCGGGTAATCCGTATCCTTATATATATATGCATGGCGTCGGAGCGCAGGTAAGATGCTTTCCGGGTAATGGGTTCACGCTATTAGACACGAGCCACCTGGTCAGCAGGCATACCACCGAATTTAGTATTCCGTAGCTCACGCGCTGAGCGTAGTGGCGTGGTCAAGTGCTATCACTCTGATAGAGAGAGCGTCACTTGCTTTGAGGACGTAGGTACCACCCCGGCGCGTCCGGGCGGGACCCGAAAACTTGAAATCAAAAGAGAAAAAAGTAACCTACAGTTTGCAGGAGTTCCCCTCGGCTATGTATCTTTGCCGTCCCGCAAACGAGAAGTGCGCGATCAATACCGGACCTTTTAAAGGCGCCGGTGTTCCTTCCAGATTACTGATTCTTTTACAAGCGTCGATGGCAACGGCCTCGGCAGAAAAGGATCGCGCCGGACGGAAATTTACTCCGAATAGTTTTCGAAAATTTCTTTTGAAACATTTGGAAAGTAAAGATCGCTCATCGTACCTTTGCGGCCCCCGCGAACGAGCGGTGGGAAATTGACTAGGCGGGCGGATGATTTGAAAAGAAATTTTATCCATCACTTGCACAGTTAAAAAACTTGCTGTACTTTTGCAGCCGCTTTGGAGGCAAGGCGAACAAATGAAGAAAAAAGCTGGTGTTTCAGCGTGGGCCCATAGGGGGCTGATGCGACTGAAACGAGGGTCTTAGGTGACCTGCCGGCGCCACGATCTTTGACATCAATGGCAGGCGAGGTTCAACGCCGTAGAATTAACGAATGCGACCGGATCTTCTTTTCGAGGAAGGTTTGCGACACTGGATTTGTGACTATGGCCCTGATTAATTTTTATACAGCATCGAGCTCTTTCGGTAGTTAAGTCAACATACAATCCTATGCTACGGCATAGGGTATAAGAACTTTACAATGGAGAGTTTGATCCTGGCTCAGGATGAACGCTAGCGGGAGGCTTAATACATGCAAGTCGAGCGAGAAGGTCCCTTCGGGGGCCGGAAAGCGGCGCACGGGTGAGTAACGCGTACGCAATCTACCCCTTACTACGGGATAGCCCCGGGAAACTGGGATTAATACCGTATAGTCTAAATGTTCCGCATGGGATGTTTAGTAAAGATTTATTGGTAAGGGATGAGCGTGCGTACTATTAGCTAGTTGGTAGGGTAACGGCTTACCAAGGCGATGATAGTTAGGGGGCGTGAGAGCGTGATCCCCCACA
>NZ_QNQZ01000031.1 GCF_003390935.1 Lewinella sp. IMCC34191 | reverse complement strand
GTTGGGCGCCATACGCGACAAAAACACACTGGGGTTTTCACCCCGACCACCGGTGGAAATAAGGCACGATCGCCGCAGCCCGCAGAACGGCTGGTCGATCCAAAAAATAAGGAATCATGCTGTTGGCTAGCGTTTCTTCAAGAGATAGCCAGAAGAAAGCGTGGTGCTCACCGGACGGAGCGGTAAGTGAGCTTAAGTGAACCGCCGAGAGAGCGGCACGCGTGCGTTGCTGAGAAGCAAAAGCAGCTAGCCAACAGCATGAAACGGAAAATGGTTGGGATCGACCGACCAAAAAGCAGGAAGGGCTGCGGCAATCGATCCAGGTAAAAGGCCGGTGGTCGTGTTTTTGCCGACGGCGGGCGGGACGAAATAAAAAAATACGTCCCGCCCGCCGTCGGTGACCGGAAATGCGTGACCAAATCCACCGATCCTGGAAAAGAAGAAAAATGTAAAAGCTAGGATCGGCAGCACAGCATTCCGGTCATCGCCGGGACGTGTCTCCCCTAAAAAAGCTCCTGCGTTGGTGGGAAACCAACGACAAGGCTTTTTCTTAACGGGGAGGTTTTTATTTTATCAGCGGCAGCGGGATCATTTAGAGATTCCGCACTACAAAGAATAAAAAAATAAAAACACCACTGTACGGCGCCCAACACCGCATCAGACGTCCATGCGCCCTTTTGAGGGGCGCACGGCGCTGATGCAATCGTT
>NZ_QNQZ01000030.1 GCF_003390935.1 Lewinella sp. IMCC34191 | reverse complement strand
TCGACAGCGACAATGATGGCATCGCCGACGAGGTCGATAACTGTCCCACGACCGCCAACCCGGACCAGGCTGACCTGGACGGTGACTCGATCGGTGACCTTTGTGACGACGACATCGACGGTGACGGCGTAGCTAACGCCGACGACTGCGATCCTACGGACGCTTCGATCGGTGCGGCCAGCACGACCTACTACGCTGACGCGGACGGTGACGGCTTCGGTGACCCGAACGACTCGCTGGTTGCCTGTGAGCAGCCGGAGGGTTACGTAACGGACAATACCGATAACTGCCCGGCCACCGCCAACCCGGATCAAACCGACAGCGATGGTGATGGTACCGGAGACGCTTGTACCACGATCGTCGACAGCGACAATGATGGCATCGCCGACGAGGTCGATAACTGTCCCACGACCGCCAACCCGGACCAGGCTGACCTGGACGGTGACTTGATCGGTGACCTTTGTGACGACGATATCGACGGTGACGGTGTGGCCAACGCCGACGACTGCGATCCTACGGACGCTTCGATCGGTGCGGCCAGCACGACCTACTACGCTGACGCGGACGGTGACGGCTTCGGTGATCCGAACGACTCGCTGGTTGCCTGTGAGCAGCCGGAGGGTTACGTAACGGACAATACCGATAACTGCCCGGCCACCGCCAACCCGGATCAAACCGACAGCGATGGTGATGGTACCGGAGACGCTTGTA
>NZ_QNQZ01000029.1 GCF_003390935.1 Lewinella sp. IMCC34191 | reverse complement strand
TGCACGATTTCTTTGTCAGCCTGGGATCCTTCCCGGTTACAAAGTCTGCCATCGTCCAACGCCGCAAGCACATCCGCCCCCTATTCTTCAAGGACTTCTTCTACCAGTCCGTTCAGGCTTTCTACGCCAGCTTTCGCCATGCCCGCCGCTGGCGGTCTCACCTGCTTATCGCCGTCGACGGTACGGGCCAGACCCTGCCCCGTGAAAGCTGGATCGGTGAAGCCTTCGGCTTTCACCTCAACCAGCACGACAACGTGCCCTCCACCCGTATCCTTCTGACTTACGACCTGCTCAACCGCATCATCCTGCGGGCCGACCTGCATACGCAGAAAAGCGGCGAGATCCGCCACGCTTACCCTAACGTCGGGCAGCTACCCCAGCGGGCCATTTACATCTACGATCGAGGCTTCGCCGGCTACGGCTTGCCCTTTCTGCACCGCCGCCACGGCTCCGAGTGCATCATCCGCCTGCCCGTGGACATCAGCCCCGAGGTGCGCGACTTCGTGCGCAGTGGGGAGCCCGACCGGCTCATCACCGTGGAGTTGAAGGACCGCGCCTACCGCACCCTGTGTGACCTGGGGCAGCACCCTACGTGGCGCCAACCCCTGGCACTCCGTCTGGTGCGGGTGGAGCTCTGTACGGGGGAAGTAGAAGTACTCCTGACCACGCTCATGCACCGTCGCCGCTTCCACCACCGCCGCATCGGCGAGCTCTACGGCTTACGCTGGGGTGTGGAAACGGGCATTTCTCATCTGAAGTCGTTCCTACAGTTAGCCCTTACTTCGGCCTACACCCAGCCCGGCGTGGAGCAGGACCTCTGGTCGACTTTTTGGTTCTACAATGTGCAGAGCGCTTGCCTGCTTGACCAGGAGCAGGAGAAAGCCCGCCGCACGAAGGAGCGTCATTACAGCTACCGCATCAACCGCAACGTGACCGCCGGTTTGATCAAAAGGTGGCTACCCACCCTCTTTCTGGACGGCGTGCGTCGCTGGAGAGCCCGAACGCATGTCCTGCTGGAGGAAGTGATCCACCACCTCGAACCCTATAGGCCCCGCCCGAGCCGTGTACGTACCAGACGGATCATGCGGAGTCAGGACCGACACGTTTACGAACCAAACTATCGCTCAACTATGTAAAGACTAGCCAAGGCAGCAGGTCACATGCACGAGCCGCCTCACGGCCGGACGAGGTTACTATGCCATGAAGATACGCGTTGGACGACCTAGCTGTCGAACGTGCGAAAACTAACGGCCAGCATGACATCCAAGGGCCAGCCGGTAGGCTTAACTTAATGGCGTTG
>NZ_QNQZ01000002.1 GCF_003390935.1 Lewinella sp. IMCC34191 | reverse complement strand
TCACGGCCGGACGGGGGAACTATATTCCAAAGATACTTAGTCAACCCGCTCGAAGCAATGCTGGTGTAAAAGGAGCCACGGTGAAGGTTCCAGTATGACGCTTATTGCCGTAACTTAATGGAGTTGGCACATTGTTCAGCGAATTTTTAATACTTAATCGACATATGTACTTCTGAGCCAGCCCTTTCACTTGATACTTAGTCAGGCTCTTATATTTATACTATTTGATACCTTCTTTGATTCTTGTACTCGCTTTTCCAAATCAGTTATAATTTTATGTTCTAGCTCTTTGGAATAAATCCTCCACCAATAATGGGCTGGCAGCTCACTTTTACTGTGCTCTTCCAGTCGATACATAAGCTCAATGCTTGGATTATCCTTTCCGTTTATAATTCTACTGAGTTTAGTGTAATGTAGATCAAGATCAGCAGCAAAAGACTTGTTACTTCGATTGATAATGATCGAGTACTTTTTTAGCTGGCTAGCAAAACTGAAGGCCGGATCAAACTTACCGCCGTCAAAGTAATCCAGTATGCTATATTTCATCTGCATTAGGTCGCCAAATAATTTTTGTTCTTCTGTCAATGACTGAATTTGGTTCAATCTCAATTCTCGAAATTCACGCTCAGCAGCCTCGTTCTCTTCAGCACTTAGACTATCGTCATTAAAGACGAAGCTTTCTGCTATTTCTTCGTCGGTGTATTTTTTGCGAAGCTCGTTATATACTTCTTCACTCGTCTTCATCGTAGAGATAGTTTCTGATTAGTAAATCCGAATCGCGGCCCTCAATTGCCAAAAATCTGCCGTATTGTCGAAAGCCATATTTGTCCTGATAGAGTGGTATAAGCCTTGTTTTTGGTTTGAGAGATACGAATCCATTGTATCCCCGATCGAATGAGATCTTACAAGCTGTGGCGATGAGACAGCCCGCGATATTGTTGATTTTCTTTTGTCTACCGACGTTCGTCTGTGCGACTTCGATAAGATTAAGGTGAATCCTATATTCGTCCTGCCGATCAATCAAAGACATCAGACCGAGAATCTTATCGTTTTCATTTTTAAGGAAAATTTTAAGCACTTCATATTGCTTTTCATCTTCCCATTTAAAAATATAGTCTCTTGTGCGTCTAATCTGAGCAAAATCTGAATCTACAAGCTTAGCGATGACTGCAGCGAGATGTTGACCAGTCTTTGCGTCTTTCAGCGTCATCGAGTTCAGATTGACTCTAAGATACAACTATTTACGGTTTACGTCAACTTTTATTTGATAATGGCAAGTCGTGCTGTGATTTTGCCCAACGGGGGCGCCAACGCAGGCCGGTTGTACCAGCTAGCATTTGGAACTGAACTAGCTTTAGGTGAGCTATAAAGGCCATCTCGAAACCAAAAACCACCATAACCGGCTTGACGATGGCGCGGTGTTGGCGATTATAATTGTAAGTTTGAAAACTGAGCCAATTGTATCTGGGGAAACTTTTCAATCGCCAGCTTTATTAATTGTCGGTGATCCTCATGGCCTCTCCTACGGTCATATGTTTGGCTATTTTGATCAATTCCTTCAAACAGCTTTACAAGATGACCTTCTGTAAATTGTTCTATAAACGGGATGATGTACAATCGAAATCGTTTGTTTGCTGAGTCGTAAGTGTTACTAGTCGTGTAGTGATGAATACAAAAAGATAAAGCCTCATTGGCATAGCCTTTTTCAAAAGCTATTTCTAATAATTCGATCATTGGCTCGTCTTCTACGATAAATTCTAAATCTACATATTGAGAAACAAACTGTTTAACCTTTTCAAAATGACTTACAAACGAATTTGCTAAGAACCAGCCTTTCACAAATGACCGTCTTGATTTATCAGCTCTGTTTTCTATCTGAAGTTTTGCGGATTGTTCTAGTGGTGTATAGAAAGCCTCGTGCCTGCTATAGAAGTCAATTAGCCTATCAACATTGTTTATCCCAACTGTATCTGAAAAATACATTATATGCTCTATATAATAATTCAATATGCTTTCGGACTTATACTGAATTATAGACTTTAGAGCTTGATAATTTATCAACCTATGTTCAGTGGCTTCGGCATTATCCAAGACAAATACAAATTTCCATAAATCTTTAAAAACAGCTTCTAAGGCTCTTTGACTTAATTTTTTAAAATACTTAGATTCCAGATATCTATTTAGATCTATCTGCGTTACAAATACAGATTTTTTGACTACTAGATCTTGGATTAAATTCAAAAACACTTTCCTTGAAAGGATCGGCGATCGTAAGAATAGCCCCTCGGCCATATTTCTTATATGTGCCCGGGCTGTTTCTCTATTGGGTTGATAGAGTTCAAATTCATTGGTAAGAACTGGATGTGCACATAAGTGCCTATGTTTTTCAAGGAATATAATATTTTCATGAGTGCCTATATCAAACAAGTCTGTTCTCTCACTCACCATTTCAATAAGGCCCTTTTCCCAATCTGACGATTTAGGGTTTTTTGATCTTATTTGCTCAATTTCATCAAGAATGGATTGCGCTGTTGAATCAGAGTACACTTCCTTTAATTCTGTCAATTTGAAAAGCACATCGCAAATCACAACGCTATACAATAGAACTAAGGTTCCACGATAATTTTCATTATGATAAGAGCTTGCTACTTCTTCAAAATATTTTGAAGTTTTGTTGAAATAGAAATTTTCTTGCTGCAGATCAATTGAGAAATCTTTCATTCCTAATTTTAATTGTTTTTGTTAAAACTCATTATAATGGGACAAAGAATAATATCGGAATGCTATAAATAAATTATAAACTAGCTTTAATGACAAGTTTAAAATAATCTGCTAATTTACACAATTGTAAGATTCATTTTGCTGGTGACGCATAAACACCTAAATTGAAAATCTTAGTAAATGTATTTGAGTTGAAAATTCGATGCCAGCGTCTTGCATACAACACTAATGCGCATCATTATTTTTTGAATCACTATTCAAGTTTCTGTAACAATCCATAATCACCTTTAATTCATCAATCGATGGTTTGGTGTACATATTTTGATTATCAGGCTTACTCATCGCTATACGTACCGCTTGTCCAGGCGAAAGATTTTGATCTTCCTTTATAAGATCAGACACAGCATTCGCTAATCTTTCTTGACGTAGCGCAATCATAACTTCTCTATTGATATGCGGCATATCATGATAGTATGCCTGAACGTATTCATAAAATTCAATTAGTTTATTTTCATCGTTGAGTAAATTCAAAATCTCATCGAGACTATTGTCGGGTTGGACATTTCTCAATTGTCGCAAAATCTTATTGCATAATGCTTTAAATCCGTCTGTAGAAATATTTCCAACAATTCCACTTAAAGCAGCACCAGCTAGAAATATAAATAGTTCGTGTATTCCTGGCAGAGAGTACATGATTCTAACTCTGCCATATTTTTTCACCTGATCCTCATACCTTATTCTGTACTGATAGCCATATGAAACCGCATCTTCAGAGAAGTTATAAATTACAGTCGGTATACTAGGTACATTTCCACAACTTGTACATTTAGTCGACTCTCCATCGATAAATTCAGCACAGTGAATACATATTTTCATGACAAATAATTATTACTACATTAAATTTGGAACTACGCCGAAATTTTGCCATAATTTATGGCTGATTTGTTATAAGTTTTCATTGAATGTCGAATTCCTTCGGCTTGCCTTTAATGGCAGTTGTTTCGCCCAACAATCCTGCAAACGCATTGCGCATATACACCCAATGGCCCCGCAATTATTGACGGGTATACACTCTATGCAGCACCTAACACGCAACCCGAAGATAAAGCAAACCAACTCCGTAAACGGTCTATCCACTGACGGGTATATAGCCTCTACGCGATGTATTACGAAATAGGCTAGTGTACTAGGCTCGTCCATCTCAACCGAAAATGAATCTGGAATAGATGCCGGCACGCGTATCGTTGAATAGCTATTTACCTGCGCTCCGCCGCCCACTTCGGTACGACGAGCTCGCGCGCCTAGGGTCAGTGTGGGCTACTTGTCAAAGAATACGCCCCCTAACGCTTCACCACCCGGACCACCCTCCAAACTCCCTCCCCATCCAAGACGATCACCTGATACGTACCCGCCACCAGCCGCGATAAATCCAGCGGCCCATCACCGCCGACCCGCCGGGCCACCGTCCGCCCCAGGAGGTCGCGGACGACGATTTGGCGGATGACCGAACCCGGTGCCGGCTCCACGTGGAGGGTGGAGGCAAAGGGGTTGGGGTAGATGCGGCCTTTGAAGGCTTTGATGGTTTCTACGCTGCTGGGGTCCGTGTACCGAGCGATCAGGGCCTCGCAGTCTACGCCCCGGAAGCGGTAGTCGCGGGTAGCATCGCGGTAGCAGGTCAGGCGGTCGGGGCTGTAGAGGCCGATGTAGGTGAGGCCGGCAGTGGTGCCCAGCATGCTTTCCCGGCCCAGGGAACCAACACCCTGCAGGACCTGGCCCGGAACGTCGCCGCCGTATTCCGTGCCGTTGAGGAACCCCCACTGCGTGATATTTTCGTCGTAGGTGGTGTCCGGGTACGATACGTACTGGAGCAGGAGGTCGTCGCCCGCGATCGTTTCCGTGCGCACGCTGTCTACTTGGTAGGTGAAGGGGTCGTAGTCTTGGTTGACTGGATAGAAGAAGCCGCGAAAGGGTTGCTCGGTCACCACGACCGTATCGCCCGCCGCGACCGTGAAGTCGAAGATGAGGTGGAAGGAGTCCTGGATCCAGACATAGACCGAGTCGAAGTTGCCGGTCACGATCTCGCTACCGATGGGCTGCCAGACGCCGTTGTCGTAGAGGTTGGCTCCTTCGATCACCCGGGCCGAGCGGCCGGCCAGTACCGTGTCCCGATCCGCGGTGAATTGGATAGCGACCACCTCCAGGTTAGGCGTCTCGTCGCCGACCTCGTAGGTCCACGTCGCGCCCAGCGGAGCGAACTCCTGGGCCTTGACCCGATGACTGACGAGCAGTGCCGCGATAATGAGGGACAGGACAACGAAAAAGGGCAGAGGAGGGGTGTACATGGAACAGGGTAGGGTACCTGCCCAAGATAGGCCCTTGCGGCGGGCCGGCCTACTCCTCCACGTAGAAGCCGAACTTCCCCTGACCGTAATCGCGCATCGCCTGCATGATCTCCGTTTGGGTGTTCATGACGTACGGACCGTGGCTCACCACCGGTTCGCCGATCGGCGCGCCGCTAAGGATCAGGGCGCGGGCGGTATCGCTTCCGGTATTAAATAGCCGGATGCCCTCGCCGTCGTTGCGGTAGTGGAGCAGGGTGCGGGCAGGGTTGTCGAATCCGGAGGAGGAGGCGATGCCGCCATCCAGGAGGTAGGCGGCTAGGTTGTGGTCTTCCGGTACGTGCAGGTCGGCCGTCGCGCCGGGGGCGAGGGTCAGTTGCCAGGCGTTGAGCGGGGTATAGGTTCGGGCCGCTCCGGGGGTGCCGTCCAGGTTGCCGGCGACCACCTTTACCTGCGCTCCGCCGCCCAAATCCACGGTGGGGATGTCCGCTGCCTTGAGGTCCTGGTAGCGGGGCTGGACCATCTTATCGTCCGGGGCGAGGTTAACCCAGAGCTGGATGCCCTCCAGCGTGCCGCCGGTCTCCATGAAGGCCTTGCTGGCGCGCTCACTGTGGATGATGCCGCGACCGGCCGTCATCCACTGTACGTCGCCGGCCTGCAGGTAACCGGTGTTGCTGCGGCTGTCGCGGTGCCGGATGCCGCCCCGGTACAGAAAAGTCACCGGCTCGAAGCCGCGGTGGGGGTGGGGGCCCAGGTCAAGCGGATCGCGTCCGCCGGCCTCCACCGCCACCGGACCGAAGTGGTGCAGCAGCAGGAAGGGATCGACCTGGTCCACCCGCTGCGTGGGCAGGGGCTGGTAGACCTTCAGGATGCCCATGCTCAGTTCGTGGGCGGGCAAGACGTTGGCGACGGTACGGTAGTTCATGACAATTCGGTGTAGCTACATGAATAACCCGCAACATCGTCCGCTGGTTGCCCGCCCCCGAGCTACCGCTATCGTCTGTGGATCATCTTACCGGTGGCGGTGTACGTACCCGCGCGGAAGGTGTAGTAATAGGTGCCGTCGGGCAGGCCGCTCGCCTGGAAGGGGAGGGTGGTCTCGCCGGCGGGGTAGACGTTATCGGCCAGTTCGGCGACCTGCCTACCGGCCACGTTGAATACCCGAAGGGATACGTAGCTGCTGGTCGGCAGGGTGAAGGCGATGGTCGTCTGATTACCGAATGGGTTCGGGAAGTTTTGCCGGAGGGTATAGCCGTCGGCCGGATGCAGTATGCTGACGGAGGTACTCGTGGTGTCGACCGTACACAGGGTGGCGGCCACCAGTGAGGTGGAATCCGGGGCGTCAGGGTAGTTCTGGATGGCGATCTTGTCGAGCAGGGCGCCGTCCTCGCGGTAGGCGATGGTCAGTTCGTGGTCTCCCGGCTCGAGGTCGAAGCTGCCCATGCGCTCCCACTGCCAGCCGGTGGTGGTCAGGCCGTTCTGCACCGAGAAGTCGCCGTCGTCCACCTTTACCCAGAAGGAGTCATCGTCGGCGGAGGGGCAATTCACGCGGCCGTAGACCGTGAAGGAACCGGAGGTATCGACGGAGAAGGGCAGGACGATGTAGGCCGATGAATCCGTGGGGGCTTCGGGGACGGACCCCAGACCGGCGGTCACCGTCAGGTAGCCGGTGTTGGAGGCGGCTTCGTCCATGCCGAGCACCCAGTCCGTACCGATGTAGGGCGCGCATTCGATCTCGTAGGTCTGCAGGCGGTCGCCCGTCGTATCGCGGGCCGGGAAGGTCGCATCGTCCGTGCCCCACCACTCGTACCAGCGCTCGTAGTTGACGTCTTCGTAGGGGTGGACGGTGACGTCGGTATTCGCGTCCTCGTTACCCAGCATGAATTTCTCCACGAAGGCCTCCACTTCTGGCATCTGGACCTCGGGCAGCGCGCAGTGGCCGTGTCCGCCGACGATGGAAAAGCCGAAGCGGTCCTCGACGCCGAAGGCCTTCCAGACCTCGTGCGCGGCCCGACTGGATACATAGCCCGACTCATCGGCCAGCCATTCGAAGTCCGGATTGCCCAGTACAAGCAGTGCCCGTGGGGCCACCATCGCCATCAGCTCGTGGTGATCGTAGGGGAGGCGGGGCACGTCATTGGTGAAGTCGAAAAGATCCTCGATGAACCACGCCCGGCTGGTGTTGCCCAGTGTCTCGACGTTGCCGAGGGTCTCGGATACCCGCCAGGCGGCGGCGCCACCCCCGCCCGACTCCTGGGCGATGGTGAGGGCGATGCGTTCGTCGAAGGCACTGGCGAAGAGGGCCATCTTACCGGCGAAGGAACAGCCCGTCACCGCGAGGTGCTGTAGGTCGACCGGCACTTCGCCGGCGACCAGTTCCAGGCCGTCGATCAGTCGGCTGACGCCCCACGACCAGGCGCTGTACGCGCCGATGTAGGTTAGGTCGGGATAGAGGGAATTGATGGGTTCGTTGCCGCGGGTCTGGGTGTGTGCCATCACCTGGCCGAAGTTGAAGCCCATGCGGGCGATGTCGCGGCTGGCGAAGATGTCTACCGGGAGGCTTCCCGTAGGGCCGCCCATCCCGATGACCATGGGGAAGGGACCGTCGCCCTCCGGAAGAACGATTTGGGAGGTCAGGGTCAGGGTGTTTTCCCCCACGGTGACGTTGACGGTGAGCATGCAGTCCGCCGGGGTGTAGGCGGCCGTGAGCTCATCCGGCGCGCCGGGTTTCTCGCCGATCTCGTAGTGCTCGATCTCGGCGCGGATTTCGTTGCGGCGGCATTCCCAGTTGGCGAAGATGAGGTCCCGGGTGGTACCGTCGGACGACAGGAAGGGATCGGTGAGGGGTTCCACGACGGGCAGGTCCTCCAGGGCGGGTAGGGTCGGATCCGGGCAGTCGGCACCGGTGTTTTCCTGGTCGTACACCAAGGGAACGTCCTGGCTCTGCAGCGTCCCGACGGACAGCAGGGCCACAAGGGGGATGAAAAATAGGCGGTATAGCATTTTTTGCATGGGTGGTTATTATGATCGACAATCGATTGTGTGAAACTAGTGCACGGAGTTAGCCGTTTCAAGTCACATACCCTCATTATTCTACAATATTCTGCGCTGAATCGATAGATTAGAACATTTGATAGATCATTCGGGGCATATTCCATCAATAAATTGCTTGTGCTCTGCCGGAGATCATGTGGAGAATTATTTGCACCTTTCTCTTCATGATCGCGAAGCCCCCTTGCTATTCCAATCAAAAGGCGGTACATTCAGAGCGCCTTCGTCGATTTGCTAAAACCAACAACATGCTTTCTACCCGCCTAGCCCTGGCCGTCCTGTGCCTTGCGCTCACCCTGTCCGCCTGTAGCGATGACGATTCGCAGCTCCCGGTCGCCGGCGTCGATGCGGAATTGCTGGTCGACAACTACAACTACTACCTGGACGACGACGCCCCCGAGGCCGACCGTGCCTTCGCCGCCATCGGCGAGATCACGGAAACCCGCATGCAGGAGATGGGCGAAGAAGATCGCCTGTCCTTCACCTTCACGCCCGCCAAGAAGAAGGGCTCCACCCGCCAGATCACCGTGGACGTCGAGGAAGCCATCCACTTTCCCCCTGCCATCGACCGCGCCAAGCTCATCTACCTCGGCGAACAACTCATCATCGTCGACCTGGAGAGCGACTTCTTCCTCCACCTCACCGACGGTGGGGAAAATCTCATCCCCCAGCTCCCTTATACCGAGTGCAACGACCTGCGGCTAGCTATTCAAAGCCCTCCATCCCGTCGCGCCAATTCCAAATAACGAGTACCCAGTTCCGCCCGTCCGGCGACTGGAAGCGGTCCAGCTCCTCGAAGCCCACTCGCTGGTGTACGTGTAGCGACCGCGTGTTCCGCGCGTCCACGGCGGTGACGCAGTACGTATACCGCAGGTGGTAGCAGGCCCGCATGTACTTATACATGCGATCGGGCAGCTTCTTCCCCCGGGCTTCCTCGGCCACGCAGATCTGCCCCATGATGAGGTATTCGCTATCCCCGAGCAGTTTCCCGCGGTGCATCAACCCGTCCTGCCGCTTGATCAAAAACGTGAGCGCCGACACATCCTCCCCAAACGATCGGTCCATCGCCAGGCAGTACCCCAGCACCGTCCGTTCCCGTATCGCGATCACCGGGGCGGCGGTCTCCGCCATCCGCTTCAGCAGGGACAGGTCGTGGGTAGCCGTCACGAAGCCTTGCGTGCTCGCGGTATCGGCGTCTACGCTTTCCATGAGGTTGGCCTTCTGCAGCTGCAGGATTTGCTTTAGCTGGTAGTCTTTGCGGGCCAGGGTCAGTTTGATGGGTGCTTCCATGGGGGGGATTTAATTGGTGAAGTACTGAATTTTTGAATTAGTGAGGCGTGGGGTAAGGACTGAATGGGTGAATTAATGAAGGACTGAATGGCTGCCGCGGTAGGGGGCTCGCTTTGCTCGTTTTCGCCTGCGGCGGGGTTCTCACGTAATTTTGATCGGCTCTGCTCGCTTCGCTCGTTTTTGCCTGCGGCGGGGTTCACACGGATTTTGCGGATTAGGGCACGGATTCGCACGGATTTTGGTTGGTTCTGCTCGCTTCGCTCGTTTTTGCCTGCGGCGGGGTTCACACGGAATTTCGGTTGGCTTTGCCCGCTTCGCTCGTTTTCGCCTGCGGCGGGGTTCACACGGATTTCGCCGATTAGGGCACGGATTCGCACGGATTTTGGTCGGTTCTGCTCGCTTCGTTCGTTTTGCCTGCGGCGGGGTTCACACGGATTTTGCGGATTAGGGCACGGATTCGCACGGATTTCGGTCGGCTCTGCTCGCTTCGCTCGTTTTGCCTGCGGCGGGGTTCACACGGATTTCACGGATTAGGGTATGGATTCGCACGGATTTTGGTTGGCTCTGCTCGCTTCGCTCGTTTTGCCTGCGGCGGGGTTCACACGGATTTCGCGGATTAGGGCACGGATTCGCACGGATTTTGGTTGGCTTTGCTCGCTTCGCGTCGTTTTCCTCTCCCCCGTCCTATAACCACGCGGCGAATGGGGGAGGGGCCCATATTTGCATGGCGCGAGGTGACTTACCGGCTGTATTATCCGTGAGATAGGTACTGTTCCGGCCCGGTGAAGTCGCTGCGGCTGGATAGCTGGCGTTACGGGTTGCCGTAAGCTGGTTAAAGAAGAGCAAACAGGCCGAGTCACCCCTCTCCGCTGGAGAGGGGCCGGGGGAGAGGGTAGTCATCAAAGATCCAATTCCATTACAAGCAAGTCACCTAAACCTACCCTGCGGGGAAAAATCCGTGTGTAATCCGTGCAAAAAATCCGCGAAATCCGTGTTGAGCCCCGAGCCGAAGGCGAGCAAAGCCGTGCGGCAGCCAATTCACTCATCTAGTCCCTCAACAATTCACCCTTACCCCCGAGCCGCAGGCGAGCCCCCCACACCGCAGCCAATTCACGAATTCAGTCCTTCAAAAATTCACCAAATAAAAAAACCGGTCCCCCCGAAGGAGAAACCGGTTTTATATATCGATCGCGGTTACCCGTCGGCAGACGAACGACCATCAGCCAACCCGCGGTACGGCTGATGCCCCTTCGGCGGACGACGGGACGACGTTACTTCCGCTTCAGCACCCGCTTCACCGCGGCAACCACGTCCGGCGTATCCAGGCCGTACTTGGCGAGGAGCTGGTCGGCGGTGCCGGATTCGCCGAAGGTGTCGTCGGTGGCGACGTACTCCTGCGGGGTGGGGGCGTGCTTGCTGAGGCACTCGGCGATGGCGCTTCCCAGGCCACCGTACTTGTTGTGCTCTTCGCAGGTCACGACGGCACCGGTTTTCTTGGCACTGGCGATGACGGCCTCCTCGTCGAGAGGCTTGATGGTATGGATGTTGATCAGGTCGACGCTGATGCCTTCCTCCTCCAGCTGACGGGCGGCCTCGACGGCTTTCCACACCAGGTGGCCGGTGGCGAAGATGGTCACATCGGTGCCCTCGCTCAGGGGCAGCGCCTTGCCGATCTCGAACTTGGTATCTTCGGGGATGAAGACGGGCCAGCCCGGACGACCGAAGCGCAGGTATACGGGGCCGTGGTGCTCCACGATGGCCTGTACGGCGGCGGCCGTCTGGTTGTAGTCACAGGGGTTGATGACGGTCATGCCCGGGAGCATACGCATCATACCGATGTCTTCCAGGATCTGGTGGGTCGCACCATCCTCACCGAGCGTCAGGCCGGCGTGGCTGGCACAGATCTTCACGTTTTTATCGCTGTAGGCGATCGACTGGCGGATCTGGTCGTAGACGCGGCCCGTACTGAAGTTCGCGAAGGTCGTCGTCACCGGGATCTTACCACCGGTAGCCAGGCCGGAGGCGATGCCCATCATATTGGCTTCGGAGATACCGACTTGGATAAAGCGGTCGGGGTAGGTATTGATGAAGTCTTCCGATTTCATCGAGCCGCGCAGGTCGGCCGTGAGCATGACGACGTTGTCGTGCTTGTCGCCGGCGGCTTTGAGTCCGGCGCCGAACCCGTCGCGGGTGGCTTTCTTACCGGTTGATTTTAATTTATCGAGGGATAGCATGTTGATATACGATTTTTGATTTACGAAATACGATTTACGGTAGGTGCTACAATGGCGATGGACTAGCGACGGTCTGCGTGCGGGCAAATCGTAGATCGTACATCGACAATCGTAATTCGTAAATCAAATCCCTTCAGCGGCGAAGTCACCCAGGGTTTCTTCCAGCTGGTCCAGGGCGGTGTGCGCCTGCTCCTTATCGGGAGCCTTACCGTGCCAGTGGTGGGTCCCGACCATGAAGTCCACGCCCATACCCATTTCGGTATCCATGACGATGCAGGTCGGTTTGCCGTTGCGCTTGGCGGCGGCTTCCTTGAGTACCTTGACGGTTTCCTCCATGTCGTTGCCGTTCATGCGCATGATGTCCCAGCCGAAGGCCTTGTACTTATCGGCGAAGCTGCCGAGTTCGAGAACTTCCTGGGTAGGGCCGTCGATCTGCTGGCCGTTGTCGTCGATGATGAGCACGAGGTTATCCACCTTGTTGTGGGGCGCGAAGAGCGCGGCTTCCCAGATCTGGCCTTCCTGCTGCTCGCCGTCGCCGGTGAGGACGAAGACGGTGCGGTCATCGCCGTTCATTTTCTTGGAAAGCGCCATGCCGATGGCAACGCTGACACCCTGGCCGAGTGAACCGGACGCGACGCGTACGCCGGGCAGTCCCTCGTGGGTGGTGGGGTGACCCTGCAGGCGGCTGTCGATCTCGCGGAAGGTCTTCAACTCCTCCTTGGGGAAGTAGCCGGAGCGGGCCAGCACGCTGTAGAAAACGGGCGAAATGTGGCCGTTGGATAGAAAGAAAACATCCTCGCCCTGCGCTTCCATATTGAAGGAGGGGTCATGCTTCATCACCTCGAAGTAGAGGGCGACCAGCAGGTCGGTATTACCGAGGGCGCCGCCGGGGTGGCCGCTCTGCGAGAGATACACCTCCCGGATGATGTCGCGCCGGACCTGGGAGGCTATTTTTTTCAGTTCTTGAATGTCTGCCATGTAATGGGGGTAATTGTGTGTGATTCCGTCCCTTGCGGGGAGAACCGCGAATTTAGTTAATTAAGGCTTGACCCTGGCTTTTGTTCCTTTAGATTCTCCACCGCGCAAGCTTTAGGCGTTTTTTGCGGCGGAGCGCAGGTAGAAAGCGGATCGTGTAAAACGAAATTACCCCCGCCCAGTATCCTGAACGGGGGTAAGACCGGAAGTTTTCCGATTATTCGTGATCTACAGGGAGTCGATCCAGTCCTTCACTTCTTGCTTGGACTTACCCAGTTTCGTTTGCAGGTTACCCATGAACTCGTCATGTTTACCTTCCTGGTAGGTGAGATCGTCGTCGGTCAGCTTGCCGTACTGTTGCTTGGCTTTGCCTTTGACCTGTTTCCAGTCTCCCCGCATTTTATCTCCACTTGCACTCATGATACTTGTTTTTGGTGTACTAATACAAACGGATGGGGGACGAGCGGTGTTCGACAACGGACTTGATTCCCTCTCCGCAGCCAACGCAGTGTAGTCACATTCAGTCCGCAAACCAACCGCTCCCGCATGCAAGACGGCCGCCGCCTCGCCGAACTAAGACGCTACGCTACCGAACTGTTACCCGAATACAACGACTGGGTTATAAGTCGTGGCTACCCCGCGGAGCAGGGCCGGCTCAACTTCCACCGCTCCCTCGTCGGCTGGTACGAGGCCACCCTACAGGCCGAGCGGCCCTACACCGGTGACATCATGGACTACGTCACCACCGTCGCTGCCGTCTACTTCGCCGACGGCCAGGTCCGGTCCGATCGTTTTCCGATGGGTAACGGCCCCCTCGACCACCTTCCCAAGCCCGTCCAACTCGACGAACGCGGACAGCGCATGCTCGTCACCCTTAACCAGGACGATGACTGCCGCCAGCTCCTCCTCCTGGCCGACTACCACCAGATGGAGCCCGCCGTCATCGCCCGCGCCCTCGACCGCGAAGCCACCCTCGAAGACCTCCCCGATGAGATCGCCGACTGCCGCGATGCCGTCACCGGCGACGACCCGGAAACCGCCCTCCGCTACCCATCGGTCATCCGCATCGCCGGCCGCCAGGATCTGATGGCCACCCTCGCCCGCGAAGCCCCCGACCCCGAACCAGATCCTGAATCCGACACTGCCGCCCCGGAAGCCACCGCCCCGGTCCGCGATATCGAAGAAGAATCGGAGGAGGTCAAGCTGCGTCCCCGCCGCCGCGTCAAGCTGCCTTCCCTGTCGGTGGGTATGCTCATCGCTGCCATCCTCTGCGGCGTCCTGGGATGGCTGGCCTACGACACCTTCGGCGGGGCCGCCCCCACGAGCCTCTACACCCGCGCCTTCGAGCCCTATCCCAACCTCTTCGCCACCACCCCCCCGCAAACCGACGACGAGCGCGACCTCAATCGCATCCTCTACTACTACGACCGCGGCGACTACCGCACCGCCTACGACGAACTCTTACCTACCGCCCCGGCCTATCCCGCCGCCCCCCTCTATCTCGGCGTGTCCGCCCTCGCTCTCGACGACCCCACCCGCGCCCGCCAGTGGTTCGCCGAGCTCGACGCCACCAGTCCCTACCGCGACGCCGCCGAATGGTACGACGCCCTGGCCCTCCTCGCCCTCGACCGTCGGGACGCTGGCCTGGCCGCGCTCGGTCGGATTGCGGATTCGCCGGGGCATCCGTTTGCCGGGCGGGCGGGTGAATTGTTGAGGGGTTGAATTAGTGAATTATTGAAGGACTGGATTAGTGAATTAGCTGCCGCAGGTGGATGCTCGCTTCGCTCGTAGAGGAATGGTGAGTTATTGAAGGACTGGATTAGTGAATAAGCTGCCGCATGGCTTTGCTCGCCTTCGGCTCGGGGCTCAACACGGATTTCACAGATTTTTTGCACGGATTACACACGGATTTTTTCCCGCAGGGTAGGTATAGGTGACTTGCTTGTTATAGAATTGGATCTTTGATGACTACCCTCTCCCCCGTCCCTTCTCCGCGCGGCGAATGGGGGAGGGGCCCCGTTTGCATAGCAGGAATGGTTCAGCCGAGGAGATCTTCCTGCTGCTTCATATTCCCAATTAGCGACATGGCCCGAACCTCCCTGACCTCACCGAGCCCGGACAGCATATTCAGCACCAACGGCCATCCCGGGTCTGTCACCCCTCTCCCCTGGAGAGGGGCCGGGGGAGAGGACCACGAGCCGCAGGCGAGCAGAGCCGACCGATACCACGAAGTAGCGGCGCAGCCAATCCGTGCCCATCCGTGCCCGAGCAATGCGAATCCGTGCCGGCGAAGCCAATCAGTGTGAACCCCACAAGCCGCAGGCGAGCAATGCTTCCCACGAGCGCAGCGAGCACCCCACATGCGGCAGCCCAATCACTAATGCAAAAATTCACTAATTCACCATTTTCCCACGAGCCGCAGGCGAACTGAGCCGGCAACGAGCGAAGCGAGCTCAGGCGTAATCCTTTACCCCCTTACCCCCCTATTCCCTTTATCCATTCCCCCACAAGCCGCAGGCGAGCAAAGCCAACCTTAACCCCTTGACCCCCTATCCCCTTAACCCCCTAACTCCTACCTTCGCCCCCATGAAACCGTCCATCCCCAAAGGCACCCGAGACTTTCTGCCCCACGAAGTGCGCCGGCGCAACTACATCTTCGATGTGATCCGGAAATTCTTCCATCGCTACGGCTACCAGCCCATCGAAACCCCCGTGATGGAAAACCTGTCGACGTTGACCGGGAAGTACGGAGAGGAGGGCGACAGATTGCTGTTTAAGGTGCTGAACAACGGGGATTTTCTCCGCAAGGCCGACGCCGGGAAGCTGGCGGAGCAGGACAGCGATGCCGTACTCCCGCAGATCTCGAAGCGGGGACTACGCTACGACCTCACCGTACCCTTCGCCCGCTACGTGGTCATGCACCAGAACGACCTGGCCTTCCCCTTTAAGCGTTACGCCATTGCCCCCGTCTGGCGGGCCGACCGGCCGCAGAAAGGGCGCTACAACGAATTCTACCAGTGCGATGCCGACGTGGTGGGCTCCGATTCGCTGCTCTACGAGGCCGAATTGACGCAGTTGCTGGATGGCGTATTTGCAGCGCTGGGACTGAAGGCCGTCATCCGCCTAAATAATCGCAAGATCCTGGCCGGACTGGCGGAGATCGCCGGGCACCAGGACCGCATGATGGACATCACCATCGCCATCGACAAACTGGACAAGATCGGTGAGGCTGGAGTAGAGAAGGAACTCCGGGAACGGGGTGTCGACGACGCGGCCATCGACACCATCAAGCAGTTCCTGGGCGTGACCAGCCTGGAACGGGTAGCCCCTTTGCTGGAAAGCAGCGAGATAGGACGGCAGGGCATCGAGGAGCTGCAAGCGGTCTTCGATACCATCGGCCAAACCACCAACAAAGTCGAATTCGACGTCACCCTGGCCCGCGGCCTCAACTACTACACGGGCTGCATCTACGAAGTGGCCGTCGATACCGACGCGCACCCTGGTGTCAAGATGGGCAGCATCGCCGGCGGTGGCCGCTACGCCGACCTGACCGGCATCTTCGGCGGTCGCGACCTGCCCGGCGTAGGCATCAGCTTCGGTGCCGAGCGCATCTACGACGTCCTGGAAGAACTCGATCTCTTTCCCGCCGACGCCAGCGAAGACCTGGAATACCTGCTCCTCTGCCTCGACGATGAGAGCCTCGCCCACGGCTTTGAACTGGTAGGTAAGCTTCGGCAGGCCGGTCGCAACGCCGATCTCTATCCCTCCGCCGCCAAGCTCGGTAAGATGATGAAGTACGCCGACCAGCGCAACGCCCCGAAAGTGATCATCATTGGTAGCGAGGAAGTCAAGACCGGCTCCTACTCGGTCAAAACGATGAAGACGGGGGAGCAGGAAACGAAATCGCTGAGCGAACTAGTGGCTTGGCCTAAATAAGATAGGGGGTAGCAAACAGCCTCTTGGCTACCAGCTACCCCCTACCGTACTACCTACTGAAAAACCTATTCCCGGTAACCCACCTTCGGCCCGGCTTCCAGCTCGAGCATGTCATGGACGATATTCACCGCCTCGCGGATATAGACGTCCTTGCTCACGTTCTGCTTGAAATCGTTGTTGCGGGCGGTCTTGCTTTCGTCGGCGAGGATGGGATCCAGGTCGGCGACCAGGTTGGATACGCCGGGGTTGACGACGGCGTCGAAAAGATCGTCGTAGGCCTCAGCTTCCTCGCGGGCGGTCCGCTGTAGCTCGGCGTAGTCTTCCAGGGCGAGGGGATAGGTATCCCGGTCGCGCTGCCGCTTGATGCGCTTGGCGTTTTCGGCGATGCGCTCGAAGGTGGGGCTGTCGGCGATG
This sequence comes from Lewinella sp. IMCC34191, assembly GCF_003390935.1. Taxonomy (GTDB): domain Bacteria; phylum Bacteroidota; class Bacteroidia; order Chitinophagales; family Saprospiraceae; genus Neolewinella. The sequence goes on along the minus strand of NZ_QNQZ01000002.1, from coordinate 664,072 downwards.
CGAACGGCGCTGCGCTCCTTTAGGTCATCCATGTGGCGGATGCGGTAGACATCCTGCTTGTATTTGGCGGGCTCGATCTCGGACCAGGCCAGGGGAGCGGTCTGCTCTTTCTCACCGGTTTCCAGGAGAGAGCGGCTGTTGGGGAGGACGATGTCGGGGACGACGCCACGGAGCTGGGTAGAGCCACCGTTGATGCGGTAGAACTTCTGCATGGTCAGCTTCACGGTCCCCAGGGGCTTGACGTCGTCGAAGCCGTTGATGGTGCGGTCCATATCGATGAAGCGCTGCACCGTTCCCTTACCGAAGGTGGAATTGCTGCCTACGATGACGGCGCGACCGTAGTCCTGTAGCGCGGCGGCCAGGATTTCGCTGGCACTGGCGCTGTACTCATTGACGAGCACGACCAGCGGGCCGTCATACTGGACGCGGCGATCCTTGTCCCGAAGAATTTCCGGCTTATTGTCGCGGTCGGCTACCTGCACGACCGGGCCTTCGGGGATGAAGAAGCCGGTCATGTCGACCACGTCTCGGAGCGATCCGCCGCCGTTGTTGCGCAGGTCGAGGACGATACCGTCTACGTTCTGTTCCTTCATTTTGTCGAGTTCGGCATCGATGTCCTTGGCGCTGAAGCGGCCGTCGTCATTCTGGAAGTCGGCGTAAAAGCTGGGCAGCAGGATGTAGCCCACCTTGTCGCCGGTTTCCTCGTCGTCGATGATGAGCGACTTGGCGTAGGTTTCGTCGATGATGATCACGTCGCGCTCGATGGCGATGTTCTGGATGGTGCCGTCCGGCTTCTTGACCTTCAGGTAGACCATGGTTCCCTTCTTGCCGCGGATCTTATCGACCACGTCTTCCAGGATCATCCCTTTGATGTCGACCAGGTCGCCCTCTTCCTGGCGGACACCCATGATGATGTCGTCCTCCTGCAGTTCCTTGCCCTTCCAGGCGGGGCCACCGACCACGATCGACGTGACCTTGGTGTATTCGTCGTTGGTCTGTAGCGTGGCGCCGATACCCTCCAGGCGACCGCTGAAGCGGATGTCGAAGGATTCCTTGTCCTTGGGGCGGAAGTAGCTGGTGTGGGGGTCGAAGACGGCGGTCATGGCATTGAAGAACTGCCCCTGCTTGATGCTGGGCTTCATTTCCCGCATGCGCTTGAACCAGTCTTCGTAGCGGTCGAGGATCTTGCCGCGGTATTCGACTTCGAGGGAGTCGAGGCTCGGGAAGTCGGTACCCGTCGTGTCCAGCTCGATCTCTTCCTGCTTATTGACGATCTGGGCGACGAGGTCACGCTTGGTGTAATCGTACCAGTACTGCTTCAGCTCGGCATCGTTGGCTACCCAGCCGGAATCTTCGTCGAGGTCGCGGAACTCGCCTGCGGTTTGCAGGTCGAAGGGTTCGGAGAGAATTTCTTCGTACCAGGCTTCGGTTTTGTCGAGGGAGGCCATCCACCGCTCCTGGACCAAATCGTAGAAGGTGAGCTCACCGGCCTTGCTTTGGTCGTCGATCTCCGTGCGGTACTTACTGAAGGCGTCGATGTCTTCCTGGGTAAAGAAGAGACGCGCTCCGTCCACATCGTTCAGATACTGATCGTATACGCGCTCCGAGAACTCATCGTCGATGGCTACCGGCTGGTAGTGGTAGTTCTCCAGATTGGCCAGCATGGTCCGCATGATCACGGACGGCGCGTCTCCGGGAGGCGTAGCCAACTTGTCCATGGGGTGAACGGCGGCAATCAACGCAAAAACTAACAGGAGAGCGGAAAAAAGCAATGATCCTCTCGACTTCATATATTTTCTTTTTGAAACTCCGGTTCGGTCCCCAGGATTGTTCGGCGCCCGCGGAGTTAAGATATTAATGTTCGGCGGCACTCCGTAGTTCAGCCGCCCGTACGGAAGCAGGCTGTTTAACATCACATTAATGGCGGCTGACCTTACGGTGACGGAGCGGCCTGCCCCGTGTACCCCATTGACGAAATGGTATCCGCTTACTCGCTAATTTATCCTGTTAATAATGTCTGCGGAAGGGTAGGAATCGTTGCATCGGGCGTCGATCTTCGCCCTCAAGCAGCGTACCGTACAGCAGCACCGCAGCCAAATAACGCGGCCGGGGCGGCCCGTATTTTCTGGCGGGAAGCGCAACTGCCCGACCAAAATTTTTCCTGCGCACCGTCCTGCACCGGGTAAGGTAGTACGCAAGCTAGCTCTTACCTGGCCGTTTACGCGCCGGACGATCCGGTAGCAATCAGGAATGTTCCTTCCACTCGCTTCCCGGCCGGCCGAAACGGAGCGACCTATCTTCGCGCCGGTGCGTAAGTGGTTCATCATCGCCGCAGTCCTGCTGCTGTTTCCCGCCCTGCTGATCAATCTGGGGCTCATGATCTTCATCGACGATGAGGGCATTCGGTCCTTGGTGGCGCAGGAGATGCTGTGGACGGGCAACTACCTGGTGCCTACCATGCACGGCGACGCTTACCTGAATAAACCGCCCCTGTGGAACTGGATCCTCTCCGTCAGCTTCGCCCTGCACGGTGAGGCCTCCGAGTGGGCGGCCCGCTTGCCCACAGTCCTCAGCCTCCTTTGTTTCGGGGTCACGACCTACTTATTTAGCAGGCGGCACTTTGGTGGGTACCTGGCCTTCATCCACGCCCTGTCGGTCGTCACCTGCGGCCGGATGCTCTTCTGGGACAGTATGCTCGCGCTGATCGATGTCTGTTTCAGCTGGTTGGTGTACACCCAGATCATGCTGCTGTACTACTTCGGTAGCCGCGGCCGCTGGTGGGAGGCCTTCGGGTGGACCTATCTGCTTACGGCGGCCACCTTCATGCTCAAGGGCTTACCGGCGATCGTCTTCCAGGGCCTGAGTATTTTCGCGATCCTAGGTTGTACGAGGTCGTGGAAGCAACTCTTCCGGCCAGCCCACCTGCTGACCGGCCTGGGCTGCCTGGCTCTGCTGGCGCTATACTACATCCCCTATTCCGAAGCCATCGACCTCGAGAAGGTGGCCCGCCGCCTTTTCGTGGAGAGCAGCAAACGCACCGCCGTAGCGCAGGGGCTCTGGGAAACCGTCGGCCACGTCTTCGCCTTTCCGCTGGAAATGAGCTACCACTTCCTGCCGTGGACCCTTTTACTTGTTTACTTGCTGCGGCGGGGAAGCTGGGCCCTGCTGAAAACGAATGATTTCGCCGCCTTTTGCCTGGTAGCCTTTCTCGTCAATATTCCGGTGTACTGGCTGTCGCCGAACGTGTATCCCCGCTACCTGCTGATGTTGTTTCCCCTGCTTTTCGGCAGTTTGCTCTGGCTGCACCACCTGCATGCGCGTGACCGCAGCCCGGTCTACCGCTACCTGCGGCTGTGCTTGCTGGCGGTCATGACCCTGGTAAGCGTAGGCATTCCCTTCGTGCCGCTGGTGCCGGATACGGCGATCGTCACCGCCCCCTGGGGCAAGAGTATCGGCCTGGCCCTGGCGGCGGGTGCCGTCACCTGGTTGGGCTGGCGCCGGGAACGCGACTTCCAGATCCTGTTCTGTCTGTTTCTGTTGGTCCTGCGAATTGGTTTCAATTGGTTTGTCCTTCCACCCCGGGCCGCGGGCGACGAGCGGGGGATCGCCGTACGGGAAACGGCGGAGCGCGTAGTGGCCGGAGCCGGAGAGGAGGGGCTGGGGATTTACCGCTTCAGCCTGATCGAGCCCGCCACCGGCTGGTACCTCACCCACGCGCGTGGGGAGATCATCCGCCGCGAGTACGGGGATTACAACCCCCGCAAATGGTACATCGGTAGTCCGATCCAGTATCCGGATTTGGAAATCGAGGCGCGGGATTCACTCTACCTCCGACACCTGCGGACCTACTACCCGGCCGGCTATCTGCGCGAAGCGGAGGCGCCGCCGACCGACGAGGACGAGGACCTGCGCGACGGTATGGGCAGCGGCGTGCCCATCGGGCGTTAGCCGGTGTATATTTGCCCCGTGGAATTATCGGTCATCGTAACTATCCTGAATGAGGTGGACAACATCCGCCCGCTCATCAAACGCATCCATGCGGCCCTGGAGGGGATGACGTATGAAATCGTCTACGTGGACGACGGCAGCACCGACGGCTCGGTCGCGCTGCTGAAATCGCTGGACGATCCCCGCCTCGTCGTGGTGGAGTTACGCAAGAACTACGGACAGAGCCTGGCCCTGATGGCCGGTATCGATATGGCCCGCGGCACCTACATCGCCACGATGGACGGCGACCTGCAAAACGACCCGGCGGATATTCCCGCCATGCTGGAACTGGTACGCGATAAGGACTGGGACCTGGTCGTAGGCGAGCGCATCAATCGCCAGGACGGGGCACTGCTGCGGAAGGTCCCGAGCAAGATCGCCAACTGGATCATTCGCAACCTGAGCGGCGTCCACCTGCGGGATTACGGCTGCGCGCTGAAGGTCTTTCGCGCCCAAATCGCGCGGGATCTGGGCATTTACGGGGAACTCCACCGATTTATTTCGGTGCTGGCCAGCCTGGAGGGTGCCCGTATCACCCAGATCCCGGTGCGCCACCACGCGCGGCAACACGGGCAGAGCAAGTACGGGCTCGGGCGCACCTTTCGGGTCGTGAGTGACCTGATCCTGATGCTGTTTTTGAAGAAGTACCTGCAGCGCCCCATGCACCTCTTCGGTCAGGTGGGGCTGGCCATTTTTGCCGGCGGTGCACTCATCAACCTATACCTGCTCATCCTGAAAATTGCCGGACAGGACATCTGGGGCAAGCCCCTGCTGATCCTGGGCGCCTTATTGGTGCTGACTGGCGTTCAGCTAGTTACGGTAGGGATCATCGTGGAAGTCCTGATGCGTACCTACTACGAGAGCCAGCAGAAACGACCCTATAAGATCCGGGAAGTGCGGCGGGCGGGCGACGTGGCGGAGGTTCACCCGCTGAACCTGTCGCGCTCCGAACAGCTGCGGGAATTGTAGACGGACGGACAGATTGCTACATCCGGTTGCCGAAGAGGTCACGGCTACCGCCGGCTTTCTTCTTGGGCACTTTGGTGGTCTTCATGATTGCCGCGCAACCCGATTTGCGGGCGCAGCCGGTGGAAAAGAGCAGCGCAAACCCTAGTAAAATAAGGAAAACGGGATAAACACTGAGCTTTTTCATACGTTTGTAGGGCTAACTTAGGCGAAATCGGAGAGATGCCCCGCGCACCATCCGAAAACCTAACGTAACCATAACCAGGCGGTAATTTTCTACCGCCGCATTTTAACAATCCAAATTATTCAATAATGAACAAAGGAGAACTCGTATCGTCCATCGCCGAAAAGAGCGGTCTGACGAAAGACCAAGCTGAAAGCGCCCTGAGTGCCACCCTCGCAAGCATCGAAGACGCCCTGAAGAGCGACGACAGCGTGAGCCTGGTAGGTTTTGGTACCTTTTCGACCAATCACCGCCCCGCTCGTGAAGGACGCAATCCCCGCACCAATGAGACCATTCAGATCGCGGCTAAGAACGTCGTTAAGTTCAAGCCCGGTAAGAAACTCAGCGAGTCGGTAAACTAAGCCAGCCGGTTTAGTCTTACGACCCTGAAATCCCGCGACCCGATCGGCACAGCCGGTCGGGTCGCTTACGTTTAATCCCTCCCGTTATGGCCACATACCTCATCGTGGGCGGCAGCTCCGGCATCGGCCGTGCGCTGGTCGACCAACTCCTCGACCAACAGCATACCGTGCACGTATGGGCCCGGCAGCAGCGCGACCTGCCCGCTTCCGTCTCCTTCACCTCCGTCGATGTCACGGCGGACGACCAGGATTGGAGTACCGGTTTGCCAGATGCCCTCGACGGCCTGGTATACTGCCCCGGCAACATCGACCTCAAATCTTTTCGGAGTCTCAAACCGGAGGCCTTCCGTCAATCCTTCGAGCTGAATGTGGTCGGCGCCGTCCGTTGCCTGCAGGCGGCGGAGCGGCCCCTGAAGCGGGGGACGAATGCCTCCGTCGTCCTCTTTTCCACCGTAGCCGTACAGCGCGGTATGCCGTTTCATGCAGCGGTCGCCGCCGCCAAGGGAGCCGTGGAAGGACTCACCCGCAGCCTGGCGGCCGAGTACGTCCCCGCTGTCCGCGTGAACGCCATCGCCCCGTCACTTACCGATACGCCCCTCGCGGAGAAGCTGCTGGCTACGGATGACAAGCGGGAAGCCAGTGCTAAGCGGCATCCGCTCCAACAGGTCGGGGCGCCCGAGGATATTGCCGCCATGGCCGCCTTCCTGCTGTCCAAGCGGGCCGCCTTCGTGACGGGCCAGGTGATCGGGATGGACGGCGGACTGGGGACGATCTAGCCGCCACCGGCCAGAATGCCCGCTACCAATTGCTGCAGGTGGGGGATGTTGGCTTCCTCAAACCAGGGGTTCCGGCGCAGGTAGATGCCGTTGCGCGGACTGGGGTGGGGGATCGGAAAGTATTCCGGCAGGTAAGCGGTGTAGTCGCGTACGGTGGCCGTCAAATTCTTTCCCCGCCGCGCGCCGAGGTAGTGCGCCTGGGCGTAAGCCCCGATCAAAATCTTGAGTTCCAGCTTCGGCATCATGGCGAGCAGCGGCTCCTGCCAAAGGGGGGCGCATTCCGGCCGGGGCGGCAAATCTCCACCTTTCCCCTTCCCGGGGTAACAGAGCCCGATGGGCAGAACGGCGAAGGTCGTGGAATCGTAAAACTCCGTTTCGCTGACACCCAGCCAGTCTCGCAGCCTCCTGCCGCTGGGATCGTCCCAGGCGACACTCGATTGGTGGGCCAACCGACCGGGTGCCTGGCTGATCAACGCGATGCGGCATTCGGGGTGGACGCGGAAAATCGGGTTCGGCCCCAACGGCAAGTGCTCGGCGCAGACGGTACAGTCCCGCGCCCGGCCGAGCAGCGGATCCGCGTATTTCGGATGGAAGCGCTCCGACACCGATCCTAGAAAGTGCGGGCGTAGGTGATCAGCAGTTGCTGGGTGACGCTGATGCGTCTACCGAGTCCCGCCGTACCGTTGGGTGCATTATAGTCAGTGATCTGTACCCGGATATCATCGTCGTAGAACAGGTTGACGAAAAGCGACAGGTGCAGGTTTTCGGTGAAGGCGAAGGCCAGCCCGTTTTGCCAGTCCACGTCGACGTTCTTCGGGTTACGCAGGTAGTTGGTATACAAACCGAGGCTGGAACTGAAGGTGGCCCGGTCGTCGGTCAGGAACCTGGTCTCGTACTTGGCCTGCGCCAGGGCACCCAGTTGGGCGTCGATCTTTTCGTATTCGGGGTAGATGCCGACGGAATTCGGTTCCCCGCTTACCTGGTTGCCGTGTACGCCGCGGGCGGCAATACTGTCGCTGGCGACGATGATGAACTTGGAACTGATGGGGGAGAAGAAGAGCGACAGGGCCGGGGTAGGCTGGTAGTCGATACCGATCGAGAAGGTCGTCGTGGCCGGAGCGAACAGCTTGGACAATGGGCTGCGCCCGGTATCCAGCCAGTCGGAAACGAAGTTGCCGGAGTAGAGATCGGGAAACTGGTAGGTCGGGAGCAACTGACTCAGGAAAGTGAAGTTAGCCGACCAGTACAGCTCGCCGCCCTCGCGGATCTGGTAGCCGTACTTACTGCCGACCCGCAGCTCGTCGATGTTTTTCTGGAAGGGGATCTTCTCGTCGGAACCCTGGGCAACGACGCCCGCACCGAGGCGCTGCAGGCCGAACTGCCACAAGAGGGTGTTGTCCCAGGTGCGGCGATCGCGCTTATACTTGGCGAATCCGTTGATGGCGGTACCGATTCCGAGACGGTTTTGCCCGGCGCCTTGCTTCGGATTGATCTGCAGCAACTGGGTCAGATCAAGGCCTATACCTGCGCCCCGCCGCCATCCTTCGGGAATTTCCTCTTCCGCGTCCTGCGCGGAAAGGCCAACTGAAAATAGGAGTAGGAGAGAGACGAGTAGCAAATGCTTCATGTCAGCTAAGTTGAAACGATAATGGGGGGATGCCTATCTGACGGCAAGAGGCGGCAAAAGTAACTTATTCACCCAAGTGGGGGGGCAGGGAAGGCCCCTGGTCGCGACGGCTGTGCATCTCGAAGCCGTCACTGCTGAGTTTGCTGAAGGGGACGGTGAATTCGGACTCCTCCGACCGCAGCGTGATGCTGACGCTGTTGAGCTGGATTACCTCGCCGCGCTTCCCGTCGATGCTGACCTCGTCGCCCACGCGGATCTGGTTACGGTTATAGAAGCTGGCCAGAATATTGCCCATGATGTGGCGGGAAGCCATGCCGTAGCCAATGGCGAAGGCCCCCGCGATGCCGGCAAGGATGATGCTGATGTTCGTCTCCATGAACTCCGTCTGCAACTGGGCCTGGCTCAGGGCGATCAGGATGATGTTGAGCAGGATGAAGTAGAAAACCGCGTTGGCGATCAGGTTGCCGGAGGGGATGCCGAGTGACCGGCAGGTCGTCTGCACCAGCCGCTTGATGAAGTCGGCCAGGAAGATGCCCCCGATCAGGATGAGGAAGGCTAGGATGGCGTTGGGCAGGTAGGCTACCAGGTCGGCCATCATGACCGAAAGCATATCCATACCGAGCGCCTCGACGGCGGCCATGGTAAACACGATCAGGATGAAGTAGTACACGGTGGCCGCAAGGATCCGGCTGGGTAATACGTTGATGTTCGCATTGCGGAACAGGTCGATCTGCAGCATGCGTTCCGTGAGGCGGTCCAGGCCGGAGGCGGCGATGAGGCGACGGATGATCTGGTACAGCCCCTTGGCGATGACGTAGCCGACCAGGAAGATGACGGCCGCCTTGATCAGGGCCGGAATGACGGTGAGCAGTTGGTAAGCCTGGAGGCGGAGTATCTCGAGCACGGAATCCATAGGGCTAATTAACGGATAATGTCGGGGTTCATGCCGGGCCCGGATGGTTCTTCGCCGAATGGATCGTCGTCGTCGAGTTCCAGAATGGGGTCCCCGCCGCCCATGACGTTGAGGGTATCGGCCAGGACGGGGCCGAATAGTTCGACGACGCTGGCGATGAGCTCGGCCGTCCGCAATTCCCGTTCCACCCGCTTGCGCACGGTCGCCTGACGCTCACCCGTGAAGGCGGCCAGGTCTTCATCCCGCAGTGCCAGGAAGTTATTCATGGGGGCTTAGATTGTAGGTGCGAACTGGAGGTCGTGTATCCGCTTGGCCTTTTCCTTTATCCGCTTCAATTGCATTTTTACCGCCGATTCGGTCTTGCCGAGCAGGCTGGCGATGGTTTTGATCTTGACCCCGTCTTTGTATTTCATGAGCAGGAGAGTACGCTCCGCTTCGGTGAGCTTACTCAGCACATACCGCAATTCGCTGATCTGCATGGTCATGAGGGCTTCGTCGGGCACCTCCTCGATCTTGTCGGGTGGATCTTCCAGTTCCGTAGCGAAGAGCTCCCGGCTACGCTTGGTGCGCCGGATCTTGTCGATGCAGAGATTGTACGTGATCGAGTACACCCAGGTGGAAAACTTGGCCTGCCCCTCGAATTTGCCCAGGCTGAGGAAGATCTTCGTGAAGATCTCCTGGGTAGCGTCTTCCGCTTCGCTCTCCTTGTGCAGCATGGTTACGGCCTTACTGTACACTTTACCGGCGTAGCGGTCGTACAGCAGCTGAAAGCAGGTAGCGTGCTGGTGCTTGCGGTAAGCCAGTACGATGTCCATGTCTTCCATGGCCGGTGTGCAACCGGTAAAGGGCGCTTCGGTGAGCATTCGGGTTTCATGCTTCGGGTAGCCGCAAAGGAACGGCGCCCGGGTGAGACGTCAATTTACGGATTGGGTCACGGAACGCGCAAGTTTCCGGTGGATTATCACTCCACTACGCGGGCGGCCCGACTCACCGCCGCCACGTTGAATATCCCAAGAACGGTCTGTTCGCCGTCGACGGCCAGCACGTTGCCGGGCGCATTCGCGATCGGGATTTGGAAGATGCCGTTGTCCCCGTTCTGGATCTGGTCGCGGGCGATACCCAGGAAGAAAAAGGCCTCGGGACTGAGCGACCACAGGTCGACATTTATGCGGTCGCCGCCCACGAGGGGCTGCGGCGCGCCGTCTTCGTCGGTCTTGTTGATGCTGAAGCGGATGGGCGCGATGAAGACGATCCCGTCCGTGCCGCTGCCGGCGTCGAAGGTGGCGTCGTAGACCAGCGAAAGTTCGCGGGGCCGGTTGAGCAGGGTGTCGTTAATGGTGGTGCGGATAAGGTAAGCATCGCCGACGCCGACGAAGTCGCGGGCGTAGAGCTGAGCGTACAGCCCTTCATCGATTCCGATCTGTTCCTCCTCGGGGTTGACGGCGATGCTGTCGATGGCGGGTACCCGGCGAATCGTGGTCTGGCTGGCGTAATTATCTTCCTGACGGTTAATAATCAGGAAGAGTTCCGTACCGACGGCCCCCAGCGAGTCTCCCGGCCCGGGCTGCCACACGTAGTTGCCGTCGCCTTGGTAGGTAAACGGATAACAGGTTTCCGTCGAGTCACGGATACAAACCCGGATAGCCGCCTCTTCGACGGGCGTCGGCAGGCGGTTGGCGTAGTAGTCCTGGGATTCGGTGAGCCGGATCGTCTGGGTTTCGGCGCGGTTGGTGAGCCAGGCGTCGACGACCAGCTGCGGTTCCTCGAAGTCGGTTTCCAGCGTGACGGTATCCTCGCAGTTGTAGAGAGCAAGTGCCGCGATGAGGAGGCTTAGGTAGCGCATCATTGGAAGGTGAAATTGTAGGACACGGATGGGATGATGCTGCCCACCACGGAAAGCTTGATCGCCTCCGTACTGATCGCCTCCCCGGGCAGGGTGCGGCCGTCGATCTGGTCGGCGTAGATGGTGAAGGGATTGCGGCGGGCGTAGAGGTTATAAACGCCAAAGACCCACTGCCCCTTCCAGCGCCGCTCGCTCTTTTCCTTCTTAGGGTCGAGGGTGAGGCTCACGTCGAGGCGGTGGTAATCGGGGATGCGGAAGTTGTTGCGGGCGTTGCCGGCGTTATTCGGGATGTAGTAGCCCAGCTGGTAGTAGCCGCTGTTGGGCAGGGTGGTGGGGGTACCGGTGTTGTAAACGAAGGTGCCGCTCAGGGTTACCCGGTCGGAAAGCTCGTAGAAGCCGGTCAGGTTGAAGTTGTGGGTCTGGTCGAAGCGGGTGGGGTACCATTCGTTATTATTGATGCCGTCCACCAGTCGCTCGGAGCGCGCCAGCGTGTAGCTCAGCCAGCCCGAAAAGCGACCCTTATTCTTCTTGAATTGCAGTTCGGTACCGTAGGCCCGGCCGATACCGCTCAGGATCTGCCCCTCCACGAGTTCATTCAGGATGAGGTCGGCGCCGTCGATGTAGTCGACCAGGTTGTCGAAGTCCTTATAGTAGGTCTCGAGGCTGAGTTCGTACGTGTTATCGCGAAAGTTCCGGAAGTAGCCCAGGGCGAACTGGTCGGCCTGCTGGGGGCTGATATTGTTGGTGCTGGGCGTCCAGATGTCGAGGGGGATGGAAGCCGTCGTATTGCTCAGCAGGTGGATGTACTGCATCGTGCGCTGGTAGCTGGCCTTGAGTGAGCTGGATTCGTTGAGGGTAAACTGAGCTGCCGCCCGGGGCTCGAAGTAGAGCCAGTCGTCGATCACTTCGTTACGATCCGTCGGCACGATGCCGGTGAGGGGGCGGGGCAGCCCTTCCCGCGGGGCCTCCCCGAATTCGTAAATGTTGCGGCCGCCGAGGTAGGCGAAGTGGCTGAGCCGTAGCCCGTAGTTCAGTTTGAGGCGGTCCCAGAGGGTGAGCTCATTCTCCACGAAGACGCTCGATTCCAGGGCCCATTGTCGGCTGAGGCTGATGTCGATCTCGTCACCGTCACTCACGGCGATGGCGTTGGCCGGCTCGAAGCGGTAGTAGATGGCCTGGCCACCGAAGCGAATGACGTTGTCGGGATTGATGAAGTAGGAGAATTCCGGCTTGACGCTGGTATTCACGATGCTCGCGTCCCAGTTGAAGGCATCCTCGTCGGGGTCGTCGCCGAAGTCGATGGCGTAGTCGTAGTCGCTGTAGTAGACGGTCAGGTTGGCGAAGAGCTTATCGGAAAAGAGGTGGTTCCATCGCAGCGTACCGGTGGCGTTGCCCCAGCTAAAGCCGGCCGCGTCGCCCGGACTGAACACGTCGCGGCCCAGGTACCCGGACAGGAACACCTGGTCCTTGTCGCTGAAGCGGTAGTTCGTCTTCAGGGTCAGGTCGTAAAAGTTGAGGCGAGTACCGCTGAGGTTGTCGTTCAGGAAGGGGGCGGCCAGTACGTCGATGTAGCTGCGGCGCCCCGCGAGCAGGAAGGAGGACTTATCTTTTACCAGCGGCGCTTCCACGCTCAGGCGGCTGAAGATGGTGCCGATGCCGCCCTGCATCTCGAATTGCTGGTTGTTGCCCTCCTTCATGCGTACGTCCAGGATGGAGGAGAGCCGGCCGCCGTAGCGCGCGGGGATGCCGCCCTTATAGAGCTGCACGCCCTTTACGGCGTCGGGATTGAAAACCGAGAAAAAGCCGAAAAGGTGGCTGCTGTTGAACACCGGTGCCTCGTCCAGGATCACGAGGTTTTGGTCGATGCTGCCGCCGCGGACGTTGAATCCGGCCGCGCCCTCACCTACCGTGGACACGCCCGGCAGCAACTGGATGCTGCGGATCACGTCCACCTCCCCCAGCAGGCTGGGCAGCTTTTCGATGGTGCCCATGTCGAGCCGCTCCACGCTCATTTGCAGGTTGCTGACGTTCTCGTCCTCGCTGGTGGCGGTCACCACCACTTCTTCCAGTACGCTGCCGGCTTCTTCGAGGGCGAAGTCCTGCGTCAGGTTGCCGTAGAGCGACACGGGGATGATCTGTTCGGCGAAGCCGAGGTAGGTGGCCTTCAGCTCGAAGTCGCCCGGCGCGACGGTGAGGGAGTAGAAGCCGTAAGCGTTGGTGACGGTCCCCCTGGTCGTGCCGTTGATCTGCACGGTCGCCCCGATCAGGGTTTCGCCGTTGCTTGCGTCGCGGACGTAACCGCGTACGGTCACGTTTTCCTGTGCGGACAGGGTAAAACAGAGGGCGAGTAGCAGGCCGGTGAGCCAGTAATGATTCTTCACAGCAGGCCTAACGAAGAATAGGGCGCGGGAGTTACTATCCCGGGCCCTATTCCGATCAAATACCGCCGAAATTCGACGGTAGGCTGACTATTTCGGCTGATCGCCTGTATCGGCCTCACCGACCTTCTGGAAATGTCCGGCCTCGGTGATGGTCTTTTCCTGTCCGGTGTCGGGATCGGGGTAGGTGCGCTCGTGCACTTCCACGCTGAGCTTTTTACCCTTCAGTTTATTCGTGTCCAGCGTTTCACCGTCCATTTCTACGGCGCGCATCAGCTCTGCCAGGATGGGCTTGCTGGGCTCGCTGTCGTAGAAGCGTTGCTCGACAAAACCTTCGTCGGTTTCCATGCGGGCGGCGAAGAAGGGGATGCCCTTGTACTCGCTTTTGCCTTCAGAGATATTGGTTATGGTCACGACGTGGCGACCGTTCTGCAGGCGGGGTTTTTCGTTTACTTCGACTTTCATAGCGGATGTTTCTTATAGATGTCTACTTATAACAATTTGTTTTAAATCAGTTTAAATTTTTGCGGCGGAGCGCAGGATAAGGTGCTTTTAACCGCTTGGATGTTCCCGGATTACCTCGCTCGTTTGCTCGCGCCACCCGTTTAGTGTAATATGGGGCACTCGTTTTTGTGAATTTGTCCGTGGATTATGCAAACTAATAATCGTTTTCCGGGGCTGGATAACCGCCGGTCGGGGTCCATCCTCGTTTGGATATTCATCCTCGTCATGCTGGCCGCCTGGACCCGTCTAACGGCTCAGCAACCCGTCGCCCTGGAGGTAGAATACACGCCCACCCCCCTCGGGATCGACGTCGAAACCCCGCGCTTCAGTTGGCAGCTGGAGGCGGACGCCGACCGACGCGGCATCCGCCAGACGGCTTACGCACTCATAGTCACCGACGAAATCGGAACGGAGGTGTGGAACAGCGGTCGCGTAAACAGCGGCACCGCCCTGGGCATCCCCTACGCCGGTGACCGCCTCGACCCCACCACCCGCTACGACTGGGAGGTGACGGTCTACGACGAGCGCGACAGCAGCTACGTGGCCACTTCCTGGTTTGAGACGGGTCTGCTCAACGCCACCGAGGATGCTTGGGAGGGTGCGGAGTGGATTGGCGGCGGGGACGCGGACCAGGTACTGCACGCCCATTACCTGTCGGTGTTCCGGCTGAGCTATTCGCTGCAGCTCGACGAGGCGAGCGGGAGTACCCGGGCTTCCCTGATCCTCGGGGCCAACGACCTCCGGCTGCGCGACGCGTACAAAAACATTTACGGGCTGTCGAGTCCCAAGGACAGCGCCTACGTGCGCCTGGAGGTGGACATCAGCGAACCCCACCCGACCTTCAGGGTGTACCGCGTAGGCTACCACCCAGACGACCGGGCGGACCGGCCGCTTTATTCCATCGTGCTGCCGGATTCGGTGCAGGGGGAATCCAGTCTCTACGGGCCCTACCGCGTCGAGATCAGCAGCGTTTTCGGTACTACCCGGATCCGGCTAAATGGTACGGAGATCGGCACCGATGCCGAAAACTACTATAGCGGTGGTTGGGGCCGCGGCGGTCTGGTGATCAACCCGAATGGCCCGAGTGGAGATTACATCGCCTTCCCCATGCTCGCCGATATCGGTTTCGCGGTTCCGGCCGGGGAGCAGGCTATTTTTTCCGACCTGACGCTGCGGCACTACCGTGCCCCCTCCAATGTGCTCTGGCAGCCGACGGGGGAAGCGGACGGTTTTGCCGCGCAACTAGCGCGAGAGACGGAAGGCAAAATTGAACTCCGGGATGATGGCATCCTCGTCCGTGGGGGTAGCGAGGGCACCTTTGCCGTAGCCGACCCCAGCCGGAACGCCGCGCCGATGTTACGGACCACCTTCGCGGCCAAGCCGAACGTTACGCGGGCCCGGATCTACGTCACCGCCCGGGGCGTCTACGAGTTGATCCTGAACGGCGAACGGGTGGGGGAGGACTACTTCAATCCCGGTTTGACGCAGTACGACGAGAGCCACCTCTACCAGACCTACGACGTGACCGACCGGATCGCGGCGGGCGGCGAAAACGCGCTGGGCGCCTGGCTCGGGGAAGGATGGTGGAGCGGAAACTATACCTTCTCCGGCCTGAACTGGAATTTTTTCGGGGACCGGCAGTCCCTGCTCGCGAAACTGGTCATCGAATACGCCGACGGCAGCCGGCAGGTCATCGCCACCGACCCCGAAAGCTGGCGCTACTACGCCGACGGCCCTCTGCGTTACGGCTCCTTTTTCCAGGGAGAGGTTTACGATGCCCGCCTTAATACGGTCGTTAACGGCTGGACGACAGCTGACTACGAAGACGCGGGGTGGAGCGACGCTCAGGTGGTTGACGTGGCGGAAACGGCCTTCATAGGCGACGACAACGGCCGCACCATCGACTACGGGGATTATCGTCTGCGCGGGCAGATCGGACCGCCCGCCCGGGTGGTGAAGGAACTAACCGCCCGATCCGTGGAGGAGGTCCGCCCCGGCGTTTTCGTCTACGATATGGGACAGAATATGGTGGGCGTACCCCGGGTGGACCTGGGGGAGATGGAAGCGGGTCGGGACATCTGGCTGCGCTACGCCGAGGTACTCTACCCTGACTTGCCCGCCTACGGCGACAAGGTGGGCATGATCATGATGGAGAACCTGCGGGCGGCGCACAACCACGATCACTACATCACGAAGGCGGGGGAGAACCTGATTCAGCCCCGCTTCACCTTCCACGGCTACCGTTTCCTGGAGATCACCGGCATCGAGGAAGCCCTGCCCGTAGCCGCGGTGAAGGGGCTGGTGCTGAGTTCCATCGACGAGGTTACCGCACACTATGAAACCTCCAATGCGAACGTGAACCGCCTCTTCCAAAACATCGTCTGGTCGCAGTACGGGAACTTTCTTTCGATACCGACCGACTGTCCGCAGCGCAACGAGCGGATGGGGTGGTCGGGCGATATCTCGGTTTTCGCGCGGACCGCTACCTACCTGGCCGAGGTCGACCAGTTTTTCCGCCGCCACCTGCTGGCCATGCGGGAGACCCAGTATCCGGATGGCCGCATGGCCGACGTGGCCCCGGCAGCCGATGGATTCGGGGGCATCCTGTGGGGCAGCGCGGGCATTACCGTCGCCTGGGAAACCTGGCAGCAGTACGGGGATACGGCCGTCCTGCGGGAGCATTACCCGGCCATGCGCGACTATATGGACTTCCTGGCCGGGGGCATCGACCCGGAATCCGGCGTGATGACCGCCGGGGTGCTGGGCGACTGGCTCAGTCCGGAAAGCAACCAGAACGATAATACCCTGCTCTTTGAATCCTACTACATCTTCGATCTGCAGGTCATGCGCGACGTGGCCCAGATCCTGGGGAAACGGGCGGAATCAGCGGAGTACGCGGCCCAAATCCAGGCCCGACAGCGGCACTTCCGGGACACTTACCTGGAACCGGACGGCTACCGAACCGTCCGCTCGGGCTACGTGGTACGGGGCTTCGGCCCGCCACCGGAAGCGCAGGCCAGGACGATCAACGGCCGGCTGAACTACGTGGACACCCAGGTGTCCTACGCCCTGCCGCTGGCCCTCGGCGCGGTGGAAGGCGAAACGGCGGATAGCCTCGCCGCCCTACTGGTAGCCAGCGTGCGACGGAGGAATGAGGATGACGGCGGCGGGGTGCAGCCCGCCAATTCCCTCATGACCGGATTCATCGGTACAGCTTGGATCAGCAAGGCCCTGAGCGATTATGGCTACACCGGCGTCGCCTACGATTTGCTGCTGAACGAGCAGTATCCCTCCTGGCTTTATCCGGTTACCCAGGGGGCAACCAGCATCTGGGAGCGACTCAACTCCTACACCGAAGAGGACGGCTTCGGCGACAACAACAGCATGAACAGCTTCAATCACTACTCCTTCGGCGCGGTAGGCCAGTGGATGATCGCGCACTCCCTGGGCATCCAGCGTGGCGAGCCGGGCTTCAAGACCTTCGTGCTGCGTCCCGAGCCGGATCCGACCGGTCAACTGAGCGAAGCCGGCGGCTACTACGATTCCCCCTACGGGCGGATTGCCAGCGAATGGGTGATCGAAGCCGGTGGAATGACCTATAACACGACCGTGCCGCCTAATACCTCCGCCCTCCTTTATCTGCCCGCCGCCGATGCGGAAGGGATACGGGAGGGAGCGGGGCCGGCCGACGGGGCCGAGGGTGTCCGCTTCGTGCGGCATACCGGTCGGCACGCGGTGTACGAGCTGACCCCGGGCGATTACCGGTTCCGCGTTGCGCGCTAGAAGAGATACGCTTGGGTGCGGACGCTAGGATTTGTTCGCGGCTTGCCGGCTCAGCCATTCCACGAACAGCCGTACACCATAGCCGGTCGCCTGCCTGTCCTTGGCGTAGGGGCCCTGCTTGAGGGCTACCCCGGCGATGTCGAAGTGGATGTAGCGCTCGTGGTCGTGGGTGAAGTTTTCGAGAAACTTGAAGGCATCGGTGGCACCGTGCAGCGGATTGCCGCTGAAATTCTTGACGTCGGCCACGTCGCTTTCCAGGCCCTTGGCGAAGTCGTCCCAGGGCGGGAGGGGCCAGACGCGTTCGCCGCAGGCTTCGCCCGCGGCCCGGAATTGCTCCACCAGTTCCTCGTTTTTACTCAGCGTCGCGGCACAGACGTAGCCAAAGGTCCGCACGGCCGATCCGGTGAGCGTAGCTACGTCGATGAGGGTGGTGGGGGAGAAGTATTTGACGGCGTAGCTCAGGCCGTCGGCCATGATGAGGCGACCCTCTGCATCGGTATCGATGATCTCGATCGTCTTGCCGGCGTGGCTCTCGATGACATCACTGGGCTTGATACTCAGGGCATCGACGCTGTTGTCGGTAGCGGGCACGATGCCGACGAGGTTGACCGGAAGTTTTAAGCGGGCGGCTGCCTCCAGCGCGCCGAAGGTGGCGGCGGCTCCACCCATGTCGCTCTTCATCAGGTGAAGATTCTGGCTACCCTTGATACTGACTCCGCCTGTATCGAAGGTGACACCTTTCCCAATAATGGCGGTCGTTTCATCCTGCGCTCCGCCGCAATATTCCATTACGATGAGTACGGCGGGATCTTCGCTGCCCCGGTTTACGGCCAGTAGCGCGTGTAAGCCCTCCTTTTCACAGGCCGCTTTGTCGAGGACCTTTACATCGTAACCGTAGGCTTTTCCGCTTTCGGTGGCCCAGGCGGCCAGGTCCTGGGCTCGCTTTTTATTGGCAGGGGCATCGACCAGCGCGCGGACCCGGTTCTGCACGTCGGACAAAATCAGGTTCTTTTCCGTTTCACCGATGTACTGGAAACGGCCGTTCTCCAGGGGGTGGATTTCGTAGTCGCCCTTGCGCTGCCCGGCGGAATAGCTGCCCAGTTTTAGGCCGCCGATGAATTCCTGGGCCAGTGACTCCGCTACGTTTGGTGCCTCCACCTGCACATCGCTGGTAAAGTACTTGCGCTCCTTGTGACTGAGCAGGTGTCCCAGGCTTCGTACGGAGGCCGGCTTCGAATCCTTCGGTAAGCGGACCACGAAGCCCGTCGGGGAAAGGGTGCGCAGGTAGGAACCCGGGGCGATCTGGTCGGTGTAGTCGTCTTTTCCGTCGTGGGGCAGCAGGGTGATCTCGGTCATGTGGTGGTAAGGCGGGGAGGGGCGTACGGGTTCACTAGCGGTCTGCCGAACGTAGCGTAAGCGGGGTTCGTCCGCCCACGGGTCGACAGGAGTACCTTTCCTGGAAAGCGTTCAGACCTCACCCCCTGGGCAGGCGAGCTATCGCTCGGCGGACCAGGGGGCCGGGCGGGCCAGGGACCAGGCAAACTATTACCCTATCTTTTGCATTTGATGAAGACCAAAATCATGTGCCGATTTATATCGGTAGTAAAGTAACCGTATGAAGATCGGCGTTGTCTGTTATCCCACCTACGGCGGAAGCGGCGTGTTGGCCACCGAGCTGGGGCTGGGACTGGCGCGTCGTGGCCACGAGATCCACTTCATCACCTACCGGCGACCCGCGCGGCTGGGGTTCTTCCACGAGAACGTCTTCTACCACGAGGTAGACAGCGGTGCCGACTATCCCCTTTTCGAGTTCGCCCCCTACGAGACGGCACTAGCTTCCAAGCTGGTGGACGTGGTGGAGAACTACGGCATCGAACTACTGCACGTCCACTACGCCGTTCCACACGCGGCCGTGGCATATATGGCCCGAAAGATCCTGATTAGCCGCAAGCGCTACGTGCCCTTCGTGACCACCCTCCACGGGACCGATATCACGCTGGTTGGCACCAATCCGGCCTTCGCGCCGACGATCACCTTCGCGATCAATAAATCGGATGGCGTAACGGCCGTTTCCGAGGCGCTGAAGCAATCAACCCTGGATAATTTCGAGGTGTGTCGCGACATCGAGGTGATCTACAACTTCATCGATTTCGCCCGCTTCAAGCGGAACAATAAGGATCACTTCAAGCGGGCGATCGCCCCGAACGGGGAGCGGATCCTGATCCACGTATCGAATTTCCGGCCAGTCAAGCGGGTCGATGACGTCATTTACATCTTCAAAATCATCAACGACCAGACGCCGAGTAAGCTGCTGCTCATCGGCGATGGACCAGAGCGGAATAAGTGCGAGGACTTGAGCCGCCGGCTCGGCCTGACGAAGGATATCCGTTTTCTCGGCAAACAGGATGCGGTCGAAGAACTGCTAGCCGTAGCCGACGTGTTTTTGCTTCCGTCCGCTAGCGAGAGCTTCGGACTGGCGGCCCTGGAAGCTATGGCCTGCGAGGTCCCCGTTGTATCCAGTAACGTAGGCGGGATTCCGGAGGTGAACATCGATGGGGAGACCGGCTTCACCAGTGGCGTGGGGATGGTCGATAAAATGGCGGAGGACATCATGAAGATCTTTAAAGATGAAACCACCCTGCAGCGTTTCCGTGCTAACGCACTGAAGCAAGCCGAGCGCTTCGACATCACCAACATGATTCCGAAGTATGAGGCCTACTACGAAAAGATCTTGGAAAACAGCCGCTCGCTTACCGAAGAGCCGGTGATGGATTGTTAGACCGGCTGTCTCCTTACGAGAAGGTCAGAACGAGAAAGTAGAGTACCGATGGGCACAGTAAGCAGCCTATCCCGGTATAGAAAGTAGCCGTGAGCGCGCCGTAGGGAACTAATTTTGGATCGGTGGCGGCCAGACCGGCCGCGACGCCGCTGGTCGTCCCCAGCAGCCCCCCGAAAACGACCGCCGAGTGCGGGTTATCCAATTCCATACGTCGGGCCAGGAGCGGCGTCAGAACTGTAGTTGCGATCGTTTTCACCACCCCGGTGGCAATGCTGATGGCGATCACCTCCGAGCTTGCTCCGAGGGCGGTACCGGTTACCGGACCGACGATGTAGGTGCAGGCGCCCGCCCCGATGGTGGTCAGGCTGACCGGGTCATCATAGCCCAGTGCTAACGAAATCGTTACCCCGATAATAAAAGCTAGGACAACGCCGAGGAGCAGCGCGACGGCTCCGGCCGGTCCGGCGTGCTTCATTTGCTCGGGATCGGCACCCACGGCCGTAGCCACCACGGCAAAGTCGCGCAGCATGGAGCCTCCGAGGATGGCCATGCCCGAGAACAGCGGATAGGTCGCGATCCCCCGCTCCCCCCCGATAAACGCCAGCACCAGCCCAACTATAATTGCCAGCGCGACGCCGGGAATGATGCCTCCGAGGACGCGCCGGGCAAACCAGAAGGAACCCGCCAGGATAATCCCCACGAGCAGGAAAGCAAAGACGAGTCCATTCTTTACAAGCAGCTCCAGCGCAAGATTCATCACGTTTCACTTGGTTGCCCACCGGTGGGCCGCCCGATGCGGGAAAGCAGGGGCACGAGTAGCAAAGCGGCGAGCGTGGCCAGGAGCCCGGCGGCGAGCGCCAGCCAGCCACCGGAAAGGGCGGCGGTGGCGTTCTGTACCGAGGCCATAGCTACGATGATGGGAATGTACATGGCACTCCAGAAGCGGATCCCGCCGGCGGTCGGTTCGTCCATCATGCCCCGGCGGCTGAGGTAGCCATTAACCAGGATGAGCAATAACATCGCAAATCCCACCCCGCCGACGTCACCGTCGATCCCGAGCAACGATCCGAGAAGCGTGCCCGTCACCTTACCCGCCAGAAAGCAAGCGGCGAGGATGGCTACCCCGTAGATGGTCATGCGAACAGCTTTTTCAACTCCTGCTTCGTAACCTTTCCCATCACGTTCCGGGGCAGGTCCTCCTGGATGATGTATTTGCGGGGAAGTTTATAGCCGGGCAGGCGCTCACGCAACCAGTTTTCCAGGGCTGGTAAGTCGACCTGGCCGTCATCGACGATCAGGCTGGCGCCGATTACTTCGCCCCATTCTTCGTCGGGCAGGCCGACCACTCCGCACTCCTTGATGACGGGATGCTTACGGAGTACCTCCTCGATCTCCAGGGCGGAAATTTTGTATCCCCCGGATTTGATAATGTCTACCGAGTTGCGGCCCAGGATCCGGTAGGCACCGTCTTCCCACATCGCGATGTCCCCGGTACGGAACCAACCGTCCGGCGTAAATGCCTCAGCGGTGGCATCCGGCCGGTCCCAGTATTCCAGGAAGACGTTTGCCCCCTGTATCTGTATCTCACCCGGTTCACCGTCCGCTACCGCCTCACCGCTGTCGCTTACCAGCCGGGCCGAAACGCCACGCAGCGCCTGGCCGATGTGACCCGGTCGTCGCTCCCCATCGTAGGGATTACTGATGGCCATACCCATTTCCGTCATGCCGTAGCGCTCCAGCAGGGTGTGACCGCTGATGACTTTCCACCGTTCCAGTACGGACACCGGGAGGGCGGCCGATCCGGAAACCATCAGGCGAAAGGCGTGTAACTTAGTGGATATGGCCTGCTGCTCCGCTTCTGAAAGGTCGTCGTAGTAATTGATGAGTTTGTAGTAAATCGTCGGAACCGCCATGAAGACATTAATCCGCCCGCTGAGGAAACGGTCGTATACGGCACCCTCGCTGAATTTGGGTAAAAACTCACAGCAGGCCCCGCTCCAGAGCGCACAAGACAGGACGTTGACGATTCCGTGTACGTGGTGCAGCGGAAGGATATTGAGCGTGTGATCGTCCGCCGACCAATTCCAAGCCTCCACGAGGCTTTCGATCTGCGCCTGGATGTTAGCGTGGGTAGTGACCACCCCCTTCGGTTTGCCGGTCGTGCCGCTGGTGTAAAGAATCATGGCCCGGCGGCCGGAACTGATATCCGGCAAATTCACGAGGGGATGTCCGATCTGGCCAGCGGGGCGGAAGTCCGTATCGGGAAGATCGAAGATCGGCTCGAGTAGCTCGCGGTATTCCGGGCTGTAGAGCACGGTTCGGGCTTCCGTATCCTCGATCACGTACTGCAGGGAGGGCAGGGGGTGTTTCGTACACAGCGGCACGGCGATACCGCCCGCCCGCCAGATGCCCCACTGAATGGCTACGTAGAGAAAGCCGGGGGGTACGAGGAAGGCTACCCGCTCTTCCTCAAGATCGTCCATGTCTTCCAGTAGATCGGCCGCGATCTCGGCGGATCTATGCTCGAGGTTCGCGTAGGTAAATGACTGATTGTCGCTGACGATGGCCGGACGCCCGGCAAACCGGCGGGCCCGGTCGATCAGTTGTAGCACGGCGATTGGTTTATTGCATGATGACTGAGCCAGCCAAGGTAGTGCATTGCCGTCGATCGCCACTCACTCCTCGTCTCGATATCTTCCGCTATTCCCAGCGAAACGGGGCCGGGGCGGTACCGCGCGGAAGCAGCCGGTTCAGAAACGAAACACGGCGTATCCCAGCATTTGGTAATGCGCCACCGTGGTCAGCATGGAAGTCGCGATCTCCACTTCCGGCGCGACGGCTGCGGTGGGAACCTCCCGACTCAGCAGCGATTGGCCGCAGACCGTAACCTTTACCCCGGCATCCCGCAGTGCCCGGATCAGCGGCAGGTTCGGATTGTCTACCCCGAAAATGCTGTTGTATTCCGCATCGGTAAGTACGTCAAAGGTTGCACCGCCGTGTATAGCCAGAACCACATCCAGGCTATCATTCGGTACACCCCCTACGGCAAAGAGATTAACCATGCGGGCTACATTATAAAGCCCGAATCCGGTGCTGTCCGGATCGTCCGAACCGGTGAATACGTCTACCACGATCCGGTAAGCTTGTTGTGGATCGGGCTTGACGGTCGCCTCGGGAATGTCGTATATGCCGCCGAAAGGCACTACCGGGGTCACGCGTTCCTGGCCGAATAGCTGTCCGGCAGCTGACAATCCCAGTAGGGTGAAGAGAAAAATACGGAAGGCGGAGCGAGCCATACTGGAAAGGTGAAGATGAGAGGGGAAGATAGCTGCCGAATACCCACAAAGACTTCGCTGGGCACCATTTTCGGAAAGGCTTTCCAAATACTGGAAGATATGCGAATAAATTTTATGTTTATGTCCTTAATAGCCAGTACTGCATTGTGGTGGCACGGGTTTAGCAAGGTCACAGGCAGATTTATAACTAAAGAACACTACAATCAGGTTAGCTACATTCCTCGTATTGACACGCAAACATATTTTTAATTTTTGTGGATAGCCCGACGCTGATGGATCGTCAGGGGTTCCACCCGGAAGTAGACCCGACTTTACGCTAGAATAGCGGGTATACTTACGTCTCAGTCCTTGCGGATTATTTAGGTGGCCTGTTCCTGCTCTAGCAGTGGGAACGGGCTAAGCCTATTTGGACAACATACTATCGAGCCTACTTTTTACGTATTATTTGGTGTAGACTATTCATCCCGTACACCAACCCGTTCCAACGGTCTTATTAGGCCGCTTGGTTGATAAGTTTTCAAAGTGGACAGTTTCAAAATCTTCGTTGTCGAAGACGACCCTTTTTATGGTAAACTGCTGAAGCATCATCTAAGTCTGAATCCGGACTTTGACGTTGAGTTGTTTACTTCCGGTAAGGCTTGCCTGGAAGCGCTCTACCGAAAGCCTGACGTCATCAGTATTGATTACGGACTGCCCGATATGAACGGCAGCGAATTATTCAGCCGCATTCGTGAGCAGAACAGCGGAGTGCCTATCGTAATTATAAGTGGTCAGGACGACATCAATACCGCCGTCGACTTACTAAAGCGGGGTGCTCAGGATTACATTGTCAAAGATGACAACACGAAGAGCTTTCTCTGGAAGTCGATCGTCAACATCCGGGAAAACAACGATCTCAAGGAAGAGGTAGAAACGCTGAAGGGCCAACTGGAAGAGAAGTACAGTTTCGAGGGCATAATCGGCAACAGCAAGGCCATGCAGTCGGTGTACGCTATGCTCCGAAAGGCCGTAAAGTCGAACATCAACGTCAGCATCACCGGGGAGACGGGTACGGGTAAGGAAGTCATCGCCCGGGCCATCCACTTTAACAGCGACCGAAGCAAAAAGCCATTCATGGCGGTCAACACGGCCGCCATTCCCGAGAACTTGCTGGAAAGCGAGCTCTTCGGTCATGAGAAAGGAGCGTTCACCGGTGCCGTCGGGCGCAAAGCCGGCAAGTTCGAAGCGGCAAAGGACGGTACGCTCTTTCTCGACGAGATTGCCGAAATGGACCTTACCCTACAGAGTAAGATACTGCGGGCCATTCAGGAGCGGGAGTTCACCCGGGTCGGTGGTACGGAAACGATTCCCTTCCGCGCCCGGCTGTTGACGGCCACCCACCGTGACCTGGAAGTACAGGTACGGGAGGGCAAGTTCCGCGAGGATCTCTATTACCGGATCATGGGTTTGCCCATAGCACTTCCCGCCCTGCGCGAACGCGACGAAGATGTACTCCGACTGGCAGACTTTTTCGTCAAGCACTATGCCAAAGAGAACCGCGTTCCGGCCCTCAAACTCAATAAGAGCGCAAAGGACAAGCTGCTGAAGTACGATTTCCCCGGCAACGTGCGCGAGCTCAAGGCCATCATCGATCTGGCCTGCGTCATGACCGAAACCAATCGCATCAATGCCGAGGACATCATCTTCTCCGGGCTAAACAGCCAGTCTACTTACGAATACGGAAATAAGACCATGCGGGAATACACCTGTGAGATCCTTCAGTACCATCTAGACAAGCACGACAACAACGTCGTTCGGGTAGCCAAAATACTGGATATGGGCAAGTCGACCATTTACAACATGCTGAAAAGCGGAGAGCTGCAGGGCCAGTATGCCCGATAAGGTGAAAGTGCACCCGAAACGTAGACAGACCGGATATTATCCGATACATCATCATGCAAACGACCTCTACCTTTTTCGGGGTCACTTATTTTCTTAGAGAATGGCTTATCATAAAACGCTGAATCGGCAGATTAAAAAACACCTCTCTCAGGAGGTGCTCGACCTACCGGAAGTTCAGTCATTATTAAAGAGCGTCCATGAATCCTATTCGGCACACGATCGGGATCGCGAAACGATGAATCATGCCTACCAGGTTACGCAGGTAGAAATGGAAGAGGTCAACCGGGAACTGAATTCGCTGGTGGACCAACGGCAGCGCAGTCTAAAGGAATTGAACCGGGCCGCCGCCGAACTGATCGAAGGCGAATCGAATGAAGTCAAGCAGGGCGATTTGGTCTCCCTGGCGGAGAATATCCGCGGCCGGGTGCACGTAAGCACCATCGTGAAGGATGAACTGAACCGAAACATCAACCTGTTCAAGGCACTGCTCAATAACCTGAAGTCGGCGGTTCTGATTGAAAATGAGCACAGTGAAGTGCTCTTTGCCAACGAGTTATTCTGTGAGTATTTTTCCCAGGCGTTTCGCCCCGATGACCTGATCGGTGCGGATGCCGGGCACGCCCGCAAGCAGGCAAAAAGTCTTTTTAAGGCACCCGAAACCTTCATGTCGGGCATCGAAAAAGTGCTGCATTTCCGTCAGCCGGTCTATAACGAGCGTTTAGACATGGACGACGGCCGGGTCCTGGAACGCGACTATGTACCTATTTTCGTCAATGGGGAATACCGCGGCCACCTGTGGAAATTCAACGACGTAACCGAAAAGACGCGTTACGAAGAGCGCCTGCGGGAGAGCGAAGAGCGCAATCGCCTGGTAATGGATAGCTCCCAGGACGCCATTATCATTTCAAATGAAGAGGGGAAGATCGAAGGATGGAATCCGCGGGCCGAAGAACTGTTTGGCTGGTCTTATGAGGAAGTAAGGGGACTGGACGGTGCGGAAATCATCCTGCCGGCTCACCTGCGGGAAGCGCAGATCGGTGCCATCACCGAACACCTCATGCCTGGCCCCGACGGTGCGAAAAGTCGAGTGATTGAGATGTCAGCCGTAAATCGCAAGGGAGAGGAATTTCCCATAGAGCTGGTAGCGGTCACCTACCAGCAAAACGGCGAGAATTTTTACGCCTCCTTCATCAAGGATATCTCCGTTCGCAAGCGGTCCGAAAAACGGCTGAAAGCGCAGGAGGAGAAGTACCGGAACATCATTGCGGACATGAACCTGGGACTGCTGACCATCGATCTGGACGGCACCATCCTGTACGCCAACCAAAGTTTCTGCAACATGAGTGGTTACACCATGGAGGAACTCGTCGGCAACCACACCACACTATTCCAGTATAAGGAGGAGGATCTGGCCATTGTACAGGAGAAAATGAAATTGAGTACCCGGGGTATTTCCGATACCTTCGAGATAACCGCCAAGAACAAAGCCGGAGAGAAGCGTTGGTGGTTTGTTTCAGGTGGCCCGAGCTACAACGACGACGGCAAGCAGATTGGCTGTATCGCGTTGCACCTCGACATCACCGACCAGAAGCGGATGGAGGTCGAACTTGAAATAGCGAAAAACAAGGCCGAGCAGGCTTCGGTCGCCAAGGAAGCCTTCCTGGCCAATATGAGTCACGAGATCCGGACGCCCCTGAACGCGATCATAGGTATGATCCGGGAACTGGGACGAGAGGAGCTATCCCCGAAGCAACAGAACTACCTGAGCCATACGGACTCCGCGGCCCGGCACCTACTGTCTATCGTAAACAGTATTTTAGATATTTCGAAGATTGAGGCGGGCGAACTCGAGCTCGATGAGGAAGACTTCAGCCTGGAGGCTCTCGTTGCCAACATTCGTAGCATCCTGCACATTAAGGCCGCGCAGAAGGGGCTTGCTTTTGATTGCCAGCTGAGCAACAATATCTGGCCGGCACACCTGGGTGATAGCGCACGCATCCGCCAGGTCCTGATCAACCTGCTGGGTAACGCAATCAAATTTACCATGGAAGGTACGGTGAGCCTGTGCGCGGAAGTGGTAAAGGAAGATGACCAGGAGCAGTTGCTGCGCATCGAAATAGCCGATACCGGTATCGGGATGGATGAAAAGTTCCTGGCGGAAATCTTCTCTAAATTCAGCCAGGCGGACCGATCCATTGCCCGACGCTTCGGAGGCACCGGGCTCGGCATGTCCATCACTAAGGAGTTTATCCGGCTCATGGGGGGGACGATCGAGGTGTTCAGCGAAAAGGACAAAGGCACGCAGTTCGTCATTCACGTCGCCTTGCCCAAGGGGAATAGCGACAAGCTCGCCCGACACGAAAGTCACAACCAGCAGCTACTGCACGGAACCCACATACTGTTAGTGGAGGACAATATCATGAACCGCTTCATCGCCAAGAAGAGCCTGTCTCACTTCGGCTGTAAGATTGATGAAGCGGAGAACGGACGCATTGCTCTTGACATGCTGCGCGAGAACACCTACGACTTGGTGCTCATGGACATTCAGATGCCGGAGCTGGACGGGGTAGCCACCACCAAGATCATCCGCGGCGAACTCCACCTGGATGTTCCCATCATCGCGGTGACCGCTAATGCTTTCCGCAAGGACATTGATCTGTATCTAAGCATCGGGATGAACGACTACGTCACGAAACCCTTCGAGGAGCATGCACTCTTCGACACCCTGGCCCACCAACTACGCGATCGCATCCAAACGGAAAATACCACGGTTGATTATACCGGCGGCAGCTACGATTTAACGGACTTGCATAAACTCAGTCGGGGGGATGATGCATTCGTCCGTAAAATGATTGAAATCTTCGTAGAGCAGACACCGGCCGCGCTGCATGAAATCCGCGAGGCGCTGGGGCAGCGGGATTACCTCACCATCTCCAAAGTGGCCCACCGTATTAAGCCGAGCATCAGCAGTATGGGCGTAGGGCAGCTCGATGGAGTTGCCAAGGATCTAGAAGATTACGCTAAATCCAGCCAGGTGGATGTGGATGAACTGACCAATAAGATTGCATTCTTTTCGTCCACGCTCACTACGGTGGTGGAGAAGTTGCGCGAGAACGAATTATCGGCCGTGTAGGACAATCCGGTTGGCGGGGTCGAACGATCACCGGAAGGTTGTTGGTACATAAAGTTAACTTAAGATGAACCAGGTGTTAACTACGGCGTAGTAGTGGGCAAGTAACGCGGCCAGGGCCCTACGGATTCCAGCTGCATGGCAAGCCCCGCCCTACACTATGACACCTTCTCTGCAGCAGTATATACCAGCCAGTACTTGGTTTTCCCGCTACGATCGTCAGGCCCTGATCTTGGCCTCCGTGCTGATCCTCGGGGATCTTTTCTTTCTCCTTTTACACCTGGGACTAAATTTCGGCATGTTTTCCGATCGGCTCCTGCACCTCGAAGTCGACAATGGATACGCCGAACAGTATCAGTACTTCAAGCTTGCCATCGGCGTGCTGCTTCTGGGTTACCTCTTCTTTACCCGCCGGGGTTTTGTCCGGGTAGTCCTGGCTGTGCTGCTGGGTTTCATTTTGTTTGAGGATATTTTTCAGCTACACGAAGACTTCTACCTCATAGGGGAACGGTTCATCTCGCTTGAAGCATGGGGGCCGCTAACCAGGCGGGGCCTCTGGGAATTGATCTACGGGTTAGCGGCGGGTGGAGGCCTGCTGGGCTTGTTTTTGCTTGGGATCTTTCGTACCCGAGATGCCGAACTCCGTAAACGAATGGTGATACTCTGCCTCTTGCTGCTGGCCTTCGGCGGCTTCGGTATCGTAGTGGATGCCATCCACGGCCTGTTTCAGCACGCCGGTGGGATGCCCTACACCGAAAGCTTCTTCGGGATCGTGGAAGACTGGGGGGAAATGCTTACCATATCCCTCATCGTCGCCCTCATCATTGATGATCTCTACCGAACGGCTCCGGAAAAGGTACTTTCGGGTGGGCCGAGGTAATTGGCTTTCAGTCCGCCGGCGTCGATAACGAATTTCTGAAAAACTACTCCCGGGTCCACCATCCATACCCTCAGTGTGTGCTGGCCGGCTTCCTGCATGCCATGCTGCGATTGCTGTTTGCGAATGTGGTCCGTAACCGAGGTGTTCCACCAGTCCGGATACTCCCAGTCGGGTTTGGTTTCCCCGGCGTGAACGTTGATAATCTGTGGGGCTTCATCGTCTATGGCGATGGCGTATTTCAGGCCTTCGTTCTTTTTATAATTCAGGGTAGGGGAGAGGAAGCTTTCTACGGTAAGCGTGGCGGTGTCCAGCAGGGTGAAGGCGTATTCGAGTAAGGGGGCACCGTTGCCGGGGTCCTGCGGTTCGGCGTCGGCGGGCTCGGGCGTGATGGCCGAATGCGTGCGCCCGAGATTGGGAACGACCGTCCAGTGGGCGTTGTCGCCCTCCGACCGGCTGGTGTAGTTGGTTGCCTCGATGGATACGACGCCGTCATTCTCTACGAATCCGACGGCTTCCGTGGCCGGTCGGTGAATGGGAACCTCGATGGGGAATTCCCGTTCGCCGCTGCGAATGACTAGTCGGCCGGTTGCCCGATCCGGGGGGGCGGTGCTCCAGTCGATCCGTACGTAGACTTTCTCTTCGAACGCTACGGTGCCGGACTGGGTCGAAACTTCTATCCATTCTTCATCCGGAGCGATACTATAGCTCAGTGGTTCGCTTCCCCGGTTGAATACTTCGACAAAGTATTCCTGGTCGTTGATCGGATCGAAGGGTGGGAACGAGCGACCGTAGAGTCCACCGCGCATCCACCGTGATCCCGGACCGTGTTCCACGACGTAACCCAATCCTGCCTCCTTCGGCGTTTTGATGTAGGTGATGGCGGGCATCCGGTCTACGGGCGGCTCTGCCCAGCTGGTGTAACCGATGTGATTCTGGGCCATGAAGTGGTTCCATTTACCCTCCGCCAGCGTATCGTGGTAGTAGCGGATGAGGTCCGCGTCCCGCATGAATTTTTCCTTTGTCAGGTCCGCGTAGTGATTGGTGGAGGCGCGCTGTTGCATGGCATACAACTGGTTCTTGGCCGCGGCGACGTACATCTGGTTGAGGTTGCGCGAGATTTCGATCGGGAAGTGGACGAGTTGGTAGTAGGCATCCCGGGCGCTTTCCTCCAGTTGCGCGTAGACTTTTTCGCTACGCTCGTACAGGTCATCGTATTCCGCCAGGATGCGGTCGGCCTCGCGGTAATGCTCCAGGCTGTACGTTTCCGGCTTGATCATTTCGGGCGTACGACGGGCGCTGTATTTGGTGGACAGCGCAAGAAGATCGGCAATCTCCTCTGCGTGCTCCGCTCCGAACTGCTGCGCCGCCCAATTGGTGTAGAAACCGGGCAGGTCGGCGGCTTCCATATCGGCGTTCCAGGCGAAATCAAGAAAGAAACTGATCGGCAGTTCCATTGGTTTGAGGTCACCGACGTTGGTAATCCACAGGTCGCGCACACCCCACTCGTAGGACAGGTTCATCTGTTCCCACACCCGTTCGATCTGCGTAACGTTGATCCATCGGTAGGATACCGGTCCACCTACGAAGTCGAAGTGGTAGTACATCCCGTAGCCACCTTCGTGGTCCAGGTCTTCCTTTTTGGGCAGGATACGCACGTTGCCCCAGTTGTCGTCACAAAAGAGAACCAGGATATCATCGTCTACGCGCATTCCCTTGTCGTAGTAGTCCTGCACCTCCTTGTAAAGAGCCCATACCTGGGGCGTTTCGGAGGCGGGTTTACCGGTTACGTCGGTAATAATTTCCCGCTGGTCATTGATGATGTTCTTCAACAGCGGAACGGCCGTGCCCTCGCTCATCGCTTCGTCACCGTCACCTCGCATTCCCATGGTGACGACGCTTTCGTAGTCGCCCATTCGCTCGATGCCGCCGCGCCAGAATTCCCGTAATTTTTCGGGGTTGGTTTGGTAATTCCACGCCCCCCCGTCGTAGCGACTCCACTCCTCGTGGTAGCGCATCATGGGCTCGTGGTGGGAGGTGGAGATTACGATGCCGTAGTCGTCGGCGGTTTCCAAATTATCCGGGTCATCGGTGGAGAAAACGCGGGGGCGCCACATGGCCGGCCACAGGTAATTGGCTTTGTTGCGTAGGAGCAGCTCGAAGACCTTCTCGTAGAAGGCCGTATTGAACGAGCCGAAGTTTTCCTCGACCCAGCCGGTCAGGGCCGGAGCCTCGTCGTTGAGAAAGATGCCTCGGTACTTCACCGACGGGCCGTCGGATACGTAGCGATCGCGGCTGACGTACAGGGCGTCTTTAGGTTGTACGGGAGCGTCCGCCCAGTAGTACCAGGGCGAAACACCCATTTTTTCCGACAGGGTCAGCACGCCATAGGCCGTGCCCCGCTTGTCGCTCCCGGCAATCACCAGAGCTTCCTTTACGCCTTTCATGGGGCGCTTGATGGTCTGAATGATAAAGCGTTCCCACTCCCCGTCTATCTCACTAACCTGAAGTTTACCGCGGCGCACCAGGTCGTCGATCAGCGCGCTTTGCCCTATCGTGCCGATCAAGACCAGGCGGTCGGCGGAAACCTGTTTATCGGTGTGCAAGCTTGGCCTGCTACCCGTTACCCGTTCCATATCGTCGGCCAAAAAACCGGCGGCCAGTTGGACCAATTTCTCGTCCTCGGCATCGTACAGAATATCCGTGGCCTGGTCGTCAACCAACGTGAACTGTTGTCGCTTATCCGTCATGCGGTCCGTAATCTGGACTTGGGCACGGGTAAGCAAGGGAAATAGGCAAAGGAGCAAGACAATGAATCGCATGATCGGCTAACTAAAGGGAAAAAATGGAGAGATGACCCCATGGACAAATTGGGGCAATCGATTGCGTAAGATACGGAGATTTAGGTTGAATCGCTAGGGGATAGTATCCCCTCTTCCCGGACACTCGCAGGTCCCCCGGCTAGCGCGCGGTGACACTCCGAGGTCCTATGTTCGTAGGTGTGGGTAAAAGGCGACAGGACCTCAAAGCGTGCTTGCACCTTTGTGTGTCCGGAACAGCATCGCCCTATTCCCGGACACTCGCAGGTCCCCGGCTATCGCGCGGTGATACTCCGAGGTCCTAGGTCCGACGGTGTGGGAAAGAAGCGCCAGGACCTCAAAGTGTGCTTGCACCTTTGAGTGTCCGGGTCGGTGCCGGCGTATTCCCGGACACTCGCAGGTCCCCCGGCTATCGCCCGGTGACACTCCGAGGTCCTATGTCCGTCGGCGTGGGTAAGAGGCACAGGACCTTAAAGTGTGCTTGTACCTTTGAGTGTCCGGGTCGGTGCCGGTGTATTCCCGGACACTCGCAGGTCCCCGGCTAGCGCGCGGTGACACTTCGAGGTTCTAGGTCCGTCGGTGTGGAAAAGAAGCGCCAGGACCTCAAAGTGTGCTTGCACCTTTGAGTGTCCGGGTCGGTGCCGGTGTATTCCCGGACACTCGCAGGTCCCCGGCTAGTGCCCGGTGACACTCCGAGGTCCTATGTTCGTAGGTGTGGGTAAAAGGCGACAGGACCTCAAAGCGTGCTTGCACCTTTGTGTGTCCGGAACAGCATCGCCCTATTCCCGGACACTCGCAGGTCCCCGGCTATCGCGCGGTGATACTCCGAGGTCCTAGGTCCGACGGTGTGGGAAAGAAGCGCCAGGACCTCAAAGTGTGCTTGCACCTTTGAGTGTCCGGGTCGGTGCCGGCGTATTCCCGGACACTCGCAGGTCCCCCGGCTATCGCCCGGTGACACTCCGAGGTCCTATGTCCGTCGGCGTGGGTAAGAGGCACAGGACCTTAAAGTGTGCTTGTACCTTTGAGTGTCCGGGTCGGTGCCGGTGTATTCCCGGACACTCGCAGGTCCCCGGCTAGCGCGCGGTGACACTTCGAGGTTCTAGGTCCGTCGGTGTGGAAAAGAAGCGCCAGGACCTCAAAGTGTGCTTGCACCTTTGAGTGTCCGGGTCGGTGCCGGTGTATTCCCGGACACTCGCAGGTCCCCGGCTAGTGCCCGGTGACACTCCGAGGTCCTAGGTTCGTAGGTGTGGGTAAGAGGCGACAGGACCTCAAAGTGTGCTTGCACCTTTGAGTGTCCGGAACAGCATCGCCCTTTGCCCGGACACTCGCAGGTCCCCGGCTAGCGCGCGGTGACACTCCGAGGTCCTATGTCCGTCGGCGTGGGTAAGAGGCAACAGGACCTCAAAGTGTGCTTGCACCTTTGAGCGTCCGGAACAGCATCGCCCTTTGCCCGGACACTCGCAGGTCCCAGGCTAACGCGCGGTGACACTCCGAGGTCCTATGTGCGTGAAGCCGGAAAGAAGCATTGGGACCTCAAAGTGGGCTAGCCCCTTTACGTGTCCGGCTCCACCTAAACCATCACCCTTTAATCATTCCCTCCAGCAAAGCCTGAACGGTGGGCGAAGGGCCGAGGGGGCGCAGGAAGCAGACAGACGACCCACGCACCGACCGTGCTCGTTTACCTGCCTACGCTTCAAGATACTCATAATGACGGCTAACGCGAAGGCCAGAATCATCGGGATCTCGATGGAAGCGACGCCATAGAAGAATCACGGCTGGAAGGGCCCGAAACGTTCCGGAAATTCGGCTGCCAGGTGGGCGGTGTTAATGTTGCGGTACATCATGCTCAGGGCGGTCAGGCATACTCCGCCGGCCAGAAACATGCCGATAATATCGTTCGTGCGGTGGCCTTCCAGCTGCCCGTGGGTCGCGTAGTAGGGTTGGATGATGAGGTAGAAGTACCAGACGGCACCCGTCCAGTAGTGGATGTGGACCGACCAGAAAGTGTCCGAAAAATCACCCTAGTAATCGCGCATAATTCCCAACTGCATCACGACGAAGGGGATAATTATCCAAATGTGGAGGTTGCGGTATTTGTCCATGCCGCATCATTAAGGAAGGGGAATACATAGTGCGGTCACCCGCCCCGGTGCTTTTCGGGAACAGTAACCTGTTAGTCGATGACTGCGGCCGGGAAGAGGCAGAAGTCGAGTATGGAAAGATAAGCTTTTCCGCGTGTTATAACAAGTAACAAAGGGCGTATCTCAGTTATCCGCTGCGCTTTATCTTACCTGCATGCATCTACGACTGACCATCTTTACTTTATTATCTGTTTTCACGGGCCTATCCGCTCAGTCCACGGCGGAGACGCTCGACCGGGGCGTCGTCGCCCTACGGACCGGTGCTAAAGAGGCGTTCGTCAGTTGGCGGTTGCTGGCTGGTGATCCGGAAGATGCGGCCTTTCACCTTTACCGTACGGTGGGCGACGGCGAATCGCAGCGGGTAAGTCCGGCCCCGCTTACCGGCGGGACGAACTTCCTGGACGAGCACGCGGATTTTTCCGCCCCGGTCACTTACCGCGTGGAGCCAGCCGATGGCTCTGAAGGTCCGGCGGGCGCGAGTTTTACCCTGGTGGCGGAATCACCCGTGCAAAATTACCTGAGCGTACCCCTGCAAACTCCCGAGGGCTTCACGCCCAACGATGCTTCCGTCGGTGACCTGGACGGCGACGGCCAGTATGAGATGGTCGTCCATCAAGTGGGACGGGGGCACGATAATAGCCATTCCGGCATGACCACTCCGCCGGTCCTCGAAGCATATGAATTGGACGGGACGCTGCTCTGGCGTATTGATCTTGGGCGCAACATCCGCGAAGGGGCACACTACACCCAATTCATCGTCTATGACCTAGACGGCGACGGTCGCGCCGAAGTAGCATGTAAAACTGCCGACGGAACCACCGACGGAGCGGGTACCGTGATCGGCGATCCCGACGCTAACTACGTCAACGAGAAGGGCTATATCCTGGCCGGCCCGGAATACCTCACCGTCTTCGACGGGCAAACGGGGGCGGCCCTGACCACAGTCGATTACGATCCGCCCCGCCACCCGGATACCGAACGGCCCACCACCGAACAGCTGGACGAGCTGTGGGGCGACGGCTACGGCAACCGCATGGACCGCTTCCTCGCCGGTGTGGCCTATCTGGACGGTGAACACCCGAGCCTTATTATGGCCCGCGGGTACTACACCCGAACGGTAGTTGCCGCCTACGATTTCGGCGGCGGTGCGCTGGTAAAGAAATGGACCTTCGACAGCAGTGACGGAAACCCGGAAAATGCCCCCTACGCCGGACAGGGCAACCACAGCCTCAGTGTCGCCGACGTCGACGACGATGGCAAGCAGGAGATTATATACGGTGCCATGGTCCTGGATGACGACGGAACGGGCTTGCATACCACCGGTTTCGGACACGGCGACGCGCTGCACGTTTCGGACCTCGATCCTACGCGGCCAGGGCTCGAGATCTTCGATATCCAGGAACGTTTTGACGATGCGGGCGCTCATTTTCGGGATGCGCGTACCGGAGAAATTTTGTGGAAGAAACCGTCCGTGAAGGCAGGGGAGGATGGGGAAGGACCCGGCCGCGGCCTTTCGGCAAATATCGACCCCCGCTATCCCGGCAACGAGCAATGGGTGCGGGGGGCCAATATCGAAGGCCTGTTCAGTGCGAAGGGGGAGCTGATCTCCGAGCATAAACCGCCCTCCTGCAACTTTGCCGTATGGTGGGACGGTGACCTGCTGCGGGAGTTGCTCACCGGCAATACCATCACGAAGTGGGATTGGGAAAGCGAAACCGTAGATACCCTACTGCTGGCCGAAGGGGCCACCTCCAACAACGGCACCAAGGCTACGCCCGCCCTAAGCGCGGACCTGTTCGGCGACTGGCGGGAAGAGGTTATCCTGCGCAGTGAAAACAATCAGGAACTCCGGATCTATACCACGACGATCCCCACCGAGCACCGCCTCGTAACCTTGATGCAGAACCCGGTCTATCGCGTTGCTATTGCCTGGCAGAATGTGGCCTACAATCAGCCGCCGCATCCCGACTTCTTTATCGGGGAAGAGATGGATCGCCGGAGTCGGCGCTAGCCAAGCGCAAATCTTCGTGAATGGCCCGGGTGACCTATCTTTTGCCCTAATTAGCTACTGAATTCGAATGAGGTTAACCTGTCTACTTTCCTTTCTTATCGTTCTTTCTACCTGCGCTCCGTCGCAAAACGAATCTTCTGCGCAAACCGATTCCAACACGTTGGCTGAGCCGGCAGGTGAGTGGATCACCCTCTTCGACGGGGAAACGACCGACGGCTGGCGCGGCTACAACGCCGATGAAATGCCCCCCGGCTGGGTCGCTGAGGATGGCGTGCTTTACTTCGATACCGAAGTGGAACTCGAGCAGGATTATACCGGCGGGAAAGACATCCTCTACGGCGAGCGGGAGTTTGACAACTTCGAGCTGCAGGTGGATTGGAAGATTCCCCCGGGCGGCAACAGCGGCATCCTGTACCACGTGAAGGAAGGCTACGATGCCCCCTCCGAGGTGGCCCCGGAGTATCAACTTATTGACGATGCGGGCTACGCGGACATCCACGATCTGACCGGCTACAACAGCCAATTCGGCGTAGCGCATCCCGAGCAGCTACAGGACTGGCAAAGCACCGCCGCCGACTACGCCATGCACACCCCCGACAGCACCAAAAAACGCCTCAACCCCGCCGGGGAGTGGAACAGCAGCCGCATCGTGTATACCCCCGAGCGGGTGGAACACTGGCTCAACGGCGAGATGGTGCTTTCCTTCGTGCCTTACTCCGACGACTGGGAGGAGAAGCGGAATTCGGGGAAATGGAAGGACGCGCCGGACTATGCCAAGTTTCGTAGCGGGTACATCGTTTTGCAGGATCACGGTAGCCCTTTGTGGTTTCGGAATATCCGGATCCGGGAGCTGTAGATGTACGATGTTTGAGGTTGGAGGTACGAAGTACGGCCGCAGGGCTTTGCTCGCCTTCGGCTCGTGGAAAGACATGGGGTGAGGACCTCCGGTCCGATCGGATTAGTGGTAGATGCTCGCCTTCGGCTCGTGGGTTTGGGTTCACACAGATTTACACGGATCGCTGCGCTAGGGCGCGGATTTTACACAGATTGGCTGCGCCGCTTTTCTTGATTTCCCGCGGGGCTCCGGATCACACGGATTTCGAATGCGCTGCGCGCCTTCTCGGCAGGGTTTTGCTCGTCTTCGGCCCGTGGAAAGGTATGGGGTGAGGACCTCTGGTCCGATCGGATTAGTGGTAGATGCTCGCCTGCGGCTCGTGGGTTTGAAGTCACACAGATTGGCTGCGCCGCTACGCGGAGTTCTGATCTTAAGCGGTAAACCTCCGTCGCGCAGCGACCTCTCATCCTTCTTCCTCCGGGTCGTCGGGCAGCGAGGGGGAATTTGTCAATTCTCCATTACCTTGTCGGATGCCGCGGGCTTGCGGGTCCGGGGCATCCATCCTCGATAATCTTTTGTCATGCAAAGAAGAAAATTCATCCAAAGCAGCGCCGTACTGGCGGCAACCGTAATGATGTCAAAATGCGCGACCGCGAAAGGACGGCCGGCGGATCGCCTGCGGACCGCCCACATCGGGCTGGGCTTTCAGGGGATGTCGGATATGGCGGACATCGCGTCCCATCCGGCCGTGGAAGTCGTGGCGCTGTGTGACGTGGATGCTTCCATCCTGGCGGCCGCGAAGGCCGAGCAACCGGGCGCGCGCACCTTCACCGATTACCGGGAGATGCTGCGGGAAATGGGGGAGGAGATCGATGCCGTGATCGTCGCTACCCCCGACCATAGCCACGCACCCGTATCCCTGATGGCGATGGAGATGGATAAGCCGGTCTACTGCCAGAAACCGCTGACCCACCACGTATCCGAGGCGCGGGAGATGGACCGCGTCGCCCGCGAACGGAATCTGGTGACGCAGATGGGCATCCAGGTGCATAGCTTCTATGACTACCGCATGGCCACTGAATTGATCCGCTCGGGCATTATCGGTAAGGTCCATACGGTGCGTGCCTGGTCGCCGAAGAACTGGGGCTACGACGGTCCGCCACCCACCGAGAGCGATCCGGTGCCCGAAACCCTCGACTGGAATCTCTGGCTCGGTACCGCCCCGCAGCGCGACTACGTCGACGGGCAGTACCACCCCACCAACTGGCGGAAGTACCTGGACTATGGCTGCGGTACATTGGGCGATATGGGTGTCCACATCTTCGATACCCCCTACAACGCCCTGGAACTGGACGTGCCGCTGACCATCGTCAACCAGTGCCGCGAGCCGAACGGCTATGGCTTCCCCGAGCACAACGAGGTGACGTACGAGTTTCCCGGTACCGACTACACGGGAGAGCGCCTGAAGTGGGTCTGGTACGACGGCGAGGGCGCCCCGGCCGACCACGAGGAATTGCAACTGCCCGACGGCGACGCGCTGCCGGACCAGGGAGCCATGTTCATCGGGGAGAAGGGTCGCCTGCTGTTGCCCCACTTCATGCAGGAGCCGCGCCTCATCGTGGAGGGTGCCTATCAGGACATTCAGTCGGAAATGGCGGACGCCGCCGCCTCCCTGGACCTGGGCGAGCCCATCCGCAACTACGAATCGGAGAGTCCCAAGCATTACCACCAGTTCGTGGATGCCTGCCTGGGCAAGGATGAAGTAAGTGCTCCCTTCAGCTACGCCGCCCGCCTGACGGAGGTGATCCTACTGGGCGTGGTCGCCGGCCGCTTTCCGGGGCAGACTTTGCACTGGAATGCGAAATCGGCACGTTTTGACGAGGAGGAGGCGAATCAGTATTTGGCTGGGGATTATCGGGTGTTTTGAGTGGGGGGTGAAAAGATGAATTATTAAGTTGGTGAATGGGCTGGGATTCTTGCTTCGCTGGTTTGGCCTTCGGCGGGATTCACACGGATTTCGCGGATTTAGGGCACAGATTTTCACGGATTTTTGCTGTTTGGGGATGCTCGCTTTGCTCGTTTCGCCTTCGGCGGGGTTCACACGGATTTCGCGGATTCGCTTCGCGGCTGCCTTCGGCGGTTCGGGCGGGGAAGGGACTGAAATTTTTAAGGGACCGAATTGGTGAATGGCTGCCGCGCGGGGTTAGCTCGCTGCGCTCGTGGGGGGCATTAGCCGTCCGCCCAGCGTAGCTGGTCTGCCGGCGGGTCGGGCGGGCAAGCTCACTTGGAGGAATCCCGCGAGATGGAGTCCTGTCGAGCCTCCGGCAGGTCCAACAGGTTCCGCATCTCGAACTTCAGGGTTTCCTCTACGGGCAATTGGAGCAGTCGTTCTTCGCCCTGCCAGAAATCCGGGTCGTGGCGGATGCGGAGGGACGACATCGGTTCCTTCCCCTGCAGGCGTTTTCCCCTTTTGTAGCGCTTCATTTCCCGGGGATCGGTGATCACCTCCGTGAAGTACAAGAAGGTGTTGAAGATGCGCGGAAACTCGTAGTAATCTTCGTCCATCGACCAGCTGAAGCTGGAGCGTTGGGGGTAGTACTTGCCGTCCACTTTCTGGTAGGCGGTGTATATGGCGGTGGGCTCATCTTCGTGCAATCGGATGCTGATCTCGAGTACGGCGTAATCCGTCTTATTTACCACGACTTCGGTGATGTAGGAGGGTCGGTACCTACCGGGATGCTCTCGTTCGTGCATAATGGAATCCACTTCATACCGGATCCGGAGCAGCGTATCGGTACCACTCAGGTATTCGCCGGTCTGCCGAAAAGTAAGGTGGCTCAGTCCCTCCGGGTCCACCATCGGAATGAATTCGGTGATTTTCTGGTAGTACAGGGGGTTCCCGAACCAATTGTAACCGATGGACATGAATTGCTGCTGGTCGAAGAATTTTCGGATGTGGGCGGGTACTTCTTCCGTACCCTGCTTGACGCGCATCTGATCGACGTAGGTACGGGTGTCGCGGTCGCGGTAGGGTTTGTCGCCGTAGGGCTCATCCTGGAAGGTCAGGTACGCCTCGTTCAGCTGAGCGAAGCCCTGGTTGGTGGCGAAGTACGACCGGTGGTAGGCCTTGATGAGGTACTCGTCGTGGCCGTAGTTTGCGGGGATACGTTCCTGCACCCGATGCATCAGGGAGCGTAATCCAAGGTCGGAAAGCACGGTTACCCCCGGGAGGTCGACAAACTGCGTGGCGAGCCGGATATTGAGTTGTTGCGGTTGGCCCGCGGTGGGGGCGGGGAGGGCATTGGTCAAGCGAACGAATTGATTTTCGTAGGCAATGGAGGTGAAGACCAGGGTTCCGGCGTACCGCTCGGTACTGTCGAGGGTGATGGCAAAGGCCCCTAGCTCGTTGGTGAGTACGCCCTTACTTTGATCGTCCTCCAGAAAGACGCTGGCGAAGGGGACGGGTTCCCCGCTTACGTCGTCCAGTACGTAGCCTTCAATGCGGTACTGGGCGCCGAGGGTGGTGTGGCAGAGGAGGAGAAGGAGGATCAGGCGCATGGGGGTGGGTTTGGGTTTTTAAGATAAGGGGTATGAGGGTAGTAAAGGGGATAAGGGGCTGCCGCGCGGGGGAGGGGCAGAATTTTTGAGGGACTGAATTCGTGAATGGCTGCCGCACGGGGTTAGCTCGCTGCGCTCGTGGGGGGTGATAGCCGTCCGCCCAGCGTAGCTGGTCTACCGGCGGGTCGGCTCGGGGGGCAGGTCGGGAAAAATTAGCCGGGGATGAACAAGCCGTGCGGAATGCGGTAACATCTTGTCTGCTTTTTTCGCTCACCAAACATCCTGCGTTTGACTTCTTCAACGCGAACCCATCTTTTGTGCTTCGCTATCGTGGCGTGGACGGCTACTCTCTTTGCACAAGGAGATGGGGTCCCGTCCTACTCTGGTGCTTACCAGACCGGCGATTTTGCGGGGAGAGCGGAATACGAATATGTGCTGCGGCGGCGCGACACGCTGCGAAACGGCGCCTTCACCTTCAGCGGTGCCAACGCCCGAGCGCTGCTGTCTGGCCACGATCGGTCTTTTGCTTTTTCCGGGCAGTACGATCGGGGCGAACCGGTGGGGGAGTGGGACTTTTCCTTCGGCAACTACGAACTGGGCTCTTCCGTAGCATTATTAAATGGACGCTATCAGGTTAGCGTTGATGGCACGCGCCACCTGGCCCATGGTCGCCTGGCAAACGGCGAGCCCGACAGTATCTGGACGCAGACGATCTATCGGATCGAAGATTCGGATACGGCGGAAGTCGTCCTGCGGAGTGACATTAACTTCGAGGAAGGCATCGCCCGGCAATCCTTCCGGCTGGAGTCCGGCCCCGCGGTACTGCTCGGTCGGGTACAGCGCGACGGGGTGGCTGAAGACGCCTGGACCTTGTACGATGACCTGATAACCGCCCAGGAGTGGACATTTGATGACGGTCAGTTGCTGCACATCGTCAACGATCCGGAGGCAGATCGGGATACCCTGGTGGTGCTGCCGCAGCTGTCCGGTAAGACCGAGATGGTCGACCTGGATGCCCGCTACCTGGAGTGGTTGGCCATTCAAATGCAACTACAGGGGAAGGGGAATGCGCTGAATAACAATCCCGTTGTAAACCTCCTAACCACCAACGCCGAAGCCTACGCCCGCACCTTCGAGGCCATTCGCGCGCTCGGCGGCGAGGCGGGCCGCCCGCTGTTCCGGGTTTCTTTGCCGGTCAGCCCCTTGTCGCGGAAGGAGCTGGCTCAGCTCGAATCGATCGACGCTCGTTTGCGGGAGGTGGATACGATCAGCCGGGCGCTGCTCGCCAACACGTCTTTATCCGTCGTGCAGAACGCCGATGCGGAAGTGGCCTACCTGCGGGCTGCCGTCATCGGTTTGCGGGATAGCCTGCTGGCACCGGTACGTCAGCTGCGCCGAAGCTACGAGCGGGAAATCCTTCCGTACGTGCCCCGTCGGGGTTACCTGGCATACCTCTGGCCCACGGGCGGGTCTGACGGACAAATAAGTGTCCGGTATGCGGGAGACGACAGCCGGGAGAACCGGGATTTCACCGGCCCGGGTCCCCAAAGATTTAACATTAGCGGGGAGGGGCTGGCGGCCGTGGCGGACCTGGCCGCGTACGCCCGCCGGAGCATCGATTCGATCCGCAGCGTACTCGGCCAGAAGAGCAATACCCGCGAGCGGCAGCAAGCCATCGTGGCTTTGGAAGACCAGCTGACCCGCGAATACTATCTGCTCGACAGCTTACTGGAAAGCCGTGTCGGCACCTTACCGAGGGAACTCGGTCTGGAAGCCGTTCAACGTTTGGCAAAGGCCGAATACCTGCGCTACGCCGCCACCGAAGACCTACTGGAACAAGAAGCGGCTGCGCAGCAGTTGATCCGCTGCGTGCAGGACCTGGATGCCCTGGCCCTGCAACTGATCCGCTTGCCGGGGGAACGAGAGGAGGTGCGGGCGGCCTATACCGATGAGGTGTGGAACAACTTTACGGCAACGGTCATGGAAGAGGTAGTCAAAAAACGACTTTACCGCGCATACGACGAACGGCTCGTGCCCTACTACTTAGAGCAGGTACGTACCGGCCTCTCTTGTGATAATGCCGCTACGCTGGGTGCCAAACTGGAATCCCTGCACGTACGCATGCTCGAACTGCGGGCGGAGGAGACCGACGAACTGGAAAGTCGCCTGCGCCGGGTAGATGCTCCCGACCGCATCCTGGAACTGCTCACCGCCCCCGAACCCCAATAAACCACCGGCCATGTCCGTACTCCCACGTACCCTTGCCCTCCTGCTGTTGGTCATCGGCAGCCTGGCGCTCCGGGCCCAGAAGACCGAGGCGCCGAAGGTGTCCACCTTCAAGGAGCCGATTACGGCTTTCTGGATCAATACCTACGGAAACATCCGGCTTTCGGACCGTTTCTTCTGGGTGGCGCAGACCCACTTCCGCTTTCAGGAGTCGGCCTCGACGCCGCTGGTGGGGCAGGTGGGGCAGATCTATAACCGCCACGCCATCAGCTACCTCTATTCGAAGTACTTCCGGGCGAGTCTGGGCGGCGTGCTGCGCATCAACTTCAACCAGGACGGGGTGGCGGAAGGCGAGCGCCGTACCGTGCCCGAGTACCGGATCTGGCACGAATACCTCTTCGCCCAGCATCTGGCGCGCCTGATGCTGTACCACCGCATCCGGATCGAGCACCGCTGGACGAAGGGCTACGCCCTCGGCGACGAGTTCATCTACCGCAACCGCTGGCGCTACATGATCTCCATGAAGATTCCGCTGAACAAGGAAAAACTTTCTCCTGGGGCCTTTTACGTCGGCCCCGAAGCCGAATTGATCATGCAGAGCGGAAAGGCCGTGGTGGACAGTCCGCTGGAGGACCTGCGCCTGCATACCTCCTTCGGCTACATCGTCAATCCCCGGCTCACCTTCGCGACCGGCCTCATGTACTCCATGGGGCAGGACCTGACCGACGGTGCCTACTACAAGCAAAAGTGGACGTGGCGCCTGCACATGTACTTCTCGCCCGACTTCCGGAAGGTGAAGAATAAATTGCCCATGATCCACCTCACGGAGTAGGCTGACCGCCGCCTCCGGTGATAACCAACGCCCATGCTCACCTCGAAACGTCTCCTAGGTCTGCTGCTGCTCCTCACCGGTGCGGTGCTGGCCTATGTACTTTACCAAAGCACCCAAAGCGATCCGGAACGGGAAGAGGCGATGGCACTGGTCGAACGCCAGTCCGCGCGCCTGGCGGCGCAGGCCCGTTTGCTATCGGCGGATTCCCTGTTTCACCTCGGCGACTACCGGTCGGCCCTTCAAGCCTACGAAGAATTGGAGGGGAACGATAGTCTGCGCGCTCAGCTAGGCAATCTGCCCGCACGGGTCAATCACGCCCGGCAATTGCTGCGCGTACAGGCCGCGATGGACTCCCTGCAGATCCGGGCTTCGCGCGGCGTGCTTACGGTGTCCCGGCCCATTGACCGCGATCCGGTGCCTACCAGCGTCCGTTCCATGCCCATCGAGGAATCGCGACCGGAGCAGTACGACTCGCTCACCTTCGCCCTGCAAAAGGCCGAGCTGCAGATCCGTAACCTGCAGGGTCAGCTGCGTCGCAGCAGCGGCGGCA
Source organism: Lewinella sp. IMCC34191 (assembly GCF_003390935.1). Lineage (GTDB taxonomy): Bacteria > Bacteroidota > Bacteroidia > Chitinophagales > Saprospiraceae > Neolewinella. The sequence continues at coordinate 619,775 of NZ_QNQZ01000002.1, read as the reverse complement.
ACTACCTGACCTTCGAAAGCCGGGAGGGCAATGCCGTGTACTACGTCGGTGACGTCCGCGACGGCAAGGCCACCGGCCGGGGCGTGGCTCTGCTCAGCAGCGGCAGCCGCTACCAGGGCGAATGGAAGAACAATCAGAAGCATGGCTTCGGTGAATTTCACTGGCCGGACGGTGCCTACTACGAAGGCGAATTCGAAGAAGACGAACGCAGTGGCGAGGGCACCTACCACTTCCCGGGCGGTGAGGTCTTCGTCGGGGAGTGGGACGATGATCTGCGCAACGGGGAAGGCATCTTCTACGGTGCCGACGGGGAGGTGGTTGCTCAGGGGGAGTGGGTGGATGATGAGCTGGTGGAGGAGTGATCGGGACAAGGACCGAATTCGTGAAGGACTGAGTTGGTGAATGGGCTGCCGCACGTGGGGTGCTCGCTGCGCTCGTGGGTAGGTTAGCCGTCCGCCCAGCGTAGCTGGTCTGCCGGCGGGTCGGGAAACTTAACACGGCCACCCCCTGTCTGCAACGGGATTTAGCGTAGGGTTAATCCAGGCTTAACGGATGCTAGTCACCTTTGCGGTTTACCCAGCTACCGTATGAAAACACTCGCTACCCTTTTCCTTTTCTTCCTCCTCTGTACCGGGCTTCGGGCGCAGAACGTGACCGGTCGCGTGCTGGATGAGGCCAATCTGCCCCTAGCCGGTGCCACCCTTTTTCTGGACGACGCGGGCATGACCGTTACCGACCAGGACGGATATTTCTCGCTTCTCGGCCTGCCACCGGGGGATCATACCCTCCGGATTACCTACATCGGCTTTACCCCTTCGGAACGCCGCGTTACGGTACGCGAGGGGGAAACGACCGCCGTGGACGTACAACTGACCCCCGGCGTTCAGCTCGCCGAAGTGGCGGTGATCAGTCAGGTACGCGGACAGGCGCGGGCGCTGAACCAGCAGCAGTCGGCCATCAACATCACGAACGTGATCGCCGCCGACCAGATCGGGCGCTTCCCCGACCAGAACATCGGGGACGCATTGAAGCGGGTACCGGGCATCAACGTCCAGTACGACCAGGGCGAGGCCCGCTTCGCGAACATTCGGGGAACGTCGCCGCAGCTGAACTCCGTGACCGTTAACGGGGAGCGCATCCCCTCCGCCGAGGCCGAGACCCGCTCCATCCAGCTCGACCTCATCCCCTCCGATATGGTGCAGGCGGTGGAGGTGAGTAAGGCGGTAACCCCGGATATGGACGCCGACGCGATCGGCGGATCCGTCAATCTCGTAACCCGCGCGGCACCCTACGAACGGCGCATCAGCGGCACCCTGGGCGGGGGCTACAACTTCCTGGCCAGCGAGCCCACCTACAACGGTAGCCTGATTTACGGCGAGCGCTTCGCCAACAACGCCCTGGGGCTCATCGTCTCCGGTTCCTACTTCAATAATAACCTCGGCTCCGACGACGTAGAGGCCGAATGGACCTACGACGATGACCCCGCCGACGCCTATCCGGCCGAGATACAGATACGGCAGTACTACCTGCAGCGGGTGCGCAAGAGTTTGTCGCTGGGACTGGACTACAAACTGGCGCCCAACCACACCATTTTTCTGCGGGGCATCTACAACCAGCGCAACGACTGGGAAAACCGCTACGTCTCCGAGTTCGGGGATATCGAGCAGGTTGACGGCCAGTGGATGGCCGAGCTCAAGCGGGAAACCAAATCCGGCACGGAAGACGAAAAGTACGCCCGCCTGGAAGACCAGTCCATGGCCACTCTCAACCTCAACGGCGAACACCTCTTCGGGACGCTGAAGACCACCTGGAGCGCCTCCTGGGCCCGGGCCGACGAAAACCGTCCCCACGAGCGCTACTTCGAGTACGGCACGGACGAATTGGTGCCCGTGAACGTGGATTTCGGGGACCCGAAGCGCCCGTACATCTCCGCGGCCGAGCCCGACTACCGCGGTCCCTCCGAGGCCTGGGAACTGGCTACCCTGACCGAAGAGAACCAGTTTACCAAGGACGTGGACGTCAACGGCCGGCTCAACTTCGCCCTGCCCCTCACCTCCACCGGAAACTACCGGAACACCCTGAAGTTTGGCGGCCGGGTCCGGACCAAGGACAAAGTGCGGGACAATGACTTCTTCGAGTATGAACCCACGGATGACGCCCTGCTCCCCGAGAGCCTGGGCAATCTGGTGGACGAGACCAAAGACAATTTCCGCGCCGGGGACTACGCGGCCGGTAGCTTCGTGGATCCGGAGTACGTCGGCAATCTCGACCTGACGGGCGGCGGCTTCGAGGGAGAACGCGACCTCAGCGAACGCGCCGGAAACTTCTCCGCCACCGAGAACATCTTCGGGGGCTACCTCATGCTGGAACAGCAGGTGGGGGCTAAGCTGCAGGCCCTGGTGGGGCTACGCGTCGAGGCCACCCAACTGGAATACGCCGGCTTTACCTACGACGACGAGGAAGAAACCCTCACCCCGACGGAAACGGCCACCTCGGACTACACCAATCTCCTGCCCGGCCTTCACCTGAAGTACCAAGCCTCGGAGCGCACGCTGCTCCGCTTCGCCTACACCAATACCCTGGCCCGGCCCAACTACTTCGACCTGGTCCCGTACCGTACCATTGAGGACGGCGACGAGATCAGCATCGGCAACCCCGACATCGACCCCACCCGCAGCCTGAACCTGGACGTGATGGCCGAGCACTACTTCGGCAACGTGGGGCTGCTGTCCGCCGGGGTCTTCTATAAAGACATCACGGACTTCATCGTGGACCAGACCTTCGACGATTACTCCTTCGAGGGCACGGAGTGGAGCCAGTTCTCCCGTCCCATCAACGGTGGCAACGCCCGCCTGCTCGGCTTCGAGGCGGCCTTTCAACGGCAGCTGGATTTTATCGCCCCCGCGCTCTCCGGGGTGGCCGTGTACTTCAACTATACTTACATCGACTCCCGGGTTACCGACTTCAATTTCGAGGGTCGGGAGAACGATAAGCTGACCCTCCCCGGATCCCCCCGCCACACCCTCAACGCCAGCCTCGGCTACGATACGGGCAAGCTCACCACCCGCGTCAGCTTCAACTACGCATCCGACTTCGTCGAGGAGGTAGGGGAGGAGGCTTTTGAGGACGTGTACTACGACCGGGTCACCTACCTGGACGTCAACGTCAACTTCGCCGCCACCCCCCGCCTGACCCTCTACGCCAACGCGAATAACCTGCTCAACCAGCCGCTGCGCTACTTCCAGGGCTCCCGGCCCTACACCTACCAGGGAGAGTACTACGGACCCCGGGTGGACCTGGGCGTGAAATTCGACCTGACGCGGTAGGAGTAGTTGCGGTGCACTCGCCCTCGTCAGACGAGTAAAAACCGACCACCCAAAGTCCACGATATGTCCTACCTACCCCGGTACACCTCCTACCTTCTACTCCTGCTCCTGGCCGCCTGCAGCCGCCCCCACCCGGCCGAGGCGGTGGATGCTTCCGTCACCGAGGCCCGGGAAGACAGCCTGGCCCTGGCCGCCGCCTACGCGGGGCAGGATCTCATCGAGCACGCCGTCACCGCCTCCGTGGAAACGGCCTCCGCGCGCGCCGGCGTGATGGACGATGCGGCCGACGACCCCGCCATCTGGGTCCACCCCGTCGATCCCGCGCGCAGCCTGGTCTTCGGAAGCAACAAAACCAGCGGCCTGGCCGCCTATAACCTGGCCGGTGAGGAGGTGGCCTACTACGCCATCGGCAACGTCAACAACGTCGATATCCTCACCGACGTCCCGCTGGGGGAGGAGCGCATCACGCTCCTGGGCGCCAGCAACCGCAGCAACCAGGCGATCGACCTCTACCGGGTGAACGAAGAAACCGGTGCGCTCACCGATCTGGCCGACGGCATCCTATACATGGATAGCCTGAAGATTGACGACGTGTACGGCTTCTGTCTGGCCCGCGCCGAGGGCGAGGTGTACGCCATCGCCAACGGCAAGAACGGCCTGATGCAGCAGTTTCGCATCGTGGAGCGGGGCCCGAAGCTGGGGCTGGAGCTGGTCCGCGAAGTGCGGTTTCCCTCCCAGACCGAGGGGATGGTGGCGGACAACGAGCTGGGCTGGCTGTACGTAGGCGAAGAAGCCGCCGGTATCTGGAAGCTGCCGCTAGAACCCGAAGCAATGGGCGGCGGAGCGCAGGTAGAAGCCGATCCGGAAAACCGGGATCCCGTCAGGCCCCGCTTGCTTGCCCACCGCGTCGGTCAACCCACCGATCTGGTCGCCGACGTCGAAGGACTTACCCTTTACGAACTGCCCGACGGCACCGGCTACCTCGTGGCGAGCATGCAGGGCAACTTCTCCTACGCGCTCTTCGACCGACAGGGAGACAATGCCTACCTCGGCAGCTTCAAAATCCTCGACGGGCTAGTCGACGGCGTGGAGGAAACTGACGGACTGGAGGTGACGCAGACCCCACTGCCCGGTTTCCCGGGGGGACTGCTGGTCGTACAGGACGGCTTTAACTTCGAAGGGGATACGATCCGGCCGCAGAATTTTAAATACGTTGATTTCGGGCGGGTGTTGCAGCTGGATCTGGATCTGTAGCAAATGCTTATGTCTATCGACAAGGGTCGTCTTCCCTATCCAGGCAACGGAAAGATTGTCCAGAATTTGGAATGTCTAGTGACATAAATAAGGTGTAATTAATTGGATTTTAGATAGTTACAAAAATGGTATAGACTTGGTACTCATAGGCCGCACTTAATCCGTCGTCCCATGAAGAGTAAACTTCTACTTACCCTGTCTTTATTTTTGGTATTATTTGAAGGCCTGCTGGCTACCGGTGCTCCCAGCACCTACTTCAATATTTACGTTCCACCGAATAACGACGCCGTGAGGCGGGACGTGGCCCTGATCGTCACCGCGGTCAGCGACCATACCACCTTTACCATCACCGACGATGCCACCGACGGTGATGCCGATGACTCCGTATCCGGGGTACTGATGGCCGGGCAGTCCTACGTGCTGTACATCCGCGACAACGGTATCAACGACGACGCGCAGTACGCTTCGGGCGGGACGCTCACCTGGGACGGGGACTACTTCACCATCGAGAGCGATAAACTGGTGTACGCGTCCATGTCGACGAACAGCGACTGGCAGCACGACTTCGTATCCTCCGTTAACAAAAAGACGACCGGCTCGAAATTCCTCATTTACTCACCGACGACGTCGTTCTCCGATCGTGACCTGAACGTCTTCGCTTACGAAGACGACACGCGCGTCACGATCTCGCGCATTTCCCGCTCGGCCACGACCACCACGGGATACACCGACGTGGATATGCGGGCCGCCGTAGTCGTCGCTCAGGTGACCCTCGACGTCGGTGAGGATATCATTCACACTTTTGCCAACGGCCGCGACCTCATGAAACCGGGGGAGACCTTCCTGATCGAAACGAATAAAAATATTAGCGTTCAGTACGGTGCCCTGTGGAACAACGCCCGTGACGGTGGTGGGTACGTTCCCGATTCTACCGGCAGCTCCGTGGGGGAACTTTTCTACTTTGCCGTACCGTACCAGGCCGATGGCGAGCAAGAGATTCGGATCGTATCCTGGGACGACAACAACCCCGTTACGCTAGACCGCTACGAGAACGGGAGCTGGATTCCGATGGGCGCCTGGAATCTCGATCAGTTCCAACCTGCCGAATTCGTAGGCCGGGCTGAAAACAACAGCACCTACCCGACGGTCTTCCGCGTCCGCAGTTCGGAGGGAAAGAATGTGTCGGTCTTCGAAGCGAACTGGATGGAGACGGGCTCGGTCGGTACCTCGGATATGGCCACCATGATGTCTTCCAGTAGCGGGCCCTCCTCCGGTACGGAATTCCTGGCGTACATAGCGCCTCCCGGTTACGAGAACAATGTCACCGACCCCTTCACGGGAAGCAAGATCAACGCCGCGCTGAGCCACCTTTACCTCTTCGCCAGTAAGGCGGACGCTACCGTCACCATCACCGACGCCAAAACGGGCGGCGAGGTGTTCAATAAGACCTACGTCGTGCCGGCGGGCTATTACGCCGACGCGCAGATCACCGTAGAAGAATGGCGGAGCATCTACAACGGTACCGGTACGAGCGACGGTCCGGACCGCCCCTACCTCTTCATTTCCTCCGACCGGAATATTTCGGTGCTCAACACCAACTTCAACGATAACTGGATGACGTATTTCGGCTCGTCGCTGCCCCACGGCTTCGAACTGACGTCCACCGGAGGCGATGTACAGGCCGTGCCGGGAGAAGTGAAAGTCCTGACGTCCGCACTCACCCTAGCCGGCGATAACACCCTGGAAAACACGGTGGTCAGTGTAGACGTCGGATCGGGCGCGGTGCCGCTCAGCAGCAGCCTCATCAACCTGGCGGACGGTTCCGTCATCGAGGGAGAAATCACCGTAGCGGAAGATGGAAGCCACATCATTTTCTACGACGTACCCAAAATTACGACGACGGATCAGTACGAGGTCCAGACCGAGATCATGCTTAGTGCGACCTACAATGACGGCGACGTGCTGGCCGACGGTACCGTCGTAAGCGTCCAGACCTCTGTTTCCGGCGACGTCGACGGTTACCGGGAGGAAAGTATCGTCACCCAGGGCATTCAGAACGACGCCGCCGACGGTAGCCTCATGATGTTCAATGAATGTGGCCTCACGACCTTCCAGGACGAAATCACCGATAGCTGGAACGCCGTCTGGTTCGACTACGATAACGACGGCTGGGACGACCTTTTCGTCACTACCAAGGATAAGGCCAGTACCAACCTGCTCTACCACAACGACGCGGGAACCCTCGTACCGGTGACCAGTGGCCAGCCCGTCATTGAGGAGGCCGCCCGCTCCGCCGCCGCCGTAGCCGCCGACATCAATAACGACGGCTACCCCGAACTCTTCGTGGTCAATGCCACCGGAACGAGCAGTAGTCTCTACCTGAACAACGGCGGTACTTTCGAACTCATCAAGGACAGCGGAATCTCCATCCACCCGGAATATTTCCACGGTGCCAGCTTTGCGGACTTCGACAACGATGGCTTCGTCGACCTGCTGGTGACCAACTTCTTCGAAAGCCGCTTTCACCACCTCTACCGGAACAACGGCGACAATACCTTCACGCTCGAAAGCGACAATGCCATCGCCACCACCAGTGCCCGATCGACCGCGCCGATCCTCGCCGATTACGACAACGACGGCTTAGTCGATGTCTTCATTCCCAACGGAGGCAACGAACCCAACAGCCTGTTCCGTAACCTGGGGAATTTTCAGTTCGAATCGGTCGACGCCGGGGCCATCACCACCGACGCCTATAACTCCGTGGGTGCCGCCTGGGGCGATTACGACAATGACGGAGACGTCGATTTATTCGTCGCCAACGCTTCCGGACAGGACAACAATTTCTACGTGAACAACGGCGACGGCACCTTCACGGCCAATACCGATACCCGCCTCACCACCGACGGTGGCCACAGCCACGGTACCACCTGGGTGGACGTCAACCGCGACGGCTGGCTCGATCTGCTGGTCAACAACGACGACGGCCGTAACTTCCTCTACCTCAACGACGGGGCCGGTGACTTCGAACTCCAGTACGGGGAACTTATCGGTTCCGATTTCGGGAGTGCCTACGGAATGGCCTGGTCGGACTACGACCGCGACGGCGATCTCGACGCCTTCATTTCCACCCACGATTACTCGGCCAACCGCCTCTTCTGCGGAAGTACGTCCGACAACCACTGGATCGGCGTGGAGTTGACGGGCACCATCAGCAACCAGGACGCCATCGGCGCCCGCATCGCCGTCAAATCCGGTGACCAGTGGTACTACCATTCCGTACTGCCCGTCAGCGGCTTCGGTAGCCAGAGCAGCCTGACCCAGTACTTCGGCCTGGGCGATATGACAACCGTCGACTCCGTACGGGTGGAATGGCCCAGTGGTATCGTCCAGGACATTACCAGCGGTCTTCAGGTCGACGCGGTCAACCACTTCGTCGAACCGACGGGCGCCGCCGTCACCTTCCAGGTCTTCGCCGATATGAACGGTAACGGCACCCAGGACGAAGGCGAGCCCAGCCTCAGCAATCAGCAGCTCAATCTGTCCGGCACCGACCAACTGGTGGTCAGCGGAAGTGACGGTCACGCCATCACCCACGTCAGCGTCGGCAGCCACACCGTCGAATACGCCGACAACCCCACCTGGCGGCTCGATACTGACGTAAGCTTCGAGATCACTTCACTCAGTGACGCCGTCACAGTACCCGTACCCCTCACGCCCGTACAGACCGGCTACGACGTCAGTATAGACGTCATTCAGTCGCCCTGGCGCCGCGGATTCACCAGCTACACCATCGTGACCGTGCAGAACGACGGCGTGGAAACCGTCTACCCGGCGGACGTCACCCTGACCTACCCCGACGACGTCTTCGTAGTCGAATCCGGCCAGGAGTACACGATTATCGGCAACCAGTACGTGTGGACCATCGATTCCCTGGCCCCCGGCGAATCGTTCGCCTTCAGCGTCATGGACAGCGTAGGCCTCAATACGTTCACCGGGGAGATGTTGTCCTTCTCCGCCGAAGTCTACCTCACCGCCGGGGACACCGACCCCGCCAATAATGTGCTGCTACGGGATGTGGAAGTAGTCGGCGCCTTCGACCCCAATGACATCGCCGTTCTGCCGAAGGGCGAAGGAAACGAGGGCTGGGTTGACGCAGACGGCTGGCTGACCTATCGCATCCGCTTCCAGAACGTCGGCACCTACTATGCTGCCAACGTCCGGATTGAGAATCCTCTCAGTGAGTACCTGGACCCCGCTACGCTGGAAGTAGTCGGTGCCAGCCACAACGTTTCCGTATCCTTCAGCAACGGCGTATTGATGGCTTACTTTGACGATATCATGCTAGCCGATAGCTCCACCAACGAAGCCGCCAGTCACGGGACATTCAAGTACCGCATCAAGCCAAAGCAAAATGCCCTGGGCGGTGAACGCATCCTCAACCGGGCGGCCATCTACTTCGATTTCGAGAAGCCGGTCCTCACCAACACCGTGCTCAACACCCTGAAGTACGACCGGGCCCAGACCGCCGAGCGGCTCAACGTCTTCCCGAACCCCGCGAGCGGCTACTGCAAGATCAACACCAATATGGACTTCGTGCAGTACCGGGAGGGCAGCCAGCTGCGCGGCTACACGATCCGCACCATGCTCGGACGGGTGGTCACCCAGGTCGATCTGCCCGGCCTCGATGAGGCAACCGTGGACCTGACCTTCGTACCCCACGGTGTCTACCTCATCGAGGCCACCGACCAGTTCGAGCGCCGCTACCTGGGCCGGCTGATCGTCCGCTAGCGGACCACGCACTATAGGAGAACACCCGGAGGTCACGCCAGACCCTCCGGGTGTTTTCGTTGGTAGCTTTCGGCGGCGGAGCGCAGGGAAAGACCCGATCATGAAAGACTTGCCCTCCCGGGGGACTCGAGAACCAATAACCTCATATTGGCACATAAGCGGAGAATAGTCCACTACCCGACCGCTGGCTGGCTATCCGGGAAGTGCGCGGGCTGGAGCGATAATTCTTCGAGCGCCCGAAATCCGGTCGCCAGAAAAGGCGTCTGCGGTGCCGCCGCGGGACCGCCCTACAGCCGGGCGGGAAGGCGTTAACGAACAATGGGGAAATGCGTACCCCGTTGGATGGACAGAACTTACCACCCAAATCCCGTACGTGCGACCAATCAAGTATTTATTCGCGGCCTTTTTGCTGCTGCCCCTGGCCCATTCTTGTGAAAAAGAAATCATCGAGCCCGCACCGGTGGTAATGCCTCCCGCCCCGGTAGAGCCCGAGGAGCCCGCGCCCCAGGAGCCCCCCGCGCCGGTCATCACGTACGACAGGGTGGGCGGTTACGTACAAAAGGGACCATTTCTCAACGGAACGGCCATGACGATTTCGGAGCTCGACTCCAGTTTGATACCGACCGGCAAGACCTACACGACGCAGTTGCTGGACAACCGGGGGACGTTCGCCGTCCGCAACGTCAGCCTGGAGTCGCAGTACGTCCAGCTCCAGGCCAACGGATTCTACTACAACGAAGTGACCGATGCCAACTCCTCCGGCCAGTTGACCCTCTTCGCACTCTCCGACCTCAGCGACAAAAGCAGTCTCAACGTCAACCTGCTTTCCAGTCTGGAGAAGGCGCGCATCGAGTATCTCCTTGCGGAAGGGAGGCCGTTCGCGGCGGCAAAGGTGCAGGCGCAGCGGGAAATCCTGGCCGTCTTTAACATCGACGCGGCGGGCATGCTTCCCTCCGAGTCGCTCGACATCACCCGGACGGGGGACGGGAACGCGGCCCTGCTGGCCGTCTCCCTCATCCTGCAGGGGTATCAGGAAGTGGCCGATCTTTCCGAGTTGTTGGGCAACCTGAGTACCGACCTCCGGGAAGATGGCGTGGTCAATAGTCAGAGCCTCGGATCGCGGCTGGTCAACAATGCCGTGGCGCTGAACCCGGCGGCCATCACGGCGAACCTGGTTGCCCGCTACGAAGCCATGGGTTTGACGGTGAATGTCCCCGACTTCGAACCCTTCATCAACCACTTTTTGGAGCATACGGATTTCACGTTCACGGCCGGCATCAAATACCCCGAAGCCGGGCAATATGGCAAAAACCTGCTGCTGGCGGGCGATACGCTTTATTACGCGTCAACTCCGTATTCCCTCGCCGCCGAGCTGCCGGCCCCCCACCAGCGTTTGCGGGTAGAGGTCAGCGGTCCCGGGTGGCTGTTCAGAGCCTTTCAGGAGAATACCGGCTGGGAATTCTCCGACTTAGGGCCCAATACTTCCCGCACCTTTACCACTACCCGGACCGGGCGGGTCGACTTCGAGCTGCAGTTCCAGCGGACTTATGCCCCCCCGCCGCCGCCACCCCCGCCGCCGCCCGCTCCGTCGCCCCTGCAGCCCTGCTACTCCGATCAGGGTAATCCCTCCCCCGAGATGGATACCGTACAGGCCCTTCCGCCGTACCCCTGCCTGATCGGGCAGGATACCATCTTCCCGCCGCCCCCGCCCGTCGTGGAACCAACGCCTACCGGCCCCATTCCGAAGATCCGGATCGCCCTCTTCGAAAACGGCAGCACGGAGCCGCGCTGGATCAAGGAGTTTATCGTTCGATAAGCGGGCTGTACGGTTCGCAAACGGTTTTGGTCGCCTTCCGGCCGCAGTTTTCGTATTATCGTGGGTCGGGGAGTTGCCCCACCAAAGTCGATTGAGTTGTATGTACGAAGATTTGAACCGGGAGCGGCTATTGCTCGCCGTTGACTGTATTGTATTTGGCTTCGATGGCGATTTTCTCAAGGTCCTGCTGATTAAAAGGGGCTTTGAGCCCGAACGGGGCAAATGGTCCCTGGTAGGCGGTTTCCTGCAGACCGACGAAGTGCTGGAAGATGCCGCCGCGCGCATCCTCAATCAATACACCGGGCTGGACGATATCTACATGGATCAGGTAGCGACCTTCAGCAAGATCGACCGGGACCCGGAAGACCGGATCGTATCGACGGCCTACTACGCACTCATCGATATCAACCAGCACTCTCAAAAACTGAGCAAGCAATTTTCCGCGCAGTGGTTTAACATCGAGGATTTTCCCCCGCTGATCTTCGACCACGGGGAAATGGTGACGGCCGCACTCAAGCGCCTGCGGACCAAAGCGCAAACCGAACCGATAGGCTTCGAATTACTGCCGGAAAAATTCACCATGCGCCAGCTCCAAACCCTCTACGAGGCGATCTGGAACGTGACCCTGGACAAGCGAAACTTCAGCAGCAAAATCCGCTCCTTCAACTTTCTCCGTAAACTCGATGAGAAGGACAAATCCACCTCCCGCAAGGGCGCGTTCCTTTTTCGCTTCGATGCGGATTTGTATGATCAGCACGACCGGAGCCGGACCACGCTGAATCTGTAGGGATTACGGCTAAATCGGATGGTTATTCCTCTTTCAGTAAGCGGATATCGTAGATACGTCCCGTATTCGATTCCTCTCCGGCGGCAATTTTCAGGGTAATCGCGTCGCCGGAGATGCGCTTTAGGACGGCCTCCGGTAACTTGATATCCAGGGTCTCGGTGCCTCCCTCGCGCGATCCAGGCAGACGGACCGTCTCCACCACCTGGTCATCGATCAGTACGTCAAAGGCGCGCGGCGGTCCGGCAGCCTCGTGGGTAATGCGCAGCAGCTTGCCTTCTCCGTCCGGATTGCTCAGGCGGTAACTGAACCAGCCGCGGGCGGCGCGCCAGCTTTTACCTTCGTCCGTACTGCCGTTGTCGGTTTCCTGGCCGGCGAAATCGTGCTCGGTTTCGGGCTGCTGTTCGCCCGCGGCTACCTCATCGACGGTGGCGGCTTCCAGGGCGAGCATGGCGACTTCCTCGCGCCGCATATCTTCCTGAATTTGCTGGAGTTCATCCGGGTCGGTAACGCGCCAGTAAAGCATGTACCGACTATCGTGGACCTCGAAAAACGGTTGGAGCAGGATCTTTTCCGAGCCTTCCGGCGTAGCAGCGTGCGCGATGGAAAAACGCAGGGAATCACCGGGCAGCGCATTCACCTGGCTACTCAGCTTTCCGCCGTTCTGCACCAGCATGGGGGCTTCGTCCAGGGGGAGAAACTCGCCGGTGGCGACGTGGCCCATCCGGCTGTCATCGGCAAACAGACCATCCAGTCCTTCCGTACCCGTGGCGGCGGCCAGTACGACGGGACCGTAGACGAAGGACGCCCAGGGAGAATCGTCGGGCAGGTACTCGGCTTCCGTGTGCATCGGCAGGCTGACGCTGATGCGGTCGCCGGTTTGCCACTCCCGATCGATGGTGACGAAGCCGGCCTCGTCGGTGGTGACGGTCTGCGGTTCCCCGTTGACGGTAACGGCGAAGTCCCCCTCATTCACCCAGCCCGGGTGACGGACATGGAGCGAGAAGCGGCTGGGCTCATCCAGACTCAGTTCCATCTCCGTGCCGGCCTGGTAGGGGAAGTCGGTAAGCTGCCGCAGCTGCAGGCCCTTCTCCTGCCAGTCGAGGGTAGAGGCGACGAAGAGGTTAACGTACACGTCCTCGTCGGTGTGGGCGTAGATGAGTTCCCCGTACTTGCCGTGGTTTTCGAGCCCCGATCCCACGCAGCACCAGAAGCCCTGCTGGGGCTGGGAGTAGACCCGGTAGTGCCGCGGCCGCATGGGCGTGAAGTAGACGAAACCGCCCTCCGGGTGCTGGGAAGACAGGATGTGGTTGTACATCGCCCGCTCGTAGTAGTCGATGTACTCCGGGCTGGGGTTGTCCAGGTAGAGCATCTTGGTGAGCCGCAGCATATTGTAGGTGTTGCAGGTTTCCGGACCCTGGTTGGACGCGATCATGCTGGAGAAGTCGTCGGCCGGGTGGAAGTGCTCCCGTACGCTGTTGCCACCGATGGATACCGTACGATCCTCTACGATGGTGCGCCAGAAGTAGTCGGCGCCGCCGGTCCAGCTTGTATCCCCGCTCACCTGGGCGACGCGTTCGAAGCCGATCACCTTGGGGATCTGGGTGTTGGCGTGCATGCCGGTCAGGTGATCTTCCCGCACCAGCAGGGGGTCCAGGACTACCTCGTGCGAAAGTCGGCGGGCCAGGTCCAGGTACTTTTCGTCGCCCGTATAGGCGTAAACATCGGCGAAGACTTCGTTGAGGCCGCCGTGCTCGCTGCGCAGCATGTCCTGCATTTGCTCGTCCGAAAGTTCTTCGGTCGTGGCCAGGAACCAATCCGATAACTCGATCAGCATCTCCCGTGCCTGCTCGCTACCGGCGTATGCGTAGGCATCGCGCAGACCGGCGAAGATCTTGTGGATATTGTAAAGGGGCACCCAACGGTCGTTCAGGGAGAAGGCGCCGGCCCGGATGTCGCCCCCCTCGATTTCTTCCCACAGCGGCTTGCTGTTCGGAATGCCGCCGATGTAGCCGTTACCGTTTTTCTCCTGGGCCTCCTGCAGACGGTCGAGCATATAGGTGAGCCGCTGGTGAACGGCCTCGTTCCAGGTGGAGGCGTACATGAGCGACAGGGCGGAGATATAGTGGCCGCCGATGTGCCCGTCGAGGCCGGTATTCTCCCAGTTGCCGTAGGATTCGGCATCGGGCTCCATCCCTGCTTCCCGCAGGTAGGGGGCGAGCAGGCGGTCCGGGTCCATTTCCATGATGTAGTCCAGATCCGTCTGTTGGGCCCGGAGGAAGGGGCCGGCGTCGAGGCTTACCGCGGAGAGGGGGAAGCTTTCCAGCTGCTGGCCGGAGAGGCCGAAGGCGAGCAAGCAGAGGAGGGATAGGAGCAGGGACCGGTTCATAGTGGATGATCGAGTAAATAAAAGTGTAAGCCGGACAATTAACATCCCCGACTGGCGGATCGTTGGCTGTCGTTCTAAAAGTCGCGCCTTTACGGGAATCTGCTTTTTACCTGCGCTCCGCCGCCAACAGCCCGTTCGGCCCAGGCCGAAATGCTTACCTTCTCCGGCTAACCTTCGGTCGCGTATGCGTACTTTTTTCAAGATTTTGCTGGGCTTGCTGGTCGTCGTCGTACTCGCGGTCGCCGGCTTTGGCTACTATTTCTATAGCACCTACCTGGGCTTCGAGGGGGATTACGCGGAAGCGGATAACCTGCCGACTCCCAACATAGACGGCTATCGGTACACGGACCGCAACCGAAACGGGGAGCTGGACCCCTACGAGGACGACCGGCTGCCCCTGGCCGAGCGGGTAGACGACGCGCTGGGACGGATGACGCCGGAGGAGAAAATTCACCTGTTGAAGGGTTCCGGCCTGGCTTCGGCGGTCGGTTTCGGGGAGAGCCGGGTGCCCGGGGCGGCGGGGACGATCGTGCCTACACCCCGCCTGGGGTTGCCGGAACTGGTACTGTCGGACGGACCCGCCGGCCTGCGCATCGAGCCCACCCGTGAGGGGACGGGGCAGACCTTTTACGCGACCGCCTTTCCCATCGGGACGCTGCTCGCCTCGACCTGGAATACGGATCTGGTAAGGCAGGTAGGCGAGGCCATGGGCGAGGAGGCGCGGGCCTACGGCGTTGACGTGATCCTGGGGCCGGGCGTCAATATCCACCGCCATCCCCTGTGCGGGCGAAACTTCGAATACTACTCGGAGGACCCCCTGCTGACGGGTAAGATCGGCGCGGCGATGGTCAACGGGATCGAAGCACGCGGCGTCGGCAGCAGCGTGAAACACTATGTGGCCAATAACCAGGAAACGGAGCGATTCGTCAACGACTCCCGGGTATCGGAGCGGGCCCTGCGGGAGATCTACCTGCGGCCCTTCGAGATCATCGTGAAGGAGGCGCAACCGTGGACGATCATGAGCAGCTACAACCGCGTGAACGGAACGTACGTCTCCGAGAGCCCCTACCTGCTCACCGAAGTCCTGCGCGACGACTGGGGATTTACGGGCGTAGTGATGTCGGACTGGTTCGGTGGCGATGACGCGGTGGCCCAGGTAAGCGCCGGCAACGACCTGCTACAACCGGGCACCAAAAGCCAGTGGAATCGCCTGCGGCAGGCCGCGGAGGAGGGCGGGTTTCCGCCGGAGAAGATCGACGCATCCGTACGGCGCATCCTGGAACTGATCTTTCAGTCATCGAAGATGAAGGGGGAAGTGCCAACCAACGATCCCGACCTGGAGCGGCACGCCACGGTGACCCGGCAGGCCGCCGCCGAAGGCATGGTGCTGCTGAAAAATGAAGGAGCACTGCCCCTGCGGTCATCCATCAACGTGGCCCTGCTCGGTAATGGCTCGTACGACCTCCTCGCGGGAGGCACCGGGTCCGGGGACGTGAACGAGGCCTACTCCGTATCCCTGGCGGACGGTCTCCAAGGGGCCGGCTTCACCACCAATGCCAGTGCCGAGCGCATCTACGCAGCGCACGTAGCCGCCCACGCCGCGGAGTTCGTCAAGCCGGTGGCGATGCAGGCGATGTTCGTCCCCTACGACCCGCCGCCGGTGATCTACGCCGATTCCACCCTGGAACTCTTCGCCCTCACCGCGGACGCCGCCATCCTCACCATCCAGCGCAACAGCGGGGAGGGCGGCGACCGCCGGGAAACGGACGACTTCCTGCTCCGCGACTGGGAACGGAACCTGATCACGAATGCCTCCCGCATCTTCCACGCGGCGGGCAAGCCGGTCGTGGTGGTGATGAATGTCGGCGGCGTGATCGAAATCTCTTCCTGGAAGGACGAACCCGATGCCATCCTGCTGGCCTGGCAGGGCGGGCAGGAGGGGGGCAACGCCGTAGCCGACATCCTGAGCGGGGCCGTGAGCCCGAGCGGCAAGCTGCCGATGACCTTCCCCCTTAACCTGGCCGATCACGCTTCGGCCGCCAATTTTCCAGAGGGCGGCGGCAGCATGAACCCTCTTGATTTCCTCTTTAACAGGAAGCTGAAACCGGCGGGCGATCAGATCCGCAACATCGACTACACTGACTACGCCGAGGGCATTCACGTCGGCTACCGCCACTTCGATGCGGAGGAACTGGACGTGGCTTATCCCTTCGGCTACGGGCTGAGCTATACGGACTTCCGCTACGCGAACCTAACCACCTCGCTGGTCGGCGATACGATTACCTACTCCCTCACGGTGACGAACACGGGCACCCGGCCGGGGAAGGAAGTGGTACAGCTGTACAGCGCCCTGCCCGGAAGCAAGATCGAGCGACCGGTGCGGGAGTTGCGCGGCTTCTTTAAGACGGCGGAACTGGCGCCGGGCGCATCGGCGGACGTTACCGGTTCGTTCCCCGTCGCTGATCTGGCTTACTGGAACGAGGAAACGGGTAAGTGGACCGTGGAGCCGGGCAGCTACCGGCTCGAGGTGGGGCGTTCGTCGCGTGATATTCGGTTGACGGGTGAGGTCACGGTGGAGTAAGCCCCAGCCTATGACCCGTACCCGCTTCCCGCGTAAATTTCCTGGTAGGGCAGAGCCACGAGATCGCGGATGGTCGCTTTGGGATGTTCGGCCAGATACCGCTCCACGATACGAAAGCCCAGCCAGTAGGAAAGGCTGCGGGGTGCATCCGGAAACAAGCCGTAGCGATCGTTTCGCAGCAGCGGATTATCGCCCGAAGTGTCCGTAAAGTACGGCCTGGTCTGCTCGAGAATTTCCGTTTCGTGCGCGAGGTAGTAGTCCCAGTCCGCGGCACTCATATTTTCTACCGCTTCGTGCTTTGGTACCTTGCCGCCGAAGTAATCGTACACGAAATAGCAGGCTAGCCCCTCGTTGATCACCAGGTCGATGGCCTGAAAGGTTTCACGTTGCGTACTGGCATCCTCGTTGATCAGGTGATACAGTTCGTGCGGGATACCTTTTTCGAGGGTATAGATCAGTTCGTAGTCCGGGTTGTTCAGCTCCAGTACGAACTGGTCGTTGGCGCAGCCTCCGAAACCGATGCCGGTCAGGGGCGTGAAGGCGATGCTGATACGGGCGCGTGGCATCGCATAGTCGAGTTCGGTGAAGCGGGCCATATGCCACGCAAATAGGGTATCGATGCGCTGGGAGACGAATAATTCCGCAATGGAATCCATTTCCATCCGGTGTTCCCGGTACAGGCGTGTATTCCAGGCTACCATTCCACTGTCAGTCTGGAACAGCGGAGCGTTCTCCTCGCCGAAAATCATGCCGTAGCAATCAGTCCAGAGGCTTTGGTGCCGGTGGTATACCCGATCGACGATGCGTTGGCTGTCGATGGGGTTCGATTGGTTGGCGCCGATCTGGTGCTTGAAGGCATTGTATAGCACGATCTCTCCCAATTGGAAGCTGTCGGGGAAGGTTTCCAGCGAGGGGCTGGCGGTGTCCGCCTCGGGCGCGGCCGATTCAGGGTTCGGACTACACGCCCCAACCAAGCAGCCGAGAAGGATTAGGACAGCTCGGATGTGAGGATATCGGTCCATCGGTCTGTTTTCTTCGAAGATAGCTTTTCGAACCGGTTCGGCAGACGAGCTACGCAAGCTCCGCTCGGCGGACGAACGGAATGACCGACCCGCCTAATCGTCGCCGATCCGTTTCTCCCAGGCCGGATAATCCCGCTCCAGCAACCGCCGCGCCCAGTCGTTGATCCAGCTGTATCCCACCCGGCGCTCGTACTCGATCTCGGAGAGCGCGTAGCGCACGACGCCATCACGACCCACGAACATCGGGTAGTTCGTGCCGATCTCGTAGAAGCGCGCCCACAGGGGCTCGCCGTGTTCGGGGTCGAAGCCGACGATGAGGTCGTAGCCCTTGGGCAGGTCGTCATTCTTTTGCCGGAGGAGGCGTAGCCCGGTAAGTTGCACGCGCTCGAACCAGTCCACCGCCGACCGGACCGACCGGATAACGGCCGAATCCGGTTTTTCGATTTCCATCAAAAATTCAACGATGCCCACACTCTCCGAGCCACTCAGCGAGACCAGCTCGTAGGCACGGGCCTTTGCGGGTTCAAGGCTTTCGGGGTCGTGCTGGGCGCACCAGGCGGTGAGCTGGCCGTCTACCTCCACCTGGGTCTTCAGGACGACGTCGATGCCTTTTTCGATGGCTTCGCGTGCAGCGGTCACGCGCGTGGCGTCGACGAAGGGGTAGTCGCCGTCCACGATCTCCCGCAGGAATTCCAGTACGCCGATCATGGCGCCGTCGTTGTACGTGATGTTTTGGTAGTACCCCTTGCGGAGGGGGTAGAACTGGGGCCAGCCACCGTTCGGATACTGGGCTTCCAGTAGGTAATCCACTCCCCGCAGGAAGGCGGCACGGTAGCGCTCTTGCTTCCCGCGTTCGTACACCCGGGCGAGGTACTGAAGCTGTGGGTAAGTGGCCCTATTATCGATGGTGGGGCGGCCGAGTTCGTCGTCCGGGTCCGTCTTGGCGGATGCTATGCGGTCGATGTCCGCCGGCGAGAGTTCGGATGCCATGTCCATATTCTTCGGCCAGCCACCGGTAGTGTGCTGGTAGACCAGCAGATTATCGGCGATCCGTTCCGCCTCCCGGCTACCATACCAGTCGGCTTCCTGGCGCTGCGCGTCCCGCCAGCTTATCGGATCGTCGGTGGATTGGGCACGAAGGTTGAGGGTGAAAAGCAGGACGACCAGCAGAATAGCGGGCTGTCGAAGTCGGTTCTTGGGGAGGTGTAACATGATCGCAGTGTTTGACCCAACGAGAATGCCCCTCGACTCCGGTGTGGTATGCGAAGTGAATTCGGGCATACAGGAAGGTAAATTCGGCAACATATGAGCCGCTCCGTAAGCCGCCGAAGCCCGGAGGTGGAATGCGGGGACCGGGCCAAAAAAAAACGGCGCACAGTTTTACGTGTGCACCGCCGGATAAGCTGAAATGAGGGTGGGTCATTCAATACCCCAAAACAGCTACCTTTTTGTTATTCTTCGGGTTGTTTCAATTTCGCATACGCTAAAGCTGGGGATATCCCGAGGAAGACCACCCCTCATCATTGCGTCATAAACGCCATTATTTTCGGTGGTCGCTCCAGCGCAGCTTATCGATCCAAATTTTTGATAAGCGGCTCATTAGCCGCTCTGCGTACATCGGTTACGCGTTAAGGTACACGCCAACATATTCAATTGTTCTTGATTTGTGAAATATTGACTAGTACTTACTAAAGTATGCATAATTCCGTTAGGCAACGGTTTCGAAAAGCACCTGTATATGGCATTTGCACGGCTACCTATGGCGCATAAGCGGCGCAGCGCACGGCCATTTCGTTGCCGGCAATTCGCGAATTGTCGGGCGCGGGCGCGGGTAGGTGAGAATATTTGTCATTTATACTCATTACTTTAGGCACACAATTCCACTCCACACATTGGCAGGGTAACGCTGCCCATCAGCCCTGAAATCAGGGGCACGGGAACCCCTGCCGCCTGCTGCCAAATATTCGTATTTAGAAGTTGTTTCATTGCAAGCAACTACCATGCCCGGCGGTATTTGGGCGCTGGTCGGCAATTCATTACCCATAACACCTGCATGCACAAAAAAAAGCCCACACTGAATGATATCGCCCGTCGGGCTAATGTTTCGATAGGCACCGTAGACCGGGCAATGCACAATCGGGGACGCATTGCTCCCCAAGTGAAAGAAAGAATCCTGGCCATTGCCGAAGAGATCGGCTACAAAAAGAACATCTACGCCTCCCTGCTCGCCTCCAAGAATAAGGTCAAGCGACTGGCCTATCTCCTGCCGGCGCGGGGACAGGACGGCTACTGGGACCTGGTACTCGAAGGGATACAGCACGCCATCGACCACAAGCCGATCGAGACCTTCGAACTGGAAGCGATCTACTTCGACTTGCTTGATCCGAAAGACTTTCTCCGCGCCATCCGCAAGCTGAAAAATACGGGAGCGGAAGTTGTCCTGACGGCACCGATTTTCGACAAGGAGTGGCCCGATATGATGCACGAGATGAAGCGGCTGGATCTTCCCTACGTCATCATTAACACCTCACCGGAAGTCGTCGACGCTAATTTTCTGTCCTACATCGGTCCGGATTCTTTCCAGAGTGGACGCCTGGCCGGCCGCCTCATGAATTATCACTGCGCCACCGGCGGCCAGGTTCTCATGATGCCCCTGGAAAAGGAGTACGCAAATGCCCGCCATATGGTGGAGAAGCGGGAGGGCTTCCTCGAGTTTTTTCGCGATCGGAATCCATCGGTCGAGGTGATAACCTCCGATTTTGCCGACTTCGAAGATCAGCAGGCCGTTGATGACTACATGGCGCGTATGCTGTCGGAAAATCCGGGTATCTCCGGCATCTACGTGAGTGCTTCCCGCACGTATCTGCTCGCCCGCGCGCTGGAACGCATCGAATCCGCGCCGATCCTCATCGGCTACGACGTACTACCGGAAAACGTCAGCCACCTGCGCAACGAAAACATCCAGTACCTGATCAGTCAGAACCCCAAACTGATGGGCTACCTGGGTATGAAGGCCTGTCAGGAATACGCCATCTACCAGGCGGTCAAGGATAAAAAGATCATCATCCCCATGGACATCATCGTCCCCGAAAATTACCAGGAGAACACCGGCAGCTACGTACTGGTAGAGAACCAGCTTCTTGCCATGCGCAGGAGCTGATCCCCGTTGGCGAACTAGCGCTTAGCCCTTTTTGCGGCGGAGCGCAGGTATAGGGCATCCCACCCTGCGGAATCGGCGGCTTTTCGGGCCCCATCGGTCCCGGCAACCCACGTCCGTATTTATCGCGGACTGCTATCATCGCCCCGTTGGCCTTTACGCCGCCCGAACATTGCCGGTTGCCGAAGACTTGATGGCTTAACCCTTCCCGCTATGAAGCTGCTCTGCGCCTTTCTCTTCGTTCTGTCAACCAGTCTCCTGCCGGGGCAGTACGGTGAAACGATCGTGTCCGGCCGGCCGGGGCAATCTATCGGGGCGGCCACGGTAGGGCGGGGCGTATACCAGGTGCAAACGGGCATTAACCTGGACTGGAGCCAATCCGGTTCCGGCCACCTGTTCGACCTGACGGAAGTGACCGATCTGCGGGTAGGCATCACGGAACGACTGGAACTGAGTGCCCTGATCGCCGGGGCATCGGACGAGCTGGAACAAATCGGTGGGTCACGCCGGGACCGCGGAATCAGCGACACCCAAGTCGGCGGACGCTATCTATTGTTTCCCAATCGCGGAATCCGGCCGGCGCTTGCCCTGCGGGGTCACGTCTTACTCACCGCCCAGGACGAAGACTTCCGGCGGGAGAACACCGGCGGGAACCTGATCCTGGCGGCCGAATGGACACTCACCGACCTGCTCGGCCTCGCGGTCAACCTTAGCCGCACCTGGACGGGCAATGACGAGCAGACCACCGATTACGTCACCACCCTGGGCTTTTCCCTGTCTGATCGGTGGAGTTCGTTTCTCGAGGTGTACGGTACCCTGAGCGGGGAAGCGACGAGTAATTACGATGGCGGCTTTGCCTACCTGGCCACGGATGACCTGGCCTTCGACCTGTCCGTGGGTTGGGATGGAGACTACGGGGTGAAAAGCTATTTTCTGGATGCGGGTATCTCGTTCCGCTTTGTCAAACGCCGCCCGGGTCGCGCCTTACCGTCCGGAGAATGAGGAATCCTGCACCCGGTCGAAGCGAAGTCGCTCCCCCCGAAAGTCAATGACGTCGAAGCCGGTTAACCCACCGGTTTCGTCCGCCACGAACTCCAGCTCGAAGGAGTAGTAATTTACCCCTCGGTACCGACCGGCCTCATTGTCCTCCAACGGCAGGTCGCCGAGCCGGAAATGAGACAGTATGGGTTCCTGGTCGACGAAATGCAACTGAAAAGTGCTGTTCAGTTCGTCGCTGCGGTAGGTACCGGCTGCTTGCTCCGGTGGTGGGAGCGGTGTCGGTTCCGGCACGAGGTCAACTGCAGCGGTGTCCGTAGGGGAGGGCGTTATGACCCGATTGGGTTCCAGTTGCGATGCCAGGTAGCTTTCCGCGAACCCGAATCCGTTGGGGTAGGGGGCGAAGCGGATATCGTTACTCAGCAAAATAACGGTCAATCGCTGCTCCGGCCACCTGCCCAGGAAAGCCCGGTAGCCACCGTCGCTTCCCGTATGGATATAGTTCGTCGCGCCCCGGTAGCGACGAATGAACTGGCCCTTGGCGTGGCGGATGTCCAGGCTTTCGTCCAGCCAGGCCGGCTCTCCACTGTCGAGGGTAGCCGGTGCGTTGAAGGCGGCGATTAAGGTGGAATCGCCGACAATGGGCTCGTAAAAATTGGCTGCCCATTTGGCCAGGTCCGCCGCCGTGGTGAACAGGCCGGTGGAGCCGACGTAGCTGTTGTTCAGGACTTCTTTTTCAAACCGGCCTTCCTCGAAGTCGTAGCCGTAGGCCCGGTTGGGAACCAATCTTTCGTGGTCGTCGTAGAACTGCGTGTGGTCCATCCCGAGCGGGTCGAATACCCGTTCGCGCAGAAACCGGTCGAGTGATGTGCCCGCTACCCGTTTGACCAGTTCTGCCAGCAGGACATAGTTCGTATTCGAATACTGGAAAGCGCTGCCGGGTGGAAAATTCAGTTCCCGTTGGCGGGCCACCAGCCGCAGGATATCCTCGTTGCCGATATGGTCGTCGACCCGGTAACCGGCAAAGGTGAGGAGGGCCAGGTTGTCCTTCAGTCCACTGGTATGGTACAGCAGGTGTTTGATCCGGATCGCCGGATCGAAGTAGCTAATTTCCGGCAAGTACCGCGCTGCCGCTTCTTCGAGATCGATCCGTCCTTCGGCAATCAACAGATATACGGCGAAGGCGGTGAATTGCTTCGACACGGAGCCCACCTGGAACACCGTACCGGTATCGATGGGGATGCCGTATTCCAGGTTAGCGGAACCGTAGCCTTCAGCGAAGCGTAGGGAATCTCCCTCGACTACGATTACGGCTACGCCGGGGGTATCCTGCTCGTAGTCCCGGTAAAGGCGATCGAAGTGCTGCCGGATATCGTAGGTCGACGACTGGGAAAAGCCGGGGGCGGAAAACAGCGAAGCGAGAAGGAGGAACAAGCACAGCTTTCCCGGCGCGTTCGGGGAAAAAGGGTAGAGCGGATAAATGGCGGGCGAATTTTATGAAAGGTAAGGTAGGAACCGATGGTCTACCACGATAAGGACGGGAAAAAGTTGGCGGGGATGCACGGAAAACCGCCGGCCACGACGATCGGGTGATCACCGCCGGATGGGCGGTTCGTGACCGGCGCAAGGTCTGGGGGGTAGCTTACCGAACTGCACTCGCTGTTTTTCCCCGCCACTGAGGGTGCCCGCTGGCCCCTGCGGGATTTCGGTACCGGCTACGGGGCCGAATGAAGGGGGGCCTACGCCCACTTTTCAACGGCTCTGCGATATGGCTATCACTCCGGCTTTCGCCGGGAAGGGTGGGGCGGCGGAGCGCAGGAGCAATGAGCGAATCCCCGTTGGTTGGCTACCCTCCCATGACCTGCATCCGACCCGCGGGCTTACTTCGAGTACGTGCTGAACGCTTGCGCACTCGCCAAATCATCACCTTCCAGAATCTTAATTGCGCCGTGGGGGCCGGAGACGTTGGCTACGTGGTCGGCGGCCGCTTTTTGTGCTTTCTTGGCGGTGTCGTAGGAGTCTCCGATCTGGCCGTGCTTGGTGCAAATAACGTAGTAGTGCATAGTAGGGAAATTTTAAAAAGTGAAGGGTAAAGTGGTTTGAATTCCGAAGACGTTGCGGGTCAGGAGCGTTTCCTTTTCCCCGGTCCGCAGAATATCGCGTAAACCGTAAAAGATCTCAATATTGGCCAGCGTCGTCTTGGTGCCCGCCTTGGTGGCCGATAGGACGATCCCGCCCCGGAGCGAGGTGACGGGCCGGAAGGGGCCGAGATTCAGGGTCGACTGGACATGAAATCCGGCGGAATTGCTGCCGAATGCCATGCGGTAGTAATCAAATGCTATTTCTGCGGTCAGCACGTCGGTTTTGAATTCGCCTACGTAGGCCTGCTGGGAGGAGGATACGAAGCGGTTGCCGCCGAGGGAGTCAACGGACTGTATCGTGGCCAGCGGGAGGTCCTTAATGTTATTGCCGTAACTGAGTTCGGCGCCGATCGTGATGAACGAAACCTCGCGGTCGTTCTGCAGGTCGGTCCGGTCTTTGGGGCGATTCACGTAGCGGGACAGGGCGATATTAGCCGTAGGGATGAGATCAACCTGGGTCGTGACCGCCGGGGCATTTTCTTTCGTCCCGTTGGCCAGCAGGTTGTAGGATTCATTGGCCAGCGACCCACCTACGGAGAACCAGGCGAGGTCGGTATGGTGGATCCGAACCTGGTTGAAGCGGTCGAGGATGGCTCGGCGTTTGTCGTCGTACTCATTGTTTTTGACGGTCAGCAGATTGCCCTCGCGGTAATCGGCCAGCTTGGCGCGGGCTTGCCCGAGGCGAAGCGTAACGATCTCCAATCTCTGTTCGGTGGCATCCAGTTTAGGCTGGGAGAAGGTGTTTTCCTTGATTTCGTCCAGTGTTTCCGCCAGCGCGCGCCGCTTGGCCACGAGGGAGTCCTGTAGCCCGATCAATCCTTCGATGAGTCGGATGCTATCCAGCGAGAGCTCGGCCAGGCGGCGGAAGCCTGGAGCGGGTTTCGCCGCCTTGAGCGAGTCCAGGGCCGCGGATCGAGCCTGTAGAGAATCGGAATCCGTCTTATAGATATAGGTAAGTAAGCGAATTTCGTGCTCGAGCCTGGCCGTGCTTGCTTTTAAGCGGTGGTCCTGGGCCGGGTCGAGTGTGGGTCGGTCTCTGCCCCCGTACAGCAGGGAACGGGTTTTCTCCAATTCGGTGGAATCCTTCCGCAGCTTTTCTACCTCTTTACGGACGGTTTCGGTTTCCTCGGGGAAGGCTATCGGGTACAGCCGTTCCTGCTCCCGAAGGGCACGTAATTCCCGTTGAAGTAGTACTACGTCCGCATAATTGATTAGGCTGCTTTTCCCGACCCGAAAGCGGTTGAAGGTCATGCCCAAGGCCACTCCCTTTTTGAACTTATTTTCTTCGAATAAGCCGGCAATCCCCTCGTTGACCTTCCCTGAGAAGTCGAACGCCAGGACTTGCTGGTCGCCTACGATGGTGTATGCCCCCGACAGGGCCTGGTTCTCGGTGCTAATGCCCAAATAATTCCCAATAGTACCGTTCACGTTGGCGCTGAGGACCTTGGTAAATTCATTCCGAAGGATCTCGTTGAGGCGCATTTTTGAGATGTATTCCGCGTCTGATTCGATCAGGCGTTCTAATCGACTATAATCCTGAGCGTATACGTCGGATCGAATCCAAAACAAAGCGCAACTAATTAAGAAGCATACAGGGAGGTTTTTCATGGCTCGGCATCTTTACGTAGGTGGAAAATTCCTTTAAGGCGATACCAAAGGGGGGCGACTCAAGTGCCGGAGTTGACCCTTGAATGCACACCAGCGGGTACCATGATACCTATATGCTCCGGCCGGTAAATCGTAACCCGTGCCGGATACGGTTTTGGAGAAATATTTTATCCGGATTTATACAATGGACTGCACGCGCCGTGTCGGCCGGGTGCTGCCCTGTGTACGCATGGCGAAGGCTACCTTTTACCCGCGCGCTGGCGCACCGACCGCAGTTGCCCAACCTACACCTCTTCGGCGATCTGCAGGATCAGCCCCGCCACGCCCAGGATAAAGAAGAGGTTCAAGTTGTTGCTGCCCACCACGTTGCCGTAAACGGTGTCCGAGTGGCCCTGCAGGGAAGCAACGAGATTGACCACCGACTCCGGAGCCAACGTGCCGAAGGAAACGATGCTGAGCCCGATCACCAGGTCTGTGGAACCGCTCATCAGATGTTTCGCCCCGGAGATCAGCAACATGAAGCCGCCAACCATAACGCCTAGGGATAGCAGCATGCCGGTATGATTTACCGGCAGTTCTGTGGAGTGATATGGATCATGATGAGGGGTGTGACGTATGTGCGGGACCGCAGGTGAACCGACAAAATTGGAGTGGGACGAAAGCGGAGCGTTTCCCGTCTTTTCCGGAGGTATTTTACCTGCGCCCCGTCGCCATATTTCCTGCTAAAAAGGCAGCTTTAGCCGAATATGTACTGACAAAATTACCGAATCCATTTCGGGTGCGGCTTTTGCTAAGTAAGGTTGCGCGTCCGGTGAACCCCCTAAATACGGGGGTCGGTTACCTAAGTGCGCCATCCTTAAAAATCGCCGACAGGTCCGTCAAAGCCGACCGGCCGGCCACCAATCAATAAAATCTATGAACTTCAACAATTTCACCATCAAAAGCCAGGAGGTGCTCCAGCGGGCGAGTGAGATTGCGGTGGGTAACCAGCAGCAATCCATCGATCCGGCGCATATCCTGAAGGCGATCTTCGAGGTGGACGAGAGCGTGACGCCCTTCTTATTCAAGAAGCTGGGCGTAAATAATAGCGCGATCAAATCCGCCATTGACAGCATCGTAGCCGGCGTGCCCAAAGTGACGGGTGCCCAGCAGGTCCTGAGCCGCAACGGCGTCGAAATGGCCCAGCAGGCCAACGTCGTCGCCCGCGAGATGAAGGACGAGTACGTCTCCATCGAGCACCTGCTACTGGCCGCGCTGAAGATCAACGATCCGGCCGGGCAGGTCCTGAAGGACGCCGGCATACGCACCAAGGACCTTAAACTCGCCATCGAAGAACTTCGTGGAGGTAAGCGGGTCACGTCCAACAGTGCCGAGAATGCCTATAACTCGCTCGAAAAGTACGCCGTCAACCTGAACGAGCGGGCCCGCAACGGTAAGCTCGATCCGGTTATCGGTCGCGACGAGGAAATCCGCCGCGTCCTGCACATCCTCGCGCGCCGGAGTAAGAACAACCCCATTCTGATCGGCGAACCCGGCGTGGGTAAAACCGCCATCGTGGAGGGCCTGGCTCACCGCATCGTGGACGGCGACGTGCCGGAAGACCTGCGGGATAAGGAGATCTTCAGTCTAGACATGGGTGCCCTCATCGCCGGTGCCAAGTACCAGGGTGAGTTCGAGGAGCGCCTTAAGGGCGTCATCAACGAAGTCACCCAGGCCGATGGCCAGATCTTCCTGTTCATCGACGAGATCCACACGCTGGTGGGTGCCGGTAAGGGACAGGGGGCCATGGACGCCGCCAATATCCTGAAGCCCGCCCTGGCCCGCGGCGAACTCCGCGCCATCGGTGCCACTACCCTGGCCGAGTACCAGAAGTACTTCGAGACCGATAAGGCCCTCGAACGCCGCTTCCAGCAGGTCACGGTCGACGAGCCCAGCGAGGAAGATGCCATTTCCATCCTCCGCGGTCTGAAGGAGCGCTACGAAACGCACCATAAGATCAATATCCTGGACGAGGCCGTCGTAGCCGCCGTACAGCTTTCGGAGCGCTACATCACGGACCGCTTCCTGCCCGATAAGGCCATCGACCTGATCGACGAGGCCGCTGCCCGCCTGCGCCTCGAGATGAACTCCATGCCCGAGGAACTCGACGAGCTCGAGCGCCGCATCCGCCAGCTCGAGATCGAGCGGGAGGCCGTCAAGCGCGAAAACGACGAGACGAAAATCGAACGCATCCGCAAGGACCTTGCCAACCTCGAGGAGCGCCGCAACGAGCTGCGCGCCCAGTGGGAAAGCGAGCGGGAGGTAGTGCTCGGTCTGCAGCAGGCCAAGCAGCGGATCGACGAGTTGAAAAACGAAGCCATGCGCCTGGAGCGCGCCGGTGAGTACAGCAAGGTTGCCGAGATCCGCTACGGGCAGATCCCCGCGGTGGAAGGCGAACTGAAGGAGTACACCGATCGGCTCGCCGACATGCAGACCAAAGCCAAGATGCTGGTCAAGGAGGAGGTCGACAGCGAAGACATCGCCGAGATCGTTGCCCGTTGGACGGGCATCCCCGTGACCCGTATGCTCCAGAGTGAGCGCGAGAAATTGCTTCAGCTCGAGGAAGAACTGCACCAGCGCGTGATCGGACAGGACGAGGCCGTCGAAGCCGTAGCCGACTCCATCCGCCTGAACCGCACCGGCCTGAGCAACCAGGATCGCCCGATCGGCTCCTTCCTCTTCCTCGGTACTACCGGGGTAGGTAAGACGGAGCTGGCCAAGGCCCTGGCCGACTACCTCTTCAACGATGCCGACATGATGACCCGCATCGATATGAGCGAGTACCAGGAACGCCACGCCGTAAGCCGGCTGGTGGGTGCGCCTCCGGGTTACGTGGGTTACGACGAGGGCGGACAGCTGACCGAAGCCGTGCGTCGCAAGCCGTACAGCGTAGTCCTGCTCGACGAGATCGAGAAGGCCCACCCGGATGTATTCAACATCCTGCTGCAGGTCCTCGACGACGGTCGCCTCACCGATAACAAAGGTCGGATCGCGAACTTCAAGAACACGATCATCATCATGACCTCCAACATCGGCTCCGAGATCATCCGGGAGAAGTTTTCCCAGATCGAGGATGGCAACGAAGAGGAGATCATTGCCGATACGAAAGACACGCTCTTCAACGTGTTGAAGCAGACCGTACGCCCCGAGTTCCTGAACCGCATCGACGACATCGTCATGTTCCGGCCCCTCGGTCGCGGCGACATCCGCCAGATCGTGGAACTGCAACTCAACGAGGTCAAGCATATGCTGGCCGAGCAGGGCATCACCCTCACCGTGGCCCCCGAAGCCATGGACTGGCTCGCCGCCGAGGGGTATAATCCCGAATTCGGTGCCCGTCCGCTGAAGCGGGTGATCAAAAAGCGCGTCCTGCGGCAACTCTCTAAGCAGATGCTGCAGAACGACATCCTGCCCGGTAGCCAGATTGTCCTCGACGTATTCGGGGACGTGGTCGTCTTCCGCCAGGCCCGCGAGGGCGAACGAATCGCCGAAACCGCCGAGCTGCTCTAAGCTACTATTTGACGTGTATGATATGGCGGCCCCTGCTCCCGGTGTGGAGTGGGGGCTTTTTAGTTGTTGAATTGGTGAATCAGTGAATGGGTGAATAGCTGCCGCTTGGGTCTGCTCGCTTCGCTCGTGAGCGGGATACTCAACACTGATTTCGCAGGTTCGCTTTGCGGGTGCCTTCGGCGGTTTGAGCACGTATTTCATGGTTTGCTTTGCTTTGCTCGCTTCGCTCGTGGGGGGGATGCTCAACACCGATTTCGCAGATTTTGGGCACAGATTTTCACGGATTTCTTAATCGGCTCTGCTCGCTTCGCTCGCGGGGCACTGGTGCCGGGTGGGGGAGATCCATTTCCACCCGATTTCACACTTCAGTGTGCTTTGCAGGTGGCACAGTACCGACCGGAGGCGGAGCTCCGGAACTCAGGGGCCAGCGGAGGCGCGCAGCGCATTCAATAATCCGTGATATCCGGAGTCCTGCAATAATCTGTGCACATCCGTGCCCGAGCGAAGCGAATCGGTGTAAATCTGTGTGAACCCAAAACACGATTCATAGGCAAGGTCGGACCTGAGGTCCTCCACCCATAAGCTCCACGATCCGCAGGTAAGGTCGGACCTGAGGTCCTCCACCCATGAGCTCCACGATCCGCAGGTCCCCGACCCATGAGCACCTCAAGCCGACCTATTGCGCAAGGAACCGGGGTAAGCTATCTTGTCTTCGTGGTACCCCGGCAAAAACAGCGCAGTACAGGAGGACGGAAGCGGCCGCTATCCGGTAAGACGGTATGGCTGCTCGTGTGCTGGCTGCTACCGTGCCTGCTAGCCGCCCAGGAAATCTGCGATAACGGCCTGGACGACGACGCCGACACGCTCGTAGACCTCAACGACCCCGACTGCGCGTGCCAGGTGATCGAGCCCAAGTCGCTCATTCCCAACCCCTCCTTTGAGGAGATGAACTGCTGCCCCTTCTCGAGAAGCCAGCTGGACTGCGCGGAGACCTGGATCCAGGCCTCCGAGCCGACTACGGACTACATTAATACCTGTGGTTGGATGGGGTGGGATGAATTTCCCCCTCCGCAGCCTTTTCCCGATGGCGATGGCATCATGGGCTTTCGCGACGGCCGGGTGTTGCAGCAAGGCATGCCGGAAACGAATTGGAAGGAATACGCCGGGGCCTGCCTCCTTCGTCCCTTGCTCGCCGGCACTTCCTACCGTTTCGAATTCGACGTCGGCTTCGTGGACGCGCAGCAATCCCCCCCGATCAACGTTTCTTTTTTTGGCACCACGGACTGTGACTACCTGCCCTTCGGTACGGGCAACGAGGCCTTTGGGTGCCCGACCAACGGCCCGAACTGGAAAAAGCTGGGGGAGGTGCGCGTCTCCGGCGGGGGCAGGAATACGTGGGTCAAAGCCTCCATCGAAATCATCCCCGAAGAAAACATCCGCGCGATCGCCATCGGGCCGGATTGCAGCGCCACCTACAGTTCCGTTAGTACCTACTATTTCTTCGATAACCTGCTGCTGGCGGACTTAGAGGTATTCGAACTCCGTATTACCGAACTGGAGCATCCCTGTAGTCCGGACTTCACGCTCACCGTGCCCTTCAACTCGGCGTACGACTACCAGTGGTACCTGGAGGGCAGGGCCTTGGCGGGAG
This sequence comes from Lewinella sp. IMCC34191, assembly GCF_003390935.1. Taxonomy (GTDB): domain Bacteria; phylum Bacteroidota; class Bacteroidia; order Chitinophagales; family Saprospiraceae; genus Neolewinella. The sequence goes on along the minus strand of NZ_QNQZ01000002.1, from coordinate 588,713 downwards.
AAACGGAGGCAACCCTGTCACGCCACTACGGAGAGGGTAGCTACCAGGTACGGATCACCGACGAGCAGAGCTGTCGGCTTACCGAAGCTTATGCGTATCGCATCCCCACCTTTCGCACGCCGGCCCGGGTAGCAATTTGCGAGGACGACAGCTACCTTTTCGGCGACCGACGCCTGATTGAAAGCGGCGACTACGTGGACACCTTTGCCACTCGTTTTGGCTGCGACAGTATTGTCGATCTGCAACTCGAGGTCATCGGCGACACCTACGATACCCTGACGGCTTCGGTACTAAATGGGGAACTTTTTGAAATCGGCGACTACGGCTTCCGGGCAGCGGGCGATTATCCCCTCACGTTCACCTCCTCCCTGGGCTGCGACAGCCTGGTGCTCCTGCAGCTCTCCAGTTTTGACATCTTCATCCCCAATGCTTTTAGCCCCAACGCCGACGGGCGCAACGACCTCTTTCAGCCCTTTGCCGCCGGCGAGTTGATTGAATCCGTGGACATGCAGGTATTCGACCGCTGGGGGAATAGCGTGTACCGGGGCGCGGGCTGGGACGGCGGGGACATGCCGTCGGGCTACTTCGTCTACACCATGCTCATCGCCTTCCGGAACGGTAGGGAAAAGCGATTTTCGGGTGGGGTTACGCTGGTTAGGTGAATTTGTGAATTGCTGGATTAGTGAATTCGTGAATGGGCGGTCGGGATAGTATCCGTCGGAAACTTGGCTTGCGGAGCCTCCGCTATGCCCGACGGTCGAGCGATTTTCGGTTGGGGTTATGCTGGTTGGGTGAATTTGTGAATTACTGGATTAGTGAATTCGTGAATGGGCGGTCGGGATAGTATCCGTCGGAAACTTGGCTTGCGGAGCCTCCGCTATGCCCGACGGTCGAGCGATTTTCGGTTGGGGTTATGCTGGTTGGGTGAATTCGTGAATTACTGGATTAGTGAATTCGTGAATGGGCGGTCGGGATAGTATCCGTCGGAGAATTGGCCCGCAGAGCCTTTGCTACGCCCGAAGTTCGAGCGGTTTTCAGCCCGAGGTGATACCATGGTATGCGGCAGCAAATTCACCAATTCACTCCTTCACGAATTCAGTCCTCCCACGAGCGACCCGTCGGCGGACCAGCTCCGCTGGGCAGGCGACTATTGAAGACCGCAGGGTCAAGCCCCCTCCGGCTCCGAGACGATACGACCATGTGCGGCAGCAAATTCACCAATTCACTCCTTCACGAATTCAATCCTCCCACGAGCGACCCGTCGGCGGACCAGCTCCGCTGGGCAGGCGACTATTGAAGACCGCAGGGTCCAAACCCCCTCCGGCTCCGGGACGATACGACCATGTGCGGCAGCAAATTCACGAATTCAGTCCCTCACCCATTCACCATTTAACCCACCCCCGTTAAAGACTGTTAAGAACCGGGCGGATAACCAACCAATTGAATGGTACAATCGTCTTAATACCGTGCTTTCGGCCAAGTTTGTCGAGACACGCCGAATTAATAAAATAGTCCCATGAAAAAATTTCTCTTGATCGTATTTGTCGCCGTACTCGGTGGGTTGATCGCCCTCGGTGGCGCCAACTATCTGGGTTGGGGCGATACGCGCTACGTTGAAGTAGCGAACACCCCCTCCAGTTTTGCCAATTTCGCCAGTGCACCGAACACCCGCGTGGTGCCCGCGCCGACCGACGGCTTCGTCGTAGCGGCCGATCGCGCCCTGCCTGCCGTCGTGCACATCAAAGCCTCCAAGTCCATGGGTGGCCGCGGCAGTGTACAGACGCCCTTCGGCAACATCGACCCCGACCAGATTCCGGACGCCTTCCGCGACCTGTTCGGTAACCCCCGTGGTGGTGACGGTGGCGAAATGCCCCTCCAGCAGGGCAGCGGATCCGGTGTTATCGTCAGCAGCGACGGTTACATTGTATCCAATAACCACGTCGTAGCCGACGCCGAAGAACTCGAAGTCATTCTCAACGACGAGCGTACCTATACCGCGAAAGTGATCGGTACGGACCCGACCACCGATATCGCCCTGATTAAAATCGACGAAACCGACCTGCCCACCATCAAATTCGCCAACAGCGATGACGTCAAAATCGGGGAGTGGGTCGTAGCCGTCGGTAACCCCTTCAGCCTGACGAGTACCGTTACCGCGGGTATCGTATCCGCCAAGGGCCGCAGCATCGACATCGTACGCCGCAGTGGTGGCGACCTGGCCATCGAATCCTTCATCCAGACTGACGCCGTCGTCAACCCCGGTAACAGTGGAGGCGCCCTCGTCAACCAGAACGGTGACCTCATCGGCATCAATACGGCCATTAGCAGCCCGACCGGCGTTTTTGCCGGCTACAGCTTCGCCGTACCCAGTGCCATCGTGAAGAAGGTAGCCGAAGACCTGCGCGAATACGGTGTAGTTCAGCGGGGTCTGCTCGGAGCCCGCATCCAGCAGCTTAATACCGCCAGTGCCGGTAAACTGGATATCGACCGCAACAATGGTGTCTACGTAGCCGAAGTGATGGAAGGTAGCGCCGCCCAGGAAGCAGGCATCCAGAACGGTGACGTGATCGTTGCCGTCGACGGCGTCAAGACTTTCCGCAGCAGTACCCTGCTCGAGCAACTCGGTCGCCGCCGGCCCGGTGACGAGGTGACCATCAGCGTGGAGCGCGACGGTGATCTGCAGGACTTTAAAGTTCGCCTGAAGAACAGCAACGGCACCACCGACGTCATTCTGCCCGAAGAAACGCCCGAGGTCTATGCCGACCTGGGTGCCGACTTCGAGAATCTGGACGAAGATTACGCCGAAGAGCTCAACATCGAGGGCGGGGTAGCCGTAGCCGATCTCGGTAACGGGCTGCTCGCCGAACAGACCCGTGTCCGCCCCGGCTTCATCCTCACGAAGGTGAATGGCCGCTCCGTCAAGGATGTCGAGCAACTGCAGCGACTGCTGGAGGTAAGCCGCGGTGCCGTCACCCTGGAGGGTTTTTACCCCGACAATCCGGAAAAGACGGTCAACTACGCCATCGTCAAGTAGACGGCGGCCGCATAACCGACCAAACGTAAAGACGCGGGCGATTCCTCTTCACAAAGGGGTCGCCCGCTTTGTTTATGGGGGTACCATGAAGTGGATACTCTGCCTGATGCCTTTCCTTACCCTACCACCCGCGCCGGTCACCTTCGGGGCGCGGCCGGATAAGGGCACGCTCGACGTCCGGATCGAAAATATCGTCACCAATGCGGGGACGCTGTGGATTGGCGTTTACGAATCAGAAGACGATTTTCTCGACCGGGAACGCGCCCGGCTCATTCACCAACCCGTACGCCACGTCGGAGAGGCGCAGGTTCGCATCGATAACCTGACCGTAAACAAGCGTTACGCCATCGCCGTCTTTCAAGATGTCAACGACAACGGGGACCTGGACACGAACTGGCTGGGACTGCCCGCCGAGCCCTACGCCCTGAGTCGCCCGCTCCAAAGCTGGTTTCGGGCCCCGCGATTTGAGGAGATGAGTTTCGTCTTTCATCCCGGGGAAGAATTGCCGCCCATGCGGTTGCGGTAGCCATGTAATAAATCCGCCCTAAAGAACCGTTAAGCTTTGTATGCCGGATGCGTTAACTTCGCGGCCCCCCTTCAAAGCAGTGTATGAGTATTAAAGTAGGCATCTTTTTCGGCGGCCCCTCCCGGGAACGTGAGATCTCCTTTGCCGGGGGGCGGACGGTGTACGATAACCTCGATAAGTCCCTCTTCGAGCCGGTCCCCATCTTTGTCGACAGCTATAAGCGATGGTACCTGCTGGACTGGCAGTATCTCTACCGTGGCAGCATCCGGGATTTCTTCCCCCCTGTTTCGTTGGCGCCCGAGAGTCGCCATGGATTCCAGGTGTACCAGGAAAGTCTCGGCCCCAAGGACGAGCTGGAGCTGGAAGAAATGGGCAGCCACGTCGGCCGTCGTATCCGCCGCGAGGAATTACCGCAGCTGATTGACATCGCCTTCCTGGCCCTGCACGGGGAGTACGGCGAAGATGGCCAGCTACAGCGCGAACTGGAGTACGCCGGCGTACCCTATACCGGCAGCGGCGTAGAGGCCAGCGAGATCGGCATGGATAAGGCCGTTCAAAAGGAAATGATGGCCCGCGATGGCTTTCCTTCTCCTCCCATCCTGGTTATTGAAAAAGAGGAGCTCGGCACGACCCCCATCGAGCAGCTGTTTGCGGACTCCGTGGAGAAGATCGGCTGGCCCATGGTGGTCCGCCCCGCGCGGCAGGGCAGCAGCATCGGCGTGGCGATCCTCAAAGAAGAAGAGGGACTCACCGGCTTCGAGCGGGCCGTAAACGCCGCTTTCTTCCGGGAGGCCGTCCTGCTTTCCGATTATGCCGAGCAGTCCGCAGAGGATCGCATCGAGTACGTCCGTAAGGTCAGCGACCTCCGCGACGGTATCGCTTTTCCACTGGACGCCCAGCGCGGCGATCACCGGCTCACGATCTACACGCCCGACGACCTGCACGAGTACCTGGAAAGCGCCGCCGCCGACGGGGGCCACCCCCTGGTCTTGCTGGAAGGACACCAGACCGAGCAGCGGGTCATCATCGAGGGCTTCATCGACGGGCGGGAGTTTTCCACCATCGTCCTGCGCAAGCCCGACGGTGGGGTAGTGGCGCTCCCACCGACCGAGATCGTCAAATTCGAAGGCGATCTTTTCGATTACCGAAGCAAATACCTGCCGGGGCGCAGCCGTAAGGTCACCCCCATCGATCTGCCGAGCGATGCCATCCAGCGCATCCGCATCGAGACGGAGCGGCTGTTCGAACAGCTCGGATTTCACGTCTACGCGCGCATCGACGGATTTTACACCGCCGACGGCAACATCTACCTCAACGATCCGAATACGACCAGCGGCATGATGCCCTCGTCGTTCTTCTTCCACCAGGCGGCCGAGATCGGCCTGAGCCCTTCCCAGTTCCTGACGTACATCATCCGCACCAGCCTGCAGGAGCACCGGTATACGGAGCTGATGGAGCAACTCGATGGCGAATTAGACGATTTGGCGGCGAGCGCAGGTGAAAAAGAGCGTGTCGCGGTCATGCTGGGTGGAACGAGTTTTGAGCGCCACATAAGTGTGGAATCCGGTCGTAACGTGTATGAAAAGCTTAGTTCTAGCGAGCGGTTCCGCCCATTACCCATTTTCCTGACGGCTCCGATTGACGACTCCCACGAGGGGGAAGACTTCGTCGTGTACCAGCTGCCCATCAATCTGCTGCTGAAGGACAACGCGGACGATATCCGCGACAAACTGATCAAACAGGAGGAACACCCGGTGATCCGCGAGATCCGGGACGCCTGCCGGGACATCACCGCCCGTTACGCCGATCCGGACGTGGTCTTCCACCCGGACTTCGTGCCCTTATCCGCCCTGCCCGACCGGGTCGACCTGGTCTTCATTGCCCTGCACGGCCGGCCGGGAGAAGACGGTCAGGTACAGCGGAAGCTCGAAAAGCTGGGCCTGCCCTACAACGGCTCCAGCCCCGAAAGCTCCTCGGTCACCATCGATAAGTACGAAACCCTGCATGCCCTCTACGACGGTGGTTTGCCGGTGACCGAACAGCTCCTGGCCAGCCGGCAGGACTACCAGCTCAACGCCAAGGGCTTCATGAACCGGGTGGAAGAATGCTTTGGTTTCCCCATCATCGCCAAGCCGGTGGATGACGGCTGTAGTTCCGCCGTACTCCTCCTGCGCAACCGCGAGCAGCTGGCGGCTTACTGCACGCTGACTTTCGATCCGGGTGGCCCGGCCGAACAGGCGGCGCGTCGGACCCTGAAACTGGGTGATCAGGAAGAGTGGCCGTTGGGTAAGAGCACCATCCTCTTCGAATCGCCGATCACGGCCGAAGGGTCTGCGAAATTCCTGGAGATCACCGGCGGCATGCTCACCCATTACGGGCCCGACGGCGAGATCCGATACGAGGTATTTGAACCCAGCGAGGCCCTGGCCGGGGGAGAGATCCTGAGCCTGGAGGAAAAATTCCTGGCCGGGGAGGGGCAAAACCTCACTCCGGCGCGGCTGGCCTACGGTCAGTACGATTACGAGCAAGTGGCTTCGCAGGTCAAACGCGACCTCGAGAAGGCCGCCCGTATCCTCGACGTCACCGGATACTGCCGCATCGATGCCTTCGTACGGGTGCACGAAGACGGCCGCGCGGAAACGATCGTGATCGAGGTCAACAGCCTGCCGGGCATCACGCCGGCTACGGCCATCTTCCATCAGGCTGCCATCGCCGGTTACCAGCCCTATCAGTTTATCGCCGCTATCCTTGATTTCGCCAAGGAACGGAAGCAGCGACAGGGGCTGCCCCCCGCCACGACGGTCGCTCCCGCAGTAGCCACCCCACCATTGAAAGACACTACACCTGCGCCCCGCCGCCCAAAAAAAAAAGCTAACGTGGTAACGACCATTTTGAAGAATGTGGCCGCCGCCCTGCTGTTCTTCACCCTGCTGTTCCTGGTACTGAAATTCGGCCTGGAGTGGTACACCAACCACGGGGAAAGCATGGCTTTGCCGACCTTCGAGGGGATGCAGATCGAACAGGCGCGCGCCCTCGCCAAAGACAACGATCTTAACCTGGACGTGACGGTCGGCACTTTCGACCCCGAAAAACCGCCCGGACTGGTCGTCCAGCAGCAACCGCCCGTCGGGAGCCGTGTCAAGAACAACCGGACCGTATACCTGACGGTACTGAGCGACGACGCCCCCGACGTTACGCTTCCCGGTCTGGTGGGCAATTACGATTACAATCAGTACGTCCGGCTACTGAAGGTTAAGAATCTGAAGTACCGCGTGCGGGAACGGCAATTCGATGCCAAGCAGGAGGACGGGACCATCCTGTACCTGTACTACGACGACCGCAAGATCACCGACGAGGACCTGCGGAAGGGCGTCACCGTACCCATGGGCAGCACGATCGACTTCGTCATCACGCAGCGACGCGGCGACAATGTCCGGCTGGAGGATTACCGCTGTCAGACATACGGAACGGCGGAATTCGCCATCACCGGGAGCCAGCTGGTGATCGGACGCGTGGTCGGTGACGTAGCCAACCGGAACGAGGCGTACATCACGCGGACCGAGCCGGGAGCCGGCGCACAACTGGAAACCGGAGCGAAGGTGGATGTCTACCTCAGTGAAACGCGGCCGGCTGACTGTCAGTGACCCAATCTTATTGCCGCCGCCAACGTTGCGTAGTGGCTAACAGACACGAATGAAGCTCCTACTTTCCCTCCTACTGGCCTGCAGCGCCGGGCTGGCCGCCCAACAAATCGTCCCACTAGCCGAGCACGCCCAGCTGCTCGACGGCCGACCCCGGCACGCCCCCGCCGGGCTGCAAACCTGCGAGGACCCGGATCTGCCCGGTATCGAGCGGATACTGGCCGGGGCGGGTAGCACCGTACGGATCGACCTCGATACCGCCGGCCTGGGGAGTGACCTGAATGACTACCGCTGCATCGGCTGCGACGAAGCCAACTTCGGTACCGTGGAGCTACGCAACGATACCGTGATCTACACGGCCCTCCCCGACGTAGAGCAGGGGCTGGACACGGTGGGTTTCACCGTCTGCTCCGCTACGGTCTGCGCGGATACGACCTTTCTCGTCCTGCTCGTACAACGCGCCGGGCGGACCATCGAACTCGGTAACCAACTCGTGACGCCTGAGTCCTTTACGGAGGTCAGCGTGCCCGAGCCGGAGCTTCCCGGTGGTGCGTTCTGCCGGACCATTGGAAGCTGCACCGACGATTACCCCGGGCGGGGACAGCGATTCGCCTTTCTTACCGGCATGGACGGGGGGAACGACTTTCAGTACGAAGCCGCCCGCTACGGCGGTATCGACGAGGTATGCGTCACGGTTTGCAACGAATACGGTCTCTGCGATACCTACCGCACGACCTTCACCCTCGACCGGGAACCGGTAAGCCTGCCCTTCTTTGACGATTTCAGCTACGATGACGTACGCCCGGAGCTGGATTACTGGCAGGATGCCGATGTCCTGATCAACCGTGGCTACGGCGTGCGACCACCTTCCCTTGGCGTGGCAACCTTCGACGCCGTCGACTACGCCGGCCAATCGTACCCGCAGATTGGCAACGGCCGCCGATCTACCCCACGCGATTACCTGACCTCCGTTCCGATCCGCCTGGCCGGACAGAGTGGAACGGTACTCTCCTTCTACCTTCAGGCCAAGGGCTACGGTAACCGGCCGGAGGTACAGGATAGCTTCCTGGTGCAGTTTCTAGCGCCCGACGGCAGCTGGAATACGGTCTTTTCCCGGGAGGGCCTACTGAGTACCCGGCCGAACAGCTTCATCCCGGAATTCACGGGGGAGACGATCGCGGTGCCGGCCGCTTACGAATACGACGGTTTCCAATTTCGCTTCGTCAATCTCAGCACCGAGCGGGGCTCCGTGGATAACTGGAACCTCGACTATGTCAAGCTGAGCAACCAATCCGTTAGCCTGGTCAACCAGGACCTCGCCCTGATCGAGCAACCGTTCCGGCTGACCGCCCCGTACACCAGCATTCCGGTGCGCCATCTCCAGGCGGGCGGGCAGAGCCTGCTGGTGGATAGCGTATACCTACGGATGTGGAACCACCGGGCGGACGTGACGCCGGTGACCGCCTCGCGGTTTCGCATCGTCGACGAGACGAACGGTACGGTGATCGGAGAGAACGGCCTGATCCCGTCCGCCTACTTCGGGCAGGACAACGGCATCGCCCCGGCGGGGATCGAGGAGCGACGCGGCACTTTCGATCAATTGCCGTCCTACAACCAATTACGCGCTTATCTATCCGGGCTCGATCCGGCGAGGAATTATACGCTGTCCACGACCTATGATCTTACCGTAGCTACGGAAGATGCCAGCTTCGCGCCGGGAATACTGGAGAACAGTCAGGCGACCGAGATAACCGAACTGGGAGACTACATGGCCTACGATGACGGCACGGCGGAAGTGGCCATTGAGGGGCAGGGCGGAAATATTATCGTGCAGCGGTATACCGCCTTCGTGGAGGATGAGTTGACCGGAATACGGATTCGCTTGCCCAGGTTACTGGACGGTGCCGGCAACCAGGGGATCACACTGGTGGTCTACGGCGAAAGCGAAACTGGCGGACCGGGAGAATTGCTTTATGCCGCCGACTACCCCTTGCTGTACGCCGAGGATTACTACCGGGACTCCCTACAGGCCTTTACCAGTTACGCGCTGGAGGAGCCCCTGCCCCTGCCGGTGGGCGCGTTTTTCGTGGGGTGGCAACAGCAGGAGTCCGACCGGTCTTTATCGGTGGGGTTTGACCGCAATAATCCGTTAAGCGGACTGCAGTACTTTGATGCCGGCAGTGGCTGGCAGGAACTACTGGGCTCTACACGGGGCGCTATTATGATTCGGCCGCTGCTTTCCGGAGCCGATGTCCGCCCAACGTCGACCGGGGAATCGCGCGATTTGAGCGCCGACCTCCGGCTCTTTCCGAATCCTACAAACGGAATAGTGAACATACGTTTGCCTAATCGACTTATAAACAGCGAGATACAAATCGTAATTTTATCGATGGATGGCAGGGAGGTACTGCGCCAGCGGGGAAGTACGCAGGTGGACGTGAGTCACTTACCGGCGGGTCTGTATTTGCTCGAATGCCGGGCGGATGAGCGGGTAGGCCGCGTAAAATTCGTTAGGAAGTAATCTATTCTGCCTTATCCTTGTTGCGTCAAACCGAACCCTGACCTGTAAGTCAAAAGATCAATGGAAGCAACCGTAGAAGAACTGAAAAGACGTGAAAAGGAAGACAAGAAAGATTATGTCTTGCTGGACGTTCGGGAAGATTATGAACGAGCCGAATTTAACGTCGGAGGCATTCACGTGCCGCTAGGACAGTTGAGTATGGGAATGGAAAAACTGGCCCCGTACCGGGACCAGGAAATCATTGTTTACTGTCGCAGCGGAAAGCGCTCCGCGATGGCCCAGGAATTGCTCCGCCAGTCCGGCTTCAAAAACGTGCGAAACCTGGAAGGCGGCATGTTAGCCTACCAGAAGTAAGTTCATCGTTTGCGGTAAACTTCCACTTCGAAGCCCGCACTACGAACCCGTTGCGCCAGTTCGGCGGCTTCACCGTACGATTCCGTGTGATCCACGAGGGCGACGGCGTACTTACCGCGATCAAAAATCTCGAGGGCGGTGCGATCAAAGCCCGCCGATTTCAGGTTACGTACACGGGTCCGCGCATTGATCTGCTGCCGAAAGGTGCCGGCAATTACAAAAAAATTGCCAGTATTTGAACTATTGGACGTCACACCATCGTCGGCGCTGGTGGCGGGCACAAGGTCCTGAAAACGTTGGTTTTGCGTGGTAGATGATCCATCGGCCATCCGTTGGCTGTCACGGATATTCAGGGAATCATCGGGTGTAAGCCTTGGATGTTCCGAAGAAATGGCCTTATCTTCGATCCCAGTTTGGCTTTGCTCCGATGCGGCAATAGCCTGAGAAACGAGCAGCGCAAGCGCGATCAGGCAGACAACAAGGATTAAAGGTATCAGTATCGATGTCTTCTTCATTGTGAACTTTTGTAAACGCCAAATGCTGGAAACCCTAAAGATATAACGTGTGATGCCGACATGCCGAAAATGGTGTAACCATCTGGTGTGTTGAACTACGCACGATCCCCACAGCGGGAAAAGAATTTGTCAAGTGTTTGCTTTTTGGAAAGACCGTTTTTCAGGGAGTGCCCAGTGGGCACTCCCTTTTTTTATCCTTTCAACCATTCTTTTAGCCCAACGTTGGCAATATTATGTCGGAAACTTTGCCCATTCACCTGCCGGGGGCCGCTATGGAAGATCCTAATGCACCCGGTCGAAAGGAGGACCATATTGAGCTTGCCTTCGATTCGCAGGCCGACCGGGATGGGCTAGACGGCCGGTTTGATTACGAACCGCTATTAGCCGCCCACCCGCTGCCGGGCAGCTACGGAAATATGGACTGGGGCGAAAAATTTCTCCGTGCCCCGCTTTGGGTCAGTAGTATGACCGGTGGTACCGAAAAAGCGCTGATCATCAACCACAACCTGGCGCGGGCGGCGGGTGAGTTCGGCCTTGGAATGGGTTTAGGGTCCTGTCGGAGTCTGCTCTACGAAGATCACCGCTTTGGCGACTTCAACGTACGGCCACTCGCCGGCGACGAGGTACCCATCTTCGCTAACCTCGGCGCCGCCCAGGTACAGCGCCTGTTAGAAGACGGCGAATCGGTGCTGATCCAACAACTCGTCGATTCACTGAGCCTTGACGGACTCATCATCCACGTCAATCCGCTGCAGGAGTGGTTGCAACCCGAGGGCGACCGCTTCAATGTATCCCCGCTGGAAACGATCCGCGAGGTCGTGCGCCTCCTGCCCGATCTGGCCGTCATCGTGAAGGAAGTAGGGCAGGGGATGGGGCCGGCCAGCCTGCGATCGCTGCTGGAACTGCCGATACTGGCGCTCGATACGGCGGCAAACGGGGGGACGAACTTCAGTAAGCTGGAATTATTCCGCTCGGACGCACTGGCCCGGCTGGCCTACGAAGGACTGACCCGGGTCGGCCACTCCGCCGAGGAAATGGTTCGTCAGATCAATAAGCTGGTAGAGGAAGCTCCGCAGAACGTGCGTTGCCAGAAGGTGATCATCAGCGGTGGGGTCCGGTCGTTTCTGGATGGTTATTACCTGACTTCCCTGAGTTCGGTGCCCGCCATTTACGGGCAGGCATCGGCCTTGCTACGTCACGCCCGGGAGGATTACGGAAGCCTGCAGCGCTACGTGGCCACACAGATTCGGGGGTTGGAACTGGCGAAGGCCTATCTTCGTCCCCGCTTATAACTATACACTCCAACCCGTGTCCGACACCATCCGGGAAAACCGCCGCGTCAGCGGATTCAGCAAATTCAACAAGCATCAGCGCCGCGAATGGTTACTGAATCATTTCCTCCAGGGGCACGACGACGGCGAGTTCGCCTTCTTCGACGCTAACAGCAGCGATCTGCAGGAGGTCGTCGATAATTTCAGCGAGAATACACTTGCCAATTTCCCCCTTCCCTTCGGTATTGCGCCTAACTTTCTCATCAACGGCGAACTCTACGCCGTACCTATGGTGATCGAGGAGAGCAGCGTAGTGGCTGCGGCAAGCAGCGCCGCTAAGTACTGGATGAGCCGGGGTGGCTTCGAGGCCGAGATCGTAGCCACGGAGAAGCTTGGTCAGCTTCACTTTCGCTGGGCCGGGGCTCCGGAGCGACGGGCGGCCCTGTTCCCCGAACTGGAACGGCGCCTGCGGCACGCGACGGCGGACATCACGGCACGCATGGAGAAACGGGGAGGTGGGGTCCGCTCGATGCAGTGGAAGCACCTCCCGGAGGTGAACGAGCAGTGTTACCAGCTTCTCGTGAGTTTCGGTACCGGCGATAGCATGGGCGCGAACTTCATCAATACGGTACTGGAGGCCTACGCTACCGAAATCCAGCTGTGGTCGTCAGACAGCCCGCTGCTAACGGACCGGGAGCGTGACCTGGAGGTCATCATGGCCATCCTCAGCAACCACACCCCCAACTGCGTGGTAAACGCCCGGGTCCGCTGCCCCATCGAGAAGATGAACCTGGCCGGGTCCGGGGTGGATGCCGCCGACTTCGTCCGCCGGTTTTCGCTGGCCGTGGATATTGCCCGGCACGATCCCTACCGCGCCGTTACCCACAATAAGGGGATCATGAACGGCATCGATTCAGTGGTGCTCGCCACCGGTAACGATTTTCGGGCCGTAGAGTCGGCCGCCCACGCATTTGCCGCCGAGGGGGGGACGTACCGTTCGCTGAGCCGCTGCCGGGTCGTGGATAACGTCTTCATCTTCGAATTAACCGTTCCACTGGCTCTTGGTACCGTGGGAGGGCTTACCCGCCTGCACCCGCTGGCGGATCTCGCCCTCGATGTCCTGGGCCGTCCGACGGCCAATCAGTTGATGTGCGTAGCGGCCGCGACGGGGCTGGCGCAAAATTTCGCCGCTCTCCGTAGCCTGGTCACTACCGGCATTCAGCGCGGCCATATGAAGATGCACCTGCAAAACGTGCTATCCAGCCTGGACGCTTCCCCGACCGAGCGAAAAGCGACTACCTCTTTCTTCGAGGGGCGGACAATCAGTCACCATGGGGTACGGCAGTATCTGGACAAGCTGCGGGGGGAAGGGTAAGGCCCCTGGGCAGATAGCTTTTAGAGGCCGGGCTTTCGCTTAGCAGCATACTGAGCACCCGTAGAGACAAATCGAGCTGATCAATCGGACACAACGAAGTTAAAGGACGAGCTACCGCTCGGCGGACCAGGGGGCTTACCGGTGATCCATGTATCCATCGGCTACATGTGATCTTCCGCTCCGACGCGCTTCGGCAAACCAACTCCGCTTTACTGCGTTGGGCGGACGAAACTGGGGGCACAAAAAAAAGCCCCACTTCCGGGGGAAGTGAGGCTTTTAGAAGTGCGCCTCAAGAAGGGCTCGAACCTTCGACCTACGGATTAACAGTCCGCCGCTCTAACCAACTGAGCTATTGAGGCAATATGTGCGTCAGCGCCGTAAGCGCTAAGCGGACGCAAATTTACGTCGTCCGGCTTTATTTTGCAATCTTTGCGGGCCTAAAAATAATCTTTATGAGCTTGCTCGCAGTCGGTACCCTTGCATACGATGATGTCTACACGCCCTACGGGGAGGTAAAAATGATCGAGGCGGGGAGCTGCACTTACATCGCGATGGCCGCGACGCACTTCGTGCAGCCGGTACAATTGGTCTCGGTCATCGGGGGTGACTACAATGATGATTTCCTGGCGGACCTCAAGAAGCGGGGATCCGACCTGGAGGGTGTCGAAGTAGTGAAGGACGGCAAATCCTTCTACTGGGCGGGCCGCTACCACGACGATATGATGGGCCGCGATACGCTGGACACCCAACTCAACGTCCTCGCCGATTTTGACCCTAAGGTGCCGGAGAGCTACCAGAAGGCGCCCTACGTCATGCTGGGCAACCTGACTCCGGCGGTGCAGTCGCGCGTGCTGGACCAGATGGCCGAGCGACCGAAATTGACGGCCCTCGATACCATGAACTTCTGGATGGACAATGCGCTGGACGACCTTAAGGCGGTCCTCAAGCGCATCGACGTTCTCATCATCAACGACGAGGAAGCCCGTCAGCTCAGTGGGGAACTCAGCCTGCTCAAGGCTGCCGCTAAGATCGTGGAGATGGGACCCCGGATCCTGGTCATCAAAAAGGGAGAACACGGTGCCCTGCTCTTTGAGGGCGAGAATCTGTTTTCGGCTCCGGCCCTCCTGCTGCCCAAGGTCGTCGACCCCACCGGTGCCGGGGACACCTTCGCCGGGGGCATGATCGGATACCTGGCCGCGACTGACGACCTGAGCTTTGAAAACCTGAAGCGGGCCGTCATTCACGGTTCGGCTATGGCCAGCTTCGTGGTCGAAGACTTCGGAACCCGGCGCATGCAGACGCTGGACCAGGAGCAGATTGACCGGCGGGTACAGCGCTTCGGTCAGTTGATGACGGTCAGTTTGTAACCGCCGGTGGAGGAACTATTCACGCAGGCGGCGAATATTGGCGCAGTCGAGTGGCTGGCCACCCTGACCGCCCTGGTGTACGTGTATCTGGCCGCCCGGGACAACAACTGGTGCTGGCTCTTCGCGGCCGTCAGCGCCACCTTGTGGGCCCACCAGTCATTGGTGGTGTACCGGCTCGTATCGGATGCCCTCCTACAGGTGTTTTATTTGGTCATGGCCGGGGTAGGTATCTACCGGTGGCGACGAGGCAGCCCGGAGGCGGCGGCGGAAAGTACGCTGGATGACCTGGCCATCGCCAACACCCAACCGGATTCCGATATCGTCCGGATGACTGGCAGGGAGCACCTGCTGACCATCGGAATAGGGATACTCGGAGGAATATTGCTCGGGGCGGTCGTAGGGTCCTATACGAATGCCACGAGTACCTACGCGGATGCGATCACCACGGTCCTCAGCGTGATGGCCACCTTTCTGTTGATTGCTCGCCGGCTGGAGAACTGGTTGTACTGGGTGGTCATCGACACCGCTTACGTCTTCATCTACCTGCGCTCCGGCGCCCTTCTGTTTGCCCTGCTGATGGTGATCTACGTGGTGATGGCGGTCTACGGTTACCGCAACTGGCGTGGGCTGTTAGCTGTAGATCGTGGCCACGAGGCCGCGGCCTGAGGCCCGGTTGCGGAATTCACAGAGATAGACCCCCTGCCAGGTACCCAGATTCAGCCGGCCGGCCGTAATGGGCAGGGTGATGCTGTTGCCGATCATGGCGGCCTTGATGTGGGCGGGCATATCGTCGGGGCCCTCGAGGGTATGGACCAGGAAAGGCATATTCTCCGGGACGAGCTTATTGAAGATGGATTCGAAGTCCGTCAGTACGTCGGGATCCGCCGCTTCGTTGACGGTGATGGCCGCCGAGGTGTGCTGAATGAAGAGGTGAAGCAGGCCGCTCTGGGGGAGGGCGGGGAGGTGCTCCATGATCTCCCGGGTGACGACGTGGAAACCACGGGGGCGGGCTTGGAGGCGGAAACTTACTTGGTCGACCACGGTATAACTGGCTTTGGATGCGGGGCAAAAGTACGGCGGAGTGAACAGAGGCACCCCGATCGACCTATCAAAGACAAACAAACCTCAATATGAAAGTTTCTCCGAAGTTGGTTGGATTCGTACTCCGTCTCATTGCCATCTTCGGCGTGGTTGCCATACTGTACTACGGGAAGCCCGTTTTACTGTTGCTGACGGTGTCCGGGCTCATCGCCATTCTGCTCGACCCCCTCGATACTAAGCTACGCAGCTGGGGATGGAAACCCGGCTTTGCCATCGCCGGGGCGGTCCTCGTACTGGTGCTGTTTTTTGCCGGAATCTTTTTCGCCATCGGGCAACAGGCAGCCAGCTTCGCCGATAACTGGCCGGAGATCGAGGACCGCCTGACGGAACAGATCGAAAAGGCGAAGCAACAGGTACCCATGCTCGGCGGCGGTGGCAGTGACTCTACCTCCGTTACCCAGGACTCTACCGCTACCGGCGGTAGCGGAGCCGGCGGAAGCAGTGGGGGCACCATGCTGCAGAACCTTCCCTTCGGGCAGTCGCAGATCACCGGTGCCCTGTCGAGTACCCTTAGTGTACTCGGTGATTTTCTGCTCATGTTCGTCTATGTCGTGCTCTTCCTCAGCCAGAAAGAACGGCTGCGGGAGTTCGTCCTGCGCCGCACCCCGGACGATAAGCGTGGGGAAACCCACCAGACCATCAACGAGGCTACCGACGTGGCGCAGCAGTACCTAAAGGGGCGGCTGATTTTGATTCTGATCCTGTCGGTGCTGTATGGCGTCGGCTTCTCCCTGGTGGGGCTGAACTACGCCATCGTCATCGCCGTGCTGGTCGCGATCCTGAGCATCATACCCTATCTGGGCAACATCATCGGCGGCGGGATAGCCGTAGCCATCGCGATCGCCAGCGGGGGCGGCAGTACCATGATCCTGGGCGTACTCGGTACGATGGCCGTGGCGCAGATGCTGGAGAGTTACATCCTGACGCCGCTGATCGTGGGGGATGAGGTTGATATTAACCCGCTAACGACCATCGTTGCCGTCATCGCCTTCACGGTTATGTGGGGTGCCGTGGGGGCTATCGTGGCGATACCGGTGGTGGCCATCATGCGCATCGTTTTTAAACATATTGACGGGATGGAGGATTACGCTTACCTGCTCGGGCAGGATTAGGCGGGTCTGTCTATCTTGGCCCCACTTAACAACCATTATGGGAGTACTCTACACTGCAATCCAACACGCACACTCCGGTCTCCGCTGGATCGTGCTTATTCTGCTGATCGTCGCCATCGCCCGCGCCATGTCCATGCGCAGCAGCGGTACGGTGTACCCCGGGAAAGATAAGTGGGCTTTATTCGGCCTGATCTCGGTGCACATTCAATTGTTGCTTGGCCTGCTGCTCTACCTCTGGTTGAGCCCCTACGGCGTGGCGGCGGACGTTCCCGAGAATGCCGGCACCTCGGTGGCTACGTACTACAATTGGGTGCACTGGTGGGTCATGATCCTCGCTACGGTGCTGATCACCGTGGGCTACAGCAAAGCCAAGCGGCAGGCTACGCTGAATAAGGGTTGGAAGACCATCGGTAAGTACTACATCGCGGGACTGGTGATGATTCTGGCGGCTATTCCCTGGCCTTTCTACCCCGGACTGTCCAGCGTCGGTCTGGGCTAAGCTATTCCGCGTGCGGTTGCTCGATCAGGGTGTCGTTCTCTCGCTTACTCACTACCCCTACGCCCAGTATCTGCAATAAGATCGACAGGGCCACCAGCAAGATGATCACGTACAACACCTTTTTCAAGGTGGATGTCTTCTTCTTGGGCGGCGGTGGCGCGGAATTCGGGTTTACGGTGGCCATGGGGAGCTGTTGATTTCGTTTTGAAACGGTTCAGGAATACTCTTGTGCGGGTAGTGAAGCTGTAGCTTCATTGAAAGTCGTGCGGGGGGGTAGGCTGATCAAGGTGGGGAAAGCAAGTACCCGGAGCTGGAGCTCCGGGACCCTGGGTGGGGTGGAGGAGCTCCAGCTCCGCCGAGTGTCGTGCGGGGGGTAGGCTGATCAAGGTGGGGAAAGCAAGTACCCGGAGCTGGAGCTCCGGGACCCTGGGTGGGGTGGAGGAGCTCCAGCTCCGCCGGATGTCCTGTGGGGGGTATGCTGGTCAAGGTGGGGAAAGCGATTGCCCGGAGCTGGAGCCCCGGGACCCTGGGCGGGGTGGAGGAGCTCCTGCTCCGCCGAACGTCCTGCGGGGACAGGCTGGTCAAGGTGAGGAAAGCGATTGCCCGGAGCTGGAGTCCCGGGACCCTGGGTGGGGTGGAGGAGCTCCAGCTCCGCCGAGTGTCCTGCGGGGGATAGGCAGGTCAAGGTGAGGGAAGCAATTGCCCGGAGCTGGAGCTCCGGGACCCTGGGTGGGGTGGAGGAGCTCCAGCTCCGCCGAATGTCCTGCGGGGGGTATGCTGGTCAAGTTGAGGAAAGCAATTGCCCGGAGCTGGAGCTCCGGGACCCTGAATGACCCTAAAAGACCGCAGCGCGGTCAAACCTCAGTTACCCGGAGCCGCAGCTCCGGGCTCTCCCCCCCAGAAAAATGCAGATAAAAGTCAGGAACACTGTAACCATCAAGAAATTCCCCAGTACTTCCCCCCACAAGCAGCAATCAACCAGCCTTGGCAGCGACCGACGAAATCATCATGGAAGAAGTGGCAGCGGGTAAAGTCCACCGCCTGTCCCTGCTTTACGACCGGTATAAAGCACCGCTGCTCGGGTTTCTGATCAACCGAACCCACCAGGACCGCGCCACCGCGGAGGACCTCCTGCATACGACCTTCGAACGGGTCATCAAATACCGAAAGAGCTGGCAACCAGGATCCACCTTCAAGACCTGGATCTTCACCATTGCCCGCAACGCCCACCGCGACCACTGTCGACTGCAAGGGCGTATGCCGATCGACGACAACTTTGAATTCAGCCGGCTACCGCTGGAGGAGGAGGAATCGTACCCCGACTGCCGCCATGCCCTGGCCGCCCTGCCCGATAACTACCGGGAGGTGGTCGAACTGGCCTGGCAACGAAATATGAAGTACGCCGACATCGCCACCGTGCTCAACACCACGGAGGCCAACATCAAAGTGCGCATGCACCGGGCTTGCAAGCAGCTCCGGCATAACTATCACAAAAACCAATCATGAACCGCATCACCCAGAGCGAACTGATCGACTACCTCTCCGGCGAGCTCTCTCCGGAACGCTATGCGATGGTCAAGGACGCCATCGAGGGCGACCCCGATACCGCCCGCGAGCTGGCCGCCCTGCGCCAGCTGCGGGAAGACGTCGCCCGCCCGGCCGACCCGCAACCCAGCGCCGCGGCCGACCGACGCTTCGCCGACATGCTCGCCGGCTACGAGAGCGATGAAACGGACGAAGTCCAGCCGGCCACCGCTTCCGCAAAGGCGTTTTACCTGCGCCCCGCCGCCCTGCTGAGCATCGCGGCCAGTATGCTCCTCCTCGTCTTCGGGTTGGGCTGGTACTTCGGGCGCAGCGATACCAGCCACCTGGAGCATCAGCTGGCGGCTACCCGCACGCTGATGTTGCAGCTAATGGACGATGAGCAGCCCACCACCCGCATGCGCGCCGCTACCGTCAGCCTGGACGTGCCCGTAGCCGACCCGGCCATCATCGCCAACCTCGGCCACATGCTGCGGACCGACGAAAAAACGAACGTGCGGCTGGCCGCCCTGGATGCGCTCCACCGCTTTGCCGACAGCCCGGCCGCCCGCGACGAGATGCTGGCCGCCATGGCCAGCGACCCGCCCCCCGCCGTACGGGTGCAACTGCTGGAAACCCTGGTAGCCCTGAACGAGAAACGCGTGCTGCCCTACCTCGAAGAAATTATCAATAACGACCAGACGCCCCGGCCCCTGCGCGACGCCGCCGAACTGGGGACCTTCAAATTAATATAGCCATGCTTACCCCCCTACGAATTTTTGTCCTTCTCCTATTGACCACCCCCCTGTGGGCGCAGCAGGAATTCAAGATAAACGCCGGCGGAAAGACCGTCGCCTTCTCCGAGATCGATGAGTTGACCATTGTCGGCACCTCCGGCAGTGAGCTGATCGTGGAAGGCCGCCCCGACGGGAGCAGCAACGACGATCGCGCCGACGGTCTGCGTCAGATCAGTGCCTCCGGCCTGAAGGACAATACCGGCGCCGGACTCAACGTCACGGAAAGCAACGGTACCATCCGTATCGCCCAGGTAGGCGGCAACGGAAAGCACGTGACGGTGCGCGTCCCGAACAGCGCCAGCATCACGGTCGAACAGAGTACCCACCGGGGCGGCGACCTGACCGTCCGCGACTTTTCCGGCAGCCTCGACGTATCGATGATGTACCACAAAGCCGAACTGGATAACGTGACCGGACCGGTGGCCGTCAATACCGTCTACGACGAGATTGTCGCCGTATGGAACACCGCTCCGACGCAGGAGATACGCCTGCACTCCACCTACTCCGACGTGGACATTACCCTGCCCGCCGCTACCAAGGCCGATGTACGCCTCTCCACCGGCTACGGAAATATGTACACCGATTTCGACATCAACGTGAAGTCCAATACGGTCGCCGGCAATGAGGATGACCGCGACTACGACAGTCCCCGTGACGTCAACCTCGGCAACCTCGGCGGCACCATCAACGGCGGTGGCACCCTGATCAGCCTGACCGCTACCTACGATAATATCTACCTGCGCAAGCAGTAACCCCCTAAGCAATTACCCATGCTCCGCTTCATCATTTGCAGCCTCCTGCTGGCTGCGGGCCACCTTCATGCCCAGTCTAAAACGCAGACCATCGCTACCGAGGGCGCCGATCACCTCTTCATTTCCAGCCAGTTCGGGAATGTCGAACTCTTTCCCTCCGCATCGGGGGAGATCACGGTCACCCACCTGGTCCTGATCAACGACACCGAGCGGCCCGACCTCGGCGAGATCTCCGTAGACCGCAGCGGCAATCGCCTACGCCTGGAGGAGGTCGGACCCAACCAGCAGACACTGAGTGAGGAATGCGAAGACCGGGTAACCGTTAACAACGGCGTGCGCATCCGGGGCTGCAATTCCCGCATCCGTCTTCGCATCGGCGTACCGCCCGGGATGTCCATCGAGGTCGAAACCGAATACGGGGACGTCGAAGTGGCCGACATCGCCGGACTCACCCGCGTGCACAGTACCTACGGCACCCTGGAGATTGCTCCCAGCGAGCTGGAGCCCGGCAGTAAGCTGGATCTGTACAGCAACTACGGGGACGTGGATCTCACCCTTCCCGCCGACGCCACGGCCAAGCTGGAACTGATCACGGAATACGGTAGCCTGATGACGGATTTCGATATCCGGATCGACAAAGCGGCCAGCGAGCAGCGCCAGTTCTACGAGCGTGTAGTCGGAACCATAGGACAGGGCGGCGGAGCGCAGGTAAAATGCCGATCGCCCTACGATAACGTCTATTTACGACGAGCCAAGTAACCTGTAGGGGGTGGCAAACGTGCAGCGATAAAATATCTCCCCATGCAACCCCCGATTCCGGCTTTCGTCGTTGCGGTACACTCCCCGAATATGAAGCTATACCTGTTAGTCTCGCTTAGCCTGATCCTTAGTCTGCCCGTGTTCGGCCAGGATAGCACGGAGCAGGTCGTTTACCCGCAGCGCGGCTACGATACCGAACGCATCGCGGGGCAGGCGCCGGTGATTGACGGTAGCCCCTACGATGCCGCCTGGGATGGCGTAGCCTGGAGTGGCGGGTACGTGCAGTTCGAGCCGAATGCCGGAGCCGCTCCTACCCAGGAAACCCGGATAAAGATTCTCTACGACGACCGGAACCTCTACGTGGCCTTCCGCTGCCTGGATACCGAACCCGAGAAGATCGAGCAGCGGATGGGCCGGCGGGACCAGTTCCCCGGTGACTGGGTGGAGGTCAACATCGATAGCTACCACGACAAGCGGACGGCTTTCTCCTTCACGGTTTCCGCTTCGGGCGTGAAGGGTGACGAGTTTGTCTCGAACGATGGAAACAGCTGGGACAGCTCCTGGAACCCGATCTGGGAGGCCAAGACACAGATCGACTCGGCAGGCTGGACGGCCGAGATGCGCATTCCGCTCTCCCAACTCCGCTTTTCGTCGGGAGCCGACCAGGTGTGGGGTATACAGTCTACCCGCATGGACTTCCGAATGGAGGAGCGCAGTCTGTGGCAGCCCCAGGAACGCAACGCCTCGGGTTGGGTGAGCCGCTTCGGGGAGCTCCGCGGGCTGAAGGACCTACAACCCCGCCGGACAGTGGAACTGCAGCCCTACGTAGTCGCCCAGCGCGCGACCTACCCGGAAGAGCCGGGCAACCCCTTCGCGAACGGTTCGGATAATCGCCTTTCCGCGGGCTTGGACGCCCGCATCGGCGTGACGAACGACCTCACGCTGGACCTGACCATCAACCCCGACTTTGGGCAGGTGGAGGCCGATCCTGGGGCCCTGAACCTGGACGGCTACCAGGTCTTCTTCCGGGAGCAACGGCCCTTCTTCGTGGAGGGGCAGAATATTTTCGACTTTAACCTGTCGTCGGCCGAGGCCGGGGGTGGCCATACCTCCGACCAGCTTTTCTATTCCCGGCGCATCGGGGGGAGCCCGCACCGGGTCGTTTCCTCCGATGCCGCCCGGAGCTACTACGTGGATCAGCCGGTGAATACGACCATCCTGGGGGCGGCCAAGTTCAGCGGCAAGACCAGCTCGGGCCTGAGCGTCGGATTACTGGAAAGCGTGACGGAGCGGGAGATGGCCACCATCGACCTGGCCGGCGAACGCAGCGAATCGGTGGTGGAGCCCCTAACCAACTTTCAGGTCGGGCGCATCCAGCAGGATTTCCGCGGCGGGGACACCTACGTAGGCGCCATCCTGACCGGCGTACAGCGTAGCCTGACCGACGACCCCGAGCTTGGCTTTCTCCACCGGGAAGCCTATTCCGGTGGAGTAGATTTCAATCACCGCTGGAAGGACCGGGCCTGGTACGTGGCGGGCAATACGGTGCTCTCATCGGTGAGCGGCAGTAAGGAAGCGATCCTGGAAACGCAAACCGGTTTCGAGCACTTCTTCCAGCGCCCCGACGCCGATCACCTGGAGGTAGACAGCTCCGCGACCCGACTGAATGGTAGCAGCGGCATGCTGAAGGTCGGTAACGTAGGTGGAAACTTCATTTTCGAGACCGGCGCGACGTGGCGTTCTCCCGGATTCGAGATCAACGATATCGGATTCATGCGCAACGCGGATGAGATCAATTACTTCGGCTGGATGGCCCGGCGGTGGCAGAATCCGTTCTCGATCTTCCGGCGCCTCCAGGTGAACGGGAACGTTTACAGCACCTTCGATTTTGGCGGCACCCTGCTCCAGCAGACCTTCAACGTCAACTCCCACGCCAACTTCAAGAATTTCATGCGCGTCGGTGCCGGTGCGTCGTACATCGCCTACCGCGCTTCCAAGACCGACCTCCGGGGCGGACCGACCCTGCGGATCAGCCCGGGAGCCGAATATTTCGCCTACGTGAATTCGGACCAGCGGAAAAAAGTTACCGTCGGGGCGGAAGGGTACGAATACCGCACCTTCGACGGCACCCAACTGGAAAGATCGGTGGGCCTGTGGACAAGCTGGCAGCCGCTGGATGCCGCTTCGGTAAGCCTGAGTCCGAGCTATTCCGTCCTGCGCCGGGCTGATCAGTACGTGGACCAACGGGACGTGGCCTCCGGTACGTCTTACCTGGTAGCCACGGTGGACCAACAGACCTTTAGCACCACCGTCCGCTTCACCTATAACCTCACGCCGGACCTCACGCTGCAGTACTATGGGCAACCCTTCATCAGCCGCGGGCGCTACCAGGACTTCAAGGGATTTAGCGGTGAGGCAATGGCGGAGGCATTCGGTAGCCGCTTCGTTTCGTACCCTTCCGGAGACGTTACCTACGATGGTGAGGAAGGAATTTACCGGATCACCTCGCCGGACGGGGATTTTACCGTGGATGACCCAGACTTCAACTTCATCCAATTCCGTTCCAATATGGTGGTGCGGTGGGAATACCGGCCCGGCTCGGAAATATTCCTGGTGTGGTCGCAGGGCAATACCGCCAGCGGCAATCCTGGCGAAGGTTTACTTCGGAGCCTCGGATCGAATGTCTTCTCCGACGAGGTGCGGAACACCTTCCTGGTAAAAGCTACCTACCGGTGGTACCGGTAGCAAGAATGTTTTAGTTGATTACATTGTCTTTAGGGAATCCGATCGGCTTTCGCCGGTCGGATCCTTTTTTAGGCCTATTGAAGGTAAGCAAAAAGTCATATACTTGTTAGGGCAACTAATTTTTGATCAGGCGGATACTCGCTAAAGTGTGCGTTCCCGGTGACCGCGCCGTCGAGCTGTATCTTCGCACCATGGCGAGATTACATCTGCGCGACACCCTTAATTTTCTCCGTAAGCTGACACCCCGCCGGGTGGTCAACGCGGGGCAGGTGATCGCCAGTTATTACGCAACCCGCTGGCTACAGCGACCGGTAGTCTGGGGCAAGCCCTTCACGGTGTCCTTCGAGCCGACGACGGCCTGCAATTTGCGCTGCCCTGAATGCCCGAGCGGCCTGCGGCAGTTTACCCGCCCGACGGGCAACCTGAAGGCTGACTTTTTCCGCCGCACGCTGGACGACATCGCCGACCGCCTGCTCTACCTCATCTTTTATTTCCAGGGGGAGCCGTACATCAACCCCGACTTTCTCGATATGGTCCGGGAAGCAACCGACCGGGGCGTATACACCATCACCTCTACCAATGGCCACTTCCTCAACGACGCCAACGCCCGCCGCACCATCGAGAGTGGCCTCGACCGGCTGATCATCAGCGTCGATGGTACCACCCAGGAGGTGTACGAACAGTACCGGAAGTCCGGAAAGTTGGAAACCGTGCTTCAGGGCGCCCGTAACCTGGTCCGGTGGAAACAGGAAATGAAGAGTGCCACGCCCCACCTGATCTTCCAGTTCCTGGTCGTCAAGCCGAACGAGCACCAGATGGGCGAAGTCGTTCGCCTGGCCGAAGAGATCGGTATCAACGAAGTGAAGTTCAAGTCCGCCCAGCTCTACGACTACGAGCACGGCAACCCCCTGATGCCCGAGCAGGAACAGTATGCTCGCTATTACAAAAAGGAAGATGGCACCTACGGCCTGAAAAATAAGCTCCAGAATCACTGTTGGAAACTCTGGCACAGCTGCGTCATCACCTGGGACGGGCTGGTTGCCCCCTGCTGTTTCGACAAGGACGTCACCCACCGCCTGGGCGACGTGAAGCAAGACAGCCTGCACGACGTCTGGGAAGGCGGGGCATACGATGACTTCCGCCGTAAGCTGCTGAAGGGGCGCGCCGAAATCGATATCTGCCAGAACTGTACGGAGGGCTGCGAAGTATGGCTGGGCGCGGAGGTGTAGACGTATCGATTTACGATTTACGATAGACGATTTACGATTGGCAGCCGCTCGCGTGGCGGCAACCGTCCGCTGACGGGCACTAGTCGTCTGCCCAGCGATAGCTGGTCCGCCGACGGGTCGAGGTTAGTATGGACGAGTTCTGATTCATGATTGACGGTTGGGCTACCGCAGGAGGCTGCCCGCTGCCGCTCGCGTGGCAGTAACCGTCCGCCAACGGGTCGGTGCTAAAAAGGGGGCATTCTGCCTATCGGCTACACCGAGCCGAAAATTCGTCGAAAAAATTAGAGGGGATTGTAACAAAGCACCTTGCTTCGTCCGTGTACCTTTCAAACGCCCCGACGTGCAAACCTTTGCTACCCTTATCGACTCCGTTCGCGACCGGCTGTACCGCCTGGCGCTGCGGATGACCGGCGACGGTAGCGAGGCGGAGGACGTCGTTCAGGAAGTGCTCATCCGGGGATGGCAGCGGCAGGACGAGATCGTACGTCTCGACAACCCGCCGGCCTGGCTCCTCAAGATGACCCACAACCGGGCGATCGATCTGCTGCGATCGCGGAAGACCCGCTCGGCGTACGAACGGGCGGCGGCTCCCGACGATGCTTGCAACCTGACCCCCCACCGGTTGGTGGAAACGGAAGACACCCTCTTTCATATCCGCCGGCAGATGGAAAAACTTCCCGTCGATCAGCGTACCGTGCTGCAACTTCGGGAAGTGGAAGGAATGAGCTACCGCGAAATTACCGACGTCACGGGCCTCAAGATGGAGCAGGTCAAAGTGTACCTGCACCGCGGGCGCCAGCGGATGCGGGAACTATTACTGAAAGAACGAATTGTCGACCGATGAATCATGCACAAGCCACCGAGCTGATCGAACGCTACTTCGCCGGGGAAACCACCCTGGAGGAAGAACGAAGCCTGAAGGCCTACTTCCAGTCGGGTGACGTAGCGCAGGAACTGCAAACCTATGCCCCCCTGTTCGCTTACTGGCAACAGGAGGCAAGTCTCACCGCTCCGCCCCGACCCGTCGCCCGCCGCCGCAGGCTCCCGCGCTGGTTACTGGCGGCCGCCGCCGCGGTATTGCTGATCCTGACCCTGCAGATCGTCCACCGGCAGCAGGAACCCCGCGTGAGCAACTTCCCCGTAGCGCAGCGGCAACCGGTAGACTGGAGTCGCTACGAAATTACCGACGAGGAAGAAGCCATGCGCTTCCTGAAGACCGTACTGAAGAACACCTCCGAAAACCTCACCCGGGGTCCCGAGATCACCATCCGCGAACTGCGGGAGGTGGAACAGATCCTGGATTAATCTTTACCCACCCGGCACCACGCCGACCATCATATAAATCATGAAATATCTACTAAGCTTCCTGCTATTCGTGCTGGCCCTTCCCGCCTCCGCGCAGAAGCTGGACCAGCTGGACGCGATCAGCAATTACTTCAGCGAGTACGTCGACGACGAGCGCTTCACCGCGGTCTACGTATCCGGTAAGATGTTCGAACTCTTCAAGGATGCCGACCTCAATCTTGAGGAGATGGATGAAAAAGAGATCGCCGCCATCCGCAACGTGGTCCAGGACATCCAGGGCATTCGCGTCCTGCACACCGATATCACCCCCGACCGCTTCTACCGCGAAGCCAAGGAACGCATCAGTACCGACGCCTACGAACTGCTCTTCAAGGTTCGTACCCAGGACGGCCAGAACGTCGAAGCCTTCATCCAGGATGAAAATGCCGTGGTGAACGAGCTATTCCTGCTGGTTGGTGCCGACGACACCTTCGCCATGCTCAGCTTCGTAGGCCGAATCGACATCAGCAAACTCGGCGAGCTCCAGCGCGCCCTCGAATAATCACCCGTCAACACACCCACTATGTATAAATTAATACTCGCACTATGCCTCTTTTCCTTCGGGCTAGAGGCCCAGGAACAGGTCATTAAGGATTTTATCCGCGAGCACCGCCGGGGGGAAGAAAACGTAGCCGTAAAGGTACCCGGTTGGCTGATCGGGCTGGCCGGAAACATCGCCACGATCAGTACCGACGATCCGCACGAGCGAGCCGTCTTCAGCCTGATGGGAGATGTCGGCACCGTCCGGGTGGTTACCTACCTCAACGACGACTTCACCGAACCGCAGTCCAGCATCGTCAACCTCCTCTACAGCCTCGAACGCTACAAGAAATTCGAACGCTGGGCGGAAGTCCGCACCCAGGAAGGCGAACGCGTCACCCTCACCGTCCGCTACGAGGAAAAACGCATCCGGGACCTGGTTGTCATCGTCAATGACCACGATCGTACCACCCTCGTCTCCGCCCGGGCCGATCTCAGCGCGGAAGATCTCGGAGAACTGGTGGCTAACCTCGAACAGCTTTAATCTGGGTGCTGGGTGCTGGGAGCTACTACACGACTACCCCGGATGGCGAAGCCAACCGACTAACCACTACCGTACTACCTTCGCGCCATGCGCGCCAACTTCCTAAAACACGTAGCCCAGACCAGCCCCGCCCCCATGGGATTAGAGATCGCCGGAGGAGAAGGGGTATACCTGATCGATACCGCCGGCAAGCGCTACCTCGACCTCATCGCCGGTATCGGGGTCAGCGCGCTGGGGCACAACCACCCCGCCGTGGTGGAGGCGGTACAGCGGCAGGCCGGAACGTATATGCACACCCTGGTCTACGGGGAATTCGTGCTGGGTACGCAGGTGGAACTCGCGACCTTGCTCTGCACGCACCTCCCCGATTCACTGGACAACGTCTACTTCACGAATTCAGGCACGGAAGCGGTGGAAGGGGCCATGAAACTGGCCAAACGCGTCACCGGGCGGGCGGGCATCGTAGCCGCCAGGCGTAGTTACCACGGCAGTACGCAGGGGGCGGCCAGTCTGATGTGGCCGAAGGATTTTACCCGGCCCTTTCATCCGTTGCTGCCCGGTATCTCCCACCTGGAGTTCAATTGTGATGCCGATCTGGGGCGCATCACGACGGATACCGCGGCCGTGGTCCTGGAAACGGTACAGGCGGAATGGGGGATCCGCAAGCCACGCCCGGAATGGATACAGGCGGTGCGCCGTCGCTGCGATGAAACCGGGGCGCTGCTCATCCTGGACGAAATTCAGGCGGGAATGGGCCGGACCGGCACCCTTTTTGCCTTCGAACAGTACGGCATCGTTCCCGACATCCTTTTACTGGCCAAGGGATTCGGCGGCGGGATGCCGCTGGGTGCCTTCGTAGCTTCCCGCGAGCTCATGCAGTCCCTCACGGTCGATCCGGTGCTGGGGCACATCACCACCTTCGGGGGCCACCCGGTTAGCTGCGCGGCGGGACTGGCAACGCTCCGGCAACTGACGGATGATTCGGACCTGATCGCCTCGGTTCCGCAAAAAGAGGCGCTGCTGCACCGGCTACTCGTTCACCCCAAAATCCGCCACCTGCGCTCCGCCGGCCTCTGGATGGCCGTTGAGCTCGACGATTTTGACGAAGTGCGCCGGGTCATTGCCGGCTGCCTCGAACGGGGCTTGATCACCGACTGGTTCCTGTGGAACGAGTGCAGTCTGCGGATTGCGCCCCCGCTCACCATTACGGAAGCGGAGCTGGAGTGGGCGTGTGGCGTGATCCTGGAATCGCTAGCGGCGTAAGCCCCGGAGAGCAAGCAGACAGACGACCCACGCACCGACCGTGCCGAGCGCCACGCCGTAAGGGATGAATGTCAACCCGTAGTGCGCGAGACCTGCCAGGCTCCCCACGAAAAGGATCAGGATCATCGGGCCGATGGCGTGGAACCCGCCGTCACTCTTTTCAATGGAAAAGGGAAGGGACCGCTCCGTATACTGAAAGATGACCGCTGCCAACAGGATGACGGCCAGACTGAGTAATATATCGTCGAAGACCGCGACCCCGCCTACGATCCAGACGCAAACGTACACCAGCAGGCCGACGGGGACGAAGAAGACGCCTATGGCGGCCATCAACTGCCCGTACAGGATCGCGTTCAGTTTTTCAACCGGGTTCGTCTGCCATACCCATGCCGCCCGAAAGTTTTCGCTCAGCCGCGCCGATAGCAAGGGGCTGACGATCAGGAAGGCAAATACGTAGAGGGCCGTGATGACGGCACCCGCTTCGAGTCCATCACCCCCTTTGATGAGGCGTCGCCCCGCAAAGCCCACCGCGATTATGAGCGGTATGATGAGCCCCGGATAAACCTGTTGCTTGTACTGGAAATCGCGCGTCATCAGCGCCGTGTTGAAGAGGTAACTTCCCCGCTCCGGCCCGGGGCGGGTGGTCAGTTGACCCCACCAAGCCCGGTAGCGGGCAAAGAATCCCGGTGCGGCGTCCGTTTCGGAAGCGTCCTCCACCGACTCCGACCCCGCGATCCGGACGCCCATCAGCTGCGATCCGTAATTGCCTCCCTGACGGACGTAGTACCGCACCCCCACCGCTGCCGCCCCGATACCGAGTGCTCCCTGTACCAGGCTCAGCGGACGCGCCCCGAGGTGGATCACGCTATCCCATACGCCCCCCAACCAGAAGCCGGGCCAGAGTAAACCCCACGGCGTCCCTACGATGCGCAGATCGAATATACCGTCCCCCGAGTCCGTAAAGTTGACCAGGTTCGGCAATTGGTACAGAACGATGAACAGCGTAGTCAGCGCCACTTGCAAATACCCCAGCACCCGCCGTAACCGGTCGGGTGGAAGGCGCCGCAGAAGTGTCAGATACAATCCCAACGTCATGCTGACAATGATTACCGTCAAAAGCACGCAGAGTAGGGCATACACCGGCACCATCAGCGGCGAGAGATACAGCAGCGCCAGTCCCAACGGTACCGTGAGCGGTAGCACGAACTTGCTTGCGAAGAGGTAGACGTACAGCCCACGCGACAGACTCAGCGTCGCGTCCGAGACCGGCCGGCTGTACAGCAGCATCAGGTCCCGGGTATCGAAGAGCGTATCCGACATTTCGGTCACCAGCATGAAGCCGAGGTACACCGATACAAAGGTAAAGATCATCCCCACGGCGGTGGCCTTGTCATCTACGGCCAGGTAGATAAAAATAAGGATGATGCCGAATAGGAATAGAAGACAATAAATCAGGATGGAGTAATCAGAAGATTTCCCCTGCGTCTGCCCCATGTGCTTGAGCGACCGGTCGCCAATCTTCATTTTCGTGGCCAGTATCAGGCGGAGGGCACGCGGATCGGCCCCCAGACCACGCCACGCGGGAGCCATGCGAGCTACTGCCCAGAGGAGCAGGCTATTCATCGCTGTCCAGGCTAAAGCGAGAGCCCCGCTCCCCGGTCAGCCCGCCGGTTAGTTGGGTGAATAAGTTTTCCAGGTTGTCGCTGTGGGCCAGGGCGTTGAGTTCCGCGAAGGTGCCGTTAGCGGCAATGCGCCCGTCGTTCAAAAGGATAATGCGGTCGCTGATGCGCTCTACCACGTCCATGATGTGGCTGCTGTAAAAGATTGTCTTGCCCTGATCCGCGAGTTGCCGCAGCAGGTCCTTGACCCGGATGACACTGTTGGCGTCCAGCCCGTTCAGCGGCTCGTCCATGAAGATAAGGTCGGGGTCGTGTAGCAGAATACTAGTCAGCAGGACCTTCTGCCGCATACCCTTGCTGAAGCTGTCCATCCGCTGGTTGCGGCGATAGCTAAGACCTAGATACTCCTCCAGGCGGGCCGCCCGGTCGCGAATGCGGGCTTCCTCCATCCCGTGCAGACTACCGACGAGGTCGTAGAATTCTTGCGGTGTAAGTACGTCATACAGGTCCGCGCTTTCGGGCAGGTACCCGATGCGGCGTTTGACCGCGATGGGATCCCGCTTTACGTCGATACCCAGCACCCTTACTTCCCCGTCGAAGCGATTGTCGAGCCCGCCGAGTATGCGCAGGGTAGTGGTCTTGCCGGCCCCGTTCGGGCCGATGTAACCGACGATCTGCCCCGGTGCCACGGTCAGGTCCAGTCCGAACAGGACGGGTTTTTGGTAGTAGCTTTTGCGCAGGCCGCGTATTTCCAGGGCAGGGTGCATAGGTTTTTCCGGGTGTGCCGACCAAGATACGGCCCATTTCGACGCTGCATTTTCGGGCGGCGGGGCGCAGGTAAAGTATCCGTCGTAATCCGCCGATCAGGTTAATGACCTGAATCATTACACATCCCGTTACCCCGCCCGGCCCGGCAATTTGCGATAGCCGTACCTTCGCCGCATGGACTTCTCCGCCCTGCTGAAATCGATCAAGGCCAAAGACTTTAAGCCACTCTACCTCCTTCACGGGGAAGAACCTTACTTCATCGACCAGTTGGAGGAGGCCATCGAGCGCCACGCCCTGGCCGAACACGAGCGGGCCTTCAACCAGACCATTGCCTACGGGAAAGACACGGAGTACCTCCAGATCGTGGACGCCGCCCGCCGCTTTCCCATGATGGCCGAACGCCAGTTGGTCATTCTCCGCGAGGCCCAGGACATGCGGGAACTGAAGGAACTGGCCGCTTACGCCGAGAAACCTTCCCCCACCACCATCCTCGTGATCAGCCACAAGCATAAGAAACTGAATGGCAATCTGACGCTGTTTAAAAACATCCGCAAGAACGGCGTGGTCTTCGAATCCAAGGGATTGTACGACAATAAGGTACCCGCCTGGATCACCCATTACCTGAAGGATCGCAAGTACGCCATCAAGCCGGAAGCCAGTAATCTCCTTGCCGAGTACCTGGGAACCAGCCTGGGCAAGATCACCAACGAGCTGGACAAGCTCATGCTCAATCTGGCAAAGGGGACGGAGGTCACCACCGAGATCGTCGAGGAACAGGTGGGCATCAGTAAGGACCACAACGTATTTGAGCTCCAGCGGGCCATCGGGCACGGGGAAACCACGAAGGCGGCCCGCATCCTGCAGTACTTCCGCGCCAACCCGAAAGCCGCCCCGCTACCAATGGTGACCGGTAGCCTGTACAATTATTTCAGTAAGGTTTTCCTGCTTAAGGAACTGCACGCCAAACGCGAGAGCCGGCAAGCTATCATGAAAACGCTGGGGCTGCGGTTCGATTTCTTTCTGGCCGACTACGAACGTACCGCCCGCAATTACTCGGTAAAAGATCTTTACCAGGTGTTCGCCCTGCTACGGGAGTACGACCTGAAGAGCAAGGGGGTCGGGAGTAATCTGGCGGGTAAGGAGGAAAGCGAACTGATGAAAGAAATGGTCTGGCGGTTGATGCACGACCGGGAGCGGGCCTAAGCCGCTACCGACTGGTCCACCGCCTTGACTTTCGGAATGGTAAACCAGAAGGTGCTGCCGCCGGACTCGTTGCCCGTTACGCCGACTTCTCCGCCGTGAAGCTTGACGATCTTACTGCAGAACGCCAGGCCGATGCCCTGCCCCTCAAATTCGCTGCTGTCGTGCAGCCGTTCGAAAAGACGGAAAACGTTTCGCCGCTGCCGGGCGGGAATGCCGATTCCGTTATCCGCGACGCTGATGCGCCAATACTTATGTGTCTCCTTTGCCGAAATGCGGAGCTGGGGAATGACGGTGGGGGCAACGAACTTCAGCGCGTTGGAAATCAGGTTTTGCAGCAGTTGTCGAATCTCCGGCGCGTACCCGTACACCTCCGGTAGCGATTTGTCAACGGTGATGCTTGCCCTGCGCTCCCGAATCACTTGCGCGAAATCGACGGTGATTTCCGCTAGCATGCGGTGCAGGCTAACGGCCGTCCGCTGGCGTTGGGTGCCGACACGCGCGTAGGCCAGCATATTGTGGACCATGTTCTGCATATGTCCGGTCGTCTTATCGATCAGCGCCAGGTATTCCCGTAGGGATTCCTGCAGATCGTCACCGTAATCTTCGTGGATAATGTCGAGGAAGCCCCGCACCGTCCGCAGGGGCTGCTTCAGATCGTGCGATATGATGGAAGCGTACTGGTCCAGTTCCTCGTTTTTTGCTTCGAGTTCCCGGTTCAGTGCCTCGATCCGGTTGATTTCCAGGCGCGTATATATCTGATCCACTGTTTGGACGGCCAGCGTGCGGAGCATATCCAACTGCAGTGCATCGAGTTTGCGGGGCCGATGGTCGATCACACAGAGGGTGCCGAGCACGAATCCGCCCGCATCTACCAGCGGGGTACCGACGTAGAAACGCATGGGGGGGTCGGCCGTAACCAGGGGGCAGTCGCAGAAGCGGTCGTCCGTCAGGGCATCCTCTACCACCATCTGTTCGGTCGGAGAGTTGATCGCGTGGGCGGCGTAGGCAATCCGGCGGGGCGCTTCGGTCATCTGGCCGACGCCGATCTTGGCCTTGAACCAGCAGCGGTCGCTATCTACCAGGCTGATCAGGGACACCGGGGTGCCGCAAATCTTGGCGGCGAGGTTGACGATATTGTCGAACTGCCGCTCGGGGAGCGTGTCCAGGATGTTATACGCGTGCAGGGCGCGTACCCTGGCTTCCTCGTTGGAGGGGATAGCGGGAGCTAGCATAATTCTGATGACTAGTTAACCCGATGCATGACGACTGAAAAAGGATACAAGGGGCCTCAATGGAGCAAGTATAGTGAATAAAGTCTATTCCAGGTCGAAAATACTGTCGGATTCCGATTGCTCGACCCCGTCGCGTAATCGGTCCATGGCATCCACGGCCTGCTCGTAGAAATCGTAAAAAATCGGGAAGATGGCCTGGGCGTTGTCGATTACTATATCGGGCAGCTTCGCGA
The DNA here is from genome assembly GCF_003390935.1 of Lewinella sp. IMCC34191. Classification (GTDB taxonomy): domain Bacteria; phylum Bacteroidota; class Bacteroidia; order Chitinophagales; family Saprospiraceae; genus Neolewinella. Next base: position 554,908 of record NZ_QNQZ01000002.1, on the reverse strand, counting down.
GGACGGGGTAGGTAATGCTGTCGGCGCGTACCTCATCGGAAATGATGCGGCTGCGGTCACCGAAATAGACCAGCCCGGAGAAGATGAAGGTGAAAAACAGGCCCGACAGGATGCCGCCGAGGATCTGGTTGATGAAGTTGATATTTACGGATTCCAGCGCGCCGGTGAGGCCCCGGGCCAGGATGCGAAAGAGCACCAGCGTAAGGAAAAACAACAGCACCACGCCGAGCAGAAACGCCCCGGCACTGGTGACCGCCGGGAAAGCGTTGAAGATCATTTCGGCGGCGATGGGCCCGAACTTCATGGCCGCCAGGATGCCGAATACGTAACTGACCAGGCTGAGTACCGTGGAGATGATGCCCCGGCTGTAGCCGACCCAGAACCCGTAGGCAAGAAAAACCAGGCAGATGATGTCGATAACCATAGGACAAAAGTAGGCGGTTCGGGCGCGCTGTCACCGCTTAGTCGATAGAACTCGTAACATACAAGACAAACGTTCAGCCCGCCGGGTTGAGGATTACTAACTTTGCCGCCCTTACGTGATCAAAGGCCCGGCCTGCACGTTAAGCGACAACCGGAACCCTCCGATATAGCGCCCTCCCCGGGCCGGCCGGGGTCCCGCTAACAGACAACCAACAACTCCCAAAACAAGATATATGATCCGCATACTAGCTAACGACGGCATTGCAGCCAATGGAAAGCAACTTCTCGAAGAGGCCGGTTTTTCCGTCGACACGAAGAAGATCCCCCAGGACGAACTGATGACCAAGCTCAACGATTACGACGCCATCATCGTCCGTAGCGCAACCAAGGTCCGGAAAGATCTCATTGACGCCAGCCCCAATCTGAAAGCCATTCTCCGGGGTGGGGTAGGCATCGATAATATCGATCACGAGTATGCCAAGAGCAAGGGTATTCCGACCTACAATACCCCCGCGGCCTCGAGCGACGCCGTAGCGGAACTGGTATTCGCCCACTTCTTCGGTTTGAGCCGCTTTCTGCACCGCTCCAACCGCGAACTCACTGCAAAGGACGGCGACTTCGCCAAGCTCAAAAAGGCCTACGCGGGCGGCCAGCAGCTGCGCGGGCGTACGCTGGTCGTGATCGGCTTCGGACGCATCGGCATGGCCGCCGCCCGGATCGGGCTGGGTATGGGCATGAAAGTGCTACCCGTCGATCTGTACAAGGAGTCGGATACGGTCAAGCTGAGTTTTGCCGACGGCCGCGATATGGACTTCAAACTGAATACGGTACCCCTCGAGGAGGCGCTTCCGCAGGCGGACTACATCACCATTCACGTGCCCGGCGGTAACCTGATCAACGCGGAGGAGATCGCGAAAATGAAGGACGGCGTCATTATCGCCAATACCAGCCGCGGCGGTGTCATTAACGAGGATGCCCTGCTCGAAGGCCTGAACAGCGGCAAGATCGCCGGTGCCGCGCTCGACGTCTTCATCGGCGAGCCGAGCCCCCGTCGTGACCTGCTGGAACACCCCCGCCTGAGCGTATCGCCCCACATCGGTGCCGCCACGGCCGAAGCCCAGGATAATATCGGAGTAGAACTATTCGAAAAGCTTCGCGATCACTTTGGTCAATAGTAAGGGGGGCATTACGGCCGTTTTCGAGCTTAGCTGGTGGGCCTTCGCGGTCGTACTGGCCTGCATGGTGCTGCTGCCGATCTACAGTACGGTACCTGACTTCCCGTTCTACGTCGCTAATTTCATCTACGTCGTCGTTGCCGTAACCGCCACCCGCTACCTCTTTCTATTGCACGTGACGTGGCTGCGCGATCAGTTGATCGCGCAGGCGGCGGTGGCGTTTCTGCTGATCCCGCTTATCTTCTACATGGTGCAGGAGTTCAATGCCTTTATCATTTACTTCGATGAGCGCGGTCCCGATGTACTGATCCGCGGACTAGATGCCGAGCTCGGAGATACCATGGACAAGTACATGCACGCCGAATATCGCTTTTTCGGGGTCTGGGCCGTCGTAGCGTCCGCCGTCATGCCCTTTCGTTTGGTTTACAATGCCTGGGTAAGGTATCGGGCAGGTGTAAGGCATTGATTTATAATGGAGTATGGTGTAATTGGTGTAAGGGGTTTTACGATTTCCAGCAATAAATGCAGGAGACCAGTGAATTCACCGTAGCTTGATGGAGTAAACCCTTTTTTCCAGCGAATTTTCGCCATGACGCCACTCGAACTCGTCCACGACAAGCTTCTTCCCCTCGCCGACCTGAGCCGCCGCCGCTGTGGCTGGCGAACGGTGAGCCAACGCACGGTATTTACGAACGGGGTGTTCGACCTGGTCCATCCCGGTCACCTCACCTACCTGGCGCAGGCGGCCGGACTGGGGCACCGCCTCATCGTGGGCGTGAACACCGACGAAAGCGTGCGCCGCCTGAAGGGAAGCAGCCGGCCGGTCATGCCGCTGGCGGCCCGGATGCAGTTGCTGGCCAGCCTGTTCTTTGTCGACGGCGTTATCCCCTTCGACGAGGACACGCCCCTGGAGCTCATCAAGTCGCTGCGGCCGGACATTCTGGTGAAGGGGGGAGACTACACCCCGGATACCATAGTCGGAGCCACGGAAGTACGGAGCTGGGGCGGATCCGTCGAGGTGCTGCCTTATCTGGACGGCCACAGCAGTACCGGAATCTTATCTTCGATTCGGGAGGAAGTAGCTTAGCCACTATGCCACGGTTTGCCATTTTCCTGCGCTGTGCCTGGATACTGATGGCCTTGCTGCTTCATCGGTCCGCTTCCGCGCAGGATACGATCAGCCGGGATGCTTACGACCGCGCCGTGGCCTTCCTGCCTGGGAATACCAACTACCAAAAGATCGCTAATGCCTACGTACCAGTTAACTGGTACCCGGACAGTACGGGCCTGTGGTTCATCGATCGTGCGGGTGGGGCAAAGCGCTACCGGGGATTGACCTTGCCGGACGGGCAACCACAACCCCTCTTCGATCACGCTGCCCTGGCATCCATTCTTTCGGATTCCCTGCGGGAAGTCATGAAAGCGGAGGATCTTCCCCTCGAAGATCTTCAGCACCATACCGACGGAACCCTGACATTCACGGTCAAAGCGCGAAGCTTCCGTTTTGATTTGAACAACGAAGTACTGACGCCGGAGAAGCGGACGGAAACCGAACGCCAGGCGGTAAGCTATGCCCCCGACAGCAGTTGGGTAGCCTACGCCGAGAACCATAACCTTTACCTCCGTCGCCCCGACTCCACCGGGCAACGGGCCCTGACAAGCGACGGGGTGCGCGAGTACGAATATGCATCCTGGTACGGGTGGGACGATATCATCGAGGGCGAGAACGGCGACCGGCCGGAGCACTTCGGCGTACGCTGGTCGCCCGACGGAAAATGGCTGCTGGCGAATCGCGTCGACTTACGCAGCGCCGGTAAAATGCATCTGCTAGACTGGAGCGTTGATACCCTGTACCGGCCGCGCTTGCTGTCTTACTACCGCGGCTCGCCCGGTGACACCGGGATGGTCTACCTCGAACCGGTATTCTTCAATACGGAAACCGGTGAACGCGTGAACGTCGATCTCCCCCGAGGTACGCATATCAACACGGTGAATGCCCAGTGGTCCGAAAACGGTAACAAAGTGTACCTACAGTGGCAGCCGCGCGGCTTCAAAAGCGTCGAGCTGTATACCCTCGATCTGCCCACCGGAAAACTGGACACGCTCTACACCGAAAGCAGCCCGACCAACGTCGACAATTTCACCTTCGAACTATCGGAGGGAAGCAACCGGCTGTTTTTCTTGTCGGAGAAATCCGGCTGGCGGCAGCTCTACAGTCTGGACCTCACGACCGGTCAGGAGGAGCGCCTAACCCGGGGCGACTTTTACGTGGACGCCATAGGCCGTGTAGACGAGGAAACGCGGACCATTTACTTTGCCGCTTCCGGGCGGGAACGAGGAAATAATCCTTATGCCCAGCAGCTTTACCGCATAGGCTTTGACGGCCGTGACCTGCAACTCCTGACCCCGGAGCCGGCTCACCACCGGATGACCTTTTCACCGGATGGCCAATATATCGTAGATAACTATTCATCCGTAACCACTCCTACCCGCACGGTACTGCGTAGGGCGAGTTCCGGGGAGGTCATTGCCGAGCTGGCTACGGCGGAGACGCATGATCTGGCGAATTGGTCCCCTCCCCAACCCTTCACGGCCCTCGCCGGAGATGGACTGACGCAAATCTTCGGGGCCATCTGGAAGCCCACGAATTTCGACAGCACCCAACGCTACCCGGTGATCGAGGCCAGCTACACCGGTCCGCATACCTACGTTTATCCTACCGACTACAGTCAGGCCCTATCGCTGCAGTCCTTTGCCGAACTGGGCTTCGTGCTCGTCCGGATCGACGGCCGCGGGTCACCGGGGCGGTCGAAAGCTTTCCACGACTTTTCCTACAAGAACCTTGGAGGCAACCTGGGGGATCACGTCGCGGCCATCCGCCAACTAGGCCGGCGGTATAGCTGGATCGATACCACCCGGGTCGGCATCTACGGCCATAGCGCCGGGGGGTACGATGCCGGTCACGCGGTACTGGCCTACCCGGACTTTTACCAGGTTGCCGTCGCCAGCTCCGGCGATCACGACCACCGCATGGAAAAAGCCTGGTGGCCCGAGATGTACATGGGTTGGCCGGTCGATTCGGCCTACCACCAACAGTCGAATATCACCATGGCCGGCAACCTAAAGGGCAAACTCCTCATCACCCACGGCGGTATCGACGAGAACGTCAACCCCTCCGCTACCTTCAAGCTAGCGGAAGCTCTCATACAGGCCGATAAGCCCTTCGATATGCTCATCCTCCCCAGCCAGCGCCACGGCTATACCGGTCAGGCAGGCCGCTACTTCACCAAGGTCCGCTGGAATTACTTCGTGGAGCATCTTCTCGGAAAGGAACCACGTTGGGATATCCGCTGGCCCGATGAATAAGTATTCTACCTGCGCTCCGTCGCAAAAAAATGCAAGGTGCACGGACAACTGACAACCGACAACTGACAACCGAGATCCCCAAAAGGAACACTCGCAGGTCGTACCGACACTCCGAGGTTCCGGGAAACCGTTATACTACCGCACCCCGCACCCCGCACCCCGCACCCATGCCAACCATCCAAAAAGTAACCGACTTCCTAGAAAGCATAGCCCCCCCGCACCTGCAGGAGAGCTACGACAATGCCGGCCTGATCGTGGGTGACCCGCAGACCGAGGTGACCGGTGTGCTCACGAGCCTGGACTGCACCGAGGCCATCATTGACGAGGCGGTGGAGCGCGGATGTAACCTGGTGGTCGCCCACCATCCGATCGTATTCCGGGGGCTGAAACGGCTGAACGGAGCCAACTACGTGGAACGGACCGTGATCAAGGCCATACGGACCGGCGTGGCGATTTACGCTATCCATACGAACCTGGACAACGTCCGCCACCGGGGGGTGAACGAGCGCATCGCCCAGCGGCTGGGACTGAACGATCTGCGGCTGCTGCGCGCGAAAAACGAGGAGGGAACCGTTGGATCGGGAATGGTGGGTACGCTGGCCGAGCCGGTTACCGAAGCAGCCTTTCTGGCTACGCTGCGGGATAAAATGCAGGTACCGGTCGTACGCCACACGGAGCTGCTGGATCGGGAAGTAAAAACGGTGGCCGTGGCCGGGGGCGCAGGCGGCTTCCTGCTGGCGGACGCAAAGCGGGCGGGGGCGCAGGTATTCGTGACGGCGGACTACAAATACCACGAGTTCTTCGACGCCGACGGGGAGATCGTGATCTGCGACATCGGGCACTACGAAAGCGAACAGTTTACAACTCAATTACTTGCGGAGTTGTTAACTAAAGAATTTACTACCTTTGCGGTCCTTTCGACGGAGCGGAACACCAATCCGGTCCGCTACGCTATCGGATAGGACCCTGTCACTAACATTAAAGATATTCTGCATGGCTGCTGCTGCCCCCACCGACTTGACGGTTGAAGAAAAAATGCGCGAACTGTATCGCCTGCAATTAATTGATTCCCAGATCGACGAAATCGAGATCCTGAAGGGCGAGCTTCCCATGGAGGTCAGCGACCTGGAAGACGAGATCGCCGGACTCGAGACCCGCATCAGCCGCACCGAGGGCCAAGTCGATGAGCTCAAGACCGAGATCGGCCGCCACGAGGCCAATATGAAGGAATCCGACATGCTCATCAGCCGCTACGAGGAGCAGATGAACAACGTCAAGAATAACCGCGAGTACGAGGCCCTGATGAAGGAGACCGAGATGCAGCGCCTGGAGATCCAGCTTAGCCAGAAGAAGGCCAAGACCGCCAGCGAGGACCTCGAAGCCCGTACCGCTACCCTCGACGCCACCAAGGAGCGTCGCGATGCCAAGCTCAAACTTCTCGACGTCAAGCAGGAAGAGCTGAAGAGCATCATCGCCAAGACAGAAAAGGAAGAGAAGAAGCTCCGCCGCCAGTCGGACAAGCAGCGCAAGCTCATCGAGGATCGCCTTCTGCGCGCCTACGACAAGACCCGCAATAACTACCGCAACGGCCTGGCCGTCGTCACCGTCGAGCGGAATGCCTGCGGCGGATGCTTCAACGCCATCCCGCCCCAGCAGCAGCTCGAGATCAGCCAGCGCAAGCGCCTTATGGCCTGCGAACACTGTAGCCGCGTTTTGGTGGATGATACTATCCTTGAGGAGGAGGCGGTCGAATCTTAATTGGCCTCGCCAATTGAGATTCTTTTAGTCGGTAGTCGGTGCTCCGCAGCGGGGTAGTACGGTAGGTTCTTACCCGTCGGCATTTCTATTTGGGGGCAGCGTGAATTGCGCTGGGGTTCTTTGCATGTACGATAGTAACCTCCCTACCTCTTCCGATGCACTAACATATATTCGGTAGTGCGTATCTGATAGGTACCGGTCGGCCGCGGCGATGTCTAGCCAAACCTGAGTCTCGTAGTTTTCGGCTATACAATCTGCAATCTTGGCTTGAAAGTGTTTGGGATAGGCTCGCCTTCCGTAGCTCTCCGCAAGGTTAGCACAAACTGACCGGGATGAGCGGATGATCTGATCCGATAATCGCCGCTCTTCCTTGACGGGAAATGTCCGCGTCAGTTTTTCGATTGTAATGCACAGCGCGAGCGCTTTTTGGTACGCCAGCCATCGTCTGAATTTAGAGGATTGCATACGGTTGTTTTTCCTGCAAACTTCAAAACAGTATGTGCTCGTAGCCGTCAATTAAACGTATACTTGCGATTATAATCGTTTAAAAACGTTTATCTATTCGTAATCAGATTCTCAGGGTTGCACTAAGATGATTAATGACGTCTATATTATTGATATTCAGGTAGCATAAGGGTAATCCGCGGGTACCGATTGCATGATGAATTAGCCAAAGTCATTCCATTAGTAGATGGCGATCTAATGTGGAATACGCTCACATTTTCCTATTCCCCTGCTCCGACGACGTGACCAACGACTACCGTACTACTCCTTGGCGCAGCCAAGACTACCGACTACCCTGCAACTTCCTTCTATTGTACTACCCCGATGGCGCAGCCATCGACTAAAGACTACCGTACTATCTTTGCTCCCATGTCCTCCAGAATACTAATAATAGGCGCGGGTCGCTCCTCCACGGCTCTCATCAATTACGCGCTCGAAAACAGCGAGGAGTTGGGCTGGAACGTAACCGTCGCCGATGCCGACCCCGCCGTAGCCGCCGAGAAGGTCAACGGGCACCCCCGCGGGCAGACCGCCTGGCTGGATGTGACCAAGACCAACGATCGCCGGGAACTCATCGGCCGGTCGGATATCGTCGTGTCCCTGCTGCCGGCGCACCTCCACATCGAGGTGGCGCAGGAATGCATTCGCCTGAAGAAGCACCTGGTGACCGCCAGCTATGTCAGCCAGGAGCTGTACCGACTCGGCGATGAGGCCCGCAACCGCGAACTCATGTTCATGGGGGAGATGGGCCTCGATCCGGGCATCGATCATATGTCCGCGATGCAGCGCATCAACGCGATCCGGGAGATGGGGGGTAAAGTGACCGCCTTTAAATCGTTTACCGGGGGGCTGATCTCTCCGGAAAGCAACGACAACCCCTGGGGTTATAAATTTACCTGGAACCCCCGCAACGTCGTGCTGGCCGGCCAGGGTACCGCCCAATACCTGGACGAGGGTAAACTCAAATACCTGCCCTACTACCGCCTTTTCCAGAATACCTGGAACGTAGAGGTCGACGGCATCGGTAAATTCGAGGCCTACGCCAACCGGGACAGCCTGCTCTACCGCGATCAGTACGGCCTCAATGATATTCCGACCATCCTGCGCGGAACACTCCGTTATCCCGGCTACTGCGCCGCCTGGAATGCGTTGGTCCGTATCGGCATGACGGACGGCGACTTCCCCATCCTAGACAGCGCCAATATCACCTACCACGAACTGATGGAGGCCCTGGCCCCCAGCGGCGCCGGCTCGGTGAAGGACCGTATCGCGGCCATGCTCAAGCTGGAACCGAAGGGCGAGGTGATGAAACGACTGACCTGGCTCGGGCTCTTCCGGAAGAAGCGCATCCGCCTGAAGGGCGCCACGCCGGCCCTTATTCTCGAAAATCTGCTCCTTGACAAGTGGAAACTTCAACCGGACGATAAGGACCTGATCGTCATGCAGCACCAGATCGACTACGAACTCGACGGCAAGGAAAAACGCGACGTATCCAATCTGGTGATGAAGGGGGAAAATGCCAAGGACACGGCCATGTCGCGTCTGGTCGGTCTGCCGCTCGGTATTTTCGTGCGGCTGATGACGCAGCAGAAGATCCACTCTACGGGTGTGCACATCCCCACCATGCGGGAAGTGTATGAGCCGGTCCTGGAAGAAATGGAGCAGTACGGGCTGAAATTTACCCACCATACGGTTGACCTCTAATACCCTCGTCCGGGCCGGTCAGTTTACCCAGGCTGCCCGGCAGGGGGCGTACATCTTTATCGCACTCGCCCTGCCCCGACTCGGTCTGTCCCGGGCGGCCATCGGGGAGTGGGAGTCGCTGATCTTTATCGGGTATTTGCTCGGCTTTAGTTGGACGAGCGGTCTGTTGCAGGGGTTTTTAGTGCGCATGGGTGAACTCAATGAACCCTACGCCAGCTTGTTCGCACACAGGTCAATCGGGGTATTTACGTTGTTGTCCGCCCTTGTCCTGTTGCTGGCCGCCGGATTTCATACGCCCTTCTTCCGGTTACTTCAGCTGGAAGATCCTCCGCTCGGATGGTACTTTTTTTTCGTCCTGCTCCTGAGCCGGTGGCCCGCTTACTGCTTCGAGCAGACCCTGCTCCTGACCGGTCGGGTAAGCCTGCTGCTGGGCTTCGCGGTGGTGAACGCCCTGAGCCTGATACTTTCCCTGTTATTGCCACTGTACCTGGGGTACGACATGCTGGACGCGATGCGGTTTTTGGCGGTATACGCAGGTATAAAGCTGCTCGCCATCGGAACGTGGACGTGGTTTACCTCACCCATTGTACCGGAACGGGACCCGGGCGACTACACCGACGTGCGGGAATGGGGGAAAATAAGTGCACCGCTAATTGCCTACACGCTGGTGGCTACCCTGGCCGTGGCCGTCGACCCCTGGATGGTCAATTACTGGTCGGATGGCGACCAGGCCACCTTTGCCGTTTTCCGCTACGGCGTGCGGGAGCTTCCCTTCCTGGCGGCGCTGATCAGCGGGATGACCGTCGTTACGATTCCGCTGATCGCTCGGGAACGGGGATCCGGGCTGGATCTGCTCCGACACCAGTCACGGAAGTTGTTCCATTACGTTTTCGGCCTTACGCTTATCATGATGATTACGGCCGACTGGTGGTGGACGGTCCTGTTCACCGATACCTTCGCCGAAAGTCTTCCGGTTTTCCGCACTTACCTGCTGGTGGTCGGCTGCCGGCTCGTATTCGCCATGACGGTACTCACCGCCCTGCGACAGACCAAGCGGCTGTACCTCTGGGCGCTGCTGGAACTTGGTGTAAACATCATCCTATCGTTGCTGCTGGCCCCCCGCTACGGCCTGCTGGGAATCATCTGGGCGACGGTGATTGCCAGCTACTTTCACGAGATCTGCCTGGTACTTTACCTGCGATACCGGACGAAAACTTCCTGGCGCAGCTACGCCGATCTGCGGTGGTACGGACTATACCTGATCGGGCTGTTCGGAGCGTACTATCTGGTGGTGTAGCCCGTCGGCGGAGCGGTAGCCTTCCGGTCCGCCGAGCGGTAGCTCGTCTGCCCGGGGGGCGGGTCAGCTGGACCCGTCGGCGGACCAGCTAGCGCTGGACAGACGACGGGCGATTTACCCCCGTTTCCGAATGACGATCAGTAAACGTGCCGGCTTATTCAGCACGCGGTTGGCCAGCGTGTCAACCGAGCGCCAGGCGGCATGGGGCAGGTGACGCAGCAGCTTGTGGGTCTGTAACATCAGGAGGACCTTATTGGAAAGGGTCTGGGTACGGTACGTGATCCGGTCGGCGAAGGGATTTAGTAGATCCTGTACCAGGCGCTCGTTGAAGCTGTGCAGGTGGGCGTGAAGGGGCGTCGGCCGGTTGCAGTGGATGCACAGCGAGTACTGGATCCGTTCGTTGTAGGGCGTGGAAATGACGATCGTGCCCCCGGGCCGAACCACCCGGACCAGGTTTTCCAGGTAGCGGGGCACGTCGGGAACGTGTTCCATGACCTCCGAGGAGAGGATCGCGTCGATGGACCCGTCGCGGAAGGGTAAGTTGAAGGCATCGCCGGTTACGGCAAAGTGATTCGGGGCGGGGTAGCGCTTGATTGCTTCCGTGGTGTTTCGAATGGCGAGGTCGAAGCTGATCACGGCCCGCTTTACCGGCAGCAGCTCGCGGGCGACCCAGGCGCCACCGCAGCCGACGTCGAGTACGGTATCCGCTGCCTCCGGGATGAGGCGGAGCAATTCCCCGTGCAGCCGATCGCTCTCGTGGCGGGTGGCCCCATCCTCGATCGGGGCGAAGTAATCGGACTCCAGCGCATCCAGGTGATAGTGCTCGACGTAATTTTCCGCCCGCGAGTCTTCGGTTAGGAAATTGTAGACGCCCTCGGGGCTGCGGTAGGCGTCCAATGGCCGGTTAAAATCGGGGGAGATGATGCGGTCGAAGTCAAACACGGGCCAAAGCTACGGACTCGCCGGCCACTAGCGGTAAAGACGGTCCAGTTGCCGGTGAAGGAAGTTCTTCTCCCGCTGGGAGTCCTCCCCGTCCAACTGCCGCCCGGTACCGTCGAGCCTGGCTTCGAGTTCCCGTACGAAGCGATCCGCTTCGCTCAGGTCGCCTACGTTAAAGCGCGTCTTGCCTTCGGAATGGTAGACGATCATCTCGCGCACGGGGCGCCACCCTAGCCCGGGGTTCTCCTCGATCCGAAACCGAAGGATGTCGGAGAGGGGAATTGCTTTATCGGCGCCGAGACGGCGGCGTACTACCAGTCGGTTGCCCTCCAGCACCAGGAATTGGTTGAAGATGTAAGCGGACTGAAAGAGGAAGATCAACCCTCCAGCTAAGGCAAGGCCCAGTAGGGTGCGGGTATCGTCGACCCCGAGGCGACCCGTCAACCACCACAGAAGTAGGACGCAAAGAAAACTGACGGCGGCGGCGCGAATAGCCGGACCAAGGCGATAGGTGTAGTGATTCATGTGAATAGGGTTTGCAGGTGGCAATGCCTGAACATGTAACCAAGCTAACCTTTTTCTTACAACTATCTATCCTGCGCTCCGCCGCAAAATTAACGTGATGACCGTACCCGATAAACTCTCCGCCCTTCGCCAGGAAATGCTGGAATACCAGCTCGATGCCTACATTATCCCCAGCACGGACCCCCACCAGAGCGAGTACCCCGCCCCGCGCTGGGCATCACGCGAATGGATCAGTGGTTTCACGGGCTCTGCCGGAACGGTGGTCGTCACCCTCCACGAGGCTAAACTGTGGACGGACAGCCGCTACTTCCTCCAGGCCGAAGAAGAATTGGCGGGGACGGGCATCCAACTCATGAAGCTGAAGACACCGCATACCCCGGAGTATGCCGACTGGCTGGCCGACCACCTGATGAGCGGACAGACGGTGGGCGTGGACGGCCGGGTATTCAGTGCCCGCGCCGCCCAGCAACTGAAGAAAAAACTGAAGAAGGCCGAACTGCATCTGAAGACCGACTACGACCTCATCGGACTGGTGTGGAAAGATCGTCCCGAGCTGCCCAACCGGCCCGTGAGCGAGCACCTGGCCGAGTTCAGCGGCGAAAACTGGAAAGATCGCCTGGATCAACTCACCGGCTGGATGCAGGACGAGGGGCTGGATTACTACCTGGTGAGCGCCCTCGACGAACTGGCGTGGTTGCTGAACCTGCGGGGTACGGACATCGACTTCAATCCCCTGATGGTGGGTTACTTCATCGCCGGCCGCCGCGGAGATCACGCCGTCTTCGCCGAGCAGGCCGAAGCGCTGGCCAAGTGGGCTGGGCAACTGGACAACCTCCAGCGGCTGCCGTACGCCGACACGGAACGGTACCTGCGTCGCCTCAACGCGCAGGACGCCGATATCGGCTTCGATCCGGCATCAACTTCAGTGTGGCTTTCCACGGCGGCGGGGGGCATGGAATCCTGCGGGGTGGCCAGTCCCATCCCCAAATGGAAAGCAAGAAAAAACGAAACGGCGCTGGCACACCTTCGGGAGGTGATGGCCCACGACGCGGTCGCCCTGCTGCGGCTGCGGCGCTGGTTGGATACCCGCTTGTCCGAAGGGGTAACGGAATACGAGGTGGGGGAGAAGCTGGCCGAATTGCGCGGTGAATACGATCGCTACGTTAGCGAGAGCTTTAACCCGATCGTCGGCTACAACGGTAACGGCGCTATCGTGCATTACCACGCTAACGCCGAGCGGGCGGCCCGGATCCGTCCCGAGGGTATCCTCCTGCTAGACAGCGGCGGCCAGTACCACAACGGGACGACCGACATTACCCGCACCTTCGCCCTGGGTGAACCCACGGCCGAGCAGCGCGAGCACTTTACGCTGGTGCTGCAGGGGCACATCGACCTGGCCACCGCCCGCTTTCCCCGGGGAACGAGCGGCGTGCAGCTGGACGGCTTCGCGCGACGCCCCCTCTGGCAGCACGAACTGAACTACGGTCACGGTACCGGCCACGGCGTCGGGTTCTTTCTCAACGTCCACGAGGGGCCGGCGGGCATCAGTCCCAATCCGCGCTCCCAGTCTGCCCAGTACCCCCTCGAACCGGGCATGGTCCTCAGCAACGAGCCGGGCTACTACCTGGAGGGCGAATACGGCATCCGCACGGAGAATCTGGTGGTGGTGCAGGAATCCGAAGAGGAAGGCTGGCTGCACTTCGAGACGATCACCCTGTTCCCGATCGACCGGCAGCTCATCGATGAAACCCTGCTTTCCCCCGCGCAGAAAGTATGGCTGAACGACTACCACCGCATGGTTTGGGAGCGGGTATCGCCGCTGCTGGAGGGGGAGGAACTGCGGTGGCTGGAGGAGGCTTGCCGGAGTTTGTAGCTTCGTCCGCCGAACGCAGTGTAGCGAAGTTCGTCTGCCGAAGCGGATCGGTGCATGCTTTGCCCGGAGCTGGAGCTCCGGGACCCTGAGGGGGGCAACCATCCGCCCCACCAAACGTTCAAATCCCCGACCTCCGAATTCCCCCCTCTTTGCGCGAACTCAAGTTCCTCAACCGATTCTTCTGGAAATACCGCTGGCGGCTGGCGCTGGGGATCATCTTCATCTGTATTTCCAACTACTTTCAGGTGCTGCAACCGCAGGTGATCCGGGAGGCGCTGGACCTGGTGATCGACTACGTCAATACCTACCGGATTTACGACGGCTTCGAGGTGCAGGGGGAATTTTTCGGCATCCTCAGTCATACGCTGATGCTTTTTGCGGGGCTGGTCCTGCTGCTCGCGCTCATCATGGGTTTTTTCCTGTACCTGACGCGGCAAACCATCATCGTAATGTCGCGCCTCATCGAATATGACCTGCGGGAGGTGATTTTCGACCATTACGAGGACCTCAGCCTGGAGTTCTACAAGCGCAACAACACCGGTGACCTGATGAACCGGATCACGGAGGACGTCAACAAGGTGCGTATGTACCTGGGGCCGGCCGTGATGTACTGCGCCAACCTGATCTCGACGATCATCTTCGTCATCGTGAGCATGCTGGCGGTGAGTCCGACGCTGACGCTGTATACGCTCATCCCCCTGCCCGTGCTGGCGGTGAGCATTTACTACGTGAGCAACATCATCCATACCCGGTCTACGTTGATCCAGCAGCAGTTGTCCAAGCTGACCAGCATCGCGCAGGAGGTTTTCAGCGGTATCCGGGTGGTCAAGAGCTACGTGCGGGAGCGGCAGCAGGAGCAGTATTTCGCCGGCCAGAGTGACGTCTACAAGGACATGAGCGTCAACCTGGCGAAGGTGGACGCCTGGTTCTTCCCCCTCATGGTCTTCATGGTGGGGGCGGCCACGGTACTCACCGTATACGTCGGGGGATTACAGGTGGTAGCCGGGGAGATTTCCGCCGGTAACATCGCCGAATTCGTGATCTACGTCAATATGCTGACCTGGCCGGTGACCGCCATCGGCTGGATTGCCAGTATCGTGCAGCAGGCCGCCGCCAGCCAAAAGCGGATCAATGAGTTCCTGAGCACGGAGACCGCCATCACCGACCCGGATCCCGAATACCGGGGCGCCATCAAGGGGGACATCACCTTCGATAACGTCACCTTCGTCTACCCGGATACCGGTATCAAGGCTATCGATAAGCTGAGCTTTACCCTAAAGGCGGGGGAAAAGCTGGCCATCATCGGCCGTACGGGTTCGGGAAAAACCTCCGTCGCCGATCTGTTACTCCGCATGTACGACGTGACGGAGGGCCGCATCCTGATCGATGGGCAGGACATCCGCGAGATCGGCCTGGCCAACCTTCGCCGTAAGATCGGCTACGTACCCCAGGATGTCTTCCTCTTCTCCGATACCATCAAAGCCAACATCGCCTTCGGTGCCGACCACGATCCCAGCGATGAAGAGATCGAGCAGTTCGCCAAATACGCGGCGGTGTATAAAGACATTGAAGGCCTCACCCTGGGCTTCGATACCCTCGTAGGTGAACGGGGCGTCACCCTCTCCGGCGGACAGAAGCAGCGCGTCAGTATCGCCCGCGCCCTCATCAAGCGCCCCGATATCGTTCTACTCGACGATAGCCTCAGTGCCGTGGATACCAATACGGAACAGCAAATCCTGGGCTACTTCAACGAGGCGCTGCAGGATAAGACCTCCATCATCATCACCCACCGCATTTACGGTCACCTGACCTTCGATAAGATCATCGTCCTGGAGCAGGGACACATCGCCGAGGTGGGCACCCACGAGGAACTACTCGCGAACGGCGGCTACTACAGCGAGATCGTCGAGCGGCAGATGGCGGAGGAGATCGAGGAGAAAGGGGAGTAACATAGGTTCTCGCTCCGCGGTACAAGGGGCAAAAGAACTCCCTTCAGGTCAAATGATTTTGGGCGCGGATCGAACGCAGATTTCAGATGATAGCCCTTTAGGGATTTAGCGGATGTATTACATCCCCGCACCCCGCACCCTCCAAATCATGGACCCCTTTCCAAAATATGGAAGTGATCATCTAAAATATATCGTGTAAGTAATTATAAATCAGGCGATTAGATTTTTGTCATTGTATTTGCAGGTTACGGGCATCACCACCCGTAGTATGAAAACCGTCTCCCTCTCCAATCCCATCCAACTCACGGACCGCCAGGTCCGCGCGCTTTACATCGCTAACCCGGATGGCAGCCCGCGCTGGATCTGGCCGGCAAGCGCCACGGAACCTACCTTCCTGAGCTTTTACCCCGCCGGGAGTCTGCGCCAGCGCGCCTTTCGCCTGCTCGTCCGGATCGTCTTCTTACTGCGACTGCAGCGGTTGGTGTTTTCGGCGATGGAGGTTGATCCGCCGGCGGATACGGAAGGCAATACCTGGGCGCTATTCACCGGCACCGTCGGTCCCAACCGCAAGGAGGTGCTCATTCAGGACCGGCATACCGTGGTCAAAACGGCGGTGGGTATCGCTTCGCGCCGTAACATCGACAACGAAGGCTGGGCCCTCCGTTTCCTTAGCCACCGCGGTGACCGGCTCCCCTTCGCTTTCCCGCGGCTACTCAAGTACCGCAACGATCAGCTGAGCATGCAACGCCTGGCCGACCGGGGTACGTGGAACCGGATGACCTCCGTGCATACCGAGGCCCTACGGGCGCTGCGCACCGAGTTCGCCGAATCCGGTCCCCTGCGGCAGTGGACGGAGTGGCGCGACGTACAGAAGTGCCTGCGGGACTTAAACGCGCAACAAGACGAGCGCCTACCATCAGCGCTCCTTTCCAAACTCGGCGAACTGGCCGCTACCCTCGATCCGGAAACCACCGTCCGCTATGGATTCTCCCACGGCGATTTCACTCCCTGGAACACGTTGCGAACCGACGGCGATCAGCTGGGCATCATCGACTGGGAACTGGCCCGCGACGGCATGCCGGTGGGCTACGACTTCTTCCACTTTCACCTCCAGCAGGGAATTATGGTCGCCCGCAAAAGCTGGGCCGCCATCTACCAGGACATCCGCGCGGAACTCAGCCCGCTGGTCAAACTGGCCGTCTTCGGATCCGCCCGGGTGGACGTAGACTACTATCTGCGCCTCTATCTGCTGCACCATATTACCTACTATTCGACGGTATACGCCCGGCAGGAGAAGTGGCATCCGCAGATCCACTGGCAACTTGACGTATGGGCCGATGCCCTGCAGTGCCTGGCACCCGCCGGCCTCACCCGCCCGGAGTTGATCGGCAACCTCTTCGGGGAGCTCGAAAAGGTCGACTACGCCGTACTGAAACTGGGGGACCAGGATCCGCGGAACCTACCCCAGGAGAGCGATCTCGATATCCTGATGTCGCGGTCTTCCGCAAACGGCATCATCGAATGGCTCGCCGGCGCACCAGGCGTAGAGCGGGTCCGCACGATCCGCAAGAGCTTCATGGCTTCCCTGGCCGTCGTTCTGAATGACGGGCAGCTCCTCCACCTCGACCTGATCTGGAACCTGAAGCGTAAGGCGACCGTCTTCATGGACGCCGCCGGCATGATTGCCCGTGGCTGCACCAACCCCTACGGCTTCGTGACGGTGAACCAGGAGGACACCGACGACTACCTGCGCCTTTTTTATGGCCTCAACGGTCAGGCCATCCCGGAGAAATACGAGGTGGCGGCCGGCCCCGCGCCCGCCCTGCCCCGCCGTGAAAACCGGGGATTGCGAAAGTGGCGCAACCGCTTCGACTACCTCCGTGATACCCTGTTCACCGCCTGGAGCAATCGCGGCTATCTGGTCACCTTTTCCGGGGTCGACGGCGCCGGTAAGAGTACCGTCATCGGAGAAGTGACCGGCCTGATCGATAAGCGGATACGCCGCCCGGTCAAGGTCCTGCGGCACCGTCCGTCGCTGCTTCCCATCCTGAGTGCTTACGTACACGGTAAGGAAGGCGCCGAGCAACGCAGCGTCGAGCGCCTGCCCCGCACCGGCAATAACCGCAGCGTGCTCTCCTCCATATTCCGCTTCGGCTACTACTTCGCCGATTACCTGGTGGGACAGTGGTACATCTACTTCCGCTACGTACTGCGGGGCTACGCCGTCGTCTACGATCGCTACTATTACGACTTCATCCTCGACGCGCGCCGCAGCAACATCGAACTGCCCGCCTTCGTACCGCGGTGGGGCCTGCCCTTCCTGATGAAGCCCCGCTACAATTTCTTCCTCTACGCGGATGCCGACACCATCCTGGCCCGCAAGCAGGAACTGGACCGGGAGACCATCGTCGACCTCACCACGCGCTACCGCACCCTCTTCGCCGAATGCCAGCAAAGCTACCCCGACCGGGTATTCGCCAGCCTCGAGAACATCCACCTCGACGAGACCCTCACTACGATCGAAGAAAGCCTCAAAACCGCCATTCGCTAATCATGAAGTCGCTGCTTACCCGCCTCATCCGCCTGCGTAACCCGCAGTTTGCCTTCGCCGAAGGATTCGACAACCGCATGGTGATGTCCATTCTCTGGACGACGGCCCGCTCCTTCCTCCGTGGGCTCCGCCTGCTGCTCCGCGGCCGCCATCCGCGCTTTATGCTCCTCGGGGAGGGGGTCCGCTTCCGGTACCTGCACAAGATGCGCTACGGCAGCTACCTCAAACTGGGGCGCGGTACCTCCGTCGAAGCGCTGGGCACCGAAGGAGTAACCTTCGGTAACAACGTGAGCATCGGCGACTGGAGCAAGGTGGTGGTCAGTACGACTCCGAACAATCCCGGCACCTACATCCGCATCGGCAATAACGTCGGCATCGGAGAGTATGCCTACCTGGGCGGCGCCGGCGGACTGACGATCGGCGACGACTGCATCGTCGGTCAGTATTTCAGCTGCCACCCTGAGAACCATCATTTTACGTGCCCGGATACGCCGATACGTCACCAGGGCGTTAATAGGGAAGGTATCCGCATCGGTGAGGATTGCTGGATCGGTTCCCGGGTATCCATTTTGGACGGCGTGACCGTCGGCGCCCACTCGGTTATTGCCGCCGGCGCCGTGGTCAATCGCTCCTTTCCACCGTACAGCATCATCGGCGGCGTTCCCGCCCGCCTGATCGGACAGCGGGAAACAACGGAGGGGCCCGCTATTAGCGCCACTGCCCTGGTCCGGGCGATCTAGACACACATCGACCAACTGTTTGTCCTTTACCCAACACCTAATCCGAATGAAAACCATACTGGCCACTACGTACGCCGTCAACCCCTACAAGGGCTCCGAAGACGGTATGGGCTGGAACTTCGTCTACCAGGCCGCCCGCTACAACCGGGTGATCGCGGTCACCCGCGAGAATAACCGCCCCGCCATCGAACGCTACATGGCCGAGCACCCCGACCCGGTCTACGCCAACATTCGGTACCTCTACTACGACCTGCCCAAGCACCTGCGATGGTGGAAACGGGGCAGCCGCGGCGCCATGCTCTATTACCTGCTCTGGCAGCGGGGGATCGTAGACTTTGTTCGGCGCCAAAAGCTGGAATTCGACATCGCCCACAACCTGAATTTTCACAACGACTGGACCCCCAGCCGCCTCTGGAAGCTCGGTAAACCTTTCGTGTGGGGACCGATCGGCCACCACCCGCGCATCCCCTCCATCTTCAACCGGACCATGCCCCTGGCCGACCGGGCCAAGAATGCCTTCACCTGGTCGATCAAAAACTACTTCTGGAAGTGGAACGGCGCCCTGCGTAAGACCAAGGAAAAGGCCGACTACATCTGGTGCATGAACGACAGCGTACCCGATACGCTGGGCCTGGCCAATCAACCGCACAAGGTATTCCCCAACGTGGGCAACCTGGACTATGGATGGTCGCCCGAACCGCCCACCGGGCCGCCCAACATCCTTTTCGCCGGCCGGCTGGTGCACCTCAAGGGCCCCGATCTGGCCGTGGAAGCCTTTGCCGACTACCTTAAGCGGCACCCCGAGTCCGGCGCCACGCTGACCCTTGTCGGCAAAGGACCGGAAAAAGATCGCATTGACGCCCTGGTCAAAAAGCTGGGAATCAACGAAAGCGTGCGGCTTATCGACTGGATCGAGCGCGACCGCCTGATGGAAATTATGAAGTCGGCTTCGGTCTTCCTCTTTCCCTCCCACGAGGGAGCGGGCATGGTCGTACCGGAGGCGCTCTCCTTCGGGGTGCC
Source organism: Lewinella sp. IMCC34191 (assembly GCF_003390935.1). Taxonomy (GTDB): domain Bacteria; phylum Bacteroidota; class Bacteroidia; order Chitinophagales; family Saprospiraceae; genus Neolewinella. The sequence continues at coordinate 535,084 of NZ_QNQZ01000002.1, read as the reverse complement.
GGTGGTGACCCTGGAGAACTGCGGCCCGGGCCGCTTCGTCGATCCCTCCTGCGGGGTCGTAGTGGACGGAGACTCGTACGAAGAGGTGGTCGGCCGCCTTGCCGACGGGCTGGAGAAGATTCTCCACGCCGGAGCCGGCTACCAGCAAATGCGCGAGGCCGCCCGCGAAAAATTTCTGAACCGCTTTCACTGGGATAAGAAGGGTGAGATCCTTCAGTCCATTTACGCAAGCGTATAATTCCGTCCCGTGGCAAAAATTCACGCTTTCCACCTGCTCAACGACTATAGTGGTAGTCCCAAAGTACTCCGCCAGGTACTTCAGGGACTGGCCCGGGAAGGGCACGCCGTCGAACTGCACACCAGCCTGTCGGGCTCCGGTTTCCTGTCGGATATCCCCGGCGTGCGACTCCGCGACAACCGCTACCACTTCATTCAGTCGGTTCCCCGGCGGCTCCTGTTGCTTCTGTTTTCCCAGTTGTACGTCATCGTGGCCGGGTATAGCCGGATCCGCTCCTCGGATACCGTCTACGTTAATACCCTGCTTCCCTTCGGCGGGGCTATCCTCGGGCGGTTGCGGGGCGCGCGGGTCGTTTACCACCTGCACGAAACTTCCGTCAGCCCGCAGATATTCAAGTCCTTCCTGCTCCTTTGGGTCCGGCTGTGTGCCACGGAGGTGATCTACGTATCGGACTTCCTGGCCCGTCAGGAGCCCCTGGATAAGCCCCGGCATGTGATCTGGAATGCTATTCCGGAGGACTTTATCCTGCGCTCCGCCGCCCATAATTCCCCTGCCGAAAGGCTGGAGAACGTGCTGATGGTCGCCTCCCTCAAGCGCTACAAGGGGGTGAACGAATATGTGGACCTGGCCCGCTACTGCCCGGAACTGCGTTTCGAACTGGTGGTCAATGCTTCGGAGACGGATATCGACGCCTACTTCGGCCACGAGCAGCTGCCCGCTAACCTGACGATCTTTCCCGCACAGACCGACGTCCACCCCTTCTACCGGCGTGCCGACGTGGTGCTGAACCTGTCGCGCCCCGACGAGTGGGTCGAAACCTTCGGCCTCACCGCCCTGGAGGGGATGGCCTACGGCCTGCCGGTGATCGTTCCGCCGGTGGGGGGCATCGCCGAAATCGTCCCTGACGGCCAGGCAGGCTACCAGATCGACGGCCGGGACACCGCCGCCATCGCCGCCCGCCTACGGGAGTGGCAAGCGGACCCGGAGCTCTACCGAAAGCATTGCGGCGGAGCGCAGGTACAAGTTGCTCATTTTAGAGAGCCGCACTTTTTGAGACGCATCCTTCCCGTATTCGACCCAGCCGTTTCCACGACCCGGAAACCCGTCCACGCGGTGGAAAGCATTTAGTGTATTATATAAATAAACATCTGACAAATAGCTACTTACGAAATGGGAACGCTATTTGAATAAGTAAGTCCGTCCAAAATCCGGATCCTATGCAAGAGGGAAAAAAACTCGCCATCATCGGCACCGTCGGTCTGCCTGCCAAGTACGGTGGCTTCGAAACCCTGACCAGCCACCTGGTCGAACAGCTCGATCAACAGTACGACATGACCGTCTACTGCTCCAGCAAACAGTACGCTCCGGCTGACCGGCAGTCGCACTACCGGAATGCCCGTCTTCACTACCTTCCCCTGGAGGCCAACGGCGTTCAGAGTATCCCCTACGATACCTGGTCGATCCTGCACGCCCTGCTCTACGCCGACGTGCTGCTTATCCTCGGTGTCGCCGGCGCGTGGATCCTGCCCTTCGTGCGGCTGTTCACGAACAAACGGATCATCATCTCCATCGACGGTATCGAGTGGAAGCGCGACAAGTGGTCCTGGCCCGCCCGCATGTACCTGTACTGGGCGGAAAAGATCGCGGTGAAGTATTCCCACTGCGACATCTCGGACAATGAGTCCATTCAAGACTATACCGCCCTGCGTTACGGTAGCCTCAGCAACGTGATCGAGTACGGTGCCGACCACACCATGAAGGTGGACGTGGAGCCCGCCGACATCGATCGCTACCCCTTTCTCGCCAAGCCCTACGCTTTCAAAGTGTGCCGGATCGAGCCGGAGAATAATCTGGAACTGATCCTGAACGCCTTCAGTAAATCAGCTCCACTGCCCCTCGTCGTCGTCGGTAACTGGGCGAAGAGCGAGTTCGGCCAGGATCTGAAAGCACGCTACTCCGGCCTGGATAACCTGTTACTTTTCGACCCCATCTACGACCAGCGGGAGATCGATCTGCTCCGCGGCAACGCCAGCCTCTACGTCCACGGCCACAGCGCCGGCGGAACCAACCCCAGCCTGGTGGAAGCGATGTACCTGGGCCTGCCCATCATGGCCTTTGGTGTCAGCTACAACCGGACGACCACCGAAGACAAAGCCTACTACTTCGACACTGAGGCGGAATTGACCGAACTGCTGCGGCACACTTCCCCGGATTCGTGGAAGCACGTCGGACTGGCGATGCAGGAGGTGGCCGAGCGCCGCTACCGCTGGTCGGTCATCGCGACCAAGTACCATGCCCTGGTACAGCGTGCTTGCCAGACGGACGTGAAGGCCGCCGTTATCCCCTCCTTTCAGGATTTTAGTCCCGAGCTGCTGCGCGAGCACGGAGCGGGCCACCTGGCCACGCACCGCTTGTTTTACGAAAATTAATCCCCCGGTCATGCTACTCCGTATCCTCATCTCCGCTTTACTGGTGTACCTGATCGTATACATGATCGTCCCCTACCTACGCCGGTTGGCCCTGAACCTCGACTGGCTCGACGTGGCCAATTCCGAGCGCAAAGTCCATACCGATAGTATTCCGCTGGTCGGCGGACCGGCCATGGCCATCGGTATCCTGATCGTCATGCTGGTGAATCTGCCGGGCCGCCCCTTCGCTACCGAGCTGTTATCTACCGTGCTAGGGGGCGGCGGCGTCCTGCTGATCACCGGCATCGTTGACGATAAAGTGGATTTGCGTCCCCTGATTAAACTGGCCATACAGGCCTGCTGCGCGTATTCCCTGTGCATACGCGGCTTCTACTTCGACGGCGTATTCGAGATGATCGGCATGGGCGGAATGCCGGTGTACGTTCAACAGGCCCTTACCTTCCTGTTCATCATTGGGGTAGTTAACGCTTACAATCTTATCGACGGCATTGACGGCCTGGCGGGCACCCTTTTCCTGGCGGGTTTCGGCTGGATGGGGGGAGCCGCCTTATTCCTGGGGCACCTGGACATCGCCCTGCTCTGCGCGCTTTCGCTGGCCGCCGTGTTGGCGTTCCTGAAGTACAACACCTCCAGCATCAACAAAATTTTCATGGGCGACGGGGGGAGCCTGTTCCTGGGCTTCCTCCTTGCCGGGGCGAGCATCAGTCTGCTGGAACGGGGCAGCGCGGATGTGCAGGCTCCTTTTTGGCTCATCGGTACCTGTGCCGTTCTGGCACTACCGATCCTCGATGAGTTACGAGTGTTCGCCGAGCGCATGGCGGCGGGTAAGTCTCCCCTCTACGCCGACAACTCCCACATCCACCATATCCTGATGCAGATCGATCCGACCCACCGGCTGGTCCGCAATTGGATCCTGAAGATTGTCTTCGTCGTGTTTTTGCTCGCTATGGTGGCTTCCTACGCAATGGGGATGTGGGGTGGCGTAGCCACGATACTGGTGTGCCTGTTCGGCCTTTTCGCTCTGCTGCAGATGCAGCGGACGATGCACCAGCAACGGGAGGAGCTGCGCATCTTGGAGCGGAGAAAATCGGCCGCCGCCTCGGGCAAATAGCCCGCTGGAAAATAGATTGCTCGTTTTTATCGTTTTAACATCGCTTACGGACCGGTGTAGCTTTTTATAGCGCACCAACCCCGGATGTACGCTACGGCTATCGGCGCATCCCTAACTAATCCCTGAAACCGTGTTCACCGTATTCATTGTCGAGGACGATCCATTCTACGGGAGGCTGCTACAGCACCACCTGAGCGCAGCGGCCGACTATACCGTCGAACTGTTTACCACCGCTGAGGCCTGCCTGGAGGAATTGTACCGGAAGCCCGATGTGATCAGTATAGATTACGGACTGCCCGATATGGACGGAGACGAGCTATTCGACCGCATTCGCGCGAGAGAAACGGGCACGGCGATTATCGTCACCAGCGGCCAGGAAGACGTCGACACCGCGGTCAGCCTGCTCAAGCGCGGGGCCCACGATTACCTGGTAAAGAACGACAACACGAAAGAATTACTGGCGCGGTCGATTCGCAATATCCGCGAGGCCAGCAACCTCAAGCGGGAGGTAGCCGATCTGCGCGAGCAGCTCGGAGAAAAATATCACTTTACCTCCATCATCGGCAGCAGTGCCCCCATGCAGGAGGTATACACGGTGGTGCGCAAGGCGGCCCGCTCGCGGATCAACGTCAGCATCACCGGAGAAACCGGGACCGGAAAAGAGGTGGTGGCCAAAGCCATCCATTACAGCGGAGCACAGCCCGATCAGCCCTTCGTGGCGATCAACACGGCCGGCATCCCGGCGGAGCTGCTGGAAAGCGAACTCTTCGGTCACGAAAAAGGTGCCTTTACGGGTGCTTCCGCCCGCAAGATCGGTCTTTTCGAAGCCGCCCGCGAGGGTACGCTCTTCCTGGACGAGATCGCCGAAATGGACATGAACCTCCAATCCAAGCTATTACGTGCCCTGCAGGAGCGGGAGTTTTGCCGGGTAGGCGGCACCGAACCCATCAAGTTTCGCGCCCGCCTGCTGACGGCTACCCACCGTGACCTGGAAACCCGGGTACGGGAGGGTAAATTCCGTGAGGACCTGTATTACCGCATCATCGGCCTGCCGGTTTGCCTGCCGCCGCTACGGAAGCGGGGTGAGGATATTCTCCTGCTGGCCGATCATTTCCTCGACCTGTACGCCCGGGAAAACCGGGTAGAACGGATAACCCTTACCGCGGACGCGAAGGACCGGCTGCTACGACATGCCTTCCCCGGTAACGTCCGCGAGCTGAAGGCCGTCATCGACCTGGCCTGCGTGCTTAGTGATACCGGACAAATTAAGGTGGAGCACCTGAAGTTTTCCGGGCTGACCGGCCCCTCGGTGATCGACTACGGCGAAAAAAGCCTGCGGGAATACACCCGGGAAATCGTACAGCACTACCTGAATACCTACGATTCTAACGTCGGCCGGGTAGCTGAAAAACTCAAGGTCGGTAAGTCGACCATTTACGGCATGCTAAAAAGTGGAGAAGTTTCTGTCATCTGATCATGCAGCACCATCAATTTCATATTCGATCGCGGGAAGAACTCCCGGCTACTGTGGACCAGTCGGTAAACCTTGTCCTGGGCTTTGGAAGTAAAGCGCTGCTCGAAGGGGATAACTTCCAGGGGCACCTCAGTAAAAGCTATCCGAACGCAACGGTCGCGTTGTGCTCGTCGGCCGGCGAAATATTCGATACGACCGTGGCAGACGATAGCCTTTCCATACTGGCCTTTTCGTTCGATCATACGCAGGTGCTGCACCGCAGCGTGGACACCCAGGATTATGAGGACAGCCACGCGGCCGGCCAGTCGCTGGTAGCGGATCTGCCCACGGGCGACCTGCGGTTGGTATTCGTGCTTTCCGACGGAAGCTCCGTGAACGGCAGCGAACTAACGAAGGGAATACGTTCGGTTATTCCGGCCGGCATACCCATCACCGGCGGGCTGGCGGGCGACGGCGTTCACTTCGATTACACGCTTGTCGGGCTGAACGATACCCCCCGGCGGGGTCGCATTGTCGCCATCGGTTTGTACGGGGAAAAGCTGCGGGTAGCCCACGGTAGCGCCGGCGGATGGCAACCCTTCGGCCTCGAGCGGCAGGTGACCCGGGCAACGGGAAACGAGCTATTCGAGATGGACGGGAAAAACGCCCTGGCCACCTACAAGCGATATCTCGGTAAGCACGCCGACGGTCTTCCCGGTTCCGCCCTTCGCTTTCCCCTGTCCATACAACTGGCGGACGGCCGCCACCTCGTGCGCACGATCCTGGGCGTCGACGAAGAGAAGCAGAGCATGACCTTTGCCGGAGATATTCCGGAGGGCAGCCGCGTCCGCTTTATGATGGCCAATACGGACCGGCTGACCGACGCCGCCGGAACGGCCGCCGAACGTTCTTTACGCCAATCCAATGGTATCCAACCCCAGGTGGCGCTGCTGATCAGCTGTGTCGGCCGCAAGATTGTGCTGGGTGACCGCGTTGATGAAGAGATTGAAGCGGTACGCGATGTTTTCGGTCCCGCTACTACACTGGCCGGATACTACTCCTACGGAGAGATCGCACCGCTGGCCGAGGGTAAGGAAGCTGTCCTCTACAACCAGACCATGACCATCACCTGCCTCGAAGAACTGCCTTAGTTTACTATTCTCGCCTACCACCCATGTACCACAAGTTACTACAAAAGCAGATCGACAAATTTTTGCCCGCCGACTACCAGCAGGACGAGCGGATGGCTAAATTTTTGAAGAGTATTCACAGCTCGTACGAAGCCTGCGATCACGACCGCGAACTGCGCGAGAATGCATTTCGCCTGAGTGAAATGGAATTCGAGGAGGTAAATGACCAACTCGATAACCTGGCCCGGCAGCGGCTCAAAACACTGGAGCAGCTAAACCAGACCGTCAGCAAACTGATCGGCCCGGATAACGAGCATGACCAAAAGGATAACCTGGTCGCGCTATCGGAAAGGATCAAGGATCAGGTGAGCCGCAACAAGGTCACGGAAGAAAACCTGACCCGCAATATTCAGTTGTTCAAGACCCTGCTGACCAATATGCAGTCGGGCGTACTCGTCGAGAACGAGGACCGGCAGATCCTATTCACCAACGATACCTTCTGCTCGCTGTTCCACGTTCCGGTGGCCGCGGACGATCTGATCGGAATGGACTGCTCTTCCTCGGCCGAACAATCCAAGGCCCTATTCAAGGATCCGGAAGGCTTTGTCAGTGGAATCGATACCCTGCTGGAAAACAAGGTGGCGGTATATAACGAAGTATTAGAGACCGCGGATGGTAAAATCCTGGAAAGGGACTACGTGCCCATCTGGATCGACGGCCTGTACAAGGGGCACCTCTGGGAGTATACGGATGTAACGGAAAAATTGCGTTACCAGCAGGTGCTGCGGGAAAGCGAGGAACGCAACCGGCTCGTACTGAATTCATCCCTCGACGCCATCGTGATCTCCAACGACCGGGGCGCCGTGGAGTTCTGGAACCCTCAGGCGGAACGGCTCTTCGGCTGGACCCAGGAGGAAGCCCGCGGTCAGCAGATGAGTGACCTGTTCATTCCGGCCCACCTTCGGGAGGCACACAGCAACGGCATGCGTCGCTACCTCACTACCAAGGTCAGCCACGTGATGAACCAGGTGCTGGAACTGACCGCCTGCAACAAGGCGGGCAAGGAGTTTCCCATTGAGTTGATCGTGGTCAATTACCAGCAGCACGGGAAACAATACTTCTGCGGATTCATCAAGGACATCTCGGTCCGGAAAGCCGCCGAGAACCGCCTGCGCTCCCAGGAAGAGAAGTTCCGCAACATCATCGCGAATATGAACCTGGGGCTCCTGGAGGTCGATAAGGACCGGACCGTACTCTTCGCCAACCAGTGCTTCTGCGATATATCCGGCTTCAGCGAGGAGGAGTTGCTGGGCCAGGACACGGATGCTTTCCTGCCTGCCCCCCTCAGCTTCGGCACCTCCGCCGACGGGTACGAACTCGGCGTTAAGAATAAAGCGGGAGAAATGCGCTGGTGGTTCGTTTCCACGGCTCCCAACTATAAGGCTTCCGGCGAACTAGTCGGCGCGATCGGCATCTTCCTCGATATTACGGATCAGAAGATGCTGGAGTCCGAACTGGCCGTGGCGAAGACCCGCGCCGAAGAGGGTTCCATCGCCAAGGAGGCCTTTCTGGCCAATATGAGCCACGAGATCCGCACGCCGCTGAACGCCATCATCGGCATGATCCGGGAACTGTCGCGGGAAGACCTATCGCCAAAACAGCACACCTACCTCAGCCACACCGATACCGCGGCTCGCCACCTGCTCTCCATCGTGAACGACATTCTGGACCTGTCCAAGATCGAAGCCGGCGAACTGGAGCTGGATGATCACGATTTTAGCCTGGATGCCCTGATCGCCAATATCCGTAGCATCCTCGACGGGAAAGCAAAGAAGAAGGGGATCAACCTCGACTTCAACCTCGACGATCGTATCTGGCAGGCCCACAATGGTGATAGCTCCCGGCTGCGGCAGGTCCTGATCAATTTGCTGGACAATGCCATCAAGTTCACCCTCGAAGGCGGCGTTCACCTGCGGGCCACCGCCCTGAGCGACGACCGGGACGGTCAGCTGATCCGGATCGAGATCACCGATACGGGGATCGGGATGGATGAGGCCTACATGAAACAACTCTTTTCGAAGTTTAGCCAGGCGGAGAAGTCCACCTCGCGCCGCTTTGGCGGGACCGGTCTCGGGATGTCCATCACGAAGCAGATCGTGGAAATGATGGGCGGAACGATCAGCGTGGAAAGCAAGAAGGGTAGGGGAACCACCTTCTACATCGAACTGCGCCTGACCAAGGGCAACATCGACATGCTCACCGGACCGACCATCGAGAACGAACACCTGCTACGGGGCGTACACGTGCTCCTCGTGGAGGATAATATGATGAACCGCTTTATCGCTACCAAAAGCTTGACCCACTTCGGCTGTACCGTAGACGAGGCGGAAAACGGAGCGATCGCCCTCGAACGGCTGCGGACGAACCGCTACGACGTGATCCTGATGGACATTCAGATGCCGGAGCTGGATGGCGTAGAAACAACGAAGATCATCCGCGAGCGCCACCGACTGGACGTCCCCATCATCGCGGTCACCGCTAACGCCTTTAAGAAAGATATCGATCTCTACCTCAGTATCGGTATGAACGACTACGTCACGAAGCCCTTCGAGGAGAAAGCCCTGTTCGACACGCTGGTCCGCTACGTTTGTCCGAGCTGCGATGAAGAGCTGCCGGAAGTGGACAACGAGAAGCCCGGTTACGACCTGACCAAGTTGCGCGAATTGAGCCGGGGCGACGAAGACTTCGTGCGGAGTATGGTCGGCATTTTTGTCGACCAGACCCCGCCGGCCCTGGAGGAGATTCGGGAGGCTATGACCGATCGGGATTACGAATGCGTCGCCAAAACGGCCCACCGGATCAAACCCAGTATCGAAAGCATGGGCATCGAAAGCCTGCAGGGCGTAGCCAAGGACATCGAACTGTACGCCAAATCGGAAGCGCCCGAACACGCGGTGCTTACCGAAAAGGTAGCGCAACTGACCGAAACGCTCAATCGCGTGATCGACGTCATTCGCGTCGACTTCAGCGACTCCCTGGCACAGGCCTGAGTTTATTCCAAAATCTGGAGAGCTTCCATTTAGGAAACCAGATTTAGGAAAGGATTAATACTAAGTAGCTGATAATCAGCATATTGAAAAAATGGCACCGATTTCGCTTATGTGAACGGCAAAAAACACCCCATGGATAGCCTGCTTAACTCAACCGTTTTCATCGTCGACGACGATCCCTTTACCTGCTCGCTCTACCAGAAGCACCTGCACAATCTGGGATTCAGCGACACCCACCTTTTCCACAGCGGCGTAGACTGCCTGAATAACCTCCACCTCAATCCGGCGATCGTCCTGCTCGACCATGACATGTCGCAGCTGACCGGCTTCGAAGTCCTGAAGAAGATCAAGCGCTACGACCCGGATGCCTCGGTCATCATGGTGTCCGGACAGGAGGATATGGCTACGGCCCTCGACGCCCTGAAGTACGGTGCCTTCGACTACATCATCAAGGGCGACACGGAAGTCCAGCGCATCGAGCACACCCTCTACCGCCTGGCGCGGCTACGGGAGATGATGTCGCGCCGCTCCAAATCGCTGCTCGGTAAACTGATGCCTAACGGATAAACAGCTTCCCGCCTAATAATCCCCGTGAAACACCTTCCCCTACTTATCCTTTCGTTGTCGCTTTGTTTACTGGCCGGTTGCAAGACCCAGAACCTATTCGTGCACGCTGCGGACAAGGACGAGCATCCCGTAGCCGCTGCGTACAGCCTGCTGCTGTACGATCCCGACTACCAGTACACGATACGGAAGGACGACAAGATCAGCATCAGTGTATGGGGGCACGACGACCTGAGCGTAGGCTCCACCTACGGTATCTACAACTCCAATGAGGTATACGGGAAGTGGCTCATGGTAGACCCCGAGGGCGCCATTGAGGTGCCGCGCTTCGGCAATATGGAGGTGGAGAATATGACCATCCTGGAGCTCAAGCGACGCATCAAGGACTCGGTGAGCACGCTGCTGCTCAATCCCATCGTCGATATTAAGGTGCTGAACCGGGAGATCACCCTGATGGGCGAATTCAAGGCCCCGGCAGTGGTTAAAATAGATAAGGAGAAGAACTACCTGCTGGACCTGGTAGCCCGCGCGGGGGGCTTCGATGCCTACGCGAATAAATCCTGCATCAAGATATTCCGGCAACGGGGGGAGGACACCCACATTATCACCGTCGACCTCACCGCGAAGGGCGACTACCGCTACAAAAACCTGCCGGTGTATCCGGGCGATATCGTGATTGCGCCGTCGCGCGGGTATAAAGAATTCGACCGGCGGGTGTCGGTCATCATCCCCTTCACCTCCGCGATGACGGCTTCGGCCATCTTCCTGGGCGCATTCGGAGGCTAAGCATATGCAGGAGCAACTCAGCATACTCCGCCCCTACATCCGGGGACTTCCCATCATCGTGGTCGCGATGGTGGCGGGGCTATTGGTGGCCAAGAAGTACCTGTCGTACACCACGCCGATGTATGAGAGTACGACCAAGATCAAACTGGCCGATCTCGATCAGGGGGTCACGGGAAATAACCTCTTCAAAGACTTCGACGTATTCGCCAGTACCGGCAAGATCGCCATGGAGATCGAGGTGCTGAAGTCGCAGATCCTCGTCCGCCAGACGCTGGAGAAGCTCGACTTCGATGAGGAACTGAGCCGCGTGGGGAAGGTCAAGACCTCCGAGCTGTATACGGACAAACCCTTCCTGCACCGGGTCACCATTCACGACCCGGATTACTACGACCGCGACTGGGTCATCCAGGTTGCGGATACCGTGCACTATACGGTACAGTTGCCGGGGACGACGGAGGTGTTCAACGGGTTATTTGGGGATACTTTACACCTGCGCTCCGCCGCCAGTATCTACCTGGTCCACAACACGGAGCTGCTCGCGAAGCGACCCGACCTGGCGCTGTGCGGCGTTTACAAACTGCACAAATATTCCATGGATCGCCTGGCCGGGCAGGTGGCCGGAGCACTGGACGTCGTAGCGGTGGATAAGGACGTGGCGATCATCCGGATCATCTACAAGGATAACATTCCCGAGAAGGCAGCCATGCTGACCAACGAGCTGGCGCGTACCTACATCGACGACTACATTGAGGACAAATTCCGGGTCGCCGATATCACGGCGGATTTCCTGGATCAGCAGATCGAGAAGGTTTACAACGAATTGGAGCAAACGGAACGGGAGATACAGGGCTACCGGGACCGGAACGAGATCGTCAATATCCGAATGCAGACGGAAACCGACCTGCGTAAGATTTCCCAGATGCGCATCCAGCAAACCAATGTTCGGATGTCGCTGGAGGCCATCAACGAACTCAACGATTACATCCAACAGGGCAAGGATAACTTCCTGGAGCTGGCCCCCAACTTCGAGGCCTTCACCGACCTGTTGTCGACCGAAATGGTCAAGAACATCAAAACCCTGCAGGCCGAGCGCCAGGACCTGCTGCTGGTGTACCGCAAGGACCACGAACTGGTGCGGACCGTGGAGGAGAAGATCGACTTTTACGTCGACTACTTCGTGGAGAGTATCGGCAACACCCGCCGTAATCTGGAAACGAAGTACGACAAACTGACGGCGGACATCGAACAGGCAGAACGCGCCTTTGAGGGCCTGCCCGAGCGCGAGCGCGTGCTGACTACCATGGACCGGGAGTTCGGGCTGCAGCAGAAGTCGTACATCTTTCTGAACGAGAAGCGGATCGAGGCCGAAATCGCCAAGGCGGCCAAGCACTCTTTCCACCGCATCATCCAGGAGGCGGACACGCCGGAAAAACCCGTCTCGCCGAACCGGCCGATCATCATCATCGTATCCTCGCTGCTGGGCATGTTCGGTGCGGTGATCTTCATCTTCCTGGTCAACGCCAGCAAGGCGCGGGTGAACGATACCTCCTCGGTGGAGAAGAATACGGACATCCCGATCCTCTACACCACGCCCCACCTGAAGAACGACGAAGCGGCCGCGGCCTACTTCAAGAACGAAGTCTTCAAACTGGATATGAAGGGCTTGCTGGCGCCGAACAGTTCGCTGGTTTACACGGCCTTCCACCGCAACCACGGGGTGCGCTACCAGTTGCAGCAACTCGGGGAGGTCTTCTTGCGGGAGGGCCGGAACTTCTGCGTGCTCACCTTCGATGAGGGGCATACTTTCCGGCTGCCCGGGGAGCATCTGCGGGTGGTGTCGGAAGACGATGTATCTCGGCTCACCTTCGCCGAACTGCTGTCCTGGTACCGGCAACTCTGTACGGACTACGACCTCGTACTCGTGGATAACTTCAACCTGCGCGACAACGCCAAGTCGCTGCTCTTCATGGGGCTGGCCGACCAGAACCTCTGCGTAGTGGACACCCGCAAGACCCGCCTCAGCAGCATCGGCGAGCTCAACCTGCTGCGGGCGAAGCACGAGATCGAAAACCTCCGCCTCGTGGTCAATAACGATAAGTACAGTCCCTCCCTGCTCCACGAAGGCATCTGGATGATCCGTAAGACGATCGCGTACGTCAAAAATTGGCGCAAATGATAGCCCGCATTCCGAAACAGCTCCAACTGATCGCGGAGCAAGGGATGTTCAGCGGCACCGGTTTTCTGGTCAATATCGCGCTGGTGAAACTGCTTCCCCTGGAGCAGTACGGGCTGTTCGCCTCCCTGGTGATCGTGGTATACCTGCTGCTGGCCGTGGTACAGTCGCTGGTGGTGCAGCCACTACAGGTGCACGTGGCCGCCGAGCCCCGGAATGCTGATTACCGGTCGGTATTACTCGCGTTGCTGCTGCCGTTGGTAGTGCTGTTCACCGCGGCACCCCTACTGCTGTATGCGGCCGGCCCCGGATGGATGGCCGAGTACCAATCCTTGCTGCCGGCCTTCGCCGCTTACACCGTGGCCTTTCTGCTGAGTGATTTCCTGCGCAAGTACTTTCTGGCGCGGGGGCAAACGGAGATCGTGGTCGGTATGACCGGCACCTACCTGCTGGGCGTGGCCGCCGGCCTGGCCTACGGAGCCTACTCCGGGGTGCATGAGCTGGTGCACTATCTCCTGGTTTTAGGGGCGGCCTTCGTGCCCGGTCTATTGCTCGGGGGGATCATTTATCTGAGGGGATGCCGCATACCGGAGCTCGCCTTCGTGAAGCGCTACCTACGGATCCACCTGCTAGAGGGGCAGTGGCTGCTGTACGCGGCGGTGGTGCAGTGGCTATCGAGCAACCTGTACGTGATGACCTCGGGCTTACTCATCGGCGTCGAGGCGCTGGGGGTGCTGCGTTTCGTGCAAACCCTGCTGGGCGTCATCAACATCGTGCTGCAAACCCTGGAAAACTATGTTCTCCCGCGACTGAGCGAAGCTTATCGGGTATCGGTGGAGCACTACTACCGCTCGGCGCAGCGCCAGCTGGGTTTGTACCAACTGGCCATGCTGGCGGGCCTGGGCGTACTGTTCGTCTTCGCCCGCGAGGTCATCGTGCTGGTGGGGGATGCCGCCTTTGCTCCCTACGCTTTCGTGCTGCGCGGAATGGTGCTGCTTTACGTGGTCATCATCGTTGCCTACCCGGTCCGCCTGCTGATCCGCGTCACCGAGCTGAACCGCTCGTACTTCACGGCCTACCTGGCCAGCTTCCTCTTCAGCCTCATTAGCTACCGCTACCTGCTGGGCACCTTCGGGGTGTCGGGGGCGGTGGCCGGGCTTGTCATCAATCAACTCATCCTGCAAGCGACCTGGCTGGTCGTGCTGCAGAAAAAACGGTTCCAGCTATGGAAATTATACACCTGGTAATGGGCAAGGCCAATCCGGCCCGCATGAACGGCGTCAACAAGGTGGTCTACCAACTGGCCACCCGGCAGACCGCGGCGGGGCTGAACGTCAGCGTCTGGGGCTTCACCAAGACGCCGGAGGCGGACTACGGGGAACGGAACTTCCGGACGGTACTGTTCCGTGAGGACCGTAATCCCTTCGCGCTGGACCCGGCCTTCGTAGCCGCCCTATCCGAAGTCGACCGGGATGGGACGGTCTTCCACATTCACGGCGGCTGGGTACCCTTATTCTCCCGTGCGGCCGGCGCCCTGCACCGGGCCGGATTGCGGTACGTGATCACGCCGCACGGAGCGTACAATACCCGGGCGATGGAGAAGGGGCGCTGGAAAAAGAAAGTCTACTTTCCGCTGTTCGAGCGGTCACTACTGCGCAACGCCGCCGCGATCCACTGCATCGGGGCCAGCGAGGTGGACGGCCTGCAAACGATCTACCGAACGGATAAGACGGTCCTGCTGCCCTACGGGATGGACGTGGCCGGCACCCAGCGCGCGGAGGCCCGGGCCGAGGACGGCTTCGTCTTTGGCTTCGTCGGCCGGCTGGACTACTACACTAAGGGGCTCGACCTGATGCTCGATGCCTTCGCGTCGCACATCCGGACGGACGAAGACGCCGTACTCTGGATCGTCGGCGACGGGGAAGGTCGCCCGGCGGTAGAAGAAAAAATAGCCGCGCTGGGGATCGAAGATCGCGTAGTGCTGCACGGCTCCCGCTACGGGGAAGAGAAGGACGCCCTGCTGCGGCGGATGCGCGTCTTCCTGCACCCGAGCCGCAATGAGGGCATGCCCAGCGCGGTGCTCGAAGCGGCGGCCTTCGGCGTGCCCTGCATCGTGACCGAAGCCACCAACATCGGCGACTACGTACGCGAGTACGGGGCCGGGCGGGTGGTGCCCAACGAAGACGACCGTGCCCTGGCTACGGCCATGAGCGAATGTCGCGCCCTGGGTGGCGGTACGCTCAGCGAACTGGGCGGCAATGCCTCCCGCATGGTGGCTACGGCCTTCAGCTGGCCGGAGGTGGTCGTTCGCTTCAATAAGCTGTACGCGTGACCCTGGACCCGGCCAAGCACCAGGAATTTCTGAAGAGCACCGAGCGGTGGCTCTTCGTACTGCTGTTCCTGATGGTGGCCTGTTTTTTCACGTGGAGTGAGAATGTCATTATCACGCGGGGGATCAAATTGGTCGGCCGCAACGGCGTACTGTTTGGCGCCATTTATCTCTACCGCCGGGTACGCGACTACGGGGTGCCGGGGTCGATGACCTGGGATAACGTTTTCGTCGCGGCGTTTTACGGCATTTACCTCTTTCTCGGTTTTGCTTCCTTCCTCTGGACGACCAACGTGGGCGTGAGCGCCCTGCAGTGGTTCATGACCACGCAGAGCTTTTTCTTCTGCCTGTACTTTATCAAGACGATCAGCATGCTCGACCAGTACTTTCCGGGACACCGGATCCGGCTGTTCCAGCTGCTGGGGAATACGGTCTACTACCTGGTGCTCATCTTCGTGATCGGCATGTGGGTCGATCCGGACACCTTTATCCGCCTGACCCACGGCGGGGAAGAAGCCCGGCTGGGCGGCTACATCATGAACCCCAACGAACTCGGCATGCTGGCCGGGGTGGGGGTGGCCTGCCTCATCTTCAACTACTACGACGCCCACCGGCCGAAGTGGACGACCTTTCAGCTCCTCATCCTCTTTTACTGCCTGTACGCTACCGGTTCCCGCTCTTCCCTGATCGGTGCCCTGTTGATCATCTTCTTCCACGTGATGCAGTCGGAGCGGCAGCAGATCAAAGCCCTCATCATTGCCGGGATGCTGGTCGTTTCCCCGGTCGCCATCTGGAAGGTGGTGCTCAAGGATGGCGACACCGAACGCCTCGAGGAAATTATGAGCATGACGGGTCGCCTCCCCTTCTGGACGGCCCTGATCGCGGAGGGCTTACCCCGGGAGCCGCTCCTGGGTTTCGGCTTCATGCGCATCGACTATAAAGAGTACTTCCAGTCGACCCACACTTACCCGGGTAAGATGACCCACAACACCTTCATGCAGGTGCTGATGAACCTGGGCTTCGTGGGTATGACCGTGGTGATCTACCAGATGGTGTTTACCATGCGGGCCATCATGAGTGCCACCAAGGAGAAGAAGCTGATGATGATCGGGATCCTGATCCCGATCACCATTAACAGCCTGACGGAGTTTGGCATTTTCGGGGAGTCGAACTACGGCATCCTGTTTTACCAGTTGATCATCTTCTCGGTGAGCTTCGGGGTGCGCGAGTATCTGACCACGCCGGAGAAGATGAACCTGGCACGGCGCAAACGGACGGAAGCGGGCGGATTTTTGGGAGTGGCGAACTGACGACGGCGCTCTAGGCGATTCATGCTAGGCGTCGGATCCCCGCGCGACACCGGCGGCTACCGCTTGCCTGCAAGTCCGCAATCTGATCCGTTCTGCGCCTGCATCGGGCTGCTCACCGTAGCCCACTCCGCGGCCTCATCCTTAGAGATGTTGACCAGTGGAACTTCGGGCAAAATAATATACCCGACAGCCACGCAGTACATCGCGGTCGTTGTCCCGTTAACGGGTAAATCACGAACCACAAGCTTGGTATTCAGCAGTTTTCGCTCCGTGGGTAAACCGCTGTCCATAACGAAGTTGGTCGAAAGATCAAAGAGTTCCGTATGCTGGCTGATGCGTCTCCAGACCTTCGGGTGGTCCTCCAGGCCCATCGCCGTCAGCAGCGACCGAATTTGCCTGACGTGAAAGGAAGAAAGGAAGTTATCCAGACTGACTAGCTGAGAAACTCGGATTCCCCTATCATCAAGGTAGGGAACCAAGGGAACGTACTGGTTCTTCATTGGAAGCTGCTTAGTTTTCAGGAGAGATTTTAAAAATACGATTGTGAGAAGACGTGTGCAAGTTGTTAGGTCGATTTAATTTCGCTTCCCTTATTTGGCTTGATTGTCACCGCTCGCCCCATTTTAATCCTTCCGGCGACGGTTCGCAGCAATCCTGAACGGGCCGGATCTTCAAATGTGAAATTGGGTATAGGGTAAGTTGATTACGGCACGTAGGGGGCGATGCCGTATGCCGACCTTGATGCATGAAGTCAATCCTGCAAAATCCTATGAATAAATTAGCGCTCCACCTCCCGGCTATCACCTTGCTGCTTCTGGCTTGCCTGCAGCCCTTATCCGCTCAGGACATCACCGTCGACGAACTCTACGCCGACCTCCCCTTTGACATGCCGAGGGTAACGGAACCCACTTTCCCCGACCGTGAGGTAATCATCACGGACTTCGGCGCCGTAGGGGACGGTACCACCCTCAATACCGAGTCGATCGAGGAAGCCATAGCTACCGTTGCCGAACGGGGCGGGGGTACCGTACGTATTCCGCGGGGAATGTGGCTTACCGGCCCGATCACGCTGCGCAGCAACATTCGCCTGCATACCGACGAGGGCGCCCTGGTCATCTTCAGCGAGGATAAGGATCTCTACCCCCTGGTGGCCACCAGCTTTGAGGGCCTGGAAACCTACCGCAACACATCTCCCATCAATGGGCGCGACCTGCAGAACGTAGCCCTCACCGGCCGCGGCGTCTTCGACGGCTCCGGGGATGCCTGGCGGCCCGTGAAGAAAGACAAAATGCCACCGCCGCGGTGGAAAAAGCTGGTCGCTTCGGGCGGCGCGCTACGCGACGACGGCAAGATCTGGTATCCTTCGGAGGAGTACAAGCGGGCCGACAGCGACGTCAACTTCAACGTACCCAATCTCAGCACCAAAGAAGAATTTATGCGGGTAAAGGATTACCTGCGCCCGGTTATGGTGAGCCTGGTCAACTGCAGGAACGTGCTGTTCGACGGCCCCACCTTTCAGAACTCGCCGGCCTGGAATATTCACCCGCTCATGTGCGAGAACGTGATCATCCGCAATTTGGAGGTCCGCAACCCCTGGTACTCGCAAAACGGCGACGGGCTGGACCTGGAATCCTGCAAGAACGTACTCATCTACCAGAATACCTTCGACGTGGGCGACGACGCCATCTGCTTCAAGTCCGGCAAGGACGAGGACGGACGGAAGCGCGGCATGGCCACCGAGAACGTGATCGTATCGCACAACACCGTTTACCACGGCCACGGTGGCTTCGTGGTGGGCAGCGAGATGTCCGGCGGCGTGAAGAACGTAAAGGTGGCCCACTGCACCTTCATCGGTACCGACGTAGGCCTGCGCTTCAAGAGCACCCGCGGCCGGGGCGGGGTAGTGGAGAACATCTGGATCAACGACATCGATATGGTCCGCATCCCCACCGAGGCGATCCGCTTTAATCTCTTTTACGGCGGCAATTCGCCCATCCTGGAGGAGACCCAGTCGGCCGAAACGGAAGCCCGCGACGAGACCCTGATGCCGGTCACGGAGGAGACCCCCTCCTTCCGCAACATCCACCTGCGCGATATCCGCGTCACGCAGTCGGAAACCGCCGCGCAGTTTCAGGGGCTGCCCGAGATGAACCTACAGAACGTCACCCTCGAGGATGCCTCTTTCGAGACCCGTAAGGGCATCACCATTATTGATGGCGACGGGATGCGCTTCAAAAACATTCGCATCCACCAGGCCGAAGGCCCCGCCTTCACCTTCTACAATTCGAAGGATGCGGAGGTGGAAGCAATCGACTTTGCCGGGGAAGGCGAGCAGTGGGTTCGGGTACTCGGTCCGCTGTCGGATAATATTCGCCTGCGATCGAAGGAAGGTCGGTCCGGGGAAGACAGCGTGAACTTCGGGCAGGGGGCCAGACAGTCGGCCCTCAGCTGGGAGACGAAGTAGACGGGAGGGCGCCCACGCCAGTATCCGTTCGCGCTTCCCCAAAATTTTGGTATGTTGGTTTCCAATGACCGACACCCACCTCCACGTTGTCAGCCTGGACGTACCCTACCCGCCCGACTACGGCGGAGCCATGGATATCTTTTACAAGGTCAGGGCCTTGCACGCGCGGGGCGTTAAGATTCACCTCCATTGCTACGAATACGGCCGCGGTAAGGCGCCGGCCCTGCAGACCTACTGCCACCGCGTCGACTACTATCCGCGCCGTACGGGCTGGCGAAGCAATGTGTCCCGCTTACCCTACATCATCCGCTCCCGCCGAAGCCGGCAACTGCTGACCGATCTCGAGGCCGACAATCACCCGGTACTGTTCGAGGGCCTGCACACGGCCTACCCGCTGATCGCCCGGCAGCTCGGCAACCGGATTTGTGTATTGCGAATGCATAACATCGAGCACGATTACTACCGGGCCCTGGCGAAACGGGAACGCAGTCAGGTTAAACGGGCTTACTTCGTCAAGGAAGCCTACCAGTTGAAACAGGCCCTGCACCGGCTGCCTTCGGCGACCCCGATCGCGGCCATTTCCCCGCCGGATACGGCCTATTTGCAGCCGGACTTCCCGGCTACGTTCTGGCTGCCTCCCTTCCACGCCAACGAACGGCTCAACATCCAGGAGGGCAGCGGCACCTACGCCCTCTACCACGGTAACCTCTCCGTTTCCGAGAACGTCGAAGCGGCGGAGTACCTGATCCGCGCTTTTCAGGGCCGGGATATCAAGCTCGTTCTGGCCGGAAAGGAGCCTACCCCGGAGCTACGGGCGTGGGTCAAGGCGTCCCCCAACATCCAGGTCGTAGCCAATCCCTCCGCGGTGAGCATGCAGGAGTGGATACAGAACGCCCACGTCATTCTACTGCCCACCTTCCAGACCACCGGCATCAAACTCAAGCTGCTCGAATCCCTCTGCAACGGCCGCTTCTGTCTGGCTAACCAAGCCATGGTCGCCGGTACCCACCTGGAGGACTACGTTACGCTGGCCGACGGGGACTTCTACGCCGCTACCGAAGAACTGATGACGCGTCCCTTCACGGCGTCGGATATCCAGCGCCGGGAGGCCATCCTGGACGGTGAATACAGCAACCGGCGCAACGCCGGGCGACTCTTGGAAGCGCTGAAGCTGGCGGAACGCTAGGTCTTCGGATTTTGGGCGGCGGAGCGCAGGTAAAGGGTTAGCTACTGAAGGGAGAGTTTCAACTTCCCTCAATCTTTGCCCGACCGCTAGCCGATGACTTGACCGCCCGGTTGCGACATGTTCAGGGTAGGGTGGACGGAAGATCATCAATCCTCAGATTTGCAGCCTGAAAGGAGGACCACTTACCACAAGCTATCGGTGGGAGGATCCTGCAGCTACAAATCCGGCAAAAGAAGCAGCCGGCGTTGGCGTTGTCCTTTCCCCCTCCAGCAAGGACTAAATGTATAAACTGGTAAAGAACGATTCGATCACCGTCCCGAGCACGAAACTCCCCAGGGCGGCCAAAAACGAGATGCGGCCAATGGAAAAGACGTTCGAAAAGGCCATCCACAGGGCGGCAATACCGGCGGCGCCGATGAGTACGGAAGGAAACAACAGTGCCCCGCCGGCGTATCCCCCCAGAAGATTTTTCACGATCTCCAAAATTACGGTGAAACCAAAAAGCGCAAGGGCGAAGTTGGCCTTCCGGTGGCGGACGAAGAGATAGCCTCCGGCGATAAAGAGCTCGACGCAGAGCGCCAGCGGACCGAACTGCCGGTAATAGGCCGGTTGGAAGTAGCCCTCCAGGCCGACGGGGAAGCGGATGTGACCGAGGGCGTCGATCCCCAACCACAGGGCCAGGACCAGGAGGAGCGCCGCGACTATTTTTCTTTTCAACATGGGTGAATCTTAATCTGCCTATCCCAAATAAGCGGGAGAGGCCAACCTAGGCCGCGACGGGGTTGCCGGCAAAATTTCTCGATGACAACCCCCGGAGCATCGACGGAGTTCCTGAAGGGGGTGGGTGAGCCTCTCCGCTTTGTCGCCCGCTTAAAAAATCTGCTTTATGCGTAGTAATCTTATCGTGTTCCTGCTTCAATGGCTGCTACTGCCGGCTGCCGGGGCCCAGTTTCTCGATGACTTCGCTACCGATAGCCACGACGACTACATCCTGATGACGGGCGACGGCGACCCGACCATGGCGCTCACGGCCCGCGACGGGCACGGCATCATCTCTATCGACGCTACGCAGGACCGCCACAACGTTTGGTGGACCATCCTGAAACGGGACGTCACCGACGAACTCGATCTCGAACGACTGAGCGATCCGGCGTACGAATTGCTGCTCGAAGCCCGGGTGAAGATCAGCGCCGCCCCCCGGCGGGTCAACTTCATGGTGGTCACCAACCGCACCACCGACTTCCACGAGCACCTGCGGGAGTTCGACATCGCGGACACCACCGACTGGCATACCATCAGTTTCCTGACCCGCGACCTGGACGTCCGTGCCGGGGATACGCTGTACGTGCAGTTCTGCGCCACGGACTTCGGGCCGGATTCCTACGAGGTACAACTCGATTACTTCCGCGCCGACGTGGTCGAGGCCGCGGATGCCGGTCCGGAAAAGGGGGAACCCCTGGTGTATCACCCCCCGGTACCCGATCTGGCGACCTTCGACCGCGTGCTGCCCGTAGCGCAGAATGCCGTCATCGCACCCGAATACCCCGAAGTAAACTTCAGCAACTGGACGGCCCGGGAGGACGGCGCGGAGGTGCCGGTGCTGAGCGTCGGCCGCGGACAGTACGCTCTCCTGCGTTGGAACCCGGACGACTTCCGGGGGGAAGCTGCGGACGGGGCAGGTATCCTGGAACTCACGACCCAGGCCGTAGCTTCGGGTGGTAACTACCGCGCGGCCTACGGCGACCAGCTCGGCGAAGAATTCCCGAAAGTGCGCATCATCGAGGTGATGGGTGGCGACCCCGACTGGGAGCAGGATAGCGTCACCTACGGCGATTTCCTCCTGCCCGACGGCACCGAGCCGCTGAACCAGCAGATGATCTTTGATCAGCCCGTCACCGGGGGGCAAGGTAGCAAGACCCACGTCACTCTTTCCCGGCCGGTCATGCAGCGTATTCTGGACGGCACCACGACGGGCCTGATCATCAAACCCCTCGGCCTGATCAACGCCAGCTTTTACGCGAACGACGGCGATCGGGGTCCGAAACTCTACTTCAACCTACGCCAAACCGCCGGACGATAATGCGTGATCTATTCTTCTGTTTTGTCCTGTTTTTATTTGTTGCTTCGACGCTCATCGGTCAGGACGCCACTGGCACTTATCACGTCTGGGAAGTGGTGGAGATCGAGCTTGCCGCCGCGAAAGACTACGCTAACCCCTACGCCGAGGTAACCTGCTGGGCGGAACTGGAGGGCCCCGATTTTTCCAAACGGGTATACGGCTTCTGGGACGGAGATTCGACCTTCCGTATCCGGCTGACCGCCCCGGCACCCGGAGAGTGGACCTATACCACCGCATCCAACCAGCCGGACGATGCGGGTTTGAACGGACACAGCGGTACGTTCCTAGCCGAGCCCTGGACCGCAGGGGAATTAGCTGAAAACCCGGTACGCCGCGGTTACCTGCGCCCCGACGCCACCGGTCACGCGCTGCAATTTGCCGACGGCACGCCCTTTTTCATGCTGGGCGACACCTGGCTTGCGGGAAGTACGTGGCGGCTGCCTTTCCGCGGGGCGGTGACGGACAGCAGCTACCAGCCCGGCCCCGGTATCGGCTTCGAGGATGCCGTGCTGTACCGCAAGCGGCAGGGCTTTAACTCGGTCAGCATGATCGCCGCCTTCCCGAACTGGGATTCGGACGTACACCCGAGCACCTACGCGGATGCGAACGGCGTGTACCTGCGCAATGCCTGGGAGAAATTCGGCTATACCGTATCCGATTCCCTGGGCCGCGATGCCTCCGGGGATATGAGCTACTGGGGCAGCTTCACGGCTAAGAATATGCGCGACGAGTGGGGCAACCTGCCGTTCGAGCCGTCGGCGGAGCGGAAGGAATTGTCCGATTTCGACCGGATCAATCCGGCCTATTTTCAAAGTCTCGACCAAAAGATGGCCTTTCTGTCAGAGCACGGCTTCACCTCCCTGCTGGAGACGGTGCGGCGGGATGCCGGGCCGTCGTGGGCGGCGTACTTCGATTTCAACGAGAGTTTCGCGCGCTACTTTCAGTACCTGGTCGCGCGCTACGGGGCGTACAACGTGGTCTTCAGCGGCATCCACCTGGACTGGATACCGGAGGACTTCAGCCTTACCGCCGACCAGTTCAACGAAGCGCTGACCTACCACCACGAGACCTACGGGCCGCCGCCCTTCGGGCAGCCCGTGACGGCCCTGATCAACAACAGTACGTTGGAGCAATTCGGCAGCGGTGACACGGCTCCCTGGCTGACGATCCAGAGCGTAGGCAACAAGCCGCGGGACCACCGGGTGAGCGATTCGCTGGAGTCCATCTTCGCCCTCGAGCCGCCGTACCCGGCAATCAACTTCGAGCCCTACTATACGGGCTGGGACCACGAGATCAATAAGCCGGGCGGCGAGCGGCCACCGGCGGATTCGGAGCGGGACAACTACTTCGCCCGGGCACAGATGTACGGATCGGTACTGTCGGGCGGACTGGCCGGCCACGTGCACGGTACGGCGGCCTACGACATCACCACCACCGGAGAGCCGGCCGGTGCACGGCCCCATTTCTGGGAGGCGCTGCGGTACGCTTCGGGTAATTATATGGCCGGGCTTGGGGAATTTATGCTGTCGGAGGGCGACGCCTACGCCGAGCTACGGCCCGTACGGGAAGATCTCCATCCGCATAAGGCGTCCGACGCCCCCTACGACGGTCTCGATGGCTGGGCGTACATGCTGCGCGACTCCGCGGCTAGCCTGGCGCTGCTCTACTTCGAGCACGGGGCGGAAGTGCCGGAGGTGCACGGCCTGCAAGCGAATGCCACCTACCGCCTGGAGTGGTATAACCCGGTGGAAGGAAGTTGGCAGTCCCCGGTGACGGTGCGGACCGACGGAGCCGGGGTAATGAAACTGTCCGAATTTCCGGAAGATGCTTCGAGGTCCTACGGCGACTGGGCCGCTAAGCTGCGGATCGCGGATTAAGATCAGACGGATTCAGACCCCTACCTGTCGTGCCCATACTTCGTAACGCCGGGACAGTTCCTGCACCGTATCCGGCAGGCTGGGCGCGATATCGTGCAGCTCGGTAGGGTCTTCGGCCATATCGAAAAGCATCCAGGGGGCGGTGGGGGAGTTACGCACGAGTTTGTACCGCCCGCGCCGGACGGCCGCGTGTCCGTAGTGCTCCCAGAACAGGGGGCGGCTTTGCTCCGCGGATGTTTCCTCCAACGTCGTGAGCAGGTTCAGCCCGGGTAACTCGCTTTCTTCGGTTGAAATGCCCGCAGCGGCCAGGGCGGTGGGGTAGAGGTCGATGACGTGGCCGTAGGCGTCGACCCAGTCGCTATCGGCCTGCGGCCCGTCCGGCCAGTGTACAATCAGCGGGGTGGCGATGCCTCCCTCTTCGGTCCACTTCTTGAATTTGCGGAAGGGCACGTTGCTGAGTTGGCTCCAGGGTTTCAGGTAGGCCACGTAACTGCCGGGCAGACCGATGGTGGCGGTATCCCGGTGCAGACCGCGACTGCTGACGTCTTCGGCGCAGCCTCCGTTGTCGGATAGAAATACCAGGAGCGTATTGTCCAGCTCGTCGCTGCCCTCCAGCTGCTCGATCAGGCGGCCGATGCCTTCGTCCATGCGGTGTACCATGGCGGCGTAGACCTCCATGCGCCGCTCCCACTGCATCTCGGGGCCCACGGTGTCCCAGTCGGGAATGCTCGTCTCCAGGGGGGGCAGCTCGTAGCGGTCGTCGATCAGGCCGAGCTCCCGCTGCCGGGCGTGGCGAACGTGGCGCAGGCTATCCCAACCAGCCGCGTACTTGCCCGCGTACAGCTGGGTAGTCGCTTCGGGAGCGTGCAGCGGCCAGTGGGGCGCGGTGTAAGCCAGGTAAAGGAAGAAGGGGGCTTGATCCTGATTCTCCTCGTGATCCTGCAGCACCTCTACCGCGAAATCCGTGTAGGCATCGGTAGCGTAGAAGCCGGTGGCGGGCGGGTACCAGCGCGCGGAATCCAGCACCATTTGTCGCTCGCGGTTCTGGTCGGTTCGCAGGTCGTAGTAGCTGCTGGCACCACTGATGAGGCCGAAGTAGCGGTCGAAGCCATAGTGCAGCGGCCAGTGTTCGGGACCTTCGCCCACGTGCCACTTGCCGGACATATACGTGCGGTACCCCGCGGCCCCCAGCCGTTCGGCGATGGTGGGAATGTCCTCGCGGAGATAGCCCTGGTACGGGCCCGGATCGGGCGCACTATTCGTGCCGCTGACCATCTTGCCCATGCCCGCCGTGTGGGGATACTGCCCGGTCAGCAGCGCCGCCCGCGTCGGACAGCAGCGCGCCGCATTGTAGAAATGGCGGAACTTGGAGCCGTTGGCCGCCAACCGGTCGAGGTTGGGGGTAGCGATCTCCCCGCCGTAGCAGCCAATGTCGGAGTAGCCCATATCGTCGGCGAGAATGAAGACGATGTTGGGGCGTTGGTCGGCCGGGGCGGAGGATTCGTTTTGCGGGGCGGGTGCGCAGGCCACGAGGGCAGCAAACGCGAGTAGGGTACAGCGGTGTCTCATAGGTCGAAGGTAGAACACGCCGCAATGACTATTTAATCCGTAATCCACTCCCGGAGCTGCTCGACCCAGTCGCGGTCATGTAGCAGCTCAATTTCGGCGGGTACGCCCTTGCCCTCGTAGGGGAGGTACCGTCGGTGGCGTTTGGTGGCCATCCGGAGTAGGTAGCGGTCGCAGCCGACGGACACCGATTCGCCTTGCAGCTCGTACGCCAGCACCCCTTTGGTGGCTTCCCCGGCGGTGACGACCCGCGACCACCGCTTCAGTCGCAGCGCGAATTGCTCGGCGTTGCTCGTGGTACCATGGTTGATCAGTACGTAAATGCGGTCGTAATGCCGCCGGTGCCGTCGTAAGATCTTGTAGACGATGTTGGAGTTGCGCACGCCCCCGCCGGTGTTGTCGCGGAGATCTACGATCAGTTGATCGCCGGTCAGGCTATCGGAAAGCGTGGCGTAGAAGGCTTCCGCCTCGCCAAGCACCGGTTGGAAGCCACTGAAGCTGCCCAGGCGGAGGTAATCGACACGGGTTGCCACACGCTGGTAGGCGTAAGTAGCTTCTCCTGAATAGCGCGCGAAAATCGTTTCGGTCGTATCGCGCCGCAGGCCCAGTTGGTGGAATTGGCCGTTCCGCACCTGCTCCTGGAAGGTGACCAGCCGGCCGTCGCCCGGGAGATAGCCCGTATACCGATAGCGAAAGTTGCCGAGCGGATCCAGGTAGGCCAGGGTATCTCCGGCTTGCCATCGGCGCTTGGGGGAATCGACCACGCGCAGCACCATCCCTTCGGTTCCGGCGGCCGGCTCCAAGGAAAGAACGTACGGCCCGGCGTAATAGCGTTCGCCCGTACTAAGATCGTTGTTCGGGGCGGCTCCCGTTTCCTGCGCTCCGTCGCCCAACGTATCCGCAGCGCTGCCGTAGATGGCGGTGTGGCCGTCGAGGAGGGTAGCTACCAATTCCGTCAACAGGCGGTAGCACGCCAGTCGGGACATCTCGGGACTCGTCCGGGCAGTGAGTTGGGCGAAGCGATCGGCGCAGCTGTCGTCGCGGCACCGGTCGCGGAAGGCCGGCAGCTCACGCAGCTCCGACCAGGTATCCTCCAATGCGGCTTGGCAGGAGCAGTCATCGTCTTGTGCGCAGAGACCGTGCGTAAGCGTCACCAGGAATAATAATAAAGCATATCTCATCCACGAAGTAGACGAGGAAGCCTTGCTTTAGGTTGTAAGCTACGGGCACTCAGGCACAGGGTCGAGACAGGTCGCGCCGAGATACCATGGAAGGTGCTCGTGTGCTACCGGTGAGCTATGAGCGTACTCGGAAAATACGAACCAGGGTCGAGGCGCTCCGCGAGGCTAAGTTTAGTGGAGAGCCCCATGCCCGATCCGGCAGAGAACCATCGTATTGCCAGCACGCAACCCACCCCGTCAAGCATTCTTCAGCGCTTCAATGTCAAACTTCTTCATCTTGCGGAAAGCCTCCATGACGCGCGGCCCCCGCTCGGGATCGCCAAGCAGTTCCGGCAGCACCGCGGGCACGATCTGCCATGACAGGCCGTATTTATCCTGGAGCCAACCGCAGTTCCCTTCCCGACCGCCGTTGGCGGTGAGGTGGCTCCAGTAGTAGTCGATCTCGTCCTGGGTGGCGCAGGTGATCACGAAGGAGATGGCCTCAGTGAAGGAGAACTGCGGGCCACCATTGAGACCCATGAAGGTCCGGCCATTCAATTCGAAGTTCACCACCATCGGGTTTTCCGAGAGGATGCGCGCGTCGGGGAAGATGGAGCAGTAATAACGGGCGGCTTCACTGGCGGTCCCGTCGAACCAGAGGCAGGGATGGATGGGCCGGGTCATGCGGGCTGTTTTTTAGACATCGGTGTCTCGCGTTCCGTAATGCAGTAAGAATGGATGGAGATGATTCGGTTGGACTCGTCGAAGCGGTAGACATCGCAGGAAGACGCGCGGGACACCAGCTGTCCGTCGCGGATGAATTCGGCGGTCCCGTTGATGGCTACTCCGCTGTCGTCTTCGATCACCCCGAGTTGCCGGAAGTCAGTGGTCACGCTGGCGAAGTAGGCCGCGATCGTACGGCAGAAGGCTTCGATTTCCCCCTTCCCCGTGAGGTACTGTTCGCCCGGCGTGTTCCAGATGGTTTCCTGCGTTACGTACGGCAGGCACGGCTCGAAGTTACCGGTGGAAAAGGCTTCGGCGATGGCTCGTTTATCCATGGGGGTTGCAGTCTTGGATTAAACCCCGAATTGCCGAAGGTGATGATCCATGTGTTTATAGGCGAAGATGCCGATCTGCTTCTTGGTCATTTTGCCAAAGAAGTCGTGGAGGTCAGCTGGATTGTTGAAATGGGTGAAACCGCTGATCGTTTCTACCAGCTGTTGCTTCTTTATTGCCAGCTCACCATGAATTTCCTTAACGAGAAATGCCTTTCCGGTGGGGATGTTTTTCCCGATGGGCCGGTCGTCCCGGGTGAAGTAGCGGAGCGCCCGGCGTCCGAAAATTTTGCCCAACAGATCGTGGCGATAGGAGATGGGGTTGTCTACGCCCAGTATCCAGCGGTTCCAGATGAGACAGTGAACGGTCATGTGAAACACCTTCATTTTACCCCATAAAGGTGTTGCCAAGGGATCAAGAGCTTGTATCCGGCTGATTAAGGCTTCGCGGGTGGCGGCGTCGAAAATGGTGGTCATACCTTTGGAGGAATAAGCCTTAAAGGTAGCGGGAAGGAAAAAGCCGTCGATTGTCATAGGACAAGAAATCCGGGGACGAATTCGCACGAGCATAGTCATCTCCTAACCCGCCAATAGCCTGACTACAAGTCGGGAACCGGGAGGGGGGCACGCACCCTTCCCTACCCCCGCTTCACCGCCCGCAGACACATAAAAGCGGGAAAGGCATTCAATTCCCGGAAGTGCTTCGGATCCCGCTCCTCGAATTCGGGCACCGGGCGGGGTTCCAGCAGTTCGTCCAGGTAAAAGCCGTTGTGGAGCAGGGGCTGCAGACAATCCTGCAGTGGCCGCCGGTAGCTGTCCACCTCGACGGGCTCGCCGAAGCCGGACCAGGTCGCGCGCACCGCTTCCACGTCGAAGTAGCGCTCCGATTTGAAGTAGGTGTACTCGTAAAAGGGGTGCTCGATGGACATTACCAACGTGCCTTCCGGTTTGAGGACCCGGTGAAACTCCCGGATCGTCGGCCCCCACTCCGGTACGTAGTGCAGGGCGAGGGCGCAGAGTACCAGGTCGTAAGCCGCATCACCGCAGTGCTGAAAGGGCTCCGCCAGGTCCTGTATGTAGAAGGTGCCCTTGGCGCCATTTCGCTGCCGTGCGAACTCCACCATTTTCGGACTCAGATCGAAACCCGTCACCGTGGCACCGCGCTCGTGGAGGATCTCGGCGTACTTCCCCGGTCCGCAGGCGGCGTCGAGTACGTCTTTACCCTTTACATCCGGAAGCAGCCGGAGCGTATTCGGCCGGTCGTAAAAGGCGTTGTGGGGTTTGTCGTCGATGCGGGCGTGGTATTCCCCGGCCATGGTCTCGTAGGCCAGCAGGATGCGCCGGCGCAGGGACCGTTGTTGCTCCGTCATGTATTAAAGGTAGCTCGAAAGGAGGTGGTGCCAGGTATTGCTTTTCGTGCAAGGAAGTAGGCTGTGCATGCGGAGATGGGGGCACTAGGAACAATACGATTTATGCGACTTTCCGATCATTGGAATACACCATTTAATCTTTTAAAAACTCGTATATGTAAGCACAAGGAGCCTGACGCGTGTCCTTTGTTACCCTGGGGTGGCTTTCCATAATCTCGGCTTCGGTCCAGCCGTCATCCAAGCACTCCATTAGGAACGCTACCGACTACCTGGTTCCCTTTACAGCCGGTTATTCCGGACTATACCCGGCACGAAGTGGTTTGAAGATTTAGGTCGCTGCTATCTTCGTTCAGATCAAGGCAGCAAACGTAGGCGACACCGAAGTGTCGGCGAGGCTTGCTAACGCCGGGAGCAAGCGATAAACGTCCACCGCGAAGCAGCAGCGCCAGCTAAACCACTTTGTAACGGGGATTAAGATAACGGTCCCTGCAGGACTCCTCCGCTCCGGTAGGGTCTCCATAGTAAAGCATAGTGCAGAATCGGTCGAATTAATACCAATTGCCACCAGACCCGCGTTCACCAACAGTAGTTCGAAACGCGCAGCTTTCCTCTACTCTCCACCCCGCACCACCTCCACCCCACGAAACATCACCGGATTGTCACTCACCCGCAGGGCCTTTCCGCTCGCGGTGGTGACTTCCTTCAGGATGACCCGCTCGGGAAGTTGGTAGGGATAGCGTTCGACGTAGGTGCTGTCCGTTCGCTCCCGGTTGAAGTCGGCGAAAAGGGCTGGCCCGGGGTTGTCGTCCGGTAGTCCGGAATCGTCGATGTGGAGCCCGGCGATGGTAATGGTATTCGGCATATAGGATACGTAGCCAAAGTCGTGCCGCCCCGAGTAATAGCCGTTGATCACCGCCGCGCCGGCGTTCGTGGGTACGTAGGTGCAGTCGCGCAGCAGCATTGGGCCCCGCCAGCTACTGCCGTAGTCGGACCGGAGGTTAACGAAGCGGCCGCCCCGCACCGAGGTGTTCTCTACGGTCAGGGTGCCACTGCCGATGGCGTTGATGCCCATATGGCCCAGGGTCGAGTTGCGGATGGTCGCGTTGGCCACCCCCTTATGGGCATCGAATCGGGAGAGCACGCAGCTGTCGTACACCAGGTTCTTGCAGTAGTTGGAGCCCATGATGCCCCAGTAGGTGCGGTCGTGGATGTCGTTGGTTTGGGTGCAGTTCACGAAGGAAACGTTGAGGGCCCGGTTGGCCAAAATATCGTAGCTGCCCATGCTCACCTCGGTACCGGCCCGGCCGATGGTGGAGTAGGTTTTATGGCCGGTCAATACGCAGTCGCGCACCGTTACGTAGGCGCATTCCCGGACGTTGATGAAGCCCCCGTAGGGCGCCCCGTGCTTACCCTCCCCGATGATGCGGTGCTGCAGTCCGTCGACGATCACCTGCGACCGCTCGATCACGATGTTGCGGGCGTAGTAGGTGTACTTCGATTCGGCCTGATTGGCTACGGTGATAAAACGGCCGCCGGTGATGCGCAAGGTATCGTTCTCGATGGGGCGGGCACTAATCGCGGTGACGCGGTCGAAGTCCCAGATAATGGGCGTTTGCGGGTCGACAGTCCCGTCGGCGTTTACTACGAAGATGTCGGTCTGTGGTGCCCCCTGGTCCTGGTTCGCCCCGTAGCGGATGTAGTGGCGCACGGAATCGTTCGTCACCGTAACCAGACTGACGGCGGGGAGCGTAATGGGCAGGCGTTCCTGGCCGCGGCGCAGGGTGGTGATCCCCTCCGGCACGAAGGTTTCCTTCCGGGAGCCGACCGTGAAGACCGGGGCGCCGATGTTCTCCACTGCCGTATCGTCGATGATGAAGGTGGCTGTCCCGAAGTTGGTCGGCGTGAGGATTAGCGCGGTGCGATCCGCATCGCCGATGTAGTAGATTCCTCCATCAGCGCGCACCGGTATGCCGTGGTCATTGGCGTAGGCGTGGGCGGCCGCGATGGCTGCGCTGGCGTCGGTCATGCCGTCGGTGGGGGCTCCGAAGTCGCGATAGGTCACGTAGCCCCGCTCGCGGATGGTACGCGCTGCTTCGGGATCTGGCTCGGAGGGGGCATTTCCTGGGCCGCCATTACAGCGGTGAAGAACAGGGAAAAGAACAGCAGGGTGTAACGCATGATTGAAGGGATTCTCGGACGGGACGGCTTCTTATCGTAGCAAACCGGACTGGGGTATAAGGTAACGTGAGGTTGGGGCTATTTGAGCAGTTTTGGCAGCAAAACAGCCGGCTTTTGGTCCATGAATGAGTAAGCAGCCAATGTGCCTAACATATGTGCCAGTGCATTTTGTGGACTGCGATGACGGGTATGATCAATGTCGAATATGGTCATTAAAATATTGAAAACGGACTCAATTATTCCGCGTTTGAATAACGCATATTTTCTTTTAGCGGCATAAGTTTATTCTTCATGCTTTTGCGAATCCGGGTAACCAATTTTATTCCCTGTTCGTACAGTTCTGCAAATATGCTTGAGCTATATCTTTTGTCGCCATAACAGTTTCCCGTCAGTTTGGCGAACAGCGCCCGCAATACGCCGGCGTTGGCATCCGCTACGTTGCCGGGAGTACCGGTGAAGTTCATTGCCTGTCCCAGGTTATTGATGATCAGATGCAGCTTCAGGCCGTAGAACCAGCCCGTTGAGGTGTATCCGCGCTCGGCCAGACCGCGGAAAACCTGGTGCTGGTGGATACGGCGGTTGTGGCACACCGGCAGTTTCTTGGAGTCAACAAAGTAGGTACCCGTAGTCTCGCTGTTCAGGCACCTCCATTTGGCAAACACATACAAATGAGGTACGGCTTTGGTAATTAGCTGTAGAAAGCGCCGATAGCCGACCTGGCGAGGAAAATAGGTCCGTAAATCATGGGCCATCATATCCTCATAATAATACTCGAAGCATTTGTAGCCGGAGTATTGATAGAAAATAATAAGGGTGAGTACTTCACTAATGCTCATAATGCCCTCAAAGCGGCATTTGCCTCCAACCTCACGTCACTTATGCAATAACTCGGCCTGGAAGGCCTCGACCTTGGATCGCCGGGTGGAGGAGGCATATTTCCAAGTACCCAGCCTTCCCCCTCGCCGCGTCATTTCCGCCGCACCAACGCCACGTCATCCACCAGGCAAAACGCCCCCGCTTCCCCGTCGGCTAAAAACCCGATCTCCACCGCATTACCGGTCACCCGGATGTTGTCGACCCGGATTGTCGTCCACTCGGGGTTGGCTTCATTGACGGTCGCGGTAAAGCGCTCCCCGCCCGATTCGGCGTACATCTCCAGGCGGTCGAAGCCGTCGCTGTTCTTCACCTTGGCGGTAAGGACGTAGCGGTCGTCAGGGAAGGTCACGTAGGGGGAGGAGGTGATCGTCTGGTATACCCGGCGGACGAAGGCCACCGTGTCGCTCATGTTCAGGCTGCGTTCGCCGATGACGTGCTTGCGTTCGGCTTCCGTGTTGGCGTGGTTGAGTTTGGGCCCCAGGGTGTCGAGCGAAATGGGCGTACCCTCCACGACTTCCGTCTCCCATCCCCGCAGGAAGGTCTGCACGGGTTTGACCTGACTGGGGATCTGCTTGCGGTCCGCTTCGAAGCTGGCGTTGACGGCCCAGTTGTTGTCTTCGGCCACCCGCCATTCGCCGGTTTCGGCGTTGAGGTCCCAGGAGTTGAGAGAGTTGAAGTAGGGCCGCTCCCCGTCGAAGGAGAGGGGAACCCACTGGTTGTAGCCCAACCCGTTGCCCGCAAAGTCGGCCCAGCGGTCGCCGCAGAAAATGACCGTGGTATCCCTGGTGCCGCGGACGGTCACGAAAAAGCCGGTCTGGGAAATGTGGGCGTAGTCGGCCTCCGCGCCCGCGAAGACCTGCATGTCGTTTTCCGGCAGGTAGGTGCCCATCACGTCGTCGGCCATCAGGTAGTAGGCCAGGGAACCGTCCCAGCCGTAGAGCTGCGAGGCGGCCAGGTAGTACTTGTCCTGGTACTTAAACATACAGTTGCCCTCACGTCCCGCTCCCCGGAAGACCTGTTTGTAGTCGAGCAGGGTGAGGGTATCGTTCTGCAACCCGATCTCGGAGAGGTAGATCTTGTGACGCCCCTGCCCGTAGCTGTACACGAGGTAGGACTTCCCGGTGTCCTCGTCCGTGAAGACCGTCTGATCGCCGGTGTTGGAGGTCCCGATCCAGCTTTCCATGCTTTTGTGGTGGCTCACTTTAAAGGGACCCAGGTGGGAGTCCGCCACGGCAAACAGCACCCGCGCGTTATGCTGAATGATCAGGACGTACTGGTCCGCCTCCTCCACGTAGGCCACGCCCATGCGCCCGAGCCAGCCCCAGCGGCGGTCGGAATCGCCGTAGACTTCGTCAGGGGTAAGTACGTGCCCCTCGAAGGTCCAGTCCACCAGATCGGTGGAGGAGTAGCAGCTCACCCCCGCGAAGTTGTTGCGTGGCTGGGTGACGCTGGGGTCCTCCCGGTACCGTTCGGCCTGCTCGTAGTG
Source organism: Lewinella sp. IMCC34191 (assembly GCF_003390935.1). Lineage (GTDB taxonomy): Bacteria > Bacteroidota > Bacteroidia > Chitinophagales > Saprospiraceae > Neolewinella. Next base: position 501,174 of record NZ_QNQZ01000002.1, on the reverse strand, counting down.
TACGCCGTACCAGTAGTATGTCTCCTCGCCCGTTTCCGGGTCGGCAAAGGTGAAGATGCCGCCGCCCTGGCTGTAGATCGGCTCCCCGTCGGCGGTATCCCAGAAGGTATCGTTCTTAATGTTCTTGAACTGGGCGTATGCCGGGTGTAAGCTCAGGGTGAAGAGTAGGAGGAGTAGGTAAGGTTGGATTTTCATGGGTGTGCTGGGTACTGGTTGCTTGGTGCTGGGTGCTGGGTGCTGGTTGCTGGTTGCTGGTTTCTGGTTGTCCGGATAGTAACTGCCGACTACCCGCAGTTTATCTTCGGAAAGATCCACTTCAAACAGCTTAGGATGCCGGATGTACCGCCCATTTACCGAGCGGTGACTGTGCACCGACATCAAATCCTTCCCCCCGAACGAGCGGAAGAGCATCCCGTGCCCGAAGTTATCCGGCGTGATCGGCTCCGGCTCCTGCGTCCACGGACCTCTCAGGTTGCCACTTTCGGAGTAGGCCACGCCCTGCACGTAGATGTCGTGTACCCAGCTGGTCCAGATCATCCCCAGCCGGCCGGTCCCGGTACGAAACAGCCAGGGCCCGTCGGTCACCACGCTCGGACCTACGGTTCCGTCGTCCCGCTTCTGCCGGCTCCAGGGGGAGTCGCTGGCGCGGAAGAGCAAGGTGGCTTCGCCCACCGTGCCGCTGAGGTCCGGCTTCAATTCGATCATCTCCATGGTGCCGTTCTGGTTCTGCAGCCACTCGTAGCAGTAGACCATATAGGGGGTGCCGTCGGTGTCGACCCAGAAGGTACCGTCCAGGGTGGACATGTCGGCGGGCAGGTAGGTGCTGTCGACCATGGGCACGTAGGGGCCGTCGGGCATATCGCTCACGAGGACGTGGCTGGCGCGGCGCTCGATCGCTTTGCCGGCGACGGTATCGATGATGACGTCGCGGTTGGTGAAGGTGGCGAAGTCGTAGTACTTGCCTTTATATTGGTGTAGTTCGGCGGCCCAGATCATGGGGTCGGGGCCCATCCAGCTTGTGGGGTCGGTGGCGACGATCCGGTATGGGCCTTCCCAAGTGACGAGGTCCGCGCTCTTCCACATCCAGCCGCCGGTGCCGGTCATATAGTAGGTCATCGTAGCCGAATCGGCGAGGATGGCCGGGTCGCTCAGGCGTATCGAGTCCAGGGGGAGGTCGAAGCGCACCGGACGCTGGCCGAAGGACAAACAGCTGCAGGCGACCCACAGGAGCACAATAGGAAGGTGATATTGCATGATACCAGTAAGGTAGAGATTTTCACCAACGGTATAGGGACGTATTCACGGCTACGGGTAAGGAATGGGGGGGTGGGAAAAGCAGTCCACTGCCAACTTCAGCGGGTATATCAACCGTCCCCGGGGGTATTCGCTCATTAGGCAAAATCCCCACCTATGAGAAAGTTTACCCTGCAGGCCATGCTGCTATTGACGATTACCTGGACGAATGCACAGGACCGCCAACCCCCATGCTGCCAAACGATAGACCGTACGGTGACCGAGCTGCTTCAACTAATCTCGAACGAGCCGGGAGAAGCAAATGACACGGCGGCGATCCGGGCGCTTTTCCTCCCGACCGCCCGGTTTACGGTGCATACCCAAGATATGACGGTCGATAACCCCCTGCAAACCGCCGATCTGGACGAGTTTCTTCGGTATATGCAGGACCCTTCCTACGATGAGGGCTTTGAAGAGAGAGAAATTTCCCGGGTCGTGGATGAATACCGCAACATCGCTCAGGTTTTTCAATCCTTCGCGGCAACGGAAGGGGATACCCCCCCGGCAAGGGGCATCACCAGCTACCAATTGGTACGTGTCGATGATCGGTGGCGGATCGCGAGCCTGGTCTGGACGATGGAGTCAGCCGATGCCCCGATACCCGATAAATACCTGGAGTACGCAGCTCGGTAGTCCGGCGAAGGAGCAAGCACCTGACGCAGGCAGAAAAAGTAGTTGCAAAAGTCTGCCGAGGTACGGTCCCGGTTAGGTCCCGGCCAGCCCCCGCAGAACCTCCAGCGCGTCCTCCGCATTCTCTTCGGCTATGAACAGGTGGTCATGGTAGTAGCCGGCGATCACGTTACAAGCCATCCCCCGCTCGGCCAGGGCGGTGGCGACGGCCGCCGTCAGGCCCACGGCCGCCAGGTCGGAATGCACGAGCAGGGTGATCCAGGCGGCCGCGAAGGGGTAGGGGAGGCCAAGCCCGTCGGCAATTTCACGCCGGAGGATCAGGGTCGTTCCTTCCGGCTCCCGGACGGTAGCTACGGGGAGGGCGAGGTCGATACCGGCGGTATCCTGCACCGTGGTGAAGACGTAGGTGCCTGGCTTGCGTTCGGGAGAGAGATTAGCCAGCAGTCGGTTAAGGTTTTGCTCCGGGGGCATGGGGAAATGATTCAGGGGAGTATTCGCTAAGCGGTTATCGGCGGGCACTTTACCTGCGCTCCGGCGCCATCCTTTATATGCAGGTGCGCCTGGGCCGGCCTGCTTAAGGTACCTTGGCGCTTCGGATAAACCCGGCTCTATATGGACTACGCCGTACTGACCATCGATTACCTGGGCACCCTGGTCTTCGCGATTTCGGGCGCGCTGGCGGGCCTACGGTCGCGCTTTGACGTGTTTGGTGTATTCATCATGGCGCTGGTTACGGCCATCGGCGGGGGTACGCTGCGCGACCTGCTGCTGGGCAGTACGCCCGTCAACTGGTTGCTGCACCCGACCTACGTGTACATCGTGATCGGCGCGGTGGCGCTCACTTACCTCTTTCGTACGCAGGTGGTGGCGCTGCGGCGCAGCCGTTTCCTCTTCGATACCATCGGCATCGCCCTCTATACGGTGGCCGGACTCCAGAAGGCACTGGATTACGACCTGAGCCCGCTCATCGCGGTGATGCTCGGCGTGGTATCGGCAACTTTCGGTGGGGTCATTCGAGACGTCTTATCGGGGGAGCCACCGCTCATCTTCCGCCGGGAGATATACGCCAGCGCCTGCCTGGCCGGTGGGGTCGTCTTCCTGCTGCTGAGCACTGTGGTCGGCGAGACGGTCAGTACCATGACGGCCAGTCTGGTGGTCTTTCTGATCCGCTTTTTCGCCGTTCGGAATAAGTGGTCGCTGACGATCCCGGTGCGGAAGAGGGGCTAGACCCGATCGGTTACGTCCCGCTCGCGACGCAGTACGCCGTCGTCCAGCACCACGCGGGCGTCGTAGAGGAGAGTATCGCCGTCGGTGATGGCGCTGATGTCGAGGTCGCGGCCCTGAAAGGCGCGCAGCATCACTTCGGAGTAGCCGGTGGGGGCATCCTTCCAGGCGTCGGTGGCCAGGTCGTCATTGTAGCGGTCCACGAGGTCCTCGTCGGTGAGTTCGATCAGGTCGTTTTCGAATTCCTGTAATTGTCGATTTTCCATGATTGGGTACTAGGTTTTCCATCATACCGCCGGGAGGTAGGGTTGGGTTCGGATACGCTGGTGGATAGGTGGCGCGTGAAAGCGCTGATAAGCTACATTGCCGGGGTGCAGACAAAAGTATTGCTGGAGGTTGTCACTACGCAATCGATTGTGTATTTTCGTTCCGATTTTGGAGGTTGTCTGTCCGCTCAGGACGGATCTCCGAAGCCAGATTTAACGAACCAGTGGGGAATTGCCCCCGCTGTGACTGTTTTTTGCATGATATTATGATCGACATTTATGCCGGCGGCCACAAGCCTCCGGCTTTTTTATTGGGCCAAGCGAAGCTTTCGCTCCGGAAGTTTGGTATGGCGGCGGAGCGCAGGAATAAAATTTGTCCAGAATTGGAATATGACCTATACTCGCATCCCGTACAACGCAATCGATTGTGCCTCTTTTCTATTCTAATACCCAGATCATGCAACGACACCTCTACTCCTTTTTATGCTGCCTGCTCGGCAGTACCCTCCTGGCGCAGATCCCGCTGGTCTACGACCAGGAGAATACCGGTACCGCCTGTGAGGCCCCACCGCTTCCCGCGCCGACCGAACTCACGAACTATCCCCTGTTACCCGATCCCTTCGCCTGGGCAGATGGCAGCGGCCGGGTAGAAGACTTCGCGGATTGGGCATGCCGCCGCAACGAGATCGCCGCCGAGATCAGCGAGTACGAGATCGGTCCCAAACCGGTGGCCCCTGAAAACATCACCGCTACCTACACCAACGATACCCTCCGCGTCTCGATCACCGAGAATGGGGAGACGCTCATGCTGACCTCCCGCGTGACCATGCCGGAGGGCGACGGCCCCTTCCCCGTCGTGATCGGCATGAATAATGCTACCGGGTCCCTGCCCGGCGAAATCTTCGAGGGGGTGATCCAGATCCCCTTCCGCCACAATCAGGTGGTGACCTACACCCAGACCAGCGACCGCAACCCCGAAGACCCGTACTACCGCCTTTATCCCGATCTTACCGAGGTAGGTAACTACAGCGCCTGGTCGTGGGGCATCAGCCGCCTCATCGACGGTATCGAGATCGTCAGCGAAGCGCTCAACGCCGACCTGGACCACCTCGCCGTCACGGGCTGCTCCTACGCCGGTAAGATGGCCCTCTTCAGCGGTGCCTACGACGAGCGCATCGCCCTGACCATCGTTCAGGAATCCGGCGGCGGCGGTATCAACGCCTGGCGGGTGTCGGAAACCATCGGCAACGTTGAGAAGATCGACAACACCAACTACAGCTGGTTCATGCGGAGTATGCAGACCAACTTCGCCGGTCAGCCCGGCCTGCTACCCCACGACCACCATGAACTGATGGCCATGGTGCTGCCCCGCGCCCTGCTGGTGCTCGGTAATCCCGACTACGAATGGCTGGGCGACGAGTCCGGCTACGTTGCCAGCCGCGCCGTGGAGCAGGTCTACAAGCAGTTTGGGATCGAGGACCGCTTCGGCTTCTCCTTCCGTGACGAACACCCCCACTGTCAGCTACCGGCCGAATCTTACCCGGAAGTGCAGGCCTTCGTGGATAAGTTCCTCTTCGAGGACGCAGACGCCGATACCAACGTGCGGTACCACGAATTCTTCAATACCGACTACCGCCGCTGGATCGCCGACTGGGCCGAACCCGCCGACCCGAACGCCCCGGTGGCGATCCTGACCGGACCGGAGGACGGCGCCCTCTACGAAACCCCCGCCACGATCACCTTCACCGCTACCGTGACGGACGCCAACGATAATATGGCTGCGGTCCACTTCATGAGTAACGGCGATACCCTGCACACCGATTCCATTGCCCCCTACGAATTCGTCTGGGAGGCCAGCACCGTCGGCAGCTACAGCGTGTACGCCACGGCAGTCGACTCGGCCGGCCTGATCGGTTACTCCAACCAACTATCGGTCACGCTGCGTGCACCGGTCGCGTCCATCTTCAAGACCATGATGATGCCTATCATCGACGGCGTGGCCGACGATATTTGGGACAGCGAGAACATCCTCACCCTCGAAGCGGAGAACGAGTTGGTCGGTTCCGACATCGAGGAAGATGACCTCTCCGGTACGGTCAGGCTGCTCTGGGACGACGACAATATGTATTTTCTCGCCGAAATTATCGACGACGAGCTCGTCAACGATAGCGACAATACCTACGAGGACGATAATATCGAATTATATTTCGACGTGGATAACGCCAAAGCCGGTAGCTACGACGACGATGACGCCCAACTCTCCTTCGCCTGGAACGACGGGACCACCATCGGCACGATTCCCGGTGGGTTCGACACCGAAGGCATCACCTACGCTATCTCGGATACGGACTTCGGCTACTTCGTGGAAGGGATGATCCCCTGGTCGGTACTGGGGGGTACGCCCACGGATTCCATGATGATCGGCTTCGACTTTATGGTCAACGATGATGACGACGGCGGTGGTCGCGACGGCAAGCTCTCCTGGAACGCGACCGAAGACCAGGCATGGACCAATCCGAGCCTTTTCGGTACGATCATGCTGCGGTCGGCCAACGTACTCTCCAACGTCGTCACGCTGCAGGGGCGTACGATTACCCTTTTCCCCAATCCGACGAGCGGACGGCTCAACCTGCGCGGTATCGAGGGAACGTTCGACTACGAGATCTACGACGCCGGTGGCCGCCTTCAGGCGCGGAGCACGGGCCAACAATACATTCCCACCGACGGGCTAGCTACCGGGGTCTACTTCCTGCGTGTACGCGCGGGTGGGGAATCCGTGCAGACCCGCTTCGTGAAGCGGTGACGAATTGATTTTTTGCATTGATGTGATGACGTGTCGAATACTTTCCCGTAAGTATTCGGCACCTTTTTTTGCCCGGTAGCGATCGGATCAGTTCTGCGAACGGGTGAATACCCGGCCGATGAGCGAGGCCGCCTTGAGCGCGAAACGCTTGGAGCGCACCGTACCTGAGCTATGCACGCGGATGGGCGACTCGACGTAATGCCAGTAGACCTTATCGGTATTACTGGGTCGGGAGCCGTCGAGCAAGATATTTCGCACGTAGTTCTTGTGCCAGGGCTTGCGCCGGCCGGCGGCGTGGGACATCACGTAACCCAGGCGCCCGAAGTCCATCGCATCGCGGCCCATGATGCTGACGTCCTCCGTCAGATCCTTGGCGATGTTGAGCGCGTCCTGATCCATGAAGTGGAACATATTCCAGCGGTCGGCAATGCCGATGCGGTCCTGCTTGCCGGTATACTGCTTCATGTAAGTCTGGATTTGATCCCAGAGCTCCGAAAATTCGCGATTTTTCTTGTTGATGCCCACGAATCCCCCGTTGACGTAGACGTCGTCCTTCGGCTTGTAGTCGATACCGAAGCCTTCGTAGTAGCGTTGCCACTGCTTCCGCAGGGGGTGGGACACCGGCAGGGGGCTATTCATGTCCTCACACAGGGCAACACCCCAGGAGACCCAATCCTCGAAGTGGCGCCATTCGGCCTTGATGACGATGTCGCAATCGATGTAGAAGACATTTTCTATTCCCCGGTCCTCATAGCGATTCCATACCTGGCGCAGCAGTTCGGGTTTCACGTAGGCCAGCAACTCTTCGGTTTTTTGCAGGGCGAAGTAGATGTGAAACCCCGGGGCTACTTCCCACCGCAGATTGCCGGAAGCGTCCGGAGCGGCCTCGCCCACCCAGGGGGGCAGGGCTCCGCGGTAACCGGCGTAGAGCTCGCCGCGGAAACCGGCGGCGTACAGCGAGTTGGCCAAAGCCCCCACTCCGTGGTGGTAGTCGCGCTCGAAGACAGTGCAGATCACGCTTTTAGCATCCGGCATGAATGAAATATTTGATTGGGGTTTTCGTGTTAGGGGCAATTGCCAGCGGCCGTAGCCGGTGAAATGTATAATGCCTTTCGGTGTTCACGGCAGGTAACAGGTTCATGGTGGTGCCGTGTTCGGGCAGGTAGCAAACGGCGGGTATCCGTGTCAACTGCCGTTGCCGAAAATGGCGTTGCCGAATACTAATCCGACGGGTTTTCCAAATGGGAGGCGCGAAGGTAAGCCGTACCGAGTAGGATTACCCGGAAACTGCCGGATACTCCTTTGAGATCAACGCTGTCCTCCGTATGGGCGTATGCCGTTTGATCTAAATACGAGAACAGCTCGGCGGAGACGACCAGGTTATTGTTCAGTTGCTTGGTGGCATCCTGGAGCCGGGCCGCTATGTTGACCGGGTACCCCATGATCAGCAGGTGATCGCTACCCGCGACGCGGATGCCCCCCATAATGACGTTGCCGAGGTGGATACCGATACCGATCTGGACGCGATGATTAAAGTGGACGCGGAAGTAGCTGTCGTTCATCTCCCGCAGTCTTTCGAGTATGGCGAAGGAGGCCTTGACCGCCGCGGCGGCACCGCTGGCCAGGTCGGACTCGAAGCCGAAAGCGGCGTAAATACCGTCGCCCGCGGTTTCGACAATTCTGCCGGCGTGCTCCTCGATGACTTCCTGGAAGGTGGTGAACAGTTTGCGGATGATGTGGATGACGTCGAAGGCCAGGTAGCGCTCGATCAGCGGAGTGAAGTTCCGGATATCGAGAAAGAGCAGGGTGAGCTCGCGCTCTTCCCCGATCTGCTGGGTGGCGGCACCCGCGAAGGGGCCCACGTAGAGGCTCATATCCGACTCGTCACGCAGGATGCGGCTCAGGCGAACCGGACCGCCTGTGACCCGCGTTTGGCAAGCCAGTCGGACATTGGGTGGAAAATGCATCCGCTCGCCCAGCGCCAGTTCCGGATCCGTCGGGGGCGTGAGGTGATCGGCCCCTTCGTGGATCAGCACCCGGCAGGTCGAGCATTTGCCCTTGGCACCGCAGGCGTGATAGAGGGGGATGCCCGCCGCCAGGGAGGCCTCCAGCACGCTCTCGTCGGTGGAAGCCTGAACGCTTCCTTCCTTGGTAAATTCGATCAGGTGTGTTGGCATACGGGTTGGTCATCAGGCTGGACCGGCGAAGGTACGGTACGGTTCATGGCCGGAACAATAGCTGCTGTTCGTCGAAAATTATTCTCCTGCGCCCCGCCGCCCCGAGCACGCTCCCTATCTTTCCGCCTAGATGAGCATTTGGGATACCCTTTTCGGCCGCAGATCCCGTTATCCAACCGGTGAACAGCCCGACCATAACTTCGGACGGTACACCGATGCGTACAAAACACGCGATAATTACACCGCCTGGGACCGGGCCGTCGATGCCTTCGAGGACGACCGCTTCCTGGATGCCTGCGCGGCCTTCATGGCTTACCTCCGCGATGAACGGGAGGACAATGTCAAGTGGCAGCAGGAGGACGAAAAGCTGTACTTCGAGTTTTACCAGGGCAGCAAGCGGGTCACCGGTTTTGCCGATGGGGAGCAGTTTCGCGCCACGGCCCGCATCGCTCGCCTGGAAACTCCCAACGTCGACCTGCTCCGGCGGCTCACGTCCATGAACTACGAGCTCAAGTACAGCCGCTTCGCCCTGGACGAGGACGACTGCCTGACGATCGTTTTCGATACACCGGTCGTTGATGCCAGTCCGCACAAGCTTTACCACGCTCTTAAGGAAATGGCCCTGCGCGCCGACAAACAGGACGACCTGCTGCTGGAGGAATTTGAAGCGGCGGTCAGTCCCGTTGAGGTCACCCACCTCGAACCCCTGTCTGAAACCGAAAAGGCCCTCAAACTCCGCTTCCTGCGGGAATCGATCGCCGGGGTAACGGCGTACCTCGCCTCGAGCCGGATCAACCCGGAAGAACACCCCGGAGCGGTAGCCTACCTCTTATTGGAACTGGTGTACCGGCTGGATTATCTCCTCATCCCGGAGGGCCACACCATGGAAGCCCTGGAACGGATGCACCGGATGTACTTCGCCCGGGAAGGGGACCAGCCCGTGACGTATAAGAACGTGCGCCTGCTCGGCGAGCTACAGAAACTGGTGGAACGGGCTCCCGAAGACTTCGCCGAGGAGCTCTACGGCGGAAAGTCCACCTTCGGCATCACGCTACCGGCGAGCCACGACCGGCTGAGCGGACTGATCCGCAACGAGCTACCGAATATGGACTGGTACCAGGATAACGACTTCGACGAAGTGGCCCGTGCCATTCCTGGCTACATTGCGGGTTATGCCTTATTCAACTACGCCATCCCCCCGCCGGATCGCGACCTGCTCAATCTTTACTACCGCGTCACGGAAAACAGCTACTTCCAGAAACTGGGCTACCAACAGGAGCTACTGACCCGCGATGGCCGCCCTGCCCGCCGCCCGATCAAGGCTATCATCGCCGACATCGTCGAGCGGCACCGCCGGGAGTACCCGCGCCTCCGCCCGGTCACCAGCCACCTCCGTTTTGACAATTTCCCCGATTTCGGACGGAGCTATTTGGAGATGGTCGGGGAACTGGACCTTAGTCGACCTTAGGCTAATCCGTAAGTGGGTCGGTTGTCGTGGTGGTAGTCAGGGTAGGGCCGAGGAGGCAGGATGCGTGGCAACACCCGAGACCCGACACAAAACCTAAACATAAAGCTCCCCCTTCAGCAGCCCCCGGCTAATGACGATCTTCTGGACCTCACTGGTGCCTTCGTAGATCTGGGTGATCTTGGCGTCGCGCATGAGTCGTTCGACGTGGTATTCCTTGACGAAGCCGTAGCCACCGTGGACCTGGACGGCCTCCACGGTGTGGCGCATGGCGACCGAGCTGGCGAAGAGTTTGGCCATGGCGCCGGCCTGGTCGTAATCGCCGCCGGATTCCTTGAGCCAGGCGGCTCGGTAGACCAGCATCTTAGCGGCTTCGATGTCGGTGGCCATATCGGCCAGTTTGAAGGCGATGGCCTGGTGGTTGGCGATGGGTTTGCCGAAGGCTTCCCGTTCCTTGGCGTAGGCGGTAGCCAGCTCGTAGGCGCCGCCGGCGATACCGAGGGCCTGGGCGGCGATACCGATGCGGCCGCCGGCGAGGGTCTTCATGGCAAATTTGAAGCCGAAGCCGTTGTCGCCGATCCGGTTTTCCTTGGGCACCTTCACGTTGTTGTACATAATGGTGTGCGTGTCGCTGGACCGGATGCCGAGCTTATCTTCTTTGGCCCCGATCTCCACGCCGTCCCAACTGGTTTCGACGATGAAGGCGTTGATGCCGCGGTGGCCCTTATCTGGATCGCTCTGCGCGATGACGAGGTGGACCTGGCTCGTGCCGCCGCTGGTAATCCAGTTCTTGGTACCGTTCAGGAGGTAGTGGTCACCCTTGTCCTCGGCGGTCGTGCGCTGGTGGGTGGCGTCGGAACCGGCCTCGGGCTCGCTGAGGCAGAAGGAGCCGATCCATTCCCCCGTGGCGAGCTTGGTCAGGTACTTTTTCTTTTGTTCCTCCGTACCATAGGTTTCGATGCCGTAGCAGACCAGGCTATTGTTGACCGACATGATGACCGAGCAGCTGTTGTCGACCTTGGAAATCTCTTCGATCGCCAGGACGTAGCTTATGTAATCGAGTCCGCTGCCCCCGTACTCCGGGCTGACCGTCATGCCCATGAAGCCAAGCTCTCCCATCTGCTTGACCTGGTCCAACGGATAGGTCATCTTATTATCCCGGTCGATAACGCCGGGTTTGCAAACTTGCTGGGCGAAATCGCGGGCGGCCTCGCGGACGGCGAGCTGTTCTTCGGTTAGCTGGAAATTCATGATCGATACGTTTAGCGGGCAAAAATAGCGAAAATTCGCTAGGTGGGTCGGTGCCGTATACCCGTCCATTATACGTACTTTACATGCCCCTACGACCCTGATTAAACCGCATGCGACTGCCTTATCTCCTCCTTTTAATTGTATTCGGATCGGGAATATTCAGCCAGTCTCTTCTTACCGTCGATCCGCTTCGTGTCGGCCTGGATGAAGAGGCCGCCTTTTTGCTTATCCACCAGAACCTGAACGGCCTGGCCGACGTGCCGGATGCGATTCGGGTGGGGGAGATCGACTACGCTTTTGATCCATCTCCCGATTTGCTGCGCTACAACGAAACCTACCGTGCCATAAGTTCATCGGGTGACTCGGTGGACATCGCCTTCACCTCGCTTCCCCTTTTTCAGGTGGCATCTTTTTACGAGTTGAACAACGAAACGAAAGTGCCGTCCGTCATTCGTTACGCCGACGACGAACAGGCAATCAGCGCGATTGCCGGCATTGAATACCGGGGCGGACTATCGCTGGGGTACCCTAAAAAATCGCTGGACCTGGAATTCTGGGACAACGCCACTAACCGGGAATCGGTGGACATTCAGTTCACGGGTCTCCGCGTAGATGACGACTGGGTGCTGGATGCTTTGTATAACGAGCCGATGCGGGTAAATGCCTACGTTGCCCACGAGTTATGGCTGGACTGGCATCAGCCCTACTACATCGACCGGGAACCGGATGCCCGCAGCGGAGCGGACGTAACATTCGTCGAAGTTTTCTTTCAGGACCAATACCACGGGGTGTACCTGCTTTCCGAACAGGTTGATCGCAAGCAATTGGGGCTTAAGAAACTAAAGGACGGCGCGCTGCGCGGAGAGTTATACAAGGCGGTGGATTGGACGGATGCTACTCTTTTTAAGGGCCAACCGCCCCGCCCCGGGAAGAATCAGGCTACCTACAGCGGCTGGGAACTGAAATATCCCGATGAGGATGACCTGATCGACTGGGATCCACTCTACGGAATGCTCGGTTTTGTGAAGAACACCTCCGATGTCGACTTTTCAGCGGGAATTGCCGAGCGGTTCCACCTCGGTAATCTCGTCGATTACATGTTGTACATCAATGTCGCGGCCCTCTTCGATAACTCCGGGAAGAACACCTACCTGGCGCGGTATGACCAATCGGAGCCTTACTTCTACGCCCCCTGGGACCTGGACGGGTCGTTCGGTAATTTCTTCGACGGAAGCCGCGCCGAATTTGGGGACTTCTGGTTGTCGAATGGCCTACTGGATCGGATCATAGCTTTGAATCCCGATGACTTCAATCAGCGAATGTGCGACCGCTACCGGTCGCTTCGGTCCGGAATCCTCGCCACCGATAGCCTGCTCGGCCGTATCGACGAGGCGCGTCTGCTGCTGGAATCGAATGGTGTCTTCGCGCGGGAAAACAAGCGGTGGGGCAATGCCCGCCACGACGCAGAGCAAATCGCGTTTACCAAAGAATTCGTCACCCGCCGGCTGGCCTATTTGGATGAGTACGTATGTTTACTATCCTCCGTGGACGAGGCCTCAAGCGACCATTCCTGGCATATTTTCCCGAACCCGACCGCGGGCTACCTTACCGTGCGGACGACGCTCCTCGGGCAGCCAACCCCCTACCGCATAGTCGACCTCCTCGGCCGAACTCTCCTGTCGGGGGAGTTGCGTGCGGCGGAAGAACGACTCGATTTATCCGGTGTACGGCCGGGCGTTTATTTCATTCAGGTTTTTGACCGTCTCCAACGATTTGTTGTAGCGGATATGTCTTCCCAGTTATGAAAACTATACTGTTTCTCCCCCTGATCGTATATACGATCGCCCTGTCCGGCCAGGTGCCGCTCCCGATTGGCCCGTCGCACTATGGTCTGGATTCCACTCGCAGGATGATGTTGGTCCACGTTGGCGGACCCTCCTTGTCCAAGGCGGAAAACGGACTCCTTACCCCGGATGACCTGTACGAGTTTCCGGGTGCAACGCCGGAGCTGGTATACGACAGTAGTTACCTGATGACCGGACAGAACGGCGACAGTTTTACCGTTTCCTTCACGCCGCTGCCCCTGGTCAAAATAAGCACCCCGCATACGCTTAACCGGAACGAAAAACGCCCGGCGGTATTCACCTACGCCAGCGGCAACGAGATCGTCGTGTCCGACATCGGCGTTCGATACCGGGGGGGCTTCAGTATGCGATTTCCAAAGAAATCACTGGACCTGGAGTTTTACGAGCCGGGTGGCGACGAGGAGTCGCGCGACGTCAGCTTTGGGAACATGCGTAGTGACGACGACTGGGTAATCGACGCGCTTTACAACGAACCGTCACGCGTCAATGCCTACGTCGCCCATAAACTCTGGCTGGACCTGCATCACCTGAGCTACGCCGAGGAGGAACCGGAAGCCCGGGCCGGCGCGGACGTGGAGTTCGTGGAGCTGTGGTTCAACGGAACGTACTGGGGCGTATGCACGATCGGCGAACAGGTCGACCGCAAGCAACTGAAGCTGAAAAAGTACAAGGACGACAAGATTCGGGGGGCCTTATTCAAAAGCGAGGATTACACGGATGCCACGACATTCAAAGGGGTTCCCTCCAGCCAGGTGAAAGGAGATACCTGGGCGGGCTGGGAAGTGAAGCACCCGGAGCCGGAGGAGGTAGACTGGGAAGAGCTGAAGGAAGTCATTCGCTTCGCCGCTTCCTCTACCGACGATGCATTCTCCGAAGAGGCCGGCGACCGCTTTGACCTGGCGAACATCGTCGACTACGTACTATTCGTAAATGCGCTAACGCTGACGGATAATGTGTCCAAGAATACCTATCTCGCCCGCTACAATCAATCCAGCCCCTATTTTTTCGTTCCCTGGGATATGGACGCCGGCATCGGGAATGACCATAAGGGAGATCGGTTATCCACTTTCGAACACTTTTCCGAAAACTACCTCTTTCGCCGTTTGCGGGAGCAAAACCCCGATGACTTCATCGATCAACTTTGTGGACGGTACCAGACCCTGCGGGAGGGCTTACTTCATCCCGATTCCCTCATCGCGCGCGTAGACACGGCCATGGCGACACTACGCGAAAGCGGTGCTTATCGACGGGAAGCGGCGCGGTGGCCGGGGTCGGTGATGTCCGATGGGGAACAGTATGACTTTATGGCGTCGGTGTTGGAGGCCCGCATCGACAAGCTGGATAGCTACGTTTGTTCCCTGCAAACGGGGACGGATGATGGGGACCTACAATCCGTGACTACGCTTAAAATCTTCCCCAATCCCGCGAGTGGTTCGGTCACGGTAAGCTTAGCGGATAATGCGGTGGATACGGATTACGTGCTCTACGGCAGCACGGGCCAATCCGTTCGGTCGGGGCGCATTCGTGGTGAACAGGCAGGCATCCCCCTGGAAGGGCTGCACGCCGGGCTGTATTACTTACGGGTTGGGAAGCAGATTGCCCGGCTGACGATAGTCCACTAGTTAGCTGCATCCTGGCCGGGCGGAGCTGCGGGCTCGCCACCTAAGAATTCCTCCATCGTGAGGCGCCTGCGCAGACGTCCGCCGGCCACTCCGCCGGCACCCAGGTCACGCACGTATTCCACCAGGCCGAGGTTCTTCGCATATATCTCATAGCCCGTATAGGTAGGACTGATGTCGCCCTCCCTTTGGTCGCGCAGGCTTACTTCGCCCTTTAGATCGAAGACGACGGCATCTACTTCGTCGCCCATTACTTCCAAGATGGTGTCGCCCCGGTAGTAGCGGTTCAGCGAGACATAACTCTCCGCATCGGGGTTGCTCGGGGGAACGAACCGGACCCGGTAGCCACTGGCTCGCTCGTCATCGGGGTAAAAGGGGAAGACGCGATCGTAGAGGATCGTGGCATCGACCTGCTGCCGCACGCCGCCGGTATCCGGGGGGTATAGCGTCAGTTTCTGTAGATAGACCCCGTCGTTGCGAACGCGGTCGGTGGTGACCTGCACTGGTGTCGTGGCTTCCGCGTAGCGGGTGGAGCTCAGATAGAGGGCCGAATCCTGGTCGATGCCGAGGTAGTACCAGTATTCGTAGGGAGCAGGCTCGAAGTTGCCGGTGTTCTCGTACTCGTAGATCAGGCCGTCGGTAAGATCCCGGATCGGGTAGTAATAATCCCGCAGGTCGGCTTCCCCCGAACAGGCGGATACCAGGAACGCGAGGATGATTAACAGCTGTTTCATTTTTTGCAGTAGAGTACCCACGCCGGCGGCAGGTTCAGATAGACGCGCTTTGCCTCTACTTTACCGAAGGCACGCTCGTAGTAGGACTTGGTCTTCAGGCTGTAGTGGACCTGGTTGTAGCATCCGCCGGGGCGCAGGTTGTCCTTTGCCGCCTCGACGATGCGCATGCCCAAATCCGGGGGCAGGGCGGCAAAGGGAATGGCCGAAACGATGTGGTCGGCCCGGTCCGCGCCGATGCGGTCCAGCCACTGGCGGATATTCTCGGCACTGTCCTGGGCAACGACGAGCCGGGAGTCTCCAATAGCCCGCATATCGTCGCAGAGATCTTCGCTGACCTCAAAAGCGATAACCTTTCCGTCGGGGTGCAGCCGGTCGAGAATATACTCCGTGATGACCCCGTCGCCGGCGCCGAGTTCGACAATGGTGCGGGCGGTGGAAAAGTCGATCCGGTCGATGGCCGCTTTACAGAGGGCGGGGCTACTACGGGTAATGGTGCCGGTAGTGCCGATGTTACGCAGCCCTTCCAGTAAAAAGGAAAATGTGCTCATGCAAGTACGTTCCCCTACGAAAAGCGGACGGGGGGCAAAGGTTTACTACACGTCACTTCGCTGGGGGTCGAAAGCCTCCAGGTAGTCACCGATGCGGCGCAGGAAGGATCCGCCCAGGAAGCCGTCCACCACGCGGTGATCGTAGCTCAGGCTCATGAACATCATCTGCCGCACGGCAATCAAGTCGCCGTACTCCGTTTCCACCACGGCGGGCTTCTTGCGGATGGCACCGACGGCCAGGATGGCTACCTGCGGCTGATTGATGATTGGCGTACCCATGACGTTGCCGAAGGTGCCGACGTTGGTCACGGTGAAGGTGCCGTCCTTGATCTCCTCGGGTTTGAGCTTGTTCTCGCGGGCGCGGCCGGCCAGGTCGTTGACCTGCTTCGTGAGCCCCATCAAATTGAGGCGGTCGGCATTGCGAATCACCGGGACGATGAGGTTGCCACTGGGCAGGGCGGCGGCCATGCCGATGTTGATATCGGCCTTTTTGATGATGCGGGTGCCGTCGACGCTTACGTTGACCAGGGGGAAATCCTTGATGGCCTTGGCGACGGCCTCGATGAAGATCGGCGTGTAGGTGATTTTTTCCCCGTGCTGTTGCTGAAAGTCTTTCTTGATGCCTTCCCGCCAGTTGACGATATCGGTGACGTCGACTTCGATAAAACTGGTAACGTGGGGGCTGGTCCGCTTGCTTTCGACCATGTGGTCGGCGATCAGCTTACGCATCCGGTTCATCTCGATGATCTCGTCGGACGAAGAACCGGAGGCAAGACTGCCGGCTGGTGCGACAGGGGGGCGGGGGGGAAGGGTTGTCGCGGGAGTTCCAGCCGTTGGTGCAGCCTTGCCAGGACCGGTTATAAAGCGGTTTGTACGCCGCTTCAGGTAAGCCTGTATGTCTGATTTGTTAACCCGGCCGCCATTGCCCGTGCCGGGGATCTGGTCGAGCTCAGCCTGGCTGATGCCCTCCTTCTCCGCAATAGTACGAACTAGTGGCGAATAAAAACGACCGTTATCCGACTTTTCTGATGGGCTCTGCTCACTTTCGCTTTTGTTTTCGCGGCGGGGCGCAGGTGTTGGTGCCGGCTCCGGGGTGGATGCTTTTGGCTTGTCATCGGCCGGTGCCACCGCGGGGGATGCTTCTACCTCCGCACCGGCTTCGGTTTCGATAAGGGCAATGACTTCCCCCACCGCAACCGTGCTGTCCGGCTCGTACCGAATTTCCTTGATGATCCCGGCGACCGGGGCGGGCACCTCGCTGTCTACCTTATCGGTGGCGATCTCCAGAACGGTATCGTCCACCTCGACGCTATCACCGACCTTCTTCACCCAATTAAGGATGGTCGCCTCGATAATACTTTCGCCCATCTTGGGCATGACGAGCTCTACTTGGGCCATGTTATCTACTTTGGTTTTGCTGGCTGGTTAGACCTTGATCGACTAGGGGAAGGCAAATTTAGGTCGTATGCGCCACTTGGTGTTTTGGACACCGGCTACTTTTTGCGTCGGGGGGTGCGCTTAGGCTTGGCCGGCAGCTCGTCTACCTCCGGTGCTTCTGACTTGGACGCTGCCTTTTTACGGCCGGTGCGCCGGGGCTTGGCCACTTCCGCTTCTCCCTCGTCTTTTTTCTTGCGGGGCGTCCGCTTCGGCTTGACTACCGCTTTCGTATCGCTCTTGGCTTCGGCGGGTTTTGCCTTCTTGCGGGGTGCCCGCTTGGGTTTGGGGGTCGTAGCGGCCGGTTCGGTTGCCACGGTAGGCGCATCGACCGGGGTGGGCTCCTTGGCCTTCGTCGGGCTTTCCTCGGCGGCCGCTGCGGTCGTTTTCGGCTTGGTCGTCTTTGCTTTACGGGGGGAGCGCGCTTTTTTAGCGGGCTTCTTCTCGACCACTTCCGCCGGCGGTACGGATTCCTGTACCGGGTAGCCGGGGGTGGCTCCTATTTCCAGACGTAGTAGGTTCAGCGCGTGGAGCGCGGTGTATTCGATATTACGCAGGCGATCTTTTCCGGAGCGAAGCAACTTGGTTACGGTACCCTCGGGCGTGGCGAGGGCCATCCAGATCGTACCGACGGGCTTCTGTGCGGTACCCCCGGTCGGTCCGGCAATGCCGGAGGTAGCGAGGGCGTAGTCGGCGTTCATGCGGGTGCTCGCTCCTTCCGCCATGGCGGTTACAGTCTCTTCACTCACGGCCCCGAACTGTTCTATTGTCTCCTCGGGAACACCCAGCAGGGAGGTTTTTAACGGGTTAGAGTAGGCAACCACGCCCCCGACGTAATGGGCGCTCGAACCGGCCTGTGCGGTGATGAGGCTGCCCAGGTAGCCACCGGTGCAGCTTTCGGCGGTTGCCAGCGTCTGCTTGCGCTCCTGCAGCGTACGGGCGACCAGCGAAGCCAGGTCGTCCTTGCCGTAGCCATAGATAAGCGGGCCGAGGACTTTTTCAAACTCCTTCCGGTAGGCCTCCAGGTCGTTACGGAGGGAATCCTCGTCGTCGCCGCGGGCACTGATGCGCAGGCGTACCGTTCCGAGGCTGGGCAGGTAGGCCAGGCCCATGTGCTCGGGCAGATTATCCTCCAGCGTTTCCAGTCTTTCGGCGATGGCGCTTTCCCCCTCGCCGGCGGTCAGGATCGTGATGGACCGCAGCACCTCGGCGTCGAGCTGCCGGCGTTTGAGGCGGCGCATGACCTCATTGTCCATAAGGTACTGCATCTCGTAGGGCACCCCGGGCATGGAGACGACGATCTGGTCATCCTTCTCCAGCCAGAGGCCGGGGGCGGTGCCCCGCTCGTTGTCCAGAATTTTGGCCCCGGTCGGTAGCCGGCATTGCTGCTTGTGCGCGTCCGTCGCCTGCCTTCCGTAGCGGGAAAAGATCTTCTGCAGGCGCTTCCAGGTGGGGTTGTGCAGCCGTAATTCCGCGCCAAAGTAGTCGGCGAGTACGAGTTTGGTGATGTCGTCCTTGGTAGGGCCCAGGCCGCCGGTCATGAGTACCAGGTCGGATTGTTCCAGGGCCCGGTCGAGCCCACCCATGATCCCCATCCGGCTATCGGCTACGCTCATGTGCTCTACGACCGTGATGCCTTCCTCGCTCAGAGCTGCGGCCATATAGGTGGCGTTGGTATCGGTCACCTGCCCGATGAGGATCTCGTCGCCGATGGTCAGGATGGTTGCGCGCATAATTGGGTGTCTGGTTCAGTAAGGGGTTGCCTTGTCTCGTATCAAGGTGGTAAAGGTCGCAAAGTTCGGCATTCCATAATCCTACGGGCCGGAATAAGCCGGCGGGGGAGGATAACGCACCCTTATGTCGTGTCGACGGTGATGTGTGCGGGGTACCTCGATAAACCGGTCGGACGGGTTTACGTGGGAAGCGCTCCATCCTGCGCTCCGCCGCAAAAAGAGAATGCGCCCGGCCACGTACCTTTACCGGATCACCCCGCACCCCGTACCCCGTACCCCCCATCACCCCCCGTCCTATGCACAAAAGCGGCTTCGTAAACATCATCGGCCGGCCGAACGCCGGAAAGTCGACGCTGATGAACGCGCTCGTGGGGGAGCGAATGAGCATCATCACCGCTAAGCCGCAGACGACCCGCCACCGGATCATCGGCATCCTGACCGAGGAGGACGTTCAGATCGTCTTCAGCGACACGCCCGGCTATATCGAGGAGGCCAGCTACAAGATGCAGGAGAAGATGAACAGCTACGTCAACTCCAGCTTCGAGGACGCCGACGTGATGATCTACCTGGTCGACCCGCAGGAGGAATACGGCGAGGACGACCTGCTCGTGGGCAAGCTGCGCCGTATGGACACCCCGCTCTTCCTGGTCTTCAATAAACTGGACCTGGTGGATGAGAACCGCGTCAGCCAGCTGGAGCGGCAATTCAAGAAGTGGATCAAGCCGCAGCGGATATTCGGTATCTCCGCCCAATCGGGCCTCGGCGTCGACGACCTGCTTACCGCTATCAAGGAAGCCCTGCCGGAAGGTCCCGTCTACTACCCCGAGGACCAGCTCACCGACCGCTCCGAGCGCTTCTTCGTCTCCGAAATCCTGCGCGAACAGATCCTGGAGCAGTACCACCAGGAAATCCCCTACAGCGTCGAAATCGAAATCGAAACCTTCGAGGAAACCGAAACCAAAGACGGGGCGGAACTGGCCCGCATCAGTGCCGTGATCTACGTCAGCCGCAAAACCCAGAAACCCATTCTGATCGGCAAGGGCGGCAGCAGCATTAAAAAGCTCGGCACCAACGCCCGCAAGCGGATGGAAGAATTTTTAGGTCGCAAGGTGTTTCTGGAAACCCACGTCAAGATTCGGGAGGACTGGCGGGATGATGAGAGCTGGTTGAAGCGGTTTGGGTACGATCGGTAGAAGTTATTGGTACGGTAGTTGGTAGTCGTCCGCTTCGCGAACGGAATAGTACGGTAGGTATCGGACCGGTATGTTCTCTGGGACCGGGGAAGCCTCTTCCGTCCACCACTTACCGTACTACTGTAATACCGTACTACCAACCACTCCCGAACATTTACAGCCCACCGCCACGTTGCAAAAGAAAAGATATAGCGACATGGCAGACACGAGAAAGACCACCGATCACCGCACGATTAAATCCTGGACCGAAGACCGCAACGGGGCGCCCGCGATGGTGGAGGATACCGCCGGTGGCGGAAAGGGAGAGATCATCCGGATCCACTTCGAGAATAAATCCGAGAATACGGGCCTGAAGGAGATCAGCTGGGAGGAGTGGTTCAAGCAGTTTGACGACAGCAAGTTGGCTCTCCTGCACAGCACGGAAGCCGGAAATACCTTTAATAAACTGGTGAGCCGCGACTAGCCGTTTTCTCTCCTTTGCATTTTTATCACATTCTAGTAAGACAGACCTATGGCTACCAACGCCACCACCACCGAACACACTACCATCCGGCAATGGGCCGAGAAACACAACGGCGTACCCGGAGTGATCGAAGAAGCTACCACCGCTAACGATAGCCGCCCGCTGGCGATCATCTGGCCGGAAAATCGCAGCGACGCCAACCTACGGGAGATCAGTTGGAATACCTTTTTCGACCATTTCGAATTGCGGCAGCTGGCGCTTTCCTACAATACGACCGACTTCAAAAAGGATTATGAGTTCGTGACGCGGGGATAGACCGCATGCGCGCGCCAAGCCCCCGGGTGACTGGGCTGGAAAGGTATTTGCTAATCGATTTGATTTGCGGTAGATAGATCGACACCGGACGAAGACTTCAGGTCCGAAAAGTGCTGGTAAGTAGAGCCATGTGGTGGGGCGGGGGGTACTTTGGTCCAGGGATATTCGTTTTTTTTGGTGTGGAATAACCCTCTATTGGGGAGCGATTCCATTCGTGTTTACCCTAATCAAGATCGATCATATGACCGAGAAGTTCCTCCGCGCGCGCCACTGGCAATTATTCACTTTGTCCTTCGGGATTCCCTTCCTGATGCAATTGCTGGGTACGGCCGTATCCGTATCCAACGTCGCCAAATTCGACAGCCTGGAAGCCCTTCCCGCCTGGCCGTACTACCTTTCCTTCGCGGGTTCGCTCGCCATCGGCGCGGTGATGTACGGTTGGACCTGGTCAGTAGGTCATGGCCTGCAGCAGCGTATAGCGCGGGAGTTCCGCCGGTCGACCATCGGCTTCGGAGCGGTACTGATTACGTTGGCGGTACTCTGCGTCAGCAGTTTCGCCTATAGTGGCGATACCCTCCTTATTCTGGACGCATCCAACACTTTCACCCTGCTGTTCTGGACCCTGCTGCCACTGCTGTCGGTATGGATGGTCGCCCACCTCTACTGTGCCGCCTACGTGGCCGATCTGATCATTACGGCGGAGGAGGAGCGGGAACCCACTACCCACGAGCTCATTCAGCTGAGTCTGCAAATCTGGCTTTTCCCCGTGGGTATCTGGTTGGTCCAGCCACGGGTCAATCGACTGGCCCGCCGGTCCCCCCAACCCCACGGCGCTTTGGAAGCCGAGGATGTCCTGGTCTTCGGAGAGCAGAGCCAGCCAGCCTAATCGACCGGCAATACCGGAATCGCTTCAATGATCTCCAACTGGAGGATCACGTCTTCAAGCGGTACCGCGGGTTCCGCCCCGCCGGTGATCACTTCATACATATTATCGAATAGGCCCATCCAGTGTCCGCTGCGCGTTTGTACCGGTCCGCGCACGGTCAGGCCATTCGTTTCAGTGTGGAGTAATCCATGCTGCTCGGCCGGCTCTTCCCCGAAGTGCTCGTGATCCGGTAAAATGCCGGCTCGTAACTGGTCCTCCTGAACGTCGATGCCGTACTTCACGAAACTGCCCTGCTTGCCGTGGAGGGTATAGCGGGGAGTAGGCTCCCGTACCAGCAGACTACAAGACAGGTGCACGCGCATCGGCCCGTCGTAGGTAAGTTGGATGTCAAATGCGTCAGAGATGTTAGAATTATCGCGCTGCGTCAAGGTCGCGCCGCTGATGGCTGTCGGACGCCCGAACAGTACGATCGCCTGGTCGATGATATGGGCTCCGAGATCGAAGAGCATGCCCGCGGCGGCACCCGGCTTTTCCTTCCAGGGCTTGGCGTTCGGTTCGGGCTTCCAGCGGTCGTAGCGGGCTTCGTAGTTGACCAATTCTCCCAGTGCACCGCCTTTGACCACGTCACGTACGGTCAGGAAATCGCTGTCCCAACGCCGGTTCTGGAATACAAACAGCTGCAGCCCTTGCTTACCGGCCAGGTCGCGCAGCTCCCGCAGCTGGGCGGCGGTGGCGCAGGCGGGTTTGTCGACCAGCACGTGCTTACCGGCTTCCAGGGCGGCTTTGGCGAACTCGTAATGCGTGGCGTTTGGGGTGGCAATGCTCACCAGATCGATCCGGTCGTCGGCCAGCACGGTGTCCAGATCTGTGGTCGGTTCCAGGTCAGGAAATTCGGCCTGTAGTTCGTCGCGGCGGCTGGTCACTACCCGCGCAACCTGGAAGCCGGCGTGCGCGCGATAGAAGGGAGCCTGCAGGTAACGACCGGAAAGGCCGAATCCGATCAGCCCTACGGTAATGGGTATATTCGTCATAGCGGGCTTAAGATACTAGCTGACGGCAAAGGAGGGCGGCGGAGCGCAGGTAGAAACCGGCCAGGTAGGTGGGGAGCTTCAAAATCAATCCGGAGCCTTACTTTCGGCTGATGCCGTTGCTATCCGTTCTTTCTATTTCACTTTTAGTGAGCGTACACCTTTTCGTAGGATATCTACGCCTGTCTCGCATACCCCGCAGTCGGTGGCTTTCCCTGGCGGGCGGCACTTCGGTCACCTACATCTTCCTCCATGTATTACCGGAATTCGCCGAATACCAAGAAGTGCTTGCCGAAACCGAGCGCATCGAATGGTTCTCCTACCTGGAGCACCACGTTTACAGTTTCGCCTTGCTCGGACTCGTCACCTTTTACGCGCTCGAACGGGCGGCCAAGCGGGCGCGGGATACGAAGCGCGATCCCGACAATGACCACACGCACCACGACGTGCGGATCTTCTGGATCCACATGGCCTCCTTCATGCTCTATAACGGCATCATCGGTTACCTGCTGGTGTGGCGGGAAGATCAGACCGATCTCGGACTCCTCTATTTCGTCGTCGCGATGGCCTTCCACTTTATGGTCACGGACTACGGGCTGTACGATCATTACCGGGAGATATACAAGACCCGCGGGCGCTGGCTGGTGGTCGGTGCGCTGATTGGCGGGTGGGTATTGGGTCTGCTGGGGCGAATACCGGAAGTCTTTATCGGCATGATCTTCTCTTTTCTGGCCGGGGGCGTGATCATGAACGTCCTGAAGGAAGAACTGCCGGAGGAGCGACGGAGTAACCTCTGGGCCTTTATCGGAGGGGTGGGGGCCTATGCTACGCTGTTGGTCGCAACGTGAACGGTTCGGATCCAAGAGGGGGCACTATACCTGCGCTCCGTCGCGATAAAAGGAGAATTAGCTACATTAATGCCGCAAACCAACGTATTCCGCATGATGACCGATCGCCGCAAGTTTCTCCGCCAATCCGCCAAGTACGGCGCCGCCTCGCTGCTGTTGCCCGCATGGGCCTGCGGCTCGGGTAACGAATCAGCGGAAGCTACCTCCGCGAGCGACGGAGCGGAAGAAACGACACCGGCCGCCGGGAATGGTACCCTCGAGGCTTTCGGGATCCAGCTGTACACCCTGCGCGACGTATTGCCCCAGGATCCGAAGGGCACACTGGCTAAACTTGCCGATTACGGGTACACGCAGATCGAAGGCTACGAGGGCGACCAGGGCATGTTCTGGGGCATGGAGCATACGGAGTTCAAGGATTACCTCGACAGCCTGGGCCTGACCATGGTTTCCAGCCACTGCAACATCGACGAAAACTTCGAGGAGAAGGCCCGGCAGGCCGCAGAGATCGGGATGGACTACCTCATTTGCCCCTACATCGGGGCGCAGGATAGTAAGGAGGCCTGGCAGGGCGTGGTGGACAAGTTCAACGACCGGGGCCGCATCTGCGCCGAAAACGGTATCCGCTTCGCCTACCACAACCACGGGTACAGCTTCGAGAATGTCTACGGGATCGTTCCGCAGGACTTCATGATGGAAAACACCGACGATACCGTCGATTACGAGATGGACATCTACTGGGTGGTCACCGGTGGTGCTGACCCCATCGATTACCTGAACAAATACCCCGGGAAATGGATGCTTTGCCACGTCAAGGACCGCGAGACCGGCGCCGATCCGGAGGAAAGCGAAGCCTCGGTGGATCTGGGGACCGGGTCCATCGATTTTGCCGAGGTGCTGGCCGTTGCCCAGGAGCAGGGGATGGAGTACTACATCGTGGAACAGGAGCGCTACCCCTCCGGTACGCCATTGGAAGCCGCGGAGGTTGACGCGGCCTACCTAAAACAACTCAATTTCGGATAGAAGGAAAAGGTAGGACCAGCGCACTATTCGGCTTGTTCTTCGCAGCCGACTCCCGTGTAGAACATAAATTTAGTCCCTCTGTCTACCTCGCTTTCCAGCCAGATTCTTCCCTCGTGGAAACGAATGATCCGCTGGACTAGAGCCAGGCCAATACCGGTTCCTTCGTAATCACCACTGTTGGACGAGCGAGCGAAAAGGTCGAAAATGCGGTCGTGCTGGTCCTCGGGGATGCCGATGCCGTTATCCTCGACGTAAAAGACGGGGCAGCCGTCGCGGTATTCTCCGGTGAAGCCCACTTCCACCCGGGGTTCGCGAGCTTCGGCACTATACTTGAGGGCGTTGGAAATGAGGTTGGTAAAGACGATCAGCAGATAATTCCGGTCGCCGTGGATGTCGGGAATTTCCCGGTGCACCTCGCAGGCAATCTGCTGGTCATCAAAATTAACGAGATCGCGCAGCACGCGGTCTACGAGGTTACGGATGGATAGTTGATTGACGACCATCTGTCGACGATCGATTCGGTTCAGGGATAGCAGGTCATCCATAAACAGCCGCATGCGACTGGCATTTTGCCGGATGATGTGCAGGTACTGTCGCCCCGGATCGCCCAGTTGGTTGTTATATTCCTCGTGTAGAATGTCGGCATAGCTACTGATTCCCCGCAGGGGCGCGCGCAGATCGTGACCTACGGCGTAGCTGAATATCTCCAGGTCTTCGTAGGCTTCGCGTAGTAATTTATTACTGTGGCGTACGCTGGCGTAGCGTTCCATGACCACCTGCTGGACAAACCATTGTAAACCTTGCGCGGTGCCGAGTTGGTCTTGGGTCCACGGAAGGGAGCAGTTATAGCAGGTTTCCGAGGTCATCTCGTAAGAACGTTCGCCCTCCACGCCGGTGATGTCGGCCTGGCTTCCGTAAGTGATGGTTTCCACCGTTTCCGGACGAAACCACAGAACCCATTGGTTTGCGGCGGTATCGAGGGGAAGGTACAATATGCCCGCCGCCGTATCGGTAAGATCGTGGGCGGCTGGTAAGTGTTCTTTTAGCTGATCGGTAGACCAGATCTTATCATCGCCAATTTCTTTTTGAAGCCAGTCTATGATGACATTTATATCATTTACTTCCGGTGTAGTTCCGAAGCAGGTTAATTCCTGATCGGAGCAGAGGGCTACGCCGGGTGTCCCTTCGATCAGATCCAGCGCCGTAATATCTCCCTCCAACAGGCCTTCCGCCAGGGAATTCGCTTTGGCGACCTGATCGTACAGGCGATCGCGCACCTCGTTCGCCGTCTTCTGCATGCGCAGTCTGCGATAATGAAGGTGGTAGGCCGCTCGCTGCTGGGCAACGCGACCGATGACCCGCATAAAGGCGCGCATCTGATAGTCCACATAGAAGGAGTTGCGATTGTGCAGGTAGACGGAGCCCCACAGCTTTCCATCAATGACCAGACTAATGTAACTGAGGGTACTGTAGCCACTATCGGTCAGGAAGCGAAGAATATTGCGATTCGGTCTGCGGGCGGCGCTGTGTGCTTCCAGCACGGTTCGCACTTCATCGCTGACTTCTCCCTGAATTTCCACCAAGGCTTTCTCATTGTCCGTATAAACGTATACGGTTTCCGTAAGCTGACTTTTCCGCTCGACCATGGGAATGTCCTTCTCTACGTACCGTACGTTGAGAAGAGAGGTCTGCCCGGGCTTCTGGGCCTGGTGGGTGACCGTCGCGTTCTGGATATCGTCAAACTGAATGACGATGGCCCGGTCAAAGTCGAAATGGTAGATTAGCCCCTCACAAAGTCTCTCCAGTAGGTCATCTAAATCCGACTGGGCTTCCAACTCGGCGGTGAAATCATTGAGCCGGGCGGCGTAGTCGCCCGCGTGCGGCCAGGTCCGGCGCGGCTCGATTTCTATTACCAGTTCCGCCCCGACGGTGCGGACGACCAGCTGATAATTTCCCGGTTTCCATCCTTCCGGGTCGATCAGTTTGACTATGGCGGGAAAATTCTCCGAAAGGGAGTCCTGTATCTCCGAGATGACCTTTTCGGGTACGAAGTCATGCAGGGTCGAGCCGAGCAACTCCTCCGCGCTCCGGCCGAACTGATCGTCGGAGTGTGCACTGACGGCCTTTATAGCGAGGGTGTCCCGATCGGTAACCAGCACCAGTGCATACGATTGCACCAGGATCTGGGGAGTCATAGGATGCTTATTTCCGGTGAATATAAAGAAACCAGCGTGTTGTTATGTCACAGCCAGCTCGTCCCGGAGAAAGCGACCCGTATGGCTCTCGGCTACTTCGGCCACGTCTTCGGGCGTTCCGGTGGCCACGAGCTGGCCGCCGCCGCGGCCGCCCTCGGGTCCCATGTCGATGAGGTAGTCGGCCACCTTTATAACATCCATGGTGTGCTCGATCACGATGACGGTGTTGCCCTTATCCACCAGTTTCTGGAGTACCTTCAGCAGGTACTTAATGTCCTCGAAGTGCAGGCCCGTAGTGGGCTCGTCCAGAATGTAGACGGTCTGTCCCGTATCGCGTTTGGATAGCTCCTCGGCCAGTTTTACCCGTTGCGCCTCCCCGCCGGATAGGGTAGTAGCCCGCTGCCCGAGAGTGATGTAACCCAGGCCGACATCGCGCAAAGTCTTCATCCGTCGGTATATCTTCGGTATCGGCTGAAAGAAATCGGCTGCCTCGGATACGCTCATGTTGAGGACGTCGGTAATGGATTTCCCTTTGTAAAGGATTTCCAGCGTCTCGCGGTTAAAGCGCATGCCCTGGCAGTTCTCGCATTCCACCTCCACGTCGGGCAGGAAATTCATCTCGATGGTGCGCATCCCGCTGCCCTTGCAGACTTCGCAGCGTCCCCCCTTAACGTTGAAGCTGAAACGACCGGGTTTGTAGCCGCGGATCATCGCTTCGGGTAGCTTGGTAAATAGCTGGCGAATGTCGGTAAATACGCCAGTATAGGTGGCTGGGTTGGAGCGTGGCGTCCGGCCGATGGGCGACTGGTCGATATCGATCACCTTATCAATGTGCTGCAGGCCATAGACGCGACCGTGCTCCAGCGGCTTCTTGACGCTGTTGTAGAAGTGCTGCCGCAGGATCGGGTAGAGGGTTTCGTTGATCAGCGTCGATTTGCCGCTGCCGGATACGCCCGTCACGCAGGTAAGGGTGCCCAAGGGAATCTTGATATCGACGCCCTTCAGGTTGTTGCCCTTGGCTCCCTTGAGGGTAAGATATTTACCGTTGCCTTTGCGCCGCTTCTCGGGCAGCTCGATCTTGCGCCGGCCGGAGAGGTAGTCGCTGGTGATGCTACCGGCGTGTTCCTGCTTCAGAAATTCCTCGGGTTTGCCGGCGGTCACCACGGCTCCGCCCTTTACGCCGGCACCGGGGCCGAGGTCGAGCAGGTAGTCGCTGGCCATCATGATGTCGCGATCGTGCTCGACGACCAGCACCGTATTGCCGATGTCGGTCAGGTCGCGGAGGGCGCGGATCAATCGCTGATTGTCGCGCTGGTGGAGGCCGATGCTTGGCTCATCCAGGATGTAGGTAATGCCCGTGAGCTGACTGCCGATCTGGGTAGCTAACCGGATCCGTTGTGCTTCGCCGCCGGAGAGGGTTCGGCCCGGCCGGTCCAGGCTCAGGTAGCCCAGTCCGACGTGCAGCAGGAACTGCAGGCGGAAGCGGATCTCCTTGAGGATGTCGGTCGCGATGAGGGTGGTCCGTTCGTCCATTCCCTCCTCGGCCGTCTGCATCCAGTCACCGAGTTCGGTGAGGTCCATGCGCGCCAGGTCGCTGATGGTCTGGTCCTTGATCTTGTAGTGCCGCGCTTCCCGGCGCAGGCGGGCGCCTTCGCACTCGGGGCAGGTGTCGATCGTCATGAATTCTTCCGCCCAGGTACGGATGCGCTCGCTGGTGGTTTCCTCGTACCAGCGTACGATCATATTGACCAGGCCGTGCTTCTCCACGTCCCAGACCATATCGTTGGCCACCTTATCGTAGCGGCTCTTCTTTTTCTTCTTGCCGTCCTTTCGGCCGTAGAGAATGACGTTCAACGACTCCGGGGAGATCTTCTCGATCGGGTCGGTCAGCTTGAATTTTTCCGTCTTCGCGATGGCTTTGATCTGCTTGAAGGTCGTGTTGTCACGGGTGTCACCGAGCGGTACCAGGCCGCCCTTATTGATGCTGAGCGAGCGGTCGGGGATGATCTTGGTGATGTCCGGGCTGTTCACCTGGCCCAGCCCCTTACAGGTGGGGCAGTAGCCGTAAGGCGAGTTGAAGCTAAAAGTGTTCGGGCTGGGCTCCTCGTAGCTGATGCCGTTCTCGGCGTCCATCAGGTTCTTGGAGTACGGACTGGCTTCACCGGTTTCGGCGTCCTGAATGAAGACGAGCCCTTCGCCCATCTTTAAAGAGGTCGACACCGCCTGACTGAGCCGGTCGCGCCGCTCCCCGTTCATCTTGATGCGGTCGATCACCAGCTCGATGTCGTGGACTTTGTAACGGCTGACCTGCATGCCTTCCTTCAGGTCCTGAATTTCGCCGTCCACGCGGACCTTGGTGTAGCCCTGCTTCCGTACCTGGTCGAAGAGCTCACGATAGTGCCCCTTCCGGCCACGGACCAGCGGGGCGAGTACGACGATCTTGCGCCCATCATATTCAGCCGCAATCTGGTCGAGCATTTGCTCCTCGGTATACCGCAGCATCGGCTTGCCGCTCACGTAGCTGTAGGCGGTGCCGGCACGTGCGTAAAGCAGGCGCAGAAAGTCGTAAATCTCGGTCACCGTACCCACCGTGGAGCGGGGGCTCCGGTTGGTGGTCTTCTGCTCGATGGAGATGACGGGGCTGAGCCCGGTGATCTGCTCCACCTCGGGCCGCTCCATGCTGCCCATGAACTGGCGGGCGTAGCTGCTGAAGGTTTCCATGTACCGCCGCTGCCCCTCGGCGTAGATCGTATCGAAGGCGAGGCTGGATTTGCCGCTGCCGCTGAGACCGGTGATGACCACCAACTCGTTACGCGGTAGTTCCACGTCGATGTCCTTGAGGTTGTGCTCCTTGGCGCCGATCACGGTGATGAAGCGTTCCGTGTGGGGTATCTCTTGCGGGTCTTGGCGCCGGGTCTCGGGGGTAGCGGTCGTGGTTGAAGGCATAGCCTTAACAACCCATCAAGTTGGTGGGTGGTTGTGTCGGTTGGCCCGCCTCCTGGTCCGCCGAGCGGCAGCTCGTCCTTTAACTTCGTTGTGTCCGGTTTGTAGGCTTGCCGCCCGCGCTGCAGTTGTTGGGTTTGGCTTTTCAGCGTAGCGCTTGTCTGGCTTAGGCTATCTTCTGGACTTCACCCGCTTTATTCACCACGACGAACCAGCCTGGGGGTAAGTCACTACTTCGTCTTGGGCTCCTAACCCATGGGCAGATACCGACCCCTCAGGACTGTTCGCTGCCCCAACCCGTATAGCAATCCCGGGAGTAAAACCCGCTAAAGGACAGGGGTGGGCAGCGTACACGGTTCGCCGTAGCTTCAAACGCCACTAAATTATGGCTAATTATCGATTCTTCGTCGGCTGGGATGTATCCCCGGACACCCTCACCTACTGTATTCATACCCAGCAGGCCGAACTAATCCACGAGGGCCTTATCCCCAATGAGCCCGAGGCCATCAAGCAGTGGTGTGGACAGCTCCCCACGCTGCTGAGCTGTGCCCCAAAGGAGGTGTTCTGTCTGGTCGAGCACACCGGCCTATACTCTCACCTACTGGTTAAACTGGCCCACCGGGCGGGACTGAGCGTGTGCCTGGAAGATGCCCTGCGCATCAACAAGTCGGCCAGCCGGCAGTTGGACAAAACGGACGACGGGGACGCCCGTAGCATCAGTATTTACGGGCTGGAGCGCGCCTATCGCCTGCAGCTGTGGGTGCCCGACCGCAAGGTGCTGGCGCAGATCGAGGGACTACAGCGGCGGCGGCGCAACCTCATCAAAAACCGGCAAAGCATGGCCACTTCGCTGAAAAACAGCCTTGCCCTGGACAAGGAGCCGCTGGATAAAGCAGTCAGCCGAGCCATCCAGCAGGCGATCGCCAAACTCGATAAGGTGATCGCCTTGGTAGAAGCTAAAGTCCAGCAACTCATCGAAGCGGATGGGGAGCTTCAACCCATTTACCGACGCGTGCGCTCCTGCTTCGGCTTCGGGCCGAAAAACACCGTGGTGGTGCTGTTGGAAACCGGTTTTCTGCAGAAGATATCAACGGCCAAGGCGTGTGCCAACTACGCCGGACTACGCCCGAACGAGCACCGCTCGGGAACATCCATTCATCGCAAGGCCCGTACCTCGAAGAAAGTCAACCTAAGCCTGAAAACCGCCTTCCACCAGGCAGCCTTCAGCGCCATGACAAACTCTCCCATTCACCGCGCATACTATCAACGTAAACGGCAAGAAGGCAAGACCCACCTACAGGTGCTCAATGCGCTGAGAAACAAACTTTGCCGTACGATCTACGCTTGCGTAAAGAATGAAGAAGATTATCAAATAAACTATACTTCCGCCTTGCATAAGTCATAGCAATCTGCCGAGGGGGCGGGTCGAATTATGAGGATCGACTTTTCGGAAGTGGTACAATAGGTTGAATGCTTTTTCTCTCCGACCCGTCGGCAGACCAGTTAGCGCTAGGCAGACGACTAGTGCTACTCCCGTACCCGTCGGCGACGAGTACCTTTATCAACATGAGCCCCAGCCCGATTTCGGTGCGGCTATTTGCCTACGCCGTCGCCCTATTGCTGCTTTCTGCTTGCGGCAGCACGTACCCGCCCCGTAAGTTTTCCCTGCCGCAACGGCTTCGCGAAGCTTCCGGTCTGGTGATCGATCAGGGCCGCATGCTCTGGCACAACGACAGTGGCGACGGCCCGTACTTGTATAGCACGGATATGGCCGGTAGCTTATTAAAGGTCGATACCCTGCGCGCCGCCGCCATTGATTACGAGGATATCTGCCAGGATGAAGCGGGCCGCCTCTATCTGGGCGACTTCGGCAACAACCGCGGACTGCGGCAGCAGCAAGTCATCTACCGCTACGATACGGTGAGCGAGCGGACCGACTCCATCGTCTTCACCTACCCCGGCCAGGACGGACGCGGCATCCAGTACCCCGGAAATTATAACTGCGAAGCGATGGTGTTTCTCGATGGGCAGCTCCACCTCTTTACCAAGGATGTCCTCTCCGGAGACCGACCCTTCTATATCAAGCATTTCCGTCTACCCGCCACGCCCGGCAATCACGAGGCCAAACTGGTCGACAGCCTGTACCTGCCCCGCCGGGTCATTACGGGAGCAACGCTGGACCGGGAGAAGAAAGAGCTGTACCTCGTCGCGTACAATTTTCGCGTATTACTTGGATTCATCCCTTCCGGTGCTGCATCGCTCATTACCATTTCCGGCTACCCCGGAGATGAATTTTTCAAGGGGAATATCGAGCGCCGCAATATCTCCTGGGCCGTTCCGACGCAGCACGAGGCGGTGGCGATCTATGATGATCGGTATTTGTACATAGCGGCTGAAGCCACTGCTATACGGCGCCGTGCTATTGCGCGGCGTATTCGACGCTGACAGTGTTTTATGCTAGATACGATGGAAGCGTAGGTCCTGTGAGCCCACGATTTTAAACCGGATGATATGATAAAAAATTCAATATTTTCTACTCACAGTTTCTTCGGACTTTCGAATATAGTTGTTTGCATGGTTGAGCAATAGCAACAAGGCTATTGCGACATATTTGTATCATTAGACTTGCGATACTGTGAAAGAAGCTTTGCTTTTCTAAATATGCACTTTAGCATGGCGAAGGCATTGGTTGACTGCGGTTCAGGTGGTATATTGAGTTACCCTAAACCCCTACGTATGGATCGTAACTTTATTTTAGTAGTAGTCCTGATGGTTGTAAGCTTCTCGGGTATCTGGGCTCAATCGGCCTTATCCGTAAGCTATTTCGACACCTACGGAATACCTGCTTTCGATACGACCGATATGGCAGCGAGCACTACGACATTCATCATCAACGGAAACTGCAAGACCCTACAACTGCAGGTCACCGATCCGGAGAACGACCCACAGCCGGTCTCCACTCCCTACGCAGTACGGGTGCTGAATGCCGACGGTGATTCCATCAAAGATTTAACCGGTAACGTGAATGTGACGATGCGGGTGTACACGCCCGAGACGGTCACCGTAGCGGCACTGTTTCGGTCCGGTGACGGTGCGAGCGGATCCCGAACCCAGCAGCTTAATTACGAGGTGCCGGGCAGTACCTCTTCCTGGACTGAATTCACCCTCACTTTCGAAGGAGACGATCTGGGCGGCCTTGCCCCGTCCGATATACGCGACTTTTGGTTCTACCTCGACCCCAATGAGGAAAATTTCGCCGGCAACCAGTTCGTGATCGATCATTTGGCTATCGGCGGTACCCCG
The DNA here is from genome assembly GCF_003390935.1 of Lewinella sp. IMCC34191. Taxonomy (GTDB): domain Bacteria; phylum Bacteroidota; class Bacteroidia; order Chitinophagales; family Saprospiraceae; genus Neolewinella. The sequence goes on along the minus strand of NZ_QNQZ01000002.1, from coordinate 467,938 downwards.
GACCCGACCAGGTATTCACCTTGCGATCTTGTCAGCGATGTCACGGAACCCGAATGGGCGCAGTCCCTATCGGTATTTCCTAATCCCACAGGTGGAAATCCAACCTTGGCAATTGAGGGACGCCACCTTGGCGCAGCGCGTTTGCACGTGGAATTGCGCGACGTGATGGGGCAACGGATACAGCTCCCTTATCAAGCAATCACTTCCGAGCGGACACTGCTGCAGATCGACGATTTGCCGGCGGCAACCTACTTACTGTTTATTATGGACGGAGCCGGTGGCCGAGCGATTCGACCCATTATAAAACAATGATCTTTCCGGCTGGCCCCACTGCCGGCTCCCGATCCGGTAGTAGATGACGTAGCGGCTCCCGGAATTGGCCATGTGGGGCCACAGATCCTCGGTTACCTGCCGGGCCAGACTGGTATCGGCCACCTCCCGCCGCAGCAAATCGCCCCGGTAGAGGTAAAGCCCTTCGTAATAGGTGGCGGAATCCACTCGGTAGCGCAGGGGCGCCAGCCGGGAAAAGTAGGTGCTGTCCTCAAGGGCCACCAGGTTAGGCTCATTGATCAGGTAGGCCAGCTCGCCGCGCCGATACACGGCCGCCCAGTCGTAGGTCGCTACGGCCAGGTCCAGCGGGAGGGGATAGGCAGGCTGTCCGGTGACGTAATGGTCGATTGCCCGCGGGTCGACTATGGAGTTTTCCGTTTCCCAGCTGCCCAGGTCGCCGGTATTATAGGCCATCAGCACAGCCCGGTCGACGGGCGGGATACCCTGCCGGTCGCGATCGCGGTACTGGTGCAGGCGAACGGTACAACTGATCGATGCTCCCGTCAGCTGACGCAGGTCGTCGAGAAAGGCAAAATAAGCATCCCGGGTACCGGCGGTCCAGTCGCAGTCGACTTGCAACTCCTCGTAAGGGTAGGGGAAGCGTTGATTCAGAAGGTGAAGGACATCCCCCGCCAGTTCGCCGCTGGGATGAGTGAAAACGTCGTTGGTGATAAAGACTACCGGTACCAGGTCAGCCACCACGGTACCATCCGTTTCAAGTAGGGCGGAGGGCTCGGCGCGGCCATCAGTCCAACTCACGTCGAATACCTTGACGTACACCCGGTCGGTGCGCATTGTCTGCATCGGACCGCTCGGCGGGTCCAGTCGCGTCTCCCAGTGATAGAAAGCATAGGCAGGTTCGGGAACGTCTCGTCCACAGGAAAGCAGGAAGAGCAGCAGAATGCTACAGCTCCACCTCATCCTCCAGTTTTGGTGCCACCACGTCCGTGAAGCCGGCCCGGTGCAGACTTTCGGTGAAGGTTTCCATCCGGTCCAGCGTGCCGTGTACCAGGAATAGTTTTTTGCAATGGTCTTGCTGCCCATTCAGGAAGTTGATGAGTTCGGAGCGGTCGGCGTGGGCGCTGAAGCTGTCCATAACGACGACGTCGGCGCGGAGCTCGTGGTATTCCCCGTAGAGCTTCATGCCCGTCGCCCCGTCGCGAAGCTTCCCCCCGGGGGTGCCCGGCGCGCAATAGCCGACGATGAAGATGGTATTCTTCGGGTCGCCCATGGTATTTGCCAGGTGGTGTTTGCTGCGACCCGCGTTCATCATGCCGCTGGCACTGATGATGATGGCCGGCCCATCCAGGAAGTTCAGCGCCTTGCTGTCCTCGACGTCTTTGATGTACGTCAGGTCGTTGAAGCCAAAGGGGTTGTCGTCGGTCAGCAGGTATTCCTGCAGGTCCAGATCGTAGCATTCCGGGTGGGATCCGAAGACGGTGGTGGCATTCACGGCCAGCGGGCTATCAACGAATACCTGGATTTTCGGCAGCCGACCGCTGCTCTCCAGCTGGTCGAGCATGTACACGATCTCCTGGGTACGCCCTACGCTGAACGCCGGGATCAGCAGTTTCCCCCGTTTTTCCACGCAGGTATTCCGGATGATCTTCAGGAAGCGCTCCATTTCGTTGGGGGGCAGCTCGTGTTCCTTATCGCCGTAGGTGGATTCGCTGATGACGTAATCGCACGCCGGTAATTTCCGCGGGTCCCGCAGAATGGGCCGGTCGGGTCGGCCGACGTCACCCGTAAAGCCCACCGTGGTCGTCCTTCCGTCCGCCCGCTTCACGCGCAGGGTTACGCTGGCGCTACCGAGGATGTGCCCCGCATCGCGAAACTGGAGTTCCACATCGGGGTGAATGCGGATCCACTCGCCGTAAGGGTGACCGACGAAGCGCTCCATCGCCGGCTTCACGTCGGGCCGACTATACAGCGGCTTGCGCCCCTTGCCGAATTTTCCGTACCGCTTATTATAGTACTCCGCGTCCTTCTCCTGGATGTAAGCCGAATCCAGCAGCAGGATGGCGCAAAGGCTTCGGGTAGCGTGGGTGCTATAGATATTCCCCCTAAACCCGTCACGTACCAGCTTCGGGATACGCCCACAGTGGTCGATGTGCGCGTGACTCAGCACCAGGGCATTGATCTCCGCGGGCTCGAAAAGAAAGTGCTCGTTGAAGTTCTCCATCTCTTCATTCCGTCCCTGGTACAGCCCGCAATCCAGCAGGATCTTGTAGCCACCATCGAGAGTGAGTAGGTGGCACGAGCCGGTAACCTCGCGCGCGGCACCACAGAATTTAAGCGTCATAGGGGGAGTTGGTGAATGGATGAAGGACTGAATTATCGAATAGCCGCCACAGCAGACGCGCTACCCGGCCTCCGCAGGATACGAAATTCATAATGGACCGCCCCTACGTCATGCAATCAGGTGGGCTTACCATACTTATTGCGGCGGAGCGCAGGTAAAAAGCTAAACCAGCACCCGGAAACCAGCAACCCAGCACCCCAAACCCTGATCAAACCTCCCCCCCATAAACCAACGTAGCCGGAAAGTCAATCTCCACCGGCGGAACAAAGTCCGAATTAAATGTACGCTGGTACCAGTAGTCCGCATACCCTCCGAAACCTTCAGCCAGGGAGGCCATCATCGGCTCGTACTTTTCCTTCAGCAGCTGGTCGATCTCTTCCGGGATCCGGACCTTGGGGGAAGCGTTAGACACCTTTTTGAGTTTGCAGTAGCGATCGATGGCGGAGGCATCGCCGCCGGTGAAGGATACGATGTCGGATAAGAGGGCGTGGGGGTCGTGGACGATCGCGTCGAAGAAGCCGACGATGATCTGCGCGGGGTCGAAAACCTCGGCGTAGGCGTGCAGGGTGCGGATATAGTCGCTGCGGAGCACCTGTCCTTCTGAATTCAGAAAGGCGCGGAGGTCGTCGAGGTCGAAATTCTCGTCCTGGGTGTAATCCTTAATCCGTCCCTTTTTGATGGTATGGCGGTAGTGGGACCAGGCGCGATCCACCGGGTTGCGGATGAGGAAGATAATTTTCGCATCCGGGCTGATGGCCTGCATCCGCCGGATGTCTTTCTCCTTCAGCATGGAGTAGGCCGGGGTGATATCGCCGGTGAGGCCGGAGAGATCCGCGAAGAGGCTTTCGTACCAGGCGTCCGTGTATTTAGGCAGCGCGTAATTGGCCATCCACTTCAACTCGTGCATGTTCCCGCGGCGCAGGGCGTCGACCGTTCGCTTACCTTCCATATATACCCACGATGGCTTGCGTACCCGGTCGATGAAATTGGCGGGGGCCAGTTCGTAGGGGATCGGGTATTCCTTACTGCGGTTGAAGTAGTGCAGTTCCTTGACGTAGGGGAGAGCGTACTGCGGGAGTTCCGAGAGCCGGGCCCATAACCAGGTCGTGCCGGATTTCATGGCACCGATGCCATAGAAGGAAATATTACTCATGTAGAATGGCGTTCGAGCGCTAAGGTAAACGGGGGGTACTTCATCAACGACGGTTTGCCGATCGAAGGTGTACCTAAACTTCCAGAAACCTGCCCTTCCATTCCGGGCGCGGTAGCATGCAATTGTCCCGTTTGCCGAACCAATTGTAGCGGTGGTGGCTGATGTAGTTGTAGAAGAAGTCCCGGATGCGGCGCGGAATGATGCCAAATATGGCCATGTAGGACAGCGGCCCGCCCATGAGCTTTAACGTCCGGAGCACGCTGCTGCTGCGCGTATATACGGTGCCGTTTTCGTAGAGCACGACCGAGTTCAGGTCCCGCGGATTGATCCCGAAGGGCGGCAAAAGTTCCTCGGCAAGTTCCGACTGCAGGCTGGCGAAGCGCAGTTCCCCGCGCCGGTCGTTCTTCAGGATAAACTGCACGGCCCCGTTGCAGAGGTTACAAACGCCGTCGAAGAACAGAATGGGATGCGTGGTGTCCATGCGGAGATAACACCCCTTTCCCCCCTTAGGTTAGCAGCGGCCAGGCCAGATCGCGTTCGGCTACGGTGTACTCTCCGTCGATTTCCGGCCACTTGATCCCGAAGGCGGGGTCGTCGTAGCGGTAGCCCTGCTCGGCCTTGGGGGCGTAGAGGTTGTCGCACTTATAGGCGAAGACCGCGTGCTCGGAGGTGACCAGGTAGCCGTGAATGAAGCCGCGGGGGACGAAAAGTTGCTTGTGGTTTTCGCCGCTTAGGTAAACTCCGTACCACTGCCGGTAGGTAGGAGAGTAGGGACGAAGGTCGACGGCAACATCGTATACCTCCCCCGAGATTACGCGTACCAGTTTTGCCTGCGCCGCGTCGCCCTCTTGTTTATGCATGCCCCTAAGTACTCCCCTGCTGCTGGCAGCTTGATTGTCCTGGACGAAGGTTGCGTCAATGCCCGCCTCCCTGAAGGTCCGTTCGTTGTAGGTTTCCATAAAGTATCCCCGTTCGTCGCCGAAGACGCGGGGTTCGAAGACCTGAAGGCCGGGAATGGGAGTGGCAGTGAAGGGCATGAGAGGGAGGGGTTTTACGGGGCAGCCATGCAACCGTCGGCTACCCCTAAGTCGTTTTTACCACGAAGGTACTAAGGGCAACCCCTTACCACGAAACCCTATAGAGAAATCGGCCTGTATGGACACTAACTGGGAACAAGACTTCGCCTACCAGCGCATTCGCCACCTGATCAAGGACCGCTTCCGCCGCGATAACCTACCGGATCTGAACGCCCTGCTTTTTCTCATCGGCGTGCAGGAGCTCGGCCACTGGCAGGCCGATTTCACTAAGGAAGAAAAACGCGATCTGATGCACATCGCCGTCTGCCGCCTGATGGCCGAAGACGGACACTACCGCTTTGTAGGCCGCGACGACGAGGGCTGGCCCCACTACGAGCTGACGAGCAAGATCCCGCCGACGGACCTGGCCGGGCAGGAACGGCTGTTGAAGGAGAAGATCATCGGGTACTTTGCCGAGTTGGAGTCTTCGGAAGGGTTTATCGGATAGGGAACTTAGAATATAGTACCTATTCTTTGTGATTTGTAAACTGATCCATTCTTACTAATCTCTCCTTTAAAATCCCAACAAATTTTTTTCCCCCCTCATAAGTTAGGTGATCCTGATCCTCAAAGTTTTGACTATCAGATAAATCGTCAGTGAAGTCTAAAACAGGATAACCGCTGTTGATTAGAATGGAATCAGCTTTGTAACCTTTGCCAATAAATGCCTCTTGATAGACAGCCGTCAGTGGGAACTTCAATCCGATGATATCTATGCCATTATTTTTTGAAATGTTGATTATATCTAATAAATGAGCAGTGAGTATTTTGCTATTTTGCGAATTTCCAAATTGTTTATTTGCTCTTTCTTTAGCAAGCTTGCTTTGTTTGTCTTGAGACAAATTTTCCCACTCTTTATTTTGAAGACTATCAGATAGGGTGGTTATGAAAATATCTCGGATTTTATTACGGAAATTATGCTGGATAATTGTCCTTAAATTAGGAGAAAAGAATGGTAAGTAATATGGAATCAGGTTATCTTTAAGATAAGTTAGTGTATTGTAATAGTCGTCACTGGTTAAAAAGTAATTTGATCGGTCCGCATTACTGCTAGCTTCTCGGTAGCTGCTAAGAGTATGGTCGCCTACAGTAAGAAATATAGTGTCTATATGTACGTCGTTGCGAATTAAAAACAATAATTTTCTTTTCATGTCCAAATAGGAATCACTTGGCATTGAAAAATTATAAATATCTATTTTTTGAGTGTGGTTTAGTAGTTTTTCTCCGTGTGAATCAGCAAACAAATATTTGTTGAATTTGAGGCTGTGTTCTTCATACTTGTCATAATAGATTGGCTTGCTTAATATCAAAAGAATTAAGTTAATCAACATTAGTATAGTTGCAAATATAATTATATGAATTATAAATTTTTTCATTATCAATTAAAATTGGAAGTATATAAATTCAACACTACTTCCAGAGTAGCCAAAAAGATAAATAGCACAGACGATGGTCGTATATACTACCCATCTAGTTATTCGGGAAGTGGTTTTTGTTAGGTTGTAAAGTGGATGTGGGTAAATTCTGCCCTGCCACTCAATAAACATAAATATTAAAATTATAATTACCGTCGTTAGAGCCTCTAATTTACCTGCAAATTCTGGAAATGTAAATAGCGATGGTGACAATATTTCTGTAAAAATTCCTATTGCGTGCGCTATGTTTTCACTTCTAAAAAATATCCAAGTCAAACTTGTTAATAGAAAAGTTCCTATTATGCGTAGACACTCTCCAGGCGTAGGCAGAGTACGGCCTGTAACTGTTGAATTTGTAAACTTTCGATTTCTTCCAAGCAAGAGTAGTGGTAAAAAAAAGGTTGCATTTAATGCCCCCCAAATCACGAATGTCCAATTTGCACCATGCCACAGCCCGCTAACCAAAAAAATTACATATGTATTCCTGATTTTATTTAAAGTTGTTCCGCGGCTTCCTCCTAATGGAATATAAAGGTAGTCTCTGAACCAAGTCGTCAAGGATATATGCCACCGCCGCCAAAACTCAGCTATATCGCGGGAAAAATACGGGTAATTAAAATTTTGCATTAAGTCAAAACCGAATAACCGGGCCGTTCCTATTGCAATATCGGAATAACCAGAGAAATCTCCATAAATCTGGAAAGTGAAAAAGATTGCACCGAGGAATAGCGTGCTTCCAGAATGACCGTCCCAGTTATTGAAAATTAGGTTTGCAAACTGCGCGCAGTTGTCTGCAATCAGTATTTTTTTTACAAGACCCCATAGTATCTGTCTCATGCCATCAGAGGCTAAAGCGTTACTGAATTTTCGGGGCTTTTCAAATTGAGGGAGCAAGTGTACTGCCCGCTCTATAGGGCCGGCTACGAGTTGAGGAAAGAAACTTACGTAAGCCGCAAATGCAACAAAATTCGAAGCTGGCCGTAGGTTTCTGCGGTATACGTCGATAGTGTAGCTGAGGGTCTGGAAGGTATAAAAACTGATTCCCACCGGCAACACGATGTCGAGAGAGGTAGCGGGGATGGTTGCCCCAAAGAAGGAAAATGCATCTGTGAAAGAGTCGAGAAAAAAGTTAAAGTATTTAAAGTAGCCAAGAAAACCGAGATTAATTAAGATGCTGGTCCAAAGGAGAGCCTTGCGCGTCCCGTGACGATCCGTCTGGCCCAGTCCGCGGCCGATAGCGAAATCCACGACGGTGCTGAATAAAATTAGGGACAGAAAGCGGTAGTCCCACCAGCCGTAAAAGAGGTAGCTGGCTGCTACAATCAGTAGATTCTGTGATTCGATCCGCTTGCGGCCGATAAGCCAGTAGACCGCAAAGACTATTGGCAGAAATATCGCGAAATCGAGAGAGTTAAAGAGCATGGACTACGACTACGGAAAATCACCTAAGTAAACCGGGAAGCTGGCCGTTGCTAGGGCATATTACACCTAAGGACCGTCCACCGGAAAGTTCAAATATACAAGTTAGTACTACCTTAGCCCACGCCGCAACTATCCTTTCTATGCGTTTAGTCATTGTTGTCCTATTTCTCACCCTTACCGCCTGTCAGGAAAGCAACACCCACGCCGTCCTCCAAACCAACTTGGGCGACGTAGAGATCCTCCTCTACCCCGAAACGGCCGGCCACACCGAAAACTTCGTGAAACTGGCCGAGGAAGGCTTTTATAATGGTACGCTCTTCCACCGCGTAATCCCCGGCTTTATGGTCCAGGCCGGCGACCCCGAGAGCAAAGGCGCCGCAGCCGATCGGCCCCTCGGCATGGGCGGCCCCGGCTATGAAATCGACGCCGAGATCGGTGCCCCTCATCTTCACGGCGCCGTCGCCGCCGCCCGCACCCCCGACAACGTCAATCCCGAGCGCCGCAGCAGCGGCTCCCAGTTTTACATCGTGACCGGCCAACTACAGACCGACAACTCCCTGGATAACATCGAGCGGCGAAAAGGCATCCAGTACAACGAAGCCCAGCGTGAGGCCTACAAAGGCATCGGCGGCCGCCCCGACCTCGATCAGGATTATACGGTCTTCGGCGAAGTGATCAGCGGCATGGACGTCATTGAGAAGATCGCCGAAGTCGAAACCGGTGCCTACGACCGGCCGTTACAGGACGTTGTCATCGAAAATGTGGTGATTAAGTAGCCACCGGCTTCCTCCGCTCTCTCCCTAAAGCATCCCCAAAGAACAACTATACACAAAAGCGGGCGGCAAATTCGCCAGCGTAAAGCGCACCGATACGTTCGAAAAGCTATCCTTCAGCAGGCCGTAGTCCTGCAGCGCGTACTGGTACTGTAAAAACGCACCGGCCGGGGTGAGCACATCCTGTGACTGCCGGATGATTCGCTGTTTTACGGATTGGTCGATCATGCTGAGCGGTAAGCTCGAGACGACGTAATCCACCGAAGCGGGAGCAAAGTGCTCCGTCAGGCGATCGGCCCCGCTGGCGATCACCCGAAGCCGGGGATCCTGAATTATGTGCAGTCGTTGGACGAAGGTGTGGTTGATCTCGAAGGCCGTCAGCGTACTCCCGGGATGCAGGATGTCGAGCAAAGCGCGGGTGACGCAACCTTCCCCGGGACCTAGTTCCACGACGGTAAGGGGGCGGTCCGAGGGAATGGAACCGATGAGGTGCTTGATCAGGGCCGGGGAGGCCCGGGCGATGGCGCCGGTAGAGCGAAAGTTTTTCAAGGCTTCCCGGAAGAAGTTCCAGTTATTCATAGCGATGCGTCGGCGCGGATGGTACAAAGAACGCAAAATTCACCCATAAGGTCGATAATGATCCCCGCAACCATTAGGACCCACCGTTTGTACCAACTGCTAAAGTACGCCCGTATGCTGCGCATCCTGTTGGTTGAGGACGAAGAGAATATCCGCGAGACCGTCAAGCTAAATTTTGAAATGGAAGACTTCGAGGTCGTCACCGCCGAGAACGGCCGGCTGGCCCTCAAGCACGCCGAGGAGCAGCATTTCGATATCATGATCGTGGACGTCATGCTCCCCGAGGTGAACGGCTTCCAGGTCGTCGAGCAGATCCGGCTCACCAACCGCGATACCCCGATCATCTTTCTCACCGCCAAGGATCAGGCACAGGACCGCATTCAGGGACTGAAGAAAGGCGCCGACGACTACCTGACCAAGCCCTTCGTATTCGAGGAACTGCTGCTACGCGTCAACCGCCTGATCGAGCGGACGAGCAAGTCCCCCGATGTCCAGCCCGAACGCTTTACCTTCGGCAATAACCGCGTCAACTTCGCGACCTACGAGGCCGAGGGCAACCAGGGTTCCTTCACGCTCACCAAGAAGGAGGCTATGCTGCTCAAGCTACTAACGGAGCGCCGCGGAGAAGTCGTGAGCCGGCAGCAGATTCTCCAGTCGGTTTGGGGGTACGACGTCTATCCCAGCACCCGCACGATCGACAACTTCATTTTGTCGTTCCGCAAATACTTCGAAAAAGACCCGAAGAATCCCGCCCACTTTCTGAGCGTGCGCGGCGTTGGGTATAAGTTCGTTGAGTAATTTTAATGCAAGATATTTCCTTCACCTATCCCGTTTGGTACCTCGCGCTTTGTGCACTGGCGGGACTGGCGGTCGCTACCCTGCTCTACTTTCGCGCCCCGCTCTCCGCATCCCGCCCGCTGGTGGCGGGCATGGCCGTCCTTCGCTTCCTGGGCTATAGCCTGCTGGCGGCCCTGTTGTTGGCCCCGCTGTTACGCTACATCGATACGGACCGCCAGGAACCCATCATCGTCATGGCGCAGGACGTCAGTGAGTCGGTCGGACTGGAAACCGACACCGTAGCCTACGCGGAAGAATGGTCGCAGCTCCGGGAATCCCTCGCGGACCGCTACCGGGTAGTGGAATATACCTTCGGCAGCGAACTGCGGGAAAACGGCGCGCTTACCTTTCAGGATAAACAGACGAACCTGGACGCCGTCCTCAACGAGATCGGCGATGTATACGGTACCCAGAACCTGGGTGCGGTAATTCTGGCCACGGATGGCATCTACAACCAGGGAGCCAATCCCGCCTACCGCGACTTCGCCCTGCCCGCCCCGGTTTACACGGTGGGCCTGGGAGACACTACCCGCCGCCGCGACCTGCTGGTCAGCCGCGTGTTCCACAACCGCATCGCCTACCTGGACGATCAGTTCTCCATCCAAATCGACGTACGCGCCCGCAATGCCGCGGGAGAAACGACCCGACTCAGCGTGAGCCGGGTAGGGGAGGGGGGCAACGCCGTGCTCCGTAACGAGCAAATAGCCATCGAAAACCAGGACTTCTTCACCACCCGGGAAGTGGTCCTTGATGCCGACCGGCCAGGGGTACAGCGTTACCGAATCGCGGTCACCGACATCGGCAATGAACTGACGACCGCCAATAACCAGCGCGACATCTTCGTCGACGTGCTGGATGCCCGACAACGGATTCTCATCTTGGCCGAGGCGCCCCACCCGGACATTGGTGCGTTACGGCAGGCACTCGTGACCGGACGGAACAACGAAGTGGAAGTCGCTTATGCAGCAGACTTTACGGGCAGTGCGGCAGACTTTGATCTGGTCATTTTGCACCATCTTCCATCCGTAGTTAATCGGGTTAGCCCGGTCCTTGACGTCTTGCGGCAAGAGGAAGTCCCCACCTTGTTCGTTACCGGACCGGCCATGCCCGCCGCGCTCGCTAACGCGGCGCAGGATCTGCTGGTTTTTCAGGGCGGCGGAGCGCAGGTAGATGGCAACGAAGTAACCGGAAGGCTGGCGCCCAACTTTAACGCCTTTACCCTAAGTGACGACCTGCTCCAGGCGGTTCCCACCTATCCGCCGCTCTCCGCGCCATTCGGCACCTTTTCCGTCGGACCGGGCGCTCAAGTGCTGTTCCGGCAACGGATCGGCCGGGTGGATACGGAATACCCCCTGCTCGTAGTAGGCGAAAGCCGCGGCCGGCGGACCGGTGTTCTGGCAGCCTCCGGCCTCTGGCAGTGGCGACTGTTTGACTACCTGGAATACGGTGACCACGAGCGCTTCGACGAACTGATCAGCCAGCTTACCCAGTACCTGACCGTACAGGACGATAAGCGGCGGTTCCGGGTTACGACCGGTGAGAACATCTTCGATGAAAACGAACCCGTCCGGCTGGATGCCGAGCTCTACAACAGTAGCTACGAACTGGTCAACGGCCCCGAAGCAACCGTGGTCGTAACCGGGGCGGATGACCGGGAGTACAACTACACCTTCAGTCGGACATCCAATGCGTACACCCTGGATGCCGGTACGCTACCGGTTGGCAATTATACCTATCGGGCGCGGGTAAGCGACGGAGGGGAGCAGTTGATCAGCGACGGTCGATTCAGTGTCCAGGCCGTCGAGGTAGAACGCTACGTGCTGGAAGCCGACCACGGACTGCTGCGCCAGCTCAGCGAACGCTACGGGGGCGAGCTACTCTTCCCCGGTCAACTCAGTACGATCGCGGATCGCCTGGATGCCAGCGGCGTAGCCAAGCCGGTGCTTTTCGAGACCATCAATACCCGGTCCGTCCTTAACCTCAAAGGCATTTTTGCCCTCCTCTTTTTGCTCTTTGCCGCCGAGTGGGGATTGCGCCGTTGGTCGGGGAATTATTAGACTTGTTGTGGGTTCGCTTTTTGAGCGAACGATAGCAAATTCTGTTCTGAGCAAGACGAAGAGCGGAGGCGATGCCGGCAGCATCGGCGAGCATTTTAACGCCGCGCAGGACAAAATTTGCCGAGTGCAGCCGAAAGGGTGAGGTCGCAACAAGTCTATTAAGCAACAGCCGGTGATAACGGGTATTCGAGCGCTCGATTTTGAGGGATTTAGCAGAATATTTGTACGGAAGTATATTGTTACTACGTTTAAGGCGACTCTTTTGGGTGATAAAAAAATTATTGCCTGAATGCCTGCATTTTAACAGAACTAAGTTGGGTAAAGCTTACGTATGTCGATCGTAAGCTTTTAATCCGCGATGCCACACCGCTGTCGCAAATCCCAACATAGAACTATGCAACACAACTACCATTACAAATTTTTACTGGCCATAATGCTGGGCCTCTTTACGGGGCCACTGCTGCTGGCCGCCACGATTACCGTGACCTCGACCGCCGATTCGGGGGAGGGAAGTCTTCGAGCAGCCGTAATGATGGCCGCGTCGGGCGACGAGATCGTCTTTGGCTCGCAAACAAACGGTCGGTCCATCGGCCTGATGAGTGTGATCGACATCCGCAAAGACCTGACCATCCGGGGGAACGGCCGGAAAATGACTATGATCAGTGGCAGCGGAATGACGCGGGCTTTTTCCATTCTGAACGGCGCTACGGTCATGATCCACGACCTCAAAATTTACAACGGACGCGCCTTTATCGGCGGTGGCATCCGCGTGCGCGCCGGAGCAAGTCTGATGATTGACGGCGTGCAGGTGGACGAATGCGTCGCCTTCGGCGGCCGTTCAGACCGCGGCGGCGGGGCCGTCTATAACGAAGGAACCTTCACCATGACCAACTCCTTCATGGCCAACAATACCGCCCTGGGCCGCCAGGGTTCCGGTGGCGCTATTCTGAACGCACCGGGCGGTACACTCGAGGTAGCCTACTCCTGGATCCGGCACAACCAGGCCAATCGCGCCGGTGGCGGCATCGAGGACGCCTCGGGCAGCGGATCGATGGTGACCATCATGGAAACCAACATCAATGACAATATCGTCTACAACGCCCCCGGCAACGGCGGTGGCATCCACATCGGCAGCGACGGCGACGTCATGATCACCGGCGGTACCGTAGATATGAATAAGGCCGGCGCCGAAGGCGGCGGTATCTGGAACGGCGCCGGCACATTGACGGTCAGTAATACGCTGGTCCGTATGAACGAAGCCATGGGCGACGACGCCGACCAGGGCGGCGGTGGCCTTTACAATAATGGCAACGGCACCATTATCCTGCGGGACAGCGCCCGTGTTTTTGAGAATAAGGCAACCGGCCTATCCGGAAGCGGTGGTGGTATCCTCAATAATACCGGAGCCACCCTTACCATCATGAACAGCTACATCAACGGCAACGAAGCTAACCGCGCCGGCGGCGGTATCGAGGATGCGTCGGGCAGCGGCAGCATGTTCACCATCACCGATTCCTACGTCAACAAAAACATCGTCTACAATGCCCCCGGCAACGGTGGCGGCATCCACATCGGCGGCGACGGCAGCCTTACGGTCGACGGCGGCCGCGTGAACGAGAACCAGGCCGGCGCAGAAGGTGGCGGTATCTGGAACAACACCGGCACCCTCACCGTAAAGGGCAACGCCAGCATCTTCGGTAACGTGGCCATGGGCGACGCGGCCGACCAGGGCGGCGGTGGACTGTACAACAACGGTGGCGGAACCATCCTGCTCAGCGAAAACGTACAGGTACTGGAAAACAAAGCCACCGGCATGGCCGGCAGCGGCGGCGGTATCCTGAATAATACCGATGCCACGCTGATGATCTACGATAGCCGCATCGCCGACAACGAAGCCAACCGCGCGGGCGGCGGCATCGAGGACGCTTCCGGCAGCGGTAGCGAATTCATGGTCATGAACACCAAAATTACCGGCAACATCGTGTACGATACTCCCGGCAACGGCGGTGGTATCCACATCGGTGGTGACGGCAGCCTATCCGTCACCGGCGGCATCGTCAACGATAATCAAGCCGGCGCCGAAGGCGGCGGTATCTGGAACAATACCGGTACCCTGACCGTCTCCGGCACCACTTTCCGCGGCAACGTGGCCATGGGTGACGACGCCGACCAGGGCGGCGGCGCGCTGTATAACAACGGCGGCGGTACCATTAGCCTGTCCGACGGCGTAACCATCGAAAGCAATAAGGCTACGGGAACTTCCGGCAGCGGCGGCGGTATTCTGAACAATATTGATGCGACACTCACCATCAGCAACGCCCGCATTGCCCTCAACGAAGCCAACCGGGCCGGCGGTGGCATCGAGGATGCTTCGGGTAGCGGCTCGATGGTGACCATCACCGATTCCAAGATCAACGACAACGTGGTCTTCAATGCCCCCGGTAACGGCGGCGGTATCCACATCGGTAGCGACGGCGACCTCATGATCACCGGCAGTAGCGTCGACATGAACAAGGCCGGGGCCGAAGGCGGCGGCATCTGGAACGGAGCCGGCACCCTTACGGTCAGCAATACGCTTGTCCGGATGAACGAAGCCATGGGTGACGACGCCGACCAGGGCGGCGGCGGACTGTACAACAACGGCAACGGTAACATCATCGTAAAGGACAACGCGCGTATTCTGGATAACAAAGCCACCGGTACGGCCGGCAGCGGCGGCGGTATCCTGAATAACACCGGTGCCACCCTGACCGTCATGGACAGCGAAGTATCCGGGAACGAGGCTAATCGCGCCGGTGGCGGCATCGAGGATGCTTCCGGCAGCGCCAGTATGGTAGAGATTACCGATACCGACTTCGAGAATAACCGCGTGAATTTTGCCCCCGGCAACGGTGGCGCGATCCATGTGGGCAGTGACGGCAACCTTACCATCAGCGGTGGTATGGTCAGTGGCAACAGTGCCGGCCAGGAGGGCGGCGGTCTTTGGAATAGCGTGGGAACGATGACCGTTTACGGCGTCAAATTCCACGACAACGTGGCCGAAGGCGACGATGCCGACGACGGTGGCGGAGCCCTGTTCAACAACGGCGGCACCATGATCGTCGAGGACGCCTACGTGCATCAGAACCTGGCAACGGGTACGTCCGGCTCCGGCGGCGGACTCTTCAGCACCGGCGGTTCGGTAACCGTCACCGGTGGTGAGTTCACCAACAACCAATCCAAGCGTGCCGGCGGTGCGGTTGAGATCGTAGACGGTAGCTACACCTCCATGGACGTCACCTACGACGGCAACATGACCGGCAGCGCACCCGGCAACGGCGGCGCCTTCCACGTCACCGGCATGATGAGCACCGTTGATTTCATGGGCGGCTACGTCACCAACAACATTGCCGCGAACGAGGGTGGCGGTATCTGGAACCAGTCTGGCACGATGATGACCATTACCGGCGTCAGTATCCTCGGGAACACCGTCACCAACAACGGTTCCCTGAAGACCCGCGTAGCCGGCGCCGGCGTATTCAACAACGGCGGCATCCTCGACATCGAGTCTTCCACCATCTCGAACAACGCCGTCACGGGTAAAGGCCTGGTCGGTGGCGGTGGTATTGCCAATAACACCGGCGGTACGCTCACCGTCATGCAGTCGACCGTATCCGGAAACAAGGGCGGCGTGACCGGCGGCGGTATTGCCAACGACGGCTTGGTGGATCTCGTCAACACGACGATTACCGGAAACACGGCGCTAGCCGGCGGCGGCTACGCCCAGGCGACCCCCTACGCCACGCTGACCATCACGGGCACGATCGTAACCGACAACGAGGCTATCAAAGCCCCGGACTTTGCCAGCGCCTTCAGTACCGTCAATTCCGCCGGCTACAACCTGATCGGTGAGGATAAATTGAACCAGTTCCCCGCTACGGACACGGATAAGGAAGGCATGTCCGCCGACCTGATGCCCCTGGCCGATAACGGCGGCATGACCATGACCCACGAGCCGCGCTGTTCCAGCCCGGTCATCGACATGGGCGATCCGGACGATAACTCTGCCGACCAGATCGACCAGCCCGTCTTCGGCGGTATCCGGGACATTGGTTCCTTCGAGAAGCAGGTCGCCTGCCCCGGTAGCGAGCCGGGCTATAAAATGGATATGGACCCGACCGAGCTCTCCGTCCAGACTACGGACCAAGTCAGTGTATTCCCGAACCCCGCGGCGAACGACTTCCTGAACGTCGTATTGCCGACCCATTTTGAGGGCGAGGTAACTCTCCGCATCATCAGCAGCGACGGACGCAGCCACCAGGTAAAAACCACGCAGGCCACCCAGTACCGCCTGGACCTGACGGCTTTCGCCCCCGGTGCCTACACCCTGCAGGTGACTAACCGCGAAGAGCGTCAACTTACCCGCTTCGTAATCAGCCGGTAAGCAAACCCGCTTTGCAACAATGCCCCGATTCGCTAGCGAATCGGGGCATTTTCGTTTTTGAGAGGGCCTGTGACGGCCACCCGATTGCGTCCTAACCAGATATAGTTATTTGAAATGTCAACAGTTAACGAATTGGGTCAAAACATCCGGACCGATTCTCTGGTGTCCCGTTTAAAGTTATCTTTGCGGTCCGTTTGGACATCTTGTCCCATAGAAACAGACGTTTAGTGCTGATCACCTCCTCTTCAAAGAACCCGATACCACAGCCGCCCAATCCGCTGGATGATCTGCATCCCGTAGAGCAGCGGTGGTTTGCACTCCGGGTCGGCAACCGAAAGGAGAAGGTCGTGGTCAAACTGCTGGAGCGTGACGGCATACAGACCTTCCTGCCGCTGCGGGAGCGCCCCTTCAACTACAAATCCAAGACGGGCGTCCGGCAGATTCCCCTGCTCGGAGGTTATTTGTTTGTAAAAATAACCCAGCAGGAAAGCCTTAAGGTGCTTCAACCCACCTACGTCTTCGGCTTCGTAAAGCTGGGCAAGGAACGGCGCCAGATCAAGCAGGAGGAGATCGACCTGCTGCGGCGCCTCTCATCGGATTCCAGTCTGGAATGGGTAGTGGAGGAAAAAATGGCTACTCTGCAACCCGGCCAGCTGGTCGAAATTTGTCGCGGACCACTCAGCGGGGTACGTGGACATTATGTAGACGCAAAAAATAAGAAGACCTTTGTCATCTCCTTGGGCGGGCTCGATGCCCGTCTGATGACCTACGAGGTCTCCCCGAAGGACGTCATCCCACTGGATGGCGACGTGCAAACGGAGGAGCCCAAACAGGAAGACAAGGGGAAAAAGAAACTTTGGTAAAAAGGCGTACCAAGGCGGAAACAGTATCGCAGGCGCGATTCGGACAAAGTGGCCCCGACACATGGACGGCGAAGCCGTATCTAGGGTCCCGGAGCTCCAGCTCCGGGGAACCAAGAACTGGACACTACCAGTCCTACCCAACCGCTTCGGCAGACGAACTCCGTTACACTCCGTTCGGCGGACGAAGCTAGCCCAGTGAAACGCGTACTCATCATCACCTACTACTGGCCCCCCTCGGGTGGTATAGCCGTGCTTCGCTGCCTCAAATTCGCCAAATACCTCCGCCGCTACGGCTGGGAGCCCGTGATCTTCACCGCTGAAAACGCCCACTATCCCACCTTCGACGCCAGTAATGAAAAGGACGTCCCCGCCGACCTGGAGGTGATCCGGCAGCCCATCTGGGAGCCCTACGCCTGGTACAAAAAATTCATGGGCAAACCCGCCGACGAGAACGTGAACAACGTCTTCTACACCGACGAAGCCGCCGGCGGATGGAAGCACGAACTCGCCGTTTGGGTACGTAGCAACTTTTTCATCCCCGATGCCCGGGCAACCTGGATCAAGGGATCGGTGAAGCGTATCCTGGACTATTTAAAGACCAACCCGGTCAACGCCATTCTCTCCGACGGACCGCCCCATTCCAACACCCGCATTGCCACGCTGGTGAGCAAAGCAACCGGACTGCCCTGGCTGGCCGACTTCCAGGATCCCTGGACGCAGGTCGATTACTACCAGCTGCTCAACCTCACCGGCTGGGGACGGCAGAAACACGAACGGCAGGAACAAGCGGCGTTCCGGCAGGCATCGCTGACCACCATCGTGAGCCCCCACTGGAAGCGGGACCTGGAAGCCATCGGGGCCAATAACGTCCGGGTGCTTTACTGGGGCTACGACCCGGAGGACTTCGAAGATCTCGAGCGCCAACCGCACCAAAAATTCACCCTGACCCACCTGGGCATCATGGGCTATGACCGGAATCCGGAGGTCCTCTTTCGCGCCATCCAACAACTGAAGCAGGAGGAACCGGGCTTCGCCGAAGACTTCGAGCTACGGTTATACGGTCAGGTCGACCACCGGGTACGCGCGAGCATCGAAGCGTATGATCTGCTGGAGCAAACCAACTTCGCCGGTACGGTTACCCGGGCGGAAGCGCTGCAGGAGATGAAGAACAGCCACCTGCTGCTCCTCTTGCTCAACCAGCAGGAAAATGCACTGGGGCGGGTCCCCGGCAAACTATTCGAATACCTGGCCGTCCGCCGGCCGATTATGAACTTCGGTCCAGTAGAAAGCGACGTCGCAGCCATGATCGAGGAAACGGAAAGTGGTTCCTCTTTTGGGTACGATTTTCTACCTGCGCTCGTCGCAAAACAACTGAAGGAACACTACGCGGTGTATAAAGGGCGGCGGAGCGCAGGTAAAACGAACGCCAACATCAAGCAATACAGCCACCCGCAGCTCGTTCGTAAACTTTCTACCTTTCTAGACGAAATCGCAGCATGAATCAGAAAACTATCCTGGTTACGGGCGGCGCGGGCTTCATCGGTTCCCACCTGGTTCGCCTCCTTGTAACGAAGTATCCCGATTATAATATCGTCAACCTGGACGCGCTCACCTACGCCGGTAACCTGGCTAACGTAGCTGACCTAGAAGACAGAGGGAATTATAGCTTCGTCAAGGCCGACATTACGGACCTGGAGTCTATCCGCAAGATCTTCGCGGTCTATCCCATCGATACGGTGATTCACCTCGCGGCGGAAAGCCATGTGGACCGGAGCATCGAAGACCCCCTGGTGTTTATCAAGACCAATTTGGTGGGTACCGCCACTTTGCTGCAGGTAGCCAAAGAGGCCTGGAAAGATAATTACGCCGGGAAGTTATTTTACCACGTGTCGACCGACGAGGTGTACGGCTCGCTCGGTGATACGGGCTTCTTCACCGAGGAGACGCCCTACGATCCGCGGAGCCCGTATTCTTCTTCTAAGGCGGGAAGCGACCACCTGGTCCGCGCCTGGCACCACACTTTCAGACTGCCCGTCGTACTGAGCAACTGCTCGAATAACTACGGACCCTACCAGTTCCCGGAAAAGCTGATTCCGCTGTTCATCAATAACATCCGGAACGAGAAGCCGCTGCCCGTTTACGGCAAGGGCATTAACGTACGCGACTGGCTGTACGTGGAAGACCACGCCCGCGCCATCGACGTCATCCTGCACGAAGGAAAGGTGGGGGAGACCTACAACATCGGCGGCCACAATGAGTGGAAGAATATCGACCTGATCCGCGTCATCTGCCGGACCATGGACGAAAAGCTCGGTCGCGCACCGGGTACCAGCGAGGAGCTGATCACCTACGTCACCGACCGTGCCGGCCACGATATGCGCTACGCCATCGACGCCACCAAGCTGCAGGAGGAACTGGGCTGGACCCCGAGCCTGCAGTTCGAAGAGGGCATCGCCAAAACTATCGACTGGTACCTCGACAACGAGGCCTGGATGCAGTCGGTCACCAGCGGCGCTTACCAGGAATACTACGAAACCATGTACCAAAACCGCTAAGGAAGCCCCATGAAAGGAATTATACTAGCCGGCGGTTCGGGTACGCGACTTTATCCTATCACCAAGGGCGTCTGCAAGCAGCTGATGCCGGTGTACGACAAACCGATGATCTACTACCCGCTCAGCATTCTGATGCTGGCGGGGATCCGGGAGATTCTCATCATTACGACCCCCGAAGACAATACTGCCTTCCGCAACCTGCTGGGCGACGGCAGTGAACTCGGTATCCGCATCGAGTACGCCGTACAGGAGGTTCCTAACGGACTGGCCCAGGCCTTCGTGATCGGGGAAGACTTCATCGACGGTGATAAGTGCGCGCTGGTGTTGGGAGATAACATCTTCCACGGAGCGGGACTGTCGCAACTTCTTCAAGAAAGCGCGAAACTCGACAAGGGTGCCCGCGTATTCGCCTATCAAGTACATGATCCCGAGCGCTACGGCGTAGTCGAGTTTGACAACAACCGTAAGGCCATCAGCATTGAGGAAAAACCCGAGCAGCCAAAGAGCCGCTACGCCGTACCGGGCCTATACTTCTACGACGAGCGGGTAGTGGAAGTAGCCAAAAACGTCGAACCCAGCGCCCGTGGTGAGTACGAAATCACCACCGTAAACCAGTGGTACCTCGAGCGGGGCGAACTGGAGGTCGGTATTATGCAGCGGGGCACGGCTTGGTTGGATACCGGTACCTTCGAGAGTCTGCACGACGCGGCGGAGTTTGTTCGGGTGATTGAGAAGCGGCAGGATACCAAAATTGGGTGCATTGAGGAGGTGGCCTGGCGGATGGGGTACGTTAACACGGAAGAATTAGCTCGAAGCGCCGCGCCACTCCAGAAGAGTGGTTATGGCAACTACCTTCTCAATTTAATCAAATAGAAGGTTTGAAAAGGATTAAAAATTTATTCCCGACTAAGGTGTTCAAATACTTTAGTTTCTTTTATCGCTTCTTAGGAGCTAGCGTATTTATTGCATTGGCGGCAAGCATGATGGTTGCCGTTCTAGACGGGGTAGGGCTTACCATGTTCCTACCTTTACTAAAGGTAGCAGGGGGCGACGAGAGTGGCGATCTAACTGCCGAGATGGGAGATATGGCTATGGTTGTTGATGCTATCGCTTCCATAGGTATACCGCTTACTGTCGTATCGGTACTGGTTTTGATGTTTTTCTTCTTTAGCTTAAAAGGAGTGGCAAAATTCTTTGCTGACTTCTACCGTGTAGTTCTTCAACAGAGATTTGCTAACCGGCTTCGCTTACAGAACATGCGGCTTTTAGCGGAGTATGATTACCGAGAATTTTCTAAAGCAGATTCCGGTAAGATCCAAAACACGTTTAGTGGAGAAATTGAGCGGATAAACAATGCCTACCGCTACTATTTTTCAATGCTCCAGCAGGGAATCATGACCGTTGTGTACGTGGCACTTGCCTATTCCGTAAACCCTAAGTTTGCGGTAATTGTGGCAGTCGGGGGAGTGCTTTCCAATACTATCTTCAACGGAATTTACAAGCGTACTAAGATCGCTTCGCGCCAGGTCACCGCTAAGATGCATACCTTTCAGGGCTATCTTATCCAGAGCGTGAGCAGCTTCAAGTTTTTAAAGGCCACCGACCTAATAACGCCTTACCGAAAGAGAATTGACGAATCCATTAGGTCGGTGGAGAGTGAACAGCGGCGTATTGGTACGATGGGGGCCCTAGCTACCGCTCTGCGTGAACCGGTCACCATAGGTATCGTAGTTGTAGCCATCTTTATTCAGGTGGAGGTATTTGGACAATCCCTCGGTTTGATTATTCTTAGTTTACTGTTCTTTTACCGAGGGCTCACATCGTTGGTTTCGATGCAGAGCTTTTATAACTCTTTTCTGAGTACTTCTGGGTCCATAGAGAATATGGAAGTTTTTATTGAAGAACTTAAATCAGGCCAAGAAGAAAATGGTAAAGTCGTTGTTGAGGGAATCAACCAACACATAGAAGTAAAGGATCTGACGTATTCCTACGAAGACGAGCCTGTCATTAAGCACTTGTCTTTTCTTTTGAAAAAGAACGAAACGATCGGCATTGTTGGAGAAAGCGGTGCCGGTAAAACCACGTTAGTCAACGTGGTGTGTGGATTGTTGCGTCCTCAACCAAATATGGTATATGTAGATGGAGTTGATATGAACAGTCTCGATCTACATTCTTACCGGGCCCAAATTGGATACGTTACGCAGGAGGCGCAAGTGTTTACGGACACCATCTTTAACAACGTTAGCTTTTGGGCGCCCCAAACGGTAGAAAATGAAGCGCGGGTACAAGAAGTTCTCAAATTAGCCCATGCCGATACCTTCGTAAACGGGCTTCCTGGCGGGCTAAATACGGTTATTGGAATTAACGGAATAAACTTGAGTGGGGGGCAAAGACAGCGGATATCCATTGCTCGCGAACTCTATCGTGAGGTTGATATGCTGGTGTTAGACGAAGCGACCTCTGCGCTTGATTCCCAAAGCGAAAAATTCATCCAAGAGAATATTGAGAGCCTTTCGGGTAATTATACGATGTTAGTGATAGCTCACCGGCTGTCAACTGTTCGAAAGGCAGATAAAATTATTTTCATGCACGCGGATGGTAGGTACGAAATAGACCGATTCGATGCCCTCCTGCACAAATCTGCAACGTTCAGAGACATGGTAGCCTTGCAGAATATGCAGACGGCCTAATTACCTGTAACAACACAGTGTTGATATCTCCTATAGTTTTTCTATCACAACAGCATGACTGAAACTTCTGAACCAATCATTTCTGCTATTGAGCAGTTGCAAGCCTTTCGAAACAAAAAACGGATGCTTTCCGTAATAGGTTTGGGCTATGTGGGGCTACCTTTGGCATTAGAGTTAGCCAAGAAATTTCGGGTTCTCGGTTTTGACATCAGCGATGCACGCGTGCAAATGATGCGTAATAAGCAGGATCCAAGTGAAGAATTGGACTCTAGCGCTTTTGAGGGAAAAGATATCACCTTTACTTCGAATGCGAACGATCTGGTAAAAGCCAGTTTTCATATAGTGGCCGTTCCGACCCCGGTTGATGCTTCTCGCACTCCAAATTTAAAGCCCCTGTTTGGTGCCTCTGCTTCCGTAGGGAAGCATCTCAAACGAGGAGACATCGTCGTGTTCGAGTCTACGGTATATCCGGGATGCACCGAGGAAGACTGTGTGCCCATTCTTGAAAAAGAAAGTGGGCTTAACTACCCAGAGGACTTTACGGTTGGTTATTCCCCGGAACGGATCAATCCGGGGGATAAGGAACATACCGTCGATAAGATACTGAAAATAGTGAGCGCTACGGACAATGAAACGCTCAAGGTCGTAGCCGGTATTTACGGGGATATTATCACCGCCGGTATCTACAAAGCTGCAAGTATAAAAGTTGCAGAGGCAGCAAAAGTGATCGAGAACAGCCAGCGGGATGTCAACATCAGTTTTGTCAACGAACTGAGCATCATTTTCCGACAAATGGGTATAGATACCCGTGATGTGCTGGAAGCTGCGGGTACGAAGTGGAACTTTTTGCCTTTCCGCCCCGGGTTGGTGGGTGGGCACTGTATTAGCGTTGATCCGTATTAT
This sequence comes from Lewinella sp. IMCC34191, assembly GCF_003390935.1. Taxonomy (GTDB): domain Bacteria; phylum Bacteroidota; class Bacteroidia; order Chitinophagales; family Saprospiraceae; genus Neolewinella. The sequence goes on along the minus strand of NZ_QNQZ01000002.1, from coordinate 444,560 downwards.
TTACTGCATAAGAGCGTAAAAATGGGCTACGACCCATTGGTGATTGCCAGCGGGCGCAGGATCAATGATCAAATGCCAGCCTTCATAGCCAAGGAATTGGTGCAAGCTCTTTTGAAAGCCGACAAGAATCCGAAACAGAGTAAGGTGCTGGTTTTGGGAATGACCTTTAAAGAGAATGTAGCGGACATCCGCAACTCAAAAGTAGTTGACGTAGTACGGGAGTTAATGGAATTTGGGGTTAATGTCCAAATCCACGATCCCCATGCTAATCCGAACGAAGTTGCGCATGAATACGGGCTGAGCATGACGGAAGAAATAGGACAGAACTACGATGCCATAATAGTAGCCGTGGAGCACGAACGTTTTAAGGGAATGGACCTCGAAAAATTCCGGAGTATAAGCCGCGATCATTTGTTGCTCTTTGACCTTAAGGGAATTTATGACCGTTCACAGATCCAGGATGGCGAAATGATTTGGCGGCTTTAAAAATTTTTAAATATGATCCTCATTACCGGAACGGCCGGCTTCATCGGTTACCACCTGGCTCAGCGTCTGCTGGCCGAAGGAGAGCAGGTGGTAGGCCTCGATATTATCAACGATTACTACGATGTTCGGGTGAAATATGGCAGACTCAAGGCCGCGGGAATTAATTTGGATGAAATTGAATACGGTGAACTGATACAGAGCTCCTCGCAACCTGGCTATCGGTTTATCCAGTTGGATCTGACCGACCGGGGACCTCTAAATCGACTCTTTAGTGAGCAAAGCTTTGATACCGTAGTCAACCTGGCAGCCCAGGCGGGCGTACGGTATAGTCTTGTCAACCCACAAGCTTATATCGACAGTAACATTATAGGGTTCACAAATATTTTAGAAGCCTGCCGCCACCACAACGTTAAGCATTTAGCCTACGCTTCGAGTTCTAGCGTCTACGGATTGAACGAAAGAATGCCGCTTAGTACCGACGACAATGTCGATCATCCGATCTCTCTTTACGCAGCCAGTAAAAAGAGCAACGAGTTGATGGCGCATACCTATAGTCACCTATTCGGACTGGCTACTACGGGATTACGTTTTTTTACGGTGTACGGACCGTGGGGGCGTCCTGATATGGCGCTTTTTCTGTTTACCGAGGCAATCCTTAAGGGAGAACCTATCAAGGTATTCAACCACGGTGAAATGGTGCGGGATTTTACCTATGTGGACGACATCGTGGAGGGGATCAAACGGGTCATTGATAATCCACCAAAGGGAAATCCCACCTGGACGGGTATGGCACCGGAACCCTCCACTTCTAAAGCACCGTACAAAGTGTATAATATTGGGAACAACAATCCGGTAAAACTGATGGACTTCATCTCGGCAATTGAGAAAGAGCTCGGCACACAAGCAGAAAAAATAATGATGGACTTACAGCCCGGGGACGTGCCCGCTACTTACGCCAATGTGGAAGATTTGATGCGTGACTTAGATTACCAACCACAAACCAAGATTGATTTCGGTATCAAACAGTTTCTACAATGGTACCGTGACTTTTATGGGCCGGTAGGAACTAAGGAGGGGGCAGTGCATAGCTTCCAGGCCTGATGCTTAGCTGGTTTTTTAAATCTGGATCTACTCTTTCTGACTATTCTTTCCTAAAGACGGATTTTCATGCTCATTGGCTTCCGGCACTGGACGATGGCTCGCCAGATATGGAGCACACATTGGCGATGCTACGAAAGTACGAGCAGCTAGGCTTTTCTAATCTCATAGCCAGCCCCCATGTAATGGTGGATATGTACACCAATACCCCGCGTTTAATAAAAAAGCAACTGGCGGCCGTTATAAAATCATCCGAAGCCGCTAACATAAACCTCACCCTAGCCGCTGCCGCTGAGTATATGCTGGATGAAGGTTTCGGTGACCTGCTTGAGAATAATACTTTGTTACCTATCGGAGATAATAGGGTACTTATAGAGTTTGGATTTTATGCTTCACCCTTTAACCTTGATGAATTAGTATTTCAAATTCAGGCAGCCGGCCTACAGCCCATCATCGCACATCCGGAGCGCTACCGCTACTATTTCCGTGATATTACGGACTTGAGAAACCTGCATAAGCGAGGATCAAGCCTGCAAATCAATTTGTTGTCTTTAGGAGGCTACTATGGTAAAAGGGTGGCAGCACTAGCAAGACAGTTATTGGAAAATAACCTGGTCGATTACCTCGGGACTGACGCTCACTCTATTGATCATCTACAAAAGATAGAGGCGTTACTCAACGACCGCAAAGTTTGCAAGTTGATCCAGTCCCACCAATTTAAAAATCACGAACTATTATCCGCGTGAACAAAATAATCTTAGCTATTGGTTGGATGGCTGTGGTACTTAGCCTGAGTTCCTGTGTGCGTCATCGGCAACTGGTGAATTTCCGCGATCCGGACGCTCCGGAAATAAGTGACTATAGTAGTGCCACCAATATTCAGCCGCTTCGGGTACAACCAGATGATATTCTTTATATCACCATCAATAGCCTTAACGATGAGGTAAGCAGACCTTTTAATATCGGGGGGGACGGCAATACCCGGCTGCCCGGGGGGGGCGGCGCAGGACCTGGACAAGTGAATCCCTTATTGCTACAAGGTTACGCCGTGGACAGTAGTGGATATATTCAATTTCCTAACGTTGGGAGAATTGAGGTCGGTGGGCTCACGCTTGAAGGTGTTCGTGAAAACGTAGCGCGTGCTATCGAGCCATTTTTAAATAACGCCGCGGTAAACGTAAAATTTCTAAACTTCCGATATACTATTTTAGGTGAGGTCATTTCTCCCGGCACCTACTCCACTGCGAACGAGCGGGTTAGTTTGCTCGAAGCGATCGGAACGGCAGGTGATTTCACACCCTATGCGGATCGGGATCGTATCGTAATTATTAGAGAAGAAAACGGTAGAAGAGTTGCGACCACGCTGAACTTACAGGACACAGAATTCTTTACATCGCCTTACTATTACCTGCGACAAAACGACGTCATCTATGTCGAACCAACTCAGGCAAAGATTGCGACGGTGGCCGATCCGGTAAGTCGGGCTATCAGCTACGGATCGGCATTTTTATCATTTGTAACCTTTGTAGTTACTATCATAGCCACGACGAGCGGAAATTAGGGATCCTAATTATCTCATGCCCCGTTCAAATAAATAGTCTTAAATAGCATTGGAATATCTTAACCCACCTCCAGGATCTACGGTAGAAAATAAGCTTGCTACCGAAACTGTGACAGCCGATGCACCTTCGGGTGGGGGAAGTAGCCTGGATTTGAAGCGCGTATTCTTCAAATTACTTCGGAATTGGTGGTTACTGTTGATCGGCTTAGCTATTGGTTACGGCTGTGCGAAATTGTTTCTTCGCTACCGTGACCTGAACTACGAAGTTAGCGCGGTAGTCCAGATCAGTGATGATCCGACGCAAGGGGGCGTGAGCGAACAGGTGGTAATACCGAATGTAGCGGGAGATCAAATGCAGAATCTGGAGAACGAAATTCAGATGATGACCAGCCGTAGTTTGCTACAGCGAGTGGTGGAAAGACTGAGACTGGATGTTAGCATTTATACGGATGGAAGAGTACGGAACATCAACCTTTACGGATCCGAATCTTCGCCGGTAATCATCGATAGGTACGAACCCAACGAGCAGGCGTTCGGGAAACAGCTAATTATAAAAATTCTTCCCGATGACAAGTTTGCATTTGGTCCGGAAGAATCGCTGGATACTTTCCGATTTGGGCTTCCCTTTACTTGTCAGCATGGAGGGTTTCTGTTTTTAAAACCGAATAAACCATCTGTCTATGATCGGGTCTTAATCGAATTTAAGGATCCCGTACGAGTCGCACGAACGTACGCCAACCGGTTATCTATTCGGCCTATTGGCGCATCGGATATGTTATCCATAAGGTTACAGGATCAGGTTCCCGAACGTGCGATAGATCTCATCAACGAGGTAATTGCCGTTTACGATTCAATCACGGTTAGTGTGAAAAACCAGAGTACGGACCGGACAATGGCATTTATCGATGAAAGGGTTTCGGAGTTTAGCCAGGACCTCAATCAAGTGGAGGAACGAGCGGAAAATTTTATTAGGAACAATGATTTATTAGTTGATATTCCTACCAATTTAGAGATTGAATTATCGCAGTTGCAGGAGGCCGAAGCCAAACTCGCTGATTTGCGCCTGCAACTAAGTGGGGTAGACAACTTGGGGGAATATTTGCAATCCGACTCAAGCCAAAGCCAACTTATTCCCTTCACTTCCAATGTTGCAAATTTAAACGTAAGTACTCTAATACAGGAATACAACAATTTAATCATCCAACGCGAGAAGTTGCTTGCAACCGCGCCCTCCGAAAACCCGGTGGTGATCGCGACACGCGAACCCATTCAAAGATTACGAAATAATATCTTGGATGGAATTGCTGACGCCCGGCGGCAAATTGATTTGCAAATTACGGAACTACAAGAGCAAACATCCGAAATTCTTTCGGATATAGGCGCCGTTCCGAGCCAGAGGCGACAATTACTAGGTATAGAGCGCGAACAGCAAATTAAGGAGCAACTTTACTTGTTTCTCCTCCAGAAGCGGGAGGAAACGGGGCTTACTCAGGCGATAACCGCCTCAGGATTAAGGGTAATTGAGACGCCTATCACCGAAGGAGCCACCGGACCTGAGTCCAGTCAAATATATTTGATAGGACTATTATTAGGATTTATAGTTCCCGCCGCCGGCATCACGTTGGCGGAAGTACTTGATAATTCGGTGAAGAATGCAGACCAGATTAAAAAGGTAACTTCAGTCCCCGTGTTAGCGACCATAGCGGAAAGTAGAGGCGAGCGGCAGGTTGTCGTACAAAAAGGAAGCCGCACTCCGGTTGCCGAGATGTTCCGTATGCTGCGCACGAATTTGCAATTTCTTGGAGCCGGTCGAAAGCAGCAGGTGATCCTCATAACGTCAAGTATGAGTGGGGAGGGAAAGACCTTCGTCTGTATTAATTTAGGAGCCAGTTTAGCACTGGCTGGAAACCGTGTCATGCTAGTAGGTATGGATTTACGGAAGCCAAAATTAGGTCGGTACATAAGCGAAGGAGACGATGACTCGGGCGTAGGACTATCAAATTATTTGGTAGGAAAGGCAGAAATGGGAGACATAATAAAAATTTCGCCAGAGTTCGAGAATTTGCATTACATCACGGCGGGAACAATACCCCCGAATCCAGCTGAGATGATCATGCTGCCTGAAACAGGTGCATTTTTGGACAAGTTGCGGGAAGATTACGATTATATCTTGATAGATACACCGCCAGCGACGTTGGTGACTGATGCGATATTACTACATGATCACGTAGATACATCTCTTTTTGTAACCCGCTTCAGTAAAACCAGCCTCGATCAGGTAAAGTACGTTAACGAACTAAGGTCTGGAAATAAGCTCCCCCATTTAGCAATCATTCTTAACGGGGTAAAAACGGGTCGCGGCTACGGCTATGGCTATGGCTATGGCTATGGCTACGGTTATGGCTACTATAACGACAAATAACTAAAACGAGTAAATATGGTTAAAGGCTTAAAAGCAATCATACCCGTAAGGGAAGGGTCAACGAGAATTAAGGAAAAGGTGCTGCTTCCGCTCGGCGGCAAGACACTCTTGGGATGGAAGATTCAACAACTTCAAGAAATAATGCCGTCGGAAGATATTTATGTCAGTACGAATTCCGATCGACTCATAGAGATCGCTACGGATATGGGCGTTTCATACCACCGCCGAAGTGATCGGCTTAGCGAAGGAGTACAAACTACGTTTTCCGAAGTTATAACAGGTATTGTAAGTGAGATTGAGGCCGACCACGTGGCATGGATAACGGTCGTTGTGCCTTTAATGCGACCTAACCAGTACCGCGATGCTTTTGAAAAATACGAGGAGGTAGTAGTGGAACATAAACGTAACGATTCACTTGTCACGGTCAACAAGCTGAAAGAATATTTTTGGACGGATGAGGGAGCATTTAATTACGAAGCCTCAAAAAACCATACCATCAGTCAAAATCTCAAGCCCCTTTACCGGGTTACGAATGGTCTTTACATGGCTCCAAAGGAAATCGTAATGCAAGAAGAATACTTTTTGGGAACTAATCCACACCTTTTTGAGGTACCAAAGATTGCAGGTGTAGATATTGATGAGATCGAAGATTACAATATGTCAAAATATTTGCTGAATATGTACTTTGACGAGGAGTTTGCTGGAAGGTAGAAGCAAGTCTCTTGATAAGTAAGTAGGACTTCTACTTGTAAATTTTACAATTAAAATGGCTTCTTCGCTTCTCAATATACTCGTACTCTAAAATTGCGTTAATCAAACATATATATAACAAAAATGGTAGTCTAGGTATAACTGTCTTTCAATAATCAATGAATAGGGTGACTACATTACTTTAAAAATTAAACTGTGGCGATTCGGAACTCTAAATCAGGTTTAACAAGTGACGAAATATTCCAGATGTTAGAAGATCATCATGGAAACAATGAATTTGTCTGGAGAAGTAAATTTAAGGGTGCTATAAAGATTGCATTGAAACACTTTGCGACTTTCATTAAAGAATTCAGGAAAAAGCCAAAATCAATGCAAGATAGCACAAAGCTACATTTTAGATTAACGCCAGCGTTAACAAAGCATTTGGATTTTCCTCAATTAACATACTTTTCTATTGGAAAAACGTTGTCTGAAAAAATAATAGATGTTTCAAAGCCATACTATTACCTTAACTTAGCGTATTTGTTTAATCATACTAATGTATCTGTAAAGCTGTTTGAAAAAGCATACGTTGAGCTTTGTAAAATTCTAAACGGTTGCGTAATCGAGGTTTATACAATGGGGCCAAGCTTGCTATCAGGTTTAATTGCACTCTATTGTAATAGGCACGCAGGATCAAGGTACTGTTACATTCAGCATGCGGTGTATCAACAAGATCGAATTGTGCCATTCTATGAAAGAAATTTTACTTCCACCAAAAGTTGGCTGTGGGGAGAATATATTGCAGGTGCCTACCGAAAGCAAGGTGTGAAACATATTAAACTCATGCCTAATATGAAAATAGATAGTGTTACTCCGACGGTGAATTTTAATTGGGATACCGCATGCAGTATTTTAATCATTGGTGAGTCATCTGATAAATATTATTCTGACTATGACTCTTACTTCTACGATGCTATCAAAGGTGCACTCAATGTTCTCAAAAACTTTCATGGTTTGAAGGTAAACAAGGTCTTCTTCAAGCCTCATCCAAGAAGTAAGGCTAAAGCAAAGTGGAGAACCTACTGCGATAAAATGAATTGGTATTATATAGAGTCAATTCCAAATGGGATTAATTTAGCAGTAATAGGAGTCTTTTCTACATATTTGCTTGAGGCTTTAAGCGACGGATTTATTGGCTTTCAGGTTCAAAGTAATGCAATTAGATCAATAACGGCATATGATGATTACACAGAGTTTTCTTCACTAATTTCCGTGCCATCATCGCTAGATGAATTATCAAGAGAAGATATTAAAGTGAAATTTGATAAGGATAAAATTGTGGCGAGTAGACCTTTCATAGATGAAAAATATTTAATCGTTTCTTCTAGTTGGAAAACTCAATACCTAAAAGATATTTATGAAAAGTAGCAGGAATAATTATTTGATAATTGTAGTTACCTACAACGCCGAACATTGGGTTGATACATTTATACAAGAGAGTGGTGGGGTACCCCAATATAACTTTATAGTTGTCGATAATGCCTCAACAGATAAGACAACTGATATAATAAGTCTAAAATACCCGAAGGTTAAGTTGATTAAGTTAAATGAAAATCTTGGGTTTGGTAGAGCGAACAACTTAGGAATTGAATACGGACTCAATAACGGGTATGAATACTTCTTGCTATTAAACCAAGACGCTTCAATTTCACATTCAAACGTAATTAAGCTAATACAATTCTCCAAACACACGTTAGATGCGGGTATTGTAAGCCCAATGCAACTTGCAAATAGGAACGGTGATTTGGAGATCGGCTTTGCGAAGTATTTAACAAGAAAAGGAAATAAGGAAATCGGTAAGATAGGAGGAATAGAGGTTTCCTTCGTAAATGCAGCTATATGGCTTATTCCACGGAATACCTTATTAAAAGTTGGTGGATTCGATCCATTTTACGATCACTACGGTGAGGACAGCGACTACGTCAATCGAGTCGTATATCACGGGTTGAAAGTTTATGTATGTAGCGATTCATTTGGATATCATTACAGGAAGCAAATTAAGAATCGTAAAAAAAGCAGTGACATTTGGCTTGCCCGATATTTGGTTACCATTTTGAAGAATGTTAGGTATAATCCTATATATGCTTATATGAAGATGTATTATCGTTCTTATCAGATTATCACCAACAAGCGAAAACATAGCGTCAGCTTCATTCAGGTCGTGACTGCATTGCGAAGAGTGCATAACGCTTTACCTAAAGTTATGAAACAACGGTATATGTCTTCTAAAACAGGTCATACTTATTTAAATCTTGGTGACGTTAATAAGTAAGATATATAAGTTTAGAGGACAAAAGTTCCAGCTCAAGGGCAAAAACCTTTAGCGTTCGAATAAATAAACCAAAATTATTATACCCAGAAATTAATATAGCACCTCTGTCAATACGGCGGTGGCATTGAAGTGATGAATACAATTGTATGGCGGTTTATCAGAAGAGAGGATCCGATAACTAAAGAAGCGGCTTTCTGAGCGTGATCGTTATCTTATGGATGGCAAAACAGAAAAGAACACTAACATATTCAGATTTAACGAGATAAGAAAACAATTACACTCTATTGTTAACAGCATATTAATTGGAAAGATCATCAACGGCCCTTCGTTGTGCCCATATTGATTACTAGATCAATGAAAAGACCTAAAATCTGTTGGCTATTTCGGTCAGTAAGGTTTAGTTGATGGACTTCGCCACCGACATTAGGAAGTAAATGCCGGCCGACTTTGAAATGGAACTTGAAGTTGGTTCATAACCTTATGACACAAAGACTGCAAAGTTTTGAATTGCACGTATCCAAAATCTGGTTATTCGTTGAATATAAACAGAAAAAGCGGTAGAGTTTGACGAATTACTATTCAGCAGGTCCTCGAATTTTAAATTTGCGTAATGGCCCAAGTGGGTGCGCACAGGCCGTAGGACGAACTATCCGATCAATCAAGACAAAACTACTCTTTGGCTATTGTCTACCGTGCGGCCTATCGCGGGCTCATTCCAAAGGAACAGTGCTGGGCGGGCAAGACATTGATTTCCCACCTCGAAGGCTACTCTTTGCCGGTTTGTACTCCTGAGTCAATTGGCCAGCACGGCGGAAACTGCTTTCTCCAGGAAGACTGTCAAGTTTGTAGCCGCGGTCGACTACCTATCTTGGTAGAATAATACAACTTCGACCATAATTCTAGAAGTTACGCAATTAGATTTATCTTTACAGGTTGCATTTACGCAATAAGATAATTATCCCGGTGCATAATTAATCTCGTTTCTCTTTCAAAAGTAAGACAAAACTAGCTATTAAGATCAACTGCCTAACCCTAATTGAGCAAAGAAAATTACCTATTGGCGACATGAATAATAAACATATAAACAACAAAATTCTCGTTTTGGTAGGTATGCATCGCTCTGGAACCAGTTTGACTGCTCAGTGGATGGCAAGTTGTGGTTTGCAGTTAGGTGACAAATTGCTAGGAAGTAGCCCAGGCAATAAATTCGGCCACTATGAGGATATGGATTTTTTAGAATTCCATGAAGAACTTCTTGCGTATCATGGAAAGAATTATGACGTTACAGAGCCCATACAATTTACTGTTCCTGATGGATTTAGAAATCGAGCGACTACTTTAATTACAAACAGGAATGGTGCTTACCCACAGTGGGGTTGGAAAGAACCTCGAACTTCGTTATTTTTACATCTTTGGGATCAATTGATTGATGATTCTAAATATTTGATCATCTATAGAAACTTTGAAGAGGTTGTAGACTCTTTATTGCGAAGGGAATTTCAAACCATAAAGCGTAGAAGAAACTTTGTAGCAAAATACTACAGGCTTTACCAGTATAATAAATCTTTTCAAAAACGGGCTAATCATTACTTACGTGTATGGATCGCCTACAATAAGTCTATTGTAAATTTTGTACGGGAAAACCTCAGATCCGAAAAAATATTGCTTTTTGATAATGAATTGCTGTATTACAAATCCATAGATATTATTGATCATCTAATTGATGAGTGGAGATTCAATCTAGAAAGGCAAAGTATGGATAGAATATACAAGCCTGGTCATATGAAAACCAGCAACGAAGTTGTTTTTAATTTTGATTCCAAATTATATGAAGAAGCAAACGCCGTTACCGAAGAACTTAACGAATACTCGAAAATTATAGGTCGTAAAATTAATATAATTTAAAATTGCTAATATATACCGGTAGCGAAGTGATTTGGGCGTGAACCCTTATTTTTTGGCCGTGAACTATCAGTTAAGCGAGCAAGACTATCAAAAGCTGCGGCAGCTACAGAAGAATACGAAGCTGAGCCGTCGCCGTTACCGCAAGGTGACGGTGTTGGTCATGTCGCACCACGGCTTCAGTGTCGAGATGGTACAGGCCGCCCTGGGACTGGACGATAATACGGTGCGCCGCTATTGGGGCGGCTACCAGGACAAGGGCATCGACACCTACCTTGCCGACCACTACGTGCCTTACATGGGTAAGCTGACCGAGGAGCAAGAAGCCAAGCTGGCGGAGCATTTGGATACGAACCTATATCTGGACGTCAAGCCCATCATTGCCTACGTGCAGGAAAAGTACGGCGTAGAGTATTCGGAGTCGGGGATGCGTGATCTGCTGCACCGCATTGGTTTCACCTACAAGCATACCTAGGCTGTCCCCAGGCGGGCCGACGAGCTGGCCCAGCAAGCTTTTCTGGAGGAGCGCTTACCGGAATTACTGGCCGAAGTCAACGCCGGCGTAGCCGAGGTGTACTACACCGACGGCACCCATCCCACCCACAATACCAAAACGGGCCGTGGTTGGATCCGTAAAGGGCACGATTTCGCCATCGACTGCAACAGTGGCCGTAAACAGGTCAACATTAACGGAGCGGTGCGTGCCACTAAGCCGGAGTACCTGGTTTGTGATGTTACGGATACCATCAACGCGCAGTCCACGCAGCGGCTATGCCGTCAGCTCTTGCGGAAGCATCCGGGCAAGACGATCTACTTGGTGTGCGACAACGCCCGCTACAATCGCTGCAACTGGCTACAGGAGTGGGCCGGCGACCAGCGGATTGAGTTTGTCTTTCTGCCCGCTTACTCGCCCAATCTTAACCTGATTGAGCGGCTGTGGCGGTTGCTCCGCCAGGAAGCCATCAACTCCATGTACTACGCCACCTACGAGGCATTCCTGGCGGGGATTATCGGCTTTTTAGATAATGCGAAGAAATACAAGGCGGCTATTCGATCCCTACTGACGCTGAATTTTCGAACGATTGAGCAGCGATCATATCACTATGCCCAAACCACTTCGTGAAGGGTATAGCAACAATTCCTGGCGGTGCTTCAGAAGTAATGGTGTGATAGTTGAAAAGCGGCAGCCTGAACGAGGTCATTCTCTTAAGGGTGATTAAATGCAAAGAGAATACTCACCTGCCCAGACTGCACATGTGGAAAGATAGTCATGTACGGCCACACTCACCACGGTAAACAGCTCTACCGTGCAAAGATTGTCAGCGCCACTTTGTGGCCAAAAACGATCACTGGATTGATGAGCAGACCCGTATGTTCTTCGAGAGGCTCTTGCGTGATCGAATGAGTTTGTAGGCCATCTGTCGTGCCATGCAGGTCAGCATGACTTGGGCTGATGGACTTCGCCGTCTCAATTTGGATAGAGATGCCGGCCGACCTTGGAATGGACTGGGAGTTGCTCGACAACCTGACGGACGAAAAGTTACAAGGCATTGAATTACAAATAGATGAGATTTGGTTATTCGTTGACCGCAAACAGAACAAGCGTTTGATCTGGGTGGCCTGTTGCCCGGCAACCAAGCAAGTTCCAGCCTTCTATATTGGCCGACTAGGCAAAGTAGATGTCCAACAGCTTCTGGACAAACTACCCGCACGGCTGCGGCAAAACTGATCTTTCGCTACTGACTACTGAGAGATCTACTACCAAACGATTTCGAAGGAACAGAACGGACAAGTAAAGCATTGACATACCATATCGAAGGCTACTTTACTGGGGTTCGCGCCAGGGTAAGTCGGCTAGTGTGGCGCAGCGTGTCGTTTTCCAAGAAGCTGACTAACCATGTAGCAGCGATTGGCTACCTATTCTAACAGCGCAATCTGACCGCCCTCCATTACTTGTGATACACCGCCCTAGATACTTCATCTAAAAATTATTTCTTTATTACCCCTGGCAGGGACAGTGTATGTCATTTCTATATTGATAACCAAAAAATATGATCTTTCTTTGCAGTGACAGCCAATTGAATGTTAAGTATATGTTTCAATCAATTTTGCTGTCATCATACTATATAACTGATGTGATGTTTTATACTATCGCCCAATGAAGATTACTATCCACAAAAAATTTCACCCTTGGTATTATTCATATTTTTTACAGGGGTTGCAGCAATTGAATATTCCATTCTCGTTTGATACCCTGATAAACTCATCAACGGAACAACGTCTGAATAGAGAAGGATTTAGCAAGGATTTTTTAATACTTTCAATACGTAAAAATGGTAAAGAGAAAATTCTTGTTATTGGTGCGGATGATAAAACAACAGTATCATTAGAACTCCTAGCGTTAGCTGACTTATACGCTAAAACTAATGTTTCAGTTGAAACTCAGCAAAGTCATAGTATTGTTCCGATAGGGCCCACCTTTGGAGTAAAGTACTTAGATGTAGAATTACTGAAGATGGCAATTCGGGATGCTTTTAACAAAGACTATAGCAAATGGAAACTTGCTATGAAACGGGTGAAGTACGATATGTATCTACAATTAAAGGATTCGCCTGGTGATCTTCGCAGAATATTTTACTTAAATTATCCTTGGAAAAAGCATAACGATCTAACAGAATTCAGGAAATCTATCATTGAGTATCTTAAAGAGCTTGATCATAATAACATAATAAAATTTGAAGGAGGATTTTCAAAGCGTCGATTTGGATATCATGAAGGCTTGCGTGAAGTTTCAGCAAGTAAAATTTACAATCATAAGAACTATCTTGAGTCTTTAGCTCAGACCAAAATCGCTCTTAATACTTCTGCTGTTCATAATTGTTTAGGATGGAAAATGGGCGAATTCCTCTGTTTAGGAAGATGTATGTTGAGTTTTTCCATCGAGAATGTTATGCCCTTTGACTTTAAGTCTGGTAGGCACTACCATCAAATTGAACATATTTCCGAATTAGAATCTAATATTAAATATTTAATCAATAACCCGTCTGTGGTTAACACTATTCAACGAAACGCTCATGATTATTTCCATCAATATATAGCGCCAAGCCAAATAATGAAGCGATTGCTTTATATGGTATAAATGATTAGGTTTCAATCGAGCCAATAGCTTGATTGAGGGGTGTTTATCATTTGTATTAAGATACCTGTATAGTGTGCAATCATAAATTTTTATTATTATCTATTAGGCGGTGTATCGGGAGTAATGGTCTGATGGTCGAAAAGGCGGCAGCCTGAGCGATGTAACTATCTCAAGGCCGGGGTCCCACGCTTGATTGTGGCTATGTTTGCTACCGCGCTCTGGGCGATGATAGCTGCCGCCTAAAGCTTCGAATCACTTCGTAGTACGTTATAAGACAAAGACCGTACATCAGTCAATCGGGAGGCAACTTCTGTTCAGTCTTCTCGATTAGCATGTTTAGCAATCCACAAAGTCCCACATTGAATAACACAAAGTGTATAATTTTACTATCAGCAAAGTCTTCCGGTTCCAGTATTTTTCAACGGTACGTAACAGCTAACTTTGCTTTCCGTACCGTACCCTACACTATGCACCAGAAAAACGAGACCCTCTTCTGGACAAAAATCGCTTCTATTCTAGATTTGCCTCAGCAGCCTCTGGTTCACAGCATGGTACCCATGCCGGCTGGTGAAGCGCGGCGCAGCCTTCGAGTGTTTCTCGAAGGAAATAACGTAAACTGTACGGAGGAAACTTTCAAGTCAAAGGATGCGCTGCTGGACTCCTTCGGTACATTAGCGAAGATTTACGGTCCCCGGTTTATTGAGAAATCCCCCCATCACCTCCGGAACTGGTCGAATATTGAACTAATCCTAGCAAACCGCGAACGGTGCCGCGATGAGGTCGACATCAACATTGTCGGACTGGTGCGAAACCCCTACGGTGTAATCTATTCCGCCTGGTCACGGTGGAAATTTGATCCCATTGCTTTCGAAGCGGAGTGGTATGAAAGCTACCACAATTTGCTTAGACTGAAGGGTCAGCTGGGGGAGCAACTGACCCTCTTCCGCTACGAGGACTTGACCAAGAACAACAGACTGATCGATAAGTACGTAGGTACCATCGGTGCTTTTGAACAATCTACCTCGGACGTATTCATTCACAACCACTCGGTATCTAAATACCAACAGGACAAAAAGTTCGGACATCAGCTATCGAAGAAAACGATGGAGTTGGCGCAGCAGATAGGGTATTCGATCGACGAACTGACGAATACCAAGCACTGGACTTGGCCGGGGCGGCGCACCTATCATAAGTTCAAACACTACACAAAAGACGAAATACGTACTCTGCTGAAAAACCGGAATAAATAGTTTTTCGTGCGGATCATCACTTACCACGATATCACTAACCCGGCGCGTTTCGCCGAGCAGATCGCCTACCTTAATGAGCGGTACGACTTTGTCGGGTTACCCTCCGTGCGGGATGGGCTACTCAAGGGGATCACCCCCGCTTCGGACCGGGAACAACTCGTCATAACCTTCGACGATGCCTACCCCTCGGTGTATACCGAAGCCTTCCCAGTACTGAAGCAGCTCGGTATTCCGGCCACCGTCTTCGTTATTTCCGGTCTGGTAGGTACCGAAGAGCCATACTGGTGGGAGGAGATCCCCTACTACGCCCCCTCCAAGTGGACGGCGGCGGAACGAAAGGCAAAGGTGTGGGAGGTGAAGAAGTGGCCGGACGAGAAGCGGTTACAGTATATCCAGGAGCTAAAGAAGAACTCTCCGCTGCCCCGGCTTACCCGCAAGCAACTCGGGTGGCCGGAATTACTGGAACTGCAGCAAGCCGGCTGGACCATTGCCAATCATACCCATACTCACCCTATGATGGATCGGTGCAGTACCGAAGAAATGGCTCGCCAGGTAGGACGCTGCCGGAAAATGCTTGACGATAACGGGTGCAGGGGGGGGCGATGGTTTGCTTACCCCAACGGGAATGCATCTTTGGAAGCGGAGCGGATACTCCGGCAGGAAGGGATAGAGTTAGCCTTTATGTTTGACCATAAGGTCAGCAGGCCCGAAACACGCACACCGCTGCGCGTTTCGCGCTTAAGCATGGACTCGGAGGCTTCGGTTCTAAAGACGTGGCTGATCGTCAGTGGTCTGCACAGTGAATACATGAAATTAAGGAGGTCCGTCGGCCTATGAAGTACCTAGCAATAATGGATTCTCTCGGAGCCGGGGGAGCCGAACGTTCCAATACTGATTTTTGGATGTACGCCCGTGAACGGGGTGTAGAAGTCAGTATCGTAGTGTTTGACCGCAGACCCCACGGTACCGAACGGGAAGTGTTGGAGGCGGGCTTTGACGTTACCTTCCTACGGCAGCGTCATCCCCTGCTAAATGCCCGGGAACTCAGTAAGATCATCAAGCGTGAGTGCCCGGACGTAGTGCACAGCACCCTCTTCAAATCCAATCTAAGGACGCGCCTAGCGAAGTTGTACGGTGCCTCCTTCCTGCACGTCGAAAGCCTGGTAAATACCACCTACGATTATAGACGGCTCAACGACCCCAACGTAGTGCGCTACAAAATGGAGGGCTACCGGCTTATGGACGGACTGACCATGAACCCCCTCGCGGATGAACTACACGCCATCACCGAAGAAGTCAAGAAACATTACCTCCGTAAACTCGGGGTCCGCCCTAAAAAAGTGACGGTGATACCGCGTGGACGCAATCCCAATCCCTACCGCGACGACGCGGAACTGCGGAAACAATACCGGCAGGAATTCGGAGTGCCGGATGGCACGGTCTTACTTGTCTCCACGGGACGGCAGGAATTCCAGAAGGGACACATTTACTTGCTCGGAGCCCTGCGTTACCTGCGTGACGAACTGAAGGTGGCCAACTTTCGCTGGCTGCTTCTCGGTCGGGAAGGCCATGCCACCAAGACAATCAACGACAAGGTCAGCGAATTTGATTTGCACGATAAGGTCATCCGGGCCGGTCACCGCTACGACGTGGTCAAAATTCTGCCCACGGCCGACATATACGTGTTCCCCTCACTGTACGAAGGGCTGGGAGTCGCACTACTTGAAGCGCAAGCGGCCGGGCTACCGATCGTCTGTAGCGATATCCCGGTCTTTCACGAAACGACCTCTACCGACAATGCGGTCTACATTGAGCCCTTGGAAGAGAAGGACTTTGCCTTGGCACTTCGGGAACTCATCGCGCAACCCGAGCGCCAGAAGGAAATGGGGGAGGCCAGTCTGCTGAACTTTAACCGGCGTTTTCAACTTGATAAGGTACACGCCCGGATGTTGGAATATTTCCAACGGCTAACCGCTGATCACTAGTCCGGAATGAAAATTGATATTCGCCCTTTCTCCGCCGACCAACACCTAGGGAAAGTTATCGAACTGCTATCCACCAGTCTCGGCGATGTCGCCAATCAGCAAACCTTCTCTTGGAAGCACCTAGAAAATCCTTTCGGAGCCTCTCCGGGGCTGTTGGCCTTCACGGGTGATCGACTGGTCGGACTGCGGTTCTTCATGCACTGGCGCTTCACGAATGGTGAGCAAACCATTCATGCCCTGCGCCCGGTCGACACCGTGACCCACCCCGACGCCCGGGGTAACGGCATTTTCAAACGCCTCACGCTGGAGGGGCTAGATAGATTCGGGCAGAATAAGCTCGTTTTTAACACCCCCAACAGCAAAAGCTTGCCCGGCTACCTCAAGATGGGGTGGCAACGTTACCCCGGATCGCTGGATTACTACTATAGCTGGCGTACGCTCCTCGGCGAAAGCCTGGGCAGCCGGCAGGTATTTCTAACACCAAAATGCCCGCAAACCCTCCCGCGCCGCACCCGCGGCCCCGCCGTATTCACGACAGATAGGACGCCGGAGTTTTTCCGCTGGAGATACAGCCGCGGAAGTTACCGCTTCGCAACGCTGGGGCAGGAGCCCACCGCGCTTCTGGTGTACGATCTCGAACGTAAGGGTCCCTTTTCCGTACTCCGAGTCGTGGATGCCGGCGGTTCTCCCGAAGACCATGGCGCACTCGTGCGGGCGACCGCCCGGCGGGAGGGCGCAGTCATAGTACGCACCGTACAGGGGCAGGGCGGCGGCAACCGTAGCCCCCCCGCCCTCAGCCTGCGGCGCGGTAGTTCGTTGGTGGTCACACGGGGCAATGAGGGGCTGGACCCGCTCAGTTTGAAATTGTCCTTTTCGTTCGGGGATCTGCAAAGCATTCTGTAGTCTTATGACGATCCTACAACTCATCACCAGTCGGCAGACCCGGGGGGCGGAAACCTTTGCAATTCAGCTATCCGAAGCCCTCGCAGAGCGTGGGCACCGGGTAATCGTGGCCGGACTGTACGCACCCTCCGATACCCCTCCGACCATTGCCGAGGGGGTAGAAGTGGTGGACCTTTCCAGCCTGTTTCCACGGGCCGTGCCCTACTGGAGCATCCTGCGCGTGCTGGCCGACCTGATCAAGCGAGAGGAAGTGGACGTCATACAGGCCAACGCCTCGGATAACCTAAAGTACGCGGTGCTGAGCCGTCAGATTTTTCGGTGGAAAGCCTTTCTGGTATACCGCAATGCCAGCATTATGTCCGCCTGGGTATACAACGCGGTGCACCGTAACATCTACCGTTACGTACTCGGAAAGACAGACGCCGTGGCGAGCGTGAGCACCATGAGTAAGGAGGACGTACAGTCCACTTTCGGATTGCCGGAACGGAAGGTTCACCGCCTCACGATTGCCACCCCGGTGCCCAAAATAATAGACCATCGTGCGGCCAGGCACCGGCTGGGCGATCTTGCCGGGCAGACGCTGCCGAATTCAACTAGGCTGCTATTTCACGTAGGAGCATTTACGTGGGAGAAAAACCACGCAGGATTACTGCGGGTCTTTAGCCGGATAAAGGAACAGTATGGGGGGCAGGTGAAACTCGTCAGCATTGGTTCGGGACCGCTATTTGAAGAGATTACCGGATCCTGTACTGACCCGGATGTGATTTGGCTAGGTTACCGGACAGACGTTTTTGACCTTCTTCCGGCCGCCGACCTTTTTCTGCTGACGAGCCAGATAGAGGGTACCCCCGGAGTGGTGCTGGAGGCAGGTGCCAACCGTGTTGTTCCATTGTCTTTTACCGTCGGTGCGGTACGGGAGTGCCTACCCACTCAGCTCGGGGAGGCGTTGACCTTCCCCTTCGGTGACGAAGCCGCCATGGCCGCGCGGGCAGTCGAGCTATTGAACGACGGGGAAAAGCGGCAGGACTACGCGGACCGGATGCGGTCGTTCGTAGAAACGAATTTTTCCTTGAGCTCGGTTGCCGAGCAGTTTGAATTACTTTACCAAAAACAAAATAAGGTCACCCACCATGCCACGCATTAAGGTACTCCACATCATTAAGGGCCTGGGGCGCGGAGGAGCCGAAACGCTGCTGCCGGAAACCCTGCGGGTGCACGACCGCGAACAGTTTGACTTTCAGTACCTCTACTTCCTCCCCCACAAGGATCAGGTGGCCAAAGACCTGACGGCCATGGGTAGCCACGTCGACTGCGTACCGGCTACTACCTTCCCGGGAATGCTCACCTGCCTACCCGCCGTCCGCCGCATCGTCAACCAATCGGAGATTGACCTGATCCACTGTCATCTGCCGCTATCCGGAGTCATCGGTCGGCTGGTGAGCAAGCTGACCGGCGTACCGGTGGTCTATACCGAGCACAACATTCAGGAACGCTACAACGTGATTAGCCGTACGCTCAATCTGCGCACGCTGTCCGTCAACCAACAGGTGATCTGTTGCTCGCAGGATGTGCACGACAGTCTTGACCGCTACGCGCCCGAGCATTACCGCCCGAATATAGTGACGGTGGAGAACGGCGTGAACACCGAGCGTTTCTCTCCTGATTACGGAGAGCAGCGCGCCATGCGCGCTCAACTGGGCTTGCCGGTGGATAAGAAGATTATCGGTACGGTGTGCGTATTTCGGGATCAGAAGAACTTACTACTCTGGGTCGCGGCGGCCGCCAAACTTAGTGCCGGGGTGCCGGACCTGCACTTCGTACTAGTTGGCAACGGACCACAGGAAGAAGCCGTCCGGACCGCGATCCGTAAGGCCGGGATGGAGGACAAGTTCACGCTGCCGGGCCGGCTCCAGGAAGTGCGTCCCTGGCTGCGTAGTCTTGATGTCTATCTCATGACCAGCAAATTCGAGGGCTTACCGATTGCACTTCTGGAAGCTATGTCGATGCAGCTACCGGTGGTATCGTCGGGGGTGGGGGGCATTCCCGAAGCTATCCGTCACGGGCAGGAGGGCTACCTGGTAACGGAGGCAATCGACCGTCCGGAGGGCTACGTCGAAAACCTCCACAAGATACTTACGGACGAAAGCTTACGGGACAAGCTGGCCATAGGGGCGCGAACGCGGGTGCAGCGTTCGTTCAGCGTGCAGTACATGGCCGGTCGGTTAGAAAACGTTTACCGGGCGGCGGTAAAGTCAAATAAACCAAAATTGAGATTGCTTGAGCCTAAGTATCGTACCCTTTAGGGAAGAACACCTGGAACGGGTCGTGGAGCTATTCCTGCTCAGCCTCGGCGACGAGGGGGGAGTGCCGACGCCCGAATACTGGACATGGAAGCACCTCGACAATCCCTTCGGAGCTTCGCCCACTCTGCTCATGATGGACGGTGAGAAGCGGGTCGTAGGCATTCGCGCGTTCATGGCCTGGAAGTGGGTCCAGGGCGGGCGGGAGTACCAGGCCTACCGCTGCGTGGATACCGCTACTCACCCCGACTACCGGGGTAAGGGTATCTTCAAACAACTGACGCTGGACCTGCTACACCGTTTGGGACCCGAACGGGCCCAGTTCATCTTCAACACCCCCAACGAGATGAGTAAGCCCGGCTACCTCAAAATGGGGTGGGAGGAGGCGGGCAAGGTGCCCCTCTACCTACGCCCGGTAGTAGCCGGACTAATGGACGCAGACTTCCGACCCAACCCCGCCCACGCGGTCGACAGAAGCCTGGACGAACAGAAGCTTTCCCGGTTAATTCATGATTTTTACCGGCTTACGGACGGTTTCCTGAGTACAGTCTACACCCCGGAATACTTCCGCTGGCGCTACGCCGATATTCCGGACCTGACCTACTACCGCTACGGAATGAACGAGGGCGTACCCGGTGCGCTGTGCTACTACCGGCTCAAACTTACCGGAAAGATCCGCGAACTGCGCATTACCGACCTGCTGTACCGGGACACCGATCAGCTGCACCGACTGCTGAGTCAGCTCGGCGGAGTTGCCAGTGATGTGGGTGCCACGGCCATCAGCGTGCTGCGGCCGGCGGGTCTGGGCGGTGGCGGCCTTCTGCGCCACGGCTTCCTGCCATTCCCTCCCCGCGCCCTGTCGCTGACCAAACGGCGGATCGGTACAGACCCAATCTACGATAACCTGAATCCTGACGCTTCCTGGAACCTGAGTTCGGGTGCCGTCGAACTATTCTAAAGCCAGCTAGCCTATGTGTGGCATTTATGGTCTAATCCATTCCGAGCGGCTGAACGTCGAGAGTATCGACCGCAGGCTAACCCGCTTTTTGGGGCACCGGGGGCCGGACGCAATCAACTCGGTCACCCACGAGGGAGCCTACTTCTTTCATTCCAGACTCGCAATCCAGGATATTGCCTGCGGCCAGCAGCCGATGTACGCGGAGCATCACCTCATCGTATTCAACGGAGAGATATATAACCACCAGGACCTGCGTGAGGAGTACCGGCTCGACTGTAGTACCAACTCCGACACGGAAACCATTCTGAAACTCTACGCCCGGGTGGGAAACGAGACCTTCGGTCTGCTGGACGGGATGTTCGCCCTCGGCCTCTACGACCTGCGTTCCGGTCGACTCGTACTGGCGCGGGACCGGTCGGGCGAAAAACCGCTCTACTATCACTGCGGAATGAAAACAGGCTCCTTCAGTTTCTCCTCCGAGCTCAATGCACTCTACGTAGGTTGCCCCGAAGAATTGGTGGTGGACGAGGAGGAACTTCTGACCTACCTGCAGCAGGGTTTTTTCGTGCCCGGTACCTCGGTCTACGAGAAAGTGACCGAGGTAATACCCGGTACCTTCGTCACCGTAGACAGCGCCACCGCCCAACCCGTGCCCGAAGTGTACTGGGATCCCGCGGAGGCCTACCGGAACGGGGCAAGGAACCGTATTGACAGCGAGGAGGAGGCTCTGGAAGTGCTCGATGAAGTCCTGAGCCGTTCGGTCAAGCAACAGTTACTGAGCTCGGACATTGAGGTCGGCACCTTCCTCAGCGGTGGAATTGATAGCGGACTCGTCACGGCCCTGGCCACCAAGTTTAACAAGAATATCCGCTCGTTTACCGTAGCCTTCAGCGGGGAGTACGACGAATCAGAACTGGCTCGTCAATCAGCCGACTATCTAGGGACCATTCACCGGGAACTGCACATTGACTTTGGTGACCTAAAAGATCGCGTGCTAGACATATTTGGTGCCTACGGGCAGCCCTTCAGTGACGATTCGGCTATCCCTTCCTGGTTCGTCACCCAAGCCGCCAAGGAACACCTGAGCGTGGTACTTACCGGTGATGGAGCGGACGAGCAGTTCGGCGGCTACCGACGCTACGTGCCCCAGCGTTACCTGGACCCGTACACTAAGTCTTCCTCGGTGTTCTCTCGCGGTCTACGGTCGCTGATCGCCCCGAAGAGCCACGGCAGCCGGGGGGCGCGCAAGTTTCTGCACCGATTACTGGGCGCCTGGAACGAAAAAAACCTGTCTGGTACCTACCTCACACTGACGACCGACGCCTTCTACTCCTACCGGGATCGCTGTCTGAAGGAAATCCCCCCCCTCGGCGTACTGGAAGAACGATTACGGCTGGGACAATCGATGGAGGAGCTAGCCCCCCTGGATCGTGCCCTGTTCTACGACTTCTCCATCATGCTACCCGCAATGCTGCTGCCAAAAATGGATATCGCCGCAATGCAGAACGCACTCGAAACCAGGGCTCCCTTCCTCGGCAAAGAGATACTAGAGCTGGCTACCCGTCTGCACCCCAACCTCAAAATCAGGGGGGTGACAACCAAGTACCTCCTGCGCGAACTCTCTAAGCGTTATCTACCGGCATCCATCATCGGTCAGCCGAAGCGGGGATTTGAAATTCCGATTCACGATTGGCTGTCTCATACGCTGGCTCCGGTGTGGAAGGATATGGCCCTTTCCACCAACAGTCAGAGTCGCCGCTTACTACGCCCGGAGTACCTGAATCAGCTCACACGGACCGATCACGGCCTGCCCGAGGATCACTGGTCCAAACAGGCGATGACTATACTGGGGCTGGAAGCCTGGGAGTACCGGCGCCGACAACTCGGCGAAGCACGGCGGGAAGCCCCGATCTTTCATTCGTAAGGCCGTAGCTTTGCGGGGTACCACAAACGGAAGGTAAGATGACGGTAGTCCTGGCCCTAGTAGTTGTCGTTGTTGTAGCCTACTTGCTCATTAGTGCGTACAGCGACCAGGTGCGGCACTCTCAGCAGTTTGCGTGGGGACTGTTTTGCTATCATGTCCTTTTTGCGGTTGTGTATTACCTATATGCATTAGCAAAGCCTTCGGATTCCAAGGCTTATTACCGTATCGGGAGCAATGGTGTGCCTCGCCACTTATTTGGCGCTGATCCGGAAAGCGTAGGCTGGATCGATTTTTACGGTTTTGGCACAACGTTCATTGATTTTTTGGTTTATCCCTTTGTTTACTTACTCGGCTTTAGCTACGAGGCGGCCATGCTTTTATTTTCGGTTTTCGGCTTTGTGGGATTTTTCTTTTTTTATCTGCTATTGGCCGAGCGAACGGTATATCGGCACAAATTTTTCGGTATTGATGTAGTAGTGCTCATTTTTTTCTTTCCTATCGCCCACTTTTACAGCGCTTCTCTTGGAAAGGGTAGCGTTATCCTAGCAGGAATGGGTATGTTGTTTTACGGGCTTAACAACATGAGAGAAAGGCTACCCGTGCTCCTTATAGGGGCACTCATCGTTCTTCACATACGACCGCACGTTATGGGTGCGTTAATGGCCTCCGCGGTGGTGGGGGCAATAATTAGCAACAAAGGGCTTAAACTGTGGCAGAAAGTGGCTATTGTCGGAATTAGTGCGTTCGGGGCGGTGCCACTATTAGAAGTTGCCTTCGGGTCGGCAGGAATTGAATCACTTGATGTTGAAGAGGTACTCAGTGCGGCGGATAAAAGAGCCACCGACCACCTTAGTGCCAATTCTGCGGTAGACATCCAGAATTATTCCCAGCCGATGATTCTGTTCACCTTCCTCTTCCGGCCACTATTCGTTGATTCTCCTAACGCAATGGGCCTGATTGTAAGTTGTGAGAACCTACTTTATTTGATCCTTTTTATCAAAATTATTTCTTTGCGATTTGTTAAGTATTTTGTTCAGTCACCTTGGATGGTAAAGACTAGTTTTATTGCTTTCATCGTCATCAGTTTGGCTTTGGCGCAATTCTCTAGTAATTTAGGTTTGGCGACGCGTCAGAAGACTCAGGTAACCTACCTTTTCTTTATCGTCTTATTGTCCTATGCCGACTACTCCTACCGGCAGGAGCGTAAAGTTGTGATTGGTGAATAACGCCGGAGCCTTCATCATTTCGCTGGACTTTGAACTACACTGGGGAGTTTTCGATCACACTACCTTAGACGGTAAGAGTCGGGCCTACTTTCGTACCACCCGGGGACTGATTCCACCCACTTTACAGCTCTTCACGGACTACGGCATAGCCGCCACCTGGGCCACGGTGGGAATGCTTTTCGCCAATAGTAAAGAGGAGCTTCACCAATTACTTCCGAAGCACCGACCGCAGTACCGCAACCCCCAACTGGACCCTTATCGCCTGCTGAAGGAAGTGGGGGAGAACGAGGACGAAGATCCTTACCACTACGCTCCAAGCCTGATTGAGCAGGTGGCCGCCACGCCCGGGCAGAAGATCGGGAGCCATACCTTCTCCCACTACTACTGCCTGGAGGCCGGGCAGGATAGTGAAGCGTTTACCGAGGATTTGGAGAGTGCTCAGTTGGCAGCTACTCCCTATGGTCACGCGACTTCACTCGTTTTTCCACGCAATCAGTACCGGACGGACTATTTTCCTGCGCTCCGGCGCCATGGCTTTCAGGCGTTCCGTGGGAATCCGGACACCTGGTTCTGGCAAAGTCGTTCGGGTGAGGACACTACCTTATTTCAGCGGGCCGTACGACTGACCGACAATTATTTACCGCTAGCGAAATCCTGTTTTTTCGAAGGTGGAGCTGAAAATGATGGATTGGTTAACGTTCCGTCCAGTCGGTTCTTTCGTCCGTACCTTGCACACATCGATGGATTGGGGGGGCAACGGCTAAAAATCAACCGTATTAAGGGAGAAATGGAACGGGCGGCGCGATTGGGGAAAGCGTACCATCTTTGGTGGCATCCGCATAATTTGGCTACGGATCCCACCCGGAACATGAACGCCCTGGAAGAGATACTGAAAAAATTTGAACAACTCAACAAGAATTACGGATGGCAGAGTCACTCTATGGAGTCTTGGATCGAAGCCGGACGGAAATGAATGAAAGCGCACTAACGGGGAAGACGGTAGCGGTAGTCGTCAATACCAGTTGGAATATTTACAACTTTCGGAGTGGCCTGGTCCGATCGATTCAGCAGGCCGGAGCTCGGGTCCTTGCCGTAGCCCCTCCGGACGATTACTCCCAACGATTAGTGAGTGAACTGGGCGCCGTATTTGTCCCGCTGCGACGTCTTCGTCGCAAAGGAACTAACCCGGCACAGGACTTTGCCCTCACCCTGGAACTGATGAAGCTATACCGCCGCCACAACGTCGACGTAGCCCTGCACTATACTATCAAGCCGGTGATCTACGGCTCCCTGGCGGCCAAGATGACCAGGGTCGCGAATATCAGTACCCTCACTGGATTGGGGTACGCTTTCTTACAGGAAGGGATCGTCAATCGAGTGGCCAAGAAGTTGTACCGCCAGGCGTTGCGGTCGGCCTACTGGACTTACTTTCAGAACGCAGACGATCGGCAACTCTTTCTCTCCAGCGGTATGGTTGACCCTGAGCGATCCGGCGTGGTGCCGGGCTCCGGGATCGACACGGACCGGTTCAAGCCCACGGATCCAGTAGAATCGAACGACAGCGTCAGCTTTCTCTTTATCGGGCGCCTGCTCTATGATAAGGGGATTATCGAATTCCATGACGCGGCTACCTCGCTGCGTACGCGTTATCCGGAGGTTACTTTCCACGTCGTCGGAGGACTGGACGATGGGAATCCAAGCGGGGTGTCATCGGCCGTAGTAAAGGAGTGGGAATCTTCCGGAGACATCGTCTATCACGGGCAGGTGAGCGATACCCGCCCCTACATCGCCAACTCCACCGCGGTAGTACTTCCTTCCTACCGGGAGGGATTGCCCCGGGTCATGCTGGAGGGCATGGCGATGGCTAAACCCCTGGTGGCTTCCGACGTTCCGGGTTGCCGGGATACCATAGTTGACGGAATCAACGGCTATCTGGTAGAAGTGCAGAATGCGGTAAGCTTGGCGGAGGGTATGGAAAAGCTGATCCTAGCCTCGTCCGAGGAAAGAAGGCAAATGGGATTGGCGGGAAGAAAAATGGCCGAGGAAACCTTTGCGGAGCCGGTGATCGTCCGGCGTTACGTTGACCTGTTAACCCAAGCCTTAGCTTCCTGAACGCTGCCCCGATGGAAGGTGTAAAGGTCTCCTCTCAGGTGCTCGTACTCGTGCCGGTCTACAACGAGCAACCGGACGTTCTGGAGAAGACCATAGCCGCCCTGCGGGAAACGGGTGTCCGCATACTCATTATTGACGATGGTTCCTCTCCTCCCGTAGGTGACTGGATCGCTCCGGAGGTGGTACGACTCCGCCATTCGGTTAATCTGGGGCAGGGGGCCGCGCTGCAGACCGGCATGTCCTACGCCCGGGCCCGAGCCGATATTGAGGTCGTAGTGCACTTCGATGCGGACGGACAACATTCCCCCTCCACCCTTCCCGACCTGCTCAGGCCCTTGCAGGACGGTACGGCGGATATCGTTTTCGGCAGTCGTTTCATGCGCGCGGCCGACCGCCGGCAGATCCCCCTCCTTCGTCGTTGGACGCTTCAGCTGGGAAGAGTATTCAACCGGCTGGTGGCCGGCTGGTGGATGACGGACGCCCACATCGGCCTGCGGGCCATGAACCGACGGTCCTTCGACTGTATCGTGCTCCGCGAAAACCGGATGGCCTACGCCACCGAGTTGCTGTGGCAGATCAAAAAGCATAGCCTGCGCTGGAAGGAAGTGCCCGTTACCGTCGTCTATACGCCCTATTCCCGCGCCAAAGGGCAGTCTTCCTGGAACGCTTTCAAAATAGGGTGGAACATTCTGCTCAGACTAATTTACCGCTGATCGCATGGAGCCAATTCAACTACTGCTGCTTGCCGCCCTGCTTGCCATCGCGCTGGTGTATCTCCACCAGACCCGCAACCGTCTGGGCCCGATCCTCCTGCCCGGGTTAGTGCTGTCGCTAGGGGTGTTGGCCGTCTACGATCCGGACGGGACCACGGCAATCGCGAACTACCTCGGGGTGGGGCGGGGCGCCGATTTACTCCTCTACAGCACGGTAATAGGCTTCTGTGCGGCGCTCGTAATTATTTACGGCAAATTCCGTAGGCTTGACGAGCGCTATACCGAGGTGGTGCGGGAACTGGCGCTGTTGCGCGAGGCCGTTGAGCGCGGGGAACGTGGCTGAGCGGTACGCCGCGACGGGCTGGGTACTGGTACTGAGCTCGGTCCTGTGCATTCTTCCCTTTCTGATCTTTTGTGGATATTGGCATCCCGTCGGCACGCACGCTGTGGACTGGATCAGCAATTGGGGGGGCAAGTACGATAACATTGACTGGTGGGCGCAGCAGCTTGACTGGTACCGAACCACTATGGGTAGGTACAGTAGCACCGCTCTGCTCAGTACCGTTGAGCGTTGGTACCGGCTTCCCACCTTACGACTTGTCGTACTGTTGCTACACCTTTTGCTCGGAGGTGCACTGTACTATGTAATTTCCCCCTTATTGCGCGGATCAGGAATCAAGTGGGTGGCTACGCTCACCGTACTCGCGCTCTATTTGAGCCAGCTTAGTAATCCATACGATAGTCTGTACAGACTTACCGGACTGTTTATTTATCAGACCGGACTGATCGGCACCCTGCTACTGGCCGGCCTGTTGTGGAGAGGGAGATCGTATTTGGCTATCCCGGTGATCGTATGGACGGTAGGAACGAATGAAATCAGCCTGCTCCATACCGGGTTATTGGTAGGAAGCTACCTACTATTGACACCGGCCTGCCTTCGAAAACCGCAAGGGTGGGCGCTGATCCTGACTTGGGGCTTCTGTGCGGCGATCGCCCTCTTGGCACCGGGAAATTGGGTTCGGGCGGAGCTTTATTCGTCTGCCGCATTTTCAACTGGCGCACTGGTCGGAGTGACCATTGCCTCCGCGGGCTACCTGATGCTGACCTGGCTGTCCTCCACTACGCTGATTCCGTTGCTGGTGCTGGTTGCCTGTCTAGGGCCACGTATCGAATTAAGTCTTCGCCAGCGGATATTGGCGGTAGGGGCGGCGCTTGTCTTGCCGGTCTTGTCTCTGGCTCCCGTACTCTTCGCTACCCGCGGAGACAGCCTTCCCGAGGGCATCACCGACTGGCAGATCATCCCGACGGTGCTCCTCCTTGGTCTTGTCGCACTCAGTTTGCCGCGACCAAGATTGTCCCCCGCGGTAGGTGCCGCGCTGGCGGTATTCGTAGGTATGGCTAATCTCTTGGGTGGCCTAAGCGTGGATCGGGGACGTGAGGGCGGCCCCCGTAGCCCGGTCGAGCGTATGGTGATCGCCTCGCCACCGGGTGCCGCCTGGTGGCAACTGGCTACCGGAAAAGCACAGGAGTATGCGCAGTCCGTGGAACGGCAATATGAGGCCATCCTGACGTGCGAAGCAGGTACTTGTTTCGTGCCTCCGGTAACCGAGCTTTCCACTTTTCTGTACGCCCCCTCCTACGACCGGCGCATTAAGGCCCACGGCGATCCCTGGTTTGGATACTTAATGAACCGCCCGGATGTTATCGTCCTCTCGGCTCCTTCCAAGACGCGGGATCGATGATTCCCGTATCGGCTGCCGGTCAATCAGCCGTCGAATCGGGTAAAGAGCAGTGGCATATACAAAGGCCGGCGTAAATTGCACGGTAACCTCTGATCCGTAAATACATACATTGCTTCCAACCAATCCGATTTGCCGGCCGCCAAAATTCTTTTTTTAGCCAATTACTTTCCGCCGCGCCCTGCCGTAGCCGGCCGAAGGTTAGGACATTTGGCGAACTGGGCGAGTCAACATTGCGAGCAGGTCTTCGTAATCCGGGCCGACCGGCAGTTCGCGGGCGGCGACCTGCCTGATTTGAATGTCGTGGCCCTTCCTGCCCGCGATCTGCGCGCCTTCCTCGGCGGACCGGGGCCCGCGCATACGCTTCCGCACAACAGCTATCGGAAAAGGGTTTCCGGTCCGCTACTTCGCCTACGGCAGTCCTTCCCCTTTCTCTACCTTACCGATGACGGTGGCCCCGTCTACCGCCGGCAGGCCTACCAAGTTGCCGTGCGCCTTATCGAGGAACATGGCATTACCACACTATTTTCTTCCTTCCGCCCCTGGTCGGACCATCTCGTAGCCCGCCGCCTGAAGCAGCGGTATCCGCATTTGCACTGGATCGCTGATTTCCGCGACCTTCACGCCGATCCCGTAAGAAAGGACGTTTGGTGGCCTGCCCTGCAACGGTGGTGGGCCCGGCAAATCGTCGCGATGGCCGATGAGGTATGGGGCGTTTCCGAGGGACAGGTACAGTACCTGCGCGAACTGCATGCCGGCGCGACGGTACGACGAAACCGCTTATTCTCCCTCCCCCCGGCAATTACCGCCCCCCGGACCGAGCGCTTTACCATCGTTTATACGGGCAGCCTGTACGAAAGCCTGCAAACGATCAAACCGCTCGTAGACGCTATTAATACTTTGGTTACCCGGGGGGAGGTACGTGCGGATGACTTCGAACTAATTTACCGGGGCAAAGACGACGGCCTCTGGTCGGAATGGACGGCAGGGCTACACCCTAACGTACACTGTAACACCCGATCTTACATCGCACCCGCGGCGGCGCATAAGCTTCAATTGGAAGCTCAACTGTTGCTCTTGCTTACCTGGTCCGCCCCCGGATACTACGGGGTTCTCACCGCAAAACTTTACGACTACCTTTCAACCGGCCGTCCGATACTGGCGCTGGTCAATGGCCCGGATGACCCCGAGTTGCGCAATATCGTGGAAGGCAGCCATGCCGGTAGAGTCTACGCCGACGAAAGGCTTCCGACCGACTGGTTATTGGGCTGCTACCAGCAATGGCAAGAGAGTAAGGGGTGCATTCCCTGGTCGTCTGACCTAAAGTACATGGCCCGCTACCTAGAAGACCAACCGGTAGGTACGCGTAGTGACTACGCTGAGGAGTAATTCGTTGGCTGCTACGCCGAAATAATTCTGCTTCGCCTAGGCACGCGGGTGCCACCTGGCTACCCGCGCTTGCAAATAGCCTTGTCTACTACCGCCCCGAACAGTGGACGGTACCCGCCGTCCTCCTATTTCTCTTCCTCGTCGCCAGCGTCTTTAAGGACGTGATGAATTTCCGGGGATTGTGGGTAAGCGTCCGAGCAACCCCGTCTTGTTTAAGAGGTATAGTGAGCGAGAGCTTTGCGGGCAAAAGCAAGCGTGGATAAATCAAGTCGTATGTATGCCCTGGTCGAGCATCAAGCCAGTTCGGGCCATTCGATTAAGGATTTCTGCGCCGAGGCGGGGATCAGCTACGCTACCTTCCATTATTGGCGTAGCAAGTTCCGGCTCTCAGGCAGGCGCCTTCGGCCGATGAGGGCTTCATTAGTCTAAAGTGTTCGCCGCCGCCCCCTGAGTTAGCGGCGGCGGCTACCCTGGAAGTCAGCCTGACAGGAGGATTACGCCTGTCGTTTTCGGATAGTGACCCAGAGCGGCTGGCCGACTTGTTGCACCGCCTGGATCAGCGGTATGCTCAGTTTTAGTTCTCGCCAGCGCTACTTTCTCTACCGGGGAGCCACCGATATGCGCAAAGGGTTCAACGGCCTGAGCGGGCTGGTACGCCGCTACCTGAAGCAGGGTACGCTACTCAGCGGAGATGTCTTCATTTTCCTGAATAAGCGGCGTGACCGCATCAAGCTGCTGGTCTGGGATCGCGACGGCTGGGTGGTCTGGTATAAGGTTCTGGAACGGGGAACCTTTGAGTTGCCCCGGGCTGAGGGGGACAGTTTGGAGCTCTCCTATACCGATCTGCAACTGCTGCTGGCGGGCATCGAAATCACCTCCGTCAAACGGCGAAAAAGGTACGCTTCCGCGGCCTGATCCAGGGCGGTTTTTCGTATTTTGTGCTCCGTGGGAGCCATGGTATCCAAGGCGGAATACGACGAGTTGGCGGGTAGGTATAACACCCTGCGCCACGAGTTCGACCAGCTGAAGAAGATGATCTTCTCCGCCAAGTCGGAGCGGTTCGTTGGCACCCAGGTTGCGCCCGAACAAATGGCTCTGTGGGATCAGCCGGCTAAAGCCAACGGCGAGTCCGCCGTCACCCAGCGGATAGCTTACCAGCGCAAACGTAAACCGTCCCACCCAGGCCGCAATCCGCTGCCGGATGGTCTGCCCGTGGAGGAGATCGTTCTGGAACCGGAGGGACAGGACACCGAAGGGCTGGCGTGCATCGGCCAGGAAGTCACCGATACGCTCGACTATCGTCCGGCTACGTTGGTCATCATCCGGCGTATCCGGCCGAAGTACGCCCGGGAGGAAGCCGACGGCTCCACGACGGTAATCATCGCCGACTTACCCAGCCGACCGATCGATAAAGGCATCCCGGAACCGGGGCTGCTGGCGGAGATCTGCGTGGCCAAGTACGTCGACCACCTGCCCTTTTACCGCCAGATCATGCGCTTTGAGCGCGATCACGGCTGGGTGGTGCATAAAGCCACCGTCGGCGACTGGTTCGCGGCCACCTGCAGCCTGCTCGAGCCACTTTATCAGCAACTGCTGCGCACGGTAGTTGCCGCGGATTACCTGCAGGTGGACGAGTCGACGATCAAGGTACTGGCTTCGGAAAAGAAAGGAAAAGCGCACCTGGGCTACCAGTGGGTCTATCGGGACCCTGGATCTGGCTTGGTGCTCTTTGACTACCGTAAAGGGCGTGGGGTGCACGGCGTGATGGAAAGGCTGGCGGAGTTTACGGGCTATCTACAGACGGATGGGTACAAATCCTACGAGACCTACCTGCGCAAGCACCCGCAGGTCACGGGCGTGAGCTGCCTGGCGCACATCCGGCGCAAGTTCTTCGACGCCCGCGAGCAGCATCCGCAACTAGCGGAACTGGCGCTGGCGGCCATTGGCTTTCTCTACCACGTGGAGGCGCACTGCCGACGCCAAAACCGGTCGGCAGCCGAACGGCTGGCCCTGCGCCAGCGGATAAGCCTCCGGTGTACGAAGCCCTGTTGGAATGGGCCAGGTACGAGCAGCGCAACAACCTGTCGAGCGGGGCCTCGGCAAGGCCCTGAAGTACGCCAAAGATCAATTACCCCGTCTGAAGCCCTGCTTCGCCGACGGTCGGATAGAAGTGGACAATAACTTGATCGAAAACTCCATCCGACCGCTGGCGCTGGGCCGGAAAAACTACCTCTTCGCCGGCTCCCACGCCGGGGCGCAGCGGGCGGCGATGCTGTACTCTTTCTTTGCCAGCTGTAAAAGACTGGGGGTCGACCCTCGCAACTGGCTGCGGGACGTCTTGGAACGCATCGCAGACCATCCAGTCAACCGCCTGGAGGAGCTACTGCCGCATCAGTGGGCCATGGCTAACGCGCATGCCGGTACGGAAGAAGAGTGAAGTGAGCAACACGGGGTTGCTCGGACGCTTACGATTGTGGGTATTGGTGGGGTTATATTTGGCTGATCACCAAGTACGAGCGGCCGGGCGGGAGCTTCCCAGCAGGCGATGAAGCCTTCGGGGAGAGTTCCCCGCAGCCCAGCAAAGTTGCCCTTCTCTCGCGCCCCGGCATCCTAATCAATGGGTTTCCGACGCAATAGCTATCTTTAATGGCGTTTACAATATTGCGGCTATTGCCAGTTTGATATTACGCCCCCCAGTTATTCCTCACCAGTATGAAGCTCTTAGCTGTTTTTGTAAGCCTGCTATTAGGTACGACTCCCCTGTTTGCACAATTCGGCCAGCATACCTGGTTCATAGGTGACGATACCCCGGGAGCCCAAACCGGCATACGGTTCGGGCTGGCGGATAATCAGCCCCGGGATTACAGTGGTGTCCGGTTCCCGCTGCAATTGAATGAGAATAATATGATCGTTTCCGATGGAGCATCGGGGGAGGTCATTTTCTATACCGACGGTCTGCAGATAGTGGATGCCAGCCACCAGCTCATGCCCAACGGGTCCGATTTAGGCGGTACGCCCTCCAATAACTATGGCACATCGGTGGTGTACGACCCGGCGGGGTGTCGTTCGTACTACCTGTTCTCTGGAGAAGATGAGACGTTCCCGGCACCACGGGCCCTCTATTACAGCAAGATCGATATGGACCTTCCGGGGAACGGGACGTTGGATCAGCCGTTAGGTGATGTCGTAGCTGGTGAGAAGCGGGTCCGGATAATGGACGCGGACGTCGATATAGCACAGGGGTTGTTTGCCTTACCCAAGGCCAACGACAGCAAGGAAAGCTGGCTATTCGCCGCGCAGCGTGACGGGAACGTGCTCTTGCAGTTTGAAGTTACCGCTTCCGGTGTACGGCTGGTAGCGGAGTATAGCTTATCCCACCTGCTCAGGGAAGAAATCGCGGAGGACGATCCGATTTTAGGTTTTCGAATGGCGTACTATCCCGATTTAAGCACTCAGGGCAGACTGGTGATTGCCGTATCCCGCAAAATGGACGAGTCGGAAGCTCCGATTGGCTACGTGCGCTTCGATCCCGAGCTAGGGCAGATTCTGAATAACCAGGCCACAATCATTACCAATGATGTCCGGTGGACCTACGACGTGGAATTCTCCCCGGACGGGTCCAAGCTCTACTACACCGAATATTTTGGAAACCGGCTCCGCCAGTACGATTTTGACACCGAAACGCTAACCACTGTGGCTACCTCGACCCACGGCGGGCGAACCGGAGGGCTGCGGTTAGCCCCTGACGGGGCCATTTACTGGGCCAACGCTTATAGTTATTTCAACGGTTCTCGTGTTCCGGGACTGGCCCGGATCAATGCCCCGAACGTTGCCGGCACGGATTGCGACGTTGAGTTCGATGCCATCACTTTCCCCCCGGCTAATCGGCCGCTGTGGTTGGGAGCGCTGCCCACCTTCGGAAGTTTTCCAACACCTTTCGAGGCAAGCGCCACCGGTACGGCAAGCTGCGATCAACCGAATGGAGAAGCGGAAGCCCTGGTCAACAGAGGTAACGCGGCGGACTACAACTACGCCTGGGACAACGGAGAGCAAACGCAGCGTGCGGTCAACTTGTCCGAGGGCATCCATACGGTAAGCGTGACGGATGCCGCGGGATGTACCCAGACCGCCGCGGTCATCGTCGAGGGGGGAACCGAACTGTCGTCCGATGACTTTCGTGTCGAAGAAGTGGACGATTCCTCCTGCACCGAAGAGGCTGACGGTAGACTACGTGTAGACCACCCCGCGTTCTTGGCCGGAGAGGGATACACTGTTTATTTTACGTTTGACGGTCGGCTAGATACCCTTGACGCCGTGGTTGATGCCACCGGACAACTGCTACTAACACCACTGCGACCGGGGCTTTTCGAGGACCTGACGGTGGTCGCGCCGGGTGGCTGCGAGGGCATGGTGCCCGGTCAATTTACTATCTCGTCCGTAAATTTCCTCGACGCTCCGGTAATCGAACAAACCGGCGGCACCTGTGCTGGAGATACCTTGCTGCTTAACGTGGCGACACCCAATCCGGATGCCACCTTCACCTGGACGGCCCCCGATGGATCCACGTATAGAGGAGACCGCCTGCAATTGGAGAACCTGAACGCCTCTACCGCCGGGGTTTATACACTACAGGAAGTCGTGGCCAACTGCTCCAGTCCCGTCGTCGAAACCAGCGTGTCCGTTGCCCCCCTTCCCGAACCGATCGGTACGGATACGCTGTCCTGTAACACCGAGCTCAACCTGCCGTTTACCTCAACTTTTCAACCCGTGCGCTGGGACGATGGTGCCCCCCCAGGACCCCGTACCGTGTCCGAGAGCGGCACTTATTCCTTTGTGTTTACGAATGCCGCGGGGTGTAGCTTACGGGATAGTTTCACCGTGACTCTGGCCGATGCAATAGCTGTGTCCCTTCCCGAAGACTTGACGGTAGCGGAATGTAGCTTGGTAATGCTGGAGTCTGGTATCACGGACTCCACGAACCTGGACATTCAGTGGTCGGGAGATTTTGCTATTTGTGCGGGATGTACGGCACCGATCATCTTTGTCGATACGATGGGTACGGTTACGCTGGAGGTTATGGACTTGCGTACCGGCTGCCTGGCAGTAGATAGTACCCAGATCAGCATCATCGCGAATCGTGACTTATACATACCGAATGCCTTTTCACCCAACGGCGACGGCACGAATGATGTCTTTACCGTCTTTTCCCGCAAGCCAAATACCGTGGTACAGCGCATGGACATCTACGACCGATGGGGCAATGCTATCTTTCACCGCGAGGCCTTCGCCGCAAACGATGTCTTGGTAGGGTGGGACGGCCGTGGACTGCCACTGGAAGATGGCGATCCGTTTAACAATGAGGTCTTTGTGTACGTCGTGACCGTGCGGTTATCCGATAATAGAGAGCTGGAGCGAACTGGCTTCGTACACCTGATCCGTTAAGGGATTTTCTTACCTTCGTCCGTCCATGGAAAAGCTTAACCTGAACGGAAAATCACTGCTAATCACCGGGGGGACGGGGTCCCTCGGAAAAGCCCTGACGCGCCGGATTTTTGCCGAGTGGCCGGACATCCGCCGTCTGGTCATCTTTAGTCGTGACGAGCAGAAGCAATTCGTCATGGCGCAGGAGTATTTGAACGCCAGCTACCCGGCGATTCGCTTTTTCATTGGCGACGTTCGCGACCGCGAGCGGCTGGTCCGGGCCATGCAGGGGATCGATTACGTGATCCACGCCGCGGCCATGAAGCACGTTCACCTCGCGGAATACAACCCCTCGGAATGCATCAAGACCAACGTGGGTGGGGCCGAAAATGTCATCTACGCCTGCCTGGAGACGCAGGTGCAGCGGGTGGTGGCATTGAGTACGGATAAGGCCTGCGCGCCGATCAACCTGTATGGCGCCACCAAGCTGACGAGCGATAAACTCTTCATTGCCGCTAACAACATCAAGGGTAAGAATCCCATCCGCTTCTCCGTAGTCCGCTACGGAAACGTAATGGGGTCCAATGGCTCGGTCATTCCCTTCTTCCTGAACCGCCGCGACGGCGAATTTCTCCCCATCACCGATCCCCGGATGACGCGCTTCAACATCAGCCTGGATGGGGGAGTGGACATGGTTTTTCACGCCCTGGCAAATGCCTGGGGCGGGGAAATTTTCATCCCGAAAATTCCAAGCTATCGCATCACTGACGTAGCCGAAGCCATCGCGCCCAAATTGGAGCAGCGGGTAGTTGGCATCCGGCCGGGCGAGAAGATCCACGAAGAGATGATCACGCCCTCGGATAGTTTCTATACCTACGATATGGGGAAGTACTACGCCATCATTCCGTCGGTCCCCAACTGGAATTTGGATACATTTAAGGATCATTTCGGGGCCGAACTGGTACCGAATGGGTTCAGCTACAATTCGGGGAGTAATTCCGAGTGGGTAACCGTCGAGCAGCTGCGGTCCTTCATTTCCGAGCACGTCGATCCAACTTTTTCGGTATGAGCGAGCACGCCATTCCCTACGGCCGTCAGCACATTACGGACGAAGACATCGCCGCCGTAGCCGAGGCGCTGCGGTCCGACTATCTCACCACGGGGCCACGCGTGGAAGAGTTCGAAGCCAAATTCGCCGAATACATTGGTGTCAAGTACGCGGTGGCGGTCGCCAACGGAACGGCGGCGTTGCATTTATGCACGCTGGCTTTGGGGGTCCATGCCGGATCGCGGGTCATCACCACCCCGATCACTTTCGCCGCCAGTGCAAATTGCGTGCGTTACTGTGGGGGCGAGGTCTGGTTCGCCGACATCGATCCCGATACGCTCTTGCTCGATATCGAGAAGGTCCGCGAGCTGATCGAAAGCAAACCCGCCGGCTATTTCCAGGGCGTGATTCCCGTCGACTTCGCCGGCTATCCGGTTGACCTGGAGGCGTACCGGCATCTGGCGGATCAACACGGTCTATGGATCATCGAGGATGCCTGTCACGCTCCCGGCGGTTATTTTACCGATAGCGGCGGAAGGCAGCAGTGGTGCGGCAACGGTGCATACGCCGACCTGGCCATTTTCAGTTTCCACCCGGTCAAACACATCGCCAGCGGGGAGGGTGGGATGGTCACCACCAACGATCCGGAGCTTTACGAACGTCTCCGGGTACTACGAACTCACGGTATTACGCGCGACCGCGGCAACCTGCGCTACCCCGATCACGGCGGTTGGTATATGGAGATGCAGCAGCTCGGGTACAATTACCGTATTCCCGACATTCTATGTGCGCTGGGTATCAGCCAGCTGTCCCGGGCGGAAGCCGGCCTGGACCGCCGGCAGAAAATCGCAAATCTGTACGATGAGGCTTTCCAGGGTATGCCCGCCAATCAACTTCGTGCGCATGGTATTCCGACCGATGGCATTCGGCACGCCTTTCACCTCTACGTGGTCGAAGTGAATGACCGCCTCGGTCTCTACGATTACTTGC
This sequence comes from Lewinella sp. IMCC34191, assembly GCF_003390935.1. Classification (GTDB taxonomy): domain Bacteria; phylum Bacteroidota; class Bacteroidia; order Chitinophagales; family Saprospiraceae; genus Neolewinella. The sequence continues at coordinate 406,969 of NZ_QNQZ01000002.1, read as the reverse complement.
GCGAACACGGGATCTACGCCCAAGTCCACTACGTACCGGTCCACACCATGCCTTATTACCGGGATATCGGGTACGAAGCCGCGGACCTGCACCACGCCGAAGATTACTACGCCGGGGCGCTCAGTTTGCCAATGTATCCATCCCTGACACAGGAGGAACAGGAATACGTAATCGAACGCGTGAAAGGCTTCGTCGGTGGGTAGCATCGCCATCATTCCGGCCCGGGGGGGCAGTAAAAGAATCCCCCGAAAGAACATTCGTGACTTCCTGGGAAAGCCCATTATCTCTTACTCTATCGAAGCGGCTCGCGATAGCGGGCTCTTTTCAGAAATTATGGTTTCCACTGATGACGAGGAAATTGCCGAGGTAGCTCGTGAGTACGGTGCTACCGTTCCGTTTTTACGGAGCGAGAAGACCGCCGATGATTTTGCTACCACCCTGGACGTGCTGCGCGAAGTGCACGAAACCTACGACCGGTCATTTGACCTGGCGTGCTGTATCTACGCCACCGCTCCCTTTGTCACTGCTCCTTTGCTACACCGCGGCTTGCATACGATAACACAGGATGACCGGGATTCGGTCTTTCCCGTTCTGGCCTTTTCCTCACCGATTCAGCGGGCACTGTACCTCACCGAGGATCAGCGAGTGGCTATCCTGTCGCCTGAGTATTTACAAACCCGATCGCAGGACCTGCAACCCTGTTATCACGATTGTGGTATGTTTTACTGGTACCGGCCGGACCGAATCCTGGGTCCGGGGAAATTGTGGACCGATAACTCCGGCTGTATTCTGCTGGGAGAAATGGAGGCCCACGATATCGATACCGAAATGGATTGGCGGATAGCTGAATTTAAATACCAACTGAATCATTGAAGAGCGCAGCAATCGTCATATTTCGCACGGATGGCAACGAGTCAATAGGACTCGGGCACCTGTACCGCTGCCGGGCGCTGGCCGAAATGCTTTCTTCTGCTTTTCCCTGTTACCTGGCTTTTCGGCACCTTCCTTTTGACCTCCGGCCCGAACTGACGCAACCCTACCACGCTAGTTTAGACCTGTCGGACATTCGGGCGGCGGAGGAAACAGACGCTATACTCACCTGGGGCAGAGCACAAGGGGTAATGGCGCCGAATTGTACAATCATTGTGGTCCTGGACGGCTATCACTTCGATACGGCATACCAAGCGAAATGGAAAGAATCTCGGATTCCACTCGTCTGTATTGACGACATTCATACCCATCACTTTGTAGCTGACGTCGTCATCAACCATGCGGGAGGGGTGACTCCTGATGACTATTCGGCAGAACCCGGAACGAAATTCTGCCTCGGACCCCGCTATGCTTTGCTGCAAAGACCATTCCGTACCCGGGTGCCTGCCCAGATCGCCGCGCAAGACGACCGTATCTTTATTTGCCTGGGAGGGGCAGATCCGCCCAATGCGACGCTATCGGTACTCCAAAAGTGTGTATCCGTTTTCCCCGCGTCCTCCTTCGAGGTGGTACTGGGCGGAGCTTATTTACACGAGGAAGAACTGGTCCATTATCTGGACCGGACAAAGGCCGATATTCGTTTGCACCGCAATCTTACAGCGGGGGCTATGGCCGATCTAATGCGGGAAAGCCACTCGGGCATAACTTCCCCCAGCACGGTCAGCTTTGAATACCTGAGTGTCGGCGGGCTGCTGTACCTGTACCCGATTGCCGATAACCAGGCCTCCATTTATACCTATTATCTACGGGAAGGAGTTGCCTTTTCTTTCACCGACAGCTTTCCCGTACTCGATCCAGAACGGGTCGCGGAATCGATCGAACGACAAACCCGGCTATTCGATGGGCACTCCGCTGAACGCTTTCTAGATTTGTTTCATTCATTAGCCGAAGAATGCGCATAACGCTATTAATAAGTGGGGGTTTGGGATATGCCGCTTTGCAGGCACTCCACGCTCAATACGAGGTCGCCTATGTATTTACGGACCGGCAATCTCTGGCTATCCACGAATACTGTACGGCGGCTGGATTACCCGTATTTATGGGGAATCCCCGGGGCGGAAGGGCACGCGACGTTCTCCCCGCGGCCCGGTGTGATGTCCTCTTGTCTATCAACTACTTATTTTTAGTCGAGGAAGATATACTGGCGGTGGCCAACCGCTACGCCATTAACCTGCACGGCTCTCTCCTTCCCAAATACCGGGGAAGAACCCCTCACGTGTGGGCAATCATCAATGGCGAAAAAGAAACCGGTGTCACGGCCCACCTCATGACACCGGCCTTGGATGCCGGAGATATTGTAGGGCAACGGAGCCTGAATATTCGACCGGATATGACGGGCGCGGACATACTTGCTGCCTACCAGAACATGTATCCCCAACTGCTGGGGGAGGTGTTAAACAAAATCGCAGCCGATACCCTCACCCTCCAGGCCCAGGATGAAACCCGGGCGACCTATTTCCCCAAGCGAACGCCAGAGGATGGCCGCATCAACTGGGGCTGGTCGCGGGAAAGGGTCCGAAACTGGGTCAGGGCGCAGGCACCGCCTTATCCCGGCGCGTATTTCGAGGTAAACGGGAACAGGGTAACTGTCCATTATGCATTTCCCTCGTCCTTGGGATTCCGGCACGAACAGCCGGACGGTACCCTCCTGGCGGTGGTCGGAAGTGACCTGGAAGTGAAACTGGCCGACGGGGTACTTCGAATCGGTCCGGTACCGGACGGTACCTCTTTACGGTCCCTTATTGGAAAAACATTGAGCTGAAGAACATGAAGATTGGCAATTATACCATTGGTCCGGATTCTCCCCCCTTCATTATTGCCGAAATGTCCGGTAATCACAACGGGGAGCTCAGCCGGGCACTTGACTTGGTGGACGCAGCGGCTGCCGCGGGTGCCCACGCCCTGAAGTTGCAGACCTATACGGCGGATACACTCACTATCGACGCCCGTGGCGGGCTCTTCGATATCACCAATGAGGATTCACTCTGGAAGGGAAAAAACCTGTACGATCTCTACCAGGAAGCCCATACGCCGTGGGAATGGCACGAACCAATTTTCCGCAGGGCGAAGCAGTTGGGAATGATCGCCTTTTCGTCCCCCTTCGATGAAACGGCGGTCGACTTTCTCGAAGATCTGGACGTGCCGGCCTATAAAATCGCCTCCTTCGAAAGTGCCCATCATCCCCTGCTGCGCAAGGTTGCGGCTACCGGTAAGCCCGTCATTATCAGTTCCGGGGCTTCCCGGTTAGACGATTTATACGAATCCATCCAGGTACTTAAGTGCGGCGGAGCGCAGGAAATATGTGTACTCAAATGCACGAGTACTTACCCCGCTACCCCGGCCACCACGAACTTGCGGACCATTCCGGTCTTCCAATCCATCTTCCCGGACTGTCAGATAGGTTTGTCCGATCACACAATGGGACTAGGCGTTTCCGTCGCAGCGGTTGCCCTGGGAGCGACTGTAATCGAAAAGCATTTCACCCTACGCCGTGCTGACGGTGGGGTGGATAGTGCTTTCAGTATGGAACCGCAAGAGCTAAAAGCGCTGGTTACGGAAACCGAGCGGGCTTGGCAGGGCCTCGGTGTCGTACAACTTGACACTCAGAAGTCGGAGGAAAAAAGCCGACAATTCAAGCGCTCAATTTACGTGGTTGCCGATATTGCGGCCGGGGATATCTTTACCGATCAGAACCTCCGGGTCATTCGGCCGGGTGACGGCATGGCCCCCAAATTTTACGAGAAAATTATTGGTACCCGGGCGGCTCGCGCCTACCAGCGGGGCACCCCATTCCATCGGTAAGAAAAAGCCTGGATCAATCTGCCTGCTGCCCTTTGCCCGGTGGCCCCCAAAAGATTCTACCTTTAGGCTTCACCCCGGGGTGAACTAAAGTTATTTAATTCTATGGTCACCATTTCCAGCGATGAACTCCGTTTATCAGGCGAACTTACCGAGTACCTGGGTGATCCCGGATTGGTGGTTGTTTACGGGGCGGGAGAGCAGACTTGGTTGCGGACAATGAATTTCGCACTTTGGCCCAAGATTTTAAAACGGATAGCCTTCGACAGAAGGGTTCTCATTGCGCGGCGCGGAAAGCGGATATCCGGTACCGAGATGGGGTATCGTATCCTCTTTAATAAGGGTTCCGACGGATTGACCCATAATTACCGAACCATAAATTATGGATCCCGCATTCTTCTTTTTTCCTCTCAGAGTGATAACGTAGCCCTAGATCGCGAACAGTTCTGGAAAAACATTGCCGGTTACCACGAGCACCTGGATGTGGATTTGCAGAAGGAAGATGTCAAAACCCGAACCCAGTGGCTAGCAAGCGAGATAAACGCTTACCAACCTGACTCGGTGCTCGAGCTTGGCTGCGGGGGCGGCAGAAATCTTTACTTTATCCAGCAGGCTAACCCCGACTGCAACCTATACGGTGTGGAAATCAACCCCGCTGCCGTACAAGTCGCCCAAAATCTGCTCGGCCCGAATTTTAAGCTACTGTCGTCCAGCATCTACGATCTTGAAGCGATCGAAACGGATTCGGTCGACGTAGTCTTCACCTCCGGCGTGCTGATGCATATTTCGGGTGACAAATTGCCGGAGATCACGGCAAATATTAAGCGAATAGCCCGGAAGGCTATTATTCACTACGAGTTACACGGACCCAGCCATACGTTTGACTTTCACCGCTATCCCCGCGATTACGGAAAACTTTATCCAGATTTCCGGGAGGAAGCCCGCTACGAAGTCTTCGACCGCCAGGACTTTCGCAACGCCGGAACGGAATCGTTTCACCACTGTCTGTTGAAGATCCCCCTGTAGGCCACCACCGGGGCAGTAGTCTATCACCGGAGGACAGCCATTAGCCATTCGCACCGACTCGGCTCGGGCTTGGTATCTTTCCGCCATGAATTGGCTGTTTCATGGTTTTGGCGCCGATGCGGTAGCCGGCTTGGTGGAGCGCATTACCGAGGAGTACGGGGAGGGACGTCACTTCTGGATCCGGGATAACCTCGGACAGGACCGCATTACTTCCCATTCCCGCCTGACCGTTATCGATCACCACGCTGCGCTCACCCTCACCGGAGACGAATTGCCGGTCGTCCGGGGCGGGGAACCTATGTCGGAAGCAATTTTCGAGCTTTACACCGACTTAAAGCCCACGGTGATTAAAATGATGGACCGCCTGGACCGCTACGGACCGGCCCGTTCGTACCCCCAGCGCGAGTCCCTTTACCGACGTCAATTTCTGTACTGGCTGGCATTTTTGCGGGAGTATCAGATCGAAGCCTTCGTCGGATCGAACTTACCCCACGAGATTACGGACTTTTTGATTGCGGAACTGCTTCGCGTACTGTCGGTCCGCAGGGTGACCTTCTACCAGTGGACGCCGGACATCGTTCTCCCACTTAATGACTATCGACAGTTGCCCGATCAGAAAACCCGGCCCGCGGCCCCGATCGGCATTGCTGACGGTGAGATTGTCGAGCGTGTCAATCAACGTATACAGAATCAGCAGCGGGGTGGCGAATCTGCCACGCCATTCTACATGCAGGCTGACCGTATTCGCCGGCAAAAGCGAAAGCGGGAAGCCCACTGGCTGCGACGGGCCACTAGTAAAGTACGGGGCATATGGACAGCGACCGGGCTTCGTTACGCCTATTACCTGCTCATCGAGAAAAACCTGCTGCTGCCCCGCCGAGACCGTCAGTTTGAGGAGCACTACCGTGCCCGGGCATCTGCCGAATTGCCCCTTGACGTCCCCTTCATCTATTTGGCTCTACACTATCAGCCGGAGGCGACGACATCCCCGTTGGGGGAGGCCTTTGTGGAACAGTATCGGATAGTGGACCTTTTACTCGCGGCCTTCCCCGAAAATGTGTCGATTTACATAAAGGAACATCCGAACCAGCGCTATATCGGCCGCGGTGACGACTACTTTGCCCGCTTTCCCTCTTCTACGCGCATCCGATTCGCGGCTATGGATTTCAGTAGCGCCGATTTAGTCGAGCACGCTATTGCCGTGGCAACGGTCAGCGGTACGGTCGGCTTCGAATCATTATGGAAGGGGAAGCCCGTTTTGCTGTTCGGTTACACCTATTATGGCGGAGCACCGGAGACTTACCGGATTCAAAACATGGCGGATGCTCGTTTGGCCGCCGCCGCGGTGCTCGGTCACTCAGCGGCTGTCCCGAATGGAAGTCCGGAAGTCTTTACCCGCCAGCTTCTGGAACGGGTTATTCCAGCCAACATCGATACCTACTACCATGACAATTCGGTAGAAGGGCTACCTCCAGAGCACAATGTGCGGATACTGAGCGCGGAAATCCTGGCTCGACTGTCTCTACCTGCGCCCCGCCGCCCAGTAGATCCCACCGCATGAGCACCCTTTTCGTTTCTCTCCAGGGAATCAGCCCTATGCACCAGGCCACGGAACTCGAAATCATGAGCGAGCACGCCGAGCGGGGCGAAAAACTGTATCTCCTACACTGTGATGCGTGCTTGTTGACCTGCAGCCTGAATTCAACCCATAATCTACTTGGCTGCGCGATGTGCGACGCCCGGGCCACCGACACCGCCGACCGGGTTGCCGCCGAGACGCTCAAGCTAAAAGAAAGCCTCTTTCCTGATCGGTTTCCGCAAGAGATGCCGGAAAATGTGGATGAACTATTGGAAGTCACCATTGACGGCATCAACATTGGGCGGGGAGCGGCCTCTTCCACGGTATCCATATTACGAGATTACAATCTCGAGCCACGGGGACGACACCGGAAGCTGGTGGAGCTACAACTCCGAAACGCCACAGGCGCCCTAAAAAACTATCAATGGGTGCTCGACGAAATCCACCCCGACCGCGTAATCGTCTTCAACGGCCGCCACTCCGAGCTCTGGCCGCTGCTCGGGTTGTGCAGACAACGGGGAATACCCTTCGCCACCCACGAAAGGGGAGGGAACGACCAGCTTTACCAGCTTTTCGAGAATAGCCTGCCCCACAGTATCCTGACCCGCCAGAGATTGATGCGCGAGCTGTGGTCGGCAAGGCCGCGGGCGGAACGGGAGCTGGCCGCCACGAACTGGTACGAAGCGAAAAAAGTAGGAAAGCACCGCGACGACCGCAACTACCTCGCCCAGCAGAAAGCCGGCGAACTGCCGACTAATTGGGATGCGGATCTACATAACATCGCCGTGCTCGTGTCGTCGGAAGACGAGATGCAGGCCATCAAGGAGTGGATAACGCCCCTGTACCGGCAGCAGAACGAGGTGGTATCGCGGCTGCTCGCGGATCTGCGCGGCCGTACCGATCTGCATATCTACATCCGTATGCACCCCAACCTGGGATCGGTCGACAATCAGCAGACGCGGGAGCTGTACGCGATGGACCAGGAGAATCTTACCGTTATCCGACCGCAGGAAGCTTTCGATACCTACGCTGTTTTGGAAGCGGCGGACGTCGTGCTCTCCTTCGCCTCGTCCGCCGGAGTGGAGGCAACTTTCTGGGGAACGGCCAGCGTGCTCTACGGGCGTGCCTTTTACGAGGGCGAGGATGCCGCCTACGAGCCCGCCGATTACGAACAGTTGGTTGACCTGCTCACCACCCCCAACCTGCCGCCTAAACCCAGGAAGAACGTACTTCGTTACGGCTACTTCGTGAGCCACTTCGGCATCCCGTACCACAGGGTTCGGGTAGTCGATACCAAGACGGTGTACCTGGGAAAGGACAAGATGAAGCGCTTCGGTCCGCGGATGGCCGCCAACCTCCTCCGCTACCTCCCCCAGATCCCCCGCTGGCTAAAAACCCACCGCATCATCACCAACCGCCGCCTGCGCCTCTCGCAGCTCACCAAGCTGTACTCCCACCTACGGGAAAAAGCCTGACCTTCGGCCCATGGGCGTGATCCAGCGGCAAACCATCAAGAATAACGTCGTATCCCTCCTGGGGGTAGCCATCGGGGCCGTCAGTCAACTGCTGATCTATCCCCTGGCGGTGGGCCTGAAGGGGCACATCGACGGCGTGGTCAGTTTTGCTACGCTGCTGACGCCGCTGTTGCTGCTCGGTACGCCGGCGGTAATGATCCGTTACCTGCCCTACCTGCGCGGTGATGATGAGGTCCGGAATGCCGGACAGCTGCTCACGCGCAGCCTGGCCGTGGCGACCGGCGCGCTGATCGTCGTGTGTCTACTCAATCTGTTGCTCGATCCCTACCTCGGGGTAGGGCAGGGGGTGCTGGCGGACGGCCGGTGGACCATCATCGGGGTATCCGCCGCCCTCGTCTATGCCGGCATTCTGACCTCGCATCTGGTGAACTTTCAGCGGATCGCGGTGCCCGTCATCTTCAACAACCTGCTGATCAAGGTAGGGGCTCCGCTGATCGTGCTGGCCGCGGTATACGGCTACCTGCAACCGACGGGCGCCGATGCCTGGCTGGTGGTGTTGTACGCCGCAGCCGCCGTCGGACTGGTCTTTTACGCCTGGCGATTAGGTAGTCTTCACCTGAATTGGGGGCGGTTGCAACTGGTGGATATCAAAGTACGGGATCTTTACGGGCTCGCGCTGTTCAGCGTTTTCGGTGCCCTGGGCTCCCGACTGACCGCCCAGCTCGATACCGTAAGCATCAATACGCTGCTCGGCGACGTAGACACCGGTATCTACGCCATCGCTAAATACGTGATGAACGTGATCATCATCCCGACGGTCGCGATCAACTCAATTACCTCTTCCATCGTGGCGCGGGCCTGGCGGGAGCGGGATTACGGTCATCTCCGCTATCTCTACCAGGAGTCGGCCATGGTATTGTATGCGGTCGGCGGATTGATTTTTACGGGTTCGGTCGTCTGCTTACCCTACGTCTACGACCTGACCGACGCCCTCGCGGTGTACCGGGTCGGCTACGCATCGGTGCTGTTCCTGGGCGGGGCGCAGCTGTTCGACCTCATGACCAGCATCAACGGTAACCTGATCGGAATGACCGATTATTACCGCTGGAACGTTGCGCTGGTACTGGTGCTCGGCGTGATCAACGTGGCATTAAATTATATCTTTATTGCGGTGCTCGGTTACGGGATTACCGGCGCGGCGTTGTCCACGCTGGTATCGCTGCTGCTGTACAATGTGCTGAAGGTACTTTTCGTGTGGTGGAAAATGCGGCTTCAACCGCTGACGCCCAGCCTTTTTTACACCACAATGGCGCTGCTTGCCTGTGGACTTGCTGGCTGGTTCCTGCCGCTGGGCGTCCGTACCTCGTTGCAGATCATCGTACGAGGTGGCCTGATCTGCCTGTTGTTCTATGGTTACCTCCGGTATACTTCCGGGGTGCCGGCCCTGCGGCGCCTATTGACCCAAGGCGTGTCTAAGATGTTTACCTGATCCATGACCGAGGTACTATCCCAAAATCCCCTCCTCCTCCTTTTTGCCGTAATGGCGATCGGCTACGGACTGGGGGAGATCCGCATTAAAAGTTTTAAGCTGGGCGTAGCCGCCGTTCTCTTCGTCGGCCTCGGCTTCGGGGCGCTCGGCCCGGAACTGGAAGTACCCCAGTTCATTGTATTCATGGGCCTGGCCATCTTCGTGTATACCGTCGGACTGACCTCGGCGCCCTCCTTTTTCGCCAGCTTCCAACGTAATGGCTTCCGGGATATCTACTTCGCTACGGGTACCATTTTGCTGTCCGCGGGGCTCGCTTACGGGATCGGTTTGTGGCTGGACTTCGATCCGGCGACCACCGGTGGCCTTTACGCCGGAGCGAGTACCAACACGCCCGCCCTGGCCGGTTTGCTCGACGCCATCCAGAAGAACGTGCCGCTGGACGGGCAGGATGCTGTCTCCCAACAGGCGGTCGTCGGCTACTCCCTGGCTTATCCCCTCGGCGTGCTCGGGGTTATGCTGGGCCTGTTCCTGCTGCAGCGTTTGATGGGCATCGACTACGACGAAGAATATCGCGAGTTGCAGAAGGACTACCCGCTCGGCGAAAAACTACTGAGCCGCACCTTCCGCGTCGAGAACCCGGATATGGCCGGGCGTACGCTGCGGGAATTTCGCCAGCAGCACCGCACCGGTGTAGCCTTCGGGCGCATGCTGCACGAAGGGGAAACCTACCTGACGACCTGGGACAGTCAACCCGAAATGGGCGACCTCATCGTACTGGTCGGATCGGAGGAAGCCATCGAGGAAACGGCCCGCCACGTGGGCCCACCGGCGGAAGGGCAGTTGAACCACGATCGCTCCGTCTTCGACGTACGGCGCATCTTCGTCTCCAACGACGAGATTGCCGGCAAAACCATCGCCTCCCTTAACCTACAGGAACGCTTCAACGTGCTCATCACCCGCGTCCAGCGCGGCGATATGGACCTGCTCGCCGGCGGTGATACGGTCCTCGAGCTGGGTGACCGCATCCTCCTGGTCGCTCACCGTAAGGATTTGCCGGAGGTCTTCCGGGTATTTGGCAACAGCTACGAGGCGCTGTCGAAGGTAAATCTCCTGTCCTTCGGCTTAGGCATCACCCTGGGCTTGCTGCTCGGTATGATCACCTTCGAATTACCGGGGGGTTACTCCTTCAGCCTCGGCTTCGCCGGCGGCCCCCTCATCGTCGCCCTCATTCTCGGGCAGCTACGCCGCACCGGCCCCATCGTCTGGACGCTGCCCTACGGCGCCAACCTGACCCTGCGCCAGCTCGGCCTCATCTTCCTCCTGGCCGGCATCGGCATCCGCTCCGGCCAGACCTTTTACCAGACCCTCCAGACCGATCTCGGCCTCAAGCTTTTTCTCGCCGGCGGCGTCATCGCCATCATCACGACGGTAGCTACGATTCTGGTCGGCTACCGGCTTTTAAAGATTCCCTTCTCCTTCCTCGGTGGCATGGTCGGTAGCCAGCCCGCCGTCCTGGAGTTCGCTACGGAGCAGGCCGGCAATAAGTACCCCACGATCGGTTACACCCGTATGCTGCCGGTGGTGCTGATCGGGAAGATCTTGGCGGTGCAGTTGTTGTATAGTTTGTTGAGTTAGGAGACCCTCTCCCCCGGCCCCTCTCCGCAGGAGAGGGGTGACTCACCCGGCAGCTTCTTCCCAATCAAGTAACCCAACGACCACCTAATCATCACCCCGGGTCCACCCCCTCTCCTATGGAGAGGGGGCCAGGGGGGAGAGGGCTCATACCACGGCCCCAGCGATACTTCCACCGCGCCGTCCAGCGTCTAGCCGCAGGAGAGGGGTGACCCACCCGGCAGCTTCTGTCCAACCAGGTAACCCAACGACCACCTAACCATCACTCCGGGTCCACCCCCTCTCCCATGGAGAGGGGGCCAGGGGGGAGAGGGCTTAAAACACGGCCCCAGCGATACTTCCACCGCGCCGTCCAGCGTCTAGCCGCAGGAGAGGGGTGACTCACCCGGCAGCTTCTGTCCAACCAGGTAGCCCAACGACCACCTAACCATCACCCCGGGTTCATCCCCTCTCCCCTGGAGAGGGGGCCGGGGGGAGAGGACTCATACCACGGCCCCAGCGATACTTCCACCGCGCCGTCCAGCGTCTAGCCGCAGGAGAAGGGTGACCCACCCGTCAGCATCTTCCCAACCAGGTAACCGAACGACCACCTAACCATCACTCCGGGTCCACCCCCTCTCCCCTGGAGAGGGGGCCGGGGGGAGAGGGCTTAGAACGCGGCCCCAGCGATACTTCCACCGCCCCGTCCAGCGTCTAGCCACAGGAGAACGGTGACCCACCCGGCAGCTTCTGTTCAACCAGGTAGCCCAACGACCACCTAACCATCACTCCGGGTCCACCCCCTCTCCTATGGAGAGGGGGCCGGGGGGAGAGGACTTAAAACCCAACAAACTCCCCCGGATCAACCGCCCGCCCCTGGTGCCAAAGCTCGAAGTGGAGGTGCGGACCGGTGCTCTGCGTGCCCGTATTGCCGATGATGGCTACGGCTTCTCCGGCCTTGACGCGGTCGCCGACTTCCTTCAGCAGGCGGCTGTTGTGCTTGTAGAAGCTGATGAGGTTGTTGTCGTGCTGGATGCCGATCATATTGCCGTTGGCGTTGCTGTATTCGGAGAGGAAGACAATGCCGGCCCGGGTGGCCTTCACGGGGGTGTTTTGGGGGGCGAGAATGTCGACGCCGGTGTGGTCGGTGGCCAGGTTGAAGCCCGCGCTGACCTCACCGTTTAGGGGGGCAACCAGGTAGACGGAGGCCAGGGTGACGTCGTTGCTACCGGGCGACGGCTGGGCGGCACTCGCCTGGGCGGGAACCGTCATCCGCTCCTCCTCCATCTCGCGACGAAGTTTGATCTCGGCCTCGGAGGGGGGGAGGGGCTCGACTTCGTCGGTGGCTACGATCTCGGTGCGTTGTTCGACGCTGTCGACCGTGATGGCATCGCCGAGCAGGGTGCGCTTCAGATTCTCGATGTACAGATTCTGGCTGTCCACGACGTCCGTAAGTTCCTTCACCGTAAACTGGAGGTCAGCCATTTCCTCCCGCTGGACGACATCGCCGTAGCCCGGAACGTACTGTCGCAACGGGGTGAAGGCGATCAGCCCGATCACGATGACGGCCACCACCAGGAAGAGGGTGGACAGGGCGGCGTAAACGTTCAGCGGGGTGAGGTTGTAGCTGCCGATCTCGTGGTAGTTATGCGTATTCCGCACGACCAACTGGTATTCATCCTGGCTACGCGCCTTGATGCGATTCCAACGACTCAGGTTTTCGTGTGTTTCCTCCATGATAAGCTCCTGTAAAACAAGTATCCATGACTCCGTGGCGGCTTAATTTTGGCGGCGGAGCGCAGGAAAAATACATTTTCGGGAAATGCGGGGCAGACGCCGGGCCCAGCCTACACTTTCCTTTACCTTGCGCGCGTTTACCGCATACCACCAAGTTAAGGATGGCAGGGCAAGCACTAAAGCATAAGGTTTGAGATTAACGCAGTTGTTTCTGGTTTTATTGATTCTCCAGGTAATCGTGGCGAGTTGCGCCTCGACCAAGAGCCGGGAGGAGCAGGGCGTCGTGGCCAAACTCTGGCACAACACCAACTCCCACTACAATGGCTACTTCAACGCCCGGGAGATCATGGACGAGAGTCTGCTCGTCCTCAACGACCAGCATACCGACAATTATACCCAGCGCCTGGAAATGTTCCCCTTCCTGGCCGTCGACAATACCGGCAGCGTAGCCGGCGAGCTCGATCGCGCCATCGAAAAGGTAGCCGTCGTGGTGAAAAAGCACCCCTTCAGCAATTGGACCGACGACAGCTACCTGCTCGTCGGCCAGGCTCAGCTCCTCAAGCAGGACTACGAAGGTGCCGAACGCACGCTGGAGTTCGCCATGAAGGAATTCCGGCCCCGCCCCGAACGCAAAAAATCCAAAAAAGGCCGGGAATCCGAAGCGGACGAGGACGAATTTGAAAGCGGCCGGGAGATCGCGACCAGCCGCACCCAGAGCCGGCGCGATAAGATCCGTGCCCAGCGCGAAGCCCAACGCGAACGGCAGCGGACCATCAAGCAACGGCAAAAAGAGAAAAAAGCCGAGCAGCGCGCCCGCGAAAAGGAGCGCAAACGCCTCATCCGCGCCCGTAAAAAGGGTATCCGCCTGCCCTCCAAGAATACCGCCACCGATACCTCCGCCGTCGTCGGCCTGGAAAACGAGCCCGAGGAAACCCCGGAAGAGGAAAGTGAACTGGAAGAGGGGCCGATCGGTATGATCTCCATATTCGGAAACCGCTCCGGCGACGCCGCCGGCAGTGGGGAATACGGCAGCAAGTCCGGCAGCTACCTCCTGAAGCACCGGCCCGCCTACCAGGAGATCCGGCTCTGGCTCGCCTGGACCCTCATCAAACGCGACGATTACGACCGCGCCCAGATCATCCTGCAGGACCTGCGCAACGATCGCGGTACTTTCTCCGACGTGCGCCGTAAAGCCATGGCCGTGCAGGCCTACCTCTACCTGGAGCAGGACCGTCCCGAAGAAGCCATTCCCTACCTGGAAGCCGCCGCCGAAGTAGCCGAGGAGCGCAACGAGCGCGCCCGCTACTACTACATCGCCGGCCAGCTGAATCAGGAACTCGGACAATCCGGCGCCGCCGTCAACGATTTCGAGCAGGTAGTGGCCGCCAAGCCCGCCTACGAACTCGAGCTCGGGGCCCGCATCAGCATGGCCCAGAATGCCTACCTGAGCGGTGGCGGTAGCCCCGACGAAGCCCTGCGGCAGCTCGAGCGCATGACCAAGGAGGAGAAAAACCTCGAATACGAGTCTCAGATATTGTATTCCATGGCGGGCATCTCGCTCCGGAGCGGCGATGAGCAGGCCGGTGCCGACTATCTCCGCCGGGCGCTCAATAGCCCCTACGGCGGCCCCGACACCCGCGTCGAAGCCTACCAGCTCCTGGGCGATATGGCCTACGACGAACGAGACTACCTCTCCGCCAAGCTCTACTACGACAGTACGCTGCAGGTCATGGGGAATACCCACCTGCGGTACGCCGCTACTACCGACCGCCGCGACCGTCTGGGTACCGCCGCTTCTCAGCTGCAGGCCATCGAGCGCAGCGACAGCCTGCTGCGGATCGGTATGCTGCCCGAAGCGGAACGGCGGACGTGGGCCGAAGAACGCTTTGCCCTTAGCCGCGCCACCAATAGTGCCGCCCTGTACAGCACGCCGGCCACCCGGGGCAGTATCCCCGTCACGAACGCGGCAGCTACCATTGCCGGCAGTAGCTTTTGGGGCTACGACAATCAGGCCATCCGCCGCGGCCGCCGCGACTTCGAGCGCCGCTGGGGAGACCGCGCCCTGGAAGACAACTGGCGCCGCAGCAGCCGGACCGATATCAACCTCTTCACCGACGACGGCGATGCCACTATCCCGGGAGCCGCCGATAACCCCGATGCCTCGCTGGTGACCGAGGATGAGATCAACCGCATTCTCGCCGATATTCCGGTTGATCCCGCCGACCAGACGAATACCCGCAACGCACTCGCCGAAGCCTATTTTACGCTCGGCCGGGAATACCGCGACCGGGTCGAGGACAACGAATACGCCATCCAGGCTTTCGAAACCCTTGATGAGCGCTTCCCCGACAGCGCGCACGAGCCGGAGAGCTGGTACTATCTCTACTTGCTGCACAAAGACGACGGCAACGCGACCTCCGCCTCCACCTACGCGAGCCGCTTGCAGGATAAATACCCGGACTCCAAGTTCGCCAAGCTGGCTAACGATCCCAACTACGCCAAGGAGGTCATGAACGAAGAGGCAGGGCGCATGCGGAGCTACGAACGGGCCTACAGCGCCTTCACGGAGCAGAATTACGGTGCCGCGCAGAGCCTCATCGAAAAGGGTACCCGGGATATTCCCAACGATCATCCGCTGCGGGCCCGCTACGACCTGCTCCGTGCCATGGTGTCCGGAAAGCTGGAAGGTCGGGCGGCCTACATCGCCGGACTACAGCAGGTTGTTGCTGACTATCCGAACAGCCCGGAACAAACCCGTGCCCGGGAAATCCTTCGCTTACTGGGCGAAACCGGCGCGCGTATCCCCGGTCAGACTGCCCCGGAGCAGGAAGTGAGCGATGCCTTTACGCTGTCCATGGATGAGATCCACTACATCCTCATCGTCTTCGCTAACCAGGAAGTGCGCTTGCCCGAACTCAAGGTGGAACTGGAGGAATTCAACCAGGAGTACAATAAGCTCGACCGGCTGCGCTCCACCCCGATCTACATCGGGCGCGACAACGAAACGCCCATGCTCGTCATGCGCCGGTTCCAGGACGGCAAGGAAGCAATGAATTATTTCCGGAATGCCACCGAGCGCCGCAACGAGTTTCTCGGCGGTACCGAGGAGAACTATATGATCCTTCCGGTCAGCCAATCCAACTACCGCGAAATCCTGAAGGCCCGTTCGATCGCGGGTTACGATCAGTGGTTCCTGGCTAATTACCAGTAGGGGCGGGGCGTATCAGCCAGCTTCGGTGCAGGTTCTTCTTACGAAAATCGGGTGGTAAGGTCTGTCCCGTGATCTCTTTGGCCGCGCCCGAAATCGCGGATTCGTCCAGACGGAACTTCCGGTAATTGGTGCTAAAGAACAGTTGCCCTTCGGAGTTCAGGCGGCGTAGGGAGAGGTTTATCAGCTCCGCGTGGTCGCGCTGTGTATTGAGTACGTCGTCCATCATCTTCGAATTCGAAAAGGTGGGCGGGTCGAGGACGATCAGGTCGTAGGTAGTTCGCACCGGTCCGCGCAACCAGGCCAGCGCATCCTCCCGTAAAAATCCGTGGGCGTTCGGGTCCAGTCCGTTCAGTTCGAAATTGCGCTTTCCCCAGTCCAGATAGGTGTTGCTGAGGTCGAGGTTATCGACCCGTTCGGCGCCGCCCGTGGCCGCGTATACCCCGAACGAACAGGTGTAAGCGAACAGATTGAGCACGCGCTTACCCGAAGCTTGCTCACCGATCATCTTGCGGCTTCCGCGGTGGTCGAGAAAGAGGCCGGTATCGAGGTAATCATGGAGGTTGACGTAAAAACGGCGATCGTATTCGGAAACCGCGAACTCCCGTCCCACCTCATTCAGTTTCTCGTACTGCTGCTTCCCGCTTTGGCGTTCGCGGATCTTGAAGTGAATGCGGTCGGGATCGACCTCCAGGGCGGCGGCCAGTTGCTCGCGGTACTCGTCGGTAACGGTCTCTTCGCCGCGGGTGTAGACCG
Organism: Lewinella sp. IMCC34191; assembly: GCF_003390935.1. Classification (GTDB taxonomy): domain Bacteria; phylum Bacteroidota; class Bacteroidia; order Chitinophagales; family Saprospiraceae; genus Neolewinella. Next base: position 390,299 of record NZ_QNQZ01000002.1, on the reverse strand, counting down.
CCACGTACAGCCGGTCGCCGTAGCGATCGACGGTGAGGGGGAACTCATCGAGGTCGGCATCGTACACCCGGTAGGCTTCCAACCCTTTCCGGCGGGCCCATTTACCGTAGTGTCGGGCCATCTTGCGAAGCCGGTTGTGAAAGGCCTGATGTTGGGCGTCCATAATGAAGTTTTCGACGGGGTGTTTACCTGCGCTCCGCCGCAAAAAAATTACCAGTCGATTCCCTTGCGAAGGTAGGTCAGCGTTTCCGCCTCCCGGCTGCCGGGGTCGGGGCGGTGGTCGTATTCCCAGCCGGCCAGGGGGGGCAGGCTCATGAGGATGCTCTCGGCGCGGCCGTTGGTGGTGAGGCCGAACTTCGTGCCGCGGTCCCAGACCAGGTTGAACTCCACGTAGCGGCCGCGGCGCAGGCGCTGCCAATTGCGTTCCGCTTCGGTGACGGGCTTATCCTTATTTAGCCCGAGCAGGTGGAGGTAGGTTGGAGCGAAGGTTTCGCCGACGGCGGCGGTAAAGTCGAAAAGTTCCCGTTTCGTTTTACCCTCCGTGGCGGGTTCCAGGCGGTCGAAGAATATGCCACCCACCCCGCGGGTCTCCTCCCGGTGGGGGAGATAGAAGTAGTCGTCGGCCCATTCCTTGAAGCGGGGATAGTAAGCCGTGTCGAAGCGATCGCAAGTAGCCTGCAACTGCCGGTGGAACCAGGTAGCCTGCCCGGGGACCACGTAGTGCGGCGTCAGGTCGATGCCGCCCCCGAACCAGTTTCGCCCACCCTCCAGTTCGAAGTAGCGGACGTTCATGTGGATGATGGGGACGTGGACGTTGCGGGGGTGCAAGACGATACTGACCCCGGTGGCGTAGAAGGTGGTCTGTCCGGCTTCGGCCTGCAAACTGGCCGCCGCGGCCGCGGACAATTCACCGTGCACGGCACTGTAGTTCACGCCACCCTTCTCGATGTCGTTGCCGCTGACGACGCGGGCCCGGCCGCCCCCGCCGCCGGGGCGCTCCCAGCTGTCTTCGCGGAATTCGCAACCGTCAGCGGCGGAAAGTTGCCGGCAGATGTCGTCTTGCAGGTGCTGAAAATAGCGGCTGATTTCGTGACGATCCGGCATCAGGACTCCAGGGCTTCCCGGGTTCCGGCCACGCTCTTCTTGGCGCTGCCGATGAATATCCGGTCATCGACGATCGTCACCGGGCGCTTGAGGAAGGTGTATTCCTCCAGAATAAGCCGGCGGTAATCGGCTTCGGCGAGCTGCTTGTCCGCCAGGCCCATGCTGCGGTACTTCATCGCCCGGCGGCTGAACAGGGCCTCGTAGCTCCCGGCCAGTTCGGCCATACAGTCCAGTTCGACCGGGGTGATGGCGGTTTCCTTAATATTTACTACTTCGAGGTCGGGTTGCTCACCCAATTCTCCCAGGATACGCTGGCAGGTCTTGCAATTCGTAAGTTGGTACATCTTGGCCATGGCGCGAAATTACGCAAGGCCGGCCCATTCGGCGGTAAAGCGGTCGAAGGTGTCCTGCGCGCTGCGGGTGGCCTCCTCCATTTCCGCCTCCGATAGCTCAACGGAATCGAGCACCTTCGCCAGGGAACGCCACTGTTGGAGGCCCCAGTCGGCCTGGTTGCGGTAGAAGGAAAAGGGTTCACCGGCGGTGAGCGCGGAATTTTCCCGGAGCTTGCGGTAGATGATGCTACCCCCCAGGCTGGATCCTTCCAGCACGTACAGGATGCCCAGTGCCTGAGGCAGTGTTACGGTTTGATCCGGTGACGCGGCCGTGGGAAAGCGGGGACGGTAGGTGTAATCGGCGTATTGAAAGCCGGCCACCAGGGGCTCCAGTACGCGGTGGGTACGCTCCTGCCAAAGCTGGAGGCGCCGGTATTCGGGAAGCGTCAGGCTGCCGTCCATGATCTTGTTACCCAGGGTGACGGACTCCAGGCGTTCGTGCTGCTCCCGCGTCGCGCCGCGCAGCCGTTCCAGGAGGGGAGACTTCATTTTGGACGATGATTATACGATATCCAGAAGTCGGCCATAGTGGAGACCAGTCTTTTGAGGTCGCCGTAGCGTTCCGGCTTGGTGAGGTATGCATTGGCGCAGTGCCGATAGGCGGATTGTATATCCCGCTCCTCGCTCGATGCGCTCAACATCACGACGGGGATCTGGGTGAGGCGCGGCTTGGAGCGTATGTATTCCAGTACCTCGAGCCCGGACAGCCCCGGCATTTTTATATCCAGGACGATCAGGATGGGCAGCGTATCGTTACGCCGGATTCGTTGCAACAGAAAATCGCGGGTCAACTTACCGTTTTCGCAGTGTACGATCGGATAATCGGGCTGGGACTGCCGGAAAGCGCGTTCGAAGAAGAGGTAATCTACGCGGTTGTCTTCCGCGCAAAGAACGTAGGGATCAGTGTAGGTGACCTGACCTTCCTTTCCCGTAGAACCTGGCCCCTTTTGGGATGTCGCCATAGGACTAGTTCTTTTGGGCGTCCAGGTAAAAATTGAAGGTGACCCCTAATTTATCGTCCGTCACCCAGACTTCTCCATCGTGGCGGTTGACGATGCGCTCGACGATGGCAAGGCCCACGCCTGTCCCTTCGGTATCGGACTGGGTAGACAGTCGGCTGAACATTTCGAAGATCGAACGGGCGTATTCTTCGGGGATTGAGGGTCCGGTGTTGGAAATGTAATAGACGGGTTGACCCTTGTGCTTCACTTTGCGCACCCCGATTTCCAGGCGATAGTTGTCCTGCTCATCCGGCTGGATGTACTTCAGGGCATTCGAAATCAAATTAAGAAGCAACTGGCGCAGCATCCGCTTGTCCCCCTTTACCAGGGGCATCTTGTTTTTGATCTCAATCCCGATATCCGTCGTGGATGCGTAAACGGGGCGAAGCTCGGCGATGACTTCGGCAGCTATCGTAGAGACGTCGAGCGGTTCCACCTCCAATCCTCCGCTTCCAACGCGGCTGAGCTCGAGAATATCGGTAATGAAACTATTCATTTGCTCTACTCCGCCGTGTATCTTGGCGATAATCCGGTGGGCATCCTGGTCTAACTGGTGCCCGTAATCCTCGGCTAGTATCTCGGTATATCCATTGATGGCGCGGAGCGGTGCCCGCAGGTCATGCGACACCGTGTAGGAGAAGGTTTCCAGGTCCTGCAGGGCCTTCTTTAGTTGCTCATTGACTTGCTTGACCTCCGTATAGCGCTGCATGAGGCTGTTCTGGATCGTAATGCGCAGGGACAGGGCCATGTCAACCTCCTCCTTCAGCCAGGGGGCGCTACAGCCGTCCACGGTCTCTACGTACTTACTGAAACTGCGACGGGGGCCCAGTCGACGGGTTCCGTCTTCGGCGGTAATCACCTCCTTATCCGGGCGTCCGCCCCAGGTTACCGTCTGTGTAACCGTAGGACGAAACCAGGCGATCCAATCGGTGAGTTCCGGGTTGAGGAAAATGATGAGCCCGCCGGCCGCATCGTCGCAGTGATCTTCGAAGGGAGGGTATTGCTCGCTTAAGTTTTCACTGTAGAAAAGCAGATTTGATTCCGGATTGCCTAGCTTCTGAATGTAGCCTACCAATCCCTGAATGTCCGCTAAAGAGGGTGTGCTGGCAAAGGATTCGAAACGTTCCTCGAAGTAGATGGCCGCTCCGGAAATCCCCGGGAACATGTTCATGATGTTGTGGGAGCCCTTGGTCAGGCCGTCGAAGAGATCACGTGTCTTCGTGATCATTTCCCCAATGGCCAGGCGGGCCAGGTTGCGGGTGAGCGTTTCCTGGCGGTAGCGGTTAGCGGACTGTAGCGATAAGTGGCCGCTGAAAATCTGGCCGATAAAGGCCAGCATCGACCGGATGCTGTAATCGACGAAGCGCGGAGAATAGTGGTGCAGGGCAAAAAGTCCCCATAGCTTGCCATCCAGTACGATCGCAACGCTGAGCGAATTATTTACCCCCATATAATGGAGGTACTCCAGGTGAACGGGCGATACCCCACGGCAGAGCACCATGCTCAAATCCAGGTTGTTAATATCGCTTTGCTGGCTCTGGTGGAGACGGGCGGGCGGAATTTTGCCGTCGGTGATCAGCCGCACCCGATTTTTCAGGTAAAGGTCCCGCGCCTGCTTGGGTATGTCAGTGTGGGGATAACGCAGACCCTCAAAGGGTTCCAGGTCCTCGGCGCGGGCCTCGGCAATTACCTCTCCGTTGAATTGGTGATCGAACTTGTACACCATGACGCGGTCGTAGCCGGTCACCTGGCGTATGACGGTCGCGGTTTCGGTAAACAGGTTGTCGTACTCCTTGATGCGTTGGATCTTGGAAATGGCACGCGACAGCAATTGCTGATAGCGGGATGCCTGGATAAATTCGGAGGCGGACTCGATCTCGATGTACAGACAGTCTTCATCGCGTTGCACGATGACGTTCTTGATCAACCGCTCGCCATTTACCGTAAAGAAAGCCTGGATCGGGTTTAGTGTTTCAAAGCCATCGTCACGGCTCAAACCGACGGATATCTGTGCCGTCACCTCATAATTAAGGACATCCTGTATCGGACGGTCGATGATCTCTTTCCAGGGAGTGCCTATGATGTCAAGCGTATTCTCACTGACGTGCCGAACAACCAGATCTTCCAGGTCAACCGCTAGCAAGCATGCATATGCCTGGACGACCTGAATGTGGCGGAGGGGTTCACCATCACAGTTCTCCAAATCTACTTGGTAGGGATAAACTTTGCGAATGGATTCGGCTACCGGATCATGAGATAAATGCATGCAAGAAACTATGTGCAACCCTCGTCACGAAAGAATGACGTATCGATCCCGGGGGTTACGAGCAGCAACAGAAGGAACGACCGTGGTAAAAAGATCTGATCTACCATAACTGCCGGTGCGGGATAGTGTTCAATTATCCGACCATGGGGCGTAGGCGATTCGTTTTGATCCAGAAGGAATTAATCGAGCCTACGAGTTCCCGTAAGTCTTGAAACCGGTTAGGCTTCACCAGGTAGCTATTCGCACCGAAATCATAAGCCTGTGCGATATCCTGCGGCTCGTCGCTGCTTGACATAATAATGATCGGCAGGTTGCGGGTACGTTCGTTGGCTTTTAGTTTTTCAAGGACCTCCAGGCCGCTCATCCCGGGCATCTTGATATCCAGAATGGCCAGACGGGGGAGGGGGGAAGAAGCGGAAGCATTAAGCAGTCCCTCGAGAGCATCCAGGCCGTTTTTGCACCAAATCAGTTCGGGGGGTGAATCCAGGCGCTGAAGCGCACGCTGAAAAAACTCAGCGTCAGTCGAGTCGTCTTCGGCTAAAAGAATTTGATTAGCGTACATGGGCGGCGGGAGATAAACAACCGATCGGGGTCAAGATAAACTGGGATAGATTCTATGGTAACTCTCTTTTTACTCGAATGGTTTGGTTGTGGGAGTAAGATTCTCGTCGGTGTAGAACAGAAAGATCGCTCCGTGGTTCGGTTCGCTTTCGATCCGAATTTCCCCGTTGTGCCGGCTGAGAATTCGGCGCGTGATGGCCAGGCCGACCCCATTGCCCCGGTACTCCTCCGCGGTGACCAGGCGGTTGAACATACCGAAGACGCGTTCGTGGTGGGATTTGTCGATGCCGATTCCGTTGTCGGATACGTAGAATTCTCCGTCCCCGAAGTTATTGGCACGCCGGTAGCCGACTTCAATCTCGGGGGTATCCTGCCCCTGACTGTACTTGACCGCATTGGAAATCAGGTGACGAAACACCATGGCCATCAGCCGGTAGTCTCCCCATATAGTTGGCAGGGGTTGACGGATGTCTACCCTTACCTCGTGACCGACCTGATTTTCGACTTCTTGCACGGCCGATCGGACCAGGGTAGGCACGTCGCAGTTTATGGGGTTGAGCGGGACGCGGCCGATCCGGCTGAGTTCCAGGATGTCGGTAATGAATTGATTCATCCGGACGGCATTCTGTTGAATAACGTGGATCAACGCGGTTCCTTCCGATCCGATCCGGCCCGCAAAATCTTCCAGCAGAATTTCGGCGAAGCCATCGATGCCCCGCAGAGGTGCCCGCAGGTCATGGCTAACCGTATAACTAAATGATTCCAACTCCTCGTAAGCCACCTGCAGGCGGTGGTTGATGCGGGTGAGCTGGCTGTAGCGTTCCATGATCACTTCACGGATATAGGTCTGTAGATCGCGGGCCGTATCCAGGGCGTCTTCCGTCCATGCGCGTGAATACCCGCGGCGTATTTCTACCGTGGAAGCAAATCGCTTGGTTTCCGGGTTCACCTCGGCAGATCTTATACTGCCGAAAGTGACTTGTTGGGCCCGCTCCCGGCGAAACCAGACGATCCAGTCCGTACAGCGCAAATTCAGCGGCAGCAGCAAAACCCCGGCCGAGGTGGCGGTAAGTTCGGCGCCGCGCTCATACACGGAAGCCAGGTTGTCCGTCGCGAACACGTCGCGGCTGCCCACCTGCGACTGGGCCCAGTCGAGCAGGCGGCGTATTTCGTCGGAGGGTGGGGTACGCCCCATCGTCACCAGTTCGGCATCCAGGAGAATCGCGGCCCCCGTCGTTTCGGGGATCAGTTCCACCAATCCCGGGTCTGCGCGCTGCAGCCCTTCTACCAGGCTGGAAGCACTGGCCAGGTTCTCCCGGATCCGGCTGCGGATGGATTCGGAGGCGAGCAACTGCCGGTGGGTTTGATTGGAAGCCCGATTGACCAGCGATTGACTGACCAGGATGCCCACCAAATGGCAAAAATTGCGCAGTTGGTGGTCCAGATACCTTTCATCGCGGGAATGAGCGAAGATCATGCCCCATAATTCATCCTTGTCCCAGAGGGCGATACTCAGGAGACCCTGCACTTCTTCCTCCCTTGCGAATCGGTCGAGCGTGGGATAAATCTCCCGACAGCCCAGGCAATCCCGGATGATCTCATGGGTACCGTCGACGTCACCCACCATACGGTATTTCCCTTCCAGTGAACGCGGACTGCACAGTACGTTCTCCACGCTGTACCGAGGGTGAAACTCCTTGGGTAGGTCCTCCAGGCGATACCGTATGCCGTACAGGGAGGAAAACCTGCCGTTGTTGAATTCTTCCCGCACGACTCCGGAGCCGTCCGATTCCAGCTCGTATGCAATGACCCGGTCGTAATGCAAATAGCTGCCAATGCGGCGACACAAGGTGTTCAGCAGAGCCGGTATCGTTTCGGTACCCGTTATGGAGTGGTGAATTTCCCGCAGGGCTACCTCGCGGGAAAAATCGCGATGTACGGCGATGCGGGGTTCGATCTCCAGCAGCATCCCGTCATAGTGATGGTGAACGACCGCCTGGCGGGTTCCCCAGGGGAGGGGTTCGTCCGGTTCCAGGGGGATTTCCTTCAGGGAGTCCCGGTGGGCGACTTCCCGCATCCGTTCGAGGGTTGCCGGGCCGAAAAAGGCTTCTGCGGGCTGCCCGATCGCCGTTGCGGCCGCCTTTCCCCAGATTTCGCCCACATTCTCACTCACGGCGCAGACCGTTCCGTCCGGGGCGACCGTCAGTACGTAGGCGTAAGACTGTATATATAGCTCCTGCGGCATGGCTGTGATGGGGGTGCCAAATAGTGACACGCTCCTGTCTTGCTAAAGCGCAACACCAAACAGCCATGTTTAAGTGCGCCCGTTAAAAAGGAGGGATACGCTAAACCATATTCACTCTTCCCTACTATAACAGGTATGAAAGCTGCCGACCGACTGATTCGCCACCCGGGGCTCGATCCGCTGTGGCGGAGCATCGAGCGGGAGCACCGGAGCAAATTGCTCACGGCGGTCTTTCTCGTGGTAGCCGGTCTGTTGCTTTGTGCCCTGTCGCTGCGCTATTCGGCCTGGTGGCCGTTTGCGGGATCCCTGTCGGCTACGCTCGGTGCTTTCTGGCTGCTGCGATTACTCGGCCAGCAACCGGTGGCGGCCTGGCAGGAAGACCTGCGGGAATCACCGGAGCGCTTCGTATGGGTGTATAGTATGGTGACGGAGCGCATGCCCTTCGGGCTCAACCTGATGCGCAGCGGCGTCCTTTATATATACGACAGCGGCGGCGAAGGGCACAGTTTCAGTATACGGGCGGATCACCTGCTGCTCGTCACCAAAACCCTCAACCGCCTGCTGCCGGCGGCGGAATTCGGTTACACGCCGGAACGGGAACTACAGTACCGCGGGGAAATCAGCCGATTAAAACGATAATTATGGCCACCTTTTGGCAGAAAATTACCAAGCTCTTCGCGGAAGCGGAAAACAGTACCCCCAGCGACCCCGCCGTCCATGAGATGATCGAGCGCGACGAGGCGGAGCTCACGGACTACGCCCGGTGGAAAAACACGCTGGCCCGACGCCGCCTGTTCGACTGGCTGACCGACCAGTACGCCCTCTTTCAGAGTGGGGTAAGCGGCGACCGGGCCGTCGATTTCCTGAATACGCCCAGCAGTAAGGGCTTCGTCATCCACTTCAACGAGACGCAATACACGAAAGTGGAGATCACGCACTTCTTTCACTACCTGAAGGAACGGGTGCTCGAACTCAATTACCGGACGCAAATCAGCGATCGCCGGGTATTCAGTCGGGCGGATTGGGTAGAAACGCAGGAACGGCACTACCTCAAACCCCGTACCCGCAAGCAGCGCCTGGCCGGGCCGGTAGCGCGCGGCGGGCTGGAGCAAAAATTCGGTAACATATCCATCGAACTGGAACTGCGTGACGACCTGCCGTGGAATCTGCGGCTGCGCGCCACTACCTACCAGGATGCCCAGTACAGCGAGCCCGAGTCCTTCCGGGCCCTGATGGTCGCGCTGGCCGGAACATCGGATTAGGGCCCCGCGTTTCAATGGTATGAAATCCGCCGCCCTCCTCTTGTTATTGTTAGCTATGCCGCTCTTTATGCCGGCCCAGAGCCTGACGGAATTCCGATGGAAGTCGCGCGTAATTCTGGTGTTCGCCCCCAGTCTGGAAGACCCGCTTTTCCTGAAGCAGTACGCCGCCCTCACCGCTGCCCAGGAAGAACTGCGGGAACGGAAAATCGTCATCATGATGGTCACGCCGGAGGGCGTCCACGAAAATACCGGCGTCTTTCTGCCGGAAAGCAGCTCGGAATATTTCTATGATCAGTTTTCCGCGCAGCCCTACCAGCTCGAACTCAGCCTGGTCGGATTGGACGGGACGGAAAAGTTCCGGGCAAAGAATACGGTAACCCCCGTCTCCGTCCTCTTAGAACTGGTGGACGGCATGCCGATGCGGCAACGCGAAATGTTGCAGGGAACCGGCAACCGAAGCCAAATCAATTCGAAGGACCCCACGCCCGATATTCCCGACGGTAAAAATTGAGCCGCTACCGGATCAGGTCCCGGACGTTATAGATCTTCGGTCGCCAGTACGAGGATGCGAGAATATTTTCGCGAATCACCCCCCGGCTGCTCGTCGGATGAATGACCCATATCTCACCGGGTGCGGCATCCACGACCATCGATACGTGAAATACGGGCTGGTTGGGCCCCCGCCGGTAGAAAACCAGGTCACCGGGCTGTGCGCGGGCCGGGTCGATGGGGCTACCCTGGGTGGCCTGATCGCGGGAGACGCGGTGGATACTGAGCCCCTGGTCGTTGTACAGGTACTTCACGAAGCCGGAGCAGTCAAAGCCCTCCTTGGGGGTGTTGCCCCCGTATTTGTACCGGATTCCCATCAGCTTTTCCGCCTGACTGACCAATTGGCTACGAACCATGGCCGTCGGACCGCTCCGACGCTCCGGCGTGGCGGATCTTTCCGGCTCCCGGGTCCGCGCGGTGGCCGGTCGCTTCGCCGGGCGGGGCGCGCGGGTACGCTCTACCGTGGCCGAACCGCCGGCCCGTGACGGGTTGCGTACGCTACTCGGCGGCTTGAATGAACTACAGCCATTCAGCACGATCAGGGCAACGAAAAAAAGAGTGGGTAATTTCAAGGGCCTGGTTTATTAACACTCAACGCCTGGTCCGGCGAATTTAGTTTAGTTTGGCCGTCGTGAGCGACGGAATTAAGCCTTTCCTAACGCATTTGTCGAATATCTACCTCGGCAACCGCTTCTTCTTCACCCTCGGCGGAGTGGCGGTGCTGTCGGCCCTTGGTTTTTACTACACTTTCCTGTTTCCCGTAGCGGTTGGTGCGGCCATCCTGCTACTGGCGGCCACATGCTACGACCTTTACCGGCTTTACCGCATCACGGATCTGGTAACGGCCACCCGAAAGCTGCCGTCCGTCCTCTCCCTCGGCGACGACCTGCGTGTTTCCATCGAGCTGATCAACGGAGGCAAAGCCCCGCTACGGGCGGTAATCACCGACGAGCTGCCCGATCAATTGCAGGTCCGCGACCAGCGTATTCCCCTGGCCTTACCCGCCCGCAGCCGACGAACGGTTAGTTATCCGCTTCGCCCGCTCAACCGGGGGGTACACCGGTTCGGTAACCTGCATGTCTTTCTACAAACCGCATGGCGACTGGTGGAGCGCCGCCTGGTAGCACGCGTGCCGGAGGAGGTCGCGGTCTATCCCAGTATCGTGCAGATGAAGAAATTCAGTCTCGAAGCGCGGGCGGCCACGCCCCTGGGCGGTAGCCGGCAACCCCGGCCGGTAGCCCGCAGCTACGAGTTCGACCAAATCAAGGAATACGTGAAGGGCGACGACCTGCGCAGCGTCAACTGGAAGGCCACGGCCCGGCGCGGGCAGGTAATGGTCAACCAGTACGAAACGGAACGCGCTCAGCGCATTTATTCGATCATCGATAAGGGGCGTACGATGCTGATGCCCTTCGGCGGACTGAGCCTGCTGGATTATGCCATCAACGCCAGCCTGGCCTTGAGCCGCGTCATCCTCGACGGCCAGGACCGGGCCGGCCTCATTACGTTCTCGGATAAGTTGGGTGACGTGGTGCCGGCCGACAGCAAACCGGACCAGCTTCACCGGATCCTCGAGACGCTCTACCGCCAGCAGGAACGGGAGGGGGAAAGCGACTATGACCTACTGTACTATGCCACCCGCCGCTTCCTCCCCGGGCGCAGTCTCCTGCTGCTGTTCACCAACTTCGAGAGCAATTACGCGCTGGACCGCGTGATGCCGGTGCTCAAACGGATTGCCCGCCACCATTCGCTGGTCGTCATTCTTTTCGAGAACACCGAAGTGGCGGCCCTACTGGACGAATCCACTCCCGATGTAGGCTCGGTGTACCGGAAAAGTACGGCCCGTCGTTACCTGCAGGAGCGGCAGTTGATGGCCCTGCGACTACGGCGTAACGGCATTCGGGTAGTTCTGACGCCGCCGGAACAACTCACGGGGCAGGCCATAAACGAATACCTGCGGGTGAAGCGCAAGGGCCTTTGAGCGATCAGTGCAGCCCGGGGAAAAACACGTCCGGGTAGTGATCCAGCTGGTAGTCGGTGGGCGATCGGTAGAGTATGGCGATCAGGTCGAAGCGGATCTCCCATTCGTAATCGATCTCTTCCATATAAGCCGAAGCCGCCCGGCTGATCCGGCGCTGTTGTTCGGGCTTGAAAAAGATGCTCGGATGACCGAAGGCCTGGGAGCTGCGGGTCTTGACCTCCACGAACACCAGGATCTCTCCGTCCCAGGCGATCAGGTCCACCTCCGTGCGCCGGTACCGGTAGTTGGTGCGTTCGATCCGGTAACCCTTTTGTTCGAGGTAGGTCCTGGCCAACGCCTCTCCGGCGTTTCCCGTCTTCTTACGGTCGGTCATCAGTCTAAAGCTAGCACAAAGCGGTCGATCCGCATGCCAATCCTTCCATGCGCCGTTATCTTTACCGGCCAATAACCTTTATTCTATGTCGCGTCCGTATATCCTACTTCTATTTGTCAGTCTGCTGGTATCATCCCTGTTGTCGGCCCAGACCCGGGAGGATGCGGCCCGCGACGACCTCGGATACGGGTCCGCGCGCAGCCGTCAGGTCGAGGATAATCAGGCCGGCGACCTGTGGTACGGTGCCGGGGCGACCATCGGATTTTCCGCTAATCAGTTCAGCAGCCTGTTCCGCATCGGCGTTTCCCCTATGGTGGGCTACAAGTTCAACAACATTTTCAGCGCCGGGCCCCGTGCCAGTCTGATCTATACCCGCTACAACAACGACGCGATCGGAACCGACAATTCGATTACCTGGTCCGCCGGGCTGTTCGCCCGTGCCAAGGTATACCGCAGCTTTTTCCTGCACGCCGAGTATAGTCTGCTCAGTGAAAAGGATTACGGCTTCTTTGGCGCCAGTCAGTTCGGTAACCGCGTGACCCGCGCCATTCCGTACCTCGGTGGGGGCATCAACCAGGGTGGGGGACTTGGTTCCGCCGGCTTCGAATTTATGATCCTCTTCCGCCTCACGCCCCGGGAATACGCGAACGACACGCCCTACGAGATACGTTCCGGCTTCACCTACAACTTCTAAATAAGAAAGCCCCGATTCGCTAGCGAGCCGGGGCTTTCTTACTTTAGGTCGGGTGACTCAGGCCACCCGGCCGGAAAACTACTTCTTCCGGTCACCCATCAGGTAGCCGAAGTTTCCTCTCCATCCACCTACTTTGGTAGGGTTCCATTTACCTTCCTGTACCTGCTGTACGATGTGATTGACGATCTCGCTGACGGTGATGTCGGCGGGATTCTGACCGCTCGAAAGACGGGCCTGGTAGACCTTACCGATCTCGGCGGTGGTGAAACCGCTGAGGGCGGCTTGCGTGGCACCTCCGATGAGAAACTTCAGCGGGCTGAATGCGCGGGTGATGCTGGAAGCGATACCCGTCAGCAGGCGTCCACCGAGGGCCGTCACGCCGGTGGTGATCGTCATGCGGATCATCTGGTCGTTGACGTCGTATTCGTATAGATCGGCTAGTTCCCGGATCATCTTGACCTGGATAGCGGTCAGGGCCGCCACGTCAAGACCGAAAGAAGGGATCAAACCGGCCGCGGTGCCGAAGAGGGCATACTTGCGGATGATCGCGTCGGCCTCCTGTTCTTTCCCTTGCGCGCTGTTCTTGGCGGGCAGGTTTTCATTCTTCACATTGCTGCCGAGCGTAGTGCTTTCGGTAGTAGTCGGGGTAGTAGATTCGGGCGTTGCCATGGTTGTTGTATGTTTTTCGTTAGTACCTATACAACCGAAGCCCATACCCGATATGTTCGGTATGGCCCCCGTATATCCCCGGATTCACCCTATATACCGTACTGATCGAGCAGCAGGGAGGCCAGCTCTTCGCTGTTGATGGTAATCTTGCCGGTAGCTTCGTCCACGTGCACCTGACCGTTACGGAAGTGGTCCTTTGTACAGGTGATACTGATCCCGCCCACACCCGCGCGGAGGTAGAATTGATTGCGCAGCGCCTTGCGGTCTACCCGGAAGCCCTGGTCGATCGGACTCTCCTGGTCGGCCAGCATCTCCTGCAGCGGCTTTTCGTTTCCGTAGAAGTGCTCGTCGAAGTCCTGTACGCGGATGGTTTGCTGGGGTGCCTTGGCCGCGTATTTGACGAGGGCTTTCTCGAAGTCCCCCTCGTTCATCGCGAAGCCGGTTTCGCGGTCCTTGGGCACCGGTAGCTCCTCTACCATTTCGAGGAACGACTGGGTCAGCTCCGCGCTTGTTTCCGCCCGGTCGATACCCACCCAGTCCGTAAAGTACTGGCTGATGCTGCTCTGCGTCCGTGCGTGGCGGATCATCTGGACGTTGCGTCCCGGACCGGCCAGCAGCCGGGCGGCCATGGCCATATTCTGTATGTCGAGGTAGGCCGTCGTCCGCAACTTGAGCGCCGGGTCTTCTCCCTCTTCCTCGAAGATCATCCCCTCGGCGTTCCGGATCATGTAGATACCCAGTATCCTTTGCTCCTCCATGGTATAGTCGGCGAAGAGCAGGTAGCCCCCCTTGGCACCGACCACTCCCTCGAGTTTGTCCTTCAAGACCGACATCGCGTGGCTGCTGAAGGCAATAAAGGGCTGGCGGCTACGGCCCTCCTCCAGCCAGTTCTGATAGTAAGCCGGGAAAAGCCCCTCGTCCGGCTCGACCAGGAATCCCTGCAGCAGGTCCGATTTGCGCTCGAAGATCTCGTCCAGCCGTCCGATCAGTTCGATGGCCTGCTCCGTGATCGGGAGCGCCTCGCTACTCAACAGCAGCGAAGCCTCGGCCATCTCCGGCTGCTTCTTCAGTTCGTGGACGATGGCGTGGTGAATGATGAGTTGGTCCATGCGGCGAAGGTAATTAGATGTTTTAGCTCGGCGGCGGAGCGCAGGTAAAAAGCCCGCTCCCAAAGCGGAGCCAATTGCAACCATCCACCTTGGGTACTGTTTTACGAGTGTATATAATGTATGTACAATAAAATTGATATAATGAAGACCTTATACCACCCCGCCGCCTCCCGCGGTCACGCCAACCACGGCTGGTTGAATACCCACCATACGTTCAGCTTCGCGAATTATTACGATGCCGAGCGCATGCACTTCGGCGCCCTGCGGGTCCTCAACGACGACGAAGTTGCCGGCGGCCGGGGATTCGGTAGCCACCCCCACGATAATATGGAGATCGTATCCATCCCGCTGGAAGGTGACCTGGAGCATAAGGACAATATGGGCAACACGACCGTCATCCGCGAGGGAGACATTCAGGTCATGAGTGCCGGTTCCGGGGTGGTACACTCCGAGAAGAACAAGCACGCCGACCGCCCGGTCAAGTTCCTTCAGATCTGGTTGTTCCCCAACGAACGTGGAGTCACCCCCCGCTACGACCAGGTCAGTATGGACACCCGCGCGGAGGTCGATAGCTGGCAGACGGTCCTCACCTCGCAGGATGACAGCCAGCCGGGAACCGTCTGGATCCACCAGGATGCCCGCTTTCGTATCGGACGCTTCTCCGCGGATAGTACCCATACGTACGAACTCAGCGGCGCGGGCCGCGGTGTTTACCTCTTCGTACTGGAGGGCAGCGCCGAGGTCGACGGGCAAGCGCTTTCCCGCCGTGACGGTCTCGGAATTAGCGACACTACGACCTTTTCCGTGAAGGTTGGAGCGGATGGTGCGCGCATCCTGGCCATGGAAGTGCCCATGAACTGATCCACGATCACCGCGAAAGCAGCTGTTCCCCCTGAAAGGTGATCACCCGAAAATTAGTAGCCGTGGACGGTAGCCACAGATTCCGCGTGGCCTGGCTCAGGTAGCCGCTACCGTAGTACACCTCACTCAGTGTTTCTACACCGTCCATGTCGTAGAGTACCCGTTGGGCATTCGGCGGCACCGAGATCCGTTGCCACTCCGTATCGGAGGGCGTAAATGCGCGGCTCGGTCCCCGGTTTTCGGCCGCTACGATCGTCGGCATTCCGGCTATGTCTATCAAAGTCAGGCTACGGCCGTTGCCGGGCACGACAAAGGCATCGCTGCGTGCGGGTACGAACGCGTGGCTATCCGGGTCAAACAGGAGCACGAGACCGTTTAGCGCGTCCAGCATGCCCATGCCGGTTTCCGTACCGTAGTCGTTGCCGATAGCGACGAGGTCGGGGTACCCGTCCCGGTTCACGTCGATCGGCTGCATCCCGAAGATGGGGGCCACCTGTGCCGGGCGGGGTAGGGGATGGAGGGCAAAGTCGCCGTTCCCCACGTTCTCCACCCATGCGGACTTGAGATAGTTGGCCCGCAGGGTAGTGACTTCCGCCCCCGGATATCCGGATAGCACGTCCTCGATGGTGGCGCGGCCGAATTGCTCGTGCCGTGGATACCGTCGTTTTACGCTGATGACCTGCTTTTCGGTATCGGTACGCTGGTGGCGGGGAAACTCTGCCAGTGAACCATCCTCGGCCAGCGCTTTTTGCCCGATCAACAGGTCATAGCCCCCGTTACCGTCGAAGTCCGCCCCGTACAGGCCGATGTAACCGTTCTCGGTCGAGCTGTACAGGTGATTGTCTCCGAAGTTACCGGCTACGTAATCCATGTCCCCGTCCCGATCGAAATCCGCCGCGGCCAGTCCGTTCCACCATCCACGCTGGTCGGTCAGGCTTTCCGGGCTTCGGTCTTCGAGCTTCCCTTCTTCGTTGTGGAACACCCGGATGCCCATTCCCTGCCCGGCTACGAGCAGGTCCGTCCAGCCATCGTTGTCGTAGTCCGTCCACAGGGCATCGCACACCAGACCGATCCGGGTGAATTCGCTGGGTGATTGCTCGGTAAACTTTCCTTTCCCGTCATTGATCAGGAGGTAGGAATCTACGGGTTCAGGAAAGCGGGCGGGCTTGAGGCGGGAGCCGACGAACAGGTCGAGGTCGCCGTCCCGGTCAAAGTCCGCGGCACGCACGCAGGACCCGCTGGCTTTTATTGCAGGAAGCGCTTCCTCCACCCGGCTAAAATTGCCCGATCCGTCATTGAATAGCAGTTGGTCCGCCAGCTCGGGGCGATCCAGGGAAAACTCACTGCCTCCCGATACGAGGTAGAGGTCGTTATCGCCGTCATTGTCTGCATCGAAGAACAAGGACCCCAGTTCTTCGGCATCGGCCATGCTTGCCGGTATGGCGCGCCGCTCGAAGGTGGCGCTGCCGTCGGCGGACCGCCCCTGGATCAGCAGATCCCCGCGGTAGAAGTGACTCCCCGACCGGTACAGGTCTTCGAGCCCGTCTCCGTTGACGTCCGCTACGGCGAGTCCGGGTCCGTACTCCGAAAGTTTGTGGGGGAGCAGGGGTTGGACGTTGAAGTCGATGAACAGGCAGTCCCGGTGAACGGGCAGGTCAGCCAGCAGATCGGGTTGGGCCAGCAGGTAATCGGCAACCGGTTGCCCGGGGATAGGCTTTCCCGCCGGTTGGCCTTGACCACGATGAAGGGTCGTACGCGCGTTCCGGTCCAGGGAAGTGTATTCTTCCTGCGCACCGTCGGGCCAAATAACCTGTACCGACCGCAGGGAATCCGCCGGCCGCAGGCCGAAGTGAAGGACGTCGGCTACGCTGGAAAGAAAGCCCCGCACCGGGCTATTGAAGGCCGTCTGCAGGCCGCTGTCGGTGACCACGGTCACCCTGGCTCCGATGGCAGCGGGATTGGCGCCCGGTTGCCGCAGACTGAGCTGTATCCAGGAATTATCGGTGGCCGGTCTCTCCGCGGAAATCAGGTTATTGCGGAAAAGGAAGCAGCTGTCGTTGATGTTGTTGACGACGTAGTCCAGGTCGCCGTCGTTATCCAGATCGGCGTAGACGGCCCCGTTGCTGAAGGAGGGGTAGTCGAATCCCCATTCCCGGATCCGCTTCGTGAAGTGGGGAATGGACTGCCCGTCGTTTTCGTAAGCGTAGTTGGGGATCTTGATGGAGGGGATTTGGGCGAGGCGCATTTCCCGGGAGGCCAGGCGGCTGTTCACCACGTTGTAGTCCATAAAGTCGCGATCCGTCACGTCGCGAGGGAAGCCGTTGGTAATGAGCAGATCCCGATCGCCGTCGTTATCCACGTCGGCGGCCAGGGGGCTCCAGCTCCAGTCGGTCGAGGCGATGCCGGCCATCATACCCACGTCGCTGAGCAGAAAGGTGCTGTCGTTGACCCGCCGGTTGAGCTGCAGGGTATTGCGGGTGAACTGGGGCAGGTAGCCGAAGCGATCGTTGTTGAGGTAGGCGGTGTAGTTATTGGGAGGCATCATGGCCTTGCGGCGGAGGTTATTCTCCGGGTACATATCCACGGCGACCACGTCCTCCAGGCCATCGTTATTCAGGTCGGCCACGTCATTGCCCATGGCCGAGTAGCTGGTGTGCTTGAGGTAGTCGCCGGATCGATCGGAGAAGGTGCCGTCCTGGTTATTGATCCACAGCAGGTCGTTGCTTATGTAGTCGTTGGTGACGTAGAGGTCCGGCCACCCGTCGGTGTTAAGGTCACAGACCGAGACGCCCAGGCCGTAGCCCTCCCGTAGGATGCCGGCCTCGCGGGTGACGTCCGTGAAGCGGGGCAGGCCGTCGGGTGCGGGCCCGTCATTCCGGAAGAGCTTGTCGTTCTTTCTTCCGCTGCCGTCGGTAATCTTCGGCAGGTAACGGTTGGGGATGGCGCGGTCGTCCATCTCGTTGATGAGCAGGTAAAGGTCGAGGTCCCCGTCGCGATCGTAATCGAGAAAGGCGGACTGGGTCGTGTGTGAGGTATCGGCGACCCCGGCGGTGGCGGCCACCTCGATGAAGTGCGGGATCGCCAGCCCGTCGGGCCCGGCTTCGTTGCCCGTATTGAGGAAGAGCAGGTTGGCCCGGCGCGGCCCCGGCTCGTATACGGTAGCGCTGACGTACAGGTCGGGGCGCCCGTCGGCGTTGATGTCGGCAACCGTGATGCCGCTGCACCAGCGGCCGGCGGCGGCAACGCCGGCCTCGGCCGTTACGTCGGTGAACTGAAAGTCACCGCGATTGAGAAAAATTTTATTGTCGGCGGTATTTCCGGTGAAGTAAAGATCGGTGAGGCCGTCGCCGTTGAAATCACCGGCTCCCACTCCCCCGCCGTTGTAGACGTACTCGAAATCGAGGATGTTAAAGGTGTCGTTCTCGGTAATCCGATTGGCGAAGGCCAGGCCGCTTTTTGCGGTGTCTATCCGTTGAAAAAGCGCAGCATCCTCTTTTTGCCGACATCCGGCGATCAAAAAGAGGCAGCTGGCTAGGCTTAAGATGAGCGATTTCATGCAAACAAAGTAAAGCGCCAAGATAGGTAGGCTTTTGCCAGGCACCATAATATTGTATGGTAGGCCATCGGTCAAAACATAATTCCGGTTCTTTTAGCTGATTAATTTATTTGGTATGTTAGCGCCCTCAAAGAAGCCCGGAAGGTAGGCTTGTCCTCCTTCCTGATTTTTTTGAACTCACTAATTTAATCTCGATCATGAAACAACTTTTGGGCCTACTGATGGCGCTGCTATGCTCGGCGGCCATCTACGGGCAAACAACAGTCACCGGTACCATAACAGATCCCGACGGACTACCCCTCATTGGAGCGACGGTCATTGCACAGGGCACCTCGGTGGGTACCGTCGCCGATATTGACGGCAACTACGAACTCACCGTTCCGGCCAATGTCACCGACCTTATCTATTCCTTCACCGGCTACGAAACCCAGACCGTCACCCTTAGCGGTCAAACGGTCGTGGACGTAGTGATGAGTGAGGGGGTCGCCCTCGACGAGGTAGTCGTTACCGGTTACGCCGTCACGAGCAAGCGGCAGACCACCGGCGCCATTTCCACGGTAAGCACGGAAGAGCTCACCGCCATCCCGTCCGGTAACGTAGAGCAGCAGCTGCAGGGTCGTGCCGCGGGGGTAACGGTCATTACCAGCGGTCAGCCCGGTACCCAGTCCATTATCCGGGTGCGGGGTTTCGGCTCCTTCGGCGGCAACAATCCTCTTTACGTCGTTGACGGGGTGCCGCAAACGAATATCGATTTCCTTTCCCCGGACGATATTCAGAATACGTCCATCCTGAAGGACGCTGCCTCCGCCTCCATCTACGGTGCGCGTGCGGCGAACGGCGTGGTGGTCATCCAGACCAAGCGCGGCAGCAAGGAAGCTTCGCCCCTCAAGGTCACCTACAACGGGCTGACCGGCTTTACCGACCCGGGTAGTGGAAACCCGATCCTGACGCCCGCGCAGGATGCGATGAAGACCTGGGAGGCCATCCGCAACACGGCGGCGGCCAACGGAGTCGATCCGGCCTACAGCCACCCACAGTACGGTAGCGGGGAAACGCCCGTCGTGCCCGACTACATCCTCGTGGGTGATGCCAGCGGCGTCGTCGGCAGCGTCGACCTCGAAGCCCAGCGGGAAAAGTACAATATCGACCCCAACCTGGGCCCCCTCTATCAGGTAGTTCGCGCCAATAAGGAAGGTACCGATTGGTACGATGCCATTACGCGCACCGCCATGGTGAACCGGCATACGCTCGGATTCTCCGGTTCCACGGAAAACACCCGTTACTACGTGAGCCTGGGTGCCCAGCTACAGGAGGGGATCCTGCTGGAAAACGACTACGAGCGGTACACCGCCCGTATGAACACCGAGTTTGACCTGGGCAGCAGGGTGCGCTTCGGTCAGAACCTCCAGTTCACCCACCGCAAGACCCTCGGCCTCACCGGTGGTGGTGGGGGAGCGGGCAGCTCCAACGAGGAGAACCAGATCCTTTCGGCCTTCCGCCTGAATCCCCTCATTCCGGTACGTGACGAGTACGGCGGTTACGCCGGTACCCGTGCCCCCGGCTTCGGTAACCCCCGTAACCCGGTCGCCGAGCGGGAAGGACTGGCGAACAACCAGAACTTCGAGAACATCGCCTTCGGTAATCTTTACCTGGAGTTCGACCCCATCGATGCCCTCGTCCTTCGGTCCAGCTTCGGCGGCAAATACGTCGGCTATAACGGTCGTTCCTACGGCCGCTCCACCTACGAAAACGCGGAGAACATCGGCAGCTTCAGCTACAGTGAATTTCAGGGCTACGGCACGGACTGGATCTGGAGTAACACCGCTACCTACACCCAGAAGTTCGGCGCGCATAGCCTGAACGTCCTGGCCGGCGTGGAAGCCCTGGAGATCGGTAAATTCCGGAACAGTGACGGATCTGGCATCAACCCCTTCAGCGAAAGCGTCGACTTCGTATCTCTAAATAACGTAAACAGCCGCGTGGTCAACTCCGGTTTCACCAACGGCAGCCGGTTCTATTCGGTCTTCGGTCAAGTCAACTACAACTGGAACGACCGCTACTATCTGACCGGTGTACTGCGTCGCGACGGTTCCAGCCGCTTCGGTACCGACAACCGCTACGGAACCTTCCCCGCTATTTCCGCCGCCTGGCGCGTAACAGCGGAGCCCTTCATGCAGAACCAGACCTTCTTTGCCGACCTGAAAGTTCGGGGTGGCTGGGGCCAGATGGGTAACTCCAACAACGTATCCGGCGACAACCGCTTCTCGCTCTTCGGTACGGGACTGGGACCATCCAGCTACGATATCTCGGGATCCAACTCCACCGCTATCGCCGGTTTCTACCGCAGCCGGATCGGTACGGAAACCGCGCAGTGGGAAACCTCGGTGACCTCCAACATCGGATTTGACGCGACCCTGCTCGGTGGCAACTTCGACGTGATCGTCGATATCTGGCGCAAGGAAACCAACGACCTGTTGGTGCAGCTCGCCGTCCCCAATGTACTCGGCCCCTCCGCTACGCCACCGTCGGTCAACATCGGCAGCATGCTCAACGAAGGTATCGACGCCCAGCTTATCTACCGGACCAAGATCGCCGGCGACTTCGGAATCGAGGCGACCATCAACGGTGCCTGGCTGAACAACGAGATCACCAAGTTTACCGACGACGTAGACTTCTTCGATACCAACGTAGCCAGCCCCCGGATCACCGGAACCATCGTCCGTAACCAGGTCGGTATGCCCCTGTCTTCCTTCTTCGGCTATAACGTCATCGGCCTGTTCCAGAGCGACCTTGAAGTGCAGAACGCCCCCGATCAGGAGGGTGCCGCTCCCGGCCGCTTCCGCTTCGAAGACAACAACAGCCGTGACGAGAACGGTGAGCTCACCGGTATTCCCGACGGACAGATCACCGAGGCCGACCGTACCTTCCTGGGAAGCGCGGTTCCTGATTTCACCGGTGGTTTCAACCTCCGCTTCGACTACAAAGGATTCGACCTGACGACCTTCTTCTACACCTCTCTCGGTGGCGAGGTCTACAACTACTCCAAGTGGTTCACCGACTTCTACGGCACCTTCGTGGGTGCGGCGGTATCCACCCGGGTGCTCGACAGCTGGACGCCAGACAACCCGAATACGAATGTTCCGATCTACGAGAACATTTCCAACTTCAGCACCTCGACGGAGTCGAACAGCTACTACGTGGAGAGCGCCGATTACCTGCGCCTGCAGAATATCTCGCTGGGATACTCCTTCCCCGATAACGCTTTCAATGGCTTCGTGAGCAATCTCCGTGTTGCCGTATCGGCCAATAACCTGTTCACGATCACCGGTTACGAAGGGCTTGACCCGGCGGTAGGTGGCGCGGCCGACACCCTCTTCGGGGTCGACCTGGGCAACTACCCCGTCACCCGTGGCTATAACCTGTCCCTAACCGTTGGTTTCTAAACAGTCCAACATTCGTCCCGCCCGGCTCAAGGCCGGGCGGGACGAGCCGGACACGAACACATTTAATTAAAACTATCATGCAGACTAAAAAACGTCTCACCTATATATTCGCCACCCTGGCAGCGCTGGGCCTGGTTTTCCAGGGCTGCTCGGATGATTTCCTGGAGGTGGCCCCCACCGGTTCGCTTAACGAAGACGTGCTGGGTAGCCGGCCGGGTATCGACGGTCTACTGATCGGTGCTTATTCCCAACTGGGTGGCCGTGGCAACTACTTTGCCGGAGCCTCTAACTGGGCGAACGGTTCCATTCAGGGCGGTGATGCCAATAAGGGCACCGAAACGGGTGACTTCGCCGACATCAACGAATTGGTTCGTTACCAGCTTACCACTACCTCCCGGATTCCTTCCGATCGCTGGAACGGTCTCTTTGAAGGGGTAGCCCGCTCAAATGCCGCCGTCGGAATCGCCAAAAACTCTACCGACCCCAACGTCAGTGACGAATTTCGTGCATCGGCCATGGCCGAAGGACGTTTCCTCCGTGCCCTCTACTACTTTCAGGTTAAGATCTCTTTCGGCAAGGCCCCCTTCGTCACCGAAGATCTGACCTCGGAAGAAGCCGTACTCGTCCCCTCCTCCGACCTCTGGTCCGACATCGAGGCTGACCTGATGTATGCTTACGAGAACCTCCCTGCTACGCAGGAGCAGGCCGGTCGTGCCAATAAGACCGCCGCCGCCTCGCTGCTAGGCAAAGTGTACCTCTTCCAGGAGAAATGGTCCGACGCGAAGGGCATGTTTGATTGGGTAGTGGAGAACGGTCAGACCGCCAACGGTCAGGCACTTGCCCTGCTGCCGAACTACGGTGATCTGTTCAACGCTGCTTTCGACAACAACAGCGAATCCATTTTTGCCATTCAGGCCGCCGCCAATACCGGTACGGTCAATAATGCCAACCCCGACTTCGTACTGAACTTCCCCCACAATACCGGATCCAGCGGACCCGGCGGTTGCTGTGGTTTCTTCCAGCCGAGCTTCGACCTGGTGAACTCCTTCCGTACGGAGGGTGGCCTTCCGCTGTTTGACGAGGCTTACCGGAGCGAGGGCAATGCCATTACTAACGACTTCGGTCTATCCGCCGAAGATCCTTTCACGGTTGACGATAAACCCGTCGACCCTCGTCTCGACCACTCCGTCGGTCGTCGCGGTGTTCCTTACCTCGACTGGGGCCCTCACCCCGGTCGTCCCTGGATCCGCGACCAGGCTCACGGTGGTCCCTACGCGCCTAAGAAGTTCATCTACTACCAATCGCAGGAGAATACCTTCTCCGACGGTACCAGCTGGACCCGTGGCTATCCCGCCGTCAACTACGTGGTACTCCGGTACGCCGACGTACTGCTGATGCTGGCCGAGGCCGAGATCGAATTGGGTAACCTGGACGATGCCCTCGACCTGATCAATATGGTCCGCGAGCGGGCTGCCAACTCCGAGCTGGAGGACTCTCCCGCCAACTACGAGATTTCCCTCTACGACGACTTAGGAAGCCAGGCGAATGCCCGCAAAATCCTGCAGTTTGAGCGGAAGCTTGAGCTTTCCGGTGAAGGCCACCGCTTCTTTGACCTGCGCCGTTGGGGACGGGCCGAGTCCTTCCTGAACAGCTACGTGGACTACGAGCGCCAATTCCTTCCCGTACAATTCGGCGGTGCCCAGTTTACCGCCCCCCAGGATCTGTACTATCCCATCCCCCAGGGTCAGATCGACCTGCAGGGACTGGATGTACTCGGTCAGAACCCCGGTTACTAACCTAATCGGCACCAGCCGGTACGCGAGCGGCCCTGATCGGTATTACCGGTCAGGGCCGCTTTTTTTTGCCCTTATCAGTCGGAATATCGGCCTAAATGAGCCTGGCAGAAACCGCTAAGATCGCTGTACCTCCGTGGTATGGAGTTGGGGCGCAACCAAGCGGTAGGCATAGCCAGACTCAAGGCCAGGCGCCATCGCCTTCTCGTGTGCCGACAGCCATAGGAACTGAGGAAATACCGGATGCTCTTCGGGCTGAAGCGCGTGCCAAGCCGGCTATTTAAGGATGACCAGTTTTTCGAGTTCCCCGTTGATGATGTTCGTTCCGTCTCCCTGCAGCCGGATCTGGTAGAGGTACACTCCGCGCGCCAGCTGGTCACCGTAGTCATCCAGGCCGTCCCATTCGATACAGTCGTCTTGGCGAACGGTGCCGTCACTTACGGGGAAGTCAGCCTGTAGGGTCTTGACCAGGCGACCACTGACGGTATAGATCTGAATCAGTGCGCTCACTTCCTGACCAACGAGGGTATGATCGAATTGAAAGCAGGTCGAGGTGGTGAAGGGGTTGGGATAGTTAAGCACGTGGGTGAGCGCATCCCCCATGTCAGAGGCCACAATGAACTCGGTACTGGATACCGTGCTGTTGTTGGCCACGTCCCAGGCCCGGATCCGCACCGTGTGCAGCCCGGGTTCGAGATCGAATAGGGGGTAGCGGACCTTCCCGCTACGGTAATTATCCACATCCGCTTCGTAATAGTCGTTCAGTACAATTGGATTCCGGGAATCTTCGTCGAGCACTGCCTCTAAATCGTGACCAATACTGTTGCCGGTTACATTAATGCCCAGGTCATCGGTCAGGTGCAGCAACAGGACGGGGTCGGAGGAGACTTCTCCGCCGGTCACGAAATCCGTGTCGTCGAGGTAGACTTCCACGGTCGGGCCTTCGTCGTTAGCCGCGGTATCGTCTCCGGTGCCGCCGACGATGAGGCGATCGTAGAAGCCGGCGGCATCGGTACGCTGGGATTTATCGGCCGCGTAGTAACTGACTTTGGCCGGGCCGAAGGAATAATCGATGTCGTTCGGTACCACGAACTCGAAGGAGAACTTACCGTCGGTCACGGTAGCCCGGCCGCGAAAGATGATATTGCGTTGGACATCGATTTCAAGCAGCGGGCTGTCACTGTTTTGCTGTAGGGTGGATATGGTCTGCTCCTTATCGTAGATGGTCGGATAGACTTCCCCGTTGAAGTTGCTCAGCAGGACGCTATCCACGGTAATGACTTCCCCGCTGATGCGGACCTTTTGCAGGGCGCGTACCGTATCGCTTCGGCTCATATCCACCGGCAGGGTGTCGATCATGGTGGTCCGAACGCTATGGCGGGGCAGGGCTAGTACGGTTGCGGGGTCGCCGAGCAGGGTGTACTTCCGGGCGTTTTCCGTGTCGCCCTGCAGGTAGTTTACATCATCCACCGGGGTGGTCGCATTCTTGGCGATGCGGATGATATCGCCCAGACTGGGCCATTCCCCATCGGAGCGATCCAGCATGGCCTGGACGGTATTATTGGTGAGTTGGTAGTTGCGGGTAGCGAAGACCGGCCGCGTGGTCGTCATGAGCGCGATAACCCCACCATTGGGGGTCAGCAAGGCCTCCTCACCGGCACTGACGAAGCTGGCATCGTCGTAATTGCTGAAGGTGCAGGTGGCCGTGATGAATACGGGGGGCTGAATAGGATCCGGAGAACTTTCCGGGCGCGTCCAGTTTCTGATCTGGGGAATCGTCAGTACCCTTTCCTGGGCCCATCCACGCGGACCGCCGTGCCCCAGATAGGTGACGGCCATGGCCCCGCGAAAGACGGCGCGGTCGAGTCCCTCGGTGATGGCGGGGTAACGCTCGCCGGCGGAGATGCTCTGCTGCGGGTAGAGATCGAAGTAGAGTTTGTCGAAGTTCAGGTCGGGCTTCCGGCTTTCGACGGCGTTGGCGACCCGGTTGACGTCGATCGTGTGGCGACCGCGGTCTTCGTCATCACCGACGAAGACCATGCGGGTGCGCCAATCGCCGAAGGTGGATGGGTCGGTATCGTAGCGAATGAGCTTGTCGACCAGCGGATTGGCCTCATCGGCCGATTTGAGGGGGAGTCGCCCGACGGCGATGCTGAGGTCCGGGGCAAGGGGTTGGCTGCCGAAGGCCGGCGTCATGATCCCGTAGAAGTCATCGGCGGGAAAGCTGTTGACCTCCGTCAGGCTACCGTCGTGCTCGAAAACGGGAATGAAATTGGTGCCCAGTTTGTAGATGTTGCGGTGGTCGAAGCTGCCGTCACCAAAGAGCAGCAGGTACTTCAGGCCGGGGTCCCGTTCGTACACCATCCGTACGAAGTTGCGAATGGCGGCGGGGTCGTCCCGACCGCTACTGAATTCATTGTAGATCTCCTCCGTCGTCACCAGCTGGACGGTAAAGCCGTTGTGGTCACGCCGGTGCTGGGCCAGGTTTTCGGCCTGGCTTTTGAATTCTGGGTGGGTCACGATGATCATATCCGCCCGGTTGATCGCGTGGATATTCTGATTGGCGACTTTGCCCAGGGCGCGCGGCTCCAGACCGGTGTTGTCCTGGAAGGCTACATATTCGTAGAGCGCCCCGGCGGGTGCATTAAACCGGTTGCCGGACAAACCGGCTTGCCAGACATCCGGGCCGTCCACCCGCCATACCCGTACGCCGGCCGGCGGGTTGAGTAGGTCGAAGGTGACCGAAGCGGCATCAATGGTGCGGGTATCGCGGAAAGCGAACTGCTTGCGTCCGCCGAAACTGAGCCGGCGACGCCCGCGCAACTGCACGTAATCCAGCCAGGCTTCACTGCGTCCTCCACCACCAATCCGGGGGTAAAGAACCCTGACATCCAGGCGGTCGCTCGCTGCGTTGACCGAGCCGGATAGGGTAGTGGGTCTGGCTGCCGGACTCTGCTCCTGCGCGCCAAAAATTACGGCGGAAGCGAGGTTGCTGGCTATCTCGGTACCGTTTACACTGACGAAAAAGCGGCTGGAGGCTTCGGCGCGAACGGCCATCCGGGCACGTACGCCCACGGGTTCTTCGGTTACGAGATCGGGGAATACGAAGGTTGGATATGACTTTTCGCGACTGCCTTCGAAAAAGTCCCCCCACCAACTCTGGCCGGAGCCATGACTGTTGGTTGTTTTGCTGAGTACGTGAAGGATGTTTGCCTGGTCTTCCTCGTAGTGTTGCACGTCGTCGTAAGCAGTGGTTACCGTTCCACCGGCTGCCGTTGGAAGGGTACCGACCCGCCGACCCCGCCCCGATGCGTTAAGCTGGAGATAGTAGTGGTTTTCGGTGGAGTAAATGTTTTTTTCCAGCGAAAAGCGATCTCCTACCGGATCGTAGGTCTGTCGGTCCGGTCCCTCTGCATAGAAAAGGATGTAGTCTCCGCCGTCGAAACTACCGTCTCCTTCCCCTTCGATGTGAATAGCGAGTTCGGAGAGATCGTCGGGCGGAGTTGCATTGACTGTTTCGGGAAGCATCCCACCACGCTGACCGTATATTTTGATATCTCGCGGATCGATGGCATCCAGGCCGCTGACTTTGAGGGCATCGGTCAGGAAGGCACGCGACAGCCGGTATACGCCGGTCGTTTGTACCGCTATCTTGTAGATATCCCCTTCCCGAAGAACGGACTGCGTCGTGAAATTGAGGGATTTCGGATTGACTTTCCCCGGACCGGGCACCAGACGGAGACTAACCGAAGTAAGGCGTTGAAGGCCGCCAGTGGTGGCGATGATCGAAGGACCGCTGATCTTGCCGGACCACCCTTCGGGTTGGAGGACCGAGGAGTAGCTAAAGGTGAAGTCCGTGTCTCCAGGCGACTCGAAGCCGGAAGGGGGTAGAAATGATTCGCTTTCTAATTCAACGACTTCCACGCTATAGGACCGGCCGTCGGCGGGGCGGAGGGTATGGATAAAAGGCGGCAACTTTCCGGTACGCAGGGCACTCTCGTCGTCACCGACGATATACGACAGGACCACTCGGCGGTTGCCTTCCCATTCCACCACGGTGGGTTCTTCCCACGTAAGCTGTTGACGGACGGTGATTTGCGCCCCGATAGCGCCCGAGAGCAATAGGCAGATAAAGGCGGGGAAAAGCTTCGGCATAGTTCGTCAATAAGGTGCGAAAATAAGATACGCAGCGTGGCGGTAAACGTTGTCCGCGCGGCGCAGATTGCCGGTCGGGGGAGGCGGCCTGTCGGTGGGGCGACCGCCCCGCAGCGGGATTTGGAAAGCGATGCGTTAGAGAGTAGCTTTAGGCATGCATCATCTTCTTGCATTGATTGCCCTATTGTGCTGTCCCCTGCTTGTGCAGGCCCAGGACGCCGTCTTCTCGCAATTTTATGCTTCCCCTCTCCAGCTCAACCCGGCCTTTACCGGCGTGAGCGCCGCCCCACGGATCACCCTCAATTACCGGAGCCAACATACCAGCTACCCGAGTGCTTACCGCACGTTTGCCGCCAGCTATGAGCAACCGGTGAATAATTCACCATCCAACTTCGGGATCCGCGTGCTGACCGACAGTCAATTGGATGGACTCTACAAGACGAGCCAGGTCGCCCTGGTGTACGCTTACGATGTCCGGATCAACCAGGATTTCCACGCCCGTATCGGCCTGAGTGGTGGCCTGCTCGATAGCCGGGTAGACTATAATGGGTTGATCTTCGGCGACGTGATCGATCCGACCGAAGGCCCGGACGGCATATCCCAGGAACAACTGGAATCGGCATCGACGACCTCCGTGGATCTGGGGACCGGAGTCTTACTCTACGGCAGAAACCTCTATGCCGGACTGAGTATCGAACACCTAAACCGACCCGATGAAGGACTGCTGGCGCTCGACGATAACCTGTACGCCGGCCGGCCCCAACGCTTTAGTCTGCACACCGGTGCACAGTTCGATCTCAAGCGGTTTAGCAATCCCCGCCGCCCCGCCTACGTCACGCCCAACCTCCTGTTTACCAGCCAGGCGAGTTTTCAGCAACTTAACCTGGGGGCGTACTTCGGGTACGGTGCCTTTTCGCTGGGCGGGTGGTACCGGCATGCGTTCGGAAACGCGGACGGCTTCATCGCCGCGGTCACTTTCCGGGAAGATATCCTCCGCATTGGGCTCAGCTACGACAGCGTAATTTCCGCACTTCGTAGTGTCCCCGGCGGATTGGGAGCGACTTTCGAAGTGAGCTTCACCATCGACTTCGGGAATAGCCAGGAGCTTCAGCGCCGACGGCACGCGGACCGGTACAACGACTGTCTGGGCATGTTCCGGTAATCACATTTCCGAGGTAGTTGCCTTTAAGCGTATCCCCCCTTTTCATCGAGGCCAGGGCTTTAATTCTCTTCTCGCGGTGCCCGGGGTAGGTGCGGTGGGTCCCCGCGAGGAAGGGCTCTAAAAACTTTTCGTGTTAAAATCCTCGGAAACGCTTATCTTCGGGGCCATGATCAACCATTCGGATGGTTTGGCGCATAAAAAAAGCGCCAACCGAAGAGCGGTTGGCGCTGTCGTTATAATTTCGCTAAAACCGGTAAGCTGACACGAGGCTAGTTATGTCAACCACTCCTTTGATGAAAAACCCACATTCAAGGGTTGCGAATTATAACTAAAGAGACACTATGAACAAACACAATTTTATAAAACTCAAGATTAGATTTTGAAAAAGTTGTTTTAGGTGTTTTTCCGTTGTTGATAGTACAAATATAGAGCGCGGAGGTATCGAAAAGTAAGCATTTTCAACTATTTTGCAGCACACTATTGCGCATATTTTTCAGGCTTATTTTTTGTAACTGGTTGGTTTTTAGTTCTTTATGTTTTTCATAATCGCTCACTCCAGCCTTATTCCGTAACATCATAATGGAGGATATCCAGGAGCTTTTAGACGTTGCCTCTTCTAAAAAGATCGGAAAACTGCTGAAGATCAGTAAGGCCAAGGGAAAGCAATCCATGGTCGCCGACCTACACGCCCTGATCAAGAAGGGCAATCTGGAAGAAGAGGAGATTGTCGAACGCCTTTACGGCGCCGGAGCTACTACCAGCCACGCTGCTTATCGCGCACTGAAGGGCAGGTTACGAGACCTAATTACTACGGCTATAATGGACGATGACGTCTACTCGGCCAACTATCGTAATTACGATGAGGCCCAGGTGAACGGTTATCGGCAGCTGAACCTGATCAGTTTGTTACTGACGCGACGCGCCTGGCAGAGCGTGAAGTACCTGGCTCATCTGACCCTCCGACGCGTACAGGATTATGAGATCCTGCCAATCAACAGCCGTCTTACATCCATCCTGGCCAGTCTTTATCTCGGCGTTGGTTTTGATGACAAGCGCTTCTCCAAGTACCAGGAACTGGCTGACTACTACGCTCGCGCGGAATGGATTCTGAATAAGGTAACCAGTCGGTACCGGGAGATGCGGCGGATGATCTACACCCACAAGCTTCTCCCCAATGAGATAGGGGCTAAGGTGTCCGAGTTTGTAGCGGAATGTGAACCGGAGGTTAGGGAATACCCCAAGGTTTCCGCCATGCAGGCCATGTTTTATATGATGAAGGTCCACAGCCTGACCCTTCTAGGAAACTACCTGGAGGCGATCCATACGGCCAACGAGGCGGAGATCGTGCTCCGTAATTGCAAGGGAGCCGGTAATCAATCCCTTTCCCTCATGGCACTCACGCGGGTTGAATGCTCGGTGAAGCTGAAGGACTTCAAGGAAGGGTACCTGCAGGTTAAGCGGGCGAAGGCGATGATCGCGGAAAACTCAATCAACGATCTGAAGCTCTCCGAATACGCCATCACGCTGGGACTGCAGACCGGACACTACGATTATGCTTACGAGCAACTCGCGCAGGTAGACCGGTCAGCGCTGAAACGCCTGCTGAAGCAACAGCACGTCGAGTACTGGTTTATTCTGGAGGCTTACATCAATATCCTGATCCTTTCCGGGATGATCGATCCCGACAAAATGCAGGGCCAGTTGCCTGACTTTAAGCTGTCCAAATTTGTCAATAACGTACCGTCGTATTCCAAGGACAAGCAAGGGATGAATATCCAGATCTTGATCCTGCAGGTTATTTACTTCATCATTCAGCAGCAGTATACCAAGGTTATGGATCGCACGGATGCGCTCAGCCGCTACGGAAGCCGCTACCTGATGAATAACGAGAACTTAAGGAACAACTGCTTCTTTAAGCTGTTGCTGACCGCCAACAAATGTGAATTTCACCGGGCGGCAACGGTACGTAAGTCAAGTAAGACCTACCAGAAGATGGTCAGCCCGGAGGCTAAAAAGCTGGGTAGGGCGAATAGTACCGAGATGATCCGGTACGAAACGTTGTGGGAAATCGTGCTTCAAAATCTTGACAACAAGGCCCCGGATCGCCGGCGGATGCGTATGCCGTCCAAATAGGGCGAGTGTTGATTTCGTTAGGCCGATTTACAGGATAATATCTTCTACCATGGTGGGTTTGTGTTTTGCTCCCCGTGGGGATCGTGTGTTCAAAGTATAATCAGATCTGTCCTTGGGAGGGATAGCCCCTTCGCTTAAGCGCGGGTAACAATGTCCTCCACAACGATGTTCGAGGTAGCTAGTTCGCTTCCGCGGGTAACAATGTCCTCGACAACGATATTGCTGCTGGCCATCTCGGCACCGCGGGTTACGATATCCTCGACGACGATGTTGTTGCTGGCCATCTCGGCACCGCGGGTTACGATGTCCTCGACGACGATGTTGTTGCTGGCCATCTCGGCACCGCGGGTTACGATGTCCTCGACGACGATGTTGTTGCTGGCCATCTCGGCACCGCGGGTTACGATGTCTTCGACGACGATGTTGCTGCTGGCAAGTTGGCTGCCGCGGGTTACAATATCTTCTACTACGATATTTGCGTAGGTAACAATGTCTTCGACTACAATGCTTGGAGTCAGGTCGCCCAGGCTTTCAAAGGCGGCACGGGTGGATTCCAAGGTTTCGGGAGACAGGAGGTAAGTGAAGAATTCCAAGAGATGAGATTTAAAGAGGACGAATTTTGGCTAAAATTCTGATTATGGATTAAGGTGGGGGGGGAGATTTAGGCGCGGGTTACGATGTCTTCGACGACGATGTTATTGCTGGCCATTTCGGCGCCGCGGGTCACGATGTCTTCGACGACGATGTTATTGCTGGCCATTTCGGCGCCGCGGGTTACGATGTCTTCGACGACGATGTTATTGCTGGCCATTTCGGCGCCGCGGGTCACGATGTCTTCGACGACGATGTTGTTGCTGGCCATTTCGGCGCCGCGGGTTACGATGTCCTCGACGACGATGTTGTTGCTGGCCATTTCGGCGCCGCGGGTCACGATGTCCTCGACGACGATGTTATTGCTGGCCATTTCGGCGCCGCGGGTCACGATGTCTTCGACGACGATGTTATGCTGCGCATAGGTTACGATGTCTTCGACGACGATGCTGCCGACCAGGCTGTTGAGGTAGTCGACCGCAGTTTGGGCGGTGGAGACAATTTCTGGAGAAAGTAGTTCGTTAAGGAAAGCCATAAGTAGTTTGATTGAGAATTGAGACAATGATTAAAAACCCAAAGGGGGTTAAAAGAGAAGTACTAAACCGAAAAGTGGTCCGTTTACAGGATGATATCTTCTACCATGATCGGTACAGGTTGTGATCAGAAGGTGACCGTGTGAATGGATTCGGTTAGGCGTTTTCATGAGTAGCTGTATCTGCGTTTCCGCTGATTGTATTCCAAAGATGGGTGCAACTAGGCCCGGGAATTGCAGCACTTTTCAATACAATAAAAGGCCTATAAACGAACGGAAAACCGTTCAATATTCCATAAACGCAAGAAAGCCAGTGCTTTACGGCACTGGCTTTCTTAGTTTACGGAATATAAAATAAACAACAAATCGGCTTATTCGCCGGTATTTTCTTCCATTTCCTCGTCTCTTCGGCTACGACCAGGCGCTCCCAGGCGCTCAAAAGTGCTCTCCGGAGGCGGACCGAAGCGGCCCCGGCCCTCGGCTTCGTCGTCTGCATCGTAGGCTTTGATGATCGCTTTCACCAGGCGGTGACGTACCACGTCCTCGGCGGTCAGGCGGATGACGCTGATTCCTTTTATCGGTGCAAGCAGTGTAATGGCCCGCCGAAGTCCCGAAACCTGGTTACGGGGAAGGTCCACCTGGCTCAGGTCACCGGTCACGATACACTTGGCGGAGGGGCCAAGGCGCGTGAGGAACATCTTGATCTGCGAGGTGGTGGTGTTCTGCGCTTCGTCCATGATGACAAAGCAGTTATCCAGGGTTCGGCCACGCATGTACGCCAGGGGCGCGATCTCGATCGTACCGTCCTCCCGGAATTTGTCCAGGCGCTCCCGCGGCAGCATATCGTCGAGGGCATCATATAATGGACGCAGGTAGGGGTCGATCTTATCCTGCAGGTCGCCGGGCAAGAAGCCGAGGCTCTCTCCCGCCTCTACGGCGGGCCGGGTAAGAATGATCTTCTTTACCAGCTTGTTCTTCAGGGCGCGGATAGCGAGGGCGACCGCGGTATAGGTTTTACCGGTACCGGCCGGACCTACGGCAAAGACGATGTCATTGGCTTCCGCCGCCTCGATCATCATAAATTGATTGGGTGTACGGGCCTTGATGGGCTTGCCGTTGCGACCGAAAACGATGGTCTTGTTCTTGCTACCCGTACCGAGGCGGGTCTGGAAGGGGTTCTCGCCCGCCAGCACGTCCTCCACCGTGTGGGTGCTGAGCTCCCGGTTGTCCTGAAGCAACCGCATCATCAGTTCCAGGTGATGCTTGATCTTCTGCGCGTCCGGTTTCTCGGCCTTGATCTTAATGTTGGTACCCCGCTGGGTAACGGTAGCCTCGGGGTAAGCCGCCCGAATCAGGTTCAGCTTTTTGTTGTTCTCCCCGAGCAAGGAAACGGGGTCCACCCCATTTATTGACATGACAATTTCGCTCAAACGATTGATTTTTGGCTCCGTGAACGGTTAGGGAGCAGTTGGTTTACTTAACTATGCACCACGCGCCAAAGTTTCAGACTTTTACCCGGAACCTCAGGGCCTGCAAGCCGCTGACCGATTGCAGCGGATCCAGCGTCAGGTATTCAACGTCACCGTCGACGTAGCCGGCCTGGTGGAGGTAGTGCAGGTAATCCTCGTATTCTTCCACGTCCTTATCTTGCATATATACGATGCTGACCATCCCCGGCTGGGTCAATCTTTCGGCCCCCTGGCGGATCGTTGCCTTGTCAATCCGCTTCTTCAGGATCTCGTACCGGACGTTGTAGTCCCCGTCCACGTCAAACCGTTTTTCGTCCATGCGAAAGCGGATGTTGAGTGTAGCCGTGTAGGCGAAGATCAACTGTGCCGTACGGAGGGGCATGGGCAGTTCCGGGCGGAGGGTATCCACGCGACGCGTCAACTCGCACAGGTCGACCAACTGCGACAGCCGCAGGTTGCGGAGGTGCAGGTCCGTAAACCGGTGGTGCTTCAGCAGGCTCTGGCCGATGTACATTTCGTATTCGACACCGTCCGTTTTGTATTTCTCGAAGTAGTGGGGGAGCACCTTCTGGGCGGCCTGGTCCCGCTCCGTGAGAAAATCACCGATCATCCGGTTCAGCGTATTGACACTGTTCTCGTAATCGCGGCGTACCCGGTAGAACAATCCGAGGTCACGGTCGAGGTTATGCCGGTAGGAGGCGATGAGCTCCCGCAACGCAGGAAAGGACTGGCCCAGCTGGAGCACGAGAGGACTGAGCTGACGGTGGATGAAATCGCCGATCCGGATCTCGTGGCTGTTGTCGAATTGGTCCAGGGTAGTGGCCAGGTGCACATCCAGCGACATGATGACCTGATTCACGATGGGAAAATCGACCATGTCGAGGGCGCGGACCAAAATTAGCCGGCCGGCCCGCAGGTTATCGATGAGATCCTGGTATATGGCGGCGTTGCGCAGGTTAGAGCTGCCTACGATATCCAGTTGACCGTAAAGCGGATACACCTTTTTAAAACGGATCTCTTCCGCCACCGGAGAAAGACCCTCTTCCTGCCGCTTGAGGATATTGAAAGCCGCTTCCGTAAACCGCCACTCCACGGTGGGGTGCAGGCTCGTATACTGCTCGCGCAGGATCACTTCGATTCGATTGTTGATGTATTCCCGGCTTCTTTCCACCGCGGTCCGGAACAGCCCGCGAATTTCCTCGAATTTAGACTCCATGAACGCATTCAGCGCATGGGACTCCGGACTGGCCAGTTCGACGATACCGATCACGTGTTTGTCCTGACTGAGCAGCGGGGCCAGCAGCATGCTCCGGTAACCCAGGTCGATCAGCCGTTCTTCCAGTAGGGTAGGGCTGTCGATGGCGGCCAGATCCTGGATGACCAGCATTTCACCGGATTGAAACACCCGGTCGTAAATACTCCCGGCGTAAGCTTGGTCGGTCAGGCTGGCTACCTCGTCGGCCAGCAAATTGTACCGGATCCGGTATTCGTGGTCCACGGCACGCTCCTGGGGATAGTCGACGGCGGTTAGTCCGAGTTGCAGGTGGGGCAGCTGGAAGTGCAGGCGAACCAGGTTAGCCAGTTCCTTCACCCGGTCGACGTCGAGTACGGCGTCACGGCTGATCAGGCGGTGCTTGAGTCGGCTCAGGCTTTCCTCGGCCGTCACTTCATGAAGTTGCGCGAGGTGAAAGCCGTGAAAGCTAAACACGTCCGGCGGCAGCAGCTTCTGCCAGAGCTCGGTGTGATGGATATTATTCAGGAGTTGCTGAATCTGCGCCTTCCGCAGTTGCGGCAGGGGTCCGTTTACATTGACCGAAACGAAGTCCTGATTGAAGATTGGCTTGTAAAAACGATTCAAGCCCGTCAGCGGGTCCGGTACCGTGAGCATGGCACTCGCTTCGATATTGACCTTCACGCCATAGCACTGTTGAAGGATGGTGCAACCGACCATGACCAGGTGCTTTTTCCATACTTCCTGCGCTCCGTCGCCAAAAGAATAACAAACGTCCTGCCGGCCGAGGAGCTCCCGCATGCCATCGCTGACGTACAGCGGCTGCATGGAAAAGGGAAGCGAGAACTTAAACAGCTGACTGCTGCGGTCTTCCGGCGAAACCAGGAAGACCATCATCAGGTCGAGCAAATCCTCGTGTTCCCGCAGCATGCTAAGATCGTGGATGGGCGACCGGAAGGCCGGCACCTCGTCCACGCGCCGCAGGATTTCCCGCCCGATGAGCCGGACCCCGGCGGAACCTTCTGCCGCCATGGCCTCTACTTTATGCAGCAGGCGCTCGAAGCTGAGCACGGATGGGTAGGGCGTTACGAAGGGATCAAAGTTCGTCCCGTTCGCTTCCGCCCCGCCAAATTGCAGGGGAATACCGATGTGCCGGTCGCGCTCGTCGATTACGATCTCGAGGTTCATGCCCGAATAACGCGGTGGCGACAAAAAAGGCTGAACGCTAGCTACGAATCGCTTTGATACCGGGCAATTCCTTGCCTTCGAGCAGTTCGAGCATGGCACCGCCGCCGGTGCTCACGAAGCTCACCTTGTCGGCCAGTCCGGCCTGGTTGATGGCCGATACCGAATCTCCTCCACCGATGAGGCTGTAAGCTCCGTTCTTTTCGGTGGCTTCGGCTACGGCTTCGGCGATGGCATTGGTCCCCTTGGCGAAGTTCTTCATCTCGAAGACGCCCATCGGGCCGTTCCACAGGATGGACTTGCTCCTGGCAATTACCTCGGAGAACTTTTCCACGGACTTGGGTCCGATGTCCAGCCCCTGCCATTCGTCGCCGATCTCGCCGGCGGGCACAATGTCCGATGGGGTTTCGTTGCTGAATTCCTTCCCGACGACCGTATCCACGGGCAGGTAAATCTTCGTGCCCTTGGCTTCGGCTTTTTTCAGGAGGTCCAGCGCGTTGTCCGTCTTGTCCCGTTCCACCAGTGACTGACCGACCTTGCCGCCCTTGGCCAGGCTGAAGGTGTAGGCCATGGCACCACCGATGATGATGTTGTCGGCGAAGTTCAGCAGCTTTTCCAGCAGGAGGATCTTGTCGCTCACCTTGGCACCCCCGACGATGGCGGTCACCGGATGGGCGGGGGAGTTGAGCAGTTTATCGGCCCCTTCGAGTTCGGCCCCCATCAGGAAGCCGAAGCTTTTCTTGTCGGCATCGAAGAACTGGGCCACGGTGGCGGTAGAGGCGTGCTCGCGGTGCGCGGCGCCGAAGGCGTCGTTGACGTAAACGTCAGCCAGGCCGGCCATGGCTTTGGCCAGGTCCTTGTCGCCCTTTTCCTCGCCGGCATAGAAGCGGGTATTCTCCAGGAGTAATACCTGGCCCGGTTCGAGGGCTTCGACGGCGGCCTTGGCATCTTCGCCGATGGTATCCTCTACGAAGATGACCTGGCAGCCGATGTTGTCCTCCAGGGTCGGAACGACGGGACGCAGCGTGAAGCTTTCCTTATCGATGGTGCCATCCTCCAGCTTTTCCTTTTGCGGACGCCCGAGGTGGGACATGAGGATAACGGCGGCACCGTTTTCAAGGAGGTACTGAATGGTCGGCGCGGCTTTTTCGATCCGCGTGGCGTCGGTCACCTCTCCGTCTTCGTCGATGGGAACGTTGAAATCGACGCGTACGAGTACTTTCTTTTCTTCGAGGTCTAGGTCTTGCAGCTTCATAGTGGGGGTAAAATTACCGAAATAAAAAAGGGGCGCACCGGTATGGCGCGCCCCGTGCTTGTCAGATGATTAAAGGCTGGCGATCCGTTCGCAAAGATCGGCCAGGCGGGCGCTGTAGCCGGCCTCGTTGTCGTACCAGGACACCACTTTGACGAGGGTGCCGGAAACGATGGTCTGGTCTTTGTCGTAGAGGCTGCTGTACTTGCTGCCAACGATGTCGCTGCTCACGTAGGGCGCATCGACGTAGGCGAGAATGCCCTTGAGCGGTCCGCTTTCGGCGGCCTTTTTGAAGGCATTGTCCACCTCTTCGAGGGTCACGTCGCGCTTGACGATCGCGGTGAAGTCGGTCAGTGAGCCGGTGGGTACGGGTACGCGCATGGCGCCTCCGTCCAGCTTGCCGTCCAGGTGGGGGAGTACCAGGCCAACGGCCTTAGCGGCACCGGTGGTGGTGGGCACGATGTTGAGGGCTGCGGCACGGGCGCGGCGCAGGTCTTTATGCGGGCCGTCCTGCAGGTTCTGGTCGGCGGTGTAGGCGTGTACCGTGGTGATAAAGCCTTTTTCGACACCGAAGGCATCGTCCAGGACCTTCACCATCGGGGCCAGGCAGTTGGTGGTACAGCTGGCATTGCTGTAGATCTTGGTGTCGGCGTTGATGACGTCTTCGTTCACGCCGAGCACGACGGTGGCCACGTTCCCTTTCGCGGGGGCGGAGATCAGGACCTTTTTGGCTCCGGCTTTAAGGTGGAGGCCGGCCTTTTCCTCGTCGACGAAGCGACCGGTACATTCCAGTACGACATCGACGTCGAGGTCACCCCAGGGGAGTTTGCTCGGGTCGGGCTGGCTGAGGGCGTCGATCTTCTTGCCATCGATGTAAATATTATCGTCGTCGGAGGTCACCTCTCCGGGGAAGTTGCCCTGAACGCTGTCGTACTTGAAAAGGTGAGCGAGGGTGGCATTGTCAGTGAGGTCGTTGATCGCGACGACATCCAGGCCCTTTTCGAGTAGGTTACGAAGGGTAATACGTCCGATGCGACCGAAGCCGTTAATTGCAATCTTTGCCATAATTTGAGGTGAATTTTATATTGGGATTCTCTTTGCCGTCCAGCTGTGAGTCGGTGGAAGCACGGGCTTGCCATCGCGGCGGGACGGAATCTAGATAAAGGTTAGCCCGCGACATTGTTCAAAGGTAGCTTACTTAGTGTAAATATTACGGTTAGTGCGGCCGTAAACTCCGGTCTCCCGCGGCCTCCGGGGCGATTTCCCGGGCCACTGCCGGCGCTGGTGCCCTATCCATCTACGGGGACGGGAAACTACGTCCTGCCCCGCCAGCTTCCAGTATGGATAACGGATAGCGCCTCCGCGCAGGTAGCCGGCTTGCTGACCGAATACCGGGAAGGGGAGGGAATGGTGGTCCGGCCGCCGCGGTACGCCTCTCGGTAGATGCCGCCGCGGACACCGGCCGGGAAGGACACCGGCTTGCGATCGACGACACCGGCGTAGGCTTCACCGCCGCCACGCGCGCCGGCCTTTTTACGGTGCCCAGACCCTCATTCAATTAATATCCACCGGGGGCGCTATCCTCCCGCAGGTAACCATCGAGGATGAACCCCGCTTTGGCTACCGCGGGATGGACCTGCACGTGGGTGAGTGCCCTCCGGGACTTACTGGATGGTTAGGACGTAGATTACGCTACGCACGTTTTCTAGGAGTAATAAAGGGGGCGCATCGCCAATCTACCCTAGTTTTCCGCCCAAATCCCCGTCTCCAAAGTCCAGTCATAATCTTCGTACTCCCGGTCGATATTCTTCTCTTCCGGCTCGAGCACGCCGTAGTCGACTAGGAAGTCATCGACGCCGTCGTGGTCGCGGAAGTCGCCGCGGAACCAGGAGAAGAGGGGGGAGGTGACGAGTACCCGCTTTCCGTCGCGCTCCTCGATGGTGGAATGCTCGGCCAGGTAGCTGCGCACGCGGGCATCGATCTGCTCGTTGTAGGTGGCGGGCGTGTAAATCTCTACCGGCGGGCAATCGCTGGCCCCGCAGTTGAGGGCAAAGTGGATGCGGGAGTCGCCGCCTTTGACGCGGAACGTGCGGCTGAACTTGTCGGTGAATAGCTGGGGGATAAATCCCAGGCCCAGTTTGTTCTCCCCGCCGCGGATGATGCCGTGCTCCATGTCGTCGGGACTAAGCTCGTGACCGGCTACCGTAAAGCGGGGCGTTTTGAAGAAGCTGCCGCGATTGTCGTACAGTGCGGGCTGCTGCGTGAGCAGGTACTGCACCATCCCGTTGTATACATTGACCCAAAAGGCGAGTTTTTCCTCGCGGGAATCGAGCGCGGCGGCCAGGTTGCCGGGGTCGTAGGTGGCCAGCCGATCGACAATATCGTCAACGTTACGTCCCGCCTTCAGCCCCTCCAGGAATTGCTGGCTCAGCTCGTTCGGAGTGATGCCCGGCTCGGGGTTGCCGGTGGCCTGATAGGTGCCGCAGGCGGTAAGAAACAGGAGGCTCAGGGCGAGAAGTCGATGCATAAAAGGGTGTTATTTATCCCTAACACCTACGCAGCAACATGGCTCACGGGATTCAGGGACTTGGGCGGCGGAGCGCAGGTAAGGAGCTTATTGATAGCGGGTAATCATCTTCGGGAACCTGTATCTTTACTAGTTCAAAGCGGGTGACCGAATGAACGAAGAGCGCATGTACCGGGTGAAGATCGGCTCCCCTATCGGTGGCTACGTCATCTGCGCCGTGCTGACCGGTATCGCGCTATGGATGATCCGGGCGGTCTTTACGGACCTGGATGACCAGACCAGTCTGGCAACCAAGTTGGTAATCACGGTACTCTTCGGTACCGTGGCAATCGGTACCATTTGGTACGCAGTGGACCTCCATTTTCGCTACCTCGTGGTGGATGAAAGCGGCATTCGCAAGCGCCGGATATTCCGGGAAAATTATCTGGCCTTCGACCACATCGCCGGCCACCGGAGTATGCACGAAGGCAACGGCCTCATCCTGGAAGCAAAGGATGGTCGACGGATGATCATCGAAAAGGACTACGTTGATCCCGAACATTCCCTCCTCACGCTTTGCCTGCGCTACCCGGACCTGGACGAGGTGTCCAGAAAAAAGGACCGGCAGCGGGTGCTATCCGACCACGAGGTGGGATTCTCGCGCAGCGAACGGGAGGCGAAATTGAACTCCGCCATGCGGCAAGCACGGATGATCAATTGGTTGGCAGGACTCGTAGGTGCCTGGGTCTGGATCTATCCGCATCCGTATAGCTTCGCCTATGGAACAGCGATCGCAGTCCCGCTCCTGGCCGCCGTTTTAGTGGCGCGTAGCGGCGGACTTATCCGGTTAGACAGTCGGAAAAGCTCCGCTCGCCCGGGCGTGACGACCGGCCTATATTTTTTGGTAGCCGCCCTTTTCATACGTGGGTTAATTGATTTCGAGCCCTACGACTATGGATCGCTCTGGCCGATACTGCTCGCCACCTCGCTACTGCTGACGGCCGTGATCGTTATGGTTTTCGCATCGGAGGTAAAGAGTAAACCCGGAATAGCAGCCGTCTTTTGTTTAACCGCGATGTACGCCTACGGAAGCCTGCTCCACGTCAACTGTTACTACGACGACCGGGAAGCGAGCCGCTATCCCGTGGAAGTGATGGACAAGTCTTATTCGTCCGGACGAAACCAAAGTTATTACCTACACCTCTCCGAGTGGAAGGCACGCCCGCGAAAAGAGATGAATAGGGTTAGCCGCAGCCTGTACAACCGGGTCGAAGCCGGTGACAGCGTGCTCGTACTTTACCGCGCCGGCAAATTGGGAGTGCCCTGGTATAGGGT
Source organism: Lewinella sp. IMCC34191 (assembly GCF_003390935.1). Classification (GTDB taxonomy): domain Bacteria; phylum Bacteroidota; class Bacteroidia; order Chitinophagales; family Saprospiraceae; genus Neolewinella. The sequence continues at coordinate 348,889 of NZ_QNQZ01000002.1, read as the reverse complement.
CGTCACGGCCGATTGATCCGCCGGCTGCGCGGTCGCGGAGTGCTCCAGGAAGAAGAGCGTCAGAGCGAGCAGAATCAGAAACAGATAGGCGCTGAGTCGTTGGGCGGTAGGCATGTGTGGCTTGGCTAGGAGTGTCAAATGGCTGGGGGGTAAGGCTAGAGGGGGGCTAATGCAACGCGAAAGTAAGGGCATGCATCACGGAATGCAAGTGATCCGAATAAACTTCACCAATACTTATTATAGGGGCAGGGATTTCGACAGGCTATGCGCGTTTATAAAGGCCTTTATACCTGCGCACCGCCGCCCTCCTGGTTAGGGGGCCAGGTTAAAGGCGGCCGCGATCTTTCGTTGGTTGTCGATGGAAAGCTCTGTTTTCCACCGTTCATCCAGGCGAATCTCGAGGGGATGCTCGCGGTAGAAATCCGCCGACCAGGGTTTGTCGGAAAAAGCTTCCGGGATGTCGTGGTACTTAGCCACCAGGGTTTTGGTCCCGGAATTACCCGCTAAGTGATGGTGATCGTGCTGCCAGTAGGTGATCATGTCGTCCCGGTAGTCCAGACCGATCAGCTCACATAGTTGGCGCAATACCCTTTCCGGATTGCGACAAAGGTCCTCGTAGTGGACACACGCTTTTTCCACGTAAATACGTCGGAAGAGTCGGTCCCGGCGTTCCTCCATCCCCTTTATCTGGTCAATAAATTTCGCAACCGATACTTCGGGGAACTTTCGGTGATAGCTATTGATGACCGCCCTTGGATCGCGGCGTATCCATACGAGATAGGGGGTGAAGTCCCGCGCCGAACGCAGCTGGTGTAGGGCAATGCGGGTATACTGTGCATTCTTGGAACTGTCGATAAGGACCGAGCGCCCGGGCAGGGCATCGAAGAGCGTGCGGTAGATACGCCTCCGATTGCCGAGTAGCGACGGCCGAAATTTAGCAAAGGCCCGGTAGATCCAGGTACGTTCCCCCCGGAAGTGCCCATAGAGTTCGCTCATCCGTTCGGGCGTCCAGACGGGATCGGTGTAACCGTGAAAACCATTCGGCGGAACCTTCCCTTTCCGATATCGATCATCGTCGCGGATGACCTTGAGCTCCCCCAGGCCGAAAGCAGCGGGGTGGCTGCTCAACATCATATCTAAAAGGGTGGATCCGCAGTGGCCAGTGCCCTCGATCAGTACTACCTTTCGCATCGGTTGGGCTTCAGGGGGCTAAGATACGATCGACCCGTCGGGCCAGCCTTTCCGGTGGCGTTCCTTTCCGGTCGACTACTTTCTTGATACAAAAAAACCGTAGCCATGCATTCCTACCTTTTACCCGCTTTACTGTGTCTCAGCCTGTTCCTGATGGAGGGCTGCGACGATTCCGCTCCGGATTCGGTCTCCGATGTCCCACGGGAGGCCGCGGTCGATACGATGCCCCCGACCCCAGCCCAGACGTTGCCCCCGGATGATCTGGTGACCGACGAGGCAGGCGGCGATACGGAAAGCGGACCGATCGAGAAGATAAGGACGCGGTACCGCGAGGTGCAACAACTCCTGGACGCGGGTAGCTTGCGGACCGATACCCTGACGGTCCTCTGCCAGGTAGCGGACGGCGAATTTTTCATGGTGCGCTACCTCGACGGGGAGGAGGTGGTCATGCTGCGCACGACTACGGGCATCGGCCACGCCTTTACCACGAAGCGGATGTATTTCCAGGACGGCGAGCTGTTCTTCGCCTGGTGGATCGACGAGCAGTTCAGTCCCGTCTCCCCGTTGGAGGGGGCCGGTGAGGAAATGGGTTGGGTAAGCGAATACGAGGAAACCCGCTATTACATCGTCGCAGGCGAAGTGATCCGGCAACTGACCAAATCTTACGAAACGGAAAGCTGGAACGATGACCAGGACCCGGCGGCCGTTCCGAATCAATCGGTCGAGGTAGCGCCGGGTACGCCCTATCCGGAAGCGGAACAGCTAGCGGAATGGAAAACCGGTGAAGTCAATTGCTAGTGCCGTGTGTACTCCCAACTAGTCAAGCACGTCTTTCGTGGGTTGAGTTTACCCGATTGATGGCGTATTGCGGTATGGATTGCTAGATTTGGGAAAATCATCGATCATGCCAAATCACCGCCGAGACTTTATTAAAAACGCCGCCCTGTTGCCCGCCGCCCTGGCCGGAAGCGCGGCGCTGACCAAACCATCCGCCATGTCCGCCGACGTACCCGAACGGCTCACCGTGCTTTTTCAGGGAGATTCCATCACCGACGCGGGTCGCGATCGCGACCGCACCGAAGCCAACGACTACGGCAACATGGGCGTCGGTTACGCCCTGCTGGCCTCCGCGATGCTGGTAGGTAAGTACCCCGGCACCGACCTGACGTACTACAACCGCGGCATCAGCGGCAACAAGGTGTACCAACTCGACGATCGCTGGGAGGCGGACGCGTTGGACCTGAAGCCGGACGTGGTCAGCATCCTCATCGGCGTCAACGATTTCTGGCACATGCTCAACGGCAACTACGACGGGACCGTGGAGGTCTACCGCAACGACTTCCGGGCCCTGCTGCAGCGTACGCGGGACGAGCTGCCAGGGGTCCGTTTTATCCTATGCGAGCCTTTCATCATCCGGGGTGGTAAAGCGGTGGAGAGCGAGCGCTGGGCTACGGAATTTCCCGCCTACCCGGAGGTGGCCAAGGAGATCGCCGACGAATTTGACGCCGCGTGGGTACCCTTTCAGCAAGTATTCGACGAGGCGTTGGAGGAAGCCCCGGCCGAGCACTGGAGCCACGACGGGGTGCATCCGAGTCTGGCGGGCAGCTACCGAATGGCCGAAGCGTGGATGGAGGCTTTTGCGGGATTATGGTAACCGACGGGCATTCGTTGCGAGTAGGGGCAAAAAAAGGGCCCGGGCAAAGCCGGGCCAGATCAAATTGACACTATGAACAAACACAAATACGATGATGAATAACAGCATCGAGCAGGGCAAAAGCCCTGGATCACCAAAATGCCAAGAAGGGAATTTCTGAAGGGCGGATAGGTGATTCTCGAAACTGACATCCGCGAAATAATTCGCACGATGTAGATTTAAAACGGTCAGTCAGGGGACGTATTGCCACTGTTAACGATTTAGAAACAGCGGCAAAAGAAGAGCCCCGCCGGGTAAGACCGGGCGGGGCTAAAAAGGAGTGTTGCGTCAAAGTATAAGTAGCCTCTCAAATGTGTATCGCTTACCGGCGATAGTTGTTAGTACAACAGTCTGGCCTGCTGCGCGATTGCGACTTAAGAATTAATTAAGGCAGGAGGGTAGAAAGAATCGGTCGACGAAGGTTCGCCGCCGAACCCGGCCAGCTAGCCGAGGTTAATGAGCGCGAAAGCTTTCGCCATGGACAAACCTGTCGTAATCATTACCGGCGCCGGTCAGGGCATCGGCCGCGCCACCGCCGCGCATCTTGCCGGCCTGCACTACCGGGTAGCCCTTTTGGAAAAGGACGAGGAGGCAGGGCGGGAGGCCCTGGCGGAAAGTGAGCGCCGGGGCGAGGCCCTTTTCCTGCCCACCGACGTGGCCGGCGAAAAATCCGTCAAAGAGGCAATCGATACGGTCGTCAAAGAATGGGGCCGGATCGACGGCCTGGTCAACAACGCCGGCTTCGCCATCAATAAACCGATCGAAAAGCTCAGCCTGGATGAGTGGAACCAGGTCATCGGTACGAACCTGACCGGCGCCTTCCTCTGCGCTAAACACGCCGCGCCGCACCTCCGCGACCGCCGGGGAGCGATCGTGAATATGTCGTCCACCCGTAGAAAGATGTCCGAACCGGACACCGAAGCCTACTCCGCCTCCAAGGGGGGGATATTCGCGCTCACCCACGCACTGGCCATCAGCCTGGGACCGGACGTGCGCGTGAACAGCATCAGCCCCGGCTGGATCGACGTCACCCCCTGGCAGAAAGCAAGCGAACGCGAGCCGGCCGAGCTTTCCGCCGCCGACCACGCGCAACACCCCGTCGGCCGCGTCGGCATCCCGCAGGATATCGCCGATATGGTCGCATACCTTCTCTCCGACCGCAGTGCCTTCATCACCGGACAAGACTTCGTCGTCGACGGCGGCATGACCCGCAAAATGATCTATCAACCCTAATCCGCACCCCAGTCGCTCCGCCGTCCCTATTTTAGGTCCATGCAGAACCTTCACATTCGGCAGGAACGTTCGGCGGATCGCTCTCCCGTGCTCGCCCTGGTCGAGCGAGCCTTTCGGAACGAAGCCTTCAGCGACCAGCGGGAGCACCTGCTGGTGGAACGCTTGCGGGATACCGCTGCTTTCGTGCCGGAACTATCCCTCGTAGCGGAGAAGGAGGAACGCATCGTGGGGTACATTCTGCTCACCAAGATCGACATTCAGGGGCGCGACCGAAACCATCCGTCCCTGGCGCTGGCCCCGGTAGCCGTGCATCCTGACTTTCGCGGTCGGGGGGTTGGCACTGCGCTGATCCGGGAGGCACACCGCCGGGCTTACGCAATCGGGTTCGGTTCCGTCGTGCTGCTGGGGCACGCGGCTTACTACCCCCGCTTCGGCTACCGGCCCGCCCACCATTTTGGCATCGAACTCCCCTTCGACGTTCCCGCCGAAAACGCAATGGTCGTCGAGCTGAGGCCGGGCAGCCTGAAGGGGGTGAGCGGACGGGTCCGGTATGCCCCGGCCTTTACCGAATAGGGGGGAGGCGGGATGCTGCAAGCGGTACAGTTGATATATTCACCGGCCTTCCCGTCGATCAACCCGTTTTTATGCGTTCGTTACCCCTGGCTCTTTTCTGGTTATTCGTCATCGCTTATTTCCCCGTGACCGGCCAGGCTCGGATGCCCGACCTCGAACGGAGTCACTGGCCCGCCGAATGGATCACCGCGCCGGACGCGGACCCGGAGGCCTACGGGGTGTATTACTTCCGTAAATCAATCGATCTGCCGGAGGGTACGGATACCTTTCCCGTCCTGATATCCGCGGACAATGTCTACGAGCTCCGCGTCAACGGCAAGTTCGCCGGTCGCGGGCCGGCCAAGAGCGACCTCGACCACTGGAACTACGACCGGCTCGATCTGGCCCCGCTGCTGCGGCCCGGCAAAAATACCCTGGCGGTACGGGTTTGGAATGCCGGGCCCTACCGGCAGGAAGCGCAGATCACCTACCGTACGGGGCTTATTCTGCAGGGAGCCGATCCCGTTGCGGAGACCGTTAATACCGATACCACCTGGGTAGCTCGGCGTGACGATAGCTACCGGCCCATACCGATCAGCCGGTCTAGTCGCATCCCCGGAATGATCGATCTGCAAGGGTACTACGTGGCCGGTCCCGGTGACCGGGTAGATCTTGCCGGGCGGGTCACGGGCTGGGAAATGCCGGACTACGACGATGGTGATTGGTTGGCTGCCGCGGCGCTGGTTCGCGGCGTACCGCGCCACACCGTGGGTATGGACGCACGCGAGCCCTGGCGATTACTGGCTTCGGTCGTGCCACAGATGGAGGTTCGGGAAGAACGCCTGGCCACGGTGCGCCGGGCGGAGGGGGTGGAGGTCCCCGATGGCTTCCCGACTGGCTCGGAACCACTGACCGTGCCGGCTCGGACCCGGGCCAGGGTATTGCTGGATCAGGCCTACCTCACGAATGCCTTCCCTACGCTCCACCTCAGCGGGGGGGAGGGGGCATTGGTCGTCGTCACCTACGCCGAGGCCCTCTACGAGGATGACCTACGGACGAAAGGAAACCGCGACCGGATCGAGGGCAAAACCATGGTGGGCCGGGTGGACAGCATCTATACCGGTGGGGAGGGGCAGCAGCGCTTCACCCCCCTTTCTTACCGCACCTATCGCTACCTCCAACTCGAGATCGTGACCGCCGACGAGCCCCTCGTCGTAGCGGACATAACGGCCGAGGCGGTGGGCTACCCCTTCGAGCGGCGCGCGCAGCTGGAGTCGCCCATAGCCGAAATAGATACCATACTGGACATCGGATGGCGAACGGCCCGGCTCTGCGCGATGGATACGTATATGGATTGTCCGTACTGGGAGCAGCTGCAGTACATCGGCGATACGCGCATCCAGGCGCTGGTCTCCCTCTACAATACGGGTGACGACCGGCTGGTCCGCAACGCCCTCAACCTGATGAACTACTCGCGGCAGCCGGAGGGCATTACCCTGAGCCGCTACCCGACCAATATCCGGCAGATCATCGCGCCCTTTTCGCTCTGGTACATCGGTATGCTGCGCGATTACATGTGGTACGGGGACGACCCGGCCTTCGTACGCGAGAAGCTTTTCGGTATCCGCCAGGTGCTGGACTACTTCAGCGACTTCCAGGACGCCGACGGTTCGCTCCGCAACGTGCCCAACTGGGCCTACTCCGACTGGGTGAACGAATGGGCCCGGGGAGAGCCGCCCCGGAGCGAAGCCGGTTTCTCATCGGTCCTGGACCTCCAGCTTCTGCTGGCCTACCAAAATGCGCGTCAGCTGGAGCAGGAATTAGGGATGGCCGCTTTCGCCGAGGCCTACGAGGAGGAAATCGACCGACTCTCGAACACCATCCGGAAAAAATACTGGACCGCCGACCGCGGTCTCTTCGCGGATACGGAAGACCACGCCAGTTATTCCCAGCACGCGAACGCCCTGGCGATCCTGGCCGGTCTCGTACCGGAAGGCGATCTGGCGCCGCTCGGCCGGCGCATGCTCTCCGAAGAAGATCTGGCACCCGCTTCCATCTACTTCAAATACTACCTGCACCAGGCGCTCACCCGGGCGGGCCTGGGCGATGATTACCTGGACTGGCTCGATATCTGGCGAAAAAATATGGACCTCGGCCTGACCACCTGGGGCGAGGATTCCAACGTGGAGGATACCCGCTCGGATTGCCACGCCTGGGGGTCCAGCCCGAATATCGAATTCTACCGGACCATCCTGGGTATCGATAGTGCATCGCCGCATTTCCGCACGGTGCGGATCCAACCCCACTTGGGTGAAATCCGGCGGATTAGTGGTTCTATGCCGCATCCGGCCGGGGAAATCGTGGTGGTGTACGATCTTGACGCCGGTACGGGGCGAGTTACCTTGCCGGAGGGAATCATTGGTGAGTTCGTCTGGCGTGGTCGGGTAGTGGAGCTGGTCGGTGGAGAGAATACGCTGGAGATGTGACTTTCATTGTGGCGGGGTTCATACGTGTATACTTCTAAGGGGGCGAATAAAGCGGCTCACCGTACGATAGTCGAAGGTCGAGCGCTCTACGAGCCGAGACTTCAGCTTCGCGATTGCCTGGCGGATTACGAAGAGGGAATAGGACGGGAGTGAGGGCAAAAATCCTGCATCCTACTGCCGACGCACGCTGCTTGGATACTGTGCATATACCAGGATGGGCAGGGCCGGGTTGCGGAATTTTGTATGTCCTTCGCTGCCGGTATAAGGTATTTACCTGCGCTCCGCCGCCCGCTTCAACAGCGAGAAGGGTGGGGGGCTTCGTACATCATCGGCAGGGGGGAAGAAGTAAAAATAATTATGCCCCCACCGACGCCAACATCGAACCACCGATTGTTCTATAGCTGGATCATAAACGATCCGCTCGTGCCGCGTTGCGCGTGTACGTTTTAGCATCCATTGAAATGAAAACCAATATGAAACACATCATTATTTGCGGCATGTTAGGCCTTGCCCTGGCGAGCTGTAACGACACCACCAACGAGGTGGAGTACGACGCCGCCGAGCAGGATTATACCCCCACTACCGAAGTCAACAGCCAGCCGATGGAGATGGAGGATTCGACCGCGCTCACCGGGGATATGACCTACAGTGAGCACTTCGATGCCGCCCTGGCCAGCCTGGACGCCGATCACGCCTCCGAAGCCGCCGATCACATGCAAATGGGAATCTCGGCCCTGATGTCGGAAGGCGTCAATATGGAGGGTACGGCCCACCAGGAATTCAAAACCGTCGTGGAGCAGCTGGAGGACGCTAATTCCCGCCTCCGCGCCGGAGAAGCTACCGACCGGGAACAACTGCAGACCCTGATCACCCAGGCGGAGGAAATGGTGCAGCGGTAGGCATTACCATAACTGCTGCTGCTGCTTCCCTAATAACCTCCCAGGCACGCCGGCCCGTAGCGATACGGGCCGGTGTGTTTTATATATGGCGCGACCTAGACTTCCACGCTTTCGCCCGCCACGACGAGGCCGTGGAAGCCGATTCCATTTTTCTCCAGGTAAGCCGCGTAGTTTTTCTGCCGGGCCTGGACGAAGTACTCTTTCGCGTAGCCATCGTGTACCGGGATCACCGCCTTCGGTTGCATTTTCGTCATGAAGTCGAAGGCTTGTACCTCCGTCAGAAAGGGCGCCATGATGGGGCACAGCAATACGTCGCACCCCCGGAAGCGCAGCAGGTCTTCGCTGAAGGAATCGCCGGGGTTAAGCACCGAATCGTTGATGTAGAAAGCCGTCACCACGGGCATCGTATCGGACAGAATGGGTTCGTGGCTTACCGGTACCGCCTCCAGGTGAAAGGCCCCGAATTGCCGCTTCCCCTCCTCGAAGACGGTTACCTCGAAGCTTTCCCCCTGGAGCTTGTCGGCCACCTCTTGGTTGGCGATGATCTCCAGGTCGTTGTTGGCGACGATTTGCTTGATGGCCGGCAGGAAGAGATGGTCCGGGTGATTGTGCGTGATGACCAGGTAATCGATGTCCGTGAGCTTCATCGCATCGACCTCGCCGTGGGCAAAGCTGAAACTTCCCGGATCGAAGAGTAGTCGTTGGTTATCGTGCTCGAGGAGCAAACAGGAATGGAGGTACTTCGTGATCTTCATAGGTGTTGTTCTTGCATGGGGTGGCTATTGAACTGTTGCGCGTGCGTGGGGTTTGGTCGGGTCGCTAGCGTCGTCCGCCGAGCGGTAGCTCGTCTGCCGACACGGATTGATCTTTCCGCTTCATCCCGCCGCTTACCCTCGTATATCAGCCGAATGCTTTATCCTTGACCTAAATTATTGCATCATGCTACGTACTTTCTATCACGCCCTGGTGATCTTGCCTTTGCTCGTTTTCACCGCCTGCGGCACCAACAATTCACAGGATAACGGCGAAGTGGCCGCCAACACGGTCGCCGAAACCGACACCGACCGATTCGGTGGCATCGCCCTCTACACCCTGCGGGATACGATGGGTAAGGACCCGCGCGCCGTACTGGAAGCGGTCGCCGACCTGGGTTACGAGTACATCGAGGCCGCCGGGTACAGCGATGGGAAGTACTACGGCATGGCGCCCGCCGCCTTCAAGGCGATGCTCGACGAGGTGGGCCTGAAACCCATGAGCAGCCACCAGAGCAGCATGACCCGCGCGAACGCGAAAAAGGAGATCGCCGATGCCAAGGCCGCCGGCTTCGAGTACATCGTGATCCCCGTACCGCCGGAAGGGCTGTTCAAGTATGACCCCGCCACGCAGAAGCTGGGCATGACGGGCACGGTGGCCGACGCCTCCGACATCATCAACGCCATCGCCGCGGAGGCTTCCGCCCAGGGGATGAAGGCTCTGTACCACAACCACGACTTCGAATTTATCGAGAACGAGGAAGGCATCGTCCCCATGGACTACTTTCTCGAGAACTCCAACCCCGACGACCTGAACTTCCAGATGGACCTGTACTGGGTGACCAAGGCTGGCGCCGACCCCGTCGAGTACTTCGGCAAGTACCCCGGCCGGTTCAAGGCCTGGCACGTGAAGGATATGGACGACCAGGGCCGCTTCGCTCCGGTGGGTACGGGCAGCATCGACTTCGACCGCATCCTGGCCGCGAAGGATCAATCCGGTATGGAATTCTACCTGGTGGAGCAGGACGCTACCTTCAATGAGACGCCCATGGAGGCTATTGAAATCAGCCACAAGGGACTGGAGGAGATCGGCTTCGAGTAAGCGGTTTTCAAGCCCCCTGTCACGGCGCGACAAGACCCGTAGCGGACGCTGCGGGTCTTGTCGTTCCCGGTGCCGCGCTACGCGTAAGCCGCGATTTACAGGTCCTTGCCGAGGAGCAGGAGGAGCCAGACCGCTTCGGCCAGCCGCTCCCGCAGGAAGTGCCGCGCCTTGACCAGTTGGCTCTTGACGGTGTGGGGGGAAATGCGGAGTATGTCGGCGATCATGCCGTTCCCGACCCCCTGGTAGTAGTGCAGGATGAAGATGCGCCGCCGTACGGGGGGCAGCAGCTCAATGGTTTGCTGGATGAGCTGCGACTGCTCCCGGGCAATCAGTTGGTGGTCGCCGTCGCGGTGGGTGACCAGCGGGTAGTTTTCGGCGAAGGCGGTAGCTAAGCGCTGATCGGCGGCAATTTTCTTCAGGTAATTGAAGGCGGTATCGCGGGCGATCTTGTGTAGCAGGGCGGATAGCGGACGCTCGGGATCGACGACGGAGCGCCGCTTCCAGAGCTGGATGAATACGTCGGCGGTGGCTTCTTCCGCCAGGTCCTGCCGCCTGATCAGGCCGAGGCAAAAGGTGTAGATCTTCCCCTGGTATTTCCCGAAGAGCTGACGGAAACAATCGTGATCACCGGCGATGAAACCCGCTACTAACTGTCGTTCCTCCTTGGTTTGCATGATGACCGTACGATTTGGCCAGGGTAAATTAGCGTTTCATTGCGTAAATAGGAAAAATTTAAAAATTTATCCTGTCCGGGTAATCCCTTTCCAAATTCAAATTGGAGTAGGTATGAGTGGGCCGGAAAGACACCCCTCACGTAACTATGAAAGATCCGGTAATGGAACAGCTGACTGAGAAACTCTACCGGGGGGAAGCCTCCCCGGCCGAACTGCATCAGTTGTTCCACCTCCTGCGTCAGTCGGATGAAGCTTCCCCCCCGGAAGTGCTGGAGCGCCTGCTGGCGGAATTGCCGGAAGAACCGGTGTCCGGCGACCAGGGCGACGAAGACGGAATCAGGAAGAAGGAGCAAGCCCGCATTTTCTCCCGGGTCGAAGCGGGTATCGGGATGCAGCCGCGGGTCCGGCGAATCGGCGGCTACTGGCGCGTTGCCGCGGCCGCGGCCGTGGTCATCGGCGTGGCGGCCTTCCTGTTGCTTTTCCGGGGGGAAGACAACACCCCGATCACCTTCGCCACGGGGCCCGGGCAGATCGAGCAACTCAGCCTGCCCGACGGCTCCCGGGTGACCCTCAACGGCAACTCTTCCCTGAGCTACGCCGCCGACTGGGAGGACGGAGCGGACCGCTTCGTGCAACTGGAAGGGGAAGCCTACTTCGAGGTGACGAAACAGCCGGCAACCAACGCCAAGTTCTCGGTGCGCACCCCCGACCTCACGGTAGAGGTGCTCGGTACGGTGTTCAACGTAAGCACCCGCCGTGAGGAAACCGAGGTCTTCCTGGAAGAGGGCAAAGTAAACGTGGCCCTCGAAGGAAACGCCGGAGTGAAAACGCTTGCCCTGGAACCGGGGGAGTCCCTGACGTATTCCGCTAAATCGCGGCAGCTGGCCCCGCCCAAACCCGCCGAAATAGAAACCGAAACCGCATGGAAAAGAGGCGTGCTGATCTTTCGCGAGCAACCCCTGCTCAGCATTTTGGAAGACCTGGCGATTGCCAACGAGTTAAAATTCAGCATCACCGACGATGCACTGAAGGATGAGGTATTCACCCTCGCCCTGCCCACCACGAATATGGATTCCACGATGAGCTTGCTGGCTAAAACAACGCAGACCAGCATCATTAAGCGCAACGGGGAATTTATCATCTCAGCGGGCGGGTCCGTCGAGTGATGTTGCCGCCGAAGGGCCTCCGAGGTGCCTTCTTATAGTCTTAAGTCAATCTTGTAAATCACTAGTATATGATTTTCTCCTTACTCCGTAGGGGGCTCCTAAGCATGCCCCTACTCCTGCTATGCGTACAACTGTGCGCTGCTTCTGACACCGGCAGGCAACAAATGCGCCCCCTGGCCGAGGTGCTGGAGGAGATGAGCGAAACCTACCAGGTTTTCTTCAACTACCGGAATGAATTAGTCGCTGACCGCCTGGTCGACTTCGAGCTCGAACGCGGGGAAGCGCTGGAATCGGCCGTCAGCCGGCTGACGGAAGCAGTGGGACTCAATTTCGAGATTGCCAGCGACCGCTTCGTCATCATTTATTCCCGCAGCAAGGCGGGGGAGCGACTGGCCCGCAAACTACGCCGGAAGGTGGGCCAGCTGGAACGTATTGAGGGCGGTGAAGCCCTGCAGCCGGCCGGTACCCGGCCCCTCCGGCGGGTGCTGGAGTACTCCCGGGAAAAACTGGCCGCGGCCCAGCTCGTTTCGGGTACCGTCACGGACGGCACCGGACAGCCCTTGATCGGGGTATCGATCCAGGAACAGGGAACTACCAACGGAACGGTCACCGACATCGACGGCCAATACACCCTGACGGTCGAGAACGAGGAGAGCGTACTGCTTTTCTCATACATCGGTTTCAAAGCTACCTCCGCCACCGTCGGAGCCCAGAGTACCATCGACATCACGCTGGTCGATGACGCCGCCCAGCTCGATGAGGTGGTGGTGATTGGCTACGGCACCGAACGCCGGCGCGACGTGCTGGGGGCCATCGCCTCCGCGGATGAGGAGACTATCGAGCAGACCACTCCGGTCAACGCCTTCGATGCGATCCAGGGCCGCCTGGCCGGGGTAAATATCACCTCCAACGGCGGTCCGGGCGCGGGTTCCGACATCCGGATACGCGGTACCTCCACCTTCCAGGGGGGCGTAGATCCTCTCTACGTAGTAGACGGACAACAGCTGGAAAACATCGACAACCTCAACCCCAACGATATTGCCTCCATCGAAGTCCTGAAGGATGGTGCCTCCGCGGCCATCTACGGCTCCAAATCGGCGAACGGGGTCGTCATCATCACGACTAAGTCCGGCGTGCGGGGCCGCACCGGCCTGGAGATCAACCATTCCACCGGGCTGAACGAGGTATCGAGCCTCATTCCCGTGGCGAACACCCGCCAGCGCGTCCTCTTCGAGCAGCAACGCAGCGGCGGCATTGGCAGCGGCGTCGACCCGGATTCGCTCAGTGCCCGCTTCCAGCAGGAGGTGGACCTGCAGGACGAGCTGCTGCGTACGGGCGTCCGCAACCAGACCGGGCTGTCCATCAGCGGCGGCGGCGAAAACAGTACCTTCTACTGGAACACCGGCTACCTCAGCCAGGACGGCATCGTGCTCAACAGCGACTACTCGCGGGTCAACACCAGCCTGAAGGTCGACTTCGACTTTAACAGCGTCATCAGTGCCGGGACCCGACTCAACGCCTCCTACGAGAAGCAGAGCGGGCTCGACGAGAACTCCGTGTTCCGCCAGCTGGCCGAGCGCCCCCCCTACCTGCCGGTACGCGACGGCAACGGGGAATTGTTTCCCCAGGCCTTTGGGCGGCGCAACCCCCTGGCCGAGGCCCTGGCCGCTACCAACGACGACCGGAACTTCCGCTCGACCATCTTCAGCTATTTGGAGCTCGATCTGCTGCCCAGCCTCAGCCTCCGCTCGACGCTGGGTGTCAATTACCGGCAGCGTAAGCGCAATGGCTTCAACCCCAGCATCCTGCAGGGCGGACAAAACCCTGCCACGGGATATGAATCGCAGGATCTCGACTACGACGTCCAGCAGGAAAATTACCTGACCTACACCAAGGCCTTTGGCGAACACAACGTATCGGCCCTGGCGGGCTTCCAGACGCAGCGCTGGAACAGGGAGTACGGCACGATCCGGGCCATCACCTTCGCCTCCGATCTCATACAGACCTTCAATAACGTGGCGGAGCTGAATACCGGGGCCACCCAGACCTTTCAGGAGCGCCACGCGCTGCTGTCTTACTTTGGACGACTGAGCTATAACTTCCGGGGCAAATACCTGCTCGCCGGTACCCTGCGGCGCGACGGCTCCTCCCGTTTCGGCACGGACCGGCAGTACGGCAACTTTCCCTCCGCGTCCGCCGGCTGGCGCATCAGTGCCGAGCCCTTTATGGAAGGCTTGCGCAGCACGATATCGGACCTTAAACTGCGCGCCTCCTACGCCATCACCGGCAACGAGCGGATCGGGAATTACGCGGCGCAGTTTCTCTACAGTCCCGGATTCATTTACAACGGGGTCAACGGCGTGGCGCCGGTGCAGCTGTCCAACCGCGACCTGGGATGGGAAAGTACCGAACAGGTCAACCTGGGACTTGACCTGCAACTGCTGGAGGGGCGCATCACGACCACCCTGGATTACTATGTGAAGACCACCAAGGACCTGCTGTACTACGTTCCGCTGCCGGAAGAAACCGGATTCGAAGGAGCCATCCGAAACGTGGGTTCCGTGGAGAACCGCGGATTCGAACTGACCGTCAGTGCCACCCCCCTGCGGCTGAACGACTTCAAGTGGTTCACCAGTTTCAATTTCTCCAACAACGAAAACAAGGTGCTGGCCCTGGCCGACCCCGACGGTTTTCAGCGGGGACCGTTCATCGTGGAGGTCGGAGAATCCATCGGTAATATCTACGGCTTTACCAACCTGGGTGTTTTCGCCTACGATGAGTCCAACGCCTTTACCGATGCCGGCGTGCAACTGACGCCTAACTTCGATGCCGACGGCGCCTTCACCAATTATACCCTCAACGGGCAGGTGTACACCGGCGAGGTCAACCAGCTACGAGTCAATAACCGCGTGGTGGGCGGGGGAGACGTGATCTGGAAGGACCTCAACGGCGACTTCGAGATCGACAATTCCAACGACCGGTCGGTGATCGGCAACGGACTGGCTAATTACTTCGGCGGCTTTTTCAACGAGTTGACCTACAAGAGCTTCTCGTTGTCCTTCCTCTTCGACTACAATTTCGGTAACGACATCTACCGCAATTACGACGATCGCCGCAACACCGCCACCACCTTCGGGGCCACCCCTCATCCGGACCGCATCGAAGGCGCCTGGCTGCGGCCCGGCGATGTAGTGGAGTATCCCAGCCAGGACCGTACCCGCTCGCAGAACCGCATCGGTATCGACAGCTACTACCTCTCCGACGCCGACTTCATCAAATTCCGCAACGTTCGCCTCACGTACAACATGGCACCCGGTCTGCTGAACCGCTATGCGTGGCTGAACGGACTATCGGTTAACCTGTCCATCAATAACCCGATCACCTGGACCAATTACGAAGGCTACAACCCCGAATTGGGAACCCGGGGAGATGGGCTGGAACCCGGAATCGATAACCTCCGCTACCCGAACAAGACGGAATACATCCTCGGCCTGCAGATCCGGCTGTAAGCCACGGTCGCCCCTACCTATTCATAAAAAGTTAATCATGCAACTCAATTCACACTCCGCTCGCCTTGCCTGGGTGGCCCTCGGATTGCTCCTTTTTACCGGCTCCTGCAGCGAGATCCTCGAGGAGGAGCCCTTCAGCCAGACGTCCGACGCCCAGTTCTGGAAGAATAACGGCGACGTGGAATCCGGCGTCGCCGCGATCTACGACGCCATGCAGGAAACCTACCGCCTCAACCACTACTTGTGGGGGGAATTCCGCTCGGATAACTTCATCGCCAGCGACCGGGTAACCGTACAGTACGAGGAACTGGTCACCAACCAGCTCACGCAATCCAATGCCGTTACCCTGCGCTGGAACAGCCTCTACCGAATGATTGGCAGGGCTAATCTGGCCATTGAGAAGATCCCTCAGGTCCCTGGCTACACGCCCGGACTGCTGGGACAGTGCCACGCCCTGCGCGCCTACGCCTACTTCGACGCCGTACGCGTATGGGGGGCCGTACCCCTCTACACGGAAGCCATCACTAATCTCGAGCAGGATCTCTTCCGACCCGCCACCGACGGAGCCACGATCCTGCGGGAAGTGGTCGTGCCGGACCTGCTGCTCGCCGAAGAGCTGATCACCGGCTCGGGCGACGAGTTCCGATTCACGAAAGCCGCTAACTACGCCCTGCAGGCCGACGTCTACACCTGGCTGGAAGAATACGAAAACGCCAAGGTCGCCCTGGATAAGCTGATCGCCCTGAACGATTACAGCCTGGTCACCACCCGGCAATCGTGGAGGCGACTGTTCCTCAATGACCTCAATATCGGCCAGTTTCAGGAGGGCCCCGAACTGATCTTTTCCGTCCGCTACGATGTGCTGGAAGACGGTGGACGGGCCTCCGGCAACTACGAGTTGTTCTTCGCCGGTACCCCCAGCTTCTTCATTTCGCCTACCCTCGAGCGCAAGTGGATTGAGCGCTTTCCGACCGATTCGGCGGGCTGGTACGCCAAGTACCCGGACTTCGCCCCCCAGACCACCGACGAATTCGGCAACGTCCTCTACGGCGACTGGCGCTACTTCGAGAGCCGCGAAGACCGACCCATCGGGGAGGCCCGCCCGGCCAAGTACGCCAAGACTAACTTTAACCTCAACGACGACGAGACCAACATCCCTGTCTACCGCTACGCCGGTATCCTGCTGCTGAAGGCCCTGGTGGAAAACCGCCTGGGCAACGCGGAGGTCGCCGTCGAGATGATGAACGAGGTCCGAGCCGCCCGCCAGCTGCCGCTGGTCGACGGTGCCGACTACCCCGATATGGAAAGCCTGGAGCTACTCATCCTCGACGAACGGCAGCTCGAGCTCTTTGCCGAGGGCGACCGCTGGTGGGATTTGCGCGCTTTCGACCGCGTGCAGCAAGCACTCGACACCATCGCTACCGTACCCGACGACCAACTGGTCTTCCCGATCTACGAGGAACACCTCATCGACAACGATCTACTCATGCAAAACCCCGGTTATGTCAACTAATTCCCCCTACGTCGCCGCCACCAACCGGTACACTCTTGCTTTCCCGCTACTGTTACTGCTTACCGGATTGATTACCCTGTCCGGCTGCGACCTGGAACGACAGCGGCAATTCGAGTTTGATCCCGATATCGCGCCGCAGGTCACCTTTGACATGACCGCGCTGGACTTCATTCGCTCCCACCCGGCGGATGACTTCAACTATCTCGACTCGGCCATTACCCTGCTGGGCATGGAGGCGGAGTACGAATCCAACCCGGACCCGCGCACCTACATCCTCCTGAAGGACGCGGCCTTTACGGACCGGGGGGATATCCTGCAACAGATTACCGGCGCCACCGATACGAGCCTGGATTCGCTCGACGGCGAACAGCTGGAGCGACTGCGCTACGTCCTGCGCTACCACATTATTGAAGACTACATCGAAAACGGCTTCGATCCGCTGGTGGTGGTTTACCGGGATTACTTCTTCCAATCACTGATTCCTGGCCCGGAGGGCATCGTTTCCGTAAACCGTGACGACCGCTTCCGGCTCGGCATCAACCAGTCGGATGACCTCCAGGGCACCAAGCGGGGCGGCCGCCTGGGGGAGCATAATTACATCTTCACGAATGGGGTAGCCCACCTGACCAGCCGCAGTTTCCGCAATGCCCTCTACTGATTTATCGGGGTTCATAACAACCCGTTCTAACCTTCCCTGATTATGTTTCGCTGTCCACTTCTTTTGCTGCTGCTCCTGAGTTCCTGCGCCGACTCCCACGCCCAGGAAAGCGAGGGTGGGGTGGCGCTGGTGAGTGAAAGCCTGGTAGCCGAAGACGGCCTGTTCTTCTACGGAAAAAAGGGCGAAGCCTTCCAGTTCGGGCCGCAGATATCCGCCCACGGGGACTGCATCGCCGTGGGCGGCGGCTTCACCTTCGTGACCTGGTACCGGGGCGGGATGGACAAGCGGAACCTCATGCTTTCGCGGCGGCGCAACGACGACCCGGCGGCGGCGTGGGTCACCCTGGAGTTTCCGGATAAACACATCGGTTACCGCGGCGACTCCACCCTGGGCGACAGCCACAATACCGCCGCCGTGGCCGTCAGTACGATCGACAGCACCGTCCACCTGCTGTACGATATGCACGCCTACGATGCGCGGAACTTCCCCGACCATTACTTTAATTACCGGGTCACCGAAAAAGGGGCGGCCTTCGTTCCGGACGCGGAATTCACCCTCGACCGCTTCCAGCCGAAACGGAATTACCTGGTGGAGGGGCAGACTTACGAAAAGACGACCTATCCCGGCTTTCTCACCGACCCGGACGGCCGCCTCATCGTCGGCTACCGCCTCGGCGGGTCCGGGCAGGGGGAGCACCAGTACGCCGTTTACGATGCGACCGGCTGGAACAAAACGCTCAGCTGGGCTAATGGCCGCATTCCGCTGCCGGACCGCTACAGCGTCTACGGGAGCCTGCAGATCGAGCACGGGAAGCTGCACGCCGGGTACTCCATCCGCTATAAGGAAAGCGATCGCTACACCTTCAACAGCGGACTCTACTATGCCTACGCGCTGCCGCCCTACGAGGCCGGAGACTGGTACGACGTCAACGACCGGCCGATTAGCACGCCCATCGGTAAGGCGAATGCCCTGCAGGTGGCCGACCCGGCGGCGGATTACGGTACCACCCCGAAACCGCGGAGTTCCTCCGGCCCTGCTTTCACGGTTACCGAGAAGGGGGACATTCACTTCCTGACGCGGGTCGACAACCGGAGCGTACACTACTGGCGCGTGGCGGGCCAGTCGGTCTGGCAACACGCGGCCGACGGAGAGGTGCCCGGCGGCGCTAAACTGACGAGCTACGGCAATACCCTGGTGGCTATCGACCTGGCCAACGGGCGCCTGCGCTTTAAGACCGCCCCGGCCGGCACCAACGACTGGCGGACGGTCTACGTACACGATGCCGGTCCGCGCTTCCACCACTTCCGCACGGCCTACGACGGTGGCCGGGTGTACGCATACGGACAGGAAGGCACCGGAAAGGACGCCCGACCGCTCTACCTGCAGGTCTTTGACCAGGGGGAGGCCATTGCCATCCCTGCCCGAAACTAAGCATGCCGCTCAATGCAACTCACATATTCCCGATTCATGCGTAATGCTCTGCTCCTGCCGCTTTTCCTGATCCTCTTGCAGACCGCGGGTTTACGGGGGCAGTCCGGCGATACGATCTACCGCGACCCCGGCCGGAGCATCGAGGAGCGGGTGGCGGACCTGCTGTCGCGTATGACGGTGGAAGAGAAGGTAGCCCAGATGCGCATCTTCCACGCCAACCAGGGGGTAGAAGGCGATGAAGAAGGTAATCTGACCCTCAGTGAGAATGTAAAGACCCGCCTGACCCACGGCATAGCGGGTATCAAAAACCCGGGAGAACACCTAAATCCAAAAGCGGCGGCCACCCTCAACAACGAGCTACAGCGCTACATCATCGACCACAACCGGCTGGGCATTCCGGCGCTCTTCGTGACCGAGTCCTACAACGGGGTGGACGCGGCCGGTTCCACGGTCTTCGGCCGGCCGATCACGTCGGCGGCGAGCTTTAATCCGGAGCTGGTACACCGGCAGTGGGACGTGGTCGGCCGCGAAGCGCGGCTGCGCGGCATGCACATGTGCCATTCCCCGGAGGCCGACCTGGTCCGCGACCCCCGCTTCGGGCGCAAGAGTGAGGCCTTCGGCGAGGACACCTACCTGGTGAGCCGCATGGTGGTGGCCGCCATCACCGGCGTGCAGGGCGACTACGACGGACTCGGTGCGGGCACCCACATCGGGGCGGTGGCGAAGCACTTCGCCGGATACGGACAGATCCTCGGGGGCACTAATTTCGCGGCCATCGAGATCTCCCCCCGCACCCTGCACGACGAGATCCTGCCCCCCTTCCGGGCGGCCGTGCAGGAGGCACGGACAGTAGGCATCATGGCCAGCCACGGCGACCTCAACGGGGTAGCCAGTCACGCCAACCCCTGGCTGCTGACCGAGGTGCTGCGCGACGAGTGGGGATTCGAGGGCTACACGGTCTCTGACGCCAACGACATCGGGCGACTCTTCTACTTCATGAAAGTAGCTGAATCCCCCGAGGCCGCCGCGGAGATGGCCCTGCGCGCCGGCATGGACGTGGACCTCTACGCCGACGATGCCTATTCGCTGCTGCCCGCCATGGTCGGCCGCGACTCCTCCCTCGTTGCCAACCTGGACCGGGCGGCCGGGCACGTGCTGCGGACCAAATTCATCCTCGGGCTCTTCGACGATCCCTACGCGGACGTAGCCGAAACCGAGGCGGGCGTACGAGCGGCCGCGTCCCTCGCCCTCGCGCGGGAATCGGACGAAGAGTCCATCATCCTGCTCAAGAACGAAGCGAATACCCTGCCCCTCGCCCGGGCCGGTCAACGGATCGCCCTGCTCGGTCCCCTGGTGAACGAGACCACGGAAGCGGCTTTCGCGGAAGTGGCCGGAGCCGGTGTGACGCTGGTCAGCGATGCCGGCTTCGAACTCACCGACGGCGCGGAGGCCATCCCGGTGCTCAACGACGATACCGCCGCCGACGTGGACCGCCTGGTGGAACTGGCCCGGGATGCCGACGTCGTGGTCCTCTTCCTGGGCGGCGACGAGCACACCGCCAAGGAGGGTTTCTTCAACGGGGCATTGGGCGACCGACTATCGATCGACCCGGTTGGTCCGCAGGACGAACTCATCCGCCGGGTAAAGGAACTGGGCAAACCGGTCGTGGTCTGCCTGCTGCACCGCCGAACCCTGTCCGTGAACGCGATCGCCGAATCGGCCGACGCCATCCTGGACGGCTGGGACCTCAGCGAATTCCGCGACGCCTCGCTGGCGCGGGTCATCTTCGGGGACGTGAACCCTTCCGGCAAACTGCCCGTAACGGTACCCCGCTCCATCGGTCAGCTGCCCTTTCATTACGCCGGCAAGGAGATCAACAACAAAAAGGGCTACCTCTTCACCGAGAACGGACCGTTGTACCCCTTCGGTCACGGGCTAAGCTACACGACTTTCGAGTACGGGGAGCCGGTACTGTCCGATACCACCCTCACGGCGGAGGGGAGCCTGACCGTCAGTGTCGACGTCACCAACACCGGATCCCGCAGCGGACGCGAAGTCGTCCAGTGGTACCTCAAGGACCAGATCGGCTCCGTTACCCGACCGGATATGGAACTGAAGTCGTTCGAAAAGATCACCCTCGAGCCCGGGGAAACAAAGACGGTTACCTTCACTGTGACGCCCGATCTACTGGCCTTCACCCGGCTGGACATGACCTACGGCCCCGAAAGTGGCACCTGCGAGGTACGGGTAGGGCCGTCATCCGCGGATTTTCAGTCCCGGACTTTCCAATTGGTAACGGAGTAAATCTTCCCTTCCCGCGGGGTGGCCACCTAGTCGGTGACCACCTTCAGGACCAATCCCGGTACCGAAATATCGCCGGGATCGCCCTCGCTCGTGCCCAGCATTTCGATGAGTTCCCCGGGCAAAGTAATCTGGTGATTGGTGTGGGTGATTTTAGAGTAGATATCAACGGCCGTATCCCCCAGCAAATCCTGCGCCAGCACCGTGAATTCCTCGGGGAGTGCTTCCGGAAATTCCAGCGTAAGGGAGTCGTAATAACCGAAAATTCCGATGGGCTGATCGACCTCCACCTCATTGACCGTGACGTGCGCTTTGGGGTAGATCCAGCTGCTGTCGGGGGTTACGCGACCTTCCGTAGCCACGGCCACCGCCCCGTTCGGGAACCTGGACGCCATGACGTAGGGTGCCATTCCTTCGGCCTCGACTTCCGGTAAC
This sequence comes from Lewinella sp. IMCC34191, assembly GCF_003390935.1. Lineage (GTDB taxonomy): Bacteria > Bacteroidota > Bacteroidia > Chitinophagales > Saprospiraceae > Neolewinella. The sequence goes on along the minus strand of NZ_QNQZ01000002.1, from coordinate 327,294 downwards.
GGCAGGTTACGGGCCATAACCGCGGGCGCGCTCTGGCGGACCATCTGACCGTGCGTACGTTTTAGCCAGGTATCGTTCTCGTGGAAGACAATACTGTCGACAAGATTTTCCGGCGCATATAAGTAGGTACCGTAACCCGCCGGCATCGGAGGGGCAATCCGTTGCCAGCGCACGAAGCGGTCTACCTCGTTGAGGCGGAGGTTGACGTGGCGGTCCCCGGCGATCTGGAGGTGAAAATCCTTACCCTTATACATCCGGGGCGTAAGCATCGGGTGGCGCTTGGCGGCCACGAGCAGGCCGAGGGCGGCGGCGGCGTTCGGGTCGTCCTGGATATTGAGCAGGGCGCGGTAGGTTTCATCACCCGCGGTCTGCACCAGGATATCGTGCACCCGCTGCAGGGTGGTGGTGGTTACCATGAGGGGGGCGGCGTCGTAGGTACGGAAGACATCGGTGTTCCGCATGACGTCCAGTGACTCCTCCACCTTCCGGGTCATTTTGTCCAGTGCCGGACCCAAATCCTGGGAAACGAGTTCATCGCGGTTGTAAACGGAGGGGTACAGCGTCAATCCGGCCATCGGCCACTTCGGGTTGACGGGGCCGGCACCCGTGATGTGCTCCAGGGTCAGCTCGGGGTAGATCTCCTCCTTGATCCGGGTAGCGTAGTAGTGATCGATATCGCCACCGTCTATTTTCCAGTATTCGATGCCCGCGTATTTGCTCCATTCCACGCACTTCCGCATCTCTTCTTCGCTGGGGTTTCCCCGCACCCACAGGCCGAGACCCTTCCAGCCGAGCGCCTTCATGTCGGCATTCATCTGTTTCAACTGCTCCCGCGGTTCCAGGTGAGCGTAGCTCGGGAAGTCGAGGGTATCCGTGATCAGCGTAAAAAAGGTATTCTCCTCGATCCGCTTATTCTGCCAGCCGTGGTCGATCACGAAGTAGAAATCGCTCCGCGTCCGGGGCAGCATCACCCGGGCCATACCCCCCTCGCCGAAGATGCTTTCCTCGTTCATCTCCTCCCGGGCCGCTTCGTTGGTGTAGATGGTGGCCGCATCCGGATCGGTGACCTCCTGCCCTCCGCGGATCAGGTAGTTCTGCCAGTACCAGGTGCACCAGTAATTGGGGGCTTCGGAAACCTGGTCCGGGACCAGGCTTTGCATATAGCCGTTGGAGGCACAGCTCAGGAAGATGATGACAATGAAAGACAGTCGAAAGACCAGTTGCATGAAGATCGATTAGTGCATAGGATGTAGCACGGAATGATTAATTCCCGGCGTGGATTCCTGCCTGATTATTAGGGATTTATATAGGTAGTAAGATACCTAAAAACGGCGCTTCAGGGCTGTAATTTAGGGGTTATTTATGTCCCCCGCCGAATATATTTTAATGGAGTGTCATCGAGCCGCGGATACCCGGGATTTACCCTCCGGATTGGCAGGGAAGGGGTAGGGTTTTCGTTGGGTGCAGGTTGTCGTTGTCGCCTTCGCACCGTCCTCGCCTTAATACGGTTTTTACCTCTTTGATCTGGCGCGGTTGGTAGGCGGTCGCCAATATCCTTAACATGAAAAGCGACTAGCTGGCTTAGGCGGGATGGTAGCTCGACTGGGTCTCCGTAGAGGAGCTATTTTTTTGGCGGCGGGGCGCAGGTAGAAAGATCTTATCGAGGGTCTAGTTTCCGCAGAAATTTGGCCGATCTAAGCATTTAATTTTTTGACAAGTCTGGAGCTTTTCTACGTGGAATACTTTTAACCAGTCCGGAGGGTGGGGTTGATTACACCCTAGTTGGCCATGAAATGCGCACACCCGTCTACTGGCGTACGTTTTACTGCATACGAGGATCTGAAATTGCGTAGTTTGTGCAGGCTCGGGGGCAAATGCGCAATGCGTATATGTGGTTGTTCGGCGCAAGACATTCACTACCACTAGAAATGTCAGATTGTATTAAAATTAAATAGAGTAAAGTATTTTCCATTGACCACTGAAACAATAGTTGCTATTCTATCTGCGACAATTCTACTTGTGTCTTATGCATATCAAGTAATACAAGATGTATCTAGCAAAAAAAGCAACAAAATTATATTAGCTATTCTAGGTTCAATCACACTGCTGTCAGCTGTTTTTACAATTAAAGATGGATTTGAGACTCAAGCTGAAAATATAGCTAAGGCAACTGCTGATTCAATCGAAGTGACAGTCCGTAGTCGTATCGCAAAAGGTGTCGACACAATTCAAATGGTCTCAAAAGCTTCGCAGGATTCATTGATTCAGCTAATCGATCGCGCAGATAGTGCACAGCAGATAGCAGAACGTAACTTGCAAATTTTGAATTCCACGTATGCAACAGTTCTTCAAAATTTAAATCAAACTTCTGAAGTCAATATTAAGCTTATTAGGAAGTTCTCAGTTGATTATTCTATGCTTTACCAATATTTCCCACTAGGATTTACAGTTGTCATCTTTCTCGAAGACGGGTCCTACGAGCAAGTTAGGTATCCAGGACGAGAATATATTTCCATTAATCGACTTACTTACCAATACGGAAATGATAGCGAAGAATACATATTCACTTTAAACTTTGATTGGTTCGACGGACCGCCGGATTCGACTTCAATTAAGAATAGTGGAGGGCGAGGCATTCTACCCGGGGGGAGGGTTTACAATTACGGCAACTCTGGGTTTGATGTGCCTGGAGGGACTATTTTGTTGATGCTTATCGAGGATATTCCTTCAGCGCCTACATTTGCTGTAGGAAAAGTCAATACGAGGCGTAGAGAATGAAAACTGCGTGCATATTAGAAAAGTATAACCCAACTAAAAATAGTAATGCGCCGAACACCGCCTCAACTCCATTAAGTTACGGCAATAAGCGTCATACTGGAACCTTCACCGTGGCTCCTTTTACACCAGCATTGCTTCGAGCGGGTTGACTAAGTATCTTTGGAATATAGTTCCCCCGTCCGGCCGTGAGACGGCTCGTGCACGTGACCTGCTGCCTTGGCCAATCCTTACATAGCTGAGCGATAGTTTGGTTCGTAAACGTGTCGGTCCTGACTCCGCAAGATCCGTCTGATGCGCACACGGCTCAGGCGGGGCCTATAGGGTTCGAGGTGGGAAACCAGTTCGTCCAATAAGACCTTAGTCCGGGCGCGCCACCGGCGCACGCCCTCTAAAAACAGGGTGGGCAGCCACCTTTTGATCAGCCCGGCGGTCACGTTCCGGTTGATGCGGTAGCTATACTGACGGTGTTGGGTACGTGCGGCCTTGGCTTGTTCTCGATCCAGCAGGCAGGCACTCTGTACATTATAGAACCAGAAGGTCGACCAGAGGTCCTGTTCCACCCCGGGCTGAGTGTAGGCGGAGGTCAGCGCCATTTGTAGATAGGACTTGAGGTGGGAGATGCCCGTCTCTACGCCCCAGCGCATCCCGTACAGTTCCCCCATTCGCCGATGGTGAAAGCGCTGCCGGTGTAACAGCGTGGTCAATAGGACCTCTACTTCCCCGGTGGGTAGTTCTACGCGCACCAGGCGTAATTCCAGCGGGTGGCGTTCCTCGGGGCGTAAGCCGAGCTGACGCAGCGTACGTAAGGCCCGCCCCAGCAAATGGACTTTGATGATCCGGTCAGCTTCTCCGCTGCGTACAAAGTCCACTACCTGCGGACTCATGGTGATAGATAAGCGAATGATGCAGTCGGAACCGTGGCGGCGGTGCAGGAATGGCAGACCATAGCCGGCGAAGCCGCGGTCATAGATGTAGATGGCTTTGGTGGGCAGGTGCTCCACATTGGGGTACGCATGCCGGATCTCTCCGCTCTTCTGTGTATGTAAGTCAGCGCGTAGAATAATACGGTTAAGCAGATCGTAGGTTAGCAGGATGCGGGTGGAGGGCACATTGTCGTGCTGGTTTTGGTGAAAGCCGAAGGCCTGCCCGATCCAACTTTCGCGGGGTAGGGTCTGGCCCGTACCGTCAACGGCAATGAGAAGGTGGGATCGCCAGCGGCGGGCATGGCGAAAGCTGGCGTAGAAAGCCTGAACGGATTGGTAGAAGAAGTCCTTGAAGAATAGGGGGCGGATGTGCTTGCGGCGTTGGACGATGGCAGACTTTGTAACCGGGAAGGATCCCAGGCTGACAAAGAAATCGTGCAACTCCACGGCGGTGGATTTACGCACGAGTTGCAGAATAAAGGCAACGGTCCGCCGGAAGGTCAGCGGACTGGAGCGGGTAAACCGTCGGTGGGGCTCCACAATGTACTTCTGGCGAGCCTCTGCGTTGAGATCGGGGAAGGCACGTAGAAAGGAGAGGAAGCGGGTCAGGGCGCGGGTCATCCGTCTAAGATCAGGAGAAACCTAATGTTGTGAAATAACTTAGCTTAATGGCCGTAAACACCGCCTACCACGTACAGCCGCCTGTTGAGTTTTTAGGTGCTATTATTGCTTTAGAAGCAGCCGTAAAGAATACCAAAACGAGGAATGTTGGCTGATAGAGGCGGCCGTCGGGTAGGCAATCGTCAGAGTGTGCAAAAAGTATGGTTTCCGATTTTCTTGCCGTATCTTAAGGGTACCCCACCGATACCCGAGAAAGATGCCCAAGAAGAAAGGGATAGATACCACCCAGTTCGGGCTTTTTGCCACACCGTTGGAAGTAATGATCCCGGCTACGGCCGAAGTCCGTGTAGTAGCGGCTTTTGTCGACCAACTGGACTTACCCAAGCTAGGCTTCAAGGCCGTACAGGCGGATGGAGCGAGCGCTTTTGGTCCGGAACTGCTGCTAAAGCTGTACCTGTATGGCTACCTGAACCGGATCCGCAGCAGCCGCCGACTACAACGCGCCTGCGAGGTCAACATCGAGGTGATGTGGCTGACGGGCAACCTGAAGCCGAAGTACCATACGATCGCTGATTTCCGCAAGGTCCATCCCAAGGCACTTAAAGAGGTCTTTAAACAATACGTCCTGTTGCTAAAGAACTGGGACTTGATCGCCGGCAAGCGCCTGGCGGTGGACGGTACGAAGATCCACGCGCAGAACGCGCGCCGCGTCATCTGGGGAAGGGGGCCCAGATGTAAGCTCTTCAACTCCGCTAAGCTAAAGCGGAGCCTGGAACGCATCGATCGGGGCATCGAGGAGGCGCTGCAGGATTTTGCCGACCGGGACGCCCAGGAAGACAGCGACCAAAAGCGGGAGTTACAGCAGCAGGCAGTCGACAAACTGGCCACGCTGCGCGAGCGGAAGGAACGCTACGAGGAGATGCAAAAGGAGCTCGAGGAGAGTGGGGAAAATCAGCTCAGTGAGACGGATGAGGACGCCCGCTCGCTGATGGTGAAGGGCACCGAGTCGCTGGTGGGCTACAACGTACAGTCGGTGGTGGACGATGCGCATCACCTGATCGTGCATACGGAGGCCACGAACGCAGGCGACATCAACGCTTTGGCGGGGCTGGCGGGGGCGGCTAAGGAGACATTGGAACTCCCCGTTGAATCGGAAGCGCCGACCGAGGTGTTAGCGGACATGCGTTGGCAGGGGGAGGGGCCCCTGCCAAAAGCTCACGACGCGACCAACTTACAGGCGGTAGAGGATCTGGGTATGGAGCCCTTCGTGGCCGAGCGCAAACAGACCCGGCGGGGCCGTACGACCGAGCGTGGCTACGGTCCGCGGGAGTTTGTCTACGACGCCGACCAGGACTGCTACCGTTGTCCGGCGGACCGGCAGCTGATTACGACGGGCAAGTGGTACCAGCGACGGCGCAAGGACGGCGGCGTCGGTAGTGGCAAACGCTTTCGTAACTACCGCTCGTCGGTGGAGGTGTGTCGCCAGTGTCCGCTCTACGAGCAGTGCGTGAGTGCGGCGGGGCGTAGGCAACGCCACGGTAAAGTACTGACGCGGCAAGAACACGCCGGGGCGGTGGAGAGAAACCACGAGCGGCTGAAGGACAGGCCGGAAGTGTATCCCCGGCGCCAGGCGATCGTGGAACACCCGTTCGGAACTTTAAAACGAAGTTGGGGGGCTACCTACACCCTGGTCAAGGGGCTGGAAAAGGTCGACGGGGAGTTCAGTTTGCTGGCCTGCTGCTACAACCTGCGGCGGAGTATGTCCATTTTGGGCGTATTGGAGCTGGTGCGGCGGCTGAAGGGGCGTTTTTTGACCGAAATAGTGGCATTATGGCCTGTCCGAGGATCAAATTGGAGCGTTGTGAAGCGCTTCAGGGCTGATTTTCGGCGAATATTAAAAGTAAGGCGGGCGCAGCCGATTTTTGCTTAGTTTGAGTGGGAGCTTTTGCACAGCCTCCCGTTGGGCGACAGACCGCCATTTAAGGCGGTCCGATTAGAAAAGGGAGTCAATCGGTGATAAGATGATTTAGATGGACGAAACCAGACAGATTTGCAAAGCTCAGAGTCGACATCCGGCAGTATTTTTGTAGGCGGGGTTAGAAAATATTGTATGAAAAAGGCAACCCTACTTTTAGCTGCATCAATGTTGTTTGTAGTTTCTTGTTTCGTAATTAAAGATAGCGAGAACACTGAATATCAACTTGTGTCATATCTTGATATTCCGGTAGACAGCATGGGTAATCTTCCCAAGAATCCATATGTTATTGATTTGTCTCATCGAGAGAAAAGGTTAGTTGTGCTTGGCACCCAGCATTCCTTTGACTCTCTGAATCCTATGTATGAATCTATGGAAAGAATATTTTATAATGTTCTGCCTGACATTTTAATAAATGAAGGAGGGGATTTGCATAAATCATATACATCATTGGGACAAGCAATCACAGAAGATAGTGATCTGGGCTTTGATAAGTATCTAGCAGACAAACTAGGTATAGAGACTGTAAATGGGGACGAACCACAACGACTCGAATTTATGGAGCTGGCAGATGCATTTAGTCGAGAAGAAGCCATTATGTTTTATGGAACTGAGAGATTATTATTGCCCTATGTATTTGGTGAGTATGCAGGTGATTTAGATCACTTATATGAAAGAAAGTTTATTTACAATCTTATGCATTACGATGATATCAAACTTAGCCCGGAGGAGCAAACATTTGTATACTATCAGCAGGGGTTTGAAAAATTTTTTGGAGGTAGGATTGACTGGAATAATTTTGATGAGGTCCGTAACAATATAAATCAGCTTGACTTCATACCCTTCGGTAACCAACATCACTTTAATACGGTCGCGAGAAAATCAAAAGAACTTCGAGATATTTACCTGCTCCGAACCATTGAAGAGCAATTGAAACTACACGACACTGTGATGGTGGTTTACGGAGGATGGCACGTATTAGCAATCGAGCCTTCACTAACCACGATAATTGCAAACACACATTAAGCTAGAAAAATGTGGGTAGACTTCGGGTATTATTTGAATATAAGGGATTAGAGAAATGGACGTTAGTCAAATATAATAAGGATCAAAGTGAGTCGCCCAACATTGCGCCAACACCATTAAGTTAAGGCGCCGCCTTGTTTTTCTCATCCCTAGCCAGGGCCCGTTTTCCAGCCATACCAGGCTGCCTTATTTTCGTTGATTCGGTGTGAACATACCCCTGGCCCGCCCTCGTTGTACGAGGGATACTGTGACGGTAGATATGCGGGTGTTTATACTGCTTTTCTATAATTTTTCTCGTGGATATGGCGGTTATTCATCCGCATTATTTTCCGCTCCCGTTCCCGCTGGCGATCGGGACGGTAGGGCTCGGTGTAGCGGGGCATCAGTTCCAGTAAGACTAGCATTTTCCTTCGCCAGGTAGCCGGACCGTCCAGGTAGATGTGGTAGAGAAAACGCTGCAGCATCCCGGCCGTCACGTTCCGGTTGATGCGCTAGGCGAACTGGCGGTGAGCGGTAGCCCGTTGTACCTCCTCCTCACTGGCGGCGAGCAGGACGCTCTGCTGGTTGTAGAAGGCAAAGCTTGCCCAGAGGTCCTGTTCCACTCCGGGCTGGGTGTAGGCCGAGATCAGCGCCAACTGGAGGAACGATTTGAGGGTGAAGATGGCCGTTTCGACGCCCCAGCGTTTGCCGTATAGCCACTTGAAGACACCGTGGGGGTAGCGCCGCCGATCGGTCAGGGAGGTCATGAGTACCTCCACGGTACCGTCCTCCAGCTCTACGCGCACTAACCGCACCCGGAACGGGGCGCCCCGTTCGGGTCGCAGCCCCAGTTCTTTGAGTTTGCTGTACCCCCGCCCGGTACGGAGCCGGCTGGTTACGATGCACTCTTTATCAGCTGGTTGAGATGGAAGCCGAAGACGCGGCCGAGCCAGGCAAAATTGGGCAGGGCCTGTCCGGTTCCGTCCACGGCAATCAGCCGCTTCCCCTTTTAGCGCCGGTGCCGGGGAAAGTGGCGATAAAATAGCCGGGAGGTTTGGACGAAGAGGTCTTTGAAGAAGGTGGGTGTTATGGCTTTGCGGCGTTGGCAGAAGGCGGATTTGGTGACGATGTCCTCGGGGCGCCAGCGGAAGAAGCGGCCCAGTTCGACGGCCAGGGACTGGCGGGCCAGATCGACCACCAGACTGACCGTACGGGCAAAGGTGAGGGGGCTACGGCGCACGAACGTACGGTCGGGATCGTAAATGTATTGCCGTCGCCGCCGGGGGGTGAGGGCAAGCCGGCGGCGCAGAGCGGAAAAGTAGCGGAAGATGGGCCTTATGCTAGTGCAACGCAAGCGGGGCCGTATTTTCGGAATGCCTTAGCTCAATGGTCATGTACACAGCGCCGTCATCAAGCCGGCGGTTAAGCTGTTGGGTGTCGAGATTGCTTTATCGGCTAGGAAAGAAATCTACTGATCCATTAGTTGGTCGGTAAAGCCGGTCTGCGGTGGCGCACCCGTCAGACTGTGCAAAAGCTCCAACGCCGGCTACGCTCGCCGAAGGACTTTTGCCTATCCGGACAAAAATTTACTAATTATATGATTCAGCGATTTACGAAAAGTATTGTTCCAAACATTTGTCGGCGATTGTCGGTCGAGTTGGACTTTTTGCACAGCCTTCCGTTGGGCGAAATGCCGCCATTAAAGGCGGCCCTAAAACCGCAAGAAATCCAACTGAGAAGCGGTAATTAGCGAGTTGAGTGAATTCTGAAAGAGGATTACGTCAAAGTAAATTTGGGTTGATAATCAGACGCCTATTCGCAAATCAAGTAGAGTGACTACTTTGAATTGAGATTTTGGATGCGTCATTTTGAAGACTACCATACAACCTATAGGCGGTAGCATCGTCTTTAGTCTTAACCAAAGGAAAACTATGAGATCTGTATTCAAAGAATTCGCATTTCTATTTATATCCATTTCCTTCATGACTAGTTGTGAAAAGAATGGGGATGCGGACAGAATCAGTATATCTATTGATTCAGATAGCAGCTTTTACTACAAGCCAATAACTATTCAAGTATCAGGTATTCAACCTTCTACAGAGGCTACCTTGAAACTTAAGTTCAAGGACGAAAAAAACTATATTTGGACTTCGGAAGCAACGTTTCTCGCGGACAAAGCGGGAACGATAGATCCCAGTATTCAACCTTCATTGGGCGGCAACTATACAGGCGTACATCCGATGGGATTGTTTTGGTCCGCAAAATGCGATGATTATCACCAAGTCTCCACCGGCACTGGCTTCATGGCTTTTATAGATGTTGTGGCTAACGATTCAGTTGTCGCTAGTGATTCAACGTACAGAATAAGTACGAGAGAATTTAACGAGGCAAACCTTGAAGTTCTTGAACTTAATGATACTGTTGTTGCCGAATATTACAAGCCCAAAGATAAAGAAAGCCTCCCTGCAATTATCTTTTTAGGAGGTTCTGGTGGACAATTTAGATCAGAGAGAGCCTCGTTATTTGCTACTGAAGGATTCGCAGTATTAGACCTAAAGTATTTTAATGGAAGAGGTCTTCCGGATGGAATTGTTGAAGTTCCACTAGAATATATACACGGAGCATTCAATTGGTTAAAAAATAGACCAGAAATTAACCAAAACCGCATTGGAATAATGGGAAGGTCAATGGGCTCACAACCAGCATTGCTGTATGCTAGTGAGTATCATGGAGTCGCTTATGTAGTCGTCGAGGCCCCCTCTAGTGTGGTATGGTTTGGTTGGGAAGAAGGGAAATCGTCATTTACACACCGTAATATATCGTTTCCCTATGCAGAGTATACGGACGAGGAATCGGAAAGAATTGAATTAAAGATGAGGCAAGAGGGAGTACAATACCATGATGGCCCAAAGTTTCTGAGTGCATTCCAAGACTCGGCAATGATCAGCAGAGCCAGCATACCGGTGGAGAAGATAGAGTGCCCGATACTTTTCATATCCGGGGCTGATGATAAGATGTGGCCATCAGCGATGATGGCCGAAAGGATGATGGATAGGCTAGCAAACAATAATTTTAACTACCCCTATCTGCATAAATCGTATGATGATGCTGGGCATAACTTTGCCGGTGGAGGCCAAGGTTGCGGAATACCATATCTCCCACCTGAGGACTATTCGGAGAGCTCAGCTAAGGGCGGTACAAATGAGGGAAACGCTATTGCTGCCATTGAGTCCTGGAATGATATATTAGCATTTATCAGAAAGTAAAGTGTTGATTATCTGAATAGTAGAGCTTAATTAAAAATTCGCCCAACATTTAAGCGTCAAAGTGAGACCAGCGCAGCGAGCGCCTCACGTTGCGCTTCTGTTGGACCCAGCCGCCGGGTGAAAAACCAATCTATGGGTATTGAACCGGTACGCTGACTCCGTAGGCAGTACCATCGTGAGTTCGGGCGGTAGCTTTCGGGCTGCTGGTGGTTAATTTTGGGTCGGAAAATGGAGGATGGACCGGGAGTATTGCATAAAGTGTGTCACGTCATTTTCTAGCGTAAGTAGCTTTTGGTCAAGCCCCCGTAAAAGACTGCGGAGGCATGGGTAAAATATACCGGACGGCCTCCTCACAGGTCCAGACGTAATCGGTCATCGTAGAGAATGACTAGCTGGTAGGGGGCGGCGCCTTTGCCAATTTCACTTCCATTACCATTTTCCACCAGCGTAGCTTTACCCCATACTGCAATTCTCCGCCATCGTATGAAGTCCCTACCCCTACACTGGAAGATCATCATCGGCATGGTCCTGGGCGTACTCTTTGGCTTCGCCGCCAGTACCCTGGGCGTCAGCGACTTCGTAGTGGACTGGATCAAACCCTTCGGCATCATCTTCATTAATGCGCTGAAGCTGATCGCCATTCCGCTGATCGTGGCTTCCCTCATCAAGGGGATCAGCGACCTGAAGGACGTCTCCCAACTCTCGCGGATCGGTGGGCGCACCCTGGGGCTCTACCTGGTGACGACCGTAACGGCGGTGACCATCGGACTGGGCATCGTCAATCTGGTGAATCCGGGGAAGGTGGTTTCGGAGGAGACGCGGGAGAACCTGCTGGCGGCCTACGCCAACGACGCCAATCAGCGGATCGAGATCGCTACGTCGCAATCCGACCAGGGGCCGCTGCAGTTCCTGGTGGATATGGTGCCGGATAACATTGTCGGGGCGGCCTCCTTCAACGGGAATATGCTGCAGGTGATCTTCTTCGTCGTCTTTTTCGGTATCGGGCTGATCCTGATCGACCCGGTGAAGGCGCGACCCGTGAAGGCCTTTTTTGACAGCGTGAACGACGTAGTGCTCAGGTTAATCGACCTCTTGATGAGCACCGCTCCCTACGCGGTATTCGCTTTGCTGGCGGCCCTGGTGGTGGAGGCACCGAGTGCCGACCTGTTCGCGGCGCTGCTGTCGTACAGCGTATGCGTGCTACTGGGACTGGGCATACTTATACTGATCTTGTATCCCTTGTTGGTGCGTTTGCTGACGGGCGTAGCATACGGGCGGTTTTTCCGTGGCATCGCGCCGGCGCAGTTGCTGGCCTTCAGCACCAGTTCCAGCGCGGCGACCCTGCCCGCGACCCTGGAGTGCACCACCGGGAAGCTCGGGGTGGGGGAGGAGATCGCCAGTTTCGTGCTGCCCATCGGCGCTACCGTGAATATGGACGGTACGAGTCTGCACCAGGCGGTGGCCGCCGTCTTCGTGGCCCAGGTCTTTGGGCTGGAACTCGACCTGGCCACCCAACTCGGCATCATCGTCACGGCCAGTATGGCATCGATCGACGCGGCGGCCGTTCCGAGTGCCGGCATCGTGATGCTGGTCATCGTGCTCGGGCAGGCGGGGATCCCCGTGGAGGGCATTGCCCTGATCTTCGCCGTCGATCGTCCCCTGGATATGTGCCGCACCATCGCCAACATTACGGGCGACGCGGCGGTGGCGATGGTCGTCGCCAAATCGGTCGGGAAGCTGGACGTCGATGCCGTGGCGAGGTGAATGACGCCGGGCATTGCACCGTTCAGATCTGGCTAATCGCAACATATGCTTGCGCGATCCGCCCCGCCGGTATACCACATTTGCCGGAATGTATATTACTAGCCAACCACTATGCGGTTTTAGGTCTATACGTAAAAATATAATAATTCGTGGTCGGGTAGAGTGCGGATACATTGCGGCACGCTCTTTCAATTACCTACTATGTAGAACTGCACGTGAATTTCTCTCGCCCTACTCCTTGGGGTACTCATGGTGCTTACCGCCTGTACCAAGGATACCGGTCTCACCACGCCAGCGCCTGAGGCAGGGAAGCTCGAAGGCAAGGCGAACAAAAGCCACCTTAACAAAGCGGTGGCCGCGGTACGTCAGGCCACCCTACCGTACCTCGACCCCGAAGCTGCCCTGGCCGACCCGACGGCTTTGTCGATACCAAGGATTGCGTATCCCTGGAGCCCGAGGTGCTGGTCTAAGAGATGAAAAACAACGGCAGCTATAAACTGGTGGCGATCGAGTACCTCCACGTCGGTAAGACCCCGCCGATGTTTGCCGGTGCGATCCATTATCATCCCTTTGCTCGGCCCTTTGCGGATTCCGCACTCCACGTATGGGCCTGGAAGGGGAATCCGAGCGGCATGTTTGAGGATTTCAATCCCAACCTAAGTAGCCCTTAAAGCTTCCCGTGATGGATTAAAACAGCGTGTCTCGCATGCCGGGCACGCTGTTTTACGCTTCACCGGGTGCATTGCGGTATGGCGGAGATGCTTCGCGACGTGCGTAGTTGGGCGATGCTATCCTGACCACTCGAACCACGTACCCAGCCAACGCCTACCTATTTCACTGTCCCAAAAGTTAAAGAATGCACGGTTTGCCGCAAAGAACCCAGCATATCCTTAGTCCGTCGGGGATGCCCTAACCAAAAGCAAAGCTATCGCGTCGGCGCCTATTGCGCGCATCGAATGCCGGATATATATTTATATAATCAGAAGAACAGTTTTAACACCGGGCCCAGTCGATAGTGTAATTTTGGTGGGGTCGTCTTCTTCGCCCCTTAGCACATTGCGGAAGAAATCGAATATTCCTCGATTAATGAGAAATTCATTATTGGTACTCGTATGCATTTTAGGTGTGTCCTCCCTTTTCGCCGTAGGTAATACTAGTGGTGTTGTTGATGGAACAGACCCGCAGGTTCAAGTTGTAAGTGACGTGTCGGTAGATACGGATGCGCTCGTACAATTCATTCTGGCCGATCTTCCCTCCGACGGCAGCATCACCAATGTTGAGGTAGTGCAGGAGGTTGGAAGCTGCACCATCACGGTGGAAGCGACTCCTGGTGGTATCGGGGGTACCATCAGTGCTACAGCTAGAACCTGCAAAGGAGCCTGGCGGAAGATTAAAGCCATGCTTTAAGATTACAGGTTAATGTGATACCGGGGGGAAGTTGGAGTATGATCTCCACTTCCCCTTTGTAATTTATCCTGCTTATTTATTCCCATATGGTAGCGAGGCAGCAGGTATAGTACCTAATGCTGAGTCCAATTAACCGAAATTACCCATAGCCACGATGAATAAACTCCTATTAACCCTGCTCCTCGTCGGGTTGAGTAGCCTGGTGGTCGCCAAAAAAAACACCCTCAAAGTAAGCTACCAACAAATCGTTAACCGGAATGTGGAAGAAGGCGACCATTCCTTTTTTGCCGAAATCAACTACGCCGACCTAATAGCAGACGAGCGGATGGCCACCTATCGGTACGTCCAGGATACTACCGGCGGGCAAACGGTTGTAAGTGAATTAGAAGAAAGGGTTAAACTTCGTTATTACGATCCCATCGGATTTGCTTTCCATACCGACGTAAGCCAACGTACCCTGACCTCGCGGGAGTTGGTGACCGATCAGTCCTTCATCGTCACGGAACCCCTGCCTGACCTGAATTGGACGATCGGTGAAGAAACCAAAGACGTGGCCGGCTATGCCTGTACGTCAGCCAGCGTTACGTTTCGTGGCCGGACCTACGTTGCCTGGTTCACGCCCGAGTTACCGCTGCCCTTCGGCCCCTGGAAACTGGGCCAACTGCCCGGCCTTATTCTGGAAGCCAGCGACGATACCGGTATGATAAAATTTAAAGCGCTGGGAATCGAGCAAATTACCGCTACGGACGATGAATGGCAACTGCCCCCGGCCAAGGGCAAAAACGTTTCCTTCGACAAGTTCTATACCACCCGAGCGAAGGTCATTGCGGACAAGTGGGCTAAATGGGCGAGTATGCCCGGCATCACGGTAAAGCTGGATAATAAGACGCCGAGTTATTTCGAACTGACCGAGTAAAGTGACGCTCACCACAAGGTACAGTAAGGTACTGACCCAATTGTCAGGTATCATCGGCTTCCTGCTCATGACAACGGTAGCCGCTTTCGGACAATCCGCAGCGACCGGATTGGTTATTGACGAAGGTGGCCTACCCATTCCCTACGCTCAGGTGATCATCTACCAGGGCGGCAAGATCCTGGCTTACGAAAGTTCCGATGAAAGGGGGGTATTCCCCTACCCGGTAGTGCTCCTCAGCGGCGAGCCCGGCGATCGGGCCACGAGCCTTTCCGTACGGTCGTTTGGTTACGCCACGCTCGTCTACCCCATGGATGAATTGCCCGCCGATCACCGGTACGTCCTGGCAGCGCGCCCCCTTAGCCTGGATTCAGTCAGCGTCTCCGCCAAAGCGCTGCCCGCCATTCGCCGGGGAGATACCTTGACCTACGACGTAGATGCTTACCGCTCCGGTACCGAAAACCGACTGGAGGACTTGCTGCAGCAACTTCCCGGCGTGGAAGTCGACGCGGACGGCTCCATAACGGTCGACGGCGAACCGATCGACCGCATCCTGGTAGAGGGGCAGGACGTGTTCGGGACCAACTACAGCCTGCTGAGCCGGAATATGGGCGCGCAACCGGTGCAGCGGGTAGGCGTCATCAATAATTATACGGACGACGACCTGGTCGGGGACCTAAGTGGGGAGGAAGAACTGGTCCTGAACGTGGAACTTCGGGACGGCCTCCAGGCGACCGTTTTCGGCCACGCCGAAGCCGGCGTGGGAACGCAGGGCACCACAGAAAGTGATTTAAACCTATTTCATATCGGGCGAAAACGGAGTTCCGTTTTCTTCGCCCAGCAAAACACGATCGGCCTGCCGGGCAGTACCGCGGACGACCTCAGCATCAAGACCGGGAGGGGAGGGATCGGATATGACCCTACCCGCCTGCCCAGTTTGCTGAGTTCAGGTACGCCTGATTTTCCCGCAGAGGTAGAACCCGAGCATTACCTGGACAACTCGTTGATCTCCACTGCCGGCTCTCTGCTGTCGCAGCGCAAAAACAAATACCGCAGCCGAACGCTGTTCAGTCTCGACCGGGCCCGGGAAACGGTGGCGACTTCCTTGCTCGGCACGCAGGTTGTGGGCGATACGGAAGTCCGGGAACGGCAGACTACCGATTTTCTATCGCTGAACCGTCGTTTTTACCTGGAGTCAGAGAATCGTATTTACTTCGGCGACAACAGCCGGCTAGATATTACCGCGCTTACTTCGGCGACTTATCTCCAATCCGGCGTGGACCTGTTTGCCGAAGTGGATGACGTCCGGGATAGCCTGCTTACCGACGTTGCCAGTAAGCCCTTTACCGGGTTGCTGAACGCTTCGTTCGTACGGCGGCTGACGCCACGGAACGCTTTTCGCATCCATTTGGAGCTTTCCCATACGACCAATCCGCAGTCGGCCCGCTATGCGTCGGAGCGCTACCGGCAACGTTTTGACAGCGGGGAACTCGTGCAGGACAACGACCTGGTTTTGCGGGGTGGCCGGGTGTCGGCGGAGTGGATGCAACGGGTGGGTAAGATGAATATGGTTAACGCCGTCGGGGTGCGGCAACAAACTTCCCGCCAGCGAGCTACGCTCCACCCTTCCGGGTCGGAGGAATTGATCGCCATCGACCGTAACGGGGACGAATTAAAGCTGGGTCTGCTTGCCCCTTACTACGGCGTGTCGCTGGATCGCACATTCAAGAAAGGACGCGTCAGTGGGGATATAGACCTGTCTTATTTAAACAACCGATCGGAAGGAAGCGCGACGGAAATGCGGGTGGATACCAATCTGTTGGCCGTGCAGTCTTCGATATCGCTGGAATACAATCTTACTCCCAGATTCAAGGTGCAGCTCAACGGAAGGGAATCGCGGAGTTTACCGGAGTTGGATAATTTTTCCGGTCAAACCTACCTCCGCGACTACGAAACCGTTTTCAAGGGACTGCCCGAAACGACGCTGCAACGGCAAACGATGGGGGAACTGCGGTTCACCTACGCCAATCTATTCCGGCAGCTCAATATAAGTTGGGGGAGCCAGGTGGTCCAAACCCACAATGCGGTGGTGCAAAATATAACGCGGGATACCTTGCTGAGTCTTATCCGCCTGAGTGACGGGGGCAGGCCCCTGTCGGTTACCAGCTACGTGAGCGTGGATAAATACCTGGCGTTTCTACGGGGAAACGTACGCCTCGACTATCGGAATTATTCGGTTTCCAACCCTGCCACGTTTAACGGTGGATCCGGCACGAATCGACTGTATCTGAATAGCATCCAGGCGAGGTTCGATACGCGGCTTTCTCCGGTCGTCCAATTTCACGGAAGCTACTCGCTGAGCCTGGCCAGAAGCGAATACGAGAACGACACCAATCGGTTCACGGGCGCTACCTCCAGCCAGGACTGTGGAACGGAACTGGTACTGGGTACGACCGAGAAGTGGTACGTTGCCCCCAGCAGTCACTACTTACGGTGGTCAACTGACCTGGCCACGGACAATGCTTTGCTGCTCTCCCTGGACTCCTACTACCAAATCTCCCCCAGAGTCGGAATAGGGCTAAAAGGATACAATCTCGCGAACCGCCGGGACGTGACGCGAACGGTGACGACCGGGTTTGAAAATTCCCGGGTGCTGTACCCCTTGCGCCCGGCCTTCGTCATAGCGCGGGTGAACTGGCAGTTTTCCTGACTTCGGTTGCACTGGGTTTAGCGCATTTCCGTGGCGAAGGCCGCAGAACGATGCACCGCAGGAAGAAGGGCGGCGGCATAAGCGATCCAGGGTACCCGGCGCTTTGGCGACGAATCGGCGCGTTGATTCGCTTTGGCTTATTATGGCTGTCGTCATCCGAAGCATGCAGTTCGCGATTGGCTGATTACCTGCGCTCCGCCGCCATATGAAGCTTGTGTAATGGGACGGCTATTGCTAAACCGCTTTATCCCGCTCCCGTCCATGCTATTAGCTAGACCGTGCCATTCCCGTTTCCGACGGCACCCTGTATTTTGCAACCGCGCAGGGCGTAATGCGAGCGATAAAGAGGGAAGCACCAAACCAAAGCCACCCCGCTATGCTAGACGGAGAACCGGAATTACTACATCGCTTCGTGGAGGCTTTAAGGGAAGGCAGCGACCGGCAGGTTATCAGCTCGCTGGTGGATCAAAAAAGGAAAATGCCGAGAAGCGGAACGTACGACAGCCTGGTAACGGATGTACGGGCCTTTTTTGAATTAGACCAGCGGGAAGACCGGTCGTGGGTGGTAACGAAAAGATTCAGCGGGCAGACGCGGGCGGCCATTAAGGAGTTGCTCATTGAAAGGATCTTGTCCGCACTGGGATCCGCGAGCGTGCCCGACCGCCTTTTCGAACCGAAGACCTGGCGGGTCAAATTTGATGATCGCCTGATTGACGTGGAGGAGGTCGCACGGAGGGATTGGGACTATATCATCTATAAATCCATCAACTACAGCGATGCGTATTACGCGGACGTGGTTTACGGCGGGATCGCGTCGTACAGCAAGGTCCTGAAGCTCGATGCGGAGGAGATCGCCATCGTGGAAAGGTTTGAGGAGCGAAGCACCGCTAAGATGATTGCGGCGAAGCGGCATGCTAACCGGCGGTAAGGGGGGCAATATGGTCAGAATAACGAGGTGCGATTGTATGCGAATCATCAGGTACCTGCCATTCGTACTTCTGCTACATTTTTATCTGGCTGGGTGCGAAGGTCCACAAGCTACGCCGACCTCGACCATGCACTACGCAACGACTATTGACATGTCTCCCAATGGAACGGATGTAACCATCGACCTCACCTGGTGGCTAGAAAACTTCCCTGCCGACAGCATCACCTTCACGCTCGGGCGGGGTATCCGAATTGCCGGGGGGGACGGGGTCGAAGTGGTCGGTAAGGATGAGCGGGATGTACATTACCAGACTAAATTCAGTAATCCCCTGCATCTGCAGTACGTCGTGCCCGAAACGGCGCTGATCTCGCTACCGGAAAGTGGCTATCTGGAGGTCTCCCACCAGCACCACTGGCTGCCGGACGTGCAGGGTGAGCGCTACGAGCGTCCCTTTACCTACGCGGTGGAGTACGTGGGGCCGGAAGCATTTTCTTTCTATGGGCTTGGTGAAAGGACGGTCACGGATCGGTCTACCACGGTGGAATCGAGCAAGCCCACTACGATAGCTAGCCTGTTTTTGAGTCGGGTAGTGGAAGATGTATCCTTGAAGGATATCCGGGTGGTGAATTTCGTCGATTCGCTGACGACGGCCGATCTCGATAGCCTCCGGGTGCTGGGTGAGGCGGTGGGGGCCTTTTACGGGGAATTATTTCCGGAGCATCCCGTCGATCCGGCTACGGTCTATGTCTGCCCGACGGACATTCGCCAACCAACTTCGCTGACCAGTTACGCGACGGAAGAATCGGCCTTCCGGCTGGGCTACGTAGCCCGCCGGCGATCGCTGGAGTACGCCTTCGCCCACGAGATGGCGCACTTCTGGTGGAACTTCGGGGCTGGGGATAACGCGGGGCCCAATGGCTTCCTGAACGAGTCCTTCGCGCAGTATAGCAGCTATCTGTTTTACAGGGAGGTGCATGGCGAATCGGCCTTCCGGGAATTGATCGAAGGTGTCCGGGAGCAATTGCACTGGGCCGGTCTTATTATCACTGGTGAAGAACGCTACGCTTCCCCCGGATCCGCCACCCAAATGCTATACGGGGTGGGGCCCGTCATCCTGTATGACTTGCACCGGCAGCTAGGCGACGCGGATTTCTTAGCCTTCCTGAGTGCCGTGCTTCAGCGGCGTCCGGAGACGCTGCCGGAATTCGCGGATTGGCTCAAGACGACCTACGCAGGGGACGCCCGTTTCGCGGAGTTCACCGAGCGGGTTTCCGGATAGCGATGCGGCAAAATCCAGCCGGAAAAAGGCTAACTGGTGGAAATGGCCTAATTTAATAAGCGGGGATTCACTCACCCTGCTGCCTCCGGCAAAGCGCATACACTATGAAAACCTACCTGCTTGGCGTGCAATGCTTGTGCACTTCCGCCCGCGCCAGGGTGCTGCTTTCCTACGGCAATGCCACCCAGCCGGACTCGCCCCACTGCGGCGATCAGCTGGAGTTGTTCTCGAGGAAGGAACTGCGGGACGCCTGGTTCGACCTCGCCGAGGTCGGGAAGCACGCGGCCCGGACCGAGGTGCTCGAGGGAGACGGATTTCGAGTGAAGGAGTAGGGGAGGGAGTATCCCTTTTACCACCAGCATGCCGTCTACATATTTCTTTCTATAATGTAGAATATAATGTTGCGCAATCGATTGTTAGTCGGTATGTTTACTGTGCATGGAAGTCGATATGCAATTTATGTTCGTCTGGCTGAAGTGTAAAATACCTAAAATTCAAACCCGTAAACGGACCGATGTAACGGTCTTTTCACCTAAACCAACCCGTCATGCAAGTATTTTTACGCAACCGCCTCCTGGCGGCCCTCCTGGCTTGTGCCCTCTTCGCTCCGCTCGTCTCCTCCGCCCAGGACGGACTTCGCGACTGGGCCGGACCCAAACAAGTGTTCATCGGAAACATCATCAGCAATGCCCTGCTCGATAACCCCGGCGGGTACGAGGGCGGCCGCGCCATTACCAACCTACGGACGGAGTACAACGTCGTTACGCTGGAAAACTACATGAAGATGAACGCCGTGCTCCCCGCCTCGGAGCCGGGCAACATTCATAATCTCTCCGTGGCCCAGCTGCGGAATACGCTGCGCACCGGCCAGATCGATCGCTTCCTGAACGGGGCGAGCTTCAGCGGCTTCCGCAAACGGGGCCACGCCATGATCTGGTACAGCCAGGCACCCACCTGGCTCAACAACAACGCCCCGAACTGGACCGCCCAGCAGGTCTTCGATTTCTCCCGCAAGTACATCCTCGCCCTGGGCCAGGTATGTGGGAACGGCATCGACGAGTGGGACGTCCTCAACGAGGCGATCTCCGACGAAGCTACGGCCCGCTGGCGCACCGGCACCTGGTACCGGCAGGCGGGCAACGGCAGCTCCACCACTTACGGACCGGCGACCTACGAGAACTACTTCCGGATGCTCTTCGTGTGGGCCCGGGAAGCCCAGCCGAACGCCCGGCTGTTTTACAATGACTACTCGATCGAGACCTTCAACGCCAGCCCGACGTCCAAGAACGGCTTTATGCGAACCCGTTTTGCCGAACTCAAAAATTGCGGCGCGCCCATTGACGGGATCGGCTTCCAGAGTCACTTCATCGCCGCGCAGATGATTACCGCGCAGGGAGCGGTTAATGAAGGATTCATCAATGCGGTACGGACGAGCATGCAGGACCTGGACAACGCCGGCCTGGAGGTCGCCGTCACCGAACTGGATATTCGCATCTGCAACGGCGACCGTTCCGAGGCTTCTTTGGAGCCCGCCTACTACGAGTTCGTCCGCATGGCCTACGGCGAGCCCAACTGCCGGGAACTCCTCCTGTGGGGGCAGCACGACGAGGTGAGTTGGATCACGCTGTCCAACAGCGGGGTGTTCGGGCCCTGCCGCGATCCCCTGATCTTCGACAACAGCTTTTACGCTCCGAAGGCGGCCTATAACGGCGTACGCGGCGCTATCCAGTCGCAGCCCAACCGCTCCTCCTACGGCTATCCGCCCCTGAACCCCGGTGCGGGAGTAGCCGGTAACTGCAACGGCGGAAGCGGTGGCGGTGGCGGTGGCGCGGCCATCAACACGGTAGCCGCCAGCGATGACGCGATCCGGAACGCGGATAATACCCTCACCGTCAATTATACGGCCACCGGCAACCAGGACATCGTCGTGTACTTCCAGCTGGACAGCGACCCCTATACCGTCTACCGCGAAGTACGGCAGGCCGTGACCGCCGGTACCCGCAACCTGAACCTGTTAGTGAACGTACCGGCCGACGTGCCCCTGGCCGACAATGCCTACCAGTACCAGGTGCTGCTGGCTCCCCGGGGCGGTGGTTATGACAGTCGATTAGCTAACCAGGCGCTTACCGACGTGGACGTGGTGGCCTCCGGTCCGGCGAATCTCGACAACCAGGTCTTCCTGTTCCGCAACGTGGCGACGGGCCTGTACCTCGATTCCGACGGTACCCCCGTTATCTGCGGGCAGGGGAACGTCGGGCAGGATAAGCAGTGGCGGCTGGTGCCGACCGACAACGGTTTCTACAACATCGACAATGTCTTCGAAGGCCGCGGCGTCATCGACTCCGATCCCAACGGCGTCGTATTCTGCAATACCGGCACCGCCCCCGATACCGGCGACGACAAGGAATGGCGGGCCGTGCCCCTCGGCAATAACCGCTACCGTTTCGAATGCCGTATCGGCGACCGGGGAAATCTGTACAACAACACCGATAACACCGCCGGCTACGCCTCCGCTACCGATGGCCGGGCGCAGTGGGAACTCGTACCGGTCGCCGGTGCTAATCTCAACGCCGCCGCTCCGGCCGCTGCTGCGGGCCAGGCCCCCATCGGGGAAGACCTGCAGGCGCTCGTCCTGTATCCGAACCCGGCAAACTCCGAGCTGTACCTCGATGGCGTTCCCGACGGCCGCTACACCGTGACGATCTACGACGCCACCGGACGGCGCCTGCTGCAGCGGGACCGGACGGTGTCCGGACCGACGCGGATCGACCTTACTACCGTTCCCGACGGTCTGTACATCCTCAACCTGCACGACGGCTTCGGCGGACACGTGTCCCGGAAATTCCGCAGGAACTAATTACGCATTTCAGTCATCTGTTTCAGCCCTCCGTCTACCGACGGGGGGCTTCTTTTTTGTATGAGGACCTGGCCGGGGTCCGGATCGAAGCAAGTCCACCGCGCTTCCTTTTTCTCTTTATACCTGCGCTCCGCCGCCCCGATCATGTTTATGCCATACGAAATCCACGATGTCATCATTGTCAGCGCCGGCTACATCCAGCGCGCGAAAGACATCCTGCCCAAGCAGGGGGCTCGGCGACCGTGGCGTCTGTACCAGAATTACGTGATGGATGCCCTGGTGACCCGCTTCGGTAAAGTTGACGACGGGGTGCTGGCGTTCGGGCGGACCGGCCGGGAAGGGAAAGCTGGGGTGCACACAAACGATTAGCGCGGTCAGAACGTCTGTCGACCCAAACGCTTCCGACACATGATCAGATACCTGATACTGCTTCTACTCCTGTGCCTTGCTTCTTCCTGCCTGCCGAAAGATCCGTCAGCCGGGCCGGTTACTACGGAGATCGAGAAGGGGGCCAGGTGGACGCTGCGGATAGGCAGCGGTGCCGAAGAGGTGTACGCGCAGTTACAGGCATTGGGTGTGGAAAAGGGATTCGACCGGGTGGCGGTGGTCGGGCGGTTGCCCGCGCGGGAACCGGAATCCCTGGGAAGTGAGCTGCATCTGTACGATGCCTTGACCATACAGTCTACTTCGGGCGTCACGGACCGCGCCCTGCTCGAACTCGGGCGCGATACCATCGCGAAGATCTACGGGGGTGGCGCTCTGCCGGATTCCGTGGCCCGCTGGCCGGCGCAGGTACCGGCAGGGGATGCCATCGCCGTGGGCGATTCGATTAGCGGGCTACCGGAAAAATTGGCCGCACTCTTCCAGCTGTCCGATTATGCCGGGTACGAATTGGTGTTACCGGACAAGCCGCTAGCCCGCGCTTACGATCCGGTGATGGCGGACTACGCCGAGTGGGCCTTCGTATTTTTCGAACCGGCTTCCGACGGTCTGCAGGACCGCTACTCCGCACGGCTGCTTTTTGAAGGGGGGGGATTGGACCTTATTCGCGTTACCCACGAGCGGTTTGAGATCGTGTTCTGATTCTGGCATTGTCTTGGTGGGACGTCCGTAAAATGGGCAGACTTTGCCGGCCGGCGTATACGAAAGGGAGGATCCTGCTGCGTTAGTGAGCCAGCAAACGGAACCGCCATGCAATGTCTTTCCAAATCGATTCGCGCGTTTATCGGGGCGAAAGATTTTAGCGAATCCCGTCGCTTCTACCGGGCGATGGGTTTCGATGAGGTCGTTATCGACCCGAAAATGAGCTACTTTAAAGTGAGCCGGATCATTGGCTTTTATCTGCAGGACTATTACGAGAAGAGCTGGGTGGACAACAGCATGCTGCTGCTACAGGTGGAGAACTTCGACGACTGCTACGGCGAGCTGATGGGAAAGGACCTGCCCACGGCTTTTCCCGGCGTTCGCTTTTCCGACGTCAAGCGGCACGACTGGGGACGGGAGCTCGATATGCTCGATCCCTCTGGGGTGCTCTGGCACTTCGCGGAGTTTCGCGGGAACTGAGGGATTGAACTACTGGCTTTTTTGCTACCTTTTGGCATGAAGTCGATCTGCCTTACCCTGACTATTATCCTGCTTTCCCCGTTCCTGACTGCCCAAAATACGCCCACCATCCCGGCCATCGGGATCGTGCAGGATTCGCTGGAAAACGACGCGGTCATCACCGCCGCGGGCTACGGTTTCCTGACCTCGAGCACCCAGCGCTTACTCTCGCCGCGTAATGTCTCCGAGGCCGAATTCGAGGCCCTGCTTCCGGGCATCCGGGCGCTGAACGTACCGCTTTACGCCACCAACCTGTTCATTCCGGGCGAGCTGAAGGTCGTCGGTCCGGACGTGGACGAAGCCGCCGTCATCGGGTACGTGGACACGGTATTGCGGCGAGCGCAGGTAGCGGGCCTTACCCTGATCACCTGGGGGAGTTGCGGATCCCGTTCATTGCCCGACGGGTTCAGCCGCGTGGAGGCTACCGCACAGTTTATCTACATGGGCAAGCGCGTAGCGGAAGTAGCCGAACGCTACGGCATCCTCCTGGCGCTGGAAAACCTGAATACCACCGAGTGTAACTTCATCACCACCCTGCGGGAGGCGCTGGAGGTGGTCCGCGCCGTCGACCACCCCAACTTCCGCCTCTGCGTGGATATCTACCACATGCTCATGAACCGCGAGCCGGCATCGGATATCCGGGGGGTGGGTCCATACGCCGTGTACAGCGAAATCGCCGAGCGAAAGCGCCGGGCGCCGCCCGGCGTGGCGGGCGATGACTTCACCCCCTACCTGCGGGCGCTGAAGGAGGAAGGCTATACCGGCAATATCCACATCGAGGCCCGGTGGGGTGAGGTGGGGGAGCAGGGTGGTCCGGCTTACGCGGAGATGTTGCGGCAGTTGCGGGCGGTGTATGAGTGACTTGCCCGGTGCCCGTTTACTGGTGCCCGGCGGCGGCCGTCCCGTTTTTTATCGCCAGCGTCCGGTGCGGGAAAGGAATCTGGAGGCCCTCCCGGTCGAAGCGGTGTACGACCGCCCCGTCCGCGGCAACAGCTTTCTGGCTAGGGTGCTGGAACTATGGTCAATGGAGCGGCTATAAAAGTAGGCTAAGGGACTTCAAGGTGGTTGCCCTGTTCGTGCCATTTCCGGTTGCACGAAAACTCAGCGGGCGGATGATTTTTGCCTAGACCGGAGCGTGCGTCACGAAGCTGATAATCAGGCGGAATGCGGCCCGATAATGCCCTGATTTCCCCGCGTGTGAAGTTTCATGACCGAAATTAGACAATCGGGAAGAAACCAATTAAGCGGGTAGAAAGCCGTTCCCAGGTTCAAAATTTAATTTGGCCCATTAATTATTTACTTTATAAAGCTAAGAATTTTGAGGGATGAAGCCCATATAAAGCGGATTATAAGGCATTTGGAGCCATACGAAAAATGGCGTTTTGTTGAATTGTAACACGACAATTGCGTAGATTTGCCCGCTTACTAGCAACCTAATCAACTAAACTAATTAATTCATGAGACGATTTCTACTTGCGTTAGGGCTAACGCTCTTCGTTATGGGTATCGCTGTGGCCCAACGGACCGTCAGCGGGACCGTGACTGACGGAGAGGGCGAGAGCCTGATCGGGGTCAGCATCCTGGTCGAAGGCAGCAACACCGGTACCGTGACGGACATCGACGGTAACTACAGTCTTTCCGTTCCCGACGAGTACAACACGCTTTTATTCAGCTACACCGGCTTTGGCGCCCGGCAGGTCGATATTGACGGGCAAACCGTGGTGGACGTCACCATGGAACCCTCGTCGGAGTTGTTGGATGAAGTCATTGTAACGGCTTACGGGATCACGACTAAGGAGGCCTTTTCGGGTTCGGCGGACGTGGTGGGCGCGGCCGAACTGGAAACGCGTAACGTGACCAGCCCGATCGCCGCCATCGAAGGTAACGCGACCGGTGTGCAGTTTACCTCACCATCCGGACAGCCCGGCTCCTCGCCGAACATCATCATCCGGGGTGTCGGTACGCTGAACGGCGATACCGATCCGCTTTACATTGTCGACGGTATCCAGTTCGAAGGGGATCTGAGCAGCATCAGTCAGCAGGACATCGAGTCGCTGACGATTCTGAAGGACGCTTCCTCTACCTCCCTCTACGGATCGCGCGCCGCTAACGGCGTCGTGCTCATCACCACGAAGCGAGGTTCGGCCGCCGGCACCAACGTCTCGGCATCCGTCCAGCACGGGTTCGTTTCGCGGGCCGTTCCCCTCTACGACGAGGTCACACCTGGGCAGTACTACGAATCGATGTGGCAGGCCCTGCTGAATTCCGGTGCCGCGGATGGCGATCCGGAAATTGCCTCCGCCAATATTTTCACCAGCCTGGGGTATAACCCCTTCGACGTACCCAACGACCAGATCGTAGGTACGGACGGCCAGTTGAATCCCAATGCGAACGTTATCTACCAGAGCCTTGACTGGTACGACGTGATGGAGCAGAGCGCCACCCGGACCAACTACAACGTCAACCTGTCTACCGGCGGAGAGGATCACCAGGTGTATTTCTCTACCTCCTACCTCGAGGAAGGGGGCTACGTAAGAACCACCGAGTACGACCGCCTGACCAGCCGCGTGAATGCCGACTTCGACGCCACCAACTGGCTAAGTATGGGCGGTAGTGCCAACGTGACCATCTCGAATTCCCGGGGTCCGAGTTCGGCCGGCGAGGGAAGTATCGTCAACCCCTTCGGATTCGCCAAAAACATCGGCTCGATCTACCCGGTGTACGTGAACGACCGCGAAGGTAACCTGGTGCTGAACCAGGCCGGTAACCCCATCTTCGACAACGGGGAGGGGTACTCCGAGTACGGCATCGGTTCGCGCCCCATTAACCAGGGCCGGCACGCCCTGCAGGAACTGCTCCTCAACAACGAGCAAGACCGCGACAACCTCTACGGCTTCCGCTTCTACGCCGACGTGCAGCTCTTCGAAGGCTTGAGCGTACGCCTGAACTACGGTCGTGACCTACAGGAAGGCCTGGAAAAGGAGTACGAGAACAACATCATCGGCGACGCACAGCCCACGGGACGCTATAGCGAGACACGTTTCAGAAGGCAGGTGGAGAACTTCAACCAGTTGCTTAATTACACGAAGAGTCTGAGCGACGTACATAACTTCGACATTACGCTGGGGCACGAAAGCTTCGACCGCAACTTCACCCAGAACGACGCGCTGGCCATTGACCAGACCGCCGAAGGCATCTATGAGTTTGCCAACTTTGCCACCCCCGTGAGCGTCGGTGGTTACACTTCCGACAAACGAATCGAGGGCTACTTCGCGCGGCTCAATTACAATTTCGACCGTAAGTACTTCCTGAGCCTTTCGGCGCGCCGCGACGGTTCCTCGGTATTCAGCGAGGAGTCTCGCTGGGGTACGTTCTACTCCGCCGGTGCTTCCTGGCAGCTGGGGCAGGAGCCCTTCATCGAGAACATCCCCTGGATCGATCGCCTCAAACTGCGGGCTTCCTACGGTGAAGTCGGAAACGACGATCTGCTGGACTTTTACCTCTCGCAGCCACGCTACAGCCTGACCTCCAACGCTGGTGGCCCCGCCATCTGGTGGTCGGATATCGGTAACGCCGACCTACAATGGGAAACGATCGAAAGCTTCGACGTAGCGCTGGAATTCTCCCTGTTCAACAACTTCCTCGACGGTTCCATCGAATACTACAAGCGGAACTCCTCCGACCTGCTCTACCAGCTGCCTATCGCGCTGAGTAACGGACACAACGCCTTCCCCTCCAACATCGGCGACATGTACAACTCCGGTGTGGAGCTGGGGCTGACTGGCAACCTCATCACCAGCCGGGACTTCCGCTGGAGCATGCGCCTGACCGCCTCGACCTTCACCAACAAGATCACCAGTCTACCCGACCCGGTCATCGACGGTTCGAAGCGCTGGGCGGAAGGCCGTTCGCGCTACGACTACTACATCCTGCATACCGCGGGCGTAGACCCTGAGAACGGTGATCAGTTGTTCTACGTATACGAGTTCGACGAGGATGGAAACAGCGTCCAGCAATTCGAGGAGGACGGAACGCCCGAACTGACCAACGACTGGCAGGCGACGGAGCGGGCCTACACCGGCACCAACTCCATTCCCGACATGCTGGGATCGGTATCTAACAACTTCTTCTACCGGGGCTTCTCCTTCAACTTCCTGTTCACTTACGGAATTGGCGGTGAAGTACTGGACTACGGTTACGCCAACATGATGCACAGTGGTGACTACGGCAGCTCGCTGCACCCCGACATCGTCAATGCCTGGCAACAGCCGGGAGATATCACCGACGTCCCCCGCATGGAAAACGGTAACCCTGACCTCGTACAAACGCAGTCTACCCGTTTCCTGACCGATGCTTCCTTCCTGTCCCTACGCAATGTTAACCTGAGCTACACCTTTGACAGCCGCTTCCTCGACAACATCGGATTGGAGAGCCTGAAGCTGTCGGTTACCGGGGAAAACCTTTACCTGGCGACCAAACGGGACGGACTGAATCCTCAGTATAACCTGTCCGGTACTCCCTCAGGTAACGACTTCAACCCCTCGCGACTGATCACCTTCGGTCTCAATACTAACTTCTAAAACCATATCTCATGGTCCATCATATAAAATACGCGCTGATTGCCGTTGCCTTGCTAACGGTATCCTGCGAAGAAGATTTTTTAAATACTACCCCCACCGATGCGATATCGGCCAGTGACGCCCTGGCTACGGAGGCTAATATGTCCCTCATTATCGCCGGGATGCACCGGTCTCTGTACTCACAATCACAGACCATCCTCCCGGGCGGCTCCGCCGTTGCCAGCACCAACCGGGCCAACGAGCACTGGTGGGTGCCGATGGGCGATAACCTGGGCGGCGGCCTGATCCACAGCGCCAACGCCAATAACTTAGGCTGGCGTGACGGTGCCCAGTGGAACAACCACACCCAGGAAACCAACCTGACGGTAGAGGTTCTATGGTACCACCGCTATAACCTGATCGCGAACGCCAACTCCATCATCAATCGCGTCGAGGAAGGCGATCTGCCCATGACGCCGGAGCTGCGCGAGATCGTCGGGCAGGCTTACACCTACCGCGGCTACGCTTACATGTCGCTGGTGCAGCACTTCGCCAAGGGCTACCTGATCGGTAATCCTTCTTCCGACCCCGGGGTGCCGCTGCTCTACGCCACCGAAGCCCCCTTCACCAGCGCGCCCCGCTCGACGGTGCAGGAGGTGTACGATCAGATTGCTTCGGACTTTGCAGCGGCCATTACCAACTTCGAGGAGGCTTCCTCACGGGCTACAAAAGTTGACCTGAATATCAACGTGGCCTATGGCCTACAGGCCCGGATGGCCCTGGCTACCGGCAACTGGGAATTGGCTGCCGAATCGGCCGTGCAGGCCCGCGATGGATATAGTATTATGGGCGAATCCGACTGGAAGGCCGGATTTAACAGCATCAGTCTACCCGAGGTGATCTGGGGCAGCAACGTGATCACTACGGAAACCACCTTCTTCCGTTCTTACTTCTACCTCGCCTCGAATACGTTCAACGGCAGCCAGAACCGGAACAATCCGAAGATCGCCGACCGCCGCCTGATCGACGCCATTCCGGATACTGACTACCGTAAGGACATGTTCCTGATCGACGCGCCCAATTCCAACCTGTCCGCCGCAAATGGTGAAGGCGGCTGGGAGAACTACGACGGCGACGAGTACGAAACGGAGGAGGAGTGGCAGGCCGCCATTGACAGCCTGACCGCTGTATGGGGGTGGACCTCCGCGCACAACACGCACCCGTATATGCACGTCAAGCTGCGTCAGCAGCAGCCGGGAACGATCGAGCCCGACGACATCATTTACATGCGCGCGTCGGAGATGTACCTGATCGAAGCCGAAGCAGAGGCTATGTTGGGAAACATCGAAGCGGCTCAGGAAGCACTCCGTCCCCTCGGCGAGGAACGCGACAGCGCCTACGACGTGACCCAGTACGACGACCAGGAGAGCCTGATGGAGCACATCAAGTTCCAGCGTGGTGTCGAGCTGTGGGGCGAAGGCTTCCTCTTCCAGGATAAGATCCGTTGGGATGAAGGCATCGATCACTCCGCCAACGGCGGATCGGGTGCTTCCCAAACGCTCTACCAGGATGCCTATATCGTTGCTAAGCCCTCCGAGAACCCGGACTGGGTCTTTAAGATCCCGCAGCGGGAACTGGATGCGAATCCGAACCTGACCCCTGCTGATCAGAATCCGTAGCGGATCTTGCTGCCATCTATGAAGGTCACTTCGACCTTGAATAGATGTTATCGGGAATCCCGAATGCTGGCTCGGCCAGTGTTCGGGATTTTTTTGTGTCGGGGTTGCAAACTCAAACAGCCAGCGGCAACAACGGTCAAACTACGAAACGTTTCGTATATTTGATTTACACCTGCGCAATCATTCATGGGCACCCTGCACCGCTTACACCAACTTACCGGCTGGATCGTCTTCGCCATCACCGCTATCGTCCTGCTCCTCAGCGTGGAGCGCACGGGTAGCCTCTGGGACGTGGGCGAGTTCATCCTCGGTGCCTACAAACTCGAAGTCGTTCACCCCCCGGGGGCGCCCCTCTTCCTGCTTATCGGCCGGCTCTTCGCCTCCGTGGGCAACCTGCTCAGCGACGACCCGGCCCTGATCGCCGCCTTCGTCAACGGCATGTCGGCCATCTGTACGGCCTTTGGCGCCACCTTCATCGCCTGGTCTACTATCCGCCTGAGCCTGCTCTCGCTCACCGGTCGCGACGAGCGCGCCGAAGTGGGCGGCGGACAGGTCATCGCCGTGGCCGGTGGCGGACTGGTCGCCGGACTCGCCGCGGCCTTCACCACCTCCGTTTGGTTTTCGGCCGTGGAGGGGGAGGTTTACGCCATGTCCTTCTTCTTCACCTGTATGACGGTGTGGGCGGCCATCCGCTACTACACCACCCCCCGGGAGCTGGACTACGTCGCCTACCGCTGGCTCATCTTCAGCATCTTCTGTATCGGGCTTTCGAGCGGGGTCCACCTGCTCAGCATCCTGGTGCTGCCCTTCATCACCCTGCTGTTCTACCTGCGCGAGCGGGGGCGGCTTTATAAAAACGCGAAGCTGCCCCAGTGGGCCCAGTTCATCGCCGCCGGCCTGACCGGCGTGCTCATGATTGGCATCATTCAGACGCTGGTCATCATCGGCGTACCGACCGTGTGGCAGTGGTTCGAGATCGGCCTGGTCAACAGCGGCCTGCCGGTGCACATCGGCCTGCTGCCCACCCTGATCGCCTACGGCGGCCTGCTCTACCTGGCCTTCCGCTACGCCCATAAACACCAGGACCAGGGCGTGCAGCTCGCCGCCATGGGCATCGCCACCATCCTGATCGCCTACAGCGTCATCGCCGTGGTGGTCATCCGGGCCGAAGCCAAGACGCCGGTCAACATGAACAACCCGGACAACGTCACCAGCCTGCTGCCCTACCTCAACCGCGAGCAGTACGGCGAACGCAGCCTGCTGTACGGCCCCAACTTCGACGCCGACATGATCGCCACCGACCTGGACGACCGCTACGGCCTGGTGAACGGCGAGTATGTCTATACCAACTATAAGATCACGCCGGAGTACGAGCCCGGCAAGCAGATGTTCTTCCCCCGCATGGCCGACGGCAGCCAGGGGCGGCCCGATCTGTACAAGCGCTGGATGGGCCTGGACCCCAGCCAGCCGCTGCCCTACGGGCGGCCCAACGCCATCGACAACCTGAAGTTCCTGTTCAATTACCAGATTGGCTGGATGTACTGGCGCTACTTCATGTGGAACTTCTCCGGCCGCCAGAACGGCGAGCAGGGCTACTTCAGCTGGGACGAAAGCCGAGGCAACTGGATCACGGGCATCCAATTCCTCGACGAAATGCGGCTCGGCAATCTGGACGAACTACCCGAGGAGTTTAAGAACGATCCGGCGCGCAACACCTACTTCCTCCTGCCCTTCATCTTCGGTCTGCTGGGACTGCTGTGGCACTCCACCAAGCAGGGAGAGGAGTTCCTGACCCTGCTGGCGCTGTTCGTGATCACGGGCCTGGGCATCATCATCTACACCAACCAGCCACCGAACGAGCCGCGGGAGCGGGACTACGTTCTCGTGGGCTCCTTCTTCACCTTCTGTATGTGGATGGGCATGGCCGTGCCGGCCATCTATGAGTTCCTCAAGGTACGTGGAGCGGGCGTAGCCATCGGTTGCTCGGCCCTGGTGCTGGTGGCCCCGATCCTGATGGTCACCCAGAACTGGGACGACCACGACCGCTCGGAGCACACCGCGGCGCGGGACTACGCCCATAACTTCCTGGAGTCGGTGGACGAGAACGCCATCATCTTCACCTACGGCGACAACGACACCTACCCCCTGTGGTACGCCCAGGAGGTGGAGGGCATCCGGACCGACGTGCGCGTGGTGCATTTAAGTCTCATTCACACGGACTGGTTCATCGATCTGCTGCGGTATAAGATGAATGACAGTTCGGCGCTGGAACTAAGACTGACCGCGGAGCAGATGCGGGGCCGCCGACGGAACGACGTCCCCTATTACGACCCCCGGGGTAGTGGACTGCCGTGCCAGGAGGGGCCCTCCGTCACCCTGGACCGTTTCATGGGCGAGGTCGCTACCGATAAGAACCTGACGTCTTCGAGCGGCCGCATCTTTGAAACGGCCTACAGTACCTGCAACGTGAGCATCCGGGTCGACCCGGGACGGCTCGCGGAGGCTCCCTGGCTTAGCCCGGCCGGGGTGCCGGTGGCGGCCGAAATCCCAATTCGGGTGCCGGAGGGCATTATGCGCAAGGGCGATGTCGCTATCCTGGACATCATTGATTCCAACTTCTACCGGCGACCGATCTACTTCGCCGCCACCGTACCTCCGGACCAGTTCTACGGATTGGACGATTACCTCCAACTCGAGGGACTGGCGCTGCGGCTGACGGCCGCCCGCACCCCGTCGCAAACGATAACCTACGGCGCGGTGGGAGCGGGCAGTGTCGACGTCGATCGGTGCTACGATCTGGTCATGGACGAGTGGGACTGGGGCAACTTCGACCGGGTGGACACCTTCGTCAATTCTAAATACGCACCGGCCATAGAGTCCATGCAGCTGGTCATGCTGCGCACTATGCACACCCTGCTGGAAGGCGGCGATACGGAACGTGCGCTAGATATTGGCGATCGCTTTTTCGAGGCCTTTCCCAATATGAATTTTCCGTTCCGATACAATGCAGCGATGGTGCTGGTACCTTACTTCGAATCGGGGCAGACGGAGCGGGTGCGTTCGGTGATCCGGCAACTCGCGAAGAGTACCGCCGAGCGCCTGAATTACTACGAAAGCCTGGACTCGGAGATCGTCGAGCGTAGTTTCGATTATAACAATGGTCTGCGGCAGGGATACGCTATCGCGCAACTGCTGCTGGCCCGGGTGGGGGAACAGGGGGATGCGGACCTGCTGCGGGAGGTGGAAACGAATTTGGGAAGATTCGTAAAGTAGGAGATTGACCATCTCGGTTTCCGGATAGCAGCTACAACAAAAACAATCCCGGTCCCTGACATCGTCGGGGACCGGGATTCGTTTACCGAGCCCATAGATGGATCGCTGGAGACTGTAAACCTACTGCAACGCAGCATACAGCTCCTCGGCCACCTTCTCGGAACTGGCCGGGTTCTGCCCGGTAATCAACAGGCCGTCGGTCAGGACGTGGACATTCCAGTCATCGGCCTTGGAGTAAATACCACCGTTCTTCTTCAGCATATCCTCGACGAGGAAGGGCACGACGTCCGTCAGGCCCACGGCTTCCTCTTCGCTATTGGTGAAGCCGGTTACCTGCTTGCCTTTGACGAGCGGCTCGCCGGACGGGTCTTTCACGTTCTTCAGGGCGGCCGGTGCGTGACAAACGAAGGCTACGGGCTTATCCTGAGCGTAGAAGTTTTCGATCAAGGCAACGGAGGTTTTATCCTCCGAGAGATCCCACAGGGGGCCGTGACCGCCGGGGTAGAAGACGGCATCGAAATCGGAAGCGGAGACGTCGCTAAGCTTCTTCGTGGTGGCAATCACCCGTTGGGCTTGTTCGTCCTGCTTAAAGCGCTTGGTATCCTCGGTCTGGGCGTCTTTGGTGTCGCTGCTGGGGTCGATGGGAGCCTTTCCGCCGGCGGGGGTAGCTACGGTGATATCAGCCCCCTTGTCGAGCAGGGTGTAGTAGGGAGCGGCAAACTCCTCGATCCAGAATCCGGTCTTCTTGCCGGTGTCGCCCAGCTTGTCGTGGGAGGTGAGTACGAATAGAATTTTCATGGTATATATTTTACTTAATTGGTTCAGGGATAAATGAGGATACCGCGGCGGCGATCAGTACGCCATCTTCACGATCTCCTCGGCGTCGGCGGGGGTGAGCTTCCGGTGCTCGCCGAGGCCTTTCCAGCCCCGTTCGTTGAAGCGGCGGGCGACCTCCTCGCCGGTACCCTCGTAGTCGGCGGTGTATTCCGATAATTTGGTGTCGATGCCGAGCTGGTGAAAAAAGTCTTCCGTACGGGCGATGGCGGCGCGGGCTTTTTCTTCCGTCGTGCCGTCGGTGATGTTCCAGACGCGCTCGCCGTACTGGGCCAGCTTCTCGCGCTTGGCTTCGAAATTATAGGTATAATGACTCGGCGCGACGATGGCCAGGGTACGGGCGTGGTCGATGCCGTAGAGCGCGGTGAGCTCGTGGCCCATGGCGTGGACGGCCCAGTCGGTGGGTACACCCTTCGAGATGAGTCCGTTAAGCGCCATCGTGCAACTCCACATGAAATTCGATGCGGCGGCGTAGTCGGTGGGGTCTTCCAGCACCTTCGGGGCTACCTCGATGAGGGTCTGGAGGATACTCTCCGCGAAGCGGTCCTGTAGCAGCGCGCCGGTGGGGTAGGTCATGTACTGCTCGAGTACGTGCGTGAAGGCGTCCGTGATGCCGTTAGCCAGTTGGCGCTGCGGAACGGAGTGGATCACCGTGGGGTCGAGAATGGAGAAAACGGGAAACAGCCCCGGCCCGCCCATCGCGAGTTTCTCTTTGGTCTCGGCGCGGGTGATGACGGAACCCGAGTTCATTTCCGAGCCCGTGGCCGGCAGGGTCAGGACGGTAGCGAAGGGCATGCCCTCCTTGATGGAAATATTATCGGTGAGGATGGTCCAGGGATCGTCGCCCTCGTAGCGGGCCGCGGCGGACAGAAACTTCGCGCCGTCGATCACCGATCCGCCACCGACGGCGAGGATGTAGGTGATGTCCTTATCCCGGATGACGCCGAGGGCCTCCATGAGTTTGGCGTATTCCGGGTTGGCGGGTATGCCCCCGAATTCGACGACATTCCGGTCGCCCAGGGCGGCGGTCACCTGCTCGTAAATCCCGTTGCGCTTGATGCTGCCGCCGCCGTAGAGGAGTAGGATGTTGGTATCCCGGGGGAGTTCCTTGTCGAGACTGGCGATCTGTCCTTTGCCGAACAGGATCTTGGTGGGGTTCTGATATTGAAAGTTATTCATGTGCTTATTTTTTTACGTTGACGACCATCTTGCCGGTGTTTTTGCCGTCGAAGAGGTCGAGAAAGGCCTGGGGAATGTTGTCGAATCCTTCCCGGACGGTTTCCTTATGGGTGATTTTGCTCTCCTGCAGCCACTGCGCGAGTTGCCGGACGCCGTCGGGGAATTTGTCGGCGTAGTTCGATACGATAAAGCCCTGCATCAGGGCGCTGTTCTTCACCAGGAAGGGACGTACGCTGACACTTCTGGGCAGTTCCTTGCTGTTGTAGACCGCGATGGCCCCGCAATTGATCGTGCGGGAAAATTTGTTGATGTGAAACAGTACGGCGTCGGAGATTTCGCCGCCGACATTGTCGAAGTACACGTCAACCCCGTCGGGGCAGGCGGCTCCGATGGCTTTAGCCATGTTTTCCGTCGTGTTGTAGTTGATGCCGGCATCGAAACCGAATTCGGAAGTCAGCATATCAACCTTCTCGTCGGTACCGGCGATGCCGACGACCCGCAGGCCGAGGATCTTGCCGATCTGACCGACTACGCTCCCGACGGCACCGGCGGCGCCGGACACGACCAGGGTTTCACCGGACTTGGGTTTGCCGATTTCCGTGAGTCCGAGGTAGGCGGTGAGGCCGGTCATACCCAGCACACCCAGGTAGGCGGAAAGCGGCGCCTTGTCGGGGTCGACTTTCTGCAGGCCCTTGGCGCCGGCCACCTGCTGCTCCTTCCATTCCAGGGAGCCGGAGACATAATCGCCTTTCTTGAAGCGGTCGCTCTTCGATTCCATCACCTCGGCAATGATGCCGGAGGATATGGGCTTACCGACCTCGAAGGGGGCGACGTAGGAGGGGGCATTACTCATTCGGCCCCGTAGGTAGGGATCGACGGAAACGTAGACGCTACGCAGGAGCACCTCTTCTTCGCCGGGAGTGCCGACTTCCGAGGTGGTCATGTCAAAATCGGCCAGCGTTGGCTTCCCCGACGGGCGGCTTTTCAGCAGGATGGTTTGGTTGGAAGGCATAATGTTAATGTTTATAGTTTGATGCTATCCCAGGCCATCCGGTAGACTTCGTCGATCCGGGGCTGGGTGATGTCGTAGAGGTCGCGCTGCTGCATGTGGAGTAGGAAGGCGATCGGGTATATGCTGAAGGCGTAGAGCTGGTAGGGCGAGACGGGGCGGATTATCCCCTGGGCCTGTCCGCGCTGCCAAAGGTCGAGCAGCGGCCGGAGGTGACGCAGGCCTTCCTGCCGACTGGCCTCGTCGATCATAGGGGTGTTGTCGCACTGGGAAAGGAAGACGGCCTTGTCCCGCTCCCGCAGTTTAAAGGCGGCGATGTTGTACCAGATCGTGCGGAAATCGTCTTCGACGGAATCGGTGGGAGCGTAGTCCCGGAAGGCCGACGCGCTGAAGGCCTCCTTCACTTCCAGGTACACCTTGTTGACCAGGTCCTGCTTGCCGTCGAAGTAGCGGTAGATGGTGCCCGCCGCTACGCCCGCCCGCTTGGCGATCAGGGACATCGGGGCGGCGTGGAAGCCGTTGTTGTTGACCAGATCGATGACGGCCGCTATGAGCGCGCTTCGTTTGGCTTGTCCTTTTTCCGTGGTGGGCATAGTAGGATAGGTGTACTATGTAAATGAACGTTCATTCATTTTGTTCAAAGCTTACTTTGCCTCGCTTGTTGGAACGGTGAATAGTTCGTCTGACGGCTGGTCGATTTCGCGAGGAAACCGGTCCGGAGTTGCTTTCACCTGCGCTCCGCCGCCCAAGTTTAGTTATGCTACCGCCCCTCCCTTTCCGTCGCTCCCCGACGATTTCTTCGGATCAGCGCGTACAGCATCCAGAAGGATAGCGTGAGTAGTACGATCCGGGGGAGAAAGGAGAGGATGCTACTATTGTAATACAGGTAGCCCAGAACCATGATCGAAGCGGTGTACGAGAGGACGACTCCCTTGGTGTTTGCGGGGCGGATAGAGAAGACTCTCGCCAAGACGAACATCAGTAATACACCAATCAGGGTGCCAAACGCGGAATACATGGCCAAATAAAGCAATCCGGGGGTAGAGCCTATCCAATACATAGGCTTCATGCCGGTGGACAGGTAGCTTGCTGCTTCTTCGATCGCCTGCCCGGAGAATAGAAGGAGAAAGTAGATGAATGCGACCCGTGCCCTACGGGCTGCGTGGGTGGTGAATCGAAGCGGGCTAGTCTTTGTATTCGAACTAACTGCCATGCTTTGGCTTTTGGGTACGGCGCAGCTTATTTGTCCAGCGAATGGATACCCAAAACAGGAGCGTGAGGGCCGCACATATGGCCGCCAGTATTTTTGAATCAGCATTTGCCGAAAAAAACACCAACAGAAAAAGGGACGTGGTATACACCATTACCATCCCCTTATTATTGTTCCGCTTCACCCGGAATACAGCCGAGAGGAAAACCATTAAAAAGGCCCCAATACATGTTCCGAGTAGGCAGTATAGAACCATTCGCATCCTGCCGGCAGCGCTATCTATCATCAGCGGAGGATGAACTTCCGTTGAAAAGTAGTTGGTGACCTCCAGGCACGTTAAGCCTAATACTAATAGTACGAAGTAGAGCAATCCTACTAGGAGCCAGTACCCCGTGATGCTAATTACTTTATGTGCATACCTCATGCTGATGCGATCGGAGTAGGCGATTTGGCTAATGCATTACCCTTGCTTAGTCCGTAACGTGCTGACTGCTTTCATATTACTCAGTTGCCGACGTTTGGCTTTCCCGATGTATTTAGGTTATTCATCCAATTAATCAATACCCAAAATAGGAGGGACAGCGCCGCGGAGATAACCGAAAGGATATAAGGGTCAGCCATTACCGATAAAAAGACCAGCATAAATAGGGAGGCAGTATACGCCATTACTAAACCCTTATTGTCGTATCTCTTTACCCGAAATATAGCGGAAATGAGCATCATCAACGGAAATCCGATGAATGTTCCAATTGCAGCAAATAAAAGCATCAGGTTTCTTCCGCTGGGGCTGTCTATTAAAATCGAAGATTGATCTTCGGCAAATAGCATTGTAAAGAGGTCTAAAAGTACAAAGCCAAGGATAGATTGAAAAAGGTATATTGCCCAAATAATAGTCCAGTGAAAGATCGTGCTACGCATTTTAGGTGTATTCATCCATTAAAAGGAGCCAAAGCTTACGGAAGCAATTGACTTCGGCAAGCTAATCCGACCCGGTCGACACTTTTAGCGCTCGCCCTGTAGGAAACAGTTTGGCGGCGGCGTCACGTACAATTTACGAACTTTTATGGCGCCAGATTTTACCGCAACCCACCACCCGCTCTACCTTTTCCCCCACCCAACGTAAGTTTGCCCGTCTCACACCGTTGTACCTAGTCCCGTCACTCGCCTGTCGATCGTATGAAACGCTTTTTACTACCGTTCTGCCTGTTGTTCTTTGGCTTACGTCTTGCCGCTCAGGACGCTACCGCCACCGACCACGTCCTGTGGTACGACGAGCCGGCCGGCTACTTCGAGGAGAGCCTCGTGCTCGGGAACGGCCGCGTAGGCGCCACCGTCTTCGGTGGGGTGGAAACGGACACCATCTTCCTGAATGACCTCACCCTGTGGTCCGGCGAACCGGTGGATACCTCTATCGACCGCGATGCCCACGAGGTACTGCCCGCCATCCGGGAGGCGCTGGCCCGCGACGACTACGAGGCCGCCGATTCGCTGAACGTCAACCTCCAGGGACCCTATTCCGAATCCTACGCGCCGCTGGGTACGATGCACCTCCACTTTGACGGGCAAGCCAAACCCACGAAGTACTACCGCGAGCTCGATATCGCCAACGCCGTCGCCCGCGTACGCTACCGGGCGGGGGGCACCACCTTCGAACGGGAGTACTTCGTCAGCCATCCCGATCAGGTGGTGGTCATCCGCCTGACGGCCGACCGGCCCGGTGCCCTCAACACCACGCTGGACTTTAAAAGCCTGTTGCGCTACGATTTCGCCCGCGGCAACCGGCAGCTGGACGTCCACGGCTATGCCCCCTACAGTGCGGAACCCAGCTACCACGACGTGCCCGACCCCGTCCGCTTCGACCCGGAGCGCGGGACCCGCTTTTCTTCCCTGTTCCGGGTGAGCAAGACCGACGGGCAGGTCAGTGTCAGCGACAGTACGCTCAGCATCCGCAACGCCAGCGAGGCGGTGCTGCTGGTGTCCATTGCCACCAGCTTTAATGGTTTCGACAAAGATCCGGCCCGGCAGGGACGAAACAACCGCACCCTCGCCGCTCAGGCGCTGGAAGTAGCGGCCAGCTACTCCTGCGATGCCCTGAAGGAGCGCCACATCGCCGATTACCGTGGCTTCTACGACCGCGTTCAACTCGATCTGGGTAGCACGGACGCCCCCCTGCTGCCTACCGACGCGCGACTCCAGCGCTACGCCACCGGCGCGGAAGACACCCAGCTGGAGGAACTCTACTTTAACTTCGGACGCTACCTGCTTATCTCGAGCAGCCGTACGCCCGAGGTGCCGGCCAACCTGCAGGGACTCTGGAACCCCTACCTCCGCCCCCCGTGGAGCAGCAACTACACCACCAATATCAACGTAGAGGAGAACTACTGGCTGGCGGGTCCGGCCAATCTTTCCGAACTGCACGAACCCCTGCTGGGCTGGATCCGGAACCTGGCCGTCACCGGCGAGGCCAGTGCGCGGAATTATTACAACAGCGGCGGTTGGTCCGTCGCCCATAACTCCGACATCTGGGCCATGAGCAATCCGGTAGGGGAGAAGGACGGCGGCGTCAACTGGGCCAACTGGAACATGGGCGGGGCCTGGCTCGCCACCCACTTGTGGGAGCACTATCTCTTTACGCTGGACACCGCCTTCCTGCACGAGGAAGCCTATCCGCTGCTGAAGGGGGCGACGCAGTTCTGCATGGACTGGGTCGTGCGCGACTACCAGGGGCACTGGATCACCTCCCCGTCCACCTCACCGGAAGCGAAGTACGTGACCAAATCGGGCTACGTCGGCTCCACCCTATACGGCGGCACGGCGGATCTGGCCATGATGAAGGAGCTTTTCGATGATTTCATCGGCGCGTCGCTGACCCTGGGTATTCAGGATTCCTTCCTGCAGGAGGTCTACAACGTCAAGGCGGAACTTCATCCCTACCGGCTAGGGCGAAAGGGAAACATCCGGGAGTGGTTCTACGACTGGAACGACGAAGATCCCCGCCACCGGCATCAGACCCACCTCTTCGGCGTGCATCCCGGGCACCACATCGCGCCGGACCTGACGCCGCAGCTGGCCCGGGCCGCACGGGTGTCCCTGGATCTAAAGGGCAACGAAAGCACGGGCTGGTCGAAGGGCTGGCGCATCAATCTATGGGCCAGGCTCTGGGATGGTGACCGCGCCTACCGACTCTACCGGTCCTTACTGAAGTACGTTCCGGCGAAGGGGGCCGTCCACGGCGGCACCTATCCGAACCTGCTCGACGCCCACCCACCCTTCCAGATCGACGGCAACTTCGGCGGCGCGGCGGGCATCATCGAGATGCTGGTGCAGTCCACCGAGGATCACATCCGCTTCACGCCCGCCCTGCCAAAGGCGTGGTCGCGCGGCAGCCTCACGGGCGTACGCACCCGCGGCGGCTGCGAGGTGACCCTGGAGTGGTCGGAGAACCGGCTGCAGCGGACGACCATCAAGGCACTGAAGGATACCCGGACGACCGTCATCCACGGGCAACGGGAGTTACCCCTGCGGCTGAAGGCGGGGGAGTCGCGGGTGATGAACTGGTAGGCCTACACGATGAAGTTCACCACGCCACCGTCCACGCGCAGGGCAGCTCCGTTGGTGGCCGACGACAGGGGGCTGGCCACGTAAGCCACCATATTCGCCACCTCTTCCGGCTCGGCCCAGCGGTGGATGAGGGAGGTCGGGCGCTTTTCGTCGATGAAGTCGGCCTTCACCTGATCCAGTGACTTGTCCTTTTTTTCCGCCTGTTCCTTCAGGGAGGCTTCGTTGGCGCGGCTCATGGTGGGGCCGGGCAGGACGGAATTGACCGTCACGTTGGTTCCCTTGGTCAGGCGGGCGAGGCCACGGGAAAGGGCGAGCTGGGCGGTCTTGCTGACGCCGTAGTGGATCATCTCGGTGGGGATGTTTTCCCCCGATTCGCTGGAGATAAAGATGATGCGTCCCTCGTTTTTCTTGAGCATACGGGGGAAGTAGTGGCGGGCCAGCCGGACGCCGCTCATCACGTTGACGTCAAAGGTTTGCAGCCACTGCTCGTCGGTGATCTCCGCGAAGGGGACCTCGCCGAAGATGCCGACGTTATTAACCAGGATATCAACGTCGGGAAGCTCCTGGAGCAGGCGATCCACATCTTCCGTTTTGGAA
The DNA here is from genome assembly GCF_003390935.1 of Lewinella sp. IMCC34191. Lineage (GTDB taxonomy): Bacteria > Bacteroidota > Bacteroidia > Chitinophagales > Saprospiraceae > Neolewinella. The sequence continues at coordinate 285,365 of NZ_QNQZ01000002.1, read as the reverse complement.
AAATCGGCGGCGATGCCCCGTACCTGTTCGTTGCCGGTTTCATGGCTTAATTGCGTCGCTACCTCGTTGACGTCGGCCTGCTTGCGACCGTTGACGATCACCTCCGCGCCTTCCCGCGCGAGAAGATTGGCGATGGCGTATCCGATGCCGGCCGTAGAGCCGGTGACAAGGGCGGTTTTTCCGCTTAGCTGCAAATCCATGGGTAGTGTTTTCCTTCCAACGATTGCCCGGTAGGGAGGTTGAGCCAGGGGCCGCATTAAGAAATTTTGAATTTATTGGTCAAGCGCTTGTTTTAGAGGAGGTGTGAAGTTTACATTTGTACTATATCGAATTAGTCTAAATAACATTAAGGTGCCCTTTCGTGCCTTTATCCCCGCAAAATGACCTCAGCCGGCCCGTGCGTCCCCCGTTGGTGTTCCAGCGGCCGAATCGATCCCAGACTCGTCCGTACCAACTTAGGCAACGACTTTCCTGTGTCAGTTTGTGACCGGTCCTCCGGTGGTGAAGCTTGCTTTGTCGCTGGGGGACCACTTGATTCCCTTGCATACCATGGCTAAACCAGCATCCTACGGCTTTCGCGACCTCATGAACGACGTGCATCTCTGGCTCGGACTGGCCAGCAGCATCATCCTTTTTCTCGTGTGTCTGAGCGGTACCATTCTCACCTTTGAGCACGAGATTAAGGATGCTACGCGGGAGACGATGACCGTAAACGTGGGGGCTGAAAAGCGCGACGTGGCTGACTTATTTCACCAAGTCGAAAGTCAGGAAGGGACGGTGACCGGCTTTACCCTACCGGCGGCCGACGACGAACCCTACCGTTTCTCCGTGCAGGATCCGACGCAGCGCCGGGGCCGGATCGTGCTTGCCGACCCCTATACCGGCGCCGTGCAAGGCGAAGGGCCTTCCTCCGCCGACGGTTTCCTGCTGCGGATGTTCCGGCTCCACCGCTGGCTGCTACTGGATTCGGCCGTGGGTCGCCCCATCGTGGGTGTGGCCACCATCATTTTCATGCTGCTGGCCGTCTCGGGCATCATTATTTGGTTTCCGAAAAAGCTTCGCTGGAAGTACATCAAACAGGGTTTCAAAATTAAAACCTCCGCCGGCTGGAAACGCATCAACCACGACCTGCACAACACGCTGGGTTTTTACGCCTGCCTCCTCATCGTGGTCATGGGGCTCACCGGACTGTGCTGGTCGTTCGATGGCTACCGGGAGGGGCTATCGGCCGTCATCGGCGCGAAGGTCTTCGACCGTAGCGGACCGGCATTCGAAACGGGCGGCGGGGCGCAGGTAAAAGACATTTCACCGGAAGGCGCGTTGGCTGTAGCCCGATCGACATTTCCCGGCGAGGGGGAGTGGTCCGTCAATCTACCCAGTGAGCGCAACGCCTTCTTTTCCGTTCGTAAGTATGCGGCCGAATCCTGGTCGCCGGTTACCTACGACCAGGTTTTTATCGGCCGCAGCGGGGAGGTGCTGGCCATCAATCGCTTTTCGGATAAGAGCCTAGGCGAGCGAATCGCCTCCCTGATCAAACCCCTGCATACGGGCGAAATCTTCGGCACCTTTTCTAAAGTACTGTACTTCCTGGCCTGCCTGATCGCGACCAGCCTGCCGGTCACCGGTACGATTATCTGGACCAATAAGCTGAACAAGAAGCGGCGGCGGGCAATGAACTAAATGCCTTATCTTACGCTCTTAGTAACGACTTTACGGATATTTCCGTGAAGCACTTTTAGGATTCCATACACTATGAAAACCACGTACCCGCAACTGCTTTTTGGCAGATTGTACTTCCTGATTCTATTCCTGCTCACCACCGGCCTTTCCGCGCAGGATTCGCTCGCCGTTCCCGGTCACCTCGAGGTGGAGCTGGAGCCGGCGGCCTTCATTTTTCGGGGCTACTCGATTAACATTGGCTACCAGACCGGACCCATCCGGATCAGCGTGAAGTCCTTTGCCGCCAATCAGCCCCGGTTGATACTTGGCAATACGATCTTTGCGATCCAGAGTTCCGGCATCGGATTCGAGGCGGATTACCTGTTCCGCCCGCGAAGCACTCCCTTCGTCGGGCTGCTCAGCGATTACCACAGCGATCAGCTTTTCGCCTCGAGCGGCGGCGCCACGGGGGTCCGGCAATCGGTGAGTGCCGGCGTACGGCTAGGCTACCGCTATTTCTTCGCCAAATTGGTGAAACCATACCGGGGCTTTTACCTGTCCGGCTCGGTGGCGGCCTTTACCAAACTGAGCGGGGCGCAATTGGAAATCGACGGCCGGAATATTCCTCCCCGCCCGCTCTACCTCATTCCCGCCGTGAACGTCGGCTACCATTTCTGAGGTATTTGCCAACCAGAAGCGCGGCTGAAACCTTGGTAAGGAAAGAACCATCATGAACGTTTTAATTATCGGCGCCCACGGACAGATCGGCCAAATCGTAACGGATAAAATGAACGCGGCTTCGGACTTTACACCGGTCGCCCTCATTCGTAAATCCGAGCAGCGGGAAATGTTCCGCGATAAGGGGGTAGAGGCCCGGGTAGCCAGCCTGGAGGGCAGCGTATCCGAACTGGCCGCGCAAATGAATAAGATCGACGCCGTCGTATTTACCGCCGGATCCGGAGGCAGTACCGGCCCCGACAAGACCCTGACCATCGACCTCGACGGTGCCGTGAAGGCCATGGAAGCCGCCGAGCAGGCCGGTGTGCGCCGCTTCGTCATCGTCAGCGCGCTCGGCACCGGCGACCGGAGCACCTGGACCAACGAAGACATGAAGCCCTACTACGTCGCCAAGCACTACGCCGACAAGATGCTCCAGCAGTCCGGGCTCGACTACACCATTCTCCGTCCCGGAATGCTGAAAAACGAGGACGGCACCGGCAAGATCAACGTAGCGTCCCCGATGGATACGAAGGAGGTTCCCCGGCCCGACGTCGCGGAGGTCATCCTCGCGGTGCTACGGGATAAAAGCACGGTAGGTCAGGTCATCACCTTCAATCGCGGCGACGTACCCATCACCGAGGCGATCGGGGGGTAGGTCCCTGCAAATGAAAGCAGTCCACTTCGGCAAGCACGCCGTCAGGCTGGCCAGGGAAACGGAGACGGTGTGGTTTGTCCGGATTCGTTGACGAACATTTTACCTGCGCTCCGCCGCCCGCTTCAATGATTAGGATCGGCGTACATTTCAGCAATGGCAATTCCCCTTCCGCGTTTTCTTCTATTCCTGCTCGTCTTTGCGTGCGCCGGTGGGCCGGCCATTGCGAGCGACATCCTCATCTTTGACGGGCAACGAACGCCGACCATCTACGTGGCCCCGCAGGCCGACTCCCTGATCTGGTGGGCGGCCCGGGACCTGGCGGCTGACCTCTCCCAAATGGCGGGACGGAAGATCGCCGTGGAAACCGCCGATACCGCGGACCGTAGCGCCACGGGCATCTACGTCTATGAGGCTCCCGCGGGTGAATTCCCCGCGGGAAGCTGGGAAAATTTCACGATCCGGGCGCAGGACAACAACCTTCACGTACGGGGCAGCGACCTGCGGGGAACCGTATACGGCATCTTCGACCTGGCCGAGCGACTGGGCGTCTCCCCGTGGAAGTGGTGGGCCGACGTTACGCCGCTACCCCGCGAAAGCCTCACGCTCGAACTGCCGGATGACGGACTGGCCGAAGGTCCCTCCGTGAAGTACCGCGGCATCTTTCTCAACGACGAGGACTGGGGCCTGCAGCCCTGGGCCGCCAACACCTTCGAACCGGAGACGGGCGATATCGGCCCCAAGACCTACGAGAAAATCTTTCAGCTGCTGCTGCGCCTGAAGGCCAATACCATCTGGCCCGCCATGCACCCCTCCACCCGGGCATTCTTCTCCATTCCCGGCAACCGGGAGATGGCCGAGCGCTACCACATCTTCGTGGGCAGCTCCCACGCCGAGCCGATGCTGCGCAACAACGTCGATGAGTGGGACCACGACCGCTACGGGGAATACAATTTCCAGACCAACGCCGACACCATCCTGAACTACTGGCGGCAGCGGGTGATCGAAACCCGGGCCGACAATTACCTCTACACCGTCGGTATGCGCGGCATCCATGACTCCGGTATGGAGGGTGACGCCACCGTCGAGGAGCGGGTTGCGCTGTTAGATACCATCATCAGCGCGCAACGCCGGATGCTGGCGGATGAAAAAGGCGTGGCCGCGGAAAGCGTGCCCCAGGTCTTCGTCTCCTATAAGGAAGTGCTCGACCTGTACGACGCCGGCCTGAAGGTGCCCGATGACATTACCCTCATGTGGACCGACGACAACTACGGCTACATCCGTCGCCTCAGCGAGGGCGCCGAACGGGAACGCGGCGGGGGCAGCGGCGTGTATTACCACCTGAGTTACTGGGGCCGGCCGCACGACTACCTGTGGCTGTCATCCACCCAGCCCGGTCTGATCTGGTACGAAATGCAGCGGGCCTACGCCAACGGTACCCGCGACATCTGGATCGCCAACGTAGGCGACATCAAGCCCGCGGAATACAATATGGAGTTCTTCCTGGACCTGGCCTGGGACGTGGAGGCTATCGGTCGGGATGAGATTGACCAGCACCTGCTAGACTGGGCGGGGCGAGAGTTCGGAGGTTTTGGCGCCCCGGAGATCGCCGCCCTCCTGCGGGAATTTTACCGGCTGGCGATGCTGCGTAAACCGGAGTTCATGGGTTGGAGCCAGACGGAGCCGACCACCGAAACCCGCCCCGCCGCCTTCACTTCCGCCAACGGGGACGAACTGCAGCGCCGCATTGACGCTTACCGTGATTTGTACGCGCAGTCGCGGGATATTGCCGCCCTGTTGCCCATCGCCCGCCGGGACGCCTACTTCGAGTTGGTGGACTATCCCGTCCGTGGCGCCGCGCTGCTGAACCAGGTCTACGGCTATGCCACCCAGGCATCCCGTGCCAATGATCCTATCCACCAGGACAGCCTGCAACAGGCCGCCCGAACGGCCCACGAAGAGATCAGTGTCCTGACGAACTACTACAACGACGTACTGGCCGGCGGAAAATGGAACGGGATGATCGATTATCGATCCCGGGGCCTGCCGGTCTTCGACCTGCCTGACTTTCGCGACGATGCTTCCACCGCCCCCTCTCCAGCTACCACCTCCGCCCCGCTCCCCCTACCCGTAGCAGCGTACACCACCGCTGAAGCGCCCGATACCTTCCACTGGGAAACCATTCCGGGGCTTGGCTACGGCGGGGAAGCTTTGACGCTCTTCCCCCTTGAAATTGCCCACTTTGCCGAGCACCCGTTCGTGGAATACACCTTCGAAGTGGACGAGCCCGGTGACTATACCATAGAAGTCCGGTGTCTGCCCACCCACGCCAACGACTACGGCCACGCCCTCGGTGTCTCCGTCGACGGACAGGAAACCACCGACTACCGCCTCAATACCCGCGGCCGCAGCGAAGCCTGGAAGCAGGGCGTGCTGGGGAATCACATCCCGGTAAAGCACGAAGTGAGCGTAAGCGAGCCCGGCACCCACACCCTCCGCCTTTCCGTCAACCAAACCGGCATCGTGATCGACCAGATCGGGGTATACCCAGTGGGGTATCCGGAGTTTTATGAGCTGCGGCGGTAGGGTTTTCCTCAGTGGTGTGCCGAACGTAGCGGAAGCGGAGTTCGTCCCCCCACGGGTCGACAAGAATACGCTTCTCGGAAACAGTTCAAGCCCAACCTCCCGGGCAGACGAGCTTCCGCTCGGCGGACCAGGAGGGCCCGATCCCGGGTCAAAGAATAGCGGGGCGAGCCATCCCCGGAGCTGGAGCTCCGGGACCCTGGGTGGGGTGGAGGAGCTCCAGCTCCGCCGAATGTATCGTGCGTTGACGGGTATTCGACGGGCTAGGCGAGCCATCCCCGGAGCTGGAGCTCCGGGACCCTCGGTCGGGGTGGAGGAGCTCCAGCTCCGCCGAGTGTGCCATACGTTGTCGGGTATTCGACGGGCTAGGTGAGCCATCCCCGGAGCTGGAGCTCCGGGACCCTGGGCGGGGTGGAGGAGCTCCAGCTCCGCCGAGTGTATCGTGCGTTGCCGGGTATTCGACGGGTGAGGCAAGCGATCCCCGGAGCTGGAGCTACGGGACCCCTGGGCGGGGTGGAGGAGCTCCAGCTCCGCCGAGTGTATCAAGCGTTGCCGGGTATTCGACGGGCGGGGCAAGCGATCCCCGGAGCTGGAGCTTCGGGACCCTGAAGCACTCAATTTCACCCCTTCACCACTTCCCCCCGGGTAGGCTGGTGGATCGACTCGGCCTTTGCTTTACCGCCGGCCATTTTCGAACGGAGCGATTCCATATCGATGACGTGGCGGAATTCGTGATCCGTGGTGTTATCGCGGAGCTTGGTGAAGACGTCGTTGATCCGGTCCATCTCGATGACTTCGATCTTCGGGCGGATGTTGTGCTGGGCGCAGAGATCGATGACCTCCTGGGTTTCCTTGATGCCGCCGATCAGCGACCCGGCGATCTCGATGCGGTTAAAGACCACGTCGGCGGGGACGAATTCCGGGATTTTGATAAAATTGCCCACCATCGCGAGGGTCGAGTTCTTTTTCATCAGCGGAATGAAGGTCGACAGGTCGAAGGGGTAGGGGATCGTATTGATCATGAGATTCAGGCTCATGGCATGCTGCTCCATGGCATCTTCGTCGCTCGTCACGACGACCTCGTCGGCACCCAGGGCGAGGATGGCGTCGCGCTTGCTTTCGTGGCCGGTGAAGGCGATGACCTTCGCGCCGAGGGCCTTGCCCAGCTGGACGGCCATGTGTCCGAGGCCACCGATACCGGCGACGCCCAGGGTCTGGCCTTCCTTCAGGTTCCAGTGCTTCATGGGCGAGTAGGTGGTGACGCCGGCGCAGAGGATCGGTCCGACGTACTCCGGCTCCAGCCCTTCGGGGATCGTGATGCCGAACTCCTCGCGGACCACCATATGGGTGGTGTAGCCGCCGTAGGTATTGGATCCGTCCGGCACGGTGGGCCCGTTATAGGTCAGGGTAGCGCCCTTCGGGCCGGTGCAGTACTGCTCCATGTCATTCTTGCACTCCTCGCACTGCTGGCAGCTGTTGACCATGCAGCCAACGCCGATGAGGTCGCCTTCTTGAAATTTCGTCACGCCCTCACCGACGATCGTCACGCGGCCCACGATCTCGTGGCCGGGTACACAGGGGTAGACGGAGTTGTCCCAGTCGTCGTTGACCTGGTGGACGTCGGAGTGGCACACGCCGCAGTAGATGACTTCGAAGCCGATCTCGCCCGGGCGCGGGTCTTTGCGGTCGAAAACAACGGGTTTCAGGGTATCATTGGCGGAGATAGCGCCGTATCCGTAGACTTGCATAGTGTTTGGTTTATCGTTTAGTTAATTACCCCAGTCCGGCTGCCCCACGACGGGGAAACTGGATGGCGGAAGTTTTTTACGGAGGTAAGTGGGGAAACAGGACAGGGTCGGTAGGAGGGCCCACCTTCCGTCGGTATGCCAAACTGGAATATGGGGAGTTGGTTCACGGTAGCTCGGTCCTCCGAATGCCCCTCGCTGGACTAGGGTGCGTTCGGACCTGGGGGTCCTCAACGCTTGCTGGGTCGCACCGAGGTTAAGGGCGGAAATGGGGTGAGGACCTCGGGTCCGATTGGTGGAGGAATGCCCCTCGCTGGGCTCGGGTGCGTTCGGACCTGGGGGGCCTCAACGCTTGCTGGGTCGCATCGAGGTTATGGGCGGAAATGGGGTGAGGACCTCGGGTCCGATTGGTGGAGGAATGCCCCTCGCTGGGCTCGGGTGCGTTCGGACCTGGAGGTCCTCAACCCGGGGCTACAGTCCCGACAATTCACCTACCTGCCGGGTAGAAGAGCTACCGCTCGGCGGACCGGTGGGTAAACGCTACCTTGCCTACGCCCCCAGCTCTCCCAAAAGTCGTCACGCAATGAACCGGAAAGAATTTATGAAAACTACCTCCATGGCCGTCGCCGGCGGTCTCGTCGTTGCCTTCACCGCCTGTTCCCCACAGGTGCTGCCGGGACTGGTGGAAGAGCCCGGTGCCCGCAAGAACTGGGCCGGGAATTACACCTACCACGCCGAGCAACTGTACCGGCCGGAAACGGTGGAGGAAGTGCAGGAGCTGATGGTGGAGCTGGGTAGCCTGAAGGCTTTGGGTTCGCGTCATTGTTTCAATAACATCGCCGACAGCCCCGGAAGCCAGATATCCACCTCGGGCCTGAATAAGTTGCTTTCGGTGGACGAGGAAGCCATGACCGTCACCGTTCAGGCGGGCGCCCGCTACGGTGACTTCGCCGAGGAGCTGCACGGGCGGGGCTACGCGCTCCACAACCTGGCGTCCCTGCCCCACATCACGGTGGCCGGTGCCTGTGCAACCGGTACCCACGGTTCCGGCGTGGAGAACGGCAATCTGGCTACGGCCGTGGTTTCCCTCGACTTAGTCAAGCCCGACGGCGAATTAGTGACCCTCGACCGCGAGCACCCCGACTTTCCCGCCGTCGTGGTCGGTCTGGGTGCCTTCGGCATCGTGACCCAGCTTACCCTAGCGATGCAACCCACCTTCGACGTCCGCCAGGATATCTACAACAACCTGCCCCTGACCTCGGTGGTCGACCACTTCGACACCATCATGTCGGCCGGCTACAGCGTGAGCCTCTTCACCAACTGGCTCGACGGCAACGTCAGCGAAGTCTGGATCAAGCGAAGAACGGACGAGGAAGTGGAAGAAATGGGCGGCGAATACTACGGCTCCCTGGCGGCCACGGAAAATATGCACCCCATCGCGGGACTCTCCACCGACGCGGTCAGCGACCAGATGGGCCGGCCGGGGCCCTGGTACGACCGCTTGCCCCACTTCAAGATGGGCTTCACCCCCAGCGCGGGGGAGGAACTGCAGTCGGAATTTTTCGTGCCGCGGGAAAACGCCGTCGAAGCCATCCTAGCCATCGAGGCCATGGCGGGCGAGGTTAATCCCCTGTTGCTGATCTCCGAGATCCGTACCATTGCCGCCGACGATTTCTGGATGAGCCCGGCTTACCAGCGCGACAGCGTGGCGCTTCACTTTACGTGGAAGCAGCAGGAGGAGGAAGTACTGGCCTTATTGCCCGCCATCGAGGAGGCGCTGGCTCCCTTCGCGGTACGTCCGCACTGGGGTAAGCTCTTCACCATCAATGCCGCAACCCTCCGCCAGCGCTACCCGAAGATGAATGACTTCGTGGCGCTGGCGAAGCGTTACGACCCGGAAGGGAAGTTCCGGAATACCTACCTGGACAACCGGGTGGTGCAATAGTTATTCGGATCGGATTACTGCCAGTTTTTGCGTTTCACTTATCGGTACAAGCCTACCGGTCGTTGGTGTCGGTAGTCGTGCCGAGGAACTCCGCGGGCACCTGGATGATCGTCATGTTGTGAATGTCGTCGTAACGCGTATTCACGAAGTTCTCGTTCGGGCTGTCGAAGTTGGCGACGAAGAGCTTATTACCCACCAGCAGGGGCTCGCACGGTTGGTCCATTTTGCCGTCCGCTCCGGTGGTATCGCCGTTCTCGGCCAGGGTGTGCACCGTTCCGTCCGGCTCGACGATCCGGATGGCGTTCGCCTGGGAATCGGCGATGTAGAGGTTGTCCGTGTTACGGTCGATGAAAAGGCCGTCGCAGCTGGGAATGGTCCCGTACTCGACGAATATATCCCGCGAGGCTACGGTTCCGTCCGCGTTCATCGCAAACTTGAATACGCGTCCGTCGCTGAACATGCCCACGAACAGGTTGCCTTCGCTATCGAAGTCCAGCCCATCGGTACCGAAGGCCTTGCCATTCGGCTGGCGGATGGCATGCAACGTATCGATGAGGTATTTGGCATCCATGCTGGCGGCCACGTGGATGGAATCGTTGAGGTCCGCTTCCGGAAAACGCCAGATGCCGCTGGTGTTGGTGGAGTCTTCCACTTCCCACTTCGTGTCGGTCACGTAAAGGGCTCCGTCGTGCCAACGCACGCCGTTGGGGTGCTTGAGGCCGGTCACGACCACGTCGACGCCGGTGGGCTTGCCGTCCTCCATGTTGAGGCGCAGGATCCGGCTGGCGTAGTCTTTATCCACGTAGTATTGATTATCGGCGATGTACAGGTTGCCGTCCGTCCCAAAGGTGATGCCCATCGGGCCGGCCTTCTGTGTTTCCGGGTGGGCGGGGGTAGCGTAGAAAACGCTCCATTCGTATTCGGGGGTAATCTTCAGGAGTAGCCCGGGATATTCCGGATTATTGAAGTTGGGGTTGGATACATAGACGTTTCCGGCCCGGTCGATGGCCATACCGTCGGGCTGCGCCAGGAAGTCCGGGAAACGGAAGAGCATATGCTGGTCGCCGGGCTGCAGGTCCGTGCCCGCGGTCATATCGGGCGCGACATCCTGGGCGGCGGCGCGCAGGCAGAAACAGGTCAACAGGAGGGTTAGCTTAATTACTTTCATTTGGCTTGACTAGGGTTACGCTATCAGAGGTCGCCAGGTGGGGGGTGGGTTCGGCAACAAGCCCACAGAACATACGCTGCGGCCGGCCGGTACCGTTAATCATGCCGAGTAGCTTTTTAATTACCCACACGCATGACAATCACCCGCCAGCTAGCCCTGCTGTTCTCCGTATTGCTTTCTTCCTGCCTCTTTGCCCAACAACCCTACGGCACGGCCAAGAGCGCCGAAAAACTGCAGGGCCTGAGTGACCTGGAGGCCATCGACCAGATGATGTACTACATCCCCGGCATCGGCAGTTCCGCCCGGGAAGATCTGCTGCGGCAGAACATCAAACCGTATATGATGCCGATCCGGCAAGTCCCGCAGACCGGAATGGAGTGGGCCTACGCCCTGGCCGATGCCCTGGAATACTACGTCAACCTCAACACCAACTTCAAGGACAACATGAGCCCGGACTACATCAGCATGAGTCTGGCCAACGCCGGCACCCGTCCGAACCTGGTCGACGGGCTCGGGCTGCTCATGAATTCCGGTACCGTAAGTGCCGCCATCGTTCCCTACAACAGCAACACCATTCCGAACTCCGTTTACTCCGTAGCCCGCTTCGGGATCGAAAACTTCGGCTACCTCTTCCGGCCGGAGACCCGCGCCCGCAACCGGGTCTTCGAGGCCCGGAAAGCCCTCAGTCGCGGTAACCCCGTGATCGTGGAACTGGCCACCGACGGCACCTTTACGGATCTCAAATCCGACAGTTACGAGCCCACCGGCCCCGCCACCGAGAAGCACTTCATGACCGTAATCGGTTACGACGGCGAAGCGGAAACCTTCGAGCTACGCAGCTCGCTGGGCCGCAATTGGGGCAACGGCGGCTACGTCACCATCAGCTACGACGACTTCGGGGATATGGCGCAGACGGGCTACGTACTGATTCCGAAAGAGTGAGTTTTTAGTTCCCAATCCCGCGGTACCTTAGCGACATGAAATGTTGCCTGCCGCTACTCACCTTGCTCTTCGGATGTTTTTCGGCGGTAGCCGGTGCCCAAACCGTCCTGCAAGTCCTGGACGAAGAAGGGGAGCCCCTCGCCGGCGCGGCCGTCATTCGCCTGCCGGAGGAGCAACTCGGTTACACCGACGAAAGCGGTCAGCTCGCCGTCGTCCTTTCCGCGGACGATAGCCTGCGCGTCAGCTTTATCGGGTTCGAGCCGCTTACCGTCCACGCTGAGGAGATGCGTAGCGGGCTTAACCACCTGAACATGCTTGAATTGAGCTCCGGCATCAGCCTGATGACGGCCACCATCGTCGGGCGCCGCGACGAACGCACCAACACCTTGCCCTACCAAGTAGAAACCATCGATCGGGAGAGCCAGGCCAAGATTCAGTCGCTGACCACCGTTGACGCCCTGGAATCCCTTAGCGGAGTTTACGTGCAGCGCTCCCAGCTCGGCGGTGGCAGTCCGGTCATACGGGGCTTCGAGGCGAACCGGGTACTGCTCGTGGTCGACGGCGTGCGCATGAACAATGCCATCTACCGCAGCGGCCACCTCCAGAGCGCCATCACCGTCGACCCGAACGTGCTGGAACGCATCGAAGTCATCTACGGGGCCGGAGCCCTCACCTACGGCAGTGACGCGATCGGGGGCGTCGTTCACTTCCGGACGCGTACCCCGGAATTCCGCCCCGACGGAGGGTGGGGCGGCTACCAGAACGCCAACTTCGCCACGGCCGCCAATGCCCTCAACTACGCCGGCGGCTTCGACTACGGCGGCAGCAACTGGGCCGGACTGACCAGCTATTCCGTGACCAGCATCGGCGACCTGCGCGCCGGCGGCAACCGGCCCGACGCTTACGGGGACTTCGGCCTGCGCGATCAGTACGTGGTTGGCGACGAAGTGGTCGACAACGACAACCCCCAGCTCCAGGTAGGCAGCGGCTACGATCAGTACAACCTGCTGCAGAAATTCCGCTTCCGCCTGGCCGAGCGGGTCGAATTGGATGCGAACTTTCAGTACTCCACGACCTCCGATATTCCCCGCTACGACGCCCTCATCGAACGCCGCAACGGCAACCTCCGCTGGGCACGGTGGGATTACGGTCCGCAGACCCGCGCGCTCGGCAGCCTTCGCCTCTCCGACCGCCGCCCCACCGCCCTCTACGACGTGGCTACCTACCTGCTAGCCTACCAGTACACCGAGGAGGACCGCATTCAGCGCCGGCTCGGCAGTACCCTCACCACCGAGAACCTGGAAGACATCGATGCCTACACCCTGCAGGTAGACTTTGCCAAGAACCTGGCACCCGGCACGGATCTCCGTTACGGCCTGGATGGGCGCTACGACGAAGTGACTTCCACCGCCACCCCCGCCGGTGAACCCACCCGTTACCCCGGGGGCGGCAGCCAGCTTGGCGTGGGCGGAGTGTACGTAGACCTCAGCCACCGCTTCGCAGACTACTGGCGGGTGCGCGGCGGCATCCGCTACAACTACCAGCGCCTCACCGGATCCTTTACGCCGAATGACGTCGTCTCCTGGCCGGAGGATTACCTGACCGGCATCACAAACAATTCCGACGCCCTCACCGCCGCCGTCGGCCTCCGCTACCGCCGGTCGGGCAATTCCGTGCGCCTACTTTTCGCCCAGGGCTTCCGCGCCCCCAACGTCGACGACTTCGGTAAGTTCCGGGAGCAGAACGGCCGCGTCCAGGTACCCAATCCCAACCTCGGCCCCGAACGATCCAATACCCTCGAGGTGGCCTACGGGCGGCTGGAAGGTCCCTTCCGCTTCGAAGCGACCGCCTACGGGACCATCCTTACGGACGCCGTCATCCGCAGCGCCGGCACCCTCCCCGACGGCAGCGATTCCTTCGTGAGCCGCGGCGATACCCTCTACACCGATACCAACGTCAACGCCGAACGGGCCTGGGTCTACGGCTTCGATCTCGCTACCGCCTGGAACTTCGCTACCGGCTGGGAACTGCACGGCCGCTTCAATTGGCTGCGCGGCGAACGGCGGCAGGAAACGCCCGACGGAGCGTTCCTTACCCTGCCCCAGGACCATATCCCCTCGGCCTACGGCCAGTTCGGCCTCCGCTACGAGCGGGGCCACTGGTGGGCGCGCGGCCGGGTCGACTTCCAGGTCCGAAAGCAGTTCGAAGACTACGCCGTCAACTCCATCGACGGGACCGCCGCCACCGGCTATACCCTCGATCGGGTCGGCAGCTCCGACAACATCGATCTCACCCCCAAAATGGAGGGTTCCCCCGGCTGGTACACCCTGAATGCCTACGCCGGCTACGACTTCTCCGAGCGCTGGTCCGTCCAGCTCAAGGCCGAAAACCTCCTCGACCGTTTCTACTGGCGTTTCGCCAGCGGCGTGGCCGCCCCGGGCGTCGATCTCGGATTGGGCGTCCGCTATCAGTGGTAATTGGGGCGGCGGAGCGCAGGTATAATGCCTACTCCAAGTCGACTTCCTTTCCTCCGAGCATCACCCACTGCACCTCCCGCAACCGGGACATGGCCTCCAGCGGGTTGCCGCTCACCACCACCAGATCGGCCAGCAGCCCGGCCCTGATCTGACCGATTCGCTCGGATAGTCCCATCACCTGCGCATTGCCGGAGGTGACCGACCGGAGTACCGCTTCCGGCTCCATCCCGTAGTCCACCATCATCTCCAACTCACGGACATTATCGCCGTGTGAGAACACCCCGACGTCACCACCCGCCACGATAGTCACGCCGGCCGCGAGGGCGGCGGCGAAGGAGGCACGCTTCTCCCGGATCCGCTCGGGCTCGGGGTCCCTTCCCTTTCGCCACCCGCGGTACTGTAGGATGGCGTCGCCGGCCGCCAGGGTAGGGCAGAGGGCTACGCCCCGTTCGGCCATCAGCTCAAATACTTCGGGGGTGCCGCCGTCACCGTGCTCGATGGTGGCGACGCCGGCCAGGGTGGCCCGCCGCATGCCCTCCGCCGTCGCGGCGTGAGCCACGACCGGCCGGCCGCTGCTGTTGGCTACTTCCACGATTAGATCCAGCTCGTCCTGGGTGAAGGTCGGCATGGCTTCCCCGTTCGGTCCCCAGCGGTAGTCGGCGTACACTTTGATAAGGTCGGCACCGTGGCCGATCTGGTCGCGGACTACCCGGATGATGTCGTCGTGGCCGTCGGCTTCCTCGGCTCCGAGGGGAACCTCGACGCCCTCCCGGAATCCCTTCGGTCCGTAGCTTCCCGAGGCTACGATGGCCTTGCCGGCCACGATCAGGCGTGGACCGGGAATGACGCCCTTCTCGATGGTTTGCTTGAGCCCCACGTCCACGTAACCAGCCCCCTCCGATCCGAGGTCGCGTACGGTGGTGAAGCCCGCGCGCAGGGTTCGTCCGGCGTGAACCCCGCCGCGGATGGCCCGCTCGGCGTAGGACTCATTGAGCACCTGTTCGTTCCAACCGACCTCGTTGTAGGGGTGAAGCAACAGGTGGGCGTGTCCCTCAATCATTCCGGGCATCAGGGTTCCGTCGGGGTAGTCGACCACCTTACAGCCATCCCCTCCCAGCTCCGAGGCCGTTCCGACGGCGGCGATGGTGTCACCCCGGACGAGTACGGCCCGGTTTTCGTGTAATTCGCTGCCGTCGAATACGTGGCGGGCGGTGATCAGGGTGCATTCGGCGTCCTGGGCGGATAGCACGAGGGAAAGAAGAAAAAGTACGGAAGTAAGCAGGAAAGGGGTCGAGCGCATACCGCCAAGATAATCCGCCTATTCCTCCTCGCTGGCGAGTTGCTCCAGGCGTTCGGTCTCGTTGACTTCCACCACCCCGAGAATGATCAGGTGGCCGTTGAAGTCACGCACGATGTAGCGGGTCCGGAAGTCGGTCATCCGCTCCCCGGCTTCGTTCCAGAAGATCCATTCCATTTCGACCAGCCGGATCACCCCGTTGATGGGGCTTTCCCCGATCAGGCGGTGGGTGATCTGCCGGACGCCCAGCTCGTCGTAGCTGCGGAATACCAGCTCGCAGTTGCGCAGGAAGGCCGGCCGGTCCAGCACCACCGCGTCCCCCGTGGCCGAGTACAGGGTGGCGTGGAAGTCGTACATGGCGGCTATCTGCAGGCTGTCGGCGGCCGTAAAGTAGGCGGCGTAGCGATCGAAGAAGCGGACGGTAGCGGGAGGTAGCGGCATAGGGCCTAAAAATACCAAGCTTTGCGCAGCTACCCGAGCTCCACCTCCTCCCCCGAATCGGCGGCCCGGTAAATCGCCTGCATGATCCGTACGTCGCGCAAGCCTTCTTCCCCGGGCGTCTTCGGTTCCCGGTTTTCGATTACCGAAGCGGCCATCTCATCCAGCATCGGGACGAACTGATTGGAATCCGAGATGGCTACCTCCTCGATTTGGTGTTTCGACTCGCTCCGGTCGGTGACCTTCAGGTTGCGGACGAAGTAGTCGGTGGCCGGGTCGAGGGTGATCTCCCCCTTATCGCCCTGCACGTGGATGCGTTTGTTATTGGTCGTGAGGTAGCTCGAGGAACAGTTGGCCACCGCTCCGCCAGGGAAGACCAGGCGCCACTCGATTCCCTCCTCGACGTCGATTTCCGGCCGGCCCGATCCCTCATGGTAGCGCGCGCTCACCGATACGGGTTCCTCGCCCATTAGGTAGCGGGCGCCGTTCAGGGAGTAAATACCGATGTCGTACAGACTACCCCCGCCGGCGACATCCTTTTTGGCGCGCCATTGATTCCTGGGTTCTTCCAAGGGTAAAAGGCGGTGGTGGTCGGCTACGATCAGGGACGGGGTACCGATACGTCCTTCTTTTATCAGGTCGATCGCCATGAGGTTGTAGGGGTCGTACTGGGCCCGGTAGCCGATCATCAGCTTCTTACCGGCTTGCTTGCCGGCGTCGATCATGGCCTGGCAATCCTCGGCGGTGACGGCCAAGGGCTTTTCGCAGAGGACGTGCTTGCCCGCCGCGAAGGCGCGTTCGGTCAGTTCCCGGTGAAAGACATTTGGGGTGATGATGTACACTACGTCGACCTCCGGATCATCGGCAATCTCGTCGAAGGTCTCGTAGCTGTAGAGGTGCTCGTCGCTAATGCCGTAGGTAGCGGCGATTTTCGCCCGCTTTTCCTCGTTACCGGATACCAGGGCCGTTAGCTTACACTTCTTGGTATCCCCGAGGTGGGGGATGATGATATTGGCGGCATAGTCGCCGAGGCCCACGATCGCGAAGCCGATACGCTCCTCCGGGGGCAGGCCGAGTTCGAGTCCTTTGGGCATGGGGCGGCCCACCAGTTCGGCGGGCGGAAATCCTTCCACGATGGGTCCGGTGGCACCGGCGGTGCGGGCGGGTGTCTGGGCCGATGCCGAGCCCGATAGCAGGGGCAGGGTGGACAGGGCCAGTAGTCCGCCACCGGTTTTGACGAAATCGCGGCGGTGGAGGCGTGGGGTGGATGTGTCGTTCATTGGGTCTTGGTTGTGGGTCTAATGCAATCATTCCCGTAACTCGAAAAAGCGAGATTCGGTTCCGAAACCATGCGCCGCACCTAGGCCGGCTACCGGGTCAAGATCATCCCGACTTGTCCTCTGTATCGCCCAGCTTACCAGGCTCATCGCTTGTGGATTTCCTGCTTTTCCCAATAGGCTTTATACCTGCGCCCCGCCGCCAAAATTGATGTGTTCAGCAGTCCGTAACGATGGCCGGTGCGGGGTCATTAAGGAGTAAGTCCCTCACTTATTAACCAAAGCACTATGCGTTATTTGCTGACTCCTCTTGCGCTGCTTGTCCTGATGCTGACCAGCTGCAGCGCACCCGACCCGAAAACGGGTGAAGCCGTAGTCGCCACCGAAGCGGAAGAAACCACCCCGGTCGCGGCATCCGCCGTCGAGCCGACCAACGGCAATGTGCTGTGTACGATCAACGGGGAGCCCTGGTCCTATACCGAGGCTACCGCCTTTACCAACACCTTCAAAAAGACCGGCGACCGCTACGCCTACGTCACCTTCGAGAACGACCGGACGGAAAAACCGGAAAAGATCCAGCTCCACTTCAATATCACGAAGCAGGAGATAGAAATGGCGATCGTGAACCTCTACCCGGTCGTCGACGGAGAGACCAAAACCGCGAAGTACAATTGGAACCCCAATAAGCTTACTACCCAACCGGAGAACCAAGTGTCCGGCACCCTGACCCCAACCGAAGAAACCCTATCCGGATCGGCCGACCTGGATAAGCTTGAAATCGCCGCGGGTAGCACCCTGTCCGGCCATTCGGATTACCAACGCCTCTCCATCCGGGATATAGTGTTCACGGACCTGCCCTACGAGGACCACGACGAGATGATGAAAGGACTACAGCCGGGCGGGTAGCGCCTTACTGCCCCGGTGGACGGCGTGATCAATCATTGGTGCACTCGGTTACTTCGAGCGGCATCTGTCCGGTAAATTCCAGGCTATCGCGGGACGCGAATGCGGTCCCGTCGGCAGTTACGGGGCCGTAGCCTTCGACCAGGCGGTCCCCCCTGCGGAGAAAGGCCACTTCGCGGTCGCTTACCTGGCCTTCCGACCGA
The DNA here is from genome assembly GCF_003390935.1 of Lewinella sp. IMCC34191. Taxonomy (GTDB): domain Bacteria; phylum Bacteroidota; class Bacteroidia; order Chitinophagales; family Saprospiraceae; genus Neolewinella. The sequence continues at coordinate 267,356 of NZ_QNQZ01000002.1, read as the reverse complement.
AAGGTGTAGGTGGCAAACAGGGTGTCTCCGCTCCACGCGCCCTCCAGGGTGCCGGTGTTTCGGTCTTTCTCGGCCAGGGCGTAATCGAGGGTGCCCCGGGTATTTCCCTGTGGATCGGTCAAAGACAGCTTTACCGTATCCCCCTGGCCGGCGTAGGTATAGCAGGAGGCGGACTCCCCGACTTCATCTTCTGCTGCCGGGGTGGTCGTCTCATTGCAGGCGAAACATAGGAAGAGAAGATAGTAGGATGGTTTCATATGTTGCTGTTCCGTGGTTGCTACAGATTAACGACTTTGCGGCCGGGGGTGTGCGGATTACCTGCGCTCCGCCGCCCGGTTAACGTTGGGGGAATGAGTAGCTTGGGAGCATGAGGAGAATCCGGTTCTTTGTAATTTTCAGTTGTTGGTTGTCGGTGCTTGCGGGGCAGCAGCCGCCGGCGGTCTACGATGTGTACGACTTCGGGGCCAAGGGCGACGGGGTGACCAATGACCGTGATGCTATCCAGCGGGCGATCGACGCCTGTGCGGCCGGCAGCCCCGGATCGGCAGCATTTCGAATATCCGTTTTCGGAACATCCGGGGGGACGACTTCACCCAGCAGTTTCCCTCCATCATCACCGGCATACCGGGCCATAATATCCAGCATGTCACCCTGGAGAACATCGACCTCAACGTCCGTGGCGGAATCATGGAAGGTAACCGGGAGGTCATGGAGTACGATGGCAACTACCCGGAGGGCAACAAATTCGGCAATACCGGTGCCCACGGTTTCTTCGTGCGGCACACCGACCGGATCGATTTCATCGACTGCACGGTCACGACGGAGGAAAGGGATGCCCGCCCCTGGCTCGACACGGACGGAGTGGGGGAGGTCAATATTCGGTAGCGGGTCGTCAATAGGCAGATATCTAGCGTAGAAATTAAAATTCCTACTTTGAATTCCGGCTATTTGGCCCCACCCAAAAAACCCATTCCGACCATGCAAAAATTTTACCCCCTGCTCCGTACTCCGTGCGGCGTACTGGTTTTGATGATCTTCCTGCTTCCTTCCGCGACCCTTTTTGCTCAGTCCGGCCCGACGGCCGCCGAGCTGTCAGCGGACATGACCGTTGGATGGAATTTAGGCAACTCCCTGGAAGTCCCAACCGGTGAAACGGATTGGGGAAATCCAGCGACTACCAAACGACTCATCGATTCCGTAGCCGCCGCCGGATTCAACGTGCTCCGCATTCCGACGGCCTGGAACAGTTACGCCGACCCGAATACGCTCGTTATTGATCCCGCCTGGCTGGCCCGCGTCAAGGAAGTCGTAGACTATGGCCGGGCGAATGAGATGTACGTTATTCTCAACAGCCACTGGGACGGCGGATGGCTGGAAGAGAAACCTTTCTACGCCGATCAGGAATCGGTAAACGCTAAGCAAAAAGCTTACTGGACCCAGATAGCCAACTACTTCGCGGATTATGACGAGCACCTGCTGTTTGCCGGCACCAATGAAGTCCGTGCCGACTACAACAACCCTACAGACGAATACATCGAAGTCCAGCAATCCTACCTCCAAACTTTCGTAGATGCCGTGCGGGCCACGGGCGGTAATAACCTGGACCGTAGCCTGATCGTGCAGACCTATAACACCAATATCTGGCACGGGCTGGAGCACTTTACGCTACCTACCGACGTCGTTGCCGACCGGCTCTTCGTGGAAGTGCACTCCTATGACCCCTACAATTATACGCTTAACCCGAATATCAGCGAGGCCTGTACGGTTTGGGGCACCCCCTGGGCGGAAGGTGACGTATGCGACTGGGGGCAGGAGGATTACCATGACGATCTCTTCGCCCGCGTTAAGGCGGAATGGGTCGACGAAGGGGTGCCGGTCATCCTCGGCGAATTCGGGGTTGTCAGGCGGTCATCCCTCACCGGTCAGGAACGGGCGGATCACCTGGCCTCCCGGGCGTACTACCTGGACTACATCGTAAGCGAAGCCCGGGAAAACGGCATTGTGCCTGTCTACTGGGACAACGGCTGGGCCGGTGATAACGGCTTCGCCCTATTCGACCGGACCACGGGTGCCAGCGTAGACCAGGGAGCAGTCGACGCGTTGACCGCCGACCTTCTGTCCGCGAATCCCTTCGTGCCGACTAACCAGATAGCAGACTATGGAATCCTTACCGGGGCCAACCCTTTCTCCGGTACCACGCAGTTGACCATCGGCCGGCCGGAGGCGGTCCGGGATCTACGGGTGCTGGATATATACGGTCGGGAAATGCCCGTCGCAGCTTACCGTACCGGAAGCGCTACCGTGATGATCGGCGAAACCTACCCTCGGGGCACGTACATCGTACTTCTGAACGGCGAGCGGGGTCGGCAGTCCATACCCCTGATCAAGCAGTAGCGGCTGCCGTGATCAATTCCGGTAGTCCAGCGGCGGCTCTCGGTCGCCCAACATGGCTTTGTAGACGAAGTCGCTGCCGCGTTGCTCGTCCAACTCCGCCTGCGCCTTTTCGAGCAGTTCGGGCCGGCTGAAGAGATCGATGGCGGTGAGGGTCATGGTTTTGGCGGCTACAACCATTCCTTTTTTACCGATGCTCATGCCGCCCGCCGCGATGGCCTGCCAGCTGTGGGCAGAGGTGCCGGGCACCCAGGTAGCGGTACGCAGTCCGACGGTCGGAACCGCCCAACTGACGTCGCCAACGTCGGTAGAGCCGCCCGTCCCCCGGCGGATGACCTGGAAGGGTTCGACCTCCGCGGCGGAAGCCGGGTCGGCCTTCGCATTTTCGAAGGTTCCCGCGATCGATTCGGCGAATGCCCGCTCCCCGGCATCGTATTCGACGCCGCCGACCTGCTCCAGATTGGCGTGCATAACCTCCCCGAGGGTTACGTTGGGCAGGAGGTTATAGGCCCCGTGGATGACTTCGTAGTCCATGGTCGTACCGGTACCGAGGGCGGCTCCCTCCGCGGCATTGACCACCCGTTCGAAGAGCTTGTTCACTTCAGCCATTTCGGGGTGGCGGACGTAGTAGAAGACTTCGGCGAAATCGGGAATAACATTGGGTGCTTCGCCGCCGCGGGTGATGACGTAGTGGATCCGCGATTCCATTTCCATGTGTTCGCGGAGCATGTTGACCATCACGTTCATGGCTTCCACGCCGTCGAGCGCCGAGCGGCCGTTCTGGGGGGCGGCGGAGGCGTGGGCGGATATCCCGTGGAAGCGGAATTTGGCCGACTTGTTAGACAGGGAAGAAGCCGCATCGGCGGAGTTCCCGTCGGACGGGTGCCAGTGAATGACGGCATCCACGCCGTCGAACAGGCCGGCCCGGACCATGTACACCTTCCCGGCGCCCCCCTCCTCGGCGGGCGTGCCGTAGAAGCGGATGGTCCCCTCCATTTCGTTTTCCTGTAGCCAGTTCTTCACGGCAATGGCCGCGGCGGCCGATCCGGTACCGAAGAGGTGGTGCCCGCAGGCGTGGCCGGCCTCTACGTCATTCCGTTCTTCCCGCGTGGCGCTGGCCGTCTGGGTGATGCCCGGCAGGGCGTCGAACTCCCCGAGGATGCCGATGGTCGGCCCGCCGTTGCCGTAGGTGGCGGTGAAGGCGGTGGGAATATCGGCCACGCCGGCCTCGATGGTGAAGCCTTCGTCCTTCAGCAATTGCTGGAGCAGCGCGGAGCTTTCCTCCTCCTGGTAGCCGACTTCGGCAAAATCCCAGATCTGTTTGGCTACGGCGAAGTAGTCGTCGGCCTGCCGGTCGATGTCTTGCAACACCGCCGCGTGATCTTGGGCGGCCAGGGCGGAAGCGGCCAGGACCATTACGAATCCCAGGTAGAGGTTTTTCATTCTTGAGGCTTTTGGGTAAGCCTGAAAAGTACCCCTAAACCCGCAGATAAGAAAGTGCCCGGCTAGAACCGGTAGCCCATACGTAGCCCGGGCTGCACGCAAACGCTCTTGGCCGTGTAGCTGTCCGATCCCAGGCTGACCGATTGGGCTCCGGGGCGGGTAGCTACGCCGATGACCATTTCCAGATAGAGGCCCCGCATACCCTCCTCCTCGCGGCCGAAGGCCCAGCGATAGCCGGCTTGCAGGCTGGTTTCCACGGTCTTTTGCGTGGCGGTATCTTCGTTGGTAGCGCGGCTCAATTCCTCCTCGTGAAAGGCGGCGTGCAGGCCGGCGAACAGTCCGCGGGCGGGGCGCAGGAAATAATCGGCCCCGAATCCGATGCCCGAGGTACGGACGTTGACGTTCCGTTCCGCGATCACCAGGCTGGGTTGCTCGTGGTTGAAGGTCGTTACCCCCAGGCGCAGGTGGCGGTGCTGGTAACCAACGCGCACGGCATAACCACTGCGGGCGATGGACAATGCGTCCAGGTCAGCCTCGAGGCGTCCGGGAAAATCAGATTGGGAAAATAGGGAAGTGGGGTGCAGGCAAAATACCAGCAGCATTAATCCGCAAAAGCGGACAATCCGTGTAAAATTCATCGTGTCGTTTCTATAGTGTCTCGCTTCACCGGAAATATCCGAGAAGTATAAATCCAACCCAAATATCGGTTAAAAGTTTGGATCAGACAACAAACGGAGGGTTGCGTTTACGTTAAAGTCGGTTTTCGCGGCGGAGCGCAGGTAAAACAGGCTTACTCCCAGCGCGGGTAATTTCTATCTTGCCCGGTACATGCCGGATACACCCCACTTACGAATCGCCCTGGTAGGCCTCGGCGACATCGCGGAAAAGGCCTACTTACCCCTGATGACCTCGCGGGGCGGGGTAAAGCCGATCCTGTGTACGCGCGACGAAGCGACGCTCACCCGATTGGCGAAGCAGTACCGCGTCGAGGAAACGTACACTTCGGTGAATGATCTGGTCAAGCACCGGCCCGACGCCGCCATGGTGCACGCGGCGACTTCGGCCCACGCGGGTATTGTGGCATCGCTCCTGGAGGAGGGGATACCGGTTTTCGTGGATAAACCGCTCTGCGATTCACTCGTGGCCTCCAAGAAGCTCATCAACCTCGCGCGGAGGAAGCGAACGCCGTTGTTCGTAGGGTTCAACCGACGGTACGCTCCCCTCATTCATTCGCTGCTCGGCAAGGACGCGGCCATCCAGCTCAACTGGCATAAGAACCGGGTAGATATGGCGGGGGAACCGCGATCCTTCGTTTACGACGACTTCATTCACGTGGTCGATAGCCTCCGGGTACTCGGTCGCGGACCGGTGGAGGAACTCCGGGTACATACCCGGATGCGCGGCGACTTGCTGGCCAGCGTGCAGGTACGCTGGCGGCAGGGGGAGTGCCTGGTTACCGGCGGCATGAATCGCGTCAGCGGACGCACCGAAGAGCGGGTCGAGTATTATACCGCCGGGCACAAATGGGAAATTGTCGAACTCCACGAAGGCTACCACTACCATAAAGACCGCACCGAGCACCTCGGCTTCGGCAACTGGACGCCCACTCTCGAAAAGCGGGGCTTCGTCGCCATGATCGACCACTGGCTCCGCGTGGTGCGCGGTCAGCCCCCCCCCGCCAACTACCTGGATGGCGTTTTGGAGAGTCACCGCATCTGCGAAGAAGTGCTGGGGGCGTTGGATGACGGGTAGGGGCACCGATTGCCGCTTTGTACCAAGGTCGATAGCTTTCTAGCCGAGACTTCACGGACAGGCTCAAGTGAGAAGCACCCAGCACCCAGTACCCAGCACCCAGTACCCAGTACCCAACCAGCCCTCCGTACCTTCGTCACATGCACCGAATAGCGCCCACCCCCTCCGGCTATCTGCACGTCGGCAACGCGGCCAACTTCGCGGCCAATGCGCTGCTGGCCGAGGGTGGATCGCTGCTGCTGCGTATTGATGACCTGGACCGACAGCGATTCCGGCGGGAGTACCTGGAGGATGTATTCGACGTACTACACTGGCTTGGGATCGAGTGGACCCACGGGCCGAAGGACGCCGAGGATTTCGAACGGCACTGGAGCCAGGACCATCGGATGCCGATGTACAAAACGGCTCTGGATCAGCTCCTTACCTGCGCTCCGACGCAAATATTTGCCTGCCCCTGCTCGCGGAAGGAGCTGGCGGAGGGGGAACACGTACACGGGTGCCTGCGCGGACATATTGCCTTCGACCGGGCAGGGGTAGCGTGGCGGGTCGATACCCGTGGAACGGCCCTACACCAGACTATGGCATGGTTTGCCGTACGGAAGAAAGACGGGCGGCCCAGCTACCAGCTGGCGTGTACCGTGGATGACTTTCACTACGGCATTACCGAATGCGCGCGGGGGGAGGACCTGCGGGACAGTACAGCCGCCCAGGCGATGCTGAGCGATCTGCTGGGCTATCCGCCGCTGCGGGAACGCATTCGCTTCGTTCACCACCCCTTAATGTGCGTGAACGGCCAGAAACTTTCGAAGAGCCAGGGGGCCGCGGCCGTTAGGGACTCGGGGCTTACCCCAGCCGCTTTTTTTTCGGAGGCGCGAGCCTGGCTGCGCGCAGCAGACGACGCTTGAGCCGGCGCAGGCTGTTCAGGAACCGCCTTTCCGGGGTAGCCAGGGGCCAACGTAGAATGTACTCGGTGTATTCCGGATATTTCTTCCGCTGGATGACCGGGTCCGGCTGGTAGGCGGCCAGAAAGTTGGTGACGTAATCGGTTGTGATGGAACCGGCGGGGAGGGGGGGCTTGGGGGCGAGCTCCATACGCTCCAGGCCGGCGGCGATCTCCTGCCGTTTAAATTCCCGGTCGATCAGCAGATTGTCTTTGTAGTCTTCGCCGAGTTTGGCCCCCAGTAGGGCGGCTTTAAAATCGGCGTCGGACTCCTGCTCGTTGCGCCAGTAACCCTGCATTTCGGGGCGCACGTTCTGGTGCTTGTGGTAGTGCAGGAAGGTTTTGCGGGCGATGTCGTGATAGTGCTGCTCAAAGTCGTGGATACCCACCACGATCGGGGTGCGGTAAGCCTGGTAGCCGCGGTCGATCATGCGGTCGATGGTCGTCGCCTCGGGACGCAGGGTAGTGCCGTCCTCCGGGATCTCCGAGATGGCCATGCCCGCCACCCAGCTGCGGTAGATGCCGTTTCCGGCGGTGCGGATGATGGGGATGAACTTGTCGACCGTAAGGCCCTGCACGTACCAAATCGTGTCGTGCACGGACTCCGCCACTTCGTACAGCTGCCGGAAGCCCTCCGCATGAACCAGTACATCCGCATCGATGCAGAAGGTCCACTTGCACCCGCTCGCGGCCGCCAGGCGGTAGGTCTTGGCGATTGCCGCGGCAAAGGGTCGCTCCTCGACGATGACGATTCGGTGCTCCGGCACGAAAGCACGGATAAGGTCCGCGCAGGCTTCCACGGTACGTTCTCCGGCGCTGCGGATCACCCAAAAGGTATTTTCGGTCCACTGATGGTCGGTCATGTCGGTCAGTTGATTCGTAGCCACTGCTCCAGGAAGACGAGGTGATAGGCCTCCTCGCCGGTGAGGCGTTGGAGGTCCACCGGCCGGGAGAGCAGCCCTAATTTTTGTAATTCCCCGCCGTTCACGAAATCGGCGAAGGCCGGCCCCTTCAGGGCATCCCGGTGCTGGAAACCGAAGCCCTGCTTGCGGCGGTTCAGCACGCTGGCCGGCAGTCGGCCGCGGAGCTTATCGTACAGCATCTTTTTATTTCGGTTGGGGTCGAAATAGGTTTCCGTCGGCAAGGAGTAGACGAATTCGAACAGTTCGTGGTCGAGAAAGGGGACGCGTACTTCCAGGGAGTGCAGCATGCTGGAAGAGTCGGCGCGCTGCAGGCAGTTATCGAGCATGAAGGTGTCCATGTCCAGGCGCTGCCAGGATTTGATCTTGTCCGGCGACTGCCCGTAATGCCGTGCGAAATAATCGTAGGCGCGGTCCTGCATCCGGTCCATCCATTCGGGTGCGATGATTCCCCTGCCCCGCAGGTAGTGGTAGACGCCGGTCTGCTCGCGGGCATATTCTTCCAGTCGTTGGGTCTTCAGGCTCCCGTTACCGCGCGCGGCACGGAGAATGCTGCGGGGCCCCGGACGCCACCGGTTCATCTGGGGGTACCAGTGGTAGCCGGCCAGGAGTTCGTCGCCCCCGTCGCCCCCCAGGACGACCTTGTGGGTGCGGGCGGCGTATTCCGCGATGTAGTGGTAAGTCAGTTGGCTGCTGACGGCGAAGGGCTCGTCGTAGTGACGAACCAGGCGCTCGATCAGGGGGAAGACATTGTCTTCGTAGTCCAGCAGCCGGACGTGGTGGCGGGCATCGAAGGCCGCGGCGATATCGGCCGCCGGGAGGTGTTCGCTCCGGTCGCTGCCGGCAAAGCCGAGGGAGAAAGCGTCCACTTCCTGCTTCAGGTCGTGCATGTGCATGAGCACCGACGAGCTGTCGTAGCCACCACTTAGAAACAGGCCTACGGGTACGTCGCTGACCAGGTGTTCCCGCACGGATTGGCATAACAATTCGTTCATCCGCTCGGAGGCCGCGGCGTAGGGCATCGGCCGGATCTCTTCCTTGAGCTCCCAGTAGCGCACCATCCGCTGGGCGGCGGTATCGGCATCCACTTCCAGGTAGTGAGCCGGCCGCAGCTTATGTAATCCCTCGTAGACGGTATGCGGGTGGGGGATGTAGGAATAGATAAAGAAGTCCGCCAGCGCATCCTGCCTGATCTCCTTGCGGAAGGCCGGATCGCGGGTGACGGCCTTGATCTCGGAAGCGAAGACGAAGCGGTTGCCAGCGGCGTGGTACACCAGGGGCTTGATACCGAAGCGGTCGCGGACGACGAAGAGCTTGCGGCGGTTCTCGTCCCAGAGCCCGAAGGCGAACATGCCCTTGATGCGGGCCAGGAGGGCATCGAGGCCCCATTCTTCGTATCCGTGCACCAGGACTTCGGTGTCGGAAGTGGAGCGGAAGACATGCCCCCGGCTCCGTAACTCCTGGCGTAGGGGGGCGTAATTGTATATCTCGCCGTTGAAGGTGATCCAGATACTGCCGTCTTCGTTAGCCATCGGCTGGTGGCCCCGCTCGCTGAGGTCTAGGATCGACAGTCGGCGGTGCCCCAGGGCCAGTTGCCCCTCGCTTCGTATCTCGGTTCCGTATCCGTCGGGGCCACGGTGGATCAGCGTGTCCCGCATCGTATCGAAGAGGTCGCGATCGACGGTACCCGCAAAGTTTAGCTGGCCGATGATTCCACACATAATTACTCGGCTTGGGGGGTGAGGGGTAGGAAAAAGCTATCGCGGGCTACGGTAAAGTACTCCAGCTTGGGCAGCACGACCTTTTCCCGGTATACGATCTTCAGGCCGGCCAGGTCTTCAATCTGAAGGTTGCGTTGATCGGCGGACTGCTGCATATGGGGCGGTACGCTAAACCGGCTGATGAGTTCGGGGTCGTAGCGATTTTTGTTTCGGATGAACGTCTCCAGAAAGTGCTCGAAGGTAGCCGCACGGGCAGTATCGTAGCGTTCCATGCCACGGGTGCTTCGGAAGGCTTCCACCCGACGGAGATTGGTGGGGTCATCTCTCTCGTTCCAGTCGGTCAGCAGGTTCACCAGTTCAGCGTCGTTACACTGGCCGTACGTATTGGCCAGGGTCTTTTGCCGGCTCAGGAAGTAAAACCGGTATCGTAGGGTGAAAAGTAGGTGGCATCCAGTTCCGTTTCTTCTCCCTGTTTGTCTACGAGGTAAAAGGTATAGCTGTTGATGAATCCGCAGTCGTACCACGCCAATTTCCCGATGTGAACGGCCAGGGGAAGCAAAAGGAGCAACAGCCAATAGGTCAGGCGACTGCGCCAGGTAAAGAGCTGAGCTACCGCCTCTTTGCGGAACAACAGGAAGTAAATGAAGACCACTTCCAGCAAGGACCACTGCCAGAACAGGATGCCGCTGAACAGGTAGACGACCAGGTGGAAGAGCATCAGGCTGAGCGATACTACGATGGCGGTGGTCCGGTTCGTGAACAACAGTATCGGAAAGGCGATCTCGATCAGGATCGTCAGCCAGAGCAGGGGTTTCGGGCTCAGTTCCAGCATGTCCGCCAGGAACTGCTTGCTCCGGGCCGACCAGCCCTCCAGCCAGCCCTCGTCCACGGCCGCCGCGAATAGATTGTAGAGGTTGTTATAGTTCGGCCAATCCATTTCCAGCTTCCCGATGCCGGCCGCGATATACCACAGGCTGAGCGGGGCCATGACCAGCGGAACCAATAGCCCGTAGGGCTTCCGAATGCGGATAAAGCAATTCACGGCCAGGAAGCACCACGCCAGCGAGAGGATGTGGGGAAAGATGAACTTGTGGACGTGGTCGTAGCCGATCAACTGGGGCTGGCGGAGCTGGCCGGTCATCATCACCAGATCGATGAGAAAGAGCGGAATAAAGAGGGGCCGCCCGATGGCCAGGATGCCGAGGCCGACGAGCAGCAACCGATCCGCGATCATCCAATTGTTGAAGTAATGGTTGTAGTCCAGCAGGCCCAGGCTGTAGGTCTGCAGCCCGATCGCCGCGATCAACAAGGCCCGGGCTTCGGCGGGCAAATGGCGAAGGTCGACACCCCGCCACCGATCGAGGACGACGCAGATTAGCCCCAAGAAGCCGATTGAAAGTATTCGCCGTCCGTTAAGCCCCTTTACAAAATCAAGTGTCGGGGTAGTCGTATAAATCGACTCGGGTAGGGGCAGGTGGCGCAGTAAATCATCCAGGAAGTGCATACCGACCAGGGACAGGATCAGCAGGGCGACGAGGCGCAGGTAAGGAGCTTGTCGGAGGGAGGATGCGCTGAATAAGGCCATCGATCTTTATACCGCTCCTAGTTCCCTGCCGGCGAAAGCTTCCCGGATGGCGTCTATGTTGCTGATGTGCTGGTAATCCTTGAGCAGTTTATACGTTTTTGGTTTTGGCTGTTCGATCGACCGCACGTCGAGATGGTTCCAGATCGTATCGTAGGAAAAGTCCGGGGAGGTGATTTGCTCGTAGGTGAGTTCCAGGTAGGGATGACGATGCTTCTCCAACATCCCTTTCCATTCGGCGATGTCGTCCCGGGTGCGCTCCACGAACTCCAGCAGCAGGGGAATATCGATCTCGATGGTGGGCTTTTCGATCTTTTCGGATTTGGAAACCCACTGGTCGAGCACGCGCGCCTGGTACCAGGAGATGCCGGCGGCGAGCAGGTTTTCCCGGTGCAGCAGGATAATATCGTAGGGGGTCGTACCGAGGAAAATGGCTTCGATCTCGTCCCGGTACAGCGTACCGCCGTGAAACTTGATACCGATCACGGAGCGGTGGCTGTCAAATCCCTGGCTGTGATAGAAGGATTCCACGGTTTCCCGGGCATTGCGGTCTTCCCGTTCGCCGGCTTGCTCCTGCAGACGATCGAACTGGCGGCGGGCCTCGATCCCGTCGTCGAACAGCTTGCCCGTAAACGGTACCATGCCCATTTCCTGTAATTGCGCCTGGTAGTCGGGGTCGTCCTTCAGGATTTGCCCCCGCATGATGACGTCAGGGTGTTGGTTCAGGATGCTGGTGAGCATATTGCTGCCGCTCCGTTGGTGGCAGATGAGCGCGAAGCGTCGGGTAGGGAAAAAGCCCATCCTCCGGCCGCTGGTGATGGTGTTGCGGACGGTGGCGCGTACGTGGCCTTTGATTCTTCCGGGTAGCATAGCGTGGGGTTACTCGGCGATTGAGAAATTAGGTTCGGGCGGTTTCCCACCGGCAGGCGGGGGGCACCAGGAAGCCGTGGCGGTTCGCCTGGGGAAGTACCCCGCTGCCGTAGATGTCTTTCTCCAGCACCACCACCGATGTAGCGTTGAAGATGCGGTCTTCGGCAACGGAACCGGCACCGGCCCACAGGTCGATGAGATAGCGGTCGGGAATCAGATCCAGCGCGGGCAGTTCCACCACGAGCGTGTTATTTCCGGCTCGGGCGGAAAGGGGCTTCCCCTGAATGCGGTTATCCAGGGTCATCACCACTTCGCGGTAGCTGCGGCTGAATTTAATGGCGACCTGCAAGCTGGGGATATCCACCGTGGCTTCGTAATCCAGTTCCAGGCGGACGGACTCACCGGTGTATACGCCTCCGTTCTGATTGAGGCGTACGTCCGTGAACCGGATCCGTCCGCCGCCGTCGCGGTCGGTCCGCTCTGCCAGGCCGCTCGCTTCGGCCATATTCAGGCTGCCCTCGCGGTAGCGACCGATGGCCTCGCTGACGGTACCGTCGTAGGCCATCCGGCCGCCGTCCATCAGGATGCAGCGTCCGCAAAGCCCTTCCACCGCGCTCATGTTGTGGCTGACGAAGAGGATGGTACGTCCCTGTTCCCGGACGCTGTCCATCTTGCCCAGGCATTTTTGTTGGAAGGCCAGGTCACCTACGGCGAGTACTTCGTCGATGATCAGGATCTCCGGATCCAGGTGCGCGGCGACACTGAACGCCAGCCGGACCTTCATTCCGGAGGAGTAAAACTTCACCGGGGTATCGATGTGCTTCCTGATGCCGCTGAATTCGACGATCTCGTCGAAGCGGTCGCGGATCTCCCGGCGGGTCAGCCCCAGTACCGCACCGTTCATGAAGACGTTGTCGCGACCGGTCAGATCCTGGTGGAAGCCGGTCCCTACTTCCAACAAACTGGATACCCGGCCTTGGATGCGTATCTCGCCGGTGGTCGGCGGGGTGATGCGACTCAAGATTTTCAGCAGCGTACTTTTGCCCGCGCCGTTGTGGCCTACGATGCCTAGAACATCGCCCTGCTTTACCGTAAAGTTGACATCGCGTAGTGCCCAGAGAATGCTGTCATCCTCCTCGCCTTCGGTAAAGTTTTTGCGTTGCACCAGATTACGGAAGTTGCGGATGGGGTAGGTAGCGATTTGCCCTACGTGCTCCAATAGGGTTTCCGCGTGGTCACGGCCACCCAGGCGGTAACGTTTTCCCAGATCGGTAACTTCAATAACGTTTTCGTTCATAGTGCGGCTTTGAAGCCCGCGGTCACGGCATTAGGCCAAATCCGCAAAGTGACGCTCCACGCGTCTGAAATAAAAACAACCTACAATAAAGATAACGACCGCCACCAAGGCACCGATGCCGACCCACTCCCAGGGGAAGGGACGCGACTGCAGGAACATGGACCGCATGCCCTCGATGACCCCGACCATGGGGTTGATGGCGTACAGCGTACGGTATGCTTCGGGGATGTAATCTACCGAATAGACCACCGGAACACTGTACATCAACATCTTCACCAAAAAGTTCATGGCGTAGTTGACGTCGCGGTACTGCACGGCAACGGCGGCCAGCAGGCAACCGATACCGATACTCGTCAGGATGAGAATGAGCAACAGGACCGGAAACATAAAGATCGTATAGCTGGGTGCCTGACCGTAGTACAGGAGTAAGCCGATCAGGATAATAAACGCAATGGCAAAGTCCAGCAGCTTATTCAGCACGGCCGAAAGGGGCAACACCAGGCGGGGAAAGTAGACCTTACTGATCATGGCCCGGTTGGCCACGAGAGAGGTCGTAGCGTCGGTCAGGATGCCACTGAAGTAGGTCCAGACCACCATGGCGGTGTAACTGAACAGGATGTAGGGCGTGCCGTCGCTTTCCAGTTTGGCCAGGTTGCCAAAGATCACCGTGAACAGCACGGCCTGGATGAGGGGGTTAGCTACCGCCCACCCGACACCGAGTATACTCTGGGCGTATTTGATCTTGATGCCCCGGACGGAGAGGAAGTAGAGCAGATCGCGGTACTGCCAGAGTTCGGTCAGGCCAAGCAATTGCCACCCGCTGAGCGGCTTAATTATCGTCGTGGCCTGTGACTTCATCGGCTCGGTTTTCTCCACGAAGGTAGTCCGAGCATCAGGGACATACTATCTTTGGGTTGGATAATTCACAGTTTGATACCACAGCCCCCTTATTCTGCATGAAGCGACTCATCAAATTTGACATTGTCCATCCCCGTAAATACCTGAAACAGAAGCAAGCCGCGGAGCCCGCCATCCGCGATATGAACCTGGAAGAATACCGGGAGTGGTTGTTAAGCCTCTACTCTAATTACGGTGATTTTTATACCTATTACCTGAATCAGTCCGGGCAGTGGGAGGCGGAAGAATACTTTTTTCTGGACGGAGTCTTCACCCGAAAGGTAGCCGAGAAACTTTTTGGAAAGGCTCGGGCGCGGGCAATGGAGTTTGCCTTCCGCGCCTACCGGCGGGTCACGGGAAACCACCGGGCGTGGCGTAGCTACGTGGCGGATGCCTACATCCGGCACCGTAAGCCTGACGTGCTGTTTGCCCGCTCCCAACCGCAGCCTTCCTCCTTTTGGCAGCCCTACCGGGACGAGGCGCTCTTGGTCGCTCGCCTGAGCGCCCGCCTGCCGTACGAATGGCACCCCAACGATTTCGATCTCATCTATACCGATCAGCCCCACTTTAAAAAGATCTTCGAGGTCCACGGGGTGGATAGCATTCTGAACGACCAGGGCTTCGATCCCCGCATCAACGACCAGTTGGTGGAGGGCCGGCCCAGCCCTGGGGTCGTCTTTGTCGGTGGCATGGGTACGGAGAACTTCGCCGCCCGCACCGATTTCTTCGAGCGCCTGGCCGGCCGGACAAAATTCACCTGGTGGGGGTACTGGTGGGAACACGGCGGCGACGGCCGCACCCTGGCTGATTTCCCCAACCTGGCGGAGAGCTTCCGGGGCGTGACCAGTGGTCTGGAAATGTACCAGACCTATCACCATGCCGACATCTGCCTCAACGACTACGTCGACATCGCCGGGACCGTAGGCTTTAACCAACGGATGTTCGAGGTGATGGGCGTCGGTGGATTCATGCTGACCCGCATGGCACCGAACCTGGCGGCCACTTTCCCGCAGGGAATCTTTGCCACCTACGCCGACGATGAAGACTGCCTGCGGAAGATCGATTACTACCTGGAACATCCGGAGGAACGGGCCGCCATCGCCGCTCGCGGACAGCAGTTCACCCTGGAAAACTACAGCTACGAGCGGATTTCCGCGGATTTCTCGGCGGACTTATTAGCGCGCTTGGAAGCCGGTCGGTAACCTTTATTGCCCTTCAGCGAGGAAAGGATAAGCTGTCCGACGAACAGGGGGTCGTGCCGGAAGACACGATATAAATGCCGCGCCGCCCTGCGGTTTTCCTTTTCGTCGCGGTAGTGCTGGTAAAGGTGGAAATGCAAGATCGCCTTGCCGCGGGTGCCTTGGGCACTCCCGCGGGTCGCGGGGAAGTGCTTGTTGTAGGTTTCGATGTCCCGTAATTCCTGGTGCAGATGCGTCGGGTTCTTCCGGAATACTTGCTGAAAACCCGCCGGCGAGATGTAGTATGCCGCGTCGTCCCGCTCGTCGTAATAGATAGACCCGTTACGACTTAGATGCAGGAGCAGCGCGTAATCGGCCGCAATCACTTTATAGAACCAGTCCGGTAAGTCCCGAAGCTGATCGGTCCGGTACATGATCGATCCGATGTGCGGCGCGAGAACGTTGCGCATCGCTAAGTCGGCCTGGCTGTACACGCCGGTGGGGGGGCAGTTTACCTTTTCCGACATCTTGCGGATGTAGGGTTCGTATTTCGGGGTTTGGTGATAGGCCATGCGGGCATCGTGCAGGCAGTAGGCGATATCCGGCCGGTCCTCGAGGATCCGGTATTGCCGCTCCAGTTTGTGCGGATCGGTCCAGTAATCGTCACCGTCCAGCATGGCCGTGTACTTGCCCCGGCAGTTCAGCAGATTGGTGGTATTGTTCGTGCGGCCGGGGACCTCGTTCTTATACCGGACCGGGTGCAGGATCAGCTGGATTTTGTCGGGGTAGCGCGCTTTGTAATCCCGTAGTACGTCCTGGGTGCCGTCGTTGGAACAGTCGTCCCCGATGATGATCTCGAAGGGGAAGCTGGTCTCCTGTCGGAGCGCGCTGTCGATAGCCCGTCCAACTAGCTCGCGCTGGTTGTAAGTAATAATACTGACACTGACTTCGGGTAACTCACGCACAGTAAGTGAATTGTAGCGCGTTTGCCCGTACCGGGTTATCCTCCCCCGCGTTCCGGTTGCTGCCCTCGCGGTAGGCGGCGGGGGCCAGGTCAGCGGGAATCACCCGAAAGTCAAAGGACACCCGGCTCTTACCGGTATCGTTCGCCTTAGCCCCGTGGGCGTGGGTCGAACCGGGAAAACGAACGTACTCGCCCGGCCGGGCCTCCACCGGCTCGTAATCGGCCTGGCCGACCTCGCTTTCGATCCAAAAGGTATTGGTAGCGTAGGCCGGGGTGAGGGGGACCCAGTAGTTGATTTCGTTGGGGTCGTGTCCGTAATCGGCGTCGCGGTGGAACCGACTCTGCCCGGGCACGTCGGCGAAGAGGATGCGGTGGCTGGGTTTTGCCTGGTAGTAGATGGGGCCGTCGAACTGAGGACGAATCTCTTGGCGGATAAACTTGGCGTAGAGGTCATAAAATTGCTGCCCTTCCGGTGCATCCAGGGCGCTGTACATTCGCTTGAATACCGGAGACTGCTCCATATTCTTGTACAGGGAGTTAGCCAGGGAGGGTTCATCCGCATAGCTAGCGGTGAGCTCGCTGAGTTCCCGCGTCTCCAGGAATTCCTGAAAGAGGTTTTCGAAGGGGTAACGCTCCGGGTCGTAGGATAAAATGGTCGTCTTCATAGGTTTTTATTTTTGCCACCTGGCGCAGCCAAAACCGGTTTGCCCGAAGCCATTGCCGCAGTAAAAGAGATAGCGACCGTGCGGGGTGTCGACCACATCCGGGTAGGTCTGCATGGTGGAATCCCAGCCCGAATCGGCGAAATCGATGCCGGCCGCTTCGTCCTTGCGGATCCAGTTGACCGCGTCGTTACTCTCCGCGTATCCGATGCGGTAGGCGTCTTTTCCATCCCGGTAATCGTAGCTGCCCCGGTAGCAATACCACATTTTGTAGAGGTCACCGTCTTTGACGACGGCCGGCCGGGCGGTGCATTCGTTCTCGAAGGCGGGGGCAAAGATGTCCGGATTGTTGCGTTCCCAGTTCACGCCGTCCGTTGAGCGGGCGTACTTCAAATTATACAGCGGTTCAATCCGGTCGTTCACTTCCAGGAAGCCACTGCTGCTCGCGTACCACAGGTGCCAGACGCTTCCCTCGCGCAGGGCAAAGGGGCTGGCGGTGAAGTAGGGTTCGTAGCGGGTCCGATCAATGACCGCGCCGGGGAAGGGGCGCTGAAAGGATTTCCCCCCGTCCAGGCTGACGGCCAATCCAACAGCGTTGCGGTAGGGGACCGACACGGAAGGGTTCCAGCCGACATAGTACAGGTAGAGGTCACCGTTTTCGGCTCGCTCGATGCTGCACGGCATGATGCCGCCGTCATCGAAGGTACCCCGCTCACCGAGTTCCAGTATCGGGCGGTCGTGGAGGTAAACGACCTGGGTAGGGTCGGCGGCTTCCACCTCCAGGTAGGTCGGTATACTCTGCCCCTTTTGATTCCGTGGGGCGAAGTAGACCCGGATGCGGTCCTCATCGGGAAGGTAGAGCGAGGTTGGGGTACAGGCATGGGAAACCATCCAGGGCTGCTGCCCCCCGGTATGGAATACCCGTCCGAGTTTCTGCCAGGCCATTATCCGCCGGATTTATGGGAGATGCTGTCGAGATTGACGCTTTTTCCCCGGGCGACTTTTCCCTTGGCGCCCAAATGAATGGAATACGGCTCGGTATCCCGGGTGATAAGCGCGCCCATGCCTACCAGCGTTGCTTCTCCGATGATCGTTTCGTCGCGAATGGTGGCATTGACGCCAAAGAAAGCGTGATCGTGGATCGTGCAGGCGCCACTGATAACCACCTGGGAGGTTATGAAAACATGATTGCCGATGGTCGTATGGTGGCCGATGTGATTGCCACTCCAGAGTACGCAGTTGTCGCCGATGGTGACGAAGGGCTGTATGGTATTGTCTTCGAAGATGAAGCAATTCTCGCCCACATTGAGGTCCGGCCAGGTCGTGGCCTTACTGCTGACGTAGCTGATGATCGCGTACCCCTTTTCCTTGGCCGCCTCCAGCTTGGACCGTCGCAGGTGGCTCATCTGCTTGAAGGATATGGGCAGAAACATGGCGAATTCGCCCGGGGGATAATGCTCCTGTACGCTTTCGAAGTCGACGAGCGGCAGTCCTTCGTACGAATCCGACTTACGGTAGTCTGCATCGACGGTGAAGGCCACCACTTCGTGGGGACTGTCGTGGGTCAGGTAGAAATGGGCCAGACTGGCAAGCTGGGACTCACCGAAGAGAACGATTTTCTGCGGGTTGGTCTGTTGCGGGTTCATGTTGGTTGTTGGATGTCAGGGTATAGTGCGTAAGCCAGCGCCGGCAAACTTCGGGCTCGTGGTGAGCGAGCAGGTGTATGATGGAGTACCCCAAGCGCCCTGCCTGCCCGCTGTAGTCGAGTGTGGAGTGTAGGAAACGTAGTGAAATCCCCTGGTTGTTAAAGGCGGCCGCTTCGTACAGGTGGCGTCCGCCTTCCGGGTTCACAAAGGCCTCAGTTCCGGTTTCGTTCAGTAAGCTGAGGAGTTTGTCCTGCGTATCGGCATTCCGATCGTAGGTGAAGCTGCTGGAAGTCCCGAACACGGGTGCAATTTCGAGGTGTTCGGCCGTCAGTTCCACGCTTCTGGCGGCTAGAGCGCCTATATGCGTAGGCTCGGGGACGAACACGCGGTCGATCAGCTGACGCGTCGACTCATAAAAGGGGGCCCGTCGATACTGAAGATCAAATCGTTTAAGCCACTTCTTGCGGAAGCGTGCGTAGGGCTTTTCCGCTATGCGCCGATCCTTGATTGGCGTATCCATGTGGTCGGCGGCAACGGGTACGGTAAACCACCCGTCCGGTAGGCGATTCCGATTGATCCATCCATCATTGATGTATTGCACATCATCGTAAAAGATGAAGCGATCGGCCGCCATTACCAACTGAAAGTAGCCGGGGTAGGGGAAGAGATAGGGCTGCATAACCGCCGTCACCACCACTGCAGGATATTTTTACGGATGATCTTACAGATCCGCCGAACGTCGTCCAGGGGAAGATCGGGGTACAGCGGCAGGCAGACGACCGTACTGGCGGCCCGCTCCGACACCGGACAGGAACGTCGTAACTCCGGTGCAAGGAAATCCAATTGATTCAGGGAAGGTTCGAAGTACCGGCGGGGGTATATCTCCTCGGCGTTTAGCTTGGCGATGAACTCTTCCCGCATGGCGTTATCCCAGCAGAAGACGGGAAAGTAGGCGTAGTTGTAGTCGAGGCCCGGGTAGTTTGCCGGGTCCAGGCAGTTCAACGGCATCTCCGATAGCAGCTCCCGGTAAAGGTCGCTGATTCGCTTCCGCGCCGCGCGATTCTCTTCCAGGCGCGCCAGATTGAGCAGACCGATACCGCAGTGAAACTCGCTGTTTTTACCGTTGATCCCCAGCGATAGAAAGTCTCGGCCGGCGTGGCCAAAGCTTCGCATAAGCTGTAACCGCTCGATGATGTCGGGATCGGTGGACAGGACCGCACCCCCCTCAATCGTATGGAAGACCTTGGTAGCGTGAAAGCTCAGGGTGGAAATGTCGCCCCAGGTCAGAATGCTTTGGCCGTCTACCGCGACGTCGAAAGCGTGAGCCGCATCGTAGATCAGTTTCAGGTTGTGCCGCTCGGCTATGTCCGCCAGTGCCTCGTGATTACAGGGGTAGCCGTAAACGTGGGTAGCCAGGATGGCCGTGGTGTCCGGCCGGATAGCCTCCTCGATGAGGTCGGGGTTGAGGCAGAACCACTCCGGCTCGATGTCGACGAAGATCGGCGTCAGATCCGCCCAGAGTAAGGTGTTCGTAGTGGCTACGTAAGAGTAGGGGGTGGTGATCACGGAGCCGGTCAGGTCAAGTGCCCGGATAGCCAGTTGTATTGCTACGGTGCCGTTAGAAACCACTTTTAGCGGGGCGCTAAAGCGCTCGGTGAGCGTAGCTTCAAGTTGCCGGATTAGCGGACCGTTGTTCGTCACCCAATGGTTATCCCAAACTGACTCAAGCAGTTCATAATAATCCTGCCGGGTAGGCAGATAGGTTTTGCTAACTTGGATGGGTGTGTTGTTCACAAAGGGTCTCTGAAGCGGGGCTAGGCTCGACAAAAAACAAATACAAAATACCTTAGGTAAGGTAGTCTTATTTCCTCACATGGTATTTGGCCGTCCGCTCCGGCACCGGCTACACCTTGATGCCGTCCACTTTCCGGACCTCCTTAATGATGCGCACGGCATTGTGATCCGGGCGTATGGGGAAGCCGCGGCGCTTCGCCCAGGTGAAGGTGAATTCGGCTCCCAGGAAGAGGATGAGGCTGTTGTAGAAGGTCCACACCAGTAGGGTGACTAGCGCCCCGGCGGCCCCGTAGGTGTTGCCGAAGTTCGAGTTGCCGATATACAGCCCGATCAGGTAGCGGCCCAGCCCAAAAAGCAGGGCGGTGAAGATGGCGCCCGCCCAGATGTCCTTCCAGCGGGCCTTCCCGTCGGGGAGGAAGCGGAAGAGCAGGGCAAAAATGACCGCCGTGACAATCGTGGAGAGCACCCAACTGGTGATCGCCAGGACCGCAGGGCCGAGCGCCGGTAGGGAACTGGCGATTTGGTCCATGAAACCGATGATCAGCGCGTTGACGACCAGCGTGATCATCAGCAAGAAACCCAGCCCCACCACGAAGCTGAAACTCAGGAGCCGGGTTACAATGAATCCCATAACGTTGTTGCTGGGCCGCGCCTCGATCTGCCAGATCCGGTTCAGGCTCATCTTCAGCGTGGCAAATACGGTAGAGGCCGTGAAGAGCAGGGTGCCTATGCCCAATATCGTGGCCCATAGGCTATCACCGGTGGAGTAGGCATTACTTACGATTTCCTGTAGGGTGCTGGCGGCATCCGGTCCGAGCAGGCCGTTCAGTTCCCCGTACAGCCGGCCGGTGACCGCGTCTTCCCCCATAAAGTAGCTCGCGATCGCGATGGCGACCACCAGCAGCGGAGCAAAGCTGAAGACGGTGTAGTAGGCCAGCGCCGCGCCCAGCGTAAAGGCATCATCCTGGCCGTAGTTGGCGAACAACTCTTTGGTGAAGGAGATCGTACGTTTTATAAATGTTTGTTCGGGCACGGGCGGCGTCTTTGCTCATACAATACCGATACGACCGATAGTGTTCGCCCCGCCGATTTACGTATTTTACCCGCCACCCTGACTGTATGCAACGACCACAATTTTCCCGGCGCCCCGACCACATCCTGGGGCGAAAAACCCGCCTGCCGGGCGATCAACTTCCGCTGACTTCGGTCGCCGGCTACCCGCCCTACCTGCGCGGGCCCTACGCCAGCATGTACGTCGGCCGCCCCTGGACCATCCGTCAGTACGCGGGTTTTAGCACGGCGGCGGAGTCCAACGCCTTCTACCGCCGCAATCTGGCCGCCGGCCAGCGGGGGTTATCCGTTGCTTTTGACCTAGCCACCCACCGGGGGTACGACAGCGACCACGACCGCGTCCGCGGCGACGTGGGAAAGGCCGGCGTAGCCATCGATACCGTAGCCGATATGGAGCGGCTGTTCGACCAGATCCCGCTGGATAAGATGTCCGTGAGCATGACCATGAACGGAGCGGTGCTCCCGGTCATGGCCTTTTACATTGTTGCGGCGGAGCGCAGGGGAGTAGCTCCTGAAAAACTGAGCGGCACCATCCAGAACGACATTCTGAAGGAGTTCATGGTCCGCAATACATACATCTATCCGCCGGCCCCGAGTATGCGGATCGTCTCCGACATCTTCGCTTACACGGCTCAGCATATGCCCCGCTTCAACAGCATCAGCATCAGCGGCTACCACATGCACGAAGCCGGGGCCCCCGCGGCGGTGGAATTGGCGTACACCCTCGCCGACGGGCTGGCCTACGTACGGGCCGGCATTGCGGCGGGCCTCGACATCGACGACTTCGCCCCCCGCCTGAGCTTTTTCTGGGGGATCGGCATGAAGCACTTCACGGAGATCGCCAAGCTGCGGGCGGGCCGGCAGCTCTGGGCGGAGCTCATGGCCGAATTCAAGCCGAAGAACCCGAAGAGTTCGATGCTGCGGACGCACTGCCAGACCAGCGGCTACAGCCTCACCGAGCAGGACCCCTATAACAACGTAGCCCGCACCTGCATCGAAGCCATGGCCGCGGTTTTCGGAGGGACGCAGAGCCTGCACACCAACGCGCTGGACGAAGCGATCGCCCTGCCGACCGACTACAGCGCCAAGATTGCCCGGGATACCCAACTCTATCTGCAAAATGACCTCGGCATCACGCAGGCGGTCGACCCCTGGGGGGGCAGCTTCGACGTGGAAGGGGAAACGCGACGGCTCATGGACGAGGCGCGGCAACTGATCGCCGAGGTAGCCGAGGCTGGGGGGATGGTGCGCGCCATCGAATCCGGCCTGCCGAAGCTGCGGATCGAGGAGGCCTCCGCGCGCAAGCAGGCGGCCATCGATACCGGCAAGGAACAGATCGTAGCGGTCAACGTCTACCAGAACCGGGAAGCCGCAGACTTCGAGCTGCTGGAAGTCGACAACGACCGGGTCCGCCAAGAGCAACTTACCACCCTGGAGCGCACCAAACGCGAACGAGACCAATCGGAAACGGACCGCGCCCTGACCGCCCTGTCCGAAGCCGCAGCCGGTGACGGCAATCTACTCGCCGCCTCGGTGGATGCCGCCCGGGCCGGCGCTACGCTGGGTGAGATCAGCACGGCGCTGGAAGAGGTATTCGGCCGCTACCGGGCCAGCCACCAACTAATTAGCGGCGTCTACGCCGGTCACTCCGCTGGAGAAAGACTCCAGCAGGTGCGTAAGTTATCCGATCGCTTCTCCAAAGAAAACGGCCGCCGCCCCCGCATCCTCATTGCCAAGCTGGGGCAGGACGGCCACGATCGCGGCGCCAAGGTCATCGCCAGCGGCTTCGCGGACCTAGGCTTTGATGTCGACGTAGGCCCCCTTTTTCAGACACCGGACGAAGCTGTCCGGCAGGCCGTAGAGAACGACGTTCACCTGCTGGGCATCAGTTCGCTGGCTGCCGGCCATAAAACGCTGGTACCGGAAGTCATCAAGAGACTGGCGGAAGAAGACGCTGCGGATATCCGCGTCATCGTCGGCGGCGTCATTCCGCCCGCTGATTACGACTTTCTATACGAGCAGGGCGTCGTAGGCGTCTTCGGGCCTGGAACAAACATCACGGCCGCAGCGGAGGAGATATTGACGATGATGCTGGGGTAGCTAGCTATTTATTTAAGCATCGGATGTGTCAGGTCTGACAGTTTGTCAGACATCCGATGTGCTTTTGCTAAACTGTACCAGAATCGCTTCATATGGAGCTGAGTGAATCGCGTTCACTCCGGTTTTGGCCGGTTTGCCTGCGTAGATACACCTGACACATCCGATGTCTGTAACCTTGACGGACCTGACACATCTGATGTCTATTCCAGGCTGCGAATCCGGTAAAACTCCAGCAATCGCTTTGAATCCCGGTGGGGATAGAAGCGCGGTTCCACCCCCCAAGCGTTGATGTGGATGCCCGGCTCATCCCGGTCATCGACGAATTTGCCCAGTTCCTTCGGGTCATAGTCATCGGGTAATTGCTCGAGGATGCGGGGCTTAGCCACTGACCATTCCTCCCCCAGTTGGCTGCGAATGAGCCGGATGACCTTGCGATCTTTTTCGTCGTATGATGCCATGATCTACTGCTTTTTATTCTCCTACCGATTTACATACAAAGTCCGGAATAATGCCCGATGACTTGATTTCCGTTTCGGCGCTTTCCGGGCGGGTATTACCACTCAACACCAGGGCCGTTGAAACCCCATAGGTGTTCCCACCTAAAATATCCGTGTGCAGGGTGTCGCCCACCATCAGGATGTCGGCGGGGCAGACTTCTGGCATTTCCAGTGCCACGCTGTCTAGTGCCATCTGGAACATCTGGCTGGCGGGCTTACCAAACTTGACGAACTTCCGGCCCAGTACGTACTCCGCGAGCCGGGCGATGCTGCCGGTAGCCAGCGCGACATCATTTGCCGTGGTAGGGTAGAGAAGATCGGTGTTGGCCACCACCACCGGTACCTGACACTTGCGTAAAATGTTGATGAGGAGATTGATGTCGACGTTCATGTCGTAGCCCTCATCATCCAGGAAGGCTACCGCCCCGATCTCGTCTAGCCGCTCGAAATCGACGGCCGAAATCGGTATGGCCTCCAGGCCCGCGCCAATGATGTACTCCGCGGAAGCCGCCGTGCCCAGATAGGCCACCTTTCCCTTTTTTACCTTTTGTTCCAGGAAGTGGCGGGTCGTCGCACCACTCGTAATGATCTTGTCTTCGGAGATGCAGTGAATACCATAGTCCGCCATCCGAACGGCGGCGGCCTGGGGGCTGCGCGCCGCGTTATTGGTCAGTACCCGTACGTGTTTGCCCCTTTCCATCAACTTTTCCACGGTCTGTATGGCGTTGGGAATGGGGCCGCGGTGGTTGCGCAGGACGCCGTAGCTGTCGAAGAAAATTACGGGGAATTGCTCGGCTACATCGGCGAAGGAAGAAATGTCCATAGAGGGGATTAGAGTCTGAGCGTATCTAAAATCTTGTCGACGGTAAACTTCTCGTCCAGGGTCGGCAGGTGCGTCGTGAGGACATCACGGGACAACTGATCGGCAAAGGAGGGAAGAAAGAAGTACCGCCCCAGGCGAAGGGCATAATTTAACAGGAAAAAACGGTAGGCCTCCTTGATAAACAGCACCTCCGGGCGGGTGAGTGGAAAGACGTCGTGGTAGGATTTGAGAAAGAGCATAAAGCGATCCTCCAGCAGCCGGTCGACCTCGTAGGTGAAGGCGCTGCGATCGCCGATCTCGCTAACCACCCGACTCAGGAAGTAAAAGTCGACCACCCGTGTCGATATCCGAAACCAATCGTAGTCCCACCGACTGGCCAGCCGACCGTTGCGGTCAACGCTGAAGTTGCCGATGTTCCAGTCGACGAACACGGGAATTTTCTGAAAGCCGTAGACGTTGATCCGGAAGGTGTTCTCCAGGAAGCGCCGGCAGTGCTCCTCGATCAGCTCGTAGTGGTCGGGGTAATCCGTGCGGGCCGAGGCCACCAGGGCCGTTACGTCGGTCGTCATGTCGCGATCGCTACGGGGTAGGGTGTTGGTCACCAGGGTGCAGTCGCGGTGGAAATACGCCATCTCCCGGCCCAGTTGACTTACCTGGTCTTCGGTCAGGCGCTTGGGTGGGTTCTCCTGGATCTGGATCGGTCGGTAAAAGATGATCCAGGCGTCCTGATCCTCGTCGATGTGCCGGTGGAAGAAGAGTTGGTTGCCCTTCATCAGTCCCCGGCTCAGGAAGTTGGCGTAGCGCACCGGCAGGTTGTTGGCCAGCACGTTGATGATCGTATGGTCTTCGGCAAAGCCCTCGAAGGAACCGAAGTACGTTACTTTAGCAATAAGCACGTTACCGTCCTCCATCACGAGTTTGAAGACGTGGTTGGTCGATACCTTGGCACTGATGTCCTCGATGCTGCGAATCGCGCGGGTGTGGTCGTAGGCGCGCCAGGCGTACCGCAGTATGTTTTGATAGTTTGTCATGATCGGCGGTAAAGGTAGTTGATAGCCCCTGCGAATGGCAAACTTGTCCGATCAGCTTCGGTTGAGTTTTATAAAGTCGATTTCATGCGAGAAAACCCGTTACCCTTATTATTTCTCTTTGCCCTTATTGCCATTCTGCCCAGTCTTGCCCGTGGCCAGCACGCCCAAGCAGAGCCGGCCCAGCAGGCTAGCCAGCGAGCCGAACTAGCGCGCATTAAAAGAATGACCGTTTACGGCCCCCACCGCAAGAACCCCCTGGCCGCCGGTCGAATGCTGGTCATCAACGCAGCCGCCCGGCAGTCCGAACGGATCAAGCGACGGCGTATTCCGCGGGCCGAACGGCGGCAGCGCCGGTCCACCTTCACCTCGGTTCGCTACCGGGAACCCGCCCGCCTTCCGGCGGAAAAGACCAAACCAAGCGAAAAGAAATCAGGGTCCGGATGATCAGATCTGTTCGAAGTAGCGCTCCTTCTCCCAGTCGGTAACCGCCCCCAGAAAGCGTTCCCACTCCAGTAGGCGGGAACGGACGAAGTGATCGCAAAAGGCCGCTCCGAAGAGGCTGTTCACCCGTGCGCTCTGCCGCATGGCCTGCGCCGCCTGCCCCAGGTGCTTCGGTAGCCGGTTCCCGATCGCCTGATCGTACGAGCTGCCCCGCACCGCGTCCATCTCCAGGGGCAGCTCGTGCTCGATGCCGTAGAGGCCCGCCGCCAGGACCGCGGCAATCGCCAGGTAGGGGTTGGCATCCGCGCCCGGCACTCGGGTCTCCAGGCGGGTAGCGGCTCCGTCGCCCGGAATGTAGCGTAGAGCAACGGTCCGATTCTCTTCTCCCCAGTTGGCGCGGGTAGCGGCCCAGGATCCCTCCGTATACCGCTTGTAGCTGTTCACGGTCGGAGCAAACATTGGCATGATATCCGGTAGAAAGAGCAACTGGCCGGCGATGTAGTGCCGTAACAACTTACTCATGCCCCCTTCCGCCGAGGGATCGTAGAAGACGTTCTCGCCGTCGCGCCAAAGTGATTGGTGCATGTGCCCGCCGCAACCCGGGAGACTCGCCGAGGGCTTCGCCATGAAGCTGCTCACGAATCCGTGACGGTAGCTGATCTCCTTCACGCCGAGTTTCAGCAGCGCGGCCCGGTCGGCGGCTTCCAGCGCCGGCCGGTGGCTGACGGCCGCCTCCAGTACGCCGGGACCAGTCTCCGTATGCAATCCCTCGAGTTGTACCCCGAAACTCCGGAGCTGATCGAACAGGTCGCGGTGAAAGGAGGCGTGTTGGCTCGTGCGTAGCCCCGAATATCCGAACATGCCCGGAGTAAGTGGGCGGGGGGGAGCCGGTCGGGTCAGCGAGTCCGGCGTTTCCCGGTAGGTGAACCACTCGTACTCGGGCCCGAAACGTGCCGTAAAACCGAGGTCCTCCGCCCTTTGTACGATCCGGCGGAGCAGCGATCGGGGGCAGGCGGCCCCGGCAACGCCTTCATCGTTGCGAAAGTCACCCAGGAAGAAGGGAAGGGCATCCTCCCAGGGGATTTGCCTGATCGTATCGGGGTCAATACTGGCCAGGGCATCGGCAAAGCCCGGATCGGGAAGCGGATCGGGATACACCTGGTCGGCGATGTCCCACCCGAAGATGACGTTGCAGAAGCCGAAACCCTTATCCAGAGCCGACAATAATTTCTCCGCCGAAATATACTTGGCGCGCAGAACGCCGTCGAGGTCGGTCACGCCGATTTTGACGCGCTGTGTAGGATCTTCGCGGAGCTGATCGATTGCCTTCATCCGGGCGAAGATAGAAAACCCGGCGGCCGAACATTTCCCACGCCAGCCTTTACATACATATTATGAGCGAAGAAAAAACCAGCCGGCTGCAGATCATCGTTTACGTCGTTTCCGGACTGATCGTAGTCGGCCTTATCGGGGCATACTTCATGTTACCTGGTTTCCAGTCCGGCGTACAGGAAGCCTATGAGGTGGTTAGCAGTGGCGACAATCAGCGCATCACCGAATACGTCAAGCAGTTCGGCTTCTGGGGCCCCCTCGTGGTCATCCTCATCATGACCGTCCAGATGTTTCTCATCGTCGTCCCAAGTTGGCTGCTCATGATCATCGCTGTACTGGCCTACGGACCCTGGTGGGGCGGGTTGCTTTCCGTGGTCGCCGTTACCGTAGCCAGTACCGTCGGCTACGTCCTGGGCCAGGGACTGAGCGAAGCCAGCCTCACCAAACTGATCGGTGAAAAATCGGAGAAGAAACTCGAAGGTACCGTCAATAAATACGGCAGTGGCGCCGTCGTCCTTTTCCGCCTGGCGCCCTTCCTCAGCAACGATGCCATCAGTTTCGTGGCCGGTATGCTCAAAATGGGATACATCCGTTTCATTTTGGCCACCCTGGCGGGCATCATTCCCCTCACCGTCCTCATTGCCTTCTTCAGCCAGGACATCGAGCAACTGAAAGACATTCTCGTCTGGGTCGGCGGCATCGGCCTGGGCCTCTACGTCATTTACCTCGCCTACCAGTACTTCACGAACGATGATGACTAACGGGCGACGAAGTCGGCCACTAACGACGACGAAGTCGGCTGACTACTCCGGATGACGAAGTCAGCCGACCACCGTACCAAAGCCGACGAAGGCCATTATTCCTCCGGTCGCAAGTCAAACCTTTTCCGCAGCTCGTCCAGTGCCGGGTTCTTCTCCCGCATCTGCAGGTACTTATCCTTGGCCGACAAGCGCTTTTTAATCTTGGTCTGCACCGGCTTCAGGCTTTCGTCGTGCTCCAGGATCATGACCAGATTCGGGCGTTGGAAGGTGCTGCGGAGGTGTCGGATCAGGCTGTCATCTTCGCGCAGGGAGGCGATGGCCCGCGCGGAGCCGACCTTGACGACCACCTCTTCTTCCCCCTGCAGTATCGGAAGGGCTTGTTTGAGGAAGACGGCCAGGGGCGTGCCCTGCTGCTCGGTTACGAATACGTCCCATGCCCCCCGCAGATGCTCGGCGTCCAGTTCGGGGAGTTCCTCGGGCGCAACCGCATGCTCGACCTCTTCCTCGGCTTCGGCAATGAGGCTGGTCATGTCTACACTGGCAAAAGAAGCCGAGCCCAGGGTGGGAGCGGGGGCCTGCACGGGTGTCATCTCCGGGGCGGGCTCGGGGTCCTCGCTTTGCTCAGGACTTTTTTTTTCTGGGGCGGCGGGCGCAGGTAAATTGCTTTCGGAAGACGGGGTTGGTACCTCTACGGAGTCCGCGGCCTGGATAACGGGCGGCTCACTCCGGAATGCCCTTCGGATGCTGACCATCCGCAAAAGGCTCATCTCCACGTGCAGCCGCTTGTTGCGGGCCAGTTTGAAGTTCAGGTCGCACTCGTTGGCGAGGTCAAGCACCGTCAGTAGCATATTCGCGGGGGCCAGGCCCGCCTGCTGGCGGTACCGCTCCCGTAGCCGTTCGCCCACCTCCAGCAATTGAAGGGTGGCCGGGTCTTTGCACACCAGGAGGTCGCGCACGTGAGCCGACAATCCATTGAGGAAGAGGTCTTCGTCAAAGCCCCCCTTCAGGACCTCGTCGAATAGCAATAGCATACCCGAGCGGTCTTCGGTCAGGATGTAGTCCACGGCCCGGAAGAAGTAGTCATAATCGAGAACGTTCAGGTTCTCGATGACGGCCTCGTAGGTGATTGTTTTACCGCTGAAGCTGACGATCCGGTCGAAGATCGACAGGGCATCCCGCAGCGCACCGTCGGCCTTCTGCGCGATGATGTGCAGTGCGTCCTCATCGGCCTCGATCCCTTCCTGCTGGCAGATGCCCTGCAGGTGCTCGATGATGTCATTGGGCTGGATCCGCTTGAAGTCGAAGATCTGGCAACGGGAAAGGATCGTCGGAATGATCTTGTGCTTCTCCGTTGTCGCGAGGATGAAGATCGCGTAGGGAGGCGGTTCTTCCAGGGTCTTTAGGAAGGCGTTAAAGGCCTGCTGCGAGAGCATATGGACCTCATCGATGATAAATACCTTGTACTCCCCCTGCTGCGGGGCGAATCGTACCTGCTCGGTCAGCGAGCGGATGTGGTCGACCGAGTTGTTACTGGCCGCGTCCAGCTCGGTAATGTTGAGGCTGGCGTTATTGTTGAAGGCGACGCAACTGGGACAGACGTTGCAGGGCTCGTAGTCGGCCGTCCGGTTTTCACAGTTGAGCACTTTCGCCAAAATGCGCGCGGAAGTGGTCTTACCTACCCCCCGCGGACCACAAAATAGAAAGGCGTGTGCCAGGTGGTCCGTCTGTAGCGCATTCTTCAGCGTCTGGGAAACGTGCCGCTGTCCGACCACCTCATCGAAGCGTACGGGACGGTATTTTCTCGCGGAGACTACGAAATTGCTCATCCGTGCGAAGATACGATTTTACCTTCTCACTCGTCCCCGGCCGCCATCTCGCGGGAGACGATCACGCCGGCCTTCGTGTAGACCGAATCGATCCAGACGGGCTGCGACCGCACGATCCACATGATGCTGTCAAATTCGGTACGACTGTAATCGTGATCCGCGAGTATGGACTCAAAGTAGACGGTCTGCATGGAATCCCGAACCACAACCGGAATTTCAGCGATCAGTGCTTCCGCAAGCTGGAGCTCGGCGATGGTCTGCGACAGTCGGTCTACGTCTACCGGCGCCGGCCCCGGATCGACGTTTGCACACCCCAGGACCAGTAGGCACAGCATAAAGAGCGGGCGAAGGATCATTTATCGTCCTTGGGGTAAAGAAAGTCGATTCGCTTGGCTTCCGCTAATTTCCACTTGGACCACTTCTTGGTCTTTAGCGTACAGCCAACGATCCCCGTAGTAGGCACATTGCCGATGTAGTCGTCGTGCTCCATGGCGTTTGCCGCCTCGGTAAAGCCTGGATTATGGCCGAAAACCAGTACCGTGTCCCAGTCCTTCGGCAGTTCCCGGATCACCTTTTGAATGGTTTTCGGGCCGGCATGGTATAATTTCTTTTCCTTTACGACCTGAGATTTGCTCAAACCGAGCGCTTCGACGAAGGCGCGGGCGGTGTGTCGCGCGCGCTTGGCGCTGGAGGTAACGATGCCGTCTACCTTAATGCCGGACTGGGCGAGGCGGGCGGCCATTTTGGGCGCATCCTTTTTGCCCCGGGAGTTCAGCGGACGATCGTGATCTTTGAGGCTGGGGTCGGCCCAGCTGCTTTTAGCGTGACGGACTAGATATACTGTTTTCACTGGGCAATTTAATCTTTTGCTTTACGTGCTCTTAACACGTAGTTAAAGTGGAAGCCACACGCTTAGCCTAATTTTGCAGCTTATATAATCTGATGGCGTAATGACAGCAACACCGGCGAAGATACTCCTGGTCGACGATGAACCCGACATTCTGGAAATTCTGGAGTTTAACCTTCAGAAGGAAGGCTTCGAAGTCGCTACGGCCGGAAACGGGGAAGAAGGACTGGCCGTAGCCCGCGAATTTCAACCGGATCTGATTGTTCTCGACATCATGATGCCCGTTATGGACGGGGTAGAAGTTTGCCGCCAGCTTCGGGCCGATAGTAAATTCGACAACACGATCATTACCTTTCTCACCGCCCGCGAGGAAGATTACAGCCAGATCGCCGCCCTCGATACGGGGGGCGACGATTACATCACCAAGCCCATCCGGCCCCGTGTGCTCATCAGCCGCGTGAAGGCGTTGCTACGCCGTAACGCCCGTCAGGAAGAAGAGGAAGATACCAAATCCATACTTATTGGTGACCTGGAGATCGACCTGGAGCAAATCGTGGTCCGCCGCGGTGAGGAACGTATCGAGCTGGCCAAGAAGGAGTTCGATCTGCTCACCCTGCTGGCCGGAAAACCGGGTAAGGTCTTCAGCCGGGAAGAAATATTCAACAAAGTGTGGGGGTCCGACGTCATCGTGGGGAATCGGACCATCGACGTGCACATCAGAAAATTAAGGGAAAAACTTGGCGACCACTATATCAAAACCATCAAGGGTATCGGCTACAAATTTGAGTTCTAAGAGTCTCAAAAACAGTACGCCGCGGGAAATCGCCATTCGGACGGCCTTCTTCATCGCCCTGGCGACCGAGGGCTTCCTACTGCTGATCCTTGCTCTTCCCCCCGTGCCCTTCAGCTGGTGGCTCGTTCTCCTGTGCGGGCCGGCCACCTTCGTCATCAGCTACTTCATCGTCCTGATCACGCTGGATCGCTACATCTATCGCAAGATCAAACTGATCTATAAGACCATCCACAGCCAGAAGGTCAGCACCGACATCAAAAAGGAAGGGGTCGACCTCGACCAGCCCATCATCGACGACGTCGAACAGGAAGTCGCCGACTGGGCCGAAAGCCAGCAGGAGCAACTCGACCAGTACGAACGCTTTGCCGAATATCGGCGTCGCTACGTCGGTGATATCAGCCACGAACTGAAGACGCCCATCTTCAACATCCAGGGTTACCTCCACACCCTGATGGACCACGGGTACGACGACAACAAGATCACCCGCTCCTTCATCAAAAAGGCCGCCAAGAACGTGGAACGCCTGCAGACCATCGTCGAAGACCTGAGCGCCATCAGCCGGCTGGAGAGCGGCGACCTGATGTTCGACCCCGAACCCTTCAACATCAAGGAACTTGCCCAGGAGGTCATCGAGGAACTTGACCTGAAAAGCCGGCAGTCAGGCATCACCCTCGGCTTCAAAAGCGGTGCCGATATCGGATTCATGGTGAGTGCCGACCGGGAAAGCATCCGGCAGGTGCTGGTCAACCTCGTTTCCAACTCCATCAAGTATGGCAATCAGGGCGGGGCGACCCGTTTCGGCTTCTACGATATGGAAAGCTATATCCTCTGCGAGGTGGCGGACAACGGTATCGGTATCCCCGAAAAGCACCTGCCGCACGTATTCGATCGCTTCTACCGCGTGGATAAAAGCCGCAGCCGCCAGAAGGGAGGGAGCGGCCTGGGACTATCTATCGTGAAGCACATTATGGAGGCCCATCAACAGACCATCAACGTTAGAAGTACACCGGGTATGGGCTCCACTTTTGGTATTACCCTCGCCAAGGCGTAACAATTCTTCATTTGGGGAGTAAACCGCTACATGGCGGCTACCCGTTCTGACTATTTCCGCGCTCCCGGCGCAAGTATTTTTCCACTAAACTTGCAACTACGAAGGTCTTCGTATATATTTGTACGAAACAGTTCGTACATGCTTGCTCCAACCGAATCCGAATTAAACATCCTGCGCGTCCTCTGGGATGCCGGGCCGCTGACCGTAAGGGAAGTCAATGACGCCCTGAATAAGGCAATAGAGAGTGCCGGAGAAAAGCCGATAGGGTATACAACTACCCTCAAAATCATGCAGCTCATGGCCGAAAAGGGCCTGGTAGACCGCGACGTCAGTAGCCGAAGCCATGTCTATAAAGCTGCCGTAGCACAGGAGAGAACGCAGCGTAACCTGCTCAGCCGATTCGTCGACCGCGCATTCGGGGGGTCGCGCAGCGAACTGATCCTGCGGGCGCTGGGTGACGGGGAGGCTACGCCCGCCGAACTGGAGGAAATCAAGCAACTCATCAAGAAACTGGAGCAGGATGGTCATCAGTGATATTGCCGCTCTCGGTACCACCATACTGCATTCGCTCTGGCAGGCCACCCTACTGGCGGGCGTTCTTTGGCTGGTCAGCCGGCAACGCGGGTTATCCGCCCGGACGCGGTATAGCTTCGCTTACGCAACCTTGGTTGGGCAGTGCCTGCTGTCGGCAGCCACTTTTCTGCACTATCGTTCCCCCAGCCCCCACTTGGAAGCGACAGTGAAGCAGGCCGTCATCGAAATGGTCGCTGCGGGTCCGGCCGTGTCGACGCCGCGGCATCTACTCTATACACCCGATTTTTGGATGGCTGCCTTAGTGTCCTGCTGGTTGGTAGGTATGCTGGTCGGGTCCCTTAAACTGTCGGTCTCCCTATGGCATCTTCGGCGGATGCAGCGCACCGCGGTGACGGACGTGCCTCGGGAATTTGCCCAGCTGGTCAGGTACCTCGCAAACCGAATAGGATACACCGGGCCACTCCGCCTGAAGACCAGTAGCTCAGTCACTACGCCCATGTTGATCGGGCACCTAAAGCCGATCCTGCTTTTCCCCATTGCCATGGTCAACCAACTCTCTACCGAAGAGAGTGAAACCGTAATTCTGCACGAACTGGCCCACCTGCGGCGCCACGACCACTGGTTTAACCTGCTGCAGTGTTTGATTGAGGTCCTCTTCTACTACCATCCGGCCATCCACTGGATCGGTGCGCGCATCCGGGAGGAACGCGAGCACTGCTGCGATGACCTGGTACTGTACTACGGGCCGGGCCGCCTGCCGTACGCCAGAGCCCTCCTTCACTTTAGCCTCGCCGGTGCCGGCGAACCGGCAGCCCTTTCCCTTACCGACGGCGGCGGCCTGCTGGGTCGCGTACGTCGATTCCTGGATCAACAAGAAATAAGTTATAAAATGAAAAGTCGCCTTCTTCTCCTGCCCGTTATGGCCATCCTCGTTTTGGTCGCTACGGCCGCTTACGTGCCAACTGATTCGAGTTCTAATGCGGATGCCCCTTCCCCGGATCTGTCTTTACCTGCGCTCGCCGCCCAAAACACCCTGTCCGCCGGGGATACGCTGCCCCAGGGCACGCACCAGATGACCCGCATTTCCGACGGAAAAACCACCCGATTACGGGTGGAAGACGGAGAGATTAAGGAGCTTCAGCTGGACGGGAGAGAAATCCCCGAGGAAGAATTTTCGCAATACGAGGATCGCGCGGAAGAATTGCTCGGTGTCAGGCGCCAGGGAAACGACACCTTTATCACCGTGGACCCGTATACCTATGAGCACGACACCACCATTGTAATTGGAATCGGTCGACACGACGCTGCGCGCTTCCGCCGGGAGCTCGGCGAAAGCAGACGCAAGCTTGGTGAAAGCAGGCGAGCGCTCGCCGAGAGTAGTCGGGCACTGGCTGGCAGTCTTCAGGAATTGGACAACTTCAACTTCGATTTTGACTTTAGCGACCTGCAATCGGATATACACGGCCTCCATATCGACCTGGATTCCCTGGGACAAAGTCTGCGTGCCATTCAGATCGATGCCTTCGACGGAGACATCCTACTGGACGCGGATGTGGAGCTTATGGATAGCGTGTATACCCGTTCTCTAAATGGAATGAAAATCTACCGCCACCGGCTGGAAGAGATCGACGACATCGATAACCTGGATGAGCTGGAAGCCAAGGAAGAGGTCCTGCAAAAAGCGCTCGAACAGTTGGAAGAACGCAAGCGGCAACTAGGCGACCGGAAAGAGATCCGCGGAGAGGCCATGCTGGAACACGCCCGGTCCGTACGGGAACGCGCCCTGGCCCACGCCCGGGAAACCCGGGAAGCCCTTCAGCAGCGCCGCCACGCACCGGCGCTACAGCCTGACTGTCCGATCACCGTGATCGGAAGCGGTGCCGTCACGAATACGCAACTGGCCGTCGCTTCCGCTCGTTCCGGGGCGGGCGTGATCGAAATTGGCTCGCGCCCTTGTCCACCCGTGCAGGAAGTCCGCTCACCCGAGCCGATCATCTACTATGAAATCGGAGGGGACGCAAGGCCCCACTAGTTTAGACGGGTAATCCGGCCGTAACGTAGGAGAGAAACCGCTTGAGCGCCTTTCTTTTACCGGCATCCAGGCGGTAGTCGATGTGGTGGGTGTAATAATTCGTCAGGTCGAAGTCCGGGGCAGGGGAGGGCAGCAACAACTGCAACTGCGGCAGATGATCCAGCCCCTCGCGCAGCGCCGTATTGAACGATGCGATGAATTCCTCGGACAGATCCGGATTCGTGGTAACCCAGGCCGCGAATACGAAAGGTAGTCCGGTATGCTGTTTCCATGCCGTCCCTAAGTCGTAAACGTAGCGGAAGCGTTTGTCCAGACCAATTGTCCGGTCGCCGATCACCAGTCCGCCGATGGTGCCGTTGATATGATCGATATAACCGTCTTTCGCGTCGAGAAAGGTGACATGATGTTCCCAGTACTCTTCCAGAAGGAGACGCGCCAGCATGACAGACGTACGGCTGTGGTGATCGAGGTAGATATGCGTCATCTCCCGCAGCGGCACGTCGCCGTAAATGCATACCGTAGCTACCTCGCCGTCGGCACCGATGCAGTAGTCGCTGATGATCCGATATTCGTCAAGTTCGGGAAGAACGGCTACGGGCACCAGCCCGATTTCGGCTTCCCCGCTGGCCAGCCGGCGGGCGCATTCGCTGGGGATGGCCAGGTCGATTTGCAGCCGGTCGCTGAGGGAACTGCGGAGCAGTCCGTAGAGCAGCGGCTTGGTGTTGAGGTAGCTGACCGCTACCAATCGTGCTTTTTTCTTTACCATGCGCCGAGGGTCTGGGGGCCGGGCAGGTGCCGGCGATCGTTGCGGGTATGGAAGTGGTAGAGGCCATTCGGCTGCTGCTCGCCAATCCACAATCCGACGTTATTGTGCTTGAGCTCGTTCATCATGCTGATGGGCTTACCCATCATTAGGGTGATGAGTCCGCACATGGCTCTTCCGTGGCTACAGACCAGAATTTTGGATTCCGGGCGCTCGTCCAGGTGATCGATAAAGCGTTCCAGCCGTTCGCCGAGTTCGCGGGCACTCTCTCCGCCGCCGATACGGCCGTCCAGCTCACCGGCCGTCCAGCCGTTTTTAATACGCTGGTATTCGGCGATGCTATCCGGCGTGCCGAGTTTGCCTTCGTGGCTTCCCCAGCAAATTTCGTTAATGCTTTCGTGGCGTTCCCAGGGCAGGCCGCCATCGATAAAGGGGGAGACCGTTTCCCAGGTCCGCTTGAGTCCGCTGGTGAGTACTACCTCAAAATCTTCCTCGCCGTAGTGCTGGTGAAAGTGGCCGGCCTGCTGCCGTCCGGTATGGTTCAGGCTGGAGTCGACCCCGCTGCCCTGCACGATGCCGCGCAGGTTATAGTCGGTTTCTCCGTGACGGACGATATAGACGGTCTTTTGGTTTCCCATTTGGTAATACGTTAACGAAGGTTCGGGCGGTGGTGGTGCGGGCTAAACTAGACGACGGGCAGGGAGGTGTATCCGCGGTAGGCTTTATCGTCGGCGAACTCTACATCGGTGTAGTCCTTGATGACCCCGTATAACGTATCTCGCTCGATGGGACGGCGACCTACGGATCGGATCATCTTGACGAGGTCTTCGGTACTCATTGCCGGGTGCTTTTCGGCCCCAGCCATGGAGTAGATACGCGTGGTGTCGTCAATGGTGCCGTCGATATCGTTGACGCCGAAGGCCAGGCTCAACTGAGCGGTAGTGCGGCCGATCATGGGCCAGTAGGCCTTGACGTGGTCGAAGTTATCCAGGTAGATCCGGCCGATGGCGTAGTTGCGCAAATCTTCGATGACACTAACTTCCGGCAGGTGGCTCAGTTCGTTGTTTTCGTTGCGGAACTTGAGGGGGATATAGGTTTGGAAGCCACCGGTTTTATCCTGTAGCGCCCGCAGTTTCTCGAGGTGGTCTACCCGGTGGTGGTATTCCTCGATGTGTCCGTAAAGCATGGTCGCGTTCGACCGGCCACCCAGTTCGTGCCAGATTTCGTGAATACGCAGCCACTGTTCGCCGGTACACTTTCCGCCGGCGATCTGGTCGCGTACTTCCGGATGGAATATCTCCGCCCCGCCGCCG
The DNA here is from genome assembly GCF_003390935.1 of Lewinella sp. IMCC34191. Classification (GTDB taxonomy): domain Bacteria; phylum Bacteroidota; class Bacteroidia; order Chitinophagales; family Saprospiraceae; genus Neolewinella. The sequence continues at coordinate 230,084 of NZ_QNQZ01000002.1, read as the reverse complement.
GGCATACTTTGCAAGCCGGCTTCCTTCATGAGGCGCATGCCTTCCTCGTAGCTGATTTTGGCCTTTTTGAAGATGTAGTGATATTCTACCGGCGTAAGCGCTTTAACGTGGAGATCGGGCCGGTGGGCACGAATCTGCCGGAACAACTCCGTGTAAAAGGGGACGTCGTACTGCGGCAGCACGCCACCGACGATGTGTACCTCCGTGACGGGCTGGTCGTCGTACTTACGGACGATGTCCATCATATCCTCCAGGGTGTACTCCCAGCCGTCTTCCCGCTTTTTGATCCGCCGGCTGTAGCTACAGAAGGTGCAGGTATAAAGGCAGACGTTCGTCGGCTCGATGTGAAAGTTGCGGTTGAAGTAGGTGTTGTCGCCGTGCTTCCGCTCCCGGATATGGTTGGCAAGCGCGCCTAAATACCCCAGTGGCGCTTCTTCATACAGGAGCAGGCCTTCCTCTGGCGTAATACGCTCGCCACGCTCGACTTTTTGGGCGACGGAGCGCAGGTTAGCAGCTAATCGGGAATCACGAAGCAGGGTGGAGAGGGAGGGGGCAGAAGTCATCCGGTTGAATTGGCGGTTCGGGATATAACAAACTCACCAACTTTCAGTTTTTTCTGAAAGAAATAATTCCCCTAATTAACATCTTCTACTATTCGCAACACGCTTTTATCGTCCGATCGCCAATCCAACCGGTAGCTCACCGTGTATTGGTTTCCAACGGTGAGTATGAGTTGGCGGCGCAGTTGTCGGTCCGCTACGGAGAGTCTTACCGTTCGTCCATCTTCAGCGCGTAGTTCGAGCCGGTTACCGTCGTAGGCGGTCACTTTTCCCCTCAGCTCATAGAGCGCGGGTGCTTCGATAGCGATGCTGGATCGATCGTCGGCCGGAGGGTGTTTTTCGGCGTTCGTTCCGCTGTTTCGGACGAGGGGGATATCCGTATACCGCAGTTCGGGCTCCTCTCTTTCAGGCTGAAGGTCGCGTAGAACGGTACAGTTTTCCGCTAAGGGATCGATTAATAGGGCTTCCAGCTGTTTAAGATCATCATCCCGGCGGACGGAAAGTTTCAGTTCCGCTTTTATCTGACGGGGGTGTGCGTTGACCACGGTTTCCACGCAGCGGTCGGCCTGTATGCGGGGGTAGATCAACGCTTCCGCACTGAGGCAATTGCAGACTTCGGTGGCTAATTGTTCTACGAAGGTTTGGGCGGAGAGGTGGCTACCCGCCAGCACTAAAAGGGAATAGAAATACCAACGGTAAAAGTCACAAACCATAGGTAAGGGTCGGGGAGTTGCCGCGATTCGGATATTGGAAGATACTGATCTTGACACGAAGTGCCTGGCAATATCGGAGTTGTATACGCTGGCCGACCTCCTACCACGGAGAGGAACTCAGCGTGCCAGATTTAAGTCGGTACGGCAACAACGGGGTCAGGCGTATTACTTGCGGACCGGGGGGGGGCAGCAGGGACGAATTTCCGCGCAGACGGGTGATAAAAATAGCGGGCATACCGACCGGGGCTCAAAGCTTGATTGGATTTTGGCCTTCCAGCCGAAAATGGCCATTTGCAGGGCGATCGGTAAAGTCCGAAAAAGCTCTTAGGAAGGGAAGTGGGAGGCTTTGATTTCTTGCCCCGCCCCGCTATACAGACGACGAAAGATAAGTATCCATATTCCTACCCAACAGAAAACGTAGAAGCGGTAGAAGTAGCCGGTACCCCCGACCGAGGGTTGGTACAGGAGGGTAGCTACGATCGCTCCGAGCAAGGCTGCGCACCATTCCCTGACGGAATAGGTTTGCCACCGTAACGTGCCGCCGGTCCATTCTTGCTGTAGGAAGGGGCTGACCACGGGCAGGAGGGGAAGTAAGGGGAGTAACAATAACCGGGCCTCTCTTGCCATCGCGGTGATGTATACTGCGGTGGTATTAGACAATGCCAGGAAAATGGCTGAGTAAACTAAATCCCGTTGAACGGGCGTCTGGCGGATTTCTTCCCGGTATCTGTACGCAAGTAGGAGGAAGGGGGCCAGTATGATGATCGTCAGAATCAGTGTCTCGTTGATCCTGACGTAGTCCCGGAAATTGGCCCTCCAGGCGAAGAAACGGGTAGTTTGGGTAAAAGCCATCGATTCTTGGGCCAGGTCGTTTGGTACGTAACTGTAGAGAAAAAGTAAAGCTGCTAATCCGGCGAAGCCGCATGCGATGATGGCCCCGACGGGCGACCAACTGGTGCGTTGCCAGAGTAAATAAGCCAGTACGGGTAAGCATAATAAGCTGGTTTCACGCACCACACAGGCCGCCGCAGCACAGGCGAGGGCGAGCAGGGGGCGACGATCTATTGCGCCATAGAGTACGATCAGCAGCAATAGGTACTGGTACAGGTCATCGTAGGTATGCGCGTGCGCGGTGAATAAGAATAAATTAGGGAAAACAAGTATGAAGGGCAGTAAGGTGAGTGGAGACACCGCCTTATCTGGCCACACTCGCTGTGTCAGGCGATGCAGTGCCAGCAGGCACAGTACGTAGCCCAAAAACTGTATCAGGGTGAAGAAGAGGGGGGAAGGCAAGCCCGTCCAGCGGGTACCGTACTGCATGATACTCACCATGAAGGGACGTCGGCCGAATTCCGAATCATTTAGCTTCCATTCGGTTTCCGTCTGCATGATGTCATCCTGCAGAATAGGATCCAGCGAAAAATTCAGCGTTTTAGTCCAGTTGTTCAGGTCACTGGGAAGCACGTAATTCACCAGAAAAATTGCGGCGCTTACCGCAATGATTACATACCAACTCCGTGTCATTTCCCGGCTAGTTTGTTTGATCCGCGGCTTCGTCTCTAGGACGTATTACGGATGCTCTTATCGAAGGATAACCAGCTTACCTAGCCCATTCTTGAAGTACTGATCGGTGACCGAGTGTCGATCGCGAAATTCCTGATTACCGGATGCCTGGTGGGAATCGAGGGGGGTGCCGCTGTCGTCGGCGGTAATGACGCGGTAGAGGTAAACACCATTGGCTAACTGATCACCGTACTCGTCGGTTCCGTCCCAGCTATACTGGGTTTGGTGCGTACCGATCTTGATATCCTCGTAAGCGAGCAGGTCGATATCCCGCACTACCCGACCCGATACGGTCATGATCTGGATTCGGAAAACTTCCGGTACGGCACTCCCCGTGAGGGTATAGACGAAGCGGGTCTGAGTCGTAAATGGGTTAGGATAGGTCAGTACGTTGGTGATCAACTGCTCGTTAAGCACCTCAAATTCTTGCTCGTATTCAAAGCGTCCGGACTTATTATTCGACCGGTCCTTCGCCTGTACTTTGAGTTGGTAGGTACCGTCCTGGGGCAGTTCGGGACGGAAGTAGATTTCGGCCATGTTTTCGCCGGTGGAAGGCGCGGGGATGTATTCGACCCGCTCGTCCGACATCTGGATGCGCTCGCCGCTTCTATTTTGTCCGGGATGTACCAACTCAATCTCGTAGGCCGACGAATCATCGAGCCGGCGGAACTGATTCTCATCGCGCAGCTGGATCAGAATTTCGGGTTTGGCGCTAACGAGTTCTCCGTTGGAAATCCGACGACCATCAAAATAAACTTTCAGGTCGGGGTCGACTAGATCCTTACCAACCCCCAGACTGGTGGTCAGGAGGTTGTTGAATAGAATCTCTTCCGGCTGATCTTCCTCGGGATTGAGCAACAACTGGACCCGAAGCCCGGAGTTGATGGTGGTGGTGGGCAGGGAAAATTGAACGGTATCTTGTCCGTTACCGGCGAGGGGCGGGCGGCGCTTGTACAAGCGGGTCACTTGGTTGAACTCATCCAAAACAGTCAGTTCGATGAGCATGCTGTCCATTGGAATGGGGGAGAGGTTTTCGTAGCCGATCTCCATTTTCGCTACTTCCCCCTGCAAGAGGGTATCCGGCACGGAATAGACAACGGCTGGGCTAACGGCTACGTCGCCCGGTCGTTGGTAATCGAAGTAAATATCCTGAAGCGTAGATGGTGTGTGCGATCTATCATCAAACACCTTAAATTCTGCTTTCAGGTACGGGAACTCCATAGGATCGACGTCGGCCAGTGAAACGACGAACGCTTGTTGGTCCTGAATAGGGAGCGGATTTTCTTCAATCAGTCGCCACTCGTTACCAGCATCACGTCCCAAAAGGCGAAAAAAGGTACTATCCCCTTCGCCGATTGTTTCGCTGTTAAACCGAAATCGCAGTTTGGTATAATGCTGTGCCGGACCCACCTCTGGGGTCGTGTAAATACCTCTATCCCAGCTTTCTGTTAGACCTACGCGGGCGTATGTCTGTGCTTGTGAATCAGTGCCTATAGCTTCGGCAAGTGCACCTTTGCCCTTTTGGTACATAAATGTGTAAGGTACTGAGCCAAGCGATTGCAACAGGCGGACTTGCTCAGCCCCTTCTTTTTCTAAGGCACCATAAAGCGTTTTGCCGAAAGTGGTAGAGTCTTGCTGCCAGCCGGAGTTGTGATACTCGATTTCATTTCCACGTTGCACACTCCAAACAAATACGTATTGACCATCCTGAACGTATTCGTCTAGGAATTGCATCAAACCCGTCCTTCCCTCGGGAGTACGGGTGTCAAAAGACCAGGGTGTACCACTTTTGGGCGCAGAATTATATGATCCATCACCGGGCGACCTGAACCAGGTACTGTTGTCGGTACTGTCCACAATCATTACCTGGATGCCGACGAGGATGTGCCAGGGGTGCGGGGAGTTAAATCGCTGGCCGTTCCATACCAGCCTGGGCATATCTCTGGACTCGAACAGCCCGTTTTCAATTTCAACTAAGTTTACGTTTTGGTTAAATTTCCAGCCTGGAGCGTTATTCGGTACTGATACATTCTCGACCGTACCATGTTGGAACTGGCCCGGGTGGGTTAGTGCATATCCAACTTCATGGGGTTGCTGTGCTTGGAGAAAGGTAAAATTGCTTTCACTCCACAAATATCCCTGGCCCAGCGTCAGACTACTATCTGGACTAATACGCCAAAAATAGGTCGTACTATCTTCAAAGTTAATCTGTGGTCGATACCGAATCACTCCGCCTGGCGCAATCAACGACTCTTCGGTTATAGGATCAGTAAAATTAGCCTCGCGGGACAACTGCACCAGATAACTTCTTTCCGGAGCGAGCGGATCGGAAGTTCCCGCTACCAAATCAAAGCCGGGCCCGACCACGGCATAGGGGGGAGGATAAGCTACCCGTGCCGTATTGGAGATGATCGTGAAGGGAACACCGGGCCGCCCCCCAATCGCCACTTCGTTGTTACTCTCGGCGCTCGTGGCGGGCAACTCCGATATCCGGTCCGTGGCATCCAGATCGAACAGGAGCCGGTTGTTACCGACCGCTTCGATACCGATATTGGGGATGTCCAGCGTGACGCTTTCCAGGTAATAGGGTGTAAGCACGTCAAAACGTCCTACATCCCGTACCTCACCGCTCGGCAACTCCTGGCGTACGTTGAGTACTACGCTATCCGATAATCCCTTGTCGTGCGTGCCCAGATTAAGGACGTTGAGTTTGACCCGAAACATACTATCCTGAGCAGGGATCACGTCGGGTTCGAATTGAACCGACGCGGGGTCTATCACCAAATCGGGCCCGGGGCGGGGGTGAAGTCGGAAGGCCGGATCGCCACTTAGGGAGAATTGCTCCATAAGTATGCCTATGGTGAAGTTACTGGTACCCGCAAATTCATTGATGGTAGCCCGTAGGATGTCACCCACGCCTTCCCCGTAGTAATCACTAGTTAGATTGGAATAAATGCTTCGGCCATATGTTCCAAGCGCACTGATGTATCCCAACCCCTTCGAGGCGGCGTACGTAATGGCTCCGCCTTCCGGTAAAAAAATGAACCGCTCACTGATACTTCGCGCCTCGGTGAATGCATCGCCACTGTAGCATCCGAGGCTCATCATAAACATATATTTATTCCGATTATGATAGTTCTGTGGATTGTCGATGCTGAAGTCAAACCCCTGGCTGCTGGAGTGCCCGTAAAAGGTTAGTACCGAAACTCCGCCGTTGATTCGGTCGAAGACGATATCCTGACGAGCTTCCTCGATCGGGTCGCTATTCGTTTTGTAGACGCTCGTTACATTGCCGGCGAAGAGGCTTGTCTCGAAAATTTCCTCCATGGTCCCTAGGTTGTACCGGATGGCATTCTGCTCGCCTGCCGTTCCACCTCCTCCGAGAAAGAGCGCCTGCTTCATCCATGCTACGTCATCGATGGTTTGGTCCACTTCGAAGATCTGCCGCTCTACTTCCTTGAGTTTTCGTAGGTAAATACCAACCTCTGCTCGATTGATTGCCGATAGCCGACCCGTGGCCAACTTGGAGCGGACCGTACCGATATCCGCGGAAAGTAGGTTGTCCGATGCCGGGTAACCGAAACTGGGAATGAAAAAGGTTTCCATCGCCGCTGCCAGATCGCTACTTTCTCGGATGCTGGGATACTCTCTTCCCTTTCCTACCAGGAATAAGTAGTTGAGTTGGGGGGCGACCTGCAAAGCGGCGTGGATATAGTTTCTAATAGCCTGGGGGTGACGACGAAGTCCGTAACCAAACGCGTCGTAAAGATCTTCGACATAAACGGTGTGGACCGAATACCCACCCCCCTGGACGCTCTCCCGGTAGGCGGCCAGATCGTCAATTTCCGTACCAGCCAGACGCCGACTAGTGAGAAGCAGATAGTCCGCTGCCGTACCTGGCAGCAGGTCGGCAAGCGAAATGACCTCCGTGGCGGCCGGATCAGCCGCTTCGTTGACCAGCACGTAATCTCTGCTGGCAGAACTAGCCGGCAAATTGAACCCTTCTGCGGAACCCGTGTACGCTCGGCCATCGGTCAGGTCGTACAGACGTAACTGGTCATTGCCACCCTCGAACACCAGGTTGCGTGCCGGGCCTCCCGGAAGCGAAAAATGAAGCGATCCGGCATTCGCTACGGCACGCGCAGGATAAGTAACCGCCACGAAAGCTAAATTCGCTTTGTCCCGATCTTCCGCCCGTCCAGTAATGCTGAAGTTGGCCGTGGTGCCAGTCAGGGAAAAGGTGAGTGTTGTATCGTGCAGGCTCCAGTCCCCTCCGGTTTCGATGGTCGCCAGGTCCTGGCTGTTGACGCTTACCTGTTGGGAGTGTGCGTCCCCGAATCCGAGTCCGAAGCGGACGTGCAGGCTGGCCTGACCCGCTACGGCCTCCGGCAGATCAAGTTTTTCACTAAAAGCGGTTGTCCCCCTGCTCGATAACAAATCGTTGCTACGCAGGGAACCGAAGCCCTCATTCCACTCATAATGGGAAAAATAGATGCTCTGACCGGAGGTGCGCCGAAAGTACTTGCTCTGGTGGGCGGAATATACTTTACCTGCTTCCCGGTAAATAGTAGAGGTCGGCTCTCCACCGGTTACCTGCGGCCCCGCCGTGTACCGGACTACTTCCCCTGGAGCCGCAGCCAGACTTACGTAGTAGGCTGACGTATCGGTATACATACCGTAGCGGGTATTCAAGAGCATATCGTCTCCGAACTCAAACAGGTGACGGTCCATTTCGCTCCGGGCCCGTTCGCCGTGAAAAAGCAACTCTCCGTTCACCACGTCCACGGGTACCTGTTCACCCAGGTGAATCACCCGCAGGCGGTTCAGGTCGCCACCGTCGGTCAACAAACCCGAGCTCGCAAGCACGTCGGCTGACACCCGGTACATGCCGTCTTCGGACACCTCCACCCGGAGGTGGCGGCTACCCGCGTCGTACCATTCGTGGCCGTAACGTACGCCGCTTTCTGTGGCCATTTGCGCACAAAGAGCAAGCGGAAAGACAAGGCTGAAGAGATAAAGGGTAAAGCTTCGGTACATAGTATGTGATTGGTTCGGCATAAGCCGAAAGGGGGTTCCTAAAAACCAACTTTAAAGGTAACGCAGTCAAATCGGACATGGGTACAAGTACCTACGGTAAATTGTCCGGTGTCGGACGCTCCTCACTGCATTTCAATCGTCGGACTCTGGTCACGGAGGGGGGGCATCCCCCGGTAGGCCAGACCAACACTGAGCTCCTTTACCCCATCGAAATTCATGATTTTGCCGGCGGGTCGACCGGCATATAAAAGCGTAGGGGCGCCGGCGCGCAGGTAGTTGACCTTTATCCCGGTCAGTTGCTCATACTCATAATCGCCACTCGGTAAGCGGTTGATCAGGAACAGGCGAATTGGTAGCGAGCCAGCCAGGTCGATATTCCGCGGCGCCGTGGCGTATACCCGCAGTTCGTCACTCGAAGTTGCCGGAAGCTCCAGGTCTAATCGCACGTCGGTAACTAGTTGGAAACTGTCAATGCGTCGTAATCGCATGCTCCCCTTCTGGGTGAGAAAAGTGTCCAGATTGGAATAATTCCAATTTGCCTGACCAAGTAAATAGACCGGATGGTCGTGGTACAGCGTATCCCGCTGCCAGATGTCGTACTGGCTTGGACGGTAAGCTACGTCGGTGAAGGTCCAGGCGGGCTTGCCCCCGGTGTAAAATTCATAGAGAGACGCGAAACGGTAGCTATTCTCAACGATGACCGGTGTGTCGCCGGCAATCTCCTGCAACCGCTCTACCCACGGTTGGTGATCGAAGGGCTTTTCGAAGGGTAGCCAGGTCCGCGGGGCCATCAGCAGGAGACGCGCCACCATGAGTATTCCGACCGTCAACCAGCATAGCCTGACCAGGAGATAACGCCACGATGGAAACCTTTGTACCGCACGGTAAGTAAGGTAGATCAGCGGTATGGAGAGCAGGGCCGTCCACTGTGCTTCCGTACGCCCCTTCGTAGTGGTGTACAGGAAAAAGACCAAAATGGCGGCCACTAGCCAACGCAGAGACCGCTCAAAACGGTCCCGGGCATGATCTCCGGTAAAGGTGCGTACGTAGTGGTAAAGGAGAAACGGGCTGAAGATCAACAGCTGATTGATAATGTACTGTAAGGTGTACTTGAATTGATAGGGGTCGTCTCGACCACTCAGGTGGTACCGGAACGAAGGATAATCGTGGCTATACTGCCAGTAGAGGTGTGGAAAAAACAACGCAACACCCGTCACCACCGCTACCCACGCTGCCGGGCTTCGAATTAGGTATCCCAGGTTGGGCAGGACCGAAAAGAGCATTAGCACCAATCCGTGATACTTGCTATACAACAGCGCTGCCATGGTCAACCCCCACACCGCCCCGAGGAGGTAACCCGGCCGCTGGAGAAATCTGCGGTAAGCCAGTAAGTACAGCGTCGTGAACAGCAGTAACGGGCCATCCGGGGTTGCGATGAATCCATACACCTCCAGCATCGGCTGGGCGGCTGCCAAAGCGGCCAGCGTCCATAGACTTTTTCCTTTTGGTTTGTCCAGCAGGTAGTACAGCCCCGTAAGGGTAGCGCATCCCGCCAGTACGTGGCCAAAACGCAAGCCAAAGGATCCGGGCAGCCAGTCCCTGCCCAGGGCGATCAGCACCGCCACCGCGGGCGGATGATCGAAGTAGCCCCAATCGAGCTGGCCGGCGTACATCCAGTAGTAGGTTTCGTCGGGATCCAGCGGGGTCAAGGCTGCTTGGGTTAGATTAAGCAACAACCACGCTAGCAGCAAATAAAATGGCCTGACAGTAGCGGTAGAGTGGAGCATAGAACGAAGGTAGGGTGGAACTCCGGTCATTGACTTGTCGGAGGCATCGGAACGCGGTGGCCGGCTGGTGATTTCTTCCGGTGCTTCTTAGTGATAGGTCTATGGCAGGGGTTTCGCATCTTTGCGGGTCCATGAAATACATAACCTTACTTCCGCTGATCATTTATATCTCCTGCCTCCTTGCTTGCGGTCAGGATGACTCCGTAACTTCCGAAGCCCCCGAATCCGATCTGGCACAACGCCTCCCCGGCACCTGGGAAACTGTCGAGCTCGAAGTAGACTACCGGACTTACATGGGAGCCGATACCGCTTACCAGGAGGTTATCCGGGAAGCGGACTGGGGCAAAGTCTACGGCGTAAGGCCACCGAGTACCGTCTATACCACCGACGGAAAGCTCAGAAGAACCTACCGCATGCGGTCCGGGGAAGTAGCTAACATCACCAACGGAATTTGGAAAGTCACCGGCGACAGTTTGTTGGTTATCGAACCGAATATCACCTACACTTATGCGTACGATCTTCAGGGAGACCGCCTGGAACTCACCGGTACCGTAGATCAGGATCAGGACGGAACCGCGGACGATGACTTCCGCGCCGTATACCGGCTCACCAGCAGTACTCGCTAAATATAAAAGACGGCCCCGCGAGCATTCGCGGAGCCGTCGACTCTTCATTATTGTGGTAGTAGCGTAGCCTAACGGGCTACAACGAAGCGGGCCATACGGTTCTGTAGCCGGATGGTGTATACTCCGGGCATTAGGGTAGGAACCCGGAAGCGCCGACCCTGCACCCGATACACGCCTACCTGGCTTCCGTTGGGTGCATAAATCTCCATATCGACATCCTCTGCGACCGTTTTGTCAAAGGTAATTTGCTGGCCGGAGGCAACCGGATTCGGGCTGAGTCCGAAGCTTAGGTTTTCCTCGGCCTGGTAAGTGACAAATTGCACGCCCAGGTCTGTCCGTGTACCGTCGAAGTCGTACTGCTCCAGGCGGTAGTAGTTTCCGCCCACGGCGGCTTTCCGGTCGACGTAGCGATAGGTGCTGTTCAGTCCCGTTGTTCCCTGTCCACCAATGGTGGAAACATGAACGAAGTCCTGTCCGTCGCTGCTGCGGGATATCACGAAGTGGCTGTTGTCCTCCTCTTCAGCGGTTTCCCAAACTAGGGCTACGTGGTCGTCAAAGGCTTTGGTGGTCCAGGATATCAGGGTAACCGGTGCTACGGAAGCAAGATTCGGCGCACCCAACGTACACACACCCAGGCAATCCCTAAATAAGTCGTTCAGTACCTCGACCGATTTTTTATCGTTGTTCGAGTGATAGTTTGAGGTCGACTGGCCCTTTCCACCTAAAATATGCAGATTAATCCCACCCCCGGTAAATATGAAGAAGGTTTTGTTGTCTACCAAGGTAGAAGCGGAGAATTTTGGATTCACATTTTGCCCTATCCTAATGGTGTCACCGCGTAAATCCGTAAATAATTCGAGATCGATATTATTAACCCCTTCCTCAATTGTAAGCGAACAGATCGTTTCCGGCGTTTCGCAGGCTTTGGTATGCTCCGTTCGATTGGTCGGTTGGCCATTAGCATCCGTTCCAGGATAATACTCGCAGTTACAGGAATTCTCCTGGGCTAACAAAGTAAGTGGCGAAAGAAAAACGGCCAGTATTAGTGGTTTAAATGATTTAAAATTCATCATAGTGTTGTGTTTGTGTTGGAAAGAGATAGCGCTGCTTATCAGGCTATGAAATATCTGTTTGGGATCGGGCGACTTCTATCGGGCAACGACCAGTCGGTTGGTTGATTCGTTGATGCGCACGGTGTAGACGCCCGGCTTCAGGGAAGGAACCCGGAAACTCGATGACTCCAGCATCAGGCTGGCGACAAGACGACCATCCGCGTTGAAGATGATGGCCTCCGCAGGTTTCGTCAGCTCGACGCCGAGACTTATGCGTTGACCGCTGGCCACCGGATTCGGGCTGAGGACGATTGCGTCGGGTGAAGCTTCCACTTCCCATTCTACGTATTGTACGCCGAGGGTTTCCATCGTTCCATCATAATCGTACTGGTCCAGGCGGTAGTAATTGGTGCCCCGATGTGGCTTTTGATCGCGATAGTGGTAGGTACTCGTCGTTTCAGTTGTACCCTGACCTCCGATTGATGCAATTTCAGTGAAGTTCACGCCATCGGTGCTGCGAGATACCATGAAGTGACTATTATCCAGTTCTTCTGCCGTCTCCCAAGACAATTCCACGTGATTCCGCTGCGGGGTAGTTGACCACGCTATTAGGGTAACGGGCGCTACGGAAGAGAAACTTGGAAAAAGGATGGTACAATCTCCCGGACAAAGGGAAAGAAAGAAGTTGTACCAGTTCACCCCGACTTCAAATACGGAAAGCACCAGTTGCGCTCTGTCGGAAGTCGCCATGGCTTCATAGGTGTCAAAGCTTTCTTTAAAATCAAAGCGAGTGTGCTTATTGGTAAGGGTCGAAAGCTTGAACAAGGGAATGGTACCCGGGCCGATATTCACTTCGACGTCTCGCAGATCTTCGAAGTCAGCCATGTCGACTATACCCTCCGATTCCATTTTAATTTCGCAAATGGAGGCTTGATCGGCGCACGCAGGGGATAGGATTCGGTTTTCGTTTGTACCCGATACGGTACAAACACAATCTTGTGCCGTTACCACGGCAGGGAGTATCAGGGCCGCATAAAGCAGCATCCTGTATAGGACGGAATTCATGGAATTGTGTTGTGTTGTTCAATTCGATGAATCTGATAATCAGACCATCGATAAGTGTAGTGTCAAAAAAAAGTGTCTCTCAAATCTTCTAAACCTAAAATAAAGTGTAGTTCAAGTGGGTACTGCCCTAAAAGTTGTGTTGTTCAATAGTGTCAATAGTGTCAATAGTGTTATGTAGCCAATAGTAGCGTCTCATAGTGTGTCGTGACCGCTAATGGTCAATAAATAAAAAGTCAGCGCTGACATAAACGATTAAAGGCGATATCATACAGGCGTGCCATTAGGCGCGCTTGCATCCATCACCGAACAGTAGACAATCCCTGTGTTAAGGGGGTAGAAAATTGTGTTGTTCAGTGTCGTAATTCGTGATCAACAGTATGATACATACGCAGGTCGGGCTTATCGAATACTCGATTAAACGTCATAAACCCTCGATGTAAACTGTTGATATGGTAGAAGCTAAAAACAAAAGTTTAATAAGCCGTAGATCCTCGCTATCAAAGCGTGCGATCCAATCATAATACAATTATACGGCCACCGGGTTCGATTTTCCTAAACATTATTGCCTTTATTTTCCCCATCGACATTTTTTAACGTTTCTATTCCACCGTTACGCGTAGCTGTAATTCGCGCAGCTGCTTTTCGTCGATGGGGGCCGGCGCGTCGATCATGACGTCGCGGCCCTGGTTGTTCTTCGGGAAGGCAATGTAGTCACGGATCGAACTCTTACCATTCATCACCGCGCACAGGCGGTCGAAGCCAAAGGCAATACCCGCGTGGGGTGGGGCGCCGTATTCAAAGGCCCCCATCAGGAAGCCGAACTGCGCCTCCGCCTCCTCCGGCGTGAAACCGAGGAGCTGGAAGTTCTTTTCCTGCAGCGCCCGGTCGAAGATCCGTACCGAGCCGCCACCGATCTCCGCGCCATTGATCACCAGGTCGTAGGCATCGGCCTTCAGCGATTTCATCGTTTCGTGGTCGCCGGTCAGCATCCGGTCCACTTCCTCGCGTTTCGGGCTCGTGAACGGGTGGTGCATGGCGTGGAAGCGCTCCGCCTCCTCGTCCCACTCCAGTAGCGGAAAGTCGACAACCCAGAGCGGCTTGAATACGCCGGCTGGGATCATGTCGTACTCCTGAGCCACGTGCAACCGCAGGTTACCGAGTTGCGTGCGGGTTTGCTCGTCGTTGCCGGAAAGGACCAACAGCAAGTCACCGGGCGTTGCACCTGCGCTCGCCGCCCAGGTCCCAAGCGCCTCCTGGTCGAAAAATTTGTCTACGCTGCTCTTGTAACTCCCGTTCTCGTTGCACTTGACATACACCAAGCCCTTGGCGCCGATTTGGGGGCGCTTCACCCACTCGGTGAGCGCATCCAGTTGCTTCCGGCTAAGGTCCGCCAAGCCGGGCACGCGAATACCCACCACGAGTTCCGCGCTGTCGAATACGTTGAAACCTTTGTTCTGTGCCACTTCGTTCAGTTCCACCAATTCCATACCGAAGCGCATATCGGGCTTGTCCGATCCGAAGCGGCGGATAGCCTCGTCGTACTGCATCCGGGGAAATTTACCCAGGTCGACGCCTTTCAGTTCCTGAAAGACGTGGCGGGTTAGTCCCTCGAAGGTATTCAGGACTTCCTCCTGCGTTACGAAGGCCATTTCACAGTCGATCTGGGTAAACTCCGGCTGGCGATCGGCTCGCAGGTCTTCGTCGCGGAAGCACTTCACGATCTGGAAGTAGCGGTCGTAGCCGGCAACCATCAGCAACTGCTTGAAAGTTTGCGGGCTCTGGGGGAGGGCGTAAAATTGCCCTTCGTTAAGACGGCTGGGCACCACGAAGTCGCGCGCACCCTCGGGCGTGCTCTTGATCAGGTTGGGGGTTTCGACCTCCAGGAAGTGCTGTCCCGCCAGGTAGGAGCGGACGGCCAGGGCCAGCTTGCTCCGGAAGATTAGGTTCTGCTGCAGCGGGTTGCGCCGTAGGTCGAGGTAACGGTACTTCATCCGTAGGTCGTCCCCGCCGTCGGTCTCGTCCTCGATGGTGAAGGGGGGGACCTTGGATTTATTCAGTACCGTCATCTCCCGGGCCAGGATCTCCACGTCGCCGGTGGGTCGGTTGGGGTTTTTGTTCGTCCGTTCGCGGACGGTCCCCTTTACCTGAATGACCCACTCCCGGCCCAGCTTCCGCGCCTGCTCGGTGAGGGGGGCGTCGTCGTCACTGTCGAAGACGACCTGGGTGATGCCGTAGCGGTCGCGCAAATCCACGAAGGTGAGGCCGCCGAAGTCGCGGCCGGCCTGTACCCATCCGCTGAGGGTTACTTCAGTGCCGGCGTCGGTAAGGCGGAGTTCGCCGCAGTTGTGGGTACGGAACATGGTCGCTGCTTTTTTGGGGCGGCAAAGGTACGTTAGTCTGGTAGTTCTTAGGTCGGTCTCGCCGACCGTCAACTTTACCCGACACTAAATTTTAGCGGGGGTAATTCGTTTTAGTAAATAAGACACCTAAGCCCAATACGGTCCTAATGGCCCGGTATTGAAAGGTTTTTAATGCAATTGATTGTTTTTCAGGCAATTGCATTTTCGGATAGACCTTGCAACAAATGCTACTTTTTCTTACCAGACGGTGGTTGCCGCTCTTTGCAGCGCTAACCGGTATGTTAACATCCACCACGGGATTCGCTCATGTCGATTTCATCGGCGAAGACCTCAATTGCAGTGCCGATAGCGAACCGCCCATCCCGAGTGGAGCTACAGCCGGGGGATGGCGACAGCTCGATCGCCTCACCGCACCGGATGGTGTGACTTCTTCTGCCCTCGGTAGTAGCGCGGATATCGACGGCAAGTACGCCGTCGTCGGTGCTCCCGAGGACGTGAACGGGGGTAAAGTGACCGGCGCCGCCTACGTCTATCACCGTACGCCTACCGGATGGGAGCAGATAGGTAAGGTCGTGCCGGGCGACGCCCGGGATGGCGATCGTTTCGGCGCTAGTGTTATTATCCGCGGACAATACGTGGTAGTGGGCGCCCCCGACCACGATGCCGGAAGCAAGAACACCGGAGCGGTATACGGCTTCGCGCTATCGGGAAGTAATCTCTTTCAAGTAGCCAAAGTATTAGCCTCCGATCGCTCGGCCAACGATCGATTCGGGGAGAGTCTGGCAGCCACGTACGACCGCTTATTCGTAGGGGCTAGTGGAGTGGACGGTGCTTCCAGCAACACCGGAGCGTGTTACGCTTTCCGATTAGTCGGCACGAAATTTTACCTGGAGCAAAAATTGGAAAGCTCGGACGCGGTGAACGGTCAGCAATTGGGCGGTAGCGTAGATGTAAGCGGGAACACCCTCATCGTGGGTGCATACCGCGACAATACCCAGGCCAGCGCCGCCGGGGCCGCCTATATCTGGAAGTACAACGGTTCGGCGTGGGTAGAAACGGCCAAATTATACGGGGGCAGCCTCGGGGGAACGGACCAGTTCGGTTTTGCCGTCACGATCGATGGCGGTAGGGCACTGGTCTGTGCCAGCCGCGATGACGACGGGGGCACGAATGCCGGTGCCGTATACGCGTTCGAAGAGCAGGCCGGAAGCTGGAACCAGATACAGAAGATCGTTGGCGGAGGGTCTCTTGGCGGCAATTTCGGAAGTACGCTGAAGCTACACGGAAGTTCCGCCGTGCTCGGTGCCGCGAAGGGCACGCAGGGACTTAATCAATCGGGGCAGGCGCACCTCTTCGTGTTTGATGGGTCTTCCTGGTCGGCTGAGTCGGATTTCCCCATTGATGATGGTACCGTCGAAGCAAAGGGATACTTTGGTTCCTGTGTTGCTTTTGACGGTAAATCCGTCATTATCGGCGCCAACGGACAGACCGGGGTGGCAAGCAATGCTGGAGCTATCTATACCTTTGAGCCGCGTTACACGCTATCCGCGGCCCGGTTAGTTGCTTGCGACGGGCCGGTAACCCTGCCGACTCCCGCAGCAACGGATAATTGTACGGTATCGGTCACTGTACAGCGTACGGGCGCGACCCAGTTCGCTGCTGCCGGCACCTATTCCGTCGTCTGGCACTTCGCCGATGCATCGGGCAATTATTCGTCCGCCACGCAAAGCATTGACGTGATAGTTCCCGGCCTGACTTTGCCATTCAGTGAGGACGTGGAAGCGACCACCGCCAGCCGCGCGTGCTGGATCACGGCCAACGGGGGATCGGCGAACGGATGGTCGCCCCTGGAGGATCCCACGCTGGCTTTTTCCGGTGATGGTGCTTTCTTCCTCGGGCCGGCGGCATCCGCTGATCACGATGACCGTCTCGCCAGCCCCGCTTTCGCCCTGACCGGTGGGACGGAGTATCTGCTGTCGCTGTATCACCGCCAATTGTCCGGCAGCCAGGATGAAAATTTACGAATCTACCTCGTTGACGCCGCGGATGATTCGGAGGTAAAGCAGTTGTTTGCCGATGCCGCCTTAACCGGTCATTACGAAAAGTTGAATCTGGTGTGGACCGTTCCCGCCGACGGAGAATACCGCATTGTCTTAGAAGCCACCGGCCCGGTCGGTGGGGCGGGTATCCTCGTCGACGACCTCTTGGTGGAGCAATTTGACCCCGGCAAAAACTGGAAGGGGCTGGTCGGAAACTCCGGTGATGAATGTACGACCGTCGTGGCATCCGGGCTGAGTGGGTTCGCCCGACACCGGGTGCTGGACGCCGCCGGCAATCTGGTCGTGGAAATCAACCCAAACGGGAACGACCTGGGCGACGTGAACGTCAGCCTAACCGATTACGCAGATTCGCGTCGGGCGCCATTCACCGGTCGCGAAGTGTTGGGTCGGTACATGGACATCTTACCACAAAACGGCTCCGGACCCTATATCAACAATGGAGGGGTCATTGTCCGCACCTATTACCGGCCGCAGGAACTGAGCCAATTCAATGCCGCGCGCTCGGAAAACAATGGCTGGTCGGATTTACTAATCATCCACTATTCAGACATCAACCAGGATTGCAATCTGGATAACAGCACGGGGTCCAACTATACCCTTGAAACTCCCACGGCTACGGGAGCGGTGAACGGCAGCGCCCAGTATCTCGAATTTACCACGACCAGCTTTTCCGAGTTCGGGGCCGCTTCGATGTCCGCCCTATCCGCTACGGTGGTTGATTTTACGGCCGTGCGCAATGCCGAAGGCGTATCGCTACAGTGGTGGGTGGAAGACGAAGCGAGCGTAGCTCACTACATCGTCGAAAAGTCTACCGACGGCCTTTCCTACTCGCCCACGGTCGGCGTACCCGCGCGCGGCATGGGTTTCTACGAAGCGCGGGATGGAAGCCCCGATGCGCTTACCTATTACCGCCTCCGGACGGTCGATTTAGACGGTTTGGAAATCTTCAGCCACGTGGTGAGCGTATCCGGTCGTCAACCGGCCTCCCGGACCACGGTCTATCCCGTACCGACCGACGACGTGACCTACGTCAGCTACCGGCAGGCGTTACCCGGTGCAGTACGGTTGCGCCTTACCGACCTTCAGGGTCGCGTGCTGAGCGATCGGCTGCTGGAAAAAGCCGCCGGCGAACACCGCGAGGAGGTCGATCTGAGTGGCCTCCCCGGCGGTACTTACGTGCTGGTGGTCAGCGGTATGGTCCGCACCGAGAGTTTTAAACTCGTAAAGCGGTAGGATCAGCCCGCTATCGATCGGACGCTCGGATCAACCAGCCGGGTGTGCCAGGTAGTAAATTGTAGCGGACGTAGCTGCCACTTCCGTCGGTCTGGACCGTCAGGATCCGCTCCGAAGGTGGATCGCTGACGATGCGCAGGGTCACAGCTTGCCAGCCCTCCGGTACGTACGTCTTGAAGGTGAGGGGGACGTTATAGACGGAATGGTCGAGCTGGCCGGACAGCGTAGACTTGATCGTTCCCTCGCTCAAGTGGCTGCTAACGGTAGTGGCCTCCCGCTCGCGGATGTACTTCGTCACGGTAGCGAAGGGGGCGATCCACAGGTGGTCTTCCCGCTCCTTGATGTAGCCGAAGTAATCTTCCAGTTCCTCGCCCGGGCGGGCAGCCCACCCGTAGTCATCCACCCCGTGGAATACCTCCACCAGCCAGACATTGTCGTGCGCCAGGATGGTGTCGATCCAGCTTTTCATGGTTTTCAGGCTGGTGCCGTCCGTCGGGCCGCGCTGCCACTGGACGTACTCCTTGTCCTGTGCCCCCGGGGCCTCCCGGCTGCCGCGATTGAGCTCGGCCAGGTAGGGAGCCGGCATACGGTTGCGGAGGGCGGGATAGATCTGGTGGGCGTACCGCATAACGCGCTCGTCCTCGGTGCCATAGGGCCCCTCGGCCGAGAAGGTCGCCTCCGGGCCGAGGTGGCGGCGGATATCATCGCGGCTCTGTTCGAGTTCGTAGAGCAGGTTGGCTTCGTCCAGTACCGCCAATCGGGGGTGGGTGACCGTGTGGCTCGCAATCTCGTGACCGTCCGCCTGGTACTGCCGCAGATCCCGCCAGGTAGTGGTGTCGACGGCGTTATCGTGAAAGACCACCGCGTCCGTATCCCGCAATTTCCCGTTGAGTAGCTTGCCGTAGGCTTCGTCCATTAGCCGGTAGGCTTCCCGTACCTGCCCGCTTTCGTAGGCCGCCCCGGCCCGGGAATGGTAATCGACGGCCTCGCTCGTCCCGGTAAACGCGATCAGGGAGGCGCGCTCGTAGAAATTGGTCGAATCGGTGGGCTGCTCGGCGGCCTCCCGCAGGATATCCTCCCGGTTACGACCGATAAACCGTCCGCCGAAGGACCCCCTGATCTTGCCGGTGATCACGTAGAACGTGGCCTTCAGGTCCAGGCTATCCAGGATCGGTCGCGCCACGGTAAACTGTGTGATGATGCCGTCATCGAAGGTCAGGGAAACGGCTCCGGTTTTGTCGCCCTGGTAGCGGGCGATTTCGGTCCGGCCAACCAGGGAGTCGGTTTGGGCCCGACCGATCAGACTCATCAACAGCAGAAAAAACACAAGGGTACGGCAATGCATAGGCGTAAGCGTATGAGACAACTTACGAAGGTGAACGGATTTGGGCGGCGGAGCGCAGGTAAAGCGTCCGTTAAATACCGTTATGTCGGCCGTTTAATTCTTTCCCGGTCTTTTGGTCAACCTGACCCCTTCGTCCAGGTACAGCACCTCGGCATCTCCCGGGTCCGGTAAGGGAATCCCCCGCTCCGATAGCCACAGGGTGATCCCGGTTTCCGCCCGGCGGTCCCGTTGAATGCCGTACAGCCGATTCAAGGTGCCGGTGAGCGGATAGGAGAGGGAAGAGACCTTATCGGGTGCTACACCGGCTACGTAAAAAGTGTAGGTTTCCGTATCCAGGCTATCCAGAATCGCATCGATCGCCTCGGCCTGCTTCCAGGCGGTGCGGTCCCGCCGATCGACCGTACCGTATAGGGACAGGGCGAAAATCGTAGCGCCCAGCAATCCGGTGAAGCCCACGATCCGGAGCCCGGTGTCCAGTCTGCGCTTTCTTTTGATGTAGGCTACTAAAGCCGTCAGTTGGGATCGCAGGAGGAGGGCGGCCCCGAGAAAATGAAAGGGCAAGGCCGGAAGCTGGTAGTATGCCGCCTGCTTCGGGGAAACGGCAATTGGCAAAACGGCGCAGAACCCCAGCAACAGGAGAAGGGACCCGTAGGCCTGCGCCCGTTCGTCCCGCCGACGGGGGAGCAGCAACAGCAATGCGCAGGCGATCACGCCGGGGAGGTTGGCCTTGATGAGCGAGGCGAATATCGAAAGCCGCGAATCCGCTACGTTCTCGGTAGCCTGACCGGTCAGGGCGGTGATCACCTGCCGGTCGAGGTATTCCCGGAAAAAGAGCAAAGCGTCAGGCTCGGCAAGAAAAAGCAGCCCGAAGGCCGCCCCGGTGGTGAAAACCGGAACCAGCAGCGCGGGCCAGCTCCACCGCCAATCCACGATCAGGCGGTGCAGCCAGGGCAGGGCGAGGATGAAGAGCCCCACGGGTCCCTTGGCCAGTACCGCCAGGAAGGCACCCACACCCACGGAGATCAGAGCCGGGTAGACGGCATTTCGTTCCCACCGGAAATAGGCATAGGTCGCTGATAAAAGAAGGAGTGTCATACCACATTCCAGCAGCGTGTTCGGGTAGCGCAGTTGTGTCTCCTGGTTGAGAGCGAACAGCAACAGGGGAAAGAAGAAAAGGGCGGCATTCTTGCGGCCCGCCAGTTCCCGCCAGATCAGGTACATCAGCCCCAGAGTCAGCGCCAGCACCGAGAAATTATAGAGGTCTTCCGTGTACAGGTGATCACCGAATACGCGGAAGTAAAGCGACTCCAGGTACAATAGCAGGGGCGGGTGCCCGTAGAATACCGAACCGCCCCCGTCGATAGTAGGTGCCCAGAAGCGGCCCAGCCCCTGGCTCATATTCCGGGCCGCGTTGGTGTAGGCCAAACCGTCGATGAACATACCGTCCCGCAGGATGGGTCCGATCATCAGTGCCATAATCAACGCGATGGGAATGGCCCAGAGCGCGAGGGTCGTCCCGTCAGGTTTTTGGAGGTGAGGCATAGGAATGGGCACAAAAGTAAGGTACCTTCGTCGCCGTGATCCCGGAATTATCCCGACGTACCGCGCTCGCTCTGCTGCTGGGCCTTACCCTTCTGTATGCATTCCTGTATCTCGGGGCCGAACCCTACCACGTCGGCGACGAGTCACGGGGCGGGATCAACGCCCTGGAAATGCTGGCCAACGGCGACTGGGTCAACCTCCACTACATGGGGGCCCCCGATGAGGTACGGGCCAAGCCGCCGCTGCTGATCTGGTGCATCTCCGGGAGCATGGCGCTGTTCGGGCAAACCGCCTTCGCCCTGCGCTTCCCGTCGGCAGTGGCAATCACCATTGCCTTCTACGTTCTGTTTCAGATCATCACCCTGTACCGGTCGCCGGGTTTCGCGCTGGTGGTTGGCCTGGTATTGCTTTCGGTGCCCGGGCTGGTCGGCTGGCACGTTGGCCGCACCGGAGATTTCGATGCCCTGCTCCTCCTGTTTTTGCTTTCCGGGCTCCTGTTCATCCTTCGCTATCTGGATTTTGGATTCCGCCGGGATATGCTTGCCGCGGGCTTCTTCTGGGGCTTTGCCTTCCTGACCAAGGGACTGGCCATGGGGGCTATGGTGCCGGGGCTGGTGGTCTATCTGCTGCTCACCGAACGGCTGGGCAGTACACTGCGTGATTCCCGATTCTGGGCGGGGATAGGTGTGTTTTTGCTGTTCCCCCTTTTCTGGTTTACGGTGGTCCAGCTGTACGGGGCTACCTGGGAGGACCCTCAGTATACGGGTGACAATGTTTTTGAACGCCTCATCGTCCACGACATCTATGAGCGCTTCACCAAAACGGATTTCGAGGGTAGAGAAACGACCTCCCAGTACGATTACATCCTGTATAGCCTCGACAAGATGTTCAATCTGTGGAACTTTGCCTTTTTTGCCTTTCTGTTCTATGGCATTTACCGGTGGGCACTCCTGCGCGGTCAGGCGGTGGAGTGGTTGCGTCGTCGGCGTCTGCTCTTGCTGTCGCTGTGTTTGTGGTTCCCCTACGCGGTAATCCTGTCGCTTACTACCCAGGCGCTACGGCAATACATCGTGCCGGTATTGCCCTTCGTCGGCATCGCCACGGTATTCGGATTTGAATACGTGTACCGGCGTTTACCGGCGATCCGCTATGTCTTTGCCGGACTGTTGGTGTTTACGCTCGGCCGCCGGCTATATGAGTTCGCTCACCCTCGCCCTGAGCCGCCAATCGTGGAATTCTTACCGGAAATCCGGGAGGCCGACCGGGTGTACGTTGAACTCGCTGCGCTAGCAAACGACGAATTGTATTACGTTTACCTGGCCAACCAGGAAGCGCTGGAATTTACCCCGCCCGATAATGCATCGGCGCCGGATTACCTGATCGTGCGCAAGGATAGCTCTTCTATAGAGGATGTTTACGATCGACAAGTAATCTTCGAATCGGAAACGGGGCTCATTTTCCGATAGGGGGCATCACCGCCGGCGGTACAGTTCACAGCAACCGTCGATGGGGCGGTAGAACTCGAAGTGCTGCATGAGGGTGTCGGAAAGGGGCGTTTGGGCCGCCGTATCGCGGGTGCGGAGGAGCAGGTACCCGACGTCGGGATTATCGACGACGCTACGCGCGGTAGCCGGCACGTCGATTTCGAAGGCCCGAATGTGATGATCCAGAAACATCAGTGAAGAGTGAACGTAGGGCACCGGTACCGGACGGTCGAGCAGGTGGTGTACGATCTGGAATCCATTGATGCCGAAGAAGGTCTTGTCCGCCTCCATCAGGCCGTCAATCTCCCGGGCGATGGCCCGTGGCTGGTCGCCCTTCCCGGCGTAGTAAACCGCATGGCCGATACCGAGTCCGATACCGACGATCGCGACCGCCCAAAGTACCCAGCGCCGGCGTAGTACATCGTCCCAAACCAGCCCTACGCAGGTTCCGACGTAAAGGGCCACGACCGGGTGAAGTTGAATCTGGTAATGGCCGAAGCGCTTACCCGTAAGCAATACCACGACCGTGACCAGCAGGGCCTCTAGCCCAAGATAGAGGAGCCAGGTCTGCTCGCCCCTTGTGAATCGGCCTTTTACCTGCGCTGCGGCGCCCAACAAAATGAACGGACTATAGCGCAGCAGGTAGTCACCCATGAACTTGAGACGAAGCAACCACGGGAGTTCGACGGGGTAGGCCGCCCCCACCTCTACGGTGTAAAACCACAATTCCGGAAGCAGACCCAGCGAGGCATAATAGCCCACTACGGCAGCTACCGGCAGAATAAACCCCCCAACCAGCAGCAGGCCATTGCCGATCATGTGGGCGGGGTGCTGGCGGTAAAACCACAGCAGGTACAAGCCGATGGCCAGGGCCTCGGCGGCTACGAAGGGCTTGATGACGCAGCCGATACCCAGCAGCAGTCCGGCCGCCGCCCACTGTTTCCGGTCGGCCACCACCGTAAGGGCCACCGCGGCGATGGTAAAGACATTAAAGAAGATTTCCGTGTTGGGCGACATCCCGTAGTAGGTGTATACACTACACATCAGGATGTACACCAGCCCGGCAACGTAGCCCGCCGACAATTGACCGGTTGCCCGCCGCGCGACCACCGATAACAGCCAGGCGCCCAGCGCGATAAAGGTAGTAGCCGCCAGGCGAAGCATCCAGATACTACCACCGGTTACCTTGATAAGCAGGGCATACAACCAGAAAATACCGACCGGCTTGGTATCGATGACGTCGCGCAGGTATACCTCCCCCCGCAGCAACTCGTCCGCCCCCACGATGTAGGTGCTCTCGTCGTGGTTGATGACCGATACGCTGAAACTGCCCCAGCGGATCGCCACGGCCAGGGTGAAAAAGAGAAGCGGAGCGATCCAGGAACGGTGGCGCATGATATGAGGCGGTGCAATGACGGAGCTAAGGTAGGGCACCCACATCGCCGTACACAAAGCACGCGCAAAGTTCTCCCTTCCCAACCCATCCCTAAAAGACTACCCAGCAACCAGCAACCAGCAACCAGTAACCAGTAACCAGTAACCAGCAACCACTAACCACTACCCACTACCATACTACCCACTACCTTTACCCTCATGTACCAGCGCCTAGTCATCAAGGTAGGAACCAACGTGCTCACCCGTGCCGACGGGCGGCTCGACATCACCAGCATCAGTAACCTCGTGGACCAGATCGCTTCGCTGAAGGAGCGCGGGGTCGAGTTGGTGCTCGTATCGTCGGGGGCGGTCGGGGCCGGAAAGGAACTGCTGCCGGGCCGCGCCAACGACGAAGCAGTAGCCCAGCGACAGGTCTATTCGGCCATCGGGCAGGTGCGGCTGATGGAACTCTACCGGAACTTTTTCGCGGGCCACCGGCTGCTCTGCGCGCAGGTGCTCGCCACGAAGGACGATTTCCGGAAGGGACAGCACTACGACAATATGCTCAACTGTTTCCGCGCCCTGTTACAGGACGAGATCGTGCCCGTGGTGAACGAAAACGACGTGGTCGCCGTCACCGAGCTGATGTTTACCGACAACGACGAGCTGGCCGGTCTGGTCGCCCGCATGGTCGGTGCCGATGCGCTCGTGATCCTCAGCAGCGTGGAAGGGCTGTACGACGGAGCACCCGAGCGGGACGATAGCCGGCTCATCGCCCGGGTAGCCGCCAACGATACGCAGGTAGATGCGGTCGTGCAGGCACGGCGGAGTAGCGGCGGCCGTGGTGGCATGGCGACCAAACTCCGCATTGCCCGGGAAACCGCCGCCCGGGGAATTCCCGTACTGATAGGTAATGGCCGGCGCCCGAACATCCTGGCGCATTTGTCTACCGATAACTGGCCGGGTACGGTAGTGGCCGCCCCGGACAATAGCCCGGCTACCGACTGAGTTCTTACACTTTATTGCCCTATCGTATGCGCCTACTGATTCCATTGGTTTCGCTGTTCCTGCTGCTTTTCGCCTGCGAGGTGGATCGCGATTACCTGACGGGCGACAGCGTGGAATTGCGCTTCAGCGTTGATACCCTCACCTTCGATACCGTATTCACCGCCCGGGGGAGTGCCACGCGGGTGTTTAAAGTGTACAATGACGCATCGGACCCGGTCATGATCGACCGCATCCACGTAGCGGGGGAGACGGGGGTAGAATTCACCTTCAACGCCGACGGCACCATGGGGCCGGAAGCGGAGGACGTGGTGATTTTCGGTCAGGACAGTATTTTCGTGTTCGTGGAAGTGGAGGTAGACCCCACGCAACCGAGTGCCGTCAGCCCCTTCGTTGCCACGGACCGCCTGCTTTTTGAGACGGGCAACTTCCAGCACGAGGTGACGCTCGAGGCCTATGGCCAAAACGCCTTTTATCTGAATGGATTTAACCGGGGTACCCTCGTGCAGCCCATTTGCACGGATGGCACTTTCACCCTGCCGACGGATCTGCCGACGGTGATCTACGGATCGCTGGTCATCGATTCCTGCGTATTGCGGGTACTGGCGGGCAGCCGCATCTACTTCCACGGAGGCCTACAGCGTGATAACCGGCCCGATGGGCTAGGCATCTTCGATGATGGCTTTATCTATACCTTTCCGTCCGGCCGGATCGAACTGCTCGGAACCCTGGAAGATCCGATCCTCCTCGCGACGGATCGCCTGGAGGAAGATTTCACGGAAAGTACCGGTGGGTACCGGGGGCTTATCCTCGGCCCGGAAAGCCGGGGCAACCGCATTGAGTTTACCGAGATACGCAACAGCATCATCGGGGTGACGGTAGACAGTCTGGCCGAGGTAAGCCTGGTCAATACCCGAATCACCAACAGTAGCCGGTCGGCGGTACTGAGCTACCAGGGGGACGTCACCGCGCGGAATTCCCTGTTTCATTCCAGCCAGTCGAGTACCCTCCAGTTTATAAAGGGTGGTAACCTGTTGCTCGAGCACTGCACCCTGGCGAATTACGGATCGACGGACCCCGCCCTGAGCCTGAGCAACTGCGCACCGGTACCCGACCAGGATTACTGCCTGCAGGCTCCGCTGCGGACGACCGTTCGGAACAGCATCATCGCCGGTGGCAGCCCGGCCGAGATCGAACTATTCGACGTCGACGGCCGCCAGAACGCCGCAACCTTCGACGTGCGCATCCTCAACAGCGTGGTCCGTACCGACCAGCGCTTTCTGAGCAGCCAGGGAAACCTCTACGAAGATTTTTACAGCACCATCTGTGAGGGGTGCTATAACCTGGAAGGTGGGGATCCGCTCTTTCAATCCATTCGCGACGATAAATATGTTCCCGACAGCCTGAGCGTTGCCCGTAATCTCGGGATTTATCTCCCCGACTTGCCGGTCGATCTGGAGGGGAATGACCGGGATACGGAGTCTCCCGACGCCGGAGCGCTGGAATGGCAGCCCGCCGGTTAGTGACCAAGGCAAACCAATACGGGGAACCCGACGTTAAACCGTGAACCCGCAATCCGCAACTACCCGCAACCCGCTTCATGGTCGTTACCAACATGCTTTTCCATCTGGGCCGCTACGTGTCGCTCTTGCGTGACTCGATCTCGCGCCCGGAGAAATTTTCGATGTACTATAAGGAGACGATGCGTCAGATGGATGCCATCGGGGTAGGTTCCGTCTTCATCGTTTTGCTCATCTCGGTCTTCATCGGTATGGTGACGGCGGTCCAGTTTGCCGATCAGCTGGGCGACAGCTTCGTACCGTCGTACTACATCGGCTATATCGTGCGGGACATCACCATCATCGAGATGGCGCCCACGATCACCTGCCTGGTACTGGCCGGTAAGGTGGGCTCCAACCTGGCCGCGGAAATCGGCGGGATGCGGCAAAAAGAACACATCGATGCCATGGAGATCATGGGCGTCAACACGGCGGCTTACCTGATCCTTCCCAAAATTATCGCAGCCGTTTTCGTCATCCCGATGCTGGTGGCTATTTCGGCTTTCGTGAGCATCATCGGGGGCTACCTGAGCACGGTGGTGCCGGGCACCATTTCGCATACGGAATACGTACTGGGGCTCCGGTCCTTCTTCGTGCCCCGCTATGTATTCATGATGTTCGTCAAGGCCGCCGTCTTTGCTTTTCTCCTGACCTCCATCAGTTGCTACATGGGGTACCACGTCAAGGGGGGTAGCATTGAACTCGGGGAGGCCAGCACGAGTGCGGTGGTAGTCAGCGACGTACTCATTTTGGTCTTTGACTTCCTTATCGCCCTAGTCCTCACCTAAACCGCCAGCTATGATTCGTACGGAAAACCTCGAAAAATCATTCGGCGAGAACCACGTTCTGAAGGGCGTATCGACCGAGTTCTACTCCGGCAAGCCGAACCTCATTATCGGTAGTTCGGGAGCGGGTAAGACAGTCCTGCTCAAGTTGTTGATCGGCCTGTTCGAGCCCTCCGAAGGCAAAGTTTATTACGACGATACCGACCTGTTCTCCCTCGACGACGAGGCGCTGCGGCAAGTGCGTATGAAGGTCGGCATGTTATTCCAGGGCAACGCGCTCTTCGACTCCATGTCGGTGGGGGAGAACATCCGCTTTCCCATGGATATGTTCACCAACAAAACGTTGGCCGAGAAGGAGAAACGGGTCGACGAATGCCTTGAGATGGTCAACATGGAGGGCATCAACGACCGCTACCCCTCGGAGGTCTCCGGCGGTATGCAGAAGCGGGTCGGTATCGCCCGGGCCATGGTGCTGGAACCCAAGTACCTTTTCTGCGATGAGCCCAACTCCGGCCTCGACCCGAAGACGAGTATCCTGATCGACGAATTGATCTGCGACCTCACCAATACCAATAACATCACGACCGTCATCAATACCCACGATATGAACTCGGTCATGGGCATCGGCGATAACATCGTCCTCCTCAAAGATGGCAATCTCGCCTGGCAGGGAGACAAGACCCAGGTGC
This sequence comes from Lewinella sp. IMCC34191, assembly GCF_003390935.1. Classification (GTDB taxonomy): domain Bacteria; phylum Bacteroidota; class Bacteroidia; order Chitinophagales; family Saprospiraceae; genus Neolewinella. Next base: position 202,245 of record NZ_QNQZ01000002.1, on the reverse strand, counting down.
TGGAAAGCGACAGCGAGGTACTGCAGGATTTCATCTTCGCCAGCCCGTTTTTAAGGCGGCTGCGGGAGGATGCGTTGAAGACGCGGCATGCGCATGATTAGGTGTCGGGTGTCGGACGCTCGCAGGAGCCCTTCGCTAGCGCTCGGCCACGCTCCGAGGTCCTGGCACCGTCAGATGGGGAGAGTATAAGACCTGCGAGTGTCCTTGGACCTCGGAGTGTCTGGCCTGAATAGCCCGTTACCATGATACCGGACGCTCGCAGGAGCCCATCGCTAGCGCTCGGCCACACTCCGAGGTCCTGGCACCGTCAGATGGGGAGAGCATAAGACCTGCGAGCGTCCTTGGACCTCGGAGTGTCTGGCCTGAATAGCTTGTTACCATGATACCGGACGCTCGCAGGAGCCCTTCGCTATCGCTCGGCCACACTCCGAGGTCCTGGCACCGTCAGGTGAGGAGAGTATAAGACCTGCGAGCGTCCTTGGACCTCGGAGTGTCTGGCCTGAATAGCCCGTTACCATGATACCGGACACTCGCAGGAGCCCTTCGCTATCGCTCGGCCACACTCCGAGGTCCTGGCACCGTCAGGTGAGGAGTGCATAAGACCTGCGAGCGTCCTTGGACCTCGGAGTGTCTGGCCTGAATAGCACGTTACCATGATACCGGACGCTCGCAGGAGCCCTTCGCTAACGCTCGGCCACACTCCGAGGTCCTGGCACCGTCAGGTGAGGAGAGCATAAGACCTGCGAGCGTCCTTGGACCTCGGAGTGTCTGGCCTAAGTATCAAGGATGGCAGGGCCGGAACCACGGAAAGTCGGTGCGCCTTCATTACCTTACTCCGGTAACCAAGCCCACCACCATGCGTCACCTGCTGTCTACTCTTATTCTGCTCACCGTAGCCCTGTTATGGACCGCCTGCCAGGAAACCGGCGAACCGGCCGTGGATAGCCCGCCGGAGTTGGAGGAGATCGGCGAAGTCCCTGAATATGCTATGGTCATCCACGGAGGGGCGGGCACCATTTTGAAAGAGAATATGACGGATGAACGGGCGGCCGGAATCCGGGAAGCGATGAACGCCGCCATGGATGCGGGGGAGGCGGTCCTGCGGGAGGGGGGAAGCGCGGCGGACGCCGTGGAGGCCACCATCTGGGTGATGGAAGACAGCCCGTACTTCAATTCCGGTAGGGGGGCGGTATTTACCAACGCCGGCATCAACGAACTGGACGCCAGTTTTATGACCGGCGAAAATCAGGAAGCCGGCGCGGTGGGTGGCATCACCAATTTGAAGCATCCCATCAGCGCGGCGCGGGCCGTTATGGAGCAATCCGAGCACGTATTACTGACCGGTAAGGGCGCCGAGGAATTTGCCGCCGGAGTAGGGCTCGAAGTGGTGGACCCCTCCTATTTCTACACGGAAGAACGCTACCAAAGCCTGCAGCGCGCCCTGGAGGGTGAGAAGGTCGAACAGGAAAAGATCGACGTAGACAAGAAGCACGGCACCGTCGGCTGCGTCGCCCTGGATAAAAGTGGCAACATTGCCGCCGGCACCAGCACGGGTGGCATGACCAATAAGCGATTCAACAGGCTCGGGGATAGCCCCATCATCGGCGCTGGTACGTACGCCAATAATGCCACCTGCGGCGTAAGCTGCACGGGTTGGGGCGAGTACTTCATTCGCTACGCGGTGGCCTATGATGTACACGCCCGGATGGCCTACGCCGGCGCCTCACTGCAGGAAGCCGCCGATGCCGTCATTCACAACACGCTGGTTGAGAAAGGGGGCACCGGCGGCCTCATCGCGTTGGATGCCGCGGGAAATATCGTCATGCCCTTCAATACGCCGGGAATGTACCGGGGCTACCTGAAGGCCGGCGGAGAGCGGGAGATCCTGTTCTACGAATAGCCCTACGCTCGTCTGCCGACCGCAGCGCAGCGCAGGTCGTCCGCCGAGCGTAGGGCTACTCGCGTTTCCTGGGGGGCAACCGTACACCGGCCTTGTACAGCGCAGCGCAGGTCGTCCGCCGAGCGTGGTCGAGCTTATCGACCTAGACCCGCCGGCGGACGAGCTCCGCTCGGCAGACGGCTATTGCTCCAGAAACATCTCTTCCAGCGGAACGCGCACCTTCGCCTTGTGCTGCGTAGCGTCTTCCTGCGAACGGTAGCCGACCGGAGCGATAACGGTAGCGGTGAGACCCCGTTCCGTCAGGCCCAGGATGCGGTCGTACTCACCGGCATCGAAGCCTTCCATCGGGCAGGTGTCGATGCGCATTTCGGCGGCGGCGGCGAGCAGCGTGCCTAGCGCAATGTAGACTTGCCGCTTGTTCCAGGCTTCGATGGATTCCACCGATTTACCGGCGACCGATCCCTTCATGTAGCTGGCGTAATCATTCAGCTGCTCGCGCGGTACGTCGTGTACCTCGGCGGTGCGGTCCATATAAGCGTCAATATGCTCGGGGGGCATCTCCTTCATGGCGCAGAACACGAAGACGTGCGAGCTCTCCGTGAGCTGGGGCTGATTATAGCTTGCCGTACGCAGTTGTTCCTTGAGTTCGGGATCTTGCACGACCATTACCCGGAAGGGTTGCAGTCCAAAACTGGTAGCGGCTAGATTGACCGCTTCCTGCAGCTTTCGCACGTCCTCATCGGATACCTGGCGATCGGTGTCAAATCTTTTGGTGGCGTAGCGCCACTGTAGGCTCTCTAAAAATTCCATGGTCTAATTAATTGTACATACATTAATTAGCGAGCTAAATAATAGTTTTGCGGCGGAGCGCAGGTAGAACAAATTTTTAAAGCCGGTAAGCATTGTAAAACTCCCCGGAACTTCCTACTTTTGCGTCCGCTTCGCGCCACAGCCTGCCCAGGTGGTGGAATTGGTAGACACGCCAGCTTGAGGGGCTGGTGTCCATTGCGGACGTGCAGGTTCGACTCCTGTCCTGGGCACATCACTTCAGACGGTCCGTTTGCTTCGGCAAGCGGACCGTTTTTAGTTGCCGCCCGGCAGTCATACCTTTGGGTTATGATCCTTAGCGCACTCACCCGGGCCCGCGAATCTGGCCGCAAACTGTTGGCCGTACTCATTGACCCGGATAAAGCGAGCCGCGCCAAGTTGAAAACGCTGGGGGAGCACAGTCGCGCCGGCTACGTCGATTTCTTCCTTTGGGGAGGGAGTCTGGTCAACCAGCCGCAATCCGAATACTATCTGCGCCTCCTCAAGGCGCACGCCGAAGTTCCGGTACTCCTGTTTCCCGGCTCCGTCTACCAGCTCGACGATCAGGCCGACGGGCTACTCCTGCTCTCTCTGATCTCGGGCCGCAATCCGGAATTACTCATCGGTAAGCACGTCACAGTGGCCGGGCGCATCAAACAGATGAAACTGCCGGCCTTTCCCACGGGGTACGTGCTGGTGGACGGGGGGCGGCCCACTTCCGTCTCCTACATGAGCGGCACTACGCCCATCCCCGCGGATAAGCCCGCCATTGCCGCAGCCACCGCCCTGGCGGGAGAGCAGTTGGGCCTGCGACTCATTTACCTGGATGCGGGTAGCGGCGCCCTACGGCCGGTGTCTCCCGAAATCATCAGTGCCGTCCGCGCGGAGGTAGACCTCCCCATCGTAGTTGGCGGGGGCATTCGCAGCCCGGAACGAGCCCGGCAGGCGCTCCAGGCCGGGGCCGATATGATCGTCGTGGGCAACGGCCTGGAAGGGAGCCTGGACTGGCTCCCCCGCCTCACCACCGAGGTAAATTCCTTCGGACGGGAATCGGTCACAGTGAAGCGCTAAGACCGTGCCAGCCAGCTTAGCGCGCGTTCCCGCGCGACCGGCCCGTAATGCTGTACTTCGGTGGTGGTAAAGGGTTTGGCCAGCTGGGTTATTCACGCCATCCAGTCTGCTTAACCGATAACGGCTACCCCTTCGAAATCACTGGCGTGGGCCGCGTCGAACTTCAGGTCACGCCAGGCCTTGCCGGCGGTCCAGGCGTCGACGTCGATCATTTTGAATAGATAGCGGATAACGCCTTATTTCTCGATGATGGCCCGGGCTTTCGGAAGCATTCGGTCGTAATCAGCCTGTTCCAGCTTGGTCGTGGCCCGCGTGATAATGATATAGGAGTCGGGGTGTTGAGCTATTTCTTCCCTAACTGGTTTCGCCTGTTTTCAGAATAGGATGGCGGATGGAGATACCCCGAGCTAAGCGGTCCCGGCGGGTATCTAAATCGACCCGCTATCCGTTAATCGGACAGAATATCGGAATGTGCGGACCGAACCGCTAGCACGGCACCTTACCTGCGCTCCGCCGCCATAGCGTCTTTGCGCGAACGAAAGCCCGTAATTTTTGTAATGCATCCATGGATGCACTCAATCTCCCCGCACCCGGTGACAAGGCCCGGATCGTTGTTGTCGGAGGTGGTTTTGCCGGCATCAATTTTGTCGATCATTTGGATACCCGGAACTACCAGGTTGTACTACTAGACCGACACAATTACCACACTTTCGCGCCGCTCCTTTACCAGGTGGCAACCGCCGGCCTCGAGGCCCCCGATATCTGTGGGCCCCTGAGAAAGTCCTTCCGCGGGAAGCCCGATTTTCACTTCCGGATGCTGGAGGTGCGGGGAATCGCTCCGGAACAACAACTTATTCGCACCGGTGCCGGTCCCATTCATTACGACCATCTTGTTATTGCCACCGGTACGCGCGCTAACTTTTTTGGTAGCCAGGACATCGAAGCGCACGCGCTGCCGCTGAAGACCGTACCGGATGCGCGGCGGCTGCGCAATCACATCTTTCAGACGCTGGAGCGCCTGGATATGACCAATGACCCCGTCGAACGCGAACGCCTGATGACCTTCGTCATTGTCGGGGGTGGTCCGTCGGGGGTCGAACTGGCTGGGGCCCTTTCGGAACTGAGGCGGCATGTCCTCAGCCGGGACTATCCCGATACGTCGATCGAGCAACTGCGCTTCATCCTCGTCGAGGGCGCCGATCAATTACTGAGCGGTTTCAGCGATAAATCCAGTTCGGATGCCCGTCGGAACCTGGAGGATATGGACATCGAGTTGCGCTTTGGAGCCCTGCTTGCCGGCTACGACGGGCAGACCGCTACGTTGAAGGACGGTACTACCATCCCGACCGCGACCGTCATCTGGGGGGCCGGCGTTACCGGGGACATCGTCGAGGGGCTGCGTCAGGATAGCCTGGAACGAGCTCGCTACATAGTGGACGATCAACTCCGCGTGCGTGGCTATGAGAATGTACATGCGCTCGGCGACGTGGCCTTATTAACCAACGCCCAATGGCCCAAGGGACATCCCGGGGTTGCCCAGGTTGCCATACAGATGGGAAGGAGGCTAGCCAAAAATTTCAATGCGCTGGCCCAGGGACATGCCGTAAAGCCTTTTAGCTACCTCGACAAGGGGAGCCTGGCCATCATCGGCCGGAACCGCGCCGTGGCCGACCTGCCGAAAAACCTGCACCTCAACGGTTTTCCGGCGTGGTTTATCTGGGCTTTTGTCCACATATTTTACCTCATCGGTTGGCGAAACCGGGCATTTACCTTTCTGAGTTGGGTCGCGAATTACGTGACCTACAACCGGGCCGTTCGGCTAGTGCTGGAACCATCGCTGGAGGAAGAATTACCGGAGGCGGAAAAGCTGACTACCCATCCGTAGGGGGGTGATACATATAATTTATAACAGTAATACCACGTCTGTAAAATGGTGGTCCCCGAAATTATTTAGGGGATAGAGTACATATTATTAGTTCCCGGTAAACCAATCGTGAAATTATTTGCTACATGAACATTGCTCATTGGGTTACGAAAACCCGCTCTGAAAATCCAAATTGAATATGAAACACGTTTTACCCATTTTATTTACCGCTGTTCTGGCCGTCTTCGGCGGCGTGCTGACCGCACAGTCCAACACCGTAGTCGACATCATCTCCGCGAGCGAGAACCACACCACCCTACAAGAAGCGCTGACCCCGGAACTGATCACCGCACTTTCGGGTGCAGGTCCCTTCACCGTCTTTGCTCCCACGGATGCTGCTTTCGAAATGTTATCCGAAGATGACCTCTCGTACCTCACCAATGAGGACAATGTCGATAGCCTGGTGTCGGTCCTCCAGTACCACGTCATTGCCGATTCCCTGCCTTCCGATAGCTTGAGGGACGGTATGATGTACCCTACGCTGAACGAAGGCGACAGCCTTTACGTCCGTAACGACACCACCCCGAACGGTGCCTTATTTGTAAATGGCGTACTCATCACCCAGACGGAAATCACCGCATCGAATGGTGTCGTTTACATCATTGACGCCGTACTCATGCAGCCGGTCGCTACGGTTGTAGATGTCATCATGGATACCGATACACTGTCAACGCTGGAAGCAGCCGTTGTCGCCGCCGGCCTGGATGATGATCTGATGGGCGAAGGACTCTTTACCGTCTTCGCTCCTTCGAATCTGGCGCTTGCCAATATCTCTCCGGATAGCTTGAATACGCTTACGACTTCCGGCGATCTGGAGACGATCCTCGAGTACCACGTCGTACCCGGAAGGTACACGTCCGCCGATCTGATGGACGGTATGATGCTGATGACCCTGGGAGGTGAGATGCTGGAAGTAACCATTAGCGGAGACTCGGTACTTGTTGACAGTTCGTTGATCATCATGGCTGACATGATAGCCGACAACGGTGTTGTCCACGTCATCGACAGTATCCTGCTGCCCATGGCAATCACCAGTGTCGACGAGCCGGCTTTCGCACGGGAGGTAAACATTATGCCTAACCCCGCGACCAGCCTGTTCTACGTAACACTGCCCAACAGCATCCTCAACAGTGCCGTACTGACACTGCGCGACTTCAGCGGTCGTACGATTGTCAGCCGTCGCGCTACCAGCGATCGCGAACCGCTTGATGTGGGTGCATTGCCTACGGGAACTTACCTGTTGGAAATCCGGGCGAACGCCGGGGTCATCCAGCGAAAGGTGATGGTGCAGCGATAAGCTGAAAACTACCTAAGGTTACCAAAGGGCCACCCTCGACCGCTGTCGGGGGTGGCCCTTTGCTTTGCGCAGCCGGAGGCTGCTTCTTGCTTGCGCGGTCGGAGACCGCATTCTACTCAGCGGTCGGAGACCGCTTTATGGCGCGCGATCGATAACTGGAGCCTATCTTGAAAGCTAACCTAAACACCGGACCGTGACATTTTCCCCCTCCCCGTTTTCGGCGCTATACTCTTCACCGGGCACCTAGGGGCGTACTGCCGCACGGCCATTCCGAGCCCGTTCGCGGAAATCACCTCAGAAGTCCGGAACCGACTGCACGGGGTATCTTAAAAAAGGTCCGGCAGCTATTGGAGGAAACGCAAACCTGCTACTTCCTACCGTGCACCCAGTGGGAGGCGAACACCCTATCCAATGAAACACATCCTGGCTATCATACTTATCGCTTTCGTAAACCAAAGCGCGATGACCCAGTCAAATCTCCACACACCCCTCGATTCCCTGCCGCGAGCGTTCCGGGAGGATGGCCTGCTTTCACCGGCCGGTGAGGCGAACCTGCGCGAAGCTATATCCAGTGACGAAATGTCAATCTTATACCAGCGTGGTGCAACCTTGCGCTCCCTTTCCGAAGACGACTATGCAGCGCAAATATTTGCTTATTTGGCCAGCGCATACAGCGCCGCGCACTACAACCGCCGCGGAATACCCGTCATCACGGAGGTAATGATACAGTTCGACTTGTCCTCCTGGCCACCCCCGGAGAACCATCCGCGCGGGCAGGAGATGCGGGATACGGTGACGGCACGTATGCGGCAGGTACCCGGATTCATCGAGGAACGCGACCGCCTGCGCGAAGCGGACCGAAGTCAGGTCAAATTTCAGGTCCTCGACGCTCGAACAGAGGTATTCTATCCGCCCATCAGTGCACCCGCCACCGGTCCGATGAATCTGGTGCCGTCGGACCGAAGCGTTTCTGGCCTGGACTGCCGGGCGACGCTGAACTCGTTGCGTAAGCACGGGCTTATCGATGAAGGCACTTACGAACGCTACCGGGCAGATATAGCGCGTAATGGCCTGTTGCCGGATCACCTCCTGCTGCAACGGATAGCTATGGAGGAGGGCCAGCAAATCTACCTCCGCGAGCAGGCGCGGCAACGAAGCCAGGCAGTCAAAAGCCTGACAGAGAATGGAATCTTGTCTGCCCAGATTGCCGATCAGCTACTGCTCGATACCGCATTTCTCCAGTCAGATGAGCGGGCGGATTTTTATCCTATCCTGGGTCCCGCGTTTCGGTTGAGGGTAGGTGAGCCCCGAACGGCCCAGCAACTAGCGGATGCCGTACGCGAGGACCTCTGTAAGCTTGACCCTGCATTTTGTGAAGTCGAGGTGGTGCTCGATCAATATAATCCAGCTACCGATACGGTTAAAATTTACGATACGAGCCCACTTCTGCAAACCATTCTACGCCCCTTCAACGCATACCTGGATCGCTTGAACGCGGCCTACCGCTTGTACTTCGGAGTAGCTAGCCCGGGAGGCCAGACAGAAGAAAGCTGGGATCTCTACCTTTTTCAATTCACTTCACCCGAGCTTCGATTACTTGCTTCGCCAGCCGTCAGCAGCCAGCTGCCGTCGATCGATTCTGCAGGAGCACGCTTTCTTTCTCCCGCGGACGTGGCGGACATCGTATCCCGACTAGAAGAGCTTGGATTGACGGCTCAGCTGTCTTCCAACGAAATAGCACGGGCGGAGGAGTGTATTCGCTCGGGCACCGTGCACGGCATTGTGGAGCTGCTTCGCTGTTATCCGGGCATTTCCCGTCCGCAAACCAGCGAAGACCTGGAGACGCCTAAAAGCCTGAACCGAAACATTCTTGCGGATGCGACCGGAACTTTGTACATCAATTATCGAGCCGGGCGCAAGCCGGAAAGCTATTACCTGCGGCTACCCGTGGCCGTAGCCGAATACATCGAACGACTGTATCCGTATGCCCTCTTTAGCTTGGATTAATCGAGGCCGGACTACCGAAAGCTGAAGGGCATCTCCACGGGGCCTGTAAACGACAGATCCGTAAACTCAAAGTCCAGCCGGGCGGTGCCTTCGCTGCCGCCGTCTACCGCGATCTGTCGGTTGCGGGGGAAGGTCTGATCGAGGCCGTCCACCGTTTCGTAGCCGCCGTTCACCACGGATAGCATCCGTTGCTGTCCGAGTTCCTGTAATTCCATCCTGCCTAGTTGGTAAGTCGTTGGATCGAAGCGGTAATCGCCGGCGAATTCCGGGCTGCGGCCGGTCAGGCGGATGTCCTGGCCGTCCCGGCTGACCTCCAGGTCGTCCGTGAGGAAAACGGCGTTGCCGAAGAAGATTTCCTGGAGCAGGTCGAAGCGGGCGGGGATCTTGTATTTTTCCTCCAGGTAACTCAGGGGCTCAGCGATGTACTCGCTTTCGAGGCGGTTATAGAGAAAAAAGCTGTCGGGGCGGATCAGGGCGCGTGCGCCTTCGATGCCGAATTTCTTGACGCTCATCCAGATGGCCTCGTCGCGGTGGAGCCGCAGGTAGGCCGTACCGCCGATGCTAAAATCTTTGGTCTCCACGTCCACGCGGGCTTTAGCGTCCATCCATTCGGCGCTGGTGCGGTTGGCTTCGATACCCCGAAGGACCTGATTGAGCCGGAGCTTACCGGTGGCCGCGGCCGTGTCGTCAGTAGCCGGTCCGGCCACTTTGCGGTTGCAATTGGCGAGGGTGAGTATGGCGGCGAGCGCCAGCAGATAAATTCGCATCGGAATAGGCTTTGGGGCTAAGAATTTTTACCGGCCAGGCTGGACGACTTGCTGCCGGCGGCTTTTGCGCGGCGATAATACCCCGCCGCGTCCTCTTTGTTGCCGGCATCGCTGCTGACATCGCCCATCAGTTCGAGTAGCAGGGCATTGGTGTTCGCGGGGTGATCGAGGGACAGTAAAGTAGCGGCGCTCGGATCGCTCAGTTGGCGCAGGTAAACGGCCAGGGGCGCTTCGGGGCCGCCCGGCAGCTGCGCGGCGTTGATGTCGCCGAGGCCGGAGCCGTCGTCCATGTTGGAAAGAGCTGCCGCCATTTCTTTCAGGGCTTCCGCGGCTTCCGGATTGGCGGACACCATGAGTTGAGCCTGCTGCAGTAAGCTATTGGCTTCGCCGAAGTCACCGCGGAATGCCTCCCCGAGGGCGTAGTAGAGGTACACCGACGGCCGGTTAGGGAAAATGTCGAGTGCTTCTTCTCCGTACTTACGCAGGTCAACGGATTGGTTGTCGAGGTAGAGCGTTGCCAGTAATTGTTCCCAGACCGGATAGACCGTATCGTCCAGTTCGAGCGTAGCCCGGTAAGCCTCGGCGGCCTCGGTGAGGCGATCGCTGTGGTAGTAAAGATCTCCCAGGATGGCGGCGGCTTTGGCATCGTCCGGATGTACCCGCCGTAGCTCTTCCGCCAGCGTGAGGGCACGATCGGCCAGGGTACGGTCGCCGGTACTGGCGACCTGGTTGATCAGGGGCAGCAGCTTACCGATCTTGAGGTCGAGATCGACGTCGGTACGGGCCAGCAGGGCCATCAGCTCGCCGTCGTCACCCCCTCCGGACGGGCTGCCGGCGGACGGCGCGGCATCCTGCAGTGCCAGTTGGGCGCGGACATCGGCGGGTTCCATGCGCAAAATCTGTTCATATACCTCGCGGGCCTGCTTGTCCTCATCCTGCGAGCGGTAGAAACCGGCCAGGAGGTGCCGGTAATCTACCTGGTCGGGGAAGGCTTCGATGAGGGCCGCCAGTTCGCGTTCGGCGCGTTTCATGTCGCCGGTGCCGACGTAGAGGGCGTGCTTCCGGCGCGTGAGTTCCGCGTTGATGCCGATCTCGTCTTCCAGCGCCTCGTAGACCCGGATGGCTTCCTTGGTGTCCTGCGCGCGTACGAGAAAGGCGGCCTGTTCGAGGTAATTCTCGGGTTCCGCGGGGTTGCGCTTGACGAGGGTGGCGTAAAGGTCCGCCCCGTCTCGGTAGCGGCCGGCCGCCAGGTACAGTTCCGCGAGGAAGGCGGCGTACACTTCGTTGGGGCGAATAGCGTAGGCCTGTTTCAGCGCGTTGATGGCCGGAGCGGTGTTTCCCGCGGCGTACTGCAGCCGGGCCAGTTCGAACAGCGCCGGATCGTTTTCGGGATCGTTTTCCAGGATACCCTCGAACAGTCCGATGGCTTCATCGGTCTTGCCGAGCAGGGCTTCGCGCTTCGCCTCGATGAACTGCTTCTGCAGATTGACCTCCTTCTCCGTCATCTCCGCCTGGGCGAAGAGGGAAGGAGCGAGCAGGACAAGAAGGAGCAGCAGGGTAGTACGCATAGGGTAGCCGCAGGTAAATCGTAATTTACTAACGTTATGAGTACCCGACTAGTGCTAAAGGTTGGCCGGCGGAATGGTAGCCGGGCCGACCTGCGCTAATCCACCACCGTGATCTTCATCATATTCATCCGGCCACGCTTCTCCAGGGGCATGCTGGCCGTATTGACGATCATGTCACCCGGCTGGACGTGATTTTTTTCCTTAAGGATCTCCACGATGTCGTCTACGGTATCGTCCGTGGTCTGGAATTTATCGTAATGGTAGCAGCGTACGCCCCAGCACAGGTTCAGGGTCGAGAGCATACTCGGAATGTCGCTGAAGATGTAAATCTTGGAACTGGGCCGGAAGCTCGACAGCTTGAAAGCGGTGTAGCCGGAACGGGTCATGCCGGTAATGGCGCGGGCCCCGACGCTCTGCGCCGCCCAGGTTGCCGCGGAACTCACGACGTCGCTGACGAAGGTGCCGCTCTTTTCGTTGGCTTTGGGGCGGCGGATACCGATCTCGTAGATCTTCTCGGCCTCCTCGATGATGCTGTTCATCCACTTGACCACCAGGGCCGGGTGCTTGCCGACGCTGGTCTCCCCACTCAGCATGACGGCGTCGGTACCGTCGAGTACGGCGTTCGCGACGTCCGTAACCTCGGCGCGGGTCGGACCGGGGTTGGTGATCATGGAGTCCATCATCTGGGTGGCTACGATGACCGGGCGGGCGCGCTGGATGCACTTGCGGATGATCTCTTTCTGGATGATCGGCAGCCGCTCCATGGGCATTTCAATACCGAGGTCGCCCCGCGCCACCATGATGGCGTTCGAGTGCTTGATGATCTTATCGATGTTGTCGATGGCCTCGGGCTTCTCGATTTTGGAGATGATCTTGGCCTGGTGGCCGGCCCGGTCGATGTGGGCGCGCAGTTCCTTACAGTCGGAGTGGTGACGGACGAAGCTCAGTGCGATCCAGTTGATTTCCGGAATGGTCAGGATGTACTGAAGGTCTTCCATATCCTTCTCGGTCAGGCTGGGCAGGCTGATCTTCGTATTGGGCAGGTTGACGCCCTTATTCGACTTCAGCGTCCCGGCGTAGAGCGCCTTGAGTTTGACGGTGTCCATTCCGTTGGTGTCGACGACCTCAAAGACGAGCGTACCGTCGTCAACGAGCACCCGCTCCCCGACGCGCACGTCCTGAGCGAATTGGGGGTAGCTCATGTATACCCGCTCGGCGTTGCCGATGCATTCCTCGTTGACGAAGGTCACCACGTCACCGGCCTCGAGTTCCAGTCCTTCGCCTTCCATCTTCCCGACGCGCAGCTTCGGCCCCTGCAGGTCGGCCAGGAGGCTGCAGTGCGTATTCATCTCGGTATTGAGCCGGATCACGTGATCGACCACCTGCTTGTGGTCGGCGTGGGTTCCGTGACTGAAGTTCAGACGAAAAACATCGACGCCGGCCTCAATGAGCTTTTTCAGCCCGTCGTAGCTATTACAGGCGGGTCCTACGGTGGCGACGATTTTAGTATTCTGATGGTCGGTCATAGCGGGGAATGAATTTTAGATAGTGTAAAGTATACAATAATGCGGGAAGGGGCTAAGGTAACAGGTAGCGAGGGAAAAATGATAGAAAGCATCCGGTACCTCCCGGTTCGCTGAGCACATTTTACCTGCGCCCCGCCGCCGCCTTTGCTTTTGGGAAGCTGACAATCATCCAGACCTGTGGGGACAATTGTACGAAGGCGGATAATAAGCGGTTCGGGAGATTCTCCCGAGCCGGTCCGCCCGCTACTTTGGGGGCGTTGATCCACGAATAGACCGTCCCTCATGCCCCGTATTTGCTATTTCCTGCTCGTCCTCCTTTTACCGGCCTGTGTCGGCGTACCCAAATTCGATCGCGACGACATCGAAGCGGCCATGGTCCGCGCGCTGGCCTGGCAGGAGGCCAACCCCATCGAATCCAAGGCGCCGACCGACTGGACCAACGGCGCCTACTACACCGGGGTGGCCCGGGCCCACATGGCAACGGATAATCCGGCCTTCCTCACGGCGCTCAGGCAGCGCGGGGAAATGACGGACTGGCAGACCTACGACCGCTACTATCACGCCGACGACGTGGCCATCAGCTACTCCTATCTCTACCTGAACGAGCAGGAGCCCGGCCTGGTAGACCTGGAGGCGACCGCCACCTGGCTCGACGACCATCTGAATAAGGACCACGAATGGAAACAGGGCGATAAAACCAAAAAGGAAGAAATCCTCTGGTGGTGGTGCGACGCCCTCTTCATGGCCCCGCCCGTAATCGCCGAGTGGGCCAGCCTGAAAGACCGGCCGGAACTACTCGACGAAATGCACCACTATTACACCGAAACCTACGAGCTACTTTACGATAAGGAAGAACACCTCTTCGCCCGGGATACCCGCTTCGTGTGGACGGGCTCGCCCGACGATCAGAAGGGCGGCAACGGGAAAAAGATCTTCTGGTCGCGTGGCAACGGTTGGGTACTCGGCGGCCTGGCGCTGATCCTGGAAGAGATGCCCGCCGACTACGAGCACCGCGGTTTTTACGTCGGCCTCTTTAAAGAAATGGCGGCCGAGGTCAAGTCGATCCAGCCCGCCGACGGCATGTGGCGGGTCAGCCTGCTCGAGCCCGAAGCCTGGGACCACGGCGAGACCAGCGGCACCGGCTTCTTCACCTTCGCCTTTGCCTGGGGCATCAACAACGGCCTGCTCGACCGCGACGAGTACCTACCGGCGGTGCGCAAGGCCTGGACGGCCCTGGAAGCGATCCAGCAGCCCGACGGAAAGGTCACCTGGGTGCAGGATATCGGCTACGACCCCAAACCGGCTTCCGCCGAAAGTTGGCAAAACTTCGGTACGGGCGCCTTTCTGATGGCCGGCAGCGAAGTCCTGAAACTATGATTTCGACACGCCTGATAGCCTTCCTGTTGGCTTTGATGCTCCTTGCGCTATGCCGGTGCACCCCGGCCGCGAACACCTCCGGGGAGGTCGCGGCAGCCGATCTGCCGGTACCGGAACTGACCAATCTGGACGGCCGCCTGCTGGCGGAAATAAAAGCGGGCGGCGGGGCGCAGGTAGAAAGATGGGCGCCGGCGTACGCTCGATTGATCGGGCGTGCCGACTCCCTGCTCGATGCCCCCCTCTACGCGGTGACGCAGAAAACGGGGGTACCGCCCAGTGGCGACAAACACGACTACCTCAGCCTGGCTCCCTATTGGTGGCCCGATCCGGAAAAGGAGGACGGCCTTCCCTGGATCCGCCGCGACGGAGAAAGAAACCCCCGCACGGCTGGCCTGGACGTCGACGTAACCGCACGAAGAAATGCGTTCGGCAACTTCTACCACCTTAGCCTGGCAGCCTATCTCTCCGACCGGCAAGCCTACGCCGACCGGGCACGGCAACAACTACGGACCTGGTTCCTTGATCCGGAAACCCGCATGCATCCCCACCTGGAATACGCCCAGGGCATTCCGGGCCGGAACGATGGTCGCTGCTACGGCATCATCGAATTTCGGGCGATCACCGAGGTGATCACCGGGGTGGAGCTACTGGGCTTTCTCGGAGAATTGACTGACGCCGAGCGCGAAGGCTTTACCAGCTGGATAAGCGACTATACGGACTGGCTCGTAAGTAGCGAGCTGGGCCGGGAAGAGGGCAGCCGGCACAACAACCACGGAACCTGGTACGACGTCCAGCTCGTCAGCATGCTGCGGTACCTGGACCGCCAGGAGGAAGCCGGTGCGGTCCTCGAGCGCGCCAAGACCGACCGGATTGCCGCTCACCTGGCGGCTGACGGAAGCCAACCGGAAGAAATCGCCCGTACCAAATCGCTCAGCTACAGCACCATGAACCTGGAGGGGCTGACGATCCTGGCTTACCACGGAAAGCGTATGGGGATCGACCTGTGGAATTACCAAGACGAGGAGGGGGTTGGGCTACCGGATGCTTACGCCTACCTCCGCCCCTACGCGCTGGGCGAGCGGGAGTGGACATATCCACAGCTCGGTGATCTGGCCGAGGTGCGGCGGGAGTTGCGGGGGCAGTTCCTGCGGGCGGGCAGTCAAATGGATGAACCGGATTACTGCTCGGAGGCGATGCGCGGTGCGCGATCGGATTCTAGCCTCCAGCGACTACTGTATCCCTGCCCCGGGGCACGCTAGGGACCCTATTCGCGGCAGATTTTCCGGTGCCCGACAGATGGGCGGACCCGAATTAGTACACACCCTATTGAAGTAAACTCGATCATGACAAGAATGCTACCCTACCTATTTCTGTTTGCCCTAGCACTGTGGGCTCTACCCGCACACGGGCAGGCGGTACTCTCCGCCGTGGATGACTCCGGAAGCGCCTATCCGGTGATCTCCGCCGCCGGCTTTGGTATCGAAGGCCCGGATGATAGCAGTCCCGACTGCGCCGGTGACGGCCCGGGTAACCATGCGTCCTTCGGCGACCATATCCTCCAGGCCGCGGATGCCGAACTGGGGCAGAACGTATTCGAGTTTTTCTCCCACTTGCCGGAGGATAATGACCGTTGTCTGGTCTTCGACCGGGCCCGCATCGAGATCAAGGGCGGGCCAAGCGGCCAGAGCGACCCGGAACTCGAACACGCGTACGGCGATACGTCCTACTACCGCTGGCAATTCCGCCTGGCCGAGGACTTCGTCGGCGCCAGCAGTTTTAACCACCTCTTCCAGAATAAAGCCGCCGGCGGATCGGACTCCGGATTCCCCATTCTCACCCTGACCGCCCGTACCTCCCGGGTGGAGTTACTGCACAATGGGGGAGCCGGGAATCCGAGCGGCACGCTGGGCCGACTGAGCGACGCACCGCTCGACCGCTTCACGGGCCACTGGGTAGAAGTAACGATGCGGCAGGTCCACGCCAACGACGGAGAGCTGGATGTCTCTATTCGGGATGTCGAAACCGGTCTTCCGATACTACTCTATACCAGCAATGACATTGACCTGTGGCGGGGTGCCCCGGACGAAGGCGGTCTGATCAACCGGCCCAAGTGGGGCATTTACCGGTCCTACAGCGAGGCGGCCGGCCTGAAGGACGAAGTCGTCCGCTTTGCCAGTTTCTGTTCCTCGGAGACATCCCTTGCTGCTTGTCCGTCCTTAATAGATCTGGGGGACGCCGCCGCGGACGCAGTCACGGACGTGCTGCCCCTGGACGGATCCGAATCCGTTCCGCTGTTTATGCCCATCGTTTGGACCGGCAGCCCCGCGGCGACCGCTTACCGGGTATACCTGGGTACGAGCCCCACGGAGCTGAGTCTGGATACCACGATAACGACGACCGGCTACCGCCCCGAATTGGCCGCCGGTACCACGTATTACTTTCAGGTGGGCAGCGTCAACGAGCGGGGAGAATCCCGTACCGATATCCAATCCTTCACGACCCTCCAAAACCCGGATGACGGAGAATGGGACGTGGCTCGCGGTCACGCCCGTCCTGAAGTGGAGGCCCCTCAGTTCTTTGAGCTTAATACGAATCTGACGACCCTGCAGATCGATTCCGTAGCCCGGCTGAACGACCGCGATGGTAACAACGCCTACTGCTACTTCTCCGGACCGAAGGAGGGGGACAACGGTAACTACCGCTGGCGCTACCGGCAGGAGGCCGAGGACGAAACGACCGTCGTCGTGCGTCTTGCCGCGCTTTCCGACGTCAATAATATCACCTACATCGAATTCTACGGACTGGGCTGGCGGCAGAAGCTCCGGGTCAACCGCTCGACCATCCGCTTCGAACGAACCACTGACGACCCCGAAGTTGCCTTCCCCGACGGCTACTGGGACGATGGGGCCGTCCACACGCTCCGCGTTACCTTTCAAAACAACCCGACGAGTGGAGAGCCGATGATCACGACGGTGTACCTGGATGAGGATCCCACGCCCTTCGGTGGCCCCTTCGCGAGTGACGAAACGAGTGACAACTCCTTCATCGACTTCGGAAGGGCGGGGAGCACCGATTACGGTGCCTGCTTCGATTACCTGGCTGTCAACGCTTCGGGTGCTTATGCCCCGGAGAGCGGTCTTGCTTCCATGCTACCGGTCGACCTGGCCGGTGACGCCGCGCTGGCCGTAAGCCAATCCCTGCCGCTGGACGGATCCGTCGACGTGCCCCTCTACATGCCAATTGTCTGGGACGGGGTGGACGGTGCCGATACCTACCGGGTCTACCTGGGGACCTCGCAGGACGAGCTGGTCCTCGATACGACGGTCGCGACAAACAGCTATACGCCGGAACTTTCCGAAGCCACCACCTACTATTACCGCATCGCGAGTGTGAACGCGCAGGGCGAAACCCCCGGTCAGGTCATGCAATTCACGACACTGGAGCGGGCCGACGACGGACCGTGGGAGGTAGCCCGGGGTCACGCTCGCCCGGAGGTAGAGGCGCCGCAATTTTTTGAATTCGACACCAATCTGGAAATGGTCGGATTGGATTCCGTAGCTCCGGTAATGGGCGAGGCGGGCAACAATGCCTACTGCTACTTTTCCGGACCGAAGGAGGGAGACAACAACAACTACCGCTGGCGCTACCGCCAGGACGAGGGGGAGGAAACCACCGTCCTGCTGCGGCTGCGGGCATTACCGGAGACCAGCAACATCGCCTACGTCGAATTCTTCGGCCTCGGCTGGCGGCAAAAACTACGCATAAACCGGTCGACCCTCAAATTCGAGCGAACCATTGACGATCCCGAGGTGAATTTCCCCGAAGGCTACTGGGACGATGGCACCTTTCATGTACTGCGCATCACCTTCCAGAATAATCCCCAAGCCGGCGAGCCCATGCTCACGACCGTCTACCTGGATGAGGAGGCTACCCCCTTTGGATCCTACGCCAGTGATGAAACGACCGATAACACCTACCTCGATATCGGCCGGGCGGGTGGAACCGATTACGGAGCCTGCTTCGATTACATCGCCGTGAATCCCAATGGCGCTTTCGGGCCGGGCGAGGGGGAGGGGATGGCTCCTCCCAGCGATCTTTGGTTGCCGGCCCCGCCGAGTAGCGTGGGTAATCAGGCGGTTTTCTCGCCGCAATTGTTTCCCAATCCTGCTTCTGACCGCCTGGTGGTAAAGGGGCTTCCCAGCAGGGAAACTTATCGCTATCTCGTCGTCAGCGCAGCCGGGCAGCAGTTACGCCGTGGCCGGGTGACCGACTCCGATCGATTCATTGATGTACGTACGCTTCCCGCCGGCGTTTATTTTCTCCAGTTGCGCGGCGACGACGGTGCGACCGGGATAAGCCGATTCGTTAAGCAGTAATTCGCGCTGACCTATCCGGGCTCCCCCCAGAGGATCGGCTGTCGCAGTGGAAAATTACGTGCGATTTCCGCCGATCGCTGGGTGGGGTCCAGGTCTTCCCACAGCTGAAGCATTTGCGGATCGTCGTAGGCCCGGGCGGCCAGTAGCAGCCCTACCGATTGGATGGGTACCTCGTCGAAGTGCATTACGTCGGGTGGATAGGGCCAGGCCGACTTATCTTTAATGTAGGGCAGCATAAACGCCCAGCCGTCGCGCAGACTGCCGTGGGTGCCTTCGTAGGTCCATAGATCGTCCTTGGGAGTAGAGGCGTATTCGGCCAGCACGGAATAGCCTTCCAGGATAAAAAGTGAGTAGATATAGGGCTTGGTGCGCCCGAGTTCGTCGGTGAAACCACCCTCGTCGTTCATCTGCCGGTCGATCATGCGCTTGAAGAGCGTGCGGGTGGAATCCAACTGAGCCTGGTTGCCCGTCAGGCTGGCGAAGGCGGCTACCTGGGCGGCGTACCAGGTGCTGTGGTTGTTCCCGTGATCGCGCTCGTCGTGGCCATAGGGGTGGGTGACCATCCAGTTCAGATAATCCTCGAACCAGCCTACTACGGCCGATTGATCTCCTCCCTGTAAATAGCCTTTTTGCCGGAGCACGGCGACGGCTTTGGCTACCTCGATGAGGTGAATGGTGTCGATGATGCCGATGCCGCGTCCGGTGACCCTGCCCTTGATGGCCTGGGCGTAGAGCAGGTGAGGCGTCATGCTGGTTTCCGGATCGACGAACCAGGTACGCAGGTATTCCATAGCGTGATCGGCATATCGTTCGTCACCGGTCTCCTCGTAGGCGGCTACGAGAGCGGCCACGGCCTTCGACAGATCGACCATCGCGCGCCGGTGGGCCACGAAGTTATCGGGATTGGTCTCACCGTCGCGACGCACGTAGGGACCCTCCGGACTATTGGGGTCCGGCCACCAGTAATCCCCTTCGGAATAGAAATCACGCGGGCCGCCGGCACTGCGGGGGCTGATTTCCCGCGTGATCGGTATCGGCTCTCGTTCGAGGAAACTGTCCGCCGCGGCGATGGCCGAGGGAAGGGAGATGGCTTGCACATCGTTCTGTAATTCGCTACCGGAAGGGGGAGCGGAGGCAG
The DNA here is from genome assembly GCF_003390935.1 of Lewinella sp. IMCC34191. Lineage (GTDB taxonomy): Bacteria > Bacteroidota > Bacteroidia > Chitinophagales > Saprospiraceae > Neolewinella. The sequence goes on along the minus strand of NZ_QNQZ01000002.1, from coordinate 182,487 downwards.
GGGAGCACCCGATGGCGAAGAATAAGCAAATCATTGACAGGCAAGCGAGAAGCCGGGCGTGGGGAGAAAAACCGGCGGATGTCCGGGGCGGGAGGGTGTGTGCAGGAATCATACCCGTAAAAGTAGGATGTCGCGGGTGCTCTATTGTTGCATAGGGGCCTACAATTTCCCTGCCGTATAGAATGTAAGTGTTTGGTATTCAAATAGTTAACGATTGTCCCCCAGGCTTTGGATGATATTCTCCGTCAATTGATCCAGATTGCTGATCAATTATCCGGAATACCGCAAGCGGGGCCCGGATCGCCTTATATGTCGCTTTGAAACTGTCGATTATGCTGAAACCGGTGTTCATTATTTGCTGCTTCTTATCCGCAATTACGGGAGCACGGGCTCAGACCGGAACGATCGAGGGCGTGATCACGGGTGCCGACGACGGCTCCAGCCTGCCCGGTGCCAGCGTATATCTGGCCAGCAATCCGACGCTGGGCACCGTCACCGACCTCGACGGCGCATATTTGCTAACCGACCTGCCCGCCGGGGACGATACGATCATGGTGTCGTACGTCGGCTTCGCAACCCAGGCCCTGCCCGTGACGGTAGTAGCGGGTGAGATGATCACCCTGGACGCCGCGCTCGGCGGATCGGTCGTCATGGGGCAGGAGGTTATCGTGACCGCGCAGTTACTGGGGCAGGCCAAAGCGATCAACCAGCAGCTGAAGGCGGACGCCATCGCCAATTTCGTCTCCGGAGATAAGATCAAGGAACTGCCCGACGTGAACGCCGCCGAGGCTATATCCCGTCTTCCGGGAGTAGCGATCAACCGGAACGGTGGAGAAGGTTCCAAAGTGGTTGTCCGGGGACTGGACCCGAAGTTCACCGCCATCAACATTAACGGTACGCGCCTGCCGTCGACTTCCGGCACTGACCGCTCCGTTGACCTTTCCCTCATCTCTCCGGAACTGCTCTCGGGAATAGAGCTCTTCAAAAGCCCGACGCCGGATATGGACGGGGATGCGCTCGGGGGAACGATCAACCTCAATATTCTGAAGGCCGACGACCGCCCGCGTGCCTCCCTGAAGGCCATCGGGGGATATAACGACCTAGCGGGTCAATTTCGGGATTACAAATTTACCGGTTCCTTCAGCCGGCGGGTCTTCGACGACCGGTTAGGCATTATCGGTACCGCGAACGTGGAGCGCTTTAACCGGGGGAGCTACTCCGTCGGGCAGGGTTGGGGCGACCGGCGGGACGCCATCATCGATACGATGCTCAACATTTTTGATCAGCAGGCCAACTCGCTCACGCTACGCCGGGAGCAGGAGGTGCGCCGACGCTACAACGGTAGCCTAGGCTTTGATTACGCTTTCGGCAAAACGACCGACGTGACCCTGCTGGGCATTTTTTCCCGTACGACCCGCGATGAATTTAACCACCGGGAGAGCTTTAATATCGAGGATGTCACCTCCAGCTTTCGTCCGGTGATCCGCGAGAGTCAGATCAGCCTGTATTCCGCTTCGCTCTCCGCCCGCCATCGGCTGCGCTTCCTGAACGTGGAATGGGGCGCCAGTTACAGCCAGACGGTAGGGGAGACCCCGCTCAATATCGAGTTCGATTTCCGCACCGAGGGTAACAGCTTTACCGAAGGCTTTCTCGAAAACCGCCGGGATCCTACCCGGATCTACAACTTCATCAATGCCCCGGCGGACCGGACGTTTCTTACAGGGGCTAATTACACCGATACCGGAAACGAGGAGGACATCGCTACGGTCTTTGCCGACTTTACGGTTCCCTTCAGCTTGGGGGATAAGGTCCGGGCGTCCTTCAAATTCGGCGGCAAGTTGCGGCGGACCCGAAAGGAACGGGATTACGAAGCGTTCTACGATAAGATCTTTTACCTGCGGGACAACAGTACCTGGGACGCGCTTAACGGGAACCCCGTGGGCGCCACGGGTATCGATCCCAGTGGGCGCACCTACCTCGGTATCGAGAACTTCCTGTCCGACGAAGCTACCCTGAGCCTGGAAGATAACTCCGGTACCTCCCGGGACATTATCTACCCCTTTGACGAAGCCATTTTGCGCCGGTTCAACGATCTCTTCAGCGAGACCTACCCCCAGGATTTCTTCGGGGTAACCAACAACTTCGATCTTCAGGAAAACGTCACCGCCGGTTACGCCATGTTCAAATTCAACGTGGGCGAGTGGCTGACGGTCATTCCCGGCCTCCGGTACGAATACAACGACAACACCTACAACGGCATCTTCGCCGATCTCAACGGCGACTGGGGACAGAGCGGGGCCCGCGACCCCCGCACGGCGACCACGACCTACGGGGAGCTACTGCCGCACCTCCACCTCAAATATCAGCCGCTCGACTGGTTTGACGTCCGCGCTTCCTACAGCACGACCCTCGCCCGCCCCGACTTCAATTACATCGTACCGGCAACGCTGGTCAACCGCAACGGCGATCTGACGATCGATCGGGGAAATCCCGACCTCGGCCCCTCCGTGTCGCGCAACTACGACCTCTTCCTGACGGCCTATTCCGGCGAACTCGGGCTGTTCAGCGTCGGCGGTTTTTACAAGCAGATCCGGGACGCCTTCTACCCCGTCACGCTGGGCGTCAATAACGACAGCATCGCGGTGGCTAACGGCCTGCCTCCGACCGGCTTCATCGGGGCCGAACTGACCTCCTTCTCCAGCTCGCCGGACTCGAAGGTGTACGGGGTGGAGGTAGACGTGCAGTCTCGCCTGAGCTTTTTGCCCCAGCCCTTTGACGGCCTCCTATTCAATTTCAATTACGCCCTGCTCTACAGCAATACCACCATTAACTCCTTTCGGGAGGAGACCGAATGCGTGGTCGTGGGCGGACGCCCCCGTTGCCAGGTGAACGCCTTCACCTTTCAGCGAGAAACCAACCTTATCGGGCAGGCGGAAACCATCCTGAATACCTCGCTCGGCTACGATATCGGCGGGCTTTCCGCCCGCGTCTCCGCCGCCTACCAGGGCAGCAAGATTACCGGCTACAGTTCCATCGCGGACAAAGACAGCTACGACGACAGCTTCTGGCGCATGGATGCGGCCATCAAGTACCGCTTTAACCGTCGCGTCAATGTCTTTCTGAACCTCAACAACCTGACCAACCAGCAGGACGTGACCTTCTTCCGCGGCCCCCGCTTCGAAACCAACCGGGCCACGTACGGAACCACCGCGACCGTCGGCGTCGAATACAAATTCATTCCCAAAGAAACCTACTGACCCGGACTATTTCCGCGGTGCAGCTAACCTCGTTCATCAACTCATCTTTCAGACCATGCAAAAACGCTACTCCCTGTATTTTTTCCTATTCGTTCTGGCGGGCGCACTTCCGGCTCAGTCGGTCGTGGTGCCGGCCGATCTCGACGACGTCGGAGGCATCCCGGCTACCTACATCGATGTCTACATCGAGGCCGATACCTCCGCCACCGGTGAACAGCTACACGATACTTACCTCCTCGAAGCCGGTGGTCTTTACTACTTCACCAAGACCAACCGCTGGGACTTCGACGTCACCATCGCCGCGACCGGTGACACCGAAACCCTGGGCCGCCCGATCGCCGACCGGGCCAATCCGACCGGGGGAACCAGCCTGGACGAGATCTACCGCGGTACGGGCAGTTTCTACTGGGACAACATCTACCTTATCCTCGGCGACGAAGGACCGAACGCCGCCATGTACGAAACGGCTTCCTTCCGGCCACAGGGCGTAGGGCAGACCTACAGCTGGAACAACTGCATCATCGAAAAGAGCCGGCAGGGAACGATTCGCGCGGAAGGAGACAGTGCAAAGGTGTTCATCACCAACTCGATCCTGCGCAACTTCGGCGACTATGAGCTTTTCCAGGGGAACGGACGCGTAGTTGACCTGCGAGCGACCTTCGGCGATTCCGTCGTTATCAAGAACAACGTCATTCACAATATTCTGGACCGGATTTACATCGGCTTCCGGCAGCGCGGACTGAATTACTTCGAATTTTCGAATAACACGGTCTTCAACCACGTCGGCCGCCACGGCTTCATCCAACTGAAAAACACGAAAGAGTCCGTTATCAACGACAACTTCATCCAGAATCCGTCCATCATGGGCTCGGCACCCTTCCTGGCCGACGAACAGATCAACTTCGAGGATGAACAGAACTTCCTCTTCACCCTCGATTCGGTAGTGACGGGTGCCAGCATCGAAATGCTGAATAACAACATCCACTGGACCGACGACGTACTGGCCCACTACGAGGATTTTGAGCCGGTGAATAAGCCGGAACTCTTCAGCCCGCTGTTCATCACCACGATGACGAACGACACCTCCGAGGCTTACTTCACCGAGGTACTGGAATTGAATGCCGTCCCCGACCGCGCACCCCTCATCCAGTACTCGGAGGAAGCGGTAACCGACCAGAACGCCACGGGACTTACCAATATCATGGTTGAAGACAGTCTCTTCGCCGTCAACTCCGCCTACGACCGGGGCTACCTGTTTGATTTCCGGCGCTTCGATCCCTGCTACGACCCGAATGCCGTTTCCGCTACCGCCGGTATGGATGGATTTGCCATCGGTGCTGCCAAGTTCTGTGGGGCCCTGATCTCATCGAACCGCCGTGCTCCCTACAACGAGAGCCTGGGGCTCCAGGCTATCCCCAACCCGGCCAGTGATCGGCTGACACTGACCTACCAGACTACCGTACCCGGCGATGTGAGCTTGGAAATCTTTGACGTGCGGGGCCTGCTGCTACGCCAGATCGTCAATCGCCAGGCGCCATCCGGTTCGCAGCAAATCGTGGTGGATGACCTGAGCGACCTACCTAGCAATATGTACATCGCCCACCTCCGGACGCCGGAAGGACGGATGCACGTGAAGTTCTTGAAGCAGTAATTCGCGCACGCTACCGACTAGTTTCATATTACCATTATACTTTTTACGGCCGCCGTCTTGATCCTTCAGGCGGCGGCCTTTTCCATACCGCAACGCTTATGTCTACCCGGCACACCGGCGGACTTTTGGTCCTCCTTTTCTTACTGATCGGGCCCGGTCTTCACGCCGGCCCGCCCGCCGACAGCCTCCGTAGCCGCACCTTGCTGAGCGAGTGGGATTACCGGGAGACGGCGACGCACGACCCCGCCACCCTTACGGGCATCGCGGCTACGTCGGTAACCGTTCCGCATACGTGGAACCAGTGGGACGCGGTGGACAATAGTCCCGGCTACCGCCGCGATGCTTCCTGGTATTCCCGTTCGCTACGGATTACCCCGCGACCGGGTCGCCGCTATCTCCTGTACTTCGAGGGGGCAAATACCAAGGCGGAGGTCTATCTCAACGGTGCACGCATCGGCGGTCACGTCGGTGGCTACGTGGGCTGGGAGGTGGATATTTCCGACCATCTTTCCCCCTCCGGCGAAAACCGACTGGACGTGCGCGTTGACAACGGATACGACCCCGACCTGATACCCTCCCAAAAATCAGATTTCTTCATCTACGGGGGCCTCATCAGGGACGTGTGGCTGCGGGAAGTCCCGACGACCTTCGTGAGTGACTTGCGCATACGTACACCGGAGGTCAGCACGGACCGCGCGCTCACCCGGGCCCAAATTAACCTGACCGGCCGCCCGGGCGTAAACTCCAGGTTGCGGGGCAGCATAACCGATCCGGAGACCGGTGAAACGGTTGCCTCCGGGAGTACTACCCCGGACGAGAACGGCGGCGCCACCCTCACTTTTTCCGCCGTGGCAAATCCCAAGCTTTGGTCGCCCCGCTCTCCCCGGCGCTACCGAGTGGTCGTGGAATTGGTAACCGGGGACGAAGTCGTCGACCGGCGGGAAGAAATGATCGGCTATCGCTGGTACCGCTTCGAAGCGAACGGCCCCTTCTACCTGAACGGTGAAAGACTTTTGCTGCGCGGCACCCACCGCCACGAGGAGCACGCCGGCTACGGAGGTGCTTTGCCCGACAGTCTGCACCGCCGGGATATCGAGCTAATGAAGGAAATGGGCGTAAACTTCCTACGCCTCGGCCATTACCCGCAGGATCCGTCCGTCTACGAGGCCTGCGACGAACTGGGCATTATCGTCTGGGACGAGTTGCCCTGGTGTCGCGGCGGTAAGGGGGGCGAGGAATGGGAAGCCAATACCGAGCGGCTGCTGCGCGAACAGATCGCACAGAACTACAATCACCCGAGCGTCTTCTTCTGGTCGCTGGGTAACGAGATCTACTGGCTGCCGGACTTCCCGGGTGGAGACGATACCTCGGCCATGAATTTATTCCTGACCCGCCTGAATAGCATCGCGCACGAGCTGGACCCCGGTCGGCTGACGGCCATCCGGAAGTACTACGCCGGGGCCGACCTGGTGGATGTTTTCTCCCCCTCCATCTGGTCGGGCTGGTACGCCGGCGTGTACAAAAATTACGGACCGACGCTGGAGATGCAGCGACCGCTTTACCCCCGCTTCCTCCATATGGAATACGGCGGATCCAGCCACGTAGGTCGCCACACGGAGACGCCGATCACCGGAGACGGTTTGGTCAACCCCGACGAATGGGCGGAAGCGGTAAATCAGGTCAACGTGGAGAACATCGCTTCCTCCGGTGACTGGACGGAAAACTACATCGTGGACCTGTTCGACTGGCACCTCTCCGTATCGGAAACTCTCGACTGGTTTCCCGGCAATGCGCAGTGGGCTTTCAAGGATTTCGGGACGCCGCTCCGCCCGGAGAACCCCATCCCGTACCTCAACCAGAAGGGCCTGGTCGACCGGGCGGGCGAGCCGAAGGATGCTTACTATGTCTTCAAGAGTTACTGGGCCGAGGACCCCTTTACCTACATCGAGTCGCACACCTGGACCGAACGTAATGGCCCGGAGGGGAAGGCCCGGCAGGTGAGCGTCTTCAGCAACTGCGATCGGGTGGAACTATTTCACAATGGCACCTCGCTGGGCATGCGCACCCGTACGCCAGGGGAGTTTCCCGCCGCCGGACTGGTCTGGGACGTATCCTTTACCGAGGGCGAAAATGCCCTTGTCAGCAGGGGATACCGCAACGAGGCGGAAGTGGCGACCGATGACCTTGCCGTCCACTATACCTACCAGAAGTTCGGCGGCGCGGACCACGTGGAGCTGACGCACCGTGCCCTGCCGAACGGAAATATCCTGGTCGAGGCGGTGATGCGCGACGCGGAAGGGCAGCGGGTACTGGACTATGAAGACCACCTGTATTTCTCCGCCGACGGAGCCGGAGAACTGCTCGTTAATTACGGCACGCCCACCCGCAGTCAGGTGATCGGCATGGCCAACGGGCGGGCGGCCATCGAATTGCGGCCCGGGGAGGGGCGCACCGTGGTGGAGGCGCGCAACCAGGATTTCAAGGGAAGCTACCTAGTCATTACATCCGATTCGGACAGCCGGTAGAAAGGCGCGTGTCGGGGAAGTGTCCGTTACCTGCGCTCCGCCGCAAGTAAAAGCGAACAGGATTGGTTGGCGCGGCAAATTTGGCTACCTTGGAAGAGGCGGACGGATTTGGAGTCGCCCGATCAAAGTCGCATGCAAGCTTTATGTTCCGAGCCATACTAACAGCCTGGCTGCTTTTTATTTTTGCCGGCGCCGGCGCGCAGGAACGTTTCCCTTTCCGGGAACTGCAGCGTAAAGACGGCCTGTCTCAGAATTCCGTCATCGGTATCGCCCAGGATGGCAAGGGCTTTATGTGGTTTGGTACGCGAGACGGCCTGAACCGCTACGACGGGGCCGAGTTCCGGGTGTACCGGGCGCAGGCGGATGACCCCCACAGCCTGATCTTCAATGATATTCATACCCTCTACTACGATGACCCAACGGATGGCTTATGGGTTGGCACGACCCGGGGCCTGTGTCGCTACCGCCAGAAAACGGATGATTTCGTAGTCTACGGATCCGACTCCGAATTAGGGGACACGTTCGTCCAGTTCATCTACCGCGACGACCGGAACATACTTTGGGTCGGCACCGAACAGGCCCTCTACCGATATGAGGACCGCACTGACCGGTTCGTACGACTGCAGGAACTGCCCGATCAGTCCTATCGGGTGATGGCGCAGGACGACTCGGGACAATACTACGTCGGAACCTCACGGGGTCTATTCCGCCTACGGTTATCCAGTGAAGGTTCTACCGGTCGGCTGGAGCGCATGTCGGTGGAAAGTAACCGCGACGGTGAGGAGCTGTACGTGCAGGACCTGCTCCCCGAACCGGGGGGATTCCTGTGGGTAGCAACCCGGTACAGTGGTTTGCACCGACTAAATCTGCGAACCGGTGAAGTCACCCCGTACCTTGCTGACGGGGCACCGGGAGCCCTGACCGATAACAACGTTCGCGCAATCGAATGGGGGCAGGACGGTAGTTTGTGGGCGGGCACCTTCGTGGGGCTGAACCGCCTGGAACCGGGAAAGTATCGCTTCGAAAATTACGACCGGGAGAACCGGCTGAGCAATTTGCGCAATCATTCGATCCACTCCCTCTTTACGGATCGTCGCGGTACGCTCTGGATGGGGAGTTACTTCGGGGGCGTGGCCTACTACGACCGTCAGCTGGAAGGGGTGCGCCATTACTCGCGGCAACGGACCGGGCTCAACGCCGATGTCGTAAGTGCCTTTGCCGAGGCACCGAACGGTGACCTGTGGGTGGGAACGGAAGGGGGAGGCCTCAACTATTACGACCGCCGCGCCGATACGCTGGGGCCCGTGGATACCGGACACGGGCTGGAAAGCAATAACATCAAGAGCTTATTACTCGACGGAAACCGGCTGTGGATCGGTACTTACCAGGGGCGCCTGGTCTACCTGGACATCACGCGGCGCGAGGTCGTCCGCGAATGGTCGCTTGCACCGGACAGCATTCGCGGACAGCTCACGAACGTCTATGACCTGATGCTGCGCAACGATACGCTGTGGATCGCCAATTACGGGATAGGGTTAACACTGCTTGATTTGCGAACGGGTGCCAGTCGTACGCTGACCGAGCGGGCGGCGTCCGGCAACCGGCTGGTTTCCGACCAGTGTCGATCCATCTTCGAGGACCGCGACGGCAATGTGTGGGTAGCGACCCAGGAGGGCGTCAGCCGGATCACGGCCCGACCGGAAGGTAAGCTGCGGATCAGTCAGTTCCTGCCGGACCAGGTAGTCTACGCCCTCGGGGAGGATCGTGAGGGGCACATCTGGGCCGGGACGTACGGGCAAGGCCTGTTTCTCATCGATCCGGCCCGGAACAGGAGTGAAGCCTACCGCGAGGGCGGGCCGCTTTCCGGCAGTACGATCTACAGCATTCTCCGCGATACGAACGGACTGCTCTGGGTAAGCGGCAGCCTGGGCGTGGCCGGTCAGGATTCCGTGACCGGCCACCTGCGTACGTCGGATACCCCCTACAACCTGAAGGAGCAGGAATACCGCATCAATGCCGCCCACGCCAGCCGCTCCGGCGACCTCTTTTTCGGTGGGACCGAGGGGCTGACCGTGTTCAACCCCGACAACCTTTACCTCGACGTTGATTTGCCCCCGGTCGTCTTTACCAAATTGCAGGTCGCCAATCAGGAGGTCCGCATCGATCCCGAAGGCGGATTGCTGAAGCAGAGCATCGATCACACGGAAGAGCTGACCTTACCCTACGACAACGCGAATTTCAGCCTGTCTTTCGCTCCTTTGGATTTCCTTGCCGCCGACCACTACCGCTTTGCCTACCGACTGGAAGGGCTGGACGAGAACTGGATCGACGGGCAGGGACGCACCACCGTCAGTTATACCCTGCAGAATGCCGGCGATTATCGCTTCCGCGTACGGGTGTTCGGAGACGGACAGCACGACCGGTTCGTGGAACGCTCGCTGGACATCACCGTTCTTCCGCCGCCCTGGCGGAGCTGGTACGCGTATCTGGCCTACGCGTTGCTTGGCGGATTCCTGCTGGCCGCGATCATGCGCCATGCTTACCTGCAGCACCGGCTGCGCCAGGAGGAACTGACCAAGCAGCAGCAGGAGGCCATCCACCAGGCTAAGCTCCGCTTCTTTACCAACATCACCCACGAGCTGCGTACCCCGCTCACCCTGATGCTCGGTCCCCTGGAGTCCGTACGGCGCAACGGCGAAGTCAGGGGCGATACGGCCAAGCGACTGCTCACCGTTGAGAACAACTCCCGCAGACTGCTTCGGCTGGTGAACGAACTGCTCAGTTTTCGGAAGCTGAACGGGCAGCGAGATACCCTCCACCTGGAGGGCTACGATATGGTCGCCTTCTGCCAGGATATCGTGGCCGCCTTCCAGGCCTACGCCGCCACGAGTCAGAAGCAGCTTCGCTTTGTGTCCGACCAGGAACGGTATCCGATGAGCTTCGACCGGGATAAGCTGGAAAAAGTGATGTACAATCTACTGGCCAATGCCTTTAAATTCACCGGGGAGGGTGGCCAGATTACCCTTCGCCTGCGGCGGGAAGGGACCAAAATGTTCATCGAGGTAAGTGACGACGGAGAGGGCATTCCGCAAGACCTGCACGAAAAGATCTTCGCGCGCTTCTTCGAGCGGCAGTCCCTCACCAGCCGCGAAGGGACCGGGATTGGTCTCGCCGTCGCCAGGGAATACGTGGAAATGCACGGCGGGGAGATCACCGTAGAAAGTACCCCGGGCCGGGGAAGCACTTTCCGTCTTTGGCTTCCCCTGCGGCCGCCGCTTGCTTCCTGGTCGTCAGCTATCACCGATGCCGGGGAGGCCGAAGTGCCGCGGGAAATAACGGAACTGCGGGAACGCCTGGCCGCCGGTAAGGACGCCGATGAGAAGCCGCCGCTGCTGCTTATCGTAGAAGACAACGAGGAGATCCGTGACTACATCGAGTCGGTGCTCGTGGAAGACTACCGTCTCGTCACTGCCGTCAATGGAAGAGAAGGATTGGAACGGGCGCGGGCGGACCATCCCGATCTGGTGATCAGCGACGTCATGATGCCGGAAATGGACGGCATCGCCCTCTGCGCCGCGCTCAAACAGGATATTCAGACCAGCCACATCCCTATCATCCTGCTGACCGCTAAATCCAGCGACCTGCAGAAACTGGAGGGCCTCGAGATCGGCGCCAACGACTACGTGACCAAGCCCTTCAGTCCACGCGAACTGCAACTGCGCGTCCAAAATCTGCTCGTATCCATCCGCAGCGCCCGCGACCGCACGGGACGTACCCTCCGCCTGGAGCCCGCCGAGGTACAGGTAACGTCAGCCGACGCCGATTTTCTGGAACGGGCCATCGATGCCGTCACCGCCCGCATGGACGATACCGACTACAAAGTCGATGACCTGGCCCGCGACCTCGCCGTCAGCCGGGCCCTGCTCTTCACCAAAATGAAGGCCATTACCGGCCACACTCCCAATAATTTCATGAAGCTGCTGCGGATGAAGCGGGCCGCCCAGCTGCTGGCTACCGGGGAATTTCTCGTGGCGGAAGTCGCGGCGCAGGTGGGTTACCGCGACGTGAAATATTTCAGTTCCAGCTTCGCCAAGGAGCACGGATGCAATCCGTCGGTCTATGGCTGCCAGGAGACCGGGCAGGACTAGATAGTCGGTTAAGGGGTAGTCAACTCCGCAAAGCGCTCGATCTTCAGGTTGCGCCCGGCGTGGCTCCGCAGGAGGGTGTCGTAGAGGAGCGTCATGGCGCCGGCGCGGGTGCCCGCCTCGCTCTCCGCCCGGAACAGGGGGAAGATGCGGCCGTGGCTGTACGCATTGAAGGAAACCGCCAGTAACTCACCGTCCCGCGTCTGGATACCGGCCGCGTTTCCCCAGCTGCGGTGCAGAATCTGGTACATGATGCGCTGCATGGCGTGGTACTTCCACTCGTTCTCGCTGCTTTCGCCGTTCACCTTATGCCAAAAATCGGCGAAGGCCTCCGGCTTGATCACCGGTGCCGGTAGGAGGTCGGCCGCCTCGCTGCGCGCCATGCGCGAGTAGTACGCGGGGGGGAAGGTATCGGTGATGCTCTCGTATTCCTCATTCAGGAAGAGGGCGTCCCCTACGGCCTGGGTGACGGTAAAGCGGCCGCTGTCCTTCGGGACCGAGGCGGGTTCGACGGTCAGTTCCCCACCGCGGAACTCCTCGGGGATGGCGTCCCAGAATGCCTGGATGCGCTTCGGACTGAGGGGCTTGACGCTGTAGACGGCCAGGTCCGGCACGAGATCCGGCTGGGTGAGGTAGGTGCGGCCCAGCCAGTTGCGGCGTTTGGGCAGCGGCATGGCACTGACGTAGTTATCGCCTTCCACGAGCAGGTCCCACTCCTTGGCGGTGGCGTTGAGGTACCAGTCGTAGCCGTAGAGACTACCGTTGGTGGCGAAGTGCACGCAGCTGTTGTAGAGCTGCTTGTCGATGTCGGCCTGGGGGATAAAGCGGATGTCCATAGAATAGTATAAACCCGCAGCCCGGAAAAGGTTAGCCGGGAGCGGCTATCTTACCGACCCCAAGCCTCAAACCATGAACCGTCAGTACCGATTGCTACTCCTGTGTACCGGAATAGTGTTCTCCTACCTCCACGCCCAAACCTTCCCCGCCGCGGTGGACGTGACGCCGCATCCGCTCGTGGAGACGGTCACCCTACAAAGTGAAGCCCTGAGTAGCTTCTGGGACCGCCCCGTCGAACTGACCTTCACCGTGCTGCTGCCCCGGGATTACGCCGACTCCCCGGATAAGCGCTACCCGGTACGCTATAACGTAGCCGGCTACGGCGGGCGCTACAATCGCGTCAATCGCCTGCTCGGTAATTCGGAATTCGCCGATTGGTGGACCTCGGAAGCCGCCCCGGGCGTGATCACCGTCTTCCTGGATGGCAGCGGCCCCTTCGGCGATTCCTACCAGCTGAACTCCGCCAGTAGCGGACCCTACGGCGACGCTCTCACCGAGGAAATCATCCCCCGCATTGACGAGCAGTACCGCACCCTCGGCACTGCCGGCCGCTTCGTCGACGGTTGCTCCACCGGGGGGTGGGTATCACTGGCCCTGCAGCTGTTCTACCCCGATACGTTCGCGGGTACCTATTCCTACAGCCCCGACCCCGTCAGCTTTCAGCGGATGCAGTTGATCGATATGTACGCCGACTCAAATGCCTTCGTGAATAAGGCCGGTCTGCTTCGCCCTAGCCGTCGCGATATCTACGGCGAACCCAATCTGCTGATCCGCGATGAATTTGCCGAAGAGAACGCCGAGGGAACGGACAGCACCTACGTCACCGGCCAGGGGCAGTGGGGTGCCTGGAACGCGCTGTACAGCCCGCGGGGGGAAGACGGACTCCCCCGGGCCGCCTTCGACGGCGTGACCGGGGGCATAGATCCGGAAGTGGCAGAGCACTGGAAAAAGTACGACCTCCTGCTGCACGTCCGGGAGAACTGGCCGACCCTCGGTCCCAAAGTAGCGGGGAAGATTTATGTCTGGATGGGGGATATGGACAACTACTACCTGAATAACGCGATGCGTGACTTCGAAACCTACTTAAAGGAAGTCACCGCGCCTTCGTCCGATGCCGTGATCGAGTTTTCGCCGATGAAGGGGCACTGTACCGACTATTCCCACCGCGAGGTACTCGAAAAGATCGGGGAGCGAGCTTCTCCGGAGTAAGCTACCGGATTACTTCAAAGCGTCTGGCTCTCAGCCCCTCGAATTGCAGCATGTACAAGCCGTTCGGTAGGCTGGCGGGTAGGTCTATACGGGGCTGCCCGGACCCTTTCGCTACCGTACCCGACATGACGGCGCGGCCCATCGCATCCACGACCCGGTATTGGGGTGAGCTTGGTAACTGACCGGACAGGTACAGGGAGTGGCCTGCCGGATTGGGGTAAAGGGAGAATAGGGCCGCCGTGGGCATGGCTGTCGTGCTGACGGTCTCGCGGCCGTAGACAAGATTGGCCTGGGTATCGGTGTATTCGATCTGCCACTTCCCGGCGGGAAGGGCCGTGGGTTCCTGGAAATTACCGGACAGGGAACCGGCGTCGACTAAAGTAATGGTGGTTTCACCGGAAGGCTCGTAGTTGGTTGGGGTAGTGGCTGTCAGTTCTCCGCTGAGCGTGGCCTGTCCGCCTAGGTTGATCTGTCCGTGCCCGGTCCCCGGCTGTTGCCCGGTGACGGGGAATTCCAGGGAGCCGGCGAGTTGGGCGTCGTTCATCACTTCTACCAGGCCGGCGATACGGATCATGCCCCCCTTTTCCAGCTGGAGGTCGCCCTCCGTCTGTAGGGCGATGTCCGTAGCCGCTGCGGGACCTACATAAAGCGTTCCGCCGGAAGCCACGGTCAGTTGACCCAGGAGCGCGGCAGGGTGGAGGCAGGTAGCCAGGGCAACAAGCAGGGGAAGGAGGTGAGGTCGCATACGGGCGGATTAAGGAGGATTCATCGCTTTATATCCGCCGCCGTCTGGCCGTTACACAATGCCATGAGATCAGGGCTCGATCGCGGCATATACCCGCCGCATGAAGGCTCCGATCTCGCTGGGCTCCAGCCAGCGGGTCACGACCACCAGGTCCCTTTCCTCATCGATAACGATGAAGTTACCGCCAAAACCCGCTGCATAATAGACATGGTCCGGTACCCCCTCCCAGGCGCGGTCGCCGGCGTTCAGCCACCACATGTACCCGTAGCTGGCGTTGGCCTCCGCGGGCGTGCGGATCATGTCGACCCAGCGCTCGGAGATAAGTTGCTCGCCATTCCAGTTGCCGCGTCGGGCGAAGAGTAGCCCCAGGCGGGCGTGGTCTTCCGTGTTGATGAACAGGCCGCCGCCGTGGTGGCCGCCGCCGCTGACGGATTGCATCTTCAGGCCGTCCAGCTCTACCCAGCTATCGTCGTAGCCGTGCCACCGCCAGGTCGTACTGGCACCGATGGGGTCCATAATGCGTCTCTTGAGCACGCGGGGCAGTGGTTCGCGCCAGACCTGCAGCAGGGAGTAAGCGAGCACGTTGACCCGCACGTCATTGTATTTGAAGTGGGTGCCGGGGACGTGCAGTTCCCGATTCTTCCAGCTGTCGTAGGTGCCGTCGGGATCGGGCCGGTCGGTCCAGTCTTCCAGGCCGAAGAGGGTGCCGGACCAGTCGGAAGTCTGCTGCAGCAGGTGTTCCCAGGTGATCTGCCCGTTGTGCTGCCCGGCAAAGGTGCCGTCCCATACGTATTCGCTCACCGGGTCGTCGACGGAGCGGATCAGCCCGTCGTCGATCGCCAGGCCCGCGGTAGTGGACAAATAGCTTTTGGTCACGCTGAAGGTCATATCCACCCGGTCGGTGTAGCCCCAGCTGGTGACGAGATAGCCGTCCTTAACGATCATACCGGCCGGTTCGCCGCGCTCCTTGGTGGGGCCGCGGAGCGTGTGGCCGGGCTCACGGCGGAAACCTTCGAGGATGGCGAGGCGCAGGTCGCGCTGGCCGGAATATTCGTTGCGCAGGGCGAACTGGACTACGCTGTCCAACCCCGCTTCGGTAAAGCCGGCTTCCTCCGCCGTATGCGTTTCCCACTCGGTAGTGGACGGAAAGTATTGCGCCGGAGCGCAGGTAATGATGCATACCACGAAGAGGATAAGGAGGATCAGTCTCATCGTTCAAAGGTAAGCCGGCGTGACAATCCCCCCGCGGGACTGTAACGGTCTTTGAAGCCGAGTAATACATGGTCAAACACTAATGACATGCCACTTACCCAAGACACGATCGCAAAATTAAATTACGGCAGCATACAGCTGGCCGGCGACAACTTCCGCAGTCTCCAGGACGCCGACCCCGCAGAGGCCGTCTCCCTGGCGGCTACCCTTTCCGAAACCCGGGCGTACCGACTCACCCGCGGGATACTGCAGACCGTCCCCGACCGGGAAACCTACGTGGCAGAGGCGGGCGGCCTGGTTCACTGGGCGGCCGGGGGCAACAGCAGCGACCGGCAGTTGGTGGCGCGTGCCTTGCGGAATGACGGTGGCAAGGCGGGGAGCGTCTTCTTAGTCCACCAGATCTCCGGCATGACCCGGCAGCAGGCGCGTCCGTTCATGCAGGATTACCTGGCGAGCGGCGGAGATATGGCTGCGGTGGCCGAGTGGATGGCCGCGGCGGGGCGGGTGCTGCGGAAGCACCGCGTCAAGTCGCCGGGAACGGCCGACATGGTCGTTGACGGATTAAAGGACGCCGCCGATTGGGTGGTCGACAAGCTGGAAGATGCCGTGGATGCGATCGCGGAGGCGGTCACCGGCGTAGTGGATGCCATCGTGAGTGCTGGCCGGTCGCTGGTTGAATTCGTCGGCGAGGTGATCTCCTGGACTGCCGAAGCGGTCGGCGACCTGGTAGAGGCACTCCTCGAAGCCGGAGAATCGCTTTTCGATATCCTGGCGGCGGCGGTCGACTATGGCGTGGCGGCGGTGACCAAATTCGTCCGGGCGATGGTCGACATCGGCAAAACCATCGGGGAAGTGCTCGTGGAGGGACTCAAATTCGTTGGAGGTGTACTGACCGACGTGGTAGACGGACTGCTCAAGGCGGGTAAGGCCCTGGTCGATATTGTCGTCTGGGCCGCCGGGCAGGTGGCGGACATAACCCGACGAACGGTACAGGCGCTCATCGAGCTTGGCCGGTCGGTGACGCAGATCCTGCGCACCGTGATCAACGCCGCCGCGGACATCGTGCGCGCCACCGTAGAAGCCATGCTGGCTATCGGCCGCACCGTTGGCGAGCTGCTCATCACCGCGATCACCGAACCCGGCAACTTCTTCCGGGCGGTGGTGGAGGCACTGGACGAGATCGGGACCACGTTGAACCAGTTTTTTGATTCGATGGCCAACACCGTCACCAACGCCGCCCGACGGGTGGCCCGCATACTCACCGAGATCGGGCATAGCCTCCTGGACCTGGCCGAATGGGCCGTGCAGCGGGGCGGTGAGATCTTGAAAGACGTACTCCGCGGCATCGTTGAAGCCGGAAAGACCGCGTTGGACATCTTCACTTCCATCGCGACCAAAGCCGTAGCATTCGTGGCCGACGTAATCCAGGCCATGACCGATATCGGCCGCACGCTGGTGGACCTGGTCCACGATATCGTCAGTCTCGGTCTGGAGTTTACCCGCCGCTTCGTCGCGGCCATGAAGCGGCTGGCGGACGGGCTGGTCCGATTCGCCGCGGAAGTGGCCCGCCTGACCTACCGGGCCGCCGAGGCGCTGGTCGGCGCGATGATCGATGCGGGACTGGCCGTAGCCGAAATTCTGGCAACGGCGGTCGAGGGAACCTACTGGATGTTTCGCCGGATGGTCAATGGCATCATCAGCCGCACCGGCCGCTTCGGGGAGATATTGGACTGGGTGCTCACCCAGGCGGAGGACACCGTATCCGAACTTTGGGAAGACGCCCTGCAGGCGGCCCGTTTTGCCGGTCAGAACATCAAGGACGCCGTGGCCTGGGCGGTCGCGCGGGGTGACGAGGCGCTCGATGCCGTACTCAATGGCTGGGAAACGATGGGAGAAAACCTGGTAGACTTTTACGAGGAAGCCGCCCGGTTGGCGCAGTCAGGCGTCGATTTCGTCTTCGAACGGATCGGGCAGGCTACGATTCACCTGGAAAATTCGGTGAGCTACGTCCTCAAATACCTCGAGAAGGACTTCCTCCCGGGGATGCGCGATTTCATCAAAGGGGCATTGGATGCGGGATACGAAATTGCCGAGTTGGTCGTCGATCTCGGGACCCTCACCGCTCAGGCGGCCATCCGGGGCTTCCGCGTCCTGCTCGACCTGGGGCATACACTGACCGAACTGCTGATTGCCGGGATGGAGAATCCGGATGAGCTGCTTCCGAGTCTCCTTACGGCGGCGGAGGAAGCGGGCAACAGCCTGCGCGACATCTACCAGGTCGTTATCGTCGATACCGGGGGGGAGTACGAAGCAGCTGTCACCCAGACCCTGCGTGATCTCGAGAAGCCCATCAAGGACATGCTCAATGCCGCGTTGGAAGTGGGCTTCGGCGCCGTCGATACCGTATTGGCCACGCTGCTTAGCGGCCTGGCCAGCTACCGGGAGATGACGCCGCAGGAAATCGCGACCGCGAGGCTGGTGTACGGCGATACGTTCGACTACAGTCGTATCCGGTTCAGCCAGGAAAGCCTCAGCAACGACATCATTTTCGGCGTACAGGGCTGGTTCGAGGAGAACGACCGGGCCTTCGTCACCAACACGCTCGTCAATTTCGACGTCAACGACGGGGGCATTGACAACGCGACCATGATCCACGAGCTCTGCCACGTCTGGCAGTTTCAGGAAACCGGTCCCTTTTATATGGCGGAAGCCATCCACGCCCAGGTATGGGGGGCCGGCTACAACTACGATGCCGACGGGAATGGTGGCGAAGACGACCTGCAACAGGTGTTCCTCGATCACCCCGGGCTCAGTAACGAGGAAGTATTCGAGGTGTTTAACCGCGAACAGCAGGCGGATATCATCAAGCATTACTACGAGCGGCGCTTCGAAAGCTCACCCAGCCAGGACGTCAGCGCCTGGGAGCCCTTCCAGCAAGTCGTACACTCGTGATGGATTACCTGACATACCACAACGAAACTGAAAACCACAGGGAGCGGAGGACCGGCGTGCAGCCGCAGCCCACTTACCTGCCCCTTCCAACCCGGGTGGTAATGGCCATGTGGAAGGAAACTTACCTGAAGCGGGCGGCTGACCTCTATAGGGCCCTCTCCCGGGCCTACGGGCCGGCGCGGGTAGCTAACTGGTCGGCCGACCGGGTGGGGCGCGACGAACTGGTCCGACGCCTGGCCGGCGGACCCGTGCCCCTCGCTTTTTACCTGGGGCACGGTCGCCCCCGCGGGTGGTCCGGTTACCGGGGCCTGCGGTATCACCACTTAGAGGCCGTGCCGACCGGTGAGCGTCCCGCCGTAGGGGCGCTCATCTCCCTTTCGTGCAGCACCCTGGAATTCGGCAGGCAGCTGGTCGACGGTGGCCGGGCTGGAGCCTTCCTGGGGGCGGCGGCCCCCCTCCGCATACCCACGCTCCTGCGGTTACTGGCTGAATTCGGGGCGGTCTACGGGGCCGAGGGTCCGCCACCGGCTACCATCCGGGACCTGATCAGCCGGATGGACCGGCGGGTAGCGGCGAGTGCCCATCCGGAACTGGCCGCGCTTTGGGAGCAGTTTGAGTTACTCGGGAATCCCGACCAGCCCATCTGATATGCGCTACGGCTATGCCATCTACCTCGTGGTCGTCGCCCTGATGTTGGGCTGTCCTTCCCGGGAGGACAGCTGCGCGCGGCTGGGGGATACCTTTTCCGACGTCCGGGTCGATACCGTTTACGCTGACTCCCTTGGCGCGCACTGGTCCCTCCAGCTGGAGACGCTGCCCGGGCTGCCGGATGCCTACTTCGCCGCTGCCGGCCTGATCCGGGTCGACCGTGACCAGCGGGGGGAGGCCCTGCGGAATCTGGCCGACTCCGCCGGCCTGGTACATGTGGACCGGGAACGACTTGAATTCGTCCTGCCCCAGCTGCCGGCGGGGGCGGAGGGCGACCTGGTCGTACAGTTCCCGGACCGCCGGGACTACGTTACCTGCTCGCATCCGGGTAGCGGTGATCACTGGTGGCTGATCCTCCATTTCCGGTACGGGAACACGGCGGGGGCCGCCGACCTCACCTGGGCCGAGCAGCACCGCCGGGGCGGGTACTAGCGGTATCGGCCAGATGATGCTAACCGCCCGCCGTATGCACCGGGCTCCATGTTTTCCACCAGACGGCATTGTGAAAAACCGACAAAACAGTAGCTTTTCCACAACTCAAAGCCGGTAGTACACAATAAACCAGCATTTTACACAGGTCAGCTGTTGAAAACACTGCAGTTTTCCACAGTGTGGATAAGGTTATCAACAATGTGGAGAAAATAACGAAAACTGTTAATTCGCTGAATAACAGCGCATTAGTAAAAGTTATCCACACAATGTGGATAAATAGGCTTTTTTATCCCTCAACAGTGGGCCTATCTTGGCACTTATACGGGGGAAACCAACAAATTGGTTGGACACCCTGCACGCTCCGGCTTGCTGATACCACTTAGGCTGAGGCGGCGTCCTGCTACAGGGATGCCGCCTTAGTAACCTGACTACTAAAAACTTACGGGTTATACCGGCCCTTTCTCCATTTCAAAGCGGATGGAGAAACGGTCATACCTGTGCCATACCATATCCACCGCAGTGCATTAGCTGCCATCAAAACCTAGTTTCTTATGAATGCCAAGCTTGAACCGATCCTCGTCGAAAATCCCAACCGCTTCGTTCTCTTCCCCATCCAGCACGACGACATCTGGCGCTACTATAAAGACAACGAGGCCTGCTTCTGGACCGCGGAGGAAATCGACCTGAGTGCCGACCTGAACGACTGGAACAATAAGCTCAACGATAACGAGCGCTATTTCATCAAGCACGTCCTGGCCTTCTTCGCCGCCAGCGACGGCATCGTGAACGAAAACCTGGCCGAAAATTTCGTCGCCGAGGTCCAGTACACGGAGGCCAAGTTCTTCTACGGCTTCCAGATCATGATGGAGAACATCCACTCCGAGACCTACAGCCTGCTGATCGATACCTACATCAGCGACACCGCCGAGAAGGATCACCTCTTCAACGCCATCGAAACCATGCCCTGCGTGCAGAAAAAGGCCGAATGGGCCCTGCGCTGGATCGACAACGGCAGCTTCGCCGAGCGCATCATCGCCTTCGCCGCCGTGGAGGGCATCTTCTTCAGCGGTTCCTTCTGCTCCATCTTCTGGCTCAAGAAGCGCGGTCTCATGCCGGGACTCACCTTCTCCAACGAGCTGATCAGCCGCGACGAGGGCATGCACTGCGACTTCGCCTGCCTGCTCTACAACGACCACATCCAGCACAAGCTGGCTCCCGGCATGGTGACCAAGATCATCAAGGACGCCGTGGAGATCGAAAAGGAATTCGTCAGCGACTCGCTGCCCGTCAACCTCATCGGCATGAATGCCGACATGATGTGCCAGTACATCGAGTTCGTCGCCGACCGCCTGCTCGTCGAACTCGGCGAAGAGAAGGTCTGGAAAGTCGAAAACCCCTTCCCCTGGATGGATATGATCAACCTGCAGGGTAAGACCAACTTCTTCGAGAAGCGGGTAGGGGAGTACCAGAAGGCCGGGGTTACCTCGGATCGGGAGAAGCAGGCGTTCTCATTGGATGAGGATTTCTAGGATTTGCGATATGTGATTCTCGATATGCGATTTCTGATTTAGCTGCCGCACGCTCATGCCCGCATCGCCAAACGCCCGCTCCGCTCAACTTGAAAACCGTCTGGTTTCATTCGCTGTCCGTATCGTACGTCTGTCTAATGCCCTTCCGTCAAACTTCGCAGGACGTCATTTTGGAAAGCAGATTCTTCGATCCGGGAGCGCCCCGGCACTACTCTACGGAGAAGCAAGAGGAGCGGAATCAGACAGGGACTTCCGGCATAAATGCAGTATCGCACTCAAGGAATTACGCGAGACCTATATCAACCTAAAAATTATTGATCAATCGAGTTTGCTGGAGACGGTTCGTCTTGAAGAGCTGCTCGATGAAACTAACCAACTCATCAGCATTTTCGTCCGTACGGTTCGCACCATGGACACGCGGATAAATCAAACCAAAGATCGATGAGGGATACAAATTTCGGCTTGCTCTTTTTCGCAACGAACGAAGTGAGCAGAGGCGTGCGGTAGCTAAATCGCATATCGAGAATCGAGTATCACGAATCGCAAATCATAAAATAATACACCCATGCAAGTAATCAAACGATCCGGACGCAAAGAAGACGTCTCTTTCGATAAGATCACCGCCCGCATCAAAAAGCTATGCTACGGGCTCGACGAGAACTTCGTCGATCACATCACCGTGAGCAAGAAGGTCATCCAGGGTCTGTACGACGGCGTCACCACGGTGGAGCTGGACAACCTGGCCGCGGAAACGGCCGCCTCGATGAGCACCGTCCACCCGGACTACGCCCAGCTGGCCGCGCGCATTGCCATCTCCAACCTGCATAAGGAAACGGATAAGTCGTTCAGCGCCACGATGGAGGGGCTGTTCAACTACGTCGACCCCAAAACCGGTGAACCCGCCGGCCTGATCGGGGATGACACCATGCAGGTCATTCGTGACAATAAGCGCAAGCTGGACGCGGCCATCATCTACGACCGCGACTTCGAATTCGACTACTTCGGCTACAAGACGCTGGAGCGGAGCTACCTGATGCGCCGCGACGGAGCCGTCGTCGAGCGTCCGCAGCACATGCTGATGCGCGTAGCCGTAGGTATTCACCTGGACGACATCGAGTCGGCGATCCAGACCTACCAGCTGATGAGCGAGAAGTGGTTCATCCACGCCACGCCCACGCTGTTCAACTCGGGTACGCCGAAGCCGCAGATGAGCTCCTGCTTCCTGCTTAGCATGACCGACGACAGCATCGAGGGCATCTTCGAAACCCTGCGCCGCTGCGCCCGCATCAGCCAGAGCGCCGGCGGTATCGGTCTGAGCATCCACAATATCCGGGCTACGGGTAGCTACATTAAGGGAACCGGCGGTACCTCGAACGGTATCGTACCGATGCTGAAGGTCTTCAACGATACGGCCCGTTACGTCGACCAGGGCGGTGGAAAGCGCAAGGGCGCCTTCGCCGTTTACATGGAGCCGTGGCACGCCGACATCTTCGACTTCCTCGACCTGAAAAAGAACCACGGTAAGGAAGAAATGCGTGCACGTGACCTCTTCTACGCCATGTGGATCAACGACCTCTTCATGGAGCGGGTGAAGAACGACGGCGAATGGAGCCTCTTCGATCCTAGCGAGGCACCCGGTCTTTACGATGCCCACAGTGGGGAATTCGAAGCGCTGTACCACCAGTACGAGCAGGAGGGCCGCGCCCGCCGCGTCGTGAAGGCACAGGAGCTGTGGTTCGCCATTCTCGATAGCCAGATCGAAACCGGTACGCCCTACATTCTTTATAAAGATGCCGCCAACCGGAAGAGCAACCAGCAGAACCTCGGTACCATCCGCAGTTCCAACCTCTGCACGGAGATCCTGGAGTACACCAGCCCCGACGAGGTGGCCGTCTGTAACCTCGCCAGTCTCGCCCTGCCGAAGTACGTCAAGGAGGATACCCGGGAGTACGATCTCGATAAGCTGGTGGAAGTCACCCGCGTCGTGACCCGCAACCTCAACAAGGTCATCGACCGCAACTACTACCCGATCGAGCAGGCCCGCAACAGCAACATGCGTCACCGGCCCATCGGCCTGGGCGTACAGGGACTGGCCGATGCCTTTATCATGCTGCGTATGCCCTTCGACAGCGAGGAGGCCCGCCAGCTGAATAAGGACATCTTCGAGGCGATCTACTTCGCCGCCTGTACCGAATCCATCGCCCTGGCCAAGGAACTCGGCCACTACGAGAGCTACCCCGGTAGCCCCGCCAGCAAGGGCGAACTTCAGTTCGACCTCTGGGGTGTCACCCCGAGCGACCGCTGGGACTGGGCCGGCCTCAAGGAAGACCTTGCCCAGTACGGCATGCGGAACAGTCTCCTGGTCGCACCGATGCCTACCGCCAGCACCAGCCAGATCCTCGGCAACAACGAGTGTTTCGAGCCCTACAGCTCGAATATGTACACCCGCCGTACGCTCTCCGGCGAGTTCGTGGTGGTGAACAAGCACCTGCTGCACGACCTGATCGGCCTCGGGCTGTGGGACAACCAGATGCGCAACCGCCTCATGCAGAGCAACGGCTCCATCCAGGACTTCGAGGACGTACCCCAGCACCTCCGCGACCTCTACAAGACGGTCTGGGAGATCAGCCAGAAGGTCGTCATCGATATGGCCGCCGACCGCGGTGCCTTCGTTTGCCAGAGCCAGTCGATGAACCTCTTCGTCGAGAACGTCAACTTCGGTAAGCTCTCCAGTATGCACTTCTACGCCTGGAGCAAGGGCCTGAAAACGGGCATGTACTACCTCCGCACCAAGGCCGCCCGTGACGCCATCAAGTTCACGGTCGACAAGGAGCAGCTCGTCAAGCAGAGCGACGACGGCGACGGCCAGGTCAAGCAGGGAACGCGGGAGATTCCCGCGCCGAAGATGACGGGTGGCGTACCGAAACCCAAAACCGAAGAGGGTGGGGCGGCAACCGCCACCGCCGCGGGAGAATTTGAAGAATTGAGTGCCGAGCAAACCGCTCAGGTAGGCAAGACGTGTAGCCTGGACGATCCGGACTGCATCGCTTGCTCCGCTTAGAGAATTACATTCCTATCCCACATTCCGGCCCGCGGCGCTTTTTGCGTCGCGGGTTTTTTTATGTCTGATCGGTCGCTCCCTACCTTTAGTAAGCAAATGAGGAGTGGCAAAGGATGAACGATTGGTCGGTCGTCGTTCGTTAGGATCCCGAGCCTCTGAATAATGTATTTACCTGCGCTCCGCCGCCCTATTTCAATGCTTTGAATACCACCCTACGCTGCATCCTGTTACTGCTGTCGAGCCTGCAACTGGGAGGGCAGCGGATCGACTACATAGACGTGACGAGCGCTGCCGGACTGGATGGACTGAATCATACCCTGACCGAGCGACTGGCTACCACCAAGGACCGGGCGAGTGGGGGAGTGGTCGTCGCCGATGTTAACCTGGATGGCTTTGCGGACTTCTTTGCCATAACCCGTGGTGAGTACGGGGGGCAACTCTGGCTCAACGATGGTAACGGTACGTTTGCCAGGGCTCCGGACAACGGATCGATCGTGGGGCCTGAGTCGGCCACCGGTCCCGCAATTTTCTACTTCGACGCCGACAGCCTGCCCGATCTCTTCATTGGCTCGGCCGCCTGGCGATCGCCCCGGCTATTCCGGAACCTGGGAGGCGGACAATTCGAGCGGGTGCACGATGCCGGCCTGGCCTCGATCGACCGGGCAAGTAGCTCATCGGCTACGCCCGTGGATTTCGACCGGGATGGCTGGGAAGATCTGTTTGTTTGTCACTGGTCGGAGTCTTACGGGACTCCCCACTTTTTCCGGAATGACGAAGGGCGAGGCCTCGTTCCCTACGACGAGGAGCTGGGCTTTGCCGATCTGGGAGATACGGGAATGGACTACGGTTTCACCGCCAATTTTCGGGACGTCGATGGCAACGGATATCCCGACCTCTTGCTGGCGGGAGACTTCGGAATGAGCCAGCTATGGCTTAACGAGGGAGGGAGACGGTTTATCCCCGCGGACCGGGCGGTATTCACGGACGAGAACGGGATGGGCAGCGCCGTCGGCGATTTTGACAACGACGGGGACGAGGACTGGTTCGTGACCGCCATCCACGACGATGACGGTGTACTGGAAGGCAACTGGGGGGGCAGCGGCAACCGGCATTACCTTAATGACGGCGCGGGAAACTTCGCGGAAGGCCCTATTCAACCGGCGGTGCAGGCTACCGGCTGGGCGTGGGGAGCGGCCTGCGGCGACCTGGATAACGACGGATGGCTCGACCTGATCGTCACCAACGGCTGGCCGCGCGGCGACGACTCCTTCAAGAACGACCGGACCAGCCTTTTCCGGGGGCAGAGTAGAAGAGGCTTCTTACCGGTAGAGGGGTTTCCGGTGGACAGTCTACAGGGCAGGGGCATCGCCCTGCTGGACCGGGATGGCGACGGTGACCTCGACGTGCTGATCAGTAATTACAACGGTCCGGTAAAGGTGTTTGATAACCGGACCGTCGGCGGTGACTACATCCGTATCGTGCCGACAGTGGAAGGGCGGGTCGCTAACGGCAGTACGGTCGTTCTTCTTCCGGAGGATGGACCGGTTCAGTACCGGCACGTGGGAGAGAGCAGTAACTACAACAGCAACAACGAGCCGGGCGCCCACTTCGGCCTTTCGGGGGGGAAGCCGTTTGCCGTAGATATTGAGTGGGCGGACGGAAGCCGCAGTACGTACCGGGGGCTGTCCCGGAACACCGTTCACAGGCTGGCGAAGAGCAAGGCGAGGCAATACGACCTAGCATCCGGTACGATCTACGTGTTTCCTAATCCCGTGGAAGTAGGGCATGCCTTTACCGTTGGGACACGAGAAGACATCGAGGGGATCGAGGTGATCGGTCTCGACGGTCGGCACCTGATCACCCTCCGCCCCGTCGTTTCCGAGACGGGCGGCTATAAATTTTTAATACCCCATGGCCGGGGGATAACAGCCGGTAACTATCTAATTAATTTTGTTACCAAGTCTTCCAAGGCTCGTCTTACACCTACTAAACTCACCGTCCGATGAAGGGCATTTATCCCCTGTTATTGCTAACCCTCCTTGCCTTTACCGGATGTCCGGCCGACGATGAAACGGGGGACGGGGACGATCCCACTACCGACGAAAAAGGCGACCTCTTCGTACGGGTGACCTATTACGGTGAACCCGTGGCGGGGGCCATCATCACCACCGATCCGCCTACTTACACCGATAGTACCGATTTTACGGGTACCGTACTGTTGCAGGACCTGGACGTGGATTCTTACCGGATACTTGCCGAGAAGGCGCCCATGGGAAAGGGTGTCGCGGCCGTCCGAGTAGTTGACGATCAGCTGGTGGAGGCCGATATACGATTAATGCCCGGAAGCTACAATTCTCCATCCCTTTCCCTGTACACCGATTCGTACTACATAGACACGGATAGTCGGGTGACGATAAGGGGGACGGTCGCCGACAATAGCCCGGCTACAGCGTTCACCATCGCTATTTCCAGTTCGCTGGACGGGCTGCTGGGCGAAGTGAAACCCTATAATTCCGGTGGTGAATTCACATTGGAGGTAGAACGACTGAGTCCGGGGCTGCACCGCATCACCGCTACCACTACGGACGAGGAGGGCCTGACCGGATCGGCGGAGACAAGCATCGAGGTAATAAAACTGCCGGACCCCGTTGTCCTGGATTCAGTGTCCCTCAGCAGCGAAGGGCTGCGGATCGACTGGCAGGCGGCTACCGAGCCGGAATTCGAGCGGTATACGGTCATGCGATCCGAGTATGGCCAGGATGGCTACTTCTACGAGATTGCCTCCATTCGGGACGCCTCCACCACGACCTACCTCGATACTGACGTGACCTACGGAACGACCTACCACTATAAGATCGGGGTAGAAGTCGGGAACGGATATAACAGCGAAAGTAATACGGTGGCGGGTCGCTACCTACTACCGGGGCCGACCCTGGATATGGGCCTGACGCGACTGGTGGCCGATCCGCAACGCCCTTACCTGTACGGGCTCGACCGGGTGAATAACAATATGGCCTTTATTAGCCTGGAGACCAGAGAGGTGGAAAAAACCATTTTCGTGGGTTCCTCGCCGTCGGATATTGCTTTCAGCCTGGATAATCAACAAGTCTTCATCGCCAACTACGGCAGTTCGCAAATCGCCGTGGTCGACCTGGAAACCCGCGAGAAGGTACGCGATATCATAGTCGATACGCAGGCGGGTAGTTGGGATGGAAACCCCTACCGCCTGGCGGTCATGGCGGGCAACCGGCTCGCCTACACGAGTGAAGACCAGTGGAACAGTGTAAAGCTGGTGAATGCGGAAAACGGCGTGCACCTGGACGATGTCGGCAGCGTGTACCAGCCCGGTTTGCTCACCAATGAGGACGGGACCATCCTTTACGTTCTGGAGTCCGGCAGCTCCGGAAGCACGGTCATCCGCTATAATCTGGACGGCAATACCCTCGTGCAGGTTGACCAGAGTAACGGCAGCTCGGGCTACGGAGACCGGGATGGGATGATGACGGCCGACGGGAAGTATATTTTCTACAACGGCCTCAAATTGCTGGCCAATAACCTGGGTACCCTCGTGGGCACCTTCAACGACGAAATCCTGGCGGCCACGGACGATGGCTCGGTAGTAGTAGGGCGATCAAAGGTGTGGGACGGCGAGACATTCGCCATTCTGGCGGAGCTGCCCCTTCGGCCCGATTTAGCGGTCATTCCTCCCGGATCCCGGAAGGCTTACCTTTACATCGATGCGACCAGCCAGCTCATCACGTACGACCTGGCGGAATAGCCAGCTCGATCCGTACTTAATCGCCGGTTAAGCTAAAAGAAATACACTCCTACCTCACATTCCAACCCGCGGCGCTTTTGCGTTGCGGGTTTTTTTATTGTTCAGGTCAATCTTGGGTGGCATCGTAGGCAAGAGCCTGTTGCGCACACCGAAGCATTATCTCTCGGCGGGGCGAAAATCTCCTAACTAGCAGCCGGTGGATTTGGAAATACTACACATGTAGTATATATTCACGGCATGGCCGAGTACCCCCTCCCCTCAGACGCTGAACTCCGGATCCTGCAAGCCCTGTGGGAGCAGCCCGGGGCTTCCGTTCACGACATCCATCGGTGGGTATGCGCCCACGAACGAGCGGTTAGCTACACGACGGTACTGACGCAGTTGCAGCGGATGCACAAGAAGGAACTGGTTCGGCGGACGAGCCAGGGACGCCAGCATCGCTACGAGGCTGTTCCTAACCGGGCGGAAGTAGAAGCCGAGCTGATCCATCGCCTTTCGGACAAGGCATTCGAGGGGTCAGCCGTCAAGCTGGCCCTCAAAGCCCTGGGTGCCGACCGACCCTCCCCACAGGAACTGGACGAGCTTCAGCGGTGGCTGGATGCACAAAAGGACGGACATGAATAATGTACTCGGACATCCGCTGCTCACGGCACTCGGGTATGCACTCCTACACTCCGTATGGGTGTTTACTATCCTCATTCTCGCCGGCCAGCTCACCGCGAAGGGCTTAGCCGATGCGGGAAAACGACATACCGTTTTACTCGTCACCCTGGCATCCTTACTCCCCGCATTCGCATTGCTGGTCTGGTGGGGGATGCCGGGGGTGGCTATGACGGCACCGGAAGCGGCCGATGGGGTAGGTCCGTTTACCGGCGCCATCGGTTCGGGAGGGATTGATTCGGCCACTACTATAGGTTGGTTGCCGAACGCGTTACCTGCGTTGTCCGTAGCTTATTTAGTTGGCCTGTTGATTAGCGGACTACGCACCGCCCGGGCTTACGGTCATATACTGACCATGCGGCGCGGAACCTTACTACCGGATGCCGAGCTGCGCGGGTCATTCCTGGCACTTCGTCGATTAATTGCTCCCGGTTCCTCGGCGGAGTGGCGGCTTTCACCCCGGGTCGAAGAAGTGTTAACCGTAGGTGTCTGGCGGCCGCTGATCCTTTTCCCCCTTGCGCTGGTCAATGCGCTTTCGCCGGCTGAGATAGACGCCATCCTGCGGCACGAACTTGCCCACTTGCGCCGCCGGGACCACTTCTGGCAGGCACTGCAGCAATGCCTGGCTACCCTCTTTTTCTACCATCCCCTGGTGCACTGGCTATGCCGGACTATGGACCAGGAGCGCGAGTTCGCCTGCGATGACATCGCGGTCGGTCCTACCGGCCAAAAGACGTACGCCCGGGCCCTGATGCGCGTGGCTACCTATTCCCTTCATCCCAAAATTCCCTTCACCGTGCCTGCCACTGATCGCTCTTCCTTTTCGCACCGCCTGCGTCGCCTCTTTGCCCATGATGCATCTCCCCGTCGTAGCGGCGGTTACCTCTTCGCTCCCTTGCTTTCCCTGCCCCTGTTGGCCCTGCTGGCTTTCGGTCCGGCCGATGGGCTTCCCTTCTTCGGTCCCGACGCGATCATCACCGGTACGGTAGTCGACGAAGCTACCGGCGACCCACTTATCGGTACAATAGTCATGATCAAGGAAACGATTGCAGGAACAGTGACCGATATAAACGGGAACTTTCGACTCGAATGGAATGGAGAAAGCGAGACTACCCTGGTGCTTAACTATGTCGGGTATGTATCCAAGGAAATTATCTTTGATAATGTGAAGGACCGGGACCTGAACATCCAAATGAGGAAGCAGGGTAGTTTACCCATGTTCATCCCCAATGCGCAAAGCAGTTCGATATCCAAAATACCAGATAATATCATCATGGTTGTCGACGGACGTATCATCGACGGAGAGAATGTGGATTTGACACCACCTGAGATTGCCGCAGTCAAAGTCATAAAGGACAAAGCCGAAATGGCCGAGCTCGGGTACGATACGGAGAAGGAGGGCGTCGTCCTGATTACGACCAAGAAGGAATAAAAATTCGCCTCCTAATCGAATTGAAAACCAGCAGGCTTCACCTACTGGTTTTTTTTTGCCCTGCCGAAATTCTTCTGAAAGCAGTTGCCGGTAGGGGATATACATTCTATATTTTCAATGTAATGCAATTTTCATTCCGTAAAAGTGATCTATTTCATTTTTATGTTTGTCCAAAGGGTTCATTGAAGAGCCTTTTAGTTAAAGTTTTTTCCAGCGCAATATTGTCGAGCACGGTGTGTAGGGAAGCGATAATTTCGATGCCTTGAACCCATAAACCCGGGTTCATCCATCACCCATGAAGCACCTGTTTACCCTCTTGTTTCTATGCTGTTTTTCCCTTTCCGGATTTGCCCAGCGCGTAGTGATCGCGCCGGGTACTTACGCCGATGCCGTGTACTTGCCTGCCCGGGACCGTCTTTACGCCATACAGCCGTCGTATAGCGCTAACGGGAACACGCTGTGCCGCATCGACCCGGCTACCGGAGCGGTTCTCGAAAGTTATGGCATCGGCATTAACCCCAAGCAGGTAGTGGCTACCACCTCCGGCAACTATCTGTACATCGCCTTTGAGGACGAGAATCGCGTTCGCCGATTTAACCTCTTCACGAACTCCATCGACCTGGATTTCAGTCTGGGAGGTGAGGAGTCCTTTGACGGACCCTATTACGCGGAGGATATTCTGCCGATCCGGGGCAGTGACGATTTGCTGGCCGTTGCCCGATTTACTCCCTATAACTATCCCCGTGGCGCTGGCGTCGTGCTATTCGACCAGGGCATTCAACTGCCCAACGTACCTACCGAGCGGCCGGCGGCCAACTCCCTGGTGTACACCGATCTGAACTCGACCATCCTGGGCTACGAAAGCGAACAGTACTACCAGCTGCAGCGGCTCGACGTAACCGAGTTCGGCCTGGACCGCACGGATACGTACGGCAGCCTGTACGTGTCATCGGGGCAACTGGAATATGCCGAGGGATTGTTGTACGGCCCCAACGGGGAAATCGCAACGGTTTCAAAGGGTGTCGCCAAGCCGCAGACGGTCTTAGGCCTGGACGGGCTCAACCAGTACGGAAGCGTAGCCGTCGAGGCTGATCCGGAGGGTGACCGCCTTTATTATCTGGGGTCGGGATCCGCTAGCGGCCGACTGAGCATCAGTACGTACGATCTGGATTCCCGGGTTTACTTCTCGACCGTGGAGATCGATCCGTATTCGCCCAGTTACAACTGGCAGGGCGGTAAGGTTCTGGAACAACTCGGTAGCCCGGAGCAATTCGCTTACGTTACGGACGACGAGGTACTGGGTATCGTAACCCTCTGCGGAGCCGCGTACACGGAAGCCCCGCCAGCCTACACGGGAAGGACGACCATCTGCACCGGGGACTCCCTGCTGCTCACCCCGCCCGCCGGCTCGATAACCGACGGCAGTGAAGTGCTGTGGTCGAACGGCGAGATCGGCGACAGTATCTACGTGACCCAGGAAGGCGAATATAGCTATCGCCTGGTCAATGCCAGCGGTTGCCCCGGTCCGGCCAGCCCGTTCTTCTACGTAGAGAATTCCTATTACGGGTCCGAGCCGCCGTACATTCAGCAGCCGCTGACGGACGTGCTCTGTAAGGAGAGTGTCATCGAACTACGGGCCGAATTTTACTACGGCCCCACCATCATCTGGAACACCGGGGATACCACGCCCGTACTGACGGTCGACGAACCGGGATCGTACGTCGCCTACGGTATCAGCGAGTACGATGGATGCCGGTCCCAACCGTCGCAGCCATTTGTAATTTCGGCCCTGGACCTGGATCCGCCCGCCGCCCCCACCGTTGAACAGGGAACGTACATCGATACCTGCACCTATGACCTGGTCGACCTTTCCGTGGCCGACCCCGGTTACCTCTACTACTGGTCCGCGAGTAACGTGGGGTACACCCAGGAATACGAGGGTAGCCCCGTCATCAGCGTATACCCCGGCTATGGTACCGTGACGACGAGTTTTACGGTTCAAGCGAAGGACGGTAACGGTTGCCTGAGCCCGATAACGACCGGTCAACTCACCATCCGCCCACTCCCGGATGCGCCGACCATTCAGTACAACGAGGCGACCACTACGCTGGCCGCCGATCTGACGGGCCCACACTACTGGTACCACGACGACGTATTCGAAGGGGAAAGCACCGGCCGCTACTACCGGCCCAAACGCAACGGCTTCTATTCAGCCCGCAAGAAAGGTCCGTTTTGCCTTTCCGAGCCGAGTAACCTCGTCAGCGTAGGGGGCGTAAGCACCGCGGTCTACGACGAAGCGCTCAGCGAACAGGTCAGTATTTTCCCCACCCCGGCCCGCGAAACCATCAACGTATCCATCGGTTCCGGACTGGTCTGGACCCTGGCTCCCGGCCTGCTGGACTATCAATTGTACAACAACGCCGGCGCCCTGGTCACGAGCGGTAAGCTAGACCCCCGGGTACCCCAGACCCCGATCTCCGTTGCGGAGCTGCCCGCCGGTATGTACGTGCTGACCCTGGCGACTCGCGAAGGAAAGATGTTGCGCAAGCGGATC
The DNA here is from genome assembly GCF_003390935.1 of Lewinella sp. IMCC34191. GTDB lineage: Bacteria > Bacteroidota > Bacteroidia > Chitinophagales > Saprospiraceae > Neolewinella. The sequence goes on along the minus strand of NZ_QNQZ01000002.1, from coordinate 149,800 downwards.
ACCGTCATGTAAAGGCTATCTACCTGCGCTTCGTCGCCCGAATAAGTTCCTATCTCCTTTTATGCTTCGGTGGATGGCGAGGCATCGATGATCCACCGTGTAATTTGTATTGCTATGTCTGCAATCCAGTATGACGTAGTTAAAATAGAATCCAGCCTCGACCTGCTGGGTGATTACCTCGATATGAGGAGCTTCCAGGAAGTGAGTATTGGCGGTCACCCGGCGGTCGTTCTTGCCTCGGAGGTGGGAGACACCGAGTTAGCCGATGCAATGAATGCCGCTCCGGGAAAGATGGTCCACGCCACCGGTCAGCTGCTGATGCTGACCATTCCCAGGGGCATGACGCGCATCCGGTCACTCGTGAACCGGGTAGATTGGATTACGGGTCAGGCCGATGATTTGACCCCCCTGTCCAAATCGTCGCAAACGGTACGTGTCCAGCTGATCGATCGGGCTGAACTGACTACCCCGGAGGTTGCTTACGCCAACTACCGACCGGTCATCAACCATTATTGTGACCGGGAGGCAGACAAGCATACCGGAAGCATAAAGTGGAATCGAGAGGGGAAACCGTGCTCAAAGCCGATCGCAATCGGACGTACGAACAAGGAATACCTGTGCACGCGGTGGGATTGGTACGAAACCTACGGTACGGATCCCACTAGCGGGGAGTCTTTTCGGGAGCTCATGCGGCGCCTGTTCCCCGCTACGGAGCCCGTTTATCTAGTGGGTATGATGATCCCGAACCGGAGCGTGATATGGATGCCCGTGCCGGAAGGGAAGTTCGAGGAAGTACATCGGGAGTTGGAAGGATACGGCCCCGAAAGCTTCTTCACCCTAGAGCAAATCGTCTACCTGGACGGGCCGGATATCATAATCAGCAGTGAGGTGGTTTCCAGGGCTGTGTTGGAGAATCTCGCGTAATCCGTACCTCCGCCAACGGCATCACGCCGCCACCAGCCCGGCCCAGTAACCGGGCCAGGTCCAGCGCGGGGAAAGCCGTCCCGTACGGCAAACGCGCTGGGCTTCGGCCAGGGATCGCGCCGGGGAGCCGTTCCGTGACAGCGACCGGTAGAATTCCCGCAGGATCTCGGCAGTGGCTGCCGCGGGAATAGGGTAATGGGAAGCGACGACCTGGGGGACGCCCGCCAGATGAAAACTGCGGGTGAGACTATACGTACCTTCCCCCGGCTGAGCCAAGCCGCGGGCGGTGGAACAGGCCGCCAGCACCACCAGGCGGGCCCGGAGCAAAAGACTGCCAATCCGGACGCCATTCAGGCTGTCGGCAGCGCTGAGGTAGAGGTAGTTATCGTACAGCAGATCGGCGTTGCCCCGGGCGTGAACCGAGAGGTGAAGGACATCGTACCGGCCTGCCTCGCGGAGAAAGGTTGTACTGGAAGAGCTACCACCGCCGTATACCCTGCCTCCGCTACCGGTGTTGCTAAGGATCTCACCGGCCAGCGGACCTAAATAGCTGGAAAGTCCGGGGTGCGTCCAGATACCTGCCGTTGCCTTTTGTAAATGGAAGGTTGGGTGATCTTCGTCCCGTTCCTTCGAAGTGCGCCAGCTGGACAGGTAGCGTATACTGCACCGGTCGATCAGGTAGTCCAGATCGGTAAAGTCACAATCGGATTCAATTTTTTCGATGACTAGGGCGGCGAAGGGCATCGCCGATAGTGAATTACTAGGAACAACGAGAATATCCCGTTGTCGCAGCAGACGCCCCTTTACGGGCCCCAGTAAATGGTTAAAGAGCGTATGCGCGACATCCGCGTAGGCCGGGGCGGTGACGGGTGCCCCGGGTAGCATCTGGCTGTAGTTGGCAACGAGCGGATGGACGGCAGGGTCGATCTCATAGCTCAGGCTCGTGTCCCGATCGATGTAAAGGGCAAACAGCCGGTTGTGCGCCTCCGAAAACTCAAGAAATGCCTGCCGTTCGGACAGGTGAACCCCAATATTCGAAAGGCGGTCGGTACGGGATACCGATAGACGATCAAGCGGGGTGGCTGGCGGTGGAACCGTTTGTCGCCGAATACGAAGTAGTTCCTCGTTCAGGGAAGCGAAGCGTTGCAGGCGATCTTGGTCCGGCGTGTAGCTGCGAGCGTAATCCGCCTTCAGAAGGTTGATTTCGGCCTCCACGGCCCGCCCTTTTTCGGAGGAGGGGTGCCGCCGGGCTGCGACCATGGCTTCGTATAACAATAAGGCTTTCCCTGCCTCCATGGCGTGGAATAACTGATCCAGATCCCTTTGGTTGCCGGTCCGGCGGACCTGTTCGTAAAAGGTTACGATGGCGGTTTCGATAATACGACTTCCGGGTACCAGCATCTGATTGAGCGTGGCTTCTTCCATATTCCCGCTAAGCATCATTTCGTAGCGGGTCAGGGCGTTTACGGCCAGGCGTATGGCGTGATTCAGATAGGTCGGATCGGCGGTGGCGGTATACCATTGCAGGTAAATGCGGGCCCGGGCGGCGATGTACGATCCGCAGACCGGACGGTCGCTACACACATCCCTTTCCGAGGCCTCGCTGATCGGACAACAGCCGGCCAATGCCCAGTCCTGCCGGGCGTAGGATAGCGCGTCTTCAAAGCGACCATCTTCCAGGGCAAGCTCCTTGAGCGTATAGTAAGCCTCGGCAAAACCATTCACATCGAAGGGCAGCGCCTCCCCGATCAGCTGTTGGTAATAATGTGCCGCACTGTCTTGCCGCCCGCGTCGCATATGCCAGTAGCCGAGCAAGCGGTGGCGGTCGAGGTGACTGTCCATCGCTCGGATACTCGAATGGGTGATACTGTCCCGCTCCGGGAAGCGGGTAAGCAGGACGAGGTGCTCGGCGCGCGCCTGCGTTTGCCGGGGTGAACGAATACGACGAAAATGATCGACGGCCCGCGCGAATAGCCGGTCGCTCGATAACCACGCTTGCAGCTGTTGGGGAGAGGCGGGCCGGTGAATATGACCTTGCTGTTTGCGTGCCTGGGCCTGGACGAGAAGGAGCAAGCCGTAAAGTTCGGAATCGGCCAAGCCGGACTGGCGCAGCAGCGATTGCCCCAGTTCCGACTGCATATCCATCTGCAGCCAGGCCCATTCATAGTAGTCGACGTAAGCCGCGCACAGCCGTTGGCGCGCCCGAGCTTCGGGATCGGCGGTAGCGGACAATTCATGCGCTGCAAGGGTAGTATAAAAGGTTACCGAATCCGGATAACGGCCGTGGTCGTAGTGCAACATGGCCAGGTACTGGTAGACCTGCGTTCGGATCGGGGGCGATACCGAATCCGAATGGTGTTCGAGCATCTTCCCCAGCTGGCGTCCGAGGGCGAAAGCGTCGCGCAGGTTCAGGGAATCGTAGTCGGCCGTGAGTCGGTCGAGGCTGTCCCGGAAACGTAGGTCGTAGCTCGGTTGCGGCGCCGGGACGGAATTTTCCGTGCAGGCCATCAAATACAGCACGAATAGGGCACCGATCGACAGATAATTTCCGTGCATAATTCCCGTGGCTAAACTGCTAATGTAGTCTGTGGGCGATCAATACCCTTAACTATTATCCGGCCCCGAACATGGCTGCCAGCCGGCGGGGAATTATTCCCAAACGGCACCAAAAAGGGGAAGGCAGTCCACGCCAACGGGGGGCAAAATAATTGTCAGGTGAGCGGGTCACTTTCAAATACCCGGCAGATCAATGCTCAATCCGCCACTGAAAATCAAACGCACTACCCGGCGGAGCGTAGATCACTTTAATCAAATTTATCATGTATAAATACTTTACCATCTGCCTGTTGCTTTGTGTCTCCGGCTCCCTATCGGCGCAGAGCTATGCCTTTTCCGTTGACACCGAAACTTATATTGATCGGGATGGCGGCCTACTTCTTTCAGGAACCTCCAATTGGGGGAATGATTATGATTTAGGATTCGATATACCCCTGGGTTTCGCTTTCTCTTTTTTCGGTCGCTCCATCGACACGCTGTATTTCTACGAGCGGGGTCTCTATACCGTGCCGCAACCGGCCGGTGATATCTATACCGGTGACATCATGATTCCGAATGTGGCCGACCTGGCAGATCGTTCCCCGGCAGTGGATGGTGATTCCAGATCGCCGATCACCTACCACCTGGTGGGTGACGCGCCCGCTCGAATTGGTATTATAGAATGGGAGAACGTCGGTTACGAGAATGACATATACACGAATAACTCCTCGACAGAGTACACCAACTATCAGGTTTGGCTCCACGAAGAGGACGGCACGATCGAGATCCATTACGGCCAGAGTTCAGCAGGGGTGATCGCCGGACTGGAGGAAACCGAACCCGGCGTCCTTATGGTCAAGGACTATTACGAAAATCCGGCTACGGACTCCATCGGTTGGGCTGAAATATTCTATCTGAAGGGGGATGCCGAATCTCCACTTTGGGGGGAAATAGCGACCGTCGAAGCATTAGACACCGTGGAGTATGTATTGACTAGTAATCCCTTATCCGGTGCGGTGTATCGCTTCACCGCCACCGAAACCACCGCACTATTCGGTCCAGCGGACCATTTGACTCCATGCGAGGTCTTTCCCAACCCCACCGGCGGCCGGTTGGAGCTGCGGCTACCGGGGGAGCTCAGTAGTCGGATCATCCGCATCGGGGTGTTCGACGCGGCCGGGCATCAGGTACGGGATCGTGAAAACGTGGCCGGTGATATCGATCTCACCGGATTGCCGGGCGGCCTTTACCACCTGCGCCTGATGACTGATTCCGGCCAGTCGCTGGTAGCCAGGGTAGTGAAACGGTAGAGCAATCCCCGCCGAGGGTAGCGAACGGGCACTTCCCCCCTGGGTGGGAGGTGCCCGTTTGCGTGGGACGGCACTTAAACCGGGAAACGCAGCACCACCTCGGTACCGTCCGTACTGCTGATGTGCAGCTCCCCGTCCAACTGCTCGGCGAAGGTGCGGATCAGCAGGCTGCCGAAACTTTCTCCGCCGCGCAGGGAATCCGGTCGCATGCCCTCCCCGTCGTCGGCAATACGCAACTCGTATACCCCGCCGCGGCGGCAGAAGGCCACGATGAGCCGGCCGGTGGCTTGCCGCGTGAAAGCGTGCTTCATGGCATTGGTAATCACCTCGTTGGCGATCAGCCCCAGCGGAATGAGCCGGTCGATGTCCAACTCGATATCGTCCACCCGTTTGACCAGCTCCAGCTGCAGGTTGCGGACGTTGAGGGCGCTGCACAGTTCGCGGACCAACTGATCCAGGTACGCTTTGGTGCTGACCGCCGTGGTCAGGGTATCGCGCAGGTACATTTTCTGGTGAATGATGGCCATGGAGCGCACCCGTTTGCGCCCCATTTCGATCGCGTCTAGCGCGGCGGGGTCCTTGATGAAGTTGCCCTGCAGGGAGAGCAGGCTGCTGATCAGCTGCAGGTTATTCTTTACCCGGTGGTGGATCTCGCGCAGGAGCAGATCTTTCTGGTCGTGCAGTTGCTCCAGCACCTCCTTTTGGTTGCGGATCTTGCGGAAGAGCAGCCAGACCGTCACCGCAAAGAAACTGATGATGCCCAGCCCCAGGCCGACCACGGTGAGGGCCGTGTTCTTGCGCTGGAGTTCCGCGGTGCTGATCGCCTGTCTCCGGTCGAGTTCGGCGATTTCCCGGTCCTGCGTCGCTTTCTCGTACAGCGCGTTTTTATTGGCGATTTCCCGGAGGTGATCCCGGCGGTAAATGGAATCCGATATTTCGTGGTAATCACGGTAGTAGGCGAGTGCCGTAGCCGGATCACCCTGCCCCTCGTGAGCCTTGCTCAGTACCTTCAGGGCCATACTTTCCTGGCTGAGCGACTGGTGCTTCTCACGAAAGTCCAGCACGCGGGTGGCGTAGTCGATCGCCTCGTCGTAGCGGCGCAGGTCCAGCAGGATGCCGGCTACGCTATTGTAACTTTCGGCCCGGTTGTAATGGCTCGGTAGGGAATCCCGCAGTGTTAAGCCCAGCCGGGCCAGCTCGAGCGCTTCCGGGTAGCGCCCCTGTTCCTGCCGCAACACGGCCATGAAATCGTAGTGAAAGGCAAGCCCGTAATCGGTACCCAGCAGGGTGTCCAGGCGCCCCTGCTGTAGCAGGTGATGCTCCGAGCGGTCGAGCTCGCCCCGGTAGAGGTACAGGAGCCCAAGATTCGCGTGCACGTTGGCCTGGCCGAGGGTATCGTCGGTCTTTTCGTAGAGCTGTTGTGACTGCTCGTACAGATCGATGGCCTCGTCTTCCCGTTCGAGGTCGCCGTACAGGATGGCCAGTCCGTTGAGGGCGGAAGCGCGCTGGACGTCCGTGCCGATCCGGTCGTAGATATCGGCTACCTGTAGCAGGTACCGCTGCCCCTCCATCAGGTTGCCCATGAAGGTATTCATTATGCCGATCTGATTGGCCGCCTCCACCAGTAGGGTGCTATCGGCGTGGCGGGTAGCGTAGGTGTACACTTGCTTCCAGGCACGGATGGCTTCGACGTATTCCCCCTGTTTCCGCAGAATACGGCCGCTGATCTTCAGGCAGCTGATGTCCTGTAAGGAGTCCATTTGCGGGTAGGTTTCCCGTAGGCTGTCGACGCTGGCCATCGCAACCTCCAGGTCGCTTTCCCAGGTGGTGTCCAGGCCGGCGAGCGTGGCTTCGAGTTGAAGGGATTGCGACGGAGCGCAGGTAGGAGCCAGAAGCAGAATCGTCCAGCTGATAACGTACCTCCAACTCATTTCACGCCATTTCTGGCCATGCGCAGCGCCTCGAGGCGGGAGGTTGCGCCGAGCTTTTGAAAGATCGCTTTCTGGTAATACTTGACCGTGTTCGTACTGATGAACAGCCGCTCGCCCACCGCCCGGTAGGTGAGGCCGCCATCCAGTAGCCGGAGGACTTCATACTCCCGCTCCGTCAGTTTGCACGGCAGGCCCTTATTGAGCAGTTGCCGGTTGGGAAGTTTATCGCCGGACGTAGCGGCGTGCCGGTGCAGGGCCAGCTCGACCGAGGCCAGCAGCTCTTCCCGGTTGAACGGTTTGACGATGTAACCGTAAGGCATGGTCTCCTTCACTTTATCGAGCGTATCGCGGTCGCAATAAGCCGTCAGGTAGACGAATGGAAAGTTATACCGCTGGCGGATGATTCGCGCCAGGTCGATCCCGTCGCGCGATCCTTTGATGTTGATGTCCAGGAGGGCCAGGTCGATGTCGCGCCCGGCCAGGAGGTCGAGCGCGTCGTCGCCGTTACCCGTCCGGCCGGCTATGCGGTAGCCAAGGTTACGCAGGGTATGCTCGATTTCCGTAGCTACAATGACCTCATCTTCTACGATCAGGATACGGGGGGCAGCCTCCTTCATTGGTTGAGTGTTTAAACGCACGAAAAGGTACGTATGTAGGGTGTAATGGGCGTTAGACACGCCGCTGTTACGGAATGCTGCTGATACCTGCGCTCCGCCGCCCGTTTCATTCGGCTCCGGATTCTGATCCCGTAGATGCCCGTGTGCCGGCACGGCTCAGCAAAAGGAGGCAAGGGCACGGCCCGGATACGTTGGAGGATATCCGATAGTCAATCGCGGCTGGGGTGTCGTTCATAGTGTCGGTTGCCACGGGATTACTTTACCCGGTCCGGCCCACGGTCCTTCCCCAAAGGAGGAAGAACCAGTTGCCTCAAAATCATCTCAATTCAAAAAAAACACGCTTTCAAAAGCTAACCTGAATCTTGTAACTCTTTGTTATAACAAACATACGGATTCCAGGCAGCCGTATTCCCACCCGGTTGGGTAAGATTTCTCGATCCGCTCGGGGGATGTTTGATTACTGATCTTCCAGTCGGGCCGACCGCCTGGCTTCCCGCCGCTGTTGTCGCGCCGCCTTCCTTTCCGCCCGCCACTTCCGTTTTAGTTGGCGGTACTCCTCCAGCCGCCCGCGGTCCTTGAAGTAACGGCGATTTCCCAGGCGGAACCGCATTTTCGTTTCCCCGTCGGCATTCGGTTCCATCACCAGAAAGACCTTCCAACCGGCTCGGGCGTAACCCGTACGCTGTGGCGGCTGCTCCATCACGCCGCGGCCGATGTTGCGCAAGGGAATGGCCACCAGCACATCGGGGCCCGTCTCGGGGTTAATGGACCCCTCTACGAATAATTGGGCGCCGGTAGACTGTACTTCCGTGCGGGGAATGACCATCAGCCCGCTGTCAATCACGATGTCTCCCTCCAGCGGCGCGAAGCGAAGGTAGGCGAGGCGCTTTTCCATCCAGGCTTTCTTTCCCATGTCTTTCAGCACCGACCAATCGATCAACTCCGTATCGGTGAGCCGGAAATCCAGGTTGCCGTGGGTTTTGTCCATCACGATCTCCCCGGCCGCTTCGTCCAACACGCCCACGACCGAGCCGTCGAGCGTCAGGTTGCCCCGGAGTTCGCCGACGTCTTCCGGGAGCTGGATGCCCAGAAAGGCCAACTCTTCGCGGACCTGCTGAAGGGGGAGGGTGTCGGCGGTGAAGTTCAAAGTGAAAGGGCTCAGGGTAGCGGAGTCCAGGTCGTAGCTGGCATCGAAGGCCACGCGACCGTCGGCCAGGCTAAATCCGGATCGCTCGAGCAACAGGCGGGTCGAATCCCGCAGGCGCAAGCCGGAATACAGGTGAACCAGCGGCGTCGCCTCGCCGGCGTAAAAGGTATCGATGGCCAGGCTGATATCGGGTCGGAAGCTACGCAGCACCCCCCCGGCGGTAGCGATCAGGCTTTGCAAATCCGTTGTCGTGGCGGTCGTATCGGTCCCGTCGGATTGCACGAATTTGCTGAGGTCCGACCAGTGCAGACTGGGGGCGAAAGCATCGGCGGTCACGCTAAACTGTTCACCGGGAAGCGGGTAAAGAAAGGCGTTGATGTTATTGAGTTTGCCGCTGAAGTTGACACTGCGGTCCGAACCGTCCGCCAAGAGCTCCATCCGGTAATCGGCTTGCGCATCCTGAATATCTACCGAGAAGGAGCGCAGCGGCACGAAAACGTCCGAGGGTCGGTATGCAATGCGGCTGCTGTCGATGCGCAGGCGCAGGTGGCCGTCGTTGATCAACTGCCGCAGGTCGGCCGGCGTCCCTTCCAGGTCCAGGTCGATCGTGAAGTGGCCGCTGCCGAAGAAAAAGTCCTCGGCGTCGAAGAGGACATTGACGATGTGGGGATCTCCCGACAGGTGGGCCTGGGAGAGGAGTCCGCGCGGCCCCGGTTCGTAGCGCATGTGTCCGCTGAATAGGTTCTCCCGGCCGTCGTTAAAGGTGAAGACGCCGGCATTGTAGCCGGGCTCGATGCCCAGGCTGTCGGCGATGCGTCCGCTATGCCGGAAATCGATGCTCAGGTCTTCCGGCAGGGAGTTGATACCCTCCGGGATGTACACGCCGAAGTAGTCCAGCGAGGACCGCAGTTCGTTCAGGTTGAGGTGATCCGCCACGACGTTCAGGTCGAAGGGGGTCTGCCCCGCGAGGGCCAGATCGACGCGGGCCCCGAAGCCGACCTCGCTGCCCGCCCAGTCGAAGGAGGTTTGCTCCAGGATCAGCGTATCGCCCGAGAAGTGGAGCCCCGTGCCGAAGTCCGTCAGGGTGAATACATCGTAGTATCCCACGGTGTCGAAACGTGCTTCGATGTCCGGGCTGAAGGTCTCCTGGATGCCGAGCAGCGTTTCTTTCAGGGCCGCCGCCTGGTCGACCGCCGCCGCGGTGGTGGTGTCCGGCTCGGCTTCCGTTTCGTCCTGCGGGAAGTAACCATCCTGCCCGAAGAAGGTGAGGAAGTCCGTCCAGTTGATCCGGGGCGCCGTCAGCGTGACGTCCGTATTCAGCTTGCCGCCGGGCACGTCGATGAGTAGGGGGGTGAGGTTGTCCACCTGGCCCGCCAGCTGGAAGGAAAATCCGGTCGCCAGGGGCGTACTTTCGATGTCGAACCGAATGTCCTGGTCGCTCTTATCTACGCGTATCGCCCGGAAGGCAAAGCTGGCGCCCGCGGGGCGGTAGCCGACCGATAGATCATCCAGCAGCAGGGTGCCGTCGCTGGTAGTGGCTACGTCTTCGAAACTGAGCAGGGAAGCATCGACCCGGGTATCGAGGACGAACCGGCCGCGGTCGAAGAAGAAGTCCCGGTTTTCGAGGTAGGTACTCACCGCGCTGGCCGGCCCGCTGAGCCGGAGGGGCGCATGCAGTACGGCATCCTTGCCAAATACCGCGATGACCGCCTCCGGGCTTTCGATCCGGGCCCCCAGGTAGGTGGCGTCGAGGGAAGCCAGCTGGACCCGCAGGTTCTTTTTGCTGCCGGGAATGCCCCCCTCGGCGGGGTCGAGGCGGTTCACGACCTCCCCGTGGGTGTGGACGTTGGTGAAGTTATATCCCTTGGCGCGTACGTCCTGCCCCGTGAGGGTAAAGTTGACGGTCACTTCTTCTATTTCCCCCGGCGGTAGTTTGATCGTTGCCCGTGCGGGAAATTGACCGGTGACGTAGAAGGGGTCTAGCTTAGTCTGAAGATCCTCGTGCAGGAGGGGGCGGGTATGTTCGTAAGTGGCGGCTTCCTTGTCGACGTAGATGAAGGTCGGTTCATCCGGGCGGCGGCGGATCTCGGCCGACAGCGTGAAGGGCTCACCGGCGATCGTGAGTACCGTCGGGCACACGTTTATTTCCTCTTCATCGATCAGCACCGAAAGGGGGCCGTGAACGTCCGTATCGCGGAGGTAGGCCCCTTTTTTCGTGTTGAAAGCCAATTGTCCGATTTGGGTATGCAATTGACTCTCGAGGGCTACCGCCCCGTCGGTTGCCTGCGTGGCCCGGGCGCGCAACGAGTCGATGTGCAGGTCGATCCATTTATTCCGGACGGGTAGCCGGTAGGTAAAACCGATATCGGATAATCCGATGTGGACGCCCTCCCAGGCCAGGCGCGGGAGGCGGCGATCTACCGCTACGGTGTCCGGTGCGGCCGTGCTGTCTATCCGGAAAAGGGTGCCGGCATTGAAGTTGCCGCTGGAATCAGCGATTATCCGGACGCTTCCACCGGTGAAGCGCAATTCGCGCAGGCTAACCGAATCGCTGAATAAGGAAGCGAGACTGAACTGGGCGTACAGCCGGTCGAGGGTGACGAGGGCCGGATCGCGGCGGGTCAGGGAGCTATCGCGTACCACCAGGCTATCGATGGTCAGGGAAACCAACGGAAAATCTTTCCAGGCCGTCAGGTCCACTTCGCGGAATACAATATCCAGGCCGGCGGGGTAGGCGTAGTCGCGTACCAGCTTTTCCTCCTTGGAGTTGAGATAGGCATTCAGGGCGATAACGGCCCCGGCCAGCAGCAACACCACCAGACCCAACACGATCAGGAACCAGCGGAGTAGTTTTGCCATACGGTTGAAATAATACGGAGGCTACACGTTGAACCCCCTTGTTTTGCTGCTTATACAAACCGCCCGGGTGGGGTATCAGTTCGTCAGCTTACTGTTAGCGAGGCAGCCGTAAAGAGGGCGATTGATACTACGACGTAGATTTCCTACTTTGCGAGGGTTACTTTCTTCTCCATACCCCATCAATATACGAAGCATGTCCGATGAGGCGCTACTTGCAGCCTTGCGAACCGACGACCGGGAAGCTGCTCTCAAAGCGGTTTACCAACAGTATCGCGAGCCCTGTATACGGTTTCTCGTCGGGCGTATTATCAACCGTGACCACCCTAACCGGCAGGAGGTGGCCACGGAACTTTTCACTGAAGCCCTAATTATTCTGGTACAAAACGTTCGTTCCGGTAGGTTGATTGAGCTTTCCGCTCGCCTGGATACCTACCTCAATGCCGTGTCGAAAAATCTGTACCGCAGACTGCTACGGACTAACCGCGAGATATACCTGGAACCGGGTCAACTGCCGGAAGCCCTCGTAACGCCCCTCCCTCACGAGGAAGGCGAAGCGGTCCGGCGGGAGTTGCACCGAAAGATGCGGGAACTGGGTAATCGCTGCCGACAGCTCCTTGTCCATTTTTATTTTCTGGACCTGGACTGGAAGACCATATCCGAGCTATTGGGTTACAAAAACGCGGCCTCGGCCAAAACCAATAAAGCAAAATGCATGGTTCGCCTGCGTGCGCTTTACGCCAACGACCCCGCCAAGTAAACAACCATGAATTCCGACAACCAATTACCGGCTGAAATCCTGGAGAAGATCGACGCCTATTACGACGGGGAACTGTCCGCCGAAGAAGCCGCCGGTCTGCGGGAGGAACTGCGGAGCGATCCGGAGCTTGCCGCCGCCGCCGCCCGCTATGAGGCCATCCACCGCCACGGCCTGCGATCCACTCCTGAAGAGCTCGCCATGCGCGACGGGCTGCGAGCGGAATTGCGTGAGCTGGAAGCCTCGCTGCCCCCCGTCACCGTAGCCCGGGAGCGTCAACTCTGGCCGCGCGTGCTAGCCGTTGCCGCCGCCGTCCTGCTCCTGCTGGTGGCGGGTTGGTACTTACTGGATGGTCCCGATCCGGATGTCCGCTTGGCGGAAGAGAATTTCGTCTGGCTGCCCCGGGAAGAAGCCCTGCTGGGGCCGGAAGACGATGCCCGCGACGGGTTGTCCGCCTACGACCTGCAGGAGTACGAACGGGCCTACCCCTTACTGCGTGACGGGGTAGCCACGGGGGAATTAGACAGCGTAAACCTGCTGTACGCCGGGGTTTCCGCCCTGGCCATCGGCCGTCCCCGGGACGCCCGCGACCTACTGAACACCCTGCTCGACACCGGCAATTATCCCTACGATGAGGCCGATATCCACTACTACCTCGGCCTGGCCGAACTGCAAATGCAAAATCGCTCCGCCGCCCTCCGGCAGCTGGAGTTGGCCCGGACGCAGCAGGGAAGAAACAGCGAACGGGCGGGTGACCTGATCCAACAACTGAACGCGGAAGATTGAGTAGGGCCGGGGGCGGCGCGCCTAACGAACCCCCGGAGGTGCTTTACGTATTGGTAAAGGTAACTCACCTGCACTATGACGAAGATCGCGACTACTGACTGGCAACACCAGCTCTACTTTTGGGGGCATCTGGCCAAGGGAAGCGTTTACCTGATGGTTGGCGGTCTGGCGCTGGCCACGGTCATCGGTCAGGCCAGCGGCGGCCCCGAGGGTCCGCAGAAGATCGTCCGCTACCTGCAGGATAAGCCCTTCGGTAACGTCATCCTGGTTATCCTGGCCCTCGGCCTCTTTTCCTACTGCGCCTGGCGGTGGTACAAAGCCCTGACCGACGAGGCCAATGAGGGGACGGACCGGGAGGGCATCATGCACCGGACGAGCTACGCCATGAGCGGCACCATGTACGGTTTGCTGGGTACGTATACCCTTACTCTGGTTATCGGTGGTGGAACGGAAGGGAACAAACAAACCCTGCTGGTGGAGTTGATGCAGCAACCCTTCGGCATCGTGGCCGTAGGTATCCTGGCGCTGGCAGCTTTATACGCCGCCTACCGGCAGTACGACCGTGCCGTCAACGAAACCTTCATGGACGACCTGAAGACGGATGAAATGAAAAAGGAGGAACGCGAGACCTACCGTTGGATGGGTAAACTCGGATACGGTTCCCGCGTCATTGTCTACCTGGTGGTGACTTACTTTCTGGTCAAGGTCATCCTGGCCCAGGATGCCAGCCAGTACCAGGGGCTGGGCGGAGTGCTCCAGCTGATCAGTCAGGGAGCGGGGAGCATTTTTCTGGCCATTATCTCGCTCGGGCTTTTCCTCTACGGTGCCTTCGTACTCGTGAAGGCCCGCTATCGCGAACTGAGTTAATGGCGGCGGAGCGCAGGTAAAGACACCGTAAAGAAAGACCGGGCCTTTGATCAACGAGACGCTGTTCCCCTAATCCGGCAGGCATTGCGTACCACGAAGGTAGGAGCGGCCCCTTCCACTCGATTGTCAAATTGGTGGCGACTAAAGAACGAAGCCGGGAAACTGGGCACCGGTGATCCGCCATTCCTCCCGCTCCAGGATGCACTCCACCACGCCGCCGCCCTCGAAGGTTTCCCGCTCGCCGGAGCCGGCGTTTATGGCCTGGTAGCCGAGTAGGAAGAACTGGATGGTCTGCTGATCGGACGGGGTGTCCAGTTCCGGTCCGTCGATGACATCGAAGGCCAAACCCACGATCTCCTTCCACCGCTTCCGCCAATTCACGATGTGCTGTAGCCCACGCTCGCGGGGAACCACGCGATCGTTCAGCCGCATGGTATCCGCAAGGATGTCTGCGGGAAAGGGATCCCCCAGCCGGAACATGGATAGCAGGAACCGCTCGGTGAGTGCCTCGATCGGATCGAACTGGACGAGCAGAACATCGGATTTGGAAATGATTCGCGTGGATCCGTCCGGCGGAGGGACGACGGGGTAGTCAAGCAGCTGGTCGTGCAGGTAGGCGTAATACGCGCGGTCGGACAACTCGTCGGCCTCTTCGGGGGGTAACCAGATGCCCCGTTCCGCCAGTGCCTCCGTAACCCGGGCAATTTCCCGGCGAAAGGTCGCTTCGTCAGGTATATCACGCGGGGGCACGATGGGCAGATCCCCGAGTAATATGCGGAGGGGTACGGCGTCACCGGCCGCCTCCCGTTCTTCAAATAGGCGGATCTGCTCCTGAAATCCTTCCAGCATTTCCAGGGGTAAATCCTCGGAGGTATAGGACTGGCTCCCCATTTCGGCGTCGAAGAGAGCGGTGCGCAACTGCCGTTCGAAGCTATCGTCTCCCTCGACTGCGTTGGGCGGGGGTGACGGGGTCAATCGAAAGAGCTCATAGAAGGCTGGGGTGGGACGTACCGGGTAGGGTTTTCCGTAATAATTATCCGCGTCGCCCCTTTCCACCAGTCCGTGGTAAGCCAGAAATCTCTCCAGCAAGCGAATGGTAAACGCCCGGTGTAGCTGGTCGCCGGGAAATTCGGTCTCCAGGCGGGGGAATGCGCGTTGCATGGCATCGCAGTAAAACGAGGACAACCGATTTTCCGCACCGAAGGTGAGCAGCAGGTAGGCCAGGAAGCCGAAGGACTGCTGCAGCGTATGGGACTCATTGTATCCGTCGGACCATCCCAGATTGAATTTTCTGAGGTGGCAGCAGAAGATGTCTTCGAAGAAGAGGTGATCCGCAAGCTTACGGGCTTTATTTCCACGCACCGTCAGGCTCAGCTTGTTGTGGCGCTTTTTCGTCCAGCCGAGGAGGAGGGGCAGGTGCTTGGCCACCTGGGCGGGTGCGTAGTCGTCCTCCCCCGTGAGCTTGGTAATTCCGTTTTCAATGGCGTCGTCGGGCAGCAGGCCGTCGGCGTACCAGGATTTGACCAGTTGACCCGGCAGATTGCCTTTTTGCGTAAGGGGAATCTCTTTCTCGGCGAGCCGGTCGAGTAAGTTGCGCACCAACCACACCAGGGGTAGGCGGTTACGGGATACGTCGGCCTGCGGATTGATGCGCACCACGCTTCCGGGCTCCGCGAACCGGTGGACCAACTGGTGGACCTGCCGGGGACTAAGTCCTGCCAGGTGGTCGCTGGGTTTATCGTTCGGGTGGGGGTTGGGCATGTGGGGGATCAGGTGTAGGCCCGCTGAAGATAGCAGCTTACCGCCAATCCGGTCGCTGCCGTACCCGATTACAGGCCGAGGGTTACTTCCAGGTCCAGGGGAAGTTGCCGGGTTTCGGTCTTCACCGCCTTGATGGTGAGTTCGATCGGTTCGCGGGCGGTTGCTTCGGGGACGGTCAGTCCCGGCTGTTCCTCGCCGTTTATGACGAAGGCTACCGGGTCGTGGTCGGCAAGGGATACCCGGTATTCCTGCTGGTCGCCGTAATAGGTAGCGCCGGTACGGGCAAAGTGGACCGATACGTTCTCGACCGTGACGGGCTGCCTGTCTTCGGCCGTGGTGTAAAGATTTTCTACGGGAAAGGTCAGGCTGACGGTATCGGTGGTGGCGACGGTATACGTTAGGGTACCGCCCAGATGCAGTGTCCGCGTACCGGCAGGAGGTGGGCTGACGAGATCGATTTCAAAGGTGAAGCCGCTGGTGTCCCGGGCCGGGGAGGAGGAATACGTGACGGCTTTCTGCATCCGCGTATCGAAGCGCATCCTTCCCTGTAAAGCCAGGCGGTTGGTTTCCTCGTCGTAGTCGCGCTTCCGCTGCTCGGCGACGGCAATCAGGTCGATATTCGACGGTGCCGCCTGTAGCGTTATCGGGGAGGCCGGATCCAGGGCGACCATCGTTTCGGGCGTATCGACCCAAATGAACAGATGCGTGCCGATCTTGGAGAAAGAGGCGTATTTGGCCCGACCGATTTCCAGCGCGAATACTTCCGCCCGCTGGGCAAACAGGGACGGCGTGAAGTAGAGCAGGGCAAGCAAGGTGAGGAAGCGGGCCATAAATGGTTTTACTATTTATACGGTCCCTTCGGGGAGCGTTACGCCGGGGCTATCTTTGGGTATGCGGAAACTTTGGCTGATACCTTTTTTTGGACTGGCATTTTACCTGCGCACCGCCGCCCAGTGTCCTCCTCAATTGGGTAACTACACGACGAACTTTTCGGCCATCGAGGCCGCGCAGTTTACTTTCCTGGATAATCAACTCGATAGCGTCAATATCGTGGGCTACGGGGAGGATACCCACGGCACGGCGGAGTTCACCCTGCTGGCGCAGGAGCTGCTGAAGTACCTGGTCGAGCGCCACGGATTCACGGGCATCGTACTGGAAACCATGGTGGGGGAGGGGGTCTACCTCGACGATTACGTGCAGGGGAAGCGGGACGACCGCGACTTCCTCCTCGAGGAGGTCAACAGCAGCTGGCGCTACCGGACCGAGGAGTTCGTTAAGCTGCTGGAGTGGATGCGAGAGTACAACCGGGAGCATCCGCAGGCGCGTATTCACCTGTACGGCAGCGAAATGCAGTTCGTGCAGGCCGATGCCCAACTGCTGCGGGACTACTTTGCCGAACTGGGGCACGAAGTGGGGGTAGCCCCGTACGACAAGCATATCTGGAACAGCTTCAGCCCCGAGGAAAGAACGGCCCTGTTCGACAATTACCGGGCCATCCAGGACTACCTGATCCTCCACGGGGAAGAACTCGAACGGGCCGGGTCACGGGAAACCTACGAACGGATGCTGCACCACGCGGAGGTGATCGGCCAGTTCGTGCTTACGATCAACCAGCCGAAGGAGCGGCATAAAAGTGACCTGCGGGATCTCTACATGGCGGAAAACGTGCTTCGACCCCTGCACGACGGTTCCAAAGACGTCCGGCTGTTATACTGGGCCCACAACGCCCACGCCGGCGACTGGGTCAGCAACGGGCAGGTGGACGTAGCCGGACACCAGCTGCGCAAACGAATGGGGAAAGCCTACTATAACCTGGCGACCGACTTCGGCAACGGCTCCTTCCGGGCGCTGGCCCCCAAAAACGAGGGATGGTCGTGGCAAATCGTGGACTTTGAACTCGATCCGGACACCTTCACCGCCTGTCTGGCCGCGGGGGGTGCGCCCTACACCTTTCTGAACCTCCGGCGGGCCCGGCTCGATACCTCTCTGGCCGCTTACCTGAACGCGCCGCTACGTATCATGTCCGGTGCCGGTGCGCAGTACTACGGCGAATCGATCCGGGTGGAAGACGTGGGCCGTGCCTTCGACGGCATCATCTATTTGGACCGGGTGCATTCGATCACGGTGCTGCCCAATCCGTGATGGGCTAACTTGCGCCCAATTGATAGAGTATGCGTCACCTAATATCCTGCTGTCTCCTGCTACTGCTGGCCGCCTGTAGCAACGATGCGGACATCACCTCCGACACCGATTCCTTTCCCGTAGCCGTCCCCCCCACGGACCCCTTAAGCTTCGAGGACTACCGCTACGATGACAGCACGGCGCTACGCGATCACGGCCCGTTCTTTACTTACCACTTGCAAACCCTGCGGGCGCAGGGGGGATCGGAAGCACTGCGCCGGGTCATCAACGATACCCTCAGCGCGCGGCTCTTCGGCTTCGTGGCTTCGGATAACCTCCCCCTGGATACGGCCGTGCGAGCGTACGTCAATCCCCTCTTTGCCGATTACACCGAGCAGGATATCCAGGAAGAGTGGTTGCAGGAAGCACCCCAGAGTTTCAGCCGCGAACAGGATGAACGCACCGAAGTGCTGTTCCGCGGCGATAGCCTGATCGTACTGGCTCACCTGTACTATGAGTATACCGGGGGCGCACACGGCATGCATTTCACGACCCTGCTGCCCTTCTCCGTGGAGCCGCCCGCCCTGCTGACTTACGACGACTTCTTCCCCGCCGGCGTGGAGGATAGGCTGCGTGAGTTGCTGATGGCCAAGGCCATGGAAGATCCGGAGCGGATTTTCGGAGATTCCATACCCGTCACCCGCAACGTGGCCCCCTTGCCCGACGGGGTCCGCTTCCTGTACGACCCCTACGCCATCGGCCCCTATGCCTCCGGGGAGATCGCGCTGGACCTGCCGTATGCGGAATTATCGGGCATTTTGCGGCCGGGGGTGGCGGAGTGGGTGCGCCAGTAAGGTCGCCCCGGACACTCGGAGGTGCAAGCACGCTCCGAGGTCCTGGAATTTTTCCCCTTCGTGGACAAGCGTAGCACCTCGGAGTGTGGCCGTACGGAGTAGGCGACCTGGGAGGGTGTAGGATAAACCGTGAGTGCTCCCCGCCCCGGACACTCGGAGGGGCAAGCACGCTCCGAGGTCCTGAAATTTCTCCTTCCTGGACAAGCGTAGCACCTCGGAGTGTGGCCGTACGGAGTAGGCGACCTGCGAGGGTGCGGGATAAACCGTAAGTGCTCCCCGCCCCGGACACTCGGCCGTGCAAGCACGCTCCGAGGTCCTGGAATTTTTCCCCTTCCTGGGCAAGCGTAGCACCTCGGAGTGTGGCCGTACGGAGTAGGCGACCTGCGAGGGTGCGGGATAAACCGTGAGTGCTCCCCGCCCCGGACACTCGGAGGTGCAAGCACGCTCCGAGGTCCTGAAATTTTTCCCTTTCCTGGACAAGCGTAGCACCTCGGAGTGTGGCCGTACGGAGTAGGCGACCTGCGAGGGTGCGGGATCCCTCGCAGCGACCCACGGCTGTGCCGGGGCAAACCATAGACCCAAAACACCCAATCATCGAGTCCGGCCGCACCAGTACCAGGTACACCCCAAAATCGTAGAGCCAAAATGCCGGATTGTCGAATCGTCCCATACCGCGTGTAGGTACACCCTTCCTTTGCGTGCATAACCCCCCCCAATGAAAATCTATATTAATTCCTTGTTTGTGATGTGTGTCGCCCTGTTGCTTCCGGCGTCCTTACTCCGGGCCGAAGGTCTGGCTGGGCGAACGGAAGCAACGGGCCTTTATACGGACGCCCTTGCGAATGATCCCTCCGCCGGGTCCATTACCGGTACAATCGTCGATGGTATGGACAACACGCCGGTGGGGTATGCCACCGTCAGTCTGTATAACGCCGCCGAGGAACTCGTGAACGGAACCCTTAGTGATGAAAACGGTCAGTTCACGGTAACCGACGTCGCGGACGGTACCTACCGGGTAGATATTACCTTTCTGGGCTACGAAAAGGTTTCCGTAGCGGACGTGGTCGTGGACGGTGGGAAAGCCACCGCGCTGGGCACCGTTACCCTAGGAGCTTCCGCCGAACTGCTGGAAGAGGTCACCGTCACCGGGCAGCGTTCGCTGATCGAGGAGAAGGTCGACCGCCTGGTCTACAACGCCGAACAGGATCAACTGAGTAAGGGTGGAGACGCCAGCGACGTCCTGCGCCGGGTACCGCTTCTCCAGGTCGACCTGGACGGAAACGTCAGCGTGCGCGGCAACCAGAACATCCGGGTGCTGATCAATAACAAGCCCTCGACCATCATTGCCAGCAGCGTGGCCGATGCCATGAAGATGATTCCCGCCGACCAGATCAAGAGCGTGGAGGTCATTACCAGCCCCTCGGCGAAGTACGACGCCGAAGGATCGGGCGGTATCATCAACATCATCACCAAGAAGAATAACCTCTCCGGCTACTTCCTGAACGTGGATACCGGCGTCGGCATCCGGGGCTCTAACCTCGGACTCAACGGCAGCTACCGCCGGGGTAAATTCGGGGTGACCCTGGGCGGGTTCGGCCGGGCCTTCTACAACAAATCGGAGAGCTCCATGCTCCAGCAATTTGCCGACAGCCGCAGCGAACAGTACGGTGAAGGCAACGACAACGGCCTCTTCGGTCGCTACAACCTCGGCCTGGATTACGACCTCACCGAGAATATGTTTCTCTCCGGCGGCGTCCGTTTCGGCATCCGGAACTTCGACCGCGATCAGCTGCAAACCACCAGCGTCTACGCCGACGAAACCCCGATCTCTACCTTCCTGCGCGATATCCAGAGCGAAAGCGGGGGTAACAGCATCGACATGAACCTCGATTACCTGTACGTCATCAAGCCCGGTCGCGAACTGAGCATCTCTACCCTGTACAGTACCACGGACGAGAACAGCAATTTTACGTCCAGCAACCTGGATGCGCAGGAAACGGTCCTGAGCCGCCTGCAGAACCTGAACGACAACAACAACCAGGAGATCACCCTCCAGACGGACTACGTACACCCCATCGGCGAAACCCAGATCATCGAAGCAGGTGCCAAGGGTATCCTGCGGCAGGTGAACAGCGACTTCAGCTACCTCAGCTCCGAGGGTACGGGTGCTTTCACTCGCGACCCCTTCAATCCGGCCGGTACGCTGGACTATAGCCAGGACATCGCCGCCGCCTACGGTGCCTACACCCTGAGCCTGCCCGGTGACATGACCATTAAGGCCGGCCTGCGCTACGAGCAGACCATGATCGAGGCTACCCAGAACAACGAGGCCATCGAAATACCCGACTACAACAACCTCGTACCGAGCGTCAACTTCTCGAAGCGACTGGGCGAAACCACGACCGTTAAGGCCGGCTATAGCCGTCGCATCCAACGTCCCTGGCTGCGTCAGCTGAACCCCAACGTCAACCTGCAGAATACCCAGAACATCGAGGTCGGTAACCCGCTGCTGAGCCCCGAGCTAACCGACAACTTCGAGCTGGGCTACAGCAACATGATCGGCAAGACCTACCTCAACCTGTCGCTCTTCGGCCGGAACACGGACAATGCCATCAACGAGGTCCGCACGCCGATCGACAGCCTCGACGGCGTCCTGTTGACCACCTATGAAAACATCGGTAGGGAACAGGCTATCGGTGTCAACGTCTTCATCAACCTCTACCTCACCAACCGGTGGACCGTCAACGGCGGGTTTGACGTCGACTACGCCCAGCTGGAAGGACAGGTCACGGGAGTGGACGGCATATCCGTTACCCAAACCAACTCCGGCTTCAACTACGGCGGCCGACTGATGAGTCAGCTGAAGATGAATAACGGCTGGAGCGCCCAAGCCTTTACCTTCATGCGGGGCCGTAACGTGCAACTGCAGGGCTTCCGCGGAGGCTTCGGTCTCTACGCCCTGGGGGTCAGCAAGGAATTCAACGAGGGCCGCGGTACGATCGGTCTCTCCGCCGAAAACTTCGCCGGCCGGGGTTGGACCATCCGCAGCGAACTGGAAACACCCAACTTCACGCAGATACGGGAGGACGTCCTGCTCAACCGGAACGTGAAGGTCACCTTCAGCTACAAATTCGGTGAACTGGAAGCCGAACGCACGCAGCGCAAGACCCGCTCCGTAACCAACGATGACCTGATGGGCGGCGGCGATGACGACGGTGGCGGCGGTGCCGCTCCCGCCGGTGGTGGCGGACGTCGGGGTGCCCGCGGCGGTGCGACCAGCAAGAAAAAGGATACGAAAAAGAAGAATAAGAATTAGTGAGTGAATTGTAATGCGCGGAAAAGGTCAAATCGGCCGTGTTCCGCTACGCCTCTCCCCCCGATTGGGGGAGAGGCTTTTCTTTTTTGGGCGGGGTTTGGCAGGATGCTGTATGCTCGGTCTTCCCGAATAATCCCCCTCCCGGCGCCGTAAGACATGTACACCCTCTTCGAATTCGAGATTCCAACGAGTAGTATAATATCGTGGCCCGTACGTCCGGTACGCCACTGCCGCCTTCCACCAATGCCAAAAAGGTAGCCGCCGCTGCTGCCATCCACCGGGAACGAATACATTATTTACGCCCATAATCTGGTGTCTCGGTATGACCAATCTCGGCAACCGTGGCTGCGCCTTCGATAGCTCAAGCAGCCAGGGGGCAAGCCAGAATACCGGCGGAACTCCCTGTAGTTTCCGCACCATTTTTAATCCGGTGGGGCGGCCGACGACCACGAGGGCAAATAGCCTTTTCTCACCTCCCTATTTTTCACCAATTAACCGATAGGCGGCGTCGATTTCTTGCTTTGACCCAAGGTGATCGCAACTTATATTCGCTTGATCCAGGGGCATCCGGTGCGCAACGCTGCCGGATGCCTCTATTCATTCAGCCCAGGGAATATGAAATTTCTGTTGGCAATAATTTGTTGTTTCAGCTGGGTAAACGCAGTAGGGCAGGTCGTCTGTCTGGATGGAGCTCCGTCGGCGTCACTGTGCACCGATGCCTGTTTGCTTTGCGATATTAACGGATTTACGTCGACCGTCAATAAAGACAATAGTTTTAGCGAAGGAATATCGGGCTGCACATCGGGTATCGGAGATACTTATGCCTTCGTCGCTATGTCCTCATCGTTGAGGGTGCGGGTATCTATCCAAAGTTGTCCGGAATCCAACAACGGCACGTCGAACCCAACCAGTTTCGTCATATACGCGGACGAGGGAACTTGTACGGATACGGTATTTGGATCCGTCCTACAACCGCTTACCGAGTGTGACACCGAATCGGGGCCAAGCAGCCCGCAGTGGATCGACCCCGGCTCCGAAAAAGAATTCAGTGCCGGCAACCTCACGGTCGGAAAGGTCTATTACTTTGAAATCGGCTCCGGGACGGGTGTGAACTGTGTCTACCTCATAGAAGTGCTGGAGGGGTCTACGGAAGTACCCCAGCTTACCGGATTTATGTTGGATAATATCTACGATCCCTGCCTGGGGGAGATTGTCGATTACGCCATAATCAATCCGGAACCAGCCACGGATTACATCTATACGCTTAACGGAGATACCATATCCGGGTCCGCCTTCGCTACGGTAGCTTACGATCAGCCCGGCGAATATGAAATCTGTATAGGAGGAAATAACAGCTGCAGTAAGGCGCCAACGACCTGCTACCGGATCACGGTACGCCCGCCGCAGTCCACATATATCGACGCCTCTCTTTGCCCGGGGGAGTGCTACATCACGTCGGATACTACGCTGTGTAGGCCGGGTAACTATTCCCTCTCCCTGTTCGATCGGTTCGGCTGCGACAGTCTTGTCCATATTCAATTAACGAACCGTACTCCCGATACGACGGTGTTGGAGGTAACCATTTGTGAGGGCGATACGCTACGTTTTTTAGAGCATTCTATTTCGGAGGCCGGGACCTATGCCTTCCCGCTAGCTAATAGTATCGGCTGCGACAGCACCGTCGTGGTGCAACTGGCCTTGGAGGGCTGTTTGTTACAGGGAGCTTTGGTCGCTACGGACGTTAGCTGCTATCCGGAAATGGACGGGAGCATCCGCTTCCATCTAACTTCCGGCAGTCCGCCCTATCGATACAATTTTCACCGCCTGGGCGGTGGCCCTTCCGGGAAGGGAAGAATTTTTTCCCGCGGGGCGGTCGTCCTTGCCGAGCTCCCCGCGGGCACCTATTCTATCGAAGTCAGGGACACGCTCGGTCGCGCGGTCTATTTTACAACGGAAATAGAACGACCGTCGCCGATCGGGCTGCTCCCGGTCCTACGGGACTACCACGGAAGGGATATCTCCTGCCATGATAGTCAGGACGGGCGGATTTCGCTTACCGTCTCCGGCGGTAGCCCTCCCTTCACGTTCGCCTGGTCCGGTACGAACGACAGCGGACCTACTGCCTCCAATTTGTCTGCCGGTGCCTACACGGTCACCGTTACGGACGGAAACGGGTGTACGGCAACCACTGCCGCGGTACTGACGCCCCCACCGCCCCTTAGGTTATCCGTGACTACGGTTAATGAGGCGTGCGAGCGGTCCGGAACCGGCCAGGTATTCCCCCCGGAGATAAGCGGGGGTACGGGCGCCTCCACCTTCACCTTGTTTCATGATAGCACCGTCGTATCCGCGCAGCATTATTCCGCTTTGGCAACCGGAACGTATCGCCTCGTGGCGAAAGACGCCAACGGATGCCCCGTCGACACGTTGCTTGAAATAACTGCTCCCGTACGGCCTTCCGTCTCCATTTTCCCCGATAATGCTCGGGTGATGCTTGGAGAACAAATAATCCTTTCCGTTCCCGATCAAGTGGGTAGCCAGTACCGGTGGTCTCCGGTGGATTTCGGTAATTGCGCAACCTGTGCGCGGATTACCGTACAACCGCTGGCGTCAACCACCTATCGTATTACGGCGATTGCTCCCGGCGGTTGCTTGGCCAGTGATTCGACGCGGGTAACCGTAATCCCGGTTTACAATGTTTACGTACCCACTGCCTTTTCTCCTAACCGTGACGGATACAACGACGAAGTAATCCTGTATTCCGGTAAGTCTCTGAGAATCGTCCGTCAAATGTCGATCTACGATCGGTGGGGGGGGCTGCAGTTTGTCGCCCGCGACTTTCCTGCTGCGACCGCCGCGGACCACGGCTGGAACGGCGAGCTGGAAGGCAGGCCCGCTCCTCCGGGCATGTACCTATGGGTGGCTGAAGTGGAGTTCCTGGATGGCACGGTAAAAACACTAAGCGGTACGTTAGCGCTCATCAGGTAAGGGATCTCGGCTGATTTCCCCGTTCGGCATCGGATCGGAGGATCGAGCGATATGCACATATACGCCTCCAACATGCTTTTCCGTTTCGGGGCGGGATGGATTATCAACAGGAAACATTTGCGGTTTTTTGTATTCTTGGTCGCGACAAGAAAATAATCTACCGTGCAACAACGCAAAATCACGCTCTCCGAATCCGAGATCCCCGACAAGTGGTACAACATCGTGGCCGACATGCCCAATAAGCCGCTGCCGCCCCTGCACCCGGGTACCCGCGAACCGATCGGCCCCGATGCCCTCGCCCCGCTCTTTCCCGAGGAGCTGATTAAGCAGGAAGTGAGCACCGAGCGCTGGATCGACATTCCCGACGAAGTCCGCAACATTTACTCGCTATGGCGACCAACGCCGATGTACCGGGCCCACGGACTGGAAAAGGCGCTGGATACGCCGGCACGCATCTACTACAAGTACGAAGGGGTAAGCCCCAGCGGCTCCCACAAGCCCAATACCGCCGTCGCGCAGGCCTACTACAATAAGCAGGCCGGCGTGAAGCGCATCACCACCGAGACCGGTGCCGGACAGTGGGGCTCCGCCCTGAGCTTCGCCTGCCAGCACTTCAACCTAGAGTGTGAGGTATACATGGTCCGGCTCAGCTACGAGCACAAACCCTACCGGAAGGTGATGATGAATACGTGGGGCGCCAAGGTGTATCCGTCCCCCTCCGATCGGACGGAAGCGGGCCGCAAGGTGTTGGCCAAGGATCCGAATACGACCGGCTCCCTCGGCATCGCCATCAGCGAAGCCGTGGAGCGGGCGGCCACCGACCCCGATACGAAGTACGCCCTGGGCAGCGTACTCAACCACGTACTGCTCCACCAGACCATCATCGGCCAGGAGTCGCTGCTACAGATGGAGAAAGCGGGAGAGCTACCCGACGTCGTCATCGCCCCCTTCGGTGGAGGTTCCAACTTCGCGGGTATCGCCTTTCCTTTCCTGCGGTTAAATATGACCGAGGGAAAGAAGATCCGCTGCGTCGCCAGCGAACCGGCAAGCTGCCCGAAGCTGACCCGCGGCCAATTTCGCTATGACTTCGGCGACACCGTGGGGATGACCCCGTTGCTGCCGATGTACACCCTGGGCCACAACTTCGTACCCGCCCCTATCCACGCCGGTGGGCTGCGCTACCACGGCGCCGGGGTCGTGGTCAGTCAGCTCCTGAAGGACAACTTGATCGAGGCCGTATCCCACGACAACCTGGAAGTCTTCCAGGCCGGCATCACGTTCGCGCGGGCGGAGGGCATCATCCCCGCCCCGGAGGCTACCCACGGTATCGCGACCGCCATCAACGAAGCGGAACGCTGCAAACGCGAGGGCAAGAGCGAGGTCATCCTCATCAACCTCTGCGGACATGGCAATTTCGACATGAAAGCCTACGAGGACTACTTCGCCGGTAAGATCCAGTCGCACGAACTCACCAGCGCCGAAATCGAGGCTTCCCTGGCGGAACTGGATACGCCGACGGTGTAGGCCTATTCGCCCGCAAGGCGTTCGTAGCGTTCGAGGATATCCTGCGTAGAAGGTTCGCCGCGCATCCGCTGCCCGCGGGCTTCCGGATCCGTCATCCAGCGGTAGACCCAGGAAACTCCCCATTTCTGGTAGTAGCGATCCGAGCGGTCGTACACCGGGTCAGCCAGGGCATCCGGTAGGCTAATACAGCGGTAATTCCGGGCCCTGAGCTCCCGGACGATCCGGGGCAGGAAGTCGGCGTTCAGGCGGTTGTCGTGGCAGAGGTAGATATGCCGGATCGGCCGTCCGTAATCCTTGTGGGCCAGACCCTCGAAGTAGGCGAAGTACGCCAGCGTTTTCTCCACGTAGGCCCGGCCGATCTCCCGGGCCGCCGCGGGTTCTCCGCGCGCCAGGAGCTCCTCGTACACGGCATCGTACATCCAGTCGGAACTCTCGACGGTGAACGGGGCGATGGCGTAGCCTTCGTCCGCGAGAAAGTCCGCGATTTGCCGGTGCTGCAGGGAGTCCGCCCCGAGGTCGTTATAGGGAAAGCGGAAGTACCGGAGCTCCTTACCGTAGACCGCGGCCAGCTCTCGGGTGATCGCCTCGCCCCGGCGTACCTCCCGGACGTAGCCATCGAAGCCGGTGGCGGAGTAGCGGGCGTGCTGAAAGCCGTGGTTGCCGAGCGTCACGGAGTCGCGGACGGCCCAGTCGCGCAGCAACCCGAAGTTGGCGGTCACCGAATCGGTGCGGTAGATCAGGCCCTCGTTGATGAAGACGGCCACGGGGATGGCTAGCGCGTCCAGGCTGTCCAGCAGGCGGGAGTGGTATCCGTCCCGGGCAAAGAGCCGGGTATTCGGGACATCGTCGATCGTTATGGCGACGGAGCGCTGGGAGAACAGCAGGTTGCCAAACAGGAAACAGCACAGGAACGACCAACTCCGCTCAATCATTCCGCTAAGTAAGGAACTTTGGCCGAATGTCACTTCCCGCCCTAAGACTGGCGACCGGTTATGTGAAAGGCAGCGAATCGGTGAACTGAAAATGCCGGATGAACTTAAGGTACCAAACAAACACGATGAACACTTTATACCTGCGCTCCGCCGCCAAAGCCTGTTTGCTCACCGCGGTGTGCTTGCTGGTCACCCATACGCTGACCGCCCAGAAGGGGCAGGCCCTGACGGAGGCCGGCGCAATAAAAATCGTCCCGATCGTCGATAGCCTCGAGCACCCCTGGGCCCTGGCCTTTTTACCCGACGGCCGGATGCTGGTTACCGAACGGCCGGGACGCTTGCGGATAGTCGCCGCTGATTCCACGCTGTCGGCCCCCGTTGAGGGTACCCCGGAGGTCTATAATGTCGACCAGGGTGGATTGCTGGACGTGGCGCTCGATCCCGACTTCGCCGACAATGGATACATCTACCTGTCGTACGCGCAGATGGGGGAGGATTCGCTCGCCTCGACCGCTTTCGGTCGTGGACGCTGGGTAGACGACCGGATCGAGGACTTTGAAACGCTCTTCGTGCAGGAGTACAAACTAAAGGGGGGCAAGCATTTCGGAGGACGGATCGAATTCACCGGCGAGGACATGCTCTACTTCACCATGGGCGAACGCTACCAGTTCGACCCCGCCCAGGACCTGACCAATCACCTCGGCACCATCGTCCGCTTACACCGTGACGGCACGATCCCCGACGATAACCCCTTCGCTGAAGCCAGTGACTCCAAGCCCGAGATTTACTCCTACGGCCACCGCAACATCCAGGCGGCGGCCATCAACCCCGCCACCGGTATCCTCTGGGTCACCGAAATGGGCCCGATGGGCGGCGACGAACTGAACCAGGTGATGGCCGGAAAGAACTACGGCTGGCCGGTCGTGAGCTGGGGCGACAATTACGACAATACCAAAATTCCCGACCCGACGACCCGCCCGGAATTCACGGACGCGGCCATCCACTGGTCGCCGACGATCTCCCCCTCGGGCATGGTGTTCTACACCGGTGCTATCTACGAAGCCTGGCAGGGCAATGCCCTGATCGGAGGACTGACCGCCGGCGGCATCATCCGCGTAGCGGTGGACGGCGATACGGCCGAGGAGTTGGAGCGGATCCCCATCGGTGGTCGCGTGCGGGAAGTAGCTCAGGCTCCCGACGGTACGCTATATGTACTGACGGATGCGGAAAACGGGCAGCTGTTTCATTTGCGGCCCTTTACGGAGGACGGAAAGTGAGCCGTCCCCGCTCTTACCCGCCCCAGCCCTCCGGCAGTTCCCAGTCCTTGATCTGAGGTTTCGGTACCCGCCGCCGCGCCGGGTCGTCCTCCTTCAGCAGGGGAGAAGCCAGGAAGGCCTGCAGGTCGTCGGTAGCCACGTCCAGCAGCACGAGGCGGTGTTCAGTGACCTTGATGATGTCGTAAACCAGGTGAAAGTCCTGCCCGTCGCGGTAGCGTGGGTGCAGTCGCGACTTGCCGAGGAAGTAGTCCACGGATAGCGTGAGGGCGCGGCCGGTGGAATCCGTCCGGTAGCGGCCCATCAGGTAGCGCGCCTTAGCGGCATCGGGCCCGTAGTCGAGCTGAAAGGTACCGTCGGGGGTGAGCAGAAGCCGGCGGTCGGTGCCTTCTTCCTGCCAGTGGTAGGCTTGTAGCAGGGTGTCCGCCTGGGCTGGGAGGGCCACGACGAACAACACGAACAGCAGGGAAAGGAGGGCGCGCATGGAGCGAGGGTTCAGGAAGAAGACGACGTAGGGTGCTCTCGGTTACCGGAGGCCAATAGTTTAACGTTAATTTCACCTACCGCGTTGGCCGTCGCGGAAAACGCAATTCTCCGGCACCCCGATGCCGTGGCGGCCGGTAAACTGCTCGCCGATGGGTGCTTTGCCGAATTATATTCCGCAGCCCGGGATATAAGACCGGCCCCCTCGCCATATAAAAAGGTAAAGGAGGTCATCTGCAACACGAAATTCGATGTTGCGTTCTAAACCAAGAGAACCCGATGCGCCTTTAGCGCGTACCTTTGTGCTATACACTCCCTACAAAAGAATAACCCTATGGGCAACGAAGCCTACGATAAACTTTGGAAACTGATTGGTCTGCGCTACAAGAGCCATCCCTGGCACGGGATCGATATCGGTAGCCGCGCACCGGACGTGGTGAGTGCCTTCATCGAGGTCATTCCCTCGGACACCGTGAAGTACGAAGTAGATAAGAAGTCAGGCTACCTCATCATCGACCGTCCGCAGAAGTTCTCTAACATCGTACCGGCTATGTACGGCTTTATCCCCCAGACCTACTGCAAGGAGCGGGTAGCCGATTACTGTATGGCACAGACCGAACGTAAGGATATCCACGGCGATGACGACCCGCTCGACATCTGCGTGCTTACCGAGCGCGAGGTCACCCACGGTAACATCATCGTGAAGGCGAAGCCCATTGGCGGCTTTCGCATGCTGGACGGTGGCGAGGCCGACGATAAGATCATCGCCGTACTCGACAACGATGAAGTATACGGTAGCTGGAATGATATCGACGACATTCCGCAACCCATCCTCAACCGCCTGCGCCACTACTTCCTAACCTATAAGCAACTTCCGGGTACCGATATGAAGTGCGAGATCACGCATACCTACAATCGGGCCGAGGCCCAGGAGGTCGTCCGCCGCAGCCAGGAAGACTACGCCGCGGCCTACGGAAACCTGGAAGAGGTGATGAGCGCTACGCTGATGGAAGCGCTGAACTTCGGGCAGCGGCAACGTGGAATTTTAGATAGCCTTTAGGATTTCCATCACAAACGTTCTGGGCCGGCGCTAGCGTCTTCCTGCTTATCAATAAACTTTGATGAGTATGCGCCTTTTACCCTTGCTTCTTCTTGCGCTGGCTGCGGTCAGCGGGTGCTCGACCGATGAGGACGACTCCTTTGACTATCGCCCCACTTGCGGATCTCCCATCCAGATCGTGGACGCGCTGGTCGAGATCGAAACGGACACATACGGTCTGCTCGATCTTCGGGTCGACGATCGTTGCCTGTCGGTCCGTATCCAGGCTACGGGCTGCAGCTCCACTCAGTTCCGTATGGACCTCCTGACCCGGGGGGAGGTGAAGGAAAGCCTACCGACCCAGACGTCGGCCCGCCTGATTTTCGACGATGGGGTGCCGGCGGGTAACGTCACCTGCGAGGCCCTGGTCGAAGCGGATTTCGCCTTCGATCTGGAGCCCTACCTCCACGACGGTGTATTGCCTACCCAATTTACCCTGATCGGCCTGGACACAACGCTCCTGATTGAATAAGATGGTAGTGGCCCCAGGCACATGGCCGAGGCAAACAATACGTTTTGACATGCAATCGTCGTTAGTTGCACATGATTCGCTTCGCGCTGAAGACCCTCTGTCTCTTGCTGCTGGCCCACGGTGTAGCCGCTCAGCAACGCTACTTCCCACAGACCACGGGAGAGGAATGGCAGGAACGATCCGCCGCGGAGCTCGGCTACGATGCCGCGGCCATCGAGCATCTCTACACCTACCTGGAAGCGGCAAATTCCAAAGCTTTTCTGCTGCTCGAGGACGGTGAAATCGTCCTCGAGCACTATATGAACGGTTTTGGCCCGGACAGTCTGCACTACTGGGCCAGTGCCGGTAAGACGCTGCTTTCCGCCGCATTCGGCATAGCGGAAGCGGAGGGGCACCTCAATCTGAACGAAAGCTCCCGTACGTACCTCGGAAACGGATGGACAAGTTGCACGGCGGAGGAGGAAGCCACCATTACGGTACTCGACCATCTGCGCATGACCACGGGCTTGGACGACAAGGGCGATTTCTTTTGCACCGAACCCGAATGTCTCTCCTGCCTGGCCGAGCCCGGCACCCGCTGGGCCTATTATAACGCTCCTTGCACCCTCCTGCACGACGTGCTGGAAGCGGCTACCGGTCACACGCCTACCCGGTTTATCCGGGATCACTTTCGGGCAACGACCGGCCTGGTCGGAGCCTACGTTCCGCTCGGTCGCTACAACCGGGTGTACGTCAGTACCGCCCGCTCCATGGCGCGCTTCGGACTCCTGCTGCTGAACGGCGGGGCATGGGACGGGCGCCAGGTGATTCCCGCGGATTATTATACCCGTATGACGACGCCCTCCCAGGAGCTGAACCAATCGTATGGCCTGCTAACCTGGCTCAATGGCCAAGACAGTTATATGCTCAACGGCGCCCGGGAAGTTTTCGACGGCTCCGCCTTACCCGATGCGCCGGCCGATACCTACTTCGCCGCCGGGGCCAACGGGCAGTTCATCAACGTTACCCCAAGCCGCGGACTGGTTTGGGTGCGCGTAGGAGAGGAGCCCTTCGTTGGGGGAGGGGAGTACGTCGGCGCGGACTTCAACAATGAGATATGGAAGCGGATCAACTCCGTTTTGCCTAAAACTTCCACCGCGCTAGCGGAACCGGCGCCCGCTCCCGCGGCAGCAGTCTTTCCCAATCCCGTCCACGATCGGTTGCGAATACATGCTTCGGAAGCGATGGAGACCCTCACCTTATACGACCTGGCCGGGCGTCCGCTGCGCCGGCGCAGCGTATCGGGTGACGCCGGCGAGTTCCCGGTCACGGGTATTCCCGCCGGTATCTACCGTTTGGTGATCCACTACCGTGCGGGGCGGGCCAGTCAGGTCCGGGTCAGCATTCAGTGATCACGGCGGTACAATTGGAAAACTTCGGGACATCCATCAAGCATTCCGCCATCTTTCCCGTTCGGTGGAAAAGTAACCATGTTTTAGCCCATGAAAATTAGTGTGTTCTCTCTTTTGCTGGTTGCGCTGGTCCGTTCGGCCGGTTGCAATACGGATACGGAATCGCCCGCCGAAACTACCGTGTCTGACTGCGGCGCCCTCATCCAGGTGCGCGACCCCATGCCCCGGCTTACGTCCGATGACTACCAGGTGGTGAACGCCGAGGTCGACGGCTTGTGCCTATCGGTGACCATTTCCGCAACGGGCTGCAGCAGCCAAGCCTGGCGGGTGGCACTGCACACTTCCGGAGCCGTAGCCGAGAGCAGCCCAACCCAAACTGATGCCCTGCTCGTATTCGACGACGGGGTAGGGGAGAACGAAATGACTTGCCAGGCCATCATGGAGGAAACCTACCAATTCGACCTTTCCCCCTACCTGGCCGATGCCCTGCCTACCGTGTTCACCCTGACGGGAACCGAAACCTCGGTGGCCATTCCCGCCGGGTAAAAATGTTAAAGGGACCCTAGGCGGACCGGTCGTGCGTTGGATAGGAAGCACCTATACAACCAACATGAAATCCTTTTATTTATTTCTGCCCGCGCTGCTGGTGGCCAGCCTGCTTTCCGCCCAGAACACCAAGGGCCTGTTCGTCAACTTCAACGGAAGCGCTTCGGGCATCAAATACGAAGAGACGGCGGTAGCCGATGCCGTTCTCGGTTACGGCTACGACTTTCGACTTGGCATCGGGATCAGCCCGGCTTCCACCTTTTTTCTGGGGACTTCCCGCATCCAGGTCATGGAAAAGCCGGAGTCGGTCTTCGCGGAGGAATACGCAATCGCGGAGTACGAACTCGGCACGCGCTACTATTTTGGTGGCGGCGGAGCGCAGGTAAAAGCCTTTTTGGAAATCATGGGTCAGTATGTCATGACCGAACCATTTCCAGGGGCTGACGCCCGCGGAGCCGGCGTGGGACTGGCCCCGGGCTTGTTGTTGTTCCTGAGCGAACGCGTGGCTATCGATACCCGCCTGCGCGTAAGCGGAGCGTATATGTACGACGTCCGCGACAGTGAGCTGGGCGTCCGGGTCCCCGAAGACAGTTACACCTTCACCACCGCCCGGCTCAATGTCGGATTGACCTTCTATCCCTCCGTACGCCGATCGCGTTACTCCTTCGAGCGGGGCGGCGGGCACCTGTAGCTTCATAGCAGCGGCCAAACCCGCCGGGCAGCGTATCGGTTTTTACCCCAAAACCGACATCATGAAACTCAATAAAGAAGCGGAGAAAAAAGCCCGCGACCTCATCGACGCCAACCAGTACGTCAAGGACAGCGACTGGAGCGAAGCGCAGCCCGGTACCGACGAGGAAAACGATTTTCTCGACCGGCACGGATGGGACGATTACGCCCTATGGCATTTAGGCATTCACGACGAGGAAAGCAAGGAAACCAAGGGGCGCTTCGGATTTCCGTACGGAGACTTTCGTCGGGTCCATCATTCCGGCCTGATCGCCATCAAGCAGCGGGCCGCCCAGCAACACTATACCGATATAGAGGAAGCCGCCGACCGGCTTTTGGAACGCTTCGAAGCGGCCACCTAGGGGTTTAAACAATGTGATTAATCTTCCCGTTGGTCAGTGTAAAACTCGATCATGCCAACCGGAAGACTACTCTTATTTGCTTTGCTATCCGCCTTTATCCTAACCGCCTGTCAGGAAGAATCGGCGGTTGACGTGAGCGGTCAGGAAGTAGCATTCCGCAAGGCATTTCCGGAGCTGATACCCCTACCGGACGGTTTTCAGCCCGAAGGTATCGTGGCCGGGACGGGTAACAATTTCTACGTGGGGTCCCTGGCCGACGGGTCCATCTACCGCGGTGATTTCCGCACCGGAACGGGTGAGGTGATCTTTACCCCCGAAGGAGATAGAATCGCCGTGGGCCTGGCTTTCGATCCGGCTACGAGGTATCTCTACGTCGCCGGTGGTGCCACGGGCGGCGCGTACGTACTGGATACCCGGGCGCTGGAAGTGGTCCAGACCTATGATTTCGGCGGTAGCTTCGTCAACGATGTGGCCATCACGAAGGATGGAGCCTACTTCACTGAGTCTTTCGCACCTAATCTGTACGTAGCCGAACTGACCCGCCGCGGCGAACCGACCGGTGAAACTGAAACCCTGACCCTCGGTGGCGAATTCGATTTCGTGCCCGGCGGATTCAACGCCAACGGCATCGAGGTCACGCCAGACGGCAAACAACTCATCGTGGTTAATAGCAGTCTGGGTACCTTGTATTTGGTCGATCCCGCTACCGCAACCGCCGAACAGATCGATCTGGGTGGAGAGACGGTCGTAAACGGCGACGGGATACTCCTCGTCGGCAAGTCACTCTACGTCGTTCAGAACTCCTTCAACCAGATTGCGGAAGTCTCCCTCTCGCCGGACTATACCAGCGGTACGATCACCGATATCATCACCGATGAAAACTTCCGGGTACCGACGACCGTAACGCGCAAGGGCAGTACCCTTTACGCGGTGAACGCCCGCTTCGGCACGCCCCCCGGCCCCGACGTCGATTACGAGGTGGTAGGCGTACGCCGGTAAGCCGGCCCGGCAGGGGGGGACAACCTGTGGGCAGCTTGCGTGTTTATGCTTAAAGTATTGCACTAATCGGCCATCCGTAGTGTTTCTTTGCATTGACGGTCATGCCCAGCTTATACCAATCTTGATGAATATGCACCTTAGTCCCGCTGAGCGCGAGGAATTTTTGTACCTGAATAACCGCCTATCCACCTTTGCCGGCCTAGATCCCGAGCACGTGGAAGACGCATACACCGATCCCGAACTGATCGAACGCTTCGTCCGCGAAGCCGGAGAAGACCTGACCGAACACCAAAAACAGGCGGTCCGAAACTTCGTAGGGTACAAAAAAGGGCGATTTTATCTGGTCAAGCAATACAAGAAATACGCGGTACTTCTGCAGCAAAACAGGCTCTACGGAGTAGTAGGGGTGGATCAGGCTCCGGCCGAAATGGTCCAGGATACCCTGCCGGTATACATGGAAGCGGCCCTGCTTCCCTTCAACGACACGATCGTGATGACCTCTTCCGCCGTATGCGAGAATGGCAGTGTCTCCCGCTCGGATATCGAATACGAATTTAAACAGATCAAAGACGTGCGCGGCATAACCGAAACCCTCGATCCCCAGACTCTGGAAGAGCAGACATCCCCGGCCGCCCAGGCCGCCGAACAGGAACTGCGGCAATACCTGCGCACCGCGGCGACGCGGGATAAGCACGCCCCGGATATCAAAAAGATACTGGACAGCTTCCCCGAACTGCACGACGTCTATATGCAGATGTACTCCAAGATCAGCGCCCGCACGATCAAAAAGGACCTTAAGGCCTGCGGCGTGCGCGAACGCCACTTTGCCGTTTATAACAACTCCGTCGTCGCCGTAGCCCCTACCCGGGGTGAGCTGCTCGAGCAACTGAGCGATCTCAGTTTCGATGGCATGATGGGGCAGTGCGCGCTCTTCCGCCTCTAGCGAATCTGTTTCCCGACGCGATACCAAAGGTTGGTATGGCCGCTTGTGGTTACGACGAAGTGGTCCGGTACTAGTACACGGGCTATCGGCGTTATGGTATGCAACGGGTCCTATTGGACCGGTTCTGGTATTTACCTGACTCGCTTAAGCTTCGTGTCGTGCAATTTCGTTACCGCTTGCTCCTATTGGGGCTGGTCTTCTTTGTCTGCCCGCTTACCGCTCAGCTGGCCCTTCCCCTCGATTCCTCGTTGGAGCACCGCGGCTGTGAGTTACCCGTGGTGAAACGGGATGTTATGTACCAGCGGCCCTATGCCTTTCGTAAAGGAGTCAGACCGAAAAATCTACTGTATACCGTTGACTATCGCGAGGACGGGCGGACCATGTTTGGCGATACCTGCCACGCCTGGCCACAGCAGGCTAAATCAGCCCTCGAATATGCAATTTCCGTCTGGTCGGACGTGCTGCAAAACGACCGCAGCATCGATATTCATGCCTGCTATTCCCCGGGTTTGCCTGGCGGAACACTGGGCGCGGCCCAGCCCAGGAGGTTGCTGTTCGGACCCTATATGCAGGATACGGTTTTCATATCGCAGGCCCTGGCGGAACATCTCATAGATTTTGAAATCTCCGATTCCCTGAATCCCGATATTCAGATCATCATAAACAAGAATTTCGATTTTTACTACGGTACCGATGCCAATCCGCCTGGTTCCCAGGTCGATTTCGTCACCCTGGCCATTCACGAGCTGGGGCACGGACTGGGCTTCGCGGGTAGTGCCCGCTACGACGATGGTAACCCCGGTAACGGCACCGAGTGCGCCGGCACCGACAGTACCGGCTGCATTGGGTACTATGTAGACTTTGGTCACAAAGCGCGCTATTGCGGTACGCCCTACGACCTTTTTGCCGATGTCGGAAACGACGGCCGCCGGGCGCTCGATTTGCCGAATAATTCCCGCGAAATGCTCGACGCCCTGCTCGGTCGATCCGGGGGGATATTGTTTGATGAAGGCAACTCAGACACTTAC
Organism: Lewinella sp. IMCC34191; assembly: GCF_003390935.1. Taxonomy (GTDB): domain Bacteria; phylum Bacteroidota; class Bacteroidia; order Chitinophagales; family Saprospiraceae; genus Neolewinella. The sequence goes on along the minus strand of NZ_QNQZ01000002.1, from coordinate 113,248 downwards.
TTCACCGGCACCAATGCTCATCCGCTCTATACACCTGATAGATGGCGGCAGGGAAGTTCCTACAGTCACTTTCAGGATCCCTCCGAGGCGCTGTATTATGCCCTGTCGTACGGTTCGGCCGTCCACGACGTCGGTCGGGCCAGTGAAGTGATGCAGAGCATAGGCTGGAGTAAGGCTTTCGCGTCGTTTGCCATCCTGCCCGTCACGTTAGCTTCATTCGATGCCGCCCGGCTAGGACCTACCGTTGAGCTTACCTGGCAAACCGGCCGGGAAGTAGACCATGCCTATTTCGTGGTTGAGGCGCGCCGGAAAGACGGTAGCTTCCAGGACATAGGCCGCGTCGAAGGAATGGGTACCGGGGGTAAGGGAGCCACCTACCGCTTCGTTGACGGTCAGCCCTCGAGCGGTGCGAACTACTACCGCTTACGACAGGTAGACCATACGGGACAGGAAGCGCTGAGTTACGTCGTCGGGGTGCGTATGCAACCGACGGAGGTAGTGATCGGAAATCCCTTTCCCAACCCCAATTACGGGGGTACGCTGTATCTGGACTACGAAAGCGACGCGGACCGTAACCTCACTGCCTATACCCTGACGGCCACGGGTCGGGTAATGGCCCGGTACCGGCTGCCGGTCACGGTAGGGCAAAACCGATTGACGCTTGACGTAAGCGACCATCCGGCGGGCTTCTACACGCTCCTATTGGGCGACGGGAAGCTGCGGGCACAACGAAGGTTCGTACTCCACTAGAGAGGAGATACGCGATCGGTGGATTGGCTACCGACCGCTTTCCGCTACCGGACATCGCAACGACCGCTGATGGAATGGCTGGCTATCCGGGGTCATTCCTCTCTTGTAAAAAGGCCATGGGTGTACTGTAATTGGTGCCCCGTCACCCATAAGGTTTCTACCTGCGCTCCGCCGCCAAATTCATATAACCGCCTGTTTTGGTGGATTTTCGTGACTATTGTTATTAAATTTGTTCATCCTCTTGGCAAGTCGTCGGGGGATGAGGCTACTAAACACTAGTTATATGAAATGGCATTCTCCCCCGGGCGCCCTGACGCTCTTGATGGGTTGTTTATTCTCCTTTACCCTCACCGCGCAGCAACTCATTACGGGTACCGTAACCGGCGACCAGGGCGAGGCCTTGATCGGCGTTAGCATTCGCATCGAGGGTACGGGTACCGGAACGGTGACCGACCTGGACGGCAACTACAGCATCACCACCCAGGAAGGTAACACCCTGATCTATAGTTATACGGGTTACGGAACCGTCAGCCGGGAAGTAGGCACGCAGACGGTCATCGACGTGGAAATGCAGGCGGGTGCCCAGCTGGACGAGGTAGTCGTCACGGCGCTCGGCATCAGCCGGGAAACGAAGGCCCTCGGCTATTCCGTAGAGCAACTGGAAAGCGATGCCATCGTGCGGACGGAGCAGAACAACCTGATCAATACGCTGCAGGGGCAGGTCGCGGGGGTGCAGGTGACAAGTGCGGGCGGCGGGCCCGGACAGGCATCGCGGATCATCATCCGCGGCGTCAATTCGCTCGACCCCAACGCGAATAACGAGCCCCTCTTCGTCATCGACGGCGTGCCGATCAGCAACGAGACGCTAACCGTGGGCGGCGGTAGCGAGCGGGCGGTTTCCAACCGTATTGCCGACCTCAACCCCCAGGATATCGCGAGCATGTCCATTCTGAAGGGCGGACCGGCCACCGCCCTCTACGGTCTGCGGGCCGCCAACGGGGCCGTGATCATCACGACCAAACAGGGACAGGCCGGCGGATTGGCCATCAACTTCACGTCCACCTACGGAACCGAGGAGGTCAACAAATTCCCCGAGGTCCAACGGACCTACACCCGTGGTTTCGGCGGCGTGTACGATGCCGGCAGTTTCTGGCCCAGCTGGGGACCCACCGTAGCGGAGGCGCAGGAAATCGACCCCGACCACCCGGACGAACTATTCAACAACTACGAGAATGCCTTCAAGCAGGGCGACCAGTGGCGCAATACGCTCAGCGTAAGTGGCGGGAACGAAAAAGCGACCTTCCGCACGTCCCTCAGCCACCTCGACCACGAGGGTGTACTGCCTTTCAGTGATTACGAGAATACCAGCATCCGCATCAACGCCAATTACGTGGCGAACGAGAAATTCAGCTTCGGCGGCGGACTGAACTACATCCGCAGTGGCGGTAACCGGGTCAACCCCGATCGCTTCAGCACCCGCCTGACCTACTGGGCACCGGCGCAGGACGTCAACGATTACATCCGGGAAGACGGCAGCATGATCGGTTACCGCAACGGCGTTAGCGGTAACAACCCCATCTACGGCGAGGCGACTAATAAATTTATCGACGACGTGGACCGCTACATCGGTAACCTGAACTTCACCTACTCTCCCTTCCCCTCGTTAAAATTCAATTACACCCTGGGGCTGGACCAGTACAGCGATTTCCGCCAGAATTACGGTCAGGGATCGGTGTACGAAGGGGCGCCCAACTTCGAGGATAACCTGCCGAGCGGTTTCAACGGCTTTAACAACGAGACGCGCATTCGCAGCCGCGACCTGACGTCCAACATCAATGGCATCTTCACCAAGGACATTGCCGCGGGACTCAACCTGCGTTTCCTGGCCGGCTTCGACGTATTCGATTCCAGCTACGACCGGGTGACCACCGAAGGGCTTGGATTATCCATTTACAACTTCTTCAGCCTGAACAACGCCAGCCAGATCCGGACGTCCAGCAACATCACCAACCGTCGTTTGCTGGGACTGTACGGCGACCTATCGTTCTCTTATCTCAACGCGATCTACCTGACGGTAACGGGCCGTAACGATTGGTCCAGCACCCTGCCACAGGCGAACCGTTCTTTCTTTTACCCCTCCGTCAGCCTCGGGCTGATCATGGACGAGCTGGTAGAGCTTCCTGACTTCGTCAGCTTTTTCAAGCTCCGCGGCAGCTACGCCGGCATCGGAAAGGATACCGATCCATACCGTACGAGCGTAGTCTACGGCAGCATCACCGGCTTCCCCGTAAACGGGGTAACCGGCTGGACGCGCGGCAACCAGCAGGGAGCCCAGGACCTGCGGCCCGAACGGACCAATACCATCGAATTCGGTACCAACCTCCGCTTCTTCCAGAACCGGCTCGCGGTCGACTTTACGTACTACAATGCGAAGAGTATCGACCAGATCATTCCCGTTCCGGTATCCAGCGGCACCGGCTTCTCTTCCTTCGTATTGAACGCCGGCTCCATGCGCAACCGCGGCGTCGAACTGATGCTGAAGGGTAGCCCCGTCGCCACGCAGGATTTCATCTGGGACGTAACCGTTAACTATACCCGTAACCGCAACGAGGTACTGGAAATCTACGAGGGCGTCGAGGATATCCTGGTGGCCGACCATTACGGATACGCCAGCTCTACGGCCAGCATCCGGTTGATCGAAGGGCAACCCTACGGCAATATTTACGGCCAGAGCTACGCCCGCTACGGCGCCAGTGACGACGACCTGTTCATTGATTACAGCCAGCCACTGCTCATCGGTGACGACGGCTTCCCGATCATCGAAACCTCCCAGAAAATTCTGGGCAACACCCAACCCGACTGGTTTGGTGCCCTGATCAGCAGCTTCACCTACAAGGGGCTCGGTTTCTCCTTCCAGCTCGATACCCGGCAGGGTGTCCAGAAGTACAATCAACAGGGTAATTTCTTTTCCGCCTTCGGAACCGCCCCTTACACCCTCAATCGCAACGAAACCATCGTATTCCCGGGCGTGACCGCCAGCGGCGAGCCCAATACCAAGGCCGTCTTCCTCGGGCAGGGAGAAGGGCCCGACGGCGTCGATTACGGCAACGGCTACTACCGCAACGTGTACCGCGGTTCTACGGAAAACTTCGTGGAGGATGCCGACTGGATCCGGTTGCGGAACGTCAGTCTCAGCTACCAGTTGCCGGCCAGTCTGCTACAGAACGTCTTCATCGACAACGTAAGCCTGCGGGTGACCGGCACTAACCTCTGGCTCGACACCCCCTACAGCGGCTTTGACCCCGAGGGCAACCGCGGCGTCGGAAACGGCGACGACGGCTTCGGCGGATTCACTTACCCCGCCGTCCGCAGCGTCCTGTTCACCCTAAATCTTGGATTCTAACCCCGCAGCCATGAACCGTCTTTTTATATACTCCTTTTCGCTGTTCGCTCTGCTGCTCACCACGGGTTGCGGGGCCGATTACCTGGACATTAACGATAACCCCAACGTAGCCACGCGGCCGCCGCTCGACGGACTGATGGCCGGCACTTCGCTCGAAACGGCCACCAACCTGCAAACGGTCAGTAACGGACACGCCGGCTACTTCGTGCAGTACCTCGCCAGCCCCAACGTCGGCAGTTCCACGGATACGTACGACCGGGTGCAGAACCAGGGTGCCTGGGGATCGCTCTACGATACCATGACCGACATCTACGACCTCATCCGCTTCGGGGAAGAGGAAGGGCTGACCCGCCACGTGGCCATCGGCAAGGTTTTGATGGCCATCAACCTAGGCCAGGTGGTGGATAACTGGGGCGCGGCCCCCTATTCGGATGCCTTCACCGGTTCTACGCTGCGGCCGACCTACGACAGCGCGGAAGATCTCTACCAGACCATTTTCAACCTGCTTACGGAGGCCATCGAGTTGATGCCCGCCGCCGTCGATGCCCCGGAAGTAGGGGAGGGCAGCGATTTCATCTACAACGGCGACCTGGACCAATGGACGCGGGCGGCCTATTCGCTGCGTGCCCGTTACCTCAATCACCTCAGCGAGACTGGCCAGTACGACGCCCAGGCGGTGCTATCGGCCGTCGACAACGGATTCACCGGTAACGACGACAATGCCGCCGCGACCGCCTTCGTCAACCGGAACCCCTGGGCGCAGGTTGCCGTAGCCAATGCCGGCCTGGTTCTAGGCGGCTGGCTTTCGGAACAGTTCATCGATGCCACCAACGGCGTGACCTACGGCGAAGAGGATCCCCGGCTGCCGCTCATCACGAACCGCACGGTAGACAGCACCTTCGTAGGTACCCCGAATGGTGCCGGCCGCCAGGGTAACGGTACGGAAACGACGGAGGCATACCTTATTCCGACCAGTATCATTTCCTCGGATAACAGCCCGCTGTACATCATCACCTACGCCGAGCTGAAATTTATCGAGGCCGAGGCCGCGCTGGCCGCCGGTGACCAGGAACGGGCCGATACGGCCTTCCGCATGGGTATCCGGGCGGACATGATGGAGTTCGAGCTCGCCGACTCCGTCATTACGAACTACCTCGCCGCCACCTACGGTGAGGATGCCGTGACGGTGGACGATATCTTCCGCGAGAAGTACGTTGCGCTCTTCCTCAATCCCGAAACCTGGGTCGATGCCCGTCGCTACGACTATGGGTACGCCGATTTTGAACTGCCGCAGCGGGCCGCCCTGCAGGAATTCCCCCGCCGCGTCCTTTACCCGAGTACCGAGACGAACCGGAACGCCGAAAACGTACCGGACGTTACGATGCTCACGCCCATCTTTTGGGATATGTGATTGTCGGCAGGTGAACGGGTGGTGTGCCTGCTGAACGATTAATTTGGGCGGCGGAGCGCAGGAAATGTGCTTTTCACAAACATTACACTGGCTTTAGGTTTAGGTCCCAAACAGAAGCTATGAACGTCACCCTAGAACAAGCCGAAAAAATAGTTGCCGCCGCCCGGAAGAAGGCCAAAGAGATCGACTGCAAAATGGATATCTGCGTGGTGGATTCCGGCAGTAACCTCGTTGCCTTCGCCCGGATGGACGGTGCCTGGATCGGCTCGGTGGACATTGCCATCAAGAAAGCCCGCACCGCCGCTTGGTTTATGATGGATACAAAATCCCTGACGCCGCTGGTAGGGCCGGGTAAAAGCCTGTACCAGATCGAGCAAAGTAACGGCGGACTGATCACCTTCCCCGGGGGAGTCGTGCTGAAAAATGGCGATGAGATCATCGGTGCCGTCGGTGTGTCCGGCGATACGGTAGAAAACGATCACGCCGTAGCCGAGGCGGGCGCATCGGCCCTGTAGCGATCTACTGCCAGCCCCCGCCCAGTGCTTCGTAAAGATTCACCACCGCTTGCAGGCGGGTGTTGCGGGCGTTGACCAGGTCGAGGCTGGTATTCAGCGCGTTTTCGCGGGCCGTCAGTACCTCCAGGTAGTTGGCGTAGCCGTTGATGAGTAGTTCTTCCGAATACTCCGTGGCCAGGTCGTAGGCGGTGAGCTCCTGCTGTTTGACGTCGATCTTTTCCTCGGCGGCAGAAATGGTGTACAGGGCATCCGACACCTCCTTGGCTGCGGTCAACACGGTCGAACGAAAGTCCAAACTCGCCTGCTCCTGCTGCAACTCCGACACGGCGTACTGCGTGCGGATCCGCCTGCCGTCTACGATCGGTCGGACGGCACCGCCCACGAGGGTGGCGAAGAAGGAACTGGGATCCAGGAACTTGCCCAGCGTCAGACTCTGCAAACCCACGGTGGCGGAAAGGGTAAGGGACGGATAGAAGTCCGCGCGGGCCACGTTGGTCAACTCGAAGGCGTTGATGAGCCCGAACTCGGCGGCAATGACGTCCGGGCGGTTGGCCAGTAGTTGGGCGGGAACTCCGGTAGTGAGTTCGGTGGTCAACTGCTGATCGGACAGGGAGGAGCGGGGGAAGTCCCGCGGGTCGCCTCCCAGTAACAGCGACAGGGTATTCTCCAGTAGGTGAATGTTGTTATTCAGATCGATGAGAATAGCCCGGGCGGTAAAAATCTGAGCTTCGGTTTGCTTGACGGCTACCTCCGTTACGTTGCCGGCATCCTTCAGGGCCTGGGTCGTTTCCAGGCTATTGCGGCGGTTGCTGATGGTTTGCTCGGTAACGCGCCGCTGCTCGTCGAGGGCTAACAGATCGTAGTAGGTGGAAGCGATATTGGCGATCAACCGGCTCTTGACGGCGGTGTGGGCCGCTACCGACTGCAGGTACAGGGCACGCTGGGCGCGCTGCGCGCTGCTGATCTTATCCCACACGTCAGCCTCCCAGGAGACCGTACCGCTGAGCTGGTATTGATTGAGGGTGCTGAATTGCGCACCGAACTGACTGTTCTTCGATAGCTCCGAGCGGGAATACTGGAGGGTGCCGTCCACCGTGGGGCGGTTGCGGATACGGGCCTGCTGCAGGTAAGCCTCGGCAATCCCGATCTGCTGGATGGCGACCCGGATGTCGATGTTGTTCTCCAGTCCCTCCGCGATGTATTCCTGGAGGTAAGGATCGGTGAATAATTCCTTCCACGAAACGAGGGCCAGCGAGGCGCTGTCTTGCGTCAGGCTATCCGAACGGTAGTAGGCGGCGGTGACGATCTCTTCCTCCGGGCGTACGTACTCCCTGGCCGAATAGCAAGAGGTAAGCAACAGCGGAATACCGAGCAAGAGGTAAGTCAGCTTATTAGATACGGTCATGTTCCTTCTCTGCTTCAGATGGTGGAATGGGGGGCGGCGGTACGATGTCGGCTGCGGCGGGGGGACCACTGATCTTCTCCTGCAGCCACTGAAAGAAGGCGAACAGGATCGGAATGATGAATACGCCCAGTACGGTACCCACCAACAGGCCGCCAACTGCCCCCGTGCCGATGGAACGGTTGCCCGCGGCACCTACCCCGCTGGCCAGTACCAGGGGCATCAAGCCCAGGATGAAGGCGAAGGAGGTCATCAGGATCGGGCGCAGGCGTGACTCGGCCCCCTCGATCGCGGCGTCGACGATGGACGCGCCGTGGTGGCGGCGCTGGAGCGCGAATTCGACGATCAGGATGGCATTCTTGGCCAGTAGGCCGACCAGCATAATCAGGGCGATCTGAAAGTAGATGTTATTCTGCAGCCCCATTACGGCGGTGGTGAGGTAGGCTCCTAACACCCCGAGTGGCAGGGATAGCAGTACCGCGAAGGGAATGAGGTAGCTCTCGTACTGCGCCGCCAGCAGGAAGTACACGAAGACCAGCGACAGCAGGAAGATGGTCGTCGTCTGGTTGCCGGCATTCACCTCCTCCCGCGTGAGGCCGGAGTAAGCGGTATAGTAGTTCGTGGGCAAGTCCCGGGCTACTTCTTCCACGGCGGCGATTACATCGCCCGAGCTGTATCCGGGGTTGGATGCGGCCGTGATCTTGGCCGAATTGAACAGGTTAAAGCGCGATACGAACTGCGGGCCGTACACGCGCTCCAGGCTTACGAATTCGGTGATCGGCGTCATCTCGCCGCTCCCGGTGCGGACGAAGATTTTATTAAGGTCGGAGACGTTCGCGCGGTCTTCGGGCAGCGCCTGTACGTACACGCGATACTGTTTACCGAAGCGGCTGAAATCGGAGGCGAAGATGCTGCCGATGTAACCCTGCAGCGTGGCGAAGATGCTGCTGATGGGTACGCCCAGTTCCTTTGCCAGGGGGGCGTTAATGTCGAGTTGATACTGCGGGTAAACGGTATTGAAGGAGGATTGCGCGTAGCGGATCTCCGGGCGCTCGGTGAGCCGCGCGGCAAAGTCCTGTTTGGCCCGGTCGAGCTCTTCGAAGCTGCCGCCGGATCGGTCCAGCAGGTTCACCTCGGCGCCGGCGGCCTGGCCGAAGCCGGGGATACTCGGCGGCGAGAAAAAGACGATGTCGGCCTCCGCTATCTCCGCCGCCGCGGCGAACATATTGGCCGTGATTGACTCCAGGGATAGGGAATCGTCGCCCCGCTTGTCCCAGTCGGCCAGCCGGATAAAGCCCAGCCCGTAGTTGCTGCCGGAGCCCCCCAGGAAGCTGCGCCCTTCCACCAGCGTGCCCATTTCCACGCCGGGAATGGAGGCGAGTTTGTCGTAGAGTTCCAGGTTTACGGCGTGCGTCCGGTCGATGGAGGCACCGGCGGGTAGCTCGACGTTGACGAAGACGATACCGCGATCTTCGTCGGGTACGAATCCCGTCTGTAAACTGCCCGAAGACCACCAGATACCGGCCATGGCCAGCAACAGGATCAGCACGGTCAGCCAGGCGTGGCGGTACAGGAAACTCACCGAACGGCCGTAGCGCCTGACCGTAGCATCGAAGCCGCGATTGAAGGCGGCGAAAAAGCGCTTACTGAAACTGCGGCGCTTGCCCTCCACCGGTTCTTCGTGACCCTTCAGCAGCAAGGCACAAAGGGCCGGACTCAGGGTCAGGGCGTTGACCGCGGAAATGATAATAGCCACGATCAGCGTGATGCCGAACTGCTGGTAGAAAACCCCCGTGGGCCCCTGTACGAAGGTAACCGGAATGAAAACCGCCGCCATCACGAGGGTGATGGAAATGATGGCTCCGGATATTTCCTGCATCGCCGTGAGCGTGGCGCGACGGGGATCAGACTCGCCCTCTTCCAGCTTGGCGTGGACCGCCTCCACCACCACGATGGCGTCGTCGACTACGATACCAATGGCCAAGACCAGGGCGAAGAGCGTAAGGAGGTTGATGGAGTAGCCAAAAAGGTTGAGAAAGAAGAAGGTACCTACGATCGACACCGGAACCGCAATAGCGGGAATCAGGGTCGAGCGGAAATCCTGCAAAAAGATAAATACCACGATGAACACCAGGATGAAGGCCTCTACCAGGGTATGCAGGACCTTTTCAATGGATGCGTTCAGAAAGTTATTGGTGTTGTAAGGCACGAAGATTTCGATGCCCTCGGGCAGGGTAGCGCGGATGTTGTCGAGGGTCGCTTCGATGTCGACGATGATGTCGCGAGCGTTGGATCCCTGAATCTGGAAGATGCCCATGCTCACCGCCGGGTTCTTGGCGGTGTAGCTGCTGCCGGAGTAGGACTGGGCGCCGAGCTCCACCTCCGCGATGTCACCCAGACGCAGAAACTCTCCGTCGCCGAGCGCTTTAATGATGATATCGCGGTATTGGGCTTCCGTGTTGAAGCGGCCGCTGTAGCGGATGGCGTAGGCGAAGGCTTCCCCCGCGTTGTCGCCCAGGGAGCCCGCGGCGGCTTCGAGGCTCTGCTCATTCAGGGCGGCCGTGACGTCGGTGGGTACCAGGTTGTAGGCCGCGAGCTTATCGGGTTGCAACCAGATGCGCATCGCATAGTCGCGCTGGCCGAAGAGGTTGACGTCCCCGACGCCGTCCACGCGTTGCATTTCCGGAATAACGTTGATCTTCAGGTAGTTCTGGATGAAGATGTCGTCGTAATCCGGGTTCGTGCTGTAGAACGAGATGAACATCAGCGCGCTGGTTTGCTGCTTAGTCACCGTTACGCCCGTTTGCAGTACAGCCTGGGGGAGTAGGGGATTGGCCCGCGACACCCGGTTCTGAACGTTGACGGCGGCGATGTCCTGATCGACGTTTTGATCGAAAAAGACGGTAATGGACGCCGTGCCGCTGTTCGTGGCCGTGGAGGTCAGGTAAGTCATGCCTTCCACTCCGTTGATCTGCTCTTCGAGGGGAATGATCACGCTTTCCAGAATGGTCTCGGCATTGGCCCCCGGATAGCTCGCGCTGACGGTGATCGTCGGCGGCGCGATATCGGGATACTGCGTAATGGGCAATTGCGTGAGCCCGAGAAACCCCAGGATCACGATGATGATCGAGATCACCGTAGACAGGACCGGGCGGTTAATGAAGGTGGCTAACATGGCAGGAAATTGGTCGGGTGCTTAGCGGAACACGGTGGGCAGGGGCTGAGCGATGCTGTCGAAGGCGACGCTGACCGGCGCGATTTTGGCCCCACCGCGCAGCTTGTTAACTCCGGAGGCGACGATTTCATCACCCTCCTCCAGCCCGGATTTTATCACGAAGAGATTGTCTACCTGCGTGGCGATCTCCAGGGGTACGGCCAGCGTGGAACTGTCCGGCTGCACCCGTAGGACATAAATGGTCCCCTGCTGGTCGAAGGTCGCCGTCTGGGGCACTACCACGGCGTCCGTATACGTCTGGGGAACCCGGATGGTGGCACTGTTGCCATCGTTGAGTAAGCGGGACGGATTGTCAAAAATCGCTCTAACCTGAAGGGTGCCCGTTTGGGCGTTCACCCGGGAGATGACGGCTTCGATCCGGCCCTCGTGCTCGTAGCGGGTGTTGTTGCTCAGCTGCAGTTGGACCTTGGGCAGGTCCTTTACTTTGTCCTCGATGGTTTCCCCTTCGGCGGCCTGCATGAAATCGAGGTACTGCCCCTCGGTTACGGAGAAATAAGCGTATACCTTACTGATGTCCGAAACCGTAGTGAGGGGTTCCGCGCTGGTCGGGCTCACGAGAGCACCCGTGCGCAGGCCGATACGGCCGAGATAACCGTCAATGGGACTGGTGATGCGACCGTAGTTGATATTGGCCGCGATGCCATTCAGTCCGCTCTGCGCCTGCTGGAGCCTGGCCTTCGCGGTCTCCAACTGGACTTCGCTGATGATGTTTTTTTCCACCAGCGGTTGAAGCTTGTCCACTTCCACCTGAGCCGCGTTCACGTTGGCGCGGGCGGCGGCTTCGTCCTCGTTAAGGGCCTGCGTTTCGAGCCGGAACAGGAGTTGCCCCCGGCGGACGTGATCGCCTTCATCCACGAGGACGTCGGTGATGTATCCGGCAATCTTGGCCCGTACTTCGCTGGTGACGATGCCCGTCAGCCGGGCGGGGTACTCGTTAAAGGAGGTAACGGTTCGCCGCGCGACCGAGGTGACCGATGCCCTGGCGGGCGGTGGTGGTGCCGCGGCCTGCGATTCGGAGTCGTCGGTACAGGACGCTAGTCCTACGCACAGGCAAAAGATCGCGGCCAGGGGGATGCGAGTTCTCATAGGCTATGGGGTACACCTACTGCGGAAAAACAGACAGCAGGGTATGCTGGGGTTATGGCCAGGACGAACGACGGAGTCCGTCCGCAGGAATGATGTGCGCTAACACCTTGAAAACCGATTAGGTTGGACCGTCACCTCGCCGAACGCGCGGAGGATAATTGCTTCGTGCCTATTTTACACTATCCGGAGAATCCGGTCACAACAAATCCACGTCGAAACGAAAGGGAAGAAGGGGCAAAGCGCGTACGATTCCCTCACGCTTCGTAAGTTGGACCATGCTCCGAATCCTCATCCTTATCCTGTTTGCGACCGGCTTCATTTCCTGCGCTCCGCCGCAAAAAAAATTGCTCACCGAGTCGTCGACCTACGAATACGACATCGAGACGCGGCTGGAGGAACTCGGCATTCAATTGGATCGCCCGGGCGCGCCGGTCGCGAATTACGTCAACGTGGTTCGAACCGGTAATCTGCTCTTTCTGGCCGGCAAGGGCCCTCGGAACGGGGCGGGGGAGTACATCGCCGGCAAAGTCGGCCGCGAGCTGAGCGTAGAAGAGGGGTACGCCGCCGCGCGCCAGGTGGGGATCACGCAGCTGGGGGTATTGCAGGAAATACTGGGCGACCTGAACCGGGTGGTGCGGATCGTGAAGGTTACGGGGATGGTGAACGCAGCGGAGGATTTTACCCAACACCCCGAGGTGATCAATGGATTTTCGGACCTGATGGTGGAGGTATTCGGGGAGCGGGGCAAGCACGCCCGCGCCGCCGTGGGCATGGCTTCCCTGCCCCGAAATATGGCCTGCGAGATCGAAATGGTCGTGGAGGTAACACCTACTCCGTGACGATGAGGAGCTGCGCCGGTAGGGCTCGGTTTGCGGCCCGTAATTTGACGAGGTAACTTCCCGGTTTAAGGGGGCGTTCGACGGTCAGATGCGCGCTACCCGCGTCAGGATAGACGAGTTCATGGGCCAGCAACTGCCGCCGGGAGGCATCAAAAATATCGACTTCGAGCCTTTCCCCGGCAACGAAAGAGGGCAGACGGAAACTGATACGGTCCCCGGCATTCGGGTTAGGGTACATTTCCAAAGTACCGGCACTTCCGGCGTGGATTACCGACACGACCGGTGAGAAACGCGAGCTTCCGTCGAAGTCGGTGGACAGGAGGCGGTAGTAACTTTTCCCGTGAGGGGGTGTCTCATCCATGAACTTATAGGTGAGCTCGATTCCACCGGCGGAGGTGCCGGCTGCTGGGAGCTGACCGATCTTGGTGAAGGTCTGTCCGTCGGAGGACCGCTGGACATCGAAGTAATGCGTGCCGACTTCGTTAGTCGTACGCCAGATTAGTCGAACCCGGTCTCCTTCGCTGGCCGCGGAGACATCCAAGAAGTCAAGGGGGGCAATCGAACTACTATAAACGTAGGCGGCACTGCCATCGCCGCTACCTCCCCGGTACTGAGCGGTAAGTAGCAGGGGACCACACACGGTGGCCAGCATCAATCCGGCCCGCAGAAAGTAGAAGGTGGATAAGTTTTTCATTACGATCTTTTGAAGAGGTCAGATTAAAGGCCGCGTACGCCACGCCATTGCAGCCAATAGTAGCGGGAAGCGTTGTCAGATGTGACGACCTTGGAGTAGGAGCGGTCGGAGATCCGCATGAAGCTGCGGTGATTGTCGCTCCGTCCGCCACGAATTCCGACACCATCGACGTGGGTCGGCCAGGATGGTACGTCGGCGTAGCCGTCGGGGCCGATCTGCCCGTCGCCGTGCGTATTGGTAAAGGCCCGTCCGGCGGCATCCACGACGGTAATCACGCCTTCCCACTGATTGCCCGACAACTCCATGTTACCGTAGTATCCGGCCCCGGCCGAAACCCGGTCGGAAACGCTGATTTCGGAGACACTGCCGGCGTATACGCCACAGCGCAGGGGCCCCTTTTCCGTCCGGTCGGAGGGGTTGGTATCGAGATAGGTGGCGTTACCGATGATGCCCGTGGTGTGCAGGGTATAGGCGGCAACCTTTTCGTTAGCCAGTCCGAAATTCTCTACGTCGTAGCGGGTATCGGCTACACTGGGATTGCCCCACGCGTATTCGTCCGCTACCGGATAGAGCGGACCGCGGGCGGCCTTTTCGAACTCCAGCTCCGTAAGCGGGCGTAGGCCCGACCAGTCGAAGTAGGCCATCATATCCTGCATGGAGGTATAACCGGCGGCCGTCTCCGGCAGGGTGGTGTAAGCGTCTTCGCCGGAGGCCGGATCGTAAACGATACCGTTGTGGTAGTGCTCGCTGTCGGAATTTTTCCCGTCGGCGGCCGTCACGTCGTGCAGTTGGCGGTGGGTGGGAGAAAGGGTATTGAAGAAGTCAACCCATTGCTGCTGAGAGGTTTCGTACTTCATCAGGTAGAAGGCTTCGAATCCATTGGGGAAGGCGGCGGGGATAGGGCCGCCGAAATCCGCCCCGCGATTGCCGACGTCGGAGTACCAGAGCCGATTCCCGTTGGGGGAAACGGGAATTTCCCCGCCGTTCCGCACGCGGAAGGGTCGTCCGTTGTTCGCCTCAAAAAACTCGTCGACTTCGTCTCCCGTTCCGAGTCCGGTACCGAGGTAAAAGCCTCCTTCGGGGATGTAAACCATCTCGATGGCGAAGACGCGAACTTCGATGTCGGTGCTCCAGCTCATTCCGTCGGCACCGAGGTTCCACTGAAGCTCGAGGCCGGAATACAGGACGTTGCCGGTCACGGGGCCGCTGGCGTAGATCATTGTACCCACATCGTCCATCAATTCCACCACCGAACCTGCGGGGGACGTCGCGACAGCAGAGAGGCGGACGTGCCGCCACTCTCCGGTGCCTATGCGGTATTTGGCGAAGACCCAGGCCGCGTCGTGGTTGCCCGGAGCGGTAGTCACCCGCCAGGAGTTGTCCCATGCCACGTCCAGCATAATGGTAGCGTAACTGGGATCGGTGAAGTTTTCGGTGATGGATACGTTTGTTACACTAATGTTATTCGCCTGTAAACAGACTGAATAGAATAGGACAAACAGGAGTGAAAGGCAATGTTTCATAAGCTGCTTTAGGTGCGGGACATACCGATCCCACCACTCCCGGGGAAGTGTTTTCTTCAAAATGCTGTCTGAGTATAAAACGGGTAGGTCGTACAGGGACCTGAAAAGACTAAGGCGGGGACTTACACTCCAAACCGGTAATAGAAGTGGGTCCGTGGAATATCCACCGGCAACCAAACGGTGCCGGTGGCGGAAGGCTAATCCGGCTGCGGATAAAAGTACCCGACAGACCAGATGTCGCTATAACTGGTGAGGAGCCAGAAATATTATTAGAAAATCTATATTAAAATACTTTTAAATTATTCGCCGCTGCCAAGCCGCCGTACCTCAACCGTGTCGACGGGCACCCGTAGGGAGGCCAGTAGGGCCCGATACCGTCTGGCTGCTTCGCGAGCGTCCTGTGGGCCGGCATAACGCTTGCCCGTGGTCACGGCGGCCGGTGCCCGTGCATCGCGGTCCAGACAGGTGGCGGCGATCATCTCGTGGCCCCGGATTCCGGCGGCGCGCAGGCGTGTCATTCGAACGGATGCGTCGGCATCGGCGTAGAGGCCATCTACCACGACATACGCCACCTCGTTTGGCTTGAGTTCCGGGCACCGGGGAGGAGTAGGGTTGGCGGTTGGGGTAGCATCGCCGGTGGTGTCCGCGAGTGCTTCGAAGTCGACCGGCCCTCCCCCGATATCCACTCCTTCCGGCGTAGGGAGGGCGGGAATGGATCCTTCGCTGGTCTCTTTAATCGGATCTTCTCCGTAGACAAGCATAACCAGTCCGGCCACTACGAGTAAGATGACGAGCACCGAGAACAGCCGGCGCCGGTTCTGCCGCTTCTCGGGTGGGGTAGGGCCGTAGGTAGGTTGGTGATCGATGGTTGCCAGGATTTCGGATCGGCGGCCATAGCGGCTGAGGTAATCGTTAAAGATATGCCGGGGTCGTGGAATCTCGCGGTAAAACAACCGTCCCCGCGCGTCTACCAGGATCAGTCCTACGCCGTTTTTCCGACAGTGTTTGCGCAGCGTGGAAAGTTCTATAGGGTCTCGAAGGGTATTTTTCCCCACGGCCAGCCAGCTTTCGTTGGCGGGGTACTGCCCGAGCTGTCGGATCGCGGGTACGGAGCGCAGAAAACGCAACTGTACCCGCATCACGATAAAGTAGAGCGCAAGATTGCTGCCGATCAACGCCAGTACCAAAACCGGCATAGCCCAGCCTTCTTCCAGCCCCCGGTGACCGAGATAGGCGGACACGAAAGCAAGCAGGACAACGCTAAGTAAGCGGCCGGCACCCTTCTCACCGTGTTTGCTCAGGCGCAACTGGCGGATGGTGGTCCGGCTTTTTGCCTCGACCACTACTACGTATGGTCGCTTTGGCGCACGCATGAACGCGAGGAGCACGTCGGCCCGCTTCAGCTTGGTATATGCTTCGGTACTGACGTAGGCCGTTCGTCGGCGGTAGTAGTCTTTATTTAAGCGTTCGGCGACGGATTGCTGGATGAATCGCTCCGATAACGGTTTCCCCATGCACAAAATTAAATAAAATGTAGGTAATGCTTTAAATTATCCACAAAGTGTTTTAATATTGCTGACGGATGGTAGGTGCCGCAAAACGCAGCACATGCTGGTTAAAACATTTGCGAGCGCCGTGCAGGGCGTGGATGCGCAGTCGATAATTGTAGAGGTGAACGCGGGAGGGCCCGTGCCGGAGAATAAGCCGTGGTACAACGTAATCGGCCTGCCCGATAACGCCATTCGGGAAGGAAGCTACCGGGTGGAAACGGCGCTGCGGAACAGCGGTTACCGCAACCTGCGCCTCCGCACCGTCATCAACCTGGCACCGGCGGACGTCCGCAAGGAAGGGGCCGCCTACGATCTACCCATTGCCGTGGCTTACCTGCGCGCGACCTCCCAGATCCCTCCAGCCCGGGTCGATGAATTCCTCCTGATGGGGGAGCTTTCCCTGGGTGGACAGGTACGGCCCATCAAGGGAGCGCTCCCCATCGCCATCAAGGCGCGACAGTTAGGCTACAAGGGTATGTTGTTGCCCAAAGAAAATGCCCGCGAGGCGGCCATCGTGGATGGCATCGAGGTATACGGCGTCAGTACGCTGCGCGAGGCGGCCGAATTCATATCGGGCCAGACAGAACTGAGCCCTACCGAGGTAGATACCCGCGCGGAATTCTTCCGCGACCGAATGGCCTTTGAGGTTGACTTCAGTGACGTACGGGGCCAGGAGAACATCAAGCGGGCGCTGACCATTGCCGCCGCGGGCGGTCACAACGTGATTCTCGTGGGTCCGCCGGGTGCCGGTAAGACCATGCTGGCCCGCCGCCTTCCGACCATTCTGCCGCCCATCAGTCTGCGGGAAGCACTGGAAACCACCAAGATTCACTCCGTGGCCGGTATTCTTCCCGAAGAGGCGGCCCTGATTACGAACCGGCCGTTCCGCGCTCCGCACCATACCATCAGCGACGTGGCCCTGGTAGGTGGGGGAAGTTTTCCGTGCCCGGGCGAGATAAGCCTTTCCCATAATGGCGTACTCTTTCTCGACGAGTTGCCGGAATTCAAACGGAGTGCACTGGAGGTGATGCGGCAACCGATGGAAGAACGGCGTATCGTCATCAGTCGGGCCCGGATTACCGTGGAGTTTCCTTCCAGTTTTATGCTGATTGCCAGTATGAATCCCTGCCCCTGCGGGTACTTTAACCATCCGGAAAAAGAGTGCAACTGCAGTCCGGACGTGGTGAAACGCTACCTTAACCGGATCAGTGGGCCCCTGCTGGACCGGATCGACCTGCACGTGGAAGTTACCCCCGTTCCGCTGGACAAACTGACCGCCGAACCCGAGCGTCCCGCGGAGAAGAGTGAAGTGATTGCTGGGCGCGTTCAAGCCGCCCGGGCGATACAGGAGGAACGATTCGCTAATCACCGGGGTGTGTACTGTAACGCCCAAATGCCCAGTCGGCTACTTCGGGAGCACTGCCGGCCGGGAGAGGCTGGGAACAAGCTTCTTCGAACGGCAATGGAAAAATTGCAGTTGAGCGCCCGTGCTTACGACCGCATCCTGAAGGTGGCCCGTACCGTAGCCGATCTGGAAGGGGAACAAAACGTGAGCCCGGCCCACCTGGCGGAGGCGATCAACTTCAGAAGCCTGGACCGGGGAAGCTGGGGAGAGAAGCACTAAGTAGGTTGCATCCTAGCGGCTTTCGCGCATGCGGACGATCTTGACTTCCACGCGCTGGTTGCGTTCGTTACACTCGGGGGTATCCTCGATACAAACCGGTCGGTTGCGCCCGTACCCGCGGGGGGTCATGCGCGTACCACCAACATTCAGGTCGTTCAGGTACTGCACTACGCTGACGGCGCGCTCCTCACTGATCCGCTCGGCGAATACTGGTCCGGCCCGGTAACTGGCGTGGCCGCCGATCTCGACGACAACGTCTGCATTAGCGAGCAAGAAATCGGCAATCTCCTCCAGGGCTTCTTCGCTTTCCCGTTCCAGCTCCGCGCTATTGGCTTTGAATTTTATGTCCTCAATGGCGAAAACCTGGCCTACGCGTAACTGGCCCTCGGTTTGCCCGAGCTTCACGGTTGGGCCGGTCGGTTTGGTCGGGGTCGTTTTGGGCCGGGTGTTAGGTTGCCGGCTGGTACGGGGGGGCGTTTCGGGCTCGGGGGAAGGCTGGGGTTCGTTCGTGGCGATGACTTCCGGGGCGGGATCGTTCACGTCGCAGGCTACCGGCGTAAGCGGCTGAATGTTGTCGACCAGTACGTTGCCGTTGTAGGGAAAGAGGATGGGCGTGTTGTAATACGCTTCCAGAATGATGTGCGTGTAGTCCTGTTCGGGTTCGAGCTTGATGGTGTACTCCTGCCAGTCGCTGTTCGCTACTACCGGACTCTTCCCGATGATGGCACCCAGATCGCAGTTGCCATAGCCACCGCGTACCTGAAGCCGGGCCGGCGTATCGTAGTTCACCTCGGTTTTGGAGACCCGACTCTGCGACCGGTAAACGTCCGACTTCGCCAGGTGGAGGCGAAGTTCGTAGCATTGGCCGGCCTCCATGGAGTTGCTCATGCGCTGACTGACTCGCTCATAGGTGTCATTGTCGCGCACCACCATACCCAGGTAGGTGTGCTGGTGGAAAGCCGGTTTGCGAACGTCAAATTCCCGGTGGGGCTCGGGTTGGACGTCTACGGCCGACTCGCCGGGAAAGCCGCAATCGGTCCAGCCGCGCGGTGCCTCGCTGACGCGGGGGATATCTTCGAAGGATGGGTTAGTCAGGTAGATCGCCACGTCGTCCTGCGCCGCAAGCGTCGTGCAAAGGAGCAGGGACAGGGAAACGAATAAATAATGCATCGCGTGTCGATTGTGTTGGCTGGACGAACATCCGGCTACCGGCTCCAGCTTATTCATAGTAACCAGTTAACGCCCCAGTTGGTGAAATGGTGCAAAGAGAATGTTACTGTCCGCCTGCAGATAATCGGTCCTGAAAATATGCGAAAATTCGATTACTCCCTCGACTACGCCAGCCTGAATCTCCGCAAGCGGCCCGACCTCTACGCGATTGGCCGGGGCGAACAGGGCGTGCTTCTCGTGGAGCCCTATAAATCGGAAATCCTGCCCAATTGGCGGTTCAAGGATCCAGACATCGCCCGCGAGTCGTCCGAAAAGATCTACCGACAGTTTCTGGCTTACCTCGAGCAGAATGACTTTGTTGGGGCCGATATGGCCCGTAAGTTTCTACAGATGGGTTATACCCGCTCGCGCCGCTACGCCAACTATCCCGGAGGCAAAAAGTACAAAGGGCCGGTACCCGATGATAAGAAGGGCCAGAGCGGGGCCCACGGTCGGCCGCAGCACGAAAGGGGACCGGAAGATCCCGTAAAGGCCGAGTCCGCTCGTATCTTCAAAGCGAAGTGGGAGGAGGCGAAGGAAAATTCCGATTACCAGAAACAGAAGGAAGCCTTCCAGCGTCAGTACGGATAGTTAGCTGGACAGGTGCTCCGCTAATTTTTCCATCATCCGGCTACAGCCCTCCAACTGTTCGACCGACACGAATTCATTGGCGCGGTGGGCCTGCGCGATATCTCCCGGGCCACAGATGACGCTGTCGAAGCCCGCATTAGAAAACTGCCCGGCCTCGGCGGCATAAGCAACGGTTCCGGTAGTAGATGCGCCGCTTATTTGCTTGATCAGATCGACGATGTCCGCGGATTCCGCCGTGTCCAGGGGCGGCACCGGCGGATGGAGCGGCAGGTGTTCGATGCGAAAATCCGGATAGATCTTGCGACAAACCGTTTCCCGCTCGTGACAATACGCCTGAAAGTCGGTGAAGATTTCTTCCGCGCTGTCCCGGGGGATATTGCGGTAATCCCAGTCGAAGCGGCACTCGTTGGCGATGATGTTGAAGGCCGAACCGCCCGCTATCTTACCCACGTGGATACTGGTGTGATTGGGGTGGAAGCGATCGTCGAGGTGCCCGGCCTGAATGAGCGATTCCATTTTTTCCTCCAGGAACACTACCAGCCGGGCCGCCTCGTGTACCGCGTCCACTTCCTGCCGGATGCGGCTGCTGTGCCCCTGGCTGCCGTGGACAACGGTCGTGTAGACCATGATCCCCTTCTGGCCCACCATGGGTTGCAGCATCGTCGGTTCGCCGATGATGGCGCCGCCGGGCTTTTCGTCGTAGTGATCCCGAATGGATTCCGCCACGATATCCCCGGCGCGGCAGCCGACCTCCTCGTCGTAGCTGAAGGCGAAGTAAACGGGGCGCTTTAGGTCAGCTTGCTGAAAATGGGGTACGGCGGCGAGGCAGCAAGCGAGAAAGCCCTTCATATCGCAGCTGCCGCGGGCGAAGTATTTATCTCCTTTTCGGACCAATTCAAACGGATCCGTATCCCAGGGTTGTCCCGCGGTCGGTACGACGTCCATGTGGCCGCTGAGGATGATCCCGCCGTCCGTAGCCGGACCGATCCGCGCGTGCAGGGCAACTTTGTCACCGGCATCATTGGGGACGCGGGTATAGGTTACCCCATGCTCGGTGAGGTAATCTTCGATCCAGCGGGCGACGGGAAGGTTACTCTCCCCGCCGAGGCCGGGGAAGCTTACGAGGTGGGATAAAATTTCGGCGGCTGTCATGGGGGCGAAGGTACGCGGCGGAGTGCGGGTCGTGTGTCGGGAGCAGGGTAAGGGGTGTTTTACCGGCGGCGACGTATATTTTGTGACTATTTACGGACGGCGCGTCCTACTTACACTACCTATCAACGATGGCCATGCGCGTATTACACTACTCCGTTTTCCTGTTTTGCCTGCTGGGCTTTTCAACCGTAGTCGCCGCGCAGGTAGCCTCCCGGCAACTGGCCATGAGCAAGGGTAACAACGAGGCCCTCATCCTCGACCTGCCCACCGCCGACGCCGACGACGTGGAGGATCTCTGGGAAGACTGGCTCAAGGATACCTACGGGGTCAAGACCTCTAAAACCCGCAAGGTGCGAACCGGCGAGTTGTCTTCCCTCAATTTCGAGCTTCCCGGTATCGGCAGCGGGAACAAAGTGGACCTCTACAGCATGATCCGGGAGATGGGCGAAGGGAGCGAACTGACGGTCTGGATCGCCACCCCTCAGGGCTACGTTGGCCCCGACCTCAATACCGCCCAGTACAACGAAGCGGAAAAGATGCTCATGCGCTTTGCCCTCGAAGTCAGCCGCTACCAGATGGAAGAGGATGTCGACGCCCAGGAGGACCTGCTTTCCGACCTCGAAAAAGAACTGGACCGCCTGAAACGCGACAAGGAGCGTGCCGAAAAGGATATTGAGGATGTCCGCGAACGGATCGCCAAACTGGAGGCCGAAATTGCCGCAAACTTGGTCGATCAGGAGAGCAAACAGGCCGCCATCCAGGATCAGATCCAGGTGGTAGAGGAAGCCAAGCTCCGGCTGAAGAAATTTTAGCCCAGGACCGCGGACCGAAGGATTGACCGCCAGAGAAATTATCCGCGCCCGGGTTGCCCCTGCTTGTCAAGCATTGGTCTTGGACGGCCTTCCTGCCGTAACCGACCATTTCCGAAACACTTTTCAAAGGGGCCCGGTTAGGCAGGCAAACACCCAGACCATGGCCCGCCCCCTCAAGAGCGCTCCCCACATCAGCGGGCGCGAACCGGAGAATGCCGAGGGTATCTCGCAGTCCGCCGCTCCCCCCGTGACGACCTTCCCCGCTGCGACCCGGTCAGTCGGGCGACCGGCCCGCCTATGGAAGCCCAAGCACGTTTACTTTACGGCCGACGCCTTCCGGGAGCCACACGGTATCCGGATCGCCGAACGCTTGCGGGCGCTCGGACTGGATTATGAGGTGATGAAGGCCAACCACTTACCCAAACTCGGCGGAAGCACTACGGCGGAAACCTACCGAAAGGCTAAAAATACCCTGGCGGTCGTCAACGCGCCTCCCAGCGCGATGCGGCTCACCCCGATCCCGCCCTCCGCCGACTGGCAGTTTCACCTGGCCAAGGGATGCCCGGCCCACTGCCAGTATTGCTATCTGGCCGGTAGTCTACCCGGAGCCCCCGTTACGCGCGTCTACGCTAATCTGGATGCCATCCTGGAAAACAACGCCACTTTTATCGACCCGAACCGGCCGTTGACCTCCTTCGAGGCCAGTTGCTACACCGACCCGCTGGGGATCGAGCACCTGACCGGGTCCATCAGCCGCGCCATCCAGTGGTTTGGTTGCCAACCGGAAGCGCGGCTGCGATGGGTTACCAAATACGATGCGGTCGATCCGCTCCTGAAGTTGGAACACAACGGCCAGACCCGCTGCCGCATCAGCCTTAATGCCGATTGGGTAACCCGCCGTATCGAAGCCGGTACCGCCGACCTGGAAGCCCGCCTGCATGCCATGCGCCGGCTCGCGCAAGCGGGCTACCGTGTAGGAGCCGTATTGGCCCCCCTGATGCCCTTCGATGGGTGGCGGGAGGGATACGCGGATATGCTCGCCCGTTTGCGGGAAGCCCTGGACTTTGAAGTGGATCTGACCTTCGAACTGATCACCCATCGCTTCACACCGGGCTCCAAGGACATTCTGCTCGAATGGTACCCGAAGACCCCGTTGGACTTCGACGAGGACCGGCGATCCAAGAAGCGGAATAAGTTCGGCAGTTACAAATTCGTCTACCCCAAGGAGCAAATGACGGAGCTGAAACAATGGTTTGGGGAGGAGATCGGGGCGCGCTTTCCGGAGGCGGAGATCTTATACTTTACCTGATCTAACGGTTTTTATAGTCTTCCAACTCCACCTCCTCATCATCTAACAACCGGATCAGGTCGTGCGTAGTCAGCATACCTACCGGCTCTCCCGCCTGCCCCATGACCGGAAGGGCGTGAAAACGATTCATGCGAAAAAGATTGGCCGCGGTGCGGACGGTGTCGTCGGCTTCGATTTTGACCAGCTTGGTGGACATGATGTCCGCTACGGTTCGGGAGTTCGTGGAGGGCGCCAGCAGACGCAGGTAATCGGATGTACTCAGTAAGCCAACCAATTGCCCCCCGTCGACGACCAGCAAGTGATGAATTTCATGTCTCCCAAAAAGCCTGCTGGCCTCCTCCAGTGGGGTAGTGGGCGTAACGGTTACCAGATCGGTGGTCATGAGTTTGCGGACGGGGAGTAACGGATTCATGGTCGGTGAGTTTGAATCAAGATAACGGATGGCCCCGTCAAACGGGTGCGCGGCGATGCAACTTAACCGTCAAACCGTACGCAGAAACCGTAACGAATGGTCCCCGGCGCTCATAAAGGAAAAACGACACGATGAGGCGTACACTTACTTTCCTGATTCTGCTATTGACTTCTTTCGTTGCTGTAGGGCAATGCCCGGCCCCTAACTTGCTCCAGATCACCGAATACCAGCGTACTGCCGTGGTGCTGGTCAGCAACATTGACGCTAATTCGGACAGCATACAGATTTTGCTGGGTGACGAGTTTTTTCTCGACGCCAACCGCGATGTATACGACACCGTCTACACTTTCGCCTCTGATGGTGCTTCGGGTGCCTTTATTCTCTATGACCTGGAGCCGGATAGCCCCTATCGGGTCATTGTCCGGAGTATATGCGATGACGTCCCCGGTCTTTCGACCGAGCGCGGTGAACTATTCCGTACCGAGCCCGCCGGTCCCCCGGAGAACGACAATCGCGGTAACGCCTATTTCCTGGGGGGCGCCATCGTGCGCTGCGCCTACTATCCCGGAACCACCCGGGATGCTACGCCCACCGACACACAGGGGCCCGGTTGCACGGGCGCGGCGGACGACGAAGTGTGGTACAGCCTCCGCCAGGTATTTGAGGAATACCGGGTCTCCTTCCGACCCGTGGGGGGAACCGATCAGGACCTCGTGGTGGAGGTATTCGATACCCAAATGAATACCATCGATTGCCTGGACGCGGGGGGCGATGGCGTGGAAGAGACCTACCACATCACCGGATTGGGGCAAGATGAATACCGCTATTTCCGGGTCTTCAGCAAGGGGGCGGGATATACTGACTTCGAATACTGTCACTACGGCATTCCCGCGCTGCCGGTAGCTACGGGTACGGGGTGTATCAGCGTTCCGGCGGTGACCTTCGATGGCGGGGGTGCGCCGGACGAGCTGGTGGATATCGTTGACGGTAACGGTGCCGTCGTCGTCAGCCTCGAAAACACGCAGCCCCTGGGGGAGGTCAACGTCAGTTACTACGGCCACGACGGAGAATTGCGGACAACCGAGAATAGTGCCCGCTACGCCAGCCGCAACGTGACCATCGTACCCGCGACCCAGCCCGGTGACACGGTGGCGGTCCGCATCTACCTTTCCGCGGCGGAGGTAGGTCAGCTCCTTCAGTCGGGGGCGATAAGCGGAGCCGGTGAGCTCGACGTAACGAAAATTTCGGCGGCGACTTGCTCTAACCTCTTCCCGGGGGGAGGTAAAAACGTCACCTTCCGCGACGCGGGAACGTACGGGACGGGTTACTTCGTCGAGGTTGACGTGACGGAATTCAGTGAGTTCTTCGTGCATCCCCGCTCGGAACCCCTCACCACTACCACCGCCGTCGTTGAAAATGGGGGGGCGAACCAGCCCTGGGGCGTGGCACCCAATCCCGTCACCGACCGCGTCATCCTTACTCCTCCCACCGAACTGGAGGACCAGCGGGTAACGGCCGACGTGTTCGATGGTATGGGACGCAGCGTGACGCACCGGATATTATCCGCCGGTTCCAGGCAGACCCTCGATACCGCTGACTGGCCAAGTGGCGTATACGTTCTCGTGCTGACGGGAATGGATACCCGGACGACGATACGCCTGGTCAAGTGATTTATCCGGTCAGGCCATCGTAGGCGTTCTCACTCACTTCCAGGCCCGCCCAGCTTGCCTTGCCGTCGTAAACAACCTGGCCCCTGCGCTCGAGGCGAACACGAAGTTCCGCCCGCAGGCTCTCGTTGATTTTTCCGGTCATGGCCCCGCCGATCGGGCTGGCCAGATCTCCGCCGGGAGCGGGATAGCCGGTGATGGTCAGCCGGTACCGCCGCCTGGTGAAGGTTACGGTTACTTGCTCGGCATGCCGGTCCAGGTCAACGGTTACCTTCGACCGGTTCCAGGTGGTGAACAGGTATACCCGTCCTTCCAGCAGGAAGGTGCAGAGGAAACCCCGGAAGCTGTTGCTCAACCAGGGTATACTGGCCACGCTGAACATCAGGCTGGCCGGCGTTTCGGTGCCGGATAGATGGTTGCTCTGCCCCCAAATCCAGGCGTCGGGAAAGCCGCGTCCCCAGTCCTTTTCGGTGTATCCTATGCCGCCGGCCGGGTTGATGGTTTGCCCTGCGCTGGTTATGGTACCCTTTAAACCGTGGTGCAGGCTGATTAATCCGTGGTAACACTGCATACCCGGTATGAAGCCGTACCAACCCATTACGCCGGGGGCCAACGGACGTCTACGCCAGGGGGTGAGTTCGTTGAATTGCAGATCGATGTTGAGATCGGGTAAGTCGATGCAAAGGTGATCGGTGGCAAAGTGGTGTGGACCCACCTGCAGACTGAACCGATCGGCGGCCGGTCGAAAATCGTGGATGGTGTATTCGTGGTAAGTAGAGCAGGCGCGTGCTCCGTCCAGGACCTGGAGAAAGCTATGTCCGCAGCCCGTGGCATCGTAGCTGATGCCGGGAATAAAGGCGTAGGCAAAATATTCGTCCGGTATAACAATCTTGAAGTACCACCCCTCGAAGTAAGCGCGCCGACGCCCCCAGCCCTGAAAACGGGAGGGGTCCAAGCTGGCCCGGCGGCGGAGCAAAAAGTGGTGCATGGGCGCAAATCTGACACGGCCCCGGCATGCAAATCCGGAACAATAGTATCGGTCGGGCCAAAGGACCCAGGACCGAAGGTGGTGGTTAAATTCTTAGACGTAAGAAGCAGTCAGGCTGCTTCCGGTGTCCAGAGGGGGGCAGTTCAGGGGGGCTAAGGTATTATGGTTTGGATAATTTCCCAATTTCTGAACGATAACCACTTAACGCAGCAGAGGGGGAATAACTTCTGTCGGACACGAAAAATGACTTTTGAAAAGAGGGGGCTTTGAGCTACCCGTCGCCACTACGGAAACCATGGAGTCCCCCGTGCGCCCGACAGGGAGCCCACACCTGGTCCGGGTCCAGGTACGATCGAGCCGTGAAAACAGACCGCCTGGAATTCTTTTTCTACCTGCGCCCCGCCGCCACCTTTCATTTCAAGCGAGTTACAACGGGTATTTTATGCCATTCGGATGACACTCGTGCCAAATGAACCATACCCGTTGTGTAAAGGGCCTATATTCCTATAAATAACTCCCTATGCCTGTAAAGACTATCCGATGCTTACTTTGTTTCGCCCTGTTGGGAAGCACGCTGGCCGCCCAGTGCCCCGTGCCGACTTTCGAAAGACTAAGCGGTGACTCCGCTTCCGTAGTGTTGGCGGTCGATAGCCTGACCTTGCAGGGCCCCGCGGACGAACTGTTGCTCACCCTCACATGGGAGCCGGGCACGGGAAACGGGCAGGAGTCCTTCGATACGACCGTTACGGAGTTTACCGACGGGATAAGCTGGGAAGGCTTACTGCCCGCTACGAGGTATTCCCTGACCGGACGGGCCCGCTGCGGTACCGATACGACCGCGGCCGGGGAAGCCCTGGTCTTTTCCACCCTCGCGAATTCCCCGCCCCCTAATGACCGGCGCGTCAACGCCATCGATCTGGTTCCCGAACTGGAGGCATGCGGCACGTACACCGGAACAACGTACCTGGCTACGGGGGAGGCCAACGACGAGTGGGGGACCCTGGCGGAAGAGGAGGATGTATGGTACGCCTTCAAATTTTCGGGGCCGTTCAACTCCATTACTATTAGTAAATCCAACCGTAATAGCCCGGATATTAAGGTGCATTATTACAGCGAACAGACACAGCAGGGAGACAGTATTCGCATAGATATTGGGACCGTCCGGTTGTTTCCCAGCACTCGAAACTGGAGCAATCTGGAAGACAGCATCTATTTGCGCATCTACTCCGCCGATCCCGATCGACACGCCGAATTTGAGATCTGCGTCACGGAGCAAGATTTTTACATCGCGGAAGGAGAGGGATGTACGGAAGTCGAACCCGTAAGTTTCGATGGTACCGGCTCGATATATGACTATATCGACATCCGCACCCCCTCCGGCATCGTGGCCAGCATCTCCAATAACCAAGCTCTCGGGGAGGTCAGGGTCAGCTATTACGATTACGACGGGCCACCCCGTGAAGACGAGGCTAGCGGGGCGGTGTACCTCAACCGCAACATCAGTATCGTACCGCAAAATCAACCGACTGACAGTGTTCGGGTACGCCTGTACCTATCGGCGGACGATCTCAGCTCCATACTGGACACTGGCGTAATTAGCGAGGACAATCTGCTCGCTATCAGCAAAGTACCTTCCACGGTGTGCTCCGGAACCTATCCCGGTAATGGCGAGCCGGTCTCCGTCAGGACTTACGGAACGTACGGTCTCGGCGGCGTCATCGAACTGGAAGTTACTTCCTTTAGTGAGTTCTTCATTCATCCCGCAGACCAGGCACTAAGTACCGGCACAAGGGAGAAACGTGCCGTGGCGGCCCCCTGGCAGTTAGCGCCCAATCCGGCTCATGAGCGCATCCAGCTTACCACTCCTTCCTCCCTGATCGGGCAGGCCGTTCACGCGGAGGTATACGCCGCTGACGGGCGCCGTCTCTTTGCGGCCTCACTCCGCGCTGCACCCCGTCACTTTATCGACACCGGGGATTGGCCGGCCGGCGTTTACACCGTCGTGCTCCGGAGCGGGGAAACGCGTACCGCCCTTCGGATGGTGAAGTAGGGCGGCGGAGCGCAGGAAGAAGGTGGATAGAATCCTTTCACAGATTCTTAACGGGAAAGCCGTGTGCACTCCGGTTAACTCCGGCATCAATGGAGCGTTACGACAACCAAGCTCTATTCTATGCGCCCTCTCTTTATCCTACTGCTCGCCCTCCTGGCGGGAACCCTTATGGCCCAATACGACGATGCCTACGCCAATATTGAATCGCTAAGTAAGCAAGGCAACTACCGCAGCGCCCTCACGGCCGCCGAAGATTTATTCACGCAAGCCCTGGCCGACGACCGGCAGGATCATATGGCTCGCAGCCTGGCCTACCGCGCCCTTTTCGTCCAGTCACTGGAGGAGGACGGCCAGCAGGCTACCGTCGTTCTTTTGCGGGAAGCCACTGCGGCGCATCCCGATCTGGAGGTG
The DNA here is from genome assembly GCF_003390935.1 of Lewinella sp. IMCC34191. GTDB lineage: Bacteria > Bacteroidota > Bacteroidia > Chitinophagales > Saprospiraceae > Neolewinella. The sequence goes on along the minus strand of NZ_QNQZ01000002.1, from coordinate 84,615 downwards.
TATACCGCGCTGGCCCACCTGCTGCTCGGCGAGACGTACCACCAGTACGCCGAACAAAACAGCTACCGACTGAGCCAATTGACTACCGCGGGGGAAGAAGGTGTGCCCGATACACTCGCGCTGGCCGATTACGGCCTGGATCAGTTACTCTACCTGAGTCAGCGTCATATTTACCGTGCTCTGGAGCTGACCAGCGAGAACCGCACGCCGCTGGTGGAAATCCCCGGACTTATCGAAGGCGGAGACGGGCGGACCGACGAGTTACCCACGCTTTACGACCTGATCGTCGACCGGGCCATGAACGTACTTGGTAGTGGGTTGGGGTCCGTTACCGACGATCGAACGGTCGATCCGGCCTCGCTGCTGGTACCGGCGGAAGCCTTTGCGGCGATCGATCTCGGTCTGAGCTACGACTTACGGAAGGGAACGCCCCGCAAGCTGTCCCTTTACCAGCAATGGATCACCTACCACCTGGACGCCGGCGGACCGGCCCTCCTCTACGCGGATTTGCAGCGGATGCATTTCGTGCGTGTGCTGGGTGCGGCGGATAGCTCCTACCTCAGCGCCCTGGAACGGATGTACGATAGCTACGTCGGCGTCGATACCCGCGACCGCATTCTCGTGGAAATGGCCGAAGTGCTCGACCGCGACGACGAGTCCCTCGGGGAACGTCCCCGGGTACGGGCCCTGGAATTACTGGACAGGGTAGGGGAGGAAGCCGTGGCCCGCGCCCGGGCCGGCCAGTTGCGGGCCAGCATCCGTCAGCGTAGCCTGACCGCCGAAACGTATTCCTTTTATCCACTGAAGGAGCACCTGCTGGTAAGCCTGGGGTATCGCAACGTAGACCGGGCCTACTACCGGGTCTACGCCATGGATCCCGCGGACGGCCAGCAACCCCGCTACCGCACCGATCGCCTGCTGGAAGAGCTGGCTGGAATGGAAGAGGTGGCCCGCGGAAATCAGGGGCTGCAAACGAACGATGACTTCGGCACGCACCGCACGGAGCTCGATCTCGACCCCCTCCCCGCCGGCGGCTATAGACTGGTGGTCGCCAATAGCGAGGACCTGTCGGCCGAAGAAACCACCTTTACCGTCGTTGATTTTCAGGTCAGCAATATCGCCGCTCAACGGATCAACGGCGAAGAGGGCACCTATATGCAGGTCACCGACGGGCTTTCCGGGGCACCACTCACCGACGTGGCCATTACCGTTCTCCGCGAAGGGCGTCGGGGGCAGTACCGGGAAATCGGCACCCGCCGCACCGACGATCGGGGCACCTTCGAGCTTCCCGCCGGCGATCGCTACGTGAACTACCGGCTCGTCCTGACCCGCCGGCAAAACAACGACCGCCTGGTCATCGATCAGTACCAATACGATCGGACCGAGGGCGACCGGAATGCTACGGACTACACCACCTTACTGACCGACCGACCGATCTACCGCCCCGGTCAGACCGTGCACGTCTACGGCCTACGCTTCCGCCGGGACCGCGACGAGATGCCGGCCATTCTGCCGAACGATCAGGTAACGGTCACTCTCCGAGATGCCAATTACCAGGAAGTGACCAGCCGGGACGTCACCTCCGATGCCTTCGGTCGCTTCAGCCTGGATTTTGAACTACCCGAAGGCGGGCTTACCGGTGGGTTTACCATCCAGACCGACAATGGTAGCGCAAGCTTCCAGGTCGAGGAATACAAGCGCCCTCGCTTCGAAGTCAGCCTGGATGGGCCCGATAGCGCTCCGGCCGGAGAAATTGTCACCGTCGGCGGTACCGCGCTAACCTACGCCGGTCCGCCGGTGGCCGAGGGACAGGTGAGCTACCGGGTCTACCTGGAGGAAGTGCGCTGGGCCTTCTACTACTTCCGCGGCGGTGGCGGGAATGAGCGCGAACTGCTCACCAGCGGCACCACCGAGACCGGGGAAGCCGGCACTTTCGATGTAACCTTCACCGTGCCGCCCAGCCTGCGGGCTCCCGGCTACCGCCGCTACCGCTTCGTAGTCGAGGCGGACGTGACGGACCCCACTGGCGAAACCCACGAGGCGACCACCTCCGTTGCCCTGCGCGGGGAGCGGCCGGCCGTAGCCGTCACGCCGGAGCGGGAAACCGTCGACCGCGGCGATAGCCTCACCCTGAACGTCCTTAGCGACGGCGAGGGAAACGTGCGGATTGACGTTCGCGTCATTCCCGTCATCAAGCCTAACGCCGCCCTGCTGGACCGCCCCTGGGCGATGCCTGACCGACCCGTGATCAACCCCAGCGCCTTCGAACGCAACTTCCCCTATCTGGCCTATGCTCCGGTACCCGAATTGGCGGAATGGCCCGCTGACGGGGACGCAATCTTCGAGGAAAGCCTGACGGTTAGCGGGGAAACAAATTACCTGCGCCTCGCCGCCACATTTGCCGTAGGCCACTACCGGATCGAATGGAACTACCCCGACGGCACCGCCGGCCAACCGGCCACCTTCAGCGTGTACGACGCCGGTGAAGCCGAGCTGCCGGCCGGTGTGCTCTACCAACTCGACCGGCTCAACGACACCGTGCGGGTAGGGGAGAAGCTGACCTTCCGCCTCATCTCCGCGGTAGAATTACCGCTCGTCCTGAGCCAGTGGCAGAGCCGGCGCGGGATCGACCTGCGGCGCGACGAATCCGACGGAAGCCTCACACTGAGCTACACACCTACGGAGGAAGACCGGGGGGGACTGATGTTCGAGCTGGCCTTCGTGCGCCTGAACCGTTCGTTCACCGAGCGCCGCCAACTGGAGTTGCCCTGGGACGATAAGAAACTGGAAGTCACCTACGCTACCTTCCGCGACCGCCTGCGCCCCGGCGAGCCCGAGCAGTGGACCATCGAGCTGCGCACCCCCGACGGCGAGCCCGCCGCCGCGGCCGCCCTGGCTACGATGTACGACGCCAGCCTGGATCAACTTTACGCGGGGCAGGATTGGACCTTCTCGCCGTACCCCACCTTTTACGGTGGTCCGTCGCTGACGGAAGGGGGAAGTTTCGGCAGTGCGTACGGTCGTCCGTACGGCCGGCAGGTTGACCCGGTCAGCGATACGGTGCCAAGTCTGCCCGAATTACTCCTCCCAAACTCGGGAAATATCTCCCGCATGCTGCTGGGTAAAGTACGTGGCATTACGATGCGCGCCAGTTCCGTCCAACGTTTCGAGGCAGTAGAAGAGGAGGCCGCCATTATGGACTCAGCCGCGGCGGGCAACATACCCCCGCCGCCACCTCCCGCCGAACCTACGACCCCCCAGGAAGAAGAGCCGGTCAACATCCGCACCAACCTCCAGGAAACCGCCTTCTGGCTCCCGGAACTAACCGCCGGCGACGACGGTGCCCTGCGCATCAGCTTCACCAGTCCCGAGGCGCTTACCGCCTGGAAGTTCCGGCTGTTCAGCCACGACAAGGCGCTGCGCTACGTCATCTCCGAGCGGGAGATTGTCACCCAGAAGGAACTGATGGTCCTGCCCAACGTGCCCCGCTTCCTGCGGGAAGGCGACCGCATCGAGCTCACCGCCCGCGTATCCAACACCACCGACGGTGCAATGGACGCCACCGTCGAGCTGGAGCTTTTCAACCCGCAAACCGGCGAAACCATCCCCCTGAGCGAATTTTCGGGCGGCGGAGCGCAGGTAGAAAACCTTTCCAGTCAATCCGTAAGCCTGAATGCCCAGGGGTCCGCTACCGCCCGCTTTGCCCTCTACGTGCCGGAAGGAAAAGCGCTGGAGGGACCGGTGGGCTACCGCATCATCGCCCGCAGTGCCAGCTTCAGCGACGGTGAGGAAAACGTGATCCCCGTACTGAGCGACCGCACGCTCGTTACCGCGCGGGTACCCTTCTACCTACGCCGCGGCGACACGAAGACCGTCGAACTCCCCGGTCTGGCCGACTTTGACAGCGAAACGCTCGAGCAGGTCAGCTACACCTTCGAGGCCACCACCAACCCCGCCTGGCTGGCCCTCAAGGCGCTGCCTTATCTCATGGAATACCCCTACGACTGCACCGAGCAGCTGGCCAACCGTTTCTTCGCCAACCAATTGGCCTATGCAACGGTATCGACCAAGCCCGTGCTGGAGGAGGTCTTCCGGAAGTGGCAATCCGATAGCACCGCCCTGCTCAGCGAACTGGAACGGAATCAGGACCTGAAGTCCGCCCTGCTCACCGAAACCCCCTGGGTACGGGAAGCCCAGTCGGAAAGCGAGCAGCGCGCCCGTATCGCCGATCTCTTCCAACTGACCAAACTGGCGAAAGAGCAAAAGCAGGCCCTGGCCAAGCTCGCCGCCCGCCAGGAGAGCGACGGATCGTACAGCTGGTTCCCCGGCGGACCGTCCAACCCCTACATGACGCAGTACGTACTGGAAACCTTCGGTCGAATGCGGGAGCTGGACGTGATCGACGGCAGCCAGGAATCGACCGTGCAGCGCATCACCGATGCCGCGATCGGCTACCTCGACGGCGAAATGGAGAAGCAGTACGACCGCCTCTTCGGCGAGACAAAGGACTCGGTAAAACTCCGTCAGGAATATCGTCCTACGGCCCTGCAGGTCCACTACCTCTACGCCCGGAGCCGGTTCGCCAAGATCGGCGCACTGGATAGCAAAGCACTGACTTTCTTCCGGGATCGGGCCTTCGCCACCTGGACGGGCTACGGTCTCTACGAGCAGGCCCTGGTTGCCCTCATCGCGGATGCGGCCGGAAATGACCGCGCCACCCTGATTCTGGAGAGCCTGCGGGAACGCGCCATCCACTCCGACGAATTTGGCATGTACTGGAAGTACGAGCGTGGTGTCCGCTGGAACAACCTGCCCATCGAGACCCACACCCGGATCCTCGAAGCCTTCCGGACCATCGATCCCCAATCCGAGGAAATGGACGATATGCGCCTCTGGCTGCTGACCAATAAGCGCACCAATGCCTGGCCCACCACCAAATCGACCGCCGCGGCCGTCTTCGCCCTGCTGAACGCCGAGGGAAACTTTACCGTCGGCAAAACCACGGTACCCCTCAAGGCCCGCTGGCCCAACGCTTCCCGTGACCTGAGCGACCGGATAGCCGCCCTCCAGCAGCAGGCCGAGGCCGCAACCGGAGCCTTCGAACTGCGCCTGCCCGCAGAAGAAGTAAATCGCGATCTGGCCAAGGTCCGCGTCAGCAACACCGGAAACGACCTCGTGTGGGGTGGCATCTACTGGCAGTACACCGAGGTAGCCGAGCAAGTAGAGGAGAGCCACAACGGTCCCCTCACTCTTGAGCGGCAGCTGTTCCTGCGTACCGGCGACCACCTCGAACCCCTGGCTGAAGACGCCACGCTCGCCCCCGGCGACCGCGTTACCGTCCGCCTCACCGTCACCAGCGACCGCGACATGGACTACGTCCACGTCAAGGACCGCCGCGCCGCCACCTTCGAACCCGTAGACGCCCTCTCCGCCTACACCTATCAAAACGGACTGGGCTACTACTTCGCCCCGGGCGACCTGGCCACCAATTTCTTCATCAGCGACCTACCCAAGGGCACCTACACCCTGGAGTACGACCTCTTCACCACCTACGCCGGCAGCTTCAGCAATGGGCTGGGCCGGGTGGAGTGTATGTATGCTCCTGAATTTGGGGGGAATTCTGCCGGAGGCAGAATTATAGTACGGTAGTTGGGAGTCGCCGGCTTTGCCGGCGGAGTAGTACGGTAGGCAGTGACCAGCATTCCGGTTGGTGAGCACCAGGCTGGCTGTAACCTACCGTACTACCCCGTTGACGCAGTCAACGACTACCGTACTACCGTACTCCTAAAGCTTCAGCTTGTCAATCCGCTCAGCCAAAATCTCCCGATAGCTCTTACCCACCGGGAGGGTGGTCACTTTGCCTTTCTCCATTACTTCGACCATGTTTCCCTGGAGGGCTTCGATGCGCTGGAGGTTGACGATGTAGCTGCGGTGGATGCGCTGGAAGTCGGCGGTGGGGAGCTTGTCTTCCAGGCTTTTCATGGTCTGGAGGGTAATGACGCGGTCGTTGGGGAGGCGGATGATGACGTAGTCCTTGAGGCCCTCGATGTAGACGATGTCTTCTAGGTTGACGCGGACGAGTTTTTTGTCGGCCTTGACGAAGAAGTAGCCGGGGCCGCCGTCCTGGACGGGCATGGCTTTAGCTTTTTGCTTGAGTTCGGCTTGCTCGATGGCGCGGTTGCAGGCCTGAAGGAAGCGGTCGGTACTGATGGGCTTGACGAGGTAATCGAGGGCGTTCAGCTCGAAACCGTCCAGGGCGTAGTTCGGGTAGGCCGTGGTGAAGATGGTGACGGGCGGGTCGGTGAGCCCGCGGAGGAAGTCCGTACCGGTGAGCTGGGGCATATTGATATCGAGGAACATGAGATCGACGTCTTCTTTCTTGAGGACTTCATTGGCCTCGAAGGCGTTGTCACACTTGGCAATGAGATCGATCTCCGGCATCTTTTCCAGATAGGTTTCGAGAATATCCTGGGCGAGGGGTTCGTCGTCGACGATAATGGCGTTGATCATAGTTGGGTGGTTGGATAATGATTATAGGGCGTATGTCCGAATGATCGTGGGCGGACGAGCTTCGCTCGGCGGACCACCACCATTCTACAGTTGCAGGTTTAGGTGGATGGCGTAGGTACCAGGGGTTTCCCGGATATCCAATTGGTGGCAATTAGGATATAAGAGTTCCAGGCGGCGGCGGACGTTCACCAAGCCGATTCCGCCACTGGGCCGTGCGGCATCGGGGGGGCGGGGCAGGACGTTGCCTTTCGTATTCTCCAGGTTGAAGCGAATGGCCCGCGGTTCGACGTGTAGGGTGGCGTGTACGAATCCACCCTTAATGGCGGCATTGATGCCGTGCTTGAAGCTATTTTCCAGGAAGGGGATCAGCAGCAGGGGAGCGATTTGTTGATCGACGACATTGCCCTTCACGTCCAGCGTGATGTCAATGCCGTCGCGCTGCCGCAGCCGCTCGAGATCGAGGTAGTTACGCAGATAGTTGATCTCCTTTCGCAGCGGCACCTTGGGCTCGTTGCACTCGTAGAGCATATACCGCATCATTTCCGACAGCTTAATGACGATATCGGGTGCCTTGTCCGACTTCTTCAGCGTCAGCGCGTAGAGGCTGTTGAGGGTATTGAAGAGAAAATGGGGATTAATCTGTGACTTCAGGAAACGCAGTTCCGACTGCATCGTCTCGTTCTCGACCTGCTGCTTCTTACGGTTCTCAGTGATCCAGTCGGTCATAATCTTGCCGATGGAGCTGATGCCGCCGATGAGGAAATTGCCGAGAAAGTAGGCTTCCATATTGTTGAGCAAATCGAACTGGATGGACTCCCGGTAGGAGAAGAGAAAGTATTTGATCACCAGTTCCAGCGGCGTGAATAGCACCGACAGTCCGATGAGCGCCGCCAGGTAGATCCAGAACCGGCCAGGCTTGAGGTAAGTCGGAAACAGGAACAGCAAGTTGGTGTACACCACGATGGCGAAGACCACCACCGTGATGAATTCGTTGACCACCGCCAGGCCGAAGCCGATCTCCCCGGTCTGCAACTGCAGGGCCACGAGAATCCCGAAGAAGGCCAGCCAGCCGATACCGTGATAGAAGGGACGGCGCACGAGCGTGCTTCCCAGGCGATCGGCGAAGTCACTGATCTGGGCACCGGCTGATTCTCGGGTGGCGGTCGACATAGGCCGTAAAATAAGGTGGTGGTAGGCGGATGGGAAAGACTTTTCTACCAATCCGGCCTGCGGAGCGATGAAAGAGCTCACCAACAATTCCGGATCGTGGATCGTTTTCCCCACTATGGGCACCTACTTAATTGCCGCCGTTGCCGCGGCTATCATTTACCGGATCGGACGTGAGGTAATGGGCAGTTTACGGCATCCCGACGAGGAAGAATTGCTCGATTATTGGAACGGAGTCACCCGCGATGAGGACCGGGCCGCCTACCGGCAGATCAGCGAACACCTCGCTACCTGCGAACAGTGCCGCGACCGACTCGACGAACTGCGCAAGCGCCCCGGCGGCCCCGGCGCGCATAGCCCCATGATCACGCGACGCTACTAAACATCGTAGACCCGGCAAGCGGTTAGAGGAGTACACACAGTACAGAACCCCTTCATGACCATCCAGCGTTTTCACGACGAAATTAACGACCAGTACTCTTACCTCGTCAGCGAGCACGGAGAAGCCGTTGCCATCGACCCCAGCCGCAACGTTCACCGATATCTTGAGTACCTCAATGAGCACAAGCTTCGGCTGGTCGGCATCGCACTGACCCACACGCCGGGCAGTTTTGCCAGCGGGTGGGCCGAGCTGCGGGAGAAGACCCGCGCCACGCTGATCGCCGCCACTACCTTCCGGTTTCACGGGGAGGGGGCGTTCGTTCAGGCCGGTCGGGCCACCATGTTTGCCTTCGGTGATGGCAGCCACCTGCAGACGCAGCCCACGCCCGGCTTTACCGCCGACAGCATTTGCATTCTCGCCATCGACAGTTCCCGTTCGGTGCACGGGATCTTTACCGGTGGGGCCTTACTGTACGACGGCGTGGGGTACCCCCTTCCACGTCCGACGGACAAAAATCCACTCCACGGACGGAAGAACTACGTGCAGGAGATGTACACCTCCCTTAATAAAAAGGTCCGAGGCTTTGCCCCCAAGGCGACTATCTACGCCGGCTTCGGGGAAGACGCCCACTTCAGCAAAATGGCCAACAGCCGCCACGCCCAGTTTAACCTGACCGAAGCGCAGAACGAAAGCCCCGTTTTTAATCAGAAGGACGAAAGTGCTTTCGAAAGCTGGGTACTTAAGGACTATCCCTTTGTGCCCGCCTACGTCAAGGGTTGCCTGGAGCGGAATCCGGACGGCTACCAAAGTTGGGCGCTGGCCATGAAGCCGTTCTTCGAATTACTACCTGAAGAAGAGCGCAGGGAAGCGATTCAACTCCCCGGTGAGGTGAGCCCCGCTTCGCCCCAACATTTACTGCTCGACGGGGAGGAGGTGCTGCTGATCGATACGCGACATTCGGATGATTTTAACGCCGGCCACCCGCCCGGGGCCATTAATATCCAATCCGACGGACCTTTTGCCCTGGCCCTCGGCTCCGTCGTGAAGCCCGGAGAGGTTTTCTATGTCATCATCGACGATAAGGAAAAGACCTTCGACATCGCACAGGCGGTGGCCAAAATCGGGTACGACCACCAAATCCACGGAGCGGGAATGTGGGCCGAGGCCCGCGACACCGTGCACCCGAAAGCACTCGATGCTAAGGATTTTAAAGAAAACCACGTCGGGAATTATACCATCGTCGACGTACGCTCAGCGGAGGCGGCCGAGGAGGATACCCGCTTCTATGGAGCGATCAACATCCCATACTGGGAGATACGCGATCGGGCTGCGGAGATCCCCCTGGATCGTCCGGTCGTGGTCCACTGTGGAGACGGCTATGCGTCCGCTATCGGAGCCAGCGTCCTTCGCCGCACGATTGGCGACCGGGTGCCCGTTTACGACCTGGGGCGCTCAATTAAGAAGTTCAAGGCCAACCGGTAACGAAAAAACCGCCGAACGCACATCTGGCGTTCGGCGGTTTAAATTTTATTAAATGGCGACCGCTAGGCGGTTTCGGCCAGCGTAGGGTAGGTCAGGTACCCATCTACACCGGGGGTGTAAAAGGTATCCGTATCGGGGATATTCAATTCCGCACTCTCCCGGAACCGTGTCACCAGGTCGGGGTTGGCAATGAAGGGACGACCGAATGCCACGAGGTCACCCTTATTGGCGCGAATATCAATTTCAGCCCGGTGGGCGTCGTAGCCTCCGGAGAGGATAAAGGTACGCTTGAAGGCTTCGCGGAGCTTCGTTTTGATGGCTTCGGGGACGGCCGGCGCGCCCATGGCTTCGTGGTCTACCATGTGCAGGTAGACGATACCGGTCTTATTCAGAATTTCGACCAGACGGAGGTAGGTCTCATCTACGCTGTCGAAGGGTCCTACTTCGTTGAAGTAACCGTAAGGGCTTACCCGCATACCGACCCGGTCGGCACCAATGGCGGCCACGGTAGCTTCGGTGACGTTGCGGACGAAGCGGATACGATCCTCGACCGAACCACCGAACTGATCGTCGCGCTTGTTGGTCTGCGGATTCAGGAACTGCTCCAGCAAGTAACCGTTGGCCGCGTGGAGTTCCACCCCGTCGAATCCGGCATCGATGGCCAGTTTAGCGGAGGTAGCATATTCCTTAACCGCGAAGGTGATGTCGTCGATACTCATTTCCTGCGCCAGTGGAATGTCCAGTTGGCCTTTTCCGTCGACGTACATCTTTGTGTCGGTCATTTCCACCGCGCTGGGCGCCAGGACGCGGCCGCCTTCCGGTAAATTATCGGGGTGACTTACGCGGCCGCAGTGCATCAACTGCATAAAAATCTTTCCGCCACCGTCGTGGACGGCCTGGGTGACTTTCTTCCATCCCTCCATCTGCTCGGCGGAAAAATTGCCGGGGATGCGGGGGTAACCCAAACCATTGAAACTCGGTGAGGTGCCTTCGCTGATGATCAGACCGGCCTCGGCGCGGTTGCCGTAGTAGGTGGCCATCATGTCATTCGGAACATTGCCCTCGGCGCGCGAGCGGGTCATGGGCGCCATAACGATGCGATTTTTCAAGGTGATATCGCCCAGTTGGTATTCGGATAGTAGGTGGTCTAGCATAAACTTCTTGTTTGTAATTCCAACAGCTCGCGTGGGCGAAGGTTCCGTAATCGTGTATATACATTTATTTTGATTGTAAACGCTCTGTCTGGCCTGATTATCCCGCTGATGGTCCGATTTTACCTGGAATGCCCCAAACTCCCCGGGGTGAATCGAAGCTTTTCATTAATTTGGGGAAGACTAACGCCCTTGAACCCATTAACCGCCAGCACAGCATGCTCCGCATTCTAACTGTTCTTCTATCCCTTCCACTTCTCTTCTTGCTAATCAGCAGCTACCCCGCCCCGGTGGAAGAGAGCCAGAGCGTCCCCGATATTCAAGAATCGACGCTACCGAGGAACAGTCGGGGTACGGCCTCCGGCGATAACCTGATGCAGTACCGGGGCTACCCGGCCAGCTACGTGCTCGAACAGCTCTCGGGCATGCCCGTCACGTATAATCTGGACGACGACCCCCGCATCGACTTCTATTACGTTTATCCGGAATTGACCACCGAAGAGGCGAAGAAAGTTGCCGTTCAGAAGCTGGTAGAATTCGTAGGTGGTCAGGCCCGGGAGATACCGGTAGCTACGGCCGGATATCTACTCCAGCCCACGGATGCGTTTGGCCAGGTAAGCGAGAAGGATCTTGGTCTCGAGGGAACCATAAAAAGCGTACACAATAGCGAGGTAGGGGCCACCGAATTGTCGCTCGAATCGCTGGCCGAACTCCTGAACACCCATCGGCAGGAGAAATTCTTTGTTGACGATACGGCCTGCTGCACCAACGTGCGTTTCGACAGCGATGACGCCGTCATTGAATTGCGTAAACAATTACTCGCAACGGCCGGCGTACGGCTTAAGTCCACTGAACGGAAAGTACCCATGCTCCAGGTCACGAAATAGCCCGGCAATCCCTCACCGCGGCTTAATCGAAAGTTCTCGGTACCCGGTGCTGCCGTCGTCTTCCCGTAAGAATCGGTGATCAGGTGATTCCCCGATTACGATCTCCGCAGTAGTGTATATCCTATTCCCCTCCAGGAGATGTCCCCCGATCATAGCACCGGTACTATCCGCCACGCTGAGGTGTAAGTGACTGCCGTGCGTACTCACCGTACCTACCAAACTGACGATCTCGAAGTGACCGGAACCCGACGTACCCTCCGGCTGGTTAGCAAACCGTAGATGCCAGTCGGTAAGGCTTCCTACGCACGTCATGATGTATCCCGCCTCTATCTGGTGAGCATCAGTATAGCGCTGAATGCCTTCCCGCAAGTCCTCACCTGGAAGTAACCGAAAGGGATGAATGCGGGCAGCTTGTCCGGGCATACGATTGGGGAATGATTGGCAGGACGCAATCAGTACACAACAAAGGATTACGGCCAATTTCTGAATCAAGCTAAGCATTTTTGGAGTCAGCCGTAAGGTAATTCCGATCGGACCATCATCCGACAGCTACACCTCCCTAAAGCGCGATCGGCGCTCCCAACAACTCATCCGGTATACCAAATCCATCCACCAGCACGCCCACCTCCGGCCGCAGCTCGGCGCAGAGCACATCCACCCACTTACGGATGGCCTTGCTCTTCTGCCCGCTGATGTACCCGCTCTCCATGTACCAGGCGGCATGGTGTTCCAGCGTATGGGCCGCGTAAAGTTGCAACGTCTTCTCCAAAAGGTCAGCGACTTCCGCATGACCGCCCTTTTCCCCTTCACCCCCTATCCCCTTTACCCCTTCCCCTAAAAGCCCGTCCAACCGGTCCAGGGAGGCATCCAGCGTCAGCTGCTCGACGTAGGCCTCCGCCGCGGCGATCATGTGGGTCTGACACAGCAGTCCGGCCTCATAGGCACTCTTGCCATCCTTGATATAGGCGCGCAGCCGCTGGGCCAGGGTGCTGACCAGTCGACGGGTGCGGAAATGGAAGGCGGATTGATAAAAGCCCCGGCTTTCCAGGTGCTCGCGGTCCGTCTGCCGCACCACGATCGGGTTCTGCTCGGTCACGATGGTACCGACCCGCCGGCCGATGAATTTCAGTACCGCGAAGTTGCCGTCTTCCGAGAAGTTCTTTTTGAATTCGGTAAGCAGACTCTTTGCCAGCAGCTGCATCAGCACCGTATTGTCCCCCTCGAAGGTGGTGAAGATGTCCGTGTCCGCCTTTAGGTCGGCGATGCGGTTCTCCGCCAGGTAGCCCTTGCCCCCGGTCGCCTCCCGGCATTCCTGTATGGCGGCGGTGGTAAACCAGGTAGCGTAGGATTTCATCCCCGCCGCCATGGCCTCGATCTCCCGCATATCCTCCTCGGTGCGATTCACGAAGCGCTCCAGCAAATGGTCCAGGCCGAATTGGATAGCGTAGGCCTTTGCCACCAGCGGAATCAGGCGGCGCTGCTGGTTCGGATAGTTCAGGATGATGGTTTCCGAGCGCATCGACTCGGAGGGGAACTGCCGGCGGCGCAGCCCGTAGCGCACCGCGATGGCCAGGGCTGACTTGGCCGCGCTCAGTCCCGCCCGCGGCACGAATACCCGGCCCCCCACCAGCGTGCCGAGCATGGTGAAGAAGCGCCGACCGGGACTTTCGATCGGGCTCTCGTATTCCCCTTCCTCATTAATGCCACCGTATTTATTCAGCAAGTTGGCCACCGGTACCCGCACGTGGTCGAACCACAGCCTGCCGTTGTCCACCCCGTTCAGGCCCATTTTGTAGCCGTTATCCTCCACCCGGATGCCGGGCAGCACCAGCCCTTGCTCGTCGCGCACCGGTACCACCACCGCATGCACGCCGTGGCTCTTACCGTTCACGATCAATTGGCAGAAGACGGCCGCCAGCCGCGCGTGCATGGCATTTCCGATGTACTCCTTACCCGCCGCCACGCTGGGGGAATGGACAATCAGTTCCTTCGTTTCCGGATCGTAAACGGCGGTGGTTTCCAGTCCCCGCACATTACTACCGTGGCCGGTCTCCGTCATGGCAAAGCAGCCGGGCAGATCCAACTGGCCGGTGTCGTAGAGGTATTTGTCGTGGTGGTATTTGGTGCCCAGGTTGTAGACCGCGCCGCCCCACAGCCCAAACTGCACGCCAAATTTGATTACCAGGCTCAGGTCATGGTAAGCGATGGTCTCGAAGGCCGCCGCGTAGTCCGACATGCTGTCTTGTCCCCCGTACTCCTCGGGGTAGGAGAGGGCACCGATGCCCTCCTGCGCCAGTTCCTTGCACCATCGTAAAACCTGCTCGCGGTAGTCTTCCTTGATCCGCAGGGTGGGGCGATCGAAGGAGGGGCGCAGCAGGATCTTCTTCGTGCGTTCGATGATGGCCTCGTGCCCATCTTCCAGGATGGCCTGCAACGCCCGCGGGTCGATGCTTGATTCGGCGATCGCCTCCGTCAGTTTTTCCCGCTCGTCGTACAGGGGAAAGAGCGAGCGGTAGGTATCCTCCTCTACGCCGCCCAGCATTTGCTCGATCCGCGTAAGGGCGGGGAGTTGCTCCTGCCAGAACGTTCGGCGCGCGTCCGGATCCTCCTCGGCGGCCAGTCCAAGCCAACTCCCGAGTTCGGCGAGGCTGGCGGGGCGATCGGAGGGCAGGGCGCCGGCGGCTTCCCGGCCGCTGCTCAGCCACTGCTGGTAGCGCTCCCGCGCGGGTGGCCGGGCGGGGTCGCTCCACTTTAGCAGCAGAATTTTATCCTCCCTTGACAGGAACGGCAATCCCGCTGCTTCCTCCCGGATCGATTCGATCTCGTGGACGCTCAAATGGCGGTCCGACCAAGCGGCGTACAAAAACGGAACCATCGCCTGAATGCCGGGGGAAAGGGAAGTATTGCTTTGGAGGTCTGCGCCCATGGTGGATCGATATTTGGTTTCCAAACGTCCTCCGGCCCAATGTGGTTGGTCGGGCGTCCCCCTTAACGGTAGCGGACGTCATCCGCCATTCAGGATTTTTTGGCGGCGGAGCGCAGGATTGAAGCCTTATCTATTACCGGTTGGCGGTCCATAAGCTCGAGCCGAGTTTTCCCGATATCCGATTCCGACATGGGATTCAGTCGTTGGGCAAGCTGAAACGGCGGTCGCGCGGAGTGGTAAGAGAACACGGTGATTACGGGTACGACCAGCAGTAGTATAATTACTTCTCTCCCACTCAGGTTCTGTCTAAAGAAGGGACTACAGGAAATGATGTACGGCAACACTATCCCGACCGTTGCCAGCATGAATACTTCCAAATATGCCATGACTTCCGTCCCGGCAGTCAGGTAATTATCGGTCGGATCATCTGGATTAAAGTACACGCGGTAGCGACGATGTTTAGCCAACTCCTTTAGGAAGGTCGAGGCGTCGGACTCCGAAAGTTGGCGCTTGCCCGGTGCCAAGCGGTTACCCGTGTAACGCACGCCCCTGGCGTAGAAAACATACGGATGTTCCAATTCGGCCCGGTAGTATCTTACGTTCTGAAAGATGTTGCGGTACCGGAGCGGTAAGCGGTCGGGACCGTCGGACAGCCTAGCCGGAGCTTGTGGCCACCCCAGGGTTCGCTGGTGCTTGACCTCCCTGCCAAGGATCCTGACGGCGTACATGGCACTTAGCAGGAATAAGACGGCCGCTATTCCATTAAATAGGATCATCTATCTGGGGACGCTTTAGGGGCAACTTCTCTGGATCGGTCAGCGGCAGGGGACGTTCCTCCAGGCTTCTGAGCAGGTTGTCATCGTTGAGGATTTCCTCTTCAGCTTGTTTCTTGCCCTCCAGCTTCACCGGCAGCAGCAATTTGCCGAGGTCGAAGACCGGTTGCGCTAGAAAGTATACCACGAGCATAACCACGAGAGTTACCGCGGCTACCGTGAATAGGATCGTAAATTTCTGGTCCTCGGGAAAGCTATCCGAACCGAACCAGGCCAGGCACGCCGGAAACAGCAGCCCATAGATGAGGAACAAATAAACCTTGCCGTACCCGAGGATTGGTTTGCCAATGGTGAGATAGCTCTCTTCCGGCCGGTTCGGGTTGAAATAAACCTCGTATTTGCGGTGCTGGGACAATCCCTTCAGGAAGATCTTCGCTTCGTCGGCGTTCATTTTATCCAGCCGGGGTGCCAGCCGGGAACCGGTATAACGCTTGCCCCTGGCATAAAACACGTAAGGTCGTTCCAGGGCCGCCTCGTAAAAGATCGTTTCACCCAGGTGATTGGCATCCGACCCGGCAAGCTTGTCCTCGCCGGCCTCCAGACTGGCCACCGCCCGGGGCCAGGTCAGTACGCGTTGGCGATTAGCTTCCTGTACCGCCCGCCGGACAATGCGGAGGGAGGTAAGCATAAACAGCAGAGCGGCCAGTGCGATCCAGATCATCTATCGCCAGAGTTGTTCGCGGCGGGCCGCTTCGGAAGCGACCTTACTACTGGCCTGTAACCGGGCCGTGAGCAGGTGCAGGCGACCGGCCGGCTCCCGGGTGTAGATGGCCTCGAATTCCTGCTCCACGACGCCGGAAAGCAGCCGGGCCAGTTCGTCGGCATCTTTCCGGTTGCCCAGCGCGGAGGGGACGCCGAGGTAGTATTCTCCCTTCGTCCAGTCATCGGGCAGTTTCATCCGGAGTAGGTACCGTGGATTATCCACCGGCGACATCAGCTCACCCAGGGCCCCCGCAAAGACCTGGCCGTCGTGGTGCTCCGCATCGGAAAGGAATACGATTTCCTCCCCCGCTTCCTCTTCCAGCCGCAGCCGGTCCGGTGTAGCGGTATGGAAGTGGTTACCCCGGTGCAGACTCTCCGCCAGGGCCCGACCGTATGTTAGAAGTCTGGACCGGGTATCGGCCAGCAGCGTATGACGACGCGCCGCTTCGTTGCGCTTCAGCTCGGGGCGGAAGGCGGATTGGGCCACCATCCAACTGAAATAAACGCCCACAAAAAGCAAGGGACCTTCCCAACCTACGCCTAGGAGTAGCAGAAGGATAAATATCAGGGGATGACCCAGGTGAGCACTGAGGTCGAGCTCGTCCGCAAACGCCGGATTGCGGTCGCTCCGCTCCAGCCGCGGGCGGGCCTCCTCGCGCAAGCGCAGTAGCCGCGGTATGTAATACAGGGCCCCCGCGCCGCCGATCATGGCGAGCGTCCAGGGCAGAAAGGGTAGGGCGAGCGCACTACCCGCCAGGGCACCCACCAGGCCCACCAGGCAAGCCACCTTCATTTGCAACAGTACCATCCGGTAGCGTTCTTCGATGTGCCGGTCTATGGATTCCCGGTAGTGGAGGGTAAGCGGATCCTTGGTCTCGTAGTATCGCTCGGCGGGCGGGCGGATGGTTTCCACCAGCTGGGTACCTGCCGCCAGCGCATCGTTCCAGCGCCGGGCCAGATCGTCGCGGTTGGTCGCCCTCTTTTCGCTTAGCTCCCGTAGCTCCAGCATCGATTCCGCGTTAGTGGTGGAAAAGCTTGCTGCAACCGGAAGGCTGAGTGTGTCCGATTCAACCGTTCTTTCGTGTTGTCTATTCACCTGGATATTGTAGCGTTCCAGGCCGTTCTGAATGGCCGGCTTTCCGACCAGCCGCGGGCCGGCAAAACCACGGAAACGCCGCCGAATCCGGTCGACTTCCGGCCCCCCGCGTTTCACCTCCGGATGCACGACCACGGGGTGCCAGATATTGGCCGTTTTATTCGGTTGGCCGCGTACCGTTCGGATCGCGCGCCCGCGCATCTGATTACTCAGTACGAAACTACCCACCCGGTTGGCCAGAACGAGGGTGTTGACGATCGGGGCATCCCACCCCTCCCCCAGCAGCGATTTGGTACCCACAATCACGTGTATCCCCCCTTCCGCGAAAAGTTGGGTTACCCAGCCTACGATGTGCTTGCTGGCTACGTTGGCCGTCTCCAGGACCAGGTATTCGGAGTCGGGGAAAAGTGGCCGGGAGGTGATGACCGTCTCGTCCGGCAATCGATCGTACGCGATCTCTAGCAGCCGTCGCTCTACCGATCGGGGCACGATGACCAGCGATCCGGATAACACGCAGAGCTGGTCCCGGTAGTAGGCCCCCTCCTGTCGCCTAAGGGCCTCAAAGACGGGTACCGTGCCCACCTTCAGCAGGGGCCGCCGGTCGTGTTCGGTCGTCGGTAGAAACTCTTCGTAAATGTTGTCGGTCAGGATGACCATACGCAAGTCGTCCAGCAGCGCATCGCTCTCCAATTGCGTGATGTGGATCACGGCATCCAATTGCGCCTGCGGACTTTCCAATTCGTCCGCCGCCGCCCCGCTTACCGGCGGCAAGGGTTCGTCCAGGCGGAGTTTACCCCGGTCCCAGGCCCCCATACCGGAGAGGCCCCGGCGATACGGCTGCAGCAAAGGCTTCGCGTGCTCATCCAGGAAGTATTCATCCTGCCGCAGGGCCCGCTCCAGGAAAACCTTTAGCCAGTAATCATCGAGCGCCGGGGCGAGGGTGGCTTCCCCGTGCAGCACGCCCAAAGCGGGGGCCGGGGGTTCACTCCCCTGGGCGCGCAGTACGCTCAGCAGGGAGGTAAAGTATTCCGGTTGCTCGAAGATGGCCGGATAGTGCGCCTCCGGGTCCTGAAGCCAGGGATGATCGCGAATCAGGTAAGCCAGCTCCGATCGGGTATAGGCCAGCTCCAGCAGTTGTCCTTTCCGCTCCTGCCATTCCCGAAGCAGGCGCCCTTCCCCGGGTGGCGGCAGGATGGGGTAGAGGTAATCCTGGTGGGGACAAAGGTCACCGGTCGCCACCAGTTCGGGGATGCTGATCTCTTCGTCGATCTCGCCGCAGAAGCCGTGGTAGCGCCGCCATTCAATGCCGCTCACGTCGTAGGGTGGGGTAGCGGTCAGGGCTACTAATTCGGGCCGGTAGCGCCCGGCCACTGCATCCAGCACCCGCCACCATTCCCGGCGCAGGTGGTGGCATTCGTCCACGACCAGGGTATCCAGCCATTCCAGCCCGTCGGTACCGATCTTTTCATGGTAAGCCCACAGCGCCTGGTAGGTCACCACGGTAAGGGCCGCCGGCGCGTATAGGTCGGTGGAAACATGGACCGGGTCGCCACCGAAATCCGCCCGGAAACGCTCGATCCACTGCTCGCGGATGGTCAGGTTCGGGGCCAGCACCAGGGTCTGTCCGTTGAGCCGGCGCATGATTTCCAGCCCCAGCACCGTCTTTCCTGCTCCCGGTGGGGCAACGACATGAATTTTGCGGTCGTCCCGGTACTGGTCGAGCCGGTCGAGGATCCGGGCCTGGTAAGCGCGCCAGGAGTACCGAAAGTTGAGTTCAGGCAGCGGCATGGTGAAAGGTAGAGTATGTAGCGGTTACCCGGGGAGTTTTACCCCGTAGCCGCCCCCCAATACGTATTGAAATCAAAGGTCTTAGGACAACGAATGACTACATCACAGTTTCATAATTCTAATCATTCAAAATTAAGGCTTCAGTCGCCGCTGCCCATATGTGCTGTAAATCGGGCGAAAAGCTGCATTATAAAGCAGTGAAGAACACGGGAATAATTAAAAAAGAGTAAAATTATTCTCTCAGGTATAGAATTAACCAATTCCGGAAGATGTGCTTTGGAGTGCCGATCCGGATACATTTAGGTGGGTACACAAATCACGGTTATCGAATATCGGTGAATGATATTCAAATGCAAACCGTATTGCTTGTTATCACGATTATACACCGATGCCCCGTCCAGTCAGCGAAATGCGCGGAAAGTGGCTCCCCTATCTATATTCGTGCCATTCCCCCACTGCCTGTTGGCAAAACAAACACCCCTTGACACGCACCTGCCTGACGGGGCTTTTGGTCCTGCTACTCCTTCCCCTCACGGCCCAGTTGGCCAATTCAAAAAAAGCCATCACCGAAATCCGCCGCAGCAAAATTATCCTGGGCCTGACCGGTGACGAACAGATCGATCAAGCCCTCCGTACCGCGGTGGATACCTTCTGGCGGGTCGGTCGCCTTTCCGGTGAAATGCCCTACGAGGAAGCCCTGGAAGTCGCTAACAAAGACGATGGAACCATGGTCCTCTACTTTGACAATATGACGAGCGAAACCAGTATGCTGCAAAATCAGTTCGGTCAGAGCGGGTTAACCCGGCAAACCTGGGTGCCCGGTCCTTCCAGCCGGAGCCTGATCCTCACCGTAAGCTCCGGAAAGCGACTGAAGCGGGACATGAAGGCCTTCCTCGCCCTACCTACTGACGACGATGGTACGGTGCCGGAGGCCGCCGTCCACTTTGCCGTGTCCGCTCTTAATGATATGTGTGCCACCGTCGCTCGGGCGCCGAAGTCCGGTGTTGCCCACCTGAAGGCCACCATCGCCAAACGCGGTCGGCGGCTGAAGACAAAGACCCTGTACGTCCTCGATGAGCTCATCGATAAGAAACTGACGGTTGACGAATTCACGGAATTGTACGGCTACCGGGTGGAGGTAGTAGACTACGAAGATTGGTCGCAAATCGTCCTCAATCGGCAGGAGGAAGCCGCCTATTCCATCGTGAGCCCTACCCCGATGGGCGGCAATCACGTCTATGCCCACTACCTGATGGATGCCGCTTCGGGAACCATCCTCGGCGTCGCTTATCCCAAGGTCGCCGTCGCGCTCGGTCCCATCAACCTGTCAAAGGGTAATTCAGCAACCATCAACGAAAAGATGGCGGAGATGTACCACGAAGCCGTCACGGTCCGGTAAAGCACCGGCCCCGCGGTGGCGTTCGTTGTTCCCCAAAACATTATATTCTCCGTCTAGTTATAGTCAATTAGACACCGTTTTCACCGCCGGAATACTATTTCGGCCGGATATTAGTTTATTTGACATACTGTATCGCAACTCCCGACTTTGATTTTCTGGTGAGTTTAGTACGGTCGCCTGACCCATTGCCTTAAAGTTTCACCTCCAAATCACTAACATGAAGTTGGGAAGAGCGCTGTGGTCGGTAGGCTCACTACTGATCAATTTGACCATCGTCGTCCACCTCATTATGGCCCGTCGGATGCCCGTCGGTGACCTTAGCGGACGTCTGGCCTACGTGACGAAAAACTGGGATATATACAGCATAAATTGGCGGATAGAATGGCTCCTGATGGCCATGATCGCGGCGGGAGCCGTATTCTTTGCCACCCGTACCCGTATCCTTAGTTGGGCGATCATTTCGGTCGGTCAAGTGCTCCTGCTTATCACTTACCCCGTACTTCTGGCGGGCTTCGTGGAGACATCCCTCCCAATCGCCTCTCTGGCCGGTCGCCTGGCTACCGAAATATTCGTCTCCGGAAATATTCTCTTCCTCGGCGGTCTCGGACACCTGTATCTAAACGACGAAATCGCGGCCCCCTGGCTCCGCTACCCGGCGGCGGTATTGGCGATCCTGGGTACCCTCGCCTTCGTAGCCTGCAACTTTGGCTTGGTTACGCTGGAGGAGGTGACGGTCGCCGCACCGTTGCTTATCGTGCTCCACCTCGTCAATAGCTATTACGGCCTGGTCGTGCCCCTCAGTCGCCGCGGCGGCAGTCGACGCAGCAGCAGTAGTAGCAGCCGTCGCCCCGCCCGGGAGCCACGGGTCTCCATGAGTCGACAGGATGAAAGAGCCATGCGTGTCTGATTGGCATCTTACCTGCGCTCCGTCGCAAAAATTGTAACATCCGAGGAACGCCAAGCGTATCCGGTGGGAATGTAAAAGCAACATTTCGCCCCGCCCCGGTCGTACCGCAACCGAAACGCTCTCCTTTCCAGCCTGTGATGACTTAGCCGCGCCGGCCCATCGCTTGACGCGCAACACCGCCCCTATTATTTTGTACTGCGTACCCGCCCGGCGAACGCTTCGAGTACGAATCTGCGCTATGCCATACTGGAAGAAATCGTGGAGTAGGTGAGCAGTCCCCCTTCTACTCCCTAATCAGACTGTCGGCCTGCCTTCTGATCGTATTTTTGCGGCGGAGCGCAGGATAAAATGAACGTCAGCGGCAGCAAAGCAAATTTCGAACGACCTGCTAGTACAACCGGAAAGCAAGTTCAGGTTTTCGCGCACCGGAGAGGGAGTGTGCACCCCGGGCAGAACCTTTTACCATGCGGAGTGCTTGATGAAGCATGCCCAAACTTCGCTTCTACTTCCCCTGGTTCGATCGCAAGGCCTTTCCGGTGTTAGCTGGCCTCGTCGCGGGCCTGTACCTCCTGGAAGAAGTGCTGGTCCTCCGCGAGCAACACCAGTCCAAAGTCCGCCGGTCGGTCATTAATACCGCTGTCGCGGCCAGCGGATTCGCCGTCGTACGCGCGGCGCTGCTGCCCGTCATGATCTGGGCGGGTACGGTCGCGTCACGCCGTCGCTTCGGGCTGGTCCACTGGCTGGGCCTTCCCCGTCCGGCCCGCTACGTGCTGGGTTTTTTGCTGCTGGATTACACGAATTATTTCTGGCACGTGCTCACCCATAATGTGCCGCTGCTGTTCCGGCTGCACCGGGTACACCATTCCGACATGGATATGGATGTCACCACCGGCTTTCGGTTCCACCTGGGGGAACAGGTTTTTTCCATCCTCTACCGGGGTGGCATGATCGCCCTGATCGGCGCGGATCCCCGGCTGGTGCTGGAGTACGAAGCCGTCTTCGAAGGGTGTACCGCCTTCCACCACAGTAATGTACGCCTGCCGAAGCGGGTAGAAAAGATGCTGGCGCTGGGTCTTATCACTCCCCGGGCGCACGGTATTCACCACAGCATCGTGGAAGAGGAATTCAACAGCAATTTCGGCGTAGTTTTCCCTTTCTGGGACCGCCTGCACGGCACCCACCGCTGGGAATTACCGCAGCAGCAGGTGGTTATCGGAATGCCGGCCTACCGGGATGCCCGCTCGCTGACGGTCAGCCGTTTGCACACGATGCCGTGGGAGCCTATCCGACCCTGGGCACTACCGGACGGAAGTGTTCCGCGTCGTGGTGCAGCTGACCGGACTATCGTCGAACCCGGGGATAGTCAGTCCGCATCCGAAGGCGAATAGTCGCTGGGTAGCATTCGGGTGACCTGGCTGGCACCCATGGCACCGCCGAAGCCGATCGGGCTGTCGCCCAACGTTCCATCGGCTCGGAACGTAGCTTCGGGGCCACCAACTACCATGACCGAACTGGTATACGCCGCCCGTTTGCGGCGGTCGGGTGGCAGGGGTTGCCCCCGGCGGTCGTGAAAGTAGAGTATGGTGATGGGACGATCCTGCAGCCCCGCAATGGTCATTTCTCCATCCGAGGCATGACTCAGATAGGGGCGTAAGTCTATCGGTCGGGCGTTGCCGTCGATCATCTCATAAGTAGCAAAACCCTGGCGGTCGAGATCATCCTCAAAGAGCGCCCGGAGAAAGTGCTGTCCGGAAAAGTAGTACACCCGCTGGCGGTTACGTCGGTGTTTTTTACGGGCCCGTCCGTCCGGGCCTTCGTACGGCTCGAAATAATAACTGCCGAGGCCATAGGTGCTTCCGGCACGGTAATCGACCGTGAACCGCTGTAGGTCAACGGATACCCGGTACCCCAATGCGGGGACATCGACCTGCAGCGATCCGTTGCTCTGTGCCTGCAGATCCGTTGCCTGCTCGAAGGTCAGCGACTTCCCATCAATGGACCATTCCACTTTTCTCAGATCGTCGGGTAGCCCGTATCGCTGCACGAGTACATCGGCGTTGTGTAGGGTGTCCACCTCGTAATTTCGATCAAATCGGAGCCGGTCCGGGTGAAGCAGTGTTGCGCCCTGGCTCCACTCGTCGGTTCCCAGGAATCGTTCGCTAAACTCGGCTATGTTCTTCTCGCGATTATTGCGATCCCCGACTTCCACGGCGGCCATTTCGTTACGGGCGGGTGCCAGTAACCAGTTGCCTCCCTGGCCCGCTTGCTCCACCTTGCGGGTGGCCAGTTGATAATTGAGGTGGGTGACAACTACCGTTGCCGGTAACCGGACGGTTGATAGGGATAAGCTGAAGCTACCGTCTTCGTTCGTGGTTGTTCCGATAGTCGTCCCGTCGAAGTACACCGTGGCGAAGGGAATAGGCTCCCGGTTGATGCTGTCCCGTACGGTCCCCGCGTATTCGGCCTGACTCGACCCGACCCGCGGAAACAGGAACAGGAAACACAGTAGACTGGCCAGCCGGAAAGGCAATTCGGGCAACTCGGAAATAGACAATCGGTCGGAAGGGATTTGCTGCACGATAGCGGCAAATTACACTGATGGGCGGACAACTACCGCTCGGAGCCAGATTTTCTCCCTTCATGCTGACCGGAGTCCTAATTAATCCAGATCAAGCGTTCCGAGGTGGGTGAGTGCACCATCGGCGACCATTACATTTTTCACCACTTTATTGGTGAAGGCCGTACTATCGGAAGGAACGACCTCGACGGTGTAAGCACCGGCCGGTACGTCCATTAGGAGAAAGGCACCGGTAGAATCCGCGTAGGTTCCCAGCGTATCACCGGCAGCTTGGTAGGCAAAGACCCACTGGCGGTCCGCCGGGGATAGTAGACCCCCGATGCGGCCGGTTTGCTGGTCGGCGATCTCCCGCAGGCTGGCACGGATGACCGGTTTGAGGTTGTATTTGCCGCTGCCGCCCGCTTCGACGACGCTGCGTCCGGCATCGAAGTCCAAGATCATGAGGTAGCTGTGGTCGGGCTCGAGCGTTGCGTCCTCCAGCTTAATTTTCAATCCGGACTGTTGGGCGCTGGGCGTGCTCAGGGCAATGAGTTGGCTATCGATCTGCACGAAGTTTTCGTCACCTAGTATCAGGCGTACCTCGGTCAGCTCGCCGGCGGGGAGCGCGCTATTAGCGATCAGCGTATCGATACCATTAGTCAGTTCCAGCAGGTCGTAGCTGCCTCCGATGTTTTCATCCATCGCTACGAAGTCTCCATCTGCGATGCGGACTTCGACGCCGACGACGTCCACGATGACCTTTTCGTAGTCGGCGGGGGAGTCGGTCAGGCGCACCTGGAGCCGGGGTAGGTTGGCGGCATCCTCGTTACAGGCAAATAGAAATAGGAATAGGACGGACGCGAGGCCGCGAATTAGCGTAGATAAGCTCATATTAAGCGGATTCAAATGTCAAATACGAAAGGGGAGGTAGAAACGGCCAGTTATACCCGGGGAGTGCCGCCCGGACATTCCATAACGTTTCCACCGTGCCGCCTAAACTCCTTCCAGCCTGGAGCCTTCTACGTAAAAGTCCCCGACTATCGCTAATCGATTACAGCACGAAACAAGCCCTTACCTGCTACAGCACGCCCACAATCCCGTCGATTGGTACCCCTGGGGCGAAGAGGCACTTTCCCGTGCCGAAAGGGAAGACAAGCCCATCCTGGTGAGCATCGGCTACTCCACCTGCCACTGGTGCCACGTCATGGAGCGGGAAAGCTTCGAAAACGAGGCGACGGCCGCCTTTATGAACGACCACTTTGTATGCATCAAGGTGGACCGGGAGGAAAGGCCGGACGTAGACCAGGTGTATATGGATGCCTGCCAGGCGATTACGGGTGGCGGTGGGTGGCCGCTAAACGCCTTTTTACTACCGGACGGTCGGCCCTTCTACGCCGGCACCTACTACCCGCCCGAACGGAAGTACAATCGACCCTCCTGGACCGAACTGCTCGAATACCTCAGCCGTACGTACGCCGAGGAGCGGGACCAGGTGATTGCCCAGGCCGAGCAACTGGTCACCAATCTCCGGTCGGGAGCGGATCGGCTGCTTCAGATAGAAGGTGAATCGGAAGCGGAGGAGGACGAGGGTATGATGGAGCAGCTGCGCGCCGGCTACGATGCGGCCCGCGGTGGGTTTGGAGGAGCTCCCAAATTTCCCCAGAGCCAGGCTTTGGAACTCTTCCTGACCAACGGCCTCATCACCGGTAACAACCATGATATTTACAGTGCGGGGCACGCCATGCGAGCCATGCTTGGCGGGGGTATTTACGATCAAATTGGTGGAGGCTTCAGTCGGTACACCGTTGATGCGAACTGGCGGGTTCCCCACTTTGAGAAAATGCTCTACGACAACGCGCTGCTACTGCGCTTGCTGGCGAAGCTGCAAATGGTTACGCCCGACCCCCGCTACTTACAGGCTATCGCGGAGACGACCGACTGGCTAAAGGCCGAAATGGCCCTTTCCGATGGAGGTTACCGTGCCGCACTGGATGCCGACAGCGAAGGGGTCGAAGGGAAGTACTACGTTTGGGATTATGAAGAGCTGGAAGCGCTGTTTCCCCCGGAAACCGTTGAGCTCGTGGCCGACTTTTTTGGGATCACGGCGCAAGGGAACTGGGAGGAAGAGCATACGAACATCCCGTACCGGCCCGGCCCACTGCCCGCCGTCACGGACATGCCTACGGACGTTGCCGTGGCCAAGATAGCCGATGCGAGGCGTACGTTGGCGGAAGTGCGGCGCCAGCGAATTCCGCCCGGAGCCGACGATAAGCTGATTCTGCAGTGGAATGCCTTACTCGTCTCCGCGTGGACCTGGTGCTACCGCGCCACCGGACACAAAGATTACCTGCAGCTAGCAACGAAACTGTACCGCGACCTCGTCAAAAGCCTGCTGCACGACGGCAAATGGCACCGAAGCCTGACGAATGGTCGTCTTGGCGCACCGGCGTTTCTGGACGACCATGCCGCCATAGCGGAGGCGGCTTTGGACTTGAGTGAGGTCACCTTTGAACTGGACTATGCGCTGATCGACGCCCGCCGGCACGTGGACATCGTACTGCAGGAATTTTCAGACGAGGCAAACCTGATGTTTTACCTGCGCCGGCCCGAGGGGAGTGAATTACCGGTTGCTACGAAGGATTTCTACGATAATGCGCTGCCCAGCGGCAATTCCCAGATGGCGGCGAATCTCTATCGCCTGGGGAGGCTTACCGAAGAATCCACCTATAGCGACCGCGCGCAACGGATGCTGTCCGCGATACGGGGCGCGATTCGGCGCTACCCGACCAGCTTTGCGGGCTGGGGGCAAACCTACTTACTCATGCGGCAACCGGAGCGGGAACTGGTCATCACCGGAGACGATGCCAAGGCCGCGGCACGCGAATTCTTGTCGGAATACCGACCCGGATTGTTGATCGTCGCCGCCGAGGAAGCCCGGGAAGGGGTGCCAATGTTACAAAACCGCTACCTTTCGCAACTACGTTACTTTCTCTGCGAAAACCGGACGTGCCGATTACCGGTTGATACGGAAGAGGCCGTCCGTAAACTGCTGAACTAGAAATACATGACCCGCCGTTACCTCTTTTTTTTGCTGTTGCTCCTGGCGGGTGGCATGCTGCATGCCCAGCAGCTTGGTCACTATAGTTTGTACTGGTTGGATCCGGTGCAGTTCAATCCCGCGTATGCCGGCCTGGATAACAGTCTGAGTATCACGGGTACGTACCGAGCCCAGTGGACCGGTCTGGAAGGTCAACCCAGCAGCCAGCGCGTCAGCGCCCACTTGCCCGTTTACTTTCTGAGTAGCGGATTCGGAGTAGAGGCGGAACGGGACGAGCTGGGTGCCCGGAGTCTGAACCGCTTTGGGGCCACTTGGAGCTATCAGTTAGTGACGTCCACCTCCGTCTGGTCGGTCGGCGTTTCCGGGCGGTACTACCAAATGAGCCTGAATGGCGCCGCGCTGCGCACGCCCGACGGGGAATATCCCGAGCCGAACTTTATCGAGCACAATGATGCCCTCTTGCCCAATGGTAACGAGGGGGCCGGCACGCTGACGTTTGCCGCCGGTATCTACTACCAGTCGGAACGATTGGAGGGTGGAATATCCGCGAGAAACGTAACCGAGAGCGTCATCGCCTTTCCGGGATTGGATTACCGGCTGGGGCGGCAGTACCACGCCTACCTGCGTGCCCGCTTCGATTTTCTCCGGGCCTGGGAGCTCAGTCCGTTGGTGGGAGCCATGAGCGACGGCGTTCAGCACCAGGTAACTACGGGCCTGATCGCGCAGTACGATGAAAACATTTTTGGCGGTTTAGCGTACCGCGGTTACAATAATAACTCCACGGATGCCATTCTAGTGATGGCCGGTCTGAACCTGAGCGACAAACTATCGGTGGCTTATGCCTACGATCTTACGCTCTCGGATCTGCGCACAGTTCAGGACGGGAGTCATGAATTGACCCTAAAGTACAATCTCCGGCAGCGAATTGGTGCCGGTGTGCCCCCGCCTATTATCTTTAACCCACGGACCAAACAATGATCAATGTCGGCTTGCCGCAGATTCAGCAACCCAAACTGTTAAATCTACTTGCGGTTCCGCACTTGTGATACTAACTATGTTTTACCCTACGTTCCCCTTCTATACACCCCGCCCTTTGAAAACGAGGAAAATTCCGGTTTTGCGCATGAAAAATCAATTACATACTCTTCTGGCCGTCCTGCTCCTGGGACTGACTTTATCCAGCTGCGGCGGCAGTCGAGAAACCGGCGAACTCGTCGGATCGCTCGATCGTCCTACCTGGAAGGGCGTTCAGCCCTACGGCATGGTCTACATCCCTTCCGGGTTCGTCCACGTCGGTAACAGTGACGAGGATATCACGGGAACTTTCATTCAACGTCCTAAAGCCGTGACCATCAACGGTTTCTATATGGACGACACGGAGATTTCCAACAACGAGTACCGGCAGTTCATGGACTGGGTCCGCGACTCCATCGCCCACGTCATCCTCGGTGACGTCGACGAGAACGGCAACATCGACTGGGAACTGCCCCTCGACTACAGCGACGAAGCCCTCTCCGAGCTCTACCTCGAAGACTACTTCGCCGGTAAAAAACAGATCAACACCAACCTGTACGAGTATACCTACAGCGAGGTAGACTGGACCGAGGCCGCCATGGCCCGCCCCCGCGGCATCGACGGTCAGGGCATCACCGACTACATAACGGAGAAGACCGTAAACGTATATCCCGATACCCTGGTCTGGGTACGTGACTTCGCTTACGCCTACAACGAGCCGATGGCCCGGGTGTACTTCAGCCACCCCGCTTACGATAATTACCCAGTTGTGGGTATCGACTGGCACATGGCCCGCGCCTTTAGCCACTGGCGGACCACCCTCTGGAACAGCTACAACGAAGAAGCGCTCATCGAGAGCTTCCGTCTGCCCACCGAATACGAATTCGAATACGCCGCCCGTGGTGGTAAAGAGCACGCTCCCTACCCCTGGGGTGGCCCTTACGTTCGCAACAGCAAGGGGTGTCTGCTGGCTAACTTCAAGCCCGGCCGCGGCAACTACGCTGACGACGGCGGTTCCTACACCGTACCGGTCGACGCCTACTACCCCAACGACTACGGCCTCTACAACATGGCCGGTAACGTATCCGAGTGGACCATCACTGCTTTCCAGGAGAACGGAACCAGCTTCATCCACGATTTCAACCCGGACATCCGCTACAATGCCAAGGACGACGACCCCGTCTCCTACAAGCGGAAAGTTATCCGCGGAGGCAGCTGGAAAGACATCAGCTTCTACCTCCAGAACGGTACCCGGACGTTTGAGTACCAGGATACGACCAAGTCTTACGTTGGCTTCCGGAACGTGATGTCCTTCACCGGCCGCTCGATCAACGACTTCTAGAAATATTTCAGCGCTTAACTTAACGGCCGCTCCGGATTACCGGGGCGGCCGTTCCGTTTTCTATGGATCCTACCGCACTGGCAAACCACATCAAGCAATCCGCCTACGACCTGGGGTTCCCTTACGTCGGAATCGCGCGGGCCGAGCGGATGGAGCCCGAGGAGCGACGACTGGAAGCCTGGCTTAACGCCGGTAACCACGGGACGATGCGCTGGATGGAAAATCACTTCGATAAGCGGGTAGATCCTACCAAACTGGTTCCCGGTGCACGCTCCGTCATCTCCCTGCTGTACAACTACTTCCCGGCAGATGATTTACCCAGCCAGGAAGCTCCGAAGCTGGCGCGCTACGCGTACGGAGAAGATTATCACCGCGTGGTCAGGGGCAAACTACGGGAGCTTACCACTCGGTTAGAGGATTACATCGGAGCTTCCATCGACGGGCGCGTTTTCGTCGACAGTGCGCCCGTACTGGAAAGAGACTGGGCGGCACGCGCTGGGGTAGGCTGGGTCGGTAAGAACACCCTGCTACTGAATCCCAAAGCGGGTTCGTACTTCTTTCTCGCGGAGATTATCAGTGACCTGGATCCGGCGGTGGATTCCGCTATCAAAGATTATTGCGGTACCTGCACCCGGTGCATCGATGCCTGCCCGACCGATGCGATTAGCCCCCAGGGATACATCGTAGACGGGAGTAAATGCATCAGCTACCTTACCATCGAACTGAAGGAGGCCATACCCGAAGCGTTCAGGGGGCGGATGGCCGGCTGGGCTTTTGGCTGTGATATCTGCCAGGAGGTGTGTCCGTGGAACCGCTTCAGTACGCCCCACTCGGAACCGGCCTTCCTACCACATCCGGATTTGGCGGGCATGGGTAAACGGGAATGGACGGAAATGACCGAGCAGGTATTTCGCAAGGTGTTTCAAAAATCGGCGGTGAAGCGGACCAAATTCAGTGGCCTACGCCGGAACGTCGATTTTCTGGAAGGGGGTGGACGGAGCGATTAACGGATGGTCGTCTCCTCGTCCTGGTGCTCCGGCTGATAAGTCGTCGTCATTTCGGGCTCCACCGGCTCCGTTTTTTCGGGGCGTAGGGCAAACGGAAGCATGATGAACATACCGGCCATGATGGCCATATCCGCGACGTTGAAAATTCCGGTCTGTAAACCGAAAGCTTTGAGGTGGAGCATATCCACAACGTGGCCGTAGAGCAAGCGATCGACGATGTTGCTCAGCCCGCCACCTACAATCAGTGAAAGGGCGACTACCTGCCATGCATTCAGGAGTTTCTCCCGGAAGATGTAATACAGCAGCGCGAGTAGTAGCAGGGCGGGGAAGAGGTTCAGCAAGAGCGGCCGCCAAAAGTCGTTCAGTCCGGAACCGATACTCAAGAAAGCGCCTGTATTGTGTACGTGGGTAAGTCGCAGGATTCCCCCCAGGAAAAACTGATCGGGTTCCCCCTGCAGATGAACAGTGGCTAAATATTTAGTCCACTGGTCGAGTCCGACCGTGACCAATACTACGACGAGTACGGTGAGAAGCCGGGATTTGAATGTTTTCATTGGGATAAAGTTAGGGTACAGGCCGCTGACCATTAATTAACGCCCAATACTTCCGCAAGCTTACGTTCTAAGTCGGCCCCACGTAAATTCCGGGCAATAATGTGGCCGTCGCGGTCCAGTAGCACGGTCTGGGGAATGCTGGTCACTCCGTACAGCCGACCGTATTCGCTTCGCCAACCCTGCAGGTCCGACACGTGCAGCCAATCTAGTTTGTCGGCGGCGATGGCCTGTTCCCACCGATCCTGCTTGTCGTCGAGGCTTACCCCGAGGATTTCGAATCCGCGGTCCTTAAATTTATTGTACATCCGCACCACGTTCGGGTTTTCGCGGCGGCAGGGGCCGCACCAGCTGGCCCAGAAGTCGAGCAAGACAACCTGTCCGCGCAGGCTTTCCAGATCGATGGAGTCCCCTTCCGGCGTTTCCGCGGTGAAGGAGGGGGCTTCGGCACCGATGATGAACGTCTTCATGGACTCGGTTTGCCGTTTCATTGTCTCCACCGCGGCCGGGTAGCGATCGGCAAATTCCGCGGCGATGCTGTCAGCCAGGGGGATGACCGCCTGGTGGCGTTGGGGGAGGATAGCGGCCAGGGCACCACTGCGGGCCAGTAAGCGGGCGCGGCTTCCGGCGGGCCATTTGCGGGTTTCATCGAGGAGCAGGTCGGCCAGTTTATCTACCGGGACGATGGGGAAGATCTGATTTACATAGGTGCGGTAGCCCTCATAGGTCCATGCCAGATCGTTGTAACCTGGGTCCGAGTAATCGACAAATTGGAAGTAGGTGTCTAGATAGTGCTCGAGTTGGGAAGGGTAGCTTCCCTGAGGAGCGCTGTAGTAACTTTCGTAGGTATTGAGGCTGGCGATCCTGCCCAGGATCGGATGACTGGCCTTGAGCTCTTTCACCAGGGCTGCCTTTTCGCGGTCCATTTCGACCATTGCTTTCCGCCCCTCTTCGTTGACGCGGGCGTCGCGGATGACTTCGATATCCTGTTGCAGTGTCTGGTATCGCTCCTGAAACGAGTCGAAGCGCTTCTTCAGGCGGTCGTAAGCATCGTTCACCGGACTGTTCTGTACGACGGCGTTCCGTAACGATCCGCATTTTCCGGTTACCTGAATGGGTTGCGTACCGCCGAGGATGATCGGACGGACATCCTGCGGGGTCACGCCGAGGTAGCGGAAGACGGGCTCCTCGAGTTCCAAAGACGTCGTGTAGGTTTCATCGTCCGATTGGCTGAGATCGCGAATGGGGACGAAACCGAAGCCCGTGAAGGCAAATAGCTTGGGGGGAGTGGCGCACCCCTTTAGATCGGCGGTGAGGGATACCGTGGTCTGCGCGGACAGTCCGGCCGTAGCGAGGATGAGGAAGAAAAGAAACCGATTCATAAAGCAAATTTACGGGATAATTGCCGTGCCGTAGGGGGAAGGTCCATTCGCGTTGGGACGGGACGCTGCCATAGTAGCCGCTTTTTAGGGCAATTCGTCGAAAGCAGGAGTCGCTCCGGCGAAAAAGACCCCCCCGGTGACGCAGTGACCCAACCGGGCGTGCTAATGCACCGTTTACCAGGCATGGCAACTTTCCGCTCTCCATTTGATCGCTCCCCGGTCGGAACCATTATCGGTATCGTCATCTTCGTGGCGGTCCTCTACGTCTTGTTTTCGATCGTCGGCTGGTTCATCTCGCTGCTCTATCGTTACAGTTGGTTGATCCTTATTGCCGCGCTCATCATTGACTACCGGGTGGTGCTCGGATACTTCAAGGGATTGAAGCGCCTGTTCGAACGGAACGCCGTGTACGGCTTGATCGGTACGGTGGCTACCGTAGCCTTTTATCCATTCGTGTTCCTGTATTTCCTTGGTATGGCACTTTTCAAGAAGAAGGTCAAGGAGGCTAGACAGGAAGCGGACGTACGCCGCAACGGACAGTGGGTAGATTATGAAGAACTTCCCGAGGAGCCGGTAGACATTGACACCGAATACCAGGAATTGCCCCCCCCGCCCCCGCCGCCGGTACGGAGGAAAGATAACGACGACTACGACCAGTACTTTAAGTAAGTTTGGAGTGGTTTCTCGGTGCTCCGCTATTCCTTGCCCTCGTCTACGCCGGCTGGCAACGCTATAACCTGTACCAGTGGTGTCGACCGGCGGATCATTCTCCTGCCGTCCAGGATGCTTACCCATCTATCGCTATTGTCGTTCCATTCCGGAACGAAGCGCATAATCTACCGGCCTTGCTCAGCAGCCTTTACGCTCAGGATTATCCAGGGGCATACGAAATTATCCTGATAGACGACCACTCGACCGACGGTGGCGGAGCAGCCATTGTTCCGAATGGGATCGAATTGCGTACGCTCCGGCTTTGCAATTACCCTGAATACCTGCGCACCGCCGCCCATAAAAAAAACGCGCTTACGTTAGCGATCGACCACACGGACTGCGAGGTTATCGTGACCACGGATGCCGATTGCATTCTACGGCCGGGCATGCTCCGGCAAATCGGTCATGTTTACCGCCGCGGAGCAGACGTCGTATTGGGCCCCGTTCTGATTTCTCCCGTTACGGACTTCTGTTCGGCATTCCAGGCACTGGATATGGCTGCCTACCAGCTGTTCACGGCGGCCAGCCTACGCAGTGGCCATCCTGCCCTGGCCAACGGTGCGAATTTCTCGTTTCGGAAAGGGGCGTTCGAACGGGTGGGTGGCTACCGGGGTGTCGATCACCTGCCCTCCGGTGACGACGTGTTATTGCTCCACAAATTTGCGGCCGTTTCCGGTTTGCGGATCCGCTACGCCGGCGATCGGGAGGCAGTAGTGCGTACCCTGCCAGTCGTAGGGTGGCGAGCTCTCTGGCGACAGCGGCTGCGCTGGGCCGGTAAGGCAGGAGCGTACGCCAGTCCGGCCCTGACCTTCGCGCAGGCCCTCGCCTTTTGCACCTCCGCCGGGATTCTGGCGAGCCTTCTACTGGGCATGTTTGACTATAGGTTTGCACTCGTAGGGGTGTGCAGTTGGCTCGTGAAAGCGGCCATTGATAGGCGGCTGTTGCGGTCCGTGTGTCATCGCTATGGCCGTGGCGAACTGATGCGCTGGTACCCGCTGGCACAGTTGATCTACCCGCTGTATCTGGTCAGCGTCGGGACGGCGGCGCTATTCGGCGTCAAAGTGGGTTGGAAGGGGCGCGGCTAACTTTCAGAGGCGAGCCGCGGGTGCCACATCCTGATCCACAAACAGCCCCGCCTCATACTTGAAGGTGGCCGTTACGCCGATCATCGCCGCGTTGTCGGTGCAATATTCGACTTTGGGAATAAAGGTTTCCCAGTTGCGCTGCTTCCCTTCCTCGATCAGCCGGGCTCGGAGTTCGCTGTTTGCCGAGACGCCTCCCGCCAACGCGACGCGGTTGAGTCCGGTGCGTTCGCTGGCCAATACCAGCTTGCGGATAAGGGTGGAAACGATGGCATGCTGAATGGATGCGCAGATATCGTTCAGGTTTTCCCGGACAAAGGTGGGGTCCGCTTTTGCTTTAGCCTGTAGCTTGTAAAGAATGCTGGTTTTCAGTCCGCTGAAACTGAAATCGAGTTCACCCGGGTCGGGCTGCGCGAAATCGATGGTCGGACTGCCGAGGCGGGCCAGTTTATCCATTTCGGGGCCGGCGGGGTAGGGAAGTCCGATAAGCTTCCCGGATTTGTCAAAGGCTTCTCCGGCCGCATCGTCGATCGTGCGCCCGATGATTTCCTGGTCGAGGGCCGAACGGACGACCACCAGCTGGGTGTGTCCACCGGAAACCGTCAGGCACAGGAAGGGAAAGGCCGGTTTGGGGTCCTCGGCGAAGTGGGCCAGAACGTGTGCCTGCATGTGGTCCACCTCGATCAGCGGTAAGTCGAGGGCGAGGGCGAAGGCCTTGGCGAAGCTGACGCCGACCATAAGGGAGCCGATCAGTCCCGGTCCGCGGGTGAACGCGACGGCATCGAGGTCCGTGGCAGACCGACCGGCCCGCCGCAGGGCGACCGAAACGGTGGGTAAGATATTGCGCTGGTGTGCGCGGCTGGCGTATTCCGGCACGACGCCCCCAAATTCCACGTGGATCGCCTGGCTGGCGGTCACGTTGCTGAGAATCACGCCGTCGGAAACAACGGCAGCGGAGGTATCGTCACAACTCGATTCTATGGCCAGGATCAGGGGCATGCCCACAAAGGTAAACGGAGAAAATTTAGGTCATGGCGCGAGCGGTTAGACGTCAAAAGGCGGGCCGACTGCATCCCTTCTTATGTAGATTTTCCGCCGACGGGTAAACCGCTTAGGGGAAATGTTTTATACTTGCATAAATTAACTGCTCACGATGCGTAAATTATTTAGTCTGGCCTTCTTGGTACTGGCCTTCTTTCTGGGATGGTTACTGTACCGCAGTATTGAGGAACCCATCACCTTCGCCGACGAGCGAGCGGTGCGGCAGGATGCCGTTGCCGAACAGTTGATGGTGATTCGTTCGACCCAGGAGATGTACCGTGACATCACCGGCATGTTCGCTCCCTCCTTCGACACCCTGAAGCAGGTCCTGCGGGAGGAAGACTTTATGGAAGTACGCATTGTAGGTGACCCCGACGATCCCGATTTCGATCCTACCACGGCTTACGATACCATCTACAAGCCGGCCATCGACAGCATCAACCGGCTCGGCATCGATCTCGACCGGCTGGAGTACGTTCCCTACACCGAGGACGTCACCTTCGATATTGCCGCGGACACCATCGATTACCAGTCGACCAAGGTTCCCGTCGTGCAGGTTGGTATCCCGTACAAGGAATTCATGGGACGTTTTGCCGACGCCCGTTTCCAGCGGTACGACCAGCGCTACAACCCGAACGCCCCCATCAAATTCGGCGATCTTAGCAAGCCCAGCTTGGCCGGTAATTGGGAGTAAGCAATTATAATATTACCTCCGCCGCCTTCCAACCGGAGCGCGCGTCGGATTACGAACTGTCCATCCTTACTGGGATGGACAGTTTTGCGTATATCCTGCGCGATCGGACGCAGAATACGCTGGTGGCCTTCCGGTCCTATTCCTTCGGGCGGGAAGAACGCGCGGATTGGGCCGAGTCTCTGGTTTCACTGATCGAGGCCGACCACCGCCTCCAGGGGCTGCGGCACGGCAAGACATTGCTGGCCTGGGATACGCCGGTTCTGACGCTGGTGCCCGAGCAGCTCTATACCCCCGGCAATCCTTCCGCCTATCTCGAGCAACTAGCGGTTGTGGGCCTGGACGACGAAGTCCGGCACGAACACTTCCACGAACTGGCGGCCGAGCTGATCTATTCAGCGCGTCGGGAACACATCCTTACCGCGGAACGGGCCCTGCATTCCCTGCGGACCCAACACTTCGCCGGCGGCCTGCTGACCGCCTGGTCTTTGCGTTCGCGGCGTCTCCAGCATCAGTCGGTCTCGTGTTCGGTACGCGAAAACCGGCTCTTCATCGCCGGCCACGACCAGGGGAACCTAAGCTTCTTCAATACCTTTCACTACCATACTACCCAGGACGCCGTCTACTATCTGCTACTCGCTTATGAGCAATGCGGCCTAGCTCCCGATCGAACGCCCTTGTATCTGAGTGGTGACGTCACGCTGAACAACGAGCTCTACTCGCAATTCTATCGCTACGTGGAAGATATTCGCTTTAGTGCCTATCCCGCGCCACCGTCCACCCCTCCCGAGCTGGCCGGAATACCGCCACACCTGTATTTCGATTTGCTTTGCCTGGGTTAACTACGCTATTACTTCTTCCGCCATGCGCATTATCTCCGGTAAGTTCAAGGGACGCCGTTTTCATCCACCCGCCGATAAGTGGCCGACCCGGCCCACCACGGATTACGCGAAGGAGGGACTGTTTAACCTGCTTAATAACCGGATCTATTTCGAAGACCAGCGGGTATTGGACCTCTTTGGGGGTACGGGCAGCCATGATTACGAATGGATCAGCCGCGGCTGCTGTGATATCACCTACGTAGACAAGCACGGGCCGGCGGTAAGCTTCGTCAAGCGAACCGTAGCTACCCTGGAAGTGGAAGATTGCATTCAGATCCTGCGGATGGACGTATTCAAATTTATGGAACGCCCGGTCAGCGAACCCTACACCTACATCTTCGCGGGGCCTCCCTATCCGCTGCCCAATATTCCCGAGTTGCCGGACCTGGTACTGGGGAAAGGGCTGCTGGCCGAGGGCGGGCTCTTCGTGCTGGAGCATAATCCACACCACGACTTCTCACAGGACGAGCGGTGTACCGAAGTCCGGAAATACGGGAAGACCATCTTCAGCTTTTTTCAAACCTAGCCCACCCACTCCGTCGGGCAACGGACGGTGCCGCCACGAATAGTGTAAGCAGCCCATAATTTGCGCGGACCGACGGCGGTTTAAGGGTAAATTGACACTATGCACCGATTCTTCCTTCTCCTCTGTCTTATCTCCTTTGGACTGTCAGCGCAAACGCTGGAGCGTAGTTTCGGGCTGGAGTTGACGCCCCACTACGCCAGCAGCCGAATCACCGGGGGCAGCAACGTCACCTTCAGTGAGCTGGAAAGGCTGGATAGCCTGGAGAGTGGTGCCTATGGCTACGGCGCCGGCCTGGTCTATGAGAGCCGCGTGGAGCGTATCGGATTCACGACCGGCCTGCGGTACACCCGCACCGGGCTGGACCGGCTCCGCCAACCGCTGGACGCGGGGTCGCAGTCCTTTACCGAGACCGTGAGCGCTCACTACCTTGCCGTTCCCTTCGACGTCAATTTCTACCAGGATATTTCGGAAGCCAACCGCGTGCTGTTCAGCCTGGGTGCCGGACTTCAGTATCACCTCAGTACCCAAACCCGGCGGACGATATACGATGGCGACAGGGAAGTGGAGACACGGGAGGTAGACAATAGCACCACCGAATTCCGGCCGCTGCTTGTTTCCTTCTCCACGGCGATCGGGTACGACCGCAAACTGTCACCGGATTACGCGATCCGCTTTCAACCCTATTTCCAGTTCTTCCTGCAGGGTAATCTCCGCGAAAATGCCGACATCCGGGCCAACCGGAACTACTACCAGGTCGGCCTCCGCCTGGTCGTGCGCAGATTGTTCATTTAGGGGCCGAACGCGGGGTGTGTAAGTGGTGTTTCGGAGGCACGACCATTACCTCACTCTAGCAAGCACTATCCTGCATGGCCTTTTTTGGACACGTTATCAAAGCCCTCATCGAAACGAAGCACAACCTGCTTCCCCACGAGCCTACCGATCCGGAGGCGGCGCAGGAAAAACAACTGCGTAACTTGCTGGAAACGGCCCAGAATACCGCCTTCGGCAAGTACTACAACTTCGCGCGCATTTTAGAGGCGGAGGATATTCGCAAAGCGTACCGGGAGGAGTTGCCCATTTTCGATTACCACGAGATGAACGAAGAGTGGTGGAAGAAGCAGCGCCACGACCCCGACATCACCTGGCCCGGCCGGCCACGCTTCTTCGCTCTGAGTAGTGGGACCACCGGTAAGAAGAGCAAGCGGATACCCGTTACGGATGAAATGCTGGAGTGTACACAGGCCGTCGGCCGTGCGCAGGCGGAATGCCTGGCCAACTTCGACTTTGACGCCGACCTGTATGAGAAAGATATCCTGATGCTGACCAGCTCCGCTCACCTTCAGGAGCGTGACGGCTGGCAGGAAGGGGAAATCAGCGGCATCAACGTCAGTAACATGCCGGAATTTATGGAAGGCTTTTATAAGCCCGGACTGGAGATCGCGCAGATCGATGACTGGGACGAAAGGGTACAGCGCATTGCCGAGGAAGCCCCCAAGTGGGACGTGGGAGCACTGGCCGGAATCCCTTCCTGGATGGTGATGATGCTGCGTAAGATTATCGAGCATAACGGTCTCAAGAATATCCATGAGATTTGGCCCGACCTGTCCATCTATACCACGGGCGGGGTGGCCTTCGAGCCCTACCGACAGACCTTTGAGGCACTGCTCGATCACCCAATCACCATCATGGATACCTACCTGGCCAGTGAGGGCTTTTTTGCCTTCAATGCCCGGCCGGATACGATGTCCATGGAGCTGGCCCTGGATCACGGGATGTACTTCGAATTCATTCCCCACGATGAGCGTGGATTTGACGAGACCGGAACGATTCTCAAGAAGCCGCTCGTACTGGATTATCGCGACGTAGAGGAAGGCGTGGACTACGCGCTGGTGGTCTCTACTCCCGCCGGTTCCTGGCGGTACATGATCGGCGATACCATCAAGTTTACCGACCTGGAGCGGATGGAAATGGTCATCAGTGGCCGGACGAAGTACTTCCTCAATGTCGTCGGCAGCCAGCTTTCCGAAGAGAAGCTGAATAAAGCCATCGCCGACCTCAACGAGAAGACCGGCGCCACGGTAAAGGAATTCACGGTCGGTGCCCTCAAGCGGGAAGAAGACGGGGAATACGTCCACCAGTGGGTGCTGGGGCTGGAGGAGGGTGAGCTGGATCCAGAACGGGCGAAGTCCGTCCTCGACGAGCACCTGCAGCAGGCGAATAAAAACTACAAGGTGGCCCGTCAAAAGGCACTGAAGGACCTGCGGGTGAAGGTTGAATCCGCCGATCGGCTGTACGCCTTCCTCGAGCAAACCAAGAAGAAGGGGGGGCAGATCAAGTTCCCCAAGGTCATGCCGGAGGAGAAGCTGCGGGACTTGCTTGAGTTTTTGGGGTAGTTGGACGTCGGGTGCGGGGTACGGGGTGCCTTCCGACCGGTTATTTACCCAGCGACCTTGTTAAAAGAAACATACAGCTTACACGAAGGCTAATAAAGCCTGCATCATCGGATCGTCGGTACCCTGGCTAGGACTCAGTAGAGCAGACCCAGTATCAGATACAGACCAGCCGCAATCGCCCCGGCCAGTCCGGCGTAGGGCAGTTGCGTTTTTACGTGGTCGATGTGGTCCGTAGCGCTGGCCAGGCTGGAAAGGATGGTCGTGTCGGAGATGGGCGAGCAGTGATCTCCGAAGACCCCGCCGCCGAGTACCGCGGCAATGGCCATCAATACGTTTGCATCCATCTCCTGGGCCATCGGTACGGCGATGGGGATCATGATCGCGAAGGTGCCCCAGCTCGTACCCGTACTGAAGGCGATGAAGCAGGTTACCAAAAAGACGAGGAAGGGAACCAATCCCGGCGAAAGCCACTGTCGGGCTACCTCCGAGACGTAGATACCGGTTTCCAGTTTGCGACACAGCGCACCGATGGCGAAGGCGAGCAGCATCAACAGAGCGAGGGGAATGAGACCGGCGATCCCCTTCAGGACCAGGTCCACGCTTTCCCGGATGCCGAAGATGCCCTGGGCTTTGTAAATGACTATGGAGATGAGGATGGAAATCGTAACGGCGGTCAGCACGGCCGTGGAGCCGCTTCCGCTGCCGATGGCCTGAAAAAGCGTTTCCCCCGTCCCGGCGCCCTCGCCCAGCACTTCCGTAGCCTCGGCCCAACCCGTGTACGCCAGCATGAAGGGCATGCACACTACCATGACCACGATCGGTACGATCATATTGATGGCCTTTGGTTCGATGCCTTCCTTGGCTTCCACGCTGGTCAGGGATTCGTCGACAACCGGGGTAGCGCCATCGTTAAGCAGCTTGCCCGAGCGGGCCCTTTGTTCCGCTTTCTTCATAGGCCCCCATTCGACACCGGTCAGGACGACGATCGGTACGAGAAGCAGGGCCGCGAACGCGTAAAAGTTGTACCCAAGCGCCCGCAGCATCGTGCCGAAGGGATTGGCAAAACCCTCCGTAGCCAACAAGGTCATGATGAAGGCCCCCCATCCGTTGAAGGGAATGAGGATGGAACTCGGGGCGGAGGAAGAGTCGGCGATGTAGGCCAGCTTCTCCCGGCTCAGGCCCATTTTATCAAAGATGGGGCGGTACAGCGTGCCCACCGTGAGCACACTGATGCTGGATTCGACGAAGACGAGGGTCCCGGTGATCCAGGCCAGTAACTGCACGACCGTTCGGCTCGACCCGTCCTTGCGTTGCTCGTACTTATGGAGGCGGCGGTCGATCGACTCGATAAAGCCGTTGACGCCCCCGCTCCGCTGCATGAAAACGATGAGTGCCCCAACCAGCGCACAGAACATGATCGTGCGGGTATTACCGGCGTCGGCAAAGACATCGACCATGCCCTGCAGTGTATCCAGAAAGCCGATCCAAACATTGCCACCCGACAGGATGACGTAGCCCAGGAAGATGCCGACAAAAAGGGAAATGAAGACCTGACGGGTCGCGATAGCCAGAATGATGGCGATAACGGGGGGAAGGAGCGTAAGGAAGCCGAGCTGTTCTGCCATGCTACAAACCTAAACATTCAGCGGGCAATCGACGCTTATGGTGGTACAACAAACTATCAAAAATGGCAACTACCATAAAGACCGTCGACCAGAATATCATCAAAGCCTTCGCCAATTCACGGAAGGGCTTACCGGCTATGATCGATCAGACCATGGATGGATATAACAGCCAACCGCTCCGCATTCACTTCGATGACGTTGATAATGAAGATAACTTCGATGTCAATCCCGTCAGCTGGGAAGTTTTCTTTACGGAAATGCAGAACCGCGAACTCGCGCTTGCCTACGAAGAGGATGGCGACGATCCCTATTTTTACGAATTCGTACCCGCCAACGCATAACTAATGGAGGTCGTTCTAATCGGCGGGGGGACGGGTTTCATCGGCATGCATCTCTCGCGTCGCCTGCAACGCGACGGCTATGAGGTGCGGCATCTGAGCCGGACGCCCGACCCCAAAGCCACCTTCCCGGCGTACCACTGGGATATCAAGGCTCAAACCATCGACGCCAGCGCGTTAGAGGGAGTGGACTACGTCATCAACCTCACCGGTGCCGGGATCGCCGACGAGCGCTGGAGCGAAG
This sequence comes from Lewinella sp. IMCC34191, assembly GCF_003390935.1. Classification (GTDB taxonomy): domain Bacteria; phylum Bacteroidota; class Bacteroidia; order Chitinophagales; family Saprospiraceae; genus Neolewinella. Next base: position 42,942 of record NZ_QNQZ01000002.1, on the reverse strand, counting down.
AACGCAAGCAGGTCATCATTAAGAGCCGGACGGAGAGCACGCGCCTGCTCGCGCGCTGCTTCGCCGAGGGAAAACACCGGCCGAAGCGCTACCTCTCGGCCAGTGCTATCGGTTACTACGGTGACCGGGGGGGAAACTGGCTGACCGAGGAAGCGGAGCCCGGGACCGGTTTCTTGAGCAAGTCCTGCATCCTCTGGGAAGAGGCGGCGGAGGAAATCAGCCGGTTGGGTATTCCCACCTTTATTAACCGGACGGGTATCGTACTCCACCCCGAAGAAGGTGCGCTGGAGAAGATGCTGATCCCACTCAAGGTGTGGACGTCCACCTACTTCGGTGACGGGCAGCAGTATTACAGCTGGATCCACATCGAGGATCTCGTAGGGATATACGCCTACGCCCTGGAGCACCAGCTTGAGGGGACATATAATGGATGCGCCCCGAACCCCGTCCGCAACAAGCAATTCGCCCAGGCCCTGGGCCCGGCACTGGGGCAAAAAGCCATTGTCATGCCGGCCCCCGTTCCGGCGCTTCAACTGGCGCTGGGGGAGATGAGCCATACCGTGCTGGACAGCGCCCGCTGCTCGGCAGAAAAGATTGAAGCCGCGGGCTACCGCTTCGCCTATCCCGAATTGAGCCAGGCCCTCGAACAGTTACTGGGGTGATCTTTACCTACGACGGAAGCTTTAGCGGCCTACTGTCGGCCATCTTCGAGGTTTATCGGCTCAAGGCGGACGTCGTAGATATTGTAGCCGAAGATCGCTATCAGGAGCAGCTGTTCTCGACGGCCACTTACGTCGCCACCGACCCCCAACATGCTAGCCGTGTAATAAAGGGGCTCAAGGAGCGCAGTGGGAACGAAAAGATCGGGGCATTCCTGCGGCATACCTACCTGACGGAGCAGCCTGAGGTGGAGCGGCTCATTCTGTATTTCGTCCGCCGTCAGATGGCGGTCAGGGGACTCGACGTAAGTCAGGACGCCAGCGATGACAACGTCCGCCGGCTGCTTCGTCTAAAGCAACAGATGGGTCGTGAAATTCACCGGATGCATGCCTTCGTCCGCTTTCAGCAGACGCCCGACGGCATGTACGTCGGCCTCATCAATCCCGACTTCAATTGCCTGCCCCTCATTGGCGATCACTTCGCGGCCCGCTATCCGGCCATGGAATGGATGATCTACGATACCCGTCGCCACTACGGCCTGCACTGGAACCAGGATACGAAACGGGCGGAGTTTATTACCCTCGATTCCGGACAGGACGGGCAACTGCGCAGCCTGTCGGAAGAAATGCTGGACGTGCGCGAAACGGACTACCAACAGCTGTGGCAGACGTATTTTAAAGCCGTGGACATACCGGAGCGGAAGAACTTGAAGCTCCATCTCCAACACGTGCCTAAGCGTTACTGGAAGTACCTGACCGAGAAAACCGGTGACTGATCCTACAGATCGTGGATCATATAGCGATCGCAGCTGGAATGGCCCGTATTACCCAGCGGTCCGTCCAGCGGGGTGAAACCATAGCGGCTATACATACGCCCGGCGGTGGCCATTCCGTGTACCGTTTCCAGGTACATCCGGCGGTAACCATGCTTCCGGGCTCCTTCCAGGCATCGCTCGAGTATCAAGCGGCCGCCACCTTTTCCCCTGGCGGCTGGCTGCAAATACATCTTGCGTAACTCGCACACGGACTCATCCGCGTGCGCCAATGGTGCAAACCCACCCACGCCGACGATGTCCCCGTCGCTCGTTAGAACGTAGAAGTCGGAACCAGGCCTCGAATATGCGGCGTACATGTCCCTTAATTCCGGATCATTGATGGAGTAACCCTCCCCCACGCAATTGAATTCCGTCATCACTTCCCGGATCAATTTCGCGACGGTTTCGTTGTCACTCGGTCGTATAGGGCGCAGACTTAGCATTAGTAAGATTCATCGAGTTGGTAAATAGCGGGCAATTGTCTGCCCAGGCCGTCGTAATCGAGCCCGTAGCCGACGACGAATTTTGTTGGTATCGTGAAGCCTACCAGGTCTATGGGGACATCAACGCGCTGCGCTTCCGGCTTGTGGAGTAGCGTGACCAGCGTAATACTACGGGGGCCTAAGTCTTCGAGAATGGGAAGGAATGCCTGCATGGTCAGCCCACTGTCGACGATATCCTCGACCAGAACGATATCGCGGTCGCGGATCAGGTCGGGTTCCGGGGCCAGGATGAGATTTACCCGCCCCGCCGATTCGGTGCCGCTGTAGCTGCTTGTCCTGACAAAACAGACCTCGCCCCCCAGACCGCTGGCGCGCATCAGGTCGGCCGCGAAGATGTATGCACCCTTAAGCATCACCACGAAGGTTACCTCTTCGTTGCCCAGCCGTTCGGACAACGTTTTGCCGAGCTCTTCTACGCGCTGTTTGATGCGTTCTTCGGTCAGAAAAGGCCGAAATCGGAGTTCGTGAAGCCGGATCGTGGCGGGAGGGGTGGACATATTTTAGCTTCGTTTTACGATGCGAAAGCGGCGGGGTTAATCTACGGTTTGCAAATTACCCAGGAATCCGTTTTGGGATGTGCGATCTGAAATCAGAAGATTACTGGGAATGAATAGCGGATAGCAAATATTATTTTATAATTGTCATTTAGACAGGTATTATCGGTGTTTTTTGTTAGCGACAATCTTTTGTTGTCCTGGCAAAAAAGAGCGACTAAATATGGCGAAAGAGCGCTTGTGCAAACTTAAATGCTACGACAGCGAAGAACGGCCAAATAACGGAATTGTATAAAAAATGGCTGATCACTATGAATTTGACCCGCTTTGACCCTTATATTTGAATGAACGCACGGTAATCCTTCGATTGCCGGCGTTCCGATTAATTTGGTTTTATTTGGTTAGGGCTGAGGTGGTGCTGTGGTGGCACTGCCTCTTTTTTTTACCAGCTTACCCGGATATCCGCGTCCAGATCGTCCCCGAATGTATTCTTTTGAATAGTGCGTAACGCATAACCCGAAGCGGGTTCATACACTAGCCGGTGCCAGCCGTCGGAGAGAACCGTGCCGGTCTTACGAATGATCTCAATGCCCACGGGTTGGCCGTCACGGGAGGTGACGGTCAGTTTTCGGGTTTGCATACTGCTATCCAGGGCGGTATAGGTGCGCGTAAGTAGCCCGTCCGATTCGGATTGGTCCGTTTCGTACTTATCAAGCCAGGCTGGTTTGTTGATGTCTGCCTCCCGGAATACCCGCAGGTCATTGCCGAACTGTAGGTCGGACAGTTCCTTCGTCTCGGTAGTACCATTCAGCGTAATGGTTTTCGTGACGGTCCCGTTCATCCCTTGCAGACTGTCAACCTGCCGGTCGATGTAGCCCGCCAGATCGAAAAAGGGCTCCCGATTCATGTCATTCTGCAGTTCGTCGGCGTAGCAGCTACTCAGCAGTAATAGAATGGGCAGATATCGCAACATAGGATTCGGTCCTTTTTGGGTACTAACACGCCAGAACCGGAATAGTCGACGATGCTAGTCGGGTAGCGCAAAGGCGACGTATTGGTCACCGGAGCGGGTCCCGAGTTTGCCGCCTCCGCAAGCAACTACGACGTACTGCTTTCCATCGGCGGCATATACCGCGGGGGTGGCGTATCCGGCGGCGGGTAATTCGGCCTCCCACAATAGCTGTCCGTCCGCACTCCGGAATGCCCTAATCTTCTCGTCCAGGGTAGCGGCGATGAAGATCAGTCCACCCGCCGTGGCCACCGGGCCGCCGTAGTTTTCGCTGCCGGTGTTCCGGATGCCGCGCGCCACTAGGTCGGGGTACTCGCCGAGATTAACCTGCCAGGCAATGGTGCCCCGGTCGAGGTTGAGGGCCGTCAGCGTCCCCCAGGGCGGGGAGGTGATCGGGTGGCCGTCGGCGGTTTTGAGGCGGGTGTAGCCATCCATGATGTAGGGGTACGGCCATCCACCCGACCCGCTGGCCTCCTTTTTGTCACCCTTTTGCTCGGTGGACACATTAGGCACTTCGGACGCGTCGAGGGTAAGCAGCCATTCCGAGACCGCGTCTACCTGATCGTCGTCAAGCCAACTCACGGCGGGCATGGATCCCTGTCCGTTTCGAACGATGTGGGAAATTTGCGGACCGTCCAGCCGGGCGGATACATTCCGTAGCGAAGGGCTCTGAAACACCCCGCCGCCCTGCAGTTCGGCCCCGTGACACGCCTGGCAGGCGATGGCGTAGATCCCCTGCCCGCCATCGGCTCCGGAGAGACCGGCTACCGGGTTCATCTTCAGCATCCACGGCATCTCGTTCGCATTGACGAAGAATAGCCGGTCCGTGGGGGAGTAGGCACCGCCGCCCCATTCCGCGCCCCCGTCGAAGCCGGGAAACAGAATCGTTCCCTCGACGCTGGGCGGGAGAAACGGTCCGCCAAAGCGGCTTTCCGCCAGCAACTCCCTGGCCGCCAAGTTCATCGAGTCGTCGAAGGGGTACAGGTCATCCTCGTGCAGTACCTGTCGCGTAAAGGGAGGGGGAGCCGTCGGCATCGGCTGCGTCGGGCTGGTGTACTCCCCGTCCAGATCAGAGGCGGGGTAGGGGCGTTCCTCGACCGGGAACAGGGGTTCACCGGTTTCTCGGTCAAGCAGGAAGAGGTAACCCCCCTTTGTTGCCTGGGCTACCGCGTCTACCTCCTTCCCTTCGTGGCTAACGGTGATCAGGGTAGGGGGAGCGGGCAGGTCACGGTCCCAGATGTCGTGGTGCACCGTCTGGTAGTGCCAGATCAGCTCGCCCGTACGGGCATCGAGGGCCAGGACGCAGTTGGCATAGAGGTTATTCCCGGGCCGGTTGCCGCCGTAGAAGTCGTAGGAGGCCGATCCCGTCGGGACGAAAACCATCCCCCGCTCGGCATCGAGGCTCAGTCCCGCCCAGGCGTTGGCTCCACCCGTAAGCGGAGAGGGCGGTTCGGGCCAGGTATCGGCCCCCGGATCCCCCGGGTCCGGCAACGTGCGGAAGGTCCAAATCAGGGCGCCGGAGCGCAGGTTAAATGCCCGTATATAACCGGGAGCGGCCCCGAGGTCCTCACTCACCCGACCCCCCATGATGATCAGGTCCTCGAAGATGATGCCCGGGCTGGTCGAGATGACGAATTGCTCCTTCGCTCCCTCGCCCAGTCCGGTATGTAGGTCGACCCGACCGCCTTCACCGAAGTCCTTTACCGGCTCCCCGCTATCGGCATCGACGGCGTAGAGAAAGGGGCCGGCGGGGTAGTAGATACGATGCTCGTCACCGTCCGTCCAGTAACTCAGTCCCCGGTTCGTACCCATACCGAAGAGCTCGTCGCTGAACACCGCCGGGTCGAAGGTCCACTTCTCCGCCCCGGTGGCCGCATCGATCGCAAACGCTTTGAGCTCGGGGTTGGTGCCGTAAAGGACCCCGTCGATGACCAGGGGATTACACTGGATCTGGCTCCGGCCCAGGAAATCGGCATTCCCCGAGGCGTACGTCCAGGCCACCTCGAGTCGGTCAACATTGCTTGTATCGATCCGGGCCAGCGCGCTGTACTGGCGGGTACCCGGATCGCCGAGGTAGTGTGCCCAGTCGGATTCGGCGTAGTCCCGCTCCGGGGTCGTTCCGCAGGAAAGCCAGGCAAGGACCAGGTAGAGCGGGAAATGATTCAGGACCTTCATCGCATCAAGGTCGGGAATTGGCTCCATACCTGCGCTCCGCCGCCCCAACCTTCCTCCGATCGATCTGTTTCTACCCCCAAATCAGGAATATGAAAGCCACCCCCGACGCCAACTTCGCCACCCAGTGTATTCATGGAGGATTGGAACCCGACCCCCAGACCGGTTCGGTGATGACCCCGATCTACCAGACATCTACCTACGCGCAGTCGGCCCCGGGAGAGCATAAAGGCTACGAATACGCCCGTACCGGCAACCCCACCCGCACCGCGCTGCAGAATAACCTGGCCGCGCTCGAACGCGGGAAGTACGGTATCTGCTTCAGCAGCGGGCTGGCCGCCATGGATACCATCCTGCGGACCCTCCGGCCCGGCGACGAGGTGCTGGCCAGCGACGACCTTTACGGCGGAAGCTACCGCCTGCTGACCGCCGTGATGGGCAACTTCGGCATCAAGAGCCGCTTCGTGGATATGCGCGACACCGATAAGCTGGGCGGCATGATCATAGAGGAAACGAAACTGCTCTGGATCGAAACCCCCACGAACCCGATGCTGAACATCGTGGACATCCAAGCACTCACCGACCTGGCCAAATCGCGCGGCATCATGACCTGCGTGGACAATACCTTCGCCAGCCCCTACCTGCAGCAACCGCTGGAGTTGGGTGCCGACCTGGTACTCCACAGCGCAACCAAGTATCTGGGCGGCCACAGTGACGTGGTCATGGGGGCCGTGATCACCCGCGACAAGGAGATGGCCGATAAGCTGTACTACCTGCAAAACGCCGTCGGCGCCGTCCCCGGCCCGCAGGATTGCTTCCTCGTGCTTCGCGGCATCAAGACCCTGCACCTGCGCGTCCAGCGCGCCTGCGAGAATGCCCGCCGCATCGTCGACGTCTTGAGCAAGAATGACCTGGTCGCCAATGTATACTACCCCGGCCTGGCAGACCACCCCCGCCACGACATCGCGGCCAGCCAGATGCGTGACTTCGGAGCCATGGTGAGCTTCGACCTGAAAGAGGATACGCTGGAAGCCGCTACCCAGGTCATGCAGAACACCCACTACTTCACCCTGGCCGAAAGCCTGGGCGGGGTGGAGAGCCTCATCGGCCACCCGGCTTCGATGACGCACGCCAGCATCCCGCGGGAGCAGCGCTTGAGCGTCGGCCTGACCGACAGCCTCATCCGCCTCAGCGTAGGGGTAGAGGATGGCGAAGACCTGGTGAAGGACCTGGAGACCGCCCTCGCCAAGGCGGTAGCCGTCGCTAGTTAGTCCGCCAGAAAGTTTTTCAACCGATCCATTGCTTCCCGCAGCGCCGCCGGGCTGACCCCGCTGTATACGATGCGTAACCATCCCGCGTCCGGCTGTCCCAGGCCACCGGGGGCGGTGAGCAGGACGCCGGTTTGCTCGAACAGCTCGCGCCAGAAGGTTTCGGCCGCTTCCGAATTAGCTTCGGACAGCCGCCCGGAGAAATCCGCCCAGACGAAAAGACTGCCCCGGGCCGGTGTGTAGGGGATGCCGATCTCATCGAGCGACTTGGTGACGGTCCGGTAGGCTTCCGTCAGCAGCCGTTTATTATCGCGCTGGTAGGTAGCTATCCAATCCTCGTCGCTCAGCAGTTCCGCGAGTAGCCACTGGGTGAGGTTGCTGACCTGATGGGGAGCATTATAGTTGGTATAGGCGGCCCGCAGGTCTTGGTTGCGGGAGTACATCAATCCCACCCGGAATCCGGATATCCCGAAGTCCTTGGAGAAGGAATACCACCAGTGGAGGTAGGGGCTGTCCATATCCTCCAGGATAGGTAGAAAGGAAGTGTAATCCGACTCATTGGGAATCCCTTCCACGCCCCGCTCAAACTGGCTAAGCGCGTAGATTTCATTCACGATGAGGTGGATCTTCTTTTCCGTGCACCATTCCGCCATCGACCGTAGCTGCTCGTCGGAGTAGATGGCCCCCGTGGGATTGTCGGGTTGCGTTAGGACGAGCATGCGGAATTTGTCACCCAGGTCTTCGTAAGCTTCGTCAAGCTCGTTAACGGACAGCGGATGGTAGGTGGGGCTGAAATTATCCGCATAGTGCCGGATGTCGTAGCGACGCAGTCCGGCCTTATTCTGAATGTCCGGTGCGTAGGCCTGGTAGGCCGGCGCGGGGAACACCACGTAATCGTCTGGATTGCCGAGCGACATAGCGGTGACCTCGACCACGGCCGTAGCGCCCGCGCTGGCGCAGAAGCAGTCGGGGGAGAGTTCCCGCTCCGCGATAAAGCGGCCGGCGAATTTGGCTACGGCTTCCCGGAACTCGGGTGCCCCGGACAGTTGGGTGTAGGCCGCGATCCACTCCGGCCAGTCCTTCTCAGCCGCGATGGACTGGAGCTTCTCCCGCAGCTTCGGCCACTGGAGTAGGTTTTCCGCGATGCAGAGGGTAATGGCGCCGTCGGTTGATTCGGGGGAATAGGGGTGTTCCTGTGCGCGCTCGAACAGTTCGAAATCGGGGCGTAGCGGTTCGTTCGCTTTCTGGCTTCCTCTTTTGGATAACATGGTCGGGGTGGGGTTGGTCTCGTGTAACCCTTTACCTGTACCGCGTCCAAAAGTTCGTCGGCTCAGAGCTCAAAGTCCAGCGCCCGCCGCAGAACGGCGGAGTCGCGCTCGTCGACCAGCTTCTGGTAGCGTTCCTCGTTAAAGCGGTAGAGGAGCGCCGGACGGTGGGCTACGTTTTCCTGTTTGCCCACCTCCTCGAGGATGCCGGTTTTAAGGATGCGGGTCCGGAAGTTGCGCTTGTTGAATTCCGGCACGCCGAGGATGGTCTCATACAGCTTTTGCAGCTCGCCGAGGGTAAACTCTTCCGGCAGCAATTCGAAGCCGATGGGTTGGTAGCGTACTTTGGCCCGCAGACGGGAGGTGGCGATATCGATCACTTTAGCATGGTCAAAGGCGAGTTCCGGCAGATCGTCCAATGCGAACCATTCCGCCTTCGCGGCATCCGAGGAAGGGGTGGCGGGGTGATCACCCAGATTGACCAGTGCGTAATGAGCCACGCTGATCACCCGGCCCCGAGGATCCCGCCCGGGCTGACCGAAGGTGTACAGTTGCTCGACGTACAGCCCCTTCACGCCGGTTTCTTCCTCGAGCTCACGCAGGGCACTCGTTTCCAGGTCCTCGTCCATGTCCACGAAGCCGCCGGGCAATGCCCATTGCCCCTTAAAGGGTTCGCCGCCGCGCTGAATGAGGAGCAACTTCAGGGTCTCGCCACCGTCGTAGCCGAAGACCACAACGTCCACGGTTACGGAAGGGCGGGGGTATTTGTAGGTTGGCATGGGAGCGGAGGGTGAGGATTTACGATTTACGATTTACGATTTACGATTTTTGATTTAGCAGGGTACGCTTTTCGGCTTGGAGGTTTGGGCTGATGCCGTAGTGGTACTGGCTCCAGTCCAGGGTCGACCAGTGCTGCCAGTTTTTTTGCGCGGTAGCGCGGGAGCTTGATAGATCGGGGACCTCGCAGACCTTTTTGCCATCCCGGAAGACGGGCCGAAGAATGTTCTCGGGGGTTCCGCTCAGGACGTGGCGTTGGCCGTGTTGCATGACTTCGTTACTCGGCTCTCCGTCGAGCTCGTTGAAGAGTTGGCTGCCGGTGGGCCGGCCGTTCTCCGTGAAACGGCGCACGCCGAGTATACCGGGGTTGCTGGATTTTTCCGCGGTTTCCGAGGCCTTGACCTTGGTTTCCCAGTGGCCTTCGGCGTCCTGAATGGCGGATAACTTATAGACGCCCCCGAGGGCAGCCTGGTCGTGGCCCGTGGCCAGGCGGGTGCCGATGCCCCAGACGTTGATGCGGGCGCCTTCCGCTTTCAGCTTTGTTATCGCGTACTCATCGAGGCTATCGCTGGCGACGATGTCGGCGTCAGGGAATCCAGCTTCGTCGAGAAGTTGCCGGGCTTCGATTGACAAGGCACCGAGGTCTCCGCTGTCCAGCCGGATGCCATTCATCTCGTGGCCCCGCTCCCGCAATTGCTGACCCACGCGGATGGCATTGCGGGTGCCCTCCACGGTATCGTAGGTGTCGACGAGGAAGATGCAGTTCGCCGGCAGGGCATCGGCGTAGGCTTCGAAGGCCGTTAGTTCGTCGGGGAAGACCATTACCCAGCTATGGGCGTGCGTCCCCTTGACCGGGATACCGTAGTAGCGGCCGGCCCAGACATTGCTGGTGGCATCGCAACCACCCAGGTAGGCGGAGCGGGAGGCGGTCAGTCCGCCATCGATGCCCTGCGCGCGGCGCAGACCGAACTCCAGAACCGGATCGTCGCCCGCCGCGGCCTTGATCCGGGCGGCCTTTGTGGCGATGAGCGTGGAGAAGTTCATCACGGTGAGCAGGGCCGTCTCCAACAGTTGCACCTGGATGAGCGGTCCTTCGATGCGCAGGATGGGTTCGTGGGGGAGTACGATCTCGCCTTCCGGAATGGCATCCAGATCGCCGGTCCAGCGCATGCGTTGCAGGTAGTTCAAAAAGGGCTCCCGGAAGAGGGCCGATCCGTCGCCGCTCTTCAGCCGGCCCAGGTACTGGACGTCATCGACGCTGAACCGGTAATTCTCGATCAGGTCGATCGCCAGGGGCAAGCCCGCTGCCAGCGCGAAGTGGCCGTCGAAGGGGGGCGTGCGGTAAAATAGGTGGAAGACGGCCCGCCGCTCGTGGATGCGCTCGTTGTAGTAGCCGGCGGCCATAGTGAGCTCGTACAGGTCGGTAAGCAGACCGAAGCCCGGGCGGTAGATGTCGGAAAGGTGGGAATACGCCATTGCTTAGTTTAGCTATTAAACTAAGGTGGTTAGCCTCGCATAAGTTCGCGTTCCCCGCCAATCGTGAATAGCGAGGATCACCGTACGTTCAACTTTCGGGAGAAACGCTATGGATTTGGAGAGTCAGCTTGTGCTGCAATTTCTCCTGACGTAGAGGCCATTCTCGTGTCCGCTCCGTTAAGACCCGCTGTATACCATATACTATCCGTTGATTGCCTGCTTATTGCGGGCTGTTTAGGGTGGCGGCTTCGACGGGAAAGGCGAGCCGCAGCAAGGGGTATGGCTCCACCTGATAGGTAAAGTCAATGTATTCCGGTACGCCCTGTGCATCGGGAAAACGGCCGATGATGTCCGGATTGGTTAATCCACTCTCGTAGTCGAGCAGTCGATGGTTTCCATAGACGGTAATAGCCGTCCGGATGGCCAGCAATCCTCCTGCTTGGGGGATGGGCAGGCGTACGGTGGGGAAGTCCGTGGACTGTTCCGTTCGTGCATAGGCCATCAACCGCTGCCGGTCGATGGTGAGCAAGTGCCCGAGGTCCTCCGCCAAAAACGAAAATTCGGCATCTTCCATCCGTCCCAGGCGGAGCTCGATCCGTTCCGGGATGAGTAGGGCGCCGGCGGGTAACTGGGGCAGCAAATTGAGGCAAATGGGCACCTGCATTTCGTCCACCAGGCTGTACTGCATGGTTTCCGAAAGCAGAATATCCACCGACCGATCGCTGAGTTGGTAGGTCGAGGCATCCGCCGCGATGGTCTCGCTGACGTACGCGCCGAAGCCGAGCCCGTCAATTACCCGTTTGAGGGCTGCCAGACTTACGGGATTGATCTCCAGCATGGTGAAGCGGACCTGCTCCGGTGTAAACCGGCTCATGACCGGCAGTGCCAGGGTGGCGAAGGGGCCCGTGCCCGCGTAGAGCACGTGGATGGGCTCCGAACGACCACGCGCCATTAGTTCGCTCACTGCAGCGTGCAGACCGGCTACAAAACGTTGGGTCCGTACTTCATCGTCCAGGCAGAGTGCGGCCCAGGTCGCTCCGATGGCGATGCCGTGGCCGGTATCGTGGGGTAGCAGACTTTCCTCATCGCCGAGGTCGAGGCCGGACACCGTCAGCAGGAGGTCGCGGTACGTTTCGAGAATGTCGTGGAGAAGGGTAGGCGGGGTGGCGTCGTCCAGCAGGACGTCGGTGACGGTAGCCAGGGTGGCTTGACGGGTCATTCGGGGAGATTGCGTGCCGGCAACGGTGGCGGCAGCGCTTGGGTAAAGGTACGCCGTGGTATGTGAATATTGGTGGGTGGATGTTAGCCGTCCGACCGCTTAACGCACCAGCGACCTCCCGGAAATTAACCTGCAGTTAACATGGGTGCCAGCACTTCCAGGTGAGTAATGTCGCTAAGCAGGTCTTCGAATAGGGCTACCCAAGTCCCCTATCCACTGGCTAATCACCTTCCGGGTAAAGCAGATAGCCTTCCCGCATTGCCCGGTAGTCCGCCAGCTCCTCCACCCAACTCGCCCGAATGTCCGCCTCCGAATCACCCGCCACGATCATTTCCCGCAGTTCATCGGTGCCGGCGAGGAGATCGAAGAAGTCGGCGCGGGTGAAAAAGTCGACGTTGCCGTCCGTCAGCTGGTGGTAGGTGGACAGTAACGGCTGCAGGTCAAGCTGCGCTTGTCGATAGGCATCGGCGGGCTCCGTGGTGAGATCGTACCCCTGGCACGTCTCCCCATTCAGCTTGGGGTTGGCCGCACCGGGACCGGGCCGCGGCGTAAAGGTGAAGGGACCTTCCAGAGCGGGGTGACCGTAGACCTGGAACTGCTTGTCGGTACCGCGTCCCACGCTCAGCGCCGTGCCTTCGAAAAAGCACAGGCTGGGGTAGAGGTAGATACTGCGCTGGTTGGGCAGATTCGGGGAGGGAGCCACTGGGAGTTCGTATATGCTGTTGTGATCGTAATCAGCACAGGGCACCACGGTCAGATCGCACAGTAGACCATCGCCCAGCCAGCCCTCCCCGTTCACCATTTGCCCGTATTCTCCCACGGTGAGTCCGTGCACGACCGGTATGGGGTCCAGGCCGACGAAGCTTTCAAAGCCGGGTTTGCGAATGGGGCCGTCCACGTAGTGACCGTTAGGGTTCGGGCGGTCGAGGATGACCACGGGCTTGCCGTAGCGGGCAGCCGATTCCATTACGTAATGCAGGGTAGAGATATAGGTGTAAAACCGCGCGCCGACGTCCTGAATATCGAAGACCAGCACATCCACGTTCGCCAGATCCTCGGCGGTGGGCTTCTTATTGCTGCCGTAAAGCGACTTGATGGGCAAGCCGGTACGGGCGTCGGTCCCGTCGGCGATCTTCGCCCCCGCGTCCGCCTCCCCGCGGAATCCGTGTTCGGGCGCGAAGATGATCTGTACCTCCTGACCCAGGGCCAGTAGAGTATCTACCAGGTGCGTTTCCCCGATGGTGGATGTCTGATTAACGACTAACCCCAGCCTTTTTCCCTGCAGCAGCGGCAGGTAGGCGGCGGGGTTTTGGGCGGCGGGCGCAGGTAGAACGTCCATCGGAAAACCGGAATCTGCCTTAGTTTCCGTACCCACATCGGCGGGCGGCGTACTCTCCTGACGGGTACCCGCCTCCCCGCTGGATTTAAAACAATTTGCGGTAAGCAGGAAGGCAAAACAAATAATTAGATATACCTTGGCCATTCCAGTGCATTAATGACCGCCGAAGGCGACGGAAGCTATGAGTAAGAGAGAATACGCGATCGTTGACATCGAAACCACCGGAGGGCGTGCCTCCCGGTCGCGGATCACCGAGATCGGTATCGTCGTTTACGACGGCGAAAAGGTAACGGAAACCTATGAGACCCTGCTGGATCCCGAGCAGTACATCCCCGCCGGTATCGTAGAGTTAACGGGCATTACCCAGGAGATGGTGACCGGGAAGCCCAAATTTTACGAAGTCGCTAAGAAGATCGTCGAACTGACGGAGGGCCGCATCTTCGTCGCCCACAACGCCAAGTTCGATTACGGCTTCCTGCGGGAAGAGTTTGGCCGCCTCGGCTACACCTTCTCCCGGCGCAAACTATGTACCGTACGCCTGGCGCGCAAGTGCTTCCCCGGCCTGAAAAGTTACAGTCTCGGCAATCTCATCAAGCATTTTGGCTTTCAGGTAGACGCCCGACACCGCGCCCTGGCCGACGCGATGGCCACTACGGAACTGCTCGAGCGGTGCCTGGCCGGTGAGGACTGCGCACAGGAAGCCACCCGCCTCATCAACCACGGCATCAAGGAAACCCGCCTGCCCAAGCAGATCAAGCTGGAGCAAATCATGCAGATCCCGGAAGATACCGGCGTCTACTACTTTCATGATGCCAAGGGCGACGTCGTTTACGTGGGTAAGAGTACCAATATTCGCAAGCGGATCGCGCAGCACTTCAACGACCACACGACCAAGGGCAGCCGCATCGCGGAAAAGGTGGCGGACATTACCTACGAGCTAACCGGCAGCGAATTGGTTGCCCTCCTGCTGGAAAGCGAGGAGATCAAGCGTCTTCAGCCCCGTATCAACCGCGCCCAACGGGGTAAGCGGTTCAGTCATGCCATCCACAGCTACGTCAATGAGCGCGGGTTCCGTTGCTTCGATGTCGTACGGAATACCGCCCAGGCCCGTAAGGAACTGGACATCATCAGTGAATACCCATCCATCAGCCGGGCCAAGGGCCGCCTGAACTTCGTTCGGAAGCACCTCGAGCTCTGCAGTGCCTTCACCCACATCTATCCCAGTAAATCCGCCTGTTTCCACTACCACCTCAAACAGTGCCGCGGCGGCTGTGCCGGTGAAGAAGCACCGGAGGATTATAACGAACGCGCCGAGGAAGCCCGGCTCCACCTGCGGAACGTCTTCGACGAAGATTTTCTCCTGTTCGATCAGGGGCGTAGTCACGACGAAGCCTCCGTCATCCTCGTCGAAGAAGGCAAATACCAGGGATTCGGCTTCATCGACAAGGAGCGGGCCACCGATCTTGAGATGGCTATGGACAGCGTCAAGCGAAGTGTCACCTATCCCGATACAGCCCGAATCATTCAGCGGTACGTGAGTGAGAAAGGGGGGAAGATAGTCTACTTACGTACGGGTAAGGTGGCCCGGTAAGCCGGGCGAGTACAAAGGCGTCTGAAGACTCGCTTTGCATCACCGTTGGTACACGCTTAGCGGTTCTCGATTTCTTCGCTTTCTGCCTGACCGTAGCCACGGGGGGGCGGAATATAGAAGGCTTTAGCCGTGGCCCAATCTTCCGTGGGGGTGACGGTAAAGGCTCCGTCTGTTACTTCCCCTTCCTGATAATTTCGTTGACCGTCCGCCCGCTCGAAGCGTACGATTACCCGACCGCCGTTGACGGGTCTCTTCGAATCGGTGGTTTCAATGCGTCCGTAGATCCCGTTGGGAGAAGAATCTATGCCGGCGAATTCTACCTTTCGTCCCGTGACTACCTGTACTTGTACCCCGCCTAACTGATCGGCCGTATGCAGTTCGCCGGTGGTGGGGTCTTCGATAAAGGCCGTTACCAGACCGTCGTTGGGTTCCTCCAGAAACGCTTTGTACTCCCGCCCGTCATCGTCGTTCCGTCTGGTATATCCTTCCGGGCCGAATTCCAGCATCAGGCGGATGTTACGACGCTCCTTAGCTTCAAGGCGGATCCAGTGGTGTTCGAGGTAGGTTCGGTATAGGGCGTTATCCTGCGTGGCGCGGAGAAATACTCGGGTCGGCTTATCAAAGGGATTCTGAACCGCAACGGACGTCATCTCCCGGGAGGGTGGGGAGGCCGTTTCGCTGATGAAACGATCGTAATTGGACTGAGCCAAGTTGTTCAGTTCCGTCATTTCCGCAACGGACGTTCCGCCGGGTGTCGAATACAGGGGGATGCGAACCACCACGCAGTAGTGCCCGGAGGAGGGCGGTCTCCAGTTGGTATTGAATTCCACGGTCGATCCGGCCGGAATGTCCCGGGTGTCGCTACCGATCAGGGTCATGGGTACGTCACCACCCACATTGAAATCCTTGATATAAAAGTTGACGCGTACCCCTGGTGCATCCAGTTCGCCGTTATTTTTGACGCTGGCAATCACGGAATTGTCTTCCCCGGCCCAGGGTACGTTCTCCCATTCTTCGTCGGAAATATTCCGTGCGTTTTCGATCCGGATATCCGGGCTCTGATACCGTCGTTCTGGCCCGGCGGGCCAGGGGCGAATACTGGGGTCAGGTTTACCGTTTACGCCATATTTGACGTTAATCGTTGCGGCACCTCCGCTCCTATCGGTCACCGTTGCCACCAACTCGGCCGGAAAGGTTGGGTCCGTGAAATCGGTTTCCCGGTAGTCGTTGCCGGTGTTCAATACGCTGCCGTCGCCGTCACCATCGTTGGGTAGCAGCAAGATAGCGGGGCGTTGAAAGGGTGGCGTGTAAGGCATGGAAACGACGTCGGTCCCCAGAACGCGATCATCCGTTGGTAAACCTCGGTCGCCAATGTGCGTCGGGTTGCCTTTTCGGTATTCCAGGTAATAGTTCCACCCATCGGTAAGGCGCACCTCGATACCCGCACGCCGGCCGCTGCCGGGTAGGCCATCCTCGATCGGGCTGAGCACGATGTTCTCGTCGACGGCTCCGCCGCCCGAGGAAGCGAAGTTGTAGGTCTTCACCCACGCTGGATCTACCCATCCAAGCATCATGCGGTGAGCCAGGCTGAAGTGCGGTAAGTTTCCGTCAGCGTGCATCATTTCCCAGGCACCAGGATTACGACCACTGACCGTCGGCGTATACATATCGCCCATACGCAGGTTATGCCCTAGTTCGTGCGTAAAAGTTGCATAAACCTGGCGGCCGTCGCGGGCGGTCCAATCTACCGGCATCGAACAGACGCCCCGGTTGACGTTGCCTTCTGCGGTGGTGTAAGGGCCCCAGTCGCCGATTGATGCATAGGGCCAGGCGAAGGAGCTAGTCCCTGCAACCGATTCCATTACAAAGAGAATGGTACCGTAATCATTATAATCCACGAGGTCATCGGCGGCGGTAAGGGTGGACTGGTAATACCCACCGGCCGGGGCCCAAATATTCCTGTCGGTGTTCAGGTCGAAGTAGGTTTCCCACTCCTCGGGTAGACTGACCGGTCCGAAAACATCGGCTTCGATGTCGAATTGGCCGTAGGACACTTCCTGATAGTACTTCCTCGTGCTGATACCATTAGGACCGAATCCGTCGATCACATTATCCATCCAGGCCTCTTTAATAGAATCCAGTACCGCAACGTCGGTCGTGTACCGGTCCGAATCCGTATCAATGAGGACGATGGCAATTTTACGACTGGTTCCCGGGGGAATGACGTCGGTATTCTGCGGTTCGTCCGGGGGACCGCCGCCCCACGCCGCTCCGGACTGCTGAGCAGGTACGACGCCGTCGAACCAGTAAGACGGACCCACATCCGGGTCACCCCAGGTGCCCGTTATGGTAACGGAGTCTTCAAGAACCAGCGAGTTGTCGGCTCGGTGCCGTCCTTCTATCCGGTAGCGGCCGGGCCGGTGGCCGGCCAGGAACATGACCGTGGGTTGGGCGGGGTTGTAGCTGGCGTCCCGTGACTGGGAGAATTGGCCACCGGCCGGGTTGTCCAGTAGGAAAGCAACACTGTCGAGCGGTATGCGGCCGGTCCGAACGGGAAATGAATGATAGCTCCCCACGTATAATGGCTGAGCGGGTACGGTGAGGTCCGCCGTGAGCGAGCATCCGCACAGGCCGATGAGGATGACGGACGCGCAGGCAACCAGGTTATAAGAGTTTTTCATCGGAATGGAAATGAATGGATGATTGGATAAGCTGTCCATTCTTCATTTCAACCCGTACGAACCTTGTTACAAACCAGCGTATATCTCCCCCGGATGTTACGACTTCCGGGTGCCGGAATGAGGTTTGATGCACAGCGCACGCAGTCACCCGATGCCGGAAACGTAACGAAGCGATGAAAGAAAGCAGATGCGATAATTCGCTAAAAACCGGTAAATCGTAGCAGCCCGATCATGGCGCTGGGGCCACAATCCTGAATCAGAGACCGGAAGGTTCAGGAAGTGCCCGTCCGACGAAAAGGTAAACCCAGCATGCTCGTAATATCCTGGTGATGGGGTTCCTCCATATGCGTGTCGACGCCATAGCGGAGCTCGCGGTTATCCATGACCATGTAGGTGCCGAATAGGCGATCCCATACGCTGAAGATGTTTCCGTAGTTGCTGTCGGTGTAAGGGAGAACGTAGTGGTGGTGGACCCGGTGCATATCGGGCGTGACGAATACGGTCCGTAGCGCTTTGTCCAGCCACTCCGGAACGGTAATGTTGGCATGGTTAAATTGGCTGAGGACAACGCTCATACTTTGATACAGGAAAACCAGCCAGATGGGTGCACCCAGTACGACGACCGCCGCCGTGGTGAAGGCGAATCGAATAACGCTTTCACCCGGGTGGTGGCGGTTGGCGGTGGTGGTATCCACGTTTTGATCGGTGTGGTGAATGAGGTGGAAGCGCCAGAAGAGGGGAACCCTATGTTCTGTCCAGTGGGCCAGATAGGCGCCCAGCAGATCAAGTAGTAGCAGTCCGGCTATGGCCATCGCCCATACGGGCATGTCAATCCACTGGAGCAGTCCGAATTGGGCATCCACCGCCCACTGGCTTCCCTTGACTAGGATGAACGCCAGGACGAAATTTACCACGATGGTCGTCAGCGTAAAGAAGAAATTGATACCGGCGTGGCGCCACTTTTTGTATTCGGCCGTGAAAAGCGGGACGGCGGTCTCCAGCAACCAGAACAGCGTCAGGCCGCCCACGAGTATCAGCGTTCGATGGCTGCTGGGTATCGTTTCAAAGTATTGCGTGATCGACTCCATCCATCCAAGATACGGCGGGCAACGGGTGGAAGAGGGTAATTTAGCGGACAAGAACCCTCCCCGTGAAACGACTATTCTTCAACGAACGGCTTATCCTGTTCGCCGTTCTGCTCAACGCTATCGTGATTTTCGCGCTGTACTTCCCCAGCCAGCACGACAACCCCTGGCTGTTGGGGCTGGACTACTTTTTCATCCTGTTCTTTTTGCTCGAGGTTATCGTCAAAATCTCGGTGCTCAAGCCTAAGGCTTACTTCGCCAATCCCTGGAACCAGTTCGATTTCTTCGTCATTATGGGCTCTTTGCCCGTTTTGTTTACCGCCTTCTTCGATATCCCGGATACGACGATTCTTATCTTGTTGCGACTCTTCCGCCTGGTTCGCCTGGTTCGCTTCTTGCGTTTCATTCCTAACGTGGAGCAGGTGATGCAGGGCCTCGGGCGAGCGCTGAAGTCATCGGTGTTGGTACTGGGAGCCCTTTTCTTTCTGAACCTGCTGTTTGCCATGGTCACTTGCCACTTCTATGCGGAGACTGCCCCGCAGTACTTCGGCGATCCACTGGTGAGTTTCTACAGCATCTTTCAAATGTTCACCCTGGAGGGCTGGAACGATATTCCGAACGCCATCACGCTAAACAGCGCCAGTCCATTACGGGTGGGGATGACGCGCCTGTACTTCGGTACGGTCGTACTCCTGGGCGGCATCTTTGGAATCGGCTTGGCTAACGCCATATTCGTCGACGAAATGACCATGGATAATAACCGGGAGCTGGAAAGAAAAGTGGATGCCCTGACGCACGAAATCCGCGAATTGCGGCGTGACCTAACCGCCGACCATTAATCGCCGTGTAGTGAGAATGCGGCCCCGCTCATTGGTCAGGCTATAGAGATAAGTTCCCCGGGGCAGCCGGCTCAGATCGAGAGGTACCTTGGCCTCACCGGCGGTGGGCGAGAAGCGGGTATCCGCTACTTTGCGGCCGAGAACGTTGAGAACACTGATGGTGTAATCCCCCGCGTCCAACCCGGAGGCCTGGAAGAAGGTTTCTCCCCGGGTGGGGTTTGGGTATACGGTGATATCGGCCTGTCGCGAGTAGGGCCCCCCGACCGAGTTAACGGCATCGCTGCGCTTGTACGTAAGGCGCGAATAATTTCCGTCATTCTCTTCGGTGATCGTGGCGATAGCTTCTTTCTCACCTGGCGACCAGAAGTAATAGGTGATCACGGGTGGCTGCTGACCGAGGAAGTCTTCATATTCCGGCAACAAGGTCCGGAGGTTTGATGTGATATCTACATAGCCAATAATGCCTGACCTTATTTCGACGGAAGTGGACAGGACCTCCGTCCGCTTTTCGCGGATGACATCGTAAGTCTGATTGTTGATCGTCAGTGTACCGGAGGCATCAATAACATCTTGCCGTACGCTGGTTGTAGTCAGCCGGATACTGTCAACCCCGGCAATTAGGGGGCCGAGTTCGGCGATGGCTTCGTCCGGCAGGCTATCCGGAGAAACCGCAATGCTATTGGATGTGGTGATTTCGAATGCGTCGCCGTAGGTGAGTGGGGCCCGCCGGTCCGGCCGCGCTGGATTCAGACTGGCTTCCAGGGTATACTCATCGAGCAGGGGCGTCTTGCCACGCAGACCGACGAGCTCCACCGCGTTGGCATCCACCCGGTAGTAGCCGACGGTGTTGTCGTCGATGTCCATCGCGATCTGGGCATCGGAAAATAAATCATCGTCCACCGCGGAAGTGACGGGACGGTCAATTTCTCGTTCCGCCGTCAGTTCGCCAAAGTTCCAGGTAAGATTTTCTCCTGGCCCGAGCAGATCGATGACGAAGCCATCGGCGGCCAGGTTGTATTTCAGTGTGTCTCCGGCTTCGGGGAAGTATTCGTTGTTTAGAATAAGCTGCTGTGCGGGGAGCACGGAGCCCAGCAGCAAAAGCAGTGTAAAAGCGAAGTATTTTGACATTAGGTCGATCTTCAGAGCCTCCCTAAGGTAAAACCTTTTTCGCGCTTATTGTGCGAGGCTTCAAGGTTTAACGGTGAGTTAACCCCGAATGGGGCTAAGCCACTTTTCAGCGGTGATGGGATCCCATCCCTTACGTCGGGCGTAATCCGCTTCCTGATCCGGCTGTATGCCCCTAACGGTAAAGTACTTGGCCTCGGGATGGCTATAATACCAACCGCTTACGCTGGACGTGGGGTACATGGCAAAGCTCTCGGTAAGCCGGATACCGCTTACTTTCTCAACATCCAGTAGCTCCCAGAGCTTCTCTTTCTCCGTGTGTTCGGGGCAGGCCGGATAACCCGGAGCCGGACGGATCCCCCGATACTGTTCGGCAATCAGTGCGTCGTTGTCCAGCCCCTCATCCGCAGCATACCCCCAGTACTCGCGCCGGACGCGCCGGTGCAGGGCTTCGGCGAAGGCTTCCGCCAGGCGATCGGCCAGTGCTTTCAACATGATTGCGCTGTAGTCGTCGTGTGCGTCTTCGAATCGCTTGACATGCTCCTCGATACCGATCCCCGTAGTAACGGCGAAACCACCGATGTAATCCTGTTTGCCACTGTCGGCGGGGGCGATGTAGTCCGTCAGTGCCTGATTGGACAGGCGGGCCGACTTCTTACTCTGCTGGCGGAGCTGGTACAGTTCGTAGGTTTTAGCTTCGGTACTAACCTTGATCGTGTCGGTGGAAACGTCCCCGACGGCCGGCCAGAAGCCGATTACCCCATTTGCCGTGAGCCACTTTTCGTCAACGATCTTGGTCAGCATTGCGCGGGCTTCCTCGTATAGCTGGGAAGCCTGTTCTCCGACTACCTCGTCATCCAAAATGTCCGGGAACTTACCGGCCAATCCCCAGCTGGTGAAGAAGGGCGTCCAGTCGATGAAGTCCACCAACTCAGCAAGCGGATAATCATTCAGTTCCTTCGTGCCGGTGAACGTAGGTTCCGGGGGAGTATAGTTGTCCCAGTCCAGCTGCAGGTGATTTTTACGCGCCTCCACGATCGACAGCGTTTTTTTGTTGGACTGCTTGTTTGCCCGCTGCACGCGTACCCGTTCGTATTCCTCCGTGATGCTGTTTCGGTAGCGTTCGCGTTCCGCTTCTTCGGAGTTCAGCAACTCGCTGACCACGGTTACCGCCCGGCTGGCGTCGAGTACGTGGACGGTCGGTCCGCTGTAGGCCGGTGCGACCTTCAGGGCGGTGTGGGTCTTACTTGTAGTGGCGCCACCGATCAACAGGGGTGTTTTAATACCGCGCCGCTCCATTTCGGCTGCCACGTTGACCATCTCATCCAACGAAGGGGTGATCAGCCCGGACAAGCCGATAACATCCACTTTGAGGCGTTCCGCTTCGTCCAGGATTTTGTTAGCCGGCACCATGACGCCCAGATCGTGGATAGCGTAGTTGTTGCAGGCCAGTACGACCCCGACGATATTCTTGCCGATGTCGTGGACGTCGCCCTTTACCGTGGCCAGCAGGATGGAGCCTTTGTGGTGGTCCCTCTCCCCCGGCCCCTCTCCATCGGAGATGGATGACAGGTCCTCTTTACTTTCCGGGCCCACGAAAACTTCCGTCGGATATTTAACTGGTCGTATTGTTGCCTCACCTATGGCAGTAGAGATTTCCGCCATTACGGCCTCTATATCATCAAGAACGGCTTCGTTGTTGAATCGCAAAATTTGATAGCCAACATTGGTGAAAATTTCCTCGCGTCGTTTATCCGCTGTAATGATCTCCGGAGCTTCGTGGTATTTTCCATCTACCTCAATGACAATGCGTTTTTCAATGCATACAAAATCCGGTATGCTATAGCCCATAGGTTTTTGTCGGTAGAATTTTGCTCCACCAACCTGCTTCTTGCGGAGACGCTGCCACAGACGATCTTCCGCGGGCGTGGCATTCGATCGCATTCTTTTGGCGTAGGCCAAAATGGTTGCGGCGTGCTTGGGTTCGATAGCCCAGTAGTCCTCAGCTATTTGGTGATCACCCCGGGTTTCTCCCCTCTCCTCGGGAGAGGGGTCGGGGGAGAGGGCTAATCGCTCCTCTTCAATATAGGGCTGCAAATAAGCCACCGCCTGCTTCATCACGCGCGCGCTCTTGACCACCTGCGGGAGAAACATCTTACCCGATCCGAAGAGGTCGCCGACTACGTTCATGCCGTCCATCAGCGGGCCCTCGATGACGTGGAGGGGGCGGGGGTACTTTTCCCGGGCTTCCTCGGTATCGGGGATGATGTACTCCGTGATGCCCTTCACCAGACTGTGGCGCAGGCGTTCCTCGACGGTACTTTCCCGCCAGCCGAGATCGCGCTGTACCGTTCGGCCGCCGACGTTCTTCAGGCCTTCCGCGAACTCCATCAGTCGATCGGTAGCGTCGTCCCGCCGGTTGAGGATTACGTCCTCGACCCGCTCGAGCAGATCCTTCGGGATGTCTTCGTATACCTCGATGAGGCCGGCGTTGACGATGCCCATGTCCATCCCGGCACGAATGGCGTGGTAAAGGAAGGCCGAGTGCATGGCTTCCCGCACCAGGTTGTTGCCGCGGAAGGAGAAACTGACGTTCGAGACACCTCCGCTGATCTTCACACCGGGACAAAGCGCCTTTATCCGTCGGGTGGCTTCGATGAAGTCAACCCCGTAATTGTTGTGCTCTTCAATGCCCGTGGCTACCGCGAAAATGTTGGGATCGAAAATGATGTCCTGCGGCGCGAAGCCGGCTTGCCCGGTGAGTAGCTTATAAGCCCGGACGCAGATATCCACTTTCCGATCGATGCTGTCGGCCTGTCCTTTCTCGTCGAAGGCCATGACTACCGCCGCGGCACCGTAGCGCTTCACCAGGCGGGCCTGCCGCAGGAATTCGTCTTCCCCCTCCTTCATGCTGATGGAGTTGACGACGCACTTCCCCTGTACGCAGCGTAGGCCGGCCTCGATCACGTCCCATTTAGAGGAGTCGATCATAACGGGCAGCTTGGCGATGTCGGGTTCCGCCATGACCAGGTTCAGGAAGGTCTTCATGGCTTCCTCACTGTCTAGGAGTCCTTCGTCCATATTCACGTCGATGACCTGGGCGCCGCCTTCAACCTGGTCGCGGGCGACATCTAGAGCGGTGGGGTAGTCCCCGTCCTTGATCAGGCGGGCGAATTTTTTCGAGCCGGTGACGTTCGTGCGTTCACCCACGTTGACGAAGTTGGTTTCCTCGCGAATGATCAGGGGCTCCAATCCGCTCAGGCGGGTCTGGGAGGCGGGTTCAGGTACCGGACGAGGTGCGACGCCTTCCACCGCTTTGGCCATAGCGGCGATGTGATTAGGGGTCGTGCCGCAGCAGCCCCCGATCATGTTGACCAGACCGCTGGCGGCGAAGTCGCGGATGTACTCCTGCATCTCCTCCGCGTCCTGGTCGTACTCGCCCATCTCGTTGGGCAGGCCGGCGTTGGGGTAAGCGTGTACGTAGCATTCGGCAATCTTGGCGAGGGAAGCCAGGTGCGTGCGCATCTCCTTGGCGCCCAGGGCGCAGTTCAGGCCGATACAGAGCGGCTTGGCGTGGGCCACGGATATGTAGAAGGCTTCCGTGGTTTGACCGGAGAGCGTCCGTCCGCTGGCGTCGGTGATGGTACCGGAAATGATGACCGGCAGCTCGATCCCGCGCTCATCGCGAACTTCCTGCAGGGCGAAGAGGGCAGCCTTCGCATTGAGCGTGTCGAAGATGGTTTCGATCAGGATACAGTCGACGCCCCCGTCGGCGAGTCCTTCGATCTGCTGCTTGTAGGCCTTCGCCAGCTGCTCGAAAGTAATGGCCCGGTAGCCGGGGTCGTTCACGTCCGGGCTGATGCTCAGGGTCCGGTTCGTAGGGCCAACCGCTCCGGCGACGTAGCGCGGTTTCTCAGGGGTGGAGTAAGCATCGGCCGCCCGGCGGGCTACCTCCGCTGCCGCCTTATTCAGCTCGTAGACGATGTGCTGGGTACCGTAATCCTCCTGGGCAATGGTCGTGCCGCTGAAGGTATTCGTCTCGATAAGGTCGGCCCCGGCCTCGAGGTAATGCTTATGGATCTCCTCGATCACGTCCGGCCGGGTAAGCACCAGCAGGTCGTGGTTGCCCTTTAGGTCGCTGGGGTGATCCTCCAGGTGGCCGTGCCGGTAGTCGGCTTCCGTGAGTCCGTAGCCCTGGATCAGGCTGCCCATGGCGCCATCCAGGACTAGGATGCGTTGCGCGAAAATTTCGGAAAGCGGCGGTCGTTGCATGGGCAATGGTTACTATCAAAAACGCTTCGGCAAATCTAGAAGAACCGAAGGGGTAAAGATACACACCCCAGCAGCCGGATTGGTTGCGGATAGTGGGGTAAAGGGAGTCGGTATGTTACGATGCCGAAGGTTTGTAATAAGGATTTTACCTGCGCTCCGCCGCGATGATTAGTGTCTAGTAGAAAGGAGATAGCGTATAGGAGATAGGAGATAGCGGGTAGCGGGCAGGTTGTCTGGCCATTGCCGCACCGCCTACGACGCTACCCGCTATTTATTCCTCCTCCAGCGTATCCCGGGTCTCCGGCTCCGTCAGATCGCGGTGGACGGCGATGGCCGCGTTCATCTCGAAGCCGATGATCAGGATGAGCGCATTGAGCTGCAACCACAGCATGACGATAATGATGGTGGCGATGGAGCCGTAAAACTTGGTGTAGGTATCGTAGCGGTTGAAGCCGTCGATGTAAAAACTGAAGGCCACCGAGGTCAGCAGACTCAGGATGGTGGCGAGGGTCACGCCGGGGCTGAAGTAGCTGAAGCGCTTGATGGTGGCCGCCCCGTAGCGATAGAGCGACCCGATGATGATGTAGTACAGCGCGAGCATGGTGATCCACCGGACGCTGTTGACCAGGAAGCTGGCAAAGCCGCCCAGGCCGAGCCAGTAGTTGATCCAGCCGATGATGCTGTCGCCCATGATAACGAGTACGACACTGGCGATGATGAACAGGCCGATGAGGAAGGTGAGTCCCACCGCGACCATGCGCTTGCGCAGGAAGCCCCGCTGACGAAATACCTTGACGTAGCTCTTCTCGAAGGCCTGCATCAGCGACATCATGCCGTTGCTGGAGAAGAAAACCGCCAGCAGGAAACCGAAACTGAGCAGACCGATTTTAGGGGAGTTAGTGATTTCCTGCACGAAGCCGAAGACGATGTCCCCCGCCTGGCCGGGCATGACCCGCTTGATCTCCTCGTAGAGCGTCATATTGAAGCTGTCCAGCGCCGGAAACCAGATGCTCATGAATTCCAGTACGAAGGGAACCAGGGTGAAAATGGTCAGGATGGACGGAAATAGCGACAGAAAGAAGCTGAAGGCAACGCTGTTGGCCCGGGTGAAAAGATCGTCACGGGTGGCCTCGTTGATGACGAAGACGACCACGTCGTAGATGGGGACGCCGTGAAATCCGATGAGGCTGTTCTCCTTGCTGTACTTCAGTAGCCCGATCACCACGGGGTGCTCGGTGAAGTACCGCTTGAAGGCCGTCATGCTGAATTTCATGGCATTTAGAAGTTCGGACGTATGACCTGCAACAGGTACTCGGGTACGGATACCGTCCGCTCCGTTTTGACGTCGACAAAACAAAGCTTGACCGAGCCGCCGTTGACCAATTTACCCTTTTCGTTGTGGATCTCGATATGGAAGGTGATCGTGCGGTCCGGCACGTGGCGCAGCTGGGTGGTGATGGTGAGCACCTCGTCGTAGTGCGCCGGCCGGACGAAGCGCTGGTTGAGGCTCATCACCGGCATCATCACCCCGACCTTCTCCTCCATCTCCGCGTAGCTAAGACCCAGGTCGCGCAGCATCTCGGCGCGGCCCACCTCGTAGAGCAGGGCATAGTGGCCGTGGTAGAGGTAGCCCATCTGGTCGGTTTCTCCGTATCGGACGCGGTGGGTGGTCTGGGCGGTCAGCATAGGTTGTTTCGGGTTTATCGTTCCCGGAAAGAAATCAGGTCGATCCGGGCGGGTGCAAGGTAACGGTTCGTAGATCGGTTCGGGTGTTCCGAGCGTTTCCGTCCGCCACGGGTCGAATAGTACTTTCCATCCTTTGGTGTATCTTCCTTCATTCCCGACCTTTGCCATCTATGAAAAATAAAACGACCGCCGGCATTTTCGCCCTGGTCTTTGGCGGATTGGGCGTACACCGCTTCTACCTGGGGCAAAAGGGGCTGGGTATTGTGTACCTGCTGTTCGTGTGGACCTTCATTCCCACCATCATCGCCATGATCGATGGTATCGTGTTGCTGACCCAGGACGAGGATAAGTTTAACCGAAAGTACAATCCCGAATTCTGGGCCGCCCAGCAAAATCAACAGTACCAGAATCAACAATACCAGGGCCAGTACAACTATGCCGGCCCCCCGCCACCGCAACCGCCACGGCAGGAGTACGCCGAACCCGCACCGGCCGGTCCCCGCAAGGACCCCTTCCAGCTCACCGCCGATCAGCACTACGCGAACTACGATTTCGATGCGGCCATCCGGGATTACCGGCGCTCGCTGAACGTTGATCCCAGGCAGCCGGAAGTCCACTTCAAGCTGGCCTGCCTCTATTCCATCCACGAAGACACGGATACGGCCCTGTACCACCTCAGTCAGGCGCTCGAGCACGGCTACTACGACTTCGACGAGATCGAGAAGCACGATCACCTGGCCTTCCTCCGATCCACTTCCGAATACGCGGCCTTTAAGTCCAATGGCTACCGGATACCCGCGGCCCGCCCGGCCAAGAGCCCGGACTCAGCGGAGGAGGCAGGTCCTGGCGCCCCACCGGATACCCTGGAGCTATCCGACGACCTGATTACCCAGATCGAGCGGCTGGCTAAACTGAAGGAAGACGGTATCCTGTCCGAAGCCGCCTTCCAGCGGGAAAAGCAGAAGTTGTTGCGCTCGTAGTACAAAACGTCGTCTGCCGAACGCAGCATAGCGAAGTTCGTCCGCCGACGTCTTGTCGATTAATCGATTCCCATGCTATCATCCCCCCTCCTGCTCCTGGCCATCCTCTGCGGAAGCGTGGTCCTGTCGGAGTGGTTGGTGCGGAGGACTATTTTGCGTCACCTCGGTACGGCCCTGGTGGTGATTATCGTGGTGGCGGTATGGGCAAATCTCGGGTTGATCCCCTCCGCCAGCCAGGGATCGGACGTGTACGATGGCATCTTTCGCTACCTGGCACCGCTGTCCATCTTTTACCTGTTGCTGGACGTGAACCTGGCCAGCATCCGCCGGGCGGGCGCGCCGATGCTCGGGCTTTTTCTGCTCGGCAGCGCGGCCACGGCGGTTGGGGTGCTGGCGGGCATGTACGTCATTGACGGACCTACGCACTTCGGCGAATTTTACCCGGCCATCAGCGGCATGTTCACGGGGACGTACACCGGTGGCAGCGTGAACTACAATGCCATCGCCATCCACTACGATATGATGCGGGAGGGCGTCCTCTACGCGGGCATGACGGCCGTGGATAACATCATCACCGCCGTTTGGATGGTCGTGACGCTGGCCGTCCCCATGCTGCTACGGCGGCGGGGAAAACTCGACCACGTTCCGGTCGAGGCCACGCATGATGTCGAGCGCGAAACGGAATCGATCAGTGTCCTGTCGCTCGGCATCCTGCTGGGTATCGGCTTCCTCAGCCTAGCGGCCTCCGATGCCCTGACGGTGTTCCTGGCGGAGAGGGGATTGAATGTCCCGTCGAACCTGGTACTCACCACTATTGCCCTTCTCCTGGCGCAGTTACCCGCTTTACACCGACTGGCCGGCGGTCAGGTACTGGGCCTTTTCTTCGTGTACCTCTTTCTGGCAGTTATCGGGGCCTTCTGCGAGTTGGCCGCTCTGGGGCAGATTGGTGATTTGGCGTGGAGACTGCTGATCCTGGTGGTCGTGATCGTAGTGGTGCACGGGGCCATCGTATTCGGCGCGGCCCGCCTCCTCAAACTGGACGTCGACGTGGCGGCCGTAGCCTCCCAGGCCAATATTGGCGGTTCCTCTTCCGCCCTTGCCCTGGCTAAGAGCCTGGATCGGATGGATCTTTACCTGCCAGGTATCCTGGTGGGGGCATTGGGCAATGGTCTGGGTACCTACCTGGGCTTTCTCATCGCGGGAATGGCCGGGTCATGAGCGATTGCCTATAGCAACGTCCAGATTTTAGCGAGGATCAACAGCCCAATCCCGATGGGAATTACGTAACGTAACTGCCAGGTCAGCCGCCTGCGGTCGCTATTCGTCACGCGGTGCCCCCCGATGGACAATTCCTCGAAGAAGGCCGGTAGCCCCCACACTTGCAGCAGGAACCAACACAGCAGTAATTCCCCGACCAGCAGCGAAATACTCCCGAACCACTCTAGCAGGAAATTGAAGTAACCTAAGCCGGGGTCGCCCATTCCGGCGAAGTTGGTTAGCCAGGCCGGACCGTCGCCCGAGCAGGAAATCACTACCGGCACCGCCAGGGCAAAAACGATCAGTCCAACTACAGGTCCGCCCCAGCTGCGCTCCCAACCGTAGCGTTCGGTCATCGTACGCAGGGCGGGCTCGAATAAGGATACGGCCGAGGTCAGGATAGCCACCGCCAGCAGGAAAAAGAACAGCAGCCCGACCCACTGCGCGGCCGCTCCGTAGGTCTTGAAGATCTCGACGAGGTTGATAAAAACGAGTGGCGGTCCGCTGTAGATGTCCCCTTCCGTTCCCCCGATCAGCGGGAGGACCAACACCGCTCCGAGGATGGCGACCGCGGTGTCGAGGTGCACGATCTGCGGGGCGGCCCGCAGGACGTTCGTTTCCCGGTCGGCGTGGGCCGCGAAGGTCAGCATGGACACCGCCCCCAGGCCGAGGCTGAAAAAAGCCTGTCCGAGCGCGTGCAACAGTCCGAGCTCCCGATTGTCCGTCGGAATTACGAGGCTTCGCCAATCGAACTTGAGCAGGTTGCCGTAATCCATTGCGGCGGGGCGCAGGATAGGAAGCGATACGATAAGAAAGATCAGCAACACCCCAAGCATCGGCATGGCCACTTTGCCGAGCCGTTCGATGCCGGAATACAACTGCCGCGAACAAACGAAGGCCACCAATGCGGTAAAGATGCCCGTAAAGAACAGTGCACGCGGAATACGACCGATCGCCTCCCCGAAGGCCGGACCCGCGGGGGTAGCCGCCACGGTGGCGTAATCCGTAAGGTAATTCCATACGTACTCCAGCGTCCAACCGGCCAGTACCAGGTAGAAGGAAGCGACCATGATCGAGGTCAAAATTCCCAGCCAGGCCACCAGCTGCCAGTTACGGCTCGCACCCGGCCACTGAAAGGCTTCGGTGGCGTCCGTTCCCCTGCGCTTGCCCATCGCGTTTTCCAGCACCATGAGGGGTATACCCATGAGTAAGGTGAAGATCACGAAGGCCAAAATGTAGGCACTCCCGCCAAAGTAGTGTACGCGATAGGGGAAGATGACCAGGTTGGCCACTCCGATGGCGGCACCGGCGGAGGCGAGCACGTGACCCACCCGGGAAAATCTTACGGACATGGAGCGAAGATAGGGTGGGGGACAGGCAAAATTCACCGGTGGGTGGCCTTCGTAAGCACAAAGGACTTTGGTCAACAGTCCTCCCTATGCCGAAGTAGCCGGCGCCATGCGACGCGTACCCACGCTCAGCAACGTAAGGGCCACGGCTCCACACAGGGCCATCACGGCGACCATGGGTAGGGCGGTCTCATTTTGCAGCACGCCGACGAGTGCGGAGGCCAACGCACCTATAGCCATTTGCAAGGAGCCCATCAGGGCCGAAGCACTGCCGGCCGTATGCTGTATCGTATCCAGTGACAGCGCGCTGCTATTTGGGAAGATAAAGCCAAGGCAAAACAGGTAGCAGAAGATCAAGGCGGTCGTCGGGATTAAGCCTGCATATCCGAAATAGACGTCCCCGACCAGAAGGGCCGCGGTCACGCATTGACCTATGACGGCCAACTGTACGATGCGTTCGCTGGACCGATTACGGAGGCTACGGTTATTCAACTGGGTAGCCGTCACGAGGCCCGCCGCGATGATGGCGAAGACAATGCCGTACTGCTGTTCGTCCAGACCGAATAGTTCCAGATAGAGGTGCGGTGAGCCACTCAGGTAGGCGTATAAGCCGGCCGATGAGAAGGCACCCGTTAGCGCATACACAATGAAATGGCGGTCGGTCAGAATCGACCAGTAGTTAGCGGCGATCGCCTTCGGCCGCAGGGAGTAGTAGGGGTTGATCCGGTCGTAACTGCGTAACAGCAGAAATCCGCCCGTCAGGATAAGCAACGACAGGCCCGCCAGTATTCCGAAAACGTAGCGCCAGCCAAAGGCCGTGGTGATGAATCCGCCAAGGGTAGGCGCGATGATCGGCGACACGGCAATGACCATCATCAGAAGGGAGAACACCTTGGCCATTTCCTTGGTCTCGAAGAGGTCGCGGACAATCGCCCGCGAAGCCACCAATCCACCACAAGCGCCCAATGCCTGAAAGAAGCGGAACAGGATGAGCATCTCCACCGATGTAGCAAATGCACAGGCTACGGAGCTCAGCGCGTAAATGGTAAGCCCGATGTACATGGGGCGCTTCCGGCCGAAGCGTTCCAGCAGCGGACCGTAGATCAGTTGGCCGATCGCCAGACCCACGAAGAAACTCGACAGCGACAGGGATACCCGGCTGATATCGGTGCCCAGGTTCTCAGCTATCCCACCAAAGGCCGGCAGGTACATGTCAATCGAGAGGGGACCGATCGTAGTAAGGGATCCGAGGACCAGAATGAGTAAGAACCGGTTTTCTTTGGGGTCTGGCATAAAACAATACGTTGGGTGGGGCCGGTCAGGCCTCCTTAAGAATGGGGGATACGCGCTGCCCGATAATCTCAATGGCCCGTAACCGCTGCTCGTGGGTCAGCTCGGCGCTATCCATCTGAAAGGTAATACGATCAATCCCGCCCAAGGCTTGGGAATGGCGCAGAATTTTTTCCGCGACTTCCTCCGGACCGCCGACGAGCAGAGCACCGGTGGGCCCACGTTGTGCGTCGAAATGGGCGCGGCTCTGTGGACGCCAACCCCGCTCCTTACCAATCTTGTTCATGGTGCGGGTGTGCCCGGGATAAAATTCTTCTACGGCCGCTTCGGTGGTTTCCCCCACGTAACCGAGGGAATGCAGTCCTACCCGCATGCCCGCCGGATCGTGGCCGGCTTCCCGCCAGGCATTGCGGTAGATATCGATGAGCGGCCGGAAGCGGTGCGTTTCTCCCCCGATGACGGCCACCATAAGCGGCATACCGAGCGTGCCGGCCCGCGCGAAGGAAGCAGGCGTACCGCCAACCCCCAGCCAAATCGGAATATTTTCCTGCGCGGGTCGTGGGTAAACGGGTTGATCCTTTAACGTCGGCCGAAATTTCCCCGACCAGGTAACGCGTTTGTTGTCACGGATCTGTAGAAGGAGTCCCAATTTCTCGGTGAACAGCTCGTCGTAATGCGAAAGGTCGTAGCCGAACAGGGGGAAGGCATCGATGAAGGATCCTCGCCCGACGACCATCTCCGTCCGTCCCTTCGAGATCAGGTCGAGCGTCGCGAAGCTTTGGAATACTCGCACGGGGTCCGCGGCGCTCAGTACCGTCACCGCGCTGGTCAGCTTGATATTTTCCGTACGGGCCGCAGCGGCTGCCAGAATGGTGACGGGCGAAGAGTCGAAATAATCCGGACGGTGGTGCTCACCCATCCCAAATACATCGATACCCATTTTATCCGCATGAACGATCCGGTCTAAGAGATCAGTCATTGATTTTTCCGCGTGGAGGACGTCGCCGGTGCTTTCGTCGATCACCGCCGAGCCGAAGCTGTCAAATCCTACTTCCATGATTTTAGAATTTCGTGTACCAACAATGAAAACTTCACAGAGTTTCCCGGCAACAAAAAAGCCCGGACTGCAGGGGGCAATCCGGGCTTGGTTCTCAGGAAGGGAGGGCTATTCTTCCTCGCTTCCTTCTTTCGTTTCGCTGGTAGCGGCCGTGGCGGCAGCAGCGGTTGCTGCGGCGGCTTCGGTGTTCTTCTCCTGGTTGGCGGCGGGTGCGTTGCTGCTGTCTCCACCACTGCGGCGGCGACGGCTACGGCGGGTACGTCCTTTGCTCTTCGCTTCGTCTTTGTTGTAGACTTCGTTGAAGTCGACGAATTCGATCATCGCGGTTTCAGCACCGTCACCCAGGCGGGAGCCCGTCTTGATCACGCGCAGGTAACCACCCGGGCGGTCGGCAATCTTGTCGGCAACCGTGGAAAAGAGTTCCGTAACGGCTTCCTTGTTCTGCAGGTAGCTGAATACGGTACGCCGGTTGTGGGTATCGTTGGTCTTGGCGCGGGTGATGATAGGCTCGGCGTAGGAACGGAGCGCCTTAGCCTTAGCCAGGGTCGTATTGATCCGCTTGTGCGTGATCAGGGCGATCGTCAGGTTGCGGAGCAGAGCCTTCCGGTGGGCGGTCTTGCGACCTAAGTGGTTGAATTTCTTACCGTGACGCATGTCAGGAAAATTTGCCGGTAACACACACCTCGCGCTCATATGCGGATCGGGCAACCGCGAGGGGGAGGGGTTATTACCGAGGTTGTTTTGTGGAAAAAACTACATCCTTACGGATGACCCGGGAGCGGCGGAGCCGCGGGTTAGCATATAGCGGGTAGGCCTTTAAGCTATCCGCTACCCACTAGTGCTTACTCTTCGTCAAGCTTATACTTGCTCAGGTCCATGCCGAAAGTCAGGCCTTTTTCGACCAGCAGTTCTTCGATCTCTACGAGCGACTTCTTACCGAAGTTGCGGAACTTGAGGAGTTCGTGGGTGTCGTAGCGGACGAGTTCGCCGAGGCTGTTGATCTTGGCGGCCTTGAGGCAGTTATAGGCACGTACCGAGAGATCGAGGTCTTCGAGGCTGGTCTTGAGCAGCTTGCGCATGTGCAGGATGTGCTCGTCGACGATGGTCTCTTCGCGGGCACCGGTGCTCTGGAATTCGATGGGCTCGTCGGTGATCAGCATAAGGTGCTGGATCAGGATACGGGCGGCTTCGCGAACGGCGTCTTCCGGATGGATGGTGCCGTCGGTCTTGACTTCGAGGATTAGGTTCTCGTAGTCGGTACGCTGTCCGACACGGGTGGACTCTACGCGGTAGGCTACGTTCTTGATCGGGGTATAGATCGCGTCTACGGGAATAACACCGATGGGAGCGTTCTTGGGCAGGTTATCGTCGGCCGGGATATAGCCGTGGCCTTTGGTGACGGTCAGCTCGACTTCGAGGTTCACGAACGGCTCCATGGTACACAGGACCAGGTCGGGGTTCATTACCTTGAATACATTGGTATGCTCGTCAATATCGGCGGCGGTGAACTGCTCCTTGCCACTGATGGTCAGATAGATCTTCTCCTCTTCCATCTCATCGTTCTCGATGGTCTGCTTGAGGCGAACCTGCTTAAGGTTGAGGATGATCTCGACTACGTCTTCAACAACGCCGCGGATGGTTCCGAATTCGTGATCGACGCCGGCAATACGTACGGCGGAGATAGCGAAACCTTCGAGGCTGCTCAGGAGTACGCGACGAAGGGAGTTACCGATGGTTTGGCCGAACCCGGGTTCCAGGGGTTTAAATTCAAAGTTGCCGTGGAAGTCATCCGACTTCTGCATCGTGATCTTATCCGGCTTCTGGAAATTTAGGATACTGCTCATACTTTATTTACTGACTTAGAGTGCTTTATGTCCGCGAATGACCGGGGCAACAACACCTGGGATATAAAATTAGTTGGCCCTAACCGGCGGCGGGCCGAATCAGGGCTAAGAGAAGGGGTGACCGAAGGTCTATACGGTGGCTTTCGGCCACCCCTCATCAATATTACTTCGAGTATAGCTCGACGATCAACTGGGTGTTGATCTTCTCGGGGATATTCTCGCGCTCCGGGTAGTCGAGGAAGGTACCTTCCATCTTCTCCTGGTTGAACGACAACCATCCGTAGTTGCGGACATCGTTGCGGCTGCCCATGCTTTCGCGGATCACTTCAAGACCCTGCGACTTACCCCGTACGGATACGACGTCACCGGGACGGATCTGCGTGGAGGGAATGTTGTTGAGGCGGCCGTTGAGCATAATGTGCCGGTGGGAAACCAGCTGCCGGGCGGCGCGGCGGGTAGGCGCCAGGCCGAGACGGAAAACGACGTTGTCCAGGCGGGCTTCCAGATATTGCAGTAACAATTCACCGGTGACACCCCGCGATGCAGCGGCGCTCTTGAAGAGGTTGAGGAACTGCCGTTCCAGTACACCGTAGGTATACTTAGCCTTTTGCTTTTCGGTCAGCTGGAGCTTATAGTCCGAGGGCTGGCGGCGGCGGCCGCGGCTGTTGCCGTGTTGGCCGGGCTTGTATTTTTTGCGTTCGAAGGCGCGGCTGTAGCCGAATATCGGCTCGCCCAGTGCGCGGGCTTTTTTAGCCTTGGGGCCAGTGTATCTAGCCATAGTGACGGGATGTCTTTGGTGGTTACGGAATAGTCTCTTCCGGGGCGAGAGACATAATAGTATCTTGGCAAGCACGGAATGTGCCGGCGCCAAGCCCGGAGAAAGCGGGTTGCGGGATTAGACGCGACGACGCTTGGGCGGACGACAGCCGTTGTGGGGCATGGGGGTTACGTCCTTAATTTTGGCAACGCGAATGCCGGCACCGTCGATAGCACGAATCGCTGCTTCGCGACCGCTACCGGGGCCTTTCACGTATACTTCGACCACCCGCAGGCCAGCTTCGTAAGCTACCCGAGCGGCGTTACCACTAGCCACCTGAGCGGCGTAGGGGGTGCTCTTCTTGCTACCGCGGAATTTCTCCTTACCGGCACTGCCCCAGCTGATAACGTCACCCTGCTTGTTGGTGATCGAAATGATGATATTGTTGAACGAAGCCTGGATGTATGCCAGTCCTTCGTTGTCGACTTTTACCTTGCGCTTCTTCGCTACGCGGCTGCCGCCTGCCTGTCTCTTAGCCATTACTTAGTCGCTTTTTTCTTGTTCGCTACGGTCTTACGCTTGCCCTTACGGGTACGAGCGTTGGTTTGGGTACGCTGTCCACGCAGGGGAAGACCCTTACGGTGACGGAGGCCGCGGTAACAGCCAATATCCATCAGACGCTTGATGTTAGTTTGTACTTCGGTACGCAGATCACCTTCCACCTTGTATTCGTTGGTGATCAGGTTTGAAATGGTCCGGATGTTCTCGTCGGTCCAGTCCTGTACCTTGGTGTCGTGCTCGACACCAGCGCGATCCAGGATTTCTCCGGCGCGGGTGCTGCCTACGCCGAAGACGTAAGTCAGACTAATGATGCCGCGCTTGTTCCGCGGCAGGTCTACTCCTGCAATTCTTGCCATAGTAAATCTAGCTTAGCTTATCCCTGACGTTGCTTGAACTTCGGGTTCTTCTTATTAATAATGTAGACTTTGCCTTTGCGGCGGACAATCTTGCAATCGGCCGAGCGCTTCTTGACGGAGGGTCTGACTTTCATAGTAAGTTTATTTTAGGACCAGCGGCAGTGCGGCGCCTTATTTGTAACGGTAGGTGATGCGTCCGCGACTGAGATCGTACGGGCTCATTTCCACTGCTACCTTATCACCGGGAAGAATTTTGATGTAGTGCATCCGCATCTTGCCGGAGATCGTCGCCTTAATTTCGTGGTCGTTTTCCAGCCGTACTCGGAACATCGCGTTCGAGAGGGCCTCTTCAATCACGCCATCCTGCTTGATCAGGTCTTTTTTGGACATGTTTTAAATTTCGGAGGGCAAAGGTAAGATTATTTTCTTACGTACCCAAATGGTTTACGGAGCTATTTTCCTTAAGTAAAGGAATTTTCCCCCTAAGCGGTTGAATGGTAGGGAGATAGTTGCCAACTTGGTCGACGGTGACCGTCCGGAATGCCCGGCGCGACGGCGTAATCCCCTTCCCGAAGCCGCGCTCCTTCAAATTTGCCGGAGCGACGGCAGGCTCTGTCCCCGATCCAGATACTCTCTCTTCCGAGGCTAGCGGACCAGCGACCCCTTTCCCACCGGCTGGTAGACAGCCACCAGGTCCTCGTCCAGGTTATCGACGTATTTCAGATTGCTGTTCTGACGGATGGCCTCCTCAATGGGGCGGTGATCGCTCATGAGGTCGGCCGGCTCACCGTCGGGGCGAATGGCGATGCTGTGCTCGTAGTGGGCGGCGGGGCTGCCGTCGATGGTAATGATCGTCCAACCGTCCTCTCGGCTGACCACGTTGCGCTTACCCAGGGTGATCATGGGCTCGATGGCAATGATGAGACCGGACTTCAGTACGGGGCCGCGACCGCGTTTCCCGAAATTGGGGACATCGGGGGCTTCATGGAGGCTGCGTCCCAGTCCGTGACCGACCAGTTCCCTTACGGCGCCGTAGCCGGATTCCCGTTCGGTGTAGTGCTGGATGGCGTGGCTGATATCACCGATGCGCTTGCCCTGCCTGGCCGCATCAATGCCGAGGTACAGGCTGTGCTTGGTGCGCCGGCAGAGTTCCATGATCGATTCTTCCACGTCGCCGACGCAGAAGGTATAGGCGGCGTCCCCGTAGAACTCATCTACGATGGTACCGCAGTCTATAGACAGAATATCGCCGTCTTCGAAGATCTGTTTCTCGTTGGGCAGGCCGTGAACAACCTCTTCGTTGCGGGATACCAGCAAAGTAGAGGGACAACCGTATAGTCCTTTAAAGCCCGGGACGGCCCCGTTATCGCGAATGTAGGTTTCCGCAAAGGTGTCGATCTCCTTGCCACTGAGTCCGGGGCGGAGCATCTTGGCTACCTCGGTCAGGGTATCGCATACCAACTGGCAGGCCGTACGGCTACGCTCGATCTCTTCGGGCGTCTTATAAATCATTTTGCGGCCTTTCCTTGCCATAGTTCTGCGGGCTTGCGTTTGGTGGTAGGTAACACGAGGCGGCAAAGGTAGTTGAGTTTTCTTTCACCTGCGCTCCGCCGCCATGCACTTAAAGAAGTAGCGCGCCTAATTCACTACCTTCGCGGCCATGGGCAAAGTTGTTGCAATTGCGAACCAAAAAGGGGGGGTGGGAAAGACCACGACCACCATCAATCTCGGGGCCTCCCTAGCTATTTTGGAACGTAAGGTGCTGATCGTTGATGCCGACCCCCAGGCCAATGCCACGAGCGGTGTCGGTATTCCGGCCGAAGATCTGGAAGCGAGCATCTACGAGGTACTGATCAATGATCTGGACGTTAACGAGGTCGTCTACGAAACCGAGACGCCTAACCTGCACATCGTCCCTTCCAGCATCAACCTGGTCGGAGCCGAAGTGGAGCTGATCAATCGCTTCCGCCGGGAAGACGTCATGCGCAACAACATTATCGAGCCGCTGCGGAAGCACTACGATTACATCCTGATCGATTGCCTGCCAAGCCTGGGATTGTTGACCATTAATGCCCTGACCGCCGCGGACTCCGTCCTCATACCGGTACAGTGCGAGTATTTCGCGCTGGAAGGGCTCACCAAGCTGCAGAACACCATCGAACTTGTCCAACGGCAGCTGAATCCCAAACTTCAGGTAGAGGGTATTCTGCTAAGCATGTACGATCAGCGCCTGCGACTGGCCAATATGGTCGTGGACTCCGTTCGGGAGTCATTTGGTGACGAAGCCTTCAAGACCATTATCCACCGCAACGCCCGCATCAGTGAAGCTCCGAATATGCATCTACCGGTCGTAATGATCAACGCCGGAAGCAGAGGCGCCAAGAATTTCCTCAACTTAGCCGAGGAGTTTTTACTTAAGAATGGTGAACGCATCACCCGGTGAGTAAAAAGAAACGTCGCAAACCAAAGGTTAGTCAACCATCCGCCCCCGCACCAGCGCAGCCCTCCAGCCGCTGGCGCTTCTTCGTGTGGATGTGCTCCTTCTTTTTCGTTGCCGCCCTCCTGGTACAACTCGATGTCATCACGGCCTGGCCGGGTGGGGAAGGCTTTGCCCTGGCCCGCTCGCTGGATTCCGAATGGGGCGATTACCTTCCCGCCGCCATCAATCACGCCCTGATGCCCCTCGGGGATAGCCTGACGGATGACCCCGACTCCCGCTTCCTCTTTCCGCGACTCCTTTCCGCCTTTTGGCTTATCCTCGCCGCTTTCTTCACCTACCGGTGGACGGCCCGGCTCTTTGGTACCCAGGTCAGTCAACTCGCCCTGCTGTGCTCCGGCGCGTCGCTGTTCTTACCCTTCTTCGGTAAGGTAGCCACCGCTGACAGCCTGGCGCTGCTCGGACACTCCGGCATGCTATGGTCGCTGCTGCTTTACGCCCTGGATAAGGACCAGAAAAAGATCTATGCCTTCGGGGTTTTCGTGCTCCTTGGGGCTATCGCCTCTCCGGTCTCCACCCTGTTGCTGTCCATGATGGTCATTGTCCTGGCGGTTTTTCAGCGTACGGACTACTCCTGGACGACGCCCGCCGCCATTGCCGTTGGTATCAGTTCCCTGGTGTTATTGATTCAGGGACCGCAGGGCGCCAACACCTACTGGTACTAC
The DNA here is from genome assembly GCF_003390935.1 of Lewinella sp. IMCC34191. GTDB lineage: Bacteria > Bacteroidota > Bacteroidia > Chitinophagales > Saprospiraceae > Neolewinella. Next base: position 4,054 of record NZ_QNQZ01000002.1, on the reverse strand, counting down.
GGCCAGGAAGACAGCCGCGTGCTCGACCTGCTCTATTACGGACTACTCGGCATGCTGCCCTTAGCCGGTTGGGTAGTTGCTGGCTTCCGTGACCTGCTTTTCAAGGCGCAGAAATTCGAGCAATTCAGCATGATCGTGGGAATGGCCATGGTCGTGACCTTGCTTGCGCAGTCCTTACTATTCATGTACCTGGTGGCGCTGCTGGCCGGCAAACAGATGCAATTGTACTTCAGCGAGTCGAATTACCCCTGGAAGGATTACGTCCGGGCCGCGGCGGTCGTGCAGCTCGTGGGCGCCTTCATCGCCGCGTTCTTGCTACTGACGGGCGGGGCTATCTCCTTCCCCGGCGAAGGTTTCCGGGCGGCGCTGGGGATGGCGGCCGCATACTGGATCTTTAGCCTGCTGGCCGTACTGGGCATTTTTGGCGATCGCCGCGACTTCGCCATCGGAGGGTCGGTGCTATCGGGGATGCTCACCATCATGTTCTTCTGGGTACAGGTTTATCCCTACCTGGAGGTCGATCGCTCGTGGCCGGAGGATCTGCTGGCTAGCGGGATCGAACCCACGACGCTGCAACTTCCCGATGAGGCGGTGGAAAGCGAGCTCAGTACCGCCCTGCCGTATTTCCGGCTGGCCGGTTGGCAAGTAGCCGCGGAAGGGGACTACCGACTCGACGTGACCGCTAAAACGGACAGTACGGAGGTGGGCGGCGGAGCGCAGGTAATTGGCCGTAGCATCCTTCGACCCTACCGATTTACCCTCAGCCCAAGCCAATAGTCGGTCTTTACCCTGGTGCGGTCTACCCTAATCCAGGCTAGGCTTATATTGCCGTCCGCTCCGATACGGTGAGCGGAGTTAAAATATCGATCATGAATACGGCAAAGGTCTGGACGTGGGCCATCACGGTCGCCCTGGGCGGCTTTCTCTTTGGTTTCGACACGGCCGTCATTAGCGGTGCCGAAAAAGCGATACAGGCGGAATTCGGTCTCAGCGACCTGGCCATCGGGCAGATCGTGGCCATGGCGCTTTACGGCACGATCATCGGGGCGATCTTCGGAGGGGTGCCGGCCGACCGCTACGGGCGAAAGGCAACGCTGATTGCCATAGCCATACTGTACCTTGTTTCCGCGGCCGGTTCCGCGCTAGCCGCCGATGCCTTGCAGCTGAACATCTTTCGTTTTCTCGGTGGTTTGGGGGTAGGGGCCAGTTCGGTCGTCGCTCCGATGTACATCACGGAGGTATCACCCGCCGCCCAGCGCGGACAGCTGGTAGCGGCTTTCCAATTAAATCTGGTCCTCGGTATTCTCTTCGCCTATTTCAGCAATTACCTCATCGTCGGCGGTGCCGATGCGATAGACTGGCGCCTCATGCTGGGCGTGGAAGTCATACCCGCCGTCCTCTTTTTACTCTTCTTATTCTTCGTGCCGCGTAGCCCCCGCTGGCTCCTGACCAAGGGAGGGAACCGCGAGGAAGCCCTGAGCGTGCTGATGCGCGTCAACCCGGCCACTGCGGAGGCTGAGCTCCGGAAGATCGAGCAGTCGAATACCACCCGCGAAAAGGTCACGCTCGGCAAATTCTTCAGTGGTAAATACAACCGGCCAATCCTCTACGCTTTCCTCTTTGCCTTCTTCAACCAGGTATCCGGCATCAATGCGGTGATCTACTATGCGCCACGCATCTTTGAAGCCGCGAACCTGGGTACGGAAAGTGCCTTCCTGTCGTCGGTAGGCATAGGCGTCGTCAACGTGCTCTTCACCTTCATCGGCATGTATTTGATCGACCGCAGCGGGCGAAAAACACTCATGTACATCGGCAGCCTTGGCTACATCATCTCCCTCTCGTCGGTATCCTGGGCCTTCTACACCAACAACCTGGAGGGACTGATCGTACCGATCTGGCTATTCGTCTTCATCGCCAGTCACGCCATCGGGCAGGGCGCGGTCATCTGGGTATTCATCAGCGAAATCTTCGGCAACGAGGTCCGGGGATTGGGTGCCTCCCTCGGCAGCACCACCCACTGGATCTTCGCCGCGGTGATCGGAGGCAACTTTCCCTTCCTCGCCGCCACCTTCGGTCAGGCCGCCATCTTCGCCGTCTTCGCGGTTTGCATGGTCGGCCAGCTCCTTTTCGTGTACTTCCTGATGCCCGAAACGAAAGGGGTGGAACTGGAGGAGTTGCAGGAGGAGTTGGTACGGTAGATACTCCCTTCGGTCGTTTAGTACGGTAGTCGGCTGGCTTGCCCATCCGGGTAGTAGCTCCCTTCGGTCGCGGTTAGTTTGTTAGCCGCTTAGTCGCTTCCGGCGGTTGGGATTAGTACGGGGGAAACCGATACTTACTAACAACAGCGCGCAGCGCTACTTTCCGGATGGCGCAGCCAACCGACTATCGTACTAACAGCGACCGCAGGGAGCTACTATTCCGGATGGCACTGCCAGCCGACTACCACACTAACAGCGCGCAGCGCTACTAACCGCGACCGAAGGGAGCGACTAACAGACTAAACCCGGCTCCACTTCTCCGAGCGGCGCGAGTTCTCCACGACCACTTCGACGAAACGCATACCGCGCAGACCGTCCCGGACGGTCGGGAAGTCGGATTCGATCGCGGTGGGCTCTCGTCCGTCCATTTTGGCGCGTACGGTGGCGGCGAAGTTCTTGTAGATGTTGGCGAAGGCTTCGAGGTAGCCTTCCGGATGGCCGGCGGGCGGTATGCGGGTGGCGGCTACGGCGGCGGGATCGAGTTCGCCGACACCGGTGCGGTAAATAATGGCCGGTTGCTCGTGCCGTTTGTAGATGAGCGTATTGGGCTCTTCCTGGTGCCACTCCAGTCCGCCGGTCTCGCCCCAGACACGGATGTTTAGGCCGTTCTCTTCGCCTACCGCGATCTGGGAGCAGTGCAGTACGCCCTTGGCTCCTTCCTCGAAGTGCAGTAAGATGTTGGCGTCGTCGTCCAGCCGGCGGCCTTCGACGTAGCTGGTTAGATCGGCACAGACCTCCGTGATCTTGAGGCCGGTAACGTATTCCGCCAGGTTCTCGGCGTGGGTGCCGATATCGCCCATGGCACCGCCCATTCCCGATTTCGCCGGGTCGGAACGCCAGGACGCTTGCTTGTTGTCGGTATCTTCCTTTTTATCGGCGAGCCAGCCCTGGGGGTATTCGACGACGATCTTGCGGATTTTGCCCAGCTTTCCGTCGCGGACCATGGCTTTGGCCTGCTTGACCATGGGGTAGCCGGTATAGTTATGCGTGAGGGCAAAGACCAAGCCAGTTTCTTCCACCAGGCGCACCAGTTGCTCGGCTTCGTCCACATTGAAAGCAAGCGGCTTATCACAGACCACGTGAAAACCATGCTGCAGCGCCAGCTTGGCCGGGCCGAAGTGGACGTGATTCGGGGTGACGATGGAGATAAAGTCCATACGCTCTCCTTCGGGCAGTTCCTTTTCTTTTAAGATCATATCCTCATAGGACCCGTAAACGCGGTTGGGCGGCAGGTAAAAATCCTCTCCGCTCAATCGGGACTTTTCCGGGTCGGAGCTGAACGCCCCGCATACTAATTCGATCTCCTGATCGATGGCCGCGGCGATGCGGTGTACGCCTCCGATGAAAGCTCCCCGGCCTCCGCCGACCATTCCCATTCTAAGTTTTCTTGCCATTGCTTGCATGATTTTTGTTAGGGTGACAAGTATAGGGAAAAGATGTTCGAAGTGCCCCGGACACGGGCAGGCCTGAACCCTGCTATTCCGGACACTCCCAGGTGCAAGCACACTCCAAGGTCCTCGTGCTTCCTACTGGCGGGAAGGCAGCACCTCGGAGTGTGGCCGTACGCAGTAGGCTACCTGCGCGGGTGCGGCGAAAACACGACTGCTGCCCCGGACACGGGCAGGCCTGAACCCTGCTATTCCGGACACTCGCAGGTGCAAGCACACTACGAGGTCCTCGTACTTCCTACTGGTGGGAAGGTAGCACCTCGGATTGTGGCCGTACGCAGCAGGCGACCTGCGCGTGTGCGGCGAAAACACGACTGCTGCCCCGGACACGGGCAGGCCTGAACCCTG
>NZ_QNQZ01000027.1 GCF_003390935.1 Lewinella sp. IMCC34191 | reverse complement strand
GAGACTGTACATCCAACTGTGTCTATAACTGTTTTTGATGAATGAGTACCTCTTCTAACTCCTCGCGCAAGTTTGCGGACTTCGAGGCGGACCTGATTCAGGGTCTGATGAACAAACAACCACTGGCCGGTCCCGATGGACTGCTCAATGGATTAATCAAGCACGTGGTGGAGGCCGCCCTGGCCGCCGAACTCGACGCGCATCTGGACGACAACCGTCAGGCGGGCATTGCCAATAAGCGCAATGGCCGAACGCGGAAGGAAGTGCGCACCGATTTCGGCCCGGTGGCGATCGAGGGTAGTCGCGATCGTAACGGCACCTTCGAGCCGGTGACGGTGGGCAAGCGGCAATATGATCTGGCTCCTCACATGACGGAACAGATTTTATCTCTTTACGCCCGCGGTAACTCCGAACGCGACATTGCCGCTCAGTTGGAGCAGATGCTAGGCAACCAACTCAGCCCGGCGGCCATCTCGGCGGTGATCCAGCGGGTCTGGCCACAGGTCACCGAGTGGCAGCAGCGCGGGCTGAAAGCCTTCTACAGCATTGTTTACGCCGATGCCATCCACTTCAAGATTCGCCGCGAGGGGCGCACCGACACGGTGGCCATCTACACGCTCTACGGCGTGGACGCGGACGGTCAGCGGGACCTGCTGTTGCTGGAGCTGGGTGATGGGGCCGAGGGAGCCACCCAGTGGGGCATGTGCCTGGAAAGGCTGAAGCAGCGCGGCGTGGAGGATATTCTGGTGGTGTGCGCCGATGGCCTGACGGGCTTCGATCAGGTGGTCGAACATTACTTCCCCCAGGCGATCTTTCAGCGCTGCGTGGTGCACATTATGCGCAACTGTATGCGGGGCGTGGACTATCGCGACCGCCGCCCCCTGTGCGCCGATCTGCGGCAAGTGTACCAAAGCAACAGCCGGAGCCTGGCGGCCGAAGAACTCGAGGTGGTGCGCACCAAATGGGGACGTAAGTACGCCCACGTGTTCCGCCTCTGGGACCGGGAGTGGGACGCCATCATGGCCTTCAAGGACTTCGGTCCGGAACTACAACGCATGATCTATACCACCAACCCGGTAGAGAACGTACACCGCCTGGAGCGAAAGGTGACCAAGACGAAGGGCAGCTGGGTGAGTGGACAGGCTCTGCTGATCCAACTCTACCTCGGTCTGCAGGCCCACCGCAAGTCCTGGTACCGCCAAGCTTACAACTGGACGGCGGTGAGCCGGGAGCTCAGCGAGACCTACGGAGACCGCTTTACCAAACACTGGATGCTGTAGCCCGCAAACGTCTTTTCTTTACCCACCGGCCCGCTGCGCTTTTGAGGGCCGGCGGGTAAAGAAAAGACTTAGGGCCAAAAGAAAATTCTTAACCCAGACACAGTTCAGTAAACACTCCC
>NZ_QNQZ01000026.1 GCF_003390935.1 Lewinella sp. IMCC34191 | reverse complement strand
GCCCGCAAATTCAGACAGGGTTTCTCCGGCCCCGCCCTACTCAGGATCCTCGTCATCAACACCACCATTCCTGTACGGGACTTTCACCCCCTATGGTCAGCTTTTCCAAAACTGTTCCAGTTAAATGATATTGAATTATACAAGTCCTACAACCCCACTACGACGTGTCGTAATGGTTTGGGCTGTTCCGCGTTCGCTCGCCACTACTTGCGGAATCATTAAATTATTTTCTCCTCCTCCGGGTACTTAGATGTTTCAGTTCCCCGGGTTACCTCTCCTTGCGGAGTACTAGATCTTCAATCTAGTGGGTTGCCCCATTCGGACATCTACGGATCAACACTCGTTTGCAGTTCCCCGTAGCTTTTCGCAGCTTACCACGTCCTTCATCGTCTCTGAGAGCCTAGGCATTCCCCGTACGCCCTTCGTTCACTTCCTATTCTTCACCGATCCCGAAGGACCGGCAGTTTCTTAGAAACCGAAACGAATAAAATCGTAACGTTAAATCTTGCCTAAAACTAATGAGTAATCTACGCCTCTCCCTTCCGCTAACTAAAAGTCAACTTCCAAAAGAGGCATATCAAGTATCCAACAGACGCTTGAGAATATTGAATTCTCTCGCAACGGACTTTAATGTGATCGTTTAAAACCAATATAAATCCGTAAAAATTTCTGTTGCTCTCTTATCCAAACTTGTCAAAGATCGTCATCAACCCCTTGTTTCCGCCGGCGATAGGACTTCAGGCTAATGATGTCCTATTGGCCCGCGGGGGGTCGGTGTGTAATAAGGCCGGAGTCGAACCGGTCACTCCCTTCCATCGAAGGGGGCGCGTACCGCGCTTATTGGTGTCCTGCTTACGCAGGAAAATGGCAGGTCGATAGCCGAAGCTACCGGTAAAACAGCGATCGTTACCGCTGCTGAAAAACTGGGTGGAGGATATCGGAGTCGAACCGATGACCTCCTGAATGCAAATCAGGTGCTCTAGCCAGCTGAGCTAATCCCCCAGGAATTGTAGTCCCGAGCAGACTTGAACTGCTGACCTCTACATTATCAGTGTAGCGCTCTAACCAGCTGAGCTACGGGACTGTGCATTTCAAACAGTACCTAAGTCATTGCTGACTTAGCCGGTCATTAGCTTTCACTAATAAAAAAGACGGCTCACCATTGTGAATCGTCGGCTTTTAAATTAACACCAAGGCAGGCGAGTCGTGGCCGCAGTATCAACTACTGCTTCCAGAACCCTTTGGGTCTCGTAAGGTCGTGCATCCAGTGAAGACAAACCGCCTTCACCCTTACCGTGCAACACTATAATCTGCTACTACGTCACTACTGATCTGTACAGCAACACGCTCCGTCAGTTAGTCGTCTCAAAAAGGAGGTATTCCAGCCGCACCTTCCGGTACGGCTACCTTGTTACGACTTAACCCCAGTTACCGATTTTACCCTAGACAGCTCCTATAACGGCCACCGTCTTCAGGCACTCCCGGCTTCCATGGT
>NZ_QNQZ01000025.1 GCF_003390935.1 Lewinella sp. IMCC34191 | reverse complement strand
TGTCTAGAACTGAAATACGTTGACCCAAAATCAGCGATTTTATGTCTAGCCACCGCATCCGCCCCCGGCGCCGGTTTAGCCTCGATTTTAAGCGCGCCCGGGTGCGCGACTTTGAATCCGGAACCTTTTCGGTAAGCCAAATGTCCCGGCTTTACGATATTAAGGGCACGGTTCTCTACCGATGGATCAAAAAATTTGGCCAGCAAGCCACTACCCCCCAAGCCGTAATCGTGGAAGTCCCTCACTCGCAAACCGAAAAAGTCAAACGCTTGGAAGCCCGCCTGGCCATGCTCGAACGCCTGGTCGGCAATAAGCAGATCGAGATTGAGTTCCACAAAGAGCGCCTACAGCTACTGGCCGAGGAGCACGGCATTAACGTCCAAAAAAAAGTTACTTCTACGCCGCCGTCCTCCGACTCTGCCAACGACAAGACGCCCTCATGACCGCCTTCACCCAACAGCGCATCCTGGCCGTCGTGGGCACCTCACGCCAGGCCCTGCGGCAGTTTCAGGCCCGTCGAGTGGACTATCTCCGCCGCGCATCCGAAGCCGAGGCGCGGCTGCTGCTGCACCGCCGCGACCATCCCGGATTGGGGCTGGTCAAAGCTTACCACCAGATTCAGCCCCGGGGTTTGGGACGCGACCGCTTCGTGGCCGAGATGACGCGTCGCGGTCATGCCCTGCCCCGTCGTGAAAGCAACTACGCGCGCACCACCCGTAGCGATGGTCACCGCTTCCCCAACCTGATCAAGGGTCTGGTAATCAACGACATAAACCTGATCTGGCAGTCCGATACGACCTACTTTCGTCAGCACGAACGGTGGTTCTATCTGACTTTTATTCTGGACGTCTACTCCCGTCGTATCCTGGGTTACGCTCTAAGTACTTCCCTAGCTGCGGCGGCCAACGTGCGAGCCTTAAAGATGGCCCTGCGGCAAAGAAAAGGCCAGGACCTATCGCGTCTGATCTTCCACAGCGACGGGGGCACGCAGTATCGTTACCGCAGTTTCGTGGAGAGTTTGCGCCAGCACGGGATCAGCTCCAGTATGTGCACCGCGGCCACCGATAACGCTTACGCCGAAAAGCTCAACGACGTGATCAAGAACGAGTACTTGCGCTACCGCCCCCGTCACAATCAAGAACAATTACGCCGGCTGCTGGGGAGGAGTGTACGCAACTATAACCAGCGGCGCCACCACCACCAACTGCCCCGGCGCTGCAGTCCGATAGCGTACGAAGCCTGGCTGGCGACCCCACAAGGAGCCGCCGCGCTTCACCCGCTAAGCATCCGCGACGGTCAGGCACCAAAGAATATGCGGGAGGCAACAGCGGACGGACCAAATTTGACTTACCCCGGAGCAAAGGCTACTAAGGGGGTAAGCCAAATTTTGCCCGCTCATGTCGTTCTCGATCATCCAACCGAAAACCGACAACTTCGTCTCACCTTCTAGCTAACTAAGTACTAAACCTGTCAACGCTATTCAGTTAGGCTCACC
>NZ_QNQZ01000024.1 GCF_003390935.1 Lewinella sp. IMCC34191 | reverse complement strand
CGTTCTGCGCAACTAACCATATATTACAGCGAAAACAAACTAAATAGTTACGAACTGCAATGAAATTTAAAAGAATAAAGGTGGAAGGTCTGTTCGGCACTTTCAATCACGATATAAAGTTTGGAAAGGAGAGTCTAGATTTAATACTTGGTCAGAACGGGCTAGGTAAAACGGCGATATTAAAAATAATAAAGTACGTTTTAGATGGGGAATTATATTTGCTTGACTCTATGGGTTTCGATAAGGTGACTTTATGGTTTCACGATGGATACAAATGGGTCATAAGACGAGAGAATATAGATGGTAATCACGAGATCAATGTTGTCAGAATGAAAGGCAGAAAAAAGATAGATGAGATGCCTTTTTCAGATTATAAGCAAAATGTAGATCGTTTAAAAAGAGAAATTAGAAAATATGTTGGGCCAATGCTTCGGCAGATCGAAGAGGACGAATGGTACGACCGTAGAACAGAAGAAATATATTCTACCAAAGAACTGTATTACAGATTTAGAGATAGGATGCCTGACAACTTGTCTACAGACATTGCAGCATTACCCGAATGGTATCAGAATACTATTTCAAAAAATGATGTTATTCTTATAGAGACACAGCGACTGTTGACTATTAAAAAGTCGCTAGAAGATCCTAGGCTTAGACAAAGTAATAGGCTTCAATACAGAAACACAGTCGAGGAATACTCAGATGACCTTTCAGATAGAATGAACGTACAATTAGCGGATTCAACTGAATTAGCTAATCGTTTAGACCGGACTTTCCCAAATAGAGTAATTAAAAGGCTGCAGGAACCAACAACAGTTTCTCAATCAGACGTTAACCAACGGTTAGATGAGTTAGAGTCAAAGAGAAATCGTCTTCAAAAGGTTGGATTGCTTGATTTAGAAATGGAGCCTAACATAGAATCAATTGATATAGAACAAGAGATACCCATAAAAGAGGTATTACTAGTGTATATTGAAGACAGTAATCAGAAATTAGATGTTTATAAGCAACTAGTAGCAAAAATTGAATTGTTTCAAAAGATTATAAATTCGCGATTGCTTCAAAAGCAATTGGCAGTTTCAAAAGAAGATGGGTTTACAATAAGGAGCACAAAAAAAACCAATTTAGATATTCCAATTACAAGTTTGTCATCGGGTGAACAACACCTTATTGTTTTATATTACCAATTACTATTCAAGACAAAACAGCACAGCCTTGTATTAATAGATGAACCAGAAATATCTCTGCATATTTCCTGGCAAAAAAATGTTATTTCGGACTTGAAAGAAATCATTGAAATTAATCCAATGTCAATCATAATTGCTACCCATTCGCCCGCAATCATAGGACCACATTGGGAGCTTACCAAGGAACTTACTGTTTAACGGAAAGAATATGAAAGAGTATATTGACTCAGATTATATTGCAAACTCTATACGACAGGATAAGTCTATCTCGGAAACGATATTATTAGTTGAAGGCCAATCAGATTACGATTTTTATAGAAAATTTTTGAATACAGAATTGGTTTACATCCAGATTTCCCATGGAAAAGAAAATGCTGTTGGAGCTTTAAATATTTTAGCTTCGGTCAATGAGTACGAGGATAGAATATTTGCCGTAGTGGATAAAGATTTTGATGAGATATTAGGAATACAGTTAAACGATAGGTGTATTTATACTGACGCTCACGATGTTGAAATGATGTGCTTCAAAGCAGACACCTTCAATGCATTCATTGATGAATATATGTCAGCTAGTAAAATTGAAACAATAGAGAAACGACAGGGCGATTCTTTAAGACAAATCTTATTGAACATTTCCGAGCAGATAGCTCACTTTAGAAAAATTTCGATCATCAACAGATATAACTTGTCGTTTAAAGCTAAAGCCAATGACCGTGAAATTAATTTTTCAAAATTCATCGACAAAGATAGGTTAGAATACCAGTCACATTTAGAATTAGTCCGCACTGTGATCAGGTATAAAAATCAAGGTGTTCAATATGACGAGAACTTAATTGTAGGACAAATCGAAGAATCCACAATTGAAGGTAGCGACCCTTATGATTACTCCAATGGGCACGACATTGCAAAAATTATAGAATTAGGTCTTAAAAAATGTATAGGGAAAACAACAACTCAAAGGTGCTCTACACCTGAAATTGAAAGGGCTTTGCGCCTTTCATATCCACTTTCCGAATTTATCAAAACGCGTATGGCTCAACAAATTCGTGAGATAAATGGTGATTTTGTTAAACCAGTAGTATAATGCGCAGAACATTGCGCCATCGTCAAGCCGGCGGTTAAGATGGTGGGTGCCGAAGATGCTTTATCGGATAGGAAAGAAAGTTCTTGATCCGCAAGTTGGCCGGTGAAGCCGGCCTGCGG
>NZ_QNQZ01000048.1 GCF_003390935.1 Lewinella sp. IMCC34191 | reverse complement strand
CCGAACGACTCGCTGGTTGCCTGTGAGCAGCCGGAGGGTTACGTAACGGACAATACCGATAACTGCCCGGCCACCGCCAACCCGGATCAAACCGACAGCGATGGTGATGGTACCGGAGACGCTTGTACCACGATCGTCGACAGCGACAATGATGGCATCGCCGACGAGGTCGATAACTGTCCCACGACCGCCAACCCGGACCAGG
>NZ_QNQZ01000047.1 GCF_003390935.1 Lewinella sp. IMCC34191 | reverse complement strand
AGGACCGACACGTTTACGAACCAAACTATCGCTCAGCTATGTAAGGATTGGCCAAGGCAGCAGGTCACGTGCACGAGCCGTCTCACGGCCGGACGGGGGAACTATATTCCAAAGATACTTAGTCAACCCGCTCGAAGCAATGCTGGTGTAAAAGGAGCCACGGTGAAGGTTCCAGTATGACGCTTATTGCCGTAACTTAATGGAGTTGG
>NZ_QNQZ01000046.1 GCF_003390935.1 Lewinella sp. IMCC34191 | reverse complement strand
CCTTATTTTTTGGATCGACCAGCCGTTCTGCGGGCTGCGGCGATCGTGCCTTATTTCCACCGGTGGTCGGGGTGAAAACCCCAGTGTGTTTTTGTCGCGTATGGCGCCCAACAATATCGCACCCGCAGGCCGGCTTCACCGGCCAACTTGCGGATCAAGAACTTTCTTTCCTATCCGATAAAGCATCTTCGGCACCCACCATCTTAACCGCCGGCTTGACGATGGCGCAATGTTCTGCGCATTATACTA
>NZ_QNQZ01000045.1 GCF_003390935.1 Lewinella sp. IMCC34191 | reverse complement strand
CCTTCGTTCACTTCCTATTCTTCACCGATCCCGAAGGACCGGCAGTTTCTTAGAAACCGAAACGAATAAAATCGTAACGTTAAATCTTGCCTAAAACTAATGAGTAATCTACGCCTCTCCCTTCCGCTAACTAAAAGTCAACTTCCAAAAGAGGCATATCAAGTATCCAACAGACGCTTGAGAATATTGAATTCTCTCGCAACGGACTTTAATGTGATCGTTTAAAACCAATATAAATCCGTAAAAATTTCTGTT
>NZ_QNQZ01000044.1 GCF_003390935.1 Lewinella sp. IMCC34191 | reverse complement strand
AACATCTAAGTACCCGGAGGAGGAGAAAATAATTTAATGATTCCGCAAGTAGTGGCGAGCGAACGCGGAACAGCCCAAACCATTACGACACGTCGTAGTGGGGTTGTAGGACTTGTATAATTCAATACCATTTAACTGGAACAGTTTTGGAAAAGCTGACCATAGGGGGTGAAAGTCCCGTACAGGAATGGTGGTGTTGATGACGAGGATCCTGAGTAGGGCGGGGCCGGAGAAACCCTGTCTGAATTTGCGGGC
>NZ_QNQZ01000043.1 GCF_003390935.1 Lewinella sp. IMCC34191 | reverse complement strand
TCAAGCCCAAGTACCATCGGCGCTGGGCAGCTTAACTTCTCTGTTCGGAATGGTAAGAGGTGATCCTGCCCGCAATAGCCACCAAAGTCTTTTGCCTGGCCCCCTCTCCTCTGACGAGGGCGGGGGGAGAGGCCGTTTCTTTGATAACGATCAACAAGTTCGATAAGAGAGCTTCAGTCCTTTCAACTGATCCATACGGTTCGTCCACGGCACATAAAGACCGTAACTGATTATTATAATACTTCTACAAGCGTG
>NZ_QNQZ01000042.1 GCF_003390935.1 Lewinella sp. IMCC34191 | reverse complement strand
CCGGGCTGATCAAAAGGTGGCTGCCCACCCTGTTTTTAGAGGGCGTGCGCCGGTGGCGCGCCCGGACTAAGGTCTTATTGGACGAACTGGTTTCCCACCTCGAACCCTATAGGCCCCGCCTGAGCCGTGTGCGCATCAGACGGATCTTGCGGAGTCAGGACCGACACGTTTACGAACCAAACTATCGCTCAGCTATGTAAGGATTGGCCAAGGCAGCAGGTCACGTGCACGAGCCGTCTCACGGCCGGACGGGGG
>NZ_QNQZ01000023.1 GCF_003390935.1 Lewinella sp. IMCC34191 | reverse complement strand
GAGGCCGTTTCTTTGATAACGATCAACAAGTTCGATAAGAGAGCTTCAGTCCTTTCAACTGATCCATACGGTTCGTCCACGGCACATAAAGACCGTAACTGATTATTATAATACTTCTACAAGCGTGCTGCCGTATACCTTTTCGTTACTCATAAGCTTCAGTGCAATTTGATCTAACAAACTGTACGTCTCACTCACTTCAAAGAAAAAATAAAGGAAGCTGTCGGGTGATTAGTACTGCTCGGCTCCACGTATTACTACGCTTCCACCTACAGCCTATCAACGCAGTCATCTTCTGCGACCCTCAGGGGAATATTCATCTTGGAGTTGGCTTCGCGCTTAGATGCTTTCAGCGCTTATCCTATGCCGTATATAGCTACCCGGCAGTGCAGCTGGCGCCACAACCGGTACACTAGAGATACGTCCATTCCGGTCCTCTCGTACTGGAAACAGATCTCCGCAATATTCCTACGCCCGCAACAGATAGAGACCGAACTGTCTTGCGACGTTCTGAACCCAGCTCGCGTGCCACTTTAATGGGCGAACAGCCCAACCCTTGGGACCTTCTTCAGCCCCAGGATGTGACGAGCCGACATCGAGGTGCCAAACCTCCCCGTCGATGTGAGCTCTTGGGGGAGATCAGCCTGTTATCCCCGGAGTACCTTTTATCCTTTGAGCGATGGCCCTTCCATGCGGAACCACCGGATCACTTAAGCCTGCTTTCGCACCTGTTCGACCTGTCGGTCTTGCAGTCAAGCACCCTTATACTTATACGCTCTTCGCATGATTACCAACCATGCTGAGGGTACCTTTGCGAGCCTCCGTTACACTTTAGGAGGCGACCACCCCAGTCAAACTACCCACCACACACGGTCCTCCTATTTCGTAGGAGTTAGCATCAAAGTATAAGAAGGGTGGTATTTCAAGGACGACTCCACAACCACTAGCGTGGCCGCTTCATTGTCTCCCACCTATCCTACACATCTTATACCCTAATGCAATGTGAAGCTGTAGTAAAGGTTCACGGGGTCTTTTCGTCCCGTTGCGGGTAATCGGCATCTTCACCGATACTTCAATTTCACCGAGCTCATGGCCGAGACAGTGCCCAGATCGTTACACCATTCGTGCAGGTCGGAACTTACCCGACAAGGAATTTCGCTACCTTAGGACCGTTATAGTTACGGCCGCCGTTTACTGGGGCTTCAGTTAAGACCTTTGGATTACTCCTAAGCCCCTTCCTTAACCTTCCAGCACCGGGCAGGTGTCAGACCCTATACTTCATCTTGCGATTTAGCAGAGTCCTGTGTTTTTGCTAAACAGTCGCCTGGGCCTCTTCACTGCGGCCTGCTCATCCCTGAGCAGGCGACGCTTCTCCCGAAGTTACGCGTCTAATTTGCCTAGTTCCTTAGCCATGAATCACTCGAGCGCCTTAGGATACTCTCCTCGACTACCTGTGTCGGTTTACGGTACGGGCCGCTACTGCTCGCTATTTCTTGGAAGTCGCTTCACTGGATTATCAAGTCTTACCGAAGTAAGACCTGTACTATCGGTCAATTTTACTCAACCTTTAACGTACTATTCCGTCAGTACGCACCAACTACACTACTCCGTCGCTTTCATTGCAGAGCGGGTACGGGAATATTAACCCGTTTGCCATCGGCTTCGCCTGGCGGCTACACCTTAGGTCCCGACTAACCCGATTCTGATTAACATCGAATACGGAAACCTTAGTCTTACGGCGAAGGGGTTTCTCACCCCTTTTATCGTTACTCATGCCTACATTTGCTTTTGTAGCCGCTCCAGCCGGAATCACTTCCAACCTTCGGTGCTGTACTACAATGCTCCCCTACCAAATGATGCCCTAAAGCATCCTTTCCATAGCTTCGGTACCGGGCTTATGCCCGAGTATTTTCCGCGCAGGAACGCTCGACTAGTGAGCTGTTACGCACTCTTTAAATGAATGGCTGCTTCCAAGCCAACATCCTAGCTGTCTTAGCATCCCCACATCGTTCCATTCAACTCAGCCCGAATTTGGGGACCTTAGCTGATGGTCTGGGTTGTTCCCCTCTTGGCCACGGACCTTAGCACCCGTAGCCTCACTGCCGCTACTGTTATGCCGGCATTCGGAGTTCATCAGGGGTTGGTAGGCGGTGAAGCCCCCTAGCCCTATTGGTAGCTCTACCTCCGGCACACATTCCACGACGCTGCACCTAAATGCATTTCGGGGAGTACGAGCTATCTCCTGGTTTGATTGGCCTTTCACCCCTACCCACAGGTCATCCGAAAACTTTTCAACGTTTACCGGTTCGGTCCTCCATTCCGAGACTATCGGAACTTCAACCTGCCCATGGGTAGATCACCAGGTTTCGCGTCTACCCCCACTACCTATATCGCCTCGTTAGGACTCGCTTTCGCTGCGCCTGCGGTGCTGAACACCTTAAACTCGGTAGTGAGGAGTAACTCGTAGGCTCATTATGCAAAAGGCACGCCGTCACACACTTACGTATGCTCCGACCGCTTGTAGGCGCACGGTTTCAGGGTCTTTTCACTCCGCTTCTCGCGGTTCTTTTCACCTTTCCCTCACGGTACTGGTACACTATCGGTCTCTCAGGAGTATTTAGCCTTACGGGATGGTGCCCGCAAATTCAGACAGGGTTTCTCCGGCCCCGCCCTACTCAGGATCCTCGTCATCAACACCACCATTCCTGTACGGGACTTTCACCCCCTATGGTCAGCTTTTCCAAAACTGTTCCAGTTAAATG
>NZ_QNQZ01000041.1 GCF_003390935.1 Lewinella sp. IMCC34191 | reverse complement strand
TCAACGCAGAGGCTCGCCAGAAGTACATCGTGGAGCCCCACCGACGGTTTACCCGCTCCAGTCCGCTGACCTTCCGGCGGACCGTTGCCTTTATTCTGCAACTCGTGCGTAAATCCACCGCCGTTGAACTGCACGATTTCTTTGTCAGCCTGGGATCCTTCCCGGTTACAAAGTCTGCCATCGTCCAACGCCGCAAGCACATCCGCCCCCTATTCTTCAAGGACTTCTTCTACCAGTCCGTTCAGGCTTTCTACGC
>NZ_QNQZ01000040.1 GCF_003390935.1 Lewinella sp. IMCC34191 | reverse complement strand
ACATGCAAGTCGAGCGAGAAGGTCCCTTCGGGGGCCGGAAAGCGGCGCACGGGTGAGTAACGCGTACGCAATCTACCCCTTACTACGGGATAGCCCCGGGAAACTGGGATTAATACCGTATAGTCTAAATGTTCCGCATGGGATGTTTAGTAAAGATTTATTGGTAAGGGATGAGCGTGCGTACTATTAGCTAGTTGGTAGGGTAACGGCTTACCAAGGCGATGATAGTTAGGGGGCGTGAGAGCGTGATCCCCCACA
>NZ_QNQZ01000039.1 GCF_003390935.1 Lewinella sp. IMCC34191 | reverse complement strand
GCGTAGAAAGCCTGAACGGACTGGTAGAAGAAGTCCTTGAAGAATAGGGGGCGGATGTGCTTGCGGCGTTGGACGATGGCAGACTTTGTAACCGGGAAGGATCCCAGGCTGACAAAGAAATCGTGCAACTCCACGGCGGTGGATTTACGCACGAGTTGCAGAATAAAGGCAACGGTCCGCCGGAAGGTCAGCGGACTGGAGCGGGTAAACCGTCGGTGGGGCTCCACGATGTACTTCTGGCGAGCCTCTGCGTTGAGAT
>NZ_QNQZ01000038.1 GCF_003390935.1 Lewinella sp. IMCC34191 | reverse complement strand
CCTCTGCGTTGAGATCGGGGAAGGCACGTAGAAAGGAGAGGAAGCGGGTCAGGGCGCGGGTCATCCGTCTAAGATCAGGAGAAACCTAATGCCGTAAAAAGCTTAGCTTAATGGCCGTGAACACCGCCTACCACGCACCAACTCCATTAAGTTACGGCAATAAGCGTCATACTGGAACCTTCACCGTGGCTCCTTTTACACCAGCATTGCTTCGAGCGGGTTGACTAAGTATCTTTGGAATATAGTTCCCCCGTCCGGCCGTGA
>NZ_QNQZ01000037.1 GCF_003390935.1 Lewinella sp. IMCC34191 | reverse complement strand
AACGCCGCAAGCACATCCGCCCCCTATTCTTCAAGGACTTCTTCTACCAGTCCGTTCAGGCTTTCTACGCCAGCTTTCGCCATGCCCGCCGCTGGCGGTCTCACCTGCTTATCGCCGTCGACGGTACTGGCCAGACCCTGCCCCGTGAAAGTTGGATCGGGCAGGCCTTCGGCTTATACCAAAACCAGCACGACAATGTGCCCTCCACCCGCATCCTGCTAACCTACGATCTGCTTAACCGTATTATTCTACGCGCTGACTTACATACACAGAAGAGCGGAGAGATCCGGCATGCGTACCCCAA
>NZ_QNQZ01000036.1 GCF_003390935.1 Lewinella sp. IMCC34191 | reverse complement strand
TCCCGTACAGTTCCCCCATTCGCCGATGGTGAAAGCGCTGCCGGTGTAACAGCGTGGTCAATAGGACCTCTACTTCCCCGGTGGGTAGTTCTACGCGCACCAGGCGTAATTCCAGCGGGTGGCGTTCCTCGGGGCGTAAGCCGAGCTGACGCAGCGTACGTAAGGCCCGCCCCAGCAAATGGACTTTGATGATCCGGTCAGCTTCTCCGCTGCGTACAAAGTCCACTACCTGCGGACTCATGGTGATAGATAAGCGAATGATGCAGTCGGAACCGTGGCGGCGGTGCAGGAATGGCAGACCATAGCC
>NZ_QNQZ01000035.1 GCF_003390935.1 Lewinella sp. IMCC34191 | reverse complement strand
GCAGATCGTAGGTTAGCAGGATGCGGGTGGAGGGCACATTGTCGTGCTGGTTTTGGTGAAAGCCGAAGGCCTGCCCGATCCAACTTTCGCGGGGTAGGGTCTGGCCCGTACCGTCAACGGCAATGAGAAGGTGGGATCGCCAGCGGCGGGCATGGCGAAAGCTGGCGTAGAAAGCCTGAACGGATTGGTAGAAGAAGTCCTTGAAGAATAGGGGGCGGATGTGCTTGCGGCGTTGGACGATGGCAGACTTTGTAACCGGGAAGGATCCCAGGCTGACAAAGAAATCGTGCAGCTCAACGGCGGTGGATTTAC
>NZ_QNQZ01000034.1 GCF_003390935.1 Lewinella sp. IMCC34191 | reverse complement strand
CACGGGCAGGCCTGAACCCTGCTATTCCGGACACTCGCAGGTGCAAGCACACTACGAGGTCCTCGTACTTCCTACTGGTGGGAAGGTAGCACCTCGGATTGTGGCCGTACGCAGCAGGCGACCTGCGAGTGTGCGGCGAAAACACGACTGCTGCCCCGGACACGGGCAGGCCTGAACCCTGCTATTCTGGACACGCGCAGGTACAGCACACTCCGAGGTCCTCGTACTTCCTACTGGTGGGAAGGTAGCACCTCGGATTGTGGCCGTACGCAGCAGGCGACCTGCGCGTGTGCGGCGAAAACACGACTGCTGCCCCGGACACGGGCAGGCCTGAACCCTG
>NZ_QNQZ01000022.1 GCF_003390935.1 Lewinella sp. IMCC34191 | reverse complement strand
AGCGGGATCATTTAGAGATTCCGCACTACAAAGAATAAAAAAATAAAAACACCACTGTACGGCGCCCAACACCGCATCAGACGTCCATGCGCCCTTTTGAGGGGCGCACGGCGCTGATGCAATCGTTGGGCGAAATGACGCCATCAAAGGCGTCACAGAATACTCAATAGTAACACAAGGACTATTCTAGTTGAACCGACAAGATTAAAGCCAATGACTTATAGGGTATATAGAATTATATTATTAATATTTACAAAACATATTCAATTAAGAAGCGTATTGGAGGACGTATCATTAGTTGCTACTTTTTTTATTGCCTCAAAATTTCAGTCCCGGAAAGCATAAATACAGATCTATAGCTGGTGGAAGTAGTCTATATTAAATAGCTTTATATGACGTTTGTCAATAGAATCAACAAGTACAGACACTATCTTCCTTGTGGAAAATTCATTCTGGTGTGCTGATACGGAGAATATCAAGATAGGCAATGTAAATAATCTTGCGCATAAATATTACCCACATGCTTAGGTCTCAGCGATATTCAATACAACTTAGTAATTACACTATAATAGCTGGTTTGCTCTTGTTATTGTATTCATGTAATCGTTTAGAAAGTGTCGAAGATTCACCTGATGCCAATAAGCATCTTGAAGTTGATTCGTCAAATATTAGTGAGAACTCCAGTATTAAAATTGTCGAAGAAATAAAGGATAGCTTGAATGTTGGAAATCCAGGTAAGTTTAAAATAAATATCATAAAATATGATATATATAATGATCAGTACATCCTTGTGAAATTTTACCAAAAGCAAGATGAGTGGCATCTGAAAAATGAATATCACTTTAATACTCAGAGTACTGATTCTCTAAACTTAGTATTCATGGATTATAATAACGATGGATATAACGATATTTCCTTTACATCAGTTACTGCTGCTAGAGGCGCAAATGAGGTCAGACGGTTGTTTGTTGTTGATAAAAAAACAGATCAATTAATCTCTATCCGAAATTCGGAAGAATATCCCAATCTTAGTTATAATGCTTCACTAAATTGCATTAGTGCATATGCATTTTATGGCGGGTCTACATCTTATTTTCTAAAAATTAAAGGAGATAGTTTGAAGAAGATTGCTGATGTAACTCTGTTTGATGGGCTAACGATATCAACATATAGCGAAAATGGAGATCAAACAGAAATATACAGAGATACATCAGTGAGACGATCTAATGATATATTTGAATCGTTTGAAGTCAATGATGTTTTGAGACAAATCAAGAAACACTAAACTCTCTCAGTGGATAATTACAATTCGCCCAACATTGCGCCATCGTCAAGCCGGCGGTGAGGCTTTTGGGTGTCGATGAAGCTTTAAAAGGCGAGTTGAAGTTGGTCCGATATCCATATGCTGGCTGGTGAAGCCGGCCTGCGGTGGCGCACCCGTTCTGTCCAATGTAAACAACCCACATCACCATCTAGGCGGAACGGAAATGACACGCGATAGCACAAAAAGTATAACTGAAACTGAAGAAGTTGCCATCCATATGTCAGGGTCAAATATTCCAGGCCCACGGTTATGAGATTTGGTGCTAGCAATGACCGGTGTTTTCGTCGATGTTCGCTATGGGCCAAAATCCTTCGCATAGCTTCGGGTTTTGCCCCATGCTCTCAATCGCCGAAAAGACCTCAATCGGTGATTCATTGCTCAAGAACACCATTCAAGAATCCAGTTTTCATTTCTAAGAGGTCAGGCTAGACAGCAGACCGTCCTTAGAAAGAGAGCACTGGTACACCATATGGTCTGCGGCCACTACCAGCTTGACCTCTTGAAACCCTCTATCTTGCCAGCATGAACTTTGATCAAAAGGGTTTGCTTAGGCCACCTGAGAAACTAACAATTGACCGGGATCAGTTGCTTGAAGTCTTTGTCAAGGCCTTCGGTGAAGACTCCACACGATTAGGCATCTATGAAAACTACCTGGAGTATACCACACTGTTTAGCCAAACCATTACAGAGGCCTTCGCGCAATGGATTGGTGGGAGCTTTACAACTGAGAAGCAGAATCCACGCGACTTGGATTTAGTGACGCTCTGCAGTCAACAAGATCTGCTCAACCACCAAGATCTTCTGACTGCAAAATTCGATCACAACAACTGGAAGGCCAAGGGCGTAGATGCTTATCTAGTAGGAGTTCGTACAAGGGATGCCCCTGACTATCCACTCTATCGTTCCGACTGTGTATATTGGATACATCAGTTCTCTACCACCCGTAAAGACCGGAGGGGGCGCAAGCATTCTAGAGGCTTTATAGAGTTGATCTTTAATGACTACAGCTATGAATAATTACGAAAATTACTTCGAGAGCATAGAGGATCGTGCTGTGCAGATTAGTGAGCTAATAGAAGAAATCCTTAAGCTGGATGATGTAATAGCCGAGCACGATAAGTATGGATCTAAAGGCGTGCAGCGTGATCAATACGTGAATAGAAGAAAAGAATATACCGATAGGTTAAATCAATTTTTAGAGCCGCATAAAATGAAGATCATTAATAGCGAGGCGGCATAAAAATTAAATAAAAAAAACACTGGACAGAACACCGCGCCATCGTCAAGCCGGCGGTAGTGCTTTTAGGTGTCTAGGATGCTTTATCGGCTAGGAAAGTAATCTCCTGATCCATTAGTTAGTCGGTGGAGCCGGCCTGCGGTGGCGCAATCGTTATGTGCAATATCCGATACCCTAACGCTGCGAATTTAAAACAGAATGTAGTACATTTGATAAATGGAAGGTCAATTCAAAATTCATTTATCTGAGTGTGAAGCGCTGTCGTTTGCACAAGATATCAAGCTACAGAAACCTTACGTCCAAATCGACGGCAAGAATATTCAATATATAGGATTTCAATCACAGCCACATGCAGAAATAGAGGTTCCAAATAATTTCCCCCATTGTTGCTCCTACCACAAACAACTCGCAAAGAATGTTACAGATTGGTTTTTGCTATTTCCTGATTGCTGTCCATCTCATAGGTCTTTAAAAGAATTTAATTGGTTTAAAAAGGGAGATTATCGTCATGTACCAGAGAAGGTACTACTGACGATATTATATGCGCAGAACTTTATAGGCAAAAATTCGTCAAATGAAAATTGGTACGATGAAATATCCAGCTATTTAGATTATTGTGTAATCAGTTTTGGAACCCCTAGCATTGGGGCTATGAAATTTGTCAGTCACACAATTCATTTTATAGAAAACACACCAACTAGCATTGAAGCCTTGACCAAGGCAAAACAGAAACAGTTAGTTGAGTTTCTATCTAAACCCAATGACAAAAACCCGGAAAGAGATTTTAATTTACTTTATTCAACATATCAAAAATGGGTCAAAACTATACCCGATTTACCTTACTTCAATATTTTGAAAGAAGACGCCTTGAATAGCATTCCGATAAACATGATAACCCATGATTTTGTATATAATCGGTTTTTAGGGTATGGCAAAGCTAAAGTAAAAACTAGAAGCGAATTTATTTCACTGCTTACAAGTACGACGCAAACGATACTTTCAGGTATTGATACAAATGCATTACATACATCTGGCCAAGTGCCATTAAATGAAAAACTGGCTATTGAGGTTATTAATGAAAAGCACAAAATAAATCAAAGGCAGTTGACATCAGATTATCTTTTAAAAGAATTAAGATATGTAAAGCTCTTAAAGAAATGGTTGAAGAATGAGCAAAAATACTTCAAAGAAATTAAGCCTCACATTATCAATCTTAATTCTATGCCAATGTTTAAACTTGAAACCAAGACTTCATTCAAGACTGCTTATTTAAAAGTATATTTGAGAGAAGCAGGCCATTCAACTGAGCTTCAATCGCTATTACAAAAGTTACAATCGGTAGAGCGAGTTAACCCTCAAGACAACAGTGACTTAATAGTATATCATAAAAAGGCTTATTCAATTGACGAACTCGTGGATGAGGTTACATTATCACTGAATAATTATTACGCTAAAGGAATGCACGATCCAGTGTTCGTAGAAGCAGAAATTGATTTGAGTGAAGTAGGTTATAACACAATACTAGATCATATATATAATTATGGTATGAATCTAGAAAAATTTCAAAATCTATATAGAAATTTTGATGAAGAAAGGTTTAGAGACTATTTTTTACCTCACCTAAACCTAATATCTAAAACTACTAACGCAACCGGTGAAACATTCAACAAAAAGGGCAAAACAGATATTTTGATTCAAAACAATGAAGGTGAAATAGTGTTTATTGCTGAATGTAAATTATGGCATGGGGAAAAAGAACTGCTTAAAGCTGTAGATCAATTGCTCGAAAGGTATGTACACTGGAGGGTCAATAGAGTAGCTTTGATTGTTTTCAACAAAGCAATGTTAAACTTCGAGCAACTGTTAACGACCGCGCGTTTAGCTATGCAGAAACATCCTAATTATCGTGGCTATTTGGGGAGTAAAAGGGATGGAAGGTACAAATACAAATTTATTAGTGCTGATGATCAAGATAGGGTCGTCGATATAGAATTGATAATATTTAATTGCACAAATAAATAATGCACATAACATCGCGCCATCGTCAAGCCGGCGGTTAGGATTTTGGGTGTCGATGATGGCTTTAAAAGCTACTCCAAAGTTGATCCAGATCCGAATGCTGGCTGGCTGAAGCCGGCCTGCGGTGGCGCACACGTTGGGCGCCATACGCGACAAAAACACACTGGGGTTTTCACCCCGACCACCGGTGGAAATAAGGCACGATCGCCGCAGCCCGCAGAACGGCTGGTCGATCCAAAAAATAAGGAATCATGCTGTTGGC
>NZ_QNQZ01000033.1 GCF_003390935.1 Lewinella sp. IMCC34191 | reverse complement strand
TCGTCGACAGCGACAATGATGGCATCGCCGACGAGGTCGATAACTGTCCCACGACCGCCAACCCGGACCAGGCTGACCTGGACGGTGACTCGATCGGTGACGTTTGTGACGACGACATCGACGGTGACGGTGTAGCCAACGCCGACGACTGCGATCCTACGGACGCTTCGGTCGGTGCGGCCAGCACGACCTACTATGCGGACGCGGACGGTGACGGCTTCGGTGACCCGAACGACTCGCTGGTTGCCTGTGAGCAGCCGGAGGGTTACGTGACGGACAATACCGACAACTGCCCCGCCACCGCTAACCCGGATCAAACCGACAGCGATGGTGATGGTACCGGAGACGCTTGTACCACGATCGTCGACAGCGACAATGATGGCATCGCCGACGAGGTCGATAACTGTCCCACGACCGCCAACCCGGACCAGG
>NZ_QNQZ01000021.1 GCF_003390935.1 Lewinella sp. IMCC34191 | reverse complement strand
GCGGGATCATTTAGAGATTCCGCACTACAAAGAATAAAAAAATAAAAACACCACTGTACGGCGCCCAACACCGCATCAGACGTCCATGCGCCCTTTTGAGGGGCGCACGGCGCTGATGCAATCGTTCGCTGCAATTATACAAACACATCCATCAAAGAAGCAGGGGGGACAGCATGATTGTGTCCCCCCTTATATCAAATTAGTACCTACGGTAGTATGGAATGCTAGAACATTCTGTTGCACACTGAGTAATGTACTTTTTCATCCAGTCCCAGTGCTCAGAAGACAACCAACCTTGGTAATCATTTGTGACACGGATTACTAAGATGTGATCGTTTTGATCCATCTTGTTACGTAGCCTTTGGGATAAAGCAGTAGCGGTTTCGGTAGTTGCAACTAGCCAAGTGGATTTGAGAGGGTGAGCCCAAGAGTGGGAGTTCTTGATCTCCTTGATCAAGCCTTCATAGTTTTGACCTGCTTTATTCAGGTCGTAAGAAACGTTGAACACATTCATGTTTTGTAGTTTTGGGGTGAATGGAACTGTTATCACCTTCACTATCAAATACCGTTACCAACGCTTTTTGGTACTAAACCACACCCCTGGGTATTTTGGAGCAAACAGAGAACTACACTTCTTACTCCACTGAAGATTTGGTCGAGTTGATTAGCTGGAAGGCTGATGACGATTATGCTGTGGAAGCCGAAAAGGCTTTCAGAGAATTCTATTTTCGCTTTTGTCAAGACGTAGCTCAAAAGTGTGAAATAATCTGTACCAATTGGGGTTACGACGTTAGTACAGCCGTGCAGCTCACTGAAAGAACATTTGGCAGGTTTTGGAAATATCCGAATTTCACCAAGGATAAGGCGAAGAGCTCTAATATCGATAAGGCCGTATTGTTGTATCTTTTAGGAATCGCGAAAAAGGAACTTCTCAAAATTCGTCAAGATGAAACGAGTGAAAACCCATATACTGGGGAAGAAAGAATTATTAAAACATTTCCAAATGTTGACTCCTACAACACCCCAATAGAGACAAAAATGATACTAAAGAAGAAATACAAAATTATCCAAAATGCGCTAGCTCGACTTTCCGAAAAACATAAAATAGTGTACCTAACCTACAAAGCATATGAAAAAGATGGCTATAATTTGCCCGGCAAATTGCTAAAGGAACTTAGAAGTGAATTGAATCTCAGTCAAAGTACCATTCGATTTTATAAAATGGAGGCGTACAAGAAGGTTGATGAATATCTCGAAATTTATGGACAATAAGAAGAGTAAAATGGGTGGTGATAACTTTAATCAGTGGCTTCGGTCTTTGGGGTATTTATTTCCTTCTAATGAGCTGGAGCTAGCCAGATTTGAAGTCATGTATCGAAATCACAACTTTAAAATTAGCGTTGACGACCTAAGCATAGAAAGAATATTAAATTATGATGAAGATAAAACGATCAAAACGAATAGAACATCCACGGCGTTGGAGAATGAAAACATTAATGAATGGAGATTGGCAGCTAGAAATAAAAATGACATCGACCCTGACATTTTAGAAAAAATGAGGAAGAATCAAAGTGGAAGCTCTGAACAGGAAGATCAATAGAATATATTTATCTCAATTGGCCAGTTTCGCGGCTGGAAATGCAGCGGAAGGCAGTTATATTAATTTATTAAATATATTGGAATTTGAGAACATACGTTTGCATATAGATGACTACGGTGATCATTTCGATGGCGCACTTGTTTTTGATAATTCAATACATATACATCTAAATTCTAATCTTGGAAATCGTTTAGATTCTAAGAGAGGTCGCTTTACATTGGCCCACGAGTTGGGTCACTATATTATCCCTCATCACCATGAAGCGATTAAAATGGGGGAGGTTAATTTTTCTACCATAACCTTCAATCAGCATAATTACTTTGAGCGAGAGGCAGACTATTTTGCTGCTAGTATCTTAATGCCAACGGCGCTATTTAAAAGATTCTGCGAAGGCCGTCCATTTGGAATCGAATTAATAAGATTATTATCAAATACATTTGATGCTAGCATATTGTCAGTATTAAAAAGATATTGTGAGATTGGCAATCATGAAATTATGGTGATAGCTTGTCAAAATGGTAAGTTGGTGTGGTATGAAAAAAGTAAGGATTTTCCCGCTTACAAGCATCGATTCAGTATCGGGAATACTCCTCCTTTAGATTCATTCATGAACGAATATATATTAGGGAATAAAAGTGAGTCAGAGCTTAGTCATTCTTATTCTGGAGATTGGTTTTATACCAATTTTGAAAGACCTATGAGAGAATATTGCCTCTATTATCAAAAATTTAGACACATTCTTAGCGTTTTGTGGTTTGATTAACTAGATGCAGCGAACATTGCCTACCACGTACAGCCGCCGATTAAGCTTTTTGGTGCTATTATTGATTTAGAAGCTGGTATAAGTATCTTTACACCCGAATTACCTGTTGGAAAAGGCGTCCGTCGGGTAGGCCCCCGTTCTGTCCAATGTAGGTCCGATAAACAGACATCCTTTACAAAAAGTAAATAGACATGCTTTACACGCTTCGGCCATTGCTTTGGGTCCAAAACGACCCGAGTCATGGCCTGGAAAACGTGTTCAGCAATGGATCAGAAGAAGCAATTCATCCTTGATTACCTCACGGGTAAGTACACCAAAAAGGAACTATGTCAAGCGTACGGGATTGGCCGACCGACGGGAGATTTGCTGTTGAAGAAGTACGAGCAGGGAGGATTTACCAACCTGGGTGACCAGCGCAAAACCCCGCATACCAATCCCTACCAGACGGATCCGGAGGTGGAGGCGGCGATCCTCGAGCTACGGAAGCAGTATCCGCGCTGGGGTGCCCGCAAGTTGCGGGTGTTGCTCTTGGAAGATTGGCAGGCGGACTGCGTACCGAGCGCCCAGACGATCCATAAGTTGCTGCGACGGGCCGGATTGGTAGAGCGCAAGCGTAGGCGCCACCGGTTCCGGCCGCAACAACCGGTTTTCGACCCGGAGAAAAGCAATGAGATCTGGAGCATCGACTACAAAGGGAAGTTCCGTCTGGGCAATCAGCGCTACTGCTATCCGCTGACGATCTGCGACTCCTACAGCCGCTACATCTTCCTGGCGAAAGCGCAGTATCAGGAGACGATTGCTAACGTACAGCAGGGTTTACGCCAGGCCTTTGCGGAGTATGGGATGCCCGAGCAGCTGCACTCCGATAACGGTGCACCGTTCGCCTCCATCCAGTCTCCTCAGCGCTACGGTACGCTGGCCTACTGGCTGATGGACCACGACATCGAGATGGTTTACAGCGATCCGGGACAGCCCGGTCAGAACGGTCGCCACGAGCGGATGCACGAGGAGCTCAAGGCCGACTGCGCCCGTCCACCGAGCTACGATTTACGGTGGCAACAACGCCGATTAAACAACTTTGTACGCACGTATAATGAGGTACGGCCGCATGAGTCGTTGGAAATGCAGAAGCCGGCGCACGTTCACGAACCGAGCCCCCGCCGCTGGACGGGGAAGGTAGAGGACTACGACTACCCGGCCCACTTCAAAGTGCGGCGATTGACCTCGCGGGGGACGATCCGCTGGGGAAGTTCGGAGTATCTGAAGGTGAGCGAAAGTGCCGCTTACCGCTGGATCGGCTTAGAGGATCGCGGCGGTCACGTCTATGATGTCTACTATCGACGGTTTTACCTGGGCTCGTTCTGCGCCAATGACGTGGCCGTGCCCGGCAAGTATCATATCTTACAATGGTAAGCGGTGTAAAGCATGTGTATTGACAGGTGTAAAGGAATGCAGTTTACAGACACTAAACAACCCGCATCACCATCTAGGCGGAACGGAAATGACACGCAATAGCACAAAAAGTATAACTAAAACTGAAGAAGTTGCCATCCATATGTCAGGGTCAAATATTCCAGGCCCACGGTTTGAGATTTGGTGCTAGCAATGACCGGTGTTTTCGTCGATGTTCGCTATGGGCCAAAAGCCTTCGCATAGCTTCGGGTTTTGGCCCATGCTCTCAATCGCCGACAAGACCTCAATCGGTGATTCATTGCTCAAGAACACCATTCAAGAATCCAGTTTTCAGTTCTAAGAGGTCAGGCGAGACAGCAGACCGTCCTTAGAAAGAGAGCCCTGGTACACCATATGGTCTGCGGCCACTACCAGCTTGACCTCTTGAAACCCTCTATCTTGCCAGCATGAACTTTGATCAAAAGGGACTGCTTAGGCCACCTGAGAAACTAACAATTGACCGGGATCAGCTGCTTGAAGCCTTTGTCAAGGCCTTCGGTGAAGACACCACTCGATTAGGCATCTATGAAAACTACCTGGAGTATACCACAATGTTTAGCCAAACCATCACAAAGGCCTTCGCGCAATGGATTGGTGGGAGCTTTACAACTGAGAAGCAGAATCCACGCGACTTGGATTTAGTGACGCTCTGCAGTCAAGAAGATCTGCTCAACCACCAAGATCTTCTGACTGCAAAATTCGATCACAACAACTGGAAGGCCAAGGGCGTAGATGCTTATCTATTAGGAGTTCGTAAAACGGATGCCCCTGACTATCCACTCTATCGTTCCGACTATGTATATTGGATACATCAGTTCTCTACCACCCGTAAAGACCGGAGGGGGCGCAAGCATTCTAGAGGCTTTTTAGAGTTGATCTTTAATGACTACAGCTATGAATAATTACGAAAATTACTTTGAGGGCATAGAGGATCGTGCTGTGCAGATTAGCGAGCTAATAGAAGAAATCCTTAAGCTGGATGATGTAATAGCCGAGCACGATAAGTATGGATCTAAAGGCGTGCAGCGTGATCAATACGTGAATAGAAGAAAAGAATATACCGATAGGTTAAATCAATTATTAGAGCCGCATAAAATGAAGATCATAAATAGCGAGGCGGCATAAAAATTAAAAAAAAAACACTGGACAGAACACCGCGCCATCGTCAAGCCGGCGGTGATGGTTTTCGTTGACTAGGATGCCTTATCGGCTAGGAAAGGAAGTTCTTGATCCGTAAGTTGGCTGGCGGAGCCGGCCTGCGGTGGCGCATCCGTTAGGTGCAATAAGATACTACTCTCTCAGTCTATGCTCAATTTTATCAAGACCTGGACCACATATTGATTCAATTGGAATTGAAGCAGAACTAACAGTAGGTACTAAATGAACAGTGGAAGATTTAGCTCTAGAGGATATTTGATCCAAGCAGTGGTTGCCTTACTTGATTCATTCAATCATTCTTGGGAAACTGTTGAAATTGAACCTGACTCAATAAATGATAAAGTGGATATTGCATGGTATTCTACAGAGGGAGACGTTATATGTCAAGTAAAATCTTCTATTAACAATTTCCAGGACAGTAAAATAATTCAGATAATAGCTGATTTAATTGAGGCTCATCCTGAAGCTAAAGAATATCGGGTTTCTTTGGTAGGGAATGGTAGTGATAGTGTTTTAAATAAATTTAGAAATATCAATTCCCTAAATGTTTTAGATCCAAGCCTAAATAAATATAAAAACAAGATAAAAGTAAATATCCATCCATTAGATTTAGATATACTTTATGAGGCAATATTTTCCAAGGTCCATAAATTTTTATCTTCTCATGATTATATTCTCAGCTACGATACTGTAAAGCTTATTTCTGAAGGTATAGTGTTGAAGTTTGTTACGATGTCAGGCACAAAAGAAATTATGTCTAGGCAAGAATTTGAAAATAAGCTGCTAGATTGGGTTGAATTCTTTTATTCCGGTAGTAAGCACAGCAGATCACTAAAAATTGGCAATACATTTCAAAATGCTGATGACCAATTTCCGGAATTTAGTAAAATTCATCTCTTAAATAAAAATACAATGTTTGAGGAAATAAAACTTAAAATCGCTGAACTTGCGAGGAGTGTTGAAGCGATGGACGTCACTGCTAATGAGGTCTTCGATACATGGAGTAGAGCAGTAGCCAGTGGGAAAATATATGAACAAACCAAATATGGGCGGTTGACTAAAGATAATTACTACAAAGCAGATTCTTTCGTCCGTAATGACAATGAAGTTAGACAAATTATTGAAGAGCTTTCCAATGTGAATATAGACAGACTGTTAAATTTTGGAAATTTGATGTTTCGATTTCCTTCAATACAAAGCGGTCCAGAAACTATTGGTACGAAATCTGAAAAAACAAAATTTAGTCAATTCACTAACCTTTTGAAACTGGTTAATCAATACTTGTGCTATAATAAATTTTTAGAACCATATGAAGATTTTCGGGTAGTCTCGCTTTTTTTAGAAAACAATACGAATATTACACACGAGAACATCGAGGTGCAAATAGCAATACAGGGTGTAAAAGAAGTATCAACGTTAAAGGGAGTTATCGAATTTAAGAATACCCAAGATTTTCAATTTTTAATTGAAAATAGATTTGATTTTATGAATTCGTTTAGATATGCCGAACCATTAAATTTTTCAGAGTACGATAATTATGGAATATTCCCTTTGCACGCTAATGACGTAAGTAGCATGATTTACAGAGACAATAAAGGTCATATGGCATATGACTTAGAATACCTAAATCGATTTGTTTCCAACATTCTTGCCTTTGATAATGTAGCTTTGAAAGAAGACCTCTTGACGCTAAATGTTTCATTTAAAAAAATTCGAGCTGGCGAGAAAATGCTTTTCCCCTCTTACATTTTCATTAAACCACTATCTGCAATCGCTATCAGTGCGCAAGTGCTGTCAGATCAATTAGACAGAAAAATTGAAATAAAATGCACCTAACACCGCCTACCACGTACAGCCGCCGGTTGAGCTTGTAGGTGCTATCAATGCTTTAGAAACAATCTAAAAGAACGTCGACACCCGAAAAGTGTGCCGGTATAGGCGGCCGTCGGGTAGGCAAACGTTGGGCACAATGGCAATCAAGACAGCACCCTCTTGCTTAGTATAACCGATAAACCTCGGTCCAATGACGAGCGAAAGTTCTGATGACTTATCTTCACTAAATTTGATAGTTAATCAACCTATAAGAAAAATACCTATTTTTAATCTTTTCCATTTATAGATCACTTATAGTCAAACGAGCTGAAATGAGGGTAAGCCCTACTGTATTCAATGGTCTAGCAACATTTATAATAGGATATGCCCTATATCAGTGCATAACTGGTTGGGAAAGTTTGACTTCTGGTGAAGGATGGGGTTTGTTCGCTGTTATGTTTATAGCCGCAATGGCGGTTCCACTCCTACTT
Source organism: Lewinella sp. IMCC34191 (assembly GCF_003390935.1). Taxonomy (GTDB): domain Bacteria; phylum Bacteroidota; class Bacteroidia; order Chitinophagales; family Saprospiraceae; genus Neolewinella. The sequence continues at coordinate 726 of NZ_QNQZ01000021.1, read as the reverse complement.
ATTGATGCTGTAGTACAGTTAATCACAATTAATTCTAAGTACAGATTCCTATATCGAAACAGTATTGAAATATTTATGATGCTATTGTTCTGGCTTATTCAAAATTAAGTCTGGTGAGGTTACTCATTGCCATTTAATGAATGTTAAATCATTAACTGCTAACATTAAATCTACCGCAAGTACGAGTGGGCGCTATGAAGATTTTGGCGGTGCGCTTCGATGGAAAATTTGATACAGAGATCAAAATCGGTCTTCGAAGGAAATGGAGGGGAAGCATGCTACCGCAAGCAACCGCTGATATTACGAAGGTATTTGTCAGTGAGCTTCGATAAAAGATGGCACGGGAAGGTCAAAATCGGTCTTCGATGAAAACGGAGGGAAGCATGCTACCGCAAGTAACTGCCCATCGACCTGAACCAGAATAGCCAAAGACATAGTTGAACTTGAAATGATGTATCTGGCGAAATCATGGAAATAGCACCTTACCGACTATGCCGAAAATGAGGATCACCAGGACAGATGATGGTCAGATCAGGCAAAAAAGAAAGCCCGCATTACTTCAAAAAATGAAAGAAAAGAAAAGCCACTGTGCCCAACATCGCCTCAACGCCATTAAGTTAAGCCTACCGGCTGGCCCTTGGATGTCATGCTGGCCGTTAGTTTTCGCACGTTCGACAGCTAGGTCGTCCAACGCGTATCTTCATGGCATAGTAACCTCGTCCGGCC
>NZ_QNQZ01000020.1 GCF_003390935.1 Lewinella sp. IMCC34191 | reverse complement strand
AGCGGGATCATTTAGAGATTCCGCACTACAAAGAATAAAAAAATAAAAACACCACTGTACGGCGCCCAACACCGCATCAGACGTCCATGCGCCCTTTTGAGGGGCGCACGGCGCTGATGCAATCGTTCTGTGCAATAAGTACTAACTTAGCCAAGGTTGACCGATTAAAACTATAGAAATGGCTAACATCGAAATGATTCAATCAATTGCCGCGATAATTTCGCCAATAACTGATAGTATTGTCAAAATTTTTATAGAACCCAGATTAGCAAAGTTAGACCATAAAGTCCGACTTCAAGGAGAAAGGATAAGTCACATAATATCAAACAATTTTAAACAATATCTCAAAGATTCTTACAAGCAGTACTCTGTGATAAACACTATTTCATTAAGAAATAATGTCAGACTACTTGATGACATTTATGAGCCGTTAACTTTAATCAATAAAGCAGAATTAAAGTTTACCATTGAGGACGATTTCGATTATAGCTTCTTCTTAAAGAACAAAAAAATAATTATAGTTGACAATGCGGGTATGGGAAAGTCAACAGTGATGAAGAAAATATTTACAAGCATAATAAAAGGTAAATTTGGCGTGCCAATTTTGATTGAACTACGCCGCATTAATAATGACAATCCTATTTTAAAAGAGATCTCGAACCAGCTCAATTCTATATTTAATGAAATTAATTCTTCTTTTATAGAAAGCTTAATTGAGCAAGGTAATTTTGTTCTCTTATTTGATGGACTCGATGAGGTGCCCTTATCAGATAAAGAATTTGTGATTAATGAAATCGATCGATTTGTTTATAAGGCTCCAAAGAACGTTTTTATCATGGCTTCAAGAGATGAGCCAACAATTAACAGTTTTGGGTCATTTTTGAAATTATCAATCAGTCCCCTAACTAGGGAGAAAGCATACAGCCTATTAAAAAAGTACGATATATCACAAAAAATAGCTAACAAGTTAATTGAAAAATTAGAGTCTCCTGAGGTTAGAGAAATTAGCGAATTTCTAGAGAATCCACTATTGACTTCACTATTATTCACAGCTTTTGACTACAAGAATACAATTCCGTTCAAAAAGCATCTATTTTACAGACAAGTTTATGATGCATTATTTGAAATGCATGATCTCTCGAAAGGCGATGCGTTTACAAGGGAGAAAAAGACTGGTCTAGATATTGATGAATTCCACAGGGCTGTCAGGCATTTAGGTTTTTATACTCTCAGGTCAAAAAGAACAGAATTCGATAAAGATCAAATATTAAAGTTTATTAAGGAGACAAAAGTATACACTAAACTTCCTTTTAAAGAGTCAGTCTTTTTAGAAGATTTGCTACAATCAGTTCCGTTGTTGACTAGGGATGGAGTTTACATTAAGTGGGCCCATAAATCCATTCAGGAATATTTTGCCGCCCAGTTCGTTTATCTAGATGAATCAGATGAACGTAAAGCTGTTCTAGAAGCTATCTATGATAGTGAACAGTTTTACTACTGGCGTAATTTCATGACAATATATTATGCTATTGATGAAGTCACATTCAAGCGCGTGGTTTATTTGAAGGCACTTGATGAATGTATTTCTATTTTTGAAAAAAATCAAGAACTTTGGGCTCAAAATATGATATCTGAGCGTCAAATTGAATTTAGAAATAGGCTGACAGCTGGATACAAAATTTACTTGGTAAAAGGTGACTTGAAAGGTGACGGAAACAATATAAGCAAAGTAGATTTATTATTTGACGCCGTCAAAGGCTATAACGAGGATATATTTTATAAATTTCCTTTAACGTTTGTTCCTTCTGGATTAAAGATTGAAAGTAGACTCAATTATATTAAAGTACTTAAAGCTGCTACTCCTGCTAGGGAAGTATTAGAGATAGTTAGAAATAACTCACTATTAAATCGTAGGGATGGCCAAGTTTACACCGCCTTTAATACCGCCGAGGTTGTTAAGAAAAAAGTAAAATTACGATTTCTTTTCAAAACTGTAAGAGAGTTAACAAACGATAAAAATTCTAATCTCAACAAGGTCAAATATTTTGACGACGTAAATACTATACTTTTTCACTCAGATAATTATTCTAATCTTGGGACATATTATTCACCAGATTTAAAATTGATGAAAAAAGCGAAAATTTCAATAGAAGCCGACATAGGCAATAATGACTTAAATACATTAATCGAAGGAATCTAGATGCACAGAACATCGCGCCACCGTCAAGCCGGCGGGAAAGCATTTAGATGTCGAGAATGCTTCATCGACTAGGACAGAATGCTAGTGATTCGTGAGTTGGTTGGTGGAAGCCGGCCTGCGGTGGCGCACCCGTTGTGTGCAATCAAAAACGACATGGTAAGACTACCACTCACATATAAAATGCTATTAGGTAACACTGAAGCTTTGACAAGCGAGCAATTGAACTCTGTTGCCCCGAGCAAATCAATATTGTTTCTATCTACACTTTCATACCAGGTTTTCAAAGGAATAGATCAAGAAATATTACTTAAGGACCTATGTGCATCATGGGGCGATGAAATAGGTACTCTTATATCTTCAGCATATAGTCATGCGAAGAAGCACTCCGAACACGAAATTGAAATTTTTTCAGAGTGGATGATTACAGAGTTTATCAAGATAATGCTCGTTGACTGGGCAGAAAATCCACAAGATGAATCAAAAAATATTGGCGGGCTTGATGAAGTGATTGTATTTATTAAATATCTAAAATTTGTTCAAAAATACATAGAGTCTGGTGTTCATGGCAAAGTCATACTAAATGAAGATGGATCATTCAATTTTAATAGAACTTCATACCCAAGCTATATCAAACAATTTGAATTTGGACAGCCTGTAGGCGTTATTTATCAATCAGTATATGCGTATGCATTCTTACAGTCAATGGCAGACGCTTTCCCTAAATGTTATGCCAATTACCTTCATCACTACAATGTAGATTCATCGTGGTTGATAGCAAATTTCTTTAATGCAACTGCTAAATTATTTTACGATCATAGTGACGGTTACCCACTGCCAGTGTTTCACTTGTCAAATAACAGTATCGCTGAAAAAGTATTTCGAGAAAAGTTAGTGCCACCCGAGAAATCAACGATACAGAAACTATTGTCTAGGCGATATCTGATCTTCAAAAAGCACCCGTTCTTTCAGCTTTCTGACGATAGGATCTGCATATTGTCTTGGCGATACTTGATGGACGCGATTGGGAATTCAGTCCCTTACGATTTTTATGAGAAGTCAGGTGTTTCAAAAGAAGTTTCGAGATGGGTACATTTTAAATCGCATTATGTTTCAGATAAATTTGCCGAGAATTATTTGTTTAAACCAATTATAAACCAAACCCTTCATAAAAATCATAGGGTAATTTTATTTGATAGTAAACCCTCTCGCCCAGATTGCTACATCAGAGACAATAAGCGTATATACATAATCGAGTTTAAAGATTTATCAGTCAGCGATAGCTTGGTAGAGAACTCTACTTACGACGAAATAACTCAATACTTCAAGCATCGGCTGGTAGAAAATGAGAAAGGAAAGGCTAGAGGTATAGGCCAAATACTAAAATATATAAAGGAAATAAATAGTAACCCGTACATTCAAGATGATTTTGTCACCAAAGGGATTAATTTATCGAAAATTGAAGTTTACCCTGTTATTGTTTATACCAACAGTATGTTCGCTTTTCCTTTGGTGGCCGATATCGTCAATGAGTTCTTCGACGCCTCATCTTTCGACACCAACTTTAAAGAAATAAAGCGTCCGATAACGATGTCAATGCAAGTCTTCTTTGATCACATGGACGTGTTTCATTTGAACGCTTTACATAAAGTATTCTCCTGCTATTATCGTAGCTCAGCAAAGATTAGAAAAGCAAATAGAAAAAATAACGATATGGATAGTTTTATGAGCAGACAAATATATAAACATCATTCATTAGAACAGACAAATGCTTTAAGAAGCAAATCATTAAAGCGCAATTACCATATTCAACGTTCGATGATTGGTCAGTATTTAGATTTCTTGGGCGCTCCTAAAAATTAAAAATGCACACAACACCGCCTACCACGCACAGCCGCCGGTTGAGCTTTTGAGTGCTAACATTGCTTTAGAAGTGGCCAGAATGATGGTTGTTACCCGTAGTACTTGCTGATGAAGGCGGCCGTCGGGTAGGCCCCCGTTCCCTGCTATTAAGAAAAAAATGAAACAGATAAATAAATTCAGCGATTTGAGATTAGAAGGCTACTGCATCTATTGTGGCGGAAAACCAGAAACAAGAGACCACGTTCCGTCGAAGATAATTATGGATAAACCATTTCCTGAAAATCTACCTGTTGTACCAGCTTGCGATAAATGTAATCAAGACTTCTCGAAGGATGAAGAATATTTTGCATGCTTAATTGAATGCATTTTAAGAGGAACGACAGAACCAGAAAAATTGAAAAGAAAAAAAATCAAAGACATACTAAATCGAAAACCAAAATTAAAGGCGAGATTAGAAAAAGCAAGGATTATACAGGAAGGACAGATTTATTTTAAAACAGAGGAAAAAAGGGTAAGAAATGTGATTTTAAAACTTGCAAGAGGTCATGCGACATATGAGAATAGTGAACTTCAATTAGATGAACCGACATCAGTATCAATAAGACCAATTACCTTAATGAATGAAGATGAGCAAATTGAATATTTTTCTCATGATGAAGGCTTATTGCCCGAAATAGGAAGTAGAGCATTTCAAAGGATGTTTAAAGAAAATGAAGGACTTGTGAATGATTGGGTAATCGTGCAAGAAGATAAATACATCTATTCGATTAATCATGGAAATTTAGGTTTGACAATCAAATTTCTGATTTGGAACTATCTTGCTTGTGAGGTAATTTGGAATTAAGAACGCTTTAAAAAAGAATAGAATGCTACCAACTTGGAATGTTGATTTGGATGTTTACGGACCTATTACTATTAACAGGGTAATCAATTTTCGTCAAAGAAAAGAGTTAAATTATCATGACAGATTGTATAGTAACATTGAGATTAATAAGAATGGAAGACACGGAGTTAAAATAACTGCCACAGCGTTTTCAAATGAGTTAATTTACGCAAAGAAAGCTGCTTTGTATTTTGTTGGTCAAGCAATTGATACTTTAAGTTTTTCTGTAAATCTTCCAATTTATTTGAGTTACACCGCAAACCGAATATCAAGTCCAAAAGCTGAGGAAGTAAGAAGAATTATTGAAGATGAAGAATGGGTGCAATCATTTAAAGACGCAAGATTATACAATTTGACCGAACCTACTTTTTTAAGAGCATTAGGTTGGTATAGAAAGGGTTTATGTTCGGATGACCCGTTTGATAAATTTTTAGCTTTTTGGAATTCAATAGAAACTATCACAAGTAAATACAATCCTAACAAAGCAAATTGCAATGATAGAGGTTCAAAGTGCCATATGTGGGAATGTTTCAAATCAGTTTGGGGTGAGATTCAAGAATGGAAAGTAATCCCAAATCAAGAATTATGGATAGACCAGAATTATGATACCCGAAAAGATATAGCCCATGGAATAGCTTCGATTGATATAGAAGTAATAGAACAGATTATACCTAAGATTGAAGTGATAAATGAAGTTGCATTTGAATTTATCAAGGATTGGAAAGAGAAAATGTTAAACCCGAATGTAACTCCTGAAATAAGAGAAAAATTGATATAAAAAAAAGAAAACAGCAGGGAACAATGTGTATGTCGTTCATGTCGGCTAAACGCCGCCACGCCGCATACACGAACCGTTGTACGCAATTAATTGTACAGTCAAGCGACCTGGTATACAAAAGTAAATAGACCTGGGTAACACTTTTTCAACCCGGATTTTAGCGGTAAAGCCGCTATGCCATTCGAAGAAGTGAACCGTATGGACCAGAAAAGAGCTTTCATTTTAGATTACCTAAGCGATCAGTACTACTTCAACTCGATCTGCGAGAAGTACCACATCAGCCGCAAGACCGGCTATAAATGGGTGAGGCGGTATCGGGAACTAGGCGAAGCCGGACTGGACGACCGCAGCAGCCGCCCGCGGGTGGTGGCCAATACGGTTGATGAGGCCATGGTGGGGCGTATCGTAGCCCTGCGCCGGCCGACGCCGCGGGCTATCTTGGGTGCCCGCAAGATCCGGTCGGAGCTCCTGCGCGAGTATGCACCGGAGGCGGTTCCCAGCTCGACGACCATTCACAACGTACTGGTCCGTCAGGGCTTGGTGGAGCGGCGGAAAGCCCGTCGTCGCACCTATCCGGTCAACACAAAAAACGACCCGCAGCAGAATAATGAGCTGTGGACGATCGACTACAAGGGGCACTTTCCGATGGGTAACCGTCGACGCTGTCATCCGCTGACGATCTGCGATTCGCATAGCCGGTATCTGCTGCGGATCCAGGGCCACTACCGTGAGACGATCCGCAACGTACAGACGGTGCTGCGGCAGGTCTTCCGGGAGTACGGTCAGCCCACCCGGTTGCTATCGGACAATGGCGGCTGCTTTGCCAGTATCCAGAGTCCGTGCGGGTTTGGGACGCTGTCGTACTGGCTCATCGACCACGGCATCGAACCGATCTTCAGCGATCCGGGGTGTCCGGGGCAGAACGGACGGCACGAGCGGATGCACCGGGATCTGAAGAAGTACTGCTGCAGGTCCCCGGCCCGGGACCTACGCGGTCAGAACCGGTTACTGAACGAGTTCGTGGACTTTTACAACCACCAACGGCCGCACGATAGCCTAAATCGACGGTACCCCTCGGAAGTGTACACGACCTCGCCAGTTCCGTACACCGAGCGGGTAAAGCCCCCGGAGTACGATGAGACCGTGTCAGTCCGTAGGGTACTGAAGGGGGGAGCCGTGCGCTGGGGCCACGACGAGTGGATCATGGTCAGCCGGGGACTGCGCGATAAGTGGGTCGGCATCAAGCAGATCAGCGAGCTGGTGTACGAAGTCTACTACCGACGGGTGTGCCTGGGCTTCTTCGAACTGGGCGAGCAGATCGAAAGCGGGCGCTACTACCGTTTGGTATCGGATCGCGACTTTCCGCAGCGGAGTCGGGACCGGGAGGCGCGCAACAGGCGACAGTAAAATTGGCGCGCCCGGGGCCTGGCTTCCTTCCGGCCTACGGCCTCCAGGAAGCCAGGCCCCGGGCGCAGAAAAGGAAAAACAGTGATATTAATCGTAATTTTAAAAAGTGTTACCCAGGTGGGTTGACTTCTGTTACCCAGGTCTTTGGTACACAATTAATAATAACCTTAATTCCAAATTTTATTAAATTGTGTGGTCACACATCACTTTCAGAACAACATTCAATACCTATCTATGAAAAAGCTGACAATTAGAGACCAGCTTGACATCAAAGCATATTTAGAACTCGACCAGAATGAATTAGCAATGATGGATCAGCATTTTAAGGATCAGAAGATTCAACTGGAAGTTAAAGAGCTTTCTACATTAGACCAGGATGAATTGGCAACGATGGATCAAGCTCAACGCGAACAGAAGATTCTGCGTGAAATTGAAGAACTATCAAAACTGAATCAAAATGAGCTTGCTATGATGGAAGCTCATAACGAACACCGAAAAGTAACTCTTCAAATTCAAGCGTTTCTAGAACTTAACCAAGAAGAACACAATGCGATACAGCTTTTTTTAGATGAAGCTTTAGAAAACAATCAGATAAACGCATTCATAAAATCGCGTAAATATATAAAGGATAGAGCTAAGTATATAAATGAATACAATATTGCATCTATACCTGTATCTTTTAAAGAAGAATACAGGTTAAAAATAAATTACTGTTCGAATTTCCTGTCTGAAAATCAAGTGGAAGAGCTAGTTCAATATATTTATATTATAGTATATTTTAATTTAAAAGATCACTGGGTGGCTAATGTAATAATTGATATGAACGATGATTGGGATTCATACAAACATATTAGGTCGAAGAATAGTCACGGACCGAGAAAAACCGTCAATGGAATAATCCCGACTTGCTTTCACGTGCTGCATAAACTTTTAAATTTGAATCGAGGTGGTGGAGAAAACCTGACTGCCTTCAGCCAGTATTAAAAGTAATAGTTCCAGGGTTAAAATAAAATTATCACAAAATGCGTACAACACCGCCTACCACGCACAGCCGCTAGTTGAGCCTTTGGGTGCTACCATTGCTTTAAAAAGGGCGGAATGAATCTCGGCCTCTTTAATGTTTGCCGGTGGAGGCGGCCGTCGGGTAGGCACTCGTTCTGCGCAACTAACCATATATTACAGCGAAAACAAACTAAATAGTTACGAACTGCAATGAAATTTAAAAGAATAAAGGTGGAAGGTCTGTTCGGCACTTTCAATCACGATATAAAGTTTGGAAA
>NZ_QNQZ01000001.1 GCF_003390935.1 Lewinella sp. IMCC34191 | reverse complement strand
CTCACGGCCGGACGAGGTTACTATGCCATGAAGATACGCGTTGGACGACCTAGCTGTCGAACGTGCGAAAACTAACGGCCAGCATGACATCCAAGGGCCAGCCGGTAGGCTTAACTTAATGGCGTTGGCGCGTTGTTCGCTGCATTTTATTTGAATTTATCGAGTAACCTTAAGAATCTTCGCATGTGATATGAAGAAATAGAATTTCCGGGTGCCGATTGAACTATTTTTTCAAATTCTATACGCAAGGACTTTAAAAATTCGAAAGCCTGCGGTTGTTCATCTAGTAAAATTCTTGGTTGAAAGCTATAAACCCTCGATAAATGCTCTATAAACTCATGCTTAAATAAATTTGAGGTATCAACAAATGAATTAGCAAATTCCTCTGCATTCCAATGGTTTAGGTAAAGAGGAAATGATTCTGAGGTGATTTTCATTTTAACCTCATCGATTTTGTTGGCTTTTATTTCGATTAGAGTCTGATTTGAAAGCTCCTTTAGGAGAATATCTCTTTTATATTGAAATGCGTTTATAACAGATTCGTATATAGATTTCACTGCTTCATGCGATGCGGACTGCGATGCTGCACTTAAATCAAACAATATCTGTCTGTCGTAATCTATGCTTTCGGCCAGTTTAATTTGTAACCCAATATGAAAGGATTGATCAACATCAACTTCATCACTTTTACTAACTCCAATTTCCTCAAAGTAAAGATAAAGCTGTCGCAAACTTGGATATCTTTGAATTTCATATTCTCCTTTAACTACAGCACCCAGGACATTTCTATATGCAGTATCAAAGTCATTATCTGACGTAGTTCTAAAGTTAATTAAATTGTTATAGTGCTTCTCTGCGTTGGATAGCAGCTCATTGCCTAAGCGGTTTCTCATCTTTGAATGATCATCTTCCAAGAGCTGCTCAGAAACCACCCCATTTATAATTAGGTAATAAACGTACTTTAAAAACACGTAGTCTTTTCTATCATCTAGCTCGTATTTTTTGTAATATTTGTGAACAAAACTATGTTGATTTGCTCCTTCTGTCACAGAAGTCTCTTCATTCACCGATTCAATTGGAGGAAGTCTTTGAAAAAATATGACTGTTTCGTTATCCAAGCCCCCATAGTTAACAAAATCTTCGGGCAATTCACCTCGTTTGTATTCTATACTTAAAGAAATTGTGTTATTTACGATACACCGTTTGTAGGAATCAAATTCATTTTGAAAATGAATTTTGAACGCTCTAAGTGCGACTGAAAGAAGGTGCAATGAAAATTTAATAGTACGTAAATTATCTTCCTTTGCTAGACCGATTATTTCAATAATCAAGTCATTTAAATCACTAGAGAATATCTCATCGGATTCAATGATACTTGCGATAACTTTTCCTTTTATAGAATTATCTAACGATTCTAACTTAAAAGTCTGATATATTATTTTTTCCTTTATGATTCCATAGTCTGAAGTATCATATTGGCCTTTATTCTTACCTATACGAGATTCGTCACAAACAATGAGGCACTTTACATAATTGTGTTCGACAAATTCTGAATTAATGTATCCTAAAACATCGGCTACCAAGACCGATGAAGATACTCGTTCCAAATCATCAAATACGATGAATGCGTTAGAAAACTCCATCAGGCTTGATAGATCAATTTTTTCCAAATTGACATTAAAAAGTCCGCTAGCAGCATTTAAAATTCCACCTATGGCCTTGAAGCCTCTACTGTGTTGAAGTTGGTAGAACGATAGTGCCAATCGCGTACTTATTTCATTAATTGATCTCACCCCGTGGAGGGAAACGTATATGACTTTATATTTTAAATCACTTTGTCCAGGTAGCGAAGTTGACTCAATAAGTTGCTTCAGGCCATTCTTTACAAAATATGTTTTTCCATTCCCCCACTCTCCATTGAGCATCAAAGCATAATCCGTATCACGTGTATTTAGAAACTCTTTAAGTAATTCCATGAATGTTTGTTAGTAGTTATGATTGCAGCGAACATACAGCTAAACGCATGTCGCATACCAACACCATAGGTACGACTATATGAACGTGTACAGAGCCACAGGTGCTGAATATACGACGCCAGCAAGTGTCGGGATACATACATAGACGTGTAGTCGGCATTGTACGTGTATACAACAACATGTGCATGTAAAGCGAATTCCATAACAAGGTTACCGAGAGCCGAACGCACCATATAACGGCTTCGCCCCCCATCCGTCGAAACAAAAGGGTAGGGGGCCTGGCGATCTGAACGCAGGGCGAACCCACCCGCCTAAAATAGCATACCGCAGGGAATATTGAGGCCACCTACTTCTTAAACATGAAGTACACGGCCAGCACCAGGCACCCGAAGGAGATCAGGTGGTTGAGCCGGAAGGTTTCCGTCTTGAAGACCAGCAAGGTGAAGATGGCAAACACCACCAGCGTAATCACCTCCTGCAATACCTTTAACTGGATCAGGGAAAAGGGACCGCCGTTGCCGCTGAACCCGATTTTATTGGCCGGTACCTGGAAGGCATATTCGAAGAGGGCAATGCCCCAGCTGAGCAGGACTACCGAGACCAGGCCCAGTTTACTGAACCACTTCCACTCGGCGAATTTCAGATGACCGTACCAGGCCACTACCATAAAGACGTTGCTGATCAGCAGCAAACCGATGGTCAAAAGGGATTTCATGAAGGCCTAAACAACATGATTTGCATTTTACCTGCGCTCCGCCGCGAAAAATTTGTGTACCTTTGCGGCTTCTTAAATCACGCGGGTGGTTGGGAGTCTACGCCGGGTGCTTGAAATCAGCAATATGTAGTAGGCCGTTTCGCCCGTTCAAATACCGGTGAAATGGAAAATTTCAATGAGACCTCGCTCAGCGCAGAGGTCAAACAGGCCGTAGCACAACTCGGCTTCACTACCCCCACTCCCGTTCAGGCGCAGACCATCCCCGCCATTCTCGATTCCGATCGCGACCTCATCGCCCTGGCGCGCACGGGTACGGGCAAGACCGCCGGCTTCGGCCTACCGGTCGTTCACGGGATCGATGAGGACCTGGATGCCGTGCAGGCTTTAATTCTTTGTCCTACCCGCGAGCTCTGTCTGCAGATCTCCCGCGACCTCACCGAGTTTGCCCGCTTCCGCAAGGGAGTGGACGTCGTCGCGGTGTACGGTGGCGCGAGTGCTGGCGACCAGATCCGGGCTATTCGGAATGGTGCCAAGATCGTTGTCGGCACCCCCGGTCGGACGCTGGATCTGATCAACCGCAAAAAGCTGGTTGTGGACCAACTGAAGCGCGTCGTGCTCGACGAGGCCGACGAGATGCTCAACATGGGCTTCCAGGAGGAGCTCAACGGCATCCTCGATGCTACCCCCAAGGAGAAGCAGACCTTGCTCTTCTCGGCCACCATGCCGAAGGAGGCCCGCAAGATCTCGACCGACTATATGAACGACCCGTACGAGATCAGCATCGATCACACGGACGCGGGTAACTCCAACATCAGCCACCTTTATTATAAGGTAAAGTCTTCCCACCGCTTTGGCCTGCTGAAGCTGCTCGTGGAACTACACCCCGACATGTATGCCGTCATCTTCTGCCGGACCCGCCGCGAGGTCGATGGGGTAGCCGAGGACCTTCGCTTCGCCGGACACGCCGCCGATGCCCTGCACGGGGATATGAGCCAGGCGCAACGCGACGACGTGATGAAGCGCTTCCGGAAGGGGCGCATCAAACTCCTCGTGGCCACCGATGTCGCCGCCCGCGGTCTGGACGTTTCCGACCTGACCCACGTCATCAATTATAACCTGCCCGATGCCCCCGAGGTCTACGTCCACCGCAGTGGCCGTACCGGACGCGCCGGAAAGGAAGGCATTGCTATCTCCATCGTCAGCGGCCGCGACCAGCGGAAACTGCGCGACATCGAACGCTACGGGAAGATCGAGTTCGAGGAAGCGCCCATCCCCACCCAGGAGGAAGTGTACCGCCAGCGGGCGCTCCGCTTCGTCGATTCGGTCAAGACGGCCGAGATGCAGGACAAGCAACTCTTCGCGCTCATGCCCGATATCGTGAAAGGCCTGAAGGACCTCGAACGCGACGATCTCATCCAGCAGTTTGTCGCCTTCAGCCTGGCCGACTTCAGCAAGCAGGTCGGTGCCAGCCGCAGCATTGAAGCGCCCAAAGACAATGACCGCGGGGAGAAACGCGAACGCAAGCGTCGCTCCAACGTCAGCTACACCCGCCTCTGCATGGCCGCCGGCCGCAAACAGGGCTATACCGTTCCCCAGGTCATCGGTATGATCAACCGCAACATCCCCGGTCGCAAGATCGACCTCGGCAAGATCGACCTCCAGAACAACCTCACCTTCATCGACGTCGACGAAACCGAAGCCAAGCGCGTCGTCGCCGCCATGGACGGTAAGAAGGACAAGGGCAACGACCTCCGCCTCAGCATCTACGACGGTGACGTTCCCGCAAGCGATTCCGGCCCCCGCAACAAGTACAAGGACTTCTCCAAGAGCGGCCCCGCCAACTTCAAAAAGGGCAAGAAGAAGCACCGCAAGGGACAGGGGAAATAAGGAGTCGTTGGCTTCGCCAACGGGGTAGTCGGGAGTCGATGACTGCGTCATCGGAGTAGTACGGTAGGCTGGCGCTGTATGCGTAGCTCAAGCCACCGCTGTGCAGTCGCCGAACGGCCCAAGCCACCGAAGGCAGGAGAACATCGTATCAGGAAAACCAGCTCACCCCCAAGGACCGGCCCTGGAAGGGACGCTACCCCAAGCGAGGTCTGCAGCGAGCCCGGCGAGCGAATGGCCTCGCGCAAACTTCAAAAAGGGCAAGAAGAAGCACCGCAAAGGGCAGGGGAAGTAAGGAGTCGTTGGCTTCGCCAACGGGGTAGTCGGGAGTCGGTGACCGCGTCATCGGAGTAGGACGGGAGGCTGGCGTGGGAGGCGTTGCCCAGGCTTCGGCCGTGCAAGCACCTTACGACCCAAGCCACCGAAGGCAGGAGAACATCGTATTAGGAAAAGGCAGCTCACCCCCAAAGGACCGGCCCTGGAAGGGACGCTACCCCAAGCGAGGTCTGCAGCGAGCCCGGCGAGCGAATGGCCTCGCGCCAACTTCAAAAAGGGCAAGAAGAAGCACCGCAAAGGACTGGGGAAGTAAGGAGTCGTTGGCTTCGCCAACGGGGTAGTCGGGAGTCGGTGACTGCGTCATCGGAGTTGTACGGTAGGCTGGGCTTATAGGCGTTGCCACAGCTGCGGCTGTGCAATCGCCGAACGGCACAAGCCCCCGAACGGAGGAGCAGATCGTATTAGGAAAAGGAAGCTCACCCCCAAGGCCCGGCCCTGGAAGGGACGCTACTCCCAGCGAGGTCTGCAGTTCGCCCGCGAACGGAGGGCCTCGCGCAAACCCAATCCAGCCAACAACCTATCCCTTCACCAAATCTCCCAAAACCAGATCCCCATCCAGCTTAACCGCCAGCCGCCGCAGCAACTTCAGCCACAGCACCGCCGTAATGTAGCAGTCCCCAAGTGCCGTATGCCGGTCGGATAAGGGGATACTGTAGCGTTTGGCCAGGGCGTCCAGACTGTAATCGTGGGGCGGCGTCCAGTAGCCGGCGGGGCGCAGGCGACGGGCCAGGTCGGCGGTGTCGATGACGGTGTTCCAGAGCGGTTCGGCGTCGTGGCGCTGCAGGCTCCGGTTGATCATCTCTACGTCGAAGTTGATGTGGTGACCGACGATCACATTACTGCCTACGTACTGGAGAAAGGACGCGAGCAGCGTGGGCTCGTCCATGTGGTGGTACCGGGTGGAGTTGGGGATGATACCGTGGATGCTGACCGAACCCGACGCATCGAAACCGGCGGGAACGGGTAAGTAGGCCTCGAATTTATCCGCCAGGGAGATGCTGTTGCCGGTTACCCGCAGCGCACCCAGACTGAGGATGCGGTCGCGGCGAACGTCCAGGCCGGTGGTTTCCGCATCGAGTACCACGATCGAGATTTCGTCCAGCGGCGTCGCCGGAGGGGGTAGGGGAGCGTAGCCTTCCCGGTAGGTCCGGTACCAGTCCGGCCAGGTATCCCGGGGAGCCGGGGACTTGCCGCCCGTAAGCTTTTGCCGGACGCGTGCTAACCAACCGTCTTCCATCAGCGGATATAATTGAGCTGGAACCGGATTTCCAAGAGTTGCTGGATCTCCTTGACGGGCGTAAAGCTGTT
Organism: Lewinella sp. IMCC34191; assembly: GCF_003390935.1. Lineage (GTDB taxonomy): Bacteria > Bacteroidota > Bacteroidia > Chitinophagales > Saprospiraceae > Neolewinella. The sequence goes on along the minus strand of NZ_QNQZ01000001.1, from coordinate 1,135,883 downwards.
GCGTAGCAGCAGGCGGTGGATCTGGGAGAGCTCCGAGGGTTTGACAAAGCGGCCGTTGTCACCCCGCTTCAGGCCCAGTTCGGCCCGCAGCCGGGTGAGCACTTCGTGGGCCTTGGCGGCCTCGCGGTACAGTTCCGCGTTCTGCGGTTCCAGCTTGGCCAGGGCTTCGTAGCGCCGCAGTGTATTGTTGATGTTGCCCTGCTTGGCCTGGAGAATGAGCACCCGGGCCGCGTCGGTGAGGGGGCGCATGGCGCGGGACTTGAGATCGAAGAAGTCTTTATGCTCGCCGGAGCGTTCGACCACGAAGTTGCGGAAGAAGGTGAGCGGACTTGGATTCTGCAGTGCCGCACTGGCCAGGCTAGCCAGGAAGCGGGTATTCTTGAATTCCATCTCTCCGAAGATGTGCTGGGATAGCTTATCGGGCAGACTGCCGTCGCCCCAGACTCCGCGGTAATCGAAGAAAATGGAGGTATTGAGCATGTTTTCCGGAGTGGTTTCTATCATCCAGGTGGTGAACTGCTCTTTCCATTTGCTTACGCTGAGGCACCACTTGGGGTTACTGGCCATCATGTCGCCGTCGCAGTAGTCGAATCCGACCTCGTTGAGGTATTCGGTGACGTAATCCGACAGCTTAAGAAAATACCCCTTGACCGTATTATAGCGGTTGGCGGCTACATCCTCGAAGATGAGGGCGTTGTCCTGATCCGTGCGCAGTAGTTGCTCGCCACGCCCCTGGCTTCCGAGCGCCAGCCAGTCGAAGAGCGCCGGCGGATTACCGTGGCCCTCCGCCTGCATACTGGCCAGACCGAGTTTGATGCACTTGCGGATGATCTCGTCGTTGATCTGCGTCATCACGGCCGTGATGTACCCGATGGCCACCTCCTTTTCGATGTAGCTGGCGAGGAGCCGCTCGGCGCGATCCCGCAGTTCCCGTAGGTAGCCCGTCGTCCGAGCCCGGCTGATCTCCTGGATGATCACGGCCGGGCTGTTGCCCTGCAGCAGGAGCAGGTCGTGCTCGCTGACTACGCCGGTCACCGCGCTTTTATCGCTGCCATCTTCCGTCTGCACCAGGTGGTGGTAGCCGGAGCGGATCATTTCGATCTGTATTTCCGTGACCGTAGCCTTTCGCTCGATGCAGAGCACCGGACTGGACATGATAGTGAAAACCGGCGCTTTCCGGCTTACCATGCCCGTGGCCACGCTGCGCCGCAAGTCGCGGTCTGTTACGATGCCGATGGGCCAGCGCTCATCATTGACCACCACCACCGAACCGACATTCATTTCCGTCATCTGCTTAGCGGCGTCGATGATCGTCTCGTTGGCCCGGCAAACGACCGGCTCACGGGACTGATGGATCGACTGCAGCGCCGGCAGGTCGGGCGGCTCTTCCGGGGGTATGCGCTCCTGTCGGTGGGCCGCTCGGTACTCCAGCGCGTACCGGCTGCTTCCGGCCATACTGGTCGCCAGGTACTCCAGCACCCGAGGATACTCCTTAATCAGTTCCCGAAAGCCCTCGCTGTTGACCGCATAAAGCAAACTCTCTTCGGCCGCACGCGCCAGAAATATGTAGTTGTCATTGGCGAGCAGCGGACGGATACCGAAGATGTCCCGTTCCCCGCAGCGTTCGACCAGCAACTCGTTCCCCTCGGCGTCCTCGCTGAACAGTTCGATAGCCCCCTCCTTGACCACGAAAAAGCGATCCCGCGGTGGCTCTCCCGGCCGGAAAACTACCGTCCCCGGCGGCTGGTACCGTACTTCTACCCGTCCGGCAACCTGCAGCAGGGCCTCCTGCTCCAAATAACTGAAGGGCGCAATCTCCTTCAGGAAATCATACACGCGATAGCTCACCTGATTCGGCATGGCCGGAAGATAAGCGGTTTTACCGCTCTTACATCTTCCCCTTGGTCTAACCAACAAGCGACTGTTACCCCGTCTCATGGATAGGCTACCGGCCCTAATCCCCCCTCTCCCCCGGAGAGGGGTCGGGGGAGAGGCCGGAAACGCATCCCCTCCGATAAAAAGAACACCGCTCTCAGAACGACTATCGCCTAAGCGTTCCCGCCGCCAAAAAACATAGACAGATCCTATAAGTCACACCTAGCGTAATCCCCCCTCTCCCCCGGAGAGGGGTCGGGGGAGAGGGCGGAGAAGCATCACCTCCGATAAAAAGCCCCCCCTCTCAGAACGACTACCGCATAAGCGTTCCCGCCGCCAAAAAACAACGGCAGATCCTAAAAGCCACACCTAGTGTAATCCCCCCTCTCCCCCGGAGAGGAGTCGGGGGAGAGGCCGGAAACGCATCCCCTCCGATAAAAAGAACACCGCTCTCAGAACGACTATCGCATAAGCGTTCCCGCCGCCAAAAAACAACGGCAGATCCTAAAAGCCATACCGAGTTTAATCCCCCCTCTCCCCCGGAGAGGGGTCGGGGGAGAGGGCAACCCCCTTACTCATACCGCAGCGACTCGATCGGATCCAACGCCGCCGCCCGGAGCGCCGGATAAAGGCCCGAAAGCAGCCCTACGAATGTACAGATCACCAGGGCCAGCCCGATCCAGAGCCAGGGTACGATGAAGGCACCTCCCGCTAACAGGGCCACGACGTTGCCGGCGGCCACACCCAACAGAATGCCGAGAAAACCACCCAGCTGGCAGATCACCACCGCCTCGATCAGGAATTGAAGGAGGATATTACGCTTGGTTGCGCCCAGTGCTTTACGGACACCAATCTCGCGGGTGCGCTCCGTCACCGAAACAAGCATGATGTTCATCAAACCGATGGCGGCCCCCAGTAGCGTCATCAGGCCGATGCTCACCGCGGCCAGGCGAAGCGTAACCGTGTTCTCCTTGATGATGCTCACCAGATCGGAACTGTTTTCTACCTCAAAGTCGTTCTCCTGCCCGGCCCGTAATCCGCGTACCCGGCGTAGGGTAAGGGTGGCCTCGGCCATGGCGGCGTCGATGGCCGTTGGGTCACGAACGGCTACCAGGATATCGTAATTGGTCTGATTGGAAGCATAAAAGCGCTTGGCCGTTTGCAGGGGGATCAGGACGCGCTTGTCGTTACTCGTCATACTGGCCCCCTTACTCTTCAGCGTGCCAACCACGGTGTAGCGGGTACCGGCGGCGGTAATTTCCTGGCCGACGGCAAATGCGTCGTTCCCGTTAAAGAGATCCTCAACGAGGTCGTAGGCCAGGATAATAATGTTCCCGCCCTCGCGGGCCTCCCGGTCGGTGAAGTTGCGGCCGGCCTCGATTTCAAATCCCTTGCTGGTCAGGTAGTTAGGCGTAATTCCGTACATGCTGACGTTGGGATTGGTTTCCCGGTCCTCGAAAGTCACGGTGGTCGCGCCCCGGGCGGCGAAGCTGACGCTCACGTCGGCGGGGAAAGCGTAGCTCTCCGCGAAGTCCGTAGCCTGGGCGAAGGAAAAGGGTTCCGCGCGCTTGTCGGTCCGCCCGCCGCCGCTGGTCCGGGTGGTTTCCCGTTTGCGCTCGACTTCGAAGGTGTTGGCGCCGAGGCTCGACAGGTTGGACGAGAGAGAGTAGATCGCCGCGTCGATCGCCGTCAGAATGCCGACGAGCGCCATAATACCCACCGCGATGATGAGCGTAGTCAGCAGGGCGCGTAGCCAGTTGGCGGTAACGCTGCCCAGCGCCACGCGAATATTTTCCATAAAATCCATAGTGCCCAAATGTAACGGTCCGACCAGGAAGGGCGAATGTTTTTCGACGAACAACCAATTTGGGCTAGCTTTGTAATTAGAATATGATCGATCTACCCGTAGCACCCGCTCGTCCCGAACGTCAACGCAAGCCCGACTGGCTGCGCGTCAAGCTGCCCATCGGTCCCGATTACAAGCGGGTCCGTAAGCTGGTCGACGAATACCAACTGCACACCATCTGCCAGAGCGGCAACTGCCCCAATATGGGCGAGTGCTGGGGTGCCGGTACCGCCACCTTCATGATCCTCGGCAACGTCTGCACCCGCTCCTGCAGCTTCTGCGCCGTCAAGACCGGTCGGCCCACCGAGTACGACGAAGACGAACCCCGCCGCGTAGCCGAAGCCATCGATCTGATGCAGGTGAAGCACGCCGTGCTCACCTCCGTCAACCGCGACGAACTCAAAGACCGCGGCGCCGAAATCTGGTACCAGACCGTTCGCCAGATCAAGGAGCGCACCCCCCAGGTCACCATCGAAACCCTCATCCCCGACGTCCGCGGCAACTGGGATGCCCTCGACCGCATGATCGACGGCGGCCAGGAGGTGGTCAGCCACAATATGGAAACCGTCGAGGAACTCTACCGCAAGGTTCGCCCCCAGGGTCGCTATAAGCGCAGCCTCGAAGAACTCAAGCGCATCAAAGACGCCGGCAAGCGCACCAAAACCGGCTTTATGGTCGGTCTCGGCGAAACCGAAGACCAGGTGGAACGCATCCTGGACGACCTCGCCGAGTGCGGTGTCGACGTCGTCACCATCGGCCAGTACCTCCAGCCCACCGCCATGCACCTGGCCGTCGACAGCTTCGTAACCCCGGATACCTTCGCCCACTACAAAGCACTGGGCATGTCGAAGGGATTCGACTTTGTGGAAAGCGGTCCCCTGGTTCGCAGCAGCTACCACGCGGAGCGGCACCTGTAGCAATTAACTCTTTTTTATTTCGGGAAATCTGTAGTGATGAGCCCATTAATCGGTCCAGCACTCTCTGGCCGTAGGCCCATTCCCTAAAGGGGCTAAATCGTCCGCGTTCGCGGGCAATTAACGGCTTACGCATCAGCAGCACCAAGTACCAGCGGAGAGGTGCGCAGCTCCGCCAAAAATCCTTGTCAAATTCGTGCCCTAGCGCAGCGATCTGTGCAATCTGTGTTTCAAAAAAACCGAGCCGCCGGCGAGCCAAACCACCACCAACCGGCCGCCAGGCCATGCGTGCTAATTACTCATCCAAAATTTCCTCAATAATCCCATAGAGCCACTCCCAACCAAACCACCGTAAATTCGCCGCCCATGCGCCTACCCAGTCTCCGCAGCGACTTCACCACCCGCACCACCGTGCCCATCTACACCCTCGTGTGGCTGCGCATCGCGCTCGGTTTGCTGGGCGCCGGCGACATCCTGGGCAACGGCATCTACTACCACTGGATCCACGATAGCTTCTCCGGCTTCACCTTCCGCTACTATGGCTTCGAGTGGGTGCACCCGTTACCGGAACCGTTCCTGAGCATCTTCTTCATCGTGGGTTTCATGGCGGGCATAGCCGTGGCGGTGGGGTGGCGGTTCCGGATTACGGCCCCCTTTTTCGCTTTATGCTTTACCTATCTCTTCCTCCTCGAAAAGGCGCATTACCTGAATCATGCCTACCTCTTCACCTGGTTGGTATGGCTGCTGGTATTTACGCCGGCCTGGCGGGAATGGTCGCTGGACGTGCGGCGCGATCCGACGCAGTGGTCGCCCGTAGCGCCCCGGTGGAGCGTGTACATTTTCCCCCTGCTGATGGGGCTGGTTTACTTCTTCGGTGGCATCAATAAGATCAATTATGACTGGCTTGTCCGGGCTTCGCCGCTTCATTTGTGGTTGCAGGGCCGCAGCAATATGCCGATCCTCGGTCCGCTATTCGCCGAAAAAGCGACGGCCTACGTCATGGCCTGGGGCGGTATGCTTTTAGATCTGCTTTCTCCCTTCCTGTTGCTGCACCGACGGTGGCGTTGGGTAGCGTTGGGGCTTTTGCTCTTCTTCCACGCGACGAACCACCTGATTTTCAACATCGGCATTTTTCCGTACCTCTCCCTGGTGCTGACGAGCCTGTTCTTCGAGCCGGACTGGCCGCGCCAATTCGTCGTGTGGCTAGCTCGGCGGTCAAGTATGGTCGCCCGTTGGCGGGGGAAATGGCAGTCGCTTCTGGATCGGCCCGTCTCGCCCGATAAGCTTTATTACCCGCGCCCCGCCGCCCTCCTTTTATTGGTCGCGCTCCACGTCTTCCTGCCGCTCCGGAATTACCTCTTCCAGGGGGATGTGAACTGGACCGAAGAGGGACACCGCTACAGTTGGCGGATGATGCTGCGTTCCAAGCAGGGAACCGGGTACTACACGGTGGTCACGCCCGGCGGCGAACGGTACAACGTTACGCCAAGAGACATTCTCGATGCCCGGCAGTACCGTAAGATGGTGACCCACCCCGACATGATCCTGCAGTATGCCCACCACATCCGCGACCAGTACGCCGAGCCCGTAGCTGTGTACGGTCACTTTCGCGTGCGGCTGAACGGCCGGCAGCGTGGCCCCTTTATCGATCCGGAAGTCGATCTGTCCACCATCGAGTGGCGCTGGCTCTCCCGAAAGCCGTGGGTGCTCGACGAAGCGCTTACAGAGTAGACAGGTAGCGGTCTCCGCGGTCGCAGATGATGCACACGATGAGTCCTTCCTCCAGTTCCGCGGCGAGCTTAAGGGATGCCGCCGTTGCCCCGCCGCTGCTTACCCCGGCGAAGACACCGCACTCCCTGGCCAGGCGGTGCATCATAGCTACCGATTCTTCTTCGCTGACGTCGATCTTCTGGTCTACCTGGCTGGCGTCGTAGATGGCCGGCACGAACTCGGGCGACCAGCGCCGGATACCCGGGATGCTGCTGCCGTCCGTCGGTTGCACGCCGACGATCTGGATGCTTCCCGACTGCTCGTGGAGGTATTTACCGGTTCCGGTAATGGTTCCGGTGGTGCCCATACTACTCACGAAATGAGTGACTTGTCCGTCGGTGTCTCGCCATATTTCCGGGCCGGTGGTGCGGTAGTGGGCCTTCCAGTTGTCTTTGTTAGAGAACTGATTTAGCTGCACGTACTGGCCGCTGTCTTCCATCTCCTGCGCCAATTCACGGCTGTACTCGATGGTTCGGTCGGCGGGGGTCAGGATGACTTCCGCGCCGTAGGCCTTCATGGTTTTCACCCGTTCCTCGGTGCTGTTTTCCGGCATGATGAGGGTAACGGGCACGTGCAGCGCGGCGGCGATCATGGCGATAGCGATACCGGTGTTGCCGCTGGTGGCTTCCACGATGCGCTTACCGCCTTCGAGCCGACCGGCGGCCAGCGCGCCCTGCACCATACTAAAGGCGGCTCGATCCTTCACCGAGCCCCCCGGATTTTGCCCCTCCAGCTTGCCGTAGAGCTTGATACCGGGCCGGTCCACGAGCGGACTGAGGTCGACGAGTGGGGTGTTGCCGATGAGGTCGAAAAGGTGGTTCATAATGCGAAGTTGAGGTAGGGCAACAGCTTGTCCAGCGTTTCGGTGGAGACCGCCCGCACTTTTTTCAGGTCCTCGGCCGATCGGTAGGGCCCGTGGTTCTCTCGGTAGCGGACGATAATCGTAGCCGTCCGCCGCGGCAAATAAGGATGGGCAGCCAGGGTAGAGGCATCGGCTTGGTTGATGAACAGCGGACGGGTCACCGGACTAACTTCGAGGTAGGGGAGCATCGCCCGAAACGTGCTGTCCGGTAATCCGTACGTTTCACCCACCTGTTCGGTGGCCGCAAAGCCGCCCAGTCGCTCGCGGTAAGCCACGATACTTTTGGCCCGGTAGGCACCGATGCCGGGGAGTTGCTGCCAGTCCGTGGCCGATGCCCGATTGATGTCCACGCGGGACGGACTTTCCGCAGATTCCGGGCGGCGGGGCGCAGGTAAAGCGCTTTCTTCCGGCACGGGAAGGTTGATTAAATCCATCAGCCCTTGCACCTTACTACTGTCGAGAGCGCTCACCCGACGCAGGTCTTCCGGCTTACGAAAGGTTACCGGGCGATAGCTGCGGTATTTCACCAATGCGCGGGCTTCCCGTTCCGTGAGGCCGAGCAGCAGCAGGCTATCGTAGGGTAGGGTATTCGGATCGAAGGAGAATCGCTGGCTGGTTACTTCCGGGGCTTTCGCGTAGGTCTCCGGTACGGCTCGTGGTTGGGGAGCGATACGTGCCCATGAAATCAGCTTACGCGCTTGCTCGGGTCGCAAAACGCGGAGGCGGTTCAAATCCCGGGGCTGCCGAAACTTCACCTTTTCCCGGTACCGAACGAAGGCCGTCGCCTGTTTGGCGCTCAGGCCCAGTCGTTGGAGGTCGGCCTCGGTGACCGTATTCGGGTCGAAGGGGAAAGCTTCCTCCTTGGATATGTCGCTCACTTCATCCGTCGCCATGGCGGACCGCATCTTATCCGCGGCGGCAAACAGCTCGCTGTCGTCGGATAAGTAGGCGGGACGTGGCGGCCTGCTCAACCACTTCGACAGTCCGTAAGCACCGGCTATGAAGAGTAAAAGGGTCAGTAACCCCAATCGCTGCGAGCGGGTATAATGCCATGGAGTATTTTGCCGTGAATCCAAGGACTACCCTTAAAACACTTTCAGGTACTGGCAAAGAACACCACCCATCAGCGCGAGGGTGATCGTCCAGTAGCCAACGTGGATCAGGACGTAATTCCAGCGCCGCCTTTCAAACAGCGCATTAATGGCGAGGATCGGAGAGACAAATACTAATGCCGTCAGGCCGCCATGAAGTGCACCGTGCCCGAACGTCCGGTGCTTGGTGAGCAATCCGTATTGTTGGTCGAGCTCGGCCAGTTGCTGCATCAGGGCACTGTTTCCGTCGCCCCAGCCCGGTGCCTCCGATAACAGTCCGCCAATGGCCATTTGGTGAATGACGAAGGAGGATAACAGGACCGATAGCAGCACGCTGAACAGGTAGGCCATTCCATAGATGACCAGCATATTGCCGCGTTGCAATCGTTCGGCGTCCAGGCCGGTGGCGCGCATCCATAGTCCGCCGACCACGCGCTCATTGTAGTAGATTGCCCCGACGAAAAGGGGAATAAGCCCGACTACCGGGAACAACCACCAGTTCATATGTTACGCTTAAGGTGAATGAATGCACCGTGAATTTAAGGAAAACATCATTTCGAAGGGCACTAAAAGAGTTGTAAATTTGTGCTTTTCCAACAAATACGTCTATGATCAAACGGCTGCACATCAGTAATTACGCCATCATCGAGGAGCTGACCCTTGATTTCGCGGACGGGCTGAGCATCATCACCGGTGAAACTGGTGCCGGTAAGTCCATCGTGCTGGGTGCGTTGAACCTGATCCTCGGCGGTCGAGCGGACACTAAGACCCTCTTCGACGATAGCCAGAAGTGCATCATCGAAGGCCGGTTCGACATCGCGGCCTACAGTCTGCAATCGTGGTTCGAGCAAAACGACCTGGACTACGAGTCGGAACTTATCATTCGCCGGGAGATCACCCCGTCCGGTAAAAGCCGGGCCTTCGTCAACGATACGCCCGCCAACCTGAAACTTCTCCAACAACTGGGAGCCACGCTGATCGATCTCCACCAGCAGTTTGATACGCTCTACATCAACAACAGCGACTTCCAACTGGAACTGCTCGACGCGCTGGCCTCTCAGCAGAAAGCGGTAAGCAGCTACCGCAAGGATTTCAGTACACTGCTCGATACCCGCAAGCAGCTGCGCAAACTCCGGGAAGAGCAGGCCCAGGCCACGCGCGAGCAGGAGTTTCTCGAGTTTCAGGTAAATGAACTGGAAGCCGCCGAACTGCGGGAGAACGAACAGGAAGACCTGGAAGCCGAACAGCACCGGTTGAGCAATGCCGACGAGATTAAGCAGATCACGTCGGGCGCTTTCCACTTTCTGAGCGAGGGCGATGACGCCGTGACCGATCGCCTGTTGGCCATCACCGTCAAGCTCCAACCGCTTGCCGCCGGGGATCCGCAGCTCCGGGCCATCAGCGAGCGTTTCGAAAGTCTCCGCCTTGAACTCGATGAGGTCGCCGGCGATCTGGAAGCCTTCGGAGAGGAAACCGAGGTCAATCCCGAGCGGCTCAACGAGATCGAGGAGCGACTGAATCTGTTATACCGTCTTCATACGAAACACGCCGTAAAGGATAACACGGAGCTGCTCGCGATCTACCAGGACCTCTCCGACCGGCTCGGCCATTTCTCCGACCTGGGCGGCAAGATCAGTAAGCTCGAACGGACCGAAAAAGAGTTACTAAAGTCCCTGCAGGAACAGGGCGCGCAACTCCGCAAGGGTAGGGAGAAAGTCGCTCCCCAGTTCGCCACGAATGTGCAGAAGCAACTGGCCGATCTGAGTATGCAAAACGCTCGGCTGCGCGTGGATTTCGTGCCTCTGGAGCAACCCGGGCCACATGGCCTGGACGAAGTGCAGTTCCTGTTTTCGGCTAACAAAGGCGGTAAGCTCCAGTCCATCAAGGATGCTGCATCCGGTGGGGAGATGTCACGCTTGGCGTTGGTCACGAAAAGTTTGGTGGCATCGGCCATGGAACTGCCCACGCTCATTTTCGATGAGATCGACTCCGGGGTAAGTGGCGACGTGGCGCAGAAGATGGGGCGTATCCTCACCGATCTGAGCCGCCACCATCAGGTCGTGGTCATCACCCACTCCCCGCAGGTGGCCAGCCGGGCACACCGGCACTATTTTGTGTACAAAACGGACAAACAGGACGCGGATCGCACGATTACCCGGGTGCGCGAGCTGGACGGTGACGAACGGGTGCGGGCCATTGCCACGATGCTCAGCCAGAACCCGCCGAGCGAATCCGCATTGAAGAACGCCCGCGAATTGATCGAGGCGGTGTAGTCTAGTCTACTTTCCGGCGCTCAGTACGGCGTATCGCACGGTGCCGGAGGAGTAGCCCCGACGCATGTACCGCATGGCCCACGCCCCCTTGATCGTGCCTATGCCGGCCTTGACGAGCCCGGGCCAGTTACGTGGATCGAGGCCGCTGCGGATCACTGCCCCCCAGAAGGGTTCTACTGCGGGCGACCAGTCGTCCGTCCGGACCTTCTGCAGTCCCGCGCGGTTGGCGGCCGCTTCCAGTTCCGGTATGCTCACCATGGGCGGCAGGTGGTAGAGATCGCAGATCTTTTTGAGGGTATACTGTTCGGAGGGCAGCAGATCGGGCGGCTCCGGGCGGTGACACCACGTTGCCATCAGGAGGCGTCCGCCGGGACGCAGAAGATGGTGGAAGAGACGAAAGAGCCCTTCCTTATCGGCCATGTGTTCCGCGGATTCCATGCTCCAGATCAGGTCGAACTGGCCGGCGTTTTCCGGCGTCAGTTCGTAGACGTCTTTGGCGATGATGTTCAGGCGGTCGGAAAGGCCGGCCTGCCGATTATATCCGTTACCGCGGTGGGCCTGGATAGGGCTCAGGGTGACCCCGATCCCTTCGGCACCGGCGTACTTTTCGGCCAGATAACGGCTGCTACCCCCTACTCCGCATCCGGCATCGAGAAAGCGGTCAACGCCTTTATCGGGGGCCATCCCCCATTCCAGCAGGGCCTCGATCATATCGATCTGGGCCTGTCGGTGGTCTACCTTTCGTCGACCGTCGGGACCGTAGTAGCCGTGGTGCATTTGTTCGCCCCAGGTATCCAGCCAGAGGGGGGTGGACCGGTCGTAAAAGTCCCGGATCCGATGATTCAGTATACTCATGCTTACCGTTTCCGGAATAGGGCCCGCAGTACGAAGAAGGTGGCGACGGCACCCAGGCCGTACAGCACGGCCTTCTGCTCGCGATTCAGGGGCTGATGGTGTTCCGCTTCCACCCCGCGCAGGGGGGCGGTGGCGTGGGCGAGCAGCGCCATGGGAATGAAGAGAAAGCCGGCGACCGATCCGGCCAGCAAGCGGCCGGTGAGTAAGAGATTGCGACCCAACCATCCGCCTTCCGGGTCGGCCTCGACCAGCGAGCGGCTCACGCGACCAGGGGCGCCGGGGCTACGGCCGGGACTGGGCTTCGTACCCACGATGGCGATACCGTAGCGTTCGTTGTCCTGCCAGTGCGGACGCACGTAGGTATACCGGATCTCGGTAAAGCCGGCCTGCTCGTAGTAGTGATGGTAGTCACTCTCCGGTGGGAAGAGCATCCAGGCGTTAGCGATAAACTTGCTGATGGGGTTCACCGGCTCGATGGGGCCGATCAGCAGGGCCTGGCCGCCTTCCTTGATGACGCGGTAGGATTCGTACACGCCCTGCTGCGGATCGGGCCAGTACTCGATGGAGCCGGCCGAGACATAGCGGTCGAAGGTATCGTCCGGGAAGGGGAGGTGCTCGGCATCCCCCAGGCGGAAGCGACAGTCGTTCAGGGCTGGCTTAACCATGGCCCGTTCCATTTGCTCTGGGCTCTGGTCGACGCAGATAATGTTCTTTGCCGGAACGCGGTGCGTGATGCCTTCGGTCGTAAAGCCGGTACCCGAACCTACATCGATGACTTTCAGGTTATCCGCTCCGGACCAGTCAATCATGTCGAGAGATTTTTCCCGCATGGGCTCCGTCCAGAAGAGGGGATTGACCAGCTTGTCGTAGAAGTTGGATAAATAGCGGTAGAACCAGTAGGCCTCCCGCTTGTGTTGCATCAGTCGCATACGTCCGTTTTATACTGGGATGTAAGTTAGCCCGTCCGACTTTGTTCAGACCTCCGTAAGCCGCGCTCGCTATTGCCTGTCTATTAACTAATCTTTAATATGACCCGTGTAGCAAACCCCTGCCTAACCCGCGGCGTTCCGGCCGTGTAACCCACGCTATCTTGCCCACCGAATTAGTCAAACGCGACACCTCCTGGTTAGACTTCAACGCCCGCGTCCTCCAGGAGGCCGCCGATCCGAGGGTCCCCCTTTACGAGCGGATCCGGTTCCTGGCGATTTACAGTTCCAATCTGGACGAATTCTACCGGGTTCGGGTCTCCTCGCTGCGCCAGTTTAAAAAACTTCCGAAGACGGAGCGGCGGCAGCTTTTCGACTTTCGCCCCAAGAAGGAACTGAAGGCCATTCGCCGCATTGTCTACCAACAGCAGCAGGAATTCGGGCGCATCTTTCGCGACGAAATTCTGCCCCAACTCGCAGAGGAGAACATCCACCTGATCCATTCCGACGAGATGAGTGACGATCAGCGGGAGTTTGCTGCCAAACACTTTGACGAAAAGATTCGCTCCCATCTCACGCTGCACTGGTTACCCAACGACGATGTAGACCACGGGGAACGGGAGTTGCCCTGGTTAGAGGACGGGCAATTGTGCCTCGCCGTTTGCCTGCGGGAAAAGGACGGTATTGCGAAGGAAGAAATTGCCCTGGTGCCCGTGCCGGTCGAGGAGTGCGGCCGCTTCCTGGTTTTACCGAGCCCCGAAAGCGATCCGGATGGCTACTACGTGATCTTCCTGGATAGCGTCATCCGGGCCAATCTCAGCCGCTACGTGGAACGGGACGTTGATTTCGGTTACTGCTTCAAGCTGAGCCGAGACGCCGAGTTGTACATCGATAACGAGTTCGACGGCGACCTGCTGCGGAAGATCGAGCACAGTCTGGCGAGTCGCGACGTCGGACTGCCCACGCGCTTTCTCTACGATGGGGATATGCCCAACTGGATGCGGAAGCGACTGAAGAAGGTGCTTCATTTGTCCAAGTACGACATGATTCCCGGGGCGCGCTACCACAATTTCAACGACTTTTTCACCTTTCCGCAGCCACCGGACCACGAGCATCTGGCCTACGCGCCCATGCCGCCACTCCCTCACCCGAAATTGGAGACCGCGGACAGTTTGCTGGAAACCATCCAGGCAACGGACGTTCTGCTAAGTTTCCCCTACCAGAAGTATGACTACGTGCCCGACCTGATCCGGGAAGCCGCAGACCACCCCGAGGTGGACAAGATCCGCATCACGCTGTACCGGGTGGCGAAGCAGTCCAAGGTGGTCACGAACCTGCTGTACGCCCTGGAAAAGGGAAAGGAGGTGGAGGCCTTCGTAGAGGCTAAGGCGCGCTTCGACGAGGCCAGTAACCTCTACTGGGGCAACCAAATGAAGGAGGCGGGCGCATACGTCCGCTACAGTTATCCGGCGGTAAAGGTGCACACCAAGCTCCTGCATATCCGTCGCAGATCGGCTTCCGGGGAAGAATCCCACTACAGCTACATTGGTACCGGCAACTTCAACGAGAAGACCGCCAAACTGTACACCGACCATGCTTTGCTCACGAGCCGGCCGGGCATCGGCCAGGATGTAGAGCGTGTATTCGATCTGCTGCGCGGTAAGTTAATTCTGCCGCGCTGCAACCATCTGTTGGTCGCTCCCTTCAATATGGAGGAAGAGTTCCTCAAACTGATCGACCGCGAGATCGCCATCGCCAAGTCAGGCGGGCACGCTTACATCTTTCTGAAGATGAACAGCCTGGAGGAAGAGACGATGATCCGCAAGATCAGGGAGGCCGCCCGCGCCGGCGTGGAGGTGCGCATGATCGTCCGCGGCATTTGCCGGTTACGCCCATCGCGGCGGGAAAATATTCAGATCATCAGCATCATCGACCGCTTCCTGGAGCATGCCCGCATTTTCATCTTCGGAAACAACGGATCAGAGAAGGTATACATGGGTTCCGCCGACTGGATGAACCGGAACCTGTACCGGCGCGTCGAGGTCGTCACCCCGATCTATGATAATCTCATCCGGCTGGAGCTGCGGCGCATTATGGATATGCAGTGGCGGGATAACGAACGAGCCCGTTTGGTCGGCACGGAACGGCTCAACGAATACCGCAAAACGCTACCGGGGGAGGGCCATTTCCGTGCCCAGATGGATACTTACTCCTACTTCAAACGCCAACTGGAGGAAAATTGAATTTCCTGGCCCACCTCACGCTGTCGCACTTCGACGCCGACTTGCAAGTGGGCAATTTTGTGGGAGACTTCATCCGTGGACGCGAACTGGCGGCGCTTCCCATGGGCATTCAGCGGGGCGTCCTGTTTCACCGGGCTATCGATGCACGCACGGATCGTGACCCGGACGTGCGCCTTCTCAACGCAAGGCTCAAGGTCCGCCATGGCCGCTATGCTCCGGTCGTTTCCGATATCGCCTTCGATTACTTTTTATACCAGAACTGGGATAGCCTGGGTCCCGTGCCATTTGAGGATTTGAAGGCACAAGCTTACCGCCGGCTTCTGGTAGCTCGCCCCCACGTAAATGACCGGGTGGGCGGTTATATTGAGGCGATGACCCGGGGAGACTGGCTGGAGATGTACACCAGCCAGGAAGGCATGGCGCGGGTCTTCGAGCGACTGGAGCGACGGTTGAGCCATCCACAATTATTGTCGGGGGTCAACACAACGTTGCGCGAGGAGGCCGATTCGTTCAACTACACCCTGGACCGACTGTTCCCGAGGCTACAACAACTAGCCCGCACGTACCGTGAGTAAACCCCAACCGCTGGACCTCCGTCTGGAACGATTTTCATCCCGCCTCAATCTACGGATGGAAGGCAACCGAAGAATGGTGATGGGCGAAATTCGGCGCAAGTGGTTGGTCCTGCAGCCCGAGGAATTCGTCCGTCAGTTGCTCATCCACTTCCTGATCCAGGATATGCGGTACAATCGTAACCGAATTACTGTCGAAAGGGGGGTAACTATTGGGGGGGAGCCACGTCGTACGGATATCCTGGTCTTCGACCAACACATGCGTCCTTTTCTGCTGATCGAGTGTAAAGCACCGCAGGTTCCTCTGAGTACCGATGTATTTCGTCAGGCGACTCACTATAACGGGCCGCTGCGCGTTCCTTACCTGATGGTATCCAACGGACGCGAATCCTACGTTGCCGCAATCGATTACGAAGCAGAAGCGTACAAATTCCTCCCGATGGTACCGGAGTGGTAAGACTATCCGATTTTGATCGAACTCCTTAATGTAAACGGACTCAGCGTTTCCTACGGACAACCTACGGCCGCGGTCAGCGACGTAAACCTCGCGGTGCTCCCCGGCGAATCGGTTGC
The DNA here is from genome assembly GCF_003390935.1 of Lewinella sp. IMCC34191. GTDB lineage: Bacteria > Bacteroidota > Bacteroidia > Chitinophagales > Saprospiraceae > Neolewinella. The sequence continues at coordinate 1,120,083 of NZ_QNQZ01000001.1, read as the reverse complement.
GCTGGTAGGACCCTCCGGTAGTGGTAAGAGTAGTTGCGCGGCAGCCTTATTAGGGTTATTGCCAAAACGGGGTGTTCAGGTTCGCGGTGAAGCCCGCTATCAACTGAAGGATGGTCGGTTAATCGAGTTAATCAACGCTCCGGCGGTCGATTTACAACGGATACGTGGAAGGGAAATCGGCATGATTTTTCAGGAACCTGCCGCGGCCCTCAATCCCGTCCTCACCTGCGGATATCAATTGCGAGAGGCCATCGACCGCCTCAAACCCAATGGGGTAGAGTCTGAAGCTTATCTGGAAAGGTTGCTGGCCCAGGTGGAACTCGATACCATCCGCGACCGACTGATGACCGCCATGCCCGGTCAGCTGAGCGGCGGCCAGCTGCAACGGCTTATGATCGCCATGGCCCTGGCGGGTCAGCCGCGGCTATTAATTGCCGACGAACCGACCACGGCGCTGGATTCGATAACCGAACTGGAAATCGTTCGCCTGCTCGACGCGCTTCGCCGGGATCATCACATGGGTTTGTTATTTATTACCCACGATCAGCGGCTGATCCGCCGGGTGACCGACCGCTCGGTTACGCTTTCCGGTCGGAGTGCCGAAAGGCAGTCTGCGGGGGAAGGCCGTACCGAAACAAAAGACGTCCCGGAGGTCGTAGGCAAAGTGAAAACCCTGGTGGAAGTCCGCTCCCTCTCGGTAAGGTTCGCGGATGCCGTGGGGGAGGAATCGGCGGTAAACGACTGTTCCTTTACGCTCGCCGCGGGTGAATGGGTGGGCTTAATCGGACCGAGTGGTTGCGGCAAAAGCACCGTGGCGAACTGGTTGACCGGCCTACGCACGGCTACGGCTGGCGAAATCATCTTTAAGGGCAAGAGCCATCCGGCCGGCTCCCACCCGGCGAAGGTGAGGCAATTGATCGGGGGCCAACTGATCTTTCAGAATGTTTCTGCTTCGCTAAACCCCCGGATGTCGGTCCGGGATGCCGTTCGGGAAGCCGTACCGGGTCGAATCAAGGGGGTCGCGGAGGAACTGCTCTCCGGCGTAGGACTGCCTCCGGAACGATTCGCCGCCCTGCGACCCCATCAGCTAAGCGGGGGAGAGCGGCAGCGGCTGGCCATCGCCCGGGCACTGGCCGCCCAGCCCAGGGTATTGGTCTGCGATGAGGCACTCAGTGGACTGGACATACCGCTGCGAAAAGAAGTCGTGGGGGTATTGAAAAAAGTCTGCTCTGAGCGGGGAATCGGGGTGCTGTTAATAACCCACGATCTGGAGCTCGCCAGAACGGTGACCGACCGATTGCTGTTGATGGAGAACGGGCGGATCGTGGAACGTGGCCCCGTTGAAAAGATCCTGAATCATCCGGATTCCGAACTGGGGCACCGCCTGCTGGCTACCCTCAAACTGCGACAACCATAAGATCGTCTATTACGTAACCGTTATGATGCGCATGAAGCTGTCAGTCATTTTTTTGTCGTTCCTATTTCCGGCATTCGTGGTTGCCCAGTCCTACGATGCGGCCTTCGGCATTCGCGTGGGTACGGAGTGGGGGGCAACGGTTCAACTGCGCGTACCGCAAATTCACAAGAATTTCGTTCTGGAAGGCATCGTTCACCAGGCTATCGGTAAAGACGAAGGCAGCGTTACCCTGCTCGGCAAACAGCACCAACCGTTGCTGAGCCGCCGGATTAATCTCTTTTACGGGGCCGGTGTACACGCCGGCTGGAACAATGAGATCGATACGGAAACCGGTAATTCCTTTAATGGCCCGGCGGGCCTGACGGGTATCGTCGGTCTGGAGGCCACCGTCAAGCGCATAAATATCTCCTACGATTTTAAACCGGCCGTGAATGTCACCGGCGGAGAATCGGTGCTGTACACCCAAACGGCCGTCAGCGTCCGCTACGTGATCAGCAAACGCAACGACATCTGGAATAAAGACCAGGAAAGGAAAATGAATAAACGCCGCAAAGCCCGCCGCCGCGAGAAACGCCGGGAAGAGCGCCAGTCATCCGGAAAGCGGTGGTACGAAGTGTGGAAGTCGGGCGACGAAGGCTAGTCACCTTCCGCCGGGTTGAACACACTACCGGGGCAGTGGTTTGGCAGTAGACAATCGCACTGCATGCCCCAATTAGATTACGACGTCCTTATTGTTGGTTCCGGACCGGCAGGGTCAACGACCGCCCGATTTGCCGCCAACGCGGGCTTGCGGGTTCTCATGGTCGATAAACGTCAGGAACTAGGCGCGCCGATCCAGTGCTCCGGAGCCATTAGCCGCCATGCCCTAGAGGCGGCGGATATCGTTCCCGACGACGAGTTCATCCACGAGGCCATCTATGGCTTTGCCATATACGACGAGCGCGGGGAACGCACCGTCCACGATTACCGCCGGCTCAAACCCGACGAATACGGATCGGGAGGTGGAAAAAAGCCCCTGGGCTACGTTGTTGATCGGCGACGGTTTGACCGTCACCTCATGACCCAGGCCGAACGAGCCGGAGTAGACGTATGGCTGAAGACCGAAGGGTTAGGGTATACCCCCACTCCGGATGGCCGTTGTACCGTCCACCTGCGACGCTACAATCAGGAAATCGACGTGTCGGCCAGGATCGTGGTCGGGGCTGATGGCCTGCAGTCACAGGTCGGGAAGTGGGCCGGCCTACAGACACACATCAAAATCACCGAGTTGGCCGGCTGTCTCCAGTTCATTGTGGACGGCGTCGAAACGGAGGGTTTGCTCGAGATTGTCACGGGACACCGTTGGGCACCGGGAGGATACGCCTGGGTGTTTCCCAAAGGGAACGGCTATGCGGAAATCGGCCTGGGTGTGATAGCCACCATGACTAAGGAGCCGGCAAAGGACCACCTTCACCGTTTCATGTCCGATAGTTTCTTTGCCGATCGCTTTGCCAACTCCCGCATCCTCGAAGTGCAGGGTGGGGGCGTACCGCTAGCCTCGCCGCTGCGGACGCAGTACGCCGATAATATGATTCTGGTAGGTGATGCGGCCCGGCACGTGAATCCGATAACCGGGGGCGGTCTGCATACCGCTGTTGCCGGGGGGAAAATCGCCGGGACCTTTCTCTCCGGCCACCTGGCGGACAATTTACCCCTGCGCTCCGACGCCCTAAGTGCTTACCAGGACCTCTGGCTGTCCGCGGTCGGGGAGAAGATGTGGAAGTTGTACGATATCAAGACGGACATTTTCCACAATATGAACATCGCCGAAAGGGATAGCCAGCTTTACGCCACGATGTCCGATTACTTCAGCCCGACCTCCGAATTCAAAAAAATATGAGCAAGCAGCAACCCGTAATCTTCGACATAGGGTGGAACGCCTGCATTAACTGTGGGGCCTGCATTGCCATTTGCCCGCAGGAGGCCGGCTTCGTGAGTCCGTTCGACACGATTGCGGTTGACCGTCCCTGCGATATCGCTTGCTTGCTATGCGAACAGATCTGCCCGGTGGACACCATCCGTCACCGGCCGGCGGTGGCTGAAGTCACGCCAGCTGGGGCAGTTGGGCGATAACGTAGTCGATCTGCCGGTCGTCGACACCCAGGTGGGTCGTAAATCGTACGGTCTTGGGTCCGAAGGGAGTGGCCGCTATGCCGCGATCGCTCAATTGCTCGAGGTAGTCTTGGGCGGTACGATCCGCGAGGTGGAAGATGCAAATATTACTTTCCGTCTGTTCCACGCTTTCCACGTAGGGCTGTTGCACGACGGCTTCCGCTAGCCGGCGGGCGCGCTCGTTGTCCATGCGTAAGCGTTCCCGGTGGTGCTTCAGCGCGTACAGGCCGGCGGCGGCCAGGTAACCCGATTGCCGCATCCCTCCGCCGAGTACCTTGCGGTACCGACGCGCTTCCTTAATCAGGTCGGCGGGGCCCACTAGCAGACTGCCCACCGGTGCACCCAGTCCCTTGCTCAGACAAATGGAAACGGTATCGAAAAGCCGGCCCCATTCGTCGGGAGATTCACCCGTTTCGGCCAGGGCGTTGAAGAGACGGGCACCGTCCAGGTGGACCGCCAATTTGTGTTTCCGGGCTTCCTCGACCAGCGCGGTCGCTTCACTTATGGTGTAGATGCTTCCCCCGCCCTTATTACAGGTATTCTCCAAGACGACCAGGCGCGTGCGGGGCAGCCAGTCGTATTCCAGCTTGACGGCGGCGGCAATCTGACCCGGCAGGATCTTTCCGCGCTCCCCGTGCAGGGTGTTGAGACTAACGTTGGATATCAGGCTGTAGACACCTCCCTCGTACTGGTAGATGTGGCTCTTTTCCTCGCAGATTACCTCGTCGAGGGGGCGGGTATGAACCTTGATGGCCAGCTGATTGGTCATGGTCCCGGAGGGACAAAACAGCGCCGCTTCCATACCCATCAGTTCGGCACCGTATTCCTCCAGTTCATTGACTGTAGGATCCTGCCGGAAAACGTCATCGCCCACGGCGGCGGCAAACATGGCTTCCAGCATCGCGGGGGTAGGCTGCGTAGCCGTATCGGAAATGAGATTGACCTTCATCCTATGCCAAGCTACTAAGACGGGGAAAGTCCGGCGAATTCGGTCAGGTACTGAAAGTCCGGACCTAATTCGCCCGCGTCGGTTATGGTTGCCCGCCGTAGGATTTCGCTCTCCGGCTTATCGAACTCCGGCAAGATCTTCTCAATCAGCGTTTGACCGAATGCTTTACTCGCATCCCGCGGCAGTTCACTGGGCAGGTTATCGATGGACATGACATCGACTACGCCGTCGCGGTAGGGCGGGGTTTCCTCACCACTGGCAGGGTCGTAACCGAATACCGGGTCGGCGATGGTACTCGCCCGCAGGGTGGAAGGGACGCTGGCCGCCGGGGCGATATCGCAGGTCACATCGGCGATGGTGTTGATGCGGAAGTCGGCAGACCCCATGTCCTCCCGTGTAAAGAAGGCCGGAGCCTTGCCGTCCCAGAAGATGCCGTTGATGAAGATATCGGCCCGGGCAGCGTAGCGATCGAAGGTGCTTACGTACTCGTCCGCGTGCTTGTAGAAGTGCTTGCGTTTGACGGGGCGTCCGTCGGGGTGCGCGGCGTAATCTTCTACCGCTAGCTGAGTGAAAACGGGACCTTCCGTTTCGCCGAGAAAATCCTCGGGCGATACTTTTTTAAAGCCCATGTCCTTGAGGACACGTGCGGCACCGCTGCCGACCCGTCCCGTACCCGTTAGCACCACACGGATCGCGGGAAGCTTTGTGGCGCGATATACTTTTTTAGCGGCAGCATAGTCGTACACGTCCTTGAGCCGGGGTAGCTCCAGTTTGCCGCTACGTTTAGCGTACGCCCATACTCCGTTGTGTGCGCCTACCATTCCGGCCCAGTAACCGAAAGCAATGAGGCGGCGACCCCGGTCATCAGTCAGGTACTCGTAGTCAATGTGGGTAATATTGCGGTCCAGCAGCGCCCGTAACAGGGGCTGGTTGTACGGCTGGAACTTCGCTACGTGCGCGAAATTACAGTACGTCTTTCCGGGTAATAACCGGTCGATGGGAACCTCCTTGATGCCGAGCAGCAGCCGCCGGTCGGAGAGGTCTTCCTGCAGGGGAATGCCCAGTTTGGTGTACTCCTCGTCGGAAAAGCAGCGGTTGGTGGAGGGCTGAACGACGATGTCGAGGCCCTCTGCGCGTAGGCCGGCGACCTGTTTAGGGGTCAGGGGGACGCGGGCGTCGGGGGGCTGTTTATCCTCCCGGATAACGGCGATGGGAATTTGGCGAAGGCGGTCGGGCATGGTTACTCTTGGTCGGTTGGGCTATTCTTTGATTGGGGTAGGGTACGTGCGGACGTCCACCAGATACCATCGTTGAGAACGCGGTTATCGGGGGCTAGTTTCCACTGTAGGAAAAACATGACCACCGCAATGAGAAGCCCCAGAAATGCACCGGCGGTCACGTCTCGTAAAAAATGATACAGCAGGTACATCCGGCTGAATGCCACCTCGGTGGCCAGTAGAAAACACAGCACACTGACCAGGATTTTCGGGCGCCGCACGTTCAGCGAAACGAAACTGAATAAGGCGAAGGCCGAGGCCGAGTGTCCGCTGGGGAAGCTGGTGTCCCCCCAGTTGCGCATCGATTCGTCGAAGAGGTTCAGATTGTGCCAGGTGGCCTCGAAGTTGTCGAAAAACCAGCGCATCGGGCGCGCTTCGGCGAAATAGAGCTTTAGCAGTCCGGTAATGACGCCTACGGCCGCGCCCGTCAGCGCCACGAAGATGGCCGTCCGGATGCGATACATCAGAAAGCCGATAATGACCACGATGTAGGCGATCGGCTCACCCAGCATGGTGCCGGCAATGAAGAGCCGGTCCAACCGGTCGGTGCGCAGTTGATTGATGGCAATCAGTTCGTCACCCTGCTGGTTGGTCAGTACCAGGTAGAAGTTAAACAGGATCAGCAACAGCACGCCGATCAGGAAAAAGCGGTTGGCCCGCAGGAAAGTGCGGAAGCGTAGACTGGGCGGCGTAAAGTGACGTCGGATGAACGGCATACCGCGAAGGTAGAGATTTAGGACTTGGCCAGCATCCGGCGCATCGCCGTGACCTGTTTGCTATCGCGGGCGCGGCGGAAAGCATCCTTGGCCAGATCGGTATTCACCAGTTTGGCGTCATTCATGGCACTGAAGGTGATCCACAGACTCACCGGAAACAGGATGATACAGGGAAGCCAGCCGGCAAAGGCTCCGTTAACTACAAAACTCTCCGCCAGTTTCCGGCAGAAGATGGTCAGAATAATAAAGATGACGAAGAAAATGATGCTGACCAGAATGGGATACCCGAATCCTCCCTTCCGCACGATCGCGCCCATGGGAGCACCGATGAAGACGAAGATGATGCAAACCAGCGCCATGCTGTACTTCATGTGCATGTCGTAAATATGCTTGACCCGGCTTTCCTGAATTCCCGGGAGCAGGCGGATCGTGGATTGCGCCTGCCCCGTTACCGAGCGTATACTCGACCGGGCCCGGTTGTAGACCCGCCCGCGGTCGTCCAGGGGAAGGGAGTCCAAGGCACTTTGCAGGCCATTCCAGGGCGAGGCGGCCATCACCAGCGGGTGTTCTTCCGCGCTGCGGATGCGCTTCATCTGCTGCTTCGACCGGACAACGGTACCGTCGGCCGTTCGCTTGGAACGGGCCTGGTAGGGAGGCGGATTGGAAAGGTCGATGTCCGTGTCCGTGGCAGAGGAGTCTTCGACTTCGGCCTCCAAGCTATCTGTAGGGTAAACTCCTTCCATGGGGCGATCGGGAGCAACCGTACGGTACTTGATGGTATCGCGCCTAAGTTCGGGCAAGTAAGCAATCAGGTGATTGCTGAGCCCCTGTTTTCTGACCGCAATATCGATGTCGATGCTATCCACCCCTTCCTGTAACTGCCAGGTGGAGAGCATGCTGCGGTTGGTACTGAAGAGCGAGGCCGCATGTCGCTCCAGCAGAAATTCACTCAGGTCAAATACCTTGGTGTAGGTATCGAAACTGGTTCGCATGAAGGGCAGGCTCTTGCCGTTGCGTCCGCCGGGCCGCTGTTCCACGTACTGGTGGCCGTCGAAGAGTTGCATGACGAAGGCCGATCCCCCTTCAGCCGTGTACATCTCGCCGTTGGTGGCCGTGATCTGGCTGAGTTCACCAACGTTGGCCTTGGTATGATCGTAGATCAATACGTCGGAAATACCACGACCGTCATCGTCGCGATTCCCAAGCCGGATGGTGAACTGATTAAAATCTTCGTTGAAGACCCCGGGTTCCATATTGAGGGTCGGCTTCTTCTGCTGGATGTCGTACATCCGGGCACCGAATTGCAGGTTGGCGGCCGGTATGACGTAATCACTGCATAAATAGGAAACCAGGGCGCCGGCCATCCCGAAAATGATCATGATGCGGATGACCCGGAGTAAGCTGACGCCCGCGGATTTGAAACTGGATAATTCGTAGTGCTCCGCCAGGTTGCCGAGCACCATAACGGAGGAGATCAGGAGGGCGAGGGGCAGCGCGAGCGGAACCAGGCCTACGCACTTATAGGCCAGCAGCTCCATGATCAGGAAAAAACTAAGGCCCTTGCCGGCGATATCGTCCAGGTAAAGCCACAGGATTTGCATCAGCAGCACGAACAGCGCGATCGCGAAGGTGACGATGAACGGCCCGACGAAGGATTTGGCCAGCAGTTTATCCAGTTGCTTCATCGGGTAAAAGACGCCCGGCCCCCTCCGAATGTTGCTTCTAGTCCTTCTTCATGTCGTCCCGCAGATCGTGAAACTCCTCGTCACTGGGGATGTGTCCGTTTTCTTCCATGTCATCCACCGTGCGTTCGGCCTGTTCCGCGGTGAATCCTTCCGACCGGTGACCGTCGATCCCGTCCTGCTTATCGTTGTAACTGCTGTCGTTGACGACGTTTTGCCGGGGGTCGGCATTCTTGACCGTCTCGGCCCGCTGGGTGTATTGCGCGCGCCGGGTCATGTAAAATACGACGACCAGGACGATGAGCGCTCCGATGATCCACCAGAGGTCATCCATGTAGCCGTTACTTTGTAGGAATATAGACATTTAGCTTTTTCAATTGAACCTGTTTTGTACGGGTTATTGTTCATAGCTTTTCTACCTTCGGGCAATACCCCATCAAAAGACTTTACGCATGCAATTTGCCGACGGACGCTACTCCATAGCCGGCCTTGACGTACTCTCCCTCGTGGAAAAATACGGCGCCCCCGTTTACGTATACGACGCCGATCGGATGAAACGGCAGTACGACCGCATCAACCGGGCCTTCTCGGGTGTCAATCGGCTGCGTATTAACTACGCCTGCAAGGCCTTGACTAACCTTAATATCCTGCGTCTCTTCCGCCAGTGGGGCAGTGGCCTCGATACGGTATCCATGCAGGAGGTCGATCTGGGGCTGATGGCCGGTTTCGATCCACACGACATTCTCTTTACCCCGAACTGCGTCGGGCTCGACGAGGTCAACGAAGCCGTAGGAAAGGGCGTGCGGATGAACATCGATAATATTTCCATTCTGGAGCAGTTCGGCGACCAGCACCGGGGCGTACCGGTTTGTATACGCCTCAACCCCCACATCATGGCGGGCGGAAATAGCAAGATCAGCGTCGGTCATATCGACTCCAAATTCGGTATCTCGATTCACCAGGTCCCGCACGTGCTCAAAATCGTCAACGCGCTCGATCTTAAGGTGGAAGGCCTGCATATGCATACCGGCTCGGATATTCTGGACGCCCAGGTATTTCTTCAGGGCGTAGAGATTCTCTTGCGCGCCGCCACCGACTTCCCGGATCTGGACTACATTGATTTTGGTTCCGGTTTCAAAGTACCCTATAAGGAAGGGGGCATTGCTACGGACATCGAAGACCTCGGCCAGCGACTGAGTACCCGCTTCAACGAATTCTGCACGGATTACGGCCGCGAGTTGGAGTTGATGTTTGAACCCGGCAAGTTCCTCGTCAGCGAGGCGGGAACTTTCCTGGTGCGCACGAACGTCGTAAAGACCACCCCCGCCACCGTCTTCGCCGGGGTGGATAGTGGGCTCAATCACTTCATTCGGCCGATGTTCTACGATGCGTACCACCACATCACCAACATCAGTAATCCGAAAGGAAAGCCCCGGATCTATACGGTCGTAGGATACATCTGCGAGACGGACACCTTCGGCATCAACCGCCAGCTCAGTGAGGTTCGGGAAGGCGACATCCTTGCCATGGCCAACGCCGGAGCGTACTGCTACATGATGTCTTCGAATTACAACAGCCGCTATCGTCCGGCGGAGGTCATGATTCTCGATGGAGAGCATCATCTGATCCGTCGCCGGGAAACCATGGAGGACCTTCTGGGCACGCAGGTCGAACTGCCCCAATTGGTGGAGGCAAGCGTAGCCGATGCACGTTAGCGCACTCTATCGCTACCCGGTGAAGAGCCTGGGCGGCGAGCGGCTGACGGAAATAATGGCGGCGGAGCGCGGGTTTAAAGATGATCGTCGTTGGATGTTGGTTGACACCATCGGCCAATTCATTAGCCAACGGAAACATCCCCATCTGACGAAGTTGTCGGCCTCATTAGCTGGGGAACGCGGCCTGCGGATACACCACTCGGATGACCCTTCCACCGGTCTTACCTTGTCCGATGCCCGACCCGCCGGTGCGGGCGACGTGACCGTAACGGTTTGGGACGATACCTTTTCCGCTTGCTTGGTTTCTGCTCCCGGCCTGTCCGATCTCGTTGGTATTCCGGACGTACGGCTCGTCTATATGAACGATCGGGTAAGCCGGCCGGTCGATCCGCGTTACGCGGCAGGGGAGGAGGTCAGTTTTGCTGACGGATACCCGTACCTCATTACTACGACCGCAAGTTTTCGTTCCCTATCGGAGCGACTGGGACAGGAGGTGGACGTGCTGCGCTTTCGCCCGAATATCGTGATCGATACCTCCGAAGCCTTTGCGGAAGACCGGTGGTCTCGCATACGTATCGGTCAGCTAAGATTTCGATTGCCCAAGCCCTGTGCCAGATGCATTATGGTTACCGTCAACCCCGGTGAGGGGGGTAAGGATCTTACCGTGCTAAGTACCCTGGCTGCCTACCGGAAGCAGGGAAATAAAACCTACTTCGGAATGAATGCCATACTGGAGGACGGGCCTGGCTTTTTACGGGTTAATGACCCGGTAGAAGTACTACTTGCTGGCCAGCCCGAGTGATTGGCGTAATTCCGACACCTCCGGGTGCTTGCTTTCGGTAGCCGTGGCTTTAATGAAGTGTTCCTGCGCCTTAGCCGTATCGCCCATGTCGAGGTAGATATTCGCCAGCATGCGGTTCACGTCAATGTTGGCCGGGCGGGCGGCGTACTCCGATTCCATGTAGCGAAGGGCTTCGCTAGGATCTTCAAAATGGTCCAGGTAAAGGGCGGCGTATTCCATATCCATGCGGTGGCCGCTATCGACGTCGTCCTGTAGCATAGCCATAATCTCCCTTTCCGTGGCCTTCATTTCCTCATTGCGGCCCTGCAGTTTGTACAGGTCGGCTAATTGGATATAGTAGCCTACTTCAGGGATGATGGAGGTAGCCTCATCAAGTAATTGCTCCGCGCGTTCCAGGTCGCCTGCATCCATTGCCAGTTTAGCCTTGGCGGCAATGGCAAAGGGGTAGTTGGGCCGTTCCTTCAGGATTCGGTCGTAGGTTTCGAAGGCCTGTTCCGTTGTCCCGTACCGCTCGTATAGACCGGCCAGGGTAAGCTGGGCCCAGGCCGTGGACTCGTATCCCGGTGCCCCGGCTCGCACGGCCCGCTCCATCGCCTCGATCGCGCCCTCGGTGTCGCCATGGATTTCGCGCAGGTAGGAAACCCGGCTATACGACCGGAGGTCGGGACGAATCTCATTCATTTTGTCGGCGGCGGCGATGGCTTCCGCATAGTTGCCGAGTTCTACGTTGGCATCGACGATAGCACCATAAACCTGCGCAATGTAGGGGTTGATCGCGGCAGCTTCCTTCGCGGTACGCAGGGCGGCAGCAAATTCGTGCTGGGACAACAAAACGCCGGCCTTGGTGGCCATGGCATCGAACTCAAGGTTCGGATTCCGTGGCCCGGCGTGATTCAGTTCCAGGGCCTCGTTCAACATGGCAAGAGCCGCCGGGTAGTAGTGACCGTGCTCTCCGGTTACCCTGGCCTCATTAACGAAAATCTTGGCGAGGGTTATTCTCGGCTCGATGGCCTGCTCATCTTCGAGACGGAGCTCGGCTGCCATCTTGCTATAGCCGTTCTGGGTGTTTTCCCACTCCGCCGCTGACTGCAGTGCTTTGGGACGCGGTAACAATTCGGGAATATTGAGTGCGGAGGCCTTATCGTTGTTCGTACTCTCGCCACACGCGCAGAGCAGGGCCAGGGCTAGAAAAAGTAAGGGGGTATAATTAATGGACATAGTAGTGTGCTGATGACTGAAAAATCCGCGGTACCCGGCCGGAACCGGATACCGCGGCGACAAACTGGGGTTTACCGGGGTCAATTCGTTTTGACCATACGGAGGGTCTGGATGATTTCTCCCCGACCGCCGGAGATCACGGCGAAGTAGATGCCTTCGGGTAGGTTACCTACCTGAACCGGTATCTGGTGGTCCCCGCTATCGAACGTACGACGAACCAGGTTACTTAGGTTTCGTCCGTTGACATCAAAGAGGTCGATATTCACCGCGGTCCGTTCCCTTACCCGCAGCATCAGGTTTGTATTCGTTTGGAATGGGTTGGGGAAGCTTTTGCCGATCACGTTCGGCGCTTCCAATCCAAGACCATCGTTATTCCACAGATCCTGGGTTGAGGTCGTGGCGATCATTCCGCTACACTCGCTGACGCCGCTGTGGGGCAGGGCGACGAAGGGGAAGGAATCCCGGAAGGGTACGTCGTTGGCTTCTACCCCGGTGGTGTATCCCAGTACCGATGTCAGACCATCCGTAACGGGGCTTTCGTCGCTGTTGGGGTCGTAGTCGTCATACCATAGACCAATGGCGGCCAGTACGACACCGGAAACGGCCTGCAGCTCGATACGGGTAACGTCGTCTTCTAGTCGGCGACCATTCGGGAACCCGTCCATGTTGGGAATGAATTGCAGCGTGTCGCTACCGTTATAGCGTGGATCGGTGAGGCCGAGTACGGCAGCCTGTACCAGGCCCAGCGAGCTGAAATCGGCACTATTCCGATCGGTAGCCGGTACGGCCATATTCAGGCGCAGCATGTCACCCCCGTTCGGGAGGAAGTTGTTGATGAAGGGTTTGCCGGCGGCGAGGGGGTTGCCGTCTTTACCCGTAGCCAGCTGATAGGGTGGGAGGTTAGGTACACCGGTGTGAAAGATCGGCCAGAGATCGACCGAGCGGGGCATACCCGGGCCGGGCAGCAGCAGGCCACCGAATTGGTTCTCGGCCAGGGCCGTACCGTCGAGTGCTTCGTTCCCTTTCAGGCCGTACAGGCCGTCAGCGCCATTCGTGAAGTCGTACGTGCCCAGGCTTTTTTCCTGAATCCGCAGGGGAGCGAAAGCGGGAACCGCGGCAGCGAAGTTGGCAGTGTCCATGTAGAGTGCCAGTTCCGGATTGTAGAAGTACTGATCCAGAATGGTGTCCGCGATCTCTTCGTGCGGCGTCAGGGCGTTCCAGTAGTCTTTCATGCCAACGGGGATGACCGCCTCGTTGGTGAGGGGCATGCCTAGTCGGCTAACCTGTACGTAGTCGTCATCGAGTATTTCGGGGCGGCTACCGTCATCCTGCAGCACCCGCATTTTGGGCCGGGAGGTCGAGGCCCAGACACCGATGATGTAGTCCGGATCCAGAATGCTGCTCGGCATCATCTCATTCGCGCTGGGCTTGAGCAGATCCCGGATCGGGACGTGCATCACGATCGCGCTGGTGTTGAAGCAAGCCAGGCCGTCGATCGGGTCGCCGTCCTGGCGGGGCGCGTCACCCAGGTCGAAGATGCCACCGAGATCCACGAAGAAGGGATCGTCGATTGGCCCGACAAAAACCTCGAAATCGTTGTCGTAGCTATTGATCTTGCTGTCGGCGTAGCCCTGATAGCTATCCTGGCCGAGGCCAACCGCGCTCGTGATCGAACGGGGACCGATATTCGGCGCGGGTACTTCTCCTTCGGCTACGAAGAGCTTTACGTTACCCTCTCCGTCGATCATTTCCAGCCGGTAGGTCGTCTTTAGGTTCTCCTTGCCAAGGCGAACGTTGAAGAAGGTCGACGGATCCTGATTCGTACGGGTGAAAGTAAAGCGGTAGGTGATCTCGTCACCGGGCGTCCGGCTGTTATTATCTACGTGAATTTCGTACCGGATATCCTCCCCGAAGTGGTAGTAATTCGGGCCTCCGTGAGGAAGCTGCATGGGGATAAACGTGGCAACCAGCGTAATCAGGCTGGAATCCTGTGGCGACCGGAAAGCATAGACATCTACGTTGTCGGCAAGGGGATCGTCAGCGATTAAGGGCGCTTCCCGGTGACTGGAAGCGAGTACGGAGCCGCTTACCGCCAGGGCAAGCAGTAACAGGGCGCCGTATAGGGGGCGAAATGAATTCATGAATATGTATGATGAGCCATGACCGGCGGGCCACGGCGGTTTTTAATGGATACCGGCCGAGACTACTCGGTGAAGTTGGTGTGGTTGACCTCCGTACCGCGCCAGGGCATGGCTACGTAGGGGAAAGCGTCACGGAAGGGGACATCGTTTGCCTCGACCTCGGTGGTGTAACCGAGTACGCTTAGCAAGCCGTCCGTGACCGGACTGTCGTCCATGGCGGGATCGTAATCGTCGTACCACAGCCCGATGGCGGCCAGGACGACACCGGATACGGCCTGCAATTCAATGCGGGTAACATCGTCTTCTAGTCGGCGCCCGTTGGGGAAGCCATCCATGTTAGGAATAAATTCCAGATCAGCATTGCCGGCGAAAGCCGGGTCGGTAAGGCCCAGGACGGCTGCCTGGACAAGACCCAGCGAGCTGAAGCTCTCACTGTTTCGGGGCGTCGGGGGCACGGCCATATTCAGGCGCAGCATATCACCACCGTTCGGCAGGAAGTTATTGATGAAGGGCTTACCCGTGGCTAAAGGATTACCCCCTTTGCCGGTGGCAAGCTGGTAGGGGGCCAGATTGGGTACGCCGGTGTGAAAGATCGGCCACAGGTCGACCGAGCGCGGCATGCCGGCTCCGGGCAGCAGCAGTGCGCCGAACTGATTTTCGGCCAGCGCCGTACCGTCAAGCGCCTCGTTTCCTTTAAGTCCGAATAGTCCGTCGGCTCCGTTGGTAAAGTCGTAGGCACCCAGGCTGTTTTCCTGGATCCGCAGCGGGGCGAAGGCCGGAACGGCGGAGGCGAAGTTGGCCGTATCCATATACAATGCCAGCTCGGGGTTGAAGAAGTACTTATCCAGAACCGTATCGGCAAGTTCCATGTAGGGCGTGGTGGCATTCCAATAGTCCTTCATGCCAATGGGAATGACCGCTTCGTTGGTTAGCGGCATACCCAGACGGCTAACCTGGACGTAGTCACCGCTATCCACGATCGTGTCTCCAGCAACCAGCGTACGCATGGCCGGGCGGCTGGCCGAGGCCCAAACGCCGATGACGTAATCAGGATCGAGAATGGTGCTCGGAGCGGAAGCCGCGCCGGACTTCTTCAGCGTGTTGACCGGAATCTTCAGGGCCAGCGTGTGTACGTTGAACTGGGCCAGACCGTCGCGGCTCTGCATATCCTCGCCTTGGCGTGGGCTGTCTCCAAGGTCGAAGATGCCACCGAGATCGACGAAGAAAGGATCGTCTGCCGGACCGGCAAATGCTGTCTCACCCGTGGAAGTCTGGGCAATGGCGTTTTCCCATACCTCCAGGTAGGTGCTGTCCAGGCCAACTACACTCGAAATGGAGCGTGGCCCGATATTGTAGGCCGGACAGATTCCATTGCGGAGAATGGTGTCGAAGTTCATACCACCGTCCATACTCCGTTCGAGGGTATAGGTAGCTTTGATGTTTTCCGCGCCTAAGCGAATATTGAAGAAGGTAGTCGGATCCTCGTTCATCCGGTCGAAGGTGAAACGGTAGGTGATCTCGTCTCCCGGTACCGCGGCATCGTTGTCGATGTGAATCTCGTAGCGGATGTCTTCCCCAAAGGTGTAGTAGTTAGGTCCTCCCTGCGGAAGCTGCATCGGGATGTAATTGGCGATAACGGTCACCGTTGATGGGTCATCGGGGCTTACGAAGGCGTAAACGTCCGTATTATCGGCGAGCGGATCGTCCGCGATCAGGGGAGCTTCCCGGTGGGAGGAGGCCGCCAGGGGCGGCAGGCAGGCCAGTAAAAGGACGATCGTCCCCAAGCCTCTAAGTAAAAGTTGTAGCATGAGCCAGTATTGCGTTTGTGGGTAACTGAAGAGTGAACTATGTTCACAGCTACGCAGTACTGAACCGTTCTGGATTGCTGATCCGGTAATTTATTTGATAGACAGCCGGATAAGCCAAATGATACCCCATTAAAGAGAGACCGTACCCTACAATTTATAACTAAGCCCTACTGATGCTCGATTGATCGGGTACGCGGTGGGCCAATGCCATAAATTGCTTGACCAGTGAGACGCTGGTTCGGTCCCGCTCGTATTCGGGCAAACCGGGTACGCCCATATAGACGCGCTCGTTCCGGTACTCCATCGGGCTTTCAACGCGTTCGAAGGCGGTTGCGTGAAATTCGGTGGCCCCGGTTTTGCGGATCACCTCTACCAGGTTGTCGGGGGTGATGCCGCAACCAGGCATAATCGTCATTCCCGACGGTGCCTGTGCGATAAGCTCGGTGATCAGGTTGATCCCCTGGGGCACGGTAGCTTCTTGTCCGGAGGTCAGGATTCGGGACACACCCAAATCAGCGAGCCGGTGCATCGTCCGTATTGGATCGCGGCACACGTCAAAGGCGCGGTGAAAGGTGACTTCGAGCTCGCCTGCTGCTTTAATCAGTCCCTTAAGTTTTTCCTCGGGAAGCTCCCCGTTGCGATCGAGGACGCCAATGACGACTCCGTGGACGCCCAGCTCGCGGCACGCCTGAATATCCGTTTCCATAACGGCTAACTCACAGTCAGAATAATGAAAATCCCCACTCCGGGGCCGGATCATGACCATGGCATCGATGGCAAGCCTGGCCGTGGCGGCAATGGTGCCGTAACTCGGTGTGAGGCCGCCTTGGTACAGGGCGGCGCAGAGCTCGACGCGATCGGCGCCGCCCTTTAAGGCTGCTTCTACATCGTCAACTCCTTCCAGGCAAACTTCAAAGAGGGGTCTATTCATTCCGAGGCACTTTGCTGTCGGGAAGCACCATCCGGTTGCCCTCCCCGTCATAAACGGCATAATCAAAATCCGGGTGAATGCAGTATCCACCGGTGCGCCCGTCTTTGTGTAGCGCGATAAACCCGACCTGAATGTCTTTCCAATCGGGATTTTTGGCGATGACCCGCTCGACCGCAAGTTTGCACGCCTCCGTCGGGTCATGCCCCTGCCGCATCAATTCTACGACCAGGAAGCTGCCACAGGCACGAATGACCGCTTCTCCCCAACCCGTTGCGGTGGCCGCTCCAACCTCGTTGTCAGCGTAGAGTCCGGCCCCGATAATGGGCGAATCCCCCACGCGACCGTGGTATTTATAAGCCGCCCCACTCGTAGTGCAGGCCGCGGCGATATTGCCATCCTTATCCAGCGTAAGTAATCCGATGGTGTCGTGGTTCTCTACATTGATAGGGGGGCGGTAGGAGCCATCCTCTTCCAGCCACTTTTCATAATCGCGCCGGCTGGCTTCCGTGAGGAGTTCGGTGGGAGCAAAACCCTGCGCTACAGCAAACTGCCGTGCCCCGGCGCCGACTAACATGACGTGCGGCGTTTCCGTCATGACGCGGCGGGCGACTGAAATGGGATGCATGATATCTTCCAGGGCGGCTACGCTGCCACAGTCGCCACTACCGTCCATGATGGCCGCATCGAGCGTCACGATGCCATCCCGGTCGGGAAATCCTCCCAGTCCGACGGTCCGCACCTCGGGGTCACTCTCCGTGATACGCACGCCGGCCTCGGCGGCGTCCAGGGCGTTTCCGCCGTCGGCGAGAACTTTCCAGGCTTCCTCGTTTGCGGATAGTCCGTGACGCCAGGTGGAAATGACGACCGGTCCTCCCGACCTGGCGGCGGGGATGGCCGTGGAGTCCAGCTTAGCATTGAGTAGGGGAGTGGCCGCCAACAGGGGGACCTGCTGGAGAAAACGTCTTCGGGTACCTCTCGGATGATTCATAGGGGATGGGTTATGACCAGGCGGGTATCTGCATAGTGAGACAGTGTAGCGCCCCGTGTTGTTCCACGAACGGACGCGACTGCACCGCTACAACCCGGTAATCGGTCTCCTGAGTGAGTAAGCGTAGGGCAAGCTCGTCACTATCTGTCCCGTATACGGGAAGAAAGAGCGAGCCGTTACTAATGAGAAAATTGGCGTACGATACAGGCAGTCGATGACCGTCAACTTCAGAGGTTACGGCGGTTGCCCAAGGAAGTTCGACCAGGTTATAGCCCGTAGCACGAGTTTGTAGTTCTTCCCGCATAGCGACAAAATCAGCGTAGTGTGGATCATCCGGAGCCGGAGGGCCCACGTAGGCTATGGTCTGCTCATCCAGGAACCGGGCCACCGTATCGATGTGGGCATCGGTATCGTCGCCGATAAGCTCACCGTGATCGAGCCAGATGATTCGGGTCGCTCCCAACTTTTCTCGCAAGATATTCTCGGCCTCCTCCTTGGTTTGAAAGTCGTTTCGCCCTTCGGACAGCAGACAGCGGCTGGTGGTTAGAAAAGTTCCGCGACCGTCCGTTTCAATGGCGCCGCCTTCTAATACGATGTCTTCCTTGGCGTAGTCGGCTTCCGGGTACAGGGCGCGGTGAATTGCGGCTGGAAGTTGATCATCTTGTTCGGCTGAGAATTTCCCACCCCATCCATTGAAGGTGAAGTCCAGCAGGGTAGGGGTAGGCGTCATCACGGTTATGGGGCCGGAATCCCGGATCCAGCTGTCATCGGTCGGTTCATATAATACCTGGCCCGCGAAATCGCCCGCGTAGTGTTGGTAGTGATCGCGGTCACCGACCACCATAATCACCGGACACACTTGGGATACCTGCCGGGCGGCCCCCATCATGGCTTCTGATGCGGCGTTCAGTACAGTTCCCCAGTCCCCGTCCCGCCGGGGGAATGAAAATAGAACGGCCTGCTGGTTTTCCCATTCCGCGGGTAACCTTATCATACGTCTTATAACTTTAGCGGCGAATATCGCTTATTCTGAACATGTCGATCCTTAAAATTCCTTTACTGGCGCTCGTTGGTCTTCTTTTACTGCACTGCGGTGACGACACGAGCGAGTCCAGGGCGGCCGGCTCCGAGCCCGTTGCGGCCATATCCAATCAGCCTACCGCACCACGGGCAGGTATGGTGTGGATTAATCATCCGCAAGGCGGCTACTGGATGGACCAGACCGAGGTGACCACCGCACAATTCAGGGAATTTATCGAGGCTACCGGCTACCAAACGGAAGCCGACAGCTTTGGCTGGTCGGGGGTTTTTTCTATGACCCAATTAGACTGGATACCCGTCAATGGAGCCAACTGGCAATACCCGCAAGGACCGGAAGGAATTGAGGCTTCACCCGAGGAGCCCGTTACCCAGGTAAGCCTGCGCGATGCCGAGGCGTACGCTAATTGGGCGGGAAAACGTTTGCCCACGGAAGCGGAATGGATGTACGCCGCCGGCCAGGGAGATCCACAACGGGAATATCCCTGGGGTGGCGAAATTATTCCCGACGGGGAGTATCTCGGCAATTGGTGGCAGGGGCCTTTCCCGTTCAAAAATGAAGTTTTGGACGGTTTTGCGGGAGTCGCCCCGGTGAAGAGCTATCCCCCGACGGCCAACCAACTGTACGACATCAGCGGGAATGTATGGGAATGGACAGTATCGGTGCGCCCATCGACGAATGAACAAATTATAAAAGGCGGATCTTTTCTGTGCAGTACCAGTTACTGCACGGGCTTCAATCTGCAACAGCGTCAGTTTACCGCCCCCGACAGTGGGCTAAATCATTTAGGCTTTCGGTGCGTGGCCAGCTAAAAAAAGAAGCGGTTCCCTATTCGGAGAACCGCTTCATATAAAGCTTAAAGTCGATCATGCCACATTAGAGAACCGGAGGCCGGGGTAAGAACGATGGTCACTTGGTTACCGAATCGTTCCGTGTACACCCTATTTCCGGTTGACAGTACAATTATAGGGCGGGCACCCTATGCCAGACCAGTCGACTTATCGTGGCTATGTTATTGTCACTTTGACACTTAGTCCCAGGGGGGTGTGGGGGTGGTCAGAATAAAATTCAGTTTAAGGACCCAAATCAATATTTAAACCGATTGTATTAAATAATATGGTTTATTGTTCTGTAAGTCATTGAACCGTAGTGGCCGAAAATGTCACTTTCACCGCCTTCTCAAATCAATTGTCTCTACAAGAAATAGCCCAATCCGTCAAGGTTTTCAACTGGGAAGCCCAAAAGATGGAGAAATAACAACAATTGTTGTTGGATGGCATTTTAATGATGCACAAAGTTGTATTTTGTGTATTCACTCCTGCCCTATGAATGAGCGCACCGCCGAAAAGCTGTCCATACTCGCCGATGCCGCGAAGTATGATGTATCCTGCAGTAGCAGTGGAAGCAAACGCAAAAACACCGTGGACGGCCTCGGTAATGCGACGGGCATGGGGATCTGTCATACCTATACCCAGGACGGTCGCTGTGTTTCCCTGCTTAAAATCCTGCTGACCAATCACTGCATATTTGACTGCGCCTACTGTGTCAGTCGGCGGAGCAACGACGTCAAGCGGGCCGCTTTCACCGTGGAGGAGGTCGTTGACCTGACCCTGAATTTTTATCGCCGCAACTACATCGAAGGTCTTTTCCTATCGTCGGGCATCTTCAAAAGTGCCGACTACACGATGGAGCGACTCGTTCGCATCGCCAAGACGTTGCGAACCGAGCACAAATTCAATGGCTACATCCATCTAAAGGCTATTCCTGGAGCCAGTGATGAACTCATTCACGAGGCGGGACTGTACGCGGATCGGCTAAGCGTCAATCTGGAAATGCCAAGTGAGGTAAGCCTTAAGAAAGTTGCGCCGGAGAAGAATTATGCCGAGGTGTACCAACCGATGAATCACCTGAAAGAGTCGATCACCGGATACCGGGAAGAAAAGCGCTCGTTGATGAAGACGCCGAACTTCGCCCCGGCCGGTCAATCCACGCAAATGGTGATTGGTGCCAGCCCGGAGTCGGATAAGGATATCCTTACCCTGGCCGCTACGCTTTATCGCGATCAGGAACTCAAACGTGTATACTATAGCGGTTACGTACCCATCAGTAACGATGCCCGCCTCCCCACGCTGGCCGCTCCGCCGCTGAGGCGGGAAAATCGACTCTATCAGGCCGATTGGCTGATGCGCTTCTACGGCTTTCGGGCGGATGAGATTGTTGACGATCAGCAACCCAATCTCGATCCTGATCTTGATCCAAAGCTTGCCTACGCGCTGCGGAACCCGGCTATGTTTCCGGTGGACGTAAATAAAGCTCCGTACGAGATGATTCTACGCATTCCCGGGGTGGGTGTCAAGTCGGCTCGCAAAATCGTAGCCTCGCGCCGCTTCCGTCCGCTGCGCCGGGAGCACCTGCAAAAGATCGGCGTCGTCTGGAAGCGAGCGCAATACTTTGTTCTCTGCGCGGATAAGGATTTCCGCACGCTTAATTTCGATCCCCAAACGATTCGCCAACAGGTCATTTTTGGTGCCGCGAAATCGGGGCGCCACGCGGTCGATTCAGGTCAGCTCGCCCTATTTGGCTGATCAGGTATCCCTCGAATAGGAAAGGCCCCACCGAAACTCGGTGGGGCCTTTCCATTTATCGGCAATCCGTTCGGGATTTACTGTCCTTCGAAGTAGGACGTTTCGATGGTTTCGCCATTTTCCAGCCGGTCTAAGCGGGCTTTCATTTCAGAAGAAGCCTCGAAATCATCGCGACGGGCAAAAATCTCTTTAAGCGCGATCAGGGTGTTACGATTGCTCGGATCGGTTTGTTCGGCTTTCTGGAAGTAAGGGAAAGCCTGGTCAAACTCACTGTTGATCTCCGCTTCCAGCGCTTCGTACTTGGCCTGACCTTCCTTGCTGAGGTCGTTGCTCAGTTCGACCAGTTGCTCGGTCATCTTAGCGGCTCGGTTAAAGTAAAGAGCACCGAGGCTGTAGATCAGCGAAGCTTCTTCGGGGGCAACTTCCAGCCCTTTTTCGTAATTCGTCTTGGCTTTCTCGAAGTATTCCGTTGCGGATTCGGGATTGGTTTCGCGCTGCTTGTTGTAAAGCTGCTCGTACACCTGACCCAGCGTTGCGTAGAGGCTAACGTTCTCGGGCTCGGCATCGATGGCTTGCTGCAGTTTATCGGTCAGTTCGTCAAGACGACCCTCAGCAAGGTAGTAGTTGATCTCGGAGAAAAGCAGCTGGGTATTGTCCGGGTACTTTTCGCGACCTTCCTGCAGGTACTTACCGGCGGTTTCCATGTCGTCTTTACCGCTGTAGACCTTGAAAAGGCCGTCGTAGATACTCGCGTCGTCGTAGTTCGACTCGTAAAGCGAGATGAATAGCGGCTCGGCGGCAGCAAAGTCTTCGGCCAGAACGGCGGACAGGGCGGCGTAGTAGCGCTCTTCGTTCAGCTTTTCATCGTTGCCTTCCATCGCACTGTCGCCATCGTTTTCCGTAAGGAAATCGTGGACACTGACGCTGGTATTAAAGGCTTTGTAGCTGTCGGCGTACTTCTGATCCTGAATGGCGTAGATGCCCTCGTTGGAGATATTGGCCTGCAGATTTTCCAATCCCTCGAGCGCATCTTTCTGACCGCGACGCTTTTCAGAAAGGTTATAAGCCTTCATGTAAGCTTCGGCGGCTTTGGAAGCGGCACCTGCGACCATCGGTTCGACGGTTTCACCCGCGCTGATGGAGCGTTGTTTGACGTATTCGTTTACGGCAGCCGCATAGATATTACCGGCTTCGAGGTAAGCCTCGTAGTCGCTTTGTACCTGGCTGTCTTCCAGGGCCACGGAGATATTGTCGACGGCGGACTGAAGTTCCATAACGTCGTTGGAGGAACTGTACTTGCTGTATGATTTGGAGGCATTCTTTAGCGCATCCTCGCCGGACTGCGCGAAGGCAGCCGAAACGGCAAAAATGGCAACGAGTGCACTAAGCATAAAATTTCGCATAATAAGTGTTGTTGGTTTCGTAGTTGTTTGGATTGGTGTCCCAAAGGCGGAATGCGAATGCCTCAGGATAAAACTAAAACAGGGCAGGTCGGACAAGTATCGTTAATACCGTCCTAAAAAATACAACAGTTAAGAAAAAGGGGTGTTCATGCCCCTCTTTTCTGCAACGATCGACCCTATTCTTCTTCGGTGACCAGGTCATCTTCGTCAACGCTGACCACTGCCACATCCGCAATAGCATCGTCACCGTCCAATTTGATCAGGCGTACACCCTGCGTGGAGCGTCCCATGACGCGCAGATCATTCATGGAGGTACGGATCAGAATACCCGAGCGATTGGTGATCATCAGATCGTCTTCGTCGCTAACGGCCTTGATCGTAACCAGCTCACCGGTTTTCTTGGTGATCTTCATGGTGCTGACTCCCTTACCTCCTCGGTTCGTGATGCGGTATTCCGACCAGTCGGAACGTTTGCCCATGCCTTTTTCGCTGACGACCAGGATCGACTTGTCGGTGTCCGTTTCGTGGTCGATGGTGACCATACCTACCACGGCGTCGTTCTCGCCGTTCAGCGAAATACCCCGAACGCCGGCGGCATTGCGACCCATGTTCCGGACCTTTTCTTCCTCGAAGTGAATCGCCTGCCCCTTGCGCGTAGCCAGGATAATGTGACTGTTACCCGTGGTAAGGCGGGCTTCCAGAAGTTCGTCGCCGTCGTTAATGGTAATGGCATTCACGCCATTCGTACGCGGCCGGCTGTACTCCTCCAGACTGGTTTTCTTGACCTGCCCACGTTTGGTGGCGAAGATCACCGAATGGCTGTTCAGGAATTCCTCGTCCGTCAGATCGGCCACGCTGATGTAGGCGCGAACGTTATCTTCCTTCGGCATCGCCAGGATGTTTTGAATGACCCGGCCACCGCTGTTCTTTCCGGCTTCGGGTATTTCGTAGATACGCAGCCAAAAGCAGCGCCCCTGCTCGGTGAAGAGTAAGAGGTAGTTGTGGTTGCTGGCGATAAACAGGTGCTCGACGAAGTCCGCGTCACGTGTTTTGCTGCCTCGGCTACCACGCCCGCCACGCCCCTGCGCGCGATACTCGGCGACGGGGGTCCGTTTGATGTAGCCTAAGTGAGAAATGGTAACGACCACGTCCTCATCGGCGATCATATCGGTAATGGAGATGTCCGCCGTATCCAGGCTGATCTCCGAACGACGCTCATCGCCGAAGCGGGCCTTGATGTCCTGCAGCTCTTCCTTGATAATGTCCCGCTGCAGTTCCTCGCTCTCGAGAATGGCGCGCAGGCGATCGATCAATTCGCGTATCTCGGCGTACTCGTCCCGGATCTTGGTGATCTCGAGGCCGGTAAGCTTCTGGAGACGCATGTCGAGGATAGCTTTGGCCTGCTCCTCGCTCATGACGTTATTTTCCAGAACGATCAGTTCTTCGGTCTGTACTTCCTGGACCAGATCGCCGAATTTTTTCCAGAAGGCGTCTTTGTCCTCTACGAAGTCACCGGCCATCAAACCGGCTTTGGCATCTTCGGGACTGTCGCTGGCCCGGATCAGTTTGATAACTTCATCCAGGTAATCCAGGGCGATCAGCAGACCGATGAGGATGTGCGCCCGTGCCAGGGCTTTGTTTAGTTCGAATTGTGTCCTGCGCTGAATGACTTCCAGGCGGAAGGCGACGAACTCCTCGATCAGATCCTTCAGGTTAAGGGTCATCGGGCGACCGTTCACCAGGGCCACGTTGTTCACTCCGTAGCTGCTCTGCAGCGGAGTGTACTTGTATAGGTAGCTGAGGACGATGGTAGCCATCGAGTCCCGCTTCACTTCGATTACGACCCGGACACCGTCGCGGTCGGATTCATCGCGCACGGCACTGATGCCGGCAATCTTACCGTCGTTGACGAGCTCGGCGATCTTGGCCACGAGCGTCGCCTTGTTGACCTGATAGGGGATCTCGCTGATGATGATGGTCTCGCGGTCGTTGTCGTCGACCTTGATGTCCGCGCGGCCACGCACGACGACCCGGCCACGGCCGGTACGGAAAGCTTCGCGTACGCCATCCATGCCGTAAATGATGCCGCCGGTGGGAAAGTCGGGAGCCTTGACGTACTCCATGAGTTCGTCAACGGTGATCTCCGGCTTATCAACGGTAGCCATAACGCCGTCCACCACCTCATTCAGGTTGTGGGGGAGCATGTTGGTTGCCATACCTACGGCGATACCGCTGGCTCCGTTCACCAGAAGGTTGGGGATGCGGGTAGGCATCACGGTAGGCTCCTTCAGCGTATCGTCGAAGTTGAGCTGGTAATCAACGGTATCCTTGTCGAGATCGCCGAGAATGCTGTCGGAGATGCGTTGCAGGCGGGCCTCGGTGTACCGCATGGCCGCCGGGCTGTCGCCGTCCATGGAACCGAAGTTGCCCTGTCCGTCCACGAGGGGGTAGCGCAGGGACCAGTCCTGGGCCATACGAACCATGGTGTCGTATACGGAAGAGTCACCGTGCGGGTGATACTTACCGAGTACTTCACCGACAATACGCGCGCTCTTCTTGTGGGAGCCGCGGTAGCTGAGTCCGAGTTCGGACATTCCAAAGAGGACCCGCCGGTGGACGGGCTTAAGACCGTCCCGTACGTCGGGTAGGGCCCGGCTCACGATCACCGACATGGAGTAGTCGATGTAGGCCGATTTCATCTGGTCTTCAATGTTGACCGGGATGATTCTTGAATTTGGCATAAATGGCAAGGAGTTAAAAAATTCCGGCGCTTTCGCCTGCCCGCGAAGGTACAAAAATCGTGCCTGAAATCATAGCTCAACCAAAGCTTATAAGGGCGGGTTAAGTAAGCCATATGTCAAGTACCGAAAGAGTCGTCAAGCCCTACGACGAAGGGGCCTCCAAAAAGTCGGAAGTCGGACGCATGTTCGACTCCATCGCCCCCACTTATGACCTCCTCAACCGGGGCACTTCCCTGGGCGTGGATACCCTCTGGCGCAAGCGACTGATCGCCGAGCTCGACGCGAAGCATGAATTGGTTTTGGACGTGGCCACCGGTACGGCTGACGTAGCAATTCAAACTATCCTGCGCTCCGACGCAAAACACGTAACGGGCGTCGACCTCAGCGAAGGGATGCTGGCCTACGGGCGAAAAAAGGTAGCCGCGGCGGGGCTCGACGAACGGATCAAGCTGGAGCAGGGCGACAGCGAGAACCTGCCGTATGCCGACGAATCCTTCGATGCGGTAACCGTCGCTTTCGGAGTGCGTAATTTCGAGAACCTGGAGAAAGGGCTGGCGGAAATGCGCCGCGTGCTGAAGCCGGGTGGCAAATTGGTCATACTAGAATTTAGTCGGATACGTTACGCACCCGTTCGTTGGGGCTTCAATCTGTACTTTGGTAAAATTATGCCGCTCATCGGCCGTTTACAGAGTAAGGACCCGCGCGCCTACGCTTACCTCTTCGAGAGCGTACAGGCGTTTCCCAGCGGCAAAGCGTTTTTAAAGATCCTGGATCGGGTCGGCTATAACAACACGGAATGGCAAGCACTAACTTTTGGCATCGCAAGCATCTATACCGCCACCCGCTAGCGCTGACGTTTTTTCTGGTTCTCCTGTCGTGTTCTTTCGTTCGGGCTCAGTTTACGGGCGGGAACAACTACAACTTCTACGACTTCCAGGCCAAGCCGTACTACTTCGGCATCACGCTGGGATTCAATTCCAGCCGCTACACCCCCTTCCGGAGCAACGAGTTCATCTATACGGACTCGATCATCGGCGTGGAAAGCCTCAACGGTCCCGGATTTAACCTCAACCTAATTGGGAATTTGAAGCTGGGCAAGTATTTCGACTTCCGCTTTACCCCGGGATTCAGCTTTGCCGAGCGCACGCTTAATTACACCCAGAGCACCGTCAACCAGCGGGAACTGCAGGAGAAGATCGAATCGGTCTTCATCGAAATTCCGTTTTCCTTTCGCTACAAGAGTGCTCCGTACCGCGATAAGCGACTCTTTCTCATTGCCGGCATGAAGTACAGCTACGACGTAGCCACCGAAAGCCGGACCCGGCAGGCCGAAGAATTGGTTCGGATCAGCCCGCATGACTATTCCATTGAATACGGTGCCGGTATCCAGATCTTCTTCCCCTACTTTATTCTATCCCCGGAATTCAAGATCAGCCACGGTATCGGCAACAGTCTGCTGTTTAATCCGACCTTGCCGCAGAGCCGCGTCCTTTCGAAGGTGACCAGCCGGACCTTTACGCTATCCTTTCACATTGAAGGGTAGGGGACTATCCGCCGATCGCGTTGACAATCGCGGCGAAATTTTCCGCATCGAGGCTGGCTCCGCCAACCAGTCCGCCATCCACGTCGGGCTGGGAGAATAGCTCGACCGCGTTATTCGGCTTTACCGAACCACCGTAGAGGATCGTCAGGTTCTGCGCGACATCCGCGCCGAATTGGTTGGCAATCATGCGGCGGATATAGGCGTGCATGTCCTGCGCCTGCTCCTTGGAAGCGGTGCGGCCCGTACCGATCGCCCAGACCGGCTCGTAGGCGATGACGATCTTTTCGATCTGTTCGGGGTCGAGGGAATACAGCGCCTGCTCTACTTGCTTGCCGACCACGAGTTCCTGATTGCCCGCCTCACGGATGTCTAGCTTCTCGCCGCAGCAGTAGATGGGGCGTAGACCGGCCTCCAGGGCGCGCTGGATTTTCAGGTTGATCAGGTCGTCGTCCTCCCCGGCGTAATCACGGCGTTCGCTGTGCCCGAGGATAACGTATTCGATACCGACCTCACTCAGCATACCGGCACTGATCTCGCCCGTATAGGCTCCGCTGGTTTCCTGGTGCATATTCTGAGCGGCGATCGCGTAGTTGGTGTGTCCGGCCACCAATTCCTGCGCTTGCATCAGCTGCAGGGCGGGAACGCCGAATACCACGCGGGTAGCGGGTGTTCCTACTTTTTCCATTACCTCCTGAATCAGGCGGGCTCCTTCGGCGGGCGAAGTATTCATTTTCCAGTTTCCTGCGACCATCGTGCGGCTCATAGGGTGCTATTTTATGCTTGATAAATTATCTTAATACGATTGGACGGGAAGCTTGACGGACTACCGTTCTACACCGGCACCGAAGTCATTGATTCCCGACTGCCTCACTTCCGCTTCGCTTCGTTGCGTTCGATGCGGTGACCGGGGCGGCTCCACTTGATGCGCTGCTTTTCGGTCGGCCGGCCGGGGTCGTTACCCGGGGTGGGGCGCTCGCCCTTGGCATAGGCCTGAGTGGGTTTGAGCCCCAGGGCGGAAAAGAGTTCCATATCCGCGAAGGCTTCGGGATTGGGCGTGGTGAGCAGTTTGTCACCGGCAAAGATGGAGCCGGCACCTGCAAAAAAGCACAGGGCCTGACCTTCGGGGCTCATGTCCTTCCGCCCGGCGCTCAGCCGAACGGTGGTGGATGGAATAAGGATGCGCGTGACGGCGATCATCCGTACCATTTCGAAGATATCCACGGGCTTTTGCTCCTCCAGCGGTGTTCCTTCCACGGCTACCAGGGCATTGATGGGAACGGACTCGGGGACCGGATCAAGGGAGGCCAGCGTAAGCAACATCTTCAGGCGATCGACGACCGTCTCGCCCATGCCGATGATGCCGCCGGAGCAGACGGTCAGGCCGGCCCGGCGGGCGTTGCCGATGGTTTCCAGGCGGTCTTCGTAGCCCCGGGTGGAGATCACTTCTTTGTAGTATTCCTCGCTGCTGTCGAGGTTATGGTTGTAGGCGTAGAGGCCTGCGGCCGCCAGGCGCTCGGCCTGGTTGGGGGTCAGCATCCCGAGGGTGGCGCAGACTTCCATGTCCAGACCGTTGACGGTCCGTACCAGATCCAGTACCTGATCGAATTCATCGTCGTCACGCACGTTGCGCCAGGCCGCGCCCATGCAAAGGCGACTGCTGCCCAGTCCTTTAGCCCGCTCGGCGGCGGTGCGTACCTGCTCGACCGTCATCAGGGCATTCTCCTCGATGTCGGTGTGGTAGCGGGCGGCCTGGGGGCAGTAGCCGCAATCCTCGGGGCATCCGCCGGTTTTGATGCTCAACAGGCTCGATACCTGTACCTCGTTGGGGTCGTGGTACTGCCGGTGGACCGTAGCAGCACGGAACAGCAGTTCCATCAGGGGCAGATCGTGCAATTGCTGAAGCTCTTCCAGGGTCCAGCGGCTGGTGGGGTTGTGGGGGTGGGCGGTCATGGGGGGCAAATATAGTAAGGCGATGTCGGTTCGGTCCCTCCCGCGGCCAGCTTTACGGAAGGGAATAGATATACCACCATTTCTCCCGCGATAGCAGCCCGAAGGGTAAGTGGCTCACCAGCCAGTCGGGCCGGTCGCTGTACACGAGTTGGGAGCCGGCCGGTGGCCGCGGTTCATCCCGCGTCCGGATAAGGTATAAGCAGGGCGACGGAGCGCAGGTAGAAACCGAATCCCCAACCGGAACGATGCGGTGGCCCGGACGGTGGTAAAAATATCCGGTAGCGCCCTCCGCTTTGATGATGCGGGCATCCGGTCCGGTTAGCGTAGCGGGTCCCGGATAGGCCACGTAAAGAAACCGTAGCGGTGGCATCTCCGAAGCGGCTGGGCGAACCACCACCGCCGCCAGCAGTAGCGCGTTCAGCACCAGGCACAGCCATCCGAAGCCGCGGAGCGGACGTTTGCCGATGGTCTGCAACAGCCAGGAACGGGTTCCCTGCCAGGCCCCGGCCATCAGGACCGGTAGCAGCGGAATCAGCGGATACAAAAACCGAATGTCCTTCCTGCCAATTACCGAATGCACGATAAGAAAGACTCCGACCGCCCAGCTAAGCGGGTCCCGTCCATATTTATAGAGGTAATACCCGGTGGCCAAAACGTAGAGCAAACCGAGGGGCGGTATACCCCGGAGAAAAACCAGTTCTATGTATCCCCACCACGGCAAGGTGCCATAGGCCGCGGCCTTACCGGCTACCAAGTTGGCGGCGAAGTAGTTCCAGGCCGGTAGCGTCCACTCCCCATAGAGCCAGTAGGTCAGGGGGTAACAAAGGAGGAGAATGAGCCATCCGCCAGTCATTGACATCCATACGGCCGACCATTGGCGCCGGTAAAAGAGCAACCACCAGAGGTAAAAGCCCCCGACAAAGAGCGCCATCTGGTACCGGAATAGAAAGGCCAGCCCGAAGCATACGCCCGCCAAGATCGCTGAACGCCCCCCAGACGGTGTGTAGGCGTTCCGGTCGCTTACACCAAGCGGGAAAAGGAGCAGACCGGTGATGGCCGCCAGTCCCCCCCAGTTCTCACTGCTAAAGCGTACTCCGTTGTAGTATAGGCACCAGTGAAAGAGGAGGAGGAACGGCCACCACGCATAGGGATTTACCTTATGATAGCGGAAATAAAGTAGGGTAGTGACCAGCAGCGTCAGCAGTCCAGAAAGCAATCGCAGTACGAAACTTACCCCGAACGGGTCCACCGGACCGAAAACCTCGAATAGGCGGTATATCCCGTATGCCATGGCGGGCTGCAGCGCCGGTCGCATTCGCTCGTGGAATTCCCAGGTTAGGTCGTCCGCGGATGCGATTCCCAGCTTATAGGCAGCAAACTCGAGGATCTGAAAGTGCTCGTCGCCCTGATGGTGCCCCACGCTGAAGGTCGCCGCCAGGAAAAAAAGCAGTGCAGCCAATGCCCAGTATTTCTTACTCATGGGGCCGTAGTGCGTGCACCTCCGTTCTCGTCGTCAACGTATCTGCGAGCGGTGCTTCCGTTCTACCCAGCATGGACAAATCAGGCTGGCCCGCGTCGACCCAACAGCTGTACCAAACCGATCCGACACTATGGATGGCGGCGCGAAACCGATCTTCCACCATCCCGGCCATAGCCTCGGACCACGCCCGGGCGTATTCCGTACACTGCATCTGGACCTGACGACCTAACCGCTCCTCAAAGCACAATTGTTGGTCGGCGGCAAATTGCTCACTTAGTCGCCTTTCCGTACGGAGTACACTATCCACCAGGCTATGACTTTCTAACACGATCTCCCAATAATAGGTCTGGGGATCGTCGATGTACTCGGCCGGCCCCACGAAGTAATCGTACTCCTCATCGGCGAACAGTTCCGGCAAGCGGCTCTCCCAGAAGGCGTGAATGCCCGTCTGACCGGTCAACTGACCGTTATAGTTTTCGGTGGTGTGCAGCGGGACGTGAGCGTCGCCGACGTAGTGGCCCATTTCGGCCGCCAACTGTAAAATACGGTTGGCGTCTTCCCGCACGAAGGCGTTCGTAAGCTGCCGGTGGTAAGATATGAGGTGGTAGGGAAGGATACCGTGATCGCTGAAGGCTTCGTAGAATTCGAATCGGTCACCCCGCAGCGGAACCCCGAGTTGCCGTAGGGAGTCCGTCCGGTCTTCCTCGATATTTCCGTACCAGAGGCTTTGGTAGGGACGCAGTGGCAAGTCGATCGTATGGTCCGCGGAGCGAATCAGCACGATATCATCTTCCACGAGAACCGTATCCAGCACCCAAGCGATGGTGTCTCCGCCTGCCGTGATGTCTAGCACGCTGCCGTACTGCATGCGCGCGGCAGCGTAGTTACGCGGAAGATCGTCGAAGGGTGAAGCACCGTAGTGGTCCAGGTCCATGTAATGCCGGATGGCTTCGCCGTTCGCGGCGTACCGTCGCTTGTCCGGATCCACGGCGTGCTCGCTGAGGTAATCGATCTGCCCCCGGAAGAAGGGCATCATTTCCGTAGGAAGGGTAAAGGTCGCCAGGCGATTGATGCGCCGGTGACCGAAGAAACCCCATTCCGGTTGGTAAGCGGAAGCCAACACCGCGCCGGCGATCAGGAGCGCGATGGTAAAACAGATCCGGCCGCCACTAGAACGAATCATAGCCGACTAGTAAGGGTTGGGTGGTTTCTACGGCAAGTAGGGCCCAGTCCCGCCCGTCGTTGATGTATGCGTGATAGGCCATCAATTCCTGGTCCGGCGAATCCGGAAAGCGGTACTGCGGATAAATTTCCGCCACTTGCTCTTCCTTTCCAGCTTCCTTGATACGGATGGTCGCGAATGGCAGCCTCCCTTCCACGGCTTGCTTGCCGGCCACGTCCTGGTTTTGGTACCGACTGATGAAGTACCGTTCGTACCGGCTCAGGACTCCTTCCGCCAGGCCGAAGGGCACTTCCTTAACGGGCCCGGCCGAAGCAACTAGCGGACTGACCCGAAAACTTCCCTCTTCCGCCTTTTCCATCCGGAATCCCTTGCTTCCCTGCCGCGGATAATCGATGCTTAGATATTCCACTTCCCGGGGGTCAACGTCAAAAAGCACTTTGGAGCGCCACTCGTCCCCCTGCAGGTTGAACCGGTGGCGTACGTTGCCGCTCCACATCGGTAGATGCACGATGTAGGGGTTATCGCTGCCCTCTACGATCGCGGCGGTCCCGAGCTCTCCGCTGGCCCCGCCACCGATATAGTAGCCGCGCAGTTTCGTGCCTTCCCGGTCGAACAACTGCACGAGGATACCCCCACCGGCGAGGTTGCGGACCAGATTCGGTACGGCGGTAGAGGCGGGCAGGCTGCGCACCTCCAATTGTTCTACGGCCTGCAGCAGGTTCTTCATCGCGTTGGCGTTGGCCGGATAGTCGTAGTAGCGCCAGCCCGTCGGACCACCCCGGGTCAGTTCCGCCCGGTTGCCCGCTCGGTCTGCAATGAAGATGCGGGCGATGTCATCCGTGTTCGGGTAGGCGAAGGTCCGATCGTCGACCGGCTCGGTCCGGGTTGGGTCTAAGGTGGCGAAGTAGGCTACGCCTCCGAGGACGACCACGGCGATAAGCAGTAGAAGCGTTCGCTGCATGAGGATCAGTTTCGGGCGTACCGACGCCGGCGTAGATAATTAAACAGCCAACCGAAGATGCCCAGTGCGACCAGCGGGACGGCCAGGTTCAGGGCACGCCAGTAGCCGGCTTCGGCCAGCGCGCGGTTCTGATCCAGTAGCCGCAGCTTTACCTGCTTGCTCCGGCTGGTTATCACCCCATCCGGATTCAGGAGGTACTCGATGGCGTTGAGCATAAATGCCTTGTTGGCGTAGGGAATCTTCGAATAAGGATTGACCCCCAGGAACCCGATCTCTCCGCGGTTATTGACGCTGTTGGCCATCACGTCGCCGTCGCTGACTACGATCATCGAAGTGGGAACCGATTCGGAGCGATAGGTCATGCCGCTCTGCCGGAGCACGGCCTCGTTCTCGCGGCTCAGTCGATTCGCGTAGGGGCTTTCGAATTTGCCCTCCAACAGGATCGCAAGGGGAAGATTTTCTTCGTTGAAGCGGTCCAAATCGACGCTGAACTTTTGGGCGTCGAGATCGATCGGGGACGGAAGACGCTGGCGGCGGCTGTTGCTGCTGCTGGATAGTAACACGGTTTCCCGGACGCCCGGGCCGGCCTCCAGCTGCTCGATGAGGGTTGGGTAGCGCATGTCTACGCCATCGATGTTCTGAACGATCGGGTGGTCGGAATCCGGTAGGGCCAGTACGTGGTATGGGAAGGGCACCAGGGTGGGCTTCGGACCCGACTGCCCCTGAGTCGTCACGATGGGGATAGGCGTATTCACCAGGTCGAGCACCAGTTGATTACCAAGCCTGAAGCCATATTTGAAGAAAAGATCCTCCAATCCCAATTCCCGCGTTTGCGGATAGGCCTCCCCGGTCGCACGGAGACTGTCGAAATCCATGGCGACCGCATCCATCGCCCACAGGACTTTGCCGCCGTTCATGACGTATTGGTCCAGTTTGAAGGCCTGAAAGTCGGTGAACGGAATGGTCGGTTTGGCTACGATGAGCACCTGAATTTGCTGGGGGATCGTGGCGAAACTGTCGAGGTACACCGGACCGACGTCGTAATCCTTGCGAAGTTCCGATACCAGGTCCGCCGTGGCCCGCGCACCGAGTTCGCCGTTGCCGAGCGTGAATCCGACGATCGGTTTCCGGTTATTGGTCAGACTGGTGATCGCCTGCATGAATTTATACTCGATCAGGTTTTCCGCCTGATTCAACTGGTTGGCCAGCGGTACGTCGGGTCGGGTCGTCTCGAGCATGGGCACTACCCGGTAGCGATTACCGTAGTAAAACAGGGCGTAGGGATAAATAGCCTTGGTGGTGCGCTCGCCGGCCGTCTGCTGGTAATCGGTCAGCGGGACGATGCCATCCTCGAGCATGGCTTCCTGCCGCTCCCGGATATCTTCCGGATCGCCGGCAAGGGGGTCTACGAATTCATACTCGATCGCATCGGTATAGCCCGCGAAATCTTCGAGGGTTTCCGCTACGCGCGTGCGGAGTCGATCGTAGCTGGCGGGTAAGTCGCCATCCAAAAGGATGCGGACGTAGATCGGTTCCCGCAGCGAGTCCAGGCTTCGAATGGTATTGTCGGTAAGCGTGTACCGGCCGTCCTCCGTGAGGTCCAGCGCGGAATACAGGCGGGTGCCGCCGAGGCGGGCATTGGCCAATACGTTGATGACGATGAGCAGGCCCACCGCCAGCACGAACTGCAGCAGCGACTGGAAGCGATGTTTTTTCTCGAGTGACGCCATGATAACCGGGCGTGAAGATAGGAATTGGACAGGGTAACGCGGTCGATTGTAAATTCGGTGCGTCAATGAAGAATCTACTTGTCGCCCTGGGGGCTATCCTGCTGATTTATCTCGTGATCACTTTCTTCGTCAGCGGGATGGTACTCGACACACCCCACCGTAGCCTGGAGGAGTCCTATCGGATTGGCAGGGAGCGATGGCACCTCAATCTGGATAGTATCGAGGCAAGCCTTCCACCACGCGAAAGGGTCAGCTTCAGAAGCCCGGTGGATGACCTTATTCTTCGGGGATGGTGGTACCGCCGGGATACCGCAACCTGTGGCATCTTACTGGCCCACGGTTACCACGATACCCGGGTCGCGATGCTAAAGTATACACCGCTATTTGACCACTGTGGCTGTGACCTGCTCCTGTATGATCATCGCGGTTTCGGCGAAAGTGACGAGGCGTACGCAACCGGTGGGGTCAACGAAGCATCCGATCTTATTGCCGCGCACCAATACCTGAAGGAGTTGACGGGTTTATCGGACGACCGGATCGGCTGGGTGGGCGAAAGCTGGGGTGCGGCTGCGGCCCTGATAGCCGCCGGTTCGGGAAGTATACGTCCGGCATTCCTCGTGGCCGAAAGCCCGTATGCTGACTGGGAAACCGCCATCACCGAACGCGGAGTGCGGGATTTCGGCCCCGTATTGTCGCTACTCACCCCCGGAACCTTTGCCTGGGTCGGGGTGCGTAACGGAACGGACTTCGCGGCGGCCAGCCCGGTAGCGTATGCCGATCAAATCGCTTCGCCCGTACTACTCGTCCATTCGCGCCAAGATACCCTGACCGCTCCCCGGCAGTCGGATTTGATTGCCGAACGAGTCCAGGCGGACTTGCTCACCTACCGTCCCCTCGACTGGGGAGCATGGCACGCCCACAATATTGTCTGGCGACCGGGGGCGTATGCCCGAATGGTCGACTCCTTCCTACTGGTCCAAAGCGCTGAATTTTGCCGTTAAGGCAGGCAAATCGGGACATTGTCGGCGACTCGCCGCTCAAGAATTGCGAGCGATTCGTACCTTTGAAGACCCCACGAAGACGTGCTGTCAGATACGTTGCCTTAAATCAGCACTTACTATGAAGCGAATAAGTCGATTACTCTGTTTCTTTCTGTTGCTCGGTGTACTCTCCGCCTGTGAGGAAGACATCAACCCGGATTACGCCCGCGAGGTCGCCGATCCGGAGTTGTATCACCGTTCGGTTAAGCAGTTGACGGACGTCATCGTTCACGATATATTCTCGCCGCCGGTAGCCAGCCGCATCTACTCCTATTCCAGCATTGCCGGATACGAGGCCATGGCCGCTGGTGACCCCAATCTGGTCAGCCTGTCCGGTCAGATCGCCCACCTCGAACCGGTACCGGCTCCCCCCGCCAACGTGGAAATTGCCTATCCGGTCGCCGCCATGGTTGCCCAGTGGAAGGTCGGCAAGAGCCTGATTTTTAGCGAGGACAAAATGGACGCCTACCGGGAGCAGTTGTTCGCCGAGCTGCAACAGATCCGTATGCCCATTGAGGTCTTCGATGCCTCCGTCACTTACGGAGAAGCCGTAGCCGATCACGTGATCGCGTGGTACGACGGCGATATGTACAAGCAAACCCGCACTTTCCCCAAGTACTCTATCACCAACGATGAATCGAAGTGGCAGCCCACGCCGCCGGATTATATGGATGGGATCGAGCCGAGCTGGATGAAGATCCGCCCCTTCACGCTCGATAGCGCCAACCAGTTTATCCCGCCGCCGCCCACCGAGTACAGCCTCGACCCCGATAGTAAGTGGATGGCCGAGGTCAACGAAGTGTACTCCGTATTCACCGGCGTTGATGAGCAAGAGTCCGTTCAGCGGCAGGCCATCGCGCAGTTCTGGGACTGCAATCCTTACGTCAGTCATACGGTCGGTCACCTGATGTTCGCCACGAAGAAGATCACCCCGGGGGGGCACTGGATCAACATCGCGTCCATCGCGGCCCGTCAGGCCGATGCCGATTTTGCCCGTACGGTAGAAACCTACGCGGCAACCAGTATCGCGATGTTCGACGCCTTTATCAGCTGTTGGGATGAGAAGTACCGCAGCAAGCTGGTACGGCCCGAAACCTTCATCAATCGTCATATCGATCAGGAGTGGCGGCCCCTGCTGCAGACGCCTCCCTTCCCCGAGCACACCAGCGGTCACTCGGTGGTTAGTCGGGCGTGTGCCATCGTCCTGACGGACATTTACGGCGACAACTTTGCCTTCGACGACGATAGCGAGGAAGAATACGACCTGCCTACGCGTAGCTTTCCCAGCTTTCTGGCCGCCAGCGAGGAAGCGGCCGTTAGCCGGCTATACGGGGGCATCCATTACCGGCCCGCTATCGACTACGGAATCGCCCAGGGGGAATCCGTGGGGAAGCACGTACTGGAAACCCTCCGTACCCGCGTAATGATCACCGAGGATCGCCCGCGGTGAACCTGCTCCTCGCGGTAATCGGCCAACTTATCATTTATCTGCTGCTATTTGTTGCCGATCCTTATTTCGGTACCCTCATCTCGGCGGTGCTCGGAACCATTGCCCTGGCGATCTGGCTGCTGAGCTTCCTGGTGGAGATGATCGAGCCCAGTCGGGTCAGCAGCCGATACTACCAATTCGTGTTTACGGCCTGGGTATCCCCCCTGGCAGCACTCGTCGGATACATTGTACTGAACGGGGAAATAGGCTGGCTATAGGCCCGAACATGTGGCCTAAACCGCTGCTTGAATAAACCATGAAGCGTTTAATCATCTATTCGCGGGGTCGACTTTCCGCATTCGGCTATGCCTTCCAGGGGGCGTACGACCTGCTTCGGAATCACGCTCCATCCAAGATCCACATGCTCGCTTTCGCGGGGATCATGATCGTCTCCTGGTGGCTGGAATTTCCCCTGTGGAAATGGGTGGCCGTACTCCTCTGTTCCGGCATGGTGCTCGCCGCAGAAGCTTTGAATACAGCGGTTGAGTACGTCGTCGATCTCGTAAGCCCGGATTATCACGTCCTGGCCGGCAAAGCAAAGGACGTAGCCGCGGCGGCCGTACTCTTTACCGCCGTTTTCTCCGGAATCGTGGCCCTCTTGCTGATCGCCGATGCGATCTGGTGGCACGAACCGTACCTGCGGCCTCAGTAGGTTTTAGTCATGTTTTCCGGAACGAGCAGGATAAAGTCTGCCGTGCCCTCCGATTCGGGTCGCAGCCTGCGCATATCTTTCTGTTCGAGCGTACTGATCGTAACCACTTTAAGCTGTGGACGGTACTGCCGGAGGTACCATACGATCCCTTCGTAATGGTCGCTGTGGTAGCTGCCGTTGATGTGCAGGAAGGGTCGGCCAGGGCGCGCGTGGTTCACGATCTGCCAGGCCATGGTGGCATCCTTGATAGCCTGCGCCTTCGGGAAATTTTCTCCGCCGTGCGGGCTGGACTGATTAGGCATTTGCATTGCCTTATAACTGGAAAGCTCGGGGTCGAAGGGTGGGGGAATGGGCGGCAATTGCTGAAGCTCCGAACCCTTTAGCGTTTTGAGGTAGATGAACCCCCGCTGAAAAACCATTTGCGCGTATTGGCGCGGGATGTTGGTGGCTATGACGGCTACGCTGTCTTGCCGGGCCCGATTGAGGATAGGCAGGTAGTCGGTGTGAAAGTTCGGCCAGACGCCTCCGGTATAGTGATCCAGTTCTTCAACGGTGAGGCTGTCGGCCATAAATTTGGACAGGGCATCCTGCTCGTCGGTTTCAAACATCTCCATGCCGAGATCGTAAGTTCCCAGCGCCTTGATGATCTCCAGCTGCATCCAGTGAGAGATGGGATTGTCGTGATATTCACCGAACAGGATGACATCCGCTTCCCGCAGGTTGCGGGCCATATAGGAGAAGGGAACTTCGCGTCCTCTCTTATCATATAGTGCAAAAGCACGTGGATTAGTCTGTGCCTGGAGCATGACACTCACGAGCAACAAACTAATCCACGTTAACAGTAATCTCATAGCCTCAGACGTTTATCGTCCAGCCAAAGATACTAACTATGCTTTATGCCTTAGTACGGCATCTCTCCGCCGGTCGCGCCCATTACCTCACCGGTAATGTAGCTGGCTTCCTGGGAGGCGAGCAGTACGTATACCGGAGCAAGCTCCACGGGCTGGCCGGGACGCTTCAGCAAGGTTGAACTGCCGAACTTCTCGATCTTGTCCTGGGGCTGTCCACCCGAAGACTGGAGCGGTGTCCAGAACGGTCCGGGAGCCACGGCGTTTACCCGGATCCCTTTCTCGGCAACCTGGGCGGCGAGCGCCTTCGTGAAGGCCACGTTCGACGCCTTGGTCTGGGCGTAATCGATCAGGCTGGCTGATGGGTCGAAGGACTGTACGGAGGCGGTATTAATGATGGATGCACCGGCTGACATATGCTTAAGAGCGGCCTTGGTGATCCAGAACGGCGCATATACATTGACCTTAAACGTATTGTCGAACTGTTCGGTGGTCAGGTCATCGATGTGGGCCTGCGCGGTCTGGCGACCGGCGTTATTGACCAAAATATCCAGTCCGCCGAGTTCGCTCACGGCCTTTTCCACCAGTTCCTGGCAGAACTTTTCAGAGACGATGTCACCGGGGATCGCAACGGCTTTGCGGCCTTCTGCTTTGATCAGGCTGACAACCTCCTGCGCATTCGACTCTTCGCTTGGCAGGTAGCAAATGGCCACGTCGGCACCCTCACGGGCAAACGCGATCGCCGCGGCGCGGCCTATACCGGAGTCACCACCGGTGATCAGCGCCTTGCGGTCTTCCAGTCGGCCAAATCCTACGTAGCTTTCTTCCCCGTGATCGGGTTCGGGGTCCATTTTATTCACGGAACCCGGACGATCCTGTGGCTGGCGGGGAAAGGGCGGCGCCGGATATTGCTTCAGGGGATCTTGCTTTCGGTAGCGGTCGGTTAATTTATTAGTAGAAATCATAATTGAATAGTTTAATTAATTCAGTTACCCGGGAAACGGGTCGTCCAATGAGATGTTTGGCTAATCATTCCCTCATCAATTCCTAACAATTTGTTTACGACTTCAACCGCCTATTTTCCCCCTACCGCCTGGTTTCTGGCAGCCATGGAGGAGGAAATATGGCAATGGGAGGCCCACGAAAATTACCAGAAAGGGGGCTGGCGAAATCGCTGCCGCATCGCTACGGCCAACGGACCGCTGCTGCTGAGTGTCCCGCTGCAGGGAGGGAAACACAGTCAGACCCCGGTACGGGAGGTCACCATCAGCGACACCACCGACTGGGCCCGACAGCACGAGCAGGCCATCCGCAGCGCTTACGGCCGCGCGCCGTATTTCGAGTTTTATGCGGATCAGTTGTTTGCCGTGACCCGATCTTCACCGGAGAACCTATGGGCATACAATTGGAGGATCACGACTACGATCCTCGAAATGCTTCAGCTACCCATTGACTTGGAGCACACAACCGAATTTTGCGGCGGAGGCGCAGGTAAAGTGCCGGTCGCTACCGGAGTGCCTCCGTATCCGCAGCCTTTTTCCGATCGGCACGGCTTTATCGACGACCTCAGCATTCTGGATGCGCTCTTTTGTTTGGGTCCGGAACTTAGCACGCTGCTTCACCAACGGTAAATCATCCGCACATCAAATGGTATACTGAAGGCCGTTTCCCGGGCCGGTTGGTTGAAATCAATGAAATCCTCGGCGTATCCCTCGTAGTCGTAGCGGTCTCCCGGACGAATACGGTCCAGGTGATTGACCCGCCGCCAGCGAATACCGAGTCCGATAAGCAGGTCGGCGGAGATCCGACCGTTCCGGCTATCCATGCCCGCTACTACATTAAGGGTAGTGATGCGGCTCTCTACCCGGACCGAATCCAGGTAGGTGGCCTCGACCACCTGCGCATTATTCCGGCCGTCAATGGGTACGACCGCGCGGTGATTTCGGCGTAGGTGATCCAGGCGAAGGCCTACGTAGGGGGAAAGTCGTTCCGCCTGGCGCACGAGATATTTTCTGATGCCAAGGTGCAGGCGGTCGCCCAGGAGGTCGCTGATCGGTTCGCGCTGTTCCGGGGTGGAGATA
This sequence comes from Lewinella sp. IMCC34191, assembly GCF_003390935.1. Classification (GTDB taxonomy): domain Bacteria; phylum Bacteroidota; class Bacteroidia; order Chitinophagales; family Saprospiraceae; genus Neolewinella. The sequence goes on along the minus strand of NZ_QNQZ01000001.1, from coordinate 1,079,563 downwards.
AGGTAAAGGTGTCCGATCTCCGCTCCGAAACCGGATGGCCAGATTTTGCCCGCCCCGTAGAGGATGCCGGGATTGGACCCATCGAGCACTTTTAGCGGGGAAAGGAAGATGTAATTGCCTGCCAGGTTCGATGGCGTGGAGTCCCGAACTACCTGACCGTAAACTACCTCCAGTGGGAAACAGAAAAGGAGGAGCCAAAGGACCGTAAAAAGCATTTTCGGCATGGGTTTGTATTAGGCTTTGTCAAAACGTTCCGGGACTAAGCCTTGCTGCTTTACCTTCGTCACCATGTCCAATTTAATTGACGCCGGCCTCCAGGCCGACCGCGCGCGCCTGGAAGAAATCATCAAGCGACTCCACGAGCTGACCATACGCATCGGGCACGAGGATATGGCCAACACCGTGAGTGATTTGCGGAATCGCATCTTCGAACCCTTTATGTTCGTGATCGTCGGAGAGGTGAAGGCCGGCAAATCCAGCTTCGTGAACGCGCTGCTGGATACCGGTCAGGAAATCGCCAAGGCCGCCCCGCAGCCGATGACGGATACGATCCAGCAGATCATCTACGGGGAAGAACACCGGGAGGTAACCGTCAATCCCTACCTCAAAAAGATATTTCTTCCCGTTGAAATTCTGCGGGAAATCGCCATCGTCGATACGCCCGGCACGAATACCATTGTGGAGCACCACCAGGAGATCACCGAGCAGTTCATTCCCGCCAGCGACCTTATCGTATTCGTCTTCGAGGCAAAGAATCCCTACCGGCAGTCCGCCTGGGACTTCTTTAAATACATCCACGGCGACTGGCGCAAGAAGACCGTCTTCGTCCTGCAACAGAAGGACCTGGCTACCGCGAACGAGCTGGAGGTCAACACCGCCGGGGTCGCCGAAAAGGCCCGTAAGGAAGGCATCGAAGAACCGAATGTTTTCGTGGTGTCCGCCCGCGAGGAGCAATTGGGTGTCGCAAACAGCGGATTCGATGCGTTGCGGGAATACATCGCCGCCAATATCACCGGCGGGCGGGCCCCGCGCCTGAAGTTGAACAACAGCATCCTTACCGCGCAGACCATCAACGGCCGGATCGCCGAGGGACTGGAGGTGCGGCGATTACAATTCGAGGCGGACAATCGCTTCCGGGCCGACATCGGAGAAACGCTCGACACCGAGGTGGCCCAGAGCAACAAGCAGGTCGATCTCATGGTCGAGAATTTGCTGCTGACCTACGATAACATCACCCGCGAAAAGGAGGAAGAATTACGCAAGGGACTCAGTATGTTCGGCCTGATCAAGCGCAGCGTAGTCTCCAAATTCGGCAGCACCCCGAACGCTAAAGTCTGGCTCGAGGGCATCGCTAAGGATTTGGAAGCCGACCTGAATAACAAACTACGCGGTCGGCTTAACGAACAGGTTGTAGACCTGGCCGAACGTATCCAGAACATGGTCAAGACCATCGACCTGAAGATCCGTAACAGTGAAACCATCCTGCGCAACGACCACGAACTCTTCAGCAGCATCGCCGAGCGACGGGAAAATATCCTGCGCGATCTGCAGGATGCCTTCAACCGCTTCGTCGGCAAAACGGAAAACTTCACCGACGAAAGCCTGCTGGGCGACCGCCAGAACCTGGCTCCTAACCTGGCTGCCGGGGGCGGGGTTGCCGCGCTGGGGGTAATCCTGATGGCGTTGAGCAGTTTGCCGCTGCTCGACGTGACGGGTGGTATCCTGACGACCCTCGGTGTCGTCTTCACCGGCTTCAGCACGCGCGGGATGCGGCGGCGTGTCATTGAAACCTTCGAAAAGGAGGTCGCTTCCGGCCGGGAACAGCTGGCCCAGGATCTGGAAGACCGGCTAAAGTCTTACATCCGTACGCTGCGCACGCGAATCGAGGCGAACTTCAGCCGCTTCGACGAAATGCTCGAACGGGAAGAAAAGAATTTGCTCATTCTGGAGGGCACCCACCGGGAGGTCGACGAGCAGCTCGGCGAGCTTTCGCAGAAACAGCAACTTTAGTCGGGCGTGGCGTACCGATACTACCTGTTGAATAAGCCGTACGGGGTGCTCAGTCAGTTTACCCGGGAGGTGCCGACGCACCGTACGCTCGCGGATCTGCACGATTTTCCGAAGGATGTATACTCGGTCGGCCGACTGGACTGTGACAGTGAAGGGCTCCTGATCCTGACCAATGACCGGCGGCTGACCGATCGGCTGCTGCACCCCCGCCACGGTCATCAGCGAACGTACTGGGTGCAGGTGGAAGGTGACCCGGTGTCAGCAGACCTCGAACGATTGGCTGCCGGACCCGAGATTCGAATTAAGGGAAAGGTACATCAGAGTCTTCCTGTCTCCGTGGAAAGGATCTTACCTGCGGTCCCACGCAGAGATCCACCAATTCGCGTGCGGCAGCAGATACCGGACACCTGGTTGAGCCTGACGATGACGGAGGGCAAAAACCGTCAGGTGCGGAGAATGTGTGCGGCGGTGGGCTTTCCGGTACTGCGATTGATGCGGTATGCTATCGCGGGGGTGACCCTGGACGCGGTCGGCGAGGCGGCGGTAAAGGAGGTCGCCGGTGGTTGGCTCTACGACACGCTTGAACTTCCGCGCGGATAATCTGCTTGAATGGAGTAAATTGGTGTACAATTTCTCCGTCTATGGAAGAATTTCGTCGGAAACTAGAGCACTCGGCCTTTGGCGTTTGCGCCTGGCTGGGTGATAAGATGGGCATCCAGCGCAGCCGAGTTCGTATCTACTTTATCTACTTATCCTGCCTGTCCCTGGGCTCCTCGCTGCTTTTTTACTTCTTCATCGCCTTTTGGCTGAACATCCGGGAGTACCTGCGGGAAGGGCGACGACAGATTGGCCTGTAGCACGGGCCGCCCGCTTAAGCGCGTAAGAATTATTGCCCGTAGCCGTTTTATAGCTACCTGTTTTTCCGGTCTTTACCAGATCGCCGTGTAGCCTACTTAATCACTCCCCGTTTTGAAGACACTATTCCTAGCCGCTCTCGTCTGCTGTTCCCTCACCCTTATCGCTCAGAATACGTATCACGAACCCCTGGAGATCAAGGCGGGCTTTATCCGACTGCCGGCTATGGGTGAAGTCGCAGTCGGGGATGCTCTGTTCGTATATCAGTACGGTGGAGCCACTACGGAGAATAGCGGGTCGCAAGCCGGCCGGATACTGGACATGAACGGAGCGGGGCACTACGATCTTACCCGCGTAAGCCGGATTGCGGGCGACACGGTGTTTATCTCCCCCGGTCTGCTACATGCATACGATATCGCCTTCACCCAGGTGGTGGCGGATGCCGGCCTGGCCGAGCGTACGGTGGGCAATCTCTCGGCATCCGCCTACGACGGAAGCGTGGGCGGCGTCCTTTTTGTTTCCGCAACGGGTCAATTGACGCTGAACGGTACGCTCGATGCCTCGGGAAGCGGCTTTCGCGGAGGGGCGGGCATTCAGAAGCCCGGCGACTGTAATTTCCTTTCTCCATCCGATGGCTATACTTATGCCGAAGGAAGCTTCGAAGGTACCCGGCGCGGGGAAGGGGTTACGAGCATTCCTAGCGGGCGGGAACTCGGCCGTGCCCCTTCGGCGAACGGAGGTGGTGGAGGAAACGACCACAACTCAGGTGGCGGGGGCGGTGCCAATGCGGCCCTTGGTGGTCCGGGTGGCGAAAACATAACCAATTCACCCTTTCGTTGCTCCGGCCAGTATCCCGGGCTTGGCGGTTACGCTCTGCCCGATGATACCGAACGCCTCTATTTCGGCGGGGGTGGGGGAGCGGGGCACGCCAACAACACCAGCAACGCCGGGGGTGGCAACGGAGGTGGGATTGTCGTGCTTTGGGCGCCGACCATCAAGGTAGGAGCGAATGCCCGGATCCTGGCGGCCGGCAGCGCCGGTCGTTCCGTGGATGGCGACGGCGCGGGAGGGGGCGGTGCGGCCGGCTCCGTCCTGCTCATAGCCGATCAGCTTAACGGTTCCCCTATAATCGACCTTCGCGGCGGATCCGGAGGCGATACCAATAATCAATCCGACCGGTGCTTCGGACCGGGCGGCGGTGGAGCAGGCGGTAGACTGCTGGTACCTGCTGGACTCAACCTGGATGTATCTGCAATCGATGCTTCGGGTGGCCCGGCCGGAGTGCGCACCGGGAGTGCCATCTGCGATGCCACCGACGGGCCGGCCGGGGCCGGCATGGACGGCGGGATGCAAGAACGCAAATTGAAGCGGCCGGTAGGTGGATTCGCACTGGATAAGCAGACGGTCTGCCCGGGACAGACGCTTGTGGTGACAGACCAGAGCAACGGGGCCGACAGGGTAGCATGGACGATTATGCCGGATGTGACCGGACTGGGCCTGACCGAAACCACGAACGGGCTAAGTATTGCGGTAAACGGCGCCGCTCCCGGAGCGTATACCCTGACCCAGCTGCTCTACCTCGATGGGGAAGAGTACGTTGGGCAAACCGGATCTTTCACCATCGCTGCTGCGGCGATGGCTGATTCCGTTTCGCTTGTAATGGTCGGCGACTCGGTTGGTGTAACCCTTGTCAATCCACGGGCCTATGACGCTATCCGCTACGATTTCGGGGATGGAACTATTCTGACGACCGACGAGGCCAAAGCCGGGCATCGCTACGCAACCGTCGATGACTACACCGTCGAGGTTACGTTGGTTAATGGCGCCTGCGGAGATGTGGTGATACCGGCCGGTGTTGTCCGGCCCGGAGAGACAACCCGCGCCTTCATCCTCGAAAAAGATCCGACGGGATGCCCGCCCCTGGTCATTACGCCCTTTGATCTCAGTCAGGGAAGCTACAGTGCCCGGCGCTGGGATTTTCCCGGCGGCACGCCCGAATCTTCCACCGAGGAAAAACCTGTTGTTACCTACGACCGGCCGGGCGTATACACGGCGACCCTCACGTTGCTGGGGAATACGGTAGGAGACGACACGTCCACCACCATTCAGGTAGTCGTATTCGATGCGCCGGTGGCGGCCTTCGACTATTCCATCGCGGATGGTAGGCTCACCCTGACCAACCAAAGTGTGGACGCGATCTCCAGCTACTGGACATTTGGCGATGGCAACAGCAGCACGGAAAGCGATCCGGTCCACCGGTACGCCAAGGATAGTAACTACACGGTCATGCTTGTTGCGACGGGGCCATCGTGCACGGACACCCTCCGTCAGGAAATCAATATGACGGGAACTACCTCCGTCGGGGAACTGGCAGCAATTGGGGTAACGGTCTACCCTAATCCAACTACCGGATGGGTGACCGTAAGCGGGCCGGCTACCATTGCGGCCGTGTATGACGGTCGCGGCCGCCGGGTATTCGATAGTACCGACCATGTCGACCTGTCCCCGTTCCCAGCTGGCGTATATTTTCTTCAGCTGCTGACCGAAAAAGGTCCGAAACGATTGCGCATTTTGAAACAGTAAGGCACGCTTGGGATGGCTGGCTGACCGAGGGAGGAAAATATCTTTTTGGCTTATTTTCCTGTTGTTATTAGGCTCCATTGATGACTTGCCGACCATAACAATTAACACGCGTCGGCGCGGCCGATCGGTGGTCTGGTTTTTGTGAACCAAGATGACCAAGCGGCTATTAGGTGCCTGCAAATCACATATCATGTCCATCGGCGTAGCGCCGGCGGTAAATACCATTACACTTTGACAAAAAATCAAACCACTCCGTCTCCCGAACGCCTCGGAATCGCCATCGTCGGACTAGGCGGTGCGGTCGCTACGACGGCCGTAGCCGGTACGGAGCTCATCCGCATGGGCGATCAGGATACTACCGGTCTGCCGCTTGCTGAGTTCGATCATCTCGACCTCGTGGATTACGAACAGATTTACTTCCGTGGTTGGGACCTTTTCGAGGACGACCTGTACGCCGCGGCCGCGAACCACCGGGTGCTTCGGGCGGACCAATTGGAATCCATCAAACCCGCGCTGACGGGTATGCGCCCCTGGAAAGCCATCAGTAACCGGAACTATTGCGAGGGGGTGGTCTGCGAGGAGGACAGCAAAGGCACCCACCGCGAACTGATTCAAACAATTGTCGATCAAATTCACGAATTCGCCGGCGAGATCGGCGGCCGGGTAGTGGTCATCAACCTGGCGAGCACGGAGCACGCCATCGATATATCGGACGACATCTACCAATCCGTAACCGCCTTTGAGCGCGCCCTGGACGAAAACAACACCGGAATTAGCCCGGCCATGCTATATGCCTACGCCTGTATTCAGGAAGGCATTCCCTATGGGAATTTCACCCCCAGCCGGGCGGCGGACATTCCGGCCCTGCGCAAGCTGGCCGCCGAAAAGAATGTGCCCGTAGCCGGTAAGGACGGTAAGACCGGGCAAACCTATATCAAAACCGTACTGGCACCAGCCCTGCGTGCCCGCGCGCTAAAGGTTCGGGGATGGTTCAGTACGAATATCCTCGGCAACCGGGACGGTGAAGCCCTGCGGAAGCCTGGATCCCTGCAGAATAAGATCGGGACGAAGGGAGACGTGCTGGCCAACTGCCTGGGCTATCCCGTAGAGGACCACGTGGTTAAAATAAACTACTACCGCCCCCGGGGCGACGACAAAGAGGCATGGGACAATATCGACGTGGACGGCTTCCTCGGACAACCCATGCAGATCAAAGTCAATTTCCTGTGTAAGGACAGCATTCTGGCTGCCCCGCTGGCCATCGAAATCGCCCGCTGCCTGGACCTGGCCGGACGGACCGGCCGCGGCGGTGTCGTGGAAGAACTCGGCGTGTTTTTCAAAGCGCCCATGACCTCCGACGGACGCGAACCCAATCACAATTTCACCGAGCAGCATATCGCCCTGATGCAGTGGCTGGAAGACGATCGGCAGGCTGCCCCGGCTACCGCCGGACCCCAGGCCTCGCAATCCGTAGCCTAGTTCATTATGGTTGTTGCTAAGCCCACCCTCCAGCGGACGGCCACCCTATTCGCTGAACTGCAGGACTTGAAGCGGTTACAGCCGGCCCACTACCCATTCTCCATCAGTACCCACCTTTTCCGGCTTTCCTGGCACCGGTGGATAAACGGAGAGGATGTAGTCGTTATCGCGCGCGACGTTCTGCTTAAAGCTTTACTGTCGGTACGCTTTCCTGGGCTGGATGGTCGCTTCTATGCCGTTGCCCGACTGACCGGGGAACGGACCGAAGAAATCCTGCGCGAGGCGTTACGGATGACGGTCGAGGATGCCATCTCGGAAGAGCTGTACACCGAACTGTCGGAACACCTCAGCGGCATGCTTCCTGCGCTTACCGCTCCACGTTACCCGAGCGAGGGGGAATTACCCGCGCCGCTGGAAGCCCTGTGTCGGCAGCCGCGGGCGGGCGCTACCCATCCCGACCGGCCACGGTTGGTCCTGTTGCCGCCCGAGATGCACTCCGATCACTGTCTGCTTACGGCCGTATACGCCGCGATTATGGCCGATCAGTACGGTGGCAACCGGGGAACGGTCTTCCTGGCCGGCCTGGCGCACCACCTGCACAATGCCTACCTGCCGGATTGTGGATTTGCCGGGGAAATTTGTCTTGGTCCGGACCTGGATGACATCGTCAATCGTTGCCGCGGAGAAGCATTACAGCACTTTGATGCCGAGCAGCGCGAAGCGATACGGCACGCTCTGACCTTCCATGAATCCATTGCTCGGCCCGAAGGAAAAGCGATCAGTGCCGGAGATGTAATGGATCGGGTCCTGGATGTCAAGTGGCGTACCCGGGCAGCCGCGGTCACTGACGCTACCGTGCTTGGCGAACTCGACCTGGTGCATCCTGGGCCTCTAAAGGACTTTCAGTCGGAACTGTTACAAGCTTCCGGCTTATGGATGGATTGAAACTGTACAGCCCGTTGAACGGGGAACGGCTGCATCCAAACGCCGATGGTCTCCTTGACGATGGAGAGCGTCTTTGGCCGGTAGTCGACGGCATTCCCTGGTTGCGGCCGAAAGAGGAACTTCGGCAGCGGGTGATTGAAGTGCTACAGCATGGCCGTCGGGACGAAGCGCTGAAGCTCTTGCTTGCCGACCAGGACGACTTCAGTCCTACACCACCACCGAATGAGGATGCGCTTACGGAACTGCTCCGCAATTCCAACTTGAATTTGCGGAAGGCCATGACGGCGCTGAATTACGGACCGGTCGGGAAATACTTCGCGTACCGCTGGTGCTCCCCGACTTTCCGTTCGGGCCTATACTTACTGGAGCACAGCGTGCCGAAGGGCGGCGTGGTCGTCGAAGTAGCCTGCGGAATCGGTCATTTTCTGCGGGAGCTGGAGAGTAATGGGGTGACCACGGTCGGGATGGATATCGTATTCTCGAAACTATGGCTTGCCCGGCGCTACATGGGTGTCCGCGGGCCCTTGGTGTGCGGTGATGTGTCCCAGGGTCCGCTCTCCGTTGCGAAGGGTGGGTGTACGGTATTCTGCCACGATGCCTTTTACTTTTTCCCGGAAAAAGAGCAAGCGCTTCGCCGTATGCGGACACTTGCCGGCCCGGGCGGTCGATTGGCCGTCGGTCACGTCCACACGACTGCCGAACGACATGCTGCCGGGTACCGGCTCGACACACCGTTGTACGCCACCATGGCCGCCGGTCCGGTCTACGATGATGCCTCCGTAGCAGCGGCTTGGTATGCGGGCTCCGACTTACTACCTGCCGGTGACGATTCCCCGGCGGTAAGCTGGATCGAGGGACACGCGGTGAAGGATCCGATACGCTTTTCGGCACCGGATACTTACACCCGCAGCCCGGTTCTCGCCGACTCAAACCTTCCGGCTCCCCCGGCGGAGTGGTGGGCTGAATATGAAATGGACGCTAAAGCCATTCCCGTTCCGGTGCCCGGTCGGGCAACCGTTACTTCCGCCGGTCGGATTGTCGCGGCGGGGGCGCAGGTAGAAGAGCTTAGTCGCGAACAGGATTATCGACAAGGTTATTCCATCAATCTACCGGACAAATGGTGACCCGCATCGGCATCGTGGGCTTTGGCTGGGTGGCGCGCGACTACATGCTGCCCGCCATACAGGCTTCTCCCGGAGCGGAACTGCGTGCGGTGGTGAGTGTTCGCCCGGCGGATTTTGAGGGCCTGCCATCCTACGTCGGGACCTTTGTGGACGTCGAGTCCATGCTACGGGAAACGGACCTGGACGCCGTTTACATCGCGTCGCCCAATCACCTGCACCGGCCGCACGCGGTTGCTTGTCTGGAGGCGGGACTGCACGTGCTTTGCGAAAAGCCCCTGGCACACACCTGCGCGGAAGCCATGCAAATCGTGGCCGCCGCGGAACGAAGTAAGTCCTGTTTCCTTACGGCCTTTGACCAGCGGTACCATCCGGCCCACGAACGCATCGCCCGGGAGATTGCGGCGGGTACGCTTGGTAAACTTACCCAGATCCGCATAGACTACGCTTGTTGGTTGCCAGCGGACTGGTGTGCTGACAACTGGCGCATCGATCCCGATCGCGCCGGGGGCGGAGCGGTAATTGACCTGGCGCCCCACGGCCTGGACCTGGTGGAGCACTTGAGCGGTCAGCGAATTACGGAATTGCACACCCTGTACCAGCGTGTCGCCCACGATTACGGCGTCGACGACGGGGGCATGCTGATGGCGCGTCTTAGTAGCGGAGCGTTGGCCAGTCTCAGCGTAGGTTATAACCGACCCGAAACGCTTCCCCGCCGGCGACTGGAAATTTTCGGTACCAAGGGCATGTTCCTGGCTACCAATACCATGGGGCAGGAGGCGGGGGGCGAGCTACGGTTTATATCGGCCGAGACGGGTTCCGTGGAAACCGAGGTCACCTTCGACAACACTCGGTCTCCCTTTGCCGCCCAGCTCGACTACTTTCTTACCCTGTGCAGCGACACCCGGCACGAAGGCCGCTCCCCGGCGGATGATCTACGACTGGCGGAATTGCTGGAATCCTGCCAACTAAACGAAACGCTATGGCACTGACACACTATGCCTGTGAACACTGTGGAGGCTGGATCCTCTGGTTTGACACGCGGGAACCCGTGGCCTGTCCGAACTGCACGGACGTGCGTAATGCGCTGCCTGAAGAAGACTTCACTTACCTCCGCATTCAGGATGCACCCGCCCGTTACAGCACGCAATGGCGGGAAGTGCTTCCCGGGCTGTGGGATTTCTGGACGGAGCCGCAACTCGGCCTGGGCTCGCACGGATGGCTGATCCAGCGGGAAAAAGGCAATATCGCCTTCGAGGCCGCGCCCTTTTACAGTGAAGATGCCCGCAAGCAATTGGAGCGATTGGGTGGGGTCAAGATCTTAGGTGCCAGCCACCCGCACGGGTACGGAGCACTGTGGCAGCTGCAGGAGTTCTTTGATCCCGAATTGATTATTCACCGGGAGGATCTGCAGCACACGAAGGCTTTTCGGGTCAACCACGTCATCGACGACCACTACGTAATCGATGGGGATTACGAGATGCTGCGGCTTGGGGGCCACTACGAAGGGCAGACGGCACTCTACGCCGCGAAGCACCGGATCCTCTTCCTGGGTGATGCCCTGAAGATTGACTTTGACGGGCAGGGCAACACGGTAGCCCTGAGCTGTCATAAGGGCTACCATTACTCCATACCCCTTTCCCGCGGGGAGTTGGAGCACTACCGGGAGGTTTTTCGGCGATTTGATTTTCAGCATGTGTGTACGCCCTTCGAGCTTGGCCGGGGGGTCGATCAACAGCTTGCACTGGCTTTGGTCAATTACCTGATGGAGAATGGAATACATACCCGCGCCGTACCAATGAAAGAACTACAAGCTTATGTCTGAGACGAACTATGCTTCCCTAATCGATATGTACCGGAGCTCCTTGCCGCCCGGTCGAATCACGGACTACCGTATCGACGGCCTCGACCATCTGGGTATTCCGGTGGTCAGTGTCGACCACTTTCGCGACGGAGGGGGCGCGGCCAACGGTATCGGCTACGGAGCTACTGAAAATGCCGCACGCCTGGGTGCATACGGGGAACTCTGCGAAGAACTACACCTGGACCTGTCTTTCCACGAACTGGAGCAGCGGCACGGCAGCTACCGGGAGCTGGTGACTCACTTCGGTGTGGATCGGGTGATTGATCCCCTTACACTTGTGTTGCCCGCGGGTAGCGACTACGATAACGACACCCCCCTGGTATGGGTTCCCGTAACGGCGATCGATGACGGAAGCAAGCACTGGTGCCCGGCCGAATTCGTGGCGACTAGCGATAGCCAAATCGACTACCCCCATAAGATGACTACCTGTATTCGCAATGGAAGCGGAGCGGGCGATACCCTGGAACGCGCGCTCCTGCACGGCGCGTTGGAACTCCTGCAGCGGGACGGGAATGCGGATTGTTTCCGCGCACTGGACCGCGGACGGGTGATCGAAACAGAGCATCTTCCGGAAGACATTAAGCAGTTACTGCGTACGCTCGCCGACCGTGGGCTCAACGTCATACCTAAGGTGGCCCGCACCACCTGTGGATGTGTTAGTCTGTACGCCGTTGGTGACGATACCACGGACGACCCTTTTCCGTTCAGCGTTACGGGCTGTGGAGAGGCGGCCGATCCCGATACCTCCACCGCGCTGCGAAAGGCGATTCTTGAATGCGCCAGCAGCCACAGCCGCAAGCGTTTTGACAACCTGCCGTTCCGCGATAAGCGCGATTTGCTTCCGGAAGGTGCAGAAGCCAGGTTGAGAGATATCCATTTGGGGGAAGAAGAGCAGCGCGCCCTGCGTGCCATGTATGAGTGGACCCAACTAAATTCCGGTCAACTTAGGCAGCGGCTGGCAGATTCCGTTTTTCGCCGGGAGACTTTGGTCCCTTTTGGTTCCCTGCCGACCTTCGCCGCCGCGGATGTAAAGACTCGCTGGGAATACGTGCTGAAGCAGCTACAGGACCGCGGCCTGCGTCCCTACTACTTCCGAGCCGTCACGACCCGGGGAGCCTGCGAAGTCGTCAAACTGATCGTGCCGGGTATAGAGATGGAGTTCGCCAGCTACCACCGCATCGGGAGGCGTGGCGTGCAGCGATTGCTGGCCGAAGACCCCTTCCATCTGCTCCACCGGAAGGCCGGCCGTGGTCGCAAGGAGGTCAGGTTGCCGGACAAGATAAATCACGAAATGGGTGGCCCCTTTTACCTGGATACCGACCACCTCGACGAGATCATCGATCCCCTCTACGCCCTCTACCGGGAGCCAACCGCCCATGCCGCGGTGCTGGCTGAAGAAACGGGCTATTTCAACACTTCAGTCGAGTCCTGATGAGTAAAGCCTTGCGCTACGCCTACAATACCAACGGTTGCACCAACCACCGGCTCGACGATGCCCTCGACCTGATGGCCGCGGCGGGGTACGATGGGGTAGCCCTCACGCTGGACTGGCATCACCTGGATCCATTTGCCCGCGACTGGAAAGATCGGACGGAACGATTACGCCAAAAGCTCGATGCTTACGGTATGGGATGCGTGATCGAAACGGGGGCTCGCTTTCTGCTGGACCCGATTAGCAAACACGATCCCACGCTCCTCCATCCCGAACCGGCGGGACGGGCCCGTCGTGTTGCCTTTCTGAAGCGAGCGGTTGAGATAGCCGCTATCCTCAACGCCGAAACCGTATCCTGCTGGGCGGGGATCAAACCGGCGAGCCTTACTACCGCGGATGCGCACGATTACTTGCTTGCTGGCCTGCGCGAGGTGCTTCAATTCGCACGGTCAATGAAGGTCGTACTCAGTCTGGAACCCGAACCCGGCATGCTTATTGAAACGAACGCTGACTATGACGCCGTCAGCGAGCAACTCGGCGAGTATCAACAAGAGCTAAGGCTGGCACTGGATCTCGGCCACGTCTGGGTGACCGGCGAAAGCGAGCCGGCGGAAGCCGTAGAGCGCTATGCCGATCGGCTGGGTACGGTATCGATCGAGGGGATGAACCGCGGCGTCCATTTCCACCTGCCGCTGCACGAAGGGGATATGGACATTCCGCCGCTTGTCCGGGCACTGCAACGCGTGCAGTTTGGGGGACTGGTTTGCGTGGAGTTAAGTCGGGAATCCCCACGTGCGCACCAGGCAATCCCCGAGAGCATCGTTTTTCTCCGTCAGGTCGAGCAATCGCTCGCTAAGCAAACTACTTGATCATGCGCATCTGTTTCATTTCCCGCCGCTACTTCCCTGCCGTTTCCGGCATGAGCGTCTACGCCCGCAATTTGACAAAGGCCCTCAGTGAACGAGGCCACGAGGTGGTGATGATCTCGCAATACCGGGAGGACCCGGTCGGCGTCCGGATATATGGGGGAGGCCCCCCGCCGGAAGAACCATGGATGCAGGTACGGGGTCTGCGCTCCGTTGGCGAAGAACTGGGTGCCTGCGCTCCGCCGGCAGATTTTGAATCCGACATGCGAAAAATGGTGGCTACCGCCGTATCGCTGCACCAAGAACGACCCTTTGACGCGGTTCACGCTCAGTACGCTTACCCTACCGGGCTGGCCGCCCTGGAGGTAAGCAGGTTACTCAATATTCCCAACGTCGTTTCTATCCAGGGGGGCGACGGCCATTGGGTAGGACTTTGCTGTGAGACCCATAATCGGGCCATGCAGGCGGTGCTGAAGCATAGTATGGGACTGGTAATCGGGTGTGAAAGTTTCCGGGCCGAAGTGGTGGAGAACCATGGGGTAAGTCCTAACCGGTTCACCATCATTCCCGGGGCAACGAATACGGACCTCTTCACTCCCCGCGGCGGCGAATTAGGCCGACTGCGGTCGCCAGCACGGCTCTTGTACCACGGACGAGTGGATAGCCGGAAGGGAAGTCTGGACTTTATTCGCGCGGGGAAGGCGCTGATCGATGAAGGATTCGATCTGCGGTTGATCGTCTCGGGGATCGGACCGGACTTCGAGGCTACACGGCAGTTAGGAGAGGATTTGGGATTGGATAACAGGATGGAATTTCCGGGGGAAGCCGACTACGTGAATGCCCCCGCTCGCTACCACGCCGGGGATATATTCCTGAGTCCTACCTACGCCGAAGGCTTTTCGAATACCATACTGGAAGCTATGGCAAGCGGCCTGCCGGTTGTGTCCACCCGAACCGTAGGGGTGGTGGATTGCGTGCGTTCCGGCGAGAACGGATTGCTGGTCGGGGCGGGCGATGTCGAAGCACTTGTCGATGCCACCCGCTCCCTGCTCACGAATGACGATTTACGTTACCGGCTGGCCGCAACGGCCCTGCGTGAGGTAGAGCAAAAGTATAGCTGGCCGGTGGTCGCAGCTAGTATGGAGCAGCTTTACCGCCAATTGATCGGCCAGGAGGTGGATCGTGACTGGCAGTCGATCATCACGATGGATGAGGGGGTAGAGTCGCAGGATCTGACCTGTCGTTTCCGAACCGAACCCCATCTACTGTGATCCTGGTGCTAAGTCCTCATCTGGACGATGCCGCATTCAGCTGCGGCGGATGGATAGCTAGCCAGCGGGCGGGTTCTGTGACGGTCGTCACCTGCTTTACGCGTTCGGTGGCGGAACCGGAGGGTTTTGCTTTAGCCTGCCAGTTGGACAAAGGGCTGTCTCCGGCAGTAGACTACATGGCCATCCGCCGGCAGGAGGATGCCGAAGCGATGGATCTGCTTGGCGCGAAGCACGAATGGTGGGATCTGCCCGAGGCTCCGCACCGGGGTTACGAATCAGCCGCCGATCTGTTTGCCGGTATTCATGAAACGGACCTTGGGGTGAAAGATGATCTGATTGCCAGGTTGATAGAAGTATTGCAAACGGCAAAACCGGAAACCATTGTGTATCCCTACGGTGCCGGGAACCATGCGGATCATGTACAGGTCGTACTGGCGGTAGCAGCGATACGCGATCAATTTCCGGCTACTCAATACCTCCAGTACTACGACCAACCTTACACGCGCCGGCATCTGGGGCAGTATGCGTCAAAGTTAAAAGACGCATATTGCTTTTATCCGGGTTGGGCGTCCATTACGGCCAAGTTTGCTGCCTGTCGGGCGTACCGGACGCAAGTTGGTTTTCAATTTGGTGATGACAAGACTATGGAGGAATTATTGGGCGATACGGAATACTTTGCGAAACCTCCGGTCTCCTAACCATTTCAACGGTCAGGCGTATAAATTGCCGTGAATGACTATCCCTCCTCTTCCCTGCCGCCGTGGGCAGCTGAGTTAAACCGGATCGGTCAGGCCGGTCAGGCCTGCTTCTTTCTGCTTGACTTCGAGCTTCAGAAGCCGCTCCTCTTTCAGGGTAATGCCGCGGAGCAGCACGGTATTCGGTTCAATTTTCCGGAGCGTTCGGATGGTACACGATCACCCGTCATTTTGCGGCCGGAGATGAAGGTGCGGCGTGTGTCCAAGACAATCTTTAAACAGTCCTTCGAGATCATTCAGTCGGGGCTACAGCGAGGGGATAGCTATCTGGCCAACCTGACCTTCGCCACCCCGGTGGATTTGGGAGACTCGACCCTGGAGGATGTCTACAATGCTACGCAGGCGAAGTATCGGATTCTGGTCCCCGATAATTTTGTCTGTTTTAGTCCGGAAACATTTATCACAGTAGATGAATATAATTACCTGGAAACCAGGCCGATGAAGGGCACGGCCGTGAATACGCCGGAAGGTATATCGGCGCTCTTGAATGATCCCAAGGAAATTGCCGAGCACGCCACCATCGTTGATCTTATGCGTAACGATATTAGTCGCGTGGCGAGGAATGTACGGGTCACCAATTATCGGTACCTGAGGCCGCTGGAGCGCCAGGGTGGGGGACTGGTGCAGACGAGCACCAAAATCGGGGGTAACCTTTCTTCGAACTGGCGCGACCGCCTGGGTAGTATCCTGTATGACTTGCTGCCGGCGGGCTCCGTCAGCGGAGCACCGAAGCCCGCGACCCTCGAGCTGATCCGACGGGCGGAAGCCAGGGACCGTGGATATTACTGCGGGATCGGCGGTTACTTCGACGGAAGTCGACTCGACACCTGCGTGCTGATTCGGTATCTCGAAAAAGATGGAGATGACTATTGGTTTCGGTCCGGGGGAGGAATCACGGCCCTGAGCCGGATGGAAGATGAATACGCGGAGATGCAAGCGAAAATACGCTTCCCCCCGGCCAACTAGCCTTTGGATTTTATCTTCGTCCGCTTATGCCTAACCCGACTTCACCTTTGTTGCTGGAAACCATCCGTCTGGTGGACGGTCAGGCTCCGCTGCTGCACCGGCATCAGACCCGGGTGGATCGCTCGCGGCAGCGTTATTACGGTAAGTCACCGGCCTTCAAGCTGTCGCAAGTGTTAGCCGAGATGGATCTACCCACCCACGGGGTGCACAAACTTCGTCTGCTCTACCGGGTAGGACTGGAAAGCTACGAGGTGCAGCCCTACAGCATCCGACCGGTAGGATCCTTGCGGGTGGTCGAGGCGAATGATCTCCAGTACTCCCGCAAATACGCCGATCGAAGTTCCATCGAGGCCGCCTTCGCACGCCGGAAAGACTGCGACGATATCATTATGGTGCAGCATCAACACGTAACCGACAGCAGCTACGCCAATCTTGCCCTCTACGACGGTGACCGGTGGTATACGCCCGCCTGGCCGCTGCTGCGGGGAACGCGCCGGGAAGAACTCATTACATCCGGCATTCTGCATCCGACCGTCATACGCCTAAAAGATTTACCGCATTTCGAGCACATCCGACTGGTCAATTCGATGATGGAATGGGAGGAAGGTCCGACGGTGCGCATCACGGCCGTTCTCGGCTTATAGCGTCCTACTCTTTATTTGGCAGCTTCCAGGCGGCGGCGGAGATTCGCTACGGTTTCTGCCGGTCCGCCCGTCAGAATCTCGCGGCGTAGCCAACCGGGAAGTCCGGAACCGGCGTCGGTGCGTACGGTGCACTGCAACCGGATCGTGCCGTTTTTCAAGGGTGTAACGACCCACTCACCGAAGTAGGTGGTCAGGCGATCTCGATTGGAGGCCGGAATGGCTTCCGGTGTAGCCGTGATGGTACGGGTTAGTACGCCGGCCTCATCGACCCACTGATTGATACGGGCGACGACCTCCTTGTCGCGGAAGGGGAAGGGCATATCGATACCGGATACGTAGATGTAATTGTCGGGTAAGCCACCTTCCACCACGTAAGCCCCATCACAGCGGTGGACCCACTCATCGTAGCTTTCCGCATCGTCCAGGGTTGCCTTCACCCGGGCTACGTTAGTGGTGGCGATGGTGACGACCCGAACGGACATATCGTCATTGGCCTCTTCGCGGACAAAAACCTGTACGTCGTCTTCCTCGGTTTGCATGTGAAATCCGTCTGTCGTCTGGGCGTTGGTGACCGTCGAGAGGAGAAAAGCAAGCAGGATAGGAAGGTAGGCGGTCATTCAAAAAAATTTAGAGGGCAAGTAAACGGATAACCCGCTTGAATTGGAAGGAAAGGTATGCGTCCGCCCCGGGGTTCAACGAGTTTAAGTTCACTTGAAACCTGAAAAGCCGTACATTCCCGGGCACATCGATCATACACAAGCTTTATATATGCGCTTAAAGTCGTTTTTTAGTTTGGCCATCATGGCCATATTCTCGCCCCTGGTGGCCCAAGATGGATTCACATCGCTGACCAACGGAAGCGATCTCAGCAACTGGGAAAGTTACGGGGGCGAGGCTCCATACGAACTAATCGGGGACACCATCAAGGGTGTTGCTATAACGAATACCCCGAATACCTTTCTGTGTACGGACAAACCTTATGACGACTTCATCCTGGAGTTGGAATTCTTCGATGAGGCACCGCTCAACAGCGGGGTCATGGTCCGCGGGCAGTGGCGACAGCAGGATGACATCCGACGCGTGTACGGCTACCAGGTGGAGATCGATCCAAGCCCGCGCGGATATACCGCGGGCATATACGATGAGGCCCGGCGGGGTTGGATCTATCCGGTCCACTACAACGACCCGGCCCGTACGGCCTACCGCCACGGGGAGTGGAACAAATTACGGGTCGAATTTATCGGCGATGAATTGCGGACCTTCCTAAACGATCAATCGGTGGCTAATCTGATCGACAGTGTCGATGCCTCCGGAATGATCTGCCTGCAGGTTCATTCCGTGTACATGCCGGACATGGCCGGTAAGACCGTCATGTGGCGCAACATCCGCATCAAGGACAAGGCCACCGAGGCCGACCGCATGCAGGCCGTGCTTGCCCCGGAGGAGAACTTACTGGTCAATCAGTTAACCGATCGGGAAAAGCGACAGGGATGGCGCTTGCTCTTTGACGGGAAGTCGACCGACGGATGGCGCGGTGCCAAGCTGGATGCCTTTCCGCAGTCGGGCTGGGAAGTCGTAGACGGCGAGCTCCGGGTGCTGGCTGGAAACGGTGGGGAGTCGAACAACGGGGGAGATATCGTGACCACCGATCAGTTCAGTGACTTCGAACTCGTCTTCGAGTTCAAGCCTAGCGAGGGCGCCAACTCCGGCGTGAAGTATTTCGTGGACCCGGACTTGAATAAGGGACAGGGATCCGCAATCGGGTTAGAGTATCAGATCCTGGATGACGAGCGTCATCCCGACGCCAAGGCCGGCGTGATGGGCAACCGCACGATGGCATCCCTGTACGATCTTATACCGGCTAATCCGGTAGATGTCGAGCGCCGCAAGGATTATTCCATTGGCGACTGGAACCGCGGGCGCATCAAAGTGAAGGACGGAAAGGTGGAGCACTGGCTCAACGGATACAAAGTCGTCGAATACGATCGCTTCAGCCAGATGTTCAAAGCACTCGTCAATTACAGTAAGTACCAAGACTGGGAGAACTTCGGTCGCTGGCCGCAGGGCCCCATCCTGCTACAGGATCATGGCAATGCCGTGGCCTTCCGTACGATTAAAATCCGTGAACTTTAAAGCAAGCCGATCATGACAAACCGCAGATCCTTTATTAAAAAATCCGCGCTGGCGGGCGCAGGTCTAACCATGGGTATGCCGGCTTTCGGCAACGTGCTCGGGGCGAACGACCAGGTTAACGTCGCGGTATTCGGTACCAATAGCCGAGGCAATTACCTGGCACACACCTTTGCCGGGGCAAAAAATTGCAAGGTTGTCGGAATCGGCGACACCGATACCCGGGCCATGGAGAAAGGCCAGAAGTCCGTAATGGACGTCACGGGTGAGAAGCCGACCGGTGGGCAAGACTTCCGCCGGTTCCTTGACGACCCCGACATTCAAGCCGTAGTGATCGCCACACCGGATCACTGGCACGCCCCCATGGCCATTATGGCGCTCGAAGCGGGCAAGCACGTCTACGTGGAAAAGCCCTGCAGCCAGAACCCCGCCGAGGGAGAAATGCTGCTGGCCAAACAGGCCAAGACCGGATTAAAAGTGCAAATGGGTAACCAGACCCGGAGCAGCGTCTCCTTAAACCGGATCATCAATGAGATCCACGACGGCCTGATCGGCAAGGCATACGCCGCCAAGGCCTGGTATGCGAACCAGCGGGGACCGATCGGGGAACACGAGTTCACCGCCGTGCCCGAATGGCTGGACTGGGAATTGTGGCAGGGGCCGGCTCCCCGCCAGGAATTCGATAACCTGCTCGTGCACTACAACTGGCATTGGTTCTGGAAGTACGGCACCGGCGAACTGCTGAACAACGGCACTCACGAAGTTGATATGTGCCGCTGGGCGCTGCAGGTGGAATACCCCAGCCAGGTGACCAGCAGCGGCGGTCGGTACCACTTCGACGATGCATGGGAGGCCTACGATACCCAACTCGCGAGTTTTGAGTTTGCCGATAACAAGCAGATTCACTGGGACGGTCGCAGCTGCAATGGCATGCCTCTATACGACCGTGGCCGCGGGGCCATCGTATACGGTACGGAGGGATCGGTAATCATGGATCGCGGCGGTTACGTGGTTTATGACATCAGGGGGAATGAGATCCGCCACGAACAGGAAACCGGGGATACCATCAGCATGGATACGCGGGGTGGAGGTAATCTGGACGTGATGCATATCGCCAACTTTATCCGTGGGGTGAACAGCGGCGAAGAGCTGAATTCCGATATCACCAACGCCCGGCCGAGCGTGCTGATGTGCCACCTGGGCAACATGGCGCAGCGCACCGGGGAGGTTTTGCATATCGATCAGGAAACGGGCAAGCCGCAGGACAGTCAGGCCGCCATGGAGCTTTGGGAACGCGAATACGCTGACGGCTGGAAGCCCCAGGTATAAGTTCTTAATGCCGGTCGTGCTACCTTTGGGGCAATGGAAGTCCATTACCACCTTGCCGACCTGCCCCGATTCCGTAGAGCCGTCATCACCATCGGAAGTTTCGATGGCGTACACCGTGGTCACCAGCAGCTTCTGAAGCGTATTCGTCGCATGGCGGAACGCCGGCAGGGGGAAAGTGTCGTGATTACCTTTTATCCGCACCCGCGTACCGTGTTGCGGCCCGAAGATGACAGCCTGCGTTTACTGTCGACCACGGAGGAAAAAGAACGATTCTGCGCCGAGCAGGGAATCGATCACCTGGTTGTGGTACCGTTCGATCGGGAATTCAGTCAGCAATCGCCTTCGGAATACATCGAAAACTTCCTGGTCCGCTATTTCCGTCCGGAGCGAATCGTAATCGGTTATGATCACCAGTTCGGAAAGGACCGGTCGGGAGATGTGGAATATTTGCGGTACTTCGGCAACCAGTACGGGTACGAGGTCGTGGAGATCGCCGCCCAGGAAGTAAACGCGATTACGGTAAGCTCGACCAAGATCCGCGAGTCGCTGTTGGAAGGGCGGGTCGGCGACGCCGCGGAACTGATGGGCCGCCCCTACGAGATTACGGGTACGGTAATCCACGGCAATCAGTTGGGAAGGACGATTGACTATCCCACCGCGAATCTGCAACCCGACGAAGCCCTCAAGCTTATTCCCGCGCATGGTATATACGCCGTGACGGCGCGGGTCGGGGGAAGCATGCGACGGGGGATGTTGTACATAGGCGACCGCCCGGTAGTTGAAGACGGCCGGGGCACGATCATCGAACTTCATCTGTTCGACTTTGATGGGGACCTTTACGATCAGTCGATCACCGTTTATTTCCATGAATTCCTGCGGGGCGATCGTAAACTGGAGGATCTACGTTCGCTGCAGGAACAATTACGGAAGGACGAAGAGACGGCCCGGCAGGTCCTGGATACGCATGCCGATGTCGGGTCAACCGGAGATAACTACCACCCGAAAACGGCGGTCGTCATCCTGAATTATAACGGAGTGGATTACCTCCGGAAATACCTCGGTCGCGTAGAGGAGTGTCTGGCACCGAACGCGCACGTCGTCGTTGCCGACAATAAAAGTTCGGATGATTCCGTCACCTACCTGCGGCAGCACCATCCGGACGTCGAAGTCATCGAGTTGGCCGAGAATTACGGCTACGCCGATGGCTATAACCGTGCCCTACAGCGAGTCAAGGCGGAAGTGTACGTGCTCCTGAACTCCGACGTTCGCGTCACCCCGCAATGGATGGAAAGCATCCTGGCCCACTTTGAGGATCCCCTGGTGGGTGCCGTTCAGCCGAAGGTACTGTCCGAACACCAACCCGAGTGTTTCGAATACGCGGGGGCCAGCGGGGGCTATCTCGATTTTTTGGGATACCCCTTCTGTAGAGGACGCGTTTTCGCCCATACGGAGCGTGACGAGGGGCAGTACGATTGCTGCAAGGAAATTTTCTGGGCGACCGGAGCTGCCTTCTTCGTCCGGGCCAGTACCTTTCATACGATGGAGGGTTTTGAGCCGGAGTATTTCGCGCACGCGGAGGAAATTGACCTTTGCTGGCGGATGAAACGGGCAGGGTATAAGATACTTGCCGAGCCGGAGTCGACCGTCTACCACGTCGGCGGAGGCACGCTGGCCTATGATACTCCCCGGAAGGCCTTTCTCAATTTTCGCAATACCCTGATTACCAGCTTCAAGAACGAGGAAGCTACCCGCCTGATCTGGTGGTTACCCGTTCGGCTGCTACTGGATGGCGCTGCGGCGCTGCTGTTCCTGGTGCAGGGGAAGCTGGGACACATCCTTTCCATTTTACGGGCCCACTGGTCTTTCTATTTACAGTTGCCATTGTGGGTATACCGCCGGGAGCGAAGAAATAAAGAGATTGAGTTCGGGAGGGTGGGGCCACCGCGTACCGACGCCGGAAGGGTATCTGATAGCATAGCCCTACAGTACTACCTGCTAGGGAATAAGCGATTCTCGGACGTGGTCATCCGGCAGGTTTGCGTAGAGGCGAAGCCGGAGACTGCCACTACTTAAAGCATTGGGGGCTTCCCGATTAGCCGTCGTAAAAGATGGGTAGTTTAATTGAGCCCTTCCCCGTGGCTTTTGTTTCTTTGCCCGAACACAAATATCCAGTTTATGGCAATGCTGAACTTTGGCGGCACGGAAGAAAAGGTCGTCACCCGAGAAGAATTTCCCCTAGAAAAAGCCCGTGAGGTACTGAAAGACGAAACCATCGCCGTGATCGGCTACGGTGTTCAGGGCCCCGGCCAGAGTCTGAACCTACGCGATAATGGTTTTAATGTTATCGTCGGTCAGCGCAAGGGAGGTGCTTCCTGGGACAAAGCCGTCAAGGACGGTTGGGTACCCGGCGAGACCCTGTTTCCGATCGAGGAGGCAGCCGAGCGCGGCACCATCATTCAGTATCTGCTGTCGGATGCCGCCCAGATTGAAGTCTGGCCCCGGATCAAGCCGTACTTAACCGAGGGAAAGGCATTGTACTTCAGCCACGGTTTCGGCATCACCTACAATGACCGGACCAAGATCATCGCGCCGGAAGGTATTGACGTGATCCTGGTAGCCCCGAAGGGATCGGGGACCAGCCTGCGTCGGCTATTCCTGGAAGGCCGTGGCCTGAATTCCAGCTTCGCCATCGACCAGGATGCCACCGGTCGCGCCTTCGAACGGGTCGTCGCCCTGGGTATTGGCGTGGGTAGCGGATACCTCTTCGAAACCGATTTCAAGCGGGAAGTATACAGTGACCTCACCGGTGAGCGGGGTACCCTGATGGGGGCCATTCAGGGTATCTTCGAAGCTCAGTACGACGTGCTGCGCGCTAACGGCCACAGCCCCTCGGAAGCCTTCAACGAAACAGTTGAAGAACTGACCCAGAGTTTGATGCCCCTAGTTGCCGAGAACGGTATGGACTGGATGTACGCGAACTGCTCCACTACGGCCCAGCGCGGTGCCCTCGACTGGAAAGACAAATTCCGCGATGCGGTCAAGCCCGTCTTCGAAGATCTCTACCAGAGCGTTGCCAGTGGCGAGGAAGCCCAGCGCAGTATTGACTCGAACAGTCAGTCCGACTACCGCGAAAAGCTGGAAGTCGAGCTCAAGGAGCTAAGCGAAAGTGAGATGTGGCAGGCCGGCCGTACCGTGCGGAAGCTGCGCCCTGAAAATGCCTGAGGGTAACCTATCCCGCCTACCTGCGTTGTAAGTTGCATTATACCTGCGCTCCGGCGCCATCAACTCTTACGCATGCAGGCAAGTCAGGACAGAATAAATAGGATTCAGCGGCTCGATAATGAGCCGTTCGACCTGGTCGTCATCGGCGGCGGTATTACGGGAGCCGGAGTGGCCCTGGATGCCGCCAGCCGGGGCCTCAAAGTGGCGCTCATCGAGCGAAACGATTTCGCCAGCGGTACGAGTAGTAAGTCAACCAAGCTAATCCACGGTGGCTTGCGCTACCTGAAGAACCTGGAAATCGGACTGGTACGGGAAGTCGGGCAGGAACGCGCGGTCGTCCACAAGATCGCGCCGCATTTGGTCCGGCCGGAGAAGATGCTTTTACCACTGGTCGAAGGTGGATCCCTCGGTAAACTGTCGACAAGTATGGCCCTCTGGGTCTACGACTTCCTGGCCGACGTGGAGGGTGACGATAAACGCGTCATGCTCTCTAAAGAGGAGACGCTGGAAATCGAACCACTGCTGCGGGATGACATTTTGAAGGGCGGTGGCTTCTACGCTGAATACCGTACCGACGATGCCCGGCTTACCGTGGAAAATATCAAGACGGCGGTAGCGAAGGGCGCCCTGGCGCTTAATTACGTCGAGGCTACCGGCTTTCAGTACGGGGAAGATGGCCAAATCGAGGGGGTCCAGTGCCGCGATCGCTACGAAGGACGTGATTTTGAGATTACGTGTGAGCACGTGATCAGCAGTGCCGGGCCCTGGGTCGATGACCTGCGCAAGATCGATAAGAGCATGAATAATAAGCGCCTCTTTCTGAGTAAAGGGGTGCACATCGTGGTTTCGCGCGAACGGCTACCGCTTGCCCACGCGTGTTACTTCGACGTGGCGGACGGTAGGATGCTCTTCGCTATTCCCAGGCTACGCTGTACCTATATCGGTACGACCGATACACCCTATAAAGGTGACCCGAATGCTATCCCCGTCTACCGGGAAGATGTCGACTACCTCCTGGAAGCGACGAATGCGCTATTCCCCACGGTCAAGTTGACCGTCGAGGACGTGGAGAGCAGTTGGGCCGGGGTACGACCTTTGATTTTCGAGGAGGGGAAGTCGGCCGGAGAAATGTCGCGCAAGGACGAAATATTCGAAAGCGAATCCGGACTGCTGAGTATCGCGGGGGGCAAGCTAACCGGCTACCGGAAGATGGCCGAGCGCGTAGTCGACCGACTTGGTAAACAGCTGCACGAGGAAGGAGAAGAGATCGGAGACAATACGACGCGCAAGATCGTGCTGAGCGGAGGACCGTTCAAGAGCTTTGAGGAAGTGCTCCGCTACGAAGAAGATATCGCGAAGCAACTTGCGGAGGCCAGCCTGGCTCCCGACCGGGCGGCCTACCTCGTATCGAACTACGGGAGGCAAAGCCCACAAATCATCGAATTGGCCCGGGCGAGAAGCGAAAACACCGACGTAGCCCGTCTGGCCGCCGCCGAGGCCTACTGGTGCATCCGGAATGAAATGGCACTCTATCCCATCGACTGGGTCGAGCGGCGGTCGGGTAGATTGTACTTTGACATGCCCAGTATCGAGCCGGTACTGGAAGACGTGTTGCAGGTCTTTGCCGAAGCATTTTCCTATTCGGAAGAGGATATCGACCGGGAGCGCGAGCGCGTTCGGGAAGCTATTCGATGGGTAAGCACCTTCGAGCCGGAAAAGACCGAAGACGGCGTCCAGGTTAGCTGAGCGGTAACAATTAATCCCGGGGGCTGTTAGGCGATAAACTACCGCACTATGGCGTCAGAGTTGTCCATCTTCGAAAAACGAATCGATCCCGTCCTCCAGGCGGGCGTCATTCTGGTCATGGTCCTGGTGATCGACCTTTTCGGTTTGATCATCTCCGGCACCAATACCGTAGGCGTTAGCAACCGGTTTCCGTGGTTGTGCGCGGCCAGCTTTATGCTCTTCTTCGCGCTGTTCAACGCGGTTCTCAGCGCCTCGGCGGACAATACGGCCAAGTACTGGGGTCGAAGTATTTACAGCTTTGTGGGTTTGGCACTCGGTGCCGGTCTGCTGGCCTGGGCGTTCAGCGGGCTTACCATCGGTGAAGCGGGGTCTTACCGCTGGATCTATCTGGTGGTGACCGTGGGTTATCTCGTGTTCCTGGGAATGATCGCGGTCATAAAAAACGTCGTGACATTTGCGCAGCGGGAAGAATGGAATCGCCCCAGAACGAAAAATCGGGAGCGGGATAAATAGGGACCAACCATCCGACGGGGCAGCCGTTAGTCTGTTTTACCCTTCGTGACGATTTATGCAGCTACTACCCGCTGATACGCTAGAAAAGCTTGAATTCGACAAAGTCCTCGCCCTCCTGGAGCGCCACTGCAACGGCGACCTCGGCCGGGAGGCGGCCCTCGGTCTGCAGCCCTCCGTCAAGGTGCGCGAGATCAATACCTGGCTGGATGAGGTAACGGAATTTCGCCAGGGCACGGAGGAGAAGAATATGTTTGCCATCACCGCCTACGATGACATCAGTGAAGAACTGAAGGCGCTGCGGGTGGAAGGATACGCGCTGGTCGAATCGGGGCTGGCGAAGATCAACGTCCTGTTGCTGCAGGCCAAGCAACTGTTCACGTTCTTTCAATCCACTGCGCGGCAAAATGCTTTTCCGACCCTGTTCCAGGTAGTCAGCCAGGTGGACTACGTTGCCGAACTGAGCGCTGCTATCGAGGCCGTGATCGACGCGGAGGGAAACATCCGCACCGATGCCTCGGATGAGCTGAGCCGCATCCGCCGGTTGCTGGGTAGTAAGCAACGGGAAGTCGAGAAGGCCTTTCGCGCGGTCATCGAGAAGTACCGGCGCGCAGGCTACCTGAGCGATACGGTGGAAAGCTTTCGGAATGGCCGGCGGGTGTTGGCCGTTCCCAGCGAACACAAACGACAGATTCGGGGGATTATCCACGACGAGTCCGCCACGGGTAAAACGGCCTACATCGAGCCGGACGAAGTAATTAGCATCAACAACGATATCTTCGATCTACAGCAGGAAGAACGGCGGGAGATTTACCGCATTCTGCGCGAGCTGTCCTCGACGCTGCGACCGTACGTCGACCATATGGTCAGTTACCGGGATCTCATCGTCTACATGGACCTGGTACAGGCCAAAGCCCGACTGGCCTCCCAGATGAAGGCGGAACGTCCCAAGGTCGACCACCGCCCTACGCTAAACATTAAGGAGGGTAGGCACCCGCTTCTTTACCTGAAGAACCGTCCGTACGGGAAAAAGACCGTGCCGCTGGATCTCGTACTGAAGGGTAAGAACCGTATCCTGATGCTCTCGGGACCTAATGCCGGTGGAAAATCCATTACCATGAAATCCGTCGGCCTGCTCCAGCTGATGGTGCAGAGCGGTCTGCTCGTTCCCGTCGATAAAGAGTCGGAGATGGGCATTTTCCAGCGCATCTTTACGGATATCGGCGACCAGCAAAGCATCGAGGATGACCTGTCCACCTACAGTAGCCGGCTGAAGAACGCGCGGGAGTTTACCGAGCAGGCGGACGATCGGACGCTGGTGCTGATTGACGAATTCGGATCCGGAACCGACCCGATGCTGGGTGGGGCGATTGCGGAGGCGGTCCTCGAGCGGCTAAACAAAGCAAAGGTTTACGGCGTGATCACCACGCACTACAGCAACCTGAAGATTTATGCCTACAAAACGCCCGGTATCGTAAACGGCGGCATGAACTTCGACAAGGATAACCTCAATCCGACCTATGAGCTCAAGGTGGGCCGACCTGGATCCAGTTATGCCTTCGAGATCGCGCAAAAGAGTGGCTTACCCGATGACGTATTGGCCCACGCCCGCAAACGCGCTGGAAAAAACGAGCGTGCCGTAGACCAATTGCTGGTCGATCTGCAAAGGGAGAAACAGGAGGTGGAGGAGCAGCTTGCTAAGATGGAGCAAAAGCAAAAGACGCTCGATGCCCTGACCCGCACCTACGAAGAACTGCACCGGGATATCGAAGTGCGCCGGAAGCGACTCAAACTCGAAGCCAAGGAACAATCCCTCGCCGAAACCGCCAAGTACAACAAGGAGATGGAAAACCTGATCCGGACGCTGCGGGAAGAGAAGAAGATCGACGAGGCCAAAGAGAAAGCCAAGGAACTGCGCGACGAACGCGAGAAAATCAGCGGTCAAGTCACCGATTTGCGTGAATCCATTTACTATCAGCCGAAATCCGGGAAAAATGGTAAACGGCAGTTCAATGAAGGCGACTACGTGAAGCTTCGTACGGGCGGTGCCTCCGGAACCATCGAAAGCATCGACAAAAAGCGGGCTATCGTCATCGTTGGCGATCTACGGCTCACCGCTAACCTCCGTGACCTCGAGCACGCGGAAAGTCCCATGACGCTCCGCCGGGAACGAAGTGTGTCGAGCGACATACGCGGCGTGGCCACCTTTAGCAATAAGCTGGACGTTCGGGGCATGCGCTTTGAGGAGGTCCTCAATACCACGCAGGCTTTCGTTGACCAGGCGCTCATGGCCAATGCCTCCCAGCTGCGTATCGTGCACGGCAAAGGAAGCGGCGCCCTTAAACGAGCCGTCAGACAAAAGCTCAGCGAGTACAATCATCCCTTCAACCTCAGCACCCCGCCCCGCGAACAGGGTGGGGATGGCGTCACGATAGTCGACCTATAGACCCCGAACCCCGACCACACCCAACAAATGGAAATTAGCAAAATAGCAGAAGCGCTAGCCACCGTTACCGATCCGAAGACCGGACAGGACATTATTACCGCGAACATGGTGCTCCACCTCAAAGTGGAAGAGCCGAACGTATCCTTTACGCTGCAGCTACCAAAACTGGAGGACAATTACAAGCAGCAGCTCAATTTTGCCTGCCAGGAAGCCATTCTCAATGTCTATCCACAGGCGCAGGTGCACGTCCACATGCAGCAGCCCGGAATTGATCCGGCCGCCGGGCAGGGTGGGGGACCGCAGAAGAGCAATCCCCTTCCGCAGGTCAAGAATATTATCGCCGTAGCCAGCGGGAAAGGAGGTGTGGGAAAGAGCACGGTAGCCGTGAATCTCGCGCTCGGTCTACAGGAACTGGGCGGGGCGGTCGGATTACTGGACGCGGATGTTTACGGACCCTCCGCTCCCACCATGCTGGGACTGGCCGGAGAGAAGCCGCAGGTAGAAAAGATCTACGGGAAGCCCAAAATTAAACCCCTCTACGCCTACGGCTTACCGGTGATGAGTACCGGGTTCGTCGTCGACCCCGAGCAGGCGGTCGTACTCCGCGGGCCCCGGCTGGCGGGTATCGTACGCCAGTTTATCGAAGAGACGATCTGGCCGCCCCTGGATTACCTCATTGTCGATTTGCCCCCGGGGACCGGTGATGTACAGCTCTCGCTCGTTCAGTCGGTGAGCGTCACGGGTGCCGTGATGGTGACTACCCCGCAGAATGTAGCCCTGGCGGATGCGATCAAGGCCATGAATATGTTCTTTCTGCCGGACGTACAGGTTCCCGTCCTGGGCGTGGTGGAGAATATGGCCTACTTCACGCCGGCCGAATTGCCGGATAACAAATACTACATCTTTGG
The DNA here is from genome assembly GCF_003390935.1 of Lewinella sp. IMCC34191. GTDB lineage: Bacteria > Bacteroidota > Bacteroidia > Chitinophagales > Saprospiraceae > Neolewinella. Next base: position 1,050,481 of record NZ_QNQZ01000001.1, on the reverse strand, counting down.
TGAGGGCGGCGGTAAGACCCTGGCTAAAAAGAGCAACAGTATGCTGTTAGGGCAAATCCCCCTTGTACAATCCATCCGGGAAGGTGGGGACAGTGGAAAACCCGCCGTACTGAACCGCGAGGATGAGATCACCCGGGAAGCTTGGCTCAAGGTGGCCCGTAACGTGGCTCGCCAGACGGCGCTTCGCAACGAAATGATGGGACCAACGCGAAAGGTGGAAGTGAACAGCTAGGCCTGTGCGGTAAAGGCAGTCAGGAGGTTTTCCAAAGCCTCGTTTAGAGTCTTGATCGCCAAACCGATGTTCCAGCTTTCCCGATCGCGCTCCGTAACGTAATTACTGATGGATCGCAGCTGCAGGCAGGGTACACCAGACGATTGGGCGGCGTAAAAGAAGGCGGCCCCCTCCATGGTTTCGATCTGAACCTCCGGAAAGCGCTCCCGGATCCGATCGATCGTTACCGTACTCCCCGAAGCCCGGGCGGTCGTGCCTCCGCGGACGCTTCGGTAGGGCAAATACTGGGCGGCCGTATCCACCGGGCGCAAACTTCCGTCGGCTTGGTAAGGCGACGCGTATGCAAAACCCATATCCGGGAGGCTCAACCAGCGCTGATCTTTATCCTCCGCGCCAAAATCCACGAGCGTGTCCTGCTGGACCCGCACGACTTCGCCTATCTCCAGCGTCGTATCCAGGGCACCCGCTATTCCCGCTTGGATGGCCAGATCGACGGATTGCCGAGCGAAGTAAGACCCCAGCGCGTAAGCAGTGGCCATCGGGCCCATGCCGGTAAACAGCAGGTGTACATCCAGGCTTCCGAACCGCAGTACGTTCCGTTCGGAGGACATGGCCCGGTCGCGAAGCCAGTGCAGCACCGGCCCGAGTTCGGGTGGGGTAGCGGCGCTTAACAGGATCTTCAAAGGTGAACTTCCATTAGCTGCCCGAGGGCGGGCATATGTAGGTAGGCCCGACTGATTGGGCTATTGTGTTCACCGAGTATATCGGCTTGCAGACGCAGTTCTGCCATGCGGGCACCGATCTGCGTCGGCAACTGTTTGGCGGACTGACAGACGTCCATAATCAGCACGCTCTCGCCCCGTTCCGTCACGGTAAGCCAGTCAAGCTGCCTTTGGTAGCCCCGGCCGGCGCAATGACCGCGCAGGGGGAGCTGACGGTGAAGTCGACCGCCCGGAAGAAGCCGCCCTACCGTAGCGTAAAATGCAGAGGAAAGATCGAGGAAGAGTTGCGCATCAATTTCCCCACCGGGCATCCACTCCTCCAAAAGATCTTCCACCAGCTCGGTGCGGTAGGCCAGCGATTCCTTGTCACCCGGATCGCCGGCCATGAAGAGACTCAGGCAGCGCGCGATCGTGCGTACGTCGGTTGCCGGATCGTACTCCGGGACGGTAAAGTAAGGCTCGGTTTTACCGGGCCGGCTATCCGGATAGCGATCGACTAAAAACATATCGTCGACGATGCGTGGTTCATAAGGTGCTCGGCCTGGCCGTTCCTGGGCGATGAATTGCATCGGATCGTATGACATCTCCGCGGCCGGTTGTGCGGATGGCTCGGTCCATTGCTGAAAGGTCTTATCCACGTCGGTGTCATTCCACGTGAACGGGGTTTCCGTGGTATCCGGGGAAAGCACCGGTGTCGGCTTCCCACCGCGGGCATATACGCGGTCTATCCACGGAGCCCCGTTCTTGTGGCTGGTCGGTAAGATCAGGTAATCGCGGGCACGCGTCATACCTACGTAGAGCAGGCGGGCCTCTTCGGCGAGCGCGGCTTCGTTTGCGTTGTCCTGGTGGCGGCTCGCCTGCAGTGCTTCCACCCACTCGATGCCCGAGCTGAGGCGACCGTACGGATTGACCCAATACCGCAGCCAGCGGTCGGCCAGCGGTCGGCGCAGGTCGACCGGTGCTTCGGGGGCAGTTGGTAGAACGGCCCGCCCCCACACGTCCGCGCGTAAGGACTGATCGAGGTCGAAGCAGATGACCGCGGGCCACTCCAGGCCTTTACTGCGGTGGTACGTTAGCACGTTTACGGCATCCGGCCGCTCGCTGGCGCCTTGCATATCCGCATCCTCCCGAATCAATTGATTGAGGTAGAGCAAGTAGCCGCCCAGGGAGGCCGCGCGGTGTTGCTGGTGGCAATTATCCTCGTAAGCGACGGCCAGCCGTCGCATCTCATCGATATTGGCCAGTCGCTGTTCCCCGTCCCCCCAGGCGGCCGCTATCCGCCGCAGATCGATTCGTTCCAGCACCAGGTTGATCATCTCGCTCGTCGAGTGCTCCGCGGTAGCCCCGCGCAGGCCCTCCAATCGGTGCAGGATGGCTTCTTCCTTTCCCCAGGGTGTTTGGGTTCCCTGCTCCAGGTACTCCAACCGGTGCGTGATGATGTCGGGAAGTTCGCGCCGGCTACCGAAGAGCATGATCTCCGCGATAGAAAGACTGTCCGTTCCGTCCAGCATGTACTTCAGACACGCCAGCAGCAGGGTGGCTTCGGCGGTTTGCAGCAAACCTTTGCGGGCAATGGCGGCGGATAGTCCCTGCTTAGACAATTCGGCGGCGACGTCCGCACACCGGTAATTGGAACGGCAGAGGATCGCCACGTCACCCGCACGGAGGGGGCGTTCTTCGCTAGCCCCTTTCGGTAGCACGAGCGGTGGGTTGTCCAGCATCTCCCGGATTGCCTTTACCAGGGTGGCGATCATGAAGGGATTGCTGTGTCGGGTTCTGCCCTCCGGTGTAAAGTGCCAGTGGATCAGTCCGCTCTTCGCTGACAGCGAATCGCTTTCCGGCGGGCTAAAGCGGCTTCCCGCCCGTTTTCTCACCGGCTCGAGCGCGACCTCTTCGGGCGAAAACTCCGGAAAGGCCGATACGAACAGGCTGTTACAGGTATACACCACATCCTCCCGGCTCCGCCAGCTGTTGCGCTGAATATTGGCCGGGTCGATGGGCCCGTTGGCGTGCATGACCGCCGCCATCAGCCTCGGCTCGGCACCCCGGAAGCCGTAGATACTTTGCTTGGGGTCCCCCACCCAAACGCTTTGTTTAGCGAGCTGGCTGAGGCGTAGGAAAATGGCGAGCTGGATGGGGGAGGTGTCCTGAAATTCATCCACCATCAACAGGTCCAGTTCCCGCGAAAGGGTTTCGCGGACCTGCTTGTTATCGAGGAGGTGCAGCACCAGGACCTCCATATCAGTATAGTCGATCCGGCCGCGGCTCTTCTTATAGTTGTCGTACTCCGCGATGGAAGCTTGCGCGCAATCGAACAGTAAATCCTGGTAGCGTTTCAGGTCGTCCTGGAAGGCGGCGAGGCCGGCGTGTTGCTCTCCCAGCGATACTAGATCTTCCACCAGATCCTTGCTCTTCGCGCCGACTTCCCGGTCATACCGACCCAATTTGGCATAATTGGCCCAGGGCAGGTAGCCGCGTTGTTTCAGGTCGCGGAGCATGGACCGCAGGCTATTGGCCGCCGTAGTGGTTTTCTTGGTCCCGTCCGCCTCGTTTGCGAGCAGGTTTTCGAAAGTATCCTTTAGTACCCGCTCCATACGCGTCCGGTATTGACTGATGGATACATCCCTATTGACGGGGGGCAGAAATTCTTGCAGGCTCTGCCAGCTGTTCCGTTTACTGATCTCGACATCCGCTTCGGTGAAGGCGTTCCCGCGAATGACCTCAACCAGACTGAGCACGTCCTGGCGCCAGTTGTATTTGTCTCCGAAGTTACTCAGACTCAGCCGGTCGACCAGCCCCTCGATCTCCCGGATCTGCTCCAGGCTGATGACGGCCGCCATGCTTAAGTTAAACAGGCGTTGGTGGTCGCCGTCGGCTATGATGTCGACTTGCGGACTCACCCCGGCCTCGAAGGCGAAGCGGCGCAGCAATTTTACCCCCAGACCGTGGACGGTTCCGATGAGCGCGTTGCTCAGTTCCGAGGCCTCGCGCGTCATCCCTTCCCGGAGTAACTTGACACGTACGCGCTCCTTCAATTCGGCGGCGGCACGTTTAGTAAAGGTAGTGGCAATAATGCCTTCCGGGCGGACTTCGCCTTCGGTAAGCAGGGCAGCCATTTCCTGGGTGAGGCGGTAGGTCTTACCGCTCCCGGCACCGGCCGAGATCAGCTTGAGATTGTTCAGCAATCCGGGCATCTTCGTCATGCCGGTAAAGTAAACAAAATGTTAGTCAATCCTCAACGGACACGGCCGTCCGCTCCAGGATCTTTTCCAACTGCGCACGCAGCCAGGCATCCAGGTTCCGGTACCAGTCCAGGTGCGGACTATATTCGTGGCACGAGATACACTGCGTGTCCTTGAATTGCTTTTTACAATTCGGGCAAATGGCAGTCGTTATAAAGGTGTCGAAGGTCGTGAAGCAATGATCACACATCCAGTAGGGGCGGCCATCGGGTTCCCAATCACACTTGGGGCAGGCTATTTTTATATCCATGGCTTCAGATCAGCATTTCAAAAAGGATGGGCTGGTCGTTCAGGTGTTCGTACCGCAGTTTACGGGCTTCCATCCGGTCCAGTAGCTCGTCAAAGTCGCTGCGCTTCCCCAATTGAATACCTACCAGCGCCGGACCCATCGCCCGGTTGTGCTTCTTGGTGTATTCGAAGTGAGTGATATCGTCTTCGGGGCCCAGTACGTCGAGAAAGTCCCGCAGGGCTCCCGAACGCTGGGGAAACTCCACGATGAAGTAATGTTTCAGGCCCGCGTACATCAGGGCCCGTTCCTGTATTTCGGGGGTGCGCGTGATGTCGTTGTTGCCGCCGCTGACGACACAGACAATGTGCTTACCCCGCAGGTCGCCCAGTTGATCCAAAACGGCGATCGAGAGGGCGCCCGCGGGTTCTACCACCAGGCCGTCTTCATTGTAGAGGTCCAGCATCACCCCGCACACTTTGCCTTCGTCAACCAGTTCGATGTGATCGATGGTGTCGCGCACGATGGGAAAATTATTTTTTCCCACCCGCCGTACGGCTGCTCCGTCGACGAAACTATCGATCGTGTCGAGGGTAAGGACCTCTCCCGCCTTCAGGCTATTGTACATTGCCGGTGCACCCGACGGTTCCACCCCGATCAGCTTCGTCTGCGGGCTCAATTGACTGAAAACGCTTCCTATCCCCGCGCTTAACCCACCACCGCCGACGGCCATGATCAGCATATCGATCGGCTTGGTGGCCGCATCCAGAATCTCCAGACCGACCGTGCCCTGACCGGCAATCGTCTTGGGGTCGTCGAAGGGGTGCACGTACGTTAAACCCCGCTCTTCGGCTACCCGCATACTCTCACTGTAGGCATCGTCGTAGGTGTCCCCGATCAGCACCACCTCCACGTATTCGCCGCCGAACATGCGCACTTTGCGGACCTTTTGGGCGGGCGTCACCACCGGCATGAAGATCACCCCCGTAACTTTCATCGCATTACAGGCGTAAGCCAGGCCCTGCGCGTGATTGCCGGCACTGGCACACACCACCCCCCGGTCTCTTTCCTCCTGGCTCAGGGAAGCCATTTTATTGTAACTGCCGCGGATCTTATAGCTCCGGACTTCCTGCAGATCTTCGCGCTTTAGATATATATCGGCATCGTACATCCGGCTGAGCCGGGTACTGCGCATCAAGGGGGTTTCCAGGGCGATACCGCGCAGCCGGTGCCGCGCTTTGATTACTTCTTCTACTGAAATTGGGCTGACCGTTTGCTGTGTCATTTCGTAAAGGTAGCGCGTCATAATTTGTGCGGCGCAGCGCAGGTAAAGCAAATTTTGGGTGACCGGTGTAACTTGTTCCCATGTCCCATCCCGAAATCATCTGTACCGGTGAGCTGCTTATTGAACTGATTACTCTTGAGTACGCCGACACCTTTCGCGCGGCCGATACGTACCGTCGCTACCCCGGTGGCAGCCCGGCTAACTTGGCTGCCAACCTGGCCCTTCTCGGTCAACGGGTCGGCTTGGTTGCCACGGTCGGGGAGGATGACACCGGTACCTATCTGCTGAATGAGCTGCGTGATCGGGGGGTACACACGCAGTTCTGTCGCCGCGTTCCGCTTCCCACCACGGCCGTTTTGGTGACTAAGTCTACCGAAGTCAGCAGTTTCGAGGTGTACCGGTCGGCGGATGCCGCAATCGGTAACGAGCAAATTCCGGCCGAGTACCTGAGCGACTGTCAGGTCTTTCATACCACGGCGTTTGCGCTGAGCCGCGAACCTGCCCGGTCGACCATTCTGGAATGCGCTGCCAGAGTCGTTGCGACGGGCGGCCGTTTAAGTATCGATGCCAATTACGCGACTAAAGTCTGGCCAGACCGGCGGGAAGCCCTCCGGGTGATCGATAGTTACCTGGCATTGGGGGTCACCGGCAAGCACGGCACACTGGCCAAATTCAGCGACGTCGACTACCAGTGCTTATTTCAGGAAGCCATTCAAAAACCAGAGGCGGCAGTTGCCAAGCTTTTGGACCGGGGCGCCGGTGTGGTTTGCCTAACGCTTGGAGAGCGGGGTTGCTACGTGAGTAGCGGAGGACCGCCTTTCCATGTGCCTGCCCGCTCCGTAGCCGTGCAAGACAAAACGGGAGCGGGTGATGCCTTTTGGTCCGGATTTCTGGCAGGTTACGTCGCCGGTAAGGATTGGGAATACTGCGCGCTCGCCGGTCGGGCTGTCGCAGAGCGCAAGTTAGTGACGGTCGGACCCATGCGGGAAGCCCTGAGTTTAGAAGACTTGGTCTAGTTTGTAGAAGGCACGACCATCCTTCCAATATCTTTGCACCATGGAACTTGTAGAGATCGGACGCACCGGCCGGCCCCACGGTATTCGCGGTGACTTGGCCCTCCACGTGGTGGAAGCCTACGAAGAGGACTTGCTTAAATCCAACGCAATTTTGATTGGCAATCCGCCGATACCCTATTTCGTGCGGAGCTTCCGTAGCGGGGGGAAACTGACGGTAAGCCTCGAGACATTTAACACGCGCGAAGCTGTCGCCCTACTGACTGCCAAACCATTGTTCCTTCCGGCCGATCAAGTCAGTGTGGATGCGGAAGAAGAGGGCACCCCATGGGATTATATCATTGGATACACCATCATGGCGGAGGGTTACCCGCCTCTGGGTCCCATAGAAGACGTGATGGACCTTCCGGAGCATTACCTGGCGGAACTGACCTATAAAGAAAAGACCGTATTCGTTCCCCTGCACGAAGATCTGGTGTTGAAGGTGCGCGAAACGGATACGGTCTTGGAAATGCAATTGCCCGAAGGCTTACTTGAGCTGGGCGCTTAGTGGACCATCAGTTTACCCGACTGCCTACCTACGGGGCCATCGATATGGTAGAGGTATAGTCCGGCTGACAGGCTACTCGTCTCCCAATCAAATTCCTGCTGACCGGGGCCGGTATGCAGGACCGAATGGCGTACACTACGTCCGTTCAAATCCGTCAACGTACCGGCGTAGCGCCCGGTCTGGTTAGCCTGAAAGCGGATCGTTACCATGTCTTGAGCCGGGTTCGGTGAAATACTGGCTTTGTAATTGGCGACTGGTTGATATGACCCTGATGTCACGTCCGTATTGACCGCGGCGGCCAGTGCTATTTCGACGTTCAGCGGCCCATCTGGTGTGTTCCAAACATTAGCAATAGAATCGAAAGCTATCCCACCGGTGTTGGTCCTGAAGAACTCTAGCGAGTTATTACCACTTCCGCAACCATCCAGGGTATGAAAGATACCTAAATAGCCGTCTTCCTCCGCCGTATAGGTGCCATCCAGGTTTACGGCCACCAGGAATGTATCTTGATTGAGAATGGCCGTTTGCGAAAACTTGAAAGAGGAGAACTGAACGTTCGTAGCGGTCGGTAGGGCGAGGTCACCGACGCGGACCGAGTCACTATTGGCAATAAAATTGCCGAAGCTGCCGTCCGCATTAGTGTTTTCGAAAATAGACACGCTGACGTAAGTGTCTGCGATGGTCTCGTCAAAAGCGGCAAACGCCACGAATACCTCGGTTACCATATATGGTTCATCACTTTCGTAGACGAGCCGCTGCAACTTCGCCAAATCGCCAAAACCATTTGAACCGATGACGTACCCGGGTACTTCATCACTTATTTGGGCACTTCCCAGCTGTAGTGAGCACTCATCCCCAAAGATGGCCGGGAATACCGTGTCGACTACCATTTTAGATGGGGAGGCGAGTGGTTTGGTCAGCTTGATTATGCTGGTAGTTTCCATGCTGGTTTTGTGCTGCGCGAACGCCAGGACGGGCATGCAGCATAGAAAAGCGAAGAGTAAAGTTTTCATCATCGAGTCGGGGTTTGCGATTTTTGGTACTAGTTAATGAATGTTGCACCATTCTTCACCATTTAGCGGGAAAGAAATGTACCTGGAAATTACACAAGGGTTAGCTCGGTCGGGCAGAGGACCGAACCCTTCCAACCAATGGAACTAGCGATTATTTAAAGAATCTATCTCCCCCAAAGCATTTCGCCCACGTGTGGCTCGCCACTCCTTAGTTGTCCTTGATCAGTGTAGGGAGATGATGCCGAGAACCTTAAGCCTACTAAACCCGCATACGACCTACAGCATCTCCATCAATGGACCATCAGTTTGCCAGTTTGCCGGCCATCAGGCCCATCGATGTGGTAAAAATACAGGCCATCGGGAAGATCGCCGACCTGCCATTCGATCTGGTTTCTTCCGGAGATACGCTGGGGGACGGTTCGTCGAACGACGCTACCATTGGTGTTACTTAGCGTTCCGATATAGTTGCCCCCTCCATCGGACATAAAGGATACTTGAACAATTTGTCCGGCCGGGTTGGGAGCTACTACAGCGCCATAATCAGCTTTAATCCCGCGCGTTGCGGTAATCTCCGTATCGACTACCGCAGCTATATACAGCTCAATAGGTGTATTCCAATACTCATTGAACAGGTCGTAACCGAATTGGGTACCGTCGGTAAATTTCTCGTACACATTGTTGACGTTTCCGCAGTTGAGAAAGGTCGACGCCACGCCGATGTAGCCGGTCGTATCCGCGCTTTCTTCGTAGACCCCCGAGAAATTGATGCCCACCAAAAACGAGTCATTTGTAGCTACGACTGGAGTTGAGAAAGGGAATTCTATTATATTGGAGAAGTCGATATCATCTACGAATAGCGTATCGCTTACGCCGATCGGATCGCCGAATTCGCCGGGTGCTTCCGGCTCTTCATAAACCACCGCGTACAGGAAGCCGTCATTGATGGTTTCCGGTTGCTCGACGAGTAAATAGGTGAGAACGCTGTTTATTTGAAAAGTAGATCCGCCCGTATAAACCAGGCGCTGAATTTTTTCCTGGTCGGACAAGGTGTTGGACCCGGTGATGAATCCTTCAAACAGTTCATAGTCATCGTAGTATGCCGTCAGACCTTGCTCCCGGTTAGTAAAGCAAGTATCATTAACAAAGTTGGGCTCTACGATTTCCGGAACCGATTTCGGGAGGACAAGCTTTGTCTGTGGTCCCGTCCTTGGCGTGAGCGATAGCTCGGGCAAAGGACGCTGGGCGAATATTACGGCGGGTAATGCCAGAAGTATAAAGATTCGTATTGCTGTGTTCATCATGGTGTGGTTTTGGGATTTGGTCCGGATCAGGCAGTAGCGGTACATTTTTAATTACGTCGATGTCCTCCGCTATGTTTCACTTGCTACGACCCGCTGCCGGTATGCGGCCATGTGGCGGGCGATGTACTTTCCGAGAATGTCGAACTCGAGATTTACTTTATCCCCGGGGCGTAGATGCTTGAAGTTGGTATGTTCGTAGGTGTAGGGTATAATAGCCACCCGGAAACTGGTGTCGTCGGGATCGACCACGGTGAGACTCACGCCATTTATGCAAACGCTGCCTTTATCCACCAGTAAGTCATCACTCGTGTAACCAATGGTATAGTACCAGCTGCCCCCGGCTTCCGTAACCTCCAGACAGGTTCCTACGGTGTCGACGTGGCCCTGTACGATATGACCGTCCAGCCTGCCGCCTGCCTGCATGGCCCGTTCGAGGTTTACCCGGGTCCCCTCCTGCCACTCGCCCAAACGCGTCCGATTCAGGGTTTCCCGGATGGCGGTCACCGTATGGGTGTCCTCGTCTTGGGCCACTACCGTTAGGCAAACACCATCGTGGGACAGACTTTGGTCGATCTTCAACGCTGTGCTAATGGGGCTACGGACGGTGACGTGTACGTTGTCGCCCTCGCGCTCTATTCGGGTGACCTCGCCGGCCGCCTCAATGATTCCGGTAAACATGTAAATCCATTTTGTTTGCGCCGACGGCGCTATGCGATGACTACCTTCTGGAAGTCAAAGGGTACAACAACGGAAGCACTACGCCGGTCGAATTTCAGGGAATGGGGAAGTAGTTCGCCGTTTACTTCTACCCGGCCGGGCGCGTGGGTAAGTCCGATCAACCGGATCTCCGCGTGCCGGAAACTGGTGTTGTACTGTCCTTCAATGCGCTGTTCCAGGGTAATCCGGTGGCCTTCCTGGTGCAGGATATACTGACGGTTCGTAAATTGATCGACTTGATATCCATAGCCTTCACCCGCGTCCCAGTAGAACGTTCCCTCGCCTCGATCGGCAAGGTACACCGTCAGGTCAGCCGATGCTACGCTACTCAGATCACGCGTACTCTGCACTACTTCGACCGTAGGGACGATGGATCCGGCGCGAGCGAAAATCGGGAGGCGGTCCGGTTTGAGCCCTATGCGGACTTTCTGTTTTCCGGCGTATTTCTTACCCGTCACAAAATCGTACCATTCTCCTTTAGGAAGATAGACTTGCATCGTTTTCTTTTCCGGCTCGACCACCGGACATACCAGCAGGTCGTTCCCCGCCAGAAACTGGTCGCCAAACTCCCGACACAACGCATCCGTCTGGTCGTAAAAGAAAAGGTTCCGTAGAACGGGGATGCCCGTCTGGACGTGCCGTTGGAAGGCAGTATACAGGTAGGGTAGGAGCCGGTAACGGAGTTCAATCGCCTGCCGGTTGTACTCCGTGTGTTTCCCACCGTGTACCCAAGGTTCTTGGTCCTGACGGTGGTTCGCTTCGGCCTCCTTAATGTCCTCGGCCTCCACCTCCGCCGCGCCGTCGGTATTGTTACCCATACTGTGTACACGCATCAGGGGGTGGAATACGGCCAGTTGTAACCAACGAGTAAGCAACTCCGGCGAAGGATCATCTACGAAGCCGCCGATGTCCGTCCCGCAGAAGCTATATCCACTGATAGCCAAGCGCAGGCACTGGCGGTTGGCAAGAGCAAGATGCTCCCAACTGGCGATATTGTCGCCCGTCCAGAGCGAAGCGAAACGCTGGCCCCCGCTGAAGCTGGCGCGCCCTAACAGGAAGGGCCGTTTTGCCGGTAGCAGCGATTTCAACCCTTCGAAGGTCGCCCGGGTCATTTGCATGCCGTAGATATTGTGGGCCTTCTTATGATCGCCCGTATATCCGTCGTAGTCGTGTCTTACATCCAGGGGGAAAGTCAGCGCGGTAACCTTGAACATGGCTGGCTCATTCATGTCATTCCAGAATCCGCTGACTCCTTGCTCTACGTACAATTCCCGGTATAATTTGCCCCACCATTCCCGCACTTGGGGATTGGTGTAATCCGGCCAGACGCATTCCTGAGGCCACACCGGACCGATCATCATTTCGCCCGTACTGCGCCTGCAAAATGCATCTCTTTTGACACCTTCTTGGTACACGTCGTAGTCCGGATCGACCCGAATTCCCGGATCGATCATGACCACCGTATGGAAGCCGTCCTTACGCAAATCGGCAATCATACGCTTCGGATCGGGGAAATATTCGGCGTTCCAGGTGAAACACCGGTAGCCATCCATATAATCGATGTCCAGATAGATGGCGTCACAGGGTATTTCCTTCTCCCGAAAGGTGGCGGCCAGTTCCTTTACTCTTTTTTCCGGGTAGTAGCTCCAGCGGCACTGGTGGTAGCCGAGCGCCCATAATGGAGGCATTTCCGGTGTCCCGGTCAATAGGGCATACCGCATGGCCACCTCATCCAGCCCCGGTCCGTTGATGAAATAGTAGTCAAACTCTCCCCCGTCGGTCCAGACCGTAGTCAGACCGTCGCCATGGCTGTTGAAATCAAAGCAGCTCCGGTAGCTATTGTCCAGAAAGATGCCGTAAGCCTGTTCCTGGCGCAAACCATAGAAGAAGGGAATGGTCCGGTAGAGCGCGTCCCGCTCCTTACCGTAGGCAAAGGAGTCGCTGTTCCAATTTTCAAACCAGCGCCCCTGGAGATCCGTATTCCATGCCTTATCGCCGAGCCCGTAAAAGCTTTCGTGGGTATCCGTGGTAAACTGTAGGCGCATCTGATCCAGGCCATGCATCAGCGTAAAGCGGGTGTAGAAGGGAGCGGCATAGTCGTGTAATACGAGCCCGGTTGCACAGTCGGTGATCCGTATGCTGGCGTCCGCCTTGGCTATGCTGACCTTCAGCTTAGCCGTAGTAAACTGATAACCCTCCCCGGATTCGAGGACGTCAATTTCGGTGGACGCTGGTTTAGCATTCGGAGACCTGGCGTAGCTAAAATCATTAGCTTCCCGGCCGTAGGAATAAAAGAAACGTACGATGTCGTCACTCCAAATTTGGATTCCCAGATAAACTTCCCCGTCGCTCTGCAACAGATAGGTCTGCGGACTGGGGCTTTCCAGTGACAACAGTTTGCCTACATGATGATCGTAAAACACATCGTCGTAGCGTAGGGTGCTGACGGTGTCTTTCTCATTAATGGTATCCGGGGTGGTTTCGAAGGGGCGTCGAGCGGTCTTCTGAATCTTGGCCATGGCCGCAAGGTACTACGATCAATCGTTGAGGGACCAGTCGTAGTCTAGAAAGTATAGCTGTTTAGCGGGGGGGATGTCAGTACGTAGGTAACGGTTTAGAAAGGCTGTTACATCGTCGAAGTCTTCTCCGTACCAATCGAACAGGGGGCTTACCCGGACTACCTCCTCCTGCGTAACGTTAAATTCTTCGTTGTTGATGAAGTTTCGGGTCTGGCGGTCCAGCATGCTGTCGAGATTTTCCGCGGTGTAAGCGGTAGTCGCCAACGGTGGGCAACTAGCGGCGGCACAGACTAAAGCAAAGTGAATGCGGGGTTCGGCAAAGTTGGGGCGAATGATCTCGTGCTCGATTTGGTTGAGGCTATAGGAAGCACCATCCAGGACGATAAATTTTGTATCCCAGGGTTCATCGATTTCCCGTATGCTCTTGACGGGCCAGTTATCGATGATGAGTTTTATGGTAAAGGCGTTGTAGGTATTGATCCAGTAAGCAAGGGCCTCTTCACTGCTCCACGTCGCGTCTGGAACATCGTCGGCCAGCGTCTCCAGGTAGTTATTCAGCTTCTCTATGTTTTCGCGAATTTTACCATAGTCTACTTCTCCACTTTTACTTACACTCGAGGCCAGCAGTTCGGACCAGGCGGCGTGACTGGGTCCTTTGTTCTGATAACTATCGTCTGTTTCGTCACTGGACCGGATGGGCGCGGGGGCGGGGTTGGTTGGCGGCGGCGGAGCTACGGCGGCGGCGGTTTTTGCTGGAACGATAACGGATTCCGGCGCATCCTCGACGGGAGCGGATGGGGTCTGTTCCTGCGTGTATTCAATTTGATCCTGCACCACGGTATCCTCTATAACCAGCTCACTTACGGAGGAAGCTTTCGAAGTGTCGGCAGGTGGACCGTCAGCACAAGCAAAACAAAGAAACAGCGAAAGAATTGGCACGCACACCCTGGACATGAATTTCAATTGTGTATTTCATAAGGTAACGCCCCGCACCCGCCAGTGGGTTCGAGCAAATCTGTTCGATCCCGCTTTAAACGGGCGAGCAATCTTTCGATGGTAGAAGCGGAGGAAATCTCTCCGTGGCGGTACCGATGAGTAAGCGGTCGCATAAGGCCGGTATGCGGTCGATTCTAATTAGAATAAATAGAAAAATTATTGCATATTAACTAAATAAATTCAATATGGTGTATATTGCGACGGTTAGTATGAAAACTAAAAAGACCCGCGCGTAAGCGCGGGCCCGAAAAAGCTTTCTAACTACCATAATAACAAAAGTCACGGCGCATAAAGCCGTTAAAAAACTGGTCTTGTTCCTGTCCGGAATTAGCCGGATAGGATGAATCTCTAAAGGGAGATCCGGGGCAGGATGAAGATTATTTAACTGTATCCTGATGTGGTTGCAGTTATAACGCTGCGGCGTATCCGAGCTCACCCCATGTACGTGGGGCTGTGGATAATTCGGGCATTATTCGTTGACATTTAATCGCGCTGGCTGGATCTTTCATTTGACAGATTTGGCCGACCTTCAGCTTACCGGGCTGGTATAAACGGAACTGGCCCCCACGCGATGCGTAGAGGCCAGTTTTAAAAGGTAAAATCTACCGTTATACAAAGCAATTTAAATGTGAAATAAAATCGCAGTAAGTTGGCCAAGCACCATGTACAATAGTAGATGATTGCTAGAGTAATAAACAGGTTTTAATGAGAGACACTATGAACATGGGAAAATATTCCCTTAAATCGTTACACCAAAAGTAGGTGCTAATTGTTCGCTATCCACCCCACATCCGTGGGGGGGGTTAATTTTCTGGATAACCTGAAAAAAAATAGGTTCGTACGTTGCACCGTACGAACCCTTAATCTTAATTTGTCTACTTAGTTAACCGTCAACAGGGCAAATGGCCCGGAAAGAAAACACTTCGAAAAAAAGGGAGAGAGCGTAGAGAATGCTTCTAATCCCGTGAGTTAATAGGTTTATGAATGAGAGAGAATTTAAGAGCGAAGAATATCTCCGTTCTTGTTGATTCAAAGATAGGGGGCCGTTAAAGAGTGCATACCCCACAATGATGGGGTCTTTCAATTTTCTCCCCCCACCCCCCGCTCCGAACATTGCGTCTAAACCCAGTAATAACTGAGCTTCCGCCCTCATCTCGCCAGGTATTCGGCCGGTGAACTTTTTTACGCGAAGGTGGGGTTAAGGAATCGTTAAGAACCTTCCTACCATGCAAATCTCCCTTAGGCAGGGCGACATCACTCGTCAGTCCGTCGACATCATCGTTAATGCAGCTAACTCCTCGCTCCTCGGCGGAGGCGGTGTAGACGGGGCGATTCACCGAGCCGGGGGGAAGGAAATTTTGGAGGCTTGCCGGGAAATCCGTAGCCGGCAGGGTAACTGCAAAACGGGTGAAGCCGTTATCACGACTGCCGGTCGATTACCGGCCAGGTGGGTTATCCACACCGTAGGGCCGGTGTGGCAGGGTGGGGCATCAGAAGAAAGCCGCCTGCTGGCGAACTGTTATCGCAATAGCCTCAAACTAGCGGAAGAAAAGGAAGCCCGTACGATCGCTTTCCCTAACATCAGTACCGGCATCTATGGCTATCCCAAAGAGCGGGCTGCCGAAGTTGCACTGGATGCTGTCCGGGCTTTTAAAAGCTCCTCCTTGGAGGAGGTGATCTTCGTTTGTTATGACGAAGATAATTTTGCGATCTACCACGAAATGCTGGCCTCTGATTGAGCTTTGGCTGACCCGCTCGCCTTACTTGCTGGCTGCTTCCAGGTACTCCTCAAAGGTGCTGCTCGTGTAGTGGCCGCCTCCGATGTACTGGATTTCTTTGAGCAAATTTTCGGCGGGCTTAAAACCCGGGCTGATCGAGATTCGCTTCTGCTCCGCATCCAGATAGACCAAACTGGGGTAGCTCATACGCCCGTCCAGAAGGGCGACGGCAAGTTGGTGTACTCCGCGGCGACCGACGGTTTCATCGTAGGCAAATTCATGTCCGTCATAATTGATGGACTCGCGCTGTTCGGCGTCGAGTTTGACCGCGTAAAAGTTTTCGTTGATGTAGCGGACGACGGCTTTGTCACGAAAGGATGTTTTATCCATCCGTTTGCACCATCCGCACCAGTCGGTATACACATCAACAATCAACCGGCGAGGCTCCGATTTACTCCGCTCGATAGCTTCTTCCCAGCTCATCCATTCGATTTGGGCCGAGGCGCTTACGGAAATCAGTAGCAAGAAAAGGGAGAGTATGAGCTTCATAAAGCGAAAGTTGACACCCTTATAAATGCGTGTCGGGTACAGATATTTCATTCTCCGCTAAAATTTAGGGCAGGGAACTGCCGCATCGTCGTCTGACAAACCAATGAATGAAGCGCTCAATTCAAATGTCGATCGATTGCGATCACCGGCTCTACCGGAGTCAAAAACACCGGCGTCATAACTAAAACCGAATAGAAAATCGCCGGCTTCCAATCCGGCAAACCCAATCACACTCGTGGCTTGATACGTTGACTGCGATTGAGCGACGCGCATCAGTGCTCCTACCTGAAAAGCGGTTTGATCGTTCTGCGCGGCCGCAAAACGAAAATGGCTCCCGACGACGGCCATGGCGTGCGGGCCCTGTGTAAGGTAGTAAACCCGGGGAAGAATTTCTACGGCCGATCCAAGGTCCCATCGCGCGCTGACGTAGGCACTGTAGCGAGCGTGTAGCGTATTCGTTACCTCGACATCTTCGCCTGCCGTTTCCTCCGCGTAAAAGGATTGCTCGGGCTGGCTAATATGGTGCATGGCAAGGCCAGCCACTATGCCCAGGCCACGTACGGGGTTGCGGCTGTAGTTCAGTCCGAAATGATAGTCTCCGTAAGAAACGCTGCTCTCCGGAAGAACTTCCCCCCCGGCGCCGCTCAGGTAAGAGGAGGTACCGTCGAATTCGTCTTCAAAGGTCAGTTCACCGTAACCCAGGCTTCGTTGCGCGATGCCAAGCTGAAAGCCAGCACTAAGCTGTTCGATCCCCCGACCGTCTAAGTTTTTGTGGTACGCCCCGCCAATGACCATTTGATTACTAGCCAGACTAACGGATGCAATCCGGTCATTGAGGAATAGTATGCCTCCACCAAATGCATCACTGGTTCGTCGCTTCTCGTCAAAACGGTACCGAAAATCAGCGGCAAAGGCCGTCGTGCTGAAGGGCGTCGGCATGACCTGACCCCACTGGCTCCGATGGCTCACCACCGCGCGGTACCGCCCGGCGAACAGGCCCGTCAGCGCCGGGTTAAGCATGGTGGGTGAAGCAAAAACCTGCGAAAAGGTTGGATCCTGGGCCGACACCTCCCGGCTACCGAGGCCGAAGAGAAGCGCGACCGCAAGAATAGCGCGCCAGTTAATCATGCGGTAAAGGTAAGCTGTCATATACGATAGCCATACCGGCTGCCTATCTTGGCCCCATGCCATCCGTTCCCGCCATCGGTCGATACACCGTTGCCCCCATTTGGGCCCGTTCGCGCCCTCAATCGGTCATGCTGAGCCAGTTGCTACTGGGTGAAGCGGTAGAGATACTCGATCGCGCTGATGGGATGGCGCGCGTATGCTTTGATCGGGGGCGCCAGGAAGGTTTCGTCAACGAGGACCAGCTCCTACCCGTCGCCGATACCGTATACCATAAACAGCTTCACGAGCCCGCTTACGCCCTGGACCTGTTCGGAATGCTCATGGGCGATTCGTTTGCCATGCCCGTGACTTTTGCTGCCCGACTACCAGCCTACGATGGGCTGCAGCTAAACCACGACGGGCAAAGATTGCTGTATTCGGGTCAGGCCGTACTTGCCGCTGATCTGGCGCAGGACGCTGCACTCATGCTTCGTTTCGGAAGGAAATGGCTCTACGTATCCGAGTTGCCAGGCGGTAGAACCCCAACCGGTGTCGGGAACGTAGAGCTGGTTCAACTCCTGCTAGACCTGCTAGGTGTAAATTTCCCGCGGTCCCTGGCTTCCATCACCACGGAGGGTGTCAATGTCGATTTTGTAGAGCAATGCCAGACCGGTGATGTTGCTTTCTTCGACGCGGGCAAAGGCGCGGTAAACCACGTCGGCCTGTTACTTCCCGGCAGTGAAGTACTTCACGTTAGTGGGCGGGTACGTATCGACGCGGTGGACCATTTAGGTATTTTCAATCGGGAAAAAGGGCGCTACACACATCGTTTGCGCGTCGTAAAGCGCTTCCTTCCGGATGCCGCTCTCACGCAGCCCATTAGTTTGGATGATCGCTTCGTGGAGCAACCGGAAAACAGCCGGCAGATACTTATTTTTTGATTACTTTTCGTCCTGCACCTACTTCACCGAACAACATTCCGGAATTAGCGTAGAAACTTCGCTACTGAACCTATGACAACCAAAATCTTGCATGTCTAGACTCGTAATTATATCGAATCGCCTGCCCATCACAGTCAACCGCTCCGACGGTGAGCTGCACTATCATCCCAGCGCCGGTGGTCTGGCCACGGGATTGAACTCTCTGGATGACTCCTACAACAAAATCTGGATAGGATGGCCGGGGCAAGACATTGCCAACGAGTGGGAGCGGGAAGCGATTCGCAGCGATCTGACGAAGCGAAATTTGGTTCCGGTCTTTTTGACGGAAAGGGAAATCGACCTGTATTACGAGGGCTACAGCAATAAGACAGTCTGGCCGCACTTCCACTATTTCACGGAGTACACCGTCTACGATGATGAAATGTGGCAGGCCTATCAGGAAGTAAACTTCAAGTTTTTCCAGGCCGTAGAGAACGTGCTGCGGGAGGACGATATGGTCTGGGTCCATGATTATCAGCTCATGCTGCTGCCCAATATGATCCGGGAGAAATTTCCCAAGATCAGCATTGGCTTCTTCCTCCATATCCCCTTCCCGAGCTACGAGGTTTTCCGCATTCTACCCTGGCGCAAAGAAATCTTGGATGGTATTCTGGGTTCCGACCAGGTGGGTTTTCACACCTTCGGTTACATGCGGCACTTCTTGTCGGCGGCCTACCGCATCACGGGTTACGAGCACGAGTTCGGTCGCCTGTCGATCGGTGAGCGCCAGGTCAACGTGGACGTCTTCCCGATGGGGATCGATTATGAAAAGTACGCCCACCCCGACGTTGATGCACAAAGCGATCAAAGCAGCGGAGAGATACGCAAACTCCACGCCAGTCGCAAGATCGTACTTAGCGTCGATCGCCTGGACTACACCAAGGGCATTCCTCACCGGATCCGTGCCTTCGGGCAATTCATTCGCAATAATCCGGAGTACATCGGTAAGGTTAACCTGATCATGATCGTCGTCCCGAGTCGGGCGAACGTGCCGCAGTACCAAAGCTTGAAGACGGAGGTTGATATTCTAGTCAGCCAGGTCAATAGCGAATACAGCACGTTCGATTGGATGCCGATTCATTACTATTACCGTTCCTTGAATTTCGCGGCACTGACAACCTTATATAAGGAAGCCGACATCGCCCTCATCACGCCCCTGCGGGACGGTATGAATCTCGTAGCCAAGGAATATGTAGCCGCTAAGGAGGAATCCAAGCGGGGCGTACTAATCCTCAGTGAGATGGCGGGTGCGGTCTACGAACTTAATGACGGTGCCCTCACGGTCAACCCCCAAAGCAGCCAGGAAATTGAAAACGCTCTCGTTCAGGCGCTCGAAATGGATATCGACGAACAACGGGTGCGCATGGAAGAGATGCAGGAAAAGCTGCGGCAGTATGACGTAAAGCATTGGGCGGCAACCTTTATCAAAGAGCAGAAAAAACTAAAAGAAAAGAATAAAATGCATCACACTACTCACCTTAGCGAAAAAGCACTGGACGTCGTTGCCGAGAGTTATGAGCAGGCCGCTCAACGCCTGTTGTTCATCGATTATGATGGAACGCTCATGGCCTTCGATCCGGACCCCCAGGCGGTTCGTCCGGACGAGGAGGTGCTCAACGTCCTCAAAACGCTGGCCGCAGATCCCAAGAACACGGTAGTGATCAACAGTGGTCGGGATAAGGCGACGCTTCAGAAGTGGCTGGGTGACCTGGATGTCGAAATGGCCGCCGAACACGGTGTCTGGATGAAGGAGCACGGCCGGTGGCAGCTCAACCCTAATGTCGTAGACGGCTGGAAACCCAAGGTTCGCGAATTACTCGAGAACCTGGTATCCCGCACACCGGGATCGTTCATTGAGGAAAAGGACTACAGCCTGGCTTGGCACTACCGTAACATCGATCGTGACCTGGGCAATAAGCGCGTCCGGGAATTTCGGGACATGCTAACCTACCTCATTCAGAACCAGGACCTACAGGTCCTGGAGGGAAACAAAGTCGTCGAAATCAAGAACGCCGGCGTTAACAAGGGTAAGGCTACCCAACACTGGGTCAATAAAGAGGAATGGGACTTCATCCTCGGTATCGGTGACGATAGCACGGATGAGGACATCTTCCGCGCTCTTCCCGACTGGGGAGTAAGCATCAAGGTCGGACCTGGTCGGACTGCCGCCCGTTACTCGCTCACCGGCGTGACCGAAGTACGGAAATTCTTCTCCAAACTCGGCCAGATTGCGGAGCAAGCTTAAACCTAAGCCCTCCGATCAGTAACCCAATATCTGCAACATGCTTTCTGCCGATTGCTTCCCCGCCAGGACGCGATCGGTCAGATTGCCTTCATTGTCGATGTCGATGATGATGTGTTGCGGGCTGGGGATCATGCAATGCTTAATGCCGCCGTACCCACTGATGCTGTCCTGGTACGCTCCCGTATGGAAGAAGCCTAGGTATAATGGCTCTTCATCGCCTTCCTTGTCAACCGGTAGGTAGACCTGGCTTTCGTGGATCTCCGAATTGTAGTAGTCTGAGTTGTCGCAGCTCAGTCCGCCTATGTTGACCCGACGATAATCTCGGTCCCACTTATTAATCGGCAGCAGGATAAAGCGCTCACCGATGCCCCAGGCATCGGGCAGGGTGGTCATGAGCGAATTATCGATCATGTACCACATCTCGCTGTCGTTCTGTTGCTTTCTCGCCAGCACGGAAAAGATCGTTGCTCCACTTTCACCCACCGTGTACTTACCGAACTCGGTGAAAATATCAGGTTCCGGCACCCCGTCTTCCTCGCATGCGTCAAGTATGTTCTTGACGATTTCCCGAACCATATATTTGTAGTCGAACTCAAAGCCCAAGCTGTTGCGGATGGGCATTCCCCCCCCGATGTTCAATGCGTGTAGGTTCTGGCTTTCCTTCTTGAGCTCCCCGTAAAGCCGGACTGCCTTCTTCAGTTCGCCCCAGTAGTACAGCGTATCCTTGATGCCCGTATCCACGAAGAAGTGAAGCATAGTAAGCTGTAACTTCTCACTGTTCTTAATGCGGTCGTTGAAGAGGGGAAGGACGTCACCGTACCGCAGGCCTAAGCGACTCGTGTAGAATTCAAAATTAGGCTCCTCTTCCGTAGCCATACGGATACCGATCTTTGCCACCCCTTCGACGTGCTCCTCGTAGTAGTCGAGTTCGTGGCTATTGTCCACCACCGCGATGACGTTTTCAAAACCGTCGTTCATGAGGCCGACGATTCCGGCCAGGTAGTTCTCGGGCTTGAAGCCGTTGCATACGATCTGAATTTTTTTGTCCAGTTTCTTCCGTGCGTAAAGCCGCCGGATCAGGTCTACATCGTATGCGGAACTGATTTCGAGCTGGACGTCATGGTCAAGCGCCTCTTCAACTACGTGTGCGAAATGGCTGCTTTTCGTGCAGTAGCAGTACTGATACTGCCCCGCGTAGCCCTGGGCGCGCATTGCCCGGCGAAACAGATTTCGGGCCTCCTTGATCTTACGTCCGATGCTGGGTAAGTAGGTGAGCTTCAGCGGCGTGCCGTATTTCCTGATCAGGTGGATGAGGGGGATGCGATTGAAGGTCAGGTACCCGTTGTCCATGTCAAAACCTTCCTGCGGAAAGTAAAAGGTTTGGTCAATCAGGTCGAAATATTTGTTGGCCACGCGAGCTGGTTTTGGGGGCGCAAAGATAGCATTTGGCGGCGGAGCGCAGGTAAGGTATTCGTCCCCGGATTTGCGGGCTCGTAACTATATATTTACCGAATGCAATACATCTCCCTCCGCAACCTCAATTTCATTCTGCATGAAGTGCTTGACCTCGCAGAGTTGAAGGCCAGCGAACGCTTCGGTGCTTTTGACGATGAAGCCATTGACTTCAGCCTCGACGCCGCCCAACAGCTCGCCGACCAGTACCTGTGGCCGGCCTACCGGGAGATGGATAAGACCAAAGCCTACTTCAAGGATGGGCAGGTACACGTACTGCCGGCGGTAAGCGAAGGGATGCAAGCCCTCGGAGAGAGTGGCTGGCTGAGCGCGACCTGGGGCTTCGAAGAAGAAGGCCAGCAGATGCCTCTGACCGTACAGAATGCCGGAAGCCTCATTTTCCAGGCGGCCAATAGCAACCTGGCTGCCTATGGTTTTCTCACGACGGGAGCGGCTAATCTTATCCGCGAGTTTGGTTCCCAGGCACTAAAGGAGACCTACCTACCTAATATGGCCGCCGGGAAGTGGCAGGGTACCATGGCCCTCACCGAACCGCAGGCGGGCAGTTCGCTGAGTGATATCACTACCTATTACGAGCAACAATCGGATGGGACCTACCTGATATACGGTCAGAAGATTTACATCAGTGGTGGTGACCATACCGGAGTCGAGAATGTGGTTCACCTCCTATTAGCCCGGCAAAAAGACGGACCCAAGGGGGGCAAGGGGGTAAGCCTCTTCGTGGTGCCGAAATATCTACCGACGGAATCCGGCCTGGAGGACAATAACGTCACCACCGCCGGCATCTACGGTAAAATGGGACAGAAGGGCTACGTGGCGGCCCACCTTATGTATGGCGAGCAGGGACCAACGCGAGGTTTCTTGGTGGGCAATGAGTTCCGGGGACTGAACAACATGTTCCTGATGATGAACGAAGCCCGGATCGGGACCGGCATGATGGCTGCCGGAGCCGCGTCCGCCGCCTACTATGCCAGTCTGAAGTACGCACGGGAACGGCCGCAGGGCCGTCACCCCGGCAATAAAGACGTCAACGCCCCTCAGGTACTCATCATCGAGCACGCCGACGTACGCCGTATGTTGCTATTCCAGAAGGCGGTGGTTGAGGGTAGTATCGCCCTTTTACTAAAGTGTAGTTTATACGAAGACACCTATCGCATTAAGCAGGACGGTCGCAGTCGTTTGCTCCTGGAACTGTTGACGCCCATTGCCAAAAGCTTTCCGAGCGAGTATGGCATTGAATCCGTAAGCATGGGCATGCAGGTGCTGGGGGGCGCTGGTTACACCGACGACTTTCCCCTGGAACAGATCTACCGAGACATCCGCGTGAATTCAATTTATGAGGGAACAACCACGATTCACGGACTCGATCTACTAGGTCGGAAAGTTATGCTGGAAGGGGGCAAAGCCATTCAATTACTGGCTGAGGAACTTCAGACGAGCCTACGCCAGGCTGGTGAATACGAGCGTCCGGCTGCGTTAGCTCGGGTATTTGGGGGAAGCCTTGGCGAACTGCAAGAAGTGCTTCAGCATCTCCTTGGTTTGGCTAAAAGCGAAGATGACCCCCGCGTCTTCCTTGCGGATGCCACCATATTTCTGGACTATTTCGGACTGCACGTCATCGGCTGGATGTGGATCGAGCAGGCCACCGCAGCCGCGCGCGCTTTCGACACGGCAAATACCGTAGGCGGAAACAGTCTGGGCACCGGCGACCTCGATTTTTACGAATCTAAACTGGTCACCGCTGAATTCTTCTTCGATTATATATTTCCCCGCACCAGAGGCTTGCTGCGTACGCTCCGTTCTAAAAATCGGGTTACCCTACAGGCCGAGGCGCGCCACCTGGTGTAGGCAGTGCTTGGAGACTTCGGTGTATATTTCCGGCTAATAAAGTCCCATGCGCTACATCTTATTATTACTTACGGTCACCACCCTGACTGCTTGCGCTCCCCGTCCGGATGCGTTTGGAACCGAGAACGGTCCGTTTCGGGCCTCCTTCGATCATTATGCAATCAATGTCACTGATCTGGCCCGAAGTGCTGATTTTTATCGGCGTGTCTTCTCGTTGGATAATGTCTACAACGGAACGGAAAACGACCGCCGGATCTGGTTCTCACTGGGGGAGGGGATGGCGCTCCACATCATTGAGACCGACGAGGTGGATGTTAAAACGCCTAAGGGTGTACACCTCTGCATCGCCATGGCAGACTTCGACACCTTTGTGGAGCACCTGCGCGAGGAAAACGTAGCTTTCGAAACCTGGACCGGTGAGGCCATGCAGAGCAACGTTCGGCCGGATGGCGTTCGTCAGGTTTACATCCAGGATCCGGATGGCTACTGGGTGGAAATCAATGATAACCGGCTCATGTGGGAGAAAAACCGGAGCAAATAATGAAAGTCGAACTAACACGCCTCGATGAGGACTTCAATTTTTCCATAGCCAACGAAGACGGGCTGACGGTAACCACCGACGGCAGCCCCGACATCGGAGGCC
Source organism: Lewinella sp. IMCC34191 (assembly GCF_003390935.1). Classification (GTDB taxonomy): domain Bacteria; phylum Bacteroidota; class Bacteroidia; order Chitinophagales; family Saprospiraceae; genus Neolewinella. Next base: position 1,026,102 of record NZ_QNQZ01000001.1, on the reverse strand, counting down.
ACAACAAAGGGGTACGGCCCATGCAGATGGTCCTGGCTGCCGTGGCCAGTTGCTCCAGTATCGACATCGTGCTGCTCCTCAGAAAACAGCGGCAGGACCTGCGAGACATCAAAGTGACCGTGGAGGCGCAACGGGTCGACACCGAACCCCGGGTCTTTACGGACATCCACCTACACTACCGTTTGTATGGTGACCTCAACGACAAAAAGGTAGAGCGTGCGTGCCGGCTTAGTATGGAAAAACTCTGTAGCGTTTCGATGATGCTGAAGGCGGGCGGTGTCAACATTACCTGGTCGTACGAAGTCATTAATTGATGCTCCCATGGAGCTCAATGGTGCGCTTCACGGCAAATCTTAATTCGCAATAGGGACAATAAGGTCGCGTTCGATTGGTGTGATCACCGATCAACGTCCGCCTATGAAGACTATATCTACCCGTTTAGTTACTTGTGCCCTCATACTGGTTTTCCTGCCGCTGTCCGTACTTCGGGCTACAGGTGGTGAACCTCCGGTTGTTGTTACTGCTCTTTACGGAGAGTATCTGGAAGGTAGCGGTATCGTGCTCTATTGGCGTACGCCCGCAGAGAACGCCGAAGGGCAGTTCGAAATTTTACGATCCACCGATGGAGATAGTTTCGACCTGATTGGACGGGTCGAAGACCCTGCGGCGGTGGCGACCGAAGCGGGCTACCGGTTTCGGGACAGCGATGTCGAACCCGGCACTTACCACTATCGCCTTCGGCAGGTAGACGACTTTGGTCGTACCAGTATTTCTCGTCCAATAACTCTTGACGTGGCTCCCACGGTAGCGACCAATATTTATGCCTACCCGGACGCGCAATCCAATATTGCCACGATCGGATTGAATTCCAGCTGGGCCGGCGAGACGGTAGCCGTGGAGGTCACCAGTAGAAACGGTCAGCCAATCAGTCTATTCGATTACGCGGTCAACGACCGAATTCGCGTGCCCCTGGAAAACTTACCTGTCGGAACCTACACCGTCCGCATCAGCGCAAAGCAGCGAACCATCACTCGCCACGTAATCATACGATAACCCAGACTAGCTCACTTCACTCACTACTAGGTTTCAAAGCTAACCAAAAGGGTTAGCGGACGGAGGGTTGCCCATGGGCGACCCTCCGTTATTTTTTGCCGGCCGGCAAATAAAAGCTCGACACCCCATGACCATGTGGTACCAATGGCTTTAACAGTTCGTTTTCCTCCCGTCGCTTTCTATCTCTCATTGAAAAATACAACCACCGCTATGTCGGACCTTTACCACGACAGGATGCTCTGTTCCTTAACCCGCTTACTTCCACTGTTTGCCTTCCTTTGCCTACCGCTAATTGTTCAGGGTCAGGTTATAGGCCCTGTCAGGATTGGCTCACAAACTGATGTCGATTTTTACGAATCGCTTATCAGTTCTAAATCTGAAACGTCAATAGATGGAGATCTAATTATCAGCCCGGATGATCCAGCTGACCGCATTACAGACTTTGAAGGGTTAGACCAAATCATTTCAATAACAGGAGATTTGGTCATCGTCAATTACTCCGCTGATGACCTGTACGATCCTCTATCACTTCTAACGAGTTTGAGTACCGTAAATAATCTAATAATTGGAGAACCTGATAGTTCTAACGTCTTTCCTGGTACATTCGAGGGAGGGGAACTTTCCTCGACTATTTCAACAATAAGTGGCGACTTAATTGTTGAAAACAATCCAAATTTAGTATCGCTTGCGTTTCTAAGTCCAGTCAGTATCATTGGGTCGGCCAGGGCAGAAAATAACTCCACATTTGGTCTGTTTGGGTCATCTCTACCCGAAAATACTATTTCCATTGGAGAAAGTCTAGAGCTCATAAATAATGGATTTCAAAACCTGACCGGTTTGGCTTACCTGCAATCGGTAGGCCAAAATATTACGCTGCGCGGCAATCCGGCCCTTGTGAGTTTGGGCGATTTTGCGTCCCCATCGGTTTTATCCGGAACCTTTACCATTGAAGACAACGATGACCTCACCGATCTCGGAGCACTTTCTGTCTTAACTCAGGCCGCCGCGCTAATTATTACCGGTAACGACGAACTGGCCACCCTCAACGACTTCACGGGCTTGAGTACATTGACCAATTCCCTGACTATTACGAATAATGTTTTACTGGCAGACTGTAGTCAACTACCCTGTCAAACCACCGTGAACGGCCAGGATTTCGACACGACCAATCCGAACGTCACGGTGAGTGGAAATACAGGCGATTGTGCCGATAAAGCTGCCATACGTGCTGCTACCAATAATGATAGTTACCCCTGTGTCCAGGCAGCAGTCCTGCCCGTAGAACTAATGACCTTCACCGGTGCCTTCCGCCGCGACCGTGTAGCCCTGAGTTGGGAGACCGCGACCGAGACTGACAACAGCCACTTCATCGTTGAGCGCTCAACTAACGGATTTACCTTCTCCGCCATCGGTGAGGTTGAGGGGCAGGGTAGCAGCTCGGTAAACGTGCTGTACAGCTATGAGGATGCAAAGTATACGCAGGGCCAGAACTACTATCGTCTGCGCCAGGTCGACTACGACGGTAGCGAATCCGTCAGCAACGTAATTACCGTACAGGTCGAAGGGGCGGCTACCGCACTAAAAATTGCACCCAACCCCGTCGCGGCGGGCCAAGCGAGCCAGATAGTCCTTCCCGATAATTTCTCGAATATGGTGGCCGTAGAAGTATTTACCGCGGACGGCCAGCGTGTTGTCAACCGTAGCTATGAAGCGACGGCAAAAGTTGAATTGCCAACGCAAGACCTGCCTACGGGTATGTACTTCGTACGGCTCAGCGATGGCGCAACCTCGGTTACGGATCGCCTGATTGTCCGGTAAACCATTCCTATCCAATTTAACAAAGGCCCCGCGGATCGTATCCACGGGGCCTTTGTAGTTTATCTTATGCTGCCAGCGGTTACGAATCGCGGCGGTTTCCGAGGACTTTATCCACGGAGGCACCCAAGCGATTGATCAGCTTTCCCTGCTGGGCGATCGTAGCCTTCAATTCCTTCATTTCGTCGTGGACGTACCGCTGGATATTCTGCGGGGAGGGGAGGAAGGGGGTGATCCGGGCACGGACGTACCAGATCTCACGCAGGTCGGATAATGGAATCCGGTAACTGTCGTAAAAGCTATTATCACTGACGACCTCCAGTTCCTTACTCTCGTCCAGAAAGTTGCGCACGCGCTTCACGACCACGTCGCTTCGGGTCACGATGACGTAAGCGTAATTGTCCTTGATGCCGCTTTCCCAGAGGGTGGGTTCCAGAAAGGCGCAGACGATCTTGTCTCCCTCGAAAAGTGTGGGTTCCATACTGTCTCCAGGAACGTCGAAACTGCGGTGAGTGCCTACTTTATATTTGTAGTCCGGCAGGCTGAAGGTAGGCAGACTCTCAACGAATGACGGGTCGCCCAGTTCGCCGGCGTAAACGGACTGCGCGGGTAGGGGAACGTGAACGATCATTTCCTCGCTCTCCGGCGTGGTAATGGTAGTGAGTACCCGAAAATTTTGGTTACTCTCTTCCGTCATAAACATGGGGCCGTCGCCCGTGAAGAGGTATACCGGATTGAGTTTGTATTTATTGATGGCCTGACGCAGCAGCTCGATGGTAACGTCTCGTCGGCCTTTTAGAATTTCACTGAGTGACTGCGGTAAATAGTCAAGCGACATGGCAAAAGCCCGGCTACTACGGATCCGTTTCTCTGCTTTGAGCTTATCATGGCATTTGATAAAGCGTTGAGAAACGACATTTTTCATAAAAGTAACGGCTTAAGACCGGCAAAGATAGCCAGGGGCGATGTAAGTTCATGGGTGATTGGGCAATGAATTATCCTTCTTTTGCTAATCATTGTCCTTTATCACGGCATCGTCCTCACTGCGTTCGCCCATCTCGATGGTCTCCCGGGCTTCTTCCAGATCGTCTCCCTCGGCTTGTTCCCCCTGATTTTCATCCTGTTGCGGTTCGTAGCTTAATTTGATAAGTACGGGGAAGTGATCGCTACCGACGTAAGGCAACCGTTCCAGATCAATAATGGCGAAATCGGAGGAGTGGAACACGTGGTCCAGCGGCCAGCGTAGCAAGCTGTATTCGGCGTGAAAAGTGGAAAAAAGCCCGCGACCTCGTCGGGGATCCAGAAGTCCGCTGATCCGTTGAAAAAGGCGGGAAGAGTGTGACCACGCAACGTCGTTCATGTCGCCGGCTACAATTGTCGACCGATTCGGTCTATCTCTTACCTCCAGACCAACCAGGGAAAGTTCTGCGTCGCGACCCGTACTGGCGTAGGCTTCGGAAGGGCTGGGCGGCATCGGGTGCACGAAATACAGGTCAACCTCGCGGCCGTTCGGTAATTTAATACGGGTATCGATCCCCGGGATGTCGTCCTTGATGCGGTACTTGATCTGCGGGTCGATCAGTTCAATTTTACTCCACAAGTGCATCCCGTACAGATTCTCCAGTGGAATATTGACCCGGTAGGGGAAGTCCTCGTCGAGCCCTTCGGCCAGTTTTTCTTCCCACCATTTGTTGGTCTCTACCGTTAGAAGGATGTCAGGATTGACGTTCTTAACCAAATCGATCACCAGATCCGTGCGGCGGTTCGTTTGCAGCACATTACTCATCATGATCGTTAGGTGACCCTCATCGTTGTCGAGGATCTCTGCTTCCCTGGCGTCTTTGCTGTGTAATTTCGTGTAGGGATAAATTCGGTAAGCCTGATACAGAGCCGCCAGCGTTAATACGACGCCAATCGTAATATTCAGCGCTCCATTCGAGGAGTTGGACAGGAACCAGCAGGTAGCCGATAAGAACAGGATGACGACAAGTTGTTGGCGCGGATAGTCAAATCCACGAATCCACCAATCGTCATACTTCAAGAAAGGAAGAACCGTGCCAATAACCCCGATGATACCGAGGACGTAAGCAACAATGCGGAGTGCGATCACGTGTACGTACAAGTTTGGTTTATAAGGGGGTAATTTGCGGTGATGTTCACCACCTACCTAACAAAGGGCCTAGACTAGCGAACGGCACCTACCCACACGCTGTATATACCATATTGCCTTATTAACCAATTACCGATGACAGCCACCCGCAGCCGGCCCTATTGGGTCGATTATCGGATTCCCATCCTCCTGTTCCTCATAAGCTTTTCACCTGCGCTCGCCGCCCAAATGGATGACGGCCGCATCGCGGAACTGATCGAACAATACAGGTCCGACCGGCGGGGCCCCTACCGGGGCATTTTCTGGTTTTGCTCCGACGGAAGTCAACGGCCCGCACGCGACCCGTGTCCGGAAGATGAGGATGCCCAGCAGCACGCCGATTATACCCCCGACATCAAACGGTTAATGCGGGAGCAGGATCTATACTTCGGTCAGATCCTCGCGGGAACGGAGTACGATGAATTCTGGAATGCCGGAGACGACCACAGTCGGCTTAAGCAGTTTCAGCTCAACAACTACCTCGTTGCCGCCGATAACGGTTGGATTTTGGAACAAGCGCGCTTCTACCGGGGAGCCTTCCAAATTGAGGATGAGGAAGAATGGGGACTTGATTTCTTCCGCTGGCTACTCGATCGACCAGATGTGCTGGAGGAGAATTATTACCTGATCGTCCAGGCAGCCCGGGATATTCCACACCGTGGCGATACCGACCTGAACCAGCGTATTCGGGCGGTTAGCAAGGAAATTGCGGACGAATACGAGGCATTCATGGAACTGCGAATAAAAATTCACGGCCGCCCCGGAGCCGGGGACGCCGAAGCGGTTCGTGAGTTCATGCAAGACAACGAAGATGAATTGAGGGAGCGGCAGTTGTATGCTGCCGCGGGTAGCTTGGCCAAAGATATAGATGCCGCCTATGGAGGCAGCGGACTGCTCAACATAGGTGGCTTAGCCGATGAGCTCCCAACTGGTGACCCCATGAAGGATCGCATTCAGACCTTTGTACGCGAACAAGAAAATGCTGACATAATCTCCCGGCTTACGGCAGCATCCGATCTGATCCTTGCCCTGCGCCAAGATTTAGTATCCTATGATCGCTTGCCCCTGGATCGCCTCCGCCTGGTCGATGTGGTGAACGAGCTTAGCGATCTGATTTTCCGGGCTTCGGCCGATTACAACACCGAAACCGCCCGCGATCAGATGGAAAAAATCTGTTATCTCGGACAGGCGGCAACCGGAACCGGATTCGTCGAACTGTGGGAATACGAATCCGCGGCCGGGTCGATCGCCGATCCGGGGTACCAGTACGTCTGGCCGGAAATGCTCGACGATTACCTCGACAACGCCCGTCGCTTTGTTGAGTGGGGAACGGCTACCAACCGCGCCACCTACGGCGAGGTGGTTGAGCGTTACGCCCGCTTCGAACCAAAAGCCCTGGGATTTTTAGATGACCAGATCCGCGGATCGGTTTTGCTGCCGCTCGGCTCGGCTGTCGGCGAATTAGGCGACTGGCTTGCCCGCAACAGCGATACCGGTAATGCATTACTCGATATTCAAACCCAGGCGCAGGCGCGGGGGCTTAACCCGGGATATGCCCGCGGCGTTCTGCATCTCATCGAGGGTGCCCCCGATGGCGTGGAGGTCAACAATCACGATATTTTCGTATTCAGTCGCCCCCCGGCGGACCTAAAGCCCGTCGGCGGTATTCTTACCGTCAGTGAAGGCAATCCGGTCAGCCACGTGCAGCTTCTGGCCCGAAATCTAGGCATCCCAAACGCCGTGATTACGGAACAGCAGTTCCAGGAGCTGCTTCCTTACGACGGCGACGAAGTCTTTCTGGCGGTATCCGCCGGCGGCAGCGTGGTTTTGAAACCGGTAGACGAGATGTCGGATCGGGAGCAAGCGCTTTTCAGCGTAGAGGAGCGTAACCAGAATAAAATCAGCGTACCAATAGACAGACTCGATTTGAGTACCCGGGACGTGCTGAACCTGGCGAACGTGAATAGTGAAGACAGTGGCGTGCGCAGCGGACCCAAGGCAGCCAACCTCGGCCAGCTGAAGCAACTGTTTCCCGATAACGTCGTGAACGGGCTGGTCATTCCCTTCGGCGTATTTCGGGAGCACCTTGACCAGCAGATGCCCGGTCAGCCGAATGGGGTTTCCTACTGGGCCTTCCTGAATGACCGCTTTGCCGAAGCCGCTCGCATGGAAGAAGCCGGAGAAACCGCATCGGATGTCGAGTCCTTCACCCTTGAACAGCTGGCCACCTTACGCACGGCCATCGACAAAATTGAATTATCCCCCAAACTCATCTCGCAGTTGGAAAACGGTTTTGCGGATAATCTTGGAGGTGGTTTCGGGGAGGTGCCTGTGTTTCTCCGCTCGGATACGAATATGGAAGATCTAGCCGAGTTTACGGGAGCCGGTCTAAACAAGACCGTCTTCAACGTGGTCAAGCGCCAAGCCATCATTGATGGTATAAAGGAAGTCTGGGCCAGTCCCTATACGGAGCGCAGCTACCGTTGGCGGCAACGCTATTTGCTGAATCCGGAGAACGTATTCCCGAGTATCCTCATCATTCCGAGTGTGGATGTAGCATATTCCGGGGTAATGATCACGAAGGGAGTCAGTAGCGGCCGAGATGAAGACATTACCGTGGCCTTTAGCAGAGGAGCCGGAGGAGCGGTTGACGGACAAGCCGCCGAGAGTTACCTGATTGACCGCTATGGAAGAACCACACTGCAGGCTCCCGCACGTGAACGCCTGCACCGCCGACTACCAGCGACCGGCGGTAGTGTTATGGTGCCCGCCGCCTTCAACGAACGCGTGCTGAGCGAGCGAAATCTCCGCGACTTGTACGACCTGGGCCAACGCGTTGAACAGATCATGCCCAAGGCCGAAGGGATGACGGCACAGGGACCATTTGACGTGGAACTGGGATTCCAGGAAGATAAGATTTGGCTCTTTCAGATCCGTCCGTTCGTGGAGAACTCCCAGGCGCAATCTTCCGACTATCTACAAAGTATCGCCCCGCCAAAGCGGGAGGGCGTGTACATCGACCTGGCCAGCCGCTTAGATGTCGGGCCGGAGAGCTAGCTAGGCCGGTTCGCCGGCTTTATATCTCCTTGAACAGGCCGTGGAGTTTTCCTCCGACCATCTCGATCACGCGACCGAGGTCCTCCTTCTTATTGACGAAGTCCACCTCGTCAACATTGATGATCAAAATATTACCGTCGTGGTAACTACGGATCCAGTCCTCGTAGCGCCGGTTTAGCTGTTTCAAGTAGTCCAGGCTCATACTCCCCTCGTAATCGCGGCCACGGTTCTCGATGTGTGCAACTAGGGTGCCGATGCCGGCCCGCAGGTAAATCAGGAGATCCGGAGCTTTAATCCGGCTGGTCATCGTGTGAAACAATTGACTGTAACTGTCGAAGTCGCGTTCCGTCATCAGCCCCATCCCGTAGAGGTTCGGTGCGAAAATGTGGGCGTCTTCGTAGATGGTTCGGTCCTGGATGACGGTATGGTTGCCTTCCTGGATGTCAATGATCTGCTTGTAGCGGTTATGCAGAAAGTAGACCTGCAGATTGAAACTCCAGCGCTTCATATCATCGTAGAAATCGCTGAGGTATGGGTTGTTCTCCGCACTTTCGTAATGAACTTCCCAGCCGAAATGCTGACCGAGTTGCCGACAGAGCGTGGTTTTACCCGCTCCAATGTTCCCCGCGATCGCGACGTGCTTGATAAGCTTATTTTCCATAGGCCCGCAAAGGTAAAGCGAAGCCCCCGGATGACCGACTACCCACTCCAACCAAAACGTGCCTCGATCTGGATGACCGCGCCACCGACGTCAGATGCCGTGACCAATTCACTGTCTACGCCACTGGCGAAACGGTAGCCACCTTCGATACCAAGACGGAACCACTGGAAGAGATTGAGCTCCGCTCCGGCCATGAGTTGGCCTACGAGCATGCGATCTCGTCCTTCCCCGGCGACGTCAATGCGTCCGGGACCGACGATCGCGGTGAAGCGGGGATGTATGACATTATCCGCACCGGGCGCTACGGCGATGATAAAACCACCGTGCTTAAATTCATAGCGCGGGGAATCTTCCACGGGGTCATTGACCGTAAAGCTTTCGCGAGACCCCCAGCCGCCGTAGCCGAGGGAAACGGTTTCGCTGAATTCCAGGACGCCAAATCCACCCCGAACCAAGGCCCAGTCGTCACCCGTAGCACTGTATTTATAGGTCGGTCCGCCCCATATTCCGGACAGGTCTAGGTCACCAAGTAGCGTTCGTTCCTTCCTGGCCGAAAAACGGCTCGTTACTTCGTCAGAAGCCTGATGGTTGGTGTATGCAGGGATAGCCGTCTGCGCGTGATAGGCCAGGATTGAAGTGCCGCTCTGGGCACTCAGCATCACCGAGATGAAGAGCAGACAAAGGGTAAAAGTCGATTTCATGGTAGTACGTTTTACTGGATTTACATTGGTTTCGAGCCCCGCCCAATGTCGGGGTGATTCATCGGTAAGGGCTGATCCCGTACCTAAAGGTTGCACCTTTGAATCTTAAAATGTGTGACTATTCTATTAAGGCCTTCCTAAAGTCGATGAGGGGTTGCTTACATTGGCGCAAAACGAAAAGCTGTGGCCAAAGGAAGCATATTGATCAAGGGGGGCACCATAATTAACCGGGGAGTGAGGAAGGAGGGGGACCTACTTATCCGCAATGGCATCATTGAACAAGTAGGTGGTACGATTGACGCCACCGTCGACCGGGAGATCAATGCTGAAGGTTGTTACGTCCTTCCCGGTATTATCGACGACCAGGTCCATTTTCGCGAACCGGGTCTCACGCACAAAGCGACCATTGGGAGTGAGGCTCGCGCGGCCGTAGCGGGCGGAACGACCAGCTTCATGGAAATGCCGAATACCAAACCGGCAACCCTGACGCAGTTGCTGCTGGAAGAGAAGTATCGCATCGGAGCCAATACGAGCGTAGCCAACTACAGTTTCTATATGGGGGCGGCCAACGACAACCTGGACGAGGCCCTCCGCACCGATCCCCGTAAGGTTTGCGGATTGAAAATATTTATGGGCAGCAGTACCGGTAATATGCTGGTGGATGACGAGCAAACCCTGGATGCGCTATTTACCCAGAGCCCCTTGTTGATTGCTACCCACTGTGAGGACGAGGCCACGATCCGCCATAATGCCGCCAAGGCCCGCGAGCGCTACGGAACGGAGATCCCCGTACAGGAACATCCGCATATCCGATCCGCGGAAGGGTGCCTGAAGAGTAGTAGCCTCGCCATCGAACTGGCAAAGCGGCACAACACCCGGCTTCATATTTTGCATATTAGTACGGCGGATGAGGTGTCCCTGTTCCGTAATGACATACCCCTGCGGGAAAAGCGAATCACGGCAGAGGTATGCGTTCACCACCTTACCTTCAATGCAAAGGATTACGACCGCCTGGGCAACGGGATAAAGTGTAATCCAGCCATTAAGTCAGAACATCACCGGTCGGCACTGCTACCGGCACTACTTGACGATCGCTTCGATGTCATCGCCACGGATCATGCCCCCCATACCGCCGAGGAAAAAAGTCAGTCGGATTACTTCAAGGCACCGGGTGGCTTGCCGCTGGTACAGCATAGCCTCGACATGATGATGCGCCTCGAGCAAGCCGGTCAGATCACGCTTGAAAAGATTGTTGAGAAGATGTGTCATGCTCCGGCGATCTGTTACCAGGTGGCCGGTCGCGGCTACCTGGACGAGGGCATGCACGCCGACGTAGTGGTGTACGATCCCCAGGAAACCTGGACGGTTGCTCCGGAAAACATCCTTTACCACGTAGGCTGGTCTCCTCTGGAGGGAATGATGTTGCGCGGCAGGGTCCGCGAAACGATTGTGAGCGGGCAGATCGCCTACGCCGCCGGAAAAGTGATCGATACGGTTCGGGGAGAGCGACTGGCTTTCGATCGGTAAGCAAACAAAGAACCCCGGTCACCGCTAGGCGCCGGGGCTCGTTCCAACTTACTGATACCAAATAAAAAAATCGGGTCCGGCGCGGGGCCGGCAGGTCTTTTGCTTCCCAACAGTCGATACACGATCTTGTTGAAGCTGGGAACTCTCAAAAATACACATCTCCCGTGGCAGGAGCAAATTCTAACCAAAGTTTTGCCACTTACGGTTGTTGGACTTGATCGAGTAGGTAACGGTAGGCAGCGGCAAAATCGGGTTTGCCGTAGCCGACGGCATCATCCGGTGCGTCAGCAAGCGATGCAGTCGAGCGGATCGCGTCCAGAATTTGCTGGTTGGTCGCTTCCGGCACGGCCTGCAGCAGGCAAGCTATAAGGCCGGTGACCAGGGGAGCACTAAGGCTCGTGCCGTTAGCTCCGGTCATCCCCTGACCGTTGGCCGCCACGGCTGCCACCATAACGCCGGGTCCGCTGACATCCGGCTTTGGCAAACCGTCCGCGGTCGATCCGAAACTGCTAAAGTAAGCGCGTTCGTCGTCCGCGTCTAGCGCGCCAATACTAAATGCCTTTGGCGCATCCGCGGGTATTCCGATGTACTTCCATTCATCGGCCCCGTTGTTCCCTGCACTGGTTACCACGATCATTCCCCGGTCGAAGGCGCGGCCGATAGCAATCGAAGCAGGAGAAGTCCGTCCGTTGAGGTCCTTAAATCCATAATCCATCGAGGTATCGGTGAAGGTGGTATAACCGAGACTGCTATTGACAAGGTCGACGCCTACGCTATCGGCCATCTCCAGGGCAATCGCGTAGTTTACTTCTTCCATGCGATGCTCGCCGCGGCTGTTTTCCGTCTTGAAAAGAATGTATTTCGCTTCGGGGGCCGTACCGATAAAGAAGAATGGATGATGAGCTGCCATGGTGCTGAGTACCGTAGCGCCGTGGGTCGAACCATCCAGTGCAGTGCTGTCTTGCTCCACGAGGTCATAATTGCCGGGCACGGCCTCCACCTGATCGTAGCCGAGAAAATCCTTGTACTGCACGCCTGGGAAGCCGCCGTCGAACACGGCGACCCATACTCCGCTGCCCCGGAAACCCAGTCGGTGTAAACTGTCCCCATTCATGCGGCTGAGATCTTTGTATCCAAAGCCGTAAAACGTCTGGCTTACCGGTACGGACTCGACATCGGGAGCGGGCTGGCTGAAATTCGTTGGCCGGGGGGCGGAGACGGTCCGTTCGTACTGCAACGGCGCCGCGTAAAAGGTGGTGTCAACGAACTCTAGGCGCCGAATCTTCTCCATCTGGGCCTTTGTTGCCGGGACGACGACCCCATTCATCCACTTACTGCGGAGCCAGATGTCTAGACCCTGCTCGGCGATTCGTTTCTCATAGTCGGGGCTAATCGGTAGATCCAGGTCCGTAATTTCCATGTCGACCTTCTTCCTGCGTTCGAGTGCCCGTTCACTCAAAAAGGCTTCTGGTTCCTCTACCCGGTAGGGGGTGCCGGCTTTGTCGGAGAAGCCCACGAAGTAGAGGCCCTGCTGTGAATTTGATTGAGCAGAAAGGGCCGTTAGCGAAATAAAGCAGAGAAGGACGAGGGACAGTTTAGTCATGGCTTACGGAGGCGTCTAAAAGTTGAAGATGGGTGCTAATCGAACGCACTACGTCCTGTCTGGGATTCGTCTGCCGAACGTGATAAGCTGCCTTTTCGTAGCAAGGTCTACGTTCGTCGAGTTTGGACTTGATAAGCCCGGCAAGTTCCGCATCACCGTGAAGCAGGGGACGCTTAGCCCGTTCGCTACGAAGTCTGCGCTCGATGATTTCCTCGTCGGGATCCAGGAAAACGGTTACCCCGTGCTGGTTCATCCAGTCCATATTAGCGTGAAAACAAGGGGTGCCTCCCCCCGTGGCCATCACGAACATCGGCAGGCGGTCGAATTTTTGCAGCAAGTCGGTTTCCAACTGGCGAAAATGGGCTTCACCATGCTTTTCAAAGATCTCGGCTATCGTAATACCGGTGCGCTGCTCCAGGTAGTCGTCCAGATCGATGAAGGGCAGGCCCCGCAGCGACGCCAAGCGCCGTCCGACAAAACTCTTCCCGGAACCCATAAAGCCTGTTAGGAATACGCGCATTACAAGCATTGATTAGCCGATGGGCGAATATAAGGGTAGTGGGCAGACCCGATGTCAGTGACCCGACCGGGAAAGCCGCAACTTTGCGGTAGGGTGGGGGATGAGCATCCGTGTTTATCTTTGCGGCGGCATAAGCCCGATCTAAATGCGTAAACGAATACTATGTCTGCTCCCACTTCTATGGTGGGCTTGTGCGGAGGACCCCAAATCCTTTCCCGATGCGCCATCCGACACCGAGGGAGCTAATGCGGCTATCATCAGAAGTCCGTTGGCCGAGCCCGTACCGGACAGTGCGGCCGCCGCGGTGATGGAATTCGCGGAGACGGAGTATCGCTTTGGCGAAGTGGAGGAGGGCGCCATCATTCGCCATACCTTCGAGTTTACGAATACGGGAAGTGCGCCACTGCTCATTACTGACGCCCGATCGACCTGTGGTTGCACGGTGCCCAGTTACCCGGACAAGCCCGTGGCGCCGGGGGAGACCGGGAGCGTGGAGGTGGTTTTTAATACCACCCACAAGTACGGCCGGCAACGGAAGCCAGTTACGCTTACCGCCAATACCTATCCATCGATGACCACCATCTACGTGGATGGCACGGTCCTTAACGACTAAATGTTTTTATATATGCTATATCTACAAGCCGGCGGCGACATCTTTACCAGCGGCTTTTTTATGCTGGCCATGCTTGCCGTCATCGTGTTTACCATGATTATTCCTCAACGTCGACGCAGCAAGCAGCAAAAGACCTTCATGGAGGACCTGTCGAAGGGACAACGGGTGGTCACGGCCAGCGGTATTTTGGGTACGATCGACAAGGTAGAGGATAAGGTAGTCTCCCTCAACGTAGGGAATAAGACCTACATTCAGGTCACCAAGAACGCGATCTCTCAGGAACTGACGCATGCCATCTACCCTCCAAAGACTGAAGGATAGTATTCCCCTGCGGAATATGGCCACTACGGACCGGCAGGTGCTGCTGGTGTGTATCGGCCTAGCCTTCGTGTTTTGGCTGATTCTTAATCTCTCGCAGACCTACGAGATCAACAAAACGGTCAATCTCGAATACAACGTGAGTCCCGATCGGGCCATTGCCGGTCAGCCTCCTCGGACCATCCCGATACAAATACGGGGCAGAGGATGGAACCTGATCGTAGAGAGCTTGCGCGGGAGAACACTCGATGTTTTACTCGACGTCAACGAAGAAGAGCGTTTTTTGCTATCCGGCAATGTCCTCGAGCAGGCTATCCGTCGTCAGCTCAGCAGCGGCGATTTGGAGGTCGATAACATGGTCTACGAGTCGCAGCAAATTTTGACGACCCCCCGTGATGGGAAGAGGGTGCGCGTGGTTAGCCAGGTTGACATCGGATTTGAAGCCGGCTATGCCGCCGTCGGGCCGGTGGTGTTCCAACCCGATAGCATAACCGTCAGCGGCGCCATCGATGCACTGGAAGACATCGAAGTCTGGCCGACGGCACCGCTCGTGTTGGACAACTTGAAGACGAACTTAGCAACCTCCGTTCCACTTGAGCGTGCACCGGAAGGACTCACCCTTAACTATAGCAGTGTAGAGCTTTCCGTGGAAGTCGAGCCCTTCATTGAGCAGCAGTTCAGAATCCCCATTGAGCTGTACAATGCCCCATCGGTAGACTCCTCCCGGGTTTTTCCGGCTTTTGCTACGATCACCGTCACGGTGCCGCAACGCGACTTTGGCCAGATCCGGCGCTCGGACTTCAGGGTAGAGGCTGACGTCAGCCGACTACAAACCACCGATGGTATGAACACCGTTCCCGTGATGCTGACGCGCGTTCCGGAGTCCATTCGGGATGTTGAATTCACGCCTAAAGCCGTGGAGTACTATATCTACACCCGACCCGATTGACCGGCAATTTGGCTAAGCCGAAACGGCTTACCGAGCACGAATGACCGAGATAGGCATCTGCTCGTCGTAGCTACCCGTTAGGGTAGGGGTTTGGATGTTGCCGGTGTATCCCCGGACTTCGCGGTGAACGTAGGCAAACAGTTCCTGGATGGACACGATACGGTCGTGATTGGCGTCAGCTTCGCCTTTCATACCCCGGATCAGGTAGTGACTGAAAACCCCGGACCGCAAGCCACCGTCCTCCATGCTAATTTCTTCTCCCTTGCTGGACATCATCAGCGCGGTAGACGAGCTAGCGTTATGCAAGGCGGAATAGTAATCGGTCAGTAGCTGCTCGTTGCTTCCTCCACTTCGGGCGGCCAGACTTCCACTGTGGCAGGCGTCAGCGATGACCAACTTGTGTCGCGACCGGCTTAGCTGTAGCGCTTCGTGTACTTCATCGTGCTTGAGGGCCTGCTCCGATCCATCGTAATCGACGGGCAGGAAAGCGCCGGGCAAACCGTGTCCGCTGAAGTAAAAAAGGATCACGTCATTCTCATCGGCCTGGGCGTAGGTATCGCGCATAGCGGCCAGGATATTGTCGTGGGTGGCATTCTCGTCGATGAGAACCTTGACCTGATCGTCGCTCAGGGCACCCCCTTCAATGCTCTTCAAAAAAGCGTAGAACTGGTAGGCGTCGTCATCCGTGTACCGCAGTGTTTTCATGTGCTGGTAATAGGCGCAGCCGACAACTACCGCCCACACTTTTACCTCATCATCGTAGGCCGTAGCCAATTCCGGGGCCGGACTTCCTTTTGCGGAGTATAGACGGCGGAAAAGCTGGCCGTTGTCCCAGATGCCGCCCTCGATTTCACCGCTGCGGTACTGCATCACGCCAAGTCCTTCCGGGCGGTGGTCGAGGAAGCTACCGTGGTAGGTGTTGCCATTGGGGAAAAGAACGGTCCCCCGGCCGTGCGGGATACCTCCCTGGATATTACCGAAGAAAGTCGTTCCATCGGCGTAGGTGTACCGTCCGGTACCGTCCGGACAGCCTTCTTCGCAGTCAGCCAGCTGAGCCGTATTGCCCAGGAAGCCTAATGCCGACCAGTCGGTCTCGAATTCCCCCTGGTTCCAGGTCCCCGTGACTTCCGTGCCGTTTTCGTAGACCAGGTGGCCCTCCCCGTGTTTGACATTCTGCAGCCAGTGCCCGGCATACATATCGCCATTGGCATATTCCATTTGGCCGTAGCCACTCATCATGTTTTCCTGCATCCTGCCCTTGTAGAAGTCACGGTTGGCAAAGGTGAAGGAGACTTCCCCGTTCAGTTTGTCGCTGTCCCAGGTGCCGATGATCTCACCGCCATCGGTGAAATTGGCGCGGCCTTCCCCGTGCCGCTGACCAGCCCGCCACATGCCCTCGTAGCTGTTTCCGTTGGCGTCGACTAACCGTCCCAGGCCGTGCTGAAGCTGGTTGCGAAAATTCCCTCGATAGACGGAACCGTCCGGATAGGTCAGGGTGCCCTGGCCGTTAAATTTACCCAGCTTGAAGTAGCCGGTATAGAGTGCGCCGTCCGCGAAGCGCAGGGCGCCGGTGCCGTCGTAGCAGTTGCCGCGCTGGCAATGCCCCTGGCCGCTGATTGCCGCTGTGCTCATAATGAGCAGCAAAGGCAAGATTAAAAATTTAAACATGTGTTTGACGTGTAAAAGAGTGTGCAGGGTATCAGTTTCTTCTCAAACGACAGGTTCAACAGAATTCTGTCGGGTCTCACCGGCTCCTCCGTATCGCGGCGGTAGCGGTCAGATCACCAAGATCTAAGGCAAGAATTTTTAGGCTTGTTTCGAGAGAGACACTGTAAACCGAATAATCGGGCGATTATCTGGGGGTATAGCTTATTTCACTAGCTTAAAATTGCACTTATATCCCGATATATTTTCGATAATGACGAAACGGTTGACTGGGGACGTTAAACGGTCCGGTTTGGCGGGGGAATCGCCATAATGTGGCAGTTTGTCGCCTTAGTCGCATCATCAGCACATGGTATCTTCGCCCGACAACTCACGCCAGCCCTGTATGAAATTTTACTCATCCATAATTTTCTTCTTTTGGGTTTTCTGCCTAAAAGCTCAAACCGATGTTTACGAACGCCTGGACTTCCCGGAGAACCTGTCAGCTTCGCAAGTGCTCAGTCCACGCCAATTTTTGGGGTACCGGTTGGGGGAGCGGTTTACCGAATACGCCAAGTCCGTAGCCTACTTCGATTATTTGGCGGACCAAAGTCCCCGGGTGCGCGTCGAGCGATACGGGACCACCTACGAGGGTAGGCCGCTCCTCTTAGTCATAGTTACGGGGGAAGAAAATATGGATCAGCTGGAGGCTATACGCACCAAGCAACTGGACTTAGTGAACAGTTGGCGGGGCGGCGGAGCGCAGGTAGAAAGCTTATTGGAGAACCACCCGGTCGTCAACAGCTTCAGCTATAACATTCACGGTAACGAAGCCAGCAGTACGGAGGCCGCCATGCAGGTGGCCTACGAGCTGGCGACTACCGAGAATCAGGAACTCGCCGACGCGCTCGAAGAAACGGTAAACGTCATGTTCGTGTGTATCAATCCGGATGGCAGGGACCGGTACGTATACTGGTACAACGGCATGGCCCGTGCCACCGGCGGGGAGGAACCCCGGGATCTCGAACACTACGCACCCTTTCCGAATGGTCGTACGAACCACTACTGGTTTGACCTTAACCGCGACTGGGTCTGGGGAGTACACCCCGAAAGCAGGGGGCACACCCGGGCCTACCAGCGTTGGATGCCCAGCGTCCATACCGATTATCACGAGCAGGGGTACGACGCGAACTACTTCACGGTACCCGGTACGACTCCCCGAAATCTACTGTTGCCCGATGCCTACGAAAGCTGGGCCGACACCTTCGGACGCGCCAATATTGCTGCCTTTGATCAGCAGGGCATCAGCTACTTTACCCGGGATCGCTTTGACTTCTTCTATCCGAGCTACGGAAGCAGCTACCCCTCCGTAATGGGCGCCATCGGTATGCTGACGGAACAGGGCGGCATCGCCGGCGGCCGGGCCGTAGAAACCGAGGATGGGTTTGTCCTGACACTCCGTCAGCGCATATGGGACCACTTTACGACCAGTCTGGCTCAGGTGCGAACGGCTTCCGACAACCGGGAAGCCCTGCAACGCTACAGTCTGGAGGCCTGGAATCCCTTAAACAGTAAGCAGGAAACGACGGCTTACCTAATTGAAAATGACGGCAGCCCCTACTTCAACGATTTTCTGCAGATGCTGCTGCTTAACGGGATCGAGGTGGAACGCACCACCGAGGAACTGACTGCCAACGGTCGGTCGTTTCGTTCGGGACCCGTTGAGGAAGAACGGACGCATCCGGCCGGAAGCCTGATCATCGGTACCGAACAGGCGCGTCACTTACTGATCAACAGCATCCTGGCGAATGATATCGCCATCGAAGACAGCGTGATGTACGATATGTCTACCTGGTCGGCCCCCCTGGCCTACAACCTGAATGCTTACACCTTCGGTTCACCCATCCAGGTGGGTACGGAGCCGGTACGGGTTATCGAGCGTTCCGGAGGCGTATACGGACCGGAGGACGGACCGGTGTACGCCTACGTGATTGATTGGTCACAACGTAACGCCCCCCAGGCATTGGCTGCGATGTGGACGAAAGGACTGCGGGTACGATCCGCTCTGGAACCATTCACTACGGATGGCGGGCAGACATTTTCCGCTGGCAGCTTGATTGTACTGCGGGGGCGCAACCTGGAACACGAAGAAGAGATCCCGGTACTCATGCAGCAGATGGCTGAAGATTTCGGCCTACGCGTAGACCGGTTCACCACCGGGCGCATGCGTGACGGTAACGATCTGGCCAGTACCCGCAACTTCCCCCTGCGGAAGCCCCAAGTGGCCATGCTGGTTGATGAACCCTTTGATACCTACACCAGCGGGCAAATCTATTACCTGTTCGACTGGGAAACCCAGCTGCCAGTTACACGGATCCGCACCTCCGTTTTACGGCAAACCGCCGTGCCGAAATTCGGTCAGCGGTACGGCTACGCCGACCTCTTTGATTACGACGTCCTGATCTTGCCGGACGCCGGCAATTTGGGTGAGGTCTTCGACGAGGAGCAACGGGAGGTGCTTACAGGCTGGATTCGGGCCGGTGGCACGCTCGTTACGGTTGGCGAATCGGCGGAATTCTTTACCGCCGAGAATGGCTTCACCGACCAAAAGGTCAACCAACCCGGACGCGATACGTCGGAGCTCGCCAGCCAACTGACTTTCGCCGAGCGAACGGATTACTACGGCAAGAAAAATATCCCGGGAAGCGCGCTACGCGCCACCCTGGATAACACCCATCCGCTGGCTTTTGGAATGGGGACGGAAGTTTATACGCTCAAATTTGGTAGCAACTCGCTCCAGGCTTCCGCCGGCTTGGAAAGTGTAGGGCGCTATGTATCCGATTCTACGCAACTGCTGGCCGCCGGGTACGCGCCTTCGGATGCTATTGACCGCCTGGCCGGCAATACCTGGGCGGGTGTACGTCAGATCGGACAGGGTCAGGTAGTATATCTCCTCGACAATCCACACTATCGGATGTTCTGGCGGGGCCCGAGCCGTCTTATGCAAAACGCGGTGATGATCGTACCGGGCATGTAGTCAGGGTCAGTACTTTACCACAGCAGGCTCCTCCCGAACGGACGGCGATATACCCAGTCGCGGTGGCGGCGGTCGGGAAGCACGGATTCACAAGTATTCCGGCTACCACAAATTCGTCCTTCGGTCTTTGGACGAAGGGCCATCTCAGCACTGCTGGTCTGGTCCGTAATCGCGAATTTATACAGTGAACGCAAGCGACCCTCCAGGGCAAAAGGACCGTCGTAAGGGCTTATGGAGAAATAAAGGTCGGTAAAAAGGCGAACCTCCGTGGTCCCTCGCCGTAATGTGGCGTGACGCGCAAACCCGGGGCAACACTAAAATGCTCTGCCACTAAGCGGTTTATCGCGCCAGTAAAAAGCACTCGATCGTCCGGTCCGGTCTTTAAAGTCTGTCGATGTTCGGCTTCCAATTCGTATCCCCACCCGGGAGTGACTTCGTGCTCGAAGGCAACCCCATTGAACAAGTGGAGCTGTGCGGACACCGAGGACTGGATGCCGTAGAGCGCACAGCATAGCATAGCCGCAGCGGGATACCTCATATATAGAAAACGTAGAAGCACCTGTATCAAAATCAACTACAACCCACATCCTCGGTTGTACCTGAAACATACGATAACAACCGATGAAGCACTTTTTCCTATACACGCTCACCTTAATGTGTTTAACCGCCTGTGGCGACGGCGCAACCACCGCTTCGGACGAGCCAGCGGAAGCAGCACTCGAAACCACTTCGGAAGAACAAAATGCAGACGTAGAGGCTCATCCCATCTACCACGGCTCCATCGTACTTACACAAGGAGAGCGCACCATTTTTGTCGACCCCCACGGCGGTGCCGAGCGCTACACGTCCTACGGGGCACCAGATTTGGTCCTCATCACCCACACCCACGGTGACCACCTCGATCCGGAAACCCTCAGCGGTATCGATCTTACCCAGGCTACCCTGGTTGCCCCACAGGCCGTCATGGACGCCCTACAGGATACTTCCTTCGCCGAGATGCACACCCTGGCGAATGGAGAAAACTGGACGTGGGACGACATCGACATCGAGGCTGTTCCTGCCTATAATCCCCCACCCAAAGAGAATTTTCACCCGGAGGGTGATTTCAACGGCTATGTGCTCGATTTCGGTTCGGAACGCTACTACATCAGCGGAGATACCGAAGGCGTGCCCGCCATGCGTAACCTCGAAGACATTAGCGTTGCCTTCGTATGCATGAACCTGCCCTACACAATGGACATCAACCAGGCCGCGGAGTCGGTTCTCGCCTTTGCCCCGGAAGTTGTCTATCCCTACCATTACCGCAACCAGGACGAAACGAAGAGCGACGTGGAAGAATTTCGCCGTCTGGTTAACGCGGAGAACGACGACATTGAAGTCAGACTTGAGGACTGGTACGGGGAATAATTTACCGATCACAATCGTAAGCCGTCTCCTCGGCAACGTTGAATAAAGCGTCGCTGCCGAGAATCTCGTCGACGGTATCCCCAGACTGCTCGTAGGCGAACTCTACCTCGGTAGGCTCTCTACCCTCCGGCAAGGGAGGGTAACTGCGGAACTCTCGGTCAAGTAAGTTGCCGGATTCGAAATAGCGACGTTCTTGCCGGACCAGTCCGGGCCCCGGAGATTCGGCTGTCTGAACTTGCGAGAAGGCGCTCGTTTCGGCTACGTATACGGCAGATCCGTCGTAGTAGTAGGTTTCAGCTGCGATAGTTCCGGGTCCGGCATCAATTTCATGCTGGACCCGGACTAGATCGCCGTCTGCCCTGCAGATAATGATTTTTCCCGCTCTGTCGGAAGACTGGCAATCGTAAGACAAAGTATCGCAATCAAGAACACCGGAGTTTTCCATTTGCAGGACGCGTTCATATCGCTTGCTTGCCCATGCCAGCCCACCCGAAGAGTTGCGCTGTCCCACCGCCTTGCTGTCGTCAGATGGCTGATTATCCGCAGAAGGGGCCGCGTCTGCTTGCGATGATGAATCCGTACAGGCGACGAGGGACATCAGTAGAAGTCCCATTACAATCCGTACTAAAATCCACAATTGCATAGCAGACTTGCTTAAATGGTCACGTCGACACGGCGGTAGGCGTCCAGTACGGCCTCTTCTCCTTCCACTCCATCCATACTCTTACCGTGCTCCATGCCGTACACCCCGGTAAAGCCCTTCGAGTGGATGTGTGATAATACCTTTTCGTAGTTGATCTCGCCGGTCGTAGGCTCCTTGCGGCCGGGATTGTCCCCGATCTGGAAATAGGCGATCTCCTCCCAGGCGGCATCTATGTTGGGGATCAGGTTGCCCTCCTGAATCTGTTGGTGGTAAATATCGAAGAGAATTTTGCAGGAAGGACTTCCCACTGCCTGACAGATGGCATAACCCTGGGCGGCCTTGGTAAGGAATAGTCCGGGGTGGTCGCGGTAATTCAGGGGTTCGAGTACCATCACTAGTCCGTGGGGCTCCAATAGCGCGGCGCCCTGTTTGAGGGTTTCTACGACGTTGGCCATTTGGTAATAGGGCTCCAACCGCATCTGGACGAATCCCGGAACGACGGTCATCCACTTCGCGTTGCAGCGCTTGGCTACCTCGATGGCGTTCTTGATGTCGGCCAGGAAGGCATCCCGGTGCTCACCGGCCCCGTTGGTGAGGGTAGGTTCCCGCCAGTTGATTTTGTTGGCGACGAATACCCCCATCTGCATATCCAGTTGGTTAAGGAGTTCGCCAATCTTGGTCTGTTCCGTCACGTCCCGGTTGGGCATCCCGTTGTCTTCCCAGGCGTGGAATCCCTGGTCCGCCGCCCAGCGGATCTGATCCAGGATGTCGTCGCCGGCCAGATTGGAGAACATGCCCCCGTGGGGAGCAAATGCCAGATTGAAGGCGGCTGCGGCCGGGGGGTGTTGCTCCTGCCGGGTAGAGGCAGAGGCAATTGGGCTTAATCCCAAGGCTGCGGTAGTTAATTTAATGGCTTGTCGGCGGTGCATGATCGAGTAGTTATGGTCGGTAAATTACAAATGCCCCCGCATAATGACCTAAAAGGCCATTATTCAATTCCCTGCTAATCGGTTACCTTGCCGCCATGCTACGATGTATCATTCTGCTAACCTTAGCGCTCACCGCGGCCTGTAACCGCGATCCGTTGGAAGTACAACAAGTCGACACCGACGAACGCTACGAGTCGTCCGGTCTGGACAAACTCCAGCCATCCGCTTCCGAGGGATGGACCGACTCTGGTGGGACCCTTACGGCTTCCGCCCCCGCCAGTCTCGAATTACTGCCGAATCACGAAGAATTGACCTTCTCTTTCAATTTCCGCCTATCCGATGGGGGCAAGGGCAAGCTTTCTCTCGGTGGACAGCACGCCCTTTATCTGCCTTCCCTGGAGCTTGATTCGGCTGCGGTAATGCGCTCGCCCGTGGACATCCGACCCAACGTGTGGCAAAACCTCGAACTGGCCTATTTACCGGCTACCGAGGCAACTCCGGCGCTTCTGGTAGCCGCTTACCTGAATGGTAATCTGGTTTATTATCAGCAACCGCTCTCCAAGGGGTCCGCTACGCCCGGCCCGCTCCAGCTGGAGGTTACCGATGGAGAAATGTCCGTAACGGGCCTCAGCAGTGCCGGACAAGCCGGAAAGGCTTCCATGCTGACCAGCGACGGAGAGGTGGACCTGAATCTACCCCTGATCCACTATGCCTACTACGATGTAGACGGAAGTCCCGAAACCTTTGATGACTACGACGAAGAAGAACCCGTTAAAGAAGGCTATATATCGCGCTTCGACCTGGGTGCCATCCGGGAACAAGGCCGCGATTACGCGATCCGATTCACGGGGGATCTCAACGTCCCGAAGGCTGGAGATTACGCCTTCTTCCTGCGGTCTTCCACGCATTCCGCGCTTTACATCGACGGTAAGGAGGTCGTGGCGTTAGGCCCGGACACGGAAGGCATTGAAAACGAAGGCACGGTGAACCTTTCGGAGGGAACCCACGAGGTGCGTCTGGATCATTACCAGGAAACCAATTGGACCCATCTTCTGCTGAAATACGCCTTCGGCGAGCAGAAAAGACGTTCCTTCAATGATATGCCGGAGGGGCAGGCGATAGCTACCCCACGCAGCGCCGAGACCACGCCGGTCGAAACTGACGATCGCCCCTACCTGCTGCGGAGTTTCCTGAATTTTCCCATGGCGCGCGTCTACGACTATACCCAAAAGCGTACCCACGTGATCAACGTGGGCGAATTGGACGGCCCACACTACAGCTACGACCTGCAGAACGGCGCGTTGCTACAGATTTGGCGCGGCCCCTTTGTCGATGTAAGCGAGATGTGGGAGGATCGGGGCGAACCTCAGGTCGTTCGCGCACTCGGACCGGCGATTTCCTTTGACGGACGGCCTCAGTGGACCACCGAGGGTCGGAATTGGCCGACGGAAGCAACCAATCTGCAGCACCGGCGCTACGAACTGGACGAAAACGGCAGACCCACCTTCTATTTTGATATGGATGAAGCCGGAGAGGTCTCCGACCGTTTTATTCCTACCGATCGGGGCCTGGAGCGTACGCTTACCAATAGCGCGGAAGGAGAAACTTTGACAACGAATATCGCAGCCGCATCGGAGATTCGCGAGACCGCACCCGGCGTCTTTGAAACGGTGAATCCGGGACTTAACATTCAGGTTCTGGAACTGGCTTCCGGAGGCTTGCGCCTGTTACAAGGCGAGGGTACGATGCGCCTCGTCGCCGAACTGCCACCCGGCGAGCATCTCACCTTTTCCTTAGACTGGTAAACGGAGAATAACTCCGCTTCTTTCCATAAAATCTCGATCATGTTGCGATCCTATATTTCATTACTAGCCCTGATCATTACCTCTTCGCTGGTAGCACAGGAAGAGCGTGATTATTACCAGATCACTAAAGTCAATATTCCCGAGGATATCAAACTCGAAGTCGGGGGGATGGATTTCATGGACGACGGCGCGCTGGCCGTCACCACCCGCCGCGGTGAAGTATGGATTATCGATAACCCCGCAGACGAAAATCCCGATTACCGTTTATTCGCTCGCGGTCTCCATGAGCCCCTCGGATTGACCATTCACGACGGCGCGATATACGTCGCCCAGCGCGGGGAGGTCACCAAACTCGGCGATCGTGACGGAGACGGTACCGCTGACGTCTACGAAACGGTTTTCGATATGCCCCTGACCGGGAATTACCACGAATACCACTACGGACCCATGTTTCTGCCGGACGGCAGCTTCGTCACCACCCGTAACGTCGGATGGGAGGGCCGCGGGGTAAGCAATTCGCCCTTCCGCGGATGGATGATGCGTTATCTGCCGGGCGAAGGCCGGCAAATTCCTTACGCCGCCGGCATGCGCAGTCCGGCCGGCTTTGGTACGAACGCCGAAGGCGACATCTTCGTAGCGGAAAACCAGGGCGACTGGATCGGATCGGGAAGAATCACCCATCTTGAGCAAGGTGACTTCGCCGGGCATCCCGCCAGTTTGGCCTGGGCAGGTGAGGAAGGCTCCACCATCGAACTGAAAGAGGATCAACTGAACGATGAGTTTCAAACCATGTACCGCGCCAAGCAGGAGTTAGGTAACGTCAAGTTGCCGGCGGTATGGTTTCCACACGGCATCCTGGGCATATCCACGGCCGCCATTATCACGGACCGCACGGGTGGAGCTTTCGGTCCCTTCACCGATCAAATGCTGGTCAGCGATCAGGGGCAGAGCAAAATCATGCGGGTGGCAATGGAGAAAGTCGAGGGAGAATACCAGGGGGTTGTATTTCCCTTCCGGAAAGGGTTCAGTTCCGGTCTGTTGCGCCTGGAATTCGGTCCAAACAACACCCTCTACGCCGGGCAGACTGCCCGCGGATGGGCGGCAACCGGTGGGGAAGAATTTGCCCTGGAACGGTTAGCGTGGACGGGAAAAACACCCTTCGAAATGTACAGCGTCCGGGCCACGGAATCGGGCTTTGACATTGAGTTCACCAAAGCCGTCGCTCCGGCGAGCGTAAGTCCGGAACGGTTTTCCTTCCAGAACTTTACGTACATCTACCACCACAACTACGGCAGCCCGGTAGTCGACATTCAGGAAAATTCGGTGGTCTCCGCTGAATTACAACCCGACGGGAAGACTGTACGCGTCACGCTGAACGAACTACGTCCGGGCTACATCTACGAGATCAAGCTCGGGGCGATCAAAGGGTTCAGCGGTGAATCGCTGCTCCATGACTTCGGTTACTACACCCTTAATGCCATCCCCGGCGGCGGGCAGGGCAGCGGAACGGCGGGTGAGATAACCGCCGAGGCAGGTTCGGAAAAACGGCCGACGGATATGCCCGACGATTGGAATGGTAAATTCGACCAGGAAATCCTGCTGGAGTCAGCACTCGGCATGAAGTACAAGCAGCAGGTCCTGAACACCACCGCGGGCGCCCGCATCAAGTTCACCTTTCAAAACCCCGATGACATGGAGCACAACTTCGTACTCACCAGCGGAAAGATGGGTGATCGGGTAGGGGAGGCCGCACTCGATCTCGGGCTGAGTGGTGCTGCCAAGGATTATATTCCGAATATCGACGAAGTGCTGGTGCATACCGAACTGGTAGCCCCCGAAACGGAAGACACCATCTATTTCACCGCACCAACCCGCCCTGGTGTATACGAGTACGTTTGTACCGTTCCTGGTCACTACAAGGTCATGCGCGGAGTGCTGATCGTTAAAGCGGAGCCCTCTCGGTAAGCTTATCCTACGTGCGAAATAACCGCGCTGAGTGCGTTCCCACCGAATCCCGTCGCATTCACCATTATTTGATTAAGCGGGGCGACACGCGAGTTTGAGGCAAGATAGGGGGGGAGCCAACACTCCCCGGCTTCCAGCATTTGCAGACCGGCGATGAGCGCCAGTGGTCCGCTGGCACCGAACGTATGGCCGGTTGCCCACTTCGTGGAGGTCAGCACCGGCTTCTGATCGCCAAAAATTGCTTGGATGGCCGCATGCTCCGCGGCGTCGCCCTTTCTGGTCCCCGGAGCGTGGGGCATAAGGAGATCCGGTATACGTGACTGACCGAGCATCGCCTGGCGCATGGCGGCCTGCAACGCTTTTCCGTCCGGCGTTATCCCGGTCGAGCTCCGCGATTGCTCACGGGCGAACCCGACTCCATCAATCCGTAGTGAAAAATTTGGGCTAATTCGTTCCAGGGCCAGAAAGCCGGCACCTTCTCCCAGCACCATGCCCGTAGGTTCGGACGTCAGCGGCCGGCAAGGATATGTGGTATGATCGGCAGGCTCGGCGTATACCCGCAAGGCCTGCATCTGGCGGATGGTGAATGGCGTAAGGGGGGCTTCCGTACCCCCCACCAATACGCGGTCGGTCAATCCCGCGGCAAGCAGGGCCATACCGTGGAGAATGGCGTGGCTGCCACTGGAGCAAGTGACACTCAGACCGGTAGTGAGTTCACCGGTTTGAAAGTAGTCGCCCAGCAAAAAGGCAAGACTCCCCAGGGTAGTACGGGGAGAGGTGCGTACCGGCGGGAAGCCGCTGTCCCGAAACTGATCGAAGGTAGCCTCCCAGGTAGTGGTCGGACCGCGACTGCAACCAACGAGGATGCTAAAATCTTCAGCCTTCCATCCGGCTGCGTCTACCGCCTGGACCGCCGCGGCGAGCGCCAGTTGACCCGCCCTGTCGGTTTCGCGCTCCTTGAAGTATTCGGTAAGTGCTTCGGGAAGGTTGTCCGTGTTGACCGGAAATACGGGCAGTCCGGTAGCGTCGTCCATTCGCCAGGTCCGTGTACCGTTTCGGTAGGTGTTTGCCGCGGAGGCTGAATCCGTTCCGGCTGCAGAAACGGCCCCGTATCCGGCTATGCTGCAGGTCATGACCATCTCTTTCGTCCTTCGGCTAGTGAGCGGATCAGGCCCGTGACTTCGGCCGGTGTATTGAAGGCGTGCAGGCAGATGCGTAGCCGTTCCGTTCCCCGCGGAACGGAAGGGGAGCGAATCGCCTTAACCAAAAAACCCTGATCGTGGAGCCACTCCTCCATTTGCATGACGGCCTGGTTGCCCGCAAAGGGGACCAACTGTATAGGTCCGGTAGTCACGTCAATCCAACCGGGTAGCAATTCCGCGGCGGTCCGGCTAAAGTGCTCGATGATGCGCAGCAGACGTCGATAGGCCTCTTCCTGCCGATGCTCAAGCAGAGAATAGGCGTGTCGGATGCCGACAATTTGACCGGGCCTGGGCCCGGTTGAAAAGATGAAGGGGCGAGAAAAATTGATAAGGTAATCGCGTAATTCCGTGCTCCCCAGTATGGCCGCGCCGTGGAAGCCGGGTGCTTTCCCGTAGGTTACTACATCAGCGAAGACCCGATCTTGAATTTGATGAGCGGCGACGAGTCCGGCGCCCCGGGGGCCGTCCAATCCGACGGAGTGGGCCTCGTCGACAATCAGCAGCGCGCCGTGTTTCGTGCAGATATCCGCCAGGGCGGATAGGGGAGCGGTATCCCCGTCCATACTAAATCTGCCCTCCGTTACGAGAAAGGTCTGTCCGTCTGACCGGGATTGACCGAGGAGGCGTTCAGCCTCCTCCACGCGATTATGTTTATACCTGCGCGCCGCCGCCCCACTGAGGCGAATGCCGTCACGCAAACTTGCGTGGATGAGCTCGTCGTAGACGATCGTGTCCGTACGGCCCGCTATACAGCTCAGCAGGCCCAGGTTAGCGGTGTAGCCGCTGCCGAAGAGTAGCGCGGCGGGGAAGCCGTGAAAGTTAGCGATCTGGTCCTCCAGCGCGATAATGCCCGGGTGATTGCCGGAAATCAGCCGGCTTCCCGGGGCAATGTGTTCGTATTTTGACTTCACCCCATGGAGGCGACTAAATCCCAGGTAATCGTTGGACCAGAAATCCACTCCGGAACGTTCGGACGGGAGTTCGCGGAACTGCCCCGCCTCGCGGAGTTCCTGGAGCCGTGCGTGTAGAAAGTCCGTATGGGCCAAAGTCTAGTCTCCCTGTTTGGTCGCCGAACGGAAGATGCGATCCCAGTTGACACCGTTAAAGAGGCTGCCTTCCTTGACCGAAAACCAGATGAATAAAGGTTTACCGAGGATGTGGGTCTCGGGGACGAAGCCCCATACGCGGCTGTCCTCCGAATTGTGGCGGTTGTCGCCCATCATCCAGTAGTAGTCCTGTTGGAAAGTATACTCGGTGATTTCCTTACCACCGAGGTAGAACTTTCCGTTGCGCATCGCGAAATCCTCATTGCCTTCGTAGACCTTGATGGGGCGCCAGTACAACTGGTAATTGCGTTCATCCAGGGTGATGGTCATGCCCCGCTGGGGAATGACGATCGGACCGTAGTCGTCCACCGTCCAGTTACCGAAGTACTTTTCGCTGTGGGGGTAGAGGCGTACGCCGTTGGGCTGGGTCTGGTCGAAAAATTCGACGGTGGCTTTCGGATAGGATCGGCGGAGTTCCGCGGCCTGCTCCTCGTTCAGGTCCAACAGGAAGCGGGTGGCGCTGACCGGTTGGATATCCATCTGTGCGATCCCCATATCCGACCACCTGGACTGGTTCGGTGGTCCGCTGAAGTTGACGTCGTAGCGGAACTGAACGTTTTTCGGTGGGGCGATCGCCTCCCCATCGATGAAGACCTGCCGGTTACGGATTTCCAGCCGGTCGCCGGGCAGGCCAACGGCACGTTTAACGTAGTGGTCCTTTTTGTCCCGGGGACGGGTTACGAGCTCGGCGCGTCCACTGCGTATAGCGGCGGCTGCATTCGGATCGATGTTCCCCATTTCGTAGTCGTTGGCCGAATACGTGCGGTACGGGAAGATATAGACGCTGTCGCCGGAGGGAACATTGAATACGACGGGGTCATAGCGGTCGATGTTCTCCAGGGCCGGCAGGCGGCGGTACGGTAGGGAAGCCCCGTCGACGTAGCTCTCCCCGCCGACCACCGGCGCCCGGTTGTGGACCAGCGGCAGCATCAGGATGGTTTCCGGTAACCGCAGGCCGTAGTTGACCTTCGATACGAATAGAAAGTCGCCCACGTTTAGGTTGCCTTCCATGGAAGGCGTAGGGATGATGTAGCTTTCGATAAGCAGCAGCCGGATCAGGGCAGCGGCGAAAATGGCGAAGATGGCCGCCTCGGCCCAGTCGCGGAGCACGGGCTTGTGAAAGACCGAATTGTTACGAAGCTTCCGTACTTCCCGATCGTCTTTCGCCTTTTCGGCCACGGCGATCTGACGTTGCCATTCCCGCTCCTCCTCCAGGATGGGGCCGCGGTAAACCGGATCCTGGGTGCCCAGCCAGCCGAAGTAGCCCCAGCTGGCCACGACGGCGAGTACGTGTTCGAAGAACCCGAAGCGGTTGAAGCTACGGGCCAGGTCGACCATCAGACCGGCAAACCAGATCATGTTGAAGTAAGGGATCAGCAGCAACAGGCTGTAGCTGCCTTTGCGCCCGACGAGTTCGGACACCACCCACATATTGTAGCCCGGAATCAGGGCATGCACGGCCGGACGACCGGCGCGGGGAAATAATCGGTATAGGGCCAGGCTAAGGCCGATGTAGCCCAGGAGGAGGACCCAGGTCAACCAAGTCATAGCATTCGTTTAATGTGGCCGCGAAGGTAAGCCTTCGCGCACGGTTCATTCCGCCGATTCGACGAAACCTTCCATCCAGAGTTTGTGGCCGCCCCGGTGGTCACGGAAAAAAACCTTCACGTATTTCCGGTAGTAGCCCGGGCTATCCGCATCGTAGGTCACCGTGATGGTGCCGATTTCGCCCGGGGGCACGGGGATATCCGAGTACTCCGACGCCGTACAGCCGCAACCGACGCGGACATTATCCACGACCAGCGGTTCGTCGGTCAGGTTCTGAAACTCGAAGGTGTAGGTCACCGGCTCGTCCTGGAAGGTATCCTCCAGGGTGACGGTGAGTGGTTGCAACCATTCTACCGGACTTTCCGGCGGCGCTAGCAGGGAGAGGGACAGGATCAGGTACAGCATTGGGTAGTAAACGTCGTGGCGGCGTGACTATTTCGTTAAGGAAAAGCTATACTTGGGCCGGCCCGCATGCGAACAGACCAACAGGCCGGTTATATCGATAAATGAATACATACATGAAAAAGCTACTTCTTGCCGCCGTGTTGATGATCACCGCCAGCACCGCGTCCTTTGCTCAGGTTGTCGTCGATGGCGTCAATATCAACAATCTTCAGGAGGTACAAATGATCCGGATGATCGCCCAGGAACGGTTCCTTTCCAGCAAGGTGACCATCTTCATTGACTACGGTCAGAGTATCGGGGGAGCTTCCCGCCAGCGCATGGAGGTGAACGATCCGGGGACGAACGACCGCATCAAGTTCAACAGCGTGATGCACGCCGTGAACTACCTCATCGCCAACGGTTGGCGCTACGTGGAGGCGATGGTGCTGCCGAGCGAAGGCAATGCCAGTACGACCGGTGGTAGTACGCAATACCTCTTTGTGCGCGAGCAATTATAGGTCCACCCGCAGCACGTGCGCCGGCCAGTAGCCAGGGTCCAGACGAACGTAATTGGCTTCGGTATTCCACCAGAACGTATCGCCGGTGAGCAGGTCCGTCACCTGGAAGTTGTTCTTCCCGATAATGTCCTGCGGAACTCCGCAATACCCGACCTGGGGATTATGCTGGTCGAAGTTGACGATGGTCCAGATGATGCTGCTGCGGTCGTCGCTGTATTTGACGTAGCTCAGCAGGTTCGGATTGCTGGAGTCGGTGAAGACGATGTTGTTCGTCTGCTGAAGAGCGGCGTGATCTTTCCGGATCTGGTTGATCCGCTTGTAGGTTTCTGTAATCCGGTTGCGGTATGACCAGTCGTAATGACGGGCCATGTACTTCTCACTGTCGTAGTACTCTTCCTTGCCGTTGGTGTTGCCGCGATTTTCCATCAGCTCGTAACTCGGGCCGTAGAGTCCGTAGCTACTCGATAAGGTGGCGGCTAGCAACAAGCGCTTGACAAACTGATTTTCGTTCGCGCCCATCATCTCGTAGGCGAGGATGTCGGGCGTATTCGGCCAGAAGTTGGGCTGCATGTAGTGGGCCAGTTCGGTGGTCGTCAGCTCTTCGACGTACTCGCGCATTTCGGCGGCACTATTCCGCCACGAGAAGTAGGTGTAACTCTGCTGGAAACCGCGTTTGGCCAATTCCGCCATGATTGCCGGGCGGGTGAATGCCTCCGCGAGGAAAATCACGTCCGGGTACAGCGCATTGGTTTCCTTAATGATGAATTCCCAGAAGCGGTAGGGCTTGGTGTGGGGGTTGTCCACCCGGAAGATCCGGATGCCGGCTTCGCACCAGTACAGGGTCACCTCCAGAAGTTCTTTCCACAGCGCCTGCCAATCGTCGCTCTCGAAGTTGATCGGAACGATATCCTGGTACTTCTTCGGTGGGTTTTCCGCGTAGGCGATGGTTCCGTCCGGACGCCAGATGAACCATTCCGGGTGCTCCTTGATGTAGGGGTGGTCCGGCGCGCACTGAAAGGCGAGGTCGAGTGCGACCTCCATGCCAAACTCCTTGGACCGGCTGATAAGATGCTTGTAATCGTCGATGTTGCCCAGCTCCGGCAGTATAGCCTTGTGACCGCCCTCGTGGGAACCGATGGCCCAGGGGCTACCGGGCTCGCCCTCCATGGCGTTGGTGGCATTGTTACGGCCCTTGCGGTTGCGGTAACCGACGGGATGCACGGGGGGCATATACAATACGTCAAAGCCGAATTCCTGAATGCGTGGCAGCAGGGCCTCGACGTCCTTGAAGGTACCCGTGCGGTTGATGTCCGGTGAGGTGGAGCGGGGAAACAGCTCGTACCAGCTGCTGAAGCGCTCCTTCTTGCGTCCTACCTTAACCTGCAGGCCCGGATCGTATACGGTGTTCAGCTGGCGGAGGGGATAATCGTGCAGGAGGGAAGCAAACTCGTCGCCGAGAACGTACTTAACGGCTTCTCCCTGATTATCACCACCCAGGCGCTGAATGGCCTCGGTGATGCGGTGCTTATCGTTACCGTCGACCTTGTCGGCTTTCTCACTTAAAAAATTTGCCCCGATCTGTAATTCCACGCCCATGTCCTGGCCGTCCGCTTCCTTTTTCTTAAAGCCTTTGTACCAGGTTTTGAGGTGATCGATCCAGGCCACGAGGCGGTAATCATAGAAGCCTTGCTCCGTCACTTCGAAACTTGCCTCCCAGAGGTCGTTGACATCTTCCTCCATCTCGACTACCTGCCAGTTATCCGTTCCTTGTTTCCGGTATTCAACCAGGGCGCGGATATAGTCGTGACTATCGCCAAAGATCTTCGCGGATACCTTCACCTTTTCGCCGACAACTTTCTTAATGGGAAATCTTCCGTTGTTTACCTGGGGGGTGACGTGGTCGATTACGGTGCGGTTCTGCATAGTCTCTTGGGAGGTTTATTGTTTTGAAGTGTTAGATGCTCGTAAAGGGATAGAAAGGATTCGCGGGGTGTACGTTCAATAGGCTTCCCCCTTTTTCTATCGTAGGGGGCTGTTGAAGGGGATAAATTCTCCAGAACCCTATCTTCGCCGCCCGAAACCACACCTGTCGGCTTCACTCCGGTGCAGCCCGGTATAAAATATAATAGCATTATGGCTTACGATCTCATCGTTGTTGGAAGCGGACCCGGCGGATACGTCGCCGCAATCAGAGCCGCCCAACTGGGCATGAAAGTAGCGGTCGTCGAGCGCGAAAGCCTGGGCGGTATCTGTCTGAACTGGGGCTGTATTCCTACCAAGGCACTCCTGAAGAGCGCTCAGGTCTTCGAGTACATCAACCACGCTTCCGATTACGGAATTGAAGTAGCGGACGCCAAAGCCGATTTCGAGAAGATGATCGGCCGTAGCCGCGGCGTTGCCGACGGCATGAGCAAGGGCATCAATTTCCTCTTCCGCAAGAATAAGATCGAGGTGCTGTCCGGAAACGGCAAACTGGTCCGGGGCAAGAAGGTCGAGGTGACCGACGAAAATGGAAAAGCCACCACTTACGATGCGGAGCACATCATCGTAGCTACCGGTGCCCGCGCCCGCGCGCTCCCGAATTTGCCCATTGACGGTGAAAAGGTCATCGGCTACCGCAAAGCCATGTCGCTGGAGAAGCAGCCCAAGCGGATGGTGGTTGTCGGTGCCGGCGCTATCGGCGTCGAGTTCGCCTATTTCTACAACAGCATCGGCACCGAAGTGACGATCGTGGAATTCATGGAGCAGGGCCTCGTCCCCCGCGAGGATCCCGAGATCTCGAAGGAACTGACTAAGATCTACAAGAAAAAAGGCATTAAAACGCTGGCTAACACGAGCGTGGAGAAGGTCGATACCAGTGGAGACACCCTCAAGGTCACCGCCAAGAACCGGAAGACGGGTAAGGAGGAAGTGATCGAATGCGACATCGTGCTGTCCGCCGCAGGCATTGCGCCCAATACCGAGAATATCGGACTGGAAGATCTCGGCATCGAAACCGAACGGGGTGTCATCCAGGTCAACGATATGTACAAAACGAACGTCCCGGGCATCTACGCCATCGGTGACGTTGTTCCCGGACCCGCTCTGGCCCACGTAGCCAGCGCGGAGGGCATCATCTGTGTCGAAAACATCGCCGGTCTCAAGCCGAAGCCGCTTGACTACGGTAACATTCCCGGCTGTACGTATTGCTCGCCGGAAATCGCGAGCGTTGGCATGACCGAGGCCGAAGCCCGGGAAGAAGGCTACGAAATCCGAGTAGGTAAATTCCCCTTCTCCGCCTCCGGAAAGGCCAGTGCCGCCGGTGCCAAGGAAGGGTTCGTCAAGGTTATCTACGACGCGAAGTACGGGGAGTGGCTAGGTGCCCACATGATCGGCTCCAATGTAACGGAAATGATCGCCGAAGTCGTTGCCGCACGCAACCTGGAGACCACGGGGCACGAGATCAT
This sequence comes from Lewinella sp. IMCC34191, assembly GCF_003390935.1. Taxonomy (GTDB): domain Bacteria; phylum Bacteroidota; class Bacteroidia; order Chitinophagales; family Saprospiraceae; genus Neolewinella. The sequence continues at coordinate 991,502 of NZ_QNQZ01000001.1, read as the reverse complement.
CAAAAGTGTCCACCCGCACCCGACCATGAGCGAAGCCGTGATGGAAGCCACCGCCGCGGCCTACGATGAAGTGATCCATTTGTAGCCTGAACCCTCGTCCGCCCAGCGCTAGCTGGTCTGGCGACGGTCTGGGACGACATGTCTCTTCTACTTTCATGCCCCCTGGGCACACGAGCTACCGCTCGAGGAACCAGGGGGCACTACACCCGCACGCAAAAAGCCCCGTAGCACCAATCGGCACTACGGGGCTTTCTAATTTTTGAAGGACAGGCTGCCTTACTTGGTGCTGGCCTCTTCGACGGGCTTGTCTTCCTCGTCCACCTTTTTGGCGAAGCGGCTCTTACCGAATTTCTTGTTGAACTTGTCGATCCGTCCGGCGGTGTCGACGAATTGCATCTTACCGGTGAAGAACGGGTGGCTCTCGCTGGAGATCTCCAGTTTGACCAGGGGGTATTCCTTACCGTCTTCGAAGGTATCGGTGTCGCGGGTCTTGGCGCAGGATTTGCCCAGCCAGCTCACGTTAGCGTTGATATCACGGAAGATAACCTTACGGTAGGATTCGGGGTGCAGTTCCTTTTGCATCGCTTTCTAATTTTAGGAGCGCAAAGGTAAGATTTTTTTATTACATACCCTAATAACCAGCCACCTGCGGCGTAAATTCTATCTTCGCCGGGTGGCTCGCCTGCTTTTTACGCACTTTTCTCTCCTCTTCCTGCCGGTTTTACTCTCCGGGCAGGACCTGCTGATCAGTGAATTCATGGCCGACCCGACGCCCTCGCGCGGGCTCCCCCGGACCGAGTACATCGAGCTCTTCAACCCGGGCCCCATCCCCATCGCCCTGGAATCCATCGCCATCGCCAGCGGAGGTAGGGCGGCGAGCGCAGGTAAAAACGATGTTCTCCAACCGGATAGTTTCCTGGTCCTCGTACCATCAGACTCGCTAGCAGCCTGGCGCCAGCTTGGCATCCCGGTAGCCGGTATGGACCTCCCCGGCCTGACCAATTCGGGAGACGTGATCACGCTGATGGTAGAGGGCGACACGCTTGCGGAGATCCGCTACACCGAAAAATGGTATCGGGATGATAATCGGGACAATGGTGGTTATAGTCTGGAATACAATGGTTTGGACGATCCGCTTTGTCCCGGTTCCTGGACGGCTACCCGGTCCGATTCGGGCGGTACCCCGGGGAAGACCAACAGTGTTAATGGACTGGTGTTGGATGCGGATCCGCCGAAGATTGTCCGCGTGGATATTGCCGAGGATGGTTTTACACTCGTATTTGACGACGCGCTTCATGATTTCTCCCGCCTGCTGGTGGAGATTAACGGAGAATCGGTGCAGGCCGAACGATCGGCGGAGGGCTATCAGTTTGCTATACGACTGGAAGAGGGTCGGGTGTACGAGCTGGCAGTCCTTCCGGGCTATCGGGATTGTTCGGGTAATATGGCCATGGATACCTTCACGACCCAGCTATTGCGACCCGGTACACCGCGTCCACGGGATTTGCTGATCAACGAAGTGCTTTTCGACCCCGTACCGGGGGGAGGAGACTACGTGGAAATACTGAACAACTCCCTCTTGGCCATCCAACTGCAGGGTATATCGGTAGACAACACATTCGCCGTCGGTGCCCCTAAGCCAGTGGTCGCCTCCTATATTCTTCGGCCTGGACAACTCGCCGTCTTAACCGCCGACACCAACCACGTTCGGCAATTCTTCCCCCGAGCCAGTGTGTCGGCCATAATAGAAACCAATCTGCCTAGCCTTCCCAATGAACGGGGAAACATCACCCTGTTAGCGGAGGACGGGACCGTACTCGATGCCTTCGACTACACCGGCGATCTTCACGATGAGCTCCTCAATCCCACCGAAGGGGTAAGTCTGGAGCGGCTTGCCGCGGACCGGCCTACCCAGGAACGGGACAACTGGTACTCGGCGGCGTCAACCGTCGGTTATGGAACACCTACGCTGCCCAACTCGCAGCAGGTTGGGGAAGATGGAAAGGGTTCCGCGTCGTTCTACCTGGTGAGTGATTCCTTCGACCCGCGGGGCGGAATACTCCCGGATCGTCTGGAACTGGGTTACCGAGCCGGCCGGCCCGGGCTTCAGGCTACTGTGCGGGTGTTTGACGCGGCCGGCCACCTGATTCGTACGATGACCCGCGTTGCCTTGCTAGCCCGGTCCGGCAGCCTCTTCTGGGATGGCAAGGATGAGGCCGGCCGCCTGCAACCGGTAGGGGCATACGTACTTTTGATCGAAACCTTCTCGCCCGACGGTGATCGTTTCCAAAACAAACTCGTGGGCATATTGGCCGGCTGATCACCTATGGAAGCAAGCATCTTCGAATTTTTGAACCAGGATATAGCTAATCCTATTTTCGACGCCGTCCTGCCGGTTTACCGCGATAAGCTGACTTGGTTGCCCCTTTATATGTTGGTGACCTACTTACTTTGGAACCGATATGGTTACCGTAAGACACTGTACCTGTTGCTGTGCATCGGGGCCGTCATTGCCGTAGCCGATCAGCTGGCCGCTTCGGTGATCAAACCGTGGGTAGGTCGGATTCGCCCCTGCGCGACCGAGTCACTAGCGGGTGAAGTGAGGGTACTGGTGGGTTGCGGGGGAAAACTGAGCTTTCCCTCTAATCACGCTACCAATCATTTCGCGGTGGCAACCTTGCTTATGCTCACCTTTGTACGGAAATGGTACTGGCGACTAGCCTGGTTTGCCTGGGCCTTATCGATCTCCCTGGCGCAGGTGTACGTTGGAAAACATTTCCCGGGTGACATTCTGGCCGGTGCCCTGCTGGGTACGGGTATTGCTATCCTCGGGTTCCTCCTTTACCGACGTTTGGCGGGCAGGTGGGCGATAACCTAATCCGGTATTCGGACGTTTGCAGTCACTCCTGGTTTTACTACCCACCTATGGTTCTTTGGCAATATGCTCTCCTACTATTCAGCGCGCTGCTCGGCGGAGCGCTGGCAATTGTGGGAAGCGAGCGCTACCGGACGCTCTTGCCCAGTCTGCTTTCGTTCAGCGGGGCATACTTACTCGGAATCGCCGCGCTGGAACTCATCCCGGAAGTATTTGGAACGCCGGTGTCCGGCGTTGGGCTGTGGCTACTGATGGGTTTCTTCATCCAACTGTTGCTGGAAGGATTCAGCCAGGGGGTGGAGCACGGGCACGTTCACGCCCACAAAGGAGTAGGTCTGGGATTCGCGCTCCGTGTAATGATCGGCCTGGGCTTACACGCGCTGCTGGAAGGCTTACCCCTGGGGACGGGCGTGGAAGTTGCCGGCAAAGCTTACCATCACAGCGAGCATCTACTGTTCGGGATCGTCCTGCATAAGCTACCGGCGGCCTTTGCGCTGGCCCTGTTGCTACGCGGTTCCGGGTACGGGCGGCCCGTTATTTGGGTCTGCCTGGCCGTTTTCGGTCTGCTGACGCCGGCGGGCGCGGTGCTGGGGGAGTTACTCAGCATAGACCCGGTCTGGCGGGCCCGCATCCTCGCCTTGGTGGTCGGTAGTTTTCTGCACATCTCCACGACCATTCTCTTCGAGGCGGACGGCTCCCACAGCCACGGCATATCCATTCGAAAGTTTCTAATTATCGTGGCCGGTATGGGGGTGGCCTACCTGACGGCCCACTAACTCACGGGTTGTAATTCACTGCATATCACGCTTTATTCGCTTTATTCGGCGTGCGACCTTTGCAGGCATGCGTAATTCTCCCCCGCTTAGTGCCCGCACCATCGGTCTCCTGTGCTTGTTGCTGGGCGCGGTGCTATTTAGCTGCAAGGGCGTAATCATTAAGCTTGCCTACCAGTATGAGGTCAGCAGCATCAGCCTGCTCGGTTTGCGCATGATCTTTTCCCTCCCCATATTCCTCCTCATCGGCTACTTCAAAAGCGGGAAGCGGGGGGAGCGGGCGGAAATGACGGTTCGCGACTGGGTCACCATCGTCATTCTCGGCGTAGTGGGGTATTATTTGGCCAGCTACACGGACTTTCTCGGCTTGCAGTACTTATCAGCGGGCATGGAACGCGTCATTCTGTTTACGTATCCGACCCTGGTGCTTATCCTGCAGCGAGTCGTGTTCGGAACCCAAATCCGCCCGGTGCAGTGGGCGGCTACGGGCCTTTGTTATTTAGGAATCATGGTGGCGTTTAGCGGTTCGGATCTTGGGAATAATGCCAATTTCCTGCGCGGCGCCGCCCTGGTTTTCCTAAGTGGCTTTCTGTATTCAACCTACGTGATTGGCAGTGGACGTCTGGCGCCCCGGCTGGGGAACGTGCGGTTTACCAGCCTGGCGCTTACCACGTCGGCGATCGCGGTTATTTGTCACGTGTCCATCAGCAGCGAGCCGCTACTGGGGCTTCCGAATATGGTGTACGTTTACGGGGCGGTCATGGCTATCTTCTGCACGGTTATCCCGAGCTATTTGGTCACCGAAGGAATTAAACGACTCGGGGCCGGCGATGCCGCTATCGTAGGTGCCGTCGGTCCGGTGGCCACCATTGTCCTGGAGTACTACTTCCTGGGCGAAGTGATGACCTACCTACAGGCTGCGGGGGCGGGTTGCATCATAGCGGGAGTGGTGATTATCGGCCGCAGCAAGGCCTGATAAAACAAAATGTTTTATATTCGCGGACTCGATTCACAGCTATCTATAACACCTTATGGCCAAAGTCAAAGTTGCCTTCTTCTGTACAAATTGTGGAGCCGAAAGTCCGAAGTGGATGGGGCAGTGTCCGTCCTGTAAAGCCTGGAATACGCTTGTAGAAGAAAAGGTGGTCAAGACCAAAAACGACCGACTGGAGCATAAGCCCGACTGGCGCACCGTCGGCAACGGTACATCGGCCGTCAGCGCCGGCCCGATTGGTCGGGGACCGAAACCCGTACCCCTCAATGAAGTCACCGCCGGAGAAGTCGAACGGATGGTCGCCCCGGACAAGGAGCTCAACCGCGTTCTCGGGGGAGGCATCGTACCCGGCAGCATCGTTCTCTTCGGCGGACAGCCCGGTATCGGTAAGTCGACCTTGCTCCTGCAATTGGCTCTCCGGCTGGGCAAAAGGGTGCTGTATATCAGCGGAGAGGAAAGCGAGGAGCAAATCAAGATGCGGGCGGACCGGCTAGGCGGGTCAACCGAAAACTGCTACCTCCTGACCGAAACGAATACCGATAAGCTGCTTAAACACGCCGCGACGCTTAAGCCAGATCTGCTAATCGCCGATTCCATTCAGACGCTGGCAAGCCCGCACGTGGAAAGCATGGCCGGTACGGTCAGCCAGGTAAGGGAGTGCGCGGCGGAACTGCAGCGTTTCGCCAAGGAAAGCGGCATCCCCGTTTTCCTAATCGGCCACATCACCAAAGAAGGTAGCATCGCGGGACCTAAGCTCCTGGAACACATTGTAGACGCGGTGCTCCAGTTCGAGGGCGATCGCAATTACACCTACCGCATCCTGCGTACCCTGAAGAACCGCTTTGGCTCGACCGACGAGCTGGGAATTTACCAAATGGATGCCAGCGGCTTACGGGAAGTGAGCAATCCCAGCGAATTGCTCCTCAGCGAGCGCGACGAAAACCTATCCGGATCGGCGATCTGTGCGACACTGGAAGGGATGCGGCCCATGTTGATCGAGGTGCAGGCATTGGTCAGCGCGGCGGTCTACGGTAACCCGCAGCGGTCAGCGACCGGATTCGATTTACGCCGGCTTTCGATGTTACTTGCCGTACTCGAGAAACGGGCCGGCCTGTCACTGGGTAACCAGGACGTATTCCTGAATATCGCGGGCGGCCTTCGGGTCGACGATCCCGCCATCGATCTGTCCATCATCGCGGCGCTGCTTTCGTCGGCGCAGGATGTCAGTATTTCCCCGGAGCTGTGTTTTGCCGGTGAGGTAGGGTTGAGCGGGGAAATCCGGGCGGTGACCCGCATCGAGCAGCGGATCCAGGAGGCCGACCGGCTCGGTTTCCGGGGAATCTATGTCAGTAAATATAACGTGAAGGGCCTCGATCCTGACCGCTACAGCATCCGTATACATACCGTTTCCACCGTGCGGGAACTGTACGACGACCTGATTGCTTGACAATTAAAAACCCAGCAACCGTCGGATCAGGGGGCGCTTGTCGATAATTATGCTCGCTTCGCCCCGCAGAAAGGGTTCGGGAGATATCGTAAAACCGGTGCTGGTCACCAGTCCCTGCGGGAAAGAAACGAGCACGGGTACCTTACCGTCCACTGGCACTAGGCCGATCTCATCTATCCGGCCCGCTACCGTTCCGTAGGATAGGGCCGGCCACTTGGGGAATTCAATGACGACGCGCTGGCCGATTTCCAGCCGTCCGCTACCTAACACATCGACTTCCACGCGTCCGAGTGTACTTCCCGCGTTTAGTGGAAAAACGGTCGCCAGCAATTCCCCTTCCGGAACGTGGCTGTCTTCCGTGATGGCCGGATTGAGGACCACCGTTCCGGACACTGGGCTAGTGGTCGTGAAATTGCGATTCCAGGTGGCTACGGCTGCCGCGAGGTCCTCATAGGCCTGGAGGAGCTGTTTACCTGCCTCCTCGGAGCTTCCCTGTTTACCCGAACGGTATGCGTCGATTTGGTTCCGCATCATTTCGATCTCGAAACGGGCGGCCCGCAAATTCGCGTAGTGACTTTGCAAAGCTTCCTCCGCCCTTTCCGCACGGCGGCGGGCGGCGTTGATCCGCTCGGTATAGCGGGTGCCATTGGTGGCAAGTCCTTCCTCCTGCTCGAGCTGGGCACGCGCCAATTCCAGGCTGCGTTGCAGTTCTTCCCCTTCGGCTTGCATGCTCTCCACGCTGCGATCGGCCGTGGTAATTTTTTCCTGTAACTCCCGCGTCGTGTACTGCTCGAGGCGCCGACCCCGGAGGCTGCGGTACAGCTCCTGGCGGTCTAAGAAGGTGTAAACGGCATCTTGTAAACTTCCTAATGTCAAGGTAGTAGGTATCTTGAGGTCGACCAAGTTATCGGCTCTAGCGCTGTCGATGGCAATCAGCTGTTCGTCCACGTACTGCACATGTTCCCACTTCACGGATCCCTGCTTGGCGACTAATATAAATTGTCCGGCCTCTACTTCTTCGCCGTCGGCAACGAGTACCCGCTGGATTTCAATGTCTTGTCGGGCCGCGAGTTGGCGGGGTGGATCCACCGTGGTTAGAAGAAGATCACCGGACACGGTGGTGGGGTAGCTGTAGAAGGAAGCGAGCAGCGTCAGCGACAGGGTCACTGCCGCCAGTACCCAGGTGCCGTTGCGCGTCAGCCAACTTGCCGGGGTGCCGATGATTTCCTCCACCTCCTGTGACCGTTGTACACGCATGGCTAGCTACCGAGCAGGGTTTGATTCTTGACGAGGCGGAAATAGTTGTCCCGCTTTTCCATCAGTTTCTTGTGGCTGCCGTGCTCTACTATCTTACCCTCCTCGACCACGATGATGTGGTCGGCTTGCTCGAAGGTGGAATATCGGTGGGCAACGATCACGATAGTGGATCCGCTGAGGTGCTCGAAGAGATTGTCCATAATGGTTACCTCGGTGAAGGCATCCAGCCCGCTGGTCGGCTCGTCCAGGAAGACGTAACGCGGCTGATGGTAGATCGCCCGCGCCAGCAGGATGCGCTGTTGCTCTCCCTTACTCAGGCTCAGTCCACTCGAGCCTATACGGGTCTGATAACCCTCCGGCAGCCGTTCGATGATCCGCGCGATCTGCGCGACCTGTACCGCGCGAAGGAGCCGGTGCTCATCAACGGCCTCGTCACCGAGAACGATGTTACGGGCCACGGTGTCGCTAAAAATGAAGCCGTCCTGACTCACCACGCCAATGTTGCGGCGCCAGAAGGTCGCATCGATGCGTTGCAGATTGGTTTCGCCCACGAGCACCTCACCACTTTCCGGCTGGTAGAAGCCCAGCAACAGTTTGAGTAGGGTAGACTTACCGCTACCCGATGCCCCTACGATAGCCGTCACCTTGCCGGCGGGGAAGGTGGCGTTCACGCCATCAAGTACCGGTACCGCCGCCGGGGCGCTGTACCGGAAATTAAGATTGCGTACCCGTAGTGTGCCATCGTCCGGTATGACGTGCAGTCGCTTTTCGGTGCCGGCGTACTCGTCCTCTTTGCGGTAGATTTCGTTCATGCGTTCCAGACTGATGGAACTGTCCTGGTAGCCGCGGAAGAACTCGCTGAGGTCTTCAATTGGGCTATTCAGCTGTGCCAGGATGTAGTGGATGGCCACCAAGGCTCCGATGCTGAGCGTGCCGTCCACTACGGCAAGCGCGGCAATGAGGGTGATGCTCAGGTTCTTCAGGGTGTCGAATACGGTTCCGCCCGTCCGCTGCAGTTGTTCCAGTTTGGATAGCCGCAGTTGGGTGCGGTACAGGGAGGCGCGTTTGCGCTCCCAGGCCCAGCGCTTTTGGCGAGCGGCATCGTTCTGCTTGATCTCTTCGATGCCGTCGATGATCTCCATCAACTGCTCTTTGTTTCTCGCGGATTCCTCAAAAAACCGAAAGTCCAGGTCGCGGCGGTATCGCTGCAGATAGGCAACCCATCCGAAGCTCAAAAGGGTACCCAATAGAAAAACCAGGAAGATGGTCAGGTTCCAGAAGGCCAGGATCGTCGCGAAAGCCACGAAATTGAGGAGGTTGAATACCCGCAATACATTCGTACCGGTCATGAAATCACGCAGTCGCTCGTGATCCGTCAGTCGCTGAAAGATGTCCCCTCGGCTGCGGCTATCGAAGAACTCGAGCGGTAGCCGCGTCAGTTTACTAATGTAATCACTCACCAGGCTGACATCCACCCGAGCTCCCACGTGAGTGGTTGCGTACTGTCGGAAGGCGGCGAGTAATACCATCGTGAGCATCAGAACGCCTTGGGCGATTACGACCAACCAGACGAAGTTTGGGTCGTTCAACACGATGCCGAAGTCGACCATGCTCTTGAGCAGGAAGGGCATCGCCAACTGCAGTAACAAGCCCAACACCAGTCCGATCCCTACATTGGTTAGCAGCCTGCCGTAATTCAGCACGTACTGCATAATGTACCGCAGCGTACTCTCGCCGTTGCCGACCCGCTCCCGCTGCCGGAAGGCCGGGGTAGGTTCCAGGACGAGCACATTTCCCTGGTACTGCCCATCCTCCGTTAAGGCCGTCGACCAGCCTTCCACGAAGTGCATCCTATCGTATTCTACCTTTTCAACGGTTGGATCCGGATCGGCCACGTGGAAGATGCCGTCCGTAACCCGATACAGCACGACAAAGTGATCGCCATTCCAGGGAAGGATGCAGGGGAGGGGGATTTCTTCCTCCATCTGCTGCAGGCTGACCGGAAGGGCCAGGGATTGGAGACCAATGCTCTCGGCCCCTTCACTGATACCCAGCAGACTCACGCCCTGGCGACTTAGGCCGGTCCGCTCCCGCATCTGTTCCAGATCGTAATCCTCACCGTGCGCCCGGGCGATCATGCGCAGACAAGCCGCCCCGCAATCCATCTCCTCAAACTGTCGGTAATACGTAAATCCGAGCATCGCGGTAAATATAGCAACTTCGCCGCGCCGTAAACCGTTACCTTTGCTCTGATTTTGGCCGGGCCCTTGAACCCGTGCGAAAAGCGATAATTATGAGCAAATTAGGACGGGTGCTCGTCGCCATGAGCGGCGGTATCGACAGCACCGTAACGGCCATGATCCTGCACGAGCAGGGCTACGAAGTGGTCGGCATCACGATGAAAACCTGGGACTACGCCAACAGCGGCGGTAGCAAGAAGGAAACCGGCTGTTGCAGCCTGGATTCCATCAACGACGCGCGCTCGGTCGCGGTCGAGATGGGTTTCCCCCACTTCATCATCGATATCCGTGACGAGTTCGGCGATCACGTTATCGACAACTTCGTAGACGAGTACATGGCCGGTCGGACGCCCAATCCGTGCGTACTCTGCAACACCCACATCAAGTGGAGTGCCCTGCTGAAGCGTGCCGATGCCATAGACTGCGAGTTCATCGCCACGGGCCACTACGCCCAGCTGCGGCAGACCGATGCCGGCCGCTGGCACGTGCGCAAGAGTGCCGATGACAAAAAAGATCAGAGTTACGTACTCTGGGGACTCAGCCAGGAGTGCATGGCACGCAGCCGCTTCCCTCTCGGTCACATGACCAAGCCGGAAGTACGCCAGCTGGCTTATGACTTCGGTTACGAGGAACTCAGCAAAAAGTCCGAAAGCTTTGAGATCTGCTTCGTCCCGGACAACGACTACCGCGGTTTCCTCAAGCGGCGGCTACCGGAGCTGGAACGGCAGGTGGCCGGTGGACAGTTTGTCGACACTTCGGGAGAGGTGATCGGTACCCACGACGGCTATCCCTTCTATACGATCGGGCAGCGCAAGGGCCTCGGGCAGGCCTTCGGGCAACCCATGTACGTCACCAAAATCGATGCCGACACCAATACCGTCACTCTCGGACCCGTCGATGCCCTGGTCAAGAACGGCATGATGGTCGGTGGCGCCACGCTGCAGAAATACGCCGAGTTGCCCGCCGATGGTATGGAGTTGGTCACCAAGGTCCGCTACAAGGATCGCGGTACGCTCAGTCACGTATCCCAATTCGCTCCGGATCGGATGGAGGTCGAATTTTTCGCCGACGTCCGCGGAGTAGCCCCCGGTCAGAGCGCCGTCTTCTACGAAGGCGACGACGTGGTCGGCGGCGGTTTGATTCACGCGTCCCGTTAAGTCGGGACATCAGGATGAGGCGCCGGGGACCAGCTATCCGACTGATTTCCCCCCCGCAACCCTTACATAAATTTAGGCGGCGGGGCGCAGGTAAAGACCTGATCCGAAAATCGGGAAGCTGTTTAATCCTTCGATCCCCGGTAAAGCTGGTACTTCACGAAGCGGGCTTCCACCGGTCCGTTCATCACGGGTATTTTCCGGCTGCTGCGCAAGCCCACCGATTTGATGGCATCCGGGTTGGCGGAAATGATCCAGGCGGTATATCCCGGCCAGTTGGTCTTGAGGGTATCACCGATTTCCTGGTATAATCCCTCGATGTCGCCCGTTTCCATGCGCATCTCGTAGGGCGGGTTGGTCACGAGGATCTTCTCGGCCTCTGCTATGTGCTGCCCCATAGGGGGAGACAGCTGGCCGAAGGGTGACTCCCGCAACTCCACGGCCCCATCGATCTTCGCCCGCTCGACGGTGGCGCGCGCAACGGCCACGGCGACGCCGTCGATATCGGCGCCCAGGATAGGGTAGGGGGCGGGGCGGATTTGATCGAGGGCGTGCTGTCTGACTTCACTGTAGGCGGCGAGGTCGAAATTCGGCCAGCGCTGGAATCCGAACTCCCGCAATAATCCGGGGGGGCGGCGGGTGGCCAGGGTGGCGGCTTCTACCAGGAAAGTGCCGCTGCCGCACATGGGATCGACAAAAACCTGGTCACCGGTGTATCCGGCCATTTGCAGCAAGCCAGCTGCCAGTACTTCGTTGATCGGTGCCTCTCCGGTACGGCGCCGGTATCCGCGTCGGTGCAGTCCGTCTCCCGAGGTATCGACACTGAGATGGACCTGGCCGCGTCCCGAAATGCGGAGGTGGATACGCAGATCGGGGTTGTTCTTATCGACTCCGGGTCGGGTACCGTACTTGTCCCGAAACTGATCGACGATGGCGTCCTTCGTGAGTTGGGCGATGTAGTGCGTGTTGCGGAACCAGCGTCCGGGATCGACGACGTCCACGATGAGTGTCCCCTCCGGCATCAGGTACTGGCGCCAATTGTTGGCCCGCAGCCGGTCGTACAGCTCCTGTTCATTCCGCACACTAAACTCGTCCATATTAATGAGGACGCGCAGCGCGGTTCGTAATTCGAGATTGGCCCGCATTACGGTCGCCATATCACCGGTCGCCGTTACCACGCGACGTCCGGATTCTACATCCGTCGCCCCGAGTGCGCTTATTTCCCGGGCTAATACATCCTCCAGGCCCGCGAGGGTAGGAAAGGCGAGCTTCATCGAATCAGTCATAACTTCTTTTACGAGGTGGTCAGTCCGTCCCTTCGGTTGTCAGGTCTTCTCCCCAGCGGTACGTATCGTCGAGATCGAAACCCGCCAGATCGAGCACGCGGTCCACAATGGTGCGGACGATGTCTTCCGGTGTCTGCACGTTACTATAAAAGGAGGGAACGGCGGGACAGATTACACCACCGGCCTCGGTGATCGCCGTCATATTTTTCAGGTGGATGAGGCTGTAAGGGGCTTCCCGCGGCACCACGATCAGCCGTCTTCTTTCCTTTAGAATGACATCGGCGGCGCGGGTAATCAGATCATTCGATATTCCGGCTGAAATTCTGGCCATCAAGCCCATACTACAGGGGCAAACAATCATGGTGTCGTACCGCGCACTTCCGGATGCGAAGGGTGCCATGAAATCCCGCTGCCCATAGTAATCGAATGGATAATGCTGCCAATCATCGTTTCCCAGCTCAAATTTCCAATTGTACTTACCGTTTTCAGTAAGTACTACTCCAACATTTTCCCATTTTGATTCTATTTCCTTAAGCCGATCAAATAGAACCTTGGCATACAAAGATCCACTGCTTCCTCCTACGGCAACGACGATGCTTCTTCCTGACATAAAACTTAGCTTGGCTCTTGTTGGTGGCTTACCTTCAATCATATTATCGGCCCGATCAAATATCTCTATGGCCGATAACAGCTACAAAAGTAGTCTCGTGGCCGGTCGGTCGGTTACAAATAGCCCGCCTCCCGACCAATCGGGTGTATTGAATTAAACTCTTAGACCGCTAACGTCGCTTTAGGGTGGAGGTTGCGCAAGCGCTGATCCATTTACCATACTCTTTCGCATTCGTGAGACTATTAGGACTCATTTTGTGGTGTACATCCTTTCTATTCCTGCTAAGCCGGTGCACAGATTCCTCCGGTGAGATGGTAACCGCCGAACTTATCGTGGCCGAAAGATGGTCCGTCGATTCCACTTACTACGCTCTAAATGACAAGCCCACCTTACTCCTGGGCTTTGATCTGCACGGACAACCGATCGATAGCGTGGCCGTCAGGGAACTCATCAAGCAAATGGCCGCCAGCGGTGGGAATTACCTGGGGCTCCCAACCAGGGATTTATCTACCACCCGGGTCAAGGATTACCTGGCCTTAAGCAATGAGTTGGGAATCCTAGTGGATACGGTAGGGGGGAAGTACGACTTCCGTAGCATGGGGAGCATTGCTTCCTTTAACGCGGCGGTGTTAGCGGGTCAGCCGGCTGTGGGTTACCGTCAGCCGGTACAATCCGCACTGAATAGCTTCCGGGCCATCCGCACGGTAGAGCGGCACCTCAATTTTTGGGATCTCCGGACGGACGACCGTATTCTGGGCACTTCCCGTCCGGTGGGCTCGCTCGCGGCGGTAGACTCCCTGCAAAATTACCTTGTCTATGTGGCTGGTAACGGAGCGGTACAACTGAACCTGCTGGACAGTAGCCAGATCGCCCGTCGCGTCACGGTGGTTGGATACCTGGGTACGCAGCGTTCGGAAATTCTTTATCCCCCTTACGACCGAAGCTTTACGCTGCAGTCCAATGAGGAGCGTGGTGGATGGATGATAATCGAACCGCTTGCAGAGTAAGCGGAGCCGCGATTACTTGATCATCGTCAGAAAGGTGGAGAAAAACCAGTTGCTGTCCACCTTAACCAGGGCTGCCAGGGCCGAATCAGCCTTATGACTGTATAGCTTCAGGTCCTTGACCACGGTGCGGAATTCTTCCGCCTCCTCCGATTTGCCCTCGACCCCGGTGAGATCGTCGAGCAGATGGAGCATAGGTTCTAACTCCCGCTTTTTGCGGGCAATGATGATGTTTTTCACCACCTTGGACATATCCTTTTCACCGATAAAGAATTCCTTGCGTTCGCCGGGGATAAGCTTTTTGTGGGCAAGCCCCCATTCCAGCAGCATACGGGTATTCGTATTCACGTTCCCCCGGCTGATTTGGAGTTGCTCCATAATATCGTCCGTGCTAAGGGGTTCGTTGGCGACGAGCAAAAGGGCGTGTATCTGCGCCATCGTACGGGTGACCCCCCACGAACTACCAAGCGTTCCCCACGCCTCTATAAATTTCTCTTTTCCCTCTTGTAGTTCCATTGATATTCAAAGAAGTATTGCCGTGAATAGGTTTACGTTCCAGCGCTTTGGCTGTTAACGAAAAACCCCGGCGGCGCGTGCCAACCGGGGTTTTCCATAACAGTTGCGGATGGTCTACATCATACCGCCCATGCCGCCGGGCATGCCGCCTCCACCGTGGGAGTGGCCGCCCATAGCACCTTCGGGCTCGGGCATGTCGTTGATGACACACTCGGTCGTCAGGACCATTCCGGCAATCGAGCTAGCGTTCTCGAGAGCGATACGTGTCACCTTGGTGGGGTCGATCACACCGGCCGCTTTCAGGTCTTCGTACTCACCGGTGCGGGCGTTGTAGCCGTAGCTGCCGGTGTTGGTACGTACGCTCTGCAGCACTACGCTACCTTCCACGCCTGCGTTGTCGACGATGGTACGGAGGGGAGCTTCCAGCGCCTTGCGGACGATCGCGATACCGATCTTCTGGTCTTCGTTCTCGCCTTCCAGACCGTCCAGACTATCGATGGCACGGACAAGGGCGACGCCACCACCGGCCACGATGCCTTCCTCGACGGCGGCACGGGTAGCGTGAAGGGCGTCATCGACGCGGTCTTTCTTCTCCTTCATTTCCACTTCGGTAGCGGCACCGACGTAGAGTACGGCTACACCACCGGCCAACTTTGCCAGACGCTCCTGGAGCTTCTCACGATCGTAGTCGGAAGTAGTAGTTTCGATCTGCTGCTTGATCTGATTAACACGGTTGTTGATCTGATCGTCAGAACCGGCACCGTTTACGATGGTGGTGTTGTCCTTGTCGACGGTGATCTTCTCCGCGGAACCGAGCAGGTCGAGCGAGGTTTGGTCGAGCTTGTAGCCCTTCTCTTCGCTGATGACGGTACCACCGGTCAGAACGGCGATATCTTCCAACATGGCTTTGCGACGGTCACCGAAACCGGGAGCCTTAACGGCAACGACCTTTAGCTGGGCGCGGAGACGGTTGACAACCAAGACACCAAGTGCCTGGCTTTCAATGTCCTCGGCGATGATCAGCAGCGGGCGACCGCTTTGGATTACCTGCTCGAGGATGGGTACGATATCCTGCATGTTGCTGATCTTCTTGTCGTGGATCAGCACGTAGGGATTTTCATACTCGGTGGTCATGTTCTCCGTATCGGTGACGAAGTAGGGGCTCAGGTATCCGCGGTCAAACTGCATACCCATTACCTCATCGACGTAGGTATCGGTACCCTTAGCCTCTTCTACGGTAATGACACCGTCTTTGCTGACGCGCTTCATGGCGTCGGCGATCAGGCTACCGATCTCGTTGTCGTTGTTGGCCGAGATAGCAGCTACCTGCTGGATCTTGCCGAAGTCATCCCCGACAACTTCACTCTGGGTCTTCAGGTGCTCGATGACCTTCTTGGTAGCGAGGTCGATACCACGCTTGAGGTCCATCGGGTTGGCACCGGCGGTTACGTTTTTCAGTCCGGCTTGGATCATGGCCTGGGCCAGTACCGTAGCGGTGGTCGTACCGTCACCGGCGATATCGGCGGTCTTGCTGGCAACTTCTTTGACCATCTGGGCGCCCATATTGGCGACCGGGTCTTCCAGTTCGACTTCCTTAGCGACGGTTACACCGTCTTTGGTGACCTGCGGGGCACCGAATGATTTTTGAATAACGACGTTGCGTCCCTTCGGTCCGAGGGTCACTTTTACGGCGTTCGCGAGGGCGTCAACGCCACTCCGCAATTTTTCGCGGGCTACGCGATCAAAGCTAATATCCTTAGCCATAGTTGTTTAATATTTTATGGTGGTTAAATGCAATTGCTGGTGGCTACCCTAAAGGATAACCAGGATGTCGTCCTCCCGCATGATGAGCAGGTCCTGACCGTCGTGCTTGAGCTCCTGGCCGGCGTACTTGCCATAAAGGACAATGTCGCCTACGCTTACGGTCATGGCGTTACCCTCTTTTCCCGGTCCGACGGCGATAACTTCGCCGCGCTGGGGCTTCTCCTTGGCGGTATCGGGGACGATGATGCCCCCGCTGGTTTTTTCTTCTGCGGGAGCGGGCTTGACCACTACTCGATCGTTGATCGGCTTCATGTATGGTATGTTTTGATTGAAATAATTGGTTTGTTCTCTGTGGCCGTACTGACGACCACACCCAAGTCGCTACGAACTCCATGCCAGCCCGCGCCGGGCGTCAAAATGTCAGAAGGTGGACAGATACGCCGCCGGCAGGTGACAATGCGGCGAGTATACACATCGAAGCAGCCGGCTGCCAGCTTACCGATTTTGCCTACTTTTGGGCCCTTAATCAACCCCCCCGTATGGCCACCGAGAACGCAATCACCGTTGATGTCGACGTTGCAAAGAATTTAGGACTTACCGCCGAAGAGTATGACCGGATCGTGGAGATCATGGGACGTACTCCGAATTTTAATGAGTTGAGCATCTTTTCGGTGATGTGGTCCGAGCACTGCTCCTACAAAAACTCCATCATGTGGCTGAAGACGCTGCCCCGGGATGGCGAGCGGCTGTTAGTCGGTGCCGGTGAGGAAAATGCCGGGCTGGTGGATATCGGAGCCGGTTTGGCCTGCGCCTTTAAGATCGAGAGTCATAACCACCCGTCCGCCATCGAACCCTATCAGGGCGCGGCTACCGGGGTGGGGGGCATCCACCGGGATATCTTTACCATGGGTGCACGCCCGATTGCCTCCCTCAATAGTCTGCGCTTCGGTGATCCTTCCCTGGCACACACCAAGCACCTGGTCGCCGGAGTGGTCAAGGGTATCGGTGATTACGGCAATTGCTTCGGCGTCCCCGTCGTGGGCGGCGAGGTGTATTTCCACCCCAGTTACAACCAAAACATCCTCGTTAACGCCATGTCGGTCGGCGTAGTGAAAGTAGGCGAGACGGTTTCCGCGTCCGCCGACGGGCCGGGCAATCCGGTTTTTATCGTAGGGTCCGCTACCGGTAAGGACGGCATCCACGGAGCCACCTTCGCATCTGCCGACCTGACCGAAGACAGTGCCGATGACCTGCCGGCCGTCCAGGTAGGGGATCCCTTCCAGGAAAAGTTATTGCTGGAAGCCAGTCTCGAAGTCATCGCCACGGGGGCCGTGGTCGGAATGCAGGATATGGGCGCGGCGGGTATTACGTGCTCCACATCGGAGATGAGCGCCAAGTCCGGGACGGGCATGCGCATCGACCTGGATAAGGTGCCCACGCGACAGGCTGACATGAAACCCTGGGAAATCCTCCTCAGCGAGAGCCAGGAACGGATGCTGATCGTCTGTGAAAAGGGGCGGGAGTCCGAGCTACTGGCCGTATTCGACAAATGGGACCTGGAGTGCGAGCAAATCGGGGAGGTAACCGACACCGGCCGACTGGAATTCTACGCCGACGGTGAACTGGTTGCCGACGTTCCGAGCGAGCCCCTCGTCCTTGGCGGGGGCGCACCCGTTTACGAGCGGGAGACGCGCCGTCCGGCTTACCTTGACCGAGTCGAAGCATTCAACATAGATGACGTTGAAGTTCCTTCTGACCTGCGCTCCGTCGCCGAAAAATTGTTTAAAGCGCCGAGCCTGGTGAGCAAGCACTGGATCACGGATCAGTACGACGGTACGGTACGTACCAACAGCGTCACGGAGGTCAACCCCTCCGACGCCGGACTGGTGCGCCTGAAGGGGACCGACAAGGCCCTGGCCGTGACGACGGACTGCAACAGCGCTTACGTCTACGCCGACCCCTACGTGGGTACCATGATCGCGGTAGCCGAGGCTGCCCGTAATATCGTCTGCTCGGGCGGCGAGCCGGTAGCCATCACCAACTGCCTGAACTTCGGCAACCCCTACAATCCCGAGGCATTCTACCAGTTCGTAAACGCGATCAAGGGAATGGGTGAGGCCTGCCGGGCCTTTAATACGCCCGTTACCGGCGGGAATGTCAGTTTCTATAATCAGTCGCAGTACGAAGGTGGACGGATCGAGCCGGTGTACCCGACGCCGACGATCGGCATGCTCGGAATTGTCGACAACATCAAGCGGACCATGTCGCTGGACTTCAAGGAGCAGGACGACGTCATCTATCTGGTCGGCGATAGCAAAGAAGACCTGGGGTCTTCCGAATACCTGCGGGCGATACACGACATCGAGTACAGTTCGGTTCCTTATTTCGATCTGGAGCAGGAGCAGAAACTACACGCCGCCATCCTGGAGGCCATCCGCGGTCAGCACGTCAAGAGTGCCCACGACGTAAGCGACGGCGGGTTATTCCAGTCGCTAGCCGAATCCGCCATTGCCGGTGGACACGGATTCTCCATCGAAACGGACGAGCAGATCCGCAAGGATGCCTTCTTATTCGGCGAAGCGCAGGGCCGCGTGGTCGTGACCGCCGACGAATCGCAGACCGGAGAGTTGGAGGAACTGCTGCACCACCACGGTGTCGGCTTCCGCGTGCTCGGACGCGTGGAGGGCGACGACTTTACGGTAGACGGGGAGGACTGGGGGAACCTGATCGCCTGGGAGATGCGCCACAACGACACCCTGGCTACTATCCTGGAGGGATAATTCAACTAAGCCGGGCAACTACGCTTTTTCTAACAAACCCTTTGCCATGCGGTACCTTGTCTTCAGTTGTCTCCTGGTTCTGTTTTCCGCCTGCGCCTCGGAAACCGATGGCGGTCTGACGATCGACGTACACCTCGCCGACGCCGCCGGACTGTCGGCTAACCTGGACCGGATCGTTCTTGGCGGGGAGAAAGAAATGCTGAAAAGTGCCTCCATCGATCAGAATGGCGATTTCACCTTCGAATTCGCCGAGCCCCTGAGAGACGGACTGTACCAGGTGCGGGTGGGGGCGCAGAAGGCTACGCTCGCGCTGAGCAGCGATGACAACCAGGTAGAGATCGACGGCGAACTCGGCACATTTGGCAGTTATGATTTCTCCGTCACCGGATCCGAGAGCGCGGAAGAAACCGTCGAAACCGTTCGCCAAATAGCGGAGGTCCGTGGGCTGGAAGCACTGGAAGACAAAATCGACGGCATAGAGAATGACTACGTAGCCGCCTACGTGACCTTCAACAGTTTGCTACGCGCGGGGGAACAGGGCCTGCCGATACACGAGCGGGTTCTTGCCCGCCTGGCGCCGGACGACCCCAACCGAATGACCTACGCACAGTACGTCGACCAGGTCCGCCAACAGGTCAACTTTCAAAAGAGCCAGGAGCAGATTCAACCGGGTAAACCCGCTCCGGATCTGACGCTAACCGATCCGGACGGGGAAACGGTGACGCTATCCGATCTTCGCGGTCAGGTGGTGCTGCTGGACTTCTGGGCGGCCTGGTGCGGTCCGTGCCGGCGGGAGAATCCGAACGTTGTCAAAGTGTACAATCGCTACAAAGACCAGGGCTTCACGATCTTCAGTGTCAGTCTGGACGGTATCGATGACCGGCAGGCGCAACGGCTCACCCCGGAGCAACTGGAAACCGCGCGCGAGAATCAGCGGCAGAAGTGGGTAGCGGCGATCGAACAGGATGGCTTGACCTGGGATAATCACGGCAGCGAATTACGGAAATGGAGTAGCGATGCCACCGCTAAGTACGGGGTACGGGCTATCCCGGCCACCTTCCTGATTGACCGCGAGGGAAACATTGCCGAGGTCGGACTGAGGGGAGCTTCCGCCATTGAACAGGCCTTACAGAAGGTCCTTTAAATAAAGTCAGTTCCTCCGCTGAGCACGACCGGGTAGCACTCGGCCGTAATTCCGAATCTCTCGTCGTACGCTTCTTTTACGTCGCGGGTGAAATCCTGCACGCGGTCGTTGCGGATGAGGTTGATCGTACAGCCGCCGAAACCACCACCCATGATCCTCGCACCGGCAACTCCGGAATAGTCTTGGGCGAACGATTGCAGGAAGTCGACTTCCGCGCAACTCACCTCGTAGAGATCGCGTAGACCGGCGTGGGTCGCATTCAGGAGATTACCCATTTCCGTGCTGCTACCGGCCTCCAGGGCCATGACCGCCCGTCCTACGCGTCGATTCTCCTCCACCACGTAGGTAGCGCGTTTGCGCACCGTGTCGTCCAGGCGCTCGCTGACCGACTGAAGCTGGTCGGGTAGGGTAGCACTCAGGTGGGTTACCCGGGGAAATTCGGATTGGATGACCTCAAGGGCCTGCTGACATTCCGCAACCCGTTGGCCGTAAGCCCCGTCGCTCAGGTTATGGGATACCATGGAGTTCACCAGCAGGAAACCGTAACCATCCAGGGCGTTCTTAACGGGCTCCGACGACAGTGTTTGGCAGTTCAGGATGATGGGTCCGGCTGTCGAGCCGTTCAGGCTGGCGAACTGGTCCATTATACCGGAGGGAATACCCAGGTAGGTATTGCTGGATCGCTTGCAGAGCGCCGCTAGCGCGGGCCGACTGAGCTTGGTGTTCAGTAATTCATTCAGGAGGAAAGCCATGCCCCCTTCGAGCGCTGCCGAACTACTCATGCCCGAACCGCGGGGAAGATCGCCTCCAAAAACGATTTCCAGTCCGGGAAGAAATTGCCCCTGATCCTGGTATTGTACGCCGATCCCGGCGAGGTAATCGGCCCAGAGCGTCCCGGTTCGACCGCCTAGGGGCAGGGGAAGGGTAATCTGCTCGTTCAGATCTACGGCGTGCAGCCGCCATTCCGGTGCCTCGATCGTTCGGGCGAGGAAGTAAATCGCGAAATTGATGGCAGCGGGCATCACCAAGCCACCCGTATAATCAATGTGCTCGCCGATGATATTGACCCGACCCGGTGACCGCAGACAAAACCTCCATTCCGCCGGTGTGCTGTTAAATTCATTGGTGAGGTATTCGGTGAGGTGGGCGGGTAGTGGAACGGTCATTATTCGGTTTCATCCATCGTATGGAAAACGTTGGCTACGTCGTCGTCTTCCTCGAGCATGTCGATGAGTTTGATGACCGCTTCCGCTTCCGTGTCGGATAGGGTTTTAGTGTGGGTGGGTATGCGGACGAGTTCGGCATTATCTACGTTGATTTTGCGCTCCTCCAGTTCGGTTTGAAAGCTTCCGAAGTCTTCGAAGGCGGTGTAGAAGACCAGTTCGTCTTCTTCCTGCTCGATGCTTTCCAGTCCGGCATCGATCAACTCCAGTTCAATTTCCTCCAGGTCACCCTTCAGGGCATCCCGCTTCACGCGGAATTGCCCCTTGCGCTCAAACATATAGTCGACCGAACCATTGACGCCGAGGTTACCGCCGTACTTGCTGAAGACGTGGCGAATATTGGCGACGGTGCGGTTGTTATTGTCCGTGGTCGCGTCTACAAAGACGGCAACGCCGTGCGGTGCGTAGCCTTCGAAGCTGACCTCATCGTAATCCGCCGCGTCCTTGTCCGTGGCGCGCTTGATGGCGGCATCCACGTTGGCCTTGGGCATGTTGACTGCCTTGGCATTCGCGATGGCCAGGCGGAGACGGGGATTATAGTCCGGATCGGCGCCGCCCTCCTTGATGGCGATGTTAATCTCGCGGGTAACTTTCGTGAAGGCTTTGGCCATGCCGGCCCAGCGCTTCATCTTTCTGGCTTTACGGTATTCAAATGCTCTTCCCATGCCTATGCAATTTGCGACAAATATACATTGTTCGGTTATTGCCAGATAAGGACCGGATAGAATGGATTAGAAAGCGGAATACCTTATTGCCCGGAGGTTTCCAGTACTTCGCTCGGTAGACTGCCAAAGTGCCCCCGAAAATTCTTGGCAAAGTAGGACAGGTTGGTATAGCCAACGGCATAGGCAATTTCGGATACGGTTCCCGCCCGTTTCTCCAGTAGGCGAAAGGCTTCGTGTAACCGCATCTCATTGATCAGCTTGTTGGGAGTTTTGCCGGTGAGCGCCTTCAGTTTACGAGTGAGTTGCGACCGGCTATAACCCACCTGCCGGGAGAGAAAATCGACGGATAGGCTTTCCTCAGCAAGATGCTCCTTAATATACCCGACTACCTGCTGAACGAACTGATCCTCAATGGATCGCCGGTCGAAATCCGGCAGCAGGGAGAGATCGAGCTTGGTGAAGTGTTTCCAGAGCCGTTCCCGGGCATCTAGCAAATTCTTTACCCTTAATCGTAATTCTTTCGGATTGAATGGTTTAGTGAGGTAATCATCCGCGCCCAGATTAAGGCCCGCTATCGTCGAATCCTGCCCGGCCTTGGCGGTCAGCAGGATGATGGGGATATGGCTGGTTTTGGGATTTCGCTTGAGAGAATGGCACAGCGCGTAGCCATCCTTGCCGGGCATCATTATGTCGCTGACGATTAGATCCGGAAGGTGTTCCAGGGCCATCCGCTCACCGGCGTCCCCGTCGGATGCGTACAGTATCCGATGGGCATCAAAAAGGGTGCTCCCGATAAAATCGCGCAGATCCTCGCTGTCCTCGACGATGAGTACCATGGTGTCGTGACGAAGCACTTCACCCGGCGGTTGGACCTTCCGGTGAGTTGGGAGCGGGCCGGGGGTTACGGTTTTCGTAACCGGGCTCCCACTTTCGAACTCCGCGGCCATCACGGATTGCGGAAGTTTTGCCAGGGCAAACGGCAGGCGCAGTCGGAAAGTGGTGCCCTTGCCGACTTCACTTCTGACGGAGATCGTCCCTCCGTAGGCGTCTACCAGCTCCTTGGTTAGGGCAAGGCCGATACCTGACCCTTCCTCTCCCGTTCCCTCGACCCGGTAAAACCGATCGAAGATGAGTCCGAGGTCAGCGGCGGGAATGCCGGGACCGTCGTCCGTAACCTCTATGATGTAGTATTCCGCCTCGATACTCATGCGGACGGAGACCCTTCCCCGTTCGGGTGCGTATTTAATGGCATTGGCGAGCAGGTTGACGAATACGGTTTCCAGCTTATCGGCATCGTAGAAGGCATCCTGTCTTTCGTCGGGAAAGCAGGTATCGAGGCTGACGTTATTCTGTTCGGCGAGGCTGGAAAAGGACAGGGCCAGTTTGCGAACGTACCCTACCAGGCCACCGCGGCGAAGTTTCAGGAAAACCATACCGCTTTCCAACCGGCTCAGGGACAGCAATTGCTCCACTAGTTTGCGTAGGCGATCCACACCGGAATGCATGATTTCCACTTCCCTTCCCGACAGCGCCACCGGCCCGTTGCGTGGTTCCGATTCCCTGCGGTCGCAGGCCATTTCCAGCGGCCCGGAGATCAGCGTCAGCGGCGTGCGGAATTCATGACTGACATTGGCAAAGAAACGGGCTTTCACTTCTTCCAGGTCTTTCATGCGGGCCACCTCGTTACGATCGCTCAGGGCTAGAAGTTCCGCGGCTCGCTGTTCGATCCGTTGCCGGTAGCGACGGTAGGCGAGGCCCAGCGAATACACCAGAATCTGTAGAATGATGGAGAGGGCATAAGGATCGATCGGGACCCGGATCAGGCGCAAGGACCATAAGACACCAACGAGAATAGTGGCACATCCCAACACCGCGCCCGCACCAAAAATTTTTGCCAGGGGTTTTGGTTTGATGAGTAGGGCAATCGCGATTCCGATCCCGCAGACCGCGAAAAGACCAAGCGCCTCGTAATGCCAGCCGAAAATCGTCATGAAGACATTGGGCCTGGCTACCTGTAGGTAGACTATCCCGCCGACAATAACCAGGACCATCAGCAAAGGCTGGGTTAGAATTAGTTTATCAAGGTTGGGATACAAGCGTTTTGATTCCAGAAATGCCCTTCCAAAAAGCCAAAAGGTAAAAAGCATCCCATTGGGAATAATGAGCCACAAGATTAGACGTCCATCCGTTCCGTTCAACCCTAACCAAAAGGCCGGCTCTAGACCGATGGTCATTCCCTGTGTCAGCGTGCAGAATAATAACCAAAGCGAATACCAGCCGTATACGGGTTCGCCGAGGAAGGCAAACAACAGCAAGTGGTACACTAGAATGATAAAGGTTACGCCGAAAAGGAAGGTGTTAAAAAAGTTGCCTACCGGCAAATAGGGCTGATACTCCTGAAAGCCGCTTGCACGGGCTACGACGTTGAAAAATGGAAAGATGCCGTAGCTATTTCCCTCAATACGTAAATACAGCTGTATCAGGGTGTCTGCCGGTGAGTCCAGACGAACCCTATCGTACTGTCGACGGCCGGTCAGGTCCCGCTGGGATGGGGCCAAATCGGCCCCCGTTACGCGGTGCCACAGCAAACGGTTGCCTAGCATCGCCCAGACGTCGACTCGTCCGTTCCCGCGAATCCAGGCCGTATCATCGAAGAGCCTGTCCTCGAGTTGCAGTTGCCAGCCAGCCAGCGTATCGGTTACCCGCAGATAAAGCCGGGCGTAGTAGACCTGGTCATAGTCCGCCCACCCCTCGAGTTCCCGGAGCGGAAACCACGGTAGGGTAGTATCCTGAATCAGCTGGTGTGTGGTAAGATTTCCTTCCGGGCTCGGTAATATTTCCAGGTAATCATCAAGGGGATGCACCGGATACTGAGGGTCGAGGGTGTAGGTTTCCTGGGCGAACAGGGGTGAATGTAACTGGATCAGTAAAATCCATAACCACGCGGACCGGTGTGAGAATTTACCGACGCGGGCTTCCGTCTTCGAACCCGGGGAAATGGTTACGAGACGATCCTTTCGACTTGCGTGAACAGTATGCATCACTGGTGAGCGTAGGGTTAAGATAGTACATGTTCGCACACTGTCCGGGAACGCATACCTACAAGTGGCCCGGCGGTGCCAATAGGCGTACCGCCGGGCCCAAAGCATCAGCATGAAATCTTCTCGGTATAGAAGTTGACTTATCGGAGAACGAAGTCACGTAACCCAACCCGGAACGATCTATCTTCCTCTGCAAACTGGATTACGTAAGCCTCCGGAAAATAGCCGGATAACCCGTATGTCTGGGGTTGACGGATAGGCACGTACACATCGGGAAAGGTGCGTAACCAGCTTTCCGCCGCCATAGGCTCGAGGAAGTTCAGTTGTCCGTTGTACTTGCCAAAGATGAAGGTGTGGGTGAAGGGGCCCGTGCCATTGACTTCCGGACTAATCGCGTCGACTACGTGAGCACCCATGCGCGGGACGCCGCCCGGTGTTTCGATGTACATCTCGGGAAGTTGGACGGCCGGTAGTGGGCGATTGAACTCCATGGTGTCGTAGGGTCCGATCAGGTTGCGTTCGGCTTCCGATATAAAGTAGAAGTGAATGTCAAAGTGTGGAACGTCGTACACCCCGGGGGGAGCGTGACCGTGCTGGTTCTAGTCGAGAGTCGCGTGGGTGTATGGGGGCACGACAGCCCGGGCGGGCAGCGGTAGCAGGAACTCGTGCGCGTGGGGGGATCCCGTTGGCAGATTTTCCAACGCACCCTCGGTGAAGACGACCGCAACTTCCGTGGGTTCGCCGTTGGCGGACAAGGTAACTTCGGTCCAGGCAAGCCCGTCGCCGACGATGATTTCCTCCCCTGAAAGGGTGATGGGAGTGGCGGCACTGTCGTCATCATCGCCACATGATGGGAGGAGGAGTAAGCATAGGGTAAAGAGCGACGAGGCCCCGATTAAGGGACGAAGCGAAAAGCAATTCATAGCGGAGGAAGTGCAAGGGATTAGACGAAGGAGATACCGTAGCGACCGCAGATCTCGGCCACTTTCGCCAGATCGGGAGGTCCCACGGGCAATTGACCGAGTTGAGCGAACATGTTCTCGATCCCAGCGGGGTTAGCCAGCATGATACTCCGTGCCGGTCGGTCGCCTACGACGCGCCAGCTATGCGGTATGTTGCGGGGCGCAAAGGCTACATCACCGACTCCAAGGATAAGCGTCTCCTCACCCAGAACGAATTCTACCTCGCCTTCCAGTACCCGGAATACTTCATCTTCCCGGGTATGGACATGCATTGGGATGCCTACTCCTGGCTGATTGAGATCCTCGATCAGGGTAAGCAGGCCGTAGGTATCCTCACCGGTCAGCTTAACGGTCATTACGGAGCCCAGAACGTTATGTCGGGTACCGTTGCCGCTCGAGATTATCTTGGAGGGCAATGTGCCGATTCCCGTAGGGGGAATGGAAATATTGGCGGCCAGGGGGCCTACGGTAAATCCGGCGGCAGAGGCCAGACCGGCGCGCAAAAAGTCATTGCGGTTCATGTGTACGATTGTTTGGTGAATCCCGGGAGGATATTCCCCGTTGATGCCCCAAACGTAGGCCCGCACTGCTCCCCTTCGCTAGTCGAGGTCCGGCATCGTATGCCAAATTTGACGCGCGCGTATTGTCATGCTACAAAAGTAGCAAGCAGTGCATCGTATGCGTTATTGACTTTTAATGGACCGTACGGAACAAACCTGAGCGCTTCTTCTACATGGAAACGAACTCGACGATCTCCAGTCCGTAGCCTTCCAGGCCGACGCGCTGTTTGGGCGCGTTGGAGAGGACCTTGAGTTTGGAAACGCGCAGGTCACGCAGAATCTGCGCGCCGATACCGAAGTCACGCTGCTCCTCGCTGCGGGGTTCGGGCGGACGGACGGCCTTGCCGTCCTGCATGCGAGATTTGAGGAGCCGTAAGCCGGCAATAATATCGTTGGCGTCCTGGTGGGGTCGCATGAACAACAGTACCCCTTTACCAGCTTCGGTAATTTTTTCAAGGGGGCCGTGCAGTCCGGTACTGTAACCACTTAGCAAAGAGTGTAATAAGTCACGTGAGCTCGTGCTACTGTGGACGCGGGTCAGGACCGGCTCATCGATCTGCCACTCGCCGTGGGTGAGCGCCAGGTGTACGTCTTCATTCGTGGTCTGCCGATAGGCATGCAGGCGAAACGGACCGTAGCGGGTATCGAGGTCCATGCTGAATTCGCATTCTACCAGCCGTTCGGTACGCAGCCGGTAAGCCACCAGATCTTCAATGGTGATGATCTTCAGGTCGTGGCGCTCGGCAATGTCGAGTAGTTCGGGGAGCCGGGCCATATTCCCATCCGGTTTCAGAATTTCCACTACGACGCCGGCGGGGTAGAGATTGGCCATCCGGGCCAGATCGACGGCTGCTTCCGTGTGGCCGGTCCGGCGCAGGACGCCACCCTTGACCGCACGCAGGGGAAAGACATGTCCCGGGCGCGCAAAATCAGACGGTCGCGCGCTTCGCTCGGTTAACCGGCGAATGCAGGTCGCGCGATCGTAACTACTGATACCGGTGGTACAGCCGTGGCCGATCAGGTCGATGCTGATGGAAAAGGCCGTTTCGTGAATATCCGTATTGGTATTGACCATCATGGGCAGATCGAGGTCGTCCGCGCGCTGCTCCTCAATGGGCGTGCAGATCAGTCCGCGACCGTGGGTGGCCATGAAGGTGATGATCTCCGGCGTTACGCGCTCGGCGGCGCATACGAAGTCGCCTTCGTTCTCGCGATCCTCGTCGTCGACCACGATGATCACCTTACCGGCGCGTATGTCGGCAACGGCTTCTTCGATGGTATTCAGCCGCGAGCGGATCCCGCTGTCAGCCGTTGTCTTGGTTTCGGTGAGAGGGTTGCCAGACATTCGTTTTGATTCCTTTTAGATAATCGACCGTTCCGAGCAGCAGGGCCACGTTCATAGCCGCAAAGTACCGCACCGCCGGGCTGAGGGCGCAAATTGTCCCCATCAGGAGCAGAAACGCCAGTACGGTCCAATAGTTGCCCGCCAGAATCATCAACCCGGCCAGGCTGACACCGCCCACCAAGAGCAGCAAGGGGGTCAGCCACCGCAGCACCTTATGGCTAAACAAAGCATAGGACAGGCCGTCCCGACCGGGCGGCCACCACAGGCGCCGGAAGCGCACCAGGTTTTGCCAGTTGCCCGCCCCGATCCGACGCTTTCTACGGAATTCGTCGTTAAGGTAAAGACCCACGCCTTCGTAAGCCAAGGCGCGCGGGGCGGAGACGCCCCGCCAGCCGGCTTCGTAAGCGGCCATGCAGAGGTAAAAGTCGTCGACCAGATAGGTGTCCGGTACCGGTTTGAAAGCTTCGGAGCGCATGGCCCAACAGCCGCCGAAGGGACCGATCATCGCCCCCCATAAGCAGCTTTCCGCCCGCTTCAGGTTTACCTCGCGCTGGATGTAATGATCTTCCAACGACCCGATCCCCTCGTCCGGCACGCCAGTGTGTATCATCGTGGCATCCGTCAGGCCGATACCGGGATCGTCCAGCATGGGGCCCACCAATTCCGTCACGGTATCCGGCCGAAGCATGACACTCGCATCGGTGAAGACCAGTATCCCATTCGTCTCCATATCACCAACCAGGAAATTGATGGTGCCGGGTTTGCCGAGGCGTTCCCGGTTGCGGTGGACGGTGGCCGGGTGTTGCTCCGCGAAACCATGCAACAGCTCATCGCTGCCGTCATTACTGCAATCGGACCCGAAATGGAACGTCAGCGGTCCGGGATAATCAAGTCCGGCCAGGGAATCCAATTTATCCGGCAGTACCACGGCCTCGTTGTGGACGGCCATCAGCACGTGAACGTTGGGCCAGGTACGGCTTTCAGCTACCGGCCGGGAAGGTTCTTTACACCTGCGCTCCGCCGCCCTCAGAAGCAGGTACGGAAATAGGACATAGGTGTGCACGACGCCCAGGACGCAGACCAGAAGCAGGATATAAAGCAGGGCATGCACGGGGCGAAGGTAAAACGCGCCGGGGCATCGGGACTAGTCCCAATGCCCCGGCGAAGCAGGAAGCAGAGGTGGCGACTAGCTGGCCAGCACGTCTACGCAGTTGAGGTTTTCGAAGGCGGTCTTCAGGCGCTCCTTGAAGGTGACCTCGGCCGAGCGGACCCACACGCGGGGATCGTAGTTTTTCTTGTTGGGCTTATCGGCACCGTCGGGGTTGCCGATCTGCGCCTGCAGGTAGTCCCGCTTGCCGGCCTCGTATTTCCGTACGCCGTCCCAATAGGCCCACTGAAGATCGGTATCGATATTCATTTTGATGGCACCGTAGCCGATGGCCTCGCGGATTTCTTCCTCGCTGGAGCCGGAACCGCCGTGGAAGACGAAGTGGATGGGGTCTTCGTCGAGCTTCAGCTGCTCGCGAACGTATTCCTGGCTGTTTTTCAGGATGACCGGGCGAAGCTCGACGTTCCCCGGCTTGTATACGCCGTGTACGTTACCGAAGGCCGCGGCGATGGTAAAGCGCTTGCTGACCTCACTCAGCTTCTGGTAGCTCTCGAATACTTCCTCCGGCTGGGTGTAAAGGCGGCTGGAATCCACGTCGGTATTGTCGACGCCGTCCTCTTCTCCGCCGGTGACGCCGAGCTCGATCTCGATGGTCATGCCGATCTTGGCCATGCGCTTGAAGTACTTGGCGCTGATCTCCAGGTTCTCCTCGAGGGGTTCCTCGCTCAGGTCGAGCATGTGGCTGCTGTAGAGGGGGAATCCACGCTTGGCGTAGAATTTCTCACCGGCGTCGAGCAGGCCGTCGATCCAGGGCAGGAGATTCTTGGCGCAGTGGTCCGTGTGGAGGATAACCGGGACGCCGTAGGCCTCGGCCATGGTGTGTACGTGCATGGCGCCGCTCAGACCACCGGCGATGGCGGCTTTCTGGTCGGTATTATCGAGTCCCTTCCCGGCGAAGAACTGCGCGCCGCCGTTGCTGAACTGGATGATGACCGGGCTATTTACCTCCTTAGCCGTTTCCAGTACGGCGTTGACGGTGCTGCTGCTGGTGACGTTGACCGCCGGCAGGGCGAAGTTGTTCGCCTGGGCGTAATTAAAGACCTCGGTGACTTCATCGCCGTAGAGGACGCCGGAACGAAAGGATTGCTTTGCCATGTCTTGATATTTTTGGGTGAGCCCAAAGAAACGCAAATCTAGAGAATGTAGTCCTCCGCACCGGGTTGAAGCAGTCCTTTAGCTCGCCCGTCGGTCATGAAGTGGCGGACCGCCGCCCGACCGTTATCCCCGAGGTCGACCGTGTATTCGTTTACATACAGCTCGATGTGTTGCCGCATCACTTCCGGGTCCATCGCCTGGGCGTGCTCCCTGACGTAATCATTACTGGCCTCCGGATGATTGATGGCGTACTCGACGGACTCCCGGATCAGCGCCTCGATCAATTCCTGTTGCTCGCGAACCAGGGTTCGTTTAATGGCGATCCCTCCGAGCGGAATCGGCAGGCCGGTGGTTTCCTCCCAAAAGTCGCCCAGGTCACGAATCTTCTCCAGGCCGCGCTCTTCGTAAGTAAAGCGATTCTCGTGAATGAGCAGGCCGGCGTCGTACTCCCCGGAAAGTACGGCTTCCTCGATCTCGCTGAACAGCACTTCCGTTCTATCCGTAATGCCGGGGTAGGCCAGCCCCAGCAGGTAATTGGCCGTGGTATAGTGACCCGGAATGGCCACCCGGTGGGGTTCCTGCGGGGAAGCATCCGATGATTTGGCCCGTACCAGGAGAGGACCCACGCCCCGACCGAGTGCGCAACCGGAATTAAGCAGGGTATACCGCGCCGTGAGGTCGCCGAAGGCCCGCATACTAAGTTTGGTCACGTCCAGTTCGCCCACCAGCGCTTTCCGGTTGAGGTCCTCCACGTCACCGAGGTAGACATCAAATTCGAGCCCCCGCGTGTCGATGCGGCCATTGACCAGAGCATCAAAAATGAAGGTGTCATTGGGGCAGGGGCTAAAGCCGAGGGTAAATCGATCTTTGCGCAAGGCGGATAAATTTTAGATGAGGGCATTAACGTTTGCAGCCGTCGACCGTTACTTGGCCGTACCGGTAATCTAGAGACGCCCCCATGCAGTTACAAGTTTTATACGAAGACAATCACCTTATCGCGGTCAATAAACCGGCGGGCTACCTGAGCCAGGGCGACCAGACCGGCGACGTGACGGTCATGGATCTGGTGAAGGAATACATCAAGGTGCGCTACAATAAGCCCGGCGATGTATTCCTGGGTTCCATTCACCGCCTGGACCGACCCGTCTCCGGCGTTATTTTGTTTGCGCGCACCTCGAAGGCACTTTCCCGTATGACCGAGATCTTCCGCGACCGCAAAGTGACCAAGACTTACTGGGCCATCGTCGACGAACAACCCACCCCGATCGAGGGAAAATTGGAAGGTTTTATTTACAAGGACGCGAAGAAAAACATGAGCAAGATATTGCCCAAGGCCAACTCCAATCGCCACCAGGGAGCCAAGTTGGCCGTACTGAGCTACCGGATGATGGGCCGCATCGGATCGAATGTCCTGCTGGAAGTTAAGCCGGAAACCGGCCGTCCCCACCAGATCCGGGTACAGTTGGCCGAGCAACTGGATAGCCCGATTCGCGGCGATCTGAAGTACGGCTTCCCTTCACCCAATGAAGACGGGAATATTAACCTCCACAGCCGGCAGCTCGAGTTTCAGCACCCGGTGAAGAAAGAACCGGTAACCATCACGGCCGCTCCGCCCGTGGGCGATCAACTTTGGGAGCTGTTCTCCCAATTGGCCTAGTACCGTCCGTTAGGAGGCGCTCGCCTGTTCCGAACGGGCGGCCGCCAGCGGATCGTTGTTACGCAATAAGCGGAGGGCTTCCTGCACGATCTCGTCTTCGCGATTGTAGATTTCATAGAAGGCTGCGGTTCCGAATAGCTGCCGACCCAAACGGCTCTTGAAGTGCAGCATCAGCTCGTCGAGTAGGTGGGGCGGCAAGTTGACATCTAGATCGGGATAGTCAACCAGGGCTAATTCGCTCAGATCCGCCACGATGGCGTCCACATCGGGAGTGTAGCCGCGGACGAAGGATTCCACATCCTCATACTTCTCCACCTCCGGGTGCTGACGTACGTAGCCGAACATATAGGGCGCGATCTGCTGGCGCAGGCGGAGGAAGTCCTGGTCGTTCAGGCTGCTGTCCAGCGGAACGAAATAATCCGGCGTGATGCCGCCGCCGCCGAAGACGGGGTAGCCGTTGTCGGTGTAGTAAATCAGCGAACTATCCACCTGTACGGAGGTGCGTCCCGTCAGTTCGCCGCTTTCGAAGCGGCGGTGCAGGTCGCCACGGTAGTCTTCCTCTCCCTCGTAATTGCGTTGAATGCTGCGGTCGCTCGGCGTATAGTACCGGGCTACGGTAAGCCGGAGCGCGCTGCTATCCATCAGCGGATACTGCTCCTGCACCAAACCTTTTCCGAAGGTTCGACGGCCGACGATGATTCCGCGGTCGTGATCCTGCACGGCACCGGCAACGATCTCGCTGGCGCTCGCCGAACCACCGTCGACCAGAATGGCGACTTCCTGAATGTTGTAACGGGCCCGTCCGGTCGATTTATAGGGTTGGCGGGTAGAGTTTCGACCCTCGGTGTACACCAGTAAGACGCCGCGTTCGACGAAGATTTCGCTCAGCAGCTTGGTTGCCTCCTGGAGGTAGCCGCCGGGATTGCCCCGCAGGTCGAGGATCAGGTTGCGGGCATCTGGTTTTTCAAGGTGCTCTTCCAGCGCCTCCATGAACTCGCTGTAGGTGTTCTGGCTAAAGCGGTTGATCTTGACGTAGGCGGTGGTTTCGTCGATCGTGTAGGCCGCATCGACGCTGTAGACCGGTATCGGTTCGCGGGTGATGTTGAAGGTGATCAGGTCCGGGGTGCCCGGGCGGCGTACGCGGATGTTGACGTCGGTGCCTCCTTCGCCGCGCATGAGGCTGGCGGGGTCGATTTGTCGGTCTTCCACACCGGTGACCAGGCTGTCTTCGACGTAGATGATTTGGTCGCCAGACAGCAGTCCGGCCTTATCGGAGGGACCCTGGGGCAGGGCACTGACCACCGTGATGGTATCTTCTACGACGAGGTATTCGATACCGATGCCCTCGAAATTGCCCTCCATGGATTCCGTCAGGGCCTGCATCTCTTCGCGGGGGATGTAGCTGCTGTGTGGGTCGAGTTCGTCCAGCACCGCGTTAATGGCCGCTTCGTAAAGCTTATCGCGGTCCGGCTCGTCGACGTAGCGCGCATCGATGTAGCCCATAAGTTGCTCGACCCGGCCGCTTCCGACGCTGGTGTGGCTACCGCCACCGAAACTGAGGAGGGGAGCGTCGGTATTAAGCAGGTAGCCGGCCAGCAAGCCAATGCCCAGTAGGGCACAGTAGAAGAGCGGCGTCCAGATGTTGAATGAGGTCTCGTTCTGCATAACGGAAAAGGAAAGGCTAAAGGTAAATATTAGTTTGCCCGGGGGCGGAATACTTTGTCGGCTGCCGTGTCTTCAGAGTCGGGCACTACGGTGATTTTCCTATTTTGCCGCCCATCCTTTCCGCTATGTCGTTACTGGCCATTGCCTACAGTCAAGAAGATCTATCCGCCGCCCAGCGCATCGCCGCCGCGGTGGAGCCCGACATCGAGCTGGAGCACTATCCCGTAGGCCGCGCCAACGACGGCGAACTGCTTGCGGATGTCCTGCGCAAAAATCGCCTACCGCTTATTCTGCTGGTGAGTGATAGCCTGCTCACCAACCCCAATGCACTTCAGGGCTTCGTTGGCGTGCTCGAACGGACCCAAAATTTACTGCCCGTGGTCATCGACGCTCACCGGCCTTCCGAATCAGGTGGTGACGTCATCACCGTGGAAACGAGGCTGTTCGACCGTAGCGACATCATGCACTACGTCAGCCACTGGCAGGACCGCTACATCGAACTTCGGCGGGGCGGGGAAGACTACACCGACGCGGTCAGTCAACACGCTTTTAAAACGTACCTGCGCAGAATCCGGGAAACGAGCGTCGGCGTGGAAGAAGTGCTGGAAAGGTTGGTGGAAAGCGATCCCCTGGCCGACCGCGACCTCCGTGATGCGGACTATGATCCCATTTATCAGCTGGCCGGCCTGCCTCCACCCGAAAATCGGCAAGCCGTAATGCAGGACGAAACGTTAAAAGAAGATGGGGCGGCGAGCGCAGGTAGAAACCAGTCGGTAACCGAAATCATTAACCGAGCATGGCGCATGTCAGACGCCGGAAACACGGATGAGGCCCTCGAAGAACTCCACGAGGGGCTGGATGACAATCCCGACAACGGTGAATTAGCCTATCAGCACGCCCTGATGCTGGCACTAGGGGCGGGAGCCATCGAACCGGCCCGCGACGAACTTCGGACGTTACTGCAACAGCACCCTAACCACCCGGGGGCACTTTTCCTGTCGGGCGAACTGGATCAGGCCGCCGGTGAATACGCGGCAGCCCGAAAGCAGTGGGAGCGACTCGCTGACCTTCAGCCCAACTATCCCGAGCTATCGAACCGGTTAGCTTACCTGCTGACGGATCATTTCCCGGACAATTACCGCGAGGCCGCCGAATACCTCAGCCGGGCCACGAAAGCGGAACGGGTCAGCGGGGAAACCTACTACCGCTACGGTCAACTCCTTGCCGGACCGCTGGAACGGTCCTGTAAGGCCTTCAAGATGCTCCAGAAGGCCATTGAGGAGGACCCTAATCATGCACCCGCCCATTACCTCCTCGCCGTCCTGGAATTCGACCGGGGGAGGCTGCAACACGCCCGCCAAAATTTTCTGCTGGCCTGTAATCTCGAACCGGCTTACGATACCCCCGCGAACCGACGCGCCTTCAGTGCCGGTCATTACGTACAACCAAAGACAACGCCCGTGGCCACCGACGCCCTTTCCGCCCTCAAACAGAATATCGCCGACCTGGAAAAGATGCTGGTTAGCCAGCAGGAACCGGAGCCCGCACCTAAAACGAGGGCCGGAGCGGGGAAGACCGTTTTTTTGACGGGTGCGACCAGTGGTATTGGCCTGGCCACCGCCCGCCGACTGGCCGCCGATGGCTACCGGTTGATTCTGGCGGCCCGGCGGGAAGAACGCCTGAAGGACATTGCCGACAAACTGCGACAGGAGGAATCCATCGACGTGCATACGATCAGCCTCGATGTCAGTCGCCGCGATCGGGTAGGGGAGGTCGTTGCAGCCTTGCCGGAAGAGTGGCGGGAGATCGACATCCTGATCAACAACGCGGGAAAAGCGAAGGGCTTCGATCCCATCCATACCGGAGATCTGGACCACTGGGACGAGATGATCGATGTCAATCTGCGTGGACTGCTCTACGTCACCCGGGCCGTCACTCCGGGCATGGTAGCCAGGAAGCGGGGTACGATCATCAACGTGGCGAGCACGGCGGGGAAAGAGGTATACCCTAATGGAAACGTCTACTGCGCCACGAAGCACGCGGTGGATGCGCTGACCCACGCCATGCGGCTGGACCTGGTCAAGCACGGAATCCGGGTCGGTCAGATCTGCCCCGCCCACGTAGAGGAGACGGAGTTCGCGCTGGTCCGTTTCGACGGTGACAGCGAACGGGCTAAGATTTACAATGACTTTCAACCGCTGCGATCCGTCGACGTGGCCGAAACCATTCACTTCGTGGTTGCTCAGCCGCCGCACGTCAACATCCTGGACGTCGTGCTTCAGGGCACCCAGCAGGCCAGTTCTACCGTAGTAGACCGCAGTGGGCGGTCGCGTTTCGCCCCCGAAGAAGAGTAAGCATGCACCGACCGTTATTCATCGTGATCGAGGGGCTGGACGGCAGTGGTAAGTCTACCCAGATCGATCTCCTGCGCGATTACTTCCAATCTCATGGAACGGCCTGTCACGTTACCGCCGAGCCAACGGACTTGCCGACGGGCAAGCTGATACGCAGTGTCCTGCGTAAGGAGATATCCGTCGATCCGCGTACGCTGGCCGCGATGTTTGCCGCCGACCGCATCGAGCACCTTTTCCATCCGGAGGTAGGTATACTGGCCAAATTAGCCGCCGGTTATCACGTCGTGGCCAGTCGGTATTATTTCAGCAGCCTCGCTTATCAGAGCGAGTTCGTGGATCCGG
Organism: Lewinella sp. IMCC34191; assembly: GCF_003390935.1. Lineage (GTDB taxonomy): Bacteria > Bacteroidota > Bacteroidia > Chitinophagales > Saprospiraceae > Neolewinella. The sequence continues at coordinate 955,581 of NZ_QNQZ01000001.1, read as the reverse complement.
GCTTCGTCGCTTCCCTGAATAGCCTCGCTAAGGTCACCCTCCCCGCCGATCTTACCATCTTCCTGGACCTGGAGCCGGAAGTCAGCATGCAACGAATCCGGAACAGACCGGGAGAGGACGAGCTTTTTGAAACCCTGGAGAAGCTGCAGCACGTCAGGGAAAGCTTCCTGAATGCCTTTACCGTCTACGGGGGCGACGAGAATATTCACCATATCAATGCCGCTGGGGAAATTAATCAGGTTGCCGAAGCCATCCAGGATCTCGTTAATAAGGTCTGATACTCATCTATAATTTTCTCATTATGATAAATACAATTGACCTTAATTTCCTGGATAAGTCAAAATCAATAGCCGCCTTCTGTATATCGGACGATGATGGGTATACGCTCGTGGAATGCGGTCCCTATTCCACCCATGAGGACTTGTTGGATGGATTGTCTGAGCTGAATATCTCTCCGAAGGAAGTGCACACCCTTCTATTAACGCATATCCACTTCGACCACGCCGGTGCCGCCTGGTGGTGGGCCCGGCAGGGGACCCAGGTGTACGTACATCCCCGTGGACTCAGGCACATGATCGATCCGGAGCGGCTCTACGGATCCGCCAAGCAGCTTTACGGAGACCGAATGGAAGAATTATGGGGAAAAATGGAGGGAATCGATCCCACACGGATCGAGGAAGTAAGTGACCGGCAGGAACTATCGATCGGCGGCCGAAAATGGGTAGCGCACCATACCCCGGGGCACGCCAGTCACCATATCGCCTGGCAATTGGGCAACACCGTCTTTACCGGTGATGTCGGCGGATGTCGAATTGGGGGAGGCCCCGTGGTACCGCCCTGTCCGCCGCCAGATATCGATGCCGAAGCCTGGCGGAATTCCATCGATCGAATAAGGTCGCTCGGGGCCAAGGAGTTTTACCTCACCCACTACGGACGCGTGACGGATACGGACGCACACCTGAAGGAATTACAAGCAAGACTGGATTGCTACGTCGCATGGATGGAGCCCTACTACCGCGATGGTTCATCCGCGGAAACCATCGAACCCCTCTTTAAGCAATACGTGACCGACGAATTGACTTCCCTAGGAGTGGATGAGGCCGACTTGGAAAGCTATATGGCGGCCAACCCGCCTTATATGAGCGTCAGCGGTCTGCTGCGTTATCTCCGTAAGCGGGATGAGCGTAAGACTCAAGTGTAAAACTATACGCCTACGCCAACGTCGTGTCCAGGTGGTTGCGTCTATCCGGCAAACCACTTGATATGCAACTAAACAAACTACTGCTTCAGTCCATCGCCATTGGATTGACCGTCGGCCTCACTCCTTCCTGCACCGCTGAAGATAAAATGGACCTAGATCCAGATGACTGCGTGGAAGGCTGCACCGAGAATTGCGTCGGAGAATGCGTTAATGCAAGTCCGGAAAGTTACCACCCCGATTATGGGTACGCATGTCCCGCATGCGGGATGGGTTAAGCCAAGGTATGGTCTACCCCTCCGTCGCCTGCAACCTGGATCGCCATCTGCTGGCCACGGTGCTGCCGCTACTCGAAGAAGGTGAGGTAGCCGGAATGGAGTGGTCATACGATGCCATCTACCGCTACGAAAGCCTACCGGACTGGTTCGGCCAATTGCTGACGGCATTTGCCCGGGAGGGTAGACTGGTCGGTCACGGCATTTTCTATTCCGTTTGCGCTGCTTCCTGGACGGAAGACCAGAAAAATTATCTCGATCAACTCAGTTCGGTTGCGAGGACCTATCCTTTCGATCATGTCACGGAACACTTTGGTTTTCTGACGGGTAAAGACTTTCACCGCGGAGCCCCTTTATCGCCCCCACTTACGGCCGCAACCCTCCGCATTGGTCGCGACCGGATACGCCGGCTGCGCGATGCGGCCAATTGCCCGGTGGGACTGGAGAATTTGGCATTCGCTTATCGGGTGGAGGATGTGTACCGGCAGTACGCCTTCTTGGACCAGCTCGTCGAGCCGGTAGATGGACTGCTCATCCTGGACTTGCATAACCTCTACTGCCAACTGCACAATTTCTCCCTGGACCTCGAAGATCTTCTACGCCACATTCCGTTAGAGCGAGTAAGAGAAATGCACGTATCGGGGGGAAGCTGGGAAAGCCACTCCTCAGCACCCACCGGCCGTGTACGACGGGATACCCACGACGAGCGCGTACCCAATGAAGTCTTCCATCTCCTGCGGGAGATCGGTCCCCGATGCCCAAGGCTGAAGTTCGTGGTGCTGGAGCAACTAGGTACCGCGCTGCACGACCTAACCGCCCAGGACGGCTTTCGGTCGGACTTCCAAAGGGTAGCGGCTATTTGTGAGACGATCCATTCCACCGTACCAGCTGACGACAGGGACAAACCTCTATCGGCTGATCCTATTCCGGAACCACCACTACAGGATCGGCAGCTAGCGGCGGAGCAGCGTGAGCTTAGCGATATCCTGGAAACTTCATCAAGCTACAGTGAGGCCCACGACAGGCTAGCGCGTTCCCTCTTGGCAAATTCGGAGTGGCACGTTGAATCGTGGGCGCCACACATGGTCGAAACGGCCTGGAAGATCAGTCGCAAATGGCGATAGAAGAGTGGAATTTAGTGCATCCGGTCACCCCGTACCTCCATCTTCGCTAGTACCTCCGCTTCGTAGGTCAAATACTCTTTCCAGCGGGCGTCCACCATTTCCCGGTCGAAGTACTTGCGTGCAAGTTCGATGAACAGTACGTAGTGTCCGGCTTCGGCAACCATGAATTTATGGTACCACTTTCGCAGTGGCTCGTCCGAAACGTACAGGCTCATCAACCGAAACCGTTCGCAGCTACGTGCTTCGATCAGGGCGAAAATGAGCAGTTTCTCGAGCAGGGCAGCGTCTCGCCCGCGACCCTTCGGCGCGAAGTCAAGCAGGGCATTGACGTACTCATCCTTCCGTTGTCTACCCAGTTTTAGCCCGCGGCGATCCAGTTCGGCCAGGACAGCGCGGAAGTGACCCCACTCTTCCGTGACTATGGGCGCCAACTCCCGCACGAGTTCCTCGCGGTCGGGGTAGCCCTGGATGAGGGAGATACAACTCGTGGCCGCCTTCTGCTCGCAGTAAGCGTGGTCGGTCAGTATCTCCCCCAAATCCATCTCCGCCAGGTTGACCCACCGGGGATCGGTGGGCAGGCGAAGGTTGAGCATTCTTACGGTTGCCGCATCCTCCATCAGACCCAGTATACAAGATTGAGATCCTGGGCGTGGGGCATCATATCGTGTACGGGACGCAAGCGGAAGCCATACTCGTACACCCCGGCCAGATGCGGATCTACCGAAAGCTTGAAGGTTACGGTTCCATCGGTGGAAGCTACCCGCTGGAAGGGTTCCGTACGGCGTAGCTCGATGGTCTGTTCGTCCATGCGCTGGTAGAAAAGGGCTTCGAGGGCCAGATGCTTGGGGTCGATACCGTTCGTGGCGATGACCACTTCGGCGCTGAAGTCTTCGCCAACCGGCAGGGCGTAGTTGACCGTATCCAGCGTATTGTTTTCTACGGTTTCCAGCCCTTCCCAGCGCCCGGCGGTGTCTTCCTTCCAGGCGGCGTAGTCCTTTCCTTTTTGGCCACCCTCCTCGTTAACGGTCCGGGCGCTTTTGCCGAGCGGGAGATAGAAACGCTCATAGTAGTCGTCCATCATCCGCTTCATGGTGAAGTAGGGGGCAACTTCGGCAATGATTTGCTTTACGTACTGCATCCAGCCCTGGCTGATACCGTTCTTGTCGCGCTCGTAGTATAACGGCAGGATCTCATCTTCCAGAATGCTGTACATGGTCTCCGCGTCCAGCTCGTTCTGTAAATGTTGGTCCTCGTAGGTGCGCTCCAGCGGCAGGGCCCATCCCGCGTCGGGGCGGTAGCCTTCGGCCCACCAACCGTCCAGTACACTAAAGTTTACCGAGCCGTTCATGGCCGCTTTCATTCCGGAGGTGCCGGAAGCTTCTAACGGACGGGTGGGTGTATTCAACCAGATGTCCACGCCTTGCGTGAGCAGTTTGGCCATTTCCATATTGTAATCTTCGAGGAAGATGATCTTACCGGCGAAGTCAGGCTCCTTGCTGATCTGCACGATCTGGCGGATGAGGTCCTGGCCACCCTGGTCGGCCGGGTGCGCTTTACCGGCGAACAGGAAGATAACGGGCTGATCCTTACGGTTGACGAGCTCTCGCAGTCGGTCCCGGTTGGTAAAGAGCAGCGTAGCGCGCTTGTAAGTGGCAAAGCGACGCGCGAAACCGAATACCAGCGCCTTGTCGTTGATTTTACTCAGGATGTCGAAGGTCGTGCGGGGACTTTCGCCACGCCGACGCATATCGACCTTCAATTTTTCCCTTACGTAGTTAAGCAGGCGCACCTTTAGTTGGTGGCGGGTATCGAAGAGCGCTTTATCGTCGATCTTGTGGATGTTGCGCCAGATGTCTTTGTTGCTTTGGTCGCGCACCCAATCCTTACCAAACTTCGTGGAAAAGAGGTCGTGAATACTGGTAGCGATCCAGGTAGGGTAGTGTACGGAGTTGGTGACGTACCCGATATGGACCTCATCGGCGGTATAGCCGGGGAAGAGCTCGGTAAACATTTCCTGACTGACCTTACCGTGCAGTTTGGATACCCCGTTCACCCGCTGGGAAAGCCGGATACTCAGCTTTGACATATTGAAGTCCTCTCCCTCGTTGTTCGGGTTGAAGCGACCCAAGGCCATGAAGTCATGCCAGTCGATACCGAGGTCATCCGCGTAATTGTACAGGTAGTCCCGCATCAGATATTCGGGAAAGTGATCGTGACCGGCGGGTACGGGCGTGTGGGTGGTATAAAGGCTGGAGGCACGAACCATTTCGCGGGCTTCCGCAAAATCGAGACCGGCATCCACGTAATTCTTTAATCTTTCCAGGCTGAGGAAGCCCGCGTGCCCCTCATTGAGGTGGTAGATGTCGGGATTCAGGCCCATCTCCTCGATGGCGCGGACGCCGCCTATACCGAGAAGGATCTCCTGCTTTAACCGGTGCTCGTTATCGCCGCCGTAGAGCTGGTGGGTAAGCGCCCGGTCCTCGGGGTTGTTGTCCTCATGATCCGTATCCAGCAGGTAAAGCTTGATCCGGCCGATGGCCAGGCTCCATACTTTAGCCTGCACCATCCGGCCCTTGATGCCGACGGAAACCTTTAACCAGTTCCCATCGTCGCGGCGCACTGGCTCGACGGGCAGCTGGGTAAACTTCTGAGCGGGATAGTGGTGGAGCTGGTCCCCGTTCATGCTCAGGCCCTGGTTGAAATAGCCGTAGCGGTAGAGGAGGCCGACGCCGAAGAGGTCGACGTTGCTGTCGCTTGCCTCCTTCAGGTAATCACCGGCCAACACCCCGAGACCACCGCTGTACAGTTTGAGGCTGATGTGCAGACCGTATTCCATACTGAAATAGGCTACCCGTGGAAGATCTTTCTTCATCGGTTCGGCCAGATAGGCATCGAAAGCCTTCTCCGCGGTGGACAGCCGCTTGAGAAAGTCTTTATCGGACGCCAGTTCATTCAGGCGCGCGGGGGGCAGGCTTTCCAGGAGCGCTACCGGATTGTAGTTCAGTTCCGTAAACTGTACGGGGTCGATGCTGGCGAAGAGTTCCGACACCTGCGGCATCCACGACCATAGGATATTATGGCTCATTCGGTTCAGGCCGGCAAGTTCTTCCGGAATCTGGGGCTGGATGAAAATGCGCTTCAGCTTCATTTCCGTACTGGTGGTAGTGATCGTCATTTCTGTAATTTTAAGGGATGTATGTAGGGTAGTCGGAAGGGAGCACGCTATCGAACGACTGCTACTATTCTTACGAAAGATCCCGGGTGGTGTTTACGTAAAGTCGGCATATCTGGGCCGGAATTGTGCGTTAAGAGGTGCCGTGACAAATTCGGGATTTTCATGGCGGTCGCAAAAATGCGACAATAATGGCGCAATAACAAGCAAGGCCCGCATTCCATGTGGAATGCGGGCCTGATCGACCTAATTAAAATTGGTCTGTGCTGATCTAGTAGAGGTATTCCAGTGCAACCCGGTCGTAGTAGCCGAATTCGCCATCTTCCCCGCTTCCGAAGCAGGATAGCATAATGGAGTTGGGGTCGTAACCGCTCGGCGTACCGGGAACAAGGACAGCCCCGGTGGAGCCCGCCGACTCGCCACCACCGGCACCGCAAGACCGACGATCGACATAATCCGTGTGCCGCATACCCATGCAGTGTCCGATCTCGTGCGTCATGACGTGCTCGTTGGTGTTCGTATCGTAATTGCTCATGCCGCTGTAGATCTGCACCCACTTGTAGGGACGGCCGCCGCTAGGGAATCCGGCGGAACCACCTGCTCCGCTGTTACTGACGCGATACACGACGATATCCGCATTTGTACTCGCGCTGAAGCTGAGACTGAAAGTCTTATTCGTGTTGAGGGCATTGTAGTTGTCGATAGCCCAGCTGAGGGCCGTCCGCATTTTGCTGGTGAGCGCGTTGCTTCCGCCGGTGTAGCCGATAACCGTGATGTAGTTGTCACTTACCAGGTTATTGGTCCGGTACTGCTTCTCAAGGGCGGCATCCATGGCCTGGAGTTCCCGCAGCTGATCCTTAGTGAGTTCGATGTCATCATCGACCAGGTACAGGGTTTCTTCGGTTCCATCCGGACGGAGGCGGGTAACTCGCTCCGCATCGGCATAGTTGGCGGTATGGCCGTCAACGTGCTTCTCGATCGGCTCCTGGAAGCCGAGGTCGGGCACGGCTACCTGGCCGTCTTCGTTTTCATCCACTAGAAAACCGGTGGATATTTCCGCTTCCTGCGGAGCAATGGGCTCCTCTTCCTTTTCACAGGAGGAGAGGGCAAAAAATAGGAGGGTGGGTAAAAGGAGTAAACGTACGCTCATGAATAGGTATGGTTAGGTCACGGCACGATCAGCCCACCCTGATCATGGATCAGGAGCAGCCCGTCACGTAGCGCAACGAATGATGATTCAAAATTTAGCTAACCAGAAAGGGGGGAGTGACGGGCCAAGGTGAAAGCAGCCGTCGGTTTTATGGGTGGTTAGGGTTTTTCTAATTGTGTTTTACCTCACAGGAGGCTGACGCAAGTTAATGCGGAAAACAGTTATTGCAAATATTTCGTCAAAAAAATGTTTGCCTGTATAAAGTTTGTCATAACAATCGAGTATGTACTGTTATGGGTTGTCGTACCGTGCTTTCGGCAAACCGAATTTTCGATACTTGTTGCCCGGCCAGAAAGGGGCGAACTAGCAGGGTAGGGGGACTTGTTAAACAGGCATGAAGAATATACTAACGGCTCTATCCTGTTTGCTTCTGTTGAATACCTGTGCTTCGCAGGTTAGCGACGATCGAAAGCAGGAATTGGCCCAGGAACCGCCGGTCACGGTCGAAACCGCGATTGGTCCGCTTGAATTACCTAGTCCGTTTACTACGGAATCCGTGGTCAAACTCAGTAAGATCGTCGACTGGCCGGAAGGACAAACACCCGTGGCGCCGGACGGCTTCAGCGTACAACGGTATGCGGATGAGTTGCAGCATCCCCGCATGACCTACATCAGCCCCGACGGCGAAGTATTCGTAGTGGAAAGTAACACCCGCAACAGCGCAAACCGCATTCAGCGGCTGATCGATGAGGACGGTGACGGCACCGTCGACCGGACCGAGCTACTGATGGAGAACCTGAACCAGCCCTTCGGCATGCTCGTACTGGACGGCTATTTCTACGTTGCAAATACCGATGCGACACTTCGGTATCCTTACCAGACCGGTCAGGCCAGCCTGGACCCCAACGCCGGCGAGCAAGTGTTGCAAACGCCTCCCCGGGGCTACAACAACCACTGGACGAGAAACCTGCTGGCCGGAACAGACGGGGCGAAAATTTACGTGTCCGTTGGCTCCGGAAGTAACGTCGGGGAAAACGGATTGGAAGCGGAAGAGCATCGCGCCACGATTCTGGAGATCAACCCCGATGGCAGCGACATGCGCGAATACGCGACCGGTCTGCGCAACCCCGTGGGCATGGATTGGAACCCGGTCACGGGCGAGCTATGGACGGCCGTAAATGAGCGCGACAAACTGGGCGACAACCTCGTACCCGATTACCTCACCAGCGTCAAGGAAGGGGCTTTTTACGGCTGGCCGTTCAGCTACTACGGTCAGATCAACGACCCACGCTGGTCGGAAGACCCACACGCTGAACTGGTGGCCGAAGCGCTGGTACCCGACGTGCCGCTCGGTCCGCACACCGCCAGTTTAGGACTGGCCTTTTATACCCAGGATGCCTTCCCGGATAAGTACCACAACGGTGCCTTCGTCGGGCAGCACGGCAGCTGGAACCGCTCTAACTTTTCGGGTTACAAAGTGGTCTTCATTCCCTTCGATGCGGAGGGTAATCCGCAGGCCCCGGAGGACTTCCTGACCGGATTCATCGCCGACGCCGACGCCGGTCAGGTATGGGGTCGCCCGGTGGGGGTGACGCTGCATCCCGACGGCAGTCTCCTAGTGTGTGACGACGACGCCGGCATTGTTTGGCGCGTTGCGGCCGAGGCCCGGTAAGCAAATGATGAAGATCGTTGTTATAGGCAGCTAAATATATCCGCTATGCCCTGTTTTTTCCTGGCCATCGGCATTTTCTTCCCGCGCCTGATCATCGTACTGCTCTGGTTCTTTGCTAGTTGGTTCGGCAATGCCTTCGGTAATATCCTGTACCTGATCCTCGGACTCATCTTCCTGCCGCTCACCACCCTCTGGTACGGCATATCCGAGTTTTACTTCAGCGATTCGATACAGACGATCGGATTGGTGATTGCCGTACTGGCGGACATCGGATTGATCGGAGGCGGAGCCCGCAGTCGTCGCGGTTAACGGACGGTCATTTTACCTGCGCTCCGCCGCCATACTACAGTGGAATGTTACCGTGCTTCTTCTTCGGAAGCACGGTGACTTTGTTTTCCAACGAGGCAAAGCCGCGAATCAACTTACGGCGGGTATCCCGGGGGTAGATCACCTCGTCGATGAAACCCCGCTGGGCGGCCCGGTAGGGATTGGCGAAGGTTTCGGCGTACTCCGCTTCCTTTTCAGCGAGCTTGGCCTGCGGATCGTCGGCGGATTTGATCTCCCGGCGGAAGATGATCTCGCTGGCACCCTTTGCTCCCATAACCGCGATCTCCGCACCTGGCCACGCGAAGTTGAAGTCCGCGCCGATGTGCTTGGAATTCATCACGTCGTAGGCGCCGCCGTATGCTTTACGGGTGATGACCGTAATGCGGGGTACGGTAGCCTCACTCAGGGCGTACAGCAGTTTCGCTCCGTTGGTGATGATGGCGTTCCACTCCTGGTCGGTGCCGGGCAGGAAGCCGGGAACGTCGACCAATACCAAGAGCGGAACATTGAAACAATCGCAGGTCCGGGTAAAGCGGGCTGCCTTCTTGCTGCTGTCGACGTCCAGGACCCCGGCCAGGCTGTAGGGTTGGTTGGCGATGATTCCGATACTGCGCCCCGCGAGTCTAGCGAAGCCGACCACGATATTCTCGGCGTAGCGTTCGTGGATTTCGAAGAACGAGTCCTCGTCGATGATGCCCTCGATGACCTCCCACATATCGTAGGGGACATTCGGGTTATCCGGGACAATAGCGCCCAGCTGCTCGCGTACCTCGGACCCCAGTTCGTAGGGCAGGGAAGCCGGTTTTTCCTCGCAGTTCTGCGGCAGATAGCTCAGTAGATCGCGAAGCTGTTGGAGGCAGGCCACGTCGTTGGGCGAGGTGAGGTGGGTAACGCCTGACTTGGTAGAGTGGGTGGAGGCGCCGCCGAGTTCCTCGCTGGTCACGGTTTCATTGGTGACGGTCTTCACGACATTGGGGCCGGTCACGAACATATAGCTCGTGTTTTCTACCATCAGCGTGAAGTCGGTCATGGCCGGTGAGTACACGGCCCCGCCCGCGCAGGGGCCCATGATGGCCGACAACTGCGGTATAAGCCCGGAAGCCTGCACGTTGCGGTAGAAAATATCGGCATAGCCTCCGAGGGAGCGGACGCCCTCCTGGATACGCGCTCCTCCGCTGTCGTTCAGTCCGATGAGCGGTGCACCCGTCTTGACCGCCATATCCATGATCTTGCAGATCTTCTCGGCGTGGGTCTCGGATAGCGATCCCCCGAAAACGGTGAAGTCCTGGGCGAAGAGATACACCAGTCGACCATGTATCGTGCCGTAACCGGTAATTACTCCGTCGCCGTAGAAGACCTGCTCCTGCATGTCGAAGTCGGTGGTCCGGTGGGTGACCAGTGCGCCGACTTCCTCGAAGCTGTCGGGGTCGAGGAGTAGATGGACTCTTTCGCGGGCGGTCAGTTTACCTTTCTCGTGCTGTTTATCGATTCGCTTCTGGCCGCCGCCCAGTTCGGCCTGGGCGAGCTTGTCGGCTAGCGTGGTGTGCTTATCCATGGTAGGGGCGGGTTTAGTGGCGGTTCTGCCAGTTACTGGAGCCGGCGTTGGGGACACGGAGGGTTTCCGATTCCCGGTGATAGACGAATGCGGCGAACAGGGCGGCCACCTCGGTGATCTCCCGGTCGGCTTCAAGGATGCCCTCGGGGGTATAGTGCTTTTTGACGAAATTGGTGTCGAAGTGTCCTGACCTAAAGGCCTCATTCTGAAAGACGAAGCGGCCAAAGGGTAAAGTCGTATCGATGCCCTCGATCCGGTACTGATCAATGGCGGTAAGCATCCGCTCAATCGCCTCGGCGCGGGTTTCCCCGTAAATGATGAGTTTGGCGATCATCGGGTCGTAGTGAATGGGTACCACCATGCCCTCCTCGAATCCGTCGTCCACGCGGGCGCCATCCGCCGGGGGCCGGTAGGTGGTCAGCGTACCGATGCTGGGGAGGAAGTTGTTCAGGGGATCCTCGGCGTATACCCGCAGTTCCAGCGCGTGGCCGTTGATCCGCAGGTCCTCCTGTTTGAATGCCAGATGTTCGCCGCGGGCGACCCGGATCTGTTGCTCGACCAGGTCGATTCCGGTGATGAGTTCCGTAACGGGGTGTTCAACCTGCAGGCGGGTATTCATCTCCAGGAAGTAGAAGGACTCATCCGCGTCCAGCAGGAATTCGACGGTGCCCGCCCCGACGTAGTCGCAAGATTTGGCCACCAGCACGGCAGCTTCCCCCATTTTGCGGCGGAGCGCAGGTGATACGACGGCGGAGGGCGCCTCTTCCACCACCTTCTGGTGCCTTCTCTGGACACTGCAGTCTCTTTCGAACAGGTGAACACAGTTGCCGTGGGTGTCCGCCAAGACCTGAATCTCGATGTGCTTCGGAGAGGCGATGTATTTCTCGATGAATACGGAACCGTCGCCGAAGGCACTCTGCGCTTCGCTGATGGCCCGGTTCATTTGCTCTTCGAGTTCCTTTTCCTGCTCGACGATGCGCATGCCTTTCCCGCCTCCACCGGCCGCGGCCTTGATGAGAATGGGAAAGCCGATCTCCTTGGCAACGGCTTTGGCACGTTCCGGGTCGCTGACCGCTTCGTCCAGCCCGGGAACCATCGGAATATCGTAGGCACTCACCGTATCCTTGGCGGCCAGTTTGTTCCCCATCACTTCGATGGCGTGCGGACGCGGACCGATAAAGGTGATCCCGGCCTCTTCGACCTTGCGGGCGAATGCGGCATTTTCACTGAGAAAGCCGTAGCCGGGATGAATGCCGTCGGCACCGGTTTGCCGGGCCGCGTCGATCACCTTCTGCATGTCGAGGTAGGACTGCGAGGAGGGTGGGGGCCCGAGGTGAACGGCTTCGTCAGCGAAGCGGACGTGGGGGGCCCGGCGGTCGGCATCGGAGTAGACGGCCACGGTGGCAATGCCCATCCGGCGGGCCGTGCGCATGATGCGCAGGGCGATCTCGCCGCGATTGGCTACGAGTATTTTCTTCATTCCATTTCGATTAACAACTGCCGCTTCTCCACGGCTTCGCCCTTCTTCACACGAATTGCCTTGACGGTCCCTTCTCCGTCGGCTTTCAGGACATTTTCCATTTTCATGGCTTCCAGTACCAGCAGCGGCGTGCCGCCCTCGACCGCTTGACCGACCTCCACGAGGACATCAAGGATCAGGCCGGGCATCGGAGCCGTTACCTCATTGGTGGCGGATTCGGGGTTGACGGAAAGTCCCAGGCGCTCCACGAGCTGATCGTACTTATCGGAGAGGCGGACGGTGAATTCCCGCTCGCCGATCGCGACGGTCAACGTCTTGGTGATGCGGTCCAGATCGATAAGCCGGCAGCGGTAGCTCTTTCCGTTGCGAATCAGGTGGTATGCGCCCCCCAGGGGACCGACGATGTCGAGTGCGGTTAGTTCCCCTCCCTCAATGGCGAACGATTCGTCGTTGACGGCAGCGGTGTAGTTTTCCATGCCGGGCAACCTACTTCTTTTCCCTGGCTTTCCCAAACAACTGTCTATTTGGCCTGCATCCGAATGCCCGCGTCCATGCGCACGACCTCGCCGTTCATGTAGTTGTTCTCGACCAGGTGCTGCGCCAGTTTGGCCACCTCCCCGGGCTTGCCCAGCCGCACCGGGTAAAGCGGCTGTCGGGAGAGTGAATCATAGACCTCCTGGGGAAAGGCATCGAACATCGGCGTGTGAATGAGACCGGGCGCGATGGCATTCACCCGGATCCCGTTGCGCGCCAGATCGCGGGCCATGGTTAGGGTCATACTGACCACGCCGCCCTTCGAGGCGCTGTAGGCGGCCTGTCCGATCTGCCCTTCGAAGGCCGCTACGGAAGCGGTATTAATGATGACACCGCGGCTGCCGTCTTCGTCCAGGGGTTCGTTCTTAGCCATCTGGAAGGCGGCCAGGCGAGAGACATTAAAGGTGCCGATGAGATTGATCTGGATAACCTTGGTGAAGAGCCCCAGGTCACCGGGTCCGTTCCGCCCGAGCGTCTTGACCGCCGGTGCGATACCGGCGTAATTGGAGCAGATGTGTACGGCGCCTAAGTGGTTCACGACGGCGTCCATAGCCCGGGTAACGGAATCCTCACTCGTGACATCGACCTCGTAGAAACGGCAGCGTTCCCCCAGTTCGTCCTGTACGGTCTGCCCCCGCTCCGTATTCAGGTCGAAGATCGCAACCTTGGCGCCCAGTGCGTGAAAGTGGCGGGCGGTGGCTTCCCCGAGACCGGAAGCTCCTCCGGTGATGATGGCGGTTTTATCGGAAATATTCATGTTCGCAACCTAGTGAAGTTTCCCGGGATAGGTCCGGGCTTTGACGTCAAGGCACCCCAATGCTAAAATTTTGGCCAAGTTGAATCCCATCCACCATTCCCTTCGTACCTGCCAGAAACCAATCTACCAGATGAAGACACCACATGCCAACTCCCGCGTCGTGGCGGATCGCTCTCCGCACAGCCGCCGAAACTTCCTGCGCAAATCCGGAATGGGCATCGCCGCCGCCAGCCTTTTCCTGGCCGGTTGTGCCGATGACGACGATCCCATCATGATGGACAATACCGTCAACCTCGGATCCGGCGACCTCGGCGTGCTCAACTACGCCTTTGCCCTAGAGCAACTGGAAGCCGCTTTCTACGCTACCGTCCTGCAGGGCGGTTACTTCAGCGGAGCTAATGCAGACGAGCAGCAGGTCATGCGCGATCTGGCGGACCACGAACGGGCTCACGTCGATTTCTTGTTTGCCGCTATCAGTTCGGTCGGATCGGCTATTCCCGCCCTGGAGGTGGACTTCAGCAGCATCGACTTCGACAGCCGCGACAGCGTCCTGGGTACCGCACAGGCCTTCGAAGATCTCGGCGTCAGTGCCTATAACGGTGCAGGCCGCCTCATCTCCGACCCGAACCACCTGGTCGTTGCCGGTAAGATCGTCAGTGTGGAGGCTCGCCACGCCGCCGCTATTCGCACACTCAACTCCGGTGGCAACCCGACCGCCTTCGCCAACAGCGAGGTTGTCGATAGCAACGGCCTCGACCTTTCCCGCACTCCAGCCCAGGTGCTGGCGATTGCCGGTAATTACGTGGTCACCCCCATCGACGCCAGCGGACTTCCCCAATAACCTCCAAAAGACAACATCATGAAGCTTACGAATATCATAGAACAAACCGACGCGATCGACCGACGCGCGGCCTTCGGCCAACTCGGCCGCACCCTGGGTAAAGCGGCTACGGTCGCCATGCCCCTGGCAGCCTTTTTCACGCCCGGACGCGCTCGCGCGCAGGCTAGCGGCGACACCATCATCGATGTCCTGAACTTCGCCCTTACCCTGGAGTACCTCGAGGCGGAGTACTACGCCATGGGACTGGACAGCAACGGACTGCTGACCGGAGACATGCGCGAGACCGTCGCGCTCATCGGTGCGCACGAGAACGCCCACGTAGAATTTCTGCGCACCGCCATTAGCGGTAGCGGTGGAACGCCCGTCGAGAAGCCGACCTTCGACTTCACCGCCGGCGGCACCTTCCCCAATATCTTCTCCGACGCACCGACCTTCATGGCCGTAGCGCAGGCCTTCGAGGACACCGGTGTACGGGCATACAAAGGACAGGCCGGAAACCTGATGGGTAACGGTGACGTACTGACGGCCGCCCTGCAGATCCACTCCGTAGAGGCCCGCCACGCTTCCATGATCCGGCGCATGCGCGATAGTAAGGGTTGGATCACCAACGCCATGAACACTACCGGTGCCGATGCGGCCAATGCGGTCTACGCCGGTGAAGACCAGGTTAGCCAATTGGGCCTTGACGTAACCACTGTTTCGCAGGTTGCCCGCGCCCAGATCACCGAGGCCTTCGATGAGCCCCTGGAAAAGCAAGCGGTACTTGATATCGCGAGCCTCTTCATCGAGGCATAGCGTGCATTAAGCGCCAAAGCAAACAGAACCTGACATTTTCCCAAATTCAACGGAACGCTGTGACCCTGGTCACGGCGTTCCTTATTTGGCAACTAGTCAATCCGTTCTTTGGGGCTACCCCAGTCCTACGTCGAGGGTCATCATAACGATGAAACCCATTACGAAACCGAGCGTGGCGATGTCCGTATTCGCCTCCATTTGCGTTTCCGGCACGACCTCCTCGATGACCACGAAGATCATCGCCCCGGCGGCAAAAGCCAGGGCGTAGGGTAAAAGCGGCGTAAAGAAAGTAACCGCTACCGCTCCGGCGACGGCCGCAATCGGTTCAACGGCGGCGGATAACTGGCCATACCACCAGCACTTAAAGGGTTTGACGCCCTGACGGCGCAGCGGCATCGATACGGCCAGCCCCTCCGGAAAGTTCTGGATACCGATACCGATGGCCAGTGCTACGGCGGCTCCGATGGACGCCCCCGGCATGCCCGCAGCCACACCCCCGAAAAGCACGCCTACGGCCAGGCCTTCGGGAATATTGTGCAATGTAATAGCCAGCACCAGCAGGGTAGTACGTCGCCACGGCGAACGTACGCCTTCGGCCTCCTCTTCATCGTGAAAGAGGTGGAGGTGGGGAAGCACCTTATCCAATCCGAAGATGAACACAGCCCCCAGGGCAAATCCTACTGCGGAGGGAATGACCCGAACAAATCCTTCGCCCGGACTCATCTCAATGCCCGGCGCGAGCAGGCTCCAGAAACTGGCCGCGACCATCACGCCTCCCGTAAAACCGAGGGCCCCGTCGAGCAGCGTACGGTTCATACCCCGGAAGAAGAAAACGAGGGCCGCCCCGGCGGCGGTCAGTCCCCAGGTGAACAGGGAGGCGTACAGCGCCGCCAGGATCGGATCGATGGATTCCAGATAGGTTACGATGGCTTCCATAGGGAGTTATTTGTAGCGAAAGCACAAATCTAATCACAAAGTTTGACAAGTCTAACTTTTGCATCGATTTGTACAATCGTGCCGTGATTAGTACCCCATGCTACCCCGACATTTAGTTGACCCCCGATGGGCTCCTCCACTTTCGGGCGGGGGCAAAAGGAACTAGATCAGCACCTGACCGCAGCCTTGCCTACCCCTAAAACCCATCATGCCCTAAGCCGTTACAGATCGCCGAGCTTCACCGGGAACTGTGTCATCACCTTACCCGTAGCGTTGAAGATGGCGTTCGCGATGGCCGGTGCCATCGAAATGGTGCCCACCTCGCCCAGACCCTTGACACCCAGATCGTTGATGATCTCGTCCTTCTCTTCTACGAAGATCACGTCCAGCTCCCCGATGTCGGCGTGAACGGGAATATGATACTCCGCCAGGTTGGTGTTCATGAACTTGCCAAGTTGGCGGTCGAGTAGGGTTTCTTCCCGCAGCGCCATACCAATTCCCCACACCATTCCGCCAAGAATCTGGCTGCGGGCGGTTTGCGGATTCATGATCCGGCCGGCGGCCACGGCAGTCACCGCCCGGGTCACGTACACGACCCCCAGCTGGGCGTCGACCTCCACCTCGACGAAGGAGGCCGCGTGGCTGTTGCGGGCGTACTTTTTGATCTTGAACGGATTGGGTACGTTCGTTTTGGATACCTCCAGCGCCTTGCCCTTATTGAAGGCAATGATGTCGGTGAAGGGAATGCGTACGGAGGGATCCGCATTCAGTACGATCTCGCCCCCGGTGAAGGTGACGTCCGGCAGCAGGGCATCGCCCAGCGGAAATCCATCCAGGATCTGCGCCAGGTGAAAGATTTTGTCCTTCAGGGCGAAGCAGGCGGCCTTTACGGCTGATCCAACCACGCCGGTGGTAAAGGAGCCGCCCTGTACGGGGGAGGCATCCAGTTTACTGTCGGCGTACTCGAAAGTGACGTCCTCGAACGGTAGCCCCAACTCATCCGCAGCGATTTGCGACATTACGGTATAGGCTCCCTGTCCGCAATCGTTCAGGGCGCACTGGATCAGCAATTTTCCTTCCGTCGTCAACCGCGCCGTAGCCTTGGCCGGTAACATGATGGCATCCCAGATTCCGGAGGCCATTCCGTGCCCTACCAGGCGGTTACCCCGCTGCGGGTGCTTGCCGGTGGGTTTACGCTGGTCCCATCCGAAGCGCTCGGCTGCCTGCTCGTAGCAGGCCCGTAGTTCCTTACTGGAATAGGGTTTGCCGGAGCTTACGTCGGTGGTCGTGTAGTTTTTCAGGCGGAACGCCAGTGGATCCATGCCGAGTTGGTCCGCGAGCTGGTCCATGACCGTCTCTACGGCCAGTACGCCGGTGAGTCCACCCGGTGCCCGCATGTCTAGCGGACTATAGCGGTCGAGCGGTACGAGTTTGTACTCCAGGTGAACGTTCTCGACGGGATACAGCATACCGGCGTGGTTGACCACCGCCTCGTGGTAATCCTCGAAGCGGGAGGTCTCGGCGAAGGCTTCGTGGCTTACGGCGGTCAGCTTACCGTCGGCGGAGGCTCCAAAGCGAAGTCGTTGCAGGGTTTCCGGGCGGTGCCCGAAGGTGTACATCTGTTCCCGGTCCAGTTGCACGCAGACGTTGCGCTGCAGGTGCAGGGCGGCCATCACGCTCATCACCAGCTGGTACTGCGGCCGGAGTCCCGAACCGAATCCGCCACCCACGAAGGGAGCAATGACCCGAACGTCGCTCATTTTCATGCCGAACACACCGCTGATGTAGATCTGCGAGTTGGTGGTCCCCTGCGTTTTATCGTAGATGGTCAGTTTGCCATCGGCCTCGTACACCGTAATCGTGGCGTGCATCTCCAGGGGGTTGTGGTGCTGCGAACGGTGGTAGACCTCGCCCTCGTAGGTTGCCGAGGCCGCGGCGTAGGCACCGTCAAAGTCACCGTAATCGTCCGGCGGCATGGGCTTCAGGATGGAATCGATGCCTTTCTTTGGCTTACGGGCCGTGTCGAGGTTTTTGTGCAGGTCGACGTCGAAGGGCGCTTTATCGTAGGTCACCTCCACCAGCGAGGCCGCGTAGCGGGCCGCCTCGAAGGTTTCCGCGACGACCAGGGCAATCGGTTGCTCGGCAAACTGGATCTCCGCATCGTAGAAGGGGCGAAAGGGAGAGCCCGGCGGCGCATCGATGTCCGAATACTGCATATCGAAGTAGCCGAGTTTCGGTCGCCGCAGGTGGTGGATGATTTCCACCACGCCCTCGATCTCCCGGGCGGCCCGTTCGTCGATCCCGGTGATGGTACCGCGGGTAATGGTCGCATTGACCACGTAGCCGTAAAGCAGATCGTCCGGCGTGTATTCCGCCGCGTAGGTAGCCTGACCGGTGACCTTCTGTACGCCGACGATACGCCGCCGCGGACGGCCGATCTCAGCCTGGGTATGGGGTAGGGTAGGTTGGCTCATTATAGCGAAGGTTTGGCGCCGGGGCGCTGGGTAGAAGGATCGTGGGCCATGGCACCCGCGCGAAGAATAGCCCGGTGGGCCAGATCGATTTTAAAGGTATTGTGCTCGAATCCGCTGGCTCCCTCCAGGATGGCCTCCGCGGCACGCGCAAACTGATCCTCGGTGGGGGACTTGCCGACCAAAAGCTCCTCCGCGGCCGGGACCCGCCAGGGCTTGTGGGCGACGCCCCCCAGGGCGATGCGGGCAACGGAGATATTACCCTCCCCGTCGAGCTCGTAGCCCATGGCGACACTCACCAGGGCGAAGGCGTAAGAATGCCGGTCCCGCAATTTCAGATAGGTATGGTGCCCGGCAAAACCACGCGCCGGCAGATCGACGGACAGGATCAGCTCGTCCTCGCGGAGGGTGTTGTCCTTCTCGGGTTGCTCGCCGGGCAGGCGGTGGAATTCGATGAAGGGAATGCAGCGCTCCCCCTCCGGTCCTTTAACCCGGACGACGGCCTCCAGCGCGGCCAGTGCCACGCACATGTCGGAGGGCATGGTCGCGATACACGCGTCGCTGTAGCCCAAAATAGCGTGCAGGCGGTTATGTCCCTCGCGGGCGGGGCAGCCCGATCCCGGTACCCGTTTGTTGCACGGGCTGGACGAATCGTAAAAGTAGTAGCAGCGGGTGCGTTGCAGCAGATTTCCCCCATTGGTGGCGGCGTTGCGGATCTGCGGCGTGGCACCGGCCAGTATGGTCCGGCTCAGCAGCGGGTAGCGCTCCTGTACGATCGGGTGGTAGGCCGTGGCGTTATTGGTGACCAGCGCTCCCAGACGTAACCCGCCGTCGGGTAGCTCGGTGATCTCCTTGAGCTCGTCGATGCCGTTGAGGTCCACCAGCTTTTCGGGGTGGGCGAGGTCGTACTTCCACAGGTCGATGAGGTTTGTCCCTCCGCCGATGTAGTTGTTCTTGGGGCCGGCAGCGGCATTGACGGCACCGTCGATGTCCGTCGCTTTGTAGTAGGCAAAATCATTCATGTGCGCCGTCCTTTACCGCCATGATGGCGTCGATGATATTCGTATTGGCCCCGCAGCGGCAGAGGTTGCCGCTCATCAGTTCCTTGACTTCTTCCCGCGTATTCGCGTGCCCTTCCTTCATCAGGGCGACGCCACTGCATATCTGTCCGGGGGTGCAGTAGCCGCACTGGTAGGCGTCGTGCTCCAGGAAGGCTTCCTGCAGGGGATGCAGATTACCGGGTTGGCCGAGGCCTTCGATGGTGGTGATCTCACTGCCGTCCTTCATCACGCCCAGCGTCAGGCAACTGAGGATCCGCTCGCCGTCGCAGATGACGGTGCAGGCACCGCACTGGCCGTGATCGCAGCCTTTCTTGGTCCCGTTGAGGTGAAGGTGATGGCGCAGGGTATCGAGTAAGGACACCCAGGGGCGGACGCTCAGGCGCTCGGCCTTGCCGTTGACCGTGAGCTTAATTTCTTGGGGGGAGGACATGCGGTGTTTTTCCGTGCTGGCCGATGGTGGCACGGGGCTGCAACGGGTAGAGGCTCCCCGTGTTTGTTTGTTCGGCAAACTAAGCGAACATCAAAATTTCTTTTTACTTGCCCCCCATAATGGGGTACATATTGTTAAGTGAGCGGGGAGCCCAAATTTCATCTTTACGCAGGGCGGCGGCGCGCAGGAAAAAAGTGGATCGGAGGGAGCGCGGCCTTCCATTTCCCGAAACTCCTTCAACCTGCGCTACGTCGCGAAAAAAAGGAAAGCCCGGAAGGAGAAAATGCCCGTCAACCTCGGGATGTGCTCGAATTTCGCTAACTTCCTGGTGTAGCCATCGAAGCAAGAAAAATATCTTCAATCCGTAACCGATGAGAACCTACCTCCTTTTCTTTGTGGGCCTGCTGCTCGTGTCTTGCCAAACCACGGAGGATACCACCGAAAAAACGGTGCCCGCGGGCGGGGCTACGGTGAGCGGCGTTCTTGCGGACGCACCGGGCGAATTTATCACGCTTTTTGCCGGTCCCTGGCTGCGGGGTAATCTGGATCCGAGCGGATACCGAACCAAGGGTTTACGAATGGGGGAGGATGGCCACTTTAGTTTTACCATAGACCGTGTGACGGACGGACAGCATTACGCGCTACGGACCGAAAACGGGTTCCTCGATATGGTGCTGTTCGCCGGCGATGACTTACGCATTGTACTGGATTCTTTGGGGCAGGAAAAAACGAACGTGGCCACTGGGCGCGGTGCGGGCAAAATCAATTTTCAGCGGCTAGAGCAAATGGACTACGATAGTGATCGCTTGTTTGCGTCCGCAAACGCAGACATTTTCGCTACCCGCGCAGACAGTATCGTCGATGCGCGGCTACGACTGCTGGAGGCAGTTTACGCGGGAGACGCCAGCGACGACCTCATCTCCCGCCAGGACAATGCGCGTACGATTGAGGAATTGATAGCCGAAAGTCCCCTCTCCGAACCCGAATACGACTATTTAGAGCAGGTGGTCCGGGCCTGGCGTTTAGAGGTAACCAAAATATGGTTGGCGGAGGCGTCCCGGAATCCGGAACTGGCTAACCAAAGGATCGACTTTGCCGGGGAAGCCTTCGCGCCTTTCCGTACAGACCGCTACGAAGCGCCGGACCAATTACAGGATTTTTCTCTGGCTAACGGACTGCAGGCTTTGCTACAAGTCCAATACTTGAAAAAGGTCGCCCAATCGGGGGAAAGGTCGATTACCTACGGCAACTGGCAGCAACGGCCGTGGGAGGGCTATGGGGATTGGCAAACCAATTTTCTGAAGGAGAACCTTCCGGGACCTATTCATTCCGAGTATTTGGGCGCTTCTGCTCGGTGGTATCTTAGCATGGGTATCCCCAACCGGGCCTATTATGACCGATTGAGTCCGGAAGAACAAGCTGCTTTTGACGCGCAGGTAGCGGAGTTTACGCGTTTACTGGAAGACGGCACCCGCCGGGAAAACGGATTTGAAGCGGATTCGCTGACCCTGGATAAGCTCGCCTTCCGGGGCTTGTTGACCCGCTACGCCGGGGAGCCGCTGCTAATCAATTTTTGGTCGGCGCAATTCGCCGGTTCCTCCATCGTCGACGATATTCCGTTGATGAAGGACTTTGAACAGCGCAATGCAGGGGAAATCAGCGTAATCAACGTCTGTATCGATAGCCTGAAGCATAAGGACCTCTGGGCCGCCCGTGTAATGCACGGAGGCTGGAAAAACTCCGAGCACTTCTTCGTGCCCATTGAAGGAAATGACGGAATGCTGGATGCCTTCTCCCCCCGCGACCTGGCTAACTTCTGCGGCGGCGGTGCTACGCAAGCTATCGTCGACGCCGACGGCTACATCTTCCGTGACATAGACGCGCCTTTTTACAAATTGGCAGGGTCGCTGGAACACCAGGAGGCTCCGTAAGCTGTCTGTAACATGGGTACTGCCTTGGCGAATACCCTTATCGAGGCGGTATCATTCCATTTACTTTGAACGACTTTCATGCCTGTGTACGGGGCAAAATCCGTCGCAAGCCGTTCACAACTACGCCAATGCCCGCGAGGAGGAACTGTGGGAGGAGTGCTCCGCTAAGATGTATACCACCGACTATCAGGGCTGGCGGTACATCCCCCAGGACCGGACTGCCGGGCTGGCCTAATGCATGGGCTATAAAATCTGTGAGGCTTGTTACGTGCAAACCGTCGACAAACGGGAGGCCGTCAAAACCCTGATTGAGAGCGAGGACTATCCGGCCATTTTGTAGGCCAGCGGCTACGCCGCTAAGTTTGGGGATGGGCGCAGGAAATAGCGGACTGCCAACGTTAGCGCTCCCCCGTCATGCCTTTTACCTCCGCCTCGAGCCACTGTACGGCATCCGTAAGCGGATCCTTGCTTACGACGTCGGGGATAAGTTCATCACCGTACGCCTGCTTATTGCGGTCGCCATACACCGAAACCGTCAATTGAAGCATGGCCCCGTCGGATAGGAAAATCGTGGAGTTCGTAGTGGAGTAGCCCGCCGTCGGGGTTCCAAAGGTGCGGGTACGCGGACGGCCCCGGAAGGACACGGCCAGGACCTCTCCCGAACTGGCGGTTCGCTCGTCGGTTAGTACGGCCACGTGGGGATCCGGATGCCGTAATTGGTAGGGGCGACCGCGCACCTGGGTTTGTCGCTGGCGACCCATTATCGAGGCCCCTTTCCGGTACTTCCAGGGCGTGGCCTGGTTACCATTCCGGTTCATGAAGTAGCCGGCGGTGCCCTGGCCCAGAACGGGGCCCACACCTGCCAGCATCGGCCAGCAGTTGCCCCCCGTATTTCCCCGTAGGTCCACTACCCAGGCTTTGGTTTCGGGACCGTCCAGACGGGCGATCAAGCGCTGCAGCGAATCGGCAAAGCGCCGCAGGGTAGGGGGGTGGCCGCTGCTTACCATCGGGATTTTTACGTAGCTGATCGTGGCACTGATCACGCGACCGGTGGCCTGGGGAATTTCCGGTGGAGGTTCGGATCCTTCGGTATCGCCCCCCGATTTCCATTTCTCCGAGTAGTCCGGGTCGGCAAGAAAGGAATGCGGATTGACCTCCCGCAGTACCTGTCGCAGGGCGGGGTAGGTTTCCGACGTGGTGGTGGCTCCCGCGGTCAGACTATCGGCCCGCGCGCGCAGCACCATCCAGTCGAACTGCTCGCGGTCCAGGATGCGTGTGCTAACGAGGTTGAAGAATTCGTCGAGATACGCAGTCACGGTATCGTGCCCTACGTCCTGCCCTTTTCCTAGTACGGAAAGGAGGATGCACAGTATGCTAAAACAGCTTCTCATTCCGGCCTTTTACGGAATATACGGCTAGTCGCTAGGTTCATTCTGCGGTTCGGTCTTATTGGACCGGCACGCCGGGGAGGCGAAAAAAAACTAGCTGGCCGCGGAAGACATAGCTTCGTGACGGTAGAATTCGCGGAAGGAGATCATGCGCTGCTTTTCCTCGTCCCAGAGTTTGTTGAACATCAGGGGGAGGCTCTTCAGGAACGTGAGTTGAGTAACGTGGGCCTGGAGAACGGGATTTTCCCGGGCGCAGCGGCGCAGATTGTAGTTCGGTATCCGACTGCTGAGGTGGTGCAGGTGGTGGTAACCGATGTTGCCGGTCAGAAAGTGCATGAAGCGGGGCAGCTTATAAAAGGTGGCTCCCTTGATGGCGGCGGTGAGGTAATCCCAGTTCTTCGTCCACTGCATATAGGTGTGGTCGTGCTGGTGCTGGACGTAAAAGAACCAGAAAGCGATAATGCTGAAGAAGAAGACGATACTACCCTGTACGATCAGGAAAGCCTTCCAGCCGACCAGGTAACCGATGCCCGCGTACGTAAGCAGGATCAGGATATTATTGATATTCTGCTTCCGGATGACCGGCGACCAGCCGGGGAAGTTGATTTTGGATATTCGTAGAACGACGCTGAAGTAAATCACGGGGACGACCAGGAACAGCACCAACGGACTGCGAAATACACGGTACTTCAGCTTGCCCCACCTGCCGAAATTTCGGAACTCCTCGGCGGTCACGAAATTGATATCACCGATGTCGCGGTGCTCCAACTGTCCGGTGTGGCCGTGGTGAAAACTGTGCACCCGGGCCCAGTAGGTATAAGGAATGGAACTAAAGAAGGAGCAGACGAAACCTACGGCGTCGTTGACCTTGCGTTTAGCGAGGAAGGAGTAGTGACCGCAGTCGTGCTGGATGATGAAGATCCGCACCAGGAAGAAGGCGTTGACCACGCCGAGCGCCAGGGTGAGCAGTACCGAATACGATACGGTAAAGTACATGAGGATCCAAAGCGCAAGGAAGGGACCGAAGCTGGTAAACAGCTGACCGACCGCCCGCCAGGTATTGGCGCGCTGGTATTCGGCAATGATGGATTTCCAGTGTTTCAGCGACTGTTGGATATCTTCAACGCCGAGTTGAATGGGTTTGGCCATAATGGTATAGAAGTGAATATGGGGGCAGAAAGTGGCCAAAGCCGGTACCAAGATTGGAAGAAGGAATCGGATCTCCTTCAGTTGTTGCCCTGCTAACTATAACGGTGCACTCCGCCAATTGTTAGATTTCGGGTGGAGGGAATCGTTAATGTTCGGGTTTGTTTCCAAAGCTGACTTGCCACGTTTCGCATTTCACGGCAGGATAAAAGGTTGCTAAGTCTGCCCGACCCGTTGCCCCGGAACCGCAGCACGTAAGGGGGGGGCACCGCCTCCGACAGCGCATCGTCGGTCATGACGTCCGGCTCGATTTTGTTGCCGTAAGCATGCTTATTCCGGTCGCCGTATACGGAGACGGTCAGATTCAGCATGGCTCCGTCGGATAAAAAAATGGTGGCGTTGGTTGTTGAATAGCCGGCCGTGGCCGCTCCGAAGCTTCGGGTATCCGGTCGTCCGCGGAAGACGACCGTTATAACTTCTCCCGAGCTGGCGGTACGTCCGTTGGTCAGTACTTCCACCTACCTTGACCTGTCGGCGTCCGAGTACCGAGGCGCCCTTCCGGTAGCCATAGGGGCTGGCCTGGCTACCATCCCGATTCATGAAGTAAACGGCCGTTCCTTCGCCGGGAATGGGTCCGATACCGGCGAGCATCGGCCAGCAATTACCCCCACCGGTTCGGCGTAATTCAATCAATCACCCGCGGGTGTGGGGACCGTCGAGTCGAGCGATCAGCGCCTACAATGAATCGGCAAAGTACCGTAGGGTAGGGCCGTGCCCACAGGCAACCGCCGGGACGGCCACATAGCTCACTTGTGGACTGATAACACGACCGGTGGCCTGCGGAATATCCCGGATGCCGTCCGGATCCGTCGATCCATCGCCCCCTGATTTCCAGTTATCCGTGCCGTCAGGGTCGACTAAAAACGAATGCCGGATCACGCGTTCCAGGACATCCCGCAGGGCAGGATAGGTTTCTTTCGGGGTGGTAGCCTGCTGCGCGATGCTGTCGGCACGCTGGCGTAGCGCTGACCAGTCATAATTCTCCCGGTCCGGCACCCCGCGCACGCACGATTGCAAAAAATTCATCCAGATAGCGGGTTGCCGCCTCACGCGGTGCGTGCTGGGCACCTACCGGTAGCGAACTGAGGCAGAGGATGAATAAGGAGCAGAAACGCAGTGATCAAGACTGGGTCAACACGGTCATAAAATAAAGGGTAATAGAAATCGGTGCAGGGCTTTGCAAAGCCGGAAGGGATCGCCGCTATTTACCGCAGCATATTCCCATTCACTCAGTTGTGGTCGGTCGGTTTGTTCCCCACAAATCCAACCCTAGTAGGGCCAACTCTTAGAATTCGAACTGCCAACAATTCGCCGCCCCCACCAGGCCCAGGCCTTCCTGCAGGGTATTGGCCACCGTCGTCGGTTCCGCAAAGGGGTTTTCGTGGTTTACTTCGAGCGTGCCGCGGGTCAGAAGGTAGTCGTACGTTGCCTGCGTGGTCTGGCAAACGTTGACCGTATTCTCGAAATCGGCACGTATGCTAAATGCTGCACTAAGGTAGGGCCCCAGCGCATCCCGACCGTGCAGGAAGTCAGCCAATTCCCGCTGTATATCGGGGCTGAGGTTTCCCCCCCTGCGATAGGTTTGGTCCGCATACAAGAGGTAGTAATCCCGTTCCCCGACCTGATTGGGCCACCGGGCCTGAACGTACCGATCCCCGTCGTCTTCCACCACTTGCTGAAGGATAATCGAGTCGAGCGGGATATTCCGTTCCGGAATCAACACTTCCCCCCGGGCCGTCAGCCCGTCCCACTCCGCTACTACTTCGTAAGTCTCCCCGGCCTTCAGACGGGCCTCCGTCTGCGGGAGGGTATATGTACGCCAGCCCCCCGATGCCGTGAACGCAAAGGGGAAGCTTCCCGCCGGGCCCACCAGGGTAACCCTTGCCTCCGTTACCAATCCCTTGGTGGGGTAGTCCGGTGGCAGATCCCCGACGGCCGGCGCGGTCACGAACACATCGGCGCGGATGAGTGAATCCTGGGGCGTAAGGATCGTAGTGAGTACGAGTTGTCGCTCGTAGGGCAACGCATCCACTTCGATCTCTCGATCGAAGAACTCGGCACATCCGGTCGCCAGCATTACGATGATTAGAAACGGGGATATAGGGGGGAGGTGACGCATGGACTAAAATTCAAAGTTGAAGCTAAGGGAGGGCACCACGGGAAACAGGGCGTGCTGCACCAGGCGATTGCTACCGCCATTTCGCCACGTACTGACGCAGAAGGGATTGGCGCGACTGTAGGCGTTGTAGACGCCCAGTTCCCAAACCACCTTACCCCAACGCGGGGATCGCATCCACCGCAGGGCTAGATCCAGTCGATGGACCGCGGCCATACGGTAATTGTTACGCTCCTCAAAGTCGGATAGGCGGGCGCTCCCGGATCCGAATCCCGGTAGGCGATTGTAGCCGTACTGGCTAATCGGTACCGTCGTAGGCACGCCGCTGCGGTAGGTCCAGTTAGCGGAGAGGAGCAGATTAGGACGAAGGTCGAAGCGAGCGGATAACGTCAGATCGTGACGGCGGTCCTGGGCGGCGGGGTAGTACTCACCATCGTTGACGCCGGACAGTTGCTCCTCGACGTGGGAGAGGGTATAGGCCAGGGAAGCCGTCAGCCGCGAACCCGTATACGTGCCGCCCATTTCCAGTCCTGCGGCACGGGCAGTTCCCGTCGTTAGGTTATCGACCACGTCGATACGGTCGGCCTGTCCGGGTGTATTGAGGGCGTCGAGGAGGAAGAAGCTGGCTCCGTTGGCGTAGCCGATGATGTCACTAAACCGTCGGTAGAATACCGCGCCCGTGAACGACCAGCTCCCGACGGGGGGGCTCCACGCGGCGCCCAGCGACAGGAGTTGGCCGGACTGGGGGCGGACTTCCTCCGAGGCCGGCACCCAGAGGCTGGTGGGCAGACTCGGACCGGAATTCGATAGTAGGTGGAGGTACTGCCGCGTGTATGCGTAGCCGGCGGTGGCCGTCCAGGCATCGTCAAGCCGGTAGGTCAAACTGAGTCGGGGTTCGGGGGCCGCGTAGCTCCGACCCGTCCGGGGAGTGAAGCGGGTGAAGCGCAATCCGTAGTTGGCCGTCAGCCGTGGGGACACGGTAAATTCATCCTCCAGGTAGACCGTCAGCTCCAGTGCGCGCACGGTGTCGGCTCCGTCGGCGCGCCCGGCCGGGACATCCAGGCGTTCCGCACTGGTGGTTAGCGTAAAGTCGTGGTCGGTGGCGGCCAATCCCGCCCGGAGGGTATGGCGGTTCGAGAGAAAGTAGTCGAGATCGGCCTGCAGGCCCAGGTCGCGAATACCGCTGCGGTACTCCACCCGGTAGAAGCGGTCGGCAGCCGATTCCTCGTTAATTACCCTAAAGTCGAAGCCCGTTCGTAAAGCCGTAAGATTTAAAAAGGCCCGTTGGCCGAGTTGCCGATTATAGCGGACGGTGAGCGTCTGGTTGCCCCAGTCGAAGCCGTCGGTTTGTTCCACACCCCCGTATTCATCTACGAAGGAGAAGCGGTCCTGGCCCAGGTAGCCGCTGACGAAAAGCTGCTGGCGGTCGTCGAGGTGGTAATTGACCTTGAAGTTACCGTCGTAGAAGTAGAGCTTGTCCCGTTCGCCGCTCAGTACATTATAAAGCAGGTCGAGGTAGGTGCGGCGGCCGGAGAGGAGGACGCTAACCTTCTCGCGCTTACCAATGGGTCCCTCCAGCGTAAGCCGGGAAGAAAGCAGTCCGATGCCGCCCCGCCCGTGCCAGTCCTTGCGGTTGCCCTCCTTCATCCGCAGGTCGACCACGGAGGACACGCGGCCACCGAAGCGGGCGGGATACTGTCCCTTGTAAAGCGTCACCCCCTGGAGGGCATCCGCGTTAAAGACCGAAAGGAAGCCGAAGAGGTGAAAGGCATTGTAGACGGGAGCCCCGTCGAGCAGGATCAGGTTTTGGCCCGGGGTGCCTCCGCGCACGAACAGGCCGCCGAAACCTTCCCGGGGATTGGCGACGCCCGGCAACAACTGTAGGGCTTTGAATACGTCTTTTTCACCCAGTAGTACCGGATTGACGGCCACGTCCCGGGGATCCAACTGGTGTACGCCGGCACTGGCGCGGGCGGCCGCGTCGCTTCGGGCACTGACCTCCACGGTGGCGAGTTGCTCGCCGGACGGTTCCAGGGCGATATCCAGTCTCCCAATTTCAGCCGTGATGGCTACCGTGTCGCTGCGGTAGCCCAGGTAGCTGAATACGATGCGGGGCGTGTCCGCACCACCCACGGGAAGCGTCAGGCTGTAGAAGCCGTAGGCATTCGTCTGAACGCCGGTGGTCGTGGCGGGGCGATATACGTTGACTCCCGCGAGTTGCTCGCCGGAGGTAGCGTCGGTGACCGTTCCGCTAAGGGTAACGGTGCTCTGGGCCGACAAGGGGATTGCGGCCAGGAATAGCAGGATAGTGCGCAGCATGGTAGTATCGCCAGCTTAGCGCTTGCTTGCATTGATGACAATGTCGTAGTCCCGGTAGCCGCCAATTGTATCTACAAACGATGTAGTCGTTACATCATCCGAGTACATGCGCAATTCATCTTCATCGAGCTCGAAAACCAGGCGGTTGTGGATGGCTCGATTCAGGTCGGTATCAATTTCCCAAGTCGTCCCGTCCATGGGGCGGAGATTAATGTAATCGGGCGTATTTCGGGCTGTCTCAATGCCATACCGGTAGTCATAGGTGGTTCCGTCGGTGTCGATGATCGTAACCGGACAGCGCTGACCATCGCGATTATCACGTAAGTCACACGCGGCAAACTGAAAGGTCGGCGAAGCGGTAAAGAGTACGCTGTCGGTGCCGGGCGCGGTGACGATGATTTCGGTCGTTTCGAAGACGCCCTCGATCCGGTTTAGGGTCTGGCGTTCTTCGGAACAGGCAAAAAAGAGTAAGGAGATTAAGAGGGGGTAAAGGTATTGAGGCATGGGTTCTGGTGGGTTTGGCCTCAAGGTAGGATGGGGATTGCGGGTAAAAGTTTTCAGGATGTTAATTTCAATAAATGGTACGTTAATCGCGCTTCAACTACGCCCGGACGAAGTGCGTACCCGATGGCCACCAAATACCCCGCGGTTGACCTCCGGGGTGAAAATATGGTAGGGAAAGGCATGGCCGGGCCGGCTGACCGCATCGAGTTTACTCCAGGCTTCCCGGGGAAGATCCACCTCCAGCGCGTCAATATTCTCCGTTAGTTGCTCGACCGATCGGGCCCCCGTGAGCGTGGCGTCCACGCCCGCGCGCTTGGCCACCCAGGCCAGCGCGATCTGCGCCATGGAGTATTCGGAGCCATCCGCGAGTTGGCGCAGGGTATCGAGCGTGGCCCAGTGCTGATCGGTGACTTCCGGGAACATGGGATTGAACTTGTCCAATCGACCACTACCATTCGCCAGCCCTCCATCGCTTGCCCGCTGATACTTACCGGTCAGGAAGCCATAGGCCAGCGGACTCCAGGGTACAATGCCCTGTCCGGCATCCCGGGCCGCGGGAAGGTGTTCGCGCTCGATACTTCGCTCCGCGAGGGAGTAGTACAGTTGCTGGGCAACCGGGGGTATGAGCTGGCCGTCCCGGGCCAGGGCACCCGCTTTGGCGGCGTACCAGGCGGGCATATCGGAAAAGCCGAAGTAGCGGATCTTTCCTTGGCGGACGAGATTGGTTAGGGTCTCCAGCACTTCTTCCACCGGGGTGACCATGTCCCAGACGTGCATCCAGTACAGGTCGATGTAATCCGTGCCGAGTCGGCCCAGCGAGCCCTCCAGTGCCCGGTGGATGTTCTTCCGACCGTTCCCACCGGCGTGGGGATTACCTGCCTCGGCGTTGAAGCCGAACTTGGTGGACAACACGATCCGATCCCGGCTTGCGGACTGCCGGAGAAAGGACCCGACAAGTTCCTCGCTGCGACCGCCGGAGTAGATATCCGCCGTGTCGACGAAGTTGCCACCCCGGTCCAGGTAAGTATGAAAGATTCGTTCCGAAACGTCATCCGGCGAACCCCAGGAAGGGTTGCCGAAGGTCATGGTGCCCAGGGCGAGCGGGCTAACGATTAGTCCGGATTTGCCCAGGGTTCTGTAATCTGATAAGGTCATGCGTGTAGATTTTACGCGCGATCATTCCCGATCGCTCAGTCTAACATATTGGTGTTCTGCCGATGGGTTGCGCCGCTCGGCTGCGTAGTAAGGCTGCACCACGTCCTAAGGTGACGTGGCGCAGTAGCCTCTACGCCTTGGTGGTGATCACGATTTTTCCGAAGCGGCCGGATTCCTTCATGGCTTGAAGTGCAGCCTTCGTCTCCGAAAGGGGATACGTCCGTTCGATTACGGGTTTTTCTCCCGATGCCTCCAGTTGTTCCTTCAGGGCGGCGTACATCCTGGCGCTTCCTACCATGATGCCGCGTACCGACTTACCGAATAGCTCGTAGCCGAGGGCGGGACCTGCCTGATCGCGCAGACCGATGACGGCCACTTCCCCGCCGTAGGCGCAGGCGGCCAGTGCCTGATTGACTGCGGAGAAGCCAATCGTATTGATGACCTTGTCAACACCACCCGTTGCCTCAGCAACAGCCTTTCCCCAATCCGCTTCGGTGGCGGAATTGATGATGGTTTTAATGCCCCGGGAGTGCAGCCGATCGTTGTGATCGTCTCGCCGCACGAGCTGAATGACCTCCGCACCCGCGCCCCGGGCGATCATAACCGCGGAGGTAGCTACTCCGCCCGTACCGATTACCAGGACCTTGTCTCCTGCACCGATAGGCTGCTTGTCCATTAGCGCATTCCAGGCGGTGACACCTGCGCAGGGAAGACACGCCGCCTCGGGGTGGGTATACCCATTTGGGGCTGCGGCGATGCGCTCGGCGGGCAGGACGATGTACTCAGCCAGGACGCCCTGCTCGTTCAGGCTGCCCAGTCCACCCCCCGCCGAAGCGGGAGGCGCACCGTCAAACCAGGCGTTGAAGTGGAGGTTGACGACGTGGTCACCGACCTGCCAATCCGCCACCCCTTCTCCCAGGGCGTCGACGGTCCCGGATACATCGGAACCGAGGACAAGATCCACTTCCGGTAATCGCATAAAGCCGTGCTCGAGGACCATTAGGTCGCGGGCATTTAGCGATACCGCTTTAACCCGGATGCGGACTTCGCCGGGGCCGGGTTTGGGCACGGGGGCCGCTTCGAGGGCGAGATCCGCAATGGAATCTACGCCGGACTTGGCAATCCACTGCTGCATGGTCTCGGGCTTCGTTTGGGGGGATGTTTGATTTAGCATAATGCTTGCGTTGTTTTGTTTAACTAACGATCACTAGGAAACTAAGTTTCGGTTTGAACCGTTTTCTAGCGATATTTACGAGCGATCATTATGAAAAAGACTTCTCCTGCCAAAAAGCGATCTCCCGGCCGCCCGCGCGGCTTCGACCGGCAGGCCGCCCTCGAGACGGCCATGAAGACCTTCTGGGCCCACGGCTACGAGACGACCTCCATTTCCGATCTGAGCCGGGCCATGGGGATAAACGCGCCGGCGATCTACTCCGCCTTCGGTGACAAAAAGCAGCTCTTCCTGGAGGCCATGCGCCTCTACCAGGGGGATCCCCAGGACCAAGCCGAGGGCATCGCGGGCGCGCCTAGTAGTCGGGACGCCGCCGCGATGGTCATGGGCAACGCCATTCGCACCTTCACCGGCAAGGACACGCCGAAGGGTTGCCTCATCGGCACCGGACTGGCCACCGGCTCGCCGGCCGCCGCCGACGTACGGGCGGAGGGTAACGCCATGCGCGATAAGCTGGAAGCATTACTGGTAAGGCGCATCGAGCGCGATAAGACCGAAGGTATACTCCCCCCGGACATCGATGCCGGGACGCTGGCAGCGCTTGTCAATTGCACCGTGCAAGGCTTTTCCACCCTGGCGCGGGACGGTGCTTCGGCAGCGAAGCTGCACGCCGTTGCCGACCTCGTGCTTGCCGGGTGGCCGGAAGAGTAGGGTAGCTCACAGTAGCGGAAGCTGCTAATGCGCCTCACCCTGGGGCTCCCGGAGAAAGTCGCGTAGGATCTTCCGCATACCCAGCGGTGGCCGGCCGATGAGGTTTGCCAGCGATGGATCTACGACGTTGAAATCTCCGCGCCGGGCGGCCAGGAAAGTACCCAGCAGCATCCGGGCATAAACGGTGGGTACGCCTCTGGCTTCCGTCGCCGCAAGCCACTCCTCGTCCGTCACCGTGACGTGCCTGATGTCCCGACCGCTCTCCTCGGAGGCGAGGCGCGCCAGATCGGCCATGGTATAAGCCTTCGTGCCGGTGAGCGGGGGACTAATCCCATCGATACGACCGGCTTGGGCCAGTATAGCCGCATCGGCGGCGGCGAGGTCGGCGCGGGCCGTCCAACTGATGGGGCCATCTTCCGGTACTCGCAGTTCCCCCTTGCGAAGTCCGGAGCCTACCATGTGCAGGGCGCTCTCGGCGTAGAAGCCATGCCGTAGCGCGGTAAAGGGTGTAGTGCCTTCTGCCAGAAATTGCTCGGTCAATGCGTGGTCGTGATCCGCGGTAAAGGGGGAGTGCAGCCGTGCGCCCTGGTGACTGGTGTAGAGGATGCGTCCGGCCCCAACCGCCCGGGCAGCGCGGATGGCGGCGTGGTGCAGATCGGTCGCGGCTTTACCAACCTTATCTACCGACACAATCAATACCTGGGCCGCGTCCCTGAAGGTCGTTTCCAGATTCTCGGGGTGGTCAAAGTCTCCTGTTCGTACCTGAATGTCGTCGCCCAGATGCCTGGTGGCTTTGGCCGTGTCCCGTACGGAAGCGACAATTTGGTCAGCGGGAAGATGTTGGCGCAGGGCGGCGATCACTTGTTGTCCGAGTTGGCCCGTAGCTCCGGTGATGATAATCATGGGTGAAAATTTTAATGTTTGCAGTTCGCCTACTTTACTTCAGCGGCGGAACTACTTGATTACGAACCAAAGGTCGGGGAGGGCCGGGGCGCAAAATTGTACGGGAGCGACATTTTGAAATTACGGACGGGACGGTCCGTAGCGGTTAGTCTTTTCTTTCTGAAATCAGCCGGTGGAGAGGGTAGTGGCCGGGAAACAGCTTTGGCGACCGTTCGGCCAGGGCGCTGAATTCCCGCGAGAAGTGCGCCTGGTCGAAGTATCCGGCATCATATCCCAGCTGAGTCAGCGAAGGGGTGGGGGAGAGGAGCAGACTGGTCTTGGCACGGGCGAAGCGGCAAATGCGTACGTAGGTGCGCAAGTTGACGCCGATCAGGGCGCTGAATCTCCGGGCGAACTGCCGGTTCCCCAGGTGAATTCGTTCGCGCAACGGGCCGAACGGTTCCGCAGGCTCCCGTCGGATCGCATCGGCAAGCTGCATGATGTTTTCATCCGTAGCATCGATACTGTGGGGATCAAGGGTCGAGACTAAAAAGTCTTCCACCAGTTGTACCCTGGTATCCATTGCGGGCGCGGCGACCACGTCCTCGTATAGGGATGGCCGCGGCACCTTCCACACCGATGCGATAGTACCGGCAGATGGCCTTAGTCGATCCACGGGCCCGGCCAGGAAGGGCCGCAGGCCGTAAGGCGCGAAGCGAACGGTAAATATTTCCAAATCATCATCCCGCCAGCGGAGACGCGATGCGGTATCGTGCATTTCGCGCACGCAACCGAAGGAGTAGGCTCGACCGTCCACCTCAAATGCCTGATTAGCAAACAGCAGGAAGGCACCCGGCCACGGCAGAATTTCTTTTTCGTGAATGACCGTGCTACTAAGCCGCAGCAGCCCGTATCCCTCTATGTAGGGCTTTAGCGATGGGTCGGTGACCGAAGCTTCCCGTAATTGTAGCATAAGCGGTGCGGCTGATGGTAGGGTAACAACCGGCGGCCGGCAACGTTTTTGGACGCGCCGATCGCCCAGCCTGAACGACCAGGCCGCACTGTTTTCAGGTTCGCAACCCTTACTGTTTCTGTGGCTGCACCGACCACTCAATACCAAATCGTGCGAGGTAAGCTTCGAGAGATCCCAGGCCGACTTCCGCGCGTCGACGGTTTACGTTTTCCGGATCGGCGATCTCGTAAACTTCCAACGCTCCGGTTTCCGGGTTACTACGCACCTGTGATCCGTACAGCTGCGGTTTATTGCTGTACATTAGTATACGATCTTCTAGCAAAGCCAAATCGCTTCCGTTGCTTTCTCCTTTCGATACGGAAGCCCGGAGTAGGGGTAGGTACTTTTCCTGCAATGCCAAATCTGCGTGCTGAATGACCAGCCATACCGTGCGATTGGCTTTCTCGCCTACTAGACTGCTTGCCGGCCAGCCGTTCGCTTCGATAATGTCGATCACGGCCAGTTCATTCAGGCTATCCTGTCGTTGGATGGTTTCCCAGAAGTACTCCATCTCTGCGGAGCGTTTGCCGAACCGCTTCTCCGCATCTTCCCAAAGCTGACGGATTACCTGGTCCTCAAGGTAGATGCGTTCGAGGCGATCTTGGAGTTCGTGATCGTAGTCCTTTTCATGCTCGGCGAGATTAGCTTCGATGGCTGCAACGATCGGTGACCAAGCCCCCGTATGTTGCAGCGTAGTAAGATTCTCGTCTCGTCTGACATGATCCGCATGCCGGTAGCCGCGGTCCGCGGCCTGCTGTAGGTAGAACAAAGCTTGGGAAGTATCCCCGGCCAGGGTCCAGGCACTGGCGGCGCTGTATAACTGGTATACGTCGCCGGTGTCGGTGGCAAATGCCGTGGTGTAAGCTTCCGCAGCCGTTTGATATGCTCCAGCCCCGAAGAGAGAATCGGCTCGCTCCAACGTTTGGGCACAGAGGGGGAGAGTCAGCAGACAAAGTGGTATCAGGAGTTGACGCATGTTCAAAAATACGGATTCGGGTATGGAATCAGCTTGTGGCACCTGACGACTAAACAAGGAACCTATGGTTAAAAACCCTCAACTTTATACACCTACAACCATGGTGATCTATTTGGCCGGACACTCCCACCACATCCGGGTTGCCCCGCCTGCAATTGCCAGGGAACTAGGGTCCACTGATGCAGGAACGCGGAATTGCGCGTAGGGAACAGTAGGGGAGGGAAGAACTGCCCGGTAAATTTTCGTACCTAACCTTATCCGTCTTTAAGCGCTATGCCGCTAATCCTTGGGTAATGTTGACCGGTTGCGGTAGACGTAGAGGTGACGTTGAAAAATGCGATCACCCGGAACGAAGGGGAAGGCGTTGAGAAACCCTACTTAACATAATATAAATTATAGGCAAAATATAAGAGATTTTGTAGCCTATCCGGAACCGTCATTTTCCCTGATCAGAAGTACTACCAATTGAATGATAACTCTCAAACAGCAACATGCAGAATCTAACTCTCGACGACGATTAGCTATGTGAAATAGCTTCGAAGCCAGCTTAGCTTTCCTGGAGCCGTAGTCACAGTGTTATCGTTTCAATGATTTCGAAACGTCAGCACCACCATCTGCTTTCAGCTAAGTCGACATCTTCAATTCATGTTTTATCAGGACGCAATTGGTGACAACGCAGGTATCAATGATCTGGGATTTTGTCGGGCGCTACGGGAAATTCTAATTGGCAAATTTGATCTCACTCCCCCACCCGTGATTTACCAATCAAATGTAAACATTACACTTTAAGAAAATTTTGGATGAGTAAAAATTATCACATGATTTGCGTCGGTGCGCAGGTATTAAGTTCTTACTAAAGAGGTTTGGTCTTGGGAAATCCGGGCTTTTGCCAGGTTGTGGCGGTTGGACGAGTAGCCGTTGGAGGAATACCCTTAGCACTGCTGGCGGTCCGACGGCTTACTACACCGGCGACCCTGGGAGATTTAACCTGGAGTTTACATACAGACCTTAAAAGTGGCTATCCGAATGCCTAATCCTGCCGGTAGTCCGCGCAGGTTTCGACGCTGTTTTCCCGGAGATAATCGATGTGCCGGGCCAGTAATTGCTGGTTATCGGTGTAATTACGGCGCTTGAAGGCGAGGTAAGCCGGCGGTAATTCGGCCTCTTCGAAGGTGAAGGTTCGATACAGGTAAACGTAGTAGCCCCCCCCATGTATGATGGCATTTCGGTCGGCGATACGCTCGTAGCCGTTCTTGAACTTTTGGTTGGTGACGTAGGCCGCGCCGTCGCCGATTAGGCCAAAATTGGAGCGATTGACGTAGTAGGCAATGTGTCCGAGTTCGTGAATGAAGCAGCCAACCTGGGCCGCGTAGGAGGAGTTCCGAAAATCAGCTGCCTTTTCCTGGACGTCATCTACGTAGATAGCGTAGGTACGGCGGGCGCCATTGAATGCGTAGCCTTTCGGTCGTGCGGCCATGGAGGTACGGAGCTTCCGGTGAATGAGCCGGATGGGCACGTCGCGGAGATCGGGATAAAAGGATAAAGCCGCCAGGATTCTATCGCGGTATTTATCGGCCGTGAGGTTGGCACCGTACAGTTTCTCCAATGCCGGGAGATGAGAAGCGATGAGGGCTGAGTCGATTGGCCGGCAACTATAGCGGTACCCGAGTAAAGGATTCCCCTTCGGCGCGTCCCGGGGCGCGAATTGACGTCCGCAGGATAAGGAGCTCAAAAGGCCCAGTAGGCAAAGGACTACTACCGCGGAAAATCTGGCTGAGCTCATGGACTTCTAACGAGTGACTGGGAGAGACGCGTATTCCTGCACTTAACCTGCTACGGGTAGCCTTTGGTTCGCGAATAACGAGCCCTACGAACTTTGACAATCGATTGTGCTACGCTCATTCGAATTACAAGGTGTCAGGGAATGAGGGGTGATAATTACCTTACCGTCAGTATTGGGCGCCTTACCTGCGCCCCGCCGCAAAAAATCAGAAACCTTCCGTATGAAATCGATCATCCCCCTTTCTTTGCTGATCATCCTGCTTGCCGCCTGTGGAAGCACCCAACCTAATCCGGAAGACACGGCCGCCGCGGAGGGGCAATGGGAATCGATCTTTAATGGAAAGGACCTCACCGGATGGGAAGCCAAAGTGGCCGGCTATCCCGCCGGGGACAACCCGCGGAATACGTTTCGGGTGGAAGACAGTATGCTGCGCATCAGCTACGCCGATTACGACAGTTTCGACAATCTCTACGGCCACCTGTACTTTACCGAACCCCTATCCTATTATAAAGTCCGCTTCGACTACCGCTTCGTCGGTGACCAGGTACCCGGCGGCACGCCCGGTAACGTCCGCAACAGCGGCATCATGTTGCATTCGCAATCCGCCGAGAGCAATGAGGAAGGTCAGTACTTTCCGGTTTCTATCGAGCTGCAGTTACTCGGCGGCCTCGGACGGGGACCACGACCCACCGGAAATGTATGCACGCCGGGCACGGCCGTCGTGATGGGCGACACCGTCAACTACCGGCACTGCATTAACTCCAGTTCCGACACCTACGAGGGGGACGACTGGATTACCGCCGAAGCCGTCGTACTGGGCGGTGAGGCCATGCATTTCCTGATAGAAGGAGATACGGTACTCAGCTTTCAAAAGCCGCAAATTGGCGGTGGCTTCATCGGTAGTAACGACTCACCGGACAGGTGGGCGTCTTTCGGCATCGACGAAGATCGGGAGGAATGGCTCGGGCGCGACGGAGAAATTCTGACCGAAGGATTCATCGCGCTGCAGGCGGAGAGCCACCCCATCGACTTTCGCAATATTGAGTTGTTACGGTTGAAAGAATAAGCAAAATCTATTTATGCCCGCTACCCTACCCCGGCGCTTTACCGCCCCCTTCCTCCTTTTATTCTACAGCCTACTGGGTTGCGCGCAGGCCGATCCGATCGCTACGCTGACCTTTCCCGACTTTCCGCTTGCGGAAGTCGAGGCGTCGCTTGCAGCACACCAACGCAATGAACTGACCACCCGCCGGTTCAAGCAGGCGGACCTGGCTCCCTTGGTTCAGCAGCTGCCTGAATCGTTCACCGTCGATACCGCCGGCACTTCCGTCGAGGGCCGCCCCCTGTGGCGGGTGGTTTGGGGCGAAGGGAATACGGATGTTCTCCTATGGTCGCAGATGCACGGCGATGAGCCGACGGCAACGGCCGCGCTGTTCGATCTATTCAGCTGGCTGGAGGGATCGGGCGACGGACTGGATAGCCTGCGAAAAATCATTCGCTCCGAATTGCGGCTGACCTTCCTGCCCATGCTGAACCCGGACGGGGCCGAAGTCTACCAACGGCGCAATGCACTCGGCATCGACCTCAACCGGGACGCGGTGCACCTGACGAGTCCGGAGGCCCAGTTCCTGAAGGGCGAGCGGGACCGGCTTGACGCCGACTGGGGTTTTAACCTACACGACCAAAGCACCTATTACTCCGTCGGCTTTCCGGCGGAAAAGGGGG
Organism: Lewinella sp. IMCC34191; assembly: GCF_003390935.1. GTDB lineage: Bacteria > Bacteroidota > Bacteroidia > Chitinophagales > Saprospiraceae > Neolewinella. The sequence goes on along the minus strand of NZ_QNQZ01000001.1, from coordinate 916,924 downwards.
CGGTACTGTCCATCCTGGCCCCCGCATTCGACTGGGAGAAAACAATGAGCACGAAACGGGAAGACGCCGCCCAGGTGATTGCCCTCATGAATGCCATCTGGCAGCAGTACGTACCGGGGCAGGTGGGGCGCTACAACGATGACTTTGAACCCCGGGCCTTCGGTGACAACCTGCAAAAGTGGGGCACCCGTACGATCCTGATCGAATCGGGCGGTTACGCCGGCGATCCGGAAAAGCAGGAGATCCGCAAATTGAACCTGCTCGGGCTGATTGCCGGACTCCAAGGCATTGCAACCGGTAGCTTCGAGCAGTATACGGTGGAAGATTATATGCGTATTCCACAAAACGAGTTCAACGGAATGCATGACGTAATTCTCCAGGACGCTAGGGTAACGCTGCCCGGAGGGGAATTCGTTATGGACATCGGCATCCGGAAAAACGAACGCACGCTTCCGCCCCAGAACCGAGAATTCACTACCTCCGGTTACGTAAGTGACCTGGGGGATCTTTCCACCTTCGGGGCTTTTGACCGGTTGTCGCTGAACGGCCAGCGCGTCGTGGCCGGAAAGGTGTACCCGGGCGAACACACGATTGCCGAGATCAGCCAACTGAATCCGCAGGATCTGTACGAGCGCGGCTATACCGCCGTTCGGTTACGGCAGCCCTTGCAAGGTCCGCCGCCAACCGAAGCGCTGCGCGTGCTCGGGCCGAAGAATTGGCTCAGTCCGGAGGTGACCTACGGGGAGGCCGTGGACCTGTTGGTTTACGGAGCGGACGATACGCTTACCCACGTCGTCGTGAACGGTAATCTGATTGCGGTTGAGTAGCACACCTACAGGCACTACCCCACCCCGCGTACCACGGCTGACGGTAGTACGCAATCTGTTGCGACTGGCGAGGCGTCCGATACCAACCTTCCAGGAATACCTGCGGCGATACGGCGACAATTTCATCCTCTCGGTAGACAGCTCCCGTACAACCCACTTCACCGTCAGCCCGGATGTCGCCCAACACGTCATGCAGCGCAACCACCGCAACTACGAAAAAAGCGAGGTACAGACGGTGGAGATGGGTCGCTATCTGGGATACGGACTGCTTACTAACAGTGGGGAGGACTGGCTTCGCCAGCGGCGGCTGATACAACCCGGTTTTCACCGGCAGCGGTTAGCGACCCTGGCCACGGAGATGCAGAGTGTTATCGCGAGCGAATGCCAGCGGGTGAGCCAGCAGCCGGAAACGGATCTGTTCGAGTTTACCCGCAATACCGCTTATCGGATCATCGTGCGCGCCATATTCACGGATGATTTTGGCGAAGCGGAGACCGGCGCGTTCAAAGAAATTCTCGACCGCCTGCAGGCGTACATCATCCATCCGATCCGCCTACCCTTCCTGCGCAAACCCCTACGGTGGCTGGGAATCGAGGAAAAGCATCTGGCGCTGGCCAGACGGAGTCGGGAAATGGTGCTGGCCCATATCCGGCGCCGACGCGAAGACCCGTCGCGGACCTACGACGATCTGCTGCAGATGCTGCTGGATACCCGGTACGAGGATACCGGAGAGCCGATGTCGGATGAGCAGCTCGTCGACGAAGTGCTCATCTTATTCGCGGCCGGATACGAAACCAGTGCCAACGCGCTCGCGTGGACGGTCTGGTTGCTGCTCAAGCACCCGGAAGAATTACAGCGGGTGCGGGATGAAATAGCCGGACACGGTGGACCGATCGGATATGATACGGTCGGTCAGCTACCCTATCTGACGCAGGTAATCCGGGAAAGTATGCGGCTCTACCCCCCGGCGTGGATCACCGACCGGATTGCAAAGCAGGACGATCAGGTAGCGGGTTACCGTATTGCGGCGGGAACGACGATCGGAATATTTATCTACGGCATTCACCGATCGGCAAAGCTGTACGAAGAGCCGGACGACTTTCACCCTTCGCGCATGCGCGAGGACCGTATGAAGGAACGGCCACCCTTTAGTTACCTACCCTTCGGCGGGGGACCGCGCCTGTGCATCGGTCATCATTTCGCTTTACTGGAGATGCAACTTTTTCTGGCCCACTTTCTGGAGCGGTACGCAGTAACACCGCTTGGTGAGTTGCCCACCTTACGGCCCGTTCCGTTCATCACCTTACATCAGGACCAGCCGGTCGTTATTCGGGTTAGTAAATTTTTTAAGAAAACTTTGGAGGAGTAATCTTGGAGTTGGTGCTTTTCCGCATAAGTGTGGAGCGCACAAATAAATTTAAGTGTTAAATTTTCTTTAATTCCCAATCATATATATATTGAGCCCGATCTGACGATAGAATCAACTGCACCTATCTAGGATCTTGTTTTAGTCGATCAACTTAGTGAGATCCGGTGACCTAGGGTCCCGGCGATCATGCAACTAGTATATTATGACGCACAGCTACTCCAGGCTGAGGGCGGGACTGATGTTCCTGTCGCTGCTATTCACTATCACCCTATCCGCCCAGCAGCGCACGATTACAGGGACACTCACAGATGAAGGAACGGGGGACCCGTTAATCGGTGCCAGTATATTGGTCAAGGGTACCTCCAGGGGTACGGTTACCGATATTGATGGCACCTACGCTATTGAAGCGGGATCCGAAGACGTCTTACTTATGTCCTACACGGGTTACGGGACCAAGGAGGTGCCGGTAGGAGACAATGAAATTATATCCATCGGCCTGACCAGCGGCGAGCTGCTCGACGAGGTGGTCGTCGTGGCCTACGGGAAACAGAAGAAGGCCACCGTAACCGGCGCCGTAGTGGCGATTGACGGCGGTGACCTGCAGGAATCGCCCTCTGTCAACCTGGGCGCCTCGCTAGCCGGACGATTACCCGGGGTCGTGGTGATTCAAAACAGCGGTGAGCCTGGATACGATAACGCGTCCATCAATATCCGCGGTCAGAATACGCTGGGCAACAGCAGTCCACTCGTGGTTATTGACGGCGTTCCGGACCGTGCCGGTGGTTTGGCGCGACTGAATCCACAGGATATCGAGTCCATTTCCGTACTGAAGGATGCCTCTGCCGCCATCTATGGTGCCCGTGCCGCGAACGGTGCTATCCTTATTACGACCAAGCGCGGAACAACCGGACGCCCCTCCGTAAGCTACGACTTCAATCAGGGATGGGCCCAACCGACGACTATCCCCGACATGTCCAACGCTATGGAGTACGGACGCATCATCAATGAATTACAAATCTACCAGTCCAACGTACCGGTAGACGAGTGGCAGGATGCCTGGCGGGCCCTGGAGGAGACCGGAACTTACGAGTCGCCAACGGATGGCGTCAATCCCATCAACGCGACCCACTCGCCCGAGGACTTAGAACTCTACGAAAACCAGACCGACCCCTGGGGACACCCGGATACCGACTGGTTCGGTGACGCTTTCGAAACCTGGGCCCCGCAGGGGCGGCACAACGTGCAGATTGACGGCGGCACGGAGAACGTCCGCTATCTGACCTCGCTCGGTCATACCACCCAGGATGCCTTCTACAAAAATTCTGCTACCAAATACAAGCAGTACGACATGCGGGCCAACCTGGATGCGACCGTCAATGACTATATATCCACCAGTTTTGGCATTCTACTTCGCCGGGAGGACCGTCAGTTTCCAACGGAGAGTGCCGGCTCCATCTTCCGCATGCTGATGCGGGGCAAACCCCACGAGCCGGAAGTTTGGCCCAACGGACTGCCCGGACCGGATATCGAGAATGGCCAAAACCCGTACGTCATCACCACCAATGCCACCGGCTACGATCGGGATATTCGCGATTTCGTCCAGACTAACGCCAGCATCACGCTTTCCGCCCCCTGGGTCGAAGGCCTGAATTTGACACTGTCCGGGGCGTTAGATCAACAAACACGAGACCGTAAGGTCTGGCAAACGCCCTGGATGCTTTACAGCTGGGACGGTCAGACCTACGAAGCGGACGGCGAGACGCCCCAACTGGAGGGCGCTATCCGGTCCACCTTTACCGACCCCCGCCTTTCGCAGTCGCAGGAACGTCAGCTGAACACCAACCTCTCGGCGCGCCTGAACTACGACGTAGAATTGCCCGGTGATCACACCCTTGGCTTGATGGCCGGTGTAACCCGGGAAACCTTCGAGGGATCCGGTTTTAACGCTTTTCGTCGCAACTATATCTCCCCGGCGGTAGATCAGCTGTTTGCCGGTGGCACACTGAATATGTCTAACGGAGGTGGAGCCTACGAACGAGCCCGTCTGGGTTATTACGGTCGTGCACAGTACGACTACAAGGATAAGTACCTGGCGGAATTCATCTGGCGGTACGACGGCTCGTACATATTTCCCGAAGATCAGCGTTTCGGATTCTTCCCCGGCATCCTGGTGGGATGGACTACGTCAAACGAAGACTTCTTCAATGTTTCCGGTATCGACTTCCTGAAGTTCCGTGCCAGCTACGGACAGATGGGCAACGACCAGGTCTTCTTCAATAACCAGCTGCAGGAGTACGCTTTCCTTTCCACCTACGGCTTCGGCAACTTCCCCATCGGTGGAGCTAACGTTACCACCCTGCGGGAGCAACTACTTGCCAACCCGAGCTTCACCTGGGAACGGGCCAACAACCTGAACTTCGGAGTGGACGCCGTACTGTTCAATAACAGCATCGACATCACCCTCGAGTACTTCCGTAACCTGCGTACCCAAATCCTGATCCAGGAGACGGGATCGACACCCGCTTCCTCCGGAATTAGCAATCTGCTCCCTCCCGTGAACGCCGGTGAAGTAGAAAACCGCGGTTTCGAGTTCAATCTGGGATACAACGGCAACGCGAATAACGCCCTACAGTACCGTGTTGGTATCAATGGCGGTTACGCGAAGAACAAGGTGATCTTCATCGACGAGATCAGCGGTGCCCCGGATTACCAATTGCAGGAAGGAAAGCCGATCGGCGCCTACCTCGTTTATGAGTCCGACGGGGTTTTCGTCGATCAGCAGGACATCAACAACTCCGAGCTGGACTACTCCGCCGTGACCGGCACCCTCCGGCCCGGTGACATGAAATTCATAGACCAGAACGGCGACGGCATCATCAACGGTGACGACCAGGTCCGCATCGACGACAACGGTACGCCGACCTTCAACTTCGGCGCCAATGCGCGCTTCAGCTACGCCGGCTTCGATCTCAATCTTCTGCTTCAGGGGGCTACGGGATCGTCTTTACGCGTACAGACGGAGTCCGGAACGATCGGAAACTTCCTGAAATACAGCTACGATAACCGGTGGAGCATCGCCAATCCCAGCAGCGAACATCCCCGGTTGGCGGAGCGGGGCAACACCTATTACACGGGTGGCAACTACGGCAACAATACCTACTGGTTATTCAGCAAAAACTACATCCGCCTGAAGACTATTGAACTGGGTTACAACCTGCCTTCCACCATTACGGATAGGATCTTCCTCAGTAACGTCCGCGCGTACGTAAACGCCTTTAACCTATTCACCGTCGACAGCCTCAACTTCTACGACCCCGAAAGCACCAATAGCAGCGGGCAGTACTACCCGCAGTCGCGAGTCATCAACGTAGGCTTCAACATCACCCTTTAATCATGCAAATCAAACCGACCATGTCCATTCTTTACAAGACCGGTTTCCGCTTGCTTACGGTGGTGGGAATCTTTACCATGTTGCTGGTTTCGGCCTGTGACGACGAATTTTTGAACACCGAGCCGCTAGGAAGTATATCCAGCCAGGCGACGTGGGGCGACGGTCCGCTCGCCGAAGCGTTTGTTTTCAACGTTTACACCTTCCTCGGTCGCGGGGGATTCGACGAGCAAATGCTCGCCAGCCTGACCGATGAAGCGCTGTTCACGCACCCCGGCCGCCGAATCGATATTTTTAACGAAGGAAACGAAGCGCCGGACAACACCGCCTGGACTAGTGGGACCTATTCCTACGGTAATATGTATTCTGCCATCCGGCAGGCCAACATCGCCCTGCAGGAGCTCCCCACGTCCACCTTCACGGACGATGAGCTTCGCGAACGCCTGATGGGCGAGTCCCACTTCCTGCGGGCCTATTACTATCACCAGCTGGCGCGCTTTTACGGTGGGGTGCCCCTGATTTCAACACCCTACGGCCTGGATGAGGATTACAGTATCGCGCGCTCTACCTGGGCGGAAACCATAGACTTTATCCTTGCCGACCTGGAAAATGCGATAACCATGCTCGAAGGCAAGCCGACCGCTTCCGGCCGTGCCTCCATGCTGTCCGCCCAGGCCCTGAAAGCCCGCGTTTTACTTTATGCAGCAAGCGACGAACACGACGCCACGAAGCTGCAAGCCGCCTCTCCGACGATGTCCCAGTATGGCAACATCGAACTGGTGGCGTACACCAGCGGAGACCAGGAACAGCGCTGGAGAGATGCGCGGGATGCTGCCCGGGTCGTGCTGGACGCCACCAATGGCTATAAGTTGGATCTAACCGCCCCCGTATCGGCCGAGGAAGGTACCATGAACCACATCTCCATCTATATGGGCGGAGGTAGTGCGGCCCCCGGAGTGGATGCCCAGGCATCAAGTGAACTCATCTTCGAACGTGCCGTAGCCAGCACGTACAATGAGATCCTTTTCGCCATGTTCAACGGGCCGAACGGATACCATAACTGGGCCGGAAATACGCCCATCGGTGCGTTGGTTGACGATTTCGAAATGATGGACGGAACGCCCTTCGACTGGGATAACGAGGACCACGCCGAAGCTCCTTACACCGATCGGGATCCCCGCTTCTACGCTAATTTTCTCTACGACGGCGCCCCCTGGAAACCCCGTCCAGCGGACGTTGCCGCCCGCGACCCCTACGATGAAGTGCAAACCGGAGCGTATGATTCCGGCAACACCAACGACAGTGGCGAAACGGTATACATCCCCGGTCTGGACACCCGCGAATCATCGGTAGAAGATTGGAACGGTTCCCGTACGCACTACTACTCCCGTAAGTTCTCCGATCCGGATCCCGCGGTCGTCGACAACACCTCCAACTTCAACACCCTTCCCTGGCCCTTCATTCGCTACACAGAAGTCGTACTGAATTACATCGAGGCGAGTCTGGAAGTAGGCGCGGAGAGTGAGGCGCTGGACTGGCTTAACCGCATTCGTTACCGGGCCGGTATGCCGGAGATTACCGAAAGCGGCGATGACCTAGTGGATCGCTACCGCAATGAGCGCCGCATCGAACTGGCCTACGAGGAGCACCGCTACCACGACGTCCGCCGGTGGCTCATTGCCGAAGAAACCCAAGGACGCCCGCTCATGGGAATCGACGTGACCGCAAACCTCAAGGAAGGCCAGTCGGCCCATGACCCGTACCACTACGACACGGACGTTTACAATTACATTTACGAACCGACCGTCGTACCGGAAGAAGACCGAATGTGGGACGATAAGATGTTCTTCCGACCCATCGACCGGAACGAAATGAACCGGAACGAGTTACTGATCCAGAATCCGGGATATTAAGTAATCCCACTTAACAGAAAGGTCCGTTTTCGTTGCCGACGAGAACGGACCTTTTTCGTTGTACCCCGCCCGCTTTATCTTTCCCTTATGCGCTTTTCCTCCTTGCTGTCCTGTTGGTTGTGCCTCTGGGCTTTGTTCTGCGGCTGTTCGTCGGATGCGGATACCCCCCCGGACCTGCCGGCACCCCGTTTCACCCTGGTCAGTCCGCAAGAGAGCGGGCTGTCGTTCAGCAACCTACTCACCGAAGGACCCAATACGAATATCCTCATGTATGAGTACTTCTACAACGGGGGAGGCGTAGCCGCGGCGGACTTCAACCTGGATGGAAATATTGATCTCTACTTTACCAGTAACCTGGCCGAGAATCAACTCTACCTGAACCGGGGCGACTGGAAATTCGAGGACGTCACCGAAGTAAGCCAGACCGCGGGTCGACCGGGCCCCTGGAAAACGGGCGTCACGGTGGTGGATATCAACGCGGATGACCGACCCGATTTATATGTCTCCTATTCCGGTATGCTTCCGGCGGCCAAGCGCCGCAATCAACTGTTCGTCAACACCGGCACGGATGAAAGTGGCGTACCCCGCTTCCGGGAGGCTGCCGCGGACTATGGTCTTGACGCCCCGGCATTCAGCAACCAGGGATACTTCGTCGACTACGATGGGGATGACGACCTGGACCTCTTGCTGCTCAACCACAACCCGAAGTCTCTGCCCATTCTCAACGCCCAAAAAACGCAACAACTGCTCCGGACGGATGACCCCGAACGGGGCCTGCGGCTCTACCGCAACGATGACGGGAAATATGCCGACGTGACCGAAGCGGCGAACATCAATGGCTCGCCCCTCAGCTACGGCCTGGGGCTCGCACTCAGTGACATCAACGGAGACGGCTTACCCGATTTTTACCTCTCCAACGATTACGAAGTACCGGACTACCTCTACATCAATAACGGCGACGGAACTTTTACCGACGAACTCAGCCAGCGAATCGGGCACACCAGCCACTTCAGCATGGGGAACGACATCGCGGACATCAACAACGACGGCCTACCCGATATTTTCACCCTGGATATGCTCCCGGCCGATAATCACCGGCGCAAGCTGCTCATGGCGGACGACAACCGCTCACGCCACGACCTGAACCGGGCGAGCGGATTTACGGAGCAAACCATGCGCAACATGCTCCATCTCAACCGCGGCGACGGCAGTTTCGCCGAAATCGGGCAGCTCGCCGGCGTGAGCGCCACCGACTGGAGCTGGTCGGCACTGCTGAGCGATTTCGACAACGACGGCTGGAAGGACCTGCATGTCACCAATGGCTACCTGCGGGACTATACCAACATGGACTTCATCAAATACATGGACGATTTCGTAGCAGCCCGGGGCAGATTACAACGAACCGACGTACTCGAGATGCTGAAGGAAATGCCGGCATCCGACCTGAGTAATGTTATTTTCCGGAATGGCCAAAAGGAAGGTTTTGACGACGTAACAGCTGAATGGGGGCTGGACCGGCCCTCTAACAGCAATGGTGCCGTTGCCGTGGACCTCGACAACGACGGTGACTTGGACCTCGCGATAAATAATATCAACCAACCGGCCTTCCTGTACCGCAACGAAACCAGCGACGGTAACTACTTGCAGGTGGCTTTGCGAGGTGATGCACCCAATACCCAAGCCATCGGAGCTAAAGTCGCTATCGAGGTAAACGGTACGGTTCAGGTGCAGGAGTATTTCCCGAACCGGGGCTATCTCTCCAGCAGCCCGCCCGTTCTACATTTCGGTTTGGGCGACGCAGCGCAGGTAGAAAGCCTGCTCATAAACTGGCCGAATGGATCGGTATCCGAATTCCGGGACATCGCGGCCAATCAGCGTCTCTCAGTTGAGCAGGACGCCGCTTCGCCTGCCGCCGCAACCGAGATGCCGATAGCGCAATCCTATTTTTCAACGGCCCCTTCCCCCGTATTTTATACCGACGACGGTCCTGGTCTTCGTGATTTCGACCGCCAGGCCCTGCTCCCCAGGAACCTGTCCTCTACCGGCCCGGTGATGGTCACCCACGATCTGAATGCCGATGGATACGAGGATCTGTTGATTGCCGGCAGCGCGAGTAAAGGCGTAGAGCTGTACCTGCAGCAGCCGAACGGCTCTATGCAAAAGCCGCTTACGATCGGTCGTACCTCCACCAACACCCACCGGATCACCGACCTGGCCGTTGCCGACCTGAATAACGATCGGCTCCCAGACATCTACGTAGCCCAGGGGGGCTACGGTATGGGATCGGACGGGGAGTTCCAGCCGGACTACTGGCTCGCCAACCAAGGGGACGGCCGGTTCTCCGTAGCGCAAACCTTTCCCGACATATCCGGTCCGGCGAGTACGGTAGCTATAGGGGGTACGGGGCCTAGCTCCGGGTACCCCTTGATCTTCCTGGGTGGTCATGCCCTACCCGGATCCTATCCCGTCGCTGAATGGAGCTACCTGCTCGTCGCGGATGCCTACGGCAACTATCAACCGCTGGAGCTGCCTGAAGGCAATGCGCTACGTGAGTTGGAGTTAGTAACCGACGCCGCCTGGCACGACCTGGACGGGGATGGCCAGGCCGAGTTGATCGTCGTCGGCGAATGGATGCCGGTCACGGTCCTATCCACCGATGGGCGCAACGTCCGGAATGTCACGGAGGATTACTTTCCGGCATCACCGAAGGGATGGTGGTACACCCTGTTACTCGACGATTTCAACGGAGACGGGCGCGTCGACATGCTAGTGGGTAACGAGGGGCGCAACAATCAGTACGGTGCGACTCCGGAAAGCCCGGTTACCCTGTACGCCGCCGACCAGGATAACAATGGCAGCATCGATCCGATCTTTAGCTACTACATCCACGGGACCCGATATCCCGACCTGACCAGGGACGAACTGCTCGCTCAGCTCAGTGGCCAGCGGGCCCGCTACACCAACTACGCCAGCTATGCCGATGTCACTACCGAGGAATTAGAATCTCGTCTCGAGAAAGAGGGCCAGCATTTAGTAGCGGACCGATTGGAAACGAGTCTTTTTTTGCAGAACGACGACGGTATTTTCGAGCTTGCGGCCCTACCCGTCGAGGCGCAATACGCGCCGGTATACGCGGCCGCCAGTTTGGATGCCGACGGCGACGGGCATACGGACCTTATCCTCGCCGGCAACGAAACCAAAGCCCGCTTACGCTACGGCAGCTCCGATGCCAACACCGGAACCCTGCTACGCGGGCGTGGCGACGGCTCTTTCGCGTACGTCCCACAGGCACGCTCCGGTCTTCAGTTCAGGGGATCGGTACGCTCGCTGGCCACCTTTCAAAATAAGCTAATGGTAGGCGTGCGGGAGGGGGAGCTAACCGCCTACGACCGCACCACGCCGACGAAATAGACCTGGGTATGACCAGAGGCTTGCAGCCGAAGCGTGTACCTTCGCCGCTCGTATGGATCCTTCCGACAAGCTGCTGCACCGCCTTCCCACCGGGACGGAGACCACTCCCCCACCCGACCGCTTTACGTTCCCTTTCTACTACCGTCCGCACCCGCTGGCGACGGCCGCGGCCCAGGACCTGCAGGCCCATTTGCAAAGTGAGAAATCGTGGAAGTTCGATTTCGGGCTGAAAGAATCCGGGACCGGCCGCCAGGGTAAGATGTTCGGTGTACTGGTGGTCCGGGATGGGGAAGGCCGACTGGGCTACCTGGCTGCCTACTCCGGAAAACTGGCAGACAGCAACCACCTACCCGGCTTCGTCCCCCCGGTCTATGACCTCCTGGACATATCCGGCTTCTACCGCGGCGGAGAGGCCGAAATAAACGAGGTCACCAAGGAACTTGAAGCGCTTCGTGCCCGCCCGGCCTACAAGGAAGCCAAGGAGACGCTACGGATCACCCACGAGCAAGCCAAGGAACAGCTTACGGCGGAACGGCAGGCCGTAAAGGCCGGTAAAAAGCGGCGACGCCGGCTCCGGGAGGAGGCAAGTCATTTACCGGCCGGAGAGATCGAAGCCCTGGAGAAAGCGCTTGCCGCCGAGAGTATCCGGGAAAGCTATGGGCTCAAAGACCTGAAGCGAGCGGTAGAACACCGCGTAAAGCTGGCCGAGGAGGATTTGGCCCGCTTGGAAGCAGAAATAGCCGCTACCGAAACCCGGCGACGGGAGATGTCCGCCTCCCTCCAGGAGCGCATCTTTACGGAGTATGCCTTTCTGAACGCGGAGGGAAAGTCGCGGGGGCTGGGCAGCATTTTTTCCGAGACGGTATTCGGCGTACCTCCCGCCGGAGCGGGGGAATGCGCCGCGCCGAAGCTCCTGCAGTACGCCTTCGCGAACGGATTTCGTCCGGTGGCGCTGGCTGAGTTCTGGTGGGGCCAGTCGCCGGGTTCCGAAATTCGCCAGCACGGACAGTACTACCCGGCCTGCAAGGGAAAATGCGAACCCATCCTCTCCCACATGCTACAGGGCCTATCGGTGGACCCGAATCCGCTACTGGTAAATCCCGCCCAAGACAAGCAGTTACGGACCGTGTACGAAGACGAATACCTGCTCGTGATTGACAAGCCCCACGAGTTCCTCTCCGTGCCCGGCCGTCACATCGAGGATTCCGTACAGCACCGACTTCGCAACCAATACCCGGAGGCGACGGGCCCCCTCGTCGTACATCGTCTGGATATGTCTACCAGCGGCCTGTTGCTGGTGTCTAAAAGCAAGGAGGTTCACAAAAAGCTGCAACGCCAGTTCTTCCGCCGCTCCGTGGAAAAGCGGTACCAGGCACTGATACGCGGCAAGCCGGAGGGAGTGGAAGGGTACATCGATCTACCCCTCCGCGGTGATTTAAATGACCGGCCGCGGCAGATCGTTTGTCAGATACACGGAAAGACCGCCCGCACCCGCTGGCGTATTGTCGACACCGATGCCGCTACCACCCGCGTTGATCTCTGGCCGGTCACCGGCCGCACCCATCAGCTACGGGTACACTGCGCCCACCCGGAGGGCCTGAACGCGCCGATCGTAGGTGACGACCTCTACGGAGAACCCGGTGACCGGCTGTGCCTGCACGCCGCCTGGTTGGCTTTCGTACATCCGATTACCAGGCAACGGATGGAAGTCGATTCACCCGTTCCCTTTTGAGCGCTTATTACCTGCGCTCCGCCGCCCGCTGAACAATCATTGAACTGTGGCCGATAAATAGTAGATAATCCCACACTATGAAGACTATTTATACCCACCTGTTTGCCCTATGCTTCCTTGCGCTGTGCAGCTGCGATAGCAACGATACCACCACGGAAACGAGCACGGCGGACCTGCCGGAAACGGAAGAAGCGATCGAGGAAGAACTCGTCCCCGCTAATATGGCGCCCGAATTCGTCGAAGTGCTCGAGGCGCACGGCGGCCTGGCCAATTGGAACAATGTGAAAGGCCTCAGCTTCCTCATCAACGGCTTCCCCACCGGTGACGGTGACCGTACCATCAGTGACTACCACAAGGTGAACCTCGGCAACCGCTACCACCAGATCGAAGGGGAAGGATACGAAATCGTGTCCCGCGGCGATACGACCTGGGTCACCCCCGACATGCAGGTGACCGGTGTACCGCCCCGGCTCTACCAGGGGGCCTCCTTCTACCTTATGGGCATGCCCTTCGTCTTTGCCGATGCGGGCCTCACCGTCACCTACGCCGGTGAAGCCGAGTTCGGGGAGGAAACCGTGGATCAGTTCAATGTTCAGGTCCCCGACGAGATGGGCGATGGCGGAAATGACTACCAGCTCTATACCGACCCAACTACCCACCAGCTGAAATACTCCACTTTCAGCGTGAACTACCCGGCCGTGGCGGATATGGACCTTCGTCAGATGGTTGAGTTCAACGAATGGCAGACCGTCGACGGCCTGATCGTACCCTCCGTTATTGTACTCTATACCGCGCAGGGCGAAATTACCGAAGGCACCCCCGGGTCGACCATCAGTTTCGAGCGGGTCGCTTTCTCCGAAAACCCCTTCGATGATTCCGTATTCGACACCCCGGAAGATGCGATGGTCGATGAAACCGCCTATACGAAGTAAGCGCTAGGTACCCAGCCCCGGACGGCCATTCGGATAAAGGATTCCTTTTTCCAACCGAAACAGGTGACTGAAGGGATCGACCTTGAAGTCCAGATGGCCATCCAGGTCGGCGTAGGCGATGTTGGGGCGGCTCAGCGCAAAGTGCAGGCCCGCGGCGATGCCGAGACCGCATTCGTCGAGACAACCCACCATCACGTCATTGGCCGCCGATTTGGCGACGGAATTGATGTGTAGCGAGGGCCAGATTCCGCCCACCTTCTGCAATTTAATATTGATCATGTCGGTGAGCTCGTGCTGCGTCAGCCGGAATGCGTCACTGAGCGTTTTCAGGCTTTCATCGGCCATAACCGCGATCGGGGAATCCCTAGTCAGCGTACCCATCACGGCCTCTTCGTTGATGCTGGTCGGCTGCTCGAGGATGTCGACGCCGAGCGGCTGAGCGGCGCTGATGAAGTGCAGCGCCTGTTCGAGCGTATAACCCTGGTTGCCATCAAAGCGAAGCGTCACCTCGGGATAGCGTTTCCGGACGGCCCGGATGCGCGCGATATCCTCCTGGTAATCCAGCCCTCCCTTGATCTTCAGAATATTGAAGCCCTGATCCACGTATTGCTGTGCACGGACCATCGTATCGTCGAGCCCGAGAATACCAATGGTCACGCTGGTCGCGATCTGCGTGCGATAGCCGCCCAAAAATTCGTACAGCGGTACGCCGGCCTTCTTAGCGACCAGGTCGTAGAGCGCGCTGTCTACCATAGACAGGGCTGAACTCTTGATCGTGGTACGCAGCTCCTCCAGGAGACGGGCGTAGTGGAAAGGATTCTGACCGATAAGCGCCGGCATGATGTGATCGAGGATGGACCGTTCCACGTCGGCCGCCGATTCATCCGTGACGGCCATATCCGGCGCCGCGCAGCCGAAACCGGTGAAGCCGTCATCGGTCGTGACCTTCAGCACGAAATTAACCGCCGCCCCGATGGTCTCGTAGGCGATGGTATAGGGCTCGATCAATTCCAGGTCGTAGCGATCGTAATCAATTCCGGTTATCCGCATCGGAGCGAAGGTAGCTGGAAATTTGCTTCACGAGCGCATCGGCCCCGTGGGCCAGGACATCATAGCAGGGAAGACCGGTCTCTTCGGTGACCGCGCGGCAGGCGGCATCGATCTCATCGGGCTGCAATCCCTCGTGGTTGAGCGTCACGGCAATGACTTCCCGACCGGAGACCGTCTTGATCGCGTTGATCTGCTCCGGCAGGCTATGGAGTTTGTACCCGGGGAAGCCATCGTATTCCTTCCGCGTGGGTGCGTGCTGGAGCACCACGTAGTCCGGTCGTCCGGCGGCCAGGATCTCGAATCCACCCGGGTAGGCCGGGTTCATCAGGGAGCCCTGTCCTTCGATGACGATTACGTCCGGCCGCTCGTTGCGGTAGGCGCTAACTACCGCGTGCTCGATTTCACCCGAAACGAAGTCATTGATACAGCTATCCATGATCATTGAATACTTGGCGCCCTGCATCCACCCGGTCTGCCCGGTACCGATCATCTGGGCGCCGTAGCCGGCGGCTTCCAGTCCGTGCACGATCAGCCAGGCCGTGGTCCGTTTGCCGATGGCGGAATCGGTACCCAACACGGCAAGCTTCAGACAGTCCACCTCCTCGATGTCCCCCGAAAAGAAATGCAGTTGATCGCGATCGGGCGTCTTGCGCACGTCGCGAATCTTCACGCCGTATTGTTCGGCTGCTTCGCGCAGGCCCGGATCGTTGCTGATAAAATCGTGCAGCCCGCTGTCCACATTCAGCCCCGCCTGGATGGCTTCGCGTACCGCCATCCGGCCCGAGCCGGGCAACCTTCCCCCGTCCGGGGCCAGGCCGATGACGAAATACGCCGGCCGCTGATCGCTCTGTTCGAGGGCATCCTGCAGGCACGAATAGACCGGAATACCGTTCGGTTTACCATCCAGCACCTCGCCGCTGTCGCGGCCGGCGTACTGCTGGTCGATGATGCCAATCACCCGGTAGCGCCGCGTGAAGCGGGCCAGGCCATGGGCCGTTTTGCCATTGGGTGTATTAAATGCGCCGTCGGCGTAAACGATGGCGTTGCCGTCAAGAGGCGTAGAACTCATATTTAATTATCGTTTGGCGGTAAGAACCGCAATCTGTAC
Organism: Lewinella sp. IMCC34191; assembly: GCF_003390935.1. Classification (GTDB taxonomy): domain Bacteria; phylum Bacteroidota; class Bacteroidia; order Chitinophagales; family Saprospiraceae; genus Neolewinella. The sequence goes on along the minus strand of NZ_QNQZ01000001.1, from coordinate 901,194 downwards.
GGAATGATCGCTCTCTTCAGCGGTAAGCCCGATCAGGCCCGCGGTCGAGGCCGGAAGCACCTGCAGGGCCTCCTTCTGACTTAAGTAGCTAGACATTTTGCGCATCTGCTCGTCGGTGACGTGGCAGGCCCCTCCCCCGCTTTTCCAGACGGCGTTCAGCGCTTCCTGCCCGTCAAAGCTATGCCAGTTAATGAGCGGTTCGTTGATGTTGGTTTCCCTGATTTTATTCGGATCCAGGTCTACGCAGCGTCGGCTTCCGGCGAGAAATGAGGTGACGATGGGGTTTTTGCGGATGGACGAAGCGGCCAGCATCCGCGGTAAGCGATCCGTATGCCCGTTGTTCATCATGCGTTCGAAGCCGTAAAAGATGCCGGCGAGGAGCGTTCCATTGGATACGGGAACCGCCACCCTGTCCGGGACCTTTCCCAGCGACCGCACGATTTCGGTGGCAATATCCGCGTAGGCCCGTAGCTGCAGGTCCGTATTCTCGGCACCCGGATTGGCATCGTAGCCCCCTTCCCGTTGCGCCCATTCGCTGCTGATCCGCACCGTGTCTTCATAGGTACCTTCCGGGCGGTGAAGGTTTGCCCCCAGTTGTTCCATTTCTCCGAGACGCTTCGAGTGGTAGGAAGCGGGCAGGAAAATCTCACAGCGCAGACCGGCCAGGCTGGCAGCGAGCGCGACGGCTACCCCGTAATTGCCACAGGTAGCCAGAACCACGCGCTCGTGTCCGTTGGCGAGGGCCTCCTCGACGTGCGCAAAGGCGATCCGGTCTTTTTGCGTACCGGTGGGATTATCCCCCTCGAATTTGAGGTATAGCTGGTCATGATCGAAGTCCCGCTCCAGTCCGCGTGACCTACGTAGCCAGGTATCCCCGACTTCGCGCTCGATGATCTGGCTAAAGGCATGCAATCGATCGATCTGGCTAGCGCTTTGATTACTACTGGTTTGCGCCAGTTCTCGCGCTGATTTACTTACGGTATTATCCGCTGTTCGCACGGCATCTCTTAGGGTCATAAAGGGGTTGCTCTACCCTACTAACCGGGGGCGGGTCGAATCGTTTGCCGTCACTCATTGCGGCGGAGCGCAGGTAGAGCGTTTTCCGGCCAACCGCTTAGCGGCTACGGGTTCCGTAGGCAATGCGGTAGATGATGCCGTTCGTGTCGTCGGTGGCAAGTAAGGAACCGTCGGGCATCTCCGCCAAACCGACTAAGCGCCCCATTTGCTGCTGGTCCTTATTGCGGAGCCAGCCGGTGGCAAAGTCTTCGAAACCGGTGGGTTGACCGTTATCGTCGAAGGTGATGCGCACGATCTTGTACCCACTCGGCTCCGAGCGATTCCAGCTACCCCGTAGCGTAACGATGGCATCATTCCGGTATTCGGCCGGAAACTGGTCGCCACGGTAAAAAATGAGATCCAGGGGCGCACTGTGCGCGGTGTAGGTAAGCACCGGGCTGGTCACTTTCTTCTCAAAGGCCGCGAAACCTTCGTCGGGTTCATCGGCAGGATTGTACTCCCCGTCCTCGTAGATGTAGGGCCATCCGTAGTGCTTTCCGTCCTCCAGGAGATTTAGCTCTTCCCGCTGGGCATCGTCTCCCAACCAGTCGATCCCGTGATCGAGGCCATAAAACGCGCCGGTTTCCGGGTGCCAGTCGAACCCAATGGTATTTCGCAGTCCCTTGGCAAAGATCTTGCGCTCACTTCCGTCTGCATTCATCCGTACCATCGTGGCGTTTTCGTCATTCGTTTCCTTGCAGGCATTGCACGTACTTCCTACGGAGGCGTACAACATTCCGTCGGGACCAAAAGCGATGGTCCGGTTATTATGCTGGCCTCCTTCGGGGAATTCCTTTGCGATCGTATCGATCGGACCGAATTTACCGTCTGCCCGGAGGGAGGTTTTCATAATCTCGTTGACGGCCATCATATACAATTCATCCCCACGCAGCGCCAGACCGTGGATGTTCTTCATCTCAAAGATCTTTTCCTGGCTGTCCGCACGGCCGTCACCGTCGGCATCCTTAAGCATATAGATATCGCCTTCCCGACGGGTCACGTAAACGGTACCGTCGTCCCGTACGGCCAGCATGCGGGGCTTGCCCATATCCTCGGCGTATTTCTCGATGGTGAAACCTTCCGGCACCTGGAGTTCTGCTACCCGTGCGTCCGTTGCATCCACTCGCTCGGGTTGAAAAACAAAGCCTTCTACACGGGCGCGGTTAATGGGGTCTTCAGGGGTAGACGACAGCGGTTGTACTTCAGATGCGGTACTGCAGCCCGCTATCAAAAGCGGGAGGCAAAAAAGGGGAATGCGTTTCATAGGTTCGGTTTAATCGGAGGGGATACCAAAGCGCCAAACCGCGGTCTTAAGCCGGCTGTTTCGCCAGCACTTTGTTATGTGCGTGGCGGGAGGTAAAAGCGTACCTTTCTTCAAATTGCACACAACTATGGCCAAGATCAACAAAGAAGACCTCCACCCCGACGTATACCGCCTCTTCGACCGCTACGTACACAGCAAGCTGGAACGGCGCGAATTCATCGAACGGATCGGCGCGTACGCCGTCGGTGGGCTCACCGTGGCCGGTATCCTCGATTACCTGCAACCCAAGTACGCTACCGCCGTGCAGATCAAGCCCGACGACGCCCGTATTGAAACGGAATACGTGGTGTATAAGTCGCCCGACGGGGGCGGTGAGATCCGGGCACTGCTGGCAAGACCGGCCGGCGAGCTTACCGCCAAGCCGGGCGGCGTGCTGGTCGTCCACGAAAACCGGGGCCTGAACCCCCACATCGAAGACGTGGCACGACGGGCGGCCGTAGCGGGATTTGTCGCCCTAGCGCCGGACGCGCTCTGGCCACTGGGTGGCTACCCGGGCAACGACGATGACGGCCGGGAGCTACAGCGGCAGCGCGATCGAGATGAAATGCTGGAAGACTTTATCGCCGGCTACGCTTACCTTAAGGACCACCCCGACACGAATGGCAAGGTCGGCGTTGTGGGTTTCTGCTTCGGTGGGTCCATTGCTAATTCCATGGCCGTGCGTTTACCCGGTCTGTCCGCTTCCGTCCCCTTTTACGGTGGACAACCATCGGATGAGGAGGTTTCGAAGATTCAGGCACCCCTTCAGCTACACTACGCCGGACTTGACGAGCGCGTCAATGCCGGATGGCCGGACTATGCGGCTGCCTTGCTTCGGGAGGGCAAACAGCATTCCGCTCACGTGTACACCGACGTCCAGCACGGCTTCCACAACGATACCACGCCCCGTTACGATGAGAAAGCGGCAAAGCTAGCGTGGGATCGCACGATTGATTTTTTCACTTACTACCTGAAGGCATAGATGTCGGTCTATGGCCGGTCACGGAATATGCGCTGAGTAAAATTAAAGGTGTAGGGTGGCCGCCCGATGACCGGTACGGCCAGCTGAAAATTCACCTCCATGTCCGCCCGCGGAAAGACCAGCTTGCCTACCGCTGACTCCCCTGGACGCAGGGTCGTTTTACGGAAGCTGTAATCCAGCCAGAAATAGCGGTTATCGGGGGCGGGTATTTCCTCTTCCGTTGGGGCGTAGTTCCGCTGAAGGAGGTTTTGGTTTTGTTGCAACACCGCGAAGGTCATGGCATCGGCGACCTGGATGCCCAAATCCGCGACCAAAGTTGCGTCGGTGGGAACCTCGGCCACCGAACCACCGCTCTTTGAGATGGCATAGGCCGACGCAGCGACGAGCACGGCCGCTCCCGCCCAGGCCATAACCCGCGCGGAACGCTGGCGACTGACGGATTCCAGGTCCATCGATAACAACTGGAATTCCGGGTCCAGGGCGGGTATTTGCGCATCGGCTGCTAGCTGCAGGTAGGCCTCGACGGGATCAAACAGGATGTCTTCGGTGGATTCATTGATCACTTCCGCGTCGAAAACTAGGTAATCATCGGAGGCATCATAGTAGCTGACTTCGACAGTGACCTCATCCTGGCGCAGCGACTGTACCGGATTACCATAGCGGTATCGATCGATGTCCTGCTCCGCCGCCGGACTGATCCGAACGACCTGTAGCGGCTTTCCGCAGGCCGATAGGAGGAGAAGGATAGCAAGGGCTGGTAGGTATAGGTGTTTCATAGGGGCGATTTAGCCCTATTAAATTAGTACCTAACCGTCTTCCATGTACCCATCACCGTGAATTTAAGAGAACTTTAGCGCAGTCTACTGCGAGAGGACTTGCTTATCGAAGGGATTTAGCCCTACCCCCTGCACCTGGGCTTCCGCTTCGATGCGGAACTCGCTGTTCACTCCGCGTAAGCGTTTGGCCGCCCAGGCCAGGCCGCCGAATAAAGGGTTCCGGTTGCCAAATTCGTCCATCGGCGATGGCAGGGGGCTGAAGGCGATGCGGAAATTAAGTTCCACGGGTACCCCTTCGCCTGGGACGGGAATGGTATCCGTTATCACTTGTCGGCCCAGCTCGTATTCGTCAACGAGTTGATCTTCGTCCTTACCGCGGCTGTATTTTTCCACCATCACGATCTTGACGGCGGTGACGGTTTGGGGGTGCTTGCTGGACAAGCGGATTCTGCCGGCCAGACTACCCATCTTCGGACTAAAGTCAGGGGGAAGGAGTAATTCCAGTTTGACGCCCTCGATCCCCAACCATTGTTTTACTTTTCCTAGCATTTTCGAAATTTAGGCATCCATCGTCGGATACATCCGTTCTTATCGACAAACGCCCCCGGCACCTATAAGTTAGCCTATGCAACTAATCACCAACGATCAGGTCAGGAACCTCGGTAATCTGGAACTTCTTGCCCGGCAGGTGGTGGAGGGCTTTATCATCGGACTCCACAAAAGTCCCTTTCACGGCTTCAGCGTCGAATTCGCCGAGCACCGCATTTACAACCAGGGGGAACCCACCCGCAATATCGACTGGAAGGTGTTCGCGCGTACCGATAAGATGTACACTAAGCGCTACGAGGAAGAAACCAACCTGCGCTGCCAGATCGTGATCGACAATAGCTCCAGCATGTACTTTCCGGAGATCGGCAACCGGACGGAGGACTACGTCAATAAGATTCGATTCTCCACGCTGGCCGCTGCCAGTCTGATGAATTTACTGATGCGGCAGCGGGATGCTTTTGCCCTTTCCTTCTTTAACGAAAAACTGGGCCTGCACACCCGCCCGAAGTCCAGCACCACGCATTACCGCCTGATGCTGACCTACCTGCAGCAACTAATCGACCATCCTACCCACGATGTCAAGACGGCTACGGCGGATGCCCTGCACCAGATCGCGGACAGCATCCACCGCCGTTCACTGGTCGTCCTCTTCAGCGATATGTTCGATGCCACCGATAAGGAAGACGAACTCTTTGCCGCACTGCAGCACCTGAAGCACGCCAAGCACGAAGTCGTCCTCTTCCACACGATTGACAAATCGCGGGAGATCGACTTCGAGTTTGAGAATCGGCCGTACGAATTTATCGACATGGAATCCGGCGAACGGGTCAAGCTACAGCCGCAGCAAGTACGCGAATACTACGTGGAGCAGGTGGCCGCTTACCAGCAGCGCTTACGGCTTAAGTGCCTGCAGTACAAGATCGATTACGTGGAGGCGGATATTCACTCCGGCTTCCGGCCGATACTGCAGCAGTATCTGGTCAAGCGGGCCCGGATGCGGTAAAACGACGCTCCTTACTCTTCTACGGTTTCGAAGGCGCTTTTGGCGCGACGCAGAAAGGTTTGGGCCGTACCGGGGGTTACCTCGAGGATTTCGTAGGTGAGGCCGTCATCCATTTCCAATACGAGATCTTTTGGCTTCACGCTCCGTAACTCGTTCATGAAGGTATTGTTGTTACTGACGACGTTGAGGATGCCGTCTTTGTACCCGAAGAAGTAGTAGGTTTCGCTCGGCGACTGGATGTACAGGTAAAGCCGATCGTCGCCTCCCGTGGTCATCTTCACTTCCAGGTAGGACTCGAAGCGGCGGCTGATCGGGCGTCCGGCTACGGATGCCAGTCCGTTTAGGGTTTCCGTACTGACGAACGATTGGTAATCGGTGCTCCACTTCATCTTCATATCGGAGAAGAGGAAGGTGTGCTTGTTGATGGCCGGCGGCAGGTCGATGGCATCGGCTGAGAGACCAGCAATGGCCCGGTCGCGGTCGCCGCCTTCGGGAAAGAGCGTTTCGATGCCCGCGGTTGCAAAGGGTACGCGCTGGTTGATCAATAACTGTGGCGCACTATAGGCCCCGGAGGAAATATCGTTGACCAAAATTTCGGTCAGCGACCGCGGCAGGATAAGGTCGATAGCCGTCATGATGTCTACCTCGGTTTCCGGGTAATTCTGTTCCGTGCGGGCGCGCTCGTTGATATCCACGATGCTGATGTCCGTCGCCGGTGCTTCCTCGACTTCCTCCTCCAGCAGGAACATATTATCGGTCAGGGTTTCCGGATCGTCACCGGTAGCGGAAGTGTCTTGCGGCTCGGTGGCGGTCGGAACATCGGCTACGGCGGGTTCGGGTTCCGGCTCGCGGACAAATTGCTCGGGGAGTTCCATCGCTACGGTCCCGTAAGATCGCATGCTGATGTACTTCAGGCGCCCGCCGATGCCCAGTTCACCGTCGCCGGTCACTTGCCCGTTGGCGTGATCGAAGACCATCAGATTACCCACCCTCGCTTCGGGATCGTTTACGCGAACGCTATCACCGAGCAGGAAGGCATCGCGGCTCTCATCGTAGGTGAATACACCGCTGGCGTCGAGAATGGCATGGTCCGCGCGACGCTGCGGCGTCTGAATGATGCTGGGATAAATATTACGCTCGGGTTTGCTCAGGTAAAAACCGGTATAAAGGGGTTTGGCATCCTTACCTAAGGCGTCTTTGGTATTGAGAACCAGGTTATTCTTGTCGCCCATACTTTCAACCACGAACCATTCGGCACTCGGCAATTTCTCCGCCTCGATGCGGGCGTAGCCGTCGAAGGCCAGTTCCTTATCTCCGGCGTCCAGTTGGATGGTTCCGTAGAATCGGGTTTTATCGTCGATGTAGAACTGCGTCGTCTCTTCGATCTGGCCCTCCGCCCGGGTCGCCGTTTTCTTTTCCGACTTCAGGCCCTTCCCTACCCGCGTACCGACGATATTCTGCAATTCGAATTCCTGGACGTGGTCACCTACGTTATACTCATAGAAACCCGAAGCGGTGTACTCTTTCCGCCCGGCGATATCTACGGTGGCGCGGTTGATGACGTGATACTGGTTGAGGGTATCCGCTACGATTTGTGCGTTGGTCAACTGCTGGATCTTTCCGCCGGATTCGACGACGAGAATGCTGTCTCCCGGAATGATACGGGCATCGGCGCTGATGACGTAGGGTACGCCCCCGACTTTCAACTGGCTGGCCAGGTTATCGTAGACGGCGGTTGTACCGGTGAAGGTCAGGCTATCCTGATCGGGATTAATGCTCGAGAAGCGATCCTTTCCCTCGCTGGTTTCGAAGGTAATGTTGCCGCCGGCCATGTCCCAATCGAAGCGATCGCTGGAAGTGCGGAACTGGATGTACGGAAGTTCGGTATTGAGTTCGTTCCCGTTGGAGCCGAAGGAAGCCTCCCCGGTAGCGAAATTGAAATCGGCATTGACATTGTTGGTGGTTAGGGCGAGACTGCCCGGATCCTCCTGGCTCTTGATGCTTACACTGGCCGTATCGATTTGCACGTCCTTCGCGCCGAAGCTGAAGTCTTCGCTCGTCACGGTAGCCTGCGACCAGTCGAGTTTACCACCGCCACGGAGCGCTTCCGGAGTCAGAACGAGGGTTCCGTCGAAGGTGTGATCTCCCGTACCGAACAGATCGAAAGTCTCCCCCTCCTGGGGCACCACGGCCAATGAGTCGCCGTAGGGCATAAAGGTCACGTTCACCGTTTCTCCACGTACGTCCGGGACCTGTCGGATATCGGTAACGGACTCATTGAGTACGAAAGACTGCGCGGTCGTGGTTGCACTGTCTACTCCAAAGCGGATATTTGGGCTGGTGATTTCAGCCTCTAGGTATCTCAGGGTGCCGTCTCCTACCAGGCCACCGTTATTCAGGCTTACTTCTCCGGTGTAGGCGCCCCGGTCGCCGTACATACTTTCCGGCATGCTGTCAATCCGGGCTACGAAACCCAGGCTTCCGTCTTCCTGAATTTGCAGTTGCTGTTTCATTCGGGGAAAGATGCCTCCACTGACCAGCTCGCCCTCCAGATTGAGGTTGGTTTCGGTGAGGCTGTCCAGATTATTCAAACTGAAGGGAGCCAACTCGAAATAAAAGCTGTCACGGGAGTATAGCGAACTGGAGTCGGCCTGATCGTAATAGATGTACGACGGACCGCGCGTTTGCAGCGAAGGAAAGTAGGCGATGTCCTCGGATCCACTCTTGTTCTTCGGAGCATCGAGAAGCAGGTAACCGCTGACGTGCTCCAGTCGACTGGCCGTCGACAGTTTACGAGCCCCCGGCTCCATGTTCCCACCTTCGGGAAGGAAGAGGTCGATATAGCGTACGGAGTCAAACTGAATATAGTACGGATCGTACTTGAAGTGAAAATCATTGCCCGTGAGGATTGCGTTGCCGGCGTACACCTGCCCGCTGAAGTCCAGGTTCCGGTCACCCACTATAGCGACCTGACCGCCATAGGGCTTAATGGCCAACTGCTTCTTAGGATTGAACTGAAGCGGCTTGACGCCCTCGACGAGAATGGTACCGGCATTCAAATCGATGAAGGCATTTTCCGTTTCGATGCTGCTGATCAGTTCGAGGCGGTCATAATCTTTGGCCTCACGAGCCGAGAGTACGTAATGTTCCAGTTTCTCATTTACGATCACTTTTTGACTTTCCGGATTGTAGGTTAGAAAGCCACGCGATTGCAGGTCGAATAGAACGGATTCAATATCCCCACTGGTCAGTCCACTCTGGAAGCGCTCGGCGATGCCGTTGGCGGAAAGGGTATCCGTTGCCGCGTAGAGATCGTGCTGGTACCGGTAAATCACTTCCAACGGATTAAAGCCCGCTAGTGCCCGAATGCGGGTGTAGTCGAGCATGTTGAAGTAGTTTTCGCTTTCAAAGTGAACGTCTCCCTTTTCCTGGAAGCTAACGCTGGTCCGACCGACCACGGCACTGTCGCCCTGGAGGTAAACATTGATATTATTGGCATCGATCGCGAAGTGATTCGCGCTGTGCAGAAAGGGAGCCCTATCCGCGCTGCTGTTCGTTCGCTTAAGCTTGACCAGGCGGTCTTCGATATCCACTTCAATACTGGTACTGGGGTGGTAAAGACTATCGCCGTTGAAAAAGATGGCCATGTTGACCTGCTGGCCCGTAAGGCGGTCGCCCGGCACCACGACGAATTGCCTGGCCGAACCCCGCATCTTGAGTTCGTCACTAGAATTGCGTATTTGCAGGGTGACGGGTATATCGGAATCTTCCGAAGTGGTCGCGAATATGCGGGCGGCACGCAGTTCAAAGCGCCCGATTAGGCTCATATTCTCGCCGATATTGTCAATGGTAACAAACTTATCATTGGACGTGAATCGGGGTACCTCACCGGCTGCCCGCGGTCCACTTCCCTGAACCCGGTCTTCGTACTGACCGTAGATAATCTTGTCACCGAAGTAGGGCGGATACTGTAATTGCGCACTGTCAGAGGTGAGGATATCCCGTTTAGTATTCACGTGATAGTCGACCAAACGGACGAAAATGTCCGAGGGGAGGCCGACCCGCTGCCAATCGCTGCGTCCGCCTTTCCCGGTGACCATTTCATTGGTGAGATCCACATACAATTTCGTTTCCTGGATCAGCAAGCTGTCTCGTTGCTTCGCCCCCTTGAGCCGATAGACTTCGTCAATGAAGAGCACGGGAGATTCGTCGAATTGGAAACTGGGCTTTCCACCCGCTACGTACCAGCCCTCCGGCCCCTCGTTGTTATCCAGGCGGGAGCGGGTGAGGTAGCTTAACGAAGTGGAAAGGACATTACTGACGGAGGAAGGGGAACTGGCATAGACATCCAGCGTCTTCGCTAGCAGGTCGTGAAACTCTTCAAACAGTTGTGCTCGCTCGTCATTAGACAGAGCGATCTGGATGTCTAAGTAATTGGCCATGGGACCGTCAGCGCGAGCGTTGAAGTTCGCTAGCATAACCGAACTCTGAACGACACGCTTCTGCTGGGCTTCTGTGAATCCGCCACCCAAGAAAACGCCGATAAAATTAGCGTAGGATTCTTCCGCTCGTTTATTCTTCGTGGCGGTCATATATGCTTCCAGCTGTTCCTCGAAAGAAATCAGTTCCGCATCCGGTTCTAGGGCGGACAATTGAGCATGGGATACCAGGCCCAAAAACAGTAAAGCACATAAAAGGTAATACCGCATCGCTAACTTGTTCATTCGCGGATAAAAACGGCCGCCCGCCAATCTTCGCGCGCCACGGTCCGAAGGTGTTGAAAGCCGGTCTGGCCGTAGTGTTCGACCACCCGTTTTTCGTCCTGCAGAAGGATACCACTGAGATATACCCTGCCACCCACACGAATATTGTCTCTCAACGCCTCTGCAGATGCTAATAGTACATTGCGATTAATGTTTGCCAGCACCACGTCGTACGGTGTACCGCTAATTATTTCGTCCAGGGTTCCTACAACTAAACGTTTCAAGGCGACATCATTAGCGGCGGCATTTTCCTCCGTGTTTTCTATTGCCCACGGTTCTATATCGACGGCATCCACCTCGCTCGCTCCGAGTCGCTTCGCAAGGATGGCCAGTACCCCGGTACCACAACCGTAGTCCAGAAATCGCTGTCCCTCTTTCGGATCCTCCGCGAAGTGCTCGAACAGCAACTCGCACATCATATGGGTGGTGGCGTGGTGCCCGGTACCAAACGACATTTTTGGATCGATCACCAGGTCGTGTGCCACCCCATCTACCGGCGGATGGAAATGGGCCCGTAGCGACAGCCGATCGTCGATTCGGATCGGGGTAAAAGCGCTCTCCCATACTTCGTTCCAATTCTTTACTTCCATCTCTTCAGCTCTGTACGTGAAGGATATACGCTGCTTAAGATCATCCAACACCTCAACCCAATGCTGGTGTCGATCGGATACGGCATAGGCAATTAGGCCGGAATCGGTCTCCTGAAAGGAATCAAAGCCATCGTCGGCGAGCAATGCCAGCAAAATATCCGAGTCGTCGGTGGAGCAGTCAATATGGTAGGCGGTGAAAGTATTCGTCATGGTCTCGCGCGTATAATTGGGTAGCGGGTTGCAAGGTAGGGGCAGATAGCGGACTAGCAACATAAGAGCCCGGAAAGACTACCTTGCATTTTGAATGGTCCTACCGACCGCCTTCCCGCGGCGTTGCATGTGTCGGCGGTTCGGCCGGATACCAGTCCCAGCGCTAAACAAACCGATCCCTTGAAAGTCCAGCTATACTTTATCGGAAAGACGAAAGAGAAGTACCTGCGTACGGGCGAAGACATCTACAGCAAACGACTCAGCCACTATCTCCCCGTTTCCGTCGACACGCTCCCGGATGTACGCCAGGGAGGAAAGATGAGCTCGGATGAATTGAGGGACGCGGAGGGGAAGGTCATACTGGGAAAGCTGAATCCCGAGGACCGCCTGATCATACTGGACGAAGGCGGGGTCAACCACTCCAGCGTGGAACTCGCAAACTGGCTGGAGAAAGAATTGCAGCGTCCGGCGCGTAGACTGGTCTTCGTGGTAGGCGGAGCATTTGGTTTTTCGCAGGAAGTCTACCAGAGAGCGGATCAGCAACTTAGTCTGAGCAAGATGACCTTCAGCCACCAGATGGTGCGTCTCTTCTTGCTCGAACAGCTGTATCGGGCAATGACTATCCTGCGGAATGAGAAATATCATAACTCCTGACCATGCGATCGCTATCGGACCGCTTCCGCGATTTTGTCCGGGAGGAAAAGCTTTTTGGAACGGATGATACCTTACTACTGGCCATCAGTGGAGGCGTAGATAGTGTGGTCTTGGCTGATTTACTAAGTGAGACAGACCAACCATTCGCATTGGCTCACTGCAACTACCAACTACGCGGGGAGGAGTCCGATCAGGACGAGCGACTGGTCCAGCATCTTGCCTCAGCCTATAATGTCCCGCTGCACAGCGCCGTTGTGCCCCTACCCCGCCCCCTGCCGGAAGGGTTCAATCTGCAGATTTGGGCGAGAAACAGACGATATACCCATTTTAAGAAAATTTTGGATGAGTACAGCTATCCCTTGCTGGTAACTGCTCACCATTTGGACGATAACCTGGAGACCCTGCTGCATCACCTCGTTCGCGGCACCGGGCTCAAAGGATTAAGGGGCATTCCGCTCCATACCGAATTTCCCCTGGTGCGACCATTGTTATTTGCCAGTAAGGAAGATATTCGGGCGCATGCCCTTGATCGTGGCCTGAAGTGGAGAGAAGACAAGACCAATGCTACCCTAGCCTACCAACGCAACCGAATCCGCCATAAACTCGTCCCGGTGCTGCGGGATCTGGGGCTCATGGATTCCTCGCTCCGGGATACGTTTGACCACTTGCGATCTACGGAGGTGTTCCTTAACCGCGCCCTGGCCGATCATCCCGCTGTCACCCGCCGGCAGGGCATGGTGTCCATTAGGCTAGCCGAAACGGAGCTATCCGTCCGTGACCTTATTACGCTACTCCGTTTCCACGGCGAGGATCTTGGATTCAGCGAAGAGCAGTACCGGCAAATGGCGAAGGCTTCCGGCTACGTTTCCCTGCATTCGCCTACGCACGTAGCTCGAATTACGCCGGAGGCAATAACGATGCAAGCATTACAGGATTTCAAGCTACCTAATCTCCGCATCGATGAACTGCCCGCTTCGTTTGGTTTTGGAGATGCCGTAATGGAGCTTTCGGTTGTCGATCGGCCTTCCTCTTTTGACGGATCGGACAGGATGTTTTGCCGCCTGCCGCCATTACCACTTTACCTGCGGTCCCGCGCAAAAGGAGACCGCTTTAGTCCGTATGGTATGGGTGGACGTCAAAAGAAGGTGAAGGACTTTTTTATTGACCTGAAGTTGCCCCCCTGGGAAAAGGATCGGACGCCGGTGCTGACGGATGAGGCGGGGCAGATCGTGGCGATCATCCCGTATCGTATCGATGAGCGATTTGCCGTCGGACCGAATGATGAAAGCGTGCTTGAGATCCGCTACCATAAACAAAGCCCCGAACCACAGAGGTAGTTCGGGGCTTCGTCGCTCTAAAGAAGAGGCTTCGGATTATTCCGGAACCTGGTTCGGATCGAGCAGATCGTAGAACTGGTCGAGCTTAGGCAGCAGGATGATCCGCGTACGGCGGTTGATGGAGCGATTCTCCGCGGTAGAGTTGTCTACCAGCTGGTTGAATTCTCCGCGACCGGCGGCGATCAGGCGATTGGGATCGATGTCGAAGCGATTTTCCAGCGCCTTAACTACGGCGGTAGCGCGAAGTACGGAGAGGTCCCAGTTGTCCTTCACGCAGTTGGTGTTGATGGGCACGTTGTCCGTGTAGCCTTCAACCATGATCTCCAGGTTGGGACGGCTTTGTGCAATGGAGGCAATCTTTTGGAGCACTTCCGCGGCACGATCCGTGATCTGGTAGCTGCCGCTCTTGTACAGCATCTTATCGCTCAGGTTGATGTAGACAACCGTCTTGTCGACCTTGATGTCCACGTCTTCGTCCTCGATACCTTCACGGAGCACACTTTTGAGGTTGACCGCAAGGGCCAGGTTGATGGAGTCGGCACGGGACTTGGCATCCTGGAGAACGCGGATGTAGCGATCCTTACCTTCCAGCTGGGAAAGCGTCTGGCTGATGTTGTCACTGGCTCCCTGGCTCATCTTGGTCAGGTCTTCCAGCTGGGTGAGTTGGCGGTCGCGCTGCTGGCGCAGGTCGGCGATCTGGTCTTCGCGCATGGTCGCCCGCTCTTCGGCCGTTTCGAGGTTATTTTCGAGTTGCAGTTCCCGCCGTTCACACTCGGCAAGTTGCTGCGCGTAGCGATTGATTTCCTGGTCCCGCTGCGCGATGAGTTCGTCGCGTGAAGTGAGATCGGACTGTAGCGACTCGTATTTCTTCTTGCTGACACAGGAAGTGAGCCCTAAAAGGACGATGAGAAAAAGAAGCGAATTTTTATACATAGCAGAAAAGTTGAGAGTAAATGGTCGCCCACGAGAATGGGTTGTTCGGCAACCGAAGACGATTGATGAGGTGGCTCGTCCTAGGCGTTGGGACGCGCGAAGATTGGGAAATTCTGCACTACGCCCAAATATTTGGTGAATTAGATGGTAATATTTGGTGGTTGATCCTGAGAATAATCGAGGGATTCTATAGTGACCGCCATGAGACGAGTACATCCCGCGGGAGTCACCTTACCACTTTATAAAATTTGCGGTCGCCCGGCGTGGCCCGTCGACTATTTGTAGAAGGTAGTAACCTGCGGCCAGGTCGGATATGTTTAACTCCAGTACGACCGGATCGGTTTGCACGCGCTTGGTTTCGGCCGTACCTAGCTTCCGACCCGTCACGTCGTACATCCACACTAGCGCCTCGGCGGAAAGGGAGGTGGCGGTGGTCCGCAGGTAGAGAAATTCCATTGCGGGATTGGGAAATAGCAGATCAACCGCCAGGGGCTCGTCGTCTGACGCGCAGTTCTCCAACAGCAACACCTGGGCCGCCGCTACGTCCAGAATTCCACCCGTAGCGGTATTCGATGCAAGACTCGGGGCTGGTCGCACGCTCTCCAAAATCGCCCGGCGCATGAGGAGAGCGGCACCGGACGGATCGTCGCGGATGAGCATTCGGAGGCGATCGCAATCCGAAGATGCGTAAAGCAGGGATATAGCCCCGGTGATGTACGGTGCCGCGGCACTGGTACTACCAAAACTGCCGTAGTCGTTGTCGGGCCGGGTAGTATAACTGGCTTCCCCGGGTGCGGCCAGGTCCACGTTGATACGTCCGTAGCCGGAGGAGGTGAACAGGACGTCATCCTCGTCCACGTTCGTAACGCCGATTAAAAAATTACTCGGACAATCGATAGCCATGTCACCGGCCAGATCCGCGTCACGCCCGACGTTGGCTACGCTGGCCGCGGTGAGGATACCTTCCTCGCCCAGCCGGTCATACATACTTCCCCATACCGGGAAGTCATCGCAGGTTGCGTCCTCGATGCCGAAGCTGGCGTTGGTAGACACCACGAAGGCCCCCTGCCGTCCCCCGGATGTGCGAAAGAGGCGACGCTGATCGATGATGTACTGGTAGGCCTCGATGATATCGGCCACGTTAGAGATGGTGAATAGCATCAACTGAGCATTCCAGTTGGTACCACTTACTCCGATCCCATTATGACCGCGGGCGCCCAGCAGGCCGGCAACGGCGGTTCCGTGGATGTTAGCGGGGTGTTCCGGTGCATCGGTGACCATATTCCATCCGGTCCGGTCGTCCACGTACCCGTTGTCATCGTTATCGATCCCATCGTCGGGTATTTCCCCCGGGTTATTCCACAAATTCGGTGCGAGGTCTTCGTGACCGGTATCGAATCCGGCGTCCAGGACCGCCGTTACGATCGGCACGCCGTCGGGCGTCCGGCCGCCGGTGGTCAAGTCCCAGGCCTCCTCGAATCCGGAGCGCTGCATATTCTCCTGACGGATGTAAAGCGGGTCATCGGGTAGCCGGCGAAATTGCACCCGATAATTGTACTGTACGGCCGATACTCGAGAATCCTTTTGTAAAGAGGCCAACCGCCCCGTCGCTGAAATGGCATCCGGAAAACGCAGCAGTGTAATGTTTTCGGCAATGCTTTCGGTCTCTACCCGCGAAAGGCTTAGCACCTTGGCATAATTCGCACCTGGTTGCCACGCACAAATCAATTCCGTCGCTATCCGTTGGGCACGGGCCGAAGCCGCTACACCGAGCAATAGACACAAGACAAGGAACAGGCGCATACGGAGGGTTTAAAGGGCCTCTTGCCGGCGGAGCGTGCGTTCGGCCAGCAGCCGGGTGCGGTAGGCGACACCGGCCATCCAGCCGCCGAATAGCGTCCACCCGATGATGGTCGGATAGAATACCATGCGCATAGTATTATCCAGGTCCTCGCCGCCCATGGCCGGATTGCCCTCCGCACCGGGGTGAAGACTGGTGGTGCTCAATCGCGGAAGTATATAGATGAGCGGGATCAGGCAGGCAAAAGCGAAAATGTTGTAGACGGCCGACAAGCGCGCACGGCGCTCCGGATCGGGAAACGCGCCCCGAAGCACAAAGTACCCGCCGTAGATAAGGAGGGCAATTAGGGTAGTGAATTGTTTGATGTCCCAGTTCCAGAAGCTGCCCCAGGTGTACTTTGCCCAGACGGCCCCGGTCAATAAACCCAGTATACCGAATAACATACCTACACCGGTAAAGACCAGCGCCCAGGTATCGGCTCGTTCCAGCCGGCTGAGTTCGGTAAGTGGTACGATATCGGGAATTTCGGCTCGCTCCTGCTTGCTCTTCCGCCGCAGATACTTAATGGAGTAGACCACGGCTGCAATGAAGAGGAACATCATGGCAAACCAAAGACTGACGTGGAAATACGTATTGCGGATGGTCTCGGACAGCAGGCTACGGTAGGGAAATGACATGCCGGCGTAAGCCGTGAGGTCCCCTTTTTGCATGGTGCTCTGCTCCCACTCCCGGCGGGTGGCTGCGGGATCGGGGGGAGCGGATTGCTGCCGGATAACGACTACGTCGGGTGAAACGAAGGCGCCGCTTACCGGTCCGCTTACGATCAGCGAAAGCTTCTTGTTTTCCGGGCGGTCGTTGGGCAGATATTCCGGAACATCGAAGGTAACGGTAGCCCGTCGATCGTCGACGACTTCCATGCTAGTCGCTTCCACAGCATATCCATCCCCGTAGTTCAGCCACGCACGGGTAGCCCCCTCGTCGGCCAGGAACTCGGTATTGTAACCTAACAGCTCAAAGGATTGCGTTTGCCCAAGCGTAGCCGCGTTCGGTGCCACGGATAACAGATTGGGCTTGAGCGGGACCAGCAGGCCGGCCACCAGCGCGTAAAGCAGGATGAGCACGCTGGCCAACTTCCACCAGTTGTGACGCATCAGTTTTTCCATACGGCAAAGGTAGGAATCGAAGGAGTGCCCGGTACGTTGGTCGGCTGACCCGGGGGTGATTTTGACGACAAAATGGTGGGGACGTAGTAAAATACTCAACCAGGACCGCCCGCAAGCACTTTATGGTCAGTAAACCCCCGCGGCATGTCCGATGAAATTCGCAACGGTACCATCCTTCTAGCCGAGCCGTTTATGCTGGATCAGAACTTCAAGCGCAGTACGATCTTACTGGTGGAACACAATGAGGAGGGAAGCCTGGGCTTCATCATCAACCACAAGGTGAATATGCGGGTAGACGAATTGGTCAAGGATTTCCCTGATTTCGACGCCCCGGTATACTTCGGCGGACCGGTGGGTACCGATACGGTGCACTACTTGCATAACAAAGGAGACATTCTCGAGGGCAGTGACGAGGTTGTTAAAGGTATATTCTGGGGTGGCGATTACGAAAAGCTCAAGATCCTGATCGATCAGCAACTGATCACGCCGCAGGATATCCGGTTCTTCGTCGGCTACAGTGGGTGGTCGGAACGGCAACTGCAGGAGGAACTCGAAGGGGGAAGCTGGGTCACGGCGACAATGTACCCCAACTACCTGTTCAAGAGCCAGCCCGAGAAGCTCTGGTCGCAGGTGATGCACAATAAAGGGAACACCTTCAGTGTCATTGCCGGCATGCGGGAGGAGCCCAGCTATAATTAGTAGCCGTAATCGCCTAACTTTGCGTCATGCACTCAGCCGTGACCACATCTCTGCGTTCCCTTCTTATGGAGGAAGGCAGGGTTTGCTTGCCCGGTATCGGGACCTTACTCGTTGTTGAAAAGCCCGCCATGGTTAGCCTCATGGAGGGAAAAGCCGCGGCCCCCTGCGCGCGGGTGGCCTTCAATGCCAATTTAGTGGTTGATGACGGCCGGCTACGGCGGGAAATAGGACCCGACGATGCCGATGCTTTCGTGCGCCAGACCCGGGACAGCCTGGACGCCGGGCGCACGGTCCTCCTCGACGGCATCGGCAAGTTGTATAAGCACGAATCCGGCGACGTTCGTTTTAACGCCGGGGCAGGTAACTTCAGCAAAGCTTCCTTCGGGCTCCCGACCATCGACGTCAAACCGATCGTTCGAAAGGAAAAGAACAAGACGCCCGCCCCCATTCCGGATGCGGCTCCGCGGCAAGAAGTCGTACCGGCGGCGCAGGGCATCTGGCAGCACCGCTACGGTGGGGTACTGTGGTACGCCGCAGGCTTGGTCGGCCTTTTGCTGGTCCTGTACCTACTTTTCCGCTTAGGCGGGGCACTGGGTGAGCAGTTTAGCGGAGGGGAGGATTCGCCGCCACCGGTACGAGAAAGAGGCGTCACTCCTGCGGGGGGTGAAGAGCAAAGCCCCACCATCGACGCGAATCAGGTTCAGCCGGAAGCGCCTCCGACGCTGGGGGGCAACGACGGACAATCATCCAGCCCTAGCGATAATACGGCTACTGCCGCCGCGGAAAACACCGCAATTATTGCCATCGGACTCTACGCCCGGCAGCGCAACGTCGATAAACAGGTCCGTCGCCTGAGCGAAGCGGGGTATACCCCTTTCACGGAGACGGTAGGCCGCAATACCCGATTGGGTATTGAAGTAAGTTACCGCGATGAAGGTCGGCTGCGCCAGGTACTGCGGGAGATCCGGGCCCGGTATACGAAGGACGCCTTCGTGATGCGCGTCAACGGGGAAGACCGCCGCCCGGAATAGCTACATAAAAAAAGCCCCGACCCGGTGAGGGGTCGAGGCTAAGGTAGAACTTAGGAAGTTCTGTGCCGGAGGGGGGAGTCGAACCCCCACGCTCGCAAAAGCACACGCCTCTGAAACGTGCGTGTCTACCAGTTTCACCACTCCGGCTTGAAGGGTTACCCCGGTAAGGGGCCGCAAAGATATACGGCCAATCTTTATTTGCAACAGTCGGGCAAACTTTTTTTACCCGATTCGTACCGCCAGTGGGAATCGAACCCACACTCCCGAAGGAACTGGATTTTGAATCCAGCGCGTCTACCAATTCCGCCATAGCGGCCGATACGTCCGGTCGTTCCCGGAGCGAGGGCAAAAGTAATAGACGCTTGCTTAGCCCGCAACCAGTTCGGCGATTAAATCATATTCGGTAGCATCCTTTACCCTTGCGGTCACCATATCGCCGGTGCGGAGGTACGCCGCACTGGCGTCCAGGTGTACCTCGTTATCGACGTCCGGGCTATCGTATTCCGTGCGACCAACGTAGTGATCACCGTCCTTGCGGTCGATCAAGACCTTGACCTCCTTTCCAATCCGCTGCTGGTTGAGTTCGAGGCTGATGGTTCGCTGGATCTCCATCAGGCGTCCCGCCCGCTCCGCCTTTACTTCGGCCGGCACGTCGTCTTCGACCTCGTGGGCCCGCGTATCTTCCTCGTGGGAATACTGGAATACCCCCAGCCGTTCGAAGCGCATTTCGCGAACGAAATCGCACATCTCCTCAAATTCGGCCTCCGTTTCTCCCGGGTAGCCCACCAGAAAGGTGGTTCGGATGGCGATGTCGGGGACGACGGTACGGGCATAATTGATCAGGTCGGTCGTTTCCCGACGGGTGATCTGACGCCGCATACGCTCCAGGACCGCATCCGAACCGTGCTGCAGCGGAATATCCAGGTAGTTGCAGACCTTTGGCTGGTCGCGCATCACCTCAAATACATCGCGGGGGAACTTGGATGGATAAGCGTAATGCAGCCGGATCCATTGAATGCCTTCGACGGCGGCGAGCGCCTCGAGCAATTCGGGCAGCATGCGTTTCTTATAGAGATCGAGACCGTAGTAGGTGAGCTCCTGGGCGATGAGCATCAGTTCCTTTACGCCGTTTCGAGCGAAGTTTTTAGCCTGACGCACCAACTCTTCCATCGGGCGGCTGACGTGATCACCCCGCATCAGGGGAATGGCGCAGAAGGAACAGGTACGATTGCAGCCTTCGCTAATTTTCAGATAGGCGTAGTGCTCAGGAGTGGTGATGAAGCGCTCCCCGATCAGGTCGTGCTTGTAGTCCGCCTCAAAGCGACTGAGTAGCCCCGGCAATTCCATGGTGCCGAAAAAATCATCGACTTCGGGAATCTCATCCTCCAGGTTGTCCTTGTAGCGCTGACTCAGGCATCCGGTGACGTACAGCCGTTCGATCTCCCCGCGGGACTTCCGGTCGGCATAGTCCAGGATCGTATTAATGCTGTCCTCCTTGGCCAGATCGATAAAGCCACAGGTGTTGACGATGACGACGTTGGCCTCCTCATTGCTGTCGTGGCGGACGTCGTAGTCATTCGCCTGGAGCTGGGTGATGATGTTCTCCGAATCAACGAGATTCTTGGAGCATCCCAGCGTGATGACGTTGACTTTGTCGGGGCGTAGCGTTCTGGTTTTCATACGGTTCCGGTTAGGAGCCGCAAAGGTACGCATTCCGATTTACCGAGCCTACCTAGTAGACCCGCCCCATCATTTCGTGCTCGACGATGGCGCGTTTCAGTTCCAGGAAATCAACCTCGGCCTGGTGGCTGTAGACCACCTTTCCACCGGGTTCTACCAGGATGGTGTACGGTAGCGCTCCGTTCCAGGAGGGGTCGAGCGCTTCGACCAGACCATAGATGTTTTCGCCGGTGTAGAGGTAATTATCGACTCCGGAATGGACCTTCTCCAGGAACGCCAGGGCGCGGTCTTCTTTATCCGGCTTGTCGGCCGAAATGGAGACGAATTCGAAATCGCGGGCACCGTACATCCGCTGCAATTTGATGAACTCGGGGTACTCCATCACGCACGGTCCGCACCAGGTGGCCCAGACGTTGATGAGCCGAAGCTTGTCATTATTCTCGTTGGCCACCAGTTCGCTAACTTTCTTTTGATCCGCCTTTTCAAGGGTGACGGGCCGGGCCTGCCATTTTTCTTCTGATTGCTCGTTGTACTCCGTTTTCCAGGCCCACTTGGTCGAACAGCCGAAGGTCGGCGTCTTGGGCTCCGCTATTTCTTCGCCGGCCAGCAGGGCATCCGTAGCGGCCCGTAGATCTTCGGCGTTGGCGGTGCCGGGCCGTTCGCTTTCGTCCATGCGTCCCGTGTAGCGCAGGATCCGATCTTCGTCCAGGATGAAAACATGGGGAGTGGCTACCGGGCCGTACTTCAGGGACACCGCGTGGTCATCACCGTCGTATAGATAGGGGAAATTGAAACCGGCGTAATCGGCGCGTACCTCAAGCTTGTCGTAATCGTCGTTCAGATCAGTGTATCCCAGCTCTTCGTAGAGCAGTCCCAATGGACTGTTCGGACTGATGGCAACCACTTGAACACCCTTATCCTGATAGTCATTTTGAAAGTCGATGAGCCGCTGTTCGTAGGCCTGGGCGGTGGGGCAATGGTTGGCCGTGAAAGCCAGCACGATAACTTTGGCGTCCGCGTAATCTTCCAGGGCATGCATTTCGCCGTCGGCACCGGGAAGATGGAAGTCCGGTGCGGCACTGCCGACCTCCAAGGTAGCAACCTCCTGCTTTTCAACCGGCTGTGGATTGGCTTCGTAGCTGGGGGCGGGCATGGTTGCCTGCTCTACCGAGGTAGAGGTAGGCGACTCATCCGACGTATCGGATCCGCAGGCCAAAAAGAGCATTGCCAGGCTTAGCGTTGTAAGGGTTTTTTTCATCATCGACTGTTTCACGGTTGAAAGTACGGCTACGGGCATAAACATCGGATGTGTCAGTTCTGCCGAAACTGCAGACATCGGATGTGTCAGGCGTGGTAGTTAGGAATTGCAAGACGATTTATGCGTGATTCAGCTAACGCAATCGAAGAATTCGGCAATTGTCGTCGCTTTTTGAAAATCCTTGAACCTGACACATCCGATGTCTGCCAATTTGACGCACCTGACACATGCGATGCTTAGACCTGGATAACCGCCCCCCCAGCGGCCATCTCCGCCACCGCCGCTTCCCCGTCGCCGGCCTGTAAATCCACCGGCCGGGTACCCTCGCGCAGCAGCGTTACTTCAAAGCCCTCCCGCAGACCATCGAGTACGGTATATTTTACGCAGTAGTCAAGTGCCAGCCCCATGACGTGGAGTTTGCGCATGCCCCGGCCACGCAGCCAGTCGGCCAGGCCGGTGGATTTCCGGTGGCCGTTATCGTAGAAGCCGGAATAGCTATCGATCTCCGGGTCGGTACCCTTGCGAAATACTTCGTCGATACCATCCGTATGGAGATTGTCCACGAACTCCGAACCCCAGGTATCCTGCACGCAGTGAATGGGCCAAAGGACCTGCTGCAAGCCGTTCAGATCGATGACCTGCCCCGGCTTACGCCACATGTGATTGGCGGCGAAGGATCCGTGGTTCGCGGGGTGCCAGTCTTGGGTAGCTACGACCGTTTGGTAGTCTTCCATCAGGCGATTGGCCAGGTCGATTACTTGGTCCCCCTCCGGTACGGGCAGCATACCCGTGGGCATGAAATCGACTTGCAGGTCTACGAGAATAAGCGCGGTATCGTCCGGGGCCATGGGGTAGTTTTGATCTTTAGTTAATCCGTGAAAGGGCTAGAGGTTTAACCAAACGGCTTTCCGGCTCGTTGTTTGGCCAGTACCTGCGCTCCGCCGCCCTACCCTTCCGCTATGAAATTTACCGATTATCCCCTATCGCCGGAACTAAAGACCAACATCGGCAAGCAGGGCTGGAAGCGACCTACGGATATTCAGTACCGCGCCATCCGGCCGATCCTGGATGGGGAAGATGTCCTGGCGATCGCCCAAACCGGAACGGGAAAGACGGCAGCCTTCGCCATTCCGATCCTGCAGAAATTGCACGAACGCAAGGAGAGCCAGTGGCGGGAGACAGGCATCAGCTGCCTGGTCATGGTACCCACCCGGGAACTGGCCCTTCAACTGACGGAGGTATTCACATCCTTAGCCAAGGGAACCGGCATCAAGGTACTCGGGCTCACCGGCGGGGTGGAAATCAAGCCCCAGATCGCCCGCCTGACCAAAGAACTCGATCTGCTCATCACCACCCCGGGCCGCATGTACGATCTGCTCGGCCGACAGTTGCTGCGGCTGGAGCGTGTCGATACGTTGGTACTCGACGAGGCGGACCTGATGCTCGATCTCGGTTTTATCGAGGATATCCGAGGTGTTATCGGCCATTTGAAGCGGAAGCACCAGACACTATTCTTCTCGGCCACCATCGATGAGCGCATCAAGAAACTGGCCTATTCCCTGGTCAAAAACCCCATCCGCATCCGAATCTCTCCGAAGGATCCGGTGAGCAAGAACGTCGATCACTCCGTCGTCTTCGTGGAGATGGATGACAAGCGATTCTTCCTGGAGCGACTGGTGAAGGAAAACCCCGACGCGAAATTGCTGGTATTTGCCCGCACCAGGGTACGCTGCGAGCGCATCGCCAAGGCCATGGAACGGGTAGGTATCGCCACGATTACGCTACACGGTGATATGGAACAGGATGATCGGGAAAAAGCGCTTAATAACTTCCGGGCCGACGAGGAGCGGGTTATGATCGCTACCGACGTCAGCGCGCGCGGTATCGACATACCGGACGTCACCCACGTAGTCAATTACGACCTGCCCGAGCAGGCGGATAATTACGTGCATCGCGTTGGCCGGACGGGCCGCGGTAAACGGAGAGGGGTAGCCTACTCCTTCTGCTCCACCGACGAAAAACCGCTGTTACAGGCCATCGAAAACTATACCGGCCACGCCATCCGTGTCATACCGGTGGATAAGGGCGATTACCGGGAAACCCTGACGCTGAGTCAGGAAGATCAAATGGGCATGGCAGACCTTTTGGAAGCTGCCGAGCAAGCAACCCGGAAGCGTAAAAAAGGGCGTAAATAGCCTACAGCGCGGCGGCGGGGCGAATGGGCTCGACCTCCGTCTTTAGGTTGGCTACGATGTAGTAGATCCCTACACCACCGAAAAGTGCCGAGATGCCAACGTCAGCCAGAAACGATCGCCTCGCCATCGGGTCGCCGATCAGGTACTCCCAGGCATCCAGCATCGACATATCGTATTGGTACAATTCGATGTAGTAGGTGAAAAAGGAGGCAGCAACCAAGAGTAGGAGGTTGACTCCGATGAGCAGTGGCTTGGTCCATGTGCCCATCGTTCCGTTAAATCGCTCGTAGCCCACCACCGTCAAAAAAGCGATACCGAAGGCCAACAGCGTAGAGATCAGGTTCAGATAATAGGCGACCGACACCCAGGCCACCACCCCGATCGCGCCGAAAGCTACCGCCCCGATCAGCCCGTTGGCATAACCTCTCTCTTCCTGAAGACGCTTTCGTTCGGCGTAGGCTAGCTTGCTTTCAATCGCCTGCCGTTCCGATGCGGTCAGCAGCATCCCTTTGCCGTCGTGAACGTATGGTTGTCGGTCGTCCGTACCGTAGGCGGAATGGTGCGGTTGCACATTCGCGTCCCGGCACGCTTCAATGATCGCGCTAACCGCGGCATCCAGTTTATTGGGCGAGGTGGATCGCCAGCTTTCGGTGAAAACGATCGTAACCGCCCCTTCCTGTACAGCAACCGATTGATAGCCGAGGGCCTCCTGGCGGGTCGTCAAACGATCTTGGACGATTGTGGCGACGTTATCTGGAAGGGGTTCGGTTTCGACGTGTACGGATTTATAGCTGGGATTCTCCGTCCGGGCGCTTTGAAACACATTGACCAGGTATCCGTCCTCCAATCCAAATACGGAATTCGTTCCGAGGTACCAGCCCTTCGATTTACCGAAGGCTTTAAGCTTTTTTCCGACCATGCCAAGCGTCTTAGGGTTTCCGTGAAACGATCAATCCGCCATCGCAGCGTACGACGGCGGATTGACCGATCAAAAACTTCTAAACTTCACTCGTGCAAGCCCAGGTACGGCAACCACCGGAATTAACGCCGGTGGGGCTGCCTGAGATGGTAGAAGCTATGGCATGGTGAGATTACCCGGGCTACCAAAGTTGGTGAACGCTGGGCTTGATTCGCTCCTCGTAAATCTTATTCATTGCCTTCACCTCGCTGGGAGTCAGGGGTTCGCGATCAGCCACCGATAGATTGGATTGAAGGTGCTCCAGTTTCGAAGCACCCGGGATAACGCAGCTTACCTCCGGATAGCTCAGAATCCACTGTAATGCTACGGGGGCCAGGTTCTTCTCGCCGGGAAAGAGGGCCTTAAGTTCCTCTACGGCCTGCAAGCCCTGCTCGTAGTCGATGCCACTGAAGGTTTCCCCCTTATCAAAGGCTTCGCCGTTACGGTTGAAGTTGCGGTGATCTTCCTCCCCGAAGGTCGTGTCCTTCGAAAACTTACCGGTCAGCAGTCCGCTGGCCAGGGGCACACGGGCGATAACGCCGATATCGTGCTTCTTCACGAGGTCGAAAAAGAGTTCGGTGGGGCGCTGCCGGAAGACGTTGAAGATAATCTGGACGGTAGTCACGTTCGGGTACTCCATCGCTTTGATGGCCTCCTCGACCTTCTCCACGCTGACGCCGAGGTGCTGAATTTTTCCTTCCTCCTTCAGCCGTTCGAATAAGCCGAAGATCTCCGGCCGGTAGTAAACGTCGTTCGGTATGGAGTGTAACTGGATCAGGTCGATACGCTCGATCTTCATCCGACGCAGGCTTTCTTCCACGTATCCACGCAGCGCCTCGACGGTGTAATTTTCGTTCGTATGCGGGTTAATCTGCCGACCACACTTGGTGGCGACGTAAATGTATTCGGAGCGTTCGCGCACGACCTTACCAACGGCTTTTTCGCTTAGTCCATCGGAGTATACGTCGGCAGTGTCAATGAAATTGACGCCGCGATCGATGGCCTCGTTCAGAATACGTTCGGCTTTCGCGTCATCGAAAGGATCTCCCCATTTTCCGCCAACTTGCCAGGTACCAAGGCTGATTTCACTGACTTCGAAGTTGGTTTTGCCTAGTTTGCGGTAGTTCATTCTGGTATTTTCCTATGCAACAGGGCGGCGGAGCGCAGGTGCGAAGCTTTCTGCGGAAGGTCTAGTTTGCTATTTCAATCGAATCTAAGCAAAGTCTAATTCCAACCGACCTTCATCCCTACCCTCCAGTACGGATTCACCACCGCGCAGGAAGCTGTCGACGGAACGGGCACATTCCCGTCCCTCCGCAATGGCCCACACGACCAGGCTCTGACCCCGACGCATATCCCCGGCGGCAAAGACCTTCGGTACGGAGGTCTGGTAGTTGTGCTCCGGACTGGCGGCCACGTTCTTGCGGCCGTCGAGTCCGACGCCGAGCTTATTCAGCAGCCCTTCGTGCTGGGGATGCATGAAGCCGGCGGCGATCAGAAGCAGCTGACAGGGCAATTCCCGTTCGGTGCCGGGAATTTTGACGAAAGTGTTCCGGCCGGTTTGGTCCTTGCCCCAACGGATGTTGACGGTACGGATAGCGCGGAGGTGTCCTTCGTCGTCCTTCAGAAATTCTTCCGTAAGCACGGCCCATTCGCGTTCGCAACCCTCTTCGTGACTCGTTGAGGTACGGAGGATCATGGGCCAGTTCGGCCAGCTGTCCGGGGTCCGTTCCGAGGGCGGCATCGGCATGATCTCGATCTGGGTGACGGACCGGGCGCCGTGGCGGTTACTGGTTCCGACGCAGTCGGCACCGGTATCGCCCCCACCGATCACGATCACGTCCCGGTCGCGAGCGTGGATCTCGTAGTGGTCACTGAGATCGTCGCCGGCCACGCGCTTGTTGTTCTGCTCCAGGAATTCCATGGCAAAATGGACGCCCTGCGCTTCTCTGCCCTGGCTGGGTATATCCCGTGGGATGGTGGAGCCGCCGGCCAGGACGACCGCATCGTGCTCCCGGACCAGCTGCTTCGCGTCTACGTTTTCCCCGACGTTGGCGTTGGTGCGGAATTTGATGCCCTCGGCCTCCATCAGTTCGATCCGACGGTCGATTACCCACTTCTCCATCTTGAAATCCGGTATACCATAGCGGAGCAGCCCACCGATGCGCGAGTTCCGCTCGTAGACCGTTACCGTATGGCCTGCTTTATTGAGCTGGGCGGCGGCAGCCAGGCCGGCCGGTCCGGAACCGATGACCGCGACGGCCTTGCCTGTACGGCTGGAAGGAGGGTTCGGACGGGCGTAGCCCCGCTCGAAAGCTTCCTCGGCAATACTCTTTTCGATGTGCTCGATGGCCACCGGCGGCTGGTTGATGCCCAGTACGCAGGCGGACTCACAGGGGGCCGGACAGATGCGCCCGGTAAACTCCGGAAAATTGTTAGTGGAGCTCAGAATCTCGAAAGCTTCGCGCCAGTCTTCTTCGTAGACCGCGTCGTTGAATTCGGGGATAATATTACCCAGTGGGCATCCACTGTGACAGAAGGGTACGCCACAGTCCATGCAGCGACTGGCCTGGGTGACCGTCTTTTCTTCCGACATCGGTACGTAAAGTTCCTGCCAGTCGGTCTTACGGACTTCAACGTCACGCTTCTCGGGTAATTCGCGGGTATGTTTCAGGAATCCGGTTGGATCAGCCATGTTGTTTTCTTTTATCGGTCAATAAGTAAATAGTCCGCCTAGCTTACCGCGGCCACCTTCACGGATACGTCAGGCTGCTCTCCTTTCTTCTCGAGAACGGCTTTGTAGTCGCGCGGCATGACCTTGATGAATTTGGCTTCCTCTCCTTCCCAGTTATTGAGCATGTCGAGGGCACGCTTCGAGCTGGTATAGGCGAAGTGGTTCCGCACCATTTGCTTAAGCAGGTCGCGGTCGAAGTCGTTCAGCTCCTCGCTATCCACCATCTCGGTGTTGAGGCTCTTGTGGAACGTCTTCTCAGGATCGTAGACGTACGCCATACCTCCCGACATGCCGGCGCCGAAGTTCTTACCGGTTTTTCCCAGTACGACCACTACCCCACCGGTCATGTATTCGCAACCGTGATCACCTAATCCTTCGACCACGGCCTTGACACCCGAGTTACGGACGGCGAAGCGTTCTCCGGCCATACCCTTGATGTAGGCCTCGCCGGAGGTCGCGCCGTAGAAGGCGACGTTACCAATGATGATGTTGTCGTGGGGATCGAAAGTAGACACCCGGTCCGGCACCACGATCAGGCGGGCACCGGAAAGTCCCTTGCCGAAGTAATCGTTCGCCTCTCCTTCGAGCAGGAATTCTATGCCTTTAGCGGTAAAGACCCCGAAGCTTTGTCCCGCGGAGCCGCGGAACCGGAACTTAATCGCTCCATCGGGCAGTCCTTCTGCGTGGAAGCGACGGCTGACCTCATTGGAGAGCATGGCGCCGACGCTGCGATCGGTATTCTTGATGTCAAAGGTGCCGGCGACCGGCTCCATTTCATCCAGGGCATTCTTGGCGGCCGTGATGAGGCGACGATCCAGTACGTCATCGATACCGTGGTCCTGCTCCACGCGCTTGTACAGTCCAACCGTTTCATCGGCGACCTCCTTGTACAGGATCGGGCTCAGGTCCAGGCTACGGTATTTCCAGTGCTCGACCTCGCTGTTCATCTTCAGGTGCTCGACGCGTCCGACCATTTCATTGACGGTACGGAAGCCTAACTCGGCCATGATCGTACGCATGTCCTCGGCGAGGAAGCGGAAGAAGTTGATGACGTGCTCGGGATCACCGGTAAAGCGCTTCCGCAGTTCCGGATTCTGGGTGGCGATACCTACGGGACAGGTATTGACGTGGCACTTACGCATCATGATACAGCCCTCGACGACGAGGGCGGCGGTAGCTACGCCGTACTCTTCCGCTCCGAGCAGCGTCGCGACGACCAAATCGCGTCCGGTACGGATCTGTCCGTCGGTTTGCAGGGTCACCCGGTCGCGTAGTTTGTTCTTGACCAGCGTTTGGTGACTTTCGGCCAGACCGAGTTCCCAGGGAAGGCCGGCGTGCCGGATGGAACTGAGCGGGCTGGCGCCGGTACCTCCGTCGTGGCCGGAGATCAGGATCGCGTCGGCGTGGGCCTTGGCTACGCCGGAGGCGATAATACCTACCCCGGCTTTAGAGACCAGCTTGACGTTGATACGCGCCCGACGGTTGGCGTTCTTCAGGTCGAAGATCAGCTGGGCCAGGTCTTCAATGCTGTAGATATCGTGGTGGGGAGGTGGCGAAATTAGCCCTACCCCGGGGGTAGACTTCCGCACGCGACCGATCCAGTCGTCGACCTTGTGACCGGGCAGCTGCCCGCCCTCACCGGGTTTGGCGCCCTGGGCCATTTTGATCTGCAGCTCGTCGGCGTTGGTCAGGTAATGGCTGGTTACGCCGAAACGTCCGGAGGCTACCTGTTTGATGGCCGAACGCATATTGCGGCCTTTCTCATCCAGTTCGAAGCGAATTTCATCTTCCCCGCCCTCTCCGGAGTTTGAACGCGCGCCGATCTGATTCATGGCGATGGCCAGCGTCGTATGAGCCTCCCAGCTGATGGACCCGAAGGACATCGCTCCGGTAGCGAAACGCTTCATGATGTCCTCGGCGGGTTCGACCTCCTCGATGGGGATGGGATCGCCCTTCCGGAAGGTAAGCAGTCCGCGCAGGGTCAGCGCCTTCTCGGCCTGCTCGTTGATGGCATCACGGTACTTATAGTAGGCGTCCTGATCGTTCTTCCGTGCGGCGATCTGCAGGTAATGGATACTCTTCGGATTGAAGGTATGGGCCTCTCCCCGGCGCTTCCACTGGTAGACCCCACCTACTTCGAGCTTGGGATTGGGTACATATTCCTTTGGATAGGCCAGCCGGTGCCGAACCAGTACTTCGCTGGCCAGTCCGTCGTAGCCGATTCCTTCGATCCGACTGATCGACCCCCGGAAACATTCGTCGACGACTTTCCGGTTAAGACCCAGAATCTCAAAGATCTGAGCACCCTGGTATGATTGTAGGGTCGAAATGCCAATTTTAGACATGATCTTCAGCACTCCCTTACCGATGGCCTTGCGGTAGATCTTGATGACATCCTTGACCTCGTAGTTTTCCGCCTCGAAAACGTTGCGGGCGTGGAGATCCGCCAGGGCGGCATAAGCCATGTAGGGGTTTACGGCACTCGCACCGTAACCAATCAAAGTGGCCACGTGGTGGGTTTCCCGAATATCTCCGCTTTCCACGACCAGGCTGGTTTTCGCCCGCAGGCCCAATTCGACCAGGTGATGGTGTACCGCACCGAGGGCAAGCAGGCTGGGAACCGGTGCACTGTGACTATCCGCTTCCCGATCGCTCAACAGGAGGATATTGTAACCGCTCTGTACCATCGACTGCGCCTGCGCGCGGATGTGCTCGATAGCGGCCTGCAGGCGGCCGGCCTGACCGTCCGCGGGAAATACGGTGTTGATTACCCCGGCCCGGAATTTCCGGTGGTGCAATTCCCGTAGTTTAGCTACCTCATCGTTAGACAGAATGGGGGTATCGAGGTGGATGTAGGTGGAGTTTGCAGCTTCGGCCTTTAGGATGTTGCTCGAACTTCCTAGCATAGCGTAGAGCGACATTACACTCCGCTCCCGGATGGGATCGATAGGTGGGTTCGTCACCTGGGCGAAGAGCTGCTTGAAATAATTCGCGATGTGCTGGCTGTGCAGGGAGAGCACCGCAAGCGGGGTATCGCTACCCATGGATCCGATCGGGTCCTTTCCTTCCTTGATCATGGGTTCCAGCATCACGCTGAGGTCCTCCTTGGTATAGCCAAACAGCTGCAGCCGGCGGAACAGCGTTTTTTGGTCCATGCTTACCTCGGCCTTCCGGCTAAGGGGTAAGTTTTTGATATCCTGCTTGTGCTCATCGAGCCAGTCGCGGTACGGCAGACGCTGGCAGATGATCTCTTTCAGTTCTTCGTCACCGATTACGCGGTGCTCGTCCAGGTCCGCGACCAGGATACGCCCCGGTTGCAGGCGACCTTTCTTTACGACCTTCTTCTGATCTACTTTCAGGGCGCCGGCCTCCGACGCCACGATGAGCGTATTATCATCGAGCAGGCAGTAGCGGCTCGGGCGAAGACCGTTTCGGTCAAGTGTAGCCCCTACGAGGATGCCGTCGGTAAAGCAAATTGACGCGGGTCCATCCCAGGGCTCCATCAGGGCCTTGCTGTATTCGTAGAAGGCCTTCTTATAGTCGGGCATCTCCTCGTCGTGCTGCCACGCTTCGGGAATCATCATCATGAGGGCATGCGGAATGCTCATGCCGTTCATCGTGAGGAATTCCAGCACGTTATCGAAGTTGGCCGAATCGGACAGCATGGAACCGCACACCGGATAGATCATATCCAGCTCCTCCTCGGTGAAGCGGGAGGTTTCCCGGATAAGGCTTTCCTTCGACTTCCACCAGTTGACGTTACCCTGTACGGTGTTGATCTCCCCGTTGTGGGCAATCATGCGGAAGGGCTGAGCAAGCTTCCACTTCGGAACCGTATTGGTCGAGAAACGGCTGTGGACCAAAGCGATGGCCGACTTGTATCCCAGGTCTTGCAGATCGTGGTAGAAGCCGGAAAGCTGCCAGGTCGTCAATTGCCCCTTGTAAACGATTGTCTTATAGCTGAAAGAGCAGAGGTAGAACTGGTCGCGCGTTTCCGGATAGGTGGTATGGATCCGGTGCGTGGCAAATTTGCGCAGTACGTATAATTTGCGCTCCAGGTCGGCTGGCGCCAAATCGGTACGCGGCTTCACGAAGATCTGTTCCATGCGGGGCTGGGCACCGACGGAGGTCGGTCCTACCTCGTCAGCGTCATGAGGGTTCTTACGGTAGGTAATCACGTCGAACCCTAATTCGTCACAGTAATCCTCAAAAAGGAAGCGGCAACGCTGGCTGAGTTCTTTCTCCGCGGGAAGGAACAACTGCCCGATACCGTACTTCCCGAATTCAGGAAGCTCTTTCCCCATTTCGGAGAGTTTCCGCTTGAAGAACTCATGCGGTACCTGGGTAAGGATACCTGCTCCGTCCCCGGAGTTAGGTTCACATCCACAGGCGCCCCGGTGTTCCATGTTCGCAAGCATATAAAGGGCGTCCTTTACGATGCTGTGTTTTGCCTCCCCGTTCAGATTGGCAATGAAACCGGTACCACAGGCATCAGACTCCAGATGGGGTACGTACAAGCCGTCGTCGTGGGTAGTTTTCGCTTGGTGCTGCATAGGTCGCTGTAAGTAGTCGTACGTAATGTTTGGATGCACAATATACTTCGGAGCTTACACCTACACAATGTTCCACGGACGATTATCCAATGCTTTTTACTGACCGGAATTTCAAATTCCGGACGGCAGACTTTTAAATTCAAAAGAATTTATTCGTTAAGCACATCCAATACACAATTTTAATTCTACCGTAATCGGATTAAGTAAAATTTATTCTGATCGGTAATTGTCAAGTATACAATAAGATCGCTGCTTTTCTTCTATAATTCCAAAATTTTTATCGGACCGAAGGAAATAAGAATATATGTTCCACGGCATCAACGCATGCGTCATCAGGTCGGTGCTGCGCCAGTCCTTTGTTATATTTGCCGAAAGCCAAACAACTTGTATGAAAAGTCCCGATTCGCTTGCCTCGGTAGCCGAGTTTCACCGCACTTTCCATGTCCCGGTCCTCCCGAACCCCACTATTCCTCCACCGGATCGGTGTGCCCTGCGGGTGAATCTGCTACAGGAGGAGTTAAACGAACTACGGGAAGCCATTAACCAGGGTGACCTGGTGGAGGTTGCTGACGCGCTGGCGGACTTGCAGTACGTTCTCAGCGGCACAGTTCTTGAATTCGGATTGGGTGATAAGTTCCGTGCCTTATTTGACGAGGTGCACAGGTCCAATATGAGCAAGACCTGCAGCTCGCAGGAGGAGGCGGAGGCCACCGTTCGTTACTACCGGACGCTGGACCAGGATGGTCGCGTGGAACATAACGGGGATCATTACCTGGTATACCGAAACTCCGATAATAAAGTGCTGAAAAATATAAACTACTCTCCCGCCGACCTGGCCGCTCAACTCAAATAATATGGAAGATGCTTTTCGTCATCGGGGTCAGCGCAAACGCCTGATCGATCAATTGCGCGCACGGGAGGAATTCGATGACCGGGTACTCAACGTCATGGCGAATATTCCCAGACACGCCTTCCTGGAAAGCACCTTCTCGGAATGGGCATACCGGGACGAACCCTTCCCCATCGATTGCGATCAAACCATCAGTCAGCCAACCACGGTGGCGTGGCAGAGCACTGCACTACAGTTGCTTCCCCGTCAAAAGGTGTTGGAGATCGGTACTGGCTCGGGTTACCAGGCTGCCGTGTTGTCCCTACTGGGCGGGCGGGTCTTCACCGTGGAACGTCATAAGCCGCTGTACAAAAAAGCCCGCCTGACCCTCAAAAAGCTCCGCCTAGATCGCGGCATCCGGTTTTTTCTGAGGGATGGAAACAAAGGGGTCCCGGAGATGGCTCCCTTCGATCGCATACTGGCTACGGCCGGCGCCGCAGACGTACCTCCCGCCCTGCTGGAACAACTCAGCATCGGTGGGATCCTCGTCATACCCGTCGGACCGGAGGATGAGCACCAACAACTTCTTCGCATTACACGGACCGCGGAGAAAGACTTCGATCGCGAGGAACTGGGGTTGTGCCGCTTCGTCCCTTTCCGGGAAGGGCTGGCCTAATCAGGCTGCGTCATTTCGGTAAGTCCGAAGTGCCCGGTAGACATCGCGATGAATCTGACTACGGGTATGGTACTCCAGCAGGCGCTCGTTTGCCGGGTCGGGGTGGATGCGATTGGTGAGGAATACGAAGACCAGGTCTTCGTCGGGATCCGCCCATACGCAGGTCCCGGTGTAACCGGTGTGTCCGACCGTCCTATTGGATGCTCCCGCTGAGATGACGCTACCGTAGGAACCCGCCAGACGATCGAAGCCCAGGGCGCGATGATTATACGGACTCCGACGGGTAAAGAGATCAACTGTTTTTTCGGAGATGAGCTGCTTTCCGGCATAAACACCCCGATCATTCAGCAATTGAAATAGGCGAGCCAAATCGTGCGCGTTACCAAACAGACCGGCATGCCCGGCTACCCCGCCCAGCATGGCAGCCCCCTCATCGTGAACATAGCCGTGAAGCTCTCCGCGCCCCATCCATTTGTCGACAATGGTGGGTATAAGTTGCCGTTCCGGGTAATGATCGCGCGGTCGAAACGTCAACCGATTTAGACCCATGGGTTCGTAGAAATGCTCCGCTACAAAGCTATCGAGTGGCTTACCGCTGATCGACTCCACGATCAATTGCAGCAGCACATAGTTCACGTCGCTGTACCGGTACGTGGGTTGCCGCGTAAATTCTACATGATCGAGCGAATGCCGAAGCAGATCTGGCGTGCGGTTATCCAGCCAACGTGTGGTACTCAGCGGCAAGCCGTGAAGCGGATCCGGGGCATCCTGGATGAATTCGTCGTTGAAGTACGGATAGATCGGCAGGCTGGGTTGTATACCGGTATGGTGACTGAGCAACTGATCGATGCGGTAGTTACCCGGGACCTTATCGGCGTATTCGGGGAGGTAATCGGATACCCGTGCCTCGAGATCGATTCGCCCCTCGTCGTACAATTTCATAACCGCCAGCGTTGTAGCCGCCGCCTTTGTTACGGACGCCAGATCATAAAGGTCCGAGACCTTCACGGGTTCTTCCTTAGCATAGCGGTGAAAGCCGTAGGAGCGCTCGTATATGATTTGCCCGCCCTTCATCACTGTAAGTTGGGCTCCCGGAGTGGCATGGTACCGTATTGCCCGGTTCACGGCATGGTCGATTTTATCGAATCGGAAGCGGTCAATGCCCATCTCTTCCGGTTCGCGGTATCCTGACCGGACAGCGGGCATTGAAGTACCCCGTCCGTCAATTAGCCTACCCCGCAGCGCGCGGGCTCCAAAAATCGCCTGTACTACGGAGTTCGCCGCTTCCTTGGATTCCAGTGAGAGGTTAATCCATGTCCAGCTATCGGGTATGTCCACCAGATCGGCATCTCCGTAATGCACGAGAATCAGACTGTCTACACTGCGCAGATCATCATACCAACGCTGTCCCCTGGCGACGCCGGGAACATCCTTCACCACTACAACCGTTGGCATCTTCCGGGCATAAGGCAGCGCCACCGCGGTTTCCTTCGTAAACGATACCGGCTGCACATCGGTGAAGCGGCGGGCCATCTCGATCACGCTCCGTGGCTCCTCCCCCTCGCGGTAAACGATCCGCAACGGCTTAAGCCGGTCCAGGGGAAGCCGCTCACCGGCCTGTTGCACGAGCGTCATCGACCGGTTGACTTCCTTCCCCCGCTCGATGTCTCCTTCTACGTCCAGACTGAGAACAGGCCAACCATAAGGCGTCGCCAGGGTGTCGGACCCCTGGATTAGCGAAAGCTCCCGAATGGCGTCGGGTTCGGGCATGATAACCGGCTCCTCCGGTTCCGCTTCTCCCCAGAGCAATTCCGAAACCCAACTCACCACCCAATCCCCCCAGCCTTGGCTGGGGTTTTCCTTGGCGGAAAAAAACAAGAGACAACTTACTAATGCTAAAAGCTTCAAATTCATTGGGGCGCGAACGTTCTGGGACACGGCTTATTGCCGTCTTAATATAAATTCTCGGTGCTACCTTGCCAGCATGGAAGCTAACACCGCCCTACTCTACTTCCTACTAACCGGTCTGGGTATTATAATGGGTGCGCTTCTCGCCTGGTTGTACATCCAGTCCCGTCTGAGCCGAACACACCTGGAAAAGGAGGGCGTAAAACGCGATTATGTCGGCCGGGAGCTCTACGACCAGCTGCGCAGCGATGCAGACCTGCACTACGAGAATCTCCAGGAACACATCCAGGCGGTTGCGGAACTGAAGTCACAAAACGCCACCCTATCCGCCAAGAACGAGCATTTGGAACAGCGACTGACGCACGAAAAGTCGGAAATGGAGCGCCTCCAGAACGCTTCCATCGCGCACTTCGAAAAAACCGCGGAACGACTCTTTCAGGAGAAAAGCGATCGGTTCACCCTACAGAACGCGCGTCAACTGGACGGTATCCTGGCTCCGCTAAAGGAGAGGATTCAGGGTTTCGAAGATCAAATCCAGAAACGCTACCTCGACGAAACGAAGGAGCGCGTAACGCTGCGTACGGAAATTAAGAACTTACAGGAACTCAACCGCCAAATAAGCCTGGAGGCCAATAACTTAGCCGGTGCCCTACGGGGAAATACTAAGGTTCAGGGGGATTGGGGCGAATGGCAACTGTTGACGCTCTTGGAATCCAGTGGATTGCAGGAAGGGGTACACTTTTTCTCCCAGTCAAGCTATACGGATGAAGACGGTCGCCAAAAACGACCGGACTTCATCATCAATTTGCCGGACAACAAGCACCTTATCGTCGATAGTAAGGTTTCCCTGACCGCCTACGAACGCTACTGCAGCTGCCCGGAGGACGACCAGGCGGCGCGGCGCTTCGAAGCCGGCAACCACCTTCGCAGCCTGCGCAACCACGTTTCCGATCTGGCCAGCAAAAATTACACGCGCCTGTATCAGATCAATTCGCCCGATTATCTGCTGTTGTTCGTGCCCATCGAACCGGCACTGGGACTGGCCCTGCAGACCGACCGGCAACTATTCATCGAAGCCCTCCAGAAAAACATCGTGCTGGTGACGCCCTCTACCCTGTTGGCGACGCTGCGAACGGTAAGCTATATATGGAAGCAAGACAATCAGAAGAAAAACGTCCTGGAAATCGCGCGCCAGAGCGGCTTGCTTTACGATAGCTTCGTCAGTTTCACGGATGAGCTGCAGAAAATCGGTCACCGGCTGGATCAGGCGCAGACATCCTACCAGTCCGCCCTGACCAAACTCAGCACGGGCGGCAAGTACGGTGCCACCCTCATCGGTCGTGCGGAAAAACTTCGTAAGTTGGGCGCCAAGGCCAAACGGCGGATCGACAGCCGACTGCTGGAGGAAGAGTAAACCCAAACCAAAGATCATGCAAAAAACCGTTTCCGATGCCCGGGCGGCTATCGAAGGAATTAAGGACGGGATGACCCTGATGCTCGGTGGCTTCGGGCTGTGCGGCATCCCGGAAAAGACCATTGCGGCCCTCGCCGAAAGTGGCATTACCGACCTGACCTGTATATCGAATAATGCCGGAGTCGATGACTTCGGATTGGGTCTACTATTACAGAGCCGCCAAATCCGTAAAATGATCGCCAGCTACGTAGGCGAGAACGCCGAATTCGAGCGCCAAATGCTGAGTGGCGACCTGGAAGTCGACCTGATTCCCCAGGGCAGCCTCGCCGAACGGTGCCGGGCGGGCGGCGCCGGAATCCCGGCCTTTTTCACGCCCGCAGGCTACGGTACCGAAGTAGGTGAAGGAAAGGAAGTGCGAGAGTTTAACGGTAAGCCGCACATCCTGGAGATGGCACTGACCGCTGATTTCGCCATCGTTAAGGCGTGGAAGGGCGATCGCGACGGCAACCTGATCTACAAGGGTACCGCGCGTAATTTTAACCCCGTCATGGCGATGGCCGGCACCATCACCATCGCCGAGGTGGAGGAATTGGTCGAACCCGGGGAACTTGACCCAAATCAGATTCACACCCCCGGCGTTTTCGTCCAGCGGATATTCGAGGGCAAGAATTACGAGAAACGTATCGAACAACGCACAACCCGCTAAGCCATGCTAGATAAAACAGGAATAGCGCAACGCATTTCGCAGGAGCTACAAGACGGCTGGTACGTCAATCTGGGGATTGGCATCCCGACCCTGGTAGCCAATTTCGTCCCCGAAAATATTGAAGTGACCTTTCAGTCCGAAAACGGCATTTTAGGCATGGGCCCCTTTCCACGGGAAGAAGACGTCGACGCGGATCTGATTAACGCGGGTAAGCAGACCATTACGGCCCTTCCGGGCGCCGCCATCTTCGACAGTGCCACCAGCTTTGCCATGATCCGCGGGCAGCACATCCAACTCACCGTTCTTGGAGCGATGGAAGTTTCCGACACCGGGGATATCGCCAACTGGAAGATCCCCGGCAAGCTCGTCAAGGGAATGGGTGGCGCCATGGACCTCGTTGCCTCCGCGGAGAACATTATCGTAGCCATGATGCACACCAACCGGGCCGGCGAGTCCAAGCTACTCCCGGAGTGTACCCTACCCCTGACCGGTGTCAACTGCGTAAAGAAGATAGTGACGAATATGGCCGTGCTCGAGGTGACCGCCGACCGGGGTTTCCGCCTACTGGAAAGGGCCCCGGGAGTAAGCGTACAGCAAATCAAGGACGCCACCGCGGGTCGCCTGGTAGTGGAAGGGGACATTCCGGAAATGCAACTCGGAAGAGCGTGATCCTGGCCGTCATTCCCGCGCGTTACGCGAGTACACGCTTTCCGGGTAAGCCCTTAGTGGATTTGGGCGGTGAAACGCTGGTAAAACGCGTATACCAAGCCGTCAGCCGGGTTCCCGCCATCGACCAAGTCATGGTAGCTACCGATGACTCCCGCATCTACGACCACGTGCGCGACTTCGGCGGCGAGGTCCGCATGACCGCTCCCGACCACCCCTCCGGTACGGACCGCGTGGCCGAAGCCGCGACACACTATCCCGACGCACGCATCGTAATTAACGTCCAGGGGGACGAACCCTTTATTCGTCCGGATCAGATCGACGCCATTCTTCGCTGCTTTGAAGATAAAGACACCGATTTGGCGACGCTGGCCGCGCCGGTTCGGGACGAGCATGCGCTGCTATCGCCTAATGTAGTCAAGGTGGTGCGCGACGAACGGGGCCGGGCGCTTTACTTTAGTCGCCACGCCATCCCCTACCTACGGGATATTCCCATCGGTCGCTGGATAGAGGAAGAAAAGCACCTGCAACACATCGGCATGTATGCCTTCCGCGCGGAGATTCTGCCCGAACTCACTAACCTGGCTCCGGCCAAGTTGGAGCGGGAAGAAAGTCTGGAACAACTACGTTGGCTATCGGCGGGGTACGCCATACAGGTCGCCCTGACCGACCGGCCCAGCCTGGGCATCGATACGCCCGCCGATCTGGAGGAAGCGCTGCGTCGGTTCAGCTAATCGGTAGTCCCGGTGATAACTCCGGAAAACTGGCCCGGTAGAAAGTCTGTGTACCGAGTTTCCGGTTCTGAAAATACGCACGCAGGGTGTACGTCGAACTGGTAAAGGCAATGTCATCCCAGGGGATTTCATCCTCACGGAACAGGCGGCATTCGAGTGATTCGGGCCCTACCCCGAACTTACCATCCACCAGGTTCCCAACGAACTGCAGATATACCTGATTCACCTTCTGTAAGTTGTACAAGGTGATCAGGTAATTAACTTCTACCTCCGCGGCGGCCTCCTCGCGCACCTCCCGTCGGGCACCGGCTTCCACGCTTTCGCCGTTTTCCAGATACCCGCTGGGTACGTTCCACAGGCCGTGCCGCGGTTCGATGGCACGGCGGCAAAGTAGTACCTGGTCCTGCCACACCGGCAGGCAGCCCGTGACCACCTTCGGGTTCTGGTAGTGAATGGTCTGGCAATTGGCACAGACGATCCGCTCCTGGTTATCTTGCTCGGGTACCCGCAGCACCAGGTCTGCCGAACCGCAATGGGAACAGTAATTCATCCTGCAAGATAGTCGCTTTAGGCCTGGTTCTTTACTTGACCGAGTCTCTGTATAGTCGCAAGGAATCGTTGTTGAAAGCAACGAGGTAGGCGCGTTCCGTATCCCCGAGCTCGATGGCCTCCATGTTTCTAACCTGGCCGAAGGCGGCACCTTCCGGGTAAGCCACCTGCATTTCGCCCGCTCTGTTTATCGTAAGTACCGCCAGCCTTCCGGCATCGTACCAACCCATTTCAATGTTAGCGTTAAGGAAGTTCCCGCCCACCAGAAAACGAGTCCCATCATCCTGATCGGGAAGCTGTTGAATCGCATGGATCGATGACCACTGCAATCTCTCCGGAAGCGGCTCACTTGTAAACTCTCCGTAATTATCCTGTCGGAGAAGGACGCTCACCATCGACTGTATTTCAAGGGTCTCGGCATCCTCCCAGCTTGGCCCGAATAATTCGGCCGGATCGGCGCGGGCAAAATCGCGGGCGTAGATGTACTTTTTCTTCAAACCGGGCAATTGCTTGACCAACTCAGCATAGTTAGCGAACGGCAATTCGCGGTCGCCCACGAAGTAGGTAAGTACGGTTTCCTGACGCCCATTCCCGTCAAAATCATTGACACGGAGGCGTACCGGATGTTGAGCGTCGGGTTGCAGCTTGTTGTTGGTGCCAAAATTTCCGGCGAGTACATCCAGCTTTCCGTCCTGGTCGGCATCGACGACGCAAAGGCTCGTCCACCATCCCGTTTGCTCACTTAGGCGCTTTGGGATAAAGCGGCCATCCTCGTTCATCAGCGCCGTAACGTATCCCCACTCGATGGCCACTACCAGATCCGGATTTCCGTCATCGTTCAGGTCCGCCCATTCCGCATCGGTAATTCGTCCCATTTCGGATAAGGTAGGGGCCACCTCCGCCGTCACATCCGTGAATGTCAAATTTCCGGTGTTGCGAAAAAGATAAGATTTTGGGGTTTCCCCGTATGCGTTCGGAACCACACGCCCGGTAACGACCAGATCCACCAGACCATCCCCGTCATAGTCCTGCGGGAGCACTTTGGACGCCGTGGCGAACACGTCTTGGAGCACGTCGTGACGCTGGAAATTGCCGCTGCCATCGTTCAGGTAACTACGCTGCCTACGCGGCTCGTGCTCTCGTTCGTATTCGTTCCCGCCGGCCGAGATAATCAGGTCCAAATCCCCGTCGTTATCCAGATCCGCAAGCGCGGCATCCACGTCCTCGAAGATGCTGTCCTTCTCAATCTCTGGAACGGGCATTCGCTGAAAAACGCCCCTGGTTGTTTGTACGTAGAACACGCTACGTTCTCGTTTTGCGGAGCCGACGAAGAAATCCTCCAGGCCGTCCCCGGTTATGTCACCGACGGCTAAAGCGGGTCCTTCGGTAGATACCATATGGGGAATAAGCGGTTCGCGATTAAAGTCGACGAATTGGTTTTCTACGTGCCGGTGCCGAATGCCCAAAGGACCGGCTTCGTCGCTCAATTCTGCTCCGGCAAACGATAAGCCAATGCCCGAAAAGTCATAGAGAGGAAGATTCGGTTGATAGGTGACCGATATGCTCGAATTAAATTCGTCGGGCCGGATCCTTGTATACGTACGGTCCGGCCAAACCACCAGTATAGAGTCGACGGCACCGGAATCTCCCAACCCCAGATGCAGTGGTGCCTGTGCCGAGGATTGAAACCCTCGCGCGGGGTAATTTTCAAACCGCTGGCGTTTTTCTTTACCGTATACGATTACGCTGGCCCCTACGGCATTGCGGTTTCCTTCTGGTCCGTTGAATCGTAATTGCAAGTATGCCCCGGTAGTATCCCCCTGCTCCGCTTCCTTTAGCCGTAGATCGTTTCGGTAGATGAAAGGATTGTCCTCGATGTTATTCGTGACGATATCCAGGTCACCGTCGCTATCCAAATCGATGTACACCGCGCTGTTGGAATAGGATTCGACCGCTCCGGCCACCCCGTCCGAGAGATCCTGGAAGTG
The DNA here is from genome assembly GCF_003390935.1 of Lewinella sp. IMCC34191. Classification (GTDB taxonomy): domain Bacteria; phylum Bacteroidota; class Bacteroidia; order Chitinophagales; family Saprospiraceae; genus Neolewinella. The sequence goes on along the minus strand of NZ_QNQZ01000001.1, from coordinate 859,496 downwards.
CAGCTTCCCTGAATTGCGGTAAAATTTGTTCCGCAGTTTGATCTGGGGCATCTTGGTGACGTAGTCGAGTTCGTCGTCGGGTACTTCCCCGCCCTCGGCGACCTGCTCCCGGTTGTCCTGGGTCTTGAAGTTGATCCAGTCTATATCGTTCATCCGCCTGGGGATACCATTGCTGATGAATAGGTCCGTGTGTCCGTCATCGTCCATATCGAAAAAGAGCGGGGCCCACGACCAGTCGGTAGCGTGTATCCCGGCTTGGGCGGCAATTTCGCTGTAGGTATCGTCTCCGTTATTAAGTTGGAGGGTGTTGCGCGAAAATTGAGGATTGTATCCGAAACCCAGCTTGAATCGAAATACGTCGTATCCGTCTTCTGCTAGGGATTGCTTGAGGATGATGGGATCTTCCGGTAGCATATCCAGGCTGAAGATGTCGGTATACCCATCATTATTGATATCGGCCAGATCTACGCCCATGGTAAAGCGACTCGTGTGGCGAAGCATCTCCGTCAGTGCCTCCCGGAAGGTACCGTTACCCTGATTAATGTAGAGGTAGTCGTTTTCGTGGAAGTCGTTCCCGACGTACAAATCCGGCCACCCGTCGTTATTCACGTCACCGACCGAAACCCCCAGGCCGTAGCCGAGCGCCGTACCGATGATTCCGGCCTCCGCACTGACGTCGGTGAATCCCCCGTTGCCTTTTCCGTCGGGTAATCCATCGTTGCGCAGCAGTCGGTCACCGGCCAATGGATGTCTATCCTCGTCGGCAAAGCTCGCTCGTGGTCCGAAGGTTCCGTTTTGGTGCACGGAGTGGTTGAGTTGGAAGCAGTCGAGATCGCCGTCTCCGTCATAGTCGAAGAATACGGCCTGGGTTCCGAATCCCTGCTGGTCCAGCCCATACATCTGCGCGGATTCGCTGAACAACGGTATCCCCGCTTCATCGACACCCTCATTGATGTACAACTGGTTGTGGCCGGTGAGTCCGGCGTACCCGCTTACCTGACTGACATAAATATCCAGCCGTCCATCCTGGTTGATGTCTACCACGGAGGCGCCAGTCGTCCAGCCCGGCTGACCGGCCAGGCCGGCGATGTCCGTTACTTCCCGGAAGCGAAGGTCACCTTGGTTGATGTACAGCGCGTTTCGGTCCCGGTTGGCGGTGAAGTATAGATCGGGTAATCCATCGTTATTAAAGTCGCCGGCCGCCAGTCCCCCGCCATTGTAGAAGTACATGTAGTTGAAGACGTTCAGCTCCTCCGATAACTGCGGGCTGTTCGTGAAATCCAGGCCGGTGCGGTCGGACTGCAACAAGGTGAAACCAGCCGATTCGGGTTCAGCGCCCCGTCCCTTTTCGCAGCCAAATAAGGTGAAGACCAGCCCAAGCAGCGCTATTGACAATGCAATGGGAGAAACCGGCGGTAGGTGATGAAGTACGTACACAGCGAAATTATTGCACGATGGACGGCAGGCGGTAGGTCAGCGGACCTGCGTCATTGATGGTCATCAATAATATCCGGTCGGTTCCCAGACTTAGTAACTGGAGATCCTTGATGTCGCCAATGACCCCAATGCCTGATTCGGAGGAAGTTAGCTCGTCAAAAGTGCCGTCGCCGCGGTTGAGCAGGACCTGCCCGTAGCTGGCATCTAACCGGGAATACTGGGGTAAAAAACCACTCAGGTTACCACCAAGCACTATATCCTGCGCTCCGTCGCCATTTACATCTACCGCACGGATGGCATTTACGCTGGAAAGTTGCGCACGCGATGGTAACGGCTCAAGCCGGTAGTTGCCGTCGGATTCGCGGAACGCGATGGCCGACTGGAAGTAATTTGCTTCCAACACAAACGCTCGATCAAGCACTTCCGGTGAGAAAAGCTCATCGATTGATCGCTCTGCGTAATCCGAGTGACGGAGATTTGCCTTTCGTAATCCGGCCAACTGGGCGGTAAGGTCACGCTTCATAGCCAGGGGCATGTCCCGTTTCTCCAGGTGCTGGGTCATGATTTTTTCTACGGTACCGTTCCCGTCGAAATCAGCCACGTACAGTTTAGCCGGACGCGCCGTATCGGCGGAGAAGTAGAAATTTTCGCCTCGATTACCCAGGATCAGGTCCAGGTCACCGTCACCATCCATATCAGCCTGTTCCACCGCGTACCACCAGCCCGAATAGGCATCTAGATTGGATTTGATTTCGGATACCTGGCCGTGGGCAAGGTGAAATTGACGGGGCGTTCCCCATTCACTTACCGTCGTCAAAATGTTTTCCGCACCATCCTGCCTGACTTCGAGCGTAGCATCGGTGAGCATGCCGAGGCTTGCCAACTGTGGAGCCACGGAGCGGGTAATATCCCGAAAGCGCCCGGCACCATTGTTTTCTAAGAGGAAACTCGGCACGGGCACGCCATAATTCCCGGGCATGCTGCGCGTACCGACGAATAGGTCCGAGTCACCGTCGCCGTCAAAATCCAGCGGAACGACGACCGAAGTGTTCACGCCAATTCGGGGCAGGCTTCCACTCCGGAGGGTGAAGTTGCCATTTCCATCGTTGAAGAACAGCTTATCCGCCAGCATCGGCGAATTGGCCGGGGCGGCATTGCCTGCGGAGCCGACGTACAAATCGAGGTCTCCGTCCCCGTCTGCGTCGAACAGCGCGACGCCGGAATCTTCCGTCTGGCTTACCTGGTCGAGTGCGGACTGCTCCGAGCGAACGAAGCGGCCGCCCCGCTGCAGATACAATTGCCCCGGCTGATTACGGGCACCGCCGATGTACAGGTCGTCATAGCCGTCACCGTCAACATCTCCTACGGCCGATAGGGGCCCCTCATGACCGAGCGTCCGGATAACTAAGCCTTCGTTCAATAGATCGAGGTGATCGTCTTCCACATGCGCGGTCAGGCTTAGTTGCACCGGGGTGAGTAGGGGAGGTGCTACTTCCAAGGAGGCTCTCCTATCGTTGATATAACGCGGAAGCGGTCGACGATTCGCTTGGACGTAGTCAACTTCCAATGGCTCCCGCGTATCAATGCTGTCCAAGGTGGTGACCGTACGATCAGGCCACACGATAACCACGGAATCCACGCCAGCGGAATGGCCGATCCCAATGTGCTGCGGATAGTCCACACTTGACTGAAAGCCACGGCTGGGCATCACCACACTGCTGTAGACCCGATCGTCCTGGTGCACGGCGATGGAGGCACCGATGGCGAAGCGGTTGCCGCCTTCCGGTCCGTAAAGCCGCACCGTGATTCGGTGATTGTCCGTGAGCTCCGTGGCTCGATTCTCGAGAACGAATACAGGCTGGTTCACATTATTTACTACGAGATCCAGGTCGCCGTCGCCGTCCAGGTCGCCGTAAGCCGCCCCGTTCGAAAATGAGGCTTCGCCCATACCCCAGTCCGTAGACACATCGGCGAAAGACAGGTCTCCCCGGTTCCAGTACAACTTGTTAGGCAGCGGCTCCGAGGGCATCTCGTCGATGATCTTGTCGACTTCCTCTTTTTTGCCCGTAAGGGCCATCTTGCGCACGATATCATCTGCGAAAAAATCGATAAAGTCCTGGCTGGTCAGGTTGTGGTAGATACCGTTGCTCACGAATATGTCGCGCCAGCCATCCTGATCGACATCGAACAGCAGAGCGCCCCAACTCCAGTCCGTCGCCTCTACCCCCGCGTACTGCGCGATTTCGCTGAAGGTCCCGTCCGCATTATTGAGTTGCAGCGTATTGTGCATATATTGGTGGTAGAATCCGCGTTGCTGCTTGAGCTCGTATCCCGTTAAGTTCTCGAACTGGACGGTCGTCTTCCGCCGGTAATCGGATTCCGGCAGCATTTCGGTAGCGAAGAGTTCGGGGTAGCCGTCGTTATTGATGTCGGCCATATCCGCCCCCATGCTCGCCAGGCTAAGGTGCCGCATGTACTGCTCTACCTCCTCTTTAAAGGTTCCATTGCCCTGGTTGATGTACAGGTAGTCGCGCTCGAAAAAATCGTTGGAGACGTAGATGTCAGGGTAGTAATCTCCGTTGACGTCTCCTACCGTGACCCCGAGACCGAAACCGATCAGGCTACCGTAGATGCCGGCCTCCGCGCTCACATCCGTGAACTTACCGGACTCATTACGAAGCAGGCGGTCTCCCCCACCCCGCAGGAAGGGTTTTACGTTCCAATCATCGGCGTAGCGCTCCCGCTGGCTGCTTAGATTGAGGGTATTGACGGGAATGAAACTGTTGTTGAGCAGATAGACGTCTAAATCGCCATCCAGGTCGTAGTCGAAGAATGCTGCGTGAGTTGCGTAACCGTCATCGTCCAGACCGTATTCGGCGGCTGCATCGCGGAAGGTACCGTCGTGTTGGTTGATCAACAGGCTGTTGCGTTGATTTACGCCCTTCTGGAAGCCGGCGTTGCAGACATAGATATCTAACCAACCGTCCCCATCGATGTCCACCAGGGTGACCCCCGTACTCCACTGGCCGGCGAGTTGGACGCCCGCCGTTTCGGATGCGTCCTCGAATTGCCAGTCCCCCTGATTCAGATACAGTTTGTTCGGCCCCTGGTTAGCCGTGAGATAAATATCAGCTAAGCCGTCATTATTCAGATCACCGATACCGACGCCTCCCCCGTTGTAGAAGTTACGGTAACTGAAAATATTGAATTCCTGGCTGTTTCGTACGGTATTGACAAAAGCGATTCCGGTGTGCGTGGAATCCACGCGCTGAAACATCGTAGGTGACTCCGCGACAGTCGATCCGGACGGTTCGGAAGGGCTACAATGCAGTAATGAGGCTAAAAAAAGCGGGAGAAAATATCGAAACATACCACCGGCGGGAATATGGGTGAAGATAAAAAAAGAGCGAGCAGCCGGGCTACTCGCTCTTCGTTCCATAAGGTGCTAATATGCCCTATGTCGGTTAGTATCCAGGATTCTGCTCCAGGTTGGGATTGGAGTCGAGGGCCTGCTGAGGAATGGGGAACAGCACACGAGTAGGATCGGTGACCGTCTTCTCATCCCAGGTATCGGTAAAGGTTCCGAAACGGATCTGGTCGACCCGACGGAGTCCTTCCCAGTAGAGCTCGAAACCACGCTCCATAAGCATGCCGTCGAGATCGATGGAACCGAGTTCGGGGGTACCGCGGGTAGCCCGCATGGTATTGACGGTTTCGAGCGCTCCGGCAGCGTCCCCCAGTCGAAGTTGGGCCTCGGCCTTGTTCAGCTGCGACTCGGCGTACCGGATGAGAATGTACTTTCCGGAACGGGCGGGGTGGTACTTGATAACGCGCACGCCTGCATTCGTAGGTACGCCGGCCAAACCAACGTCCTCGGTAAAGAACAGCGGTTGCTGGGTACGGGTGTCGATCAGTTCGTTGCCCTCGTCGGTAACTTGTTGTCCCTGCAGAAATCCGACACCAATACCGGAAGAAGCCGTTCCATCCGGTGTCGGTTCTCTACCGATCCGCGGATCTTCCGGATCAAATGCGTTGTAGAAATCTGCCAAAGTCGTGAAGCCGTTCCAGCCCGAAGGGTTCTGGCTGTAGTGCAGCGTCATCATCCACCGGTTTTGGGGGGTTCCCTGGTTACTCACCAGAATGGGCTCGTTGTCCGATCCGGCTTCGAAAATTTCGAAGTAGTTGGGATCAAAACTGTAGCCTTCGTCGGTAACCATGTCTGCGTAGTCAATTACCTTTTGTAGGTCATCGGCATTGTGATCGTAGGGGCCGGCAGGATTGTCCGCTTTATAAACCGCTTTGTTCAGGTACATCCGCGTTAGCATAGAGTATGCAGCGGCCTTCGTCCCCTGTATGTTCTCACCGGGCCCGGCGCTGGGCAGGTTATCGATCGAGGCTTCGACTTGACTGATAGCAAGGTCGATAGCATCGCTTCGGGAGATGACCCGGGGGAGTACATCGACGCCTTCACCAAACTCCCGGAAGGGAACAACTCCATATAAATCAAGTACGTGCCACATGAAAAATCCCTGCAGGAAGCGTCCATGGGCTTCATCCTCGGCACTCGGATTGGCTGCAAGAATCTCAGCGGTATTATAGATGCGCTGGTTCAAGGTATTCCAGGCATTGAGTACCTGCGCGTGCGTGGGATCCCAAGTATGCGCATGCAGCGTTCGCCACACACCGTTGTCACCCCAGTCTACACCTCGGGTTGGAGGAATCAGTTCGTCAGAAGGGTGCTCGAACAGACTGTAGGTGTTGGCCTGGTCCGTAAAAGTGGATAAGCCATCATATACCCCGTCTACCAGCTGCCCCGCTTCACCGGGAGCCGGAGGCCCGTCTTCGTCGATAACCACTGAATCAAATTCCTCTACGGACAAATCAGTGCACGACTGGGTAGCAAGAAGTAGGCAGAAGAAACAGAGCGGCTGAAGCAGGCTCCTCTTTGTCAAAATTTGCATATGATTTTATTAAAGTCATGCTCCCGGCGACTCGGCAGGGCAGAATAGCTATTCCGCCAGCAGGTTCGCCGGGAGAATGGGATTTATGATTAAAACGATGCGTTTAAGCCGAACGTCACCGTACGCGCCCGTGGATAGGCCGTATAGTCGATTCCGATCGAGGGAACGCCGTTGAGGGGTTTACTGATGCTCACTTCAGGATCCTGGCCGCTGTATCCCGTAATCACGAACAAGTTTTGTCCAGTCAGCGAGATACGCATATTGGAGAGGATACCCTCGCGGGTCGGAATGGTATAACCAATACTTGCGTTCTGAAGCCGAACGAAATCCCCTTTCTCTACGAAGCGAGTAGATACATCTGGGGCGTTGAGACGGCCCTCACCGTTACCAACTACATCGCTGGATACGTTGCGGCCGTTGGAAAGCGCGCCGGCGGTAAAGAAGGCGTTGGCCGTATTGTTGTAGATATAAAATCCGAATTGACCGGTGAAGAAGAGGTTGATATCGACATTACCTATCAGAAGCTGATTGGTCAATCCGCCGGTCACTTTAGGTAAAGGGCTTTGTCCGGTAAATTCCTGGACGTCGCCGTTCGGGTATATGGAGTTCCCTTCCTCATCGTATCCTCCGAATTCCCGCAGGAAGAAAGCATAGAGTGGTTGTCCTTCGGCAATCCGTTGCGCATATGCACCGGTCAGGCCTTGTCCACTTATGTCGCCCGTGTTGATGAGGCGGTCGAAATTGCGAACGACGTTATTGTTGTAGGCTACATTGAAAATGACGTCCCAGGTGAAAGAGCCCCTGTCGACGGCGACATAATTTACAGCCAATTCAACCCCTTCGTTAATTACATCAGCATCGAGGTTTTCCCAAACAAATTCCTGTACCGCGGGCTGCGCCGATCGGGTCTGGATTAACAGATCACTGGTGGACTTATAGTAGTAATCGATCGATCCACTCAATCTATTGTTGTTGATGCCCCAGTCGATACCGGCGTTAATTTGGGATGTTGATTCCCACTGAAGGTTCTCATTATCGAAAGCAATTGTTTCATACCTACCACCGTCGAGGCCGGTCGTACCTGCATTGTATCCATATCCCACGAACTGTCTGCGCAGCTGATACTGGTTGTGTGGTAGTTCCTGATTACCCGTTACCCCGTAGCCGACGCGAAGTCCTAAATCAGAAAATGACTCCGGAGCAAAGCCTTCTTCCAGCAGCCGCCACTTGAAAGCGAAGGAAGGAAACAAGCCATACTGGTTTTCATTCGCGAACCTAGTTGAACCATCGGCCCGCAATGTGGCGGTGAGCAAGTATTTATCTGCTATATCGAAGTTGATTCGACCGAAATAGGACTGCAGTTCATCCTGGGTGCGGAAAGAATTACCGAATGCTCCGGCACCATTAATTTGATCAGCCGCGCTGACGTTATTGATCATGATGTCAGGATCGGTAATTCGGCGGAAATTGCTGAATCCTGCCGTTTTGCCGGCGCGTTCGAAGCTTTGGTAGGAGTACCCTAACAATCCTTCAAAAGCTATGGCACCTCCCAGGTCGGTTCGCAAGGTGAAATAGTTCTCCCAAAGATTGTTGCTAACCCGTAGGTCGTTGAGCGTCGCCCGGCCGATACCTTCGATGCCCTGTACTCTCTGCAGAGGAGACTGCGCATCCGCCCGCGTGGAGAATGAGCGGTCTATACCGTAAACGGACTTGAAGGTCAGCGCATCCGTGATGCCCACTTCGGCGGACACATTACCCAATAGTCGAAGCGTATTCGTGTACCCTTCGTACAGGTTCAATAATGCTAGGGGATTAGGCTCGGTTTGGCTAACTTGGTTATAGGTTCCGTCAGGATTAAGGATCGTTTGTGTCGGATTGGCCTTCAGAATGTTACCCAGCAGATCACCCTCAAAGCCCGAATTCGTTGTAATGGGAACGTTATCATCGTGTATGTCGGAAACTGTGATCTGAGTCGATAAACCCAGTCGATCATCGATGAATCGTTTGTTGCCATTGAACCTGGCCGATATTCTTTGAAGACCGGATTGATCGACTATACCTTCCTGATCCATGTACGATGCCGAGAATCGATAAGCTCCGCCTTCATCTCCACCTCCGAAGGATAGATTGTGCGTATGCGTCAGGGCCGTGCGAAAGATTTCATCCTGCCAGTTTACATCCGCTCCACCGTCGAGTGTTTCGGTAGCTGCGTCGCCATTGAAACTTCTATAGGCATCGAGAAAGGCATCCCGGCCCAGAACATCATACCGCTTAGAAATTGATGCTAGGCCAACGGTGGTTTCATAGGTTAGTACACCCTGCCCGGAAGCACCGGATTTCGTTGTGATCAATACCACACCGTTGGCACCACGCGAACCATAGATAGCGGTAGCGCTAGCATCCTTAAGCACATTGATGCTCTCGATATCACTGGGATTGAGGAAATTAAGCGGGTTACGGGCGGTGGTGTTACCCAGTCCGCCAATCGAGCCGTCCGCCGCAGTACTTTCCCCACTCAGTGGCACACCGTCCACCACGAACAAGGGGTTGTTATTCGATCGCACCGAAGACGTACCCCGGATCCGGAAATTCACCCCGGCCCCCGGTTCGCCACTCGTCTGGGTAACCTGCACACCGGCGGCACGGCCCTGGATCAGTTGCTCGGGAGAGGTGATGACCCCCTTATTGAAGTCTTCTTCGGAAAGGACCGTTACGGCACCGGTGAGGTCTTGCTTCTTCACCGCACCGTAGCCGACAACAACGACCTCCTGTAACAGCTCGCCCGAAGTCAACTCAATGGTGTAAGCAGTTTGCCCTTCCGTGATGGCAATTTCCTGCGTACCGTAGCCGGTATACGAGACCGTGATCGAGTTGGCTTCCGCCGGTACGTTCAGTTCGAAATTTCCGTCAAAATCGGTGACGGTTCCGGTGGTCGATCCGGTGACTACGACGCTCGCCCCGATAAGGGGGTCGCCGGACTCAGCGTCCGTAATGGTACCGGTGATCGCCTGCTGCGCAGCCCCGACCGCGGAAAGCAGTAGGCACAGCAGGATCAATCCCGGACCACGGTAACAGTGGTATAGATTGAGCTTCATATTTAATATTGAGTTTGTGAAGTGATGTAGACGTACGCAACAGCAGGCCATACCCCAAATTGGGGTGGCCGGCAGATGGATGCTGTCAAATAATAAGGGCGCGGTTGAGCGAGCAGACTACGCAAGATGCAGTGATTACATGATCGAAAACAAATAAAGCGCTAGGGCAAAGATGCAAAATCAAAAAGGTAATTAAAGACCACAGCCAACTAAAAAATGTTACTAAATCAATTTACCTAACAATAATTTTGCTATTAGCTTCGCCTTTTGCATTTATAACGACTCAAAACCCAGAATGCTGCCTTCTGTTTAGACCTTCGACTACCCTTGTCAGCTAACCACGTCAATTTACCCGTCTGCATGCCCCTAATACGCTTTCCCTTTCTGGTGCTGAGCGTGTTGTGCCTGATGTGGACGGGCGTGGTCGGCGGTCAGCGATTAGACATGAAGGTGCTCGGTAATTACCGGCAAATCGAAATTCCTTTCGACACGGAAAATGACTTCATCGTCATCCCGATTCTGCTGAATAACCTCATCCCCCTGCGCTTCATCGTAGATACCGGTGCGGAGAATACGGTCTTACTGGACCGGACCATGACCGACTTGCTGGAGGTCAATTACATGCGTACCTTTCAGGTGCGTGGCTCAGACCTAACCGAAATGCTGACCGCTCACCTGGCCACCGGCGTCAATATGCGGCTGGCCGACCGGCTACTCGCCCGAAACCGGACCATTCTGGTGCTGGAGGAAAATTATTTCAATTTCGAGCGAATCACCGGAACGACCATCCACGGTATCCTGGGGGCAGACTTCCTGATGCGGTTTATCGTCGAGTTTGACTTTCGCCGAAAGGTGCTCATCCTACACGATCCCAGTAAATTTCGGCTCACCAGGGCGTTTATAGAGGTACCGGCGGACTTTATCCGCAATCGCCCCTATCTCTACATTGACGTGGGCGTGCTTTCGGGTCAATCTACCCGCCGGAAACTGCTCATGGACACGGGAGCCGGTCTGAGCCTCCTGATGCATACCTACCCTGACTCCAACCACATCGACCTCCCCCAACAGACGATACCCACCTACATTGCCAGCGGACTGGGGGGAACCCTGGAAGGAAGCGTGGGACGGAGCCGGCTGGTCTCGATGGCCAACCGAGAGATGAACGACGTGGTCACCTATTTCCAGGAAGTGGATAGCATCAACGCGGGTTTCGTCCAGCAGCGGGAGGGCATTCTCGGAAACCAAATATTACGCCGATTCCGGATCGTGGTGGATTACGTCAACCACAAAGTCTACCTCCGCCCGGAGGGGGGTAGGTGGAAGCGCAAATTTCGTTTTGATCGCTCGGGGCTGAATATTTTAGCGGGCGGCAACAACCTGCGTAGCTTTACGATAAGCAACGTCGTACCCGGTAGCCCGGCGGATGAGGCAGGTATCCAGGTTCGGGATCGCATCCGCGCGGTCAATGGCGTACCGGTGGCGCTACTGAGCCTGGAATCCATTATTCGTAAACTGCAGCGTCGGCCCGGTAAACGAATACGCATGCGGGTTTACCGGGCGGGCCGGCTATATGACCTGGAATTCCGACTGCGTGATCTGATCTGAAATGTCCTTTATGCTCCAACCGACAACCTTTTCATCCATTGCGTGGCTATTTGTCCTCCTGTTCTCAGCGTCCGCCAGCGGGCAGCTCGTGGGCGATCGGCAAAATGGACTCGCCAGCTATTACTCGCCGGAATACGATGGAGCGGAAACGGCCTACGGGGTGATCTACGACCGCACGGAACTGGTTGCCGCCCATAAAACCTACCCCCTCAATAGCACCGTGCGGGTAACCAACGAGTCGAACGGTAATTCGGTCGTTGTCCGCATCATCGATAAGGGCCCGTTTATCCGCGGACGTATCGTCGAACTCAGTGAACGGGCAGCGGATGAATTGGGAATGCTGGGAGAACGTACGGTTCCGGTGGAAGTACAACTCCTTTCCACCCCTGACCAACGACCGGTATCAACGAGGGACGTCGCTACCACGCGAACAAGCAATCCAGATCCGGCCCCCGTGCCACGGGCCACGCCAAATGAGGTTGAACCGGAACCCGAATCCGTATCCTTGAGTCAACCACCGCCCCAGAGGGAAGTCAAATCCCCGCAGCCTGAATCTCCCCGCACCACTCCGACGCCGGCGTCGCGCCCGAACGTACCATCCGTTAAGAAGTCCTTCGGTCCGGGGCTCTACCAGGTTTCACTTCACGAGCCCAAGGAAGGACGGTACGGCGTGCAGGTTGGTAGTTTCGAGAACCTGGAACGGGCCATGGATAAGGTAGCGGAACTACAGGGGCGGTACTTCGACGAGATTTTGCTACACAAGCAGCGTTCGGATGGAGGTTACGTATACAAGGTTCTTCTCGGCACATTCAACGATCAGGATAGTGCGCAGCACTACGCTGCCTCCCTTAAACAACGGTACGCCATTCCGGGCTTTACCACCGTCCTCCCCCGCTAAAGCTACTTGATATGATATATCGTGCGATCCCTTTTGCTTTGCTTTTCCTGCTCATGTCCGCTTGCGTCCCCAAGACGCAGTACGATTCCCTGACCCAGGAAAGAAACTATTACCGTAGCCAGGCGGAGGCCGCCGACAGCACCTCGACGATTCGCTATCAGGCCCTTACGGATAGCCTGCGCAGCAGTGGTGCCTTCCAGCAGCGGCAACTTCGGCAAATCGAAGAACTGAATGCCACCAACCGGTCGCTCAACAATCGAATCGCCGACCTGACCGAACGGTACGAGTCCATACTGGAGCAAAATCGCAGCCTGGTTGATGCCGGTGGCAACGAGCCTAACCTACAGCAGGAACTGTTGGACCGCCAGGCGGAATTGGATAAGCGCGCAGCGGTTTTGGAAAGGCGGGCCCAGCAGTTATCCGCCCGCGAGGAAAGCCTGACCAGCCTCGACCGCATGCGCAACGATCAACCGGAAACCTACGACTCCGGCACTTCGGTACGCGGTACCAGCCCGGTCGACCCGGAGGCCGCCGATAAGATACGAATGGATAAATTGCAGGAAGAGCTCCGCCAGCTGATGCTTGCCCTTACGGACACCGGCTACGTATTATACCGTCTGGACGAACGTGCCTTGGAACTGGTTCTCGGCGGAAACCTGACCTTCACGGAGAACAATGAAGTGACCCTCGAGGGCCAGCGGATCCTGCGTCGTCTCGGCGGAACCCTCAGAAACTATCCGGGACTATACTTCACGATAGTCGGACACGCCGAAAGCATAGACGGAGACCCCTTGCTCGCTTACGAGTCCAGCGCGGAGCGTGGCGTACGCGTGGCCATGCAATTAGCGCAATTTGGCATTGACCCGGGGTCCATCATCGCCGGAGGCCAAGGATTTTACGGTACTTACGACGTCCCGCAGCTAAACGGGCTGGACAATGAGCGGCGTACTCGCCTGATTATTCGTTCCCGGCGGGAGTAGTGGCCCGGCGGTACCCCTCTACCAGTCGGACCACCCGGCCGTAGTTAAGTAATCCTTCGTGAATGCCCTGTGCCTTGAGATACGCCGTGTACGTGGCGTCGCGTAGGGCAGGTGCGATATCCTGGTACTTTTCCCCGTTATCGTAGATCGCTTGCAGATCGTTGCGGATGCCCGGATCGAGTTCAGTACTCCGCCATTGCAGGTAACCCTCCGGATCGGCGTAGCGCAGCTGTCCGGCAAGATGCCGCCAGTAGGCAAGCTCCAGGGCATAGCGCAGCAGTGGGTCCCTGGTTTCGGCGGCGGCGAGATATCCCCAGAAGGAGCAGGTTCCCTCATCCCCGAATCCGTATGCGTGGGCGAGTTCATGCGCCAGCACGGCGGGTTTTTGCAGGGGGTGCAATCCGGCATCGATGTTCCCTTGTCCGGCCCACGGCCAGTAGACTCCCGCCGTGCTGAGCCGCAAAAGAATACCGCGGGGAAGCAGTTCCCAACCCCGGGGTCTTCCCGGTGCCGGATAATTATGTCGGAGCAGGGAGGCGGCTACCAGTGGACGAATATCCGCTTCCAGATCAGCCGGAAAGCGATCGTCCGGCAGGGCGAGAGTATCCCCCGTCACCTGTCCGCGCAGTTCGCTCAGTCGGGTTTCAATTTCAAACACCCGTTGGCGTAGTTCGGGCAGCGGAGGCTCATACAGGGCAAAGCTCAGGCGTGTCTCCACCGGTTCCCTTCCGTAATTAAATCCCCAAAGCCATAAAAAAGCAAGGACAAGAAGAAGCACGTAGACCCCTAAGTGCGCAAAAATGCTAAGCGTTGCCCGACGCTTACCACGGTCTCGTGAAGCGGACCGGACCCTACCCCACCGCCTCCCTTCCAGCACCAGGACACCTACTACCGTCACCCAAAACAGGTAAAATAAAGGGACCGGAAGCAGGGCAAGGGAGTTATCCCAGATGGTACGGACCGCCGGAAAAAGTCCGCGGCTATAGACGAATTCTATGGTCCTGGCCGGCAGCGCGATCCGTAGCAAGAGACTGATAAGTAGAATCCCGGTGATCCATTTAAGGGCGGCGGGGCGCAGGAAAAAAGAGCGTTGGTTCAGGTGCACGGGCTGCGGAGGTGAATCTTTGTACTTACAACTATCGGGGCCTACCTGCGTTTAAATGTCGTGTGTTTTGCACGAATAATTTAAATTATAGCATTATGGCTTTTACGCTAACCGACAGCAACTTCAAGGAAGAAGTTCTCGAAAAGAAAGGAATTACGCTCGTAGACTTTTGGGCGGAATGGTGCGGTCCCTGTAAGATGATCGGCCCCGTAGTTGAAGAACTTTCTAAAGACTACGACGGCAAAGCACTGATTGCCAAAGTCGACGTTGACGAAAATGCCGAACTGACCCAGCGCTACGGTGTCCGCAACATCCCAACGATTCTGATTCTGAAGGACGGAGAGGTAGTGGACAAGCACGTAGGCTTTGCCACCAAGGAGGCGCTTGCCCAAAAAATCGAAGCCCAGTTGGAAACGGCCTAAGCCATTCCCGACTAACCATTTAGGAAGGCCTTCCCGGACAAACGGGGAGGCCTTTTATATTGAATCAATCTAAATAAGATGGCCCTTTGACCCCTGCGGCAACCACGTTAGCGGTCTACGGATTTACTTATTAGCTTTGCTCCTCACAAAAATCGAGTCCAAAGGTATGGCGACCAAAACCGCAGATCGTTCGAATTCCCAGGTTGGCTGGTTTCAAAAAATGATCACCTCCAGCGTGGGGCAAAAGATCGTTATGTCCCTTACCGGGTTGTTCCTGATCATCTTTTTGGTGGTCCACCTGATCGGTAATCTCCAGCTAGTGATGGTTGACGATGAGGGCTACAGTTTCAATACCTACGCCTACTTCATGACCAATAACCCGGTTATCAAGACGACGTCCATCCTGCTATACGCCTTCATTCTTATCCATGCGATCCAGGGACTGGTGCTCTGGTATTACAACCGTCAGGCACGGGGCACGACCCGCTACGCCGTGAAGGTCGACCGGACGGCGGGCGCCAGCAAGTCATCCATCTACATGGGGTCCTTGGGTATGGTCATTCTGGCGTTCATCATCATTCACCTGGTCCAGTTCTGGGGTCAGATGCACTTCACCGATAACGTCAGCGCCTTCAGCGCTGAAGGTTACGACGGAGCAAAGGATTTATACGCGCTGGTCAGTGCCACCTACGAAAGCATCTGGATGGTCATCTTCTACGTGGCCGCGATGATCTTTATCGCCTTTCACCTCTGGCACGGCTTCCGTTCCGCGTTCCAGACGCTTGGCCTCAATCACAAGAAATACACCCCCTTCATCAAAGCCGTGGGATACGCTTACAGTGTGTTGGTCCCACTCGGTTTTGCCGTTATTCCCGTCATCATGTACCTCCGGCACCAGGGGGCGCTGTAAATAGCTGAAGAAAGAACCTATGCCATTTCAATCTAACGTTCCCGCCGGCGAATTATCCGAAAAGTGGAAGCAGTACCGCTCTTCCATGCCCCTGGTTGCGCCCAACAACAAGCGCCGTCTCGAGGTCATCATCGTAGGTACCGGCCTGGCCGGCGGCGCCGCCGCAGCTACCTTTGGCGAGCTGGGCTACAAGGTGAAGGTTTTCACCTTCCACGATAGCCCTCGCCGCGCTCACTCCATCGCCGCCCAGGGGGGGATCAATGCCGCCAAGAACTATCAAAATGACGGCGACAGCGTGTACCGCCTGTTCTACGATACCATCAAAGGGGGCGATTACCGCAGCCGCGAGGCGAACGTACACCGTCTGGCTGAGGTCAGCGTAAACATCATCGACCAGGCGGTTGCCCAGGGTGTTCCCTTCGCCCGTGACTATGGTGGACTACTAGCAAACCGCTCCTTCGGAGGCGTTCAGGTCAGCCGAACTTTCTACGCCCGTGGACAGACCGGCCAGCAGCTCCTGCTTGGAGCTTATCAGTCGCTGAGCCGCCAGATCAGCCTCGGTAACGTCGAGCTGTTCAACCGGCACGAGATGATCGATCTGGTCATGCAGGACGGCAAGGCCCGCGGCATCATTGCCCGCAACCTGCTTACCGGCAAAACCGAGCGCCACGCCGCCCACGCGGTCGTCTTGGGTACCGGTGGCTATGGCAACGTCTTCTACCTTTCGACCAACGCCATGAACTCCAACGGTTCGGCGGCCTGGCGGGCGGTGAAGCAAGGTGCCTACATGGCTAACCCCTGCTTCACGCAGATTCACCCAACCTGTATTCCCGTCAGCGGTGAGTATCAATCGAAGCTCACGCTGATGTCGGAGTCGCTCCGTAACGACGGCCGGGTGTGGGTGCCGAAGAACCAGGAGGACGCCGCGGCTATCCGAGAGGGACGTAAAACCGGCCTGGATATCGCGGAGGGCGATCGCGATTACTACCTCGAACGCCGCTACCCGGCCTTCGGTAACCTCGTGCCGCGGGATGTGGCCAGCCGCGCCGCCAAGACTGCCTGCGATGAAGGTCTAGGCGTTAGCCCCACCGGCCTGGCCGTTTACCTCGACTTCGATGCCGCTATCGAGCGGTACGGAAAGTCGCGCGCGCACAGCCTCAACGAATCGAATGCCGACAAGGGCCGCATCCGCCAACTCGGTGTAGCCGTTATTGAAGAGAAGTACGGTAACCTCTTCGAGATGTACGAAAAGATCACCGGGGAGGATCCGTACGTCATGCCCATGAAGATTTACCCCGCCGTTCACTACACCATGGGCGGTCTTTGGGTAGACTACAACCTACAAACCAATATTCCCGGCCTTTTCGCCATCGGGGAGGCCAACTTCAGCGACCACGGGGCCAACCGCCTCGGTGCCTCGGCGCTTATGCAAGGACTTGCCGACGGGTATTTCGTGCTGCCGTACACCATCGGTACCTTCCTGTCGCAGGAAATTCGCAATCCGATGGTGGATCCCGACGGACCCGCCTTCATGGAAGCGGAAGCCAAGTCCAAAGCGCGCATTGAGAAGATCATGTCGATCAACGGCACGAAATCTGCCGAAACCTTCCACCGCGAGCTGGGTAAGATCATGTGGGAGTACTGCGGTATGGCCCGCAATGCCGAGGGACTGCAAAAGGGACGTCGCCTGATTCGCGAGCTCCGCAAGGAGTTCTGGTCGTCCGTCTACGTACCCGGCCGCGTCGATGAGTACAACCCGGAACTGGAGAAGGCGCTTCGCGTGGCCGATTTCATGGAGCTAGGGGAACTCATGATGCTGGATGCGCTCGACCGCAACGAAAGCTGCGGCGGTCACTTCCGGGAGGAATACCAATCCGAGGACGGAGAGGCCCTGCGTCGCGACGACGAGTACGCTTACGTGAGCGCCTGGGAATGGGACGACACCGACCCCATCCTGCACAAGGAAGAACTGATATTCGAAAACGTGGAACTGAAGACCAGATCCTACAAATAATCCGCCGTGGAAAACATGACTCTTAATCTGAAGATCTGGCGTCAGGGGGGCAAGTACCCCAAAGGACAGTTCGTCAACTATACGCTGGACGGCGTAAACGACCATATGTCCTTTCTCGAGATGCTTGACGTACTCAACGAAAAGCTGATCAACGAAAAGGAGGAGCCGATTGCTTTCGAGCACGACTGCCGGGAAGGAATTTGCGGAACCTGTTCGCTGGTCATCAATGGTTATCCCCACGGCCCGATGCAGCAGACGACGGCTTGCCAGCTGCACATGCGCCACTTCCACGACGGGCAAACCATTACAATTGAGCCATGGCGTTCGCGGGCTTTCCCGATCGTGAAGGACCTGGTCGTCAATCGCGATGCTTTCGACCGCATCATCCAGGCCGGTGGTTACATCAGCGTCGACACGGGTCAGGCGCAGGACGGTAACGCTATTCCGATCGAGAAGGACCAGGCCGGTCATGCCTTCGATGCGGCCACCTGTATTGGTTGCGGAGCGTGCGTCGCGGCTTGTCCCAACGCATCGGCGATGCTGTTCGTGGGGGCAAAAGTCAGCCACCTGTCGCAAATGCCACAGGGCAAGGTCGAATCGGATACCCGAGTGCAACGCATGGTAGCCCAGCACGACGCCGAAGGATTCGGACGTTGCTCTAACATTACCGCCTGCCAGGCCGAATGCCCGAAAGCGATCTCCGTAGAACACATCGCTCGCCTGAACCGCCAGTACATCGGCGCTACCCTCGGAAGTGAAAAAGTCGCCAACTAGAGCGAATGGTAGAACCGTCGTCTCAGGAAGCACTTACGCCCGCTGAGACGACGGTTTCCAAATTTTCAGGGGACACGTATAGATGTATCATGCTATTCACCTGTGGGTTGGAATAGCTTACCACCGCTGCACCGGGCTACCCATGGTAGAAGCCGATTAGGTCCGCAGACCGCAATGCTAAAGCTGCCGGCCAGTTGAGAATACCTCGGGCCAGAACACCGATCTACCGTCCCCTACTACCAGGGGCTCTTATGGCGTCTAAAGACAAGCAGGAACCGAGCAAAGCACTCTACTGAACCTTGAAGTTGTAACTGATCCGACCGCACTGCTCGGCCGGAGCGAGTTCGTTGGCGGCAAATTTCCACTTCAGGGCATTTTTCCGGGCAGCGGCCACGAGGGTCGGATCGGCGGTGCTGCTCCCGTTTTGGGTATAGTCGGCCCGGGAGATTTCTCCGCGCGGGTTGACGCACACCTCGATGACTACGGTACCGGAAACCTGGCTGTTCTCCTGCACGGGCGGGCTGGCCAGCACGCCTCGACCGCTAAGGCCGCCACTTACCCGGCCACTTCCGGTACTGATCCCGCTCAAGCGATCGGCGTTGGGGTCGCCATTGTCGACGCCCTGGTTGCCGGCCGTTCCGGTGTTACCATTCCCCCTACCCTGCCCGAATGATCCGCCGAGCTGGCCTTTAAGCGCATCGGCTTCCGCCTGCCGGCGACGTTCGGCTTCCAGTTCCGCCTGGCGACGGCGCTCGGCTTCGGCCTGTTCGCGACGCCGGGCTTCTTCCTCGGCTTGTTGGCGACGACGTTCTGCATCCGCCTCCCGCTGGATACGGCGTTGTTCGGCCTGGCGCTCGGCCTCCTCCCGTGCTTTTTGCTTGCGCAGTTCCACTACGGCGGGGTCCTCCGTGACCACTACATCGCGTTGCTTAGGTTGTGGGTCGGGTTCGACCTGGGGGGGCGGTGGGGGCGGATCCTGGGGCTGCGGGGGCGTAGGGACGACTTCCTCCTCCGGCTCCGATGGAGCGGGTGCGTTTTCCTCCCCCTGTCCGACATCGACTAAACCTAGGTTCACCAGGATTCCGGGTTGTCCCGGTGGCGGATTCTGATAAAAGAATATTGGCCACAGTAAGAGGGCGATAATCAGTATTCCGCCAACCGCTGCTATGATCTTGCCGTTGCGGTCGCCACGTTTTTCGCTTTCGGTTAGTGTGATGTCCATAAACATTAATTTATCCTGTAGATGCAAAACAGCGCGGGATTGCATATTAGTGTACCCGTCCGTGTACTTTCACGTTACGAAAAGACTTTCTACCTGCGCTCCGCCGCCCTATATCCGCCTGGCCTCCCAAATTAGCCAGCCGATAAGGACGAACTGCAATAAAAGCCGAATGACGGCAATGAGTTTACTTCCGATCACCGGCCGGTCCCGCAGTAAGTCCACAACGTGCACCGGTAAAAACAGGACCATGAGGGCGGCCGCGCCCCACAGGCCCAGTGAACGGGTGGCGGGAACCAGCATAGCGACACCAAGCAAGATTTCCGCCGCTCCACCCGCCACGTTCGCCGCTACCCGGGGCATCCATTTCGGGATGATCGGGTAATAAAAAGACGGGTTTACGAAGTGATATATGCCGGCAACGATCAGAACGATCGCGAAGGCGTAAGCGAAGAGGGTCATGGGCGAAACTTAACGGTCTACGTTAAAGCGATGACCCAGGATTAGTTCGATGCGCGTCTCGTCAACGCGGGTATCCAACGTTTCGGTCGCGTCGTAGCTTGGTAAATAAGATGCGGTTAGCGCGACGTAGTTTCTTCGACCATTGTAGCCAAGGGCGAGGCGGCTGCGGAAGCGAATACTGAGGCGGGGAGACTCCAGCACCCGGGGTACAGCCGCCGGATCATAATCTACGAATCGAATTTCGGGTCCAACCACGGCCAGGGGTGTTACAAAAAGACTTTTGCCGAAAAGAAAAGTGTAGGCGTATCCCAGGCCGACCCCCAGTTTGATCTGGGAGTAGCGGTCGATCACCAATTGCCCGCTTTCGGTGACCGGCAAGGTCAACTGATTGGCGGTAAGGACCTGTCGGTTGGCCATTCCCGCCAGCAGAAACGAACCCGTACTTTTGAGTTGCCTGCTTCGCTGCTTAAAGGCCGAGCCCAGGCTGAAGCGCTTACTGTTCAGGATGCGAAATCCATATAGGAGTACGTCGAGGAACTTGATGTCCTTGCGAAAATAATCCGGATCGCCGGGACTGCGACGCACGAATCCGACGGTGCGCCGGGCATTGAAATTCAGGTAGAATTTGTCCCGGTACAGCTGCAGGTTAACGCCGAGGGAGGTGGCGTCACCAAGCTCGCTATCGGTACCGAGGTCACTTATTGGAATACTAAAAGTGTAGCCCAACCACTTATAGCGGCCGCCCAACCGAACGGCCAGTCCCTTATTCTTCAGGTCGAGTGATTGCTCGCCATCGACAGAAATGCTGGCCGAGTTGTCCCGGTACCGCAGCCCGCCATTGACGCGCGTACGCGTTGCAAAAGTTTCCACGTAACTGCTGTCGAATTGCCCGTATACCGGTAGAGAGAAGCAAATGACAGCCAGTAAAACCGACAGCGTACAGGTGCTATTTACCATGCTGCCCCCGAAGGTAGTCCATCGCCAGATTGGCATAGAGCTGTACACCGTACTTCAGACCCCGTTCGTCAATTACGAAGTCAGGCGTGTGGTGGCCCGGTGCCTCGCTGCTGTCCATCTCGGGTGCCATGCCACCCAGGAAGTAGAAAACGGAGGGGACTTCCAGGGCGAAGTAAGAAAAGTCTTCGGCTCCGGTGATGGCGTTGACCAAATGAACCTGGTCGTCTCCGAGTGTCGCGCGGACGGTCGACATCATGCGCTCGGTCATCTCCGGGTCGTTGTAAGTGACGGGATACCCTTTGTCGATGGTGACATCGACGGTGGCACCGGACGCTTCGGCGATGCTGGTGGCCGTCTGGCGGATACGTTGGAAGACATCCTGCTTCATGTCTTCGTCCAGCGTCCGGATCGTACCGATGAGGGTAGCTTCCTCCGGAATGATGTTGTTGCGGACACCGGCTTCCATCACGCCAACGCTGATGACGACAGCTTCCTTCGTGAGTTCGCTCTGGCGGGCAACGATCATCTGGAGACCGGTTACGATCTGCGCCGCTACGGTAATGGGATCCACCCCGGCCCAGGGAGTCGAGCCGTGTGCCTGTTTGCCGTGGACGTTGATTTCGAAGCGATTTGCCGCCGCCATGGTTCCACCTGGCTTGTAATTGAGGTGTCCGACCGGTGTCTGAGAGTTGATGTGGATGCCAAAGGCCGCTTCCACGTCGTAGTCCCGCAGGACGCCCTCTTTAATCATCAGCTCCGCTCCACCCTCTTCTCCGATGGGGGCCCCTTCTTCCGCCGGCTGGAAGAGAAAGACCACCGTGCCGGGCAACTCCGCCTTTCGTTCGCTCAGCACCTGCGCGGCACCCATGAGCATGGCAACGTGGGTATCGTGACCACAGGCATGCATGACCCCGACGGTCTCCCCGCGGTATTCGCCCGTCGCCTTACTGGCGTAGGGAAGATCGGCGCGCTCTGTTACGGGTAACGCATCGATATCGGCGCGCAGCGCTACGGTAGGGCCAGGCAAGTCACCTTTCAGGATACCTACGACTCCGGTATGCGCCACGCCGGTCTTGACTTCCATACCCAGTTCTTTCAGGTGGGCGGCAATGTACTTGGCTGTTTCGAACTCCCGGTTGCTCAGCTCGGGGTACTGGTGCACGTGGCGTCGCCATTCGATGACGCGATCGTCCACATCCTCGGCAGCCTGGGCAACGGAGGCGTAATCAGTCTGAGCGCCGAGGGAGGCACAAGCAGCCAATAAAAGGAGGGGGAGAATGCGCATATATGGTCGGGATTAGACTGGCAAGATACGCTTTCCCGAACCGGCCTAGCAAACCTTATCCGCGCAGGCGGAGGAGGCAAAAGCATCGGGCTTGGCCTTGAAAACAAAACCCATTCCCAGGATATAGCCCATGGCCTCCTTCAGGGCCACGTTGCTCTGGAAATGCGGATCGGTATTGATGTCGGCGTGGACTTCCAGTTCCACATCGTGACGGTCCAGGATGCTACATAGGGCGTAAGCGATCTCGACGGAGCGGCCGACCTCCAGAATCATGCGTTCCCGCAGACTCATCCGCGCCTCGCTTTTGTAATTAGCGATGAACATGAACCCGCCGCGCTTCTCCCGCAGGAACACGATGACGGTCGCGAATTCCACCGTCTTGCCGCGAACCTGGCTATCGGTGCCGATGCAAACTTTCAGCCGATGGCCGTCGGCAATCTCGCGCCGGACGGTTTGCTCCACCGCCTCCGTGATCGGCCCCTCGATTCGACGTCCGTCGTAACGACGCCATTTCATTTCGGTTAACGCCTTGGTATTCATGAGCTTTGCGTTTGGTGGCAACTACGGTGAAGATAACTCGCTCCTCAGTTTGGGAAGTTGCAAATCGCATTACCAAATGGTTAAAAAATTAATACTTGCCGTTAATTTGGGTTGTATCCGTAAACGCGTACTTTACCCACATGCGGGAATCAAAGACTAAATCCGCGGCCGGCAGCAACTTTAAGTTCCGTGAACTGAAAGTGTACAACTCGACGGAGTACCTGTGGGATAATGTGAAGAAGTACCGCCAGGTATTCGATCGCCAGGAAACGGCCTACGTCTACGCGGAACTCTCCCTGTACAATAAGGCTTTCGATACGGAGGACTGGTCATTGCACGTCGATCTGAAGTGTTTTCGGGTAGACGAATCAGGCCGAAGCGAGATTTGTAGCCTGTCTATCGACAAGGAGGTCAGCCGCTTCGACCCGACCATTTACGTCCGGGAAGGCTGGGGCAATCAAAAAAAGGGGACCTTCTGGAAGGCCGGCACGTACTGTTGGGAAGCGTACATCGGCGGACAACGGGTAGGTAGCAAATACTTTTACATCATCGCCATCGAGGAAGATGAGGACTTCGATGAGGAGGAGGAACGCATCGCCGACCAGTACCTGAAACTGCTTTCCGTAAAGATGTACGAAGGGCCTTACGATGATGTCTCGGCCGATGACCGGGTCTACCTGCGCGAATTCAGCAGTCAGGAAACCCGGTACATCTACCTCGAACTCGAGTTTCAGAACCTGCAACCCGGGCACGCCTGGCACCTGGAGCTATTCACGAAGTTTCACAATCAGACCAGGGAATTGAAGGGGCTGGTGTCCCGCCTGATCGAAGTGAAGCCGGAGAACGACCACGTCAAAGTGGGCGTCGGCTGGGGTGCCGCCAATCCAAACCTGTGGCGGGAAGACAGTTATACGGCGGAGATCGTTTTTTTGGACAGCCTCATCGCTACCGTTCAGTTCGACGTGACGGACGAAGTCACCGAAGGATTTCCAAAGGTCTATATACCCGGCAAGGATCAGCCCGTCGTCCTTAATCCGGATGGAGACGAGCAGGAAGATTTCGAGCATATCATTGCCGACCTGGATGCGCTAATCGGGCTGCAGGAGGTGAAGCAACAGATGCGGGAGCACGCCGTGTACATCCAGTTTCTCCAGCTGCGCCAGGATCGGGGCTTCGCCATGGACACCGGTATCGACGTGCACGCCGTATTCAGCGGTAACCCCGGAACGGGAAAAACGACGGTAGCCCGCATGATGGGCAAATTGTACAAGAAAATGGGGCTGCTCAGCAGCGGCCACACGGTGGTTGCCGACCGGGTCGACCTGGTGGGGGAATACATCGGGCAGACCGCGCCCAAGACGCGGGAGGTCATCGAAAGCGCCCGGGGGGGCGTGCTGTTTATCGACGAGGCTTACTCCCTGGCACGCAATAACGACGACGGTAAGGACTTTGGCCGGGAGGTGATCGAAATCCTGGTGAAGGAGATGTCGAACGGCGCGGGTGACCTCGCCGTCATCGTGGCCGGATACACCGATGAGATGAAAAGGTTCCTGGACAGTAATACCGGCCTGAAATCTCGTTTCAAACTCTTCTACGAGTTCCGCAATTTCTTGCCACAGGAGCTCAGTCAGATTGCCGAATACGCCGCGACCCGCCAGGGGGTGAAAATGACCTTGGCCGCGAAGGCCGTGATCGACGAAACCATCAC
This sequence comes from Lewinella sp. IMCC34191, assembly GCF_003390935.1. Taxonomy (GTDB): domain Bacteria; phylum Bacteroidota; class Bacteroidia; order Chitinophagales; family Saprospiraceae; genus Neolewinella. The sequence goes on along the minus strand of NZ_QNQZ01000001.1, from coordinate 835,124 downwards.
CCGGGCCTTCCGCGAGCGGGACCGGACCTTCGGAAACGCCCGCTACGTCCACGACCTGATCGAGAAAGCCAAGGTGCAGATGGCCTTGCGCATCATGGCGCTCGATGAAAGTGGCGAATCGCTCAGCGACGAATACCTCTCCACGATCGAAGTCGGGGATGTCAATAAGATCAAGGCCATTACGACGCGCGAACGACCGGCCATCCCCGTCAATGAGGACCTGTTGGCCCAGGGCTTAGCCGAACTCGACGGGCTCGTGGGCATGGAGGGCGTAAAGGCCCAACTCCACGAACTTGTCCGGTTGGTCCGTTACTACCGACAAACCGGTCGGGACGTGCTCAATGCCTTCCATCTGCATACGGTACTGGTGGGCAATCCCGGCACGGGAAAGACCACCGTCGCCCGGATCCTGGCTACCCTATATAATGCGCTCGGAATACTGGAGCGCGGCCACATCGTGGAAACCGACCGCCAGGGCCTGGTAGCCGGCTACGTAGGACAAACCGCGGAAAAAACGGCCAAAGTTATCGAGGAAGCCATCGGCGGCGTGCTCTTCATCGACGAAGCCTACGCCCTAACCCAGACCCAGGCGGGCCAGCGAGGCGATTTCGGTGACGAATCCATCCAGACCCTTTTGAAGCGGATGGAAGACCAGCGCGGTGAGTTTTTCGTCTGCGTAGCGGGATATCCCGATAATATGGATACCTTTTTAAAGGCCAATCCCGGGCTGAGTAGCCGGTTTGACAAGGTCCTTCGATTCGAAGATTACGAACCGGACCAACTGGCGCGTATTGCGGACGATATGTTCCGCCAGCGGCGTGTTCAGTTGTCCGCGCCCGCCCGGCAGCACCTGCGCGATTATCTTGGCTTCCTGTACAAGTACCGCGATGCCTACTTCGGCAATGCCCGTACCGTTCGGCAACTGGTCGTAGATGTTCTGCGTCGGCACGATCTGCGACAGGCGGGCAGCGGCAAGGCGAAGCGTTCGCCCGGCGCCCGCATTTCGCGCGCCGACGTGGAGCATTTGAAGCTGGACACGAAGGAACTGTCTATCCAGCGGAAACGCATCGGATTCTAGAATTCGGTGAAGACCGAATCGTCCATTTCGTTGGTTACCGAGATATCGCTTAGCTGGAAGCGGCCGCCCCGGTCGCCGGAAAGCATGATACCGGCGTAATCCTGATAGCCATCAAAGGGCGTACTGATGGAGGGTTCGGCGTCTTCGGCGGTACGGAAAAACTGCCAGGTATTGATGCGGTAGTTATCCTGGTCCACGTACAGTTTGTACATATTTCCGGGCGTGTCGCCTACCTCCTTAAAGGTCAGCTTGAGAATGTCTGAGGGCCGTTGCTTTTGTGGGTCGTCGCCTTCTCCCTCGTAGGTAAGCGTTACGCCGCTGTCTTTCAACTTGAAGGGCTGTACCAGCCAGTAGCTGTCGTTGATCCACATGGAGTAGGCGTCCTGCAGGTACAGATCGATACTGTCCGGTTCGGTCATTTCCTCCCCGTTTTTACTGACGGCACCGGTGAGATCGTCGTCGCTGAAGTCCAGAAGGTAGACCATGCTATCGCGCGGGGCTTCGATACGCACCCGGTCTTCTTCCTTGTCCCAGACAAGGCTGCGGGCACCGAAGAAGTTCCAGCTCAGGTAGCGGACGTCATCGTATGCTTTTCTACCTCCATGGTACTTGACGATGCTATCGGCAATGGCAATGGCTTCCGGGTCCGATCCGGCTTCATCGAAACCTTCGGCCGCGGGGTTTTCTTCCGTTGCCGCTTCGGACGTGTCGGCGGTGTCGTCAGACGACGGACTATCCGGCTCGCTACAGGCGGTGAGTAGAAGGATGAGGGCGAAAGTGAGGTAGCAGCTGATTTTCATACGGGCCATAACAGTAAGAAGCCGAGGGAGTTCTCCCCGCCTATTCGATAATCAGTCGATTTCGGTCCGTGTGGTGGCTACCGGAGTAGTTCGGCCTCCAGATAAACCGGTTGGTGATCGCTAAACTGAAAGGCCTGGTTTATGGTCTTTACGCGCCGCAACCGGACATTAGGACTACACAGAAAGTAATCGATCACGCTTTTCTCGGATCGGTGGGCATCGTAGGCTTCATCCGACCGACGCACCGAGCCCGTCGCGGGATCGTAGGCCCAGATCCAGCCGGAGGGTAGAAAATCGAATGCTACGCCGGGTGGTAAGATCGTCTCCTCGACGGTCGGATTGAGGGAAAACCAGTTGAAACCGGGGGGAATCTGGTTCCAGTCGCCACCGACGATCACGTATTGCCCCGCCGCGTAATCCGCCGTCACCCGCTCCCGTAAATAGGCCATTTGTTGCCGACGCAAGCTCCCGTCGCTGTCGTAAGCGGATAGGTGAACGTTATAGACGACCAGATCGGGCCCGGCCGCCGTGGGGAATACCTGCCGTAGCGCGCAACGGTCGAGCTGGAACATTCGGGTGGGCCAGGGAAATTCTCCCGGCAGCTGCAGGCGCTGGGCTTCCGAAGGCTGGAAGCGGGATAGCGTCACCAGCCCGGATTGAACCGCGCCGTAGTGGTCCCAGGGCTGAAAAAGCGGAATGGGCACGTTACGGCTCTGGAAATTCGGGGCGTAGTAAACCGAATAATCGGGGCGGACGTCGCGGGCCTGCGCCAGTTGATTGGTGTAGTAGCTCCGTCGGCTGGCGGTATCGACCTCCTGGAGCAGGAAGAAGTCACTCTGTGTACTGGAAATCGTAAGCTCCTGACCCGCAACGTAGGCATCGACATTTTCGCGGGGAGATCGGGCTTTACCGAAGTCGGTCCAGAAAAAGTCGCCCCGATTATAGAAAAAGTAGTCCGCGGCGCCCAGTCCGCCGTAGCCGACGTTCCAGGTCACGAAGGTCAGTACCGAATCCTGAATCTGGGTAGAGGCAGCACGCTGACCGGCACTGGCAACGAGGTCGGTTTCCCCCTTAGGACGCCAGTCGGTCACCGTTCCGTACAGGAGTATGCCGACGAGGTAGAGTGCCAAGATGGCCAGGGGAATACGCAGCCAACGCCAGATTTTACGCATGCCTAAAGGTAAAGCACCGCCTGCGGCCGGTACGTATTTGCAAACCTTTGCCCGCCTGGGTTGTAGGATAAGCCATGAAAATAGAGCGTATACCCTTCACCGAAGTTCCCCAGTTTAGCAAGCGCGATGTCGCCTACGCCACGGGCATCGACGACCTGCGACCGTTTTATAAGTATGACGTCCGGAAGGAAGCTTTAGCCGAAGTCATGGAAGACAAGGACAAGGACGGTACGGACCGGGATCTGCTGGTCGACACCCTATTGGCCCAGTATGAAGAATTGGAGTTGACCGAAGTCCCCGATAATGTTTCTATCCTGCGCTCGCTGCAAACCTATACCGTGATCACGGCGCATCAGCCCGCCTTGTTTACGGGGCCGCTCTACTACATCCTCAAGATCTGCTCGACCATCAACCTCGCGCGGCAGCTTAAAGAAGCCTATCCGGACAAAGACTTCGTACCCGTCTTCATCAGCGGGGCGGAGGACCACGATTTCGAGGAGATCAACCACGCGCAGGTATACGGCAACCGGATCGAGTGGACCGAAAATGCCGGCGGACCTGTGGGGGCTCTATCAACGGATTCCCTCGGGGATGCCCTCGCCGAGTTAAAGGATATCCTGGGAGACCGCCCCACGGCTCAGGACATGTACGCACGTATCGAGCGCGCTTACAAGAAGCACGACACCTACGGCGCGGCGGCGGTGGCGCTGGTCCACGATCTTTTCGGAAAGGAGGGACTGGTCGTGGCCGACATGAGCAAAAAGCCCTTTAAAGCGGCCTTCGCGAAGATCATGGAACGGGAGATATTCGGTTCCGTTAGCCAGCCGCTGATCGAGAAGGCGCAATCGCAGTTGGAAAAACTGGGCTACAGCGGACAGGCGCACGCCCGGGAAATCAACCTGTTCTACCTCACCCCCAACCGCCGCGACCGGATCGTGCGCAAAGACGGAGGCTTTGGCGTAATCGATACCGATAAAACCTTCACCGAGGCCGAGCTGCGAAAAGAACTCTCGGACCACCCGGAGCGCTTCAGCCCCAACGTGGTCATGCGCCCGCTCTTTCAGGAACTGATCTTTCCGAACCTGGCCTACATCGGCGGGGGCGGCGAGCTGGCCTACTGGCTGGAACGCAAGGAGCAGTTCGACACCTTCGGGCTGAACTTTCCCATGCTGATCCGGCGGAACTCGGTACTGTGGATCGATAAGGGCAACCAGAAGAAGCTCGACAAACTCGACCTGGACTACCGCAAACTTTTCCAGCCCGCCGATCTCATCATCCGGGACTATGTCGCCGAGCAATCGGAGAACGAGTTGAGCCTGAGTGAGGAGTTGAAGGAACTGGAAGCACTATTCGAGGGCATAGCCAAGAAGGCGGAAGTGATCGACCCGACCCTGGCCAAAGCCGTGATGGGGGAGCACGCCCGCCAGGCAAAGGCCGTGGAAAATCTGGAAGGCCGGATCCGGCGCACGGAGAAACAGCGCTTCGAAACCTCCATGAATCAGATCCGGACACTGCGCGACAAACTTTTCCCCGATAACGGCATGCAGGAACGCTACGATAGTTTCCTCAACATTTACCTGCAGGAAGGCGAAGAGATGCTGCAGAGCCTGATCGAGCACCTCGACCCCCTGGAGCCCGGCCTGGTGGTGATCCAGCCGTAGTTACCTCCTGGCGCCCGAGGTAACGATCTGAATAGCCCGCTCCAGCTGGGGGTCGCGGCCGTGCAGCCGGTCGAGCATCGTATTGTCGACGCGGACGTCGGGTTCCACGCCGGTCTTCTCCAGGTTCTTGCCTTCCAGGGTGTAGCACCCCCAGCTCGGCAGGCGGTAGGAGGAGCCGTCAACCAGGCCGCCGCCGCTGGTGAAAATGATCCAGCGGTAGGTGGGCATGCCTACGGTGGTGCCCAGATTCAGTTGCTTGAAGCCCTCGGCGGTCATCTCCGCGTCGCTCAGACTCTGCTCGTTGATGAGCAGCACGATCGGCTTGGCATCGGGAGTGAAGTTCGGCTGGAGGGTTTTTTCGCCGCCCCGGTAGCCCCATTTCAGGTAGGGTTCCTGGCTCAGAAACTGCAGGACGTCATTGTGGACGTTGCCGCCGGTGTTGTACCGCAAATCCAGGATGAGTGCCTCCCGGTTATGCCCCTCCGAGACCATCTCATTCAGGAAATTGTCGAGCTCACCACCGCCCATATTCTTCATGTATACGTAGGCGACTTTCTGGTCGGTGGCCTCGTCTACCCGGTGCTGGTTTTCGTCCACCCAGGCGTCGTACTGCAAATCTCGCGCCTGACCGTAGGAAACGGGGTGCAGGCGAACGACAAAGCCATCGCTTCCCCGCTCGAATTTGGCCTCGACTTCCCCGTCTACGCTTGGGCGAGTCAGGTAGCTGAATCGGTTATCTGCCGGATCTATTGCCTGGCCGTCAAGTTCAATTAACCGGTCGCCGGATTGGAGATCAATGTCGGAGTAGTCCGCCGGCCCGTCGGCAACGATCGACTCGACCACGTAGGGCTCGTCGGCCCGGAACCTTATACCCAGATCGAAGGTCTTGGATCCGAAGGTGGTTTCCTCCTCCTCGCCGGAGGAGTAGAAGCCGAAGTGGGAGGTGTTGAGCTCGCCGAGCATGTCGTTGATCAGGCGGCGCAGATCGCCCCGGGTGCTGACGTAGGGCAGGAACTCGGAATAGTGATCGCGGACCTCCCGCCAGTCCACGCCGTGAAACTCCGAATCGTAGAAGTTTTCCTCTAGGTTGGCCCAGGTCTCGTAGTACATCTGCTCGAATTCGGGGCGCAGGGTGCGGCGGAAGGTATAGTCCAGCTCAATGGGCTCGGCCTTGTTTTTGTCGAGGTCCAGCTTAAGGATCTTGCCGCCACCGAGCAGGTAGTGTTTACCGTCGGCGGTGACCAGGTCATCCGCGCCACCGGCACCCTTCGCGTCGATGGATTCCGTCTTCGGGTCTTCGAAGGGGCTCAGTACGGTTTTGTACAGCTGGGTTTTGCCGCCCTCCTGATCGCTACCGTAAATCACGATCTGCTTCTCTCCGTCCTGTACGACCGCCAGGCTTCCCTGGTCGCCGAAGGCCGTGCCGATCTGTTCGATACGCTCCATGATGCCCTTTGGCTCAATGACGGTGACGGAATCCTTTTCGTCTTGATCATCACTAAACAGTTGATCGTAGCGGGCCGTCCGGAAGGGCTCCCTTACCCGGCGCAGCGGCAGGCGGTAGACATTCGCGTCTCCCCCACCCCGCGGGTAGCCGGGCTGATGGCGGGCGGAATGGAAGTAGAGATACTTGCTATCGGGCGACCAGTACGGTCCCCATTCCGACACCCCCGTTTCGGTCAGGTTGTAGTGGCTTTTATCGGCTACGTTGTACACCAGGATATCCATCTCGAAATCGCGGCGGGCGTTGACGGCCACGTAGGCGTCATCGAGCGACCAGCGGGGCAGCGTATTTTGGATGGCCCAGAATTCGTCGGTCAGGATCGTTTCGCTGCTGTAATCGTCCAGGTCCAGTATGCGTAGTTCGTCGCGGCCGCTGAGGTACACGGCGCGGGTGGTATCGTGACTGACGACCAGACCGCGATTGTTCCGGTCGTCGTCGGTACGCTGCACCATTTCGCCACTGCCGTCGGCGGGCAGGGTGAACCAGTTAAGGTAGCCATCGACCGTCTGGTTGAACAGCAGGGTTCGGTTATCCTTCAGCCACTTAACCTCGCGCACCCGGCCGGGCCCCGTCATTAATTGCCGGATAAATTTGCCTTCCTCGTCGGCAACGAAGAGTTCTCCGCGGGAAACGAAGGCGATCTTCTCTCCGTCGTAGGCCACGTCGAAGGCGGTGACGTTGCTGCCGGTCTTAAAGTCCTGTTGCTTGGCCAGCCCCTCGAAACCGCTAATCGTCACCGGCACTTTGGTCTCCTGGCCGGAAGCGGGGTCGAGCGTGTACAGCTGATAGTTCTTGACGTACGCCAATAGGCTGCCGTCGGCGCTGACGGCCGGCGCGAAAACGGATTCGGCACTGCTTGCCAGGCGTTCCGCTCCGCCATCGGTCAGTCGGTACAGGTTATACTCCTGGTTATCGCGGTCGGATACGAAGTAGACGGTGCCCTCCCGGTCGATCACTGGCAGCATATCCTTTCCTTCCCACTCCGTCAACTTGGTGTAGGTATCCGAAGCCGGGTCGTAGCGTTTGATGTCGGGGTTGTAGGGCCCCCGGTACCGCTTCCGGTGGACGAACAGGCTGCTCTCCCAACTTTCGTTGAAGTAGACACTCCCATCAGGATGCTCGGCGGCATTGTGCACGGTATTGAAGTAATTTTCCCCGAATTGCCGCACCGGAGTTCCGCCCGCCACGGGTACCGTATAGGTCGACATCCGGTTCTCGCGGCCCGAGGTGAAGTAGACCATGCCGCTGTCCCACGACCAGCTTTCCACTTTATCGTCGGCCTCGTGGTAGGTCAACTGCCGGATGGGTCCGCCTTCGAGGGGCATCAGGTAAACGTCCAGATTGCCGTATTGACTGCCGCTAAAGGCCAGGTACTTCCCGTCCGGACTGATCGAAGGATTCGTCTCATTGCCCTCCAGTGCGGTAATGCGGGAGGCCATACCGCCCGCGGCGGGAACGCGCCACAGGTCCTGGTTGTAGCTAAATACAATCTCCCTGCCGTCGGGCGTGAGGGTGGGTTCGTCAACGAAGTAGAGATCCTGGGCGCTAAGGGTGCCGCAGACCAAAAGAAGGATAATCAGTGGTTTCATCGGGCCAAATTGGGGGATTAAAGCCCCAAATTACAAAACGCGGCCGGGCAATTCCCTACTCCAGCACGGTTCCCTTCGCTACGTCGACGCCTCGCAGAAATTCTTCGATGTCCATGCGTTTGCGGCCGGCCAGCTGCAGCTTGTGCACGTAAAGGAACCCGTCCTGGCAGGCGACCTTGAACTGCGTCTTGCCATCGGTTACCACCGTGCCCGGGGCCACGTCGGTCCGGCCGGCTTCCACGCGGGTACGGATGAGTTTGAGCTGGTCGCCATTAAGCTGCGTCCACGCGGCGGGCCAGGGGCTGAGTCCGCGCACGAAGTTGTGTACTTCCCGGGCGGGCAGGTCGAAGTCGATGCGGGCCATGTCCCGGTTCAGCTTCGGGGCCGGGGTGGCGGCGCTGTCGTCCTGTTTCTTCAGCTCGTAGTCGCCACCCTCGATCTGGCGAACGGTGTCGACCACCAGGTTCGCCCCGTCGTGCATCATGCGGTCGTGGACGTCGCCGGCGGTGTCGTTCTCGCCGATGGGGATACGCAATTGTTGTAGGATATCGCCGGTATCGATCTCGTGGCGTATAAAGAAGGTGGTGGCCCCGGTTTCCAGTTCCCCCTTGATGACCGCCCAGTTGATGGGGGCCGCACCGCGGTACTTCGGCAGCAGCGAGCCGTGCAGGTTGAAGGTGCCGAGGGTCGGCATGTTCCATACCGCTTCGGGCAGCATACGGAAGGCGACGACGATCTGAAGATCGGAATTTAATGCGCGGAGCTCGGCCTGGAAGGCGGCGTCCTTCAGGTTCTCCGGTTGCAGTACGGGGATGTCCAGGCGCTGCGCGGCCTTTTTCACCGGCGACTCCAACAGTTGCTTGCCGCCGCGACCGCCCAGCTTATCGGTAGCCGTGATGACCCCGACGACCGGGTATCCGGCCTCCACGATTTTTTCCAGACTGGGGACGGCAAATTCGGGGGTACCCATGAAGACGATGCGGGGGGAGCTTTTCATGGGCGCAAAGGTAGGAATTGGGCGGCGCGGCGCAGGTAAAAGCCGCACACCGTAACTTGCTTGCAGATGATGAACGAGTTTCACTGGACAAACGAAGAAGGCTTACGCATTTACGCGGTCGACTGGACGGTTGAGCACCCGCGCGCGGTGGTCGGCATCATCCACGGCCTCGGCGAGCACTGCCGCCGGTACGAGCGGGTTGCTGCTTTCTTCAACGAGCAGGGCATTGCGGTCATCGGCTACGACCGCCAGGGTTTCGGCCGCAGCGAGGGACGGCGGGGCTACGCCAAATCTTACCGCAGCTACCTAGACGGCGTCGCCCAGCTCATGGTCCACTGCGAGCGGCGCTACCCGGACATTCCCGTTTTCCTCTACGGCCATAGCATGGGCGGTCAGCTGCTGCTGCACTACCTCATTCACCGCAAGCCGGCTATCCGGGGCGCCATCGTATCAGCTCCGCACATCGCCGAGGCCTTCCAACCCAACCCGGCATTGGTGGCCGTAGGTAAACTGATGCGGCGCCTCTATCCTACCTTCACGCTGGACAACCAGCTGGACATCACCTCACTGAGCCGCGACCCGGAGGTAATCGAGGCCTATAAGAACGACCCCTACGTGCACAACCGCCTGAGTAGTCAGACGGGTATCGATTTGCTGGAGCGGGCGCAATTTTTACAGCAGTACGCCGGGGGGCTGTCGGTACCGACTTTGATCATACACGGGACCGGGGACCGCATTACCGATGCCCAGGCCACGAAGAGCTTCGTGGAGCGCAACCCCGACCAGATTACGCTGCAAATTTACCAAGGGGTATATCACGAGCTACATCACGAGCCCGAATCACCCCGGATACTCGAGGGTATTTACGTTTGGATGAATCAGCGTTTATCTAATCACTAGGGAGCTGTCATTATTTAGCCAGCCAATTCCGGCCCATTGTGGTACCAAAACATAGGTATGCAATCTCGGGTCCCGGGGCTTTTATTACGCCATTGCCTGATTTACCAATGCCGTGGTCGTGTGAATTTGATTACCATACAACAATCTGTACACGGGTTGCTGCTGATTGAAAAGGGGAGCGTAACGTCGCACGCTTAAATAATTGCGCGCTCTATTGCTAAATAATTTCCCACTTTCAGCTCGCCATTGCAACCTGCATAGCCTGATGAGTGCTGCGCTTCCCTGAAATCTGAGAATTACACGGGCGGTGCCGACTTATTTTAAGCGTAATCCCAATAGAATGTATGCTTTTCGCGCCTCGGCGCGGACCGGTTTCTCCTATTTTGTTTGTATCGGGACTGCCAGGTAGCTAGTTTTTGGCACCCGACCGTTGAAACACTATGAATCAAATATCGGAGCTGGTTGGGCTCCTGGGTGACGAGTATCAGCTGTGCACCTGCAACGTTAAAAACGATACCGCCCTTAAAACCCTCTTTTCCTACTTACAGGAAGCCGATGAACCTTCCGTTGAAGCCGCCGCCAGGCAGCTCGGCCTGGAAGCCGGTGACCCCGCTTTTCGGAAGGTCAAACACCAATTGAAGCTTCATCTGCTCAATGCGCTCACCGCCATTGAGCCGGCCGAACGCCAAACCGATCGACGGCAGCGGGCACACAATTACGTATGGAAACTCATTGCGATAGCGAAACAGCTACGCACTTCGGTTGCCTCGTCGGTACTGTTGCCCTACCTCCAGGAAGCCTTTCGCATGTGTGAAGATCTGGAATTGCTGGACGGTGCCTATCAGTGCGCCGTGATGCTTCGCCGGCAGTACGCGAACCGGCAGTTTGATCCGGACAAATATCAGTTTTACGCCAAGGAAGCGGATCGCTACCGGGACATGGCCTTCTCCTATCAGGATGTAGCCGCCAGCTTAAATCACGTCAACTACCTGCGAAACAGCAGGCGACCGGATGAGGAGGTACGGCTGGCCGCCCGGGAGGCTTGCAAACAGCATTACTCCCTCATCGAACGCTACGACCGGGCCATCATATCGTATCTGGTGTATTTGCTAGAAATCAATATTCACCTGGCCGGCAAGAATTACGAAGCCGTTATTGAAACGGCAAACAAAGCCATCGCCTATTTAGAGGGTAAGCCGACCGCACAACCGACCATGTTTCAGGTCTTCGAAGCCAATCTCACCGTTGCATACACCCAACTCAACGACTACAAGCGGGGTACGGCTTTTGCCAATCGCTTGCTGGAAAAGACGTCCCCCAGCGACTTTAATTACCTGAAGGTTTATGAACTACTGCTGCTATTAGCGCTGCGAGCCGGCAAATTCCAGGAAGCCTACGATACCTTCCTGACGATTCGGCCGGAGACGCTGACTCGGAATATGCTATCCTATTATTTCGAGACCTTCCGCATCATGGAGGCTTACCTCTACCTCCTTGTGCAAATGGACCGGATCCGTACCCACCCCGATGATAAAACCTTCGAACGGTTTCGCGTCAGCCGCTTTCTCAACTCCTTCGAATACGCCAACGGAGAAAAAAACAGTCGGAACGTCCACCTGATGATTATTGAAATTGTCGACCACGTCCTGAATCGCCGGCACAATAAATCGGTGTACAGCATAGAAGCCGTGAATAAGTATGCGTCACGGCACCTGAAGGGCAAAAGCCACGAACGAGTAAGGTATTTTTTGAAGGCCCTGGCACAGCTGGCTACGCAGCAGTTTCACCGCGCGGCCGTCGAACGACATACCACGCGCTACATCACATTGATGCAGAAAAGACCCCTCTCGGAGTCCCGTCTGGACTTTTACCTGGAGCTTGTTCCCTATGAAATGCTGTGGTCCATGATCCTGGACCAGTTAGGGTATAAGCGGATTCGGTTGCGACAAACGGGAAATACCGTAGATAAGTCGAAAAATACCTGATCCTCATTCAGCAGCTCGTTGCGGCCGAAATAAAAAGAAGGCATAACGCTATGCAAACCCAGCCGGTCCGCCCTCATCGGGGTAAACCGCGAACTGCCTTACGTGGCTATGAAAGCTTACGGAAGCAATTCGGCCTAGTCAACGTACGATTGTCGGTTGCACCGCTTAAACCTCTAGGCCTATTACATGATGTCCCAATAGGAGGTATGGGTAAACCGGGTCGCCTTTGCGAATTCAGCACATCCCGTCATAGTCAGGAAGCTTAGGTATGCCACATTCGCAGCAGGTTCTATTCGTAGAGCCCGACCTAAACCCATCACAACTACTCCTTTATGCTGTACGCTATCTCGCAGGCGCTCCTCTCACCGCTCGATAAACCTTATAAACTCCACTGGCTAAACAGTCTCCTGCTGCTGTTGATACTTAGTTTTCTACCGGGCAGTTCGTACGCTCAGGACTCCGCAGTGGGCTACCGTTTCGTTCGCTTCGTAGCCGACGATGTGTTTTCCGGCAGTCAGGTTCGCGAGGTCACCTTTCTCAACGGTGACTTAACCTACCCACGGCTGCCGATGGAAAGCAACGCCGGCTCCATCGAAGCAAAGTTTTACGGGAGCGCCCCGTACAACGGATACCTCCTCTTCGATCAATCGCTGAGCAATTTGCTCTACATCGGGGATGGCTCGGACGGCCAGGTGGAATACACCTTGGAATTCATCGCCCGACCCATTTATCTCACCGGCGTTCGGATCCGCCGGCCTAGCTGGAGTCCCCTAACCTCCTTCCGCGTCGAGGCAACCAACGACCCCGAAGCTGGCTGGGAGATTCTTTATACGTCCCCGCCGAATATGGATAACAGCTACTTCGGACCGTCGGGTACCGATGGTATCTTCCTGTTCGGAACCGAAGCGGTGGCCATAGACACGGTACCGCCCGCCGCACCCGTCGTCTCCCTTGGATCGGTCACCCAAAACAGCGTAACCGTCGAATGGTCGCAAGCAGTCGATGACGCCAGCGACATTGCCGGTTACCAGATTTACGTGGATAGCGTAGCCGCCGGCTTCACCCCTACCCCGAGCTTCACGCAGATCGACCTACAGCCCAGCACCGATTACGAGGTAACGGTGGTGGCCTACGACAGCGAATTCAATGCCTCGCCACCGGCTACCCTTACGGTGACCACCGAGAATCCACCAGTTGCCGAAGGTTACACCTACCTACGGTTCACGGTGCTGAACGCCATCGGCGATCGTCGCCAACTGGTGAATATCGACTGGATGATGGGCGAAAAAGCCCTCCCCTTCGATGCACTCACCACGGCGAACGGTTCCGCAGCGGTGGAAATCAGCAGCACCACGGAGAACATTAACAACTTCGACGGGCCGTGGAAAGCCTTCGACGATGCCGACGACACCCACTGGTACGTGGGTCCGGATATGGAAGTCACCCTCCGGTTCAACGACGTCGTCGTCTACCCCACAGGCATCGCTATCGGCACCTATACCTGGCAGACCATACCGGGTTTCCGCTGCGAAGCCTCAGATGACGGCGTCAACTGGACGCTGCTGGAAGAGCGGGAAGGGCTGACGCGGAGTGATTACCAAAAGGAAGGCGCCCTCGGCGTGGCCCGCTTCGACTTCGATCTGGCCCTTCCGGAAGACTTTGACCGCACGCCTCCTACGGTTCCGCAGAACATCACGATTACCGGCAGCGATGCTACGACCGCTGACGTCCAATGGTCGCCATCCGTCGATGCCGGCGTCGGGGTTGCTTCCTACCGCCTCTACGTCAACGACTATCTCTGGAAAGTGACCAGCGATACGAGTGCCCGGCTTTTCGGATTCTCTCCGCTTAGTGCTTACGATCTCCGCGTGGAAGCGGTGGACCGTCTTGGTAATACCTCCGACCAAAGCGATAGCACTGCGATCTCCACAGACGAACGGGCAGCCGCGAGCGGTACCATGGATATCGGTTCCGGTCTTGGATCCTACACCACCGGTATCTGGAAGGAAAATGTAGACTTTGCCGCCGCATGGGCGGACTATGGCAACGCTAACCCCTTCGACTCCCTGTACCTGGCAGAACTCGGCAGCTACAAAGTGCTCCGGTTTATGGGAATGGTAACGACAAATAATAACGCGATCACGGACTGGGCCGATCGCAGGCAACCCGATGATGCGAGTCAGGCCGTTCGCCCCAACTTCGACAAGGAAAAGGACATCATTGCCGAAGGCATGGCTATCGAATGGATGATCAAACTGTGTAACCTTACCGGCGCGGACCTCTGGATGAACGTTCCCCACGCCGCGACCGACGATTATGTTACCCAACTCGCCGCCCTGATCCACCAATACCTCGATCCGGAACTTCGGGTGTACATTGAATACTCCAATGAAGTCTGGGGCGGCTTCGCCGCCGAGGAATATGCGAACGAGCGTGGTTTTGCCCTCGGGCTGGATTCTGGTGATTTCCCTCGTTACGCGTGGTTTGGCGATGACGAATACGCCCGCTTCCGCTACTACGTACACCGCTCCGTACAGATCTACGGCATCTTCCAAACGGAGTATGCCGGCGATTCCGCACGGGTACAAAAGGTGCTCGCGGGATGGAGCGGTCAACCGGACCTCACCCGCGTCCACCTCGACGCCCTGGCGGATCCGGAGATCAATGTTTCCGGCATTTATCCGGACTATTACGCCATCGCTCCCTACTTCGGGATCAACAACGGTTTAACCTCCGAGGAGCCGATCGATGACCTGCGGGATATGGTGGCCTCCACGATGGAAAACGTAAAGGCGCACTACGCGATTATCGGAGCGAGTGGACACGACATCGGTCTGGCCACTTACGAGGGCGGTCAGCACTTCACCTCCCGCGGTGAAACCATCAACCGGGACCCGACCATGTACCAGATCTACCTGGAATACCTGGATCAACTGGCCCCCTACGTCGACATCTACACGAACTTTTACTATGCCGGCGGTTTCAGCCGGGGCATGGCCTGGGGCGCGAAAGAGTACATCGGGCAGCCCGATATCATAGCTTACAAATATCGCGCGCTGGAGGACTGGATCGACATCAACGGAGACAACCCGCCCAATCTCGCCCCGACTATCCTGGAGCAACCGGAGACAATTGAAGTTGCGGAAGGCAGTGGAGCGGAAATATTCCCGACGGTGGTAGGTCGCCAACCTATCACCTACGCCTGGTACCGGGAAGGCGAATTGCTGGAAGGCGAGACCTCGGCCGTCCTTACCCTGGATCAGTTAAATCTCGATGATACGGGAACCGAGTTCGCCTTCACGGCTACGAACGCCTACGGATCGGCGGAAAGCCAGACGATCTATCTACTCGTCAACGAAGTGCCCAAGGCCCTGGTGGCGGGCACCGGTCGCCCGATCAGCGTTGACGGAGCGGTGGACCCGGCTTGGGAGCAGGCGCAGGTTTATGACCTGGACAAGGTATCGACGGGGATCGTGACGGGTGCGACAGACCTGAGCGCGTCCTACCGTACAATGTGGGACGAAACCTATCTCTATCTACTGGTTGAGGTGGTGGATGACGTCCTCGTTCCGGTCGCCAACCCGGGTCAGCCCTGGAACTTCGACGGCGTGGAAGTCTACCTCGACGTCACGAACGATAAGACCGAAGCATACAATGCCAACGATCGGCAGGTCATTTACGGGTATGGAACCCCGGCACCAATCGGCGTAAGCGGCACCCTCGCCCTCCCGAACTCCCTGGGCGCCCAGGTCGATACGGAAGGCGGGTACCGCGCGGAAATAGCATTCGCCTGGACGGATCTGGGCGTGACCCCGAGGGAGGGCCGGTACCTTGGCCTCGACGTTGCCGTAGCGGACAACGATACCCCCGGTGGTGACCGGGAGGGCAAGCTCGGATGGTGGTCGAACACAGACCTCAATTACACCCGCCCGGCGAACTTCGGCACCGCCCTGCTCACCAACGTGGCGGCTACGGAAATCACCATTTCTGCCGCCGGCCGCCAGAATACGGAAACCATGGAATTGCAAATCGGTGGCGTAACCGTAGCGACCTGGGCAAACGTAGGCGGCAACGCTGCTGCCGGAGTCTTTGAAGCCTACAGCTTCACGGCGGAAGGCTACGTCGAAGCATCGGATATCCGCGTGGCCTTCGTCAATGATCGCGGTGGTGCGCGCGATCTGCGGGTCGACGGCATGTATGTAAATGACGAGCGTTACGAATCCGAGGCCGGGACCACCCTGAGCACCGGAACGTTCCAGGCCGGTACCCGTTGTAACCCGGGATTCAAGCGCAGTGAGTGGTTGAACTGCAACGGATACTTCGCTTACGATCAGCCAAAACCTGAAAACACGGAAATGCCTGACCTGTTGCATCAGCCGGTCGGGGCGGATAAAGCACGACCGACCGCCCCTTTACTGGTCGCTCAACCGAACCCGGCAACCGGCTTGGTGCGACTGAAATTCCCAGCAGAAAGCACCGCAGGTACACTGCAAATCCTCGATGCGCTCGGCAGAGAATGGAAGATGGTCAGCATTGCCGCGGGTTCTAGCGAATACTTTATGGACCGGCCAGCCGGGCTTCCGGCTGGTGTTTATTTCCTCTTGCTTCAGCGTGGAGACGAGCGGCTTACCCAGCGGGTGGTGTTCCGGTAAGCCGATGATTGCATCCACTCGCGCTAGTTCATCGCTCCGGGTGTAGGTACTGGAAGGGGAAGAATGGCAACCATTCTTCCCCTTTTTTCGTGCTGCGGCCTGGGGTGCGTATGCGCGCTTCGTAGTATGCGGTAAATGCTATATGCATTTGTACGGTTCGCTACGCTATTTCCTACAGGCGGCCGGCAAGCACCGGCTATACCAACCTACGAGTGAAAAGTAAAACGGCCCCTGGCTTACAAGCTTAAGATGCTTGACGTCAGCGGCCGTTTTACTTTTCGGCGGCTACGCCGGCGGGGCAGCCGAAGCTTTGCGGAGGAAGAGGGATTCGAACCCCCGGTACCTTTCGGTACGTCGGTTTTCAAGACCGGTGCATTAAACCACTCTGCCATTCCTCCGGGAAGGTGATCTATTCGGGCGGCAAAGGTAAGTAGGGGGCGGCAAAACTACAAGCCGTTCGCAGCGGGGGAAACCGCGAAGGTAAGCCCGTACCGTTCAGAAACTAAAATTCGCCTGGTACAGCCATATCCGGAAGTCCGGAATCCAGTGGTACTGCCCGTTTCGCGGGGGTTGCTTCTTTCCTGCGCTCCGCCGCCCTATTTGCGTTGCGTCGTCTTATCTTTGCCCGAATTTTGAACCACGCTCTCCCCCATGCCAAAGGACACTAGTATAAAATCGGTACTCATTATCGGGTCCGGACCCATCATTATTGGTCAGGCCTGTGAATTCGATTATTCCGGAACCCAGGCCAGTCGCAGCCTGCGGGAAGAAGGTATCGAGGTCACGATCATCAACCCCAACCCGGCCACGATCATGACCGACCCGATGACGGCCGACAATGTATACCTGCTGCCGCTGGACATCGAGCACGTCGAGCAAGTGCTGAAGGAACAGCCCCAGATCGATGCCGTACTGCCCACCATGGGCGGACAGAGCGCGCTGAACCTGGCCATTGAGTGTGGAGAGGTAGGCCTGTGGGACAAATACAACATCCGCCTCATCGGCGTCGACCTGGAAGCGATCGAGTTGGCCGAAAACCGCGAGCTTTTCCGCAAGCACATGGAAGAGATCGGACTGAAATGTGCCCCGGCCATGATCGCCAACTCCTTCCTGGAAGGTATGGAAGCGGCACAGGAAATCGGATTTCCGCTGGTGATCCGGCCCAGCTACACGCTCGGTGGTTTCGGGGGCGGATTCTGCTTCAATGAAGACGAATACCCGGAGATGCTTCGGCGCGGTCTGGACGCCAGCCCTACGCACGAGGTGCTGATCGATAAAGCCGTGCTTGGGTGGAAGGAATTCGAGCTCGAGCTGCTCCGTGACTCGGCCGATAATGTGGTGATCATCTGTACGGTCGAGAACTTCGATCCGATGGGTATCCACACCGGCGACTCCATCACCGTTGCCCCGGCCATGACGCTATCCGATACCGCATACCAGGACATGCGTAATCAGGCCATCCTGGCCATGCGCTCGATGGGTAACTTCGCCGGCGGCTGTAACATCCAATTCAGTCAGAACCCGGAGACGGAGGAGCTTATCGTCATCGAGATCAACCCGCGGGTAAGCCGCTCCTCGGCGCTGGCGTCCAAGGCTACGGGTTACCCGATCGCCAAGATCGCCGCCAAGCTCGCGCTGGGCTACCGGTTGGACGAGCTAAAGAACCAGATCACGAAGACGACCTCGGCCTTCTTCGAGCCGACGCTGGACTACGTCATCGTCAAGATCCCGCGGTGGAACTTCAACAAATTCCCCGGGGCCGACCATAGGCTAGGCCTGCAGATGAAGTCCGTCGGCGAGGTCATGGGCATCGGCCGCAACTTCCTGGAAGCGCTGCAGAAGGCCTGCCAGTCGCTGGAAAACGGCCGCGGCGGACTGGGCTCCGACATGAAGGAGTGGATCAAAACCGATGATATCCTGCATCGACTGGAGAATGTCAGCGAAGACCGGCTCTTCCGTCTGAAGGATGCCCTCCGACTGGGGGTACCCCGCAAGACCATTCAGAAGCTGACCAAGATCGATCCCTGGTTCATTAACCAGATTAAGCGGCTGGTGGACTACGACGCCGAGGTCCTCAAGTATAACGTACCCGAGGACCTGCCGGAGGATCTCTTCCGCACGCTGAAGGAAGTCGGTTACTCCGATATGCAGATCGCTTACCTGCTGCGGGTAGACGAGGAAGCCGTTACCCAGCAACGCTACAAGCTAGGCATCCGCCGCACCTACAAAATGGTGGATACCTGCGCCGCGGAATTCGAATCCCACACCCCATACTTCTATTCTACTTTCGACGGGGAGAACGAGAGCGAAGTATCGGACAAAAAGAAGATCATCGTGCTCGGTTCGGGTCCAAACCGGATCGGCCAGGGCATTGAGTTCGACTACTGTTGCGTTCACGGACTTAAAGCAGTGCAGGAAGCCGGCTACGAAGCCATTATGGTGAATTGCAACCCGGAGACGGTATCCACCGATTTCGATACGGCCGACAAACTGTACTTCGAGCCGGTCTTCTGGGAGCACCTCTGGGAGATCATCGAACTCGAAAAACCCGAAGGTGTCATCGTCCAGCTTGGTGGCCAGACGGCGCTGAAATTGGCGGAGGAACTCACCAACCGGGGCGTCAACATTGTCGGTTCCAAGTACGAAGCCCTCGATCTCGCCGAAGACCGCGGCCGTTTCTCCAGCCTACTTAAGGACCTGGACATCCCCTACCCCGACTTCGGAACGGCCAAGGATGCAGACGAAGCGCTCGAGGTAGCTAACCGCGTGAAGTACCCCGTGCTCGTTCGCCCGAGTTACGTACTTGGCGGTCAGGACATGCGGATCGTCATCAATGATGCGGAACTGGAGCGACACGTACTCTCCATCTTTAAAAAGGCTCCCGACGACGAGGTACTGGTCGACCACTTCCTCGACCGCGCCAAGGAGGCCGAGATCGATGCCATCTGCGACGGAGACGAAGTCCACATCATGGGCATCATGGAACACATCGAGCCGGCGGGCATCCACTCCGGTGACTCCAGCGCGGTGCTGCCGACTTACTCCCTCAGCGTATCGGCCGTCAACCTAATGCGGGAGTACGCCGAAAAGCTGGCCTTCGCCCTGAAGATCAAAGGCTTGCTCAACGTACAGTTTGCCATACGTACCGACCGGGAAACCGGCGAGGAGAAGGTCTACGTCATCGAGGCCAACCCGCGCGCTTCGCGTACCACGCCCTTCATCGCCAAGGCTTATAAAGTACCCTACCTCAACATTGCCACCAAGGTGATGCTGGGCAGCCACAAACTGAAGGACTTCGACATTAACCCGCAGCCCAGCGGCTACGCGATCAAGGTGCCGGTCTTCAGCTTCAACAAGTTCCCGAACGTGGATAAGCAGCTCGGTCCTGAGATGAAGTCGACCGGCGAAGCCATCCGCTTCGTGGTGGACATGACCGATCCCTTCTTCCGCGATTTGGATAAGAACCGGAGCCAGTATTTGACGCGGTAGCGTTCGTGCCAAGGTCGAGGACTTCTAGCCCGAGGTAACGTGCTCCCGTGCTACCCCACCAGCCTTAGTGCGATACATGCCGAGATGGTATCACCAGCAACCAGCACCCACCACCCAGCACCCAGCAACCCATTCTAATACCCCGCCGCCTGCCCGTCCTTCCGGCTCTCCGAAGCGCCGTGGTAGACGTTGTTTTCTGGGTCCCGCAGGATCGCCTGGTAGCCACCATAGCCGTCGCGGGTGAAGCCGACGGAGTGGCCCCGATCGATAAGCCCGCGGATGGTCTCGTAGGGGATGCCCGATTCGACGCGTATCTGCCCCGGCCCGGGTGCATCGCCGGTCGGGGAAGACCCGCCGGTGTGGTCCCAGCGGGCGGCATCGCCGGCTTCCTGCAGGTTCATGCCGTAGTCGATTAGGTTCATGACGATCTGGGTATGGCCCTGGGGCTGAAAGTCGCCGCCCATCACGCCGAAGCTGACCCAGGGTTGACCATCTTTGCTGATGAAGGCCGGGATAATCGTGTGAAACGGCCGCTTGCCCGGTTCGTAGGTGTTTGCCTTGCCCTCTTCGAGCGTGAACAGTTCGCCACGGTCCTGGAGCATGAATCCGAGTCCTGGCGGCACCATCCCGGAACCCATTCCCCGGTAGTTACTCTGGATCAGCGAGACCATATTGCCGTCCTTATCGGCAGTGGTTAGGTAGATCGTCTCACCGGCGCTGATTTCGCCGGCGTCGTACACCTTGGCTTTGTCCCCGATCTGTGCCCGTCGATCTTCCGCGTAAGTCTCGCTAATTAACTCGTCAACGGGAACAATGGCGAAGTCCATATCCGCGTAATACTTCGCACGATCCTCGAAGGCCAGCTTCTTGGCTTCGGTGAACAGGTGCAAATGTTCCGCGCTGCCGAACGGGATATTTTTAAAGTCGTAGCCTTCCAGAATGGCCAGCATCTGTAGGGCGGCAATGCCCTGGCCATTCGGGGGCAGCTCCCAGACGTCGTACCCGCGGTAATTCACCGACACGGGATCCACCCATTCCGAGTGGTGATCGGCGAGATCCGCTTCGGACAGGTAACCGCCCTGCTGCTGGATGAAATTCGTGATCGTCTCCGCTATCTCGCCCTGGTAAAAGGCATCCCGTCCGCCCTGCGCGATGCGCCGGTAGGTACTGGCCAGGAAGGGATTACGATAGATATCGCCTTCGTCGGGCAGTACGCCGCCGTTCTGTCCCATATACGTGTCTTCCACGTTGGGGAAGCCCCGATCGATGTACATCGGCACCGATCGCTGCATGTACCAGGCAATGAGTTGGGTGAGGGGAAAACCTTCCTCGGCGTACTGGATGGCCGGTGCCAGCAGGTCGGCCATGGGCACCGAACCGAAGCGCTCGTGCAGGCTGAACCACCCATCGACGGCACCGGGTACGCTGACCGGGAGCGGCCCCAGTGAAGGGATTTTGTCCAAACCTTTCGCTTTCAGATCGGCCAGCGTCATATTCTTGGGGGAGCGGCCGCTGGCGTTGAGTCCGTAAACCTGCTGCGTCCCGGCATCCCAGACGATCGCGAAAAGATCGCCGCCGACCCCGCAGCCGGTAGGTTCCATAAGACCCAATGCCGCATTGGCCGCGATGGCCGCATCGATGGCGTTTCCCCCCTGCTTGAGGACATCCAGACCGATCTGCGTAGCCAGCGGATGGCTGGTAGCGACCATTCCGTTTGCCGCCAGCACTTCGGATCGGGTAGCGTCGAGGGAGCCGGTGATGCGATCCTGGGCCATAAGGGAAAGGTTGAGCGAAAGGAAAAGGAGCAGGTGAAAGGTGGCGCGCATGGGAATGTTCTTGGCGCCTAAGTTATCACTCGCCGGTGACGTAACCTTCCTTACCGGTATCGCAGGTATTCGTTACCTTTCATCGAAGTCGACAAACCTATGCAATACATATATACCCTCCTTCTTTTTGCCCTGCTCGTATGTGCTCCTTTTCGCGGCGGAGCGCAGGATAAAATAGCCTTTGGGTTCCCGGTGCAGACACAAGTAGCGAGCGGCACCCTCGAGGGCAGCTACAGTACCCGCACCGGCATCCAATCCTACCTCGGCATTCCCTTTGCCGCCCCGCCGGTAGCCGATCTGCGCTGGCAACCACCGCAGCCCGCAGCGGACTGGGACGGTGTCCGCATGGCTAAGGAATTCGGTCCACGGCCGGTGCAACGGTACGTCTACTCCGATATGCGGTTCCGTTCGCCTTCGGTGAGCGAAGACTGCCTCTATCTGAACGTGTGGACACCAACTAAAAGCGAGGAGAAAGGACTTCCCGTCCTCGTGTACTTCTACGGCGGTGGATTCCAGGCCGGTTCGGGCGACGAGCGGCGCTACGACGGCGAAAAACTAGCCGAGGAAGGCATCGTCGTCGTGACCCCGAATTACCGCCTGAACATCTTCGGCTTTCTGGCCCACCCGGAGCTTTCGGCCGAATCGGACTACGGTGGATCGGGCAATTACGGACTCATGGACCAGGCTGCAGCCATCCAGTGGGTGCACGATAACATCGAAGCCTTCGGTGGTGACCCGGACCGCATCACCATCGCCGGAGAAAGCGCCGGATCCATGTCCGTCAGCGCACAGATGATTTCACCCCTCGCGCGCGACCTGCTGGCGGGGGTAGTCGGCCAAAGTGGAAGCGTAGTGAATCCCGAACGGCCGACCGCCGCTCTGGAGGTGGGAGAAAGCTGGGGCGAGAAATGGCTGGCAGCCGCTGGAATTGCCTCCATAGCCGAACTACGCGCGGCATCCACCCGTGACATTTACGAGGCCTTCAATGATAGCCAGATGGGCGGACCACCCGTCGTGGTGGACGGCCGGTTTTTGCAAGAAGAGCCCTTAATCACCTTTCAGGAGGGTCAACAGGCACAGGTCCCCCTGATGACCGGCTGGACGAGCACGGAACGCCCCTGGGGACGCTTTCCCGAAACCGCGGATGCTTTCCGCAAGCAGGTTCGCGAGCAATTCCCAGACAACGCCGACCAATTGATGCAGTACTACGCTGCCGACCAGCCCACCCGCTCTGCCATCGAATTGGCGTCGGATACCTGGATCGTTCTCGGCACCTGGAACTGGGCGGATTTGCACCGCCAGAATAGCGATCAACCGGTTTACCGCTACCGCTTCGACCGCATCCGGCCGCAGCTCAAGGGGCAGGAAAATCCAATGGAAATGCCCGGTGCGGCGCACGCCACCGACATTGAATACTTCATGAATAGCCTGGACGTATCCGACGGATATGACTGGCAGGAAGCGGACCGGAGAACGGCTTCCACGATGATGGCCTATCTCGCCAATTTCATCAAAACCGGCGACCCGAATGGTCAGGAGCTTCCCGAATGGCCACGCCTGTCAGAGGGAAAGACGCCCGAAGTCATGATTCTCGATCAGGACAGCGAGGCCAAACCCTTCGAAGCGGAACCTCGCTATCGCTACCTGCGAGAAATGTACCAGGACGCCGGGCGTTAAACGCCCTTAATCTTCTACCCGATCGAAGCGTATCCACCGCAGCCGGTCATCAAACAGGTAGAGTATGGGTTCATCCCGTTCGCTCTCTACCCGGATGGTATATGGCTGGGTGACCCATATCCGCTCGGTGAAAGTGTCGACGGTAAGGGTGTCCTTGGCCAGGACGAGCATCAAGCCATCACCACCGGTGGATACATTGAGTTCGACCCCCGTTTCCGAGCTCATGAACGTTTGTCCGAGTAATGAATCCATGCATCCAGTTCTTCCCGCCGGTACTTCCGTCTTCAACAGGGAATACGGCGCGTGACTATGATGGTATAGCGTTATTCGTTTCCGTCCGCTGGGATCAGCGTCAAACGTCTGGTAAAAGGTGGAGTCGGTGACCTGCCGATAAATCCCTTCACCAAAGGGTTCGAGGCGGATATCCGGCCGGCCGAAGCGGTGCAGAATAAGCGTGTCGCCGGAACCTGCTTCGACCCGGATAGCATATCCCTCCGTGGCACCATATACGCCCGCGGGGCTTAGGTTAGCAACCGGCTGGAAGTTTGGCTCGGGAACGGTCTGGTAGCGGTTGCGCTTCAGGATGGGGGCCAGCAGTACATCGGCTACGTCGCGGGCAAGATCGTAGGTAAAGAATTTACCGCTGTTGTTCATGACTACTATTGCCAGATCGAGGTCCGGGAAGCGGAGGACCGTGGCCTTCCACGCGCCCGTGCTGCCGTTATGGAAATTGACCGGTTGTCCGCGGTAGTCGGCAAACTCGGTGCCGAAGCCATACGTCCCTGCATTCGGCCAGGGCAGGCCCTTACTTCGAATGACGGATCGGGCAATTGGACCACGAAGCAAATTGGGATTGGAGCGAAGTTGCTCGTAGCGAAGCTGATCTGGCAGTGTTGTCAGGAGCGCCCCGTCGCCGTGGAGGTCACTGAGCCACTCATAGCTTTGCCAGGTATCGAAGTTGAAATACGGTCGGGCCAGCTCGGATATGGCTAGCCGATGATCGGAGAGAAAGGCCGTTTGGTGCATGCCGAGATCGGCGAATAGTCGACCCGCGTAGTCAACAAACGGCGCACCGGTAATTACCTCCACCAGCTTGGTAAGTAACAGGTAATTAGAATTGCTGTAGAGGTACTGCTGTCCGGGTTCGAAGTTCAGCGCCGTTTGCCGGAGAAGTAGTCGGTAGGCATCATCGTTCGACAGCGTAGTACGCCACCAGGTGATGCCCTGCAAGGACTAGAGATTGTATACGTCCCGAATGCCGCTGGTGTGCGTTAATAGATTTTCTATAGGGAGCGCCGTGTCGATATTCGGCAGCAATTCTGGCAAATAATCCCGAATATCATCTTGTAAATCCAGTTTGCCTTCCTCGGCCAAGCGGAGCACACACAGGGCGGTAAATTGCTTGGCATTGGAGGCGATGTTGAAACGGGTAGCCGGCCCAATGGGTGCCTCCGCTTCCAGATCGGCCAGTCCGGCATAATCTTCAAAGATGACTTCGCCCCGGTGTACGATACCGAGTGCTCCGCCCGGTCCGCCTTCCGGAACATCCGCCCGCAGCAACACACGCAACGAGTCTGCCCAAGCGGGGGGAAACGGATCGGCCTGACCGAAGAGGGTCAGGGGAAAGCACAGCAACAGGAATCGGAACAAGGATCGAATTCTCATAAGCTACCAAGTACCTGAATAAGGCTCATACCTGCGCCCCGTCGCACGATTTGGCACTATGTTTTGGGCAAGGATGCCACGTATTGTCGGGGTGTTTGTCCCGTTTCCCGCTTGAAGACACGGTTGAAGGTAGTCTTAGAATTAAAGCCAGCGTCCAGGGCCACCCCCAGCAGCGTGCGGTCGACGTGTTCTTCAGCGGCAAGCGAATGGCGGACGGCTCGCACGCGATAGCTATTGACGAAGTCGTTAAAGTTTTGCCCGAATTCCCGGTTGATGAGGGCGGAGGTTTGTCGACGGCTTAAATCCATTCTGCCCGCCAGGTCGGATAACGAGAGACCAGGATCGCGAAACGCCAGTTCCCGCTCCATAAGGGCAAGCAGGTCGGGTTTCCACCGTTGCAGGTCGACCGCATCGATGTCGGGGTAAGTGCCCGAAGAGGATGGATCGGCGTCCAGGTCGTCCGCGATCATCGGGACGGCCAGGGATCGCGATACCTCCCGGCGGACGGCCTCGGTGTAGCCGGCTAGTCCGACCGCGCTACTGACCAGTCCGAAGATCAGGTAATACCAGAACATGGGGCCGAAGGCACCGAATTCGGGATAGGCGACCAGGAAAACCAGTCGCAAGCCAACCAAGAACAACAGAATAACTAAATACTGGCGGACCCACCTGTAGGTAACGGCATCGGCATAGCTGACTTCCAGAACAATGTCGCGCCGGTATAGCCGATAACGGGAAATGGATAAACCAGTGTAAACAATCAAACTCAGCAAACCGACGATCTGGTACCACGAGTCCAGATCGCGATCCCGGCCGTCCGCGTAAAAGTACGGGGTGTCTAGTACGAGGAGGTCAGCGATACACATAAGCAGGCTATAGGCCAGGTAGAGGGCAGCGGGCAAGAAATGCCACCACCGCCGGCGCGGAACACCCTGTCTTGAGTTTAATAACGTACTGACATATAGATAAATGCATGGTCCGATCAGTAGCAATTGGTGAAAGGGTGCGTAAAAGAGAAATTCACGGTACCCGTCGCGGGCGTACCATCCCAAATGACCGGCGGCCCAGGGCACCAGGTAGAGGGCGGATAAAAAGAGGGTCACAGCTAACCACCGGGGCGCACAGCGAGGAGTAAGCAGTGAACGTCGAAGTAGTAACAGCCCGAATAATCCGCAAAAGCATATTTCGGCCAGTAGTAGCGCGGATTGTAGACTTACGGATAGTTCAGCCAGGTTCACCGGGGTTTCGACTTAAGTAAAAGATGGACGCGAACAACTCCAGCTTTCGCTAGGGAAAGCTAGTGAATATAAGGACGAGACACCCTGATGGAAGATGTAATTCGACGGTGATACGGAGTGCAGAAATTATATCCGACGTAGACAGGTTACGAATAGGCTTTGGTGGAATTATCGATTTCAAACACCGCGCTATTGCGGAGGTACAAACCATTTAATTCTCATCTTATGTGTCATTTAATTTATCGCGTAGCGATCTTGGCTACCTTACTTGTGACCTTTTCGTGTACGAAGGATTCGGAAGGTCCCCAAACGGATGAAAGGGGTCTTACCAGCGAAATACGTGACCTTGTACCGGAACAGGTGCTGCAGGCGGTTGAGGATCTCGGGCAACCCATTAATGGCGGAAACAATCCTCCAGATATTACAGGTGTATTTTTCTCCAGTCCGGTTACCGTCACTGCCTCCTCTCTCGATGACGACCCGTTCATTATCGGTGACACCATTCGTACCCAGCAATTTACTTTCTCTAATCAAAGCCAAAACTTTCAAGTAGACCTGTTAACCGAATTCGGCGATGGAGGTTACATCGAAAATAAGGGTAGTTTCCTGGTGGGTAAAGGATGCAGATTTACGGTATTCACCGAAAAGGTAAACGAAGATGCCAGGGGTGGCTACTGGACTATTTTAGGCGTCATTTCAGGGTGCGTCGAAGACAGCGGTATAGAGGACCTATCTTTCTCCTACGTCATGTTAGACGACAACGGCAACCCTCACGGCACGTACTGGCAAGTTGGTCAGGTCGCAGATATACGGACGGCGACGGTCTGGCCGAGCGTCAATAGCTTAGTCCACCATCGCGTATACCAGCTTCCGAATGCAGACGTCCTGGTAGTTGATCTTCCGGCCGGTGGCCGCGGTTGCTCCCCAGTAGACTTTTGAGTTTCCCCCGAAGATGTCGTTGATGATGTCGCCCTGGTAGGTGGCTACCGTATTTCCATCTAATGAAACCTGCAGGGTCTGGGTACCGGGGTTCCAGGCAATCGTCAGCGGTCGCTTGGCTCCGTTCTCCAGGTTGGGCAGCTCGATCGGGCCTACCATGCTTCGCGCGTGGTGGGCCTGGCCGTGGGGCATGATGGCTACATGGTCGGCGGCGGGATCGCCCAGATGGTAATTCTGGTAGGTGTCAAATTCAATGCCGAGGGACGGATACAGGCCGGCGAACCCCATCCCCTCTCCCCGGTAGCCCGTTTGCATCGATGGATGGAAGACGAAGACGATACCGTCAGCTCCCAGCTCGTCGTTCTCGCCGAGCACCAGGTCCACGGTCAGTTCAAAGGGATATTCCAGGTCCATCGGGTTCTGGAACCAGGCCGAACCGCTGACGTAGGGCGTTTCCGGCGTCAGGCGTATACATTCCTCGTTCAAAATCTGGGCACTGCCCCCCAGCCGAAATTCTTTGACGCTGCTCTGGGCGCTCGTGAGTTGGGAGACCGATAAAGCGACGATCAGCGCAATAATGGGTTGGTGGCGGAAAGACATACCTTCTTAGTTTACAATGGCTTGTAGCAAAATACGCATTCGCCGCATTTGTTGCGCCGTCCGGTCCGTTGGTCCCCGTTATTCAGCGGGCGGTTCTGACAATTGGTCGTCGAAAAGCTATTCGCAGCGGGACGCTACGCATATGACCGAACATTGACCTGACCGCGCAACGGTCCACCTACCTTAGCGTTTCTTTAGGACACCTCCTCTAAGCTTCGGGCCCCATGAAGAAATCGTATCTACTTGCTATCCTGTTGGTCGTTGTCGCCGTCGTGCTGCTGTTCCAGACCGGCAATGCGACCAGCGAATATGCCAACTTCGCCAAAGCGGCGGAGAGTGGCAGCAAGGTGCAACTCGTAGGCACCTACGTGAAGGATAAGCCGACGATCTACGACCCGCTAACGGATCCGAATTACTTCAGCTTTTTCCTGGAAGACCTGGCAGGTACCGAACGGGAGGTAATCCTTCTCATGGGTAAGCCCCAGGACTTCGAAATGAGTGAGAGCATCGTACTTACCGGCCGGATGAAAGACGACAAATTCATCGCCAGTGATATTCAGATGAAGTGTCCGAGCAAGTACAAGGACCAGGAGGAAATGATCAACAGCCTCACCGAGAGCTAAGCCTACATGGAGGAAATTCAGTACATCAACGAGCACCTCGGTCCGCGGTACATCGGTCACTTCGCCATTTTGCTCGCCTTTTTCGCGGGCATCCTGAGTATGGTCAGCTATTTCCTGGCTACCCAGTATCGGGAGGAAGTCTTGCGTAGCCGATCGTGGCAGCGCCTTGGTCAGCTGTCCTTTTTAGCGCACGGCGCGGCGGTGTTTACCGTGATCGGCTGCATCTTCTTTGCGATGCTGAATCAGTACTACGAGTACCAGTACGTAACGGCGCACGTCGACGGTCAGCTGCAACAGCGATACATCTTCTCCGCCTTCTGGGAGGGGCAGGAAGGAAGCTTTTTACTTTGGACTTTCTGGCACGTTATCCTTGGCTACGTTCTGATGGTGACGGCACGCAGCTGGGAGAAACCGGTTATGGCGGTCATCTGCTCCGTGCAGGTCGTGATCGTCTCCATGCTGTTGGGTGTCCACTTCGGTTTCGGGGACTTTATACTCAAGTTTGGCTCCAACCCGATGTTGTTACTACGGGAAACGGTCAATGCGCCCATCTTTCAGCAGGCCGATTATGTTTCCCTGCTACGCGGTAACGGGCTGAATCCGAGTTTGCAGAACTACTGGATGACGATTCACCCCCCTACCCTCTTCCTCGGTTTTGCCAGCACGGTCGTTCCCTTCGCGTACGCCGTAGCGGGACTGTGGACGGGTCGCCACCGCGAGTGGTTGCGCCCGGGCCTGCAGTGGAGTTTGTTTAGCGCGGGTATTCTCGGCATCGGAATTCTCATGGGCGCCGCCTGGGCCTACGAAGCGCTTAACTTCGGGGGCTACTGGGCCTGGGACCCGGTCGAAAACACCAGCCTCGTTCCCTGGCTGATGCTGGTGGCCGGCATCCATACCAACCTGATCAGTCGCGCTACCGGGCAGGGCATCCGCGCTACCTACATGTTTTATCTCGGCACTTTCGTGCTCATCGTTTACAGCACGTTCCTGACCCGCTCCGGTGTCCTGGGTGACACCAGCGTACACGCGTTTACGGAGATGGGGCTGGAAACTCAACTGCTATTCTTCCTGGTCTTCTACGTAGTGCTCAGCATCGGACTGATGATCTGGCGATGGTCGCACATACCCGTCCCCGAGAAGGAGGAAGCAACGAGCAGCCGCGAGTTCTGGATGTTCATCGGAAGTCTGACCCTGTTCATGTCCGCCATCCTGATCACGGGCTCGACCAGTTTACCCGTGTACAACGAGATCCGGGCCTGGATAGACCCCGTATACGAAGGCCTGACCCTGACCGATCCGGAAGCCCACCACAACCGCTTCCAGATCTGGATCGGCATCTTTATCGGACTAATGAGCGGTGTGGCCCAATTCCTGCGTTGGCGGGAGCGCAACTTCAGTCAGCACTTCCGGTATTTCGCTATTCACGCCGGTATTGCCATACTGGCCTCCGCCGTGCTGACTTTCCTGACACTCCTCTGGATTCAGGCACCCAACTTCGTGTACAAAGCGATGATCTTCGCCGGCTGGTTCGCGGTCTGGTCCAATCTGGATTACGTGCTATTCTTCATCCGAAAAGATCCGAAGGTTGCCGGCAGCGTGGTGAGCCACATCGGCTTCGGCATCATGCTGATCGGGATAATGGCCAGCTCGGGCAACAAGCGGATTATCTCGAAAAACCAGTTTCTGATGGAAGGGCTGACGGAGGATGAGGAAATGGCCCGTACGACGCTGCGTCTCTACGAAAACGGTCCTCTGAGCATGGAGGACTACCTGATCACCTTCCGAGGCGATACCATCGACGGCCTTAATCGAACTTACTTCGTTGACTACCAGCGAATGGACGAGGAGGGGAAGATCGTAGAAACCTTCCAACTAGAACCCAACGTGCTCTACGACAAGGGATTCGAGAACGTCGCCATCACCAATCCCAGCACGAAGCACTATTGGGACCGGGACATATTTACCGTGATCATGGGATTACCCCCGGAAGAGCAGAGCGTTAAAGTTCGCCAGGAAACGGAAGACAGCCTGCAGTACCGGATAATGCCGCTCGTTGTTGGACAGCGGGAATCCTTTCGGGATACGGTAGCCATCCCCCAGCGCAACAGTTCCATCATCTACACCTATTCGGTCGAGCTAACGGATTTTCGCCGGCAGATAAATCATCCGGAATACACCTTCGAACCCGGAGATATCGGACTAGGAGCCGAAGTCAGGGTGAGTCGTAGTGGCGGTATAGCGAATTACGACAGTACGGCGTCCGTTGCCATCGTGTTGAGGGAAGGATTACTGTACCACTACCCCGCGCAGATAAACGATATAAATTTCCGGGTAAAGATCGACGAACGTGTTTTCGAACGGCTGCTGGTCAAGGACGCCGATCTGGACTATGACGAATTTGTGCTCGAGCCGGGCAGCAGCTTCACCGTCGACGGACAGCGCATCACCTTCCAACAATTCATATCCCAACCGAAGATTGATCACTTCCGTGCCCAGGATGGCGACATATGGGTCAGTGCTTTACTCGAAGCCGATGGTGAAACGATGCAACCCGTGTTCCTGATCCGGGGAAATCAGCCCAGCGGCGTGCGCGATGAGATCCGAAGCCTCGGTTTGTACGCCCATCTCTCGAGCCTTAATCCGGAGACGAACGAAGCTACTTTGCGGGTCGCCAAAGTTCAACCACAGGAACCGCTCGCCATACCGTTGGCCGTCGCTCCCCGCAGCTATCGCACGGACTACATTACCATCCAGGCCATCGAATTTCCCGGGATCAACCTTTTCTGGTTCGGATCGCTGAGTATGATGATTGGCCTTTTGATCAGCATGGTCATCCGCTTGCGTGACAAACGTCTTTTGGCAGCCCGGTAGCAGCTTCCCTATATCCGTCATTGAGCAATAGGAAACGATTTAATTCGACGTAACTGGATTTTCCCGGCTTACCGGACCGGTAGCGCAGGGTACCGGTAACCATCAACAGTTGTTCCTTTCGGATCCGGTCGTACAGTTGTAATCCCAGATTACCCCAAGCTACACAGCGATGCTGCGTGGTTCGGCCGGCACGGTCGGTACTGGCCACATCGAAACGGACAAGGTCCCGGGCGTCTGCCGTGCAGTAGTACCGTGGAGCGTATACTACCCGGCCAATCAAACGGACATTATTCATCACGGCCGTAAGTTGATGGCAACCCTTCGGCGACGGCGCTCAGATCTTGCTGTCGGCGTTGATCCAGCACGGCAAAACTTTCAACGTGGATCTCCGCACGGACCTGCGTCAGTCCTTTACACTCAAACCGACGGTAAAGCAGCTTACCCTGCACGAGGAGTCTATCGCCCCGCCTTACCCGGGCGTGCAATTGCCGGGCTACGGCGGACCAGGCAACCAAATGATGTACCTGTGGATGGTCGTTCCCCCCGATGGAGCGACCATTCTGGTAGAGTCGTAATAGGCTACGAGCTGTTCCGTCCGTGAGCGTGAGTAGTTCCGGATCATGACCGGCCCGGCCGATGAGTTGCGTTTGATTAGCGAATGAATGCACGGTTGGCGTATTGGTGAGCCACCAAATTTGCACCGGTAACTAATGGCTAATCGTCAACTAAACGTATATAGTCGAATAAAGACGTTTAAAAACGCTTACACACGCTTGCTAGGTCCTAGAACCGAAAATCCTTGCGCCAGATATCGATGAGGTCAAAGCTGACCTTGTAGGTCACTTCCTGTCCCGACTGGTTGTCGTCGGCCGCGATGCCATACAGTCCGACTCGCAGACGTCGGCGTGCGCCTACCTTGAAAACTCGCTCCATACCGGCAAGCAATTCCTGGTATCGGTAGCTATCGTCTTTAAGGAAAAGTGCGCCCGCACCTGCTACGGCCTGAATCCGGGTCTTTTTGAGCAGGGGAACGTTATTGATGAGCGCTCCGCTGAAATGGTGCAGGTAGTGAAATTCCAGATGGGGTCCGCTGGTTGCCAGACTGGTATTCAGCGCCTGGAAGGTGCTCAGGGGGTCCGATAAGAGTAAAGGATCGGATTGCCGGAAACGACGGATATCCACGAAACGCAGATCTTCCGTGTTCGTGAATCCTCCGGCAACAATCCGGTAGCTGGACTGCCCGAGGGCGCCGACACCGAATTGCTGGTCGACGGATAATTGCAGGTAATCGAATCGGATATCGCTGGACAATGCATCCGCCCATCCGCGTCGGTACAGCAATCCGAAAGTGGGCCAATCACTTCCCAGCACGACTTTACGGCGGGGCTCCCGCATGTAGCGTTGGGAGGGGGTGTAGCGGAGGCTGATGTCGGTGACGAAAGCCTGGTACCGCTCGAAATCTACCGGCGTGTCTTCGTCCGTTATCACCTCATCGAGTATGGAGCCGGTTTCATAAGCTGTAATAGGGCGGCGATCCGCCAGGGAGGCATGGACATTTAAATACAGGCCGTTTGCCAATTCGCGGTGTGTCCCAAAATCAATCTTATCCTTTAGGTAGTAGTTGGATGCCTTTAACTGATTGAGAAATGCGTCATTTGGGTAAAAAGCCTCAAACTCGCGGCCTAACCAAAGCGAGATGTCACCTAACTCGAATGGATCGTAGCGGTGCCAGGCAAAAACTTTACCCTGAATATCCATATTGCGAAGCCCGAGGTTGAGGCTTCCCGATAGACTAAGTTCCTTCCCGCTCGGGAAACGCTTGAACGTAGAAACATAAGGGCCAACGCGCCATCCGACAACCGGCGAGAGATCGACGAGACTCGTCACCGGTGCGACGTACCACTGTCGTTCCTTGCGGTAATTTTGAAATCCGATCCCATCCAACGCCAGCTCAAGTAGGGTGATTCGATTATACAGGCGTTCCATGCTGTCACGGTAGGCTGGCGAAGTCACTACTGCCTTCACGCTGTCGCGCAGGTGCACCATCTGCCTTTCATCTTCCGTCAGCGCCACGGTTCGGCCGGATTGCCAATAACTGCTGTCCCGCTCATAGGCTTCGGCGGTAATCGAGGCTACCTCGTTGCCAAAGAAATCGTCGGGGAAGTCGACGTCGGGTTGGAAGTTCGTGTAGCTCAGCGTGGTCGACCCCCGCAGGTCTTTCTTCTTTCCCTGTCGGGTATGGTAGTTGAAAACCTGTTCGCCGATATACCAGCGTCCGTCATCCGTCCTGTCGTAGCGTTGCCTAATGTTGAATTCATCAGCAACTAGTAACGCGCCGGCCGGCAGGTCAAATTCCAGTCGATTAATGGTGTAGTCCTCGGCATTGACGTAGAGCGTGCCACTGACCGTGCTATTGCCGACCTTCCGTGGGGTGACCTTTATCCGATAGACGACCTGGTCGCCATTGACGTCGCTGTCCAGCAACTCAAAAGCGTAGGTCAGTACGGAGGTCTGGGAAAGCGGACTGATAACGGGGGTTAGCGATACACCGGGCAGCGCTACGAGATTACGGTAAAAATTGAAGTCCGTTTCAGCGAAAACCGGTAGAAAGAGTCCGCGTGTATCCCCGTATCGTTCGTAGCCCAGCCTTGTTTCACGGTAACTGCGCGGGAAGGCATAACTGAGTTCCAGGCGCATCTCTACCATATTCAGGCGGGAGAGCAATTGCTGACTGGACTTTTCCTCCGAAATAAATGGAGGAGTGGAGGATGGATCCGATTCAACGGGAAGGTCCTTCGGTGCGTAATGATCCTCCACCTCTTCTACGGCCTTCACGTATACATCGGTACGGTACCGGCTGATCGCTCGCTGATGCGCCTCCTTGCGGGCAATCATCTCCTTAATAATCGCGTATGCGGGATCCCTGCCGGATGCCGATACCGTAATCTCATCGAGTTCAACGCCGGAAGTCTGGAGTCGCAGATCGTAGGTCTGGTCCTCCATGCCTACCACCAGCTGCACGCTGCGGGTTTCGTAGCCCAGGCTGGAAAAGGTGATTTCGTATTCGCCATCCACCCGAAAGTTAAGGGTGTACCGTCCCGCGTCGTCCGTGACGGTTCCGCTATTCGTTTGGCGGACATACACGTTGGCAAACGGTACGGGCTCGTCGTACTCATTGCGCACCACGCCCTGCACCGACTGGGCAGCCACGACGGAGGCGAGCGTGGCCAGGAGGCAAAACAGTAGAAGTCGAAGCGCGGTCATTCCCCTTACAGGCGTTTAGGTACCTGTATGAGCGAATGAAGGCGGCGTTTCGTTGTACGGCGCGCCGTGAATTAAGGATACTTTAGGAGGAAATTATACCATCCGGCTGTGCCAGCTGTCTTCTAGCGGCCGTTCGAAGATCTGGCGCAGTTCACCCAGTTCCTTCACCAGGGGATCAAAAACGATGCTGTCGTTTTTCAGCTGGCCCTGGGAATAAAGCAGCTTGAACTCCTCGCGGCCGACGGTATGGATCTTGCCGTTCTCATCGCGGTAGCTGAAGCGCATGCGATTGAAGAAATCCACCCCGATCTCGGCACCCAGCGATTTGACGAAGTTGACGCTTCCGTCGATGGAGCAGCCGCTGGCCTCCGCCTGGGTTTCGTCTACGGCCAATACCAGAAAGCGATTATGCAGCACATCGGCTCCGGCCGCCAGGTCTTTACTATGGCTTACCCACTGGGAGACGAACTCCTGAGCCCGTTCGCGCACCAGTTTGGTTTCATCCTTGGTCAGGGCACGCTCGGCGCCGTAGATCCAGACACGGCTTTCGTTGGCTAAGGAAGTAAGCGACTTTGGCATATTATCGTGGTTTCAGCGCACAAAGATAATACCGGCGGACAACCCACGCGCCTTCATCGGCAGAATGATTGTCCGCGCACGTTTACCTTTGCAAATGTGTCCGTATCCTTGAATAAATTCGTAGCCGCTACCGGCATCTGTTCGCGGCGGGAAGCCGATCGTTGGATCGAAGCCGGCAGGCTGACCATCAACGGGAACGTAGCCGTAAAGGGGAACCGCGTCGAGGAGGGGGAGCGGGTCGAACTCGACGGTCGACCGATTGGCGAAAAGCCCGAAAAAGTCTACTTGGCCTTCCATAAGCCCGCCGGGGTAACCTGTACTACGGACCCCCGCGACCCCGATAACATTATCGACTTCCTCAACTATCCGGAGCGCATTTTTCCGGTGGGTCGCCTCGACAAAGCTTCCACCGGTTTGATCCTATTGACCAACGACGGTGATGTCGTGAATGAAGTACTGCGAGCGGAGAACGAACACGAAAAAGAATACATCGTGACCGTCGACCGGCCCTTCGACGATCGCTTCGTTCAACGTATGTCAGCGGGGGTTCCAATCCTGGGAACGCGTACTAACCCCTGTGAGGTACAGCGGCTGGGTAAACGTCGTTTCCGAATCGTACTGACGCAGGGACTGAATCGACAGATTCGCCGCATGTGCGAGCACCTGGGTTACCGGGTCCACACCCTGAAGCGCATCCGCATCATGGATATCACCCTGGGAGAGCTGGGAGTTGGTGATTACCGTCCGCTCGATGGGTTCTTCTGAACCTGCGCTCCGCCGCCCAAGCTTCCGGACAACCCTACCGCCAACGGCTTGTTAACATATTAGCTTATTTTTGCCGCCCCAAAATCAAATTTTACCATGGGTCAAGACCCCCTGAAAACCGTCATCATTGGTTCCGGACCGGCCGGATATACCGCCGCTATTTATGCAGCACGAGCCAATCTTAATCCGGTAATGTATACCGGCAAAGAGCCCGGCGGGCAGCTGATGATCACCACGGATGTAGAAAATTTCCCCGGTTACCCCGACGGCGTGATGGGCCCTCAAATGATGGAGGACCTGAAAAAGCAGGCCGAGCGCTTCGGAACGGAAATCAAGTACGAGCTGGTCGACCGGGTCGAACTGGACGGCGACGTCAAAAAAATCTACACGGAAAGCGGCGAGGAGGTAGCGGCCCACTCGGTCATTATTTCCACCGGTGCCAGTGCCCGCTGGCTCGGACTCGAGAGTGAGCAACGCCTGGCCAACAATGGTGTAAGTGCCTGCGCGGTTTGCGACGGTTTCTTCTACCGGGGTAAGGAAGTCGCCATCGTCGGTGGCGGGGACTCTGCCTGTGAGGAAGCCCTGTACCTTAGCAACCTCTGTCCGAAGGTGCACATGCTGGTGCGTCGCGACGAGCTACGTGCCTCGAGCATCATGCAGGAGCGGGTCAAAAAACAGGAAAACATCCAGATTCACTGGAATACGGAAACCGAAGAGATTCTTGGTGAAAGTGAGGTGACTGGCGTTCGTATTCGGAATAACGAAACCGACACCGTATCCGAGATCGCCGTAGCCGGCTTCTTCGTGGCCATCGGCCATATCCCGAATACCAAGATATTCAAGGGGCAGCTCGACATGGAAGAAAGCGGCTACCTGATTCACCACCCGAACTCCACCCATACCAACCTGGAGGGCGTATTCGTAAGTGGAGATGCCGCGGATCATGTATACCGCCAGGCGATAACGGCGGCCGGTACCGGATGTATGGCTGCACTGGACGCCGAGCGTTACCTCGGCGAGAAGGGAATCATTTAGTCTTACTGGCCTTCAGGGTATTCATCATCAGGCTGACAATGGTCATGGGGCCGACGCCTCCGGGAACGGGGGTGATGGCACTGACCTTCTCGCTGACGGCATCGTAGTCCACGTCGCCGGCCAACCGGTACCCTCTGGACTTGCTGCTGTCATCGACGCGGTTGATACCAACGTCGATGATTACGGCCCCTTCCTTGACCATATCGGCGGTTACCATTTCGGGTATACCGATGGCCGCGACCAGGATGTCCGCCCGCCTGCAGTGATCGGCGAGGTTTTTGGTGCGACTATGACAGATGGTGACCGTTGCGTTACCGGGATCCGACTTGCGGCTAAGCAGGATGGTCATGGGTGTACCGACGATATTGGAACGTCCCAGAACGACCACCTCTTTACCGCTGGTTTCGATGCCGTAGCGCTCGAGCATAACCATTATACCATTGGGGGTTGCAGGTAGATAACAATCCAGTCCGAGGGTCATCTTACCCACGTTGACGGGCGTAAAGCCATCGACGTCCTTATGCGGGTGAATGGCCAGATTGACGGCCTCTTCGTCGAGATGCCCGGGGAGGGGCAATTGGACGATAAAACCATCGATATCCGGATCGTCATTGAGTTCGTGGACGACCTTAAGCAACTCTTCCTGGGTGATGGTAGCGGGGCGACGTACCAGGGTGCTGCGGAAGCCTACCTCCTCGCAGGACCGAACTTTATTGCGGACATACACCTGACTCGCCGGATCTTCCCCGACGAGCACTGCTGCCAGATGTGGTATCTTCCCTCCTGCCTGTCGGATGGCATCCACGTCGGCCTTTAATTCGTCCTTAATGGTTGCGGCGAGTGCCTTCCCGTCCAATACTTTCATCGTGATTTTCGTTTGCGCCAAAGATAGCTGCCTAATCCCGCACTCCCTTAGTATGAAGCAGGTTTACCCCGCTGGTTTTGTTTTTTGGCTGGTCATGTTCTGCTGCGGTCTGGCTTCCGGACAGAATGTGCTGATGGACACCGGCGGAACCGTGACCGGATGCGGTGGCCTCTTTGTGGACAGCGGCGATACGACCGGCATACACGTCCCCAGTGGGACCCGGCAGGTAATCACTTTGTGTGCCGACGAAAACAGCCAGGGCACGCACATCCAGCTCGACTTCACCGAGATCGACTTCCAGGGAACCCTGACGATCTTTAATGGAACGAGTACATCCGCCGATACGCTTCGGCAGATTGACCGGTCGAACGTAGGGGATCGCTTGTCCCTCGCCGCCACGGCGTCTAATCGCAGCGGCTGTCTGACCATTGAATTCGTCAGCACCGGGACGGGTAACGGCTGGCGGGCCGACATCAACTGCATCATCGCCTGTCAATCAATAGTAGCCGACCTCGGCTCCAGCATCCCGGCGGCCGTCCCCACCGTCGATGGCTACATCGACGTGTGCGTGGGCGAACCGATTACGCTGACGGGCAAGGCGACATTTCCAGAAAACGGCGCGATATATACTCAAAGCGAAGCAAATTCGACCTTCGAGTGGACCTTTCAGAACGGGGATGCCCTGTCTGGAAAGACGGTTACCTATGCCTACACCGAGCCCGGGGCCTACGTAGCCGAAGTATTCGTAACCGACGACCGCGGGTGTCAGAACGCCAATCGCATCAATCAGCGCATCAGAGTAGCGCCGACGCCACGTTTTGACAAGCCGGACCGGGACGTTCCTGTCATCTGCCCGGGTGAAAGCATTACCCTACTTACCGGTTCGGACAAATCCGGTCCAAACGCTTACCAGCCCAGCGCGCAGACCATAAGCTTCAGCTCCACGCAGACATTCTCCGAGCAGATCAGCATACCCGATCGCCAGGACGAGGTATATGCATCCTCCTTAGACGTCCAGCTCTTCAGTCCCGGGCAGCGGATCAGCTCCGGCAACGACATCGCCGAAATATGCGTGACCATCGAACACAGCTACTTAGCTGACCTGGATATGTGGATCGAATGCCCTGACGGAACACGGCTGACCCTGCTCAACAAGGACGACGCTCGGGGATCGACCATAAATTACCGCTTCGGCTACGGTGAGGTTGACGATACAGGCCCGGAGGAAGCGGAGACCTACTGCTGGACCGCTGCGGCGGATGAGTCCGTCTACGACTACATCAAGGGTAATTCCGGCACCGGCAATACCCGCCCGATTCTCCCCTTCGATCGAAGCTACTTACCCAGGGATAACAATTTCGATGGGCTCACGGGCTGTGAAATGAACGGGCAGTGGACACTCAATGTGGTCGATAATTTTCTGGAAGACGACGGTACGATTTACGACTGGAACATCACGTTCTCCGAGGACCTGGTTCCTTCCGACGAAAGCTTCACCGTGCCCATCACCGAAAGCCGTTGGGAGGATGACGGGCAGTTCGCATTTTACAGCCCGGACAGCGTTGTCTACAAGCCTTCAAACGGGGGATACGCAAACCACCGACTAACCGTGGTAGACGATTTCGGCTGTAGCTACGACACGCTCGTCCGGGTTGATGTAGCCTCCCCGTTTCAGACGGACTGTTATACCTGCGCTCCGCCGCAAAACCTACCTACCCGCGATACGCAAGTATGTGGCGGCCAACAACTTGCCGTCGACCTGCGGGATGCCTTCAGCTTCGATACGCTCGTCCGGTGGGAGGCAAAACCCATTATGCCGCTGATTCGATCGGATACGAGCTATCTCACGATCTCGGATCATCTTCCGGCTACATTTCCAGGGCAGCCGGGTTCCATTTTACCATCCGTATGTCTGGATATTCGCGCCGACCTGCCGCTGAGTAGTGTAGAGGTGCTACTGATGGCACCCGGGGGAAATACGATTGTCATAGCCCCCCGAGGCAGCCTGACTACCAACCGTGTAAATGATTGCTTTAGCCCCGGTGGGAGCCTGAACTGGGAGGCGCTGCAGGGAGAGGATGTCAACGGGCAGTGGGCGCTGATCGTAAACGACAATAGTGGTTTGCTGGACGGCCGATTGACTTCCTGGTCGGTGGACTTACTCTATCAGCCCCCGCTTGCCTTCGCCTGGAGTGGGGGGGGTAGCGAGTTTAGTTGTCTCGATTGTCCGAATCCCGTGATTTCCCCAACCTCCGACACGATCTACACGCTGACCGCGACCAGTGCGCTGGGATGCCAAAAAAGCCTGGATTACCGAATCGAGCTGCTTGCTGCGGATGTGGACTTTGCGCCCACGATTGTCGACGGCTGCACCGGCGAAGCAAACGGAAGCATCACGCTCGTGCCGCTAACCGCTACTCCGGTGCGCGAATATCAGTGGAGTACCGGGGCGACCACCCGGGACCTTACCGGCCTATCCGCAGGAACGTACGAACTGACCGTTTCCACCGAGAATGGATGTACTAGAATTTTCTCCTACGACCTTACCCCCCCGGAACAGTTGTCCATCAGCGTCGACACTTCAATCAGCGTCAGTTGTTTCGGCGAATCCGATGGAGGTATCAGCGTATCATCGACGGGCGGTTACGGCTCTTACCGGTACACCTGGTCAGAAGGGGTCGCCGGAACCAGCTCGAGCGTAACCGGCCTTCTCTCCGGCAATTACGCGGTCACCGTTACCGACTCTGCGGACTGTACCGCGACTGAAACCGTATTTGTCTCAAGCCCAGACGTGCTCACCCTGCAACTAAACCCGACCGATGTCAGCTGCCGAGGTGGTATCGACGGTCAGATTACACCCGTAGTGGGGGGCGGCACCCTACCCTACTCTTACCGCTGGAGCGACGGGTCCACCAATTCGACCCTTGACGAACAACCAGCCGGCACGTACTCCGTAACCGTAACCGACGCAAATGGCTGCGTGGCCAATGCGGAGGGGGCTGTCAACCAGCCGGAAATTCCCCTATCCGCCCGCGTTGTTAATGAGGTACCGGGTTGCTTCGGGACGGCAACAAATGAGGCTACGGTACTGGCTCGGGGTGGCAACGACGATTACCGCTATTCGTGGAGCAACGGAGAAACCGGGGCTACGGCCTTCGGTCTTCCAGCCGGTCAAAACAGTGTCGAAGTC
Source organism: Lewinella sp. IMCC34191 (assembly GCF_003390935.1). Lineage (GTDB taxonomy): Bacteria > Bacteroidota > Bacteroidia > Chitinophagales > Saprospiraceae > Neolewinella. The sequence goes on along the minus strand of NZ_QNQZ01000001.1, from coordinate 794,160 downwards.
ACCGACCGAAGCGGCTGTGTCTACACCTTTGACTTTACGACGGAAAGCCGGCCCGATATCGAGCCCACCATCAGCCTGGCGGAGGGGGACGAGTGCCGCGACGTTCGCGAACGGACCCTGGAAGCCCGGGCTCCGGGTAGTTTCTACAGTTACGCCTGGTCAACCGGGGCAAACGGCTCTCGTATTACCGCCTTGGAACCCGAAACGGCCTACTCCGTGACCCTTACGGATGCGGAAGGGTGCAAGGGATCCGAAAGCTATACTACGGATACGCACGTTCCGTGGCTAATCGACCTGGAGACGGTACCGGTAACCTGTTTCGGGCAGCGAGATGGTTCGTTGCGGGTTTTGTCCGCTTCAAACCGCCACGGGTCTTCCTTCACCTATGAGTGGGGAGCCAACACAGGCTTTACGGAGGGTCCGGCCGTGGTGGATCGCCCCGCTGGCGATTACAATCTTTCGGTGACGGATGCCATAGGCTGCACCCTGGATACGGTGCTCACGGTGCCCGGGCCCGAGCTGTTGCGGTTGGAAGAATCGCTTTTACCCATCAGCTGTTTCGGGGCCAGCGATGCCAGTCTTGACATCACCCCAATGGGTGGTAATGGCTCGTATCTTTTCCAATGGTCCACCGGGGCAACTACGTCGGCCATCAACAACCTGGGGCCCGACACCTATTCGCTTACGGTAACCGACGCGGGCGGGTGTACGCAGGAAGCCAGCTACGAAATTGCCGCACCGGAACAGATCACGGTGGACATAAGCAGTCAGGGACCGGTCTGCGGAGGGGAGTACAATGGCCGGATCGACGTTACCGCCGCGGGCGGTCAGTCCCCCCTCGAATTCAGCCTGGACGACCAGCGGTATTCCGAGGCATCTACCTTTAACGGACTCGGTGGCGGCCAATACGTCGTCTACGTACGCGATCAGGTAGGCTGTACCATTGAACGAGACGTCGATATTGAGGACGGTCCGGCTTTCTCCGTGGATCTGGGTCCCGACCAAGAAATCGTCTTTGGAGACAGCCTGGCGCTGACTTCGCGGGTGATTGGCGGCCGCGGCGATTTGGATTATGCCTGGTCGGCAAGTTACGACAGCACCCTAAGCTGCCGGGACTGCGTTACCCCGATAGCCCGGCCGGAGTACGAGATCGATTACCGCTTGTCTATCGTGGACGGTAATGGATGCACGGCGGAAGATATGGTTCGTATCCGGGTACGTAAAATACGGGAAGTAGCGGTGCCCACCGCCTTTACTCCTAACGGTGACGGATTCAACGATCGCTTGCTCGTGCACGGTAGGCCGGGAACCACGGTACTGTCGTTCTCCGTATTTGACCGCTGGGGGGGATGGCTGTACACCGGGCAGAATTTTCCGGTCAACGCCGAAGACGTTGGGTGGGACGGGCTTGACCCCCAGGGAAATAAATTGGATGCCGGCGTGTACATTTTCAAAGTTGAAGTGGAGTACGAGGATGGCTCGCGCGAACTGCTATCCGGACAAACGACGCTAATCAGATAATATGAAAGGCCTGTCGACGCATAATCTCTTTACCGCTTTACTGCTTACGGTTTCATTCGGGTTGAGTACAATCGCGCGGGCGCAGGATGCTTTATTCAAGCAACTGGGAGCCGCACCTTTGCTTACCAATCCGGCCCTTACCGGGGTAATGGACGATCAGCTGCGACTACAACTGAATTATCAGGAATTGTACACCCGACTGACGACCGACGAGGCTTACCGCAGTGTTGCCGCGGCGGCCGATATTCGCCGGCCCGTCAACCGGGGGAATTTTGCCGGCTTCGGGATAATGATCCAGCACGATCAGGCTGGGTCAAGTGACTACGTACGTAGCCAGGGCCTGGTGAGTGCTAGTTACCAGCAACAACTGGCCGGTTATGGCAGGGGAAAACGAAATGCTCACTACCTCAGCGGCGGGGCCCAGTTAGGTGTCGGTCAACGTGGATTTGACTTAAACAAAGTTTGGTTTTCGGAACAGTACTTCGTCGATCCGGGTACCCGCCAAGCCTATTTGGACCGTAGCCTCCCCAGCCAGGAAGGTTTTTCCGGGATGAGTGGAGATGTATACCTGGATGTCAGCGCCGGCTTGGCCTGGTTTGCTTCCTTCGGCGACCGGCAAGGAGCGTACTTCGGTGGCGCCGTATACCATCTCAACAAGCCTAACGTCTCGCCCGTACCAGACAATGAAGACCTACTGTACCGCCGATACACCCTGAACGGCGGGGGGGAACTTCCGCTCGGTCACGGTTTTAGCACCTTTTTACCTTCCTTTCGCTGGTCTCTGCAGGGGCCGAGCCAGAGCCTGCTGCTGGGGGGCAGCTTCCGGTACACTCAGCGAGAATGGCGAGAGATCGCCCTCCGGATGGGCACTTACGGCCAGTTTACCGCACAAGACGGTGGCGGAGCCGGTCTGGGCTCCCTGCTTGCGCTAGTAGCGCTTGAGCTCGAAAGCGTACAGGTTGGCGTCAGTTATGACCTGCGGACGGGAAACCTTAATAAGGTGACGAACACCCGCGGAGGCTTTGAAATCAGTATAGTTTACCGCCAGGAAGCCGCATACCCGAGCCGGGTGCGATGCCCTACCTTCTAATAATTGTCTGTCGAGACATCAATTGGACTGCGCTATCCAACAATTATGTTGCAACATATGGCAAATTCCGATTTATGTTCTTTTTCTTATTTCCCGAGTGAACGCGGTTCGAACCTTTAACGTTTGGAACATGACCCTAAGCCTACGATCATGCTACAACACACTTTTGGGAAGGAAAGCGAAATAGTCGGCAAAGCCTTCTATAATCGCGAAACCGCTATCCTGTTTCTTACCTATTTAAGCGGTCCCACCACGATCGCCTACCGCAATGTACCGTCGATTCTGTACGACGAACTCTGCGCGTCCCACTATCCGGATGCCTGCATCCGGTTTAAAATTCAGGCTCGCCACCCCTTCCGGAGAGTTGGGAAAACATACGGAGCCCTCAACTACGGATTCGTGAAGTAATGCCCCTACCTTTGCCGGCCAAACAGCCGGCAATGGATCGACAGCACTTAATCCGAACGATTAGCGAAAAACAAAGCTTCCTGTGTGTGGGACTGGATCCCGATCCGGATCGGATCCCTTCTGAATTCGGGGGTGACGTACTGGCATTCAACCGCCACATTATTGACGCTACGCGACCTTACTGCGTTGCGTATAAGCCCAATACGGCCTTCTACGAGGCACTCGGTATGGGCGGTATGGAGATTCTCCGGCAGACCATAACCTACATCGGAAACGAGCACTTCATTATCGCGGATGCCAAGCGCGGAGATATCGGGAATACTTCCCGCTTTTACGCTCGCTTCGCCTTCGACACCCTGGGGGCGGATGCCATTACCGCGGCGCCCTACATGGGGGAGGATAGCGTCTCTCCGTTTTTGGAAACTCCGGGCAAATGGGCGATAGTGCTTGCCCTGACCAGCAATGCGGGTAGCCAGGACTTTCAGCACGCTACCCAAGACGGTGGGGATACCCCCCTTTATCTTAAGGTCATGGAGCGAGTAAGTAAATGGGGGTCATCAGATCAATTGATGTTTGTCTGCGGTGCCACCCAGGCGGAAAAATTCAAAGCTTTGCGGGAGACCTGCCCGCAGCACTTTTTCCTGGTTCCGGGAGTCGGAGCCCAGGGCGGGGATTTAGACGAAGTTTGCCGATACGGCATGAATTCATCCTGCGGACTGCTTGTCAATAGCAGCCGTGGCATCATTTACGCGGCAGATCCAGCACTTGCGGCCAAAAGCCTTCAGGAAAAAATGCGGGAAGCACTTGAGAAATTTTGCCCTGACCTTTCGCGGTAAGCCGGAACTTTTTACCTTTGCGTCGCTTTCTAAGGGAGCTGTATTACATGGTGGTTGTAGCTCAGTTGGTTAGAGCGCTGGATTGTGATTCCAGAGGTCGCCGGTTCGAACCCGGTCTTCCACCCTATATCGGGCTATTCGGTCATATACCGGATAGCCCGAACTTTTTTCGGCCCACTTCGATTGTAGAATTCACTGCTTTCCTGAAAAACATTGACGTGATACTGGTCGCTCTGCAACGGGCTACCTCTTTCGGAGGCTTATCAAAGCGCCACACGCCTTTTTCGCCACGCGGGATGATGTTGCACTTGAAGCCCATTCAATCATGGACATACGCACCTACCTAGCATCCAGTCCCTACTGCCGGGCCATTCAACAGAATCTTTTCGAAGTGGGCGTCAGCATTCGGGTTGCGGATGTTCGGGACGGCGTTGCGCTTATCACCATACAGCAAGTAGACCACTTGGAGTACATATATAACGAAGCCGAACTATTAGAACGGGCCACAGCCGTATGCCGGGAAGGTACCCTTTGAAACGGAAATAGAAGTCCTCCCCGCTCAACTGGACGAGGGCTAGGTCTACTGCTCCGGCGATGCCGGACGAATGCCGAGCCGCAAACTAACTACGTGGCTGTAGGTTGATCTGCCTTCATTATCGCCGAGGTCGGTATAGGCATAATCAACGTACAACTGTCCCACTTTTAGTCCGAGCCCCAGGGCCGGACGGGACTGGAGGTTTTCGGTGCCTCCAAAGTCCTGAATCCGTTGGAGTTGACTGACGCCGGCGCGCAGGTAGACAAAACCGCCATAATCCGCCTCCAGTCCAAGAGCCGGATCCAGGCTAACCGGATCGGCACTGATCAGCGTGTTCCGCCTTCCGTCGGTGGTGGCAATCAGGTTAAGCTCAGCGGTCAGGCCGATCTGCTCCGTCAGGGCAAACCGGCGGGCGGCACCTAACATCAGCGTCGGATTGGTGATCTCCACGCTCTGGGGGGTTACCTCGTTTCCGGTCAGTTCAAGTACAGCGCGATCTTCCTCGCTGAAATTGATACTCCAGGCATTGAAAGTGGTGGTGACGTCGCGCCCCAGGAAGGCGAAGGTCCAGTCATTTCGCTGGTATTGGGCTCCGAGATCCAGTCCGAACCCCCAGCTCGTGGCAAACTCTCCAATACTCCGGTGGATAACCTTTACGTTTCCGCCGACACGCAGAATACCGCGCTCTTTGTAGAAAGCCCGGGCGTAACTGCCTAGAAAGGCATAGTCCGCCGCCGAAAACTCGGTGACGTTATCGAAATTGATGGTACCGTCCGCTTCGTAGAGCGAAAGTGTATTGGGGATTTGGTCGATACCGAAACGAATCAGGCTGAAGCCGAGGCGTTGATTTCCGGTTGATAAAGGCAGCGTGATCCCGAGGAAATCGTAGTTCCCTACCCCACCGAACCACTCGGCGTGCATGGCTCCTAATTCCAAACCGCGTTCCGCCGGGATAGCGGCCAGGCCTGCCGGGTTCCAGGCCGAGGCGTAGACGTCATTCTGCGTCGCCGCCACGGCCGTACCCATGCCCTGAGCGCGTGCGCCGACGCCGATCGACAAGAATTCGTTGCTGTATTTCTGCGCGGAGAGTGCGCAGGTGAACAGGATGAGGAATGCGATGCGTAACGGGGTGGAAATAAACATGGAAAGCGAAGGTAAAGTGCCGAAGTCGAAGTACACCGCCCGGCCAGCGTCTGCTGCCGGACAAGAGGATAACGAAGGGATACTCCTGACCTTGTTTTCGTAGCCCGCTAAATACCGAGGAAGAAGAAATAACCCCCGGCTCTGCCGGCCACCGAACACTGGACACTCCATTGGGTAATACGTATGCGGATACGAACCATGTAGTTCGCGTCCAACAACCCAGCATGCATGCCGCTCGAGAACAATATGATTATTCGGAAGGTCAAGCGTAACATCTTCTTTATCCTGGTGGCCTTGACCACCTTCGCGTTTTTTTGGTTGATCGGTCCCTTCATTCTGACCGTTTTCTGGGGAGCGGTCCTGGCGGTGATTTTCTTCCCGGTGTACCGTCGCATCCGGTTGTGGGTGCGGGGCAGGGATAGTCTTGCCGGAGCGATTACCACCCTATTAGTGGTCCTTTTCGTAATCGTCCCGTTTACCTTGCTCACCATCGCGCTGGTCAATCAGGCAATGTCCCTATACCAGAACGTACAGGCCGGGGACATTAACACCACGGTGATTCTCGACTATGTCGACGAGCGCCTGCCGAGGGTATCGGAAGCCCTGAGTGATTTTGGGGTGAGTACGGGGGATTTGCGGACCCGTTTGAACACCGCGATCGGTCAGGCCAGCCAGTTCCTCGCTACCTGGGCGATCGGCTTCGGGGGAAGCATTGTCAACATTATCATTCAGTTCACCCTGGTGATCTACCTGCTTTATTTCTTTCTGGTGGACGGGTGGAACATTCAGCGTACCCTGGTAGACACCATCCCGATGGGTGATCGCCGGGAGCGTGCTCTTTTCGAACGCTTTGCTCTGGTTGCTCGCGCAACGCTGAAGGGAACGCTGATTGTGGCCTTCGTGCAGGGAGCAATCGGTGGTATCCTGTTCGCGGTGCTGGGTATACCGGCCGCCCTGCTTTGGGGAGTAGCGATGATGTTATTGGCCTTGTTGCCGGTTGGAGGTAGCGCTATCGTGTGGGTGCCGGCCGCCATCATCATGTTTATCCAGGGAAACGTTGCCTCCGGAATTATTATCGTCGTCGTCGGATCCCTGATCATCGGCTTGGTCGACAACCTGCTACGTCCCTTGTTAGTAGGCCGAGACACGCATATGCCGGATTGGGTCGTATTGATTTCTACCCTGGGCGGAATCGCTATGTTCGGGCTGACGGGCTTCGTTATCGGCCCTACCCTGGCGGCGCTATTCATCACCGTCTGGTCGATGTTAGGCCAGGATTACGGTGGAAAGGCGCCGTAATCAGGAAGATTATCTAAAGTCCCCGACGAGCGACTTCCTCATCGAGCATCTTAAGTTCTCTTCCCGCCTCACCCGTGACCGAAGTATTTTCTTCCGCCCGGCGGATAAGGTAGGGTAATACCTCATGGACGGGACCGTAGACCATATACTTGCTGACGTTGTAACCGCCTTCGGCCAGGTTGAAGGTTAGGTTGTCGCTCATACCAAGTAGCTGAGAAAAACGAACGTTCGGGTGATTGCGATCCACATTCAATTCCTGCATCCGGGAAATGTGGCGCACCACACTGGCTTCATTGTGGCTGGCCACGCAGCAGGCGATATCTTCCAGGTGGTCGAGGCAGTATTCTGCCGCGGCATTAAAATCGCGGTGCGTTTCAGCGAGGGTAGATTGGATCGGGCTTCGGAGTCCAAATGTCTGTGCTCGCTTGTTTTCCTTATTCATATAGGCACCCCGGACAATCTTCAGGGCTAGCTTGAATCCTTCCTGCTTGGAACGCCGGTGCAGCGCTTTCAGATAGGCGAGACGGTCGTGCCGGTATAGCTGGCAGGTTGTGAAAACCACGTGCTTTTCCCGGTTGTAGCGAGCCATCATATGTTCGGCAATCTGATCGATCGTCGACTGAATCCAGCTTTCCTCCGCATCGAGGTAGACTTCCGTCCCCCGCTCGTAGGCGAGTCGACAGATGCGATCAAGTCGCTGAATACCGGCCTTCAGTTCGGCGTCGGCAACGTTCTCGAAATCGATTACTTTATCGTTGTAAGATTCCAGGATAGAGAAACGTACCAGACCGCTGAGTTTGACAACCGATCCGATTGCCGCATCGGTCTGGGCGCAGAATTCAGTGGCCTGCAACACTTCCTGCATGGAGGCGTCCATGCCCTCGGCGGTATGCAGGCCCTCGGCGCCGTAATCGAGAATGCTGTCCACCCCCCTTTCCGCCAGCGCGGCGATGGATTGCTGGGCGTCTTCAAAATCGGTACCTCCGACAAACTGTTTATAGACCGTGTTACGCACGGCCCATCTGGCACCGGGTAAGGACCAGTCGACGGCACGCATCCCGAGCGTACCCATTAGCTTAGTGAGGTAACGGTTGCCCATCAGACGAAACAACCGGCGGGTACCCCGCAGCCGGGAGTCGCTCAAATGCCGGAAGGTCAGTGCCGTATTTGAAAAGTCGGGAAGTGATCGTTGTTGCTGCGTAAAGTCCTTGCGGACCTCCTCGGCCAGCGAAAAATCCCGTACGGGGCCTCCACCCTTCTTCATAATCCTACAATTGAGTCGCTATGGTTGCAGCGACAACAATGAAACCCGTTCTCGGCCTATTGGTTTTCCCCCGTGGAGTCCGACATCCGGCGAATGCCCGCCCCGAAGCCGGTACCGAGTTGGGGGTGCTGAGTACCCGCGGCGGTAAGTTCCAATTGACCACCGATCGCGTAACCGACGCCAAAAGTGATTTGCGCGGGCGCGGTGCGGAATCCGAAGTTGAGTCGGACGGCGTCCACCGGTCTATAACTGATCCCGAACCGGGTGGAAGCACCCCACGGCGAAGAGTAGCTCTCATCGAGCAGCAGCCACACGCGGCTTCCGATCGCGTACCGAACACCGATTGCCCCCCGGAGCGGGAGGTCGGCCGCGGCGGTCGGGTTAGAAACGGTCAGGCCGAATTGCAGAATTCGTCCGGGTGAAAACTGGACCCCAACGTTGGGTAGTAAAGCCAGGACCGACGGGTAGCCCGCGACGGTACGCCGTAGCAGATGCAGGCCCGCCCCGATACGCCATTTTTCAGCTACACTACGGCCATAGAGCAAGCCATAGCGCTGAAGGTTGTACGACGAAAAGCCGTGGGTGGATAGTTGAAGGCCAAAGCCCCGATACACGACACCGGCCGTAGCGGTCCTCAGTTCCCAGAGACCGTAGGGCTGACTAAAAGAAGCCGCGAAGCCCAGACGTCGGGAAGGCGCCATGCCCGCGGGATTGAGCCACAAAGCGGATAACCCCGTACCGGCCACGCCAGCACCTGCTAGCCCGAACGAGCGCGCATCGGTAGCGGTAGATAGGGCGTTTTGGGCGGTGAGCGGTAAGGAAAACAACAAGGCGGCCCAGAGAACCAAACGGAACAAGGAGCTTTTTTTTAGAAAGTTACGGAATTGCCAATTGAATCCCCTGGCTACCCGACCATTTGCCCCCTTACCTTTGTACTATGACTCCCCAACTATCCGCCTTTCAGAGACTGCTGACAATTATGGACGAGCTGCGCGAGCAGTGTCCCTGGGATCGCAAACAGACGTTTCAGTCGCTGCGCAAACTAACCATCGAAGAAACCTACGAGCTGGCGGATGAGCTATTGTCCGAAGACCTGTCGGGCATTAAGGAAGAAGTCGGAGACCTGCTACTGCACATGGTTTTCTACGCCCGTATTGCCTCGGAGAAGGGCGCCTGGGACATTGCGGATGCCCTAAATACGGTGTGCGATAAACTCATCAAGCGCCATCCCCACATCTACGGCGATACCGTAGCCGAAGACGCGGAGGCCGTCAAGCGCAATTGGGAGCAGATCAAACTGACCGAGGGAAAAGGGAAAAAAACCGTTCTCTCCGGAGTACCCACCGCCCTGCCGGCCATGGTCAAGGCTATGCGCATGCAGGAAAAAACGGCCCAATTCGGGTTTGACTGGGACAATAAAGAGCAGGTTTGGGACAAAGTGCGGGAGGAAATCGAGGAATTCCGGACGGCCGAGGGAGACACGGAACGCGAAGCGGAGTTCGGCGATCTCCTATTCAGCCTCATCAACTACGCCCGTTGGCAGGGAATCGATCCGGAAACCGCGCTGGAGCGAACCAATCGCAAGTTTCGGCAACGCTTCGAGTACGTAGAATCCAACGCGCCGGCGGCCGGCTTGAATAGCATGTCGTTGCCGGAAATGGAACGGCTCTGGGTGGCGGCCAAGGGGATAAGGAAAGATGAAGAGAAAGTTGGGTGACTGCCATAAAGCTTTAGTTATCCTGCGCTCCGGCGCCCAACAATTGTTATCTTTGCACGCCCGTAGCGAAGCGGCGCAAGCATAAACCTTGCGTGACCCTGCTTCGTTAGCAAATATCTAGAAGATTTACACTAGGCATCATGGATAAGATCGAGCTAAAAGTGATGGCGATAAGCCGCAGCGTTACCCAGTCGTTGAATTACGCGGTAGTCCTGGGCGAGCTAAATGGCCCGCGTCGGCTGCCGGTTATTATCGGCAGTACCGAGGCGCAGGCCATCGCGATTGCCATCGAAGGTATGAGCGGCCCCCGCCCGATGACGCACGATCTTTTCAAGAACACCCTGGAAACGCTACGTACCGACCTTCGGGAAATCATCATTAGCGATATCAAGGAAGGCATTTTCTACGCCCGCCTCGTACTGGATCGGGACGGTGAGATTATTGAGGTCGATAGCCGTACGAGTGACGCCCTGGCGCTGGCTACCCGCTTCGATTGCCCGATCTACACCTACGAGCTCATCCTGCAAAACGCCGGTATCGTCCTCGAAGGGGAAAAGGCGAGGAGGAAGATCTGCAGATGCAGGACGTCTCCGAAGGGCCCGGCTCCCCCCATAAGGACAATTTGTCCAGCTATACGGTAGGCGAACTGACTACGATGCTGGAAGATGTCCTGAATGAGGAAAACTACGAGCGCGCCGCGGAGATCCGCGACGAGATCAATCAGCGCAAAGCCAGCTAGGGAGCGTTATTCCTGCTGGTCTACCGTGAGGTTCCGATCGACTTTCTTGATCAGGCCGGCCAGAATCTTTCCCTTACCCCCTACTTCCACGAAGCGGTCGAAGCCATCGGCCTGTAGTTGTTGAATAGTCTGCGTCCAGCGTACGGGAGCCGTCAGTTGCTTGATGAGTTTCTCCTTGATGGTTTCCGGGGCTACGCTGGCCTGGCCGTCGACATTTTGGTAGATCTCGCAGCCGGGTGGCCGGAAGTGGGTGGCCTCAATGGCTTCCTGCAGCTTTTCGCGTGCCGGTTCCATCAAAGGACTGTGAAACGCGCCGCCAACCTTTAGCGGGAGTACCCGCCGGGCACCGAGATCCGAAAGTATTTTGCTGGCCTTTTCGACTCCCTCCACGGAACCCGAGATTACGAGCTGGCCGGGGGAATTATAGTTAGCGGGTACGACGATTTCTTCGATTTGCGCGCAGGCGTCCTCGATGATGCTATCGTCCAAACCGAGAATAGCGGCCATCGTACCTGGACGCGCGTCGGCGGCATCCTGCATGGCCTGCGCCCGTTGGCTCACGAGCCGTAAGGCATCCGGAAAACCGAGCGCGCCGGCCGCGACGAGCGCGCTGAATTCTCCCAGACTGTGCCCCGCCACCGCATCCGGCTGCGGTGTTTGCTCGGCGGCCAGGTAGGTAATGGTGGAATGTACGAAGATGGCCGGTTGGGTAATGCGGGTCTGGAGAAGGTCCTCCTCCGAGCCTTCAAACATCACTTTCGACAGGGAAAATCCGAGTACTTCGTCCGCTTGCTTGAAAAGGGTCTGGGCTAATTCATTGACGTCAAAGAGCGCTTTGCCCATTCCGGGAAATTGGGCGCCCTGTCCGGGAAATACGTAGGCGGTCATGCGGGTTCGGTTTTTTATTGGCTAACAAAGGCCGGCGAAAGTAGTGCACAAAGTGCCATAATGCAGTCAGAATGCCCGCCGGGAGACCTGCGGCAAGCGTGCAGGCGGTAATTTTGCGCCATGGATCAACGCAACATCATTCGATGGACCGCCGTGCTGGGGGCGCTCAGCGTCGGCCTCGGCGCCTTCGGAGCACACGGGCTGGAAACACTGGTTACGCCCGACCGGCTGGAGATTTTTCACACCGGTGTCCGCTACAGTTTTTACCACACGTTCGCGCTCGGTTTGGCGGCTGCCCTCTACCCCAGCCCATCGGTAGATACCCGACGGCTTGCGGCTTCGGTCTGGCTATGGCTAATTGGTACGCTGCTGTTTTCCGGGTCGCTGTATTTGCTCAGTCTGCGGGAGGTGCACGGCTTACCGGTTGGATTCCTGGGTCCGGTGACCCCCATCGGAGGCTTGCTGCTGATCGGGGGATGGATCAGCCTGTTCTTTTCGCCAACGAAAAACGCCGCTTCCGTATGATCCAATACTTATCCACCGGTCTCACCGTACTGAGTTTCTGCCTGCTTTTAGCCGGTTGCCAGCGCCCACTGGGTCCGGCGGCCATTCAGCCCCAGTTCTATGCCATTACCGCAGCGATTGAGCCCGACTCCACCGAAGGAGTAGCCACTCGCGTTGCCGGCATCATCGATCCGTACGCGGACCAGCTTTCCGAGGCCATGAACCGGGTGATCGGAGAGGTTGCCCTTCCGCTGGTGAAGGCTCAGCCCGAGAGCTCGCTGGGTAACTGGACGGCGGATTTGCTGCTTACCGCGGCGCGCGACCTCTTCCCGGACTATGACATCGCCTTTGCCGTGCAGAACTACGGGGGATTGCGTATCGCCCAGATCGGTTCCGGCCCGATGCGGGTCAACGATATATACGAGCTCATGCCCTTCGATAACGAGTTGGTGTTGGTGGAAGTCACCGGCCGGGAAATGACCGATTTTGTAAAGCACACGCTCACCGACGGCGGCTGGCCGGTCAGCGAAGGCCTGGTAGCGATCCGAAGCCGGGATGGCATGGATATTCGGGTTCAGGGAAAAGAAGTCGATGACGAAGCAACTTACTATTTGGCGGTACCGGATTACGTGGCCAACGGAGGCAACGACGCCGCCATGTTACTGGATAAAAGGCAGATCGGCAGTGGAAAAATGATCCGGGATCTTCTCATTGAATACGCCGGTAAGACTCAGGGCCCCATCTCGGTGGAAAGCGACGGCAGCCGCATAAAAATTATGGACTGATGGATCGTAGACAATTTCTCAAAGGGGCAACGATCGCCGGGGGCAGTCTGCTCGTTCCGCGGATGGCATCGGCCCATAGCGAACGACGTGCCCGGCGACTCACCATCCTGCATACGAACGACTGGCACAGCCGTATCGATCCCTTCCCCGACGACGGCGGGCGGAACGCCAATCAGGGCGGCGCCATCAGGCGAGCTTCGCTGATTAAGGAGATTCGTTCCGTGGAAGGCGATGTCCTGCTGTTGGATAGTGGAGACATTTTCCAGGGCACTCCCTACTTCAACTTCTTTCTCGGTGAGGTGGAAATGAAGCTGATGACGGAAATGGGCTACGACGCGGCGACGATTGGCAATCATGACTTTGACGGGGGCATCCAAAACCTGGCCGACCAGTTACGGCACGCCGACTTCCCGCTGCTGAGTTCCAATTATGATTTCAACGGTACCCCGCTGGATGGTCGGACGGAGCCCTACCGTATTTTCGAACGCGGCGGGGTTCGCATTGGGGTTTTCGGGCTGGGTATCGAGCTCGCGGGTCTGGTGCCCAGCGAGCTGTACGGGAGCACCCGTTATCTGGACCCAATTGAGCGGGGGAATGAGACCGCCGCCCGTCTTCGCACCGATGAAGGCTGTGACCTGGTGATCTGCTTGAGTCACCTGGGCTACCGTTACAGGGATGAGAAAGTGAGCGATGTACGCCTGGCTGCCGCGAGCCGGAATATCGATCTCATCCTCGGGGGCCACACGCATACGTTTCTCGATCAACCGGTGACGGTAATGAATCTCGAAGGCCAGCCGACCATCATCAATCAGGTAGGCTTTGGCGGACTTCGACTCGGTCGGCTCGACGTAGTTTTCCCCAAATCCGGGGAAGTGAAATGTGTCGCTTGCAGCAATTTGCGGGTATAATCGGGGTTGTTGTCATATACTGCTTATGACAAAATTGCCGCTTTTAACAAATGGTAATGCCAAAGAAGATTTTGTGAGAAAAGTCAGCTAATCTTTTGTCCAACTGCCGGGTTAAGCCTCATATTTGCTATCCGCCCGGCGACCCCGTGGCAGGCTAAACTACCGGAAAAGAGGCTAGATTTTCTTGTACTGGACCCCAGCCAATCAGGCTATGGGGCTATTCTCGGCAGCCTTTCGTTTTTAGCGCTTACTGATATGCAAATCAGATTTTGTTAACCACCCGTGCGGTAGGCTCCGCGACCGGGAAGAACTTTTACTGTGCAACTGGGAACACACATGGATCACACCGCCGTCTGGGATAATTGTCTGCAAACTATTCGTCATAGCGTTGACCCGCAGAGTTACCAGACCTGGTTCGTACCGATCAGACCCGTTGCCCTCAACAGTAATGAACTCACCATTCAGGTTCCCCACCGGCTGTTCTACGAATTTTTGGAAGAGCACTATATCGATGTCCTGAAGCTCAGCCTTCAGCACGCCCTCGGTACCGCCGGTCGCCTCCAGTACCGGATCAAGAGCACGCGCCAGGAGAACGGACAGAGCCCAACGAACAGTAAAAATCCCAGTGGCCAGCAAAGCCCGACGCCCAGCAATCCCTTTGTTATCCCCGGGATGACCCGTCCTCGCATTGAGAGCAACCTGGACGGCAAATACACCTTCGATAACTTCATCGAAGGTGACTGCAACAGCCTGGCCCGCAACGCCGCCAAGGCCGTAGCCGACAATCCAAGCAATACGGCCTTCAACCCGCTGGTCATCCACGGCCCAGTCGGCCTGGGAAAAACCCACCTCCTGAAAGCGGTGGGCAATCGCATCACCGAGAAGTTTCCCAACAAGTCGGTACTCTACGTAACCACCGACACCTTTACGAGCCAACTGGTCAGCAGTATCGGAAATAACAGCACGAACGACCTGGTCAACTGGTACCAAAACGTCGACGTCCTGCTTGTAGACGATATCCAGCAACTGATCAACCGGAAGAAAACGCAGGACGTGTTCTTCAACCTCTTCAACGTCCTGCGCCAGAACCAGAAAGCCATCGTCATGACCTGTGACCGGCCGATCATCGAACTCGACATCGAGGAGCGGTTACGCAGCCGTTTCCAGTGGGGGTTGACCGCCGACCTCAGTGCTCCGGCTCTCGAAACCCGGATGGCCATTCTCGCCAGCAAGGCCAGCGCCAACCACGTGGACATCAGCCCGAAGGTGATGGAGTTCATCTGCTACCACATCCAGAATAACATCCGCCAGTTAGAGGGCGTACTGAATAACCTGGTCCTGCACCGCGGCGTAAACAACAATAAAGAGATCGACCTGGAGCTTGCCCGTCAGGTGCTGAAGAACTTTGTTACGGAGATCAACAAGGAGATCACCCCGGAAGTGATCCAGCGGACCGTTGCCGAGTACTACAACCTGGACGTGGAAAAGCTGGCGAGTGCGACCCGTCGCCGACACGTGGTGCTGGCCCGGCAGATCAGCATGTTTCTGGTGAAGCAGTTTACGGACCAAAGCTTGAAGAGTATCGGTCGCCTCTTCGGGGGGCGTGACCACGCCACGGTCATCTATTCCATCAAAACGGTCAAGGACCTGATGGAAACCAACGACGACATCCGTAAAGACCTGGAGGACCTGGAGCGTCGCATCCGGGCCGGGCACGGCGAGGATTCCACAACCATGTTGTAAACCAGGGGTTGGTAGAGGAAAAGCCCGATGCCCCGCACCCTTATGGTTTTTGCCGTTCTTTGGTTCACCCTGTTGGCATTAGCCGCCTGCGGAAAGACCGAGCACCTGCAGGGTAAAAACCTCTACCTGGAGCACTGCGCGAATTGCCACTTCGATGAGGGCCAGGGCCTGCGGCAACTCATGCCGCCACTGGCCGGTGCCGACTATCTGCGTGATTATCCGGAGCAGGTCGTACGGGGTATTCGGCAGGGCATGAACGGCCCGATGGAAGTCAACGGCGTGGTCTACAACGCTGAAATGCCGGCCAACCAGGAGCTCACCGAATTCCAGATCGTCAACATTATGAACTACATCAACCAGGCCTGGGGCAACGACTATGGATTGGTTACCGTAGCCGAGGTGCGGAATTGGCTGGAGGAATAGCGTGCGGCTGACACAGGCCGCCGCCGCGGAGCTAACCGACGTCGGTAAAATTCGTACTTTGCCCACCCAATCATTAGCCGGCGCCGCCTTATGCTCAAAAAACCCTTGCTCGCTTTTCTGGCATTCTTTTTTCTGGCATCCTGGACCAGCGCCCAGACCCCCTGCGGCACGATTTCGATCACCAACGGGGAAGAGTTGGCCATCTGCCGGGGAGAGACAATCGAACTGGTTCAGACCAACGACCTCGACAACCCGACCTTCGCCTGGTCGCCGGCGGCTGATTTCGTCGATCCGGTCAGCGATCCGAGTCCCCGCGTCCGGCCGCGCTCCAGTGGCTTCTACCGCGTCCGGGCAACCGGTTCGGACGGTTGCTCCGTTATTGACAGCGTCTTTATCGACGTGGACACGCTGGTCGTGCCGGACCTGATTGCCAATGCTTCCTTTTGTGAAGGGTCCCCTATCAACCTGCTGCAAAGCCCGATCACCGATAACGGCAATACGATCTACACCCTGCTGGGCGGCAGCGATACGCTTGCGGTTGGCGATGATCCAAACTTCGTTGTTACCCTTACGCAAGATTCTACCTTCACCCTGGTATCGAACTCCGAAAACGGCGCCTGCGAAGAACGGCGGAGCGTAGACCTTACCGTAATTCCCGCGCGATTTGAAATTACGCAGGACACCGTATTCGCCTGTATTGGCAGCGATTCCATCCAGCTTTCGGTATCGGTATCGCCTTCCCCTTCGACCCCCATCATATGGCGACCGCTGCGCTTTACGGACAGCGTGGGGACCGGCGGTTCCATTCGCGTGCTCCCGACGGCGGACATAACTTACTACGCCGAAGCGACCATCAACGGCTGCCGGCGCATCGACAGCGTGTCGGTTCGTTTGGATAGTTTGCCGGTTGACCTTAGCCTTACGGTTGACCCCGAGAAGGACCCCTACTGTCAGGGGGATACTTTTTTTATCACCTCACCCATTTATGACGCGGGGGACTTTCCCATCATCACGCACCAGTGGTCACCGGCCCAGGGCATTCAGAGCCCGGAAGATCTTTACAATGGCGTCTTCATAGCCCAGGATACCACGGAGCTTGTCCGCGTAACCTCCAATGGCGCCTGTTCGGACACGGCCCGGGTGACCGTCAATGTAGTTCAACCGCCAACCGTGACGTTCGAGCCAGCGGATCCCGTTGTTTGTGCCGGAGAGGAGGTACAGATCACGGCAACCTTTGAAAGCGGCGAGGGGACACTAAACTGGCAGGATCCAGGCGGTACGCTCAGCTGTACCGACTGCTTGGACCCCATCGCCACCGTGCAGGAAACCACCACCTACACCATCGAGACCGAGACCGATGCTTCCGATTGCAGCTCGGAACTGAATTATACCATACAGGTAGCTCCCACTCTCGAACCCCTGCTGACGACCGCTACCCTACTGTGTCCGGGCACATCCCGACAATTGATCGAATCCGGGGTATTCGGTAACTATAGCTACCGGATAACCGGCGGCGGTATCGATACCAACGATCCGACGGTCGTAGTCTCGCCGACCGAGACCACTACCTACACCGTAGAGACGACCAATGATCTGGATTGTGCGCCCGTCAGCCAGACCATCACGTTGGTGGTGGCCGAAGATTACACGGTGGAAGCCAACGCTCCGGAAACCGTTTGCGCAGGCGAACCGCTAATCCTGAGCGCCGCCGTCACTCCGGGGGAAATCACCGGTACTTACATTTGGACCCTGCCCGACGGTGTAAATCAGGCCGGACAATCCATTTCCGTACCGAGCCCGGTCGCCGGCACGTACACGGTGACATTCGTAGACGAACTAAATTGTTCTTCCGCGACGGATCAGGTAACGGTCGAGGTCCTGGCAGCTAACGTGGAACCTGACATCATTGCTACTCTCCCCGACGGGACGATCATTCCGGACGGCGGTAGCGTGTTTGCCGGCGGAAGCGTGACCCTGACGGCTTCGGTCCCCAGCGATCTGAGCTTCGCCTATTCCTGGACCGGCAATTACGATCCGGCATCCGCCTCGGGAGAGTCCGTCACGGTCGATATTCCCCGGGGTAACGGGACACCCGATCCCCTACAGTATACCTTATCGATCACCAGTAATGACGGTGGCTGCGTATTCGAAACGACCATCTTCCTTATCGTCGAGCAATCGGAGGTAGCCGTTCCGGACTTCTTTTCACCGGATAGCGACGGGCGCAACGACCGGTTTCGGCTGTTCTACAATGGCACCATCACCGACTACACGATGATCGTTTACGACCGTTGGGGGCAGAAGGTTTTCACCAGCGACGACCCCCAGGAGGGATGGGACGGTACCAAAAACGGGACGCCGCAACCGGCCGACGTATATCTCTACCTGGCCAAATTTCGCCAGGACGGCGTAGAGCTACAGGAAGACGGCGAAGTGACGCTGGTCCGATAGTCATCCCCCCATGGAACAGGAACCCGTAAGAACGAAGCCCAAGTGGCTCCGCAAGATGGAGCGGGAAAGTTGGCAGCCGGAACTGATCATTTCCGGGGCGGCCATCCTGGGCAGTCTCCAGCTGCCCGGCTTGATCGAACAGTTCGAGTACTACTGTCTGCTCAATTTCGACCGAGATACGTTGTTCATATGCTACATCGCGGTTATCTACTGGCGGCTGGTGGCGTTGGGGCTGATCTTTACATTCATCTTTCACTTCATCGTCCGGGCTCTGTGGATCGGGCTGGTTGGCCTGAATTCCGTCTACCCCGGCGGGTTCCGGACCAATAACAAATTCAGCCGGCACTACCAGGAGCGGATGCGGGAGGAATACGGGGATATCGATGGATTCATTCAGAGCCTCGACCGGCTCGGAAGCGGTATTTTCGGTATCGCCTTCGGAATTGCGGGCGTCTTCGTGAACTTCGGATTGGTTACGGTACTATTCATTTTTATTCACTCGTGGCTCATCGGTTACGGATTGGAACAGCGGCAGATATGGGTGGCTATCGGGTGTCTGCTTCTTCCCCTCTTCCTTGCCTCGGTACTGACGATGGTCAGTCATTTGGAGCGCTTCCGGGACACTGCCTTCGTACGGAAGTATCAGTGGCCGGCGGCCATGTTTATTTCGCGCTTGACCTATCCCGTCGCGCGCCGGTACATTACGACCTCTACGAATCTCGTCACCTCCTACTACGCGGACAACAAAGGGTTTGGCTTTTACTACATCGCCGGATTAGCGCTGATCATCATTATTGGCACGTCCTCCATGTTGGCGAACGACAACATAAGCTTCTTCATCGACGCCGTATATCACCGCATGGCGGACGACCCCACGCGGGCACCCGATGCTTTCACCACGGAGAGTACCTACGAGGGGATCTATTTCCAGCCCGTTATCGGGCGCACCGAGGGGGAGCCGGATGCGCGGGGCATGACGGTGTGGGTCCCCCTTCCCGAACGGGAGATAGCCTTTCTGGAATCGACCTGTAGCGTGGCCGAAGTCGACGACGACCTACCCCGCGGGGAACGCCGGCGGTTAAACCGGGAGCGAACGCTCGCCTGCGCCCAGGAATACCTGGAAATCAGCCTCAACGATGAAAAGATGACGGTCGACCTAAAGCGGCAGTACCGTACCAATGAGGCTGGTGAACAGTTTGGGGTGCTGGCCTATCTACCCGATCCGCCGCTCCGCAAGGGGGTAAACACTTTGCTCGTGGTCGCGCAGTATCCAGAAGAGGACAGTGGCGAGCCCCGACGCAGCTACGTTCCTTTCTATCATTAAATTCGCCACCCGGATGGCTTGGTAAGTAATTGGGTTTTACTTACCTTTGCGCCCACTTTGAAACGTCCCTGAGGTACCAATGGGTACCGTATCGGTTCAAAACGATTGCCCCATGTCTACTCCATCCGCTTTTGTTCTGCCCCTGAAAGGGCTTGGGAAGGGCTTTTACGAGTACGATCTCCGGGTGGATCGGGAGTTCCTGGCCGGCTTTCCGGAGTCGCCGTTGGCGGTTGCGGACATCGATCTTCACCTGACGGTCGATAAACAAAGCCGGGAAATGGTGGTGGATATGAACTTCCGTGGCACCGTTGCCACGCAGTGCGACCGCTGTCTGGCCGATATTGACCTTCCGGTCGCGGACCGCAGTCAGCTGATCGTCAAGTTCACCATCGAAGCCGAAGAGCAGCAGGACGAAGGCGAGATCGTTTATCTCCACCCGGATACGAACGATTTTAACCTGGCTCCCTTTGTCTATGAGGCAGTGGTACTGGCCGTACCGATGATTCGAACGTACGAATGTCAGTCCGGCGAACCACCCTACCCCTGCGACGAAGACCTGCTCAATCGCATCGAAGCTTCCTACGATAACGCCGAGGAAGCGCCGATAAAATCCCAGACCGACGAGGAAACCTCCAGCCCCTGGGACGTTTTAAAAGACCTGAATAAGAATTAAGCTCTAAAATAGATATACGTTATGGCACATCCTAAGTCCCGGATCTCGAAGCAACGTAAGCGTAAGCGCCGGACCCACTATAAGGCTAACGCCCCGACGCTCACTACCTGCCAGACCACCGGTGAGTTGCACCGCCCCCACCGTGCCTACAAGGACAGTGAAGGCAATCTCTACTACAACGGAAACATTATCGTGAAGGCTCCGGAAGTAATCGTAGAGGATACCGAGGAAAATACCGAAGACGAGGACTAACCCCCGGGTTAGTAATTGTCTCGCTCAGTAGCCCGCCGGCCCCGCCGGCGGGCTACTCGTGTTTTATCAACTCCGGCTATCTTGCGGCCAAAACCAACGTTATGTCCAAACGAATTGTCTCTACCGACCAAGCTCCCGCCCCCGTCGGCGCGTACAGTCAGGCCACCGTGGCCAACGGAACGCTGTACGTCAGCGGTCAGATCGCGCTCGACCCGGCTACCGGTGACCTGGTCATGTCCGATATCGAAACCGAAACCCGGCGCGTGATGGATAATCTGAAGGCGGTAGTGGAGGCGTCCGGTAGTAGCATGGCGGACGTGCTGAAGTGCGAAGTTTTCGTGAGCGATATGGAAAACTTCGGTCGCATTAATACCGTCTATTCCGAGTACTTCGATGAAGCCACCGCGCCGGCCCGCGCGCTCGTGCAAGTGGCCAATCTACCCAAATACGTCAACGTCGAGATCAGCTGCATCGCGCTGGTTAAGTAAGCCGCAGCGATGATCACTTTCCTCCGCTTCGCCCGTGCCCATACCCTGGTGGGTACGACCCTTTCCCTGCTGGCACTCTACCTCATGGCGGCGCGCCACCTGCATACGTCTGACTGGACGATGTTCGCCCTGACGCTGTTTAGCTGCCTGTGTGCCAACGTTTTCATCACCGGGCTTAATCAGCTGACGGATGTGGAGATTGACCGTATTAACAAGCCCTACCTCCCACTTGCCAGTGGCGCTTATTCGATAACGACGGGCTATTTGATCGTCGGGCTTTGCCTGATCCTGGCGGTGGCGACTTGCTTCATTTATCCGCCCTTCCTGCCGGCTACGGTCATTGCCAGCCTGCTGATCGGGACGGCTTACAGCATTCCCCCGATCCGGCTGAAGCGCTATCACTTTTGGGCGGCTTTCTGCATCATCGTGGTTCGGGGACTGATCGTCAATATCCTCCTCTATTTACACTTCCGGTGGTGGCTCGGCGAGAACCCGGTGCTGCCGACCACCGTTTGGCTGCTCACCGCGGCCGTTTTCACCTTCGGCATCGTTATCGCCTGGTTTAAGGACCTCCCGGATACGGAAGGGGATGCCGCCTACGGGATTCGGACGCTCTCTCTGGTGAAGGACCGAAGGTGGGTATTTCGCGTCGGGGCTTGGGTGTTTCGGCTTACCCTCCTGGGGGTTGCTTTCGCGGCCTGGCGCATCGAGAATTTCGGGGTTTTGATCGGTCAGCTGTTGCTGCTGGCGGGTTTTGAGTGGCTGAGTAGCCGATTGGATCTGGACGAGCAGGCGTCGATCGCTCGTTTTTATCAGGGGGTTTGGGTGCTCTTCTTTTTGGAGTACGGGATTTTTGCGGTTTTTGGATAGGGCGGCGGGGCGCAGGTAGATAGCTTTTTTAGGGGGGGAAGAGTCCCGCGAATTCTTCGCGGGTAAAGGAGGTTGGACTGCGCTGCAGTCCGTCGGGGGGAGGGGGTGATTCGGAAAGGGGATCAACCGCTTTCGGCTTAGGGCGTTACTTTCAACCTGCGCGCCGCCGCAATAAAAACTTATGAATATGACCCCACCAAAGGCCCGGAAAATTAAGAAGGAACTGTCGTTGCACGGCGACGTGCGTAACGACGATTATTACTGGATGAACGAGCGGGAGAACCCCGAGGTCATCGCCCACCTGGAGGCGGAAAATGCCTACTTCGAGGAGAAGATGGCGCACCTGAAGCAGTTTCAGGAGGACCTGTTCCAGGAGATGAAGGGACGGGTGAAGGAAGACGACAGCAGCGTGCCCTACACCAACCGGGGCTATGTGTACCTGACTAAGTACGAGAAGGGCGATCAGTACCCCCGCTACTTTCGCCGGCCGGTGGATGAGCGCGAAGATCAGCTGATGTTTAATGTTAACGAGATGGCCGAGCCGTACGATTATTACCACATCGGGGGTATGGCCGTGAGTGACGACAACCGCTACGTGAGCTACGGGGAGGATACGATCAGCCGACGGATCTATACCATCCACATCAAGGATATGCTGACGGGGCAAAATCTCCCGGATCAGATTCCCAATACGACCGGCGGCAGCGTATGGAGTGCCGATGGGAAGTATCTCTTCTATTCGGTGAAGGATGAGGCGCTGCGGCCCTACAAGATCATGCGGCACGAAATCGGTACCGCCCCGCAGGATGACGTGGTCGTCTTCGAAGAGATCGACGAAACCTTCCGCGCCTACGTCTACCGGAGTAAGTCCCGAAAATACATCATCATCGGATCGGCGCAGACCGTGAGTACCGAGTACCGGCTGCTACGGGCCGACGACCCGCTCGGAGAAACCCGCACTTTCCAGGAGCGGGAACGGAAGCTGGAGTACGCCATCGAGCACATCGACGATCGGTTTTACGTGCTGACGAACCTGAACGCGGAGAATTTCCAGCTGATGGTGACGCCCGAGGACGCTACGGGCAAGGAGAACTGGCAGACCGTCATACCCAATCGCGACCACGTCTTGCTCGAGGGCATTGACGTTTTCCGCAACTTTCTGGTCATCAGCGAGCGCGACCGCGGCCTGACCAAGCTGCGCATCCGGCCGTTCGAGGGGCAGGAGCACTACATCGATTTTGCCGACGAGGCCTACATGGCCTACACCAGCGTGAATCCCGACATCGAAAGCGAGGTTCTTCGTTTCGGCTATCAGAGCATGACCACGCCGCCCAGCACCTTCGACTACGGTATGCGCAGCCGCGAGCAGACGCTGCTCAAGCAGCAGCCGGTACTAGGCGACTTCGACGCCGACAACTACGAAAGCCGGCGGGCCTTCGCGGAAGCTCGGGACGGTACGCAGATACCCCTCAGCATCGTGTCCCGCAAGGGGACCCAACTGGATGGTTCCGCCCCGCTCCTGCTCTACGCGTACGGCAGCTACGGACACAGCCTGGATCCAAGCTTCAGCATCACGCGGCTCAGCTTGCTGGACCGCGGTATGATCTTCGTCATCGCCCACATCCGCGGGGGCGAGGAGATGGGCCGGCGCTGGTACGAGGAGGGTAAACTATTGAAAAAGAAAAACACCTTCACGGACTTCATCGATGCCGGAAAGTGGCTCGTGGCCCAGCAGTACACCTCGGCGGATCGGCTGTACGCCATGGGGGGGAGTGCCGGTGGCCTGCTGATGGGCGCCATCGCCAATATGCAGCCCGACCTGTGGGCGGGTATCGTGGCCCAGGTGCCCTTTGTGGACGTGGTCACCACCATGCTCGACGACAGCATTCCGCTGACTACCGGCGAATACGACGAATGGGGGAACCCCAACGAAGCCGAGTACTACCACTACATCAAGAGCTACAGTCCGGTGGATCAGGTTACCGCACAGGCCTATCCGTCGATGCTGGTGACGACCGGTTTTCACGATAGCCAGGTCCAGTACTGGGAACCGGCTAAGTGGGTGGCCAAGCTGCGGGAAATGAAAACTGACGCCAATGACATCCTCTTTCACACCAATATGGAAGCCGGTCACGGGGGGGCCTCGGGTCGCTTCGAACGGATGCGGGAAGTAGCCCGCGACTACGCGTGGGTGCTCGACCGCGCGGGGCTGGTGTAAAACCAAAGGCCCCCCCTCCGGATTATCCGAAGCGAGGGCAAAGAACGGGAAATGACGACTAAGTCCGTCAGGTCATATCAGCTTGCGACTGTCAACCAGTCGCTGCTGGAGTATTGGTTTCAGTACCTCCGCCGCGTCGAGCACGAGTTCCTCGTCGGAGGGGAATTGCCGCGGCCGGTTGCCGATCCGACTGCGTGACTGGGAGCTGAGGGCCCGTTTGTCACCAATGAAGGTGCTGGCGTAGTTTTCGAAGATGGCTTCGGCGGTGAGGTCTTCCTCGTCGACCACCCTACCCTGCCGCAGGTCGATCAGCCGCATACTGCCCGAGACGATCGCCGTCTTTTGCTGCAGCACCTCGACCACCTGGGCCTTGATGATCACCTGGCGGGGCTGTTTGATATCGTTGCCCAGCGAGTCTTTGGCTACGTTACCGTTTTCGTCCAGGACGTACTCCTCGCCGTCGGTTACCTCTCTTTCGTCGGTATAGGTGCGCTCGGATACGCGTTCGGGGCTGACATCGATGTTGCGGATGAGCAGGTCGGCGCGGTAGTCGTAGTCCTTCGTATCCGAGGGGCTGAGATCGAAAACCGTCCAGCGATCGTCCATCTGGCTCGTCTGTATTCGCAACAGTTCCTGTTCGAACCCGCGGGGCAGAATGCTCTGGCTTTCGTTGGTCACGTCGACGGCCACGAACACCCGGCCCAGTACTTCGGCTTCGGCGGCCAGATTGCGGCTGTCGAGGTAGTCGGGGCGGTAGCGCTCCACGGTTTCCAGGGTACGATAGGCTTCCCGGGCGGCCGCCTTGTCTCCCTGCCGGCCGGCGCGCATCAGGTCGGATGCCTCGGCGTAAAGTTGCTCGGCGGCACGGTCCTCCGCCTCCACGACGAGTTCCTCGGCCCGGACGAAGCGGAAGTTTGCCTTGCGGCCGTTCTTATCGTAAAGGGGCAACAGGGGGCGCAGGGCATCCTGCCGCCGCTTAATGTTATCGTAGATGGCGTGGACCCGTGTCCAGTCGGTGCCGTTCTTCTGCTGGAGGAAATCGGCTCGTTCCATGTCCCGTTCGTTGGCGCGGTTGACGGCCTGTTCCAGCGCGGCTACGAATTTCGGGTTCTTTTTATCCTTTCCCGTGAGCTTGCGTTGCGCCTTGGCGATCGCCTGTTCGTAGTTGCCGGATTCGACGAGGGTATCGATGGATTTACAGCCGGGTGCGGTCAATAAAAAGCCGCCCAGCAGAAACAGCAAGAGGATAGATTGCGGGGCTTTCATGTCGTCTGGTTTACATCAAAACTAAGGCTGCGGCTCCAGAATTGTGTAATAACGCCCCGTTAAAGCCGCTTAAGGTTTGTTAAGAAACACTTCGGCCAGCATGCAACGGGCACTTCCGCCTCCGTATCGTTCTATCGTCGAAAGATCGGCGTGCACGATGCGCATCCCCTCCGGCTCCACCAGGGAGAGACGCTGCGATTCATCCAGACTTTCGAAGGCGGCGGATGACATGATCCATACCGGCCCATCCGGCGTAATCGTCTCCAGTGCATTGCCCGCGAAGCGATCGATCTGCTCGAGTGACAGGCCGATGATTCGCTTTCCGCTCAGGGCGAGGCTTTCCCGGACTTTCATGCGCTCGGCCTCGTCGCGGATCGCGTCCAGGCAGATCAGTACATCCTTCGTGCCGATCGCCATCATCACATTGGTGTGATAGATGACTTCCCCGCGGGCGTCGTGGCCGTGAAACGTGATCGGCTGGTAATCCATCTCCTCGCACCACCGGTGTAGGGCATCGGGACTGCAGCGCTGGCTCAGACAGGCATAGGCCACCCGGGCGCGACGGTCCAGCAAAACCGAACCGGTAGACTCCAGGAACAGCTCTTCGTCCTCCCAGACCGAGAAATCCTTTACCTCGCTCACCGCGAAGTTTTCCCGCAGGTAGTCGGTGATGTCCGCGCGGCGTTCCCAGCGGCGCTGTGGCCAATAGACCGGATAGGTTACTACCACGCCTTCCTCGTGGGTACTGAACCAATTATTGGGGAAGATAGCATCGGGTTTGACCGGAGCGGGTATGTCCTCAAATACGTGGGTCGTAATACCGACCCGTTGCAGTAAGCCCACGAAGTGGTCGAACTCCCCGCGGGCGCGCTCCCCGATCTCGCGGAAGGTTTCGCTGGAAACGGCTTCCTGAAAGGAGTTATCGGCCACGGTTTCGCTGGCACGGGCGAAATTAGCCGGACGAACGAGTAGAAGGTGATTGGTGGTTTGCATGATGGTTGGTTAGGACGGGTGAAATTGCAACCTATTCCGGCATTATTGAAATGCGGGAGCGTAATGATTATTTTGCAGTCGTCGTCTGCTGCCTATTCCCTACCCAATTCGCCCGGATCGCCAACGGCCCGAAGTTATGGGACCCTACCACTTACCAATAACCCCCATTCCAATGAAGTACCTACCGTTGTTGTTTTGTTTATCGATACTCGCCTGCCGGGAAGAACTGAAAGTAGACTACGAGGCCCAGAAGGCGTCCGTGTTTCCTCAGGCCGCCATCGCCGGACCCCACCCCCTCGCTACCCAGACCGGCCTGGAAGTCCTCCGTCGCGGCGGGAATGCCATCGACGCGGCCGTTGCGATGCAGCTCACGATGGCCGTGGTCTTTCCGCGGGCCGGGAACATCGGTGGGGGCGGTTTCCTGGTGTACCGGGCGGCGGATGGGGAGACCCTGTCACTAGACTACCGGGAAACGGCACCCTCGGCCGCCAAGCGGGATATGTACCTGGACACGGCGGGCAACGTGACGGAAGGGCTGAGTACCCGTGGCCACCTGGCCGTAGGGGTTCCGGGTACCGTGGCGGGTATCGTCGCCATGCACGAGCGCCTGGGTAGCCTGCCCTGGGCCGAGCTGGTGCAGCCGGCCATCGACTTCGCCGAAAATGGGTACCGCCTCAGCGAGTCGGAGATCGATCGCATCAAGCGTTACCACGCCGACTTCACGGAGTTTAACGATTTCACGCCCTTTTCCGATAGCACACTGGGCGTCGGAGCGCAGGTAAAACAGCCGGATCTGGCCGCCACCCTTTCCCGTATCCGGGACTTGGGTCACGACGGCTTCTACACCGGCGAGACCGCTGACCTGATCGTCACGGAGATGGAAAGTGGCGGCGGGCTAATTACCCACGAAGACCTGTCCGCCTACGAACCGAAATGGAAAGAACCGATTACCAAGGCCTACCGCAACTACCGCCTCATCTCCATGCCCCCGAGCAGCAGTGGCGGGCTAGCCCTCGCCCAGATGGCCAAGATGCTGGAGCCCTATCCCCTGGAGGAATACGGGTTCCAGCGCGTTCGATCGGTACAGGTGATCGCCGAAGCCATGCGCCGCGCCTACGCCGACCGGGCGGAATACCTGGGCGACGCCGATTTTTACCCCGTCCCCGTCGACTCCCTGCTGAACGATGCCTACCTCCTCGAACGGATGGCGGATTACCGGACGGACTCCGCCGGTACCAGTACCGACATCACCGCCGGGCAGGTTGCGATGAAGGAGAATTTCGAAACCACCCACATCAGCATCGTGGATAGTCTAGGCAACGCCGTATCCATCACCACGACCCTCAACGGCAACTTCGGCAGCAAGGTGATGGTAGACGGAGGCGGATTTTTCCTCAACAACGAGATGGACGACTTCAGTGCCAAGCCCGGCGTACCCAATATGTTCGGGCTCGTCGGCAAGGAAGCGAACGCTATTCAGCCCGGCAAACGGATGCTCTCCAGTATGACGCCGACCATCGTGGAGAAGGATGGCGAGTTGTTTATGGTACTGGGCGCCCCCGGAGGGTCCACGATCATCACGGCCGTTCTGCAAACCTTTCTCAACGTGGCCGAGTACGGGATGCCCCTTCCCGAGGCGGTAGCCGCGCCCCGCTTCCACCACCAGTGGCTGCCGGATGAAATCCTTTACGAGCCCGACGCCCTCGCGGACGGGGTGCTCGATAGCCTGGAGGCGCTGGGCTACCAGTTTCGGGAGGTGAACTCCATGGCCGTAATCAAGGCCGTACAGGTCCTGCCCGACGGAAGCTTGCAGGCGGCCGCCGATCCGCGGAATCCGGATGACGACGTGGAGGGGTATTAAGAACGGTACGCAGAAAAGCTAAGCTCAGCACCCTTCGACCTTGGGAGCGGCGGGTCGGCCGCCGGCCTGGTGCAGGAGCATTCTCTCCATGGCTGGCAGGTAATTACCCGTGTCGGGACCTTCCGGAGTCGGGACTTTCTTTTCAATCCATTCGTAGGTTCCATCGCCTACGGGCCGCCAGATAGTGTGGAAGTACTTCTTCGTCCATAAATCGACCTGATAGTCATGGATGCCGGCATTCTTAGCATTACCTAGCAGGCGGCTTTTGCGGTGATGCGCAAAATCTTCCGCGCTAAACTCACCGAGGGCATCATTGTCGATACGAGTTCCGTCCACCCAGATTCCGAAAACCTCGGGATCGCGCCACGCTACCAGATCCGCATCCATGGGTGGGTTGGCCCGCATGGGCTTCATATTTTCCAGGACGCTTGCCGGAGGCGGAGGTGGCGGCAAAATGGTATCGTGGTTAATCACCTCTACGGTCTTCGCAGGCGTGGGAGTCGGGAAACCTAGGGTCGTTAGATCGGCTGAAAACGCGTCCCTCGGTGCGGAAGTGCGCCCACCGAGAGAAAAGGCGGCGACGAGCGTTATTCCGGCAACGAAAGTATAGCTACTCAGGCGCCGTAGTAGTGAGGGTTTGGATTGGAGCATCATGGAGAAGCGTTTTTTAGTAAGGGAATAGTCGGCCGTACTGGCCAGGTAGAGCGCCGGGCCGGTCTGCCGCAACGCGTTGAGTAGTTGTCGCTGGTAGTCCGCAACCGGATGACCCGACCGGACCACGGCCCGGTCGGCCAGTAATTCGTGGGTTTCCGCCAGACAGCGGGCATACCGGTACAGCAAGGGATTCCACCACCAGGCTACGCAGAGGAAAGCCATCAGCAGGCGATCGAGGGAGTGCAACTGCCGTGCGTGGGCGTGTTCGTGGGCGAGAACGCCCGGTGTCGGGCGGGCCGCCTCACTAAAGAAAACCCAGCGCAGGAAAGTGTGGGGGGGAGTAGCGTAGGGCAGCACCACCTCCGTAAGCCCACCGGCCGGGTAATGCTTGCCGTGACCGAGGCGTTGGTATACGCCGAAGAGAAAGTAGATCACGCGGACCAAGGAGTACAGCACCCCGATTCCGTATAGCGTCCATAGGGAGATTGCTAACCAATTCGTACTGGAAGCCTCCTCGCTAACTGGAGTAAGCTCGATAATATCCGGACCGACTGTGACGACTGGCTGGAAAACGTCCTCGCTCGTCCGGGCCAGTATTTCGGCCGGCCATACGGGCAGATACGGAATCACAAACGACAGCGCTACCGAAGCCAGGAGGTACCCCCTTTTGAAGTGATCCAACGGAGTCCGGTCGAGGATGAGGTAAAAGGCGACCAGAAATATTCCCTGCGCGGCCGCCACTTTCGCGAGGTACATCCAGGTGATCATTTGGCCTCCTCAATTTGGTCCTGGATCATCCGCTGAAGTTCTTCCAATTCTTCCCGGGAAAGCCGCGCCTGCCCCGTAAGGAAGGAAGCGAACTCGAAAGAAGACCCGCCGAAAAACTGGTTGACCATGCCCCGGATGCGGCGGCCGAAGTACGCCTCCTTGGAAATCTTCGGGAAGTACTGCCGGCTGTTACCGTGAAGCTCGTATCCAATAAAGTCCTTATCTACCATACGGCGGATAAGCGTGGCCACGGTGGTCTTGGCGGGTTTGGGTTCCGGCAGGGATTCCAGCAGTTCCTTCATGTAGGCCCGGCGCAGTTTCCAGAGGTACTGCATGATGCCCTCTTCGGCGGGAGTAAGCTCTGGTTGTGACATTTGTAGTTGTTGTTCTACAAATGTAGTTCGTGCTGGCCATAAATGCAAGCGGGCCGGCCAGAAATCTTCGGCCGGCCCGCTGGACGCTGCAAGGCAATTAGCTCAGACGGCCAAGGGCCTCGGCGATGCGACTGACGGCCTGCTTCAGTTGCTCCTCACTGGCCGCGTAGCTGATCCGCAGACATTCGGGGGCACCGAAGGCACCACCGGTCACCGTGGCCACGTGGGCGTGGAGCAGGAGATACTCGGCCAGGTCATCGGCATCCTTGATGGTGTTCTCTCCGTCGGATTTTCCGAAGAAGGCGCTTACGTCGGGGAAAATGTAAAAAGCACCCTGGGGACGATTAACCTTCATGCCGTCAATCTTCTCCAGCCCCTCGATAATCAGTTCACGCCGGCGACCGAAGGCCTCCTTCATGGCGATGGTCGGGCCCAGGTCGCTGTTCAGCGCGTGTGCGCCGGCAGCCTGGGCGATGCTGTTCGCACCGCTGGTGTTCTGACCCTGGAGCTTGGTACAGGCATCGGCAATCTCCTGGGGGGCACCGATGTAGCCCAGGCGCCAGCCGGTCATGGCAAAGCCCTTCGAAAATCCATTGACGGTGATGGTGCGGTCCTTCACTTCCGGACAATTACCGATGCTGGCGTGTGCGCCGGTAAAATTGATGTGCTCGTAGATCTCGTCGGAAACAACGTAGACATCGGGGAAGTCGGCGAGTACTTTGGCGATCGCGCTGAGCTCGTCGGCGGTGTACACCGACCCGGTAGGATTACAGGGGCTGGAAAAGAGGATAAACTTCGTCCGGTCGGTAATGGCCTCGCGGATCATCTCGGCGGAAACTTTATAGTCGTCCTCGATACCGGCACCGACGATGACGGGCTTTCCGCCCGCCACTTCGACCATGGCGCTGTAGCTGACCCAAAAGGGGGCCAGGATGACGACTTCGTCTCCTTCGTCGAGCAGGGCGAAGCAAATGTTGGCGATGCTCTGTTTGGCGCCGTTGCTGACCACGATCTGGGAGGGCTTGTAATCCAGTCCGTTTTCGCGCTTGAATTTATCGGAGATGGCCTGGCGGAGCTTCAGCGTACCGGGCACGGGCGTATACTTCGTTTCTCCGGCATCCAGCGCTCTTTTGGCGGCTTCCTTGATGTGTTCCGGCGTATCGAAATCCGGCTCGCCGAGGCTCAGGCTGATGACGTCGTGGCCCTGGGCCATGACCTCGCGACCGAGTTGAGCCATGCGGAGGGTCGCGGATTCCTCCATGCTGGAAACGCGCTTGGATAAGGGAGAGGCGGTAGTAGTAGACATGCCGGATTGATGGTTTTGTGGGTATCGCGAAGATAAAGCGCGCGATCTCCACATCCCATGCTTTTCCCTTGCCAAATAATTCGCACTTTTGCCGGGAAGTCTTACGCCCAAATCACGGTAGAGCACGCTCTGGACTACCGCGCCCGGGATCACTACCTACGCGATCATGTCAAAAGTATCCATCGGCTCGTATAAGCCCCGTTTAGGTTTCTGGGAAATCTGGAACATGAGTTTCGGGTTCCTCGGCATCCAGTTCGGATTCGCCCTGCAGAACGCGAACGTCAGCCGCATCTTCGAAACGCTGGGGGCTTCCCCCGATGAATTGCCTATTCTGTGGCTGGCCGCTCCGGTGACCGGCCTTGTCGTCCAACCGATCATCGGGTACTACAGTGACCGGACGTGGAGCGAAAAGTGGGGACGCCGCCGGCCCTTCTTTGCCGTCGGTGCGATCCTGGCCACCGTAGCCCTTTTCCTGATGCCGAACAGCACCGCGTTGTGGATGGCCGTACTGATGCTGTGGCTGCTGGACGCCTCGATCAACATCAGCATGGAGCCTTTCCGCGCTTTCGTCGGAGACATGCTGCCCAACGAGCAACGTACCCGGGGTTTTGCCATGCAGAGCTTCTTCATCGGGACGGGCGCCGTAGTGGCCTCCGCACTTCCCTACATCTTTACCAACTGGTTCGGGATGGTCAATACCGCGCCGGAGGGAATGATCCCCGATTCCGTACGCTGGTCTTTCTACCTCGGCGGCATCGCCTATTTCTGCGCCGTCATGTGGACGGTCTTCAATACTAAAGAGTATCCACCCGACGATCTGGAGCAGCTGCGGGAGGAAAACGCGGCCCAGGGGATCTACGATGGTATCAAGGAGTCTTTCCTGGGCATCTTTCGCATGCCGAAGACCATGGTACAGTTAGCGGCCGTCCAGTTTTTCTCCTGGTTCGCCCTGTTTTCCATGTGGATCTATATGACTCCGGCCGTGACCGCCCACGTATACGGTACGACCGATACGGGTTCCACCCTGTACAACGAAGGGGCGGACTGGGTAGGCATTTGCTTCGCCGTCTACAACGGCGTGGCGGCGCTGGCGGCCTTCGTCCTTCCGGTCATCGCCCGCTACCTAAACCGACGTCTTACCCACCTTATCTCGCTTTTCTGTGGCGCGGTCGGCCTGGCCAGTATATTTATCATTGACGACCCAAATATGCTGATCGTTTCGATGATTGGCGTCGGTATCGCCTGGGCCAGCATCCTCTCCATGCCATACGCCATCATCAGTAGTATCCTGCCCCCGCATAAGATGGGCTACTACATGGGCGTCTTCAACTTCTTCATCGTTATCCCCCAAATCGTGGCCGCCGGCTTGCTCGGATTCATTCTGTCGACCTTCTTCGGGAACGTCCCCATCTACGCCATCCTTATTGGCGCGGGTTCCTTCGTCCTGGCCGGACTCCTCTGCCTGATTGTTGACGATAATGAAACCGTTGAGGACTTCGCCGTACCCAAGAACCCCGTCGAACCGATCACCTAGGACCTTACGCCTAACCACTCCGGGAAGAATACGACGATCGCCAGTAGCAGCACCTGGATGACCAGGAAGGGAATGATGCCCCGGTAGAGGTGACCGGTGGTCACTTCGGGGGGAGCCACGCCCTTCAGGTAAAAGAGCGCAAAGCCGAAGGGTGGTGACAAGAAGCTTGTTTGCAGATTGATGCCGAGCAGGATGCCCAACCAGATAAGGTCCGTACCGTAAGCAATGAAAACCGGCGTAACCACCGGTACGATGATAAATACGATCTCGATAAAATCGATGAAGAAGCCGGCCACGAAGACCACGATCATCACCAAGGCCAGAAATTGATACTCCGGCAGGTCGCTGCGTTCGATGAGCCCGACCAGAAAGCGGTCGCCGCCGAGTTCCCGGAAAACGAGCGAAAAGGTGGTCGCGCCAAGGAGGATCATGAAGACCATACTCGTCAGGTGGGTCGTATCACGGCACACGGTGGCCGTGGTTTCCCGGTCCAGTCGACCCTGCGTCCAGGTCAAGAGCATAGCGCCCGCTGCGCCCACGCCGGCCGCTTCCGTCGGGGAAGCGAGACCGATCAGTATGCTGCCCAGCACGGCTACGATGAGGAGCAGCGGCAAAAAGAGGCTCTGCACGACGCCGATCCAGAAATGGCGGTCCCAGGGCGGCCCTTCTTCCCGCGCGGGAAACCGTTTGGGTCGGAACACCCCCAGTAGCAGAATGTAAAGGATATAAGCCGCGACCAGCAGCAAGCTGGGATATAGCGCGGCGCGGAACAGGCTGCCAACGCTGACCTGCAAGACACTACCGAGTAAAACCAATACCACCGATGGCGGTATGATCTGCCCCAGCGTTCCGGAGGCCGCGATCACCCCCGTCGCCAGGGGGGCGGGGTAACCCTGCCGGAGCATGGGCGGCAGGCTGATCAGCCCCATCGTGATAACCGTAGCCCCGACAATTCCGGTAGAGGCCGCCAGCAGCGCCCCGACCACGATCACGGATACCGCCATGCCCCCCCTGACCCGGCCGAACAGTCCGGCCATACTGTTGAGCATGCGCTCCGCCAGTCCGCTCTTCTCCAGCATGATGCCCATGAAGATGAATAGCGGCACCGCCAGCAGTACGGAATTTTCCATCACCCCCATCACCCGGTTCGGCAACAGGGTCAGCACGTTCACGTCGAGGAAGCAGAAGGCGTAGATGAGGCTCAGCCCGCCCAACGTGAAGGCGACCGGATAGCCGTAGAGCACCAGCAGGAAAATGCTGACAAACAGGATGAGCGCTAGTACGGCCAGACTCATTCGCCGTCGGGTTGATGGCGCAAACGACTTGCCTTCCAGGCCTCCGCCAAGCCCTGGAGAATCAGAAGGGCGGCCGCCAGGGGCACCACGGATTTAATCGGAAAGTAACAGGGGATGCCGTTCGGGTTGGGGCTCCCCTCCCCCGACAGCCAGGATTCGTAAGCGTAGTGCGCACTGGTATAGAGCAGTACGATGGCCCACGGAATGAGAAAAAGCGCCGCCCCCACCAGATTCACCGTGCCTCTATCCCGGACGCTGAAGCCCTCATAGAAAAGATCCACCCGGACGTGGCGATCCTGCTGCAACGCATAAGGTATACCGAGTAAAAAGATAAGTGCGAAGAGGTGCCACTCCAGTTCGATCACCCAGGCCGCGGTCAGGCTCAGGAACCAGCGCAGGGTAACGTCCACTACGACCACGACGATGAGCACGATGTTGAGCCAGCCGACCGCCCGTCCGATCCAGCTCACCAGCTTATCGATGGCGTGTACGAGCGTTTTCAATCCAGCGAGCGTATTTGTTGGGCAATCGTGCGGGCATCCCGCTCCTTTGCTTCCAGTCGTACCGTTTCCGTGGCCCCCTTGCGATCCGCGTAGTGGGCGTAGGCCTTGTCGTAGTAAACCAATGCGATGCGCGCCGCCGTAGCGTAATCCCCTTCCTCCAGGGCGTCGAGCGCCCGCTGCAGGTGCTGTCCGCCCAGTCGTTTCTTGAGCCGGGTAAAGGCCGCGGCCAGATCGGCATCCGCGTAGCCGGCGTAATCTTCCACCAGATTTTGGACCCGCCACGCGTCCGGCTGTGCGATTTCGACCACCGGGGCCTCCACCAGCCGCTGGTAGAATACGTACGGCTGGCAGACCGTGCCGATCATGCGACTTTCGTCCTCCAACCAGACTTCCCGACCGGCCGGAATCGCAAACAGTTCGGCGAAGAGCAGATTCTCGAATTCCTCCGTCGTAGGCTGTTCGGCTTCACCCAGCGCGCCGAACGACGACCCCTTGTGATTAGCCAGCCCCTCCAGGTCCACCACCGAGGCGCCGGTCGCCGAAAGCGCGTGGAGAATGCGGGTCTTACCCGAGCCGGTCGGCCCACTGATGACCCGCAGGCGGTGGTGTTCCGTCGCCAGCCAATCCCGTACGAACGAGCGGTAGGCTTTGTAGCCGCCCGATAGCTGGCGCACGTCCATTCCGGCTTTCTCCAGCAGCCAGGCCACGCTGGCGCTCCGCTGCCCGCCCCTCCAGCACTGCACTACGACGTTTCCCGCCGGTGCCGCCTCGCGCGCGGTTTCCACCAGCCGGCGCATCTTTCCCCCGGCTATTTCCAGGCCCCGCAGCAGGGCGTCATCGGGACTGACCTGCTTGTACAGCGTACCGACCTCGGCGCGTTCCTCGTCGGAAAACAGCGGCAGCGAGACGGCACCCGGCGCATGACCGCTACGAAATTCTCCCGGGCTACGGACGTCTAGCAAAACCGGCCGTTCGGCAAGGGAGAAATAGTCTTCCGCGGTCAGTGTCTTCATGAACGACTCGGCTAATGCGTGTACCGGGCAAGATAGATAAAAGGCTTGTTACCTTTGCCGCCATGCGGATAGCCGTCTTTTCCCGTGGTCCCGGCCTGTACAGTACCCGCCGGATCGTTGAATCCGCCCGGACGCGCGGGCACGAGGTGACCGTAGTCGATCACTCGCTCTGCAGTCCCTACGCCGACGGCGGTAAAAGCAGCATCCTTTACAACGGACAGGCCCTGGAGGCGCCCGAAGTCGCCATCCCCCGCATAGGGGCGAACATCACCACGCGGGGGGTGGCCCTCATCCGGCAACTCGACGTGATGGGGGTACCGCACGTACTGAGCGCGGATGCCCTGCTACTTGCCCGCGACAAGATGAGCTGCCTGCAGCGACTGACGCAGGCGGGCATCGGGGTACCCCGCACCGTGCTATGCTTCAGCACCCACGAAGTACGGAAAGTAGCCAAGCGACTCGGCCCCTTCCCCGTAGTGGTCAAACTGCTGGAAAGCACCCACGGCGTGGGCGTGGCCCTCGCCCATAACCTCTACCAGCTGGAGCGATTGGCGGAGAGCTTTCTGCAGCTACAGGATCGGGTGCTTATCCAGGAGTTCATCCGCGAGAGTAAGGGCCGCGACCAGCGTGCTTTTGTAGTTGGCGGCGAGATTGTGGCCGCCATGGAACGGCGGGCTACGGCCGGCGAGTTCCGTGCTAATATTCACCGGGGGGCCACGGCTACGCGGATCGACCTCTCGGAGGAGGAACAAGCGCTCGTGTTACGGGTCGCCTCCGTGATCGGCGTGGAAGTGGCCGGCGTAGACCTCATCCCCAGTATGCGCGGCCCCCTGGTAATGGAGGTCAATGCCAGTCCGGGACTCGAAGGGATCGAAGGCGCAACGGAAGTGGACATCGCCGGAAAAATTATTCAATACGCAGAAAGCAAAGTATGAGCGACATCACGCCCCTCAAGGTTGCCGACGGCGAATTTTACCCCGGACAGTCCGGTCTGGTAGAGCTCGTGGCCGGGCAGCTACCCAGTGGCAATGAAGTTTCGATCAAGGCACACGTCTACCGGAGCTTTCGGGAGGGCCCTACCCTGCTCTTCATCGCCGGGGTGCACGGTGACGAGATTAATGGGGTGGAGATCCTACGGCGCGCCATCCGGCAGAAGGTATTCAGCAATATCATCGCGGGAACCGTGGTGGTCGTTCCCCTCCTCAACGTCTACGGCTTCAACAACTTCAGCCGCGATGTACCCGACGGTAAGGATGTAAACCGAAGCTTTCCCGGTACCGCCACGGGCTCGCTGGCCAGCCGGATCGCGGCGGGACTGAGTAAAAATCTCCTCGCGAACTGCGATCTCGCGGTCGACTTTCATACCGGCGGTCGCGGCCTGTTTAACTACCCCCAGATCCGCTACTCCCCCGGCGACCTGTCCGCCTACGAGGCCGCCAAGCAATTCAATCCGCCGGTACTGGTTGCTTCCAAGGCC
This sequence comes from Lewinella sp. IMCC34191, assembly GCF_003390935.1. GTDB lineage: Bacteria > Bacteroidota > Bacteroidia > Chitinophagales > Saprospiraceae > Neolewinella. Next base: position 757,037 of record NZ_QNQZ01000001.1, on the reverse strand, counting down.
CCCTCTAAATCACTTCGCCGATCGGCGCATAAATCATTGGGCCTTAGCGTACTGACCTACGAGGGCGGAGAAAATCTGCGGTACGACGGTCACGGCATCACCGAGGGGCTGGCCGGTCTGCGCCGACTGCTCTACGCCCGGGGAATGATCAAGCGGCAACCCGAAGCATCGGAACGTGAGCCGGTTTCCGTCAGCGCCAGCAGCTGGGTGCGTGCCAGCCGGGCCGGGCTTTTCCAGTGGAGCAAGCGCAGCGGTTACGCGGTTCGCCGCGGCGAACCCATCGGCATGATCTACGACCCGCACGGAATTAAACCCAATAAACGGATCCTATCCCCGCGCGACGGATTTATCATCGGCCACAATAACGCGGCCGTGGTCAGCCAGGGCGACGCGCTTTTCCACATCGGCTACTAATTTGCGGGCAGCCAACGTTCTCCGCTTTCTGGCTGTCTCTTGATCCTGCAACCCTAAATGCCTGCCATGTCCGTTACCGTCACCGACCTCACCAAGCTCTACGGCAACCAGCGTGCCGTGGATGGCATCAGCTTTCAGGCACGCTCGGGAGAGGTGCTCGGTTTCCTCGGCCCTAACGGCGCCGGCAAGACGACCACCATGAAAATTCTGACCTGCTACCTCAGCCAAAGCAGCGGCACGGCGGAGGTATGCGGTCATCCCGTGGCTACGGAAAGCCTGGCGGTGCGCCGGCTGGTAGGCTACTTGCCGGAACATAACCCTCTGTATAAGGACATGTACGTCCGCGAGTACCTCACCTTCGCCGCCCAGGCCAACGGCATCCGCGGATCACGGGCACGGATCGCTGACCTGATCGATATGACCGGTCTGGGCCGCGAAGCCCACAAGCCGATCGGAGCCCTCTCCAAGGGTTACCGGCAGCGTGTGGGATTAGCACAGGCCATGCTGCACGATCCGCAAGTGCTGATCCTGGACGAGCCCACCAGCGGACTGGACCCCAACCAGCTGGCGGAGATTCGCACGCTTATTAAGCGGATCGGCCAGGAGAAGACCGTTATTCTGAGCACCCACATCATGCAAGAGGTGCAGGCGTTATGCGACCGGGTCGTGATCATCGACCGGGGCAAGATTGTCGCCGATGATCCCATCGAGCGACTTCAGCGAAGGCTCAGCGGTGACAGTTCCGTGTTGGTTCAATTCGACCGTCCGGTTCCGGAAGCTGAATTACTGAAGATCAGCGGCGTGGCATCCGTCACCTCCGGAAAAATTCCGCATAGTTACCGCTTACTTTTGCGGGGCGAAGCGGACCCAAGGGCCGACGTATTTCGCTTTGCCGTGGCCCGGGGCCTGGTTCTGCTCGGCATGGTGAAAGAGGAGCTTTCCGTAGAGGAAGTATTCCGGGCCCTGACCGCCGCCGGTTGATGTCTTACCTTTGTCACACCATGCGCTGGACCCTTTTCCTCCTGCCCCTTTGGCTTACCGCCCAGCGGTCGGCTCCCCTGAACGCGGACTTTCGCTTTCAGGACGGGGTGTACTTTTCCGCCGAAGCGCTGCTGGCCAACGAACCGGACGTCGACTGGGGCGAGATCGCCGGGGAGATGGTCCAGTTGCCGGAAGACTTTCGGGTACAGATCGACAGCTTCGGGTATAAAACGCGACGCTACGTCAAGCCCTACGCGATCGGCCTGGACGGCTTGCCCTACCTCTTCGTTCGCCAGGACGGCGGGCGTGCATTTCACGAGTTCACGGGGCTTCGGCAAACCGGTCGCTACGCCACGATCCGCTACGATACCATCGTGCATACCCGCCAGCTAATGCGCGCCTACAATCCGGCCACGGGCAACCCCTTCCGCGAAGGTTGGGTCGAACGCGATCGTCGCCAGGAAGTAAGCCGGGTGGTTGATATGGCTACGGGCCGCCGGCATCCCCTGGAGATACTCGCGGTTAGTGAACTCGTCGATGATGAAAAGGAAATCAGCGACGCCGTCCTCCGACTTACTAACGATGACCAGCAAAAGCTCGTGCGGGCCCTGGTGCTGTACAACGAACGCCACCCCCTCCTGATACCCTTACCCCAAGCCACCGATTAAATGACCGCCATTTTCCGCAAGGAGATCAATGCGTTCTTCTCCAGCCTGATCGGCTACGTCGTCATCGGCGTCTTCCTGATCGTCATGGGGCTGTTCCTCTTCGTTTTTCCCGATACCAGTCTGATCAACTACGGCTACGCCACCCTCGGCCCCTTCTTCGAGCTGGCCCCGAACGTCCTGCTCTTTATCATACCGGCGATCTGTATGCGCGCCTTTGCCGAGGAGCGACAGACCGGATCCATCGAGCTGCTCGTCACCCGGCCACTCCGTGACATCGAGATCGTGATGGGCAAATTTCTGGCCTGTCTGACTCTCGTTGTGATCGCCCTGCTGCCCACTCTGCTTTATTATTATTCGCTTTACCAACTAGGCGAGCCGGTGGGCAACATCGACACCGGCGGCACCATCGGCAGTTACCTGGGCTTGCTGTTTCTCAGTATGGCCTTCGTAGCCATCGGCCTGCTGGCGAGCTCGCTGACCACCAACCAGATCGTCAGCTTTCTGTTGGCGCTCACCATTACCTTCTGGTGTTACTTCGGCTTTGACTACCTGGCTTCCCTGCCCGTTTTCTACGGTAACGGCGACGCCTTCATCACCAGCCTCGGTATGCAGGAACACTTTCGCAGCCTCGGTCGGGGGCTGATCGATTCCCGCGACGTCATTTACTTTCTAAGCATAACGGCTTTCTTCATTTTACTTACGGTACTGAGCCTCGAGCGCCGGAAGTGGTAAAGGGCGGCGGTGCGCAGGTAAAATGCTAATCGGAACCGGCAACCTATAGGGCCAGCCCAGGGATGACGTACGTGCCTACCCCACCGGCTCCCAGGTCGGCGACCATACTCCGCTGCCGGTTGCCGATCGTGAAGCGGGCTGGCCGGTCCCCATCATTCAGTACGATGACCACCACGTCCCCCTGCGGCGTCAGAAAGGCCACGTTCGGGAAGGTTTCGGATTCCCGGCTGCGAACGCGGTAAGACCCGGGCGGCACCTCGCGGGCGGCATGCGCGATGATGTAGTAGGCCGTATTGCGGTATATGCGGTCGCCGTCAATGGTCAGGGCGCCCAGGCAACGTGTACAACCGCCCTCGGTGTGCGGATCCTGGTTCGGGTCGGCTGCCAGGTTCCATTCCAGGACGGTTTCAGCCCAGTTGCGGCTGGCGCCGATGATCAGCTCGCGGACGTGCCAGCGTAAATCCTCGGCGAAGTTACCGGGGGCTCCGATCCACTGTTCCGTGAAGTAGAGGTGCTTGTCGGGATACGCCTCGTGCACGGCCGTGAGTTTATCGATCGTCCCGCCGTAGAGGTGGAAGGCGGTACCGTCGATGTAGGGGCGGGCAGTCTCATCCGCCAGAACGGTCAGCGGATAATCGGGCCGATCGGCGTTATGGTCGTAAATCACGATGCGCGTATCCAGGCCCGCTTCCTCGAATGCCGGTCCCAGGTGCTCCCCTACGAATTCGGCCTGGGCTTCGGGCAGCATCAGCAGGCTGGGATTGTTACCGGGGTGCAGGGGCTCGTTCTGCACGGTTACCGCGTCGAGGGGAATGCCCGCCTCGGCCATACTCTGCACGTACTTTACGAAGTAGGTGGCGTAGGCCGGATAATACTCCGGCAGCAGACTTCCCCCCTTCGAGGCCCCATTGTCCTTCATCCAGGTGGGCGGCGACCAGGGGGAGGCCATCAGTCGGATATCCGGATTGATCTCCAGAATTTCTTGCAGCACGGGTATCAGGTGTTCGCGATCGGGAGCGAGGGAGAAGGACGTGAGATCCGGATCGGTTTGTCCATTCGGCAGGTCGCTATAGCTGAAGACCGCGGAATCCAGGTCCGAAGCCCCCAGGCTCAGTCGCAGGTAGCTAATACCTGAAGTGCTGTCGCTGCGGGTAAAGATTCGTGGAGAAGTTTAGCACGCCGATCGTCTGGCAGTTGATGGATAAGCTGCGCGCTGCCGCCGGTCAGGGTGTATCCAAACCCCTGCAATTCCTGGTAGCGCACGGACGGGTCAATGAGCACGTCCGGCAGCGAATCCGCGGCGGTCAGTTGGATGGGTCCGCGGACCTCCAGAAGTTCGGAGCTGTCCGCGTTCGTCACCCATCCCCGGGCCAGCAGGTCCGACGTAGCCAGGATATCGGTTTCGTCCAGCCGGGGCCGGCAGGCGATAAGAGCGAAAGCCATCCAGAGGAAAAGTAGGGGTATATAGCGCATGGCGGAGCGGTTTGGTCTAAAATTGACGCCCCCCCTGGATTGTTTAGCGGGTGATTGGTCGGTTAGCCCGTACTGACATAGGCTACAATCCCGGAACGGCTGGCTATTTTACCGACCCGCATTTTACCTGCGCGCCGCCGCCCCTATGCCACAACCGCAAGACATACTGAAGCAGTACTGGGGATATCCCGCCTTTCGCCCGCTGCAGCGCGAGATCATCGATCACGTGCTGGCCGGTAAGGACACCCTGGCGCTGCTGCCCACCGGCGGGGGGAAGAGCGTCTGCTTCCAGGTGCCGGCCCTGGCGCTCGAGGGCGTGACGCTGGTCGTCTCGCCGCTCATCGCGCTGATGAAGGACCAGGTACGGCAGCTCCGCGATCGCGGCATCGTGGCCGAAGCCGTTTACAGTGGGATGCGGAACGCGGACATCGATCGCATCCTCGACAATGCGGTCTACGGGAATACGAAACTGCTGTACCTGAGCCCCGAGCGGCTCATCACCGACCTGGCGCGGGAACGCATCCGCCGCATGCCAGTGGCCATGGTGGCGGTGGACGAGGCGCACTGCATCAGTCAGTGGGGCTACGACTTCCGGCCGCCCTACCTGCGTATCGCGGAGCTGCGGGAGCTGCATCCCGACGTGCCGTTTATCGCCGTGACGGCTACGGCCACTCCGGAGGTAATCGAAGACATCCAGGAGAAACTGGAGTTCCGCGATGGCGGCGGGGTTTTTCGCCAGAGTTTCGCGCGGGAAAACCTGGCCTACATCGTGCGCCACCCGGCGGGGAAGGAGAACCAAATTCTGGACGTGCTGAAGGGAGTTGCCGGTACGAGTATCGTTTACGTGCGTAGCCGTGGGCTCACGAAGGAGATCGCCCACAAGATCGGCCGCCGGGGCATCAGCGCGGGGGCCTACCACGCCGGGCTGGAGCCCGAGGAAAAGGATAGGCGGCAGGCCGACTGGATCGGCGACCGGCTGCGCGTGATCGTGGCGACTAATGCTTTCGGGATGGGCATCGACAAACCGGACGTGCGGACCGTGATGCATTACGGCCCTCCCGATAGCCCGGAGGCCTACTTCCAGGAGGCGGGCCGCGGCGGGCGTGACGGGAAGCTCGCCTACGGGATCATGCTGTACCACCCCAGCGACGGCGACCGGCTGATCCGCAACTGGGAATACAGCTACCCCCCGGTAGCCGAAGTGAAGCGGATGTACCGGGCCCTCGGCAGCTTCCTGCAGCTGGCCGTGGGCGGTGGCAAGGGAGAAGCTTTCGATTTCGACCTGGCCGGATTCGCGCGCAATTTCGGCTTCGATGTCCGCCAGGCCTATAGCGGGCTCAAAGCGCTGGAAAAGAATGGTTACATCCTGCTGACCGATGATATTCGCCAGAGCGCTTTCCTGCAATTTATCGTGCGTAAAGAACAGCTGTACGATTACCAGATCAAGAATCCCCACGTGAATAAGCTGGTGAAGTCGATCCTGCGGACGACCCAGGGCGCATTCCTTAATCCGGTGCAGCTACGCGAGGGGGCCCTGGCCAACTTCCTGGGCGTATCCGGGGAGGAATTGCGCCGGCTCTTCCAGAAGATGCAGGCGGAAGGCATCATCGACTACACGCCGGAACGGGAGGGACCGCAGTTGGTGTTCCTGGAGGAGCGCATCGACCCGGACAACCTGCGCATCGACGAAAAGCAGTACAATTTCCTGAAGGAGCGTGCCCGCGAGCGCATCGACACCATGATCGCCTACTGCGAATCCGAGGACCGGTGTCGGTCGCGGCAATTACTGCTGTTTTTCGGTGAGCAGGATGCCCCGGCCTGTGGAATCTGTGACGTTTGCCGCCGGGAGAAGACGCCGGTACCCGACCGAACGGCCCTGTACGCTACGGTGCGGGAAAGACTGCAAACCGAAGGACCACTCTCCCCGGAAGAATTAATTGCCGGTTTCGGACGTACGCGGGCCGAGGACGTAGCCGGTCACATGCAGGAATTTTTGAATGAGGGCTTGCTGATCAAGGCGGGGGACAAAATTCGGCTACCGTGAAAATCATCTGTTTGGTCATCAACGACCTTAGTCACGACCAGCGAATGGATCGCATCTGCACCAGCCTGCAGGCGGCGGGACACGACGTGACCCTGGTCGGCCGGCTGCTCCCCGGTAGTCCGCCCCTTTCTGACCGACCCTACCGGCAACACCGGATCACCTGCCGGCACCACGGGGGAAAGCGCTTCTACGGCGAGTACAACTGGAAATTGTGGCGCACACTCCGCAGCTGGGAGTACGATGTCATCTGCGCCGTCGATCTCGATACGCTGGTGGCCGGCACCCTACTCCACCGGCGGGGTACGAAGCTGGTCTACGACGCCCACGAATGGTTCAGTGAAACTCCGGAGGTGGCGCCGCGGCCGCTCATCCGCGGCACGTGGAGGGGAATCGGTAAAGCACTCGTTCCCCGGACGGACGCGCGGTATACCGTGGGTACGGAATTGGCGGTGGCCCTGGAACAGGACTACGGCGTACCCTTTGGAACGGTCAGAAACGTACCGCGTCTTACGGATACGGCAATTAAGGAAAATACTGGAGGAGTAATATTATACCAAGGCATGCTGAATCCGGGCCGCGGCCTGGAAGAGGCCATTACGGCAATGACCGCCCTTCCCGACCATCACTTGTTGATCGTGGGTTCCGGTCCCGAAGAGGAACGGCTTCACCTGCTGACGCGGGAGCTGGACGTGACGGATCGCGTCACCTTCGCCGGCTTTCATCGACCCGATAAGTTGGCCGAATTCACGCAACGCGCCTGGCTGGGTCTTAACCTATTACGGGCGGATAGCCTAAGCTATTACTACAGCTTAGCTAACAAATCATTGGACTATGTGCAGGCGGGATTGCCAAGCATTCAGATGGACTACCCGGAATACCGGTCGATCAACGATCGCTACGGGTGTTACGCACTGCTGTCCGAGTTGAATGCCGACGCGCTGATAGCCCAGGTCAAACACCTGGCGGAGAACCGGGATGCCTACCGGCAGATGCACCAAAACTGCCTGCTAGCGGCCGAGGAACTCTGCTGGGAAAGGGAGGAGCAGAAACTGCTATCGATCTACGCGGATCTCTAGCGCTTAGCTGAACTTCAGCGCGATCTTGCCGCCCTCGATACTCAGTTTGAGATCGTCGAAGTGCTTCAGCCATTCCACGAAGTCGTCACCGAGCAACTCGCGCCGCCAACCGGAGCCCAGGATGGACTTTCGCACGGCGGCCTCCTGCTTCATGCGTCGGATGGCGTTGCGGGGCATAACCAGGGCGTGACTGATATCGGCCTCGCTGGCGCGGTACTTCATCAGCAGGTAGAGCAGCTCGACGATCATATCGTCTTCCTCGTCGTCGGTATGGTTGCGCTGGATTTGCTTGACCACGGCCAGTTCTTCATCCTTAGCCGGCTCGTTGTACATATCCACGAAGAGATCGCCGTAGCGCTGGACCGTCTTACCGGGCAGGCGACGGTTCTGCCGCATGCTTTCCGTACCGCCGCGGACGCCGCGTACCAGCTGACCGATGATCTTTTTGGGCAGGATCATCTCCTTGCTGTAGTTTCTCTTTTCGGCCGTCGCCCGCCGCCACTCGTAGAGCCGCATGAGGAAAACTTTCTCCTTGGTCCGGCTAGATTTGGCGATGTTACTATTGAGCAGTTCGTGGTTGGGATCCCGGTAGTAGTAATCTTCCTCCGTCATCAGCGCGCATTCTTCCAGGGCCCAGTCCAGCCGACCGTTTTCCCGCAGTTTTCGCGTGATGGTATCGTAGAGTTCCCGGAGGTAGACCACGTCGTAGAGCGCGTACTTGATCTGCTTTTCGCTCATCGGCCGCTGTGACCAATCGGTAACGGCGTATCCCTTACCCACGTCGTTGCCGGTCTCGGCTTCCACGAGTTTGGCGAAACTCAGGGGGTAGCGATGGCCGATAAAAGCGGCGGCTACCTGGGTATCGAAGACGTTCTTGGGTATGGTGCCGTGGCTGCGGTAGAGCAGTCGGTAGTCGTTGTCGCCGGCGTGGGTGACCTTGACGATATCCTCGGATTCGACCATCCGGAGAAACAGGGTCAGGTCCTTTACCGCGATCGGATCCAGCAGGTAATAACCGTATTCCGTACTGATCTGGATTAAACAAAGCAGGGTGTGGTACCGCTTCTCCCCGATAAATTCGGTATCGAAGCCCATCCAATTGACATCTTTGTTGGTCTGATAAAAATCGTCCAGTCCTTCCTGGGTATTAATTAAGGAATAGTCAATACCGCCGACGGTCATATACTAGGGTTTTTTTAATGCGTTCTGGTGACGCAAGGTAAGTCGAATCGTCAAGAGCGGGCCAACTACCGCGTGCGTTAGTTGTTTTCCAGCAAACCCACCCCATGAAATTAGCCAAGCGAATCCTTATTGGTGTACTTGTTTTTGTTGTGATCCTGGTCGGATTACTGGCCGTGGCCCCCATCATCTTCAAGGACGAGATCGTTGCCAACGTCAAGAGTGCGGTCAATAACGCCGTAGAGGCGGAGGTCGACTTCGCCGACGCCAACGTCAGTTTCCTGCGAAGCTTTCCGGATATCGCGCTGACCGTAGACGATTACAGCGTCATTGGGGTGGACACCTTCGCCGGCCTCCCCCTGGTGAGCGGCAGCCAGGCGCGGGTTGACCTCGGCTTCTGGTCGGTCATTGCCGGCGACGGGAACTACCATATCGATGCCGTGATCCTGCAGGATCCGGACGTCAACCTGCTCGTACTCAACGAGCAACTGGCTAATTACTTAATCGTTGCCGAATCGGCAGATCCCGCAGCGGCCACCACGGACACCACCGCCAGCAGTGCGGTCATCACCCTGGAACACTTCGAGATTAACAACGGCCGACTGGTCTATGACGATCGCGTCACGGAAACCTACGTGCGCCTCGATGGACTGAACGCGACCGGTGAGGGCGACTTTACCGCTTCGGTATTCGACGTTGTCACCCAGGCCCGGGCGGATGCCTTCACCCTGCGGCAGGCCGGCATGACCTATCTGAACGAGACCAGGATGACCGCCGACGGAACCGTAAACGTGGACGCCGATAATATGCGGTACACCTTCACCGAAGCCGACGTCACCCTGAACGAACTGGCCCTCGTGATGAACGGGAGCATCGACCTGGAAGACAACGACGACATTCTTTTCGACCTGAACTACGAAGCGCCCGCCAACGACTTCCGGCAATTGTGGAGTTTGGTACCGGCTGCCTACACCGAAGGATTCGAGCAGGTACAAACCGGCGGCACGTTCACGCTCAACGGTACCGTCGAGGGTGCTTTCAATAGCGAGACGGAAACCTATCCGGCTTTCACCGTCAACAGCCAGATCGATGGCGGCAGTGTCCAGTACCCCGGCAAACCGGTGGGTATCAATGGCATCGATGCCGAACTGGCGGTCAACAGCCCGAGCAGCGACCTGGACGAATTACAGGTCAGCATTCCCCGCTTCAATTTCACGCTGGGCAATGATCCCTTCGAGGGTAGCTTCCGGCTGGCCACGCCGCTCTCCGACCCCGACGTGGATGCCCGGCTGAACGGTACGCTTGACCTGGCCAAGTGGGCCTCGGCCATGCCGCTGGAGGGGGTAAACGAACTCGCCGGCCGCATCGTAGCCGATATCACCATGAATAACGTGCGGCAGAGTGCCCTGGAAGCCGGGCGCTACGCTGACGTCAACCTAAGCGGCGACCTCCTGGTCAGCAACCTGGTCTACGCCGCCGACGGACTCCCCCCGATGCGGATAGCACAGGCGCGCGCGGACTTCAGCCCCCAGGCCATCGACCTGCAGCAGTTTACCGCTACGCTGGGACAGAGTGATGTCTCGGCCTCCGGTCAAATCAACAACATCCTCGCCTACTTCAGCCCCGATCAGACGATGCGGGGAAGCTTCACCATGCGGTCGAATTACTTCAACGCCGACGAATGGATGACCGAAGAGACCACCGACCGCAGCAGCAGCCCGGCCGAAATGGAAGTGGCCGCCGCCGAGCCGGCTACGGAGGTATTCGATCGCTTCGACTTCGACCTTGACGCACAGATCCAGGAACTGGCCTACGGAACTTACCACCCCACCGATCTCCGGGTAGCCGGAAATATCAAGCCGAACCGGCTGGTGATCGACAATGCGAGTGCGACGTTGCAGGAGAGCTCCTTCGATGCATCGGGCACCATTAGTAACCTCTTCGATTACACCTTCGGCGAAGGCGTTCTGACGGGTAACATCGACGTCCGTTCGGGCTTTTTCAACGTTGCCGACTTTATGAGCGAGGAGGCCGCAGCGACTGCGACCACTACGGATGCGGGTACTACCGCCCCCGCGGAAGCCGCCGTCATCCCGATCCCGAAAAACATCAACCTTCGGGTAAACATGGCAGCGGACCGCGTGCAGTACACCGATATCATCATGAACGGCATGCGCGGTGACCTGGTCATTCAGGACGGCGCGGCCATGATCGAAAACGGCCGGGCTAACCTGCTCGGCGGATCAATGGGCTTCCGCGGCGCGTACGATACCAGCGATGAGACGGATGAACCGGTCTTCCGCTTTGCTTACGATATGGAGCAACTGGACTTCGGCCAGGCGTTTACGGCATTGAACAGCTTCGCCGCACTGGCGCCCATCGGCAAGTTCATCACCGGCAACTTCAGCAGCGAAATGTTGATGGAGGGCCGCCTGGGAAGTGACCTTTTACCGGTGCTCAACAGCATCGACGCGCAGGGACTGCTGCGTACGGCCGAGGCACGAATTGCCTCCTTCAAACCGCTACAGGTGATCGGTCGGGCGCTTAACGTCAAGGAATTACGCGAAAGCGCGACGCTTAAAAACATCATCGCAGCCTTTGAAATTAAGGACGGCATGGTCACCGTCGAGCCTTTTGATTTCGCGCTGGCCGGTATCGGCATGACCGTAGCCGGTTCGCACGGGCTCAATACGGATATGGACTACCGCATTCGCGCGGCCATTCCGCGCGATTTGGTGGAAGGTAATATCATCGGTGGCGCGGCGCTTTCGGCCCTGGAAAATCTGGGCAGCCAGGCTAAGAAGCTCGGGTTGAATATTTCTCCCGGGGATACACTGAATCTCGATATCGCCCTAACCGGCTCCATCTCCGATCCGAAAACGGGTATCAATCTCCTGGGTACCGGTTCCGGATCTTCGCAGAGTACGACCGGAGCGATAGCCGGCGCTTTGCAGGACCGGGCCGAGGAAGAGGTTCGCAGCCGGGTTGATTCCGCCCGCCAGGTTGCCGAGCAGCGCGCGGAAGTATTCCGGGATACGCTTGAACGTGCCGCCGCCGAACAGGCCAAACGATTGGAAGATGCGGCCGCCGAACGGGTGCGCGGCGCATTAGGACTCAACGACTCGACCACTACGATCGCGGACAGCCTGGACATACCCAACCTTGGGAAGGAAGCCGTCGAGGATGTAAAGGCGAAGCTGGAAAAATTCAATCCCTTCAAGCGGAACAAGAACGGCGGCTAAAAGGAATAGCCACCAAATAGAAAAGCCGCCACCGACTTTCGTCAGTGGCGGCTTTCTCATTGTAGCGGGGGCAAGACTCGAACTTGCGACCTTCGGGTTATGAGCCCGACGAGCTACCAACTGCTCCACCCCGCGGTGTTAATTTTTACCACGTTACCATCGTAACGGGCTGCAAATATACATACAATATCGTAACCGCAAAAGTTTGCGAAAGAATTCTCAATTATTCTTCCGCTTCGGGCGCCAGCTGGATGCGCAGACCGTCCAGTTCATCCGTGATGCGGAGCTGGCAACCCAAGCGGGAATTATCTTCTACGAAGAACGCCTGGTCGAGCATATCTTCCTCGTCGTCCTTCATATCCGGTAGGTCGGTTTCCGACAGGATATAGCAGTGGCAGGTACTGCACAGCGCCATGCCGCCGCAGGTACCCTTTACGGGTAGTTCGTACGCTTTGCAGACTTCCATGACGTTCATGTTCATATCCGTCGGCGCCTCCAGTTCGTGGGCTTCTCCGTGGCGGTCGACGACCGTAATGACGATGTTTCCGGGCTCTGGCATCAATTAGACTAGTTTTTTGGGACGGCGAAGATAAGCAGGCCCGTCAGGAATACGTTCCCTTTGTCGGCGGTATGGGGTTTTAAGGGTCAACGAATTTCCGTACCTTTGCGGCTTCAATCGGAGGGGAGCAGTCGATCGATAGCATACATACCTACTGGCGTCACTAGCGAATAGTGGCTAACACTACCGTTATTCAGATGGAAAGATATATTAACTTATTTGATTTCAACCAGAAGGTCGATTACAAGATCGAGATCCTTTCCGGGTTGACGGTAGCTTTAGCGCTCGTTCCCGAGGCGGTTGCCTTTGCCTTTTTGGCCGGTCTGCCGCCGCTCACCGGCCTCTATGCCGCCTTCGTGATGGGTATTGTAACGGCCATCTTCGGCGGTCGCCCCGGGATGATCAGCGGTGCCACGGGTGCCGTTGCCGTGGTAATCGTGTCGCTGGCGCAGTCGCACGGTATCGAATACATTTTCGCCACGGTCGTTCTGGCCGGCCTGTTCCAGGTAGCGGCGGGCGTGCTGCGACTGGGTAAACTGATGCGCCTGGTTCCCCACCCCGCCATCTTCGGCTTCGTGAACGGTTTGGCGATCATCATTTTTATGTCGCAGCTGGATCAGTTCCGCAATCCGGCCACCGGCGACTGGCTCTCCGGGCAGTCCCTATACCTGTTTGGGGGCCTCGTGCTGGTGACCATGCTAATCATCTGGGGGCTGCCTAAACTAACCAAGGCGGTGCCGGCGTCGCTGGTATCCATCCTCGCCGTATTCGGGATTGTATGGGCCTTCGGGATCGATACCAAGACGGTTGGCGACATGGCCAGCATCTCCGGCGGTTTCCCGCCCTTCCACATCCCCGCGGTTCCCTTTACCTTCGAAACGCTACAGATCATCACGCCCTATGCGCTGGTGGTAGCCGGCGTGGGCCTGATCGAGAGTCTGCTGACCCTGAATATCATCGACGAAATCACCGAGACGCGTGGACGCGGCAATAAGGAAGCGGTTGCCCAGGGCGCCGCCAACATCCTTTCGGGCTTTCTCTCCGGCATGGGCGGTTGCGCGATGCTCGGCCAGAGCCTCATCAACATCAGTGCCGGCGCCCGTGCCCGCCTGTCCGGCATCGTGGCCGCCGTTATGCTCTTGGTCTTTATCATGTTTGGCAGCAGCCTGATCGAGCTCGTCCCCATGGCCGCGCTGACCGGCCTGATGATCATGGTCGCGGTTGGTACCTTCGAATGGGCCAGTCTGCGCACCTTCGGCAAAATGCCCAAATCAGACCTGCTGGTGATGGTACTCGTAACCCTGGTCACCATCTTCCTGCACAATTTGGCCCTTGCCGTTATCGTCGGCGTCATCATCGCGGCGCTCCGCTTTGCCTGGGAAAGTGCCAAGCGCATCCGGGCCCGTAAACGGATCGATGAGCACGGGGTGAAACACTATGAGATCTACGGTCCCCTGTTCTTCGGTTCGGTGGCCGTCTTCAACGAGAAATTCGACGTGCTGAACGACCCGGACGAGATCGTCATCAACTTCGAAGAAAGCCGGGTGGTGGATATGTCCGCCATTGAGGCGCTGAACAAGCTAACCGAGCGCTACAATAAGGTGGGGAAGAAAGTCCACCTGAAGCACCTCAGCAAGGATTGTCGCCGCCTGCTCGACAAGGCCGGCGCCATCATCGAGGTGAATGTCGTGGATGACCCGACGTATAAAGTGGCCGTCGATCAGTCTTTCTAGCGGTACCTTCGCCCGCTATGGTGCTCAGTATCGGCATTACGGGAAACATCGGTGCGGGTAAGACGACCGTGTGTCGCGATTTCGAACGACTGGGCGTTCCGGTCTACTACGCGGACGCGCGCGCCAAGGAACTGATGGTCGAACATCCGGATCTGAAAGGGGCCATCGTGGCGGACTTCGGCCAGGAAAGCTACACGTCCGCGGGGCAACTCGACCGGGCCTACCTCGCCCAACGCGTTTTCAACGATCCGGCGGCCCTCCAACGCTTGAATAGCTACGTTCATCCCGTAGTGGCCGAGGACGCCCGCGCCTGGCATCACCGGCAGACGGCCCCATATAGCCTGCACGAGGCGGCCATCATCTATGAGATCGGTAGCGGAGAAGCCTACGACGCGGTGATTGTCGTGGCCTGCCCCTACCCCACCCGCCTCGAACGGGTCCGCCAACGCGACGGCATTGACGAAGCCGCCTTCGCCGCGCGGGCGGATAAGCAGTGGTCGGATGAGCGTAAGGAAGCGGCGGCTGATTTCCTGATCCACAACGATGGTAAGGCCTTACTGCTTCCGCAAATTCTGCGCATCGACCGGCAACTACGCCAGCGAGCGCACCAAAGTCCACCCGTCGGTGTTTGACGGGAACCAAACCATCGAGATGCGCTACCTGACCTTGCTTTGCTGTTGTTTTCTGCTGGCCGCTTGTGTCTCGGATATGCCCATAGAAGATATGTCCGGCGACGACATCTATCCGGTGGCGGCATCGCCGGCGGAGACGGCCGCGGCCGATAGCCTGGCCGCCGCGCAGCCGGCGGGTTCGCCAACGCCCTACGGGATGGTGATTGACCCGGAATCGGATGAGCAACAGGCAAAGGGAGCTTCCGCACAAACTGCTCTACCTGCGCTCGCCGCACAAAAAATGCTGACGGGGCGCTGGGCGAATACCAGCGACAGCGAGGAGGTCGTTGAATTCACGCCGACCCACTACAAAACGTACTACCAGGGTGAGCTGCTGGTGGAGGAGGATATGACCTTCCACGGCGCCTGCCCGGAGGCCTGCAGCGGCGGTACGAGTACCGGAGAGCCATGCTTCACCATCTCCGGACCGGCCCAGACCGACTGCTACGGGATCGTCCGTCTGACGGACGACGTACTCGAACTCCAGGTCCTGGGTGTTAGCTCGGAAACGGTGGTGTATCGGCGAGCGGACTAAGCAGGTAGTTCCTGCCGACCTGCTCAGCGGTTACCTTTGGGACAAATTTTGCCATGAAATTCTATCTGCCGATCCTCCTTCTCCTCTGCTCGCTCCAGGCGGCGGCTCAGCTCAACACGGAACTTCGGTCGAATCTTGATTTTGGCGTTGGGGTCAACGATGTCTGGGGATACGTAAGTCCCGACGGGACGGAGTACGCCCTAATGGGACTGGATACCGGTATCGCGATCATTTCCCTCGCCAACCCCGATGCACCCGAATTGATCGGCGTGACCAATGGCGTAAAGAGCGTGTGGCGGGACATCAAAACCTACGGAGAATACGCCTACGCGGTGGCGGACCAGCGCAACGACGGACTGGTGGTCATCGACCTGAGTGACTTACCGAATGGATTTTCGGTCAACCACGTCCGGGACACCGTTCCCGGCTTTAATCGCCCCTTTCTGCGGGCCCACAACATCTTCGTCGATACCGCGCGCGGGCTGGCCTTCACCGCCGGTGGTGACCGCAATATCAACGATGGAGGCATGCTCATCTTCGACCTTAATGCCGATCCCTGGCATCCGCCCGTTGTCGGAATGGGTCCGGAAATTTACAGTCATGACGTCTACGTGCAGGACGGCATCATGTACGGCTCGGAACTCTATCGGGGCGAATTGGCGATCTACGATACGCGCGACCTCGATAATATCACCGAGTTAGGCCGCATACTTACTCCGTATCAGTTCACCCACAATGCCTGGACGGACGCCACCGGCTTCACGCTTTTCACCACCGACGAAGTAAAGAACGCATCGGTTGCCGCCTATGACATCACCGATCCGGCGGACATCCAGCTGCTCGATGAGTTCCGGCCCCTTACCAGCCTGAATACGGAGACTATCCCCCACAACGTCCACGTCATCGACGATTATCTCTCCATCAGCTACTACACTGACGGATTACGGGTGGTCGACGCCAGTGATCCGACGAATTTGGTGGAAGTTGCGAATTACGATACCTGGCCCGGGCCGGACGGTGGCTTTAACGGAAACTGGGGGGCGTACCCCTTTCTGCCCAGCGGGCTGACACTTCTTTCGGATCGGTCCACCGGTTTGTACGTTATCGATGTAACCTACCGGCGCGCAGCCCGCCTACGGGGCATCATCACCGACAGCCTCACCGGCCAACCCATCAACGCCGCGGGGGTCGAAATCTTGGCCGACCAACTCAACGCGACGCAGACCGACCCCCTGGGGCAGTTTGCTACCGGTGTTGCGACAACCGGAATTTATCGGGTAGCGGTTAATGCTCCGGGCTATCGGTCCGATACGGTTATGGTCGGTCTGATGAGCGGCTCTACGATGGATCTAACCATCGACCTACCGAGTTCCTCGCTGTCGACGTCCGTACCACAGCCCGCAGAGGCAGCGATCAGCATGGTCCTCGCCCCTAACCCGGCCCCCGGCGCGGCCCGGCTGGATTACAACCTGGGGAACTTCCAATCCGGCAGCCTTCGCATATACACCGCCACCGGCACCCTGGTCAGCGAACAGCGGCTCTCCCGTCCGGTGGGTAACCTGGATGTAGCTGACGGCTACCCTTCCGGCGTATACATCCTGCACCTGATGGGCGGGGGAAAAGCCCTCCACACTACCCGGCTGGTCAAGCTCTGATCCTTTTACCTTTTTATTTTTCACGGTTCGGTTTAAAGGATTTAGGGTACCTACCTATTGGCACCCACTCCCCCCCGTGCGGGTTGTCGATGCTTAAATCCATTTTGGCGAGGGTGCTCATTCGAATTTTTGCGACGGAGCGCAGGGTATAAGCCGAATCCCTAACAGGAAAGTAAATCAGCGGAGACACTTTTACATGGGCACCAATTTTTATCGCAAACGCGAATAAAATGTTTTGTGTTATTTGATTTATAACACAAACAGTTTGTATATTTACGTCACAATGATGACGCCATGAAAACGCAAACACCTCGCTTTACCGCCGCCTATTTACTGCAACGTCTATCCGGTAATCAGCATACGGACCTGGGTCGATTCGCGGATGATCGTCAAGCGACGCTGGTACAGATGACGGGTCCGAAGGATAAACGCGCCTAAGCAGCCGTAGAGCCGCTCCGCTGTATTTAGACCAATGGAAAAGCGCACTGCATCAATGCTGTCGTGGGATCAGGTATAACTCTTCCTGCCTGCCATTGATGTAGTAAAATTGTTCTCCGTCCCAGAACCCGTCTTCTTCCACCATTACCCGCACGTCCTTATCCCACGCCTTTACGTGACTCGTGTTATTTAATTCTATGCTGTAGGCCGTGTTTGCGTACAGTGGGTAATCTCCTCTTACCGCTACCCCTTCTTGTTGGTCCCACAGACCGATGGTCGGTCCCGCCCCGTGGCCGTGAAAGCCGATGGGGTGACTGTAGATCGATGGCCGCAGGTCTTCCGCCTTGCCCGACTCGATGGTGGCACGTAGCATCTCGTTACCGGTGGTCCCGTTGACGAAGCTGCCCGTGAGTAAGTCCATCACCCGCAAACTTTTTTGGTGTGCCGCTACCAGGTCTTCCGGGGCGGTATGCTCTCCCGGCCGCAACACGTAGGCGTTTTCCTGCGTGTCCGTATTCAGGCCGCAATAGGTGATCCCGAAATCACAGTGGACCAGATCGCCGGGCTGGATGATATCCGCTCCGGGTCGGTTGCTGAAGCCGTATAGGTCCTGCGGCTCGGACCGCTGAACATCTACCGTCGGGTGGAACCAGGTACCTAAACCCAATTCACGCGTCCGCTCGCGGAGGAACCATACTACATCTTCCGTGGTGGTCACCCCCGGTTGAATCACCCGCTCGCTAAAGGCCTCGGCGATGATCGCGTGGGCGATCTGCATGATTTGGCGGTAGACGGTCATTTCGGCGGGTATCCGGGTCTCCAGCCAACCAATCGCGAGATTTTCTCCGCTCACGACCCGCTCATCCAATTCGTCGGGCAGGGCTTCCAACAGCCGATCGTAGTGGTAGCTGCTTATGCCGTCGGCCAATCCAAATTCCTCACTTCGGTTCACGGCAATCTTCTTTGGATTGCGCGCCTCGATCAACTCCACTAACTGCTTCCACTGGTCGGGTTGCTGCTCCTTATCCCACGCTTTTTTAAAAACCTCTCCGACGTCATAGCGAGCGCAGGCCAGGGTTTCCAGTTCCTTCCCTTCGCCCGGGTCGTAGATCAGCAGCATGGTTGTCCGCCGAGCGCCCATCCAGCTGCTTGGCAGCATGGTTTTCACTACGGCATCCTCGTTGTATTCGCGGGTGATCATGACCCACATATCGATGCCCTCTCTGCGCATCAGCTCCGGAACGACCGTAGCAAAACGTTCTTTCAACCATCGATCCTGTAACGCTCCCTGTTCCTTCAGCGATAAGATAACGGGCATGGTATGCTGAGCGTGCAAAGACGATACGGTAAAGACTGCAAAGAGCAAGGCGAACAGGACACGCATGGCGGAGGGATTTTCTGAGGCCTAAAGGTATAAGGCCGCGCACGCATTACCTTTACTTCCGTGAAGAATGCCCCCATCCTAGCGCTTCTGCTCTGCTACGTCATGCTGCTGGCTACGCACTTTTACTACCCGAAGTGGCAAAGTGGCGGCAGCGAGGCAACTATCAGTTACGATGTTTCGGGCTACTACCTCTACCTGCCGGCGCTCTTCATCTATGACGATCTGCGGGAGGTAGCTTTCCTGCCGGACATTATTGAGCAATACCACCCGACGTACAGCCCCTATCAGACCTTCGCGCATGAGTCCGGGGCAATGGTCATGAAATACAGCGCCGGACAGGCCGTACTCTACAGCCCGTTCTTTGCCCTGGCTCACCTATACGCCTTACAGACGGATGCGTATCCCGCCGACGGCTTTTCCCGCCCCTATCAGGTGGCTATATCCGTGGGCAGTTTACTGGTCGCCGGCCTGGGTTTATTCGTGCTCACTATCGTACTGGGCCGTTATTTTAAAGCGGGCACCGTGGCCATCACGCTGTTGTTGATCGTCTTCGGTACCAATTACCTCAATTACGCGGCCATCGACGGGGCCATGACGCACAGTCATGTTTTCACCCTCTACGCCTTGCTTATCTGGGTAACCGACAATCTGTACCGACGCGGCGAGCAGGCAAAGACCCCCCATTTTCTGGCGATCGGGCTACTCGTGGGATTGATGGCCCTGACCCGGCCCACCGAAATTTTGGCCGCGCTTATCCCGCTGCTCTGGAAGATGCCCCCCACCGTGGACGGTCTTATCGACCGCTACCGGTACCTGACTTCCCGCCCCCTCCAACTTTTGCTCGCGGTTATCGCGTGTCTGATGGTGGGGTCGATCCAGTTGATCTACTGGCGATACGTTTCCGGTGAATGGATCGTCTACAGCTATGAAGACCAGGGCTTTGACTGGCTTCACCCCCACCTGATCGACGGGCTGTTCAGCTACAGGGCGGGATGGCTCACCTACACCCCGATGATGTGGTTTGCCGTACTAGGTTTCGGGGCACTTTTCGTTTATCGTCGTCCGGTGTTCACGGCGGTAAGCGTTCACACGCTGTTCTTCGTTTACGTAGCTTTTGCCTGGAGCGTCTGGTGGTACGGCGGAAGTCTCGGACAGCGTACCATGGTGCAAACGTATGCCGTACTCTCCTTTCCCCTGGCGGCTACTGTGATGTGGATAGGGCGGCGTCAGTTGTGGCTGCGCGTCATCTTTGGGCTTGTCTGTTTGCTTTTCGTGGCGCACAATCTGTGGTTCACGCACCAGGCACACCGCGGCGGCTTGTTCGTCTCAGAATGGATGAACCGGGCCTACTACTGGCGGACGCTGTTCACCTTCGAACGGAATGTCGACGACCTTTTCCTGTTGGACAACCCGGAATTCTACCGGGGTACGCCCGACCGAATCGACACAATCTATACCAATACGTTCGACACCATTCCCACTACGCCGTGCGGCATAGACCCGATCACCGGAGCCGGTTCTTTTTGCCTTAAGGACTCGATCAGCAGCACCCCGGAGTTTCGCGTTAGCGGACCCTTTGAAAGCAATCAGTGGATACGCGCGACGGCCGACTTTGCCAATGCCGAGTACCGCGCCGGCATCCACAGCTCGACCCAGTTCGTCATGCGTTTCTACAGGAACGGTCAGGCGGACAAGTACCGGCTCATCCGGATTCACCGCGCGCTCAACGAGGAGGGCCGGCGCAACTTAGTGCTGGAAGCCCGCGCTCCCGCCGGAGGCGCCGACGAAGTAGCGGTATTGCTCTGGAACGGAGGAGAGGATAAATCCGCCGTGCTGGTCGATAACCTCACGATCGCTACCCTGGATTAGCAACCTACTGCGCCGGCTGCCGGTACAGTTCCCGCAGGATCAGGCCTGCGGGCTTTCCGCCCGGCACGAATCCTACCTCACGCCCGGCACGATCTTCCTGGTGACCGAGATAGGACGGCCACTTCCAGACAAACATGCCCGTCACCCGATCCGAAGCGCGCACGGCATTTGCAAGAGCGGCGTAGCACCGTGCCTGGTGATCCAGACTGGAAGCCCGGTCTCCCGCTTCCGCATGGGGATTCATCCACGCCGTAGCCACGGAGCGATAACCCACTTCCGTAAGCCAAACCGGGCGGTCGTTTTCCTGTCCTATGCGGTCGGCTACCGTTATCCAACGCCGGGCACCCGCCATCAATTCGGCATCGTCCGGTTCCGTATGATCGGCCAGCGGGTAATAACTATTCAAACCGATGATATCCAGGTCTTCCCAAAAGCTCAGGTTCTCAAATTCTTCCCCCCAGTTGGCAGCATAGGTCAGCTTACCATCGTAGCGGGACCGCAGTTCCCGGATGATCGCGCGCCACCTTTCCGGGTACTGGAGTGTCGCATGCACTAATTCCGTTCCGATACAGAGCGCCTCGACTTGCTCGGACTGAGCCATATCGGCGTAGTGTCCGATCCAGCGTTGGTAAGCCAGGAAAAAACGATCCCATGCATCCGGCCCGGAAAAATCGATCTCCCCCGGCCAGGATCCCCGGATCCATATCTGTGGCTTGAGCATCACTTGCATGCCCCGGGCTCTTGCCTGGCGAATGGAAACCAACACCGCCGAATCATTTTCCGCCCCGTAATGCTCCGGTATCGGTAGGGTATCTATCGGTTCCATCCCTCGCATGAAGGTGTAGGGGACGATAGCTACCGCATTAACATTTAGCCGTTTAAGGCTATCGAGTGAAAGGCCTGCTAACTCCCCGCCGTAGCCATTGTGCCCCCGGTATCCCTCGTGGGCAAAGGTCATCCCCCGTACAAAGGTCGCGGGGAGGATCCGTTCGGCGGACAGCTCCGAATCCACCGGCGAAGGCTTCGGCCGGCAGGCCGGCAGGAGCAAGCTGATAAGTAGTACGCACAAAACCAATACCGGTGACCACCGCATCATCGAGGTTTTACCAGGGTGATACGGTCCGGATAGTCGGTGATGATACCGTCCACCCCGAGCGCCAAGAGTTCACGCATCCGGTCGACTTCATTGACCGTCCACGGAATGACACGCATGCCTAAAGAGCGGGCCTCCCCGATGATATCGGCGGTCAGTCCACGTTCCCAAGGGCTGTAAATCTCCGGGGTAAAGCCCAGTCGTTTCATCTTCTCGGCGACCTCTCCGGGTGCCTCATCGAGATAGGCCAGCGGCATCTCCGGTGCCAGCTCGTGCAGAACGGCCAGGGTGGGTGGGTCGAAGCACTGTAGATTGACGAGTTCGGGGTGGCCCCAGTTGGCAATATCCTGCAGTACCAGCTCAGCGAATTTTTGCCGGCCGGGCACCAGTTCCGGTTCCCAATCCACCTGGTACTTCAGCTCAATGTTGTAGCGCGGCAGGTCACGCCCCTGCTGCAGACAATAGCGGTCCACGGCGGCGAATACCGCGGCCAGGGTCGGCTTGCTGGCGGGTCTGGACTGCTGCTCGGGAAAGCGGGGGTGCCGGCGTTGCCCGCAGTCGTAGGTCGCTATTTCAGCGGCGGTCAGGCTGCGGAGGCGGATCGTGTCGGTTATATCGCCTCCATCGGGAAGCGAACAGATCTCGGGTTCCATAAACGGGTCGTGGCTAACGATGACCCGGTCGTCTCCACTGATCACCACGTCCAGTTCAAGGGTGGTGATCTCCGGGTAGCTCAGGGCCCGCAAAAACGCCGGGATACTATTTTCGGGAAGTAAACCCCGGGCGCCCCGGTGGCCCTGCCAGTCGATGGTCCGTTCAGCGGTTGGTGGTGTCATAGGCCGGTTACCGCAACTGTAAAGGAGCGGGAGGGTTAATAGGATATACTTGAAGTTATGAAGCAACTGATTCTACTCTTGATGTGCGCTGTGCTTACCGGCCCGTTACTCGGACAGTCCGACAGTCTCGAAGCTAAGGTAATACGCCTTATCGAGGTATCTGGATCGGAGGAAATGTTCGTGAGCTCGGCCATGAATATGATCCAATTACAGCAGCAGTCCGCGGCCTATGCCGACATCCCCGATACGTGGTGGTCGACCTTTATGGATCGCCTCCGCACGGAGGGTTTCAAGTCCATTGAACCGGAGTTGGTCAAAATTTACATGGCCAATTACACCGAGGAGGAAGTGGATTTCCTGATCGACTACCACCGCAATCCCCTCGCCCAGTCCATCATGGCCAAAATGCCGGTCGTGCAGCAGCAGAGTATGCAGGTCGGCCAGGCCTGGGGACAGCAGATCGCGCAGGAAATCGTGGAACGGCTAAACTCCGACTCGGAAGGCAATTAAGGTATAATGTGGCACTGGATTTATTGGGTAGCGGTTCTTTTCGCAGTTATTTTCCTGCGCTACATCGCCTTCAGCGGTTTGTACCACCACCTGCTTCGCAAGCGGCTGCGCGAGCGGCTGCGCCACCGCATTTTCCACTATGATGTTGGCGTCGGAGCGCAGGTAGGAACCGAAATCAGGCGGTCGGCCATCGTGTCGCTCATATTTGCCGCCTTCGGTATTGCCGTTCTTTTCCTGTGGCAGGCTGGGTATACGCAGCTGTATATGTCACTTGATTCCACCTCCAATTACATTTGGCTGGCTGCCGGCCCGGTCCTTTTTCTATTCCTGCAGGAAACCTACTACTACTGGATCCACCGGTGGATGCACCGGCCGGGTGTTTACGACAAGGTCCACCGTTGGCACCACGAGAGTATTGAAACTACCGCCTGGACCGCTTTCAGTTTTCATCCCATCGAAGCGGTCTTGCAGGCAGTATTTCTTCCACTAAGCGTACTGCTTATTCCCATGCACGTTTTCGCCTTTCTCACGCTGCTGGCCGTGATGACCCTTTCGGCGACCATCAATCATGCCGGCATCGAGATCTTCCCGGCCTCCTGGGCCCGTATCCCCGTTCTGCGCGGACTTATCGGGGCCACGCACCACGATGTCCACCACAAGCAGGCCCGCTATAACTTCGGCCTCTATTTCACCTTTTGGGACAAATGGATGGGTACGGAAAGTCCAAAATTCTCCGAGCGCTTTCGCTCCTTCACGCAGCGCCAGGCCTCGGCGGAGGGGGTGGAGCGGCGGTAAACGTACATTTCCAAATCCGGTATTCGAAAATCCGTTCCGTACGCATCACGACTTCCCGGTCTATCCGCCACCCTCTGAGTTGCAGGGCTTCGCGATAGTCACCGGCCAAGTGTTGCTGGGGGTGAAGCGCATCACCCGGCAAGGCCCGGAACAAGGGTAATAGCCACCGGTGACGATGTACGTCACTACTTAGCAGTAAGGAGGTCCCGGATTCGGCCATGCTCGTGAGGGCATCCAGAGCCGCGTCCCAGTCCTTTACGTGATTGATCGCGTTGAAACAATAGAGCTGCTTAAATGGAGCGAGGTCAAGTGTTCCTTCGAGCATCCGTGGCAAAAAACGTACAGTGGGATAATTAGCTCGACTGAAGATTGGCAGGTCCTCGTAGCGCTCCAGTAGCGGATCGAGCGCGGTTACCTGCTGTCGATCATGCAGCGCGATGAAAACGCCGGCGGGTCCGCAACCGACGTCGGCCACCCGGGCATTCGGAAGCGGTTTCCAACCCATCGTCTCCATCACCTTAAGCCAGTAGCGCTTTTTGTTCTCCAGGTAGTCGGCCGGCGATTGGTGCCGGAGATAAGATTCCCACCAGCGCCACTCCAGTGATTGAGCCAGGCGCCATCTGATGTGTTGTACTACTCCCACGGCTGCAAGGTAGCCCTCCGCGGCAATCAACCGGGTGGATCGCAACAACAGCCGCCACCAAAGCCTTACCATTTAATCTAAGTTGACGAATATGAATTTTAAAGTAGGTGACCGGGTCAGTTTGCTCCGTACCGGCAAGGCCGGAACGATATCTTCCGTTTTGCCGAACGATTCGTACCAGGTTCGCCTGGATGGTGGTCTGGGTCACCTGCCCGCTCCCGGTCATGCGTTGGCGCTGCTCGATCCCGAAAGCCCGCCACCCGCGCCACCCGCCCCCGATCGACCAGCCTCCGGACTGCAGGATGACCGGCACGATACCGGCGTGCAGCTGGCCTTCGATCCAATCTTTAATGAGGAAGGCGAACCCGCTAACTACCAGCTCTACCTGATAAACGGTACGCGCAGCAAAATTCTTTTCGAAATCAAGGTGAAAACAGGCGACCGTCAACGGAGCAGCAAATTCGGCCCGCTGCCACCCTACGAGAAAAAGCGACTGGACCTGATTCCCTACGCCTGGCTCAACGAAAAACTCACGGTGGACCTGGACGTGCGGGCGGCGGTGGAGGGCGGTACCGGCCCGCGGCACTTTCACCAGGTTAAGGTCCGGCCCAAGCAGTTCTTCGGCAGCTTCCGTGATGTGCCCGAACTGAGCCACGGAGCCCACCTGTTCGTGGTTTTCCCTCACCTGAAGGCAACCTCGGTCGCCGAAAACGAGTCCTCCGGATCAACGCTGCGGGAGATTACGCGCGCCCAGTTGAAAAAGCAGCCCGGCTCCAAACCCGAAACCATGCGGCCGCCATCGCTCCAGGAGCGGGGTGACTTCAACCCGGTGCTGGACTTGCACCTGTCTGCGCTGGTTGACGATCCGTCCACCGTCTCCAAAGACAAGGTGCTGTCGCTGCAGATGGAGCACTTCGACCGCTTCGTGGACCAGGCCCTTCGCCTTGACGTGGAACGCATTTATATCGTGCACGGGCTAGGCAACGGTATTCTAAAAACTGAGATTCACCAGAAACTCGAACACGTCCCCTTCGTGCGCAAATTTTCAAACGATTATCATCCCAAATACGGCTACGGCGCCACGGAAGTGGTCTTTGATTCGTAACCGATCGGTGCACTCTCCGACGGTAAAAACCGTTATTGCACCACGAAATCTATACCAAATGAAAAATGTAACGCTGCTGCTATTAGCGCTGACCTTCCTGGGATGCAACAAGGCCAAGATCACGGAGCTGGAAACGAAGCTCGCCAGCACCGAGCGCGAAAACGATTTGATCCGCAATCAGCTGGAAACCGTCCAGCGGACGAACGGCGATCTGCTGAACCGCATGGAAGACTTGTCGGTCATATCCAAGGAAGGCGCCACGAGCATCCGCGAAAGTCTGCAGTCGATCAGCGGGCAAACCACCCGAATCAATGAGCTAAACCGAAGCATTCAGCGGAAGGACAGTATGGCCCTGGCGCTAGTGATGAACCTCAAACGCAGCCTTGATAACATCAACGATGAGGATGTCCAAGTCGAGGTACGGGGAGGAAAAGTACACGTGAGCATCAGCGACAACCTACTGTTCAGCAGTGGCTCGGCCCGGCTTAATTCGGCTTCCGAACGGGTGTTGGATAAGGTGAGCAAGGTCCTGAACGACCACAGTGATCTGAGTATCATCGTAGAGGGGCATACGGACAACGTTCCCGTCCGTAGCAGCACCATCCGTGACAACTGGGAATTAAGCACGATGCGCGCGGCCTCCGTGGTCCGGGAACTCGTACAGGATTTCGGTGTGGACCCCTACCGGTTGACTGCTGCCGGACGGGCCGACAATGACCCGCGCGGCGATAATTCCACCGCGGAGGGAAGAGCACGGAATCGACGTACGGAAATCGTAATCACCCCCGCCCTGGATGAATTCTTCAACCTTGCTCAAGACCCCGGGACAGCGGGATAGTCTGGATCGGCGAGATAGATTCCACCCGGATACGCGGGACGGCAAGCCGGGCATTCAGGGGGCGGCGGCAAACGCTGTAGCCATCCTTTACCGGTAGCGCCAGTTCCGCCTCCACGGGGAAGGTTCGCATATTCCGGTCGTCGATCAGCTTTAGCGGCCAGCTACGTTCGCTTTCGAGGGTGACGTTCAGCACGGCGCGGCGCTCGTCGTATTCCGCCTTTACGATGGTGGCGTCCAAGGTACCGTTCCGTCCACCCACCACCAACCGATGTGCCGCGAATTGTCCCTGGGCGTCCAGCGGATTTTCCGTGTCATCTATGTTCATGGTCAGGTGCCACTGAAAGGAATACTGGCCGCTGTTGCGACGGTGCAATTCGAAGCGGGTACCCACCAGGTTCACGAGCGGATGCGCGCTGGTGCCGATGCGTTGCAACACCGGGATTCGCAATTCGGGGACACCACCCGCAGCGGGCAGGACAAGGTCATACGACACGGGCACGGCCTCGATTTTTTGGTCCTGAAACAGGGCCGGCGCCGTATAACCGGTCACCGAAAAAGACAGGCCCTCATTATCCGCTTCTACGGCGAGGCTTGGCTGTTCCTGGTAAACGCCACTGCCAACGTTATGCAGCTGCCATCCGGCACCCGCCATGGAAGCAGGTAGTCCCGGTACTTCGACGGTATGGCGATGGGCGGCCGCCTCGCGCAGTGGCACGGTCCGCTCGGCAACGGCCGAAAGGTTAGCGAAATAATCGGCGATTTCGTTCGGGTCAGGAAGCCGGTAAAACATTTTTTCCCGGGTATACGGCCCTTCGAAATCGGTGTAGACGATCGTTTCCCAGTCGGTAGCCGAGAAACTGTTCTCATTTTCGCGGCGGTGCGACAGGCTCGCGTCCAGTTTGGCCGTAAAAGGGAGTGCCACGTTCAGTCCGACGGATTGCTCGGCGGCCATAATTTCCTGGCTGTCGGTAAGGTGTTTAATCACCAGGCCATCGAATTGGCGGAGATAATAGGCTTCCCCGCCATATTCAGGATGCTCCTGGTAGAATTGCCAGAGGCGGGCCATTAATTCGGTGGTGCGGTCGTCATTTGCTCCGAGCATTGCGCTAAGCGGGCTTTCAAAGCTGCCCGCCATGGCTAATACGCTGCTGTTTCGTTTTGCATCGGTATCCAGCGCGGAGGCAAAGGCGGCGTAAGGTGGTTTTAGGCCTACATCCAGAGCGGCCTTCAGGTAGCCACCGCAATTCTTGGTCAGGACGAAGGCATCGAAGCCCTCGCGGGGTTGGGGCATCAGGTCTACGCCTTCCACCTCGGTGAACAGCAGATTGACGGGATTGTAACGAATGTCGTCGAAGTTCGCCATGGTTTCCCGCTGGGAGAAAACGTAGCTAAGCAAACCGCCACCGTTAATGTTCGCTTTTTCCACCCGGGTGCGCAGCGTGCGCGAGCCTAAAAAATTCTCTATGGTGGGGGGGGTGTAGTCCCGGCGACCCTCCGGCTTGGTGAATCCGCAAAAGTCGTAGTGGCGCTCGAAGACATCCTGCAAGGCTCCACCTAAAAAGAGGCGGCTGTAGCCTCTTTCGGGCGGCCAGGCTTCCTCGTTCCGCTTTCTTCGCCGTTGCGCTTCACCGTGCTCCGGCAGCATTAGCAAAATAATGAGGAGGAAAAACAATAATCGGGCTCTGTACATAGTGGGAAAGCTGAACCTATACTAAAAGCGGGCGGTGTGTTGCTTATTGTACGTACCGTCAACTGGATTTCACCAAAGACTTAACTGCGGGCGTTGACGACGGTGAAAGGGCTCGAAATTGTAGGGTGGCCAATCGATTGGTTCGGGAAAAAATTTGCGCTTCGCCAACTCGTATTGCTGGCGGATCATGGTGGCGATCTCTCCCTCTCCGTGCTGCCGGATACCGAAACGCTTTTCTCCTAATTCCCCACCGCGACAATCCCGTATTCGATTCAGGATACGGTCGGCGCGATCCGGATAGGTACGCCGTACCCAATCAATGAAGATATCCGCAATCTCGTCGTTCAGGCGCACGATATTGTACCCGATCCTTCGCGCTCCCGCTTCGGCCGCGCGCTTGGCAATACCAAGTACTTCGTGATCCGTCAAACCAGGAATTACGGGGGCAATGTTGACCATCACCGGAATACCCGCCTCGCTGAGCACCCGAACCGCCTCAAAACGCTGGTGGATACTGGCGGTACGCGGCTCCAGCATCCGGCGCACCGGCTCCTGAAGCGTTGTGATACTGAAGCAGACATGCACCAATTGCTCGGCAGCCAGTTCGCGTAGTAAGTCCAGGTCACGAACGACGAGGCTGTTTTTCGTGATAATACCAACCGGGTGGCGGAATTCGTACAACACCTCCAGGCATCGGCGGGTAATTTCAAATCGCTTTTCCGCCGGCTGGTAACTATCCGTGTTGCCCGACATCATGATAGCCATGGGTTCGTAAGATGATTTCCTCAGGGCTTGCCGAAGTAATTCGGGCGCTGCCTCCTTGTAAAGCACCTTCGTTTCGAAGTCTAGTCCGGCGCTGTAGCCCCAGTAGGTATGCGTCGTTCGCGCAAAGCAGTACACACATCCGTGTTCGCAACCCTGATAGCTATTCAATCCGTAACCGTTACCGAGGTCCGGGCTGGTAATCTTATTCAGGATGGTTTTGGGATGGGTCGGGATATACTCGGTGCGTAACTCATCCTCCGGGTCTGGGAACTCGTCATAGCGCAGGTGATGATACGGATTGGGCGTATTGATCTGGGCTCCCCTACCCTTTCGGTGTGGCAGTCGGGCGTCAGCCATTAGCGGTGCTTTAGGCGTATGGCATTTCCGATCACCACGACATCCGAGAAGGCCATGAAGAGTGCGGCCCACATGGGATTGAGGTAACCAAGCGCCGCTAGCGGTATAGCAACGAGGTTATAGCTAAAAGCCCAGAACAGGCTTTCCCGAATGGTCTTGACGGTTAACTCCGCCACGCGGCGGCCCTCCACCAGAAGGGACAGATCGTCGCGCATCAAGACGATCTGCGCGGCATCAAGCGCGGCGGCGCTTGCCCCACCCAAACTGATGCCGAGGTTTGCCCGACTAAGTGCGGCCGCATCGTTGATGCCGTCCCCGACCATTGCCGTGGACTGCTGCTCGCTCAATTCCGAAATTTTGGACAGCTTCTGTTCGGGAAGAAAACCTGAATACACTTCATCTATGCCTACTTCCTTTGCAACCCGTATGGCTTTCTCTTCCCGGTCCCCGGTGAGTAAAGCAGTGCGCAGTCCCCGTTCATGGAGTTGCCGAATCGTGTCGGCGGCACCGGGTCGCACCTCGTCCACCAGGGTGAACCAGGCGAGGACCTGCTCCCCTTTTTTGAGTAGAACATCGGCACCATCTACCTCACCCCGCGCAGTACCTAGATAAAAATCTCCGGATTGGAGACCGAGTCCGGCCGTTTCGGTTACTTCCAACTTACCGGCAAAATCCTGGTAGGCTTCTTCGCTGTCATCGACCATCTTGGTCTTCCAGAGATAGTCGCGAATCGAGCCGGCGATGGGATGGGAGCTGTAAGCTTCCATTTCGAATATAAGGCGGCGGACAATCCGCGCGTCATATCCTTCAGCTACCCCGAAGGTCCCGATATCCAATTTACCGGTGGTCAGGGTGCCGGTTTTGTCGAAGACGATGCGCGATACGTCTGCGAAGCGCTCAACCGTACTTCCCCCCCGGATCATTACACCTAAGCGCGCCAGTCGTCCGACGCCTACCATTACCGCGGTGGGCGTGGCCAACCCCATAGCACAAGGACAGGAAATGAGCAGAACGGCAATGGCATTCATGAGCGCCTGCGTTGCGGTTGCATAGCCCGTTGCCCAGCCTACGAGAAATGTAAGCAGACTGATAACGATCACTACCGGAACGAAAATGGCACTGATGCGATCGGCCAGACGCTGAATATCCGGCTTGTCCGCCTGTGCCGTTTTGACCAGTTCAATGATGCGGGCCAGCGTTCCATCGCGGTAGGTTTCGGTGACGCGGTAGGTCGTCTGCCCGGCGACCACGATGCTTCCCCCGAGTACGCGATCTCCCTTGGCCTTCTCCACCGGGAGACTTTCTCCGGTCAACATGGCCTCGTTGACACTGACGGCGCCCTGCGAGACGGTGCCATCCAGCGCAATCTTATCGCCCGTATTTGCCCGTACCAAATAACCGGGCTTTACATCCTCGACCGGTAGGCTAACCAGCGCTCCACTCGGCATGACGACCGTGGCCTGATCTTCCTTCAATTCCGAGAGGGCGGAAATGGCCGTCGTAGTGCGCTCAACGGCACGTGCCTCCAACCAGTTGCCGACCAGGACAAGCGTGATAATAGTGGCGGCGGTTTCAAAGAAATAATAGGCCGGATCCTGCCAGTACAAACCGATCAGGCTATAAACGAAGGCTGCGGTCGCACCCAAAAATATGAGTACATCCATGTTGAGCATCCGTTCCCGCAGTCCGGATAAGGCGGAACGACCAAAATGGAGTCCGCCGACCAGGTAAACCGGCAACGCCAGGGCAAATTGCCACCAGCCATTGTCCAGGGGCGTGGCAATGCCGGCCACCATTAGTAGATGGCTTAGCAGCAGGGGTAAGGTGAAGAGCGCGCAGAAAATGAGGCGTTGCCTGGCGGTGAGGGTAAAGCCTTTTCGTGTGGAGTCCGGAGCTTCGACACCGTTTACTACCGTATAGCCGAGGCGTTCGATACCGGACTGAATTTCGGCCGCGTCGGCGGCACCGTCAACGGGTCGGTAACGTACTTCGCGGGTTTGGAAATTGACCATCACGTCTTCAAGTCCTTTACGCTCGAGGAAGCGCTGGATCGACATGGCACAGTTGTTACAATCCATGCCGGTTACTTCCAATTCTACTATATCTGCGCGTTTCGTCACGAACCTAAGGGCTTTAATACACTTCTTAAGGTAACGTCCTGAAGGACAAAACAGTTAACCTAAACAGAACCATATGAAGAGCTTACACCCATTACTAATCCTCTGCTTACTGCTGTTCTTTGCCTGCGGTGGAGATACGAAGGAGACCGAAATGGACCAGGGTGGCGTCGAGGAAGAAGACGGTACGCTGATCGGCGACGGTAACCCGAACAACGAAAATATCGAACTGACGGACATGCCGGCCACCGAAGGATTTCCCAACGCCAGCATCGACGACTGGTCTTACAATGGTGGCACCTTCAGCTACGACGTCAGCGGCTACACCTTCGGCAAGATTACGGACGATGCCGATGACCTGATGTGTGCCAACTCCGCACAGGGCCAACACGTGCACCTAATCATCGATAACGAGCCGTACATCGCTAAGTACGAGCCCAGCTTCGACCAACCCGTTCAGGATGGGGAGCACCATATCCTCACCTTTCTGAGTCGCAGCTACCACGAATCCATCAAGACCCCGGAAGCACACCGTGCGGTAAAGGTCAATGTATCCAACGGGAGCTTCAGCAGTACGGAGGAAATTACCGAGCCCATGCTGTTCTATAGCCGGCCGAAGGGTACCTACGTAGGACAGAAGGAAACGGAAAACGTCATGCTGGATTTCTACCCCGTCAATGCCACTATTGGCGACGACTATACCGTGATGGCGACCGTGAACGGCAAGGAATTCATGATCGATGAGTGGAAGCCTTACTATCTGGAGAACTTACCGATGGGCGAAAACACCGTCACGCTGACCCTCATGCAAGGGGATAGCATCGTCGATACGCCACTCAATCCGGTACGCCGGACGTTCACCCTGGAGGCCGACCCGATGGAGGAGTCGCGGAAGTAAAATTAACAGGCGTAGTATAGAAAAGGCCCCGATGCTCTTCAGCATCGGGGCCTTTTTCTTTGCTAATTATCCAACCTACTCGAAGCGGGTGATCTCACCGGTCCGTACCCGGTGGAGGTAGTCCTGCAGGGCACGGCGGACATTTGGCATCAGAATGAACAGACCGGCGACGTTCGGGAAACACATGGCGAAGATCATCGCATCCCCGAAACCAAATACCGCTGACGCGGAGATCGCCGAGCCGATAATGACAAATACGCAGAAAAGCAATTTGTAGATCGCCTCGTTCAACCTCGATTCGCCGAAGAGATAGGTCCACGCCTTCAGCCCGTAGTAAGACCAGCTGATCATGGTGGATAAAGCGAAGAGGATTACCGCAATGCTCAACACGGTCGGGAACCAGCTGATGACGGTTTCGAAGGCGGCGGAGGTAAGGGTGATGTCGCCTACCGTACCCGAGACTTTATTGGCGAAGGCGGTTTCGGCGCCGTAGCCTCCGTAATTCGTGATGATGATTACGAGGGCGGTCATGGTACAAATCACTACCGTATCGATGAAGGGCTCGAGCAAAGCCACGATACCTTCACTGATCGGTTCGTCCGTTTTCGCCGCGGAGTGCGCAATAGAAGCGGATCCGATACCGGCCTCATTACTAAAGGCGGCTCTCCGGAACCCCTGAATCAGTACACCGATGAACCCGCCGTAGAGCGCATCAGCGTTGAAGGCGCCACTCAGAATGGTTCCAAAGGCAGCCGGGATATCGGCAATGTGGTAGCCGAGAACTACCAGGGTGGCAACGACGTAAATGCCTACCATAAAGGGGACCACTTTGTCCGTCACCTTAGCGATGCTTTTGATACCGCCGAGGATGATCAAGCCGACCGTGATTGCCATCACGACACCAAAAATCCAGCCCCGCTCATAGAAGATGCTGTCTACCCCACCGGTAACCTCCGTCAGCTGCTGAGTTGCCTGGTTGATCTGAACCATGTTTCCGCCACCCAAGCTGCCACCTACACAGGCAATCGCGAATGCGCCCGCCAGGATTTTTCCAAGAATGGCCCAACCGGGTCCTTTTTCCTTGAGTCCACGGTCCAGGTAATACATCGGTCCGCCTGACACGGAGCCGTCGGCGTGTACGTCCCGGTACATAAGGCCTAACGAGCACTCTACGAATTTGGACGTCATTCCCAACAATCCGGCAATAATCATCCAGAAGGTAGCCCCGGGTCCGCCTAGTGCGACGGCAAATGCAACGCCGGCGATATTTCCTACTCCCACTGTTCCGGACAGAGCCGCCGTGAGGGCTTGAAAGTGGGATACTTCCCCCTGGTCGTCAGGATCATCAAATTTCCCGCGGACGACATCCAGTGCGTGCTTGAAGCCCCGGATATTGATGAACCCCATGTACACCGTAAATACGGTAGCCCCAATGATTAACCACGGAATGACGAAGGGAATGTCGAATTTTCCTATCGGCACCGTAAAGAAGACGACTGATTCGACAAAAGCGGTGACGGGCTCAAAAACTGACTGAATTCGCTCGTCGATCGTCGTGCCAGTCGTTCCCTGTCCATCGCTTTCCTGGGCAAACATCAAAAGGGGAAGCAGGAAGGCCGACAGTAGTAAGTGTACGCGTTTCGCCATTGGGGAGTGGGGTTGTTAAAAATTGCAAGGTAAGTACTTTTTGAAAGCCATTTCGGAAGGCTTATTTGAAGCCCGGGCAAACCTTCGGTCGCCACTTTTGACCCTCCTGTACCCACACGGGTGGTTTTTCCGTAGATGTACTACCTTACACCTTCCGCCTATGTCCGTCTCCCCTTCCTTCACCGACACCGAGCTATTTGATGCCCTGCGGGGCGGAGAATCAACGGCACTGGACGAGCTGTTTCGACGGTACTACGCGTCGCTCTGCCGGACGTCCATTCGACTCGTTCAGGACTCCGCAGCGGCAGAGGATATCGTACAGGACTTTTTTGCACTCATGTGGACGAAGCGGAAAAGTCTGCCCGCCGATACTACCTCCGTAGGTCCCTATCTACGCACGGCGGTGCGCAACCGAAGTCTGAATTATCTACGCGATCAGAAAAGGATTCCGGTAGGCGACGGCGAATTACCCGAAACGGCAGCCGACCAATCGCTTCAACCCGGAGCCGCCTTGGAGAATGAGGAATTGCAGCAGCGCATCAACGACGCTATCGATCGACTTCCCGAACGGTGCCGGTTGGTTTTCGTGATGAGCAAACTCGAAGAGATGAGTAACCGGGAGATTGCCGAAGGATTGGGCATATCGGTCAAGACCGTCGAAAACCAGATGACACGCGCCTATAAATTTTTACGACACTATTTGGCAGGTTTCCTCACTTTGATATACCTTTTACATGGTTGAATTGGTCACCAGGCGTCAGCCGACGGACGAAAATCCACGATTAAGCCCTTTTCCCTTAGGGGGTGGAGACTACCTTTGGGGTCATACTGACGAAGCTAACACTCACGCAACGTCCCAATGAAGTTAGACCAACATGAAATAGACCGTATGGTTACCGTTTATCGGGAAGATTACGCTCCCGATGTAGAGGCCGGTCTGCGTCAGCTTCACGCTCGTATAACTCCGGTACGCCAACTGGAAACTCGCCGCACCGGGGTCTATCGCTATATCGGTGCAGCCGCCGCAGCCGTCGTACTTCTCGTTGCCGGTCTGTTCGTATTCGGAGGTGAGCAGACCGTCGTCCTCTCTAATCAAGATCAGCCACTGGCTGAGTACACGCTCCCCGATGGCAGCCAGGTAACCCTCCAGCGTGGAAGCAGCCTCAGCTACCACCCGGAAAGCTTTAATCAGCACGACCGCGCGCTCGACCTTACCGGCCAGGGGTACTTTAAAGTGAGTCACGATGCTACGCGTCCTTTCCTAGTTAGCAACGGCGGGAATGAAGTTCGCGTTACCGGTACCGCATTCAACCTACGCACGGATTCCGGACTCATGGAGGTGGAAGTAAGTGAAGGATCGGTCTTGGTCAACACGGCGGGAAAATCCGTTCCGGTCCAAGCTATGGAATACGTCACTATTGCTTCCGGCGAGGAGGTGATACACGAAAAAGCACCCAACCTTAATCACCACGCCTGGCGCACCGGCTTACTTAAGTTTGACCATACCCCGATTTCGGAAGTTCTCACCTACTTCTCCGACAACTGGGGAATTGTCTGTCAGTGGAAGGACAACAAATCCTGTGACTACTCCGTAAGTGGAAGCTTCCAAAGCGAGAACGTGGCGGATGTACTCCGGGACATTGCTAAACTAGGGGGCTTATCCGTCCGTTCCACCGGCGATGACGACAAACACTTTCAGCTTAGCGGTCAGTGTAACCAATAATTCACCCCATGTATGAGGTGGACCCGTTGGATTTTCCTGCTATTTATCGGGTTTGTTGTGTACTTGCCCCTCAGCGGCCAGAATAGCACGCCAATTTATTTACCCTCAGGGGAATATACTTTGGAGGAAGCCCTATCTGCGCTGACCGAAGGTGGGGCGCGAATCAGTTACCGTCCGGATCAGCTACCTGAAATTTCGTTTGAGATTGACACTGATCGCCGGCCTACCGTAGGCTGGCTTGACTTATTCCTGCGTGATACGGAATTGATTTATGAGAACGGGGCGGCGGGTCTACTGATCGTTCCCAACGCCAGCCTTTACGATCAGTCTTTCAGCCTCTTTGGAATGGTCAGCGATGCGGTGACCGGAGAGCGCCTCATTAGCGCCACTGTCCAACTGACCGATGTGAATAGCGGCACCAACTCCAATGAGTATGGTTTCTACACGCTGACTGAGCATGGTGGACGGCATCGTCTACGTGCTACCTACATCGGCTATCTACCGCTGGAAACGGAAATCGTGCTACGGGCAGATACACAGATCAATTTACAACTGATCCCTAACAATGAGCTTCCCCAAATTATAGTGACCGCCATGGAAAGCGGTGAGGGAGAGGCTAGATATTTTGAAACGGGGACACGCATTGGGCGGACCGAAGTTTCGCAATTGGGTGGCCCGCTAGGGGAAGACGATCCGTTGCAGCTTGCTCGGCTGCTGCCCGGCGTGACCAGCGGTGCGGAGGGTATCGGAGGTATGTTAATTCGAGGCAGCGAGGCCGGCCAGAATCTCATTCTCCTGGATGGGGTGCCGGTTTACGGACTCAGTCACGCGGGCGGACTGTTCAGTATTTTCAGCAATCAGGCCATCCGTCGGATCGATCTTTACAAGGACGCGTTGCCGGCACGTTTCGGCGGTCGTGTCGGCGGTGTATTGGACGTTCATACCCGAGATGGTAATCTTTACGAGAATGAGCTTACCGTAGGTAGCAGCCTACTATCTGCACAGGTAGCCGCGGAAGGCCCCATACGAGTAGGCGAAAGCTCCTTTTTACTGACGGGCAGGTACTTTTGGGCGAGCAACCTCATCCGTCGCTATAGCGAGCAATACAAGAAAAATCGGGGCCGCAAAGGATCCCTGGACTACGATGTCTACGACATCAATTTTAAATTGAATCAGCGCGCCGGCAAACGGGGTCGCATTTATCTGAGCCTTTATTCCGGACTGGATGACTACAGCAATAACAGCTGGCAAGGCGATACGATCCACCAGATGAACGAGGCGGGCACGCTAATCAGTTACCAGTTCCCCAGCGCACGTCGCGAGAGTGTTCATTGGGGAAACACGGTGGCAGCCCTGCGCTACAATCACGTATTCAGCGAGCGCACCTTCGGCAATTTCCGACTGTCGTATAGCGATCTGCAAACAGCCTCCTCATTCGAGCGGTCGGATAGCACCAAAATTTTGACGAGTCAAGACTACGAAGGTTGGATGTTTAGCGGTGACTATCAATCCAGCATTCGTTCGTTGGGCCTGGCTTTTGACGGTCAGCACAGCATGGGAAACGCAACCTCTTTGCGATTTGGAGCCGAATTGAATGATCATAAGTTTGCTCCATCCCTTTTCAACGATACCGTGGCGCTGTCCAATTATGCGGGTGAAGAAGCGAATGAAGTTTTCACCCCGATCCAGGTTGCCGCATACGGCTCCTGGGAAGGTCGACGCGGGAATGTCTACTACCGTCTGGGACTGCGGGGGAATATTTGGACCGACCGGGGAAAGACATACACTTCTTTCAGTCCTCGGATTATGCTATCAGGTCCCCTTACCGCAAACATTGATTGGCAGCTGAGCTACGACCGAACCGTCCAGCCGATACACCTCCTTAGCAGCTTCGTAATCGGGATTCCATCGGACCTCTGGGTTCCCTCCAGCACTGACATTGCACCAGCTACATCACCCCAGGTGAGTGGAAAGCTGAGTTTTACACCGGCTCCTAGTTGGCTGTTTACGACCGCGGCATACTACAAGGCGATGAAGGGATTGATTGCCTATTCGGAGGGACAACAGACTTCGGAACAGTGGAGAAACCAACTAAGTCGGGGATCCGGAAAGGCGTACGGTCTTGAGATCAGCCTACAACGTAACCGGGGTAATTTACGGGGATGGCTTAGCTATACCCTGGCTCGCAGCGAGCGCACGTTTGACCCGCTGATTAACCAGGGCAGGCCATTTCCATTCCGCTACGATCGACGCCACTCCGTTAATTTGCTGTTAATTTATCAATTGGGCGAGCGGACCACGCTAACGGGTAGCTGGCGGTTTGAATCGGGTTTGGCCTACAGCATGAGTGAAATTCTGCTTGCGACACCCATAGATTACGGACCGCCAAACTCCGTACTCACGGAGGAACGAAATGGCTTCCGTATGCCGGTGAACCATCGGCTGGATGTCAACCTTCACAGCGTTCTTAGCTCCCAAAATAGCCGCTTTACACACGCTATCGATGTTGGCTTGTATAATGTCTACAACCGCCGTAACCCGATTTATTACGAAGTCAGACCGGAATACACGCCGGCTGAAACCGGGGCTCCCGTCGGTCGCGATCAATTCTATAAAATATTTATCGCCCCCCTTCTTCCGACGCTCAGTTACCACCTGACCTTCAGCTCGGGAGGATAAACATATTTGGAAGATAGCGGACAATGCGGTAAATTTACCTACCATGCCTTTACCGACCGCCCTTGTCATCCGCACGCTTTCCGCCTTTCTATTAGGATCGGTATTGCTCGTCAGCTGCGAAGAGGCGGTTGAAATACAGTTTGATGTTACCCGTAGTCGCCTGGTCCTGAGTTCGAGTTTCATTCCCGATCAGCCTGTCGTCCTTCAGGTTACGGCCACCCGCTCACGGGGCAGTGTTGCACCCGCGCCCATCACCGATGCGCGGGTCTCCCTCTTCGAAGGCATGGAACTGGCTGAAGAACTGACCTACTTTCCTGAGTCCAAAGGCAACCAGGGGGGTACGTACCGGACGACCTCTTTCAAACCGCAGGTGGGCCGTCAGTATACCATCCACGTAGCTGCACCGGGATACGACCCCGTCTCGGCCGTGTCATCAATCCCCGAACCCGTCAAGATCAAAACCCTTGCGGTTAAGCGGTTGAGCATGACCGAAGTGGATGGAACTGCTATCTATGACTATCATCTGCTGGTTGACTACGCCGATCCGGTAGATGAGACCAACTATTACGACCTACGCATGAGTCAGATGGTCGTTCCGTTCAAACTGAACCGACAGGGCGACACCATCCGCGAGCAACCCTACCTGAAATCGGTAAGCACGCCGGTTTACGAGACGTCAAACAGCGAAGTCATTAGTATTCTGCTGAAGGACAAGCAAAACTCGGACATCATTGACGTCCATCTGCAAAGCCGGTTGGATCCGCATTCCGAACTACTCGGGGAGGTAATCGCAGAACTACGTACCGTAAGTCCGGAGTACTATTTCTACCACCGTAGTATTGCCAGGCCAGACGAGTTACCTAACAGCGGCCTGAAAGACCCGGTTATCATCTATAACAATGTCTTGAGCGGGCTCGGGGTCTTCGCCGGTTATACTTCCGTTCGACAAGGGCTTAACCTGACGCAGCGGTAAGCCTGCTACTCCCTGATCACATCTCGGACAACAAAAGTCTGCGCCCACCGATCGTGCAGTGCCCGGTGCCATGGATCTGTTATTAACCATACGGCGGAGAAAATCGGGAAGCTGTTCCCCAGGCTTACCAGAAAGTTCTGACTCAGCGGGAATTCACTCATATACTTATTGTAGTCGTAGATATCCGTCACATCCTGTATCCCCGCCGACTGCGCGAGCCGGATGTAAACGAAAAGGGTCGTGAATGCCGAAATTGCCCAGGGAAGAAATCGAATCAAACTCTGATTGAAATCGATGCGCAGATTGGTCCCCCGGTCAACGACGCGCAAGCGCAAGAGCCATTTACCAACGGTAAAGCCTAACCGGGCTTCCAACACCGGCTTGTACAGAAAATTAATGATCCACATGGCGATGAGTCCCACCAGGCTGGGTTGCCATACCATAAAGTAGTAGACACCGTAGGACAACGGGAAAAGCACCACCAAATCAATGAGGGCGGCGCCAAGGCGTGGCAGAAATCCGGCCGTGGGTATCGTGGTCGGATCGGGGAGGTCGTTCAGTGCTTGTGAAGTCAAATCGTATGTGGGGCTACCGGCTTAATACGACCGTGCCAAGAGCTCGGGCCAGGTCAAGCCGCATTTCATCCAGTTTCATTTGTACCTTTAAGTGCGTCTTTAGTTTGCTAAAGTTGCCTTCTTTTTCATAGCGGGCGACAAGCGCTGCATTCTGGCGGCATTTCCGCTCGATCTTTTCCATGCGAAATATGCGAAGAAAGATTTCCGCCGTGAGTCGGTGATTTTCCTCCGGCATCTTCTGACTTAGATGCAACCCATACTTTTCGCGCCAGTTCGGACTGTAGGTATAGGGTGTCGCCACCGCGTCAACGGACAACTCCTTCCAGCGGATATCTTCGTGGTTGGAGTACCAGTCCGGAGCTGGCGCCGACTGGTGGTTCTTCAGGTAAGCTATAACCGTCTGAAGCAACTCCCGGTACGCATCACTATCGAAATCACCAAGAAGATCCGCCACGTTGGTCGTGAGGTAAGTCGCGATACTGGTACTAGAGGAGTCGTCGTACAGTTTATGACCGTCCCGGACGAGCAGGTGCAACAAGTATTTTTCCTGGAACCCGTGCCCCAGAATCGGGGCAGGAGTTTGTTTGGCGAGTGGGGCATCGGTCTCTGGAAGGTTCCCCGGATCCGGGTTATCGTCGGCAGTTCCACTCACCCACCCGGGTTCGACCAGGCCTTCCCAGGCATCATCCTCATTTGGCGCGGGGGGGGCTGATGGGCCACTGGTTTTCTTCCGGTCCCGTTGTGCCTTCCGCTCTTCCCTTTCCCTGGTCTTCCGGCTTTGTGTTCGCCTGTCCGCGATGGCGGTGTTAACAAGGTTGACCAGCAACGACTCTTCGATACCTAGTCGTCCGCTAAATTGTTGAAGGTAACCCGCGCGCTTCAGCGGATCTTCTACCAGGGCCAGCGTGGCCCCTATATCCCTGATGGCTTTCGTACGCCGGGATACGTCATCGCCGGCTTCCTCTAATAGAAGGTCGGCCTTGAAATACAGGAAATCCTTACTCGCGCTTATCAGATAGTCGGAAAAGGCGGTCGCGCCAACCGCCTGCAGGTAGCTATCGGGGTCATGCCCGTCAGGTAGCAAAAC
The DNA here is from genome assembly GCF_003390935.1 of Lewinella sp. IMCC34191. Classification (GTDB taxonomy): domain Bacteria; phylum Bacteroidota; class Bacteroidia; order Chitinophagales; family Saprospiraceae; genus Neolewinella. Next base: position 716,053 of record NZ_QNQZ01000001.1, on the reverse strand, counting down.
TACACGAACATTGAGATCGCTGGTAAGTAGTACATCGACACCCCGTAACGCGGCCTTGACACCGGCTTTATCCCCGTCATACAGTAAGGTGACATTATCGGTAAACCGCTTTACGAGAGCAGCCTGGCCATCGGTCAGACTGGTACCTGAAGTGGCTACGACGTTTCTAATGCCATTCTGGTGAAGACTGATGACATCGGTGTAACCTTCGACCATGTACATACGGTCCTCCTTCCGTACCGCCTGCCTAGCCTGGTACATGCCGTATAGCACGTCTGACTTATGGTATATCTCCGATTCCGGGCTGTTGACGTACTTGGGGGCTTTGGCATCTTTCTTGAGAATGCGCCCGGCAAAGGCAATCGGTTTACCGCCAAGGTTATGGATGGTGAACATAACCCGGTCACGAAAGAAGTCCCGGCCGTTTCGGACCAGGCCAAGCTTTTCCAGTTGCTCTTCCTTATGCCCGGCGGCAATGGCTGCCTTCCGTAGCTTATCCCGATCGTCCGGAGCAAATCCCAGATCAAACGTTTCCAAAACCTCTTTGCGGAAACCACGGCTGCGAAAATAGCTCAATCCGACGCTTTTACCCTCTTCGGTGTTAAAGAGCTGGTCTGCGTAGAAAGACCGGGCAAAATCATTGGTGATGATGAGGCTTTCCTTCTCCTGAAGCTCCTCACGGACTTCCTGGCTTACCTCTTTCTCTTCGAGCTTGATATTGTACTTCCGCGCGATCCAGCGGATTGCATCGGGAAAGGACAGCTGCTCCAGCTCCATTAGGAACTTGACCGGATCCCCTCCTACCCCACAGCCGAAGCACTTGTATATGTTTCGCGCGGGGTTGACATTGAAAGATGGAGTCTTCTCATTGTGGAAGGGACAAAGACCGGAATAATTGTTTCCCCGACGCCGCAAGTTCACGAAATCGCCGACCACATCTTCCACCCGTGCGGTATCGATTACCTCCCTGACGCTCTCCTCCGTAATCATGGCTGCAAGTTACGAAATATATTCGTCGGCCAAGTGTCAGTAATTTGCTACAACGAGAACCTAACTAGCTGAAAGTCAGTTTACTTAAGACTACTTTAACCTACCTGGAAAGCTAATCCCACATACTTTTTTACACCTGGATTGTCTTCTATAAAAAGACAAAGGGCCGCGCGCCGCTCGCAAAGATTTAATGGGTGTTCTCATAGTGTGTGGACTGTCCCGACGATATTATATCGCTCGGGGCAGTTTTATTTTACCCCTGGGCACCGACCTCTCCAATAACCTGGAGTTGGTCCAGATTCGGGGCCGGCTGACCGCCTTCCACTTCCAGCGTAATCGCAAAAGCCTGGGTATTGGGCACGAAGGGTACATTCAACAAATCTTCCCTGGTAAGGTCCCGATCAAGAACGCCCAAATCCTGTGGGCCGTTCTCGTTAATCGCCCAGAGCTGATACTGCCTGCCGGCAGGGGGCGCCGGCAGATTCGCGGCCGTAAACAGGACGGTTCCCTGGGTGGCATTATAAAAGACGAGGGCGCGGCTATCCGGCGCGTTGGGCGTGCCTGCCAGCACTACTCCACGGGTGTCAATGTTCGTGAGCAGGGCAAGCTGTTCCTGGTCGGCCTGATAGTTGGTTGCAATCTGCTCGCAGTCCTCCTGAAGCGTAGAGAAGCGGGAATTTAATTGATCTAATTCATCTGCCCGTTGCTGGTGCTGAAAGAAGTAGTACAGCAATCCGGCAAGGGCCAGTGCCAGTGCGATGAGCAAGCCCCAAACTACGGGAGAGGTACTCCGCTCGGCGGGAGGCGTAGGAGCGTTGCTGACGGCCGGGGATGCACTAGCAGGAGGCGGCTGAATCTCATTAAGGAGATTGGACAATACGGCGGGAGGCGGTGGCGTGGACTGTCCTTGGAGAATGGCATATTGCTCCAGGTCATATTCGATCTGTTCGATCTCCGCCCGTACTTCCGGATGGTCGGCTGCATACGCCTCCACCCGCCGACGCTCGTCGGGCGATAAACGATCCAGAACGTAGAGTTCCAGAACGCCGGAGTTTATGTATGCAGTGAGGTCCACTTTCTTGTGCTTCGGATTAATGGTGAAAAGTTTGCAGCATAGAGACCAATAAAATGACCAGCTCGTGCCGTAGGATTTCACGCAGTTTCTGCAGCGCACGGCGGGACCGGGTCTTCACCGTGCCCAGGGGCAGGTCAAGAGCCTCCGCAGCTTCTGCCTGTGTAAAATCCTTGAAGTAGAGTAGGTCAATTATTGACCGGTGATTGGTATCAAGGTTATCCAGCACCTTAGTGAGTCCGAGATGATCCACGGACATGGTTTCACTAAGGTTGTTGCGGTTAACTACGACGACATCCAATTCATCGGTTTTCCCTGATTTACGGTAGGCCTTCGATCGCACCTTATCGATGGATGCGTTTCGGGCGATGCGAGCCATCCACGTAAATAATCTGCTTTTGCTTTCCTCGTATTGATCGATGTTGTTCCAGATCCGTAGCAGCACGTCGTGCAGTACCTCCTGGGCGGTTCCGTTATCGGTGACTATTTGACCGATTATGTTGTTTAGTGCCCCACCGTAGTATTCAAAGAGATACCGCATACCGGCCTCGTCCTTCTTGCGAAGGAGCTCAAGCAGCACGTCTTGTCTATCTCTTTTTGCCGACACGGGCGTGGGAAAATTTGAATTTCGTAGTCCCGCCCAACCCAAAAGGTGGCGGGAAAAACAGGCAAAAACTTTTTTGAAAAAAAAGCCTGCGCGGTGTTCAACTCGTTATGTTACCGTCCGCAAGTTGCACAAAAATTAGCTTTGGCGCCTGCCGGTAGCTAAAGATCACGGCACAATTTATACATTTTATGAAAGCATTACTCGGAGGAATAGGATTTGGGCTCGTTTTTTTACTGGGCTGGCTGGTACTTTCCAGTACCGGAAACGACACGAAGCCGGACCTGCATTCGTCCCGTACGGCTAATACAGACGACGGCTTACCTCAGATGGTCCACCCGATCGATCTGACCGGGCCATTTTCTTTTGCGGGTAAGGAACTACCCATGGACAACTTCGATGTACGGGAAAGGCTCGACCTGGAGCTGATGCGCAACGCCTACTTTCACCGTAACACCTTACTACTACTTAAACGTAAAGGCCGCTATTTTCCCATTATTGAGCGGATACTGGCGGAAGAGGGCGTCCCGGATGACCTGAAATATCTCGCCGCAGCCGAAAGCACGCTGACGGAGGCGGTCAGCCCCGCCGGCGCGAAGGGCGTATGGCAATTCATGGCACCGACCGGGCGGGCATACGGGCTGGAGATAAACGATGAGGTAGACGAACGCTTCCATTTGGAGAAAGCTACCCGTGCCGCCGCCGCTTACCTCAAGGATTACTACGAGGATTTCGGTGACTGGAATAAGGTAGCCGCCGCCTACAATATGGGAGGACCGAACCTGAAGAAATGGCTGGACCGCCAGCGGGCCGAAGAACTTTACGACCTGGATATCAACCAGGAGACCATGCAGTACCTCTTCCGTATCGTGGCCCTCAAAGCCATCATGGAGCGGCCGGAAGACTTTGGCTACCGCGTTCCGGATGAAGAAAGCTACCCCCTCCTCGATGACTACCGTACGGTCGTCGTCGATAGCTCGATTGCCAATCTCGGTGATTTCGCCCGGGAGCAGGCAACCACCTACCGTATGCTCAAATTATATAATCCCTGGCTGGTGACCGGCACGCTAACCGTAAGCCGTGGAAACAGTTACGAACTCAGAATACCCTAGTCATTGCGTAAATCAACGCTACTTCGTCCCTTTGCTCAATACCTCCGACGCCGGATACGCTACCGCGCCGCCCTGGCCGTGGAAATCCAGGAAGAGATCCGGAAAGACCTTGTCCGGACCGCCCGTAACACGAGCTACGGAAGAGAACACCATTTCGAGAGTATGGAGACTTACGCGGACTTCAAGCGATTGGTGCCAGTGGGAGATTACGAGGACTTCCGGCCATATGCCGATCGAATCACCGCGGGAGAAAAGGACGTCAGTTGGCCCGGCACACCGAGATACCTGGCAAAAACCAGCGGTACGACCAGTGGGGTCAAGTACATCCCGCTCACTAAGGACAGCCTACCCAACCACTTTGGCTCGGCCCGCAACGCCATATTCAATTACGTAGCGGAAACCGGTCACGCCCGTTGGTTGGACGGCAAGATGATTTTTCTCAGTGGAAGCCCCGAAATGGGTTCCACGAACGGGATCCCCACCGGCCGCTTATCCGGCATTGTAAACCATGAGGTTCCGGCCTGGCTGCGGACCAATCAATTACCCAGCTACGCGACTAACTGCATAGAGGACTGGGAAACCAAATTGGAAGCCATCGTCGACGAAACCATCCACGCCGACATGCGAATGATCAGCGGTATACCCCCCTGGGTGCAGATGTACTACGAGCGACTACTCTCCCGAAGCGGCAAGGATACCATCAAAGAGCTGTTCCCTAATCTGGAAATGTTCGTCTATGGTGGCGTCAACTTCGAGCCGTACCGCGAAAGCCTGGAACGACTCGTCGGTCAGCGCATCCCGAGCGTGGAAACCTATCCGGCCAGCGAAGGATTTATCGCGTTTCAGGACAGCCAGACCGAAGCCGGTCTCCTGCTGAATACCGGTAGCGGTATCTTCTTTGAGTTCGTGCCCGCCGATCAGATTTTTGATGAGGCGCCCGAACGGCTGTCGCTAGCTGAGGTACAAACAGGTGTAAATTACGCTATCCTGCTTAGCTCTACCGCCGGCTTATGGGCGTACAACATCGGCGACACGGTTGAATTCGTCAGTCTGGCTCCACACCGCATCCGGGTCACGGGCCGCATTAAGCACTTCATTTCCGCTTTCGGCGAGCACGTGATTGGCAAGGAGGTGGAAACCGCGCTGCGGGAGGTGTCCGGCCGCTACGGAGCGGAGGTGACGGAGTTTACCGTCGCCCCGCAGGTGAATCCGACGGCGGGTCTACCCTATCACGAGTGGCTGGTAGAATTTGGCCAAGCGCCGGCTGACCCGGAGGCCTTCGCAGCTGCGTTGGACCAGGCCATGGTAAAGGAGAACTTATACTACCGCGACCTGATCGAGGGTAAAATTCTTCGCCCGCTGATTCTCACCACCCTTCCACCCGGTTCTTTCCGCAGGTATATGAAGCGGCAGGGTAAGCTTGGTGGGCAAAACAAGGTGCCGCGATTGGCGAATGACCGCTTGCTTGCCGACGGTTTGCTGGAGAGATAGGCCAGCAAGTGTTAGCTTAGCGGCTAACGATGGCTCATATGCGGTACCTGACAGCGCTCCTTTTTACGATCTTCATTTTATCCTGCGCTACGGCGCAAAATTCTTCATCCGAGGGAACGCTCGGCTTTTCCTTTCTTTCCGAAGAGGAGAACGCCTTTGTACAGTCTGAACTCCGGCGCCTGACGCTTAAGCAAAAGGCCGGTCAGATGACTCAGGTAGCGGTGGACCTGGTGTTTGAAGGACCCACCTATGTACTGACTGTCCCGCCGGTGCTGGACAGCAGCAAAATAGACCGCATTATCGGCGAATTGGAGATCGGTTCGATCCTGAACCATCCAAGCCGCAGCTTTCCCACGCCCGAGGAGTATCACGATTATATCGGGCGCTTACAGGCCAGGGCAATGGAGACGACCGGCGTACCCCTGCTTTACGGCCAGGACGCGATACACGGGGTGAACTACGTGTCCGGGGCTACCCTGTATGCTCAACCGTTGAACGTGGCCGCCACGTTCAACACGGATCTGGCCAGCGAGCTGGCAGGCATTACCGCCTACGAGATGAAGGCTGCCAGTATCCCCTGGAACTTTAGTCCCGCCATGGACGTGGGCCGGCAGCCGGCCTGGCCGCGCACTTGGGAGAGCTTCGGAGAGGACGTATACGTGAATCAGCGCTTTGGCCTGGCGATGATGCAGGGATATCAGGGTGACGACGTCAGTGATCAAAACCACGTAGTAGCGTGCCTGAAGCACTTCACCGGCTACGGCTCACCGGCCAGCGGCCGCGACCGGACACCGGCATACCTGCCGGAGCGCCAACTGCGCGAGTATTATCTGCCTCAGTACGCCACCGCAATCGAGAGTGGCGCCCTAACCGTCATGATCAACTCGGGGGAGGTTAATGGCATTCCCACCCATGTCAACAAGCATCTGCTGACGGACGTACTGCGCGGCGAGCTTGGATTCGAGGGACTCCTGGTTTCTGACTGGCAGGACGTGCGCTATCTCTACGAACGGCATAAGGTGGCTAAAGACCTCAAAGAAGCGGTCAAGATGTCTATTGATGCGGGACTGGATATGAGCATGACCGCCGTGACGACCGATTTTCCCGAAATCGTGCTGGAACTGGTCCAGGAAGGGGAAATCTCCATGGGGCGCATCGATACCTCCGTGGCCCGAATCCTGGCCGTCAAGGTAGCGCTAGGCCTTTACGACCAACAGGTATGGGATCCGGCCGCTTTTCCGGAATTTGGCAGCGAACAGTATGCCCGCAAAGCGCTGCAATCTGCGGAAGAGTCCATCGTGCTGCTGAAAAACGACGGGCTGCCCTTGCCGATCAAGGCAGAGCAACGGCTGCTGGTTGTCGGCCCGACGGCGGATAATATGCGCAGCCTAAACGGTGGCTGGACCTACGGCTGGCAGGGCACCGAATCCGATGAGTATTTGTCGGATTACAACACCATTCGGGAGGCGCTGGAGAAAGAGTTCCCCGGGCGGGTGGACTATGCGGCCGGAGCAAGTTTCGATACCCTTAGCGACGTGGATGCTGCCGTTGCGGCGGTGGAGAACGTGGATGTTATCGTCCTTTGCATCGGCGAACTTAGCTATACCGAAGATCCCGGCAACATTAATACGCTGGTGCTACCGAAGGCACAACGCGACCTCTTTAACGCCCTTCACGAAACGGGTAAGCCCATCGTGCTGATCATGGCCGCCGGTAGGCCGCGACTGATGAACCAGCTGTCTCGCTTATCCAAAGCCGTTTTGTTTGCCGGGTATCCCGGACCCCGCGGTGGAGATGCCGTTGCAGGTATTTTGTCCGGCCGGGTGAATCCGAGCGGTCGGCTTCCGCTGACCTATCCGCGCTATCCAAACGCACTGTTGACGTATGACCACAAGGCGACCGAAGCACTCAATGGCAACTTCAATCCGCTCTTTGAATTTGGTTATGGCCTGTCCTTCACCGACTTCGTGTATAGCGATCTCGAGCTCAGCAGCCGGGTACTTAACCCCAACGACACCCTGACCGTGAGTCTGCGGGTAACTAATCAAGGCGAACGGGCCGGAAAGCACTCCGTGTTGCTCTACACCCAAGATCAGGTCGCATCAATCACCCCAAGCGCCCGGCGCCTGCGGGATTTCCTGAAACTTTACCTCGAGCCCGGCGAATACCGGGACGTAACCTTTACCTTAACGGCCGACGACATTGCCTTTATCGGCCTCGAGAATGAATGGGTGACCGAAGAAGGAACCTTTACAGTAATGGTCGGAGACCTTACTGAAGATTTTGATTACGAAGATTAACCCCTAACCATGCGTTTACTGCCCCTTTGCCTTTTACTATTCCTGGCCTGTAAAACGGTGAAGCCTCCGCAGACGCCGCCCACCGCGAACGAAAACACCGCGGCCATCGATTCCACGGCTACGGCCGACACCGAGAAGAAGAAAGACAGTAAATTCAAGGACTACGACGAAGTAGTCACGGACGAGGCCGTTTCAGACGAAGGCATGTTTTCCGTCCACCGCGTTGGCGACGATTACTACTTCGAGATCCCCTTCACTACCCTGGGTAAGGACATGCTCATGGTCACCCGCATCGCCAAGATACCCGCCGAATTAGGCGGAGGCTACCTGAATGCCGGCTCAAAAACCAACGAGCAGCTCGTCCGCTGGAACCGGATCAATGACGGAATCTACCTGACCTCGGTGGCGTATGATGCCGTAGCGGATCCGAACCTTCCAATCAACCTTTCGGTGCAGAACAACAACTACGCGCCGATCATCATGGCCTTTGACGTCAAGGCCTTTAATCCTGACTCTACCGCGGCCGTCATCGAGGTTAATGACCTTTTCACCACCGATGTACAGGCGATCACGGGACTCGACCGCCGGCTGCGCAAATCGTACGAAGTTCGTAGCCTGGACAAAAGCCGCAGCTTCATCAGCAGGATGGCAAGCTATCCGGGTAATATCGAGGTCCGGCACGATATGACGTTCGTGGCCGGCAACCCCCCATCCAATTCCCGGACCGGCACCATCAGCATGCAGATGAGCCAGTCGCTGTATCTGCTACCGGAGGAACCCATGCAGCCGCGGCTTCACGATGAGCGGGTAGGCTGGTTTACGGTGTCGCAGGTGGATTACGGATCCGAAGCCCTCAAGGCGGACGAAAAAGAATACATCAAGCGATGGAAGCTCGTTCCGAGCGACATGGAAGCATATGAGCGCGGAGAACTGGTCGAACCCGAAGAACCGATCGTCTACTACCTGGACCCGGCCACGCCGGAGAAATTCCGCCCCTACTTCCGCCAGGGTATCGAGGACTGGCAGGTTGCCTTCGAGGCCGCCGGATTTAAAAACGCGATCGTCGCACGCGACGCACCAGATCCGTCGGAGGATCCCGACTGGAGCCCGGAGGATGCGCGTTACTCGGTCGTCCGTTACGTAGCATCCACCACGAGGAATGCCATCGGACCGAGCGCCGTCGATCCTCGCTCCGGTCAGATTATCGAGAGCGACATTATATGGTACCATAATCACCTTCGCAGCTACCGGAACCGCTACATGCTGGAAACAGGTGCCGCCAATCCAACCGCACGGAGTCTGGACACACCCGACGAAGAGATCGGGGAGATGATGCGTCGCGTCATTTCGCACGAGGTCGGTCATGCGCTCGGTTTGCCCCACAACATGAAAGCCAGCTACGCCTACCCTACGGATAGCCTGCGGTCGGCTTCCTTCACGAACGAGTGGGGCCTGGCGTCCACGATCATGGATTATACGCGCTACAATTACGTGGCTCAACCGGGCGACGAGGGCGTGCGCTGGGTAAGAATGCTCGGACCGTACGATGTTTACGCAATCAACTGGGGATATCGCTACCTGCCGGATATCGACTCCCCCGAAGCGGAAAAAGAAACGCTCAACGCCTGGATAGCCGAAAAGAGCGGGGATCCCATGTACCTGTTTGGCGGTCGCAGTTCCTCCGATCCGAGTTCGCAGACCGAAGCCGTTGGCGACGATCCCGTAAAAGCCTCGACGTATGGAATGAAGAACCTCCGAATCGTTGCGGAGAACCTGGCCGACTGGACTACCCAGCCCGGACAGGACTACAGTGACCTGCGGGAACTATACGGTGAATTCCTTGGAGTCTGGTCGCGCTATGCCGCGCACGTCACCGCCAACATCGGCGGAGTGTATGAACAGCTGCGTACCACCGACGAGAAGGGAGACACCTACACGCACCTGGACCGAAAGGAGCAGGAACGGGCCATGGCGTTTCTGAACGAGGAAGTGTTCGGGTCACCGGAATGGTTGATGCCCCGCCGCATCGTCGCCAACATCGGCGCGGAGGGTATCGTCGACCGGATGGCGAGCCTTCAGCAGCGGCAACTGGACAATTTGCTGCGCGAGGATCGGCTCGAACGCATGATCGAAAATGAAACGATGAACGGAGATGCCGCCTATACCGCGACCGACATGCTCGAGCAGTTACGGCGGGGCGTATGGCAGGAAGCTTTAGCCGGCCGGGAGATCAACGTATACCGCCGCAATCTCCAGCGTGCGCAGGTCGATCGGCTACGTCAGCTGATGGAGGACAACACCGAGAATCCCTCTGATATCGGGGCATTGGCCCGGGCCGAGTTGAGCGCGATTCGCCGGCTGAGTGAGCGAGCTTCCGGCCGCTACCGTGACGGGATCGTGAAGTACCACCTACAGGAAATCGCCGCAACTATCGATGACGCGCTTACGGCGAAGTAGGACTATTCCGACTTCGCTTCGCGGACCATTTGCTTGACTGCTTCGCGAAGCGCAACAGCGTCGTAGACGATGCCGTCCTTGATCGTGTACCGGATGCCTTCGGTGGTGGTGACTTCGTTGTCTTCGGTCAGGCGGGTTGCCCCCGTCCCGTAGAGTACTTTGAAATCAGCGAGGGGATTGTCGGCGACCAGAACGATGTCCGCCAGTTTGCCGGCTTCAATCGTACCGAGGCGGTCCGCCATCCCGAGCGCTTCGGCGCCGTGGAGGGTGGCGGACTGGATGACTTCTAGCGGGTGGAATCCTGCCTCCCGCAACAGTTCGAGTTCCCGGATATATCCAAAACCGTAAAGCTGATAGATGTAGCCACTGTCCGAACCGGCGGTGACCCGCCCGCCCCGGTTTTTGTATTCGTTGATAAAGGTCATCCAGAGCCGGTAGTTTTCCTTCCAGTTCACTTCCTGCTCCGTACCCCAATGGTGCCAGTAGCTTCCGTGGCTTACCCGACTCGGTGCGTAGAAACGCATCAGACTGGGCAGCGTATATTCTTCGTGCCAGTCGGCGTTGCGTGCCCGCATGATATCCCGATTGGCGTCGTAGATATTAAAGGTCGGATTAATGGTAAAGTCCAGCGCGAGCAGGCTATCCATGACGGCATTCCAGTGATCGCTGTAGGGAGCGGCGGCCTGCTGCCAGAGGTTGCCCGCCTCGCCGAAGCGGTGCTGCTCGTTCTGATAATTGTAATCGACCGGGTAGTCCTGTACCCGGCGGTCGGCGAAGAGCGCTTCGGGCAGTCCGTACCAGTGCTCCATGGTGGTCAGTCCGGCGCTGGCGGAATGCAGCACGTTCCACTCTCCGACGTTCATTTGGGCGTGGTGCATGGCGCTGCGTAGGCCAAGTTGCTTGTTCTCTTCCAGGGCAGCTTGCATCAGATCGGGACGCGCACCGAAGAATTTGATGCCGTCGCTTCCCTTCTCTTTGTTCTCACGCACCCAGGCCCGCACTTCGTCCGTGGTAGTAAAGGGTTCCTCCCTTCCCATGCCGAAGCCGGTGTACGCGACGATGCGCGGTGCGGTAATTTCATTGTTGGCCGAACGCTCCTTGTGGCGCAAGGTCCAGTCCAGGCCGTTGAAGGAACCCGGTTCCCGGATAGTGGTAATGCCATGGCCCAACCAGAGCTTGTATACGTAGTCGGGGGTGGTCCCCTGGGCCCGACCGCCGGTATGTCCGTGCATATCGATGAAGCCCGGGAGCGCGTACATGCCTTCGGCGTCGATCTCCCGGCCATCGTCGCGAAGCTCGGGCCGGCTGTCGGGCTTGATAGGCACCCCGGGAAAGCCGACGGTTTCGACGCTGACGATACGGTTTCCCTCGATAACGATATCCACCGGACCGATCGGGGGAGCCAGGTTGCCATTGATCAGCGTGACTCCGCGGATGATCAGCTGGTCGAAGGGGCCTTCCCCGAAATCGTCGCCGCGGTCTTCCGCGTCGGTCATTTGCCCGAAGAGGGAATTGCTAACGGGAAGGACAAGAATTAACAGGAAGAGCAATAGAAGCGAACGTGGCATAGTTGGTAATGATAAGCACATTGGTGTCGATTACGGTGCTGCTTTGGGTCAAGCAAGTCCCAATGTAGTACCTTCGCGCTGGCCGAAAGAATCTTGTCCGAATATGAGTAAGCGGAAAAAGCAAAAATCACGTAAACCGTCCCCAACCGTTCAGGAGGAGGAGCCCGTACGCGTGGTGGCGAAGCCGAAAACGTCCGCCCGCCCCGCGGTCCGCACCCGCAGTTCGGAGGCGATCGCTCACCCGCTGATCTTTGGCAAGCAGACTTACATCTGGCTCGGCGGTGGGTTTTTGCTGATCGTCCTGGGTTTTTTGCTGATGACCGGCGGGAGGGGCGAGGACCCAACCGTATTCGACGAGACCGTGATCTACAGTTGGCGCAAGATCACGCTAGCGCCCATCATCATTCTTTCCGGCCTGTGTGTGGTCACCTACGCGATCTTCAAAAAGTAAGCTGTGATAGAATGGTTTAGAGCCCTCGTCCTGGGAATCGTACAGGGGCTAACGGAGTTTCTCCCCGTGAGTAGTAGCGGGCACTTAGAATTGACGAAGTGGTTGTTCCAGGACGACAGCCTGGCCGCCGAGAGCATGCTCATGACCGTGACGCTTCACGCCGCGACGGCCCTTGCCACCATCGTCGTCTTCCGTCGTGATATTGCCGAGATCCTGCAGGACCTGTTTCGATTCGAGTGGAACGGCGGCACTAAGTTTTCGCTGCTGATTATTCTGAGCATGATTCCGGCCGCCATCATCGGGGTGCTGTACGATGACATCCTCACCGCGCTCTTCGACCGCCAGATCGTCCTGGTCGCCCTGATGTTAATCGTTACCGGCCTTTTGCTTTTCCTGGCCGACCGGGCCAAACAAACGGACAAAGCCGTTAACTGGACCAGTGCCTTCCTGATCGGCGTAGCTCAGGCGATCGCTATTCTACCGGGTATTAGTCGGTCCGGTGCAACGATTTCCACCAGTGTACTGCTGGGCATCGACCGGGAACGGTCCGCCCGTTTTTCTTTTTTGATGGTCGTTCCGCTAATCTTGGGTAAGATGGCTAAGGATATGCTGGACGGAGAATTTACCGCCACCACCTCAGCCGTGGAACTGATCATCGGCTTCAGCGCCGCCTTCCTGACTGGTATTGCCGCCTGCCTGTGGATGATCAAACTGGTCAAAAAAGCCGAACTTAAATACTTCGCCTACTACTGCTTTACGGTAGCCGCTCTCGTGCTGTTTATTAAGTTAGTGGTCTGATTCCCATTCCTTCGCTTATGCTCCCCCCCGCTGATGTTCCGCCTTTCTCACTCGTTGAGGGTGCCCTGTTCCTCGTAGACAAACCACAGGGATGGACCAGTTTTGACGTCGTCAACAAGATCCGCTACCGGATCCGCAAGAAGCTGGGCGTCAAGAAACACAAGGTCGGACACGCGGGCACTCTCGACCCCATGGCAACCGGTTTGCTCAACATCTGCGTCGGAAAATGGACCAAGCGCCTGGGTGAACTGGAAGGGCTGGGCAAGTCCTACTCCGGAACGATCCAACTGGGAGCAACCACGCCTTCCTTCGATGCGGAAACGGAAATCGATGGCCGGTATCCAACCGGTCACCTGAATATGGAAGTGCTGCAGGCAGCCGCGGCCGAGCTTACCGGCGCAATTGAGCAGGTACCGCCGGTGTATTCGGCCATCAAGGTGGACGGCCAGCCGCTTTACAAAAGAGCGCGGCGCGGGGAACAGATCGAAGTCAAGGCCCGACCGGTCACCGTCCACGAATTTTCGCTAACGAACTTTACCGGAGACACCGTCGATTTCTACATTCGCTGCAGCAAAGGAACGTACATCCGTTCGCTGGCACACGATCTCGGACAGGCCGTCGATAGCGGAGGTTACCTGTCCGCTCTACGGCGCACCGAGGTAGGCCCCTACTCTATCGAGCAGGCCTGGCAGCTCGATGAGCTGCTGGAAGCCATTCACCCCGAAAGCTAGCTGCCTTCTTCCGGGTCGCGCTCCTCCCAATCCATGGTACGTTTCACTGCCTTTTGCCAACCGGCGTAGCGGCGCTGGCGCACGGACGCTTCCATTGCAGGCTCGAAGGCTTTATCCCGCTGCCAGGTTGCCTCCAGATCGTTGCGTTTCCAGAACCCAACGGCCAGGCCGGCCAGCATAGCGGCACCCAAAGCAGTGGTCTCCACGATCTTCGGTCGTTCGACATTTGCGCCAAGGATGTCCGCCTGGAACTGCATTAAAAAATTGTTGGCGCTCGCTCCGCCGTCAACCCGTAAGGTCGTCAGTTCCCGCCCCGCGTCCTTTTGCATCGCCTCCAGAACATCCTTCGTTTGGTACGCCAGGCTTTGCAGGGTCGCGCGCACGATGTGCCCCTTCGAGGTGCCCCGGGTGAGACCGAAGATGGCCCCCCGGGCGTACATATCCCAGTAAGGCGCGCCCAGACCGGCGAAGGCGGGAACGACATACACTCCATCCGTGTCCTTTACCTTTTGGGCATAGTATTCGCTGTCGGGAGCCTCATCGATCAGTTTAAGCCCGTCCCGAAGCCATTGTATAGCCGCCCCGGCGATGAATACACTTCCCTCCAATGCGTATTCGGTCTTTCCGTCGACCTCCCAAGCGATCGTGGTGACCAGTCCGTGCTTGCTCGGTACGGCCTCCTCACCGGTATTCATCAGCATGAAACAGCCGGTACCGTAGGTATTTTTGGCCTGCCCCGGCTCGTAGCATGCCTGCCCGAAGAGGGCAGCGTGCTGATCCCCGGCCATCCCGGCAATGGGAATATTTCCCCCGAACAGCTTTGTCTGACCGTACACTTCGCTGCTGGATTTAACTTCGGGTAATAGCGCCCGGGGTACATCGAGTTCCTTCAACAAGCGATCGTCCCACTGCCGGCGACGTATATCGAAGAGCATGGTCCGGCCTGCGTTGGTAACATCGGTGACGTGCTGCTTTCCATCGGTCAGCTTATACACCAACCAACTATCCATGGTACCGAAGCAGAGCTCGCCGGCTTCGGCACGCTCCCTGGCTCCGGGTACGTTATCCAGTAACCATTTGATTTTGGTGCCGCTGAAATAGGCATCGATCACCAACCCCGTGGTTTGACGGACGTGGTCCTCCAGGCCCCGTTTCGTCAGCATATCGCAAATGCCAGCCGTACGTCGGTCTTGCCAGACGATGGCATGGTGAATGGGCTGACCGGTTTGCCGATCCCAGATTAGCGTGGTTTCTCGTTGATTGGTGATGCCGATCCCGGCAATATCCTTTGCGGTGATACTCGTTTGTTCGAGCAAGTCGCGTACGACGGTGGCCTGGGCATTCCAGATCTCATTGGCGTCGTGCTCCACCCAGGCGGGTTGGGGATAGTATTGGGTAAACTCTTTCTGAGCCGTTCCAACGATTTCGCCCGCGTGATTGAACAGAATAGCACGGGAGGAGGTGGTGCCCTGGTCCAGGGCCAGAATGTACTGTGGCATGATCGATGGTCTTGCCACAATATATCAATACACCGGACAGTCGCCGGCTAATCCTGCTCGACGTAGTCGACTTCCAACATCTTTTCGTAAGTCTCCAGCAGACGCTGAGCCAAAACGCGACGGTCGTAACGACGGCGGAAGGCGGAGTACGCACTACGCCCGATGGCCTCCAGCTTCCGGCCCCGACGTACGCAGTCTTCCACGACGGCGACGAACTGCTCGGGCGTGTCGGCGATGAAGAGGTCCCGACGATTCCGTGCCTTGATTCCTTCCAAACCGACCGTGGTGGTGATCACCACCCGCCCCAGCGACATGGCTTCCAGAATTTTGGCCCGCATACCGCCGCCACTCAGCAAGGGGACGATGCTGATGCTCTGCGAGGAAACGAAGTCACAACTGCTTTCCACCTCCCCGTGAATTACTACGTTCTTCATCCGCAATTGCTGGATGCTGTGTGGCATATTCCGACCGGCAATGTGGAATTCTACATCCGGACAGCGGCGGTGAATCTCCGGCCACACGTCATGGAGGAACCAATTCAAGCCTTCCAAATTGGGCAGCCAATCCAGCGAGCCGATAAAGTGCAGGTTGGGCGACTTGCGGTAGCTCTCGTAGGTAGGTGCCCCACACCGTGTTTCCAGGCCAATGGGCAGCACCTGCATCCAGCCGCGGCCTCCGAGGCGCTCAAAGTTCTTTTTATCCCGCTGCGTAATGGGCAGGTGGAGATCGTATTGGTTGAGCTGGCTGCGCTCGAAGTCCCGCAGTTGCTTGGTGATATGGCGAAGATACCAGCGCTTGGGGGCGAAGGAAATGTTCTCGCAGCACCGCTCCCAGATCTCGTGCTCTACGTTGTGGGAGCGCATGACGATCTGGGCTTTTGACTGGCGACGGATGGTATTGACGTAGGGAGCCAGGTAGAGCGTTTCCAATTGCACGATGTCGAAGGACTCCTCCAACAACCAGCGGGATAAAGCCTCGTGGTAGCTCTCCTGGTGAAAGCGGCTAATGTGATACGACGTACCCCTGAGCAGATTAGACACCGCGTCAATCGGGCTGAAGTCGTTATTGATCGACACCGTGCGTACTTCCCGGTAGTGGGCCATATCGGCGGGAAGCTCCTTCTCACCGTAGAAGTGCTTACTCGTATTCATGGCCAGCAGACTGACCTCGCAGCCAAGTTCGGAAAGGCTTTTCGTCAGTCCGTGAATGGCCAGGCTTTCACCATCCTTTAGGGGGAAGGGAAACTTTTTGGTTAAAACGAGTAATTTCATGGGTAATTAGGGGTGTCGGGATTATGGTTACGTCTACGATACACCTAGACGTAACTTCCGTGGCCTCAACGTAACAAAAGAGGCACTTTATTGCGATTAATCTTCCCAACGGTTGTTTTCGACGTCATCCTCAAACATCCGCTCCCGGGCGTTTAGAACGACGGACTCAATATCCTGCTTGTTGGTGTCGATGGTAAAGCTGTAGTTCGGATTGGTCCATCCCCAGTCCGGCAATACGTTCCAATTCGTGGCATACTCCGGCTGCGGCTTTTCTCCCCGCAGGATCTCGGGAGCGATGTAGTAGTAGTTCTCCGTACCGTCCTTTAGCGTTACCGTCAGCTCCAGCGGCATGGGCATGCGGCCTACCCGTTCCAGGTCGATGCGGGTGGTACCGCTCTCGTCCAGGTCTTCTACGTCCGTGACGGCGTAGTCGGCATAGTCGGTCCCGTTTACCCAGTACTCCCGGTACCAGTCCAGCTCCAGTCCGGAGCACTTCTCCGCGATCCGGATAAAGTCATTCGGGTTCGGGTGCTTGAATCGCCAGTCGTTGTAGTAGCGGTGCAGGGTGCAGTCGAAGGCTTCCTCTCCGACGATGTAGCGAAGCTGTTCCAGGAAAACCGATCCGTTGGTGTAGCTCGCCACACCGTACGCGGAGTTGGTCGCAAAGTGATCGGCGTGTACGCTCAGCGGCTCCTGCATGCCGGTGGTCCGGAAACCACGCAGGCTGGAGTAAGTGCGGGCGTGTGGATTATCGCTGGCATCTCCCTCGATGAGACCCTGTTCGCGCAGGTGGTTCGTGACTTCGCTGCTCGCCCAACTGGTGAAGCCCTCGTCCATCCAGGCGTAAAGTGACTCATTAGTGCCCATCAGCATCTGGTACCAGGTGTGCATGAGTTCGTGGACGCTAACCCCGACCAGGCCGTTCATCGACCGCTCGCCGGTGATTAGCGTAGCCATGGGATACTCCATGCCACCGTCGCCTCCCTGGATGAAGCTATACTGCTCGTACGGGTAAGGCCCGTAGTGCGCTTCGATATACTTGAATGCCTCGTCCATGATGCGGGGCAGATTCTCCCAGTTCTCCGAGATTTTTTCTCCGGGTTGGAAGTAAAAGTTCAGCGTGGTTCCGTTACCGCGGTCGTATGCGATGTGCTCGTAGTCGGGGTCGGCCGCCCACACAAAATCGTGTACCGTCGGCGCGACGAAGTGGTAGCGCTGCTTGCCGTTCTCACTTGCCTCGGGCTCGCCCTGCAGGTAACCGGTACCGGCCACCATGTAGTCTTCGTCGATGTCAATGGTCACATCGTAGTCGCCCCACACCCCGTAAAATTCCCGGCCGATGTACGGGTTGGCGTGCCATCCCTGATAGTCGTACTCGGCCAGTTTGGGATACCACTGCGCCATGCTTAGATCGATCCCTTCGGCGTTGTCGCGGCCGCTGCGGCGGATCTGCAGTGGCACCTGAGCGTCCCATTCCATATTAAAAACGGCGCTGTCACCGGGGTAGATCGGTTCGGCCAGGGCAACCTCCAGGATGGTACCTACCGTTTCGTAGCTCAGGTCGCTCCCCTCGCGGGTAAGGCTGTTGACCTTGATGTACCCTTCTTCATCGGGGTGTAGCTTGCTGATGCGGTCGGATACCCGCCGGTCGGCGTCCGGCAGGTTCAGGTTGCGGAGATCCATCTGGCTACCGGGCTGGAAAGCATTGAAGTACAGGTGGTAAAACACCTTGTCCAGCGTATCCGGGGAATTGTTGAAATAGGTCAGCCGTTGCGTACCCGTGTACTGGTGGTTTTCAGCGTCGACGTCGATATCCATCTCGTAAGCGACACGCTGTTGCCAGCGGTCGGGCTGGGCATTTATTTGGGCGACGGAGGCGCAGGTAAGTAGCAGGCTAAAAATCCGGATGAGGGTGGCAGACATGAAGCTTGGTTGGTTGGGGCGGCTAATAAATACGATGGCAACGTCCGAGCGGCGGATTCCGCTGACCGGTCGGGCCATTTTCACGCAATGGTAACAGAATTTTGGCGAAAGGTGTGCCCTCACCTAGCCAGGAAATAAAATTGCCCGACGCTTTCGCGCCGGGCAATCGTCTACTCACCAGCAGTCTGCCTATCCTTTTCGGCGCCTTTTCTTGCGCCACGGGGCATCCTTCTTCCAGTCACCGGCCATGATACACCCGTAAGGGAGCACCCGGTCGACAACTTCGCCCAGTCCGAATTCCGCCATCTGCCGCTGTACACTTGCGGCATCCTTATAAGCCGAGGGCAGTTCGGAAATATCGATGTGCCCAGAATAGAAGCTGACATCCAGACCGGCCGTTTCCTCCCGGAAGATCTGCTCGTCCGGCTTTCCGGCCAGGCGACGCTTATGCGCACCCCGACTGGTGTTCCGGCCAGCGCCGTGGGGAGCGAAGCCCAGGTTGGTAGCCGTAGTATCGCCTTTGACAATCAGGATCGGCTCGGCCATATTGAGCGGGATAAGCCGTAGCCCATCGGTGCTATCGGGGACGAAGCGATCTTCCAGCGGAGTGGCTCCCTTCGCATGGTAGAACATGTCGTTGTCCCGGAAGACGAAGTTGTGCTCGTTCCAGAAGCGGCCGGTAGCCGCTACTCCACCCGCCCGGGCGATCCGTTCGTGCAGCAGACCGTGGTTGGTTTTGGTCCATTCCCGCACGATCTGCAGCGCCTCCCAGTAGTCCTGTCCGTAGGCTTCGTCGAAGGGAATCCAGGCATTCTTGGCGGACGTCTTCGGAGAGCGCTCCCGCCGGAAGTTCTCCGCCACGCGCATGCCTTGGGTATACAGGTAGGCACCTAGTCCACGCGATCCGTGATGGGTCACGAGGATGGTCTCCCCGGTTGTTTCCGACTGACCGACGTACAGAAAGTGGTTGCCGTCCCCCTGGGTGCCCAGGTGGTGCCGCGCCAGGGATTGGCTTTTCTGGTCGTTCAGGAAGCGATTCGCGGCCATGGATTTCCGTAGTCCGTCCGGTAGGGGGAACAGGTCATCCCGACCTCCTCCGCCGAAGTGGGTAGTCCGCTGGGCGGCGTCCAGTATGTGCTTCGGATCGACCATGCCGAGGCTGGTCAACATGACGGAGCAGCAGATGTCGGCGCTGTGCATATTCGGGTGGATGGCATTGCGGGTAGCCACTACCCCACCCACGGGGATTTGCCCTACGCTGCCCGTCGGGCAGGCATCGGGCATGATAGCGCCCGTCACGGCCGTCGGTACGGTCATCACCGCCTCCATGGTGGCAAGTACAGCTTCGACGTTCTCGGCCTCGAGCGGTGATTCCGCCCGGATATTGCGATGGAAAGAGCGTTCGCCCAGTGGCAGGGGGGCCACCGTTTGCGGAACAACCTCGCTGAGGTAATCGGTCAGGTCGCTCCCGCGCAGCTCGTGGGCGTTGATGTGCGGGAGTGCTTCGCCGAACCATTTACCGGGAGTGTAGCCCAGCTTGATCAAGTCGTTTCCGGTGATGTGTTTATGTTCCATTGTACCAAAGCCAACGGTATGGACGCGGAAAAAAGTTGCAGGCCGAACGCCGCTAACCCTATAGCGTTGTTGATGATCTAAAGACCTCCTATGGAATCCGCTACCGGTACCCCCCTCATTATCGTTGCCGGCGCTACCGGTGAACTCGGCGGGCTCATCGCACACGCCCTGCGGGACAAAGGCGCGAGCGTACGTGCGCTGGTACGACCCGGAACGGCAGCCACCCGACTGGCCGACCTGCGGGCCCGAGGCGTGGAAATACGCGAAGCGAGCCTGACATCGGTACCGGATCTTACGGAGGCCTGTCGAGGGGGCCACTGCGTAGTTTCCGCGTTATCCGGGCTAGGCCGGGTCATAATTGATCTCCAAACCAATTTATTGAAGGCGACTGAAGATGCTGGTGTAAAGCGATTTATACCCTCTGACTTTTCCCTCGATTTTACCCGCTTGCCCCGGGGCACGAACCGCAACCTGGATTTTCGAAAGACCTTCCAGGAGATTGCTGATAAATCGAATCTGGAGGTGACGTCGGTACTGAATGGCATGTTTACCGACCTGCTGAAGGGGGATGCACCCCTCATCGCCAAACCCATCTCCCGGGTCATCTACTGGGGCGATCGCGATCAGCCGCTCGACATGACTTCGATGCGTGATACGGCGGCCTACACCGCCAGGGTGGCGATGGATACGAATACGCCCCGCTGGTTGCGTATTGCCGGAGAAGTGGTGGACGCGGATGGACTGCGTCTCGCTGCTTCCGAAGCCTACGGCAAATCGTTCAAAACCATGCGCATCGGCGGCATCGGGGTGTTATCCCGTATGATTGACGTTACGCGGCTACTGGCGCCCCAACGCGAAGAAGTGTTCCCCCCCTGGCAGGGCATGCAGTACATGCGCAACATGATGAGCGGCCGGGGAAAGCACCCCACCCTCGACAACGATCGCTACCCGGATATGGACTGGCAGTCGGTGCGGGAAGTGCTGGGAGACAATTACGGTGTGCCCGTCCAGTAGACTGCTTTATTCCTGCGCTCCGCCGCCAAAATTTTCTTCCCGCCAATCGGCGTAATTCCAGGTCCGCCAATCCGATACGGCCTCCCGGGAAAGGCGAACACGCCGGTGATACCTGGTGGGTAACCGATTCAGCTGATCGCGGAGCATATAATGATTGGTGCCGTCCAGGTCATCCACCAGGTAAGACCAGTCGATGCGGTCCGTGGGTTGGCGAAGATTGACGCGCGTGATGATCCCGGACCAGTTCACCGCCCCGAAGGCCACCAGGAAAAGCCAGGCCGCCATTCCGTTGACCTGGAGCAGGTAGTAAATCGACATACGTTGGCGCACCTTCCGATACAACGAAAACAGCCCGACCAGCACCAGGCAGAGCGCCAGGCCAACGTACACGCGGCCGATGGCCAGACCGTAAGCGTGGATGTAGTGCCCGTTGCGCACGCCCACCGAGAGCGCGAGGAAGGCATTTTGGGCCAACCAGAGGTAGGTCAGTGCCCGTAAGGTGCGGGCATGCGGGTAGAAATTGAGGTTGCGTCGAAAAAAATGCAGCACGAGAGCCATCGCCAGGATGATACTCAGGATGAGGCTATTGGTGCCGGTATGAACGTACTCGCTGAGCGTAGTGGCGGGGAGCTCGGCGGCGGACATCCAGATGAACCGGAGATCCGTCAGGTTGACGGCAAACAGCAGCACATTAAGCGTGGCAAAGACCATGATAGCTCGTCGGTACTGAAACCGAAGGGCTACCATTGAAGAGCATCGCCGTTCACCGATCCGTGTCCGGGATAGTCTTTCGTTACCGGATACTTCGTCCGTGGTAAGCTTGACATCGGAATCCGCGAGCACCAGCGAAGCGGTAATGGACATTCCAACAGCGAATAAGGCCAGGAAAAGCAGCACCTGATTCATGCCTTGTAAGCCGATCAGCCAGTCCGTTACCATTCCCAAACTCCGAAAGAAATCGGAACTGCCAATCGTGTACAGCAGGAGAAACGGACAGCTCACCACCAGCGCCGTCAGTGCCGGCCAGACCCATACCCACCGGTTAGGCGCGGAAAGGAAGCCGCCGTAGCGATCGATCAAGCCGTGGTACACCCGCTTCGGACCCGCCAAAAGCGAAACGATGCCTAGAAACAAACCGTACCATACAAAGCGAAGCTCCCGCTCCTGGACGAAGCCCATCAATATGAGGAGACTCAAGTGATGCACTAGCCGGGACGCCGGAGCGTGAACAACCACCACCGAGACCGCGGAAGCCAACAACAAAAAAACCGCCCACCGAACGCCCGCCCGCCCCGCAAGCTCCGGACGGGTGGCAAACAGGGCCAGTAGCATCCCCGCATCGAAGGCGAAAATATTGAGCCCCACGCCAAGCGGAAAAAACAGGTAGGCAAAAAAGAGCCCAAGCAGGACAAGAAATCGAAGGTTATTCATAAAGCACTTTATTTTTTAAAGTTTAATAGTACAGCAATTCGCTAATTCACTAATTCACCCATTCACCCATTCACCACCTAATTATGAATCAGCTTCAGAAAGTCTTCCAGCTCCCCCAGGTGCTGCTCGAAGGCACGCCGCCCCGCTTCCGTGGCCCGGTAGCTGGTGCGGGGTTTGTCATCGACGAAGCGTTTCTCCGTCTCGATTTGTCCGGCCTTGTCCAGCGCTTTGATATGCCCGGCGAGGCTCCCGTCGGTAAGCTTGAGCGCTTCCCGGAGCGTGACGAAGTCCACCCAGTCATTTACGACCAGAATGCCCATCAGGCCCAGGCGCATGCGGTGGCTGTAAAGCTTGCTAAGCCCCGCAACGGTGGATTTCATTTCATCAACCTTGTTCATTCGTGTCGTATTTGAAGTACATCCACAGACCGTACACGATGTGCAATAGTCCGAAGCCGACGGCCCAGAAGTATAGGCCGTAGGGCGTGAAGAAAAGCGCGACGAGTCCCAATCCGATCTCGAGGTAGGCCAGCAAGCGGAGCTCTTCGCTCACGAAGTTACTGCCGTTCAGCAGCGCGAGTCCGTAGAAGATGATCGTGGTCGGCCCGATCAGCCCGCCGTAGCCGTGGTAGATCAGGGCCAGGCAGAAAACACCGCCAATGGCCAATGGGAGGGCGAGGTTGGTCAGGAGCTTATAGGTCCGTGGGTGCGCGAACTCCTGACCCATGCGAACCACCCGCAGATTCGTAAAGTAGAAGCCGCTGGCAAGTGCCCCGGTCAGGACGAGCGTGGCCACGCAGAATAAGTAAGGCACCGGCGCGATACCCCAGGGATGCGCGGAGGTAAATCCCAGCTTGTCCGGTCCGTAGACCACCGGCTCTTCCGCCGCCCAACCGTAGACTACAATGGCCATTACCCCGAAGAGGGCGCTTACTCCAGCCCCTACCCCCGAAAGTCCGCTCAGGCCGATGAAGTAGCGCGAGCGTTCCATGAGGTCACGGATGTGACGCAGGTCGGATATCGGGGTATTGATGGAGCGTGCCATAAAGAACTTTATAATGCAAAGTTACGGGATTTTTCGGGAATGACTTCCCTGCGTTTTCCCTTCAGAACAATGAGGCCGGGCCAGTGCTTTCTAGCGTAAAGCGAATCACTCTAATATATGCCCCTGCCCGACCACCTACCCAACGGCGCCCAAGCCCTGCTCATTGCCCTGGCCACCCCCTCCCCCCAGGGTCCGATCGGCATACCGGTACTGCTCTGGGGGCGGCCCGGGGTGGGTAAGTCGAGTTTTATCGAGGGGCTGGCCGGCGAGCACCTGCGGGTCACTACGCTGATCGCTTCCATCCACGACCCCACCGATTTTAGTGGTCTACCCGTGCTGACCGACGGTCGCGTTCGCTACGCTACCCCCGAATGGGTCGAAGCCTTCGGGGAAGATGAAGACGGAATCCTTTTCCTCGACGAGCTGAGTACCGCGCCACCCTCCGTCCAGGCCGCCCTGCTGCGCGTGGTATTCGAGCGCCGGGTGGGCTTTCAAGAATTACCCGAGCGGGTACGCATCGTTGCCGCCGCCAACCCACCCGACCTCATGATCGGCGGCTGGGAACTTTCGCCGCCCCTCCGCAACCGTTTCGTTCACCTGAATTGGTCGATCCCGGAGTCACTCTACATTCGCTCGCTAACCGAAGGCTGGGCTAAGGGCCAACTGCCGGACATCGAACCCGCTGCCCACCGGCAGCGGCTTCCGGAATGGAAAGTGAAGATTGCCGGCTTTCTCCGCCTGAGCGGTTCGGCTCTTCACAGCGACCCGGAAGCAAATGCCTACGGATTCGCGAGCCCGCGCACCTGGGATTTCGCCGCCGCCCTACTGGCCGCCTGCGACGTTCTCGGTTACCGGCTGGGTTCGGATAACGGAACCGCGCAAACCGTACTCCTCGAATTGATCGCCGGTTGCCTGGGGGAGGCCACCGCCCTACCCTTCCTCGAATACCTGAACCGGCTGCGTATTCCGGATCCCGCGGATATTTTAGCGGGCCGACAAGCCGTTGACCTTGATGAGCTGGACGATAGCGAATTATACGTGCTGTTCTTTAGCCTGAATAACAAGCTCATCTCGCAGTTCGACCAACCTGAATTACAGGACTACTCACTGGTGTACCTGACGCTGGTGGACGAAGTTTTTGAGCAGGGCCGCCGGGATGTCATCTTCGTCTCGCTACGGGATCTGGCCCGTTCGGGATGGGTAAGTCGCCTGGCCGCCGCTGATGAGGAAGACGGACGCAACCAGGCCATGGAGCAGATTGCCCGGCTCTTCAGCGATAGTACCTTCAAGGAATTCGTGGATGTCCTCGCCTGATTACCCGGACGTGCTGGAAGACCTGCGGTTTGCCCGGGCTTACGCCGCGGATCGTCTGCCCTGGTTTGCCCCGGCCCTTTTTCGGTGTCGCATCATCGTGACGGAGCAGGTCAAAGTAGCCGCGGTCGACCGCCACTATAATATCTACTGGAACCCGGAGGCCGTACGCCGCATCGGTAATGGGCGGGCCCGCCTGGACGCGCTGGCGGAACTCGGATTCCTCTGGGTGCACGAGATCAGCCACCTGCTGCGGCAGCACGGCGACCGCGCCGAAGCGGCAGGCATCGCGGGCCCCGCTCCGGAACGCCGCTGGAACATCGCCTGCGACTTGGAGATTAACGACGCCGAATGGACTGGACTCCGGATGCCGGCGGCCTACCCCGGGCGCTTTCCGGCCGCTATGGATCTCGAAGCCGGACAACTGGCGGAATTCTACTACCGACGCCTCGATCCCGATCCCACCGCCGCGCAATTTCCGATCGATGAAGGCAGTGGCGTCCACGGACGTTTCCGGCCGTGGGAGGAAGGCGGCGAACAGCGCCTCGCTCCGCTGGACGAAGAATTGGTGCGCCGGGAAGTAGCGCGGCTGACCCGGGAAGCGGACCAGGCCGGCATTCCGGACACCTGGCGGGCCTGGGCACAAACCGTACTCGGAAGCCGGATCAACTGGCGGCGGCGCCTGCGCCACCGGATGAGTCTGGCCATCCGGAAAGGGCAGGGCGCCAAAACGGACTACACCTACGGACGCGCCCACCGGCGGCAGGCCGTCTACCACCCCATTCTGCCACCCGCGCTGGCCGGCAGTCGCAGCGCCCGCATCGCGGTGGTCGTCGATACGTCCGCCTCGATGCAGGACGCCGATCTACAGCGTGCTCTTTCGGAGGTAGCGGCCATCATCCGGCAGTTCGATGCGCCGGTGACGATCATTCCCTGCGACATCACGGATTACGAGCCCGTACGCCTGGTGGCGGAACGGGAAGCCTACCGAATCAATTATCTTCCCGGAGGCAGCGGCACCGATCTGCGCAAGGGCATCGAAGCGGCAGTCAACCTGAAACCCCGACCGGATACCGTGCTGGTGATTACCGACGGGCAAACGGACTACCCCACCCATGTACCGGGCGTACCTATCCTGTTTGCCGTACTCCAAGATGCGGAGCAATTCATGCTGCCGCCTACCCCACCCTTTACGCCGGACCAGATCGTACTAATCTAAATGGCCGCGGTGGGGTTTATTCCGTAGATGGACCAAACCAGTAGAATAACCCTCCCCACCCGCTACGGGGAAGCTACGTATACCTTCGGGCTTGACGATTCCGGGCGGTTAAGGGTAATCACGACACCATTGCAGGGGATGCCCGACACGGTGTTCCAAATGACGTACGGACACGACTGGCCCACGGTAAAGGCCTACTTCGAGGACTCGGGACAGTTGTTGCCCGATTGGGCGACGGCTTATCTGGACGCTCTCGATCCCCCCGGACAATTGCTGCCCATCTGCATCCATTACAAGAGAGAGCAATCGGTGGAAACCCGGCGAATAGCAAGCTTCTGGTCGGGCCACGAAGGCTACCGGGACGCCATGCATCCCGATATGGTACGACGCAACCGGATGCTGTCCAAGCTCACGGGCGGCGAGTCACGGTCGTTTTTGACTAAGGCGACTTCCATACTTGAACCCTACCTTTTCCGCCTGGCAGATGCCGCCACCCTGGGCAGCGTGGCCGAAGCCTATCGCCTGCTGGGTGCCCTCGGAACGGCGGCCGGCCGCGACCGGTTACTTCAGGAACTCGAACGCGGAGGACGGCACCCCTATGCCCGCCATTTACTCTTCGGACTGGAGTTTCACCGCGATGACGAGGTACTCGAACGCCTGACGAAAGTGTACCACGGCGGAAACATTGCCGACGATGACCTACCAGCCGTGCTTCGCCTGCTGAACGGATACCCGGGATCGAAAACGCAAGCCTTTGCGACCGAAATCCTCAACGACCACCCGTACTTGGCTTCCGGCATAGTCGATGTCATGCGCAGTATCGGACTGGAGGACAAAGAGATACGTCCTATTTTCTTAGCTTCATTCGAATCGGAAAAAGAGTATCACCACCTCGATGTGCTTGTCCGTGCGTTGAATGACTTATCCACGCCCTCCCTCTCGCTGGAAGCTGTCAACCTGCGCGCCGCCGCCCCGGAATTTCTCGATGTCCCGCCGGTTAACTGGCCGCAGCAGCTGGAGCCCGGGTGGACCGCACTGGTGAAAGACACGCCACTGGACCGAGTGTTCGACGTGGTCGGTAGCTACTTGAGCAGACCGGAGCCCCGCCTACAGCGCAATGCATTGCTGCAGTTAAAGGTCGCGGTACAACGGCCGGAAAACGGTGGCCGCCTGCCTCCGAAGATCGAGCAGCGGCTGCGCGAATTGCTGGCGTCCCGCTACGATAAGGTCTACGTCGAGGTGCTAAACCTCCTGGGTAATCGCCGGGTGGAATGCAACGCCCCCTTGCCCATGGTGCGGGCCATACTCCAGCTCAGTATCGGCACCCGCTACCGGATCGTCATCCTGAAAGCATTGCGGCGGGTAGGTGACTTTCCGCGGGCCCGGGAGGAAACGCGTCAGTTCATAACCGAAGCGGTGAACACGACGGATACGACCCAGCGCCTCGAACACTTGAGCGCGTTGCTTCCTTACCTGGAAAAATACCTTGGTGAAGTACCGGAGGTCCGGTCTCAACTGGAACGCCGGCGCGCCCGGGTGGCAGAATAAGCTGACATGAGCAAGCATACGATCGTCATTGGTAGCGGCATCAATAGCCTCTGCGCCGCCGTCATCCTGGCCAGGGCCGGTCAACGCGTCACCGTTTTCGAAAAGAACGAGTGGCTGGGGGGCAACATCCTGACGAAGGAGCTCTCCGTGCAGGGCTTTCGCCACGAAATCTTCTCCGGCTTCCACCCGCTTTTCACCACCGGCCCGTTCTACGCGGAAATGAAGGAAACGCTGGAGGAGTACGGCCTGAAGTACTTGAATACGGAGTATACCGCCGGTGTGCTCCTACCCGACGGGCGTTCATTGGCGTTGCGCGATAGCCGCGACAAGAACGTATCCGCCCTCAATGAGGCTTTTGCCGGTGACGGCGACGCCTACCGCGCGGCCATGGACGCATTCGACAAGCAAGCTAAACTGGCCTTCGGTCTGCTTTCCAAGGAGTTGTGGTCAATGGCCGGCGCCGGTCTGGCGGCGAAAAACCTATGGGATATGGGCCCCGAGGGGCTGATCGAGTTTTTCGGTGAAGCCCTGCCCAATGCCCGCAAGTGGCTCGACAATACCTTTAAGGATGACCTGATTAAAGCCTGGATCGCTCCCTGGACCTTACACACGGGCCTTGGCCCCGACGATGCGGGCGGCAGTCTCATGCTCCGCATCATCCTAGCCTCCTTCGAAAATACGGGCATGCCGGTGCCGGAGGGCGGGGGCAGCCGCCTGGTAGAGGTCCTGGTACGCATCATTGAAGACCACGGCGGCCAGTGCCGTACGGATAGCGTCGTCGAACGAATCATCGTGGAAGACGATGCAGTTACGGGCGTCGAAGTAGCCGGTGAGCGCTACCCGGCCGATACCGTATTGGCTAACGTCAGTCCAACCGCGCTGTATCAGCAGCTGCTGCCGGACGCCGCCGTCCCGCCCCAGACCCGGCAGGAAGCCGATAATTACCGCTACGGTCGGGGGAATATGCAAATTCAGCTTTCGCTCGACCGTCCACCACAGTGGCCCGACCCGATACTGAAAAAGACCGGCATGGTTCACGTTACCCCCGGCCTGAACGGCACGAGCCGCGCGGTCAACGAAGCACTTCGGGGCTTACTGCCCGCCGAACCCACCATCGTCATCGGCCAGCACACCGCCATCGATCCCAGCCGGGCGCCCGAGGGCAAGTGGACCATCTGGATCCAACTACAGGAGTTACCGGCCTTCCTCACCGGCGACAGCCTGGAGGAAATCGACTGTGGTGGTGAATGGACCGAAGCCATCGCCGAGGCCTACGCCGACCGGGTCATCGGCATCCTGGACCGCCAGCTTCCCGGATTCAAAAAGGCTATTCTGGAACGCCACATCTTAAGCCCCGCCGACCTGGCACGCATCAACCCCAACCTGGTAGGTGGCGACCCCTATTGCGGCACGGCCTCACTGGATCAGTTCCTCTTCTGGCGGCCACTACCGGGGCTGCGGGGCCACGAAACCCCCGTCAAAAACCTCTATCACATCGGTGCCGCTACCCACCCCGGCCCCGGGCTGAATGGGACCTCCGGCTACCTCGTCGCCAAACAATTAAGCTAAATCCGGCACCACCATTAGATAAGGTTCTGCGGCGGAGCGCAGGTAAAATGCCATTCTAGCGAGCCGAGAACGTCGTACTCCCTTCCAATTCCGTGAACTGCACCGGTACGACCCCGGAACCGCCCTGCTCGGTGGTGTAGACGCCGTAGATGCTGTCCACCGCTTCCATCGTCAGTTTGTTGTGGGTGACGATGATGAATTGACTGTCCTTGCTGAACTTCTTGATGATGCGATTGAACTTGGCAATGTTGGCATCGTCCAGCGGGGCGTCGACCTCGTCGAAAATACAGAAGGGGGCAGGCTTCAGCAGGTAGAGGGCAAACAGGAGGGCCGTTGCCGTAAGGGTCTTCTCCCCGCCGGAGAGCTGGCTGATCGTCTGCGGCCGTTTGCCCTTCGGCTTGGCTACGATCTCGATATTCGATTCCAGTGGATTCTCCGGGTCCAGCAGGATGAGGTCGCAATTGTCGTCCTGCGTAAACAGGCTCCGGAACACGTCGATGAAGTAAATCCGCACCTGCTCGAAGGCATCCAGAAACTGTACGGTGGCCGTATCCTCGATTTCCTTAATCGTCTTGATCAGCGTTTCCTTCGCGCTCACGATATCATCACGCTGCGCAGTGATGTTCTCGTGGCGTTCCCGCATCTCATCGTAGGCCTCTACCGCCATCGGGTTGATCTCGCCGTAGTTGCCGATTCGGCTGCGCAGGCGATCCACCTTCATCTCCAACTCGGCCACCGTGCCGGTCCACTCCTCGATCTCGACGGCCGCCAACTGCTCCAGCGATAGGTCGAACTCTATCTTCAATCGCTCCTCTACGCCGTTCAATTTAAAGCGGACATCCGTAAAGCGATCCTTTAGCTGGTTTACCCGCACCTGCGCATCCTGGCGCTGGCGGTTGTCCTTGCGCAATTCGTCCTCCAGCACGTTGATCTGGCTGCGGGCCTCGTAGTAGGCCTTTTCGGCGGAGTTCAGCGTGGCCTGGTATTCCTCCTTTTCGCCGCGCATCCGCTTGAGGTTCGTATCGAGAGTTTCTTCCTGCTGATCGAATTGCCGTGCTTCTTTCTCCAGGGACTTGAGCTGCTCGCGGTTGTTTACCTCCTGGGCCAGTAGTTCCTTCTTGCGGTTTTGCCGGAAGGTCAGTTCGTTCTCCAGCGATTGCACCCGGTTCTGCTGCTGGATGAAGGCGATATTTTCCTGGTTGTAGCTGGCGCTCGCCGCCGAAAGTTCCTCGCTGAGCTGCTGGTAGTTGGCGTCCGTACCACTGACTTTTTCACGCAGGCTGTCGATGCTCTCCCGCAGGGTCTGCAGTTGCCGATCAATGTCAACGTTCGACTGCTCCAATCCCAGGGCATCAGCAACCAGGCGTTCGTTTTTGGCCTCCGTGTCGCGGAAGTAGGTTTGGGCGCCTTCTACCCGGGCCTGCACCCCGGCGGATTGCTGTTGCAGTTGATTCAGCTCGCGACGGGCCGCCTGAATCTCCCGGTCCGTCCGGCGCCCCCGGAGATCGCTAAGCGTGGCGCGGCGTTCCTTCAGTTGCTTTTCGAGTCCCTCGGCTAGTCCCTCGGCCTCCTTGATGGCCTTATGGAGAACCTCGAGGTTTTTCTTACGCCCGATCTTCTTCCCTTCGAATAAGCCGAGGGAGCCCCCGGCTACGGAATACGGTCGGCGTACGAAGCGACCGTCGGGGGAGAGCACCGTCGTGCCGTCGTCGGTCGGCTCGGGAAGGTTGTCCGATTCCCCGATGGTGACCCCGTGCAGTAAATGGCTGACCAGTTTGCGGTAGGGCGCGTCGACCGTCAATACATCGATAGCCGAGCGACCGGATCCCACTCCGGTTTCGTTGGAAGGCACTTCGCCCTGATCGAGTGCGTCCAGTACAAAAAAGTTGGCCTTCCCCTTCTGTCGGTCGCTGAGCAGCCGAATCGCCGCCTGGGCTTCCTCGGCATTGGCCACGACGTAATAATTCAGACAGGGCTCGAGGTAATTCTCGATCGCGGCGCGGTACTCGGGCTGCACCAGGAGCAGGTCACCGAGTAGCTGAGGTTCCTTCGTCCAGCTGCGGTTTTTGCTCAGGAAGCGGATCGACTCGGGGAAGCCTTCCAGGCTGTCGATCATGCTCTTCGTCAGTTTGTACTCGTTACGCCGGGCGTCCAGGCCCCGGTTGATCCGGTTCAGCTCCGCCTGTAGGTGTTCGGTATCCGTTACCGCCTCATCGATGGCCTGCAGACGATCGGCTTCCTGCTTTTCAAGGCGTTCCGTTTCGCCTTCCTGCTTGCTTATCTTCTGCTTTAGTTCGGCCAGCAGCGTTTCGAGGTTTTCGCGTTCGCCGCGTCGTTCGGCCATTTCGGCCTGGTTGCGTTCGACCTGAAACCGGAAGTTTTCGATCTGGTTACCGTTAATGGCCCGTCGCTTTTCCAGGTCGAAGATCTTCTTTTCCTCCTCCTGCTGGACCTTTAGACTTTCGTCCAGCTTTGACTTCAGGCCGGCGTGGCCTTCCCGCACCCCCGCCAGGGACGCCTGCGCGGCGTCGCGCTTCCGTTGCTGCTCCTCCAGTACCTGCCGCGCTTCCGTGACTTGCTGCTCGGTGCCGGCGATCTGGCTTTGGTAGGCCGCGATCTCCGTTTCCGCCCGCGCTATGGCTTCGGTCAACTGGGCGGTTTGCCGCTCCACGAATCCCTTCCGCTGCTGCAATAGCTGCCGTTCGCTTTCCAGGCTGCGTAATTCGCCGGTGAGCGCGTTCAATTTGCGTTGCCGCTCCCCGACCCGCTGCTCCTTGTCCACGTGCTTTTTCCGCTCCTCGTCGAGGCAAGCTTCCAGCTTCGTGATGCGCTCGTCGGTCTGCCGGTAAACGGTTTCCGCCCTTTCGGTTTCTTCCCGCAGCTTTTCGTAGTCGATCCGGAGTTTCTCTACCCGGATCCCGGTCAGCAGCAAACTAAGATCGCGATACTGCCCCTTCAGCTCACGGTACTTGCGGGCGCGCTTGGCTTGTTTCTCGAGGCTCTTGAGGTTGTTGTTGATTTCGAACAGCAGGTCCTCTATCCGGGCCAGGTCGTCTTCCGTATTGTTCAGTTTCCGCAGGCTCTCCTTCTTGCGGTTCTTGTACTTGCTGATCCCCGCGGCCTGCTCGAACATCCGGCGACGACTATTGTCTTTGTCGGCCAATATGTCATCCACCATTCCCAGTGCAATGATGGCGTAACTGTTACTGCCGATGCCGGTATCCAGGAATAGGTTACGGATATCCTTAAGGCGGCACTGCACGCCGTTGAGCCGGTATTCCGAATCACCGCTGCGGTAGAGCATCCGGGTGATCGTGACCGTTTGGTACTCGGTAGGAAGCAATTCCTTATCGTTCTCGAAGGTCAGGCTGACGGACGCCAGGTTGCCGGGCTTCTTCTTTTTGGTCCCGTTAAAGATGATGGACGCCATTTTGTCCAGGCGCAACTCGGAGCCCTTCTGTTCGCCAAGAACCCAGCGGATAGCGTCTACGATGTTGCTCTTTCCCGAGCCGTTGGGCCCGACGATCCCAATGACGTCGGCATCAAAATTCACCACCGTTTGGTTGGCGAAGCTCTTGAATCCCTTGATGTCGAGTTGCTGGAGGCGCATACGGCGCGCGAAGGTAAGCCCTTGCCGGCACTCCCCGAAGTTTACAGGTGACGGGTACGGACGTAAAACTCCTTATCGCGGACTCCGAAGGCCTTTACCAGGCGTGGACTGACCACCAGCACCACGCGGCTGTCGTACACTTCCTCGGGTATGCGGGCCACCACCCTGGCGTAGATCGTTTTTCGGCTGCGGGGGTCTTCCACTTCGATAATGCTACCGATGGGGGCGGTCCGGTGCAGCACCATCCATTTATTCTGGTCACCGCGCGTGGTCCAGGCCGCCTTTCCGGTAGTAAACTTCAGTCGGCGCTGGCTCATGGTGGAATCCCACTGTACGCGCAAATCCCGATTCTGTAAGATGTAGCGGTCCTCGACTTTTACCTGGTGGTCGGGATTGATCCCATCGATGCGCAAATAGCCAATAGTCAATACCCTCCCGGGCTCGAGGTCCTGGGCGTTAAGTCCCGGATTAAGGGCACGGATAAGACTGTCGTTTGGCTGGCTGAGGGTACGCCGCGACAGGCCATAGAGTGTTTCTCCGGCCGATAAGCGGTAGCGAACGGGCACGAACCAGGCGAGGCTGTCGCGGGCGTATCCCGATCTGAGTTCGGATTTCGGAATGGTGACGGTAACACGGGTGCCGGGTTTATAACCTAGCTGCAGCCCCGGATTGAGGCGGTAAATATCGTCGAGGGAATGGCCGTAGAAGCGGGCGGCGCCGTAGAGCGTCTGTCGCGGGGCCAGCCGGTGATCGAAAAGCAGATGGCCGCTCAGTGCGTCAAAGCGAACCACGACGGTATCCGAGGGGAGTAGAAAATACAGACTATCCCCCGTCGCTCCGGCCTCCTGCGTGAAGAAGCCCGCCGCAAAAAACAGCAGTAGAAAGCATTTGGGGAAGAAACCCATGTGTTGGCAACAGTAAAGCGGAAAAAATCGTGGAAATGCCCCACGAAGGTAAGGAGCAGCGGGCAGAGCAGCGAATGCAGCCGGCATAGGAAATCGTTAAAA
The DNA here is from genome assembly GCF_003390935.1 of Lewinella sp. IMCC34191. Lineage (GTDB taxonomy): Bacteria > Bacteroidota > Bacteroidia > Chitinophagales > Saprospiraceae > Neolewinella. Next base: position 682,458 of record NZ_QNQZ01000001.1, on the reverse strand, counting down.
TGTTAGCACAACTTTAAGCGTTTGAACCCGAGACTGCACAATTTGGCGTCCAACCATCTTAGAGGTGTAGTGTTTCTCTATAGTAAGAAGTCCACGCGCCAAATATTTATGGCGTGCCGGGGCGAATTGTCAGGATTTTTTGTCAGTTAATTCCTTCTGGCACAGTTCTTTCACTTTCGCCTTAACTTTAGGGCAAATGGTTTCCATAGCGCATGATGTTGCGCGTTTTTTAAAGCCCTCATTATTTATTACCCCCACAAAGTTTATTGAATGAACCCTCCACAGCGGGAATTTAACCCCGAAATAAAACAGGCAATGGCCCGCGGCAAGCAGGAGGCTGAGAAGATGGGCCACACGTATGTGGGTCCCGAACATCTGCTGCTTGGCGTCCTCAGCATGGGGAGCACCCTCGCCACGAAGGTGCTGAAGAACCTGGCCGTGGACATTGAAACCCTCGCCGACACCCTCCGCGAGAACGTCCAACGTAACGGCGGCCAGAGCAGCGGGCACAGCATTTCTAAAATGCCCCTCAACGACAAGGCGGACCGTGTACTTAAAGTGACCTTTCTCGAAGCAAAGGCCCTGAAGACCACCCAGGTCAGCCCCGAACACCTTATCCTTTCTATTCTGCGTAATAAAGAATTGCCGGCGACGAAGATCCTTCGGCAGTTTGAAGTGGAATATGAAATTTACAAAGCAGAATTAGACTACGTGAAAGACGAAAAAGACTTTACCGAAGACGAGACGCTGCCCATGAACCAAGCACCGGGCAGCGGCGAGGAAAGCTTCGAAGACGACGATTCCGGCCGTGGTGGCCAGGGTCGCGGCGGTCGTGGCCAGGGTAACTCCAAATCCCGCACCCCCGTCCTTGACAATTTCGGTCGCGACATCACCGCGCTGGCCGAGGAAGATCGTCTGGACCCCATCATCGGTCGCGAAACCGAAATTGAACGGGTATCCCAGATCCTCAGCCGTCGGAAAAAGAATAACCCCATCCTGATCGGCGAACCTGGTGTAGGTAAGACGGCTATCGTCGAAGGGCTCGCGCTCCGTATCCGTGACCGCAAGGTCAGCCGGACACTGTTCGACAAGCGCATCGTTATGCTTGACCTCGCCGCCCTGGTTGCGGGTACGAAGTATCGCGGTCAGTTCGAAGAGCGCATGAAGGCAATCATGACCGAGCTCGAAAAGAGCCGCGACGTGATTCTCTTTATCGACGAGATTCACACGATCGTCGGTGCCGGCGGAGCGACCGGCTCCCTTGACGCCAGCAACATCTTCAAGCCTGCCCTTGCCCGCGGTGAACTGCAGTGCATCGGTGCCTCCACCCTGGATGAGTACCGTCAGCACATTGAGAAGGACGGCGCACTCGACCGGCGCTTCCAGAAAGTGCTCGTCAATCCCCCCAGCGCAGAGGAAGCCGTTCACATTCTCAACAACATCAAGCCGAAGTACGAAGACTTCCACAACGTCAATTACTCCGACGATGCGATCGAAGCCTGCGTGAAGCTGAGCGACCGGTACATCACCGATCGCTTCCTGCCGGACAAAGCCATCGACGTGCTCGACGAGGTAGGTGCCCGCACCCACCTGAAGAACATCACCGTCCCCGAACACATCGAGGAGGTCGAGAAGAAAATCGAAGCCGTCAAGGAGCAGAAGAACGCCGCCGTCAAGAACCAGCAGTACGAACGTGCCGCCGACCTTCGCGACCAGGAAAGCAAACTGCAGCGGAACCTCGAAGACGCCAAGAAGCAATGGGAGGAAGAAGCGAAAACGAAGCGCTACCCCGTTGACGAGGAAGATATCGCCGAGGTCGTCAGCATGATGACCGGTATCCCCGTACGTCGTGTTGCCCAAAACGAGAGTAAGAAACTCGTCGGCATGGAGAAGGACCTCCAATCGGTTATTATCGGACAGGACAACGCCATCACCAAGGTCACGAAGGCTATCCAGCGTAACCGCGTCGGCCTGAAGGACCCGAAGAAACCCATCGGTACCTTCATCTTCCTCGGCCCCACCGGTGTCGGTAAAACCGAGCTGGCCAAGGCCCTGGCCAAGTACATCTTCGACAGCGAGGAGAGCTTGATTCGCATCGATATGTCGGAGTACATGGAGAAATTTAGCGTCAGCCGCCTCATCGGTGCGCCTCCGGGATACGTCGGCTACGAAGAAGGCGGTCAGCTGACTGAAAAGGTGCGTCGTAAGCCCTACAGCGTGATTCTGCTGGACGAGATCGAGAAGGCCCACCCGGATGTCTACAACATCCTGCTGCAGGTCCTTGACGACGGCCAGTTGACGGACGGTATGGGTCGCAAGGTGGACTTCAAGAACACCATGATCATCATGACCTCCAACATTGGTGTTCGCCAGTTGAAGGACTTCGGACAGGGCGTAGGTTTCGCTACCAAAGCCCGTACTGAGAACGCCGAGGAGAACAGCAAGTCGGTGATCAACAACGCATTGAAGCGTACCTTCTCGCCGGAGTTCCTTAACCGGATCGACGACGTGGTCATCTTCAATAGCCTTGGGCAGGAAGAGATCTTCCGCATCATCGATATCGCACTGTCCGATCTCTACAAGCGCCTTACAGGCCTCGAATTCTCCCTCGAGCTGGCCGAAGACGCCAAGAAGTTCGTAGCCGAGAAAGGCTTCGATCCGCAGTTCGGTGCCCGACCATTGCACCGCGCCATTCAGAAGTACATCGAAGATCCCCTCGCCGAGTACATCCTCAACAACAACCCCGACGGTGGAGCATCCCTCGTCGCTAAGTTGAACGAGGCGGGTGATGGTTTGATCATCGCACAACAGGAAGTGGTTACCTCCGAAGAGTAAGGCAGACCGTCTCTAAAGTTCCGGTCCGGCAACCATTGTCGGGCCGGAACTTTTCTTTTTGGCTAAATGGCCCGGGATCGTTGGCTTGTTTGAACTTTCCCCTATTCCATACTTTTACATTTTATAACATAATTCAACCATCTATTGGCAAAGAGAAGAGGCGGCGGCCGCAACCGCTACACACGCAGAGAAGACACCACCCCACAGTTCCGTATCAACGACATGATTCGGGTGCCCGAAATTCGCCTGGTTGGCGATAACCTCGACGAGATATCCGAGGAGATTGGCACCAAGCTTGAGAGCGGCACCGTATTCGACACCCGTCAGGTGAAAGGTTGGGGTCGTGATTTGGGCCTCGACCTGGTCGAGATCAGCCCCAATGCCAGTCCGCCGGTAGTGCGCCTTACGGACTACAAGAAGTTTCTCTACGAAAAGAAGCGGAAGGAAAAGGAAATTCGCAACAAGGCCGTAAAAACGGTTATCAAGGAAGTCCGTTTCGGCCCAAATACCGACGATCACGATTTCGACTTCAAAGTGCGCCACGCCCGGGGATTCCTCGAAGACGGGGCTAAAGTCAAAGCTTACGTGCACTTCCGGGGTCGCTCCATCGTCTTTAAGGACCGGGGCGAACTGCTCCTACTCCGCTTCATGAAGGACGTCGAAGATCTCGGTGCCGCCGAAGCGATGCCGAAGATGGAAGGCCGACGGATGAACGTCATCATCAGCCCAAAGAAAGTACAAAAGGGATCGTCAAAATCGAAGTCCAAGTCCAAAGCGGACGGCGACGGAGAGGAGTAAACAATCCGAACAACTAGGCAATACGCCCGCTCAATCTTTTGGGTGGGCGTATTTCGTTAAGTAGCCTTCCAAAATTTTCGCTTTGCCCCTTATTCATACATCTACCTTTGCCTCTTCTCACGCACGCGTCCACCAGGCCCCGAAAGACGGCAAGCCGGAGTTCGCATTCATCGGCCGCAGTAACGTGGGAAAAAGCAGCCTGATCAATATGCTGACCCAGCGTAAAGAACTGGCACACACCAGCGGTAAACCCGGAAAAACGCAACTGCTCAACTACTACCTGATCAACCAGAGCTGGTACCTGACGGACCTCCCGGGCTACGGCTACGCCAAGCAGAGCAAAAAAACGCGGGCCAAATGGGAAACCCGGACGGAGAATTACTTCCTCAAGCGGGATACCCTCGTGAGCACCTTCGTCCTTATCGACAGCAACATCCCCCCCCAGCAAATCGACCTGGATTTTGTAAACTGGCTGGGCGAACATGGCGTCCCTTTCGTCCTGGCCTTCACCAAAACCGACCGTAAAAAGGCCCGCGACGGGGAGCATATGGAAAGCTTCCAGAACGCCCTAAAGGAAAGCTGGGAAGAGCTTCCCCCGGTCTTTGCTACGAGCGCCCTAAAAGAAACGGGGCGGGAGGAAGTACTGGAATACATAGAAACCGCCCTGAATGCGGTACATTGGCCCTTCGAGGCAGGCGGTAGTTAGAGCACATTTCACCGCCTGAGAACCTTATAACCCTATGAGTGCGAATCCCGCAGACAACCGACTTCCACCCCCCGGCTTCAACCGGGAAAACCGTCCCTATCAGCATACGGTACCGGAAATCAACCAATGGGAAATTTATCGCCTGAGTGAGGACCGCCAAGCTTTTATCCGAAAGCTGGAGCAGGCCAGCAAGGAAAGGATCCTTCAAGAAAGCGGAGACAATCTGACCGACGTTCTGAGTAAGACCGTATTCAGCGAGCAGGAAAGGACCCGTTCCGAACCCTGGAAGGTCGACCCCCCGAACGAACGCCGGTACTGGAAGCGACAGGCTAAGCTATTGGCCACGCAATCACTTGACGAGGACGAACCCGCTACCGCCGAGGAAGCTGCCCAGGCGATCCTTGACCGGATCGTGCACCGCTACGCCGAGGAGATCGTCGGCACCTTCAAGATCCCTACCTTCCGTTTCGCCCGGCGTTTCCTGACGTTTTTCTTCGGTCGCCTGCTAAACGCGGCGGGGGGGCGCAGCTTTACGAGCCTGTTCAGCAAGAAAATTCTCCTGCAGGAGAAACTGCTCGTTCGCGGCTACGTCGACCAGGTGCGGGAACTAAGCAAGAAGGGAACCGTAATCATGGTACCGACCCACTTCAGTAATCTCGACAGCATCCTGATCGGCTACGCCCTCGACCAGGTCGCGGGACTGGAAGCCATGGCCTTCGGTGCCGGGCTGAACCTCTATAACACCGGATACACGGCCTACTTCATGAATCGTTTGGGTGCCTACCGCGTCGACCGGCGGAAGCGCAACCCGATTTACATGACCACGCTTAAGATAATGAGCAAGCTCATCATCCAGCGCGGCGTACCCTCCCTCTTTTTCCCCGGCGGCACCCGGTCTCGCTCCGGAGCGCTGGAAACCAAACTGAAACTGGGCCTGCTCGGCACCGCCGTCGAAGCACAGCGGGCTCGCTACCAGGCCGGACGGGATGACAAGGTGTACATCGTACCGGTCATTCTTAGTTATCCCTTCGTTCTCGAGGCGCAGTTCCTCATCGAGCAACACCTGCGGCGTGAGGGCCAGGACCGATACATCAAAGCAAAGGACAGCTTTCATTCCCTGCGCAGTATCCTCAAATTTATCTGGGGGGTCTTCAGTAAGGGGAATGAAATTACCATCAGCCTCGGCCAGCCCATGGACGTGGTTGGTAATCGGGTATCCGAGGACGGGAAAAGCTACGCCCTAAGCGGTCGCCACGTCTCGACCAGGGAATACTTCCGGGATCAGTACGGGAAGATCAACGAAGACCTGCAACGGGAAAACGAGTACACGCGACTGCTCGCCAGCCGCATCGTGGAGCGCTACCACTCCGACGGGATCGTGCTGCCCAGTCATCTCATTAGCTACGCCGCTTTCGCTATCCTGGAGCGGTCTTTTCCCAAGGATGACCTGTACGCGCTGCTTCGATTACCCGCCGAAGATTTCTACTTTCAGCCAAAGGCACTGGAATCCGTAGTGGAGCAACTCCGGGACATCCTCCTCAAGATGGAACTGGAGGACCGGGTCAAAGTCAGCGACGAAATCAGGAACACCGCAGCGAAAATCATCGACTTGGGCTTGGAAAGTATCGGCAATTACCACATCCACAAGCCGCTCCGCTGTGACTCGCGTGGACACGTAGTCAGCGATAATTTCTCCATGCTTCACTATTATCACAATCGCTTGTCCACCTACAAGCTGAAGAACAAGGTAAAATTCCCTCAGAACCTCATCGGTGACGAACGCAAGGAGTGAAGCTCCAGCGTTTGCAACCCCCGCTTTACCGTACCGGTCATTGCGGCAATGATGCGCTCGAAAAGCAATTCGTCCTCCGCAAAGTTTTCCTCCCCAAGTTCGAATAACAGCACCGGCGTCTCCTTGACCGTCCGGAGGTAATCGAGATAGACTTGCTGCACGGACTTCAGATAGGCATCGCCGATGTCTTGCTCGTACTCCCGGCCTCGGCGACGGATGTTAGCCTGTAGCGCCTCGACGGGGCGGTGCAGGTACACGATCAGGTCCGGCTTCGGGAACGCGACGTCCAGGGCACGGAATAGTCGCGTAAACAGCCGAAATTCCTGCTCGTTCAGGCTGTTGCGGGCGAACAGCATCGTCTTGATGAACAGGTAATCGGCCACCGTACCCTGGCTGAACAGTTCGGGGTTGCTCAGTTCGGCCTGGAGCTGCTTATGCCGCTCGGCCATGAAGAAAAGCTCCACGGGAAAGGCATAGCGCTCAGGCTCGCGGTAGAAAAGGGGAAGGAAGGGGTTATCGCTGAATTCCTCGAGAACGAGGCGGTGGTTGAACCGCTCCGCCAGCATCCGGGCCAGCGTGGTCTTGCCGGCACCGATGTTTCCCTCGATAACCACGTAGGAAGGTAAAGTCATCACTATTTTTGGGCGTGGCAAAACTAACGCTATCCCTCGGATCGAACGAAGGCAACCGCGACGAACACCTGCAAGTCGCCCGACAAGCGCTCACCGAGCGGCTGGGGCCGGTAGCGTACACGAGTCCGGTAATCACTACCCCACCCTGGGGGATGACCGCCCAGCCAGATTTTCGCAATCAGGTTATTGTGCTTTCCATTCCCGATCCCAATCGCGGACAGCCCCTTAAAAATTATTTGCACGCCCTCCTCGATCAAACGCAGGCCATTGAGTTGGAGCAGGGTCGGACCCGCGACACGCACTGGGGTCCCCGCACCCTCGATATCGATATGATCTTCGTGGACGACCTGATTTACGAAGACGATCGACTCAGCCTCCCCCACCCCTGGTGGGGGCACCGATCTTTCGTGCGCGATCTGCTTCCCCCGGGCTTACTGGACCCTTACGGCCGTATTCTCGATACGCGATAGCTCGGGCAACTCACCGGCTTCAAACCGCCTGGCGATGGAGGCAATGTCTCTATCATCCCCGTCGAGGCCGTAATTGATGTAATCCTGCACCAGGATGCCGTTGACCCGTCGCTTATTTATCGCCTCGCGGAAGCGAATACCGCCATCCTCCGCTTCGAAGGTATAGGCAAGATAATCCAGCTCCCCGGTGTCGTCGTTGAAAAAGTAGTGATAGACGTCCTCGAAGTCCTCCCCGCCGCCGGCCTCTTCGAACGTTACCCGAACCTGGTTGTAAGCCCTGCCGCGGATGTCCACCGTGTCCAGAAGCTCGGCGATCACCGCCGGGTCGCGCAGTCCGTAAGGGAGTAAAAAGAAGTACCGCACGCTATTGACCGAGCCGGCATAGGCCGCACTGTCTTTCGCCGTCAGGGGCTGCAGACTATCGTGGCGGTACCGCACAAGGCCCGCGTTACTTAGCTCATCCCGGACCGGTTGGCCGAGGCTATCGGTGAAGCTCCGTGTGTACAAATATTTTCCACCTTCCAGCTCGATGGTGTAATCCCGCTCCCTAAAAGTAAAGGCCAGCTGAATGCTATCTATCGCTTCCATGCCGTGCGCGCGAATGGCATGATCCAACACTTCGGTGACGGACGGTTCAGCCTTTTCGGGCGACGGAGCGCAGGTAGAAAACAGCACCAATGACAGGCCAGCGATCAGGGAATACAGTCTTATCAAGTTGTCGACTTTTTTGCGGTCCTTGCGTTCTCCGGGCATGAGATTGATGGTGTCCATTTTACTCCTGCCGCTATGGCTTTTAACCTGCGATCCCGCGCAAGATAAGTCCGTCGTACCGGATGCCGAGGCAGTCGAACGTTCGGAAACGCTCTTTAACCAGGCGTATCAGGACCTGGATGTCGCGATTATGGACCGCCTTCTCAGCGATAATTTCGAGGCGGCCTATCCCGAACGGGCAACAACCAGCAATAAGCAGCAGTGGTTGACCGAATTGCAGGGGCTTCGAACGTTGTTCCCCGCCCTGGAAATCTCGGTGGACAGTATGACGGTAGCCATCGACGAACAGCGTGCCCAGGTGGAGGCAGTACGCACCTTTAACTGGATGCAGGACGGTCAATCGGGCAGCTACCGGGAACGCTACACCAACCTATGGAGTCAGGAGTCCGGCAAATGGCAGCTCCATCAGTCCACCGTCACCTCCCAGCCCTAAGTGATGCTCCGCATTTTACAGCCCGACCGACAGGAGATCCCTAGTCTGCATCGTACGGATTATTTCCGTCAGTATGCGGTTGAACCGGGGGCGGTACCATCCCGGGTATTTATGGACCAAAGTCTTCGCGGCATGCAGAACTCTACCCGTGCATACCGGTGGAGCGTCCCCTTCCTGATTGTCTACGATGAGCGCTCCGTAGTCGGCACCATCGGGGGTAAAGGGCTGATGGATGCTGAATCCGAAGTAGAGTTAGGTTACAACGTCGCCTTGCCCTTCAGAGGGCGCGGTATCGCTTCCAGGGCGATCGCGGAGATGTGCCTCCTGGCCGCCAGCGATGGATTGGACTTACTGGCACACGTTGAACCCGAGAACGAGGCTTCACGGCGGGCCCTGTTGCGGAATGATTTTCGCATGGAGGCTCTCGTCCGGCTACCGGATAGCCTGGACCTGGAACGGTGGTCCTGGTCACCGGATTAGCACGACACCCCCTTTGAAACTCTCCGGTTCTCCTTCGGCATTGGTGAAACTCACATCCCAGAGGTATCCCCCCGCCGGGCTGGCGGTGCCATCGTGCGTGCCGTCCCAGGTTCCCTCGAAGTCATCCGTTTCGTAGATCTTTTCTCCCCACCGGTTCCAGATGCGCAGCAAGTAATCGGTAGCACCGGCGAAGATGCCCTTTGGTTGCCAGCTGTCATTGAGTCCGTCACCGTTTGGGGTGAAGGCATTCGGAGCGTTGAAGGTATTCTGGAGGTACATCCGTATGTCCTTCGTCAGCGTATCAAGGCAGCCGCTTGGATGAGTCACGACCTGTGTTACACTTAGCAAGCTGGTATCCCGTAGTCGGTAAGTAAAGTCCGGACCGGGCGAAGTGAATAGCGCTTCCCCGCCGTCGGTAATAAAGTACCGGTGGGAGGCGGCATTGACGCTGCGATCGATAATATCCACATCCGGAAAGATGTTGGACGGTTGCTCGGGCGTAAAGTAAAAATCGGCCGTCGGGCTGTCGCGTACATCAACCAGTTGCCGGAAGGTCGTATCCACGGAGCAGCCGAGTGGACTGGTAATAGACAGGTAAACATCGTACAGTCCAGAAGCTCCGTAGAGGTGTGTGGGGTCCCGCTCGGATGAACTTCCCCCATCGCCGAACTGCCACTCGAAGATGTAGTTGTCATCGATCGGCGTAGAGCGGTTGATAAACAGGTTGGTGTAGGGCACGCAGCCAAAGACGTCCTGCGGTTCCAGAATGATCGTTCGCGGAGCCGGAAAGTACTCGACGTTTTGCTCGACATCGTCCTGGCAGCCATTCTCATCCGTGATTTCCAGGCGGGCTCTAAAATCACCGGGTATCCGGTATTGGTGGGTCGGGTCGGGGCGGGCGGAGGGATCGGTATTGTCGCCAAAATCCCAGTCGTACGCCGTAATGCGTTGCCCACCGGCGGTACTCGAGCCGTTTACGAATTCGATGGGTTTAGGCTCACACACCACCTCACTGGCGGAGAAGTCGGCGGTGAGGTCCGGAAAAACGCCGAGCAGGAAGACGGCGGTGTCCTTGCAGTTATCCGCGAAGGATTCCCGGTTCAGCATCATTATGCCTTCGTAGACACCGATTTCGTTGATATTGGTCTGAAAGTCACGCGATGTCCCGGTCAGCAATTCACCCCCGGGGCCGATCATCTCCCAATCGTAGCTCGTGATTGAGGAGACGAGGGTGCTTTCGTTGAAGATGGTATTCGGGCCGGGCCCGCACTGGCGGATGAAAAAACGGCCCTGTTCGTCAATTTCCGTTTCCAGCAAATCAGCGTCCACGGTGTTTCCGCAACGGCTGACATTCAGCTGAAATTCGCGCTTGGTTTCACTCAGTAATATGGGGTTTGGCCCGCGGCTCCATTCTTCCACGCAAACCCCCAGGACGTGCGTGCCGGGAAAGGAGGGCACCCCGCTCAATTCCCCGGTAACCCGGTCGATATTGAGCGTGCTGCCGACGCCCAGTTGATTGGCAACATCGTAGCGCGGCCTGACCCAGGGCACGGAAGCGTAAGGGTACGGACTTTCCCGAATGGGGACGATATCATCGAAGGGAGTTTCGGTAGCGGGGCCGTTGCGGCCGCCGTTGTCCGTACCGCCGCCGAGCTTGGGGTCACAGAATTTGTACACCAGGCTGTCTCCGTCCGCGTCCGTGGCCCCCAGGTCGATGCGGAATTCTTCGTTGATGCAGATAGCAATGGGGGGATCGATGTTGAAGGCCGGGCTGGTATTGCAGCGCTGCTGTGCCTCGGGCGTTAGCTGAATGAAATAGGTCGCCCCGATCTGCCGGGGATTCAGCAGGTTGCGGATGGATTCATTGCGGCAGCAGCGCTGGTAGACGAAGGTGTACGTTTGTTCCGAGACGGGAAGCTCCTCTACGAAGGTATAGATACCGATCTCCTGACAAATGGGCTCGTTCACGACGAGGCAGGGATTGCCCAAATTGATGGGTACGGGGTCGAAGCGCGAGAGGTTAATGGAGCGGGTCGGATTGTAGTATTCGTTTCCGAGATAAATACTGATATGTCCGTCGGCGCTCCGTACGTCCGGCGTTTGCCGCGGATCGTTTCCGTCAAAGAGGGCGCCCTCGCCGATGCAGTCCCGGTACATATTGATGGTAATGCGGTAGCGCATAATACCGGTACTCGGATCATTATTCTTAAACCCAAGGCATTCGTAGTGGAATTCTCCCCCCACGATATGATCGGCCAAAAGACCGGCCGGAAGCAGGATCGCACACAGCAGTATGACGATTCCGGAACGTAGGGCGGATGAAAATTGCAAGTGGATTCTTTTAGGGTGATACAATCTGTGGGACAAAATACAGTTTCCTAAACGGAACATTTATCCGCTGCATCTTTGGTCCTTGTCGGATAGACGTCCCGAACCATCTTATGTTGTTTGCCTTGATACCAATGGCATGATTAGTCCCAAAAACACCTAACGCTTTTCGCTTTTAACCCCTTCGTTCTCTATTGAGGAAGAAGGCTCACTAATCATGAATGAATATTCGAACGAATTTTACCCCAACAGTTCACCATCAGTTACCTCTGCGCGGCACCGGCGCGCTATCCACGGTTAAATCCGGCGGTATGGTTCTCCTTCCAACGGCCAATTTATGGCAGATGGTAGTTGATGCAAAGAGACCCAGCGCGGTCAATCAGTTGTTGCAAATTTGCCCGGCGAACCGGCGTAACCAGCCGGAAATGATTTTCGCCGATCGAGAAACCCTCGTCAGCTGGTTCCCCCACATCCACCCCAAGCTCGACACCCTCTTTGTGTACCACGGTCGCGCACTCACCGTTCGTCTGCGGGCAAGCGCACAGGTTCCTATTTCGCTGATCGATAAAAACGACGAGGTCAACGTGCGGCTCGCCATGGACTCGTTCTGTTATCGCCTATGCGAGGATTTGGAAGGGCCCGTAGTTGCTTCCTTTGCCATGGGCGTCGGGCAGCAAAACCTGCCGACCCGCTTCGGCCAGATCAATTCCGACGTTCTTCGTCGCGCCGACTTTACGGTCATGCGCCGACAGAAAGAAACGCTGGCCAGTCGGCCGGCCGTGAGAGTCCGCATGGACGGGGACGAATTGCAGTTTCTCTAGCCCGCTGCCGTATCTTGGGCCGCCGCAGACAAAGGCGCGCCCATGATCGACCAGCTCGAAGCAATTTATCACCGTTTTAAAGACCTTGAGGTACAGCTATCCGACCCCGAGATAATCTCGGACCAGGAGAAGTTTACCCGCGTTAACAAAGAGTACGGCAAGCTCAAACCGGTAGCCGATACCTATCTCGTTTACAAAGATCTCACCGACAACCTGGAGACGACGGCCGCCATGCGTAAAGATCCCGATCCGGAGATGCGCGAGATGGCCCAGCTGGAGTACGAAGACCTACGGGACCGCAAAGAGGCCCTTGATGAAAAAGTCAAGGTGATGTTGATCCCCAAGGATCCGGAAGACGAAAGAGATATCATCATGGAGATCCGCAGCGGTACGGGTGGCGACGAAGCCGCCCTCTTCGCTGGGGATCTTTTTGATATGTACAAGCGCTACGCGGAAACCCAGGGATGGAAGATTGAAATCATCGACGAGAACGAAGGAACCGCCGGAGGCTACTCAAAAGTGGTGTTTGAGATCCACGGTGACGATGTTTACAGCAACATGAAGTTCGAGTCGGGGGTACACCGCGTGCAGCGCGTGCCCAAAACCGAAAGCCAAGGGCGCGTTCACACCTCCGCCGCTACGGTTGCCGTCCTCGCCAAAATGGAGGAGCAGGACATCAACATCAATAAGGCGGATCTGAAGATAGATACCTTCCGGGCTTCCGGTGCCGGGGGGCAGCACGTAAACAAGACCGAATCCGCCATTCGGATCACCCACTTACCTACCGGTATCGTATCGGAAAGCCAGGACGGCCGCAGCCAGCACAAGAACAAGGAAATTGCGATGGCCCAGCTCTACCGGCGGATCAAGGACGCCCAGGACACCGCCGCGGCGGACGAACTGGCAAGTACCCGAAAGTCGCTCGTAGGCAGTGGTGACCGCAGTGAAAAGATCCGCACCTACAATTACCCCCAGAACCGGGTTACCGACCACCGGATCAACCTTACCTTACACAACCTGGACAAAGTCATTACCGGGCACCTGGAACCTGTCGTAGAGGGACTGCAAATGGCGGAGAACAGCCAGAAAATGAAGGAAGGCATCTAAAATGAAAGCACTCTACCTACTGTCGTGCCTGCTGTTGTGCTCCATTGCCTGCAACACAAGCCGACCGGAAACCGCTACGGAAGTAGCGACCAAGCCGACCACGATATTGCTGGTGCGCCATGCCGAGAAGGACTACGGCGACGACCCCGATCTGATCCCCGCCGGACAGGAACGTGCGGCCCTCCTGGCGGAAATGCTGAGTAAAACCGAGCTCGCCGCCGTGTATAGTACCGACACCAAACGGACGCGGCAGACGGCCTCCCCTAGTGCCGAGAAGCACGGTTTAAAAGTGAATATTTACGATGCAGCTGATTTGAAAGTCATAGCCGATCGGCTCTCCCGCAAGCACCGCGGGCAAACGGTCTTGGTAGTCGGCCACAGTAACACCACGCCCGCTCTGGCGAATTACCTGACTAAATCGGAGGCCCACCCCCGTTTCAGTGAATTGGACTACGGCAACCTCCTGGTGGTCACGCTTCCCGAAAGCGGGCGGTCACAGGTTCTGCAATTACGCTACTGACCTTGCCGGTTGCCGATATTCTCAGCTTAGCTTTGGCGATTGGCTTTCCCCTGCTGGCCACCCTGGCGGCTAGACGACGCTGGGTACCGGAATGGAGCAGCAGCATCGTGCTCTGCTACGGGCTCGGCATCCTGGTTGCCAATTTGCACCTGTGGAATGTCAATGGTGACCTGATGGAAGCCCTGGCCGGCGGGAGTATGCTGATCGGTTTGCCGCTGTTACTTTTCAGCGTGCGTATACCCGACCTGGTCAGATACGGCCGGCCCATGCTCTTTTCCTTTTTTCTATGTTGCCTGGCCGGTGTATGCTGCACCGGGCTGACAGGCTTACTACTCCAAGACGAGGTGGGCAACGGGTGGCAGATAGCCGGTATGTTGACGGGTCTCTATACCGGGGGTACGCCAAACGTTCAGGCAATCGGTATCGCCCTGCAGGCCCCGCCTGAGTACGTTGTCCTCATACAGGCGGCCGACGTCCTCCTGGGCGGCAGCTACCTTCTTGGATTGGTGACTTTCCTGCCCACTCTCTACGCAAAATTCTTCCGGCCAACCCCCGGTCGAGAGGACGGATCGGATGACGTACAGGACACATTGCATGAGACAGCGAGCTGGAACATGCGGCTCAAGCAACTCGGACTGAGTCTCCTCGTAACGGGCGGTGCGTTTCTACTGTCATGGCTAATGACCGGACAGTGGTTCTCGCCTACGGCACTCATTCTATTCGTGACGACCCTCTCCCTGGTTTTGACGGCGACCCCCGTAGTCCACCGGATTGGAAATGCGTATCCCCTGGGAGAATACTTCGTGCTGATATTTTGCGTCGCACTTGGCCTCCTCGCGGACTTCCGACAACTTGCGAATGACGGCCTGGAATTGTTATACTTTTCCGCCGTCGCCCTGGTAGCCACGACGCTGTTACATTTAGTGCTAGCCAAATTATTCAGGGTAGATCGCGACACCGTCATCCTGAGTTCGGTAGCGGCTTTTTACGGGCCGGTTTTCGTGGTACAAGTAGCAACCGCTCTTCGCAATCATCGCCTATTGGCCTCCGGTATTGCCGTATCCCTACTTGGTTTCGCCGTCGGAAATTACCTGGGTATTGGACTTGCTTACACGCTTCGGTGGCTCACTATCGGCTGAACGCCGGCGACGAAAAATACTCAACGAGGATTTGCCGCTGAAAATATTTGACAGCCGGTATTTGGGGTCATTGTATTCGTCGAGAAATTGTCCGGACTGTTCGTAGAGGTCATCACTGAGAAGCAGGGCAATCGGGCGCAGCGGTTCGATATGGGTGAGGATGATCCGCACGATGGCCAGAAGGGGAATGGCAATAATAACACCGGGCAAACCCCAGAAAATACTTCCCAGAATAACGGCCATGATAGCGGCCAGCGCATTTAACTTCACGCTACTGCCCAGAACCTTGGGCGTGATGAAATTGCCCTCGATGAACTGGACGGTAGCGTACAGCAAGACGACCGCCAGTGGTTGCCACAACGACTCGGTGGTAGCGATCGCGAAGACGAAAGGGAGCAAGCCCCCGATAACCGTTCCGATGTACGGAACTACCGCCAGAATGGCAGCCAAAAAGCCCCAGACCAGGTAATAGTCGATGCCGATGAAAAAAAGGCCGATACTGTTCAGCACGCCGAGGATTAGCATGACCAGCCCCATTCCCCCCAGGTAGCTTTTTGCGACCTGCTGAATTTCATTGAGCGTCTCCAGGCCTTCCGACTGATCGGTATCCCGTAATTGACCGAGGACGAAATTCTTCATGGCCCGCCGGTAGAGCAGGAAAAAGAACGTGTAGATCATCACCAGGGAGAAATTGGCCAGCAATACGCCGCTGGTGGATAGGCCGGTTGAAAGAATACCTAGCGGGCGGTCGCTTACGCTGGTAATGGCTTCGTCGATGTATGCTTCTACATCTTCTCCCGAGATACCAAAACGGCCGCCGCCGTATTCGGCCCACTCGTAGAACGTCTCCTGCAGCCCGGAATAAATGTCGTCCGCCTCGGTTAGGATTTCCTGAATCTGGTTGAAGAAAAAGAACAGGACGGCCAGCACGATTATACCAGCTGTGAATAACGTGAGTACGACCGATGCGATGCGACTCGGGATGTGACATTCGAACCGGAAGCAAATCGGCTTCAGCATCAGGGAGAAGAAAAGACCAAATGCGATAGGTATAAAAAAAGAACTGCCTGCGTATAGTGTGTAAAGCACGATACACAGGCAGATAAGCACATATGCAAGCCGGTCGAACCGCATACTGGCGGATGAGTCGCGGTAACCCGATGCATTCGTCCTGGGCATTAATCTTCTGGCGAGCCGCCGCGCTTATAGTACTGCATGAAAACAAAGCCTATGATGACCACGAAAACCAGGGTTTCCATGGCAACGAAGAAGCTGTTCATCATAGCATCTCCAAAGCTGGTATTATCATTTAGGAACTGTTCGAATCCCAACTCGGGATTGAATGCACTGAGCGTAATGTTGAGCGTGGCAATAACGGCCGTGGTCCAGATACCGATGCGAAACAGCAGGCCAATTTCCGTCTTGAAGACCTCCTGACCGGAGTAGATAGACTCCGCATAGGCTTTGGTAGCGTACCAAACGATCGGAATGATCAGTAGGTGCTTAGCAAATCGGACGCCGATCGGTACATCACCGTATAGCTGGTTGACGATCAACAGATACACGCTGACCAGCAAACCCAGGATGATACCGTACTTCCGGGCCTCCTTCGGTACGTTGAAGGAAGAGCTGGAGGGGGTTTCCAGATGGGGTGGGTTCTCTCTTGCTGGGGATGTGGTTTCTGTCATTATACTGAGTTCTTATTTCGGGGTAAAGGTAGAAATTACCCAAGATAGTTTCGCCGCGAGCGCTGAATACGTTCCAGTTCGGCCTCCAGGTCGAGCACGCGCTGCTCGTTCTCTTCGGCATCTTCCAGCTCCTCTCCTACTTCCTCACGGGTTTCTTCGATTTTCTCCCGCAAGTCCTTAATCTTCTCTTCGTACTTCCGGATCTTCTTACGCGCTTTGTTTGCATCCGAGCTGGCATCCTCGCGATCATCGCGGGCGTCCTCCAGTTCGTCGCGCACTTCAGCCAGTTGCTCGTCAAAGTAACGGGTATAAAAGTATGTTTCGAACTCCCGTAATTTATCACCGGCAGACTTGAATGCCGCCGCGTCGTTCTGCCGGGTGATCACCTTGCTTTGATCCAGGGCTACACTTATACTGACGGTGGAACGTTCATCCGTACCGTCAACGTTCGAATAAAAATACACCGGCTGGGTACTTACCCCTGTCATCAGAATCTCTTCGGCGAGATAGGCGATAGACGACCCGTCCTTATCGCTGCGGTCTATATCGATGTCGTACCGCTCTTCCCAAAATTCCTCCCAGGGATCGTAGACCGCATCAACCGGCGCGTCTATCGAGATGGTCATCGACGACAACCGCTGCTTATCGTATTCCGTAGTGGTTTCCGTGATGTTCGCCTGCTGTTGAGCGAGCATTGGCGCGGCAGCGGCTAACGTAAATAGCAGCGTACCGATCAGACTATTGATATTGAAATTATTTCGCGTCATCATAGTGGTCGTTAAAATCTTGTGGGACGGTTTTGTAACGGTCCGCTTTATTCACCCAAGTGAGTACTTCTTCGTGTTGCTTCTCAAGTAGGTCCCGGGCAAACTCTATCAGCTTATCATTGCCGAGTGCGTGCTCGTAAGCATTACTGATGGCCCGCTCATTTTCGTGGGCAAGATCGGCCAGTTCGCTGGTGTTCTTACTTTGAAGTGCTTGGTTAAGCGCCTTCTCCTGTTTCTTCAAATAAGTCTCTGAACTACGTGAAGGCGTATGTACGCCGCCGGCCATGTCGGAGAGGATCTCATTTATTTTACCCACCATCTTTTCATGGTATTCCGCAAGTTCGGTAAAGAAGCCAGCAGCCGTGTTATCATCCGCGTTGATTGCGGATGCGATGTCCCGGTAATATCCCTGGGACTGCCGATGCAGCAGGGCCACCTCATTCAGGGTTGCATCCGTGCCCTCGGGCCGGACTTCGTAGGTGGGTTTCATATCAGAATCATTATCCATATTAATCGGCTTTTTCAACTTCGGACTCAAGCTTAAGTACCTTGCCTCCGTCATCCTGTTCTATAAGAAGTGCTTTATTTCCGGATTCACCCTTTCGGGTTACCTCATTCCCGTCGATGGTACGGGTAACCTCCTTGCTAAAGGTTTCCTCCACCTTTCCGGTTGCGGTACCATTACCCCAACTCCATTTTACCTTACTCCCTTCTCTGATCATTTCGTTTTGGATTAGTTGCTAAAACAAAGACCCGGTGGAGGGGACTGGTTACCTATCTCCACCGGGTCTATACGGTTAATTTTACTGGAATTTTAGTCCAGGTCGCCTTCGGGGTCGAGGCTACGCTCAACGTTGGTCAGCAGTTCGTCAGACTCACGCTTGAAGTCCATCCAACCTTGCTCGACGTCACCTTCGAAGTCATTCCAACCAGCTTCCCAGTTAGCGCCAACGCGGTCCATCCGACGATCAAGATCGTCGCGGTAACCCTCCAATTCGGCGTACTCTTCTTCCATTTCCATGCGGGCTTCCTCGCCGGCGCTTTCCATTTCTGCTTCGATCTCGGTCATCCGATTGTCGATGTTAGTACGGGCTTCGCGGAAATCACGCTCAAATTCGTTGCTTTCTTCCCGAACTTCGGCACCCATGTTCGACAGGGCGTTTTCGGTTTCGTACTCTATTTCGTCGGCGGCGTTATCAGCGGGCGAGTTTTCGGCGCAGCTGTAAAACAGTCCACCCATACTAAGTAAGAGGGCGAGGGATAAAGTGCGGATTTTCATAATGAATACTTTGTGTTAAAATGCCACGGAGTGCAATGGCGGGTGTGCATGTGTTTGGTGGTGCACTCTCGGTCATAAAACAGGCTACGTAGACTGATGTTCGTTATCGAAATTTTGGTCCCCGGAATTATCATTCTTTCCGGAACCCAGCATCTCACTGAGTTTTTCGCCACCCTTGATGCCAAAGTCCAGCGTGCGAATGGGAAACGGAATCATGATATCGTTGTCGTCATATACGCGCTTAATGGCCATTATCGCCTCACTTTGAGCGGATAGGAAATCCGCCTGCCCCGTTTTGTTTTCGGCGATCCAAAAACGAAGCGTATAGTTGATCGAGCTATTACCGAATTCGTTGAAGAATAGCTGAACGTCTTTGGACGTGTCATAGGCGACGGAATCCTTTATGGCTTTAATAGTTAACTCCCGTACCTTGGAGAGATCGTCTCCGTAGCTGACGCCGCAACCGATATCGACGCGGCGCATACCGTAGCGGTTGTAATTTTTAATCGGTTCTTGGGCTACGGTCTTATTGGGGATCAGGACTTCCTGCCCCTGCAGCGTCATTAAGATCGTATTGCGCAGGTTCACCTTCTGAACCTTGCCGAAATAGCCGCTTACCTCGATCAGGTCCCCTTCCTTGAAAAGGTTCCTGATGGACAGCATGATGCCGCTGAACAGGTTAAGGATAGGATCCTGAAAGGCAAGACCCAGTGCCAAGCCAACCACTCCCGCAGCGCCCAGTATGGTGGCAACTACTCCAGTGAGTTGTAGTACACTCAGGGTCAGGAAAAGGAAAGCCAGGACGACGAGTGCCGTCAGAATGGAAGCAATCAGGCCCGCGACGGTCGAATCGTGCACCATGCGGCGGCTGACCCGGTCAATGTATCGCTTCGCGAACTTGGTGACCATAAAACCGATCGCAATCACAATGATCGCGAGCAAAATGTTTGGCAGGTGCTTCAGCAGACCTGCCCACCAACTCCGTAATTCCTCGATGAGGGGTTGAAAATCAAGTTCCAGACCAAATATTTCAAATAGGTACATAAGGGGTATTCCGGATGAACGTAATTCCCGGTATAACTCCCTCATGCATTATGTGTTCATGTCTCCTTCCGCCAGGCCTTTTCCAGAGCCGCCCGATCCACCGCTGCCACCCCAGGTTGGGCGATAACCTGGGCGCCGGCAAGGTTCGCCAGTCGTGCGGAGGCCTGCAAATCCAGTCCCATGGCCATTGCACAAGCGGCTACGCTAATCACCGTGTCTCCCGCTCCGCTTACGTCGGCAATACGTTGCGCACGGGTCGGGTGTATATCGGAGCGTCGGCCATCGTGGGTATATATGCCGTGCTCCGACAGGGTGATCATGATCCGTTTGCAGCCTAGCCGATCAAAGAGTAATCCGGCCGCCCGATCCAGGCTGGCCGTATCCGGCGTCAGCGCAAAACCGCACTGCTGCTGTATCTCGCGCAGATTGGGTTTGAATAGGTCCACCTCTGTGTAGCGCCAGAAGTTCGCCGCTTTTGGGTCAACGGCGACGGGAATGCCTGCTTCCTGTGCCAGGTCGGTTACCTTATTGATGATCTCCGGGCTTAATACACCCTTATTATAGTCCTGCAGGATGATGAGATCGACCTCCCCTCCCTTGATACCCTCCCTTACGCTGGTCAACAGGTTGCGTTCCGCGTCCGGTCCGATATCATCGGTAGACTCCCGGTCGATGCGCAACAGTTGTTGATCCTGCGCGATAATCCGGGTCTTTACCGTAGTAGGGCGGTGGGCATCACGCACCAGCATGGCTCCGATCTCACGGGCCGATAGTGCGTCCCTTAACAGGGTACCGTTGTCGTCATCGCCGCATACGCCGGCTGCAGTCGCCTTCGCTCCTAAAGCTACCAGATTGATCGCGACGTTCCCCGCGCCGCCGAGCCTGTCCTCCTGTTGCAGGAAACGCAGCACGGGCACCGGGGCTTCGGGGCTGATGCGATCGACCCGTCCCTGAAGGTAGCGGTCGAGCATCAGGTCCCCGATTACCAGCACGCGCAGCTTGGAAAAATCCGGAAGCATCATGTGGGGTCTAAGCGAAAACCTCCGTCCCGGCAAAGTGAAAGCTGCCTTCAATCTCGGCATTCTCGTCACTGTCGCTGCCGTGAACCGCGTTTTCGCCGATACTGGTAGCGTACTTGGCACGGATCGTACCCGCGTCTGCCTCATCGGGGTTAGTAGCGCCGATCAGCTTGCGGAAGTCCGCTACGGCATTCCCCTTTTCGAGAATGGCCGCCACGATGGGACCGCTGCTCATGAAGTCGACAAGTTCATCGTAGAAGGGCCGGCCGCGGTGTACGGCGTAAAACTCACCCGCTTTTTCCTTGCTGAGCTGAGTATACTTCATAGCCACGATCTTAAATCCGGCGCCGTTAATCTGTTCTAGGATAGCCCCGATGTGGCCGTTACGTACGGCGTCGGGCTTGATCATGGTAAAAGTGCGGTTGGTGGCCATAAGTCGGTCTGATTTTGTTGCAGGGGGCAAAAGTAGGAAGTTTTGGCGGGCACGCCATTTTTTCGGTACTTTTGCGCCGCCGTAGCTCCCCCCAATGACGCAGGATCAAATTTCGGACGCCCGACGTCTGCTAGCACAGAAGCAGGAAATTGTCATCTTCAGCCACCGTAACCCGGACGGGGACGCGGTAGGCTCAAGCCTTGGCCTCATGCACTATCTACGCGATGAGGGCCACAACTGCACGGTCGTACTACCTTCCGACTATCCTTTCTTCTTACGTTTTCTACCGGCAGTGGAAAGTATGGTCATCTTTGACAACGACCCGCCGGCAGCTCAGGAGGTTATTGATCGCGCGACGCTTTTCTTTATCCTGGATTTCAACTCCTTCGATCGCATAGATAAGATGGCCGAGGGGATGAAGGACGATGACCGTCCGCGCATCATGATCGACCATCACCTGTTCCCGGAGCCGATCGCCGATCCCATCTTCAGCCGCCCGGAGGCCAGTTCGACCTGTGAATTGGTCTATGAGTTTATCCGTTACCTTGGTCATGCCGACCGTATTACTAAGAAAACGTCCGACTGCCTCTACACCGGCATCCTTACCGATACGGGTGGATTCAAGTACAGCACCTCCCCCACCCTGTTCCGTACCACCGCGGAGTTGTTACTTGCCGGCACGGATGCCTATAAGATCGCCGACCACGTCTGGAATAGTCAGACGGAGAAACAATTGCGCCTGCTAGGTCACTGCCTGGCCAACCGCATGGAGTTGCTTCCCGAGCATCGCACGGGGCTTATCTATCTCACCAAACAGGATTACGAGGCATTTGACATTCAGCGCGGGGATACCGAAGGAATAGTCAACTACGTCATGCGGATGCCGGAATACATGATAGCCGCATTCATCCACGAGCAACCGAAAATTGTAAAGATCAGTCTGCGCTCTAAGGGAAATATGGACGTGCAGCAGATTGCCAAAGCCCATTTTCGGGGCGGCGGCCACCGGAATGCTGCCGGTGGGGCGAGCTTTGCTCCGCTGGGATCAACCATCAACCGTTTCAAAAAACAGCTACCAAAGTACGCTGCAGAGATAGAGGCGGCTTACCTGGAATTTAACAATCAATAATTTATGTTACAACGATTATTCCTATTGCTTGCCGGCTTGAGCCTGGTTGCCTGCGGGGACGACAGCAAGTCGGGCCTCCAGACCACCGACCTCGGCAACCGCTACACCTACGTCAACACCAATGATGACGGCCAGCTAGCCAACTCCGGCGACTACATCTACTTCCACGCCCAGCTGAAGAACGAAGGCGACAGCGTGGTGTATGATACGCGGGATGCCGGCGGAGACACCCCGGTTATCCAGGCGCTGTCTGATACCATCGTCAACGAAAATACCGGACCGGTGGAAGATATCGTGCGCAAGCTGCGCGTAGGGGAACGGGCGGTTATTCGCACCAACATCAGCGAGTACCCCCCTCAGGCCAAGCCCCCCGGGATGCAGAATGACACCGTTCTTCTCTACGACGTGGAGGTAACGGAAATCGTCCCGCAGGAAGAATACAGTGCCCGCCAGGAAGCCCTGCGCGCCGAGCAGGAAGCCAAAGCCAACAAAATTCGTGGTCGCGAGGAAGAGGTTCTGGAATTCACCCAGCAGGTATACGACGATTATAAAGCCGGCAGCCTGGACGATGAGCTCCAATCAACCGATAACGGTGTTCGCTACATCATCCATGAGGAAGGTACCGGTCCCGAAGCCCAACCCGGTAGTAGCGTGGTTGTGCAATACGTCGGTCGGCTTTCCGAAAACGGAGAAATCTTTGATCAAAGTTTCGAACGCGGCATGGGAATTCCTTTCCCTCTCGGTGCCGGCCGGGTCATTCCGGGCTGGGACGAAGGTATCGATGCGCTACAGCAAGGTGACCGCGCAACCCTGATCATTCCTTCCGAACTCGGATACGGAGCTCAGGGTACGCCCAACGGAAGTATTCCCCCGAATAGCGAACTGATCTTTTACGTGGAGCTGGAAGAGGTGAAATAATATGCCTTAAGCCTTTATCCCATGAAAACGGGGTCGGTGCGTTCGCATCGACCCCGTTTTCATTTCGGTTTATGGCTAAGCTTTACTCGCCTCGAAAATCGGCTTGACGCTTCTCCACGAAGGCGGATGCCCCCTCCCGGAAATCGGCCGTCTTCGTAGCGCGACCGAACGCCTCCGCCTCCGCGGCGTATCCGCCGGGGTGATCGTAGAAAGAATTCACGGCACGTATGCTCTCCTGAATGGCTATTGGTCCCTTGGTAGCAATGGTCGATAACAACTCGACCGCTTTCTCCTCGGCCTGCCCGTGCGGCAGCGTATAATTAACCAGCCCCAGGCGCTCGGCTTCCCTGGCGTCGATCATATTTCCCGTAAGAATGAGTTCCATCGCCTTTCCCTTACCGATATACTGATTCAGGCGTTGGGTACCGCCGTACCCCGGAATGATCCCAAGATTGACTTCCGGCTGCCCGAAACGTGCATTCTCCGTTGCGATGCGCAGGTGGCAGGCCATGGCCAGTTCACAGCCACCACCAAGTGCGAACCCGTTGATAAGCGCAACGACGGGCCGGTGAAAGTTTTCAATCAGGAAGAATATTTCGTGGCCCCGCTCAGCCATCTGTTGACCGTCTCCCCGCTCGGCTACCGCTACGAATTCCTTAATGTCGGCACCGGCAACGAAGGCCCGATCTCCCGCTCCGGTCAGGATGACCCCGGAAAAGTCAGTACGGTCTGCATAATCGGTTCCGAAGAAATGCTCCAGTTCTCCCAGCGTCTGCTGGTTGAGGGCGTTCAGCGCCTTCGGGCGGTTGATAGTGATCCGAACGATGCCGTCCGTATGCTCAATTAAAAGGTTCTCGTAGCTCATGCGGGGAAGATAAGTTCCCCTTAGTTATTGACCTCCTCGTTCAATTCCTGCAGGTAATTATTTAACCGCTCCATGGGCTTCACGATGGCTACGCGACCCGAACGGACGAATTCGTAGAGTCCAACCAGACGAAGTTCGGTCAGGAGCGCCTCGGTCTCGTATTCATGTCCGGTCTTCTCGATGACCACGTATTCCGGTTCGATTAGCAAGACGCGGGCGTTGTGGCGACGGATCATCATCTCGACCTCGTTTCCATTGCTGAATACTTCGATGGGGACTTTGTAGAGGGCAATCTCCTGGTAAACAATGTCCTTGTCGTCGTAGTAGAACGCCTTCAGGACGTCTACCTGCTTGTCCAGCTGCGCGACCAGCTTAATCACCATTTCCTCCGTCACTTCCACCACGATGGTGAAGCGATGGATGGATTCATCGCTGCTGGCACTCGTCGTGAGGCTGCTGATATTGAGGTTGCGGCGATTAAAGATGCCCACTACCCGGGAGAGGAGTCCGGCGTGGTCCTCCGTGAATACGGTGATGGTAAAGGAGCGCTTCATAAGTTGGGGTGGTTGACGTTATTGCGGGAGCAGATCCTCGGGACCCAGGATAACCTCACTTACGGATTTGCCACTCGGCACCATGGGGAAGACGTTGTCTTCCTTTACCGTGTGGAGGTGTAGCAGGTACGGTCCTTCGTGGGCCAGCATTTCCGCGATCGCGTCAACCACTTCATCGGGGTTACGCACCGTACGGCCCGGCACGCCAAATCCTTTAGCAATGGTTACGAAATCCGGGTTCTGGAGCTCGACCGAGCTGTAGCGGCGTTTATGGAAAAGTTCCTGCCACTGGCGTACCATTCCAAGGTAGTTATTGTCGAGCAGCACGATCTTGACACCAACGTTCCACTGGGCGCACAGGCCAAGTTCCTGTATGGTCATCTGAAAGCCCCCGTCGCCGATGAAGGCAACAACCTGACGACCTGGATCGGCGTATTTGGCGCCAAAAGCAGCGGGGAGACCGTAGCCCATCGTACCGGCTCCGCCAGAACTCACCCACTGGTCGTGTCCCTTATATTCATAGTAGCGGGCGGCCATCATCTGGTGCTGCCCGACATCGGTAGCTACGATCGCCTGCCCGTCCGTCTGTCGGCTTACCTCCCGGATGACCTGGCCCATGCGAATCTGTCCGTCGGCGGTAGGCTTGATTGCTTCGCTAATGACGCGTCGCTCCTCGATCTCGCTGCATTCGTAAAAACGGGCTACCCACTCCGGATAACTCTTTTCTTCCACCATCGGAAGCAGGGCTTCCAACACTTCCCGCGCATCGCCCAGTACGGGTGCCTCCGCTTTGACGTTCTTATTTATTTCGGCGGGGTCGACTTCGATGTGTACCACCCGGGCGTCGGGGAGGTATTTCGACAGCAGTCCGGTAACCCGGTCGTCAAAACGCATGCCGATGGCCACGACTACATCGGCGTCGTTTTGCAGGTAGTTCGGACCATAGTTTCCGTGCATGCCGAGCATACCGGTAAACAGGGGATGATCGTTGGGAATGGTTCCCAGACCATGACAGGTTGCCCCTACGGGGATGCCGGTTTTCTCGACGAACTCCCGAAAAACCGGCTGGGCTTTAGCGATGTGGATACCGTGGCCGGCTAAGATCATGGGTTGACGGGCACCGTTGATCAGGTCTGCGGCGGCCTTGAGTTGCCGGGACTTGGGTTTGTTGTGGGGGACGTAGCTCCGGATGCTCAGCTCGGTAGGATAATAAAAGTCCACCATCGCCAGTTGAGCGTCTTTAGTGATGTCAACGACTACAGGTCCCGGGCGGCCGCTATTGGCAATGAAGAAAGCCTTGCGTAAAACCCAACCAATCTCTTCCGGCTTGGTGATCTGGTAATTCCACTTCGTGACCGGAATGGTGCTGTTCACCACGTCTACCTCCTGAAAGGCATCGCTTCCCAACAGGAAAGACGGTACCTGACCCGTGATGGCGACAATGGGCAGACTATCCAGCTGGGCGTCACATAAACCGGTAATCAGGTTGGTGGCACCCGGACCGCTGGTTGCCATGCAAACACCGGTCGTCCGCTTGATCCGGGCGTAACCCTCCGCGGCGTGAATGGCGCCCTGCTCGTGACGGGGAAGGATGTGGGTGATGCGGTCCTCAAAGTCGATCAGGGCATCGTAAACGGGCATGATCGCCCCTCCGGGGTAGCCAAAGATGGTATCCACCCCCTCGTTCACCAGACACTGGAGCAGGGCGTGGGCACCGCTCATTCGTTCGGTGGTGTGCGTACCGTTAGTGGCCGGAGCTTTCTTGGTGATGGGCATCTTGGACATAGTATTCAACTTTGGGATTACAAATCGGTCACGCAGCCACGGGAGGCGCTGCTGACCGCGCGGGCATACTTTTTCAGTACGCCGTGCCGGGCTTTGAGGTCCGGTGCCTGCCAGGCGGCGCGGCGTTCCGCCAGGGTTTTTTCATCGACCTCTAAATTGAGGACGTTATTATCGGCATCAATGTTGATGATGTCCCCATCTTCTACGAGCGCCAGCAGTCCGCCGACCTGTGCCTCGGGGCTGATATGGCCGACCACGAAGCCGTGCGTCCCCCCACTGAAGCGGCCGTCGGTGATCAGGGCTACCTTTTTACCCAGGCCCTGCCCCATGATTTCACTGGTCGGCTTGAGCATTTCCGGCATCCCCGGTCCGCCCTTTGGACCACAGTAGCGGATGACGACCACTTCCCCCTCCCGGATTTCCCGTTTGCCGATGGCGCTGTTTGCCTCCGCTTCGGAATTAAACACCCGGGCCGGACCCATAAAGCGGGTTCCCTCCTTGCCCGTAATCTTCGCGACACTACCCTCCGCGGCAAGATTACCGTAGAGGATTTGCAGGTGGCCGGTAGTCTTCAGGGGCTTATCAAACCCGTAAATGATCTGCTGATCTTCACGCAGGCTTTCCGCCTCGATAAGATTTTCCGCGAGTGTCTTCCCGGTAACGGTCATACAGTCACCGTGTAGCATACCGCGTTTGAGGAGTTCCTTCATCACGGCGGGTACACCGCCCACGTAATACAGGTCTTCCATTACGTACTTACCGCTGGGCTTGAGATCGGCAAGGAAGGGGGTGCGATCGCTGATGCGCTGGAAGTCGTCGATGGTGATGTCGACACCGGCGCTGTGTGCGATGGCCAGGAGATGGAGTACCGCATTCGTACTCCCTCCGAGTACGGTGATGGTAACGATCGCGTTCTCGAAGGCCTCCCGGGTCAGGATGTCCAGCGGCTTGATGTCATTCTTCAGCAAGTGGAGCATGTATTCCCCGACGCGGGCGGTATCGGCGCGCTTATCGGCGTGGTTGGCCGGAATGCTGCTGTTGTAAGGCAAGGCCATGCCCATCGCCTCTATCGCGGAGGCCATCGTATTGGCGGTGTACATACCGCCACAGGCGCCCGATCCCGGGCAGGCATGGCGGATGACGTTGCTGTACTGTTCCTGGTCCACTTCCCCGGTCCGGTACTTACCCAGTACTTCGAAAGCGGACACCACGTCCAGCTTCTGATCCTGGTAGCATCCCGGACTGATGGTACCGCCGTAGACCACGATT
This sequence comes from Lewinella sp. IMCC34191, assembly GCF_003390935.1. GTDB lineage: Bacteria > Bacteroidota > Bacteroidia > Chitinophagales > Saprospiraceae > Neolewinella. Next base: position 654,876 of record NZ_QNQZ01000001.1, on the reverse strand, counting down.
CCGGGGCGGTTGAGCCGGCACAGGGCCATCATGGCACCCGGCATATTCTTGTCGCAGCCAACCACCGTTACCACGCCGTCGTACCACTGCGCTCCGGCAACGGTTTCGATACTGTCGGCAATGACGTCCCGGCTGGGCAGGCTGAAGCGCATCCCATCCGTTCCCATACTCATACCGTCACTGACGCCGATGGTGTGGTAGATGAGTCCCAGCAGTTCGCTTTCTTCGTTCACGCCGGCCTTCACCTCCGCGGCCAGGCCGTTGAGGTGCATATTACAGGGGTTGCCTTCCCAGCCCGTGCTGACGATACCGACCTGGGCTTTATCCATGTCGGCGTCGGAGAGGCCGATGCCATAAAGCATGGCCCGGGCGGCGGGTTGCTCGGGGTTATTGGTGACGTTGCGGCTGTACTTGTTAAGTGGCTGGATCATACGGTCGTTTAGGGATCAAAATCTGGCCACAAGATAAGGACTACGCTACGCCTTACCCGAACCGGCTTTTACCCGAACTACGACGTCCGCGGCAGCTCAGTATCGCTTCTTATCGAAGCGGAAGGTGGCCTGTAGGCCGAGTTGGAAGGTAGTCAGTTGCCCGCGAACGTCCAATTCTTCTCCCGAGGCGTTCACAGCTTCCATCCCCGTATAGTCCGTGACGGTGTGCCGCAAGGAAGCTATCGGCGTAAGTGTCAGTAAATTGCTGATCCCAAAGTCGATACCAACGCCGGCTCCCAACGTCAGCGCGGTGTTCCCCATATTTACCCCATTCAGGTTTGCCCAGTGACGGGCTACCCCGGGGGAAAGCTGCAGAAAAAACCCCTTTTCCAATTGCGGGCCCTGTTTACCGAAGGTCGGACAATCGCAATCGGTGCCTAGGTCGAACACATAAATATTCGTCTTGAATTGAAATCCGGCTTCCCGCCAGGGGGAGTTGTCTCCAGACTGAGCGAAGTAGACGGTGGGCTGGAATTCAATACGGTTTTTAGGCAAGCGGAACCAGTAGTTAACTGCCAGTTCGGGCCCGTTGGCGTAGGGTGACAAGTTATCCTCGTTGGGATTGACGGCGTCTCCTACCAGTTTGGCGCGGTTAAAATTGTAGAAGCCCGATACCCCCACCTGCGCGCTGGATGCGGTCGAGATGAGCAGGCAGCATAACAGAAAAAGATAGTGGCGCATGGAAGCAGGATTGTGCGGGTGTAACGATGGGTCGGGGTAACTAGTACTCGGCGGCTTGCCGAAGTACGTCTTACCTGCGCCCCGCCGCCCTTAACTCTTCCAAAACAACCGGCGAAGGTTAATTTTGGTTAACTTTGGCGTAACCTAACCACACCATTTGCTTTCCCTGCTGTTTTTCGGCCTGCTCTCCCTGGGGCACGATACCGTACCACCCGATGGTCCCTATCTCTTCTACGAAGACGATAAGGTGGTCGCCAGATGGGTCGATACGGAATCCCGTACGGCGCACGAGGCGGAGTTTACGGGTGAGGGCGAAGACGAATTACCCAACTTCCCGTCCTTTCGCCCCGAGTTGATTGACATCAACCGAAAGTTCGAGCAGATTACCGATGTGCACTACGAAGGCGTAAGCCGCGTTGCCGCGCTGAGCGACATTCACGGGCAGTTCGACACGGGGCGTAAACTCCTGGAGGCTAACGGCATCATCGACGACAGTTTACACTGGTCCTTCGGAGACGGCCACCTCGTGATCGTCGGGGATATTTTCGACCGCGGCGATCAGGTAACCGAGTTACTCTGGCTATTGCACAACCTGGAAATCGAAGCCGAGCGGGCGGGCGGAAAAGTCCATTTCCTGCTGGGCAACCACGAAACACTCACGCTGGAAGGCGATGACCGCTACCTGAACCCGAAATACCGCACCACCGCCAGCCTCACCGGCAAATTTTACGGGGAACTCTACGGCCCGACCTCTTACCTCGGGCGGTGGCTGCGCAGTTTACCCCTCGTGGTCGAGATCAATAATACCGTCTACATACACGGTGGGCTGAGCAAACAGATGGTGCGTGAAGTCAAAAGCATCGACCGCATCAATGAGCTGTACCACGAATACCTCATCGACGCGGACGACCTCACCGATGTGACCCACGACAGCCGCCGCCTGGAGTTGATGCACGGCGAAAACGGACCGCTGTGGTACCGGGGCTACTTCAGCCGCAACGGCTTTGACGCCCACGATATGTCTTACGTTCTGCGCAAAATCGGCGCGGAACGGATCGTCGTCGGGCACACCAGTTTCACGGCCATTCACGCCTACTTCGACAACCGGCTCATCGCCGTCGACTCCAGTATCAAGTTTGGAAACGTGGGGGAAATCCTCATTGTCGACAACGGAGACTATTTTAGGGGAACGATCAACGGGGAACGTATCCCGTTGGCGGTTTCCACTAAGTAGCATGCGCCTTACTGTATTTCTATTCTTTATCCCCCTGCTTCTACCGGGTCAAACGTCGCTGTTTGACGCACTATTTACGACCGGCGACACGGCCGTGATCGAATTGCACACCGAATGGAAAAAGCTGCTGCGCCAAAAACACCAGAAAGCGTACCGCGACGCGGAGTTCACGATCGACGGCACCCCATTCCCCGGCCGTATCCGCACTCGGGGTCACGCCCGACTTCAAGCCTGTCGTTTTCCCTCGCTCAAAATTAAGCTGAAAAAGCAGCCGCTCGTACGGGCCGGTTACAGCGAGCTGAACGACTTGAAGTTCGTCCTCCAGTGCAGTTCTAATCGGGAGGGGATTGCCTACTTGCGGCGCGAGCGTTTGCTGTATGACCTTTACACTCTCCTGAGTCCCTACCACCACCGCACCTTGCCCGTCAGACTCGTGCTGCCGCGGGGGGACACGCTGGAGGGCTTCCTCATAGAGGCGGAAGAGCAACTGGAGCAGCGGTTTGACGGCGACATTCACGAAGACAAACAGGTGAGCACCCGCGCCGTGGATCGCTCCGCCTACCTTACCCTTTGCCTGTTCAATTACATGATCCTCAACACGGACTGGAACATCTTCAACCTGCACAACGTGGAATGCCTCCACAGCAGGCAGGATGATCGCCTGATTCCGATACCGTATGACTTTGACCATAGCGGTCTCGTAGACGCCCACTATGCGGTTCCGCGTGAAGATCTCGGCATGGAATCGATTTACGAGGCGCGGTTCCTGGGAAGACACGTGACGTGGGAAGAGATTCAGGAAGTGGCAAATCACTTTCTGACACTACAGGACGAAATCACGCATCGCGTAGAAAACGAGGCGGGCCACAGCAAAGCGTACCGCCGGCAGGTGATGGATCGCCTGGAGGAGTTCTTCGCGGAATTGAAGGATAAAGAACGGCTCACCAAGCTCGTATCCAACTAAAGTATACCGCTACTGTCGGAAAGCGTATTCGATCACGTTTGACCCCATTTTGAGCGCGGCCGCACGAATCTCCGGCGGGTCGTTATGCACGGATTCATCTTCCCATCCGTCCCCCAGGTCACTAGAGTAGGTGTAGAAACAGACGAGTCGGTCCTCCCAGAACAGGCCATAGCCCTGCGGCGCCTTCCCGTCGTGCTCGTGGATTTTCGGCAGCCCACCGGGAAAGTCGTACGTCTGGTGGTAAATAGGATGATCAAAGGGGAGCTCCACGAACTTAGCTTCCGGAAACACCTGCTCCATGGCCACGCGGATGAAAGGATCCATGCCGTAGTTGTCGTCGATGTGCAAAAAGCCACCGCCGATCAGGTAATTGCGCAAATTTTCCGCCTCGGAGGAGCTGAAGACGACGTTGCCGTGACCGGTCATGTGTACCCAGGGGTAGTTGAATAATTCGGCGCTTCCGACGTCCACGGTGCCGTAGTCGGGGTCGAGGTCGGTGCGCAGGGTCTGGTTACAGAAATTGGCCAGATTCGGCAGAGCCGTGGGGTTGGCGTACCAGTCGCCGCCTCCATTATACTTCAACAGCCCGAGCCGCAGGCGGGCGACGTCCGGAGCGGAAGATCCGAGGAGAAGGGGAAGGAGGAGCAGCAGAAAGAGGTAACGCATACCGCAGTAACGCGCGGCGGTACCGATCGGATGCTTCACCAGGCCAGCATTTCTAGCGTATGGACGGCAGTTATGGCCGCCGTCTCGGTACGCAGTCGGTGAGGGCCGAGACTCACCCAGGTGAAGTCGCATTTCCGGGCCATCTCCGCTTCGGCGGGGCTGAAACCGCCCTCCGGTCCGATGGCCACGACAACGGAACCGTCCGGCCGTGGCTGCCGGGCAAGCAACGGCGTATCGGCACCACCGAGATAGGCCAGATACCGCTGGTCGGCGGAGGCCGTCGGAAGCAGCTCTTCCAGGGAGGCGGGTTCCGCAAGACGCGGCATCCAGGCCTTCAGGCTTTGCTTGGCGGCCGATTCAATAACCCGTTCCAAACGGTCGGTACGCAGCCGGGTGCGTTCGCTATGCTCGGTAAAAACGGGTTGGATCAGGTCGACACCGATCTCCGTTGCCTTTTCCAGCACGAATTCAAAGCGGTCGATGTTCTTGGTGGGCGCAACCCATAAGGTCAATTCGTGCGGAGCGCGCCGGTCTTCCTGGCGTAGCTTGTCTACGTCCAGCACACACGACCGTTTGGAAATATCCGTGATTTTTGCGCTGTACCACCCTCCCCTTCCATCTACGATGTCCAGTTCATCCCCCGTACGCTTCCGTAATACGCGGGCCGCGTGCTGGGCTTCGGAGGCGCGTAATTCATGGTAGCCCGAGACGATGTCGGGGTCATAAAAAAGCTGCAAATCAAATTAATTGACGGCCACGACGCCGGCGATCTGGGGAAGACGGGTCTTGATGGCCTGCTCTACGCCGGCCTTCATGGTCATGGCGGTCATGGAGCAACCGTGGCAGGCACCCAGCCACTTGATCTCTACGATCTGCTTGTCGCTGACGTTCACGACCTCGATGTTACCGCCGTCGATGGCCAGGTGGGGGCGTACCTCGTCGAGGGCGGCATCCACGCGGGTAATCAAACTGCTTCTTTCCTCCGGGGTCATGTAATGTGATTTAGGAACAAATGTAAACAACACTTCCCTAGGTGTCGGTTGCATCGCCCGGCAGGATAAGCCGGTAGCCGACGCCCCGCAGTGTAATTATCCGGAGATCATCCTCCACCTGCAGGTAGGTCCTCAGTTTTCGGATGTATACGTCCAGATTTCGGGAGTGGAAAAAACCGTCATCTCCCCACAACGCCAGCAGGATGTCGCGTCGCTCGATCTGCGGCTTATGCCGGTGCAGAAGGAGATAGCGCAGCAACTGGGCCTCCCGATGGCTGAGGGAAACGGACGTATCCGGTCCGGTCAGCGTCATCTCCAGGTAGTCGAATTGCAAATCCCCCAGTGCCCACTGCTCATTTTCCGGGCGGCGGGGCGCAGGTAAAGCGCTTTCGCCGGACCGCATATTAACCAGGTTCCGCATCCTGATCAGGAGCTCCTCCATGCTGAACGGTTTGCGGATGTAATCATTACCCCCCGCTTCAAATCCGGCAACCGCGTCTTTTGCCTGTATGCGAGCCGTGAGATAAAGGATAGGTAAGCGGGGCCACTTCGCACGCAGCTCCTTCCCGATTGCCAGGCCGCTGCGACCGGGAAGCTGGACGTCCAGTACCGCGATGTGGTAGTCGTTGGCCGCCTGCAGGGCCGCGGCTCCGGAACTTTCGGAAGTGAACCAGTCCACGGAACAGTCCCGGCTTTCCAGGCTCTCCTTCACGATGCGCCCCAGCACCGGCTCGTCTTCGAGGTACAAGATTCTCACGACAGGGGAATTTGCAGGCTGAAGGTGGCCCCACCCATATCGTTTCGCCGGACGCCAACCGTCCCCCCGTGGAGGTCAGCTACCTGCCGGACCAGACTGAGTCCCAGGCCGTGCCCCTTTACGGCGTGGCCGGTTCGCTCGTCCGTGATCCGGTAGAAACGCTCGAAGATGCGGTCGGACTCGGATGCGGGTATGCCCGGCCCCTCGTCCGCTACGCTGCAGGTAAAAACATCAGGACCATAAACCAGTAGCAGACGTATGACCGGCGGGGACCCCCCATACTTGATCGCATTCTCCAGCAAGTTAGAAAGGGCCAACCGGAATTCCCGCGCGTAGAATTTTACCGGGACGCTATCCCCCCTCGTAACGATTGTTGGTTGCGTTGCTCCAAGCTCGTACTGCAAAGAGAGCCCCGCCCAAATTTCCCGGGCCATTTTGGGTACGTCAACCGGTACCCGGTCCGTCTGACCATCGCCACTTTTCAGCTTCAGCGCACCGATAGCGTAATCGGCTAGTCTATCCAGGCGACTTAATTCCTGACGACTCAGCTCGATATATTCCCGTCGGCGCTCCGGTTGAGTGTCCGCCCCGAAGCGATCCAGCGCTTCGAGTGCTACGCTCACCGCGGCGATGGGCGTTTTCAGTTCGTGGGATAGATTGGCCAGTAAGGCCTCCCGGTCAGCCAGTTGTCGACGGTGTAGGCGCAGGCTACGAAAAGCGCTATACGCGGCAAACCCGAGCGCAATCAATAGTAAACAGGAGGACAGTATTTCAAAACCCAGGCTTCTCAGGACGGCCATATGGTAATCCACCATACCGATCACCGGGCCATTGCCTCCAGCCCCGGACGATAACAGACTAACCTGCTGACGCACGATCAGCGCGTGCTCCGCTGTTGCCTCCGTACGGGAAGGGAACTGCCGAAGCACCACTTGGTAGACTTCCCCCAGGCTATCCAGGTGCGGTGACAACTTTTGGCTATTTACCGTGAGGTGACGGGTGATCTTCGAAAAGGGGTTATCGGCGCGGTCTGATAATACAGCGGGCTGATCGGTCGTATCGAAGAAGCGAACGGTGACGTCCATGTCATCCTGACCGGAGGGGACATCGCCACTCACCGATAACGATCTGAATTCGATCAGGGTATCGAGCTGTACCGAGTCTGGCTGACTGGACTTGAAGAACCGTAATTGCCGGAGCAGATTATCCGTGCTCAATTGATTGAGTTCGGCATCGATGCGCTCGACCAGCAAATCGCGGGCGTCCACGTACGATTCCCGCAGGTAAGCGGAAAGCAATCCGATAACCAACAAGGTGGCAAGGATGAAGGAGGCTGCCAGGCGAGTCATAGGGGCAAGGTAAAGGCTTCCCCCTGCCCTGCGCTACCCCATTAACCTTAATTAACCCTATTACGCGTGGGTTAACCGGTTTCGCCGGTGGGCCGGTAGACCTTTGGGCCAATCAAAAGAGATACTATGCGTTTTCCCCTCCGTTATTCATCGTTCGTGTTGTTGTGTACCGCAGCGCTTTTGCCGGCCCTTGCCTGGTCGCAGGTCCGGTACGGAACCGTTACCTACACCGCTTCCCCCACTTTCAAGATGACGCCCCCGGAGGATGCGGCGCCCGAGACGGACGAGGTCGCCAAGATGCTACGCGACCTCAGTGCCGGCGGTGGTTTTGATAAGCAATACACCCTCACCTTCCGTCCGGACGCATATGTTTTCCGGCAGATAGAGAAACCGGACCAAACACTTGAGAATGGCGAAATGACCGTGACCATCCTTAGTGCCCAGACCGACGCCGAGGTGTTCTATACCGACACCCAGCGGGATACCTACCTTAATCAGGAAGCGATTGCCGACCAGTTATTTCTACATGACGGATCGGTACCGGAGATTAATTGGATGCTGCAGGAATCCACCATTCCGGCTTCCGATGCTACGCTGGGATTCCAGCTGAAGACGGCTACGGCCACTACGGCGCGGGGCGATAGCCTGACGGCGGCGTACGCCCCTGCCCTGCCCCTAGCATTCGGCCCGAGAAATTACTACGGACTGCCGGGAGCCATCCTCCAGCTGGATGTCTGCCGGAATGAATCCTGTACCCGATATCGGGCTACCAACCTGACGCTCAGTACCGAAAACCCGGACCTTTCACCACCGACGGAAGGAAAGCGGGTTTCCGGGGACCGGTTCTACACCTTGCAAGACAAGTTTCAGGCCCGGAAGCCTTCCTCGACCAGGCAGTTTATTCGGCAATGATCGCATTCTCGAGGGCAGAATGCAACCCGGCAGGGACAGGCACCGTCCCTTGGATAGCGGGCCGGCGGGAGTTCAGATTTCCAGTTTTTCACCGCCGGTGGTGGCCAACCATCCAGCAATTAGGCCCAATCGTCGATTAGACACGCCACTGACCGAAGGTTCCGCATCCTAAGTCCTAAATTGTAACAAACTGAATTTGTTATATGCCCCTCAGAATCATATTCTTTACTATTTCGCTGGCACTCAGTTCCGCTTGGGTACACGGTCAGATCACGCACGGCACCATTGACTACCTCGAGCACCGGGATGTCCAACTGTGGGATGGGATGTCCCTCGATCAGAAAAAGCGGATGGAAAAGCTTAAGGAAGAAGGCGCTTTTGACCGAACGGGCCGCCTGACCTTTAATGATGAAGCTTTCAGCTATCAGCAAGTCCAGCAAAAAGTAGATCCTAACGACCGGCGCGGCTGGATGGGCCGGCAGACCGAAAATCCGGACGTTTACTATACGAGCATCACCGATAGTATGGTGACCGATCAGCGGCAAATCATGGATCGCACCTTCATTATGGAGGATAAATGGCTCCGCCCCGAGTGGGAAGTACCCGACAATCAGCGCGCCAACATGGCCTACACCCTGCCTAGCAAGGTTGCCTACGCGGTATCGGAGCAGGGCGACACCCTGACTGCCTACTTCACGGAAACCATCCCCCTGGGCGTGGGCCCGCAGGGTTACGGCGGACTGCCCGGGGCTATCGTTTATCTGAAAGTCCAGAATGAGGGCAGCTTCACTGAGTATACGATGCAAACCATGCAGCCAAACCCGGCTGAACTCAAGTTGGACAAACCCAGCGAAGGAGATAAAATCAGCCGGGAGAAATTCAAAAAAATCGCCGCCAAGCGCCAGGAAGTAATGGAACGGCGCCAACGCGGATGGGAACGACAATGGTAAGTTACCTGAATCCCCTTAAACCACCCAGTATAATGAGACACTATTTATTCTTTCTGCTGCTTATTGGCAGCGGCCTGATCCATGCGCAATCCGATATCAGTGCTACCGTTGTCGACACCACGGGTACGACGCTCCCCGGTGCCAACGCGATCCTGCTGCGGACGTCCGATACCCTATTGACGTCTTTCGGAACGACCGACAACAAGGGGGTATTCCTGATGGAAAAAGTACCCGCGGGAGAATACCTCCTACGGGTAACCTTTCTGGGCTACGAGCGGCCCGACCAGGAAGTCACGGTTTCCGAAAGCGACCAGTACCTCGGCCTCGGAGAGATCGTACTCTACCCTTCCGGTTATGAACTGAGCGGCGTCCAGGTGACCGCCGACCGGATCCCCATCCGCATGAAAGGGGATACCATGTTGTACGACGCGGCGGCCTTCGCCGTCGGTGAGAATGCCAAAGTGGAGGATCTCCTGCGCCGCCTGCCCGGTATGAGCATTGATGCCAGCGGGCAGCTTACCTGGCGGGGCAAGCCCGTTCAGGAGGTAATGATCAACGGCAAACCCTTCTTCGCCGGCAACGCCAGCCTCGTCACGCAAAATCTCGACGCGAAGGCCCTGAAGAACGTCGAGGTTTTTGACCAGAAATCCGACAGCGAAGAGATATCCGGAATCGACGACGGCCAGGAGAACACCACCGTCAACCTGGAAATGAACGAGGAATTTAAGGCTAAACTTTTCGGGGAACTTTACGGGGGAAGCGGCGTGGCGGCTGGCGACGACGACCTGCGCTATGATGCGGGTGGTAAGCTATTCCGAATCAGCGACGCCACCCAGCTCGGTATTCTCGGCACGATCAATAACGTCAACCGCGTAGGCTTTTCCGGCGACGAGCTGATGAGCTTTAACCAGAATTCCGGGCGCGGCAGCTGGTTCAGCACCGGCGGCGGGGGACTTCCGTTTTACGACGGTGGCCAGACGCCGGGCCAAAACCGAAGCATTGCGGCGGGCATCAACTACGGAAAGACGGTGGGCGAAAACGGTCAGCTCACAATGAATTATACCCTCTTCGACCGCCAGCAAACCCAAATGGTAACCGAGCGGCAAGCTTTTACGCGCACCGATAATGAGCGGACCATCCTCTCCGATCAAACCGATGCCCTCGGCCGCTACAGCCATTCCCTGGGTTTTGAATACGAACACGATCTGGACACCATCAGTCGACTCAGTATTGAAGGCTCCGGCACCCTCTCCGGCAACGATAATATAAGCAGCGCGGTGACCAAGGTCACGAATGCGACCGGCGCATCCCAGACCTATACCGTCAATGATATTAACGACGGTCAAGTACCCAGCGGCGACCTTGACTTCCGCTACAACCGCCGCCTTCCGGGCAAAAAGGGCCGCACCTTTGGCGCAAACGCGGAAGCCTCCTACCGCGAAGATCAGTCCGACCTACGCGTAATCGTGGACGGGCTGGATGAATCTGATGAGGACATCTTTATTCCCGGTTCCCTTCAGAACGGTACCCAGATTCAAAACCGTCGCACGAACAGCCTCGCGGTAGACGCGGAAATTGACTACACCGAACCGCTATCGAAAAAACTGCGCTGGGAAACCGAAATCGGAGGAGGTTACGACCGCGACGAAGGCGACTACCGCTTCCGTCTCGATGAGGGCAATCAAACAACCAACCTCCTTACCCGCGGCTGGAGTAATTATCGGGCGGGAACCAACCTCGTGCTCAGTTACGGGGAGCGCAACAACGTACAAGTCGGCGTCGACGTCGAACAAGACCAACTGGATATTTCCGGCGATACGGCTTACATGCGCGACTATACCTATCTACTCCCCAGTGCACGGTGGCGCGTACAGGCCGGTAAGGCCAACCTTTACCTTAACTATAGCGCCGACGCGCAGGCCCCGTCAGTTAACCAGCTTCAAACCATCGCGCGACCTTCCGTGACCGGACGGGTCTCCGTTGGAAACCCCGACCTCGATCCCGCGGTACAGCATAGTCTGTGGAGCGGTATGTGGTTTAACGATCAGTTCCGCGCTATCTCCCTGAATGCTAACGTCGGCGGTTCCTACACCGACAACGCCTTCGGCAACAGTCTGACCTTTACCCCTAATCAGCAAATCTACCAGACCGTCAACGTCAGCCACGCCTGGTCCAACAACGTCTATTTGGGCTCCGTTATCGGGATGGCCTTTATGAACGGAGAACTACGGGCCAACGCGCAAACCAACGGTAGCGTCGGGCAGGGTTTCGTGGACGGCGTAGCCCGCACCAATACCTCCCGCAATACCAGCGGTAGTGTCGACCTTACCACGGAACTGAATACCAAGTCGTTCATCAAGGCGGGATACACCTATGCGCATAGCGTAAACAAATTCGACGACGACGAGAGTGTAGACATCGTCACCGTCACGCACGACATCGTCACCCAGGTGGAACTGGAGTTTTCACCCGTCTGGCGCCTGGAGACGCAGTTCCTGTACCGCATCTTCGAAGCCGCGAGCTTTGCCAATGCGACCAATATTCCCGACCTGCAGGCTGCCCTGGAAATACGTCCCTTTAAGAAAGCCCAGCACTACTTTAGGATCACGGGTCGCGATCTGCTCAACAATAACCTGGTCATTAACCGGCAAGCCCAGGCATTCGTCACGACCGAAACGCAGAGTAACGGCTTAGGACGTTACTTCCTCGCTACCTTTCACTACCAGCTGTAATTACCAGCGCCGACATTTCCTGGCGGAAGGTGGTTTCCATAAGTCACTGGGGATCAGCCTACCGCCCGAGGTCAGGTCAAGAAGGATGCTTTGGCGCACAAATTTCTTTCGGATACACTTGGCTAAATGCCTTGCATCGCCCTATATTTGCACCGCTTTAGAAATAAAGCATGGCTGAGCAGCCAGCAGACGCGGATGTAGCTCAGTTGGTAGAGCGCAACCTTGCCAAGGTTGAGGTCGCCGGTTCGAACCTGGTCATCCGCTCGAACGAGACGAAGCCGCTTCTCCCCGGAGAAGCGGCTTTTGTCGTTTTTATACCTTCGCTCCGTGCTTCGACCAGCCCTCCCCTACTACCGTCCGGCGCTGCTGGCCTTACTGGCCTGCGGCTTAGTATTGTGGGGTATCACCTACGGGTACAACCGACCGATCTTCCTGGATGAGGCCAATCTGGCCCGTAACCTATACGATCGGTCCGTCGGGGAACTCTTCCTACCTCTCGACCACGAGCAGTACGCGCCCCCCCTCTATCTCATACTGACAAAAGCACTTGCCGGGGTATTTGGCTACCACGAGTACGTGCTCCGCTTACCCGCTCTGCTGGGTGGATTAATTAGCGTGGCCGCCCTTTACGCCGCGTGCAGATCCCTGCATCTCGGCGTATGGACGCTGCTACCGCTCGGGCTTCTCTTTACCAATCCTACGGTCCTCCGCTACGTAACCGAATTCAAGCCCTACGGCATTGATCTCGCCGTAGCCGCCTGCCTGCTCGCGTGGGAGATTCGAAGGACCAACGGGCAGTGGTTAGCCTGGACGGTCGCCGGCGTTGTACTTCCCTGGCTCTCGCTCCCCTCGGTGTTCGTGCTGGCCGTAATCGGGCTGCGCCGGTTACGCCAAGATTGGCGGTGGTCACTGATTATACTGACGTGGCTCGGATCGTTCGGAATCCTGTATACGCTCGTTTTGAGTCCGTCGGTGGGCTCCTCGTACCTGAATGATTTTCACGCGGAGTACTTCATGCCCCTGCCCCACGACGCTGCATCCTTTCGCCACGCTTTCCGCTTGAGTTATTACCTCCTGCGTTTATTCTTCGGATTTACCGTTGTAGCTCTGGTGTGGGGAACCGTCACCGCCCTTACCGGCATCTTCGTAGGCGAGCTGCGCAGGTACACCTGGCTGCTGGCGCCACTGGGGATCGTGACCCTCGCATCATCTTTGCAGCTCTACACGCTCATCGATCGGCTCATGCTGTTTGCCCTGCCAGGCGTCTGGCTGTTCACGGCTCTTTGTGCTGCATATATCTTCCGCCGTCTTTCCGGTTGGCAACGCATCGCTTACGTCCTCATGACGGTCGTGGCGCTAGGCGGTACCAATATCTACCGCGCCGTAATTCGGCCCTATCGCTTCAGCGACAGTCGGGAATTGGCTGCGTGGGCCGGGCGCTATCCTTACGTGGCCGACAAAAGTGCCGTACCGGTACTCGACTATTATCTCCGGGTTAAGCCCGAAACTGGCAGCGAAATCAACGTGAACCGCCCCCCCGTGGGAGCGGATTTTCCTACCAGCGATGTAAGCGTATTATTCGACGGCACCAATAACGCCATAACGAGAACGGCCGTCGATAACTACAGGAAAAGGGCGGCGGAGCGCAGGTGTAATACAGATTGGCAACCGCTATTCCGTACCGGGATTCTGACGATTAGATGTCCCGAACCGAATTACGATCGGTAACGACTTCCACGAGTTCGCGTAGGAACTGCACTTGTCCGGGACTAAGCCGGTTTTTCAGGGCATCCTTGATGGTAAGGAAGGTGCCGGATTCCAGTTCTTTCAGCCGCTCTTTAATTTCGCCGGCGTCCTCGTACAGCATTTGCTTTAGACTGGGGATTTCGTGCCAATCGCCCTCAACGGCAATCGCTTCCTCCCGGTCTTCGGCGGGTTCCAGGCTGATCAGGTCCGGATTATCAACTTTGAGATCCCCGCCGGGAAGCCCCCACTCCTCCGATTGCTGCGTCAGAAATACCTCCAGTCCGCGTTCGCGGAAGCGGTAGATGATCAGACGTGCTTTTTTTCGTAGTCCCATATATATGGAATGTGGTGCGGGGAATTCGGTTGCGAGGATACGTTCGTTATCTATAGATAGCATCCACGATAACAAATGTTTGTACACAAAGATACAACGATGCGCGTACCCCCGGCGTTTCGCGGTAACAAACTACCGTAATGAAATTACTTGTCTTTCTACTATCCCTGGCCCCGGTCGTAGGCTTCGCCCAAACATCGGATGCCGATATTGACGGAGCGTGGTCGACCACCTTCGAAACGGGCGACGGGGCAACCAATCAACTTAGCATGATCATCCAGGATGGCTACTTCGTGATGACCGCCTACAATGAAGACAACCAGCAATTCATCAGCACCTTAGGTGGCTCGTATGAAACTACCTCAGACAGCTTTCTCATCCATTACGAATGGGATAGTTCTACCCCGGCGAACGTCGGGCAGGATCAGGGAATGGGGTACATCGTCAACGACCACCTCCTCGTATTCAACGGCAACCGGGTATGGCAACGCGTCGATGATGGGGAAGGCCCCCTGGCCGGAGCGTGGCAGATCACCGGCCGCAAACAGGACGGAGAGATGCGTCGCCGTACTCCTACTGGACCGCGCCGCACCATGAAAATACTATCCGGTTCCCGCTTCCAGTGGATTGCCTACAATACCGAGACAAAGGAGATGCTTGGCACCGGTGGCGGTACGTACACCTCCACGGCCCCGCAATACATTGAAAAGATCGAGTTCTTCAGCCGGGATCCGGAGCGTGTGGGCGATCAACTCAGCTTCGATTACAAGATCCGCAATAACGAATGGCATCATATGGGCTTCAGCAGCAAGGGCGACCCCTTATATGAAACATGGGGGCACCGATCCGAGTAGCTTTGTGCAACTAATGGATATCGATATTACACTAACAAGGGCCCACGTCACCGACGCGGGCCCTTGTTGATTGGTTCCGGAGGTTTTGAATTGCTAATGGTGAACCACCAGCCGCTGCGTCTTGGCATTGCCAACCTCCCCAACGAGCCGCACCAGGTACACCCCGGCCGCTACCGCGGTGACATCCATACCCTCCCGATTGACCTCGGCCGCCGCGTAAGAACGGACCACCCGTCCAGATACGGAGATCAGGTCGATACTCCGGATGCCATCTGGCACGGACATCCGCACGTAGTCAGTCGCCGGATTCGGGAACATATGGAACTCCTGTACGGATTCGTCACTTCCTTTTACAAAGACCGTGTTGCTGTAATCGAAGGTACCGGCGTAGTCCAGTTGCTTGATGCGGTAATAGGTACCCCGTACAGGCCAGGCAGTAGATACGGAATAGTTGACGTTATGCGCCCCGTTCTCCCGGTAGGCAATGTCACTTACCTTTTGGAAGGCGCCCCCCGGCACCATCTTCTCTAGTTCGTAGCCTGCAACGTCGACTTGATCGGCTACGGACCATTGGAGCGTCAGTTGCTCACCTTTGGGGTTGAAGGTAAGCGGATCAATCCATGAAACGGGCGCGGCAGCGAGAATGTTGACGGTAGTAAAATCGCCTGTACTACTGGCTTTATAAGCGCGATATTCGAATGAGGTGCCTGCAGCTCCGTAAGTCACTTCTATTCCGTAAGCAGAATTGACACCAAATAGATAATTCAGCTCGGGTGAATTTTGCTGAAAAAGATAGGTTTCGTCAAGCTTCAGGTTCGATACCGTATTACCCTTATAAATCTTTACAGTTAATATAGTTCCTTCACCCGCAAATTGCTTAATATTTAAGGTAACTCTATTCCCGCCCCCCCCTCCAGTCGGCGGATTACTGCAACCGGAAAATCCCCCGCCTAATTCCGCGCTCCCGGGACTACCGGCAGGGAATTGCTTTAGCACTTCTTCCATATTAGAAGACGAAGTGCCACCGATGATCGCACAAGTTTCCTGTGCTGTAAGCATGTTGCCCAGCATCCATACCAGGATACTGCTGAGTAAAAGTCGTTTCATAGTAGTAGTTAGCAAGCCATAAAATTCACTGATCTCTATACCACGAGATCTGCTGTGATGGCGCAATATTATTGCTTGCTTGACTCCTACATTTCTAAAGTTTTATAATTGTGGCCCTTCTTTATGCTAGTCCCAAAACTACGTACACCAGAAGGAGAAATTGGGTTGCTAATAATTGAGCTGTCTTCTGCAACCTAAAGTCAAGCCGCGAAAATGTAGCCGATGTAGCGCGTTCGAGTGCATGTGTAGATCTCGACTATATAAAAGCGACAGCCCATGCAAGCAAGTTGCATGGGCTGTCGAAAGGCTATTCTCCGCGGAGATTATTCGCTACCGGGAATTTAGTGATTCACGACCAAGCGCTGCGGTTTTGCAGCGCCGGAGTCGCCGACCGGGCGTACAAAGTACATACCGGCGGAGACCTGGCTGACGTCCAGTCCTTCGCGACTCGCTTCGGCGGCGGAATAGGAGCGAACGACCTGGCCGGAGGCCGAGATCAGGTCGACCGAACGAATGTCTTCCGGCAAGGATACCCGGACGAAGTCGGTGGCGGGGTTGGGGAACATTTTGAACTGCTGCCGGGCTCCGTCATTGCCCGGAACGAAGACCACGTTGCTGTAGTCGAAGGTACCGGCGTAGTCAAGTTGCTTGATGCGGTAGTAGGCACCTTGGTCTATCCAAGGGGTAGCAATTGAATAGTCTACTTCAAGACTGCCGTTTTCCTGATAAGAAATTTCAGCAATCTTGGTAAATGGTTTATTTTCGACTGAGCGCTCCAATTCGTACCCGGATACATCAATCTGGTCAACTACTGACCAGTTTAGCTCAATAGACTCCCCGAGAGGTCGGTAAGTTAAGTCTTTCGTCCAGCTTACCGGTGCGGCGGTACTGCTGATTTTAAATGTAACTCCTCGACGTTGGAACCCGTCGGGATTACCGTCCCCATCGTATTTCTGTAAATCACTTCTCCAGGTGAAAATTCCCGGCTCATTAAATACGAAAGCGTAACCGACGTCCACATTAGCCGGGACAATGTAAGCAGTAGGCGCGGGTCCTCCAGCTTCCTGAATATTTATAACACGCGTACCCAGACCTGGTTGGTAAATATATTGACTTCCTATGGCACCTTCACCTTGCTCCTCCACACGAATAAATGATAAGGTTCGTCTGTTAGTCGTATTGTTCTTGGTCAGGCATCTGCCGTAGGGTTCTCCAATATTCAGACGGATGGTATCGAATCTATTATCGTTAAAGTAATCGTTGATCTTGGATGCATTTGTGTTATCACAAGGATTACCAGGCACACTCTGAGCGCTTACGGCAGAAACGGATAGCATGAAGTAAATACAGAGAAATACTAGTGTAGTTTGTCTAATCATAGTGTCTTGGTTGATGGCATGCAAAGCAAAGTTTGGATTTGCCAATTTGTGTCGCCACAATATAACCTTGACCGTATTCGACTTTTGGCCGTTCTGGCAGCGGAATGCGCTTCGAATGTGCAAATTCATCAGAACTAGGGAGCATTCAGTGGTGCCGCGCCAATGCTTCAATATTCGTCAACGATCCCTACCAAATGCAAAGAGCCCACGTACCAATGGCAAGTGGGCTCTCCGGAAATGTGAAAAGATCTTGGGTACTAGTGATTTACCACCAAACGCTGGGTCTTCGTAGGTCCTTCCGCCGAAACAGAGCGAACAAGGTAGACCCCGGCCGAAACCTGGCTGACGTCCATGCCTTCCCGGCTAACCTCGGCAGCGGTGTAGGAACGTACCAGTCGACCGGAAGCGGAGATGAGGTCCACGCTACGGATGTCTTTCGGTACTGACATGCGTACGGTATTTGATGCAGGATTGGGGAACATCGAGAATTGCTGTACGGCGTTGTCGTTGCCTTTCACGAAAACGACGTTGCTGTAATCATAGGTACCGGCATAGTCCAACTGCTTGACGCGGTAGTAAGCACTGCTGGCGGGCCAGGACACTACGGAAGAGTAGTCTACTTCCAGGCTTCCGTTTTCCCGGTAGGCTACGTCGGCGACTTTTTCGAAGATCCCGCCTTCTAGCATACGCTCCAGTTCGTACCCGGAAACATCAACTTGCTCGGAAACGGACCAAGTCAGTTTAACGTTTTCACCAAATGGCTCGTAGGCCAGATCCTTGGTCCAGTTGACCGGCAAATTGGCTGCGACAACGGCAAACTGCACGGAGACGTTCGGCAGCTCCTTTTGCCTGGGAGTAAAGGGATTGCGGAAACCGCCGGTGCTGAGCTCGAAGGTACCCTGGGCGGTCGCGGTGATGCTGATACCGTTCAAACCCTGTTCGAGTATAACCGAGCGTGCCCCGGTACCATTGTCTTCTTCTATATCGAACTCGTCTTCCAGAACGCGCGTATCGTAGTACTGAAAACGACCGACGGCACCCTGTCCGGCCTCTTCGACATTATTAATTGTCGCAAAGCGAAGCGAGTTGGGGTTAAGCTTGTTAAGGCAGATGTTGTAGGTTTCACCCACTTCAATAACAACCGTGTTGTTACGATTGCTGCGGAAGTAAGCCAGGGCGTTTTGACGACTGGCGACATCACAGGGAGTCGTCGAATCTTGAGCGAGCGCAACGGAGGGTATGGCAAAAAGCATGGCCAGCGTGCAGCCGAGGAGTAAAAGTCTTTTCATAGGTAGTTAGTTAGCTTTGTTTAGGATGCCTGATGATAATAACAATGTTAATTATCGGGCAAGGCACAATATAAATCTAAAAGCTAACTCCCTACCCTAGTGTTCACCCCCATCGGGGTCTTAACACAAAAGTAGCCCCAGCAAGACTCGAACTTGCATTTTCGGTTTAGGAAACCAACGTTCTATCCCTTGAACTATGGGGCTATGCCTGGCCAGAACGGCGGGCGGGCGGCAAATATACGACTTACAGATCAGCCTCGGGAACGAAGTTCAGCGCTACCCCGTTGATGCAGTACCGCAGGCCGGTAGGCTGGGGGCCGTCGGGGAAAACGTGCCCCTGGTGTCCGCCACAGCGGGCGCAGCTAACTTCCGTGCGTTCCATGCCGTAGCGACGGTCGACCTCTTCTTCTACGTACTTGGCATCGATGGGCTCGTAAAAACTGGGCCAGCCGGTCCCGGATTCAAACTTCGTGCTGCTGCTGAAAAGCGGCAGGCCACATGCACGGCAGGCATAAACGCCGGCTTTTTTATTATCGTTAAGCGGGCTGCTGAAACTGGGCTCCGTTCCGTCCTGGCGCAGAACGTTGAATTCCTGATTGGTCAGGATCTCCCGCCAGTAATCGGTAGTGGTATCGAGTTCCTCGACGGTACCGTCGGTTGGCGGATCGTAGCGATAAGCGGGCATATTAGGTTCCACGCTGGAGGCCGTATCGGAACTGCTGACCGTGGTTTGGGACGTCGAATTACAGGCGAGCAGTACGAGCAAGCCGAGAGAAAGGAGGAATCGCATAGAAGATGTATTTACCACCTAACAAGTGCGTGGCGGCAGACGGTTCACCGGGATAAAGGTCCGTCAGCTGCCTGCCCTCCGGTGGACGTTTCATTACCTGCGCTCCGACGCCCTAATCTTCCTGCTACTTGAATGCCGGCCCGTGGTCCCGGCAGTAGCGAAATACTTGCTCCTCGATCAACTCCGCCGCCCGGGTAAATTTTTCGGTGAGCGGCAACTCTGGGTATATATCCAGCGAGATCACGGCCTTTGCACCGATGTCCTTAGCCGAAACCGCGGCGTGGCCGCACACGACTACCGTCGGCCGACCGGATGCAATAACCTCCGAAACCACTTTCCCCCGGGCCGTTTGCCGATCCAGCGAACCTTCACCGGTAAATACCAGATCGGCCCGCCGAGCGGCCTTTTGAAAGTCCAACGCTTCCAGGATGGTAGCGGCGCCCATTCGTAAATCGGCGCCTAAAAACGCCACGGCTCCCGCACCCAAGCCCCCGGCGGCGCCGCCCCCCGGAACATCGGTAACGGAACGGCCGAGATCTCGCGCCATAATTTCACTAAAGGTCCGCATACTCGCTTCCAGCTCAGGCAGGCGTGGGACAGCCGCCCCCTTCTGTGGAGCGTAGGTATAGGTTGCTCCTTCGGTACCTAACAGCGGATTGTCGACATCGCAAAGCGCGGTGATCGTAGCGCCAGCCAATCCCGGATGACGATCCCGCACGTCGATCCGCGCGATTCGTCCAAGTGTTCCGGCCATAGGTACGATCTCGTAGCCTTCAGCGGTAAAGAATCGGAAGCCCAGGGCGGCGGCCATGCCCGCTCCGGCATCATTGGTCGCACTCCCCCCGAGCAGCAAGGTAATCTCCGTGGCGCCGCGGGCGAGCGCGTCGTCGAGCAGGGTACCTACGCCGACGGTAGTGGTGTTTTCCGGGTTACGCCTCGGCGCAGGTACATGTTGCATGCCACAGGCCGATGCCGTTTCAATGACGGCTCTACCTGCTCCAAGATAGTATGCCGCTTCTACCGGCCTGCGCAGGGGACCGGCAACCGTAAGTTTCCGTTTGCGTAAGCCGTAGGCCTTACCGAGTAATTCCATGCTGCCCTCCCCGCCGTCGGCGAGGGGCAGAAGTTCCACATCCGCCCTGGGCAAGGCGCGATGTACCCCCCGTTCAATAGCTCGGGCAGCCTGGCGGGCGGTGAGGCTTCCCTTGAACTTGTCGGGACAAATCAGGACGCGCAAGCCGGTTCCTCCTAGAGTTCCCGTACCCAGATGTTCCGGTAGGCGACCTCGTTGCTGTGGTCCTGCAGGGTAATGACGTCATCGCCGTGGGCTACGTAGTGCGGTAATCCGATGTATTCCGTTGGGCCCTTTATTTCGAAGTTATTCTGTACCACCACGCCATTCATGAGTAGGGTGACGTAGGCCGGACGAATCAGGATACCGTCGGCGTTGAAGCGGGGAGCCGTGTAGATAATATCGTAGGACTGCCAGTCCCCCATCGGCTTAAGCGCATTGACGAGAGGGGGCGTTTGCTTGTAGATGGAGCCGGCCTGGCCGTTGGTGTACGTGTCGCTGCCTTCGCTTTCCAGCACCTGAACTTCGTAGCGGTCCTGGAGAAAGATGCCGCTGTTGCCCCTACCCTGCCCTTCTTTGCCGGGCTCGTTGGGGCTACGCCACTCCACGTGCAGTTGCATATCGCCAAATTTGCGCCGGGTAGATATGTTACCGGCACCGGGCTTGACCACCAGCGCGTCGCCTTCGGTATTCCATTCGGCGTCCCCACCGGAACTCGAGCTTACCCATTCGCTTGCATCGGCACCACTTCCGAGCAAGATGATGGCATCCTCCGGAGCCTCGCCAAGCTGAGCGCCTGGCTTTACTTTGGGGGGCACGGGCTCATAGAATTCCGTGGCCTTCGGATCGGAGATCTGGGCCTGGACCGAATATCCGGCAACGAGTATAAATAGAAGAAGGTAATTACGCATGATTCGATTGTTCTGGGGGCAATTTAGCCAAATCATGGTAATTCGATCGCGGCGGCTAATTCCGTCCGGCATAGGGAACGGTGTACCGGTACAGATCGCGGGCGGCAGCCGATTGGGGGAATACGGAGCGGGCTTCCCGTTCGTGATCGCTGGTATCGGTGTATCGGGCACTGAAATGTCCCAGGACCAGTCTCCCTACGCCTGCCTCTTTTGCTATTAGTGCGGCTTCCCTTGCCGTGGAATGCCCCCGCTCCCGTGCCTCCGCGGCCATTTCATCCAGGAAGGTCGCTTCGTGGTATAACAGATTCACTCCCCTGACCCATTCGGCCAGTTCAGGGAAATATTCCGTATCCGAGCAATACGCGTACGAGCGTGGCGGTGGTGCGGGTACGGTAAGGCTGGCATTCGAGATGCGTTCGCCCGCATCCGTGATGAAGTCCGCCCCTCTTTTAATCTCCGCGATTTGTTGCCAGGGGATGGCGTATTGGTCGATTGCCTCCTTGACCATATTGGATTCCCGCTGACGCTCCCGGATCACATACCCATTGGTCGTGATCCGATGGCGAAGCGGAAAGGCATAGATATCAACGTCGTCCGCAGAAATCAGCTTTGTCAAGCCATTGGCGGACCGTTCCTCGAA
Organism: Lewinella sp. IMCC34191; assembly: GCF_003390935.1. GTDB lineage: Bacteria > Bacteroidota > Bacteroidia > Chitinophagales > Saprospiraceae > Neolewinella. The sequence continues at coordinate 633,026 of NZ_QNQZ01000001.1, read as the reverse complement.
GGTTACATCAAAAGGCAGGCCGTAGCGGTCCAGTTCCAGCAACGGGGCAATCCGGGCGCGTAGTCCGGGCGGGCTGATGATGCGCAGACCATCGGTACGCCCGTTCAGGGCCAGACTGGTGAGCAGACCGGGCAGGCCGAAGTAGTGGTCGCCGTGCAGGTGCGTAATGAGGATCAGTTGGCACCGCCCCATTCCCAGGCCGGCGTCTTGCAGACGCATTTGGGTTCCCTCGCCGCAGTCGATGAGGATATCCGTGGTTTCACTGCGGAAAAAATGACCGGAGGGGTGGCGGCGGGGACCGGGCAAGGCACCGTTGGTCCCCAGGACCGTTACTTCAAAGCGCACCGTAGCGTCGGTTATTCTTCGCCGGGCTCGGCTTGCATATCGCGTTGTAATTCTTCCATGAAGATGAAATCGACGGCTTCACTCATGGTGGGCAGGATGGTCAGTACCGTATCGACTTTACTGATCTCGACCAGGCGTTTGACGGCCGGGTGCTCGATTCCCGTAACTACGAAGCTGCCCAGGTTACTCCACAGGCGGCGGGCGGTTAGAATGGCGCTCAGACCCGAAGAGTCCACGTACTTCACGCCGCTCAGATCGAGGATAAGATTACTGATACCCTCGTTCGCGAGGATGACAAACTCGGACTTTAACTGAGGCGCTACGGCGGAGTTCAGATTATCTTCTTCCGGCTTGATGACACTGTAGCGGTCCTGTTTGTCTATGCTGAATTTCATTGGTCAATTTTTCGTCGTTAGCAACCACAAATGTATGGAAAAGCCCAGGAATACCGTACCCGCCGGATAAAGCTAGTAAGAATTTACTCCCCCCGCCGGGATGGACCGTGCATTCGCTCTATGTATAGCCCTTAACCTTCCCCAAAAGTCCAAATACAAAATACCTGCAATTGGACCTGGATCCGATCGCTGCCCTCAGACCTGGCCCAAGCGCTAATCTTTCACCCTCAGGTAACCGACGGACAGAACGAACAGCAGAAACATCAACACGGCGACTACCCCCAAGCCTACCCGTAAACCCACTACTCCGTCGAAGGGACCTATTCCGCCGGGCAGCAGTGCATTTTGGTAATCCGATACGAACCCGATAACCGGCGGCCCCCACAGAAAGGCACTGTAGCCTATCGTACTGACCGAACTGATGCCCACCCCGGATCGCAAACCCGGCAACTTGCTGGCCTGGCTAAACAGCACGGGTATCACATTCGACAATCCCAACCCCACCAATCCAAAACCAGCAATCGCAATCACCGGTGTAGGGTACAGAATCGCGGCCATCACACCGAAGAGGGCGAGTAAGGCTCCGCCGGCAACGACCAGGCGAGAGCCAACTCTCCCGCGGATGTTGTCTCCAAAACTGCGCCCTACCAGCATAGCCCCGCTGAAGGCCGCCTGTCCGAAGGGGGCGATCGCTTCGGCACTGCCCGTGACGCGGGTCATATACAGCGGCGTCCAGTCGGCCATGGCTCCCTCACCTATCATGGTACACAGCGAAGCCAACCCCAACAGAATGATGGCCATTCCAAATCGATTGCCCCCACCGGCATCCTGAGAACTTGATTCAGGCTCGTCGCGCAAGAAATTCCGGAGGGCAAACAGAGATAGTCCCGTGGTGATCGTCGAAATAGCCACCAGGTGTAAGCCTAAATCGAGACCTGCCCAGATAAATCCGGCCGCCACTGCCGCTCCAACGAACATACCCCCCGAAAAAAAGGCGTGGAAGGAAGAAGTGATCGGCGTACCCCACAATTTTTCGACTTCTACCGCCTGGGCATTGATGGCCACATCCATAACACCCGTCGAAATCCCCACCAACGGCATGAGAAAAAGTAGAGCGGTATACCCCGGCATGAAGCCCATCAGGGGGACGGCAACGATAAACAAAATAGTGGATGCGATGGCCAGTCGACGGCTACCGTTCTTGACGATCAGAAATCCGGCCAGCGGCATGGCAATGAGGGATCCGATGGCGAGGCTCGTCAGTACGAAGCCGGTCTGCCCGTTATCCATCCCGTAGATTTCCTGTAGTCTGGGGAGACGGCTGGTCCAATTGGCATAAACCAAACCGTTTATGGCAAAGGCCAGGGCAACGGCAAAGCGCGTTCGGACCAGGGAGGTAGCGTGTTCGATAAGACGACTATTCTGGCGGGCAAAACTACGTTTAACGGACTACTTGTTTGCCACCCGAGAGAGTCGCATTTAAGTCCCCGCCCCAGACCAGGTTGGATATTCTCAATACCGCCACATATCCAGCAACTTGCGAAAGACCTTGACCGTATTTTCGGCATCGTCCAGCGCCCGGTGTTGCTCCCCGGTCCATTCAAATCCTTCGTGGCGCACGGCGGAAGCCAGGCCACGCTTTTTGGGAAGGCCGCGTAGGTCCCGGTACTGGGCCTTGAGATTGATGTGGGGCTCCAGCCATCCGTCATCGAGATCGTGCAGCTCGCAATCGCGTCGCAGCTGGCGCTGATCGAAATCTCCCCAGGCAGCGAGCACGTAGGGATCGGGTTCGGCGGTGACCCAGTCACGAAAGGCCCCTATCACCCGGGAAAAGTCTCGCGCTCGGTCGATATCCGATTGCTCGATCTGGGTAAGCCGCCGGCAGAAGTAGCTGAGCTGGGGATGAAGGATCGGCTTGATGAGGCGGCTAAAGGCGCTGCCGACTTCCCCGAAGGCATTCACCTCGTAGGCACCGATTTCAATAGTTTCCTGCACCATGCCAGGAGGGCGTCCCTCCCAGCAGGTGGCTTCGATGTCGTACACGATGAATCTCACAGAGGGAGAACGGCTACCCCATAACTACGTTCAATGTCTACAGACGGGGCATGCGGCTTTTGATATCGGCATGGTATGCCTTGCCCATTTTTAGCTGCTGGTCGGCTAGCTGTAGTACGCCGTCCGCGAAACTCACGCTTTTGACCTGGGCGAAATTGACTAGGAGTCCGCGGCTGGCCCGCACGAAGTGGGTGCTGTCCAGTTCGTCGGCTATCGTAGCCAGGCTGCGCTTAATGGCAAACCGCTTATCGCGGGTCTGGATGTAGGCGTAGTTGCCGTCGGCCTGGATGTAGTGAATGTCCCGTAGGGGAATCTTAATATAGGTTGTCCCTTCCCGTAGGAATAGGTGATCCATGAGATGTGTATTGTAAGAATTCATAAGTTTGGCTTCATCAAAGTGAATGTATGCGCCGCAGAGCTACAGATTTAGACGGTCAATCATCCAAATAGTCACTCTAAGCACCCATAGTCCGTACGATGAAACGTTGGCTATGGATTGAATTGCAGCGTTTAATCAGTTATTTTAAATATTGTTTATGCATAATCTCCCTTTATACCAGGTTGACGCCTTCACCGACAAGCTATTCGGCGGTAATCCGGCGGCCGTGGTGCCCGTTCCCGAATTCCCCTCGGATAAGCTCATGCAACAAATTGCCGCGGAGAATAATCTGTCCGAAACGGCTTTCGTGGTCATCCGCGGCAAAGGGAAGTTCGATATTCGGTGGTTCACCCCCGCAAGTGAGGTACGCCTTTGCGGTCATGCCACGCTTGCCGCCGCTCATGTCCTGTATCGGTCCGGTGGAAAAGATCTGGAAAGGCTACGCTTTAAGACCAAGGCAGGGGAAATCATCACCGTCGACCCGGACACCGACGAAGGCTCCTACACCATGACCTTTCCGGCCGACAAACCAAAAAAGGTCAAGTCATCGAAAAAAGTCCGCGGCGCGCTCGCCGGACTGAAGCCGGTCTCGGTGTACGAAGGCACTGACGACCTCATCGTCGTGTTGGAAGACCAACAGCAGGTCGAGAGCCTGAAACCCAATCACCACATCATCGCCAAACTAAAACAGCGCGGCCTGATCGTCACGGCACCCGGCAATAAGGTGGATTTTGTTAGCCGCTGCTTCTATCCGGTCCAGGGAATCGAGGAGGATCCCGTCACCGGTTCGGCCCACACGGTTCTCGCTCCGCTATGGGCCAAGAAACTGAAAAAGAAAAAGCTGACGGCGCGTCAGCTGTCGTCACGGGGTGGTCGGCTGTACTGTGAAATGCGCGGAAAAAAAGTCCGCATCTCGGGGCAGGCGATTACCTACCTGGCCGGTCAGGTGCTACTGGATCGTCTGTAGAACGTAGCTCTTCCAGCTCCTCATTAGTGACCACTTGCACCGGGCGCTCGAACGTTTGTTCCAGACTGATGAAGGTTTCCGTGCGCTGGATGCCCTCGAAAGCCTGAATACGCTGCAAGACCTCACGCAGGTGGTCGGTATCCCGGCACACCACCCGGGCGAAAATGCTGTACACGCCCGTGGTATAGTGGGCGGATACAATTTCGGGTATGCCCCGCAGGTAATCGGCGGCCTGCTCGTATAGTCCGCTTCCTTTGAGGTAGATGCCCAGGAATGCGCTGACGTCGTAGCCAAGCCGGGTGTGATCCACGACCAGGGTTTGCCCCTGGACGATGCCGGCGGCGATCAGTTTATTCATGCGCACGTGAATGGTCCCACCGGAGACGAAGAGCTTGCTCCCCAACTCCGTATAGGGTCGCTTGGCATTTTCCATGAGCAGGGCCAGGATCTTGCGGTCCAGATCGTCCAGTTCGTAAGCAGGTTTCATAGCGTAGCAGCTTTTGGCGTAACGGAAAAGGGAAGCTTCTCCCCCGTCTGCGATCCGGCTACGACTAATCGTACGCCGGGTTCGAGTTCTTCCTCCACGGCGTCCCGTACCGTGATCAGATAATCATTCTCCCGGTCCGGCAATTCCAGCCACAGCAGGCAGACCACCCGTCTGGGATCGGCCACTCTCCGATTGGCTTCGGCCCAGAATCCATAGTGACCCGCCGTTGAAAGCCCCCCCCAAAGCCGGGACCAGAGCCACAGCAGACGACCATACCACCTTCTTTGCATGGCCCGGTCCATCAGCCGGATCAGCCGTCCGGTATCCACAAATTTTTTACCTACCTGTTTAGCTATGTGGTCTGGACCGCGCCGGGGGGTAAAAGCGCGGCCGAGTCGTCGCTGAAAATTTTTCACCTCCACGAGCCAGAGATCCCCGGCCGGAGCCAGGCATAAAAAGTCGACCCCCTTCAGTCCGAAGCCGCTCAGACTGCGGTAGGCAGCCGTCTGATCGAACTTACGGACGGACCAATTTTCCGGAAACTCAAACCGGAGATCGCTTTCTATGAAAGTATTCACGGAAGCCAAAATACGCGCCGATCACTTATTACTAGCCCACTACGAAATTGACCATTCGCTTAGGTACTACAATAACCTTGCGAACGGCTTTACCCTCCAAATATACCTGTACTTGCGCATCCGCACGGGCGGAGGCCTCGATATCCTGGCGGGATGCTTCCACCGGAAAGTCCAGCGTCAGGCGAGTTTTGCCATTAAAGGCAATCGGATAGGTGATGCTATCTTCAACCAGGTGGCGCTCCTCGAATTCCGGCCAGGCAGCATAATGCACGCTTTCGGTACCGCCCAGTGCCCGGTAAAGTTCTTCCGAAAGGTGGGGGGCGAAGGGAGCAATGAGCCGGACCATCGGTTCAAGCACGGCCCGTTTATTACACTTCAGTTTGATCAGGTCGTTGGATGCCACCATGAAGGCACTGACGCAGGTATTAAAACTCAGCTTTTCAATGTCTTCGGTAACCTTTTTGATCAGGGTATGTAAAACTTTCAGCTCTTCCCGGCTCGGCTCGTCATCGCTAACGCGTAACCGATCTCCGTCGCCGACGAACATGTTCCAGAAGCGGCGCAGAAAACGGTATACGCCGTCGATGCCCGAGACGCTCCAGGGTTTTGCCTGATCGATCGGTCCGAGAAACATCTCATACATACGGAAGCAGTCCGCACCGTAGCGGTTGCAGATGTCGTCGGGGTTGACCGCGTTGTACTTCCGCTTCGACATCTTGCCCTGTTCGGCACTCAGTTCAAGGTATTGCCGACCTTCCTTATCCAGCGACCAGGCGAACGCGGCGCCCTGCTGTAAAATGGTTCGGAAATAGGCGGCATCCTGGTGGTCGAGCCGTTGGGCCTCTTCTACATCCGTGTGGTAGAGCCGGAAACTGCTTTCGTTATTCACGGAAGTTTCGGTTACGAAGCGTAGCGGGGTAAGGCGCCTGCCCGTGCTCTCATCGAGCACCAGGTGACCCTTGCCGATCCCCGGCACTTCCAGCGGGCTGCCCTCAGCCGTGTCGCTGCTGACCCACACGGGATGGCGTTGCCCGTCATCGGTAAGCAGAATCCCCAGGTGGATGTAGCTGATCGGTCCGCCGATCATCCCCTGGTTGAGCAGCTTCTTGTACGGTTCGCGTGTGGGAACCTTCCCGAGGTCATAAAGAAACTTATGAATAAGCCGGCTATAGAGGATGTGGCTCACCGCATGCTCCGCCCCCCCGACGTAGAGATCCACGTCCTGCCAGTAGTCCACCGCGTCCGTCCCGACAAAGGCTCCGTCGTTGTTGGGGTCCATATACCGCAAGTAGTACCAGTTCGATCCCGCCGTGGCCGGCATGGTATCGGTTTCCCGACGACGATCTCCGTGCTGTATCCAATCTGTCGCTCGTTCTAGCGGCGAGGCACCGTTGACGGCCCGGAAGTCATCCATTTCCGGCAACTCTACCGGTAGATCGGCGGTAGGTACCCGGTGGGGAATATCCTGTTCGTCGTATTCGATCGGCCAGGGTTCCCCCCAGTAGCGCTGGCGACTGAATACCAGGTCGCGAATACGGTAATTGATCTGCCGCTCGCCCCGACCCATCGCTTCGATACGTTCGGTGGCCGCATCGATCGCTTCCGGCACCTCCATGCCGTTCATGAAGTCGGAGTTGATGATCCGCCCAACCTTATCCTTCAGCGTGGCGCCGGGATAGTCCGTCTTGTCGACCACGTCCACGATGTCGATGCCAAATTTCTGGGCAAACCGTTTGTCGCGGTCGTCGTCACTGGGTACGGCCATGATCGCTCCGGTGCCGTAGTCCTTGAGGACATACTCCGCGATGTAGATCGGCACCTCCGCCTTGTTGAACGGGTTGATGGCGTAGGCCCCCGTAAAGGCTCCGGTGACGCGGTTCTCACTCATGCGGTCCAGCTCACTCCGCCTGCCGACGTAATCGAGATACTCGTCGATTATCGTACGCTGGTCTTCGGTGGTCAGGGTATGCACCAAGTCGTGCTCCGGTGCGATCACCATGAAGGTGGTACCGTAGATCGTATCCGGCCGGGTAGTGAAAATATCCAGTTTCCCATCGTGGCCTTTGATGTCGAAGTGGACCAGCGCCCCCGTGCTTTTCCCGATCCAGTTCAGTTGTTGGGCCTTGAGGCCTTCACTGTAGTCGACTTCGTCCAGCCCGGCTAGCAGTCGTTCCGCGTAAGCCGTGATGCGCAGACTCCACTGTAGCATCGGTCGCTGCTCGACCGGGTGATTGCCCCGTTCGCTACGCCCGTCCTTCACCTCGTCGTTGGCAAGCACCGTACCCAGTGCCTCGCACCAGTTGACGTAGCTCACGCTGCGGAAAGCCAGCCGGTAATTCATCAATACGTCGCTACGCTGCTTTTCCCCCATTTCCGCGAATTCCGCGGCCGTCAGGCTTAGCGGTTCGGTCTGGGCGGCGTCCAGGCCATCGGTCCCCTGGCGTTCGAGATGTTCGACCAGTTCCGCGATGGGCCGAGCTTTGTCGGCGGTGCGATCGTACCAATGGTCGAACACTTCGCCAATGATCCACTGCGTCCACTTAAAGTAGTTGGGGTCGGAGGTATTAACGCTGCGGTCCCAGTCGAAACTAAGCCCCAGTCGTTCCATCTGTTCCCGGTAGCGGGCCGTATTGACGGCGGTAGACTCGGACGGGTGAACCCCGGTATCAATAGCATACTGTTCGGCCGGCAGGCCAAAGGCATCAAAACCCATAGGGTGCAGCACGTTATACCCCGCCTGACGCCAGTAACGGGCTACGATATCCGAGCCGATATAGCCCAGCGGATGGCCGACGTGTAGTCCCGACCCGGAGGGGTACGGGAACATGTCCAGGACGTAGTATTTCGGTTTATCGGTTTGATTAAGAGTGCGGTAAGTCTTGTGCTCTTTCCAGTACGCCTGCCATTTTTGGTCAAGGTGCTGTACGTCAAATTTCATGCGGCCATGCTTAGTGAGACAGGCAAAGGTAAAGCATTGCGACGGGGCGCAGGATAAATGAAAACCAAGAACCGGAAGGTTGGTAACTTACCAGATATAGATCCGGCGGCGGCGGTAGTCAATCCCTACCGTGTACTGGCTAAGAAAGGCCGAGCCAAGGATGCCGGCAAGTTCGCGGCCGTTCTCGCGGAGGTGGCTGAGATCCATCGCGACCAGGGAAATATCCCGCTCTCCGCCATCGAATTCTTCCGGCGTGGGTAAAGAGAAAATACTGGCTTCTACCGCCCGACCGTCAAGTCCCTGAATATTCATGGCGCCGCCGGTGGGCTCCAGGGCCAATTCACGGGCGACCGACTCGTCGACCAGGTTACTTCCGGCTCCGGTATCGATGGCAAAGTTGTAGCGCTTTCCTTCGATACGTATCCGTACGATGGGCAAATGATCGACCAGACTGAATCGTAATACGGCTCGGGGCGTGGCCTGCCCGTGCGTTGGTGAGCGTTCGGATGGTAATAAGCGAAACGAGCGGTTGGCGTAATCGATGCGCAGTTCTCCATCGTTCAGCAGTTCGTAGCCCACCATACCGTCGATGCGCTGACCGACGCGGCGTTCCATATTCCGCAGGTCCAGGCCAATCGCCCAGTAATTTTCGATCGTCCGACCCACCATTTCGAACTGAGCTACCCGATGGTCCGACAAAGCCACCTCTCCGCCGGATCCGTAGCCGGTGTAGTTGCTTCCGGCGGCAGCCTGGCCCCGCGTATTCATCACCAGGGTGGGCGCACCGGTATCCAGGATAAATTTCCCGGGGGCACCATCCACCATTGCTTCGAAGAAAATGAGATTCCGGTCGAAAGTGAAAGACTCGGCGGTAGGTACAGCGTCTTCCCGAGCCACCGTACCGCGTTCCAGGGCGGAGGAAGCACGCAGCAGGTTGACCGTTCGTTGCGCACTCAATACTTGTCCGGCCAATAGTAAGGGCAGGAAACAAAGGATTGACCGAATTGCGAAACGTTGATTTAACATGACGAGCGGATACTGGTCTAAAGTTAACGCATAATTTACATAGAGTTAACATAGCTGCTAGGAGATTAACTTATACGTCCTCCTTTTTGTTTCGCCGACCGCCTGCAAGACTTTTCGTACCGACAATCAAAGTGACTGATCCGCCGGCATTCCCCTCCCCGTTGTGTACCTTTGTGTCCCGTAATCTTTGAATATGACCAAGTACATTTTCGTTACGGGCGGGGTGACATCTTCCCTCGGTAAAGGCATCATTGCCGCCTCGTTAGCTAAACTCCTGCAGTCCCGGGGCTTATCCGTTACCATCCAGAAATTCGACCCCTACCTCAACGTAGATCCCGGCACGCTCAACCCCTATGAGCACGGGGAGTGCTACGTTACCGACGACGGCGCCGAGACGGATCTGGACCTCGGTCACTACGAGCGGTTTCTAAATACGCCGACCAGCCAGGCCAATAATGTAACTACTGGTCGGATCTATCAGAGCGTCATCGAAAAGGAGCGTCGGGGCGACTACCTGGGAAAGACCGTCCAGGTTATCCCCCACGTGACGGATGAGATCAAACGTCGCATACAATTGCTCGGCAACACCGGGGAATACGACATCGTCATCACGGAACTCGGCGGTACGGTAGGTGATATCGAAAGCCTTCCCTACCTGGAAAGCCTACGGCAACTGCGCTGGGAACTGGGCGTAGACAACTGCCTGACCGTCCATCTTACGCTCATCCCCTATCTGGCCGCGGCCAAGGAACTGAAAACGAAACCTACCCAGCACAGCGTCAAAGAGTTGCTGCAAACGGGTATTCAGCCGGATATCCTGGTAGTCCGCACCGAGCACCAGATCGACGACTCCATCCGGCGCAAGCTGGCCTTGTTCTGCAACGTTGAAAAGAGCTGCATCGTAGAGGCGCTGGACGCTTCCACGATCTACGACGTCCCGCTGCACATGCTAAAGGAGGGGCTCGACGCGACCGTAATCAGCAAACTCCGGCTGCCGGACCGCAAGGCGCCCGACCTGAGTCGCTGGAAGGACTTTCTCGGTCGGTTGAAGAACAGCACCCACGAGGTCACGATAGGTTTGGTTGGTAAGTATAACGAGCTACAGGACGCGTACAAGTCCATTTACGAAGCCTTCATTCACGCCGGAGCCGTCAACGAGTGCAAGGTCAAGGTCGTACCCGTTCACTCCGAGCACCTGGAGGGTGACCCGCGGGATGTTGCTACTTACCTGAAGGACAAATTCGATGGCATCCTCGTGGCCCCGGGCTTTGGCGAGCGCGGGATCGAGGGGAAAATCGAGGCCGTGCGTTACGTACGCGAAAATCACATCCCGTTCTTCGGCATCTGCCTGGGAATGCAGTGTGCCGTGGTGGAATTCAGCCGGAACGTGGCGGACATTAAGGAGGCCGGCTCCTCGGAAGTGGACGACCTCTCCGAGGCCCCCGTCATTGACCTGATGGAAGATCAAAAGAACATTGCCACCAAGGGCGGCACCATGCGCCTCGGAGCTTACGACTGTAAGCTACAGGCGGGCACCAAAACCGCTCAGGCGTACGGGAAGACGGAAATCAGTGAGCGGCACCGCCACCGGTACGAATTCAACAATGCCTACCTCGAGCGGCTGACGGAAGCCGGTCTGATCATCGCCGGGGTGAACCCGAAAACCAACCTTGTAGAGGTCATCGAGATTGAGGATCACCCCTACTTCGTAGGCGTGCAGTACCACCCCGAACTGAAGAGTACGGTGGAGAACCCCCACCCGCTCTTCGTGTCATTCGTCAAGGCCGCTCTGCAGCGGAAGATGCGTTTGGAACGCGAATAGTTTACAGGCCGAAAGCCTCCCGAATGCGGTCGACGTAATCGAGTTTTTCCCAGGTGAAGGTTTCGACCGTCATGGTTTTGGTCTCCCCCGAACCGTTGCGGAACGTCATCTCCTTCGTTTCACTTTCCCGACCCATGTGACCGTAGGCGGCGGTATCCAGGTAAATCGGATTGCGCAGTTTTAGCCGCTGCTCGATCGCATAGGGCCGCATATCGAAGATGGTGGCCACCTTGCCGGCTATTTCGGCATCGGTCTGGTCGACCTTCGCCGAGCCGTAGGTATTGACGTAGATATTGGTGGGCTTTGCTACCCCGATCGCGTAGCTCACCTGGACGAGGACTTCTCCGGCGACACCGGCGGCCACCAGGTTTTTGGCAATGTGACGGGTGGCATAGGCTGCCGAGCGGTCTACTTTGCTGGGGTCCTTTCCGCTAAAGGCTCCGCCTCCGTGCGCTCCCTTGCCGCCGTATGTATCGACGATGATCTTCCGGCCCGTTAGGCCGGTGTCCCCGTGGGGACCGCCGATAACGAATTTGCCCGTCGGGTTAACGTGATAAGTGATCGTATCCGTAAAGAGCTTCTGCAGGTCAGGGTGAAGCTGATCGCGGACGGCAGGGATGATGTAGTCGATGACATCCTGCCGGATCGTGGCCAGCATCATTTCGTCCGAACCGAAGGGATCGTGCTGGGTAGAAACAACGATGCTATCGATGCGGATCGGCTGGTGGTCGTCATCGTATTCGATCGTGACCTGGCTTTTCGCATCGGGACGCAGATAAGGCATTTTACCAGCACTTTTCCTGCGCTCCGCCGCCAATTCCTTTAATATGCGGTGGCTGAGGTCCAGCGCCAGCGGCATATAGTTTTCCGTTTCGGCCGTGGCGTAGCCGAACATCATACCCTGGTCTCCGGCCCCCTGTTCCTCGGCGGACTTCCGCTCTACTCCCTGGCTGATTTCGGGCGACTGCTCGTGGATAGCCGACAACACGCCGCAGCTGTTGGCTTCAAACATGTATTCCGACTTGGTGTAGCCGATACGCCGGATGACGTCGCGCGCCAGATCCTGTACGTCGAGGTAAGTACTGGACTTCACCTCTCCGGCCAGAACGACCTGCCCGGTAGTCACCAATGTTTCGCAGGCCACCTTGGAATTCGCGTCGAAGGCGAGAAAATGATCGACGAGGTTGTCGCTGATTTGGTCGGCAACTTTGTCGGGATGGCCCTCCGAAACGGACTCGGATGTAAACAGATATGGCATGAACTCAATTTTGTGGAAAGTCGCGCAAGGTATGTATTTTGTCCGATGTGCATGCTTGTAAAACCAGGCCCTGGACGGCGCTCTGTTTCTCCCTGAGCCTCTTCCTACTATCCTTGCCCTGCCTCACGCAGGAAGCCCCCGAATTATCCCATCCGAGGCTTTTCCTCACTGTCGACCAACTTGAATCTTACAGGAAGCAGGTGGCCCGGGACAGTCTATTCTCATCCCTGAACCACCGCCTGCTGGAAGTGGCCGACGGCATGCTATCCCTGCCCCCCGAAGACCGGCAAATGATCGGACGGCGATTACTCACTTCCAGCCGGACCGTGCTGAAGCGTGTACTGCATCTGAGCTATGCCTTTCGCATGACGGACGACCGAAAGTATTTCGAACGGGCGCGGCGCGAGCTACTGCACGTTGCGGCTTACCCCGATTTGAATCCCGATCATTTTCTAGACGTAGCGGAAATGGCCACGGCCCTGGCGATAGGCTACGACTGGTTGTACGATGCCCTGAGCGAAAGCGATCGAACGACCTTGACGCGGGCCACATACGATAAGGCGATTCGGCCCGCGCTGGATAAGCCGGGATGGTGGGTAAGCACGACCAACAATTGGAACCAGGTATGCAATGGCGGGCTGGGCGTGGCGGCCATTGCATTTTACGAGAATTTTCCAGCGGCGGCGGATTCACTCATACAACGCGCACTGACGTACCTACCCCTTGCATACGCGCAATACGCACCCGACGGTGCCTACGCGGAGGGGGCCGCTTATTTCGAATACGGGACGAGTTTTCATGCGCTGTTCTTGGATGCGCTGCAGATGAACTACCCCGGCGAAGAAGCCTCCAGCGTTCCCGATTACTTTCGCGACAGCGGCAATTTCCTAGTCCAGATCCGAGGTCCGGGGGGCTACTATAACTACGGTGACAGCCGCACCACCGAGGGGCTTTCAACCAGCGTGTTCTTCCTGGCCGGTATGAGCAAAGATCCGGGATCGCTCTACTATCAATATCCGCTGCTGAAACGTATGGCTACGGTAGGGAGTAAATTACCCGCCACCGGAACGGGTAATCGCCTCCTGCCTTTAGCACCAATCTGGCTGGCGCGAACCGGGTATCAACGGGGCAACGACCCGCCGTCCGCCACCACTTTCACTTCCGCCGGCATGAATCCGATCAGTGCCTACCGGACCAGCTTTTCAGATACGGCAACGTTCGTAGCCATGAAGGGTGGGACGCCATCCATGAATCACGGCCATATGGATATTGGGAGTTTCGTACTGGACGCCGGTGGCCGGCGTTGGGTTATGGATCCCGGCATGCACGATTACGAAGCCCTGGAAAGCCATGGGTTAGCAATTTTCGACCGATCCCAGTCCGGTGAACGCTGGCTGGTGAACCGGTACACGAACTATGCGCATAGTACGCTGACCGTAAACGGCCGGCATCAGCGGGTGGACGGCTTTGCCCCCCTGCACCGGCTAAACCTGGCGGATGGATGGCGGGGCACGCGGATAATCATGGACTCCGTTTACGTCCCCGATCTCGCGGCTGCATCCCGAACCGTGGCACTCCACCCGGCGGGTGCGGTATTGGTTTCCGATACACTTCGGGCCCCGACCGACACGGCGGCGGCCATCAGGTGGAATCTTTTAGTCGGCGACAACATAACGCTTCTGGATGGCCAAACGGCGGTTCTGAAACAGCAGAACCGGGAGCTGACCGCCAGAATACTGCAACCTGCTGATGCTGTTTGGAGAATCAAATCCAGCCAGCCTGAATTACCCTTCGAGCAAGGTTTACCGAATACCGCATTGTTAGGTTTGGATGTGAGCGTTCCGAAGAATGAAGAGCTGCGGATTAGCGTCCTCATCACGAAACCTTCTCAGCTGGTAGAGAGTGGTAAATTGGCTCGCGCCCTGCTGAACAAGCTGCCTCCAGAATGACTATCATTGGCAGCATCAAAATTACCCAGCTTGCCTGCCATTTATCCCTTTTCCGGAATCGTCCAGCACTATGCCTGGGGCGGTCACCAATACTTAGCCGATTTCTTACAGCAAGATAATGTCAAGGAGAAACCCTGGGCCGAGCTGTGGATGGGGGCACACGCGAAGGGTCCGGGCGAACTGCTCAATGACGAGCGGACCTTGGCTGACCTGATTGCCGCGTCACCAACGGAGATTCTGGGATCCAAGGTGGCCAATCGCTTTGAAGACCGGCTACCCTTTCTTTTTAAGGTGTTGGATGTACGGGAGATGTTATCCATTCAGGTGCATCCAACCAAGAAGGCCGCCGAAGCGGGTTTTGCCCGCGAAGAAGCGGACGGACCCGAACGCGACGCGCCCGATCGGAACTATCGGGATGATAACCACAAACCGGAACTGGGCGTTGCCCTGTCCGATTTTTATCTCCTGCACGGCTTCCAATCCGCCGATCAAATCAGCCGCACGCTCGAATCCGTACCTGGCTGGGAAACACTAGGGGCAACGCTTCGGACGGATGGCGTAGCGGGTCTGTACGCGTACGTGATGAAAGCGAGTCAGGCGGAAGTGGATACCCTCCTGGAACCCCTAGCCCGAGAGTTGGACGGCAATACTTACGAGAAAAGCGACCCGGCCTTCTGGGCGAAACGCGCCTTCGAGCAGTATATGGTGGATGGCCACTACGACCGGGGTATCTTTTCCGTGTACTGGTTTAACCTGGTGCATCTGCGGCCGGGTGAGGGCATATTTCAGGATGCCGGCATTCCCCATGCGTACCTGGAAGGTGCCTGTCTGGAATTGATGGCCAATAGCGATAACGTTCTACGCGGTGGGCTGACTCCCAAACACATCGATGTTCCGGAACTGATGAAGAACACCCGCTTCGAAGAGGTATTGCCCGCGAAGATCCGCCCCGAAAGCGAGGCCGACGGCTGGAACACCTATCCTACTCCGGCACCGGACTTCGAACTTTCTTTCCGAGATATTCCCGAAGGCGAAGAGGTTGCGGTGGCCACCACCGGAGGGCCATGTATCCTGCTACTGATGAGCGGTGCGCTATCCGGTACGGATAGCCTGAAACTCACGGAAGACCAGCGGACTGTCTTCGTAGCCTCGGGCGCGGAATTCGTGTTGGAAGCGGAACGGCAGAGTCGGGTATTCCGGGCCCGAGTCGGAGGCTAAGGCGAAGACAAAAGAAAGGCCCGCCGATGAGGCAGGCCTTCTTAACACAGGGAAAGATCTACTCTGGTCACACGGATGTTAACGCAATAGCGTCACATCGCCAGTAAATAGCTGGCTGCTTCCATCGATAAACTCGACTTCGGCCGCCCAGATATAGACGCTTTGTTCTGCGGGCTGTCCGCCCACGGTTCCGTCCCATCCCTCTCCGACGCTGTTGGACAGGCAATCCTGACACTCGTACACAACTGCGCCGTAGCGGGATATCACGCGCAGATATTTCACGCGTTTGATGGTATTCTGTTTGGCATCGAAGCCAAAGCGATCGTTGTAGCCGTCTCCGTTCGGGCTGAAGATGTTGGGCAAATACATGCGATCACGGTAGTCCTTGTTCACAACCACCTTGATGGAATCCGAGGCGGTACACCCGTGTACGTCCGTTAGATTGATGGCATAAAATCCATCGTCCATCGGCAAAGCGGTTGTAAATGGCGAGTAGGGGTTATAGATGCTGTCTCCCGTCCAGCTCAGATCCACGATGTTGCGGGGAGGACTGATGTGCACGTCCAGATCGAGCTCGTCGCCTAGCTCCACGATCATCCGCGAGCTTTCGGCCGGCGTCTGGATCTGAGCCTCGAAGCCGGATTGTACCGTGACTACCGCGGCACTATCACGATAGCAACCGTTGGCGGAGGTGGCTCGTAGCCGGAGCGTATACTTTCCGGCTTGACTGTACGGTTGCGCAATCGGTGACTCGGATACCAGGCCGTTCCCATAGTCCAGCGACCAGCCCGTAAGCGGTGTGCGCAGCTCGAGACCGTAGACGGCATCCTCACAGACCGAGGCGGGAGTGGTCACGTCCCAATCTGGACCATCGTAATCTCCAATTCTTAAGTCGAAACTGTCGATCGCTGCGCAACCATTCTTGCCCACGGCCTTGCTAAAGATCCGGTACGTTCCGGTATTGGCGTAGGTATGACTGGCACTGAAGTGACTGGAGCCACTACCGTCACCGAAGTCCCAGGTGAAACTGTACGGACGCTTTTCCGCCGCCGAGGTGAAGTTTATCTCTCGGTTCACGCAGTTGGCATCCGTAGCCACCACGTTAAAAGAAGCATCCGGGGCGGGTCGCACCGTAACCTTACGCCGGAAGGTATCGATTCCACACAGCTTGGCCGACAGCGAAATTTCAAATTGAGCGTCCACGGAGGTTTCATACGAGTGGGTCAGTGTTTCCAGATCGTCGATATACTGTGGACTACTGCCATCGCCCCAGTTCACGAAGGTGAGGGCACCGGGCGTGGAAGCGTTCGTCAGTTCAATACCTCCCGAGGCACAGACATTGTCGTACGCCAATCCAAAGGCGGCCTCCGTCGTAATGGGTAAGACATGTACGGTATCGTGCGCTACTTCATCCGGGCAGCTGACATTGGAGCCTTCCAATTGAATCGGATAGCTGAGGACCGTGTTGCCGAAGTTTTGCAGGACGATGTTCCGCGGTAATTGCGTAGCCTGTCTTCCGTCCGGGTAGGTGACCCGAAAGTTGTGGGCGTTCACGGAGGTGTTAGCCAGGAAGACGGTATCGTCCGAGCAGATGGTATTGTTATCATTGAGTACGCTAAACGATACCCGGAATCGCTGCGGCAGCGCTACCCCGAAGGTATCCTCGGTAACGTAGCATGCGTTGGCTACGCCAATCTTTACACCTAAGACCTCGGGGGCGAGGGGACGGAGCAAGGCCAGATGGGGGCTGGAATCGGAGCTGAAGTCCAAATTGGAAAACTTCCAATCGTAGGTTACCTGGTTATCCTGCGGACCGGCCGTAAAGTCAATTTGCAGGGAGTCACAGGACGTACTGTCCATGACGAATCCGTGATTCACTTCCGCTGGCATGATTACTTCGATAACTCGCCGGAGCGTGTCGTTACACCCGCCCCCGGGGAAGGCGACGACTTGCTGAAGGGTGTATATCCCGCCGCGGGCAAACACGAACTTCGCCTTTTCGCGGTTGCATGCCTGCTGTCCCGTTTCAAGGATGCTATAGCAGATCGTGCGGGCGGTGGAGCGATTCTCCACGAATAAAGGTTCCAGTCCGGCGTAAATATTTCCGTGGGCTCCGACGGCACAGCTATCCGCGAGAATTTCAAAATCCGCCCTTGGGTATTCCTGTACGGTGACATTTATGGTGTCCTCCCCACCACAGAAGGTCAGGCTCGAGAAGGCGATCTGATACGTTCCTACACCCAATCCGGCTGAGCGGAATATACCGTCCTTCATTCCGGTACCGGTGTAGACACCCGCCTGCATGCCTTCGAAGTCAATGGTATCCCCCTGGCAGATAGTCGGGTCGACCCCGTTGTAAACTTCCTGAGGAACCACGTAGAAAGAGAGATCGTAGGTTGCTCCACAGCTATCGACTACGGTAAGTGGCGTGGTACCGGCTACGGTTGACGGGTCAAACAGGTTGTTGACTACGCCGTCACCCGTAATGCGGCTCACGTTTTCCGCCGGGGAGATGTAGTCAAGCAAGTTGACGACGGGGTCGACGGTACAAAGTGTATCGATACTGCTGATGTCGATCTGCAGGCGCGCTCCATCGCGGACCCGAACGTCTACCGGAATATCGTAGCGCTCCCCGCAGACGTCGAAGCCGCTAGCCATCAACACGTACTCGTCGTTGGTGTCGAAGGTCACGGTCGGGCACATGGCGTTCGGATCGCTGAAGGTGACGCCCGGCTTGTTGGCCGTCCAGCTTATGTTTGTAGGACTGGGCGTGAAGTCCAGGTAGTCGCAGAGTTGCAGCACGTAGCCCGTACAGGTGATCACGTCCTCGAGTATGTCGATCTGCTGTCCGCGCTGCGTTTCGACGGTGATGGTTTCCCGCACGCCGGAACAGGCAGCGTTTCGGGCCTCCACGGTAATTTCCCTTAATCCTGCCTTGTCGTTGCTGATATTGATGACCGGATTCGGGGCGGTCGGGTCACTAAATGTTACTCCCGGAGAAGTCGTGGTCCATTCGTACGAAGTAGCGTGCTCGTACTGATTATTTGGAATGATCTGAATGTTGTCATTACACAGCTGAGAAGAGTCGAGCGTATAGGAGACCGTGATCACCGGGGAGGCATCGATGGTAAAGCTCTCCTTTTTGCGGTACACTTCACAGCCTTTGTGCGTCTCTACTTCAAGGGATACACTATGCGTACCGGGCGTATCGAAAACGTGGCGAAGGTCCTGCTCCGTGGCCCCATCAACCAATACATCATCCACGAACCACTGGAAGGACTCGGCCAATTGGTCCGAACAGAGTTGCGCCTCGAAATTGACCTCGAAGGGCGCTTCGACGCATTCTATATTACTATAGACGATTTCGTTGATGGGATTGGGGACCACCCGAAAGTCATAAGTACCCTTTTGATTGTCTCCGCGTTCGTCGACGCAGTCTTCTCGGGTTACGGTGAGGGCTCCGGAGTATTCGTAATACAGAGCGCCGGGGCGCGGGGCAGCAGGCTTTCCGGGAGGCGCCTCACAGGAAAACAGGAACCGCTTTTCTACCGTGACGGTATTGACCACTCCCACGTAAACGGTGTCCGAACCGTCCGGAAAGTCGACGCGGTAGGTACCCGGATCGCCGTTGTTGTAGATTTTGAAACTGACCGTAACGAATCCGTCCGCATCGGCACAGAAGGTACTCGTTGGGGGAAGCAGAAAGGGCTCGTCTTGTCCGCAACTGGTTTGCGCTCCCATTTCCAGGGAGCAAATGACCAGCGTTATCAGGAGCAAAAGCTTAGTAAAGTGGGACATGCAAAACAGTGAGTTTTGACAATTCCGCAACGTCCGGGATAAGAGTACAGTGAGTCCCACCCGCCAATGAACGACGGGGAGATGGACCACCGGGCTAATGGAGCCTCGGCTATAATGTGGTTTCTTACGAGAGACGCTGGCAATGAATTGACCAGGAAAAATCCAAAATCAAGATGCCCTAACCCGGGCATGTTTAAGACAACACGGCGGCGACTTCACGCTGCCTGTAAACATAGCGACTCCAAGACAGCAGATATTGTACTTTGCCTTTAAACTTTAACACAAGATATCCGCCTCGGCAAGCTAATTAGTCCCTGGTATCATCAGTAGCGGGAAAAGGCATGAAAGAGCCGCTCCGGCAGATGGCCGTCCTGGCTCGTCGCCAGATAGTCCGCGTAACTACACGATACCAAACGATTACGTTCTTCTCCCCGGTGTGCCTCCAGGGGCACTTGAACCCACCATCGATCACTCCGGGGAGAGCGCCAGAAAACAAACCGATCCGCCAGCTTACTATCGACAATGTATTCCACCAGTCCGGAAGACGATCGGGGGAAATCCCCGTGCCGTCTACTCACCCCATGTAGGAAATACCAGATCAACTGGGCGTACCCCGCGGCGGTGAGGGCATCCAGGCGGTCTACCGCCGTTGATTCGAATCCATATATGCCAAAGGATGCTAGTCGGTCGCTGTTTCCGGCGTAGTACGCCAGTTGTCCGGCTTCCTGTAGCGAGAAGCCGGATGGCGCGTTTCCGGACTGGGCGGGGGCTTCCGCCGCGATGACGGCGTTCATATCCATTACGACCAGGTCCACATCCCGTATGGGAGGTTCCAGATCCGTGAGATCCATCCGACTTTTGCCCAACGAATACCGCTCAAAGTGGCGGGAAAGAAACAACACGTCCAGACGCGGGTCAGAAAGGTGCCGTTGATCGCCGATATGCGCCAGATGAAAGGAGGGTGCCGTGGTTCGGTGAACGGCACGGTCCAGGGTAGCGGGTTTACCGCCTTGCGTGGCATTGTACTGAAGCTGGATGCGCGCATCGATGACGCCAATGCCAACTTCCCGGTTCAGTTCGGCAAAAGCCAGGTATTGCGCTTCGGCCATCCGTGCATCGGCTCCGATGAGCACCGGAAGGGTTCCCGCTGCGTACAATTCCTTGAGGAGGGGGATAGCAAAATCAACCGTCTGTTTTCGCAGGTTACCCAGATCGGTCAGGGCTAAGTTTCCGTGATCCCAATAGTACCCGTAGAGCTTGTCGCGGACGGAATCAGCCCACCGCGCGTTGACGCCGATCAGGGCCACCCGCGTTCCGGTGGCGACGGTATCGGACAGATGGTGGCCGAGGGAGGAGGGATCTAATTGCGGGTCGGATTCGTAGTCTGACTTTAACCAGGGGGTATACATAGGCGAAATGGCGGTCAAAGGTAAAGATTGTACGTGCTTTTATAAACAAGCAGTACCTTTACCCTATATAAACTGGATCAGAGACATATCTATCCGCTAACAAACTTGCTAGAATCCCTTTCATGAATTTCCTGAGATCAACCTTTACCGGCCTGCTGCTCTGCTTGTGCGGAGCAACGTATGCGCAGGGTACTCCGCTCTCCGACGCTGATACCACTTATACAATCGAGTCGACTTCACAAACCGGTGGCCAAATTAACGCGCCACGTCCTACCATGCTAGAGTTGGGAATTTCGCCCTACGTGTCTACCATGTCTAGCGATGTCGATGCAAAGCTCGGCTACGGACTCGGTGTACACGCACGCAAATCGTTGGATCACCTGTTCTCCCTGCGCCTCGACGCGCTGTACTCCAAGACTAAAGGAGACGCTGAATTTGATTCGGGAGACGGTAACCGCCGCTTCGAAACGGATTGGGTGGGAGGTACCGGCTTCGGTGTGGTAACCCTCAATAACTTTCTGCTGAACGGAGATACCCGTAAGTGGAACATTTTCCTCATGGCCGGTGCCGGTTTCAATTTCGTCAGCACCGAATTTCAGTGCAACGACGAAACTAGCGGCTTTGGCTGTTCGGGTGATAACCAACCCTGGCAGGAAGGAAGAAACGGCATGATTGACAGTGAATTTCACGTTAACGCGGCCGCAGGTGGTGGCATCAGCTACCGCCTGAGCGAAAGAATGAACATCGGTGTAGAATACCAGGCCCTCATCCCCCTGGGTAATCGTGCGGATCTCATGGACGGCTACAAAGCCAGCACCTTCCGTGACGTGCTGAATGTCTTCGGCGTAGCTTTGAACTTCAATATTGGAGATGCCACGACCAAGTCAGAGCCCGCCTACTGGACGAACGTATTTACCCCGGTAAAAGACGAAATCAATACGCTTAACCGCCGCGTTGATGCCGTCACCACCGATTCCGATGGCGACGGTATCGTCGATTCGATCGATCAGGAGCCGGACACCCCCGCCGATGTTCCGGTTGACAGTCGCGGCCGTACCCTGGACAGCGACAAAGACGGAGTGCCCGATTACCGTGACCTCGAGCCCTTCTTCCCCCCTCGGCCGGGTGAGGAAATTGATGCCGACGGTGTTGTCATCGAGCGTATGGACCGCGGTCTGAACGAAGATGAGGTAAGAAGCATCGTAGGTGATGAAATCGAACGGGTGATCGAGCGCGATGGCATTATGACCTCCACCACGATGGTCAACTCCCCGAACGGTGCGATCTATCTCCCCATGCTTTATTTCGGCTTGAATGCCTCGGAGGTATCCTACGATGACTATGGCATGTTGGCCAGCGTAGCTCGTGTGCTACAGGCAAATCCTGACATGCGCGTAATCGTACGCGGCTACACCGACCGGGTAGGAAACCCCGAATTCAATCAGAAGCTGAGCTACATGCGTGCCTATAACGTAATCAGCCACCTGGTCACCGAGCACAATATCCAGCGCGAACGCCTCATCCTGCAATACCGGGGTGAAGACGAAGCCATCGTGCCGCTTGACCGCAGCCGCACCAATCGCCGGGTTGAGTTCCTCACCGGGCAAGGTGATGCCACGGAAGATTCCGCTCCCGCAGGTGTGGATGTTCCGGAAATCCAGAACAACCCCACTGGTAACGGAAACTAATTATCTGTTTACCCTACAGGGAAAAGCCCCCCGGAACATCGTTTCGGGGGGCTTTTCTGTATATTAAAAAAGCCCCGGAGTAATATCACTCCGGGACTTCAAATTTCGCTCTGAAAATCAACTCGATAACTTTAGGACACGCTCTACAGATGATCCGTGGCCCGGGCAGCATGTTATTTTTAACTTTTACCTAGTATGACGAATCGCTTTCTTACCGTGCTGATGTTTTTGGCGTGCCCCGTACTCCTTACGGCGCAGATCAATGCGGATATTAGTGGGGTTTGGACCGGCACCCTGTACCAAAACGAAGGAGGTATCGCGGATCGCTTTGAACTCTTTTTCGACATCGAGCAGATCGGTCCGGCCGTGAAGGGCAAGGCTTACGTCCAATTGGGTGACCTCTACGCGGAGATGCATTTGAGTGGTTACCGCAACGGGGCAGGCAGCTGGCGTATCTCGGAAACGGAAATTTTGCGTAGCGATAAGGCCGGCTTGCAGGTATCCTGGTGTATGAAGGAATACGACCTGCGCCTTGACTACCGGGAAGGCGAACTTGTCCTGAATGGTCCGTGGTGGGGCAACAGCGAGTACGGCCCTTGCGTGCCGGGTTCCATTACCCTGAAAAGAAAGCCAAAGGTTGCTCTACTGTTCTTCGGCGGCCAGGACCCCGTTAATGTCGAGCCGCATGGCCATGTCCATTATCGTAACCACCCCTTCAACCGGTGCCTCGCGATCGGGTGCAATGAACATACTATAACCGGAGTTGGCATTACCGGATAGCGTTCGCTCGAGTTCGTCCGAGCTGATTCGCCGATCGTTGAAATAAAAGACGCCGTCCGCATCGATGCGTACCTCGTCCAGGCGCTCGGTTGCAGGACTCGCGGGAGTATCTGATCTACCGGGAAGCTTCAGGTTAAGCGCGTTGGGTGCCACCACCGTGGAGGTGAGCATAAAAAAAATCAAGAGGAGAAAGATGATGTCCGTCAGCGACGACATATTGAACTCCGCGCTGACTTTTGATCGTTTTCTGAGCGCCATAGGTTAGTGCTTTAGCCCCGACGGGGTTCGGTGGCGATGATCGCCCGGGCTTTACGCTCAGCCGCCAAATTCATGACCGGAACTATTCGGCTGAAGGGAACGCCCCTCTCGGCCACGATGGTGACGGTTGCATTGGCCTGGTCGTTGACCTCCTCGAGGGCATCGCGCAGAGCGTGCAGCATGACCGTCTCGCTGACCTCTATACTGTTAACGCGTACCGCGCCGGAGCGTTCCAATTCTACTACGATGTTGGTTGGCGCCACCGTCTGACTGTCCGATTGGGGCAAATCAAAGGGCCGAATTTGCACGAAATTGGACGTCAGCATGAAGAATATGAGCAACAGGAAGATGATGTCCGTCAGCGAGGACATATTAAATTGAGCGTTAGCCCGGTTCGATCGTTTGAGGCCCATAGCTTTCCGTTGTGCTTCCCTGATTCGTGGTCGGGATGATTATCCCGGCTCCTGAAGCAGGTCCATAAACTCCGTGGTGGAGCGCTCCATTTTGTAGACCACCCGCTCTACTTGAGCAACCAGCAGGTTGTAACCGACGAAGGCCAGGATACCGATGAAGAGTCCGGCCGCGGTGGTCAAAAGCGCCGAATAAATACCGC
This sequence comes from Lewinella sp. IMCC34191, assembly GCF_003390935.1. Classification (GTDB taxonomy): domain Bacteria; phylum Bacteroidota; class Bacteroidia; order Chitinophagales; family Saprospiraceae; genus Neolewinella. The sequence goes on along the minus strand of NZ_QNQZ01000001.1, from coordinate 609,063 downwards.
CGGCCAAAACATCCGGGGTAATATTCTGAGCGTTGGACATTTCGTAGAAGGCGTTGATCATGCCCGTTACGGTCCCAAAAAAGCCGATCATGGGGGCGGCACCGGCGATACTTGCCAGGGTACTCAACCCGCGCTCGAGGCGAAAGACTTCCAGGTTACCAACGTTTTCAACCGCGGCATCGATGTCCCGCAGCGGGCGGCCGATGCGTTGCAATCCCTTGTCGACCATTCGGGCTACCGGGCTATCCGTTGTGGTGCAGAGGGCCCGGGCGTTTGCCATATTCCCCGTTGATATTTCGCGGCGAATACGCTCCATGAATCCTTCGTCATCAGCGCCGGCGGCCTTGATGGTGATGTAGCGCTCCGAAAAGATGTAAAGCGCGATCACGAACAGCAGGAGCAGGATACCAACGATGACCAGGGTGAGTAGGCCAGACTCCAGGAGTACGTCCATCAAGCTTTCACTTTTGATGGCGGGTTCCACCGGATCGAGGTTGATTTCGCCCTGGGCTTGGAGTAGTAAGAGGAAGTTAGAAAGATACATGCGAAAGCTTTTGCGCCTTCTTAACGTAAGCCGACGTTGGATATGTCGGAAAGGCGGTCACAAATGTATAAAAATTAACACCCGCGACTCGACAAGTTCGGTTTCTCCTCGATCGCCGTCTTCTGGGTATCTTTGCGGTCTAAACACCTTGTATGCGTTTACTTTTATTTTCGGTTGTTTCTGTTCTTTTGCTATTTGGTTGTGGCGAGGACGGTCGTACCGGTTACGGCAATTTGGATCTCACCGAGTACAGTATCCCCGTCACCATTCAGGCGCCCGACAGCGCTACCGTCAAAGCCCAGTCCCTGTCGGGCCTGATCGATGACGTCATCATCAGCAGCGACGCCGATCGCTACGCCGTCCAAGTACTCGCCAGCAGTGCCCGCACCAACGATATGGCGCGGCTAAAGGCGGATCAACTCGATCTCGTCCGCGATAACCGCTATTTCGCCCGCATCGTCGAGGAGGAGCCCCAGGGCTTCATTTTCGAGAATAAAATAGACACGACCTCCGTCTATGGCTTCCGTTACATCGTTTATCGCGGTGACCGCGAGATCGTTTTTCAGAACAGCTTCGATGGCGTTTTCACGCTACCGGAAGCACGGAATATGTACCAGAGCGTCAAACCCCAGGATACCAAATAGATGAACTTTTCGATTCTGTTACGGGGCATGGCCATGGGCATCGCCGAAGCCATCCCCGGAGTAAGCGGCGGCACGATCGCCTTTATCACCGGCATTTACGAACGGCTTCTCGCCGCGATTGGGGGCGTGCTGAGTACCAAGGTCATCAATGCCTATCGGGAGGGCGGCATTAGCCAGGCCTGGCGAGAAGCCGACGGCACCTTCCTGGTCAACCTCGCGGGAGGTATGGTAGTCGGATTGGGGATTGCAGTGGTCACGATCACTTCCCTACTCGAACACTATCCGCCCGTTGTCTGGGCCTTTTTCTTCGGGCTTATTGTGAGTTCCGCCATCTACGTCGGCAAACAGATAACCGAGTGGAACATCTGGACGGTTGCTTTTCTCATCGTAGGGGCGGTAGTCGCCTACCTCCTGACGACGATCAATCCCCTGGCCGGCAGTACCTCTCCCATCCTGGTCTTCTTTTCGGGAATGCTGGCGATCTCCGCGCTGATCCTGCCAGGCATATCCGGCAGCTTCATTCTGGTCTTGCTGGGCATGTATACGGTTGTCTTCGGAGCCCTGCGCGGGGTGGTAGAGGGACAGGACGGTGCCCTCTTGATCGTCGGTTGCTTTGCGCTCGGGTGCCTGCTTGGCCTGGCTGCTTTCGCCCGGTTGCTCACCTGGACGTTCAAGACCTACCCCAACCGCACCTTTGCTATCCTGACCGGCTTCATGATCGGCTCGCTCAACAAACTCTGGCCGTGGCGCAATGCCCTGACCACCCGCATAGACAGTAGTGGTGAGGTGGTACCGGTCCTGGAATCCAACGTTCTACCTTCTTCGTACACCGGCCTCGACCAGATACCGGATAACCCCTACGTGCTGGCTACGCTGGCGGCCCTTATCGTTGGGCTTGCAATAGTGTTCCTACTGGAGGCGACTGCCGTCAACCAGCAGGAAGAGCTGGAAATCGCGGAGGAGGAACTACTCGACGAAGAAGACCGCTAACGCTATGCCCACCTTCGCCCTGCTGGGCTATCCGCTCAGTCACTCCTTCAGCCAGCGATACTTTTCCGAAAAGTTTGACAAGATGGGACTCTCGGAATCTCATCGCTACATCAATCTCGAAATTCCGACCGTTACCGAATTTCCCGCTCGCCGACAGGCCATCCCTGATTTGCGTGGCTGCAACGTTACCATCCCACACAAACAGGCGATCCTCCCGCTCCTGGACGAAGTCGACGAGGTTGCCGCCCGTATTGGCGCCGTCAACACCATACGCATATCGGGAGACCGCACCAAGGGATTTAATACCGACTACCTGGGTTTCCGCGACGACCTGCTCACACAACTTCGGGCGCAGGACCGCTCGGTTGATCTGGCGGGTACTACCGCGCTCGTATTAGGTACCGGCGGAGCTTCCCTGGCCGTACGGGAAGCGCTGCGCGACCTGGAGGTTGCCCCGCAGTGGGTCAGTCGTTCCGCCGGGCCGGAGAAGATTACCTACCAGAATATAGATGAAGAAGTTCTGGCTAGCTGTAAGTTGATCGTCAACACCACCCCGCTCGGCACCTTCCCCAATGTGGAGCAGGCACCCCCTCTACCCTACCATCTCCTCGGTACCGATCACTTTTGCTACGACCTGGTATACAACCCCGCGGAAACCCGTTTCATGCATCTGGCCCGTGCCCGGAACGCCGGTGCCGCGAACGGATTAGGCATGCTTCACCTACAGGCGGAGGCGTCCTGGAAGATCTGGAACCAGGAATAATTGCGATATTTCCCGATCAATCAACCCACGATCGTGCGTCCATTTCTGCTCAGTCTACTTTTCCTTTTCTCCGCCTGTGTATCAGCCCAGGATCTTGAGGTCTTCGAATTATTTACCGATCAGGCCGTGCTCCAGCGCGACATCGCCCATCCAATCTGGGGCTGGGCCCGCCCCCGACGCACGGTACGCATTACGCTCGACGAAACCACCATACGCGCCAAGACGGACCGGGACGGCCGCTGGACGGCTACCCTGCCGGCCACTGAAGCCGGAGGTCCACACACGATCAGCATCACGGACGGACGCACCGACCAGGAACTCACCGACATCTACTTCGGAGATGTCTACCTCCTATCGGGTCAATCTAATATGGAATGGCGGCTGGCCCAATCCGATCCGGACAGTTCCCGGGCCGCGGCCATCGCTGACCCGCTTATCCGGCAAGTATTGGTAAGTAAGACAGGCGAAGGAAGCCCACAGGAGCACATACTGCTCGACGAATCGTGGAAGCCAGGTACCAAAAACGAAATGGCCGATTTCAGCGCGGTAGGTGCCTACTTCGCCCACTACCTTCGGGAAAGCGGTGTCGATCTGCCCATCGGATTGGTGCATTCCAGCTGGGGCGGTAGCCGTATTGAACCCTGGATTCCAGCAACGTGGCAGGAGGACAGTGGCAGCGTTTCCGCTGAGGACATAAAGGCGGAAGTAGAACGGCGGCAAGCGCAGGTAAAAAGCTTTTACCAAAACGAGTTTGCAGGTGATTTTCCTCCCGCATCGGAAGCCGGACCCAATGAGCAATATGTAACAGCTAGCGGCGACAAGGATGGCTGGAGCACTGTGGAAGTGCCCGGTCTTTGGGAAGGGAAAGGATACACGGACGTCGATGGCGTCTTCTACTACCGGAAAACGTTCGCCCTAACCGAGCAACAGGCCAGACAGCCGGCTACCCTTTTTTTAGGTCCCATTGATGACAACGACCTCACCTACCTCAATGGTACGGAGATCGGGAGAACCAACGACTATGCGGAGTATCGCCACTACCCGGTAAAGCCAAACACCTTGCGTGCCGGAGAAAACGTGTTGACCGTACGCGTAGAGGACACCGGCGGAGGTGGTGGCTTCCACGGGGCCGCCGATAGCCTTTATCTGCAAACTGAGAACAATAAGGTACCACTGGCGGGTGATTGGGAATACCGCATCGGAGCCTTCCGGATCAACAGCAATAGCAATGCCAACCAGACTCCAACCCTGCTCTACAATGCCATGATCGCTCCCCTGATGGACTGGCCGCTTACGGGTGTGCTCTGGTACCAGGGCGAATCCAACGCGGGCGAGCAGGATGCCGCTGCCTATGCCGGCCAGATGGAGGACTTGATTGGCAGTTGGCGGGAACAATTCGAGGATCAAAATCTCCCGTTTTATTGGGTGCAACTGGCCAACTATATGCCCGCCCCGAGCCAGCCGGATGCACCGGGATGGGCACTGCTGCGCGCCCAGCAGACGGCAGCCCTTTCGGTACCCAATACGGGACAGGCTATCATCACCGACATTGGCGAGGCGGGCGATATTCACCCGCGGAACAAGTGGGAAGTGGGACGGCGACTATCGCTCCACGCCAGAAAAGATATTTATGGTCAATCCGTCCAGGCTAGCAGCCCCGTCGCCCGGGAACTCAGCGTATCGGATAACACCGCGGAGATCACCTTCGACGAACTAGGGGAAGGTCTTACCCTTAAGCTGGCAGACGGCGACCGCTACCCCATCGTTCGTTCGCTCACCGTTCGGGATGGAAACGGGAAGTGGCACTGGGCCGTAGGCACCCTAGCGGCTGACGGCCAGCGCATCCGTGTCATCAACCCCGCCGGTACAGGGATTACGGCCGTTCGCTATGCGTGGTTTAACAATCCTGATGACGCCAACTTGTTCTCCCGCGCCGGTCTCCCCGTCACGCCTTTCGAACTAACGGTCGACTGAGGCCTGATCATTGTCGTAGATTGCCCCCTTGAAACTTGGCACCTCATACCGTAGCATCTGGCGAGTCAGCATTCCCATTATCATCGGCAGTGCGGCGCAGAATGTGGTAGCGATGACGGATTCCGTCTTCCTGTACTACCGCAGTGAGGACGACTTTGCAGCTATCGGCTTCGTGGCGGCATTTTACATTATCGTGGCGGCCATCGGATTCGGCTTTAGCCGGGGTGGACAAATCCTGATAGCCCATTGTGTCGGAAAGGGCAGCCGGGAAGCTGTAGGGCGGGCTTTCTACAGCACGATATACTTCGAACTGGTGCTGGCGGGTGCGCTCTTCCTCTTCATGACCTATGGAGCCTACTGGCTTTTCGCCCTATTCGTGGACTCGGACGTGATTTTTTACAAGTCTCTGGAGTACCTCGATACCCGCAAGTGGGGCGTTTTCGCGAGCTACATCGGTGTAGCCTGTATCGCGCTGTACACCGGTATTGCCCGGCCGGTCTTCATTATCGTCGATACGGTGATACTCGCGGCCACGAATATCTTTCTGGACAGGGCATTGATCTTCGGCATGTATGGATTTCCGGAGATGGGAATCGCGGGGGCCGGGCTCGCCAGTACGATCGCCGAATACGTTGCCCTGTTTGTCTTCGTGATTTACATGATCTTCGACCGGAAGAACAGAAAATACCACATCGGCAAACTACCGAAGTGGGACCGCAAGCAAATCCGGGAGATCATCGGCCTTTCGGTACCCATTGTGGCCATGTCGGCGGTGGGTCTCGGCAGCTCGTTCTTCTTTTTCGGGCTCGTCGAGAACTACGGGGAGCGGCAACTGGCCGTTACCAACATCGTGCGAATAGCCTACCTGATCCTCAGTATCCCCGCCTGGGGATTCTGTACGGGCATCAATACGCTGGTGAGTTACTTCGTTGGCAAAGGCCAGCCACACAATGTGAAAGTCGTGCTTTGGAAGACGGCGTACATGTGCCTGGGCGTGACCCTTTTGATGGGGCTGCCACTGATTATCGGTCCACGTACCGTGCTCTATCCTATCCTGGGTGACGAACGCGCCTACCTGGTTGAAATGGCCTACCCTATTTTTTGGGTACTGCTGGGCATCCTGACCACCTTTAGTTTCGGCAGTATTTTCTTTAACGGTCTCATCGGAGCGGGGGAAACAAAAAAGGCCCTGATTTACCAGAGCCTTTGCGCCATGCTGTACATGGCCATGATCTTTATAATCGTACGCAGCGGGTGGGGAAACCTGACGATTGCGTGGTCCGCGGAAATCGTCTACTGGATCGTGATGTTTGCACTCAGTTACCGCTACTTTAACCGGCCCCGGTGGAATATGTACCCCGATCACCTCGCCTCCGGCGAAAGGGGTTCCTAGCTGGCCTCCAGGGCGGCGGCACCACCGACGATCTCGAGGATCTCGTTGGTGATGGCCTCCTGACGCGCTTTGTTGTAGCTGATGCGTAGGTCGCGCAGCAATTCCTGTGCGTTCTCGGTCGCCTTATCCATGGCCGTCATTCGGGCACCGTGCTCACTGGCGTGGGTATCCAGCAGCGCTGCCTGGAATTTCGTTTCGAGGATACTGGGCACGAGGTAAGCAAGTAACTCTTCCTTACCGGGTTCAAAAATGTAATCGGCCCGGTAGTGGTGGCTATTGGCCTCCGTAGTCGTGTTCTCCTCACTTACGATCTCTTCCACGGGCAGGAACTGCTCGCTGATGGCGGTCTGTACCGCTGCGTTGCGGAAGCGGGCGTAAGCCAGGTAGACGCGATCGTACCGCTGCGACTTGAAGCGGCTCATGATGAGCTGTGGCACCTCCTTGGTTACGTCGAAACTGAGGTCCTCGAAGAGGGTCTGGAAATCCGTCACCACCTTTACGTTCTCGCGCTTACCGTAGTGTTTGCGAAAGTACTCCGCGCCCTTCCGCCCGATGCATATGATATCGAGGGGGCCATCGAAGGATCCGAGCTCCTTGATAGAAGCCTCGGCCGCTTTAATGATGTTGGAGTTGAAAGCGCCGGCCAAACCGCGGTTCGACGTAACGACCACCACGCAGGCTCCCGTTACCGGTCGAACCTTATTGAATACGGTGTCGGCATCCCCTTCCAGGTTCGTGAGGATGTTCCGCAGCATCTCATCGAGCTTATCGGCGTAGGGACGTAGTTCGGTGATAGCCTGTTGTGCTTTCCGCAGCTTAGCCGCGGACACCACCTTCATTGCACTGGTAATCTGCTGGGTATTCTTTACCGAGCCGATGCGTTCGCGTACTTCCTTGAGGTTTGCCATGGGGGGATCGGGTTGCTGCTAGCGGGTTTGCGGGGACTACTTCTTAAACTGAGGGGTAAGCTCCTTGGAAAGCGATTCGAGCTTCTGAAGGTCCTCGTCCTGGTATTTGCGGGCGCGGAAGTTCTCGAGTACTTCGGGGTACTTCCGACCGAGTTCGCCTAGGAAAAGCTTTTCGAATTCCTTGATGCGCTCGACGGGGACGTCGCGCATCAGGTTCTTCGTACCCAGGTAGATGATGGCTACCTGCTGCTCGACGGGTACCGGGCTGTACTGGGGCTGCTTCAGGATTTCCACGTTGCGGGCTCCCTTATCCAGGATCGCCATGGTGGAAGGGTCCAGATCGGAGCCGAATTTGGAGAAAGCCTCTAGTTCCCGGTACGACGCCTGGTCGAGCTTTAGGGTGCCGGAGACCTTCTTCATCGGTTTGATCTGCGCCGAACCACCTACCCGCGATACGGATACACCGACGTTAATGGCGGGGCGGATACCGTTGTTGAACAGGCTGGATTCCAGGAAGATCTGGCCATCGGTAATGGAGATCACGTTGGTAGGAATATATGCGGATACGTCACCGGCCTGCGTCTCAATGATCGGCAGGGCGGTCAGGGAACCACCTCCCTTGACGATTCCAGCCTCACTGAGGCTCACGGGAAGGTCGTTCATCGTCTGGGCGATCGCGTCGTCATTGATGACTTTGGCGGCACGCTCCAGCAACCGGCTGTGCAGGTAAAATACGTCACCTGGGTAAGCCTCACGTCCCGGCGGGCGGCGCAGCAGCAGCGATACCTCACGGTAAGCTACGGCCTGCTTGGAAAGATCATCGTAGATGATTAGTGCGGGACGGCCGGTGTCGCGGAAGTACTCCCCGATGGCCGCGCCGGCGAAGGGTGCGTAGAACTGCAATGGCGCAGGCTCCGAAGCGGAAGCAGCCACGATGATGGAATAATCCATGGCACCGTTTTCTTCCAGCGTCTTAGCCACCTGGGCTACGGTAGATGCCTTCTGTCCGCAGGCTACGTAGATACAGTAGACGGGCTCGCCGCGCTCGTAAAACTCACGCTGGTTAAGGATGGTATCGATGGCGATAGCCGACTTTCCGGTCTGGCGGTCACCGATGATCAGCTCCCGCTGTCCACGTCCGATCGGGATCATGGCGTCGATAGACTTGATACCCGTCTGCAGCGGTTCGTTCACCGGTTGGCGATAAATTACCCCGGGAGCCTTACGCTCCAGCGGCATGTTGTAGGTGGTTCCGGTGATCTCCCCCTTACCGTCGATGGGCTGACCGAGCGGGCTTACTACCCGGCCGACCATACCTTCACCAACGTTGATCGAGGCGATACGTCCGGTGCGCGATACCCGGCTACCCTCGTGGATACCGGTGGCGCTGCCCATCAGTACTACACCGACGTTGTCTTCCTCCAGGTTCAGAACGATGGCCTCGGTACCGGTCTCGAAGGTTACGAGTTCACCGGCCTGGGCGTTATTGAGCCCGTATACGCGGGCAATACCGTCTCCGACCTGTAGCACGGTGCCGTACTCTTCGAGTTCGGTAGCCGTGTCGAATCCCGATAGCTGTTGCTTCAGGATTGCGGAGATTTCATCAGGTTTTACGTCAGCCATGATTGTTATTCTTATAATTTTCTAAGGTCGGCCGCGGGGCGGCACTATAGTATGTAGGGGCGGAATTGGCGGGACGCTCATTCCGCGATTTGATTCACGTAAACGTTGGGCTTGCGCAGCTCGTCCTTCATGTTCTTGAGCTTATGCGATACGCTGGCGTCATAGACTTTGCCGTCGAACTCGAGAATAAATCCGCCGATGAGGTCGGGGTTGATGCTCGTTTCGAGATCGATGTCGCTCTCCGTTTTTCCGCTGGCCGCTAACTGTTGCTTGACGGCATTCAGCGTATCCGCGGTCAGCGGAGCAGCACTCGTGAGTTTAACCGTGGAGATGTGCTTCAGCGTTTTATACTGACTATTAAACTCCCGCAGGATACCCAGCATATCGACTTCACGGCCCTTGTCGATGAGCAGTTTCACGTAAAGGCGGGTCAATTGTTGGGCACCGGCCTTGTCCAGTAGCTGGGTCAGAACGGCCTGCTTTTTGCTGGGATTGACGACGGGGCTGCTCAGGAGCAGCGCGAAATCGCGATTCTTACCCATAGCGAGCATGGTGTCGACGTCGGCCTTGATCTCCTCAAGTTGGTTCCGTTCCTGGGCCAGTTCGAGGAGGGACTGTGCGTAGCGGGCGGCTACTCTGGGGTTAGTCATGCGGTGCTTAGTTTAGGTCACGAACCAGTTCGCGAACGAAGGCTTCCTGGTTGGCGTCGCTCTTCAGGTCCTTCTGCAGGATCTTCTCGGCGATCTCAATGGCCATGGTACCGACTTCCTTCTTCAGGTCGACCATAGCGGCTTTGCGCATATTGTCGATGTCGCGACGGGCGTCGCTGGCCACCTTCTGTGCGGCATCACGGGCTTCGTTCTTGGCCTCGGCTATCATTTCCTTGCGCTGCTTTTCCGCGTCGCTGATGATACGGGTGCGTTCTTCGCGGGCTTCAATGAGCAGACGCTGGTTTTCGTCAGCCTGGGCCTGCATCTCCTCACGGGCGCGTTTGGCTTCGTCGATGCTGGACTGGATCTCTTCATCCCGACGGCGCAGGGCCTTCTGGATCGGCTCCCAGGCAAGTTTGCCGAGAATGAAGTAAAGGACCAGGAAGATGATGACGGTCCAGAAAATTAAGCCGATATCGGGCTTAAGGACGTTGAAGTCGACTAGAAAGAGCGTAGACATTAGTGAGTTGTTTAACAACGTGTCAGGCAATAAAGGTAAGCCGGCAGCGCTGCCAAGCGCAGTTCGCTGCCGGCTTGTGGTGTGGCCCGGACGGCGCCGCTGCTAGAGCAGCTTGTCCAGAAGACCTACGATGATCGCGAACAGCGCGGCACCCTCAACGAAGGCGGCGGTCAGGATCATGGCACTACGGATGTCGGCAGCGGCTTCGGGCTGGCGGGCGATGCTTTCAGTAGCCTTGCTACCGATGAGTCCGATTCCGAGTCCAGCGCCGAGGGCGGCGATACCTGCTCCAAGAGCTCCCATGTTGAATGATTTAAATGGGTAAATAAAATTCGTAATAGTTTCTTAGTCGGCGGCGGTGTGCATGCCGGTTACGGCTCCACCCATGACGCCACCTTCGGCAACCTTCTCCTCTCCGTGGTGCCCGGCCTCGTCGTGGTGATGAGCATCCTCTACCGCCGCGCCGATATAGCTGGCGGATAGAATAGCGAAGATGAAGGCCTGTACGAAGGCTACCAGTAGTTCGATACAGTTCATGAACAGCGTAAAGGCTACGCTGACGATTGCTCCGGCACCGGCACCCAATACACTCTCTCCGTTGTTTCCGAAGATGAAGATCAGGCTGATGAGGCTGAGGATAATGATGTGTCCCGCCGTGATGTTAGCGAAGAGACGAACCATCAGCGAGAAAGGCTTGATCACCAATCCCAAAATCTCTACCGGGGTGAGGATGAATATTTTGATCAGTGGCGGTACGCCGGGCATCCAGAGCGTGTGCTCCCAGTAATGCCGGTTACCGTGGAAGTAAGCCACGAAGGCGGAAATGACGGCCAGGGCCATGGTTACGGCCAAGTTGCCGGTCACGTTCGAGCTACCGGGGAATATAGGAATCAATCCCAGCAGGTTACAGAACAGCACGAAGAAGAAGATCGTCATGATGAAGGGCTGGAAGCGCTCGTAATGCTTCTCCCCAATCATCGGGATAGAGATCTCATCCCGAAGGAATACGAAGAAGGGCTCCATCAGGCTTTGGATGCCACTCGGTGCCTTGCCTTCATTCTTCTTATAGCCGTTGGCAACCGCCCGCCACAGGAAGATCAGCAGCAGCGAAGCCAGGATCATCGTGAAGACGTTCTTGGTAATGCTGAAGTCGTAGAAGCTCGTAATGCCACCGCCGAGCAGGCCGCCGTCACCTACCGACGGGGCGTCGAGCAAATAACGTTCGCCGCCGATCAGGGCGTAGTACATATCGCGGGTCTTGCCATCCACCTCGGTCGAAGTGTGCGCAATGCACTCTACCTCGTGGTCGCCTTCCATGAGTCCGGCGGGGGCGTCAACTAGGCGGTTGATGCGTCCGTGATTCATGACGTAACCGTCGACCGCTACCTCACCGTGGTGAAACATATTGCTGAAACCGGCAGTCAGGCCAGCTTCGGGGGCATAGAGAAATACCGGGAGCGGAACGCTGAAATCCCCGATAACATGGAATTCGTTGGCATCGGCGATGTGATGGAGGATAACCCCGGCCGGATCATACTCGTCGTGGGAACCGCACTCCATCTCCGGACTGTGGTGGTCCGCCACCGATCCGTGATCATCGACCTCCTGAGCCGAAACGTAGGTAAATGCAAAGCTGAAAAGGAGGAGAAAGAACAGGCGTGCGCTGGACGTCATACGTTGGGGGGTTTTGCTATCCCTCAAATGAGCCGCAAAGGTAAGCAATAACTTACACCTATGGTAGCTACACTATTGATTTTTCCCACCAAGTTTGCTACTACTAGCCGGTCCGACGACTCCCGGTTGGACGAGTATCGATCGGCGAGTCCGGCATCCTTAACCTGCAGTTAACATTGGCGGGCTCTTTTGGGGGGCTGCTCTCCCTTTTCCAGAACTACAGTTCCAGGTCCGCGCCCACCTTTTCGTGCCATTCCAGACCGTGCTTGCCCAGCACGTCGAGGAAGGGGTCCGGGTTGAACTGCTCCACGTTATACACGCCTGCCCCGTCCCAGTTGCCCTGGATAAGCATCATGGCACCGGTCATGGCCGGCACGCCGGTGGTGTAGCTGACGCCCTGTGCCCGGGTTTCCTTGTAGGCGCGCTCGTGGCTGCAGTTGTTCCATATATAATAGGTCTCTTCCTTTCCGTTGCGGATGCCCCGGATTCGGCAACCGATACTGGTCTCCCCGCTGTAGCCTTCCCCTAAGCCCCCGGGATCGGGAAGGACGGTTTTGAGGAACTCTAGCGGAATAATTTCCACGCCTTTATGATTCACGGGTTCGATGCCCGCCATTCCGATGTTCTGAATTACCCGCAGGTGAGTCAGGTACTCCTCACCGAAGGTCATCCAGAAACGCGCCCGCTTCAGGGTCGGAAAGTTTTTGACCAGGCTTTCCAGCTCCTCATGGTACAACACGTAGCTGGGCTTGGGTCCGATATCGGGGTAAGTCAGATCTTTGCGGATGCTAAAGGCGGGAATTTCCACCCACTCACCGTCTTCGTAGTACTTGCCGGGCTGCGTGATCTCCCGGATGTTGATCTCGGGATTGAAGTTCGTCGCGAAGGCCTTCCCGTGATCGCCCGCATTGGCGTCCACGATATCGAGGTAGTGGATCTCATCAAAGAAGTGGGCGGCGGCCCGGGCCGTAAAAATGCTCGTCACTCCCGGGTCGAAGCCGCAGCCCAATATCGCCGTCAGGCCTGCATCCTTGAAGCGATCCTGGTACGCCCACTGGTGGCTGTACTCAAACTTGGCCTCTTCCTTCGGTTCGTAGTTTGCCGTATCGAGGTAGTGCACGCCGGCATTCAGGCAGGCCTCCATAATGGTCAGGTCCTGGTACGGCAGCGCGACGTGGATGACCATGAAGGGATCGTAGTCCTGGATGAGCTTGGTCAGGGCCGGTATGTCCTCCGCATCGATAGCGGCGGTTGTGATATTGTCGTACCCGAGGTCGGTTTTGATGTCGGCCGCGATTTCGTCGCACTTGGCTTTCGTGCGGCTGGCCAACATGAATTCACTAAATACTTCCGGGTATTCCGCGCACTTATAAGCTACTACGCGGCCGACGCCTCCGGCGCCGATGATTAAGACTTTTGACATGAAGTTTTTTTTTGGCTAACGTGGCGACGGAGCGCAGGTGCAAGAGTAGCCCAAATTTATTGGAACACTATTCGCGCCATGAATCTTTTCCCCTCCACAAAGGTCGACAGCATATAGATTCCCGCAGGTAATTCCGGGACCAGCAAATCTGCACGCCCATTGCTAAATCTAACCGTCACATCCCTAGCCGCGACGCGTCCATCCACCGACCGGTAACTAACGGTCGCTTCTCCCGAAACGGGGGCGGACAGTTCGACGGTCAGTCGATCGGAGGCCGGATTGGGGAACACCCGCATCTGCGAGTAACCGCTCCTCGTTTCGTCCGTCGGCGTGGCGGCTTCCGTAGTGACCAGGTATATCCTTCCGGAGATATCGGCAACGTAAAGTTCACCATTTACCCCTTCTCCAAAGGTTGATATTTTCTCGGCGGCTAAATCGTCATAGACAATGATGTCATCGGCGCCTGCGTCCGAATCAGCGGGATAGAGAAACAGTCGTTGTCTGCCAAAGTCCCCGAAGACATAGTAGCCGCGCAAATCCTCAGCGTCTCCGCGGTACACAAAGCCACCGGTAATGGAAGTACCATTAACGCGCTGACTTTCATCGTGCGCATAGTCGAGCACCGGATCGGTGAAGTCCTCCGCCGTGCGTCCGGCGCAACGGGACGACGGGCTTCCAAAGGCCATCAGTCCTTCCCGACAATTCCAGCCGAAGTTGGTGCCGGCACCGGCACCAGCGGCGACGTAGTTAACCTCTTCCCGACGGCCCTGTCCCACATCGGCAATCCACAAGCCGCCGCCCTCGCGGTCGAAGGAAATTCTCCAGGGGTTACGCAGCCCCATCGCCCAAATTTCCGGGAGGGTGTCGCCGCTGTTCACGTAAGGATTGTCCGCGGGTACGGCATAATTTTGATCACCGGTCGTGGAGTCTACGTCAATGCGCAAAAGGCTGCCCAGAAGGGATGTCGGATCCTGTGCGTTGTCGTATTGGTCGTTGCCCCCCCCACCGTCACCCAGTGGAATATAGAGGTAGCCGTCGGGTCCGAAAGCCAGATCGCCCGCGTTGTGATTCCCGGCCGGCTGAGGTATAGAAAGCAGTATCCGTTCGCTCAGATCAAAGACGATACCGACATTGTCGAGCGTAAAGCGGCTGATGCGGCTTACCAGGTCGCCCTGGCCGGCAGGAGCGGGAGCCGTATAATTTACGTAGACGTAGTTACTATCCGGAAAGGCGGGATGAAACGCCATTCCAAGCGCGCCTCCCTCACCGTTGTCTTCAACCTGGTCGGATAGGTCCAGGACTAGGGAAACTGCTCCCCCTTCAAGGTCGTATCGGTTGACGAAGCCTGGTTTCTCGACGACGTACAGGTAGTCAGTATTGAAGCCGTCGGATACCAGATCGGTAGGTTCGGTAAAGGTCTCTGCAAGCCGTTCCAGGACGACCGCAGGCTGCGCGGTCAAGCCGGCACTTCCAATACACAGAAACAGAAGGAGTAGCAATTGTGGCATAGCAAGATTTTGGGTATGGTGTGTCTCTATAGCGGGAAAGGAGGGCTAAGGGTTCTGTATCTCGCAACGGGGCGGACCTCCCTTTCTCCATAACTGCAAGATTATGCTATCCGTCGGGCATCAATCAGTCTCCTTGCTGAGTCCGTATGCGACAAGGATTCCCGTTTGTTTCGAGAGCATACTACTACCCTATTGCTACCAATTGGTAATCCTGTAGTCTCCAGGTATTCAACCCGAAGACATGGCCGGGGTCTGGGGCTAAAATGCGCGCCGGTAGTCAAGCCAACAATCACAGGCAAGCCCCGGTAGGATCAGGTTATAACATTGCGACCACCCAACATCAGTTACGGACCAACTATCGGGCGCATGTGCATTCCTCCAACACTTTTGTCGACGGTTAATTTGACCTGTGCTCCCTGACTCCCTACGTTCATTACCTGCGCGCGTTGCCCGGAAATCAGGTGAACTTCCTCCGATCCGGCCGTGGGTAAAATAAAGCTTCGCACTACCCCGCTACCGGACGCGTCAACGATCTGTACCTCGACTTCCTGTGAACCTCTATTGGTTACGGTAGCTGCGTAGTCCGTATTGGCATACGTACCAAGCACGACCATTTCGCCGACGGGAAGAAAGAGCCCGACCGATCGTTGGGAACAGGCAGAGAGGCCACCAAAAAGAAAACACAGAAGGAGGAATCGAAACATGGCGCAGCGGAATAGTTGACCCTAATATAGGGAAAGACAGACCACGTGATCCAGTGTTTTTGCCCGTCCTTCTCCCGGCAGGGCGCAGCTTAGCGGGATGGGGTGACGACGCGGGCACCCGGCACTTCGCGACTTAAGCTTACCACAACCCGAATCGCAGTACGGCCATCGTTGCACAGATACAGCACCTCCCCTTCATCGACCGAAACCGTTTCGGTACTACCTGAACCGAGACCAAAGCCCCTTACAAAATTGGAATTGACGGATTTCAACACGTGCAACTGCAGCGGCCCTCCCTTGGCTTTGACATCCGCAGTGTAGTCCTGGCGGCTTCCCTCGCCCACCAGGAAACACTCACCGACCTCCAGTTCGGTACGGAATCGGTTATTCGGAGACAACTCGAATACTGGATCATCCGCAGGAAGTAAATACCCATCGACGGGCGCTGCGGTCATTGCGGCTTCCCCCTTTAAGGGTTGCGTACGCATACCCTTTACGCTCTTATTCATGACGACCAAAAGATCCGCCTCCCGCTCGCCAGAGTTGATCATTTGGACCAGTTCTTGCCGCGCTATAGCGACGGATTTGGTCGACCTGGGGGCAAGCATCAGGCTCTTTACCACCTCCAGGTCACTTTTCCGGACAATTTGGAGACGGACCGCCTGCTTCCCCCTATTCGTTAGAGTCGCCGAATAACCAGCATCCATGTCTTCCCCAAGAACGAACATCTGTTTCGCCGGGATGGTAAGCCCGGCTGTGCTTTGGGAGCAGGAAAGCGGGGAAAGTAATACGAGAATAGGAAGTAGTAAACGAAGCATGGGAGATGATTTGATTTCCCACTAAGCACCGGGGTTTCCGCCCCATGCACGCTTCAAATCATCTTTTGGGACACATTTTGTCCGCCTTCCAGTCGCTCAATGACCTGCTTGGGGGAACAGCCGTAGCTTTTTCGAAATGCCCGGTTAAATGTGGATTTACTGTTAAAGCCCGCCTCCAGAGCCAGCGCCAGTAGCGTACGCTCGCGATGTGCTCCCTGCTGTAGTAACGCGACGAAATAGGTGCAGCGAAGGCCGTTAATGTAGTCGTTGTAATTCTGTCCGGCGCAAGCATTGATCGCCGCACTCACCTGTTTCTCGGTCTTATCTATCCGCTCCCCCAACTCAGCTAACCGCAGATCGGGTTCCAGATAGTCGTGATCCTGCTCCATTCTACGTTGAATATGCTCAAAAATCACTTCTAAATGCGCTGGCACCGTGCTCCGCTCATCAAGCGCACGCTTTCCTTCGGTCAAGTCTTGGAACCGCAGGCTACCGATACGGTCTCCATCGACCTGCATAAACTGAATTCCCGCGGCGAAAGCCACTCCGGACAGGGCGAGATGGTGGAACCACTCTTTAACATAAGGTACTTGCCCATACACCGACTGATATCCGGCGATGACCATTGTCATACCAACACCGGCCAATACGATTACCAACAAAGAAGCCAGACCGGTAAAGGAACGGCCCTGCGGATCACTGAAAGCGTCGTGTATATAATTGCGAAAACGGCGGTAAGCCCGCGTGGTCCAAGCGAGGTATAAGGTCAATTGGACATACTGGAACGTCGTGACCGCATTGATTACGGTGGGACTAGTCAGCCAAAAACTTTCACGAAGGGGTCCGCGGGTTCCGAAAAACTTCGGTAGCGCCTGGCCGGTAATCCCTTTCAGATAGAGCAGGTCATAACCGATTGCTACCAAGTGCGGAAGAATGGCCAATGACCAGGGCAAAAAGTGCCACGCCAGGTGGTTCGACCACCTAAAACTACCATCCGTGACTGCCCTGAAGTAGAGGTAGATCAGCGGACCCAATAGCAACAGGTTATCCCAGGGCACGTAAAACATGAGGGTTGTTCGCCAGTCCCGGGCATCATACCAGCCCCCGAACCCGAGCATCCACTGGGCTACGTAGAGGGTAACCACGAGTAGAACGAGCACAGCCAGCCCGTCGCTTAGTGAGCGGTTTTGATAAGCGCGGATTGCCAGTATGGTTGCATACACCGTCCCCTGCGCCACCCCTACTAGGAGTAGACTCGAATACAGATTGAAGTCGAAGAACGGGGGCAACATAGACTAAAGATAGACAGTCGCGGCTCTGCGCTGGCTATTTATCGCGTGATACTTGTCGGTGACAAACCACTATTCGAGGTCTATGAATAGCATATTAAACCGTGTTCATTCGAACATGGCCCGCTTTAACCCGTCTTATAGATGACAAATCATTACGAACTAATTATCAACAAATTATGAAGATTCATTACATACCGACACTAATACTACTGCTTTTTGCTACTGTAGCCTGCGATGTGGACAAAACCGAAAGCGGTTCATTGCCGGATGTTGACGTAGATGTAGACACGGAAGCCGGTAATATGCCGGAATACGACGTTGACTGGGCCGATGTTGACGTAACGACTACGACGCGTATGGTCGAGGTACCCAAAGTGACCGTAGAGATGGTTGAAGAAGAAGTTGAAGTGCCCGTTCTCGACGTGGACTGGCCCAGCGAGTATGGCGATGCCGAGGAGACCACTTTCATGGTAGAAGCCGACGTCGATCAGGAAGCCGAGCTGGAAATTCAAGAAATCTATGCAACCGGTCAACGCATGATCGTGCTGGCCAGCCTGGATAAAGACGGTGAAATGCTGCAGGACGGACAGATGATGCGCGTCAGCGACCAGGTAGTGGTTAATGCTCCCGATATGGACGTGCGCTACTACATCATCGGCGATCGCCCCGAAGGAATGAGCAATACCCGCTATCGTTACATCGCCGACCGTAGCGATATTTCAGACATGCTGAGCAATGGAAGGTCGATCTACAGTAAAGACTAATCTTGGATCGATAAGATTTAATTAGCGGAAGCCCCCATACGTCCAGACGTATGGGGGTTTCCCAATTCAACCGGATGGTGATTAGTCCGTAAGGGCTTTTACCTCGTGGACAGCCTCGGTCAACGTGCGCACATCGTGGTAGTCGCGAAACCACGTTCGCTGCCGCTTGGCATACCGACGACTGTTCCGTTTAATTAGTTCGACGGCCCGTTCGCGGTCGTACTCCCCGGCGAAACAGGGCCACCATTCCTGATAGCCGACCGTTTGCAAGACCGGCAAATGCCGTGCATGCTGAAGGGACCGGGCTTCCTCTTCCAGTCCGGCCGAAAGCATCCGATCCACGCGACGGTTGATGCGGTCGTACAGTTTTTCCCGAATAGCTTGGGGTTGTAGATATACCGTGCGGAAAGGGCGCGGCGGGGCATTTCCCAAAAAATCACTGTATGGCCTGCCGGCGGTGTAGCAGACCCGCAAGGCGCGCTCCATGCGGCGGGGATTATGACGGTCCACCCGCTCGAAGTAAACGGGATCGAGGCGCGATAATTCGCTTCGGAGCCCCTCAATCCCTTCCTCCCGGGAAAGGCGTTCTACCTGCGCTCCGGCGCCCTCAGAAACCGTCGGGAAATCGTCCAGTCCCTCGCACACCGACCGGATGTACAACCCACTGCCACCCACCATAACGGCCACGGGTCGTTTCTTAAAAATCCGATTCAATAATGGGAGCGCCTCGTCCGCGTAACCGCCAGCATTCAGGGGTTGCAGGATGGATCGGTCGGCAATGAAGTGGTGGGGAGCGGCTGCTAACTCCGTCTCCGTGGGCCGGGCATTACCAATTTGCATTTCCCGATAAAACTGCCGGCTATCGGCACTCACAATGTCGGTACCGTAGTGGCGGGCCAACTCGATGGCCAGCTCGGTCTTCCCCGACGCCGTGGGGCCGCCGATTACGATAAGTAAGGGCTTATCGGCCACGCGATCGCTCAGCGTTTAGTGGTGGACAGGGTGGGCTCCAAGATGCCGCGAACGAACGATTGGGTGGTTTCTTCTACCCGGTCTTCGTCCTTTCCCAATGCCCGAATGAAGGCGCTACCAATGATCGCGCCATTGAAGTATTCACAGGCGGTACGGAAAGTCTCCGCATCGCTGATCCCGAAGCCGATCAACTTGGGGTTCGGGAGATCGAGGGCGGCGATGCGGTCGAAGTAAGCGCGCTGCTTGTCGCTGATCTGCGAGCTTCCGCCCGTAATGCTCGCACTGCTCACCACGTAAATGAATCCACTGCTGCTTTCGGCAATCTGGCGGATGCGGTCGTCCGTCGTTTGCGGGGTGACCAGGAAGGTAACCTCCAGCCCGGCATCCTCCACCAATTGCTTAAAGTCGCGCTGGTATTCAAACGCCGGCAGATCAGGCAGGATCAGGCCGTCCACCCCGGCCGCCCGGGCCGCCTCGACGAAGCGCTTCGGCCCGTACTGCATCACCTGGTTGTAATAGCCCATCATGACCAGGGGAACGTCCGTATGGCGGCGCGCCTCGGTGAGTTGCTCGAACAGAACCCTCAGGGTCATGCCGTTCTCGAGGGCGCGCATCCCGCTCTGCTGGATGGTTTCGCCGTCGGCCATGGGATCGGAATACGGCATGCCGACCTCGATGAGGTCCGCGCCGGCTTCCGCCAGGCTTCGGATGATCGGTACCGTGCTGTCGAGGGCCGGATACCCCGCCGTGAAGTAGATATTCAGGACGTCGCGGTCCTTTTCGGAAAAGAGTCGACTGAGTCGGTTCATCAGAAATTATAATCGGGGCCCCGGGGGCCGGGAGAAAAGTTAGATTAGTCCAGCGAATCGCTATCGAGGTAGGCCGAGAAAGCCGCGAGATCTTTGTCCCCTCTTCCGCTTAAACAGACGACGATTACGTCCTCCGGGCCGTACTTCATCTGGTCCAGGGCGGCGAAGGCGTGGGCGGTTTCCAGGGCGGGGATAATACCCTCCTGCCGGGCCACGAATAGAGCGGCGGCGAGTGCATCGTCGTCCGTGACGCTGATCGCCTCGGCCCGTTCGCTGTCTATAAGGAAGGCGTGCAAGGGTCCGATACCGGGGTAATCGAGCCCGGCGGAAATGCTGTAAGGCTCTACGATCTGCCCGTCTTCGGTCTGCATTAGCAGGGTCCGGCTGCCGTGAATGATGCCTTCGGTACCGAGCTGGCTGGTGGCCGCCGATTCGCCGCTGTCGACACCCAGTCCGGCGGCTTCCACCGCGATCAGGCGCACCCGTTCGTCATTAAGGTAGTGGTAGTAGGCACCGGCGGCGTTGCTGCCCCCACCTACGCAGGCGACAATGGCATCGGGATAGTCGCGGCCCAGCTTCTCCTGGAGCTGCCACTTCGTTTCTTCCGAGATGATCGCCTGGAAGCGGGCCACCATGTCCGGGTACGGATGCGGTCCTACGACGGATCCGATGATGTAGTGCGTGTCTTCCGGATTGGCGATCCAGTCGCGGATGGCCTCATTGGTTGCGTCCTTCAGCGTACGGGATCCGCTACGCGCCGGCCGTACTTCAGCACCGAGCATACGCATCCGGGCCACGTTGGGTGCCTGCCGCTCAATGTCGACCTCGCCCATGTACACGATACACTGGAGTCCCTTGAGGGCACACACCGTAGCTGTGGCCACGCCGTGCTGACCGGCACCGGTCTCGGCGATGATCCGCTTTTTGCCCAGCCGCTGGGCCAGGAGGATCTGTCCGATGGTATTATTGATCTTATGGGCACCAGTGTGGTTGAGGTCTTCCCGCTTGAGGTAGATCTTGGCGCCGTAATGCTTACTCAGCCGGTCGGCGTAGTAGAGCGGACTGGGTCGGCCGACGTAGTCCTTGAGCAACAGGTCGAACTCCCGCTGAAATTCCGGGTCGGCCATCATGGTCAGATAGGTCCGACGTAGTTCTTCCACGTTAGCGTGCAGCATTTCGGGAATGTAGGCACCGCCAAAGCGGCCGTAGTATCCGCGCTCGTCAATTTTCGTCTGGATCATAATTTATACTTGAGCGGCGGCTTGCCGGCTTTTCACGAAGTTCAGTAAATTCCGGATCATAAGCCGTCCGTGTTCCGTCATAATGCTCTCGGGATGGAACTGAACGCCAAAAATAGGCAGCTCGCGGTGGCGCATGGCCATGATACCGCCTACCTCGTCGGTCGCCGTCACTTCCAGTTCGGCGGGCAGCGTTTCGGGGTCGATGACCCAGCTGTGGTAGCGTCCGGCGTTGAAGCGGGGCGGCACGTCGGCGAACAGGACGTCGTCGGTGAGGGTGCGGACCATTTCGGTTTCGATACCGTGGTGCACCTGGCTGAGGTTGTGTAGGCTACCGCCGTAGGCTTCGCCGATCGCCTGGTGGCCCAGGCAGACGCCGAAGATCACTTTCTCGCCCGCGTAGCGCTTGATGAGTTCGGGCATGATGCCGGCGTCGGCGGGCAGGCCCGGGCCGGGACTGAGTACCACCAGGTCGTAGGCGGCCACCGCCTCCAGCGCTATTTGGTCGTTACGGTAGACGTCGACTTCCTCCCCCAGCTCGTCCTCTATGTAGTGGACCAGATTGTAGGTAAAGGAATCGTAGTTGTCTAGGATTAATATTTTCATCGGATCGGATGTCTGGATCTTGCTTGTGCTAAGGTGGGGCGGGGTGTTCGTCCGGGGGAGTCGCCACGCGTCGGCGGCTTGCGCCCGGATGTTTGGTCGTCGCCCGTCAGAAGCTCGCCGGCAGGGTTTCCGCTTTGGCAATCGCTTTGGTAAGGGCGCCTAATTTGTGGTAAACCTCCTGGAGTTCGCTTTCCTCGTCGCTTGCGGCTACTACGCCGGCACCGGCCTGGTAGTAGAGGGTGTTGTCCTGGCTGAAGAAAGAGCGGATCAGGATGGCCTGGTTCATCCCGCCCTCGAAGTCGATAAAGCCGATGGCCCCGCCGTAGAAGCCGCGTTGCTGATTTTCGTACTGATTGATCAGTTCGATGGCGCGGTACTTGGGCGCACCACTTAGCGTCCCGGCGGGGAAGGTGTCGCCGAAAACGCGCACGGCCACGTTCTCGTTTTCCAGCTTACCGTCGACCGTGCTGACCAGGTGGATGACGTGGCTGTAATAATGGACTTCCCGCAGGCTGCGTACCGTGACTTGTCGGGTATGGCGGCTCAGGTCGTTTCGCGCCAGATCGACGAGCATCACGTGCTCGGCGTTTTCTTTCGGGTCGGCCAGTAAGCGTTCGGTGGCCTGCCTGTCCTGCTCCACGTCGCCGGTGCGGCGGTAGGTGCCGGCAATCGGGTTTAGGCGGGCTACACCCTCGCGAATGACCATCTGGCTCTCCGGGCTGCTGCCCATAATCCGGTAATCGCCGTAGTCGAAGTAGAAAAGGTAGGGCGAGGGGTTAATGCTGCGTAGCGCGCGGTAGACCTGAAATTCATCACCCCGGAACGCCTGGCGGAACTGTCGACTTAGTACGATCTGGAATACATCACCCACGCGGCAGTGGTGCTTCCCCTTGGCTACGAGTGCGCGATATTCTTCGTCGGTCAGATTGCTGGTGGGGTCGCTCTGGGGGGTAAAGGGATGTACGGTGCCGCCGGCGCGAATGAAGCGTTCCACTTCATCGAGTCGGCTCTCCTCGCCGTCCGGCAGGTTCTCGATGAGGAGCAGTTCGTCGCGGTAGTGGTGGAACACCAGCACGAAGCGGTACAGGTGGTACCGGAGGGCGGGGGACCGCAGGATTTTAGGATTGTCGAAAAGGAGGGTATCGAAGTATCCGACTCCCTCGAAATTCGTGTGCCCGATCAGTCCGTTGAACTGCTTCACCAAAGGGGTAGTCGACCCGTAATCGATCTTAAAAGAGCGCAGAAAACCGCTTAAGTCCTGACTTACGGTATCGGCATCCGTGCAGGGGACTTCCGAAATAGTGCCCCCTACCCTGCCCTTCCGGATCCGTCCTTCATCCACCCGGTAGTAGGCCATCGTCTCCAGGCCGATGATGCTGTAGTAGTGTTCGTTATTTCGAGTCTCGTTGGATTCCAGCAGCACCGGATCGGTGAAGCGATCCCGCAGCGCGAGGTATAAGGACACCGGGGTTAGTTGATCGGCGGTGAGGCGTCGGCTGCGGACGGTGATGGCCGTTTCGGTGGAAGTAAGCGTATCGGTTGACAAGAGATAAAAATTTTAAATCGGCAGCAGGGAGGGCAAAATAAAGAAAGGCCCGCCGGAGCAACCGACGAGCCTTCAGATCTTTTTGCAAAGGGGCTAGCGCGTGCTCATCGGGGAGTACGGTTCAGCCACCACCAGTTGTTGGTCATTCCTTGCATGGCGGCAAGATAATGGGAAATAGGTGCGAACTCCAAAGGAAAATCGACAAAGTTTGCAGGTGGGACTAGATTTTGCTTGTGAACTTACCCCAACGCGTTGTAGGCTGAGAGTGCCTATTCAAAATCGAGGCCTTCCGAGCCGAGATGGTGGGCGTCTTGTCTCGGCCCGGAGGGCACTCGACCTTGGAGCGTTGTAGGCCGGAGTTGGCAATCCAAGGGCGAGACCTTCTAGGTGGAGAGGGTGTGCGTCACGTCTCGGTCTCGGCCCGGAGGGCGCTCGACCTTGGAGGTTCTTGGGCACCAATGAACATTCCCTACCCCACCATCTTTCCACCTGCGCCCCGCCGCCCTACATGGTAGGCCGGCGCACCACATTTGATCTTCGTCCTTTATAAATCGTACTTCCCATGTCCGACTTCGTCCTCTACGGTGCCTACGGTTATACGGGCCGCCTGATTACCCGCATGGCCGCCGACCACGGGCTGCGCCCCCTGCTGAGCGGACGCAATGCGGATAAGCTGGAGGCGATGCACCACGAATTCGGATACGATTACCGTGCTGTGGACCTAAAAAACCGTACCGAGCTGGATCAGTTGCTAACAGAATATCCGGTCGTATTGCATGCGGCCGGTCCATTCGAGCACACGGCCGAGCCCATGATGGAGGCATGTATACGCACGAATACGCACTACCTGGATATTACCGGTGAGATCCCGGTCTTCGCGATGGCTGCCAAAAAAGCACCGGAAGCCGAACGGGCCGGCATCATGCTCATGCCGGGGGTTGGATTTGACGTGGTGCCTACCGACTGCATGGCCGCCTACCTAAAGGGAAAGATGCCCGAAGCTACGGAGCTGGTCCTGGCCTTTGCGTGGAAGGGCGGCGGCATCAGTCAGGGCACGGCGAAAACGATGCTCGGCGGTGTCGGTAGTGGCGGCGCCATCCGGGAGCACGGTGCCATCAAAAAAGTAGCGGCGGCCCACCAGACGCGGGATTTTCCCTTTAGTCAGAACGTTTCCCTGAAGGCCGTCACCATTCCCTGGGGCGATGTCTTTACGGCCTACTTCACGACCGGGATTCCAAATATCAAGACCTTCTTCGCGGTACCGCCGAAGCAACTGAAGACCATGGAACGGAGCAATTGGCTGGCGCCCGTGCTGAAGCTCGGCCCGGTAAAGCGCTACCTAAAAAGGAAAATTGAATCGCGCCCCGCCGGCCCCAGCGACGAGCAGCGCGCCAAGGCGGAAAGTTACGTCTATGGGGAAGTGAAGGACGTCAGCGGACGCACCCTGGCCGCCCGCCTGCGCACGCCGGAGGGCTACACCCTGACCGGTATAACCAGCCTGATGATCGTACGGCGCGTGCTCGATGGAGAGGCTACAGCCGGCTATCAGACGCCGGCCGGTTTGTTTGGTGCCGATTTCATTATGGAAGTCGAGGGGACGGAGCGGGAGGATGTATTTTAGGCGGGTGGGCAATCCTCGTGCTAGGCCGGACACCCCGAGGTCCTTCGGACACTCGCAGGTCCTAGGCGTGTGCCGGGCATCGTGAAGGGGAGCACCTCGGAGTGTGGCCGTACCCAGTAGGCGACCTGCGAGGGTGCGGGGTGGGAAAGGTGCGGGGTGCGGACCATAAGTAATACTTAACGTCTCCTTAGTAATCTAGGGAAGGGCAAAGCCGTTTACTTGCTCAAACCCTATTGACCATGATTCGTATACTCTACCTTTTTCTTGTTGCCACCCTGTTCTCCGTTCCCGTCAGTGCCCAGTTCGGTAAGCTGGGAAAGTTGGCCGATAAGGCCGAAGGCGTACTGCGGGGGGATAGCCCGCTCAGCAACGAAGAGGTTGGTAAAGCGCTAAAGGAGGCCCTCGATCAGGGAGTCGGCCAGGCGGTGACTAGTTTGTCGGCACAGAATGGCTACTACGAGAGTCCTTATAAGATATTCCTTCCGGAGGAGGCGCAGGCTATCGTCAGCAAGGTGAGCGCATTACCCGGTTTTGACAACATCGAGCAGGATTTGACCGAGCGGATCAACCGGGCCGCCGAGCTGGCTGCCAAGAAGGCGACACCGATCTTCGTAGATGCCATCAAGGGGCTGACCTTCAAGGACGCGATGAATCTGCTGATGGGTGAGAAGGATGCCGCGACCCGCTACCTGGAGGGCAACACCTCCACGGCACTCACCGGAGAATTTCAGCCCGTCATTCGCGCCGCCCTCGACGAGGTCAACGCGAACGAGATCTGGAACCGGGTGGTCACGGCCTACAACAAAATCCCTTTCGTGAAAAAAACCGAACCCGAATTGGACGTTTACGTTACCGGCCGCGCTTTAGACGGAATGTTTGGTTTGATCGAGGTCAAGGAAACGGAATTACGCGAAAAGCCCGCCCTGCGCAATACTGAATTGCTGCGGAAAGTCTTCGCCCGTCAGGACGCGAAGTAGCTTACCGGCGCTACCCCTCTCGTTTGGAAAGGTTAACATTAGGTTAACGTGAAGGTCGAAAAGTCTTTCGACCTTTGCGGCCAATTACACCGGTATACGCCGGGACCTAATCAACCAAATAATTACCTTCCAGATGAAATTACGGTTAACGTATTTCGCGATTTTTCTGCTAGCCACTTTTGGTTTGCAGGCTCAAATCACGAATAGTAGCATTACCGGCCACGTTACGGACGCTTCCGGTGAAGATCTGATCGGAGCGACCATCGTCGCCATTCACACCCCTTCCGGAAGCCAGTACGGCACGGTCACCAACGAAAGCGGCTACTACACCCTTCCCGGTATGCGGGTAGGCGGCCCCTACACCGTTACCGCAACTTACGTTGGCTACGAGGAGATGTCGAAAACGGGGCTGGAGTTGAAACTCGGTGCGCAAAGCGTGGTCGATTTCGAACTCTCGGACGGCTCCGTTCTGCTCGAGGACGTTACGGTCACCGCCTCCCGCGACGCACAGTTCACCGACGAAAAGACCGGGTCGTCCATCAACGTATCCTCTAAGGAGATCAATGCCCTGCCCACGATTAACCGTAGCCTGAACGACTACACCCGCCTGACGCCCCAGTCGAACGGAACGAGCTTCGCGGGCACCAGCAGCCGTTTTAACAACTACACCATCGACGGTAACATTTACAACAACAACTTCGGTTTGGGTAGCGGTCAGTTTGCCGGCGGAAGCCCCATTTCCGTAGATGCTATTGAAGCGGTCAGCGTAAACCTCGCCCCCTACGACGTTCGCTACTCCGGCTTCACGGGAGCAGCCGTTAACGCCGTTACCAAGTCGGGAACCAACGAGTTCCGCGGCTCGGCCTACTACCTCCTCCGCAACGATCAGACGCAGGGAACCCGCGCGGGCGACATCACCGTCGACCCGGGCGACTCGAAGAACGAGATTTTCGGCGTCACCCTCGGTGGTCCGATCATTAAGAACAAGCTCTTCTTCTTCGGCTCCTACGAGAAGGAAACGGAAGCCGTTCCTTCTTTCCTGAAGCGGGCTGCCCGCGACGGTGAGCAACCGGACGGTTTGATCATCTCCCGCGTTCCCCTTTCCGAGGCCAACTTCGTTCGGGATGAAATCCAGCGACTCTACGGTTACGACACCGGTGCCCCCGACGGCTACCCGTTTGCTTCGGAGCAGGAGCGGATCAATGTTCGCCTGGACTACAATATCAGCAACCGTCATAAACTGACGGCCCGCTTTAACGATTACACCGCCTTCACCGACGTACCGACCAACGGCAATTCCGTACGGTACATCTCTACCCGCTTTCGGAATACCGACAGAACCGGTATTGAAAACATCAACTTCCGGAATAACAACTACACCAACGACCGTCGCGTGACGAGCTACGTAGCGGAATTGAACTCGATCATTACCGACAACCTGTCTAACCAATTCAACGTCGGTTTCACCCGCGTAGTCGATCCAAAGCGGGGTATCCCCGGCGACCAGGCCTTCCCGATGATCGAGGTACTCGAGAACGACGCCTCCGGTAACCCGCTTTACTACATGTCGCTGGGTAACGAACTCTACTCGGTCGGCAACCTGCTGGAAAACAACGTTTTCAACATTACCGACAACGTGACCTTCTACAAAGAAGCCCATACGATCACCGCCGGGGTCAACTTCGAGTACATGACGTTCCTGAACGCCTTTAACCCGGTGTTCAACGGCTTCTACCGCTACGCTAGTTACGACGATTTCGTAGCGGATGTAATCAATCAGGAAGAAGGCGTATACCCCATCGCCTTCGCCAAAGGATACGCGCTGGACGGTAGCACCACCCCGCCCGTCGACGAAACCAAGTTCGGCCAGCTGGGTGTGTACATCCAGGATGAATACCAGATCACCGACCAGATCAAACTGACGGGTGGCCTGCGCATCGACCTGCCCTTCTACCCCATCGACATCCCCAACAACGAACTGCTGGACGACCTGGACAAGGAGTTCACCAATCTGGAGGGCGAAACCTTTACCCCGGACGTCAGCACCTTCCCCAAGGTCAACCCACTGTTTAGCCCACGCCTGGGCGTGAACTACGACGTTACCGGCGATCGGACCACGGTCATCCGTGGTGGTACCGGACTCTTTTCCGGGCGCATTCCTTTCGTATGGTTGTCGAACCAGGTTAACGGCTCCGGTGTAATCCGCGGTGGTCTTGGCTACGAAGGTCAGGAGATCGTAGACCGCGATATCACGTTCGACCCGGACGTCACTGCCTACAACCCGGAGAACCCGGGCGCTACCCTGTCTAACGAACTCAACCTCACCGACCGCAACTTCCGCCTGCCACAGGTTTGGCGTACGAACCTGGGTATCGACCAGCAACTCCCCTTCGGCATCAAGGGTACGCTCGAGTTCATGTACAATCGTGACGTATACACCCCGATCGCTTACAACCCCGTACTCCGTGAGCCCGATGGCTTTTTGAACGGCCCGGATCAGCGTGGTTACTGGACCGAACAGCCCGACGTCAGCGGCTACAGCAACGACGAGGACTTCCGGAATGTATTCCTGCTTACGAACGCGGAAAAGAAAGCCGATTACTACTCCTTTACCGCCGAATTGCGGAAGGAATTTGAAAGCGGTTTCTCCTCCCTCATTGCTTACACGCATTCCCGTTCGCGCGATCTCGACGCCGCAGGTGGATCCCAGGCGGTATCCCTCTGGCCCGCTACCGTGCAGAACAACCGCAACTCCCCCGAACTCAGCTACGCCGGTTTTGATATTCCTAACCGCGTAGTCGGTAACCTGAACTACCAGACCGGTAACACGACCATCGGTATCTTCTACGACGGAGCCAATTCCTTCCGCTATTCCTACACCTACTCGGGTGACTTCGGCGACAACTCTAACCGCCTGATCTACGTGCCGAACGATGCGAGCGAACTCAACTTCGAGTCCGTCACCGTAGACGGAACGGAGTACACCGAAGCTATGCAGCGTGATATCCTGGATGCCTACATTGACCAAGATGATTACCTGAGCGAGCAGCGTGGACAGATTGCCGAACGCAACGGTGCGATTGCCCCCTGGGTCAACCGTTTTGATGTACGACTGCTGCAGAACGTCAAGTTCACCGAGGGTGACCGCAACTTCCTGCAGTTCACTATCGACATCCTGAACTTTGGCAACCTGCTGAACAGCGACTGGGGTATTCCGGAGGTCCCCTTCCAGCAGAACCTCCTGAACTACCGTGGACGCAACGACCAGGGTGAGCCGGTTTACCGCCTCAATACCATCCCCGGCACCTCGGAGTTCCCTACCGAAACTTTCCGCTATTCTTCTTCCGTGCTTAGCAATGCCTGGCAGATGCAGTTGGGTGTGAAGTACATCTTCTAAACCCCACACCCCTCTGACAGGGGGCTAACCCCGTCAGTAGAATATAGAGCCCCCCATCGTCGAAAGATGATGGGGGGCTTTTCTGTCTTATATCGTCGGACTAGCTGACGCAGTATCTGATGGATATATCCGACCGGCTTCCGTAAAGTAACCGTTCTCCGTCTAGACAGCCGCTTCCGGACCACCAGGTCGCTGCCCCCAAAGATGGAATGCGCCGCCAGATAGTAGCACCTATTATAGGCTCTAAGACTCATTTTGGAATTTATATCGGTTATTATCGCGTTTTTCGGAACATCTGCCCGCCCTACCCACATCTATAGATGATGGCTACTGAAAGTGACGAACGGGAAGATTTTGGCAATAAACGGTTTGAAATAGAGGACGAACAAAGCATTCCGCTCATTAAAGAGCACGTTGTCATCGATACGCGATCTACCATCACCAGTGAGCTGAGCGTCAACAAAACGGTAAACAATCGACGGGTGGACTTACCGCTGACGGATGTCGATACCACCTACCGGGAAGAACGGATGCCTATCAACCGCGTGGTCGATACCATGCCCACCATCCGCTACGAAGGTGAAAACCTGGTGGTCCCCGTGGTCCGGGAAGAAGAGGTGGTCGTGAAGCGGCTCGTTCTAGTAGAAGAAATTCACCTCATCAAGGAAGTCCGGCGTACCGAACGGACCGAATCCATTGAATTAAGATCCGAGGAAGTCGAAATCAATCGACGGACTCCAGGGCAATCGCCCACATAGGTCCGGAATTCTCCGAACCATCATTATTCCATAAAAAAATTTATTATGAAAAATCAGACAGTAATTGGTGTATTCGACACCCTTAGCCAAGCCCGCAGCGCACGCAAAGCACTTATTGAGCAGAATATCAAAGAAGACTCCATCGATGTCAGCAAGTATGGCGAACATGGTCGTCGTGGTGAAAACTACGAGCGGAACTCTACCAAGGTAGAAGGATTCTTTGATCGCTTATTCGGTGACGACGATCACGAAGACGACCGGGATTACAAACGCAGTGATGCGGCACACGACGTCGCCAGTCGTGGAACGGTCGTAACCGTACACACCGAGACTATGGAGGAGGCCAGAAACGCCGCTACCATCATGGACCGGTACGGTGCCATTGATTTCGACAATCGCTATGATCAGTATCAGAACGATTCTTTCGATGCCGATCGCAACCGCAACCAGTTGAACGAACGCTTCGGAGATGTCGATGAAAGCGAAACCATCGAAGTCATCAAGGAAGACGTCAAGATCGGTAAGCGCGAAGTCAACACCGGAGGCGGAGTAACCGTACGCAGCCATGTGATCGAACGCCCGGTAGAAGAAACGCTTCGTCTTCGTGACGAGGAAGTTTTCGTCGACCGGAAGCAGGTTAACCGCCCGGCTACCAACGCCGATTTCAAGGACCGCACCATTAACGTGCAGGAAAAGCACGAGGAGGCAATTGTAACCAAAGAGGCACGCGTAACGGAGGAAATCACCGTTGGCAAGAAAGTCAGTTCGCACGATGAAAAAGTGCACGAAACCGCCCGGGAAACCGAAATCGAAATTGACAAGGGTACGAATCGCAACACCCGCGAAGGTGACATGAAAAACCGTCGCGACAACTAATTCGAACGTGTGTAACCATAAATCGGTTATACATACACAAGCAACCCGCTCCCACAACGGGTGTGGGTTGCTTTTTTTTAATTAATTAAAATCAACATTATCATGGCACAAATAAGAATCGAAGAAAAACCCGCAGGTGGTGGAGCTTCTATCTGGCCCTGGATTATCGGCCTTCTGTTACTCGGACTAGTCGTCTGGGGTGTAGCGGAAGCATTTGACGAATCCGATGAAGTCTATACGGAAGAAGTAGTGGAAGATGGCGATGAAGTCGCCCCAGTCGCTACGGGTATTGACGAAAACAACAACTACAAAGACTACGACGAGGTAGGCGAAGGCAATCTTGCCGCGGTCAGTGCATACATGAGTACCACGGCCAATATGGAAGGCGAAATGGGTCTCGATCACGAGTTCAGCCACCGCGCTCTAACCGAACTAGCGGACGCTACTAAAGCCGTAGCCGAAGAGAAAGGGCTGATGTCGGAAGCATCCGTCAAGGAAAAATCCGATCGCGTCGACCGCCTCGCCAACGAAATCATGGAGGATCCCATGGCAGGTGACCACGCCGATAAAATCAAGATGGCATCCATGCTGATCGTCGAAATGCTGGAAGACATTGATACGCAGGCCTACAATGGTCAAAGCGCTTCTGATCTGGATGCGCTGCGTCAGGAAGCACAGGCCATGTCGCCTGAAACGCTAACCCTGAACCAGAAAGAGGATGTCCGGAGCTTCTTTGCCCAGGCCCGCACGGTGCTGGAGCGAATGAGCTAATCACGCCCACTTTCATCCCCACTTTCAAACTATCAAAATAATATACAATGAGTACCATAGTAAACGACAACACCCGCGACGACGCCCGGGTACGCAACACCCGCCTGAAATTCCTTGACGACCTCTCCGGTTACAAGGTTCACCACGACGACGTCGATCCCCGCGGATACAGTGTCAAGCTACGCACCGGTGAGACCATCGGTGAGGTCGAAGGACTGCTCGCCGACGTGGATGCACGCGTAGTGCGCTACGTTGAGGTCGAGATTGACGATGACGTCATCAACCGTCACGATCGCGATCTTTACCCCGACGAAAACCGCCATGCCCTTATTCCCGTCGGTTTGGTCCATATCGACAGCAGCACGAACTCGATCACCGTCGGCGGAGTTACCCCCGACCAGGTGACCGACTATCCCCGCTTTCACAAAACACACGGCTACTCGACCCGCTACGAGATCGACACCAACGATTACCTGGCCGGTTTCCACGATTACGGTAGCACCTACAACCGCGATCGCTTCTCCACCGACGATTACCGTCGCGCCGATCGGTTAGATGACGACTTCTATACCAGCGACTTCTATACGACCAGGGCCTCCCGACAGACCCTCTAATTGACTTCCACGGTTAATCAACTAACCCGTCTTCCTTGCAGGAAGACGGGTTTTTTATTGTCAACTCCCAAAGAGATTCCGCCCGTCATAGCGGTTTTGATTGACCGGCACTTCCAGAAAGTCAAAGGTGCCCGGCTTGACGGCGATCGAAAACTGGTAAGTATTCCGCTGCGGGGCCCAACTGAAGCGCATCTCCCAGCAGTGGAGGTCACGGGCAAAACTGAGGTAGGGATAGGTGATCCGCTTGCTCGTGAAGTCGTAGCCGATCTGACCGATATTGACGCTCCAGTTTTCCGTGAGCTGGAGAGCGCCGCGCAGCTCGATGCTGTTCGCTCTGGTATTAAAGCGTAACGTATCCCGGGCACCCTCCTCGGCATTTAGCGCGACCTCCCGGTCGAGGCTATAATTGTAGGTGTGGCGTATGCTGAACTTCTCAAAGAGGCTCAAAATATCGGTCTCTTCGAAGAGTGTATTTTCCTCTTCCCGCAACTGCCGCCGCTCCTCGGCGATATCCTCGACGTACTCTTCTTCTTGCCCCTGGAACAGTTCCCGGATCTTGGCTACCGTAAGATTAGTCGATATCGTCCCGCTGAAGTTCGTAAGTTGAAAGGGCACGCCGCGCTCGGACAACGTAGTGCGGTCTACGCGATTCACCCGTCTGGTCCGCTCGTCGTACACGCTTACGTAGGGATCGACCGTGGCACGCAGGTTAACCTGCGTGAGTCCCTTGAAGAAGCGGGTGCTTCCACTGATTCGAACGGGACTCCAGTTCAGGGTATCGGCGGCCAGATCGTAGCTGCCGGTGACTCCTATATTCTGGAACAGTTTCACGATGTTGTCCGTACTATCCTTGCGATTCCAGACCTTGGCCTCAAACAGGTTGGAGATGCTGTAGCTGGCCCGGAAGCTCATATCGCTGCTGCTGGGAGCCCCGAATATCTGACCCGCGAAGGGGGAAACGAACCGGTTTGGATCCCCGCGATCGGGATCTACGATATTCTCCCGGATAAAGTACGGCACGTCGCCGCTGATAAAGTCACGGGAATCCTGGTAAGACGGGCTATACCCGATGCTCACCGACGGTTTCATCACGTGGCGTAGTCCCTTCAGCCCAAATAAGCCACGGCCTCCCATTTGTATCGTCCCGAACAACTGGGTGCTCACGCTTACGCCGGCGTTGAAATTTCGAAAGCCGGCCAGTCCGGGATTGAGACGGGATTTAATGGTGGCGAAGTTCGTGGTATCCACGGCGGGGTTTCCGTTTTCGTCTATGATGTCCTCCGTTTTCAAGGTCGACCGGTCCAGGTAGTACTCCAGCGTTTTGCCGTAATAGGTTTCGGCGTAGCTTACATTCGGACTCACGTTAAAGTACCGGAGCACATTGAGGCTCAGCGCGCTGGTCACCCGGTGGTTGAAACCATACTGCGCCTGATCGATTGCCTGCTCGAGGGTGGTCGTATCGGTACCCGCGAACTCACTTCGCAGCTCGCTGACGTAGCGCAAGCTCAGCTTCTTATACCAGGCCCGCTGACTTCCCGGCAGATTCCGCAGGGGGTAAATGGTCTGGGTCTGGAAGCGGGCATCGGGGAAATTCACGTTGAAGGCCCCGGTCTGGTTGTTCTGGCTGTGGGAAACGCCGGCTGTCAACGTACTCTTGAGATTCGGGAAGGTCTTGGTGATGTTCATGGCGGACCGGATCACGTTCGTGCTGGCCGCCTCGTAGCTATTCAAATAGCGCTGGTTGGTCTGGTTGGTCTGAAAGTTGATGCTTCCCCCGAAGGTGAAGGTGGGGTGCGCCCGGGGATCCTGCCGGTGCCGCCAGCCGAATGAGAAACCCTGATTACTGAATTCTTGGTAGCCGTCCGGTATACCGCTAGTTTCTACCAGCCGTCGGTAGCTAAAGTCGAAGTTACCACTGTATTTATACCGTTTGCGGTAGCTGCTGGCGGTGTTGATGGTGAAGGTCCCGTTGAGGTAGATGTCGCTGGTGACCTGCAGGTTGACGTGCTCTCCCAGCGGGAAAAACCACCCAATGCCCTGGAAGCCGAAGCCCCACTGGTTGCTGTACTGATAGTCACTCGGAAAAAGGAGACCGGTCGAGCGGCCGCTTTTTAAAGGAAAGAAGCCGAAGGGTAACCAGAAGGGCGTCGGCACGCCCATGATCTCCAGGTTGGAAGGGCCGATGATGGCCAGCTTATTCGGGATAACCTTCGCCTTCTGCGTCCGCACGCCAAAGTGCGGGTGTTCCGCCGAACAACTCGTAAAGATGGCTCCCTCGGTGTAGATCACGTCGGAGCGGGTACTGTCGTTCGTCTGCACGGCTCCGCTGACGAATTTCGATTTCCCGCCGCGGACGTACACATCGTCCTGGGTAGTTACCGTTTCGGTTACGATCCCCTTCTTGGACTTAAAGTTGTACATTATGTTCGTAGCGACAAATTCCTGACCTCCATCGCTAAATTTAGGATCACCTACCAGCGTTCCGGAACTATCCGGCCAAGCTTCGGCGGTTACCAGGTTGGTTCCGTAATCTAGTACGATGTGGTCGGCCTGCAGGCTGATGGACTGATAATTGACCTGCCCGGCCCCGTACAGGTGAATACGTTGCTGAACGAGATCGACTTCCATACTGTCCCGAGCCTGGTAATCAACCGGTGCCGTGAGGCTGTCTTCGCTGATCCGGTACTGGGCCGTATTGCCGCTGAAGGTCGGTTGAACGGGTATGCTGTCCACTGAACTGCTGTCTACCTGCGCTCCGCCGCCCAATGAATAGAGCAGGAGAAAGACTAGAATGGCGACGGGGCGCAGGTAGAAAGACAATCGGTTCAAGCTGGTAGTTAATAGTATGTAGCCAACGATACCGCGTGGGATTTCGCGGTTGGTCGGAGAGGCCTTTAACGCTTCGTTAATACTACTCCCGTCGGGCGGGCAAAAGTACGACAAGTGCCAACGGCCGCCCAAGCTAATAGCCGACCGGTTATGCTCTCCCTGGCTAAATGGCTATATTTCCGGAAATCAATATTTATCCAACCCTAGTCAATTATTTATGATATGTCGTCCAACTTCATCTTCGAATTGCTCTGTATCGACCCCGATGACATCAGCGATCAACGCGGATTTATTCATGCGATCAGCTACAGCAACGACGTCTGGAATGGCAAGTCTCCCATCATTACCAAAGACAAGAACGGCAACGACTTCATCAAGGGTGAAAGTGGCCTGACCGTAACCGTTATTAATGTTGACACCAGTAAAATCCTGACCGATTTAGTAGAGGCCGCCTTCGTTTTACGTGTTGAAAGCCCCATGTTCGAGCCGCTGGAGCCCTTCCGGCAGCGCCTGCTCCGCCACCTCAGCGAGAAGCTTCGCTTTGCCCACCTGCGCGTTCTGCAGGACGATATCAGTAGTGAAATCGCCAACCAGCTTTACCCCAAGATCAATGCGGTAGAAAATCTCCTCCGCCGCTACCTGATCAAGTTCTTTTTCCAGCGCGTGGGTATGTCGTGGTGGGAGGTGACCGCCACCCCTAAGATGATCGAGAAGGTCAAGGCCCGGCAGCGTAACCGGTCCAACCAATTTAGCTACTTCATCAACAGCGACATCGAGTTCGCCGACTTCGACGATCTGGGCCTGCTCATCTACAAGCAATCCACCGGCTTCAACGAACCGGAAAAAGTACTGGAGCGACTGACCAACATCGAAACCCTGGAGGAGCTGCAGGAGCTCAAAGGCAACCTAGAAGGAAACTATACGAAGTACTTCAAGACCTTCTTCCGCGACAAGAACTTCGAGCGCCTCTGGAAGGAGATGTCCAAGATTCGCAACAAGGTCGCCCACCAGGCCACCTTCTTCCACGCCGAGCTACGCAAGGGCATCGAGCTCTCCTCTGAACTGACCTCGATCATCAAAGAGGCCGAAAGCCACATCGACGAGATCGTACTCTCCCTGAAGGAAAAGCAAGCCATTCACCAGGCGGCGGCCGAGGTCGTCCGGGAGGAGCAGGAAGAAGCGGCCGTCCAGCAAGCGCACGACATCAACAACCGCAGCGGCCACCCTTCGGTCGTTGAGGGGGAGTCTTCTCCCCTGCCCCCCACCCCCCAGGAAAAGGAGGCCGCCGGCGAGTACCGCGTCAAGCTGACGGGCCCCAAGATCATCGGCAAGATCAAGCTGGAGCACAAGACCAATACCTACCGCGATACCGCTCCCCCCGGCTACCGCGTCATCACCGCCGAGGAAATCATGGAGGAGCTCCACGAGGCGCTGCACCTGAACTTCACCACCTACGTCGGCCTCAAGTGGTTCGTCACCCAGTACCTCGCCAATAAAGGCTACGCCATCGGTACGACCTACAGCCTGGTCAACATCCTCATCGAGCAGACGCACATCGAGTTGTACGACTACGAAAGTCCGGAGGGGTATATGATCAAGGCGGTGCGGCTACCGGTGGGTAAGTAGTGAATTTTTGAGGGACTGGATTAGTGAATGGCCTGCCTGGCTTGCTCGCTTCGCTCGTGGGAAGGAGTGAATGGTTGAAGGACTGGATTAGTGAATGGCCTACCGGTGTTTTTTGCTCGCTTCGCTCGTGCGGCTTAGGGCCTACCGGCGGGGTCCACTCGCTGCGCGAGGTATACTCGTGTGATAGGCACTGTAGACTCCACGGATTGATGCGTAGATTTTGAAGTCTAATCGGGTTAAGCAAATGACCGGCTACGCCTCCCCCCAAATAGCACTCCCCCCACCGCGGCCCTGGAAGGGACGCCAACCCCAGCGAGGTCAACGCCACGCGAGGCGTGCGGAGGCCTCGCGCCAAGGCCAGCAGCACGCCCCCCTCAACGAAACACGGCCCTGGAAGGGACGCCTACCCCCAGCGAGGTCAACGCCACGCGCAGCGTGCGGAGGCCTCGCGCCAAGGCCAGCAGCACGCCCCCCTCAACGAAACACGGCCCTGAAAGGGACGCCTACCCCCAGCGAGGTCAACGCCACGCGAAGCGTGCGGGGGCCTCGCGCCTATTCCCAACACCTATAACACGAATACCACCCGCAGAAACAAGCGGCAGCCAAATCACTAATCCAGTCCCTCAACCATTCACTCCCTACTCCTACTCCAAAATCCGGAAAGTAGTCCGCCGATTCAACTGGTGCTGCGCTTCCGTGCACCGCTCGCAGATACAGTCGGCGACGGGTTGGGTTTCGCCGTACCCGCGGGCGGTGAGACGTTCGGCGGGGATGCCCTGCTCGACGAGGTAGGTGACGGCGGCGGTGGCGCGGGCTTCACTGAGGGTTTCGTTGTAGCGGTCGGTGGCGCGGCAGTCGGTGTGGCTGCCGAGCTCGATGGAAATATCGGGATTGCGACGGAGCAGCTCGGCGAGTTCGTTGAGGGTGGGCTGGGCGTCTTCGCGGATGAAGCTTTCGTCCAGGTCGTAGTAGATGTTTTCGAGAACGATCTCGCGGTTGGGGAAGATCTTCTCGATTTCGAGTTCGAGCTCGTAGCGCTGCTCGGGGGCTTCGGGGTCACGGGGCAGGTTGCGGCTGCTGAAGCGACCTTCGGCCGCCAGGTAATCGGGGCGCTCGGCGCGGAACTCGTAGCGCTGATCGTCGGTGAGGACGAGGCTGAGTACGCCTTCCTCGTTGGTGGCTACGGTACGGCTCTGTTCACCGACGCGGGCTACGACGGTAGCATTCGGGACGGGGCGCAGGCCCAGCGTGCGGCTGGTCGGATCCGTGGGGTCCTCATAAATCTTTTCGACGACGGTGACGTCGAGTACGTTACGGTATTCTATGGGCGTCGGATCGGGCGGCGGTGGGGGTAGCACCGTTTTGGTATAGGCATAGATATCGTCGCTGCCGCTACCGCCGGGGCGGGAGCTGCTGAAGTAGCCGATCGTGGTGGCCCCCACACCGGTGCCGTTGCGTTGCATGATGGTATAGGCGAAATCGTCGGCGCCGCTGTTGATGGGCAGCTTCAGGTTGCGGGGAGCGGCGTAGCGGCCGTCATCCAGGGGCCAGGTGCGGAAAATGTCCAGGCCACCAAGACCTTCGAGACCGTCACTGGCGAAGTAAAGGGTATCGCCATCCAGGTAGGGGAACTGCTCGTTGCCGGCGGTATTGATGGCGCGGTTCATGAGATCGGGGGTGCCCCACTGTCCGTCGGCGGCCAGGTCGACGGCGTACAGATCGTAACCGCCCCACCCTTCCGATAAATTGGCGGAGAAGATCATGCGGCGTCCATCCGCGCTGAGGGCGGGGTGCATGAAGTTGGCTTCGGGAGTTACGAAGGGCAGTTTTTCGGCGGGGCTCCAGCCGTCGCCCAGTCGTTCGCTCCGGTAGATCCCGCAGTAGGCGTCGGCGCGCTTTTCGGGGGAGGTACAGCGGGTGAAATACATGACGGAACCGTCGGGGCTGAAGCTCGGCGTCCCCTCGTTGTATTCGCT
This sequence comes from Lewinella sp. IMCC34191, assembly GCF_003390935.1. Classification (GTDB taxonomy): domain Bacteria; phylum Bacteroidota; class Bacteroidia; order Chitinophagales; family Saprospiraceae; genus Neolewinella. Next base: position 570,255 of record NZ_QNQZ01000001.1, on the reverse strand, counting down.
GTTGACGGTCGGGTTGAAGGCCTGGACGTCACTAACCTCGGGGTCAACCAGAAAGAGATCGCTGAAGCTCCGGCCCGTCCAGTTATAGGTGGCATCGCCGGCGGCGGAGGCGCGATCGCTGGTGAAGACCAGCCGGTCGTCGTAGCTCACCGCGGCGTAGTCGGCTCCCGGGCTGTTGAAGTTGGCGGCGGTTACTTCGTACTCTTTCACCTCCTGGGCCGCGCGCTCGGCCTGTAGTCGCATGGCCATTTCGGCGCCGGCAATATCTTTCCGAAACTCATACCGCGATCCGATCTCGAAGCCGAGATCCGTGTAGGCCTGGATGGCTTCCTCGTACCGCTCCAGCCGTTTCAGGGCGTCGGCCTTTTCCCGCAGGGCTTCCGGCCCCACCCCGTTGTCGTAGGCGGTTTGAAACCACTCGACCGCGTCCTCGTCGTTGCCCGTTTCCCGGTAGCTGACGGCCAGGTTCATGGCGATATCGCCCTGTTCGACACGGCTTTTAGCGCGGCGGTACTCCCGCTCCAGCATAGGCACCGCTACGTCGTACTGCTTGCGGTCCACGGCCGTGGCCCCGTCGGTGATCTTGGCGGTGTACGTACAGCCGGCCACCAGGGTGACCGCTAGGACAAGAAACAGGTATCGGAACATCAACGAGCGATTTCCAGGAAAACGGTTCTTTGCGGCCTAAGTTGAGGGGGCGGCGGGGCGCAGGTGCAGCGCGTTTGACGAATCGGCCGGTTTCCACCTCAGCCTGATTCATTCCAAGCGTAACAGCGTGTAGAGATTCTCATTGGTACCCAGGTCCCGCAACTGCAGCAAGTAGTTCCCTGCCGACCAGCTTCGCAGCGGAATTTCATCCCGGCCACGGCCCACGGAAAAACGCTCGACAACCTGACCTTCCCGGGAAACCGTAAGTAATTTTTCCGCCCCCTCCAGCTGGAGAAGCAGCTTAGACCGCTCCTTTAATTTCAGTGTCCGCACCGGAATGTCCGGGTGCCTGGAGGTGAAGTCGGCCCGCTCCAGATCGTATCCCTCTACCGTTACGGGAAAGGAAGTGCGTTCACCGCTTTTCAGGTTTTCAATGGTCACGGTGACCCGGTGGCTGCCCGTATCCGGGATGATCGTAAAGGGTACCCCACTTTCAACGGCATGCTTCAAAACGATCTGCGTGTCCAGCGCGATGACGGAACTTGCCGTGTAGATGCGAACGCGCTCTCCCGGGCCGATTTCCGGGACACGCCCAATTTGCAAGGTGTCGTACAGCTCGGAGCCAACGTAGCCGGAATAGTAAGTTGCAGGAATGAAAACGCGGTGAGGATCCGGGCTGCGTGTACCACGAGACGGAAATAGCGGCGGCCGGGAGATAGCCCCGTCAGCCAAACGATTCCCCGCTGCGTCCCAGTAATGAATACTGTCCCGAATATATATGGTATCTCCTGGCTTCAGGTGAACGAGTCCCCTTTGAAAGGCTTCGGCCTTGGTTAAATCCTCACTCAGTTTGAGGGTGTAAAAACTGATACTGGCTACTTCGTGGTTGTCGTGATAGGTCGTGTCCAGAAGGTCCGCTTGCGCGGTCAACAGAAGCGGGAAAACCAATACCGCAGCGAGAAAATATTTCATCTTAAAGGGTGTGGTGGCCGAAAGATGCGCGGTAGACCGTCGCTGGTGGTTACGTAATATAATAGGATCGTGTCGTCTAACCGAATGATGCGACCTGCCCCGGATTACGGCTTCGGCCTGCACTGACAATCTGTCAGCCAAAATAACTACCTTTGCGGCCTAAAGCGGTGTGCGATGTATAATGACAACCCTACCCTAGCCAATGTACAGGACAAACAGGTTGACGAAGCCAAGCAGGGCCAAGTCTACGGCGAGGCGGCTACTCAGCCGGCTGCCGGTTCTAAGCAGTTTTATATAGAGAGCTACGGCTGTCAGATGAATTTCAGTGATTCGGAAATCGTAGCCAGTATCCTGGGCGAAGCCGGATACGGGCCGACCCGCGATCTGGAAGCGGCCGACCTGATCCTGATCAACACCTGCTCCATCCGCGAAAAGGCCGAGGAAACCGTTCGCAAACGGCTCCGCGTATTCGATAAAGTCAAGCACCGCAAACCCGGCACCATGGTCGGGGTGCTCGGTTGCATGGCCGAACGGCTCAAGGCCAAGTTCCTGGAAGAAGAAAAACTGGTCGATTTGGTAGTCGGGCCGGATGCCTACCGTGATTTGCCCACCCTCGTAGCCGGGGCGGAGGAAGGGGAAAAGGGGGTCAATGTATTCCTGAGCCGGGAAGAAACCTACGCCGATATCAATCCGCTGCGCCTGCAGAGCAATGGCGTGACGGCCTTTATCTCGATTATGCGGGGCTGCGATAATATGTGCTCCTTCTGCGTCGTACCCTACACCCGTGGACGCGAGCGGAGCCGCAATGCCTTCAGCATCGTGGCTGAAGCCACCAACCTCTTCGACCGGGGTTTCCGCGAGGTAACCCTGCTGGGGCAAAACGTCGACAGCTACAAATGGACCAACCCGGAAACGGGTGAGCTCGTGAACTTCGCGCAGCTGTTGGCCATGACCGCCGCCGTGCATCCCGATCTCCGCATACGCTTCAGCACCAGCCACCCGAAGGACATCACCGACGATGTGTTGTATACGATGCGAGACCACGAGAACATCTGTAAGTATATCCACCTGCCGGTACAGTCGGGCAACAGCCGCATTCTCGACCTGATGAACCGCACCTACGACCGGGAATGGTACAAGAGTAAAATCGATCGCATCTACGAGATCATGCCCGACTGCGCTATCAGCTCGGACGTGATCACCGGCTTCTGCTCCGAAACGGAAGACGAGCACCGCGAGACGCTGAGCATGGTGGAGTACGCGCGCTACAGCATGTCTTACATGTTCTATTACTCCGAACGCCCGGGCACGCCGGCGGCACGCAAGCTGACGGATGATGTCCCGCTCGACGTCAAGAAGCGTCGTTTGCAGGAGGTCATTGACCTGCAGACCACCATCAGCGATGAACTGAACCGCAAGGATATAGGCAAATCGTTCAAAGTATTGATCGAGGGAGAAAGTAAGCGGTCGGACGCCGACTGGAAAGGCCGTAACAGCCAGAACAAGATGGTGATCTTCCCCAAGGTACCCGGTACCCAGCCTGGCGATTACGTCGAGGTATCCGTCCACGATGCCACCAGCGCCACCTTACTCGGTACGCAAATCGCCTAAATCAATCTTTGCCCGAACATCCCCCCTCCCGTCCGGTACATGCAACGGACGACACTTTTTAATGTACACATGGCCAATATTCCCGCCACCAAACGCCGCTACGGCATCGTCGGTCGCTCCCCCGCGCTTGAGAATGCCCTCAACACCGCCCTTCGGGTCGCCCCGACCGATCTGTCCATTCTCATCACCGGGGAGTCGGGGGTAGGAAAGGAAGTCTTCAGCCGAATCATTCACGACAACAGCCCGCGCAAGCACGAGAAGTTCATCGCTATCAACTGCGGGGCCATCCCCGAGGGAACGATCAATAGCGAACTGTTCGGTCACGTAAAGGGCGCCTTTACCAATGCTTCCGGCGACCGCAAAGGATACTTCGAAACTTACGACGGCGGCACCATCTTTCTCGACGAGATCGGGGAAATGCCCCTGGATACCCAGACCTATTTACTTCGCGTGCTGGAGAGCGGCGAGTTCATTCGCGTGGGGTCCAGCACCGTACAGCGTACCGATGTCCGTATCGTAGCCGCCACCAATAGGAAGCTCGACGAGCGCATCCAAAAGGGCAAGTTCCGCGAGGACCTCTTCTACCGGCTGGCGACGGTCAACATCGAATTGCCCAGCTTACGGGAGCGACCGGAGGATATTTACCTGCTTTTCCGGCACTTCGCCAACAACTTCGCCGAGCAACAAGGTTTCGAACCGATCCAGATCGACGAAGAAGCCCGCTGGCTCCTCGAGAACTACCAGTGGCCGGGTAACATTCGCGAACTTAAGAACGTGGCCGAGCAACTGAGCATTCTCGCCGAGAAGCGGGAGCTGACCGGGGTGGATCTCATGACCATGATGCCGAAACTGCGGGAACGCCACTTACCGGCCACCACCCAGAATGGCGATGCCAACGGCATGCAGGAGCGGGAGATCCTGTACAAAGTGCTCTTCGACATGAAGAGCGACCTGAACGACCTCAAGGGATTGATCTTCGAACTGATCCGCAACAACGATCTACGGGTGCCCGACATGGGAAAGATCAGGTCATTACAGCTACCCGGCGCCTATCCCGACGCTGCGGACGAGATCGACCGGCGGGCCGGTGGCGAGGTAAATCATTTCCGTTCCGCCCCGGAGGATCCGATCATCGTGGACAGCAGCCTGCAACGGGAGTACGAGCGGAGTGAAATCGTGGAGGAAGACCTTAGCCTTGCCAATGCCGAGCGGGAGCTGATCCGTAAAGCGCTGAAAAAACACAACGGCAGACGCAAGGAAGCCTCTAATGAATTGGGTATCAGTGAGCGGACACTGTACCGGAAGATCAAGGAGTACGAAATCGAGGACTAAGCCCCCCGGCGCGACGCAAACCTAAGTCGATACGATGGCGTTACAGTCCCGTATCACTAGTAGGCTTATGCAGCAAATTCTCTACACCCCAATCCCTTATGCGTAACGAAGTCAAAATTGGAATCCTGGCCTTAGTGGCTATACTACTGGCCTTTTGGGGTTTCAAGTTTATCCAGGGGAGCAATCTCTTTTCATCATCCCAGGTTTTCTACGTGGAATACACTGACGTAGCCGGCCTCACGGTAGGCACGCCGGTCCAGATCAGCGGGGTGAACATCGGATCGGTCAAGGCCATCCAACTCGACCAGCAGAAAAAGCAGGTCGTGGTCACCCTGGAAGTAAAAAAGAACGTCAACATTCCCGAGAGCACGCAAGCCTATATCACCACGGTCAGCCTGCTGGGCGAAAAGGCGGTCGTGCTTCAATATGACCGCCCATGCTTCGGCGACGGAGACTGCGCCGAAAGCGAAACGTACCTCAACGGAGCCACCAAGGGAATTCTCGCGTCCTTCCTGGGCACGGACCCCGATGCCGACCCAGCCGAAGGCGTAAAGGCGCAGATCGGCGAAGCCGTCGACAGCCTGCAGTGGACGCTTTTCAGTGAAGACAGCAATAACCCCATCGCCCGGGCCTCCCGCGACCTGGCCGTAACGATGGAAAACCTGAAGGGGACCAGCAACCGGCTGGATCGTATCCTGGCCGCCAACAGCCGGGAGATCGAGGAAACCTTCGGCAATCTGGCCAGTCTTAGCCGGACCCTTACGGAAAATGAAGAATCCATCGCCAGCATCCTGCAGAATGCGGACTCGCTGACTGAGAACCTGAGCGGGCTGGAGCTCGATCAATCGATCGAGGAATTTAATACTACTATTGCCAGCCTCCGCAATACCTTGGATGAGGCCGATAGGGCTATCGGCGGCGTCAGTTCGGTGATCGCCGACGTACAGAATGGCCAGGGAACCCTGGGCAAATTACTGACCAGCGACGAGGTGTACAATCAGTTGAACGACGCTACCCTGGCGGCGGACACACTATTCACTGACCTACAGGAGCGTCCATATCGTTACGTTCCCTTCAAGAGTCGCCGTCGCGTCCTCAAGTTCGACCGCAAAGACGAAGCCGCCAACGAGGACGAATAAGCCTACCCTATATGCGCATACTGACCGCCGAAGAGCATCGCCAGCTGGATGCCGCCACCATAGAGCAGGACGGTATCACCAGCCTGGAACTGATGGAGCGGGCCGCCACGGCATGGGCGAAGCGGTTTATGCAGCTCTATCCTGACAAGGACCGAGAAATCGTGGTCCTCTGTGGCCCAGGCAATAATGGGGGTGACGGACTTGTCATCGCCCGTCTCTTGCGCTTTGAGGCGTACACCGTCAGCGTGATGTGGGCCGAAATAGCATCCGGATCGGATGATAACCTTACTAATCGCCGCCGCGCCCGGGATATCGGGGTGCACATCCGCACCCTTAGCGAAGGCGACGCATTACCGACTTTCCGCCGCCACAGCCTGGTCTTGGATGCCCTATTTGGCACGGGCCTTAGTCGGCCGATCGAAGGCTACTGGGGCAGGCTCGTCGAGCATGTGAATGAACAGCCCGTGACGCGAGTAGCCGTCGACCTGCCCAGCGGATTGTATGCGGACCGCCCCTCCGAGGGAGCGATTATCAGGGCCCACCGGACGCTAAGTCTCGGCTACCCTAAACTGTGTCTGTTTGCTCCATCAAATACCGAATTCCTGGGCCACTGGGAACTCGTACGCTTTCGGCTGGCCCGGCCGGCCGAGGCTACCGATGGCGAGGTCCCCAATATCATGCTTAGCCGCGCCCTCGTGCGACCCTTACTGCGGGAACGTAGCGCCAACGACCACAAGGGCACCTTCGGGCATGCGCTCCTGATTGCCGGCAGTTACGGCAAAATGGGGGCCGCCATCATCTCCGCCCGTGCCCTGCTACGGGCGGGCGCCGGATTGGTCACGGCCCACATTCCCCGCGTGGGTTATGAGATCATGCAGATCGGGCTACCCGAAGCGATGTGCATCGTTGACGATCACCGGTACCATTTCACTTCCGCCGAAGGCGTTTCCGACTATGACGCGGTGGCCATCGGCCCCGGTATAGGGAAGGATTCCGCTACGCAAGACGGACTATTCCGATTGATTGAGGACCGCGACGGTCCACTCGTGGTCGATGCCGACGCGCTGAATATATTAGGCGAGAATCCGGATTGGATAGCGCGTCTACCGAAATCGAGTGTCCTGACCCCCCACCCGAAGGAATTCGAGCGCCTCTTTGGCAAAACGGAGAATGACTTCGATCGATGGAAACTCCAGCGGGCGAAAGCACGGGAACTCGGTCTCGTTATACTCCTTAAGACCGGCTATACGACCATTGCCGACCCGAGCGGACAGCTTTACTTCAATACAACCGGGAACCCGGGGATGGGTACCGGGGGCACGGGAGATGCCCTGACCGGCATCATTACCGGCCTGCTGGCACAGGGATATGCTTCCGTCGATGCCGCCCGCCTGGGCGTGTTTCTGCATGGCCTGTCGGGAGACATTGCCGCCCGCGAGTTACAGCAGGAAAGTCTGTTGGCCGAGGACGTCGTCAGCCACCTGGGGCGGGCCTTCGGTAAATTGAAAAAGGGTCGTCAGTAGCCGATCACCCTGCGTAGTACCCACCGCCGTAGCCAAAACGGGAACACCTTCCCGGCCATGGCGTACACTTTCGTATCCGCTCCAACGTAATGATGGACTTGATTACTGTCTAAGCTGGCGTAAATAGCTTCGGCCACATCCTCGGCTGTAAGCCGGATGTCGCGCTCGGGTAGCTTCCGCAAAAACTCCCGGTTCGTAGCCATCATATTGGTGCGTGCGTACATCGGATTGATATCGCACACTCGAATGTCATCCTTTGCCCATCCAATATCCAGGCTTTCCGTAAAGCTGTTGACCGCTCGCTTCGTCAGGCTGTAGGCGACCAATTCGGGATTGCCGTGCAGGGCGGACGCACTACCGAGATTGATCAAGCGAGCGCCGGGAGTGTCGCGCAATAAAGGGTGCGCGTGGTAAGCGACGTTCATTGTACCCCGGAGATTGACGTCCACGATGCGGTGTTCCTCCGCTAGTGCGCGCGACTCGAATTCGCCCACGCCCATAATCCCGGCGTTGTTGAGCAGCACGTCCATACGGCCGTCGGTTCGTTCTCCAAAGAAAGCTACCGCACCTTGACAGTCTTCGGGATCGGTCACGTCCAGTCTACGCGTGCAGCAAACCTCCGGGCCGTATTGATCCGCCATCTCGGTCAGCCCCCGCTCGTCCAGATCGAAGAGTCCTAGGTAATACCCGTGGCGGGCGAATAATTGCGCGCAGGCTCGGCCGAAACCACCGGCCGCACCCGTGATAAATATGGTTTTTGTCATCACCGACCAAGGTAAGCTTCCGCCGAACAAATCCTTCCGGGCCTTAGTAATGTACCGAAAGCTAAAAAGAAGCCCCCCTTGCAAGACGGAATTGACCACAACGACTTAAACGACCTGATGCCCGACGGTTCGATGCAATTAATCGACCCGAGTTTGCCCCAGCTATTAACTATTCTCCCCCTTTCCCAGCGCCCGATCTTTCCCGGCACCGCCCTACCCATGACCTTTTCGGGCCAGGATAAACTGATGGCTATTAAAATTGCCGTCGAACAGCACGACGGCTTCATCGGCGCGGTCCTGGAGCGCGAAAGCGACGACGACGATTACCGGGAGTCAACCTACTACGAAGTCGGTACCGTATACCAGATTATCAAGGCCATGCCGATGGGTCCGAACGGGATGCAGGTGCTCGGTCGAACGATCAAGCGCTTCCGCAAGCAACGGGTCGTCCAGACCGAGCCCAGTCTACGCTGGCGGGTGGAGTACGACAATCAGCCGCAGGTCAAGCCCGACGCTGAACTCAAAGCGTACATGCTAGCCATCAGCTCGGATATCAAGAGCCTGCTCGCGCTTAACCCGTTGTTTCAGGAGCAGGTCAATATGGTGGTCACGCAGCTTAACTACGATAAACCGGGGCAGACCATCGACGTAATCAGTAACCTGGTCAGTTCCGAAAAGGAAAAACTACAGGAACTGCTGGATCTATGGGATATCTCCGAGCGGGCCAAGATGCTGCTCAACATTATTAAGGACGAGCTCCAGGTCGCGAAGATTCAGTCCCGTATCAATAAGCAGATCGAGGAAGGCGTGAACGCCAAGCAAAAAGAGTATTTCCTTCGGGAACAACTCTCGGCCATTCGCCGCGAACTCGGGGAGGAGCAGGATGACGGCGACTCCATTTCGGAGCGTATCATGACTATGCTCGAAGGGAAGGAAATGCCCGAAACGGTCCGCGAGGTATTCGATCGGGAAATGAATAAGCTGCGCACCCTGAATACCCAGAGTCCGGAGTTCAACGTAACCCGCACCTACCTGGAAACCCTGGCCAGCCTGCCCTGGGGCATTTTCAGCCCGGATACGAATGACATCGCCGAGGCCCGCCGCATCCTGGATGCCGATCATTACGGCCTGGAAGATGTGAAGGATAACATCCTCGAGTTTCTGGCGACCATTATTAAGCGCGATTCCGTCGCCGGCAGCATCATCTGCCTCGTGGGCCCTCCGGGCGTAGGTAAGACCAGCATCGGCCAGAGTATAGCCAAGGCCCTGGGCCGGGAGTTTTACCGCTTTAGCGTGGGCGGTATGCGCGACGAAGCCGAAATTAAGGGGCACCGCCGCACCTATATAGGGGCCATGCCAGGTAAACTGATTCAGGCCATCGACCGCGCCAAGAGCAGCAATCCCGTGATCCTGATCGATGAGATAGACAAACTGGGCAGCGGACAGGGTGACCCCGCCTCCGCCCTCCTGGAAGTGCTGGATCCGGAGCAGAATGATTCCTTCGTCGATCACTACCTCGACGTTCCTTACGATCTGTCGAACGTGCTCTTCCTCACTACGGCTAACCAGCTGGATAGCATCCCCGGTCCGCTACTCGACCGGATGGAAATTATCCGCCTCAGTGGTTACATCAAGGAGGAGAAAATCAAAATCGCGCAGCAGTACCTGATTCCCCGCCAACTCAAGGATCACGGGTTCGCTACCGATGAAGTTACTTTCACGCAAGAGGCCCTCAATTTCCTTGTCGACCGCTACGCCCGGGAAGCCGGCGTCCGGAACTTGGAAAAGCAGCTTCGCAAGATCATCCGGAAGCTCGTTCTGAAGCAGGCGGAAACCGATCAGCACACCTTCCAGGTTACACCGGACACCATCAACGAAATGCTGGGGCGTCCGCGCTTTAACACCGAAAAGTTATACGAGCGGACTATACCGGGCGTTGTCCTCGGCCTGGCTTACACCGCCCTGGGTGGGGCTACTCTCTACATTGAGGCCACGGGAATTCCGGCGGAGAATGCCGGTTTCCGCCTCACCGGTCAACTCGGGGATGTTATGAAGGAAAGTGCTCAGATCGCACTGAGCTACGTGCGATCGATCTTGAGCAAGGAAGGATCCGACTTCTTCGATAAGCACCATATCCACCTGCATGTCCCCGCCGGAGCCACCCCTAAGGATGGGCCGAGCGCGGGCATCACGATGGCTTTGGCACTTTACACACTGGCTACGGACCAACCCACACGGGACAGCCTGGCCATGACGGGTGAACTCACCCTTACCGGTCGGGTACTTCCAATTGGCGGCGTGAAAGAAAAAACCATTGGCGCCCGCCGTGTAGGTATAGATACCCTCATCTTCCCGGAGGAGAACCGACGCGACTACGAGGACCTGGACGAATACCTGCGGGAGGGACTAACCGCTCACTTCGTCAAGACCTTCGACCAGGTCCTCGAGGTAGCGCTGGAAACTACGCCGTCTTCTTCCGTTTCCGTGGTGTCTTGAAGAACTCCTTCAGCTGCTTCTCGGTCATGAAGTTGTAGTCCGTCCAGGTTGCAACGGTCGTCTTCTTGATGTCGCGGTAGTCCTTGCCGCGTTTATTGGTGTGCACTTTGATGAGGCGCTTGGTATACCGGATGGCCAGCTGGCGAAGCTCCTGGTTGAACTGCTCGTTGGCGAAGATCTTCATGTAAATCGGAAACTGCTTTCCGGTGAGGGCGAACCACTCGTTGTAATCATCGGTGCCGAGGCTGGCCGCGAAGGTGTCGAAGTAGGCCAGAACGGACTGCCGGATGTTCTCATTGAACTCGCTAAGCCCTTCCTGCTTGAGCACCTCCTCCTGTACCGCTTCCTGCACTTCGGGCTCGGTGTAGCCGTCGTTATGGATTTTGTCCGTCAGGTTGAAGTAGGCGGTGAGGTCGTCGTCGATGTCCCGCTCGACAATCTCACCCAGGTTCAGCTCCTCAAGTTGGCCGAACGTGATCGTAGGATCGTTCTTCAGGCGTAGCATAAAGGCCATTACCTGATCATTGACGCGCTTCGGTTCCGCCTTCCGCTCACGGGTCAATACATCCTTGATGGCCTGCTGGGCATCGCCCTCCGGACTCAGATATGCCGCGTAGATTACGATGGGCTCGATGAGTTCCTTACGACCGGCGAACGCTTCGTTGGTAGCCATGTCGTACAGCGGCCCGGGCAGGGCATCGTTATTCATCTCCTCCTTGCTGACACGGTATAGCAGAAAATCTACCATATGGTCGGTGTGGGAAATGAGTTCGTTCTCGGCGAGCGGGAAGGGGGCGTAGTGGTAGTTCCGACTACGGAATTGCCGTTGATAGCGCTGAAATATTTGCTTGCGGCCATCCGCCGTACGAGCGTTGTCCGCCTTCTGGGTCAGCAGAAATTGCCGTACCCGCTTGGTGGGGATCTCGTCAATGAGACCGGTAACGTAGATGTCACTACTCAGCGCGAAGCCGACCTGCACGGCCTGGCCGATACGGCTGCGCAGTTGATCGAAATTGACGTTGCCGGCGATGTACGAAAGGATTTGCCCGAAGTGATCGTTCTGCCGCGAGTAGAAAAAGAGCTCGTTGATTTGCGGCCGCAGCACGCTGTACCCCAGAACGCGGGGCAGGAACAGGCCCTCGAAGCGGTCGTCCAGCAGGTAGCGCTCGAATGATTCGATCTCAAAGGGGGAATAATGGTTGATCTGCTCGTGGGCCGCCTCCAGTTGGGGTTCAAACTCCGCCTTCAGCGCTTCGTAGTATTCATCTTCCTCTTCTTCCAGGTACTGGGCGAGCGTGGGGCTGGCCTGAATTGCCTCGGCGATCGAATCGAGGTGGGCTTTATAGGTATCGTTCAGTTCGTACATGACGGTCGTTTAGCTTAGCTTAGTAAAAGAAAACCCGGTAGTGCCATTTAAGGCATTACCAGGGTCCGGCGGCTCCCGTGAGCGCGCTTGTGGGGCGAAGATAGGGAAAATGAGCGGCTTAGCGTCGGTTGATCGAAGGTAAAGTGGTTTGCCTAATAATGTTTGAATAGGAATCACCGGCCCCGCTCCCGATCGGCTGTATATAACCTGCGCTCCGCCGCCCACTTCCTAATAGAAGATTTCTGCGGCGGAGCGCAGGTATAAGCCCTGCCAACGGCCGGAAATTTGCCAAAAAGTCGCCATTCCCCCAATCGAACGCAACCGCTGCGGCCTTGCGGAGCAGGCGGTGAGTGTAACAATTCGCAACTGCAATGCATCCATAACGTTATCTTTCCATAAATTCGGTCTCATGTCTATCGCACTTATCGTTATTTTAATACTGGCTCTCCTGATCGTCACGGGTAGCTTTTTCACCGTTCGCCAGCAGAACGCGGCGGTTCTCGAGCGCCTGGGGCGATTTACCTCCGTACGGGGGTCCGGCTTTCACTTCAAGTTACCCTTCATCGATAATGTCGCCGGAAAGGTCAGCCTCAAGGTTCAGCAGCTCGACGTCAACGTGGAGACGAAGACTAAAGACAATGTTTTCGTCAAGCTGAAGGTGGGCGTCCAGTTCGCCGTCGGGCCGGAAAGCGTCTACGATGCTTTCTACAAACTGGATAACCCCTACGAGCAGATCAACTCCTACATCTTCGACGTGGTCCGCGCCGAGGTCCCCAAGATGAAGCTGGACGATGTGTTCGAACGCAAGGACGACATCGCCAATGCCATTAAGTTGGAGCTGCAGGACGCCATGAATAGCTACGGATATAATATCGTTCGGGCACTGGTTACCGATATCGACCCGGATGCCACCGTCAAGGTTGCCATGAACCGCATCAATGCCGCCGAGCGGGAGAAACTCGCCGCGGAGTATGAAGGCGAAGCCGACCGCATCCGCATCGTCGCCAAAGCCCGTGCCGAAGCCGAATCCAAGCGCCTGCAGGGTCAGGGTATTGCCGACCAGCGTCGCGAGATAGCGAAGGGTCTGGAAGAGTCCGTCGACATTCTAAACAGCGTTGGCATCAATAGCCAGGAGGCATCCGCGCTCATCGTCGTTACCCAGCACTACGATACCCTGCAGAGCATGGGCGAAAACGTCAACTCCAACCTGATCATGCTTCCGAACGCGCCCACCGCCGGATCGGATATGCTCGCCAATATGACCGCCAGCTTCATGGCCAGCCAACAGATGGGCGAAGACATGAAGGAACAGAGCGAAAAACTGAAGGCAGAGAAGAAGCGTAAGAAAATCGAACTGGAGCGGTAATTGAAGATACTGGTCACCGGCCCGGAATCAGCCGGCAAGTCCACGCTAGCACGGGGACTCGCCTGGGTTCTGGACGGTATATACGTAGAGGAGCAAGCACGAAGCTATTTACACGCTCGGGGTGGTCACTATACGGCTGAGGATCTTCCCCGGATTCTCGCGCAACAACTGAGCGCCGAGCGTCAGGCTGTTGCCCTAAACTCATCGTTCGTACTGTGTGATACCGGCGCCGAGGTTATTCGGGTCTGGTCGGAGGTAAAGTATGGAGGTTGCGATCCATTCGTACTGAATGCATTTCACGACAGCAGTTACGATCTTACGCTGCTCTGCGCGCCCGATATTCCCTGGGCGCATGATCAGCTGCGCGAATCCCGTAGCCGTGAAGAACGCGAAGCTCTTTTTCATAGGTATCGGTCAATACTGCCCAACGCCATCATCATCGACGAGAAACACCGTCTCGAACGTGCCTTGTCCATTGTGATCGACTATTCAAGGCGCTCAGGAGCCCCTGATGGGATCACTTAGCTATATATTTCCCCGGACTACATGCGAAAGATAACCCGTGCTGCGCAAGGGTTTTTTAGTTTTGCACGTAACCTTCGATTAGTCTACCGGATGTATCCAATGTCGCTATGCAGCGGCTGAACGGTTGCTGACATAGCCCATATACCCCAATAAACGCGTCCGCTCCGTGGCGAAATATCTCCTTCTAGCTTTAGTAGCGGTAGCTCTCGTAGTTCTCCATGCCTTTTACTTCTACGGGCATTTTGGAGCGGACGATATGACGTACGCACAGATGGGCTATGACCTGCTTCATGGTAAAGCCGACTGGACGCATCCATTCACTTACCGCATCATTCCGATAACGCTGCTCGCGGCTTGTTACCGACTCTTTGGGGTGAATGACTGGGCTTCCGCTATTCCGGCGATGACGGCATCATTCTGCATCGCCTGGCTCTTTTATCGAGCCCTCCGCTATCAAGCCTGGTGGGTGCTGGCGCTGGCTATCTCGGCCTACTTCGGCATGCGATGGAACACCTTCTACTCGGACAAAATAATGGCTGACATCCTGGTCAGCGCCTTGTCTCTGGGAGCTTTAGTGGCTTACCTGAATCACCGGTGGCATGGCGCTTCTCCTATCCGCAATGCCGCGCTTGCCGCTCTGCTGCTGTTTCTCGCGTATAACTGTAAGGGTTCGGTCATCCTGTTAGCTCCGGTATTTATACTCCTTTTGCTGCTGGACTTGTGGCGCGGTAGGTCCAAAACGTTCTGGTTCACCTTCATCGGGGTCAACACCGCTCTCCTTCTAGCCTACCTGGTGGCTTGCTACGTTTTTTTCGGGTCGGCGCTAGCACGGTTTCAAGTGATTGAAGCTCATCGCTATTTGAATGAGTGCAGCTACGACATCTTGCCTTTGAGCCATTTAATCGAGCGATTGACCACCGGCTACTGGGCTATGCTGGTCGATTCCCGAATGGTGGTTCACCTTGTCATTGCGATCCTGTTCCTGACTTACCTCTTGATCCGTCGTAGGCTGCGCAGCAGGGAAGCGATCCTGCCGGTAATCGCCATAATGGTCTTTCTCTCCATCAACTTCATGACGATCTCTTTCAATTCCTACAATCCGGTCTGTACCGACCCCCGGCATATCATGCTATTCGGTCCGATCCTGAGTTTGTGCAGCGCGCTTTCCGTAGCCAGCGTGGTTGAGTCATTTGGTCTGCACAAGAAATCACCGTGGTTTGAGATGGGCGTGATTAGTATTTGCATCGCGTTGCTCTATCCCGCATATCAGATCGCGACTTATAGTAAAACCCTCGAGTACGATAAGGTAAAGGCACGTTACGAAGCGGCTTTACCCCGGCTTCAAGGCCCTGCTGTCGTGTATGGCACGCGGGTTACGCGTATGATCAGTCCATACATCCTGGGCTTCAAGCACGAAGAGCAAAAGCTGACTTTCGTTGACTTCCGTGATCTTCCACCCTGCAATGCAATTTCCACCGATACGACGCGATACATTTTGCAGACCTGGTACGCCGACTGGCATTCCAAGGTTGGCAGTACGGAGATCGACACGACGCTGTCGAACAAGGGCTACATCCGCAAACCTTCTGAAGCATCGGTAACCGGACTGGACGTTTACCTGCTGAAATGTGATCCTTAGAAAGGCTTTCTTCAGGAATCGCGCGGCAATCTGGCCAGGATATCCTCGACAAATCGACGGTGGTTCGCCAGGCGAGGTACCTTGTGCTGCCCCCCCAGCTTCCCTTTATCCCGTAGCCACTCCCGAAAAAAGCCCGCGGGCAGCACGGTGAGTTCGTGTCGCGTGATGGCAAAATCGTTGGACCGCTTGGCAGCGTAATTGTTATTCTTATCCCGAAGCGCGCGATCCAGCGTCTGGTTAAAAAGCTCCATGTCCTCCGGCGGTCGCTCGAATTCGATCAGCCAGTGGTGGCGCCCCTTTTTGCCTACCTCGATATACTCCGGTGCCACCGTGAAGTCGCGCACGATAGCGGATGCCGTCTCGCAGGCCTCCATCAGCGCGCTTTCGGCCTCCGACCGCAAAAGGTCTTCGCCAAAGGCATTAATGAATTCCTGCGTGCGACCGAGGATGCGAATGCGAAATGGATCGGTCTCCGTAAATTCAATGAGGTCACCCATCGGGTAACGGTATAGTCCCGCTACCGTCGTTATCAGCATGACGTAGGCCGTATCCGTCTTGACGCCGGACAGATCAACGGCCGCCATTTCGCCACGCTGGTAGGCTTCCCAGGGAATAAACTCGTAGTAGATGCCCGTGGTCAGCAGAAGCAGCATGGTGCGTAGCTCGTCCCGGTCCTGTACGGCGAAGAAGCCTTCGGTGGCATTGTAAATTTCCTGGAAGATGAAGCCTGGTTTTGGAAACAGCCGTTCGAACTGGGCGCGGTAGGGCTCAAAATTGACCCCGCCGTGCTTGAAGGCTGCCGCTTCGGGCCAGACGTCAAGCATATTGTCCCCACCGTGAATTTCCAGGATTCGGCGATACAGTGGCAGGTTCCAGGTGGGAACCCCGCCCAGGATGGTGATGCCCGGTTCATGGGCGGCCAGGTGAGCGATCTTCTCGATCTTGTCTTCGTAGCTGGGTGCGGTAGCCAGATCGATGTCGGGGATATAGAACGGCCGCATGACCCGCGGAATGCTCTTGATGATGATGGCACTAATGTCCGCCTTCGGCAGTCCGGACGGCTGGTGGACGCCCTGGAATGCCCCGCCGATCAACAGGTTCTTATGGCTAAACACCTGAACGGACTCGTCTTTGTCGTACAGGATTGCCAGGCTCAGCCAGCTTCCCTTTAAGTGAATTTCCCGCACCGCGCTCTGGGGCACCGGCAAGTACTTCACCGAGCCGGTCGTGCCGCTAGTTGTCGCAATCCAGGCTGCGGGGTCGGCCGTCAGGGTGGTCAGTTCCCCGAGCAGTATACGCTCGATGTAGGGGGCATGATCGTCATAATTCCGTACCGGTACCCGGTGGGGAAAGCTCTGAAGATCGCGCAGGATCTGGTCAAATTGGTGTTCGCGCCCGAAGGGAGTCGATTGATTGGATCGCAGGATATGCCGCAGGGTCTCCGCTTGCAGCGCCAGCGGCTCCTCATAGTGCGAGCGGATCTCCTTCCGGTACCTGCCCAGGTAGGTCTTGAATAGGGTGTTTACAACGCGGAGCATGACCTAAAGAATTTCCAGCAGTTCGCGCTTGCTTTCCAGTGAGCGCTGAATGTGCGGCAGGCGTTTTCGGGTGTGTTCATAGCCAACGTCGTGTAGATCCGACAGCCGGTTCAGGTTAAAGATATGGTAATCGTTGAGGGTACTGGGTTCCAGCACCACGTCACAAAGCTCCGCGGAGGGAAGCGTATTGGCCATAATACTCAGGTCGAAGCACCGCCAGACGATACCGACCACGGTTTTTACATCCGCAGCCTTCAGGTTTTCGTAGGGCATCAGGTTGCTGCCAATGATGAAGTCCGCCTGATTAAGCAGCGGTTTGACCGGCATGTTCTCGATTACACCGCCATCCACGTATTGCGCTCCGTCAATGACTACGGGACGGAAGAGAAAGGGAATGCCACAGCTTGCCGCGACCAATTCATGCAGCGGGCCTTTGTCATGGCATTCCAACTGCCCGGTGTTCAGGTTGGTGACGCCGACGTAGAAGGGGTACTTCAGGTTTTCAAAGCTATTGTCGGGGATCACGGTAGCTAACCGCTCTTGCAAGTAATCGCTACTGGTAAGCCCGGTCAGGGGAACGCCCAGTTTATAAAAACGGAACAGAGAGGATTTCAGAGCGAAGTCCAGCATATCGTCCGGCGAAACTCCCGCGCAGTACAGCGCTCCGACCAGCGCTCCCGCACTGACGCCGACGACCTTGGTGGGAATGATGTCGGCTTCAAGCAAAGCCCGTAGCGCTCCGATATGCGCCGCGCCCCGCGCCCCGCCGCCCGAAAGCGTTATTCCGATGGTTAGCTTGCTCATCCATGCATAGAGACACTCCATCCCCGGCCGGGGTTTAGCGCCCAACCTTTAGGAATAGCCCACGTTGCAGGAGGTATGGAAAATCTCAGTAAAAAGACCGCCTACGTAACCGGCGGCAGCAAAGGAATCGGCTACGGAATCGCCGAAAAGTTAATGGCCAACGGCGCCAACGTCGTCATCACCAGCCGCAGCCAGGAATCGGCTACCAAAGCCGCCGATCAGCTCAACGGACTGGGTCATCCCGGAAAATGCACCGGCGTGGAAGCGGACGTTCGCGACCTGAACAGTCAGAAAAAAGCCGTGGAAACCGCCACCAAGGAATACGGGGGTCTTGACATCGTGGTTGCCAACGCCGGCGTCGGCCACTTCACCTCCATCCAGGAAATGACGCCCGAGCAGTGGAACGAAGTAATCGACATCAACCTGACGGGTACATTCAACACGATCAAGGCATCGGTCGACGAGCTCATCGCCAGCAAAGGTTACTTCTTCACGATTGCCAGCCTGGCCGGCACGAACTTCTTCGCCGGCGGAGCAGCCTATAACGCCAGTAAATTCGGTGTTGTCGGCTTCACCCAGGCCGTCATGCTCGACGTACGGAAGCAGGAAGTCAAGTGTACCACCATCATGCCCGGCTCGGTCGCCACCCACTTCAACGGCAACGAACCCGACGACAGTGATGCCTGGAAGATCCAGATCGAAGACCTCGGCCAACTCGTGGTCGATCTGCTGAAGATGCCCGCCCGGACGCTACCCAGCAAAGTGGAGGTCCGGCCTGCGGTACCGAAGTCTTAGTAGGGTAGTCATTGGCCGCGCCAATGGAGTAGTACGGTAGTCGCCGGCTTCGCCCGCGGGGTACTCACGTAGTCGCGACGTGCGCCGTTAGTCGGAATAGCATTTACCGCTACGGGCAAATGGTATTCCGACGAACGGCATGCCCCTACCGACAGCAACCCCACGGCGCTACTACCGTACTACCCCGGATGGCGAAGCCAACCGACTAAACACTACCGTACTAATCATTCCCACTTTCCCCGGCATCCTCCCCCGTACCGATGGATTCACTGGGGTCCGCTGCTTGGGTACGGCGTACCACCTTATCGATACGCGTGGCCAGTACCTGGTGGTCGTAGGCGGAGTTCCGGCCCAGGACGTTGGACATCAGGGCAACCAGGTAGCGGGTACCGTCCGGCTGCTCGATGATGGCCACGGAGTTCATGTAGTTCATGCGGTTGCCCTTATATTTGGCGCAGCTCGTTCCCGGCTTGCAGCCGTAAAGGCTTCCCGACTTGAAGTAGACAGCCGCGGAGTCCAACACCGGGGCGTGGGCGTAGCGGATGCGGCGGTCGGTCATGTACATCAGTCGCTTAAGTTCGAGGCTACTGGCGGGGTCCGCTACCCTACCCGACTCCAGAGCGGTGAGCCATTTCATCAGTCCGCGGACCGTTCCGAGGCTGCCGCCCTTCGGAGGTACGATGGCGCTCGCACCGCGGGTAAACATGGTACCGAGTCGCCAGGCGTCCCCGTCGATGCCCATATCGCGGAGGGGCCCGTTGACGATGTCCTCTCCCAGGTCACGCAGGGTGCCGCGATCGGTGGTCCGGAAATAGTCCATCATTTCATCGTAGGATAGATCCTTGTAGTCCTGTCCGAAGACACGCATGAGCAGGGCCTCCCGCCACACGATACTGGCCGCACCGTTATTACTGACCGAGAGCATGTGATCCACCCATTGATACAGGTTGAAGCGATCGTTCTGGTCGACCCGCTTGCGGGCGTACCGCTCGGTTTCCGGATCGAATAGCGGGATGGTATGATGATCGTATACGCCGAAGGGGCCGGCCTGTACGACCTTTTCCTCCATGAGATCCCAGCGTTTCTGGATGCTGTCCGGGTATAAATTTTGCAGCTCGCAGAAAAAGGCGGTCGCTACGGCGAGCTTGCCTACGCTACCGGGTTGATAACCGGCAGTCGGGTTGCGTTCGGCGTAGCGGTGGGGCCGCCCCGGGGACATATCGAACACCGCCACGGAGTATGACGGGTGCATATTGGGAAAGATCTGGCTGATCTCTTCCTGCAGCTCGGGGTCCACCTCGGGCAAGTCAATGACCGGATCTTCCATCAGGTTCAGACGGATGTATTCCAGGCCATGGCGGGCTCCATAGGGCAGCGTACGCATAAGGCGCGTGCTATCCATGCGCTCCAGACGCAACAGGCGTTCGATGCCCGTATCGGCAAAACTCGCGATGGGGTAAGAACCGGCGGGCTGCCAGGGGTAAACGATGGCGATTAAAACGGCGAGAAACAAGGTAATCCGAACGGAGGATGCGGTCATAAGGCGGGTATAAAAAAGCTAATACGTTTAAATCGCCTGCGGCAAGCATTTGTTTTATTTGGCGGCGGAGCGCAGGTAGTCAACTATTTATGGCCGAACGTAATTTCCTTACCGAAGCATTACCTTTGCACGCTAAAAATAAGCACTATGCCCGCTACGGACACCCGTACCAACTATAAAGTAAAAGACATCAGTCTCGCCGACTGGGGTCGTAAAGAAATCCGCTTGGCCGAGGCTGAGATGCCGGGCCTGATCGCGCTGCGCGAGGAGTACGGCGCGAGCCAGCCGCTCGCCGGTGCCCGCATCGCCGGATGTCTCCATATGACCATCCAGACCGCCGTACTGATCGAAACGCTCGTTGAGCTGGGTGCACAGGTGACCTGGTCCAGCTGCAATATTTTTTCCACCCAGGATCACGCCGCCGCAGCCATCGCGGAAGCCGGCGTTCCCGTCTTCGCCTGGAAGGGTATGACGCAGGAAGAATTTGATTGGGCGATCGAACAGACCCTCCATGCTTTCCCCGACGGCGAGCCCCTGAACATGATCCTCGACGACGGTGGTGACCTGACCAATATGGTACTGGACAAGTATCCCGAGCTGGTCGGTAACATCAAAGGCCTCTCCGAAGAGACCACCACGGGCGTACACCGCCTTTACGAGCGCATGAAGAAGGGCACCCTTCCCATGCCCGCCATCAATGTCAACGACTCGGTAACCAAGTCCAAATTTGACAATAAGTACGGCTGTAAGGAGTCGGCTGTAGATGCCATCCGCCGGGCAACCGACGTCATGATGGCCGGAAAAGTCGCTATCGTGGCCGGATACGGCGACGTCGGTAAGGGAACGGCAGCCAGCCTTCGCGGTGCCGGTGCCCGGGTCATCGTAACTGAAATCGACCCGATCTGCGCCCTGCAGGCCGCGATGGACGGTTACGAAGTAAAGAAGATGGACAGCGTCGTACCCCGCGCCGACATCATCGTCACCGCTACCGGTAATTTCAACATCCTCAGCGAGCGCCACTTCCGCGCCATGAAGGACAAAACCATCGTCTGCAACATCGGTCACTTCGACAACGAGATCGACATGGCGTGGCTGAATAAAAACTACGGCGACACCAAAGACAACATCAAGCCCCAGGTTGACCTGTACAACATCGACGGCAACGACGTCATCATCTTGGCGGAGGGTCGTCTGGTCAACCTCGGTTGCGGTACCGGCCACCCGAGCTTCGTGATGTCCAACAGCTTTACCAACCAGGTACTGGCCCAGATCGAGCTCTGGAAGAACAGCGACCAGTACGAGAACAAAGTGTACATGCTGCCCAAGCATCTGGACGAGCAGGTTGCCCGCCTCCACCTGGAGAAGATCGGCGTGGAGCTGGAAGACCTGACCGCCGAACAGGCCGAGTACATTGGCGTGGAACAGGACGGTCCGTTTAAACCGGAGCACTACCGGTACTAGACTTCAGTCTTTAAGCCTATTAGACAGCCCCGCGCGCCCGCAATGGTGTTCGGGGCTGTTTGCGTTTACGGGACACTGGAAGGCGGCAATTTGCAACCCTTCCCCTGACTTGGGGTTGGATGTACAAAGAGATCAAAATGGGGAGACCGAGCGAGGGCGCTACACCGCCGACCTGGAAAATGATGCTAGTGAAGTGGCTGGGGCTGTTTCCCGCCCTGCTGGTGGTGGCTTACGTCCTGCAGTGGTGGGAGATTGAGCCCCTCTGGTTTAAGCTGATCCTCGAGACCGCGGTGCTCGTGCCGCTGCTGAATTACGTCATCACGCCGCTGGTCGATAGCCTATTCTCCGAATGGTTGTACGATGGCGTGGACGAAGATCAACAACATAAAGGAATCAATATCGGAAGCTGAGCGTTCCGGTCACTTCGTCCGGCGTTCGCGGAGGACGAGCCGCAAATTTTCCGCCTTCGCCACGTCCACGAAGAACTGGCGGAATTCCGCGTAAGCTTCCGGTTCCAGGCGAGCGGGCTGGAGCTTGAGCGTTCGGGTCCAGACAACTTCGTTATCCTCAAGATGCATGTCGGCCCGGTATTCGCCAACCGTTTGCGAGTAGACGAGCGGCTCGCTCATCAATCCGCTCTCGATCTCCATTTCCGGTGGCAGCGTCAGCCGAACGGTGTCGACGTAGAAGCGACACTTACTATAGTCGATGGGCAGCGACCGGGAGGTAGTCTGCTCGGGGATCCAGGATATAGGAAAAGGGTTGAGAGTGACGAATTTCCGGCTACCCATGCTCGCCACCTTATCGCGCAATACCGTTTGGTAAGCCAGGCTGACTTCTGGCTTCTCGGTCGATACGGCAAATTCGTAGTTGCTCCCCGTTACGTCCGGCAGGAAATCATTATGGTGCAGCCAGTCCAGTTGATCCTGCCGGTCTCCGCGGTAGGCTCCTAGCTGGCGGAAGGTCTCCTGTGCCGCTCCGTAGTAGGTAGCCGCCATCGAAAAGTCCAGGTTATTATGTTCCGTAAAGGTCAGGGAAGTAGTGCGCAGGTGACCGTTCTCGCCGGGTTTGAGGGCCGGCGTACGGACAAGTTGGCCACCCTCCGGGGTGACCCAGAGTACGTTGCGATCCTGCTTGCCTTCACCGAGGTAACCCGTGGGGGCGTACTTGCTGGTACATTCCAGGTACATATCCTGGGAAGGAATATAAAGCACCATATGATTAAAGGCGGAGGATGCGAATCCGGAATGGACCGAGTAATATGGCTTTTCGTCCCACATGATTAGGACGGGATAGGACGCTATGCCTACCTCCTTCAGCATCGCGCCCATGAAGTTGCTGAGGGCTTTACAATCACCGAAGCGATTCTCCTCGACGTAAGCCGCGCTAAAGGGTTGCCAACCGCCAATCCCCAACTGGATACTCACGTAGCGGCAGCGCTCCTGGAGTAGCCGATACAAGCGGTCGATCTTCTCCGCCTCGTCCGTTACCCCGTCGACCGCCTCGTGGACGGCGGCGGTTAGTATGGGAGGTAATTCAGCCCGGCCCTCGAGAAGTTGATTCATGAATGCGCCGAATGATTGCCAGCTCCGATAGCTGCCGGCGTACCCTTCCATCTCAAAGTCGGCTAGTTCGGTACGTACGTAAGGCAAGGTCTCCGAGTAGGAAGGGGCCAGGGCTTCTTCGGGCTGGGCGGGAATGTTCGTTAATTCCCAGGCGTACGTACGGACTTTACCGTCGTCCGTCACGGTAGGGTCCGCTACGTGCTTTCCTTCGAATAACAATTCGTTATCCACCGGTACATTGACCCGTAGCCGGCCGCTCAGCAGCGATTGTTCCCTGCCGACGGGAATCCAGTGGGGGAAACTGGTGACGGCGGCGAAATCCTTCACCTCCTTTTCCACTTCGGTGACGATCGTGCAAGGGTAGCCGTCACAGGGGGCCTTGACGGATTTGATCCACATATCCTGAAGGAAAGAAATGTCGTCATCGTACCGCTGATCGGATAGATCTTTCTTGCGAGCCCGGTAGGTTTCATTGCCGGCGGCATCGAATACGGTCATCTCGAAAGTGGTGATCTTCGAATCATCATTGTAAAACTCAGTCAGTACTTTTTCGGCCTTAGCCTTTCCATTGAGTAAGGTAATCGCCCGCCGACGGTGCAGCACCGCGGTATTCCTGGAGGTTGCGGTGTATTCTTCTTCAACCGAAAGGACGACGGAGTTTGCCCCCTCGCGGAGGCTATCGGACAGCGTGAGGTACCTGAGGCCTTCCGATTGGGCCATTACCTGCGCTGCGCCGCAAAAAGGGAGGAAAAGTAGCAGTAAAAAGGTTCTCATTTGGTCTGTCGTTTGAGCACCAGCGGCGCTTCCTGCATTTCGATGATGCGGCGGAACATGTCGCGCAGCGCGTCATACTCGTGCGCCGCATAAAGCGTCCGGCCGAGCTGAACGGTCAGGGCTACGGAAATGAGGCCGGGGACGGTTTCCTGGCTTGAAAAGGTGGCTACAATACTTCCGTCTTCCGCCTTCAGGCGAACCGGGGCGGGCGCTTCTTCCAGGTGATACCCTTCTGGTAAGTGAACGCTCGCGATGTAGCGGTGCTCCCAGGGATAGGGAAAATCTATGGGGAAGCTCCTTTGATCGGCGTCAGCGAGGTCCCCCTCCAACAACGGCAGGATGACGGTCTGTAGATAGAGGTAATCGTCCAGCACCTGCGCCGCCGGTACCGTAAGCTGGGCTTCATAATTGAATTGTTCCGCCTGGTCTGATTTGCCCTCCAGCACGGTAAAGGAATCGACCGTAGCCTCGGGGAAGGCGGCCATAATGTCCCGAACGACGGGTTTTTCCCGCTCCGTAGTCGCTTCACTGAGCGTACTGCGGCCGGCGAAGGCGAAGTAGTTTTCGAGGCGCCCCTGAATCTTTCCGGTGGCACGTCCGTCGGCACCGACATTCATCTCCACCATAGTCACCTGCCGCGAAGAGGGGACGTCGATGGTTACCCAGCGGGGGTTATCCTTGTCTGCGATCCATCCGCGGTGATTGAGGGCGCGCTCCCGCGGAAGTCCGGGGGGGCGATCGGCGTCGCCGGCATCGAGGAAGAAGGGATTGCCGTCCAATTCGGTATAGACCATCAGATGGTTGAACTGATCCAGCAGCGGGTACTGCTCGATCGGTGCTCCGGTGTTCCGCAAGGAGACGAGCAGCGGATGTGCCTCGATACCGGCCTCGTTGAGCAGGCTCAGCAGTACGATATTCAGGTCGGCGCTGTTACCCGCCCGGTTATCGAATATCTTATTAGGAGAATCCGTTGCCAGGAAATAGTAGCGACCAGTCCAACCGATAGACTGCGTAACGAAGCGGTAGGCGGCTACCACTTTTTCACGGTCGGATTGCAGACCGGCGAGGTCGGGTTCAAAGGCTTTCCAGACTTTCGAGTAGTTGATCTTGTTGCGGTAGTACCGCCCGAAGTCCTGGCGGGCCTGCAGTTCATCCACCGTTTCCTGCCAGTCGCCAAAAATGGTCTGTTTGGGCCGGTTGGGGTACTGGACGGACTGGAGTTGCAGTTGGATCTTCGGCAGGTAATCGGAAGCATTATTGCTATAGGGCTGTGACCGGAAGGCCGGGAGGTCGCGCTTCGCCCACAGGATATCCGAATGTTCGATTTTATCCTGATCGGTGCGGTACGCGCCGGTTGTCCACCGGGGTCCCCAGGCGCGCTTGGTAATCTTCACCTCGTTCACGTCGAGTGCCCCCGTCCCCAGGCTCACGTAGCCGTAGTAGGGCGGGATCATGGCGTCGTACTGGGCCCAGCGCACGGGAATATCCTGCTGGAAGACAAAGGGGGTTGGAATAAGAATGTTCTTGCCCCGGCGAGTGTACCGGTACTCAATGATCGTTCCTTCGCTGACGCGTGGGAAAGTGAATTTGACGACGCGTTCGTCATCTTCTTCGACTTCGTCCACGATTTGCTCCGGGCGAACGGCGATCGTTCCGCCACCAGCCGGATGCAGATAGGCTTCTACGTTGCTAATTTGCTCGTAGGCCCGGTTATAGCGAAGGACGACATCCGCCCGGTCGAAGGACGATGGCCGAAGCAGTTTGATGCGCTGGTGAAAGGTTTCAATCAGAGACGGGCCTTCGGCATCGCTGTATCCAAAGTCTAAGCTTTGCCGGTCGTAGAGAACGTAGGCCTCGGCGGTTGGATCCCCCGGCACCTCGGTCAGCCGGCGATCTTCATCGGATACCTTTCCAAACACGACCTCAGGAACATCCTGTGCGGTGAGGGTAAACGATACCAGCCAGACGGGAAGTAAGATGAGTTGGCGCATGAAGAGTAATTGTTGCCCGGTATGACGCCGGGACTGAATAAAGTTACGCGGTGGAATGCCGCCTCCTGGTTAAATATGGAGAATTAATTTCGGCCATTTCACCACCCTATTTTGCCCGCTTGAGGACGATAGGCGCTTGCTGTAATTCGATAATGCGTCGGTACATACCGCGTAGTGCGGGATAGGCGGCGGCGGGATAAACGGTGCGGTCAAGATTGACGGCAAGACGAACGGTAATGGTATTGTCCGGGTGTACGGTGGCGGAGTACATCGCGTCCATTCCGCGGTCTTCGGAAACCAGCCTGATCGCTTCCGGGAGCTCATCGACCACGTAGCCTTCCGGCGGTGTGATGTTGGCAATGAACTGTTTCTTCCAGGGGTGGGCGAAATCGATCGGGTAGACGCGCGTTTCCACGTCGTCCAGGTCTTCGTCGAGGAGACGCAGCAAAATGGGTTGAACGTATATATAATCGTCAGCAGCGTAGGCCGCGGGGATTTCCATGCTGAAGTCAGAGGATAAAGGTGCGTCGGGGCTGTTGTCCCCGTCATTTTGGTGGTCCAGTACCCGGGCTTCGGGAAAGACACTGACGATATCGGCGGCAACGGGCATCTGGGATAGCTCGGAGGAGGCGTTTGCCTGAAGCCGTCCTTCGAAGGCGAAGTAGCTGCTTAGTCGAGTTTTTATTTGGGCCTTCGCCATCCCGGCGTCATCCACCGCGATGTCCGCCATAACGATATGCTGAGCGGGCGGCATTTCAAGGGCGATCCACTGCGGCGCACCCGGGCGGGCGATCCAGGCCCGGTGATTGAGGGCATCGATGCGAGGAAGGCCCGGCGGGCGATCCGTTCCGTTGGCATCCAGCATGTATGGACGACCGTCCACTTCGGTATAGACCAGGACGTGATCGAACTGGTCGATGATGGGGTATACCTCGATATGGTTACCCTGGTCACGCAGAGAAACCAGGGCGGGATGCGCTTCGATGCCGGCCTGGCGCAGCAGTGCCAGCAGGCAAAGATTCAGGTCGGCGCTGTTGCCCCCGCCGTTCTTGAAGATGTTGTCGGGATTATCGCTGGCCATGAAGGAGTAGTTCCGGTTCCATTCCAGATTCTTACAGATGTAGTAGTAGGCCCGGTCAATACGCTCCTTATCGGTCTTGCCCGCCATGACTACCGGCCCCGCAGCCTCCCAGAGCTTGTTGGAGGCCCCGGGAGACGTATAGCATTTTCCGAAGCTGCTGCTGCTCGCGAGATCTTCCGCGGTTGCAAACCAGTCTTGTAATACGAAGTCGGTAGGTTGGTACGGAATGTTAACCGTCCGCAGCTGTAGCCGAACCTTGGGAAGGTAATCGTGTGCATTGTTGGAGTAGGGTTGAACGTCGTAGGCCGGTACGTTCTCCATTACGTAGCGCGTCCATTCGTGGGGAACACGGGCATCGACCGCACCGCTTGTCTGGTGATGGCTGGGACCGAATGGTCGCATCAGCGTCTCATTTTCGCTGATCGTAAAATTACCGTGTGTCCCGAGGCTGATATAGGTGAAGTATTCGGGGATGAGGGCGGTATACTCAGCGTAGGCAACGGGAATATTTTCCTGGAATACGAAGGGCGTGGGAACCAGGAGGCTTCCCGTCTCCAACTCGTACATGTATTCTATTACGGCCCCTACCTCCACGCGCGGAAAGGTGAACTTTATGGTTCGGTAATCGTCGTTGAGATCCTGACGGATAAAGTCCCTGCCGGAAAGTTTTTCCTTCTCTCCGTTGGGAAGATAGATGACGGCGCGCAGTCCGGATACATCCGCGTGCTGATCCGGGAAGGTGATCGCTATATCGGCCAGATCGAAACTGGAAGGTTTGAGAAGCTTGATCCGCTTGTGGTATTTCTCCTGGCGGACAAATCCTTTATCGGGTTTGTAGTCAAACGTAAGGTTCCGGTGATGGTAGAGTACGTATGCGCTGGCCGTGGAATCGTCGGGGGCAGACTTGAGCGCGAGCTCTTCGTCGGATATCTTCCCAAATTTAGTTTTGCCATATTGCTGGGCTACCGCCGATACGGGTAGACATAGCGCGAGCATAAGCCCGCAAAGGAATCTGTACATGGGTAGGTGAGTGTAAGGCTACGAAAGGCGACTGGGCCACCTTCCTCAAGGTCAAGTGCAAATAATCTTCAATACCAACCAAACTTAAGCAGATTTTATTGAGTTTTCACTCTTTTGATTGAAGATTTAACAGAATGAAATTTGGCAAAGTCCCGAACCCGGAAGAACTCGAATACGACCTGCCGGTGGAACCCCTTGCCAATTCCGCCCGCCTCAACCGCTACGAGCTGGGCAGTGGCGCGGGGCGCCCGCAGATATACATCGGGGCTACGGGATGGAGTATGAAAGAGTGGGTCGGCCAGTGGTATCCTGCCGGGGCAAAAGCCGCCGATTTTCTTAAATACTACGGGCAGCAGTTCAATACGATTGAACTGAATACCACGCATTACCGCATCCCGAAGCCCGATACCATTCAAAAATGGTACGAGACCGTTCCGGCTGATTTCCGGTACTGCCCCAAAGTCCCCCAGTTTATTAGCCACAGTCGCGACTTGGGTGCCAGTGACGATGGCCTGCAACGCTTCGTAGCGGCGTTGGACGGGTTAAAGGAAAAGATGGGTTGCGCCTTCATCCAATTACCGCCCTTCTTCGGCGCGGACCGGCTACCCCTGATCGAGCGCTTCCTGCAGCGTTGGCCGTCCCTGCTGCCGCTGGCGCTGGAAGTCCGCCACGAGAGCTGGTTCGCGGACCCCTTCGCTACCGAAGCACTAATGGATACGCTGGCCGCCCACCAGACGGCGGCGGTGATCACGGACGTGGCCGGCCGCCGGGACGTGCTGCACGGCTACGTTACCGCTCCCCGTACGATGGTGCGATTTGTAGGTAATGGCTTGATAGAGAGTGATTACACCCGTTTGGCCGCGTGGGCGGAAAAACTTCGGGAGTGGAATCTACCGGAAAATTATATCTTCCCCCACGAGCCCGATAACATTCTGGCCCCCGATATGGCGGCTTGGCTGGGCGATCATCTGCGAAGGATGGACTTTGCCGATAGCCGCGGCCCAAAGCCGGACGCCGGCCCCGAACAGATGAGTTTCTTTTAGTCTAACCGTTCCTCTTTCCATGAAAAACGATTACCCGGTCATTCCCCGCGACATCAGCTGGCTATCCTTCAACCACCGGGTATTGCAGGAAGCTAAGGACGAGAGCCTTCCGCTTTTCGAACGCCTGAAATTTCTGGCTATTTATAGCTCTAACCTGGACGAATTTTTCCGCGTCCGGATGGCCAACCACCGTAATCTGCTGCGGGTGAATAAAAAGACGAAGCGGGAACTCGACATCAGTCCTAAGCAAACCGTGCGGACGATCCAGCGGATCGTCAACCGCCAGCAGGAAGAGTTCAGCCGCATCTTCGAGAAGAAGCTGATCCCGAAACTGGCCAAACAGGGAATTTACCTAAAGCGCCGTCTGGATATGACGGAGGAGGAACAGGAGTATGTCCAGAGCTACTTCCGCGAATACATGCTGCCCTACGTACAGCCGGTCCTGCTGATCAAGGACATGGTGCGGCCGTTCCTGAATAACGCCCAGCTGTACCTGTCTATCCTGATGAAGGACAAGGTCAAGGGGAAGGTAGCTTACGCGATCGTAAAGGTCCCCAGCGATCACCTTCCGCGCTTTATCGAGCTCCCGAGTTCGGACGGGGACCGCAACATCATCATGCTGGACGACATCGTCCGCCACTCCGTCAGCTGGATGTTCCCCGGTTACGAGATTGAGGATACTTACAGCATCAAGCTCACCCGCGATGCGGAACTGTACATTGACGACGAATTTTCCGGCGACCTCCTGGCCAAAATCAAAACCAGCCTGAACCGCCGCCACGTCGGCCCCGCAAGCCGCTTCGTGTACGATCGGACCATGCCCGATCAGCTTCGGGAATACCTCGAGGATACCTTCGAACTGGAGCGCTACGATATTCTCGCCGAGGGGCGCTACCACAACAACTTCGACTTCTTCTCCTTCCCTACCTTTGGAATGAGCAAGCTGCAGTACCCGCCGCAGCCCCCCCTGCCCTACCCCGCCCTGGAGGAAGCGGAAGACTTCTGGGCCGCGGTCAGGGACTCTGATCACCTGCTGCACTACCCCTACCACAGTTACGAGTCGGTGGTGCGGTTTTTCGAGCGGGCGGCCGAGGATCCGGCCGTGAGCCACATCAAGATCGTCCAGTACCGGGTGGCCCGCAAATCACGCATCATGCAGGCCCTCATGCGGGCCGTCACCTTGGGTAAACAGGTAAGTGTATTTATCGAGGTGAAGGCGCGCTTTGACGAGGAAGCCAACCTGCGGTGGGGCGAGAAACTGGAAGAGGCCGGCGTACACGTCCACTACAGTTTCCCCGGCGTCAAGGTGCATTCCAAGCTGGCGCTGGTGCGCCGGGTAGAAGACGGGGAAGAACAGATATACAACTACCTCTCCACCGGCAACTTTCACGAGGACACGGCGAAGGTCTACAGCGACTTCGGCATCTTCACCGCCGATGAGCGACTCACGAGCGAGGTATCCCGGATCTTCAGTTTCCTGGAAAACGTAATGATCCCCGACGAACCCTTCCAGCACCTGATGGTCGGACAATTTAACCTCCGTAGCGGGCTGGAAGGCCTGATCGAATACGAGATCGCCGAGGCGGAAGCGGGGCGTCCAGCGGCCATGACCCTGAAGATGAATAGCCTGCAGGACAAAGCCATGATCGAACTCCTCTACCGGGCAAGTCAGGCCGGTGTGATGATCAATCTTATCGTGCGCGGCATCTGCTGTCTGGTACCGGGTCGTAAAGGATACAGTGAAAATATCCACGGCGTAAGCATCGTGGATCGTTATCTGGAACACGCCCGGGTCTTCCATTTCCACCATTCCGGGGAAGAGTTGGTTTACCTGTCCTCGGCGGACTTCATGACCCGGAACCTCAGTCACCGGGTAGAGACCACCTTCCCCATCTACGATGAGGAAATAAAGGATAAGATCCTGGAAATACTGGATATCCAGTTAGCCGATAACGTAAAGGCCAGATTGCTGAGCGACCAGCAGGGCAATTCCTACTACCGGGGGGGCAGCGACCTCTCGATCCGTAGTCAGGAGGAAACCTACCACCTGATCAAGCGGACGCTGGTAGCGGAAAAGATGGAGCTGGAAGAATAGTTTTTAGTTCCGCAGGTGGATGGTACCTGATTTGTCCTTCAGGCTGCTTCCGGGCCGCTCACGGAATACCGAGATGATCTCGGCCACCACGCAGGCACTGATTTCCTCCGGCGTTTCGGCACCGATATCCAACCCGATCGGGGTGTACAGATTAGGGTAATCCAACAGGCTCATCCCGTGCTCGGCTCGAAGCTCCTCGTCCATCCGTCGGGCGCGCTTGCGTGGCCCGAGCAAACCCAGATAAGGCGGTGACTGCGGCAGGAACAGGCGAACCATATCCTTGTCGCGCTCCAGATCGTGGGACATGCAGGCGACGGCGGTATACGCATCTACGGTAAGCGAATCTGCTTCCTTGTAATCGTACAAACCATCCGCGGCGGCCGCCAGATGCTTATTGAACTTGCGACGCAGGCCGATGACGCTGCACCGCCAGCCAAGCTGTTTGGCGGCGTGGGCCATCGGGGGAATGTCGTAGTTGTCACCGACCACGATGAGATGCAGCTCGGGGCGCACCAACTCGTAAAGCCGCTGGTAGCTTCGGTCGTCGGCGTCGCGGTACTGTTTAACGGTACTGCGGCCGAGCGGCAGGTCGACGCTGTAGAGTGGCACCTCTTTTAGTTTGCCGCTAGGGACCTCGCCGTCGGGGCAGCTGACCACCTGCATGAGCAAGCGGGGTTGCCGCGTGTCGACAATGCCGCGGAGGACCTCCACCTGATTTTCCGGATCGTCGTAATCCAGGGGGACGAAGAGCACGTCGATGCGCCCGTTACAGCCCAGACCGATCCCGATCTCCCGGTCTTCCCCCTCGAGGGTATCGTATACCTGCTTGGACGGCGAGCCGCGGTGAATGGCCTTCTGCGCCCGCCGCAGGGCATCCCCCTCCAGGCATCCGCCGCTGATGCCCCCGGTATAGCGGCCGTCCGCCCCGACAATCAGCCGGGCGCCGATACGACGGTAGCTGGATCCGGCAATGGACACGACCGTAGCCAGCGCGCAGGGAGTCTTGGATTCCCGAAAGCTGTCGTACAGCTTAATAACGTTCCTGATCTCCTTCATAACGGCGGTAATCTTCGGGGGTGTCGATATCGAACAGGTCAAAATCGGGTTGGATCAAAGCTACGGGGAATGTACCGCCATTGAGCAGGCGCCCGGCACCTGTGTCCCCGTCCAGACGCGTCAATTGGTCGAAGTAGGGTTCGGGAAAGACGGCGGGCACGCCCGCGCGGCCGGCGTAAGCAGTGGCCGTAATACCATGACCGCCTTCGGAGTGACGGATCAAGGCGGACAAGTATTCCGGCGTAACCGCCGGCTGATCGGCCAGCATAACCAGAATTCTTTTTGGGCGGCGGTGCGCAGGTTTAATGATTTCCCGAACGCCGGTGGCTAATGAACTTCCTAGACCCTTTTGATAATCGGCATTATCTACTATGTTGACGGATAACCCATTAAGTTCGCCCATCACTTCACTCTTACGGGCACCCAACACCACGAATACCTCAGCGCTGTCCACGGCGAGGGCGGTTAGGGTAGCGTGACGCACCAGAGTCGTATTCCGCCAGGGAAGGAACTGCTTCGCTCGCCCCATGCGTTCCGAAGAACCCGCCGCCAGCACGATTACGGCTACCTTTTCGGCCATCCTAATCGATTTCGATGGTCAGGATAGGGGTAGCCGGGTCAATTTCCGAGGTGTCGACCGGACCGGGGCCCGCATTCATCCCGAGCCGGTACCGGAAAGGCGCTTTGGTAGCGAAAACCCTGGCTTCGATCTCGCTGCCTTTTACATCGACGACTCCCAACCGCTCGGTGAGCTCCCCAAAGGTATTGCCGACCCGTATCCCGTCTTGCGTTACGGCATCCGTGGACTCGATAATAATACTTTCGATGGTTCGCTCATCAGCGGAGTAGACGTAGCCGAGGGTGTCGCTACGTCTGCCCAGTATGTAGTAGACATCGAACTCTCCTTCCCCATTGACGAGCGTTCCGGGGGCTAGCCTATCCGAATAAGTCTCCAGAATATCACCCGGCCGCATATCCATGAAGCTACCGCTTCCGATCTCGTAAGGGTCGTCCGGGTCGACGTCGTAGATTGCGGTGTTTCCGGCGTTGGGATTCTCTACGGGGCGGGTTTCCGGGGTGGTGGGCGGTTTATCCGAACAGGCCCAGAGAAGCGGCAATAGCAGGAGTAATCGAATCATGCACGAAACTTTTGTGGCGGATGAAGCCTGACGAAGGAACGATTGTTGTGTAGCAAACGGCGTAAAGATGACCCGAAATTACCGCTCTATAGTGAGTGATACCTTTCTTATCGTACTGGGCGTAGCCTGCGCGGCCTTTGGCCTGGAAGGCTTTTTATTACCGAGTAATTTTATTGATGGTGGCGTTACCGGCATTTGCCTCTTGCTGAGACAGGTGACGGGTTGGCCGCTTTCGCTACTGTTGTTGGTGATCAACCTACCCTTTCTCTATCTCGCTATCCAGGTTATCGGGCGCCAGTTCGCGATCAAGACGGCCGTTGCGATCGTTTTGCTCGCCCTGACGCTTTACTTCGTCCATTTCCCCGAACTCACGGAGGATAAACTACTGGTTTCCGTCTTCGGTGGATTCTTCATAGGCACCGGAATCGGGCTGTCCATGCGGGGCGGCAGCGTGCTGGACGGGACGGAGGTCATGGCCATTTTCCTGAGCCGTAAGCTGGGCGTGAAGGTGAGTGACTGGGTCATCATGATCAACGTGGTCATCTTCTGCACGGCGGCCATGCTCCTTTCCGTCGAGCAGGCACTCTACAGCGTGCTGACCTATTTCGTGGCTTCCAAGGCGCTGGACTTCATCGTGGACGGCGTGGAGGAATACACCGGCATCTTTATCATCAGCCCGGAGAGCGAGGGCATCCGGGATGCGCTCATCACGCGTATCGGATGTGGCGTGACGCAGCTGCACGGACAGGGCGGTTTCGGCCCCTCGCCCGTGATCACCAATCAGCGGGTGCTCTACGTCGTAGTGACGCGACTGGAAATTCATAAGCTATTGAAGGTCGTCCGCGATATTGACGACAATGCCTTCGTGACGATGAACAGCATCAATGACGTCCACGGCGGCATGGTGAAGAAGCGGAAAATATAGTCGGTCTCCCCTACTCTTCTTCCTGCCGGTAGCTTTCCAGTTCCTCCTTGCTGTAGGCCAGCCGGGTGATCCGGTCGTAGAGCACGGGGACGAAGAAGATAGCCAAGCTGGTCACGGCGACTAATCCCCCAATGACCACGTAGCCAATCGTTTGACGGGAGTTGGCCCCCGCCCCACTAGCGGCGGCCAAGGGGATCATGCCGAAGACAAAGGTGGCACTGGTCATGAGAATGGGGCGCAAACGGGCGCGGGAAGCGTTTACCGTGGCCTCGCGAATTTTTTGTCCTGACTCCACGTTCTGCTTCGCGAACTCGACGATCAGGATGGCATTCTTCGCCGCCAGTCCCACGATAGTAATCAGGCCGATCTGCGCGTAGACGTTGTTGTCAATCTCCGGGAGCAGCCAAAGGGTCAGCAGGGCTCCGAAGATACCGGTGGGTGCCGCCATGAGTACGGAGAAGGGGACCGTCCAGCTTTCGTACAGGGCCACCAGGATGAGGAAGGCGAGAACGATGGAGAAGATGAAGATATAGATGGTGGTAGAACCGGACTCCGCCTGTTCTTTACTCAGGCCGGAGAATTCATAGCCGTACCCGGTGGGTAGCGATTCCGCTTCTTCCCGGAGGGCATCGAGCACCTGTCCGCTGCTGAAGCCCGCGGCGGCATTGCCGGTGATGCTGGCCGAGCGGAAGAGATTGTAGTGCGAGATCAACGGCGCGGTACTTTCCAATTCGTACGTCAGCAGGTTGGAAAGCGGTACCATCGTACCCTGGGTGTTTTCGACGTAGTACTCCGACAGGTCTTCGATCTCGGCCCGGTAGGCCGTGTCCGCCTGCGCGACGACGCGGAATGTGCGCCCGTAGAGGGTAAAGTCATTGATGTAGGAGCTTCCCAGGTATGTAGACAGCGTACTGTAAATGGAGTTAAGCGGCACGCCGAGCTGCTTGGCGCGTATGCGATCGACGGACAGTTGGTAACTCGGCGCCTGGGCCGTGAAAAAGCTGAAGGCGCCCGTGATTTCCTCCCGCTGATTGATCCGCCCGATGAACGCGTTCATGTTGGTTTCGAATTCCTGGATGGTGGCGTTGCCGGACCGGTCCTGGAGGATAAAGCTGAAGCCGGAGGTGCTGCCCAGGCCGGGGATCGGAGGCGGGGGTATGACCACCACCCGTGCATCGACGATGGTGCCGAAATACTGCTCCAATTTGCCCACCATGGCGAAGATGCCCTGGTCGTCATCCTTCCGCTCACCCCACGGCGTCAACTGTACGAAGATCGTTCCGGTGTTGGACCGCTCCGTGAAGGTGATGGCGTTCAGGCTGGCTACGGCAGTGTAGGATTCGATCTCGGGAACCGTGTCGAGGATGCCCATGATCTCTTCCATAACGCCCAGGGTACGGGAGTTAGCCGCGGCCTCCGGAAGCTCGAAGGTGACGAAAATCCGGCCCTCGTCTTCTGTGGGCACGAAGCCGGTGGGCTCGACCTGAAACAGTACGTAAGTGGCCACGATGATGCCTAATAGCAGCGCCAGGGCGATGTAGTAGTGCGTGAGAACCCAATCCAGGCCGCTGGCGTATCCGCGCTTCAGTTTCTCCAGTCCGCGGTTGAACGGTTTGAATACCTTTTCCAACCGGCCGGCCTGCTTCCGGTCGGTGCTGAACAGCATGACGGCGAGAGCGGGTGCCAGCGTAAGGGCCACCAATGACGATAAAAGGACAGCCACCGAGATGGTGATCGCGAACTGCTGGTACAGCTGGCCGGTCAGTCCGGTGATGAAGGCTACCGGCACGAAAATGGCCACGAGGATCAGCGAGGTAGTCACCACCGGCGTGGCCACATCGTCCAGCGCCGCCTCGGTTGCCTCCACCACGCTCATATCACCTTCCTCCAGCTTAGTCTGAATAGCCTCCACCACGACGATCGAATCGTCCACTACGATACCGATCGCCAGGACGAAGCCGAATAGCGTGAGGGTATTGATGTTGAAGCCCAGGGGGCTGAAGAAGATCAGCGCCCCGATGATCGATACGGGAATAGCCAGCAGCGGAATCACGGAAGCGCGCCACCGCTGTAGGAAGAGAAAGACGATAAAGGCTACGATGGCCAGGGCGATCAGCAGTGTATTAACGACCTCGCGGATAGACACCTCTACAACGGAGGCGGCTTCGTAGGGTACCTGATAGGATACGTCGGGCGGGAAGTCGGCCTTGAGCTCTTCCATGGCGGCGTAAACGCCCTTCGCCGTGGCCAGGGCATTACTGCCGGGGGCCTGGTACAGAATCAGGATCGACCCTTCCTCGTGGTTCACCAGCGACTGGTTGCCGTAGGAGAAGGTTCCCAGCTCGACCCTCCCGACATCCTTGATGCGGATCAGTGCCCCGGTTTCCGGGTCGGTTCGAATCACGATGTTCTCGAATTCCGAGACGCTTTCGAGGCGACCGTCCAGGAAGACCGTGTACTCAAAGGCCTGGCTGTCTCCCTGCGGCGGGGCACCCACCGATCCGGCGGCCACCTGCTGATTCTCGGCCCGTACGGCCTCGATCACGTCGGTAGGGGTAAGCCCTAACTGCGCCATTTGGTCTGGGTACAACCACAGGCGCATGCTGAAGTCCTTGGTCACCGCGAAGGCGTCGCCAATTCCTTCTACGCGCAACAGGCGGTCCTTAACGTAAATATTGGCGTAATTATCCAGAAACGCGGCGTCGTGGGTACCGTTGGGGGACTGCAACGCCACCAGCATGAACAGGCCGGGGTTGCGCTTCCGAACCGTCAGCCCGAGCCGGCGTACCGCCTCTGGCAGCGCCGGTTCGGCGATCCCCAGGCGGTTCTGTACGTCCAGCGCGGCGATATCGATGTCGGTGCCCAATTCGAAGGTCACGTCGATACCGACGACCCCGTTGTTCGTACTGTTGCTGGTGAGGTAGTCCATCCCCGGGGTGCCGTTCACCTGCACCTCGATCGGCGTCGTCACGGTTTGCTCCACGGTGCGCGAATCCGCCCCGATGTAGCTGCCGCTGATGGACACGCTGGGTGGCGTGATCTGCGGGAACTGAGTGATCGGCAGACTGATCAGCGATATGGTACCGACCAGCACGAGGACCAGGGATAGAACGATAGCCGCCTTGGGCCGGTAGACGAAAAATTTCAGCATGGGCGGGCTAGTTCTTGGCGGATTGGATACGTACGCGGCTGCTGTCCCGGATGGCCTTGAGCCCCTCGGCGATGATCGTGTCGCCCGCTTCCACCCCGTCTAAAATGATCTGCATGTCCCGTACCTGTTCTCCCGTCTTCACATTCTGCCGGAAGGCCATGCTGTCCTGTACCCGGTAGACGTAGAATTCCCCCATCTGCTCGGCCAGGGCCTGGGACGGTACGGTCAGCTGCCGGCCCGATTGCTGGTTCAGCACTTCGACGGAAACCGTCATACCGTTGCGCAGGATGTTGGCTTTGTTATCGAACTGCAGGCGTACCGTCAGGCTACCGGTACGGGAGTCGACGGTTTGTTCCGTGGCGTATATCTCGCCGGGGATGCCGTAGAGCGTCCCGTCGGGTAACCGGAGACGGAAGGTGGAATCCAGCTCGGCTGCCGACATGGCTTCAAAACGGGCGAAGCGGGGGATCTCCTGCTGCGGTAGCGCGAAATCTACGCCTACCGGTTCCTGCCGGGTGATCTCGGTCAGTACCGGGCTGCCCGGAGACACCTGGGTGCCGACTTTGGCACTACCCAGACCGGTGAGTCCGGTAAGGGGAGCGCGGATGGAGGCGTAATCCAATTGAGTTTGCGCGGAGTTGAGTTGGGCCTCCGCCTGGTTCAGTGCTTGCTGCCGGCTTTCGAGCTCGGCCTCCGACTGATCGAGTGTTTGGGTAGCGATGGCCTCCGCTTCGGCCAGACGACGGTAGCGGGCCACGTTCTTCTCGGCCAGCGCGACATTCGCGCGGGCCGCCTCGATACCGGCTTCGGCTTGATTCACTTCGGCCTGGTATTGGCGCACGTCGAAGGTGTACAGCCGCTGTCCCTTCACCACCCGTTCGCCATCCCGGAAGTGACGGGCGGTGATGTAGCCGCTTACCTGCGGACGGACCTCCACCCGCTCCAGCGGGGTTACGGTTCCGGGAAAGGACTCGTAAAAAACTAACTTCTGCTCCTCGACCTGGACCACCCGCACCGCGGTAGCCTGCTCTTTTGCCTGCGCTCCGCCGCCCGATTGTTCTTTCGACTCTCCTCCCCCACAGGAAAAGAAGAGCATCATCAGGATCAGGAGATTCAATTTCATAGTTCGGTTAGCTTAGAGGGTTCCGGCGGCGTAGCGCAATCCTACCCGGGCAAGGGCCGCGTCCAGCAGGCTGTTGATGACGGCCAGTCGCGCCTGCTGCAGGTCATTCTCCGCGATGATCACGCTCAGAAAAGTGGTGATCCCCTCCCGGTACTGCAGGTCGACAACCTCGTAAATCTCATTCGCCAGATCGACGTTCTCCCGCGCTACGGCGTAGGCGTTCGCGGCCTGGTCGAAGTTGTTGCGGGCAACCCGATACTCCAGCTCAACTTGATTCTCTACCGCCTGCAGATCGTACCGTAGTTGATCCCGCAGAACCGACTGGCGCTCGATCTGCCGGAACCGGCGCCCCCCGGTAAATAGCGGTACGCTGACGTTGACGCTCGCCAGGGAGTTAGGAAATACCCGATCGTACAGGTTACGGAGCTGGTTGCTTTGCCAGGTCAGGTTGTAGGTGCCGCCGAGGTAAAAGTCGGGCAGCCAGGCCTGACGATAAAAGAGGGCGTCCAGCGCAATCAGTCGGTCCTGGGCCAGTATCTGCCGGTATTCCACCCGTTGGTCAGGCCGCAGGACCGTGACCGTATCACTGAATACGGTTAATGTCAGCCGATCGATACTGTATTCCAACTCCAGCTCCCGCTCGTTGGGGTAACCCATCGCCTGCTTGAGCTCGGCCAGTCGCGTCCGGGTTTCGATGATGGTGTTCTGCAGTTCGAGCTTCGTCCGGTTGAGCGTGATGGTGGCCCGTTTGTAGTCCACCTTGTCGTTGAGGCCTTCCTCGAACAGGAGAACAGCGTCGCGGAGCGCCCGCTCTTGCCGGTCCACGTCGGCCTGCAGCAGACTCAGTTGTTCCCGGTTACGTACGACCTGGTAAAAGGCCCGGCTCACGCTTTCCCGCAGTTGAATCTCGACCGCTTCGATATCCAGTCGCGTGGCGTTTAACAGGGGTACCTGCCGACGCAGGGCCGCCGCAACCGTGGGGTTGTAGATCGTCTGCCGCGCCCCGATCGAAAGCGTGGAAGTATTGATCGTACCGACCTCCACCTCCCGCGTTTCCCCGCTCTCCGGATTTTCAAAGTCGGGAAAAATGGACACGGGTCGCTTAAAGTAATGCTGTAGGTCACCCGAGACAAACACCTCAGGGAACCACGAACTCAGTGCAATCTGATTATCCAATCCCGTAAGCCGAAGTTCCTCGCGCTGCGCCAACAGCTCCGGGGAGTTCGCTTCGGCGTAATCAATGCACGCTTCGAGCGTATAACTCTCCTGAGCCCGGTTCCAGGCGGGGAAACTTATAAGCAACCAAATGAAGAAAGCGCTACTGCGTGTAACCATACGTGCTGTCCGGGGTCCTGCCTGTCATGCTTGCGGCGTTCTGGAAGGCTAAATGGGTAGAGACAATTGTTGTTCAAAGGGCGGGGCAGCCGGGCATATTTAACAAAGGCAGGCACTAGGGTGTATTTCCCCTAGTACCAACCGTCTTGCATATGGCCTGCGCGCCGATTCTTTCCCTTGAGCCCCCCTCTCGTTTGCTGTTCCTTATCGTAAGTATGCTGATTATCTGCCAGCTCAGTGCTCAGGGAACCGTCGGGCCAGGCGGGGCATCCACCTACGTGGACGGGCAAGGCGTCATCCGCTGGAGTGGTTCCGATGAGGAGATCACCGGCTTTGGCGTCAACTATACGGTGCCCTTTGCCCACGCTTACCGCTCGGCGGAGCGGCTCGGACTGGAGCCTAAACGGATGATCGACCGCGACGTATACCACTTTTCCCGCTTGGGCTTCGATCTCTACCGGGTGCATGTTTGGGACACCGAGATCAGCGATACGCTCGGCAACTTGCTCGACAACGAGCACCTCGATGCCTTCGATTACCTGATTGCCGAACTCGGTAAGCGCGGCATCAATTACGTGCTCACCCCAATCGCCTACTGGGGCAACGGATGGCCCGAGCCGGACCGCCCGACGCCGGGCTTCTCCCATAAGTTCGGGAAGGCGGGCAGCCTGACTACGCCGGAAGCCATCCGCGCACAGGAGCGCTACCTCCGGCAATTCATGGAACACGTTAACCCCTATACGGGTGTTGCGTACGCGGACGATCCGAGACTGCTTGCCGTAGAAATCAGTAACGAGCCCCACCATGACGGGACGCCCGAAACCGTGACCGACTTCGTACGCCGTATGCGGGAGGCCGTGGAAGCCAGTGGAACGGAAAAACCCGTCTTCTACAACATCAGCCACAGCACCCACCTTATGGAGGCTTACTTCGCCGCGGATATCCGCGGCGGCACCTTTCAGTGGTATCCCACGGGGCTCGGCTATGGTAAGGCACTGCCGGGGAATGTCCTGCCTAACGTGGACCGGTACACGATACCCTTCGACAGCATCATCCGCGCGGCGGGAGGGGCGAAGATCGTTTACGAGTTCGACCCCGCGGACGTCAACTCGGCCTACCCCTACCCCGCCATGGCCCGATCGTTCCGGTCCGCGGGGATTCAGCTGGCGACCCACTTTTCCTACGACCCAACCTACCTGGCTGCGTACAACACGGAGTACAATACCCACTACATGAACCTCCTGTACGCCCCACAAAAGGCCATCGGACTGATGATCGCGGCCGAGGTGTTCCGGCAGGTGCCCCGCTACGCCGACTACGGTTCCTACCCCGCCGATACCACTTTCGATGCCTTTAGCGTGAGTTACGAACGCGACCTGGCGCTGCTGAATGACGGGACGCACTACTATTACAGCAACGATGTAAAGGATAGTCCCCGGATGCCGGACTCGCTAAGCAGCATAGCGGGTTTCGGCAGTTCTCCCCTGGTACGGTACGGGGGGACCGGAGCCTATTTCCTCGACCAGCTGGAGGAAGGGGTTTGGCGGCTGGAAGTCCTGCCGGACGCTTTGCAGATACGCGATGCTTACGGACGCAACAGTCTCGACAAGGTGGTCACGGTATTGCAGGAAAATATCCATGACATGACGCTCTCCCTACCCTCGCTGGATGGCTCATTCATGGTGCGTCCGATCAATGCGGGTAATGACTGGGCACCAGGCGTCCGGGAGCATCGGTTTGCTATCCGGCCCGGCGTTTACCTGTTGGGCGATTCCGGTCGCGTGGCGACCAGGGAGATGGACGCCCCCTGGGCCGGCGGACGCTTACGGGATTACGCGGGAACCGAGGGCACCGTCGACCGCGTCCATGTGGTACACAGCCCCCCGCCCGTCGTGCAGGCAATACCCTACACCGTTGCAGCGGACATCGTATCACCCGATTCGATAACCCGTGTCGAACTGGTTGCCCCGCTGGGCCCGCCCATCGAAATGAAGCGGACTTCCGGATTCACCTATTCGGCGACCGTCCCGATCGACCGGGTTAAACCCGGGGCCTTTACCTACTACATCAAGGTGACCACCCGTGATTCCGAGCGCACCTTTCCACCCGACGTCGACGGTGATCCCTACGAGTGGGATTTTTACCAGCGCACCCCTTATGAAACGCGGGTCGTGCCCGTAATGCACGACATTCGGCTTTTCGATGCGCACCGGGACCGGGACGCGCTGGTGCTCTCGCAATGGACAGACGGGCTGAGCCTACGTCCATCGGGGCCGGGCCTTGAGGATGAATTTCTAATCCGCCTTAGTAGTTTGGCTCGGGCCGGCAATGGTGGCGGTACCGATTCCGAGGCCAGTGATTACGCTATTCGCCACTATCTCAAACCGGTGCTGGGCGGCCTGCGCGGTCGGTGGATGTACCACGACAGTCTGGTTATCCGCGGCGAGTCGCTTTACGGGCAACCTCAGCCGATCGAAGTAGGCTTAACGCTGTCCGACGGATCGACCTTCGCGACCGTAGTGGATATCCCCGTAAACGTTGGAGAGGTCGTCGTAGCGCTGGCGGATCTGGAGCTCGCCCCGACCGTTTTGCTACCACGGCCTTATCCGGGTTTCCTACCCTATCTATTTGAAAGCCAACGCGATAAAGCCTTTGATTTGTCAGAGGTGGAAAGCTTACAGATACGGATCGGTCCCGGCCAATCCAATGACCAACTCGCGCAACCCCAGGGTTTGGGATTGATCAGCGTAGATATTCGCTAATCACCATTGGGGGCGAATGCCCGGTGCGTAAGGGTAAGACAGTGACTTGTAGTAGGCCAGATTATGCGCCGGCTCCGGCACGCCCGCGGGGATGGGCAGCCCCGACAGGCTCTGGAAATAGGCGATCGACGCATCCCGCCACCAGGCGGCTTCCCGCTGCTGTACCTGTAGGTACTGGCTGACTTCCCGGTGCCGGTCGCTGTCGACCTGACCTTCCAGGCCCGCCCACTGCTCCGCCAGCCATTGGGTGCCTTCGACCCCTTCCTGGTAGCTGCGACAAAGTTCGTCCCACAGCCGCTCCCCGTTCTGCATGTTCCAGTCCCAGGGCAGGTGGTGAAACCACAGCAGGTACTCCGGCGGGCAGGTCTTCGGATCCGCAAACATAGCTTGCACTTCCGGGGCGTACTGGGCCAGGGCATTGCTGCCCGATTCCGTCCGGTCAAAACCGATACCCATACTGTCCGCCCGGTTGTAGTAAGCCGGGTTCCATTCCGGCCGCCCGAGGTTCGCTACCCATGGCCCGGGGCCGTAGTGGTGCCCGG
Organism: Lewinella sp. IMCC34191; assembly: GCF_003390935.1. Lineage (GTDB taxonomy): Bacteria > Bacteroidota > Bacteroidia > Chitinophagales > Saprospiraceae > Neolewinella. Next base: position 527,134 of record NZ_QNQZ01000001.1, on the reverse strand, counting down.
TGGCCATCTGATGGGTCAGGCCGAGGGGGGTCATGTAGTTTACGCAGATCTCCCGCGAGGCAAGTAGCATCTCGACGATGGTATTCGTCGCCGATTCGTCGCCATCGTAGGTGAGCGTAGCCCATTCTTCGTAGATCTCCTTGGCCGTCAGGCTCGGCTGCCAGGCCGTTCGGCCGAAGGCGTACCAGTCAGCCTGGTTGAACGGGTGGCCGGTCCAATTACGGTCGGTACCGATATTGGCAACACCGGCCAGGCCGGCGACGGTCGAGGCCACGGTCGTTCCCTTGCCATCCTGGTAGGTATCGGCATCCAGCGTTTCGGTGAACATGGGCGCCAGGCCGACCAGGTGCGTTCCCTGTCCCAGGTATTCCTTGGTGATTTGGAGTTCCAGCAGGAGCGGCGTCTCGGGTGTCGCGCCGAAGAGCGGACTGAAAGGTTCGCGTGGCTGAAAGTCAATGGGGCCGTTCTTGACCTGCACGAGTACGTTATCGCGGAACTTTCCGTCAAGCGGCACGAACTCTTCGTATGCCTGCATCGCCCGGTCGGCTTCCGGGTCGCTGTTGTAGACGAAAGCCCGCCACATTACGATACCACCGTGCGGTTCCAGGGCCTCGGCCAGCATATTGGCACCCTCGGCATGGCTGCGCCCGTATTCCCGGGGGCCTGGTTGCCCCTCGCTGTTCGCCTTAACGACGAAGCCACCGAAGTCGGGGATCCGTTCGTAGATCTCGTTTACTTTTTCCGTCCACCAAGACTTGACGGCCGGGTCCAAGGGGTCGGCGGTTTCCAATCCACCCAGTTCCATGGGAGAGCTGAAACGGGCCGTGAGGTACAGTTTGATGCCGTAGGCACGGAACACCTCCGCCAGGGCGGCGGCTTTCTCCTGGTAATCCGGGCGGAAGATCAGGGAATTGGCGTTTACGTTCGTCACGACGCTCCCGTTGATGCCCACCGAGGCGCAGGCCCGCGCGTAGTCGATATAGCGCTGATCGATTATCTCCGGCAGCGTATGCCATTCGAAGATGGAGAATCCGGCGTAGCCCCTCTCCACGGTGCCGTCCAGATTGTCCCAGTGGTTCAGGATGCGAATGGCCTTGCGGGGTGCCTCGGCGACTGAAACGCCATCGAGCGACTCCCCCGATTGTACCAGCCGCAGCAGGTGGAATACCCCGTACAGAAAGCCGGCATCGTCGCTGGCCGATAGCACGATGCCATCGTCCGCATCTTCTATCCGGTACCCTTCAGCCGCTACCTCGTCGCTGCCGACGCGTTGTAAGCTCAGGCTAGCGCCTTCAGAATTTTGGGCGGCGCGCGCAGGATAAATGCTTTCCCCTAAAAGGCCGCCGAGTCCGCGCCGAAGTTCACTCATGGCCGACTGCATGATCGCGGTGGTCGTGTCCACTTCTCCCGTCCGAAACGTCCGCAGCTGATCCAGGTAGGCGGTGCGGAGGTCTTCGTTCGCGATGCGATCGTAGCGTAACCACAGCCGATACCCGTCCTCCGCGAGGAGCGAGCCGGTGGTTAGCAGACAGAAAACAAGAAGGGAAAGATATTTCAGCATGATTCGAACGCGGTTAATTCTGCCAAAGTAACACAATCCATTGCGTAAGGCTACCTCAATGGCTAAGCGGCAGCCGTTTGGTTCAATTAGTGACATGTTATGGTTTGGCTCAACGGGGTTTATGGGAACTCACGTAGCTGAATACTTCCCGCACCACCTTACGCTTGACTTCCCGTTGCCGCTCGCGGTCCATGTACTTCAGGCGGAACTGAAACTTCACTTCCATATAGTCCTTCTTCACCTCCACGATCTTGAGCAGATAGCTATTGGGCTCGATCAGGTCGCTGTAGCCACGGATGCATTCGATAAGATCCCGCTCGAGCTCGTTGACGTCCGTGATAGCCTTGATGTCCATCTCGAAGTCGATGCTGAGCAAACGGACGTCGCGCCGGGTGTAATTGATGATCTCGCTGGTGTAGATCTTCCCGTTTGGCAGAATAACGACGTCGTCATTATCATTCAGGATCTTAACCTTCAGCAATCCGATGTCGGTTACCCGGCCGCGGTAGGTGTAGAAGCGGACGTAATCCCCAACCTCGAAAACATCGGTGAAACTGTAGTAGATACCGACGATGAGATCGTTCACGAAGTCTTTCGACACGATCGCGATTGCCGCCGCTACCAGACTCAGGCCGGTAAAGAGCGCCGTAAAATCAATGCCGATCAGGGAAAAAACGGTAAATACCACTACCCCGCCGATGAGGAGTTTACGGATGTTCTCCACTCCGTAGATGAAGTTCTTGGCCCCCCTTCGCTTGGCGTAGTTCTGCCGCTGATACAACCACTTGATGAAGCGGGTGACCACGTTCAGTACGGCGACCGTCATGACGAAGTACAACAGGACGCGCCAGAACTGCGGCGTACCCGGCGCGTACAGCAAGCGATCGTCGAAGTGGATCAGGTAGATACCGGCTAGGAGAATACAGATCTCCAGGCTCGCCAAAATCAACGTACCGGTAAGACTACGGTCCTTCATTCACTATTCTTTACCGCGGGGCCCGCTATCAATTCAGCGCCACTTCTTGTAGGCGTTGATCAGTCCGTTCGTGGAGCTATCGTGCGATTGCACCTTGTCCTCACCTTCGAGTTCCGGGAGGATAGCCTTGGCCAACTGCTTGCCCAGCTCTACTCCCCACTGATCGAAACTATAAATGTTCCAGATGATGCCCTGAACGAAGATCTTATGCTCGTAAAGGGCGATCAGCTGACCCAAGGTATAGGGCGTAATTTTCTTGACGAGGAGGCTATTCGTTGGTTGGTTGCCGTCGAACACCTTGAAAGGCACCAATTCGGCGATCCGTTCGTCGCCCATTCCGTCGGCCTTCAGTTCCTGCTCTACCTGGGCGGCGGTTTTGCCATTCATGAGTGCTTCCGTCTGGGCGAAGAAGTTGCTCAGCAGGATCGCGTGGTGCTCGCCCATCGGGTTATGCGATACAGCGGGGGCGATGAAATCGCAGGGGATGACCCGCGTGCCCTGGTGAATTAGCTGATAGAAGGCATGCTGGCCGTTCGTGCCGGGTTCTCCCCAGATGATGGGTCCGGTCTGGTAATCCTCGATCGGTTCGCCATCGCGGTCTACGCTCTTTCCATTGCTCTCCATATTACCCTGCTGGAAATAGGCCGCGAACCGGTGCATATACTGGTCGTAGGGAAGAATGGCTTCCGTTTCCGCTTCCCAGAAGTTATTGTACCAGATTCCGATCAGGGCGAGTTTCACGGGCAGGTTTTCCTCCAGCGGGGCGTGGCGGAAGTGGCGATCCATGGAGTGAAGACCATCCAGTAATTCGGCGAAACGGTCGAAGCCGATGGTCAGCGCGATACTCATCCCGATGCTGCTGGACAGGCTGTAGCGACCGCCGACCCAGTCCCAGAAGCCGAACATATTTTCTTCCGCGATGCCGAAGTCCTTCACGCCTTCCGCATTGGTTGACAGGGCAACGAAGTGCTTGGCCACATCCTCCTGGCTGCCGCCCTGGTCCAGGAACCACTGCCGGGCGCTCCGGGCATTGGTCATGGTTTCCTGGGTGGTAAAGGTCTTGGAAGCAATCAGGAAGAGCGTCGTTTCCGGATCCACCTTTTTAAGCGTTTCGGCTAGGTGGGTGCCGTCGATGTTGGATACGAAGTACACTTCCCGGCCGTCTATCCAGTAGGGCTTCAGGGCTTCGGTAACCATCACGGGACCGAGATCGGAGCCGCCGATGCCGATGTTGACCACCTGGGTGAGCGGTTTGCCGGTGTAGCCCGTGTGTTCCCCGCCGTGGAGGCGGCCCGAGAAAGCTTTCATCCGGTCGAGTACTTCCTTGACTTCCGGCATGACATCTTCGCCGTCGACCATAATAGCTTGACCGTCGCGGTTGCGAAGGGCGACGTGCAGCACGGCCCGCTGTTCGGTTCCGTTAATGACCTCGCCGGTAAACATCTTTTCGGTGGCCTCCTTGATGCCGCAGTCTTCGGCCAGGCGGTAGAGTAGTTCGAGGGTTTCCTGGGTAATGATATTCTTGGAATAATCGAGCAGGATGTCCTCAAATTGCTGGCTGAAAGTAGCAAAGCGATCGGGATCCTGGGCGAAGAGGTCCTTCATGTGCCGCTGCTGCATTTCGTGGGCATGCATTTCCAGCTCTTTCCAGGCCAAAGTTTTCGTGGGATTGAGGTTGTGCAGCATATCGATTGATTTTGCCACTAGATACGGATAGCTGGCCCGATTGTGCGGTCGGAACCAAAAAGTCACTCTCGGCACGCCAAGCGTTAAGGGATCGTAGATAAGCGCCCGAATTATGAACACCTTTACATAGCCCACGTTGGAATAATGAACACAAGCCGGGTCGCCCCGGCCGCTCGCTTTCTATAAACCAACCAACCGAAAATGAAAAACTTATTCTCTTACTTTGCCGCTATTCTGGCTATCGTCGCGTTCCTCCCCGTGAGTATGTCCGCGCAGGACCAGGATATGAACAGCGGAGACCAGACTATTCTGGAGGTCGCCCAAAGCAACGGTGATCTGACCATTTTAACCCGCGCCATCCAGGCTGCCGGACTGACCGACGCCCTCTCCGGTGAAGGCCCCTTTACGGTCTTTGCTCCGGTCGACCAGGCTTTTTACGGACTACCCGAAGGTGTCCTTTCCGCGCTGACCAAGGCTGAAAACCGCGAGGCGCTCATCGATATCCTGAAGTACCACGTCGCCGAAGGTGAACTCACCGCCGACGCCGTTACGTCGGGAATTGAAGGCGCTAGCGACGGTATGCTTGCCGCCGAAACCATGAACGGGGAGCTCAGTGCTATGCTGGAAGGCGACGGTGTTGCCCTGAAGGACGCCGCCGGCCGGACCGTTATGGTAACTCAGACCGATATCATGGCCTCGAATGGTGTTATCCACCTTATTGACGGCGTACTGCTTCCCGAAGGTGTTGATCTTGACGCCCTGACCGCGGGTGCGGAAATGGCCGATACCGAAGGTGCCATGGAAGAAGCCGGTGAGGCAGTCGACAACGCCGCCGATGCGACTGCGGACGCCGCCAGTTCTGCTTACAATGAAGCCGAAGAAGCTGTAGAAAGCGCCGCTGATGCTACGGCCAACGCCGCCGAAGAAGCTTACGGGGAAACCAAGGAAGCCGTTACCGGTGTCATGGATTCCGATGAGGAAATGATGGAAGAAGATCAGGACGGTGTACGTGCCGTTGGCAGCGATGTCAACTACTCCAGCGCCCCCGATGCCACCATCGTTGAGGTAGCTTCTGAAAACAGCGACTTTTCGACTCTCGTTAGCGCGATCGAATCCGCCGACTTGGTCGACGTTCTGAATAGCGAAAGCGGATTTACCGTATTTGCCCCTACCAACGCCGCCTTTGAAAAGGTTCCCGCCGACAAGCGCAGCGAACTGATGGCTTCCGGCAACCAGGAAATGCTCCAGGGATTGCTGAAGTACCACGTAGTTGCTTCGCGCATCGACGCTGCCAGTCTGATGAAGGCCATCGAAAAAAGTAATGGCTACTTCCGTATCCAGACCATTGGCGGAGAAAGCCTGATTGCTTCCATGCAGGACGGCAATGTTATTCTGACCGACGGAAACGGCGAATACGCTACCGTCACCCAGACCGATGTTGAAGCCAGCAATGGTTTGATTCACGCAATCGACGGTGTCCTTACTCCCCGGATGTAAACACTGTTTCAATAAATTTTAAAGGCTGCCATCCCCCCGGATGGCAGCCTTTTTTTTTGCTGTTGCCCTCCATCGGATAGCAGCCCTTAACTTAGGCGGTCATAATCCCGAAGAATGCGTCTCGTTCCCATAATCTTTGCCCTTTTAAGTATACTTTCTACCCGCGCTCCGGCGCAAAATTATCAGCCCACTTCCGCCGACGACCGACAGGCTGGCTATAGCCAGCGGGAGACGCTGCTGGAATCTTCCCCGCTAAAGGGCCTAAATTTCACCAATATCGGCCCCAGCATCATGAGCGGCCGGGTAGCGGATGTGGCGGTGGACCCCGCTGATGCCACTCACTTCTACGTGGGATATGCCAGCGGCGGCCTCTGGGAAACCCGCGATAACGGAAGTACATATACCCCACTATTCGATAAGGAGTCCGTCATGACCGTGGGCGACCTGGACGTTCACTGGGCAAGTGGGACTATCTACGTCGGAACCGGCGAAGTCAACAGCAGCCGGAGTTCCTACGCAGGCGACGGCGTTTACCGCAGCGATGACGGAGGGAAAACCTGGCAACATCTCGGCCTGGAGGAAACGCACCATATCGGTCGCACCATCGTAGACCAGGCGGATCCTGACCGCGTATGGGTGGCCGCACTCGGCCACCTTTATGGCCCGAATGCAGCACGTGGGGTGTACGTGACGACCGACGGTGGCGCTAGCTGGAATAAAACGCTTTTCGTCAACGATAGCACCGGTGCAGTCGACCTGGTCCGGGATCCCCGCAATCCGGAAGAACTTTTCGCCGCCACCTGGGAACGGGAACGTAAAGCCTGGAACTTCGTGGAAAGTGGTCCGGGAAGCGCGATCTACCACAGCAGTGACGGCGGTCAAAACTGGACCCGTCTCAGCACTGAGAACAGTGGCTTTCCTACCGGCCAGGGTGTTGGTCGAATTGGACTAGCTATTAGCTACGATGACGATGACGTCCGCCATCTGTATGCCAGCCTGGATAATTACTTCCTGCGGGAATCCTCATCGGAAGAAGAAGATAAGCTGACCAAGAACCAGGTACGGGAGATGCCGACCGAGGATCTGCTTCGGCTGGAGACCTATTTGCTGGAGGACTTCCTCCGCTCGAATGGCTTTCCCCGCGAGCTGGACGCCGCGACCGTCCGGCAGCGCATGGAGGACGGTGAGCTCAGTCCCCTGCAGTTGGTGCAGTATCTCGAAGACGCGAACGCCGACCTCTTCGATACGCCGGTAAAGGGGTTTGAGCTATACCATAGCACCGATGACGGACAGCGCTGGTCACGAACCCACGAGGATTACATCGACGGCGTCTACTACAGCTACGGTTACTACTTCGGCCAGATCGCCGTCCACCCGGAAGACCCCTCCACGATTTACGCGATGGGGGTACCGATCATAAAATCCATGGACGGGGGCGAGACCTGGAAGGGAGCGAACGGGGCTAACGTCCACTCCGACCATCATTATATGTGGATCAACCCCGACACCCCCCGGCACCTGATCAACGGGAACGACGGTGGGATCAACATTAGTTATAACGGTGGCGAGAGCTGGCTAAAGAGTAACGTTCCTCCCCTCGGGCAATTCTACGCGGTGGCCGTTGACAATCACCCTGACGGCTACCGGGTATACGGCGGGCTGCAGGACAACGGTACCTGGAGGGGGCCGCACGACTACGAAGCGAGCAACGGCTGGCAGCAGGATGGCGATTACCCCTACGACGCGCTTATGGGTGGTGACGGCATGCAGGTAGAGGTCGATCCACGCGACAATGAAACGGCCTACGTCGGCTTTCAATTCGGAAACTATTTCCGGGTCAACCAAAAGCAGGGTGAACGGAAACTCATCACGCCAAAGCACGAGCTGGGTGAGCGACCTTACCGCTGGAACTGGCAAGCGCCCATCCTGATCAGCCCGCACCAGCCCGACATCTTCTATATGGGCTCGAACTTCCTGCACCGCAGCTTTAACCGGGGTGACGATTTCGAAAAAATCAGCCCGGACCTGACGGGGGGCGGACGCTTCGGTGACGTAGCCTACGGTACGCTGACCACCATATCGGAAAGCCCGGTACGCTTCGGTTTGCTGTATACCGGCAGCGACGACGGCCACGTGCACCGCAGTACCGACGGCGGGGGTAATTGGGACCCGATCGATAGCGGTTTACCGAAAGATCTCTGGGTCAGCCGCGTCTACGCCAGTCACGCCGACGAGCAGGTCGTCTACCTTTCGCTGAACGGCTACCGGGACGATAACTTCGAAAGCTACGTCTACCGGAGTACCAACCGGGGAGACAGCTGGTCGCGGATCGGTAATGATCTTCCCGCGGAGCCGGTGAACGTCATTAAGGAGGACCCCCTCAACCCTGCCCTCCTCTACGTAGGCACCGATCACGGATTGTACGTCAGCCTGGATACGGGAAGCACCTTCTCGGCCGTAACCGATTTACCGGCGGTAGCCGTGCACGATGTCGTGGTGCAGACGCAGGCGAAGGATCTGATCGTCGGCACCCACGGGCGCAGCCTCTACCGGGCAAACGTGGAGATGCTGCAGTCTTTGGCCGGAAAAACCGATCCCGTCCTGACCGTTGCCGCCGTCGAACCCCAACGGTACTCTTCCCGCTACGGATCGGCTAGCTGGTTCCGGGAAGATACCGGCCCGGAAGTACGGGTGCAGATTTATAGTCCGAAAGCGGACGACGACGCCACGCTGTCCGTACGGAGTAAGGATGGAAAGGAATGGTCGCAGCAGGAGATCAAGCTTCAACGGGGATTAAACACCGTGACCTACGACCTAACCTTCCCGGCGGGCAAAGCCGGCGAAATGGAGGCTCGACTAAATGACGATCGCAAAGACGATGAGAAGCCCGTCGTAGTGGAAGCCGCCGAAAACGGAGCATATTACCTGCGCCCCGGCAGCTACCAGCTTTCGGTAGAAGCCAACGGGGAAACCGTCTCCACCGATCTGGAGGTCAAATAGGCCGGGTTACGTGCGGTGAACCGCGGCGAAATCCTCCCTACCCATTCCGGCGGCTTTGGCCCGACCGTAGATCTCGCGTGCAAGGGCGGCCAGGAGAGCGGGTTGGTCTTTTTCGTAAGCGGTTTCCACGATGAGGTTGAGATCCTTATGCATCAGTTCCAATGGGAAGGAGGCATCCCCGAAATCATCGCTCTTCATCATGGAGACTTTACCCTGCACGAAGGGTGCGATTACCGGCAGACCGGGCAGGGTGTCGTAAAGGAAGTCCCGGTCCATACCCATGGCCTCCCCCATTTTTATGGCCTCGGAGAAAACCAGCATCGACTGCGCCAGCATACCGTTGACCAGAATTTTGAGCGCCGCTCCCCTATCGGCTTCCGGGCCTACGTGTACGATGGCCGAGGAGTAGGTTTCCAGTACGGACCGTACTTCGTCCAGTGTGGATTTAGCTCCCCCCACCAGGACACGTAATGTTCCGGCGGCGGCAGGCTCCCGGGTTCCAGCTACCGGAATGCCGAGGTAGCGGCATCCGTGAGTTTGCGCCCACTCCGAGGACTGGCGCGCAAAAGCCGGACTAACCGTTGAAGAATCGGCCCAGATGGAGTCTTCGGGCATTGCCTGTAGTACGCCTCCGTCGATCATAACTTCCCGAACCGCTGCGGGGGTGGCCAGCATGGTGATGACCAAGTCGGCAGAAGCGACGGCCTGCTCGGGCGAGTCGGCCACGGTGACTCCGGCCTCCTCAAATTCCCTGGCTGGACCGGGCGAGCGGTTCCATACGGTAAGGGAAAATCCACCGTCCAATATGTGGCGGGCCATGCGGCTGCCCATGATTCCGAGACCTAAAAATGTAACTTTCATCTGAAGCTGATTTTCCACGAATACTCGCTGATTGCTGCTTAAATACAGGAATCAGCGTTCCCGCTAAAGAACGCTGATTTCTGGCACGCTAGAATATAGCAGGCCTGTCACAGACCCGCAGGCGATCAGGGCTTAAGCACCACCTTGATACAACCGTCCTCCTTGGCGCGGAACTTCTTGTACATCTCCGGTGCGTTTTCGAGCGGTTCGGTGTGGGTGATGAGGAAGCTCGGATCGATCTCCCCGGCCTCGATCTTGTCGAGGAGGGGCTGCAGGTAGCGCTGTACGTGGGTTTGACCCATTTTGAAGGTAAGTCCCTTATTCATCGCCGGTCCCATAGGGATGGTTGCCGTAGAGCCGTACACGCCGGGAATGGAAAGGGTACCTCCTTTCCGGCATGCGATGATGGCTTGCTGTAGTACGTAGGGGTGGTCGGATTGCAGGTGCGCCGTCTGCTTGAGCTTGTCGGCGGCGGCACTGACCATGTTCGACGCATGCGATTCCGCACCCACGGCATCAATACAACGATCGGGGCCACGGCCACCGGTCATTTCAATGAGTTCCTGGGCGACATCGTCCACTTTAGAAAAATCGATGATCTCCACGTTGCACTGCTCCTTGGCCATCTTGAGACGCTCGGGTACCTGATCGATCGCGATCACCCGGCCGGCACCCATCATCCAGGCACTCTTCATGGTAAACAGTCCTACGGGACCGCATCCCCAAATAGCGACGGTATCGCCTTCCTGGATCTGCGCATTCTCGGCGGCCATGTAGCCGGTCGGGAAAATATCCGAAAGGAAAAGGACCTTTTCATCTGGCAGGTCGCTTTCAATCTTCACGGTTCCCAGGTCGGCGTAGGGAACCCGGAGGAATTCGGCCTGGCCGCCGGGAATGCCACCCAGTAAGTGGGAATAGCCATACACGGCCGCGGGCGAATGTCCCATAACGGCCGCTGCATTTTCGGGTTTTGGATTGGAGTTGTCGCAGAGGCTGTACAGTTTTTCCTCGCAGAACCAGCAGTGCCCGCAGGAGATCGTAAAGGACACGACCACGCGGTCTCCCTTCTTGATATTCTTAACGTCGGACCCGACTTCTTCCACGATGCCCATCGGCTCGTGGCCGATGATATCGCCGGCTTTCATTTTGGCGATGAAACCATCGTATAGGTGGAGATCCGAACCGCAGATGGCGGTAGAGGTGATGCGAATGATCGCGTCGGTAGGTTTTTCAATGCGGGGATCGGGATGGGTGTCAACGCGGACGTCGCCCTGTCCGTGATAAGTCAATGCTCTCATAGTACTTGCTTTCCTACCTTACCAGGTAGGACCCGAAGTAGTTCGTCAGCCAGTATTGTTAGGTGAAAATTCAAATTCGCCGAACGCAAATCGGCTAGCTAAGCCTTCCGGAAAAGGATTAAAAGGGATATCCGAAACCGATCACCAGGCGCCAGCTGTCATCCACGGGGTCACCCACGAATTTGCGCGGGATCCGGAAATCGGCTACCGTTTCCTCGTAGGGGATCTGGAATGGTTTGGCAAAGTCCAATCGGAAGATGAGGAAGGTCAGGTCGAAACGGAACCCAAATCCATAGTCCATGGCTAACTCCTTGATAAAGGTCGTGCTTCGGAAATCGGTGTTGAGGGGTTCGGCTTCCGTCTTGTACGTCCACACGTTGCCCGCGTCCAGGAAGGCGGCGACCTCGATCAGGGAATTCAGTTTTTGGCGCCACTCAATACTTGACTCCAGCATCAGGTTACCAAAGCCACCGAAGGTCAGCAGGTTATTGTTGACGGGCGCGGTACGGCCGGGGCCGAGCTGACGCGGCACGAAACCGCGCAGGCTGTTAGGTCCGCCCACCGTATAGAGATCGAAGTAAGGAACGATCGCACGGTCGGTAATGGGATAGGCTACTCCCCCGTGCAGTCGCATGGCCAATTGGGAGGAGGCGCTGAAGTTGTGGTAATAGCGCAAATCGGTCTCGACCTGCGGGTAAATACTGGTGATACGCGACGCGTCGACGGCATCGGTGACCGGAAAGATGTTATTCCAGTTCATCGACAGATACTGCTGCCAGAAGAAGTTACTGACGTCTTCTCCATCCAGTCGGGTGTCGTAAGTAAGCGTATAGTTAGGTGAGTACACGAGCATACGGTCGAACCGGCTCGCGCCGGCGGTGGCATCGTCCTGCCCGGGGGCGAGGCCCAGATTGCGGGCGATGTCCAACACTTCGGAATTTCCTACGACGGGATTCTGAAACCGAAAAGAAAATGGATTGAGGATGTGGGATTTCTTAACCCTACGTTGCCAGGTGTAGCCATACTCAGCGCGCAGTTGCAGGAGGCTCACCGTCTCCGAAGCCTCCGGATCTGCTTCCAGGAGAGCCGGAAGTTCGGTCAGCGCCAACTGATCGATCTCCTGGCTGAATTTACTCAGGGTCAGGTCGAGCCGTTCCACTTTTGCTCCCAGCGAAATGCGGGTTCCGCTGGTCATGACCCGGGGGATCAGCTTCCGACGTTTCGGCAACCAGAGCCGCGGGACGTCAAGCGTTGCGGTCAGGCCGTAGATTCCCGAACGGGGTACCCGGATATCGTCGCTGTTGCCCAAGAAAACCGCATAACTGAAGTCACCCTCGAGGCGCAGCAACTCCGCCCCCCGCAGGAGGTTACGGTTGGTGTAGGCCAGCCGGACGTTCGGTCCGATATACTGCGCGTTGTTGTAGGTCAGCCCCAGTTCGCCCTCAAAGCGGCGGCGGGGAAGCGGCTGCATGTAAGCATTGAGAATCAGTAAACTGTCGGAATTGGGTACGGGGTTGTAATCCAGGCTGATGTACCGGAAGGTATTGTAACTGGCCAGCCGCCGCAGCGTTTTGCGGTGTAAATCCGGGCTGTAGAGGAAGCCGGCCTCGGTGGCGAACCCTTCGTCCAAAATCGACGGGCGGAGCGGGCATTCATCGCAGTAAATGTTGAGCCCGCCGACCTGCTGAAGAGGTAGCCGGCTTCGGTTAGAAGTGTCCTGGACGTCAAAATCGGGGTAGACGTTGATCTCCAAGATCCGCTGGCGGATAAGGTGTTCTTCCGGAATTTCCGTTTTCAGCTTGGCCAGCAGGTTGACGTCGTGATTGCCGGCCACCGTATCGGCCAGGAAAATGTAATCGTCCTCGCTGGCGTAAAAATATCCGTTATCCAAGAGAGCCTGCCTCCAGCGTTGCCGCTCCGCCTTCAGCCGATCGAGATCGTACTGCTGGCCTTGCTCCAGAACGGATTCCTCCTGTTGCTCCGTAAGGATTCTCGCTACGGAAGTGTCCAACCACACATGCTGTACGCTATCCAACAAATAGGGACCGCCGACTTCTACATCGTAATGGACTTCGATCTCCCTGGATTCGTAAGCGGTATCGATTGTGTAGGTGACATCATTCTGGAAATATCCGTTGTTTGCCGCGCGGTTCGCCATCAGATTGGTCAGGCCCTCCGCGACCGTAGCGTCGAAAAAGATGGGCTCCTCGCCACGTTCCTCGGTGGGGTCCTCCTCGTACTTTTCGGGCTTGGCCTCCTTCTTAGCCTCAAACTTGTACCACCGCCACACATTCCGGTAGCCGATCACCGGAATTTTGGCGTTGGTACGCTGGTTAGCCGCGGACTCTAATTCTGTGGTCAGCTGGCTGGCGTCTACCGAATCCGGTGCCGTCACGTCAACCGTCGCCCCTGCGTAGAGATATTCATCCGGTGGAAGAAACTGCGTCACGTTACACCCCATCGCGCTAAGCGCGATCAGGGCAAGCCATACTCTACCGATCATTTACCGCTGTTTTTACTGCTCCAAAAGAACCGGTCGAATTCTTTGCTGAAGGTAAGCCGACCACCGTACCGGAGTACGTTTCCGCCGATGAGGACATCGCGGTCGCGGTCGTTGAAAAATTTAAGCCGGAAAGTTCCGTCGTCGTTGATGAGGTACTCCGCGGTGATGTTGTCCAGGTACGTCTGGGAAGTGCCGGCTACTTCGTCGGCATCGTTCCCGGCTACTCCGTCTACGCTTACGATGACCCGGTCGTCAAACAGGGTTTTCTGAAGACTGATGCGCAGATTCGTATTGGTGGTTCCATCGGTATCTTGGTAGCTATCGAGGCCAAAATCCAGGTCGACAAAACCGACATACTGGTCGGCCAGGTTATTCAGGTACCCGCCGAGGGCATTATTGAGCGTGGTGTTGGCGAGGCTCGTACCATCTCCCCCACCCTGGTCGATGAGGGGCACGTTGAAGCCACCAAAGGCCAGCAACCGGAATGCCGTACCGGTGAGGCGACTATCGTCCTGACGTAACTGACCTAATGCGTCGTCCACCGAGCTGATACCCAAGTTACCATATTCGTCTTCCGGATAGGTCACGTCGGTTGTGAGATCACTGGATTGCAGATCACCCTTCAGTCCGATAACCACGAAGAACGTTTGCTTGCGTCGCAGGGCCCCCGCGTCCTGTACATTACCATTCATCGTCTCCACCAAGGGAAGTGCTGAGGTCACTACCCGGTGGCGAATCGTCAGGTCGAGCGTTGGGTTCGCGATGTCACCGTTGAAGGTGACCGTCGAGCCGGGCACGACGGTGAATTCTTTATTGATTACTTGGTAGACGAAGTCGTACGTACCCTCCACCAGCTCTACCCTGCCGGTTGCTTCCTGGCTGCCGTCGGGATTGATCTTCAGGGTCATATCGCCCTCCGCGCGGCCGGTAAAGGTTTGGCCGGTGACCGGGTCGACCACTACGGTCACCTCCAGGTTCGGATCAATGGCCAGATTGAGCGTCAGGTCGAGGCCCGCGCGGCTGACCCCTAGACTGTCGTCCGTGGTGATCGTGTCGCGCCGCAGGATCTCGGCCCACTGGTAGCGTTCCTCGAAATCCACGATTCCCTCGACGTCCACCAGTCCCTGCGAGGGCACGGTGTACACATAGGTGATATCCGATCCTTCGTTCGTGGTAGCATCCACCTCAACGACTGGGAGGGTGGCCGTTCCGCCGATTTCCACGCGGGCATCCACGGACATGTTGCCGTAGTAATCCGGATTCTGGTCCTTGGTAGAATTAATGGCCGTAAAGTCTTCGGCCACTACCAGCAGATCGAGTTGAATGTCATTCAATCCATTAAGCGAGATGTTACCCGAAATTTCCGCGTCGTTTCCTTTCGAGTCAAAGATTTGGAGGCCATTGCTGAAGGTGATGCGGTCACCCTCGAAGATGATGGGGTTCGTACCGAGTTGGAAGCGTTCGCCAAGCAGGCTGATGATCAGACTGGCGTCGTTAAAGGAAAGGCGCCCGTCGAGGCTCGGATCGAGTGCGGTGCCACTGACGGCGATCTGCCCCTCCATGAACCCGCGCGTATCTTGCAGGTAGCCCAGACTAAAGGGTTCGGCGCTCTTCATCTGCAGGGCATTGACGTCGACCATGATGTCCATCGGTCCGTTGAGTTCGTAGGTACCGTCGATGCTTACGTCGTTGCCGCCACCCTGAAGACCGATGTCCAGATCGTAGGTCTGTTCGTTCCCGGAGGTGACGTCCGCCGTAAGATCCCCGAGAAGCGTGCCGGACCAGGCGAGGCTGTCAATGCTGAGGTCCGTACGGATGCCCAGGTTGGTCAGCACGTTATCGAGCCCTACCGTTCCGTTCAGGATACCCGCGGCGGTCTCCTCCTCGGAAAAAATGAGCCGGCTGGGCGTGCGCAGGTTGAAGTCGTTGAAGGTGATCATGACGTCATTCAACTCGGTCGTTTCCGCCTCCAGTGACTGCCCCTGATGACGGAGCGCTAGATCCCGGATCAGTAGGGTCGAATCGACCATCGTGATCTGGTTCGTGGCCGGAACCATCCAGCTTTCGAAGTTGATGATCTGCTCCTCATCCAGCCGGACCAGCAGCGTGTCGCTTGCCTGGTCGATATAGGTGCCCAGGTAGTGCCTTAGGCTGTCGTTTTCGCTGTAGAGCTTGAGCTCCACCAGTAGTTCATTGTCGATCGTTTCACCGGATATTACCGTGCGTCCCAATTCGATCTGCTCATTGTAACTCACGTCGTCCCAGTTGGCATCGAAATTCATCGACACGGTATCGCCGACGGCCGTAAAGTCCAGGCTGCGGGCTTCCAGTCCGGCAAAAACGATTTCAGGAACGGACAACTTCATTAATAGTTCCGGATTCGCGTCGCGGTAGAGGAAGCTAAACTCCAAGGGCGAAAGCTGGGTCAGGCCGGGGACCAAACCGCTGGTCAGTACCTGCGGACGCTTCAGCTGAAAGGCCACGTCTACCCTATCCCCATTCTCCACCGGGTCGGGCTGCCGAAGGCTTTCGTCCCAATAGGCCATGATAAATTGCACGATCTTTTCCGGGGTGACCAGGGGATCGAAGTAACCGAGTACCTCCCCGTCCATCACGTCCGAGCGTAGATAGATTTCATTGTCCCAATCGTGGAGCGAGGCGGTCAGGCGCAGGCTGTCGACAAAGACACTTCCCTCCGGCCCGAGTAGGATAATATCGTCCAGATCGACGAAGGCGTCCATGCCGTATACATCTATGCCTTCGGTCCGCGCCACCACGTCACCCTCGATGACCAGATCGTTCATCAGGTTCCACCGGCCCAGATCGATGCGCTGGATGTCGACGATCGCTTCCGCGAATACGGTGCTGTCCGCGGCGATGATGTACCGGGCACTGCCCTCCGCCAGCATGTCGGGGTGCATCAGGTCGAAGGTGGCCTGGTATCGGCTGTCGGTAATGGAGGCGGCCACGTCAGCCAGCGAATCCCCCTCGAATTGCATCACCGTAGCATCCAGTTCGAGATCCATGGCCGGTTCCAATTGTCCATTCACCTGGGCACGGAAATCGAGCGGACCCAAATCAAGCGACAGAAGAGAATCGCGCATAGGCCCAGTGAATAGGTCGGGCAGATTGACATTGCTCAGATCGGCGTTTACGTCGAGGTCCTGGGGATTATACCGGCCGTTCAGGTTCCAGTCCCCGTTGGTGGTTTCGAGCGGAACGTTGAAGGTCAGATCGGTCAGGGAACCGGAGATGCTGGCGTTACGTACGCGCAGGCTCGGCAGATTGATGTTATCCGGGATAAGGCTATCCGGTAAAATAGACCGTACGTCCGCAATGTTGATCCCCAGATCGGTAACCTCCATATTGAGCGCCAGATTATCCGGATCCAGGGCATTCCGAATGTTGCCGTTGATGCGGGCGTAGGTGCTGTCACCGGGCAGGTTAAGCTGCAGGTTTACGTCCAGGTTGTCCATGGGACCGGTGACCGATCCGCTTCCGCGCACGAAATTGGGAATGGTATAGTCTTCCGGCAGCGTCCCGGGGGGGATGTAGGCCAATATCGTGGCCCGGGTAGCGAGCAGGGTATCGAGCCGTACGTTGAGACGGGTATTGGGGAAGTTCTGCGGTCCGTTGATAACTCCGCTGGTGCGTACCCGGCTGTTGAGCCCGTTACCGAAGGTGCGGTTTTCGATGGCGTACAGGTCCAGTTCGAGGCGCTCGCCCTGGTAGGTGGCGGTTCCTTCGGCTACGATGCGCTGCGGCCAGTCGATATCGGGGGGCAGCGTACCGCTGGGTAGCAGTGGCAGCAGCGGGCCGGGGGTGAGACTGAATTCGCGCAGGTAGAGACGCCCTCCCACTTGTTCGGGATCAAGGACATCCGTAGCGTTACCACTGGCGCGGACCTTGATGCCGGGCCCGTCAATCTGGATACGGCCGATGTCCAGCGCGCGTGTCGTACCGTTAGCCCGCACGGAAAAGGTCACTCGTTGCTCCGTATTGTTACCGACTACGGGCACCTCGGCCAGATCGGGGGCAAGCAGGGCTACGTCCTGCAGACCGAGGTAGCCGTCCAACTGGGCACGGGCTACCATCTCTTCGATATTCGCCGAGGCGAAGTCGTATTTAATGGCGGTGTTGTCGCTGGTGAGCTCACTGTTGTTGGTCCGCAGCAGAAAGCCTTCTAGCCCCAGGTAAGTGGGATCGTATTCTACAATCCCCTCGGTCCGCAGGATCTCGAGCCCGCTACGCTCTTTAGCCTGCAGCTGGCGCAGGTTGAGGTGAAGGGAATCGACGATGTAGGCGATATCGGTTGCTTCGACCTCGACATCGGTAAGCGCCAGGTGGTTATAGTCGATCCCGGGCCCTTCCAGTTCCGGTAGCGGGGTATCCATCCGGAACCCGAATTCGCGCATCTGGAACAACTCGCCGTTGAAGGCCAGGCTATCGCCCAGCAACAGGTCGGCACCTTCAAGGTTGACGTAAGGCAGACCCGTCGTAATATCGAGCGAATCCATACGAATGGAGAAATTGCTCTCGGATATCGTTACCCGGCCCGCGGCCAGGGCCATGGGCGCCGACTCCGCCGTCGTATCGGTGGGCGTACTGCTTTCGCCGATCGCAATGGCGGCATCCGCGCTTTCCAGTTCCAGGTAATCAATGGCGAAATCCATCGTTTCCAGATCGGCTTCGTCGATCTCGCCCTCCAGGCGCTGGGCGGTCACGTCGGCCAGGATCCCCATCGGGTCGTCCTGGTAGTATATGTCCGCATTGGTTAGCAGGAGTTTGGCCCCGTTCAGGTTGATCGTAAAGCCCCCGCCTGCCGTGGTATCGACGGGAGCCGCAGCGGGAGTGGCCGTGGAATCCGTAGCAAACGCCTCCATCAGAAAGGCGATGTTGCTGGTCGAGTCCGTGGTGACCACGTTAGCGTACACGTCATTGATCTCGACGGTAGTGATATCCACCGTGGAGCGCAGCAGCGCGAACATATCCAGCCCCACGCCGAGGTGCCCCAGCCGGGCGATGGTATCGCCGTCGGGGTGATTGACGTAGACGTCGTTGACCGAAAGATTGGAGGGGAATTGCAGGTCGATCTCGCCGATGCCCACGTCGGTTCCCAGGGTACTCGCCGCGATCTTCTCCACCTCCCGTGTCAGCCGGTCCTGAACAAACGGAAGTTGAATGAGCAGGAAAACCAGGACCAGCAGTCCCATTACGGAAACGACCAGCCAGAATATAAACCTGCCTATTTTTTTACCTATGCTTGCAGCCAATTGGGGTATGCTTGTAAAAGTAGTATTGTACCGTAACGGTTAGCCAAAAGGGGTGTTCGTTGGGTCGGGGCAAGGAAAATGCAAAGGCTTACGTCCTGTCATCCCGCTGCCAATACTGGCCTCCGGTTGACCCCGAGTGCCTATCCGATACCGGCAACCTCCCCAAAGCCCCGGGCCCGAGAAGGTTTGGCGGCGGAGCGCAGGTAAAGGGCATTTCCCCGAAGCGGTCAGTCAACTTGCAGGACCAATCCCTTCAGATACTCCCCCTCCGCATGGTATAGGTTCACGGGGTGGTCTGGCCCCTGGCCCAGTCGGTGCAGCACCCGGGCGGAACGGCCGGTCTCCAGGCCGGCGGCCACGATGGTGTCGTAAAATAACTGCCGGTCCACTACCCTACTGCAGCTGAAGGTAAATAGCAGGCCGCCGGGTTTGAGGGCCTGCATGGCCCGTGCATTCAGGCGTTTGTAGGCCTGGACGGCCTTGTGGCGACGGTGTTTGTTTTTCGCGAAGGCGGGGGGATCCACGACGACGATATCGTATTTCGGCTCGCGGCCGTGTTCCTTTAGCCAGTCCATCACGTCGGCGGTATACCCCGCGTGTCGGTCGGCCAAATCCCCGTTGAGGTGGACGTTGGTAGAGGTGAGTTCCATGGCATTCCCACTCAGGTCGACGCTATCTACCTGCGCCGCGCCGCCCAAAAGGGCGTATACGGAGAAGCCACCCGTGTAGCAGAAGGTATTGAGAACGACCTTATCCTGCGCGTAGCCGCCGAGCAACCAGCGGTTCTCGCGCTGGTCCAGGAAGAAACCGGTCTTCTGCCCTCCGGCGATGTCAATGCGGAATCGGCGACCGTTTTCCCGCACGGTTAGCTCCGTCACGGTTTCGCCTCCGAGCATCCCGTCGGAAATCGTATGGGCGTAGCGCTCCGGAAGCACGGCCGCGCTTTTGTCGTATACGGCGGTGATTTGCGGAACCCGCTCCAACAGCGTATCGGCGATCAGCTGCCGCTGGTGGTGCATGCCGATGCTGTGGCACTGGACGACGGCCACCGGCCCGTAGCGATCGACGATAAGGCCCGGAAGCTGATCGCCCGCCGCGTGGACCAGGCGATAGGCATCCGTGAGGGGGTCCGCCGCCAGGCCCAGCCGGGCCCGCAATTCCAGGGCGCGTTCCAGCCGAGAAGCCAGTAGGTCGGCGGGCGCATTGTCGGCACCGAAGTGCAGCATACGTACGCGGATACTGCCCGCCTGGTAGTGGCCCACTCCCAGGGAATTACCCGCGGAGTCGACTACCCGTACGGTGTCGCCATCCTCGATGCCCTCGTCCTCGTGGGCTACCGATCCGGAAAACAGCCAGGGGGAAAAGCGTTGCAGGGCTCCCTCGCGTCCCTTCTTAAGCGTAATGGTTGGATAGGTCATGGCGGCAAGGTAAGGCGCGATGGGTCCGTCGGTGCCAGGGGATCTATTAAGACATACTCCATCGGGCGGACTTCCCGTTATGAGGTACATATTCGCGTAGGTCATTATATGTGACCCGACGAACTCGAATAGATTACCCATATACCATCCGGTGCCTGATGCATTCGGATTGTAAAAATTACTTTATGCGACTCAGTAACCTGAGCGGCGTGGTAACCCTCGCCCTAACCCTTCCTCTCCTGACCTTTAGCTGTAAAGAAGACCCCGCGACGCCCTCCACCGAAAGAGAGGGCGACTTCCGGGTCGAAATGACCGATGCGCCCATCGATGATGCCTACGTAAAGGCCGTCGTCGTAACCGTGGCCGACATTAAAGTAGACGGCGAATCCCTCGAAGGTTTCAACCGCAGTACCGTGGAAGTGTCCGCCCTGGTCAACGGGGAAACCGACCTGCTCTACAGCGGGCAGTTGGCCGCCAAGAACTACAATAAGATCGAGCTGGTACTCGACGACGATCCCAAAGCGGTGAATAACGGCCCCGGCTGCTACTACATCAACCCCGACAACCAGAAGAAAGCCCTCCAGGTAGCCAACGATGGCGTCATCACCATCCAGGAATCCAAGTTCTCCATGGCGGCTGACGCTGCCGTCACCGCGGTCATCGACTTTGACCTAAGGAAGGCGTTCGTACGCACCCAGGACGAAACCGAGCCCTATGCACTGGCCGCGGGCACCCGGCTGAATCAGTCACTGCGTTTCGTCGAAAAGGACCGTACCGGCATGCTGACCGGCACCGTTACCAACAACTCCGAATCGGAGGGGGAAATCGTAGTCTATGCCTACAAGCAAGGCACCTATACCTCCACGGAAGCTTCCGCGGATCGGGACGACGAGCTGTTCCTGAATGCCGTGTCGAGCAGCAAGGTGAACGCGAATAACGAATACACCCTGTCTTTCCTCGAGGCCGGTGCTTACGAACTGATTGCCGTGTCTTACAAAGACCAGGATTCTGACGGTGACCTCGAGATCGAGGCGCAGTTCAAAGTGACCGCCACGGGCGGCCTCGACCTCGGTCTGTTGCAGGTCAAGGCGGAGTCCACGACCACTGCGGACTTCAATCTCTCCTTCCCGGTCGGTTAAAAACGGACCGGGGCGGACGCCAGCCCCACCGTCTTACGTTTTATACCTACTAACTTGTTTCTTTCCAATAAGCGTGAGTCCCCCGCCGGTTTCGACCGGTGGGGGCTCCCTATTTTTGGCCGGGCGGCGGGCGGCGGCTTACCTTGCGGGCAAAACCATCGACTACCTAATCGTCGGACAGGGACTGGCCGGCACCCTCATTGGATTTCGGCTCGAACGGGCGGGGCATTCGGTACACTACCTTGACGCGCCTCACCAGCAATCGGCCAGCCGCGTGGCCGCCGGAATCGTTAATCCCATCACCGGACTCCGCTTCGTGAAAAGCTGGCGTATCGACGAGCTCCTTCCCGAAGCCCGGTCCCTGTACGCGGATCTGGAACGGGAACTGGACGTCCAACTCTGGTATGACCTGCCGCTGGTCCGGACGCTCTTTAACCGGGGCGAGCAGAACGACTGGCTGGCCCGCTCCGGCGACGAGGGATACGCGGACTACCTCGATGACCACCCCGCCCTGGGAGCGATCCCGGAAGTCACCGACCCGGCCTTCGCCTACGCCGGGGTACGGCACTCCGCCCGGGTGGACGTGCGGACGCTGGTCACCCGCTACCGGGAACGGCTCCTCCGCCAGGATCGACTCAGCGAGATCGCCTTCGATTACGATGACCTGGAAACGGAGGGCGACAGCATCAACTGGACCGAAAACGGCCGACAACGGAGTTTCG
Organism: Lewinella sp. IMCC34191; assembly: GCF_003390935.1. GTDB lineage: Bacteria > Bacteroidota > Bacteroidia > Chitinophagales > Saprospiraceae > Neolewinella. The sequence continues at coordinate 505,200 of NZ_QNQZ01000001.1, read as the reverse complement.
ATCGGGTGATCTTCTGCGAGGGCTGGCGTTCGCGCTTCAACCCCTGGTTCGGCGACCTCCCGTACGGCGGCAACAAGGGCGAGGTGCTGATCGTGAAAACCCAGGCACCTCTCCTCGACCGACTTTTCAAGCACCGCATCTTCCTCGTGCCCCAGGCCGACGGCACCTACTGGGTGGGGGCCACGAGCCACAACCAGTGGGCGGAAGAGGGCCCCAGCCCGGAAAGTCGCCAGTACCTGGAGGACCGTTTACGCGAACTGATGACCGTTCCCTACGAAATCGTGGACCATCGCGCCGCCGTTCGCCCCACCGTGCGCGACCGCCGACCGATCATCGGTCCGCACCCCCGGCAGGATGGACTTTGGATCTTCAACGGCTTGGGAACCAAAGGGGCTTCATTAGCCCCCTTGGTGAGCCGGTGGCTGGAAGCCTGGCTGGCCGGTAACGACAATATTCCCGGGGAGGTAAAGCTCAGTCGCTTTCCGGATCGGAAGTAGAGCCGTAAACGATCTCGTAGTAAAAGGTCCGGTGCCGCCGGCCGTCCAGCAAGAATGCACCATCGATCTCGGGTATCGTGGTTCCCGTCCGGCGGCCGTCCTGGTGTAGGACGTGGACGGTAGCGCCCCGCCGCCACAGCTTCAGGCGTACGACTACCGGCTCGAGCAGCGCGGGAGGACTTCCGGTGTTCGTCAGTATCGATGAATCCTGCCGGTACGTCATGCCCCTATTGCGGGCCCGGGCGATGGTCGTGACCAGACTTCGCTTAGCCGTGCGGATTCCCCTCACGGAATCCAGACTGGTGACCAGCACTACGGAGAATGGATTATCCGTCCTTAAAGTCACGTCGTCCAACGTAATTTCCTCCGCGGGGTAGCATCCTACGACCCCCTGGGTACCGGAAGTATTGATGGTCACGGATCCGCCATCCCCGGGGCTTCGCCTCCAGGTGAGTTGCCCGGTCCTCGATCGGATCGTGTCCGCGGACCGATCGAATCGCCGCTCCCCGTAGACGCCGGTGCTATCGGCAAAACTGACCACTACCCTACCCTCCAGCAGGGCGGAAGGATCCACGAGTCCGGAGATCGATTTTCGGTCGTAGTCCTGTACGACGGTTTCCCGGAAGGGCAGTACACCCTCGTCCAGCGCTTGCAAACTTATGGTTCGGCGGGACACTACCTCCGCCTCGGTCACATCGCCCCGGTGAATCATGGCCACGAGCGCCGGATACAGCGGCAGGTGGGTAGGCCCCGAGACGTTGTAGATCCCGCCGCGGGCATCCACGCCTTCCGTTAACCGGGGAAAATCCATCGCAAAGGCGAAGGAGGCGTCCCACCCCTGCAGCCCCATTCCGTAGGCCGCGATGAGCGGGGCGGCTTCGGCGGTCCACTCGTTAGGGATCAGCGCCATCCACTCCGAAAACTGGAAGGGACGATCGGCCACCTGTTGCAGCCCCGTACTCAGTAGTCCCGAGCCCGGTTCGGCGAGCATCGACCGGTTATCGAACTCCCCCGCGTGCAGGCGGTGTCCGCCACCTGCCCCCCAGTAGTTGTGGCGGTCGATGGGCCCCGTATCGTAGTCGGCGTACAGATTATAGTAGTGGGTGATTCCCGAGCCCGCCTGCCAGCAGCTTCCGATGATCACCCCCAGGTAGCCGGTCTTTCGAATGGCCGCCACCGCTCGCCGGTAGTACGCCAATTGCTCCTCGAAGAGGAAGCGGGCCCGGTCGCTGACGTGCGGCGGCACGGGCCTTCCTTCCGCCGTGGCCCGGCGGTAATGCCCGGAAAACCAACCGTGGTCAGGATTAGGAAATATCGTGTTTGACTCCAGGCTATTGCCATCCGCGATCCCCTGCCCGCCCCACGCTGCTTCCAGTGCGTCGGCCGAGCCGTACTTCTCCCGCAACCAATCGCTGAATTTCGCGCACAGCAGCTTCCGGTAGCTGGGAGCCTGCTCCAGCGCCCGCAGGATGGCACTCCAGAAAATATCATCTTCGTTCTGCAATTCCACGAAAGCCAGGGCGGGATCGTCGGCGTAGCGTAGCCCCGTCACGGGATTCCGGTGCTCGAGCATGTTTACCGTCAGGGCAATGTTGAGGACCTGCAGGTCCTCGGCGAAGTTGACCAGGCCGGAGGTGGATCCGTTCAGGTGCGCCCACGGGTAGTTCAGGTCCCGCACTTCCTGGTAGGCGACCATGCCCGCGCTATCGGCGGCAGCTACGGGGTGCCCGTAGATGTGCGACCACCCGTAGTAGATGCCGGCCGTACGTAGTTGATTTGAAAATCCATCGAGCCGCCGCCAGTGATCGGACGTCAGTTCCGTGGAACGTTCGCCGTCCGTTGCCTCCCAGGTGAATTTGTGGAAGCGTACGGCATTGATGCCGTAGCGGCTCAGGCTTTCGACCCATTCCGCGGCTTCCTCCGGCTCCGGGAAGACGCGGTGGTTAGCCACATTTACCCCCCAGAATTTAACCGGCGTTCCGTCCTCGAAGACATAATCTTTTCCCTCCGCGGTCAGAAAGCCGTGCTTCCCGGCGGGTGCATCCAACCAGTGTCGCATATCGACCGCCGTTCCGGCACGGCTTCTTTCCACCCGTAGTTGGAACCAATCGGCCGTTGGCCGGTCCGGGCTTATTTGGGCGGCGGAGCGCAGGTAAGGTGCTATTCCCAAAACGAAAACCAGCCAATACACCCTCCGTCCCATACCAACCGTTCTTCCCATCACCTCGATAAATTGGTGTGCACCGGCAAGGCCAGGCTACGCAGGGTATCTCCGTAGGTGCCCACCAGTAGATAGCGGCCCTTATCGGTGTTTGTCGTCACTAGCGCGCTCACCTGCCCGGGCAAGTGAGGTCGCGCAATGTGGTGGTCCGCCGAAACCCATTTACCGGCGGGATCGCGGGTAAGCAGGGTTCCGTAATCACCGTCGTACTTGCCAAGCTGGGTGGTCTCGGTTTGGTGCAAATTCCCCGTTACCACTAGATCCGCTTGTCCGTCACCCGTAAAGTCAGCCAGTAGGGAATGACGCAGGGGCCCAAACTGGGCGACCGTCGGTAGCGGGTGCGGGCGATACCGGCCCTGCCCGGTGTTCTCCAGGTAGTAAGAGGTGAAATCCGTCACTTCCAGCTGCCTGCTTCCCTCCCGGTCGGATTCGGTCAGCACTTCGGACAGCGTGGCATTGGCGTAGGTATGGTAATCCGGAAACCGGCGTTTCATGGAAGGGATCTGGCGCAGCAGCAAATCGCGCTCGTGCAGAGGCACGAGCTCATCTCCCGCAAAGTGAAAAAGCAGTGGATCGACGGCCCCGTTTCCGTCGAAATCTTTTGCAAAGAGCGTGACGGGTTGTTCCGCGGAAGCCCGTAGGAAGCTGTTGTGTCCCAGGTTTCCGGCAATCAGGTCCGTGTCCCCGTCGCCGTCCACGTCCGCGGCGTTCAGGTGAAACCACCAGCCGGTTGGGGGCGGAATGGAATGCCCCCCACCGTTGACCAAATTTAGCGGTTCGACTCGCCACCGGCTATCACTCCACCTGAGCTGACGAATAGCTTCCCATTCCGCGGCTACCACCAAAACCGGTTTATTCTCCCCCGGCTCCCGTACCCATCGCGCATCGTGAACCATCCCCAACTCCGCCGACTCCAGTATCGAAAACACCCCATTGTCATTGCGTAACAGCACGCTCGGCGGGGCATCAGGATAATTACCCGGTATAGTCCGGTTACCTACAAATAGGTCGATGTCCCCATCGCCATCAAAATCTGCCGGTCGCACGCAGCTTCCACTGTAGGCAAGTTCGGGAACGGCGCCTGTCCGTAGCCTAAACCGCCCATTTCCTTCATTGCGGTAAAGACGATCCCGGTAACCGGGGGCACCGTCGACGAGATGCGTCCCCCCCAAAACGACGTAAATATCCTTGTCGCCGTCATTGTCGGCATCGAACAGGGCTAGGTCGGCTACGAGCCCTTCCGTCGAATCGATCCGCAAAGCTTGGTAGCCGCCCTCCCCCCGGCATCGTAACCAGCTCAGTCCCTGACCGGGCCCGCCCCCCACAACGACATCGTCCAACCCGTCCAGGTCCAGATCTCCGGAGGCTAGCGTGGGGCCCTGCTGGCCGAAGCCGTGGGGCAACGTAAAGGTGTTTCGGAACTCGTCAAAGTTTACCGCCTCGTGCCTAAAGGAGATGTTGGTTACCGGAGCGATGCCCGCCAATTCCGGGAAGGACGGTGCCGGTTTGGCAAAAGCAGGTGGCGTCTTTCTATCGTACGTTATCGTCAGGACAGTGTCGGCTGCGATGTTGCTGAGACGCTGGCGGTGTCCGTCGTTCCAGACCGTTACCACGCTGTCTATACTGGCCTCTTTTCCCAGGCCAAAGAATAGCCGGGGCTCGACGGATGACAGATACCCCCGGACCGGGAACAGTTCCTGCACCTGCATTTTACCTCCGGCGTACACATACACTTTGCTATGAAAAGGGTGGACGGCATGCGGGCGTCCCGCTAAGTTCACGCTTAGATAGTGCCGTGACGGGCCATTGGCTACCCGATTTTCTAAAATGGTGACCGGCTCATCTATATTACTGACTACCAGATCGATATCCCCATCGAGGTCAAAATCGCCGTAAGCCGCTCCGGTCGAGTAGGTCGGGACGGCTTGCTGCCACTCCTCGCTTACATCGAGATAACGGTGATCGCCCTCGCCACGGAAAAAGTAATTCGGCAGGGGCACCTCTTCGATGGACGCGAGTTGCTTCATCGACCGCAGCTCCTTTTGCCGGGCGTCCCCGAAAATGGCATTGTAGGGGCCATAGCTGATAAAGTCCAGGTTGGTGACGTCCTTCCGGTAGCCATTGGTAACGTAGATGTCCTTTTGCCCGTCGAGATCGTAGTCCGCCAGCAGCACGGCCCAGCTCCAGTCCGTTGCGTTGACGCCGGCGAGTGGGCCGATGTCCGTGAACCGCGGGTGGCCGTCCGCCCGCTTGCCCCTGTTCAGCTGTAGGGTATTGCGCATGTACTGATCCTGGTAACCGAAGTCCGCCTTCAGGGTAAAGCGGTCCCGATTGACGTAGGGGGTCATCATCTTGCGGCGGTAGTTGTCCGCGGGTAACATGTCCAGTTCGAGCACGTCGGGCAGCCCGTCGTTGTTTAGATCGGCCACGTCGACGCCCATTCCATTGTGGCTGGTATGCCGGAAGTATTCCTGGCTTCGGTCGGTGAACGTTCCATCTTGATTATTCACCCAGACCAGGTCATTGGACAGAAAGTCGTTGGCCACGTACAGGTCCGGCCAGCCATCCCCGTTCAGATCGGAAACGGTAACCCCCAGCCCGTAGCCTTCCGCTCCGAGGCCGGCAAGCTGACTGACGTCCGTAAAGGTCCCATCCCCTCCGTTGCGGTACAGCCGGTCGGCGGAAGGTGCCCCTCCGTCCGTCCGGATCGGTCGTAGTCGATTGCGGTTGTATGCTTCCAGGGCATTATTCAGCACGTAGGCATCTAGATCGCCGTCGAGGTCGTAATCCAGAAAGGCGGTCTGCGAGGTATAGGCGGTGTCCGCAAGGCCGGCCGCATGTGCCGACTCAACGAAGCGGGGAATTCCGTTGGGATCGTTCCCCTGATTGAGGAAAAGCAAATTCGCCCGTTCCGTCGGAGGTATCCCAAAGCCCGCTACGGATACGTGAATATCATTCCGTCCGTCTCCGTTGACGTCCGCGATCGAGACCCCGGTACACCAACGTGTGGTTTCCGTTCCACTGGCCTGGGTGACGTCCTCGAAAGCGAGTGACCCCTTATTGAGATACAGCCTGCTACTAACTTGGTTACCAGCAAAATATATGTCCGGCGATCCATCACCGTTTAAGTCAGCAATACCGACGCCCGCGCCGTTGTAAATGTATTCGTACGTGAGCGCGTTGAAGGTGTCGTTTGCTTCGATCCGGTTCACGAATTCAATGCCGGTAGCTGCCGATGGTAGGGAACGGAACGTCATCGCCGGTTGGTCCGTACAGGAAACAGCCGCCAAACAGATCCCCCACACCAGCAGGGGTAGGCCGGTTATTCGGGACGGCTGGCACGTCATCTTCCGGTATAGCATACCTCCAAATTACTATTCCCCCGCAGCCCCACTATGCCGGGCTAGGCTGGGCTTTGTCCGCGCAGGCGTCACACAGTCCGACACAGTTGGCCAAAGCCCCCCGTATATCTTGTTGCCTTTAGCCAAAATCCCTAAGCATGAAAAGCCTGCTGGTCGCCCTACTCATCTGCTCCATGACGATCGGTGTGTTATCGGCTCAGGAAGGAAACAGCGGAACTTACGGGGCGCGATACGTTTGGACGGACACGGATACCTCGGAAATATTTCAGGTCGCATATTTCCGCTTAAGCGTCACCGTCGAAGAGGACCCGCGCAGCGCCGACCTGCACTTGTTTGCGGATAGTCGGTACGTACTCATGGTAAACGGAAATCCGATCAATTTCGGGCCGGCACGTTTCTACCCCGAACATCCGTCCTTCGACAGTTACGATCTGCGGCCGTATCTCAGGCGAGGAAACAACGTCATTGGGGTGAAGGTCCTAAGCAACGGGGCGGCCACCTTTCAACTGCGACGTCACCGTCCGGGCTTCATTGTCTGGGGCGAGATCGTCGGGGATTCCGGAAAGAAAACCGACCTAACCACCACCGGAGAAAACTGGTATGCCCACCGGGCGGAGGGCTACTTACCGGAGACACCTAAAGCGACCTTTGCATTGGGTCCGGTCGAGATACACGATGCGCGTAAGGAAATGGCCTACGGGGACTGGGCAACCACGTCAACCACGCCAGACGGATGGGAGCATCCGGTACCCATTCCCTCCGAAGACTGGGGCGCGCTGACCGCCAGACCCATACCCCCACTTACCCAGGAGTACTTCCGGCCATGGAAGATCTTGGGCCGGGCCACCTTCGACACTTCGCGGACGCTCTACGCCGGACAGGTAGTTGCGCCGGACCAGAGCTGGGACGGGTACCGCACTTCGGCTAATGTTTCCGGATTCACCTACGTATACAGCCCGGCTCAACGGACGGCTACCTTGCTGGCATCTCCGGGTACTTACCGGATAAACGGGGAGGAAGCGGCCGTTACGTACCCACCGGCCGGCATTCAGGAGCAGCAACGCACGCTTAGCCTACGCCTGGCAAAGGGTTGGAACAGGCTGGAAGCCGATCTGGGCCATGCTTTCGGAACCGTACCGATCCAGTTTTTGATTGCAGACAGCCTGGGCATTCAGCTAAGCCCGGACAAGAAGCTGGGGGACGATGCCTTCTTCGCGGTTCGCCCACCGGAGACCGATCCACCGGTCGACTCGGTGATCTGCATGACCAAGGACGGACCGGCCGCCAATCCGGCGCTTGTAATGGCCTGGCAACCCACGCACCAGGAAAGGGATGCGACAGCAGAATATGCCGGCCCCATCTCCATACCGGGGAGTGTGGGAACCGCCCTCGCCTTCGATTTTCGGCACAAACGCCTGGCGCGAATCGTCCTGGAATACGAGGCACCGGCCGGTACGGTATTCGACATCTCGGTAACGGAAGATACCCTCTCCGACGGCTGGCCGTATTTGATGAAGCGTCAGGGTTTGTATATGGCCGTCCGCCACGTCGCGGCCGGCGGTAAGGGACGATTCGAAACGCTGCGCCCTTACGGATTGCGACAGGTCCAGATCCACATCCACGGGCACCACGACGCGGTCCGGCTGAACGAAGTTGCGGTTATTAATCAGGTGTATCCCTTCGAGGAACTCGGGTCGTTCCGTTCCTCCGATCCCCTGCTCAACGATATCTGGGCACTGGGATGGCGGTCCCTGCGCGTATGTGCCGAGGATAGTTATACCGATACCCCTTTCCGGGAAAGAGGATTGTACGCGGGTGATATGCTGCCCCAAATGGCCATCACGCTCACCAACGACACGGATTTACGGCTTGTCCGTCGATCCCTCGATCTGTTCCAGGATATGTACAAGGACCTATTCCGGGAGCAAACGGCCAAACATCCCGACGAAATAGCGCTACTGGAAGACTACCCGCTCCTAACCCTGGATGCCCTGCACTGGTACTTCGGCCGCACGGCAGACACGGCCTTCGTAAGCGACCTGTACCCGGCTTACGACCACCTGCTACGAGCTTGTCTAAACAGGCGGGACACGACCGGGCTGGTACCCAACGACCGGGTGTTCATCGAGTGGACCGGTCTGGAGAAACGCGAGGTGACCAATACGGCCTACCAAGCAATTCTGTATCGTAGCCTGAAACACATTCAGTACTTCGCAGCCCTTTTGGGCAGGGATACGGATATCACCTACTTCGCGCGGGAAGCGGAAGCACTGGCCGGCGCGATTCACCGTCATCTGCGGTTTCCCAGTCGCGGTATATACACCGACGGAATCAAGGACGGGCTACGGATCGAAAACTCCTACCCGATCAGTTCCGTCTGGCCGTATTTAGCCGGCTTAACTACCCCCTCGCAATCCGAAGAAATTTTGAATCACGTGTCCGCCCAACTGCAAGACATCGGAAGCGAGCCCCGGAAAAAGCTGGTTACTCCGTACGGGAGTTTCTACGTACTCTCCGCGCTGCTGGAGGGCGGACATACCGGTGCCGTGGAAAACTTCATCCGCGAACAGTGGTCGCCGATGGTCTATAAACGTAACGATACGGCCTGGGAAAACTTTGACGATGTCGCGCTCGGAACCCTCAGCCACGCCTGGAGTGGTAGCCCGACCTACCTATTATCCGCCTACACCCTCGGCGTTAAGCTAGGTTGGCCGAACCCGGTCCCGATGGATAGCATCCTGATCGAACCACAGGCGGAAACGCTGGACTGGGCGGAGGGCACGGTTCCCCATCCGGCGGGGCTCGTCCACGTCCGCTGGGAACTACGCGGAGATCTGCTCTGGGTGGAGGTAGATGGTCCGGAGGGTGTTCCCATTAGCGTACGGCCCCGCGGCCGGCTGGGGGAGGCTACGCTGTGGGTGAACGGGCAGCGGGGGTGATGGGGGCAGGATGCCGTACAATCCTTATTTTACCACGCTCGGTTGAATACCGATCGCATTTTTATCGATCATGTCGGCATTGCCCATTGAACTATTGAAGCGCATTTTCGGCCCGGCCGTCGCCGTGCTGGCCGTCGTTATCCTATGGACCGGAGAGATCCCCGCGCAATTAACTTTTCATCTGCACCCCGCCCATTCGGAAAATCGACTATCGGAGAATGCCACCCGCGATCTTATCCAGGACAAGCGGGGGCTGTTATGGATCGCCACCATCGACGGGCTGAATCGCTATGATGGCTACCGCTTCCAGGCTTACCGCTACCGCGCCGACGACAGCACCGGCATATCGGACAATTACGTCAGCACCCTTTACGAAGACGCAGCGGGCACACTCTGGGTCGGGACCTACCACGGACTGAATCGGTACCTGCCGTCATGCGATTGTTTTGAGAATTACCTGGAGGGATACGAACGGAATGGTGCACCCGGCACCCTGGTAACCGATATGACGGAAGACGCGGATGGAAACTTTTGGGTAGCCGCGTACAACGGGTTGAGCTACCGCCGCCCGGGAAGCAATACGTTTATTCCATTGCTCGTCAATGCACGCGGCTTACGAGAATCATCCGTTACGGCACTGCAACCCGCGACCGGCGGGGGCATCTGGATCGGATACGGCGAGCAGGGGATCAGCCACTACCGCCACGGAAAGTGGAAACACTACTTCACTAAGAACGACCTCAGCGAAGTAAAGGGCCTGACGGAGGTGGGCCCGGGCATGCTGCTCGTCGCAGCCAGGAAAGGGGCCTACCTGGCCGATACCCGCCTGGGGACGATTCGGAAGTTACGGGACGGACAATTTGCGGGGATCAGTAAAATAGGAGATAAACTAGTGGTACGCTCATTCTTCGGCGGCGTACATGAGTGGGTAGCTGCCGATAGTAGCCTGCGGAAAGTACCGGTCTATTACCGGGGAGAGCGAATAAGCGGTGACATTCATATCTACCTGGAGGACAAAAAAGGTACGGTCTGGGGAGCGCGTCAGGGTCTGGTCAAGCAGGATCCGTACGAGCAACGTTTTCACCGGATCTCGCCCCAGGGGAAGGACGATAACGACCTGTTGCCCAGTCCGGAAGTGGTGGGAATAAAGGGGGATAGCCTTGGAAACCTGGCTATCGCCACGCAGTACACCGGTATCCTTGAACTATCCGGCCCTCCGGGTAGCTGGCAGGGCAAACAGAGCCCCGCGGATGCATTTAACCACACCGTATTCTCGCGGTTCCCGTACCTCGAGGATGAGGTAGCCTGGATCAACGGTATCGATGAATTGTACCGGTACGATCTGCGCACGCATAGGGCAAGGCGGTATGCGGCGGGGAAAGACATCAAAACGATCTTCCGGGACAGCCGCGGCAGGGAGTGGTACGTCGATAAGGTCAGCGGAATTGGGCGTTGGACCGGCACATTCCCACTCGAGCCGCCCTATAACAACTTCGGCTCCGACACGCCAATCGACATCACTGAAAGGGACGGCAAGCTTTGGGTACTCGCCAGTGAATATCTTTACCGCTACGAGGAAGCAGTGGACCGCTTTGAGCGCGTAGCCCGGGTGACACCTGAAATCCGAAGGGACGAGCAACACCGTCACTTTACCATCGACCGCCGTGGGAACGTATGGATTGGGTCCGTCGAAGCACTCTATCGGTATTCGTTCGCTACGGATACCTTCATCGAATACACCGAGCGTTCCGGCATTGCCAATGCCAAAGTTTCGTCGATTATAGAAACCGTTGACGGAATCTGGCTGGGCACAAACGAGGGAATCAGTTACTTCGACTATGCGACGGAATCGTTTCAGAACTTCGACACCAATGACGGGCTGATCAACACGATCCATCTCCCGGAAGCCGCCTATCGTTCTCCGGACGGCTTCCTCTATTTCGGCGGGATCAACGGAATAGATTATTTCCACCCGGATTCCGTAGCGAAGACCGACCCCTTCCCACCGATCCCCGTACTGGAACGAATCACTCCCCACTCACCGATGTTGGGCTATCCCAATAAAATTCTGTGGCCGGATCCTGATGCTTCCGAGCCTATTCGCCTATCCTATAAATCCTTACCCCTACAGTTCGACCTGCTAGCCCTGGGGTATACCCAACCGACGGAGAATCGCTATGCCTTCATCCTCGAAGGAGCGGATGACAACTGGAACTACGTAGGAAGCAATCGAAGCACCATTTACAGTAGCCTTCCGCGCGGAGAGGACCTCGCCTTTCGGATCAAAGTGGCCAGTCACGACGGGGTTTGGAGTGAGCCGGTGGCCTATCACCTTTACATCGTCCCACCATTCTGGGAAACGATCTACTTCCGGCTGGCGCTACTTGCCCTGGGGATTCTCGCGCTCATAGCGGGTTACCGGTTTCGGGTGCGGCAGATTCGGCGGCACAATCGATTCCTGGAAGCGGAGGTAGCGAGAAAGACGCAGCAGGTGGCCAAACAAGCCGAGCGCCTTTCGACCGCGAATGCTGACTTACGCCACCAGGCTTCGGTAATTCAGAGCAAAGCCAGACAGCTCACGCAATTGAATATCGCCCAGTCAAGCCTGTTCACTAACCTCAGCCACGAGTTCCGGACCCTCCTCACGCTTCTGGTCGGCTACCTGGAAGAGTTGGTCTCGGCCGATGACCCGGCGACGGTTCTACCGACCGTGCTGGACCATATGCGCTTGAATTCCGCCGAGATGCTGCGTTTGGTGGATCAATTGATGGACACCGCCCGGCTGGAAAGCGGACAGTATCCGCTGTACATCACCCCGGGCAACCTTCGGGAAGAGGCAAAGAACATCGTTCATTCCTTCCATATCCTGGCCGAAAAATCCCGGGTTAAGCTCGAAATGAATTACGCGGATGACCTTCCCGAATCCGTCTGGTACGATCGGGATGTCGTTTACAAGGTTCTCTCCAATCTGTTATCAAACGCGTTGAAATTTACCCCGGCCGGCGGCGTCGTGACGGTCCGCATAATTGTGCTGGACGACCATATGCAGCTGGCCGTCAGCGACACCGGTCTGGGTATACCCGAAGCGGAGATTCCCCGGATCTTCGACCGCTTTCACCAGGTGAAGCAAGCGAACGGCCAATTCAACGGTACGGGCATCGGCCTTGCCCTGGTAAAGAAACTGGTGAAACGACATCAGGGCCGGATCCGCGTCACCTCCGAGCCGGGCGATGGAACGGTCTTTACGGTCGACTTTCCGCTTAACCCCAGCGTCTATAGTTCCGAAGACATACAGCCGCCGCGCGAGGCTGCGTACTACCTGCCCCAGCGTGCCGGGGCGAATACGGTGTTGGAAGACAGCCCCTCGCGGGATATGTCCGGCAGCGCGGCACCACCCGCCTCCGACCTACAAATTCTGGTTGTGGAAGACAACGCCCAGGCACGGGCTCTCCTCTGCCGGCAGTTGCGTGCGGATTACACCGTGTTCGAAGCTGGAAACGGCGACGAGGGGCTGTCCGAAGCCCTAAAAATCGTGCCCGACCTGATCATTACCGATCGCCTGATGCCGACCAAGGATGGCATTGAGCTGTGCCGGGATATTCGCGCTGACGCCCGCACCAGCCACATCCCCATCATCATGCTGACCGCGATGACGACCCGGGAGCAGAAAATCGAGGGACTGACCAGCGGCGCCGATCTATACCTGCATAAGCCCTTTGACCGCAAGGAGTTTGCCTTGCTGGTGGGCAAGCAGTTTGAACGGCGGGACCGGATGAAAAAGCGCTTCCTCCAGAATTTTTCATCGGATCACCTGCCCGAAGGGCTCAATCAATCGGATGAGGACTTTCTCCGCCAACTGACGGACTTCGTCTCCGATCACTTGGAGGCCGACATCGATCTGAGCGAGCTGGGGCGATCCCTCGGTGTAAGTCGGACTCAGCTATTCCGAAAGATGAAAGCCCTATTGGGCATGTCGGTCACGGAATACATACGGGACTACCGTCTTCGCCGGGCTTTCGAATTGCTTCAATCCCGCGACTACCGAATCGGAGAAGTTATCCAAATGACCGGCTTCAATAGTCGGTCCTATTTCTACCGGTCGTTCAAGACCAAATTCGGTTGCCGCCCTACGGAGGTGAAGGATAGTGATCAGGTGGAAAAGAGTGAGGCACCATAAGGTCTTCACTTGCCTTGCCATCCTTTATAAATAGCTGATTAACAAATAATTGGCCGTACAGCAACATATGTGCACACAATAGGAACAATAGGGTACACTCCGCGAAAAAGGCCCATGTATGTTTGGGGAACACCAGTTTTTCGATCATGCAACAAGCCTTACAATTACGTATTCTCGAGCATTCTCCGCAACCGAAATACATCCAGTTAGCGGAATACTTTAAAAAGCAAATCACCAACCATCAACTTACCGGACACGCCCACCTACCTTCAATCAATCGGCTAAGTGCCCGCTACGACCTGTCCCGCGATACGGTCAGGAAAGCATACCTGGAGCTGAAGCGAAACAACCTGGTCCATGGCGTTCGCGGGAAGGGTTATTTTGTCAGCCCGCTAAGCAAAGCTGAGACGAGGACCGGAACCCTGGCCTTGCTCCAACGACCCGGCCGGGAAAGCCTGACCTGGCAGGAGGCAATCATTTCGGTGCACTCAGCTACGTCGGCAATGGATTACCGCTACCATCAGGGATGTTGCGATTCGCTACAACGTTTAGTGGAACGACACGCCAGGTACTACGAGCGGGTAATCATCTGCGGTAGTTTTACCGGTAACCCGGAGCAAGCACTATCTATCTGTCAGGTCGGCCGAACGTTCGTCTTCCTGGATGGTCACCCGAAGGTCGTTCTTCAGCAACGGGGATGTAATCTGGTATGGGAGGGCATGCTCTACAATGCATTAATGGAGTGTATGCCTGCCCTTCGCGACTATAGCCATCTGGAACTGTGCTTCTCCAAGTCCGACGAACTGCCTAAATGGCTACTGCCCGGATTTCAGCGCTTCTGTATTGAAAACGGAAAACGGGGGAAGATCATCCCCCCGGCAGGACAGCTTGCCCCCGAAAAAGGCCGCGCGTACATCCTCACCGGTGCGTGGCAACTGGCGCAGTTGCTGGACGGTCTCGGGCGAAACGGATTGGTGTGCGGCCAGGACGTCGCGGTGCTCTATATAGGTGACGATCCGGCGCTGGAAACGGTTGGTGGGGGTATAAGCAGTTTGACCATTGATCGTGCCGCGGTCATTGCCCGCTACCTTAAAGGGGATGATGTCTCCACCTCCCGTAGTGTGGTCAGCTCAGGGAACCTTTACCGTAGAAAATCTCTCTAATTCATCTTTTCCTACCGGGGGGACAGCATAGTACGTAACAGCTAGCGCCCCACCCCGCCGGACATTAGAAGCGGATGGCTTTACGCGTCGACCGCATCATTCACTTGTATTGAAACCTTTCGATCATGCTTAAATACACAGCTTATCGCCTTCTCGGGACGGCAGGCATTGCGCTTCTTTCACTGCTCGCTTCGGCCCAGATAACCGTATCGGGTACCGTAGTCGACGATACCGACCAGACTCCCCTTATCGGGGTAACGGTCATGGAGGCCGGCACCACCCAGGGTACGGTTACGGATTTGAATGGACGGTACGAATTGACCGTAGGCGATCCGGATGCCGCGCTCAGATTCAGTTACACCGGCTACGCCTCACAGGAAATACCCGTGAACAATCAGTCGGTCATCGACCTGCAGATGGCCTCCGCAGCCAGCCAACTGGACGAAGTAGTCGTCATCGGCTATGGCGAGGAGCGCCGCCGAAGGGATCTGACGGGATCCATCTCTACGGTAGCCGCGCAGGAGATCGAGCGCGTTCCCTTCGCTTCGGCCGAATATGCCCTCCAGGGAAACACCACGGGTGTTCGCGTGATCAATTCCAGCGGAAACCCATCTGACCCACCCTCCATTTTCGTCCGCGGCATCGGCACCTTCAACGGCGACGCGCAACCCCTCTACGTCATCGACGGGCAGATCATCAACCCGCCGAGTGCCGGCAACCAGGACCTCATCGGCAACCTCAATCTATGGACGTTGGTGAACCCGAACGACATCGCCAGCATATCCGTCCTCAAGGATGCTTCCGCGGCGGCCATTTACGGTAGCCGGGGGGCGAATGGGGTCATTCTGATTACTACTAAAACCGGAAAACGTGGCAGACCCGTCGTCGAACTGAACGTACAGAATACGATCTCCAATATTCCCCAGCACGATCTACTCGGTCCCACCGACTACCTGAATTACGTACGGGAATTGTACACCAACTCCGCAAATCCCGATGTGTCCATCGAGGATGAACTTTACGGACGGACCGAGGAAAACGAAGGAGCCCGCCTCAATAACTTCAACCCGCAACTGGATCCCCAAAGCGCCTACTATATCGGAGACAACGCCACCTTTTATGACTGGCAGGATGCCGTCACGGTGGATAACGCCCTGACGCAGAACTACAATCTGAAGGTATCCGGTGCATCGGAGTCGGCCGATTATTACGTATCGCTGGCCTTCTTCGACCAGGAAAGCAACATTTTCGGCAGTGACCTACGGCGGTATAACCTGACGACAAACCTGAACACCTCTATATCCGACTTCTTGCGGGTGGGGATGACGTACCGGGGAGTCTTTCAGCGGACGTTCGCGGAGAGTAGCGGCTCAGATCTATTTACTGCCGCGAATACCGCTCCCTGGCAGCCCATCTCCGATCCCGCTAATCGGTTCGGGTACGCGCTTCCATTTGACAACTACTACGGTGGAAGCGAGTGGAATCAGGTGCGCCAGTACGGCCTACTGACGCGAACGAACGTATTCGCGGTAGAAGCCATTAACGACAGCCGCTACGAACTCCAGCGCAACGCCGGATCGGGGTACGTGGAAGTGATCCCCCTAACGGGCCTGAGTATTCGCGGAAGCCTGAACGTCGATTACGTCTATCAGTCCCGACAACAATTCCGGAGTACCGAGGCTTTCCCCTTCACGATCAACGCGGAGAACCCGGCTACCCTCGGCGGGGGCGGTTCGCTGGGTAGTTTGAACTACCGCGACAACCGCTTCATCAATTTCCAGATCGATCTTACGGGTACGTACGACCGTACCTTTGGAAAACACACGGTTAACTTACTGGCCGGCATACAGGACCAGTTCTATAAGAACCCCTTCCTTGACATCGGGACGGATTTCCTGACTACCAACGATTTCCGCCGCGTGTCCATTCCGGACAACCGGGAACGGGTATCCGGATTCTCCGGCCAGCAGCAGAAATTTTGGTACGGCTACGTCGCCCGGGCGGGCTATAACTACGCCTACAAATATTATCTGGATCTCTCCTTCCGGCGCGATGCGAGTTCGGGTTTCCCGGACGAGAATCGCTGGGGCAACTTCTACGCCGTTTCGGGTGCCTGGCGAATCAGTAGCGAACCGTTCATGCAGGGCCTCGAATGGCTCTCCGACCTGAAAATCCGGGGCGGATGGGGACAGGCGGGCAATGACGAGGCCGTCGTTGGCAACTACGCCTATCTGTCCCGGGTGGCCGGCACCGGATCCTACGCCTTCGGCTCGGGCAATGGTGACCCGACGGGCAATTATAAGGATGCCGTAACGATCAACGACCTTCCGAATCGTGACCTCACCTGGGAAACGGTAACCACCAGCTACATCGGCTTCGACGCGGCCCTCTTTGAAAACCGCGTGAACGCCACCGTCGAGTTATACGACCGGACCACCGAAGACATCCTGCAGTTTGTTAACCTCCCACCGACCGTGGGAGTCAGCAGCCCGGCTTACAATATCGGATCGGTCCAGAATCGGGGATTGGACCTTCAACTGGGATACACCCAGCGTGTGGGACAACTCGAGCTGGGGGTTAGTGGAAACGTATCCTTCGTCCAAAATAAGGTACTCGAACTGTACGACGGGCAACCCCTTTCCACGGGGGGCTACGGTCGGGTTGAAGAGGGCCGCAGCATCGGCCACATCTGGGGATATAAGCTGGGCGGTATGTTCCAGAGCGACCAGGAAGTGACCGATTTCTACACCAATCTCCCGGACAACAACGTCGGTGACGCTTCCTTCGTGGGGCCCGGCGACCTGTACTTCCTGGACATCGGGGGGAATCCCGACCCGGAAAACCCGAATGAATATTACAGCACGGATCCCGACGGCCAAATCAACAGCTACGACCAGACCGAAATCGGTAACACGATCCCGGGCTACACGTACGGACTCAACCTAAACGCGAAGCTGAAGAACTTCGACCTGAACATGAGCTTCTACGGGGAGGGTAATGTAGACCGGATCAACGAATTCTACCGGACTTACGGTACAACTTCGGCCATCAACCCCCGCTCCACCCTGGTCCTGGACCGGTGGACTCCAAGCAATACCAATACGAACGTACCACGGGCGATAATTGGCGATCCGGCGGGAAACAACCGCTTATCCGACCGCTTCGTGGAGAGCGCCGCTTTCTTCAGGCTGAACACCTGGCAACTCGGCTACAGCCTGCCCGCCAGCATCACGGGCAACACCGAATTCATCAGCAACTTCCGCATTTACGTGGGTGGCCAGAATAATATCTACCTCACCAACTGGTCCGGTATTGACCCCGTCAACGACCTCTATCCCCTGCCCCGCGGATTTTTCGCCGGACTAAGCGCCAAGTTTTGATCATCCATGCCTACCGTTAAAGTCGACACCATGTCTTTTCGCATCTATACTTCCCTGTCCTCCGTCGTGGCCGCGGCCTGCCTGCTGACCTTCTACGCCTGTGATCCCGAACGGGTCGAAACGCCTCCGCTGGGTGTGACGGAGGACAGCTATTTTTCAACGGAACTTGAATTCGAGCGAGCGCTGTTCAACGCCTACGCCAAAATGACCGACTGGTACTGGTTCGGTGGCGGTTCAACCGCTACGCCCAATATGGCGCCTGTTTTTCACCTGATGGGTGACGATATAACGGAGGCTTCCGGGCCCTACGGCCGGTGGGAGTTGTTTTCCGGGATCTCCCCCAGCGACGGCCGGGTAGCTTATATGTGGGAGAAGACTTACGAGCTGTTGCAACGGTCGAATCTGGTGATCCAAAAAACCGAACAGGCTGAACCGGAAAACTTCGATGACCCCTCCTTCCTGGAGGTGCATCGCGGTGAAGCACTTTTCCTGCGGTCACTGGCCAACTTCATGCTATTCAATCTTTACGGGACCGCACCGAATATTAACGAACGCCTTACGAGCGAAAATACCGATCAGCCTCGATCGCAGGGCGTGGACCTGCTCGACCAGATCGTGACCGATTTGCAAACCGCGGCACCGCTCCTGCCCGAATCGTGGGAGGCCCGGGATCTCGGACGAGTCAACCGACCGGCCGCCTACGGACTGCTAACCAAAGCGCTGGTCTTCAGGGGGAACTACACCGGCAACACCGCCGACTATTCGGCAGCCGTTGAGGCATTTAAGAACATAGAGGGGCGTGAACTCACCCCGAATTATACCGACAACTTCAACGCGCTGACGGAAAACAATTCCGAGTCGCTTTTCGAATTTCAGGCTTCCGCTGCGCCCAAGGGAGATAACCCCTGGTTGTACAATGACGGGGCCTGGAGGGGCGTAGAGTCGATGTCGACCTTTTGGGGTTTCTACACCGTGGAGCCGACCGCGGCACGCAACAACTTAGTCGGCACGCCGTGGCGCGTCACCGAGAAAATCTTCAATGCCTACGGCAGCGATCCCCGCATCGCCTACTTCACGGAAGACGACCGAAGCTTTACCAAGTACGGAAAGGCAGGCCTGGAGGTGCTGACGCAAAGTGGCAGGCCAGCCTCCCAGAACAACGTTCGTATCCTTCGGTACGCCGATGCTATGCTGCTGGCGGCGGAAGGAATGGTTCGCTCGGGCGGAAACCTTCCGGAAGCCATCGAACTCGTGAACCGGCTACGGGAAAGGGCAAGTAACTGGGCGACCTCCGATACCATCACGGACGTCACGCTTCCCGAGGCGTACGACACCGCTGAATCTGACCCGGCGGTCGTGCTGGAATGGATTCGGGCGGAACGCATCATCGAACTGTGCGGGGAGAAGGAAAAGCGGTGGTTCGACCTAAAGCGCTACGATGCCGCCGGGGACCTGTCGCTACAGAATTGGGACGGCAGCGATGCCTACTTCAGTTCCGACCTCTCCGCCGAATTCCAGTTCGAATACCCCAAGAATCTGGTCCTCCCCATTCCACAAGCCGAGATAGACCGCAACTCCGCGATTTCGGAAAATAACCCAGGATACTAACGACCCATGATCAATAAGCACCTACCCTATTCCTTCCGCATCCCCCTGACGCTTGTCGCGCTCCTCGCGGCGGTTCCCGCATTTACCCAGTCAGCAACGGTGACCGTCGATCTAAGCAAGAAAGAGCAGATCATCGATGGCTTCGGCGCCTTTCAGGACGGCAACCTGTCAAGAGAGGAATGGGTCACCGATCTCTACTATGATGACCTGGGCGCGTCTATCTACCGCGTGGACATCGTGCCCCAATTCGTTTCCCCTTACGGAGACCTTAATGTCTACAGTCCGTGGTTTATGGGTGGGGGAACCGATAGTCCACTGAACCTGGAAGACCCGGATAATCCGAACGGGCCGGAAGAGAATCGCGCGCGGACCTATACCGGACCGAATGACTACTCGCGGGACTACGGTGGATATAACGCACCGATCGCCGTGATGGGGCCGGATATCGATGTGAATAAGGCGTACTTCACGTACACCGACAATGACCTGATCCAGGTGGGTAAGGCCACGATACAGGATAGTGGCGACTTCAAGTTGATTGCCTCCATGTGGTCGCCGGCTCCGTGGCTGAAGATATCCAGCGGAAACAGTTGGAATCAAAACTGGTGGCCCGGTCCCGTACAGGGTACGCCCTGGCCTTTCGTATGGGGCGGAAACTACGCCGGCGGCATGCTGGACGTTTCTGACGAGCCCCTACCGGTCTTCGACGATACGGAACTGGGCGGAACGGGCCCGACCTCCGCGCTCACCCAGTTTGCGCGAGGCCTGGCTGCTTATCTGCGGGGCTTCCAGCAGTACCACGACGTCAGCTTTTACGCCATCAGTATTCAGAATGAATTGAATTTCGAGCAGTATTACAACAGCGCGACTTACCCGCTCAGCAGTCAATACATCGCCGCCCTCAAGGCCGCCCGGGCCGAGCTGGACCGCCACCCGGATCTACGCCAGATAAAGATCATGGGGCCGGAAGACCTGCTCGGGAATGACGCCTACGGAATGTGGCAGTACGGAGGCGGGGACGACGTGACTCACAAAAACTTACACTACCTCACCGAGATCGCCAAAGATTCCGCTGCGCTCGCCGCCATCGACTTCTTCTGTATCCACGGCTACGGCCGCGACGGCGTCAGCGCTTCCGGCGCCACCTCCACTTCCTGGGACTGGTGGGCCAACGGCTGGGAAGACGGTCCCGCGCCAGGTATCCCCGACAGCATTGCCGGCTTTACCGACTACGGCAAAAAGTCATGGATGACCGAAACGTCCGGAGAAAACGAAGCCTGGTTGTTTCCGACCGATGCTTTCCCCTCACAGGGCGCCTGGAGCCTCGGACTGCGTATTCACCAAGCCCTCACTACGGGCCGCCAAAGCGCCTGGGTGTATTGGACCTTTATCGATGGTGAAGAGGATGGCAGCGTGACGGACTTCGGATTAACCAATGAATCTCAGGGAAATCAGTCCGCGAAATACAACGCCGCTAAACACTTCTTCCGCTACATCCGGCCCGGGGCCTATCGCGTTGCTACTACGGCCTCCGATTCGATACTGTACGTTAGCGCATACACCCGGGACAAGGACGGGATGATAACGGTCGTACTGATTAACGGCAGCCAGGAAAGCATGACACCGGCGATCAGCTTTACCGGACCGGCACCGGCTGATTCCGAACTTTCCGTCTACACCTCCGCTTCCGGAAATTACTGGACATCATCAACCGTCACGATGGCCGACGGGGAAATAAGCGTCACCGTTCCCGCTTACGGGATAGTTACGCTGACCGGTGCCGCGCTTTCCACCGCGGTGTCAGGGGTTCCTCCTATGGATGTCCCAGAAGTAGGGCAACCCGAACCGAATCCTTCCGGTGGTATGACCGCCCTTCCGATCAGGCTCCACCGGCCAGAAAAGGTGCACGCTTCCCTACACGACCTGAACGGAAGGTTGCTCCGCACGGTGTGCAATCAAAGGTTAGCGGTGGGAAACCATCGGCTCCCTATCGATCTGGAAGGGCTTCCACGGGGGTTGTACACTTGTCGCGTGCAGACGGCAAGCGGAACGATCTCCCGCATGCTCGTGAAGCAGTAGAAATGGTCGAGGGTATTACCGTTCTTCCTGTTATTCCAAACTGCTCTTATCCTGCGCACCGCCGCCCCTAAATACGGCCAAAACCGCGGCTAATAAGCCAAGGCCCAGGAGCAAAAGCAAGTCCACCCGGAGTCCCGCCAATGCTTCGGGAATGAAGCCGAGGAGGGAGAACAGAAAAAGGAGGATGGCAAGCAGCGTAGCAACCGGCAGCAGCGTGCCACCAGCCCCCCGACGCGCAAAAATGCCCGTGAAGATCATAGGCGCCAGCAGGGCGGTTCCCGCGAAACTCGTGCGGGCCAGGAGCGCCAGTTGATCGCCCGCGATCAGACTGAAACTCAGCGCCAGTAGGGCGAAGACGACGATACCGACTTTAGTCAACCGCAGCATTGCCCGGTCGTCATCGGAATTCATGAGGGAGCGCAGCTCGGTGCCCAGCGCGAAGATCTGCGAATCGGCCGTAGAGATAGCTGCCGCGAGCAAACCGATAAGTACGAAGGCGGCCAGGGTGGAAGGCTGGTCAACGACCAGGGCCCGGTGTAAAAACTCGAAGGCGGTCAGATCGGGGTAGCGGATCGAGCCGTAAAGACCGATAAAGGCCGTGGGCAGGATGACCAGAATGGCGAATACACCCACTCCGACGGCCATGCGGTACATTGCCCGGTCGGTTTCCATGATGGCCAGGCGAATGCTGACCTGCGGCTGGGTAAAGGGGATCATCAGGATAGCTACCGCCGAGCCGATGAGAAATTGCGGGGTGAACAATCCGTTCGGGCCCGGTACGCTCAGCAGCGCCGGCTCCCGCGCTTCCAGCGTAGCGTAACCGGCCTCGAGTCCGCCCACCTGACCCAGGCAGCTCAGCCCCACGATCCAGATGACCACCAGGAGGATGAGCCCCTGGATCGCGTCGTTGTAGATGATTGCCTTCAGGCCGCCGAGCTCACTGTACAGTAACATGATGGCGACCAGGCCCACCGACCAGGCCCAGACGGGCAGGAAGCCGGGAAAGGCCAGGGCTACGAAATCCGAAACGCCCTTTATCTGGATAGCGACGTAGGGGATGAGGAACACAAAAACGCCGAAAAACGCCACCGCACCCGCCAGGCGGTTACCGTAGCGCAAGTTGAGAAACCCGGCCATGCCCCAATAACCCTGGCGTAGGGCAACACGCCGGAAGTGGTATCCGACCCAGATCACGCCGAAGATCAGTGCCATATCGCTTACGGCCAGAAAGTGCCAGGCCCCTACCCCGTTGACGCGAAAGAGGTCGGGCATTCCAAGCAGCGTAAAAGTGCTGAATAGCGTGGCGGCGAAGGTGAATAGCCCCAGGATGCTATTCAGGCTACCGCCCGCCAGCAGGTAGTCGCGGCTGTCCTCGTTGATGCGCCGCTGCCAGACGGAAACCCCGATGAGCAATGCCACATAGACGCATCCGACAATGATCAGGGATTGTAGCATAGGTTAGGCCGGTTCGTTGTCTGCGGTCTCCACCTTCCTGCGTCCGCCGGGATGGACGATGGTTGCGACGGCGGTCAGTACGACCATCACCATACATAGTCCGATGCCGCTCCAGAGGGTGTACGGCATGCCCGCAAGGCGGGGTTCCGACTCCCCGGCCGGCAGAAATAGCGGCGTAAATGCCGTCAGCATGATGATGATGGCAAGCGCGCAGCAAATCGTCCACCCCGTATGCTTCTTCGTTTCTGCCATGCCTGCTTGAATATAGCGTTTCCGTTCAGAGTCTGGGGATAGTGAGTCCACCGTCGATCATGATGACCTGCCCGGTGGAATAGGGAAAGTCTCCGCGCACGAGGGCGGCTACGGCCCGCCCGACATCCTTTGGCGTTCCCCATCTCGGTTGCAGGGTCAGACCGTCCGCGATCAGCCGGTCGTACTTTTCGGTTACCGCACTGGTCATGTCCGTTTTGATGATTCCGGGGCGTAGCTCGTACACGGGTATGCCCTCCCCGGCCAGCCGGGCGGCGAAAAGCTGCGTCATCATCCCCATACCCGCCTTGGACGTACAGTACTGTCCGCGGTTGATACTGGCTACCGTGGCGGAGATGGAACCAACGTTGATCACGTAGGCCGAAAAGTGATCGTCCTCCCGGCGGTTTGCGACCATCCGGCGGGCGATGGCCTGGGTGAGAAAGAACGGCCCCTTTAGGTTGATTCCCATGACCCGGTCATAGCTATGTTCCGACATGTCGAGTAAATCCCCGCGCTCGCGGGGTGCCACGCCCGCGTTATTGACCAGCACGTTCAGGTGACCCAGTTTACCGTAAACTTCGTCTACGATACGCTCCCGTTCCTCGGTATCGCCGACGTTCCCCTGTACGTAGTGGACGTCGCGCTCGGAGGACTCCCTGAGCTCCGCCAGCAGATCGCCGATGTCGCGCTCCGCACGGACGCCGTTTAGCGCCACTTCGTACCCCTGGCCGATGAGCGACCGTACGATGCCCAGCCCGATGCCCCGGCTGCCCCCCGTCACGAAAGCGGTGTGGTGTGCGGCCATCGGTCAGACGTTTAGTTGGTTGACCGGCAGCATACAGCGCTCTTCCCAGCTCTTCAGCCCCAACTCCGCAAGTTGAACACCCTTCGCGCCCTCCAACAAACCGTAGGGGAAGGGAGTGTCCAGTACCACGTGTTTCAGGAATAGTTCCCATTGGGCCCGGAAGGCATTTGCGTAGGGCTCCTGCTCCGGCACGGTGGCCCAGTCTGCGTAAAAGTCGATGGGTTGGGGGATGTCCGGGTTCCAGACGGGCTTCGGGGTATTGCCATAATGCTGGATGCGGCACTCTCTTAGCCCGGCAACGGCGGATCCACGGGTACCGTCCACCTGAATAGTGAGTAAATCGTCGCGGCGCACGCGGGTCACCCAACTGGAATTAAATTGGGCCACTACGCCGCCGGCCAGCTCGAAGACGGCGTAGGCGGCATCGTCGGCGGTGGCGGAGTAGGTGTCTCCACGCTCGTCTACCCGCTTCGGGATATGGGTGGCGCCCAGGCAGAATACGCTCTTCACGTCCCCGAATAAATTGTCGAGCACGTAGCGCCAGTGGCAGAGCATATCCACCATGATACCGCCGTCGTCCTCCTTACGGTAATTCCAGCTCGGTCTTTGGGCGGGAATGCTGGTCCCTTCGAATACCCAGTAGCCGAAGTCCCCCCGCACGCTCAGGATGTCGCCAAAAAAGTCGGCCTCCATCAGCCGCTTCAGTTTGCGCAGTCCCGGCAACCAGAGTTTATCCTGCACTACCCCATGCTTCACGCCCGCCGCTTCCGCCAGGCGGTATAAATCGAGGGCTTTCTCCAGGCTCGTACCCGTGGGCTTCTCACAGTACACATGCTTGCCGGCAGCGATGGCTTTCTTGACCGCGGCGTACCGTCGCCCGGTGATTTGCGCGTCGAAGTAAATCTGGTAAAAGTCATCGGCTAGTGCTTCGTCCAGCTTAGTTGTCATTCGATCGATGCCTGTGCGCTCGCCGAGTGCACGCAGCTTTTCCAGATTGCGGCCCACCAGGATCGGTTCCGGGTAGACTGTTCCCCCGTCCGGCGTGGCGATGCCTCCCTGTTCCCGGATCGCGACGATGGAGCGCAACAGGTGCTGGTTCGTCCCCATTCGACCGGTTACCCCGTTCATGATGATGCCTACGGTATGACGTTGCTGATCGGTGTCGGGTAGAACGGCGAGTCCGATTGATTTTTCCAAGGTGCTAGATTTTGTCGTGGCTTTTAAATTCAGGATTTTTCGCGGTACGCGCTGATAATTTCTTCCAGATAGCAGTCCTGGTCCTTAGCCCAGTGCGTTTCGGAAAAGATCTCCACTTCGTGGTACCCGTCGAAGCCGGCCGCCTCGACCCAGGAGCGGATAAGCGGCAGGTCGATGCAGCCCTCCCCCATCAGCCCGCGGTCGAGCAACATATCCATAGTGGGTACTTTCCAGTCGCAGATATGAAAGGCGTACAGGTTATTTTGGGCGCCGCAGCGCAGGATTTGAGCCTTTAAGCGGTCGTCCCACCACAAATGGTAGACATCCACTGCCACGCCTACGGCATCATGATCTATGGTCTCGGCCAGGTCATTCGCCTGGTTGAGGGTATTGATGGCAGACCGGGTGTCGGCGTACATCGGGTGCAGCGGCTCGATGGCTAAGCGTACCCCGCTGGCGGTGGCGTGGGGAATTAGGCGTTCGATTCCCTCCCGAATCTGTTCGCGGCTTTCGGTCAATGACTGCGCCGGTTCCGCTCCGCAGACCAGCACCAGGAGCGGCGCGCCGATCTCTGCGGCCTCATCGATCATTTTCCGGTTGTCGGTCACGGCCTGTTCCCGGGCAGCCGGGCTGCTGTGCGGAAAGAATCCACCGCGTACGTAACTGACGACCTCAACCGGTGAGGCGTCAAGTAAGCGCCGCGTTTCGGGAAGGCCCGTGGCCTGGGCGGCATCCTGCCAGATACTTATGCCTCCGACCCCAGCTGCTGCGTAGCGCTCGAGGGCCGTGGCCAGCGGCCAGGGTTTGGTCGTGATACTGTGAATGCACAGCCGGGATAGATCGTGGGGCATGATCGGAGGCTTAGCGGACGCAGTCGTAAAAGTGATAGTCTTTACCATCCAGCAACCGACCCGCGTAGAGGACCGCTTCGCGGACGTGGTAATCGCCCCACATGCTGGATTCGCCGTAGGGAATTTTAGCCCCTCCGTGGACATAGTCCCAGCCATTCGGACGGTGGTAAATCGAATGGAGGATCAATCCCTGGTGATCCGGATCGGTACTCATGTACGGTTCGTCCAGCAAGGTATGGAGGACGGTCAGCCCCGCCTGAAAGTAGCGGTCCGCGTCCCTGGAAAAGCCGTTGCGTAAATACCGTCCCAGGCGCAACAGGCCCTGGCAGCCGATAGCCGCGGCTGAGCTATCGACCGGTTCAAATTCGTTGAAGGGGTCCGCGGGCCGTTCGGTGTAGTCGCCTAGGCGGTGCAACTGAGGGGCACCGGTATCCCAGTAAGGTATGCCGTCGCTGGCTGAGTTGGCGATGTAAAAATCGCAGGTGGCCCGGGCGGCCTTCAGGTAGATGGCCTCGATGGCGGCAAAACCGCCGTACGCGTCCAGGTCGGCGGCATCGAGCGTCCGAAGGTATTGTAGTTGCTCGGCGAACCCCAGCATCGCCCAAGCGAGTCCGCGCGTCCACGTCGTAAAGCCGGAGAATCCCTGTTGGGCATTCGGACAGCGGTAGTTGCCGTCGTTCACGTTGAAGATGCTTTCGTGGGCCGTTCGTCCCCACTCGTCGTAGCTGTCGCGACCTTCGCCGTAGTAAATCGCGTATTTGGCTGTTGCTTTACCGTGTTCGATCGCACGCTCCAACAGACTGGTGTTAAGATCGTTATCCCCCATCAGGGAATGACCCATTTCACGGCTGACGCACAGCGCGCGTACGGTGCGGATGGTATCCACAAACAAGGAATGCGGACCATTAAAGGAGTAGAGATACCCTCCCCCGCCGTTGATTGGTGACCACCGGCGAGCCTGCACGGAACCGCTGATCTTGAGGGCCATCTCGTAGAAATTCCGTTCCCAATCTTGTTCTGGAACCTTACCCTCCCGCATGAGCCGCAGGAGGTTACCGTAGGTACTGACGTTATTGAAGCCGTGATCGTGGACGCCGAAGTGGCTAACGTGGCTGGCCATCTTCTCCACCGTCCCCCGTCGGCCAATCTCCAGAAATTCATCATCTCCCGTCGCGTCGAATTGCAGGATCGCCGAGCCGTATTCGAAACCCTGCGTCCACTCGGTCCAGCCACGGGTGGTGTATTTACCGGCGGCGGTGTAGACCGGGGTGCCCTGTGCGTGGTCGTAGGTGTTGTTGATGGATTCGATCTTTTGACCCGACAATTGCCAGAACCGGTCCATTCGCTCTTTGAGGTCGCCCAAATGGACCCCTTCTTCAATGTGCATGTAATCGACTTCTGAGGCTAATATAATCGAAGCAGTCTTAACACCCGGTTGCCGGTAGGACTTTAGGGACACCATATAGAGTCCTTGGGGTCGGGTAACTATTGGCGTGGATCTTATATAAAGCCTAAAAGGTTATTTCATGCGACTTACCAGCAAGCAAAACACCGCCATTCTTCAGGACGTACTCCTTAACCGCATCGAAGGTCTGAATTGGAGCTACTACGACATCGACCTAAATGCATCCTTTGGTAGTGGCAGCGCCGACGATATGAAAGCCGATTTGGATACCGTCTATGCATTGCTCGATGATGTGGAATACGGCCCTTACGGCAAGTTCAAGTTAAAGGATTGCTATCGTGTATGCGATGATTACGGAGTTCAACGAAATGTTGATTAAGCTGGCCCGCTTTGACGGGTTGCCGAATGTGTATCACATCGATTGCCGCGGAGTGGCCCGATCCGAGGACGACTGGTACGATGAGCTTCATCTTACGTCCGAAGCGTATGGAACGGTTGCCGCGGCCTACACGAAATGTATTGACCACAACCTGCGCCGTGACGAGGCAGCCCGGAAGGGCGATGACAGGGTCTATAAAGCGGCAAATTTCTGGACTTGAGCTATATGTGCTACTAAAACAAAAAAGCCCCCCGGCCATAGGCTGGAGGGCTTGTGATCTTGCGATTTGGCAGGTACTTACTTCCCTTCGACTTCCTCGAACTCGACGTCCTGGACATCGTCGGCTCCACCTTTTCCGGTGTTGCCTGCTCCGGCACCAGCTCCTGCTCCGGGATCACCGGCACCCGCATTTGGGTTGGCTCCGGGCTCCTGCTGGCCCTGGTACATATCCTGGCTGGCGGCGTTCCAGGCAGCGGTCAGTGCTTCGGTTGCGGCATCGATCTTAGCGATATCCTCGGCTTTGTGGGCCTCGCGCAGATCGTTGAGGCTGGTTTCGATGGCGGTCTTCTTCTCGGCCGGGATCTTTTCACCGAATTCCTTCAGCTGCTTCTCGGTCTGGAAGACGAGTTGGTCGGCACCGTTCAACTTCTCGATGCGCTCGCGGGCTTCCTTGTCCGCCTCCTCATTGGCTGCGGCTTCGGCCTTCATGCGCTCGATGTCGTCCTTGCTTAGACCGGTACCAGCCTCGATCTTAATGGATTGCTCCTTACCCGTACCCTTATCCTTAGCGGTCACGCTGAGGATACCGTTAGCATCCATATCGAAGGTTACTTCGATCTGGGGGACGCCGCGGGGGGCGGGGGGAATGTCACCGAGGACAAAGCGTCCTATGGGGCGGTTGTCTTTGGCCATCTGGCGGGCACCCTGCAGAACGTGAATCTCCACGGAGGGCTGATTGTCACTGGCGGTGGAGTACACCTTGGACTTCTTAACGGGGATCGTGCTGTTCGACTCGATCACGGTGTCAAAGACACCACCCATGGTTTCGATGCCGAGGCTAAGCGGGGTAACGTCCAGCAGCAGTACATCCTGTACGTCGCCGCTCAGTACACCACCCTGGATAGCAGCACCGATGGCGACTACTTCGTCGGGGTTCACGCTCTTATTCGCCTTTTTACCGAAGAACTTCTCGACGGCATCCTGGATGGCGGGGATACGGGTCGAACCACCTACGAGGATGACTTCGTCGATGTCGCTGTTGCTGACACCGGCGTCGGTCATGGCTTTCTTACAGGGCTCCAGGGTACGCTGTACCAGCTGGTCGGCCAACTGCTCGAATTTAGAACGGCTGATTTTGACAACCAAGTGCTTGGGCACGCCGTCTACAGCGGTAATGTAGGGAAGATTGACTTCCGTTTCCATGGAGCTCGACAGCTCGATCTTCGCTTTCTCGGCGGCTTCCTTCAGGCGCTGGAGAGCCATGGGATCCTTCTTCAGGTCCATGTTTTCCTGCTTCTTGAATTCGTCGGCCAGAAAATCGATGAGTACGCGGTCGAAGTCGTCACCACCCAGGTGAGTGTCACCGTTGGTGGACTTCACCTCGAATACGCCTTCACCGAGGTCCAGGATCGAGATATCGAACGTACCACCACCGAGGTCATATACCGCGATGGTCATATCCTTACTCCGCTTGTCCAGACCGTAAGCCAATGCGGCGGCCGTCGGCTCATTGATGATGCGGCGGACGTTGAGTCCGGCGACTTCACCGGCCTCCTTGGTGGCCTGACGCTGGGAGTCGTTGAAGTAGGCCGGCACCGTAACGACGGCTTCGGTTACTTCGCTACCGAGGAAATCCTCGGCGATCTTTTTCATTTTCTGGAGGACCATGGCGCTGATCTCCTGGGGCGTATACTTACGTCCGTCAATCTCGACCTGCGCGAGGCCGTTATCACCCTTTACTACTTTATAGGCGCTGCGGTCGACTTCGCTTTGTACTTCGT
Organism: Lewinella sp. IMCC34191; assembly: GCF_003390935.1. GTDB lineage: Bacteria > Bacteroidota > Bacteroidia > Chitinophagales > Saprospiraceae > Neolewinella. The sequence continues at coordinate 475,430 of NZ_QNQZ01000001.1, read as the reverse complement.
CGAAGCGCTGTCCCATGTACCGCTTAATGGATGCGACCGTCCGCGTGGGGTTGGTAATGGCCTGCCGCTTGGCGGGCTCCCCGATCTTGCGTTCACCGGCATCCAGGAACGCCACGATCGAAGGCGTGGTGTTACGTCCCTCGTCGTTATAGATCACGGTGGGCTCGTTGCCCTCCATTACTGCCACGCATGAGTTAGTCGTACCTAAATCAATTCCGATAATCTTGCTCATACGATTGTTTTTATAAATTTTGCTTGACAAAAACTGTCGCCCCCTTAAGTGCAATGACCGTGCCATTGTCTAGCGTTCCTGATTTCTGCCGCATTTGCGGGCTGAAGCGCGGGCACAACAATAATTGTCAGAATGCCATGTCGAACGATTGACAATTTGTCAGAAAATAGTCAGTGGTGCCTATTGGCCGGCGTCGTACATTCGATATCCCATACTCGCTATATCCGCCTATGCCCCACATTCTTGTGCTGTTTGTCTCCGCTTGCTTCCTCGCCGGCGGCGTACTTTCTGCGCAGCCCTCACTCGAATGGGCGGTATCGATCCGAGACCGTCACAACGGCTCAGGGCACAGTATTCCCTTTCTGGAGTACCCTCGCCTGGCCGTCGGCAGCCTGGGCGAAGTCTACTTTACCGGATTATCCGCGAGCGGAAACCAAAAGGACCTCATACTCGGCGAAGAAGATCTATCCTCCACCGGAGAGGACGGAACGAACTTTTTCGTCGGGCAAATCGATCCGGCCGGTCGACCTGGGTGGATAAAGCGCTTCTCCGGCTTACGCTATACCCTGGGAAATACCGACACTTCCGTACCCCACGTTCTGGCGCGGCCGTCCGGGGGTAGCCTGCTCGTCGGGACGGTCACCGAAGCGATCGTATACGGCTTGGATACCCTGGCGTCTACGCGGAATGATCAGGTGATGTTGTTCATCGGTGAGCTTAGCGCGTCCGGTGAGATGACCAGCCACCGGTTACTCGATTGGGGCCAGCAGGATTTAGATGCCGTAGCCTATACCGCGGACGGCGACCTGCTGCTTACCGGACGGTTTCAAAACTTCCAAGCACCGCTGGGAGATTCTTTGCTCACGGCTGCCTCATCCCCCGCCTATTTCGTGGCCAGGCTCGCTCCGGAAGGCGACGTACGCTGGACCAAGACGATAAGTGCGACCGAGCAATGGGGTACGGTAGGAAACGCCTATGGCCTGCTCGAAATACGGTCCGGAGAAATTGCGGTCACGCTCGGGCCTGCCGGGCGGCAGTTCGTCATCAACGGTTGTGGTGATCATTGGAAACCCCTGCATTTGGCTTTGCTGTCCGGCGCGAGCGGTGAGCTCCGTTACCTGCGGGAAGTGGCCCAGACAAGATTCGGATACCTCAGCGACCTCGCCGAAGCACCAAACGGCGATCTTTACCTCGCCGGCAGTCAGGGAGGCGGGATACGATCGGCAAACGGGGAAAATAGTGCCGCAGCCGACTTGCAAGACTGCAACGTCGTTGGCGGTTTCATCCTAAAGGTAGATCCGGTAACCGGGGCGGTACAGGACCTGGCCGCCCGGCACGATTATCTACGCGGCACCCGCGTTGTCTTTCTGGCCGACGAAAGTTACGTCGTCAGCGGAGTAGGCAAAGCCGCCACTTGGCATGGTTTGGAGGGAACGGCGTTCGGTGCGATTGTTTCCCACTATGACCGGCAGGACAATCTGCTTTCTTCGGAACAGATCACCGATTACGACGCTTACCGGGGAACCTGGGTCACGATGATCACCACCGGTACGGACGAATTTTATCTGAGTACGCTGTACGGAGGCGCTATTCTGGGGCAAAGGCAGATTTCCGAAGTAGGAGTAGATCAATTGCTAGTTGTAAGCAAGCTTCGCTACGAACCGGAAGCGGTTGCTTCAGCCGCCCCTACTTTGCATGTTTTCCCTAATCCCGTAACGGACATTCTAAATGTATCCTCACCAGGTCTGCCCGGGGAAGAGAATACCTTATTCCTATACGATGCCGTCGGACGGGAAGTCGGTTTCCATCGCATAACCGCCGGTCGGAAGCAGCACAGTATGGACGTGAGCCGTCTTCCGGGCGGCACGTATATGCTGCGCTTAGCATCCGATGGAGAGGTAAGATCGACCAGCGTCATCAAACAATGATGACTGCCTGCCTGCGTAGAAAGGCTTTCACAATCTCCCGGGCCGGTAGTAATTAAAAGACCGCTGCGCCGACGAAGGATTTCGTCGGCGCAGCGGTCTTTAACGATGGGGTTACATGTGTTCCCTTACTGCAGCATAAACCGTAGCGTCTGTACCAGTTGACCGTCGTCGTTACGCAGGGTGACGAAGTACTGTCCGGCAGAGAGATCAGCGGTTTCGATGGGGTATACCGTCCGGTCGCCATTGACGGAGACATCTATCTCCCGACGCAGTTGGCCGATCTGGTTAAAGATCATCAGCCGGCCGTTGAACAGCTCATCGGTATTGAGCTCGTAGGTCAACTGCTGGCCTGCCCCGATCGGGTTGGGATACAGGCGACCGGTGAATCCTGCGGGGATGAAATTCCGTACGCCTACCAATTCACCACGTACCAAACGTACCGTGCTGGCTTCCCCGGGCCGGTAGTTGCTGCCGTCGCTGGCGAGGACGCGATGGTACACCGTAGCGGAATCGGCCATGGCCACTCCGGCACTGTCGAGAAGAACGTCCACGGTACCAATGTCGGTCACGAAGAAGGTATCCTGTCCGGTGTTAGCCGCGAAGATCACGTCGTCAAAATTTTCGTCGGTAGCAAGCTGCCAGATGTACACTACCATGTCCCCACTCGGATCGGTAGCTGGCGTGTAGGTTACCCGAAATTCCTGGCTGCTGTTGCCCTCCAGAGTCAGCGTGTCCCCGGATTCGGGAGAAAGAATCGAACTCATTGCGGGGGGAAGATTCAATTCTCCCAGCATCTGTCCGCGGGCTTCTCCACTGGGAACCATCGTCGTGTGGATGTTGGCATACATCATCCCCATTCGCAGGGTATCGACCTGCTCGGGGGTGAGTGCGAAGGTGTTAGCATCTACCGTAAAGGTGGCTGACTTTAGATCCTCGGAAGGATCGGCATTCAAAGGAATTCTCACCGGACCGTTCGTACCGGCTACGCCGACGTGGAGGTGAGCTCCACCGCCGATGGAAGCGTCGAAGTCGCCCTCGAGCATGGTCACGCTACCGGACACCATCAGTGTGGTATCGATGAGCTCCGCCTTCAACCCACCTCTCGCGGTCGACATCACATACGACGGTTCATTCATACCCGAAAATGTGGTGTGGAAGTAGGATCCGGCCAGGGGCAACATCTGTCCGCGGATGGCGCCACCCCGATTGGCCGCGGTGTGAACATTGGCGTAGATCATTCGCGAGCGAAGGGTATCCAGCATACCGCTACTGATCTGGATGTGGTTGCTGTCCGCAAGCACTTCCCCACTGCGGTTACCGGTATTTATCTCGGTGTTGATGGGGGCTATGATTGACCCGTTTGATCCGGCGATGGCCCGGTGCAGGTGCATGCCACCGGCAACGTCGGCCGCGAAATCGCTATCCAGGTCCTTAAAGGAACCGATCAGGGTAAGCGTGGAATCCACTACTTCGCCGGCAACCATACCGGTTGCATCCGTTACGACACCGTCGGGCTGACTGGCACCGGAAAGGGGCGCCAGAAAGTAGGATTCCGCTTCGGCAAGCACGCTGCCGCGAATCTCCCCACCGGGATAGTCGATCGAGTGAATATTCGCGTAGAAGAAACGATTCGTGAGCGTATCCGCTCCACCCTCGCCTAACATAAAGCGATTGCTGGAGGGCAGATATATCCCCGCCGTATCGGCATCCATCTGGTTGGCCGCGAGTGGGTAAACAACCGGTCCGCTCTGTCCGGGGTAGCCGGCGTGCAGGTGGGAGCCACCGGCAATGGCGGTGTTTAGATCACTCATCAGGCCCTGGAAGCTGCCGGAAGCCGTGATGTAGTCGCCCATCCATTCCACTTTAACCATTCCGCGTCCGGTTGAAATAACGGACGGGATTTGCTGGTTCCCGTTCAGGAAAGCGGTAAAAACCGCCTGACTCTCCGGCAGCATCTGCCCGCGAATTTCGCCGGCGGGGTGCATCATGGAGTGGATATTCGCGTAGATACCCCGCGCAACCAGTTGTTCGATCTGGTCTGCATTGGGCTTATATACGTTATCGGAAAGATTAAAAGTCGCGGATAGCGAGTCTGCGCTGAGATTCAGCGACAGGGGGATAATTACCGGACCGTTCTGCCCCGCCCAACCCGTGTGCAGGTGAGCACCGCCGGCTATGGACGTGGCTACCGGGCTTTCCAGGTCGGAGAAGGAACCGATAACCTGAAGGCTGTCACCAACAAAGTGACCTAATACCTGTCCGGATGCTCCGGTCGTAACGACGGGCCAGTCGTTGGCCCCGGAAAGATGAGCGCGGAAAAGAATGGTGGCGGGCGGTAGGACCTGTCCCCGAATCTCCCCGCTCGGGTACACATCACTGTGTATGTTGGCATAGTAGCCTCCCGACATCAGGGCATCCATTTGGGAATCGTCGAGCGTAAAGGTGTTTACTTCACTATTAAAGGTGCCGCCGGTGCTGTCGTTGTCTTCGTTCAGGGTGGCAACTAGTGGAATATCTACTGCCCCATTCTGACCCGGTAGACCGAGATGCAGGTGAGCCCCACCTCCTACGCGTGTCGCGATGCTGTCTTGGAGGTCCGCAAAGGATCCCGTAACCGTCAGTTGATTACCATCGAGAGCCAACAGCAGAGCGCCGTGCGCGGGTGAAATGATGGATGGGACCTGATTGCTACCAAACAGGTTGACGTAGAAGTAAGCGTCGTAAGCATCTTCCACGATGTTCCCCCTGATCTCTCCGCCGGGATAAGCTTCGGTATGAATATTGACATAGGCGTGCCCGGGTTGGAGGCCGTCATAATCCGTGCGCGCAACCGTAAAGGAATTCTCCTCCGGTTCGAAAGTACCGGAGAGGCCATCTTGACTGAGGCTGGGAGTTAGTTCAATTTCGATATCGCCATTTCGGCCGGGATAGGCGATGTGGATGTGCGCCCCGCCTCGAACGTCCGTGTCAACGGGTGAAGTAAGATCCTGAAAGGAACCGGTAACTACCAGGGTGCCCTGGTCTTCCTCTCCGTCGAAGGTCCAGTCAAGCTGTACCGTTCCGTTGCCGGTTGTCACAACCGGTAAGACTTCCTGTTGGCCGCTTAGAAAAGCCCGGCCATCACGTACCTGCTGGGCAGCCAGCGGGAGGGTGAACAAAAAGATTAGGAGGAAAAGGGAAAGAGTAAAGGTGTATCGTTTCATCTATAAAAGGTTTAAGCATGATCAAAGCCACCGCAGGCAATCACCTTCCGGCGGGCAGTTCCTTATAACAACCATAGGACGGTGCATTTGTGCACTACCCAGTTGATAATCAATTAAATAAATATATAATTACCGGACATTCAACATCAGGCGAACGCTTGGCATTCAGGGCCGCTATTTGAATCATCAGCAAGGACGGCCAAGCCTTAGTACTTCTTCTTGGAGATCTTATTAAAGGTAATCTGCCGCTGAGCGTCGGACTTGAACCGACCAACTGCATCGCGGCGCAGCGCTTCGTGCTTCGTTTTCCTGCCCTGTACCCGCTTGCGCCATCTCCGAAAGCTGCCGGGCTTGAGTTCCCGCCTCATCAATTCGATGACCTCCGCCTCCGAAAGACCAAACTGGTACTCGATCGCCCCGAAGGGGGTGCGATCCTCCCAGGCCATTTCGATAATCCGGTCCGTGTCGCGCAAACTAAGTTCGTGGGGCATACCCGTGTAATGGCATCCCCTGAAGTTGGTTGCGGCCCTGTCGTACTAATTTTCTCGCGAAGGCGGATTTAGCCCTTTTAAGGCACGGCTCGCCGGTGTTCCGCTAGGTGATCAAGGTAAAGGATTCCGTTGAGATGATCGACTTCGTGCTGAAAGATCACGGCGGTAAAGTCGGATACCGTTTCCCGGGCGTGGCTGCCGTCCATCCGGTCATATTCCAAAACGATGGTTTGGGATCGCTCGCAGTCGGCGTTGCGGTTGGGTATGGAAAGACAGCCCTCTCGGTTGATTTGCTTCTCCGCGGAGTATTCTACGATCTCGGGATTGAGATACACTTCGAAGGGCATATCCTCTTCGACCTTGTCCAGCCGTTGGACCCAGATGATGTTCTTCAGAATACCCACCTGCGGCGCCGCGATGCCTAGCCCGAGTGACTGGCTGTCCCGCACCGTCGCAAAAAGCCGGTCGACGAAGAGCTCCAGTAGCGGATCGTCCTTGTCGACCCGTATCGGCAGGCTGGGCGTTCGCAACAGGGTGGAGTCCGACTCACTCGTGATCTTGAATACTCGCATGGGGGTTTGGGCGTCTCCGTTGCGGATCATCACCTGTTGCTCCTCGGTAAAACCCGCCGGGCTGACGGTCGCGCAGCCGGTGAGGAAGAGTAAGCTTACCGCCAGGAAGAAGAAGGTACATTTTGTTACCATAACCGGGTTCAGTTGATTCCGAAGATAAGTGCGCGTGAAGCACAAAAGGGTAGTTGATCCGACCTGTCTTGAAGTTGCAGATCGGTCATCGGTACGCACTACGTATTTTGGGACATGGCTCGTGTACGTTGCGTCTTGATCTTACTATTCGGTTGTTCAATGGGCATGCTTTTGGCTCAATCGCCATCGACATCGACGTCGACCATATCCGATTTTCCCGCCGCAACCTGGACCGCTAACCGCCTCATCGATTCAACTTTCGCGGTCCGGGACCCCGATTCGGGGGGCACGGTCATCCGCATTAGCTCCCCCTTTACCGGTTACGGCAGCGGTGGAGTATACCGGGAACTCCCCGTAAATGCGGAAGAAACGGGAGTTTATGAAATCAACGCGCGGATTCGCACCGAAGAGGTACGCGGCCAGGGTGCTTTCCTTTACGCCTATGGGAAGTCGGATAGCAATCTATCGATCAACTACGTCGCCAGTCCTGGCTTGACCGGACAGACGGATTGGCAGGAAGTCTCCATCCGATTTCTCGCTTCCGCGGGCATGGATTCGGTTCGCATCGGTTGCTTCCTTATCGGAGAGGGGACAGCCAACTTTGGTGAAGTGTCTATAGATTTGATTCCGCCCCAACTTGCTCCGCCGGACACCATCCGAACTTACCTGGACACTTTTTTTGACATTGTCTCGGAAAACGCGCTGGGAAAGGAAGATATAGATTGGGCTATATTGTACGAACGCGTGGTCGGCTTCACCGTAAATGCTCGGCTTACGGCCGACATCTATCCCATCCTGCAATGGGCCCTTCGGGAGATTAATCCGCATTCTTTCCTACTGGACCCCGCTACGGCCAGCCGTTGGTCATCGGGCGACCCGGCTCAGGAATCGGATATCCGGCCCGATACCTCCATCGTAGTCAGTGAAGGGCATTGGATTGATGAGGACGTTGCCTACCTGACCGTCCCCTTCATAAATAGCGGCCACGAACCTACGCTCGGGTATTACGCTTCCGCACTCCAATCGGTTATTCGTCAACTCGATCGACCCGGCCTCAAGGGGTGGGTAGTAGATCTCCGCGAGAACACCGGGGGCAACTGCTGGCCCATGCTGGCCGGCGTCGGTCCGCTGTTGGGAGAAGGCATCTGTGGATATTTTATTAAGCCGGGTGACGACCTGGCGGAGCCTTGGTCGTACCGCGCGGGAACCAGCTACCTGGATTCCGTAGCCCGAGTCAGCGTCGAAGACGAAGTCAAGCCAGTGGACACGCCAAAAATCGCCGTACTCACCGGTCCGAATACCACCAGTTCGGGCGAGGTAGTGACGGTAGCCTTTCGCGGGCTGGCCAATTGCCGCAGCTTTGGCCAACCCACCGGAGGTTATTCAACTAGCAACGGCCAGTTTCACCTGCCGGACGGAGCCATCATCAACCTTACGGTATCCGTATACGCCGACCGCGACAAACATCTATATGGCCGGGCGATACCACCCGACGTGGTCAGCGACCGGCCGTTGAAAAATGCCTTAGAGTGGCTGCGCGAATAAAGCCTAATCCGCTGCGTTTAGGGCTAGGATATAAGCGCCGTAAGGCCCCAGGTTGATCACGATCCGATTATCGTGGCCATCCTGTCCGACGGTCTCGGTCGAGATATCCTCGTAGGTGGGCGCATCGACATTGTGGTCGCTGTAGCCGGACCAATCGCTGTTGAAGACCAGTTTGAAGCGGCTGGGTGCGTCGACGCCGATGGCGTAACCGTCAAAGGTGGTGTTGCTGAAGTTGAGCACGACCAGCACGCCGTCGAGGGCAGGATCGTCGTACCAACGCAAGTATGCGAGCACCTTATCCTGGTCGTCAGCCATAAGTACCTGGGTGTGTTGCCCCTGTAGACCGCGCGTGTTCCCTTCCAGGTTACGGCGCTTATGGATGAGGTCGCGGTACATATCGCGCATGCCCCCGAATTTCTTGAGTCGGGTCCAGTCCAGCGGATCCTGATCGCTGAACCATTTATCCTCGAGCAAGGCCTGTCCCTGGAAAAGCATCGGGACGCCGGGTGCGGTCAGGGTCATTGCTGCACCCAGAGCGGCCCGCTTTACGCTGTAGTAGTTGTTCACTTTTTCGTCCTCACCGGCGATCTCCTCGACTACACGGGCCCGGCCGTTGGAGACCTCATCGTGACTCTCGGTGTAGACTGTCCGGCTGAAAGCGTCTCCGGAGTACCGGCGAAGGAGGGCGTGCTGCAGGGATTCCATGCTGCGATGGCTGTCCTCCCCGGTAATGATGGCTTCCCGAACGGGGTGGACGAAATCACCGTCCCACTGCGTACCGAAGCCGCATCCGCCGTCTTCCGGCGCGTCGGTAACGAAAGCGTTGCCGTGCAGGTCTTCGGCGACCGTAATTTTCTGGGGGTATTTCTCGCGGATGGAAGAGTTGATCCAACGCAGCAGGCTGTAGCCTTCCTCCAGCCGGTCGTCGTCGCCCTCTCCCCCGCTCACGTGGCGCATGTAGGGAATCATATCCATCCGAAGTCCGTCACAGCGGAACTCCTCCAACCACATCATGGCGTTGTCGTGGAGGTAATTGCGGACTTCTTCGCGGCCGTAGTCCGGACGCGTATCGCCCCAGGGGGTGCTGCTGCGCCAGTCGTTGTAGAAGTAGATACCGCCTTTATCGTTTTCGCTCCAGCCATCGATCTGCCAGAGGGCTAGGTCGCTGGGGCCGAAGTGATTGTAAACAACGTCAAGTACGATGGCGATGCCCTGCTCGTGTGCGGCCTTCACCAGCCGTTTCAGGCCATCGGGACCGCCGTAGGCTTCCTCTACCGCGAAAGGATGGGCGGGGTTATAGCCCCAGCTGAAGTCGCCGGCAAACTCGCAGACCGGCATGACGTGGATGCAGTTTATGCCCAGGTCTACTAAAAAGTCAAGTCGCTCGATGACCGAGTCGAACGTGCCGGGCCGTCCCTCTTCCTTCACGTTGAAGGTGCCGACGTGCAGTTCATAGATCACCAGCTCGTTCCAGCCGGGCATGGTGAACTCATCATCCTCCCAGTCAAAGTCATTCGCGTAGACGATAGAGTTTCCTACCGAGTTAGTGACGCGGCGGGCGCGGGGGTCGGTCCGCTGGCGGGTTTCTCCGTCCGCACCGACGATGACGAACTGATATTCGCTGCCGGGCTTAACGCCGGAAACGAGACCGGACCACTCTCCGGAGCCATCATCGGCGAGCTCCAGGGGGGTGCCCTTCTTTTTCCATTTGTTGAAATCGCCGGTGACGGCGACGGATTTAGCGTGGGGTGCCCAGATGCTGAAGTGGACGGCATCGTCCAGAATGGTGGCACCCAGGGGTGCCTTTGCTGTTGCTATCATTAAGGTATATAACCGCTGCTGAGAAGCACGTGTTCCGGATTGATAAGGGTTTGGGACGTTAAAAAACCCGCCGGATAATCGACTGCTCTTTACCTGCGCTCCGCCGCCCAAAGCGCGGCATAGCGGTAAGCCCGCCGTTTCGTTTCTTGTGCGGAGACTCACCGCCATGAAGGATTTCCCAAAAACGCTTGCCCTGCTCGCTGGCCCGCTGGCTTTCGTGCTGGTCCGCATGTTCTACCACCCGGCCGATCTGAGCGCGGAGGCGAACGCGGTGCTGGCCTGCACCATGTGGGTGGCCATCTGGTGGATCTTCGAGGTCATCCCGATCAGCGCGACGGCCTTACTTCCCCTCGTACTTTTTCCCCTCACGGGCGCCGGAGGCCTGGAAGAAACGGCCTCGGCCTACGGACACAAATACGTTTTCCTCTACCTCGGCGGCTTCATCCTGGCCATCGGCATCGAGCGGTGGAACCTGCACCGACGCATCGCGCTCAATATCATCAATCTCTCCGGGACCAGCATCTCCCGCATCATCCTGGGCTTCATGCTGGCTACGGCGCTGCTGTCCATGTGGATCTCCAATACGGCTACCTCGGTGATGATGCTTCCGATCGGCCTGGCCATCGTGACCCAGCTGCGCGACAACCCCGCGACGGAGGAAGACGAGAACCAGCGCTTCGGGAAGAGCCTGATGCTGGCCATCGCTTATTCCGCCTCCATCGGCGGCATCGCTTCCCTGATCGGCACGCCCCCCAATTTGGTACTGGCCGGGGTGGTCGAGGAAACCTTCGGCGTGGAGATCACCTTCGCGCAGTGGCTGAAATTCGGGGTACCGGTATCCGCTACCTTGCTCTTCATCTGCTGGTTCTACCTGACGCGCATCGCTTTCCCATTTAAGCGCGGCGATTTCCCCGGTGGTCGGGAAGAGGTACGGCGCTTGCTGCGGGAGCTTGGCCCGGTACGCTACGAGGAACGGATCGTGCTGGTGGTCTTCGTCACCACCGCGCTCCTTTGGATCCTCCGTTCCCTTATCCTTACCCGCTTCCTGCCCGCGCTGGACGATACGATCATCGCCATTGCCGCCGGCCTCGTGCTCTTTCTACTTCCCACCAAGAATCGCGAGCGGATGCTGATCACCTGGGAAGAAGCGGTGCAACTTCCCTGGGGGATTATTCTGCTGTTCGGCGGCGGACTCGCCCTGGCCTCCGGCTTCGAGACCAGCGGCCTCGCCGCCTGGATCGCCGGCCGCCTCGCCCTGCTGGACGGGATGAGCCTTTTCGTCCTCCTGCTCATCATCGTGGCCAGCGTGAACTTCCTCACGGAAATCACCTCGAACCTGGCCACTACCGCGATGCTGCTGCCCGTCCTAGCGCCAATGGCCCTGACGCTGAACGTGCACCCGTATATACTTCTGGTCGGGGCCACGGTCGCCGCCTCCTGCGCGTTCATGCTCCCGGTCGCCACCCCACCGAACGCCGTAGTTTTCGGCTCGGGCTACCTGCGCATTCCCGACATGGTCCGCCGCGGTATCTGGATGAACGTGGCCTCGATCGTGGTCATCCTGCTCTTCGTATACTTCCTCCTGCCCTGGCTGTGGGGCTTCGATCCGTTCACCTTCCCGGTACGGCTGGAGGATGCGCTTTAGGGGGTAGTGGGTAGGGAATAGGATATAGGATATAGCAGGTAGATCGTAGGCAACCTGGCGCCACCCTTTCCCCTATAACCTATCCCCTATCCCCTAAAACCTACCCCCGATCCTTAGGCACCTCCCCAGCCGCTACCTCCTGCCGCCGGAAGTAATCCAGCACCTTCTTGGCCGTGCTCAGGTTGGTGACCTCCGCAATCTCGCTGGCCAGGGCGTTCTTGACCTTTTTGGTGCTTCCGAAGTGGCTGATGAGTTTTTGGACGGTCTTCTCCCCCACTCCGGGTATGTTCGTCAGCTCGGTCTGGATCATGCCCTTGCTGCGCTTGTTGCGGTGGTGGCGCAGACTGAAGCGGTGGGCCTCGTCGCGCGCCTGCTGAATGATGCGGAGCGACTCGGATTTTTTGTTGATGTGGAGGGGCACCGGGTCGTCCGGGAAGTAGATCTCCTCGAGGCGTTTGGCGATGCCGACCACCGTCATCTTCCCACGCAGCCCGAGCAGGTCGATGCTCTCCATGGCGTGGCTCAGCTGGCCCTTGCCGCCGTCGATAATAACTAACTGCGGCAGCGGCTCTCCCTCATCCATTAGGCGGCGGTAGCGCCGGTGGACGACCTCCTTCATGCTCGCGAAGTCGTCCGGGCCCACCACCGTCTTGATGTTATAGTGGCGGTAGTCCTTCTTGCTCGGCTTTGCATTTTTAAAGACCACGCAGGCGCTGGCGGGATTGCTCCCCTGAATATTCGAGTTATCGAAACATTCGATGTGCATCGGCAACTCGTCCATCTGTAGATCGCTCTGCATTTGCTTCAAAATGCGCTCGGCGGGCGTCTGCCGGTTGGCGTGGCTGATGCGAGCCTTCTTTCGCTGTAGGAGCATGTACTTGGCGTTCTTCTCGCTTAGTTCGAGCAGTTTTTTCTTGTCGCCGATTTTCGGGACGGTCACGGTGGCTTCAATACCACTCAAATCCAGCTCGTGGGCCAGGATGATCTCCGGCGCGATGCTGTTGAAGCGCTCCCGCAGCTCGGGGATGGCGTAGCTGAGCAGACTTTCCTCGTCGTCGTCCAGGTTCATCTCGATCTCCTGGGTGTGGGTGTGGATGACGGCCCCGTTAACGATCTTGATGTAGTTGAGGTAGGCCTCTTTTTCGTCCATGGCCAGCCCGAAGACGTCCAGGTCGCGGATGCTGGTGCTGACGATGGTCGACTTACTCTGGTACTTTTCGAAGGCCTTCAGTTTATCGGCGATCTGCTGCGCCCGCTCGAACTCGAGATTCTCGGCCAGTTCTTCCATCTCCGCCTGGAAGTGCCGCTTCACCTCCGCGAAGTTGCCCTTCAGGATATTCTTGACCTGCTCGATCTTCTCGTTGTAGGACTCCTCGCTTTCTTCGCCGACGCAGGGGCCTTCGCAATTCTTGATGTGGTATTCCAGGCACACCTTGAACTTCCCCTCGGCAATGTTCTCCGGGCTCAGATTCAGGTTGCAGGTGCGCAGGGGGAAGAGCGTTTTGACCAGGTCCAAGATGATCTTCAGCCGCCCCTTGCTGGTGTACGGACCGAAGTAATAGCTCCCGTCTCGCCGCACCTGCCGGGTGATGAAGACGCGTGGAAAACGCTCGTTCTTGATGCAGATGTAGCTGTAGTTCTTATCGTCCTTCAGGTTGACGTTATACCGCGGTTGGTGCGTCTTGATCAGCGCGTTTTCCAGTAGCAGGGCATCGGCCTCGGTTTCCACGATGGTGAACTCCAGACGGGCGGCGTTCTTCACCATCACCCGGGTCCGATTGAGGCGGTCTTTACGGTCTCCGAAGTAGCTGGCCACCCGATTGCGCAAAATCTTGGCTTTCCCCACGTACAGAATGCGGTCTTCGGCGTCGATGAAGCGGTACACGCCCGGCTGGCGCGGTACGGTGTCGGCGATACGCTTGAAATCTTCCGTCTTCATGCTGCAATAACGGCTTGCCCGGCAAAACGTTTTTGCGGCGGAGCGCAGGATAAAAGAGGCCGCCAAAAATCAGATTAGCGATCACAAGATATGTTCCTTTATCTGGCTTGATTACTGGGTGTATCGCTCCTCTCTCAAAGCTTAGCGCTCACAAAGTACGTCCCAAATTACACCTGCTTTATCATCCCCAGATATGGGTTAGCACCCTTTGTGTTCTACTTTTCCGCCATAGCGAGTTCGCCCCACCCCCGCGAACAATTTTAGTCTTCGTAACCCCTAATCACTTGCCAGTCATGAAACTTCGAACAACACCCAGCAGTCTGCTGGTTCCCCTCTTCCTATTGCTCTCGGCGGTGAGCCACGCGCAGTTTACCGCATCCGGTCTGATCACGGACAATGAAGGCACCTCCGTAATAGGTGCCAGCATTTTAATCGAGGGTACCTCCACCGGTACCGTGACCGACATTGACGGCCTGTTTACACTGGACATCCCACGCAACCAGGCGACGCTCATCGTCTCCTACACCGGCTTCGGTTCACAGACTTTCGATATTACATCACAAAATCCCTACCTGGAAATCGAATTATCGCCTTCCGCCGAATTGCTGCAGGAGGTGGTCGTAGTGGATAACGGATACGGCAGTCAGGACCTCAGTACCTTTTCCGGCGCCGCCACTAAAGTGCTTCCCGAAAACTTCGCAAACGTACCCCGGACCAACTTCCAGGAGAGTCTGGCGGGCAACGTAGCCGGTCTTCAGGTATCCCAGGGTAGCGGTCAGCCCGGTGCCTTCCAGTCCGTACAGATTCGCGGTCTCGGATCGATCAACGCGAGTTCCAGCCCGCTGTACGTCATCGATGGTATCCCCGTCTTTACCGGCAACGTCGGCAATGAAAGTACGACGAGCACTCCCCTGGCCGGTCTGAATCCGCAGGACATCGAAGACATTCAGGTACTGAAGGATGCCTCGGCTACCGCGATCTACGGATCTCGTGGGGCGAACGGCGTCATCGTCATCACGACCAAAAAAGGTAAAGCCGGCGCCACCCGCGTGGACGTAAACGTCCAGTCCGGATTCTCGAACGTCTCCCTCGCCGACAAAATCCGCCCCCTGAATTCATCGGAATACCTCGAGCTGATTCGCGAAGGCCTCATCAACGCCGGCGATGCGGCCGATGTAGCCGAGGCGAACGAAATCATTGCCGACCGCATAGACGACCCATCCGTCGATACGGACTGGTTTGACGCGATCACCCAGCAGGGCAGTTTCACTAACGCCAACGTATCGGCCAGTGGCGGGACCGACCAGTCGCGCTATTTCCTGAGTGCCGGCTACCAGAACAACGACGGTACCATCATCGGTACCGGTTTCGAACGCTACAGCTCGCGCCTTAACCTCACCTCGGATATGACCGACTGGTTCCAACTGAACCTGAATACCAGCCTGTCCTACACCGATCAGCGTACGGTTGCCGACGCTGGCGCCTTCGCGAACCCCGTACGTTCCATTTTCCGCTTCGTGCCCGTCGAACCGGTATACGAAGAAGATGGGTCCTATAACATCGGCATTAACTCGGGCTACAACCCCGTCGGGGAGAGCACACTCAACAAGCGAAAGTCAAACATCCTCAACCTGCTCGGATCAATCAGCGCCGTGGTCGACCTTCCCTTCATCGATGGACTGACCTACGAGCCGTTTTTCAGCTACAACTCCATCCGGGGCAGCGACGAAACTTTCTTCATTCCGGATTTCGGCACCGGTGCATCGAGTAACGGATACGCCGAATCGGACCACGACATGCGCAACAACTGGATGGCGCGGAACATGCTGAAGTACCGTCAACGATTCAACGACGCCCACGGCATCGATCTGACCCTGGGGATGGAAGCGCAACAATTCGATCGCGACTTCACCCAAGCCACCAGTGAAAACTTCGCTTTCCCCAGCCTGACAACGCTGGATAACGGTTCCAATCCGGTAGGCGCCGGTCAGTCGAAGACCACCAACAGCCTGGTGGGCTATTTCTTCATGGGCAACTACAACTACAAAGGACTGGTCTACGCCAACGGGACCTACCGCCGCGACGGATCCTCCCGTTTCGGGGCGGACAACCGCTACGCCAACTTTTATTCGTTCGGCGTGGGCATTAACCTCGAACGCTTTGATTTCCTGGCCGGGAACCGGATTATCAATCAACTGCGGCTGCGCAGCAGCTACGGACAAAACGGCAACCAGGCGGGCATTGGCAACTTTGCCTCCCGCGGGCTCTACGGTACGGGGGACGACTATATGGGTAACCCCGGCATCCTGCTCGATCAGCTGGCCAATTCCATGCTCACGTGGGAAGTCAACAAACCCTTTAACGTAGGGATGGACCTGGGTCTCTTCAACCGGGTCAGCCTGACGGTCGACCTGTATTCCCGCCGTACCTCGTCTTTGCTCTTCGAGCGTCCGGTATCGCGGGTGAACGGTGTTTCGGAGATCAACTCCAACATCGGCGAGCTCGAAAACCGCGGCATCGAGGTCAGCCTGGAAACCCAGAACGTTCTTAGCCCCAGCAACGGGTTTACCTGGACGACCAGTTTCAACATTACGCGCAACCGGAACGAGGTTATCGCGTTGCCGGAGGGCGACTTCGCGGACGGATCCTACTACCGGGCGGTGGGTCAACCATGGAACACCTGGTACATGCGCGGATACGCCAACGTAAACCCCGAAACCGGCGAACCCCGTTGGTACATTGACGAGACGGAAGCGGAAACGACCACCGAATACAACGACGCCGAACTGTACGAGCACGGTGCCGCCGACCCCAGTTTCTACGGCGGAATGCGTAATACCTTCAGCTTCAAGGGGGTGTCCCTGGCCGTGCAGCTGAATTACAATTGGGGCTCGCAGATCCTACACGTGTGGTCCAGCTATACCCACACCGACGGACAACGCGGATTCTCCACCACCGGAAACCTGGCCCGCTCCATCTACAATCGACGCTGGCAACAACCGGGTGACGTAACGGATACCCCCCAGTTTATTCTGGGCGACAACCGCAGTTCGCAGTCCCGGTCGACCCGCTTCCTCTACGACGGCAGTTACCTGTCGATCCGTGACGTTGTGCTGTCCTACTCCCTGCCGGCCTCGCTCCGCAACCCCCTCAAGATGGGCAACGTGCGGGTGTTCGCCCAGGCCAGCAACCTGGCCATCTTCACCAAGGACGACCGGTTGGAACGCGATCCGCGGACCGACTCCGACGGCCAGATCGACCAGGAAATTCCCATCCCGCGGACCGTCACCTTCGGCCTTGACCTTTCCTTCTAACCCCACTCCCCACTATCACATATAAGCTTTATGAAACTTTCAATTTCCGCCCTAACGCTGGGAATGGGTCTGTTCTGTTTTTCGGCCTGTTCCGACGAGTTTTTGGAGCAGACGCCCCAGCAATCGCTTTCGATCGACAACGCCGTCGAAGACCTCAATTCCCTGAACGCCGCCGTCAATGGGCTGTACAGCCGGATGCAGGGGGCCAACATCTACGGATGGGACCTTCCGCTGATCCCCGACCTTCGCGCCGATAACGCCTACATCAGCAGCAAAAACGCGGGCCGCTTTCTCGGCTTTGACGAATATGGGCTAACCGATGGCAACGGCCGGGTAGCCAGTGAATGGTCGAGCCACTACGCCGTGGTGGTCAATGCGTCCAATATCATTACCCGCGTTCCCGAAACCACCTTTCTTTCCTCCGAGCAAGACGAGGCGAACCAGTTACTGGGCGAGGCCTACGCTATCCGGGGCCTCAACTACTGGAACCTGCTTCGGCTTTTCGCCCCACCCTATTCTTCCGACGGTGGCGCGAGCGCCGGCGTTCCCTTCAATAATGAGGGCACCACGGGTGAGATCGTGACGCCCGCCCGGGAATCGGTGGCTGCCGGCTACGCCCAGGTAACCGCGGATCTGGAGGCCGCTATCGGCTTGATGACCGAAGATACCGACGGGCGCTTTTCCGTCAACGGCGCCCGCGCGCTACTGGCCAAGGTGAAATTGTACGAGGAAGACTGGACGGAAGCCGAAGCCATGGCCACCTCGGTTATTGAAAGCGGCGACTACACCCTCTACGCTTCCGCCGATGAGTGGTTCGGATCCTGGGGATCGGTATTCGGTAGTGAAGACATCTTCGCGCTGTCGTTTTCCCCTACCGATAATTCCGGGACCAACTCCATCGGCGGCATCATCGACCAGGATGGATACGGCGACGTGCTGGCCACGGAGGACCTGTTCGAGGCGTATAGCGAAACGGACTACCGCAGGCAGTTCCTTATTCGGGGCGACCGCGCCGACGGGGAGAAAGACGCCCTGTTTCCCGAAGGAAAATACCCGGAGGGTGAAACCGGGGAGGATTACGTCAAGATCCTTCGCCTTTCCGACATCTATTTGATTCGGGCGGAAGCACGTGCCGAACTTGACGATGAGTCAGGGGCAATCGCTGACTTAACCGCCGTCGCCGCAAAGCGCGATGCCGCTTTCTCCGGTGACGATCTAAGCGGTGACGATCTCATCGATGCCATCCTGGATGAGCGACGCAAGGAATTGGCCTTTGAGGGCGACCGGGTCTTCGACCTGATGCGCCGGCAACGCAGCTGGACCAAGTACCGCACGTTCGAAACCGAAGAAGTGAGTTGGAATAACCCCCAACTGATCAATCCGATTCCCCGGGCGGAACTGGACAACAACCCCAATATTACCCAGAACGACGACTATTAATCTCAGCCCCATTAACCAAATTTGTTTTTACCCGGCCGGGGGTGGCGCGTATATCGTGTCACCCCTGGTTCGTTGTAGAAGCTCGCTAGCGTTTACCACGTCCGGGCGTATTGCCGGATAGTCCGCCCGCCTCTTCTGAAAGGGCTGACAGTCCCGTCGTATTCGACCGCCTGATCTGCCGAGTGTATGATAACCAACGGTCCGGAGTTGAAAACCAGTGATTAAGTTTGCGCCCCGTAAAGGCCATACCCCTATGCTTCACATGCGTACTGCATTCCTCCTCTCTTGTCTGTTTCTTTCACTTCTGGGCTGCGGCTCCGACGCGGATGAGCCAACGGAGCAAACCGAGCCCGCTACGACGGAAGCCAGAGATACCGTACCGGAAGCGGCGAGCCAGCCGGAACCGGAAGCAGGCGATAAAATGACCGCCTGGGTAGACGGACTGTTCGTCCGCGCCGAACCGAAGCGGGGTGCGGAAATCGTCACGCAGGTCGCCGCGGGTACGCCATTGACCTATACCGGAAAAGAATCGGAGGAAGCGGAGGTACTCGTCATGCGCGGTATCGTTTTCGAAGAGCCCTGGCGCGAGGTCCGTACGGCCGACAACCTAACGGGCTGGGTGTACGGGGGAGCTATCCTGCGGAGCGGCGAGCAACGGGTCATGGGCTACCGTAGCGCGGAAAACTTCGAACTGCCTTACTTCGGGCGGTTCGACTTGCGGTCCTGGGACGCGTCACCGGTGACGGAAACCAGCGGCGGAGATGCCATCCGCACCCGGCGGGTATACAACAAGGACGGACAGCAACTGGCCATTCAGCGCACCGAGGTGGGGGAATACGGATACGAGACTAATTACATTCTAACTGATGAGACCGGTAAGGACCTGAAGACCCGTATCCTCGAATTCGCCGTGGACCCGAGCTACCGCCTGACGGAAACCGTCACCGACTATACCGTAGAGCCACCGGTTCGTTACCGGAGAAGTCAGGCCATGCCCCGGCACTACAGCCAGCTGGATGGCATACCGGAGATGGCCACCGGAGAATGGGAGGAGATCCCAATGGGTCAGTAACCTTCCTTCCGCTCTACTCTTCGCGGAGAATCAGGTAGAAGTACCGGATGATTAGCAGCACGACCACTACGATAGCCGCGAAAACGAGCCACGCGGTGGGCGTGTAACCTCCTAAAATCTGGGGAAAAGCGAGATACGGCATACGTCGGATAATGAAGTATACTAACCCGTCAGCTGGCCGGGGGGTTGCATAAGGACCTACGATGGGGAAGCGTGTTAAACTCCTTTAAAATAGGTGGCCCGACCAATCTTTTAGAGCCGGCCTCTGTCTATATCCCACATTAATGTAGTGCATTATGAAAGCTGTAATCTGCACGTTTTTCCTGCTGTTATCGTTCGCCGCTTCCGCCCAGCAATGGGCGACTGATTACGATGACGCCCTGCAAACCGCCGCCGAAGAAAATAAAGAGGTCGTACTCGTCTTCTCGGGTTCCGATTGGTGCGCGCCCTGCATCAAGCTGGACCGGGATATCTGGCAGGATGCGTCCTTTCAGGAGAAGGCCGCCGAGGAATTCGTGTTCTACCGCGCCGATTTTCCGCGCAAGAAGGAGAATCAGCTGAGTGACGAGCTCACCGAAAAGAACGCGCAGTTAGCCGAACGCTACAACCAAAGGGGTGCTTTTCCCCTGGTTGTCGTGCTTGACCCAAAGGGAGAAGTACTCGGCCAAACAGGCTACAAAAAACTAAGCCCGACGGAATACCTGGAAATTTTGGAAAGCTTCGTCCCCTGATGTTCCGCATACTGCTGATCAGCGCCTGGATAGCGACATCCGGTCTGTCCGCCCAGGCGGACAGCAGCTATCATCGCACGCTTACATTGATGGGCTGCCGGTTCGATCTGACGGTCGTGGCCGAAGACGCCGAGGCGGGCGAGCGCTACCTGGATATGGCCGTGGGGGAAATCTCCCGCATCGAAGGCCTCATTTCCAGTTGGGATCCCGCATCGCAGACTTCCGAGATTAATCGCCGGGCCGGGGAGCGGGCCGTAGTGGTCGATCCCGAGTTATACGATCTGATTCGCCGTTCTGTTGGCATCAGTACGCTAACTGACGGGGCCTTCGACATCACCTACGCTTCGATGGATAAAGTGTGGCACTTCGACGGCAGCATGACCGAGCTCCCGCCTCCGGACACCATCGCCGCATCCGTATCGCGCGTAGGGTATCGTCGCATGCAGTTTGACGATGATGCCCACAGTATCTTTTTACCCGAAGCGGGTATGAAGATCGGGTTCGGCGCCATCGGGAAAGGCTACGCCGCCGACCGGGCCCGGGCTCTATTGGAAGCGGAGGGCGTCAAGGCCGGTATCATCAACGCCTCCGGTGACCTCACCGCCTGGGGGAAGCAACCCGACGGAAAAGACTGGTTGGTGGCGATCACCAACCCCCTCAATAAAGCGAAAGCCTTCGCCTGGCTACCGGTCGACAACCGGGCCGTAGTGACTTCGGGCGACTACGAAAAATTCGTAACCTTTAATGGTATACGGTATGCGCATATCATCGATCCACGGACGGGTTACCCCGCTACCGGCATCGTCAGTGCGACCGTTTTCGCACCCAAGGCCGAACTGGCCGACGCCCTGGCCACCAGTATATTCGTGATGGGTCCGGAAATTGGCATCGATTTCATCGACCAACTGCCGGGCGTTGACGTTATCATCGTCGACGCGGGAAATCAGGTACATTCCTCGTCGGGCATTGACCTCCAAAACTTCACCCAGCATGATTAAAATTCTGATCGCCCTGGTCTGCGCGGCCTGTCTCTCGTCCTGCGTTGCCGTCAAAGGATATGAGATGGTGCAATTGAACGACCCGGACATGGCCCTCTCCCCTACCGGTATCGAAGTTCAGCAAGGCAATTTTCAATCCTACCGCGAGGCGGCCTCCGGGGCCAATGGCGGTAAAACCGGTGGAGGCTGTGGGTGTAATTAATCGAAAGGGTATACCCAGTTTCCGATACACAGTAGCCCTTACCGTGGTCCTCTGCTCGGCATTCCTGTCTGCGCAGGAGGTGACCACGCCTACTTCGGATACCTACAAGAAGCGCGTACTGGAGGCGGCCGAACTGCAAGTGTTGGCCAGCTATTACCAGCAAGACGGTAACAACGCGGCAGTCACCGGGGGTCGCGGCACGGAAGAATTGACCGACGCGCATCCGACGGTCATTCTGGCCCTACCCCTGAATGAGGACGATGTCCTCACGGCCAGCTTCGGCGTATCCGCTTATTCCTCCGCTTCCTCCAGCAACATCGATCCCTTCGATGGCGGTGGCGAACCCAATGTTTTCCAGGCATCATCCGGCGCATCGGGCAGCGATACGTGGATCAACGGGACCGTAACCTACGCCCACAGCTCGGACGACCGCAACAATGTCCTCTCCGGTACGCTCTCCTTTTCCAACGAGTACGACTACCGCTCCTTTGGGCTCGGAGGCAGCTATACCCGGTTGATGAATGAGCAGAATACGGAGCTGACCGTCCACGGCAGCGCCTACCTCGACAACTGGAAACTGATTTACCCCATCGAGTTACGTGGCCGAGACGATCTCCTCGACGAAACCGGTCGGAATAGCTACAACCTCGGCGTCAACTTCAGCCAGCTTTTGAGTCGCCGGGCCCAGGCCGTGTTTTCCATGGACCTGGTCCGCCAGGAAGGACTGTTATCCACCCCGTTCCAGCGGGTATATTTCGCGGATATCGCGGAAATTGCCGTGGGGGATGGTGATTTTTTCCTCGCCGAAGACATCGAGCGGCTTCCCTCCACACGCAATAAACTGGCCCTCGGAGGACGACTTCATTATTACCTGAATCAACGCTTCGTAGTCCGGAGTTTTTATCGCTACTACACGGATGACTGGTCCGTGGGCTCCCATACCCTGAACGTTGAGCTTCCCATAAAATTCGGGAGCTACTTCAGCATCATTCCTGGATACCGGTACTACACTCAGACAGCCGCGGAATACTTCGCCGGCTTCGACGAACACCTCTCGACCGAGACCTTTTACACTTCCGATTACGACCTTTCGAATTTCCAGGCTAACCAGTTCAGTCTCGGGGTCAGTTACCTCGATATCCTCACCGACCGTAGCCTGTTCGGGTGGGGGCTGAAAAGCGTCGACCTGAACTTCAGTCTGTACCGTCGGGATAATGGTTTCCAGGCGAGCCAGGTTGCCCTCGGGCTCAAAGTAGTGCATCAATAGCGGCCGTCGGCTTAGCTTTGTTCCGCCACAACAGCCAGCCATGAGCGTACACTTCGAACACTTTGCCCTCAACGTCCCTGACCCGCGCGATCTTGCCGACTGGTACGTCAGCCACCTCGGGGCGCAGATCCTCAGTCAGGCCGATGCTCCAAAGTTCACCACCTTCCTTGCTGACACCACGGGCCGTACCTTCCTGGAAGTCTATTACAATGAAGCCGCTCCGGTCGATAGCTTCGCGGAGCGAAAACCGCTCACCTTTCACTTCGCGTTTCAAACCGGCAATGCCGCCGACTTACGGGACCAACTGCTGAAGCAGGGCGCCACGCTAGTTGAAGAACAGCAACCGGAGACCGGGACTCACCTGGTCATGCTTCGCGATCCGTGGGGGATTCCGCTGCAACTTTGTCAGCGCAGCAAGCCCTATCCTACGAAGTCACGCTGAGCCGCTGGGCCAATTTCGCGAATCCCTGCTTGCGGGCATGATCGGCAGCGGTCATCCCTTGCTTATCCTGAATGGACAAGTCCGCTCCGGATTCCAGGAGCAGATCGGCCATCGTCGGCCGGTTGAAGGTGGCCGCGAAGATTAACGGCGTCATTCCCATGGGATTCGTCGCATTGACGTCCGCGCCCTGATCCACCAGGTAGCGAGCGATGGGCAGGTACGCTTTAAAACTGACCCCCATCAAAGGGGTGTTGCCGGCACCGTCCCGGGCGTCCACCTCGGCGCCGCTCTCCACCAGGGCCCTGGCCACCTCATCCTGTTCCAGGTAGGCGGCAAGCAAAAGAGGGGTCGAGCCACGGGCATCCGTGACCTTCAATAGAGCGGGGTCTTCCTGTAAAAGGGAGCGAACCGTCGAGGCATTGCCTTCCCGAATAGCCTGAAAGAGTTGGTCGGTTGACGTCATGTCAGAACGAGATTTATGATCTTGATAAAAGTGCATTCGGCACGGCCGGCTTGGGGCGGCGGTGCGCAGGTAATATGTCCGTTGAAACGGAGGTGACGGGCCGAGGTTTCGATTGACTTTATTAATTAATTTTGGATTTGATTTACCTTAGCTATCGAATCGAGGCAAGCCCATGACTTTGCAACAACTCCGCTACGTGATCGCGCTCGACGAGCAGCGGCATTTTGGCAAGGCCGCCCGGGCCTGCTTCGTTGCCCAACCCACGCTCACCCTACAGATCAAGAAACTGGAGGATGAGTTGGGCGTAGTGCTCTTCGACCGGAGTACCAACCCCATTCAGCCGACCCTGGTCGGGCACCGCATCGTGGCCCACGCCCGGGTGGTCCTGGAGGAGGTCAATAACCTGGAAATGGTAGTAGCCAGTCACAGCGACAGTATGGAAGGCATCTTTTCAGTAGGGGTCATTCCGACCCTCTCCCCCTACCTCCTGCCGCGCTTCATTCAGGCCTTTTCCACCCAGTTCCCGGATACCCAGCTTCGGTTCCGGGAGATGCAGTCCGAAGCCATCATTGAAGAGATTCGCCGGGGCGACCTGGACATTGGCTTACTGGTCACGCCCCTGGAAGAGCGACAACTGCGCGAGATTCCCCTCTTCTACGAGCCATTCCTTATTTATGCCGCCGCGGGGGAAGCCATCCTGAACCAGTCACCCTTACGACCGGACCACGTCAACCGCAAAGATCTGTGGATTCTTCAGGAGGGCCACTGCTTTCGCAATCAGGTTCTGAATCTTTGCGGGGAAAGCCCGGTACCCTCCAGCGGTAACTTCCA
Source organism: Lewinella sp. IMCC34191 (assembly GCF_003390935.1). Classification (GTDB taxonomy): domain Bacteria; phylum Bacteroidota; class Bacteroidia; order Chitinophagales; family Saprospiraceae; genus Neolewinella. The sequence continues at coordinate 451,162 of NZ_QNQZ01000001.1, read as the reverse complement.
CTTCGAGGCGGGTACGGTAGAAACCCTGAAAAATTTGGTCCGCCAGAATATCGGTTACACCATTATCCCCGAGCTATCGGTTAATCCACACACCGACGCGGACTTCACCCGGCGCTTCGCCGATCCACAGCCCAGTCGGGAGGTTAGCTTAGTGGTCAACCGCAATATGAGCCGCGAGACCCTACTACTGGAACTGAGAAAGGCCATACTTTCCGTGGTACCGGACGACTTTCGCAAAAACGAACGGTACCGAACCCTTCCCTGGCGGAATTAAAGGGAGGTCGACTTTTTATCTTAACGGGCAATTTTCGATTGTTCAGGAGCGATATAATTGCACAGACATCTGCTCATGATCAACCAGAACCTAATGGCGCCGCCGGCGCAAGCCGTCGTTCCCAGCGGAAATCGTTTCGTGATGCGCGGCGTTCATCTCCTGCGCGCTTACGCCCAAGCCGACCGTCAGAGCGTTCGCCGCCTGGCCCGCGAATATCTCCAGGCCGCCGAGCTTCACCGCAACAGTCCTAACTACGGGAACGCCGTACACCAGGCCAACACTGTACTCGGACTTCTCGAACTGGAGAATGGAAACCTGCCCCAGGCCGAAGAGCATCTGGTTGCCTCCGCCCTTATCCCTTCTTCGCCCCAACTTGCGGGCATGGGACCGAATATGATGCTTGCCAAGCGTCTCCTCGAGCATGGCCGTATATCCCCCGTACTCGATTACCTAACCTACTGCGGCAAACTCTGGAAGCTCAGTTTCGGCCGGCTCTGGAAGTGGAAATTTGAAATACGCCGGGGCCGCACGCCAAATTTTGGCGCAAATCTGACTTACCTGCTCGATCCAAAATCTTTCGGGTAATTCGCCATTTTTTAAATTTCACCTTACAAAAGAACGTATTCTTCCGTTTTTACAGGATAATTTTACGACCGTGCAATCTCAAGGGAAATTGTGCTGTTCTAAGGGTAGTTGATTATGCCACCTAAGCCTGTATCATGGAATCTGAATTTGTTCAGCTCGGCCGCTGCCTCCTGAAAGCCTACGCGAAACGCGATTATTATTCGGTGAGTGCTATGGCGCTTGTCTACCTGGACCTGGCCGAAAATAACCGAGACAGCTGGAATTACGGAAACGCTATCCACCAGGCTAACACCCTCCTCGGTTTGGTCGAATTACAGAACGGTCGTATCGATCGGGCTACCGACTATCTCCTATCCTCCGCCAAGACCCCTGGCTCCCCGCAGCTTCATACCTTCGGCCCCAACATGTTACTGGCCGACCGGCTACTCGCATTGGGCCAGCGTCGTGCGGTCGTTAATTATCTGAAGCAATGCCGGCGGCTTTGGCGCCTCAGTTTCGGCACCCTGCTCAAGTGGCGGTGGCAAATTTTAAGGGGCTACACCCCCAACTTTGGCGCGAACCTATCCTACCTGACGGATTACAAATCCTTCTGAGACGAGATCGGCTTTATGCGTCGCTGCGGCATACATAAACGACGAATTTTTCATTCTCGGCCACTGTGTCCACTTGCCGAAACCATTTGGTCAGGTGAGTCGCGTAGTTCAGGTGCCGATTCGCTACGACGATCAGTGCCCCCCCGGGTCGCAGTTTTTCCCTGGCTTGTCGGAACAGGCCGAGGCTGACGTCTATATTATGCTCGAACCCAAAGTGAAAGGGGGGATTCGTTACGATCAGGTCCTGACTATTACCATCGATGTCATCAAGGGTGTGCGCGTAGTACACCCGTGACCGCAAGGGCTCTAGATTGATCCGGGCACTTGCGACGGCTAAAACGGAATCATCGAGGGCGGTAAGCGTGCTACCGGGGTATCGGCTCAGCAGTTGGTCGCCGATAATCCCGCTTCCACAGGCCAGGTCGCAAATGGTGGTTGGCAAAGAAACGGACGGCCAGTTATCCAAAAGAAATGCGGTGGCCATGTCAACGCCATTAGCAGCGAAAACCCCGGGAAGTTGCTCGTATTGCTTGTCTCCGTATTTAACGCGAAGGCTTTTTACCTGCGCTCCGCCGCCGTCTTTTAAATCTGCTAAGAGCAGTAGCCTGGCTTTTTTCTTGGCTTTCGTCTGACTGACTTTGCCAGCATAACGCTGTGCGATCTCGAGCAATCGCGGTGTGAAATGGCGCGTCATGAATCCGGCCGCTATCCGGGTCCCCGGCGAGGCGTGCCGGACAACGTGCTGTAGGTAGAATTCAAACAGGTCCAGCGACTTAGGGATTCGTATCAGGGCTCGGTCGATAAATTCCGGCGCTTTATCGAGCACCGTCCGGATGGGGATTTTCCGCTGTCCGGCGTTGCGGGCCAAGGCCTCCTCCTGACTGTGGAAGGTGCTGAAGAAAACCACCCCGTCAGGCACGCTGAGGGCCACGGCACCAAAGCGATCGTGGTAGACGGCGGTGGTCGTATCCGGTGCGGACACTTCGCTGGCCCATTCAATCAGCAGGTGATCCGCTGCACTGAATACGGTCAGGCTTCGGTCGGATGTCGGGGGGTAACGCTGCATACGGGCGGCTAGCTTTATTCCCGCGAGCCGGATGCCGAGCGGGAACCATCGTCGTAGGAGGAAACTACGCTCTGCCAGTCGCTGGTGGTTGTGAATTCGATAACGGCCTGGTTAAGCGGTTCGTAGAGCTGGCTGTCGTCCCGCACGGCGAAGGCGTAGGCCTCGGGGCGCGCATCCGTCGGCTGGATGTAGGCGCGGAGGTTCGGATACACCCGCGAAAGATGGTGCAGGGCCGTCGCATCGTGCACGAAAACTTCTATTTCATCCCGGTCAAGGGCAAGTAAACCCTCCTTGGCCGACTCATAGGTATTCACCTCCTGGCCGCGAGACCGCAGGTAGACGGCAGCAGGTGCATCCTGAACGACGCCGACGGATTTCTGCTGCAGGTCGCGCGGAAATTCGACCACGCTGGAGGCATCGGCGGCACTGATTATCGCCGCCGTAAGACTCGAAGTGACCGCCAGGGCCATAAGCATCCACAGCATGGCGATTACCCGTCCGGGCAGGCTTGCCGGAGCCTTATCTCCGTAGCCGATGGTGGTCATGGTGACACCGGCCCACCAAAATCCCGCACCGATACCCTGCCAGACCGTACGCTCTCCCCCAAACTGGTCGCCGTTGCTCTTTCTCTCCAGCAAGTAGACCAGGGATCCTATGATCAGCAAGAGCACGGACAGGCCGATCACGATATAGAGAAACTGCAGGGTAAATAAGCCCTTGACGATTGCCCACAGACTATTGGAGGGCGGCAGGGCGAGGCCCAGGGAAGACCGGTGATAGGTCTGCAGAAAATCCACGCTTTGCTCCGCTTCCGAGCTAATCGGTGTGGCCAGCAATACATCGATTTCCTCCCGCGCAAGGGCGGCCAGAAGACTATCCGATTTTTCATACGGCACCAGGCGGTAAACCAGCATCTCTTCACCGGCAACCTGGCGCCACAGATCCATGGCCATGCCGTTCCAGTGGCCGTTACCGTCGTCAAAAGTATAGGGTGGGAAATGCGCTACCCCCACCCGAAGGGTATCCTGAGCGGAGAGCACCGTAGAAAAGAAGATCAGTAAAAAGAGCAGTCGGTTCATCTGGGGGGCTTGCGCTATCAGATGGAATGGGATAGTGGCCGGTATGTTGACTTTAGGCTAGAGACGTTCGATAACGGACTGCCGGCGGGACCGGCTGATGGGTAACTGCTTGTCCCGTACGTACACGAAGTCCCGGTCGTATCGGGTGATCTTTTCCGGATTGACCGCGTAGCTGCGGTGCGTCTGTACGAGTGTTTGTTCCCCTACCTCGTTCAAAAGGTCGCTGAGGGTATTCCGCAGGACCAGGTTGCTGCTGTCGGCAAGGTGAACCTTAACGTATACGTGATCGGCTTCAACGTATTCGATAGCGTTAAGGGGCACGCGATGGGTGGCACGACCGTCCCGCAGGGTCACCAACCGATCGATGGTGGTACGCGACTGATGGTTGAACATGGCAACTTCGATGGTCGCAAGCAGGCTATTGAGCTGGATCGGCTTGCTCAGACAGCCGGCCGGCAGGGTGGCTTTCACCCGTTCGAGGTAGCCGCTATCCACCTGTGAGGTGAGAAAGACGAATGGGATAGATGGGCTTTGCTCCCGGAGAAAATGCGCGAAGTCAATACCGCTCTTATCCCCGGCTACCCGAATGTCCAGGAGCGCCAGGTCGGGCTGTTCCCTGTGGTAAAGGGTGCGTGCCTCTTCGTAGGATATGGCTTGGCCAACCACGGTATGCCGGTTGCGCCGTAGCTGCCGGGCCAGCGTGTCGGTAATAATGAATTCGTCTTCCAGTATTAAGATGCGATACCCTCGTGTTTTTTCGTGTTGCATAATCAAGGCGCCAAAGCAATACAGCATAACTTGAATGGGCACTTATTCTGCCCCGCTATGCCGATAATATGTTCTCAATAGCTCGGTTTTTGTTCTGAATGGGCATTTGGCTTTTCTTTTCCGATGGCGTCTGTATCGTTCCGAAGCAGATTGCCGTGACCGCCCCACCGTCGTTTTTCGTCTCAACGTATCCCCCCAACTGGCGGCTTAGCCCGGCGAGAAGATACATCCCCAAACTTCCCCCCTTTTCGGGCGATTCCGCCGAAGGATAGCCGGGGCCGTTGTCCCGATAGGTCAGCCGGTAGCCCCCCGTCGGGCAGGCATCCATACTTATGTTGATGCGTAGATTTCCGGTAGTCAGGGCATGCTTCCCGCTGTTCATCAGCAACTCGTTGACGATAATGCCCAACGGGATCAGGGTGTCCGGGCTAAAGGATACTTCCGGCAGATCAACCTCAAAGCCAAAATCTTCCGCCTCCCCGACCGTTTGCCGGTATTGCTCGCAGATGCCTTCGATATACCGCTGCAACGAATTCTGGTGTAAACTGGATTCCCGGTACAGAATATCGTGTATCGTAGCCATGCCGTGTACCCGTTTCATCAGGCTTTCCAGTTTGCCGCGATCCTTATTATCGTGCACCGTATCGGACTGTAAATCCAGTAAGCCGATAATGATCTGCAAGTTGTTCTTGATCCGGTGGTGAAGTTCCGCCCGCAGCAACTGCTGTTCCACCAGCGAGGCTTCCAGCCGATCGTTCTGATCTTGGATTTCCAAACTCTGTTCCGCCAGCAGTCGATTGGCCCCTCGAACGCGTATATAACTGACACCGAGGATTAGCAGGACAACCGCGATCAGCAGAAGAAAGCGTTGGTTCCACCGGGTTGCCCGCTCCCTTCGGTCTATTTCCGCCTGCTGCTCGGCGATCAATTGTTGCTTCTTTTCGTCACTGTACTCGGCCTCGATTTCCGCGATTCTTATGTTATTCGATTCCCGCATCTCGGCCAGCTCCACCTCGCGCCCTAATGCCAGGTAGTGATACGCCGAATCGTTGCGCCCCATTTGACTCAGGATCTCGGCCCGCCCATCGTAAATTCTGTCCAGATAGCCGAATGCTTCGCTGCGGGTATCGTGGTAGCCTGACTGGTAGCGCGTCATGGCCTGGTCGTTATAGGCCAGGGCCTGCACGTAATTTTGATCGCGGAAGCTGATCTCGCTCAGTTGAAGCGAGACGACTAGGGAGAGGATAGGGTCATCTATTTCATGCAGTCGGTCACTGGCCTGCATTAGGTGATCAAGGCTGATTTCTGGAGATTGATCGCGATGAAGTAAACTGATGACGAGGTGAGCAACCGTCTCATCGTGGGCATTATCAGACGCAATGGCATCGTCCAAAGCTTCGTGGCTGTACCGCAGCGCTGTCTCTTTCTCACCAAAGAGTCGGTGATAGGAGGCAAACCGAATGGCCAGTTTGGATTCTAATCCCGTCAGTTCGTGCTTCCTGATTATTTCCCGGGCGGCCTGCAGGTACTTTTCCGTGTGGCGGGCATCGTGCTGTTGCTCGTGGATGAGGGCGATCAACATATATGCCTCGGCCCGTATATCCGCAACCTTCGATGGCTTTGCGAGCGCGACGATTTCCAGGAGTTCCGACAGGGCTTGAGTGAACCCCCGCCCCCTTTCCCAGGCGCGGGAACGCCGTAATCTCACCCATAGACCGAAAGGACTTTCTTCCTTTCCTTGTTCCACAAGCGATTCGTATAGCCCGGTAAGCAGGTAGGCGGCACTGTCCAACTGTCCGTTCCGGAGGTGCCGTTCTGCTTCCTCAAAGACTAGAACATGGTCCTCGTCCTGATCGGAAAAGCGAATTTCATCATTGCCGATGAGCGAAGCTGGGAACGGGCTTAGCCAAACGACGAGTAAAAAAATAAGTCGATCAGCGGACACCAATTTTTCTTGTATTCATGAAAAGAGACGAAATAAGCGTACATGACGTAGAGACCCCGTAAATCACCATCTAATCTACGAAATATCACCAAAAAAAGCACCCGGAACGCGAGTTCCGGGTGAGTCATCCAAACCGGCGGAGCCGGCAGTAAAATGTTTGTTTAAAGTCTCAATTCAGTCAATCATCGTATGACGTGTTCTCAAAGTATATCTGTCCCCGAAACGCGGGAGGTGGGGTACATTTTTGCATCAGAATGGCACTCCATGGATACTACCCGAAAATGGATCTGATAGCGACATATTGAATATACGCTCGATGCGTAAGTTTATGCCGCCGCCGCGCGGGTGTGTGCTGAACGGGGCGGTGTATGTTCTGAATGGAGGAGAAAACTTCCAATGGGTACTTTGTGGCCTTCCGCAATAAGCTCGACCGACCTTGATAAACGAAGACCAAATACGCGAAGGGCTGACCGGCCTGGGCATCGGATCGCAAGACATCCATTCCTTGAAACCGCTACCGGGTGAGGTGGACCTGAACTACCACGTGGTCACAACGCAAGGCGCGGAATACGTCCTGAAGATCTGCCTGCCCGAGCAATTTGACCAGACCCCCATCCTGGATCACCTGTTCCGGAGCAACCTCCCATTTGCCGTGCCGGTCCCCGCCCGGTATTGTCGGCTATCGACGGCGGAAGGGGAACGGGTACTGCGCTTGTACACCTGGGTCCCCGGTCGCCTCATAGCAGACATCAATCCGGTGACCGCCGTCACTCTCCGCTCGTGGGGGGAAAGCGTGGGTCACCTCCATGATGCCCTGGGCGGACTGGACTACCCGGCCGTACAACGCAGCTACAAATGGGATCCGGCCGGCGCCACCAACTCCCGCGATCGGATCCGGTTCGTACGGGAGAACCGGCGGGACCTGCTGCTACACTTCTTCGATCGACTAGCGGCCCAGAACTTCGCCAATCTCCCGAGATCGGTGTGCTACAATGACGCCCACGAACATAACCTGCTGGTAGATGCAGCGGGACATATTACCGGCATCATCGATTTTGGAGATACGGTGCATACGCTCTCGGTTTGCGAATTGGCCGTAGCCTGCGCTTATGCCGGAATGCTGATGCCCGACCCACTTGGCGCCATGCGGACGGTAGTAGCGGGCTATGCAAAGTTCGTGACCGTGACGGAAGAGGAGATTGCCGCATTGTACGACCTGATTGCCGCCCGCCTGTTGCTCACCGTAACGATTGCGGCGGAGAATCACCACCTGGAGCCGAATAATGAGTACCTATCCGTCTCCGAGCAGCCCGCCTGGACCTTGCTGAAATGCTGGCGGGACACGGCACCGGCCCTCGTGACGGCTACCTTTCGCGTTGCCTGTGGTCTTCCCGCCCACCCCCTGCGGGAAGCTTTTTTCGCGTGGTCGGTTAAAGCCCGTTTCGCACCGGTTTTACGTCCCCGGTCACCCATCATTCCGCTGGACCTCAGCGTGGGAAGCACGCAGCTGGGGGGCAACGCCAATTTCTGGGAATTGCCTCGCTTCGTGACGCGGCTGCGCCGCCAGCTCGAAGATGAAGCGGCGGCAATGGCTGTCGGAGGCTATGGAGAAGTCCGGCCGATCTACACTACTGACGCCTTTCAGGGGATCGGAAATGCCGGCCCCCGGTGGCGGAGCGTACACCTGGGGCTCGACTTCTGGACCCCGGATGCGGAGGAGACCGTGTATGCTCCGCTGGCGGGAACGGTAGAAAGCTGCGGTATCGATCCTACGCCCGGTGGCTACGGCGGTACCCTGCTATTGCGTCACGAACCGGTTGCCGGATTGACTTTTTATACCCTCTACGGTCACCTCTCCTACCCGTCCATTCGCCATTTGGGCGACGGAGCGCAGGTAGAAGCAGGCCAGAAATTGGGAAGGTTAGGTGCGCCATCTGCCAATGGTGGCTGGCCGCCGCACCTGCATTTTCAGCTTATACTCGATACGCTGGGTATGGGCGTTGACTATCCGGGGGTTGCATATCCGGAAGAGCGGGATGTCTGGCTTGGCCTGTGCCCCGACCCCCGCTGCTTGCTAGCCGCAGAGCTCCCCCCGGAATCCACCCCGCCACCCTCCGGCGAGGAATTACTGGCGATTAGAAAGAATCACCTGGGCTACAGTCTCCGTGTAAGCTACCATAACCCGCTGGTTGTATTGCGGGGCTATCGCCAGTACCTCTATGACCACACCGGACGACGGTACCTGGATACCGTCAACAATGTCGCCCACGTCGGGCACGAGCACCCTGCGGTCGTCACGGCCGGTCAGCGGCAGATGGCGGTTCTGAATACCAACACGCGGTATCTCCATCCGCTGCTGGGGCAATTTACCGAGCAGCTGTTGCGGACCTTGCCGGAAAGCCTATCGGTCATACACGTGGTCAACTCAGGTAGCGAAGCCAACGAACTGGCACTGCGGATGGCGGAGGCCGTCACGGGAAACCGTCAGGTAGCCGCCTTCGAAATGGGCTATCACGGCAACACCGGCCGCACGATTGAGGTGAGCAGCTACAAATTTGACCGATCCGGCGGCCATGGCAAACCGGCATCAACTTTCCTTTATGACATCCCGCGATCCTCCGGGGAAGACTTACCCAATCTGCCACCGGGATGCTGGTCCTTTATCGGGGAGACCATTCTGAGCTGTGCGGGTCAGGTGGTCTTGCCGCCGAATTACCTTGCCTCCGTTTACCGGCAGATACGCGCCTCCGGTGGCGTGTGCATAGCCGATGAGGTGCAAACCGGAGTGGGTAGACTAGGCACGCACTGGTGGGCCTTCGAAACGCAACACGTCGTACCCGATATCGTCACCATCGGCAAACCGATTGGCAACGGGCACCCGCTCGGTGTTGTCGTCTGTACCCCGCGCGTAGCGGAAGCCTTCGCGAATGGAATGGAGTACTTCAACACCTTCGGCGGCAACCCCGTAAGCGCGGCCATTGGGTTAGCCGTACTGCAAACCGTCGAGTCAGAGGGATTACGGGAAAACGCCCGCCGGGTAGGAGATCACCTCACTCACCGCTTGCGGGACCTCGCGACCCTTCATCCGATCATCCGTGAGGTACGGGGAAGTGGTTTCTTTTTAGGAGTGGAACTGCACGACGACCAGGGTAAACGCGCCAAATACCTCAAGAATCGGATGCGCGAGCTTGGATGCTTAATGAGTACGGACGGTCCCCGGGATAATGTCATCAAAATCAAGCCGCCCATGTGCTTCGATCAGGATAACGCCGACTTACTCTGCGATTACCTGAACCAGGTCCTCGGCGAGGATGCCATGCGTCTCTAGGCCCTACCGGCGGGAAGCAGTGCCAGCTCTTCGCGTGCTACCGCGGCCGCCGCTTCGCGAGCCTGTTTCTGGAAGGCCCGTTCGATGCGCAGTAGTCCACTCCGGAGCGTGCGCTGCCCCCACGGATCTTGGGCCAGATACTGCCGCAACTCCTGGTAGCAGCTCTGAATGAGCTCCGGTGCCGTCCAGGTATTGATATATATGCGTTGATCGCTCCCCGCGGCCTGTAGCGTATTAAAGGGAGGGATCGTGGCAAGGTGCTCGAATAACTGGACGAGGTAATGCATCGCCGTCAGTGAAGTAGCCTGATCGTTTAGCGCCGGGCTGGCCGCCTTGATCGCGACCTCGACCAGATGCCGAAAACCCGTGGCGTAGACATCGTACGGCTCGTTCTCCGATATTTCGTACAGCTTATCGTAGTCATCCCGATCGCCGCCTTTATCCTCCAAACAAGTGAATATGGGGTCGCCGACATAGATAAAGCCACCCAGACGCGCTGACACTCCCGATATCTCCCTTTGCTTCAACAGCTGCTTCGTGTTGACGCTATTCAGGTACCCGCAACGCTTGGAGCGGATGATTCGGCCGGTCTGGGGCTGCTTTTCCTTGTCTGTCCAGGATAGACTTACCCGCTGACTCTCCGTTTGTTCCAGGAGGTATTTCGTGTGGCAATAGGATTTATAGAGCAGTACATTGACGTGGATACTGCGCGAAACCCGGTGAATGAAGTATATGAACAGGATCAGGCTGCTGACGGCGAACAGTCCGGCGCTCGCCACGGCTAAGGGCGGGGGCTGAAGTACATCAGGGGGTTCCGCAACGCCCAGCAGTAAGATCGTACTGTGGGCGATCGTTCCCGCCCCGACTCCCAGGATTTCCTGGTGGTAACGCTCGGATAATATCAGGGGAAGTAGGCGCGGTGAATAAGAGCTGATCGAGCGATCGATCACGTTCATGACCATCGTGTAGGCGAAGATGGTCAGTGTAAACACACCGGTTATGACCGCTGCCAGTGTTGTGCGAATCGTGTCCAGGTCATCAATATTCAGCCGTTGGAAATAGCCGGAGAGATCGTAGCCATCCGCAGCTATCCATAACTGGATAAACGCGATAATTACAAACAGCAGAAAGATGACCGCCGGCAGGCTGGCAATGGATCTGAGCAAGGACCGTCCTCGCACAAAGATTTCGTGCATTGTCCTACTAGCTGGCTACGATGCCCTTCTGGGGCAGCATGCTGGTCACCTGCATGGCCGGCTCGAATCCTTCGGCGGCGCTTCGCTGCAGGGCGATGTACGTGATCATAAGTCCGTATACCGCCTTGCTGCTCACATCCGCTACCGTAAAGAGTGCCTGCCGGATGACGACGCCACTGGCGCTTTGCGCGAAGTACGGAACGGCATAAGCTAGCGGGTACAGGGTCCAGGCAAACATCATTAGCCAGAATACCTTTTTCATCGCTCCGGAGGCCGTCGGTGGCATGAGCGGTATGGTCCGGAATATGCGGGTACCTACGATCCAGTTCATTCCGATGAAGAAGATGGTAGAGATCGCGCCCCACACCGTGAGCTGCATCAAGTCAGTCGTTTCGTACAACTGCCCGATGTATCCGGTAATAATCATACCCCAGGCCAGCAGGATCAACCTGCCGGCGTCGCTGAAGAGCTGCTGCCCGCGGATATCCAGTACCAGAAGCAGTTGAATAAGCAGACAGGGAATCGTTACCATCCAATTCACGTAGCGGAAACCGTTGGTGAAGGTTGCCGCCCCGGGCTCGTAGACATTGGTGTCCGGATTGAAAGTGAAAGCGGTTTCCCATAGTCCGGACTGACCGTACAGGATGGTACCGGCCGAAACCATCACGATGCAACTCAGGGCAGTGGCGGTGCGGTACCGGGGAGCGATGAACCGGCTCGTAAGAATGAAAAATATCAGCGCGGCAAAGTGAGCTCCTACTCCCATACTCAGCAAATGGTCGACTGCTTCGTACTGGCTGGGGGTATAAATGAACAGACTTTCAATATTCGTCATGTAAGGGTAAATTTCAGGGGCTAACCGGGTTTAGATCACAAATGTTGCAAAATTTTTTTGCCGCGTATTGGTAGCGGATGCCCGTTTCTGAATAGTAGATCCCAATTGCAATATGGTGGTCGTTACCTCGCTTTATCGAACCGTGGAGTGAACACTACCCCAGCGCGTATATTTACCGGCTTGCATTGAGTATGTACAATTTCTCAGTTTTGGGAAAACTACGCTTACCCTGGAAGGAGTATATAGCGATATCGCCCTCGCCCCTGATTTAACCTGCCCGAATGGGTCTGCCATTGAAATTTTTCGCCTGTACGCTTTTTTTGCTTGTGCTTGTGCTTGGTGCTTGCTCGGTCGATCGGATCGCATCCGTCCAGGAGGAAGGGGTTTGCGTCAGCTATACCGACTCCACCGGTTACAGCATTTTTCGAAACGGACAGCCGTATAGCGTGCGCGGCGCCTCCGGTCACCAGCGAATGGAGCTGTTGCAATCATACGGTGGCAATACGGTCCGCGTTTACGACCCGGATAGCCTGGGTATCGTATTAGACAGAGCGCAGCAGCTAGGTATGGCAGTGATTGCTGATCTGCCGCTGCCCTACTACCACAAAGGGGGAGACGAAGCGGCGCGCGATCTCAAACGGATTGCCCCGAACATCCTCGAGATTGTTGCCACGCACCGGAAGCATCCGGCCTTGCTCTACTGGATTTTGGGCAACGAGTTGTTCAATAAAGGCTACAGCGGAAAATTCGTCGATGCTTACAATGCATTGGCGTCTGAAATTCGACGGCTCGATCCACTACACCCGATTTCCTCGACCTTCAACGTTCACCAGCTCGCGTACAGCAAGATTCGGTGGAAGCAGCCGGACATCGATTTCGTCAGCTTCAATCTCTTCGGCAACCTCGCCGATCTGCCATCGGATCTACGTACACTGTGGCTTATCTGGCGGGGACCCTACGTACTCACCGAATGGGGGTATAACGGTCCCTGGGAAGCGAAAGTCACCAAATGGCAGGTCCCGATCGAGCCGCCCAACGCGGTGAAATCAACGCACCTCAGAGAACGATTCATGTCCTACGTTGAACCACTCTACGAGGACAAACGACTGATGGGAGACCTGGCCTTTTACTGGGGCAACAAGTTTGAATCCACTCCCACCTGGTTCAGCTACTTTACTCCGGAAGGCCATAGCAGTGAGATGGCGCACACCATCGGCCAACTTTTGCAGGGCCAAGCCGCGGACTTTCCTGGACCATCAATCGAATACCTACTCATTAATGGTAACGGAGAAGGCTATGACCATATGCTAGCTCCGGATACCGAAGCTTCCGCGGAAGTCCGCTTTATAAAGCCACCGGACTCGACCGCGACCATCACCTGGGAACTGCGCAAGGAAGACTGGCAAAACCTGGGTGCCGCGCCGGTCGTCGGTAGTGATGTATCCCACCGGTTTTCGTCGCGTTCCACCGGTCGGGCTGTCTTTCGGGTGCCCCGTGATCCGGGACCGTATCGACTTTACTATCAGGCAAATTCTTCCGATGGGTACTTTACGGCCGCCAATCTTCCCTTTTACGTGCTAAGCCCGGATGATGCTGAATGAACCCGTCGTCCGTTCACCCAGTCGGTACGAGCAAGTGGTCATTCGCTTGCTGATTCTGGTCGGCTTGTTGAGCATCGTTAACTTCTGCTACTATTTCTTTCAGCCCGAATTCGTAGGGCATCCGGTGCTCTACGCGCTGCTCTGTATCGTAATGGTGTACGGGCTGATCCGGGACCTCACAATCTGGTACTACTACCTCAGGATCAAGGTTCCTGCTACCCCGGTAGCCACACGCTCCTACTCCGTAGACGTGCTTACGACTTTTTATCCGGGTGAACCCTACGAGATGATCGTCAGGACATTGCGGGCGATCCAGCAGATCCGGTATCCGCACACCGCGTATTTATGCGATGAGGCCGACGATCCGTACCTGAAGGAAGTTTGCCGGGAGCTCGGCGTAATTCATGTCACCCGCCAGGAAAAGGTGAATGCCAAGGCCGGAAATATCAACAATGCGCTCAAACAGGCTACCGGCGAGATATGCCTGATTCTCGATCCGGACCATATTCCCCAGCCGGATTTTCTGGACTACGTCGTGCCGCATTTCCAGGATCCCGAGATCGGCTTCGTGCAGTGCGTGCAGGCTTACTATAACAAGTTCGATTCCATCGTCGCTAAAGGATCCGCCCAGCAGACCTTTCACTTCTACGGTCCGATGATGATGTGCATGAACTCCTACGGAACCGTCAATGCCATCGGGGCAAACTGCACATTCCGGCGGGCAGCTTTGGATAGTATTGGCGGGCATGCTCCCGGACTTGCGGAAGATATGCATACGGCCATGCTCCTGTACCGGGAAGGCTGGAAGGCCGTTTACGTTCCCCGTATTTTAGCTAAGGGCCTGGTCCCCTCTACCCTCACAGCCTACTTCAAGCAGCAGATCAAGTGGTCGAGGGGGACCTTCGATCTGCTCGTCAAGGTGTATCCGAACATCTTCTCCCGCCTTACCTGGCGCCAACGGCTACACTATCTGCTGATACCCATTCACTACCTGGCCGGACTGGCCTATTTCGTCGGATTTTTAATTCCGATTCTCAGTTTGGCGCTCTCGGATGTCCCCTGGACCGGACACTTCGGATTTTTTCTGCTAATCGGTCTGCCGGTCGTTTTCAGTTCTTTCGTGCTGCGCTTTTATATTCAGAAATGGCTGATCTCGGACGACGAGCGCGGATTCCATATCGTGGGCGGGGTGCTGGAAATTGTCGGGTGGTGGGTCTTCACCCTTGGCTTTCTGTATACGCTAATTAATAAGAAGGTTCCCTATCTGCCCACGCCGAAGGACGATGAGAGTACGACACACTTCTCACTCCTGCTACCCAATTTAGTGGTGGGATTCGTATCAATTTTCGCCGTGATTTTTGGCCTACAGCGTGACCTGACGCCCTTTTCCATTATCATGGCGGCCTTTGCCCTGCTGAACACGGGATTCATGTTCTTCAGCGTTTACCTGGCTTTCGGAGCCACCAACCGTTTCCGTACCTTCCGCAAGCGTTTTCCACGCGCTGTACGGACCATTGGCCGCCACGGCAAACAACAGTTGTTGACCTTCCTGGACGTGATGACGGTCACCGTCCGCGCGCTAGCCCCCCTGCTTCTGGTCCTGGTTTGCCTGGCAGCTTTTCATGGAACGACATTCTACGACCGACAGTCTCTCGACGACCTCGTCATTACCCAGCCGGACAGTATGCCATCCAATCCCATTCTCGGCCTGTTTTCCCCTTCCGACCCCAACGGCTTCAGCAACTTGGACAGTATTGCGGCAGCCGACTACCACCCACGTATCATCTCCAGCTATATCGCCTGGAGCGGACAGCCGGTGGCAGACGCCCTGGAAGCTCACCTGGCACGCATCGACTCCCTGCAGGCCGTCCCTATGATCACCTGGGAGCCCTGGGTCAGCCATTTCCCCCAATCGGATAGCTTGCCGGAGGCCCGGATTGAGCGGCGTGGACTGTACCAGATCGCGCAGGGTTCGTACGATGAATACATCGTCAGTATGGCTCAAACATTGCGCGAAGTAGACGGTCCTGTCTACCTGCGATTTGCCCACGAGTTTGACAACCCCTCGTACCCCTGGTCCCCGGCAGGTAATAACGCTCCGGAAGATTACAAGCGGGCTTGGCGGCACGTCTGGGAGATATTCCGACAAGAAAAAGCAGACAATGTAGCCTGGGTGTGGAACCCCTGGCACGCAGATGGTATCGAAGAATATTATCCGGGGGACGCGTACGTCGATTACTTCGGGATAACGTCGCTGAACTACGGCCCCGGAAATGAAACCATTCCGAGTCTGACCTTCGCGGAACTCTACCGTCCCTTCCACGAAACATTCAGCAAGCTTTCGGACAAGGACGTGCTGCTGACTGAGTTCGGCTCCCTGGGCGATCAACGCACCAAAGCCATATGGGTAACCCAGGCCACGAAGTATATCGCGAAGCACAGACCGGAAATCCACGGTATCGTAGCGTTTGAAAGTGCCCTGGATGCGAATGTCCCACAAACGGGTGGGCGGGATACGGTCGGGGTACTGGACTGGACGGGCAATGCGACCTACCTGTTTGAGCCCGATCGTCCGGTGAGCGCGCCGCAATCCAGCGCGATGGTATCGGCTGATTTTCGCGAATTGTCCGAACGGGTGATTGGCGTAGGGTATAAAAAGGGCAGCGGATGGGTTTCTTCGGATTATATCCCCGCGCGTAAAAACATTATCTCCGACTATCGTGCCATGCGCGCGGCGGGCATCAATACCATCCGCGTGACGGATCCGGGGATCTATGCGCACAACCTACTGACTTTAGCGGAAGAGCATGACCTGCAGGTGATCTATAGCTTCTGGATCGACGGATCGATTGATTTTCAACAAGATGTCGAGCGCCTGGCCGAGCTGCGCGAGTCAATATTGAATGAAGTAGCCAATCATATCGAGCGACAAGGCATCGTTCACTGGAACCTGGGCAACGATGTCCTGCATAAACTCTCCACCCGCTACGCTTACCCGGAACTGGAGAAGCAACGGGCCGCTTATTTTGCCTGGGTAACGGATTTACTGGAAGCAATTAAACGGCTCGACCCCAGCCGGCCGGTGTATCACACGGTTGACTTTCGCCCCGGGCTCGACGATCTCCTACACGCTTATCCGCTACTCACCGTTGGAGTCGACGCTATCGGGGTCCGGGTTGGGGGCTATTACAAGCCCGATAAACTCGAAAAACTCATGGCCAATTACGGTGGGCGGATCGCGCTGGCCGATATTGAAGTTGGTGAGCTGGCTGATCTCCCATCCCAATTGACCGCGAACTACGTAGTACTCTCTAACTGGCAGAACGAATGGCGGACGAACTCCGTAACCTACGATGGCTTACTGGATTTTCAGGGTCGAAAGCAATTACCGTACGTCGATTGGATGAAGAGGCAGGACGCCGATTATGCGTATCCGGATTTTCCGACCCTCCGCATCCTCCCTCCGGCTCGCATCCCCATCCCGGGGGAGATATGTCCATACCAGGCAATAGCTTGGATAGACAATCAGTGGGTCAACCTGAGCCAGGCCCCCGATCGGGCTACGCTGGAGTGGAGCATCGCACGCCTCGATCCGTATGGCAACCCGGTACAGTTGACCATCCTCGGACAGGGAACGGAAATCGACTTGGTTTTCCCCAATAACCATTTATACTATCAGATGAGGCTGACCATAACGGATGGAGAATTCGCCACTTCGGTCAAGACTCCGCTACTGCCTGAATAGGAAAAGGGACGACCGTCGCAACGATCGTCCCTTTCGGTACCTAGTCGGGGCACCAGGATTCGAACCTGGGGCCTCCTGCTCCCAAAGCAGGCACGCTAACCGGACTGCGCTATGCCCCGTGGCGGAGACGGCGGGATTCGAACCCGCGGTACGCTTGCACGTACGCCAATTTAGCAAACTGGTGGTTTCAGCCACTCACCCACGTCTCCGGGTTTGTAGTCAACGGGCCGGCCACTTCATAAGTTGCCGTACCGTAATTGCTAAAGCGACGCAAATGTAAGCAGTCCCCGGCGCATGGGAAAGGAATCGGCAAAAAAATTGTCAACAGCTTTTATCGCACGGCCTATCACTCCCCCTTGCCCTTACTACCTTTGTGGTCCCTTAACCTTCACGATCATGAATACAGACTTCCTTCAGGAACTCGGCCTCAAACAGGATAACGACGGTACGTCCACCGGCCAAACCGGCCACCATAACCAAGAGCAGCATATCGAAAGCGTCTCCCCGGTTGATGGCTCCACCATCGGCCGCGTCAGTACGACCACCCCCGAACAATACGAGCAGGTAATTACCCGGGCGGAAACCGCCTTCAAACATTGGCGTACCGTGCCTGCGCCCCGCCGCGGGGAAATCGTTCGCCAGTACGGCGAAGCCCTCCGCGAACACAAAGACGCCCTGGGCCGGCTCGTCAGCTACGAAATGGGCAAGAGCCTCCAGGAAGGCTGGGGCGAAGTCCAGGAGATGATCGACATCTGTGACTTTGCCGTAGGACTCAGCCGGCAACTGCACGGTCTGACCATGCATTCCGAGCGCCCCCTGCACCGTATGTACGAGCAGTATCACCCCCTGGGTATAGTGGGTGTCATTTCCGCCTTTAACTTTCCCGTAGCCGTCTGGAGCTGGAACGCGATGCTCGCCCTCGTCTGCGGTGACGTGGTGATCTGGAAACCCAGTGAGAAGTCGCCCCTCTGCGGCGTAGCCTGCCAGAACATCTGGGCCAAGGTCGCCGCGGAAAACGATCTTCCCGAGGGCATTTGTAGCCTGGTCAACGGTGATTACACCATCGGGCAAATGCTGACCGAGGACACCCGCGTACCCCTGATCTCGGCTACCGGTTCCACCCGTATGGGCAAGGCCGTCGCCCAGACGGTCGCCGCCCGCCTGGGTAAATCCCTACTGGAATTGGGCGGCAACAACGCCATCATCATCACCCCTTCGGCCGACATGGACCTGGTCCTCACCGGTGCCCTCTTCGGCGCCGTCGGCACCTGCGGACAGCGCTGCACCAGCACCCGCCGCCTGATCATTCACGAGGATCGCTACGAGGAAGTGCGCGACAAGCTCGCCAAAGCTTACGGCCAGCTCCAAATCGGCGACCCGCTGGACGAAAAAAACCACGTCGGCCCCCTAATCGACGAAGGCTCCGTAGAGACCTACCTGAAAGCTATCGAAGGCATTAAGGCCGAGGGCGGCACGATGGTCGTTGAAGGCGGCCGCATCGACGGACTCGGTTCCGATTGCTACGTCAAGCCCTGTATTGCCGAAGTATCCGCCGACAGCCAAATGGCCCAGCAGGAAACCTTCGCCCCCATCCTCTACCTGATGAAGTATAAGGACCTCGACGAAGCCATCGAAATCCAGAACAGCGTGCCCCAGGGCCTCTCCTCCGCCATCATGACCACCAACATGCGCGAAAGCGAGCGCTTCCTCAGCGTCACCGGCAGCGACTGCGGCATCGCCAACGTCAACATCGGCACCAGCGGCGCGGAAATTGGCGGCGCCTTCGGCGGCGAAAAAGAAACCGGCGGCGGCCGCGAATCCGGCTCGGATGCCTGGAAAGTGTATATGCGCCGGCAGACGAACACGATTAATTATAGTACGGAGCTGCCTTTGGCTCAGGGGATTTCTTTCACCTTGTAAGGGGTAAAGGGGATAGGGGGTTAAGGGGCTAAGGCCGGCGGCGCAGGCCCCCTTCACCCCTTCACCCCCTCACCCCCTTCACCCCTTCACCCCTTCACCCCTTCACCCCTTCACCCCTTTACCCCTTTAACCTTTGTAAACTCTCCCCAGTGAAATACCACCTAGTATCCGGCGGCTGCGGCTTCGTAGGACGCAACATGGTCAAGCGACTCTACCAGACCACCGACGATAAGATCATCTTCGTTGACAACCTCAGCGTGGGCACCCACCCGTCTACCTGGCTGGATGTCGAGCAAGTACGGAAAGACGGCGACCTGGAAGTCTTCGGGGAAGACGGGCGTTTGCTTTTCCTCCACCAGGATTTTCGGAAGTTCCTGCGGGACATCATTGACGATGAGGGGTACATCACAAACCACTACGCTCCCGACTTCGAGCGCTTCACCGACGTCTTCCACTTTGCCGCTATCGTGGGGGGCCGGTCCACCATCGAGGGCGATCCGATGAAAGTCGCCCTGGACCTCAGCATCGATGCCGAGTTCTTCTACTGGATCACCCGGCACAAACCCGATCGTACCCTCTACCCTTCCAGCAGCGCGGCCTACCCCATCGATCTGCAGACGGAGGGCGACGCCATTGCGCTGGCCGAGTCCGACATCAACTTCAAGAAGATGGGCGAGCCGGATATGACCTATGGCTGGTCCAAACTCACCGGGGAGTTCCTGGCCAAGACGGCCGCCGAGCACTACGACCTGAGCGTCACCTGCATCCGTCCCTTCTCCGGCTACGGCGAGGACCAGGACCTCTCCTACCCCATCCCCGCCATAGCCAATCGGATCGCCAACCGCGAGGATCCCGTCGAGGTCTGGGGTACGGGCCGTCAGGGCCGCGACTTCGTCCACATCGACGACGTCCTCGACTGCATCTTCTGGGCCATGGACCGCGTCACCGACGGCTCCGCCATCAACATCGGCCGCGGCGAGCTCCTCTCCTTCATCGACATAATCCGCACCATGTGCGACATCGAAGGCTACTCCCCCGAAATCAAGCAACTCCTGGACAAACCCGTCGGTGTCTTCAGCCGCTACTCCAATATGGATAAGGTCCACGAGATGGGCTGGCGGGCGAAGATCTCGGTTCGGGAGGGGATGAGTCGAGTGCTGGAGGCGCAGAAGGGCAAGGGGGTTAAGGGGCTAAGGGGCTAAGGGGCTAAGGGGCTAAGGGGCTAAGGGGCTAAGGAAAGGTGATGAATTTTAATTAAGCGGGAATTTCGTGTACATTTTTGGGCAAAACGCTGCATTATGCCTGATTGGTTTGACCTGGGATACGAGGAGAGTTATTCCGTGAATGATCCTGAAGTAGGATATGGACGCTCTCGGTCGGAAAGAGAAATCTACATAGAGAAAATGCGCCGGCGTACAAAGGCGGCAGCCATTGCGATCATAAACTACATCGAAAATTGCAAGCCGTCTACGTCACTGCGGGTGATCAGTAATCAAATCATCAAGTCGGCCACATCGACCGCGGCAAATTACCGAGCGGCGTGTCTGGCTAGATCGGGCCGCGAGTTCTTCGCCAAGATGAGCATCGTGGTGGAAGAAGCCGACGAGACAGTCTTCTGGCTCGAAATTCTCTACGAGTCAAAAGTCACGGTGGACAAAGAAGGCATCATTCCGCTCGGGAAAGAATGGAGGGAAATCAGCAAGATCATGAATGCAGCGAGGAAAAACGCTAAAGGGAAGAAGTAAGCTACCTTCACCCCTTCACCCCTTCACCCCTTCACCCCCTTCACCCCCTTCACCCCTTGAAAATAATCTGCTACGGCCCAGGCCCCAAATTCAAAGGCGGCATCTCCAACTACAATACCTCCCTGGCGAAGGCGCTGGACCGGCGTGGCGACTGCGAGGTGCACATCGTGAGTTGGACGCAGCAGTACCCGGCCATCATTCCGCGGGAGTTTGTGGATAAGACGAGTAAGGTGGATTTGCTGGAGGGGACGGACATCAAGGTCCACTACCTGACCAACTACAACAACCCACTGAGCTGGCAGGAGACGTACCGGAAGATCGTGGAGCTACAACCGGATAAGGTCATCTTTCAGTGGGCCATCGCGATCCAGGGCTTACCGTTGGGGTACATCGCCCGGAAACTGAAGAAGCATCCGGAGATCGAGGTGATCTTCGATTTACACTTCGTCATTCAGAAGGAAAGCAGCAGCCTCGACAAGCGTTTCACGGCCTACGGCATCACGCCGGCGGATACCTTTATAGCCCATGCCTACAAGACGGTCGATGAATTGAAGGAACTCTTTCCAGGACGGGAATTTGCCGTCAACGAAACGGGTGAACGCTCGGTAGCTAAACAGAAGGGCGGCGGAGCGCAGGTAGAAACAGCCACGCCGGTAATCAAGCTTTACCACCCCATCTACGACCTTTTCGCGCCTAGGAATGACTTCGATGTCCGGGCATTTAAAGAACAGCATCATCTGCGCGAGCACGTCTTTCTTTTCTTCGGCTTTATCCGGAAGTACAAGGGACTGCACCATGTTATTCGCGCCTTCGCCGAACTGGCGGAAAAACGGGACGACGTCAGCCTGATCATCTGCGGCGAATCCTTTTGGGATACCCTGAAGTCCGACAAACTCAGCACCAAACTGAAGAACGCCACCTTCGGCCTCGCCAAAAAAGTATTCCTCAAACAGGCCGACGACGAACGCGAATACCGCCCCCTCGAACTACTCGACGAGCTCAATATCCGTGACCGGGTGATGGTCAAGAATGAATTCGTAGCCAACGAGGAAGTCCACAAATACTTCCAGGCCAGCGACGCCGTGGTGCTGTTTTACGAGTACGCCACCCCCTCCGGCGTCGAAAGCATCAGCTACAACTTCCAGCTCCCTGCCGTCGCCACGAAAGTCGGCCACTTCCCCGAGACCATCCAGGACGGCTACAACGGCTACCTAGCCAACCCTGATGACATTGAGGATATGGCCCGCCAGATGAAACGCATGATCGACCAGCCCATCCCCCGCAAAAACGTCCACGAAACCACCAAGGAAATGAGCTGGGACAACTACGCCGCCGCCATAGTACAACGCGGTCTCTAACCGCGACGGTAAGAGGCGGTTTCCAACCGCGATGTAAGAGGCGGTCTCCGACCGCGAAGTTCGAAGCAGTCTCCGACTGCGAAGTCAGCCGACGAAGTCGGAACCAATCCCCCACCGCAACGCCAGCCACCACCAACATCAGCCACCAGTGAGGCAGCACCCAGTAAATAAAGAACTCCAATAGGCACGACAGACTGCCCGATCGTCACCAGCACAGACCGCCAAATAGGCGTCGTCATAGCTGCCCAATACAAGCAGCCCTAAACTTCCCAGCACAACTGAGAGTACAGCGGCACCAGCAAACCACCTTAAAAATGCAGCTGCCACCTTGCAAAATTGATGTGATCATATGATGGCTATATCAGGCTTGGAAATACCTACCTCCCGTAGGCTAGCTCCCCACCCACATAAGTAGCCACCACTTCCGTCTCCAAAATCTCCTCTTCCGCACAGTCCCGTAAGTTCTTAGAAAGGATGACAAAATCTGCCTGCATACCGGGTGCCAGTGTACCCCGCTCGTCCTCCTGGAAGGCGGCATAAGCCGGAGCGGCGGTGTAGCTGTGTAGCGCTTCCTCGCGGGTCATGGACTGCTCAGGAAAGAATGTGGCCTTACCGTCAGCGCGCTTGCGGGTGACGGAAGCGTAGAACGATTCAATAGGATCCACGTCCTCCACCGGAGCATCGGTACCGTTGGTAACGACGGCGCCGGCGTCGAGCAGACTACGCCAGGGGTATGCGCCTTCCCGGGCGCGTTCGGTACCTAGCCGGGTTTCGGCGAAAAGGGCGTCGGAGGTGCAGTGGATACCCTGCATGGAGGCGATCACGCCGAGCTCGGCAAAGCGGGGGATATCGGCCGGATCGATGTGCTGGCTGTGCTCGATGCGCCACCGCTTGTCGTCGGTGCTGTCGACGTACTTGGCCATCACGTCCAGGGTCTCGCGATTGGCCCGGTCGCCGATGGCGTGGACGCAGAGTTGCATACCGTGCTCATCAGCCAACTGGGCGATGCTGTCAACCGTCGCGACGAGGGTGGTATTCTGCCCCACGAATCCCGGGTTGTCAAAGTAGGGTTCCAGCAACCAGGCACCGTAGCTGCCAAGCGCGCCGTCCAGTTCGGTTTTGATGGCTGAACACTCAAAACGATCGCCGTAGTGCGGCAGCCCCTCCATGTTCCCGGCCATGTCGTCGTAGCCGTGGCGAAGCATGACCCATAGGTTAAGCCGCAAACTGTCCGAGGCATCCAGCTCTTTGTACCAGTCCAGCTCCTGATAGCGGGTGCCGGCGTCCTGAAAGCTGGTGATGCCGTTACGGAGGCATTCGTCCTGAGCTTCCCGTATGCCGGCCAGCCACTCGTCTTTTCGCTCGACCGGACTCATCTTCTGAATGAAGTTCTGGTAAGCATCGGAAATGAGGTCCATGGCCCGCTCTTCGAAAACGCCGGTGGGGTCGCCCACTTCGTCGCGGAGGATGCGGCCGCCGCGAGGATCGGGGGTTTCCCGGCTTACACCGGCCAGTTCCATGGCCTTCTCGTTGGCGAACAGGGCGTGCCCGCTTGCATGACGGAGTACGACCGGATGATCCGGTGTGATTTCACTGAGCGCGTCGTGCAGAGGGTACCCCCCGATGCTGTGGTCGTGGGGCTTATCCCATTTTTCCTGGTGCCAGCCACGACCGGTGATCCAGACGCCTTCGGGGGTATCTTCCGCCCGTTCCTCGACCATGGCCACAATCTCCTCCCAGCTACGGGAACGTAGGAAGTTGAGGTTGCGGAGGCTGCTGCCCAACCCGCTGAAGTGGGCATGGCCCTCGATGAAGCCGGGCATCAGGAATTCACCGTTGGCATCCAGACGCTCGGTACGCCCGTCTATGTCATCGGACCAGGCGGCGGTGTCGCTACCGATAGCTGCTATGGTCCCATCTGCATTCACTAGCAAGGCAGAGGCTGCGGGTTCTCCCTGCCCGGCCCAGATGTCGGCATTGTAGACGAGGAGAGCGGCGCGGTTCGGGTCGGTCGTCTCCCTATCCGCAGACTCGTTGCAGCCCGTCAGTACTATCAGAAAAAGAAGGGCAAACAGCAGGTGGTGGTAGTCGTGGTTCATTGGGGGGGCTTTACAACGGCCTAAAATACGTTGCCGGTGGGCGATTATTGATTTGGCAGACTGGATAGTTGATTTCTGCCCGAAGGTGCGTTTCCCCGTGGTTGACTGGATAGGGCGGAGCTGGAGCTCCGCCACCCTGCCCCGGGGTCCCGGAGCTCCAGCTCCGGGGAAAGGCATAGAGGGGTTTAACCTGCTCACATCCTGCTAGGGACATTGGAATGCCGCTTTTACACGGCGATACACTCGGGCTGCAAGCCCTCGACCTTGGATCTTGATGCGGGGCGATCATGCATCCCCAGGTGGTGGGAAATGCCCCCCGGCCACCAATGTATAGGCGGAGCTGGAGCTCCGCCACCCTGCCCCGGGGTCCCGGAGCTCCAGCTCCGGGGCAAGGCAATGAGGGGTGTAACCTGCTCGCATCCTTCTAGGGACATTGGAAATGCGGCTTTTACCCGGCGATACACTCGGCTGCAAGCCCTCGACCTTGGATCTTGATGCGGGCCGATCATGCATCCCCAGGTGGTGGGAAATGCCCCCCGGCCACCAATGTTTTGGCGGAGCTGGAGCTCCGCCACCCTGCCCCGGGTCCCGGAGCTCCAGCTCCGGGGAAAGGCATAGAGGGGTGTAACCTTCTCACCTCCCACTAGGACACGTTCGAAATGCAGCTTCTAGGCAGCAATACACTCGGGCTGCGAGCCCTCGACCTTGGATCTTGATGCGGGGCGGTCATGCATCTCCAGGTGTTAGGAAATACCCCCGGCCACCACTGTGCAGGCGGAGCTGGAGCTCCGCCACCCTGCTCGGGGGTCCCGGAGCTCCAGCTCTGGGGAGAGGCATAGAGGGGTTTAACCTGCTCACATCCTGCTAGGGACATTGGAAATGCGGATTTTACTCGGCGATACACTCGGGCTGCAAGCCCTCGACCTTGGATCTTGATGCGGGCCGATCATGCATCCCCAGGTGGTGGGAAGTGCCCCCCGGCCACCATTGTATAGGCGGAGCTGGAGCTCCGCCACCCTGCCCCGGGTCCCGGAGCTCCAGCTCCGGGGAAAGGCATAGAGGGGTGTAACCTTCTCACCTCCCACTAGGACACGTTCGAAATGCAGCTTCTAGGCAGCAATACACTCGGGCTGCAAGCCCTCGACCTTGGATCTTGATGCGGGGCGATCATGCGTCTTTAGGTGGTGGGAAGTGCCCCCGGCCACCACTGTGCTGGCGGAGCTGGAGCTCCGCCACCCTGCCCCGGGGTCCCGGAGCTCCAGCTGCGGGGAAAGGCAATGAGGGGTGTAACCTACTCACATCCTGCTAGGGACATTGGAAATGCGGATTTTACTCGGTGATACACTCGGCTGCAAGCCCTCGACCTTGGTTCTTGATGCGGGGCGATCATGCGTCTTCAGGTGTTAGGAAATGCCCCCGGCCACCACTGTGCAGGCGGAGCTGGAGCTCCGCCACCCTGCCCCGGGGTCCCGGAGCTCCAGCTCCGGGGGAAGGGAATGAGGGGTATAACCTACTCACCTCCCAGTAGGGCACATTGAAAATGCGGCTTTTACTCGGCGATACACTCGGGCTGCAAGCCGTCGACCTTGGATCTTGGTGCGGGGCGATCATGCATCTCCAGGTGGTGGGAAGTGCCCCCCGGCCACCATTGTATAGGCGGAGCTGGAGCTCCGCCACCCTGCCCCGGGGTCCCGGAGCTCCAGCTCCGGGGAAAGGCATAGAGGAGTGTAACCTTCTCACCATCCACTAGGACACGTTCGAAATGCAGCTTCTAGGCAGCAATACACTCGGGCTGCAAGCCCTCGGCCTTGGATCTTGGTGCGGGGCGATCATGCATCCCCAGATGTTAGGAAAAGCCCCCGGCCACCAATATGTAGGCGGAGCTGGAGCTCCTCCACCCTGCCCCGGGGTCCCGGAGCTCCAGCTCCGGGGAAAGGCATAGAGGGGTGTAACCTTCTCACCTCCCACTAGGACACCTTCGAAATGCAGCTTCTAGGCAGTAATACACTCGGGCTGCAAGCCCTCGACCTTGGTTCTTGATGCGGGGCGATTATTCATATTCAGTTGTTGGGAAATGCCCCCCGGCCACCACTGTGTAGGCGGAGCTGGAGCTCCGCCACCCTGCCCGGGGGTCCCAGAGGACACACCGCAATGGAAGGTGACCGGTGAAAATTCAGAATTATTCCGGGGTAAACAGACGAAATCGGCAGTGCGGGACATTGTATTTACCGTAATGCTTTCTACCTGCGCTCCGCCGCAATTTGTCTCTCAACAGAAAATAATCCCATACTCGTGACTTTACCCGTATTCCCCCCCAGTGATAGTACCTTGGCCGATATGAATACCAACGGAACCTTTATCGTGGAGGGCGGCCACCAGCTTTCCGGCGAAATCATCCCCCAGGGGGCTAAGAACGAAGCGCTGCAGATCCTGAGCGCGACCCTGCTGACCGAAGAGCCGGTGCGGGTAGAAAATCTCCCCGACATCGAGGATGTCAACAAACTGATCGACCTGCTCGACGGGCTCGGTGCCAAGGTGGAACGCCACGACCGGCAGACCGTCACCATCACCGCTAAGGACATCGACCTCGATTACGTCCTGAGCGAAGACTACGTCCGCGACGCCCAGCGCATCCGCGGGTCCGTGATGCTGATCGCGCCCCTGCTCAACCGCTACGGACGCGCCAGCCTACCTAAGCCCGGAGGCGATAAAATCGGCCGCCGCCGCCTGGATACCCACCTGCTCGGCCTGCAGACGCTGGGCGCGGAGTTCACCTACGACGACGAAAAGAAAATCTATACCTTCAAGACCGACGGCCTGAAGGGAACCTTCCTCCACATGGAGGAGATCAGCGTGACCGGCACCGCCAACGTACTGATGGCCGCCGTCCTCGCCGAAGGCGAAACCACCATCTACAACGCCGCCTGCGAGCCTTACCTGCAACAGCTCTCGCACATGCTTAATCACATGGGCGCGAAGATCGAGGGCATCGGCTCCAACCTGCTCCGCGTCCAGGGCGTGACCAGTCTGAAGGGCACCACCCACCGGATGCTGCCCGACATGATCGAGATCGGCAGCTTCATCGGCCTGGCCGCTATCACTAAGAGCGACATCACCATCAAGGATACCCGGCTGGATATGCTCGGTATCATCCCCCGCACCTTCGAGCGGCTGGGCATCAAGCTGGAGTACAACGGCGACGATATCCGCATCCCCTCCCAGGACCACTACGAGGTACAAAACTTCCTCGACGGCGGCATCCTCACCATCTACGACGCTCCGTGGCCCGGCTTCACGCCCGACCTGATGAGCATCGCGCTGGTTACGGCCATCCAGGCCCGCGGATCGGTATTGTTCCACCAGAAGATGTTTGAGTCCCGCCTGTTCTTCGTAGATAAGCTGATCGACATGGGTGCCCAGGTAATCCTCTGTGATCCGCACCGCGCCACCGTCATCGGTATGGACCGCCGCCAGCCGCTCCGCGGCATCCGGATGACCAGCCCCGACATCCGGGCGGGGGTCAGTCTCCTCATCGCCGCGCTATCGGCCGAGGGCACCAGCCAGATCGACAATATTTACCAGATCGACCGCGGATACCAGAACATCGATACCCGTCTACGCGCACTGGGTGCACAGATCGAACGGCAGCCGTAAGTTTGCGGCATGCTGCTTTACAACATCACGAACAAGGTCGAACACGGGGTACACGAGGAATGGGTCAGTTGGATGCGCCAGTCCTACATCCCCCACGTCATGGAAAGTGGTGTCTTCGAAGACTATAAACTGAGCCGCCTGCTGGGCGTGGACGAGTCAGACGGCATCACCTATGCCCTACAGTTTACGGTCAGCTCCCGCCCGGCCTTCGATATCTACCAGGAGAAGTTCGCTTACGCTCACCAACAGATGCACGACCTGCGGTACAAGGGTAATTTCGTGAGCTTTCGGTCGGTCCTCGAGGTGGTGGATCACGGTCGGTAGGAAGGGCTGGGGGTTGGGTGCTGGTTGCTGGGTGTGGGTTACTGGTTGCTGGTTGATTTCGCTCATCCGGCAGTCAAGTCCGGAAAGCTTGCACCACTAGTTTTAGTTACTTATTGATCGTTTCGTCCTCGGGGCGAGTCTCTGGCTACGACCGAAACCTTCGAAGGGTGGCGGTTGATACCAATTACCCTTTGGCTCTAAGCCGGGATTACACCACCAAATAAATACTACCTCACCGGGGCCACCACGAATTTGATGCCCCTCGACCAGCACCCAGCAACCAGAAACCGGCAACCAGCACCCAGCTCAATCCAACAACCCCAGCAACAACCAATCCGCCAGCAATTGCCGGTTCCGGGGATTGATGATGCGCTGCTGGTCGGAAGTATTGGCGATGTTTGCCAGTTCGATGTAGACGCCGCTGGGGATGGTTTCGCGGAGCATGTGGAGGTCGCGGGGACTGACGGAGCCCTCGTATCCCCGGCCGGGTCGCACCGTTTCGTACTGCGTTTTGATTGCCTTTTGGATGCGTTCGGCTTTTACCTTTCCGACAATATCGCCCTCAGGGTAGTACAGAAATACGTCTATCCGCTGTCCGCGGTGACGGCTGTCGACGTGGACGGCGATCATGGTCTGGTCGACGATCCCCTTTTCGAAGTTTTCGCGGTAGAGGGCATTGATGATGTCGGACCGCTGGAAGAGGCGCATCTTTTGGTTGCGGGGAAGGGAAGCACCGCCCCAGACCGTTTCGTCCTTATCGGGACGCAGGAACTGCTGATCGCGGATGCCGTCATTCTCGTCACGGACGATCATGTAGGCCGTACCGCCGTGCTGAAGGATATTCCGGCAGAGCCGTAGGGCCACGTCGTAAGCGTACTCATCTTCCGCCAACTGGTAGCCGCCGCGCCGGCCGACCGCACCGGGGTCCGGTCCACCGTGTCCGCTGACGATGTAGTAAATTTTGCCGGCAAGCTTATTATCGAGCAGGGGAACCTCGGCGTAGTCATCACCAAAAATCGCGAAGGTGCGGGGCGCCACCAGGGTTACTTGCTCGGGAACGGGAATCGGGTCGCGATCCGCGCGTTCGTCTTTTAGCCGGTCGATCGCTTCGTTCACGGCCTCGTTCTCGCCCAGCGCGGGGATTTCGGCGACCACCTCCTCGGATGAGAATCCGGAACAGTGATCGATATGGTACGGCAGATAGAGGATTTCTTCTTCCTGATAGCTGCCCTCGCGAAGTCTAGCCGTCAGCATCCATTCATTGTAGTCGCGAATGGCAATGGCGCGGTCCCAGTCGTCGCGACCGGTCGTGGTGCGAATGCTTTTGCCATCATAGTGGTAAACCTCAACCGGGAGCTGATAACGACGGCCCTCGAAAAGATTGGAGCTGTGACTGAGTCCGTTGATCCGTTTGAACTCGTCGATATTGCAGCCGTACTCGACCAAGTGGTACCGTCGCAGCATCGAATAGATCCCGTCGCCGCGTTGGGCGCGAACGGTGAGGTATTCGGCGTGCAGCAGATTTCCGGCCAGTAAAAAAGCGGCCATTAAAATGCGGAACGGGATGGTCATTCAGTAAGTTTTCGAAAGGGCAAGCCGGTACATAACGTGGGCGGGCCACCAGAAGGATGCGGGGCGCGTATCTTGGCCCGTCCTATGTCGACCGTACGGCAAATTTATAAACTCCTGCGTTGGGAGCTCAAGCTTGAGTGGCGCGATAAGTACGCGCTGGCCAGTATTTTGCTCTATGTCGTCACGACGGTAGTTATCGTCTACCTCGCGGTGGGCCGCGGCCTGGAGGGAGAAATTTTCAACGCGCTGTACTGGATCGTCCTGTTCTTCGGAGCCATGGTCGCCGCCACGCGAAGTTTCTTGCGGGAGGGCGGTCGCAGACATCTCTACTACTATACCGTCGCCGATCCGCTGGCCCTACTGTTCAGCAAGCTCATCTTTAACGTGTTGCTGATCTGGATCATCGGGGCCATAACCTACGCGCTGCTTAGTCTCTTTGCCCCGACGAATGCGATCGTCTACCCCCTACCCTTCTGGCTGGGATTGCTACTCGGTGGATTCGGCTTGTCGACCATCCTGACCTTCGTATCCGCCATAGCGGCGCGGGCCGGCGGGAACGGCACGCTCATGGCCATTTTATCTTTCCCCCTCGTCATTCCCCTGCTTAAGTTGTTGTTGGATACGGGATTGTACGCCATTGACCTGGGTAGCAACGATTGGACCCAACCGCTGTATTTGACGGTGGTCGTGGATCTAATTGCCCTGGCGGTCGCGCTCATCCTTTTCCCCTTTGTTTGGCGCGACTAACCATCCCGCGTACCTTCGTTCTTTGCCCGCCCTAGCCATTTCCGTATGTCCAGATTAAGCGTATTCGATATCTACAAAATCGGCGTCGGCCCGTCCTCGTCACATACCCTCGGCCCCTGGCGTGCTGCGCTCGCCTTCGTCGAATTATTGCGGCGAGCGCAGGTAGAAACCCTTTCCATACAACTGTTCGGCAGTTTGGCGAAGACCGGCATCGGACACGGAACGGATATCGCGGTGGTCCTGGGCCTTCAAGGATTTGACCCGGTGACGATGCCCACGGCGGACATTCCATCGATCGTAGCGACGGTCAAGGCCGAAAAGCAAATTAGGGTCAACGAGGCGCTTGTAGCCTTCGACTATGGCCGCGATATCGTCTTTCAGCCCACCAGCCACCCCGGCCACCCCAACGCGCTGACCTTTACCGCCCTCCTGGACAATGGCGAGCTTGTATCCCACACCTACTTCAGCCTGGGCGGCGGCTTCATCGAACGGGAGGGCGAATCGCTCGAGGAAGAGATCAACTACGGCTTCACCCACGATGTATCGTCGGGCGAAAAAATGATCCGGCTCTCCCAGAATTCGGGAAAGACCGTGACCCGCCTGTTGTATGAAAACGAGCGCTGCATCCGGTCGAGCGAGGAAATTCACGCCCGCATAGAGCGCTTATTCCAGGTAATGTTGAACTGCGTGTACCGGGGCTGCCACACCGACGGCATCCTCCCCGGCGGACTCAACGTCCAGCGCCGAGCCTCGGCCCTCAATCGCCGGCTCCTCGGCGGCAAGTCCTACCCGGACCGGGCGGCCTGGCTCGCCGCCATTCGCCGTACGCCAAAGGAGTTCGCCTCCGTCAATCAGTGGATCAGCTGTTTCGCGCTCGCCGTAAACGAGGAAAACGCGGCGCTCGGCCGGGTGGTCACTTCCCCCACCAACGGCGCGTCGGGGGTCATCCCCGCCGTACTTCTTTACCACTACCTCTTCGGCAACTTCCGCGAAGACGACCTCCTCCGCTTCTTCCTCACCAGCGGCCAGATCGGCGCGCTCTTCAAGCAGGGGGCCACCATCTCCGCGGCGGTGGGCGGCTGCCAGGCGGAGGTAGGCGTCAGTTCCGCCATGGCCGCCGCAGGCCTCACCGAAGTCCTCGGTGGAAGCACCAAGCAAGTATTACAGGCCGCCGAGATCGCCATGGAGCACCACCTCGGCCTCACCTGCGACCCCATCGGCGGACTCGTTCAGGTTCCCTGCATCGAACGCAACGCCATGGGTGCCATGAAAGCCATCACCGCCTCCAACCTGGCCCTGGCCGGCAACGCCACCGAAGCCGTCGTCCACTTCGACGCCGTCGTCGCCACGATGTGGGAAACCGCCCAGCACATGCACTCGAAGTACAAAGAAACCGCCGAAGGGGGGCTTGCCGTACACGTCAGCGTGGCCCGGCCGGAGTGTTGATTAGTGAATTAATGGATTTTTGAAGGACTGAATTGGCGCGCCCTGCCGCCCGCTTTGCTTCAACGTGATTGTCGGAGCCGGAATCCTCATTTCTCCTGTCTACGCTCTCGCAGACTGCAAGCGTAGGAAATCTTTCCTTCACGCAGCAGCCCCTTAGCTACCTTCACGTCCCCACCAATTCACGGGACGACTAGTGGTGCCCACGAGCGAAGCGAGCATCTCCCTGGCGGCAGCCGATTCAGTAATCCACTCCCTCACCAATTCAGTCCTTGTTACCACTCCCCGGCAAAGGCCCGGTTAAAGATCTTCTCGTTGATGTTATCCAGGATCTCCTCGATGGCTTCGTCCTGCACGGAAGCTAGGGCGACGTTGCCGTCGAAGTTGTAGTAGTCGGAGAAATTGCTCTTCCAGTTTTCGGCGTTCGGGTCGCGGAGGTTGATGTATTCGATGGCCACCACGATAGTCAGGCGGTTGAGGCGGGCGTAGGCGGCATTTTCGTCTCCGGCGGTAGCGGCTTCGGCGCTCACGCGGAAGTCGACCAGGGTGCCCCGCATCTCGATGTCGGGCTGATCCTCGGTGATGACCAGGCGGGCTTCATCACGGACCTTGTCACGCAGGGCTTCGGTGATGTCGAGGGGCAGGGTTGGCGGGGCGGTGAGCGCATTATTCTGGAAGACCGGTACGAAGGCGGTTTCGACCCCTTCGGGGATTGATATGCCCCGGAAGGAATAGCAGGAGGTCAGGCCGACGGCCAACAGAACGATCAGGAGGGTACGCATGGCAAGGAAACGAAAAAATCCCTTCCAGCGTTGCCACCGGAAGGGATCGGAATTTTTGGGATCACAATGTTTGTTATGCTTAGGCTGCGCTGGCCAGGAGTTCATCCATATCACGGACGAGAATGCGGCCGCGGTTGAAGTAAATCAGGTTCTCTTTGCGCAATTCATTCAGGACAAGCGTCACCGTCTGCCGGCTGGTGCAGGTAATGTTAGCAATATCCTGGTGGGTCAGGCTGTGCTTGAGCAGCATTTCGTAGCCCACGCGGCGACCGCGCTCACTCACCACCTTGTGGAGGAAGCTCACGATACGGCTGCGGGCATCCTTGAAGATGAGGTCTTCCAGCTTGTTTTCGGCGGCGATCATGCGGCGGCCGAAGAGGTTGAGGATCTGGCGGCTGAAGACGGGGTTACCGAACACAATGCGCTGAAAATCGGCGACCCGGATGGTGTAGTAATGTACCTCTTCTTTAAGCGATTGGGCAGTCTCGGTACGGGTGGTTTCACCGACCAGGGAAAGCTCGCCGAAGATGGCTTCAGGGTGAATGAGCTGCTTAATGACTTCCTTGCCCTCGTTGCTGTGGGTACTAATTTTGATGGGACCTTTGGCGAGCAGGAAGATGTGCTCACTGGGTTCGCCGGGCTGGTAGATGATCGAGTAACGCGGCTTTTTCTTGAACTCCATGGTTTCGCTCAACCGCATCTTCTCGTCAGCGGTCAGGCCATCAAAGAGGTCAAACTGTTCTAGGAGAGTAATTTTATTAGCAGAATCCATGTTGTTGCATTGTGGTTAGGACAAAGACCATTTGGCCTTTCGCGACGCCCGCCGACATTTGTCTTCGTCCGTCTATCCCTAGGACACCGAATAAGTCCTTACCCCCTAAGCAAAAAGGATTTTGTTTTGAAATTTTCTTTAGTCGGTCATATTGCCCTTGTCCAGCCCCAATAGTCGGACACGTTGCAGGGCGAGGATACTAAGGGCATCCTTGATGCGCCCGTCCAGGGTCATATCGATGGCTTCGCTTAACGGTACGCGCCGGAGCTTAAGCTGCTCGGTATCTTCCGGTTCGGCCTCCTGCTGGTGTAGTCGGCGGGCTACGTAGGCCACGCCCCACTCGTCGGAAACGGAATTACTGAGGTGAAACTCCATGATACGTTGCCACTCATCCGCTACGAGACCGGTCTCTTCCTTCAACTCCCGCTGCGCGGTTTCCAGGGTATCGGTACCCACCGGGCAACCACCTTCCGGAATTTCCCAGCTGTATTCACCGAGCGCATAACGGTACTGCCCCACCAGATAGGTATAGCCGTCCTCATCGATGGGGACGATACCGATGGCGTGGTTTTTATAGCGGACCAGGCCGTAGATGCCGTCGTTGCCCGCCGGATTGACGACTTCATGATGCTCGACGCGGATCCACGGATTTTCGTAGGATACGCTGGTTTGTTTGGTTTTCCAGGGGTTGTGGTTCTCGTCCATGCCCAAAAATAGGGCCACCAACGTCAAATACGCTCGAGCCTGTCCTGCGTAAGTTCATGACGGACCGCACCGGTATGGGCCGTCGACAGGGGCTCCAACAGCATGATCCAGGCCTCTTCTCCGGGCCGGGTGCGGGGGCGGTGGCTTACGCCACGCGGAACGACGTATAGCTCCCCGGCTTCTAAGGTGACGGTCTCCCGATCACGGAAATCGATGAACAGCGTCCCCTGGAAAAGAAGGAAAAGCTCATCTTCCTCCGCGTGGTCGTGCCAGACAAACTCCCCGCTAACCTTGGCCAGTTTGACGGCCTGACCGTTCAGTTCGGCGATCACTTTGGGGGACCAGTGTTCCTGAAAAAGCGCGAATTTTTGGGCGACGTTGACAGCGGACATGTTGCTCGATTTATCTAGCTCGCAAGTTACCGGATCCGATACCGAAAACCTACGAAGACCCGGATACCCTGATTGGAAGCGAAAACGTAAGTAGGATCGAAAGTGAGGGCATGCGGATTCTCCGACGTCGGGATTGCAGTGCCGTCAGCAGCAAAGGATACGTTCCGGTCGAACGGGTCGAAGGCACGCGCGATGCTGTTGGCCGGTGGTGTAAAATCGAGCAGATTCTTGACTCCACCGTAGACCTCCCATTCCCTGAAGGACCGACTCACTTGTACATTCTGAATACTGAACCACGGTGACTTCGGGGGCCGGGGATCCAGCGGCCCGAGGAGGGGAAGTTCCATAGGTCCGTACACGTTCCCGGTGTAGTCACCTGCCAGTGACGACCCAGCGGTACGTTGACGGTCCACACGCCGCTCACTTTCTCGGTGAGGAATTGGCTTTGCCTGCCTTCATCCTCCACACTGTATACGTCCTGTAGCGTTACTCCCATTCGAGCGGTAACACCACTGGTCAGCAGCAGGTCGGCGTTCAGGCTTCCCCCGCGGGAAATGGCGTAGCCGTCTAGGTTGGCGTAGATAATTTTATTGGGATCAGTCTGGTAATCCGGCAGGATGCGGTTGGTAAAATGAGTCAGCCACACCGAGGCATCCAGCGACAAAATACCCGGCTTCCAGTCATAGACTTTCCGGATAAAGTTGGCATTGACGTTCCAGGAGGTTTCTGGCAGGAGTGCCTCGGCGAAGACGGTCTGGCGGGCGCCCGTGAGCGCTGCATGATCCTCGGTGAAGACATTGGCTACCCGATAGCCGTTGCCGAGGCTGAGACGCAGTACGCTTTCCTCGTCCCGGCTGCTCCATTTGTAATTCACACGGGGGGTAAGGATGCCTCCGTGGCGGGAATCGCGGTCGCCGCGTATGCCCAGGAGTAGTTGACTGCGGGGCGATAGCTTGATCTGGTCCTGTACGAATGCCCCGGGCAAGGACACCACCGAGGGGGCATTGGCTTGCTCGGCCTTGGTGGCTACGGTGTTGTCATCGTAGGCGGTATAGCGGTATGCCAGTCCCGCCAATACATCGTGGCGGCCAGTTGGTAAGGGACGGTAGGTGAGTTGTCCGAAGCCGACCAGTTGATCTGCCTGGTAAATGGTCGTTCCGTAAGTCGAGTTCTGGTAGTGGCCGTTGAGGCTGTAGGTGAAGCGGACATTAGCGGGAAGGGGAAGATCGTAGGTACCGAACAGCTCCCAGCGATTGGTATAGATGCTCTCTCCGTAAAACCGATCGCCACCGCGGAACCGGCGGTCAAATTCCAGTTCCCCTCCCTGCCGGTCCTCGTATACGTAGCGGGCGGCAAACGATAATTCTTTACCGCGGCGGCGATGGAAGTTCCATTTATTGAACACAGAAACCCGATCCTGCAGGGTCACGTCGGTAAAATTGTCCCCGTTGCGATCGCGCGGTGACTGGTACGTGAAGTAGTTCAGCCCCGTCATCATCGTACCGTTCTTCCCGAGAGGCAGGGTGAATCCGACATCCGTATTGAGCTCGGCGTAGGAAGTGCCCATGACGTCCACGGAGAAGCGGTCCGCATCGTCCGCTCGCTTCGTAATGACGTTGATGAGTCCACCGACCGCCTCCGAACCGTACAGCGTAGAGGCAGGCCCCTTTACTACCTCGATCCGGTCGATCATACTCTGGGGAATACCGGTTAGTCCGTACACCGTAGACAGCCCGCTGACGATCGGCATACCGTCGATCAGGACCATCGTATAAGGGCCTTCCAGTCCGTTGATGTGGATGTCACCCGTATTGCAGACGTTGCAGTTGAATTGGGGGCGTACTCCGTTCACGGTTTGCAATGACTCGAAAACACTTGGGCTCGGGTTAGCCCGGAAGTATTCCGCTCCGTACACCTCCACGGAGACCGGACTTTGGCTGCGAGTGACCGGCTGAAGGGTGCCGCTGACTACTACTTCATCCAGCAGTTCGCCGCCGCTTTCCAGCACCACGTATACGGTAGGGAATCCGCTAGTATCGTTGCCGACCAAAATTTCGCTGTGCCGGCCGTAGCCAATTCGGCTGAAGGTTAGTTCCAGCGTATCGAAAGTCGCGACAACGGATAGTTCAAAAGTCCCTGCTTCGTCCGTATAGGTGCCGGTGGACTGTCCTTCGATGGACACGGCAACATTGGCAATGCCGAGACCATCGATCCCGACTACCTGTCCTTCCAGGAAAAGAAGCGCGGGTGTACTGCTGCCGGCGGTGCCTTGAGCGGCAGAGTGACTACTGCTTATCAGCAGAAGCATTACCCCCAAAAGCCACAAGGTGAGCCGGTTGCTGCGTAGGCGAAATTGGCCGGATAATCTTGTAAACACCTCCGGTACAGTGAAAAGGATATTACCTGCGCTCCGCCGCAATA
Organism: Lewinella sp. IMCC34191; assembly: GCF_003390935.1. Taxonomy (GTDB): domain Bacteria; phylum Bacteroidota; class Bacteroidia; order Chitinophagales; family Saprospiraceae; genus Neolewinella. The sequence continues at coordinate 414,213 of NZ_QNQZ01000001.1, read as the reverse complement.
ACGATAGAACTAACACGATAAATAGACATTCATAATCCCAAAGTTAGTATAGTCTAACTTACGATACAAATCTTTCTCCTTACTTTTCGGCATGGCTACACCGACCGTTGAAAATTACCTCAAAGCAATGTTGGCGTTGACGAAGCATTCAGCGGCGGTGACTATCTCCGACCTAAGCGCCGAGTTGGGGGTCAGTAAGCCTACGGCGAACAATATGATCCGTCGCCTGAGCGAGCGCGGCCTCATCCACTACCAGAAATATCGCCCCCTGCAGTTGACGGAGAAAGGCCGCCGGCAGGCCGCCCTGGTGGTGCGCAAACACCGACTTACGGAAATGTATCTGGTAGAGAAAATGGGCTTTGGGTGGGAGGAAGTCCACCCCATTGCCGAGCAAATAGAGCACATCGATAGCCCGGCCTTCTTCGAGCGGATGGACCACTTGCTCAACTCGCCCAACTACGATCCGCATGGGTCGCCCATACCGGATCGGGAGGGCAATTTGCCCAAACGGAAGAGGGAACGGTTGAGTGATGTGGAGTCAGGAAATGCCGTGGTATTGATCGGTCTCGATCATTCCTCGGCTGACTTTCTACGCTATCTCGATGATAAACAATTGCCCCTCGGCACGCTGATGATGGTGGAAGCAGTTGATAGCTACGATAAAAGCGTTCGTCTAAGTTACCGGGGGCTGGACGTCACCCTGCCGGAGACAATAGCGAGTAAATTGCTGGTGGCTAAGCCATCTCATGCTCCTTCTTCCGATTCCGCCACCAAATGAAAGCGATGGTGCCGACCAGCACGTACGGCATACCCAAAAGGTAGAGAATACCCTGGTTGAGACCCTGGCCTTCGGTTCCGCCATTGGCCAGGTTACTTTCCGCCGTGGCCCGGCACATGGGGCACTGGGCGGGCAGATCCGCTGATCCCATGAACAGGAGAACGAATAGCAGGCAGATAGGCAGGTATTTCATGATAGCGGAATTACGGATAATAAGGGCGAAGCATCAGGTAAACGACCGGACCCGTGATGGCGACATAGAACCAGAGCGGCCAAACGTAGCGTGCCATCTTGCGATGTAGGGTCCATTTACCAGCGAGGGCTCTTACCGTAGTTAACAAAATAAAGGGTAAAAGGATGCCGGCGAGGGAAATGTGGCTGATCAGAATGACCAGGTACCAGGGGCGAACCCCGGCCACGGCCGCACGCTCCAGTTCGGAAAGCTCACCGTTCATATCGGCATCGCCAAACTGTACTTCATTAGTGGTGAAGTGGTAGGCTACGTAGCATAATAGGAAAATCACCGAGAGCGCCAAGGCGGTGACATTCGCATTGCGGTGCCTGACGAACTGCCCTTTTTTGACGAAGTAAAGAGAGAAGACCAGCGCTACGGCGGTGAGGGCGTTCAGCGTAGCGTTGACCGCGGGTAGAAAGCTTACATCCCAGTCTATGGGAAGCTTCACGGAGCGCATCACGAATACGAGAATAAGCACCACCGCGGATACGATGTAGGTCAGGGTCTTCAGTAAGCCCTCCTTTTCCGGGTAGGTTTCGATTTGTGGATGTGGTCCGGCGTTCATGCTACAGTTCTTTACCCCGATCTAGTATGATTTCCTGCTTTTCCGGTAGGGGAATGATCAGCGAGATGAGCTGGACGAGTCCGATGGTATGGTCCCGCCGAGCCAGATCGTAATGTTTGACGATCGTCAACGAGCTATCGACGAGTGCGACCACGGGTTGGATGCCCGGAGAGTCGTACTGCCCGAGCGGAAGGCTGAATTCTTCCGCGGACTGGGCGAATTGCCTCTCGTCCGCCCTCAGGAAACTGATCATATCATCCTCCGGCAAATTATACTCGGTGGTGAAACGCTCTACGGCTTCCTCGGGATTTTCGGCCAGGACGAGCGTAGTAAAGTATAGGTTCGGGCTGTCCTTGAATTGGGTGAACAGACTGTCCATCGTCTGTCCATACAAACGGGTTCCCTCTTCTTTGGTGGGATCAAGCCAACCAACCACCGTCATGGCTCCTTTGAGTTGAGGCGGCAAGGCCCCCCTGACCGGCGTAAGCGCGGATAGATCGGGCATTTTACCGTGGTCTTCCTGCTCGGCCAATGCGGCCCTTCGGTAATCGGCTCCCTGCTTCAGATAGATGAATGAAACAGCTGGGAAACCAACCAGTAGGATCGCTACGATTAAGGAACTGAATATTTGCTTCCTGCTGGCCATAAACGGTTAAAGGCTTTACATGGTAACGCCCGTGCCGGTAAAGGGCTGCGTCATTCAGGCCAATATGACCGTGATGTGAAGGAGTGCAATAGCATCACCTTAAGAAGGCGAATTCGTCGTGCCTATGCGGGCAGTTCAAGGAGAAAGTCGTCACGCTTAATGAGACCGACCTCTCCGCCGGTAGGTGCCTGTAACTGATCTTTGTAGATAACCTTTTCCCGACTCTTACGCCAGGCATCACCTTCGTTGAAGAAGGCGATCAGCGCCCAGATCAAAAGAAGCGTTGGTAGAAGAACGCTCATGGCCAGTCCCTTCACCTCGTAGCCCATGTGCATGAACTCGTAGATGATGAAATAGGCCTTATAGATCGATAGGCCGATGATCAGCAACGATGCGACATAAATTAGAATACGAAGGTCTTCGGCGAACTCCGCCGCCTTCAGGAGGGATAATCCTACCTCTACCAAAGTAACCAGAGCCAACAGGCCCAGGCCTTTCCAAACTCCACGGACCGAATCTTCGTAGCTTAAATGTTGTGCCATTACGGATAGCTTTTGATCACCTGATGCGGTGAATAATTAGTTGACCGGGAAAGTCAATTGATTAGAGGAGATAGAATACGAGGAAAACGAAGACCCATACAAGGTCTACAAAGTGCCAGTAGAGGCCGATCTTTTCCACCATTTCGTAACCGTTCTGGCGGGCGACGTATACCCCACCCCCGGCATTGATCAGGATGATCAGCAAAAAGATGACCCCGGTGGCTACGTGAAAGCCGTGGAATCCGGTGATCCCGAAGAAGAGAGCACCAAAGGCAACCGGACCGAATTCCTGGGTCAGTTGAATGTTGTTCCCGGCCTCGTCTGTAAGGAGATTACCTTCCTCATCCGCTAATACGTACTTCCGGTGGATGAATGGTTTGGCGTCTGCGGTTCCCGTACCGTCGGCGCGTGGACCGTCTACAACGTAGCCCGGGTAGTCTCCGGGTTCGGTAGCGTAAGCAAAGTGTTCTTCATCACCTTCATGCTCCTCACCGCCGGCTTCCTCACCGTGGGCGGCCCCGGCCAGGTGGAGCAGGTAGGTTTCCCCTTCAACGACTTCCTCGTCCGTGATCTCACCGGTTTCCGGATCCAGGTAATACCCGTTTTCAACGTAGGTGCCGAACGGGTTGGTCGTGACGGTCATGTTTTCCGTAGCGATCAGGTTGGTCCATTCCCAAGCCTGACAGCCCAGGAAGCCTAAACCACCGAGAACGGTAAGCAGCATCCAGAAGACGACGCCACGCTTGTTCTCGCGGGCTCCTTCCTGAACGGCACGGACCATGGTTCCGGAACTCACGATCAGGAGGAACGACATGAAAGTCACGAAGATGAGGGGGGCTTCCCCATTCGGGAACATCTCATTGATACCGAAGGGTACGGTTGCGAACACCTTATCGGGAACGGGCCAACTGGCGCTGCTGAAACGAAGCGCACCGTAGGATATAAGGAATCCGGCAAAGGTGAAGGCATCGGAAAGCAGGAAGTACCACATCATCAGCTTCCCGTAGGAAGTCCGGAATGGCTTCCTATCGCCACCGGACCAATCGCTGTTCAGTTCGGGCTTTTGATCCTCCGCGATTAGAATGTCCGTATCTCTTTCTTCGGTCATGTCGGTAAGGTTGTAATTATGGGGTAACGAACTAGCGTTGCAGGCTGAGGAATATGATGAGATAAATCCAGAGAATATCTACGAAGTGCCAGTAGATCATAGTCAGCTCGAGACGAAGTTTGCGGGCGGGCGTGTTCCGGATGCGCCGCCGGATAAAGGCGACCAATAGCGTCACGAAAAGCGCCGCCAGTCCGCCTACCACGTGCAGGGCATGCAACCAGCTGATGGCATAGATAAAATCTCCCGAAGGGTTAATCTTAAGCGGAACACCCTGAGCTGCCAGGTCTTGCCAGCCTACAAACTGTAGAACTATAAAAGCAATGCCCAGCAGGAAGCTCACCGTCAATAAACCCTTGTACGCGCCCATGGCCTCCCGTTTGAAGGCCCGATAGGCGGCGTGCAAAGTTAGGCTACTGACAACGATGACCAAAGTGTTGACGTAGAAAATGGTGGGTATAGAAAATTCTAACCAGTTTCCCGAAGCCCGGCGAACGATGTATGCGCTGGTCAGAGCGATGAACATCATGACGAGACTCCCACACCCGATAAACAGCAGCATCTTCAGCGGATGCAGTTTGCTGCGCCGGGTTACGGCCTCCATGCGGGGATCCAGGGTTGTTTCAATTGCACTCATCACAAAAACATTTTGCCGGCCCAGAAAAGCGTAAAGACCAGGGGCAGGTATGCGAATGAGTAAAACATCATGCGCAGCGCCGTGGCCCGTTCCGGGCGTCTATAAAAAGCAATAGCGAAGCGCGAGAAGAGCATACTGAGCAGCACTGCCGCGCCGGCGGCCCACCAGGTGGTGATGCCAAGAAAATAGGGTAATACAGCTAATGGAATGAGAATGAGGGTTGCCGCGATCGCGTCACGGCCCAGCGTGACGGCATCAACCTCACCCTGTATGGTTTCGGGCACCAGTTTAAACCCGGCACGCTGGTAATCGGCGGCCCCGAGGTAACCGATGGCATAGAAATGGGGAAGCTGCCAAAAAAACTGGATCGTGAATAGCGTGACACCCAGGCCGGTAATAGCCCCTTCCGCCGCAGCGCAACCGATCAACGCAGGTAAAGCGCCGGGAATGGCGCCCACTAACACGGCTATCGGGCCGACGCGCTTGAGGGGCGTGTAGACGAAAGCGTAGCTCATCAAGGAAAGCATACCCAAAATCGCGGTCCAGGGATTGAAGAGCGCGAGTAGGGCGATACCGCCGAGACTAGCAAAACCAGCCATTAGCAGGGCGTCACTGGTTGACATCCTACCTTCGGCGAGAGGACGATTCTTGGTCCGGGCCATTTCCCGGTCAAAGTCCTTTTCCAGAATTTCGTTTAGAATATTCGCTGCCGCGGTAGTCAGAAATCCTCCCGCCGTCAGAATGGCTATTGCCCACCAACTCACGCCTTCCGTCCCAAGCGCTACCAGGTAGGCCAATACGGACGAAAGAACAACAGTTGCAGACAGGCGAAATTTAACCAGGGCGGCCAAGTCATTCAGCCAGCGGCTGAGATCCGAGGTAGCGGTCTGACTTGTTGAGGATACTTTCATATACCGGTAGCGGCAGTGGAGGAAACGACTATTTTATTCGAAGTTCCCTCCATCACCGAATGATCTAGACACCCGGATCGGGCGGTAATTTAATGCGGCTCCGACTCCGTTTCCAGTGGGGGGTGCAGCTGAGAGATGTTGTCGATACCGTCTTTGCTGTAGTCATAAGCCCAACGCTGAACGGTAGGTAGCTTACCGGGCCAGTTACCGTGGCCGGGGCGAATTGGGGTCGTCCACTCCAGGGTATTTGCCTGATAGGGGTTGCGTTCGGTGACCACTTTGCCCTTCCAAATGCTGTAGAAATAATTAATTACAAACAGCAATTGGAATCCGAAGGTGAGGATGGCTGCGATGGTGATGAACTTGTTCATGCCATCGAAGTGACCGAAGGCCTGGAAGCTATCGAAGCTGTAGTAGCGGCGAGGTACACCGGCCATACCCAGGTAGTGCATAGGCCAGAAGACGCAGTAGGCACCAATCATGGTTCCCCAGAAGTGAATATTACCCAGCGTCTTATTCATAAACCGTCCGTACATCTTCGGGAACCAGTGATAGATACCGGCGAACATGCCGAAGAAGGCCGCCACACCCATCACAATGTGGAAGTGAGCAACTACGAAGTAGGTATCGTGCAGTTGGATATCAAGTGCGGAGTTACCCAACCAGATACCCGTCAGACCACCAGAGATGAACATCGAGACGAATCCGATGGCAAACAGGCTGGCGGGGTTAAAGCGGATGTTACCGCCGTATAGGGTTGCGATCCAGTTGAACACCTTTACCGCGGATGGAACCGCGATAATCAGGGTGAAGATCACGAAGAAGTTAGCGATGAAGGGGTTGATGCCCGACATGAACATGTGGTGTGCCCAGACAATGAATGCCAGGAAAGCGATTGCAAGAATCGAGAACACCATCGCCTGGTAACCGAAGATTGGCTTACGGCTGTTTACCGACAGAACTTCCGATACGATACCGAAGGCTGGGAGAATGATGATGTAGACCTCCGGGTGACCGAGGAACCAGAACAAGTGCTGGTACAGGATTGGGCTACCACCAACGTGGTCGAGAGCCGCACCACCGATGTATATGTCACTCAGATAGAAGCTGGTTCCAACGCCACGGTCTAGCATCAGCAGGAAGAACGCCGACGTGAGTACGGGGAAGGATAGCAGACCCAGGATAGCCGTCACGAAGAAGGCCCAGATCGGCAGCGGCAGGCGCCACATGCTCATTCCTTTGGTCCGGAGGTTCAGAACGGTTGTGATGTAATTGATGCCACCCAACAGCAGGGAGACAACCAGCAATACCAGGGAGATCGTCCAGAGGGTCATACCGGCACCGGATCCATCCATAGCCTGTGGCAGGGCGGATAGTGGAGGGTAGGCTACCCAGCCACCCGCGAAGGGGCCGGTGGAAAGGAAGAGGGAGGCAAACATGATCGTACCGGATACGAAGAAGAACCAGTAGCTCAGCATGTTAAGGAGCGGGGAAGCCATATCGCGCGCGCCGATCATCAGGGGAATCAGCAGGTTGCTGAAGGTTCCCGACAGACCAGCGGTAAGTACGAAGAATACCAGGATCGTACCGTGCATGGTGACCAGGGCGTAATAGAAATCGGGGGCCAGCGTACCGACACCTTCAGCGTTTACGGTGATCCATTTACCAAGCAGGGGCTTGATCCAGGTCAGGCTTTCTTCGGGGAAGCCCAACTGCATGCGGAAGATCAGCGACATGACAGCACCGATAACCGCCCAGACCATTCCCGTAATGAGGAACTGCTTGGCGATCATTTTGTGATCCTGACTGAAAACGTAATGGCTGACGAAGTTCGAACGATACTTATCTCCATGATGGTGATCGTGGAAGTGATCGTCGTAACCAAATTCCTCAATGAGGGCGTCGTCGCGCTTCAGGGGGGCCGTCGTTAGTACTGCTGTAGCCATGGAATTCAGATTGTTAGGTATTTCTTTAAGATAGCTTACTTGGAGGGATTGTCTATGAACTCAGGTTCAGCAACCTCTCCTTGTGTAATGTAAAACTCGGTCCGGCGGTTGCGGGCGCGACCCTCGTCCGTATCGTTTGTCGTGAGTGGGCGATCTGCGCCGTATCCGCGGCTGTCCAGACGGCTGCGGTCAATCCCGGCATCTACCAGATACTGGCGTACGGCACTGGCACGCTGCTCGCTAAGGCTGAGATTAGCGTCCATATCTCCCGAGTTATCGGTGTGGCCCATCAGCATGGCGGAGTAGTCTTCATTCTCCTCGAGAAAGGCGACCATATCATCGAGTTGATATTGGCTATCGTCAGTCAGGTCCGCACTACCCTCCTCAAAGGTGACGAACTCCAGGTTGATGATGTTATCCTCGTTGCTGGGCGTAGAGATCGCCTGACTCGTGAGACGATTGAAGTCGTCCCGGCGCTGGCGCACATCGGCCATGAACAACGGGTCATCTTCCGTACCCTTGACGTTAGCTTCGTAGTAGCTAGTCTGACCGGCGTACCACTCATCAAAGTCGGCTTGCTCCATAATGGTAACGGTCCGCTTCATCGAGTAGTGACCCTTACCACACAGTTCGGCGCAGGCCAGTTCGAAGTTTTGGGTCTGCCAGAGCGGAAGGCCTTCTTCACTGTCCGGGTCAGCACCCTGGTATTCCTCATATTCAGATAGGCCACGGCGCCATTCCTTGGTGGTTTTCCTTGGCGTGAAAACGAAGTAGGTAGGCAGACCGGGAACAGCGTCCATTTTTACCCTGAATTGGGGCAGGTAAAAGTCATGAAGTACATCCTTGGCGATGATACGCACGCGTACTTTCTGATCAACGGGAAGGGTAACGTCGTTAACCAGGATGTCATCGTGGTTTTTGGGGTCCGTCCAATCCTGTCCCAGTGGGTTAGCACCGGTGATGAGACGGAAGTCGCGGCGACCGAGGAGACCGTCCGGGCCGGGGTACCGCATTTGCCAGGCAAACTGGTAACCGGTTGCCTCGATTTCCATGTAATTATCATCCTCACCCACATCGCTCATGATGGAGTTCCAGGCGTCTAGGCCACCGACCACGAGGAAAGTCATAACGATGGCGGGAATACCCGTCCAGACCAATTCGATCGTGTTGTTATGGCTGATGTACTGCGCCTTGTGTCCTTTCCGCGTACGATACTTATAGGCGTAGTAGAAGAGAAAAATGTGGGTGAGAATGTAGGCACTATAAGTGACCGCCAGGGTCCACTTCATCATGCTATCGATCTCCGCTCCGTGGACCGAGGCGGATTCGTGGGGACCGAAGCCCAGGATGTAGTTCTTGAAATAGTAGGCAGAGCCCGTGGTAAGTACAAGCAGAACCACCATGAAGACCATGAGTCCCCTACCCTGGTTGGCAACATTGCTCGCTTCCACTTCTTCGCTACCACGGAGCTGCTTGGCCAGGTCGCGGACGCGCGAGATCTGGAAGATAATTAGCAGCAGCAGTACGATACAAAATAAGACGATCAGCGTAGTCATTCCTTTAAATTAGCTTCGTTTCACCCGGTCTTCCTATCGGCGTTCCGGGTGTAAAATTAACGAGTGCAGACTCTTATGGTTACCTCTTTGCACCTTGTTTAGACTCAGTCTAAACAAAGCGTTTCTAGGTATGGTGGTGCAGGCTTTCCTCGAGATAAGGATCGTGCTTTGGCTCGATCCGGGCCGTACTCAACTTACTCAGCACGAAGAACAGGAAGCCACCGAGAAAGCCGAGGAAGGTGCCTATCTCAAGCAGGCCGGGTAACGTGTATCCCGATTTAAAGCCGAGGGTGTGGGTAGCCTCGCTGTGACCACCGGCTACCTCTAGATGGCCGAGCATCTCCGTATCATCGACGTTTTCCTCCTGGATATAGTGATTCGGTTCGAAAACGTCGGCGTCCGTCCGGTTTGCCGCAGAAGCCAGGACATCGATCCCATCACCGCTCGTACTGGGCGAGCCTCCCGCGAAATCGTTGGCAACGGGAACGCCTTCGTTCTGTTCGGAAGCGTCGAAGTGAACGTTTCCGTTGTCCCGCACGTCGTTTTGGGTACCGGCCGTAGCCTCCAGGTTATCACCTTCGCTAACGACCTCTCCATGGGCCAGAGCAGCGGTTTCGTCCCCGTCGTGTCCCTCGGCCTGCTGGTCGTGACCAAGTTCTTCTTCGCCGTGCGCCCCCATCTCGGCGTGATCCCCTTCCTCACCGTGAGCACCTTCGTGCTCCGTCAGCTCGATAAGCGTAAGGCGTGCGCCAGGCTTGATCATGGAGAAGAAGTCCAGCCAGTGGCCGAAGAAGACCAGGGCGGAAGCGAAGAACAGGGTACCCATCTTACGCTTCGTGTCGTTGCGCATCAGGATCAAGAAGGGAAGCAGGAAGTTTAGTCCGAGATTACTCCAGAAGAGTACGGGATAGTTATCCATGCGCTCCCGGAAGTAGATCGTTTCCTCACCTACGTTAGCGTACCAGATCAGCATAAACTGGCTGAACCAAACGTACGTCCAGAAAATGGAGATAGCGAATAGGTACTTACCCAAGTCGTGGAAATGCTCCTGATTAACCCCGGGAAAGTAACCGCGCGACTTCAGATAGATCAGCAGCATGATCGTGAGGGCGGTCATCGCTACGAAGAGCGAAGCGGAGGCATACCACGCAAACATGGTGGAGTACCAGTGGCTATCGATGGACATCACCCACTGCCAGATCAAGGCGGCGGAAGTGAATCCGAAGATCGGCAGGAAGGCAGCAGCCCAGAACTTGTAGTTCTTGTAATAGGTGAATTTCGTGTCCCGATCATCCTTGTCTTCCGCGATACTGATGTTGCGCATTTTGCCAATCATGAAGTACCACAGCCCCATGAAGCCGATGGTTCCGAAGGTGTACCAGTACTTATTGAGGAAGGAAGACTTGTGCTCCAGGATAGCGTCCGTTGCAACCGCAGCCTCGTCATTCCAGTGGTAGAGGTGGTGACCGTGCGTAAACAGACCTACAATCAGCACGCCCATGAGGAAGAGACCAGGAAGCAAGAAGGTACCGAAGCTCTCCCACACCCGCTTGAACTGGACGAACCATCCGGCGTAGGCCGTGGTAAAAGCAGCCAGCGCGAATCCGGCTATCGCGGCAATACCGACGAAAAAAACGGAATTATGCAGGAAGTTCGTCCAGAACCGCATGTGGTGACCCTCACCACCGTCGACGAAAAAGCTAATGAGGAGGCATAGAAAGCCGACCCCCATCAGGGAGAGGGTGGTAATCTTGGCGCGGGATGAAAAAACGAAAGTCTCCATGTATAGGATATTCGGGTTTGGACCGGCGAACCGATCCGGATGGTAGGTATCTTATTTCTTTTGCAAGCCGGACTGCGCGTCAGTCGGTTCACCGTCGGTTGCATCACTCATGAGGGCCTCACTCTGGGCGGACTCGGTATCACTGTCTTGCTGAGCAAGCGGGTCTAGCTCACCCATTGGCGTAGCTACTCCCGGATTGAAGGTATTGACCTGCTGGTTGTACTCCGTATCGGTTTCCCTGGCCTGCAGCGACCGGATGTAGTGGATCACCTGCCAACGCTCTTCGTAGTTCATCTTGTCGGCATAGGCCCCCATTACGTTGTAGCCGTACATGATGGCATGGTAGTACCGGCCATTGGACGCCTCCAAAAATTCGGGACGGAGGAAGCTGGCGGGTTGTGCCGGATATTTTGCCTGAGGGTTTTTATCCGTATCGTATATGTAACCCAGTCCGTCACCGGCCTCACCGTGGCAGATGGCGCAGAAAATCTGGTAAAGGTTACCTCCCCGGATCATTCCTTCGTCCGTGATGGGAAATGGGTTGGCAGCATTATCGGCGATGGCCGCTTCGCGTCCTTCGGGGGTATCATCGTAGTAGTACGGAACGTGGCCGTTAGTTGGAATGGCAATGGCATTCATATGGTCGCCATCGACGATGGAACCCCGCATGCTTTCCGCTACGTCCAGCGTACTAGGGGGTTGCATACCGGGCAGGTACTGACCGGCATAACCGCGCGGAACGGTACCCTTAACCGTATACTTCGGATAGGCCAACTCGCCCAATTTAATGGTGGAGCGTTCGTTCCAGGTATTGTAGTAGTAGTAGTTATAAGTATTGGCTTCCATGGCTACCGAGTGGGCCATGTCGGGCATATACTCACTTCCCGTGAACTCACCTTCGGCGTCGGAACAGGCCGTCAGTAAGACCGCAAAGAGAAGCGACATGATCAGATGATGCAATTTCATGCGTAGGGGGTTTGGAGGCAGCGCCGTTTTAGGCGGCTACGGTTTTTTGGTGTACGGTTTCGACACCGGTGCGATCAAAGTAATCGCGCAAACGGTCGACTTCGGTGGTGCTGAGTTCGGTCACATCGAAGGCGATACAGAATTTATCGTCGGTGATCCGGTCATGTAGGCGGCGTGGTTCGGCGCCGGGTCCGAGGCCATTAATAATGTAGAATACGGTCACCATCCCAACGGCGGAGAAAAGAACCGTCAATTCAAAGGTGATCGGAATGAAGGCCGGTACGGACCAGTACGGCTTACCGCCGAAGATGATGGGCCAGTCCCGGGTAAATACCCAGGTCATGAAACCGAAGCCAACCAGACAGCCGATCGTACCGAAGATGAATCCGGCGATGTGCAACCGGCTCTCTTCTAATCCCAGCAGGGGGTCGAGACCGTGCACCGGGAAGGGCGTATATACATCGTCGATATCGAGATGGTCATCGTTGGCAGCCCGGACGGCGTCCAACAGCGTAACCTCGTCGTCGTACAGTCCGAAAAGGATCTCACGCTGTCCGGCGTGTGCGTAGGCTTCCGCCGTAGCTTTCGATTCCGCGTCTCCGCTTTCCCGTTCAATTCTTATTGTAGCCATGATATGGTCGCGTTAAGAGCGTCTTAGTCTAGTGGTTTGTCATTTTCTCCATCAATATCTACGGTCCCACCGGCCGGTATATCATTGACTTCCGGTGCGGTCGTTTTGCCGTGGCTGCTCGCCGCGGATGTCGTCGGATGGGGAGTGTGCGAGGTACCGGCGTGAGCGTGCGCCAGGGCATTAGGGCCGATATACTGATCACCCGCGGTCTTGAGAATACTCTTGATCTCTGCAATGGCTACCACCGGAGCGACCCGCGTAAAGATCAGGAACAAGGTAAAGAAGAGGCCGATCGTACCGATGAAGATGCAAATCTCCACCCAGGTAGGTACGTAGTAGCTCCAGCTGGAGGGCAGGTAATCACGAGCCAGCGTGGTGGCGATGATCACGAAGCGTTCGAACCACATACCGATGTTGATAAAGATCGACATAAAGAAGGTCCAGAACAGGCTCGTGCGCAGGCGGCGGCTCCAGAAGATCTGGGGCGACACCACATTACAGAGCATCATGCCGATATAGCTCCAGTAGTAGGGCCCGAGAACCCGGTTCAGGAAGGCGAATTGTTCGTAAATGTAACCGGAGTACCAGGCGATGAAGAGTTCCGTCAGGTATGCTACCCCGACAATGGATCCCGTAAGCAGGATTACCTTATTCATCGATTCGATGTGCTCGATCGTAATGTAATCCTCCAGGTGGAGCACTTTACGGGCGATCAACATCAGGGTAAGTACCATCGCGAATCCGGAGAAGATCGCTCCGGCTACGAAGTAGGGAGGGAAGATCGTCGTATGCCATCCCGGAATGACCGAGGTAGCAAAGTCAAAGGATACAATAGTGTGAACCGAGAGTACCAGCGGAGTCGCCAGACCGGCCAGGATAAGGGAAAGACTTTCCCACCGTTGCCAGTGCTTGGCCGATCCGTTCCATCCGAAGCTGACCACGCTGTAGATCTTCTTCCGAAGCCCTACCGCCCGGTCGCGGACGGTTGCCAGGTCGGGTACAAGACCGGCATACCAGAACAGCAGGGAGACGGTGAAGTAAGTAGAGATCGCGAAGACGTCCCACAACAAAGGACTGTTGAAGTTCACCCAGAGCGGGCCCCGTGTATTGGGGTAAGGGAAGATGAAGATGGCCAGCCACAGACGTCCCATGTGGATAAGGGGAAACTGACCGGCACACATAACAGCGAAGATGGTCATGGCCTCCGCTGCCCGGTTAACACCCGTCCGCCACTTCTGGCGGAATAGCAAGAGGATGGCCGAGATAAGCGTACCGGCGTGGCCGATACCTACCCACCAAACGAAGTTGGTGATGTCCCAGCCCCAGTTGATCGTCCGGTTAAGGTTCCACGAACCGATACCCACCCAGATCGTCCAGGCCACGCTGAAGGCGAACAGCCCCAGGCAGATCACCGAAATGATGAAGGTTACGATCCAGGACAGCGAGGGCGCGGTTTCCGTCGGACGGCAGATGTCTTCCGTAATCTGGTGGTAGGTCTTGTGACCAGTTACCAGCGGCTGACGTACCGGAGCTATATGTCCACTCATAAAGATTTACGATTTTCGATTTGCAATCAATGCGGCCGGGCGGGCCGGTGAATATTTAAAGCAAATCGGTTCAGTTGTTGTTGCGGGTTCTTTCGGGTTATGCTTCGGAAAGGGTCTCGATGGGGTTATGGACCCGCGCCGCGTAGAATACGGACGACTGGGTATTGGTCTCTTCGAGCACCAGGTAGTTCAGCGGGTTCCGCAGCTTCTGCGGAATGTCGCCGTTGGCGTTGTTGCGGTCACCAAAGGTGATGGCACCGGTCGGACAGGCCGTTTGGCAGGCCGTGCGAACGTCGGAATCACGCAGGGCGCGCTTCTCGATCTTGGCCGTCAGTTTGCCCGCCTGCAGGCGCTGGGCACAGAAGCTACACTTCTCGATTACTCCGCGGCTACGTACCGTGACGTCCGGGTTGAGCACCATACGGGTCAGGTTGTCGGCTCCGAATGGCAGCTCTTCGTTTTCGACCTCCGGCTCATTGCTGCTGAAGAGGTCGGCGGTAGTGAAGTCTAGCCAGTTGAAGCGACGGACTTTGTAAGGACAGTTGTTCGCGCAGTAGCGGGTACCGATACAGCGGTTGTAGATCATCTGGTTAGCCCCTTCGTCACTGTGCTGCGTGGCGTTTACCGGGCAGACGTTCTCGCAGGGAGCGTTATCGCAGTGCTGACACATCATGGGCTGGTAGACGGCACGAGGGTTTTCCACGTCACCGTAAAAGTAACGGTCGATGCGGAGCCACTTCATTTCGTGGTGGCGCCAGACCTCATATTTACCGACAACCGGTACGTTATTTTCCGCAACGCAGGCTACTTCACAGGCGGCACAACCGATACAGGCATTCAGATCGACGTGCATCGCCCACCAGTGGCCCTGGCTGTAGATGTCCTTTACGTATTCCTCGTAGGGATATAGGGTTTGCTCGTTGAGGTGCTGGGCCTCGGCGCGACGCTCGGCGATATGCTCTTCCAGTTCCGCGACTTCCGAGAATTTCCCCTGGAAGATGATGGAGCGGTCCGTTAGACCACCCTGCATACCCTCTCCCAGTTCCATGACGGTTGCCTCGTCAACGTGGTAAGGTTCGAGATATTCCCGCTGTTCTTCGTCCAGTTCGCCGGCGATGGTTTCCGTATCCCCGGTGCGGCTGTTGTAGTAGAGCTTGCCTTCCTCGTTGCTCGTAGTCAGTCCCATCGTGTGGTGGTACTGCACGCTAGCGAATTCCTCCTCCGTGTCGACCTTATCGGAAACAGCCGCTTCGGTATTATAGTACTGCACGTAGCCGTCTTCGTCGACGGTCAGCCACGGATAGACGTTGATACCGATGTTCTCGCCGATCTCGCGACCCGGGGCGCCGACAATCTGACGGCCGTAGCCGATGGCCAGACCGAAGGTGCCGGGCATTTGCCCGAACTGCCGGACAACGGTGATTTCTTTTGCGCTGTCCCCTACGGCCAGCTCGACGATGTCGGCCTTACCCTTGTACTCTTCGGGGTTCAGGTCCTTATATGCGGAGTAGCGGTTGCCGCCGGTCCAGGTTACGGGGATGGTCAGGTAGTTCCCCCAGACGGTGCGCGTTACGGGATCCGGACACTCTTGCAGCCAGGGGTTGGAGGCGTAAACGCCATTACCCATATTGACGGTCTCGAAGAAGGTGATCTCATTCTCGACCTCCGTGGCCGGACGTACCCGGGAAACCGCTCCGGACTCATCGAAGTCGGAAACCGAGCGTGGTTCGGGTTGCGCCAGGGGCTGGGTAGCCAGACTGTCGGAAGAAGCTTCCGTCTGAGTGGCCGGGGCGGAGGAAGCATTGTAGCCGAGACCATAGTCCGTAATGCTTCCGGTGGCGCTGGCGTTGAAAACACCATCGTGTAGTGCGCTGTCCCAGAAAGAACGGAACGAAGAGAACTGGCTCTGCGCGCCAAAGGCCGTTTCCTGCCAGTTGCGCATCACGTAGTCCATGTAGGGTTGCTCGGCCGTCGGATCGTAGCGATCACTTTCGGCCCAGATCAACAGGCTTTCTCCCTCCTGACGGGTACCAAAGCGGTTGACGCTTGCGAAGATCGGAACGATCGTGGGCTGCACGAGAGAGTAAACGCCCTGCACGGCCTCGGCATCACCCCAGCTTTCCAGGTAGTGGTGGTTGGGCGTGATGTACTCGCAGAGTTGGCTGGTTTCGTTGGGGGTACCGTGCATACTGATGGTCAGCATCCGACGGAAGCCTGCGGCAACCGGGTCATTAACGACGGCTGGATCCACTCCGGGATCATTTTCATCGACGACGTCGGCGTCTTCGCTTCGATCACCGACTTCGTCGGCGTTGAGCGGATTCTGTGACTTGCCGCGATTGGGATCGTTGCGTTGCAATACCGTGCGGAAGCGATCGGCCCAGGGGTTATCGTAAGCGGGGTTAGCACCATCCAGAACGATGACGGCGTCTACGCTGCCGGATTCCAGCTCGTCTACGAAGCGGGCTAGATCCTGATCGCTACCCTGCCGTTGGTAGCTCCAACGGTTGGTTTCGATGGTGCTGCCGTAGCTACCGAGAGCCCGGTTGATGGCGATGACGAGTTGCTGCTCGTACAGGTTGTTGCTACCGGAAACCACCAGGGCTTCACCGCGGGCAGCCCGCAGTTCCGTGGCTACGGCTTGAATTTTGGCATTCGTAGCGGCGTCGATGGAAGCATTTCCCCGTCCACCGCCAACAATGGCATTGTATAGAGCCAGGATGGCCTGTCCTTGCTGGCTAGGCTTTACCTGGATGCGGTTGTCCGCGTTGGAACCGGTAAGGCTCATGTGGCTTTCCACCTGAATGTGGCGGGACATGCGTCCGCTCATGGCTTTGCGGCCCGTGGCGTACTGACGCGCATACTCGACGGGGCTGATCCAGGTTCCGAGAAAATCACAGTCGAAGCCGACGATGATATTCGCGTTGTCAAAACGGTAGTGGGGAATCGCGCGGACGCCAAAGGCGGACTCGTATGCGTCCAGTTGAGCGGCCGAAGAAACGGGGTCGTACTGGACCAAAACGGTATTACCCGGCATGCCGGCCTTGAAGTCGCGTATGGCGGTTTTGAGCGAGGGGCTCAGAATCGTGTGGGAAACGATCCGGATCTCGCGCGCGTCCTGCAGGCGATCGCGAATTTCACCGTCCAAAACATTCCAGCCGGGGTTATCGCCGTAATTCCGCGCCCGCTGGATCTGGCCACCACTGACCCGGAAAGGACCATCGAAGCGGCTCGTATCGTACATACTCAGTACGCTGGCCTGCACCCGTGCGCTGGTACCTCCCTCGGTAATCGGGCTCATGCTGTTACCCTCGACCTTGATCGGACGTCCTTCGCGCGTCTTGACCAGTACGGGGACATAGTCACCCCCCTGTACGAAAGTGGAAGCGAAGTAGGTGGCGACACCGGGAACGATGGTATCCGGCTTGGATACGTAGGGGATAGCCTTACGTACCGGAATATCACACGACGCTATCGTAGCGGCGGTCATTCCAAAACCCAGGTACTTCAGAAAATCCCGGCGGGTAGCTTCCAGCCTTGGGTTTTCGAGTTGCTCCTGAGCGACCTCACCGGATGTAGCCTCCTTGTACTCGGGGCTGTTTTCGATTTGGTCGGTACCTATCCAGACGTTGTTGATTGGCTTCTTCATTCAACTTTACTTTGGGTGGGGAATGTTCCCGCACTCCGGAAATCCGCGTGTCGCGGCAATTGATAAGGTTCTTAGTAGTGGCAGCGCTGGCAGTTCAGTCCACCGACATCCTCCACCGTTACGGAACTACGGGTACCCTCCTGGATCTCCTCGTGGTAGCGTTGGTAAGAGTTGTAGTATTCGTTGTCCTGGAACTGGACCTCGGTTTCCCGGTGGCAGTTAATACACCAGCCCATACTCAGTGGGCTATACTGGTATACGACTTCCATTTCCTCTACCGGCCCGTGGCAGTTCTGGCACCGTAGCTTACCCACCGTGACGTGCTGCGCGTGGTTGAAGTAAGCGTGGTCGGGAAGGTTGTGGATACGGGTCCATTCAATCGGCCCCGGTACCCGGTCGTCACCGGTGTATTCATTGGTCAGGGCCCCGTAGATACCATCTACCTGCTCATCGATGAGCTCTTCCAGGTCATCGACGTCGACGCCCTCGGTGTAGTTGCGGTTTTCGATCCACTTACGGTAGATGGAGAGCGCTTGCTCGTTGCTCATCTGGTCGTAGTTCTCGATGTAGGCACCTTCCATCGGGTCCCAACCCACGGCGGCAAAAATCTTCGAGATCTCGGCGGTACCGTATTGGCTACCGTAGTTGATAGCCCGGTGACAGTTCATACAGGTGTTGACGGCGGGAATCACCGAGTGCTTCGAGCGACGTGCGCCATCGTGGCAGTACTGACATTCGATCTTTTGAATGCCGGCGTGGAGCTCGTGGCTGAATTTGATCGGTTGCTCGGGTTGGTAATCCTGCTGGCGGCCCAGGTCGATCGCGTGATTAACCGTCGTATACCCGCCAATGACCACGACCAGGAACAGAATGAAAGCAATCATTCCCTTGCTCGTAAGCAGCTGCGCCAGCGTACGGCGGGCGGGAGCGGCTCCCTCCCCGGCTTCCACCATGTATTGCAGATTGCTGGTCACGCGGGCGAGGATCAGCGAGAGGAGGAGCAGGACGCCACCGAGGATGATAAACAGCCAAGTGTTATCCGTTTCGGCGACTTCCTCCTGCGGACCGATATTCGGGCCGCCCGCGGTAGGATTGTAACTACCATCCGCTACACCGCTGATGTAGGCTAGCAGGTGCTCGATATCCGACGGGCTCAGATTGGTGTAGTTGGACATCACCGTCGGCTGGTATTCATTCCAGACGGCGAGTGCGCGTGCGCTCTCTCCCGTTCCGATCAGACGCTGGGAGTTCTGAATCCAGCGGTAGAGGTGCTCCCGGGGTTCGCCGGCCCACCGTGACTCCACGCCAGCCAGTGCGGGGCCGGTCATGTCGGTGTTCATGTTGCTGGCGTGGCAAGTACCGCAGACGTTCTCTTTCCAGAGTGCGGCTCCCAGGGCGGGATCACCCTCGCCCGCGGCTACATCACCTGCGGGGGCGGGTTCGTCGGTAATGGCTTCGGCTGCCGAAGCGGCCGGATCGCCCTCCACAACGGACTCCGCAGTGGGGTCGTCGGTCGCTTCATCCTGGGCGGAAACGGGTCCAACTACCAGTAAAAAGCAGAAAAGAAGAAGGAGGAACCGGTGGGTTTTCAGAAAATATGTCATTATCATGTTGACATTTAGGATGTTGCAGCGAGAACCGCTAAACGGGCTTTCCACTGGTCGGGCAAAGATACTTTGGTGACATTTCTTTAACAAACTTGTGGGGAACACGGTCCATTATTTAGATTCCGTCCAGTTAGTGACGCGAATTTTACGGTAGCTGGCCGCAAGGATAGGCATATACGCATCCTAACGATACTTCCACGGCGTAAACGCCCTCTTTAACGCGCGGAACGTGAACTGAAGAGAATAGGTGGACACGGGGATAGGAACAAGGTTTTGGAATGCGGACAATTCGACGCGCCCCAAGCAAAGAGGGCGCCGCGGCAATAAGCTTCAACAGCTATTTCCCACGCGCGCCCTTGGAACAAAGTCGATCATGTATACAAAACAAAGCGCCCGGATCCGGCCGAACTCCTGATTTTCCCCGGGCAATCCAGCAAGCGGTCTACCTCCCGCAGCAACCCCGCTCACTGGCAATGCCCCGAAGCAATTGTGGATAATCGCCCTCCCTTAAGGCAAATGTATAAGCACGTCGGCCTCCCCCGGGTGGACAATTCCGCAAGAAAGGTGGACCGTGCGACAACTTCGATCAAGGGTCCGCGACGGCAACGATTAAGCAGGGAATAATTCCGATATTCCCCTTCTCTTCGACTTCAGTGCGTTTCGATCATGCCATGTATTCCCTCCCCGCGAAAGTTCGTCTGCGCGCTACTGACCGTAGCCGGCTGCCTGTTGGCGGTGGGAGTCCAGGCCGCCGAACCCTTCCCCTTTCGTATTCAGTACCTCACCACCGACGACGGCCTGGCCCAGAATACGGTAGACGACATGCTGCGCGACAGTGAAGGCTTTATGTGGTTCGCCACCTGGAACGGTTTGTGCCGCTACGACGGGTACGATTTTGAGACGTTCCGATCCCAAAGCGATGTTGCCTCCGGGCTGCCCGATAACGGGGTTCACGCCCTGATGGAAGACCCAAATGGCAGGATCTGGATCGGTACGTCGAAGGGACTGGCCGTGTATGACCTTCATCAGCGGGGATTTCTTGAATTCACGTTACCGGCCTTAACCCTGCGCTCCGCCGACATAACGGCTCTGCATTCCGCCGCCGACGGATCGGTCTGGGTCGGTACCCGGCAGGACGGTCTCTACGTATTACGTTTAGCGCAACCCGGTCCCGACCGCCTACTCGTTACAGCCTATTCTCGCGTTTCGCTGCCCGCCGCGACGATCACTTCCCTGGACTCCCTGGGCGACGGGCGGGTGATCGTAGGCACGGACGCCGGCGTGTTTACCGTCGCCGATAGCGGAGCATCCAGGCGCCTGCCCGGGGAGGTGGGGAGAATGCCGGTCACTACCCTACTGCCCGAGGACGGCGATCTTTGGATAGGCACGCACGCCGGCCTGGTACGATACCGCTGGAAAGAGCGTACGCTACGCCGGTATCAGCACCATCCGCAAAACGACGCTAGCCTTTTGCACAACACCGTCACGGCACTGGCCCGGGATGCCGAAGGTACCCTTGTAGTAGGGACCCTGGGTGGGGTCAACTTCTTTCAGCCCCTAACGGAAAAATTTCGTTCCCTCACCCAGCGGGGGCAGGGCCGGCAGGATTTGAATAACCGATTCGTAAACTCCCTCCTTACCGACCAGCTCGGGAACGTTTGGATCGGCACCGAAAAGGGCGGGGTAAACAAATACAATTTGCACCAGCATCGCTTCGGTGCGCTGACGCACCAGGCCGGGGAATCCGGAACGCTGAGCCATCCCACGGTGAATTCCATCCTGGAGGAGGGAAAAATTCTCTGGGTGGGCACGGCCGGGGGCGGCCTGAACCGCATCGATCGGAGTACGGGCGACGTCCGGTCCTACACCCACGACATGCAGAATCCGCGGAGCATCAGTAGCGATTTCGTCACCACCATCCTACGCGGCCAAGCGGATGATCTATGGTTGGGTACCTGGGGATCCGGTATCAACCGGTTTAATACGCGTACGGGTACCTTCGAGCGGCCTCTGACCGCGGATTCTTCGCCGGCCGCCCCCCGGGCCTTTATATCCTCCCTTCAATTGGATCCAAGAGGATTTATTTTGGTCGGCTCGGAAGAAGGGCTGGCGACGATCGACCCCGCCACCGGTAAGCTTCATCCCTTTGGCAACGACCATCCGCTGGCCTCCATTCGGGAGGTAGGCTGCATCCTCCTGGACGCAAAGCATCATTACTGGATCGGGACGCGCCGGGGCCTGTTTCGCTTCCCGGCCGGCGCCCTGGACCGCGATGGAAGAGGTATGGCAGCGGACGACATCGACCGGTATACGCGAGATTCCGGGGTCGGTCTTACGGGCGATTACATCCTCAGTTTGCGCGAAGACCACCAAGGTCGGATCTGGGTGGGCACCTACGGGCGGGGTATCGCGGTAACTCCCGGTCCCGGTCGGGGCGAACCGCGGTTCCGGGTATTCGACGAGGGTGACGGACTGGGTAACAACGTGGTGTATACCATCGAGATCGACGACCGCGGTTACCTCTGGCTGGGTACGGATCACGGCCTGTCGTGCTTCGACCCGGACGGTATGAAATTCAAGAATTACTACCGTGCCGACGGTTTACTTAGCAACCAGTTTTACTGGTCGGCTTCCCACCGGGGTTCGGATGGCTACCTGTACTTCGGCTCGGTCGAGGGGCTTAACTACTTTCGCCCGAGCGCGATCGGAGCCTACCCGGATCCGGCGGCGGCCGTGATCACGTCGTTGCAGATCCTGGACAAACCGGTCAGCGTAGGAGAAGCCATTCACGGAACCGTCCCGCTCACGTCGGCCATCAGTCGGGCGGAGGAAGTGGCCCTGTCGTACCGGGACAATGTCTTCTCCCTCACTTTTTCGGCGCTCGATTACTTTCTGCCCAACCAGACCCGATTCGCGTACCGGATGGTCGGGGTGGACAAGGATTGGGTGACCGTGGGGGCCGACCGGCGTTTTGCCACCTACACCAACCTGGGGGGTGGCGACTACACCTTCGAAGTAAAGGCGTCGAATGGCCACGGCAGTTGGCAACGGGAGCCCACCCGCTTACGCTTCGTCATTTATCCTCCCTTCTACCAGACCACTTGGTTTCGCCTGTTGATGGTGATGCTGCTGGCCGGGGCGGTTTTCGCCTACATGCGGTGGCGGCTGCATTTTCTGCGGGCGCAGACCAAGAAGCTCGAACGGCTAGTCGGCATACGGACGGCGGAGATCGAGCGCCAGAAAGAAAACCTGCACGCGACCAATACGACTTTGGCCCAGCGCCAGCGGGAGATCGCCGAGCAGAAGGACGAACTGGAAGTAAAGAATCTGGAGATCAGCCAACAGCGCGACCGGCTTATCGAACTGAACCAGAAAGTGCAGGAGGTGAACCGGACGCGCCTGCGCTTCTTCACGAATATTTCCCACGAGTTCCGCACGCCGCTGACGCTCATTCTCGATCCACTGGAAAGCCTGCTGGAGCGCTTTAACGGGAACGGGGAGGTGCAGCACAGCCTGAATATCGTTAACCGCAACGCGCAACGGCTCCTGCAGCTGATCAATCAACTGATGACGTTCCGGCGTATCGAGGAGGGGCAGCAGACGGTTAGCGTCAGCCGGGGGGATATGGTCCACTTCATCAAGGGTATTTTTCTGTCCTTTCAGGACCTGGCCCGCCACCGGCAGATTGACTACCGCTTCGCGGTGACGAATCCGCGGACGAAGACCTGGTTCGACGCGGAGAAGCTGGAGCACATTCTCTATAACCTCCTGGCCAACGCCCTTAAATTTACCCCGGCCGGCCGTTCGGTCAGTCTGGATGTCTGTTTCCTGGACGCCGGGCCGGGCGACGATGGGGCTCCCTGCGTGGAGATCGCCGTTCGCGATACGGGGATCGGCATTCCGGAATCCGAACGTTCCCTCATCTTCGATCACTTTTACCAGGCACCCGACTCGGCGCAGGCCACGGTAAAGGGCTCCGGCATCGGCCTGGCCCTGGTAAGGGAACTGGTGAACCTGATGCACGGCAGCCTGACGCTGGCGAGTGAGGTCGGCAGCGGATCCACGTTCACGGTCTACCTACCCTACCGCCGCCGCTCGTTCCTGCCCGAAGAGGTGAAACAGGAAGCGACACCGATGGCGGACCACGGCGCCCGCGACTGGGTCCCGCCGGCCGGCGAGCTGATGTTACCCGTACCCGTTCTTCCGGAACCCGGCGCGGAGGCACCCCTGGTGCTGATCGTAGAAGATAATTACGATCTTCGCTTCCTGCTTACTCAACGCCTGGGGCGCAGGTACCGGGTGGTGGCCGCGGAAGACGGAGTGGCCGGCCTGGAAGAAGCTAAAAATCAGCTCCCGGACCTGATCGTCAGCGACATCATGATGCCCCGCATGGACGGTATCGCGCTGTGTAGGGAACTTAAAACGAATATTGAAACGAGCCACATTCCCGTCATACTGCTGACGGCGAAGGCAATGGTCGAGAACTGGGTAGAGGGACTGGAGACGGGAGCCGACGATTACGTAGCCAAACCCTTCAACCTCCAGATTCTCATGGCGCGTATCGATAACCTGATCCGGACCCGCCGGCGGCTGCGCAGACTCTTTGGCAAGCAGGCCACGCCGGTTCCGGAGACGGCGGCCGTGAATCCGGTCGACCAGCAATTTCTGCAGAGCGTGTACGATGTCCTGGAACGGAACTACACCCGTCCGGAATTTAGCCAACAACAGCTGGCCGAGGAACTATTCATTAGTCGCAGCCTCCTCTATAAAAAACTCAAATCCCTGACCGATCGCTCGGTCACCGACTTCGTTAATTTTTTCAAACTGGAGAAGGCCCGCCGATTGCTGGCGGGCGACGGGCTAACCATCGCCGAGATCGCTTACCAAACCGGATTCTCAGACCCGAAGTACTTCAGTCGGGTGTTCAAAAAGTTTTACGGCTATCCCCCCAGCGAATATTCCGCGCACCCGCCCCCTGGCAACCTCGCCAACCCCGCCAGTCTCGATAATCGCCAAAACTAGGCACGCGCCTTCCCCGTGGCCACCCCGCAAAATTGACAACATGATAATTGTCAAGGAGACAATTTTGTAATTATATTTGTCTTGCCCTCCGCACGTATGGGTGGGAGGAAGGCTTGATCATGCAAATTATCCCAACCCACGTTTCCGGCACGATCGCTACCGGCGGGCCCCGCCCGCGCCGGAGGGCTTCCGGCGTGGGGATCCTCCGTTTCCGTAAACTTCCGTTCCCTTGACCGTACTTGCTACCATCGACTGGATCATTATCGTCGCTTACTTCACCCTGATCCTCGGCATTGCCTGGTGGGTCATCAGCCAGAAGTCCGACACCTCCGACGATTACTTTCTCGCTGGCCGCAACCTGGGTTGGTTCGTGGTCGGTGCCTCCATTTTCGCTTCTAACATCGGTTCGGAGCACCTCGTCGGCCTCGCCGGATCCGGGGCGACGGACGGGGTAGCCATGGCCCACTACGAGCTGCACGCCTGGTGTTTGCTGGTGCTGGGCTGGGTGCTCGCCCCCTTCTACATGCGCTCGAAGGTGTTCACCATGCCGGAGTTCCTGGAGCGCCGCTTTTCCCCCGCCGCGCGGGTGGTGCTGTCGCTCATCAGCCTGGTGGCCTACGTACTCACGAAGGTGGCGGTGGGCATCTTCGCCGGCGGCATCGTCTTCGGGGTACTAATGCCGGAGATCTCGTTCATGGGGCTCGATAGCTTCTGGATCGGCTCCATCCTGGTCATCATCCTCACCGGAGCGTACACGATCCTCGGCGGACTGAAGGTCGTAGCCTACACCGAGTCTATCCAGACCATCATTCTCATTCTGGGTTCCGTCCTCGTGACGTACTACGGCCTGGACGCCCTGGGCGGCTGGAGCGAATTGCGCCGCATCGCCGGTACCGAGATGTTCAACCTCTGGAAGCCGCTCGTACCGGACGGCGTGGAAAGCACCTGGGAGCCGGTCATCAGCGAGACCCGCATGGCCTGGTACTTCAACAGCAACTACCCCTGGCTCGGTATGCTCTTCTGCGCACCCATTATCGGCCTGTGGTACTGGTGTACCGACCAGTACATCGTCCAGCGCACGCTGGGTGCCGAGAGCCTGACCGAAGCCCGCCGGGGTACCATCGCCGCCTCGCTGCTCAAGCTGTTGCCGGTGTTCATCTTCATCATTCCCGGCATGATCTCCTTCGCCCTCGCCAGCAGCGGTAAAATGCAGGTCATGAGCGAGGCCCTGCTCGACGCCAACGGAAAACTCGTCACGGAGAACGCCCAACAGGCTTTTCCGCTACTGGTGGCTACGGTGCTGCCCGTGGGTATTCGCGGGCTCGTCGTAGCCGGCCTACTGGCCGCGTTGATGAGCTCGCTGGCCGGCGTCTTCAACGCCTCCTCTACCCTCTTCACGATGGACTTCTACTCGAAGTTCCGCCCCAACGCCAGCGAGGCCAGTTTGGTCCGTATCGGCCGCTTCGCCACGGCGGCCATGGTCGTCATCGGCCTGGCCTGGATTCCCGTCATTCAGGGAAGCCGCGGCCTGTACGATTACCTCCAGAGCGTACAGGGCTACCTGGCGCCGCCCATCTTCGTGGTGTTCTTCTTCGGCGTCTTCAACAAACGGCTCAATGCCCAGGGCTGTCTGTGGGCACTCGGAGTAGGCTTCGCCATGGGCCTTTTCCGGTTGGCCATCGATACCCCGGTCGCACTGGGCGAAAACTTCGCCTACGAGGAGGGCTCCTTCTTCTGGTTCGTCAACAACATTTTCTTCCAGTACTACAGCCTGCTGATCTTCTTGGTCTGTGCGGCCGTAATGGTCGGCGTGAGCTACGCCACCCCCGCACCCGCCTACGAAAAGATCGCCGGCCTGACCTACGGAACGCTATCCGATGCCGACCGGGCGGAGACCAAAGCCAGCTACTCGAAGGGAGACGTCATCTGGTCGGGCGTCGTGGTGCTGCTGATTCTGATCGCTTACGGCTACTTTAGCGGCTAACTTTCAGCACCAACCTCCCCGTACCTACATAACCATTTTTGCGCCGGAGCGCAGGTAAAAACATTTTCAGCATGCGAATTCACTTTTCCATTTACCTCCTTCTTTCCCTCCTCTATGCCTGTGGTGGCGAGGGCAACGCCGATACGGCCACGGCGGAGGAAGAAACTACGCGGGATAGCGTATCCGTGACCGGCTTCGGCGACACCCCCGAAGGACCGGCGGAGGTCTACACGCTGACCAACGAAAATGGCATGGAGGTCGACATCACGAACTACGGCGGCATCATCACGAGCATCCGGGTACCGGACCGCGACGGTAATATGGCCGACGTAGCCCACGGCTTCCCCACGGTGGAAGGTTACCTGGGAGAAGATCCCTACTTCGGCGCGCTGATCGGACGCTACGGCAACCGCATCGCCAACGGCACCTTCACCCTGAACGGAGAAACCTACGAACTGCCCACCAACGACGGGCCAAATTCCCTCCACGGCGGACCCGAAGGATTTCACACCAAACTCTGGAACGCTACGGCAATGAACGAGGAGAATGCCGTTGAGCTACAGCGCACCAGCCCCGACGGTGAGGAAGGCTATCCCGGCAACCTGGACGTAACGGTACGCTACACCCTGACCGACGACAACGAGGTGCGCATCGACTACACGGCCACCACGGACAAGGCCACCCCGGTCAACCTGACCAACCACAGCTACTTCAACCTGAGCGGCGGAGGTACCATCCTCGACCACGAACTCATGATCGATGCCGACGCGTACACGCCGGTCAACAATACCCTCATCCCTACCGGTGAATTGCGCGACGTGGAAGGTACCCCCTTCGACTTCCGCGAACCCACCGCCATCGGCGAGCGGATCGAAGAGGAAAACGAGCAACTCGGTTTCGGCCAGGGCTACGACCACAACTGGGTGCTGAACAGCGGCGGCGGCAGCCTCACCTCGGTGGCTACCCTGTACGATCCGTCCTCGGGACGCATGATGGAAGTCCTGACCACCGAGCCGGGTATCCAATTCTACTCCGGCAACTTCCTCGACGGCAGCTTTACCGGGAAAGACGATGTCAGCTACGAACTGCGTAGCGCGCTTTGCCTGGAAACGCAGCACTTCCCCGACGGACCCAATCAGGCGGACTTCCCATCGACCATCCTGGAGCCGGGCGACACCTACGAATCCGAAACGGTTTACCGCTTCTCGACCCGTGACGAATCCGAATAAGTAAATAAGGCCTTAATTGGACAGTGCACGGCGTAGACTTTCCGTGAAGTCTTCCATCACCCGGGCCGCGTTGCGGCCCAGCATAAAGGTGTCGGAGTAACTTCCAACCAGTCTACCGTCTTCGGCCTGCACCAGGGAAGCGCTGAAACCCGTCAGGGTCGATACTTCACCGGTGTAGCTGTATTTCAGTAGGTATTGGACCTCTTGATCTTCGTACAGTCGTTGGTATACCATCGCGCGGTCGGTACGGTAAACGGTGGTATCGGCTGCCTCATACCTGAGAACCGAGGCAGGCATACTGGCACCCAGCAGACCACTGGAAAACACGGTAAAGCCGGCCTCCGCCAGCGCCCGTTCTACGGACACTTGCATGGGGTTACCCGGATCGCCGTGCACCACCCGCACCGATTCGCCGGACGGAATTGCTAAAGGTGGCATTTCCCGAGTCGGTACTTTGTTCCGCGCTATATAGATCGGGAGGCAGGAGGTAAAGAGTAAAAGGAATACACAGGAAATTATCGGTCTGGGGGACATTGCTTATCGGTTTGACTAAACGTAGGCATACCGACTCTTCCCTTCCGTTACGAACGCGTTAAACCAACGGGGCGCGGCGTTAAATACTCACCTTGCAGTTACGTCCCTTGTTGCTTCCCACCAAACGAAACGGCCACGCCATAGGCGTGGCCGTTCCTCCTGCGTTGAAGCAGGAACGGGCTTATCCATCCTGTTGGTAACGCACTTTTTACCTGCGCTCCGCCGCCCTACTGATTGGCGGACATGAAGTCGATGAGCGCCTGGTCCGGGTGGTTGCGGACTTTACTTTCCAGGTCGAGCATCATGGTCGCTCCTTCGTTGGCGTTATACGTCGGCCACTCAGGGAGGCCGTCGTGATTGGGGTCACCGGAATGCGCGAAGTTGATCCAGGCGCGGCTAACGTCCTTAGCCAGGGCGTGAGCTTCCGGGCCGCCGCCGGTCATTTGGTCGCAGCGGTCGATGTTGTCGAAGACGAAGGGGATCTCCATGCAGTGCAGCGCCTTGTATTTGCCGTCGAGTACGGGCGACTGCCAGGTGAAGAGGTACATGTACACGGGGGCGCCCCCTTTAAGGGAAGATTTCTCATTGGCCTGGTACACGGCACCGGGGCGGAACATCATATCTACGTCCATCAGGTCCGAGGCGCGGGTGTCGTCGGGGTAGGCTTCCCGGACGGCCCGCAGGTAGGTTTCGGCTTTTTCGCCGTACTGATTGCCGAGGTACTCGACCACTTCCTCCTCCGTGGCGTCGGACATATTGGAGCGAAGCGAGGGCATGAACTCGTTCTTCACCGTACCGATGAGCAGGGGAACGTCGCGGGACAGGGCCAAAGCCTCCGGATCGTACATCTGGTAGGGCAACACCTTTCCGTCGACGCTGGGCCCCCAGCTAAGTCCGAAGCCGGGAACGGTTTCCCCGCCATCGCGCAGCCGTTGGGAGACGACCCGGATGGCCCGCTGACTGGCCGCGACGAGCGTATCAAAGGGGACTTCCTGGATGGCGTCGATGTCGCTCTCCAGGATCCCGAGCTGGGCTACGGTTTCCTTGCCGAGTGCCTGGGAGGTTTCCCGGGTGAGGAACCCGCCGCGGAAGGCACCGGATTGATTCACGGCTTTGTGAAACAGCCCCTTGGCGGAGGGCATGGCCATGAGGGTATTCACTTTAGCGCCGCCGCCGGACTGGCCGAAGATGAGCACGTTCTCAGGGTCACCGCCGAAATTCGCGATGTTGTCACGTACCCATTCCAGGGCCAGGCGGGCGTCTACCATACTGTTGTTGGCGGAGGTGGCGTACTTCTCTCCGTAGGCGGAGAGGTCGAGGAAGCCCAGAACATTGAGCCGGTGATTGATGGACACCACCACCACGTCGCCGTTCTGGGCGAGGTTCTGCCCGTGGTAGGAAGGCAGCTCCTGGGAGGATCCCGCGGTGAAGCCGCCGCCGTGCAGCCAGACCATGACCGGCCGTTTCTTGCCGTCGTCGATGCCGGGCGTCCAGACGTTGAGCACCAGGCAGTCCTCGTTGGGATAGCCCCAGTCGTGGTCGAAAACGAACTCGCTTTCGTCGTTGACCATGGTCGTGGGATTCATGAGGGGGGCAACGGGGCCCCAGGAAAGGGAGCTACGGATTTCCTCCCACGCTTCCGGGGCGGTGGCGGTTTCAAATCTGTTGGCCGTACCGTAGGGAATGCCCTTGTACGTATAGACTCCATCGCGAATGAAGCCCCGGACCTTGCCGGATTTGGTTTCTGTGACGGCGACGTCCATGCCGGATTCAATTTGGGCCACGGCGGGCAGGCAGATAAGGACGGTGATGAGAAATAGAAACAGTCTTTGCATGATCGATTTGTTTGCTTGGAGGAGGGGGTGGCTTTACCCTTTCGGATAGGTTTCGGAAAGGAAGCGGTAGCGGTCGTCGTTGGTAGCCGGCCGTGCCTTGGTGGTTTCGTCAATGACGATGACCGAGGGTTGCTCTTCGTCGGCGGTTGCGGCCGGCCAGTTGGGTAACTCCGTTCCGTTAGGATCACCCGTCTTGATGAAGTTGGCGAAGTAGTCCTGCATGACCTGGGATACCTGGTGGTCGGTATCGGTCCAGTCGTAGTCTTTGACCAGGTGAAGGTTACCCATGGCGTATTCGATCTCACTGGCGTGCGGGGCTCCGATGGGCTGTGGGGGCGGCGGCGTACTGTCATCGCGCTCGACGGTACCACCGGCCAATGCACTCATGCGATTCTGGTCAACCAGCGGGGGACGCACCCGACTGAAGAGATAGCGATATACGGGCGAGTCGCTGTGTTGGCGGTGCAGATCGAACCAGCGCCAGGTGCTGTACACGATGAAGCGATCGGAGGCCAGGTCGGTGGCGGAGTACTCAACCTCCTCGGCAGTTGCGTGCGGATACAAGTCGAGGGCTTCTTCGTAGCGATCCGGGTAGGTTTCCTTCATCTTGGCGATGTAGGCCTCCGTGGTGTAGGGTTGGCCCTGCATGAAGGCCATACCGGGGATTTCGGCGGAGTTCCATCCTACCAGCAGCGGTACCTGGGCTTGGTCGCCGGCCGCGAAAATCTTCGGCAGCGTGGCGGGCAGTAGATAACCGTCTACGACCAGGGGGAAGCCGAAGCGCTGGGATTTGACGTAGGCCCGGTAGAGCTCGAGGGTGCTGAGCTGGCGCAGTTCAGCCAGACTCGCTTGCCCGATCTGCTCGGCGAAGCTCGCCCCGGTTTGTTCCGCTTCCGCCAGGGGTACGGGGGCCAGGGTCGGTTCGATAGCAGCCCCGCTTTCGCCGATGGCGCCGGCGATGAGGCCCCGGGATAGGGGCGAAGCCATCTGCACGCTGACCGATACCGAGCCGGCGCTTTCTCCGGCGATGGTAACGCGGGCCGGGTCACCCCCGAAGGCGGCGATGTTGTCATGCACCCACTGCAGGGCGGCCTGCTGATCGAGTAGCCCATAGTTGCCGGAGGCACCGTAGTCCGCTTCGGCGGAGAGTTCCGGGTGGGCCATAAAACCGAATACGTTGAGGCGGTAGTTGACCGTAACCGCTACTATACCTTTCTCGGCCATACGCTGACCGTCGTAGCGGGGCTCACTACCGTCACCGGCTACGAATCCACCGCCGTAGAAGTACACCAGTACGGGAAGGGCGGCATCGGGAGACTCGGCCGGCGACCAGACGTTGAGGTAGAGGCAGTCTTCGCTCATTCCCGCCGAGCGGAAATCCATATCGCCGAAGACCGGTGGCTGTACCGGCCGGGGCCCGAAGGCTTTGGTTTCCCGTACGTCTTCCCAGGAGGTGATTGGTTGCGTGGCCCGCCACCGCAGTTCTCCTACCGGGGGCGCGGCAAAGGGAACACCCAGGAACTTTTGTACGCCGGAACGGGTGTCGAATGTCCCTTCGATGGTGCCGGCCGTCGTTTGGACGCGCACGGGAAGTCCGAAATTATCCTGAGCGGCGGCTTCGGTAGCGGAGAGCATATAGATGAAAATAAGAAAACACGGTAGGAATCGCATAGTGCATGATTGAGCGCGAGAAGCTAATGTCTCACTTTGAGACAATAATACGGACTGTTTAGTTTACTTCGGGGCAAATCGTTCCTGGGGCCTTACCTTCGGGGCCTATGCCCAGCGATTCTTCCGCTCCTTACCTACCCCACCTGGCTTACGATTCGGTCATCTTCGGCTTCGCCGAGGGAAGGCTAAAGATCCTGATCATGGAGTACCACCGGACGAAGTGGTTTGCCCTGCCGGGCGGCTTCGTGCGGGCGGACGAGGCGTTGGATGATGCCGTCCGCCGGGGGTTGGAAGAGCGAACCGGCTTAGCCGATGTTTACCTGCGGCAATTCCACACCTTCGGGAGCATGGAAAGGTCCGACGGCAAGGCCATGCGTACTATCCTGCAGATGAGTGGGTACGCGCCGGAGGAACAGCCCTGGCTGATGGACCGATTCGTGTCCGTGGCCTATTACGCCCTGATCGATTACCATGGGGTGGAACTGCAACCGGATGCCCTGTCGGATTCCATTGCCTGGTACGACGTGGACGAACTGCCGCCACTTCTGTTCGATCATACCCGGATAGTGGAGCGGGCGCTGGAAACGCTACGGCAGAATTTGGAAAGCAACCTGGTGGGTAAAAACCTGCTCCCTACGCGGTTCACCATGAAGGAGTTGCAGCACGTGTACGAGGCGATTTTGGGAAAGGAACTTCGCCGCTCGACGTTCCAGCGGAAGATGCTGGCCACCGGCCTGCTGCGTCGGCACCAGAAGTTACGGGAGGGCAAAGCTCACAAGGCTCCCTACCTCTATAGTTTTGCCCTGGAAGAGGTAGATACGGAAACGGGTTAGCGGTTCGCACTGAACTTTGAACGGTCAATACGTTACACCGACATGGAGATCAAAAACTTCAACGGCGACATGCGCTACAACGCCTTCGGCGGCACCGGATGGCAGGTTTCCAAGATCGCGCTCGGCACCATGACCTTCGGTCAGCAGAATACGGAGCAGGAAGGGCATCGCCAACTCGACTATGCGATGGAGCGGGGCATCAACCTCATCGATACCGCGGAGATGTACAGCGTGCCGCCCCGCGCCGAAACCCAGGGGAGCACGGAGCGGATCATCGGCACGTGGATCCGGGCCCGCAAACGGCGGGAGGACTTTTACCTAGCCACTAAAATTGCCGGCCCCGGGAGCATGGCGGAACATATCCGCCCGAACATGGGCTTCGCCGAAGGTCAGCTCCGGACGGCCGTCGAACGCAGTCTGAAACGACTACAGACGGATTACATCGACCTATACCAGCTTCACTGGCCCGAGCGGAAGGCCAATTACTTCGGCGTACGGGGCGTGCAGGAACTGGACGACTGGCAGGATAACTTCCTGACCGTCCTCCGTGACGTGCAACAACTCCAACGGGAAGGGCTGATCCGGGAATGGGGCGTGAGTAATGAAACCGCCTGGGGGCTGATGCGGGTCCTGCATCTGGCGGAACTTCATGACTTGCCGCGTCCGGTAAGTATTCAGAACCCCTATAGCCTCCTCTCCCGGGGTTTTGAGGTGGGGTTGGCGGAAGTGTGCCTGCGTGAAAATGTAGCCGGCTTTCCGTATTCACCTCTTGCGATGGGTCGTCTTTCCGGTAAGTACCTGCGCGGCACGGACAATCCTTCGAGCCGCCTGAACCAATTTACCCACTACACCCGCTACAACGGCGATAATGCCCTCGCGCCTACCCGAGCCTACGCGGAGGTAGCGGAGAAATACGGACTCACCATGAGTCAGATGGCTTTGGCCTTCGTAACCGACCGTTCCTTTACCCAGAGTAACATCATCGGCGCCACCGATCTGGAGCAACTTCAGGAGAACATCGACAGCATTCACTTGCGGTTAACGGAAGAGATGATACACGATCTGGAAGCTGTACAGAATAGATTTCCCAATCCCGCCGTTTGACGCGAAGTACCGCGATCCCTATTGTAGTTTCGCGCCCCTTATAAAAAGATGTATGCAACTATCTATCGAGCGTAAACCGCTCCGCCTGTACGGTGACTCCAGTCGGGTCATCGGTCGTTTCTTCTGGGCCGGCAAGGACCGCGCGTATCAGCTCATTGACCGGATTATTGACCTGGACGACCAGGAGACCCACGATACCCTGATGCGCACACTACGGGATTTCGCCCGGCGGCACCGGAATACCGTCGGCATTTACCGCCGCCACCTGAACGCCGCACTGGACCGGGTGCCGGAACAGCGGGAAAAGGTGCTGCAGCTGAGTGAGGAAAAGCAGGCACTGATCGGCGCCTACTTCACCCACGAGTACAGCATCGAGTCGGCCGCCTTTTTCAACCCTTCCGTCGTACCCGCCCTGGACCAGACCGGGCTGCAGGAAGGGCAGATGCGCATCGTGATGAGCATGCGCGCGGTTGGGGAGGGGCACACGTCGTCCATCGTCTTCCGCAACATCATTCTGGACAAGGACAATAACCCCCTCGCCGAACCGACGAACCCCTTTGTCGGACTGGCCGAGCGGATCCACTACTCCCAGTACACGAAGAAAAACTTTTACGAGCGCTGTCACGCCAACGAGGAGGTGGACGAGGCCATGTACGAGCGGCTGATCGGTGATCTGCCGGATAATTTCAATCACCGGGAACTCTACGAGCGCTACTGGCACCTCTGGAATCAGTATGAGGTGGACAGCGCCGAACGGGATCAGCTGAACCACCTGATGACGGTTGCCGACCGCTACTACGAACTACACTTCAGCCTGGACACGGATATCAGCGAACGGGTACTCTACCCCATGATCGATTTCGAGATGAAGGGCATGGAAGACGCGCGCTTCCTGCAGTTCGTAAACGAAGACGGCAGCACCGTTTACTACGGTACCTATACGGCCTATAATGGCAAGCAGATCCGGCCGATGATCATTGAAACGCAGGACTTCTACAGTTTCATAATCCGACCGGTATACGGTGACGCTGCCGTGAATAAAAATCACGCCATCTTCCCGCGTAAGATTAACGGTAAATTTTACGTGCTCTGCCGTATCGACGGGATCAATAACTACATCATCAGCAGCGACCGGCTTCAGGTCTGGGATGATGCGATCAAGCTGGCCGAACCGAAATTCCCCTGGCAACTCTACCAGGTCGGCAACTGTGGAGCTCCCCTGGAGACGGAGAAAGGCTGGTTAGTGATCACGCACGGTGTAGGACCAATGCGGCGGTACTGCCTAGGCGCTATGTTGCTGGATCTTGACGACCCGACCAAGGTAATCGGTCAGTTAGAAGAACCCCTCATTAGCCCCATGGACGATGAGCGGGAGGGATACGTACCGAATGTGGTGTACAGTTGTGGAAGCATTATCCACAACGGAGAGGTCTTCATCCCGTATGGCATCAGCGACGAGGCGGCACGCTTTGCCACGGTCAAGTTGCAGACTCTATTGGACGCGCTGACTAAATAGCGGGGTTACCGGCTGAGGATTCGTTGGTATACGTCGATGTAGCTATCGACCATTCGATCGACACTGAAGCGATCGGTAGCCACTTCCGCAATTTCCCAGCGATTGAGATCGCCACAGGCGGACACCAGGTCGACGGCTCCTTCGACGGAGTCAGTCAAATATCCGGTTTTACCATCTTCGATCAATTCCGGCATGCTGCCACGACGGAAGGCAATGACCGGGGTACCCGTGACCATACTCTCCGCCACGCTCAGACCGAAGGGCTCTTCGAAGTTGATAGGGTGCAGTAGCGCGTAGGCATTGCCGAGGATGCGATCACGTTCGCGTGGGCCGACGTTGCCGAGGTAGCGCACTTGTTCCCCGTCGATGTGGGGTTCTACCTGATCCCGGTAGTAGTCATGATCCTGAATGAGTCCGGCAATCCACAGTGGTTTTTTAGCCCGTCGTGCAATAGCAATGGCCTCCGCAGTTCCCTTTTCGGGATGAATGCGACCGAAGTAGAGGAGGTAGTCCCCCGGCTGATCGTTGAAAGTGAATTGATCGGTATCCACGCCGTTATAGACCGTGGCGATATAGTCTAATCGCTCATCGCGATCCGCATCGCTGATGGATACGTAGTCGGTCGTATCGTTGTAGCGTTCGTATACCGGCACGATGTGATCGCTGCTGAAGCCATGGATGGTAGTTACCATGGGCGTATCCAGCAGGGGCGTATAGCCCAGTGGCATGAAATCAAACTGGTTGTGAACGATGTCGAAGGTGTTAGCAACTCCCATAACTTGACTTATGTGGAGGTACTCCAGGACCTTTGCGTCCTGGCCCTCCTGTTCGGCGTAGCCCGCCGCCGTCGTGGCTACTAATTTTCCGGCGGTACGGCTGGTTGCGGTAGCAAACAGCGTAACATCAATTCCCCGTTTGACAAGCCCCTCCGTGAGGTGACTCGTTACCTGCTCCCACGGTCCGTAGGCGGCCGGTGGAGTAGACCACGCGATGGGGGCCAGCATGGCTACCCTCACTCCGGGGTTATTTTCTTCACCTCCTCTTTGAGGGTGGTCACCTGGTCTGGCAGCGCGAAACCATTGAGCATATCTTTAAGCGCGCGCTCTTCGTCCTCTAGCGATTCCGAACAGGGACTATCGGGCTGATTGCGGCAGTAGTTCTCCATTTCCACCCGGCTGATCAGGTAGGAGAGCAGGCTTTCCGCTCCCTGGTTATGATTGACTCCCTGCGCCATCAGCCCATCGTAGCACCCCCCCGATTCCGGATTATACATGGGTGCCTTCATCTCGTTCTGCCCCGTGAACCACGAGAAGGCGAGTCCAAGATTATCGCAGTGCACCCGCAACTCCTGGTGACGGCAGGCTTCGCTTAGCAGCAGCACCATGCCCATCGCATCGACGGGTTGCTGGTCGTAATGCGGTCGCTCGCAATCCTGAAGAAAAGGTTCGTGGCATCCTATCGGACAGAGCAGACCGTCAATAACCGTCTGCGAAACAAGGAAGTTAGTGGCTTCGACCGCCACTTCGCGCAGGCTATCCTTGTTGAGGTGCCGCAGCGAACGGAACAGCGAGAGCGGTATAACCCCGTTGCTATAGGTGAGGTATTTTTCGAACCAGTGCCAATCGTCCCGACGCGAGTCTCGGTAGTGGTCCAACAACCGGTTACAGGAACGGTCCAGCATATTCAGCATGGCCTCGTCACCGGGTTTGTGATCCAGGTAGTAAGAGAGTGCCAGTACGCCGTAGGCAACCGTACGGGGGCTTTGCATCGTGTCTAGGTGACCGATGGCCCGAATAAACATTTCCTCCAGCAAGGACCGGTGATCGGGGCGTGGCGGATGGGCATAGCAGTAGGCTATCCCCCACAGCGCGCGACCGTAGCTGTCTTCCGAACCGACCGCCTCCATAAAGCTGCGATCATAGCCCATGAAGTTCCGGAAGGTACCGTCCGAGTTCTGGGCGTGGAAGAGAAAACTGATATAGGTATCCGCAAGGCGTTCCAGCAGTTTGGTTTCGCCGACCTTGTGATTTAGCATCATACCCACCAGGAGCAAAGCACGTCCGTTGTCGTCGACGCAGTATCCCTCGTGGCGGTTCGGAGTGGCGTATTTGGCATGCTGGATTATGCCACAATCATCGGTCAGCCGGCGCAGGTGGTCCAGCTTCAACTTCGGCAAGGAAATGCTTACCTCGGTGCGCTGGCAGTAGCGGGCGTAAGCGGCGCGAGACTGTCCGAAAACCCGGAGATATTGCTTTCCAATTCGGGGCCACAGAAGATGCTGACCGTATTCCGCGGCGCTAGCCCGCATGGCTTGCATCGTTTCCGGATTGTCGAAGAGCTCCAGTATTTGCTGCGCAAGCTGGGGGCTGTCATTGAACGGAAAGAGTTTTCCGCGGCCGTCCTGCAGCAGTTCGGTGGCGTGCCAGAAGGGGGTGCTGACGATGGCCGCACCGGCGCCCACTGCGTAGGCCAGCGTACCGCTAGTGATCTGCGCTACATTGGGATAAGGAACTACATAGACATCCGCGGCCCGCAGGCAATCGAACAGCTCTTGCTCATCAGCGAATTTGCTGATCATCTGCAGATTGTCTCCGACGCCAAGTTCAGCGGCGAGGTCTTTCAGGTAGTTCCGGTATTCTTCCCCGTTGTCCCGTAACACATGGGGGTGTGTTTTGCCCAGCACCACGTAGAGGGTATTCGGGTATCGCTCCACGATGGCCGGGAGCGCCCGAATGGACGTTTCGATGCCCTTGCCCCGTCCGAGTAATCCAAAGGTGAACAGCACGCGACGATCGTTCCAACCAAGACGTTGACGCAGCTCATCGATCGGGGCCGAATCGATAACGGGCACTCCGTGTTCTATGACGCTGATCTTATCGGCGTCCACGTGGAATACCTCCTGGAGTAAATTGCTGGCCAGATCGGTCATCACCACGACGGCCTGTGCCCGGCGGGCGATGCGGCTTAGCACGTTACGCTGCCCGTAGCTGGGTTCTTTCAGGACCGTATGGCAGGTCACGATGAGGGGAATCCGCAGTCGGTCCAGCAAATGCAACACATACGCTCCGTCGTCTCCGCCGAAAATGCCGTATTCATGCTGGAGCAACAGCAGGTCGAACTGATTGTCGTTCAGATAGTCTGCGGTGTCGCGGTAATCACGGATGACCTGTGGTCTGATCGTGCGACTTACCTCCCTCGGATAATCGTGGTCATCGTGGGGATCTTCCATCGCGATGATCTCGGCATACTCATGCACGTCGTCCGCCTTCAAATTGCTGAGGATGGCAAGCGCCAAGCTATGGGTAAACGTACCGATACCGCATGCTTTGGGGGGGTAGTTTCCGAGAAAGGCGATTTTCATTGGAGGGCGTAAGTGTTGTTCGTGGTGGAATGCGTGTTCCCTGGTTTAAACTTGAGTTTCAGACCGTTAGTTCGCCCAAAACGCGCCCGAAGCGAATCCAATTTGTGCAATATATACTCAAACGCTTACAGGGCCTCATTCTCGAATATGAGAAATTTTCCCTCCGTAAGGTTTTGCCCCTCCATCGAGCTTTGCCGGCGGTGAACCATGCCTACCGCCCGCCCGCCTTTTGCTATCTTTGCCCCCCGAAACGAAAGCTATTATGGCCAAGAAATTAAAGCGGGGCAAACCCAGCAGCAGCGACCTGAAAAACGGACTTAGTGCCCTCTTTCCCGGTCAGCGGCTCGATAAGGCCAGCGAGGAAGAAACGATCAAGGCGCTGAGCCGCAACTTCGCCATGCTCCCGATCGATAAGGTCAGCCCGAACCCCGATCAGCCCCGGCAGGAGTTCGAAAAAGAGTCGCTAAAGGAACTGGCCGATAGCATTCGCGTGCACGGCATCATTCAGCCCATGACCGTCCGGCACATGGGCGACGGTTCCTACCAGATCATCAGCGGTGAGCGGCGCTTCCGAGCCAGCCAAATGGCCGGACTCCGCGAAGTTCCCGCCTTTATCCGGACCGCCAACGATCAGACGCTGCTCGAAATGGCACTGATCGAAAACATCCAGCGGGAGGACCTCAATCCGATGGAAGTAGCTTACTCATACCTGCGCTTGCAGGAGGAGTTTGACCTCACCCAGGAAGAACTGGCCCGCCGGGTCGGCAAGAAGCGGTCGACCATTACCAACTACCTCACGATCCTCAGTACCTCCAACCGCGTACGCCAGGCCATCAAGGATCGTAAGATCAGCATCGGTGCCGCCAAGACCTTCTCCGGCATCAAGGATATCGGTCAGCAGGAAACCTTTCTCGACGACATCCTCTCCCACCCCAACTGGTCCGTGCGGGACATCGAGCGCGAGAGCCGGGTATATAAGAATAGGAATAAAATTAGCCGCGCTACCCCACCCAGCAACGACGACGCCCGCCGGGTCGAACAGTCCTTCGCCGAATTTTTCGGTACCAAAAAGGTCAAGGTCAAATTAGACAACGCCGAAGGACGTTCCGGTACGGTAACCCTCCGCTTCGAGAGTAAAGAACAGCTCGATCAGTTTTACAAAGCCGTCGAGTAGCATTGGCTCGCTATCCGGTGCAACTATCGGGCGGCAGCGGGTATCAATACAGTATATGCATTCCCCGATCCACAGGCGAATTATTCTGGTCCTGCTACTGGTCATCGGCTTGGCGCCCCTGGCCGCCCAGTACGATCTGGTGGCCGACAGCCTCGTCGTATCGGATGAGCCGCTTACCCTGAAGGAAATTAATGCCAG
The DNA here is from genome assembly GCF_003390935.1 of Lewinella sp. IMCC34191. GTDB lineage: Bacteria > Bacteroidota > Bacteroidia > Chitinophagales > Saprospiraceae > Neolewinella. The sequence continues at coordinate 374,648 of NZ_QNQZ01000001.1, read as the reverse complement.
CCCGAAAAAGGCCCTGCTGTGGTCCATCATCCCCGGCGGGGGCCAGGTATACAACCGGGCCTGGTGGAAAGTACCGCTGGTCTACGGTGGCCTGTTAGGTATCGTAGCCGTCGCCGACTATAATCAAAATCTGTTTTCCCGCTACACGACCGCCATCGAGCAGCGCTGCCTGGGCGACGGGCTGATCATCACCATACCCTACGCCGAATGTATTCCCACCCCGAATGAGCCGGGGCTTTCGGAAGTATCGACCCAGGGCCTCATATCCGCCAAGAACAGCTCGAACAAACAACGCCAGACGGCCTACGTCTTCGTGATCGTAGGCTACGTACTCCAGGCGGTCGAGGCCTTCACCGATGCGCACCTGAAGGATTTTGACATCGACGACGATCTAAGCCTGCAAATCGGCCCCGTGATCGGAAGCGATACCGGCGCCGGGGCCGGACTTACCCTACCGATTGGCACGGGCCGTGCGGTCACCCGCCAGGAAATGCGTGTCAGACAGCTTTCGGGGCGCTAAGCAGTTCTTCCACGACGGCTTCCGCCAGTCCCGCGCGCGTAGAGCGACTGACCTGCACCCGCCGCAGCGAAGCATCCGCGGTCGGCGCGTAGGCCGCCCAAACGTGGTAACTACCGATCTGGTCCTTCTCACAATAAACGCCCAGCGGCATGGAGCAGCCCCCTTCCATCAGGTTCAGGACGGTACGTTCCACGTTGGTACACTCCCCGACGACCGGGTGATGCAGCAGGGAAAGCCTTTTTCGGATCTCGATGTCTTCCTCCCGGCTCTGTACGGCCATGACGCCCTGGCCCGGCGCGGGCACGAACTCCCGGGGCGATGGCTCGATGACGTGCAATCCCGACAAGTCCATCTCCAACCGTTCCAAACCTGCAGCCGCGAGCACTACCGCATCCAATTCGCCACTCAGGGCCTTTTTCATTCGGGTGGGTACGTTCCCCCGGATGTCTACAGGCAGGAGCCCGGGGTGTAAGTCCCGAAGTATGGCTTTCCGCCGATTACTGCTGGTCCCGATGGTGGCATTATCGCCCAGGCTGAACGGTTTACCCTTCACCACCCGGTCGGGGTGCACCAGGATGCGATCCCCCACGGAGGCCCGGTAGCTCAGGGCGGCCAGCACCAATCCTTCCGGCTGGTTGGTGGGTAGATCCTTCAGGCTGTGGACCGCGCAATCGATACGTCCTTCCAGCAACGCATCCTCTATCTCCTTGGTAAAGAATCCCTTGCCCTCGAGCTTGTCGAAGCCGAGATGCTGCACGCGGTCGCCCTGCGTCTTAATGATCTCCAGTTCGCTGTCAATGCCGTGCTCACGTAGCTCACGCTGAACGAAGTGTGCCTGCCAGAGTGCGAGCCGGGAGCCGCGGGTACCTATTCGAATCTTATCCATCAAGGACTGAATTGGTGAAGTAGTGAATGGTTGAATGACGGAATGATTGAAAAAAAGCAGTGCGGGCATGTCCTACGGACCCATTCACTAACTCAACCATTAATAATTCAATAATTAAAACTGGGCCAGCCTCGGTGCCCGCGGGAAAGGAATCACGTCGCGGATATTACTCATGCCGGTAATGAATTGTACGATCCGCTCGAAGCCAAGGCCGAAGCCGGCGTGCGGACAACCACCGAAGGTGCGAAGTTGCAGGTACCATTCCAGCTCGTCGGCGTGGACGTCCATCTCCGCCATGCGCTGGCGAAGTTTGTCCTCCCGCTCTTCGCGCTGACTTCCGCCGATCACCTCCCCGATGTAGGGGAAGAGTACGTCCATGGCGGCTACGGTCTTGCCGTCGTCGTTCCGCCGCATGTAGAAGGCCTTTATATCCTTCGGATAATCCCGCACGATCACCGGCCGCTCGAAATGCTTCTCCACCAGCCAGCGTTCGTGCTCGGCCTGCAGATCGGCACCCCAGGATAGCGGAAACTCGAACTTGCCCTTTTTGTAGGGCTTCGACCGCATCAGGATATCCAGGGCCTCGGTATACGTGATCCGGGCGAAGTCGTTCTCTACCACGAAGCGGAGCGTATCCACCAGGCCCATGGGGCGCCGATCGGTGGCCTTCATATTTTTCTCCGCCTGCTGGATGCGCTGGTCCAGGAACTCGAGGTCGCCGGCGTAGTGCTCCAGGCAATAGTTGATGAGGTACTTGACGAAGTCCTCCGCCAGGTCCATATCATTCTCGATGTCGGCGAAGGCTATCTCCGGCTCGATCATCCAGAACTCCGCCAGGTGGCGGCTGGTGTTGCTGTTCTCAGCCCGGAAGGTAGGTCCGAAGGTGTACACTTTACCTAGCGCCAGCGCTCCGATCTCGGCCTGTAGCTGACCGGAAACCGTCAGATTGGTGGCCTTGCCGAAGAAGTCCTGATTGTAGTCGATCCGTCCTTCCTCCGTCCGCGGTGGATTCTCGGGGTCCAGCACGGACACGCGGAACATCTCCCCCGCCCCCTCGGCGTCGTTGCCCGTGATGATCGGGGTGTGGAGGTAGTAAAAGCCCCGGTCGTGGAAGTACTTGTTGACCGCATAGGCCACTCCGTGCCGTACCCGGAATACCGAACTGAAGGTGTTCGTCCGCATCCGGAACTGGGCGTTATCGCGTAGAAATTCCATCGTCTGCGCCTTCGGCTGCAGCGGGTAGCGACTCAGATCGTTGGCACCGTATACGGTAATATCTTCGGCGATCACCTCGACGGCCTGTCCGGCGCCCTGGCTTTCCTCCAGCTCGCCGGTCACGCTTACACAGGCATGAAAGCCGATTCCGCGTATGGTCTCTTCGTCGAACCGGTCTGCGTCCACCACGACTTGCAGGGTTTCCGGTCCGCTCCCGTCGTTGAGCACCAAGAAGCGGTTGCCCCGCCACGCCCGTACCCAACCCATTACGGTGACGGTACTTCCCAGTGGTGGATCCTGCAGCAGTGTCTTGATTTCCTGACGTTCGATCATCGAGCTAAAATTTAGGGCCGCAAAGGTAGCAAACGGGCGGCGGCTATGCTTTCCGCGCGTAGTCACAAAGATGCTTAACCACGCAGTTTTGGCACTCCGGATGGTTCCAGTGGCAGACCCGCTGCCCGTGGCGCATATATCCCTGGTGCGAATCGTATACGCGTTGTCCGTCCCAGTCCTCGGGCAAATACGCCTGTAGCTGGGTGGCCGCCTTGTCCAGACTAGCCTTCGGGGCGACCAATCCGATCCGCTGGGCAACCCGCAGATGGTGGGTATCGACCACCAGGGCCGGAAGACGCAGCCGACTAAAACTGAGTACGGCCGCGCTGGTTTTCGCCCCGATGCCCGGTATGTCTTCCAGCCAGTCCCGGGCCGCCCGCACCGGCATATCCGCCAGAAATTCCAGGGCTAGTTCCCCGTCGTTTCGCGCCTTCACCTGCCGGAGCGCTTCCTGGATGCGCGGCGCCTTCACCTCCGGGTAGGTGACCGCGGCAATTGTCTGTTCCAGCTGGTCGGTCGGGGCCTCGATCACCTCCTCCCAGCTCGGATAGACCTCGCGCAAGCGTTGGTAGGCTGCCCGCGTCACGGGATTTTTCGTCCGGTGGGAAAGCAGCGCGTTGACCATCTCGCTCAGTGGGTCGCGCGTACTGAAGGGCACGAAGGGGGCCCCGTACGTTTTACATAGTATCTCGTCTACCACCAGGGCGCGTTCTTGCTCTTCCATCTGTTTAGGTGGATGTCGCCGGCGGGGGCCCAGGTTCCGCACTCCCGGCTTTTCGTTAGGTTTACCCCCAGAATTCTCACGCGCTTGGACCTGTACTGGCTTATTCCGGCCTTTTTCGCGATCGCCCTGCTTTACGCCTCGGCCGGCTTCGGCGGGGGCAGCAGTTACCTGGCGTTGTTGGCGCTCTCCGGTCTGCCCACCGGCGCCATGCGGCCGATCGCCCTGGTGTGTAATCTCGTGGTGACCGGCGGCTCCACCGTATCCTTCGCCCGGGCCGGGGTCACGCCGTGGCGGCGCGCGTTACCGCTTGTAGGCGCGAGCATGCCCGCAGCATTCCTGGGTGGACGCATTCAACTTGCCCGCCAGGAATATTTGCTGTTACTCGGTGGCCTTTTGTTGGTGGCCGGCATCCTCATGATCGTCGGCAAAGGGGCTAAGCGTACAACGGAAGAAAAAGCAGGGCGGCGGAGCGCAGGTATAATCGCCGTCACTATCGGCATCGGGGTCGGATTCGTATCCGGAGTCGTGGGCATCGGGGGTGGTATTTTCCTTTCCCCCATCCTTTTCTTGAGCAGGTGGGCGGACGCCCGGGCGATCGCGGCAACTACGAGCTTATTCATCGCCCTCAATTCCCTCGCGGGACTGGCCGGACAGCTAAGCGTCGGACTGGAGTGGCACCTCGGTCTCACCGCCATGCTGGCATTACCGGTAGCGGCCGGGGGATGGCTCGGCACCCGGCTCACGCTGCGCCGCTTCACCCCCGCCACGATACGGAATGTCGCGGCTGTGCTCATCCTTTTGGTAGGTGCCCGGTTAGTATGGTCGAACTGGCTTATGCAACTATGAGGATTCAATGCTTTGGCGTGGCCCGGGAGATTGCCGGCGGCTCCTCGATCACCCTCGATCAGGTAGAAGGCGCTACCGTAGCCGACCTGCGTCAACGGCTGGTCGCGACCTATCCCGCCTTTGGCGAGCTCGTTTCCTTCGCCATCGCCCGCAACGAAGAATACGCCCGCGACGAAGAACAAATTATGGCCGGTGACGAACTCGTCATCATACCTCCCGTAGCTGGTGGATAATTCCGATACCCTCCACGACATTCTGCTTTCCGACCGGCCGTTGTCGCTGGAGCACTGCCGCGACTTCGTATCGCACCCCTCCTGCGGCGGGCTCTGCTTCTTCGTCGGCACCATCCGCGACGTAAACCTCGGCGAAACCGTCACCCACCTCGAGTTCGAGGCGTACGCCCCCATGGCCGTCAAGGAGATGCGCAAGATTGCCGTTGCCGCCCGTGACCGTTTTGGCCTCCACGCCGTCGCCCTTCACCACCGTACCGGCGACCTGGCGATTGGAGACACCGCCGTCATCGTCGCCGTGAGCAGCAAGCACCGCAAACCGGCCTTCGAAGGCTGCGAGTTCGTCATCGACGAACTCAAGAAGCACGTGCCCATCTGGAAAAAAGAATTCCGCCCGGACGGCAGCCACTGGCTAAATGCCCGCCCCTAAAGGACGACTACCGCACTACCCCCTTAATCCCACCCCGTAAGCTCACTACCTCCACCTGCGGCCGGGCCTTGGCGATCTGGGCGGCCAGGACCAGGCTGAGCTTTCCGGAATTGCAGTAGAGTAGGTACTTGCCCCCCTCCGTCATTTTCTCCATACACTGGCCGTAGGGGTTCCGCTGGTCCAGCCGTTCCACGCCGGTGGGAAGCTCGGGCTCGCGATCCGGGGAGAGCATACTGAAGATAGCATCGTAACCAGATGGGGTCAGCGTATCGTGCACGACCTCCAGCTTGTCGTGCCGGCCATTTTTGCTTCCCCTCGTCCAGGGTTTGGGAATGGTCTTGGGGTATAACTTTTGCAGCTTGACGCGGTGCTGGCTGTTATCCAGGGCGTTGTAGGTGAGGAGGCGGTTGATGGGGGGATCGCCGATACCCAGCAGGTAGCACAGGGCGGCGTTGGCCTGCAGCATAGCCACGATCCCCACCGCGGTGGGCAGGACGCCGGCGGTCGCGCAGTCCGGCATACTGGGGTCGGGCTCGGGATAGACATCGCGTAGGTTGATCCCCCCCGGCTGGTTTTCAAACAGGGCGACATAACCGCTGTAACCCTGAGCGGCCGCATAGACCAGCGGAACACCCAGATGGACGCAGGCGTCGTTGAGCAGATGCTTGGTCAGCGCGTCATCGGTACAGTCCAGCACGAGATGGGCCCCCTGTAGGAGGACCTTACAATTTGCGGCGGCGAGGTATTTACCAATGGTGTTTACCCGTATCTCCGGATTAAGTCGTTCCAGGTGATTGCGAAGTTGGTCCACTTTACTTCCTTCGGCACCGGCATCGTAGAAAACCTGGCGGTGGAGGTTCGTCGCATCCGGGCGATCGCCGTCGATAAGGCGCAGTGAGCCTACGCCGGCCCCGGCCAGATAGGCGGCCGCCGGGCTCCCCAAACCGCCGCAACCTACGATCACCACCCGGGCGGCGGCGAGTTTTTCCTGTCCCTCTTGCCCCACTTCCGGTAGTACGGTCTGTCGGGCATATCGCTTATTCGCCACGCCGGTAATCGCTTTTACCGCCCTGCTTCTGCTGCAAGCGGAGGTCCGTTATTTCAATGTCGTGCGACATGGCCTTGCACATATCATAAATGGTCAGCGCTGCGACCGAAGCCCCGTGCAGCGCCTCCATTTCAACGCCCGTCTTCCCTTCCGTGCGTACGGTACAGCTGACCACGAGGGTATCGTTCCCTTCCTCATCGATGGCCACCTGGCAACCGGTGATCGGCAGCGGGTGACAGAGCGGAATGACCTGGGCGGTTTGCTTCACGCCCATGGTGGCCGCGATCACGGCCGTCTGTATGACGGAGCCCTTCTTGGTATTGAAGTTACCGCCGCGCAATTCGGTCATGATCTCCGGCCCGATGACCACGCGGCAGGTCGCGGTCGCCGTCCGCTTTGTTACTTTTTTGTCGCCGACGTCGACCATCGCGGGCCGACCGGTTTCGTCGAGGTGGGAAAGAGGCATAGTCGGTTAGTTTAGCCGCCGATACTGGTCATACTCGCAAAAATATTCCCCTGTTGTTCGCGGCGTTCCGTTTCGTGACCGCTGGCGTATTTGCCGTAGACGTATTCGCGGATGAGGGATTCCAGTTCTTCTTCCGATATCCCGCTCCGCAGCAGCGGCAGTAGTTCCAGACCCTGAGTGGAGTAAAGGCAGTTCAGCATAGTGCCCCGCGGCGTCAGTCGGAGCCGGTCGCAGGTACCGCAGAGGGAGCGGCTGTAAGCGGGTATGATGGCTACCCTACCCCGGTATCCCGGCACCTGGAAGGTCACCGCGCTTCCGCCCTGCTCCTGGTCGCGGATGAGGTCGGGGTAGCGTTCCAGCAGCCTGAGGCGCATCGCGTCGTACGATAGGAATACGTCGTGGTTACCGTCGTCGTCGTTGAAGGGCATCGCCTCGATGAAGCGGACATCCAGCTCTTCATCCCGCGTGAGTTCCACGAAATCGAAGAGTTCGTCGTCGTTAATGCCCCGCATGACGACCATGTTTATCTTGGTCCGGCAACCGGCTTCGAGGAGCAGGCGGAGGGCCGCCATCGTACCCTCGAAGTTGTCGCGCCGGGTGATCCGCGTAAAGCGCTCCGGACGTAGGGTGTCCAGACTGAGGTTGTAGGTCCGCAGGCCGTGGGCCATCAGTTCCTCGAGGTAGCGAGGTAGCAAGATCCCGTTAGTGGTCATGGCCAGCTTGGGAAATTGTTTGCCCAAACCTTCCACCAGCGTAGTCAGCTCGCGGCGCACGAGGGGTTCGCCACCGGTGAGCCGGACCTTCTCGACCCCCATCCGCGACAGGACGCCGGTGAGGAAAAGGATCTCGTCGTAGTCGAGCAGGGCCTCCCGGGCGGCGAAGGCGATGCCTTCCTCGGGCATGCAGTAGCGGCAGCGCAGGTTACACCGATCCGTTACCGCTAACCGGAGGTATTTGATTTGCCGGCCGTGTTGGTCGAGGAGCATGTACTAAGGTACACTTGAGGGGCGGATGTGTTGCGTTAGCGGTGGGATCGCTGTCCGAGACAGCGTTGTACCTGCGCTGTCGGAGACAGCATTTTACCGCGCTGTCGGAGACAGCGTTGTACCTGCGCTGTCGGAGACAGCGTTTTACTTCGCTGTCGGAGACAGCGTCGTACTGTGGCGGGTTAGAGCATTTTTTCGAGGCTGGCGATCTTGGCCTGGGCGTCGGCTTGTTTCTTGCGTTCCAGGGCGACTACCTGGTCTGGGGCATTCGCGACGAAGCGTTCGTTGGAGAGTTTTTTCTCTACGCCCTTTAAGAAGCCGCGCAGGCGCTGCAGTTCTTCCTCGGTTTTGGCACGCTCCGCGGCGAGATCGACCTCTTCGTTGAGCATCAGGTAAGCCGTATCGTTTCCGAAGAGGAAGGGAAGGCCATTTTCGGGCGCGCTCTCAACCATGTCTACGGAACGGAGTACGCCCGCCCGTTGGAGAAAGGCTGTTTCACCTGCGCTCCGCCGCAAAAGTTGGTTGCTTGAATCGCTCTCCTTTACCGCCAGGCCCAGCGCTTCGCCGTGCGAAATGCCGCGTTGGTTGCGCACGTCACGGATGTGGCTGACCGCGTCCTGTAGAACGGAGAAGCGACGCAGTAAATCACGATCGTAATCACCCGCCGTAGGCCAGGTCGCCACGATGCAGTCTTCGCCCTCGTTGCGGTGGCGGAGCTGGTGCCAAACTTCCTCGGTGATGAAGGGCATGAAGGGGTGGAGCAGGATCATCAACCGCTCGAATACCGAGATAGCGGCGTCGTAAGTAGCACGCGCAATCGTGCCGTCGTCGGGCTTAATAGCCTCCAGGTACCAGCTGCAGAAGTCCGACCAAATTAGCCGGTAGAGGGTTACCATGGCCTCGCTGAGTCGGTACTCGGCGATCAGGCGGTCCACCTCCGAAATGGTGGCGTTGAGTTTGGCCTCGATCCACTCGGTCGCCAGACGGGCGGCGGGATCGGGTTCGCGATCGGCGACCTCGAAGCTCTGAATGAGTCGATTCGCGTTGAAGATCTTGTTGCAGAACTTCCGTCCCTGCTCGCAGAGCTGGCTTTCGTTCAGTGCCTTGCCATCCTCCAGGGGCGCATCGAAAACAATATCGTTGCCTGCGGCGGCGCTGGACAGCATACCGTAACGGACGCCGTCCGCCCCGTAGATGCGCAGGAGTTCCAGCGCGTCGGGGCTGTTTCCGAGCGACTTGGACATCTTCCGCCGCTTCTGGTCCCGGACCATACCCGTGAAGTATACGTCACGGAAGGGCTGCTTTCCGTTCTCCCGCACGAAGTCTTCCCCCAGCAACTCTTCGCTGAATTCATAGCCGGCCATGATCATCCGGGCCACCCAGAAGAACATGATGTCCCAGCCGGTGACCAGGTCGTTCGTCGGATAGTAGTAGGCCAGTTCGGTCTTATCCTCACCGAAGCCATCGAAGACGGACATCGGCCATAGCCAGCTGGAGAACCAGGTGTCGAGCACGTCCTCGTCCTGATGCAGATCCTCCATGGTCAGACCGGGGTGGTGGTGCTGGGCGTCCAGGAGGGCTTCCTCGGCCGTTTCGGCTACGTAGACCTCGTCGCCGTGGTACCAGGCGGGAATACGCTGTCCCCACCAGAGCTGGCGGCTGACGCACCAGTCGCGGACGTTCTCCGGGTTGAGCCAGGAGCGGTACATATTCACCATATTCTCCGGGTGGAAGGTGACCTCCCCGGAAGTGACGGCCTTGAGCGCGGTGGCGGCCGTTTCGTCCATTTTCATGAACCACTGAAGGGTCAGCCGCGGCTCGACGACGGCGTTCGTGCGCTCGCTGCGTCCTACGCTGGTGCGGTACTGCTCGATTTCGACCAGGTCGCCCCGCTCCTTGAGCATTTTGACGATTTCGGTGCGTGCTTCAAAGCGATCCAGCCCAACGGCGTATTCGGCGAGTTCGTTGAGGGTGCCGTCGGCATTGATGGTATCGAAGATGTCCAGCCCGTACTTCTGCCCGAGCTCGTAATCGTTGGGGTCGTGCGCCGGGGTGATCTTGAGCGCACCGGTTCCGAATTCGGGATCCACGTAGTCGTCGGCAATTACCGGAACCACGCGGTTTACCAGCGGCACGATGACCTTGCGTCCCTGGAAGTTGGCGTAGCGCTCGTCATCGGGATGTACGGCCAGTCCGCTATCGGCCATGATGGTCTCGGGGCGGCTGGTCGCGACCGTGATGTAGGTATCGTCCGTGCCCTCGACCCGGTAGCGTACGTGGTACAGGTTTCCGTTCTCTTCCGTGTGGATGACCTCCTCGTTGCTGAGTACCGTTTGTGCTTCCGGATCCCAGTTGGTCATGCGCTGGGCACGGTAGAGTTTACCCTTGCGGTAGAGCTGCACGAAGACTTTGATGACCGCATCGTAGAGTTTAGGCTCCATGGTGAAGCGGGTCCGCGACCAGTCGCAACTCGCGCCGAGAAGCTTCAGCTGCTGGAGGATGATGCCGCCGAATTCTTCCTTCCAGGCAAAGGCATGCTTCATGAACTCGTCGCGGCCGATGTCCGATTTCTTGACGCCCTGCTCGCGTAACCGACGGACGACCTTGGCCTCCGTGGCGATACTGGCGTGGTCCGTTCCGGGTACCCAGCAGGCGTTCTTGCCATCGAGGCGGGCCTTTCGGATCAGGATATCCTGAATGGTATTGTTCAGCATGTGCCCCATGTGCAGCACGCCGGTGACATTGGGCGGCGGGATCACGATGGTATAGGGCTCACGCTCGTCGGGCTCGCTCCGGAAGTAGTCGTGCTCCATCCAGTGGGCGTACCACTTTTTCTCTACCTGGCTGCTATCGTAAGTCGCTTTGGCGGACATGTCATTCGGCTTTGGCGCACAAAGATAGCGGATGTGTAGGGCTTGGTGTTTTAGTCTGCTCGTTCGTTACTCTGCTAGTTCTTTAGTCGGTTAGTCGTTGCGTCTTTTGGCGAAGCGGTAGCGTACGGAGAGGGTAACGGATCCAAGCCTGGCGGGTATTTGCCGGCTGAAACGGGGAATGCGATCGCAGGAATCGTCGGGGTCGCTCGAATCGCACTCAAAGTCATTAGTATGCACGAATACTGGCCGTCTTGTGTGGAGGGCGTAGCGCAGACCTACGAAGAGGTTGGGCGTCAACTGGCGGTTTAGGGCGGCATGGCCGAGCCAGTTGGTGTGAAGTCTGTTGTGATATGATCCTTCGTATTTGTCGGGTACCATTGTCCGATAGGGCAGAACTTCCGTGTAGGGCTCCGATATTTGCTGGCCGTTGTCGTGGTAGGTAGCCGTCGTAATTCTGGAGTTGAGATAGAGGAGCCGCAGGTAGGCCAGTCCTAGTTCTACGGACCACTTACCCAACGCTACGCCAAGCGCGGCGGAGGCCCGGCCTCCGAACTCCTTGAATTCCAGGTGGCGACGAAAGCGCTGGGCTTCTCCATCGACAATTAGCGCCTCTTCATCATTGACTACGTAATTACGGTATCCTATTCCCAAGCCAACGCGTCCGTACAGGCGACGGTAAAGGGTATAACCGTGATTAAGCGAGATGGTGGCCGCCGGACCGGATCCCGCGCCCGTACCAAACGGGTTAACCGCCCCGGCCGCCAGCTCCAAATCGGATCCGGTAAACTGAGCCATCGCGGCACCGGGCACCAAAAGCGCGATCGAAATAACCCAAATTTTGATGATGCGAAGCGGCGGGTAAGGGTTATGGGAAGTTGGATATCTCACTACTTACTAACGAGAACTGCCCGGGCGTATTACCCGATAGCCTGCTCCAGATCCGCGATAATGTCCCCAACGTCCTCGATGCCTACGCTAAGCCGGATGAGGCCGTCGGTAATGCCGTTGCGGAGCCGTATTTCCCGCGGAATGCTCCGGTGGCTCATGGTGGCGGGATGAAGCACCAGGCTGTCCACGTCCCCCAGCGTCGGGGTGAGGGTGCAGAACTTCAGCCGGTTCATGAAGGCCTTGGCCTGGTCGATCCCTCCTTCAAGCTCGAAGCTCAGCATACCGCCGTGCAACTTCATCTGCTTGTCGATGGCACTGCAGTCGGGGTGGCCGGGAATACCGGGGTAGTTGACGGATTTTACGCGCGAATGCTCCAGCAGGTAGTGGGTTACCGCGGCGGCGTTACGGGAGTGGCGTTCCATACGCAGGGGAAGGGTCTTCAGGCCGTTCAAAACCAACCAGGCATCCCAGGGGTTACCCGACCCCCCGTACAGCTGGTAAATTGGTCGAAACTTTTGTTCGAGCAGGTCTTTGTCCCGGCAAACGATGGCACCGGCCACGCCGGTACCGTGTCCATTTAGGTACTTGGTCGTGCTGTGGATGACGATATCGGCACCCGATAGCAGGGGTTGCTGTACTACCGGCGTAGCGAAGGTATTGTCGACGATCAACAGGGCGCCGTAGTGGTGGGTAAGATCGGCCAGGTAGTCCAGGTCCGTACAGCGGAGCGTAGGATTACTCGGGGTCTCTACGTAGACGATGCAAAAACCTTCGTTTTCGGCAAGTTTGTCCTCTAATCGTTCACTGTCGCGCAGATCGGCGGTCACGCGGCTAATGCCACGCGGTGCCAGGGTATCGATCAGGGAACTGGTGCCGCCGTACAGGTCTTCCTGCGTCAGGATGGTATCGCCGGTTTCGCAAAGCCCGAGGAGGACCGTCGAAATGGCCGCCATGCCGCTGGCACAGAAGAGCCCATAGGTTTCGAAGTCTCCGCCGAAGCCTTCCAGCTGCGCGATCTTGTCGGCCGCGGCGTCCACGGTTGGATTGCCGAAGCGTCCGTAGATGTGTCCGGCCTCCACGCCGTCGAAAATATTGATACCCTGCTCTATGGAATCGAAAACGAAGCTGGAAGCGGCTACCAGGGGTACCTGGTGGGGCGGATTTCGTTGGGTAAGCCGGGGATCCTTAACGGAAAAGCTGGCTAGTTTCATGCTTGTAGTGGGTGCGCTTTGGGTAGATTGCTACCAAAAGTGATTACTAAAATGAGATACTGGCAAATGCACTAAGTTAAGGCATGCTGCCCACAGTTCGAGCCATGCCGTAGGTCCTTCGCGCGAAGCTACCTTTGCGACATGGAAGAGGAAGACGAACAGGAGGAAATGTACGAGGTTCAAGAGATTCTCGTAGATCCGAAGCAGAAAGCGGTGCGGATCGATAAATTCGTGACCGACAAGCTCCCCCGGGTCAGCCGCAATCGCGTTCAGAACGGCATCCGGTCCGGAAGCATCCTGGTGGACGGGCAGCCCGTCAAACCCAATCATAAACTTTCCCCGGGGGAATTGATCTCGATTGTCATCCCCCGGCACGGCGACCGACCCGACGGAATCGTGCCCCAGGATATTCCCCTCGACATTCGCTACGAGGACGAGGCCATCCTTATCGTCCACAAGCCCCCCGGCATGGTCGTCCACCCCGGAGTGGGCAACCCCGACGGCACGCTGGTGAACGCCCTGGCGCACTACCTTTCCGATACCGACATCCCCGTGCTGCCGGGGAACGACAACGACCGCGTCGGCCTCGTTCACCGCATCGACAAAGACACCTCGGGGTTGCTCGTCATCGCCAAGACGGAAAGCGCCATGTCTTTCCTGGCGCGTCAGTTTTTCGACCACAGCATCGACCGGACCTACCAGGCGATCGTCTGGGGAGCACCGGAGCCGCCCGACGGTACGATCGAACGGAATATCGGCCGCCACCCCCGCTTCCGGCAGAAGTATACCGTCTTCGACGAAGACGAGGGTAAGGTCGCCATCACGCACTACCGGACACTCTCCGATATGTACTACGTCAGTCTGTGCGAGCTCAAGCTCGAAACCGGCCGGACGCACCAGATCCGTGTACACATGGGCAGTCTCGGCCACCCGGTATTTTCGGATGAAAAGTACGGCGGCGACCGGATCGTCAAGGGGACCGTCTACAGCAAATTCAAAACCTTCGTAGAGCGCTGCTTTGCCCTCTGCCCCCGGCAGGCGCTGCACGCCAAGAGTATCGGCTTTATCCATCCGGTAAGCCGTGAGTACGTCCACTTCGACAGCGAATTACCAGAGGACATGCAAAGCTGCCTGGACCGCTGGCACCACTACGTGGATCACCGGAGGGCCAACAACCAACTGGAACCTTGAATTCGCGGGAAGCAACCCGGCAGTGGGTGGAGAACTTCGTGGTGCGGTTAGGGCTCTGCCCCTTTGCCGCCCGTCCCCTACGGGAGGGGAGGGTCCGTTACGAGCAATGTCCGGCGGAAACCGCCGAGGAAGCATTTTACTGGAGCATGGGCCGCATCCAAAATTTGGTCGGGGAGCCCCGGGAATCCGTAGAAACCGAGCTAATCGTTTTCCCGGAAACATTAAATTATTTCCCGGATTTTCTCGACTTCGTGGAGGAGATAGAAGAGGTACTGGCCAGTTCCGGGGCGGAGTCTTTGGTCCAGCTGGCGCATTTCCACCCCGACTATTGTTTCGCGGGGCTTGAGCCGGAGGACCCGGCCAATACAACAAACCGCTCCCCCCACCCCGTCCTGCAGTTGTTGCGGGTCGAAGGGGTGGCGGAAGCGGTTGCCGGCTATCCGGATGTCGATGCGATTCCGGAGCGAAATATTAGCCTCCTGCGCCGTTTGGCGGCGGAGGGGAGGTAATTAATTACAGCTTTACAAAGTTGCGGCTCACGACACCCCGTTCGGAGGTCAGTACGAGCTGGTAAACGCCCTTCGGCAGGTTAGACACGTCGAGATCGTCGGTCAGGGTACGGTTACCTTTATCGAAGGCGCGAACCTGCATCCGGCGGCCGGAGAAGTCGAATACGGCGGCTTCCACGCGTCCGCTAACCTCGTCCGTAGTCATGCTGAAGGTCAGGCGCTCAGCGACGGGGTTCGGGTACACTTCGAGGCTTGCTTCCATATCCAGCGACGGACGTACGGGCGTAGCTTCATTTTCCATACAGCCGAGGACGTAGCTTCCGAATTGGGTGGGAAGGGTATCCTTCTGGCTCATGAAGATTTTATCCAGGTAGGCGCCGGATTCGCGGCGGGCTACGTAGATCGTGTGGAAACCGGCTTCGAGTTCAAATTTCGTGGAGTCGCCTTCAGCTCTTACGCGCTTCCATTCAAAACCATCGGTAAGGAGGGTGGAATCGTCATCGTCGAGTTCCGTACCGAAGTTGATCCAGGGATTGTCGTCAACCTTGACCCAGAAAGAGTTGCTGTCGTCGCCGCGGGCGTTCATCAGGAAGTTCAGGTAGTAGGTGCCGGCACTGATCTCCTTCGTGGTGTAGGTGATCTGTCCGGGGAGTCCCGTACCCGCGGGTTCGGTGATGTTAGCGGCCAGGCGGCTGACCACGTAGCCTCCATTGGAGACGTTGGCGTTCTTCTGGTAGCTCCATTCGCTGCCGAGGTCACCGCATTCACCTTCGATCCAGACCTGATCGGCGCAGGCTTCCGGGTTACGTTCGCAGTCGGTCTGATCGCCACAGTTGAAGGCGGGTTGATCAATACCGGTGGGGGTGATATTCAGGGTGGTCACCAGGATTTTGTCGAGCTTGGTGTTCCGTTCGCGGTAGGCGAAGTCGATGGTCATTTCACCGGCTTCTACGGTATAGGGGCTGTTGGTGATCTGGCGCCAGGCCCAGCCATCCTCGTCCCCTACGCGGCGGCTCCAGCGAACCCAATCGCCACCGTTAACGCGGACCCAGAACGAGTCGTTGTCGGGAGCTTGTCCTTCAACGCGTCCCCAGATAAAGTACTCGTCCATTTCCTGGACGTTCAGGGTAAAGCGTACGTAATTGGCCGGAACGTCATCGGGAACGACATCTACACTACGGAGATTCTCGCCGATGACGACGTAAGATCCGTTGGAGGCTTCTTCACTTTCTTCGGTCAGCCAGTTTTCACCGACGGTGGCGCACTCTGCCTCCATGTAGGCGGCAAAGGGAACGGCGGTAGCGCCTTCGCTCTTGGCCAGCAGGGCGAAAGAGGAGAAGAGCGCGATAAAAAGGAAAATCGGGAAAACCCGATTTGTATACGAGTTAAAGTTCATCATGTCAGGCAAGATTTAGGGTTAAGCTGATAAGCTTGAGATATTTGGAAGGTGATTAAGTCTTGAAAAGCGAAAGCAATTAACAAATACTAGTGATTCAATCCGAAAGTCGATAACATGGCGCTAAATAAGCCAACCGACTGCCGTTTCCGGCCCGTTGGTTGATTAGTAGCAGCTATGCCAATCGGTTATCTTGGTAGTTTCTCGTGGGCGAGGCAAATTAGGCACCCACCCACTCGATCTCCCGAATAAGCGGAAGGATTTACCGGACCAATAGGGTCGCGAATTGTCGATGGAAGGGTCGCGTATGTTGTTGTTACAAATAGTGTCGGGGGCAAAAGTAGGGTAAATAACTCGATATGGTGGATATACGCGGTAAACAAACCGTCGCCACGCGGTCTGAACCTAACCTTTTCTTCGGGCGTACCCATTGCACGGCCGGACGCTTTTGTCCGGCCCGACCGCCCCAAATATCCAACCGCGCATGACGCTTGACCAACGAATAGCCGCCTTAGACCAACTCGGCCAAAAACTGAAATCCGGTGACGACGAGTTCCTACACGCCCTGATGAAGCGGACCGAATTCAATAACGGCTGGTTTACCATGGAGGCGCAGCAAGAAGCGCTCAGAGCCATTCTGGATCAGTTCTTGAATGGAGACAAGCTCCGGGATTGGGCCGCGGATTATCCGACGCTCGCTAAACCTGCGCTCCGCCGCCCGAATCAAACCGTCGGGCTGGTGCTCGCGGGGAATATCCCGCTCGTCGGCATGCACGATATTATTGCCGTTTTCGTAGCCGGCCACCGCGCGCAGATCAAACTCAGTAGCAAGGACCCTTACGTTCTTCCCTACCTCCTTCGACTGCTCAGTGCTATCGATGCCGCCACCCTACCCTATTTCGAGATCGTAGAGAAGCTGGCCGGTTTCGACGCCATTATCGCTACGGGCAGCAACAACAGCTCGCGATACTTCGAAGCCTACTTCGGCAAGTACCCGCACATCATCCGGCGCAACCGGAACGCCGTGGCCGTCCTGACCGGCAAGGAAAGCACGGACGACCTGCGCCGGCTTGGACGGGACATATTCGCCTACTACGGCCTGGGATGCCGTAACGTGTCTAAACTTTACGTGCCCGAGGGCTACGACTTCGGTCCACTTATGGATGTGCTACACGAATGGAAGACGTTGCAGAACCATACCAAGTGGAAAAACAACTTCGACTACAATTTCGCGCTGCTGACGCTCAATAAGGAAGCTTTCCGGTATACCGGTGCCGTTATCGTGCGGGAAGACGAAGCGATCGCCAGTCACATCGCGGGGATCTTTTATTCGACATACAAGGATTTGGGCGACGTAGCGCAGGAATTGAGCCAACGGCGGGAGGAAATACAATTAGTAGTTGCCACTCCTGGTCTGCTGCCCGAAAAAACCTTCGACTTCGGGGAGGCCCAGTCGCCGGCACTAGCCGATTATGCCGATGGCGTCGATACGCTGGCCTTTCTTTCCACCCTGCCTTCTCCAACGGCCGCTTGACCGACTGATTTCATAGGCTTTGCTTTAACGGCCTACCCCAATCCGGATACGACGGCCGGCGTATGCCCGATGTTTTCCGCGCGGACCGCCTTCCAGGCTTTGGCTATATTGCCTGCCTAATACAGCAAGATCATGTCTACCCAGCTTCCGCTTCAGATAAGCAGCTTCGAAAATTACCAGGCCGCCTACAATCGTAGTGTCGAGGACCCCGAGACCTTCTGGGCCGAGCAGGCCGAAACCTTTAACTGGCACCGGAAGTGGGACCGCGTACTGGATTGGAACTTTACCGGTCCGGACGTGAAGTGGTTCCAGGGAGGAAAACTGAACATCACGGAAAACTGCCTGGACCGCCACCTCGGCACCCGCGGCGATCAAACCGCTATCCTCTACGAGCCCAATGATCCGGACGGCGAAGTCGTTCGTCTCTCCTACCGGGACTTGCACCGGGAGGTCTGTAAGGCAGGTAACGCTCTCCGGGAACTGGGCATCGGCAAGGGCGACCGCGTTTGCTTTTATATGCCCATGGTGCCCGAACTGGCCATCTCGGTACTGGCGTGCGCGCGAATCGGAGCCATTCACTCGGTGGTCTTCGCGGGCTTCAGCGCACAGGCCCTGTCCGACCGCGTAAACGACGCCGACTGCAAGATGATCATCTGTTCCGACTACAATAACCGGGGCGATAAGACGATCCCGGTCAAGGAAGTGGTCGATGAAGCCATGGCCCTGGGCTGCCCCAGCGTGGAGACGGTGCTCGTACACCGCAACACGGGTGGCGACATCAGCTGGGACCCCAGCTACGATCAGTGGTACCACGAGCGGGTGGATAAGCAGTCGGCCGAATGCGCCGCGGAAGTGATGGACGCCGAAGACGTGCTGTTCATCCTTTACACCTCCGGTAGCACCGGCAAGCCGAAGGGGGTGGTGCACACCTGCGGCGGTTATATGGTCTACACCGCTTTCAGTTTCCTGAACGTATTTCAGTACGAGCCCGGCGACGTCTACTGGTGTACCGCGGATATCGGATGGATCACGGGGCACAGCTACATCCTGTACGGTCCTCTGCTAAGCGGAGCCACCACGATGATGTTCGAGGGGGTGCCGACCAGCCCCGATGCCAGCCGGTTCTGGCAGGTATGCGCCAAGCATAACGTCAATCAATTCTACACCGCTCCCACCGCGATCCGGGCCCTTATGGCCAAGGGCGACCAGTACGTGGAAGGGCACGACCTGAGTGACCTGAAGGTTATCGGGTCCGTAGGCGAGCCGATCAACGAGGAAGCCTGGGAGTGGTACCATGAGAAGGTCGGCAAGGGCCGGGTGCCCATCGTCGACACCTGGTGGCAGACCGAGACCGGCGGCATCATGATCTCGGGTCTGGGTGGTCACAGCCCGCAAAAAGCCACCTTCGCCGGCTACCCGCTGCCCGGCGTGCAGATGGCGCTGGTCAGCAAGCGTACGGGGGAAGAGTTGACCGGCAACCCGGAAAGCGGCCTGCTCTGCGTGAAGTTTCCCTGGCCGAGCATGCTCCGGACCACCTGGGGCGACCACCAACGGTGCAAGAACACCTACTTCTCCACCGTACCCGGCATGTACTTTACCGGCGATGGCGCCCGGCGGGACGAAAACGGCATGTACCGCATCGTGGGCCGCGTTGACGACGTGATCAACGTGAGCGGTCACCGGATGGGAACGGCCGAGGTAGAAAACGCGATCGACGAGCACCCGCTGGTGGTGGAGACGGCCGTGGTCGGCTACCCCCACGACATCAAGGGCCAGGGCATTTACGCTTACGTCATCCTGGCGCCGGGCACCCACGACGAGGAAAAACTGCGGGCGGAGATCGTGGATACGGTCCGCACCGAAATCGGCCCGATCGCCAAACCGGACAAGATCCAGTTCGTGGAGGAGTTGCCGAAGACGCGCTCCGGCAAGATCATGCGGCGCATCCTTCGCAAGGTGGCCGCCGGGGAGACCGACAGCCTGGGCGATACATCCACCCTGCTCAATCCCGAGGCGGTGGAGGCGGTGATCGAGGGTAAGGTCTGAGCGACAAGCTCATTACTCATACCCTACCTGAATAATTTCCGTCTCCATATCCGACTTTCGGGCGACCAACAACATGGCAGCAATGTGGTCGGAAAGAACGGAAGCCAAGTACTGCGCACCGGATTTTGTGAGGTGTATGGTATCCTGACTTATAAATCGACCATCAGGAGTGAATACCAGTACTTCTCCCTCTTCGGTGGAGAGCATAGCGATGAGATCGATGTAGCGGTCGCCCCATTCCGTGCGTAGCCACTCGTTCTTCGGCAGTACGTTGGACTTCATGCGCGTCCGGTAAGTGCGGTAATCAATTTCGGGCGTAAGCCGGTTATAGTGGATACCGTTGCTGTTACCGAAATCCTTCGTGCCAAGTACCCAGGTATTCCCGTAATCCATTTTCACGCCATGCGCTTCGTCAATTTCTTGAAGCATCGTATTACTTAGTTCGCCCTGAGCGGCAATGAGTATTACTTCCGCCTCCTGAAGACGTTTTAGGGCTTGACCTCCTGGCTTAACGACAAAATTTCCGGTGGCGTAGCGGACCTCCATACTCTCACCGAATTCGGACTCCAGGAGAATATTGGCGGCGTCCCGCGCGAAGCTGTTGCCCACCACCAGGACCTTAATCTTATTATTCCCCGAAAAGTCCATATTCAGGTCGCGGACGCGCTCGTTGTATGCATTGTGAATATTCTGCGAGCGACTCAGGAGGTTCAACTTCCGATGCGGATCGTCTTTGTAAAGCGCCAGCTCGGGATAATCCCGGACCACGCCACCAATACTGTAGACATAGAATGCGGCAACGGTGCTGAGTACGAATAGACCGCCCGTAAATAAGAGCACGGTCCGGGTGCGCATCCGCTTTCGATCCCTGAATGTATTCTCAACCCCGTAATAGGTTAGGACACTTAGCCCCAGGGTGAGAGCGGAAAGTCCGGCGGCCCAGCTCGGGGTAATTTCCTCTACGACCGTATAGCGGGCGAAGGCAAAAATCAACTGGTGCCACATGTACAGGCTATAGCTGATGGCTCCGATGAATGTCATAACCGGGTTGGCCATGATCCAAGAATAGACCTTATCGGTATCGAAGTACTGTTTGCCCACAACCAATAATGCGACACTGAGTCCGGTTGTGGCCAACACCCGCGACTCATTCGTTGCTAGGACGGGGAGGAACATAATTGCCGCGGTGAGCGCCAAAAGGCCATATAGGCAGTAGCGCCCCAGCCCGTAATGAGTAAAAATGGACTTGCGAAACAGAATGGCACCAAGACCGCCGGCGGCCAGTTCGAAGAAACGATACTGAATGAAGTAAAACTTGGCCGACTCGTCCTCTTGCCATAGGAAAGCGGCCAGGGAAGCGATACTCAGCGTGAGCAATACATATTTGACATACTTCAGGCGGGGCCCACCGAGGGCGAAGAAAATAAAGGGATATAGCAGATAAAATTGCTCCTCAATGCCGAGACTCCACGTATGCATCAATGGTTTATAATCGTTTCTGACGGACCAGTAATCAGCGGAGGTGAAATACATCAAAATGTTATTGGCAGAGACATTTGAGGCCACTACGCTTTGCCCTAGGTTCTCCAAATCGTCAGGAAGCATCACCACCAGCCCGAGTAATAAGGCTAGCGTGGTTACAACCAGAAGCAAGGGAATAATGCGCCGAATCCGGCGCTCATAAAAGTCGATTATCGAGAATTTTCTGGCTTCCGATTTGCCGTATACGATACTAGTAATAAGATAGCCGCTAATAACGAAGAATACATCAACGCCCAGGTAGCCATTCGGCAAGAAACCAAGGTGAAATAGAATAACCGCTACGACCGCGAGTGCTCGCAGTCCGTCAATATCCGTTCTATATTTCAAGATTAATGGTGTTAGCTGACCAGACAAGTCATTACAGGGTGCTTGCCGGACAATTGTGAGTCGTTCAATTCGGTATGCAAGCCATCAAGGGACTGTATAGCCGAAAATCTGTGTGTCAATACATGCAAAAATTCAGCCCTACCAACCGTTTTCGTTCGGTATTGCAGGGCAATAAGCTAGCAGGCTACTACCCCGCGTGTGAAAGGCATAGCTATGCATTGGAGTACGGTACTGGTTGAGCGCCAGTACGGAACATCCTTTATTAGGAACTAAACTTAAGACTGCTTATGACCGATTGTCGAAGTTCTTCCCGGGTAGTTGTACGGATATGACCGTTTTGAAGAAGGAAATAAACAACCACTAATACAGTACAGTAAAAGGTAGTACATCGCACTAGCGTCCGGGGAGTGAGATCGTTCGGATCTGCTGCGTGAACAAAACCCGACTATCCCTTAAAGCACATCCAAAATAGGATAGACAGACACGCTTCCATGAATTTTTTTCGCATATAGCAAATTAACATGCGCGTCCACCGCACTGAAAGGCAGAAGAACCGGGATAAAAGCACCAAAATTTATTTGGCGGTCAGTCAGCGAACGTCAGCGATTAAGCTTTGCTGGAGCTCCCCAAAAATGGGTACCGATAGTCAACCGGCGGAACGAAGTTCTCCTTGATCAGGCGGGGGCTGATCCAACGCTGGAGGTTGAAGGCGCTGCCGGCTTTGTCGTTGGTGCCGGAAGCCCGGGCCCCGCCGAAGGGTTGCTGGCCGACTACCGCGCCCGTGGGCTTGTCGTTGATGTAGAAATTACCGGCGGCGTTGCGCAGGTACTTGGAGGCCGTTTCGATCACCTGGCGATCGGTGGCAAAGACGGCACCGGTAAGCGCGTAGGGAGAGGTCGTGTCGACGAGTTCGAGCGCTTTTTCCCAGTCTGCGTCCTCGTAGACGTATACCGTCAGGACGGGACCGAAAATTTCTTCCTCCATCGTGGTGGATCGGGGATCGGTCGTCAGCAGTACGGTGGGTTCGATGAAGTAGCCTTCGCTCTTATCGTAACCTCCGCCGGCGATGATCTCCACCGCATCGTTCGCTTTCGCGCCGTCGATGTACCCGGCGATGCGGTCGAAGGCACGCTCGTCGATAACGGCGTTGATGAAGTTGCCGAAGTCTTCGACGGACCCGGACGATAGCGTACCGATATCCTTGATCAACCGCTCCTTGATCGCCGGCCAGAGGCTGGCGGGCAGGTAAGCCCGGGAAGCTGCCGAGCATTTTTGCCCCTGGTATTCGAAGGCGCCGCGCAGCAGGGCCACCGCTACCTCATCCGCATCGGCGGAGGGGTGGGCGATCACGAAGTCCTTACCGCCCGTCTCGCCCACGATGCGCGGATAGCTTTTGTAGGCACCAATGTTGTTTCCGATCTCTTGCCATAGTTGCTGGAAGACCTTCGTGCTGCCCGTGAAGTGGAGTCCGGCGAAGTCGGGGTGCTTGAATACGATGTTCCCCACCTGCGGGCCGTCGGTATAAATCAGGTTGATCACGCCGTTCGGCAAGCCGGCGGCCTCGAAGAGTTCCATGATGACCACCGCCGAGTATATCTGCGTCTCCGCCGGCTTCCAGACCACCGTGTTCCCGCACAGGGCCGGCGCGGCCGGAAGGTTCGCGGCAATGCTGGTAAAGTTGAAGGGCGTAATAGCCAGCACGAATCCTTCCAGCGCCCGGTATTCCAGTCGGTTCCAGATGCCGTCGGGGGAATGCAGCGGCTGCTCGCGGTAGATTTCCTGCAGGAAGTAGGCGTTGAAGCGGAAAAAGTCGCACAGTTCGGCTACGCTGTCGATCTCGGCCTGGTAAGCATTTTTACTTTGCCCGAGCATAGTGGCGGCATTCATCCGGGCCCGGAAGGGACCGGCAAGCAAGTCGGCCGCCCGCAGAAACACGGCGGCCCGCTGCTGCCAGGGCAACGCTTCCCAACCGGCCTTGGCTGCGAGTGCCGCGTCGATCGCCTGGTGGACGTGATGGGTCGTCCCGCGATAGAAGTGACCCAGTGTAAAATTGCGCTCGTGGGGCGGGTGCACGCTGACCTTTTCGCCGTCCAGAACACGCTCGCCGTTGATGAAGGCGGGCAGTTCGCGTTGCGTGGCTTTGGCTTCCTGCAGGGCTTGTTTGAGCTCCTTGCGCTCGGGGCTGCCGGGGGCGTAAGCGAGGACGGGTTCGTTAGTGGGTATGGCGATGTTGAATATGGCGTCGGACATAATGCTGTGGTGGTATATTGGCTAATCAGGCTGAACCCGGTCGCGGGTTCGATGAGGCGGCGGGGACTACTTCTTGCGGGCCGGCGGATCGAGGGGATCGCGCTCCAAAGCAATCTGCAGTTCCTTTCGTTGTTTGTCGCGCAAACTTACGATAACGGTACGGGAGCGGTAGCCGGGAGCGGACACCAACAGCCGGTACGTACCCGGCGCAAGGTAGCGGTAGAAATCGCCCGTGATGCGTTCGCTGTAGACGGAAGACTGCATCTCATCGTGCCCCGGAATGGTGACGTGCGCCCGCAGCGGCAGGCCCGTTACCTGATCGGTCACGATGCCGTGAATGCCGTAGCGCGCTTCGTTTAGGTAATTGAGCAGGGCGCTTCGCAGGGAGACCCAGAGATCGGGCAGGTCCTTGGCGGGAAAGCGTTTAGCGTTGGTGATTTCCACCGTCGCTTCCCGCGTGCGGTGGTAGTAGTTCATATAATCCTGGCGGGAACCGGAAATCGGGTACCAGTCGTGGCCATTCGTCGTCCCGTTGGCACGGTCCTTGAAGTAGTTTCCGAGGCGGCTGTCGCGCTGAGCGGTCTGGGCAAAATCGCGGCTGACGTTACGCCACCACTCCGTATCCGGGTGGCGGCTGCGGAAGGTGTCCCAGGGATAATTAAACAGTTCCGCTCCCCCGTGAAAATTGATGGCCAGGTCGAAGCCGTGGCTTTCGGCGGCCCGCATGAAAATGCGCGTTTCGGGCTGGTGGTCATTGCCGTCGGGGTAGCGACCGTCGTCCGGGTCTGGATAATTGCGATTGAGGTCGACGCCCTGGGCATTGCCGCGTTGCGCTCCGGCCAGGGATCGGTTACCGGCGCGGAAGGCACCGTCGGGGTTGGCGAGCGGATTGATGAAGAGTGCTACGTCGGAGAGCAACCCGGTGGCATCGTTGCGCAGCAGTGTTTCGGCGAGGCGGAGCAGGATCCAGTAGCCGGCCAGTTCGTCGCCGTGCATGGTCGCGGTGCAGAGTACCTGGGGGCGGGCCCGACTGTGGCGGACGTCGTCGGCGAGTTTAAGGACGAGGATGCGCCGACCGGAGGGCAGGGTCCCCCAAATCTCGATCCGGCAACGTTGCGGGTAGCGGCGCGCCAGCTCGAACATGATGTCCTCGTACACATCGTAGCTGGGATAGGCGGCCGCGGGGACCAGGGTGGGTGCCTCGCGATCCAGCAGCAGGGATACGCGAAGATCTTCCTGTCCGAAAACGGGGAATACGCTACCGAGGAGTAGGAATAATAGGACTGGGATAATCCGCTTCACTGTGCTAAAGTACCCGATCCGGGGTGAAATTGTTGCGGGCGCTCCCCGAAAGGTCCTTCCGGATGCGCCCGGCGTGTGGTGATACGTATGCTGGTATGTAAACGGTATTACCTACCTTGATCGCGCACTTTGTACTCCCCTTATGCAGCTTACTTCCTTCGACTGGCTCATCGTATTCGCCTTTTTTGCCGTCAGCCTGGCCATCGGCCTGTGGGCCAGCCGGGATTCCGGAAAGTCTACGCAGGAATTTTTCCTATCGGGCCGGAACATGCCGTGGTGGCTGCTGGGCGTATCGATGGTGGCGACTACTTTTTCGGCCGACACGCCCAACCTGGTCACCGATATCGTCCGCAAGCAGGGGGTGGCCGGAAACTGGGCCTGGTGGGCCTTTTTGCTCACCGGTATGCTTACGGTATTCGTCTACGCCCGTTTGTGGCGTCGCTCCGGCGTCATGACCGATCTGGAATTCTATGAACTGCGCTACGCCGGGGGGCCGGCCCGCTTCCTTCGCCAGTTCCGGGCGATCTACCTGGGTGTATTCTTCAACGTTATGATCATGGCCACCGTCTGCCTGGCGGGGATCAAGATCGCCGGCGTGCTGCTGGACATCGATCCGATCACCACGGTGGTGCTGGTCTCGGTCGTCACGGTCATCTATTCGGCCATGGGTGGGCTCAAGGGCGTCATCCTGACCGACTTCGTGCAGTTCACCTTCGCGATGATCGGCGCGGTATGGGCGGCTTACGTCGTAGTCAACCTCCCGGAAGTGGGCGGGCTGGACGGCCTGTTTTCCCACGCCGAGGTGAGCGAGCGGCTGGACCTGATTCCCTCCTTCGATAATCCGGAAGTGTACGTGCCGCTGTTCGTCGTTCCGATTGCCGTGCAGTGGTGGAGCGTCTGGTACCCCGGAGCGGAACCCGGCGGGGGCGGTTACGTCGCCCAGCGCATGCTCGCCGCCAAAAACGAAAATCACGCCGTGGGCGCGACGCTGCTGTTCAATGCCTTTCACTACGCCCTGCGCCCCTGGCCGTGGATCCTGATCGCGCTAGCTTCCGTTATCGTGTTTCCGGACCTGGAAAGTATTGCTACCGCCTTTCCCAATGTATCGGCCAACGTGATAGACGACGACCTGGCCTACCCCGCCATGCTGAGCTATTTGCCTACGGGACTGCTCGGGCTGGTGATCGCGTCGCTCATCGCGGCACTCATGTCGACCCTATCCACCCACCTCAACTGGGGTTCGAGCTACGTGGTCCACGACTGGTACCACCGCTTCGTCGAACCGGAGGCGAGCGAGGACCGCTTAGTACTCAT
This sequence comes from Lewinella sp. IMCC34191, assembly GCF_003390935.1. Taxonomy (GTDB): domain Bacteria; phylum Bacteroidota; class Bacteroidia; order Chitinophagales; family Saprospiraceae; genus Neolewinella. Next base: position 348,581 of record NZ_QNQZ01000001.1, on the reverse strand, counting down.
CGGTCGTATCAGTACCGTCCTGCTGATGGTGCTCGCGGCTATCCTGGCCCTGGCGCTATCTAACGCCCTGCAGGCATTTTCGATCCTACTGCAGATCGGCGCGGGTACCGGCCTGATCTTTATCCTCCGCTGGTTCTGGTGGCGGATCAACGCGTACACCGAGATCGCCGGCATGTTTATTTCCTTCGCGGTTGCCCTCTTTTTGGAATTCGCCTGGGTTCCGATCGGCCTCCCGGAGTTGGCGGGACACGAGCGCCTGCTGCTCGGCATCGCCATTACCACCGTCGGTTGGTTGGCGGTCACCTTCGCCACCCGGCCCACCGATATGGCTACCCTCACGAACTTTTACACCACCACCCGCCCCGGCGGACCGGGCTGGCAACCCGTGGTCACTCAACTTCCGGAGCGCACCGACACGCAGGCCGACGGGCAACTTCCCCTGCGGATCCTGGCGATGCTGATCGGGGCCATTACCGTTTATTCGGTGCTTTTTGCAACGGGTTTTTATCTCTACGGACGTACCGTCGCCACCCTGATTGCCGGGGGCGTCGCGGCGGTCGGCGTGGCCCTGCTGTATACGATCTGGGGTAAGCTGCGCAGGTAATACTGACGCAGCGCAATCCGTTCGCACCACATCCGCTATGTATGCTATTAATAAAAATACCGCATGCCCGCTATCGATCGGATCTTCGAACAGACCAAACCCCTACAAGCCCAGCTGACCGGCCACCGGTTGTATCAACAACTGAAGGACATTGATGACATCCGGTTATTTATGGAGCGCCACGTCTTCGCGGTGTGGGATTTCATGTCCCTGCTCAAGGCGCTACAGAACGAACTGACCTGCACCACCCTACCCTGGAAGCCGGTCAGAAATGCCCGAACCGCCCGCTTCATCAACGAGATCGTCCTGGGCGAGGAAACGGACGTCGACCGCAACGGCGTGCCGGCCAGCCACTACGAACTGTACCTGGAGGCGATGGACGAGGTCGGTGCCGACAATCAGAAAATTCAGCAGTTGCTGGATGATATAAACGACCTGGACAACGCCCGGGAAGCGCTGCAAGCCGCCGATCTTGGCGAAGGGATCAAGCGCTTCGTAGACTACACCTTCGAGTTGATCAAGGAGGGTAAAGCTCACAAGATCGCGGCCGCCTTCACCTTCGGCCGGGAAAGCCTGATCCCCGAGCTGTTCATCGAGATCCTCAATCAGTCGCCGGAAGACAAATCCCGTTTCCCCCGCCTGGTCTACTATCTGGAGCGCCACATCGAAGTCGACGGCGATGAGCACGGCCCCCTTTCGGAAGCGATGGTTACCGAATTGTGCGGTACCGACGAAACCAAGTGGGCGGAAGCCCAGGCCGTAGCCGAAGAAGCACTGCGTCGCCGTATCGGATTATGGGATGAGATCGCGGACACCCTGGAGACCGTCGCTACCGTGCGGTAATCCCCGTACTACTTATCCAGCCGTAGTTCTAGCCACTCCATTCCCGGCGGTACCTCCTGCCGGAAGTGGGATATGAATACAACCGTGTCGGCCGGCCCCGTCACACGGGCCAGTACTGCGCGTGCGCGCTCGATCGACTTTTGGTCCAGCCCCTGAAAGGGTTCGTCCAGTAGCAATAGCGGCGGTGCCTTTACCAGAGCGCGACAGAGCAGAACCAGGCGCTGCGTACCGTTGGATAAAGAAGGAAATAACCGATTGGCATCCGGGTCCAAATCGAAGTAAGTCAGCAGGAGGCTGACCATCTTTTCCTGTTCCGGAGCGTATCGCCTGCCTAGTGCGAAGGTGTCGGAGTAGCCCGTTAGAATGACCTCCCGGGCCGTGATGCGTTCCCGAAAATAAGTATGCAATTCGGGCGAGGTGAAGCCGATCCGGCGCTTGATGTCCCAGATGCTGCCCCCACGACCGCGCCGCACTCCGAAGAGGGAGATGTCGTTGGCGTAGGCCAACGGGTTGTCCGCATAGACCAGACTTAGCAGGGTCGACTTCCCCGAGCCGTTCGCGCCACTCACTACCCACTTGTCGCCCCGGTTGACTTGCCAGTCCAGGTTGTCGAGTATCGTTCGTTCTCCGTAGGATATGGTGACGTTCCGGAAGCGGATAATTTCCTCCGGGACTTCGGCGCGAGTACTATCCGCCCAGGCATCCGCGAGCTGATGAAGCATGGGTTGGTCCGTTACTTCCCGGACCGGTGCGGGCGGTTGCTCACCGGCCCCACCCTGCCAGGAGCTCCCGTCCGGATACAAATGCAAGCGATGCGTGATGGCGGCGGGAACGCTTTCCGGGTGACCGCAGAGCACCAAAGTGAGCTTCAGTGCGGCAACCAGCTTATCGAGCACCTTATTCAGGATTTTCCGGCTGGCCACGTCGAGGCCAACGTAAGGATTATCGATGATCAGAACGCGCGGCCGGCGCAGCAGCTCCCGGGCCAGCAAAACCTTCCGCGTCTGCCCGCTGGACAGCTTGATCTTCTCCCGGTCCAGTAAGTCACGGATTTGAAAAATGTCCAGCAGTTCCGCGTTTTCTTCCACGGTAAAACCACCTGCCTCCAGGTACTGGCGGACTGTCGGATGTCCGGAGGCATCGAAGGCATTGTACCGCTGCTGGTAGTAGTGAACGTTGGTCGGGTTGCGGGCCAGTCGGGAATTGTCCATGAAGGTCACCAGCCGCAGGGCGGTGTACCGCTCCTGCGGGGAAAGTTTTGCATCCAGTAAGGGATACTTGAGCACGCCGGCGGAAAGTCGGCGCTGCCCGGCCAGGGTTTCGGCGAGGAGGGTTTTGCCCGTGGCCCGGTCCCCGGTGATCATCCAATGCTCGCCCTCGCGAATTTGGAAAGTGAGGGGTTGCAGGTTGCCGAACTGGAGTTTTACCTGACTGAGCGTAATCAGCTCCCCGCGTGACTGAGATTCCGTCATCGTTGCAGGTCTTCCGCGGCCATGCGCAGGTATACCCCATTGCTCCACCCAAATCCATCCTGGACGGGATACTCTCCGCCACCCGCTTCGAGGGTGATGTCTTCCACGTTGTATTTCTCGACCATCTTGTCGACATTCTCGTAGACGCGCTCGTTATTCTCCATCCACCGGTTGCGAATATCGGCGGCCAGGTCGCCATAACCGTAGCGGCGTAACCCGGCGTAGGCCATCCACTGCAGCGGCGGCCAACCGTTGGGCGCATCCCACTGCTGACCGGTTTCCTTTAAGCTGGTTCGTAGACCACCGGGGGCCAAAAACTGCGCTTCCAGCGTCCGGGCGACGGTCGCGGCGTGATCGTCCGAGGCTACCCCGGTGAATAGCGGGTAGATGCCCGCCAGCGTCAGGTAGCCGGTGAAGGCACCGGTGGTCCAGTTGCGGTCTTCGTACCATCCGCTTTCCGTATTCCAGAGGTATTCCTCGATGGCCGTGCGCCGGCGCTCCGCCCGTCGTTCCCACGCTTCCCGTTCGGGGACGAACTCCGAATGCTCGGCAATGGTGTGCTCCAGGTGGTAGAGCAAGGCGTTCAGATCCGGGGGCAGTATGTCCGTGGTGATAATGGTGGACAGCTTCTCCCCGTCGGCAAACCAGCGGGCACTAAAATCCCAACCGGATTCGGCGGCGGAGCGCAGGTGTTTAGCCACTTCCCGGGCATCACGTCCGCTCTCCTCGATCGTCAGTACATCCTCGCGGTAGCTTTCGGCGCGGGGGCGGTCTCCGTCGTCGAAGTAGCGGTTGAGGTAGGTGCTGTCGGCCATCCAAACGACGTGGTTCACGGCTCGGTTACCCTCACCGACCTCCTGGACGCCCCGCATCCAGAAAGCGTGCTCCGCTTTCAGTTGGTCCATGAACTCGGCGTAGACCCGGTCCCCCTCGATGGAAGCCAGCAACTCGACCATATGGGAGAAGAAGGGCGGTTGCGACCGGGTCAGGTAGTACGTCCGGTTCCCGTTGGGAATGAATCCCACCTCGTCGATCAGGTAGGCAAAGTTCTCCACCATATCCCGGACCAGGCTGTCCTGCCCGGCGGTGGCCAGCCCCAGTAGGGTGAAGTAGCTGTCCCAGTAGTACACCTCCCGGAACCGCCCGCCGGGTACGATGTAGTCTTCGGGCAGCACGATCAGGCTGCCGGCGCTGCCCTCGTCGCTTTCCGCTTCCCGCGTGAGGACCGGCCAGAGGGCATTGATGTGCTCGCTGATACCGCGCGCGCTTTCGCTGGTGAAACCGCTTTCGGGAGTGGCGGGCGGATCGAAGTTTGACGCTACAAAGCCGCGGAGATCGAAGTCGGGTTCGTCCTTCGCTTCGGCGTAATCGTCCATAATCTCGCGGGCGCTGCTGCGGGGAACCATGTCCACGAAGGTTTTACCATCGTCAAAGATCTGCTGCAGCTGCACCTCCCGGAACAAGTCGCCGAACAGTTCGTCCGGGGCCAGGAGTCTTTCGTCCGTTACCGTATCGCGCACCGTCTCCACGGTCGTTGCCTCCGCCGGTGGGGGGTCGGCATGACAGGCCACGAGAAAGAAACTACAAAAGGTGTACAGATAGAAGCGCATGAAGAATCGGATAGCCTGCCGTAAGCTACCGTCTTTTAGTAAATACCCGAGGAAGGTCTCCTCCGTCGGCGGACGAACTTCGCCGCGCTACGTTCGGCAGACGACGGGTCGTGGAGTACCTTCGCGCCATGCCTAGCTATATCGCCGATTACGTTTTCCCGATTTCTTCCGAGCCGATTAAAAACGGCATCGTCACCGTGGATGATAGTGGAACGATTACGGCCATCACCGCGCCGACGGACACTTTACCTGCGCCTCCGCCGCAAAAAATAGACGGTGTGCTCATACCGGGTTTCGTGAATGCGCACTGTCACCTCGAACTCAGTCACCTACAGGGAAAAAGCGCGACCGGCAAAACGCTTCTCCCCTTCCTGGTAGACGTGGTGACGATGCGGGAAACCGACCAAAACGTGATCGACGCCGCCATCCGGGAGCAGGACCGGCTTATGTGGGCGGAGGGCATCCAGGCGGTCGGTGACATCTGCAATAAGGCGGACACCGCCGCTACGAAGCGGGAAAGCCCCATCCGGTACTACAGTTTCGTGGAGATGTTTGACTTTCTGCAGGAGGACCGGGCACAGGCCAGCTATGAGATGTACCTGCCGGCCTACGAGCAACAACCCGAGCCGAAAAGCGCGGTACCCCACGCCCCCTACACCGTCAGCGCGGCACTATACCGAAAGATCAACGCCCTGAATACCGGAGCCGAAACCGTGAGTATCCATAACCAGGAGACGACGGCGGAGAACGAGCTATTTGAAACGGGCGGAGGGGAATTCCTTGCCTTCTTCGAGGGCTTCGGTAGCAGCCTGGACGACTTCAACGCACCCGGCACCCCTTCGCTGTACCATGCCATTCAGCATATGGACCCGGACAAGCGGACGCTGTTCGTGCACAACACCCTTACGAGCCCGGAGGCCATCCTGGCCGCCCAGGCCTGGGGCAAGCAGGGCGTGTACTGGGTGACCTGCCCGAACGCGAACCTGTACATCGAGAACCGGCTGCCGCGCTACGACCGCTTCCTGGACGCGGGAGTGAAGGTATGCGTGGGTACGGACAGCCTGACGTCCAACTGGCAACTCAGCATTGTCGAGGAACTAAAGACCATCGCCCGCTACCAGAGTACCGTCCCCTTCGCCTCCCTGCTGCGGTGGGCCACGCTTAACGGGGCCGAAGCCCTGCAGTTCGACGCCGAGCTGGGAAGCCTGGAACCGGGAAAACGCCCCGGATTGGTGGCCCTCACCGGACTGGCCGGCAGCGGCCCCGACGATTTCACCTTCACGGCGGAGACCCGCTCAAGCCGGATCGTCTAAGGGTCGGACCGGCAACACAACCGTCGCAGACGGGCGGGTGTCTTTACGGCATGGATAAAGTAATTTTCTTGCTGCTCTGGCTGGTCACGGCCACGCTGCCGGCTCAGACCCCGATGGCCGCCCAGGATGCCGAACCGGTGCAGAGCTACGAGAACGAGCGGCGCTGGGAGGAGATCGACGACCTGGAAGGCCGCTTCCGGATACTTTCCCCCGGGCCGCTGAAGCACACCGAAGACACCCTGACCACCGCGATCGGGGAACAGGTCTTCCATACCTACTTTTTCAAGGTCCCCGATCTGCAGCGGGCGGAAAACCTGATCTACGTCCTGAGCTACGTCGACTACCCCGATGGGGCCCTTCACCAGGACAGCACCGAACTCGTAGCCGAACTATTGCAATCCACCGAGGAATCCGCAGCGGAAGCCCTGCGCGGCGAGGTCATTTACGCCTCCGAGCGCGACGTGCTGGGCAATCCGGGCCGGCTTTGGCGGATCGATTATAAAGACGGGGAGGCGAGCGCCCGCACGTTGGCTTTTGTCATCGGGGAGCGCTATTACGAACTGAAAACCTTTTCGCTCACGGGGCGCGGCCTGGGGGAGGCATCCGACAAATTTTTCCGCAGTTTCACCTATCTGACGGGCCCCGATCAACAGCCCGGCGGCTAACGAACCCGACCGATAGCCACACGTTGAAGCGCAAAAAGAAACGTATGGATATCAATCTGAAAGGACAGACCGCGATCGTCACCGGATCGAGTACCGGACTGGGCCAGGCCTGTGCCATCGGACTCGGGCGCGAAGGCATGAACGTGGTGGTCAACTACCACAGCAGCGATAAAGAAGCTCAGCAGACCGCCGAGGAAATTGAAAAGGCGGGCGGAAAAGCCATTGTCGTCCAGGCCGATGTAAGTGACGAGGATGAAGTCGCCAAGCTCTTTGAGGAATGCGATAAAGCGTTCGGGCACCTGGATCTCCTGGTGGCCAATGCCGGACTACAGGCTGACGCCGCCTTTACGGAAATGACCCTGGATCAGTGGAATAAAGTGATCAACGTCGACCTCACCGGTCAGTTCCTCTGCTGCCGGCAGGCCGCGCGCATCTTCCGCAAGCAGGGCGTTCACCAACACGGCCGCTCCGCCGGTAAGATTATCTGCATGAGCAGCGTGCACGACGAGATCGCCTGGTCGGGACACGTCAACTACGCCGCGGCCAAGGGCGGAGTGAAGATGATGATGGAGAGCATGGCACAGGAGCTGGCCGCCGACAAGATCCGGATTAACAGCATCTCGCCGGGCGCCATCCGAACTGATATCAATAAAGAAGCCTGGAACACCGAAGAGGCAATGGACGAATTACTCAAGCTCATCCCCTATGGCCGGATTGGCGAGGCGGATGACGTAGCCAATCTATGCGCTTTCCTGGCGAGCGACGTCAGCGACTACATCACCGGGGCGACTATCTACATCGACGGCGGCATGATGCTGTACCCAGGGTTCCGGTACGGCGGATAACCGTACAACAGCAGGAAAAAGGCAAACATCGAGACACCGACGGAGCTTTCGAGCGTATTTTCCACCAGGCAGCTCAGTACAAACATCGTCCAGACGGCCAAAAAGAGGGGGTCCCGCCAACGCCCGGCTCCGAAACCGATGGCCAGAAAGCAGCCCACCGTCAGGACGAAGCCTACGATGCCCCCACCCGCCAGCGCCGTGACGAACTGGTTATGGGGACGCTTACCGGGCGTGTCGGGCAATCGTCTGGCGTACTCCCGGTCCATCACCGCACGCAGGTTGCCGGGACCGACACCCAGCACCGGGTGCTCTTGCCACACTTCGTAGCCGATACGAATGCTTGTCCAGCGCCCCTCATCGGAGTATTCCAGGTCGTCCTGGGCCGGGTCGCGATGAAGCAACTCGTAGCGCATGTAGTTCATCTTTGTCGCAAAAGACGGCAGGGTGAGATAAGCCAGCACGGGCAGCAACAAGATACCCACTACCCCACCGATAAGCCAGCCGTAGCGCCGGCGGTGCAGCGACCAGCCCGCTGCCACGATCAGCCAACCGGCGTAGCCTACCGCCAGACCGGAACGGACCGCCAGGACGTGTAAGCCGACCAATAGGGCGGCCCCCAGCCACAGCATCCACTTGCCGCGGAAACGAAACCACGCGTCCAAGCCCGTAACGGAGGCAATAGCTACCAGTAGACTGAAGCGGATGTGGTTGCCCCGGGGGACGGGCATAGCCTGGCCCCGGTAAATCAGGGCATTGATTTCATCAAAGTGGAAAGCGTAATTGATTAAAATACCCACCACCACCACCGTAACGAAGATGACCAGGTAAGGGGCTCCCTTGCGGGTGTGCTCGCCAGGATTCCGCGTGCCGTACCAGAAGGGGATGCCCACCCAGGCAATGGGCAGAATTAACAACGGTAGTTTGACCCGTAGGCGCTCCAGGAAATAGGCCCAGTCAAAGGTCTGCGGTGCCAGGAAGATGAGGTAGAGATAAAGTCCGGCCAGCCCCCAGAACAGGGAGCCCCTTACAAAAGCGGGGAAGTGGGTGCGCCAAACCGGGTTGAGGCCGCGGTCGAAGCCCAGCACCGCTACGATGCCCGTGACGATGATGCTGATGGAGAGCAGAACGGGCGAAAGCACCATCCCCACCACCATGCCCGGCACGCTCAGGGCCAGCAACCTTTTTCGGGTATCGGCTTCGCTTATTCCCATAGGGGCCAAGATACCGTCGGTCGGCGCATCGTGGCTATCTTCGCGCCAAAGCAAGCGAAATCATGGACGTATTCGAGCGCGTAACGGAGCTGATCGAAGAAATAGGCGCCGCCGGGGCCACCACTCCGGAGGAGGTAGAAGCCTTTCGTATCCGTTATCTGGGGAGCAAGAATATCCTCAAGCCCCTGATGGGAGAAATGCGGAACATCCCGAACGAGCGTAAACGCGACTTCGGTCAGCTCGTCAACCGGGCCAAGCAGGCCGCCCAGGATAAGTACGATGCGCTAGAGTCCGCCCTCACCCAACAGGAGGCCAGCCAGGCCGGGGCGGAGCTGGACCTCACGGCCCCCGGAGAGCCCATGCCGCTCGGCAGCCGCCACCCCATTGCCCTGACCATGCGCCGCATCGTGTCGATCTTCGAACGTATCGGATTTGCCGTAGCCGAGGGGCCCGAGGTCGAGGACGACTGGCACAATTTCTCGGCCATGAATACGCCCGAGGATCACCCGGCCCGGGATATGCAGGATACCTTCTACACGGCGGAAAATATGCCCGCCGGGCCGAATAACTCCGCCATGTTGCTGCGTACGCACACCAGTTCGGTGCAGGCGCGCACCATGGAGACCCAGCGTCCCCCGATTCGCATTATCGCCCCGGGCCGGGTGTACCGCAACGAAACCATCAGCGCCCGCAGTCACGCCCAGTTCCACCAGGTGGAGGGTTTATATATTGCCGAAAAGGTCAGTTTCGCCGACATGAAGGCCACGCTGCTGCACTTCGCGCGGGAGATGTACGGGGAAGAAACCCGCATCCGCCTACGGCCCAGCTATTTCCCCTTCACGGAGCCGAGCGCCGAAATGGACATCTGGTGGGGACTGGAAACGGAACACGATCACCGGATCACTAAGGGAACCGGCTGGCTGGAAATTCTGGGCTGCGGCATGGTGGATCCCGCCGTCCTTCAGAATTGCAACATCGACCCCGAGCGGTACACCGGTTACGCCTTCGGTATGGGCATCGAACGCCAGGCGATGTTGCTCTACAACATCACCGACATCCGCCTGATGTTTGAGAACGACGTTCGCTTCCTGCGGCAGTTCGCCAGCGTCCTGTAAGGATAGGTCGGCTAGGTATAGATATCGATTATGGACAGCGTGCCGAATAGCAGGCTGGCCACCCCGTTGGTCGTAAAGAACGCCAGGTTGACACGGCTCAGATCCGTGGCCGAAACTACCGTATGCTGGTAGGCCAACATCGCCAGGAATATACCCCCCGCGACAATCGTAAGCGGGCCGAAGGCCGGGTAGAGTTGATGCTGCAGGTAGATGGCAAACACCACCGCGATAGCACAAGCCAAATGCAGTATCCGGCTCAACAGCAGCGCGTTGCGCGTACCGAGTCGCACCGGAATGGAATATAGTTCTTCCCGACGATCAAACGACTCATCCTGCAGGGCGTAAACGATATCGAAGCCGGATACCCACAACAAAACGACCAGGCCATACAGGATCGGCAGTGTGGCCCATTCCGCCGTGACGGCCAGGTATGCGCCCAGCGGCGCCAGAGCGAGTCCCAGCCCCAGTACGAAATGACAGAGAAAAGTGAAACGCTTGGTATAACTGTAGCCGAGGATCACGAGCAGCGCCACGGGTGACAGCAGCAAGCACAATTGGTTTAGCAAGCCCGCGGTAACGACGAACAGCGCGGCGTTGACCAACACGAAAATAAGTGCGGCGGTGGCGGAGATGGTGCCCGCCGGAATCTCCCGGACGGCTGTTCGTTCGTTGCGAAGATCGATGTCGCGGTCCAGGTAGCGGTTGAAGCCCATGGCAGCCGAGCGGGCGAAGATCATACAGCCCAGTACGAGCAGCAATTTTCGGGGTTGCAGGGCGCCCTCGTCCAGTACACCCAGGAAAAAACCGAGTAGCGCGAAGGGCAGCGCGAAGACCGTGTGGGAGAATTTTACGAGGGACAGGTAATCGTTGACCCGGCGAAGGGTAGTCATCGGCGGTAACTGCTTTGATACTAAAAGCGGGGCGGGGAAAAAGGTTGATCGCGGCCCCGCAGGTTGCAAAGTCGGTTTTTTAGCTGATCCACCAACGTCGTGCCCCCGGCCTTACGTCTGCCAGGGAAAGTACCTCATCCATGATTCAACGACTGCCCGTTCTCCTGCTCCTGGTCCTGCTGTTCAGCGGCTGTCTGGAGGAGGAATGCAACGAAACCATCACCTACATCGGTTACGAGCCCATCGTCCTGGCGGAATCGGAGTGGCGCAATAACTCCTTTCCCGAGCTAGCGTCGGAAAGCGTATGTAATCCCGGCGCCTTTTACGTTTATGGGGACCTACTATTTATCCTCGACCAGGGGGAAGGACTACACATTCTAAACAACGCCGATAATGCCAATCCCCGGCCGCTGAAGTTTATCCCCATCAAGGGCGGTTACGGACTAGCGGTACGCAACGGCATCCTCTACGTCAATCAGTACATCGACATGCTGGCTTTCGACCTCAGCGACCCGTCCAGCCCGGAATTCCTCAGCCGTACGGAGGACGTGCTGGTGAGTAATGAAATGTACGGTTTTAGTACGCCCGTCGACGGCAGCGTGATTATCGGGCTATCGGAAACGAAGCAGACCATCGAGTTGGATTGTAGCTCCCCGCGCAGCGGCCAAGGAGTTTGGTTGGAAAATAATATGCTCTTCTTTGCCGTAAATAATTCCGGCCAAGCGGATTTTGCGGCCCTGGAGTCCGGTGGAGCACCCGGTACGGTCGGCACCGGCGGCAGCCTGGCCCGCTTTACCATCAATCAGGGAAACCTGTACGTGGTCAGTGATTATGACCTGCGGACCTTTTCGCTGGCCGACGCCACCAAGCCGACGCTGGTGAGCACGACCCAGCTCAACTGGGGCATAGAGACGATTTTCCCCTACGAGGACATGTTGTACGTGGGTTCACAAACCGGTATGCTCATCTTCGGACTGGATGACCCCACCGCCCCCGAACACCTTTCCACCCTGGAGCACGCGCGGCTTTGCGATCCCGTCGTGGTGCAGAACGACATTGCGTACGTCACCATGTGGGGCGGCTCGGAGTGCGGCGCGCAGGCCGATCAACTCGTCGTGGTCGATGTATCCGATCCGCGGGCACCCAGGGAAGTACAGACCGTACCGATGCCCAATAGTCACGGACTTGGCGTGGACGGGGACAAGCTGTTCCTGTGTGCCGGCTGGGAAGGACTCAAAGTCTTCGAGCTAGATGAAAACGGTCGCCTCGGCAACCAGCAGTACGTGGCCGGCGACTTCAATGCCAAAGACGTTATCGTGCTGCCCGCCAAGCGGGAACTGATCGTCCTGGGCTGGGAGCAGAGCGGCATCCGGCAATACGACTACTCCCCCACCGGCGAGCCGCAGTACGCCGGCTCCATCAACGTCTGCGAAACCGAATAAAGCAGTTCAGATGCTAACGCAGTCCTTCCCCAGCCCGGATCCGACGTAACCCGATGCGCTGTAACTTTCAGCTATGAACCCCGACACCATGCGCTTAATCCTACTGATCTGCTTCATTTGCCTCACCGAATGGTGCGTGGCGCAGACGATTGCCGAACGGAGAACGGTGGACCTGGTCGAGGTCCGGGGCGACATGGACCGCAGGGGGACGCTAATCGGTTACGCGTACGGCAAAAGCGTGACGATCGTCACCTCCACCGGGGAGGTCATCACCTTTCCCTGGAATAAAGTCCGCCGGGTCACCTTCGAGGGCGAAAGCGCCTCACCAATCGAATCCGAAGACTGGTGGATCACGGCCGACACCCTCCAGGTACTACCCGGCCGGAGGTTCCGGCATCAATTGCTTTTCACGACCGGGTTTTCACAGGAGGACCAGCAATCTTTTAACGGCTTCGATCTGGGTCCCTCCTTGCCCATTTACGGGCCGGGCGTCAGTTATCATTTCCTTTACTCGACGGATAATTTTTCGCTGGGACCGGGGGCCGGCTTCGAAGTGATGAACGTCGGCCGCGGGGAACGCCTGGTTTCCCTTACCGGCCTGGCCGAATATCGCTTGGGGCGGGGCCGTGTCAGGCCTTTCGGTCGTTTTCAGGCCGGGGTGAACCTACCGATCGGCAATGACCGGCTGGACATGGACAGCCGCTCGGTCGGGGCAACCTACCACCCGTCGGTCGGGCTGCTTTTCGGTCCACCCTTCGGCCGCTGGATGGACCTGAGCTTCGATATCGGATATCGATTTTCCACCGTTCACTTTACCGCACTTACGCCAAACCTGGAAGTGGTCGACCGCGAGATCGATTACCGACGCTTCACGTTCGGCTTAGGGGCCAGATTCTGACGGCTTGACTGATTACACCAACGAACGCGATTTAGTCGAGGCCTGCCTAAAGCAGGACCGACGGGCGCAGGAAGCCTTCTACCGCCGGTTCGGTCCGCCGGCGCTGTCGGTATGCCGCCGCTACTCTCCGGGCCGCGACGAAGCAATGGAACTGCTGAACGAGGGTATGATGAAGGTCTTCGAAAAGCTGGACCAGTTCCGTTGGGAAGGTAGCCTCGAAGGTTGGGTAAAGCGCCTCGTCTTTCATTCCACCATCGACCACTTCCGGAGGAACCGGCGCAAACCCACGCTGGAGATCGCCAACTGGGACCAACCGACGGAGGATACCGTCACCCACCGCCTGTACGCGGAAGACCTCTGCAAACTCATCGAGCTCCTGCCCGCCACGAGCCAGGAAGTCTTCTGGCTCTTTGCCGTGGAAGGCTACAGCCACGCCGAAATCGGTGAGAAATTAAACTTCACCGAGGGCAACAGCCGCTGGCACCTCAATAAGGCCCGCCAGATGCTGCGCGAGCAACTCAATAAAGAACCCCACAAATTCAACCGTTATGCCGGATAACAATACCCCCTGGTCACCGGACGAAGATTTCTGGAACGATGCGTGGGCGGACATGGAAAAACGCCTCCACCGCAAGCGGCGGCGGCCCGTAATCTTCCCCTGGTTGCTCGGACTTGCCCTACTCTTGGGCGGCGGAGCGCTGGTATGGAGCTCCTTCGGGCAGAGGGTTACTCGCCAATCATCCGTGACCGAACAAGAAGTAGCAGCCACGGCGCCGACTATCCCGCCTGAGGAAACCGCCTATACCACGGCGGAACGGCCGAGCCAAACGGCAGACACGCCCTCCGGCACCCGAACGACGGATATAGCACGGCAGGATCAGCCCGCCGGATCGCCGAGAATGCCGGCAACCGCGCGGACCGGGAATCAGGAAAGAGAAGGGCTTACCGGCGTAGAAGAAGGTGTATATCCTGCGCCCCCGCCGCCAACCGATGAATCCGCGCCGCAGGCGGTCGCCGCGGCCAGTCCGACCGTGCCGATGGCTGCCTTCGTCATTACCGGGCCCGGGATCGAGCTGCCGGATCTGCGCCCCTTGGCGACGGAAGAGAAGGAAATCACTCCCGTGACAGCGCCCGGCCGCTACGCGATGGCGGCGGGGGCGACCGGCTACGTCAACAGCTTCAAGCCCGGCGGATTCGTACAATTTGGCCGGCGATTCGGTGGAGGACGCTGGTTCGTGCCAGTGGCCCTGCGGTACGATTATTCCCGAAGATCGGTGTCGGTGGGGACGAACGAAGACGTGGCCGATGCGGTCAGTTTCGCCCCTTACCCCTTGAACGCGAGTTATTATAATAGTTTCTCGGGTGCCCTCAACTCCCGGCTGAGTGAGGGCAACGCGGGCGTCGTGGAAATGCATGCGCTTACATTACGTACCGGGCTGGGCCGGCGCCTCGGTTCGCGCTTTACGGTCTCCGCGGGTGCGGGGGCAAGCTACCTGTTCGCGGGGAGCGGTCCCGTGGTGGCTGACCTAAGCAGTAATAATTACTTTGCCTTTCGCGTGGAAGAGCGCCGGCGAAGTTTCGGGGCCGCGAACGCTGACTACGCCGTTTCCCCTAATGCCGGTGCCCAGGCGCCCTTAACCTCCAACATTAATCGACTACTTATAAGTACATGGTTAAGTGCTGATTACCGCCTGACAAGTCACTTCGGAATAACGCTGGGCTTTACCCGGTCCCTCACGCCGTTTTACAGAACGGATGCTCTGCAGCTGGAGTCTTCCCGGATTGCACTGGGGGTACGGTACGGCTTTTAGGCGATCAAAGCGTACCTTTGCGGCCCAATTGCGCATCGCTTATGAAAGAAGACATCGCAACGCCCGAAGTGACCGACGTCAGCGTAGCCGTTGTTCCCCGCCAGGATGCCGGTGAGGAACTGTGGGACATCTACCTGATCAATGAGGGAAACGAGGCGCTCGAGAACGTGCTGATCACCAGCCAGGGATACGGCAGCATCGATGGGGTCGACAAGACGACGACCGTCCTACGGCATTTCCACCAGACCCTGCCCCCCGGCGAGGCCGCCAAGATCGAGCCGATCCAACCCGCCCTGTTCGGGATCAACAACGAGTACTGGGTCAGCTTCAACCGCGGCGAGCACATGCTCGACAAGCGCTATCTCTTCAAGGCGGGGACCATCAGCGAGGATGCCCTCCGCACCCTGCCCGTCCTCGATCGCCCCGGAGTCAGCATGTCATGAGCACCCGCCCCGCCCCGAAGCGTGTAGCGGAGAGCTTCACGACCATGTCGGAGCTCGTCATGCCCAACGACACCAACCCCCAGGATAACCTGATGGGCGGCAATATGCTGCGGTGGATGGACATCTGCTGCGCGATCTGCGCCGGTAAGCACTGCGCCCGCCCCGTGGTGACGGCAAGTGTCGACAACGTCGCTTTCAACAGCGCCATCAAGAACGGCGAAGTCATTACGCTGGAGGCCAGCGTGACCCGTGCCTTCAATACCAGTATCGAGGTCTTCGTCGAGGTATTCGCGGCCACGATGCAGGGTACCCACCCGCGGCGGACGCACCACGCCTACTTCACCTTCGTTGCCCTGGATAAGGACAACGGTTCGCCGGTCCTCGTGCCGGAACTGACGCCGCTTACCGAGATAGAGCAGCAGCGCTACGAAGCGGCCCTGCGGCGGCGGGAATTGCGACTGGTGCTGGCCGGGAGAATGCAGCCCCAGGATGCCGCCCACCTTCAGGAACTCTTTAAAACCAACGTATGAATATCGTCACCTACAACGTCAACGGCATCCGCGCCGCCCTGCGTAAGGGGCTGGCGGAATGGGCCGGCGAACAGGACATCGATATTCTGTGTCTCCAGGAAACCAAGGCCTCCCCGGAACAGGTCGAGATGGAGGATCTGGAACGCGCCGGCTTCACGCACGCGGCCTGGCACAGCGCGACCAGCAAGAAAGGCTATTCCGGCGTGTTGACGCTGAGCAAGCAGGCACCCGATGCCGTCATCGAGGGCTGCGCGCTGGACGTGTACGACTGTGAGGGACGGGTCATTCGGACCGACCACGGCGACCTGACTATCCTCAACTGTTACTTTCCCAACGGCGGACAAGGCGATCACCGTCAGGAATATAAGTACCGCTTCCTGGATGATTTTCTGGACTTCACGAAGGAACTACAGAAAGAACGCCCCAACTTGCTGGTCGTAGGCGACTACAACATCGCCCACACGGAAATAGACCTCCACGCCCCGAAGCGCAACGAGACCAATACCGGCTTCCTTCCGGAGGAGCGGGCCTGGATGACGAAGTGGTTCACCGAAACGGATACCGTAGACGCCTTCCGCCACCTGCACCCTGAAAAGGTGGAATACAGCTGGTGGAGCTACCGGGCCAACGCGCGGGGAAATAATAAGGGCTGGCGGATCGATTACCACAGCTATCCCCGCGAACTTGCCGACCGCATCCGTCGGGTCGAGCACCTGAGCGACGCGATGCATTCCGATCACTGCCCGATCCTGATCGAGCTAGCCTAATCATATGGAACGGATCTTTCTAGACAATGCCGCTACCACTCCGCTGGATGCCACCGTCCTGGAAGCGATGACTGAGGTCATGCGCAACGACTTCGGTAATCCCTCCAGCATCCACGCCGAGGGCCGCAAGGCGCGTAGCCTGATCGAGGCTGCCCGCAAGACCGTCGCCAACGTCCTCAACTGCAGCATCGGGGAGGTCTTTTTCACCTCCGGCGGTACGGAGGCCAACAACATGGCCCTGAAGAACTCCGTGCGGGACCTCGGCGTCACCCGGGTTATCTCTTCCCCCCTGGAGCACCACTGCGTCCTGCACAGTCTGGATGCGATCCGCTTGACGGGAACCGCCAAGGTGGAGATGGTCGCTATCGATGTTTTGGGCCACGTCGACCTGGAGGATCTGCGCCGGCTGCTGGCCGCGAGCGACGAGAAAACGCTCGTCAGCCTGATGCATTCCAATAACGAGATCGGCAACCTGCTTCCGTTGCAGGAGGTCGCGGACATCTGCGCCGAATACGACGCCCTCTTCCACTGCGACACGGTGCAAACCATGGGCTACTTCCCGATCGACCTGGAACAAACACGGATCAGCTTTCTCTCCGGGTCGGCCCATAAGTTTTATGGTCCGAAGGGAATTGGATTCGTATACATCAACAGCGACAATATCATCAAGCCCTACCTGGACGGCGGAGCGCAGGAAAGAAATATGCGCGGCGGTACGGAAAACCTCTACGGCATCGTAGGTCTGGCCCGGGCGCTCGAACTGGCGGTGCGGGAACGCGACGCGCGCCGGGCGAAGATGGAGGACGTCCGTGGCTACCTCATCGAACGCCTGCGAGCCACCTATCCGGAGGTTCGCTTCAATGGCGATCCCGATCGTAGCCACTATAAAGTGCTGTCTGCCAGCTTCCCGGAGTCGCCGAAGGGCGATCTGCTGCTGATGAACCTGGACATGGCGGGCATTTCCGCCAGTGGCGGATCGGCCTGTTCCAGTGGCATCGATGTGGGTAGCCACGTCGTCGGCCACCTGCACCCCGATTCGAAGCGGCATACGATCCGCTTCAGTTTTAGCCATCACAACACGCGTGAGCAGGTAGATTACGTAGTGGAGCGTTTGGGGGGCATGCTATAGGACCGACGTATCTTGCCGCCCATGACCAGCAGCTACGAAACCGTCATCGGCCTGGAGACCCACGTCCAACTGGCCACCGAATCGAAAGCCTTCTGCGCCGACCGCAACGCCTTCGGTGCCGAACCCAACCACCACATCAGCCAAATCAGCCTGGGGTACCCCGGCACCCTGCCCCGCCTCAACGAGCGACAGGTGGCCTTCGCCGTGAAGCTGGGCCTGGCCCTCGGCTGCCGCATCAACCGGCGGAGCACCTTCGACCGGAAGAACTACTTCTACGCCGATCTGCCGAAGGGTTACCAGATTACGCAGGATGAGAATCCCATCTGCATCGGGGGAAGCCTGCCCATCCGCATCAACGGGGAATCACGCTCGGTACGCCTGCACCACATTCACATGGAGGAAGATGCCGGTAAGTCCGTGCACGCCGCGGGTGAGCCCTATAGTCAGGTCGATCTGAACCGGGCGGGAACGCCGCTCCTGGAGATCGTCACCGAGCCGGACCTGCGCTCCGCCGAAGAGGTAGACGCCTTCATGAGCGGCATGCGGCAACTGGTCCGCTGGTTGGAGATCAGCGACGGGAACATGGAAGAGGGAAGTCTGCGCTGTGATGTCAACATCAGCGTCCGTCCCGAAGGTGCTACCGAATACGGTACCCGCTGCGAGATCAAGAATATGAACTCCATGCGCTACGCCCGCCGCGCCATCGCCTACGAGGTCGACCGACAGATCGAATTGCTGGGGCGCGGCGAGGCCGTCGTGCAGCAAACCCGTCAGTTCGACCCCCAGTCGGGCACGACCTCGCCCCTGCGCGATAAGGAGAACGCCCACGACTACCGGTACTTCCCCGATCCGGACCTGCCGCCCGTCATCCTGTCCGAGGAATACATAACCGAGATAGAAAAGGGTTTGGGTGCCCTACCCTGGCAGGCGTACGACCGGCTCACCGCCTTCGGGATCGATACCGACGATGCGGCCCTGCTGAGCGAAGATCGCGGGCGTTATAAACAGTTTCTGGAATATGCCGAGGCATCCGATTCCGTTCCCGAGCTCGCTAAACTTTGGGTAAACCGCGTCCTGCCCCATCTCAACGGTGGCGGCGATCCGGGTTTGCGCCCGGAACAGTTCAACGAGCTGCTGGACCTGATCCGGGCGGGAGACGTCAGCGCGGCCAATGCCGCCAGCCGGTTGCTACCCGAATTGCTGGAAAAGCCCGGCGATCCCCGCGAATGCGCCGAACGGATGGGGCTCATCCAGAATACGGATACCGACTTCCTGGAGGGCATCACCCGCGAGGTGGTAGCCGCGAACCCCGGCAAAGTGACCGCCTACCGCAAGGGCAAGAAAGGTCTCATCGGCTTCTTTATGGGAGAGGTCATGAAGCGCAGCCAGGGCAGCGCCGAACCCAAGGAAACGCAGGCCATGCTGCGTAAACTGCTCGAACAGGAAAGCTGATGGCCACGGACCGGGTATTCATTTAGCACAACGGGCTATAATGAGGATGGCGTAAGCGAGACAATTGGCTCGCCTCCTTTTCGTAGGGTTCTCCGGTAGCTACCGTACCTATACCGTCAGCTAAAGACGGGAAAACCGCGATGTGACCGAGCAGTGAATTGGACCTGTTGTTCAACAAAAGCGGCACCCTGCTATTCCAAGCAGTACGAGCAAGCCACCTTATATGAAAGCCAAACGCGTTCGCCTCATTCTGGGCGACCAACTCAACGAGAAGCACTCCTGGTTCTCCGAAACCGACGAGGATACCCTGTACTGCCTCTATGAAACCCACTCCGAGGCAACTTACTGCGAGCACCACATCCAAAAGATCACCGGCTTCTTTCTGGCTATGCGGGCCTTCGCCGACCGGTTGCGGGACCTCGGTCACCGGGTGCACTACCGAACCCTTGATGATACGAGTGCCGATAGCCTAACCTCGATCACCGAATGCCTGCAACAAACCCTGGAAGAAACCGGCGCCGAATCATTCGAATACCAACTACCCGATGAATGGCGGTTAGACCAGAAACTAAGATCATTTTCGGAAAAAGCTGGAGGAGTAAGTGCGGATACGGAGCATTTCATGTCCGCCCGAAATGACGTGGAGGAGCTGTTCAAGGGGAAGAAGGCCTACCTGATGGAGACCTTCTACCGGGAGATGCGACAGCGCCACGGCGTCCTGATGGATGCCAACGGTGAACCCGTCACCGGCCAGTGGAACTACGACGAAGACAACCGCGGTAGCCTGCCGAAGGAGATCACCTTTCCCGAAGCGACCATATTCGAGCGCGATGCCACCGACATCGTGGAGATGATCCGGTCACACGACATCCCCACCATGGGGCGCATGGCCGACAACCGCTTTACCTATCCGGTGACCCGCGAGGAATGCCTGGAAGCCCTTGAGGATTTCTGCGCTAACCGCTTACAACACTTTGGCACCTATCAGGATGCGATGACCGAGGCGGACCCCCTACTCTACCACGCCAATCTGAGCTTTGCCATGAATACCAAGATGCTTTCCCCCCGGGAGGTGATCGATGCGGCGGTGGAAGCGTGGAAAAAGGACGGCGAGACCATCTCCTTCAATCAGGTGGAAGGCTTCGTCCGCCAGATCATCGGCTGGCGAGAGTACATGCGTGGCGTCTACTGGGCCCAGATGCCGGAGTTTGAGACCGTCAATAGCCTGGAGCACGACCGCGCCCTGCCCAGCTGGTACTGGACCGGCGACACGAAGATGAACTGCCTCAGCCACGCCATCAACCAAAGCCTCGACCGCGCCTACGCCCACCACATCCAGCGGCTCATGATCACCGGCAATTTCGCCCTCATCTACGGTGCCCACCCCGACGACGTGGACGCCTGGTACCTGGGCGTTTACATCGATGCCATCCAGTGGGTCGAGATCACGAATACCCGCGGCATGAGCCAGCGAGCGGATGGCGGACTCATCGCCACCAAACCCTACTGTAGCAGCGCCAACTACATCAATAAGATGAGCGACTACTGCAAAAACTGCCACTACCAGCACACCAAGCGCACCGGCGAACGCAGCTGCCCTTTCAACAGCCTCTACTGGGACTTCCTCGACCGGCACCGCGAACGCTTCCAGAACAACTACCGCATGGGCTTCATGTACAAAACCTGGGAACGGAAAGGCTCCGAAAAGCAGGCGGAGATCCTGGAGCGGGCCGCCTGGGTCAAGGACCACGTCGAGGAGCTCTAGTTATTTGCGGCGGAGCGCAGGTAAAAACCAGATCACCAAGGGGAAAGCCAGCCGTACGTACGAAAAGTTCAACGGGACTTGTCATCAATTCAAATCCCCTAGCAAAACCGTCCGATACCCGGCTTCGTCGATTACCTACGGGGCAAGCGCCGGCCCGAAGAGATGCACCATTACTCGTCGGTTCAGGTTACTAAAATAGTATTATCATTGAAGCCCTTTGCCAAATAAAGAATCTGCGCGCTTGATGCTTGCTCCCGTGCGCAGCTTACCTTTATCGCCTATTTCCCCCACCGCCCCTACATGTTCGCTCGCCTCCGCCGTGCCGTTTATCTGCTTCTCTGTCTGGCCATTGCGACGGCCGTCTTCACCTTTTACTACGATCGCTACCTCTGGGAACCGAATAGCGTGACGCCCACCTTCGGTGGTGACGGCCTTACGATCCACTACAACATGCAGTACCATGCTACCTACGGCGAGGGTACTGAACTTACGAACCAGTACTACCCCTACGTAGAAAGCATCTTCCTGACGGACGCGCAGGCGGTAGTTACGGTGGCGCTGGCTGCCCTGCGGCCGCTGGTACCAGATATCGGGAGTTACGCCGTCGGGGTGTCGAATTCCCTTATCCACTGGAGTAATGTGCTATCGGTATTGATCCTCTTTTTGATCCTGCGTCACCTGCGGCTACCCGTCGCGGCGGCAATACTCTTCGGTATCCTGATCGCGATGATGTCCCCCCAGATCGCTCGCCAGCTCGGGGGGCAATACTCGCTCGGCTATACTTTTCTGATCCCCCTCATAATCTATTATCAGCTGGTGGCCAGCAACCGGCGGCGATACTGGCCGGCCTCGCTGGGCGTAGGCCTGGTCATCGTGTTGCTAGGTCTTAACAATCCCTACCTCTTTGCGATCGGGGCTGCCTTCATGCTGGTCGTTGCGGCTGCCGCTTCGATCGTGCGCCTGACCGGCCACGAGGCCTACTCCTGGAACGCTACTCGGCAATGGGTCCTGGTAACCCTGGGTAGCGCCGTCGTGATCTACGCCGTCATTAACTACCTGGACCACGTAGACGACCGGGTCATGATTCCCCACGGGTACTTCACGAACGTGACTACTTGGGGCGGCTTACTGACTTCGCCCGGGCTGTTTACGTACGGGCCCATGCGTGACCTGTTCCCGAAGTTATCCGCGCCCGGTGGAGAACAGGCCGCCTACCTCGGCCTGATTCCGATCCTTTTCGCCGTTGCCCTTCCGGCATTATTGTTTTGGATGCTCCGGCGCGGCGGGCTGTTTACCCGGCTGGACCGTCGATTGGCTGTTCTGGTGCTGGGAGCGGCAGGCGTGCTAATCTACGCCTTCGGCCTGCCCTTCAGCTACTTCCCGGACTGGACCTACGACAATCTCAAATTGGTCCTGCAATTCCGCTCCCCCGCCCGGTTCACCTGGCCGGCTTATTACACGCTGTCGATCGTCACCGCATACGGCTTGTATCGTCTGGCGCGTAGGATACCAAAGCGCCCGCTGGGTGCCGCGCTACTCGTAGTCGCCCTCGGCGTCTGGGCCGTAGAAGCCAATCAGTTCACCTACGTCCGACTGTACGACCACGTCCACCACAATGCCTTCAGTCCGCATGACCTGGCCGGCTCCCGCACCCTGGCCGAGTCGCTCGCGCTGGATACGGCAACCTACTCCAGTCTGTATTTACTGCCCAGCGAGCAGGGCTGGTCCGACAAGCTATTCCGGAACGGTAAGTGGCGGAGCAACTACGACGGGTATAAACTATCCCTCGTCACGGGCATCCCGCTCCTCAATGGTAAGCTCACCCGCATTTCCGTCCAACAGACCCTGGCCAGCCTGCAGCTGATCTCCGACCCGCTGGTGGACCGGGAATTACTGGATCAACTTCCGGATGACCGTGCCATTCTGCTCCTTACCGATCGCAATAACCCACTGCTCGCCGGCGAGGAAGGCTTACGCCAGAACGGGACCCTACTCTACCAAAACCAGTATATCGAACTGCGGAGCCTCTATCCGAACGACATCCGCCAACGGACGGACAGCGTACAAGCCGCACTGCTGGAGGGAGAATTGGCTAGGCCCGAAACCTACGTTCACGTACCGATGGAGACGTCGGACGATTTTGCCTTCGTCGGGAATGGCAGTCAAAGGGCTACCCCGCAGTGGGAGATCCTGGCGGAAATTCCTTTGGACACGACCCTGCGTTCGGACACGCTCGAGCTGAGTTTATGGAATTACGTCGACCGACGCTACTTCGGCGGACCGATCTTCTACGTCAACTTTATGAACGACGAGGACGAGTGGATCAGCGAGCAGCGCCGTTGGATCAACGACAGCCCGAATACCCAAAATGGCTGGTTGCGGGCCGACTTCACCTTCCGGGCACCGCCGGGTACGACCTGGCTTCGCGTCATCGGGGAGTATGCTTTCCCCTATTACGTCGATGAATTATTGCTGCGGAGGTGGGATACTCCGGTGCTTTTGGACACCAATGGGGTACGGCGTCTCAATAATTACGTGATTGATACTCGTCCTGGCGAGGACTAATTGTCCGGGGCAGCTTTCTTCCTGCGCTCCGCCGCCCAATGTCCCCGCCCTCCAGCAACTTTTTCCTACCTTCACGACCCAGCAAAATATAGCAAAATGAACCTCCACGAATATCAGGGCAAGTCCATCCTCAGCAAGCACGGCGTACCCATCCAGAACGGCTACGCGGCCGACACGGTGGACGAGGCCATGACCAAATACGACCAGCTCGCCAAGGAAACCGGCAGCCCATTCGCCGTAGTCAAAGCCCAGATCCACGCCGGTGGACGCGGTAAGGGCGGCGGCGTCAAGCTGGCCAAGAATCGCGACGAAGCCAAGGAGCACATCAGCAATATCCTGGGCATGCAGCTCAAGACGCCGCAGACCCCCGGCGGTATGGAAGGCGAAGGAAAGAAGGTGAATAAGATCCTCGTAGCCGAAGACGCTTACGCCCCCGACTTCGACGCCAACAAGGAATACTACGTGTCCATCCTGATGGACCGCGAGCGCAAGCAAAACGTGATCATTCACTCCACGCAGGGTGGTATGGACATCGAGCAGGTCGCCGAGGAAACCCCCGAACTGGTACATAAGACCTACATCGACCCGGAACTGGGCATGCAGGGATTCAGCGCCCGCGAAGTGGCCTTTAACCTCGGACTGGAAGGCCTGGCCTTCAAGAACATGACCAAGTTCATCAGCAAGCTGTACCAGGCCTACGTGAGCGCCGACGCCAGCCTGATCGAGATCAACCCCTGTCTGCACACCGGCGACGACCGGATCGTAGCCGTGGACTGCAAATTCGCCGTCGACGACAATGCCCTCTACCGGCACAAGGACATCGCCGAGATGCGCGACGAGACCGAGGAGGACGCCACCGAAGTCGAAGCCAAGAGCTACGGCCTCAATTTCGTCAACCTGGACGGTAACGTAGGCTGTATGGTTAACGGTGCCGGACTGGCCATGGCTACCATGGACATCATCAAGCTTTCCGGCGGTGAGCCCGCTAACTTCCTCGACGTAGGGGGTACGGCCGACGCCGCCCGCGTAGAGCAGGCTTTCCGCATTATCCTGCGCGACGACCGCGTACAGGCTATCCTGATCAACATCTTCGGGGGTATCGTGCGCTGTGACCGCGTCGCCCAGGGAGTAGTAGACGCCTACAAGAACATCGGCGACATCAACGTGCCGATCATCGTCCGCCTTCAGGGCACCAACGCCGACATCGCCAAGGAATTGATCGACAACTCCGGGCTGAACGTGCGTTCGGCGATTTCGCTGGAGGATGCGGCTAATGAGGTGAAGACGGTACTGTCGTAATCGTCTCCCGTTCCTCGATTAAGACCGAAGGGGTCGTCGCCGGCCGGCGGCGACCCCTTTTCTATTCCGTAGCGGAACTGTCCGCCGGGTTTCGCAGCGGTACGGTAATCTCCCGGACGGTGAGGCCCAGCCCCTGAACGGAGCTGCTGTCGCTGGACAATAGCCGTTCGCCCAGGAGCGTGTCCGGCAGACCACCGCCCACGATGCGCTCGGGGGCGTAGGTCAGACGTACCTGAATATCTTTCAGCACACCGCCGTTCCAATCGGTGATCGTGCCACCTCGATCCCAACCGAAACCGGTAAAGGAGAACGGCTCGCCGTTCATTTCCCTGAGTTCGTGGAGTTCGGTCCCGACCGACAACCCAGTCGCGGCGTGGTGCCAGCGGGTGCGTGGATGGCGGAAGCTGACGCTATTGGGTTGCTTGTCTTCCCCCAGCTGTATCGCTAATTCATCGTAGGTGCCGGGAAAGAGTACATAGCCCGGGACGGCCTCGTCCCCGTCGAGGCGGTCACGGCTTTCCAGGGCATCGCTCCCGTAGAGGTTTTCGATCCGGGCCACGGCCATGTCCGGCACGATCAAACCTACGTGGTCGTAGGGCAGAAAGGACCGGTCGCTCTCGGGCGGCACTTCCGCCGCCTCGTTCCACCGAAAGCGGAACGGTTTGGAATCGGGAGGATCACCGCTTTCCATGCAGGCAGCCGCTGCCACGGAGAGCAGCAGAAGGGCGGCGGTCTTGATCATTGTGCCAAACATCTAGTACAGAGACGGCCGATCAACTATTTAGTTTAGTGCTCCCGGATAAGCCCCCGGCGGGGAATCAACCCTCGGGCACCGTACCGACGATCATCAACCTACCCGTACGATCAGGTCATTGGCCTCCACCAGTGTCTTCTCCTTCAGCGGAATGAGGGTCACTTCGCCGTCCACCGGACTAGTGATCGTCGATTCCATCTTCATGGCCTCGATCACGAAGAGCGGGTCGCCGGCCTTTACCTCGTCGCCAACCTTGACAAGGATGCGGCTGAGGTTTCCCTGCAGCGGGCTTCCCACCTCGTTGGTTCCCCCGGCTTTGACGTGGGCGGCCACCTTGCTTTCCAGCGAGCGGTCACGCACCGTGATGCTGCGCGTCTGACCGTTCAGGCTGAAGAAGACCAGGCGGTTGCCAAGCTCGTCGGCGTTGGTCATATTGAGGTACTTGACCGCGATCCGCTTCCCGGCGCTCAGGCGTACGAGGATTTCCTCGTTCGGCTTGAGCCCGTAGAAGAAAGCGGTGGTCGGCAGGTTAGCCACCTGCCCGTATTCCTGCTGGAACTCCTTAAAGTCGGCAAAGACCTTCGGGTAGAGTTGCTGGCTGAGTAGATCCTTGATCGTGGGTTCTTCCTCGAAAGTCGTCCGGTACTCCTCGGCCACGGCATCGAAGTCGACCGGTTCGAGGTGGGCATTGGGGCGGTCGGTGTAGGGTTCCTCGCCCTTCAGGACCATTTTCTGGATCTCCTTATCGAAGCCACCCTCGATCTGACCGAGATCGCCGCGCATCAGGCTCTTTACGCTGTCTGGGAAGTCGAGCTTGTGACCGCGTTCCCGGACATCCTCCTCGGTGAGGTTGTTGCTGGTCATGAACATGGCCATGTCGCCGACGACCTTGGAGGACGGTGTCACCTTGACCAGGTTGCCGAACAGTCGGTTGGCGGCGGCGTAGTTCTTGCGGATGGTATCGAACTCCTCTTCCAGTCCGAGCCCTCTCGCCTGCGGCCGCAGGTTGGAGTACTGACCACCGGGGATCTCGGTATCGTAGATCGTGGCGGTTCCGGCGCGCAATTCAGTCTCGAAGGGATAGTAGTAATTCCGGACCAGCTCGAAGTAGTCGGCGTACTGATTGAGCAGGGGCAGATCGACGGGGTTTTCCCGCGGGTGCCCCTCCATCATGGCGACAATGCTATTGTAACCCGGCTGTGAGGTCAGACCGGACAAACTATTGATGGCCACGTCGATAACATCTACATCCGCGTTCACTGCTTCCAGGTAGGTCGCGCTCTGAATGCCGCTGGTATCGTGGGTGTGCAGGTGAATAGGCAGGGAGATCTCTTCGCGAAGGGCGGTAATCAGCTCCCGGGCCGCCAGTGGCTTCAGCAGGCCGGCCATATCCTTGATGGCCAGGATGTGGGCACCGGCGCTTTCGAGCCTTTTGGCCAGGTCGATGTAGTACTGGAGGTTGAACTTGGTGTTGCCGGGATTAGTCAGGTCGCCGGAGTAGCAGATACAGGCTTCGGCCAGACTGTCGGTATTCTCCCGCACGGTCTTAATCGACACCTCCATATTCTTCACCCAGTTGAGCGAATCGAAAATGCGGAAGAGGTCGATGCCCCCCGCAAAGCCCTTTTCCTTTCCGTGGGCGTCGTAGAGCATGGAACCCCGGGCGGCCTCCTCGATGAACCGGACAATCAGGTTATCGGGGTAAGCCTTATACCCCACCCCGTTGCTGCCCCGCAGCAGCATTTGGAAGATCGTATTGGGAATGGCCGTACGCAGCTTACGAAGTCGCCGCCACGGGTCTTCCATCAGGAAGCGCAGCGCTACGTCGAAGGTGGCCCCTCCCCAGACTTCCATACTGAAGAGGTCGCCCGGCTGGTTCATGGCGTAGCTCCGGCTCACGTTGAGCATATCGATCATCCGCATGCGGGTGGCGAGCAGACTCTGGTGGGCGTCGCGGAAGGTGGTATCCGTGTACTGGATCTTTTTCTCGTTGCGCAGCCACTCGACAAACCCATCGCGGCCGAGTTCCTTCAGCCGGTCGCGACTCCCCTTCGGCATCTCCGCATAGGGGTCGAAGGCGGGAACAACGGGGCGGAGAAAGTCCCGGCCAACCTCTTTCTTTTTACCCACGTCGGGATTATCGTTGACGATAACGTCGGCCAGGTAGCGGAGCAGGCGGGTACCGCGGTCGCGGAAATTGGGCAGCTCCATGAGCTCCGGGTGATCCGGTATGAAGCGAACCGTTGCCTTACCCTCCTGAAAGTCCTTATCCTCAAGCAGATTGAGGAGGA
Organism: Lewinella sp. IMCC34191; assembly: GCF_003390935.1. Classification (GTDB taxonomy): domain Bacteria; phylum Bacteroidota; class Bacteroidia; order Chitinophagales; family Saprospiraceae; genus Neolewinella. Next base: position 320,867 of record NZ_QNQZ01000001.1, on the reverse strand, counting down.
AGCCGATATTCGTCTTTACCCCCCGCACCCGGAATTCCCGCAATGCCCGGTGCAGGCGTTCCGCGGCCCCCTTCAGGGTACGTCCGGAGCTGGTCACCTTCACCAACAGGCTATCGAAGTAAGGCGAGATAACCGCTCCGGGGAAGGCGGAACCGGCATCTAGCCGGATGCCCATGCCACTGGCCGAGCGGTAAGCGATCAGGGTACCGTAATCGGGCTTGAAATTATTGGCGGGGTCCTCCGTCGTGACGCGGCACTGCACCGCGAATCCGTTCGCCTGGATATCCTCCTGGCTTTGGATAAAGATCGTCGGGTGGTCCAGCCGGTAGCCCATGGTGACGAGGAACTGCGTCCGAACCAGGTCGATACCGGTGATCTCCTCCGTGATAGTGTGCTCGACCTGGATGCGCGGGTTCACCTCGATGAAGTAGATGGACTCGTCCTGGTCGACCAAAAACTCTACGGTACCGGCACAATAGTAGCCGACGGCCTCGCCCAGCTTCAGGGCGTAGGCGTAGAGCTTGTCTTTGGTTTCCTGCGACAGGTTCGCCGCCGGAGCGACTTCCACCACCTTCTGAAAGCGGCGCTGCACGGAACAGTCGCGCTCGAAGAGGTGGACGAGGTTGCCGTGGCGGTCGCCCAGCAGCTGTACCTCGATGTGGCGAGGGTTCTCGATGAACTTCTCCAGGAAGATCGTACCGTTACCGAAGGCCTTTTCCGCTTCGCTGCTCGCGTCGACGACTTCGGTGCGGAGCTGCTTTTCGTCCCGGACCACGCGCATCCCGCGTCCGCCACCCCCGGCCGCGGCCTTAATGATGACGGGGTAGCCGATGCGCTCGGCCTCCGAGGCGGCGAGCTCCGGGTCGGAGATATCCTTATCGCTGTCCTGGATCAGGGGTACGCCGACCCGACGGGCAAGCTCCTTGGCGGCTACCTTATCGCCGAGTTGGTCCATGCTGTCGGGCGAGGGACCTACGAACTCGATACCGGCTTCGAGACAGGCCCGGGCGAAATCGACGTTCTCGGACAGGAATCCATATCCGGGGTGGATGGCATCGACGCCCTTCTGCTTGGCCAACTGAATAATGGCCTTGATATCAATATAGGGACGCAGCGGCTCGTCGTCCGGACCGATCTGGTAGCTCTCGTCGGCCTTATACCGGTGCAGGCTGTAGCGGTCTTCGTAAGTGTAGATGGCCACCGTGCGCATCTGCAATTCGCTGGCGGCGCGGAGGATGCGAATGGCGATCTCACCACGGTTAGCGACGAGGATTTTCTTAAAGCGTTTTCTTTTGTGGGTGGCCATAGTATAAGGTATGCTGTTTGGGGTGCGGGAAGATAAGCACCGCCGCCACACTTGGAGGGTTGCAGAATTACCCGAATGCCGCCTTTTTTACGGTGGGGGACATTTTAATTAGACGAATTAAAGATAAAGGGCTTTTGACTTGGTCTGGCCGGACCGCGATGCCTACATTTGCGCTTATTAAGACTCATTAAAGATAACCAAGCCGTTCGATGACCCGCCTGAAGTTTCTCCCCAGCCTCCTGTTAGTCCTGTTCTTTGCTTGCGATGATGACGAGCCCATGTCGCCCACCCTTCAGGTTCCGGAGACCTATACCTTCGAGCGGCAGGGGACGTCTACCGTCAACTTCGAGGGGCAGCAGACCCGGATCGCGATGGCGGAGGAGCTCATCGACGGTATGATGGTCCCATCTAACACCGAAGCCGAGCTGCAGGCCATGTTTCGCAACGAAGGGCCCAACGGCGAAGACGTCGAACCCTACGCCAGTGCCGAGTTGAACGCCGCCACCCAATCCATTCGGAGCAAAGTCGCCGCCAGCCGCGACTATTTCTTTGCCGATGCGACCACTTCCGCCCTCATCAAAGCCGATTTCGACCTATGGTTGGAAGCCCAAGCCGCCGAGGTGTTCCCCCGTTGGGACGAGCTGGCCACGGCGGGGCAAGCCGGCCAAATCGCCGACGGGAGCCGCGCCCGCTACGTCAACGCCAACGGCCTGGAATACAACCAGGTGTTCGCCAAGTCGCTGATCGGTGCGCTCATGGTCGACCAGGCCCTGAACAACTACCTCAGTCCGGCCGTGCTCGATGAAGCGGACAACCGCGCCAATAACGACGGTGGCCTGACCGAAGACGGCCAGCCTTACACGACCATGGAGCACAAGTGGGACGAAGCCTACGGCTACGTTTTCGGGGCCGCCGTTGACCCCGCCGATCCGCTGCCCACCCTCGGAGACGACGACAGCTTCCTGAACGAGTACGTCCAGCGGGTCGACGCCGACCCGGATTACACCGGCATCGCTGAAGATATCTTCGACGCTTTCGTCCGCGGACGCGCCGCTATCGTCGCCGGCGACTACGCCGAGCGGGACGCGCAGGCCGACATCATCCGCGAACTGGTCAGCCGCGTCATTGCCGTACGCGGCATCTTTTACCTGATGCGCGGCGCGGACGCGATCGAGACCGGCACCGCCACCGCGGGCTTTCACGCCCTAAGCGAGGCCTATGGATTTGTATACAGCCTCCAGTTCACCCATGACCCCGCCAGCGACGCTCCGTATATGGACCGGGCAGCCGTCATCGAGGCCCAGCACGCCCTGGTAGCCGATAATGAGAACGGACTCTGGACGGTCAGCCCCGCTACGATCCGCAGCCAGGCCTCCCTTATTTCCGATGCCTTTGGGTTGACCCTGGCCGAGGCCGCCGAATAGACTATCCATGAAACCCTTACACCTTATCCTTTTCGCCTTTTCGCTCACCTTCCTGGCCTGTGATCCCCAGGCCGGCGACGACGACCCGGACCTAACGGACAACTTCGATCGGGAAGCCATGCTTGCCCACTGGGCGGATAACGTGATCGGACCCGCCGTCCGCCGATACGACGTAGCCCTGGCGGACCTGGATATGGCTACGACGGTGTACCAGGCTAATCCGAACGACGAACACCTGGACAGTGTGAGGGTCCGCTTTGAACGCGCCTACCTCGCCTGGCAGCGCGTCGACCTCTTCGCCTTCCGGGGGGCGGAGGATTCGCAGCTGCGCGAGCGGACCAATACCTACCCCACCGATACCGCACGCCTGCTGACGGAATCGGACGCCAACCTGGAACTGCCCTCGAATTTTGACGTGCAGGGCTTTCCCGCCCTCGACTTCCTGCTCTACGGCACGCCCGATCCGGAAACGCACAAGGATCGGATCGCCGAACTCGTCAAACGGATTCAGGATCCCGTCACGCCCTTCCTGCTCAGCTGGGAGGGTAATTCCCGCGACAGCTACGTCGAAAACTCCGGCAGCAGCGCCAACGCTTCCGTCGACCGGACGGTGAACCACTTCATCTTCTACTACGAAAAGTATCTCCGCGCCGGCAAGGTCGGCATTCCGGCGGGGGTGTTTTCCAGCGATCCCATGCCGATGCTTGCCGAGGCGCCCTACCACGGAGAGCTCAGCAAGTCGCTGTTCCTGGAAGCCCTCGCTGCCTCCGAAGACTTCTTCACGACTTCCCCTGGCCTGGCAGAATACCTCGATGTCCTTGGCGTCGAGCGCGACGGTCAACCGCTCAGTGCACGCATCAAGGCCGGCTTCGCCGACGCGCGTGCCGCCGCCTCCGGGCTGGATGCCGACTTCGCCACGCAGGTGGAGGACGACAACACGGAGATGCTCCAGCTCTACGACGCACTGCAGCGCAATGTCATTCTCCTGAAGGTCGATATGCTACAGGCCCTCAACATCAGCGTAGATTACGTGGATGCGGACGGAGACTAGCGCGGCACCGCTTATCGTATTTCGGATCGGCTTCGGCCTGATGATGCTGCTGAGCATCATCCGCTTCTGGGCGTACGGTTGGATCTACAAGCTTTACATCTTCCCCGACTTCTTTTTCTCCTACCGCTACTTCGAGTGGGTCAAGCCGCTCGGCGAGTGGACCTACGCCCTCTTTGCCGTGGCCGGGCTTTCGGCCTTCTGCGTGATGATCGGCTACCGCTACCGGATCGCAATCTTGGTCTTTTTCCTCAGCTTCACCTACATCGAGCTGATGGACAAGACCACCTACCTCAACCACTACTACTTCGTCAGCCTGCTGGCCTTTCTACTAGTTTTCATCCCCATTCCGGCGGGTTTAGGGGCGGCGGAGCGCAGGAAAAGCGCTAATACCTTCTACCGGAATGCACTTCGGATTTTCGTGGGGGTGGTGTATTTCTACGCCGGCCTGGCCAAACTCAATTCCGACTGGCTGCTCCACGCCCAACCCCTCGCTACCTGGTTGCCGGGGCGGGACCATTTCCCCCTGGTGGGCCCGCTTTTCCGCGAGCGCTGGGTCCACTTCGCTTTTGCCTGGGCCGGAGCGATCTACGACCTGGCCATCCCCTTCCTGCTGTGGTGGCGACGTAGTCGGCCGGTTGCTTTCGTCCTGGTAGTGGTCTTTCACGTGATGACCTGGGTGCTTTTTCCGATCGGCATGTTTCCGTGGATCATGATCGTCAGTGCCCTGATCTTCTTCGACGACGATGCGCACCGGAGTATCGTTGCCAGCCTGCGAGCCGTGCTTCCGCGCTTCGGTACCCGGACCAAAACCCGCAGGACTGGCCCGTACCGGGCACCGGCGCTGGCCCAGGCGGCTATCGTCGCGGTACTCGCCTACCACTTGCTGTTCCCCTTCCGCCACCTGCTGCAGCAGGACGAACTGTTCTGGACGGAGAATGGCTTCCGCTTTTCCTGGCGCGTCATGCTGATCGAGAAGGCCGGCATGGCCACCTTCCGGGTGGAGGATCGGGCCGGAGACCAACGCATAACGGTGAATAACCGGGAATTCCTGTCCACCTTCCAGGAGAAACAAATGAGTACCCAGCCGGATTTCCTGCTGGAGTTCGGTCATTTTCTGGCCGACCATTACCGCGCGCAGGGCTTTACCGAGCCGGCCGTCTACGTGGAGAGCTACGTTGCCCTGAACGGTCGCATGAGCCGGGCCTACGTGGACCCCACCGTGGACCTGACTACCATTTCCCCAGACGATCCCCCCCGGACGTGGCTGCTACCCTTTGAAGAAGATATCTATGGATTTTAGGTACCGCGTGCTGGTCCTGCTGTTGTTTCTATTTACCGCCACCGTAGTTGGCCAGGAAGAGCTGGCAATCATCGTTACCGACTCCGCCGGCAGCGCCCTTCCGGGGGTGGAGCTGTTCGTGGAAGAATCCGGACGGGTAGTTACTACCGACCTTACCGGATCCGCTTTTATCCTGCGCCCCGCCGCCCAAAACAGCCTGGTAACGGCCTTTCGGGTGGGGTACGCGACCCAACAGTTTACCGTAGGGCCGGCGGACACCTTGCGCCGCGTCGCGCTCCTGCCGCTGAGCCAGACCCTTAGCTCCGTAACGGTAGTCGGTGAGATCGAGGAACGGGAAGCCCTGACACGCCTGCGGGCCGTGGAAGGGACGGCTATCTACGCCGGCCGGAAAACGGAGGTCGTGAGCCTGGATGCCCTGACGGTCAATCTCGCCACGAACCAGGCCCGGCAGATATACGCGGAGGTATCGGGGCTCAACATTTACGAAAACGACGATGCCGGTCTGCAGCTCAACATTGGCGGGCGGGGGCTGGACCCCAACCGGTCGGCCAGCTTCAATACCCGGCAGAACGGCTACGACATCAGCGCCGACGTACTCGGCTACCCGGAGAGCTACTACACGCCACCGGCGGAAGCCCTGGCCCGGATCGAGGTCGTCCGGGGCGCGGCAAGCCTGCAGTACGGCACCCAATTCGGGGGGCTGGTCAACTTCGTCTTTCATGAGCCGGACCGGACCAAAGGTTTCAGCCTGCTGACTCGCCAGACGATCGGAAGCAACCGGCTGTTCACCTCCTTTAATAGGTTGAGCGGCCAGCTCGGCCCGTTAGGATACTACGCGTTTTACAACCGCAAACGGGGCGACGGATTCCGACCCAACTCCGGATTCAGCTCGGATAATGCTTTCGTCCACCTCGACTACGTGCCCCGCAATCGCAGCGGCGATCCTTCCGCTACGAAGATCAGCTTCGAGTACACTTATCTGGACTACCTGGCGCAGCAGGCCGGGGGACTGACGGACGCCGCCTTCTACCGAGATCCCTACGCCAGCATCCGGGAAAGAAACTGGTTTGCCGTCGACTGGCAGTTGTACAGCCTCCGCCTGGATCACCGCTTCAGCGATCGCCTGAACTTTAGCTTGAATGTCTTCGGGCTCGACGCCAGCCGCCGCGCCGTGGGCTTCCGCACCAACCGGGTCAGCCAGACTGACGACCCCGAACAGGCCCGGGACCTGCTCGTAGGCAACTACCGTAATTACGGGGCGGAGGCCCGCTTGCTGCGTCGCTACTCCCTCGGGAAGCAGACCGCCATCGCCCTCCTGGGAGCGAAGGTGTACCGGGCCGACAATACCGCGCTGCAGGGACCGGGAAGCGCCGGGGCCGACCCCGACTTCACCCTGGCTACCGATCGCTTCCCGAGCTACCCCAGCCAGTCGAGCTTCACCTTTCCGAACCTCAACGTAGCCCTTTTCGGGGAGCACATATTCTACCTGTCCGATCGCCTGAGCCTCACGCCCGGGGCGCGGTTCGAATACATCCGCACCGCCAGTGAGGGCAGCTACCGCCGCTTCGATTACGACCTGGCGGGCAATCCCATTCGCGACCAGGAATTCACCGACGACCGGGTCTTCGAGCGCAACTTGCTGTTGCTTGGACTGGGACTGAGTTACCGCCGCAGCGACGCGCTAGAACTTTTCGCCAACGCCAGCGAAAACTACCGCTCGGTCACCTTCAACGATATCCGGACGGTCAATCCGAGCTTCCAGGTGGACCCCGACATTCGCGACGAACGGGGCTTCACCGCCGATGCCGGTCTGCGGGGACGCGCGGGTCGGTGGGTGTACAACGCCAACGTTTTTGCCATCCGCTACGGCAACCGGCTGGGCGAGGTACTCACGGCCGAACTGCGAACGAATGCCGACGGAGCGGAAGTGGAAACGGGCCGCATCATCCGCCTGCGCAGCAATATCGGGGAGGCCTACCTCTACGGCTTGGAAACCCTCGTGGAATGGAAAGCATTCGAACGGGAAGAAAACGGCAAGGGACCAGCCTCCGCGTTGACGCTCTTCGCCAATACCAACCTCACCGATTCGCGCTATACGGCCTCCGACATTCCGGGGGTGGAGGGCAAGGCCGTGGAATTCATTCCCCGCCTAAACCTGAAGACCGGCCTGCGCTTCGGCTATGGCAACCTGCTCGGGTCACTGCAGTACAGCTATCTCAGCGAGCAATTCACCGACGCCAGCAACGCACCGCAGGACCGGCGGGACAATCAAAGCGGCATCGTGGGCAGCATTCCCGCTTACGGGGTAGCCGACCTGAGCCTGAGCTATGGCTGGAAGGGGCTCACCCTGGAAAGTGGGATCAATAATCTCTTCGACGAGGTCTATTTTACCCGGCGGGCAACGGGTTACCCCGGGCCGGGCATCATCCCCAGCGCACCGCGCACGTATTACCTCACGGTGGGATTTCGATTGTAACTGACAGTAAGGCTATTCCAGCAGAGCGGCATCTTCTTCTCCGAACTCCACGAGAATATTATCCCCGAGGGTAGTCGACAGGACCAGACCGCTGTAGGTTACGTAGATCGGATATTCCTTATGGCGGCGGTCGACCAGTACGGCCACTTCGATCTTACTCGGCAGCACGGTATGCAGTGCGCCGAGGGCATAGAACAGGGTGCGTCCGGTATTGGCTACGTCGTCAACGACCAGTACCGGTTTACCCTCCAGCTCCCGGACATCGTGATCCAGCTTCGGCCCCTTCTCCAGGGGATGACGGGGATCGATCTGGAGATTCCACAGATGCAGGGGGGCGTCGGATAGCGTCCGTAGCCCCCGGGAGAGGCGGCCGGCCAGTTCCATGCCCCGGTTATTGACACCGAGAATGTACAGTTCCGTCTCGGCGGTATTGTGCTCAAGTATCTCCATAGCCAGGCGGGTGACCTTGGCATCGATCTGACGGTGCGTCAGTAATTGCATAGCGGGTGAGTTTGCCGTCCAGCTTATTCCTGGATCATCTGCAGCAATTTACGCACCTGCTCGACAATGGTCACCTTGCGCTGGCCGGTGGCATCGCGGTTGGCCTGACGCAGCTTGAGGCGGAAGGTGTAGAGACTGCGGGGCCCGAGCAGGAAGGGCTCGTCGGCGACGTAGTCTCCGGGCTTCGGTATCTCACTGGTGTGGGTATCCACCAGTAGTTCCCAGCGCGTAAATTCTTTTACACCGGGCAGGGTGAATTCCACGCCTTCCCAGTAGGCATTGAGAATGACCAGGAAGATGTCGTCCTTGATCCGTTTACCTTGCTCGTCGTACTCATCCATTCCCTCCCCGTTGAGGATCATGCCGATACAGAGTTGGTTGCCGTCGTTCCAGTTGTCGTCGGTCATCTCGTGGCCCGAAGGATTGAGCCAAAGAATGTCACCGATGTGGGAATCGTGGATCTTCAGCCCGCTAAAGAAGCGACGCCGGTGGAAGACGGGATTTTCGCGACGCAGGGTAATCAGGTAACGGGTAAACTCGTACAGCCCCTTCCGTTCTTCGTTCCACTCCCAGTCGAACCAGCTGATGGGGTTGTCCTGGCAGTAGGCGTTATTATTCCCGAGCTGAGTGCGTCCGTATTCGTCGCCCATGCAGATCATGGGCACACCCTGGCTGAAGAGGAGCGTTGCCAGTTGGTTGCGCTGCATGCGCAGGCGAAGTTGGTTGATCTCCGGATCGTCGGTGACCCCCTCGACGCCGCAGTTCCAGCTGTCGTTGTGGGTTTCCCCGTCGCGGTTATCCTCCTGGTTGGCCAGGTTGTGCTTCTCGTTGTAGCTGTAGAGATCACGCAGCGTAAAGCCGTCGTGGGCGGTGACGAAGTTGATGCTTGCCGCCGGACGGCGACCGCTTAGTTCGTAGAGGTCGCTACTACCCGTGAGGCGGTAGGCCATATCGGCCACGCCGTCGGAACCTCCTTTCCAGAATTCCCGGACATCATCGCGAAACTTACCGTTCCACTCCGACCAGAGTACCGGGAAGGCACCTACCTGGTAACCACCGGGGCCGACGTCCCACGGCTCGGCAATCAGCTTGACCTGACTGATGATGGGGTCCTGGTGGATTGTATCGAGGAAGGTACTCAGCTTACCCACTTCGTACAGACCCCGGGCGAGTGCGCTGGCCAGGTCGAAGCGGAATCCGTCGACGTGCATCTCCGTGACCCAGTAGCGCAGACTGTCCATGACGAGCTGCAGCGAACGGTTGTGGACCATATTTACGGTATTTCCCGTACCGGTATAGTCCATATAGTACTCTTTATCGTCTTCGACCAGCCGGTAGTAGGCCTGGTTGTCCAGCCCTTTCATCCCCAGCATCGGACCGAAGTGGTTTCCCTCGGCGGTGTGATTGTAGACGACATCCAGAATCAACTCCAGTCCGGCCTTGTGAAGTGTTTTGACCATATCCTTAAACTCGATCACCTGCTCGCCGGCGCGACCCGAGGCGGCGTAGTCGGCGTGGGGGGCGAAAAAGCTCTGGCTGTTGTAGCCCCAGTAATTCCGCAAGCCCTTGTCGAGCAGGTGGCTGTCCTGGACGAAGTGGTGGACGGGCATGAGCTCGACGGCGGTGATGCCCAAATCCTTGAGGTATTTGATGGTTACCGGGTGGGCTAGGCCGGCGTAGGTGCCGCGCAGTTCCTCGGGGATATCCGGATGCTGCTCGGTCAAACCCTTGACGTGCATTTCGTAGATGACCGTCTCGTGCATGGGCGTTTCCAGGCGGACGTCGTCTTCCCAATCGTACGACGGGTCAATGACTACCCCCTTCGTAATGTAAGGCGCGCTGTCCTGCTCGTCCATCGTGAGGTACCGCTTGGGGTCCTCGCTGTTAATGGGGTACGGAAAAACGGCGGGGTGCCAGTCGATTGTGCCATCGATTGCCTTAGTGTAGGGATCGATGAGTAACTTATTGGGGTTGAAGAGGTTACCCGATTTTGGGTTCCATTCGCCGAAGGCGCGGAATCCGTAGCGCCAGCCGGTCTCCAGCCGGGGAATGAAGCAGTGCCATACCTGGTCGGTCTGCTCCATCATCTGAATGCGGTATTCCTCCTTATTGGGACTCTCCCGACGGAAGAGACACAGGTCCATGCGGGTAGCGCGTTCGCTGAACACGGCGAAATTCACGCCCGCCGGCGACCAGGTAGCCCCGAGGGGGTACGGCCGGCCGGGCCATACTTCTATATCCTCGAACTTGCCGTAGGGCTTACGCTCCTGTAGGGTGGCAATGGTTTTTTCTTTTGTCATAAACTGGGTTCACGCCCGATTGCCGAGCAAACGGTTAGTGTGAATTTTATTCAATGTAGAATGTGAATGTAACGGTACCCGGTCGGCTGCGTTCACTGCCGTTATATGCGGGCGCTAGTAGGAACCGCCCGCCAGCATGACCAGGGTGCAGCCCGTCACCGTTTCGATCCCGTTCTCCCGCGCCAGACGCATGAGTTCGCCGTTTTCCGTGCCGGGGTTGAAGATGATGCGGCGGGGAGCTACCCGCAACAGCCAGTCGTAGTATTCCGGCTGGTGCTTCGGCCCGACGTAGAGGGTAACGGTATCGACCTCGGGTACGTCCGGCTTGCCGTTCAGGATCTCGCGGCCCTGTAATTCACCGGACTTGATGCCTACGGGAACGATCTCGTGTCCGTGGCGCACCAATCGCTCGGCGGCGATGTAGGCGTACCGGGTCGGGTTCGGCGTCGCACCCAGAATTAAGGTTGTTTTGTTCAAGTGTTGAATAGTTTCATTTGGGGTAGCGGAGCCAGCCATAATCGATGGGAAGCCGGTGGACAAATGTCCCATCATCCGCTTCTTTCGAATAGGCTATCGGGGGCAGACTTGCATAAAGGAAACTACCTGAAGGGCATCCGGTTCTATCCTGGTCCCCGTAAATCACTTGTTTAACGGTCCACGGCCTATTTCCGCATCATTTCCACCTGCGGCCAAATATCGCCCACCAGGCTCACCAGACCGAACAGCAGGAGCTGAATACCGATGGCCATAACCAAAAAGCCCATGATGCGGCTCAGGGCAGACAGACCGGCACGACCCAGTAAGCGGAACAGCAGCGGCGCGTAGTGCAGGGTCACGAACACCAGTAGGGCCATGACCGCCACGACGCCTACGATCAGCGCGCTTTTCGTGTATCCCTGCTCGCCGGCCGACAACCCTACCAGCAATGAAATACTCCCCGGACCCGACAACATCGGCATCGCCATGGGCGTGAAGCTGATATCCTCCTTTGCCTGCGCTTCCTCCTCGATTTCGTGGGAGATACGCCGGCGTTCGGCTTTGCTATTGAGCAGACCGTAACCGCTATTGACAATGATGAGGCCACCGGCGATGCGCAGTGCGTTAAGCGAAATACCGAAGAAATTCAGAATGAGCGAACCGGCAAAAAAGAAAACGACCAGGATGATCATGAAATACATTGCCGTGCGGCGGGCAGACTGCGCCCTTTCCATCCGGTTGTAGTCGTTGGTCAGGGTAAGGTACATGGGTACCGCGCCGAAGGGATTGACGACGGAAAAAAGCGAACCGAGGGTGGCGAAGAAAAAGCTAATCATGGAGCGAAGAACACCCGCCAAAGCAGGGGGTTTCCTACCCTTTCCCCCGCCACTCGAGCGACCGTCTGTTCATGATTTCGCAAGTCGATCGGTCCGCCATCACTTGATGCCCGAGGCTGAGCGCCCGACGTAATTGCGTTTCGTCCAACTGGTGAATGGCAGGCTTTTTACTATCCAGCGCTTTCTGCCATTTTTTTTCAAATAAATGATCGTAGACCACCCGCAGGAAGCAATGGTTATGGACAATCGGGTATCCGCCCGCGCGCGCGGCCTCCGGAAACTGCCGGTTTGCCATATCCATCAGCTCCTGGCGGAGTGTATCCCGCGACACTATAGCCGCTCGTAGATACCCGCGATTCCCTGTCCGCCACCTACGCAGGCCGTGACCATGCCGTACTTCAGCTCGCGCCGCTTCATCTCGTCCAGCAGCTGAATGGACAGCTTCGCGCCCGTACAACCCAGGGGGTGCCCCAGCGCGATCGCGCCGCCGTTCACGTTGACGATCTCCGGGTCGAGGCCGACCTCCTTTATGACGGCCAGTGACTGGGTCGCGAAAGCTTCGTTGAGCTCGACCAACTGAATGTCTTCCAACTTCAGACCCGCCTGCTTCAGGGCCTTCGGGATGGCTACGCAGGGTCCGATGCCCATGTACAGCGGATCCACTCCGCCCACGGCGCAACTGACCAGCCGCGCAACGGGCTCGAGGTTGAGTTGCCTGACCATTTCCCCGCTCATTACGATCACGAAGGCTACGCCGTCGCTCGTTTGGCTGGAGTTGCCGGCGGTTACGACGCCGTCCTTCTGGAAGACCGAGCGAAGTTTGCCCAGGGCTTCCATGCTGGTACCCCGGCGGACGCCTTCGTCCTGGTCGACGGTGTGGCTGCTGGTCTGTTTCTTGCCGTCCTTCACGAAGACCTCCTCGACTTCGATCGGTACGATCTGGTCGGCGAAGAGTCCTTCATCGATGGCCCTGGCCGCACGTTCGTGGCTGCGTACGCTGAAGCGATCGGCCTCCTCGCGGGTGATGCCGTACTTCTTCGCGACGGCCTCCGCGGTGATGCCCATGCTGACTACGTAATCGGGCGTATCCTTCGCCACCTCATAGCTGGGAGCGAGCTTATAACCGGTCATCGGGATGTGGCTCATGCTCTCGGCGCCACCGGCTACGAAGCACTCCCCCATTCCGGCCTTGACCTTGGCAACCGCCATGGCGATCGTTTCCAGGCCGCTGGCGCAGTAGCGGTTGACGGTAACGCCCGGGACGGATTTGCCCAGGGCGCGCAGACTGATCTGGCGGCCGACCTGCAGGCCCTGCTCCCCTTCGGGGTTGGCACAGCCGACGAGTACGTCGTCCACGATCTTGGGGTCGATCGCCTCGTTCCGGTTGAATAGTTCCTTGATGACCCGAACCGCCAGGTCGTCGGAACGGAAGTTCTTAAATCCTCCCCGACCTGCTTTTCCTACCGCGGAGCGAAGGCCGGTTACTATATATGCGTCTTTCATGATTTTTCTTTAAGATTGATGGACCAGGCTGATGGCGAAGGCTTAGTTCCGCAGCGGTTTGTTCGTCTGCAGCATATGCTGGATACGCTCCAGGGTTTTCTGTTCGCCACAGAGGCTGAGGAAAGCTTCCCGTTCGATGTCGAGTAGGTATTGCTCGCTCACCTGTTGGGTGCCGGTCAGGTCGCCGCCGCACAGTACCCAGGCCACCTTCTTGGCGATCTTGATGTCGTGCTCGCTGGCAAAGTGCCCGCGACGCAGTTCGTTGGCCGCGGCGTAAAGAGCGGCAAGACCGCCCCGGCCGAGCACCGTGATATCATCGCGCTGGCGGGGCATGGTATAGCCGTCATCGGCCATGTCGAGGACCATTCGTTTGGCCTCTACGATGTTGCGGTCCTTATTGACGACCACTTTGTCGCGGCCCTCGATGAGGTAACCGTAGTTGTAGGCCTCGTAGGCGCTGGTCGAAACGGAAGCCATGGCGATGGTCTTGAAGCGATCGATCAGCGTGGGGATCATCACGTCACCCTCGAAGAAACTGTCGCTGGCCCGCAGGGCGAATTCCTTGGTGCCCGCACCGGCGGGGATCACCCCGATGCCGGCCTCTACGAGCCCGATGTAGCTTTCAGCGGCTACGGCGGCCCCGTCGCAGTGCATAACGGTCTCGCAACCGCCACCGAAGACGTAGCCCTGGGTAGCGGCAACCACCGGGATAGCGCTGTAGCGCAGCCGCATGACGCTCTGCTGGAAGAGATTGACCGCCATATTCAGCTCGTCGAATTCCTGCTGGTAAGCCAGCTGGGCAATCATCATCAGGTTAGCACCGACGCTGAAGTTATCGGCGCCGTTGCCGATGACCAGCCCGCGCCAGCCTTCTTCTTCCAGTTGGGTAATGGCCTCCTGGTATCCCCGGAGGACGCCCTCGCCAATGCTGTTGTGGGCACTGGTGAATTCCAGACAGGCCACCCCGTCGCCGATGTCGTGGACGGTAATTTCGCTGTTCTTATAGACCGGTTTCTGCTCGCGCAGGTTATCGAGGATGATGAAGTTTTCCGTACCGGGCTTGACCTTGTAGGTTTTGGTCTCCACGTCGTAGTACTTCAGCTGGCCATCTTCCCGCTTGTAGAAGCTATCGTGGCCGGCGGACTGCATGTCCTTGACCCATTGCGGGATCGTCGCCCCGTCATTTTCGGCGGCGTCTATGCCGGCCTGGAGACCGACCGCATCCCAGTACTGGAAGGGGCCCATTTTCCAGGCGTAACCCGCGCGCATGGCGTCGTCAATGCTGTAGATGTTATCGCTCACCTCGGGGATCCGGTTAGCGCTGTAGGCGAATAGCCCGCCCAGCATCCGATTCACGAACTGGCCGCCCTTATCGTCAGCCCCGAAGATCGCCTTCACCCGGCGCGGCAGGTCATCGATCTGCTTGGCCGTCTTCAGGCTGGGAATATCTTCCCGTTGGGGCTCCTCGTATTCAAGGGTCTTGAGGTTGAGGCCCAGAATGACCCGGTTTCCCTCCTCATCGGTAGTTTTCTTATAGAAACCCTGTCCGGACTTATTACCTAAAAACTTATTGTCGAGCAGGAACTGGTAATACTGTGGTATCTCCATCACGGCACTGGCCTCGTCGTCGGGCGCGTTCTCGCGGATCCCGGTCATGACGTGGGCACCGGTGTCGTGTCCTACCAGGTCGCCGAGACGGAAGGTGCCCGTCTTGGGCCGTCCTAGGGCGGGGCCGGTCAGCTGGTCTACCGTCTCGATCCGCAGACCGAGTTCGTCGGTCAGCGCGTAGCTCTTGGAAAGGCTGTAAACGCCAATCCGGTTGCCGATGAAGGCTGGAGTATCCTTCGCCATTACCGTGGTCTTACCGAGGTAGAGATCGCCGTAATGCATGAAAAAATCCAGCACTTCCTGCTTCGTATCCGGACCGGGAATGATCTCAAACAACCGCAGGTAGCGGGCCGGATTGAAGAAGTGAGTCCCGCAGAAGTGCTGCCGGAAGTCCTCACTCATTCCCTCCTGGATCATGCGGATGGGTATACCGGACGTATTGGTGGTGATCAGGCTACCCTTCCGACGAACCTTATCAACCTGTCCCAGCACTTTCTGCTTGATGTCCAGGCGCTCGACGACGACCTCGATGATCCAGTCGTAGTCACCCAGCTTGTCCATATCATCGGTGAAGTTGCCAACGGTGATACGCTTCGCAAAATCCTTATCGTAGAGGGGTGCGGGCTTCGACTTGATGGCGGTCTGCAGGGCCTTCATTGCTACGGAATTCCGGACCTGGGGGTTGGTTTCCGTCTCATCCATATCGCGCGGGAGGATATCCAGCATCAGGACGTCCAGTCCGATATTAGCAAAGTGGCAGGCGATGCCGGAACCCATTACACCGGAGCCAAGTACGGCGGCGCGGCGGATTCTTCGTTGGGTGTGCTTGGTCATATCATGATCGTTTAGCGAAAATTCGCTGGCTAAGGTAGATAAAAAGGAGTTTGGGAGCCAAAGGTTGAATGGACGTGTTGATCCGCCCTGGCTCTTCTGTCGGGGCACGGCCTGCCCGCGAGACTGATGGCCAATTTGCCATACGTCTGAGGCTCAGCGTATGGCAAATTGGCTTTCGAGCTGGTAGCAGGCAGCGTCGAGCTTGGATATCGGGTTGTCTCGGGATGCTCCACGCAAAACCTTACCGGGATAAGCTGGCTCCGGTTCGCTGCCGGCGAGGGCTTTTAGCATGACGACGGCATTTCAGGCGCCGAGCCTGCTGGCCGTCAGTCCCGTCCGGTAAAGGTCTGGTGGATGATGTACCCTTTCTCCGACTTTTCATCCCAGCTCTGATCGGCACATTCACTCAGGCACTGGGTATAGCGCGCGTCCAAGAAGCGTTCGACGAGGCCTATGCCCGGGGCGTACCATTCATATGCGTTCCGGTAATTGACCAGGTTATCGAATACCTCGGCCTGGCGAACGATGACGAGGCTGTCCAACTGGGCGCCGGTACGCAAAGTAGCGGAGGTATCTACCCGGGTGTAGCGGTAGTTCCAGCCATCATAGACATCCAGGAGCTCTCCTCCTACAAAGACCGAGCGGCGCGAATCGAAGGCGGCGTTGCCGTCCCAACTCGTTCCCTCGCGGATGGGACTCACCAGTTTGGTGAAGGTCAGGTTGTCCTCGGAGCGGACGATCGCCGATCCGTCGCGCGTCACGGTGAACGTCTGCTTGAAGCGGTAGGGAGCAAATTCATTGTTGCGTTCCCAGCGTTCACCGCGGTAGTAGGTCAGGCCATCGGCGCCCGTAAACGTTTCTACCAGGGTCTCGCGGGCCTCCGTGGTACTGCTGTCGTAGCGTACGCCGCCGACTTCCCGCCGCAACACGACGCTGTCGACGCGGTAGTAAATGGGGCGGTTTAATTCCAACGGATAGTACGTGGCCAGCTTATCGGCCATCGGTTCTAACGTTTCCTCCTCACAGGAAAGAAAGCTCAGCAACAGTAAACAAAGCAAGCAAATGGGGGCAGTCAATCGTAACATCCTCAAACGGTTGGGCGGGTGGATCGATAGCGATATACCAGGGCGACCACCACGCCAATCAGGATCAGAACGCTACAAATCAACGAGATGGTGCGCCCGAGGGAATAACTGGACGGCTCGAAGCTCATAACGATTTCGTGATCCCCGGCCGGTACGGGAAGCGCGCGCAGGGCGTAATTCGCGCGGATCAGGTCTACCGGCTGTCCGTCGATCGTCGCCTCCCAACCGAGATCGGGCCCGTACCAAATCTCGGAGAAAACGGCTAGCTGGTCGCTGTTGGAACTGAAGCGGTAGACGAGCCGGTTCGGCGCGTAACTCGTCAGTTCGATGCTGCCCGTACCATTTGGTTCTAGGGCGGCGAGCGCAGGTTTAAAGCTTTCGTCAACGATAGCTGTGTTTTTCAGATCGTCTACCGTTCCCAGCGCGGCAAATTCCGCATCCGCACCATTGACGTAATCGATGCGGTCGACCAGCCAGGCGTTCCCGTAGGCCTGGGGGTTTTGCTGCGCCTGGAGGGCGCCGCCTTCCCCGGGGATCAAAAAGTATTTGGTATTCAGCATATTGATCACGTCCGGATCGCGCGGCCCGAGGTACCCGTCGATCAGGTCCTGGTAGCGGCGCATCTTCACGGCCGAATACCCACCGAGGCTATTGTGGAAGTAGCTCGTCAAGGCATCCTGATCGAGAGGGCGCGACAGGTTCAGCACCCGGTAATAGGGGTCCGGGTCCTGCATGATCTGCTGATCGGCGGCCGTAGGCTGCACCTGATTGTTTACCGCTCTGACGGGCTGAAAATCGTCGTGCGACAGGTAGCGGCCGTTGATGCCGGCAAAGTCCGCTAGTCCGAGTAACCCGATCGCCAGGGCGGCCCAGGTGAGCGATAGCGTTCCCTTCCACAGGAGATAGAGCGTGCCGAAGGTCAGTCCGACAAACAGGAAACTGCGCATGGCATCGTCGAAGTAAACCCCGGAACGCGTCGCCTCCAGGGCACCAACGAGCTGATTCACATCCCCCTGCCCTCCGGTAAAGCGGGCGATTTGTGCGGCGTCCTGTGCGCTCGTATAATCGATGGTGAATCCCAGCAGCACCACCAGGGCACCGAGGGCGGCGGCCACGTAGCCGGCCAGTTTCAACTGTCGCCCGGCGGCAGTGGGGTCCGTAGCGGAGAGGACCGTCCACCGGTGAAGTCCCAGCAAACCGAGGGCAACCATCAGGAAAGAGGCTACACTGAGGGCGGAGTTGGGCGTCCGGAAGTTGTTGAGCAGCGGCAGGTTGTCAAACAGCAATCGATTGATCAGGCCCCCGTTGCTACCAAGGCTCAACAAAAAGATGAGGGCCGTCCCCCCGGCCAGCCAGATGCGCGAAGCCGTCGAAGCGGTAAACAAGCCGAAGATGAATAACGCCCAGGCCAGTGCCCCCAGGTAGATCGGTCCTTCGGTGAAGGGCAGGCTGCCGTGGTACAGGGGCGCCGGAAAGGTTGCCGGAACGCGGAATCCGGCCCGTGTCATGGCCTGTCCGAAATCGCTGCCCCGGTCGATCATCTGCCCGCTGCCCCCGCCGGCGGCCATGGGGGCGTAGGTGGCCAGCATATCCTTGAAGCCATTGCTCCATTGCATGGCATAGTCGTAGTCCAGACCGCCGGACGCGGCGGCCTTGGACGCTCCCTGGGTTGCGGCGGGGTCGGTGAGCACCGCCCCACCCCGCATGGACTGGGGCAGGTACTCCGACGTGGTCAGGAGATTACTCGCTCCGGCGCCGAGGGCCAGCAGCAGACCGACCACCAATACTCCCATCGCTTTGCCGAATACCGCGAGCGTCCCCTGCTGGTAATGCCGGATCAGTTCGGCGATTCCGAGGAAGGGAAGGGTTAGCCCGAAGTAGTACAGCATCTGGGGGTGGTTGACCAGAATAGCCAGCCCCATACCCAGGGCGAAGACCGCTCCCCCAAGCAGGTAGCGGGCGCGGAAGGCCAGCAGCACGCCGGCGGCAACGAGGGGCAAATACATGATCACCCCCAGCTTACTGACGTGCCCGGCCTGGTAGAGCACGATGTTATTCGTGGCAATGGCCGTGGTTATGGCCCCCGCCAGCGCCAGCCAGTGATTCACGCCCAGCAGGATCATCATCAGGTAAAAGGTGAGCATGCCACAGAAGACGTAGCCCGCCGGACCGCCCATGAAACCCCGGAAAAGCCGGTTCGCCACGGTGAGCTGGTTCCCCTCCGAGACGGCCGATATCTGGTAGGTGGGCATACCGCCGAACATGGCATTGGTCCAGTTGGTCCGTTCGCCGGTGGCCTGCCGAAAGTCGGTGATCTCGCGGGAGGCGCCCCGGTACTGTACGATATCGCCCTGGCGCAGCGCCTCTCCCTGGAAGTGTGGAAGGAAGAGCACGATGACCGTCACGAAAAAGACGACAAGGGCAATTAAATGGGGCCAGAATTGCTTGAGGTTCATACGGTAAGCTTAAAGAAAATCTACGTCGACGTCGTAAGGGTAGGTGATCAGGTAATTCATTGCTTCGTCAACCGGGAAGCCTTCGAAAACGATCTGGTATAGCATTTCGGTAATGGGTACGCGCAGGCGCATGCTGCGGGCCAGGTGCCGGGTGATCATCAGCGTACGGACTCCCTCCGCCAGTTCCTGGCTGGTCGCCGATACTTCCTCCAGGCTCTCCCCCGAACCGATGCGGTAGCCGAACATATAGTTGCGGCTCTTGCGGGAAGTGGCCGTGGCGATCAGGTCGCCGATCCCGGCGGTACCGAAGAAGGCCCGCTTATCACTGCCGAGCGCCTGACCGAAGTGGACCATTTCCACCAGCCCGCGGGTGACCAGCATGGCCTGGATGTTCTTGCCTAGCCCCACCCCTTTCAGGATACCCGACCCAAGGGCGATCACGTTCTTGAGTACCCCCGCCAGTTCGGCGCCCAGCAGGTCGTGGGTCCCGAAGACGTGCAGTTGCTGCGATTTCAGCACCACCTTCGCGCGGTTGATCACCTCGTCGAACTTACTGGCGATCACGGAGGCCGACGGCTGTCCGTCCAGCAGCTCGCGGGCCAGATTCGGGCCGGTAAGTGCGCCCACCCGAACCACTACGCTCTCCTGGCGGATGACGTCGGTCATGGTGTGGACGTTGCGGCGCTCGATGCCGCGCTTAGGAATGTCCTGCTCCAGGATGCCGGTGACGTCCAGCCCCTTGGTGCCGTGAATCAGCACGTGGCTGGGCCGAAGGTGCTCGGTCACGCTACGCATCATATCCCGGAAGTTATCCGACGGCACGATGGGCAGGATGAGTTGGCAGCGCTCGGCCACCTCCGCGAAGTCGTTGACCAGGCGCACGCGTTTGTGTAGCTCCACCCCGAAGCGAAAGCGTTCCCGGTTGAGTCGTTCCGTTAGTTCGGCGTTGCGGCTGTACACGAGGACCTCCGTATTCAGGGCCAGCAGATTGGCCATGGCGGTACCGAAGGTACCCGCCCCAATTACACCGACCGGTTCCGCTTGTGCCATCGCTCCGTTTTGAGGACGCGAAGGTAAGGCGTGTCGCGCTCCCGCGGGGGACGCCCGCGGAGCGACGTTGGACTATCGTTCGGGTATCTACGGTTGAGTTCCTCCGGAGAGAGAGAGGTTTTAGTGGATTTTTTGCGGGGCCCTCCGCTCGCAGGCGCTCGCTGCAGACCCCGCTGGTGGGTAGGCGTCCCTTCCAGGGCCGCGTCGATCAGCTCGGCCTGGAGCGGGATCGACCCTGGATCATTGCGCGGATCACCAGAATTATCGACCAGTCGGCGGACGACGGGTGATCAGTCTTCCTCCCGGAGGGGATCTTCCTTGAAGGATTCGATCTCGCGGCGTTCGCGTTTGGTGGGGCGACCGGCTCCTTTCTCGCGGAACTCCCCTTTGGACTTACCGACGAACCAGTCCTTATATTTATTCATCTCGTCTTCGGGGGTGTGATCGACGTAGCAGGTGACGGCTACCGGGGCCCCTACCCGCTTGTTAAGTAGTTTCAGGACCTCTATTTCCAGGTTGAAGCCCTGTTTCTGGACCTGTAGGCGGTCGCCTACGACGACGTTACTGCTCGGTTTGACGGGCTCGTCGTTTAGGCGGACCCGGCCCTTTTTGATGATATCGGACGCGAGGGTACGGCTCTTGAAGATGCGGACCGCCCAGAGCCATTTATCGATTCTTACTTTATCCATACCGGGATTTACTCCACTAATTCATACTCAATATCGAGCTTTCGCAGACTTCGGTAGGCCGAACTCTGGTTAAAGCTTACCTCGATATCAACGGGCGAACCCGCCAGGAGGATGTCGGTGTACTCGGTAGCGGTGCCGGAATCCACGTCGTCGGCAATATCTTCTATGGTCCGCGCGATGGCCCGCTTATCGGGGCGTAGGGCGTCGCACTGCAATAATCTTACGGTCATGGGCGCAAGATACGTCGCCTTTATAAAATAAACAAAATGTTTTAACTACCTTACCGCCTGAGCTCCCACTCCCGCCGGAGGAGGCGGTACTGCACGACCGTCCAGGCTTTTCCGTCTTTGACGATGTAGTCGTCCAGGGTACCCTCCAGCTTCATGCCGGCGGACTGCATTATCCTTCCCGAAACCAGGTTGTCCGCGCGGTGATTCGCCTGGATCCGGAATAGGTCGGTATGCCGGAAGCCGAAGTCGATGACCTTAACGACGGCTTCCCGGACGTAGCCCCGGCGCCGGTAGGGCGCGCCCATCCAGTAGCCCAGCTCCGCATGACCGTACTTCGGAGAGATGTGCAGCCCTACGGCGCCTAGCATTTCCCCGTTCTCCGGATTGCAGATGCCGAAGGAGAAAGCGTGATCGTTCGCCCAGCCCTCGTTGATGATGCCCAGCCAGGTAATGGCCGCGGCCTCGGTGTACGGATGGGGAACGGAGAGGGTGAAATCGGCGATGACCGGGTCATTAGCCAGCTCGATGATGCGGGGGGCGTCGGCCAATCTTGGCTTACGGAGCAGGAGTCGTTCGGTACGGAGTTCGGGAGCTTCCATGCGGGTGGTTTGGTAGTGGAACCCAAAGAAACATCCAATTAGTTGCGTGCTCTTTACCTGCGCTCCGCCGCAAAAAAAGGAAAGCCGCCCGGATCGCCGGCATGCCTGGAGACCGACGTACCTTATGCACCCAAAAGAACCGATATGCGCCGACGCCGCTTTTTGTACACCTCCGCCGCCCTGACAGCCGGTGCCGCGCTTCGTCCCCTCACGGCGGGACCGCTAGCTTTCGCCCCCGCGGGGGCCACGATGATCCGCCATAACATCGGCTACTACACCGAGCGGGGCGGCACGATCGGTTTCTACCGGCCACCCAGCGGAGCGGGCGGCGTGGTGGTGGATTCCCAGTTTCCCGACGCGGCCGAGCATTTTCTGAAAGAAGTGTTCGCCGGCGACCTGTCGCTCGACCTGCTGATCAATACCCACCACCACGGCGACCACACCGGCGGTAACGGCGTAATCGCCCCCCGCTCACGGGCCTACGTAGCCCACGAACGGGCGCGCACCAATCTGGAGAAAAGCGAGGCCGAACGGACCGAGGGGGAAGCGGTGCCGCTACCCGAAACCACCTTCGCCAAGGATTGGACCATGACGCTGCCCGACGGGGAAATCGTCACCGCTCGCCACTTCGGAGCCGGCCACACCGGAGGCGACGCGGTGATCCACTTCGAGAACGCCAACGTCGCCCACCTCGGCGATCTGCTGTTCAACCGGCGCTTCCCCTACATCGACCCGGGGGCCGGCGGCAATATGACCAACTGGATCAAGGTGATGGGCAAGATCCGGAAGGCCTACGACCGGGATACGGTTTTCATCTTCGGCCATGCGGCCGAGTCGTACCCCGTGACCGGGAGCCGCGAAGACGTCGCTTCCTTCCAGGATTACCTGAGCTACCTGCGGAAGTACGTCAAAAAGGAAAAGCGGAAGGGCACCAGCCTGGAAGCACTGAAGGCCAAGACCACCACCATCCCCAGCGCTCCCGAATGGCGGTTCGGCGATCGGCTGCGGGACGTGAACTTGGAAGTGATGTGGGAGGAGGTATAAGTACCGTCGGCTTTACCCTACCGGAATTTTCACTTTCTCTGCGCAATCTTTCACAAATACGATTGCCCCGCCAGCTTTGGACGGTAGCCCACCTAGCTATTCCTATATTGGCCCGCCCAAAGTAGCTGATCATGAAAAACCCCATTGTAGCCGAAAACTTCCTGCTGGAAAGCGAGGCCGCCCGCGAACTCTACCATGATTACGCGGCGGATATGCCCATTATAGATTACCACTGCCACCTGCCACCGGCCGAGATTGCCAGCGACCATACCTTCAAGAACCTGACCGACGTCTGGCTGCGGGGCGACCACTATAAGTGGCGGGCCATGCGCGCTAATGGGATTTCGGAAGACGGCATCACCGGATCGGCCAGCGACCGCGAAAAGCACCGCAACTGGGCGGCTACCCTGCCCTACGCCATGCGCAATCCGCTCTACCACTGGTCGCACCTCGAGCTGGACCGCTACTTCGGCGTCACCGACCTGCTCGGCCAGGACAACGCCGACGCCGTCTACGACCGCTGCACGGAGCAACTACAGCAGGAAAATTTCAGCGTCCGTTCGCTCGTCGAGCGGATGAACGTTAAGGTGATCTGCACCACCGACGATCCGGTCGATTCGCTGGAACACCACCAAGCGCTGGGTCAGGCTAATTTCTCCTGCCGAGTCGTGCCCGGCTTCCGGCCCGATAAGGCGATCATGATCGATGCCGACGGCTTCGTGAATTACATGGAAAAGCTCGGACAGTCTGCTGATAAAGAGATCGGTAGCTTTGATGACCTATGCGCTGCTTTACGCAGCCGGATCGACTATTTTCACTCCCTCGGCTGCCGGGTCTCGGACCATGGGCTGAACGAGCTCTTCGCCGAAACCTGCAGCCCCGAAGAAGCCGATCGCATCCTGAGTAAGCGCCTGCGGGGCGAGGAGGTTAGCCCGGAAGAGGCCCGCCAGTTCCAGACCGCCCTGCTGATCGAGCTCTGCCGGATTTACCACGAGCTGGAATGGACGCAACAGTTCCACCTGGGCGCCCTGCGCAACAATAATAAGCGCATCCTGCGGAACCTGGGTACCGACGCCGGCGTGGACAGCATCGGCGACTTCAGCCAGGCGCGCGGTATGTCGCTGCTCTTCAACAGCCTCGACAACACCGACCAACTGGCGAAGACCATCGTCTACAACCTGAACCCGGCGGACAACGAAGTGATGGCTACCATGGTGGGTAACTTCAACGACGGCAGCATCGTGGGCAAGATGCAGTACGGCTCGGCCTGGTGGTTCCTCGACCAGCTCGACGGCATGGAGAAGCAGATGAACGCGCTGTCTAATATGGGCCTGCTCAGCCGCTTCGTGGGCATGCTGACCGACAGCCGGTCCTTCCTATCCTTCCCCCGCCACGAATACTTCCGCCGGCTGCTGTGTAATATGTTCGGCCAGGACATCGAGCGCGGCCTGCTGCCCGACGACCGCCAATGGATCGGCCAAATGGTCCAGGATATCAGCTACAACAACGCAAAAAACTATTTTAATTTTCCCGCATGAAAGTTGTCACTTTCGGAGAGATCATGCTCCGCCTGACCCCCCCGGGTCACCTACGTTTTTCCCAGGCTTCCGAGTTCGACGTCGTCTACGGCGGCGGTGAGAGCAACGTAGCCGTTGCCCTGGCCAACTTCGGCCTGGACGCCCACTTCGTCACCCGCCTGCCGAACAACGACATCGGCGAGTGCGCCCTGATGGAACTGCGCAAGCGGAACGTGAAGACCGACCACGTCATCCGCGGCGGCGAACGCCTCGGTATTTACTTCCTCGAAATGGGGGCCGTACAGCGGGGCAGTAAAGTCGTCTACGACCGCGCCCACTCCGGCATGGCCACCATTGAAAAGGGGATGGTCGACTGGGACGAGGTATTCAAGGACGCCGACTGGTTCCACTGGACCGGCATTACCCCGGCCCTCTCCCAGGGAGCGGCCGACGCCTGCCTCGAAGCCATACAGGCCGCGAACCGGCTGGGCGTCCCCGTTTCCACCGACCTTAACTACCGCGCCAAGCTCTGGAAGTACGGCAAGGACCCGATGGACGTGATGCCCGACCTGGTGGAAGGCTGCGACGTGATCCTGGGCAACGAGGAAGATGCCGAGAAGCACTTCGGCCTGCACCCCGAGGAAGTGGACGTAACGGCCGGTGGCGAAATGGACGGCAAGAAATACCTCCCCGTCCTGAAGGAACTCATGAATAAGTTCCCCCGCTGCAAAATGACCATCACCACCCTCCGGGGCTCCGTCAGCGCCAGCCACAACAGTTGGGCCGGCGTGCTCTGGGACGGCGACAAGCTCTACGAAACCAAAACCTACCAGATCACGGACATCGTGGACCGCGTGGGGGGTGGCGACAGCTTCATGTCCGCCCTCATCTACGGACTGCTCACCTTCAAGGACGACAAGCAGAAAGCTCTCGACTTCGCCGTCGGCGCCTCGTGCCTGAAGCATACCATCTACGGTGACGCGAACCTCGTCACGGTCGACGAAGTCAACAAACTCATCGAAGGCGACGGCTCCGGCCGCGTTGCCCGCTAACCTTATTTGTCCATTCCGGGGAGCCGGCCCGCCGGCTCCCCGTTTCGATCATGCCCTTATCTATGGCCTTACATTCCCGCCTGCACGCCCTCTCCGTCATCCACGACCAGGGCATCATGCCCCTCTTTTACCACCAAGACGCCGAGCTGGGCAAAGAAGTCCTGCGCGCCTGCTACGCCGCCGGCGGCCGCCTGCTGGAGTTTACCAACCGCGGTGATTTCGCCCATGAGACCTTTCGTGAATTGAACGTCTTCGCCCGCAAGGAACTCCCCGATATGGTGATGGGGGTCGGCTCGATCAACGATGCCGCCACCGCCGCCCTCTACCTGCAGCTCGGTGCCAGCTTCATCGTCTCCGCCTCCCTGCGCGAGGATGTCGCGCTGGTGTGTAACCGCCGGAAGGTGCCCTACCTGCCCGGTTGCGCCACCCTGACGGAGATCGGCCGCGCCGAGGAACTCGGGTGCGAGATCGTCAAATTATTCCCGGGCAGCGTATACGGCCCCGAATTCATCAAATCCGTGCGCGGACCGCAGCCCTGGACCAGCATCATGCCCACCGGCGGCGTGACCACCGAGATCGATAACCTCAAGGGGTGGTTCAGTGCCGGGGCGGTTTGCGTCGGCCTCGGCTCGCAGTTAATCGGAAAATCGGTACTTTCCGATCGCGACTTTTCCGGACTGACCGACAACGTGCGGGAAGCCCTGAGAGTGGCGAAAGAACTTCGATCATGAAAAATTTATGGATTTACGGCTGCTGCCTGCTCGTCCTGCTCGCCGGTGGTTGCGCCGAGGAGGCGGGCGGCAAGGTGCTGCGGCTGGCCCACGGCCTCGACACCAGCCACCCGGTCCACCGGGGCATGGTCTTCATGGCCGAGCGGTTGGCGGAGCTATCCGGGGGTGAGCTGACCATCAGCATTTACCCCAACAACCAGCTCGGGACCGAACGGCAGTGCCTGGAGTTACTTCAGATCGGCAGCCTGGATATGACGAAGGTGTCGGCGGCGGTGTTGGAGAATTTCTCACCCGAGATCGCCGTGCTTTCCCTGCCCTACATTTTCCGGGGCCGGGAGCACGTCTACAAGTTTCAGGACAGCCCGCTGGGTCGGGAGATGCTGACCACCAGCGAGCAGTACCGGCTGCGCGGCCTGGTCTACTTCGACGCCGGTCAGCGTTCTTTCTACACCAAGGACCACCCCGTCAACGTACCCGACGACCTGAAGGGCGAAAAGATTCGCGTGCAGCTCAGTGCGACGGCGATCGCGATGGTGAAGTCGCTCGGCGGCTCCCCTACCCCGATCTCCTACGGCGAGCTCTACACCGCCCTGCAGCAGGGCGTGGTGGACGGCGCGGAAAATAACCCGCCGAGTTTCTATACGTCCCGCCACTACGAGGTGTGTAAGTACTACACCCTCGACGAGCACACCGCGGTGCCCGACGTGCTCATGATCGGTACGGAGGCCTTCGCCCGCCTAAGCGATCGGGAGCAGACCTGGCTGCAGGCCGCCGCCGACGAGGCCGTCACCTACCAGCGCCAACTCTGGCAAGAGGCGGAACAGGAAGCCCTGGACGCCGTGGAGGCGGAGGGCGTGCAGATCATCCGCCCGGATAAAGGCCCCTTCATCGAGCAGACCGCGCCCATCCTGGAAGGGTACCGCGACCAGCCCCGCCTCTACTCGCTCATCGAACAGATCATTGCAATGGCCCCCGAGAATGAAGGATAAAGTAGACAAAGTATTAGGCTACGTACTGGTCATCATGCTGGCCGTCATGACGCTCGATGTACTCTGGGGCGTCTTCACCCGCTACGTGATGAGCAACCAGGCCAGCTGGTCGGAGGAGATGGCCCGCTTCCTGCTGATCTGGATCGGTATCCTCGGCGCCGCCTACGCCAGCGGCCAGCGCATGCACCTGTCCATCGACCTGCTGGCGAACAAGCCCGTAAAACTCATCGCCGTCCTGATCATCCTCTTCGCCTTCGGGGTGATGGTGATCGGCGGCACCCGTCTGGTACTGCTTACGGCGCAGCTCGGTCAGCTGTCGCCGGCCCTGGGCGTACCGATGTCGATCATCTACTCCGTCGTGCCGATCAGCGGACTTCTCATCATCTATTACCGCCTGTCGGACTTTAAAGCCACCTGATGGAAGTTGCCATCCTCGTTCTCACCTTCGTCATTTTGATCGGTCTGGGCATGCCCATCGCCTGGTGCATCGGCATCAGCGCCACGGTGACCATGCTGTTCAGTATTCCCTCGCTGCCGGCCCTGACGACCGTCGCCCAGCAAACCGCCTCCGGCCTGGACAGCTTCAGCCTGCTGGCCATTCCCTTCTTCATCCTGGCCGGCCAGATCATGAACCAGGGCGGCATTGCGCGGCGGCTCATCGCCTTTGCCCGCTCGCTCGTCGGTGGACTGCCCGGCGGACTGGCCCACGTCAACATCATCGCCGCCATGCTCTTCGGCGCCATTGCCGGATCGGCGGCCGCGGCGGCTTCGGCCATCGGGGAAACCGTAGGCAAGGCCATGGAGAAGGAAGGCTACAGCAAGGAATTTTCGGCCGCGGTTAACATCACCTCCTCCACCACGGGCCTGATCATTCCACCCAGTAATATCCTGATTGTTTACAGCCTGGCCAGCGGCGGCGTAAGTATTGCCGCCCTCTTCCTGGCGGGCTACGTGCCCGGTCTGCTGACGGGTTTTCTGCTCATGATCGTGGCCGCCATCGTGGCGAAACGCAAGGGCTATACGACCCGCGGCAAGACGTCGCTCGGCGAGATCGGCCGCACCTTTATCGGGGCGCTACCGAGCCTGTTGCTGCTGGTGATCGTCATCGGCGGTATCGTAGCCGGCGTCTTTACCGCTACGGAAGCCTCGGCGGCGGCGGTGCTGTACTGTTTGATCCTGAGTTTCGTCTACGGAGAGGTAAAGGTTAGCGACCTGCCGCAGGTTTTCCTCAACGCGGTGGGCACTACCTCCATCGTAATGATTCTGATCGCCACGTCCATCTCGATGTCGTGGATCATGGCCTTCGAGAACATCCCCCAGGACATCACGTCTTTCCTGCTGGCCACCAGCGACAATCCGATCGTGATCATGATCATCATCAACCTGATCCTCCTCTTCGTGGGGGTGTTCATGGACATGACGCCGGCGGTCCTCATCTTCACGCCGATCTTCCTGCCCGTGGCCGTGCAGATCGGCATCGATCCGGTCCACTTCGGCATCATCATGATCCTGAATCTGTGTATCGGCCTGTGTACGCCACCTGTGGGTGCCGTCCTCTTCGTGGGCGTGGGCGTAGCGGGGACGACCATCCAGAAGGTGGTGCGGCCGTTGCTGCCCTTCTTCGTCGCCATGCTGGTAGCCCTGCTGATCGTGACGCTGGTGCCGGGATTGAGTACGTGGTTGCCGGCGCAGTTCGGGTTTTAGGTTTTTGCGGCGGAGCGCAGGTAGAAAGTTGCCAACCTGCCTACGTACATTCACGTTTAAGCAGATGAACGCATAACGCCATGACCGCTACCGCCGATCCAAATATAGAGTTGCTTGCTCATTTGCACTTCATCACCGTGGAGCGGTACCACGCCATGATTGAAGCCGGCATTTTAGGAGAGGACGATCCGGTGGAACTACTTAACGGGAAGATTGTAAATAGGAGTCCGATAGGACGTTTTCATGCGGTGTGCGTGCGCACGATTAATGCGCATTTTGTAAAGCTGCTGGATGGCAAATACTTGTGCAGCCAGGAGCAACCGATTACGATTGCGGAAGGCTCCGAACCCGAACCGGACTACGTCATCGCCTGGCTTAGCGAACACAACTACCTGGATCACCACCCCTACCCCGAAGACATCCACCTCCTCATCGAGGTGGCCGACAAGACCCTGCCGCGGGATCGGGGCGCCAAGCGCGGCATCTACGCCTGCGCCGGCATACCCGAGTACTGGATCGTCAACCTGATCGACCGGCAGCTCGAAATCTATACCCAACCCGACCTAGCAGCCGGCACCTACACCCAGGAACGTATCCTTCACGAGCGGGATACGCTGATTGATCACCCGTTGGCGGGAACCGTGGCGATTAATCGGTGGATTCCTTAGCAGTAGGTTGGTATACGGGTGGTATAGAAAAGGTATGTTTACCTTCGAGGACCACCTAAAACAAAGGGCGTAGACCCGACATGATCTATTTACTCTTTACATTCGGGACCAGCCCCTCTATACACCAACAAGCCAATTTTGCCGCCTTGACCCTGCTTTCGCGGAAGTCGGGTAAAGTATGTATCATCACGGATGCGCCGCGGTTTTACGGCAGGTTGGAAGAGGCCGTCCGCATCATCCCCATCAGTTCCGCAACCCTACAGGACTGGAAAGGACCGCAAGACAACTTCCTCCGGACCAAAATCCTGGCCATCCGGCACCTGGTCGCCGAGTATCCGGAACGCGATGTCGTATACGTAGATGCGGACACCTTCTGTTTCGGCGATCCGCAACAACTTGCTAATGACCTAACCGCTGGTAAAAGTCTCCTGCATGCCCTGGAGGGTCCACTCTTCGAAATGCCCACTAAATCGGAGCGCCGCATGGGACAGCAGACCCTCTGCAAGACTTTTGGAGGTACGACGGTTCAGAAATCTCACGTCATGTACAATTCCGGTGTCGTAGGTTTGGGGGGGGGGAGCGCTTTTGCCATTCTGCGGGATGCTCTGGCAATTTGTGACGATATGATTGCCGCCGGCGTGACCCCGCGGCTGATTGAGCAGTATAGCTTTTCAATTGCCCTGACCGAAGCAGGCCCAGTGGCAACCGCGAATTCCGTGATCGGTCATTACTGGGGGAATAAGCGGGACTGGAACGCGCTAATCTCCGAGTTCTTCATCACGCATCACCTTACAGCTACCACCCTGGAGGCTCAAATTGACGCCGCCGGTCGAACGGATTTTCGCACTATACCCGTCTACCGGAAGACCAGATCCAAGGAAGCTAAGTTGCAAGCCTGGCTAGAACGTCGCAGGGATGCCACCGCCCGCACCTTCATTCCGGCAGCAGGAGAAGCTGCCGCCCAACGGTCGGAGCGCTGGGTGGCCAGGCGGTGAGCCCCTACCGCCAGGAATCGCGTTTCAGAAAATAGAACCTTCCAAATATTGGAACACATGGCATTTTCCCGTAATGCTTAATCGATTGATATAGAGCCTCCATTTCATTGGCATCGTTTTGGCTTACTGATTTTTGCGCCCCCCGTCGGGCGACGAAAATCTTTTGGCATCAACACCTCGACCGATGAAATACGTTTTGCTCGCCTCCCTGTTCTTCTCTACCCTGCTCGCCGCCCAACCACCCGGCTACACGACTTTTAAAGAGATTACCGTTTCCAACAAGCTCGTTTCGGGCAGAGAGCCCCTGGTCAATTATCCCTTGTTAATCCACCTGGAGGATGCTACCTTACGTACCGTAGATCAGGGGGGCAACATGGAAAGTGCCAACGGGTACGATGTCGTATTCACCGCGGCCGACGGGGCCACCGTCCTTTCGCACCAAATGGTGGAGTACGACGGTACGGCGGGCCGCTGGGTAGGCTACGTAAACGTGCCCGCTTTGGACAATAAGCGAGATACCCGCCTGATCGTGTACTACGGCAATCACCGTATTACCACCGATCCCTCCACTCCCGATACCTGGGGCACCGACTACCTGGGCGTGTATGGTTTCGAGGGGAACACGCTGGACGTTAGCAACGCCGGCACGCACCTTACGGACTTCCGGACGACCAGTATTGATGGTAAGGTCGGCCTTTCCCGGGGCCTCCTCAATCCAAGTAGAGTCTTGTCCCGTGATGCGGACGTAGCCGGTGGCCAATACCTGAAAGCACCCGATAACCTGCTGACCGGGGCTAATAGTTTTACCTGGTCCGGTTGGATCCGACTGCACCAAACTCAAACCAACTGGGAGCGTATTTTCGACTTCGGCAGCGATGTAAACCGCAACTTCTTCTTTACGCCCTCATCTGATGTAGGGAACCTCGGCGAAACCCGCGCCCGCATCACCAATACCGGCATTCCCGGGGAAACCGGTCCCATCGTGGCCAATGCCACCAATGGTGTGGAAGAATGGGTACACTGGGCCATCACCATTGACGACGTAGCCAACTCGATGACCATCTACCGGAACGGACAGCGGTACGGTAATACCGTAACGCTCACCATTACCCCCGCCCAGGTTGAGCCCACCATCAATAACTATTTCGGCCGCTCGCAGTACGATGCCGACCACCTGATCGACGCCGACTACGACGAGATGCGGATGGCCACCCAAAGCCGGTCTGCGGCGTGGATCGCCACCGAGTACAGGAACCAGAACGACCCGCTAACTTTTGCCGTGGCCGGACCGGCTCAGGTAGCGTACCAGTCCATGGAAGCCATGGCGGCGCTGTCCGGCGAATTGATGTCCTATGCCGTCGAGGTCACCCCGCAAGGCCCTGTGGCCATAAATTGGGCCACTTCCCGGGAAGAAAACAACGCATCTTTCACGGCGGAGCGCTCCGTAGACGGCATTATCTGGGAAACGGTCGCCACCTTACAGGGAGCCGGAACCACCGCTACACCTTCCTACTACCTAATCCAAGATCCGAACGCTGGCTACGGACAGGTGTACTACCGGCTGAGGCAAACCGACTTTGACGGATACGATGTAATCCTGGGGGTTAGGAGCACCTGGATCCAATCTCCCCAGGCCCAGTTGTCCGTTTACCCCAACCCCACCCGGAACCAGTTCACGGTAAGCACCGATCGGGCCGTCGAAAGTCCCGTGGCCATCTACGATATCAGCGGAACCGACGTCACGTCCCGGGTGCGGCCGGTGGCAAAGGGAAACCACCAGGAGACGTTCGATCTTGCCGGCTTACCCTCCGGGACGTACATCGTACGGGCGGGAAGTGCTACCCAGGTGTTGGTTAAGTTGTAAGCGAACCGGCAGCTTTCGGAGGACCGCATGCCTAGCGTATGCGGTCACTCGCATTTGGGGGCATCGTCTCGGGCTTATGTCTCCCCTGACCTTAAGGCTTGCCGAAATTGCCCCTGCACCTGCGCTACGGCGCAAAAAACTGGTCCGTGCCTTGAAAAAAGGATAATCGGGCACAGATTGCCCGTTAAATTTTGAGCATAATTTTCTCAACATTCGCGCATTTTCGCCGTTTATTTACTCAAATATCGGCAATTTCCATTCCGAGGCCACCCATTGCGTACGTTTTGTACCATGGCAATGCGGGTAGCCACCTTGTTTGACCAATTACACTATGCAACACATTATCCTCCCGACGGTAGCCCCTTGCGGGTTGCCCTCCCTTTCCCGCCTTCTTTTCTGCGCCGGACTGACCATTCTGATGGCCGCGTCGCTGACTTCCTGTAGTGACGACGACGATCTCCTCCTCTCTGACGACGAGCTGATCGAGCCCATGGGTCCCAAACCCGACTACGCCCCCGACATGGACGACCAGATGTGGGCCGTCATCGAGCAATTCGTGGCCTTCGGTGACCCGGCGCTGCCCGAGCTAACGGCCCGTCAGGCGCGCATGAACCACAGCGTTACCGATGCTTTGAATACGCTCCTGGCCCGCAACAATCAACCGGCCCCCGTTCCGGAGGTCATGACTGACCAGCGCATCCTGCCTCCAAGCTTTACCCCCCAATCCGCTCCGGACGGAATCCCGGTACGGGTGTACACCCCGACGGAGGGCAGTTCAAGCAACCGCCCCGGTATCGTTTACTACCACGGTGGTGGCTGGGTGATTGGCTCCCTGGAAGTCTATGAGCCTTCGGCGCAGCTGCTGGCCGAACTTACCGGGGCCGTGGTCGTATCGGTCGACTACCGGCTGGCATCCGAGGATATGAATAAGTTCCCCGCCGCGCACGAAGATGCCTTTGCCGCCTATAAATGGGTCCGGGAGAACGCCGCGAGCATTGGTATCGACTCCAGCCGTATCGCCACCGCGGGCGAAAGTGCCGGGGGAAACATGGCCGCCGCCGTTTGCCTGATGGCCCGTGACCGTGGGGTCACCCTCCCCGTGCACCAGCTCCTGGTTTACCCGGTCGCTAACAACGACCTGATGACCGAGTCCTATGAAGAATACGCCAACGCGGTCCCCCTCAATCGCCCCAACATCATCTTCTTCACCGAGAAGTACTTCAACTCACCGGCCGACGGGGATAACCCCCTTATTTCCCTGGTCGACGAGGCCGAACTAACCGGAATGCCGCCCGCCACCATCATCGCCGCGGAAATCGACCCTCTGCAAACCGAAGGCATGCTGCTCGCCCAGGCCCTGCGCGACGCGGGCGTAGCGGTCACGTACGAACTCTACCCCGGAACGACCCACGAGTTTTTTGGCACCTACGCCGCCGTCCCCCTGGCCGGCGAAGCACAGCAACTCGCTGCCGACGAACTGAACGCCGCCTTCCAGTAGCCATCCCAGCGAAACAAAACCGCCGCCCAGATCCGAGGACCTGGGCGGCGGTTTTATTTATACAATTCTTCGCGCCGAAGCGCAGGAACTATACGGCCTTTTTATTGAGCTCCTGGATAGCCAGGTCGTTAAGCTCCTCGTTGTAGCGCGATTCCTCGTCCAGGATGGCGTCTAGTACCTTGACCATTTTATCGTGACCGAGGGTCATGGCGTACTTCGTGGCGGTACCGTAGCCGGCGATTTCGTAGTGGGCGCAGCGCTGGGCCTCGGCGATCAGGCCGGCGTCCTTTACGGCGTCGTTCGTGTCTTCCTCGATCATGCCCTCGCACTCCTTGATGAGTCCGGCCATGGCTTCGCACTTGACGCCGCCCGGCTTGACCTTGATGTCTTCCAGCACTTTGCGGACCCGGTCCTGCTGCGACTTGGTCTGCTTCAGCTGGTCGGTGAACATGGCCTTGAGTTTGGAGTCGGAGGCGGCCGCCACCATTTTTGGCAGGACTTCCGCCAGTTGTCCCTCGGCGGAGTACAGGTCTTTCAGTTGGTGTTCGAGGAGATCTTGTAAGTTCTTCATAGTATTGGTTTTCCACTATTCATGTGGCTATAAGGGCAACCCAGCCATGTCAGGGATGTTCGACTCCGGCAGCGGCAGCCGTCATGCGGCGGAATCCGGAGCTGGTACCCGGGTACCGCGCTGCCATAAAGGGGAGGCAAAATTACGGTGTTCGGGGGACGGGGACCGACAAGCCGGCTAATCACTAACTTGGGACCGGGCGCCAACGCCCTCATCACGATCATGCAATTACCGGTCCTGGCAGATTTCTCCCTCTTCGTCGGTCGCTTTCACCCACTCGTGGGGCACCTGCCCATCGGCTTTCTGCTGCTGGCCGCGGTACTGGAGTGGTGGCCGGGCGATCAGTCCAGATCGGCCGTCCGGGTAGCGTGGATCCTCGGGGGCGCCTCCGCCATTATTGCCGCGGTCTGCGGCTGGTTACTGGCCGCGGAGAGTGGTGGGGGCGACACGCTATTCTGGCACCGCTGGCTCGGCGTGAGCGTGGCGGTCCTCGCGATCGCCGGGATATTCGTGACCGGCCGCGGCGGAAGAGTGGCCAAGGGCTACGGTTTGCTGGTCGCCGGCGTACTTGGCCTGGCCGGACACCTGGGCGGTAGCCTCACTCACGGGGAAGACTACCTCTACCAACATGCCCCAGCAGTGGTCCAACGGCTGGTGGGGCATACGCCGGATTCGAGCGCCTACCGCGACTGGTCCCTGACGGACATTGATTCCATTTCCCTGTACGCTACCTTCCTGCAGCCGGCCCTGGAAGAAAGCTGCGTGAAGTGTCACGGGGCGGGGGAACAACGGGGCGGACTGCGCCTCGACGAGCCGCACTTTGCCTACGCTGGCGGTGACGACGGACCGCTCTTCGAAGCCGGGGAACCGCTACGTAGCCACTGGTTACAACGGGTCACCCTGCCGCGCGACCACGTAAAGGCCATGCCCCCGAACGGCGATCCGTGGACGTATACCCAGGTAGAGCTGCTCCGCTACTGGATCGCGGAGGGGGCGGACACGAATTTTGTCTTCGACGGGGAAGAAATGCCGGAAGCCCTGAAAGCGCTTCTCGAGCGGGATTACGGGCTCGATATGCGGCCGCGCCGGTTCGTGGACAACGTGGATGTCCCGCTACTCAAGGAGGCCACGATGGATCGTTTGCGGTCCCTGGGCTGGCAGCTCTCCGCGCTGCAGCCGGAGGGCGGGGCGCTCGAAGTTCAGCCGAAGCCCGGCAGCCGGATTAGCGCCGGAACCCTGCAACAGCTGGCCGACGCGGCCGCGGAACAGGTCGTCTACCTCAACCTCGACGACCAGGACCTGGACGACGCGGATCTTGCCCCCCTACCCCGCTTCTCCAATTTGAACCGGCTACGCCTTAACGGTACGCGGCTGACCAACGCAACCGTGGAAAGGCTGGTAGAGCTAGCGCACCTGGAAAGCCTGAACCTGTACGGGACGCAGGTGGACGACGGCATCTTCGAGTACCTATCCCGCTACCCTAATCTGGAACGGGTCTACCTCTGGCAGACCGACGTCAGCCTTGAAGCGGCTGCGACCTTCGCGCATAGCTACCCCCACGTGACCGTAGACACCGGTGTCCGAGCGGGAGCGCCAACATCCAGTCAAACGAAATAACATAGACCATGCCGACCAAGCACAGCCGCCGCCAATTTTTGCAGACCGCAGCTACCGTCTGCGCCGCCACGGGTGTACCCACCTTCCTTTCCGGCCAGTCGCGTGCCGATCCTCCTGCAACCGTCGGTCACGGCGACTTTACCTACCGCCCCGACCACCAGTGGGGCAAACTGGATGCGCGCAAAACGCCGGTGGTCCACTTCCACGAGATGGTGCTGGACAGCCGCGGCCGGCTCGCCTGCTCGGTAGTAAGCGACCGGGCGGACGTACTTCTCTTCGATAAGGACGGCCGGGTAGTCGACACCATCCACCACGACCTCCCCGAACCACACGGGCTTACGCTGGCGGGCGAAGGAACCGACCAAACCTACTGGCTCACGGATTCCGCCGCCGGCCGGGTACTCAACCTGGACCTGGACGGACGCATCATCCGCGAACTGAAAGTGCCCGCCGACGAGGTACCCGCCGGAAGCAACTTCAAACCCACCGAAACGACGGTGGCCGACAACGGGGACGTCTACGTAGCGGACGGCTACGGCACCAATAAGATCTTTCACTACGACGGGCAGGGCAAGCTGAAGAACGTATTCGGCGGCCCGGACCACTTCCAGTGCTGCCACGGCATCGTGGTGGACAGTCGCCGTGGCGAGCCGGAACTGCTCATTACCAGCCGGAGCAACCAACGCTTCCAGCGCTGGTCGCTGGACGGCCACCACCTGGCCACCCACGAGCTCCCCGGCCTGAAGATCTGCCGTCCCGTGCTCGCGGGCGAGCATACCCTCTTCGCCGTGATCTGGACGAAGAGCAACTGGAACTATGACGGCATGGTGGCCGTGCTGGACAAGGACTTCCGGGTGGTTTCCCTGCCGGGGGGATCCGCGCCGACGACCCAGAAAAACTTCCGGGACGTCGAGTGGGACGGCAACACTTTCCTGAACCCCCACGACGTCTGCGTGGACGAGGACGGGAACCTCTTCGTCCCCCAGTGGCTCTCCGGCATGACGCAGCCCGTGCGCCTGCGGCGGGTGTAGTGGAGAAAAAACAGTATTTTAACCTGATTGTCGAACACCCGTCTTTCATGCAACGCACGCTACTTTTTCTTCTCGTAACGGTGACCGTCTGGGCCTGCCAGCCGGAGGAGCGGGTGAGCTTCAACGACGACATCCGGCCCATCTTCAACGAAAAGTGCATCGGCTGCCACGGGGGCGTGAAGCAGGCCGGCGGCTTCGGGCTGGTGTTCCGGGAGAATGCCCTGCGGGAGACCGAAAGCGGTGCCTACGCCATCGTGCCCGGAGAGCCGGGACGGAGCGAAATCATTCGCCGGGTGCGCCACGAGGATCCGGAGCTGCGGATGCCCTTCGACGCCGAGCCGCTGGCCGAAGCGGAGATCCAACTCCTGGAACGCTGGATCGAGCAGGGAGCCGAGTGGGAGGAACACTGGGCCTATCAGCCGCCGGTCCGACCGGACATCCCGTCCCTCGGGGGGGAACAAGCGGACAATCCGATCGATGCGTTCGTGCGGGCTTCCCTTTCGGAAAAGAACATTTTACCTGCGCCCGCCGCAAAAAAGAGGATACTGCTGCGCCGGGTCAGCTTCGACCTGACCGGATTGCCCGCCCCGGACGCCCTGGCGGACGCCTATTTGGAGGGCGAGCTGGACTACGAAGCGCTGGTGGACAGCCTGCTGGCCCAACCCAGCTACGGCGAACACCAGGCCGCGAAGTGGATGGAACTGGCCCGCTACGCCGACTCCCGCGGCTACGAACGCGACCGGCCCCGCAGCATCTGGCGCTACCGCGACTGGGTGGTGGATGCCTACAACGAGGACCTGCCGTACGACGACTTCATCACCTACCAGCTGGCCGGCGACCTGCTGCCGGAACCCAGCGAGGAGCAGTTGGTAGCCACCGGCTTCCACCGCAATACGATGAGCAACGGGGAGGGCGGAACCGAGAACGAGGAGTACCGGGTAGCCGCCGTGATCGACCGGGTGAATACGACCTGGGAAGTATTCCAGGGTACCACCATGGCCTGCGTACAGTGCCACGCCCACCCCTACGACCCCATCACCCACGAGGAGTTTTATACCAGCTACGCGCTATTCAACAACACGGTTGACCACGACCACGTCACAGAGGCACCGCTCCTGCGCACGCTCTACGCGGCCGACGAACGCAAATACCAACGCCTGGAAGCGTGGATCCGGGAACGGGCGGAGGCCGACCGGCGGGAGCAGGTACGAAGCTGGCGGCAACTGATCAAGGTGCGGGAACCGCGGCTGCGGCCCGACCGCTTCGAGCACGTCGAGGGCGGCATCTTCACCGCGCGGGCCGACGAGGACGTCATGTATCTGCACGCCGGCAATTCCTTTTCCCTTCCAGCCCGCGATTTGTCGGAAGTCGGTGCCCTCCACCTCGACCTGCGGGCCATGGCCCTGGCCGGTAGCCTGGAGGTGCGGCTGGACGGTAGGGAAGGCCCCCTGCTGGCCGAGCATCCCTTCGCGCGGGGGGATGAAAAGGACCTCCGCTTGCCCCTCGACGCGCCGGACGGCTCCCACGCCCTCTACTTCATCATTCGGGGCGAAGGAACGGGGAAGCTGGCCGCGGTGAACGCCATCGGTTACGAGCCCACGCTTCCCGGCGCGGACCAAGCCGGTATCGAGGAGATTAAAGGTTACATCGGCGACCTGCTCGCGGCGAGGGATTCCGTGACTACCCCGGTGATGGTGGAAACCTCCGGAGAGAGCCGGCGGGAAAGCCACCTGTTCGACCGGGGCAACTGGCTGGTGCACGGGAAGACCGTAAGCGGGGGCGTACCGGAATTGCTGGACGGCGATTCGGATTCCGAGGTGGGAGACCGGCTCGACTTCGCCCGCTGGCTCACCAAACCCGACCAGCCGCTGACGAGCCGCGTGGCCGTCAACCGGGCCTGGGCGCAGCTCTTCGGCCGGGGGCTGGTCCCCACCATCGAGGATATGGGCAGCCAGGGGGAGCGGCCCAGCAACGGGGCACTGCTCGACTACCTGGCTACGGAATTCAGCGGTCCGCTGGGGTGGAGTAAAAAGGCCCTGCTGCGGCGCATCGTGCTGTCGCAGACGTACCGCCAGTCTTCCGAAGCCGGTCCGCAGGAGCTGGACCGCGACCCCAACAACGCCCTGCTGGCCCGGGGACCGCGCAAGCGGCTGACCGCCGAGGAAATTCGGGACCAGGCCCTGGCCGTGAGCGGATTGTTGAGTCGCAAACGCGGCGGGCCCGGCGTCATGCCCCCGCAACCCGACGGGCTGTGGGACAACATCCCCTACAGCAACATCCAGTGGGTGACCAGCGAGGGGGAGGACCGCTACCGGCGGACGCTCTACACCTACCTGCGGCGCTCGTCCATTCACCCCGTCATGACCACCTTCGACGCTTCCAACCGGGAGGTGTGCCTCAGTCGCCGCACCATTACCAATACGCCCCTGCAGGCGCTGATGACGTTAAACGACCCGGCCTACCTCGAAGTGGCCGACCGGCTCGCCGCCCGCGTCGCCGACCGAGGGGACCTGGCCGCACAGATCGACGGGCTTTACCGGATGATGCTGCGCCGCGACGCGGACCCCGGAGAGCGGGAGATTCTGACCTCCCTCTACGAAAAGGCCTACGCCGCCGAGCCGGACGCCCACGAGGCCCTGGCGGTAGTCGCCAATGCCCTGCTCAATACCGATGAATTTCTGACCACCAGCTGATATGGAACCGCTACTGAACGAATACCACCACCGGCAGGCGCATTACAACAGTCGCCGGAACTTCCTCCGCCAGGGGGCGCTCGGACTAGGGGGCGTCGCGCTGGGCGGCTTGCTGGGCTGCGGCAAGGAAACGGCTGCACCGGGAGGCAAGAGCCCCGCCGAACGGGCGATGCAAACCGCGATGCATTACGCCCCCCGTGCCAAGCGGGTGATCTACCTGCACATGGCCGGCGCGCCCTCCCAGCTGGAGCTGTTCGACTACAAGCCGGAACTGCAAAAACTGGACGGGCAGCCGTGTCCGCCCTCCCTGCTGGCCGGGAAGCGCTTCGCTTTCATCCAGGGCACGCCCATGATGCTGGGGCCGCAGGCGAAATTTCAGCAGCACGGACAGAGCGGCGCCTGGATCTCCGACCTCCTGCCCCACTTCTCCGCGGTGGCCGACGAGGTGGCTTTTCTGAAGGCCGTCCACACCGAGGAATTCAACCACGCCCCGGCCCAGCTGCTGATGCAGACGGGCAGTCCGCGCCCGGGCCGCCCCTCTTTCGGCTCCTGGGTGACCTACGGACTGGGATCGGAGAACGAGGACCTGCCGGGCTTTATCGTGCTGGCTTCCGGCGGCCGCAACCCGAGTGCCGGTAAGCAACTTTGGGGCAGCGGTTTTTTACCGTCCATCCACCAGGGCATCCAGTGCCGGACGGCCGGCGACCCGATCCTCTACCTCAGCGACCCGGACGGGATGTCGCGCGACCTGCGCGGCCACTCCATCGCCGCCATCAACGAATTAAATAAGCGGCAGTACGCCGAGGTCGGCGACCCCGAGACGCTGACGCGCATCCGACAGTACGAGATGGCCTTTAAGATGCAGATCTCCGTACCGGAGGTGATGGACATCGAGAAGGAACCCGACTACATCCACGCGCTCTACGGCACGACGCCGGGGCAGTCGACCTTCGCCAACAACTGCCTGCTGGCGCGGCGGCTGGCGGAATCCGGCGTCCGCTTCGTCCAGCTCTACGACTGGGGCTGGGACGACCACGGCACGAGTCGGGATTCGAGCGTCGACGTCGGGCTGCCCGAGCGCTGCCGCGCGATCGACCGCCCGATGGCCGCCCTGATTCAGGACCTCAAACAGCGCGGCATGCTGGAAGATACCCTGGTGGTGTGGGGCGGTGAGTTCGGCCGTACCCCCATGCGCGAAAACCGCGGTGGCGTGGAGATGCCCTATCTGGGCCGCGACCACCACGGCGAGGCCTTCACGATGTGGATGGCGGGCGGCGGCGTCAAACCCGGCGCGGTCTACGGGGAGACCGACGAGATCGGCTATGCCGGCGTGCGCGACCGCGCTCACGTACACGACGTACAGGCTACCGTGCTCAAGCTTATGGGCTTCGACCACGAGAAATTCACCTACGCCTTCCAGGGCCGCGATTTCCGGCTGACGGACGTGGCGGGGCGGGTGATCGGGGAGGTGTTGGCGTAGAGCTGTTTAATTCGGGCGGCGGGGCGCAGGTAATCTGCCTATTCGGAACAAGCAAGATTAGGCGAGCCTCAATCCCATCACCTGTCTGGTGTCCATGTGCAAACATCCGTACGGTATGCCGAACAGCCACGGTAGCGGGCCTCCCATCTGTCCGAGGCGCCGAATACCGAATTAACAAGCACCTGGGGTTGCGTACTTTCGTTCTACAGATATTCTTGCCTTGATCCTCACCCCCACCTCGCTATGCGTTTTTACCTGCTGACGTTTGC
Source organism: Lewinella sp. IMCC34191 (assembly GCF_003390935.1). GTDB lineage: Bacteria > Bacteroidota > Bacteroidia > Chitinophagales > Saprospiraceae > Neolewinella. Next base: position 279,419 of record NZ_QNQZ01000001.1, on the reverse strand, counting down.
CGTCGTACTGTACACCGCCCTGTCCGCGCAACAATCCGGCTTGCATACGGAGCTGGAACTCGGTCCGGAATTGGAGAATCTCAATAAGCGCGGCCCTGAAAACATCTACGACACGCTGGGAAGAATCGGCGATTCCTACTACTATGTTTGTCAACGCATGGAGGGCCTTTCCTCGTTTTTCAAACCAACTATTCGCGCGGTATCGGCCGATCTTTCGGCTGATCGAGTCCTCGTACTGCCGGAGAAATACGGAAAGGCGGATTTCGCCGCCAATCGGGTGACGCGAATCGAGGACGATTTCTACGCTTTTGGCTCCGTTTACGATAAGAAGTCCAAGGAACAGTGGCTGGTGGTCTACACCGTGGACGGTGCGACGCTCGAATTAGTCGGCGAGGGCCGTGTGCTACGGCGGTTACCCCGGCAAGAGGTCGGTCGCGAGGGTCGGTATGCCGTTAGCCAGGCGAACGCATCCGGAATGGTCGTTGTCAGCTACGAATCGAGAACGGCGAATAGCGGAGGCCGGCAGGATCGCATCTACGAAGTACTGGATGCCCGACAGCAACTGCTGTACACCCACATTGTGCCTACACGCGAGGGGAGCAACGAACGCATTATCGCCCACGCGGAATTGGACCCGGCGGGAAATCTGTACCTGATCGGCTACGAGCAGCCTGCCAACGAACGGCGCAGCGACCCTAACGACCGCCATCGCTACATCTATGCGGTCACCCAGGGGGGAAATCAAACCACCGAACGCGAAATCACCCCGGAACTCGGTAGCGCGGCGGATCCCCTGCTCTGGATCGACCAAGGGAATACCCTTTCCCTGACGGGCATCCTCTACGACCGGGCGGGGTCGGGGGCCCTCGGTATTTACCTGCATCGCTTCGACCGCGAAACCCTTTTGCCGGTCTTCACCATGGAGCAACGCATCACCGCTACCGAGGAAAACTGGTTACGGCCGGCGGCGGCGCAGGAAGAAACCGCTACGTTCGCCCGCGATTATCTTGCCCAAGGCGGCATCTGGCACCTGCTCCAGACGGCTGACGGCGGCGGCTACCTGCATCTGGAAACGTACGGCCGGCGGGACATTACCTCCCCCAGCGGGAGGGCGTTGGACATCCACACCTTCTCCGACCAGCTGATTTTGCGCTTCGGGTCTACGGGTGAGATCGCCTGGGTACGGCCCGTTCCCCACCGCATGGACTGGAATGTATTTACCAGTTTCACATCGGCCGGAACGTTCGCAGCCACCCAGGCCGATACCCTCCTGCTCATCTTCCACAGCTCCCGGGAACAAATGGGACACATCGACAGTCGGCCGCGCACGAAGAAGAATTTTGCAAAAGGGAACGTCGTCCTGCGGTGCCTGAAGATCGGACCGGACAACACGGTAGCGGAAGGGCTCATCGACGTCTTCGACGATACCCGCTACGGATACGGCGTCTCCGCCGCCAACTACGACCCGCACACGCGGACCATGTACGCGCTCACCGGCCGTAGTTACAACCGGAAATACGCCCGTGTTGTGGTGCCATAGTTCGATTAGCGGGCTCTGATCGGTCGATCCGGGCTCCATCTTTCCTGCGACCGGTCCCGTCGTTTACCCGGTGGTCTCTACATCCGGTATTAGGCTTCGCCCCCCCTGGCCTACACGCGGCTTATCGCGCAGAGCAACGATACTAGACAGGCATAACCCCACCACCTTATCGTGCATCCTGATTCTCTTCGCCCATCCCAAATTCGAGTAATCCCGGGTGAACCGCGTGCTGATCGACCGGGTGTTGGAATACGGCGAGCAAGGCAACGTCCTGCGGGGCAAACGGGCCATGAGCGTCATCACCACGGGCGGTTCACGGGCTGTGTACTGCGTAGAGGGCGAAAGCAACTTTAGCGTAACGAATTTCTCCGTTGGAGGTGCTCAAATAAATGGACAGTGACTTCGGGTTGTAAAGATTACTACTTTCAAATCCTTAACCCGACATCATGTCAAAACTACGCAAGCGATTCACCCGGGAGGAGCGCCTGGAAATAATAAAACTGAGCTTCGAGCCCGATACCATGGTAACCGAGGTGGCCGATCGGTTCGGTATTTCGGCCACTACGTTATCCCGCTGGCGACAGGAATTTCGCCACTCTAACAACATCGAAACCTCCGGTCAAGGGATTAAGACAATGACCGAAGAGGAGCGCCAGATTGCCCGACTCAAAAAACAGTTACGTGAAACCGAACTGGAACGGGACATCTTAAAAAAGGCCATCGGCATCTTCTCCAAGAGCGACGTGAAATCTACCAATTAATAATGGATCACCGGTTGGAATTTCCCGTTGAGAAGATGTGTCAGGTCCTGGGCGTAAGCCGCAGTGGCTATTACCGGTGGTACAAGCATTTGGAGGAGGTCGAACGGCTGGATGACAACCTGGACGGACTGATCCAACGCGCGTTCGAAACCAGCCGGGAAACTTACGGTAGCCCCCGGATTTGGTACGATCTAATTAAGCAAGGCATCCGTGTCTCACGGGCTACCGTAGGCCGGCGTATGCGGCGTAAAGGCCTCCGTAGCCCCAAGCGTAAGAAACGCTGGATAGCCACGACGGATTCTGCGCACGATATGCCCGTAGCGGATAACGTTTTAGATCGCGACTTCACGGCGGAGCGACCAGCCACCAAGTGGGTCAGCGACATCACCTACTTCGAGGTGGATCACCAGTGGCACTACCTCACCATCGTCTTAGACCTGGCGGATCGGGCGATCGTCAGCTGGGTGATCAGCGATGAGATGACCGCTCAGGCAACGACGGTCGCCGCGCTCAAAAGGGCCGTAGCCAGACGTAAACCGGAAGACGATCTGGTCTTCCATTCGGATCGCGGCTCGCAGTACAGCTGCGGTAGCTTCCGCGAGGAGTTAGCGGCCGTGGGAGCTACCCAGAGCATGTCCCGCAAAGGAAACTGCGGGGATAACGCCGTAGCGGAGTCCTTTTTCAAAACGATTAAAACCGAGTGTATCGACCGGCATCAGTACCATAGTCCCCACCAGGCCTGGTGCGTTATCTTTGATTACATCGAAGGCTGGTACAACACGAACCGTATCCATACTACCCTGCGGGGCCTAACGGTCCGGCAGACCTACGAAGCAAGAACGCAACATCTCAACTAGTCAGACCTTCAGCGAAGTTGCTGTCTACTATTTTGAGCACCTCCACTCAGGTGAGTATAGAAAATGCTCTATACTGACCTGAGAGCCAACATATATTGATAAATGGAATCGATCAATAACTATTTTGCCAGGATATATATTCTAGCCCTCCTATTCATGGTTTCATCGTGCGATAAGAATACGAATCAAATTATAGACCCGGCAACAGAAATCTATGTCGAAGAGTTTTTTAAGGAAGCAAATCTTAGAGGGCTTAATTTAGATAGAGAAGATTATAATCTAATGGTTTCCTTTGAAGATTTACCAGAGGGGGCAGTCGGCCGATGCCTGTCATCTAGCAGGAAAAGGATCGCGTTGGATATTGATTACTGGCAATCGGCTAATGCGTGCGTTCGGAAATTATTAATATTTCATGAGTTAGGACACTGTATTCTAAATCGGGAGCACCTGAATCATAAGAATAGACAAGGCATTTGCCAAAGTATGATGCATGACCCTGAAATTGCACAGTGCCAGCAAATTTATACCTCTGATATATGGAGAGACTACTATTTAGATGAGCTGTTTGGAATTGACCCGGTAGATAATCTCTGGGCCGAATCTCCTATTCCGGCAACTATTGGCGATAAAACCGTAGTTTTTTCAGAGGAGCTTGAAGTTGACGAGGAGAATAACCCATTTGATGTCACGACTTTCGCTGATATCGGAGCTGATTATACAATAGTCGCTGACATCTTGGAGTTTGGTGAAACTGTTGATAGCACATATGGATTAGTCGTAAATGGAAATCTTTTCAACTTTTGTGAATGTCAATCATCAGCTATTCAAATAACAGATACCGCAATTGGTAATAACTGCCATGAAAGCTTTGCTAAGGAAAGACTACTTACTACCGTAAATAAGATACAACTTGACGTTAACCGTGGAATAGCCTCTCTTTTTATCAATGATGTTTATATCCATAGGATTAGTGGCAGTAAGTTTTCTCTTCCTGATCTGACACTTAAAGTTAAATCTAAAGGATCTCGGTCTCTCTTAACAATTTACAGTGAGTAGCTCCTATTTAACGGGTGATGATCAGCCGGGTAGAAGGCCAGCTAGATCGTGAATACTTGTAAAGTGGGGCAGCATGTCACTTGCTTCCAAAAACCTTTCAAATCTTCCCGGCAACCTTTCATATTTCTTCCGAAATGCTCCTTATCTCCGGTATTTTTGCACGGCACGGCGAAATTCGTCGGCTTTGTAAGCGGGTAAAACCAACGAGTAACTGTGACCACGTTTGTCGTCCAACTGGACTTCGAAAGTAATTCCGTCCTGGATAGGGTAACAAGAGATTGCCAGCGATTCCCATGTCCGGTTTAAAAGCTATGCTATTCGTATCGGAAGACTATAATGCGACAATCGTCTTAGGACCTATGTCGTCAGCTAGCCAAATGCGGGCTAATTTCTAGACTCCCGCTGGGGACCGGTTGACAGTCGAAGCGTTTTTTATAGCTTGAATTTCAAAGTGCCTCGCTGGTTTGGCAAAAGCCTTCGGTCTACCGAGCAGCTATTTTTCCTGCGCTCCGTCGCCCAATTAATGCAATTCGAGTATGCGTGCTTTATGTCGATTCGAGTTTTGGTCGATAAGCAGCCGCCTAGTTGCAATCAGGCGCTCTATTTTCGTCCGGCGCGGACAACCCTGCACGGTAGCTGGACCTGGCTAATTATGGTGCACGCGCCCACGAGTAACATCGCTATTATGAAGAAAAGCGCCTACGGCACCCCCCTACTTCTCCAGAACGGCTCAACGCAGGCCTTCGAAAAGGTCGATCCGCCCAGCGAGCTGTTTATTCAGCAAACCGTATTCGAATGCCCGGACCTGCTGCCGTTCAGTGACAATGACGAGTCGTTCAATCCGTGCTTGGCGATCTGTACGGAATTGCGCACGCCTGCCGGTCCGCTGGATATACTGATGGTGACGCCCGACGGGGAGTTGTGCAACGTCGAGGCCAAGCTGTGGCGGAATCCGCAGGCGAGGCGGTAGGTGATCGCGCAGATTCTGGATTACGCCAAGGAGCTCGCGTCGTGGACGTACGAAGACCTGCAACGGGAAGTAAGCCGGAAGCTGGATGCGAAGGGGAACGTGCTGTACCAAACGCCATACGGGGCAGTTGGGAGCTGCTAATCCTACCTCATTGCGCGGATCATAAGATTATCGGTTATCCGGCTGAGGTAAAGCTAATGCTCACCCTGGAATACGTCGGGGAATGGAAAGAGCTACCGTAGGGATTTGCATGAACCCCTGCCTCCTATTCTACCATTCGAAGTTGCCCGAGGAAAGGGAATAACCATAATAACTTCGTTCGCCTTTCCTGAAAAACCATCCGATCGTGCCCCTCCGCCTTCTCCCCCTCCTGTTCTACCTGGCCGTTTGTACCGGCTGCACCGCGCAAGCCGATCCGCCGCCGCCGGAAGACACCGCGCCATATACCTTCCAATCTCCTTCGCGCGACGGTACCGGCAAGTACTACCTCAGCCGGGAGATCAGCCACGTCATGGGCCACCTCGCCGCCGACTGGCTGGAGCGGCCCGAGCGGGAGGCGGAGGAAAACGTCAGCCAGGCCATCGACAATATGGACATACAGGCCGACGAGGAGATTGCCGACATCGGGGCCGGCTCCGGCTACTACAGCTTTCGTATGGCCGAAAAGGCACCGCAGGGGAAGGTGTACGCCGTCGACATCCAACCCGAAATGCTGGACCTTATGCGGCAGCGGATCGAGCGGGAGGGCATCAATAAGGTGGAGCTGATCCGGGCCACCGAAAGCAGTCCGCAGCTGGAAGCCAACTCCGTCGACCTAGCCATCATGGTGGACGTGTACCACGAGCTCGCCTACCCCCGGGAAATGATGCAAACCATCGTCAGCGCTCTGCGGCCGGGCGGGCGCTTCGTCCTGCTGTAGTACCGCATGGAAGACCCCTCGGTGCCCATTAAACGCCTGAATAAAATGTCGGAAGCACAGGCCGTACGGGAGATGGAAGCCGTCGGTCTAACGCTGCGGGAGAACATCGATAACCTCCCCTGGCAGCACTGTATGATCTTCGTCAAGCCGTAGTTGGCCCGCTCCGGAACCTACGCCCCATTCCTCCGACGGGCTAGCGTGCAAGGAGCCTACTAAAAATCGCCCCGGCTGCTTTGAGAGTGGGAATTCTTCGGTCAGTTTCCGGGCTTGGTGCTGTACTCAGCAACCGAATGAGGGACCCCCGCAGGATGAAGCCGACGGAAACCACCGGTCTCGCCGGAAAAGGAAACAATCACCTATCGCACGGAAGAGCCGAAGGACGGGCCACCACTATTCTCCCCCCGGCCGCTCCCCACCCTACCGGATCCCGTTCAAATACTTTTCCAGCATCGTATACCCATCCGGAGCTACCGTATTGCGGTCCGCGGGATTATCCTTGTCCAGGCCGTGGCGATCCTCCCAGGCATCGGGCATACCGTCCCGGTCGGCGTCTGCCGGGACCGGACCGGTGGGAAGCGCGGGCCATCCCCCTACGTCCCGCTGGGTGTCGATGATGCCGGTGACGGTGTTGGCTCCAACCTCCGGGTGGTCGCGCCGGTAGCTACCGCCCCCGTAGGTGGCCCCACCGCTGCGGACGTCCCGAACGATGCGGGTATCGACCGTGTCGCGCCGCGGTAAGATCGCCCCGGCGCTGTCCAGCACGACGGCCAAAGCTTCCCGCGCGAAGTGCGCGGTCACCGGCATCGCCGGCCAGGGATCCGGGAGGCGGAGACTATCGAGGGGCAGGTCGGTTTGCACGCCGCCGTTCCAGTTGTCGGCGGTTACCGTCTCGTTCTCTTCCATCACGTTGCCGGCTACGTACCACCGGCCGTAATCCGCCGCACCGCGGGCTGAGGGATTGACGATGCGGTGCCTCCCCTCCCCCGGTAGCGTCGCCGGGCCGGGTCGGTAGTAGTTGGCGACCACGTTGAAGGTCGAGAAGTTGAAGGCGTCGTTGCCTACCTGACTGGCCTCTCCCCCGTAGGTGCTGTTGTACCCCCAGTTGTAGATGACGTTGTTGCGGAAATCGGTGTAGCCAGAGCCCGAGGCCATGCGGGGGTTGCGGCTGCTGTGGTGGGCCAGTAAGTTGTGGTGGTAGCTCCCGTGGTTCGACCCCCAGATCCCCCCGAAGCCGTGGGTGCCCTTCTCGTGATTGGAGTCGTACATGCTTTCCGTGATCATCGACCACTGCACCGTGATGCTATCGCAGTGGTAGACGGACAGCGTCTCGTCCACGCTCCAGCTCGCCGACAGGTGATCCAGGATAACGTGCTTGTGGTAGCGTCCGGAGACGGCGTCGTAATCCCGACCGGAAACGTCGCCCGGGCGGATGCGCAGGTAGCGGACGATGATGTGGTCGGCGTCGATGTTCAGGGGGTAATTCTTCAGACAGATGCCCGCGCCGGGGGCTGTCTGCCCCGCGATCGTAAGGTACGGATGGCGGACGGTCAGGGGACTCTCCAGCTCGACGTTCCCGCTCACCCGGAAAACCACCGTTCGCGGCCCCGGGGCTTCCACCGCCGCCCGGAGGCTACCCGGCCCGGCGTCGTGGAGGTTCGTGACGGTGTAGACCACGCCGCCCCGCCCCCCGAGCGCGAATTTCCCGTAGCCCTCGGCGGTGGGGAAGGCGAGTTGCTGGGCCGGGAGGCCGGCGCTGATACAGCAGATGAAGAGGAGAACCCAGTAGCGCGGTAGAGAGGCTGAAACCATGATCGATAAGCTTGGGAAAAAGATACGGGATATTCTTACGGGCAGTAGTATGCGGTCATTCTCAACTCAGGCTAGCGATCACCCGGCGGTAGGGCTTCGGCGTGCCCGTTTTTGCGGCGGCGCGCAGGAAATAAGCGATCCCCGGCCAACAGCCTTTGCCAAGCATTTGTATCCCTTGGTGATCATCCGCGTCCATTACCGGGGACTCCATGATTAGTGCGGCAAAAGGAGAACTCCACATAGCCGGTCCAGGCTCTGGTGCCGCAGCTGATGCAGCGCCCTTTCCAGCATCTGCGCAAAACGCGGCGGCCAGTCCGACGACCCCGAGCAGGCAAAGGCGGGGAGGGCGTCGCGGTCACCGCCGCATACGCTGTATTCGTTTTCCCAGCTTGCGGTCCCTTGGATCCATTCGGGAAAGCGGACCACGCCGCCCCCGGCGGCGTAGACACCCAATTCCCCGGTTACGGTTACCGTGTAGGACTGCGTGATCTCCTCCACCCTACCCTCGATGGTTTTATAGTGCTCGATCTCCTTTACCTTCAAGACAACGGTGGAGTCGTTGATCCGCTCTTCGTATTCGATCTTTTCGACGTAGTCCAGCACCTCCTCCTGGTAGATCGTAACGTCCGAGTCCTCTCGCGGACCGTATTCGTAGAAGCTGGTGGGTTGCAGGTCGGCGGTGTAGTCGGGCGGGATGCCGGTCTCCCGGAAGTCGATGACCAGCCAGTCGTCCTCCGCACCGACGTCGAAGGTGCCCAGGTCAATGGCGGCGTTGACGAGTTCGGCTTCCCCGGTGATGCGCACCACGATCCGCACGGTACCGAGAAAGCGCAGCTCCCCGCGCAAGGATGCGAAGTCATTCAGCCGCTCGGGCAGGAAGTACAGCGCTTGCTCGAGATCGTAGTAACCTCGGCGGGCCGCCGCCTTGTCCCCCGCCCGGGCGGCCCGGGTGCCGGCATCGATGCGTGCCAAATAGTACTGCCCCGCGGCGAGTCGGGCGTCTTCGGTGCGCCGCTCCAGTTCCCGGAGACCGTAGCCACCCCGGTAGTCGGTGGGGGCGTTGAGGGGGGAAGTAGTCGACTACGGCGGCGAGCCGCTCGTGCATTTCCCGGTACAGCGTATACAGCTCCGGCCAGCGGTCGGCGCCGGCGGTGGAGTCCAGTTGGCGCGCCGCCCGGTAGTCGGCGGAATGTGCCGCGTCGAAGGTTGCCAGCAGCCGCTCCACGGAGCGAGTCCGCGGCGTCCGCTGCCGCTCCACCTGCTCCAGGGCAAACCGGAAATCGCGCTGCAGCGGAATGACCGGCGGCCCGCAGGCGAGCAGGAGCAAAAGGGGCAGCAAAAGGAAGAGTAGCCGGCCCACCATCTATTTTCGCGGGAGGCTCAGCTTCGTGCCGGTATAGATTGCGGACCACTATCTGCTAGGGTAGATCTAAATAGTGCAGCCGGCGTGTTCGGAGAATCCGGGGTATCATTATAATCTAACCCGGACTTCTATGCTACTACGCTGTCAGCCACCATTTACCCAGCTTCGATTACTGGCCCTGTTCGTGATGGTAAACTTCACCACCCTCGGCGCACAGGCAGACTATGTCAACAGTCTGCTGACCTACGGTGACTTTGCCGTTGGTTTTGATCACCAGGTTAGGATCGACAGCAGCCGCGTATACCGCCGGGAACAGGACTACACCGAAGACCTCCAGTTTCGGGAGATTCCCGTGAGCCGCTGGTATCCCGCAAACGGACCGGGACGGATACGCATGACCGTTAGCGACTACCTGGCGGTGCTCAAGGAGGAAGAAGAATGGGAGGAACTACCGGTGGAATACATTTTCGACTGGTTCTACTACCCGCGCAATGCGGTTACCGAACGAAACGCCACCTACCCCACGCAGGCATTCCGCGCGGCAAGCCCGGTGCCGGATCGCTTCCCGGTGGTGCTGTACGCCCCCAGCTATCAGGCTTCCTCCAGTGAAAACTTTATGCTCTGTGAGTATTTGGCCAGTCACGGCTACCTGGTTCTCGCGGCGCCCTCACGCGGCGCGCGAACCCTCCGGCTGACCGGGGGAACCGTGGAGGATGCCGCCGCCCAGCAACGCGACCTGGAGTATCTGTTCGGCCTCGCTGCGGGACTGCAGCAGGCCGACCTTGAGCGGGTCTACACGATCGGGTTCAGTTTTGGGGGGTTAAGCAATGTCCCCTTCGCCATGGCGAACCGCTTCGTCGACGGGGTGATTAGTTTGGACGGCACGATTAAGTACAATTTACCGGTCGCGGCGGGGCTCCCCGGTTTTGATCCGGGCCGTTTCCGGGTGCCCTTCGTTCATTTTCGGCAGAAGCCCATCCCGGACACGGTGATGGTGGCGGACGGAATCGACCCCAGTCTCGCAGAGCGCTTCGCGTTTCTGGATTCCCTGCACGACGTCCCCGCCTACGAGTTCGAAGCGCCGGACCTTACGCACGGCCAGTTCGCCAGCTACGGTATACTGTTTGCGCCCCGGGACGAGCGGCAGGACCGTCCGGCCGAACGCATTCACCTGGGGTACGCCGGGCTTTGCGAAGCCGTGCTTACCACGCTTCGCCACATGGAGCAATACGCGCCGCAGCAAGGGTGGGATGACACTGCCTACGTAGCGGAGATCGTCGGGACCGGCCAGCAGCTGATCAACCGCTCTACCTCAACCTCCCCCGCGTCCGTACCCGGGGCGGCCGCTTTTTTCGATCGCGTACGGGAAAGGGGCTTTGAACACATTGACAGCGTATACTTAGATCTTCGGCGGCACCATCCGGGGTTCGCCCTACCCGAGGGAGTGCTCAATACCGTCGGGCTACAGCTCGGCCTGAGTGGTGACGTATCGGAGCAGCGGGATGGTACGGCAGTACTTGACTTCGCCGTCGACCGCTACCCGGCGTCGGCTAACCTACACGATAGCCTGGCCACGGTGTGCCTCCACCGCGGACTGAGAGACCGGGCCATCCAACACTTCAAGCGGTCGCTGACGCTGTTTCCGGGGAACGAGCACGCAAAGTGGCAATTGCAAAAATTAGGACAATAGTCATCGTACTTCAGAACCTCGTTAGCAGGTGACCATTGCGGTTCGAAAATACTTGGTCGTGAACCGTATTCAGCGAGAATGCTCCAAGAGGTCTGCGAAATGTAACGGATTCAGACTTTCCACCCGGGATACCTGGATGCGCCCTCCGGCGTCCAGCAGTACCTTTCGGGGGATGCCGGTAATGTGGAAGGCTTCGCGCACCGCCGCCACGTCGGTAGCGCGGTACTCGTGCGGGACCAGGGCGTCACGGTTCTTGCTGAGGTAGGCCGTCCACGGAGCATCGCGTTCGTCGACTGAGATGCTGACGACCGTCAGGAGATCTTCCTCTCGCGCGTAACCGGCGAGTGCCTGAATTTGCGGCTTCTCCGCAATGCACGGCGCGCACCAGGTAGCCCAGAAATCCAGGAGAAGCGGACCATCCGCTACCTCAAGAAGCGAAAGGGTGTCTCCGTTGGCGTTGACCAATCGGATATCCGCGGCCGCTTCGCCCTCCGCGGCGGAGAGGGTACGCGCATACGCGGAACGGTAGAGATCGCGGTAGGGATTCGCTGCGTCGTCCTCCATGAACTCCGTCACCGCCCGAATGGCCGTGGCCGGCTCAGTGCGGGTGAGCAGATAACCGCCGCCGGAGAGCAATTCGTTCAGGTAGACGCTCTGGTAAAGCCAGCGTAAGTCTTTAGGCGGCACCCGTTCGGAGATGAAGGTGAAAAAGCGGTCGATTCCGAGGCTGTCGTGCCGGCGCAGGTATTCCAACTCCAGCCGCTTCACGGCGTTGTCCGGCAGCAGGTAGTTCAGGGTGTCCGTTACGTCGCTGGCGTCCGAAAAATCCAGCGCGGGATGATTGGCGGCCAGGTTGTTTGCCGTAATGGCGTAGAAGTACTGAAAGGACTGAATGTTCTGCCTGGATTTGTCGACCAGCAAAGCGCGTTCCGCGGCGTCCAGATCGGAGTAGTTGCGCTCCACCAGCGCGGAAACCGCCGCGACCATGCTATCGCCGTACGCCATGGCACCTACCGGATCGTCGGCGGTGAACACCGCCCCGGAATAGCCCTGAATGATGGCCAAGCGCTCGTACTGCAGTCGGTTGAAGGCGGCATCAAAGGCCAGGGTGCTGGTCCAGCTGCTGTCGCCGGCAATGCGGATCTCGCGCGAACGTCCCGTCAGATTGGTGATCACGAAGGAAGAATCGGAAGTCCCTAGGGTGACGGTGTACATTTTGGGTACGGCGGGCGTGGTATCCCGGATGGTAAACTCAGTCGTGTCTTCCGCCACCGCTGACTCGGTAATTAGCCGCCGGATCGAAACGGGCAGCTCGGAAACGATGCGAATCTCGGACGCAGGTTCTTCCCGGTCGGGCGAGCAGCCAAGCGCAAAAATGAGGAGCAGCAGCAGGGAACAGGGGTAGCCGGCGCAGCGGGTCAATAGCGCGGTGGTTTCCGCGTACCTCCAGGTCAGGGGATCGAGCATAGTTTCCAATATAGGGTAAGCGTGTCAGTATGACTTCCCGGACCGAGCAGCCGCTATTTACCCGACTGCTGCATGGCGTCCAGCCACGCTTTCGCTTCCGCAAGGGGATCCTCGGTCACGACGTCGGGCACGATCTCCTTTCCGTAGGCGTGTTTCTTCCGGTCGCCGTATACGGAAACGGTCAGGTTCAGCAGGGCGCCGTCGGACATATAATGGGTAAAATTGGTCGTGGAATAGCCCGCCGTCGCCGTGCCGAAACTCCGGGTGTCGGGCCGCCCACGGAAAGACACCGTAACGACCTCCCCGGAACTTCCGGTTCGGCCGTCCGTCAGTACCGCTACGCGGGGATGCGGGTGGTGTAGTTGGTAGGGAGTACCGCTCACCTCCACCATCCGCCGGCCTTTCTGTACCGAAGCACCCTTGCGGTACCCCCAGGAATCAGCGTGGCGGCCGTCCCGATCCATGAAGTAGCCGGCGGTCCCTTCGCCGAGAATGGGCCCCAGGCCCGTGAGCATCGGCCAGCAATTTCCGCCGCCGTTCCCCCGCAGGTCGACCACCCAGCCGGTCGTGTTGGGACCGTCCAGTCGGGCAATAAGGGACTGCAACGAATCGGCAAAGTGCTGCATCGTCGGGCCGTGACCGGTGTGGACCATGGGAACGGACACGTAGCTCACCTCCGGGCTGATGACATGACCGGTGGCCTGGGAAATATCCTGGATACCTCCGGCCGCTTCTTCGTCTCCCCCGCCCGATTGCCAGCGCTCCGTTCTACCGGGATCCATCAGGAAGGAGTGCCGATTCACCCGCCCCAGGATATCCCGGAGGGCGGGATAGGTTTCCGAAGTGGTCGTTGCCCCCCGCGCAAGGCTATCGGCGCGTTGGCGCAGGGCTACCCAGTCGAACCGTTCGTGGTCCAGCGCCAGCCTACTGACGACGGTAAAGAACTCGTCGAGGTAGGCTGCGGCCGGGCTCTGGGCCGGCGGTGGTGGGGAGTGCCGAACGGCGCAGGATTGGACAAAAACGCACAGTAAAAACAGGGGGATTAGATATCTCATGGCCCGAATATGCAAGCTTCTCCCCCACCCCGGAAGGGAAATGACGTGAAGGCGGGTCGTACAGGCGCGGATGCGGGTGCCGGGCCTTTTGGGGCGGGCCGGGGAATGCTACTTTTGCGTATCGAAGCGAAACAACGCGAGCACCGGGCCTACTGGTACTGTCAACTCATCGGCTGGAGTTTGGTGGGGCTGTACTGGTCATACTACACCGATCCGTACTACCTGGGGTTCATTGCCGTTCCGCTTCTCCTGGCCCAGGTAGGCTGGCAGATCGGGGCGACGCACCTCTACGCCCGCACGGCCCGGGTCCACGGATGGACGCAACTTCCCCTGCCCCGCATCCTTCCGGTCGTGCTGACCGCCTGGCTCGTCCTGGTAGCCCAGTACATGCTGATGACCTGGGTAGGCTACCGCGTGCTCCGCACCGACGCCTACGGGGGCTTCCTGACCGTCGTACCGGGGGCCCTAAGCGGCGGAGCGCGCTACCTCGCCATCTGGCTGCTGGCCTTCCACGGGTACCACCTCGCACGCCAGAGCGCCCTGCACGCCGCCGAGGCCGCACGTCAGGCGCAGCTGGTCACCGAAGCGCGGCTGACCAAACTAACGGGGGAACTCAACCCCCACTTTCTCTTCAATGCCCTGAACAGCATTAAGGCCCTTACCCGGGAGGATCCGGGGCGGGCCCGAACGGCCATTGATCACTTGGCGGCGCTGCTCCGCCAGTCGCTCCGGCAGGAAGGCGGCGGGGAGATCACGCTGGCCGCGGAACTGGCGCTGGTGCGCGAATACCTGGCGCTGGAACAACTCCGCTTCGAGGAGCGGCTGGTGGTGGACTGGCAGCTACCGTCCGGTTGCGAAAGCTACCGGCTCCCTCCCTTGAGCCTGCACACCCTCGTGGAGAACGCCGTGAAGCACGGCATTTCCCGGCGCCCGGGCGGCGGATGCATCGCCGTCAGGGTGCGATCGACCCGAGTGGACTGGGCTATTGAAGTAACGAACGACGGCGACTACCCCACGGGCGGTCGGGGGCGGGGGCTCAGCAACCTGCGGCAGCGCCTGGCGCTGCACTACGGAAGCCGGGCCAGCCTGACGCTGGAGCCCGTTGATGCCACGGGAAGCCCGCAAGTGGTGGCCACGCTAAAACTGCCCCGCTGATGATGAATCTACGTTGCTTGGTGGTCGACGACGAGCGATTGGCGCGGGTGGAGCTCGCCGCCCTGCTCGCGGAAGCGGGCGGTTGTCAGGTGGTGGGCGAGGCCGCTTCGGTGACCGGTGCCGTCGCGGCCGTTCGGGCGCACCGCCCGGACGTTGTTTTCCTCGACATCCAGATGCCGGAGGCCAACGGTTTCTCCCTGTTTGACCTGCTCCCCGATCCACCCCTGGTCGTGGTCGTTTCCGCCTTCGACGCCAATGCGGTACGGGCCTTTACGGTGCAGGCGGTCGACTACCTGCCCAAGCCGGTTACGCCCGACCGACTCGCAATGGCCCTGGAACGGGTACGGGAACTCCTTGCCGGCCCTCCGGAACAGGATCCGCTCTACGTGGAGGACAAGCAGGGCGGCCGCTTCGTAGCTACCGACGCAATTTACCTGGTCCGGGCGTACGACCACTACGTCCGCCTTTACCACGGGGACGGCACTTCGCTGCTGCGCCTGCCGCTCCGGGAACTTGAAAAACGCCTGCCCCCGGACGCGTTCTTCCGCTGCAGCCGTTCGGAGATCGTCCGGGTGTCCGCCATCCGGCACTTCCGCTCCCTCAGTCGGGGTCGTTACTTGCTCAGCGTGGGAACGGAAGATGAAGAAGTGATCATGTCGGAAGCACGGGCGGTGAAGTGGCGGCAGCGTTTTACGGCTACGTAAGGTCAGCAATTGCCTCGTGTCAAAAAAGGATTTGACGGAGAATGCATTTGCTTTATTCTCTTATTAGAGCTTGTGTCGGAATATATCTGAGCCGATAAAAGTGGCTGCTGGTCTGTTTTGAAAGGTGACTAAACCGAGTAAAAACATGCAAAGGCGTTACACCCCGCTGACCAACAGCCAGTGGGAAGTTATAAAGCAATTCTTGAACTGTGGTCGCAAACGAAGGCTGTGGCTGAGACGCGTTTTCGATGCGATTCTTTACATCACCCGTACGGGTTGCCAATGGCGCAACCTTTCCCAGACTAGATTTCCGGCCTGGAGCGCGGTGTACTCCTAATTTCACCAGTGGTCCTTGGGTGGCGTTTTGACCAAAATTAATCTGGCGCTCAATCAACTGGAAAGAGGTCAGCTGAAGTGCCCCCGCCTCCGCGAGTTTCTAAGTACCGACCGGGCTATCTCCCAAGCCCTCCTGCACCTGCTGACCGGCCGGGTTGTGCGGGAGAGCGGCCACCTCGTCAACCAGGACTAAGACAGCGTACGCCGGCGCACCGCCCTCGTCCTCGGCGACCTCCAGGAGCGCCACGGCGGGGATGGAGCTGCGGGGTTTGCTGGTTTAAGCGCAGAACCTCGGAGCGAACCCAAGCACCTCCGGGTATACGGCAGCATCACATAGTAGGACCCCCCATCGGGGTACCAAACTGCAATAGCAGGTTCCGTAAGGCTTCGGATACCTCGTGGCTGCGATCGCGGGCCGTCATTTTACCCCGGGATCCGACCGCCGGGAAGAACGCGTTGATTGCGGGCATCTGACGCAGCGTGGGCCAGGTCGAAGGCGCGTCGGTCGACGACGCGGCCCCTCCCCTGTGCTACATCAGCGGCGGCAATGATCTGCATCAGCAGTCCGGCGGGGGTAGCCCGGTACTTTTAGGTTCCTAACCAACCAACTTAAATATGAAGTATCCCATTACGACGCTACCCCTGCTCTTACTTTGCATGCTAGGCGTCAGTCCCGCCGCCAACGCCCAGGCCACTTACGCGGTCGCCGGCGACCGGGACGTCAACGTCCGCTTGCTCGGCACCTCCACCGTCCATGATTGGGAAATGAAGGCCAGTTCCGTAACCGGGGAGGCGGAGTTCGTCTTTTCCCCCGGCAACGCACAGGAACTCACCGCCCTGCCCGCACTGACCTTCTCCCTGGCCGTCAAGGACCTACGCAGCGAAAGCAACAGCATGGACAACAACGCCTACGACGCCCTGCGGGCCGAAGAATACGAGCGGATCGACTACCTGCTGGCTTCCGCCGCCGTATCCCCCGAAACCGGTGGATTCCTGCTGAAGACCAAAGGGAAACTTACCATTGCGGGTACGACCCGGGATATTGTAATGGACGTCCACTTGTCCGTCGACCAAGACGGCACGGTCACCTGCCGCGGCTCCTACGACCTGAAAATGACCGACTACGGCGTAGATCCCCCCACCTTCCTCCTGGGTGTCATGAAGTGCGGCGATGACCTTACTCTCGAGTTCTCGGTCGATTACCGGAAGAATGCCGGCGTCTAGCCTCTTCCCCTTTCTACTACCCCCCCTCAATCAACTACCATGAGAAGTGTACTCCTATTAATTCTCGGTACGCTCGGTACGGTCCTCTACGCCCAGCAACCCGATCTGCAGTTCTTTCGCCCCAACGACGGGCGCGGTCTCAACGTTTTCGAAACCAGCAAGGCCGATACGGTTCCCTTCCAAGGCGTCCGGGTACAGGTGGGCGGGGACTTCGCGATGCAGTTCCAGAGCATAAACCAGTCCAACGACGCCAACAGCCTGGTCGAGCTCGGCACCAATTTCAACTTACCCGTTGCCAATCTTAACCTCGACGTACAGCTACTGGACGGCGTGCGCATGCACCTCACCACCTACCTCTCGTCCCGGCACCACGAGGACGCCTGGGTTAAAGGCGGCCATCTCCAGATCGATCGCCTCGACTTCATCCAGCCCGGTTTCCTGGCGGGGCTCATGGAAGTCGCCACCGTCACCATCGGCCTGGACGAGTTTAACTTCGGGGACACCCACTTCCGCCGCAGCGACAACGCGCGGGTCGTCTTCAATCCCTTCGTCGGCAACTACATCATGGATGCCTTCTCCACAGAGGCCTTCGGCCAGCTTACCCTACAGAAAAACGGACTCCTGGCCGTCGTCGGCGTCACCAACGGCAAACTCAATCAGAGCGTGGTGGTAAACGAAAACACCGATAACCAGCTCTCCTTCTACGGCAAAGTTGGGATGGATAACCAGTTCAACGAGGACTTGCGCGTCCGCCTAACCGCCTCCGTCTACACCAACCAAGGTGCCTCCACCGGCACGTGGCTCTACGGCGGCGACCGTACCGGCGGGCGTTACTACAACGTACTCCACACCCAGCCCGACTCCCTCGGCACTACCCAGGGCGGCGAGTTCGAGGGTCGGTACAACGCCCGCTTCGTGAAGCTCACTTCGCTGCAGGTAACTCCCTTCGTAAAGTACCGGGGGCTCGAATTTTTCGGCGTCTACGAGCGGGCCGGCGGCAGTAATGTCAGTAGCGTGCCGGAAGTCGGCAAGGAAGGCGCCTTCACCCAACTGGCCGCGGAACTCGTCTACCGCTTCGGCAGCGAAGAGCAGTTCTACCTCGCCGGCCGCTACAATACCGTGCGGGGGAAGGCTACCGAGAATGCCCCCCAGGGTCTGAAGATCGATCGCCTCAACGTCGGCGGCGGCTGGTTCCTCTCCAGGAACATCCTCACCAAGGTCGAATACGTCAGGCAGCGGTACACCGGCGACGCCTGGACGGGCCGGTTTGCGGGCGCGGAGTTCAGCGGCGTGAATGTAGAGGCCGGGATCAGCTTCTGATTTTGAAAACAGCTCCGGGTACTTATGTCTTCCCCGCCCCACGGCGACAGTAAATATACCCGTCGCAAGGTAACGAGGGGGCGGGGGCGTTTTTGGGTTGTGATCGTACTAGGTTCTTGGGGTACGGCCGGGAGGTTATGAAAACCACCATGTGGGCAGGAAAACGTCTACTAAAAATAAAACAGCCGTACTCTGTTTCCCTTGAATCATTGATCACCAGCACAGCAAGCGATTTCGCTAGGTTGTAACTTCTGCACACACTGTAACCTAAGGAAACCTAAACGAAATCCCAATCCAGCTAAGCGCGAAGGCTCTGGGCGGCTACCTCCGGTGGCGGTCGCGGTACTCCCGTGGCGTGCAGCGGTTCGCTTTGCGAAAGGCGGCGTTAAAGCGGCTCAGGGAGCCAAAGCCACTCGCGAACGCAATTTCGGTGACGGAATCCGCAGTAGTAACGAGCTGGCGGCTGGCAAACGCAATGCGTTCGGTGGTGAGGTACTCCCCCAGCGTCATACGGAAAGCCCGTTTGAAGACGGTATTCGCGTAATCGGGGTGCAGCCCGACCGCCCTTCCGATGTCGGCGGACCGGATGGGTTGGCGGAAGTTTTGAGCGATGAACAGAGCAATCTGTTCCACCCGGCCTATCTCGTCGCCACTTCCCTGCAGCCCCCGATGACCGCTAGTCGTTTCGGTCGCAGGAGGAGCGAGAAGTGCCATCCGCGCCAGGCGGGCATGGAGTTCTAGTAGCATAACCTTGCGACTGGCCGGATCGCCGGCGCCGGCCGCCCAGTTGGTAAACAGCACCTCGTCCGGAGTGGCCATCTCCTCCCGCTGGTCCATGACCACGCTTCCCGTTAGAATGCGTTCAACGAAGGGAGCCGGCAGGTTCCACTCCAAAAACAGGGAGAAGGGAATGGTTACCACGAAGTAGGGCTCTACTCCCTCGTGGTCAACGATCTGGTGGGAAGTGAGTCCCCAGAAGGCGGCGATCCGCTTGGGCGGAAGGGTGATCCGGCGGTCCTGAAGTAGGTAGGTGACCGAACCGGTGGGGAGGTAATTGAGCTCAATTTCATTGTGCCGGTCCGGCCGCCCCATGAGGCTGGGTGTCCACCGCTCACAGCTTAGTCCGTAGGGTTTAAAAGGGGGGCGGGATTCGTTGAAGGTTGCCATTCCGATGGGTGAACGGATCAACCGTCCGTGATAAATAGTCCTTAAAAAGCAAGCTCGCTTCTTACTCAGTTGCCCATACCCACGTCAATAATCATGCGGCGGTAGGCGACAAGGGACGGAGCTCCATTGTCCCGGACTTCCAGGAGGAGGTGCAGCCTTTGACCCGCCGCTCCTTCGGGAATGTTGACAATGCATGAAGAAGCTTCATTCCCTGCAATGGTGACTGGACCGTCGTAGGAGCTAGCTTCCGGATAGTAATACCATGCGTAGTGCAGCATATCGCCGTCCGGATCCGACGATCCTTCCGCGCTCAGAGAGATGTCCGTGCCCGGATACGCCTCCATTGTCAGCACCTCCCTGGACTGACTGTCATTTAGTACGGCCAGGGGATGGTGGTTTGCCGCAGCGTAGGTATCGGTAATGCTCCAGTCCATGCGGGCGGCGAAGTCGTCGTGAATAGCCCGCTTCCACCGGCTGAAGGTGGCCTCCCCCACCGGAACGTTTCCGTACATGTAGTAGGGATCGTACTTTTCCTCCGCCCCTGCCTCAATTTTGGCGACTTCCGACATGCTGCGGATGCCCGCCCGCTCAGTCGTGTCGAAACGCCCGCCCCAGCCTCCTTGTCCAACCTGCTCCGGATCGTTCAGGCCATTAGGATATACGTGCAAAAATGCAGGTGTGTCGCCCTCGGTGGCCCAGATACGGTCGGGATAAACGGCACCCAGCGGACCGTGGTTCTGTATTTGCTCGTCCAGGTATGAATCCGTGGGCTGCCAACCGTAGACGTCAGTGGCGCGGATATAAAATACCCCAGGGAAAGTGTGGGCGATCCAGGCCCCGGCGTCGTCCTGACCCAGGATGTCGAACAACCTCAGTTTGGCTAGGAAGTTTTCAAGTTCCTCCGGCGAGCGGGTTTCGCGGACGGTCCAGATGGCCTGCGCAACCGTATTCATTCCGCCCCAGCCCATGACCCATACGGGGCGCGGGTCGCCACGGTCTACGGCGGCAATGATGAGGTCTGACCCCGGACTGTCCTTTCCCGTGCCAACGTTTCCCATGCCGTACCCGGTCTGTCCCATCATGGAGACGGACCGCAGATAATCCGGTGTGGGGAAGTCGGGGGCGTGTACCCTCAGGTTCGGATACGCCGCTGCGTACGCGTCGATCAGAGTATCGAGCATAGCCATATTGTACTGTTTCGGCTTCCAGCAGCCCGTCGAGACGATCAATCCCTCGATATCGTATGCGTCGGCGGAAACCAATTGGCGCACCATGGACTGTTTATCGTCCGGGTCGGCACCCAGATCAGTGGTGTTGATGATGCGGGGCTTGGCAAAGTCCGAAACTGGGGCATCGGTCTGCCTCGCCTGCTTGCTTGCGGCCTGCAGTGGCACCAACGAGTCCATATGAAGCTGAGAATCCGCCTGAAAGTCCCGCCGCCACTTTCGGATGCCGACGGGTCCTGGACCGTCTATGTAGTGATTACTGCCGGCTACGTGGACGTAAGTGAGGTCTTCCGGGTTGTTGATGCTGCGTGCGGCGCTGATTAGGTGGAGGAAGGAAGGCGAGTCCCCCTCGCGCACTTTGACCGGGAGAATGCCGGTACTGGTCATGATGCGATAATGGGCCGTAGCCGGTAGGGCAATCAGCAACAGCAAAACAACGAATAGAGAGAAGTGGAAGGGGGAATAAATTCGCAGGTTACGGCCGGAATATATGCCCACTCTAGGCAGTTGTGTAGTTCGCATGAATCGTATCCTGTTGAAATCAAGAATTATACGGAGACAAATGTATTCGGGCATTCCGGTGAAAACAAGTCAAAAAACGGACGCAACTTGCTGGATTCCGAGATTTTGGATGGCAATCACCTAATGCTCAAACGCATTCGCGTTCTTATACTCACGTCTTTACCTCAAACCAGCTACCAACACCCCAGTGCGGCCGGTCAAACACCTCCACCTTCCGCGCGTATATGTCCGTTGTGTTCGACTCTTCGTGTCCGAGCAGCGGGCCCGGCTCCTCGCGGATCATTCCGGCTTCCGTGAGGCAGCGTCGCCCGGGTATGGCGGACGGTGTGGAGACATCACCCGTTTTCGATCCACGCGGCGGTGGCCACCTGGTCGACCAGCTGCTGGATACGGCGATCGGAGTCGGCCTTTCCCTGCCGGCTGCATAACAGCGCGCCGGACTTCCGGTCGCCAAAGTGCAGCCGTAGCATCCCGACTAGCTCCGCGCTGATGATTACCCTGCAGCGCTTGTCCCCCTTCCCCCCCACAACGAGCCGCCGCTGGTCGTATATGGACCTATTGGCACCAGGTACCATAAGATTTCATGACCTTCATTTCAGCGGCTTTCCGCGAGTAAGCACCGTTCCTTAGGGTCGTTGAAAATGTCAGGATTGTGTAATACCGGTCTCTGCAAGTGGAAACGCCCGGTACATCCAACCGCACCTAGGAAACAGCAGAGACCCCACCGAGTTGCCCTACCGTGGTGAGTCGGTAGGCATAAGAACTATTCGCTAACCCAACTTTATGAAGAATTATTCTACTTCCGGCGCTGCCGGCTGAATCTGAAAAGAATGTAGCTTCTCGATAGCTCCAAAGCCTACTTGAACGTGCTTAAAAGTGGTATCGTAGATTAGGCCCTGATCCTAAGGATGATCACCCACCCACCGGTATCCTTCTGCGTAGTCCTTACCACTACGCCACCCCATTTTCCTAGTATTGGATATCGGTAGGGCAAACGTAAGCAGTGTCCTTATACCTGCTGACAGCTAACGTTTCTGCCGCGGCCGTGTCTCAGCAATCGGGCAGATGATCCGTATGAGTTGACCAGATCATATAGACCAATAGAATTGGATCTACAGTCTCAGTCTAGCACCTCAAACTTAAAGTCGCTGAAGCGCACCTCTCCTTCTCCGTAAGCAAAAAAGCCTGGCAGCACGCTGATGAATTCGTAGAGGGTGTTGTGGTGGTAACCGGAGATGTCCATGCCCCAAATCTCCTTAATCCACTCCATTCCATCGTAGCTGTAGTAACCAGTAACGATGTGGTCGACGGTGCGGATTTTTAACCAGAAATGGCCATTTTCCGCCCTTGGCCAAGTGCCACGAACGTCGCCCTTGCGCCAGCGGATCCGCTTTTCGGTATCAATACCGGTGCCCACGTAGAAATCTTCCTTGTAAAAAAGGGTCAGGCCCCCTACGGCGGCGGAATCAACATCAATTTTGGCGCTTATCTCGTAGTTGTGTACGCCGGGTACGAAGAGCATGGGGGCGGATGCACCCGGGTTGGGCCCGAATGCCTGCAGCGTCACCGTGCCGTTGTCCACGGATACGCGCTCCGGGGAGTACTCTTTGAAGAACTTCCATTCGTAACCGATACGAAACTCATTGAGGTGTTCAAGGCGGTCGATTGGCTGTCCGGATGGAATAGGCCTGGTCATCGGCCTTTCTATGGCGGTGCCCGCAGGTGCAACGAGCCAACCGTGGTCATCGATCTCCACGGGTTCGATGAGCGTCTGCCGGCCCATACCCAGGAAGCCGTTTTCGTAGGCGTGGTAAACGACCCACCAATTGCCATCGGGGGTGTCTATGAGGGAGCCGTGCCCCTTGGCCCACCACTGTTCCGAGTCCGCCCGGGTGCGGACCAGCGGATTATTGGGAGCGTTTTCCCAGGGACCATCAATGGTCTTAGCGCGCGCAACGGTGATCATGTGAGAAGTTGGGGGACCGGCCGTACCGCCCTGGGCGGCCAGAAGGTAGAAGTAGTCTCCGATCTTTTTGAGCTTCGGACCTTCCAGGTTGAAGCCGTCCGTTTCCCACTCGATAGGGAACTCCCAGCCGTCGTAGACCTTTTCGAGCGTCCCGTCCACTACAGACAGGCCGTCCGGGTTCAACTGGGCCCGGTAGCCACCGTTCATAAATACCCAGCGCTGTCCGGCGTCGTCAACGACGTGGCCGGGATCGATGCCATCGAGCTGCAGGTCTACCGGCTCACTCCAGGGACCGGCGGGATTATCCGCGTAGACAACAAAGTTCCCCTTGCCGGCTACGGTAAAGTAAATGTAAAAAGTATCCCCGTGCTTACACATATCGGGTGCCCAAACGGAGTTCATGTAAGTATCCAGGGCATTGCTGATCGGCTCCCAGTTAATGAGGTCTCTGGAGTGCAAAACCAGCAGTCCGGGCACATAATACATGGACGAGTGGGTCATGTAGTAATCTTCCCCGTCGCGCATAATGGTCGGGTCGGGGAAGTCACCGGCAAGAATGGGGTTACGAAAAGTAGTAGCGGAGCTATCCCCACCAGCCGGGGTAAGTGTCTGGGCGGAAACGAAACAGGAACCTAAGACCCAGGCGAGGAAAAGGAAGGGGGTGGTGGTTTTCATTCCAGCCAGTTTGTTGGGCTTGGTGAACCCTTGGAGTGCACGACGGGTAGGGTATCGGATGGGAGCACCTCTAATACCTCATGAAGCAAAATCTCAGATAATTAGGTTGTGCAATAGAATGGTGAAATTACTCACACCACAATACCTGACAATACGTTACAATCTTGGTTAGCGGTCCCATTACAGTACATTCCAGACAAGGGCAGAACGCTTACCGCGGATTCAATTCCAACTCGGCGGGGGCTAAACCCGGCGCCGTAACGCGCACAACAATCGGATCGGAGGAATCCTTATTTGCACGGATTATCGCCAATGCTAATCCGCCGAATGCGTTACGCTTAGGATCATGCAAACTTCGCAGGTCGGTCGGATCACCGTTATCCGTTCCCACAACTTCTCCTGGGCCGTTTAGGGTGACGGAAAGTAGGTGGGTGGCGGTGGGAACCCGAAGACCTTGACTATCTAGGACTTCAATGGTAACGAAGGACAAATCCTTACCGTCGGATGCGATTGTGGAACGGTCTGCGGTGAGGGCTATCTTTTGTGCGGTTCCGGTAGTTCGTACCGTATCTTGTGCCCATTCCATACCGTTGCGGTATGCCACCGCTACCAGACTTCCCGGTTCGTATCGGATGGAATCCCATCGCAGGCGGTAGGTAAAGGGTGATTTCGCTTTTTTGCCCATGGACTGCCCATTAAGGAATAACTCAACTGCATCACCCGAGGTGAATACGTGTACCGGAGTAATTTTACCGACGCGCCCCGGCCAGTTCCAGTGGGGAAGAATATGAGCCATGGGAAGCTCTGGCCGCCACCTTGACTGGTAGAGATAGTAGCGATCCTTTGGAAATCCCGCCAGATCAACGATTCCGGAATAGGAGCTACGCGCGCCGTAGTACGGGGTGGGTTCGCCGAGATAGTCGAAGCCCGACCACACGAATTCACCCGCCACGTAGGGATGCTTATCCTGGGAAGCAAATACTTTCTCGGCCGACGACCCGAATGCTGCTGTATACAATTCGTAGGCACTTACGAACTGAGTGACAGGATCGCCGCCGGAGCCGTCTTCAGCCGGTGCGCTGATGCCATCAAAGACGGGAAATAGGTACGTACCGCGTGAACTAAGTGCCGAGGCAGTCTCGCTGCTAATGATCATCCGATCCGGGAAAGCTTCGCGGAAAGAGGGATAAAGTGGTTCTGTATTGATTCCCTGCAAGTGCGAATAAGCCGGGGCGTTGCGAATCCCTTCTCCCTGATAGTTCAGACTTATTACCTCGACTTCCTTGGGGAAGTCCATGGGGGGTTTTGCATAATTCATCGCGGCCGTAGTGGGGCGGGTGGGATCCTCTTCGTGTACGATCGCCTTCAACCGAGCCGACAGGGCTGCGCCAGCGGCCTCGGTGTACTGCTCGCCTACCTCGTTTCCGTAGCTCCACAGAATGACCGAGGGATGATTGCGGTCCCGCCTAATGAAGGATCGGAGATCTGGTTCGTGCCATTCGGGAAAGATTAAGTGAAAATCAAGTGGCGTTTTCTTGCGCTCCCAGGAGTCAAAGATTTCGTTCACTACCAAAAAACCCATTTGGTCAGTCAGTTCGAGAAGTTCCGGGGCGGGTGGATTATGGGCCATTCGAACGGCATTTACTCCTAAATTCCGCAGAATCTGTAATTGCCGCTCCGCGGCCCGACGGTTAAAAGCGGCTCCTAATGCACCCAAATCGTGATGCTGGTTCACCCCCTGTATGCGAATCGCTTCACCGTTAACCACTAGGCCTCTTTCAGAATCGAAGGCAAGCGAACGTATCCCAAAGAGGGTAACGTATTCGTCCACCAGGCGGTCGCCCGCCTGAATCATCGTGACGGCTGCGTATCGATTAGGCGCTTGCGTGGGCGGCGGTCCCCACAGTCTGGGGCGTTCGATTGCTACAGAATCTACCGTGGCCCCCCGAGCCCCGGCTACTAAACTAAGCATTTGCGTCGGCACATTAGCCACCGGGGTTGTGCCTCTCTCCCCGAGGCTATCTACCGAATAAATGCGGGTGATAATGGAGACTTCCTGGGTTGCCTCCGAGTCATTTTGGATGGGTACTTCTACCCGAACCGTAGCTTTAGATTCGTTGACCGTCGGCGTGGAGACAAACGGACCCCATCCGGCGATGTGAGTAGGGTTCGTTTTTACCAACCAGACGCTACGATACAGCCCTCCGCCTGGGTACCAACGTGCAGATAAGGGCGGGTTATCTATGCGAATAGCTAGTTGGTTATCCTTTCCTACCTCCAGGTAAGGTGTAAGATCGAGCTGCCAGGAAGCATATCCATAGGGCCATCCACCCACTAGATGTCCGTTTAGCCACACCATGGCGTAAGACATCGCCCCTTCCACCTCTAACAGCACAGTTGCCGCCGTATCCGCCGCGGTGATATCCAGCTTTCGGCGGTACCATGCAACGCCGTGACTGGGTAAACGGCCCATACCACCACCTACTTCCGCATTCGTCCCCGACTGAAAGGGTTCGGAAATTCCCCAATCGTGCGGAAGGTCCACCGTCTCCCAGTTTCCGTCGTCGAACGAGGCCTTTACGAAAGGGAAATCTTGTCCAGGATTTCCGGACGGTCGCACGTGACGGTCGGAAGGCTCTCTAATAAAGTCGTTTGCAGTGGGTAAAATAAAAGGCTTTAACGTTTGCCGCTCAGCAGTAACCCGCACTGCTTCAGTTGGCCGAGAGTCAGCTACCTTATTGTCATTGCGGTCAGTCACCGCTGGGCGCACGTCGTAAATTAAAGAATCCGGCTGGCTATCATATCGCATGAATTTCCAGCCTTCGTTTAGGGAGATGCGTTGTCGGGGTGAAGTGTTTGCCTCTCCTTTTTGAAAACTAGTGGCTTGACAACTCCATAGGCAACACCCAAGGACTAAAAAACAAATGAACCGACGCTGCCTGCAATAAGGCATAACAAAGGAATTTACTGACGTTGAAAAAATGTTCCCGTTAAGCAGCCTTACCATTCCCGGCGATGTGAGCGCGAGGTTTGTGCGTACGGAAGTCGAAGGGAAAGTGCCCCGAGGAGGGCGTGTAAGGCTACCATACAATGCGAATGCACGATCCTTGCCGTTGTGATGGTAGCACTAATTATATCCTTCATTCTGTTCGAGGGAGCCGCCACGGTTGCGCTCAATTTCCGAGGCGGGAATTGGCCAAAGATTATGGTATGGCTGAATCCCGTCAGCGTAGAAAGGATTGCACATTTTAATCCTATCGTAGAGTTTTCCAAGGCGCATTAATGTAAACATCCGCTTTTCTTCCATGCCGAACTCTCGCATGCGTTCATCGAGAATGTAGTCGATGTCCATCTCGCCTGCCGAAGCTGCGGCGGCATTTGAACGCGCACGGACCACGTTAATATCGGCAACGGCTTCAGCTGGCTTTCCCATTCCAAGATAGGCTTCTGCACGTAATAAATACGTACCTGCCAACCGGAACATGTATTGGTCCGTATACGTTCCCCCGGCGGAGTTTTTTAGGTGCCAGGGGTAATTACCGGGGTTCTCATAAAGTGCAGGCGGGTGATTGTACGGGGTGGTAGCCTTGGACTGATAAGGATACATGCCCCGGTTAGGTACACCCGAAGTGATGGGGACGCCGCTCGTTCCCGTTGTATTTTCGGGAAGGTCGTGAAAGTCAATTAATTGGCCGAAATAAGGACTGGCCGGATTATTCGACTCGAATTTGCGCACGAAATTGTGGTTTGCATTACGGATATCGTTATCCGGATCATCGGCGTAGGCTTCGTCGATAAAGTAGGTAGACGGAGTAAGGAATCCAACTCCACGACCTCCGGTATAGTCTCCCGCTGGCCAAAGAAATGCCGAGACGCCGTCTATCTGAACATCCCGAATCAGGGGAGCATGTACGCGTTCCAATTGGTAAGACCCGGCTCGATCGGTACTCACCGCGCCGCCTCCCAGCACATCCGTTTCGCTCTGAATCACCCATAATGCTTCGGTATTACCGGCACCACGGTTCTGGTTGTTCCTGCGAAAAAGATCCCAGTAAACGTCTCCTGGCTCCTCGGTACTCCGCGTACCAAAGCGCTCCGTCATCAAAGCGGTGGCCGGGTTATCGATCACTTCGGTTGCTACCCGCATGGCCTCTTCAAATTGTCCGTCCGCAAGGTATACTTCGGCCAGAAGGTGTTGAGCTACCGTACGGGAAACCTCTCCGTCCTGCACTTCGGTGATATCTGGTAGGTTGTCAATAGCAAACAGGAGGTCGGTAATGACTAGAGCGTAGACCTCCTCCCGACTTGCCCGGACAAAATCCACCTTTTCTCCGGTCAACTCTTCGGTGAGAATTGGAACACCACCGTATAGGTAGGCTAGCGAGCGGAAGGCAAAAGCACGAAAAAACCGGGCTTTTGCCTCAAAACTGAGCTGCTGTTCTTCGGAAAGTTCGGAGTCCGGAGCACGGCTAATAATGGTATTCGCTTCGGAAACTATTTTATACAACTGCCCCCAATGGTAGGAGATGATCCCGGAATTAGGGCTGAAGTCCGCATCGAGATTTGGAACGGCAGTGGTAATCTGAAAGCCGACATCCGTCCGGTAGAGATACTCCATCGGATTGTAGTCATTTACTGTAAAGAACTCACTCCTTACTCTTCCGTATAGGTTATTCACCGAGGCATTGAAGTCATCTACGTTAGCGAAGGCGTTTTCCGTACTGAAAAAATCTAGCGGCGTCTCGTCCAGAAAATCTTCGCCGCAGGATCCCGTAGTAGCAAGTGCTACAATAAGCAGTAAATAAAAATTTAGACTCTTCATTAGTAATGTTTTGCAGTGATGCGACTAGTAAGTGATGTTTACCCCTACGGCGACTCCTCTCAAGACCGGCCGTCCCCCGGCCAGAAGGCCAACGGGGCGTGCCGTACCTGTACTGTATTCCAGGGACTCGGGGTCCCAACCCTCCCACTTGGTCAACGTTATTAAGTTCTTCCCACTAACAAACACATTGAAATTGCCAAACCCAAGATTTTCAAGGATGCTGTTGGCAAAGTTGTAGGACAGCGAGATGTCTTGTAAGCGTATGAAGCTACGGTCCTGATACATCAAGGGCTCTACGATAGAATGGCTACCGGAAATATTGCGAGGGTATTTACCGTCGGGATTGTTGGGAGACCAGTAATCAATGCCGGCAAAGTCGTTCCAACGGATAGAGTTGTCCTCACGGTAATAGTTGGGGATATCGTTGTAGAGTGAGGGTGCATTGTAGCCGAGGTATCCTTCACCACCTCCCTGCACGGAGTTAATAAGAAAGCTAAAATTCAGTCCCCGGTAGTTGAAGTTGTTCTGGATGCTGAAGCGATAGGCTTCCTCGCGGCGCCCTAGAAATACCCGATCGTCTTCGGGAGTAATATTGCCATCACCATTTTGGTCAACCACACGCACGGACCCGAGTTGAAAACCAGGCAGTCGGTCTTCGCCTAATCGATAAATACCATCCGTTTCGTAGTGATATATGGCTCCAACGGACCGTCCGATGAACAGTCCACTAGTGATAAGGTCATCCTCTACGCCATCTTCATTTGTATCCTGACCCGTCAGGGAGACAATTCGGTTTCGGTTGGTAGAAAAGTTCCCCGTTGCGGACCACGTCAGATCTCCCTGACTAAGGATACGTTGGGTAATTGAAATTTCTATACCCTTATTGTTGATTTGTCCCAGGTTAGTGGCAATCTGGCCAAAGCCGGTTGCATTCGGGATGTTGACATTGAAAAGGAGGTCGTTGGTGTTGTTATTATACATATCGATGCTACCCGTGGTGCGGTAATTGAATAGGCTAAAATCGATGCCTAAATTCAGGCCTATCGTGCGTTCCCAGCGAAGATCATTGTTGCCTAGAGTGTTCACCTCCTGTCCGAACCGAGTGGTTCCCCCGTCCCCGAAAACATAGGCAGCCCCCGTAGTCAACCGCGAAATGGAACTGTACCGAGTGGTTTGGTTGCCAATCTCCCCGTAGCCTAGACGTAGCTTTAGGTTGTCAACTTTGTCAGCACCCGCAAAAAAGGATTCTTCTGAGAGTACCCATCCCAGCGCCAAAGTTGGGAAAACGGCGGTCTTATTATTGCGGGCAAAACCTGAGAACCCGTCGCGGCGGAGAGTCGCGGTTATTAGATAGCGTTCGTCAAATTTGTAGTTGACGCGTACCATTTGGTAGTTAAGCGCTTCTTGGTAAGCGTCGGAACTGGCGAACTGCTGTGTAGCAAGGGCCAAGTCGTTATAACTCAGGGTGAGGCGGGAAAAGCCACGGCCCTCCGTAAAGGTGCTCTCAAAGTCCCGCTCGATGGCCCCGTAGAGCAGGGTGGTCCCAATTTCGTGGCGGCCAAAAGCCTTCGTGAAGGTCAGGATATTGTCCAGGGTGTAATCGTAATACGATTCATCGCGTTTTGTGGCCTGTCCAGTTTGCCCCGCCCCGTAAACACTCGAGAAATAGGCCTTCGTATTACGGAGGTTATTTCCAAAGTTCAACCGATAACTCAAACCCGGCAGAAAGGGAAAATCAATCTGCGTGTAGAGGTTAGCGAAGTAGTAATTGTTGCGATTGTAGTCATCTACCAAATTCCCGATGAAAGCGTTAGGTTCTAGGGTATTGGTAGGCGAGAAAATTAATTCTCCGTCATCATTGTACGGTACTAGCAGGGGTGAAGTACGCTGCAGCGTAGCAAGAGCCGGTTCGGCCCCATCTTGATTGACAAACGATCCCGACGATACCAATCCTACGGTAAACCAATCGAATGGTTTGACTTCAAGATTGGCTCGCAAAGACTTTCGATTGAAGTCATCCCCCACAATGTATCCGGCCTGATCGACTATGGCACCAGAGAGGTAGTAAGTAGCCACCTCGGAAGCTCCCGAAATGCTTAGGTTATTCTCCAGGATAGTGCCATCCTGTGTACCGGCCTCCCACCAATTGTAATCATTGGGCAGCAGATTGCCGTCCGCGTCGAGCATGGAAGGGTCAATTACGTCTTCAATGCGAAAATCTGGGTTGGGTTCGGTGTAACCCGATTCCTCGGTGTAAGCCTGCTCATAAAATGCCTCACGCAGGCCATCTAGGTACCCTTGCCGGTCGTTAGGGACAAAATCACTGACTGTAGGATCCTGGATGGTAAATTGTGAATTAAAGGCAATGCGGGGACGGCTGCCTTGCTTACCCCGCTTGGAAGTGATGAGTAAAACGCCATTGGCTGCCTGTGCACCATAAACCGCAGTGGAACTTGCGTCTTTGAGCACGTCAATAGAAGCGATATCGTTTGGATTAATGGAGGAGAGAGAGCCATTGTACTGAATTCCATCAAGGATGATCAGCACATTTTGGTTACCGTTCAAAGAGACCTGGCCTCTAATAGAAATGGGTGGAGTACCTCCCGCGCTGGTGGCAACACCGACATTAAGCCCCGGGACCGTGCCCTGAAGAAATTGACCAATATTGGTATTGGGTGCCTGTTCAAGTGTTTCCAAATTGACGCTGGCCACCGCGCCCGTTAAATCCGATTTTTTCTGGGTACCGTAACCGACTACCACGACCTCCGAAAGCGAGGCAGCTCCGGGATTTAAAATTACATCGATGGTTGTTTGCTCACCAACCAGTATTTCCTGGGTTTCGTACCCCAAGAATGAGTAGGTCAGCACAGTTTCCTTGCTTGGCACTGTCAGTGAATATGTACCGTCGACGTCGGTAACCGTGCCACTACTTGTTCCCTGTACCACTACATTAACTCCGGGTAACCCCAAACCGGATTCATCAATTACCGTGCCTTGCACTTCGATCTGTGCTAGCAGAGATAAGGATGACCCAAGGGAAAGAAGCACCAGCAGCGCAGTACGGAGCCAATGCGCCCTCGAATGAGAAGAAGCGGTAAAATTGTGCATAACCGATTAAGTTGCGTAAGTGTAAAAATTGATTGCATGAATTGACCTCCTTTCGGAAATCAAGAAAGGACCGGCGATAAAGGTATCCGGGTATTGTGTATGGAAACAAGCGCTAAATCGGGCTTAACTTGCCAGATTCCGAGGGTCTAACTGACTGACTGCGAAACCAGCAGTTCTCATTATCGGCCACCTGGGTAGTCATAGTCAGGTATCAAAAGAAATTTAGGTA
Organism: Lewinella sp. IMCC34191; assembly: GCF_003390935.1. Taxonomy (GTDB): domain Bacteria; phylum Bacteroidota; class Bacteroidia; order Chitinophagales; family Saprospiraceae; genus Neolewinella. The sequence continues at coordinate 247,478 of NZ_QNQZ01000001.1, read as the reverse complement.
AGCTATGGCATGACCAAGCGGGGCAAATTTGCCTGAACAGCATCAGTGTTTACAGCACTTTCTTACCTGACATCGATTATAATGACTAACCTCCCAAGGCCGACCGTGACAGGATATGCGGCACCAAACTACCGAAAATGAGAACTGCACCTTCGAAACGCGCGGCTGGGTCCATCCCGCTCAATGAAGGTGTTCAAATGAATGGACAGTGACTTCGGGTGGGAAAGATTGCTAACTTTCAAATCCTTAAAACCGCTAAGTAAGCAGCCCATTTTGAAGTATCCCCGAAATTTTCAAATTCGCTCCCCCACCCCCCGGTGCGCCCGATCAAACGCCTCCACCGTCAGCACCTGGGCGGTCCGCACGGAGATATCGGTCGTGTTCGACTGCTCATGGCCGAGTAGCGGCCCCAGCTCCTCCCGAGTCATTCCGGCTTCCGTCAGGAGAGTGGCCCGAGTATGGCGGAGGGTATGCGGCGTCACTCGTTTTTCGATCCCCGCCACGGTGGCCACCTGGTCGACCAGCTGCTGGATGCGGCGGTCGCAGTAGGCTTTTCCCTGCCGGCTGCGGAAGAGCGGTCCCGATTTCCGGTCGCCCAGGTGCAGCCGCAGCATGCCGGCGAGCTCCGTGCTGATAATCACCTCGCGGCGTTTGTCCTCCTTGCCGGCACTGACGACAAGCCGCAGATTGTCGTATTGGAAGTACCAGCTTCTAGATTGGTGAATTCGCTTACGCGCATCACCGACTCGTACGGCGTCTGCATCATCAGGGTAATCTTCGGCTCCTGCCGGTGCGCCGCCCGCAGGAAGGCCCGCAGGTTTTCGACGCTGAAGTGCTTAATAGTATTGCGTTCCCGCCCCTTGGGGGTGATAGGGCCAGTTCCTTCCGCACTTCTCAGAAGATGTGCTTGGTCTGATTGTAAGTCTCCAGACCGGATTTGCGGAGTTTGCGGGCGACTTGTTTAGCAAGGGCGGTTATGTCTTCCATTAGAGTTCTAACCCCTGGAATACGTCGTGCTATGGAAAAGGCTTCTGCAGGATTTTAGTAAGCCCTTGCCTCCTCCCTTACCATTTGGATAACTCTCACTGCATTGCGCTTGAAAACCCCTAGCTTGACTATATAAGATTCCTTCCCATGAAAGCCGCGGTGCTCTTATTGCTGCTTCTGGCCCTGGTCAGTCCGTCCCATGCGCAGTCTATCGACTACTTCACGGACTACAACCCGCTCATCACGCAAGCGGAGGACTCCATCGTCGCGGAGAACTACACCTCAGCCCTCGCAGCGTACCAGCTGGCCTTTGGCCGGGTGGAACATCCCTTCAACAGCGACCTCTATAACGCGGCGCTCGCGGCCCGGGCCGCCGACCGGGTGGATCTACTCCGTACGTACCTCTTGCAACTAGCCGGTCAGGGTCCGGATCTGGACTTTTTTGCGGCGAATGCGGACCAATTCGAGCACCCCGACCTGGACTGGAACTCATTGCTGGACTCCCTGCGGCTCGTTGACCGGCAGTACACGCAATCCGTGAACTCCCCTATGCTCGGATGCTTCAATCGGGTGCTGGCCAGGGACCAGGAACTACGTAGCCCGTACGTGCCGGGAGACAGCACCAGCCGGCTGGATTCGTTGAATATGGTGGCGTTTATGGATTGTGTCGCCACCTACGGATTTCCGGCGCAGTGGCAACTGGACCTTCACACCCCCATGAGTATGCTGTATCCGTACGAAATCCCCTTACTCCATGAGTTAAAAATGGTCAACGCCACCGGGCGGGATCGCTTCGGATTGATTCCGCTACTGGACTCCCTCGCCAGAAACGGCACCATCGAAACGGCTACCTATACTAACCTGATGACGACCCAAAATACCCGTATGGGGGGTATCGGGGGATACGGGAATACCGCTATCGCGAAGCTGGACGATGAAACCATGCGCCTGTACCGTATCGTCTACGACGAGGCCACGGTCGCAATCTATAACAAAACCCGAGCCGCCTTGGGCTTGCGATCCTACGAGGATCGGGCCACGTTATTGGTCAAACGCCATACGGGGCAGTTGGGAGCGGCTACCCCCTACCTCATTCCCCGGATCATGGGTTTGATCTCTTATCCCGCCGAGGTAAAGGACATGCTAACCCTGGAATACGTCGGGGAATGGAAAAGGCTACCGTAGGGATTTACATAAACCCACGCCTCCTATCCTACCATTTTGGGGTTGCTCGATGCAGGGGAAGAACCATAATGACTCCTTTCGCCTTTGGTGAAAAACATTGCCATCGTGCCCCTCCGCATCCTCCCTCTCCTGTTCTACCTGGCCGTTTGGACCGGCTGCAACGCCCAACAGGACCAACCGCCAACAACAGACAACTCCCCTTACACCTTCGACACCCCTTCCCGCGACGGTACCGGCAAGTACTACCTCGGCCGAGAGATCAGCCACGTGATGGGCCACTTCGCCGCCGACTGGTTGGAGCGGCCGGAGCGCGAGGAGGAGGAAAACGTCAGCCAGGCCATTGCCAATATGGAGATCCAACCCGATGAGGAGATCGCGGACATCGGGGCCGGCTCCGGCTACTATACCTTCCGCATGGCCCAAAAGGTACCGCAGGGGAAGGTATACGCCGTAGACATCCAACCCGAAATGCTGGACCTCATGCGAACGCGGATCGAGCGGGAAGGCATTGAAAACGTAGAACTGATCCGGGGCACCGAAAGCAGCCCCGAACTAGAGGCCAACTCCATCGACCTGGCCATCATGGTGGATGTGTACCACGAGCTCGCCTACCCCCGCGAAATGATGCAGAATATCGTCGGTGCCCTGCGGCCGGGCGGGCGCTTCGTCCTCCTGGAATACCGGATGGAAGACCCCACGGTGCCCATCAAAACCTTACACAAGATGTCGGAAGAACAGGCCGTGCGGGAGATGGAAGCTGTCGGCCTGACGCTGCGGGAGAACATCGATAATCTGCCCTGGCAGCACTGTATGGTTTTTGTAAAGGATAAGACTCTGAATTAGCCCCCACTATAAACCTAAAGACTTACCCTTCTTTAGTGAGTTGGTAGCTATACCAAAACATCGCGGTGTTGTGGCATGACCCGCACAGACAAGTAATTTGAACCCCTCGGGAAAGTCGCTCGTTGCTCGCCCCCGCTAGTTTTGCGGCATGAACAATCTACCCACCCTCCAACTCGGCCACCATGGCCCTACCGTTTCCAAACTCGGCCTCGGCTGCATGCGCATGTCTTCCATCTGGGGCGGCCCCACGCCGGATGAGGCGGAAAGCATCGCCACCATTCATGCGGCCCTGGACCACGGCATCAATTTTCTGAACACCGGCGATTTCTACGGCGCCGGCCACAACGAACTGCTCATCGGGAAAGCCATCCGCGACCGCCGCGACGACGCCTTCGTCAGCGTGAAATTCGGGGCGATATTTCACAACGGCCACTGGATCGGCCTGGACCTGCGCCCCGTCGCCATCAAAAACTTCGTCAATTATTCCCTTACCCGGCTGGGTATCGACACCATCGACCTGTACCAGCCCAGCCGTATGGACGACAGCGTGCCCGTCGCGGACATCGTCGGTACCGTCGCGGACCTGATCCAGGAAGGAAAGGTGCGCCACTTAGGCGTTTCGGAGATCACCCCCACCCAGCTCCGGGAGGCCCACGCCGTGCATCCCGTCAGCGCCCTGGAGATCGGCTACTCCCTGGCCGACCGCCAGATCGAGGCCGACCTGCTGCCCACGGCGAAAGAACTTGGCATCGCCGTCGTCGCCTTCGCCAATACGGCGGAGGGACTCCTGACCGGCAACCTCACCGCTCCCCTCCCCGCGGACGACTATCGCCAGGCTTTCTCCCGCTTCACCGGCGACAACCTCACCGACAATCTCGCGAAGGTGGACGTGCTAAAGGATATGGCGCGGCAAAAAGGCTGCTCTCCCGTCCAGCTGGCCATCGCCTGGGTAAACGCCCAGGGTGATCACATCATGCCGCTGGTCAGCATGAGCCGCCGGTCGCGCCTGCCGGAGAACATCGCGGCCATGCAGCTGACTTTTACGCCGCAGGAGATGCAAACGCTCAATACTACCTTCGCGGTAGGCCAAATAGCCGGTAGCACCTATTTGCAGCGTTGAATGGAAAGTCCAGCCGAGATCGTTCCGGGCGTGATCTTTTACTCCTACCTCTCCGCAGAGCGGCGGGAGAAGGTATGCTTCTGGAAGCACCACACCCTGGTCCTGCAGGTTTCCGGCCAGTTCACCCTGGAGAGCGCGGCCCAGCGGCTGTCGATGACCGGCGGACAGGTGCTCCTGATCGGTAGAAATCAGGTGGCGACCCTGACTAAGACGCCGCTGCCCGGCGCGCACTACGAAACCATCGTGATCTCCCTCCAGGAGGACCTGCTGCGGCAGATCGTCCTGGAGGAAAAGATCGAAACCGGCGGTCAGTACGTCGGTCCGCCCAACGTCCTGATCCCCGCTAACCGGTTCCTGGAGGGGTACTTTCAGTCCATCGTCCCCTACGCCCGCAGTGCCGGTACGGCCATGACCGACGAAATGGGCATCCTGAAGGTGAAGGAAGGCGTCCGGCTCCTGCTTCTGGCCATGCCGGAACTGCGCACCTTCCTCTTCGGCGATGCGCAGCCCCACAAGATCGACCTGGCGGGCTTTATGCTGACTAATTACCACTACAATCTCCCCCTCGAACGCTTTGCGCAGCTTACCGGCCGCAGCCTCTCCGGCTTCAAGCGCGATTTCCGGAAGGTCTTCGGGGTCCCCCCGCGCCGCTGGCTACAGGAAAAGCGGCTGGAGGAGGCCCGCTACCTCCTCGAATCCCGCCGGCACACCCCATCCGATATCTACCTCGACCTGGGCTTCGAGAGCCTCGCGCATTTTTCCCACGCGTTTAAGAAGCGGTTCGGGAAGGCGCCGCGGGCGTACGTGGCAAACAGAACGACCCGCACGAAAACCACGTCGTAGATCATATTCAAGATCGTGTCCCCAATTGTGTGCAAAGTCCGCTTAAGTGCAATTCGTACCGTCGGGTCAGCAAGCAGCTAAAATAGGGAAGGAACTAGAGGCTTCCCCGATTTTCGCGATCAGCGGGATACCTACCAGAGCAGACTCCGTCCGAAGGGCGAACGGGAGCGCCAGTCACGCCGGCGTTCGTCCGGCAATACGTAAATCAGATAGATGCCCACGAAGGGCGAGGTGGTAGGCTCGGGTTGATTCACTTCCCGGTCCAGGCGCACGAAGAAGTCGACGGCAATCCGCGTCGATATCGCCTGCTGCAGCGCCAGCGTGTGCCGGTGCTCGACGATCTCGTCGCGGTCATCGAAGCGGTAGCGGACCTCGTACTCCGCCACGATGTCCGTATGCTCCCCCGGCGCGTACACCAAACCGAGGCGGGGGCGTAGGGCAACCTCCGGATGCGCGGCCGTCTTCCGTCCATACCCGCTCGTACTGCGTGCGCAGGCGGCCTTCCAGGGCCAGCGGCGTGTCGCCCAGGGGAACCGCGGCGTTGAGGTCCGTAAACAGGCGCAGCACCGTTTCCCCGAGTCCGTAATCCGGGGTAAGCCGGGCCCCTGGGGTGATGTTCAGGTTAGGGGAGATCAGGCGGTTGGCGGCAACCTGGAGCAGGAGACGGTTCTCGCGGCCGGTAGTGAGGAGCTGACGGTGTTCCACCTGGAATTCGTAGCCCCAGCGTTCGGTCACCTCGTGTTCGAAGGAGGAACCGGCGAACAGGCTGAGCTGGGCCGGTAGGAGTCCGGCGCGGAGAAGTAAGAGCAGCAAGAGAAACAGGTATCTCATCGGCGCAATGTTGACGACTCGGCGCTTCGTACGGCGATTAACCCCTGGCCCGGGCAGCTTGTGCGGTCGCTTACGAACGGTAAACGGTCCCTTCCAACCGGGGTGCCCCTAAACTCCCCACTGGCATAGTTGTATTGCTACGCATGCTTATCGCGACAATGCTCCTTGCCGGCTTCCTACTCGTCGGCGCGCTCTTCCTCCGCCAGGAAAAATTGGGGGCCAGGCCCCGGGGGAAACGGTTGGATCGCATCCGTCGGTCGCCGCACTACCGCGACGGCAAGTTTCGCAACCTGACGGAGACGCCGCTGCTATCGGAGGGACACGGCTGGGGGGATGTGCTCTACCGAAACTACCTCAAAGCCAAACCGCGCCACCACCCTACCGATCCGATTCCATCCGTCAAAACGGACCTGCTACGGCTGCCTACGGAGGTGGACACCCTGGTCTGGTTCGGGCATTCCTCTTACTTCCTCCAGTTGGCGGGGCGACGCATCCTGGTGGACCCGGTCTTCAGCGGCAACGCTTCTCCCCTACCCGGTACGCTGAAAGCCTTTCCCGGCACGGACGTCTATACGGTGGCCGACCTGCCCCCCATCGACTACCTCTTTATCAGCCATGATCACTACGATCACCTTGATTACGCGACCATCGTGGGGCTGCGGGATAAGGTCGGCACGGTGATCTGCGGTCTCGGCGTAGGCAGCCACTTCGAGCGCTGGGGTTACCCGGCGGATAAGATTGTGGAAAAAGATTGGTACGAGGAATTTAACCTCGCCGGGGGGATCACGGTGCACGTGGAGCCGGCGCGCCACTTCTCCGGGCGGGGCATCTCCTCTGCCAATACGCTGTGGGCCAGCTACGTATTGCAAACCCCGGCCCGGACCGTCTACCTGGGCGGCGACAGCGGCTACGACCGCCACTACTCCGAGATCGGTCGCAAGTACGGCCCCATCGACCTCGCCATCCTCGACAACGGGCAGTACGACGAAGCCTGGCGGGAGGTGCACCACTTACCGGAGGATGTCTTGCTGGCCGCCCGGGACCTGCAAGCCAGAAGCATTTTTCCGGTGCATTCATCCAAGTTCCCCCTCGCCGCCCACGCGTGGGACGAGCCCCTGCGTCGGATCACCGAGCTAAACGAGGCGTCTAATTTTCACTTGCTTACGCCCATGATCGGACAGCGGGTGGATTTGGGCGACGGAGCGCAGGTACAGACCCATTGGTGGGAAGGAGTGGCGTGAACGACCCTGAGGCCACTAGCCTTACGCGAATTTACAGCGTTGCAGGGCATACCCCGTCGGCAATGGCGTGCAGCTTCGCGGCTGATGCACCGTCCCGCGCCAGGGGTGAGAAAACCTGCACCGTGCAATAGACAAGGGTGGTCAGCGGACACACCTTTCCCTACCACATTTTCACCCCGGAAGTGAATCGGGGGGGGTATCCGGGGCATATAGCGTACGGGGCTGGTCCGGGGGCCGTTGAGGGTGGCTTGCGAAGATCGGCGGGACTCGACCCGCCGGGAGGGCAGCTTGATAACTGGCGCCGCCTTTCCCCGATCACGGGTAATCCCGGTGTTATACAAAGTATAAAACCCCGGCCCGATTAGCCTAGGGTGATAGCGGTTCGTAGCTTCAAAGCCCAAGAATAGTATCGCCATGAAAGTCGTCGTCTGCATTCTGCTTTCTTTACCCCTGCTTGCGTGCTTCCGCGCGGAGCAGTACATCACGGACGTGGGCGATACCCTTACTTCGGAAACGGCGACCATCTACGTCATCAATCCCAACTCGAGTTCCGGTGGCTCGGAGAACAATTTGATTTACCTCGACGAATACCTGATTGGCCGGATCGGCAGCAATACCCACATCAGGACGACGGTGGCTACCGGGGCGGGTAAGCAGTATTCGATACGTACATCTGCGAGGCCCGCGGGCAAGTATGCCTTCCTGGTGGAGCCCAATACGATCCAATACTTCGAATTCGAAGTAACTGACCGGGAGAATAACAACACGCTGCCCCTGCTGCGGAAACTGAGTGAAGAAGATGGAAGATTATTACGCTCCCGGGTTCCCGATACGGTGGCGTACCGGCCGAAATCTGCCCTGTAAACTGCCCGGAAGTACGAGATTTATTGTACTGACTATGGGAGGAATCGGCCAATCATGCTTCCTGCAACTTTATGCGAAATATTACCAGTTATTGTCGCAACCGATGGGGCATACTTTGTAAAGCTTCTTGCGATGCAGGAAAAAAGGAAAGACCTGGTTTTACGCTACTTAGCCGCCTACAACACCTTTGACGTGGACCGAATGATGGCCCATCTATCCCCTGACCTGGTATTCGAGAACATCTCGAACGGAACGGTGAATTTGCGCACCGAGGGAGTAGAAGCATTCCGGCAGCAAGCAAAAGCGGCCACGGCCTACTTTTCGGAATGGAAGCTTATCGCCGAATGCCCAGCTTACGCAGCTTGCTGAACAGCGTTTGGGGATGCATCTGCAGGATTTCGGCCGCCCCGCCCGAGCCGCTTACCTTGCCGCCCGTACTGGCGAGCACGAGCTGGATGTACTTGCGCTGGTACGCCTCGAAGGATACGAACTCGGTCAACGTACCGTCGAACAGATCCAGCACCGGCAGCGCCTCCGTTCGCGGATCGCCAACCGCCGGAACCTCCGGGGCCAGGGGCGGCGGCCCCTCGTGAGCCGTGGTGAAGGCCCGCTCTACCAGCGTTTGTAACTCACGCACGTTTCCCGGGAAGGAATACGCTTCGAGCCGCTGCAGCGTCGTAGCGTCAACACCGGAAATTTCTCGGTCGAACTGCGCATTGTAGCGCTGGAGGAAGTGCCCGATGAGGAGCGCGATATCCTCCCGGCGTTCCCGCAGGGGAATAGCCGCCACACGAGCCCCACTCAGCCGGTGAAACAGGTCGGCCGAGAAGCTGCCTGCTTTCACCCTCGCTTTAAGATCCCCCGAGGTGGTGCAGAGCACCCGCACCGCTACGGTAAACGTCTCCTCACCGTCCACGGACGTCCATTTGCCCTCCCGCAGGACGTGTGCCAACCGCGCCTGTACCGGCAGGGGTAGCTTCTCCACGGCGTTGAGCACCAGGGTTCCCCCGTCCCCCGCCACGAGGCCACCGGGGGTGGTTTGATCCCCAAAAAGCTCGCCCCCGACGAGCGCGGGGGGAAGGACGGCGCAATCCACCGTGATCAGCCGCCGTTCCGCCCGCCGGCTAAGTCGGTGTATCTGGCGGGCGATAAATCTTTTGCCGCTCCCCGCTTCACCGGTCACCAAGACGGGTACATCTAGATCCGCAAGATCCCGTATGCGGTTCAGAACCGCCCCGAAGGCCTCGCTCCGGTAGGCCAGGTCCGTATCGCCGGCCTGGCGTTTTAAACGCACCCGCAGATCGCGAATTTCTCCCGCGCTCGCCTGCGCTTCGCGTTCGGCCGCGGCCAGGGCCGCGTTGAGGGTCGCTTCGTAGGCCAACTGCGCGCCGACGTCACGCGCCGTCAGCAGGTACAGGCGTTCGTTGGGAACCTGACCGGCCCCGATGCTCATCTCCATGGGAAGGGTGGTACCATCCTGGCGGATCAGCGTACCCCGAAAATGGACCCGTCCTCGCTCGCCCACCTCCGCCAGTCGGTGCTGCAACTCCTCGGCACGAAAGCCGTCCAGCAGCTGACGCAGATGCCCTGGCCGCCGCACATCGCGGAGCGCGTAACCCAGGTGCTCGCGCAGCGGATCGTTGAGGTAGGACACCTTGCCCACGGCGTCGAATTCCAGGACGAAAAAGGGGATCGCATTCAGGATGCCGGAGAGGTGGGCCTCAGCAGGATACTCCCCGGGCATCAGCATGCAGCAGAGATAGTTTCCTTCGGAAAGCGCAAGCTTAACGAGGTGGAAGGTGTAGCGCTGGTTCCCTACGGGGCGAAGCTGTCGGACCAGGCACTCGCCAGGCCGCAGGGTGGCCAGCCAGGCCCGTTGGGTAAGCGCGGTTTCCGACGGAGCGGCCAGCAACTGGGCCAGCATATCGTCACCCCGGCTGCCCAGCTGACGCAGCAATTCCGCATACGCTGCATTAGCGAGCAGCGGCTCTCCCTCACCGCCTAGTAGCTGGGTTGGCAGGGGGTTGGCCCGTACCCACTCCGCGATGGGGGGCGGAACTGTGGATGACGAAAAAGCGGAATCGGGCATGCGTAAGTTGGGTTCTGGACACGGAGGCGCACCACCGTGTACCAGATAGTAGGAACGAGAGTCGAGAGAGTTGGGGACGAAATAATTCTTACGTCATTACATAAGTGTTACGGCGGCGCGTAAGGTACCCGGGGGGAAGCAAACAGTAATAATAGCCCCGTTTGTCGAAGTGTTTTGCTTACCGCCCTAGACACGGCAACCAATGTTTACGCCATTTAATAAATGAATTTATGGAGTCTTTTAGGCACGCTTCTGTCCCCTACCTTGGGAGTATGGACGGCTGAGCAGGCGCGTTGGCCCACCCCGAAGCCCCACGAAAAAGGTCTTAACACTATGCGAACACTCCTTTGATTTTCACACCATTGTTTCCACTTGTTGAAGCCCGGGGCCTAACCGTAGGGTAGCCCCGGGTCTTTTATGGTTCGACATCACCTAATTCGATACCCGATGACCTACTCCATCCTTTCCTACGAGGTATTCTGGGACACCGAAACTGCCCGCGGGGGGGTTGACCTGGTCCTCGCGGAGGGCCAATTGGTCCGCCTGACCACCGAGCGGCCGGATATGCTGACGTGCTGGAATACCCTGCTGAGCGGCCCCTGCCCCCATTACTATCGCGAAACCGGTTCGGCCGGCATTTGCACCATTACCTATCCGCGCCTGCGGGCAGTTAGGGTCGCCTCACGGTCACGGGCGGGCCACTAGGTAGTTCGCTGCTGCACGCAAACTGGGGAGAACCGTGGGGAAAGACTGCCTACCACTAGATCTGCTACGCTATGTTCGCTGCTCCCCTTGCCATCGTTACCTACGCCTTGATTAAGGGTCGTTGGCAACTCGTGACGGTCATCGCCGAATTTGAATCCCACCGGCAGAGTCGCGAGGCATTCATCGCGTACTTCGTCGGACATTTCGCCATGGCCGGCGACGACCGATTCGTGTACTGCCTGGCGGAGACGGTGGAACGCGGCATAGTACGGGATTACTACACCAAGGACTGTCTGGATTTTGGTGGAACGGGAGGAGCGCCGCCCCAACGCCCCGGCCCGGATCCGCATTAACGCCCGCTAAGCGGCCGCGGCCTCATCGCCGGATGCCAAGTTTGCGCAGTTTGCTGAACAAGGTCTGCGGATGCATGCCCAGGATGTCGGCCGCTCCGCCCGTACCGCTGACCTTACCCTCCACGCTGTCAAGAACGCGCTGGAGGTACTTCCGCTGGTAATCCTCAAAGAAGATAAACTCGGTCAGCATCCCGTCGAAGAGGTTGAGCTCCGGTGTTTTTTCTCCGCGGTCACCGTCCGTCGTTTTCAGGGAGGATGGCGGTGGCGATTCCCCCGCGGCCGCAAGGTAGGCGTGTTGAACCATCCCCTCTAACTCGCGCACATTTCCCGCGAAGGAATAGGCTTCGAGGTGCCGCAGGGTGGTAGCGTCCACGCCGGACACCGCTCTGCCGTACTGTTGATTGAACTTGTCGATGAAGTGGTGCAGGAGGGGATAGATATCCGTGCGGCGCTCCCGCAGCGGGATACACGCTACGGTATGCCGGTTGAGCCGATCGTAGAGATCCCCCCGGAAACTTCCCGCTTCCGTCGACCGTAGCAAATCGCGGTGCGTGGTGGCAATCAGCCGCACGTCGGCATAACCCTTAGCCTCCGGCTGCGACGCGGTCACACTGGCCGCTTCCAATACCCGCAGCAGCCGCGCCTGTACCGGCAGCGGGAGTGCGCCGATCTCGCGCAGTAACAGCGTACCGCCGCGGGCCGCCTCCAGATAGGCCGGTCCCTGATCGGCGGGCTTCACTAATGTGTCCGTCTGGTTACCGAAGAGCGCGCGCTCCACCAGGGTAGGCGGAAGTGACGCGCAGTCTACCGAAATTAGCGGATGGTCCGCCCGCCAGCTCAGTTCGTGAATGGAACGGGCGACAAGCTGTTTGCCGCTGCCGGTTTCGCCCGTGATGAGTACGGGCGCCTCGCTCGGCGCGACGTGCTGGATGCGGGGTACGACCTCTTCGAAGGCGGCACTTCGGTAAACCAGGCGGGTTTCCTCCACCCGATAATTCAGCCGGGCGCGCAGTTCGTGGTTCTCGTCCTCAACGCTCTGCGCGTATTGTTCCACTTCCACCAAGGCCGTCTTCAGGGAGGCCTTATGGGCGGGACGGGGGGCAATATCCCGCGCCGTAAGCAGATATAGGCTATCGTTGGGCGGCTGACTGGAGACGATGACGATTTCCATGGGGATTACCGCGCCGTCCTTACGGGTAAGCCCTCCGCGAAAGCGTACCTGACCGTGGCGGTCGACTTCCCCCAGTAGCCGGAGCAGCTCTGCGGTCCGGAACTCCTGCCAGAGCTGCCGCAGATGCACGAGGCGGCCGAGCTCGCCAAGCCCGTAGCCCAGCCGTTCCCGCAGCACGTCGTTGAGGTAGGAAATATTACCCCGTGAATCCAGCTCCATCACGAAACAAGCAATGGAATTCAGGATGCCCACGAGACGGGTTTCGGAAATATCGTCACTCGGCATCAGCATGCAGCACAGACAAGCTCCGCCGGAAAGCGAAAGCTTAACCAGGTGAAAGGTGTAACGCTGATTGCCCCCCATCAGCAGTTGCTTCACGAGGCACTCTCCGATGCGCAGGGTAGCAAACCACCCCTGCTGCGAGAGAGGTAGCGTCCACCCGGTGGGAAGCAGGTCGGCCAGCAGATCGTCGGACCTCCGCCCCAGCTGCTCAAGCAGTTCGGAAAAAGCGGCATTCGTGATGAGCACGCCCCCCTCCCCGCTGAGCAATTGGGTCGGTAGGGGGTTGGCCATCACCCAATCCCTGACGGAGGGCGGGGGGCCAAAGGAAGAGGGTTCGGAATCATCCACGGGAAAACGAATTGAGTTTGGCGTTGTCCTGGGGTGGAAAGGCCGGAAAATGTAATATACGGAATCGAACGTGCGCAAGCTCGGCGTACGCTCCCCCCAAATTGGCCCCGGTCAACCGCCTCAAAAGTGAATTACGTTTGGACAAGTGGGGCCAAATGCAAAGAGGATTATCCCCATCCTATCCGGCTCGTTTAGCCCACCAGAGTTCCCTCATCCCCGTCGAATAATCATTTTTTACTTCTACGTCAGCGATCGGCCCTTGTTCGCGCCGGTCAACGGATGCACCACGGATCTATGGAGTAACTGGCGCTTTCCAATTTCGGGCAGAATAAATCGAGGTAAAATTTCAGCCGCCGGCACCAGAGATTTCATTGCCCTTCACCAGACTTGGTGACGAGTTAGCGGAGATTCATACCACTATAAATCGGTTGATTATATCCGACCATACTTACAAGATGCTGTGGGTTCACATCATATAACTGCCTGAACAGCGTCGTGACGTGCACCGTCGTGAACACTTATTCTATACCTTGTAACGATGCGCCTCAAACACCTTTCCCTCCTACTCTTTGCAGGCTCGACCCTGCTGACCCTGGCCGGCGCCATTGTTAAGGTGCAAGGTATCGGAACACCGGTCGTGAGTTCATACCTGTTGGGCGCGGGCTTCTCGCTGCTCATCGCGGCATGCATTGGTTTGTACCTCGCTCCGCCGCATCCGCCGCAAGGAACTACGGAAACACCCCAGGGAAAACCTCAGGATCAGGAATTGCTAGAACTGAAGGAATTGGAATTACGTAAGCGCGAGGATGAGAACCTGGTGTAAGGAAGACGCAGGAGCAAGTTGGCGTTACGCTTCCCGAGACTCACTGAGCCGGCGGCTAAACCGTGCCTGTATATGAAAGTATAAAATATACCGAATCAGCGTAACCCGCTCCCGCACATCAAGCCCCCTGCTTTTTATCGACCTCCACTTCCACCTTCTCCAGTTCCTCCCGCAGCGCCGTTTCGACATCCAGCGGCTGCCCCAGCAAATCCGTAAACCGCCATTCCCCGAAATTGGGCTCGAACTTGTAGCGGCCCCAGGCGGCGGTGCACATGATGGCCGGATTGACGATCTCCGTAAGGTAGATGCCCCATTTCCCGTTCTCGTTCTTGAAGGTCTTGCGGACCGTATACACCTTCCCCTCCGCGGGATGATTCGGGATCTCGGCGGGGATTCGCTTGGCGTCTACACAGATTACTTCCTTACCTAGCATGTTGATCGTGATTGATGCGTCAGCTATTATTACCCACGAGAGGGCGGCTTAGTTTTATCGACCGGTCAAACTCTTTCCGCCCCTCACTACCAAACCACCACCCGCCGCCGGGCAACCGCCCCGCCGGCCCCACGAACCACCAAAAAGTACGCGCCCGACGGCACACCATCCAGTGACAGGGTATGCCGGCCACGCACTTCCTTGACCGTACGGAGCTGCTTCCCGGAAAGATCATACACGGTCAGGTCGTACGCCCCCACCCTATCCGGTAGGGTAACCGTCAGGGCACCGGTGGTCGGATTGGGAAATACTTCGACGGGGATCGCATCCCATACCGGTGGTGCCGCATTGGATACGATGATCTCAGCCGCTTCCAGGTAGATTCCGCAGTGGTATGCCTCCGATCCAAAGTACTGCAGGCGAATCGCCTGCGGCCCCGCCTGCGAAATGATATTATCCACGTGAAAGGGTACCCGCTCAACGAAGACGGGTCCAGGGTTCGCATCCAGTTCCGCCTGATCCAGGCCACAGATCTCGTTTTCCTCAAAGCTCGCGGGGGTAGACAAGCGTTGTTGCATCAGCCCGCAGCTATCCCGAAACACCTTTAAAAGATCCGAGTAACCGCTGCCGAAGAAGGTCGTGTCTTGCCGGGCGCCCGGTTGTCGCATCATATCCGCGGGAAGCCTGGCGTGGTCGAAGGTGAAGACCGTATCGACGGCGAAGGGCACGGCCTGGCCCTGTCGTTTACGGTAGAGATCAGCTTCCACCTCGTAAGTATATACGTCGTCCCGACTGGAATCCACCGCTAGAATAACCGCGGTGACGAAACTCGTCGGAACCCCGCCAGGGACGGTAAACGGCGGAGGTAACGCTCCAGTACCGGAAGCCGCGACCTGAAAGGTATCCCCCACCTCCGCGAGCCCGAATTTGCTTGCCGGTGGAAGTTGAACGCCCACCGCCGGTTCGCTTACTCCGGCCAGGGTCAGCGGTGATCTTTCCCGATCTACCTGGTAAAATCGCGTACCGCCGACCAGTCCCGTGTTTTGGCCAATGGTCACTGTCGGGCCACTGGCATCACCGCCCTCCGTAAAGAAGCCGATCGTTTTTAGGGTATCGGTTATGCCCAGCACGGTAGACGATGCTACAGACAACACCTCCGCGTAAAGTCGAACTCCATTATCGTTCCTGGCCAGCCAGCGGGTTCCCACTACTGCCGTATGGTAAAGGACGAGTTGCTCCTCCCCGTCAAAGTGCATCACCGTGCTGTCCGGCGTCTGGCAGATCCGGTAGCCGAAGGGAGAGGGTACCTTGACCACGCACGCTGCGTCATTTTCGGTAATTTTTTCCAGCGAGCCGTACAGTTCCCCGCAGCCGAGGCTATCCACCCGCACGCCGTAAAATTCGGTATCGAAGCCGTAGGTACGCGACTCGAATTCCGGGTCTTCGTACATATACTGTACCCCCGGACGAAACAGCTGGTAAGGCGCCGTCGCCACTACCCGGATCGACACCGTGCGTAGGGTCGCCAGTCCCGTGGGGGCCGGGGCACCGCTATCCGCCGCGCGAATGACGACAAAGTAGGGCTGCTCCCTTGCGTCAGCCGGCGTGGTTTGCCAGCGGAACGTGCTGCGCTGGGTATCGGACAGCAGATCCTTGGCCGTAGGCAGGAAACTGGCCGGGTTATCCGCCAACCGGAAGGGGTAGCCGTCCGCCGTCAGGCTAACCAGTTGCTCTTCGGCTTCGCCCGCCGTAGCGATGACCTCAAAACTGACTGCTTCACCGGCAATTACGGTCACGTCCGGCTGGGTCAATTTGATCATGGGAGGCGTGTTCAAACAGTCGTCAACGAATATGCTCATATCCCGCACCAGAGTATCCACGGGAAGGCCGTCGCGAAACGACTTCACCATGACGGCCAAAGCATACTCTCCCGGAACGGCGGGGCTATCCCAGGTAATTTGCCCGGTACGCGGGTCGACCTGGAGATTCCCGTTGCCCCCGTTGACCTGGCTGGGCAGTACGTAGCCGGGGACGGGCGAGCCGGGCGCGAAGGTGGGCACGGTGAACTCAAAAGCCAGACTATCGCCGTCCACGTCGTAGGCGCCGGGGTTATGCGTCCACACCGAACCGACGCAGGCATTGTCGACCGGGTCCTGGGTCAGCACGGGGGAGTCGTTCCTACCTTCCAGAAGTGGATTAACCAGCGCAAAGGAGGTCGATACGCTAAAGGGAATATTCACGGACGATGGACCGATGTTGCGGATGTTCGCCACCCGGTTCACATCCTGAAAGCTCAGGACGTAGCGCCCGAAATCAGCGTACCGGTGGCACAGTCGGTATTCGTTGCGTTGAATGCCTGAACTTGTGGTTGACACGATGCTCGTGCGGCCGATCATCACCTGCGCTCCGTCGCCCCAATCTATCTGCAGGCTATCCCGGTCCACCTCCGTCTGGCCGGCATCGGTATAGGTGATGATGGTGGCACAGGCGGTCAGCCCATCTCCACCGGCTTCGGTACGTACGATGATCTCGCCGGCACGGTTGTGGGTCGCCGATGCCACGGCGGGCAGCAGCACGAAGAGGAAAAGGAATAGGGGTAGGCGCATGGGGTTTCTGGTGTTGGTTTAGGTGCTAGCTAACCTTGGTCAAAATAGGGAATCGTAGCAGGATATGCGTGCCCGCCGGTGGGGTTACGTCAAATCGCGCGCAAGGTATTTCACGAGGAAGGCTTTCGATTAGTCTTCCACCTATATATTGGCCGGATCGATTACCGTCTTCTCCAAGTCCTTCATAACATCCTATCATGAAATACTTCCTGTCCGGCTGCCTCCTGCTCCTGCTCGCCTTTGCGTGCAACACATCCAAATCCACCACCAGCGACACCGATACCGACGGCTGGATCTCCCTCTTCGACGGCCAATCCCTGGACGGTTGGAAAGCCAGCGAAAACCCCGCCACCTTCAGCGTGGACGATGGCCGTATCGTCGCCCACGGACCGCGGGCCCACCTCTTTTACACCGGCCCGGTCATGGACCACAATTTCGAGGACTTCGAGTTCAAAGCCCAGGTCATGACCACCCCCGGCTCCAACTCGGGCATCTTCATCCATACCGCCTACCAGGAAGAAGGCTGGCCGTCGCAGGGATACGAGATCCAGGTCAACAACTCGCAATCCGACTGGCGCCGCACCGGCAGCGTTTACTCCTACGACGACGTGCGGGAAGTCCACGTGCCGGACAACGAGTGGTACACCCAGCACATCATCGTACGCGGCAATACGGTCACGGTAAAACTCAACGGCGAAACGGTAACCAAATACACCGAGCCGGACAACCCGCAACGGTCGGAAGGATCAAAAAAGCAGATACTTTCCAGCGGCACCTTCGCCCTGCAGGGCCACGATCCGGAAAGCCTGGTTTATTATAAAGATATTATGGTGAAGCCGCTAGCCCGCTAGCTGTAGCCGCCGATTGCTCCTGTATTCCGGTGATCTCCTTCGTCCAGCGCAGCGTATCGTTCTCGTAAAGGATGAAAACGGGCGAAGCAAGGGGCGGCGGAGCGCAGGTAAAAAGCTGTTCGGAAACGGTGGACTATGCTCAGCCATCCCGATCACTATTCCGTACAGACAAAATTGCCCCCGGCACTCGGGGTGGGCGGGGGCGAAATATTGGTGCTACTGGTTACTGGTTTTTGGTTGCTGGTTACTGGTTGCTGGTGGCTGGTTATTGGTTGAAGGTGTACCGGACGCCCAGCTGAACGCGCCACGGCGTTCCGTTGATGGGCTCGGCGGCCACGCCGGAATTAACCGCGTAGCTATAGGCCTGGGTCTCCTGGTCGAAACCCGTGATGCGCATCAGGCGGTTCTCGCTCGAGTAGTCGTTCGTGACGCCCCAGTCGCGGTTGAGCAGGTTGGCGAAGTTGAATACGTCGGCCGTCAGCTCCAGACCGTGGGGAAGGCCCGGGAACTTCAGGGCGTAGGCCGCGCGCAGGTCCACGATCGCGCGGAAGGGAGAGGAGCCGCCGTTGCGCCGGGCGAAGCCGCCGAAGCTTTCGCGCAGGTAATCCTTATAGTGGCCCGGCACTTCGGGATCGTCGAGGATATCGCGGTAGGCCTCGCGAATGTCCTCCGGGGTAGCCGGATCGGCCGGATCGTAGATGTAGGCAATGTCGTTGCGCAGGTTGAAGTCGCCGTTGGCGCTCCGGTTGCTGTTGACGGTGAATCCGTAGGGCGAGCCGCCGGACCCCAGTACGGTAAAGCCGAGGTTCAGTCCTTTCCAGGTCGGGGTGGAACCGTTCACGACCAGTTTGTGGTCGAAGTTGTTGTCGGAAATGCCGTAGTTGAGGTCGCGCGGGTCACCGGTTACCGGCAGGAAGGTGGAGGTGTTGGCCACGCAGCAGTTGTAGCTGCTGTTGTCCCGCGTCCGGTTGAAGGTGAAAGCGGCATTGAGGTAGCCGTCCTCGCCTATTCGGGCGGTGCCCTCGAAGATCAGGGCCGTCTGATTCAGTTCCCCGTCGGATGTCAGCAGCAGGGTGCGGCCGATCCGGTCGGAGATGCGACTGTCGGTCCAGTCGGTGGAGCCGTTGGGCGTGATGGTTTCGGCGGGTACGAATACGGGGCGGCCGTCGCTGGTGGATTCGAAGTAAGGATCCTTTACCAGGTTCGCCTCCTGGTAGGTGTAGTTGTTTACGGTCCGGCTGACCAGCACGTTGACCCCCAGGCTGTATCGATTGCCGAAGAGGTGGGTATAGTTGAAGTTCCCCTTGAAAGTAGTCGGCACCTCGAAGTCGTCGCTCACGGCATTGATGGTCGAAAATGGCACCTGACCGGCGGGCACGCCGGGTACGGTGGAGGGGTCCTCCCGGTAGCCGGGAAAGTCAGGTGTGGGTACATCGTCACCGGTCACGTCGATGGCTCCCAGCAGTACGCCGCTGTTCTGGATATTATTGACCTGGGCGTAGTAGTGCGGCTGCGAGCTGAATACCCCGCCGCCGAGGCGGAAGATGTCCGTGCTGCGGCCACCCAGGTCATAGGTCAGCTGCAGGCGGGGCTGGATGTTGTCCCAGTCGGAAGGTTTATTATCGGTCCGGATTCCCAGGTCTTCGTCGACCACGGGATTGTAGTCCGCCGCGTCCGAGAAAACGGTGGCGTCCCAACGCACGCCGAAGGTGGCACTCAGGTTCGCCAAGGGTTCGAACTGCACCTGTCCGAAGAGGCTCAGGTCCATCACCGTCTGCTCCACGAGGGGAAGGCCGCGCAGGGGAACTTCGCGGGCGTAGCGCGAGGGATTCAGATTAGCGAAATCTTCGAGGGAGTTGAAGAAAAAGCGGCCGTTCTGCTCGTTGGAAAGCAGGGTTTCCAGGTCCGTGATCAGGTTATCCGTACCGAAGGTAAAGTTGAAACGCCCCGCGCTGAGGTAGGTCGTGTTGGTGAGCTGTACCATCCGCTCGACGTTGGTCTCCGGGGTGTAGCGCTGACCGCCGATCTGGGCGGTGAGGGTACGCTCGCTGCCGTTCGGCAAGGTGGAGGTGATGTCCACGATGGCCCGCGGAATATTCACGCCCGGCAACTGGGAACTGGCCGTATAGGCCCGTTCGGCGTACTGGTACTGTACCTTGAATTCGTTGAGCAGCGTAGGCGTAAAGGCGCTCCGAAGGCTCAGCAGCGTGCTGTTCTCCATGGAGGAGAAATCGCCCCAGGACTCCGCCAAGCCGATCGAGCTGTTGTCGGAAACGCTGAACGGATTGTCCCACTTGTTGTAGTTGTTCCGCAGTGTCAGGGTATGCCGGTCGCTGACCTGCCAGTCCAGCCGGGCGAACCAGGTATTGGCCGTCGTGGTCCGGTCGAACTGCCCCACCTGCCGCTCGTCGCTGACGCCGTACTTCTCGCGGGCGATTGCCTGGAAGCGGTCCAGGTTTTCGCGGGTGATGCCGATGCGGTCCTCGTCCTCGGTGGTTTGCAGGTCCGCGATGAATTCGGGCTCCCCCGCGTCCTGGCGCTCGTAAACGGTGAAGAAGAGCAGCTTGTCCTTGATCAGCGGTCCGCCTAGGCTGAATCCGTACTGGGAGTTGTAGAAGTCGGCCGTCCGGTCGTTGCCCCGGATATCGTAGGAACTCTGCAGGGCGTCGTTGCGGTGAAAGAAAAAGGCGCTACCGGAGAATTCATTGGTCCCCGATTTGGTGGTGGCACTGATGGATCCGCCGCCCTGGCGCCCTTGCGTCACGTCGTAATCGTTGGTCGATACCTCAAACTCACGGACGGCCTCCTGACTGATGGTGTAGGGGCCGCGGCCGATCTCCCCGGCCGTCAGCTGGTTGCGGGCGTTGACCCCGTCGATGGTTACGTTGGTGGAGGTACGGCGCTGTCCGCCGAGGTTGATCTCTCCCCCACCCTGCAGGGGCGAAAGGCTCGTCAGCCGGGTGAAGTTGCGGCCTTCCGTGGGGAGGTTACGGATCTGCTGGGAGGAAATCTCCGTGGTGGATCCGATCTGGTTGATCCGGTTTCGAAGGTCGCTGCCGGAGACCACGACTAGGTCGAGATCGTTGGCCTCGGAGGTGATCTCGAAATCGACGCGTACGGTGTTGCCCTGATTCACGGTGTAACCCGAGCGGCGCGTCAGGCCGTAGCCCACGTACGATACCGTCACGTCGTACGGTCCACCCAGCGGCACCTGTTGAATGAGGTATTCGCCCTCGGTATTCGTGAGCGTACCGGTGGTGAAGCCGGTGGCGGTATTGGTGATGGTTACGGTCGCGCCGATGAGCGTTTCGCCGGCGGCCTCCCGGACCACCCCGGTGAAGGAAGCGTTGGTCGCCTGGGCGGAGAGACACATACTAGCCAGGAGAAATGAGACAAAAACAAGGTAAAATTTACTGCGGAAAGTCATGCAAGTATCAATTGGTTGCCGCAAAACTATCGGGGCCACCGGCCGGCCGGATGTTCGTTTTTAACATCCCCGGTCCCGTCGGGGCAGGCTTGTTAGAATGTTAACCTAGGATGGTCTTCGCTGCGTTCCGCTTAACCCGGAGCTAAAGCTGGCTTTACAATTCCCGCAGCAGCTTGGCCACGGTTTGCCGGGTCAGTCCGGTCAGGTTGGCCAGGTCCGATTGGGTGAGCACCTCCGGCGCCCGGGCGTCGTCGTCGCCTACTTCGCAGAGCACCTGGCGGAGTCGCTCCAGGGGACGCAGGGCGGAAATGCGGTACAGCCGGGCTTCGGCCCGCGCCCAGCGTTTCACCATGAGGCGCGAAAACCATTCCTGTACTGAAGGCTGGGTAGCCAGGATCCGCTTAAAGGTCACCAAATCCAGGGTGTCGACTTCCACTTCGGTGAGGGCGCGGACGAATTCCTGGAACCCGCCCCGGTTACCCAGGTATTTGAGGTTGCCAAAGAAGTCTCCCGGCCCGGCCGTGTCGTAAACCACTTCCCTGCCTTCCGGACTGTAGCTACCGATCTTGACCGTGCCCGCGGAGATGAAGTAGATCAACGTCATCTGGTCCACCGGCCGGTAGACGTACGCACCGGCTACGTACCGCCGACGCCGACCGTGGTCACGCAGGCAGCCGGGTAGTTCCGGGGCGGATTCAGCATGGTGGGACGGATTGGGTATGGCTCGGTCGTGCATACGATGAAAGAACGGCCACGGCCGTTTCGTCCAGGTAAATCCCGCATTAATTTATTGGCAAGCTTTACTTACCGGCCGCGCCCGATGCGGTAGTGCTCAATATCCCGGGGTAGGTCAACCCGTCGCTCTCCGTGAATTCCAAACCGAGGATTTCGGCGATCAGCGGGGCGATGTCGGTCAGTTCCATCTGTTTGACTACGGTACCTTTCTTCGCCCGCCCGGCAAAGGCGATGAAGCCGGTTTGAATGTGGTCGCCGTCAGGGAAGAACCCGTGCGTTCCCCCGCTCGCCGAGCCCACCAAAGCACCGCCGGTACGGGAGCTCATCCCGATACCTTCCGTAGGAGCGATGGCGAGTTCGACACTTGGGTCCGCTCCTACTGTAACCAACTCGTCCTTTTCCACGATCCGAAAGAGCTTTCGCTGATTGGCGGGCAGCGCGTTGAGCAGTTCGCGGACCTGCGCGACCGATTCCGTATCCCGCGCATCGTTCACGTGCAGGAAGGCCGCGGCACCCGAGGTATGAAATTTCGCCTTCCAGGCTTCGCCCTCTTCGCCGATAAAGCCGTGTTGTTTCAGCAGTACATTGGGTGCCAGGGAAGAGTGAATATCCACGAAGCCGTGATCCCCGGTGATGATGAAGGTGGTGGTCTCCATTTTACCCAGCCGTTCGACCGTTTCCAGGATCTGACCGATGGCGGCATCCACCGCGCTCACCGCCCGTCGGGGCATGTAGCCTTCCCGACCGTCGGTATGCTGAAAGTGATCCACGGACAGCAGGTGCACCGCCAGCAGATCGGGCTGGTAGGTCTCGAAAATGTAGGAAGCGGCCGCGGCGAAGCGCTGCTCCCGGGCGAAGTACCCTTCGTTGCCGTAGTTGGTGCTCGTGATTTTACCGGTAGCGTGGGTTTCGATCTCTTCCAGGAAGCCCGCGGGCATAGCCTCTTCCCGCAGGGGGCTCAGGCGCTCCTCGTTCTCATTTAGCGACCACACCTCGGGCAGGTTGTAGTCGATGGGTGCGTCCACGGTGACCGGCCAGGCGATCGCCGCCGAGGTGAGACCCGCTTCGCGGCTCAGGGAGAACAGCGTCGGCGTTTTTATGCTACCGTATTCCCAGTACCAGCGTCCCGTGGCGCCTTCCGGCTCGAAGGGGGCATTGTAGTAAATACCGTGTGCGGCGGGCGTTCTCCCGGTGATGATGGTCGTGTGGGAAGGATAGGTGACCGAAGGGAATACGCCACGTACGGCCTCCGCATGCGCACCGTGCTCCGCCATATGTTGCAGAATAGGCGCCGGCCACGCGTCGTCCAGGTAAAAATCGGGCCGGAAGCCATCGATCGAAATCAGGATTACCTGCTGTTGCTGCTGCGCGAAGGCCGGACCACCGACGAGGGCCAGGATGAGCAGGATAAGGACGGCGAGCCGGAATTGCATAAGGTCTGTTGCTTTATTTGCGATTACTACCGGCCAAAGTAGATCGCCCCGGGGCCCATTTTTGCACGGCCGGCCATGACTTAACCGTAACTTAAATCTCCGTTCACGTTCGTCCGTGCCGCCAAGCGTGGCTAAGGGCAGGTC
Source organism: Lewinella sp. IMCC34191 (assembly GCF_003390935.1). Lineage (GTDB taxonomy): Bacteria > Bacteroidota > Bacteroidia > Chitinophagales > Saprospiraceae > Neolewinella. Next base: position 224,164 of record NZ_QNQZ01000001.1, on the reverse strand, counting down.
GCACCAGCGATCCGCACCCTATTTTACGGCCCGCATTTCTTCCCGGTCCGTGGTGCGCCCGATTCGTTCCGGCGCACTGCTTAATGTCAGATCATGAAACGTTTTCTTCCGATGGGATGGCTGCTACCGGCCTGCTTACTAATCGCCCAAATTACCCACGCACAGAGCGTCCTGCGGTACGTCGATCCCGACATCGGCACCGCCCACAGCCGCTGGTTTTTCTACACGCCGGCCGCCCTCCCCTACGGCATGGCCAAGCTGGCCCCCTCCACGAACGGCCACTACGGGAATGCCTCGGGCTGGGAAGCCGTGGGCTACGATACCCGGCACAACTCCATCGAGGGTTTCGTACACTTCCACGAATGGCAGGTGGGCGGCGTGAGCTTCATGCCCACCACCGGAGAACTACAAGTACGGCCCGGTGAGCTTGAAAATCCCGACGGCGGCTACCGCTCCCGTTTCGACCGCGAAAATCAACTGGCGAAGCCCGGCTACTACCGGGTACGGCTCGACGATTACGACATCACGGCCGAGCTGACGGCCACCAAGCGGGTCGGCTTTCATCGCTACACCTTTCCGGAAAGCGATCGGGCCCACATCCTGCTCGACATCGGCAACACCCAGGGAGAGAGCGGCGAGGTGACCGACGCCAGTGTGCGGATGGTGGACGACATGCACTTCCAAGGCTTCGTGAGCACCTACCCCAAGTACGTGCATACGTACGATCCCGGAGGACAGGTCAACATGTACGTCTACGGGGAAATCAGCAAGGCACCGGCCGGCGTGGATGCCTTTACGAAGGAAGGCGTGCGGTCGGGCGAAAAGTCGGCCGCGGGAAAGGGAGCCGGGCTGGCGCTGAACTTTCAAACGGAGGCCAGGGAGACGATCGAACTAAAGATCGGCCTCTCCTATACCTCCATCGCCAACGCCAAAGCTAACCTGCTGGCCGAAGCCGATGACCTCGACTTCGACGCGGCCCGCCAGGCCGCCCAGAGTACCTGGGAACGGGAACTGGGCAAGATCAAAGTCGAGGGGCCGAGCGAGCAGGGCAAGACCAAGTTCTACACCGGTCTGTACCACGCCCTGCTGGGTCGCGGGATCGCCAGTGACGTGAACGGTGACTATCCGCAGCACGGCGGCCGGGTCGGCCGGCTGGAGGCGGACAGCACGGGCAAGCGGCCGGAGTTCATCAATACCGATGCCATCTGGGGCGGCTTCTGGAACATCACCCAACTCTGGGCCCTCTCCTACCCCGAGTGGTACAGCAACTACGTCAATACCGAGCTGCAGGTATACCGCGATAAGGGCTGGTTCGGCGACGGGCTCGCCAACAGCGAATACGTATCGGGGGTGGGCACCAACTTCGTAGGACTGGCCGTGGCGGCCGCCTACCAAACCGGCATCCGCGACTATGATGTCGACTTAGCCTACGAGGCCGTGCGGGCGAACGAATTGGATTTTCGGGACCGTGCCTTCGGCTCGGGAAAGATGGACGTCCAGGCCTTTACCGAAAACGGTTACGTCCCCTTCCGGGACGACTACGAGCAGTACGAGGGCGAATGGTTCCGGACGGATTCGACGGGATCCTACTTCGCCAATTCCCACACGCTGGAGTACAGCTTCAGCGCCTACGCCGCCGCGCAGATGGCGAAGGCACTGGGTAAAACAGCCGATTACGAGCAGCTGAGCGATCTTTCCGACGGCTGGAAGATGATTCTCAACCCGGAGAATAAATTGATGCAGCCGCGACTGGCGGACGGCAGCTTCGCGGATAACTTCGATCCCTACCAGCCGTGGCGCGGCTTTCAGGAGGGGAACGCGATGCAGTATACCTTTTACGTCCCCCACGACCCCGCGGGACTGGTCAGGGCCCTCGGGCGCGATACCTTCAATAACCGCCTGGACAGCATCTTCACCGCCTCGGCTAAAACCGGCTTCGGGGGCGGCAAGGAGATCGATGCCTTCGCCGGCATCCGGGCCATCTACAATCACGGCAACCAGCCCTGTCTGCACATCAGCTGGCTGTTCAATTTCTCCGGCAAGCCCTGGCTGACCCAGAAATGGACGCGCCGGATCTGCGATGAATTCTACGGCATCGACCCCATCCACGGTTACGGCTACGGTCAGGATGAGGACCAGGGCCAACTGGGCGCCTGGTACGTCATCAGTTCCCTCGGCCTATTTGACGTCAAAGGCTTCACCGATGCCCGCCCCGTCGTTGAACTGGGCAGTCCGCTGTTCAGTAGGTCCACCATTCAGCTGGGCAACGGAAACACGCTCGTCATCGAGGCAAAAGATACGAGTAAGGACAACGTCTACGTCCAATCGGCCGAATGGAACGGCAAACCCCTGGACAACTGCTGGTTGTACCGGGACGAACTGATGCAGGGTGGCAAGCTGGTTTTCACCATGGGAGATGAGCCCAACAAGGATTGGGGCACGGAGACGCCGCCCCCGTCGGCCGAGTAACGGTACGGGTCGGTCTGCCGGCCCGCCCCTACCTGCCCGACAGCCGAGTGAAGGACAGGGACGCCAGCTATCAGTCGCCGTCTACCGAACGGTATACCTTCCCCCCACTTCGAAGTGAAAGCCGGTTTCCGTGGTGACGTAACCACGCACTCGCCAGACATCCGCTCGTTCCCGTTGGCCGGATATCTCGCCATTGGTGATGGGTGCCGCGCGCTGCCCGAAACAGAAGCAATTCTCGGCACTGAGAAAGGCGGATGACATTGGTATGGAAGCGCCGACGTAGCTGAAGGAGAGAGCGTCCGCGGCCAGGGGAATCGTGAGGACCAATTCGTGTTCATCATCAATCGCTTCCGGGATTGGGTCGCGGTAGAGTCGGGCTTCCAGCAATAGGCTATCGCCGGATGCAACCCGTTCGAATGTCCGTGTCAATGAATCGACCTCCACGAATCGAACGCCAGTATGCGGCAGCAATTGGAGGACGGGATCACCCACCGAGCCGTCGTCATCGTCTCCGCAGGAGAAAAGCACGAGGCTCAAGAACAGCGTGGCAAGCAAGCAAGGATACACCGACATAATCAGCATTTTTTCTGCAGACGTAGTAGCAACCCCCAAACGTTGGTTCGCCGGGGCGGGCGCATGCTGCTCCTTCCCACGATCTACGGGAGGGGTGCACGCACGCGCCGCAGGGTCAGGGCGTACAAGCCGACCGTCGCCGCTAAAACGGCCGTGCCCACGAACAACACCTCCGCCCCGAAGAAAGCCCAAACCGCTCCCGCCGCCGAACTCGCTACCAGGGTGGCCACGCTCTCCGCCGCGCTGACGGTACCGATCGCCGTGCCGGTTTCGTTAGCCGGTACCAGTTCGCTCACCCAGGCCTTCGCCACGCCTTCGGTAGCGGCGGCGTATAGCCCGTAGGCGGCAAACAGTCCGGCAATCATCCAGACCTCCGTCACCTGCGATAGCCCGAAGTATACGGCCGCGAAAACCAGTAGACCTCCCGCGTATACCCGGCGGGGTCCCAAGCGGTCGGCCAGTCCGCCAAAGGGATAGGCCAGGACGGCGTACACCAAATTGTAAAAGATGTACCATCCGATGACGGCGGTATCGGCCAACCCGATTTCCTTCAGCAGAAGCAGGAGGAAAAGGTCGGAGCTGTTGATGAGAGCAAAGGCGGTCAGCACCCCGAACAGGCGGCGGTAAGCGGCGGGGGCGGTGCGGAGGTAGCGGACGAAGTCCAGCAGCCCGGGACGCCCGCCGGGTTGGGGTGTAACCGCCCGCTCCCGGAGCAGCAGGGTCGCGGCCACCGCCAACAACCCCGGTACGGCCGAAGCTAGAAATAGCCAGCGGTACTGCCCGGGATACCACCACAAAAAACCCAGGGCCAGTAAGGGACCGATGGCCGCGCCGGTCGTATCCATGGCCCGGTGAAAGCCGAACACCCGGGCGCGGGTGGCGGGGGTAGCCGCGCCGGCCAGCATGGCATCGCGACCGCCCGTCCGGATCCCTTTACCCAGCCGCTCGGCGGTACGGGCAATGAAGACCCACCACGGGGCGGTGAAGACCGCCATTAGGGGTTTGGCCACCGCGCTGATGCCGTAGCCCAGGCGCACGAAGGGCAGCCGCCGCCCGGTGCGGTCGGACCACTGTCCGAAGTATCCCTTGGAAAGCCCGGCGGTCGCCGAGGCCAGACCCTCCAACACGCCGATGCCCGCCACGGAAAAGCCAATGCTCTCCAGGTAGAGCGGCATGACCGGGTAGAGCATTTCACTGGCCACGTCGGTGAGCAGGCTCACCAGGCCGAGCAACCAGACGGTGCGGGAAATAATGGATTTTTTCAAACCGTCCGTATTTGGTTTTAAGGAGTTACCTGGCTGCACGACCGGGGTATTACATCCGCCGGTAAGCCCGGTAATTTACCGCCGAAATCACTCGGTTCGGAGAAGATCTTCACCCGCCGGTATGGCAATACGCTAAATTTCGGCTGGCTGTCCGCCCGCTCTGTAAGTTTAAGCCGGTCGGCACTTGCGACACCAGGCATTTGGGCGGCGGCGCGCAGGAAAGATGTCCGTCAAATAGTATCCGGAATTTTTCCGCACCTTTATCCGCCACGCGCGGGGCAGCTTCCACCGAGCGGGTCAGCCCAGCAATCCGGGGCTACGTTTTTCTCGCCCCCCCACCGGGTATTTGCCCTGTACCCCTAATTGCTGAAGGTCCATGATTTCGACGATTAAAGCGGCTATTCGGTACCTGCGTCGCGACGAGCAGTTGGCCGTTCACGTGGTGTTAGGTCTCGTGGCGGGATATATTCTGCTATCGGTTTTCGTCTGGCTGCTGCCGGCATCGGTCATCGACATCGAGTTCTCGGAGGAGTTGCAGGAACATCAGTCCCCGTTGCTCGACTGGCTGATGAAGGCAATCAGTTGGTTTGGGAGCAACTTCGGGGCCATCGCCTCCATTGTGTTGGCCACCCTGGCCTTCTACCTCAGCGGGGCGCGGCGGGAGGCCGGGTTCGTGCTCGCTACCGCTCTCAGTCTGCCGGTCATCGCCGGGGCCAAACTCATCCTGAACCGCCAGCGCCCGACCGCCGATCTGGTGCGGGTCGTGTATGAAGCCCAATTCCAGAGCTTTCCGAGCGGGCACGTCACCTTCTATACCGTCTTCTTCGGCTTTATTGCCTACCTGATGTACCGTATGGATACCTGGCCGATTGGGGTGCGGCTGACGGTCGGGATCCTCTCCCTCAGTCTTGTGTTCACCGTTCCCTTTTCGAGGGTGTACCTCGGCGTACACTGGGGGACGGACGTAGTCGCGGGTTTCTTTCTCGGCCTGATCCTGCTGATCGGCCTGCTGACTTGGTACGCGCACCGCCGGTAGATCATTGCGCCGACATATTTGATATATGCATCGCCCTGGCAAGAAGACAACTTAAACTTAAATCCATTTTATCGACTATGGAAAGCATGATCGTAGGGGCCAATGGGACTCCCTATTGACTTTTCGGTACCGCAGTAAGCATATTCTGCTTATATTTAAGGGGTGGATGCCCTTACGCTCCATAAGGATTGTTTTTTCAAGTCGATGCGGTGAAACTCTTCCATTATTACCTTTTTCCATTATCCGTCCTCCTACTTATGCTGCCGGCCTGCGCGGACGAACGGCCTGAAACGGAAGAAAGCACCAGCGCGAGTCCGCCCGATACATTGATCCTACGGACCGAGAAGGTGGAAGGCAGAGGCTTGTACGAATTTGGCGCGGGGAGTCTGGACTTCGTCGATACCATGGGCTTATTCCCCTACCCGATCGTTTATCCAGACAGGATCTCCGCTATCCGGGGGGCAAGAATGGTGATCGATCTACGGGCGGATGACGCGGACCATATCGACATCATTACGGGCACGCAGGAAGGGTTAGAAGTATTCGTGGTAGACCAAAATGATAACCAAGACTTTACGGACGACCCGGTGCGGTATTTGCTCCGGGCCCATTCAAAGACCGCTGACAACAGTATACTCTGCTATTACCAGCGCCGTGTCGAGGGTACCGTCTTTCGTGATTCCTCCTACATCAAAATTGGTCGTAGTGCTCAAGACGAAGATTGGATTCTATACGGGAGAAACGAGTATCTGCGAACGGAGGTCGCTGTCGGAAAGGACACCTATCAGCTAGGCGCGATCGATTGGATGATGGCCAAGACATTCACGTACGGCAATCGGGCCGAATTAGCCATCATCGGAACAAATGATAAGCAGCTCGACACCCTGCCCCGCCACGATATCATAACGACGGGCGAGTTTCTGACGCTGGCCGGCGAACACTATCGCTTTGACAGCATTACGAACGACGGCAGTTATATCACGCTCGTCAGGGATCCAACCTTCGCTGGTCTCGTAGGTACCCAGGTCGGTATGCTGGCTCCTTCCTTCGTTTTCGTGACTACCGACGGCGATTCCCTACGAAGTGCGGAAATGCAAGACAGACCAATCGTTGTGGCTAATTCCTGCGGATGCGGCGGAGATACCCTATCCGGGGAAGCGTTTACGGCCATCCAAAAGACTTACGAAGAAGACATTTATGCCCTGCGCCTAGACGCCGGTTTCAAACGCCCGTCTCCCGGTTGGAACGTGGACACCCGGGATCCGTACAATGAAGATCTGTACGGCAAGTACCGGAAAGCCTATTGCTCTAGAATCGCGTACCTCGTGGGCAAAGACCAGCGGATTGTAGAGAAGTTCGACGTCATGGACTGGGACACGGCCCTTCCTCGCCATATTACCCCCTGACCTACGGTAATTTTACTCCGGACGTATTTCAATCAGATAAGGCGCCAGTTCCACTCCACCGGGGTCGCGAAAATTGCCGGTCATCGTCAGTTGTTGAACCTCACCCGGTCGGATATCCACGGTGAAGGTGATCGCGGTCGAATCCGGGGCGAACCCAATTACCTCGGTCACCGGCAGCAGGGCCGACGCCCCCAGGGGGCCGTAATCAAAGCCGCGGTAAGGCGGCAACATAGCCTCGGAAAAGTACACCGTAAGTTGATTGCCATCCCGGACCAGTCGTTCCACCCGGGGTTGATCTCGCCGGTACGCGGCCTCTAGTTCGGCCATATCCTCTTCGAAATAACCAATGCGGTTGACGAAATCGGTAACAGCCGTTGAGTCGGCGTAATCCAGTTCGATCAGCTGCCTGATGGCAAGCATGGAATCAGAAGAATGCTGATAATAGTGCTGCGCCAGCCTGTATCCGGTATAATACCCTAGGTCACGGACCCCGAAGTCATTCTCCGCGCTGGACCACAGCCAGTAGCCTACGTTGCGATTAAACAGCTGCCGCCGGAAAGCGGCGAAGACGTCGTCCTCGTTTTCCTTGCCGTAGGTAAGGGCGGGTGATGATGAAACCTTGCCCGAAGCGAGTTCGGCTATAAATTCAGCGCTTCCTTCCCGCAGGGCGGAGGCCAGTAGGCTGACACCGAAGGATTCCCGCTGCTGGGTATGCACGAATTCATGTACGGTGAGGAAGTCGATGTTCCGGACCGGATTCGTAAGCATATAGTCCTTCACGTAATCGAGCTCGGGCGGAAGTTCCGAAACATCCACCGTCTCGTCCCCGAAGGCCAGTTCCGTCCCGATCAGGACGCTGGAATCGACGGTGGTACCAGAAGTGCGCATGTTTCCCATCCCCAGATAGACCGTCGCCGGCCGGGCTTCCGGGTAGAGTTTCCGTAAGCGAGCTAAGTAAATATCCAGGCTATCAATGGTCCCATCGTGCTCTTGGACATTCGAGCGGATAGAGGCGTAATACTTCGGGTAGTTTTTTATGTACCGGACGTATTCCTCCGGGGTATACCGACGCGCCGCGAAGAGCGCTTCCTGACCATCGCTGGCCTTATCGATGAATAACTCGTTGAGGAGACGAAGCGACCGGACCGAATCCGTAGTAACGGACACGGAATCGTAGGCCTCCCAGTAACGGGCAAGGTCGCTTGCTTCAACGGCGGAAGTCTCCGCTCCATCAGTCGCATCGCAGGATAGCAGCAACGTCAGCAGAAAACAAACTGCCAGAATTCGTAGGATATCGGGCATTCGTAGCTTATGGCCCACGCTGGAAAAAAAACGCGGCGTGATTATCCCCAAAGCTAAATAAGAATACTCCCAAAAGTAAACAGCGGTCCCACCCCCGGCCAAAAGTTGGCAAGAAATGGAACCGCTGATCAGTAGGCAACTACCTTAATTAGTCGCTCAACGCTTGATCAATTTATATACCCGGAACGGGGTCTTGACAAAGTAGAATCCGGCGGGGTAATCACCCAGTTGCGCCTCCGTACCCTGTCCGCCGGTCAGCCGCTTCCCTTCTATGGTGAGCAACTCCCAGCGGGTGGCGGCCGAGAAGTAAACCGCACCGTCGGTGGGGTTGGGATAGAGCCGCAGGCTTTGCTGGCGCGAGCCGGCTTGCAGGGATGTCAAATCACAGGGGGCGGTGGTAACGGCCGTAGAAAAATTCAGCGCGTCCAGATTAGCCAGTCCGTCGCCGGATACGGCCACCAACTCGATGACGTTGACGCCGGCGGACAAGGGAACCTTGAGGGTAACGGTACTCCAGGTCGTCCAGCTTCCGGTACTCGGCAGGGCGACGAGGCCGATACTGTCTTCATTGATATAGAGCTGGCCGTCCCGGTTTCCGGATCCGCCGTTGGCGAATACGAAAGAAAGCTCGGTACTGTCAGCAACGGCACTTTCAACTTGCCAGATGACCGCGGTTCCCATTTCGTTGTCGGTATTCACGTAGCCTTCCCCCGAAAAACCGGCGTTGACCGATTCCAGGGTCACGCCGTCCACGTAACAGGCCTCCTCCGCTTCAATGACGGATGCGCAGGGCGTATTTCCGGTATTTCCCGCCACGCATACCCCGCAAGCATCCAGGTATGCCGAGCCGTCCTGGTCACCGTTGCAATCGAGTTCACAGGCTTCCGCTCCCGTCGTTCCGCCAACGCATTCGCCACACTCATCGAAGTAGGCCGAACCGTCCACCTGGCCGTTACAATCCGTGCATTCGGAAACGGCGAGGCTGGGGCTACCGAAGGAGATCAGGTCGACGTTCGGACCGCCGTCATTCGAATTAGCCTGTAGGGCTATTTCATTGGGTCCCTCCCGCAGCGTGAGGCTTACGCTTTCCTGTAGCCAGGTCGTCCAGCCTCCCGTATAGGCACCCTCGATGGTGGCCTGCTGCACGCCGTTGACCAACACGTTAAGGCCCCGGGCGGAGCCCGCGCCATTGGCGTAGCGCACCTGAAAGGCCGCGGTCTGTGCCTCCGTAGCAACCAGGTAGTAGGTGGCCGTAGCGTTCAGTTCGTTGTCGAGATTGAGGTAGCCTTCGCCAATGTATCCTTCATTGTTGGTTTCGGCGACACCGGTAGCCGAACAGAAGTCTTCTCCCTGGAGAGCGCCGGTACAGGCTTCGACCCCGGTATTACCACCGCTGCATACGCCACAATCGTCGATCGATGCCGTACCGTTCTGATCGCCGTTGCAATCCGTGACGCAGGCTTCCAGTCCGGTGTCACCGCCCACGCAGCGATCGCATTCGTCGTAGTAGGCCGAACCGTCCTCAACGCCATTACAGTCTACTACCACGTTAAAATCGCAGGAGCCGTCTCCGCTGACGATGCAACTTAGATATTCTTCGAGGTTGGTATAGCCGTCCTGGTCGTCATCACCTGCGTCGTCCGCGGTGTTCGGATCCAGGCCCCGGTTGATCTCCCAGGCGTCGGGCATACCGTCTCGGTCGGTGTCCGGGGGTACCGGACCACTATTTACGGTCCCGACATTGTTGATGATGCCATTATCGTCTTCGGTCTCGATGATTTGCCCCTTGGTTCCGTAGGATGTCAATTCGTCGATGAGGAATTTATCGACGCTGTCCCGCCGCAGCGAAGCACCAACGTGGTCGACCACGTGACTAACCGCTTCCTGTGCCGTTAGCAGGTCGTTCACCCCCGGATAATCGTAGGGCGTAGGCTCCACCGTGGCCGTTTTATAGTCGGTCAGGAGGGAGCCATCCAGCGTCCCGTTCGTATCGCTATCCACCCAGTTATCCGCGGCATAGACGTGGAACTGCGGCGTGGTGCGGGTGATGTGGGAATCATTACTACTGGAAGGGCCGTAGATAAAGTAGTTACCCACCAGGTTACTTTCCGACAGGCCCTCGGTGTCGCCCATGATGTAGCCATTCTCGGCCCAGTTGTAGAGCACGCTATTAATGAACTCATGCGTACCCCGTGCCTTCGGGTTCCGCGTTTTGTTGTCGATGTACAGCGAACGGATCACGGACCATTTTCCGCTCTGCATCAGGCCACCCGTCGAGTGATTGGTATTGTTGATACCCTGTCCGATGATACAGTCCTGGAAGGTGAGGCTGTCGATGCCGTTCCCGTTCACGTCGAGCGTCCCGTCACGCCCCCAGGATATGGAAACGTGATCGAAGAGGTAATTTTTACCGCCCGAAACGGCGACGGCATCCTTTTCGCTCTCCCCGTTCTTGCCCATCCGGATGCGGATGTAGCGAACGATGTTATCTCCGGACTTATCGTTGAAGGCCAGGCCGTCCCCGTAGATGGTGATGCCCTCCCCCGGCGCCGTTTGGCCCGCGATGTAAATGTGGTGATTGACGACGATCCGGGAGCTGATGTTGATAACGCCACCAACTTCGAAGACGACCATCCGGTACGGCTCGCTTACCGCGTCGCGGAAGGACCCGGGGCCGGAATCGTTCAGATTGGTGACGTAGTAGACCTCGCCGCCGCGACCGCCGACGGCGTGTCGGCCGAAGCCTTCTGCCCCCGGAAAGGCCAGCTGCTGTGCTTGTAGGCAGGGAATAAGGAGGAGGGCAATGGCCGTGAAGGCCAATGCTCGGAAAAACGATTTTTGCATGATGTGCTGGGTTAAAAACTGAAAAAAATAAAAACCATATTACCATGGCGGATCAGTATCGGGCCGGTAATCGCGCAGGCTACCACGCTTTTGCCAATGCCTCAACTGGACTGCCAGGGGTGTAATGTAGAAATTATTGGTTATTGATCGGGAATTTCGGGCTTCCGGCTACCAAATTATTATGCCATGACTTATTCAGTGAAGGCCGGGGTTTCTTCAGCTGCCATACGTCCGCGCCCTCCTGACCCGACCACACACTTTCACCTTTTCAATCCCCAATCCGCAACGACCAAGGAGAGCAATATGACCACCGCGCCCGGCAAGACGATCGAGTGCAATCCCAGACCGGGCTTCAGGCTGGCAATGCCGAAACTGTACGGATTGATTGGCAAATCTGTCAGGTTTATAATGGGTATGCCCGTAACCAAAAGAAGCATACCTACCAGGTAGCCGATACCTGACTTTTGGATCAGCAAAGCCAGCATAAGGTGAAAGAACACTAGCGGGATTAAGGCTACGGTGATCCGAATAAAGTCCTGACTATCGGCCCGCATCAATTCCGAGACATCACCTGCGACCATTCGCTCCTTGAGGGAATAGATAAGTAAGGCGTGAAAAGCTATATTCAGGAAGGTGACGGTCAGGAGCAAACTAAAGATTACCAGAGCCTTCCGCGTAATTAAGCCCATCCAATGGCGTCGGTAGCTCCGGGCATAATGAAGCAAATTCCCCTTGCGCTCCACTTCGACGATTGACTGCGCCAGTACGATTATAAACAGAGGATACAGCAAAGCCGACCATGACCCTACGTTATTCCCGGTAATTACGGCCAGGGGCTGCCCCATAAGTTCATCCCGGTAGAAATACAGAAATACCTCCGTAATCAGAAAGGGTACGGCCGAAAATCCAATGCAGATGAAGACCAGCAAGGATATTTTCAGCTTTCTAAATTCGAGATACAGCTTTGATAGGGCCGCGTTCATGCGGAGTGGGTTGCGTAGAGAAACTCGAGGGGCATGTTGCGGTCGATCCGCCGCCATTCGATCCGATGTGATTCCAGCCAGTCCACCAGAAGGCTGACGGTCCCTTCCTGCCGCATTTGGATCATCACGATTTGGCTGATGGCACGGAAGTCCTGGATATACGGACATGCGTCCAGGCGGTCCAACGCTTCAAAGTCCGGGGGAAAAGTGACATATATCCGCTGCCGTCCCTCCAAATGGGTGGACAAATTGGCTGTTTGTAGCGGGATCAGGGTATGATCCTTTACCAGCAGGGTGAGGTCCAGTATATCCTCAATTTCCCGGAGCTGGTGGGAGGATAGCATGATCGTTCGATTCGTTTCGGAGACATACTGTACAATGGCCTTTTTCAGGGCACCAATCGTATCGACGTCAACCGCCGTAAAGGGCTCATCCAGCAGTACGAGGGGGCTGTCGGTCAGCAAACTCCGGGCGATACCCAGCCGCTGCCGGTAGCCCTGCGAGTACGTACTGAATTTTTGTACGCTCAGGTCAGGGGGGATGGCTACCCACCGGAGCGCTTCCTCCACCCGCCGGGGATCGATGCCCTTCTCGTAACAAACCAAGCGCAGGTTCTCCGCCCCGGTCAGGTTATCGTAGAAGGAGGTATTCTGGAGAAGAAGGCCCGGTTTGTCTATCCCTTCGACGCTTCCTCCGTATTTTCGCTGGATACCCGCAAGAATGGAAAGCAGGGTGGTCTTCCCTACCCCGTTAGGGCCGATGAGTCCGTATATCTTCCCCGCTGCCAGCTCGATAGTTACATCCTCGAAAATGAGGGTATTTCCGTAGCCAAAGGAGAGGTTGTTTATTTTCATCCGAGGGCCAGGGTAATGAAATGAATGAGGGTGTTTCGAGACTATCCGGCTCGGACGGAGTATCGGCCGCACACCACCACAAAGTAGCTTATTGAGCTGGATTTACGCATTTTCAACTTTAGGAGCTGGTACTTTACAGTCGCCGTCATCAGTACTGGCGCGAATGCTGCTGTGCATAGCCGAATACCCTAAAAAAGCTGCCTCTCACCGCTTTGTACCAAACCATTCTTTTGGCGACTATCCCGCTGCTATTCGTTATTTGCAGTACGCGGGTAGTAAGTGGCAACCCTGAAACGTTTGCACCGAATGGGGGATTTGCTGCAACTGTCGACAACCGCTCTCCACCCTCGACTTTCTTAGATTGGCGTTCAGCGATTGAGAAAGTCGGCCTTCCTTATCCGCCTGGATGCCGCATGTCAAATTGACCTACCATGGAAAAACGCGTTCAGTTTGACTTTGAAATTTTCTTCACCAATGGGGGAAGTTTGAAGGGAGAAGATTTCCGACTAGATCTGACCGGCGACTCGATATCCGACGCCGAACTGATCGATTTCGTGGTCCGGGACCTACGGCTGTCGATGGTGGGACGCTGGGCCATCACCGGCAAGAAAATCATTGCCAAACCGCACAAACGAAAGGCACTCTCCCCGTCTCCGGAGGGCCACCGTCTCGTCGACCTGAGTCACACGATCACCGAGGGGCTGGTCACCTACAAAGGGCTACCGCCACCACTCGTTTGCGATTACCTGAGCCGGGAAGAATCCAAAGCCATCTATGCGGAGGGTACCACCTTTCAGATCGGAAAGATCGAGATGGTCACCAATACCGGCACGTACGTCGATTTCCCCTACCACCGCTACGCTGACGGGGAGGACAGTGCGGACGTCGACCTTGACCGACTGGCCGACCTCGAAGCCATCGTCATCCGGGTGCCCCACCAGGTCAGCAAGGCCATCACGGAACACCATCTCACCGGCTACGAGATTCGCCACCGGGCTGTATTGATCCACACCGGCTGGGACGCGTTTTGGAACAGCCCCCAATACTACGAGGATAACCCTTACCTGACCCGCGCGGCGGCGGAATATCTACGCGATTGCTCCGTTAGCCTGGTCGGTATCGATTCCCACAATATTGACAACACGGCTGATGGGGCCCGTCCGGTACATACCGTGCTGCTCGGTGCCGGCATTCCCATCTGCGAACACCTCTGCGGACTCGATCGCCTACCGGAAAGCGGATTTACATTCACGGCCGCGCCACCCAAATTTAGGGGAGTAGGTACCTTTCCCGTACGCGCCTTCGCCCGCCTACGTTAGGCCCCGACGGGACCGATGGCCGGACCGACCGAGTCTTCCCCGCCCCGATTCCGTAACCGACCGCCCCAGGCCTTGCCCATACCGCGGAAACGACGCAGGGGAACGCTGAAGGTGGGATCCTTCAGGTTAGTGGACAAGGTGTCCACCACGCAATCCTGCATCGGGTAAATGAGAATGAAGCTGTTGGTCGTGAAATACTTGTTTAGGTAACCGGGGATTTTACGCATACTCCGGTGGTACGACGGACTGTCCTCCCGACTCATCACCAGGATGAGGTTGTCGTCAATCGTGAAGTCACGGGATAGGATGAGGAAGTCGTCCCAGTCCGAAAAGTCAACGAAAACGGCATCGATCGGAAGTTCCCGATTACGTTCCCGGATCGCTTCCAAGGTATCCACGGTACCGTAGAAAACCATTCGGGCGCCGCTGTTCTTAGCGATGTTCCAGAGACGGTCCAGACAGACGTCGTACCCCTGTTCCTGCTCTGCCCGCTCGGGGAAAATGACCAGGTGGCGCTTGATGGTGGCAAACGGCTGGGCCGGTTTGTAGATCAGCGTCGTGGTATTGCAGCGGGACAGGATGCCTTCCGTTAGGTTTCCAAGGAAGGAGCGGGAGATCCCCTTCTCCACGTGCAGCCCCAGGATGAGATCGCTGATGTGGTTTTCGCGCACCACGCTGGTGATGGCGTTGGATACGTTGAGGTCGTAGCGCAGCAGTTCCACCATCTCGTGATCCGCACCGGAGGCGGTGGTGATGGCCTTATTCAGCACCTTTCGAGCACGGGATTCGGATACCGTATCCTGCAGATCCTGTTCGATCACGCTCAGCGCGAACAGCTGACCGCGGGTCTTGGGCTTCAGTGTGACGCCCAGGTTGATGAGTTCCTCGGCGGTATCGCGATTGCTGACCGGAATAAGGATGCGTTCCGTGATCTCCTCCTCCACTTCCGGTGCTTCCGCCTCTTCCAGTTGCAGGACGTTGGCCGCCCCGCGCTGGGCGACAAGCGAGGCAACCGTACAGGTCACCAGGATCATGAGGATGGTACCGTTCAGTACATTCTCGTTCAGCAGCCGGATGGGGTCACCGGCTGCGTCCGTACCGACTACGGTATTGTAGCCTACCAGCACCGCCGCCAGCGTAGCGGCAGCCTGCGCGCTGCTCAGTCCGAAGATTAAACTGCGCTCGTCTGCGGTATAGCCGTAGGTTTTCTGGGTTAGCCAGGCGGCGGCGTATTTGGTGCCGATGGCAACGACCGTCATCACGGCCGCTACGCGAATCGTGTTAAAATCCTGGATGAAGGCGCGGTAGTCAATCAGCATGCCCACACCGATGAGGAAAAAGGGAATGAAGATGGCATTCCCCACAAATTCGATGCGGTTCATGAGCGGACTCGTCAGCGGAATCAACCGGTTCAGTGCCAGCCCCGCGAGGAAGGCGCCGATGATCGGTTCGATGCCGGCCAATTCGGCCAGCACCGCTCCCAGGAAGACCATCGCGAGCACGAAGACGTACTGCGTGACGCCGTCGTCAAAGCGTTTGAGGAACCACCGGCCGATAATCGGAAAACCGAACAGGACGACCAGTCCGAATACAAGAATACTAACACTCAGCCGTACCCAAAATTCCAGGCCCACCTCGCCGGTAGTCATCCCGACGATGATCGCCAGCACCAGCAGCGCCAGCGTGTCGGTGATGACGGTACCCCCCACGGTAATGTTGACCGCCCGGTTCTTCGACACCCCCATGCGGCTGATCATCGGATAGGCGATCAGCGTATGCGAGGCGAACATACTGGCAAGCAACACGCTCGTGGGCCAGTTGAATTGCAGCACGTAAACGCCGGCCAGCGTACCCACCGCCATCGGGATGAGAAAGGTAAACAGTCCGAAGACCGCGCTTTTACCGCTGTTCTTTTTGAAGTCGGCCAGGTCGATTTCCAGTCCGGCCAGGAACATAATGTAGAGCAGGCCCGCCGTTCCCGACAGGATAATCCCGCTATCCCGGGCCATCAGATTCAGTCCGTGCGGACCGATTACCGCCCCGGCCACGATCAGCCCCAGCAGCTGCGGCACCCGTATCCGGTTCAGCAGCAGCGGGGCCAGCAATATCGTAACGAGAATGACTAGAAACTTGATGACCGGATCGGTCAGGGGGAGGCTTAGTTCGAGGGTGTCCAGTAGGATCACGGGCAAACCTTTAGGTGATGATAGCGCCAAGCCCGTGGCGGCGGTCGCGCAATAGGTATACTATCGCATTAGGTATAAAACACCCCGTCCGGATGGGTTGATCGGTGCTAAAAGCATTAAATTTTTGGACGCCTATTTTACCTGCGCTCCGCCGCCCGTCTGAATCCAAAAATAAAGCATTAGACAGTAAATCACCCATAAGCACTAAGCGCGTGATAAGCTTATGATCGCGGGTCTGCGTCGTGCTCTATGGGAGGTGCGACAAGAAGTCCGTTCTACTTAGCCTCCCGATCGATCATACTTACAAAATCACCAACTACGCGCATTAAGCTATCGACATGACCGGCTAATTCAGGCATACGTAAATAACGTAGTAAGGAACTTTGGCTTCCGACACCAGGCTCTGCCGCTGGTATAGCTGCCGCGATACGTCGTGCGTATTCAAAGCCCCGTTCCTTATCTATACCAAGCTTGTCTAACTGTTTTTCCGTCGGCATCAGGTAGAAATAACTGCGCCGACTGACGACGAATAAAGAAACGAGTACAGGCCCACCGTTCGGGTCAGGGTATTTTACCGCAAATGCGCTTTCCTTCCATTCGATCGAATAGCCCGCATGTTGAGCGGCCTGAAGAATCTCCCGGGCAATGAAGACGTCCTTCTCGGAAGTGTTGGCAAGGAGCTGCTCGAAAAATGCGGTTTCGGTAATTGAGTTACGGTATGGAGTTTCTTCTTGCCCTATGGGCGCTACTTCCGTAGTCACTTGCACAGGTGCGCTTCCGGACTCTGCATTCACGTGGACCACCGCCCGCACCACTTCGCGGGTACGGGTAACTACTCGCAGTATAATTAGAACTTCCTGCGTAATCGGGAACCGGTACAATTGCAACTCCACTTAACCAAGACCGAAACGCAACTGCGGTGCTACCTGAATGTAGTCGGCCATATCCTAAACGCTCTCGTGAATTCCATCGCCGACAATCAAAAGCAACATTTCCCCCCTCTTTAGGGCGCGGTCGATGGCATTGATCAGATACGCTTCGTTATCGGACTCCGTCGCTCCCTTCTGCCGTCAATCGATCAAGTATTCCACAATTACCACTACCGGAGGCCTGATTAGCTGCACGCACCGCTGCATCTAAATCAGAATAAGTCCAACGGCTCAAATCTTTGCCGTAGTCAATTATCTGACCAACCACCTCCCGCCTTGCTTGGGGATTCCGGTATAGTTTTGCCTCTACCAAAGTCAGGTGACCACTCGGAGAAATAAAGACATTGTCAATCCGCCCGCTGTCCGTGCGAAGTTCTCGGCACAGCGAGACGGAATTTCGAAATGCAGAATCCAATTCCTCTAAAGGCAGCAAATCAGGAAATGAGTGCAACTTGTCCTGAATCCAACCTTCACTGATTAGTTTTTCATCAAGGCGTATGCGTTGCAGTCGACTTACTTTCTCCGTGTGGACCAGGTAGGGATGCCCCACTTGCCTTTCTCCTTTCATACGACAAGGATACGCTTTTGGGCCAAGCTACCCACTCCCAAATTTTGATCAGCCATAGACTATTTGCTCACGTTTAACAGACTACTGTACTACCGTACTACCCCCTACCATACTAGAGAAGGTTTCAGCAAAAACGTCCCCAAATAAACCATCCCCCCGATTGCCAGCGCCGGAACCGGCACGTCACCCAGCATGATCTCGGCCACCAGGATGCCCCCGATGTAGGTGCAAAAGAGAAAGAAACCGAGCTTGCTGGTGCGGGGAATCCAGTACAGCACCACGACGATAATCTCGATCAGCCCGATGGGGATCGCGTAATCGTCCATACCCAGTGCCTGCAAGAGCAGGTGGATGTCCGTACCGGGGAAGAACTTCGTGATTCCCGAGATGAGAACCCCGAGGGAAGGCAGGGCGGCGAGGATATACCCCGCTACGCGCCGGGTGCGGGGAACGCCCTTTTCGTGAATGGCAAACATTGCGGTAGAATTTCTATTAGGTCGGGGGCTCACGGGACGACCACGCTCCAAAACCTTCCCGTATGGAGTTTTCGACGCTGGCCACCTTTTTTTCGGGCATCTCGTTTGTGGGTTTTGGCATCAGCTGTCAGACATCGGCCTATATGAAGCAGGAATTCATCCGGTATGGCTACGATCGCCAGCGCCCGCTCACCGGCTATTTACAGATCCTCGGGGGCATCGGGCTGATTGCCGGCTATTACTTTTCGCCGCTACTCGCCATGGCCGCCGCTACGGGCCTGTGCCTGATGATGGCCTACGGCTTCGGCGTGCGGATGTACATACGGGATACCTTCCTCCAGGCCACGCCGGCTTTCCTGTACGCCGTCCTCAATGGCTATTTGGCTTTTTACTACGGCGGCTTGCTATAGGGGGTTAGCCGGGACGAAGGCGATGATCAGGCAGAGCACGAGAAAGAGCGCGGCGGGAAACGATTTGTAGAGGGGATCGCTGATCTTGAAATGCATCAGTACCGAACCGGCGAGCATGGCCGCCAGGCCGATCGCGGCGTAAAAGCGGAGTTCCGGCACCCAGATCGCCACGATGAGCGCTACAGCCAGCACTACCTTGATAACCCCCACCACGTACACCGACCAGACCGGCAACCCATACGCCTGGAACTCCTCGACGATCGTCGTAGCGTTCCCGCCCCGCCACTTGGTGTTCTTTTTTGGCTGGACGACCCAAACGTTCAGGATGCTGAGGCCTACAATGAGCTGGAGGGCGATGATAAGGTAGTTCATACGGTGGTTTCGACTAAAAAGTGAGATGGTAGAATATGCTTCGAGGGCGGAACAGCAATTGACGCATAGGGTTGCAGGCACAAAAGATCGCCAATACGGTTAAGCGTGGTGAATCGGAGCGGCATGCACACAATTTTTGGCGGCAGTCGTCGCTTAATTAGGAATTCCTGGTTCTATAATCAGGAATGAATTTCACCTTCCGCACCAATTAGGTGGGAAGATATGGTCATCTCCAGAGGAAGATTCGAGCCCGGTTACCGTGTTTGCGGTCGATCAGATTGCCGGGCTGGAGTACCGCCTCCGTGACTTGGAATGCAGCGTATGAATGTTACCCGCGCGATACCCCCAGGCCTTGTGCTTCGATGGGTAGGTAGCGCCACCCTTTTTGTCCTCCTCTGTCTCGGTCGGCCCCTCGCCGCACAGGGAACGATTGACCTGGCCCGTAACCGGTCGGCGACGGCTTCCTCTTCTCGGGGGGGTAATGCCCCGGGGCATGCCTTCGACGGCGTCACCAATACGCGCTGGGAAAGTGTGCAGCAATCGGACCCGGAATGGCTGTACGTAGACCTCGGCGCAACTTATCAAATCGATCGCGTCCTGTTAACCTGGGAGGGTGCATACGGCAAAGATTACCTGATCCAGCTGTCCGATGACGCGGTAAACTGGGTGACCGTTCGCTCGGTAACAGGGAATTCCCAGCTTATCAATAATCTTACCGGCTTAGATACCGAAGGGCGTTATGTGCGCATGTACGGTACGGCCCGCGGGACGAGTTGGGGTTATTCCCTTTATGCATTCGAAGTCTACGCCACGGAGGACTTTCCAACCGTTCGGCTGACCGCTCCCGCAGACGGCGATATTTTCGCCCAGGGTTCGGCCATCACACTGACGGCGGAAGCGTTACCCGTAGCGGGTAAAACCATCACGGAGGTGGCTTACTTCGCCGGTTCCACCCTGATTGGTACCGCCACGACGGCGCCATACACCTTCAATTGGGCGGGGGCTTCCGGCGGCTCCCATACCCTCTCGGCCCGAGCTATTGACAGTGATGGCATCACCGCGGTATCGGATCCGGTCCTGATCAATGTGTCCCTGGGAAATCTGGCGCTGAACGCGCCCGCCGTTGCCTCAACCAATACGAATATTGCCGATCGCACTTTTGACGGTGATATCGGAACTCGCTGGGAAAGTGTGCACGGCATGGACCCAAGCTGGATTTACGTTGATCTCGGCAAGGAGTACAATCTTGAACAGATCCGGCTGACGTGGGAAACCGCTTACGCTGCCGAATATAGGATGGAGATTTCTAATGACGCCTCCTCCTGGGCTATCGTAGCCACGCGAACAAACGGCCCCCGACTGGGCGACAATCTCGTCAACAATTTTACCGGCCTCGATGTAACGGCCCGGTACGTCAGGATGTACGGCACCGTCCGATCGACGGAGTACGGGTATTCACTGCGGGAATTCGAAGTGTATGGTTCCGAAGCTACGCACGTCATCACCACACCGGACCGGGAATCGGTCCATACCGCACCCGCCACCGTGGAACTGAGCGTAGACGGCTCGGTCGTATCGGATAATGTAACGCGAATAGACCTGCTGTTGGATGGTGCCCTCATCGACTCCCGGACCGCCAGCCCTTTCGCGTACACGGTGCCAATTAGTAACCTGGCCACGGGCAATTACGCGGTGGAAGCGCGAGTGTACCACGACGGGGGCAGGGTCAGCGGTTTTACCCCCGTGCAGATTTACGTCGTCCCGGCAACCGAGGGCAGCCAAAGCTGTGGGGAAGCCGTAACGCTGACGGCCTCCGGCGCCCCGAGCGGGGGCAGCTATCGCTGGTATAACGTCCCGACCGGGGGAACGCCGATCGCCGGTGCCACGGCGGCAAGCTATACCACCCCCCCGATCGACTTCACCCGCACCTACTACGTTTCCGCGGTGGATGCGGACGGGGAGGAGAGCCGGCGAGCCCAGGTGACGGCCAGCTATCTCAGCCTATCCCAGGCTTCGACAACCGGGCTGACCTCGGCTTTCCCCTTTCACGGCAACCCCGATGACGCCACGGGCCAGGGAAACGACGGCATCGTCAGCGGAGCAACCCTCGTAGCGGACCGTTTCGGACGTGAAAATTCCGCTTACTCTTTTGACGGCGTCGACGACTACATCACCACCTCTACGTCCTTCCCGGCAGACATCGAGGGGACCAACGAGTTTTCCATCAGCCTCTGGTTCAACACCAGCACCACCCGCGGGGGGAAACTCCTCGGGATGGGCACCTCCCAGACCGGCGCGAGCAACGAGTACGATCGCCATATCTATATGAATAACGCCGGGCAGCTCTACTTCGGGATCTACCTGGGCGATCACCTGACCATAAACACCACGGAATCCTTTAACGACGGATTGTGGCACAACGTAGTGACTACGCTCTCTTCCGACGGAATCGAACTGTACGTGGACGGGGAGCTAAAGGCCTCGGATGCCTCCGTCACCGAAGGGCAGAAGTATGGGAGCGTCGGCTACTGGCGCATTGGATACGACAACCTTCAGGGATGGCCTGACCGACCGGCCAACGATCATTTTGAAGGCGTACTGGATGACGTTAATCTATACTACTCCACCAAGCTATCCCCCGGCGACCTGACGGACCTGTACGGAGCTAGCGTAGACACCGTCAGCATCGGCGAAACCATCGAACTTAAGGCCACCTTCCTGGAGGGGGTCAACTACGCCTGGACGGGCCCGCGTGGCTTCACCAGTACCGACCAAAATCCGACCATTCCCGGAGCTATTCCCGAGAATGCCGGTATCTACAGCGTGGCCGTATCCAATGGCAGCTGCACTTCGGAGCCGGTATCCGTGAACGCCGTCGTAATCGGTAGCGCGGTACTGCCCGTGGAACTCTTCTACTTCGAAGGCAACGTGGAAAACCAACAGGTGCACCTCAGCTGGGGAACGATGATCGATGAAAGCACCCGGGGCTTCGAGGTAGAACGCTCATCGGACGGGAGCCATTTTGAGAAAATTGGCTTCGTACTGGGCGGTCGGGACCTGTTCGGCTCCCAGGATTATACGTTTACCGATGCACCCCCATCAAGCGGGACCGTCTACTACCGGCTGCGTCAGGTAGATAACGACGGGGGATACGCCTACTCGAGGGTGCTCTCGTATCGCCTGTCCGCACAAGTAACCGCCAGGTTATTCCCCAACCCCGTTCACTCGGGTGCAACACTAAAGCTGCAGGGACTGTCAAGGGGCACCATCACCCTCGAAGTGATTGACGCCCGTAGCCTGCGGGTATTCCGCGAAGAGATTGCGGCGAATGCCGTGATCGCTCATAACCTTAACTTCGGGACCTACGCCCCCGGGATTTACTGGTTGCTGATCAAGCGGGACGGGCAAATTTTAGATCGAATCCGGGTCGTGAAACAGTAGATCTTCATCTGCAGGTAGCCGTCGACCGCTTTCATTCGGGCGGCGGTGCGCAGGTATAAAGCCAGCTACGGAGCGTAACGGTACCGCAGTTCCCGCAGCGTGGTGTAGAGCAGATCCTGCATGGCATCGTCCAGCAATGAATAGGTGCTGGGTGGATACCCACGAATTCCGGAACAGGCGAAGACCGGTAAGGCCTCCCGGTCACCACTGCATTCCTCGTATTGGTTTTGCCATTCCTCGCTGCCATATACCCGTACGGGTGGCATTTGGGAACGCCCCCATGGAGCGTAGACACTCATTTCCCCGTAAGCGGTGACCTCAAATTTCTGCCGTACTTCTGTGACCGTCGCCGTGATCGTTTTGAAGTGCTCGATCTCTTTTACCCTGGCCACTACCGTCGAATCATCGATACGCACTTCGTATTCCTTCTTCTCCACGTAGTCCAGTACTTCCTCGGAGTAGGTAGTGCTTGTACTCGATTCGAAAGGGCCGTCGGTGTCGTAATCGATCAGCTGTAGGAAGGCCTCGTAGTCCACCTCCTGCCCGGTGTCCTGGAAATCGACGGTATACCATTCTTCCCGGACCGCCGCGAGGTGGTAGGTTAGGTCTTCGGCGAGGGCGGCGAGCTCCAGGTCCCCGGTTACCGATAACCGCACCCGTACGGTTCCGCGATCGGCCATCTCGCCGAGCAACGGCCCAATATCGGGGCGGTTCTCCGGCACGAAGGCTAGCGAACGTTCCAGGTACCGGTAAGCATCCCGGGCGGCTGGCTTGCTTCCCGACCGGGCGACGTCGATGGCGGCATCGGCCAGGTTTAGATAGTAATCACCGGCACCCTGCCGAGCCGTTTCCCTCCGGATAGCGAGGTCGTCGAGCGCATACCCGCCCCGGTAATTGGTGGGTGCGCCGATCGGCAGATAGGCTTCGATCGCGACCAGCCGGTCGTACATATTCGCGTATAGAACATACAGCTCTGGCCAGTCCGCTGCTCGGGAGAGGCTATCCAGACCGCGAGCGCGCGCGAAATCCTCGGCCTGTACCGCGTCAAATTCGTCCAACAAGCGCTGCACGAGCCGCTTTGATGGATTGTCGTAACGCTCCACCTGGCGCAGGGTGTTGCGAAAATCCCGTTGCAGGGGGTCGGTTGGCCTTCCGCATCCCACCAATAGCATCACGAGGATAGACCAGCGTAGTATTGCCCCCATTGCTTTTGGTCGCAAGCTCGTGGACGAGACGGGAGAATTTGGCTAAGGATTCTATAAAGTGGCGTTGTGATAAGGTTAATGCTTGCCGGTTGCAGCGCCCGGGTGCCCTACTCTACCCCAAACATCACCCGGTACGTTTTTACTACCCCACCGTAATCGAAGTGCACCAGGGCAGTACCGTCAACAGCGGTGGCCGGCTCAACCTCGATTTTCACACTCGGATCGCTGGCCGTGGCCGTGACCTGGGCGACTTTATCACCGGCCGGTACCGTCACGGCGTACTGATCCAAGGTAACGAGGCCGTTTTCCTCCGTCGACCGGATGGGGTGATCCGGCAGCTCAACTTCCTCGCCGTTCACCTGGATGCTGACGGTGGGCGGAACGTGGCGCTCGATTTCGTGCCCCGCGGCACTGAAGCCCAGTCCGGCCAGGTCGAAGAGGGAGGTGGAATCCTCGGCTACGGCACGTAGGAAAATGGCGTGCTTCCCTTCCAGGCCGTCTACCGCCGCGGATACATCGGCACGGTAGCGTTGGGTATCCATGGATGCTCCGGCGGGAACGGTAATCGTCGCGATCTGCTGACCACCCCAGGTCTCGTTATCGTAGGGACCGTCCAGCCACACCTCTACCGAAAAGGCCTGCTCCGTAAGCGGCTTAAGCCACAAATTGACTTCCGTACCATTACCGGATTCCGTGCCGGCGAAGGCTTGTACGCCCTTGGTGGCTTCGTTCAGTCCGCCGAAGCCGAAGTATTTGTAACCGATCACGTCGCCCGGAAGTACGCCGGTGACGGGCATGCTATTGTCCCAGATGTCCCAGCTATCGGACTGGCTGCCCTGGTTCGTCAGGTAAGCCGCATAACCGGCGCTGTAGTAGCGGTACGGGTCGAGTCCGAAGATCTGAAAGCCCTCGCTGGTCACCTCCGCACCGCGGTAGACATTACCCTGGCTATCCTCGGCCGACCAAGTTTCGTTCTCGGCGTAGGGATCGTACGCGCGGATGGTCACCTTACCACCTTCGGCCACGGGCGCCTCGTCCCACTCGATCGTCACCGGAGCGACCATCGGTTGGCGGGCGCCACCGAAGCCGCGCGGCGCGCGGTGGTAGAAGGCATACCACTGGTCATTGATTTGCTCGACGCTGCCGTGGGTATTGTGGCCGGAGTAGGTTGTCATAAGTGCCGAGCCATCCTCGTTCGGCACTACGGCGCGGCTGTCCACCAGCACGCCGCCGCTCTTCCAGGGGCCGAGGGGCGTGTCGCCATAGGCGTAACGCAGGGCGGAGTTGGTGCTGCTCAGGCCGTAGTCCGGTCCGGAATAGCCGCTGTAGACCCAGACGTATTTGTTGCCGATCTTCCGGATGGAGGCCGCCTCGAAGAAGTTGAAGGCGCCCAGGTCCTGATCCGGGAAGACGTAGGGATAGCCGGCATCCGGATCGCGTACCTCGCCGTAGCGACGGCTGGAGGGGATGAAGGGGTCGATCCGCTCCGTGCCCGGGCGAATGCTGTACATCGTTTCCGGGTCCAATTCCCCAGCCTGAGATCGTTGAAAGCCCCAATATCCGAAGGCGCGGTAACCGGCTTCGGTATCTACCTCCACGGAGTCGGAACCATACTCGATGTAGACCGCCGGATCGAATCCCATGGTGCTGCCATCGACGGCACGGGTGCTATCCGGGGTCGCATTCAGCACCGTGAAGGGGCCGTCGGGGCGGCTGCCCTTCGCCACCAGGGCCTCCCGCCCCCGCCCGCGACTGTGCGGATAGAGGTAGTAGATTTTGCTTCCGTCGGCTTCCTTTACCTCTACGAGGTCGGGGGCGTACATCACGTCCCAGTTCCCCTCCACGAAATAAGTGAAGATGGAGCCCTCGTCGCGCCAGTCGGACAGATCCTCCACCGGGGCGGACCAGGCACGGATGTCGGGGCCGCAATAACTGCTCACCCGCACGTCGTGCGAGCCGATGATGTAGGCCCGGTATTGGCCCGGATTGTCGGGGTCCTCGAAAACACGGGGCTCGCCGTCGGGCAGGTGCTCCCACAGCGGCAGGTAGGGATTTCCGTAGCCGGGCCGGTTACATTCGGTGGCCGGGGTGATGGTCTCCGACTGCACCTTCTGCGCTGACAACCCATTGGTAGCGAAGAAGAGAAGACAGTTGGCCAGGAGTGCTAAAGAATAGCGCAGCGTCAACGGCTGGCAACGGAATGCGTGATCGATCATACCGCCAATTTAGTTAATCCGCTACGGTCCGCACAATCGTTTGCGCAAACCGACCCGAAGGCCGTTCCGAAACAGGATCTGGGCGGCGGAGCGCAGGTAAGATGCTTGCCAGGGACAATTGCACGACCGTGAACCGGACGGAACCTCCGTTCAGGCTGGGCTGAATTCCCGGATATAGCCGGATTTTCCGCTCGAAGAGCTTACTAAAAGTTTGCGGATGGCCATAACCGAGGGCGAAGGCGCCCTCGCCCGTGCCAGGGGGCACCGAGGGTGCGGATTAAGTAGCCGTTCTTGCTGGCCGGGAATGGCGTAAGGGAAGGAGCATCCCACGGGAGAGAAGCTCATTACCTGCGCACCGTCGCCCGCTTCTTCCGCTTACCGGTTCGTAAACTTCCGCAGGTCGTACTTCGAACCGAACACCACCAGGATATCGCCCTCTTCCAGCAGGTCCTCCGGGCCGGCAACGCCCTGCACCTTGTCTTCGTGTTGTTGGTTGCCCATCGTGGATTTTACCTCCGTGCGCTTGATGGTCGTCAGCACGAGCAGGTTGTACTTCCGGCGAAAGTCCACTTCTACGATCCGCTTGCCTACCAGCGACCGGGGCACCTTGATTTCCACGATGCTGAAGTCCTTGCTCAGCTCGAAGGAGTCCACCACGTCGGTCATACAGAGTTTCTTGGCCCAGCGTTCGGCGGTTTCCTCCTCCGGGTGTACGATCTGGTCGACCCCGATCGCCTGCAGGACGCGCTGGTGTAGCGGATTGATGGCGCGACTGATCAGGCGCTTGGCCTGGAGGTTTTTAAAGAGGGCCGTAGCCATGATGTTAGAGCCCTGGTTTTCACCAATGGCGATAATGACGACGTCGGTATCCCGTAGGGGAAGGCCCGAGACCGTCAGTTCGTCGGTGGCGTCGAGGCGGATGGTGTGCGACAGCCGCTCCTTGAATAGCTCCACCTTGGCCATATTCGTGTCGATGCCGATAACCTCGTGGCCGAGTGCCGTCAGCTTCTCCCCCAGCGAAGAACCGAAACTGCCCAGCCCGACGATGATGTACTTCATGATTGCTTAGTTAATGGTCAGTTCCTCGGTGGGATACTGGTAATTCTTGTGTTTGGTTTTCCGGAAGATGGCGATGAGGATCGACAGCATGCTGACCCGCCCGATGAACATGATCGCGATGATGACCACTTTGCTCTTTGCCGTCAACGCCCCGGTAATGCCCAGGCTCAGGCCCACGGTGCTGTAGGCGGAAAAGCATTCAAAGCCGATGGCCAGTAGGCTCTTATCGGAGTCGAACATGGCGATCAGCATAATGGCGATACCGATCACCAGCAAGGACAGCGATATAATGGCGAAGGCCCGCTTGACCGACACCGATGCAATCTCCCGGCGAAATACCTCAATCCGGGTCTTCCCCTTCGCCAGGCTAAGGATATTGAGCACCGCGATCGCGAAGGTGCTGGTCTTGATACCGCCCCCGGTTGAGGCTGGCGAGGCGCCGATCCACATCAGCAGATAGGTAACCATCACGGTGGGGAAGGTCAGCGCCGCCATATCCACCGTATTGAATCCCGCCGTACGGGGCGTGGCCGCACCGAAGAGGGAGGTCACCACCTTGCCGAACAGCGACCGATCGGCCAGCGTGGCGTTATACTCCAGCAGGAAGTAAGCCACGAAGCCGATCAGCAGCAGGGAGCCCGAAGTAACCAGGTTGATCCGGCTGTTGAGGTTGACCAGCCAGGGACGGTGGATCGTCACTTCTTTCCGCCGGCGAAATAGTTGGAACACTTTGTACTTCAGGTAGCTTACCAGGTTCACCACGATGGGAAAGCCGAGCCCCCCGAGCACGAAGGTGGCAATGATGACCAGCTGCATGCCGTAATTGGTGCGCACCGGCTCCTCGTAGAGTCCGTTGCTCAGGGTGGAAAAGCCGGCGTTGCAAAATGCGGAAATGGCGTGAAAGAGCGAAAAGTAGGCCCGTTCCACGAAGCCGTCAAAGGTATTGCCGCCCAGGCTCAGAAAGATGAGCAGGACGGCGGCGCCCTCGACCACGAGGGTGATCAGGACGATCCGCTTCAGGGTTTCGAATACCTCTCCAATCTTCTCGGAATTGGTCATCTCGCTCAGGGTGAGCTGGTGCTCGTAGGTAGTGGCCCGCTTGAAGAAATAACTGAAGTAGCTGGCGAAGGTCAGGATGCCGAGTCCGCCCATCTGGATCAGGAAAAGGATGATCGACTGGCCGAAGCGGGTGAAGAAGGTTCCCGTGTCAACCACGATCAGGCCCGTCACGCAGACCGCGCTCGTGGACGTAAACAGGGCATCCAGGAAGGAGAGGGGCTGGTTGGCCGCGTTCGGCAGCAATAAGAGCAGCGTTCCGCAGGTGATGATGGCCAGGAAGCTGAAAATGAACAGCTGCGCCGGATTGAGGTAGGTCTGCTTCAGTTCCAGGCGAAGGGAAAAGAATTCCCGAAAGAAGGTCAGGATCACCGCCGCCACCACCCATATGGGATTCTCGAGGATCAGGTCCGTTTCGAAGGCCCGCCCCACGAAGAGGTACATATAAAAGATGTACAGGGTGTACAGCACCGACAGCAAGTCGAAGGCAAACACCCGGCGCTGAAGTAAGCTGGTATTGCGAAAATACCGAAAGAACGTACTGGCCAAGCCGATCGCGATGACCAAAAAATAGAAGCCGTCCAGGAGTTGCTGGGCGAGGCGCGACTGGTCGAAGCCGAAATCGATCACGAAAGCCGCCACGCCAAGCAGGCTCATGTAGAGGGCCGTGCGGTACAGTTGCTGCCGTTTCAGTTGCATAGGAAGGGCGCGGATTCAGGAGCGCCGAATTAAGAGGAACAAATGTATACCGTGGCGCGTGCATTATAATCACAAATCGAAAGGATGTGCGGGACAAGCCTGGCTTTTTTGTATCGCTGCGCGTGGCCGCGTTCTAGTTCCTGGTCCTTGTTTAAAAATGGAGAAGGTGCCCGACGTCAGTCGGGATAATCTTAAAAAGCCGTTTTGTGTAGCTGATCGGCGCACCAAATGGGGTAATACATACTTATGAACTTTTTTACAATAACCCTTATCTTCCGGTGACCAAACCCGCTGTATCATGCCAACTCCTCCTACCGCGACCGACCGCACGTTCCGGAAACCCATCACCACCGAAGCCGAACTTCGCGACATCATGGGTCACCCGGCGGACCTGGTCGTGCGCAAAACCCTAAACCATCTGGATCACCACTGCCGGACGTTCATCGAAAACTCCCCCTTCCTGACCATCGGCTCTTCGGACGGGCGCGGAAACTTCGACGTCTCCCCAAAAGGGGATCCCGCTGGCTTCGTCCGCATCCTGGACGATCGCACGATAGCCATACCGGATCGACCGGGCAACCGCCGGGCCGATACCCTCACCAATGTGCTGCAAAACCCCACGGTGGGACTGCTCTTCTTCATTCCCGGCGTGAAAGAAACCCTTCGCATCAACGGTACCGCCCGGATCGTCCGCGATGAGGAAATTCTGGACCTGATGGCTATCAATGGCCGACGCCCGCTCTTTGCAATGATCGTTACGGTCCGGGAAGCCTTCATGCACTGCGCGAAATGCATCATTCGCTCTCAGCTATGGACGGTCGACGAAACCCGCCCCGGTCGCATCGCCTCCCTGGCTACCTCCCTGGTCGATCAGGCGAAGCTTGACATCTCCGTACAAGAAATGGACGATATGATCAAGGAGGACGAGCGGACGAATCTGTACTAAGACGTGGCAAGGGATGCGCCCAGTGACTATTTGGCTCGTTGGAACTAATTTTCACTGAATTAAATTTTAGGGTTGAACGCACTCCGAGCCGAGACTTCTCGTATAGCCCCTCGACCCAGCGGGTCTCGACCCTGGACCGTGGAGACCCACACGACCATCCAAGGTCGATTACTCTCCGAGCCGAGGCTTCCCGCATACCCGCCCTACTGCGAGATGCTACGCACCGACCAGAGCTACGTGAGTAACGACAAGTCCGACATGGTCAAGTACCGGACGGATCGAACGAAACGAAGGCAATTTATCGAGGACAATTGGGACCGCCTCATCAGGTACGCGCGGGGGGAAAGTTTTCCCTACGTGGAGATTAATATGGCGATGATCGATTACTGCAAATACTGGGCGGCAACCATGACGATGCTACATACGGCGCAGACGAGGCCGCAGGTGTTTTACTCGGACGAAATTGGAGGACTTTTCACCATTGAAAAAGACAGGGGGAATTTGGAAAATACGCCGTTGGTTCAATGTCTTACCATCACTGATATGGGCGACGCTTTACCAAAGGCGGTCAAGTCAAAAGTCGAGGCTGCGGCGGAGCAATGGGGCCTTACACCCCGGAGATAGGCTCTTTTACATAGACCGACGGCTGGTGGCAGTATTCCGTTTCAAAAGGCGACTTTTTACCTGCGCTCCGCCGCACCAAATATCCATTTCCAGTTCCTATTTGGGCTAAAGCTATATCGTATTGAAAAAAATTCGCCGCTATCCGAGCGGGTAGCACCTAACCACCCCAAATTGCACTACCCTACCCCTAACCTTTCTATGCCAGTTCATTCGGGCGTAGCCCCACGGGCTGAAAAGAATGCAACAGCACCGCATTTTTGCCATTTCAGTGAGCTTTTTGCGGCGGAGCGCAGGATATAATGATATTAAAAGGGGGCAAGCGAAATTCGTTCCCGTTGCAGGAAGTAATTATAGAGAACCTGTCGGAGGGAAGGTGGCTTACCGGTGTTGGAGGATTAGCCCTCAATGGCGATGTCGCTGTCCTGGCTTTGCCCGTCGCCGTCGTCCCGCTCCTCACGCGTGTTCGGGGAATAGCCCAGTAGAGCCATGATGACCGATAAAGTGCCCAGCCGACCGAGCATCATCAACACCATCAGCAGCACCTTACCCCCCGCATCCACGGTATCGGTGGTCCCCAGGGATAGCCCCACCGTACCCAGTGCCGAAACGACCTCGAAGATCGGGGCAAAGGAGGCATCCGGGGTGCGCACCAGCAGAACGAAGCCGCCGAACATCACCAGCACCAGGTTGGCGATGAGCAGCGCCACGGCTAAATGGATGCGCCTGCGGGGTAATTTGGCCCCGAGCAACACGACATCCCGCTTGCGCCGTACTACGGCTACCACGTAGGCTACCGCCGTAGCCGCGGTAGTGTTTTTGATGCCGCCGCCCGTACCCGACGGGGAAGCACCAATGAACATGAAGATGGTGAGCAACAGCGCACTGGCCGGACTGAGCCGGTCGATCGGTACGGTGCTGAAACCGGTGGTTGACACCGCGCTGACGGCCTGGAAAGCACCGGCCAGCAGCCCCAGGTTTTCTTGTCCCCCCGTATGGAAGTAGGGGTCGTAAAACATCAGGGTGGCCGTTACGCCTACCAGGCTGACCGCCATCACGAGCGAAATGGCGCGAGTTGAAATACCCAGGCGATTAGTAGCGCCGCGTAGCCGGTCGTACACGTCTACGAAAAACAGAAAACCGAAGGAGCCGGCCAGGCTAAGGGTCATGACCGCCAGGTTGACGGGCACGTTTTCGGTGAATTCATGCAGGCTGTTGTCGAAGAGGTGAAAGCCCGCCGTACAGAAGGCGCTGACCGCGGTAAAGATGCCTTTCCAGACGGGCGTCGACTCGCCCGCCGCGGCAAAGGCCAGCGACAGGACAATGCTGCCGATCGCCTCACAGATCAGCGTGAACCAGAGAAGTTTGATGACGAAACTGCGGTGGTCCGAGCCCTCGGGTACGGTGTAGTCGTTCTCCACCATCTCTTCCTCCTCCGCATCTTCTCGTGACTTAAGTCCGTAGTTGCTCTCCAGCAGCAGCCAGCCGGCCAGGGACATGTATCCTAAGCCGCCAACCTGCATCAGGAGCAGAATGACGATTTCACCGAGTAGCTTGTACGTATCGGCCACGTTGAGCGTAGTCAGGCCCGTGGTAGTCAGGGCCGATGCTGCGGTAAAGCAATGATCGATGAAGGTAGAATCACCTGATCCGCATACCTCCAAATTCAGTACGCCGCACCCCAATAGCAGCAGGAACAGATACCCGAGGAGGAGTTTCTGCAGTGGGGTGAGCCTTGTCAAGAACCGGGTCATCGGTCGCTCAAAGAAGATGTTGCCGGTTTTGGTTTCGATGCGGCACCTTATTTCTGAATACCGGACCTAACAACACCTTTGCGAAACAATTTTTCGTGGGTGCTATTACGCAGATAATCAACACACTAGGAAAATGGATCAACTAGGGAACGCTAATTTTGAAAACTACATCGCCCTGCGGGACGGTCTTTCCGAAATGGCCTACCAGATGGTGGCACACTGTCTGACCCTGGGCTACGCCGTGATGCTGGCCGCCCTGTTCTACTTCGTAGTAACGACTAAGTACGTTTCTCCAAAGTTCCGCATTTCTTCGGTGCTGTCCGGCGTCGTGATGGTTTCGGCCTTCCTGCTGTTGTACGTCCAGTCGCAGAACTGGAACAATACCTTTAATTTCGATTTGGACAGCGGCAGATATGTCCTAACCACAGGCGACGATCTCTTCAATAACGGCTACCGCTACCTCAATTGGCTGATCGACGTACCGATGCTGTTGTTCCAGATTCTGTTCGTGGTGTCGCTTACCAGCAGCAGCTTTTCGAGCATCCGCAATCAGTTCTGGTTTTCGGGCTCCCTCATGATCATCACGGGCTACATCGGTCAATATTACGAGGTGACGAATTTGACGGCCTTTTTCGTCTGGGGCGCTATTTCTACGGTATTCTTTTTACACATCCTTTGGTTGATGAACAAGGTCATCAAGGAAGGGAAAGAGGGGCTCTCCGACCCGGCCAAAAAGGTACTCAACAACATTTGGATCATCTTCCTCGTCTCCTGGTTCCTTTATCCCGGTGCCTACCTGATGCCCCACCTGCTTGGCATTGAAGGCGGGTTCTTCAATGAAACCGGCATTGTCGCCCGTCAGATGACCTACACCGTTGCGGACATCACCTCCAAGGTGATTTACGGTATCCTGCTGACCCAGCTGGCCCAAATTCTGAGCCGCGAACAGGGCTACGATTATTCGGCTTTACACCGGTAATGATACAAGCATCGACGGGTGGCCGGCTCTCCTGGATCATACGTGGGCTTACGCTGCTCATCGCGTTCCTGTCGCCGCCGGCCGGCAGTCTGGGCATAGCTATGGTTTTGCTAGCATTGGGCATCCCGCACGGGGCAGCGGATCACCTGATCTTCCGTAGCCGCCAGTCCGCCGGATCGGCCTTTTCAGTGTTTGCCTTCGCCGTGTATTACGTCGGGGTAATCGGTAGCTATACGCTGATCTGGTGGTGGTGGCCCGCCGTAGCCCTCTTATTATTTCTGGCCGTTTCGGTGTATCACTTCGGGCAGCCCCACGGGGGAAACCTGGCGGACCGGCTGTTGTGGGGTACTTTCGTACTCGGCTTTCCGGTGCTGTACCACTATCCGCAGGCCGAGCCCATCATCACCGGCATGCTGGGTTACCGGGTAGACCTACCCGCCGGCTGGAGCGGCGGCATACCGGCATTGTTGGTGACGGCAAACGTCTCCTTTGCCCTACTCAATCGCCAGTGGGCGCGGCTACTCGACCTGGTCATTCTGGTCGCCGTTTATCTCGGCACCGACCTGCTCCTCGGCTTTGCCGTATTCTTCCTGCTCTGGCATTCGCTGCCGGCACTGGTCGAACAGTGGCGCTACCTGACGCGTCACCGGCTTACCCGTGGGTGGTCCACCTATCTACTGCAGTTGCTTCCGCTGAGCCTGGGCGCCTTCGTATCGATGGGCGTGGCCTACCTGTTGTTGCACGCGCGCGGCCCACAGACACCCGACCTAAGCTACCTGTTTATCATGGTGAGCCTAATCACGCTGCCGCACGCCTTATTGGTGGACCGGGTATACCGCCCGTAAACTGGCCTATCTATAGACTAGCCGAGTCCGATACTTCTACCACTTCACCGGCTCCCCGTCCTTGAAAAATCCTGCCGTGGGGCCGTCATCCGGAATCAGGGCGGCCCAGACGATGCTGCCGGCTCCTTCTTCCACGCTGCGGGGGGCTTCCTGGCCGCCCATTTCGGTTCGCACCCATCCTGGGCAAACGGCATTGACCAGGATTTGATCCTCGGCCATATCCGCCGCCATCTTTACGGTGAGCATGTTCAGTCCGGCCTTGGTGATGGCGTAGGCCGGGGTACCGGGCCACGACTCGACAAAACTTCCGCTCGAGCTGGATACGTTCACGATGCGGCCTCCCCCACCCTTGCGGAGCAGCGGATAAAGCGCCTTGCTGAGCCGCCAGGGCCCGAGCGTATTGACCCGAAACGCTTCCTCCACGATGCCGAAGTCAGCCGTCAGGGTATCCTGGTAGGTGTCGTAATGAATACCGGCATTATTGACCAGTATGTCGATCGTACCGAATTCTTCCCGCAGGTAGTCAACGAGTTCGTCGATGCTCTGTCCGTCGGCCACGTCCAATTGGTGGTACACGACGTCCAGCCGTTGATCCTGAAAGGCTTGGGCCACCTCCTTGCCGCTTTCGGTCCGGCTGGTGAGAATGACCCGCATTCCCTTGCGCGCAAGTTGCCGAACGACTTCCTTACCGAGCCCCCGGTTGGCTCCGCTTACTACTGCAATCTTCATGGTCGGTAAGGTACTAGCTACGAACAAAAGGGGGCCGGTACTCGTAAGGGAGCTACAAAACAAATTACTTATGAAACGTACTGCAACCGCCGTATGGCAAGGATCCGTCAAGGAAGGATCCGGCAACCTGACTACCAAGAGTACCGTACTGGAGCACACCTCCTATTCCTACAAAAGCCGCTTCGAAAACGGCAAGGGAACGAACCCCGAGGAACTGATCGCCGCGGCTCACGCCGGCTGCTTCACCATGGCACTGAGCGCCAAATTGGGCGAAGCCGGTTACACGGCCACGGAACTGACTACCGACTGCGCGGTCGACTTCCAGGATCAGAAGATCGTCGAAAGTCACCTGACCACGAAGGCAAAGGTAGATGGGATCGAGAAAGATGAGTTCGATAAGATCATCAACGACGCGAAAATCAACTGCCCGATCTCGAAGGTGCTCAACACCAATATCACGCTGGATTATACCCTGGGATAGCACCCAAATACCATCCTAACACGCAGAAAGCCCCCCGCCGAAATTCGGCGAGGGGCTTTTACATGTTCCGGTGAGTTAGGCCGGACGCTATAACAGTAATTTATGGGATCAGGTAAGACAAGCCGTCCAAAGACATTTGCTTGTTCCCACTTATATAGGTCGGTCCGTGTGCATTTTGTTCGGTATGGGCTAGGCTTACAGTCCTAATGCACCACGGGCCAGCCCTTCCAGGGCATCGCTGATGGTGCTCAGCTGCGGTGTAGACTCGTCTATGCCATGACGATCCGCGAGATAGTACGGGTCGTTGTAGGCCACCGTTACTTCCCCTGGGGCCGATTCGAATACAACCATCTTTTGGGGCAGGTCGAGGCCTATCGTCTGGGCTTCCAGCAGCAGCGGGGTCCCTAAATTCGGATTGCCGAAAACGATGAGTCGGTTCGGAGGCAGTTCTACCCCAACCTGGGTCGCATTTGCCTGGTGATCCACTTCGGTGATAATGGAAATAGCCCTGTTCGATTGAAGCGCGCCGCGTAGGGCCGTATAGACCGAATCGACCGATCCGCCGGCGGTGTAGGTAATTATTCCCTCCTCTAATTCAGTTGGCTCATTATTTGCGTACACGTTACCGGTAACACCCGATAATTGCGGCAAATTCCCGAGCGTGTTGAGTATGGAACTAAGGATTGAAGCATCCTGTACACCGTAGCGGTCGGCCAAATACTTGGTATCGTTGAAGATCATCAGCACTGTTCCGGCCTCCGCTTCGTAGGTCAGCATTTTCTGGGGAACGTCCAGGCCGGCTAGCGGATTAACTTCGATAAGCGAGCCGTCTTCATTTGGGAAGCTCATCATAACCAAGCGGGTAGGACGCATAGTAAATCCGACGCCGGCGGCATTTTGCGCGTGATCGATCTCGGCTGCCAGGGTAGTAACACTACTGCTACCGACGCGTGCAATTAAACTATCGTAAATGAGGTCGAATTCACCGTCCGGTTCATCCGCATAGTAAATCCCCGGTACGTCTTCTGGGAGAAACCGGGATTGGACGGGCTCAATATCATCGTCGTCCTGGCAGGCGAAAGAGGTAATGAGGACGAGTAGGCAAAATAGGCGGGAAAGGGTCATAGGATAGGATTTTTGTATTACGGTTTGCATGTGCCTTGCTGTAATGGTCAGACACGGATGAAAAAGCGGGCAGCGAGATTGACCCCTCGCTACCCGCTACAAAGCTAAAACGGTGTGAATACTAAGGCTGGGGCACGTGGCGCACCAGCTTCAGTAGAAAACGGATATAATAGACGTATTAAATTGAGACTTAGAACGGTTAGTCGACATTGTCGTGGAGGAAGGAGTTGTTGCGGCGCAGCGGTACCTTCTCATCGTCGGTGATGCTCCAGCGGCTGACTTCCTCCTGCTCCCCGGGCTTGCTGGCGTCCAGCTGGACGTTGCGGCGTAGGTAGGCGGGCTGATTTTCCAGCTCGTTGACCACCTTCGGGTTGCTCAGTTTGGGCAATTCGGTCCGCTGGCGCAGGGCCTCGCGGCGTTCGCGATCGCGCAATTCCATTTCACGGCGCTGGGCCTCACGGCGGGCGTCCTCTTCTTCCTGCAGGTAGTTG
This sequence comes from Lewinella sp. IMCC34191, assembly GCF_003390935.1. Classification (GTDB taxonomy): domain Bacteria; phylum Bacteroidota; class Bacteroidia; order Chitinophagales; family Saprospiraceae; genus Neolewinella. Next base: position 187,525 of record NZ_QNQZ01000001.1, on the reverse strand, counting down.
CTGGCGAAGCTACCGCTGTCGCGGCGGCGGGCCCGTAGCCGCGCCTTCGCCTCTTCCATATCCTCGAATTCAAAGGTCTTGGTCTGGTCGGGCTTGCCGAATCCAACGGCCTCATCTTCGCCGGTAATATCCTCCAGGGAGGCGCGGCGTTCCTTCTGCCGGTCCTCATCCAGGTGAACGAACTGCCGCTCGGGGGCCACGCCGCGGTTGACGTACTTCTTGTCGCCAAAGCCGGTAGCGATGACGGTCACGCTGACCTTGTCGCCCAGGCTTTCGTCGAAGCAGTTACCCCAGATAAGGTCGGTACCGTAGCCGGCTTCCTCCTGCACGAATTCCGTGATCTCGAAGATCTCATCCATGGTGACTTCGCGGTTACCACTGGTGATGTTGAGCAGGATGTGGTTGGCACCCCGGATATCGTTGTCCTCGAGCAGCGGGCTGTGGAGCGCCTGATCGACGGCTACGCGGGCGCGGTCGTCGCCATCGGCACTGGCCGTACCCATGATCGCTACGCCACTGTCGCGCATGACGGTATTAACGTCCTCGAAGTCAACGTTGACGTAACCGGCAACGGTAATGATCTCCGCGATACCCTTAGCCGCGGTGGTCAGGATGTTATCGGCCTTGGAGAAGGCTTCGCTGAGGTTCAGGTTTCCGTGGATCTGCCGCAGCTTATCGTTGGAGATCACGATGAGGGTATCGACGTTATCCTTCAGTTCCTGAAGACCGTCCATACCGTTATTGGCACGGCGACGTCCCTCGAAGGTGAAGGGCAGCGTTACGATACCTACCGTAAGAATATTCATTTCCCGTGCGGTACGCGCGATGATGGGTGCCGCTCCGGTTCCGGTACCACCGCCCATACCGGCGGTGACGAAGAGCATCCGGCAGTTATTGTCGAGGTATTTACGCACCTCCTCGATGCTTTCCTCGCAGGCGAGCTTACCTACGTTGGGTTTGGATCCCGCTCCGCGTCCTTCGGTGAGGGCGGGGCCGAGCTGGATCTTGGTCGGCACGTTGCTGAGCTCCATGGCCTGATGGTCGGTATTGCAGATGGCGAAGTCGACGCCAACAATACCCTGATTGTACATGTGATTGACCGCGTTGCTGCCGCCGCCGCCTACGCCGATCACTTTGATGATGGGAGATTCTCCCTGTGGGAAGTCGATAGTCATTATTGTATGTTGATCTCGTGCCGCCGTGCCGTTCGCTTGGATGGTCTTGTGCTGCCGAGTGACTTTTGAATGGTTGTTTAGTATGTGGGGTGTTTGCTAGAAGTCGCTGTCGGGCTCGGCTTCGAACCACTCCTTGGTGCGCTTAAAGACGTTGTCGAACCAGGTCGGCCCGCTGGCCTCTTCCTTGATCTGTTCCTCGAGCTCCAATTCGGTGACCGGCTCTTCCTTCTTCGGCTTGGCGACAACGACGCGACCAGCGTCAATATCGGCAAAACCCTGCAGGAGCAAGCCCACCCCGGTAGCGTATATCGGGCTGGTCAGCTTTTCGGTGTATCCATGGGCCAGGTGCTCCACCGGCGATCCGATACGGGCACTCAGACCGGTGTGCAGCTCCGTTAGCTTGTCAAAGTCACGCAGCAGTGCTCCACCGCCGGTCAGCACGATGCCGCCGATCAGTTGACTGCCGTCAAAACCGGCCCGGCGGATCTCCCAGAGGACGTGGTCGAGGATCTCCTCGGCGCGGGCCTGGATGATGAGCGCCAGGTTCTTTTCGCTGATCTCCTTGGGTTCGCGACCGCGCAGCCCCGGAATAACGATCACCCGGTTCTCGTATACTTCGCTGGCCAGGGCGGAACCGTAGTTCACCTTCAGCTTTTCGGCGTGCTGCTCCATGACGGTGCAGCCCGACTTGATGTCCTTCGTAATAACGTGGCCGCCGAAGGGAATGACCGCGGTGTGGCGGATGATCCCCTCCTGGAAGATGGTAATGTCCGTGGTGCCTCCGCCAATGTCGACGAGCGCTACGCCGGCGTGCTTCTCGTCTTCGTAGAGTACCGAAGCGGAACTGGCAATGGGCTCCAGGGTGACGTTGGCCATGTGGAGGCCGGCACGTTCCACGCAGCGGTTGATGTTGTTACTGGCCGTGATCTGGCCGGTAATGATGTGGAAATTCGCTTCCAGCTTGGAACCGGACATGCCGATCGGGTCGACGATACCCTGCTCGTTGTCCACGGTGTACTCCTGGGGGATAACGTGCAGGATCTTATCTCCGGGAGGCAGGACGAGCTTGTGCATATCCGAGATCAGCCGGTCGATGTCACGCTGGCTGATCTCCGAGTGGGAATTATCCCGCATCAGCATGCCGCGGTGTTGTAGCGACTTGATGTGCTGCCCGGCGATCCCGACGTGGACGGTGTCGAAGGACTCGCCACTGGCCTGTTCGGCCAAGCGGCGGGCTTCAGAGATGGCCCGGACGGTCTTCTCGATATTCGAGACGACGCCGCGCATTACCCCCTCGGACTCCACCTTGCCCGTGCCGAGTATCTCTACCCGGCCGTGCTCGTCGCGCCTGCCCACGAGGGCGCAAACCTTGGTGGTGCCGATGTCCAGGGCGGCTATAGTTTGTTTTTGAGTGGTATCAGTCATTATATCCTATTGTTTAGCGAAAAAATAAAGGCGGTGGTTAGGGTCATTAGCCACGGCCCGATAGTTTTTGATTTAGGCTTTTTTAGCGACGACCTGGTCAGCATAACGCAGGTCGAAACTCCGGTACTTCCGCCAACCCTCGTACGGAAGTCCTTCGCGGTAAAATATTTTGAGCCGCTCCAGTCGGGCGGGGGTCATCTCTTCGTCGTAGCGTCCCAGGTACACGACCTGGTCGCCCACCTTGGGGGCCAGCACCAGCTCGCCGGTATCGGTGATGTCAATCTGCTCGATGAGCGCGGCCAGGAACGGATCGTGCCGTAGCAGATCCCCCAGGGCCATCAACTGCCCGAGTTGGTGGTCGGGCTTTTCGCGGTAGTCTTCCGACCAGGGGACCACGTTGCCCGTTACCACGGGTACGCGGACGGTATAGTTCTGGCTCAGGGGCAGCCGGATGCCTTCCCGGTCAAGGTAGTAGTTCTGTCCGTTATCGGCAATGATGCGCAGGAGCGGCACCCGTTGCCGGACACTGATATTCAGCACCAAGTCGGCATCCACGTAGGCTTCCGCGTCGCCGACGAAGGCCTGGCTTTCCAGCACTTCCTCCACCCTTTCGACGTCCACGTCGGAGAGCTTGAGTTGATCCAGCGATTTGGTGAAGCTGGCGGATAGCAGTTCCATAAGTTCTTCGGCCTCGACCAGGTTAGCACCGTCCTCCAGAGGAATCACCTCCGGCCGGATAGCCGAGATATGGGCGGATTCCCGTTCCGAGATCGCGCTGATGGCCAGGGCGACGACGGCCAGGGCGACGAAGATCCAGCCGTAGGTACGGATGCCGATGAAGATGCCCGCAAAGAAGCGGGCTACCCTGCTGCCGTGTTCTTTATTGGTCATCATTCGTTGTTTTACGGTGCTGAGCGACTACCCGCGTTACCAGGGCATCGATGTTGCCGGCGCCGAGTAACAGCAGCACGCCGTCCTTTAGTTCCGCCGTCGCCTCCAGCATTTGCGTTTCGCTGAGCAAGCGGCGTTTTTCGTTCTTCATCATCCCGTAAACCAGCTGGCTGGTCACCCCGGGAATGGGTTCCTCGCGCGCCGGATAGATCGGTATGATGATGGCTTCGTCCAGCAGGTCCAGTGCCCGGGCAAATCCAGCGGCAAAGTCCTGGGTGCGGCTATACAGGTGGGGCTGGAAGACGCCCCGGATGGTCCGGTTCGGATACAACTCACGGGCAGCCGAGATGGCCGCCGTCAGTTCGGTGGGATGGTGGGCGTAATCGTCAATGATCACCAGCCGCCCATTTTTGAGCACGGTCTCGAAACGCCGGGCGATGCCGTGAAAATTGGCCAGTCCCTCCCGCAGATCTTCCTGGTTGCCGCCTGCCAGGCGGGTAACGGCGCAGGCCGCCACGGCGTTCTCTACGTTGTGCCGCCCGGGCAGCGCCGTGCGCAAACCGTTGATGAGGTGACCGTCCGGCTCCCGGAGGTCGAAGTGAAAGGCACCGTCTTCCACCCGAATGTTCTGAGCACAGAAGTCGCCGGCGCCGATCCCGAAGGTCGACACCATCACGTTCTCGATGTCGGCGAAGTGCTCCGCCACGTCGTAGCGGACAATCAGCTGGCCACCCGGCTTCACGCGTTTGGCATAGGCACGGAAACCCGTTTCCAGCATCTGCCCGTGATCGCCGTAGATATCGAGGTGGTCGGGATCGGTGGATAAAACCACCGCGATTTCCGGACTCAGCCGCAGGAAGCTGCGGTCGTACTCGTCAGCCTCCACGACCACCCAGTCGCTATCGCCGTGTACGTAGTTGCCGTCAAAATCCCGGGCTATGCCGCCAAGGAAGGCGGAGGGGTCCAGTCCGGCGGTTGCCATCAGGTAGGTCGTGATGGTCGTAGTGGTCGTCTTGCCGTGGGTACCGGCAATACCCACGCAGCGCATCTCGCGGCTGATGAGCCCGAGTACCTCGGAGCGTTTCATGAGGTGATAACCGCCCTGCTGCACCTGTACCAGCTCGGGAAAGTTCTTCGGGATGGCGGGGGTATAGACCACCAGCAGATCGTCACCGGGCGCCGGGAGCGACTCCGGCTGAGCATCGTAGTGGATAGCCATGCCCTCCTGCTCCAGCCGCCGGGTCAGTACGGTGGAGGTCTTGTCGTATCCGGATACTTCAATCCCCCGGCTACGGAAGTAGCGGGCCACGGCCGACATACCAATGCCACCGATGCCGATGAAGTATACGCGCCCGACGTCAGACAGCTGCATGGATATCGCTTTTTTCTGGGTGTGTAATAATGAGTTGAAGAACCTCGTCGGCAATTCGCTTGACTGCGCCGGGTTTGGCTTGTTCCTGCGCTGCGCCGCCCAACGCTTGCCGCCGCTGCGGATCGTCGATTAGCTCGAGAGCGGTCGGTACGAGCTTTTCGTTGACCTCGCTATCGGCTACGAGAACCGCGGCATTCCGCTCGGTGAGGGCTTCGGCGTTGCGCGTCTGGTGGTCCTCGGCCACCCAGGGCGAAGGTACCAGTATGGCGGGTTTGCCCAGGTACTCGATCTCGGCGATGGTGGTCGAGCCGGCCCGACCGATGACCACGGTGGCCTGGGCGTAGGCCTCGTCCATTTTATCCAGGAATGCCGTGATGGTCACGTTGGGGAGCCGGGCGGTCTCACACTCATGGAACGCATCGAGGTAGTTCTTTCCGCACTGCCATACCCAGCGTACGTCGGGGCGGGCGGCGATCCGGTCGGTCGAGGCGGCCATGGCTTCGTTGAGGGAGCGGGCACCGCCCGATCCACCCATCAGCAAGACGGTGTTCGACCCGTCGGCTTCCATTTGGCGCGCCCGTTCCAGCAGTTGTTCGCGGACCGGATTTCCCGTGATCACCAGCTTCTGGCTGGGGAAGAATTTGGACATGCCGGGAAAGGCCACGCAGATCTTGTCCACCTTGCTACCGAGCCACTTGTTGGCCAGGCCGGCAAAGGCATTCGGCTCCTGAATCAGCGTGGGGATGCCCTGCTTGGCTGCCGCGTACAGGACCGGGCCACCGGCGTAGCCACCGGTGCCGATGACGGCATCCGGCCGGAATTCCCGCAGGATCTGCTGGCTGCGGAACAGGCTGCTCAGCACCTTCACCGGGAAACTCAGATTGTCCAGGGTCAGCCGCCGCTGGAGGCCGCTGATCCACAGCCCCTCGATGCGGTAGCCCGCCGCGGGAACCTTTTCCATCTCCATTTTCCCCTTCGCGCCTACGAACAGGAATTCGGCGTCCGGCCGTAGACGGCGGAGCTCGTCGGCGATGGCGATCGCCGGGAAGATGTGGCCGCCGGTACCGCCGCCACTCACGATAAATCGGAGGGGTCGCTTAGGTTGCATCGGCGTTCACGGCTTCTATGTATTTCGATACGGACATCAGGATGCCTAGCGCAATACAGGTGAATAAAAGGCTAGTACCGCCCATGCTCACGAGGGGGAGCGTCAGGCCGGTTACCGGTAACAAGTCCAGGTTGACGGCGATGTTCAGGAAGGCCTGCAACAAGAGGCTTAATCCGATCCCGAAGGCCACCATCGCCCCGAAGGCTTTACTACTTCGCGTCACCAAGCGGATAACCCGGAAGAACAGCAAGAGGTAGATCGCGATCAGCAACGTACCACCTATCGCGCCGTACTCCTCCACGATAATGCTGTAAATAAAGTCAGACTGGGCACTGTACAGCGTATGACGCTGGGTAGAATTTCCCGGCCCGACACCGATGACACCCCCGTTAGCAATGGCAATCATCGCCCCGGTAATCTGCCGGCGGTCGTCCACCTTCGCCGCGGAGGGGTTGAAGTAGGTCTCGATCCGCTTCTCCCAGGTGGCAGCCCGCGGCACGAGTTGGGGGTATTTCGACCCCACCATGACCAGCATACTGAATACACTGATGCCCAGCAGGATCAGCATCAGGATGTACTGCATCGCCACGCGTCCCACGATCATCATCAGAATGCAGATCACGAAGAGCATGATAGCCGAAGAAAGGTCACTCAGGGCGATCAGTAGACAGATGCCCAGCACTGGTAGGATGATCGGAACGAAGGCTTCCCGGAAGTCCTTGATCACGTCCTGCTTGGATCCGATCGCACGGGCTACGAAGAGGATGAGCGCCAGCTTGGCGAAGTCCGAACTCTGAAAGGTCAGGTTGATGCCGGGTATAGTCAGCCAGCGCTTGGCCCCGTTGATCTCGGTACCAAATACCTGCGTGAGTAACAGCAGGATAATGGCGATGATAAGCATCGTCGGCGCCCATCGGCTGTACTTGGTGTAGGCCAGCAGGTGACCGATGTATACGATGATGAGCCCGAATCCGAGGATCACGCCGTGCTTGAAGATGTAGCCGTTCACCGCGCCGTCGGCATTGCGGTACGCCAGGTTGGCCACCGCGCTGTAGACCGCGACCATGGAGATCAGCGACAGGATGATTATGATGGCCCAGAGAACGCGGTCGCCGCGCAGCTCGGTAGCTATGCGTGTGGAGATGCTCATGCGACTTGACGTTTGACATGCTCGCGGAACTGATCCCCGCGGTCCATGTAGTTCTTGAATAGGTCGAAGCTGGCGCAGGCCGGGCTTAGCAGGATACGGTCACCCGCTCCGGCGTACTCCCGTGCCAGTTCGACGGCCCGTTCGGCACTCTGGCACTCGACCACCCGGTCGATGTCCGCGAAGGCCTCCTTCAGTTTTTTGTTATCTACCCCCAGGCAGATCAGCGTATGCACCTTTCCGTTCAGCAGTTCGCGCAGCGGCGCGTAGTCGTTGCCCTTGTCGGTTCCGCCGGCGATCCAGACGGTGGGACCGTCCATGGCCTCGAGGGCGAAATAGGTGGAGTCCACGTTGGTGGCCTTGCTATCGTTGATCCAGGTACGGCCGTCCGTAGTCGGGATGACCTCCATGCGGTGGGCGGCGGGAACGAAGCTTTCCAGCCCCACCCTGATCTCTTCGGGGCTCACGTTCAGCAGCAGCGCGATGCGGACGGCAAAGAGGGCGTTCATCGCATTGTGGCGGCCGCGTAGCGAGCTGCCGCTCAGATCGAATACCTGCTCCTGCACCGTGATCCGGCTACCGTCGATATCCTTCTCCGGATCGATAACCGTTACAGCGGCCTCCGTTTTATTGCGGCGGCGCGCAGGTGCAATGGTTTCCGGGTCGTCGAGTATCAGCAAATGATCCGAGGCCCTTTGCCGGCGGGCAATTCGGAACTTGCTGTCGGCGTACTTCTCCAGCTTATACTCGTAGCGGTCGAGGTGATCCGGGGTAATGTTGAGGATGGTCGCGATATCCGGGCGGAAGTCGACAATCCCGTCCAACTGGAAGCTGCTCAGTTCCAGTACGTAGATATCTTGTGGTTCATGGTCCACCAGCAGCCGGGCGAAGCTATCGCCCAGGTTTCCTCCGGCCATGACACGCTCGCCGGCGGTCTGCAGCAGGTGGTGGGTCAGCATGGTTGTCGTCGTCTTGCCATTGCTACCGGTTATGCCCACGATGGTAGCGTCCTGTGCTACGTAGCGGAAGGCAAACTCGATTTCGGAGACGATCAGGATGCCGGCCTGGTCGATCATCTTGATGATGTTGGCCGTATCCGGAATACCGGGGCTTTTGACCACGACATCGGCCTGTAGGAGACGGTGACGGCTGTGGCCTCCCGTCTCGAATTCGATCCCCGCCTCCCGCAGTTCCGCCAGGTAGGTGTCGTTGCCGGCACCGGCGTCACTGACGAATACGTCGTACCCCTCGCGCTGCCCGAGGCGGGCGGCACTTGCTCCGGATTCACCGGCACCGAGGATGACTAGTCGTTTGCTCACGGGGATTAGCGGAGTTTAAGGGTCAGGATGGTGGCAACGGCCAGCAGGATACCGATGATCCAGAAGCGGATCACGATCTTGACTTCGGACATGCCGCTTTTCTGGTAGTGGTGATGCAGGGGCGACATCCGGAGGATGCGGCGCCCTTCACCGTATTTCTTGCGGGTATACTTAAAGTAGCCCACCTGGGCCATCACGGACAGGTTCTCGATCACGAAGATGCCGCAGAGGATGGGAATCAGTAGCTCCTTACGCAGCAGGATCGCCAGGGCGGCGATGATGCCCCCTAGGGCCAATGACCCGGTATCGCCCATGAAGACGGAGGCCGGGAAGCTGTTGTGCCACAGGAACCCGAGACAAGCGCCCAGCAGACAGCCGCTGAAGACGATCAGTTCCTGGGTACCCGGCAGGTGCAGGATGCCGAGGTAGTTGGCCGCGATGGCGTTACTGCCCACGTAGGCGAAGACCGCCAGCGTTCCGGCGATGATGGCCGAGGTGCCCGTAGCCAGACCGTCCAGACCGTCGGTCAGGTTGGCGGCGTTGGATACTGCGGTCACGATAAAGATGATGAGGGGCACGAAGATGATCCACACCAGGTGACGGCCGATGTTGAAGACGTCGGCGTAGGTCATCACGCTGTCCTTGATGAAGGGCACGTTCGTAAGGGTGGTCCGGTAGTTGGCCCGCTGCACGATCTGCCCGTTATCCAGTTGGATCGTCTCTACCGGTCCGGCCTGCTGGGCGTCGCTGATGCCGATCTCCTGGGCACTGTCGACGTCGAGGCGCACCACGACCTGCTCGTTGAAGAGCATAATAAGGGCGATGAGCAAGCCGAGGCCAACCTGCCCGAGGATCTTGAATTTACCCGCCAGTCCGTCCTTGTTCTTATGCTTGATCTTCAGGTAGTCGTCGACGAAGCCGATGGCTCCCATCCATACCGTAGCTACCAGCATGGTGATCAGGTAGATATTATCCAGCCGGGCAAAGAGCAGGCACGGAACCAGTACTGCCAACAGGATGATGACGCCGCCCATCGTAGGCGTTCCTTTCTTTTCCATCTGCCCTTCCAGCCCGAGGTCGCGCACGGATTCCCCGATCTGCTTCTTGCGTAGGTACCGGATGATGCGACCACCCGTCACCATACTAAGGACCAGGGAGACGATGATGGCTACCCCCGCCCGGAAGCTGAGGAAGTCCAGCAGGTTCCCACCGGGGAAGTCTCCAAAAGTGGCCTTTAACCAGTCGACTAGCTCAATTAACACGGGCGAATTCTTTTAGGGCTTGAGCTAATTCCTTCCGGTCGTCGAAGGGCAGTCGCTGCCCCTGGATTTCCTGGTAGGTTTCGTGGCCTTTCCCGGCGACGAGAAGAACCTCGTTACCCAGACGAACGGCGGTGCGGATGGCCTGGCGGCGGTCGGTGATGCGCAGCACGCGGCGCATGGCTTCGGCGGATAGGCCCGCTTCCATCTCGCTCAGTATCGCGTCGGGTGACTCCGAACGCGGATTATCACTGGTCAGGATAACCTGATCGGCCAGTTCGGCGGCGATGCGGGCCATTTCCGGACGCTTGGTACGGTCCCGGTCTCCTCCCGCGCCCACCACGCAGGTGAGTCGGTGGCCTTCCGGCAAGAGGGCCCGCAGGGTTTCAAGTACGTTGCGCAGGGCATCGGGGGTATGGGCGTAATCCACCAGCGCGGTCACCCGGCCCGCGGGATCGGCTACCGCCTCCAACCGACCCTCCGCCCCCTTCAGGGCACTCAGGCTAACCAGTATTTCCTGCTCGTACTGACCGAGCAACACCGCCGTACCGTAGGCGGCCAGCAGGTTGTAGGCATTGAAGCGACCGAGCATCGGGAAGAATACCTCCGTACCGTTTATGTCCAGCTGCAGCCCCTGTGGCGTATTTGCGATCAGGCGGCCGTGAAACTCCACGTTGGAGCGCAGGCTGTAGCGATGCTTGGCCGCTGCCGTATTCTGCAGCATAACGTCTCCCCGGCGATCGTCGGCGTTGGAGAGGGCAAAACTGCCCGCGGGGAGCTGATCGAAGAAAGCCTTTTTCGCGGCCAGGTACTCCGCGAAGCTACCGTGGTAGTCGAGGTGATCGTGGGTGATGTTCGTGAATACGCCCCCGTCAAAGTCCAGTCCCAGCGTGCGTTTCTGATGGACGGCGTGGCTGCTGACTTCCATGAAGACGTAGTCCACGCGTGCGTCGCGCATTTCAGCGAGGGCGGCGTGTATGGCCAGCGCGTCCGGGGTGGTATGGGTCGCATCGCGGCGTTCGCGGCCGATACGGATCTCTACCGTCGACAGTAAGCCGGATCGGAAACCCAGCGAAGTATAGAGATCGTGCAACAACGTCGCTACCGTGGTCTTGCCGTTCGTACCGGTAATGCCCACCAGTTTCATGGCCTGGCTGGGTGAATCGTACCACACGTCCGCGATGAGGGCAAGCGCGGCGGCACTGTCGCGGACGGTGATCACCGTTACCGTGTCGTTGGGCAGGACATTATCTGAGACGCGGCCTTCCTCCACTATGAGGGCCGTAGCTCCCGCCTTAACGGCTTGATCGAGGTAGTCGTGTCCGTCCACCCGGGTGCCGGGCACCGCGACAAAGAGGTAGCCTTCGCCGACCTTGCGGCTGTCAAAGGTCACACCCTCGATGGCACGACCTTCCGTTGCCCCGGTGAGGGAGCTGACGGTAAGTGGCGCGATGAGGGCTTGAAGCTGCATGTTATCGGAGTATGAGTTCTACGTCGCGACCGGGCTGTCCGTTGCCGTCGCTCTGCCAGCGCATATTGACCACGCGTCCGACACCGCGGGGGTGGACTACGTAGCCGTCGTTTTCGAGCACGTACAGCGCATCGCGCAGGCGCATGCCCCGCACGTTGGGGAAGCGCTGCCCCGCCGGATTGATAGCCGCCAGTTCGACCGCTTCGTCGCCCGCCCCGATGACCGCCAATTCGGCGTCCGGCAGCGTATCGACGGGTACGTTAACGTAATCCAGCACGTCGACCAGTTCCGGCAGGTAGCCCGCGTCGCGGCTGGGCAACTCGCCGGCGTAGAGTACCGGGCGCGGACCGCGATTGATGGGCTCGTGTACCTCGATCATGCTGTTGTAAATATTGTCGGCAATCTCCCGGAATATTGGTCCGGCCACCTCGCCGCCATAGTAGCCGCCGACGGTGGGATCCTTTATTACCACAATGATACTGTAGGTCGGATTTTCCGCGGGAAAATAGCCGGCGAAACTTGCCTGGTACTTCGTTTTTTGGTTGCGGTGACCGTAGTTCTGCTGACTCGTCCCGGTTTTGGCGGCGAAACGGTATTGCTCCGACTTCAGCCGGCGGGCCGTACCTCTTTCCACTACCCCTTCGAGAAGGGACTGCAGCTCTTCGATGGTTTCCGCACTGGCCAGTTCATCGTCAATGACGGTTGGCTTATAGTTCTCCAGTATACGGCCGCCCCGTTCCACTTTGGTAACCAGGTAGGGCTTCATCATTTTACCCCCGTTGGCCACCGTATTATAGAAGGTAAGCATCTGAAGCGGAGTGAGTCGGCTTTCGTAACCGATGGCCATCCAGGCGCGGGAAATGCCGGAGAAACCATCCTGACTCGGATCGTTAATGAAGGGCGTACGCTCGCCCTCCAGCTCGATGCCGCTCTGGCTGTCGAGGTGGAAGTCGCGCAGGCGTTCGGAGAACTCATTCCCCTTATACAGGCTATCGACGAGCTTGGCCATACCTACGTTGGACGACTGCTCGAAGGCGTCGCGTACGCTCACCACGCGCCAGCCCCGACTGGCCGGACTGGAGTCCTCCATCGTGAGGTCGTAAAACTTCTTCTTGCCGTTCTCAATATCCACCTCACTGTCCAGATCGACGTAGCCGTCCTCCAGGAGCGCCATCATCGTGGCGAGTTTAAAGGTGGACCCCGGCTCGTTGGCCCGGGAGATGGCGTAGTTGTACTGCTCGGCGAACTTGTTCCGGTCTGCGTTCACCGCTCCGAGGTTAGCCATAGCGCGTATGGCCCCGGTTTCTACTTCCATTACGATGGCGGCACCCCACTCGGCCCGGTGTCGACGCACGCCCCTTTCCAGAGCGTTTTCGGCAATGTCCTGCATATTGACATCCAGGGTGGTATGTACGTCCGCGCCGGATGTCGGCTCCACAATGGATAGGTTGTCCGTAGGCAACCAAATGCCATTGCCCATATTGAACATCTCCTGTTGTCCGCTTTCCCCGGCCAGCTGGGCATCGAAGGCACCTTCCAGGCCGACCTTCGCGCCGGATTCCCGGCTGTAGCCGATGGTGCGCCGGGCCAGCCATCCGAAGGGTCGTTTACGGGCGGCCCGCTTCTCCACGATCAGGCCGCCACCCATTCGACCCTGATTGAAAATGGGAAACTTGCGGATCCGCGACAATTCGCTGTAGCTGACACTCTCCTTCAGCTTAAAGTAGTGATTGGGGGAGCCGGCTACGCTGTCGCGCATCATGAGCAGGCTGTCGCGCCAGGACCCGGCGGTGTGCTCGTTGTCGACGTAGCGGGACAAGAGAATGGCCAGGCTATCGATGTTATCGTAATAATCACGCGGGCTGGCCACGTAGGGGTCGAAGTGCAGACTGAAGTAGGGAACCGACGTCGCCAGCAGATTATCGTTGCGACCGTAGATATTTCCCCGCTCGGCCTGTACGGTGACTACCCGGAACCTTTCCTTCCCCAGTTCCTGGAACTCAGCCTGGCGCAGCACCGCGATGTCGAAGGTCCGGTACACCAACAGCCCCGCCACCGGCACGATGACTACCGCCAGGATCGCGAAGATGCGAATAAGTACCTCGTCCTTGAAATTTACGGCCAAAACGGGATTAGTGGTGCTAAAAAGCGATTAACGGGTGTTGAACAGGATAACAAAAATTTATTTCGCCACGGGGGCGTATATCTTTCGCGGCTTGCCCCGGTGCAGTCGCAGTCCGGCGGGGCGAACCTGGTCGACGACTTCGGAACGAAGTCCGTTGTACATGTTTTCGCTCTGCAGCGACATGTAGAGCCAGCGTTTTTCTTTGATATCGGACTCGAGTTCCTGAATCTGGCGGACGTTGTATTCCGCGTAGTGTGCGTTACCAATGTACAGGAGCGCTAACACTCCCAAAAAGGAGAGGTATCCGAGATTGTCCAGGATGAGGGCGGGCACGGAGATGCCTCCGGCGCGCTTGCGCTTAGTTGCCATAATTTATCACACCATTTATAGTCCACGAAGTCCATCAGATTCCAAGTCAAAACCGGAATCGCGTACGACGATCGACGTCAACAAATTCTTTGGCGACGGTGCCGGCCGTACGGTGTCATCCGCACGGCCGGCCCCTGTTGCCTCATATACGCTCCCCGGCCCTCAGCTTGGCACTTCTGGCCCGGGAGTTTTGCCGAAGCTCTTCGGCATCCGGCAGCACGGGTTTTTTCGTCAGGACTTTGTAGGGACGGTCAATTTTCCCGTAAAAGTCTTTGTTGACGACGCCTTCCGCGTTGCCGGTTTTGAGGAAGTTTTTCGTGATGCGATCTTCCAGCGAATGATAGCTGATGACGCTGAGTCGGCCGTGTGTTGGTATCAGTAAGTTGGTGGCTTGCGCCAATAAATCAGTAAGGGCGCCGATCTCATCGTTCACCTCAATGCGAAGCGCCTGGAACACCTGCGCCAGATAGCGCGGGCGTTGGCCCCGAACCCACGGATTGACCACCTGCAGGAAGTCCTGAATGGTCACGATGGGTGCTTGCTCCCGGGCCTCCGCGATGGCGAGGGCCAGTGAGCGCGCGTTTCGTACTTCGCCGTATTCGCCTAGCACCTTCTGCAGGTCCTCCGGACTGTAGTTGTTAACTACGTCGGCGGCCGTGCGGTCGGCTCCTTTGCCCATGCGCATATCCAGCTCCGCGTCGAAGCGAAAGCTGAACCCGCGCTCGGCCTGATCGAACTGGTGGCTGGATACCCCAAGATCGGCTAGCAGGCCGTCAATTTTATCCACGCCATAGAGGCGTAGAAAATTGGTCAGGTTACGGAAGTTGGCGGCTACGAAGGTAAATCTGCTATCGTCCAGGGCATTGGCCGCGGCTTCCTCATCCTGGTCAAAGCCAAACAGGCGAATGTCTTGCGACCCCGCGCGTTCGAGGATGAAGCGGCTGTGGCCACCGCCACCGAAAGTAGCATCTACGTAAACTCCTCCCGGACGGAGGTTCAGCAAACCGACGCTTTCGTCGGCCAGTACCGGAACGTGATAAGCCATCTATAGGCCGGGTTCCGTGATACTCGAACCACCGAGCACGTCCTCCGCCAGTTCGGAGTAGTCTTCCAACTCCCCGTTCAGCATCTCTTCGTATTCGGCTTCCGCCCAAATTTCAATTCTATCGTTCATGGCGTTCAACACCACATTCTTTTCGACTTTGGCCCAGGACAGCAGTTGCTTCGGAAGCAGGAGACGATCCGCGGAATCGGGGACCAGCTCGGTTGCGCCGCGGTAGAAGGCGCGGGTGAAAGCGAGATTCTTGCGATTGAATTTATTGAGGTTATCAACCTGGATTTTGATCAAGTCCCACACTGGTTTTGGATACAGTGTGAGACTTTGATCAAATCCACGGTTAACTACAAATTTCAAAGTGTCTCTATCACCTAGCGTCTTGAGTAGATTACTGGGAAGACGAAAGCGGCCCTTGGAGTCAAGCGCTACGTAATACTCGCCCAGTAAGTCATACTGCTGTGCCATAAACCTAAATACACGGGCAGGTACGCTTACCTACCGTATGCGCTAAGGTAACACCTTGTGACACTTCTTACCACTTTTCCCCACTTTTTTTGCCAGCTTTTTCCTTGAATCCTAACAAGGCGCTGACATTATAGCGACAATGAAACCTTTATGCTGTCATTGTCCGCGCTATTCGCTTTTCGCGTATGCCGATGTGGTAAATTTAAGGCATAAAAATCAATTTGTTTGGCTTCTACCGCACGATCAAACTTACTGGCGGGTGGTAAAATGTGGTAAGGCGGAACCAGCGGGTAGCCCGACAGGTGGGAACGCGTGGTAAGTCCGGTCACGAATGGCATAAACCATCCCCATGCTGCCCCGTTTTATGGAGGTATGGAAGTCCTTTTATATATAGGTATCGTCGTAGCTACCGTAGCCGGAATGGAATTCGTGGCCTGGGCCGCGCATAAGTACCTGATGCACGGCGCCCTGTGGGTATGGCACGAAGACCACCACCGCCCCCACCCCGAAAAAGAAGGTTTTTTCGAGAAGAACGACCTGTTTTTTCTGGTCTTCGCCATTCCCAGTGCCGCGTCCTATATAATAGGTCTCAACGTAGACGGCTGGTTCTGGCTAACCTTCGTCGGTATCGGTATCAGTATCTACGGCGCGATCTACTTCCTCATCCACGACGTATACATTCACCGGCGTTTCTCGTGGTTCCGTCAGCTCGACAATAAGTACAGCCGTGCCATCCTCCGTGCCCACGGCCACCACCATGCCATTACCGAAAAGGAGGGT
The DNA here is from genome assembly GCF_003390935.1 of Lewinella sp. IMCC34191. Taxonomy (GTDB): domain Bacteria; phylum Bacteroidota; class Bacteroidia; order Chitinophagales; family Saprospiraceae; genus Neolewinella. The sequence continues at coordinate 171,562 of NZ_QNQZ01000001.1, read as the reverse complement.
GCCGAAAGCTTCGGACTGCTCGTCGTGGCTAAAAAGTACTTCGGTAAGCGATCCGAATGGGCACAAGCCGATAGCAAGCCGTAATTTAGCCGGCATGGAGGAACGGTTACTGGATAAGATCGCGGAACCCTTTAACCTGCAGCTTCCGGAGTATGCCACCCTGGAGGAAATGATCGAGGGCGTGCTGCCCGCCGTGGCTCAGTTCAGCGAGCCCAACGTACTGCCCGAAGACAGCCCCCTCTACACCCTCAACTGGGTCAAGATGACCGACCGCCCCGGCGCCACCGAGGTGGAACTCTACAACTTTCAGGATTACGGACGCGGGGAGATCCGCGTGGTAACCGACGGGGTCGTCTCCGCCCAGGCTTACGAAGTGGAGGAAAGTGGGCAACGCATCATCATCGGGCAGAGCGTTATGCGCGACAGCTTCCTTTATGAGTTGGCTTTTCTGGACGAAGACTTCCTCATCCTGCGTCGCCACGGCAACGCCGCGAATATGACCCACCGTTACCTCTTCTTCTGTCGCGAAGCCATCGGCACCCGCCTGACCTGGAACGAAGCCCTCGAACGCCTGGTCGATAAGTATCGCAACAGCCAGTTTCCGCTGCTGGCCGTCGGACTGGTCGTCGCGGCCATTATCGCGATCATGCTCTATTTCCGCTAGTCGCTCAGCCGTACAAACTGGCCGCTATCCGGTAGGTATTCGCGTGCGCCTCGATGATGGTTGCCAGCCGCTCGCTATACCCTCCCCCCATACTGATCGCCACCGGCAGGTTCCGTTGCCGACAGCTCTCCAGCACGAACCGGTCACGTTCCTTGCAGCCACTGAGCGATACGGCCAGGCGGCCGAGTTTATCCGTCTCCAGTATGTCTACTCCACTCAGGTAAAAGACCAGATCGGGTTTTATTCCATCCAGCAGGCCCGGCAAGTGCTGACGCAGCGTTTCCAGATAGAGTTCGTCGCCGCAACCGTCGGGCAATCCGATATCCAGGTCCGACTTCTCCTTGCGTACCGGATAGTTTCGCGCGCCGTGCATGCTGAAGGTGAAGACCCGGGGTTCCTCGGCGAACAGTTTGGCCGTCCCGTTTCCCTGGTGGACATCCAGATCGACGACCAGGACTTTACTTACCTCCCCGGCATGCAGGAGTTCATTGGCGGCGATGGCGATATCGTTGAACACGCAGAAGCCCTCCCCGTGATCGGCGAAGGCGTGGTGGGTACCTCCCGCTACGTTCAGCGCTACCCCATCCGCGAATGCATAGCGCGCGCAGTCCAGTGTTCCCTGGGCAATGATCCGGCCGCGAGCTACCAACTCCGGCCGCATGGGGAAACCGATGGTCCGGGCTTCTTTCCGGCTGAGGGTGTTTTGCTTAAGCTTGTCCCAGTACGCTTCCGTATGCGTGCGTAGGATTGCCTCCTCGCTCAGTGGCCGGGCCGTGAAGAACTGCGATTCCTGTAGGGTCCCTTCGTACAGCAACTGCTCGGGCAGCAGGGTGTACTTTTCCATCGGGAAGCGGTGCTTCGGCGGCAGTTCGTAGCGATAAACCGGGCTAAAGGCAACGCGCACTAGTTCACCCGCTTGAAGGCGTAGTCGGTGTACTTCAGAATGTTGACGAAGCGGTTCTCAAACCGGTCGATCACCGCCTCCTCCACGTTGGCGGCATCCGCCGGAATGACGGCAACCGGGGCAAAGCGGAAACTGGTATGGATCAGATCCTCGGGATTATCCTCGAGCTCGAACTGAAAGCGTGTACCGTAGCGGCCCGCCATTTTAAGGAAGTAGCGGGTGATGTCGTAACCAATGTAAGCTTCATCGCGTGGCAGTGCGGCGTAGTGGTCGTAAAACCGACGGCGAAAGGATTGAACGGCCGGATCCAGCGGGTCGATAAAGACGCTGCTGCTGATGTGTACATTGGTGTTTTCCAGGAAATCGGGGTTGAGCCGTTCGAAATTAGCCCACTGGGGCAGACCATAGACGGCCACCCGATCCCCGCCGTCACCGGCCGTAGCCTGGTAGACCTGCCGCAGGAAATTAGCCACGAAGGTTTCATTGTCGTAGACCGGCACCATAAATACGGTGCGCTGTCCGTCCAATAGGGTATCCAAAGCGGGAAATTCCTCCCCGATCAGCAATTCTTCAAGTGGTGGGGCCTGATCGTCGCCCGTGAGTAAGCGGTACTCATCCTGGAAGTAAGCCAGGCGTGCCCGTTGGCCGGAGGGAGCCACGAGGACGATCCGGTCGGCCCCCTGGGTACGAAATGCGTGCCCCATGAGCTCGCGCAGGTGCGTTTCCAGCGTCGGATTGACCTGGATATAATTGAGGTTTTGCTCACTGATACCGGTAGCCGCACTGTAGGGAGAGATCAGCACCTTTTCCAGGCCGTTGACCGCATCGGCCACCACGGTGACGTTCTCTTTCAGGTAGGGGCCGATGATCAGTTGCGAACGCTGGTACTCGGGAGAAAGCAGCACGTTGCGCATCTGTTCGGGGTTGGCGCGGGAGTCCTGTACCCGGACGTCGTAGGAAATCTCACCGTTCTCGGCGCGAATATCTTCCAGAGCCAGTTCCGCACCGCTGTAGAAGTGCAGCGCCCAGAGTGAATTAGGATCTACGGCCCGGGCACCGTCCAGGTTACGGTCTGAAAGGAAGGGCAGCACGAAGTCGACGCCGTAGCCGCTCAGGATGCGAGAACCGTTCCGGCCGGTACCCAATTGACGTACGGGTGGCAGACCGGCCGCGGCCGGTGAGTTGACATCTACCGGGGTGTACGTATAGCTGGTATCGGTGCCGATGGGCGGATTGTCTATCGGATCAATTACCGTCCATTCGATGGTATCCATCGGCTGGGTGGGTGCGCTTACGTAGACGTAATTGCCGCTTTCCTCGTCAAAAACGCGACGGCTTTGAACGGCATCGAGGTCCTCTCCATCCCGGTCGGGGCGGGTGCTGGTGGTCGGGCCGGTAGTATCGACGGGGCGGAATAATTCGCAGGAAGTGGCGACCGTTGTGAGCAGCAGAGCGAGTAGCCAGTAGCACCAGGCGCTACTCCCACTCAATAGTTGCCGGTGGCTTGGTACTGATGTCATAAACGACGCGGTTAATTCCTTTTACATTATTGATAATCGAGCTCGACACGGCGGCCAGAAACTCGTAGGGCAAGTGGCTCCATTCGGCCGTCATACCGTCGGTGGAGGTGACGGCCCTTAACGCAACAGCCTGCTCGTAGGTACGTTCATCGCCCATCACGCCCACGCTCTGAACGGGCAACAGAATGGTACCGGCCTGCCAGACCTGGTCGTAAAGACCGTACTCCCGCATTTTATCGATGTAGATCGCATCGGCTTCCTGTAGCAGTCGAACTTTCTCCGGCGTAATATCTCCGAGAATACGAATAGCCAGACCCGGGCCGGGGAACGGATGGCGTCCGATCAGATGCGCGGGCATGCCGAGTTCTCCCCCTACGCGCCGTACCTCATCTTTGAAGAGGTTGCGGAGCGGCTCGACGATCTTCAGGCCCATCTTTTCGGGCAACCCGCCCACGTTGTGGTGGCTCTTGATGGTCACCGAAGGACCGTGTACACTGACGCTTTCGATCACGTCCGGGTAGATGGTCCCCTGCGCCAGATACTTAATGTTTGTGAGCTTCTTGGCCTCGCGCTCGAATACTTCGATGAAGACCCGGCCGATCGCCTTGCGTTTTTTCTCCGGGTCGCTTTCGCCCGCCAGCGCCGTATAGAATTCCTGCTTCGCGTCAATGGCCGAGACGTTCAGGCCCATGCCCTCGTAGCTGCGCTCCACTTCCTCGAATTCGTTCTTGCGCAGCAGCCCGTTATCAATGAAAAAGCAGAAAAGGCGGTCGCCGATCGCCCGGTGCAACAGCATGGCAGCTACCGAACTGTCCACGCCCCCGCTGAGTCCGAGCAGCACGCGATCGTCTCCGATCTTGGTGCGGAGTTCTTCCACGGTCTGCTCGATAAAGTGAGCGGGCGTCCAGTCGCCCTGACAGCCGGCGATATTCAGCACGAAATTTTCCAGCAGTTGCTTGCCGTCGAGGCTGTGGTACACCTCCGGGTGAAACTGGATACAGTAGACGGGTGCCTCGAAGCGATCGCCCAGGCTACCGAAGGCCGCAATTTCCACGTCGGCCGTAGATGCCAGCAGCTCAAAGTCTTCCGGAAGGTGCTCGATGGTGTCGCCGTGGGACATCCATACCTGGGAGCCGGTTTCGATGTTAGCGAATAGTCCGTCGGGGCGGTGGATCCGGCCCAGGTTGGCCTTGCCGTACTCTCGTTTCAGGCTGCGGCTCACCGTGCCACCGTAGAAGTCGGCAATGTACTGGGCACCGTAGCAGATACCCAGGACCGGTAGCTTACCAACGATCTTCTTTAGGTCGGGCCGCAGCGCGCGCTCCTCGCGCACGCTGAAGGGGCTTCCGCTCAGAATGACCGCCTTGTAACTGTCGTCCAGCTTCGGGACCTTATTGAAAGGTACGATCTCACTGAAAACATTCAGCTCCCGAATGCGGCGTGCGATGAGTTGGGTGTACTGGCTACCGAAATCGAGAATGAGTACCTTTTCCGTCATGGCCGCAAATATAGCATAAGGGGACTTGGGCGGCGAGCGCAGGTAAAAACAATTCAGCTAAGCCGCTGTCCCTTTCCCCTGCTCGCACCCGTTAGCCGACGTTCATGGCGTATTCCCGCGACTGGATGTCAATCCGCTGGGTCAGCATCGTCGATCCGGCCAGATACACCACGATACCCACGCCTACTTTGTTGATGATGTCTGCAACGGAAAAGGCGATCTGCAGTACGTCGGGATTCATTCCGGTGACCGCAATCAGGATGTAGCCGATGGGATAGACGCCCCATAGCGTCACCACCGTCAGGGCGATGTATCGGAACGCGCGTTGCTCTACGGGTTGCCGGCCGGGAACGTTTTCCTTCCAAACCCGGAACAGCGCATATACAACGGCCAGGTAGCCGATGGTGGAAACCGCTCCCCACACCAGGCGGGGCCCTACCAGGATCTCATTCCCCGCCGCCACCTGCTGGTCGCCGATGTAGCCGGTCACGATCATCCAGACGTCGCCGAGCAGGGCAATCGCCAGCAATCGGTAGCCCCGGCTTTTCCGCACTCCGGCCATCATAAACATTTTGATCAGCAGCAGCGGAGTCGTGATCGTCCAATCCATGTAGCGTAGCTGCCCGATGGCCAGAAAAGCATCCTTGCTTTCCGCGTAGGTTGGTACCCCGCCGGTCGTAGCCAGAAAGGATCGGTAGTAGTCCTGTATGAAGTAGTACGAAATCCCCGCCACCAGTCCGATACACGCCGTCAGCACCCGGCTGGTATTGTGTTCCGGTGCCACGTGGGTACGGGTCTGGGCGGAAAATAAGAAGGAAGCCAGTAGCGAAAACATGCTCACCACCATGGAATACCAGGCCATGGTGGCCAACAACCCGCTTGTAGCCGCAGTAGGCAGAAATACGGTCGACGTGTCCATATCGAACTTTCCATGCATATCAAGGAAAAACGACTGGTGTTTAGTCAACACGCTGTTATATGCTACCCTCACATATTACACTGGCAATTCTCCAGGCACTCGATAATCAGACTCACGTCACGCTCCTTCAACGAGTACATGACGGAGCGGCCGTCCCGCTTGGCGCTTAGGATGCCTTTCAGCTTCATCGTCTGTAGGTGATGACTGACCAATGACTGTTCCGACTCCAGCGCGTCGGTGATGCTGGTCACGCTAAGCCGCGGATGCTGCTCCAGCAAATGGACGATCCCGAGCCGCAGTGGGTGGGCTACCGTCTTCAGGATAAAAGCGATGCGCTCCAGCTTCTCAGCTTCCTGTGGATTGATAACGGTCGGCTTGATTTGGTCCATGCTTGGGGAGATAAGGGAGATTGACATAATATACAAGAATCCACCAATAAGGGTTGAGGAGCCGGCCGGAATGACGAAGGGACCGACGGATCAGCCGCCGATCCCTTTGCATCGTAAATCTGTCCGGTACCCACTAGCTACTATCCAGCCCTTCGAAGAGTGTCGTCACCTCGCGCACGTGGAGGGGTGCGTGCTACGGTTGCGTTGGTACCATCACCGTCGGCTTTTTAAGAGTAGCAAACGATTGCCTAGGGTTTGATAGATTGGTTCACGAACGGAGGCGGCAAATCTTGCTGTCCCCGTTCGTATAAGTGGAAATACCCACTTTTCATAGCCCACCGTCTTTCTTTGAGCCTTCATTTCTGAGTATGCGAACGCTGATACTTTACCTAGTTTTCATCGTAAGCATTACCGCGCTGGCTTTTTCCGCCCGGTATTTCCTGTCACCGGAGAGCTCACTGACCGTCGAACTACTCTATAGTGCGGCGGGACGCTACGTTATACTGGCCACCGGCTTCGTGCTTCTGAAGAGCTTTTCCCCGGGCGATCTTGAAGTGCTTCGTACGGACAGGCTGTGGTGGTGCCCCACCCTGGTCGTTTGCGTCCTACTGGTTTTAATCCTGGCCTGCTTCCGCCTGCCGTACATTATGACGTACCCACCGACCCGCGTAGTTGCGTTCGCGCTGGCCATGGCCGCCGTAGCCATCCTGGAGGAGGTCCTGTTGCTCAGCGGGGTCGGAGTGCTGTTACTCAGATCCGACGGTAGGCCAGCGGCGGACTGAGGTAGCAGCATCGGACCTGAATACCCACAAAACGAAACCACCGGATGCCTCCTAATTGGGCACCCGGTGGTCGGTAATTGTTGGCTACTGAAAAACTCAGATTTCCAGTCCCTCGAAGACCTCCATCACCTCGCGCACGTGGTCGGCACTGGTGTTGAGCAGGTCCATTTCCTTGTCATTGAGTTTTAGCTCAATCACCTGGACGATGCCTTCCTTGCCAAGCTTCACGGGTACGCCCAGGAAGATGTCCTTGAGGCCGTACTCTCCGTCGAGCTGGGCGCAGCAGGGGAAGATGCGGTTCTCGTCGCGGACGATCGTTCCGACCATCTGGGCCGCGGCGGCTCCGGGAGCGTACCAGGCCGAGGTGCCCATCAGCTTGACGAGCTCTCCCCCACCCTTTTTGGTGCGGTCGACGATGGCGTCGAGGTCCTCCTCGCTGATCATCTCCGTTACGGGAATACCACTGACGGTGGTGTAGCGGGGCAGCGGCACCATCGTATCGCCGTGGCCGCCGAGCAGCATGGCCTGAATGTCTTTTGGGCTGACGTCGAGGGCGGTCGCCAGGAAGGCACGGTAACGGGCCGTATCCAGGATACCGGCCATACCGAATACCCGGTTCCGGGGCAGTCCGCTGGCTTTAAAGGCCGCGTGGGTCATCACGTCGAGGGGGTTGGATACAACGATGATGATGGGGTTCTTGCTGTGCTCCATGATGGACTTGGTCACCATGGTCACGATCTTGGCATTGGTAGAGATAAGATCGTCGCGGCTCATGCCGGGTTTGCGGGGAATACCGGCCGTGATGACAACGATGTCGCTGTCGGCGGTGTCCGCGTAGTTCTCCGTGCCGGTGAGTCGGGTACTATAGGCATCGATGCTGGCCTGCTGCCAGGAATCCAGAGCTTTGCCACGGGCCGTATCCCCTTTAATATCGAGCACGACGATTTCCCGGACCAGGTCCATGTGGGCCAGTACGTTGGCTACGGTGGCACCTACGTTTCCGGCGCCGACTACGGTTACTTTACTCATATTATCGCTTAAGTTTATTTTGCGGTTTGCGGCCAGAGGGGCACGAAAGCGCCTCGCTAGAGCCAAGTTTCGGACTGGCGAAAGTAGCCAAATTCTACCGGACCCGGATAAATGCCGCCGACAAGACGGTTCGCTGCGATCAGGTTGGCTACTTTTACGCTTATTCCTTAAATGTTACAGATGTCTGTACGTCTACCCCTGATCTTTGTTTTGTCTTTTCTCGCATTGCGCCCGCTTTTCGCCCAAAACGCCCCGCCCGAAAACGCCTGCGCGACGCCCGGCTATTCCCCCTGGCTTGAAGCCTACCACGCCGGCAAGATCGCCCGCCGCCCGAAATCGGTCGAGGTACAATACGTTCCGGTGCACCTTACACTGCTGGGCGACGACGATGGATTCGGTTATGCCGATCCGCTGACGGTGCTGAAGAGCTTTGAGTTTCTGAACGAGGACTTCGCCAAGATCAACGTCCGCTTCTTCATCGACAACGAGATCGATTACCTGAACAGCACCGCCTACTACGACCATGAGTTCGACGGCGGGAACGAACTGATGCGTAACTACAACCGGGATAATATGGTCAACAGCTACATCGTCGGCCGGGCCGCCGGTGCCTGCGGTTACTACAGCCCGAGTGCCGACGGCGTCGTATTGGACATCGACTGCATCAACGGTATCGACCGCACCTGGAGCCACGAGCTGGGACACTTTTTCGGTCTCCGGCATACCTTCTACGGCTGGGAATCCTTCGAAACCAATAAAGCCGTTGAAGACGCCTACCGCGACAGCCCGGCTCCGGCCACGCTATCGTTGAACGGGCGTACGGTGGAGGTGGAGCGCGTCGACGGCAGCAACTGCCAGGACGCCGCCGACGGCTTTTGCGATACATCACCCGACTACCTGCCGGAGCGCTGGCGTTGTGAGGCGGACGGAAACTACCTCCACAGCTTTCAGGACCCCGACGGCACCGCCTTCGAAGTTCCGGCCAGCAATATCATGAGCTACGCCTTCGACGGCTGCGTCGAGCAGTTTTCCGAGGAGCAAATCACGGCAATGAATACCAACCTGGGCACCAACCGGATCGGACTGGCGAGCACTGTCGTCCCCGAGTTCACGGCCGCGAAAGCGGAAGACATCGACCTGTTGGCCCCGGAGAACTTCGAAAGAGTGCCCTACTCGGACGTCGTCGACCTAGTTTGGAACCGGGTCCCCAACGCGGATTTTTACCTCGTCCAGGTTAATAGCACGGGTACTTTCGGTAATGAAGTAACCTACTCCTTCTTTACCTCGGATACGACAGCTACCGTCCGGGACATCCTCGCCCCTCAGAAGCGCTACTACTGGCGCGTCCGACCCGTAAACCGCTACGACGTGTCGGGAGACTTTAGCGCGACCTACCAATTCTTCAACGGTGCGGTCATCAGCACCGCGACGATGGATCCGGCCCTGGACGCAGCCATCGCGATTAATCCGAACCCGGTTGCCCCCGGTCAGTCGTTCCTGGTGACCGGCAATCGACTGGGACACGGAACGGCCGACTGGCAGCTCTACGATGCCGCCGGCCGTATCGCGAAGGAACAACGCGGCATTCAGGTTACGGGAGATCTCTCCGCCACCGTCCCGACGAACGATCTGACCCCTGGTATCTACTTTTTCCGCCTGTCGCTGGAGGGTCGGATGGTGACCAGAAGGCTTGTCGTTACCCCGTAGGCTATATTTCCTGCGCTGCGTCGCCCACATCTTCGGCCTTTAGTTTATCAGCGTCATTTCCTCGACCAGGTGCGGGGCCTGTCCGAACTTGTCGATCAGGAAGAGGATGTAGCGGATATCTACCATGATGTTGCGGCAGATCGTTGGATCGTAGTAGACGTCGGACATCGTGCTCTGCCAGGTGCGGTCGAAGTTAAGGCCTACCAGCTGCCCCTTTCCGTTCAGGGCGGGGCTGCCGCTGTTGCCACCGGTGGTATGGTTGGACCCGAGCAGGCAGACGGGCATTTTACCAACTTCCGTTGCGTAGGGACCGTAATCGCGTTCCTCGTGCAGCTCGATGAGGCGCTCGGGCACGTCGAATTCGTAGTCGCCCGGCACGTACTTTTCCATTACGCCATCCAGGTAGGTCATATAATCGTAGGTGTTCCCCTCCAGGCCGGTAAAACCCTCGAACTTGCCGTAGCTGACCCGTAGGGTGCCGTTGGCATCCGGATAGAGGCGACGTTCGGGAAAGAAGCGCAGCAGGCCGTCCATATAGGTACGCTGAAGCCCGTTGATGCGGTCCGCGTACTCGTTGTACACGTCAACTACCCGGCTTTCGTTGAGGCGATTGAGCTGCCGCACGAATTGAAACGCACGGTCGGCCCGGATGGTCTCCACGAAAGCTTCGGGATCAGCGGCCAACATATCGAGTACCCGGTCGCCCCGCGTCAGGTAGCTGCGGTCAAACAGATCGTCGATCAGTTCGTCGTAGCCACCGGCGAATTCCCGCTGATCCAGGGCGTACGCAGCCTGGTATTGAGAAGGTAATTTCTCGTAGTACTCCGGCAATAAAGCTCGGGCTACCTTCTTGTCGACGGCGGGGCTGTACCCGTCGTAGATGCCCTGCAGGTACGTAAGCAGCCGTTCACTACGCTGCCGGAAGGCGTCCATACCGTTGTTATCTGCGATGGCGAACTGGGCATCCAGGATGTTAGCCAGACGGAAAAGATCAATATTATAGTTCAATTCACCGACGTAGGCCCGCGTTTTTTCCAGTTCCAGCCGATCCGTGTACAGTCGGTTCAATTCGGGAATGAGTGCCCCGTATTTCTCCTGCGCCGATGGCTTGGCGGCCAGCCGCTCGGCGAAGTCGCGCTCCATTTGGCGACGGTGGGCTACGGCACCGACGGCCTCCACGCCCTGGCTTTCGCCCCGCCATTTCTTCCAGGCGTTGGCGATGCGGGCCTGTTTACTGGCGTAATCGATCCGGATCTGTTCGTCCGCCCGCATGGCACTATCGATGACGGCGAGACTGAGGTCGCGCATCCCGATGCGGATGGGGTTGATGATCTCCGTACGCTGCTCCATAGCCACGGCGGGCAGGTACTGCTCCGTGGTGCCGGGAAAGCCAAAGATCATGCTGAAGTCCCCCGGGTCGATGCCGGCCGTACTGACTTCCAGGTGCCGTTTGGGCCGCATCGGCACGTTGGCCTCGTCGTAGTCGGCGGGGCTGCCATCCGGCGCGGTGTAGATGCGGAAAAGGCTGAAGTCGCCGGTGTGGCGCGGCCACTCCCAGTTATCGGTATCCGCTCCGAATTTCCCGATTGAGGAAGGGGGTGCTCCAACCAGTCGGACGTCATTGTAGGTTTTCGTCCGAAAGGCGTAATAGCGATTGCCCTCGTAGAAGGGTTTTACCAGAACCTCCTCAAACGCGCCTAGCTCACCTCCCAGTTTGAGGGCGGTGGTATTTGCCTGTATGGTTCGCGCCCGTTCCTTCTCACTCATCTGATCCGTAACTCCCGCAAGGATCTGGGAGGTCACGTCGTCGATGGAGACGATAAAGGTGACGAAAAGACCGGGGTTAGGTAACTCTTCCGAGCCGTCCATGGCCCAGAATCCGTCCTGCAGGTAGTTGTTCTCCAGCGTGGAATGATCCTGGATCGCCCCGAATCCGCAGTGGTGATTAGTGAGTACGAGCCCCTGGTCACTGACGACCTCACCGGTACAAAATCCGCCGAAGTGAACGATGGCGTCCTTGAGGCTGCCTTCATTGATGCTGTAGATATCCTCGGCGGTGATCTCCATACCCATTGCCTGCATCTCCTCTTCGTTGAGGTTCTCGAGGAGAAGGGGGAGCCACATCCCGCCACCGGCGTGGGCGAACAGGCTGATGAGCAGCAGCGTCAGGGTCGGTAGGATTCGGTTAGTCATGGTAGCGGCTTATAAATCGGGAAAGGATTCGGTAATCTTTTGGTACAGCGTGCGGGCGTGGCCTTCCTCGGCCTCGACGCTCCAGCCGGCGATATGCGGGGTCAGGACGGTGCGGTCGCTGCTACGCAGGTACTGAAAGGCTTCGGGCAGATCGTCCGGACTGAGCTGGACGAAGCTTTGTTCTTCGTATTCGTTTACGTCGAGGGCGGCGCCGAGTACCCGATCTGCTTCCATGGCGCGCACGAGATCGGCGGTGTTAACGACGAGTCCCCTGGCCGTATTGATGAGGTAAATGGGCTTACGGAAGGCATCGAACCAGGCCTGGTTGGCATAGTAGCGGTTTCCTTCGAGAAAGATGTGCAAACTGACCACGTCGGCTTCCCGCTGCAGCTGCTCCAGACTGACGGCTTCGGCGTAATCGTCGCCGTAGTCGGTTCGAAACTTATCGTGGGTGATGACGCGGCAACCGAATCCGCTTAGCCGGCGGGCGGTCATCTGCCCCATATTGCCGTAGCCCACCAATCCGACGGTGAGGTACTGTAGTTCGGAGCCAACGTTACCCCGCCGGACCCATTCCCCTTCGCGCACCTGGCGATCGGCGCGCCCCAGGTGGTTGAGCAGCATCAGCATCATGCCCACGGTATGTTCCGCTACGGTGTGCTTGCTTCCCTCCGGGCTGTTGAAAACCGTGATGCCCTTTTCTTTAGCATAATCCAGATCGATATGGTCGGTACCGACACCCCACCGCGCAACGAAACGCAAGCGCGAACCACCGGCGTCCAGCATTTCGCGGTCTATATCGAAGCGTGACCGGATCATGAGTCCATCGTAGTTTCCTACTCGTTCCAGGGCCTCCGTCCGGCTTATATCGGTTGCCAGGTCGACCGAGTGACCTTCGGAGAGTAAGCGTTCGCGGAGATAGGGATGGGCATCCCGGTCGAGAAAGAGTACGTTCATGCTGGCAAAGTAAACAGCGCCGGGGCCGGGGAGGGTTTTATTCGCCCACGTAAACCCGGTGGACCCGCTGCCCGATGCCGGTCAGTATCTCGTAGGGTATAGTCCGTGCGGCGGCGGCGAGTAGTTCGATCGGATGGTCGGGACCAAAGATAACGGCCTCATCGCCGACCTGTACATCCCCGACGGCGGTGATGTCCACCGTACACATATCCATACAGATCGACCCGACGGTGGGCGCCAGCACGCCCTTGATGCGCACCCCGAATCTTCCCTCCCCCGCCTGGCGGGGGAGGCCATCGGCGTACCCAATACTGAGCACGGCCAGGCGGGTAAAGGATTCGAGGCGCCCACGCCGGCCGTATCCCACGGTCTGGCCGGACTCCCGCTCGCTGATGGCGGTGACGGTCGTCGTGAGTTTGAGGGCGGGCTTGAGGTGCATGCGCAGGGTTTCATCGCCAAGCCCGTACAGCCCAATCCCCAAACGGACCATATCGTAGGCGGCCTGCGGGAAGCGGGAGATACCGTTGCTGTTCAGGGCGTGCCGCTTCACCTCCGGCGCACCGGTGGAGAGGTATTCACCGTAGAGTTTGTCGAAGACCGTCAGCTGCTGTCGGGTATAGTCGTCGTGCGCTTCATCTTCACTGGCCGCGAGGTGGGTAAAGATGCTGGCCGGCGTTTCCAACAAGTCTCCGCTAGAGTTAGATAATATCTCGCGAAACTCCCGCGCCACGAAACCCAGCCGGGCCATTCCGGTATCCAGCTCCACGTGGGCGGGGAGTTGGAGATTGGCGGCGTACCGTAACTGCTCCGCGCGGTGAACGACCGGCTCCAGATTATACTCTACCAGCATCGGATAGCTGTAGGCCTCCGCATTGAGCACCATGATGGGAAGCTTGATGCCGCCCCGACGAAGCTCTCTGCCCTCCTCCGGATAAGCGACCGCCAAATAGGCCGCTCCGACGTCCTCCAGCACTCGGGCTACCGGGAGCGCTCCGCTACCGTAGGCGGAGGCTTTAGACATGACGATCACTTCGCAGTTATCGGGAAGGTGCCTGTAGTAGGTGCGGTAATTGTGCCGGAGTGCTTCCAGATCGACCTCTAGGATCGTGCGGTGCAGTTGCTGACTGAGCATGTCGGCAATCTGATCCATTCCCTGGTAGTTCGCCCCCTTGACCAGGACGGTTTGCCGGTGAAAGCTAAGCTCCGGTATCTCCCGGGCGAGGTGGGATACGGAATCATACATTTTACTCTCGGGGAAGTCCGCCAGCAGGTACTCGTGGCGGTCACCAATCAGCAGGAGCCGGTCGATTCGGCCAAGCAGCAGGCTTCGTAATCGCTGCTCCAGATCGTCGAGCGGCTGTACGTGTCCGAGGATCAGCGTCAAAGATCCGAAGCCATCCTGTATCTCGGCAAAATCGATGGCGGCGGCCAGGGCATTCAGATCGTTACTGTACGAGTCGTTGATCACGTTGCCACCGTCGCGACCCTGCCGCTGTTCCAGACGGTTGGCGAAGGGAACGAAGTGACCGACCCCGTCACGTATGTACGACCAGTCCACCCCGAAATGGCGTGCTACGGTAGTAACGGTCCGCGCATTGTCCAGGTATACGGGCGGCAAGTCCGGATATTCGATGCCTAAAGCCTCCCCGTCAACGGTTATCCCCGAGCGGCCCTCGCCGGACCAGGTGACGACCTTGCGGGAAGGGACGTCCGATATGTATTGCCGCAGATCGTCGCGCTCGGGCATAATCAAATGCTCCACGGATTCGAACAGCTGGAACTTCTCCCAGGCCATTTGCTCTCGGGAGGGGAAATTTTGCTGGTGGGCCGTTCCGATGGTGGTCAGTACGCCATGGGTGGGCTGGACGATGGCACGAAGTTTCTCCATATCGCCCGGCTCACTGATGCCGACTTCGAATACGGCGATATCGTGTTTGGACCGCAGCTTCCAAACGGAGAGCGGGACACCGATCAACGAATTATAAGAACGGGGGGTCGAACACACGGTATAGTCGGCACGAAGTATTTCGCTCAGCCAGTCCTTGACGATCGTTTTGCCGTTACTCCCGGTAATGGCGATGACGGGAATAGTAAACTGCTGCCGGTGGTAAGCGGCCAATTGCCGCAACACGTCGGCCGGCTCTTCCACTTCGGTAAAAACCGGCATATCTCCGGTTCGCCTCGCTTCCGCGCGTATCTCTTCCCGCAGGCTATCAAAGGTAGCCGCACGAACGACGAAGTGGCGTACGCCGATCTTCAGCAGCTGTGGTATAAAGCGGTGGCCATCCGTACGCTCTCCCTCGAGAGCAAAGAATAAAGATCTTTTAGGATCACTAACTAATCGGCTGTCAATCACCAGATCGAAAGACTGATACTGGCTATAAAGTCGGCCGATGGAATGTGGTAAGGGCTTCAAGTTGAACATCGGTTCCTAAAGATCGTAATTTGGCGCGTATGCAAGTGCCTAAAATAAAAACTTACGTCCGCGAATTCACCGACTGGATGCTGACGGACGAAGCGCAAGAATACCTTCCCTACTGGGAAACGCAGCAAAATTGGCAGGACCACTTCAATGTGGAAGCGAAAGACCTGGCGGCCAGCTACGATGCCGCACTGGACAGCAAAACGAATCGCCGCCACTATCGCCGGGGAGGCTACGACCCGAAGCGCAGCATGCTGGCCATCATGGAATGGGAACCGGACTTCGTGCGCGACGCCTTCCGCGATCTGTATAGCGAAGACCGCGACCTGGAGGGACGCATCCAGCGCTTCGTCTTTTACATCAACGAGCTCTTTAACCGGTACCGGGATGCCAAACCCAAGGCCCGCATCCCTACGCACTACCACGATGATGATTACCAGATCGTATCGATCTATTTGATGGGACAATACCCGGATAAGTATGCCCCCTACTCTACCGATCTGCTACAGACCATCTGTACAAAGCTGGGCGCCAAATCGGTCCCGCCGGCGGCAGACTTTCCCCGGTATACCAAACTGTTGCAAACTTTGCGCCCCTTTCTGCACGAAGAGGAAGTACTAAAGAATTACCGGGAAGTGCTCCGGGACATAGACTACCAGGGGGACAGCGCGCTCCTCATGTTTTGGTTTTTCAAGTACGTCGAACAGGAGGGACAAGCCCCCCAGACTGCACAATAGGTCAGGCGGCGGCGCGCTGCAACTGACGGACAACCTCGGTATCGGCGGGGGTGGTGAATAGTCCCTCCCCTTTGCGGTCGTCGCTGACATCCAGGTGCATGGCCACCGCGAACTCGCGGGCGAGCCTTCCCAATTCGAGGGCGTAAGGAATACTGTATCCCTGTGCGGCGTAGTGATCGACGATACCCACCCGGACACATTCGTACGGGTCGTAGCGCAGCAACAACTCACGTACCCGGTGACTGCGGTTGTAGGCTTGGCCGCGCTCGGATAGCTGTTTACGCAAGTCTTCCATCGTGGTTTTGACGACGTTCTCTACGCGGTATTTGTTCCAGTAATCCTGGGAGCCCGTGCGCCGGATGTAAGCTTTAAGGTGACGTTCCTCGGCGGCGACCTGGCAGGAGAGCCGACTCATGGCGCGGGTTTGCTCCATGAGTTCGAGCGTTTCCTCGGTGGTCAACTGGACGCGGTCGGGAAAGACGGCCTCCTCCTTACTCAGCTTGGTGGCGATAGCCTGCTTGACCTTCGACTTGGTACTGAGTGCGACCAGTCGGGCCATTTCGAGATTGAAGTAATACTCGTGCACGATGCCCGCCTTTGTCTTCGGGCTACGCGCGTAGTCCTGTAGTCCGACCGGTTTGCGGATACCATCGGCGAACTGATACACGTCACTGATCCACCCACGGACATTCGTCTGGTAGTGGTGATCGGCCAGCCCGAGCGCGCGGTGTAGCTCGGTAGCCTTTACGACGCGGGTGCCTTTCTTGCTGATTCGGATGGTAAGGTCCATAAGTGTAACCTGATGGTTGTGCAACAAAAATAGGGCCTGTTGGAATTAAAAGCAAGTTTAAAACAAATTATTTGTAAATATTTTGATTAGTTAGCCATGTAAACCGGTGTAACTTGCTGTTAAAACGATTATCGTCACCAATATAGTTACACCCCGTTGGGTGACGGACATTTTGCCTGCGCCCCGCCGCCCAAATTCAAACGAGCTGTAAAACCTTATATTTGCCTAAACTTTCGGGTATGCGGACTATACTGAAGCTGGCACTATTTCTGGTTATCGGACTGCTGGCCTACAACTATTTCTACGGTACGATCGAGGAAAAGGAACAGAGCAGACAGATCGTGGACAAGGCGCGCGATCTCGGCTCGGAAGCCTGGAACCTGCTCAAGGGCGAACGGGAAAAGATGCGGCAGGGCAAGTACGACGATGCATTGGATAAGTTGGAAAACCTCTACGGATCGTTGCGGGAAGAAGCCCAGGACCTCAGCGATTCCAAGCTGATCAGGGATATAGAAGATTTAACCGAGCGGCGTACCGATCTGGAGCGGGCGCTGGAAAAAG
This sequence comes from Lewinella sp. IMCC34191, assembly GCF_003390935.1. Classification (GTDB taxonomy): domain Bacteria; phylum Bacteroidota; class Bacteroidia; order Chitinophagales; family Saprospiraceae; genus Neolewinella. Next base: position 154,490 of record NZ_QNQZ01000001.1, on the reverse strand, counting down.
GCGGTGATCTGTCGCGGGCCGCCCAGGAGAAGCTGGACGAACTGACCGCGGACACCGAGGAGCTGATGAATGAAATGGAAGCGAAAAGCAAATCGGGAGCCCCTCGGTAAGACGCGCAAGATCATCCATATCGATATGGATGCCTTCTTTGCCAGTGTCGAACAGCGGGATAATCCGGACCTGCGTGGCCGGCCGATCGCCGTCGGGGGCAGTAAACTTCGTGGCGTAGTGGCGGCGGCCAGCTACGAGGCGCGTAAGTACGGCGTGCGCTCCGCTATGCCAAGCGTAACGGCCAAACGGCTATGTCCGGATCTCATATTCGTAAAGTCGAACTTCGAAAAGTACCGGGAAGTCTCCGATCAGATTCGCGACATCTTCTATTCATACACTGACCTGGTAGAGCCATTGAGTCTGGACGAGGCCTATTTGGATGTCACCGTGGCCAAGAAGGGCCCGGCCTCCGCTACCCTCATCGCCGAAGCGATCCGCGAGGAGATCTTCGAAGTTACCGGTCTGACGGCGTCCGCCGGCGTCAGCTTCAATAAGTTTCTCGCCAAGGTGGCCAGTGACATCAATAAGCCGAACGGGATGAAGGTCATCATGCCCGAAGAGGCACCTGCCTTCCTGGCGGCACTACCGGTAGAAGACTTTCACGGCATCGGTAAGGTCACCGCGGCCCGTATGCACAAAATGGGCTACCGAACCGGCGGCGACCTACGGCAACTCTCGGAGATGGAAATGGCCCAGCGCTTCGGTAAGGTGGGGCGCCACTACTATCGCATCGTGCGCGCCCTGGACGACCGGCCCGTCAATCCCAACCGCAACCGCAAGAGCGTGGGCGCCGAACGTACATACTCCGATGACGTCTCTTCCCTTCGCGTCATGAAGGAGAAGATCGACTGGCTGGCGGAGAAGGTTTTTGACTACCTGGTTGCCCGCGACAACTACGGACGTACGGTCACGCTCAAGATGAAAAGCCCCGAATTCGTGATCCATACGCGCAGTCGCAGTTTTAGCGGGGAGATACGTAAGCTTCAGGATCTGAAGGATATCGCCTACCAGCTGCTGGATGAGAACGTCGAGGAAGTACCTGTCGTACGGCTGCTGGGGCTGAGCGTCAGTAACCTGGAGCGCGAAGGTGGCGAAGGGGTACAATTGCTTCTACCCTTCGAAGAGGAATAGAGCATAGCGGAACCGTGAAAGCTTATCGCCTCGCAGCTGTTGCATATGTATTCCGCGTTGGGTGGATATGCGCGGTAAACCGAATGGCAGGAACCGAGTACGAAAGCTTATGCCATGGCTTGCACAGGCAGATAGCTAACGAGCGGTACAAGTATGTGCACCAGCACCGTAAACATTTAGAAAGTGAGGATTATGCGCATAGTGATCAAAGACCGAAAGCTGTACGTATAAGCGACTAGGTGGTACCCTTAAAGAGCATACCCGTTGCGCGTGCGCAACGGGTATGCTCAATCTATTCGGTCGGTGGGTGCAGCCTTCTCTTTCAGTTGATGAAAGCCGTCCCTCGCCGCCTAGCTGTTCATCTTCTGGAACATCAGGATACCCCAGTCGAGGCAGCCGTCCTCGGCCAGCCGAATGAAGTTCTTGTACGTTTTGACCCGGTCGTTGACGAAGCGCTCGCTACTCTGCTCGATAAGAGCTTCTTTGTTCGCCTGCAGGGTATAGAGGACCTTGGTGTAGTGGTGTACCAGCTGGTCCGACAGCTCGACGCTGTAGATTTGCTGCAGGAAGCCGCGCTTCGCATCGCTGCCGTACTGTTCTTCGGTGATCAACTCTTCGAGGGGGAGCTTTTTGATCAAAGCTTCCGAGTCTTTATCCTCACAGGTTTCGCTGCGCATGAGGGCGCTGATGATGAGCCGTCCCTCGGGCTTGAGCACCCGGTGGATGGCGCGGAAGGTTTCCCGCTTTTTACCCGTCAGGCTGAAGGCGTCCTGTGCGATGACAAAGTCGAAGAAATCTGGCTCGTAGGGCATATACTCCACGAAGCCCTTCGCGACTTTCACTTTTTTGCTTAGTTCAAGCTCTTCAATCTTGCGCTCGTTGTACTCATTTTGCTTCTCGTCGTCGTTGAGGCACCAAACCTTACACTTGTACTTCTCGGCGATGTAGCGGGCCGCACCTCCGAAACCTGACTGGACCACCAAAATCTTGGAGGCGCGCTTGATGCGCGGGAGCAGTTTGATCATCCGCTCCGTGGTCTTCCGATTTGCTTCGTACAGGCTGAGGCTCTTGGGCCGGTAAATACCGATGTGCAAATCATCCCCACCCCATACATTATGATAAATGTGTTGACCTTTTTTCTCTTCGACGAACAGGGGATTGGGGTTGGTAGACATAGATTGTGTTTATCGATACCAACGTAGGTACATGCAATTTGTTCGCAATTTGATTACCGTATTCCGGCTGTCGGGCGAGTCCGTTTCAATCCCGTTTGGACAACTCCTGCTGCCAGGTGCGCACCTCCCCCAATCTGAATCGAACGGGAAACTTCGTAGCCGCCTCGATGTCCAACTCCAGCCGGCAGAAGAAGGCCAGATACGGCTTGGCCGCGGCGAAATCAAACCCACGCGGTGCGGGCATATCTTCCGACAGCAAATAGGGCGGCGGAGCGCAGGTAGAAACATCCTCCTCAAGGGGCAGCTTGGCCATTACCATCATCCCCGGCAAATCGCTAACCAGGTCGCATTCCGGGATCGGGAGTATACCGGCTGCGGTATTCCACCCCAATCCGGACTGCGCACGCAACCCAACCGATAGGATCACCAAAAATAGCATCAGGCAGCCCCGCATTACTTCTTCTTATTCCGTTTGTAGTCGCGGAACACGAAGTCCCCCAGTCCCTGTAAACCACTGTAGTATGCCTTGCCGCCGTTCGTTTCGGTGAAGCTCTGCACGAACTGAACGAGGTAGGGATCGCGCGCGATCATGAATGTGGTCACCGGGATACTGATCTTCCGCAGGCGGGCGGCGAGGTTAAGCGTTCGATTGACGATGGTCCGGTCGAGCCCCATGCTGTTTTTGATGTAGCGCTTTCCCCGCTTGATGCAGGTCGGCTTTCCGTCGGTGATCATGAATATCTGCTTGTTGGGGTTGCGCCGGCGGCGCAGGATGTCCATGGCCAGCTCCAGTCCGGCGACGGTATTCGTATGGTAAGGTCCGACCTGGAGATAAGGCAGGTCCTTAATCTCGACCGGCCAGGCGTCGTTGCCGAATACGATGATGTCGAGCGTATCCTTGGGAAAGCGCGTCGTGATGTACTCGCTCAGGGCCATGGCTACCTTCTTGGCGGGGGTGATGCGGTCTTCCCCGTACAGGATCATGGAGTGACTGATGTCGATCATCAGCACCGTCGACATCTGCGCTTGGTAGTGCGTCTCGTAGACCTCCAGGTCGCTGGTGGTAAGCTTGAAATCGTCGATGCCGTTGTTGATCTGGGCGTTGCGGAGGCTTTCGCTGACGGCCATCTTATCCAGCGCGTCACCGAATTCGAAGGGACGGCGCTCGCTGGTGGTCTCGTCGCCGCGGCCACTGTAGCGGGTGCTGTGATTGCCGCGCTTGGTTTTTTTGATTTCCCCGAAAATATCCTTCAGGGCTTTCTGTCGCAATTCCCCTTCCATCTTGGCGGTGGGTACGTAGCCGGGCTTGCCGGGTCCGTCTCCGGGCTCGATGTAGTTCTTGTCGATCATCTCCTGGATGAAATCGCCGATGCTGTACTGATCGTCCGTGAGTTCGTACTGCCGGTCGAGATTGGTCAGCCACTGCAGAGCTTCCCCGACGTTACCGGAGGTATGCGTGAGCAACTCCTGGAAGAGCTTGAGCAGCTTCTCGAAGGGGGTCTCGTCGTCCGATCCGGGGATGTAGTTTGAAAATTTCCAGCCTATCATACTGGGGGAACAGGTGGGGATTGGGATGGTTTTGGGGAGCGGTGGTCGTCGTAGTCGTCGGGCGGCTAGCGGTTGGAGGGTGTTCGGCGATCCATCGATAAAACAGGGCCCGCCGCCGCTTTGCCCCCGCCCGAGCCACTTCCTTATAATAGCTCCACGAGGGCAGTTTCCGACGGAGTTTCCGGCCACTCGCACGGTATGCCCCGCCTTTCCAATTCCGAACCCGTGCTGGGGCCTATTGCCAGGACCCGGGCGCCAGTGGGTAAACTATAGTGATCCAGATAGGCCGCCACGTTGAGGGGGCTGGTAAAAATGTAGGTATTGGCGTCGATGGCCTCTTCTGGCGGGGCGGCGTGATTCTCGTAGCACACGGCATCCAGTACCATCGCGCGGTCCCGTAGAATAAGTTGAACGCTTAGTCGCGACTGGCGCGCCCGGGGGAAGAAAACCCGGCGGCCGGCGCATACGGACAAAAAGTCTTCCGCTACGCGCTCCGGGGAGCCCGACCCACAGAAATCTACCGGCGCATTTGCCCGAAGGAGGGCCGCCGCGGTGCCGCTCCCAATGGCGGCGGTCTTGACCTCTTCCGGAATGCTACCCGCGTACTGCACGGCCCGGCTGCTGTAAAAGAACCACCAATCCATATTTACCGGCGGGTCGAAGGGCACAGCCACAAACCGAAGCAGGGACATGCCCCGCACGGCAACCCCATGCGCGTTACCCCAAGCTAGCAGCGCGCTGTCGGCCTTTAGGTTACGGCTGATGAAAACCACAGTTACTCCTGTTCGAAGTCGTCGCCCTCCAGTTCGCCCATGAAGTAGACTTCCTGCGCGACCAGCTTCCCCTTGTTGCTGTGTGCCAGGGTGAATTCGACCGGGTCGCCTTCCAGCAGGTCCTCGAAGCGGACGTTCTTGACGTTACTGTGGTGAAAGAAAAGGTTATTGGGTGGGTAAGTGATGAAGCCGTAGCCGCCCTTCAGGCTGAAGATCTGGCTTTCCATGACCTCCCCGATCTCACCGTTCACCGGCTCCTCGAAATTGGCCGCATCGGGCTTCCGATCCTCAACGACCACCTCTTTCTTCTTCTCGGATACGAACAAGCGGTCGACCAATTTTGCCTCCGCGTCGCTGCTGGGGTGGTCGATGATGGATGACATGGTCAAAGGATAGCTCGCCTCGGCCAACAGATCCTGGCTCGTTCGGGTCACCATTCCACTCCCGCTATCGGTGGTGAACTCAAAATCCCAGCCCACGATCATTACCCGGCAACCGAGGGCATTCAGCTTGCGCACCAGGTGGACGTAGTCCCCGTCGCTGGCGATCAACACCACGATATCGAATTTGCGAAGCAGCGCCTGTTCGAATGCCTCGAGGGCAAACCAGACGTCGATGCCTTTCTCGTGGCGCCGGCCGTGGCTCGACCGCAGCGGAGAATAATGAGTGGTGACGCCGCTCGACATCAGGATGTCGTCGAATACCCGGTCGTAGTACAGTGCGCTACCCCGCTGTTGGGCTTCCGTGGCGTTCAGCCGGCCGCGGAAGTAGTGGCTATCGACAATCTTACAGCGGGAGCGGGCCACGCCCTCTTCCATCGCTACCCGCGCTTCGATGAACTCGTGCAGGCCCGTGATGCTGAGGCGGCGGCGCTGCGGGTGGTCGTAATTATAGTAATTGCTTACGTGAAGGAAGTAATTACCGTCGTAAAAGACGCCTATTTTAGTTAGTTGTGGCATATCTATATTTATATCTATTTAATTCGATGCGGCCCAGATAAACTAGTCGGTCTTTCAGCGCGATGACCGTTCTCCGTCTTCCGGGCGCGCCAGGCGGGCGGGTGTTGAAGCCTTGTTACCCGCTCCGAGGATACCGGGCCGGGCGGACGGTGGGCAGGCATACAACAAAGCCCCATTCACGGCGGGCGCGAACGGGGCTTTAGAACGTGAGCCCCCAGGGGCTCGAACCCTGGACCCCCTCATTAAAAGTGAGGTGCTCTAGCCAGCTGAGCTAGGGGCTCTGGGGGTGCCTTATTACTAAGGCGCTGCAAAGGTAAGCACGACTATTCAACTTTTGCAAACGTCGCGCAAACTTCTTTGCGAAAAGCTACTTCCGGATGCCCAATTTGGCGATCAGCGAACGGTAGCCTTCCAGGTCTTTGCGCTTGAGGTAGTTCAGCATCTTGCCCCGGCTACCGACGAGCGACAACAGCGCCTTCCGGCTGCTGTGATCCTTGGGGTGCTCGCGCAGGTGGTCCGACAGGGCCTTGATGCGGAAAGTGAAGAGGGCGATTTGGCCCTCGGTGGATCCGGTATTCTGAGCGGATCCGCCGTATTCGGTGAAGATTTCGTCTTTCTTCTCCTGGGGAAGGTAAACTGGCATAGCTTGGAGCCTTTAGTAAATAGCCTTCCCAACGGGCCGACTAATCAGTTAAAGCGAATAATTTCGGGCCGCAAAGGTAAGGGTAAATTCTTTAATACCTACTTTGAAGGCCGCAAAATGTATAATTTATAAAATCCTGTCGCCATGAAGCACCTGTTTACCTTCTTCATTTTCATCGTGGCGCTGTCAGCCATGCGGGCGCAGACGTATGTCCGCGTGGAACAACAATTGAGTATCCCGGCCATATTGCTTTCCGACGTCCCGGGGCTCACCCCGGAATACAACGTAACCAACTATAAAATCCTGTACCGCACCACCGATGCACTCGGCCGTCCCGATACCGCCAGCGGACTGCTTTCCTTCCCGGCGGAACGGTCGCTGGCCTTTCCTATGGTCGCCTACATGCACGGTACCGTGCTCGACCGCAGCCGGATTCCGAGCAATTTCGCCACCGACGAACGGGTGTTGGTTTACGCGCTGGCTACCAGCGGATACATAGCCGTGGCCCCCGACTACATCGGCCTCGGTGAAAGCGATGGTTTTCATCCCTACGTTCATGCCGACAGCGAATCGCAGTCCGGCAGAGACCTGCTGCTGGCCGCCCGTCAATTTCTCGACGAGCAGGGTATCGCCTACAACGACCAACTCTTCGTCACCGGCTACAGCCAGGGCGGACACGCCGCCCAGGCCCTGCAGCGCGACTTACAGGCCGACCCGGGCCCCGACAGCAGCCTGGTGGTCACCGCCGGCGCGCATCTCTCCGGCCCTTACAGCATCAGCGGCGTGATGCGCGAGGCAACGCTTACCAACGAGCGCCCCACCCTGCCGGGATTCATCGTCTATACCTACGTGAGCTACAATAACGTATACGGGCTCTATGACAGCCTCGGTCAGGCCTTCGTTTCTCCCTACCTGGAAGTGATTGACAGCTTCGACCGGGAGATCATCGACGGAGCGTATTTCAATTTTAAACTGGATACGCTCCTTCGCGAACGGGAAGAACGCCTCATCGACATGTTCCAGGACTCCATCGTCCGGCAAATCGAGGAGAACGATCCGGAAAGCCAAATTATCCAGGCACTCCGCGCGAACGATACCTACGAGTGGGCTCCTAACGTCCCTACCCTGCTCTACTACTGCACCGCCGACGAACAGGTCCCTTACCAAAACGCGATCGTAGCCGACAGCGTGATGCGGGAACTAGGTTCCACTTCCGTTTTGCTGGAAAGCGGGGGCGAATTGGACCACGGCGGCTGTGTCAGTCCGGCCGTCCGACGCGCACTCGCCTTTTTCGATAGTTTGGCCGTCGCAAGTCCGGTTAGTGCCGATAACGGTCGGCTAGAGCTACCAGAACTGCGCATCAGCCCTAATCCGCTGGCCCCTGGTCAGCAGTTGGTCATCACCGGCCTGCCACCGGAAGAGTTTCGGTATGATCTGCTGGATATGGCCGGTCGATCGGTCCAGAGTGGTCAGGTAACGAGCGACCAGCATATTACCACGAGCAGTGGCATCCGCAACGGGGTCTACATGCTTCGCCTGATTCGCGACGACGGCCGTTACCTGGTCCGCAAGGTGATGTTTCGCTAGCCATTCCCGTTCTTCGCGCTTATGAATGTACAGATCCGACAGGGTAACGCCGCCGATCTGCCCGCCGTACACGATCTTGTAGGCGAGCTGGCCGATTACGTCGACGCGCTGCCCCACTTTACCGCTACCACGGAGGACTATCGCGCCGACTTCGCCGAAGGCTTCTTTCACATCATCGTGGCCGAGGACATGGCAACCAAGAAAGTAATTGGCATGTGCCTCTACAACTTCGTCTACAGCACCTGGAAAGGCCGCATGATCTACCTGGAAGATTTCGTGCTGCAACCGGACTACCGGCGCCAGGGAATCGGTCAGCGTCTCTGGGAGGTGCTCAAGGAAAGGGGAAGGGAACGCGGCTGCAAATTGCTCAAGTGGCAGGTAGTCGACACCAATACCGAGGCGATGAAATTCTACACCGCTCAGGAGGCAGACATCGAGGATAACTGGTACAACGGCAAGCTGGAACTCTAGCTAACGCGCTCGAGTAAGCCCTCGGATACGGCACGTAGCACCGCTTTCCATTCCGGATCGCCCTTCACCTGGTCCAGGTGCTCGTAGGCATCCCGTTGAAACTCGTCGCGCATCTTCTCCACCAGTTCGGGAATACCCCTCAGCCGCATCATTTCGGTCACCCGTGCCACCTTGGGGGCGGGATCATCCGGGGTGTGGCTGAACCAGTCGATAAGTTCTTCCCGGTCGCGATCGTTGACCGCTTCGAGGGTTTTTATGTAGAGAAAGGTCTTCTTATTGCGGATAATATCGTTGCCGGTAAGCTTTCCGGTATCCTCGTGGTTTCCGAAGGCATCGAGCAGGTCGTCGTGCAATTGGAAGGCCAGGCCGGTAAGTCGCCCGAAGGCGTAAAGGTGATCGGCATCCTCCTGGTCGGCACCGGCCGCGAGGGCCCCCATCTCGAGGGCGCCACCCAGCAGTACGGCCGTTTTGAGCTCGATCATTTTCAGGTATTCCTCGATCGTGACGTGGCTCTGCCGTTCGAAATCGACGTCGAACTGCTGCCCCTCGCATACCCCGGTTGCGACCCGGTTGAAGGTTTTCAAGAGGGCGGGTACCCGGTGCTGATCCTTCACCGTGGCCAGATAGCCATAGGCCTGAATGAGCATCAGGTCGCCACTCAGGATGGCGGTGTTGGTATCCCACTTGCGGTGTACGGTCGGCTGTCCGCGGCGTAGCGGACTCTGGTCCATAATGTCGTCGTGGAGCAGGGTGAAATTATGGAAAACCTCAACCGCCATCGCTACCGGCATCCCGGCGCGCAGGGTCTCGTCGTCCCCGAACATGCAAGCCGCGATCAGCGCTAAGAGCGGTCGCACCCGCTTTCCCCCGATGGAGAGAATGTATTCGATCGGTTCGTACAACCCCCGGGGGTGCCTTCCATCCTCGGCGTGCTGGAGGCGGTCCAGGAAACGCTGGTATAGGTCCTGAATCTGGGGAAGTTTACGGTAGGGCATCTGGGGCGGAGGCTAAATTCTGCCGACAAACATACAAAGCTCAACCCGAGCCCCGGCGGCTGAACTATGCGGGTCCTTTTGCGTCCTATGGAGAAGTTACGAATACGCGCTTTACGGGCCGGTGCTTCCGCAAGGATACGGCAGCCGCACCCGCGGAAGCGCAAGTACGACCGAATATGCTAGACCTCATCATCATCGGCGGTGGCCCCTCCGGCATCAACGTAGCCATCAGCGCCGAACGCGCCGGACTCGATTACCTAATCCTGGAAAAGGGAGTGATCGCCAACAGCCTGTTCCACTTTCCCATCAATATGACCTTCTTCAGTACCTCGCTGAAGCTGGAAATACAGGATACCCCCTTCATCAGCCACCAGGATAAGCCCACCCGCACCGAAGCACTCGAGTATTATCGCCGCCTGGTACAGAATTACGACCTGCGCATCCGGCTATACGAGGAAGTTTGCAAAATGGAAGCCATCGACGGAGGCTACCGCGTCGAGTCGGCAAAGGGAAGCTACGAGGCCCGCAACGTCGTCGTCTCCACGGGCTTTTACGATACCCCGCGCCTCATGCATATCCCCGGTGAAGACCTCCCGAAGGTGCGCCATTACTACGACGATCCTCACGTTTACATCGGGCAGCGCGTCCTGGTGGTGGGCGCCGCCAACTCGGCCTGCGACGCCGCCCTGGAGTGCTACCGCAAGGGCGCGGAAGTGACGATGGCCATTCGCGGGGAAGCGATCTACGACCGGGTCAAATACTGGATCAAGCCGGACATTGAAAACCGCATCAAGGAGGGCTCGATCAAGGCGTACTTCAATACAACGACGGATGAGATCCGCCCCGACGAGGTTGTACTCGGTACGCCCGACGGCCAGATTACGATACCCAACGATTTCGTGCTGGCCATGACGGGCTACGAGCCGAACTACGAGCTCTTCGAACGGCTTGGCCTGGCCATCGCCGAAGACGAAAGCTGCAAGCCCATCTTCAATCCAGAAACGCTGGAAACCACCCTGCCCGGGGTATATATGGCGGGCGTGGCGTGTGCCGGCCGGCAGACCAGCAAGCTCTTTATCGAAAACACCCGCGACCACGGCGATATTATCATAAACGGGATCACGGCACGGCAGCAGCCTGCCTGAGCCCCCCCCCCAGAAGCATTAAAGAATATACATGTCAGATAAGCAGTACGAGGTAATAGTAGTCGGCGCCGGATCGGCCGGCCAGTCCGTAGCCGTGGCCGCGGCCGGAGCCGGTAAATCAACCGCCATCATTGAAGGCCGGGACTTCGGGGGAACCTGCCCCCTCCGTGGTTGCGACCCCAAACTCGTCCTGCACGCCGCCGCGGAAGCGATGTACCGGGTCGAACGACTCAGCGGAAAGGGGTTTACCAATAAGCCGGGCTTTGCCTGGAGCGACCTGATGAGCTGGAAACGGAGCTTTACCCAACCCGTTCCCGAGAGCAGCCGCCAGAAAATGCGGGATAACGGTATAGAAACCTACGCGGAATACGCCACCTTCACCGACGCTCATACGCTAGACGTAGGAGGCACCACGCTCCGTGGCGAGCTGATCGTACTGGCTACGGGTATGCGGCCCGCGCCGCTCGACATACCGGGTAATGAATATTTGCTGACCAGTGACGAGTTCCTGGAAATGGAGGATCTGCCAGAGGAGATCCTTATCGTGGGTGGGGGCTACATCGGTACCGAAACCGCCCACATCTGCCACGCTCTGGGAGCCCGCGTCACCCTGGTCATTACCGAAGACGTACCCCTGGACAAGTTCGACCACGACCTGTCTGCCCTCCTCCGCCAGGCCGACGAAGATCGCGGCATGACCTACCACATCAATAGCAAGGTGACGGCCGTGCGTTCGACGGATGACCGGTACGAGGTGTCCGTGGAAGATTCCGCCGGCCAAAAAACCACCCTCTTCACCGACCGGGTAATCCACTGCGCCGGCCGCATACCCAACACCGAAAAGCTTGCGCTGGACCGGGCTGGCGTGGCAACGAACGATGAACAGGCTATCAAGGTGGACGATGCTTTGAAAACCAACGTCGACCACATTTACGCGCTCGGCGACTGTGCGGCGACCGGTCTGCCGCTAACCCCGGTGGGCACCTACGCGGCCGCCATTTTGAATGGTAACCTGTTCGAAGGCAAGGACGACCGGGTGGACTACTACCCTATCCCCACCGTAGCCTTCGCCCTTCCCGGGATGGCCTCCGTGGGGATGACCGCCGCGGAAGCGGAAGCATCAGACGACGAGCTCACCGTGCACTATAAGGTTACCACCGAGTGGTTTCAGGCGCACCACCAAAATGCCAGCGTGTCCGCCTTCAAGCTGATCACGAATGATGACCGGGGCGTTCTCGTCGGAGCCCACCTGCTTGGTCCCGGATCGCCGGACCTGATCAACCTGCTCTACGTAGCCATTCGTCAGGAAATACCCATTTCCGAGATCGAGCAAATGATCTTTGCCTACCCAACCGCGGCTTCTAATATTAAATCCATGTTGAAAGCGTAGCGTCCGCGCTGGACGGGCTGACCGATTCGGGAAGCGTCTTACCTTCGCGGCATGACCAACCCCGAAATAGCCCGGCACTTTCGCGAACTCGGCAAGTTGATGGAACTGCACGGTGACAATCCGTTCAAGATCCGTTCGTACACCAATGCCTACAACAAACTGCGCAAGGACGACCGCGACCTAGCCAGCATGTCGGAAGCCGAACTGCAGAAACTGGAAGGGGTAGGCAAAGCCATCGCCGGGAAGATCCACGAGTTGGCTACCACGGGTAAGATGGAAACTCTGGAGAAGTGGCGCGCCAAGACCCCGGAGGGTATCCGGGAGATGCTGGACATCAGCGGTTTCGGCCCCAAAAAAGTCAAGGCCGTTTGGGACGGGTTGGGCGTTACTACGGTCGGTCAGCTGCTCTACGCGATTAATGAGAATCGCCTGGTCGAACTGAAGGGTTTTGGACTAAAGACGCAGGAAAGCCTGAAGCATAAGCTGGAATTTCTGCAGAAAAGCCGCGGCCGCTTCCTATACCGTACGGCGGCCCTGGCCGCGGAGGCCCTGCTGGAACAGTTGACCACCGCCTTTCCGGATGAACGTTTTGAGCCCACGGGGGCACTGCGCCGGGCCGCACCTACTTTAAAGGGACTCGAGTTTATAACGACCTTATTACCTGCGCTCGCCGCCCAAATTCCAGGCTTTCAGGTGAACAGCAGCGATGATCGCTGTACGCAGGGGGAGGTAGATGAGCTGCCCCTGACCCTCTACCACTGCCAGTCGGAAAACTTCGGGAGCAAGCTATTCCGCTACACCGGGAGTGGGGAATTTGTGGAAGCTTTCGTCGCGGCCTTTCCGGATACGAACTTTACGGGGCTGGCGGAAGAGCAACAGGTTTTCGACAAGGCGGGGGTCCCTCCCATACCTCCGGAAATGCGGGAACAGGCGTGGTCCATCGACCTGGCGCGGGAGAGATCCCTTCCGGATTTGATCGAGCAGGAGGACCTGCGGGGCGTGCTCCACGTGCATACCCAGTACAGCGACGGCATTCATTCCCTGCGCGAAATGGTGGACGCTGCCCGCGAGCGGGGCTACGAATACATCCTGATCACCGACCACTCCCAGGCGGCCTTTTACGCCAACGGCCTGAAGCCGGATCGCGTGCGGGAGCAGTGGGCGGAAATCGACGAATTCAATGAAGAGTTCAGCGACTTCCGGATCCTGAAAGGTATCGAGTGCGATATTTTGGGCGACGGAGCGCTGGATTATAGCGGATCCGGGATCCTGGAACATTTTGATTTGCTCGTGGCCTCGGTCCACAGTAATTTGAACATGGACGAGGAAAAGGCAACGGAGCGCCTGCTGGCCGCCATCCGCAATCCGCGCACGAATATTCTCGGCCACCCGACCGGCCGGCTACTGCTGAGCCGGGAGGGCTACCCCATCGACCATCGCCGCATCATCGATGCCTGCGCGGAGCACGGGGTGGCGATCGAACTGAATGCCAACCCCTACCGGCTCGACCTGGACTGGTCGTGGATTCCCTACGCGCGGGAGCGGGGCGTGTGGATCAGCATCAACCCCGATGCGCACAGCATCGGGGGGCTGGACGATGTACGCTGGGGAGTGGCCGCCGCGCGGAAGGGCGGGCTTACCGAGGAGGGCTGTCTGAATGCGCTGAACTTAGAAGAAATAATGTCGTGGGCGGGCAAGAACTTAACGAAACCTTAATAGGTTCGAAAAATTCGCTGCTCCTTTTTATATATTTGCCGCCACAGCAATTGCCCTGACAATTGTTGCTCCTCTGTAAACTATTAGGCAGCGTTTGCTTGCCGCCATGAGTTAGCCAAATACCTACTACTATTCAATGATGACCATTTGCATCCTGCAAAGCGACAACCTACGCTGTTTTCTTCCGGATGCGACCGTGTCAATTCTATTCTAACTAATTAACGTATGAATTCAACTAGACTCCTTTTATGGGTACTGCTCTTCGTGAGTGTGGGTGCCCTGCAGGCCCAGCAAATTTCGGGCACTATAGTCGATGACGAGGGGATTGGCCTGATTGGTGCTACGATCCTCGTTACGGGCACCAACGTTGGTACGGTCACCGATATCGACGGGAACTTTACTATTACGGTTCCCCCGCCCGCCAATACTCTTACCATCAGCTATACGGGTTTCACCACCCAAGTCGTGGATGTATTAGAAGGGCAAGATGTTTATGACATCGTACTGTCTCAGGATGGTATTGGCCTGGATGAGGTTCTGGTAATTGGCTACTCGCCTGTGAAGCGGAAAGACCTCGTCGGTTCGGTATCTTCCATCTCTACTGAGGATATTGATGTGCAGGCTGGATCCACCGTTCAATCTGCCCTACGTAACGCAGCGGGGGTTACCGTGCAGCAGAGCAGCGGCGCTCCCGGTGCGGCCTTCAACATCCGCGTCCGCGGTTCCACCTCCATCACCGCCTCGAACGAGCCCCTCTTCGTAGTGGACGGCGTGCCGGTCATCTCGGGCAACTTCGCCCGTACCGACATCGGCGGTCAGTCTGCCAACGCACTGGCGGATATCAACCCCGCGGACATCGAGTCTATGGAAATCCTGAAGGACGCCTCCACTACCGCCATCTATGGCAGCCGCGCTGCGAACGGCGTCGTCCTCATCACCACCAAGTCCGGTAAGGCCGGCAAGACTCGCTTCAACATCAACCAAAGCTACGGCTTCAACGAGCCCATCAAGCTGATCGACGTGGTCGACAACGTCGGCTACACCGACTACATCGAGGAACGCTACGGAACGCGCAACATCAGCGCCCTCGATCCGGGTCTCGACACCAGCGTCTACAACAACTGGCAGGACCTGATCTACAACCGTAACCCCATCCTGAACACCGACGTGTCGATGTCCGGGGGGACCGGCAACACCAGCTTCTACGCCTCGTTGAGCTACGACGACAACCAGGGCGCCCTGGAGGGTACCCGCTTCCGCCGCTACAGCGCGCGTCTGAACCTCAAGAATACCGCCAGCGACCGGCTGACGACAAGCATCAATATCGGCTACACGAACAGCAACAACAAGCTGGTCCAGAACGACAACAACATCTATGGTGCGACCTCTTCGTCCATCCTGCTACCGCCGACGGTACCGATTCGCAACGACGACGGCTCCTACGGATCGGCCTTCGGTCTGGAAAACCCCATCGCCGCCACCGAAGCCTACGAAAACCGCCTAATCAGCAACCGCCTGATCGGTAACGTGGCCGCCACCTACTACTTCATCGATGAGCTGTCGTTCACTGCCAAGCTCGGTGCCGACGTCCTAAGCCTGCGCGAGAACGTCTTCGAGCCGAGCGCGCTGCAGTCTTCCGCCAACGGCATCATCTCAGAGGGTTCCACCACCGACACGCGACTGATCAACGAGTACACGCTGAACTACAACAATAGCTTCGGCAACACCCAGTTCACCGCCGTTGCCGGTGCGATCTTCCAGCGCGACGACGTCCGCCGCAACTACTTCTCGACCAACAACCTGCCGTCCGACAACTTCCCCAGCGCCGACGCTGCGGCCAGCCCCTCGGACGTACTCGGTGACGTCTCCGGCGACGTGCTCCACAGCTACATCGGCAACGTCAACTTCAACTTCGGCAGCAGCCTGTACGTGACCGCCTCGGTGCGTGCGGACGGCTCCAGCCGCTTCATCAACGACCGCTGGGGTGTGTTCCCCGGTATCGCCGCCGGCTACAACTTTGCTAACAATGGTAACGTTGGCGTCTTCGAACTCTTGAAACTCCGCGCCAGCTATGGCCTCACGGGTAACAATAACATCGGCAACTTCAACACCCGCCAGCTCTACGGTGCCGGCCGCAGCTACCTGAATTCCCCCGGTATCGCGCCCTCGCAGATCGGCAACCCCGACCTCGTCTGGGAAACTACCGGTCAATTCGACGTCGGACTGGACCTCGGATTGCTCGAGAGTCGCATCGGTGCCACCTTCGATTTCTACATCAAAAACACCACTGACCTTATCCTCGATCGCCCGATCCCAACGACTACGGGTTTCCTCACCGTTCCTTCGAACATCGGTGATATGCGCAACGTGGGCTTCGAGGCCTCGCTGACCTTCCTCAACGTGCAGAAGCCGGACTTCGACTGGACCACCACCCTCTTCGGTGCGGTGAACCGCAACGAAGTGCTCTCGCTTTACCAGGACCAGCCGCAGGACTTCGGCTTCGCCACCCGCCTCGCGGTCGGTGAGCCCATCGGCAGCTTCTTTGGCTACGAGACCGACGGTATCTTCCAGAACGCGGACGAAATCGAAGCCGCCAACAACATCAACCCCGGCGATGACAACCGCGACTTCCAGCCCAACGTGGCCCCCGGTGACATCCGCTTCGTCGACCAGAACGGTGACGGCACCATCAACGACGACGACCGTGTCTTCATCGGCAACGCCTTACCAGACTTCACCGGCGGTATCGACAACAAGTTCAACTACAAGGGCATCGGCCTGGCCTTCTTCTTCCAATTCAACCTGGGCAACGAGGTATTTAATAACAACCTAGCCTTCGCCGAGGGCCTCAACAGCGTATTCGCCCCCACCGTCCGGGCGTACGAAAATGCTTGGCGCGAGGAGGGAGATGGCAATACCTTCCCCCGGATCACCGGTGAGCCCGGCGCGGGTAATAACCGTTCGGACAGCGACCGTTTCGTGGAAGACGGCTCCTTCGTGCGCCTCAAAACCGCGACGCTTTCCTACAACCTGCCCAGCACGGTGCTGGAGCCGATCAACTTCCGCTCGCTGCGCGTCTTCGTACGCGGCACGAACCTGATCACCTGGACGGACTACAGCTGGTTCGACCCCGAGGTCAATTCCTTCGGAGACAGCAACGTCGCCTTGGGTACCGACTTCCTTACTTCGCCAGTATCGCGTACCGTCGAATTCGGTATCAACATCGGCCTGTAACCCCCCCTCCAAACTCTAATTTGCAATAATGATTAAGCCATATAAAAGTCTGCTAGGACTCGTCGTCCTGCTCGGCTTCGCCTCCTGCGACTACTACGACATCGACGCCATCGACCCTACCGATTCGGTGGATGCCCCGGTGGCCATCGTCGACGCCCAGTCTGCCCGTGCGGCCCGCGCCGGGGTCTACGACGCCCTACAGGACAATGCCTTCGATACCCACCTCGCCGGTTATCAGTACTTCAGCGACGAGGCTACCTTCACCGGTACCTTCCCCACCCGCGCTGAATTCGACGCTTACAACGTGACCACCAGCAATACCACGATGGCCGGGATGTTCTCTACCCACTATACCACCATCAACGTCGCGAACAACATCGTCGAGACCGTTACCGGGCTGGACGACCCCTCGCTCAACGAGAACGAGGAGCTGCGCAGCAGCCTGGTAGGCGAGGCCCGTCTCGCACGCGCCTTCGCCTATCTGGAGCTAGTCCTGGGCTGGGGAGAAGTGCCCCTGGTGCTGACGCCCACCCCAAACGTGATCGACGACAACCAGAACGTGACCCGTGCTTCGGTATCGGCGATCTACGACCAGATCATCACCGACCTGCAGTTCGCCGTCGACAATATCGTGGACGACCTCACCCTGGGCATGACGCAGGCCGCCGCCAACGCGCTGCTCGCCCGCGTGGCCCTCTACCAAGAGCGCTATGAGGATGCACAGTCCTTCGCCGAGCTGGCCGTCGGCGAGGACTACGACCTGACCGCGATCCCATACATGGAGGACGAGCTGTGGTTCCTGGAATTTAGTTCGACCGACGGAAACAGCCTGGCCTTCTTCTACGGTCCCTCCGCCCTGAACGGCCGCCTGAGTATCGTACCCTCCACCGCCTTGATTAATAGCTACGAAGATGGAGACATCCGCCGCGAGCTCAGCGTCGACAGCCTAGGCACCCGGGCCTACGGCATCAAGTACGACGACTTTGGTGCCGCCTCGGGTAGCCAGAACGACCCCCTGATGTTCATCCGCGGAGCCGAGATGGTACTAATCATCGCCGAAGCCGCCGCGAACCAGGGCGATTTCGACACGGCCACCGACATGATCAACATGGTTCGCAACCGTGCCGGTTTGGACGATATCGAACTCGATGAGGAGAACTTTGAAGACGCTATCCTACAGGAGCGCTTCGTAGAATTGGCGATGGAAAGCGGGCATCGTTTGTGGGACGTGCGTCGTCTTGGTCGCGCCCTCGATGTATTCGGCCCCGGTGGCTACGACCCCTGCGACAATGTCTGGCCGCTGCCACAACGGGACATTGACCGTAACCCGAGCCTGGAGCAGAACGAGTGCTGTAACTGCTAGTCTAGCTGCCCTTAGTACCGACGCCCCGTTTCCCTGTGGAGACGGGGCGTTGTTATTTTAATGCCCAAGATTAATACTTTGTCCAACCTCCTCCGCTCCCCCCGCCACATATTCGTCCTGCTCCTCGTCGCTGCCCTACTTCTGTTCGGACTGTGGAGCGGATTCTCCTACGAAAGTATTCGCGGGGCGAACGGCGCGGGCTACGAACTGGGCCTCCGTCTCTCTCCCTGGCTACTGATCGCCTGGATCGGCGGGCTCCTCCTAGTCCTTTTTCTCTGGCGGCGTCGTGCTTGAACGAAAATGAAGCGTTGTGGTTATGCACTACACCGCCCCATGACCAAATTCAACCTGGCTTTCCTCTTCCTCATTTTGCTGGCCATAGCCATGCTGATCGGAGGATTGATTCGTAGCGGCTCGGCCGGAGAAGCGTTGGCCGGAGAACAGGGCGGCAGCGAGGCTGGCGGAATGCTTGCCTCCCCGCTGATCTACTTCGGGCTGCTCTTACTGGCCCTCGCCTTCGGCTGGCGGAAGTTTGGGAGGAACTGATCCGCCGGACTTTACGACCAGCTTATTACCTGCGCTCCGCCGCAAAATAATCGACGATCGAAGCAGCGCGGCAATTTGCCGTACGTTTGCCCATTACCCGACGCCTATGATCACCCTGATATCCGGTACCAATCGCCCCGAGAGTCGCACGCGCCTGTTCGTCGACTACTTTGCCGACCAACTGCGGCGGCTCGGTGAAGAAGTGGCCATCCTGGACATGGCCGACCTGCACCACGGCTACTTTCAGGAAGAAATGTACCAGGGTAAGCCCGGCAACGCCGACCTGGTGGCGCTGCATCGTAGGTATATTCAGCCAACGCGCAAGTTTGCCGTATTTGCCCCGGAGTATAACGGCAGCTACCCGGGCGTACTCAAATTGTTTCTGGACGGCATCTCCGTCATCGATTACGCCGGCAACTTCGCGGGCAAGCACGTGGCCCTGGTGGGCCTGGCATCCGGGCGGGCGGGAAACCTGCGCGGCGTGGATCACCTGGCCGATGTATTCGCCCACATGGGCGCCTGGGTGCTGCCGAACCGGCTGCCGATCTCCAGTATCGAAAACCTGATCGCCGAGGACGAGCTTTCCGACGAAGAGACGAAAAACGTACTAAGAAAGCTCGCCGAACAACTAATTGCCGCCTAGAACCGTAACTCTAGAGGAACCCAATCAACCTATGTCTAAGAACTTACTTATTGTCGAGTCCCCTGCCAAAGCGAAAACCATAGAGAAGATCCTGGGGAAGGACTACACCGTGAAGTCCTCTTTCGGGCACGTGCGCGACCTGGATAAGGGAGATGGCGCAGTCGACGTTGACCGAAATTTTGCCACTAAATACGTCGTCTCTCCCGAGAAGCGAAAGGTGGTCAAGGAGCTGAAGGCCGCGGTGAATAAGGTTGATACGGTATGGCTCGCGACGGACGAAGACCGCGAAGGAGAGGCCATCAGCTGGCACCTTTGCGAAGTCCTGAAGCTGCCGGTCGATACTACCAAGCGGATCGTCTTCCGGGAGATCACGCCCCCCGCCATTCAGGCGGCAATCAATAATCCGCGTACGGTGGACGTGAATCTCGTCAATGCCCAGCAGGCCCGGCGCGTCCTCGACCGATTGGTCGGCTACGAGCTCTCCGGGGTACTGTGGAAGAAAGTGAAGTTCGGACTGAGCGCCGGCCGGGTGCAATCCGTCACCGTTAAGCTGGTGGTCGAGCGGGAGCGGGAGATCATGGGCTTCGAAGCGAGCCCCTTCTTCCGGGTGAATGCCATCTTCACGGTTCGCAACGAGCAGGGTAAGGAGGTCGAACTGAAAGCCGACAGCCCGGACCGCTTCGCGGACCGGGAATCCGCCGAAACCTTCCTGAAAAAATGTGTCGGTGCCGAGTTCAGCATCAGCGACATCGACATCAAACCTACGAAGCGGAAGCCGGCCCCTCCCTTCACCACCTCTACCCTGCAGCAGGAAGCCAGCCGGAAGCTCTATATGAACGTGGAGCGGACCATGCGTACCGCGCAGCGACTGTACGAGGCCGGTCTTATCACCTACATGCGTACCGATAGCATCAGCCTGTCCGAAACCGCCCTGACCGCCATCGAGAAGGAGGTGACCAAGGAGTTCGGCACCCAGTACAGCAAGGTCCGTCGCTACAAAAGCAAGAAGAAGGACGCCCAGGAGGCGCACGAAGCCATTCGTCCCAGCTACGTCGACCGGCATACGATCAATCAGGGCGACCGCGACGAGCAGCGCTTGTACGAACTGATCTGGAAACGGACCGTCGCCAGCCAGATGGCGGATGCCGAACTGGAAAAGACCACGGTCAACATCGCCGTGGATAAGGCCCCGGATGCCCGCCTCCGGGCGCAGGGTGAAGTCCTGAAATTCGATGGCTTCCTCAAGCTTTACATCGAAAGTAACGACGACGAGGAGGAGGATGACGAAACCACCAAGGGTATCCTTCCGCCGCTGGAGCAGGGACAAATCCTCCCCCTCAGCGAGATGACCGCCACGCAACGCTTTACGCGTCCGCCAACCCGTTATACGGAGGCCAGCCTGGTGAAGCAGTTGGAGGAACTCGGCATTGGTCGCCCGTCCACCTACGCTCCTACGGTATCCAAAATTATGGATCCGAAGCGGGGTTACGTGACGCGCGAGAGCCGCGACGGCGAGGAGCGGAAGTACGAGGTCCTGACCCTGAAAGACGGGAGCATCGATTCCGATACCAAGACGGAAATAACGGGCACGGTGAAGAACCGCCTGTTCGCCAGCGACATCGGTATGGCCGTCAGCGACTTCCTCGACGAGCACTTCGAGAACGTAATGACCTACCAGTTCACCGCCGATATCGAGGATCGCTTCGACGAGGTGGCCGACGGGCACGTGACCTGGACCCAAATGCTGGAAGATTTCTATTTACCCTTCCACGAAACGGTCGAGGAAACCACCGAGAGCGCCGACCGGGTGACCGGCGAGCGAATCCTGGGGAACGACCCGGTCTCGGGGAAAACCATCCTCGTGCGCCTGAGCCGCAACGGCCCGGTGATTCAGTTAGGTGCCCCTGATGAGCTCGTTCCCGAAGAAAAACCCCGCTATGCTAACCTGCCCGCCGGCGTAAGTATGGAGGAGATCGACCTGGAAACCGCCCTCCCCCTCTTCGACCTGCCCAAAGTACTGGGGGAGATCGAGGGCCGGGAAACGGTAGTCGGTATCGGTCGCTTCGGCCCCTACATCCGCTGGGGAGATGATTTCATCAGCCTGCCGAAGGGAGACGACCCCCACTCTACCACGCTGAAGGACGCCAAGGTGCTGGTCGCCGCCAAGAAAAAGGCGGACGAGCCCGTGATGACCTATAAGGGACAGCCGGTCACGCAGGGCAAAGGCCGTTTCGGCCCCTTCCTGAAGTGGAACGGCATGTTCGTCAACATCCCGAAGCGTTACGACCCGGACAACCTGGACAAGGACGAAATGACCGAGCTGATCCAGGCCAAGGAGGAGAAAGAGGCTAACCGCTACATCCAACGATTCGAAGCCGATAAGATCGACGTCGAGCAAGGACGGTGGGGACCCTTCATCCGCTTCAAGAAAAAGTCCATCAAACTGCCGACCGTCGACGGCAAAAAGATGACACGCGAAGAGGCCGCCGAGCTATCGCTGGAGGAAGTGAAAGCCATCATCGAAGATCAGCAGCCCGGTGCCTTCAAGGCGAAGAAGAAAGCCGCGCCGAAGAAAAAGAAGGCTCCGGCCAAGAAGAAGGCCACCGCCAAGAAAAAATAATCCTAACCCCCGCCCGCCGGCGGGCCAACGTGACATCATGGCCGAGGACAAAAAGAACCCGCCCCAACAAAACCAACTCAGCATCGATCTGCCCGAGGATATCGCCGAAGGCGTATACTCCAACCTGGCAATCATTACCCACTCCAGCTCCGAATTTGTGGTAGATTTCGTGCGCATCGTGCCTAATGCCCCCAAGGCGAAGGTGAAGAGCCGGGTCATCCTGACCCCCGAGCACGCCAAGCGCCTTTTGGCGGCCCTGGCCGACAACGTACAGAAGTACGAGCGGCAGTTCGGCCCGATCAACAACAGCAATAACGGCAACAACGGGCCGCAATTTCCACCGACATCCTTCACTCCAACGGCCCAGGCTTAAAATTTGCGGACAGAAGTTTTGTCCCGCCGGTTTACGGGTCGTATATTTGCAGCCGCTTAGATGCACCGGGTCGATTAGCTCAGTTGGTTTAGAGCGTTGCATTGACATTGCAGAGGTCACTGGTTCGAATCCAGTATCGACCACCCGGAAGAATCCGAAGAAGAGTTCGGGATGTGGCGCAGCCCGGTAGCGCACACGCCTGGGGGGCGTGGGGCCGCTGGTTCGAATCCAGTCATCCCGACACCATCGATGAGGTCACCCTGCTTGCAGGGTGGCCTTTTCTTTTTGCATAAATCGCTCCTAGTCAGGCATTTATCTACGAACCGACTTCAAAAATTTCAGGCCGACACAGGAACATCGCGCCGAATTGTGTCCTGGCGTGCCTCCCCTACCCGACCGATATTTGAGAAACAAACGTGCATTAACCCCCACACCCGGCGGAGGACAGCGTAACCCGAACACCTAATCGCTAAATTCCTTTGTCATGATTGAAGACGAACTGATCTAAGTTGCAACAAAATGTTTCGTAACTTGCGCGGGCAATGAATCAGCACCTAGATCCCTCTGCCGCTAATCTGTCGCCCGAAGACGGCGCTATGGAGCGGGCCCTGCGCCCCGACAGCCTGAGCGAGTTCAGCGGTCAGCCCAAGATCGTGGAGAACCTCAAGGTATTCATCCAGGCCGCCGTTCAGCGGGGCGACTCGCTCGACCACGTCCTCCTGCACGGCCCTCCGGGCCTGGGAAAAACGACCCTCAGCTACATCATCGCCAACGAACTCGGAGCCGAGCTCAAGCTCACCAGCGGCCCCGTCCTCGAAAAGCCGGGTGACCTTGCCGGCCTGCTCACCAACCTCAACGAGGGCGACGTGCTGTTCATCGATGAGATCCACCGCCTGAATAACGTCGTGGAGGAGTATCTCTACTCCGCCATGGAGGACTACCGTATCGATATCATGATCGACAGCGGACCGAACGCCCGCTCCGTCCAGATCTCGCTCGAACCCTTTACGCTGGTGGGAGCCACCACCCGGATGGGGCTGCTCACCGCGCCCATGCGCGCCCGCTTCGGCATCAACTGCCTGCTGGACTACTACGATACCCAAACCCTCGTCCGTATCATCAAGCGCAGTTGCGAGATCATGCAGGTGCCGATCACCGACGAAGGCGCCGAGGAGATCGCCCGCCGCAGCCGGGGTACCCCCCGTATTGCCAACGCCCTCCTGCGCCGGATCCGCGACTTCGCCCAGGTAAAGGGCAACGGCACCATCGATAAGGCCATCGCCGACTTCGGCCTCGCCGCCCTCAACGTCGACGAAGGCGGTCTCGACGAGATGGACAACAAGATCCTGGACGCCATCATCCACAAGTTCAAGGGTGGCCCGGTCGGCGTCTCCACCATCGCCACCGCCGTCGGCGAGGAGGTGGGCACCATCGAAGAAGTGCACGAGCCGTTCCTGATCATGGAGGGCTACCTGATGCGTACGCCACGGGGGCGGCAGGCTACCGAAAAGGCGTATTATCACGCGGGGGCTACGCCTCCCGGTGCGGCTGGTACGCTATTCGAGTTTTAATCGGATGCGGTTATGACAACTTTCCTCCCTACCGCAGAGAGCATTCCGAGTGGCAACGGATACGGGTAGAGGACGTCCCGTCCGACATACTTTGCAACGGATACGGGGAGAGGACGTCCCGTCCGACATACTCTGCAACGGATACGGGTGGAGGACGTCCCGTCCGACATACTCTGCAACGGATACGGGTGGAGGACGTCCCCTCCGACATACTCTGCAACGGATACGGGTGGAGGACGTCCCGTCCGACATACTCTGCGACGGATACGGATGAAGGACGTCCCGTCCGACATACTTCATATGTTTGCAAGACCAATAAACCGTTCATCTTAGCGCAAGAGATGAACGGACCAGCTCAATTCAGAGCATGCTTGGACTTCACCAATCAACCTGCAAATGGCCCTTTTCCAACTGCCGACTTAGCAAGCAGCCCCCCCCGCTTCCAAGTTACCAAAAGTGGCTTCGACGACACCGTGGGGCCCCTGAGCCACGCTTCGTGTTGCTACGATCCACCATTGGTTCCTTTACCAGGCGCAAAATGCCTCATTTTAGCTTCGTTGCTATAGCGTGGTCGATCAGAAGTCCAAAGTCGAGAAAAGCGCTTAAGCGTTTCGGGCTATTTCGCCATTTGGAATTATGGAGGAGAAAGAAAATCAATCCGGCTGAGTCACCCCTCTCCTCTGGAGAGGGGCCGGGGGAGAGGGATACGAGCCAAAAGCGAGCACGCCCATGCGGCAGCCCCAATCGTAAATCGCACTTCGTAAATCGTCTATCGTACCTCCCTACTCCTCCTCCGAAAGCACCTGCCCGGCAGCCTTAACCGTATCAACAGCCTGCTGTACCTTATGCGTAGCTACCTCGATAGCATCATCAATGCTCTCCGTAGCCTGCTCCAGCAGGGAAGGAGCGGGCGTGCGCTGCTTCTTCGGGACGTGTACCTCACCGGCCAGCACCTGTGAGAAGGCGGCGTAGTTAGCCATCATATCCTCCGGCGGGGCGGACTTCATGGATTTCCGATCGGCCTTGGCCTGTTTCTTGCCGGCCTTAATCTCCGCGGCGGCGGCGGCCAGCTTGGCTTCCTCTTCGGGGCTGATCTGGCGGTTGCCCATTTCGGCGGCGATCTTGGCCTTGGCGGCCTCCTTGGCCTGGCGCTCGGCGGCCTTGCGGGCGTTCTTTTCGGCGCGCTTCTTATCCTTCTCGATCCGCTTTTCGAGCATGTCCTTGGTCTTGACCATGTCCGCCAGTTTTTCGCCCTTGCTGGCGATGCGGCTTTCGATCATGACGATCTTGGCCTGGCGGATCTGGGCTTCGAGCTGCCCGTCGGTCCGCTCGATGCGGCGGTTCTCGAACTTGAGATCTTCCTTATCGCGGCCGATGCTCTTTTCCATCCGCTCCATGGCCTTCATGAGGCCCTGGTAGCGCGCTTCGTTGCGGCTAAGGGCACCGCCCTTATCCTCACTGCCCTGCCCCCGCTTCTGCTTGACGGTCTTGAAGGCGGCGTCGATGCGGTTGTACACCTCGTCGCGGTCTTTCTTCGTGAATTTGATGCCGTGGAACTTCCGCTGCAAATCGCGCAATTCCTGGAATACCTTATTGAGGTGGGTGCCTTCGGTGATGCGGCCCTCTACCTCCTGGAGCAATTGCCCGAACTTTTCCTTCTGCTTGGCGGACTCCGCTTCGTACTGGGCGTTCACTTCCTGGCGCAACTCCTTGAGGCGGGCGAAAACGGCGTCGGAGCGCTTGCGGAGTTCATTACCCTGTTCCCGGAGGAGGGTCTTATCCTGCAATTGCCCCTGCACCTTCTGCCAGAAGGCCTTGGCCTGATTCCAGAGGTCGCTGCTGTAGCTGCCGGCACGTTCGATGCGGTCTTCGATCTCGGCGAGTTCGCTGCGGTAGGTCTGGGCGAGCTTTTCGCTGAGGACATGGAAGTGCCATTCTGTCTGGGCACGTACGATCATGTCGGTCTGTTCGGCCTTCAGGTCGTCGGGCAGCAGCGACTCGGTGACGCTCAACTCGCGGGCAATGACGCGGTCGGGTTCGGGGAGTTCGGCTTCTTCGTCCTTCCGCCACTTATTCATGAAGGCGGAGTAGACGTCATCGCTGACGACTTTCTCGGGGAAGGTCTCGATCCGGACGATGTTGTCCGTGACCTGTAGTTCGATCGTGATCAGTACGCGTTTTTCCTGGGCGTCACGCCCCCAGACGGCAATTCGGTTTCGCATGGTATGCTCTGTATGTATGGCGGCGGAGCGCAGGTAGAACCCTAATCGCCAAACTTCGGTGTAGGTTGGTATTGCAACAAGGCTAACTTACAAATTGTGTGCCAGCTAAGCCGGAACGCCGGAGCCGATGAGTCGGTTCTCCCGCAGGTATTCGGCGATCTGTACGGCATTGGTCGCGGCCCCCTTGCGGAGGTTGTCGGCCACTACCCACATATTCAGCCCGTTCTCGATGCTTTCGTCGCGCCGTAGCCGGCCGACAAAGACTTCATCCCGGTGCTTGGCCAGCAGCGGCATGGGATACTTATTATTCTTGGGATCGTCCTGTAGCACCAGGCCGGGGACGTCGGCGAGCAGCTTCCGTACCTCGTCCATTTCGAAGGGCTTATGAAACTCGATGTTGACGCTCTCGCTGTGGCCGCCGTGTACGGGCACCCGCACCGCCGTAGCGGTGATCGCGATCGAATCGTCGCCGAGGATCTTGCGGGTTTCGTGGACCAGCTTCATTTCCTCCTTCGTGTAGTCGTTGTCGAGGAAGACATCGCAGTGCGGGATGCAATTCTCGAAGATCGGATAGTGGTAAGCCGGCTCTTCGCTCTTGCCTCCGTCCCGTTCGGTTTCGTACTGGCGTACGGCCTTTACGCCGGTGCCGGTGAACGACTGGTAGGTAGAGATAACGAGCCGCTTGATGCCAAACGCTTTGTGTAGAGGCGCCAGGGCCACGACCATCTGGATCGTGGAGCAGTTCGGATTAGCGATGATGCGGTCTTCAGCGGTCAGCGTATCAGCGTTCACCTCCGGCACCACCAACTTCTTTGCGGGGTCCATGCGCCAGGCACTGCTGTTATCGATGACCGTGGTACCCACTTCGGCGAATTTGGGTGCCCACTCCAGGCTGGTGGAGCCGCCGGCACTGAAGATGGCTACGTCGCAGCGGGCGTCGACCGCGTCCTGCAGGGATACGACGGTATACGTCTTTCCCCGGTACTCGATCGGTTTGCCGACCGAGCGCTCGGAGGCGACGGGCAACAATTCCGTAATGGGGAAATCATGCTCCTTCAGTACTTCAAACATCACGCCTCCCACGAGTCCGGTGGCGCCTACGACGGCAACTTTCATAGCTTTTTCTTTTGGGGTTGGCGAAGATAAGGTTTTCAATGGGTTAGCTCCGGAAATGGCAATGGCTCCCCACCCGAGGGCGTGGAGCCATGCCTGATATCAGGAAGTGGAGGCTGTGTTCCGGCTACTGTTTAGCACCGGTAAGGCTTTTTAAATCGAAATCCGCGGGCAGGAGCACCGGGTCGATCAGGTGAATCATACCCTTAGCTCCCTGAAACGGCTTTCCTATGGTTACTTCTCAGCCGTTGCGTACCTCCGTCAGCGCGGCCGTGGAGGGATGGTCGGCGCTGTCGATAAGGTAGTACGGTAAGAGGGCTATGAGGGCATCGGCATGCTTGGGAAGAAAAAGCGCGACGGTCAGACCGGCGGCGTCAAGTGCCTTAGCCAGAGTGGTTGTCTCGGCATGCTCGTGCACACGGGAGCTGATGGTTGCGGTCGTTTCCCCATCCTGGGCGTGCAGTTCATCGGTCAGGGATGTAGCCACGACAATCAGTAGAAAAGCGAATAAGGATTTCATGTCGGTTGGTTCAAATGCATGAAAACTCAACCGGGATTTTTGTACGTTCGGGGGGATTAACGGCGGCGTGTGGCGGCTAATTGCGGCAGCACGGACTAGGTGGATGTTAAAGTTTGGAAAGGATACAATAAGGGATATTCGCTCCTGTTGCGTAAACAGGCTTCTACCTGCGCTCCGCCGCCCTACAGTTTGTTCCCCTCGCCGGGAAACGCCACCTTGGGCTCGAAGGCGCGCGCTTCTTCCTCGGTCATGTAGCCGTAGGCGATGATGATGACCACGTCGCCGACCTGGCAGCGGCGGGCGGCCGCGCCGTTCAGGCAGATAACGCCCGAGCCTTCTTCTCCGCGGATGGTGTACGTCTCGATTCGCTCCCCGTTGTTGTTGTTGACAATCTGGACCTTCTCCCCTTCGAGGATGCCGGCCGCGTCGAGCAGCTTGCCGTCAATCGTGATACTGCCGACGTAGTTGAGGTTGGCCTCGGTGACGGTAGCGCGGTGAATTTTTCCTTTGAAACGTTGAATCAGCATAATCGAATAAAGTGGTTGGGCTATGTAAAGTCCGGCATTCAAACGCGCGGGTACTAGCTAGGGTTGGCGCGGTAGGCAATACGGTTATCAATGAGGCGGACGTCCCCTACCCTGACTGCCGTCAGCACGGTAAGCTCTTCAACGGGATCACCGTCTTGGTAGGGAAGCAGCGTGTGCCCGTCTACGACTTCGACGTATTCAGGCTTCAGGGCCGGCAGGGCGGCCATGCCCCGTATCGCCAACTGCTCGAGCTCACGGGCGGGCCAGCCGGAACGGAGTCCGGCCGCGACGGCACCCAGGTGCTGATTGATCTTTCCGGCAACCAGTCGCTCGTCGGGACTCAGCCGGCGATTGCGGCTACTCAGGGCCAGACCGTCCTGTTCGCGCACCGTCGGAACGATGTGCAGGCGCACGCCCAAATCGAGCAGTGAAACCATACGGCGGATAACGGCGACCTGCTGGTAATCTTTCTGCCCCAGAAACAACACATCCGGTTCCACGATCTGCAGGAGACGGTGAACGACCTGCACGACCCCGGCGAAGTGTCCGGGCCGGTGGGCTCCCTCCAGCCGATCGGTAAGGGTACCGTAGTCGAGATTCATCACCAGGCTCTCGGTGTCCGGGCCATCCGGGTACACGTCATCGACCTCGGGGAAGTAAAGAAAATCACAGCCGTGTGCTTCGAGCAAAGCGCGGTCACTTTCCGGCGTACGCGGGTAGGTTTCGAGGTCGGCCGACTCGTTGAATTGGGTGGGGTTGACGAAAATGCTGGCTACGGTGACGTCGCATTCCAGGCGACAGGCCTTGACGAGCGCGGCATGACCCCGGTGGAGAGCTCCCATAGTGGGCACGAAGCCGACGGTATCCCCGGGGCGTCGAACGGCGGCCAGGGCCTCGGAAAGCGCTGATGCTGTGGTAAATGTCTGCAAAAGCCGGTTAAATATGTCGGGCGGGAGCTCCGCTAAAGGGCGGCGAAGATAGGGGGTCTGCGCAATATTTTGTAACTTTGCCACCCTTGGGGCCGCGTGAGGGCTCCCGTGTCCGGCGGCAATGGCGGCCGGTTTCGTCAAAAATCTGAAACGCGATCCGAAGATATGAGTAAAACCAAAGTCCTGATTGTAACCCAGGAAATGGATCCCTACACGGAGCTGACCGAAATAGCCACCACCGTGAGGGCCCTAGCCCCGTATTTGCAGAAGAAGCAAATGGAAATCCGCGTGTTGATGCCGCGCTACGGCACCATCAACGAACGTCGTCACCGTCTCCACGAAGTGGTGCGTCTGTCCGGGATGAACATCATCGTCGACGACGACGACTACCCGCTCATCATCAAGGTCGCCTCACTGCCCGACAAAGGCGTCCGTATGCAGGTTTACTTCCTGGATAACGAAGATTTTTTCAAGCGTAAGTTCGTTCACGTCGACAAGGCGGGAAAGCCCTTTGACGACAACGCCGATCGCGCGGTGTTCTTCAGCAAGGGCGTTATCGAAACGGTACGCAAATTCGGCTGGCCACCCGACATTATTCACGTTCACGGGTGGATGACCAGTCTGATTCCCTTCTACCTGCGCACGGCCTATAAGAACGAACCGCTGTTCAAAAACAGCAAGATCGTCTACAGCCTGTACCAGAGCGGACCGGAGCAGCACATCACGGATGATTTCGCGATCAAGGCCAGCATTAACGCCCTGAGCGAGGATGACCTGGCTCCCTACATGGAAGACGGAAAACCCGCCCTCCACCGGGGAGCGATCAAGTACAGCGATGCCGTCATTCGCGGCAGTGCCGAGATCGACGACAACCTGAACGAGGCCCTGGCCAACGCTGATATCCCCGTGCTTAACGTACAGGGAGAAGAGGCCCCGAAAGCCAGCGTCGAGTTCTACAAGGAATTATTAGCCGCCGAAGTAGAAAAGTAGCCAACCCCCAGCGGATCAGGCCCCTCTATACGAATCACGAGTCCTTCCCCGATGTCAGGGGAAGGGCTCGTTTACTTTCCGCCTTTCCAGGCACGCCGGATCAACCTCCGCGCTATCGTTTATAGTAAAGAACCATATGAAACCAGTATTTGCCCTGCTTACCCTCCTTCTACTAGGCGCCTGCACGGATCCGATCACCGTCGGATCGGACCTGCTGGGTGATGATCGGGCCGGCGTAGGGGAATCTACCGCCATTCCCTTCTCCACGCGCGTGGTAGAGGAGGATAGCCTCTTTATACTCAACGGCACATCGGATACGATCTCCCGCTACGTGCTGGGACCGAACTTTTCTTTCGGCGAATTAGACGAACCCACCTTCGGAAAGACCACGCATAGCGTGTACATCGTGCCCTGGCTGCCGCGGGACCGGGGAGTCACCGTGCTTCCCCCCTTCGTTACCCGCGGTGGCGCTACGATAGACTCGGTCGTGCTGATCCTTCCGATCGATACCCTCGCCGGTATTTACGGACCTGGCCGGACCTTCCCCTTCCGCGCGACGGAGTTAACCGAAAACGTGGAAATCAACGGAACGGATTATTACTCGACCTTTACCCGCGAAACGCTGGGTGCCGATTTAGGAGGAGCCGCCACCTTCAGCGTCAGCACGACGCCCATTCCGGTACGGGATACGACCATTACCAGCGGCGCTCCCGAATACGCGCACGCCCGCATCCCACTTAGCCTGGAACTGGGTAATCGCTTCCAGGGATACGATGCATCCGTCTACGAATCGGACGCGGCCTTCAAGGAAGTGTTCTCGGGACTGTATCTCACCCCCTCCGGCCCCACCGATGCCATCGTCAACTTTCAACTTACCGATCCGCAGAACGTAACCCCCTACTCGGGCCTGAACGTCTACTATTCCGATTCGACGGGCAGCCCCAGGTTTTATCGCCTCCCCGTACAACTGGCGATTCCCAACTACGCGTATGACTACGCCAATGCCCTGGTAGAACCCCTGCTGGATGAGGAAGCCGATAACGACCTCGTGGCCATCGCGGGCAAGGGAAGCCTGATGACGGAAATCAATTTTGGCGACCTGAGCCAATGGGAAGGAACCGTCATCAACCGGGCCACGCTCGAGATTCCGGTAGCTGATGTCGTTGGCGTGGATTACGATGAGTATCCTATCCCCCGGCGGGTCGAGCTTTTCTATCGCCCCTCTTCCTCCGGGCCGCTCATCGCCATTCAGGACAAGATCGAGTTGATCCGGACCCGCGCTCTGGCTCCGAACGCCAATTTCTTCCTTGACGGAAATTTGCGGACCGAGGGTGACGCCGCCGCTTACGAGGTCTCCTTCAGTCTGCATATGCAGCGCATCATCGATGGCGAGGTTCCACCCCGCCTTTACCTTCGGGCATACCCCCTCGATCAGAGTGACTACGCAGCTACCTCGGCCGCGCTGTTCGAGCCCGTCGCCGCGAAGGACGTGGCCCGCGTCTTACTTAACGGCCCCGACGCACCGAATAATCCGGCACGGGTTCGCATTACCTTCACCGAACTGAATTAAGTGGGCAACTTTGCCGGAGAATCTTCGTTAGATCAGGTGAATTTGCTAAGATTTATTCTTTATCCGTTTTCGGTTCCTGCCGTTGCTATTAGTTTTGAAGTTTTGGTATGATCGCTAATAGCTTATTCAGGCTCCGAAGGGGAATACGTTCATTACCCTCACCTACCACTTCCTTTTAAAACCCCGACCCTATGTGTGGAATTGTTGGATACATCGGCAACCGCCAAGCTGACGCGCTTATTATCAAAGGCCTCGAACGCCTCGAATACCGAGGATACGACAGCGCGGGTATCGCCATCCTGAACGATTCACTTTCCATCTTCAAGAAAAAGGGCAAGGTTTCCGCTTTGCGCAAGGAAATTGGCAAAAACGATACCACGGGTACGGTGGGCATTGGTCATACCCGCTGGGCTACCCACGGCGAACCGAATGACGTAAACGCTCACCCCCATACGGGAGGAAACGGTCGCCTGGCGCTGGTACACAACGGGATCATCGAGAACTACGCCGTCCTGAAAAACGCGCTGATCGCCGAAGGGCATACCTTCGACAGCGAAACCGATACGGAGGTACTCGTTCACCTGATCGAAGAGATTCAAGACGAGGGTGATCTCCCACTGGAAGAGGCCGTGCGCCTGGCGCTGATGCGCGTGGAGGGAGCCTACGCTATCGCCGTGGTCGACAGCCGCAACCCGAGCGTACTGGTAGGGGCCCGTAAGGCCAGCCCCCTGGTCGTTGGGATCGGCGAGGGCGAGTACTTTATTGGATCGGATGCCTCGCCGTTTCTGGACAGCACCCGCCGGGTAGTTTATCTCGACGACAATCAGATCGCCACCATTACCCTGGATAAGGGCCTGGAGATCAAGAACACGAAAAACGAAACCCAGCCCCCCTTCATCCAGGAGCTCGATATGCAGATCGAAGCCCTGGAAAAGAATGGCTACGAGCACTTCATGCTCAAGGAGATATACGAGCAGCCCACCACCATCTTCGATGCGATGCGCGGTCGTATCAGCAGCAAGGAAAATCGGGTGACGCTGCGCGGACTGGAAGAGTACACCAACCGCTTCGTACGCGCTAACCGGATCATCATCGTGGCCTGTGGTACCAGCTACCACTCCGGGCTCATCGGAGAGTACCTGATCGAAGACCTTGCTCGTATCCCCGTAGAGGTGGAATACGCCAGCGAGTTCCGCTACCGCAATCCCATCCTCAACGAACGCGACATCGTCATTGCCCTCAGCCAGAGTGGCGAAACGGCCGATACCCTGGCCGCCCTCGAGCTCGCCAAGCAAAAGGGTGCCATGATTTACGGGATCGTCAACTCGGTTGGCAGCAGTATCGCCCGCCTGACCGATGCCGGAAGTTACATCCACGCCGGACCCGAAATCGGGGTAGCCAGTACCAAAGCGTTCACCGGCCAGGTAACGGTACTTACGCTCCTGGCGCTGAGCATGGCCCAGAAGCTGAGTACGATCAGCAATACGACCTTCCAGAAGCTGGTCACCGAAATGGAGAGCATCCCTGAGAAAGTCCAGGAATGCCTCAAGGCCAACGATCATATTCGGTACATCGCCAAGGAGATCAAACACCACCATAACGCGCTTTACCTGGGGCGGGGTTACAATTTCCCCGTCGCTCTCGAAGGCGCGCTGAAGCTTAAGGAAATTAGCTACATTCACGCCGAAGGTTATCCCGCCGCGGAAATGAAGCACGGCCCGATCGCGCTGATCGACGAGACCATGCCGGTCATCGTAACGGCCACCAATCAATCGGCCTACGAGAAGATCGTTAGCAATATTCAGGAAGTGCTCGCCCGCAAGGGTGTCGTCATCGCCGTCGTTCCGCAGGGAGAAACCACCATTAGCTCGATGGCCCACCACGTGATCGAGATCCCCAGCACCGAAGAACAGCTTTCCCCCCTACTCTCCGTCATCCCGCTGCAGTTGCTGAGCTACCACATCGCCGTGGAGCTGGGCCGCAATGTGGACCAACCCCGTAACCTGGCCAAATCGGTTACGGTAGAGTAATATCGCTAGCTTTGGGCTTTCGTCCCGGGACAACCCTTTACCCGCGGCAATCATTATTATTTAAAATACTACCGGATGGAGTGGGACATAGCCTACAATACCAGCAAGCAGGAGTTGATCTACAGTGAGTACGGACGAAATGTCCAGGAATTGCTGCAGAAAGCGAATGAGATCGAAGATGCCGACGAGCGGCAGGCCTACGTTGAGCGCGTCATTAAGCTGATGCTGCAGATGCAGCCCAGCGTGAAGCAGCAGGAAAATTACGAGGAGCGCCTCTGGAAGCATGCTTTTCGCATTGCCGGCGGCGAGTTGAACGTCACGGTACCAGAAGGCATCAACGCTACTCCGGATGCCGAAAACAAGACGCCCGAACCCCTACCCTACCCGGACACCCACAAGCGAATGCTGCACTACGGTAAGAACGTTCTGCACCTGATCGAGGAGGGTAAGAAAATGGAGGACGGTCCCGAACGCGACCTGGTCACCTACACCGCCGCCTACTATATGAAGGTAGCGCTGACCGACTGGCGCGACGGGAAGTTCTACAACGAAGACATGATTCGTAAGGACTTATACGAGATCAGCGATAAGGTGCTCGTACTGCCCAAGGACGCCAAGATCGGTGAACCTAGCGGCAACCAGCCCTCCCAGGATACCGGTAGCGGTCGTCGGAAGAAGAAAAAGAAGAAGGGCAGCAGCAGCAGCAGTAACAACAACCGTAGCCGCGGCCGCGGAAACCGTAATCGCCGCCGCCGCTAATCACCGGCACCGTACAAATCAAAAAAGCCCCGTTACGACATCGTAACGGGGCTTTTTTTGCGGCGGAAGCAAAAGATCACGGTGTTTAGCCGAGACTGTTTACGTGCTGAGCTAATCCGGACTTAAGGTTAGCCGCTTTGTTTTGGTGCCACAGATTGCGCTTGGCCAGACGGTCGATCATACTGAAGAGGCGAGGAAGCTGCTTCTCAGCTTCGCTGCGGTCTTCGAGATCGCGCAGTTTACGGATGGCCGAACGGGCGGATTTCTTGTAATAGCGGTTGTGCAGACGTTTTCTTTCGTCCTGGCGAATGCGCTTTTTGGCTGATTTATGGTGTGCCATATAATCTTAATTTTTTCGTTGTTTTACTCCGCCGCGAGGATGGAGTTGAATCAGTCCGCAAAAGTACGACTTTTTACGAAGTTTACCAACTGTAGCTGAGACGAATATTTAAGCTGCGCCCCGGGCTGTCGGCGTAGTAGCGCTGCCGGTCGAGGTAATCGCGGTACGATTCGTTTAGAAGGTTGTCGGCCTCCACTTCCGCCGTGATTTCCCGGCCCCTCCAGGTCCAGTGTTTCGATAGTCGAACACCCAGGAGCGCATAGGCGGGCGGGGGGGGCAGAAAGTCCTGCTCAGGCTCATAGTTTGACTGGCGGGCGACGTACGTTACGGTACCGGAAAGATCAACCGCTTCGCCAAGTGGATAGCTCAGCGTCGTTCTCCAGTTCAGTGGGGGTATGTACACCAGGGGGCGGTTGGTATCCGACTCCGTACCTCTTACATAGGCCAGACGGCTATCAATATCTACGCGTCCGAGCTGAGCCAGCACGCTCACTTTCCCGCCCCACAACAGGGCATCCACACTTTCGTAGCGGAAAACGGGGAATGCACCCCGAATGGTCAACCGCAGCTCTTCCTGGGGCACCAGATTGATGTAGCCCTGAATGGGTTGGTAAAAGGCGGTAGCGTTCAGCGTCAGGTTACCATTGCGACTACCGTAGCGCAAACCCAGGCTGTTTTTAAGCGACCGCTCCGGGCTCAGGTCGGCATCTCCCTCTTCAATTCCGCTAACGCCCTGGTGTAAACCCTGGCTATACAATTCATTGATCTGGGGCGGCCGCTGCCGGTACGTTACTTCGGCATCGAGACTGAAGCCACGGCCGAATCGCCAACTCCACCCGCCACTGGCGCCCAAACTATTGAAATAGTGCTCGAAGCGCTCGATTCGTCGCGGAAGGTCGCGGGAGATCGTAATTGCCTCGTAGTACTGGTGATCGAAACGCAGGCCAAAGTGGTACCGAAATCGCTCGCGCTTATTATGATAGGTCGCGAAAGCCCCACCCCTCGCGGCGTTATAGTCTGG
The DNA here is from genome assembly GCF_003390935.1 of Lewinella sp. IMCC34191. GTDB lineage: Bacteria > Bacteroidota > Bacteroidia > Chitinophagales > Saprospiraceae > Neolewinella. Next base: position 118,535 of record NZ_QNQZ01000001.1, on the reverse strand, counting down.
AATGAGTGGAAGGATGCCCGTTCCCGGCTGATTTGTATTGTCGGTGATCTCCAGCTGTGCCCCTGCTTCCAGGTGCTGCGTCGGACCTACCTCCCGGCTATACACGCCCTCCAGCAGATGATTGAATTGCAGCAATTTGAGGGCGGCCTGATCGTCGGAACCGCGGCGCACATCAAATTCCTGTCGCTGGTCGACCTGTCCGCCGTAGCGCAGGGTAATGTCCTCCCGGTCGTTGGGTTTGTAATTGACCTCGCCCTTTAGCAGATGGTGACTTACCCGCTGCCGGGGGGATGCTATCCCGTAAGAGAAATTCTGCTCGGTAAAGAACGGAACCTCCCGTCCGATGGCTTCGGTCAGGTCGCTCAGGTTACCGATGTGAGAGCCGCGTAGCACACCGATCTCGGCGTTGAATAAACTGTAATATCCCCTCACCGTCCACCGATCGCTGAGAAATTTCGCAGCCTGTAGGGCGAGGTTGGCTTCCCTCCGGCCGGTATTGGCCAGATAATAGCCGGGGGCCCTCAGATCGCCGGCCACCTTCAGGCTTCCGCTGACCCGGTACACGATGGCGGCGGAGTCGGTCAGGCGGGCATTCAAATTGTGTCCCCACCCGTTACTGCGTAGTCCGTAGGCTACTTTACCTCCCGATTCGGTACGGTCAGTAAGGGGAGATGGCTCGATCAGTACGGTAGGCCCGAGCGTACTGCCTCCGTAGCGCAGGGCGTCGACGCCTTCTACCACGCGAACGTAGGCGGCCACCCACGGATCGATTTCAGGAGCGTGGTCATTGCCCCATTGCTGGCCGGATTGGGCAATTCCGTTATTCTGAATACTAAGTCGGTTTCCGTAGAGTCCGTCGAAGACGGGCTTGGCCGCGGCACTCCCCGTTCGCAAACTGCTTACCCCGGCAATGCCTTCCAGTACGGTGCTGAGCTGGCGATCCGCCTGTCGATCCAGCCGCTCTTCGTACGGGACGCGGACGGAACTGGAATTGACGGTGACGGTCTCCGTGTAATTATCGTGGTGATGCAAGATCACTTGCAGCGTCGTATCGGCGCGAAAATTGAAGTCCATCTGCCGGGGGTCGCAGCCGATATGACTGAAACGCAGCGTGATGGGCCCCGGACATAAGCCCTCAATAGAAAATCGACCGTTCTCATCCGCCTGAATGCCCCGCTCCGCTTCCACCAGGTATATGGAAGCAAAAGCGAGGCGTTCGGTCTGGTGCTCGTCGGTAAGAATACCACTAATCGTGCCCTGACAATCCTGGGCTGCCAGGGATTTCACGGTAAGGAGTAACAGGCAGGTCAGGAATAACAGGCGCACGCCGGGATCAATTACGGATACTTACCGGAAAGGTAACTTCAATATCGGTTTCGCCACCGGCTCCGCTGGGATCGGTGATGGTCGCACCGGAAGCCTTATCCGGCTCGTGGCGCAGAACGATACGTAGGGTACCGGAAGAGGGCTGGCCCGTTTGCAGCTCGGTCACTACGCCCAGGGGGTTGCCGTTATCGTCGGCATCCGCGTACTCCAGGCTAGCATCGAGACCACCGGCCGGAGTGTAAAAGAATTGGTGTTCATCGTTCTCTTCGAGTACCTCGGCCGTGATATTCTCGGGATCGGATGGATCCGAATTATTGGTCAGCGAAACCACGCCGGTGTAAGTAGTGGCTGCTTCGAGGGAATCGCTAACGGAAATCACCGCTGCCTGCGCTCCGTCGCCATCTGGATCCGAGAAGGACATGGTGACGGCCACCCCGCCCCCGTCGGGGGTGAGTACATACACCAGGTCGGTGATCACTTCTTCCTCGTTGGGTATAATCGGATCGTCATCACTCCCGCAGGCGACAAATAGCGGAAGGGTAAGTAAAAATAGGATACGGTTCATAGTCATTTGATTGGATGGGTTATGTGACAGGCAAAGGTAATCACTAGCCCCGTTATTGCAACAAAGTCGCAACAAATCAAAATAGGCCTGGGTTTATACCGGCGATTGCAACGATAACTGGGGGACGCTTTCGCCGCGGCACAGTTTGACCTAAAACGGACATAGGAATCCAATAAAAAGCCCCCGCGCCGTTCGGCGCGGGGGCTTTTTATTGGGATACCAGGTCTGCTATAGCTTAGCCAGGCCGTCCATTACTTCACCCAGTTCGCGGATGATCTGCTCACCGGCGGGATCTTCCACCAGAGCGGTCATGATGTAGTTCCGCTTTGGGCCCTGCACCAGCGCGCAGTCGGCGTGGTATACGCTCCAGGATCCGGATTTGCGGTAGACCTTCGCACGGGGAGCTACCCGGTCAAGGGTGTTGACGAATTTGTGGTGCAGTTCCGGGTCGACGAGGTAGCTCATCATTTTCTCACTGCTCTGCTGACTTACGAGCTGGCCGTTGGCCAGCAGGAAGAAGTACCGGCAGATTTGCTCGGTGGTAGCCGCATGACTAATGCCCTTCATGGGATCCGGGTAGCGACGGCCACCGGCGGCGTACCGCTTACCTACCCATAGTCCCCCACCGTTATTGGGATCGTAAAGCTGGTGGCGGGGATCGCGCATCGTCCGCTCGATGTGCTCGAAACCGATGCGGTCGATCATGCGGGTGGTGGCCGCGTTGTTCGACTTGGCGATCATAAGGCGCATATCCGCCTTGATCTCGCTGCTTTCCTTCAATTCACCCCGCTCGATGGCATCGTGGGCGGCGGCGAGTACGGCAATCTTCGGCAGACTGGCCGCGTACATCATATGCTTGCCGTTGAGCGTAGCGAAGCGCGGATTGTTTTCGTCGCTCATGTCCACCAGACCGACGGAGAGCTTCTTATTGCGGTAAAGCTTAGCCCAAGTAGGGTTGGCCAGTATGGCAGCCTTTAATTCGGATTCAAAGCTTTTATCTTCAAAGTCACGCAGTTTGGCTGCAACGGGCGCGCTGGGCGTTTCCGGAATTTCAGGAATAATTTCTTCGCGAGGGGTGACCTTCTTGGGCGTTTTCGTCTCCAGGTTAACCGGTACAAAAAAAGCGGAGGCGGTAGAGAATTCACCGTTTACGTAACGGGAAATGTCAAATTCAGTGGTGCTCATAAACAGGGCGGCACCGAGGGATAGTAGGAAGAGAAATGATTTCTTTAGCATAAAAGAGACTTGCTCGTGAGACGATTGCGGACCTTCCGGCAGGAAGAATCCATGAAGCTAAAGTCTTGTGTCAGTTTTTGGAAGGTCGCGTTGGTTAGGCTCGGCGACGGAGCCGGAATGGATACCCGGCTAGGGTACAGACTAAATACAATACAAAGGTAGATAGGGTTGGCAAACAGTCCAATCGAAATGCCGCTTTTTCCCCGTTTAACAGAATCTTAACGGCGCGCTTCGTCCTTAACGTACCCGGACGAGCAACTATTTTCCAAAACCGGAAAATATTTTTTCCAGCCTTCATTTTCTCCCCTTTCCTTAAAATTCCGAGGTTTGGTGAAAAACGATTTCCGGATGGCTCTCCCGGACCATCTGTAGGGTCCAGGCACTCTCGGCCAGGTAAACCAGCTTGCCGTCCTTATCCGTCGCGATTTGCTGCCGGCGGCGCTCGGTGAAGCCCTCAAGGGCTTCCGCGTCCTCACAGCTCACCCACAAGGCCTTATGAAGGTTGATGGGTTCGTAAAGCGCGGTTGCCCCGTATTCGTGCTCCAGGCGATACTGGATGACATCGAACTGCAGCGCTCCGACCGTCCCGATGATCTGCGCGTTATCCACGCCCCGGGTAAATAGCTGAGCCACCCCCTCGTCCATAAGCTGATCCAGGCCCTTCGCGAGTTGCTTGGACTTCATCGGATCGCCGTTGATGACCCGCCGGAATTGCTCGGGGCTAAAGCTGGGGATGCCTTTAAAGTGCAGTTCTTCCCCTTCCGTCAGCGTGTCGCCGATCTTAAAGTTCCCGGAATCATAGAGACCGACGACGTCTCCCGCGTAGGCAGCATCGATGATTTCCTTGCGGTCGGCCATAAAGCTGGTCGGGTTGGCAAACTTCATCTTACGACCCTGCCGCACGTGCAGGTAGTTCGTGTTGCGTTCAAAGGTCCCGGAACAGATACGCAGAAAAGCGATACGGTCGCGGTGCCGGGGGTCCATATTGGCGTGGATCTTAAATACGAATCCGGCAAACTGGTCTTCATTCGGGTTGACCTGCCGCTCCTCCGTGGGCCTCGGTAGTGGTGAAGGCGCTATCCGCACGAAGCAGTCCAGCAATTCCTTGACCCCGAAATTATTCACCGCCGAGCCAAAAAATACCGGGCTCACGCCCCCCTGCAGGTATACCTCGCGGTTAAACTTCGGATACACACCGCGGATCATTTCCACTTCCTCGCGCAGTTCGTCGGCCGCATCCGAACCGATCAGCTTCTCCAGCTCGGGATCTTCCAGGTCATCGAACTCGATGGTTTCCTCCGGTCGCCCCTGCTTGTTGTCCGGGCGGAACAGGACGATTCGCTCCTCGAAAAGGTTATACACCCCCTGGAATCGATCTCCCATGCCGATAGGCCAGCTTAGCGGAACGGCTTTCAGGAAAAGTTTCTGCTCTACTTCGTCCAGCAGGTCGAAGGCCTCTTTTCCCGGCCGGTCCATCTTGTTGATGAAGACGATCACGGGCGTCTTGCGCATGCGGCAGACCTCAACCAGCTTTTCGGTCTGTTCTTCCACCCCTTTGGCCACGTCGATGACCACGATGACACTGTCGACCGCCGTCAGGGTACGGTAGGTGTCCTCGGCAAAATCCTTGTGGCCCGGTGTGTCGAGGATAATTATTTTCTTGTCCGCGTAGTCAAAAGCCATCACGGAGGTAGCCACCGAAATACCGCGCTGCCGCTCGATCTCCATGAAGTCGGAGGTCGTGCTTTTCTTGATCTTATTGCTCTTGACCGCGCCGGCTTCCTGGATCGCTCCCCCGAAAAGCAGCAGCTTCTCGGTCAGCGTGGTCTTACCGGCATCCGGGTGGGCGACGATGCCGAATGTGCGGCGGCGGGCAATTTCTGAATTTTGCTTTGTCATAATCGGCCGCAAAGATATATCTTTGCCGCCCATTGGCCATCCTAGCTCAGTTGGTAGAGCAATTCATTCGTAATGAATAGGTCGTCGGTTCGAGTCCGATGGATGGCTCCACGAAAAAAGCCCCGCTGTCCGGACGGACAACGGGGCTTTTTCTTTTACACCAGGTCGGCTTTACTCCTTCTTCTGGTTGTTTCCGGGCGTGATGCCCCCCTCCGATTGATTGCGGGGGTTCGTAGTGCTGGTGGAATAAGCCGCTTCGTACTCGTCGTCCGTGTACTTCGGCGTAATGACGGCCGAGTCACGGGTCAGCCGCAGAGAATCCGCACGCTGACTGTAATTCGTCGTCTGCGTAGTGATTTCGCTCTGGGTCGATTGCTCCTCGTAGCTCACCTTTCCGTCATTGTTCTGGTCCCCGTCCTCGTAGTCGGCGTCGCTTTCTACGATCTCGGCGGTATCCACTTCATCGCTATCCTCGGCTGCCCCACCGCCACAGGCGGTAAAGGACAGTATGCCGGCAAGGATGAATATTCTGAAGGTCGTTTTCATATTGCTTGGTTTAGGTCCGGGTGTTATTGATTGGTCGTATCGGCGTCTACGGCGTAGCGGTAGATGGCACAAATTCCGGTAGCATCGTCGGGAAGTTGCTCCTTGTCCGTATTGTATACGCGGGCACCGGACAGGAAAGCATTCACCGCGGCGAGATTGTAAAGCTCGGTGGCGTTCTTGTCTTCGTCGGTCATCACTTCGATGCCGTTGGTTTCCTGGTGGTAAGTACCGTAAGCGTAGGCGTTACGATCCATCCAGAGGGCCGCTACCCTACCGTTGATGGAAGCAGGTACTACCTCCTCCAGTTCGTGTCCGGCCTCTCCGTTCACTTTATTATCGCCGTATAGTTTCCGGTCGCGATCGGCTTGCTCGTCGAAGTGGCCGCCGATGACGGACCAGGCTTTCTCGTGCAGAAGACCCGGCTTCACTTCCTCCAGATTGCCGGAGACGTGCCCGTCGGTGTATAAGTGAGCGTAACTGTTGGCCTTCTGGTAGATCGGGATCAATTCTTCCGACCCACCTAACAGCAGGGGAGCTTTATCGTCGCAGAGGTAATCGCTGACCCCTTCGTTTACCCGGTCGAGGTATACTTTGAAGTCCTCAACATCCAAACTGGGATCTCCGCCGCGTCCGAAATACACGGGGCTGTTGCTACCCCGCTGTCCTTCCGCTCCGCCGGAACGGGACAGGTCATTAGTGGGCGTGTCCTGCATCAGAGCTGCATCCATGTTGACGGGTACTAACCCTTTGGTATCCACTTCGGTGATTGCATAGCGGGTAGCGGTGTAGAGCTGAACGGCACCCTTACTCAGGGCGAGCAAATGAAACCGATCCGCATCGCCGAGTAGGGGAACGATAGGACGGAGATAAAATTCCGGCGAGACATAGATCATGGGCTCGAAATCGACCGGACAGGTGTAGTATTCAAATCGGTCTGCAGCCACGAATACGGCAAGACCATCACTCTGATTCTGCCAGAATTCGAGATTATCGGTCAGCGTCCGGGCTTCGGAAAGAAATTTGTCAGCCTCTTGCTCCGACAGATCGTAACGGTCGCGGAGTTTATGATTGGCTTTCTGCAGGGCGTTCTTGTAACGAATCTGGTCCTCTTGGGCGCGTCCTACCCGGTACGTAGGGATATAGATACTGACGGAATAGGGGTTGCGTGCCGCTGCTAATGAATTGAATTGGGTTTGGTTAATCATTATATATGTATATGAAATTATGGTAATTAAAATGTCTTACGAGCGCGTTCGTCCCCGCATCAGGACAAAGGCCAGCAGTCCCACGAATATGATACCACATACGATAGCTACGCCGTAGGTATTAAAAAAGCCACCTCCCGGAGGGGCGTCAACGGTGGAAGAGCTGTAGGGGCTTTCGCCTTCCGCCTGGGCCAACAGCTGGTTTCCGGTCACTAGCAAAAGGCCAAGCAAGGCCATCAATCGGGTTGGGATGTTCATAAAGGAATTGTCAGGAAGTGAAAGGCCGCGACCGGTTATCCCGGACGCGGCCTGTGTTACTAATTTTGGGGCGTTCTTATGCCCGCTTGAACAATCCGGAGATCAGGCTGATCACCAGCAGTACAAGGAAGATATAGAACAGGATCTTGGCAATGCCCGCAGCTGCGCCGGCAAATCCACCAAATCCAAGGAGTGCCGCGACGATCGCGATCACAAAGAAGATAAGGGCATAACGTAACATGATGTAGTGTTTTGGTTAGTAGTGGTCAAGCTCACTGGCAACCAGCGGGTTGTATCTGTTTGCTTTGTTGGTATAACTGATCGGCCATATTCGATGTTCGGTCATGAATAATTTTCCACGCCCAACTTCCATCGGTGTTTATCGTTGATCGCGTATGCCTCCACCACAGCATCGGATCGTGTACCAGAATGTCCAGAGCGACCATCTGCGCGAATGGTTCGCCGAAACCCTGGCGGCCTATCCCGAGCTCCTCCCCCACCCGATCTATCTGCGCAAACTGCCCACCAAGTACAGCACCATGCGGGCGCAGCCGGTGATCAACCTGGCGTTCTTTCGGCGGGCTACGCGACACTACCGCGTCGACTTCAGCAGCCACCTCGAAGTTACCCAGCACGTCCGGGTCCGCGAACTGCCCAAACGGGTAGTGGTCGGCTGGTTCGCCCACGAACTCGGGCATATCGTGGATTACCTCAACCGGCCGTGGCGGGGCATGATTGCCTTCGGGCTCGGATACGCCTTCTGGTCGCGGTATATGCGCGAGGCCGAGCGGCGGGCGGATACGATCGCCGTCGACCACGGCTTTGGCGAGCAGGTCTTGGCCACCAAGCGCTACCTGATCAACCACGCTACCCTGCCGGCGCACTACAAAAAGCGGCTGCGTAAGTACTATCTCTCGGCCGACGAACTGGAAGCGCTCATCAACGCATACGAGGATGACGGCGAGATGCCCGACATTGTAGAAATATAATTGGATTCTGGCGGCGGAGCGCAGGTAATATGCTGATCACACAAGCCGGGAACATTTCGGGTTGTACGACAAACCAATCCCCATAACATGTCCGTCAACAACATCGATCAGCAGTACCGCAACTGGCTTGTCAAGGCACCCCTCGGCCTGGTCCTTACCGGCCTCGGCGCCAGCCTTATCGGGGAGGCGACCGTACGCAAACACCGTGGCACCTCCACCCTTGGCTGGGTCGGCTTCGGAACCCTCGCATTGACCGTCTTCAATAGCGGCCTGAGCATTCTCGCCGACGCCGCCAAACACCGGGCCCACTACGAACGCCTTCGGGATGCGGAAGCACCATCCAGACCGTAAATTCCAGGAAAAGCAGGGGATTAACAGTTGGTGTGTTTACCTTACACATATTGTTCGCCCTTAACCAAATACCGGCATGAGAAACCTCACGCTTTTCCTTTTACTGCTTTTTTGCTGCTCCGTAGCCAACGCCCAGCTCAATCTGGACTACCAAAAGCCCCCCCAAGAAATTCTGGACCTCGTGGATGTCCCCCTCGCCCCGTCCGTGATGCTGGATCACGACCGGGAACGCATGGTGCTCCTTTACCGGGATGCCTACAAGACAATTGCCGAGCTCTCCGAGACGGAATTGCGCCTCGGCGGTCTTCGCATCGATCCAAAGCGGAATATCGGTAGCCGGACCAACTACTTTACAGACGTCAAGGTCCGGGCCGTCAACGCCGAAACCGGAACGGAAGAGGCCATCAGCGGCCTGCCGGAAAATCCTCGCTTGTCCAATTTTACGTGGTCACCCGACGAGACCATGATCGCCATGACACACACCGCCGAGGAAGGCGTGGAACTGTGGGTGGCTGACCTGGCAACCGCTGAGGCCCACCGGCTGACCGGACCGACCGTCAACGCCAATATGCGCGACGTCATTAACTGGAACGAAGACGGGCAATCCGTGCTCGTCAAGATGCTTCCCGAGGACCGCGAGCCGCTGATCGACGTGGCCAGCGCCGTGCCTACCGGTCCGACCATCTCCACCGCCGACGGCGAAAAAGCACAGAACCGGACTTACCAGGATTTACTTAGCAATCCCAACGATGAATTCAACTTCGAGCAACTCGCCCGGGCTACGATACAACGGGTCGACATGGACGGTAACGCGACGGAGTTCTTGCCCGCCGCGATGTACGACGGTGTAAGTTTCAGCCCCGATGGTGAATACGTGCTTATTGAGTCCATCAATCGGCCTTTTTCCTACATCGTACCCTACTACCGCTTCCCCACCACGACGACTGTGTACACACGGGACGGACAACCCGTCCAGACGGTTGCGGAACTCCCCCTGATCGAGGTACTTCCCCAGGGATTTATGTCCACCAATACGGAACGGCGCAGCATTCAGTGGCGGAGCGACCGGCCCTCCACGATCGTATACGTCCAGGCCCTCGACGGGGGCGATCCGGAGCAGGAAGCTGAATTCCGCGACGCCCTCTATCAGCTGGAAGCACCTTTTGCCGGAGAGGGAGAAAGCTTGCTCCAAACCACGAACCGCTACGCCGGCGTGATCTGGGGCGACGATGAAACGGCCATTGCCTACGATCGGTGGTTCGACACCCGCAACATGAAAATCTATGCCTTCGATCCGTCGCAAGCCGACGGCGAACCCAGTGTTCTCTTCGACCTGAATTACCAGGACAGTTACAGCGATCCCGGCAACTTCGTAACCACCCGCAACGAATACGGTAGTACCATTTTGGCTTTGGAAGACGAAGAAGCCTTCCTGATCGGCGACGGCTACACCGCCGAGGGGCAGTTTCCCTTTCTCAGCACGATCGATCTGGAGACCGGCCAGACCGAGCGTCTCTATACCTCCCCGTATACCGACAAATTGGAGGACCTGCTGGACTACGACCCGGACTCAAAGGAATTATTGGTTCGGATGGAGTCTCCCGTCGACTACCCGAACTACTACTTCCGCGAACTCGGGGACGACGACCTCGACCAGCTTACGGATTTCACCAATCCATTCCAGAGCCTGCAAGATGTCCACAAAGAAGTCATCACTTACGAGCGCGAGGATGGCCTGGAACTCAACGGTACGCTTTACCTGCCCGTTGGTTACGACCGGGAAGCCGAAGAAAAAGTTCCCCTGATCCTCTGGGCCTACCCGCGGGAGTACAAGGACAAGAGCAGCGCGGCACAGTCCACCTCCAACCCGAACGAATTCACCTATCCATACTACGGCTCGCCGATCTACTGGGTGACCCGGGGCTACGCCGTACTCGACGATGCCGCCTTCCCGATCGTCGGTGAGGGCGACGAGGAGCCCAACGATTCCTTCCGCGATCAACTCGTCGCTAACGCCAAAGCAGCCATCGATGCGGTGGACGAGCTCGGATACATCGATACCGATCGCGTAGCCGTTGGCGGACATAGCTACGGAGCATTCATGGTAGCCAACCTGCTTAGCCACAGCGACCTTTTTGCCGCCGGCATTGCCCGCAGCGGAGCCTACAACCGTACGCTAACGCCCTTCGGCTTTCAGAGCGAGCAACGCAATTACTGGGAGGCTCCCGAAGTCTACTACACCATGTCACCATTCATGCACGCCGAAAAAATGAAGACGCCCCTGCTGCTGATTCACGGCGAAGCCGACAACAACAGTGGCACCTATCCGCTGCAAAGCGAACGCTACTTCAACGCCCTGAAAGGCCTCGGCGCTACCGTTAGGCTGGTCATGTTACCCAAGGAGAGCCATGGCTACCGGGCTAAGGAAAGCATTCTGCACCTGCTCTGGGAACAGGACAAGTGGCTGGACGAGCACGTTATGAACAAGGAGCCGATGCGTTAACGACCCAACCACCCCTCGCGCCTGCGCTGGCTTTTCGTATCGGCTTTTTCCACGAGGCCGGAACGAAAAGCCGGACTGGCTGCGGCGGTGAAGGTGCCGGACTTTTCCCGCCCGAGCTGCCGGAAGGTGATTGCATACTCTTCTCCGACCCGAAGCTTGCTTACGGCAGCCGTCCATTCGGCCTGGGTAGTTACCGCTGTTCCATTGACGGATAGCAGCGTTGTGCCCCGATCGATGCCCGCGGCGTGCAGCGGATTATTCTCGTAAACCGGACCGGCCACGCTCAGGCCGCCGTCAGCCTCCGACAGTCGCAAGCCGTAGAAACCGACACTATCCGGAACGGCCTGGGCGACTTCTATGCCGTATGGTGCCAGCAACTCACCGTAATCCGGTACTTCGCTTCCGTAGATGTGCCGGTCAAACCAATCGGTCGCCCAGTCCGCATCTCCAGCTACTTCGCCGAGGGCCAGCTCGATGTCACGGATGTGGTAGGGAATTGCCGTTTTGCCGTAACGCTGCCACATGAGCTGCATGACTTCATCGAGTTGGTGGCCGCGCTCACGCAGCTGAAGGTCCAGCGCGAGTCCCAAAGCAGCGCCATAAGTGTAGTAACTGACAAAGGTGTTAGCGTAGTTATCCGGGTCGTTGGCCGTAGCCGCGTCCACGAACGGAGCCAGTTGGCTCATGCCCGCCGGTCCGCGGTAATGCCGACCGGGGGAATTGACCACGTAGTTTAGCTGGCCGGCAAGTCCGTCTGCGTAGTCGGCCGGCTCCAGGATTCCCGCGCGAACGAGCGCCAGATCATCGAAGTAGCTTGTAAAACCCTCCGCGAACCAGAGTTCGCTGCTCATATTGACGTGGTCAAAGTCGAATGGCTCCAGGCTGGCCGGTCGGATACGTTCCACGTTCCAGCAGTGGAAGAACTCGTGACTGATGGTCCCGATCAGACGGCTTTGGTTGCCCTCTAGTCCGATGGGTGCCGAACAGATAGTTGAGTTCCGGTGCTCCATTCCATCCCCCCCGATCCAGGGATTATAGGAGCAGAGAAAAGTGTAGCGGCCGTAATCATAGGCCGGCAGTTCGCCGTAGATTGCTTGTTGGGCACGGACTACCCGTTCCACCCAATCCACGTAGCCGGTAAAAACCGAATCACTGTCCTCACTCATTAGCACCACTTCGATCGTATCGACGCGCTCGCCACTGGCCACGGTAAAAGACTCCCGCATCATGTCCCCGACCAGGGTGGGCGAATCGTAGAAATAGTAATAGTTGGGGGCGGCAAATCGGCGCTCGCCCAGTGCAACCAACTGGGTGGCCACCTGCCAATCCGGTCGCTGATCAGCGGCAAGTTGCAAGAGTACGGGCCGGTCGTTCAAACTCTCCCCGTAAAGAAAGGTCGCCGGCATGTTCAGGTGTAGTTTCCGGTCATCAATCCCGGAATACGTACCGTCTCCACCGTTAGCAAAAAGGGTGTAGGTAAGGCGCACCTTTCCTCCATGGCCGCTGATGGCCCAGGTATTGGGATCTATGGAGGTCACCGCCAGTGAATCGCCTGATGCGCCTGTGGCCCGGAGATCATAGACATTACGAGCGAAATTGTGCTGCGCGTAGCGGCCCGGACTGAACTGCGGCATTTTGACGAAAAAGACGCCGGTGGGGACGGCCGGAAAGTCTACCGTAATGTCGAGTTCGTGTTGTTGCACCCGAATCATGTCCAGCGAGTAGACAATGGTGCCGGGGTGGCCGGCAACCCAGCCCAGCTGGGCATTGAGGGGGAGGGTGCAGCACAGGGAGATGATGGCAGCTAAAAGACGCATGGGGCTTGGTTAACTTAGGGTAGATAGATCGCGTACAAAGGGTCGGTATCCCGCCGCCCGAACTTCTTCGATGTGGGCACGGGCCTGGTCGGCGGTGGCAAATGTACCGACGACAATTTTGTGCAGGCCTCCGGACTCCTCGACCACGACCGGCAGACCGAATGACTGCTTTAGCGCGGCGACGGTTGCCACGACATTCTTGTAATCGCCGTATGCACCCACCTGAAGGCCGTATCCGCTTTTCCGGGCCGGTTCGACGTTGAGCTGGTACGCTCCGGCGGGTGATGCGGGAGTATCGGCAGGAACGACAGGAACGGAGCGCCGCCGTACGGCTTCATCCACGGCCCGTTCCGCGTTCACGCGTCCGTAGCCGAACTGGTTGCTCCACCCACGGGCATCGTAACCGGCCCGGTTGCCGATCTTATCGGCGGTTTGCTCCAGTATCGATTTAACCGCGCTGGCGGTCAGGTCCGGGTTGGCACTAAGCATCAGGGCACAAATCCCGGCCACCAGGGGTGTAGCTGCGGAAGTACCCCCGAAATGTTTGTGGTAGGGCCCCCTGTCACGGCCGTCTACGTAGAATCGCTTTTCCGGCGGCATGTCACTTTGTCCCGGATCCCAACTGCACCGGGCGGCCAGCACGGGCCAGCCTCCGTCGCTGGGCGCTACGACGCTCAGACCTGTTCCCCGGTTGGAATAACCGGGGTGGGTGTCGTTGCTGGTGGAAGCTCCAACGGTTATGACCCCGTCGATCTGTCCGTAATAGTTCACCCGAGCAAGCCCCTCGTTGCCGGCGGCGAAGAGGACGACGCAGCCCTTACCGCCGCGGCCTTCGGTAAGCGCCCGCCGGATAGCCCGTTCGTGCAGTTTACCCGGACGATATCGGTCGTCTACGGTACCCCAACTGCAACTGATCACGTCTGCGCCCTTGGTACGGCAGTGATCGAACATCCGCTCGGTCAGGAAGGCGGAGTAGGTAAGGCCGTGCAGGGGCATGAGGCGGGCATTCGGTGCCGCTCCTACAATCCCGTTTCCGTCGGCCGGTGCCACGGCCAGGCTGGCACAGGGCGTGCCGTGCGTACCGTAGGCACTACCCTCCGGCAGTCCCTGCGACCCCGAGGATACCACGAGCGGGGAAACGATTTTGCCCGCCAGGTCGGGATGTTCTACCTCGAATCCATTATCGATAACCGCTATGGTGATATCCGCCCCGCCCAGGCCGTCGAGCTGTCGCCAGGCTGCCTGGACGCCGGAATCCGCGCCCGCTTTCGTTTCGTATCCCGGCACCCCGGGTATGCTACCCCGGTTTTGGAGCGTCCACTGCTCGGGAAACAGGCCGTCCCTGGGCTGGGAAAAATACTGGTCCAGTGGAACGTCGACGTCCGGGATGGCCTCGACCACCATGTGTAAATTCTCCAGCACTCCGGCCATATGGAGGGGGTTGCGGCTTCGCTCGGTGACCTGCAACACGACGGTTCCGTCCGCTCGCCGCTCCGCCACCTCCAACCCGAGCCTTTCAAAAAGCCGATCGCTTTCCTGCCGCTCTACTCCTTTGGCCAGTTGACAGTAGATGACTCCCGTAGGAATGATAGGGCGATTATCACCCGCGGCGAAATAAACGTGGGAGCCGACCGCCACGCTGTCCTCGCCCCGGAGCCGGTCGAGTCCGCTCTCTACCTCCCCTTCCAGCTCCACGACGGAAAACCCACCGAGATCTGGCATGACCTGCCCGGCCTCGTTGCTTGCGGTGGATCCGTATTTTGTCTTTAAGCCCACGAGACGCCGACTCTTCTGTAGTTCCAGCGTACCGCCCTCCCGTTTAATGTTGATTGCACTCATTGCCGAAAGATAGGGTGACCGGCAGACAAAAGTTTTTCATCGCTGGCAGCAGTGGGCACCCGAAATACGTTTATCTTACGGTATTTCTGTTATCGGCCTACCGCCCCGCAAAGAGGATGGGCCGAAGCAGGTTTACCGGCAACCTTCTATGGACTATACGATCTGGCTAGAAAATGATGAAGAACGTTTCGTCGCGGCATTACGCCGTGGGGAGCGGGAAGCGCAGCGCGTACTTTACGAGACCTACTATGGCTCGCTTATGGCCATCTGTCAGCGGTACAGCGGTACCGAAGACGAGGCAATGGATTTGCTGCACGAAAGCTTCATTAAAATTTTTGGCAAGATCAACCGCTACGAGAGCGGTACCGCCCTACTGGCCTGGATGAGACGCATCACGGTCAATACCGCGATCGACCACTACCGGCGCTCCGTTCGCCGGCGGACGGAAGATATCGAGCGGGCGTACCAGGTCAGCAGCGATGTGCCGGACGTGATCAGCGAGTGTTCCGCTCGCGAGATCCTGATGGCGGTACAGAAACTGCCGCCGACCTACCGTACGATTTTCAACCTCTACGTTATTGAGGGGTATAGTCACAAAGAGATTGCCGAGCAATTAAGTATTACTGATTCCACTTCAAGATCTAACCTGGTAAAGGCGAGAAACAAACTCCAGAAAGCACTTTCCGCCCCGGGCCGCTAGTAATGAAACAAGAAAATCACCCCATCGATAAACTGATCCGCCAGCGGATCGCCAGTCTGCCGCCGCCGCCGACCCGCGGATGGAGCGACCTGGAAGCCAGGTTGGATGAAGTGGCCGATCACACCGCCATTGCCGCTAAGCTTGATAGCTTGGCTCCGGTAGCGCCCGCCGGTAGCTGGGACGCCTTTGCCCAAAAGCTGGACGCCGTTGCCACCGACCAGGGCGATCAGTTGGATGTAACCGTGGCCTCCGGCTTGTTGCAGGCCGAACCCACCACCGTCTCCGGATGGAGTCGCCTGGCCGCCCGCCTGGAAGTAATCGGTCGCCGCCGGGAGATGGTCACTTGCCTGAAGATCACGGAGGCAACCCTACTGCTCAGTCTCCTGCTGCTCTTCGCCCAGTCGGATGACTGGTCATCCATCCGTACCCAGCCGGGCAAAATGGATGCTTCCGTCGAGCCGCTGGCCTCTCTCCTGCAGCCTATCGAACGCTCAGCAGGTAGCGGTGTACAGCCCCCCGATGCGTCGACTGACGTACCGCAGAGCAAAGTTCAGCCGACACGGCCCGTATCCATTACGGCTGAAGCTGTGCCTTCTTTGGTTCCACACGCTCCCGGCCCCGTCGTTTCCCAAAATCAAGCGGTACCCAATCCAACGCTTGTTTCAACCGTGGAGGCTCTTCCTTCCAGCGTGACACCGCTCAACAATGAGCAGGCCCGCATTCTGCCTGCGCTGGATCTCTCCGGATTCCTTGGAGGTGAACCGGTACAGTACTACCTCAGCGGCTTTGTATCTCCCCTCGATATCAATGACATTAGGACGTTGGAGAACAAAGTGCTCGGCATTGAAGCACAGCGGAAGCTGAGTACCGGATATAGCTTAGGGTTGTTGTTTGAAGCCCAGCAGGGAGACAACGCACTGCAGTTCGGCCTCGTTTATGGTCACCGGTCTTACGTGCCCGCCAAGATTCTTCTGATCGAAGAGGATACCTCCGGGGTGGAACAAGAGCACCCGATCAGGTACAGCCGCCTGGCGTACGAGACGGTATCTATCCCACTGAACTATCAAAGACAGCTGAGCAGCAATGACAAATGGCGTATCTCAGCCGGCTTGGGTATGGCCATGAATATCGTGCTGAAATCTCAGGTTAATCTGCCCGCTGATGTCACGCTGGCCGACCTGAACCGCATCATCAAAAATTCTGCTCCGCTGGCTAAGATCGGGCGTGAAAACTCGGGGGCGAGCGAGATCCTGGATCCTACCCAGGGTTATCTACAGGGCGGAGGCCTGCTGGAAAACAGTAGCCTCTACGTCAGCGGAAACGTGCGGATCGAACGCATACTCAACGATCGATGGTCGCTTTACTTCTCTCCAACGGTTGGCCGGTTGCTCACGATTCGGGAAGGCGACGGAGGTCGCGGCCCGCTGGAGGATAGAATCCACAACACCATGATCCAGTTGGGTACCCGGGTACGCTTGTCGGACAAGTAAGCCAATCGTACTTCGCCGTTTTGTATGCCTGCCGTAATCGATACGAAGCGAATCGATCTGGTGGTTAAACTTATCTTAGCGGCGCAACCCCATACGGGTGTCCTACATTTGCTTTCCATGATTCGAATTTTGCTTGCCGGAGCCCTGCTCCTGTCCCTGACCAGCAACGCGCAAGAGCGCTCTCCCCTATCCACCACGGATGAACAGGCGCGCGAATTAGCCGCTACGATCACTGTCGATGATTTGCGGGAGCACCTGACCGTGCTTTCCTCCGACGAAATGGAAGGGAGAGAAACGGGCCAGCCCGGACAAAAACGAGCAGCTGCTTATCTGGCAGCGCAGCTGGATTCCCTGGGGATTGCGCCCATCATCGGAGACACTGCCTACATGCAGACGATCAAATTCAGTCGGCAAAATTGGCAAACGATCGACATGCAGTTAAACGGAGAGCCGCTGCGTCATCTCTGGGAGTACTACAGTGCCCCCAGCAAGAACGCCAGCCGGGATTCAGTAACGATCGACGAGCTTGTTTTCCTGGGCTACGGTATCGACGATCCGGCCTACAGTGACTACCGGGGGCACGACGTTCGAGGTAAATCGATCATCATATTTTCCGGTGAACCCCGCGGTCGCGATGGCAACTTCTACCTATCCGGCACGAAAGATCCGAGCGAGTACAGCCTCGATGACGGACGAAAACTGCGCACCGCCTACGAGCACGGCGTCGAGACCGTTTTTATCATCGACGCCGCGTTCAAACAGAACGTGCAAGACGTACGGCGTGAAACGCTGGACGGTCGGATGCGTATGACAGACAGGACGGAAGCGGAGCGGGACGAAGCGAACAACGTCTACCTCACCCCGGCACTCGCGAAGAAAATTCTCGGCGACGACTACCGCCAGGTGATCAAGGCGCGCAAGCGTATCGAGCGTAAAGGTCGCCTACGTCCCGTTACGGTGGCCACGGATATCAGTCTGACCCAGACTAAAGACGTCCGCGAGCTTATCGGGGAGAACGTGCTCGGGTACATACGGGGCACCGACCCAAAGCTGGCCGAAGAGGTACTGGTCGTAAGCGCCCATTACGACCACATCGGGCGGCGCGGAGACGCCATCTTCAACGGAGCGGACGATAACGGATCCGGCAGCAGTACGATCCTGGAAATTGCGGAAGCTTTCGCCGAGGCCAAAGCGGCCGGTCTAGGGCCTCGCCGCAGCGTGTTGTTTTTGTGGGTCAGTGGAGAAGAAAAGGGGCTGCTTGGTTCCGAGTACTATGCCACCCACCCCGTCTTTCCTCTGGAATACACCATAGCCGATATCAACGTCGATATGGTCGGTCGTATCGATCCCGCTCACGAAGGAAACCCCGATTACATCTATGTTATCGGTAGCAATCGACTCAGTACGGAGCTGCACGACATCAACGAAGCAGTAAACCGGGATTTTACAAAGTTGGAACTGGACTACACTTATAACGCCAAAGACGACCCGAACAACTTCTACGAGCGCAGCGATCACTACAATTTTGCCGAGCGAGGCGTACCCAGCGTATTCTTTTTTAATGGTACCCACGCGGATTACCATCGCGATACCGACACCGTTGAGAAAATCAATTTTGAGAAGATGGTCAATATCGGACGACTCATCTTCCACAATGCCTGGCAGCTCGCCAATCAGGACAAGCGCATCGAAGTAGACGTAGAATAGGTCCTGCCTAACTCCCTCTAAGTGGATATCTAAAATCCGAAAATCCCTGGGCCCGGGCTTCCTACGTACTGGTTGTTGTACATAGAGGCGAGGATGAAGGCGATTACGGAGATGATGATTCCGTACAGGAAGATATTGTAGCAAATGCGCAGAAACGCGTATTTCTGGGCTAATACTACGCCGAGATAGTAAAGGTCGCGCGTCATGCTGGAATAGAGGAAATCCTCGTCCCGGATCATTTCCATCATGCCGAAGTGAAAGTCTTCGATTTCCATATTGTAGAAATTACCGAAGAATAGCAGGTTGCTGCGTCGGGCCTTGATGTCCTCCAGGCTACTCTTCCCTTCCGTAACCTTGGGGCGCGTGGCCTGAATAGCGTAAAAAAGACTGGCCAGACATACCCCCACTAGGATGATAGTAGGAATCGTGAGGTGGGAATTATTATCCAGCTTCGGGAAGAGGTTCGCCGCCGATATACTGAGAATGATGGCATTGACCGAAAGCATGATGTTAGCCTTATTGTCGGCAATGCTGCTGAGGTTGACGTGGGTCCGGTAGGTAGCGCGATACATCGTTTCGACGCCCCGCCCCGGCTTGAAGTCATCCTCCATCCGCCGGTCCTTCTTCTTGATTTTCTTGGGCTGTTTCTTCTTCTTGGACTGCTTTAGTTCTTTGAGATTGCTGGGGGTTTGATCCGGGTAGAGCGCTTCCTTCCGTTTGTAAAGTTGCTTGACGTGCTTGCTTTTCCGCTCTCCGTAGATTTCCCGGGCGGCTTCCGTGTGGTACTCGTGGCTGAGCATAAAGCCCAGTTCGAAGTCAATCCACTCCTGGTCCGACATCACCATCGATCGCGTGAGGGCGAATTCCTGACGTACCCGGCCGCAGCGATCCCAGTAACTGGCGCCGCCAAGGTGACTCAGGTCGGCGTCCGCAATGATCTTCTCGATGAACGTTTGGGGATCCTGGGGCATACGGGTAGCGAGAATCGCGCCGCGGACGTCAGTGATCAGTTCCTCGTCGTGCCCCTGCTTTTCCAAAAACGCACGTGCCAGATCGGCGCTGCGCGCTTCGTGGTCCGACCAACCCTGTGCGTAACCGGTGTCGTGAAACCAAGCCGCCAACTGAATAACCAGCTGATCGCGCTCGTTAAGATCATAGTACCGGGCCAGTTCCGTAGCGGACTCCACGACGGCGTAGGTATGTTGAAAGTTGTGGTACACATAGCTCTCATCTACCTGATCCTGGATATATTGCTCCACGTAGGCCTCCACCGCGTGTAGCAGTTCCTCAGTCGGGGATTGTGTCTCCATGTTGATGTAATAACCGCTTTGGGGGTTTGTGCGTTTTATCTTAAAGTTTAGCTTTTGCCATGACTACCGATAGCTACCGCCGCTTCTTTCGTCTCGGCCCCTTCTGGAAAAAGTTGCCCGGGCTGGCCCGAACCGCCGGATTACGGTCCGTTTACACCGCCCTGCTGCTGTACTACGCCTACGAACGTAAGGATACGCCGGCCTGGGCCAAACGGACTATCCTGGGTGCGCTGGGCTACCTGTTGATGCCCCTCGATGTTATTCCGGACCTAACCCCTATTCTTGGGTATACCGACGACTTTACCGTACTGGCTGCCGGCCTGACTACCGTAGCCGCCTATATCAATAGCGAGGTGAAGGAAAACGCGCAGGCTCGCCTCGCCACCTGGTTCCCCGCCGCCGAGGCGAAGGAATTGAACGAAATAGACGAAAATCTCTGATCATCCCGTTCCTGCTGTCGGGCATCCGTACGGCAACCGACGGAACCTTACATTTGTCCCTGTCCTAAAGATTGTTGCATGTCCGATAGTAATAACCGATTTGCTAATGCCCTGATGAAAGCCCTGGAGAAGAAGAACCTGGAAGGCTTCGATTATCTGGAGTTCAAGCAGTCGGTAGGCCGCCTTACCGAAATCGGCATGGATCTCGACACCGCAATCAATTCCGCCTTTATCACCGGCTCGTCGGTCGGACTGACCAAGGAAAAACTGATCAAGACCGCCAACTACTACTCGGAAGTCCTGCAGGATGAAAAGGGGCAGTTCATGCGCAGCCTCGAAAAGCACCTGGTCGACAACGTAGAGGGTAAGGCCAAACAGACCAGTGAACTGAAGAAAAAAATTGCGAATTGGGAGTCCAAAATGCAGCAGCTTCAGGAGCAGATTAACCAGGCCAAAGCGCAGATCGAGGCTTCCGATAGCCAGATCAATGCCGCCCGGACAAAAGCGGAAGAGAATCAGAAAGGCTTCGATGAAGCTCTGGAGGTCATTACCAATACGATTCGCGAGGACATCAATAACATCCGCCGCGTCCTGTCCTAAATTTCCTATTAAATGACGCCACCAGACACCAGTACGAAAAAATCTTTCTGGCAGCGCCCCGAGGGCGTCACCGGCCTGATTTTTTTGGTGGCCATTTTGGCGGGCTTAGGCTTTGTACTCACCACCTTCGCCGGCGTAATTATTCCCTTTTTGTCCACTACCCTTGGTCTGGTAGTGGCGGGACTCGCGCTACTGGCCATCGTTTTCGCTATTGCCGACCCCCGGTCGCGTACCCTTTTCGGATACATGTATAAAAGCTCCATGCGCAAGCTTACGGGGCTGTTCGTCAACATCGACCCCATTGGTATCCTGAAAAGTTACGTGGAAGAACTGGAGCGCAATCTGCAGGAGATGCGCAAACAAATCGGGAAGATAAGGGGGCAGATGCGCCACCTCACTACCCTCATGGAAACGAATGAGGCCGAAGTGAAGAAGCAACTTAAACTCGCCTCGCTGGCCAAGGAAAAGGGTAAGAACCAGCAAATGATCCTGAGCAGCCGCCGGGCGGCCCGCCTGCGGGAGAGCAATGAGAAATACCAGGTGCTACTGAAAAAGATGGAGGTCCTCAACCGGGTACTGAATCGCATGCACCAGAACAGCGAAGTGCTGCTCGAAGACACCCGCGATCAGGTCGACCTTCGTATTCAGGAACGCAAGGCCATCCGGGCCAGCCACGGAGCCATGAAATCCGCGATGAGCGTTATCAACGGCGACCCCGACCAGCGGGCCATGTTCGACCAGGCAATGGAAGCCATCGCCGAGGACGTAGCCAATAAAGTCGGTGAGATGGAACGCATGATGGAACTGAGCAACGACTTCATGGCCAGTGTGGACCTGCAAAATGGAGTCTTTGCCGATGAGGGCCTACGTATGCTTGAGGAATGGGAGAAAAAGAGTGACCTCCTATTGAGTGAGGGGCACATCGAATTCGACCTGGACGATAAGTCACACACCACCGAAGGGAAGGAAAACCTCGACCTCGAAGACCTCACCCGCCGGCCGGACGCGCAAACCCGCCAGAGCGGCACCGGCCCGGAATCGGGCTACGACCAGTTCTTTAACTAGCACTAGGACCAGCCCGCCCCGTAGGTTTCCACCAGGATGTTATCGTAGGCGTCGGCCTGCTCGAAGAGGTATTCGAAGCGCGGCAGCGCCGTGTCCACCGTGAGGTACCGATCGTATATTAACAGGGAAAGAATGATGTCCCGCCCGTAAGTAGAGAAACTGAGCTGTTGCGTCCGCGCATTCTCCCTTAGCAGATAAGCAAAGAGTTCGGGGGAGGGCACCTCGGGAATCTGACACAGGTAAGCATCTCCCGTAACCAGTCCGCTTTCTTCGTGGTAGGCAATTTGGATGGTCGCGCTGCCCTGCCGGATGTTCCAGAGATTGGGGCCGCGGCGCGCCAGGCGTGGGTCGTGCCCACCGGTACGGATAATCTCCTCGATCGTCGCGGTAACGCCGCTGGGTTGGGCATCCTCAAGCTGGCCAGGCAGAATCAGTTCGGCACCGCAGTTGGGGCAGCGGCCGCGTGGATTGGCATCGACTTCGAAGGTGAGTTGCCGGCATTCGAAGCAGCGGGTCGCCGGCCGTCCTCCTCCGCGGTGAAAATCGTCCAGAACCTCCTTAAGGACGGTCGCGGGCAGTGCAAGCGTTCCGCCGTCGTTTTCCGGGGCGTCCATCATATTGATGCCCAGCAGCCGACCCTCCCCCCCGTAAGCACCACTGCCGCTCTGCGAGCTTCCCTGGCGGGCGTCGTGAACGAAGTAGGAAATTCCGTGGCGCAGATAGCTTTCCCTCGTCACGGTACCGCTAGCTTCCCGCCGGTGTTCTCCGAAATGCTGTCCCAGGGAAGTGACAGCCTCCCCGACCACCGGCATCCGCGTAGCCAACCTGAGCGGCGGCTGCCCGGCCGGCTCCCGTAGCCGAAGAAAAGCGAGATCATAGTAGGGGTCCAGGTAGATGACCGGCGCCAGCTGTTCCTCGGTCCCCTCGCCGCCAATGACGACGGAGGCGCTGTCACGAACCACGTGCTCGTTCGTGACAATCAGGTCATGCTGGGGCAGGTAAATGCCCGTACCGGTACTGAAGGGCGTCGCCACCTGGAAAACGTACATCGCTAGCTGGTTTCCAGCCCAAGGTAAGTAGCCGGCCCGTATAGCGCGTCCGGCCGGAATTATATTGGCATCTTTGCGGCGTGAACGATCCCCTCACTTACTACAACAGCCTGGCCGCATCCCGTCGCGATCTGGCCGGACGGCTACAACAGCAATACGACCGCCTGGCACTCGTTCGACTGCTCGTTTTCTTCCTGTTGGTAGCCGCGTTGATCGTGGCCTGGTCGCAGTCGCTACTGGCGGGACTCCTGACCACCGTCATCCTGCTGCCCCTTGCCGCCGTCGGGATTCGTCGGCATCTGGCCCTGGGTAGACGGGCGGCGGAGGCGCAGGTACAAGCGGAAATCGCCAAAGGTGAGCTTTGTGGCCTGTCCCACGACTTCCGTCACTACCCCGATGGGTCGGCCTTTCTGGAGAGCGGACATCCGTACGCCATCGATCTCGACATCTTCGGCCCCTTCAGCCTGTATCAGTTTATCAATCGAACGGTTACGGCAGTAGGCGCCCGCCGCCTGGCCGATCACCTTTCCGTGCCGGCCACTCACGCGGAAGCACGTAGCCGGCGGGCCAACGGACAGGCTCTCTCGAAGCATCCGGATTGGTGCGTGGAATTCCGCACGGTCGGCCATGACCTGCGCGATGACCCAAACTACACCCAACGCTTACTACAGTGGGTCGACCGACCATCGCGGGCAAGCGGTACCGATGTCCGGGTTATGCGGTGGCTCGCTCCCTTGCTTACGGTAGCGGGACTCTGGTTCTGCTTCACGCAATCTCCCTGGCAACTGGGGCTACTTTTCTTCGTGCCGGCTTTCGCGATGCTTCGGCGATACCATGAACTGGCCAGCTCGGAGCACGCCTACACCGCCGAGGCCGGTCGGATTCTTCAGGCTTACAGCCGTCTCCTGGCCCAGATCGAAGAGCGGTACCCGGAACATTCGGCCGGTGCATCGTCGTCAATTAATCGACTGGCCTACGCCGTCAGCCAGCTGGACGTGCGATATAACCCCTTCGTGTTCCTGCTGGAGATCAGCGGGCTGTGGAGCCTGCAGTGGCTGTACCGCCTGGACCGCTGGCGGGAAGCGAACCGGGAACACCTGGAAAGCTGGATTGACGAACTGGCACGGGTCGATGCCCTCGTCTCCTGGGCCACGCTCCGTTTCAACCGCCCGGACTGGACCGAACCGGAACTGACCACCGCGCCGACACTTGAAGGTCAGGGGCTGGGACATCCCCTGCTGGCGCCGGGCGGGCGGGTCACGAACGATATTGACATTCATACCGACGGACACATCCACCTGGTGACGGGCAGCAATATGGCGGGAAAATCAACCTGGTTGCGAACCGTGGGATTAAATGTCGTTTTGGCAAGAGCAGGCGGTCCGGTGTGCGCTTCTTTCCTGCGCACCGCCGCCCTACAGGTTTGGACCTCCATGCGGACACAGGATGACCTGAGTGAAAGTACCTCCAGTTTCTACGCGGAGCTTAAACGGTTGAAGGCCATCATCGAAGCGGTCAGCACGCCCGGAGAGGACGTATTCTTTCTGCTCGATGAAATCCTGAAGGGTACGAACAGTCGGGACCGGCACACGGGATCCCGGGCGTTGATCCGGCAGCTGATCCACGAAAAAGGAGCCGGGATCATTGCCACCCACGACCTGGAACTGGCCGATCTCGAAAACGAACCCGGCAGCCGGGTAGAGAATTACGCTATGGAGGTACAGACCCGGGACGGTGAACTGGTATTTGATTATAAACTTCACCGCGGGGTAAGCCGTAGTTTTAACGCCACGGCCCTGATGGCCCGCATGGGCATCAAGATCGATCCGAAAGACATCAAACTAACCCACGACTAAGCAAACATGAGTAAAGGCAAAATTCTAGTAACCGGAGGAACGGGCTATATCGGCAGCCACACCGTCGTTGACCTCCTGGAGAACGGCTTCGAGGTGGTTAGCGCCGACAATTACCACAACAGCAAGGCGAGCGTAATGGACGGCATCGAGTCCATCACGGGCGTACGGATCGTCAACCACAATATCGACCTGGCCGACGCCACGGCCACCGCCAAGCTCTTTGAGGAACACCGGTTCGACGGTGCCATTCACTTTGCCGCCTATAAAGCCGTCGGAGAAAGCGTAGAGAAACCCCTGGAGTATTTCCGCAATAACCTGAACAGCCTGATGAACGTCATTGACGGTTTGCGGTCGCAGGGAAGCAGCAATCTGGTCTTCTCTTCGAGTTGCTCGGTATACGGCAATGCGGACGAGCTGCCCGTGACGGAAAGCACTCCGCGCAAAGAGGCGGAAAGCCCATACGCCCGCACGAAGCAGATGGGCGAGGACATCCTTTACGACTTTTGCGCCCAGCATAAAGATTTCAATGCCATCCTGCTCCGCTACTTCAATCCGGCCGGAGCCCACCCGAGTGGAAAGATTGGGGAAGACGCCGCCAACCCGGCCAGCAACCTCGTGCCGGTCATCACGGAAGTGGGATGCGGTAAACGGGATAAGCTGACCGTATTCGGCGACGATTACGACACGCGTGACGGTAGCTGCATCCGGGACTACATTCATGTGTCCGACCTGGCGCACGCGCACACCCTGGCCGTAGAGGCCCTAATGGCCGGCGGCGGATCCGAAAACCCGGCCCTTTACAATCTCGGGATCGGGGAAGGACTGACGGTACTGGAAGTAATTAACGCCTTTGAGAAAGTCAGCGGTAAATCGCTTAATTACGAACTGGGGCCCCGCCGACCAGGCGACGTGGTGGCAGTGTACGCCGACCGAAGCAAGGCGACCCGGGAATTAAAGTGGGAACCTAAATACGGCGTAGAGGACATTATGCGCACGGCATGGGCGTGGGAGGAAAAACGATAGCGCTGCAACTGCGGTTGCTAGGAACGGCGACCTCACAGGGCGTACCCGTAATTGGCTGCCACTGTGCGACTTGCCGCTCCCGCGACCCCCGGGACAAACGACTGCGGACCAGCGCCGTACTCTCCGCCGGCACGGCTAATCTGAACATCGATGCCGGGCCGGACTTCCGAACGCAGATGCTCCGGGCCCGGGTGGAGTGCCTGGACGGGATTCTCCTTACCCACGAGCACAACGACCATACGGCCGGGCTGGACGACGTGCGGCCCTTCTGCTTTATGCAGGAGATCGATATGCCGGTGTGGTGTCTGCCAAGAGTAGCCTCCGACCTGAAGGAGCGCTTTGCATACACCTTTACGAACTATCCCGGCGTACCGCGACTGGATGTCCGGGAGGTGGCCTTCGGGGATGCCGTTCCTTTCGCCGGAGAGGAGCTACGGCTGCTGCGCGTCAACCACGGCAAGCTGCCGATCGTCGGCTTTCGCATTCGCGACCTCGCCTATCTGACCGACGTGAAAACTTTACCCGCCGAAACGCTCGAGCAACTGACAGGCCTGAAGACCCTGGTAATCAGTTGCCTCAACCACCAGGGTACGCACAGCCACCTATCGGTGGAAGAAAGCCTGGGCTATGCCAGGCAAATCGGCGCGGCCCGCACGGTGTTGATACATATGAGTCATCGATTAGGGCCTCACGCCGAGTTTCAGGAAAGCCTGCCTCCGGGCATCGAAGTAGGCTACGACGGCATGTTGCTGGACATCCCCTAGCCGCCATCATACCTGGGGCGTTAACGAGCCGTTAAAGGGCCAGATTGACTCCGCGTTCCGGCGGTGCCGGCCGTTTCCCCGTAGCAAGCGGTTACCTTTGCGCCTTCCATGATTTTACGCCTCCTTCTACTCCTCTTCATCGTATCGATCGCGGCGCCCGGCTTCGGGCAGCAGGCACCGGTGTCGGAGAAAAAGGAAGTAGTGAATATCGATCACGCAAACGAACTGCGGATCCGGCAAAAGGGCACCGCCCAGCGGCTGATCGGGGATGTGGAACTGAGTCAGGACAGTATTTTCATGTACTGCGACAGTGCCGAATTGGTTAGGGAGGTTCAGTTGTACGCATACGATAACGTGACCATCCAGCAGGGGGACAGCATAGCCGCTTTTTCCGAATATTTGGATTACAACGCGGAGACCCTTCTCGCAAAGTTGCGCCAGGACGTGGTATTGCAGCGTGGGGAAACGGAGTTGTTTACGGAGGAGCTGGATTACAACCTGGCCACCAAGCTGGCTACCTACCATACCGGCGGGCGGGTCACTAATGGAACTACGGAGCTTCGGTCAACGCACGGATATTACTACGCGGACGATCGAAATGTATACTTCCGGGACAGCGTGGTCGTGGTGGACGAGCGATTCGAAATGCGGGCGGACACCCTCCGCTACGACCTGGCGAACGAACGCGTCTACTTCCTAGGACCGACGGTGATCCGCAGCGACACCCACAATATCTACTGCGAGGCGGGCTACTACGACGTTGCCCTGGACGAAGCGATATTCCAACAGAACGCCCAGTACCGGAGCGGCGACCGACTCGCGGCGGCCGACTCCATCCGGTACTACGGCGACCGGGAAGTGTACATCCTCAAGGGCGATGCCTACGTAGCCGAGGGCGAGTTCCAACGCGCCACGGCCGACCGTATCGACTACTACCGGGCCGAGGACCGCTACCAGCTACAGGGGAACGCAACAGTCGTTGACTCCGTGCAAACCGTCAGCGGTGACACCATCGATTACAATGCGCTCACCGAAAGTTATTCCGTCACCGGTGGGCGGCCGCAGGTGTCCAATCCCCCCATGGTCCTGACCGCGGACCGGATGTACTCCGACGAAGTAACGGGATTGGGCCGCGCCGCCGGCAACCTCATCTGGCGGGATACCAGCGCCGATCTGCAGATCGAGGCAGAGGAGGCGGATTTCAACCAAACGACGGGTTACCTGAAGGCCTACGGCGGCCGTCGGGGTCGGGCCCTGCTCACTACCCTACTTGAACAGGATACGATGTACATGGCCGCGGATACGCTGCTGTCCGTACGTTCGAACAAAGTAGACGTGAATGGAGACACCGTCCGGACCCTGTCGGCCTACCATGACGTGCGCATCCTGAAGAGTGATATGCAGGCCCTGGCCGATAGCCTTCAGTTTAATACGGTCGATTCGGTGCTGACACTCTACAGTGATCCGATCCTTTGGCAGGATACCAGCCAATTGACGGCAGATACCATCGATTTATACCTGAAAAACAATGCGCCGGACCGGGTACAGCTTCGGCGCAATGCTTTGGTGATCACTTCCCCGGATCTGATTTTTTTCAATCAGGTGAAAGGAAAAGATATCATCGCCTACTTTGATAGCAGCCAGCTGCGTCAAACGGACGTGAAAGGCAATGCCGAAGCGATCTATTACGCACAGGATGAAGAGGGTGGATACATTGGGGTCAACAAGACCGCGTGTAGCGCTATGATCCTTTACTTCGACGCCGGGGCAGTGAATCGAATCAAATTCCTGAGTGCACCGTCCGGACGTCTCGATCCGATGGATGCGGTGGACCACGATGCCTTCCGCCTGGACGGCTTCCGGTGGGAAGCGGACCGCAAGCCGAAAAGCCTCGAGGACCTCTTTTCAACGGGTCCGTCACGGGAACCGGACGTGATTTTATTCGAAGCCGGCGAACGCTAGTTATTTTTGCCCCATGCCGCCAGCCCGTTTGGACTCCTTTAGCCCACCTACCTCCCAACCCGCCTTTGTGGTGCTCTCCCCCGTCGATGATCGTACCGGATGGCAAAGCGCGCGCCACCTGACCCTTGCGGCTACGCTGCTAACACTACTGCTGCTCTTTTTACCGGGTGTTCTCCCCGGCCAGATTGATTACTCCCTTATAAGTGCCGAACAGGCCATCGGATCCGAGGATTACCGTTTGGCATCCCAAATTTTGGATAGCCTGGAAGAGCGTGGCTCAGTCGGCCCGAATTTTTATCTCGCCCAGGGTAACGCGCATTTTGAAGCTGGAAATCCCGGCCGGTCCATTTTAGCCTACGAACGCGGCCTAAGACTACAACCCGCCAATGCGGATCTGATAAATAACCTGGCCTTCGTGCGGCAGTCAGCCGGCATCGCGACACCGGCCGTCTCCGAATTCTTCTTAATCCGGGCCTGGCGCGGAGCGGGTGCGTTACTGGGTAGTACAACTACCTTCATTCTGGCGCTGATCAGTTGGTGGCTGGCCGTCGCCGGCCTGGTCTGGTGGTACCTTCGCAGAGAGGGAATGGAGGAGAAACGAAGGTTTGCCCTGCTTCCCGGTGCGTTACTCTGTGCGCTACTGGCCATACTGTTTTACGGTCTGGGACAAAGTCGTGTCCACTCACTGGAGCGCTCGGACGAAGCCATCCTTCTTCAAACCGCGACACTACGCGTATCACCCACCGCCGATGGATCCGTTGAGGCGGAACTGACCGAAGGAGTGAAGCTGTACATCACCGACCAGGTAAACAGCTATGTAAAAGTGCAATTGGGCGACGGACGAACCGGCTACCTGCTGACCGAAGACATCGGCATCATCTAAAGCTTCTGGTAAGGGGCCGGCAGAGCGATCAGAAGCATACCACTACTCGATGAATTCGCGTACCAACTGCTTCCTCCGCCGGAATCAGACGCCGGCCCGGTCGTAGCGATGCAAGCCCAAATTCTCGATAATGGTGATGAGCTTGTGTCCGTACTTAGGATCGGTAGCGTAGCCGCAGGCCTTTAACCCGTGCGCCCACTTCACGTAGTCGCTACCGTGCTTCTTTAGTTTTGCATACCGTGGCGTATTTAGAAGAATACTGTGCTCGCGGAAGGAATCGGCTACGGAGTCGAATACGCGAAACATGTCGTAGCGGGTGTCGTCACCGTAGTTTCGGCAGGTACAGCCCAGGCACTTGCTGCGGCACTTGATACCGAAGTGGTTGTTGCTGTTGACCGCGAGTTTGCTATCTCCGGCATTGCTTTCCAATAAGGCCTGTGCCAGGGTGATACTGGCCGGGATGCCAAATTCGCTCATTTCCCGCCGGGCGGCGGCTTCGTGGCGGCGGATGTAATCGGTCACCCGTTGCTTTTTCCCGGCAATGATGCGAGGGTCCAGGCCCTTTCGCTCACCGTAATCGGGACTCAGCACCAAAGTGAGATTACTGATGTGGGGGGCAGGGTCGTCGGTCCGGGCTACGCTGGTAAACTCATCCAAACCTTCGTCGGTGTCGTCCGCTACGGTGTAAATGCGATCGCTGACCTGGGTATCGAAGCCATTCATCAATCGGTCGCTGAGCACGGTGAACCAAGCACCAACACCGGCTTCGGTCAGCACTGGAGTAGGATTGACCTGAGAAGATAGCGGGTCATGGACGGCGACCTCGACGGATAGACCCCGGCTAATACATACATACAGGATGATGCAGAGGAGTACCACTTCGACGGAGTAGTGTACTAGATAGTCGACCAGACGAGCAAGGCGGCGTCCGAGATCGGAGGAGGAAATTTGAGGAGCAGGCATGTCTTGAGTTGTTTTGAAGGTGTCGGTATCTAAAGCTGGAACCTGCTGCCGGCCCGTAGGCCAACACAAAGATAGTATACAATTTTTATAAAACAAACAATTTGTTTCATAAAATGGCTTTCCGGTGCCTCTCCTACCGTTTCAAGGTTTGTCTGACCCGTCCGGCCCCTAGGAAGCCATTCTACCTTACCCCATTTCCCGATGCATAAAACGGGTAATGCGCCCGCGTCACTTACCCGCTTACCATGAACGGCGACAAGTGTAACTTACGCACCCTGAGACGTCAGGCTGACTCACCGACCGGGGGCGGCTTAGTGTCAGTTTTACACTACCTTCGTAATTTAATAGTCGATATCATGATACTTGTTGCAGATTCCGGTTCTACCAAAGCCGACTGGGTATTATTACCCCAGGAGGGCGATAAATTATACGTCAGTACGCGGGGCTTTAACCCTGTCGTGCACCCGGTCGACCTGCTCCACAATGAGGTCCAGAAGCTATCCGAAGACCTTCTTCCCAAGGTGCACGTCAACGAAGTCCACTACTACGGAGCGGGATGCTGGGATTTTCGCCGCAAGAAGGTCATCTTCGACTGCATCAACAATGCTTGGCCGGGTGCCAAGGTGGAAGTGATGCACGACCTGCTCGGTGCCGCCCGGGCCACCTGTGGTGACGACCCGGGTATTTCCTGTATCCTGGGCACGGGCAGTAATACCTGCCTGTACGACGGAAAGGAGGTCATCGACAACGTTACCAACCTGGGCTACATGCTCGGTGACGAAGGCAGCGGGTCGCACCTCGGAAAAGCGTTTCTCCGTTCTTACTTTTACCGCGAACTGGACGACGACTTGAACGAGGCTTTCGAAAATTACACTACGGCGGACCGGATGACGGTAATCAACAATGTGTACGAATCGGAGATGCCGAATACCTATCTGGCCGGCTTTACCCGCTTCATGGGTGAACATACCGACCACCCGCTTATTCAAAAGATCGTATTCACTAGTTTCGCCGAATTCCTCGACCGTCACGTCCGAAAGTATAAGGGCCACCTCGAGCTTCCGGTGCATTTCATCGGTAGTATTGCCTTTCACTTTAAAGATATCTTGCTGGCCGCGCTGCACGAACGCGACCTCACCGCCGGCCGATTTATCCATAAACCCATTGAGGCACTCGCCGACTACCACTCCCCCAGTTAGCCTATGAAAAGACAGGATATCCGACGTATTGCCGTATTCACCTCCGGAGGAGACGCTCCCGGTATGAATGCCGCCCTGCGGGCCGTGGTCCGGACCGCCGCCTGGAACAAGTTGCACGTCTACGGTATCGAACGTGGCTACGAAGGGATGATCGACGGCCACTTTCAGCGGCTGGAGCGCCGCGACGTAGCCAACATCATCCAACGCGGTGGTACCATGCTCCGGACCGCTCGCTCCATGCGCTTTATGTCCAAAGAAGGTAGACAGGCGGCGCACGACCACCTCAAGGCCTACGACATTGATGCCTGTATCGCTATCGGAGGGAACGGAACATTTACCGGGGCCAAAATTTTCAGCGAGGAGTTCAACGTCCCCTTCATCGGCATACCCGGTACGATCGATAACGACCTTTACGGAACCGACTATACCATTGGCTTCGACACGGCCGTCAATACGGCTATCGACGCGGTGGACAAGATTCGCGACACGGCGGACAGCCACAACCGCCTGTTTTTCGTGGAGGTCATGGGCCGCAATTCCGGTTACATCGCTCTATACACGGCGATCGGTTCCGGGGCCAGCAGCGTGCTCATCCCCGAGGCGGAAACCAATCTGGAGGACCTGAAGTCCGTCCTGCGGAAGAATAAGGCCCGCGGCAAGTTATTTAGCGTCGTCATCGTAGCGGAAGGGCACCCGATGGGAGGCGCCACCGGTATCGCCGAAAAGATCCAGCACGAGCTGGCCAGTATGGAGCCCAAGGTGACGGTCATCGGTCACCTGCAGCGCGGCGGTTCCCCTACCGCCGCCGATCGCCTGCTGGCGAGCCGCCTCGGTCACGCCGCGGTCGAGATTCTGCTGGAAGGCCAGGAAAACGTGGCGGTCGGCATCGTCAACGGACAGGTCACCACGCACCCGTTCGAAGATGCCATTACCAAGGAGAAGAAGCCTCAGGAAGAATTGATCCGGATGGCGAGCATCCTGGCGATTTAGCCGAAGTATGGCCGGAAGAGAGGCCCGCAAGGATACTTAACCTACAGTTTACACCCCGTAACGAACTTGCGTCGCCTTAACCGTCTTCCACCACCGTCTTCTAGCAAATCATCGAATGGATATATCCCTGGTTATCATGTGGGCCGGTTTTATTCTAGCCGGTTACGCCGTAGTGGGTAATGATTCCATTCAAACGTTAGGCACGTTCCTCTCCTCCAACGAGGACAAAAAGTGGTACGTACTCTGGGCCTTTGCCGGTTCCATTCTCGCCGCTACCCTCCTCTACGGTTGGAGCCAGTACGACGGTGACGTCAGCTACGGTCGCCTGGAGTCTTACGCCTACGTGGAGGATATGGGCTGGCCCTATCTTCTTCCGCCGCTGGTGTTGATGCTGCTGACGCGCACCGGTATACCGGTCTCGACTTCCTTCCTCATTCTGACCTTCTTTAAACCCAAGGGTTTATTTGACATGACCATGAAGTCCATCCTGGGCTACGCACTGGCGTTTTGCGCCGCGATCATCGTCTGGCAACTCGTGACCCGTTGGCTGGATAAGCGATTCATCAACTCCGAGATGAGCCCCGGAGGCCAGCGTACCTGGACGGTGCTCCAATGGGGTTCGACGGGTTTCCTGTGGGGACAGTGGTTGATTCAGGACTTCGCCAATATCTTCGTTTACCTCCCCCGGTCTCTCCACATTTCGGAGATCATCATTTCACTGGTCATCCTCCTGACCATGCTGGCCGTGATCTTTTACAGTAAGGGTGGCAACATCCAGAAGATCGTCAAGGCGAAAACCAATACGACGGATATCCGGTCGGCTACGCTCATCGATTTCATCTACGGGATCATCCTGCTCTTCTTCAAGGAATTCAGCAACGTACCGATGTCCACCACCTGGGTGTTCCTCGGCCTTCTCGCCGGCCGAGAAATTGCCATCCGCTACCGCCTGGAACTGGATGACGAGCCCAGTGACCGTCCCCGGGCCAAAACGGCCTACTTCTTCGGTATGGCGCTGAACGTCGTCATCCTGCTGCTGATCGGCTACGTAGTTTACCTCCGCGACGCCGTCGATAACCTCGTGATCGTTGTCATGGCGGTGGTCATGGTCGCCCGGGCCGGTGTTGCCTACCTGGAAACCAAACCGGGGCAAAAGAACCTCAGCGCGGCCTTCCGCAACATCTTCAGCGACCTCGGCAAGGTGACTTTCGGCCTGTTGGTGAGCATCGCGCTCGTGTACATCATGCGCTACCTGACCACCGGCACCTTCATGGAAATTACCGGTTAACGAATCAGCCCGATTAAACTTTTATAGTCATCGAAGGGCGAGGTGTCGTCCTTCATTTCCAACAGGCTATCGTGCGATAAGTCCTGGTACAGATCTTCCAGGAAGGGAACGGTTTCCCGGCAGCGGACCTCGATTCGCCCGTCGGCAAACTGCTCCCAGCGCCAGTCGAAGGTCTGGCGAATTTTGGAAAGCGTCTC
The DNA here is from genome assembly GCF_003390935.1 of Lewinella sp. IMCC34191. Lineage (GTDB taxonomy): Bacteria > Bacteroidota > Bacteroidia > Chitinophagales > Saprospiraceae > Neolewinella. Next base: position 84,515 of record NZ_QNQZ01000001.1, on the reverse strand, counting down.
CTTCTGGACCGCTACGAAATCATCGTCAGCCGGCACCGTGTCCGCTCCTTCAAAGGCCAGTTCGTTGCGGCAGATCATCAAGGCGTCGCGCAGGATGTAGTAAGCCGTATGGACGCGGTCACTACCCTGCTGGCGTAAGAATTCGGCGTAGAGGCTAAGTTGAATATCGCTGCCGTTGCGGAGGAGATTGCGGAAGACGGTTTTCCCCCGCCACTTGAGGTCGACTACGGCGCACTCCCGGATGCCGTTGCGTTCCCGTTCGAGCACGAGGTCGGCCCGACCCTGCACGGCTTGTCCGCCCATCGGCTTGAGTTCTCCTCCGACCTTTTCCTCCGATCCCTTAATGCTCCAGCCATTCTGCTGGATGTAGTTGATGAGGGTCCAGGCGGACTTCTTCATCGTAATGAGGAATTGGACCCGTTCCGGTTCCTGGCCGTACTCCAATAATACGGCCCCCTGTTGGCGGAGTAATCGGGTAGCGTTCTCATCGAGCCACCGCTCGACTTGCTCTTTATTCCACTGTTCGTCAGCCCGCGTGATTTCCTGCAGCAACTCATCCACGAAGAGGTGGCTGAGATTTCCCCGCAAACGATTTTCATTTGCGATGGATAAAATCGGGGTGGACTTCAACCGGAGCTGGTGTCGGAATACCCACTTATGGGGATAATACAGCAGATCGTCAATAGAGGATGGCGTCTCCTCCTCCCGCGCGGTCATCGCTTCCGGGCGGGAAAGATGCACCAGGGGCACCGGCGGAGAGAGTTGGCGGATGCTGATCGGCTCGAAGTGCGGAAGAGTAAGCTCACTGAAAAGGTCTTCCGGGCGGCCGCCCTCGTCGATGCGGACGGTTATCCGTTCGAGACTATCGCCACTGAAGGCCGCCTCCAGATCCCCCATCAGGCTATGGCTTTCCATCTCGGAGCCGTCCACGCGCTGAGGGACGCAAAGAACCAGTTGTTTCTCACCGTTCAATACCGGCTGCAGGTTCTGCCAGTGACGCAGCCTGTTGCGTTGATCGGGAGTAACCAAATGGCAACCCTGGCCGCGTAGATAGTCCAGTTCCGGTGGGTAATAGCGGCTGAAGAAGTACGTCGGATCCGTCTCAATAAAATCCCACCAGACCAGCCGGTCGAGCGGATCCTGACTGTCGGGCGCGATTCGGGTAACCGCCGCGGGGTGGAAACAGACCCGCAATGCCCCCTGCTCCGGCTGTCGGAACTGGGTAGGGGCAGGCTGGTAGATGGTCCGTACGAGACGCTCCACTTCGAGGTAAGACAGATCCGCCTCGGGCTGAGCGTCCAATAGTTCGGTGGCCCGTTCGGACTGGGCGGACAGGACCAGTAGCCCGCTCTGGTCCTTATCGTCTTCGTAAGCTTCGAGTGCCCAATTGCGCAGGAAAACGAAGAGGCTGCGGACCTCACTTTTCGGAACTCGTCCGTCGCGGGGGAAGCGGCGTCTCCGGAACCAGAAATCGTACTGTTCCCGGGCGCGGCGCAGTCTTCCCGCCGGATAGCGGCGCTGCTCCATTTCGCGGAAGGCTTCTTCTACGGTAAAGTTCCAGCGGTTGCCAAACAGCCCCGGGGTATCGGCCAGATGTACCGCGAGCCGTTGGCCCAGCCGGCGTTCCAACGGCTTATTAACAAGGCTGACGAATTCCATGATGCGCTCCACCTCTACGGGATCCCATAGGAAGGCAGTTACCAGCTTCAGCACCTGCAAACTTGGACGTGCCAGGCTGGTGGATGGAATGCCCATGCTCGGCAGCCCCTCCATGATCAGCGCATTGTCCAGGGTCTGGTTGCGGACCGTCATCAGTACGCCGGGGCGCCACGTAGGATTATCCCGTACGGTCCTTGCCAGATAAGCGGCAAGATGTGTTTCCCGTTCGGCACGGAGCAGAACCAGGCTTCCGTCACCCCGTAGCTCGAAAGCTTCGGTGTCGGTATCATCGTCCAGGCTGGCCAGCAGCCGCCGTTGCCAGCGGTGTAGGTCGAGGTCACCCTTTATTTGCGGCAGCTCGGACTGGTAACTGATCTGGTCACCGGCTTCCCGGAGTCCTTCCAGCAGTCGGCGTACACTGCCCGGCAGCAGGTTCGCGGGTTCGTTGACTACGATCCGGTGCGTAGGATGATTACGCGACTTCAGCGCGGCTAGCAGGCGGTTCAGGCGGTCCGCCAGGCCGGGCAGCAGTGGCAAATCCCGCTCCGGTTCGAGCAGTAGGGCTTCCAGCTCGTGCAGGACGGCTATTCGCTCGGGTACGTCGCCGTTGGTGGGATGGTGTAGCTGGTAACCGTTTTCCAGTAACTCGTCGCGGCGGGAAAGCAATTCCTCCGCGGTGGCGATCTTATCGGCGCGGAAGGCAGCGGCGTAGAAAGGTAAGGGGCGGTCGCCGTCTTCCAGATGCTGCTGCAGAACTTGGCGGTACTGCTCGATGCGTAGGGCATCGCGGTTGGCGGGGCTGCGGCTGAGAGCGTAAAACTTCTCCAGGTACTGTACCAGTGCGGGGTAGTCCAGAAACAACTCTTCCGTCGAAGTGGCGGCCGGATAAGGCAGGATCGGCCCGGAGAAACTCAGGCCCAGGTATACCGTGATCATTATCCGCCCATCTCTGCACGCATGCGCGTCAGCTGCGTGTCCCAGAGCGCTTTCTGATCCTCTACTTCGTCGTCGTCGGCGAAGTCGGTGACGTAGACGATGGTTTCACCCGTGACCGGGCTTTTGGTGATATTGAATTCGAGATACTCGTCCTCATCGTCCGCGTCTTCCCACGCAAAACGGACCATGTCCCCCTCACTGTCTTCAATCAATTCGGCAGCTTCCGGCGAGCCGCTCCAAACAAAGGTGTAGGTACTATCGTTGATATCAACTTCATCACAGAACCAGCGCGTCAAACAGGCCGGATCGGTGAGAAACTGGTAGACAATACTGGGCGAGGCACGAAAAATGAACTCGGAGGTAAACTTAACACGTTCCATATCAGGGGCTTGGGAAAAAGAGTGTCGGGCAAATAAGGTAATATAAACGAGACTACCAAAAGTTTATAGCCCCCCAACCTATTGTTTCCTTATAGTGTTACCTACTCGTTATGTCATATTGAGCCCGCAGGGTATTGATTTAGTAGCATTTATCCCGTAATTTTGCGGCCAATTTCAGAAAACGTCCCCCTATAGATGAGACAGCTTAAGATAACGAAGTCGATAACGAATCGCGAAAGTCAGTCGCTTGAAAAATACCTGCAAGAAATTGGTAAAGTAGACCTGCTGACCCCCGAGGAGGAAGTCGATCTCGCCAAGCGGATCAAACAGGGCGACCAGATTGCTCTGGAAAAGCTTACCAAAGCCAACCTGCGCTTTGTCGTCTCTGTAGCCAAGCAATACCAGAATCAGGGCCTCAGCCTTTCCGACCTCATCAACGAGGGCAACCTCGGTCTGATCAAGGCCGCTCAGCGCTTCGACGAGACCCGTGGTTTTAAGTTTATCTCCTATGCCGTATGGTGGATTCGCCAGTCCATCCTGCAAGCCCTCGCCGAGCAGAGCCGGATCGTCCGTCTACCCCTGAACAAAGTAGGTAGCCTGAACAAGATCAATAAAGCCTTCAGCCAGCTCGAGCAGACTTTCGAGCGGGAGCCCAGCAGCGAGGAACTCGCCGAACAGTTGGAAATCAACGCCGACGAAGTGGAAACAACGCTCGGCGTCGCCGCGCGACACGTCAGTATGGACGCCCCCTTCGTGGAAGGTGAAGACAACAGCCTGCTGGACGTACTGGCCAACACTGCTACCCCCGGCACCGACTCCGCCCTGGAGTATAAAGAATCCCTGCGCCGCGAGATCGACCGCAGCCTCGGCACCCTCACCGAACGGCAGTGCGACGTCATCAAGCTCTACTACGGCATCGGCGTCGAGCACCCCATGAGCCTCGAGGATATCGGCGAGAAATTCGGCCTGACCCGCGAGCGGGTGCGCCAAATCAAAGACAAGGCCATCAACAAACTGCGTGGGGCTAATCGCAGCAAGTTGCTCAAGAATTACCTGGGTAACTAGTCTGTAAGTCTTTCAGCCTTTTAGTGGGGCCTCTCCGATGAATCGGGGAGGCCCCATTACATTTGCGGTATGACTGGACAGCGCAGAAAGCGAACGATGGCGGAACTCAAGAGAATGTCGCCGCAGGATTTTACCGCCGCGAATAAGCTACCGTTCGGCTTGATCCTGGATGATATTCGCTCGGCCAACAACGTCGGCAGCCTTTTCCGGACCGCGGACGGTTTTGCCCTCGGCCACGTCTACCTCTGCGGCATCACCGCTACCCCACCCCACCGCGATATTCTGAAGACCGCCCTGGGGGCCACGGCAACCGTCTCCTGGTCTTACCACGAGGACTGCGTGGATCTGGTAACCGAGTTATTGGGCGGCGGAGCGCAGGTACAATGCCTTGAACAAACACATGGAAGTACGCCATTGCAAGACTTTCGTCTGGCCGATCCGCTACCGCTATACCTTGTCGTCGGAAATGAGGTTAACGGCGTTCGACAGGAAGTTATCGATGCCGCCAGCGGAACCATCGAAATACAGCAGTTCGGTACCAAGCACAGCCTGAATGTTGCCGTCAGCGCGGGCATGGCGGTTTGGGAGATCAGTCGGCAGGCCAGAAAATAGCGCCGCTCGCACGCCAACTCACGATGAGCCACCATCTGTTAATGGGAAGTAGCCTACCCCGCCCCCCCACTTACGGAGACGCTTCCGGATACATTAATTGCCCCATGAAAGTATTCTTGTCGCTCTTTCTGCTGATCGGTACGACAGCATTGCAGGCTCAGGCTGATACCACCTACTCCCCGCCCATTCCCCGCATGGAGCTGAGCGACCTGGCCGGCTATTATATCAACCTCGATTGGTCGCCGGCCCAGTGGGATTCTTTACAGGGAAGCCTGGTGGAACTAGCCTTCTATGTTGATGAGATTGGGGAGCCCTACCTGAATTACGCCCGGGGTTTTGAAAGCCCGGCCATTTTCGATCGGCTGGTGGAGGCGACGGGGCGGCTGACCTACTTCGAGCCGGCTAAAAGAGGAGACTCCCCGGAAGGCGGTGAGTATCTGTTCTGGATTACTTTCCCTCGTTTCGGAGAAGGCCAATTTCAGTGGGAAAGAATCTACGGTAATCTACCGGCCAAGATGAATACGGATAGTTTACGCAAGAGCTTCTACCGTAGCCGGAACGCGGTGTTCGTGGATATGAATATCTATTACAGCAATTACACGGGTAATGCGGGCACCTACCTCAGCGGTGGCTTCGGGCTAGACGTCACCATCGGCGGTCGGTGGTCGGATCGAATAGGCGCGGGCGTGATATTGGGTCTGGAAGGTAACGACCGTCACCGCAGCTTTCCGGACGACCCCTTCCCGGAACGCGACGAGTGGAGTTCGGGCTTATTTGCCGGCGGTATGCTCGATTACCTCCTGCTCTTGCGAGACAAATCTTACCTGTCCGTACGGCCGGAGGTTGCCTACGGCCTACTCAATGCCGCCAACCGTATCGACCCGGATGACGAGGAAGGATGGGTGCAGTACCGCGGCCTGCACACCGGCGTGGTCATCCACTATTCCTTCCGCCTGGGTAAGTACGTACCAAACCTTCCGTTCAGCAACGACTATACGTCGGCCCGCTTCAATGCCTTCGGCCTCGAAACGGGGTTCCGCTACCGATACTACGGCGACAAAGCCGGGACGGGCGGCTACTGGTTTATCGGCCTGGGTTGGCGTTTCGGCCGGGACGATTTCCGGCGAAACGGGACGCGGTAGTGTTTATTCATCCGGACTTTCTAGAACCCGATTCCGAAGAGGATGCCGACTTGCTGAGCCCGTAATTCGGGGAAGTGGCGACTCCGAGGGTCTTGCTGATCGGGTTCGACTGGTCTCACGGTACTCGCGGCAGCCCAATCGTAGCATAACTCGAGATACCACTCGTAGGCCGGATCATCCTTCACCAGGAAACCGATGCCGGCGTTTAGAAAATTAGTGACCGGAGATTCCAGCCGCGCATCCGGCATCAGGGTGGGTTCGGGCTGATTCTCCAATACACGATAATTGCTGTTGCGGGTATGAACGGGAATCAGCCAGGTGGTTCCCCCCTTCAGGTATATCCTCCCCTTCCCTATCGGAATGAGGCTTGCGCGTACTTCAAGTGGTAGCTCGACGTACATATCGGAATAATCCAGTCTATTGAACCAATTGATCTCGTCCCCGGGGGTGTTGGGCGGGAAGTTCTGCCGGACATAGCGGTCGTAAGTGCTCGCCAAGCGAAAACTACGGGTACCCAATCCGAATCCGGCACCAATACCTACGTGTTGGCCCAGGTTTCGTCTTGCCAGGAGTCGTACGGACTGGCTGCTTTGATTCTCGGAGGTGGTGTAGTCTCTGCCCGTGACGATCTTCGTGAATACCCACGATACACGCCCTTCGAGAAATAACCACGGCGAATCTTCTATTTCTGAAGAAGGGTTTTGCTGAGCGTAAAGGGAAAATGATAGGGCAAAAAAAAGCATGAGGAACAGTCGGAGATGCATGTGTCGGCTTTAGGTTTCTATAAGTTAGGGTTATAAACACGGGGGGGCAAGACCTTATTAAATATTTAACCTTGCTCCCAAAGCGGTACGGCTACCGACCAGTGCTACGACACCGGCAAATGTCTTCGAAGACTCTGGTCGTTACCCCAAACCCATTCCGGCTTAGCAGTGTCCGCATACTAGCGCGTCATACCGTAGCTTTCCGGCGATTTTGTCGCCCTTCAAAAGCCGTTCTCCTATGCAACCCTTCCATTTAGCCGCCCCCGTCGATGACCTCGAAGCCGCCCGCCACTTTTACGGAACCGTACTCGGCTGCCCCGAGGGGCGTACCGATACGGAGTGGATCGACTTCGACCTTTTCGGTCACCAACTCGTGGCCCACCTTGCCCCTAAGAAGGAGCAGCCCGATCACCGCAATGAGGTAGATGGCAAACACGTGCCGGTCCCTCACTTCGGCGTAGTGCTCGAATGGGAGCAGTTCGAAACCTTTGCCGAACGGCTGCGCGGTCACGGGGTCCAATTCGAGATCGAACCCTACGTTCGCTTCGTAGGGCTACCGGGGGAGCAATACACCATGTTCTTCTATGACCCGGCGGGCAACGCCCTGGAATTTAAGGCCTTCAAGGATATCTCGCGGCTGTTTGCCAAGCAATTGAACGGCTGAAGTCAAGAGCGATTGGCGAGCCGGTCGACAGGCATTATTTTGAGTGACTCCTACTACCCTGTTCCGACATGACTTGGCTTCGTAACACCGCTTACGCCTTCTTGGTGCTTCTCCTCCTACCCTTTCCGTTTGTGGTAGGCGACCTGCTTAGTGGCGTCCGATCCTACTACCATCAGCTTTACGACCCCCTGGTTAGTCTGGTTGGCCGCTACTTGCTCGGTACCGGGCCCGTTATCCGGTACACGGATAACGGTAGCGGCGACGGACTGTACAATTGGGTATACCACCTTACCGTCCTGTTGCTAGCTGTCGTGGTGGGTGGACTGATCACGCTAATCTGGAAAGACCGGCCGCGGCGGTCCGTCTGGTCCCGCTGGATCCTTCTGCTGGTGGCCTTTTCCCTATCGTATTACATGTTAATCTACGGCTTATCGAAGTTGTACCGCATGCAATTCGTACGCCCCTTTCTAACGTCGTACTACGAAACCTACGGACGATCCTCCCCCATGCACCTGCTATGGACGTTCATGGGTTACTCCCGGCCCTATGTCATTTTTACCGGTCTGCTGGAAGTTATCGCCGGTGTGCTTCTGCTACCCCGGCGGACCCGCACCGCCGGTGCGCTGTTCACGCTGGGTATTATGAGCCACGTCTTCATGTTGAACGTGAGCTACGATGTACCGGTGAAGGTCTTCAGTGCTCAGCTTATTCTTCTGTCGCTCGTCATTATATGGTCTGACCGAACACGATTATGGGGCTTTATAACCAATCAACCGATAGCACCCCACCCCGCCCGCGGCCCACAGCTTTCTATACGGGGAGACCGAATACTATCCGTCGCGAAGTATACTATCATTACCGCCCTTTGTTTTTTCACGATCCGGTCGAGTCTGGCCATGATGGCTGATTTCCGACAGAAGTCACCCCTTTACGGGGTTTATGAGGTGGCCGAAATGCAAATTAATGAGGAGGTGCTGGCGCCATTGGTCACCAATACTCGCTATTGGAAGCGCATAATCTTCGACCGCGCTCATTCCGCCGTCGTGATCCTACTCGATGACACCATCGTCCCCTATAGATGTGATATAGACTCCAGTCAGCAAAACTTGCAGTTGCTACATATGAGCACCGGCGAGTTTTACATGGCACTACATTACAACCTGACGGATACCGGCATGGAGCTAAGCGGCCGCACCGATAGTGAAACGGTATCCATTCAAACCGAGGCGGTAGATGTCCGTTTGTTCGGCATCAACCGGGGACTACACTGGGTCAACGAAGTTCCCTTCAACCGTTACCAGCAGTAGTTTTCTATTACCGTGGAGACTATTCGGTGTATGTTTCCACTCCTTCGGGCGTGGTAACGCGCACTTCCGCTTTTTCGCCCAGTTCTACGTGGCCGATCACGCGGGCATCGATGCCGAATGCCGTGGCGATGTTGATTACCGTCTGCGCGTCCCGCTCCCCAACGTAAGCCTCCAGCCGGTGGCCCATGTTGAATACCTGGTACATTTCCCGCCAGTCCGTGCCGCTCTCCTTGCGGATCAGGTCAAAAAGCGGGGGAACGGGAAACAGCTTGTCCTTTACGACCACCACGTCCTCGTCGATGAACTTGATGACCTTGGTCTGCGCTCCACCGGTGCAGTGGATCAGTCCGCTGATGCCGGGCCCGACTTCCTCCAGTAACCTTTTCAAAACCGGCAAATAGGTCCGCGTAGGGCTAAGCACGAGCTTCCCTACCGTAGTCTTTTGTCCGTCAACCGTTATGGCTTCGGTCAGCGAGCGGCTTCCGGTGTAGACCACCTCACGCGGTACCTCCGGATCGAAGCTTTCGGGATACTTCTCCGCGTAGTCCTTTTTAAAAACATCGTGGCGAGCACTGGTCAGGCCGTTGCTGCCCATTCCCCCGTTATAAGCATCCTCGTAGGTCGCCTGCCCGTAGCTGGCCAACCCGACGATGACATTGCCGGGGCGGATGTAGTTTACGATCACTTCATCGCGTCGTAACCGGGCGAAGGTAGTGTAGCCCACGTCGATCGTTCGGACGATATCGCCGACGTCGGCCGTCTCTCCCCCGGTAAGGTGCAGTCCTACTCCCTGCTCGGCCATCCGGTCCTTGAACTTCTCCGCCCCCTGAATGATCGTCTTAAGGACCTCCCCCGGGATACGGTTTTTGTTCCGCCCGATCGTAGAAGAAATCAGGATATTGTTGACGGCACCGATGCAGCCCATATCGTCCAGATTCATCACCAGGCTATCCTGGACGATGCCTTCCCACACACTCAGGTCGCCGGTTTCCCGCCAGTAGAGGTAGGCGAGGCTGGTCTTGGTGCCCGCCGTATCGGCGTGCATGACGTTGCACCACTCCTCGTCGCCGCCGACCACGTCCGGCAGGACTTTACAGAAGGCTTTCGGGTAAAGTCCCTTATCAAGACCTTGAATAGCCTGGTGCACTTCGGATTTGGTGGCGCTCACGCCCCGCTGCTCGTATTTACTGGACATGGGGCAAAGGTAGTCAATGGGTGCGGGCTTCGGAACGCTCTGCCTGCTTCTCTTGTATCCGGACACCACGAGGTCAAGCGAGCTCTCGCGGGTCTTGGTGCTATTTCCGGACGGGGAAGCAGCTCAGGACCTCGGAGTGTGGCCGTACGAAGTAGGCGACCTGCGAGTGTCCGGCATCCGGTAGCAGCGCAAGACCTCGGAGCGTGGCCGACCCGGACACCACGAGGTCCTACGTACACTCGCGGGTCCTGATGCTATTTCCCGAAAGGAGAAGCAATTCAGGACCTCGGAGCGTGGCCGTACGAAGTAGGCGACCTGCGAGTGTCCGGCCTCCGGTAGCAGCGCAAGAACTCGGAGCGTGTCCGACCCGGACACCCGGACACCACGAGGTCCTACGTACACTCGCGGGTCCTGATGCTATTCCCCGAAAGGGGAAGCAGTTCAGGACCTCGGAGTGTGGCCGTACGAAGTAGGCGACCTGCGAGTGTCCGGCCTCCGGTAGCAGCGCAAGACCTCGGAGTTTGCCCGACCCGGACACCACGAGGTCCTACTTACACTCGCGGGTCCTGGTGATTTTCCCGAAAGGGGGAAGCAGCTTAGGACCTCGGAGTGTGGCCGTACGCAGTAGGCGACCTGCGAGTGTCCGGCCTCCGGTAGCAGCTGAGGACCTCGGAATGTGGCCGACCCAGACACCACGAGGTCCTACGTACTCTCGCGGGTCCTGATGCTATTTCCCGAAACGGTAAGCAATTCAGGACCTCGGAGTGTGGCCGTACGAAGTAGGCGGCCTGCGAGCGTCCGACCTCCGGTAGCAGCGCAAGACCTCGGAGCGTGTCCGACCCGGACACCACGAGGTCCTACGTACACTTGCGGGTCCTGGTGCTATTCCCGAAAGGGGAAGCAGCTCAGGACCTCGGAGTGTGGCCGTACGAAGTAGGCGACCTGCGAGTGTCCGGCCTCCGGTAGCAGCACGAGAACTCGGAGCGTGTCCGGCCTCCGGTAGCAGCGCAGGGCTTCAAAAAGCCACCGAAGCCGGATGGTAATCATCAAGCCTCCGGCCAAGAACATGTTTTCTACCTGCGCTCCGCCGCAAAATTGGACGTAGGCGGTCCGGATGCTTTAAGCCGGTTCGATGTGGATGAGTACCTGCCCGAGCTGGGGAAGGGCGCCGCGTAGTTCGTCCTGTAGGCGGTGGGCGATGTCGTGTCCTTCGCGGACGGTCAGTTCGCCGCGCACGTGGGCGTGGAGGTCAATGTGGTAGCGCATCCCCGATTTACGGACGTAGCACTTCTCGGTGTCTTCAATGCCCTCCACGCGCTGGGCGATTTGCCGGATTTCCTCGATCAGGTCGTCGTGAAGGTGCTCGTCCATGATCTCGCCCAGGGCGGGGCGAAATATGAGGTAGGCATTGTAGAGAATGAAGGCGGAGGCGAAAAGGGCGGCCCAATCGTCCGCGCTTTCGTAACCCGGTCCGCCGATCAGGGCTATCGTGATCCCGATGAAGGCGGTTACGGAGGTAATGGCATCGCTGCGATGGTGCCACGCATCGGCCTGGAGCGAGCTGCTCCCGCTTTCGATACCCCGTCGGAGTACATAGCGGTACGAAATTTCCTTCCACAGGATAATGACGCCCAGGACGATAAGTGTCCAGCTTTCGGGCACCTGGTGGGGTGTCTGGATATGCTCGAGGCTTTCGAAGGCGATCACGGTAGCCGAGAAAACGAGGAAGGCAACCACCATGAAGGTGATAAGCGGTTCGATTTTCCCGTGGCCGTAGGGGTGGTTGTCATCCGCGGGTCGGCGGGCGTAACGCAGACCGAGCAACACCATAAAGGAGCTGAAAATATCGGTGGTCGACTCGATGGCATCAGCAATCAGCGCGTAGGAGTTGCCGAATAAGCCGGCAACCCCCTTGATGAGCGCCAGGGCGGCATTCCCAACGATACTGAAGTAGCTGGTCCGGATGGCCAATTGCTCGTTGTCCATTCGTCAAAGATACGGCGGAGGGGGTCCTACTCCGACCGGTGCAGACTATTGCAGGCCAGTACGGTAAGCGTGAGGAGTAGGCCCGGAAAGACCGCCAGCCACCAGGCGAATGGTAAGCTCCTGGCATCGTGTAATAGACTGCCCCAGGTAACCTGATCAGCAGGAACGCCGATCCCCAGGAAGCTCAGCATGGCTTCCGCCAGGATGCTTGTCCCGACCATGAAGGAGGCAACGACCACTACCGGACCGGTAGCATTCGGAAGGGCATGCCGGATAAGTAGGCGCAACTCCCCTACCCCACCCATACGTGCCGCTGCGATGTAGGGTAACTCGCGTATCCGCAACAGTTCGGCCCGAAGGAATCGCGCGATGGGCGTCCAGCCCAGCAATCCGATGATGACTACCAGCAAGTAAAGCGGCGGACGGACGAAGAACGACAGGATAGCAATGAGCAAAACAAGCCCCGGTATACTGACGGCCAGTTCCAGCAACAACAAGACGAGCCAGTCAACCGGCAGTCCGCCAGCTTGTCGCCACCAGGCGAACTTCCGACGTAGCGGCCATAACACCATCCACAAGACCGATACGGCCACGGCAACCGTAAGCAGCAGCATCAGGATAAACAGGAATCCGAAGCCAACCAGCGGCAGCAGACAGGCAACGGCGTAGCTTATCCCCACCACCGATCCGAACCCGATGGCTATGCGGTTTGCCCGGCTAAGCTGGAGGCCCGAGTTTCCGAAAAACCCAGCCACCGCCCCTAACGGGATTCCGATCAGGAGGGATATCATCAGGCTTCCCAGGCCCACGAAGACAGCCACCCTCGTACCGTTGATGAGCCCCGCGAGGGTATCGCGACCGAAGTTGTCCGTACCCAGTAAATGGCGTGACGCCCCGGCAGGCGGGGTCTCGAAGGGAGGGACGACGGACTGATCGAAATCGGTGGTGGAAGCATCAAAGGGTACCGGAGGCAAGAGCACCCACTCCGCCGGCCCGAGGGTGCGCGTGGCAAAACGGTCCGACTTGAATACGGCGGGGAAATAGACGCCCTCCGGGTAGACGGACACGAGGGGATAGTCATTTGCCAGGACATTAGCCAGCAGCGCAACGGCCAGCATGAATCCGAGAAAATAATATGCCCAACGTCCACTCCTCATCGTGGCGGATGTTTACCGAGCTTGACCCGGGGGTCAAGCAGCGTATATCCGACGTCAGCCAACACCAGCCCGATGACGGTAAGTAAGCCGTTGATCAGGACCAGCGCGATGATCACCGGCCAGTCACGGGCATTCGCACTGCGGTAGAGCAGTTCGCCCATTCCGGGCAGGTTAAAGATCTGCTCGATCAGGACACTGCCCGCAAGCAGACCCGGTAAAAGACTACCGAGCAGCGTAACGAGCGGGAAGGAAGCGTTTCGGAATATGTGTTTCCAGAGCACTTCCCCGCCCGAGAGTCCCTTCATGTAAGCCGTCCGGACGTACGGGCGATCCATTTCTTCTATCGCGGCGGAGCGCAGGTGACGAGAAACATAGGCAAAACTCGGGTAGGCCAGACAAAAGACCGGAAGCAGCAAATGGGCGGCCCGTATGCGAAAGGCCGTGAGCCAGCTAGCGCCATCCGGGACGAACCCGTAGCCCATACTGGTACTCGGAAATACGTTCATGCCGAAGGCCGGCGTAGTGAAAAAGTTAGCCAGTAAGGTCGCAATCCAGAATGCCGGCAGGCCAAAAGCCAAAAAGGTGATGAAAGTGGTCCAGCGATCGAAAGCGGACCCGCGGTAGTTCGCCATATACAGACCAAGCGGTACGGCCAACAGATACACCAGAAAGAGGGTAACCCCGTTGAGAATAGCTGTCCCGGGTGCGGCCGCGGCAATTTTCTCCGCTACCGGTCGGCCGTCCGTATAGGAGACCCCTAGATCCCCGCTGAGCAGTCCGGTCAGGTAGCGGTGATATTGATTACGGGTACCATGCCAGGTGAAGCGGGGAATGAGAATTCGTTGCGTAGCGGGTTCCGAGATCATGCTTCGGTAGGCCGCCAGCAGGTTAGCGGCATTGGCGTCGCCCTCGATTCGGTCCAGCTCCCGGCTGATGTATGCCGGATCCGTGCGCAGTAGTATGCGCCGGGCGGCGGCCGTGATGGGGCCCGCGTTGGATTTGGCCGCGCGGGTTAATTCCTTGTAAAAGTCTTGTACCCGGGGCCAGTTGCCATATTGCAGAGCCAGTTGCCTGATCTGTAAACGACGGCTACGGGGTATGATGCGGTGAAGGGTATCGGGTAAAGCGGCATTGCCCAGGGTGAAGTAAAAAACGGGCAAATCGTAACCCAGGCGGCGGGACTGCCGGCGGTAGGTTCTTTCGTACGCTTCGGGGTCGTTCAATCCCGGCCGGATTCCCTCTACCGTCATCCGGTCACTTACCGGGTCGGTGGGGATGGCGCGCGACAGGGCGAAGCAGACCAGACTCAGCAGAAAAAGACTGAGGGGCAGGTAAAGCAATTTCTGCAACCCGTAGGTGAGCGTATGATTTTTGAGAGACAGTGGGTAAGGTGATCGGGTTAATCGAATACAAAGTAAGCAACTTAACGGGGATATGCGTTGTGCCCGTATATGCAAACGCTGGCCCTTTTTCCGCTCCAACTCGTCGTCTATCCCGGCGAATCGCTTAATCTACACATTTTCGAGCCTCGCTACCGCCAACTGGTAACCGACGCCGAAAACGAGGGTATACGCTTCGGCGTACCCACCGTCATCGATGGTCAGCTTCAGCCCATTGCCACAGAAGTGTCGCTGGAGGAAGTGGTCAAACGCTATCCCTCCGGGGAAAGCGATATCCGCACGACGGGAACGCGTGTCTTTCGCATCGAAAACTTTCAGCGGGAAGGGCCGGATAAGCTCTATCCATCCGGCCAGGTCGAATTTCTCGATCCCGAGCACGAAGAGGAGAATGTGCAACTGAACCGGGAAATCGTTCGGCTAACCCGTCAGATCTACCGGCGGTTGAACATCGACCGGGCGATCAGACCGGCGGAAGCAGGCTTCCAAACCTACGAGATCTGCCACTACGTTGGGCTGACGCTGGAACAGGAATACGCCCTGCTAACGCTGCAGTCGGCGGAAAAGCGGCAGGCTTACCTACTGAATCACCTGAAAAAGATCAAGCCCCAACTCGGTGATCCGCTAGGCATCCGCGAGCGGGCGCAACTCAACGGTCACTTCAAAGATCTACTGCCCCCCGACTTTTAGTCCTGGCCCGTGGAGTCAATAGCATCCGCAATTTCCCGCCGCAGCTCTTCCATACGCTCGTCAGTTACGGGCACCACCTTACCGAACCGGAAATCCCCTTCTTCCCGGATGGGAACCAGGTGCAGGTGCGCGTGGGGGACCTCCAGCCCTAGGACGCCATTGGCTATGCGCTTGCAGGGTACGGCCTTTTTGAGCCCCCGGGCGACTCGCTTAGAGAAGAGCGTGAGAGCAGTCAGTTCGTCATCGGTGAGATCGTAGTAGTAATCCACCTCCCGTTTCGGGACGCAGAGCGTATGGCCCTCGTGCATGGGCCGTACGTCGAGGAAGGCGATGAACTCCTCGTTCTCGGCCACGATATGGCCGGGAATCTCCCGGTTGATAATGCGGGTAAAGATGGAGGCCATCAGATCGCGATGTTTTTGATCTTGAATTGGATCACGCCATTGGGGGTCTTGACCTCCGCGACGTCGCCAACGGACTTACCCAGGAGCCCCTGCCCCATCGGGCTGTTGACCGAGATCTTTTTGTCCTTCAGATTGGCTTCGCTTTCGGCAACGAGCTGGTAGACCAGGGAGGCCTTGTTCTTTACGTTCTCGATGGTGACCTTGCTCATGACCGTAACCTTGCTGGTATCGAGCTGACTCGAATCCAGGACGCGCGCGTTAGCCATCACTTTTTCGAGCTCGTTGATCTTCATTTCGAGCAAGCCCTGGGCGTCCTTGGCCGCATCGTACTCGGCGTTCTCGGACAGATCGCCCTTCTCGCGCGCCTCGGCGATGGCCTGGGCTACCTCCGACCGACCGGTGGTCTTCAGTTCTTCCAGTTCCTTACGTAGGCGATCGTATCCTTCCTGCGACAGATAATGTGTTCCTGCCATGGTGTTTGTATTTCGGCATCAAGCAGTCAATTCTAACCCTCCCGCATGGGGACCGGATTAAACCTGCCTGACGTTGGTGATGCCGTCCGACCGAATTACCGAACGGAACGGCTGTAAATAATGCGACGCTCCTACGGGAAGTAGGAACGCCAGCTAAAGGTTTTATACTGCAAATATAGGGAAAAGTTGATTGGTGTGGTACGTGGGGTGCGGGGTGCGGGGTCGGGGTGCGGGGTTAGAAAGATAGCGACAGGCCGATGTTGTGCGTCCCGTTGTAGATGCGGGTGTTGCGAAAGGCGTAGTCGATGCTGAAACTGCGGGTAAGGTCGCCGCGGCGGAGGGGGACCTTGACGCCAACACCGGCGCTGATACCGTCGTAGAGGGGCGATTCGTCGGCGAAGGTGCCTTCGCTTTCGTCGGCGGCCTCCAGGTCGGTACGGTAGCCGAAGCGGGCGGTGAACTGTTCGCGGAAGGCGTATTCGAGCCCGGCACCTACCTGATCGCGGCTAAAGGAGTTGGCGGTGAAGTTACCCATGAGGGTGACGCGTTGGTTTTCGACGCCGCCGAGGAAATCGTAGCTGGCTCCGATATTCAGTACGGAAGGCATTTCGAAGCTGGCGGCGCGCTGATCGAGCGTTAGGTTGTAATCGGCGGATGGGTCCGGATTGGGCGCCGTGGTGGCGAGGGCCTGGCCGCCGTAGGTCATGCGGCTACCGAGGTTTCGCAGGCTCAGACCGAATTTGAACTCGTCGTAGTCACCGGTCACGTACTGGACGCCGGCGTCGATGGCGAAACCGAAGGAACTCACATCACTGCTGGCCTCGCTGACTCCCCGCAGGGTGATGCCAACGGAAACCTTATTCTCGAAGCGGTGGCTGTAGGTCAACCCCACATTGATGAAACTCAGGTTGAGCTGCGCGCCGGTACCTTCCGGTTGGGAGGTAGTAGTCACGGCGATATCCCCGAAATCCAGGCTCATCACGCTAAAACCGATGGCACCGTTCTCCCCGAGGGGGCTGGTGACCCCGGCGGCCTGCATGGAGATATCCGTTCCCTGCAGGTAATTGGCGTAACCGAGCATGACCTGGGTGCCGGCGAACCGGCTTACCCCGGCGGGATTGAGCCGCATGGCCTCCACGCCGCTGATGTACGATGTATTAAGGGTATGCAGACCAGCGGAAGGCGCCCAGGGGTTCATCAGCAACTGGGTAGCACCGGCTTCTCCCTGCCGGTCGGGGTTGCCCGCGCGCAAACCGGTCCAAAGCACACTGACCAGAAAAACGAGGTAAAACTTCTTCATAGTTGGGGCTTTACGACCGCGAGGGTCGAAGAACTTTTATTACAGACCAGAGGGATCGAATTGACGCTGGACACCGAAGAACTTGATCGTCCGTTCACCGAGTCCGGGCGCCGCTACGTGAATCAGGTACACGCCGCTGGCTACCGGTATCCCCTTCTGATTGCGCAGATCCCATTCCAGGGCCGGAGAGATTTGGCGCTCCCCTACCGGGCGGTTGTCGCCCCGCAGCATGGATACGGTTTCGTCGCGGTTGTACTGGCGGATGAACTTCCCGTCGAGGGAGTAAATGGTCACCGTAGCCTCCGCGGGGAGGTTCGTAATCTTGACGTTGGTTTCAAACTGGCTATCCTCGTATACGCTGAAGCCGTAGTACGGATTCGGCACTACGTTGACCATATCCAGCGCCCGGTTCACGAGACTGTCATTGAGTTCGGTCCGGGCCTGTTTGCCATCGATACGGAAACGGTAAGTCGGGTACCCGTTCGTTTCGGGCGTTCCCTCCGCGTACTGGTAGGCATTGTTCACCCGTAGCTTGAGTGTGACGTCGTTGGGAATGATTCCGTCGGCGTACGACAGGTATTCCGTACCCGGGGCACTGATCGGGAAGCCGGCCCAGGTGATTTCCTGCAGGGCACGCACCTTACTGGTATTGAGGGGGCTGGGCCGGGGGAAGAGGCGGTCGTAAAGGCGGATACCGCCGTCGTAGGGCTGGTCGGTCACGTAGAAGAAGTGCTGAGCGCCCGCAACAAAGTCATAGACGCTGATATCATTGATGGCCGACTTCTGGAATATGGTATTCGAAGGGTTGAAGATCATATCGTCGCCATTACTGGGCGCGATGTAGTCGTCTCCCAGACGGCGACCGTCGTAGGTACTGTTTTCACCCCAGAAGATCTCCAGGCGCTGGCCGGTTTCCACGTCGACGGCGTAGCCCGGGAACCAACCCATACCGGTCGCGTAATCCGGATCGATTTCAGTGTCCCTGGCGGGGAGGCCATCGGGTCCGGCCTCGCGGGTCACGCTGGGCGCGTCGCGGGTGTCGAACATGGCCCGGTCGCTGTCGGTCTTGATGGCTTGCCCGCGGTAGGCGGCATCTTTATAGAAGTAGCTGCTAGTCTCCACTACCGGGCAGCGGCTCCATAGTGACTTGTCGGAGGTGAATACAATGTTGACGTTATTCAGTTCCGCGAGTTCCTGATTGCTAGCAACCGCGTCGTTGAGCCGGTACTCGGAGAGGTAAACCGGCGTAACGAAGGGGACCCGACCGTCATTCTCCAGCCAGTCCATCAATTTATAGGGAACCACTCCGGGAAACATATCGGTCAGCCCGCGGTCACGGTCGAGCGCGTAGAACCGGTCGTCTAGACCATCCGTGGCGACGTAGTCAAATGCATTCTGATTGATTTCCAGGCTATTCGACTCGATGGAAAACCCGTCCGGGATGAAGAGCAACCAAGGATCCTGCTGGGGCTCCGCATAGGTGAGCGTTGCCCCGATGGCGCCGTTTTCGTCCCTGCCGGTGGTACCGGGTTCGGCCACGTCGCCAATGCGCACCGAAAATCCGTAGGTGCCGATGACCTGCTCGTTGTTAACGTCAATGGGGCGCTCGCTGACGATGGTCGGTACGTTACAGTCTCCAAGGCAGCGGAGCGTCCAGTTGACCGGAGCGGTGAGTTCCCGGTCGTCCATATCGTCGTCGACAAAGGTCAGTTCGTAGTCACCGTCGCGAACGTCCAGTGGGTTGGCGATGAAGACATCGATGGGTCCCGCGCCCCTTTCGTAGGTGAGTTCCGGCAGGCGGTTGTCACCCGCCGCGATGACGGATTCCAGTTGCGCCAGGGTGCTATCGGTCAGGTCGAGGAACGTTCCGTTGTTACCGGTTCCGCTAAGGCGGGTTACCTGCGCACCGTCGCCATATTCCGCCTGTAGCTCCCGGTCGAGAATGGGCCGGGGAATCGCCACGTAGAAATCGTTGCCGGTAAGCGGGTCCCCGATGTTTCGGGTCGACGCAACGTACTGTACGGATTGGCCCGGAGAAACGGCATCGAAGGGGTCGAATTCCTCGTAGTTATTGTAAGCGTAGGCAATGACGGCGAAGTAGTACCGCCGGTGATTGATCAGCCGGGTATCGTTGCCGCTGGCAAAGGCATCCGTCGTGATGCTAATACTATGCCGGATACCCTCGTCCCGACCGTCGACGATCAGCTCGGGCACGTAGTAGGTCTGGTCGATCGGGTTGTTGGGGTCCTGGTCCGGGTTGAGGCCCGTCCAGTTGAATAAGCGGGTAATACCATTGGATATGTCGTAATTGGCGACCTCCCGTACCCGGTCGGGATTGCCGATATCATCGAGGCTTGCGTCCGGGCTAGCCAGCTGAAAAACGCGATAGCCCTCGAAGCGGTAGAGGCTGTCCTGCCCGGGGGGGACACCAAGGCCGGCTTCCTCATAGGCCTCCTCGTAGTTGTTGCTAGTGCGATCGTTGGAGAAGAGCATGACGACTTCCTGGTCCAGTTCCAGCAAGTCGACGTCGGGAGCATCCGGTCCGTCCAGCCGGTCGAAGCAGTTATCGAAGAGCGCCTGGGCGAGGTCGTCCGCTTGCTGGAGCCGTTGAATGGAGGGCGCCGGATAGGTTTGATTGGGTACCCATACGACTCCGATGATCAGCTCATTGACCGCCCCGGGCTGGAGGGTAAAGGGACCGGAAGCCTGGATGGTACGGCGGTCCCCGAAGGGCAGTTCCTCGGTCGTCATGTTCCAGCCGGTTTGATTCGGTGGGTCGGGGAAAGCGTAGCGCGTCACCTCGGCTCCGGCCTCGTCGTAGCCGTCTCCGGCGTTTTGCAATAAGGAACCGTCGCGCCATCTGCCCTGCAGGTAGTTGTAGTACTCTTCGGCCGTGCTGGGGTCGGTGGTGGCATTGGGGGGAGCGCCCACCGCGGCATTGTTGTAGTAGACGAAGGAGCTCATGCCCAGTTCCCGCTCTCCGATCTGGTTACCGTTGACGTCGTAAAGGGGAGCGCGTGGTCCACGGAAATAGTCGACGCCCAGAATGGGAATCTGGTCGCAGTAGGTTTCGACACCGCCGTCGCAGGTACAACCCGAAGCGCCGTCCAGCTCATCTTCGTTGTAGACATAGGCTAGTGACCGGCTCGTGTCGCTGCCGATGTAGTCGTCGGTGGCGCAGCCCAGGTCGGGATCCACCCACATGGCGAAGTAGGTATCCAGGATGTCTTCCTGGGCCCGGTTGATCAGCTTATAACGCTGAAAGGTCATGTTGTTGATGTCGTCGGAGCTGGAGAAGGCGAAGGCTTGGACCTGCACCTCCATCTGAATTTGTAGCGGCGTATTTGACTGCCGGTGTACGTTACCGGCGTCGTTGTAGATCCAGAACGTCATCTCCTCCGGGTATTCGGGGAGTTGATTACAGCCCCGGATTTCGATGATCGGGTAATCGCCCCGTGTAGGATCGTAGAGGCCGTCGAGGTCTTCGTCCCAGAATCCGGCCAGTCCCCCACCCTCGTTCGGATTGGGCAATTCGAAGCCGTTTTGCTCCAGGAAAAAGGGATTACCGACCGAGGGCCAGCCCAATATATCGTCGGAAATGATATCGGGATCCAGGGGCAGTGTCTCGTTCTCCAGCGCTAACTGATAGTCGGCGATAAGTTGCTGGATGTTTTCTCCCCGGACCGTGAAGAAACGGTCCCACCGCTCACAGGTGTCCCGCTGGACGGTGCCCTGGGGGGTGAGTGGGCCGGGGTAGAAATCGAATTCGCCCGATCCTCTGCCATAATCTTGCGCCGCGACCTTCAATCCGCCGCCGGGATCACGCCCCCCGAGCCAAACGGCACCGGCATAGATCGAACTTACTTCCGGCACACCGGGCGGGGTCTTCGGTACGATGTAGCGACCGTTGGTGCCGTCCCACCAGACGTCCCCACCGGTGGTGAGGCGGGCGCGGACGTTATTGATCTCCATTTCCGTTTGCCGGATGGCATTGTCACAGGCCTCCCGGAAATCGATACGCTGTTGCTCGGATGGCGTAGCGGGGCGCGACCTGGCGGGCCCAGGCCCCTTGGCGGCCAGGGGCAAGCCCGGCAGCAGTAGCGCCGTGCAGGTAATAAGAGAAAGTAAAGCTTTTGGCAATCGCATAGCAAAAGGTTGGCTGGGGGGCGGGGATTATATACCAAAGCGCACACCGATGTACATCCGTCGGGGCAAACTAAAAAAGTCAGGGTTCAGGATACGCCACTGGTAGCTATCGAGGTAAGCTTCCACCGGCCGGGTTCCGCCCAGTAGGCTCTCGATCTGGTCACGGCCGAAGCTGCTCTGTAAAAATCCGGGATCGTCCGGTGTACCGGTAGCGGTGTAGACGGCGAGGGTGTTGCGGCGGTTGAGGATGTTGCTCACCCGGAAGTAGACGTTAAGCCGGGGTTGACCGGCCACCATGAAGCTCTTTTCAACCTGACCGTTGAGGGTGAAATTCCAGGGGTTGCGGCTACCATTGAGGCCGCCCTGAGTGCCTGCTCCTTCGAGTTCCCGCGGAATGAAGGTAGCGGTGAACGGCCGTCCGGAAACCGTAACGCCCTGCAGGTTGAAGCCCGACCGATCGAGCCATTTGGGAATGTTTGCACGACGTGCATCGAAGCGGTAGTCGAAGACCAGGTTAAAGCGGTGTCGCTCGTCGAAGGACAGCGGGAATAAGGTGCGCAAGTTACCCCGGTTGGTGAGTCCGCGCTGACTGGTGGAGTTGCTCCCCGTACCGTCAGCGAATTGGAGGGTGTAGTTCGCGTTGACCGTGACGTTGCTGGTCCGCCGCAGGTCGTAGGTGAAGCTGAAACCCTTTACGGTGCCGAAATCCTGATTGTCGTAGGTGGTATACTGATTGACCAACGGCACCGGGAAATACGTACGTAGCTGGATCATGTCGCGCAGTTCCTTATAGTACGCTGCCAGGGTCAGGGCGGAGGTAGCGCTGATCCTGGTTTTAAATCCGACCTCGTAATCGATGGTCCGCTCGGGACGCAGGGCCGGGTTATCGAAGGGGCTGTTGGTCGACCCCGGGCGCTCCACGAAGTAGTAGTAATCCAGGGGGGTAGCGATGACGTTGTCCGGCGGCCGCTGGACCAGCACGTCGTAGTGAGCGAAGAAGTTGGCTTCGCCGGATATCGGAAAGGAAAAAGCCAGGCGGGGCATGATGTTGTACTGCACCTCGTAGTCCTTGAAGGAGCTTTCGACGGTGAAGTCCGTGGTCTTGATGAAGTTATTGGATTCCGCCACGGCGGGATTGGCGTAACTCGGGAAGACGAGTCCCGACCGGATGCCCTCGATCTCCTGGGGGCCGTTCGTTGGGGTACCGTCGGCCTGGAACCAGTTGTCCCCGAAGCGGTAGGCCTGCACCTGATCGCCTCCCTCCTCGGTGGTGTAGACGACGTAATCTTCATTGATATTCCCTGGCCGCTCTCCACCGAAGCGGTCGTGGAAGGTTTCCGCCCCGGCGATCTCGTAGAGGGAGTAGGGGTCCTTCAGGACGCGGGTATTGGCGTCGTAGCGATCGGCGCGGATGCCCGCCCGGAAAATGATGTTGTTGATGGTGAATTTATCCTGTAGGTAGACCGAGCCGTAGATCGGTTTATTGGGCGCCACGAGAAACCGCCGATTCCCCGTAGCCGGATCGATGGCGAAGAAATCGTCGAAGGAGCCATTGACCTCATTGCCGAGGTAATCGTATCCGTAGTAGTCCACCAACTGGGCGAAGGTGAGTTCCTGCGCGCTGAATTGGTCAAGCGACAGCTGGTCCGGCGAGAGCGCATCGATATTAACGTACTGATCGAGGGGAATTCCGAGTTCCTCCCGGATCCGCCGGTAGAAAGTACCCGCGTCCTCCTCGATCGTGGGGGCTACCACCGTGGCGGGTCCCCGGTAGCGGACGTTGTCGGCAACCAGGTCTACTTCGATATCACCGATCACTCGGTTGGAGGTATCAACGGTATTGAGGTGGCGATTGATGAGCTGGCGACCGGTGGTCCAGAGGCCATTCGGATTCACCCGGTATTCCCGGTTGGTGCGCTCCTCGTAAAGAAAGCCCAGCTGGATGCTGTGGCGACTCTTGTCGGAATCCCCCGGCACCAGCTCGAAGTTGGCATTCGCCTGTAGCGTGATGATATCATTGTCGTTTCGCTGGTAAAGATTGTATACGGTTCCCACGTTAGTGTGAAACCCCCAGCTGTCTTGGTACAGGGTCTGGGTACGCCCGTTGACGGACGCGAAGCCGTCGAGGGTGGGAATGGGGGAACCGTCTGGCGTAAACTGTTGCACCCCCAACTGGCCGTAGGCATCGGACGTAAAGAGATTATCGGGCCCGTAGCCGAGGTAGTTATTGTAGTTGGTCAGGATCGGATTAGTCGAGGCGGTGCCGTCGAAGTTTCGCAGCACTTCGCGGTAGTCAACCTGTGTCGCGCCGACGGGGAAGTTGTCCTCGTCGAAATCAATCTCGTATACCGGAATATAATCCACGTCGAACCGCCCGACGTAACCGTAGTCGAAGAAGCGGTCTCCGTGCACCGGATCGTTAATGCCCAGGCGATTGTTCTCGTAAGTCCCCTGTAGGGTGTAGCTGGCATTCTGGATGAGGCCGCGACGACCGCCCGCCTCATTCGCGTCGCCGGCACCGCCAAGACGGTGGCGGAAGCGAAAATTGACACGGTAATCATCGTCCACCCGCGTCGGGTTGCGGGAGGCATTGTAGGTGCGCCAGCTTACGGCGGTGCCATTTTCACTCGGTGTCAGCTGATCATTGTTTTTACCCAGAAATCCGGAGAGGGAAACGTCAATGGCGTCGCTGATCCGGGCATCCAGTTTGGCGTTGATGTTGAGGATATCCTGGCTTTCGTAGGGCCGCGTGTCCAGTGCCAGAACATCCTGGTTCGTCAGGAAATCCGCGGCGACGAAGGGACGGCCGTCCCGGACGATGACCGGGTTGGCCTCCAGCTCGGCCAGTACGTCGTCCCGAACCCGGTAAATGGGTACCGCGCTGGGATCGTCGTCCTCCCGGTAGGTGTAGCGTCCGCTCAGGCGGAAGCCCAGCAGGGCCCGGTCGTTGCCCCGTTTGATGATCGGTCCGGATACGGCCACTCCCACCAGGCTGTTGCCGTAGGGGTCCAGGCCCTCGCTCGTTTCCGCTTCGGCATTGAACCGGAATTCGCTACTCGGCCCCTTGGTCGTGATGGAGATGATTCCGCCGGTAACGTCTCCGTAGCGGGCTTCCAATCCACCGGTAATTACCTGCAGCTGCTCGATTTCGGATTCCGGCAGCATGTTTTCCTGGACCCGGACGCCGTCTACGTAGTAATCGGTCGCATTGCTCCGGGAACCGCGGATGGTGATGGCATCACCCTCATCGGCCGCCGACGCACCGGCCGTGATCGAAGCAAGTTGGTTGATGTTGCGGGTAGGTAAACGCTGAATTTCGTCGGAGGTGATGGTCTGGCCGGAGGTCGTATTGTCGATTTCGATCAGGGGGACTTCGTAGCTGGTGACCACGACGACGTCCAGATTGACCCCACCCTCGTTGGTGACGTCTACGTCGGCGACGTTCGTCCGGCCGGGCAAGACGGGTATATCGTTGATGCGGGTGGGCGGATAGCCGGTGTAGTTGACTTCGATGTCGTACGTACCCGGGTCGATGTTGGAGAAGAAGTAATTACCGCTGAGGTCGGTGGTGACCCCCTGGACGAAGGCATCGTCCTGAAAGAGGGAAACGGCGGCGAAGGCAAGTGGCTCGTTGCCGCTGTCTACGTCTACTACCTTGCCGGAGAGTGCCGTCTGGGCCGTCGCGAAAAAACAGGTCAGTAAAAATAAAAGCGAGAGTAACGTTTGTTTCATACGGCGTCGGTTGGGGAAGCGACAGGTGCGTAGTGAGCGCGGTCCTTACAAAAATGCAAAACTGCCGAGTAGGATTCGCACGCATGAGGAAGGTGGTACCACGAACGACAAAACTTTGCCTCCGAAAGGTAGCAAAGTATTTGGCCACCGGGAAAAGCATATCTTCCTGACCGGCCGCCGGCCCCGTCGGAAGCTCTTTATCCTGCGCTCCGCCGCCGGCCTGTTTCATCTAAAGTCGAACAACGCAACCTATGACCCGATTTTACCTCTTTCTCCTGTGCGCCACGCTCTATTCAGCCGCCAACGCCCAGATCACCCCCGCCGACGCCGTAGCCGAAATGGGCAGAGGCATCAACCTCGGCAATACCCTGGAACCGCCCAACGAAGGCGACTGGAACAACGGCCCGGCTGAGGAGGCCTACTTCGACGCCTACGTCGAGGCCGGCTTTACCAACGTGCGCATTCCCGTCCGCTGGGACGAACACGCCGCCGAAACCGCGCCCTACGCTATCGATTCCGAATGGATGGACCGGGTAGAGCAAGTCGTGGACTGGGGGCTGGAACGCGACCTCTACATCACGCTCAACGGTCACCATGAGGACTGGCTAAAGGAAAGCTACGATGACCCCGCTTCCCGGGCCCGCTACGACGCTATCTGGGTACAGATCGCCGAGCGTTTTCAAGACAAATCGGAAAAGCTACTCTTCGAGATCATCAACGAGCCCTTCGGCATGACCGTGGCGGAAGTCGACGACTTGAATGAACGTGTACTCGGTATTATCCGCGAGAACAACCCGACTCGCCTGGTCATCTTCGGCGGCAACCAGTATGCCAATGCCGAGGAGCTGCTGGCGGCGGCCGTACCGGAAGATGACTACCTCATCGGCTATTTCCATTCTTACCACCCCTGGTCCTTTGCCGGGGAAGGGGTAGATACCTGGGGAACGTCGGCCGACTATGACGCGCTCGACGACAAATTCAGCCGGGTCAACGACTGGTCCGTCGCAAATGATGTACCCGTACACCTGAGTGAGTTCGGCGCGGTTCGTGACGCGGATTACAACAGCCGCATGCGCTACTACGCGGCCTACGTGGAAGCGGCGTTGCGGTATGGCTTCGCTTTTTCGGTCTGGGACGACGGAGGCATGTTTGGCATCCTCGACCGGGAAAATAATACCTGGCCGGAGGTGAAAGATATCCTGGTGAATACCTATGCCGATTCACCGACCGATCTGCTGCTAACGCCTTCGTCGGCTGAGGAAATATTGAATCCGACGGTAGGACTGACATGGACCAACCGGAGCACGGACGATAGCATACACGTCGAACGGCGCATCGACGACCAGCCGTTCGATACCGTTGCCACGCTGGCCGCCACCGCAGAGGTTTACACGGACACCTCCGTCATGCTGGACATGGAGTATACCTACCGGATTACGACCCAGCGTGCTGACGGTACGATTTTGCAGTCCTACCCCGCCCGCGCATTCGTCGGCACCCTTCCGGAAGAACCCGCCGGGGGCGGCATCATCAACTACGCCGATAACCTCGACACGGCGGCCATGCGCTTTAGCGGAACGCCTGATGGAATCACCTATGCGGTATCGGATGGCGTACTGACCATTACCGGGGACGGTTCCTCGCCGAACTACCAAACTTTCCGCTACACCCTGCCCGATGCCCTGCGGGCCGATGCGGCACGGTCCGGCAACCTGCTCTACATCGGTGCCCGCACCCTCAGCGGGGAGGCCGTCAACCTACGGATCGACCTGATCGATGAAAACGATATCCACACGACGAATGCGGGCCGCACCGTCAGTGTATCCGGTACGGAATTCACCGATTACCTGCTGGACTACACCGGTGGATACCAGGATGGTGGATACGGAGGCACGAGCTGCACTTCAGAGGAGGCACCCTGTACCGTTGACGGCAGCCGGATCGTCGCGCTGGCCATTTATCCGGAACCCGTCGACGGTGGCTTCAACGAAACCATCGAGATCGACTACCTGAGTTTCGGGGTCCCGCTAAATGCGGATGCCGGCCCGACCGGTGTGATCGATTACCGCGATGACCTGGACGGAGCGACCGACCAGTTCGTCGGCCAAGCAGCCGGCCTAACGTACTCGGTAACGGACGGCGTACTGGAAATCGTCGGTGACGGATCGGCTATGACCTACCAGACCGTCCTTTACAACGTACGGACCGCCGACGGGGATCCCCCAACCGCCGACGTGCTGAACTCCGACAACATGCTCTACGTGCGTGCACGGACGGCAAGTGGAGACGTCGCCAACGTGCGCATCGACCTGATCGACCAAAACAACTACCATACTACTCTGGCGGGACGGACCGCCAGTGTCGAGGGAAGCGACTACCAGATTTACCAGTTCGATTACGAGGACGGTTATCGGGATGGCGGTTACGGTGGCACGACCTGCACCCAGGAAACGCAGCCCTGTCCGGTTGACGGTCAACGGATTTCGAGCCTGGCTATCTATGTTGATCCAACCACCGGTGGGTTCAACGATACGCTGTTTGTCGACTGGCTGAGTTTCGGGAGCGAGCTGTCTACTTCCGTAACGGAGTCCCCATCCCTGACCGGAGTGAAAGTGTACCCCAATCCAGCGCGCGACCAGCTCAACGTCGACTACCATCAACTGCAGGCCGGCGAAGTACACGTCGAACTGGTCGATGGCCTGGGCCGCACCGTGCGCCAGAAGCAAAGCGGATGGCAAGCGGCCGGAAGGCAGACTATTCCCCTCGAGGTGGTTGACCTGAATGCGGGTATTTATTATTTGCTGTTGCGCACGGCGGGAGAGCGTAGGTTCTCCAGCCTCCCGGTAATCATACGGTAAGTCGAGGCGGGCAGGTGGCCGGTCGAATGGAAGCACCTAAGACAACCGATTGTAAAATAATTGCTTACATATTAAACAATTTGCTTACATACGTTGTTATATTAGTGTATTTTGATTTGATAACAAGCGGGAAATAATATTTAGCATATACCACTAGTACCGCACTAAGACATACCTAAAAATGAATAACCTGATTTTAAGCTCGACCTCGATCACCGGAACCAACGTCACCAACCAAAAAGGTGAAAGTCTCGGTGAGATAAAAGACCTCATGATTGATACCGAAACCGGTACCGTAAATTACGCGGTACTCTCATTCGGTGGCTTCCTGGGACTAGGCGATAAATACTTCGCCATCCCGTTCGAAGCATTCAGCGTGAATACCACCACCGAAAAGTTCGTCCTGAACGTCAACAAAGACCGACTGGAGAACGCACCCGGATTTGACAAGAATAGTTGGCCCAAAACCAGCGATCACCAATACTGGGAAAGCCTGTACAAGCACTATGGCGTAGAACGCCGCTCTTACGTAGCGCAGCGCCAGACCGCCTAACATTCGGCTGAGTGGACTTCCACTAACCTAAACCCCTCAAATAGCCCCTTCCGACACTTGTCGGACGGGGCTTTTTCTATTTGACGGCCCACACGACAGGCTGTTACCGCCGCGGTGCGAACTATGGCATGCGCGTCCTCCGCATCTGCGATAGGAAGCAGTAATTGGTTGGATCGCGACGGTGCGCAGGTAAAGAAGATTGTCAGGAGAGCGATCATGGTCGAATACCTCATACCCAATTAACCATGCCTCCGTTTTTAGCCGCAACCTAATGGGGGGCAGTCCGTTAGAAAGAAAACACATGTTCGGACTATTTAAGAAGGACCCCATCAAGCAACTTGAGAAAGAGTACAGCCGCCTGCTGGAGGAGGCCATGGCCCTACAACGAGGAGGTGATATCAAAGGTTACGCAGCTAAATCCGCCGAAGCCGAGGCCGTGATGGATCGTATACTCGAAATGAGAAAAGACGGGAAAGGCTAATGGCGCACAAGAAAGCGAACTTACCTACCAAGATCTGCGCGGTGTGCGGACGTCCATTTACCTGGCGCAAGAAGTGGGCCGCGGTGTGGTCGGATGTACGCTACTGTTCCGAGCGGTGTCGCCTTAACAAACCCCGCGACTAGCGGGTCAACGCTACTTTATGTACAACCGACCACACGAGATAGACCGGCCGGTGGACGAAAGTGAAGACAACTTCGCCTTTCACCCCAAGAACATTTACCTGTCGCTGCTACTATTTTCCCTTAGCATGTTGTTCCTGGCCATGACGGCGGCCTTCGTGTATACGCGTATACAAAGCAACCTGCCGCCGATTCAGTTGCCATTGCTCTTCTTGTTGAATACCGTCATACTGCTCGGTAGCAGTTATACCATGGTACGCGCGAAACAGGCTTATCGGGCAGACGATACCCATGGGTACCAACGCATGCTGTGGTACACCCTTTACCTGTCGCTCTTCTTCATGGTGATGCAGGGAATAGCCTGGTATCAGTTGTTTAGCCAGCAGATATACATCACCAGCGACAACTCCGCCGGCTACCTTTATGTAATATCGGCACTCCACTTCGCGCACGTGATCGGTGGTCTGCCTTTTTTGGGCCTGTTTTTATACCGGGCCCGGAAATATATGCGCGAACCCGTCAGTGTCTTGGTTTACTTCAGCGACCCCGATAAACGGCTCAACCTGAGGTTATTGACGATCTACTGGCACTTTCTCGACGCCTTATGGATCTACCTGGTTTTATTCTTTTTGATCAACCAGCTTATCTGGACCTATCTTTGATCTATTAAATAGAATAAGATTATTTATATTAATAAACCAATTAGTCAGTTTCGTCACCCCCTTTTACCGGCCTGTATCTAATACTCTTGTAATCAGCTAATTATAAGATTGGCACGAAGTTTGATTGCTATAGGGCGACAGACAAGAAGACTTTGATTATCCACGAGTTTACTACTCCTTTACATTTTGATTTTGGCTACATTCTGACACTGTGAACATAACACCTTTCCTTAAACACTTGAACCCTGCAAGCACCCGGAGCGAACTCCGGGTGCTTTTTTATTTGGCCTCTCCGCTCCAGCGAAGATAAGCCTTCAAAAAATCCTCTATATCCCCGTTGAGTACGGCGTCCGTCTGACTGGTTTGCCAGTTGGTGCGGTGATCCTTCACCCGACGATCGTCGAGCACGTAGCTCCGTATCTGGCTGCCCCATTCATTGGATGTCTTACCGGCTTCTATCTCATCCTTTGCCGCCCGCTGTGCTTCCAGCTCCCGCTCGTAGAGCCGACTCTTTAGCATATTCAGCGCCCGCTCCCGGTTCTGATGCTGACTGCGCTCTTCCTGACATTCCACCACGATGCCTGTTGGTTCGTGCGTCACGCGCACTGCCGACTCCGTTTTGTTGACGTGCTGACCACCCGCACCGGAGGCCCGGAAGGTATCCCAACGAATATCAGCGGGATTGATCTCCACCTCGATGGTATCATCCACCCGTGGGTGCACGAATACAGAGGCAAAACTCGTCTGCCGCTTGCCCTGCGCATTGAAGGGACTGATGCGAACCAGTCGGTGCACCCCGTTCTCTCCCTTCATCATACCGTAGGCGAAATCACCGATGATTTCCAGGGTAGCCGATTTGATGCCCGCCACGTCGCCCGGCGTTTCGCTGGCCAGGCTCACCTTATAGTCGGCATACTTGTCGGCGTACATGGTATACATACGCATCAGCATCTCGGCCCAGTCGTTACTCTCCGTTCCGCCCGCTCCGGCGTTGATCTCCAGAATACAACCCAGCTCATCCTCCGGGCGGTTTAGCGTAGCCCGGAACTCCGCGTCGTCCAGTACGGCGAGGGTTTCCTCGTAGCGTCCGGCTACTTCTTCCTCGGTTCCTTCCCCTTCTTTCAGAAACTCCTGCAGAATTTCCAGCTCGTCAACTCGATCGGCAACCTTCTGGTACTGGGCGACCCAATTCTTATGGCTCTGTAACTCCTTCATGATCGTTTCGGCGGAGGAGGAGTCGTTCCAGAATTCCGGATCTAGACTACGCTGGGTAAGATCCTCGATTTTGAAGCTGCGCGCCTCTACGTCCAGGTAACCGCGCAGAAGAGAGAGTCGGGATTGAAGGTCTTTGAGTTGATCGTTGGTCATAGTATTCGGTAGGTGGCGGGCGCAAGGAAGCCCGGCCCGCAATTAGCGGACCGGGCTTCCGGAAGATTCGTAGTTGGATTTACTTATTCTTCATGAAGTCATCCAACTTGTCTTTGTGGATCATGACTTCCTTGTAGGAGTAGCTGCCCGTTTCGGGGTTCTTGATGGACTGGACGACTTTTACGTAGTCGCGTCCGGAACCGGCGTTTGCCGCCCGCTGTCCAACGCGTGAGTTCTTTGATACCTTAGCCATAGTTGCTTTCTTTTAGTCGGAAAACGGCCGGGAGCCACCGACGGTTGAGGTGTTTACTTGATTTCCCGGTGCAGCGTCATACGCCGCAGGTTGGGATTGTATTTTTTGAGCTCGAGGCGACCCGGCGTGTTCTTACGGTTCTTCTCGGTGACGTAGCGGCTGGTACCGGCGACGTTGGTCTCTTTCTGTTCGGTGCACTCCAGAATGATCTGGTTGCGGTTTCCTTTGCTCTTCTTAGCCATGGTGACGGAGATTAAAGCTTAATGCCGGTTTCGATGCCCTTGCTTTCCAGCTTCTTGATGAAAGCGTAAACACCCAACTTATTGATGGTACGCATGGCGCTGGTGGATACACGGAGCGTCACGAATTTATCGAGTTCGGGTACGAAAAAGCGCTTCTTCTGAATGTTGGGTACGAAACGGCGCTTGGTTTTCCGGTTAGAGTGGCTAACGTGGTTGCCGCTGACCGGCTTCTTGCCCGTGAGTTTGCAGACTTTAGACATAGCGAAATGGCGTTGCTATCAAAAATACCCACCTGAAACAGGCGGAAAAAAAAAGCAGACCGCAGCCTGCTCTGAAGTTATTGGTGACCGCGTCAGGATTCGAACCTGAAACCTCTTGATTCGTAGTCAAGTGCTCTATCCAGTTGAGCTACGCAGCCATACGCCCCTTTCGGAAGCGGTCGCAAAGGTAAGTATATCTTTTTTAATCGCCAAACCCTTCGCCCATAAAAAGATCTTACGATTGTCTTTCCAGCGCCCAGTTCAGTAGTCCGCCTACGGCATCAATGGCGGTATGCAACAGTATCAGCGGCCACAGCGTGCCGGTGCGGTAGTAGAAAAATCCGAAAAGCAGCGCCATGGCCACGATCTTGATCACCGCCTGGGCACCCTGGTAATAATGCGCCAGGCCGAAGGATACGGCGGGAAACAACAGGGTAACCGCCGCCGCCCAGGGCTCCGAACTGGTGAGCAGCTCGCGCAGATAGGTGATCATGAAGCCGCGGTAGACGATCTCCTCCCCTACCCCGGCGGCCAGGCACAGAAACAAAAAGTGGAGGTACTCCCCGCCGTTTGCCGGCAAAAAACCCAACTCCCTGAATTTTTTCCTGGTTTCGTCCTGGCGTTCTGGGTTCCCGATCTCACCGTACAGGTCCACACCGTACAGTACCAGGAACAGGAAAATAACGCCTACCGCTACCGAATCGTAGGGAAGTTCCCCCCACCCCAGGCCGAATTCGGAGTACGGTCGGCCGGTGAAATACCAGACGATCATCACCAGGGCGGCCAGGCTAAGGAGCAGGCTGCCGTTCGCGTAATACATTCGCACCTTGAGCCCCGACGTCCAGCGAAGGGAGCGCGCGGACGTGCGTTTTCCCGTCGTAACGAAAAGAACCGTAGGGATAATTACCCCGAGTAGAAGGAATACGACATGAAGGGCCAGGGACACGGGGCAAAAATACGTAGCCGGCCTACCTTTATCGCCTTTTTGAACCCAAACACCTGATCTTCCCCTTGCAGGCCGCCGTCCTCTTCAATCTTTTCGAGTTTCGTACCGGCATTTGGCTGACCAAAGCCTACGTCGTCGGGCTAGACGGCGGGGGACGTCCCCGCGTCGTACACACCGCCGCCCGCCAGGGTACCACGGCAGCCTACGGACTGGAAAGCAGCGATGCGCTCGAGGAAGCACTAATCCTGGCCGAGCAGCTACGCGAAAAATCCGTGGCCGAGCATTTTCGGAAGGGGGCAAAGAAGATGCCTACCCTGGCCGGCCTGATTAAGACCGGTAGCAAGGAAAGGGAATCGGTCCTGCGCTACATACACGCCCGTACCGCCGCCTTGCTCGAACGCTGTCGCGCGGAGGAATTTTTTGTCACCGCCAATCTCAATCCCCGCTCCTCTCCCGCTTCCCACCTGCTCTCCTTTGCACCCCAAGCCTGGGAACCGTTATTACAATTCAGTCTGTTACCGGAGAAACTGGAATACCGGCTTCGGCTATCCTCCCCCTCGGGCGAATCCAGAACGATACGCCAACTCGATCCCCGTGTTATTACCAACCGGCCGACGCCGGGATGGATCCTGGTTGACAAGCGCCTGGTGCCCCTGCGCGATCTGAAGGGGGATGCCGTACGGCCCTTCCTGACGCGGGATGTCGTGGACATCAGCCTGGAAAAGATCGGCACCTATATCCGTAAGTTCATCGCGCCGGCGGCCCGCCACCACGAGATTACAGTTGACGGCTTTCCCTACGAAACCGTGACAAAGCCAGACGGCCTGCGCATCGCCGCCCGTCCACATCCCTTTACGGAAGGCTATCTTATTTACGTCTCCATCGTTTACGGTGATCAGTCTTTCCCGTTTGGCGACCCGGAGTCCGTAGGGGTAAGTTATACGCTTCGCGCGCCCTACCGACTAACGAGGACGGTGCGCGATTTTGCCGCGGAAAAAGAGTTACTGCGTCCCCTCACTGACCTGGGGCTATCGCCTACCGAAGGCAACGAAGCCCTGTCGCTTTCTGCCCGCCCGGGTACCTATGAAAACCTGGCCTGGCTCCTGCGGGAAGCAGCATCCCTGCGTAACGCCGGTTTTGACATTCTGACGCCCGAAGACGCCGGTCAGCGCTTTACCGAAGTTGAGGGCACCTTGACGGTTTCCGCCGAGGAACGTGGGGACTGGCTAGACCTGCGCGGCACGGTGATCGTAGGCGATGAAACGATCCCCTTTCCGTCCCTGGTCCGCTACCTGCAGCGGGGGGAACGTCGCTACCCCCTATCCGATGGGACGATATTCCTGATTCCGGAGGACTGGTTTACGACCTACGGTCCCAGCTTCGAACTGGCCCGCATCGATAAGCAGGGCGTGCGCATGGCCCGTAGCCAGGCGCCCCTGCTCCAGCGGTCAAAGATTAAGGTCGACGAAAAAGAAATTACGCCTCCCGATCCCACCGGACCGATTCCCCCTACCGACCTGCGCGCGGACCTGCGGGGCTACCAATTGGACGGCGTACGCTGGCTCGTCCAGCATTACCACGAACGCCTGGGGGCTTGCCTGGCCGACGATATGGGTTTGGGAAAGACCCTCCAGACGATTGCCGTGCTTCTTTATGCCAAAAACCGGCTGGGCGAGACGGAGCGGCCGGACGGACAGCAAATGGACCTCTTCGGCGGAGCGGGGGCCGACGAGTCGTTTCTTCGCCCGTTGCGCGCCCTGATTGTCTTACCCGCCTCCCTTGTATACAACTGGGAAGCGGAGATCCGTCGGTTTGCCCCCACGCTTTCCGTACAGGCAAATGTGGGCACCCGGCGGCTACGGGACGCCCGCGTGCTGAGTCGGTTTGACGTTGTCATCACCACCTACCAGACGGCCCTGCGCGACAAAGACATACTATCCAGAATAGACCTGGAATACATCGTCCTGGACGAAAGTCAGCAGATCAAGAACCGGCAGAGCAAAGTCTTTCGGGCGCTCAGCGGCCTGGATGCCCGGCACCGGGTAAGCCTGTCGGGGACCCCGATCGAAAACTCCCTGAGCGACCTCTGGTCGCAAATGCAGTTCATCAACCCCGGATTGCTACGGGGATTTGCCTTCTTCAAGAAGAACTTCATGGTACCGATTGAGGTACACGACGACGAGTTGCGCAAGCAACAACTTCGTGAGTTGGTGGCTCCGTACTTGCTGCGGCGGACTAAGGCGGAGGTAGCGCCGGATCTGCCGGATCTTGATATTCAATTATGCTACTGCACCATGACCAAGGCGCAGCACCGGCTGTACGAACAGGAGCGCTCGGCGGCCCGCAATGCTTTGCTCGGCACCGCATCCGGAGAGGAAAATGCGAGCTACAAGTTGTTGGTGATCCAGGCACTTACCCGGCTCCGCCAGATTGCCAATCACCCCGTTCTGGCCGAACCGGATTACGATAAAGACAGCGGCAAACTGGAAGAAGTGCTGGAACAGTGGGAGACTATCCGGAGATCGGGCCATAAGGTGCTCGTCTTCAGCAGCATGGTGGGTTACCTGGAGTTGTTTCGCAATCACGTGGAAAGGGAAGGGCACCAATATGCGTGGCTGACCGGTGCCGTCAATAGTCGACAGCGGGCCCGGGAAGTGGAGCGTTTTCAGACCGAACCCGGGGTAGGCACCTTCTTCATCAGCATCAAGGCGGGGGGGACCGGGCTCAACCTCACCGCGGCGGACTATGTCTTCATCCTTGACCCCTGGTGGAACCCGACAACGGAAGCTCAGGCGATCGCCCGCGCCCACCGCATCGGACGCAGCGGCAAGGTGATTGCCCGCAAGTTCCTGACCCGCGGCACCCTGGAAGAAAAGATATACCAACTGCAGCTCCGAAAACGGCAGCTGGCCGAGGATATCATCGGCAGCGGAGAGGCGCTGGACCTGGATCGGGGCGAGATCGCCTTCCTCCTCGGAGGGGAAGAAGGCTAATCCCTACCTTGTGGGCATGAACGAGCAGGAGTTGATTTCAGACGAGGAACCGGAGAACGACGAACCACCCGTCCTGGGCAGCTGGAAAAATTTTTATACGGTTGTCCTGGTTCTACACCTGATGCTGCTGATTGCCTTTTACCTTTTTTCCCGTGCCTACACCGTTTAAGACGAACGCTCACCCCTTCGTAACCCAAGCTGATCTATGAAGACACTTGACTGGTTGGTCATGATCGGCACCCTTGCCGCGATCGTGAGTTACGGAGTTTACATGACCCGTAAGGTCGATAACGTAAAAAGCTACCTGCTCGGCGACCGGGATTTAAAATGGTGGACCATCGGGCTGTCGGTGATGGCCACGCAGGCCAGTGCCGTGACTTTTCTAAGTACCCCCGGCCAGGCCTATAACGATGGCCTCGGCTTTGCCCAGTTTTACTTTGGCTTACCGATTGCGATGGTGGTGCTTTGCATCTTCGTACTGCCCATCTATTACCGGCTGAAGGTCTATACCGCCTACGAATACCTGGAAGGGCGATTCGACTTACGGGTGCGAACGCTGACCGCTTTGCTGTTTCTGCTGCAGCGGGGGCTTGCGGCGGGCATCACCATATATGCACCGGCAATCGTGCTATCCACGATCCTGAACTGGCCGCTTAGCGTCACGATACTGGTGATCGGGGCCGTCGTGATCTTTTACACGGTGGTCGGGGGCACCAAGGCCGTCTCCGTCACGCAGAAACAACAGATGATCGTCATTCTCTGTGGCATGTTCATCGCGGGCGTGGTGGTGGTCCTCAAGCTGCCCGAGGGGATCGGGTTCAGTGACGCCATCGGCGTGGCGGGGCACCTCGGTAAGCTTCAGGTCGTCGACTTGGAATTCGACCTGAACGACCGGTACAACATCTGGTCGGCCCTCCTGGGCGGAACCTTTCTATTCCTATCGTACTTCGGTACGGACCAGTCGCAGGTCCAGCGCTATTTAAGCGGAAAAAGCCTGGCCGAAAGTCGATTGGGCCTGCTCTTCAACGGCATCTTCAAAGTTCCGATGCAGTTCCTGGTTCTCATGGTCGGCATCCTGGTGTTTGTATTCTTCCTCTTCCAGGCGCCGCCCGTTCACTTCAACTCGGCGAACCTCGATAAGCTCCGGGCATCCGAATACCAACCCCAACTCGAAGAGCTGGAGGCCGAATACAGCATTATCGGTGAGGAAAACCGCGTAGCCAGCGTAGCCATGGCCGAAGCCCTGCGTCGTGAGGACGAGCCCGCCATTGCCGAGGCCCGTACCGAGGTGGAGCGTACGCTACGGGAAAGGGACAATATCGCAACGGCCGTCGATTCGTTGATCACGCAATACGATCCCGAGCTGATCACCGAAGACCGCGACTACGTCTTCATCACCTTCATCACCAAGTACCTGCCGGTCGGGCTGGTCGGGTTATTGCTCGCGGTCATCTTTTCCGCCGCTATGTCCAGCACGAGTTCGGAGCTGAACGCCCTGGCAACCACCAGTGTGGTGGATATCTACCGCCGGTCGTTGGTCACCGATCGGGATGACGCCCATTACCTGTCCGCCAGTAAGTGGTTTACGGTCGGCTGGGGCATGATCGCTCTGGGTTTCGCCGCCGTGGCTAACCTGTTCGACAACCTCATCCAGGCCGTCAACATTATCGGCTCCCTGTTCTACGGGGCCATCCTGGGTATCTTCGTCGTGGCCTTTTTCTATAAACGGGTAGGTGGACGGGCCGTCTTCAACGGCGCCCTGCTCGGACAGCTCTTCGTCACCATCACCTTCGTCCTTAGTTGGATCGGGGTGATCGATCTGGCATTCCTTTGGTTAAATTTGATCGGCTGTGTACTTACGGTCGTCTTCGCGCTGCTTCTCGAGAATACGAATAAGGCCGCTACCTTGACGGACCCAAAGAAAACCATGCAATAACCGGCACCTCCATGAAACCACACTGGCTCGTAGGTTTGGCTCTGTTACCCGTGGGGTATGTTGCTCGGAAATTCCGCAACGACCCCCAGTTCGGGGCATCACTGGCGGAGATGAAAAAGGATGACTACCAGGGTACCGCGGCCTGGAAAATGGGGCGCTTCCGCAATCTGGACAAAACCAAGCTACGGGAGGACATGCGCAGCCTCCTCGGTGATTTGTACGGATACCTAAAGGCAAAAAACACCCAGCCTACCACCCCCCTGCCCGTGGCCGTTGCGGAAAAGACCAGCACCCCCGATCCGGATCAGGACTATGTCACCTGGTACGGGCATTCGGCCCTTCGGCTGGAAACGGCCGGCCGCACGGTACTCATCGACCCGATGCTCGGTGAATGGGTGGCCCCCGTTCCCTTCTTAGGGCACCGCTTCCCCTACAAGGATTACCACCCGCTGCAGGGCATCGGCAACATCGATCTTATGCTGTTCTCCCACGATCATTACGACCACCTGGACTACGATACCCTGATGGCCGTAAAGGATCGCACGGCTGCCTACCTGGTCCCCCTCGGCATCGGCGCTCACCTGAGGAGTTGGGGGATCGATTCGGAGAAGATAACGGAGATCGACTGGTGGGAAACGGTCAACATAGCCGGCCTGGAGATCACCGCCACGCCCGCCCGCCACTTCAGCGGCCGTAGCCCTTCCACCCGGAACAAGACACTGTGGTGCGGCTTCTTCATCCGCACCGCCCACCATAAAATCTACTTCGGTGGGGATAGCGGCTACGGTCGGCACTTTAAGCAAATTGGCGAACGGCTGGGCCCCTTCGATCTGACGATGCTCGATTCCGGCCAGTACCACGATCACTGGAAGAACGTCCACATGCAACCCGAGGAAGCCCTCACGGCTAATCAAGATCTGGGCGGCAAACAATTACTCCCCATTCACTGGGGCGGCTTCAGCCTATCGGATCACCCCTGGTACGATCCCGTGGAACGCATCATGGCCGCCGACACGGAGCAGTGCGTGCTCACCCCACTGATCGGCCAGCGTTTTGCCGTCGGCGACGGGACCGACTGCCGGGACCGCTGGTGGGACCGCAGCGGGCTGACCCGCGAGGAGTAAACTTCGGGCCGTTCGGATGTTTACTACCTTTGCGGGGTAAACGCCAAGAATATGTTTGACAACCTAAGTGACCGCCTGGAAGGGGCCTTCAAATCGTTGACCGGAGACAACAAGATTACCGAGATCAACGTGGCCACCAGCCTTAAGGAGATTCGTCGCGCGCTGGTA
The DNA here is from genome assembly GCF_003390935.1 of Lewinella sp. IMCC34191. GTDB lineage: Bacteria > Bacteroidota > Bacteroidia > Chitinophagales > Saprospiraceae > Neolewinella. The sequence continues at coordinate 45,522 of NZ_QNQZ01000001.1, read as the reverse complement.
GCGGCCGACGTCAACTATAAGATTGCCAAGGAATTCACCGACAAGGTGAAAGAAAAAGCGCTGGGTACGGAAAACGTCCTGCGCGCCGTCAAGCCCGGCCAGCTGATGGTCAAAATCGTACAGGACGAACTGACCGAACTGATGGGCGGGCAGTCCGTCGGGATCAATGCCAAGGGCGATCCGGCCGTCATTTTGATCGCGGGCCTGCAGGGTTCGGGAAAAACCACCTTCAGCGGAAAGCTGGCTAAATTCCTCAAGGAAAAGAAAAAGGATAAGGTACTGCTCACGGCCTGTGACGTGTACCGCCCCGCCGCCATCGATCAGTTGACCGTGCTTGCCGGTCAGGTCGGCGCCGAGATCTACAAGGAACCGGAGAATAAGAACCCGGTAGAGATCGCCCTCAATGCCATCGACTACGCCAAGCAGAATAAGTTCGACGTCGTCATCGTCGATACCGCCGGTCGCCTTTCGGTGGATGCAAAGATGATGCAGGAGATCAGCGACGTCCGCCAGGCCATCAGCCCCAACGAGACGCTCTTCGTCGTCGACTCCATGACCGGTCAGGACGCGGTGAATACCGCCAAGGTCTTCAACGAGCGCATCGACTACGACGGTGTCGTCCTTACCAAACTGGACGGCGACACCCGCGGCGGTGCGGCCCTTTCGGTCAAGTACACCGTCGGCAAACCCATCAAATTCGTCAGCACCGGCGAGAAGATGGAGGCCCTCGACGTCTTCCACCCCGACCGGATGGCGCAGCGGATCCTCGGCATGGGTGATATCATCTCTTTCGTGGAACGGGCCCAGGACCAGTTCGACGAGGAGGAGGCCAAGCGCCTCGAGAAGAAGATGAAGAAGAATAAATTCGACTTCAACGACTTCCTCAGCCAGCTGGCCCAGCTGAAGAAAATGGGGGACATGAAAAGCCTTTTGAACATGATTCCCGGCATGTCCAAGGCGATGAAAAATATTGATATCGACGATACCGCCTTCACCCGCGTGGAAGCTATCATCTATAGCATGACTCCGGAGGAGCGACGTAGCCCCGAACTTCTGAACCTGAGTCGTAAGAAGCGCATCGCGCGCGGTTGCGGACAGGGGATGGATGACGTCAATCGCTTCATCAAGCAGTTCGACCAGATGCGTAAGATGATGCACAAGCTGTCCAACAACCCGATGATGGCCCAGATGGCCGGCAATTTCAAGGGAAAAAGGTAATCAGCTAATCACTCCCTGCGTGTCTACTGCAGTTGCCTGACATGGGGTAACGAAAAAACAATAGCATTTTTTAGGGTGACCAATAGAGCCTTTAGGGCCACGGAACCGGCGCGGATAGCTTACCAACTCAATTCGTTAAAAACCTTTTAACGATCGCGTAATAATCCTTGCGGTACGCCCGTTTTTAAGGTGAGTTCAATGATAAATTGGAATCCAGCTACATAATCTTCATGTATGTAGTTATCGTGTTTTGTTCATAGTGTCTCTCTAGCGTCGGTGCTCGGTCCTGTTTTTGGAAATGATTTAGGCTTATTTGGACCCGAGCACCGACTCCACTATCACACGAAAAAAAAGCTAACCGGGGCTTATGTGTCCTGGCACCAGTTCTCCATGTCCTCTGGAGCGTGGATGACTATACTCGTGGATACGAATGCATCTTTATTCGTTCCCGAAAAAAAATCTAATCAGCGGAAAACCGTTCAGACGGCCATTCCGTAGATGTGTTGTGTTTTTGTTCAATAGTGTCTCTCTCTAGCGTCGGCGCTCGTTTCGGTTCAGGAAAGTGTTTAAGAATCATCCCGAATCGAGTGCCGACCCACTATTCCCCCCCTTCCCCCTTTTAGCGGTATCGTCCACCATCTATCCATGGGTAGAAAGCTATTCCGTGTGATGATTGGAAAGACCAGTATTAAAGCGGAGGATTACCGAGGGAATCGTCCCTTTAGGGGGAAATTAGAATATTTATGCACCCTACGTACGAATCTGCAATTGCCATTCGTTCATCTACGAAAGACCCGCTATTCACATAGCGCAGCAACGATCTAACCCTCCTTTATTTATTCCACGTTCAAGTTGTTTCGGCGAAAAGATCGCCATTGCATCGGCTTTCTTACCTGGCCTGGAATTTTTTCGGGTATGGTAAGATTGCCGCATGTTTAGTCCGCCGCCCATAGGGCACCAATCCCTTGCTCCCACAATTTTTGGTTGAAGGCCGGAATCCGGTCCCGTAGCAAGCTCCTCCCCTTCTCCTTGAGCGATGACCATTCCTGATTCAGCGTTTCCATCCGTTCCCGCGTAGGGTCGTTTACGCGGGGAATACTGCTTTCCGCATGATTCAAGGCGAAGAGATAGTTCGCCGTGAACCGGTTGGGGAAGTTCTCGACGTCATCGTAGGCCTTGGATTTGCGCTGAATCATCAAGTCGTCCCAGCCGTTGATGTCGGCCCGCAACTGGCGCGCCTCAGCGAGCAGCTCCGTATGCCCGTCCGCTTCGAGTCGTTTCAGCAGACCGTCGAGCTGGCCTTTGACGGCCTGAAGGTCATTCACCATCCGGTGCATCTCGTTCAGACTGGATTCAGCCGCCATCATGAAGTCATCGTAATCAGTGTAATCTTCCCCCGTCAATTTGTAGGTCGGGTTTTCCTGCACCGTTACGTCGGTGCTTTCGCTGACCGATCCGGACTGTAAGGTTGCGGTATAACGGCCCGGTCCGACCCGCCGCCCACGGAAGCTGCCCTCGATATAGGCGGAGGGTGCGCCCACCAGATTATCGTGTCGCAAATTCCAAACGAAGCGGTTGAGGCCGTTTGCGGTGGGCAGGGATGTTGCGGCGGGTGGTCCACCGGCGTAAGTTTCCGTGGCAGTCGGGTCGGAGGAGATCACCCGGACCGTATCTCCTTCCGCGTCGGTAATCGTGAGTGTCACCTCGGCGGAGTCCCGATCGACCGGTAGATTATAGTAAAGCACGGCTCCGCTTGCGGGATTGATGCCCTCCAGAGAGCCTGTCCCGTCAAAAGCGGAAGTACTGCCATCCATCGGACTGCGGTGGCTGCCCAGCACGACCGGAGCCGGGGTATACAATTGCACCATATCCGGCTGCCCGTCGTACTGCCGTACCAGCTCCAGGTCATCCAGGATCCAGAATGCCCGCCCCGATGTCGCTACGATGAGGTCGTCGTGGGCAATCTTCAGATCGGTAATGGGGGTTACGGGCAGGTTGAGGTTAAAGCGTTCCCAGTGATCACCCCCATCGAAGGTGACGAAGGGGCCGGTTTCCGTACCCGCGAAAAGCAAGTCCTCCCTTTCGGTATCCTGCCGAACCACCCGGGTATAGGAACCCTCTGGCAGATCGCCCGTGATCTCCGTCCAACTGCGGCCGTAGTCAGTAGTCCGCATCAGGCGCGGGCGGTGATCGTTGAATTTGTATCGTGTCGTAGCGATGAAGGCGGTACCGGGATCGTGCGGAGAGACCTCGATCGCATTCACCAGGGTTTCCCCCTGGCCGGCCGGCGTCACGTCATTCCAGCTGGCACCGCCATCACGGGTCACCTGGACTTTCCCGTCGTCGGTTCCGACCCAGATCACGCCCGCTTCGTGGGGGGAATCCGTCACGTAACTGATCGTGCCGTAATTTTCCGCGCCAACCGCCTCGTTCGTGTATGGCCCGCCGCCGTTACCTTGTTTATCGTCTTGATTACGGGTCAGGTCAGGACTGACTTCCGTCCAGCTCTTCCCCATGTCCGTGGTTTTCAGCAGCAGCTGTGCGGCGTGGTAAAACGTATTGGGCTCATGGCGAGACCGGATGATGGGCGCGTTCCAGTTAAATCGGTATTTCATGTCCCGGGCTTCCCGGCCGAGGTACTGAATCGGCGCGGCCATGATGTTGGTGCTGGCGTGGGCCTCATTGTCCAGAACTTCGATCGTACCCAGATAGCTTCCTCCGAGTACGAAGCGCGGATCGTCGGGGTCGAAGGCCAGGAAGGCGCTTTCGCCTCCGGCCGAGGCCGTCCAGTCGCTCTGCCCGATTCCGGAGCTGCCCGGCGACATGCTGGCGATAGCCACCGAGGTGTTATCCTGCTGTCCGCCGTAGATCCGGTACGGATATTGATTATCTACGTTGATGCGGTAAAACTGACCGGTGGGCATATTATCCTGGGTTGACCAGCTATCCCCGTAGTTAAAACTGATGGCCGCCCCCCCGTCGTTGGCGATGCAGAGGTTCTTCGGGTTCTCGGGATTGATCCAGAGATCGTGGTAGTCGCCGTGCGTGCCGCTTAGTGACTCCCAGCTTTTCCCGCCGTCGATCGACCGCAGGGCGCCGGCGCTGAGCACGTACACGACATTCTCGTTGGTCGGATCGACGAACAGCTCGGTGTAGTACCAGGCCCGCTGGGTAAGCCGGTTGTCGTCACTTACGCGCGACCAACTGTCTCCCCCGTCATTACTGACAAAGAGTCCACCCTTATCTGCATTGGAGTCGCCTTCGATGAGGGCGTATACTTTGTCCGTATTCGACTGGGCAACGGCGATGGCCATCTTACCCATTTCCTCCGGCAAGCCTTCGGTCATTTCCTCCCAGGAGTCGCCGCCGTCAATCGATTTGTAGAGCCCGCTGCCGGGGCCGCCACTTACTACCTGCCATGGCAATCGCTGGTGGTGCCACATGGCGGCGTAGAGCTCCCGGGGGTTCGAGCGATTCATGCTCAGTTCCACGGCACCGGTTAGGTCATTTACGTAGAGCAGGCGCTCCCAGCTTTCTCCCCCGTCCGTACTACGGTATACGCCGCGCTCTTCGTTCGGCCCGTACAGTTGCCCCTGCGCGGCGACGTATACGACATCCGGATCGTCAGGATGAATCAGAATGCGCGAGATGTGCTGGGTTTCCTTCAGCCCCAGGTGACGCCAACTCTTTCCGCCGTCGGTACTCTTATACACGCCGTCACCGTGGGAGGTCATGACCCCGCGGGGAGCATGCTCGCCCATACCGACGTACACCACCTGTGGATTACTACGAGCCACGGCCACTGCTCCTACCGAGCCGGTTCCGAAGTACCCATCAGAGATGTTTTCCCAGTGCTGTCCCGCATCGGTGGTTTTCCATACCCCGCCCCCGGTGGTACCCATGTAGTAGGTCAGGGGATCGCCCACTACACCGCTGGCGGTGACGGAACGGCCGCCACGAAAAGGGCCGATGTTACGATATTTGAGGGGTTCAAGAAAATCGGTTAACTCGGAACTGTCCGCGGGGGCCTGGGCCCAGGCCCAGGAGCAGAGAAGGAGCAGGCCGATGGTTGAATAGGTTTTCATCTGGAAGGATTGAGCCCCCAAGGTAGTAACTGACCAAAATTTCCTGCAACCCCGTTTCATTACGCTCCGCCCAGCCATCGTCACGACCCGGAATTGCCACGGCATTTTGCACCGTACAGCAGGTAGGATCAGCATACCTCGTTTCGGGGCTATTGAATGGCACCCTATTCAGCCTCTGATGCCCCGGGCAGCCCGTTGTAGACCGGTCGATAGGAGGTATTCTATCACCGAATACCGTGCATTGCTTAAGCAGCTTGGCCGAGGCTTAGCGACCGGAAAGAACGACTCATAGATGAATCATTTGGTAGAGGCGGAATAGAGACGAGTTGAGGGAAAAATTCGAAACACGCATTCCGCCGTTGCTTCAATACCGAAAAATGACAACCCGCGGATTATGCATTAAAAACACCGCCTAATCAAAATTAATCACAACGTTAAAGTCTGAAGATGGCATACCAGGATTTCCTAATTTCTCAACTTTCGGGATACCTTGTGAAGGCTAGGATAATACGGTGATACCTAATGCTCTTTTGTCTTTAGGTATCCGCTGATAAGCTCATGTATCCATAGCTTCCGCTTACCTCCCCACTGACATGACCCACATAACCGCAATATGCGTCCGCTTGGCCTAATCATTTTAAGTGGACTACTCGCTGTCCTGGTAGTATCCTGTGATCCGGATACCACCGAACCGCAGCCCCCCGCCCGGCTCGTCGGAGAATGGAAGATGGTATCTTCTACCGGGCTGATCACCTACCTTTCCCAGGATTCGGCCGAAGCTTCCCGTTTTATCGATACGCGAATGATCGAGCCATCGAATTACCGGCTAAGCTTTCACGAAAATCCCCAAGAAGTCACTTCCCTCGGCGCTACCACCCTGGAACGGAGCTACAGGAACGGCGGCGAACGGGACACCTTAATCAACGCCGGAAACATCAATGGCCTAGTCAGCTGGGAACTCGCGGGGTCGACCCTCACCCTTACCGACGAACAAGGCTATCGCCAGGCGTCCACCGTCGTCACCCTGAACGACAGTGAATTGGCGATTTCATACGATGTCATCGATTCCTTCTACATGCCCTATTACCTGACCCGCAGTCAGGCCACTCAGATTTATCAGCGTAGGTGACCCTTCCCTTCCGATCGGCCGCTTCTATGCATTTCATTCTTTTTACCCGCTCACCCCCTTACACTATGCGCACACTTGTATACCTCCTTTTTTGTCTTCCCATCCTCCTCACCTCCTGCGACAAGGACGAGGTCAGCACCTATAACGGCGACATCGTCGGAACCTGGAAGATGGAAGCCGGATCGGGAGCCGGACAAATCACCACTTCCTTCGGCGGCAGTGAATTCAATTCCGATTTGACCCTGCTGATGGTTCAGCCTACCACCTACGAAATCGAGTTCACCTCCAGCAAACAGTTCAACGTAAGCGGTTCGATGAATATGGAAATGACCTTCGATATGCTCGGTCAGACGACCTCCCAGGTGGTGAACATGGCCGATATATTCTCCAACGGAACCTTTGAGGTCACCGGCGACAAGATGGTGCTGACCGCTAACCAGGGAGAGGAGCGCCAGGAAGTGACCATCGTCTCCCTCACGGATACCAATCTGCAGATCGAAGCCAGAGGAGCCGTCACCCGGTCCGTTGGCGGAGCAACTTCGGTGACCGATCAGGTAATCGACTACTTTTTCGTACGGGTAAACTAGCCCGGTCGGGAACCGAGGTCGGGCCGTAATTCCCTGCTATCGCGCGGCGGTTGATATATTGGGCGGCAGGCTATACCCACCATCCATGATCCTCGACGCCCACCAACATTTCTGGAACTACGACCCGGTACGCGATGCCTGGATCGACGAATCCATGCAGGCTATCCGACGCGATTTCCTTCCGCCGGATCTGCAGCCATTGCTGGACGCCAACGACGTTGACGGATGCATTGCCGTCCAGGCCGATCAGTCGTACGAAGAAACGGACTTCCTGCTTGGGTTGGCCGGACAGTATGCCTTCATCCACGGGGTGGTCGGCTGGGCGGACCTGCGCAGCGATAGCCTGGCCGATGAACTGAGTAAGTACGAGAAGGCGGAAAAACTGGTCGGCCTGCGCCACGTCGTGCAGGCCGAGCCGCCCGAATTCATGGACGGGGAAGCCTTTCGCCGGGGAATAGCCAAACTCCGGTCGTTTGACCTCACCTACGATATTCTCATCCACCACGATCAACTGGCGGAAAGCGTTCGACTCGTCGGTGCTTTCCCGGACCAGTCCTTCGTCATCGATCACCTGGCCAAGCCCGTGATTGCCGGCCAGCCCGACCGGCAGTGGGTCAGCCAGATCCGGGCCGTGGCGCGCCACGAGAACGTGTGGTGCAAGCTTTCCGGCATGGTAACGGAAGTTCCGGGCCGGGATTGGACGCCGCAGCTGCTCCGGCCCTACGTCCGGGAAGTGTTAGAGGCTTTCGGACCGCGACGGGTCATGTACGGCTCCGATTGGCCGGTGTGCCTCGTTGCGGCCTCCTACGCCGCGCAAATGGACGCCCTGAAGGAAGCTTGCGCGGACTTGTCCGATGACGAGCAGCGCGCGATTTTCGGGGAAAATGCCGCGGAGTTTTACGGTATCCCTGCACGGTCTGTAGATTGAGCGGCTCAGAGAAAGCTATGAACCGACTATCCGCACTGCTCCCCACCGCCGCCTCGATCGTTGTGATCGGCATTTTATCCTGCGCTCCGCCGCCCCCTGAGCCCCCCGAGCCCTTCGGGGCTTTGCCCACGGAGACGCAGATGGAGTGGCTGGCCATGGAAACCAATGCCTTCATCCACTTCACCACGAATACCTTCACCAACCTGGAATGGGGCTTCGGTGACGAAAGTCCCGAAATCTTCGCCCCCACCGAGCTCGATACCGATCAGTGGATGAGCGTCCTGAGCGAAGTAGGGTTTATGGGGGTGGTCCTGACCGGCAAGCACCACGACGGCTTCGTACTCTGGCCCAGCGCATATACCGACCACTCGGTGGAGCAATCCCCCTGGATGGATGGCGAGGGCGATCTGGTGGGCATGGTCGAGGAAAGCGCGCGCGCCCACGATATGAAGTTCGGCATCTACCTCTCCCCCTGGGACCGCAACCGGGAGGACTACGGCGACAGCACCTACATCACGTACTACCGTAATCAACTACGGGAGGTATTCGAGAACTACGGGCCGATCTTCGAAATGTGGTTTGACGGGGCCAACGGCGGTGACGGCTACTACGGCGGCGCCAATGAGAAGCGGGCCATCAACGGCCGCTATTACTACGACTGGCCCACTACGCTGGGGATGGTCCGCGACCTGCAGCCCGATCCTTCAACCATCATTTTCAGTGACGCGGGGCCCGATATTCGCTGGGTGGGCAACGAGCGGGGCTTCGTGGGCGACCCGAACTGGAACACCATCGATACCGATACCCTCTACGCCGGGAAAGCCGGAATCGAAGACCTGCTGAACCACGGGACGCCGGGTGCCAAATCCTTTATTCCCGCCGAGGTCGACGTTTCCATCCGCCCGGGCTGGTTCTACCACCCCGAGGAGGACGATCGCGTGAAGACGCCCGAGGAGCTATTCGAGATTTACCTGACCTCCGTGGGGCGAGGGTCGGTACTGCTACTGAACGTACCGCCCGATCGCCGCGGACTTATCCACGAAAACGACGTTGCTACCCTGCGACGCTGGCGGGAACTGATCGACTCAACCTTCGCCAATGACCTGGCAGCCGACGCCATCGCCCTGGCGGATCACCACCGCGGTAACCACGAGGCTTACGCCGCAGCCAACCTGCTGGACGGTGACCCCGAGACGTACTGGACCACCGACGATACCACCACCACGGGCCGCATTACCGTCAACCTCCTGGAACCCAAATCCGTATCCTACGTCCACCTCCAGGAGCATCTTCCGCTCGGACAGCGCGTGGCCGGCTTCCGGGTACTGGCGATGGTCGATGGCCGGGAGCAGGTGATCGGGGAAGGGAAAACGATCGGCTACCAGCGAATTCTCCCCGTAGAACCGGTGACCGTCAACGAATTGGTTATCGAGATCACCGAAGCGCTGGCACCACCTATCCTGACCCGCCTGTCCGTATATTGAACGAACGCAGGGCGGCGGAGCGCAGGTAGAAAGCTTAAACGGAAATACCCTAGCTTTGCGCCACGTTAGACCAGCACGGCGTCCGTATCCTATTGTTTACGGCCCACAGCTTTACACCCCTCGAAGACTTACGCAATGAGCAACAAATTAGGTTTACCGCTTGAAGACAGCCCCTACCGGCTGGATGATAATCCACCTATCTTCATCCTCGGCTGTCCACGTAGCGGCACCACCTTCCTCAGCCAGTGCGTTGGCGGCATTAAGGGGGTGGAAGAGTACGTCGGTGTACTGGCACCACCCCGGATGATGCACCTGGTAGGCAGTATGTCGGAAGACGGGGAACGCTTCAACAATCCCAACCAGGCCGCGGTCAAGACCCTGATGCAATCCATCCGCGATATTTTCTGGCAGTCGTTCTGGCGCCGGCGCTACTACCGTGGCGAACGGCTGAAGAACGTGTACGAGCGGAATAACACCATCGGCGAGTTCCTCAAACCGCCGAGCATGGACAACGCCATCTTCTGCTATAAGGAACCCTTCCTCTGTTTCGCCGCCGAAGCATTCGCCGCCGAATTCCAGAATGCACGCTTCATCCACATCATCCGGGACGGCCGCGACAACGCCGACTCCATGGTCCGCCGCTACCCGGATGCGCTGACCGATCGTATCCTTAAATCGCCCGAGCTGGCCGAGAATAAGGTGTCCGAAGTCGGTGTGTACGACATGGTCGACGGGACCATCGTTCCCTGGTGGGTACCGGATGCCGACCGCGAAACCTTCATTAGTGCCGACCCCTACATCCGCTACGTCATCATGTGGCGGGAGATGGTCCTGCGCGCACGCTGCCTGGCCCCCCTGGGCCCGGACCGCTACCTGGAGGTCAAGTACGAAGACTTCGTGAGTAACCCCATCGAGGAAGCGGAAAAGATCCTGGGATTCCTGGGCAATTCCATGTCCCCTACCCTGCGCAAGCGGCTTGGCAAGGCGCGTACGGGTTCCATCAGCATTGCCAAGCAGAACCAGGGAGATGCGAAATACCAGGCGGCTACCGATGCCGCGGAGGACTTACTGCGGGAGATCGGTTACGCCGTATAGCACTAATCAACGCCCCTGTCTTCGGTCAGCCGCACCGCGGATGCCAGCCCCGGCACGGGTAGCTCGGTAATGGCGGCTGCCACGGTGCGCGCGTTCAGTTCCGCTCCGAAGCAGGTCGTGTGGGTGTGATCTTCCCCGAAGTATCCGGCCCACAACCGTTCCTCTCCGATGCGGTCGTACACTTTCGCCACGCGCTCGTTGAGATCGATGAAGTAGGCCCCCTCCTCGCGGGCAACTGTTTCCGCCCATCCGCCGTAGCCGTTCGCGGCTCTTTCCACCCGACCATTGTGCCACTTGTTCCGCGGCACCATCGAGCAGATGATTGGGGTAACCCCGATCGCGCGGGCGTCGCGCACGTATTGCCGCAGGTACCAGCCGTAGGTATGTACGGTATCCGGCTTCCCAGTTGAGGCGCGGATTTCAATGGCGGTATCCGGACCGGTGCCGGGCAGGCTACCGCGTTCTTTCTGGTCGAATACGGGGCCACCGTCGTTGTGCCCGAACTGGATGAGCAGGAAGTCGCCCTCTTCCAGGCCGGAGAGCGCGTCGGCCCACAAACCTTCCTTGTAGTAGGTTTTGCTACTCCGGCCACCCCGGGCGGCATTAACGATTTCTACCGAGGAAGAATCGAAATAGGGACTGAGCACCTCGCCCCAGCCACACAGATCGGTGTCTTTGGCGCCATTCTTTACCGTGGAGTCACCAATCAGCAGCAGCTTGCTCGTCCGGTTCTTTTTGCGGACGGGGAAGTACGGGGAAGGCCGGTGTTGGGCTTCCGCCAGCGCGGCCAGCTCAGTCGTCAGGTCGGGCAAGTCGGCCGCCAGATCGTTTGCTTCGCCCGGATCGTTGTCCAGCCGGTAAAGCTCCCAATCGCGCTCCGGAGCGGTACGGATGGTCTTGTGCGGTCCCCGGCGGATAGCCTGCTGGTACCCACCCTCGTGAAATTCCCAGTAGAAGGTGCGGTCCATCTCCGACCGTCCGTCGGTATCCCCCGTAATAACCGGCCAAACGTTGCTCCCGTCGACACGCTCGGTGGGATCGACGTTCGCTACGGCACAGAGCGTCGGGAGTACGTCCGCGAAGGTCCAGGGGACGTCGCTTACCTCACCCGCGGGTACGTGTCCCGGAAAGCGAACGATCATGGGCGTCCGTAGTCCCCCTTCGTACATATCCCGCTTGTGCCCGCGCAGGGGGCCGGAGCTGTCGAAGCGGCCTTCCCACCGCTGGGCGGCGCCGTTGTCGGAACAGAAAAAGACGATTGTCCTGTCCGTTAGTCCGTTTGCTTCGAGTCGATCAAGCACCTTCCCCACGTCCCGGTCCAGTCGTTCCACCATGGCGGCGTAGACCCGCTCGTCGGGCGTCCAGGATAGTGAGTCCGCGAACCGGCCGAGGGTATCGATCTCGTAGTCGTCGTGGGGGAGTGTGTAGGGCAGGTACAGGAAAAAGGGTTCCTGCCGGTGCTCGTCCACGAAGCGCAGGGTCTCTTCCAGGAAATGATCCTGTACATAATCCCGCTTGCGGTGGCCCGCGTTGTCCGGAAAATCGATGCGCTCGTTGTTCCGCCAAACGTAATCGGGAAAGTAGGTATGCGCCCGACGCTGGTTAAGAAAGCCGTAGAAGTAGTCGAAGCCCTGGCGATCGGGCAGCCCTTCCGTCGCGGGTTCGCCCAGCCCCCACTTCCCGATCATACCGGTGGCGTAGCCGGCTTCCTGCAGTAAGCTCGCCACGGTCGTGTCGGTGGTCCGAAGCGGAATACGCCCTGCGGCCCCTCCCAACCCTACTACCCCGCCGACGCCATTATTCCCGCGTACGGTCGTGTGTCCCGTGTGCTGTCCGGTCATCAGTACCGAGCGGGAGGGAGCGCAGACCGTGGAGCCGGCGTAGACCTGGGTAAAGCGCGTACCCTGCATGGCGAGTCGGTCCAGATTTGGGGTCCGGATCACCGTCTGCCCGTAGGATCCCAGGTCGGCGTAGCCCAGGTCGTCGGCCATGATGAAGACGATGTTGGGGCGGTCGGTCAACTGCCCCAACACCAGTGTCGTCCAGGCGAGGCAAACCAATAGCGTGGTGTACCGTCGCACTATTCCCATTCCTCGGCGGCTTCCAGCGCGGCGAGATCGGGCCGCTTCGCCGCGATTTCCAGCGATTCCTGGTAAAGCGCATTCAGGTCACCCAGTTCCTGCCCGGAGCCCTCGCGAATGAAGACGGGGGTTTTATGGGCCGGTGCGTCGACGGTGACGTACTGGCCGCCTTCCATCACGTTTTCCGGGTTCCAGGCATCGATCCATCGTTCGCCGGCGGGCAGGTAGAGTCGGTGCTCGTCCACGCCGCTTTCCCAGACTACGGAGACCAGAAAGTCGGGCCCGAAGAGGTAGGTCTGCCAGTCTTCCCAGGCTTCTTCTTGATCGGGGTATTCCAGGAACAGGGGGCGGGCGATGGGCGTACCGGTCTCGCGGGCAAGTTCGGCCTGGTCGCTCACGTAGTCGACCAGTTCCATGCGGAGTTTTGAATACAAGCGCCAGGTGGCGATGAGGTCTTCGTCGTAGATGGGGTCCTCCGGGTTATTCCAGAGTCCCTCGTTGTTGGTCGGGCCAATTTCCATAATCGGCGAGAAGCAACCGAGCCCCAGCCAACGCTTGGTGGTCTCCTGGGTAAAGTCACCCCAGTATCCGCCGATGTCGGACCCCCAGACCGGGTAGCCCATCACGGCGCAGCGCTGCAGGGCGATGACGGCCGAGCGCAGGCCCTCTGGCTTGCCGTTGGTATCACCGGCCCACATGCTGCCGAAGCGGGCACTGCCCGTATACTGGGCGCGGGGGAACAGGACGAAATCATCCCCCAGTACCGGCTCCACCGCTTTGTAAGTGGCCTCTACGTACTGCCGCGGGTAGTCGTTGAAGTTCTCGCGGTAGGTTGTACCCGCCGAGGTGGTCAGGTGCAGGGAGTCCTGCAATTTCTCTCCGTCGGCCCGATCCAGCTTGAAGCCTTTGACGCCCATGCGCGCCAGTTTGCCGGGGCCGTTTTCCGCCCACCATTGTACGGCTTCGGGGTTGGTGAAGTCCATGAGTACCTGGCGGGAATCCTTCCAGCGGTTACTCTGCAGGTCGAAGTCATTCTCCTCGGCGTAGTCCGCCATGTCGCCCATGACGAAGGGCCCGATCCACAGCATCAGTTCCGCACCGTGATCGTTCAGCCAGGAAATCATCTTTTCGGGCTGCGGGAGTCGCTCCGTGTCAAAATCGTAATCGTCGAACCCCCGGACGCCGGGTCCCCACGGCCGGTCGATCCAGACGGCCGTAAAGGGAATATCGAAGGCTTCCATCATGAGCACGTCTTCCACGATGTCGGTGTTGTAGGGCGCCGTTTTTGGGGTGCCGTCGAAGTAGGTCGCCTCGTTGAAGTGCTCGTCGCGCCACCGCCACGGACCGAGTGCCCAATCGGGCGGCACCAGGGAAGGACCGGTTTCGAGGGCGTGCTGCTGTACGATCTCCTTTACGCCCTTTCCCAGGTAGAGCTTGTACGCCAGCTCGGGTCCCTCGAAGGAAACCTGTACGGTATTGGGATGCTCTTTGGCAAAGTCAAACACACCGGGCCAGGTGCCCTCGGCAAAGAAACCGTAGCTGGCCGATGAAATATAGAAGGGCGCGTAGGCCGATACGGTAGGCTTTAGGTGCATTTCCACGCGTTCGCCGCGCAGGTTCAGGCCGGTAGTGATGCCGTCCTTCCAGGATTCGTCCTGATCGCCGTCGACCACCCGCTCGAAGATGCCGGTGAAGTACTCGTCGCTATCGGCCGCGAAATTGACGTGCCAGTGATTGTGCCCCTCCAGCTCGCTGTCGGTGGTAAGTCGGAGGCCAAGGTCTTCCCCGTTTCCGGAGTTGATGGCGAGCGTCACCTCACCGGCGTCCGTCGTCCAGGTGTAGGTATAGTCGGTGCCGTCCTGTTCGGAACTCGATGGTTGGCCGCTTACCCAGGTTGTCGTGCCATCGCGCTCGAAGCCGATGCTCCCCACGCTCGCGGAGGGAGCATGAAGAATTACGGAGTCACCCGCCGGATTGGCAATGGCCAGGCGGGGATATCCGTTCGCGTCGAGCGACATCCCGACCGGATCGCCTTCCCCGTCGGGGACGTTGGTCGCGCAGCCCGTCAGACCGGCCAGCAATAGAAAAATTATGAAGGAGGAGACTAAGGATTTCATAGATAGATATTTGGAATATTCGGAGAGGCGGGGTCACTTAACTGCGCTGTTTAAGCTTGTAAATTTCGCTACCGGCGAGTAGGAAAGCCCCGAGCCCGTAGTCCTCAAAATCGGGGATCTTATCGTAGCTCAGGGGTTGGCCGTCCTTCGGTTCCTTGCCGGTACTCTGGACGTAACCGAGGAAGCCGTTGTCGTGCAGCGCCTCGTCGACCATCGCATTCCAGGCCCTGGCCAGGGGGGGCATGTACTTTTTCCGGTCCAGCAGCTTGTGGTTGATGCCCCAGGCCATCCCGTAGGCGAACATGGCCGTACCCGAGGTTTCCTTTCCCCCGTAGTGGTTCGGGTCGTGGAGGCTGACGTTCCAGAAACCGTCTTCCCGTTGCACCTTCAGAACGGCGTCCATCATATCGCGGAAGTCGGCAATGTACTCCTCGCGGTGGGGATCGTCTTCGGGCAGGATCTCCAGTACGCGGGCCAGCGCCATGATCACCCAGCCGTTGCCGCGCGACCAGTAGCTGTCTTCCCCGTTGGGTTCGGTATAGGGCGGGTCGAAGTCGGCGTCCCGCCACCAGAGGTGATCCTCGGGGTTGTACAGCCCATTTTCACCGTGCTCGTTCTTCGTGAACGCGTACATCTCGTACATCCGCTCGAAGTAGCTTGGGTCGTCGTACAGCACCCCCAGCTGAGCGAATACCGGCATGCCCATCTGAATGGCATCGATCCAGTCCCAGTCGTCGATCTTGTCCGTGGCCATCATGCTGTCGATGGACGCCTTGATGTACTCGATGCGCTCGGGCTGCGGGTCGATCTCGTAGAGTTCGATGTAGGTCTGTCCGGCGGCTTGATTATCCGCGTTGCGCGTATAGGTGTTTCCGTCGCGCAGGTTCCACTCGTGGAAGTCGGCCCAGTCCGTGGCGTACTGATAATATTCGGGCTGGGGATCAATGTCGTGCAGCGCCATCAGCCCCTGGTAGTAGACGGCACGGGTCCAGATGTTGCTCGCGCGCGATTGATTGGTCACGATGCGCTTACCGGTGTCCGGCCACTTTTCCATGAAGTAGGCGTTGGCTTGCCGCATATCGGCCAGCGTCTCGTCTGGTTCGGGTAAGTCGGCCGGCCGGTGGCAAGCCAGGAACAGCAGGGGTAGTAAGAAAAGGATGTGTTTCATGATTTTTGCAAGATGATTCTTGATTGACAGGGGCCGATTAGACTCGGAAATTTCATTTAGGGTCTTACCAGGGTTGCGGCGAGCAGCCCGATAACCACGTCGTTGGCCAGCGTCCGCAGCGTAAGCGATTGAAGTTCCTTTCCGGGGTCCAGCGGCAGATCGAGCACGGTAGCCGCCCCACCGTCGATACCGGTAGTGGAAAATCCCTTGATATCGATGTAGGCCGGATGTTCCGGAACGGAACCGTCCTTCAGGTGCACCCGTGGCGGACGGGCGCCATCGGCGTAAAAAGCGTAGCCGTCGAGGTAGTAATCCTGCTCGATGGGCACCCAGTTGTCGGGGTTACGGAGCGTTAGTTGACTGTTGGTGCCGTCGGTGTACCGTACTTCCACCACGCCGTTGTCCAGCCGGCTCTGCATCGGGTTGGTCGACCCCGCCATCAGCAGATAAAGGTGTTCGGCCTTGCCGGCAAGCGGTACCGCCAGCGTGTCGGGGAAGCGGTCCCACCGGGAGGTAAAGGCGATGTTGTTGACGCCCGGCTCCCCGGCGAGTTGGAAGCCCAGCCCGGAGGGCATCTCATACACCCGATCCGATCCGGCGGCCGCCCAGAGCCCCGACGGATCGATGTTCATCTCCACGTTCGGGTAGCACCAGTTCCCGATCCCGGTGACCGGCAACTGAACGGTTGGTGAGCTGGGGCGCGGCGTATAGTACTGGGCCTCGAAAATTTTCCCTAGGGGGGCGTTCAGGTAGGTTTGCAGGTCGATAAAATCCGTCTGCTGCCCCTCCGCAATTTGACCGGACCAGTCGGTATGCTGCGCCGCTACTGTAGTTCCTTCCCGGCTCGTCAGGGATAACCGGCTAGTACCGTAGCCTACTGCCTGTTGGTCGGGTATACGGATCTGGCTTTCTTCCCCCGCCGCTAATTCCCGGCTTGCCAGGATCTCGGATTGCCCGCCGCCCGCGTACACGTCGACCGCCTGCGGCTGACCGGTATTGTTGCGCACGCGCCAGGTATTTTCTTTTGCGTCGAAGCGCAGGTAGAATGCCGGTACCACGGAGACGGAAACCGCTGACCACCATGTACCCTTCCCCTGGCGTAGCCGAACGAAAAAGGTATGCGCTCCGGTGTTGTCGGAGGCTGTCCCCCGTAGTCCGTTGCCCGTGAGCCGTACCGTATCCCACACCCCCTGCGGATCATGGATGTCCAGTAGCGACAGATCAGATTGAGCCCATTCGTAGTTCTCCCCGCTCACCAGTTCACCGGGGTAGTTGAGCGTTTGCCATTCTTTCTCACCGTACTGAATTTGCAGGGTGTCGGCGCCACCCGCCGGAGCGGTGATGCGAATCTTTGGCTGGCCGATAGCCTCCTCCAGGAAGGACCAGCTCACCGGCTCTCCGTTCAGGCGCACCGCCTTAATCGCTTTGCGGGGCGCTATGCGCAAGTCCCACTCCTTCAAACCGGACAGCCGGGAGGTCAATACGTAGGAAGCTTCCGCTCCGTCCTCGGTGAAGGCCAGGTCGATGTCCGGCAGGGAAATGGAAGCACGGTCCCACTCGGCGGGGAAGCCGGGTTCGACGATCATTTTCCCGTTGAGCATGTCGGGGCGTATCCCGAATAAGCCTTCCACTAAGGTGCGGGCGACCATCGCGATCGGATCGGCGAAGTCGCGGTACAGCTCGCCGCGGATGGCATCGTAAAAGGAAAGCTGCTGGATGGATCCGGGAGAAGCCCCCAGGTACATGCTCTCCATCAGCGCGCTCTTCCACAGTCGGTAAGCATCATCCGGCCGGTTTGCCTGCCAGTAGGCCAGCGAGGTATGCATGACTTCGGCCAGGGCCACGTTATTTACCGACCAGGTATAGGGAAGCCAGTTGGTCGTCGAGATAGTGTACAGGCTGGTGTCGGCCAGGCCCTCGGCCCGGATCGGAATGCGCGGTATTTCCCGTCCCACGTAGTCGGTCAGCTGGTAGGCCTGAAAGGGATCGGGGACCTCGCTGTCCAGGGCATGGTACACCGTCCAGACGGCGGGCGACGTATGCCGCAGCTGTAGACCGAGCAGGTCCTGGTACTCGGCGAAGGTGCCGCGTTCCGGCAGCCAGAGTTGCTTGTTCAGGGCGGCCAGGATACGCCTGGCTTCCCGCCGGTAGGGTTCCGGGTCCTTGCCCAGCCGCTCCGCCAGTTCGGCCGCGCGGGTGTTGGCGTAGTAGTGATAGGAAGAGGCGTGGGTAACGCCACCGCCGCTGTACTGCACCGCGTCACTGGCCCAGATGCTGCAGTAGGCATCGTAGAGGTGGTCGCCGTCGGCGTCGAAGTTGCGTTTTTCCCAGGCCAGATGCCGCTCGATGACGGGCCACATTCGCCGGGCCATCTCCAAGTCACCCGTCCAGTCCAGGTGCCGGAGCAGCGCGTCGATGTACACCTGATTCATATCGTAGTGGTGCGCCCGCAGCCGCTCACCTCCCGGGTAGCGGGAAATGTAGCCCTCCGTAAAGACGGCCGTCCCAATCTCTTCTACCTGCCGGGCGAAGTTCCGGGAAGTATCCGGCACCACGGGCCCAGTGGCCGGCTCGGTGAGCTGCGATTTGGCGTAGGCGGAAAAGTGGGTTCGGCCCCGGTCGTGCCAGCCCAGCGGATCGGCGACGTAGGCCCCGCGCCAGCCCACCAGTTGTTGCCGCCAGGCAATCGCCCCGTGGTGGTAGGCCGGGTCTTCCCAGATGCCGTCGGCCGCCACGGCCAGAGCTCCGCCGAGGGTATTGATGTAAGGATCCGGAGTGGTCACCCGGACCCGGTTAACCAGCTCCAGGCGTTGCTTGTCCGCCCGAGCAAACAGGGACGGTAGCCGGGCCTGGTCGATGGTTCCCCCCGTGGCTCCCATGACGACTACGCCGTACTGCCAATCCGTAGCGAGCGCGGTTTTCGCGGTAAGCACGGGGTGGTCCCCCGGCGTGGCGTTTTGCAATTTCCTAGGACTCTCCTGGTGGGAGGCGTCAGCCAGGTGGAGGGCAGATCGTTTTGGAAAGTTTCCCCGCAGTTGTTTGCCTTCTACCTGCGCGCCGTCGCCCTTCTGGCCGTACGTTAGGGTGAAGGCGCTCCCGTCGATGGTGAATTTATTGCCGGTTGCGTGCTCCGGCGTGAGGTAGAATACCGACTCGGGATCGGCACCGATGTCCCCTTCCCGGCTGAAACGTTCGTCCGAGGCGCCGCCGAAGGCCAGGAGCAGATCGGCATCCCGTGAGCCGGCCGAGGCTCGGAAGCGGTACACCATGCCGTCCGTATCGCGCAGGGCCAGTACCTCCAGTTCCAGGGTATCGGCGCCCAGCAGGGGGTCCGTGATCGTGTAGCGCATCTTGCCCGGATCGTACACCGCGCGTATGCTTTGGGCTTCGATCAGCCAGCGGCTGTCGTCCCGCTTCACCAGACCGAAGCGCAGCGTGCCGGCGAGCCGGGGCCGGTAGAGGGCGAATTCGGGTAGGTCGCCCGCCTCTACGCGGAAGCCGCTCGGACCGCCGTATAGGGCGCGGTTGAAGCGACGCTCCCCATTCTCGATGACAAAGGTGCCGCCCTCCGGAGCGTAGCGTACGCTGCGGGGGATGCCGTGCCAGTAGGCGGACGAGTCCACCTGCGCGGGAAGCGCGGTAAAGCAGCCGAGGGTCAGCAGCAAGCTTAAAACGAAGGTATGTGCGGATACGTGAGGCAAATTGCTCGAAGTAGGTTTTAGTAGTTGGTGAAATCGCGACCGGGGGTCAGCGTGACCGGCCCCACCAGGCCGGAAGGCACCGGCTCCCACGCGCTGGCGTCGAAGATGCCCATCGGGCCCCGGTTTTCCGCGCGGCGGGCGGGGAAGTTGGTGTTGTAGAAGCGCTTCCAGAATACCCCGCGGCGATCGAGATCGATGATGCGGTTGATCATCCGGTTCGATACCTCGATCGACAGCACGTTCTGCTCCTGTAGCCGGTCGGCGGGAATCTCCACTTCGTAGCTCGGTCCCACCAGGGTGGCGAGGGAGTCACCGTTGAGGTGGACGCTAGCGGTTTCGAATACCTCCCCCAGATCCAGTAGGTAGCTTTCGGCCTCCTCGTCCGGTCGGTTGAAGCGGACGGTATAGCGTCCGGTACCCGCGAAGGTCCGGTACGAATCCGCTCCGAGATCGGTCCATGACCGCGGCTCTTTCAGATCGGTGGAGGGGGGTAGTTCCGGTCCTCCGGTGATGAATTCCAACTTCCACTCCCCGTCCAGATTGCGGGTAGGCCCGGCAGCCTGAAAGTAGGGCCACTTCTCGCCGCTCATGCCTTCCGGGCTTACCCAGACGAAAGTCGATGCTCCCGCCGGCAGGTGTAGCCATACGTTCATCGGTCCACTATGGCTAGTCTGGATCCGACCCATTCCGCGCCGCCCGGTCATGGGATCCAGGATGGCCGCCGCTTCTCCCTCCGCCCGCAGGGACACCCAACCGTCCGTTGCGGAGGAAGTCGGATTCAGGATGAAGTAAAGGGTTCCGGACGCATACGCACGGCGTTGGTAATGCAGCCCCTTCTGAACGAGCGTCTCGGCCTCAATTTCACCGGCTTCCAGCGCGGCGGTAACCTCGCTTCCCGCGAGAAGGCGACCGGCCCCGTAGGCGGCTTCCATACCCTGGGAGGTCCGGTTCCAGTCCAGTTGCCCGTACAGCTCCGCGAGTTCGGCTTCCTGCTTTTCGTACGCATGTAGTCCGGGAACCGACTTCGGCAGTTGGCCCTGAAAGATGATCGTAGCCCCCGCTTCCGCCAGGTCGAATACCTTCCGCACACTAGCGAGGGGCATGTAAGTAGTCCGGGGTACCACGATCGTGCGGTAGGAGGCCCCACCGGTCTGGAGGCCGTCGGAATAGGTAACCCCATCTAATTGGCGGTCGGAAAGGAAGTCGAAGGCAAATCCCGCATCGAGCAGTTCCTCGCCGAGTTGGCCTACTTCCGAATTATCCAGATCCCCCCCGTGGCCGTCGAAGTGTTGCAGCAGTTCCGACCCGGGCGTGGCGTAACGGTCGTAGATGGGGAAGTAGAGCAGGATGTCGTTGTCGGGCTGCCCGGACTGCAACAGGCTCTGGGTACGGGCCACGTAATCGTTGAACGCCTTGAGGTCCCGCCACATCGGGTTGCGATCGTTCGCGTGGAAGGCGGCGTAGAAGAGCCGACCGGGATAGGCGTCATCGTCGGGCGAATACGCATTGCCGTGGTAGACCACGTGGTTGACGCCGTTCACGAAGTAGCGATCCAGGTTCTCCTTGAGATCCGCCCAATTGGATTCAAAATGCTCGCCCAGCCAGGTGCCCGCTTCGGCGCTGACCAGCGGCTTGCCGGTGACGTGGGCGGCCGAGGTCGCGAATTTGATGCGCAAAGGTTGCGTTCCCTCGGTCTCCGGGATGTCGGAGGCGGCGTACAAATCCAGGATGGCGGCGGGTGAGCCGTGCGCCTGGTTGCGGATGTCGGCGTCGTGGGTATCCGCCCACTCGTCCCAGCTCCGGGTAAAGGTTTCCAGCAGGAGGTCGGAGAAGGTTTCCCGCACGTCGGTCAGTACCCGGGCGTGGAGATCATTTTGCTCGTCGAAGAGTACGGGGAGCTGCTCGCGTAGGTCGTAGCCGCGCTTCTCCCGGAAAGCGGAGAATAATTCCGGCGTCCAGTTGGCCTGGCCGTTCGCGTCGTCTACCTCGTAGCTGTCGTTAAAAAAGGCACGCAGGGCGCCAATGTCTTCCCCGGCAAAGGCTTCGTCAAAACGCTTGAGGTAGTGCTTGATCGCCGGTGTCGAGAAGTGGTCGATCACGATGCCTTCCCCGCCGGGAGCGGCTCGTTCCACCATTTTGCCGTGCTGTCCGGCGAAGAGCGCTATGACCTTCCAGTTGCCGGCGGGGGCCGTCCACGCCAGTTCCCCTTCGTCGCTTACCCGATCGGTCAGGTTTTCCGTCTTCCCGTCAGGTCCGTAAGCCATTACGGTTACCTGCGAGAGGGAGCGCGCGAAACGGATCTGATCGATCGCCAGTGCCTGTAAATCTTCCGATTGCAGAAAGTCCGGTGTGAGCTTTTTATCATCCGCTTGCATGGCCTCCCGTACCGCTTCTCCGCTGATGTCGGCGTAGTCTTGGCCGGTTTCCTCCGCCAGGCGGTAAGCCGCTAGTACCGGACTGCCGGCCCGACGCTCGATGGGCTCCTGCTCGTAGACGATCTTTTCCGTGATGGTTTCGCCTTCCTTCAATTCGTAGGTCCGGTGGGCGAGGTACTTGGCTCCGTCCGCTTCGTCAACCCACGGGCCGCCGAACGGCCAACCGGTTCCCGTAGCCATGTCCACCTGCATGCCCAGGCGATCGGCTTCTTGCAGGGTATGGACCAGCAGGCCGACCCATTCCGCCGAGAGGTATTCCACGAACTCATCTTCCTCTCCGATCACGCCGAAGATGGGCGTGAGTTCAACACCGCCGAAGCCGGCTTCGGCCAGGGTCTCCAGTTCGGAGGTGATACCGGCTTCGGTGACCGCGCTGCCGTGCCACCACCAGCGGGTCCACGCTTTCGTTTCGGCATCTACTTCCGGCCATTCGGGAAGGTCAGCCTGGGCGGATACACCACAGGAAAGGAGGAAGAGTAAGTAAAAGAGATTCTTCATAGTGTTGATACTGGTCCGCCTCACCGGCGACCGTGGGTCGGACCGGTAAAGTCGTCGGTGCGGAAGGGGGAAGCGGGCACGCCGCTGTCGTTGGTCAGGTTGGGGTTCGCCGGGTTTCGGTTGAAGGCATAGCGGACGGCAACGGGCCGGTCCACGGATGCGGAGCGGACAACGACTTTATCCTTCCCAACGATGTTAGCCTCCGCCCAGGTCCATTCTCCATCCTGACCGGCAACCGCGAATTCCGCCGGTGCTTCCCCGTCCCGGGTAGTCAGCCCATCCCCTACCCGGTCGAAGTAGAGAATGGCTTTGCTGTTTTTGAACTTTACGCGTTCGAAGCGGGGTCCGCCGGCCAATTCGTCGGCACCGTATACCTGCGCCAGGGCCCACCTAGCCAATCGCGACCCGACGTCTTTCTTGTTGGTTGGGTGAATGTCGTTGGCCTCGCCGACGTCGATGGTGACGATCAGTCCCGTGTTGTCCACGGATTCCGCTACGCGTCGCTGCCGGTCGCGCAGGTGACTCCAGGCTTCATCTTCCGGTTGCTCGGATACCGCCCGGAAATTGGGGAGCTGTACGATGGCGAAGGGGAAATCCCCCTGTCCCCACTCATCCCGCCAGGAACGGATCATCGTCGTAAGTAGTCCTTCGTATTGCTCGGCACGCTCTTCGTTGGATTCTCCCTGGTACCAAAGAGCACCCCGAATGGCGAAGGGAGTCAACGGCTCGATCATATTCCCGTAGATGGACCCGGCGATGCGGTAATCGCGTAGCGCATCCGGCACCCGGGGCGGGCGGGGCAGCTTGTCGCCGCTCTCCTCGGCGGCCGCGCGGGCGGTTTTGTACTCGGCAACCTGACGGTCGAACTCAGCCTGCACCGCGGGGCGTTCGGCCGCCCAGATTTCTTCGCGGGCGATGGTGGGCGCCAACGCCGTATCCGCGGCCAGGTAGCTCCGGGGCGTCCAGGCTTCGGCTTGCGAACCTCCGTAGGATGAGTTGATCAAACCGATGGGTATCCCGAGCCGCCGGTAGAGATCCAGTCCGAAAAAGTAGCCTACCCCGGAAAATTGAGGTACGGTTTCCGGAGAGCACCTCACCCAGTTGGCCAGTTTACCCTCTTCGCGACCGAAGGCCACCGAGCGGCTGACGTTGAACAGCCGGATCTCGGGATAATCGGCCGCGGCAATGGCTTCTTCTCCGCCCGCCGATTCCAGTAGCCGCCATTGCATATTTGACTGACCGGTACACAACCACACTTCACCGACTAATACATCATCGAGGGTAAGGGTACCGTCTCCGGTAATCGTTAACGTTGCCGGGTCGGCGGAGGCTTCCATGGGAGCAAGACTCACCCGCCACTGTCCGGTTTTATCGGTCTCTGCCTGTACTTCCTGGCTGGCGAAGGAGACGGTAATACGCGATCCAGGCGCGGCTTGCCCCCATACCGGAACGGATTGCTCCCGCTGGAGCACCATATGGTCGGTGAATAGGTCGGGCAGCCGGATCTCAGCCGCCAGGCCCGTGGCCAGCAGCGTCAACCAACACAAGCAAGCAAATCGATAATATATTTTCATGGTCAGGAGCGTAGGTAAAGAATTGTCCGCCATCCTACCCAGGGGCAGGCTGGCGGACGCCTCATCCATATCGGTCTAAAGGGGGAACTGGGATATTACGAGCTTAGTAGCCTGGATTCTGTTCGTACAATCCTTGCTTCACATCTAATTGCTGTTGCGGTACCGGGTAGATAATGTCATCCACCGTTACCGTTTGCATTTTGTTGTTGACATCTTCCGTGGCGATGAAGGCGTTCATTACGTCGATGACCGTCCCGGTACGGACGAGGTCGTCCCAACGCAGGTTCTCACCGGCAAATTCACGTCGCCGTTCTTCGAGCAGCATGTCCAGATTAACATTGGATACGTCGTCCAGCCCGGCACGGCGACGGACCGCGTTGACGGCTTCGTCCACGTCCGACTGAGATCCCGAAGCACCCTGCAGGGTACATTCAGCCCGCAGCAACAATACGTCGGTGTAACGCATGATCGGGTAGTTCAGCGACCAGTCGAAGCGGTCGCCGCCGGCCATATCCTCATCCGTGTATTTGTCGAAGAACTGCGCGTCCACCTCCTCGCCGTTATCGTTGATGTAATTAAGCTTAAAGGTGTGCTCGACCCGCAGGTCACCTTCCGGGTAGCTATTCAGCAGATCTTCGGAAATCCGTTTGGCACCGTCTCCGGGATTGCCACCCGGGAAGGGAAGATATACGCGGGCCCACCCTTCGTCGTAGTACTCCGTCGGGTAGTACCCGCCGGCACCAACCCCACCGCCAATGAACTGCACGTCCCACACAATCTCGGAATTACCCTCATTGGTGTAGCTGAAAATGGCTCCGTAATCGTCCAGCATGGCAAATTGATTGCTGTTGATGATATCGTCCAGCATGGAAGCCGCCATATCGTATTCCCCCGAAGCCAGACACGGACCGTCGGGGTGCAGCTGCGGTCCGGACCGGGTCAGGTATACCCGCGCCAGAATAGCCTTGGCCGCCAGCGACGTAGCGCGGCCCCGATCGCTACCGGAGTAGCTGTCCGGTAAGTTGTTCATCGCGAACTCCAGGTCGGAAAGGATGAGTGCGTACACATCCTCAACAGGGGCCCGTGCGATTTCCAGTGCTTCGTCGGGGGAAACAAAGGTTTCTATAAGGGGAACGCGCCCGTACCACTTGACGAGGTCGAAGTAGAAGAAGGCCCGCAGAAACTTGGCTTCCGCCTCGAAGCGGGTGGCCAGATCGGCATCCCCGATAACACCGGCGTTTTCAGCCAGTTGGTCGAGCACGGTGTTGGCGCGCATGATCGCATTGAAGTTGAGATTCCAGGCGCGGTCGACCGTACCCAGCGTAGCGATAGTGGGCTCGAAATTATTAATGGCGTTCCAGTCCCGGACCCCGGCATCTCCCGGAGAGTAGATATTATCGGACCTGCTCTCATCCAGGATGACGTACAGCGCCGGATAATCCCCACCGCCGGAGACACCGAGGCTGGCGTAAACCCCGCTCACCGCCTGCTGGAAGTCGCCGGCGCTGCTAAAGAAGCCATTGCTGCCGACTTCGGAAATAGGAGTGAGATTGAGATCGTCCTCGCAGGCGGAAAACCAGCAAAAGGTCAGTAGAAGTATAAGTAGTTTTTGCATGTCGTTCGATCTTGGAATTAGAAGCTGAGGTTGAGGCCGAAAACGATGGACTTGGATAGCGGGAAGGCCCCGTAATCGTCACCGTCACTATTGACGGCCTCCGGGTTGTAGCCGCCGTCGTACTTGTCACCACCGAAGTAGTTCTCGATATTGGTGTACAGGCGGGCATTGCTGATGCCCCGCACATTGATGAGGCTTCCGAGGTCATAGCCCAAGGTGATGTTACGCACGCGCCAGTAGTCGCTGGGATAGAGCCAGTCGGTATTCTTGATACGTCCGAAGGAAGAGTATGCCTTCCCGCGCTCGCCGGCGCCCGGATCCTCTGCGCTGCGCCACCGGTCGCGATGCAGTCCCAGCGTATTTTCCACGAATCCCATACCGGTACGGTCCAGTCCCCGGCCGAAAGTCGAGTATATCTTACCGCCCCACTGGCCCTGTACGAGTACGCTCAGGTCAAAACCCTTCCAGCGGAAGGTATTGGTGACTCCCCAGACGTAGTCCGGATTCGGGTGGCCCGAAAGAACCCGGTCATCGGGGGTGATGACCCCGTCACCGTCGGCGTCGACGTAGCGCGGGTCACCCTCCTCCTGGTTACCGTAGAGCGCAACACCCGATTCGATATCCGACCGGCTCAGGATGCCGTCCTGCTGGACGACGTAGAGGCTGTACATAGGCTGTCCAACCATCAGGATATTGTGGTTGATATCGAAGGCGCCGCCCAGGATCGGGGCGTTCTCGGGACCTAGCTGAACCACCTCATTGTTGTTGTGGCTGAAATTCAGGTTCGTCGTCCAGCGGAATTCACCGGTCAGGTTCTGGGTCTGGAGTTCAAATTCCCAACCGCGGTTCAACACTTCGCCAATATTCGTCAGCGCGGAGCCGAAGCCCACGGCCGTAGGGATCGGAATACTCAGCAGCAGGTCTGAATTTCGCTTGGTATAGACGTCGAATGAGGTATAGATCCGGTTTTCGAAGAAGCCGAGATCCACGCCCACGTTCACCGTCTCGGAGGTCTCCCAGCTGAGGGAAGAATTGGCGAAGTTGGTCGGAACTTGCCCCGCCGCCAGCGATCCTCCGAAACTGTAGTTGTCAAATCCGAGGATGGAGACGTGGGAATAGTTACCGATACCGTTGTTGCCGGATATTCCCCAGCTGCCACGCAGCTTCAGGGTGTTGATCGTGGATACATTCTGCATGAACGACTCTTCCGATACCCGCCATCCCAGGGACACGGAAGGGAAAGTTCCCCACTTGGTCTCGGGGCCAAAACGGGAGGAGCCGTCCCGGCGAAGGGAACCGGTGATGAGGTAGCGATCGCTCAGGTTATACTGTACGCGACCGAAGAAGCTGATCAGGGTGTTTTCTGTCTCGGCCGTGAAGGTGCTGTTCGGGTTGATGTTGGCCGCATTCAGGGTGGTGATGACTTCTGAATTAAAGCCGCCCGCAGTGCGGATCGCAAAATTGTCAAACTTGGTTGCGTTGTAGGAGGTACCCAGCACCGCAGAAATATTGTGAATGGACCCGAATGTGCGGTCCAGGGACACGGTGTTCTCGTTAACGAAGGTCTGACGACGGTAGCCGGAAAAGTCTCCGCCCGCCGTCCGGTTCCGCGTTACAAAAGCCGGGGTGTAGCGTTTTTGTGTCTGATCGGCATTATCCAGGTTGAAGGAAGAGCGCAGACGGACACCGTCCAGCAAGCGGTACTCGGCAAACAGCGTACTGATCGTCCGGAAGATCTTGCTTTCCCCGATGGAGTTTTCCACTACCCGTACCGGGCTCGAGCGGGAAGTTCCCCAGTTGTACAGGCCGAAGTCGCCGGTATTGTAATTGAGTCCTACGGAATCGTCTACCACCGGGGCCATGCCGGCGGCAATGTGCATCTGTTGGTCTTTGCCCTCTACCCCCGGATCGTTCGCGATGGAGTAGGACGGTGAGACGTTAAGGCCCAGCGTCAGCCGATCGCTGGCCGATACCTCCAGATTCGCGCGGGCAGAATACTGCTTGTATCCGACACCGATGGCTATACCCTCCGAATCGAGGTAATCCCCCGATACGTAGTACCGAACGATATCGTTGCCTCCGCGCGCGGAGAGGGTATGGTTTTGCACCACTCCGGTACGGAACAGTTCGTCCTGCCAGTCCACGAACTGTAGGCCGGGGTAACCGGGCTGGTCCCAGCGGGGATCTTTGATCAGGTTATTGTTAAACCCGCCGATGATGGCTTCCCGTTCCGCGGCCGTCTGGTCGGCTGTACGCCCCTCACCGGAATTCACCCAGTTGTGGTCGATCACTTCCGAAGCCCGGTCGATCCATTCTTCGGCGCTGAGCACGTCCAGTTTCTTAGCCGTTTTATTCCAGCCGTAGCTGGTATTCAGCGAGATTTGAGCTTTGCCCTGACCGCCCTTCTTAGTCGTGATCAGTACTACGCCGTTCGAAGCGCGGGAACCGTATATCGCGGCGGCGGCGGCATCCTTAAGCACTTCGATCGAGGCAATATCGTTCGGGCTGATGTTGTCCAGCGGATTGCCCTGACCGAAGCCCCCGCCACTACTTTGCCCTGCTGTTTCGAGCGGGAAGCCGTCGACCACGTACAGTGGCTCGTTGTTGGCGCCGATCGATCCCGTACCCCGTATCTGGATACTGAACCCGGCGCCCGGTAAGCCGCTGGTCTGCTGCACCCGCACGCCGGCCATCTGCCCCACCAGCGCCTGATCGACCCGGGCGATCGGTCGTTCGTCCAGATTCTCTGCATCAAAACTCGCGATGGCTCCGGTCACGTCGGCCTTCTTCTGCGTACCGTAGCCGATCACGACCACCTCGTTGAGTAGCGCACCGTTCGCCATACTAACCTCCACGTTCGATACCCCGGCGATGGAGACGGTTTCCGTTGTGTAGCCGGTATAGGAAATGTCAAGTGATTCGGCTCCTTCGGGTACTTCCAGCGAGAACGTACCATCTAGATCGGTTACGGTGCCCATTCCCGACTCCCCTGCTACGGTCACACTCGCGCCGATCAGCGGCTCTTTTGTTTCGGCATCGGTTACCGAACCCGTCACCGTTCGTTGTGCCCACGCTGCCGTGGTGCTTAAAAATAACAAGCACAGCAAAATCGCTCTGCCGCCGGCGTTCCGGCCGTCTATTTTCAGTTTCATATTACGTGAGTTGGTTACGGAGCACGAATATTAACGTTAACCCCGTGCATGATCAGAATAAAATTCGCCCTCAAGGTAGGTTAGCAAATCTTCTTAACTGTTCTGCACTGTTCCGAAAACTAAATCCTGGCATCCATTTTCAGCTATAACCATCCCCTTTGTGAAGCAAGTCCACAATTGAGAGAAGGGCCTCTACCCCACCCCAATCGGCATAATCGGGCGGCGAGCTCAGGTAGAATATTCGTGGCAAAAGGAAGGCCACCACTTCTCATGTTTCCATTACCCCGAAAGAAGAAAGCGGAGTCGGAAACGGTAACAATTACAGGGAATTCCGGAGCTGAATGTGGAATGGATTTGCCATATGCCCTCCGTTGCCATCGCGGATACACTCGGCGGCCTTGCGCCCGAGAACACCGAAATCGGTCGAAATCGTAGTGATGCCGTCCAGCAGGATTTCCTTTAGCGGCGTTTCGTTGTAGCTGATGATTCCGATATCCCGACCTACCTGAAGGGTATCCGCCTTCGCCCGTTTGATCAGGGTCACCAGATCGTCTTCCATCAGGTTGATGAATGCATCGCCCTTCTGGATCGCATCCTTCCGAATATCACTGACCAGTGTATTCGAGAAGGCATACTCGGCACAAAATTTAAAGAACCCGTCCTTGATAGAGCTCGGATGGTAGGTGTAGTCCGGAAAGATCAATTTTAGACGCTGGTACCGGGATAGATTGTCTTTGAGCTCGGTCAGCGCGTGGTAGATATCCCGTTCGAAGTCCTGGTATATCGTAGCGAATTCTCCCTCGATACCATCCATCTTTTTGTCCAGGATGATCAGCTTCTCGGGAGGAATGGTGCGGATCACATTCAGCGCGTGCTCCCCCCCCTCCAGGAAATGTGAAATGAGGACAAAGTGGGTATAGTCTTCGTGCAAGCAATTCGAGATGATGTTCTTGAAGAGCTTGAAGTCATTGTTGTAGATGTAAAAATTGATCGTGGCACCGTCTCCAAGGGTTTCCGAGAAGGCATCGTAGATCAGCTTTTTGTGCCCGCTGAGCTTGTTGAATAGCAGCAGGATACGCGGCCGCTTTTTACCCGGTTTTACCTTGACGTAGTACCCTTTGCCGGGCACGCTCTCGATCACCTGTTCCTTTTTGAGCAGGTCGTAGGCGCGCACGACGGTATCCCGCGATATGTCGTGCTCGATCAGCAACCGGTTGACCGAAGGGAGTTTATCGCCGACGACCAGCCGCCCGTCTTCGATAGCGTGCGCAATCGTATTGACGAGTTGCATGTACTTGGGCGTCTTTGAGTAATCATCCAGTACAATGAGGAGTCGGTCGCGCTTTCGGTTCACACCCATGACCCGGCAACTTTACGCGATGAGATAATGGGGGAACTGGAGCACCTGAACATAGCCGAATGGATTACAGGCGATAAGGTATGCTGTCCGATTTTCGCTCGGCTTGCGCTTATTCACATGCTTTATCCAGGTTTTCACAATTCCGGCTAGGAACAACTGGGATCGGCAAATTGGCTGGCCTTTCGCCTAGTAGCCGCGCGCTAAGTCGACCTGGTAATCGAGTTCCCGTCCGGCCTTAAAATGTTCCAGGTTGTCGAGAAAGCGATCGACGATTCGGCGGTGTTCATCCTGCGCTCCGCCGCCGCTATGCTGTGTCAAAATGGTCCGCGGGGCCTGCCAAAGCGGGTCACCCGGGGGCAGCGGTTCATGGCGAGTGACATCCAGTACGGCGCCTCCGAGTTCATCCGCACGCAGGCGCTCGATCAGCGCGGCCTCATCGACCAGGCTGCCGCGCCCGACGTTGACAAATATGCACGTCGACGACATGCGCTGAATCCTGGCGGCGTCAAACATACCCTTTGTAACCTCCGTATCCGGCAGCGCGGCCATCACAACGTCGGCTTCGGGCAACCGGTCGTCCAATTCGCCGAGGGTATAGAAGTCGGCCCTGGATCGATTGCCCATGGTCTCTACCCGGCAGTTGAAGCCGGCCAGCAGCTTTCGGAAGCTTCCCCCGATGGATCCGGGGCCCAGGATCAGTACCCGCTTTCCGGTCAGCGTTCCGAGCTGCGAACGGACGGCCGCTCCCCGCCACTTGGCCTCCTGCCGGTCGGTTACAAAAGTGGGGATGAAGCGGAGGAGTGAAAGGACCCCGGCCAGCGCCGTCTCCGCTACCGGGATCCCAAATATCTCCGCGCAGTTCGTGATGGTGAAGGGCAGCTCCTGCCCGGCCCAGCCGGTGTACTGCCCGAACCCGGCGGAAGATAGTTGCAACCACCGCAGCGAGGAACTGTCGCGGATCCACGCGGGGGGTGGGTTACCGAGGATGATTTCCGCTTGTCTACATTGGCTTTCCCGCTCGTCTTCTGCTAGTTCGTCCCCAAACCGGAGCTGGTCGTCGTTGACTTGGTTGCGCAGGTAAGTCGCTTCTTCCTCCGGAAGCCCGAGATGTACGTAGATCATGCCGTAATAATAAAACGCCCCGCCGGAATGTCCGGCGGGGCGTTACTAATCTGATTGTGAATCGGTTATTCCGCGGGTTCTTCGGAAGCCAGTTCGGCTTCTTCGGCGGCGCGGGCGGCGGCTTCTTCCTCGGCGAAGGCGGCCTGACGGGCCTCCCAGGCTTCCTGCTGTTCCTTGGTGGTAACGAACAGGCGATCGTAGCGACGCATACCGGTACCGGCGGGGATCCGCTTACCGACAATAACGTTCTCCTTAAGTCCTTCGAGGTAGTCACGCTTGGCGGCGATGGCAGCGGTGGAGAGGACCTTGGTCGTCTCCTGGAAGGAGGCGGCACTGATCCAGCTCGGCGTACCGAGGCTCGACTTGGTGATACCCTGCAGCAGCGGGAAGCTGGTAGCAGCCTGCGCGTCGCGGAAGGCTACGCTCTTGAGATCGTTCCGCTTCAGGTAGCTGTTCTCCTCACGTACCTGACGCATGGTGACGATCTGTCCTTCCTTGAGCTTCTCGCTTTCTCCGGCGTCGGTGATGACCTTCTTATCGAAGATCCAGTCGTTCTGCTCGAAGAATTCGTAGCGCTCGACGGCTTCTCCTTCGAGGAAGCTGGTATCGCCGCTGTCCACGATCTGCACGCGACGCATCATCTGACGGACGATGGCTTCGATGTGCTTGTTGTTGATCGTGATACCCTGCGAACGGTAGACTTCCTGTACGCCGTTGACCAGGTGGGTCTGTACGGCGAAGGGGCCTTTGATGTCGAGAATATCGCGGGGAGCGATGGCACCGTCGGAGAGCGGCATACCGGCCCGAACGAAATCCTGGTCCTGGACCAGAATGTGCTTGCTCAGGTTGATCAGGTACTTGCGCTTTTGTCCGTCCTTCGCCTCGACGATCAACTCACGGTTACCGCGCTTGATCTTCTTGCTGAAGGTGACTACGCCGTCGATCTCGGATACTACAGCCGGGTTGCTGGGGTTACGCGCTTCGAAAAGCTCCGTTACCCGTGGCAGACCACCGGTGATATCCGCGATCTTACCCAGCTTCCGGGGGATCTTGACAATTTTCTCACCAACGACTACGTCGGCACCGTCTTCGATGCTGATGTAGGCACCTACCGGCAGGTTGTAGCTCCGCAGTTCCTCACCGTCCTTGCTCAGGATGGCGATGGTCGGGATCTTCTTCCGGTCACGGGTTTCGATGACCACCTTCTCTTCGAAGCCGGTCTGGTCGTCCCGCTCGGTGCGGAAGGTAACGCCCTCCTCGATGTCCGAGAAGCGGGCCGTACCCTTGAATTCAGAGATGATCACCGCGTTGTAGGGGTCCCATTCAACGATGACGTGGCCTTTTTTGATGGTGTCGCCATCCTTCACGTGGATCGTACCACCGTAGGGGAGGTGGTGCGTAGCGTAAACCTTGCTGGTCTCCGGATCGACGATCTTGATCTCACCGGAACGGGACAGCACAACGTCTTGCTTGTCGCCCATATCGTTCTCGGCGGTCACGATGCGGACGCCGTCAAAGACAACCTTACCGTTGAACTTAGAGGTCAGCTCGCTTTCCTGCCGGGTAACGGAAGCAATACCACCGACGTGAAACGTCCGGAGGGTAAGCTGCGTACCTGGCTCACCGATCGACTGAGCGGCGATGATACCGACGGCATCACCGATCTCCGCCTGACGGCCCGTGGCGAGGTTCTTACCGTAGCACTTGGCACAGACACCCCGCTTGACCTCACAGGTCAGGACGGAACGAATGGTCACCTCTTCGATGCCTTCGTCGTCGATGTATTTGGCGGCGCGGTCACTGATATATTCGTCGGCCTTCACGATCACCTCGTCCGTTACCGGGTGGGTGATTTCATGCAGGGCGAAGCGACCGGCGATCCGGCTGCTCAGACTTTCGACTACTTTATCATTCTCCTTCAGCGCCGAGGTGTCGATACCGCGGAGGGTTTCACAGTCATTTTCCATGACCACTACATCCTGGGCGACGTCTACCAGACGGCGGGTCAGGTAACCGGCGTCAGCCGTTTTCAGCGCCGTATCGGCTAGACCCTTACGGGCACCGTGCGTAGAGATGAAGTACTCGAGTACCGACAGTCCGTCTACGAAGTTGGACAGGATCGGGTTCTCGATAACGGCCGGGCCGCTATCGTTCGATTTCTTCGGCTTGGCCATCAATCCACGCAGACCACACAACTGCTTGATCTGCTGGGTCGAACCACGAGCACCGCTATCCAACATCATATAGACCGAGTTAAAGCCCTGCTTGTGCGTGGCCAACTCCTGCATGAGGGTGTTGGTGATCTGGTTGTCAGCGTATGTCCACTTGTCGATGATCTGGTTGTACCGCTCGTTATTGGTAATCAGACCCATGTTAAAGTTGTCCATCACGTCGTCCACTTCGGAACGCGCCTGGTCGAGGACATCCTGCTTGACCGAGGGAGAGATGAGGTCACCGAGGTTGAAGGACAGTCCGCCCTTGAACGCCCAGGTGAAGCCCATATCCTTGATCTTGTCGAGGAAGGTGGCCGTGACGGCGAAGTTGGAACGCTCCAGGATATCGGCGATAACCAGTTTGAGGTTCTTCTTCGTCAGCAGTACGTTCTGGAAAGGCATGCCTTCCGGTACGGCGGAGTTGAACATCACGCGACCGGTGGTGGTCTCGATGAGCTGCTGCTTCAGGCTGCCATCCTCCTGTTCCATCGGAACGCGGCAGTGGATGACGGCGTGCAGGTCCACTTTGCCTTCGTTGTAGCCGATCATCACCTCCTCGGCGCTGTAGAACTTGCGGCCTTCACCCTTCACCTTGATGTCGCCTTCACTGCGACGCTGCTTGGTGATGTAGTACAGACCGAGTACCATATCCTGGCTGGGCAGGGTTACGGGGGTACCGTTCTGGGGGTTGAGCATGTTGTGGGCCGACAGCATCAGCACCTGAGCTTCCAGGATAGCGGCCTGGCTGAGGGGCACGTGAACGGCCATCTGGTCACCGTCGAAGTCGGCGTTGAAGGCCGAACAGACGAGCGGGTGCAGCTGGATCGCCTTACCCTCGATCAGTTTAGGCTGGAAGGCCTGGATCGACAAACGGTGAAGCGTCGGAGCCCGGTTGAGCAGGACGGGGTGACCGCGGAGGATGTTCTCCAGGATTTCCCAGATTACGGGTTCTTTGCGGTCGACAAGCTTCTTGGCCGACTTTACCGTCTTCACGATGCCGCGCTCGATGAGCTTACGGATGATGAACGGCTTGAAGAGCTCGGCGGCCATACCCTTCGGCAGACCACACTCGTGCAATTTCAGCGTAGGTCCTACGACGATAACCGAACGACCGGAGTAGTCGACACGCTTACCGAGCAGGTTCTGACGGAAACGACCCTGCTTACCTTTCAGGATGTCGGAAAGTGACTTCAGTGCACGTCCACCCTCGGCCTTTACGGCGTTGGACTTTCGGCTGTTGTCAAAGAGACTGTCGACGGCCTCCTGCAGCATCCGCTTCTCGTTCCGCAGGATAACTTCGGGAGCCTTGATCTCGAGCAGGCGCTTCAGACGGTTGTTCCGGATGATAACGCGACGGTAGAGGTCGTTGAGGTCGGAAGACGCGAATCGGCCGCCGTCCAGGGGTACCAGCGGACGCAGTTCCGGGGGAACGACGGGCAGGTACTGGATGATGGTCCATTCCGGCTTGTTGGTTACGTTTTCCTGGGCGTCGCGGAAAGCTTCCACTACGCGAAGACGCTTAAGGGCCTCGCTCTTCCGCTGCTGGCTCGTTTCAGTGTTGGCCTGGTGACGCAGCTGGAAGCTTAGCTCGTCCAGTTTGAGTCCTTCGAGCAGATCACGGATAGCATCGGCACCCATTTTGGCGACGAACTTATCGGGGTGACCATCTTCGAGCTGCTGGTTTTCGGCGGGCAGGGTCTCGAGGATATCGAGGTACTGCTCTTCCGTCAGCAGGGTCTTGTGCATGATCTCCTCACTCTCCCGGATACCGGGGTTGATGACCACGTAGCGCTCGTAATAAATAATGCTTTCCAGGTGCTTCGAGCTGAAGCCCAGGAGGTAAGCGATCTTGTTAGGCAGCGACTTAAAGAACCAGATGTGTACGACCGGAACGACGAGCCGGATATGGCCCATACGCTCGCGACGTACCTTCTTTTCCGTTACTTCGACCCCACAGCGATCACAGACAATGCCCTTGTAGCGGATACGCTTGTACTTACCACAGTAGCACTCGTAATCCTTTACCGGGCCGAAGATCCGCTCACAGAAAAGACCGTCACGCTCCGGCTTATAGCTCCGGTAGTTGATGGTCTCGGGCTTCAGCACCTCACCGTAGCTGCGCTCCAGAATATCATCCGGGCTAGACAGGCTAATGGTGATCGCGTCGAAGTCCTGCTTCTGGAGGTTATTAGTCTTCTTAAAAGCCATAGTTTATTTTATAGGGTAGTTTGGGCGGCGGAGCGCAGGTAGAAACCTCATTCCGTCGGCAAACTTGATTTTATAGATGTCCCTATCCCGCTTTCGGAACAGGGGGAAGCTTGTCCGCCGGCGGAACGCTGTTGCGATCTCGCCGGCGGACAAGCGTCCTGACCTAGTCGAACTTGACGTCCAGGGCCAGACCACGGAGCTCGTGGACCAGTACATTGAACGACTCGGGGATATTCGGCTCGGGCAGGTTGTCGCCCTTGACGATGGCCTCGTAAGCCTTGGCACGTCCCTGAATATCGTCCGACTTGATCGTAAGCAGCTCCTGCAGGATGTTGGAGGCACCGAAGGCTTCGAGCGCCCACACCTCCATCTCGCCGAAGCGCTGACCACCGAACTGCGCTTTACCACCCAGCGGCTGCTGCGTAATGAGCGAGTAAGGTCCGATCGAACGAGCGTGCATCTTATCGTCCACCATGTGGCTCAGCTTCAGCATGTAGATCACACCGACCGTAGCCTGCTGGTGGAAGCGGTCACCCGTTTCACCGTCGTAGAGGTAGGCCTGGCCCAGGCTGGGCAGGCTGGCCTTCTGGATGTACTCCTCGATTTCGTCCTGGCTGGCACCATCGAAGATGGGCGTAGCGAACTTCATGCCGAGTTTTTCTCCGGCCCATCCGAGAACGGTCTCGAAGATCTGCCCCAGGTTCATCCGGGACGGTACACCGAGCGGGTTCAGGATGATGTCAACCGGCGTTCCGTCTTCGAGGAACGGCATGTCCTCATCGCGAACGATGCGGCTAACGATACCCTTGTTACCGTGGCGACCGGCAAGCTTGTCACCCACTTTCAGCTTCCGCTTCTTGGCGAGGTAGACCTTGGCGAGCTTCAGTACACCGGCGGGCAGTTCGTCTCCTACACTGATGTTGAAGGTTTCGCGCTTGTAGCGACCGACTTCCTCGTTCACCTTGATGCTGAAGTTGTGCAGCAGGCGGGCAATGAGGAGGTTCAGATCGTCGCTGGTCGTCCAACCGCTGTAGTCGATCGTGGTATAATCGACCTCGCGCAGCAGGCTCTGAGTGAATTTCTCGCCCTTCGGCACGACGCTTTCACCGTAGATGGTATTAACGCCCTGGCTGGCGCGACCGCGAACGAGTTTGTCCAGCTTGTCGACCAGGATGGTCTTCAGGTTATTGAGATTCACCTTGTGCTCGTCCTCCAGATTCTGGAGTTCGATCTTTTCAGCGTCCTTCTGCGACTGCTCCTTCTTGGTGCGGCTGAAGAGGTCCTTGCCGATAACCACACCCTTCAGGGAGGGGCTGGCCTTCAGCGAGGCATCCTTCACGTCACCGGCTTTATCACCGAAGATGGCGCGGAGTAGTTTCTCTTCCGGAGTCGGATCGCTCTCGCCCTTAGGCGTGATCTTACCGATGAGGATGTCACCCTCCTTGACCCAGGCCCCGACGCGGATGATACCGTTCTCGTCGAGGTCCTTCGTAGCTTCTTCGCTCACGTTAGGGATATCGTTGGTCAGTTCCTCCTCGCCCAGCTTGGTATCGCGAACGTCCAGCTCGAAGTGCTCGATGTGGAGGCTGGTGAAGATATCTTCCCGGACAACGCGCTGGCTCAGCACGATAGCATCCTCGAAGTTGTAACCTTTCCAGGGCATGAAAGCCACCTTCAGGTTCTGTCCGAGGGCCAGTTCGCCCTTCTCGGTCGCGTAACCGTCACAGAGGATATCGCCTTTACGCACCTTCTGTCCACGACGGACGATCGGCTTCAGGTTGATACAGGTACCCTGGTTGGTCCGCAGGAACTTGGTCAGGCGGTAGGTTTTCGTGTCGTCATCGAAGGAAACCTGACGGTCTTCGTCGGTACGCTCGTAGCGAACGATGATCTCGTTGGCGTCTACGTACTCTACGGTACCGGCTCCTTCGGCGTTGATGAGCATGCGGCTGTCCC
Organism: Lewinella sp. IMCC34191; assembly: GCF_003390935.1. Lineage (GTDB taxonomy): Bacteria > Bacteroidota > Bacteroidia > Chitinophagales > Saprospiraceae > Neolewinella. The sequence goes on along the minus strand of NZ_QNQZ01000001.1, from coordinate 7,796 downwards.
GGGCAACTTTCCCTTCCAGGCCGGTACCCACGATGGGGCTGGTCGGCTTGAGCAGGGGTACAGCCTGGCGCTGCATGTTCGAGCCCATCAGGGCGCGGTTGGCGTCATCGTTCTCCAGGAAGGGGATCATGGAGGCCGATACACCAACAATTTGGTTAGGAGCTACGTCCATGAATTCGATCTCGGACGGTTCCAGTACCGGGAAGTCTCCGTGGTCACGGGCTTTCACGCGGTCACCGGTAAAGGCACCCTTCTCGTCGATGGTGGCATTGGCCTGGGCGATCTTCTTAAAGTCTTCGCCCTCGGCGCTCAGGTAAATCGGATCACCGTCCATCACTACCTGGCTGTCCGCTACCGCCCGGTAAGGCGTTTCGAGGAAGCCCATCTTGTTCACCTTGGCGTGTACGCAGAGGGTAGAGATCAGACCGATATTCGGTCCCTCCGGCGTCTCAATCGTACAAAGGCGACCGTAGTGGCTGTAGTGGACGTCCCGTACCTCGAAGCCGGCACGCTCCCGACTCAGACCTCCAGGTCCGAGAGCGGAGATCCGCCGCTTGTGGGTAATTTCCGAAAGCGGGTTCGTCTGGTCGAGGAACTGGCTCAATTGGCTCGTACCGAAGAAGGAGTTGATCACGCTGGACAGGGTCCGGGCATTGATCAGGTCGATCGGCGTGAAGACCTCGTTGTCACGTACGTTCATCCGCTCACGGATCGTACGGGCCATACGGGCCAGACCTACACCGAATTGAGCGTAGAGTTGCTCCCCTACCGTCCGTACACGGCGGTTGCTGAGGTGATCGATATCGTCGATCTCCGCACGCTGGTTCATCAAACCGACCAGGTACTTGACGATCGCGATGATGTCCTCTTTGGTGAGAACGAGCGTCTCGTCATCCGTACCGGCGTTGAGCTTGCGGTTGATCTTGTACCGTCCTACTTCACCGAGGTTGTACCGCTTGTCGCTGAAGAACAGCTTGTCGATAATACCGCGGGCGGTTTCTTCGTCGGGTGGATCGCTACCACGTAGTTGGCGGTAGATATACTGTACCGCTTCGATCTCACTGCTGGAAGGATCCTTCTGCAGGGTGTTGTAGATGATGCTGTAGTCCATCGAAACATCCTCCTTCTGCAGGATGATGTTCTCAATGCCGTCGGCGGCCAGAATGTCTTCGATATTATCCTCGGTCAACACGGTGTCGCGCTCCAGGATGATCTCATTCCGCTCCAGGATCACCAGCTCGCCGGTGTCCTCGTCGACGAAGTCTTCCGTCCAGGCACGCAGTACACGGGCGGCGAGCTTGCGACCGATGGCGGCGGTAAGCGCCTCACGGGTGTTAGCAACCTCGTCGGCCAGGTCGAACAGGTCGAGAATCGACTTATCCGAGTCATAACCAATCGCACGCAGCAGCGTGGTAACGGGGAATTTCTTTTTACGGTCGATGTACGTGTACATCACTGTGTTGATATCGGTAGCGAATTCCATCCACGCCCCTTTGAAGGGAATGACGCGGGCCGAGTAGATGGCCGTGCCATTGGGGTGGAAATTCTGACCGAAGAACACACCGGGGCTCCGGTGAAGCTGGGAAACAATAACACGCTCGGCACCATTGATGACGAACGTACCCTTACCGGTCATGTAGGGGATATTACCCAGAAAGACGTCCTGCACGATGGTTTTGAAGTCCACGTGCTCCTCGTCGTTACAGGATAGCCGAAGCTTGGCCTTCAACGGGACGCTGTAGGTCAACCCACGCTGCATACACTCTTCAATTGTGTACCGGGGGGGGTCAACGAAATAATCCAGGAACTCCAGATTGAAGATGTTCCTGGTATCAGAAATAGGGAAATTCTCCTGGAAAACCCGGTACAGACCTTCGTGGGCCCGGTTCTCGGGGGTCGTTTCGAGCTGGAAGAACTCCTGAAAAGATTTTAGTTGTATTTCTAAGAGATCGGGAGAATGATCGGTTAGCTTAATCTTGCCGAAGCTCACCCGTTGCTCCTCGGCATTAAGAATTTGGCCGTTTGACGTCATTAGCATTCCTTGGTTTAACCGGTCGCTGGCCTTCCGCGGTGGCAGTGGGACCGGATGATATATTATATAAGCCGGACGAAAGTACCGGCAGTATGGGGCATCGCGAAGTATGTCAACACAACTACCCCTGCTTAAGTTTCACCCGCAGGTGATTTCTTATATGCGAATGGCCCAGCTGGACCGTTGTCCGCTAAGGCTAATAAAATAAGGAAGAAGCGCGGGACGGTAACACAGCGTCACCGCCCCACACTCATATCCTCTGATGGAGGGAGACTGAATTACTTCAGTGCAACCGTAGCACCAGCCTCCTCGAGGGCGGCCTTGATGCTCTCGGCTTCGGCCTTCTCAACACCGGACTTGATCGTGGCTGGAGCACCGTCGACCATTTCCTTTGCGTCTTTCAGACCAAGACCCAGCAGGGTCTTAACCTCCTTCACGACTTTCAGCTTGCTGCCACCGGCAGATTCCAGAACGACGTCAAACTCGGTTTGCTCGGCTGCGGCACCGCCGGCAGCTTCGCCACCTCCACCACCAGCTACCGCTACTGCGGCGGCTGCGGGCTCGATGCCATGTTCGTCTTTCAAAATCTGCAGGAGCTCGGTAACGTCCTTGATAGTCAGTTCTACGAGCGAGTCGGCAATTGCTTTTACGTCTGCCATAATAAAAAAGTATTTAAAAGTGATTACGATAAGAGTATCGCGTATCAGCTTGGAAGCCAGTTAGTTAGTAATAGAGCGCGGTATTGGTACAGTACGGTGTTACCGTACTTCCAACTACCGTGCTTTTTAAGCCTGTTCGCGTTCCTCGAGCGTTTTGAGGGCGCCGGCAAGCTTGGATCCCTGTCCTTTCAGGCCGCTGAGCAGATTCTGCATCGGGCTCTGGAGAAGGGTGAGGATGTCGGCCAGCACCTCATCGCGAGACTTGAGTTTCGCAAGGGCGTCGAGCTGGTCGTCGCCGCTGTAGATGGAGGTAGCAATGTAAGCCGCCTTCAGGATGGGGCGTTCGCCCTTTTCCTCGCGGAATTCCTTGATGGCCTTGGCCGGAGCATTTCCTACTTCGCTGAACATGATGGCCGTGGGGCCTTTCAGTGCGTCGAAGAGGGGTGCGTAATTATTTTCCTCGGGAAGTTGCTCGAGGGCCTTACGGGCAAGGGTATTCTTTACCACCTGCATGCTTACGCCTTTGCTGAAGCAAATTCCGCGGAGCTTGTTGACCTGCTCTACGGAAAGCGTAGAGGCATCGGCGATATAGAAGTACTCGTTGTTAGCGAACCGTTCCTTTAGGGATTCAATGGCCGCCGCTTTATCTGTCTTATTCATGATTATTCGTTTGGACGGTTAGGCGATGGTCTTCGGATCGACCTTGATGCCGGGGCTCATCGTGGACGCTACGGTGACGGATTTCATATAGTTACCCTTGGCGCTGCTCGGCTTCATCCGAACGAGGGTACCCAGCAATTCATCGGCGTTGGCCTTCAGTTGCTCAGGAGAGAACTCTACCCGGCCAATGCTACTGTGAATGATACCGAATTTGTCTACCCGGAAGGCGATCTTACCGCCCTTCACGTCGGAAACCGCTTTGCCTACTTCCATGGTGACCGTACCGGTCTTCGGGTTGGGCATGAGACCGCGTGGACCGAGAACCCGGCCCAGACGACCAACTTTGGCCATGGTCTGCGGCATAGCCACAACTACGTCGAAGTCAGTCCAGCCATCATTTACCCGGGCTACCAGGTCGTCAAGACCGGCGTAATCAGCGCCCGCGTCGAGTGCTTCCTTTTCCTTATCGGGAGTTACGAATGCCAGTACCCGCTTGGTCTTACCGGTACCATGGGGCAGCGTGACGGTGCCGCGGAGGGCCTGGTCAGCTTTACGGGGATCGATCCCCAGACGTACGTGGACGTCAACCGATGCATTGAACTTCGCGGTATTGACCTCTTTGACGAGCGTCATCGCCTCCTCGAGGCTGTACTGCTTGGTTGCATCGACTTTCTCAGTGGCGGCTTTGCGCGCCTTACTAAGTTTAGCCATTATGAAAAAATTTTGAGGTTTATAGCGCATGCCGGTCGGCATGCTCCCTACTTGATTAAATGAGTTTTGAACGGGAGCCTGTTTTAGGCTTCCCAGGGCGGGGTTCCTTCTACGGTGATTCCCATGGAACGAGCCGTACCCGCTACCATCTTCATACCGCTTTCGACGGTGAAGGCGTTGAGGTCGGGCATCTTGTTCTCGGCAATCGCGCGTACCTGGTCCCAGCTCACTTTGCCTACTTTGATCCGGTTGGATTCCTTAGAACCGCCCTTTAGCTTGGCAGCTTCCATGAGCTGAACCGCCGCGGGGGGCGTCTTGATGACGAAGTCGAACGACTTGTCCTTGTAGACGGTGATTACTACCGGGAGGATCTTACCCTGGTTATCCTGCGTAGCGGCGTTGAAGCGCTTACAGAACTCCATGATGTTGACACCCTTGGCACCAAGTGCCGGACCGACTGGAGGAGCCGGGTTGGCCGCGCCACCGCGGACCTGTAGTTTGATAAAGGTTTCTACTTCCTTAGCCATGCTGACTTATTTGTGTCGTACTAGCGGAACCCCTGATTCAGTTAAGGATCCCTCCGACGATTGGAATGATGTTATTCGTTAGGATTGCTTTTCGACCTGCATGAAGTTCAATTCCACTTCTGTGCCCCGGCCAAAGATTTTGACAATCACCTTTAGTTTTTTCTTCTCTTCGTTCACCTCCTGAATATCACCTACGAATTCGTTGAACGGCCCGTCAATGATCTTTACGGTTTCTCCTTCGATGAATGGTTCGATCATCGTATCACCGGCTTCCAGGCTTTCGTCGACCTTACCCAAGAGGCGGTTAGCCTCCGATTCCCGCATCGGAACGGGTTCACTCTTTCCGAGGAAGTGGATCACGTTAGGCAGACTGGTGATGGCATCGACCACCTCGGCGTTCAACGCGTAAGGATCGGCCTCGACCAGAATGTAACCCGGCAGGATATTACGGTCGGAGATGACCTTCTTCCCGCTGCGGATCTTGTATACTTTCTCGGTTGGCACGACGATCTTGGTGACGTGGCTACCCCAGTCATTGCGCTCGATCTCTTTTTCGATGCGCTCCTTGATCTTTTTTTCCTTGCCGCTGATTACTCGCAGCGAGTACCATTTGTTGTCTGCCATGTTGTATACGAAGTATGCTTAGCCCGCGCTGTAGATGAAGTCTACGACGTTCTTCCACACGAAGTCCATCATCAGGATCAGCAGTGCGAAGACCGCAGAGCCGATCAGTACCAGGACGGTATTGGTCTGGAGCGTGGAGTACGGTGGCCAGGTCACGTTGTGCACCAGCTCATTGTAGCTTTCCCGTAAGTATAGTCCTAGCTTATCCATGAGAAAGGAGAGGGTTATAATGTGAAGGGAAAACGTACCCTCCGATAAAATTGCACGGGTGGAGAGACTCGAACTCCCAGCCCCTGGTTTTGGAGACCAGTGCTCTGCCAATTGAGCTACACCCGTGTGTAACATTCAGTGGGTTTTGTAGCCCCTGGTTTCGCTGCGCGGCTTCCTTCGGAGGTTGGAGACCAGTGCTCTGTCACCTCGAAGAAGCTGCGTAGCAAATTGAGCTACACCCGTTTGGGAAGTCTAAAGTTTAAAGGAAGAAGGACAAAATAAAAAGGTGCTGCAGAGCAGATTCAGACCCTTGTACGCTGTACTCCATCATTCAGACTTCGCACTTAAAATTCATCGTTTCTAAATGAGAAAGTTAAGCACCCTCATTCGGGCGCTTAACTTCCACATTGACGAGTAAATCCGTGGGCCGAAGCCCGTAGGATACTACTCGAGGATTTCAGTTACCTGACCGGCGCCTACGGTACGTCCACCTTCGCGGATAGCGAAGCGGAGGCCTTTCTCCATGGCGATGGTGTTCAGGAGCTTTACTTCCAGGGTGACGTTGTCACCGGGCATTACCATCTCTACGTTCTCGGGCAGGCTGATGTCGCCGGTTACGTCGGTGGTACGGAAGTAGAACTGCGGACGGTAGCCGTTGAAGAAGGGCTTGTGACGGCCACCTTCTTCTTTCGACAGTACGTAAACCTCACACTTGAAGTGGCTGTGGGGCTTAACGCTACCGGGCTTACAAATGACCATACCGCGCTTGATGGCTTCCTTGTCGATACCGCGAAGCAGCAGACCGGCGTTGTCACCAGCTTCACCGCGATCGAGCAGTTTGCGGAACATCTCTACACCAGTGATGGTGGAGGTCAGTGGCTTGGCTTCGGAGGCTTGCATACCCAGGATCTCTACGCTGTCACCTACGTTGATGACACCCCGCTCGATACGACCGGTAGCAACAGTACCGCGACCGGTGATGGAGAAGACGTCCTCAACGGGCATCAGGAAGGGCTGGTCGACCAGACGCTCGGGCTCGGGGATATCGCTATCCACCGCGGCCATAAGGTCGATGATCTGCTGCTTACCTTCGGCGTCTCCTTCGAGCGCCTTCAGGGCAGAACCGATGATGATGCTGGCGTTGTCGCCGTCGTACTCGTACTGGCTCAGCAGTTCGCGTACTTCCATCTCAACGAGCTCAAGCATTTCTTCGTCGTCGACGAGGTCAGCTTTGTTCATGAAGACCACGATATTAGGTACACCTACCTGGCGGGCCAGCAGGATGTGCTCACGGGTCTGAGGCATGGGGCCGTCAGTAGCGGCTACTACGAGGATAGCACCGTCCATCTGGGCAGCACCCGTTACCATGTTCTTTACATAGTCGGCGTGACCTGGGCAGTCAACGTGAGCGTAGTGGCGGTTAGCCGTTTCGTACTCAACGTGGGCGGTGTTAATGGTAATACCACGCTCTCTCTCTTCGGGAGCGGAGTCGATGGTATCGTAGTCCATCTTCTTCGAGCCGCCACTCTCCGAAAGAACGGTAGTGATAGCTGCGGTAAGAGTGGTCTTGCCGTGGTCTACGTGACCAATGGTACCCACGTTGACGTGGGGTTTGTTTCTTTCAAATTTTTCCTTAGCCATCTTAGGATAACCTATTTAAAAATTAAAAAATGGTGCTTATTCAGGGTGCCGGCCGCAACCCCGGCCGCCCCTATCTCCATACCCGAGGGAACGAAGAAGTATTACCCTTGAGCCAACGGTGAGATTTGAACTCACGACCCCTTCCTTACCATGGAAGTGCTCTACCCCTGAGCTACGTCGGCAACACGGTTGTTGTTAAATAAAGTTGCAGAACACTGCCGTTGCAGTGCTCCGTTTGGAGCGGAAGACGAGATGAGCTTCGCTGCTCTCCCTTCGGTCGGGTCAAACCCGCGACCCTCAGCTTGGTGCGTTTTGTGGGGTTGGGGCCCCACAAATAAGCCGCTCTACCAACTGAGCTACTCAAATTAATCTCCGGACCCACCATCGTGGACCCTTTGGAGCGGAAGACGAGATGAGCTACGCTGCTCTCCCTTCGGTCGGGTCAAACCCGCGACCCTCAGCTTGGTGCGTTTTGTGAGGTCGGGGCCCCACAAATAAGCCGCTCTACCAACTGAGCTACTCAAATTAATCTCCGGACCCACCATCGTGGACCCTTTGGAGCGGAAGACGAGATGAGCTACGCTGCTCTCCCTTCGGTCGGGTCGAACCCGCGACCCTCAGCTTGGTGCGTTTTGTGGGGTTGGGGCCCCACAAATAAGCCGCTCTACCAACTGAGCTACTCAAATTAATCTCCGGACCCACCATCGTGGACCCTTTGGAGCGGAAGACGAG
>NZ_QNQZ01000019.1 GCF_003390935.1 Lewinella sp. IMCC34191 | reverse complement strand
GGCCGGACGAGGTTACTATGCCATGAAGATACGCGTTGGACGACCTAGCTGTCGAACGTGCGAAAACTAACGGCCAGCATGACATCCAAGGGCCAGCCGGTAGGCTTAACTTAATGGCGTTGGCGCGGTGTTGGGTCCAGTCCTTTATTTTTTAATAATTTGATACTCCGAGGTACGGTCTTTCCCAGTCCTTTTAAAGTAGCCATTCTCCGTACCATATTTTAGATCTCTCGTTGCTGTTGCCGTGGAAATATCTTTAAAGACAGTCATATAGTCCTTCCTGGTGAATGAGTCTTTCCCACTGAACTCGATAAAGTGTTCTATTCTCTCAGTGTTGGTTAGGCTTCGCCTTTGCGTCTCGATTAGATCTTGTAAACTAAAGAATATTTTTTCCAGCATGTATTCCACAAACGCAGTGCATATTCCAGCCTTGTCGGATTTAGCTAAAGCGTCATAATATTCTTGCTGATTCTCTTTTATTTGTCCTTCTACAGGTAGGTATTCGAATACTGGGTTGTATTTCATCAACAATAGCGTTTGCCAAAGTCTTCCCATTCTTCCGTTCCCATCCATGAATGGGTGAATGAATTCCATTTCATAATGAAATACACAACTTTTGATTATCAATGTATCATTGTCTTCATTTAAATAACGGAATAGATTTTTCATCAAGTTGTCTACATTCCATGCTGGTGGCGCCATATGTGCCACCGCGCTTCCTTTAAATATTCCTACTGACTTCGTTCTGTAGTTGCCCGCCCCTTCAATCAGACCCTTCATCAGCATCTGATGTGCTCGCAAATAAGATGCTTCATCTAACGGGTCAAACTCTCTTAGGTGATCATAAACTTCGATAGCGTTCTTAACCTCTATTATGTCTTTTGGTGGTCCAGCGATCCGCTTGTTATCTATCATGTCTGACACCTGATCAACTGACAAGGTGTTTCCTTCGATCGCCAGTGAGGAGTAGATCGTCTTGATCTTATTGTCTCTTCTAAGCTTTGTAGTTGGCTTCTGCAGGTAGTTTGAGTCGACAATTCCAATCAGGCGTCCGATCTCTGTACTGAGCTCTATGATTCTACTTGTGCCCTCGTAGTATTTCTGCAGCATGATGCCATCATTTGATAGCATCAAAGTTACAAAATTTGCTGCTCAAAGTGATTTTCGCCTGGAGTGATCTGTTTTGGATTGGACCCAACGGGTGCGCCACCGCAGGCCGGCTTCCACCAATAAGCATCTGGATTTCGACCAACTTTAGACTAGCTTTTAAAGGCTTTCTCGACATCCAAAAGCCTCATCGCCGGCTTGACGATGGCGCGGTGTTGGCGGAAGTGCTTTTATTATTCGGAGTGATGCGGGCTGTTTCTGCGCGGTAGCTAATCAGAGTCCACCGGGCTGTTTTTGTGCGGTAGCTTTTCCGGAGTGATGCGGGCTATTTTCATTCGGCAGTTTTTAGAAATGATTCGGGCTGTATTTGCGCGGTAGCTTTGTGGAGTAGTGGGTGCTCTTTCTACGCGGTAGCTCTTCGAAGTCGTGCGAGCTGTTTCTGCGCGGTAGCTTTCCGGAGCTTTCCGGGTCGTTTCTACGCGGTAGCTTTTTTGGAGCCGTGCGAGCTAATTCTGGGCGGTAGCTTAAAGGTATTGCGCGCTGTTTCTGCGCGGTAGTTGTATTACCTCCGTTGGTTGTTTCGACTTACTTATGTTCTTTTGATAGTTGGCTAATCAGTCTGCTGTAAAATACTTATCATGACTAGCCGCCAGCAATTAATCAAACCACTCCTTGCCCTTGTGCAGTCTCAATAAAAAATCAAAGAAGGAATCTCCAATTTTAATGTGATCGTTTGAATCTGTAAAGATCAATGGTGATATAATTACTCGATCTGCTCCAGATTGTCGGTATTCCAAACCTATAAATTCACCAGCGCCGTTGCCTCCAATGCCCAGAACATTAGAAAAGTAAATTGGAATCTGGTAATCCGTATTGACCTCAATAATTTCCTCTGCGCCCCATAATCGCACGTACTCATTGCCAATGAAATCTTCAAATGCCTCGTAATTTTCTAAGAAAAGCCTATAGTCTGGGGGGAGTTTGTACCCAAATTTGCTTTCAATTGCACCTACAATTAAAGGTACTCTGAGTTCTCTTTGTCGAAAGCTACATGTATTTAAGAGTCTATCAATAGAGTCCATCTCGAGATGTTTGTGTGAGCATTTCAGCCAACGTTTGCCTACCCGACGGCCGCCTACACCAGCAAGCTCACCGGGTGTGAAACTATGATTCCAGCCGGATGGAAAGCAATGATAACATCGAAATCTCATCTGGCGGCTGTGCGTGGTAGGCGGTGTTGGGTCCAGTCCTTTCTTTCCTTAATTGTTTGACTTAATTCTGGCAAGCCCAATATCATCGGTAGACGGCTAAAGCAATTGTTCTGTTCTCTCCAATCTGAGGTTGACCGACTAAATCCTCGCAATTATTGATGTGTTGCGTACCAATCCACTTGAACGTCCTATCTATCAATCAAGATTATACTATTAATGGGTAAAGGTAAATATATACACCTGATTACTTTTATTTACGGCTAAGCAGATATCTACTCTATGGAGACATAGTCACCGAGCAATCTTGCTAACGATTATTTTTGACTCGATTTACCTATTCTAATTTCCATAGTGAATGGTCAGGCAGTTCATCTATTAAATCAATGCTACAAAACGCACCATTTCTGTTATAATATACCAATGAATGATGGTCTGTTATAATCTTCACGCCTGCATATACACCGTTTGAAGAAACCCAATTTCCACCCCTTACTATTTCTTGATGATATTTCGCAACTTTGAAATTTTGAATCTTTTCACCTACCAATTCACTGAGTAAATCTTCTTTACATATATCATGAAGAAAATATTCACCATAATCAAGTCCTGGATCATTTTGTATTTCTTCCCATTTTGTAAACCTAATATCCAAGGAACTTCCATCATTGACAGCAGACATTTTGAGTACCCCAATTTGTAACTTAAAGCAAATAGCAAGAGGAGTGCTAAAAGCGTAATGCCTCTCTGAATCAATGCGTCTTATTGCCTCAATTCTTTGGTTCTCAATGTGTTTAAATTCGTTCGTCATATCTTTTATTGTTATTTAGTATGGGAAATTTTAGTGCGTCTTGGCTCCAAATATTTTGCAGGATTGGACCCAACGGGTGCGCCACCGCAGGCCGGCTACAACCAGCCAACTTCCGGACCAGTAACTTTCATAAGTGGCTGATGAAGCATCCTTGGCACCGAAAAGCCTAATCGCCGGCTTGACGATGGCGCGATGTTCGGCGCATTTTTAAAATTTTAATCCTGCGGTACCTCCAATGTCGACTAGTGCAGCATTCAACATATTCTCGTATTTCGCATCTTCAAAGAAAATTTGAATTTCGTTATATTTTTCGGGATTAACCGATTTTCGATGAAATGCACCTAATGATCTGAAAGCAGGTGGTACGTATTTGAAAAACTCTTTATTAGGATAATTTTGAAACAAATTATTCCCAGTCTCATAAATTTCTTTCAAGATATTCATAAAGCTTTCTGCTACCTCAATAGAGATACCACACTCAATCGCAAGAGCGGACATCTCTTCTTTTTGAAAGTTTTCATGCTTAAGGATTGTACCGCCCCACAAGAAAAAATATCTGAAGATGAAATTCGGGAATTGAGAAATTGTGACATTGTGATCACAAAGTTTGTTTAATGCGTTTCTAATAGCGGGGGTTCTTTCAGTAATTGCTTTACGTCCACTTTCGGTCCTAGCTAGTATTGATGTTCTAGCTATTGCATATAAATTGAGAATTCGGTGCTCCAACTCAAGCAACATGGCTAGTTGTACAGTTTCATCTGTAGGATTAGCAACTTGGTTTGCAGCTGTAGTGCCAAGCCTTTGAGCTATGTTATCGGTAAATCCTAAAAAATCAGTTTTAGCTTTTTCGAAGCATAGTTCGAGCTGACGTACAGGATCAGCCACACTCCAAACTTCGCCTTTTAGAAACCGTATGTATTTACCAATATCCTTTTTAACTTCTGTATTGGCTATGTTTCTATAGACATTTTGATAGTAATAGTCCTTTATTTGAAATACAGCCAAGTAACGATTTATCACGCGTATTCGATCCAATCGAAAAGTTCCCCGATTCCACAAAATGGGTAGAACCTTCTTGCTCAAATCTTCTTTTTTCATCAAATTGATGCCAAGGACGGAAGCAAACTGTATATGTTCTTCTCTTATATTATTTGCGCCGTAGGCAGCTAGTTTTACACTAATTTTGTCGCTTTTTAATATTTGATCTACCGTAGAGAATTTTCTCAGCTCATTGAAAGACGGTGTCGACCCTTTGCATTCAACCGCGATCCTACTTTCAAATAACGGAGTTATCATACTTGCTAAAACGTCAATCTCAGCTGCAGTTTGACCGGCGACAAGAACAGTCAGATTCCTTTGAACATGGTAACCTAGATAGAAATAGCAGCTGGCTACGATATTTTCAAAGTCATTGCCCATAGCAGGATTAATCTGCGTAGCAAATGGTGAGTTAGGGTCTAACTGCATTGATGTTTCTATTGGAACTTGGCATTGTTTTTATTGCGCCGAACGGTTGCATCAACGCCGTGCGGAACTCGGTCGGCATTCCGCTCGATGTTATCTGAGTAGGGTAGCCTTTGGGGCGTAAGTGAACATGGACCAAAACCCGCAGCGGTAGCGGAGGCTTTTGGTCCATAGAGAACGTCGACCCAAAGGCGGTACGGGCCGGGGCAACCTTCCCCTCGCCTACCAGCCCCGCATGTACGGTGATGCGGTGTTGTCTGCTGGCCTAGGTATTTAACCCAAAATGGCTTGCAGATAACGAGGGCGCCGGCGCAGACCGGCTACCACCGACCATTATCGGGATCTCCACCAGCCTAAGATCACCTTTAAAAGCTTCAATGACGCCAACCCGCACCCTCGCCGGTTTGTCGCTGGCGCGTTGTTGGACGATTTTCTATAGTCTGTGTTTACAATATATCGCATGCTCGAATGAGGTACTTCTCAGTTTCACCTTTCTCACTTCTATATTCTATAAACACGTTATCATTATCTAATAGCTTATCAATATTGGTATACTGTTTCAAGGTGTTTGATATAGGAATGTAAACCGACAAAGCATTATCCGAGTTGCGCTTGTTAATTTGCTCAAAGTATTGTCTTGACATTTTAAATGATTCAAAAATATCAATGATTGGATATTTAGAGAACAGGGGTAGATACAATTTCAATTCTTTTCGTTCTTCCGGTATTCTTCTAACTTTTTGAGAAAGATACCTTCTTTCATACGGCGTAGTTTTGCTTTGATCTTCAATCAGCATAGCATCTAGATAATGACCGGTTGATTGAAACCTATCCACTTTATGTAAAATGACCTCTATATCATATGTAATTGCAGAGTTAGGCTTTATCGTTGATTCGATGTAGTAATCTAAATTTAGAAAATAAATTTGTGGCAAGGAAATTGCTGATATAATATCGATGTTTTCTGGCGATGCGTACTTTTTAAAGACTGCTTTTATTGAGTTGCAAACTCCATTAAAGACACTTTCTATAGAAGTATTACAATTAAAACCAAATATATGCATTCGTTGCAACCCATACGTACCATCCATTGCTGAACCCAAATTATTCAGCACGCTGTTTTCAATAACCTTTTTAATATTACGATTAGTAAGTGTCTTTTTAATTTCTGACACAGCTACAACCGATCCTGGATAAACCACTACAAATTCATCCGATTTGTAAAGCACACCAATATTTGTATCATCATAGATTAAAATATCAAGTTGTCGACCATGTTTTTCAGTCTGAGAATCAAATACAAACCCGGTTCCAATTTTATGGTTTGAGGGCAAGTATTCCTTAAGCGTGGACCTTATGAGGGTTTCATAAAATGAACCAACCGTCGCCATATGCTGAATTACACCTTCAAACCAACCAGATTCAGCAACCAATTTTTGGTAAAACCTTTCGGCAAGTATATTCTTAGTCGACCAAGGAATCTCTTTGAGAATACCTTCCTCGGTCATCACTATTAAATTTTTCAAATTGCTATCGTCGTCCCTCTCTCCAGATCTTACTGTCGCCATCTAATGTTTGCTTTCAAATTTTAAGTAATGAATGTTTGTTCTCGGCCCGCCTTTAATGGCGGGCTGTCGTCCAACGTTTGCGCCGGCGCAGACCGGCTACCACCGACCCGCTCACCGGATCCCGATCAACGTCAAGGTAGCCATAAAAGCTTCATCGGCACCGACCCACACCTTCGCCGGTTTGTCGCTGGCGCGTTGTTGGCGGAAGCTTTTCATTTATTAATCAGTTACTGCGGGAAGCGCCTACCCTTGGCCGACGGGCGGTTTCGTTTCAATTCAATCTCTTCTGCTCTCAACTTTCGGTTGTTGCCATCTCTGATTGGTGAACTTTCCCTAGCGGTAGCTCTAAACTGTAAATGCGGGCTGAGCTAATAGCGGCAGCTTCTATTAACATGGCCGAACAGCCGTACCCGGCGGTAGCCTTATTCTGTAACTGCGGGCTCCGTAATACATGTTGATCAAAAGCTTAACCCTGTAATTGCGGGCTAAATAGTGCGGGCTAGCTCTCCGGTGGCTGACGGCAGATAACGTTGCGGTAGCTTGACCCTGTAAAAGCGGACTGAGTAGTGCGGGCTAGCTCTCCGGCGGCCGACGGCGATGTAACTCTGCGGTAGCTTAATCCTGTAGTGCGGGCTGGGCTGATCGCGGCAGCTTTTCAAATTTCAAATCAATTACTGCGCTTCGTTCATTTACCCACCCTGCCGGCGTTGTAGTGCGCATCAGTAAGCCCTTATTAATCTGTAATTGCGGGCTTCTCTACCCAGCCTCGTTTTGCTGATCCAACCGTTATTTCAGTTAATGCGGCCTGGTAGTTTCCGCCAACGGGTGCGCCACCGCAGACCGGCTTCACCAACCTGCTTGTTGGATCACCACCAGCATCCCCCCCAATATAAATCATCCTCGACACCCACCCGCTCAACTGCCGGTTTGTCGCTGGCGTGTTGTTGGGTCCAGTCCTAATTTATTTTTACATCTTCTTCGGTGGATGTACAATCAATTCTTTTAAGACTTTCTATATTTCTGATAAGTCAATTTCTCCGAAGTATTCTGCATATGCTTCAGACCAAATATGATTCTGATTTAATTTTATGAGCTTATATAAATATCGAATGACTTTATTTTGATCCATGTGTTGTCTTTCCAAAAGACGTATAAATTCAATTGAATCCATTCGATTTAGGTAGTGTCGTGGCTCGCCAATATCACAGCATCCGTAGCCATCAAATGATATTCGCTTCAAATATATACAATCATCATTACCTACATTCATATCAATAAACACACTATCATCGAATCCACCCAGCTGGAAATCAGCTTTCCTAGATGGCCCGAAATTTACTCTCTGAAAGTCAGGGCTCATTGTCTTAGTTCAATTATGATTAGTTATGAATAATTTTGTATAATCGCAAAATGCTTTTAAAATGCTATCGGTAAAACAAGAGTCAACACTCAATTGATCTAAAAATAATCACCTTCGTGGTAGGAATAGAGTGTATTTTTTCCCGGTTAGACGATTAGTTTAGAGCGACTTGTCTTGCGTCAATTGCGGAAGCTAAGATAGCCACCTTACGGATCAACCGTCGGCTATAAAGCGTAAATTGTATGGCTCAGCGTTCCATTTGTTTATGCATGATCATTAATAATGAATTCTGCATCACACGGTAACCTAGTCTTTCCCTCTATTCGTTAATTATTTCGGGCCGAAGTGGAGCCTGGGTGATGGTTAATGAAATCTGATCCGTCAGTAAAGACGGCAAAGCCCAGGGGTAGCCAACGAGGTCTTTTCGACGATTGAGAGCATGGGGTAAAACCCGTAGCGCAGCGGAGGCTTTTGGCCCATTGCGAACATCGACGAAAACACCGGGCTCGCTGACCACCGACCAGATCCAGGCCTGGACCTAAAATATCTTGACTTGAATCATCGGGGTAGTACCTACGAAGCCTGTATTTAATTACCATTGAAGTGGCATTTGATTGATCTGCGGGCTATGGATTGGACCCAACGATTGCCTACCCGACGGCCGCCATCACCAGTAACCTTTCCGGGTGTCGACTATCATCCCAGCCACTTCTAAAACAATGATAGATTCAAGAGGCTTAACCGGCGGCTGTGCGTGGTAGGCGGTGTTGTGTGCATTTTACTTAAATAAGGAGTGTATTCCTAATGAAACAAATATTCCAATGATTAGTAGTATTATCCACCCTCCCCAGTGATCTTTAAGTATTTCATACACCCCCTGTGGCGAGAGTCCGTACATGTCGGTCAGTGAAGCTTTCGTTACCAATCGGTTCTCAGCACTCCGCTGTAATAAATCTGCAAAAACATCAACTTTTTTCAATGTCGATTGATGCAATTTTACATATTCCTTATCTTCAAAAGCCTTTGCTTCTTCGGGGCCTCCTAAAAAACTGTGGTGAGACATATTATTCATGATCATCACCTTAGTAAGCCTAGGGTGATCAGCATACTTGTTGCTGTATCGATCATAAAACAGACCTGCTAAATTAACTCTCTTGCTATCTGGAACTATGTATGGTTTACCACCAAGGGCCTCAAACCGGTGTTGAATTGCCTCGAAGCCATAATTGCTGTTTCTCATATTCCAATGAAGCAAATAGTAATGCTTATTCTCTCGGAGCAATTCGTAGAATTCTTCCAGCATCTCTTTCTCTAATTCATCATATTTAGCATCGATATCCTCAAAGGGGATGCCTGATTTTTCAGCGACTTTGTGAATTGAGAAACTTCGGGTTTGTCCACTTTTTAGAAACCGAATAGCGATGGAAGTAACTCTTGGTGATCTACCATCTTTTATTTCATAGAAGCTTTCGCAAGAATAATGTATGATTAAATAGTTGTCTTTGTGATCTGCAATATTGGTGATAATATTTTTAGCATCTTTATGTTTCTTAATAATTCGTTTTGTCGCGCTCATTTATAAGTTTGGGTTTTTGCAATTTTTCCAAAAAAAGCTATTATCGGCACCAATATAGCCATTATCGAAATTGTAACTAAATTCACAACTTACCCTCGAGTAGCTTTACCATAATATTGACCTTAGCGTACAATTCATCAAAGGTGATGATATCTATATCTTTGCTATTAGATCTTGAAAGCTCAAATGCTTCCTTTTTAGCACTATCCGTGATCTCCTCTTCATAATTTCCAATAATTAATAGGCACCTAGGATTAAAAGTATCAAATCTTTGCTCATCTGGATGATTGGATATTAGATTGGAATAATCTCTCAGCAATTTATTTTTATAATTTAAAAGCTGGATTATTCCTCCGGACAATTCTGTAGATGGTGCATAAGTTTGCCTGTATCTAGGTCCAACTATTTTAGCTGCTGGAGTTTTTATGTCAACGATAAAGACATTAGTTGTCAATTCATTTTTGTAAATAAAATCTGCAACATTGCCGCCTTTGTTATTCAGCCATTTACCTCCTACATATGCCTTCTCTTGAAATATAACCACTGGAAAAGAATATACCTGTGAAATTACCCAAGAGTATTTTGACAAGGTTCTTTGCCAAAATTCTTCATCAGCATTACTTTTTTCTGTCTCCCATATATCGCAGTACGCTTTTAATTGAGTGAGTCCCGAGATGGCGTTTAGTTTACTAATTTGATTTACATCTAATTCTTTGAGCTTTAGCGATAAATCATTTGCAGATTCATCAGACAATGATATTTTAATGATGTCAGATAAAAGGTCCAGCCCTCCGAGTTTAATTAATTCTTGATACTCATCTGGATCCTCCAACACTGATTGGACCAAATGTGTCTGTGCATTAGACTTCTTAACAAGTTCTACATATTCTCCCTCCTTAACTAATAAATAGTTTCCATTATCCCTGGGAATTATATCACTGGCGTGCGAGAACAAGAAGTCGTATAACTTTTGGATTTCGTCACCTTCTTTATTTTCTAATGTGATGCTATTGGAGGGGCTTTCTTCCCACCCCCGCTTTAGTCTTTTAAATGTTTGAAGGCGGAGTGCTTCGTGTTTTACTTCCCCACTATTTCTGCTTTTGATAGCATATAGCAAAGCTATTTTATAAGCTCTTGGTCCATCTTTGATAATCACCGACTTTGAAATATCTATATCGGGATTACCCGTGGTCAGATTAACTTTTATTTCGGTTAAAAGGTCTTGGGGAGTAAGTTCTGAACTATACTTCTTTGGGTCATTCATATTCACCGAGTTTTGTTTATAGTTGCACACAACGGTTGCATCAACGCCGTGCGGAACTCGGTCGGCATTCCGCTCGATGTTATCTGAGTAGGGTAGCCTTTGGGGCGTAAGTGAACATGGACCAAAACCCGCAGCGGTAGCGGAGGCTTTTGGTCCATAGAGAACGTCGACCCAAAGGCGGTACGGGCCGGGGGCAACCTTCCCCTCGCCTACCAGCCCCGCATGTACGGTGATGCGGTGTTGTCTGCTGGCCTAGGTATTTAACCCAAAATGGCTTGCAGATAACGAGTGTGCCACCGCAGGCCGGCTAATTTCAACAAACAATCGAACCTCGACCAGCCTTAGGCCAGCTTTTTAAGCCTTCATAGACACCCAAAAGCATCGCCGCCGGCTTGACGATGGCGCTGTGTTGGGCGATTCTTCTAAATTTCATGTATACGTTTCACCTACTTATTACGAGGAGGTGGTTTTGGTGGCGGTGTCCTTGATGGATTACCTGGCGGTGGCCTTCTGCCTGAGCCATGACTTCTTCTATCCGGTACTGTGGGTGGATTGGGTTTAGATGAAGGCTCGGGTTTACTCTTCTTCTCGCTTCGTACTGTCATAATTTACTAGATTGTTAGGTACCTCGATCATAAATCGATCTCCAATACCTATGGCTAAATAAAACGATTTTAATCTATAAGCCTCTATTGAGTCATTATAGGAATATACAATTACATCTACCAATTCTAATTCTCTCGCCTCTTTGCTTTGTGAATATCCAGTTACATATCCATGATAAGTTAAATTATTATCAATATCTTTTATATATACTTCAGCATTGATATCGTTTCTCATAAATTCGTAATACAAATCTTCGTCTCCAAATTTATTGGTTATACCAATCTTTTGGGCAAACTTAAAAAGGAATTTTTGATTGCTAGCGTAGGCCACAAAGATCCCGATAACAACACTTATTATAGAAGCTAAAACTATATCAATTGCTTTAATGTTAGCAACCATTTCATCTATTGAAGAAGTAGCCATCGTGCTACTCCCTTCAATAATGTTTAAAACAGAAAAGTAGGCTGCATATACAACACCACTATAAACTACTGTATAAAGTCCTACTTTAAAATTATCCCAGCTACCGCTCAGCGTAAGTTTTTTGATAGTTATAGTTGCTAGTATTCCAGGCAATAATGCGATTACGACCGCTATAGGAAAGTTGCTGATCTCCATGGAATGTCAGAAAATTTATAAGTATAATGCATACTTTTCTACGATATTAATATGGTAAACTGGTCTATTTATTGATCTAGCATAATTAACAACATCACCAGTGCCACCCAAGCCTTTAGCCGATTTGCCATTCCAAACCGCAACAACTAAATCGCAACTATTGACAATCACTTTGCCTGCATCAAAAAAGGCTTGTTGTGAATCTTCGGCATAATCTAAAACTATCCTTTTGTCAGAGGAATTAATATATTTGTCGTAATTAGCTTTATCTTCAAATAATTCCCGATAATTCTGACACGGGATAATTACATGATAAGGCAGGGACATATCGATTAACACCTGACAAAAAATTTGATCTGCCCCAATTGCAATAGACGATAAACCCATAACTTCATCACCAATCTCCTCAATAAAGTTGGCTATACTTTTGTACACCCAAGTTGATGTTGAGTTATCTATTAAATTTTGGTGTCCTGTTATACCTATCTTCATGACCTATATTCGTTCCTTTTGTGATAATCTTCGGTAATGTTCTCCTAAAGCCGTCAATTTACAAGATTTGGAATTCATTGCTGCGTGCCACATATGAGGAGCGTCAACGGGTATCAAGAGGTTGAGTCTGTTATATTTTTGTAGGATAGCAAAAATTCTAGTATTACCTTCGACTGGCATAGGGGCACCTTCGGGTCTACCCTTCTCTTCTGGTTCGAAGGTAGGATCAAGCTTAAATTCATAGCCTGGCTCGGGAAACAGTTCATGAATTTTTTTAAGGTCTTCAATTTGTATTGCGGGTGCGACTTCTCTAAGTGATACGAATGATCGGACATTCGTTTTGAAAATAGGACGTTGTTCCCAAGCACCAAGTGACTGATCAATATGGGCATAGACGCTGCCCGGGGTCACTTCGCCGACTAGATTAGCAGCACTTCCTCTTAATGCATCTACCAAGAGGCTGGTGAATACACCCGATCCATCCACTTCCGTTGCGTATTGGTCGGAAGTAGAAGCTGTGAGAACTGTGAGTCCTTCTGATAGCAAAGCTTTGTCCCCAACTTCTCTAACATCGCCCGCTATCCCTGAATGACAACTATCCAAAATAACGACCTTATTTGCAGCAGGACTTTTGTTCGCAAAATTCAGTATCTCGGCAAGTGACAGTCCATCATCGCCTCGTTCTACATCAGAAGGTAGTAGGTAGCCGCCAGCTTCTTCGATGTGACCGTGGCCTGCGAAATAGAATAATGCAATCTCAGCTGGTGTCTTAAATAGTTGCTCGACCGCATCTCTAAGATTGTGCCTAGAGATTTTCTCCCGCTCACTTGATGATGTCAACAATTTGCAGTCAAAATTAACTGTTCCTCCATCGTGCCTTTCGAGGATAGATTTTACAGAATGAGCATCATTGACGCACCCATAAAGACAAGAAACTTTCTCGTAATAATCGATTCCAACAATTAATGCAATTCTCATAGCCCTTCAATAAATGCATTAATAGTTGCCCAAGTCCATACTCTAGTATAAACACCAGGCAAATTCGTTCGATCCCCTGTATAGCTCCAAATGCCTAAAATTCTTTTCTTTTCTTCTCGTGCGCATTCAACCTCCCATTTTTGACCAGTGGATGCAAGTGAATTTTTGCTCACCAGTACTATCACACCATCGGAACGCTTGATTCTAGTCCGTACCTTGGATTTCCAGTCTGAATCATATGCTTTTTTAACAGACATATCGATATACTCGAACGGGCAGTGGACATTTCTGGTCTGTCCTTTCAGAAAGTCCCTTTGTCTTTCGTCTTCAATCGCGAACGCGATAAATATTGTCTTCTTTTGTGGCACATTGATTATTTAGATCTAAGCGAAATTATAAAAATTGTTAAAACAAATCCTAATCGCGATCGCTCTTTTTCACGAATCATCGGAAAAAGCACTGAGTTTACCGTTCCATCGCCATAGTAGCCTTTTTTGGCCGCCTTACATGGCGGTCTGTCGTTAAACGGAGGCGCGGTGTTTAAGTGCAGACTAAATTTTGAAGATCAAATTAATTATAATAATTATTATAACAATAAGTGAAGCTAGCCTTCCAACACCTAAAAAAATAGACCCAATTCTATAGTTTATTCTTCTCCTTGGAAGGTTCAAATATTTAAGACATTTAGTGATAGTATTGACATTTGGACTCCAGCTACCAAGTAGTAGATATCTACACACTTGTGGTATATTGTCATAGATGAACTTAGGCGAGTCTTTATCTTGAAAGATTATAGCATTTGGAGTTTTACCATTGCTTATCAACTGTACCCCCAAAATGTTCTCTATTTTAGATTTATTTAGTTCAAAGTCATCTAAAGGGCTGCCAAATCCATCATGAACTATTATAATCACTAATTTCTTGATATCACTATACTTTTTGACTTGTTCAAGTTCCCAAAGCAATGACTTTGTTAATCCAACTCGAAAAATTATAAGGTGGGCAACTTTAATAGTATCAATGACTTTCTCTCGCCATAATTCTATATCAGTTATGGTGTTCATCGATGATTCAGGGTTGATTCCTTGTAAATTATAATAAGCACGTAACTTTCCAACTTTTTTTACTGCATACCTTATTTCATTATTAATCCCATTACCCCAAAATTTCGAAATCACATTTATACCTTCAGTTTTGTATATGCTTTTATTATAACTCTGATATATGTTTGTAATTCTTTCTTCGTCAGTCACTTGTTTGCATGAATGATTATGACCAGAATTCAAACGGGGGTCGATGTTTTCACCATCCTTCATAAAGGATCGTAAATAGAGCACAGTTTTTTCGGAGGTACTTTCTTTATATGACTTTAGTTCATCGACGCCACCCACAATAAAACTCATAGCCAACAATATTATATATTTCGTAATCCAACTTATAAACATATAAATAATTATGACCATTAAAAACCCTAAGTTCCAATTGTAAATTGAAGTTGTATAGTATACGGTCAAAGACCAAATAGTGAAAGCAAACAGAAACAAAAAAATCCCTGTACATATAATCCCAAATGAATTAAAGTATTTTCTGCTGGCCATAGTATGTTGAACTTGTTTTCTATAAAAGTTATAAACCCAACTTTAAAATTATCCACATACACTTTAATACCTGCCTGAGAATAAGTGCTTCTTTAAATTTGCAATTATTTACTTTGGATTTTTACAATGTAACCGACCCTTATAAAGGCGAAGCTAGAGACTGAAGATGTTACGAGCTTTTATATGAAATATTTACCAAACTCTTCTTCCAAGATACATTTAAAACATCAATTTCATACTGTACCAATTTCATTTTGGCAATTTGTTGAGCTAAATTCAGCAATCTATTTATATTAAGTCATATTTGTCGGCCTGCCTTTAATGGCAGGCTTTCGCCCAACGGGTGCGCCACCGCAGGCCGGCTACCACCAGCCAACTTACGGATCAAGCGATTGCTTTCCTAGCCGATGAAGGATCCTCGACACCCGAAGACTCCACCGCCGGCTTGACGATGGCGCAATGTTGGCTGACGTCCTTTTTCTTTTAGAGCGATAGCGACTGTTTCTACGCGGTAGCTAAAAGGTAATGCGGGCGGTTACTACGCGGTAGCTAAAAGGTAATGCGGGCGGTTACTGCGCGGTAGCTGAAAGGTAGTGCGGGCGGTTTCTGCGCGGTAGCTGAAAGGTAGTGCGGGCGGTTTCTGCGCGGTAGCTGAAAGGTAATGCGGGCGGTTACTGCGCGGTAGCTGAAAGGTAGTGCGGGCAAGTTCTGCGCGGCAGTGTAAAAGGTAATGCGGGCGGTTACTGCGCGGTAGCTGAAAGGTAATGCGGGCGGTTACTGCGCGGTAGCTGAAAGGTAGTGCGGGCGGTTTCTGCGCGGTAGCTGAAAGGTAATGCGGGCGGTTACTGCGCGGTAGCTGAAAGGTAGTGCGGGCAAGTTCTGCGCGGCAGCGTAAAAGGTAATACGGGCGGTTACTACGCGGTAGCTAAAAGGTAGTGCGGGCGGTTTCTGTGCGGTAGCCTGATATCCTGATACCTGTAATCTGGATCGGAGTCCTACGGGTAACTGGATTATGATAGATCGTGGATAGTGTTCGTCCGAGTTACTGCCGGCATCGACGTTGCGTGGTTCTGTTGTAAGGTCCTGCGGGATGTGGATGTCAGCCAACGGGGGCGCCACCGCAGGCCGGCTACCACCAGCCAGCATTCGGACTTCAGGCAGCCTTTCAGTCGCCTTTTAAAACGTTCATCGACACCCAGAAGCTCCACCGCCGGCTTGACGATGGCGCAGTGTTGGCGGAAGCGCTTTTATATTAATTAATCTTTGTAATGCGGGCTTAGTAGCTAGCGGTAGCTTTTCCTTTGGCTGACGGTAGAGTAGCTCGCGGCAGCTTTACCCTGTGCTGCGGGCTCGGTAGTTAGCGGTAGCCTTTACTTTGGCTGACGGCAGAGTAGGTTGCGGTAGCTTTATCCGGCCCTGTGCCCTCAGTAGTTAGCGGTAGCCTTTCGGTGGCCGAATGCCAGTAGACTTTTCAGCCACAACCAGACCCTCAAAGTAACAGTTACATCCTCTTTTAATGGCTTACCCAGTAGCCTTTACCTGTGTGTGTACGGGCCGGATCACACGCGGCAGTTTCCTATTTTCAAATCAATGTTTTTGTGATTCATTTTCCAATCTGTCGGGCGTAGTAGGAGTGTAAGTCAGCCCTTACCAGTTAGTCCAGAAATAAATAGGTGATGCATTGAGGGCGAAACCTATGTAACTGATCAACGAGTATCATGACAAAACAAAGGCTAAACTTGGGCCTCATAGGTTAGAGTATATAATTACAGGGTCACGTTAAGACGACTACTGCAAACAACTAGATAAAGCTTCATTGTGTCTCTCAATGAAAGTGGATACGGTTGTTAATTCCTGAGGGATTTTTTCCCATATAGTTGACGAATCCGCCTTCCCGATCACCATCGTCATAGAATCAAGGAATGAATAAGGAAAACAATAATCTATCTCCAACAGACAGACCGTGTCAACAGTTATTTCGGCATTCCATTGGGTGAGTGGATCTGGGCCATCAAAAATTTTCCAATAGAAGGATTCGGTTCCGTTAATTGACAACCTATCGATAGATAATTCATAATAAGAACAAGTAATACTTGTAGTATCAGTTAAGCTCCAAGTCCCAACAATATTTTCTTCATTCACTGTGTCATGAGAATAGCAGCCAAAAGCTTTGATAATTAGTGGTGCAAATAGAACTGCGTAGGATAGAAGTTTTTTCAAATGCATGGCGATTAAACACTAAGCTAGAAAATCCACTATCATTGCGATCCTGTATTCTGTCTAGCTATTTCTTACTGTCGGCAGGTGATACTACCTACTGCGGGCTGTGAGTTTCCGCCAACGGGGGCGCCACCGCAGGCCGGCTACCAGCAGCCAACTTACGGATCAATAACGTTCTTGCATAGCCGATAAAGCGATCTCGACGCTGGAAAGCTTCACCGCCGGCTTGACGATGGCGCGTTGTTGGCGGATGGTGCCTTAATTATATTTTCTATGTAACCGCGGGCTAAGTAATGCAGTTCCGCGGTGGCTCGGCATATACACCTTGACGGGCGGCAGCCTGACCTTGTAAATGCGCTACCACTACTAGCTACTAGGCGATAGTAGCTTTAACTTGTAACGGTAAGTTTTATAATGTGGACTTGCTGCGTGCTGGCAGATTTAAATATAGTTTGCTGCAGCTTAACCGTGTAACCCTAAGTTCTGTAAAGCCAGGCAAGATTCGCATGCTAGAAGGCGAAATTACCTACAACATATTCATTTATATCTTTACCTCTCATTATTGGAATAGAATATTAATGCGCAAATTTTCAACAGTGTCTTTTATTTCCTTTTCATCAAAAGGCCCTATGAGGGCATAGCCATTTTTTGATTGCGTGGTTGCTGGTAGCTTATCAATAAGCCAGTATCGCCTTTTCTGATTCTTCAATTTTTGAATGGTTTTAACTATGATCCATTTGCCGCTTGTTGAGACACTCTCTACATATTCATTGTATTTTCCATCTATCATGTGATCTTCATACGTTGGTACAACAAAAGCCCCACCGACGCAACATCTGGTTCGGGGTAAGCTAGTAGAGCATTCCACTATAACTCTGTCCTCAACTTTATCACCTTCCAAAAGTACTAGCTCTTCGCTCAATGCTGTTGATCCTTGAAACTCACAAAGATTACAAGAGGATACTAGGACGATTAATAGTATGAGTAGTTGCAGCATGACGCTTTAACGAAATTCCTTTAGGATATAGTCCGTGTTGAGTGGTATGGCATCTCCGCCAACGGGTGCCTACCCGACGGCCGCCTTCACCAGCAAGCAAAACGGGTGTGAACGATCCATTCAGTCCACTTCTGAGTAATGATAGCATCAAAAAGCTTAACAGGCGGCTGTACGTGGTAGGCGGTGTTCGCTGCTGGCTTATTAATATTTTGCTTTAAATATTCCTAGACCAATATTCATAATAAAAAGTGGTTGAACACCAAGACCTAAGAGAAATAGCGAGACTATAACATTGTTAATAGTCAATGAACCACTCCTACCTATATAGTTTTTCATAAGCACTACGTCGATCATCATTACTGTAAAAGCGAGCAGAGTAACTGAAACGTGAAGAACCGTGATCCAATTGATTAGCTTCAAATGTCTTGCAACGTAGTAAATTATTCCTATTGTACCGGATAGAATGGATAAAGTCAAACCTATATAAAGTGCCGAAATAACGAAATATGTATCATGTAATTGAATATCCAAGAGATTTTCATGTCCTATGACGGAAAGAATAATAATTATTGGAACTGAGATCCAAAAACTTTTATACGGCTTGCTATAAATCATGTACGTATCGATCTAATATATTATAATATTTTTGCTACCTATTTTAAGTTGGCTTTTAATAATTAAAATGTTTCAAAGATATAATATCGGTAGCACAAGAATATTTTACTAAGAACATACATTTTTATACATGATAGACTACAGTTACCTCTTCCCATTTTTTAAGTCTCTTTTTAAATGCAAGTTGCAATTAGATGTTGTGACGTGTTCCTGCCTTTCAAAGCACAAACCCCTCTCAGTTTCGACTATTCTTGCCAAAATTCTCTATGATTCATTGACTGATGATTTAGGCTGGAAGCATTGCTGAGTGGTTGTTGCTTGCAGCGAACGGGTGCGCCACCGCTGGCCGGCTACCACCAACCAGCGTCCGGATCTAAACCAACCTCAAGTTAGGTTATAAAGGCTTAGTCGACACTCACAACCTTCATCGCCGGCTTGACGATGGCGAGATGTTCTCAGCAGTTTATTTATTTAATAATTTCAGTTACCTTATGAAAGGTAGATATTATCTCTGTAAAGTGAAGCAGTTCATTTTTATTAATATCATTGGCAATTTCTAGTGCAATTTTTGGCTTGCCAGGGGAAGATTGACTTAATCTACAAATTGTATCCTTTAGACTTTTTGAGAATTTGGCAGACTGTCGAATGATGGCAAAATCGTTCTCTTCCCAAGCACTACCGTCAGCTTTGGGAAAAGCACGGTTGGCGGTTCGTGCTAACTGAGCATCAGTAAATATATCTTCAAACTCTTTATGACCTACGAAAAAGCAATGATTGGTCAAAAAATCCCCATCGAAACCTATCTCTTCGAGCTTAGCAACTGTTACTTGGTGCCTTGAAGTGCTGTATTGAGTGTCCTTGTCTAATAGGACAACAGTGCAGTTTTGACGATTAGATTGAAGAAATTTCAATGCATTGCTCCACTGTCCATTTGTTTGAAGATTAACTAAAACTATACCATCTTCAATAAGATGTTTCCCGCAGTACTTTTTATATAGAATAGGGATAGCATTTTCTTCGCTTTCCCCTTCAACTAGTAAAAAGCATTTCTCGTAAAAAATACTACTGTTTCTTATTCCTGCTATCTCTGAAACTTGATGAAGAAAAGATTCAACGTTTAGTTTGTCGAAATTTCTAAGGTATTCAATATGTGACTTCCCTTCCTGCTCATTTTTCACTATGTGGTTAATGTTTTTTGCTGGTGCTCGGTCAATCATAGTTAGCGAGTGGGTACATATCAGTGATTGAACTCGAGAGGTAGGGTCTTCAGCCAAATTCTTAATAACATAAAACATTTGACGCTGAGCCTCATAATGTAGATTTGAGTCAGGCTCATCGTAACCACGAATCAGATATTTATTAGTCTTGTTGATTAAGTTAATTTCTGCGTCCCATTCTAGAATCGATAAAAAGATTTTTTTCTTTGATCCCTCTCCAATCTGGACTATTGATTTTTCATTGCTGTTATCATCTACAATATTCAAGCCAGTGAACGAAAGTCCCCTTGAAAATTCAATATTATAACTACCTTTAATTGCTTGTATTTCAGGTTTATACTTCTGTATATATCTTAAAAGCTGATTCTCTAGTTTATTATCTAAGTCTAGAGTTATATTTTGCTTCAGCGTTTTAAATCTTGGCTTTAAAAATTCGTTGCCTTCATCATCATGATCATAAAACGCGTGGCGATAGGCAATCTCTAATGTTTTTCTTATTACAGATTCAGGATTTCCATAATCACTAGAGGCAAATCGTTGAAAAATGGGGAAAAAGCCGCTAATTTCATCATACTTAATTTGTTTCCATGTCCGATGTTTTGGTAAACTCTCATTCTGTAACAGAAACTCTTCAATAATGGCTTTCCTACTAACTTGATTAGAGGCGCTTGGCAGGGAATATCTTTTCAACAATTCTTTTAGCGAAGTTGCAGATAGATGCTGATAATCGTTTAATGCATCGTCTTCATAAACCTCGCCAAAACACTCGTAATAAGACACAAAAGATTTACTAACCGTTCTTCGTATACAAAGCTTGCCTTCGCATAAGTATTTGGTTACATCGTTTACTCCTTCAGATGGTTGCAATTTAATTGTGACTTCAATATTGTCGATGTCTTCTCTAAAATCCTTTAGAGATGGATTTTTGTTAGAAAGAATTAATTCTAACGCATCGAAAATACTAGACTTCCCCGCATCATTTTCGCCAATGAACACAGTAAGGTTATGAAATGGTATAGGACCTGAGTCGTTATAACACTTAAACCCCTTAACAGACAGTTCTGTAACTTCCATTTACTACGAGTAAACTCCCCAATCTCTAGTCACAAACCAATTCGGATTCCAGGTGACATAATCACCAGGATCAAAGTCTTCATTAAGAACATTGATGCTTAACAATTGACCAGGTAAAATTGAAAGTGTGTGCTTTCCATCTGGACTATCAAGATCGTAAAGATGATATCTGTTTGGATTTACCTTTAGGTTTCGTCTAGAAGGTCCAAAGTCAAATGGTATACAATCTCGTGTTATCACTCCTTTTGATTGGGAGTCAAAAGTTATCCGAACCTTCTTTTTTGTTCTAATTGCTTGGATAAATTGTTCGTGCATTATTATTCATTCTGAGTCGTAAACATAAGAATTTTCACCAATGTCTCTGTGTTGCTGTGTTGTTTTATTGCTGAGAACGGGTGCGCCACCGCATGCCGGCTACCACCAGCCAGCATGCGGATCTCGACCAACATCAAGGCAGCTTATAAAAGCTTGATAGAAATCCACAAGCATCACCGCCGGCTTGACGATGGCGCAATGTTGGCTGATGTCCTTTTCATATTTTCAGTTCTGCGGGCGATGTATAAATATTTGTATTTTAATCATCTTGAATTATAGCGCTTAGGCTTAGCATTGTTTGTAATATATATCTCGCAAATGCTTTATTCTATTTATGTCACAACCAAATACAAAGATTCTGTATGCAGGTCGACCCGGCCCAGAATAGGGGATTTCATCGTTCATGTAGCTAATTCCTAATTCGTCAAGAATATTAGTTAATTCTCCTTGTTCATCCTTATTCGTTGTATAGCCTACGATGTGGGCATTGGCCCATTTGTCTGAAATAATTTTTTCATAAGCGTATTCAATTGCTTCTTTCTCGCTTTGGAAATAGTCTAGGTTATTTCTTTCTCCACGTTCTGTATAGTACCATATGAATAGTCCACCCCAGTCCTCAATTCCAAACCCTTCGCTAATGGTCCTTCCGTTGATCGAGTAACTGTTGAAGTTGTAACAGTTTTCTTTCATCCACTTTTCTAGTTCAGATTGAGTCTGGGATCTCATTCAAGAGGATGTTTTTGAAAAATCATGACGCGCAATGGGTGGGCTTATAAGCGAGTACCTAAGTTATTAATCTCTTGCTGTTTCGATGACAAAGTACTGCTCCGGACCATTCTACATAGTAGCTTTCATGAAATGCGGGCTGTGATTATCCAGTGCTACTTCAGTTCTGTGACTTGTTCCTCGGCAGTAGCCTGATCTATATAATCTGAACGCCGGATTCAAGTATGCTACCTTTCTTAAGTGCTCATTAAGGACTTCCAGAGGGCTCCGGGACAAAGATCCTATCATTAGACCGAACGACTGTTTCCGATGTAGTGCGGGATGTGGATGTCAGCCAACGGGTGCGCCAACGCAGGCCGGCTACCGCCAGCTAACTTACGGACCTCTACGGGCTTCAAGTCAGCTTATAAAGGCTTTGTCGACACCCAAAAGCATCATCGCCGGCTTGACGATGGCGCAATGTTGGCCGACGTCTATATTTTAATTTATGATATATGATCTTATTATTTAAAAGTATCTTTCCAGTACAGTTCCCTCAATCATGTACTCATTTGAAAGCTGTTGATATTTATCTGCCTGCTGATCAGTAAATGCTAATTTCCCCTCTCCCACTTTGCCTTTTCGAATGAAATTATCGTAGGTCTTCCATTGTTCTGGTTGTTCTCCAAACTTAGATTCATGGGTCTTCATAAATTTTAGAGATGTTCTGTTTACAATTCTATTCAGTTTTGCCTTATCTAAAGTTACGTTTATGAAATCTGCTATTTTTGCAACAACTTCCTCTTTATTATTAACAATATCTTCATAATTCAAATAAAGAATTTTCAACCCATTTGGATTTTTGATCCAGTAAACATTGTAATCGAACCATTCCTTCATCTTACGATCTACAAGCTTGTCCAATTCAGCTTTTGGATCGTTATAGCTTCTAACGTGGTGAAGGAGCGAAACTAATACGTCTGGAAGGTCTCGAACGATAAATACGAACTTCCCTTTCTCAACCTCTCTCAAAATTTCATAATCATCGTGCGATTTGATTATTCTTCGATCATCCAAATCTGGCATCTTCTTATTATAATAGGCCGCAAATCGAAACCATGGAGAAACGTCGTATATATGGTCAAAATTCATTTTTCCTAAGGTAGTCATCTGATATAAAATCATCTGTATTAGGGTTGTGCCTGATTTTGGATAAGTCACAACATATATATCTGTATCTCTTTCGCCGTAGTCTTGCATGAGCTTTCTCATGCGTGCTTTGATGAGAGCTTCATGAATTTTACTCTGCGCCTTTTCCAATTCGCCGATATTCGAGATCAAATTGTCATCAAAATTAAAGTCAAGTTGATTAATTTCTTTAATCAAGCCGTAATCCATGGTGTATTAATTAGATTATTTTCAACAATTGCTATTTGAGACCGCAATTTAGATTTAGAAATCAGTCCACCTAAATCCAGCCTTCTACAAATTCGCAATTTATCTATAAGTTTAGGCCGTCATGAGGAGAACTCGAGACAGAACGGTTCATTCCCGAATCATAATGATAGTACATGACATGGTAACTAGCGCATTGTAATTAATCTGTATTGGCTAGGAGAGTGTGGATGGATCGCTGCGAGCTATGAATGTCGGCCAACGGGTGCGCCACCGCAGGCCGGCTTCACCGGCCAACTTGCGGATCAAGAACTTTCTTTCCTATCCGATAAAGCATCTTCGGCACCCACCATCTTAACCGCCGGCTTGACGATGGCGCAATGTTCTGCGCATTATACTA
>NZ_QNQZ01000018.1 GCF_003390935.1 Lewinella sp. IMCC34191 | reverse complement strand
CTCACGGCCGGACGAGGTTACTATGCCATGAAGATACGCGTTGGACGACCTAGCTGTCGAACGTGCGAAAACTAACGGCCAGCATGACATCCAAGGGCCAGCCGGTAGGCTTAACTTAATGGCGTTGAGGCGGTGTTTGGTGCATTTAATTTGTTTGTATAATTTGGATTACTGCATCTACCCAAGATTTAATATCATTAAAAACTTCTTCTGGAAGATTTGTAATTGAGTACTCCATAACTCTAAAGCGATTGAATACAAGGAAACCTCTTTGGTCAGTGATGAAGTTTTGATCTTCATACAAAGTGTCTGTTAGAAAGACTATTGCAATAGGCTGAACCACAGGACTGTGTTTAAACCAATTCATACAGAAGTCAGCTGGCTTAAGCTTATGTATTTTATCTCTCCAAGTAGTACCAGTTTTACACTGCCCAAATCCAATAAGCTTACCTTCTTTATTGTCAGCAAAATCCTTCCATACCACAACATCTATCCCATCGTCGTTTTTTGTAGGTGGGTTTATGTTTGCATTTTTAAAGGCTCCGCCTTCTCCTAGTTCATGAATTAATTCAGTGACTTTCGCTGCAAAATTTCCCGGGGCGCCAGTCCCAAACAGAAAAGATTGAGCATTATCTCCAAAAAACTGTTTTATCGCATGCGAACATATAAATTCAAACAGTAATGTTCCATCGACACCACCATGTACTCGGTCATTACCCATATTTAATCGGGTAGCAAGTAATAGAAAGACATATAGATAATCCGATGAAGATTCAATTTGGTCAATCTCAATCGATGAACGATTGAATCTAAATGGGTAATTATTGTAGGAATACTTGACTCGATCAGACAAATGAGAGAAGACATCATTCAGCCGATCACTATAAAAATCTTCCTGGCTTTCAATGCCATCATTATTCAGTTCGTCAAACTCTTTAGCTACGACCTTTAAAATGTCGATTTCGGATACTGGGATTCCAAATTCTCGCAACGCTTGTATTTCCCAAAAATCAGCAGTATCTTCTTTCTGGGCTTTCTCACTTGGGATAGTACCATATTTATATGCTGCCATAATTAATCGCTTATCCGCTTTTTCTTTGATCTACCGGACCGATCAAGCATAATTTTCTCCATTTCTTCGTAGACGGAATCAGCTAAGTTGGCAACTGAACCAGCAACACGGAGTAATTGCTCGTCCCCGTCATAACCATTTGTAATGTAAGCCTTAGTTTTTTGCAGGTTTCGTTTAGCATTCAGGAGATTTTCTTCAAAAACTGCACCAGTTGCTCGGCTTAACTCGTATGAATATTCTAGACTCTCACCGCTCCTTATAGCTGAGAGTGATTCGCGCTCTCTTAATACACTGTCTAAATATTTTAAATCCGGGTTTTGTGATTTGATGACAGGTTGTATATCGTCTGATTTGCTACCATATAACCATTGCAGCAACTCTTTTAACTGCGGTAGCTTAGCCTTGGGGATAGGTTCAGTAGATTCTTCTTCGGCATCCGCGATGTCAATATGGTTCCTAATTCCTTCCCGTTGTAAACCAGTGTACAGATGTGAGAAATAGAGTCTGTCTGCCTGAATGTCTATAGTATAATTATAAATTCCTTCTTTCTTGGCTTGCTCCAAGACCATCAAACCTTGATAAAGTTTTTGAGCTGTTCTATTTGTATCTCCTATTTGATCTGCTACATCGTTCAACGATATCCCGAATTCGTTGTGTACCTCTGCAATATATCTAGCTTTGGCATAACTTCCCCATTTTGCTGGGCCATTTACGTGCTTAAAACCTATAAACTTCCATGCATCTCTCCTATCTTCGACTACAATCGCAGGAACAGTAGAAGTATTCGCAATCAGAGAGGGTGTAATACCATCACGAATCGATTTTGGCAATTGTATCCCCCTACTATCGTGAATCAATTTTATGGCAGCAATCCTTCTGTTTCCTTCTATGACCGTGTATCTACCATCTTTGTCATCAAGCAGTATTAGAGGCTCATATTGCCAAAATCCATTGGACACAATAGATAACAAAATTTCATTGACCGACATTTCTTCATACAAGATTTCTAGAATACGGTCCTCACCAGTATTTTCATCCACACCAAATTCACTAATCCTTGGATTTTTGGTGTCTAAGCTTATAAGCTCAACAGCAATATTTTTTACATCTTCCATACTATCTCAGTTTGATAGGACTTAATTGCTTCTTAGTCCTCAAGTTCTTTGGGATCTGGATTGCATCCGCAAATACCATTACTTCCTTTGATTTTCTTTTAGCTTGAAGTGTATAAGACATCGGAAGGTCAGCTTTTCGAAATTCAGCGTATAGTTCATTTATCTGTTCCGTATTATCGTACGTCAAGAACCATTTAGAATTATTGCTTTTCTTAAGTAAATTTCGAAGAGCTTCATGGTTTCCATGGTTATAAAAGTTTAAATAAAGGTTTTCTCCTTGGTTATAATAGGGTGGGTCTAGAAAGATAAAATTATGCTCCTTCTTAGATAGAATTTGGGGTAGAAGATCAATTGTTTTTTTGCTGCTGGCAAAGATTTTCGAGCCAAAATTTGCTATTTTTTTGATGCGGTTGGAAAGGTTTACCTTATTAAACCTTACATCCATTTTATAATTTCCCGTTTGATTTTTACCACCTATAGGTCCAGCCTTATAGAGTATTCCAGAGCGATTGCAACGATTCAGAAAAAATGTTGAAAAACCTACCTCCAACAGTGAATGTTCCGTATAATTCTTATATATGTTCTTTTGAACATGCCATTCTTCAAGAGATATTGTAGTGTCGTTTACTAGCCGTAAAAATTCTTCTGTTTGATCGATAATTGATTTCCAAAAATAATATATATGCTTGTCGTAGTCATTAATTACAATTTCGCTCACCAATCCTGAGTACAGTAAGTTAAGCGAAGCTCCGGCCCCGCCAGCATACATTTCATACATTTTGCATCCTTCTAAATTGTTAAGAAGAATTATATCAACCAAAAACGGCGAAATTTTAGATTTTCCCCCTGGATACCTCAATGGACTAGCAGTGTCTAGACTTGTCATTTACTCAGCTTTGTTGGTACTAATAGTTCCCTAATGTCGACATCAAGAATATCAGCGATACGTTTTAAGTCTTTTAAATGTGGTTGACTTTTGTTATTACATATTGATGCTATTGAATTGGCGCTACGTCCAAGTCTAGCAGACAATTCCTTTTGAGTCACGCCAACTACTACCAAAACCTCTTTTATTCTATTAATTCTATCCATAACTTTGATGGTGGCAAATATACAAATTTAACTTGTAATAGTACAAGAAAGCTTTGTATACTCATAAGTGGTTGATTTTGTTGCACCTAACGTTTGCCTACCCGACGGCCGCCACCTCCAACAAGCTTAACGGGTATCGGCCTTCATTGCGGCCCCTTTCAAGCAATGATAGCATTCTAAAGCACAACCGGCGGCTGTACGTGGTAGGCGGTGTTAGCGGCATTTTATTTACCTCTAGCCATTCATGTAGTCATTCTTACTTTTTGAAAGCAACATGATATAGTTGTTAAAAACTTTTTTTAATTCAACATTCGTTATTTGAATTTCTCCTTTCACAGGCATAGAATTTTCAGCCTGTAGCTTGTATTTCAGTATAAAACCTTCTGTAATCTGACCCTCATTTTGAAAGTTGCTGTATTGAATTTTATCAACTTCTAATTCAGAATCAGGGTGAATGAAAACATGTGATTCACTATGGTACACTTTGCTATGCGTAGCTGATGGAATTTCTTTCATGGCTTTGATTCCATTGCCATCTAGACCATGAATCATAATAATGAATCTGGGGCCGTAGTTCAATTCAAGTCTAATATTTTTCGCTGTTGCTCTTCCTGTATTTCGGATAGCAAATATTGCTTCAAGATTATAACTTCGTTGTGAATTGCCAGCAAATCTGTTTGCATTAGTAACGTAAAATTCTATAGGGGCCAGATGAAGTATAGAGCGTGATTCTCTAGTTACCATATCCATAATGTCAAAATGCTCACATCGATAAAAGTTGTCACCACTTCGTTTATAATAGTAATTTCCGGCGGAGTTAGCCATGTGTGGGCTCAAAGTACTTGCTGGAATATAGGTCACTAAATATCCTTTGTCGTCTGTTTCTGACTCAAAGACCTTCTTATGTTCTACACCAATTATGGTTGGAGTTACTGCCTGATTTTCATATTTTTTAAATTTGTTGCTCAACTTAGTTAATTCTGATATAGGGCGTAATTCTTTAGCTACGTCGTTTCCCTTATCGTTTTGCTTAGCATATATACCCCATACGATTAATCCTCCGTTAGAATTTGCAAAACCAGATAAGCACTTTGACAAGTTTTTGTAATCATGTTGCTGATGTTCCTTGTTAGGGTGATTTACTGTTTTAAATTCCAGATATAAGCTTTCCTCCACTTCATTATCTACAAATGATCTTATTTCCTCAAGTGAAAGTGTTTCAAAATATTCTCTGCTCTCCATTTAATTTCACTTCTGGTAAATTATTGAAATTGAAGACATATATACGAAAGTTGGCGGTTAGGTTTTTCTGAGTAGTCATTGCCGCTAACATCCATGTAAACGCATTGCGCATATACACCCAATCTACCCGCAATAATTGACGGTTATACGCTCAGCTGGGTATGTATCACGCCATTCCAAGGTAAAGCAAAAAACGATTTCCAATATGACGGGTATACGCTCCTATGCGGACGTATCACGAAACCTACCGTAGCAGGGAAATACAGATCAGGAAGCTAAAGCAACACCCGCTTTGAGAGGCGACACGAATGTCCAGCCAGCCGCGGTTGATCACCTGGGCTTATTATCAAAAATTGGAAAGTGGGGTAGGGCAATCGTTGCCAGAAGGGAAGAGGATAGCCAGTGCCACGGATGGGCTACGACGGTTCTGGAGCCGCCAAAATCGCCGGGCGAATGCACCATGGAGCCATTCAACGTGCCTTACGCGGTAAGAACGACCTCCAGCAAGCAATGGAAACACCCGACAGCGTAGGGTAGGGGCCAACCCCCTTTCTACCCGCGCTCCGCCGCCCAAAACCCACCGCCCCCCGCGTCCGTTTAAATGGTATGCCCGGCACCGCTTCCACCACCGATTATTCCTACCTGCTCACCGAACAGCAGGCGTACGCCCCGACCCTGGCCAAATCGACGGCCAAGGAGCGGAAGGAGAAACTGAGCCGCATCCTGCGCTATCTCGACGACGAGCAAAACACCGACCGCCTGCTCGAAGCCCTGCGCAGCGACCTCAACAAGCCGGAAGTGGAAAGCCGCCTCAGCGAGCTCGGCCCCGTCTACAGCCACGTCAACTACATCAAGCGCAAGCTGAGCCGCTGGATGGAACCCGAACGGATCTCCACGCCGCTGGCCATGCTCGGTACGATGAACTACGTGTACAAGGAGCCGAAGGGCTGCGCGCTGATCATCGCCCCCTGGAATTATCCCTTCAACCTGGCCATCGTTCCGGTGCTGTACGCCATCGCGGCGGGCTGTACGGTGGTGCTGAAGCCTTCGGAGTACAGTCCGGCCACGACGGAGTTCATGCGCGTGATGTTCCACGACCTCTTCGCCCGCAACGAGATCGCCGTAGCGACCGGGGAGGCCGAAACCTCCGCCGCCCTGACGAAGCTGCCCTTCAATCACATCTTCTTCACCGGCAGCCCCGCCGTGGGTAAGAAGGTGATGGCCGCCGCCGCGGAGAACCTGGCCAGCGTGACCCTCGAGCTCGGCGGTAAATCGCCCTGCATCGTAGACGACGACGTCGACCTGGAGAAATCCGCCCGTAACGTCCTGTGGGGAAAGGGCTTCAACGCCGGCCAAACCTGCATCGCCCCCGACTACCTGATGGTCAACGATAACATCGCCGACCAATACGTAGCCGCCCTCTGCCGCGCCAGCCAGGACTTCTACGGCGATGACGCCACCACCTCCGATAGCTACGCCCGCATCGTCAGCGACAAGCAATTCGACCACCTCACCGGTCTGCTGGAGGATGCCCTGGAAAAAGGCGCCAAGGTCGTCTGCGGAGGCCGCCACGACCGCACCACCCGCTCTTTCGCCCCCACCATCCTGACGGAGGTGACCCGCGAGATGAAGGTGATGCAGGAGGAGATCTTCGGCCCCATCCTCCCCGTCATGACCTACAACAATCTAACGGAGGTCGTCGCCTTCGTTAACCGCCTGCCCAAGCCGCTCGCCTTCTACATCCAGGCCAACAACCGCCGCATCATCAAACGCCTCCTCGCCGAAACCAGCGCCGGCGGCACCCTCGTCAACGACTTCTTCCTGAGCAACGCCAATCCGGCCCTGCCCTTCGGCGGCGTCAACAACAGCGGCATCGGTAAGAGCTACGGCTACCACGGCTTCCGCGACTTCTGCAACGAGCGCTCCGTGGTCGAGCGCAAGCTGCTGGACCTCAGTATGGTCTATCCTCCGTATACGGATAAGGTCCGTTCGCTCGTTCGCCGCATTTACCGGTGGTGAGCACCCTTCTAATCCCCTTCCTGTAACCTACCTTTGCCCCCATGTTCGATCTCTTCCTTACCATCGCCCTCATCTGGTTTGCTTACCGCGGTTATCAGTGGTACCAGCGTATGCAGGGGCAGGTGGGCCCCGGGCGCAAGCCGCACGATAAGCTCCACGATATGCCGGAGCCGGAGGATCGGGATGATTATATTGATTATGAGGAGGTTAAGTGATTGTTGGCGCTTCGCTGCCTAGGTTCACCACAGAGCACGCGGAGGGGTTCACAGAGGAATCACAGAGGGTCTTATGGGGGTCGCTGCGCGGCTTAAGAGTTCACACAGATCTTTACGGATTTAGGGCACGGATTGGCACGGATTTTCTTTCGTCGCTGCGCTACGGAAGGGTTCACACGGATGTTGCTTGGGCTTTTACGGCTTCGGTTCACCACAGAGGACGCGGAGGGGTTCACAGAGGAATCACGGAGGGTCTTATGGGGATCGCTGCGCGGCTGAAGAGTTCACACAGATTTTTACGGATTTAGGGCACGGATTGGCACGGATTTTCTTTCGTAGCTGCGCGGCTGACGGAAAATATATAACAGTCGCGGAGGGGTCCCTGCGTGACGGGAGATCACCGGCTGCGACGCTGTAGGACGCGAAGTTTCGCTGAGGGTTGTGGTGATTTTAAACCCAGAGGGCACTGCGTACTTCGCGGAGGGTTGCACAGAGGTGCCACAGAGGCACGCCACCCATAAAAGTGAGAGCAACTTTGCCTCTGCGAAACCTATGCGCTTTCCTCGTCCACTGCTGTGAAAAAACGAGCCGAAGCGAGCTTACCCGTTCAGGAAATCAGTGTTTAATCCGTGCTTTGAATCGGTGCAATCTGTGTTGAGAAAAACGAGCCGAAGGCGAGCTGCCACATACAGCAAATCTGTGTCTAATCCGTGCCCATAATCTGTGTAATCTGTGTTTAAAAGCCCACGAGCCGAAGGCGAGCTACCACGTGCGGTAGCCAAATCGTAAATCGTAATTCATATATCGTACATCCCACGAGCCGAAGGCGAGCATCCCCCTGCGGTAGCCAATCGTAAATAGTAAATCATATATCGTAAATCCACGGGAGCCGAAGGCGAGCTACCACATACAGCAAATCTGAGTCTAATCCGTGCCCATAATCTGTGTAATCTGTGTTTAAAAACCCACGAGCCGAAGGCGAGCTACCACATGCGGTAGCCAAATCGTAATTCGTAAATCGTAATTCATATGTCGTAAATCCCCACGAGCCGAAGGCGACCTATCTTTGCCCAATGCCAGACCATCCCCAATTCCCCGGCCGCCCAGGCGACTGGGTCCTCTACAAGGACAACCAGCTCATCGCCTTCAACAAACCCGCCGGCCTGGCCTCGGCGCCCGATAAGCAGGGCAGCCCCAATCTGCTGCAGATCGGCTCGGCCTATACCCGCCACGACCTGTACCCCATCCACCGGCTCGATCGACCGACCTCGGGGGTGATCCTCTTCGGGAAGAAGCCGGCGGCGCAGGCGCAGGTGTCGGAGCAGTTTAAGGCGCGGACCATCGAGAAGACCTACCTCGCCGTAGTAGGGGAGCGGCCGGAAAAGGACAGCGATAACCTCGTCCATTTCCTCCGTGAGGGCAAGGGCAACAACGCCGAGATCGTCGACAGCAGCGATAAGACCGCCAAACGCGCCGAGCTCAAATACAAATACCTGGGCAGCAGCGACCGCTACCACCTCCTGGAGGTCACGCTTATCACCGGGCGCAAGCACCAGATCCGGGCGCAGCTGGGGGCCATTGGTTCACCCATTCGGGGGGATGAGAAGTACGGCTTCAAGCGGGCTAACCCGGAGCGAAGTATCGATCTGCATGCGTATACGCTGGCGTTCGATCACCCGATTAGCGGGAGCCGGGTGGAGCTGCGGGCACCGGTGCCGGAGGGGGCGGTTTGGGAGGCTTTTGCTTCGTTGCTTACTTCGCGCTCATAGAGCGCTTTGAACTTCGCTGTCGGAGACAGCATTTTACCTGCGCTGTCGGAGACAGCATCTTACTTCGCTGTTGGAAACAGCGTTTTACTATGGCCGATATCATTTTTACATACTTTCCTGATCTGAGTGAGCGGCAACGCGAGCAGTTCACCGCGCTGGATGCGCTGTACCGCGACTGGAACGCCAAGATCAACGTCATCAGCCGCAAGGACATCGACAATCTGTACATCCACCACGTGCTGCACTCCCTGGCGATCGCCAAAGTGGTTTCTTTTCGCGACGGAGCGCAGGTATTGGACCTCGGTACGGGAGGCGGGTTTCCCGGAATACCCTTAGCCATTCTCTTCCCGCACGCACAATTTCATCTCATCGACGGCACCGCCAAAAAGATCCGCGTCTGCAACGAAGTGATCGAAGCGCTGGGCCTAACGAACTGCCGCGCCGAGCAGAAGCGAGCGGAGGAATTGAAGCGTCCGGCCTATGATTTTGTCGTTACCCGCGCCGTTGCCAAGATCGAGCAGCTGGCAAATTGGAGCCTGCGGCTCATCAGTAAGAAGCAGCGGCATGGGTTGCCCAATGGCATCCTGGCCCTTAAGGGAAAGGGGTTGAAGCAGGAACTGGCGGCTCTGCCGAAGGGTGCTTACGTGGAGGAGTATCCGATTGATACGTGGTTTTCGGAGGAGTTCTTTTTGGCTAAGGAGGTGATGTATTTGCAGTATTGAGGTGTTGTCGCCTTGCTACTTGGAAGGTTTTCTCGTCGCTGCGCGACTTAAGGGGGTTCACACGGATTTCACGGATTTTGGGCACGGATTATCACTGATTTCTCTCGTACCCGCTATCGCTGCGCTATTTGGGGGACGTCGTCGCTTCGCGACTTTTCGTTTAGCTAAGAGTGACTCGGAGAACATTTTAAACACAGAGGGCGCTGCGCGCTTCACGAAGGGGTGCACAGAGGTGCCACGGAGATAGACCGATCAGAATCATGGTCCTATACTCATGTATGCGAATCCACTACGTAGCCACGGTTAAAAAAACGAGCCGAAGGCGAGCAAATCCGAACAATGAATCTGCGTCGAATCCGTGCTGAAAATGTGTGCAATCTGTGTTGAAGATTTCACGAGCCGAAGGCGAGCTAACACCTAAAGCAAATCCGTGCAAAATCCGTGCTCAAAATCCGTGCAATCTGTGTTGAAGATAACACGAGCCGAAGGCGAGCTGACTTTTGCGGCAGCAAAAGTAGAAATCCTATTCCCCCCGAGCCGAAGGCGAGCAACCCCGAATAGTGACACTACGTCGAATCCGTGCTGAAAATCTGTACAATCTATGTTGAAGATTTCACGAGCCGAAGGCGAGCTAACACCTAAAGCAAATCCGTGTAAAATCCGTGCTCAAGATCCGTGCAATCTGTGTTGAAGATAACACGAGCCGAAGGCGAGCAGACTTCTGCGGTAGCTAAAGTAGAAATCCTATTCCCCCCGAGCCGAAGGCGAGCAACCCCTTGCGGCGCCTTTCCCCTTCGTAAATCCTACTTCTCCCACGCCACGAGCCGAAGGCGAGCAGCCCCACGCGGCAGCCAATTCGTAATTCGTCTATCGTAAATCGCCCCCCTTCCACGAGCGAAGCGAGCAAACCCCACCCGAATTCACTAATCCAACCCCTCACCCATTCAAAAATTACCTACATATACCCCAATGCCATAACCAAAAAGGTCAGCATAAACGGCATAGCCACCCAGAACCACTGGTTCAGGAAGATCAGCATCAGGAAGAAGATCACCGCGCTGATGAGGAAATACAGCCAGTATTTACCGGTGGAGGTGTGTGGCTGATCGGTAGCGGAAACGGCTTCGCGGGAGGTCATGGGGCTAAATTTTGCAGGGCAAAGATACGGCGGGAATTAATATCCTACCTCGTGGGCGGCGGCCCGATCGAGGAACCAGTGCAGTTCGCCGGAGGTGGGCTGGATGTGGGCGGCGGGGAAGGTATCCGCCAGTTGCTCGCGGTTGATGATCTGGGCGACGCGGAGGGTTTTGGAGCCGCCGGTGATGAGAAAGACGACCTCGTCGGAGGCGTCGATGACGGGACCGGTGAGGGTGACCCGCTTCTGGCCGGACTCCGGATGGGTGGCCACGGCGCAGATCTTATCGGAGGTGAGGAGGCCCATATTATCCGGGAAGATGGAGGCGGTATGGCCATCGCCGCCCATGCCGAGCATGTTGAGGTCGAAGATGGGCAGGCCGTCCGAATTCTGGGGGAGGAGCTCCGTGATAGTGGCGGCGTAGGCCTCCGCGGCGGCTTCGGGGTCCAGGTCGGTGGGAACGGGGTGGATCTGGTCTTCCACTACCGGTACGTGCTTGAAGAGTAGGGTACGGACCTCGCCGTAGTTGCTTTCGGGGCTATCGTAGGGAACCATGCGATCGTCGCCCCAGAAGAAGTGGAGGCGGCTCCAGTCGATCTTGTCCTTGTACTCGGCCGCGAGCAGCTTGAAGAGCAGCTTGGGGGTGGATCCGCCCGACAGCGCCCAAAAGAAGGGACCTTCGGCTTTCTCCTCCAGTTTCTTGACCAGGTGGTCGGCAAAGGCGCGGGCGACTTCCTGACCGTCGGTGTAGACGTGGAGATTGGGGCTGTAGATCGGCTTAGGCATGCTTAATGAGGTCTAGTAGGTCATCGGCGCTGAGGCTGGCGCTCTGTTCGGTTCCGGCGAGGAGGCTGTCGGCCAGGTCCCGCTTCTCAGCGTGCAATTTCACGATTTTCTCCTCAATGGTGTTCTCGGAGACGAATCGGTATACCGTGACCGGCCGCTGCTGCCCGATGCGGTGGGCGCGGTCGCTGGCCTGATCCTCCACGGCGGGGTTCCACCAGGGGTCCAGGTGAAGGACGTAGTCGGCCGCGGTGAGGGTCAGTCCCGTACCACCGGCCTTCAGGCTGATGAGGAAGATGTCGCCCTCGCCCCGCTGGAAGGCCTGCACGGCATCGTCGCGCTTGGGCCCGGGGGTGCTGCCGTCGAGGTACTGGTAGGGGACGTCATTGGCGATCGCCCACTGCTCTACGATCTTCAGGTGACGGACAAACTGGCTGAATATCAGTGCTTTATGACCATTTTCGCGCAATTCCTGTACCGTTTCGGCCAGCAATTCGAGCTTGCTGCTCTCGATGTCGACGTCGGCATCCACCAGTTTGGGGTGGCAGGCCGCCTGGCGCAGTTTCATGAGCTCGGCCAGGATCTGGAAGCGGCGGTTCGGTCCTTCGCTGTCGTCGATGCTTTCCAGTGCGCGTTGGCGCAGGGCCTCGTAGAAGGCACGCTCCGGTGCGGAGAGCTCCACCGTAAGGGTGACTTCCGTTTTCGGTGGCAGTTCTTCCAAGACTTCCTCCTTGCGGCGACGCAGGATGAAGGGCTGGATCAGGCGACGCAGCTGCTGCCGGCGCTCGTTATCGTTACTCCGGGTGATCGGAATGGTATACTTCTCGTTGAAGCGCTGGAAAGTGCCCAGCAGGCCCGGGTTGAGGAAGGTGAACAGGTTCCACAGTTCTCCCAGGTGGTTCTCGATTGGCGTACCGGTGGTCGCTACCCGGAAGTCGCCCTGCAGCTTCATGGCGATCTGGCTCCGTTTGGTGCCGCGGTTCTTGATGGCCTGCGCCTCGTCCAGAACGATGGTCCCGAAGCGCTTTTCCGCCAGCGCGTCTCCCTCGAAGGGAAGCAAGCCGTAACTCACGACCAGCATATCGTAGGGACCGACCTTGTCGATGATCTCCTGGCGGTCGCTACCGACCAGCAG
Source organism: Lewinella sp. IMCC34191 (assembly GCF_003390935.1). GTDB lineage: Bacteria > Bacteroidota > Bacteroidia > Chitinophagales > Saprospiraceae > Neolewinella. The sequence goes on along the minus strand of NZ_QNQZ01000018.1, from coordinate 52,842 downwards.
GATGGGATTCAGGGTAGGGGCGAACTTGGCCGCCTCCCGCATCCAGTTGCGCGTCACGGATGCCGGAGCGATTACCAGGGCGGGACCTTCCTCGGCGCGTGCCTGCAGCATCGCCAGGGCCTGTACGGTCTTACCAAGACCCATATCATCGGCCAGACACGCCCCAACGCCCCAATCGGCCAGACGCATCAGCCAACGGAAACCGTCCAGCTGGTAGGGACGCAGTTCCGCGCGGAAGGTGCTCGGTACGCGGGCCATCGTCAGGTTGACGGTCTGAATACGTTCGAGGCTCTCGCGCCAGGCGATATCCGTTTCGAAGGCGCCCAGTTGGTCCGCCACGTCGTCCAGCAGGCCGGAGGCCAGGGGATGCAGTTGCATGCCGTCGCCATCCTTATTCATCAGGCCTTCCATCTCGCGCAGCTTGCGCCGCAGCTGATCGGTGAGCGCAACGTACTGCCCTTCGCTGATCTGGATGAAATTGCTCTGCTCGTTTTCGCTGACCTTATCGATCAGTTCGCGGAAGGAAAGCATCTGCTGCTCGTCTACCGCCAGGGTGCCTTCCACGTCGAACCAGCCGGCTTTTTCCTTGACGCCGAGCGACAGATCGCCGAAGTCGACACTGCCGACCAGTTTGATCTTCTCTCCGCGGGGGTGCTCCAGTACGATGCGGTCGAGTGCGCGCAGCGGCTGCAGTTCCAGCAGCACGTTGAGGCAATCTTCTACTTCATCGACCTGCCATTCGTAGTCGCGGTGGACGATCTTCTGTAGGGTAGGGCAGTCCACGATCACGGCTTCGGCCCGCTCGATCTCCCGCGACAGGTCGCGTTCGGCAAGGCGACGCTGACCGTCGGCCTCGCTGATCACCTTGTTACGGCCGCGGCCGGGTTTGAAGTATTGGTCTTCCTCGGGGATCGGACGGACGAAGAACTCCACCTTAAAGGTTTCCCCGACGGGAAGAAGGTGTACGTAGGTCCGGGAGTCGGCCTTGGTTTCGTCGAGATCATCGATGACCCCGGTGAGGGTGTTCTGAACCTCGGTGAACTTGCTCAGGTTGCGGGCTACTTCGAGCAGGCGGTGGCGGGCCCGCTTGGGGATCTCCAGGCCCTGTCCGATCTGCCGGTGAATCTGGCTGTGGCCGTCGTTCACTTCGATAACCTGGTAGCGGGTTGGGGTTTCCTTGACGACCTGTACGCCGGTACCGTTGAAATCCTGCGCGAAGCGCAGGTGGAGCCGGTTATTGGTCTCCTCGATCAGCAGCTGGGGGTTGCGGCGGATCAATTCCACCCCGATCTGGGGATTCTTGCTCAGATAGAGGTTGGGATGCCCGACCATGGCCAGCAGTGCCTCCTCGTAATTGATGGTATAGCTCCCGTTGGGGTGATACTTGCTGTAATCTTCTTCGATAGCCTTGGCTACGGATACGTCCTGGGGGGTCATTCCCTCCACGTCGCCCTGCTTGACGCGCTTCAGGGCAACTTTCCGTCCCTTCGACCAGCTTCCGCCTTTGCTCAGGGTCTGCTCGCGGGGCTCCAGGTCCCGGTTCTCGAAGTCGACGAACCAGACGAAGCGACTGGTCTTCTTGCTGCGCTTGCCGTTGTTGCGATCGGGGGTACCCATACCCACCAGTACCTCCAGGGCGCGTTCCCAGGGCTCGATGCGGGGCATGGCATCCGCCAGGCTGTAGATCCGGAGATCATCGCTCAGCTGCTGCGCGCGGCTGGCGTAGGCTTCGCGGGCTTCGGCTTCGGGGTGCCGGAGGGAGAGCACGCGGGTACTTTCCATTTCTACCCAGCGATAGCCGTTGTCCTGCGCGGTTTCCCGCAGCTCTTCCAGCTCGTCGAGGTATTTGCCGGCGTGGATCGTGGTATTACCGTCCGTCCACAGTCGGTAGAGGGCGTGGAAGGTGCGGGCGAAGGCATTGGCCTCCATACGCTCGAGCCCCTGCTGCGCGGTAAACTGTGCTTCCTCGTCGTTGCGGAGGTAGGCGTGGAGCGCTTTGAGCACGAGGTAGGTTCCGCCCAGTCGTAGATTCTGAACCGGATCGAGGTTATCCAGGTGGTGACCGATAACCTCGGCACTCTTCACGCCACCATTGCGGAGGAGGGAGAGCAGGTAAAGGTAGCCGGCCAGGTGAGCCGGGTACTTGTTTTCGTACTCCCGTCGGTAGCCCTTGCGGACATCCTCGATGAGCTCCTGCGCCGCCTCGTCGTCGTCGCGCAGGATGTGGTAGATCAGGTGGTTGGCCGCGCTGCGCCATTCGCTGGTTTCCAGGTCGGCCCAGAGTTGCAGGCGACTCCAGGCTCCCTGCAGAACGAAAGCCTCGGCAAGTAATTCCCGCAGCGGACCGGATTCCGGCTCCCGGATATGCTCGTGTTGCTCCAGGAACTCGATCAGGGGGTCGAGGGGCTCCATCGTAACCAGCGCCCGGCGGAAGGCCTTACGCAGGTTGATTTCCTGCCAGGCGGGCAAAAGGGTTTCTACCCACCGCGGGTCGAATTCGGCGAAGAGCGGATCGATAAATTTGCCGGTACGCGCCTGGTCGGGGTAGAAGTTTTCGGATTCCCGCTGGAGGCGGTCGAAGCCGGCCTCATTTTGCTGGTAGAAAGCAATGCGAATCTCCCGCATCAGGGCGTGGGGGCTGGCGGGCTGCCAGTAGGTCTTATAGGGAAGTTCGCGGCGGATCTCGTTGAGCAGCACCGTGAAATCGGGGCGGCGGCCGGCGTGGCGCATGATGGCCTCACTGATCTCCGGGTTGATGCGCCAGCCGTGATCGCTCTGCTTGACCAGTACGTTCTGCTCGTGGAGGCGGTGGACGATCTCCTCCGTGTCCGCATGCGTAAAGCGGGACTCCCCGGCAGGGGGTGTCATCCCGATCTTGTTCAGAAGACGGGAAAGGTCGAGGACGGAGCGCTCCTCATAGACCATGCTCATGGCCGTGGCGACGTCACGGTCGGTAGCGCTCAAATTTTTCCAGGCGGCGCGGAAGGCTCCGTTCATTTAGGTTTCAGTCAGGGTTATCTTGTCTTAAAGGCGCGGCGGCAAAAGTAAGTTGTGCAGGGGTCCGGTTTTTTTGGAGAGCCCCACGGTCGGTACGATGCCATGTATACCTTTGAGGGGTAACGGCACTGGCGATGCGATAAGTGCCCGTGGTAGACATTGTTTTTAGTTGAGCAAAGTTGTTGCGTAAGGACCAGTTCGAGCAATCACCCGACGGAATACGCGTTTAGGAAGTCCTTCCATTCTCCTCTTTATCAGGATAATGACCTAATAAAGCCTATTGCGTCAGGCAATTTAGCTACGCAATCCGGCATGCGAATACCGGATCCCGTCCCGAATCTCTACATCCATATACCTACCAAGTGCCTATTCACCTAAACCCCAATACGACATGTTGGTAAATACGCCATATCGTTGCGCTTTTATCTGCTTTTTACTTCTGTTTACCAACGGATGGGCTTGGGCGCAAGAAACCCGAGCGGATAAAACATTTTTTGCCTTCGAGGTGGGCAGCTTTCACTACCAATGGGACGTATCGGCTAGTAAGTTGCAGTCGATAGAGCGATTGCCCGGTAAGCGAAAGCACGTGGCGTTCCGGGCATCGCGTCATATTAGGGATAACATCGGTGTCGACGTGGGCATATTCTATGCCAACTACCGCTCAACCGCTCGGACTTTCGCGCCACATCATCTGATCAGCGGTCTTGAGCAGGATACAACGGCGTATATCCATGTAAACGAGACCTTCATCGGTCCGGAGATTGGCGTAACTTATAGTCTGCCGATACCCTCAATTTCCGCAAGAATGTACGCCGTAGTCGGACTGCGGTACGGTATACTACTAGCCGGGCGCGGTGAGGGAACGATGTTGACCGTCGACGACTGTTGGTTGTACCGTAACGATGATGAGTATCGCTGCCACTTATATATTTACGAGTTTGACACGGACGATGATAATAAAGGACTGACCACTTTTGACGAGCCCGGAAATAATTTTAGCCTGTATTCTAGTCTTGGATTAGAAATAGGTGAACGACGCATACGCCCTTACGTCGAAATCCGGGGTAATCTTGGTCAGCTGGGGGTACTAAGTCAGGCGTACAGCTACAACGAATACGGTTTGGTAGCCGGCCTGCGCTTTTGATTCCGGTTCTTGGACGTATAGCGGTCGCCATAAGCTTTATACCTGCGCTCGCCGCCCAAAAATTCCATCAGGCGGATGCTTCCTTTTTTACCGCCAGTTCTTCCACCATATCGCCGATCAGCTTGCGCAATTTGGGCTCCACGGACTGCACCGTAGCGATGACATCTTCAACGGTAGTAGGCTGAATATCGGCAATGGGGAAGCATTTATTGCTCACTACGGAAGCCACGAACACCGGAAGCTCCGCGTGACGGGCGACCAGCACTTCCGGCACGGTCGACATACCGATCACGTCCGCCCCGATGATGTTGGCCATGCGGTATTCGGCGGGCGTTTCCAGGTTCGGGCCCGCCAGGGCCAGGTATACCCCCTCGTGGGCCTTAATACCATGCTTCTCGGCAAGTTCGATCGCGCGGGCATTCAGCTGGCGGTCGTAGGTATGGAGCATATCGGGGAAGCGGGGCCCCAGGCGATCGTCGTTGTGCCCACGTAGCGGGTTATCCGGCTGCATATTGATATGATCCCGGAGGAAAACGACATCACCGGAACAGATATCCGGATTCACACTACCGGAAGCATTGGAAATGATGAGGTGCTTGATACCCAGCGCCTTCAGCACCCGCACGGGAAAGGTTAACTGTTGCATGCTGTAGCCCTCGTAGTAGTGTAGCCGACCGGCCATGGCGACTACGGGCACGCCCCGCAATTTTCCCAGTACAAGCTTACCGCGGTGGGTAGCGACCGTGGAAACCGAGAAGTAGGGGAGGAGTCCGTAGACGAATTCCCGTTCCACCTCAATTTCATCGACGAGGGTACTCAGGCCCGTTCCGAGAATAATACCGACCCGGGGTTCGGTTTTCGCACGCTGCTTGATAAAGGCGATGCATTCCTGAATTTGCTGGTATAAGGTCATGGATGCTCAATAAACTTTGGTAAAGACACTGTCGGGAAGATAGCCTCCCCATTTACGATTGTATGTATGTACGCGTTCGGTGGGGCCAGATGCGTCCACCACGTCGTGACCGGAAATTAACCAGGCGTAGATACTGCCGTAGAGATTGTACACCTGCTGGAAACCCCTGCTCTTTAGTTCCTCGGCCATCCGCTCGCTGCGGTAACCAATGGTGCAGTAGACCACGAGGGGCCTATCCGGGTCAAGGTTGTCGAGAACGCTATAGTCCGGATCCTTGTAGCCGAGCGAAAGCGCTCCGGGCAGGTGACTGACTTCGTACTCCGCCGGTTCTCGGGCGTCCAGAAAAACCGCGTTGGGCAGGTCGGCCGCTTCTTCCGCGCTGATCGACAGCGAATCGGCCGTTACCATACTGGAAAGCCGCTCGTCGAGGGGCTGGAAGCCGGTCTGGAGTCGCTCGGGTACCTCCTGGCCGGACAGCCGGCAGGCATACAGCAAGACGAGACCCAGGCCACACAGGAATACGTTCTGTAGTTTCATCGCAGCGGTAACAGCTACCGGGCGAGAGTCGTTGTATTCACCTCCAATTGTTGGGGGCCCTTTCCTACCCGGTCCGCCAGGTACAGTCGATCCTCGCAGTAGGGCAGCAGATGCTCCCGGATGAATCCTTTGACGGGTTCGGCTACGCTATCCGGATACAGTAGATGTACGTTCGGTCCGGCGTCCAACGTGAAGTGTACCGGGTGGCCCGTTTCCGACCGATACTGCTGCAATCGCTGAATGACGTGCAGCGTATTCGGCTCGATCAGGGTATAGTACGGCTGGCTACTCATCATCAGCGCATGCAACGTAAGTGCCTCACTTTCAAGTATTTGTCCGAATTTCTCCGTATCTCCCTCCTTTAATACCCCGAGCATTTCCGCGACCCGCCGGTTCGCCTGCGCGTACCGCGGTGGAGCGTAGGGATTCTGCTCCATGAGCCCGTGACCGGCCCGGCTGCTTACCGATTTTTCCGACCGCGAAACGAGCAGGATATCATCGTGGTAGGTCTGGAAAACAGGGTGCAATATATCCGCCACGCTGACCGCGTGCTCATCACTGCTTCCGGAACAGGCATCGGTTTTACCCCATACCGCTGCGGAACCATATACCGAGCGACTGGCACTACCTGATCCCAGTCGCGCCAGGTAGCTGGCCTTGGTCAGGAACGCTTCGCGATCGGGAAGCGGTTCGAAGAGCGCTTCTTCCAAGCTGACCAGACACAGGGCAAGCGCGCTCATTCCGGATGCAGAACTGGCGATGCCGGCCGAGTGGGGAAAGCTGTTCTGCGTATCCACCCGAAAGCTAAGTTGCCTCAGGAATGGATAGACGGGCAGGAGCCTTTGGAAGAACGTACGCGTACGCGCTCCAAAGTCCTGTCGTTCTTCTCCTTCGAAGTACAGGGTGAGGTCGATCCCATCTCCCAACCGCTCGCGGGCTTGGTAGTGAAGCGTGGTATCGGTGGCCGCACTATCGAGCGTGAAACTGACCGAAGCATTCTGCGGTAACTGATCACCGTGCTTTCCCCAATATTTCACCAGGGCAATGTTCGAGGGGCTTCTCCAGCGGATGGCCCCCGGACTAACTTCGTCGGTGACGAGCGTCAGGCCGGAATTTTCATACGTCATGCCTTCCTTTTACCGGCGTGAACCGCTCTGCTCCATGTTACTGGCGCGCGTATTACGCTGCATGGCATTTTCACCCTCACCGCGCTGCCGGCTTTGGTAGAGATCGAAGCGATTGGCTGCGGACTTGGAAGGGTAGTAGTTGTTGCTGGTGTCGGTATCGGCCGTTTCAATGAATGGGTCAAGGACGATACTGACCACTTCCTGTTCGAAGGGAAATACTTTCGTGATTTCCTCCGTACCCATACGCCAGATTTCGGCGGGAATGCGCTGGACATCCTTAGTTCCGTCCGCAAACGTAAACTCAAGAATGATCGGCATAACCAGGCCACCTATATTCTGGAAGGTGAGTTCGTAGTAGTACTTATCGGCGTTGAGTACATTCTTTTCTTCCTCGCTGAGGGAGCTGAGGTACTGCTGAAATTCTTCCTCGTCGACAACGGTAGCTTCGAGCGGATCATACTCGGAATAGAAATCAACAATAGTCGTGTCCGTTTCGTCGAAGGTGCTGACGATCTCTTCTTCATTGCGGATGCTACTGATATTTCGGGGCGCTTCCTGTTCCTGCTGCCGCATCCGTTGATTCTCCACGGTGGGATTCATGGTATTGATCCGGAATTGCCGAACGTTGGCCAGGGCGATGTCGACGTGGTTCGTGGTGAAGAACCATCCGCGCCAGAACCAGTCCAGATCGATCGCCGAGGCGTCCTCCATGGTGCGGAAAAGATCGGCGGGGGCTGGGTGCTTGAATTTCCAGCGGTTGGCGTAGGTCTTGAAGGCGTAGTCGAATTGCTCCCTACCCATGACCGTCTCGCGCAGGATATTGAGTGCGGTAGCCGGCTTACCGTAGGCGTTGTTACCGAATTGCCAGATCGATTCCGAATTGGTCATGATCGGGCTGATGTACTGCTTATCACCCTTCATATAGTCGACGATCTTGTCGGCGGGTCCGCGGCGGCTGGGGTAATCCCGCTCCCACTGCTGTTCGGCCAGGTACTGGAGGAAAGTGTTGAGGCCTTCGTCCATCCAGGTCCACTGCCGCTCGTCGCTGTTGACGATCATGGGGAAGTAGTTATGGCCGACTTCGTGAATGATTACGCTGATCATCCCGTATTTCGTGCGCTCGCTGTAAGTACCATCGGGCTCGGTCCGGCCGAAGTTGAAGCAGATCATGGGGTACTCCATTCCGATATCGGCGGCATTGATCGACCAAGCAACAGGGTAGGGGTAGTTGAAGGTATAGTGGGAGTACCAACGCAGGGTATGCGCTACCGCCTTGGTAGAAAAGCGTTCCCAGAGGGGATTGCCCTCCTTGGGGTACATCGACATGGCCATGACCACGCTACCGTCTTCCTGCTCGACGCCCATGGCGTCCCAAATGAATTTGCGGGAGGTTGCAAAGCCGAAGTCGCGGACGTTCTCAGCTGCAAAGTGCCAGGTCTTTTCGCGCTTCGACTTACCCTTTTCCCGTTCGACGGCTTCTTCCTGGGTGGCGATTACCACGGGTTGCTCGCGGGAGGCGCGGGCCAATTCCAGCCGGCCGCGTTGGTCGCGGGTCAGTACGTCTCCTTCGTTTTGCAGTGTGCCGGTTGCCGCCACCAGGTGGTCGGCGGGCACCGTGATCTTCACATCGTAATTTCCAAAGGTCAGCGTGAACTCCCCGCGACCTAAAAACTGCTTATTCTGCCATCCATCCACGTCATTGTATACCGCCATACGGGGATAGAACTGCGCGATGGTATAGAGGTAATTATCGTCTTCCTCAAAGTACTCCGAACCGGAACGACCGCCGCCGTCCTTTGCCCGGTCATTGATATTGTACCAATATTTGATATCAAATTCGATCGACTCTTCCGGCTCCAGTGGCTCATCCAGTTCGATGCGCATCATCGTCTTTTCAATGTGGTAGGTCATATCCTCCCCATCGTCATTCTTGACGTGATCGATTTTAAAGCCGCCGTCGAATGTGGGTTCGAGGCGTGATAGCTGCCCCAGAGACATTTGCTCGCCTACCTGATTGGTCGATGTCTTATACGTATCCGAAGTCAGGGCCCGAACGTTCTGGTCGAGCTGCACCCATAAGTACTCGAGCGGATCGGGCGACTGGTTGTAGTAGGTAATCGTTTCGGTTCCGTAGATGCGTTGATTCTCGTCATCGAGACGGATGTCCATCTCGTAATCAGCGCGCTGCTGCCAGTACATATATCCCGGTGCACCGGCCGCGTTACGGTACACGTTGGGTGTAGGCAACTCGTTATCTAGCTGCTTGAATGGATTCTCGTTGATTTGAGCGAAAAGGGTGGGGCCGAGTACGATCAGCACCAGGGGTAGGAGAAAGCGTTTCATTTGGCTGAGTTTAGTCCGCTAAGATATTAATTATCCTCCGCCTTTATTGTCATGCGAACTATATAATTGGGCGGCGGGGCGCAGGTAGAAGCCCGATCAAAGACCATCGAGCTAATTACATGCATGTTCCACGTGGAACAATTAATTTTCTGAATCACGATTGTTCCACGTGGAACATTATACATTCAGAAGCGGTGTGGTCTCTTGCAACTGATCAGAATCAAGCAACCACTGGCGGAATGTCGCGTAATCCGGATTCATCTCCGTAGCGTGTTTCTCAAGATTGCTCAGCCGCTGAAGGCGTTCCGGCACCTCAATAGTATCATCCAGAATCCGTTTCATATCCGGTAAGAACTTACTTGGGTGGGCAGTTTCCAAGATGACGCCTCTAGTATTGGGTTGCTCACGTTGGTATGCGGATAGCGCCAAATAACCTACCGCCCCGTGAGGATCGATGGTATACCCATATTTAGCCTTTACCTCCCTAACAGCATCCTCCGTGGCCCGATCGGTGAAGGCGTATCCGGATATATCTTTCTTCATGCTATCGTGGGTATCGCCACCCGGGTGCTCTTTTCCGGTTACATGACCGTAGAGATTGGTCATCCGGGCAAAGTTGCTGGGAGCCCCTACATCCATTGCGTTTGACAGGGTAGGGACGGAAGGGGCAGTTGCATACTCTCCCCGTTCAAGGTACCGAGGTACGACATCATTCGCGTTGGTTGCCGCCACGAAATGATGGACCGGCAACCCAAGCTGCCGTGCGATGAGTCCTGCAGTGATGTTACCGAAGTTTCCACTCGGTACCGTGAAGACAACCGGATCACCCGCTGATCCTAGCTGCTTATATGCTTCGAAGTAGTAAAAGCTTTGGGGAATGAGACGGGATATATTGATGCTGTTCGCCGAGCTGAGCCGCATCTGCTTACGAAGATCCGCATCCAAAAAAGCCTGCTTGACCAGTGCCTGGCAATCGTCAAAGCTGCCATTAATCTCGATCGCCTGAATATTCTTTCCGAGCGTGGTGAGCTGCTTTTCCTGGAGATCGCTCACCTTGCCACTGGGATAAAGGATGACGACCTCAATACCCGGAGTATCGTAAAATCCCGCCGCAACGGCTCCTCCGGTATCGCCCGACGTAGCAACGAGAATCGTCAGCTTCTGCGGATCATCGTTATAGTAGGCCATCAATCGCGCCATGAACCGGGCACCAAAGTCCTTAAAGGCCAAAGATGGACCGTGGAATAGCTCCAGGATATACTTCTGGTCATCCAATCGGACCACAGGCGCCGGGAAGCTCAATGTTTCATCGACAATTCGCCTTAGGTCGACCTCCGGAATTTCATCGCCTAATAGTTGCCGGCTTACCCATAGACCGATATCGGCAAAACGCATATCGGGCAGGTCCTGAAAAAACCGGTCGGGTAGGGGGGCAATGCGCTCCGGCATGTACAAGCCATTATCGGCCGGTAAGCCGCGGAAGATGGCTTCTTTCGCATCCACCCGGTGCGAAGCGTCGTTGGTGCTATAAAATTTCATCGCTTGTGAGTTTCACTCCGTGACGGACAGAACCTGAACGCCATGTTGATTTATCGGGGATACATATAATTGACTGTCGGTCCCTACCTCCCGAAAGGCGGCCTGCATACCCTGGCCGACGGCTTGTGCCAGGTATCCGCTGTCGCAGAGCGCAAAGACGCTGGGGCCTGCACCACTGATGCTACAACCCAGGGCGCCCCTTTCCAACGCTGCCTTCTGGACAGCATCAAAGCCGGGGATCAACTGTTTACGCTGGGGTTCGACCATGTGATCGCGAAGGGAACGACCTAGCAGGGAGATATCATTGGTATACAGCGCCGTGATAAAACTGGCCAGACTTCCCATTTGCCGGATCGCGGTAGAGAGAGGAATTTGATCCGACAATACCGCCCGTGCATCCCGGGTCAGTATCTCAATTTCCGGATGTACGACCGCGACGTGCAGACCTTCGGGTACGGGCAAATGATGTACGTCGAGGGATTCATTGGATCGTATAAGGGTGATACCACCTACGAGGCAAGGCGCCACGTTGTCGGCGTGAAAGCTACCGTCGGCTACCTCTTCGCCCTGCACCGTGAAGTAGAGAATGGCCTCCCGGGAGAGCGGGCTTCCTAGCAACTCATTGACGGCGACGGCGGCACCGGCGGCACCGGCAGCGGATGAACCCAGGCCCGAACCGAAGGGCATTTTCTTATGAATCTCAAGCTCAATACCCCGATCTGCCATCCCCAGGTGCTCCAACAGGCGCTGTGCGGCAACTCCGGCCGTATTCCGTTCGGTCTCCGTGGGAAGGATCTTATCGCCTGTCCCGGTGATTGCCGTAATTCGTACACCCTGGAAATCCGGATTTAGCCGGGCTACGATTTCGTCACCCGGTCGGTCGATGGCAAATCCCAGAATATCAAAGCCAACCGCTACGTTCGCTACCGTCGCCGGAGCGAATACCCTTACCTCTCGCATAATATCAGCTTTGTGAAGACCCTATCTGGATGATTTCGGCAAAAACACCGGCGGCCGTGACTTCCGCACCGGCCCCCGGACCCCGCACGACGAGTGGTCGTGTCCGGTAACGATCGGTAGTGAAGACGATCATATTATCGCTGCCACTCAACGTGTAGAAGGGATTGTCGCTGCCAACCGCCTGTATACCCACTGTGGCTTCCTCATCGTCCAAACTGGCGATCATCCGCAACACTTTTCCCTCACTAGCGGCCTCCTTCTGCATCTTGGTGAAGTGGTCGGCGTTCTCTTCCAATACCCGGAAGAAGTCGTCTACCGATTCGGCCTCCATAGCACCTTCCGGTAAAAATCCTTCCACCGATACGTTTTCCGGATCGAGGGGTACACCCGTCTCCCTTCCCAGAATCAAAATCTTGCGCGCAACGTCCTTACCGGACAAGTCAACCCGGGGATCCGGTTCGGTGAATCCTTTCTCCTTGGCTTCGCGTACAATATCCGCAAAGGGGCGGCTACCATCGAAATTATTGAATATGTAGCTGAGGGATCCGCTCAGGACGCCCTCGATTTTGTTGATGCGATCGCCACTATCAATCAGATCACGCAGGGTGGAGATCACCGGAAGACCGGCGCCGACGTTGGTTTCGTACCGGAACTGTACGCCCCGCTTATCGGCAATATTTTTTAGTCGTTGGTACTGGAGATAGCCCGATGAGGTAGCTATCTTATTAGGGGTCGATACGCTAATGCTATCGTCCAGAATGGCCTCATAAAAGGAAGCGATCTTTCCGTCCGCCGTATTATCGACGAAGATGCTGTTGCTAAGATTTAGGTCGCGCATCCTTCCTACGAAGACGGGAAGATCCGTGGTCAAATCGGAGGCCTCCAAGTCTTCCTTCCAACTGCCCAGGTCAATCCCCTCGGCATCGAAGAGCATCTTCCGGGAATTGGCCAATCCGACGACCTTCACCTCCATACCTCTACGCTCGCGGAGATATTCGTTCTGTTGCTCGATCTGCTTCAGCAGCGTCCCGCCGATCAGTCCGACACCGATGATAAACAGGTGGGCCGTTTTATAATCGCTAAGGAAGAATGCCTCGTGCAGTGAGTTGAGCGCCTTGGTTTCGTCTTCCCGTGAGATGACGACCGAGACGTTGAGCTCACTCGATCCCTGGGCGATGGCGACGGCATTGATGCCGTTCTTGCCTAGCGCCCGGAACAGACGACCCGAAATACCTGGCTGGTAACGCATATTCTCACCGATGATCGCAACGACACTGAGATCACGCTCCACTTTGATCCGGTTGACGACCCCCCGCTCGATCTCGAAGGCGAAAGCGTCTTCCACCGCCGCTTTGGCCTGATCGGCGGCTGCCGGCTGAACGGCAAAGCTGATCGCGTGCTCGCTCGACCCCTGGGTGATCAGGATGACGTTGATGCCGGCCCGGGCAAGTGATCCGAAGATGCGCCCGGCAATTCCCGGTACGCCGAACATCCCCGTACCGGAGACCGTACAGAGGGCCACGTCGTTGATCGAACTGATTCCCCTTACGGCGACCCCGTTCTTGTCGCTTTCCTCACTCACCTTGGTACCCGGGAATTCCGGCTCGAAGGTATTTTTGATGTAGAGGGGTATCCGCTTCTGAAGCGCGGGCATCAGGGTGGGCGGATAAATGACCTTTGCTCCGAAGTGCGACATTTCCATCGCCTCCGCGTACGTCATTTGCGGAATGGTGAATGCCTTCTTCACCCGACGCGGATCAGCGGTCAGTACCCCACTTACGTCCGTCCATATTTCGATGGAGGACGCGTCCAATCCGGCCGCGAGCAGCGATGCAGTATAGTCGGAGCCACCCCGGCCTAGGGTAGTGGTCAATCCACCTTTAGCAGAGGCAATAAAGCCCGTAACTACCTGAACCTTAGGATGTTCCCGGTAGTGTTCCCGGATTTTGTCATAGGATTTATCGAAAGAAACCTTGGCGTTTCCGAAGGTCTTGTCGGTCTTGATAATTCGACGGGCATCCAGGAACTCGGCCGGTACGCCGGCTTGTTGCAGACACTGCGTAATGATGTAGGAGGAAGACCGTTCCCCGAAGCTGAGAACGTAGTCCATGGTACGCGGTGACGCTTCCCTAACCAGGAAGATGCCGTAGAGTAAATTCTTCAGGACTTCGTGGGACCGGCGCATTTGACCGGCGGTTTCCTCCCGTAGGCGGTCGTCGGACAGCAGATCGTTGATGGCCGCTTGGTGACGGTCCGCGAATTCCTGGAAAAGCTGCCCGTAGCGGTCATCACCCCGGGCGGCAAGGGCACTCATCTCGATGAGGCCATCGGTTACTCCGCCAAATGCGGAAAATACCACGGTAAAGTGGTCACCGGAGGCGTAGTATCCCTTCAGGATATTGACTATTCCACGTATTCTGTCAGGCTGGGCAACGGAAGAGCCACCGAATTTCAGGACTTTCATCGGTAGGAGCATATTTCCCGTAAAGATGCCTTATTTGACTGGCATCCGGGCCTTGCCGGTCGTTATTCCTCAACGGGTTTTACGATATACGGAGGAATTCTACGCGGCGAGTGCTGCCGGACGGAGCGAGAGAGCCCAGGCTTCCAGATCACGCATGGTCCCGGCATCTTCCGATGACTTATCGGACTGCCCGCAGAGGTGTAGTACTCCGTGTACCATAACGCGGTGTAATTCAGTGGTGTAGGACTCACCGTACTCCTTGGCATTATCGGCTACGCGCTCGGTGGAGATGAACAGATCTCCGGATACGAGCGGAAATTCCGCATAGGGAAAGGTGATGATATCCGTAAGGGTATCGTGCTGTAGGTATTCGACATTGACCTGGTGCAGGTAATCGTCGTCGCAGAAGATGTAGGTAAGTTCGCCGAGCCGGCCACCGCGGGCCTCAATAACGGCACGAATCCAATCCTCCAGGAGGGATTCCTCTTGTTCGGGCAGCGTACCGCCGGCTTCGTGAAGGGAAAAAGAGGGGGTCAAAATCAGAGACGAAACTGCATTTCTACCGTGGAACCGCCGTTGATGTACCGCATCTTATCGCAGAGCTGATTCATCAGGAAAACGCCACGGCCGCCGCATTCACAGATGCGCTCCGGACAAGTAGGATCGGGCAGGCTGTCGTAGTTGAATCCACCTCCCTGGTCGGATACCCGAATAGCCAGCGCACCGTCGGTTACCTGGGAAAAACGGATGCTGACGGTTTTGGAACGGTCTTGCTTGTTGCCGTGGATAATGGCATTGCTCACCGCCTCGGTGAGGCTGATGAGGAGATTATCGTGCTTTTCCTGGTTCAGGTGATAGCGAGAGGCGAGTTGCCGCACCAATTGCTCCACTTGACTGATGTTGTTCGGGTCTGACGAGAGTGTAAGCATGTAAGGTTGGGTTCAAAGCTATGACGGACAGGAAGACGAGTAAACTAGTAAAGGTATATAACATCACGCCCCCGTAAAATTGTTTATAACGGGCTGACAGACAGGGAACGAAAGTATTCGTCGACGAGCGTCTGGTAGTACGGCTTTAATTCCGGAGTGACCCGACGGTACTGTTCTACTTCGGCGCGGCGCTGACGGATGTATTCCTCCAGACTGGGGGGAAGCTCCCGGCGTTGTTGATCCGCGGTTTCGGACTTACGCTCTTCATCCATCTTTTGTTCGCGTTCGGCCCGCTCGTGTTCGAGCATCTTGGAGAGGATATCCTGTTGACGCATCAGGGATTCGTTGGTCAACCGCTTGTTGACGAGGTCCTCCTCGGCGGCGTTCATCTCGTCGATCAATTCCTGAAGCTGACCGTCCTTGCCCTCTCCGTTCTGCTGTCTTTCCTGCTGCTTCTCCTCCAGTGCACGGCGTAGCGCGGCCTGGCGGGCGGCCATTTCGGCGAATTCCTTACTGCTGGCCCCCTCTCCTTTTTGCAGACCGTCCTTCATCTCGCGCATCTCCTCCCCGATGTTTCGCTGACCTTCGCTACCGGGATTTTCGCTGGGTTTACCACTCTGCTGGCCCTGTTTTCCGTCCTTCGGATTCTGGCACTGTTGTTGCCCCTGCATCTGGCTGGCCATCTGCTGCTGCATTTGCTCCATACTTTCGCTGAGCATCAGGGCCAGGTCGTTGAGTCCGGTCATGGCGCGCTGTTGGAGATTGGCGGCCTGTGGGGTGCGCCGTTCTTCGAGTTCGTCGACGGTACCACTCAGGTTGCCACGGATGTCGGTCACCTTTTCGGTGATGAAGGTTTCGATCTGGAAGTTGCGCTTGGCCAGGGCCTGTAGCGAGTCTTTCACCAACTCGAAATCGTTGTTGATCTGGAACTGCCGTTGTACGAGTTCCACGTAACGGGGCGTATTTACGGTCGTGAGATTCAGCTGGTCCATCGTTTCTTCCTGGTCGAAACTCAGATCGACGATGTTTTCCAGTAGCTGGCGGATGGCGGCCATGTCCTCGCTGTTCTGCTGTTGCTGCATACTCTGCATGGACTGATTCATCTGCTGGGCCATCTTTTGCATCTTCTGGCTGGCGTCCTGCTGCTTTTTGGCGGCGTCCTGCCGTTGTTGCTGGCCAGACTGCTGTTGCTGTTGCTGCTGCTCACCTTCCTGCGACTCCTGATCCTGGGGTTCGCTTTCTTCCTGCGGTTGGTCTCCCTGTTCCTGGGGTTGTTGTTCCCCGTCCTGTGGCTCCTGTGGTTGCTGCGGCTCTTGCCCTTCCTGGGGTTCTTTCCCTTCCTGCTGCTGGGCCTCCTCCATTTTCTGCTGGGCTTCCTGCATGTCCTGCTCGACCTGCTCGGCCTGTTCCTTCTGGGTATCCAGGGGCATGGGCCGGTCCAGCTGTTCGTTCTTCTCCTCGGTCTGCTCCATCTTCTTCTGGAGCTCCTCGAATTTCTTCTGCAGTTCTTCCTGTAATTTTTGGAGATCTTCCGTAGGCGTATCGCCGGCCTCCGTTTCTTCGGATAGGGCTTCCTGCTCCTCGGCCAGTGCCTCGAGTTCGTCGATGGCCTCCTGCATTTCCTTTTCGATTTCCAGCTGCTTGAAGAGTTCGAGCATCCGGTCGAGTTCGGCTTCTGTTTCCTCGTCGGACATTTCCATATCCTCCATCTTCTCGAGGGTCTGGTCCTTATTGAGCTCTTCCATGAGCCGCTGGATCTCCTCCATCAGCTGTTGCATCTCTTCCGAAAGCGACTTCTCGAACATCTCCTGCAGCTGCTCTTCCTTTTGCTGGATCTGCTCGCTCTGTTGCGGCTGGTTTTCCAGGTTCTCTTGGAAGGCTTCCTGGGCCTTCTTCACCTGCTCCTTGATTTGCTGCTGCTGGGCGGCGAGTTTCTCGACTTCCTTTTTTAGCTTCCAGTCGACCTCTTTCTCCTGAAGCATACGCTCCCGGACTTCTTTGGTTTCTTCCCGGAGTTTGCGGGTATCGTCCAGGGCTTTCTGTAACTGATCCTTGATCTGGCTGTCATTCGCCTCGGCGCGTTCGGCCATTTCCTCCCGGGTAGGCATCCGGTAGGTCATCACCGAGGTTTTGGAACGCTTGCTGCCATTGACGCCGTCATTATCGCGTACCTCGAAGTAGTAGCTCAACTGGTCGCCGGCAACCAGTTCCACGTCCTGCTGAAGGTCGAGTACATGGTCGTACTCCATCCGCTTACCCGCAGAAGCGCTGATGGGTACCCGGATCTCGTCCGTCGCACCGTCGGCATTCTGGATGCGGTATACGAAGTCCAGTCCGCGGATGCCGTGGTCGTCCGAAGCCTCACCGACGAAGAAAATCAGGGATTCCGCGGTCGAGTCCCGGAAACTTTCGACCGTGATACGGGGGTACTGGTCGGGAATGACGTTGAGGGCGAAACTCACGGAGTCTGCCACGGGTAGGCGATCGTTGCCGATATACAGTGTATAGCGATCGTTCCGCATGGCCCGCTTATCGAAACTGTGCAGGTCCCGTCCGTCGCGATGCAGTCGGCCGGTGGTGTCCTCACTATTGAATTTGAGGTCGATGTACTCGGTGTTTTCCGTGTCGAAGGACCACCTCAGGCGGGTGCCCACGGGAACGGTCAGATCACCGATATTGGCCAGTTCCTCGTCTTTGCGTCCGAGGTAATCCGGGTAATCGGCGGCCACGGTAAAACCGGCGATCGTCGGTTTGGGAAGAACCTCGAGGGTATAGTCCCGGCTTTCTACCTCACCGGCGGAGAGATGGAAGGGAACGGACGACTGGACGTTGTTGAACTGATAGGTGAAGGTGCTGGCATTCTCCTTCTGCAGGCGGTACCGGTAGCCATCTACCTCAATAAAGGCCTCGGCCGGCAGCACGTCGCCACGCACATTGATGGTGAGGGGGTAATTTCCGTACTGAACGACTTCCAAATCATCACCCGCCAGGGAGAAGGTAAAGGGAGCGGGGCGTTCGAAACGTTCGCCGTTGCGGATCAGCCGGTTGGTGCTGTCCTGAATAAGGGTAGGCGAGGCCACCAGGATCGCCAGGAGAATAACCAATGGCGGCAGGGCGTATTTCAGGTACCGCCGGTTCTGGGTGAGATCGATAGCCGAGCGGAAGGGCACGGGGCTGATCTCGGAAGATTTTTGATCGATAGATGCCAGTAAGAGGTCATTTTGACCGGTACCGGCCTGGCGACGAAGCTGAAGGACGTTCAATAACTTATCCTGTACGTTGCCGAAGTGCGATCCGATGATCCCGGCCGCCTGCTCGTGACTGATTACCTCCCCCAGGCGAAAGTAGCGGGCGAGGGGAAGCAGAACCCAGCTTCCGAAGGCCAGCACGCTGGCGCCTACAAAACCGTAAAGGAGGATACGACGCGTAGTTCCGGAAAAGTAAAACTGAGATTCCAGCAAGCTTACCGCTAAGAAGAGCAGCAACACCAGCCCCACGGAATAGAGCAGCCCCCGTATGGCACTATTGATATAGTACTTGCGGATAAAAGCATCCAGCTTGCCGATAAGTAGGTCGTAATGTTGTGTACGGGCCATAGGAAGGTAATTGCGACCGAGGGAGAGCGGTACAATATACAATGAGTACTACGACTTCCCGGTTGACTAACAATGCCTTACGGTCGTCAGGTATGCAAAAGGGATAGTTTAGGTAAAATAGTGTGAGAACACCTATCTTTGTGAGTATTAAGCACTAACATATGCTCAACTTAGGGTGGTTGCTCACCGTTTGAGTCCCATTGGCTTAATCACGGTGAAAAGGCACTTCTTTGGGTGACCCCGGCCGGTCGGGCATTAATCTTTTCTATGCATCACCTTACACCATCCCAGATAATGGCCCTCGCCAACAAGGTGGTAGGGGGTGGCATGCACGATTTGTTATGCGCTAATCTTAGCGGGCAGGTACGCTACGCGAACACCTCGGCCTGCACGACGCTCGGCTACTCACTAGACGATATTTTGGGTAAGGGGCTCAACGACTACTGCCCCAAGCTCTCCGAGGACGTCTGGAAGCAACACTGCCTGAAGACGATCAACAACGGCAGCAACCGCATCTATACCTACCACCAGAATTGCGGCGGGCAATCCTACCCTGTAGCCGTCCGAAGCGTTCCCCACATCGTTTCGGATACCAACGAACAGTTGATCTGTAGCATCGTCGAGGACGCCAAGAACAGCACTCGGTATAAGCGCATGCTGGATAATGTCGAGTCGTCCTACCGCATCGGAAGCTTCGACCTGAATTTACAGGATCAGAGTATCCTGGTCAGCGAAAATCTGACCGCCATGATGGGTGTAACCGATCCGGAGGAACTCAAGCCCAGCGCGATCGTCCAGCGCCTCTCCAAGGACGATGCCGCCCGTTGGAACGCACAAATGATTCACTTCCTGAGCGGCTATCACCGCATGGACGAGAACTTTCTCCTGCGCGCCGCCGCCGATCAGATCGTGCTGGTTCGCGTCGTGATGTGGTCCGTGATGCAGGATGGGGTGGTCTCCGGTATAACGGGTTACTACGAAATGATTGACGGAAGCGGCAAAGATCAAATGATCAGCCTGGAGGAACACCAGCGCCGGCACATCATCCGGGCGCTCCGGTTCACGAACGGACGGGTGACCGGCCCCAACGGAGCCGGACGGTTGCTCAACATCAACGGAAAGACGCTCTTCGCCCGCATGAAAAAGTTGCAGATCAATCGCGAGGATTACACCCATCGGTAGGACGCCCGGGCGAATTAGCCGTTCAGGACACTGAACAGGAAGGTCAGTAGGAATTCTCCGGTCTTGTAAAAAAGGATGCCGAGCACCAGCACACCGATTAGGTTTTGCCACCAGCTGTTCGTCTGGTCTCCGAGCAGATCTTTACGGTTAGCCAGTAAGAAGATGACGACGGCGATAAAGGGCAGAAGCAGGCCGTTGATGATCTGCGCCGCCAGTATGACCCCCACGATATCCAGTTGAAGCAGGGCAACCAGTAGCCCGATGATGACGACCACCAGCCAGGTAGCCCGAAAGGCACTACCGCCGGACCGCCAGGTTTTATCCCCGCTGGCCAGCAGGCCCCGCCCGGCCATCGCCGCGGCCAACGGCGCGGTAGTGGCGGAACTGAAACCGGCGGCAAAGAGCCCCGCCCCCAGCACGAGCCGGCCGTATTCGCCCAAAAAAGCCTCCAGACTAACGGCCAAATCCTCAAAGGAAACAAAGCCCGATGCGGTGATCCCCACGACGACGATCGAGGCAGTCACCAATAGACCTACACCAAAGCTGAGTTGCAGGCCCCGCCGCATATCGGCAAGCTGACCACCCGAGCCCAGACCGGCCGCGAGAAAGAAGTTATAGGGAACGATAGTGGTACCCAGCAAGCCCAGGATGACGTTGGTCTCAATGGTCGATACCGGGCGATCGGGATACACCCCGGGCCAGGCGATCTGCACGGCGGCCACTACGAAAAGCATGCCCATGACCGCGACGATGTACGCCATTGTTCGACCGATCAGTTGGGTGCTGCCCTTCCACAGCAGGGCGAAAACGGCGGCACCGACGATCAGGACCCACCAGCGGCGCAGGGGGAATAGAAGCTGCAGGCCACCGAGGGCACCTAGTAGATTTCCGGCCTGATAGGCCATACAACCGAAGAAAACGGCGCCGAAGAGCAGAAAGGGAAGCCACCGGCCGCGAACGCTGAGTAATTCGCCCAGGCTACGGCCGCTCACCAGCGTGACCCGGGCCGCCATCTCCATGAAGACGTAACCGGCCAGGGCGGCCAAAACCACCACCGGTAAATAGGCGTAGCCGCCAACGGCGCCGGCACGGGTTGCCGTAGCCACCGTCCCGGGACCGATAAAGGCGGCCGCAATGAGCGACCAAACAAGGGCGCGGCCCCAGGAGGTAGATTCGATGGCTAGTTGACTTTAGTCAACCACAGTTTACGAAGTCCGCTCCGGATTTGGCGCTCCTGACTCAAATCTACGTAGCTGTGCAGGGGGTAAGCACAGTCGCCACAGCGATGATAGATGGCAAAATCACCGCGGCCGTTGATGTAAATGCGGAAATCGCCCGGCGCCGGTTCTTCGCTGCTGCACCGGTTACAGCGCGCCATCTTGCGCGCGAAGTGCCAGAGAAAATCGCAGTGCTCCCGGAGATGAAGCGCGAGTTCGTTGAAGGAGATACGGATCTCCGTGGTGTAGGTGAGGGGTTTGACCGAATTCATGAGACCAATATTTGCACGCCAATCGGGCGAAAAACAATCTTATTACATTATCTACGCACAATAACGCAATTCTAATGTTATACATTTTCCTCCAGAGCCAAAATATTATTGGGTGGGTCTATAATTAGTAGGCAGCCCGACACGCGGACCAAGGCCGGGAACCTTTTCGCCGCCGTATGTTTAACGGGCTATGATCCTGCTGCTACACACGCTTATCCAGGGGGTAATCGGCCTGTTGTTTCTCTTTTATCCCGCCGTGGGCGACCTGTTACCGGGCTTCGGAGACTCCGCGGGTCCGAGTTTCGTGCTGCTGCAAAAGCTGTATGGATTAGCGGCTCTCTTTCTGGGCGGACTTTCCCTGTATGCCTACTTCCGGCAGTCGGATGACCGGATATTCTATCTGGTCACGCTTAGCCTGAGCATATACCACTATGCGATGATCGGAATCCAGACGGCGTACAATCCCGATCAGCGGTTTGCGCTGCTGCATTTCTTGCTCGCGATATTTCTAACGGGACAGTACCTCGGACGGCGAAGAAAATCGTGGAATACGCCGAATTCATAAACGAATTACACCACCAAATTTTTTTTGCCTTTGTTTTCCACCATCTTTTCCACAGGCAGTAAACGGTCGCCGGGAGAGAAGCGGTAGTTGATGTAAATCACGGCCGCTACCAGGGCGATGGCGGTGAACTGATGGGCCACTCCCCAACCTACCGGAACCTGCCCCTGACTGTTGGTAACCGTAAGAATCCCGAGCGTCACCTGAGTTGTCAACAGGATTATCAACAGGGTCATGGCGCGTTTCATTCCGCTTCGTAAACCCAGCTTGAAGCAGCGATATACGAAGTATAAAACCATGAAGGTCAGCGTATAAGCTACCATTCGGTGAAAGAACTGGAAGAGGGCCGGCTGGAAGAGGCTTTGTTCGTAGTTCACCAAGTTTTCCACAGTCCAGGCCGCCGTCTCCAAAAGGACGGGAGGGACAAAATGACCGTTCATATCCGGCCACGTGGGGTAGGGTAGGGCGGCCCGGGCTCCACTGACCACTCCCCCCAATAACAGCTGTACAATGAGCAGGATATTGACGGCCCAAAGTGATTTTTTCACTCTGCCCTGTGGAAAAGCCCGGTCTACCGGCTGGATCACCTTCAGAGTTATCCACAGGAGGTAGGAAAACAGACTTATCCCCAATGCGAGGTGCAGGGTAAGCTTGTAGGCATTGACCCAGGGACGGTCGATAAGGCCGCTGGCGACCATGATCCACCCGAAGCTGGCCGCGAGGGCCGCCAGGAGCACAACGACGCCCAGACGGCGCATCAGCGGCGGATTAATGTAGCCTTTGCGCCAGAAGACCAGGAAGCCGACAATGAAGACCAAGCCCATGATGCGCGCCCACTGCCGGTGAAACCACTCCCAGAAGTAGATGAATTTAAAATCGGACAGAGAAATGTCGGCGAAGATCTTCTCGTACTGGGGCGACTGCTGGTATTTCTCGAATTCGACCATCCAGTCGGCATCGTTGAGGGGGGGAACGGCCCCGCTGAGGACTTCCCACTCCGTGATGGACAATCCCGATTCCGTTAAGCGCGTTATACCACCGATAACTATTTGCCCGACGACCATCACCAGGCCCACGAGCAGCCAGATTTTCACCGGTCGGGGGTAGCGGCGCAGCGATTTTTCCATGCTCTTAATAGTTATTATTCTTTTTTAAAATTTAAATCCCTTTATCATTGTTAAGGGTGTGGAAAGCGGGAGAAAGAATTCGCCCTGCGGTTGGTATTCTCAGTCTCCACTCCTGCTGTTCCCTTTTTCACAGGCTATTCACATCCTAACACGTGGCTATCGCTAGGGATTTGCCGTTATTCCACATTCGGTGATTTCCGGTGGAGAGGATAACTTTTATGACACAGCCGTGGGGATAACCACCCGCCAACCGTGAAGTCGGCGTGGAAAGCAAATGTGGAAAGCTGTGGAAATGTGGAGAAGTCGCCCTTTTCGGTCGCTTTGTGGGGAAGGTTGTTCATAACTGCCCATTTGTCAACGCTTTTCCACCGTTTGGGGTCGGAAAATTACATTGGGTAAACCGCTGGTTAATAGGACGTTTACACTTGACCGATTTGCGTCATGTTAGGAACGTCCGTTGGAGGTCGTTACTCCCCTACCAGCTCCATCCACTCCATCTCCTTCTCCTCGATGGCATCGTTAACCTCGGAAAGTTCCTTACCGAGTTCGGCGATCCGCTCCGGGGTCAGCGATGCCATATTGTTGAACTGCTGGTTGATCTCCGCCTTGCGGGCCTCGAGTTTTCCAATCTGGCCCTCCACGCGGCGAATCGCCTTGCGTTGTTCCTGCGAGATCTGGTTTTCAGAGGGCGGCGGGGGCGCAGGTAAAGCGCTTTCCCTGGAAGGGGTATCGTTGTAATTGGTCCGCTGCTCTTCCCGCATCATGTCCCGGTACTCCGTATAGAGACCGTTCCAGTCGCGGATCTTCCCCTCCCCCTCGAATATGAACAGGTGATGGGCCAGCTTATCCAGGAAGAAACGGTCGTGACTTACTATAAGGACGCAGCCCGGGAAGTCGAGGAGGAAATCTTCCAGCACGTTGAGAGTAACGATGTCCAGGTCATTCGTCGGTTCGTCCAGGATCAGGAAGTTCGGGTTCTTCATCAGGATGGTGAGCAGGTACAGCCGCCGCCGCTCCCCGCCACTCAGTTGGCTGACGTAGACCTGCTGCTGCTTGCTGTTGAACATGAAGCGCTCCAATAATCCGCGGGCGGTGAGCTTCAGCCCCTTCTCCAGGGGTATGAACTCGGCGATCTCGCGTACCACCTCGATCACGCGCATATCCTGCTTCAGATTAATCCCCTCCTGGGTATAGTAGCCGAAGACGGTATTGGTACCGTGGACCACCTTGCCGGTATCCGGCTCCAGTTCCTTCGTCAACATATGCAATAGGGTGGATTTACCGGCCCCGTTGCGCCCGACGATACCGACGCGCTCCCCCTTCTGGAATTTGTAACTGAACCCCCGGACGAGTTCCTTGTCCCCGTAAGATTTGCTGATGTTGTGGGCCTCCAGGATCTTGCTGCCCAGCCGCTGTCCTTTTATCTCCAGCGTCAGTTCGTCCTCCCGGCGGAAGCTGCCGACCTTCTGTTTGAGATCGCTGAAGGCTGACAGGCGGCTCTTGGCTTTCGTGCCGCGGCCACTGGGCATCCGGCGGACCCATTCGAGTTCCTTCTTCATCCGCTTCCGGTCCTTGTCCAGCTCCGCGCTCTCGGTCTCTTCCCTGGTGGCTTTCTTGTCCAGGAAGTCGGAGTAATTACCGGTATAGTGGTAGATGTTACCTCCTTCCAGTTCGATGATGCGGTTGCAGACGCGCTCCAGGAAGTAGCGGTCGTGCGTCACCATCAGCAAAGTGAGGTTGGGCGACTGTAGCCACTCCTCCAGCCACTCGATCATATCGAGGTCCAGGTGGTTGGTCGGTTCGTCCATGATGATCAGATCCGGCTCGTCGATGATGAGCTTGGCCAGCGCGACGCGTTTGCGCTGGCCTCCGGAAAGGGTCGATACTTGTTGGTTGACGTCCTCGATGTTGAGCTTGCTCAGCACCTCCTTGATCCGCGCTTCGATGTCCCACGCCTGCAGCCGGTCCATGCGCATGAGGGCGTCCTGCAATAATTTGGGTTTATCCGTGCGGGAGAGGGCCTCCTCGTAATCCCGGACGGCCCGGACGAGGTCGTTGTCGCTGTCGTAAACGGCGTCCATTACCGTAGCGCGCTCCCCGAATTCGGGTTCCTGCGGCAGGTAGGCCATGCGGGCTTCCTTATGGACGTAGACACTGGAGCCGGGGCCTTCCGGCTGGTCGATACCGGCGGCGACGCGCAGCAGGGTTGACTTCCCCGTTCCGTTTTTGGCCACGAGTGCCACCTTCGTATGCTGGGCTACCTGCAGGTCGACCTGGTCGAACAGCACTTTTTCCCCGTAAATCTTCGATACCCGTTCTAATTCCAAATAGACCATCTCCGTAAATTTTCGCTGCAAAGATGAGGATAATTGCAGCGCCGGCCGGTGGTCACAGGTGGTCGTACACCCAGCCCAGGATATCTTCCATCTCCGCGTAGTATTCGCGGCTGGGCGCCATGACGTTATTGTGGAGAAAACTGAAAGCCAGCCACTTCCCGGCCCGCGTACGAAGCAGACCGCTGATGCAGATGACGCCGCTCAGTGTACCCGTTTTAGCCCACACGAAGGTTTCTTGTCGGTTATCGAAGCGTTTCTCGAGGGTTCCGCTCACGCCGCCGGCGGGAAGCAGGGAGAGTAGGCGCTCGTGCCCCACTTCGCGATCGAGCGCGGCCACGATTTGCACGAGCTGGTCCGGGCGGACGAGATTATAGCGGCTCAGTCCGCTTCCGTCGCGGTAGCTGACCTCCCCGAGATCCATTTCCAAGAATAGCGTATCGGTCGCCCACTCGAAAAGGGCATCCTCATCCGGCCAACCGTACCGGCTGGTGGCGGCGAGCAAAATCAACTGTTCGGCCAGAAAGTTGTCGCTTTCCTGGAGCACCTTGCGGTAGAGGGTATCCGGAAGCTCGCTCATCAGCGTATCGAGCAGCAGGGATGGGGGTAGGGAGCGGTCGTCGGAACGCACGGACTTTCCGGGTATCCCGCCGCGCAGGTAGCGCAGGGTGGAGGCGGTATCGACGGTCAGGGCGCGCTGGAGGGGGAAATTATAGCGGCGGGTGAAATTCTCGTTGACCGTGAAGAAATTGCTTCCCTCGATGCGGGAAATGGTGCGCTCCTGGCGGGCATCCTGCACGAGGTTGTCGACTACTTCGGAGGGTGACCCGACGAGGACCTCCGCATCGGTATCGCCCACCTGCTGGTAGTCGATATACAGTCGGTTACCGTACACCGGCAGGGAAGAGCGTTCGTAAACGTAGCCGTAGTCGAAATCGTCCCAGCTCCAACCCGCTCCGTATCGGGGTGGCTGGTCCTGCTCCGGAAAATTGAGCACGATGGGCCCCTCCTTCCGCTTTAGCCACGGCAGCAGCGTGTCGTAATCGGTAAAGGAAGGGTGAAGGAGAAGGGGATAACCGGTACCCCAAACGTCCAGCCGGTCGGGCGATTGGTGATACAGCAAGGCGGGTGCACCGTCGGCGAGGAGGCGGTTGGCGACAAAAAAGGTCAGCAGCTTGGTGTTGCTGGCCGGAACGAAATACCTGTCTTCCTGGTACCCGTACACGGTGCGTTCGGCCTCCAGGTCATAGAGCGCGAAGCCGCTGTGGCCGTTGGCGAATACGGTGGAGAGGCGGATTCGGTTATCCAGTTCCTGGGCCGCCGCCCGCTGGGAAATTTCCTGTGCGGGGAGGACGCCGCAGACGATCAGGCAGCCGAAGAGAAGAAGGAAGCGACGCATAGCCGTATAGAAACAAAAAAAAGGCCGAAACACAGAGGCTTCGGCCGAGAAAATTATAATCCCAAAAACTAACTGGTTATACGACGGGCTGCCGCCGTAGGAGTCTTGTCACGGTGATGATTTGGATATGGACGTTAAGTGACAGATTACGCTATAAAAACAGCGAATTGCAGGGGACGGGTATAGACCGGATTTGATTTAACAGGCGGTTGCCGGCTTAGCCTTCCTGTTCGTCCTTGACGAGCAGTTGAAAGCCGTTGCCGTGGATGTTGACGATCTCGATGGCGGTATCCGGCTTCAGGTACTTGCGCAGCTTGGTGACGAATACGTCCATGGAGCGTGCCGTGAAGTAATTGTCTTCCCCCCAGATCTTGGTGAGGGCCTCGCTGCGGCTGAGGATATCGTTTTTATTGATCGCGAACAGCCGTAGCAGCTGGGCTTCCTTGGGGCTGAGCTTGTCCTTGGATTTTTCGCCCTTATCGTCGGTGAAGGTGAGGATACGGAGGGGGAAGTTGAAGTGGAACTTGCCGAATTCGAAATCGGTCTGCTCCTCCTTCGGATCGGCGGGCACCTGGCTACGGCGGAGGATGACGTTGATCCGTGCCAGCAGTTCCTCGCTGTTGAAGGGCTTGGTGATGTAGTCGTCGGCGCCGAGTTCGAAGCCATTGAGCACATCGTCCTTCATGGCCTTGGCGGTGAGGAAAATGATGGGTGTCTGGGTATCGTCTTCCCGGATTTTCTTGGCCAGTTCGAAGCCGCTCAGGCGGGGCATCATCACGTCGAAGATGCAAAGATCCCAGTCTCCGCGGCGGTAGGCTTCCAGTCCGGCTACTCCATCAGTGGCGAGCGTGACGTCGTAATCGTGCGCTTCGAGGTAGGAACGCAGGACGTCTCCGAAGTTTCGGTCGTCTTCGACCAGTAGTAGTTTGGCTTCGGTTGCAGTGGATTCGCTCATCTGTTGGTACAGTTTACTTCAATAGGGGATAATAAATTCAATCGGGTTGACGGTACGGGAAGGTCACCATAAAGCTACTGCCCTTACCGAGCTCACTTCTAACTTCGATACTGCCACCGTGTACTTCCGTGATGGTTTTGACGTAGGACAGGCCTAGACCAAATCCCTTTACGTCGTGCCGATCGCCGGTATGTACCCGGTAAAAACGGTCAAAAATGTTTTTTCTTGCTTCCCGCGTCATTCCGAGACCATGATCGGTGACGGTAACCTGTATTCCGCGGGCCACATTTGTCGTGGAGACGATAATTTCGGGCGCGTCCGGGGAATACTTATTGGCATTATCCAACAGATTGTTGATCAGGCTGGAGAGGTGGGTCAGGTCGCCCTCCACCACCGAAGGATCGGCCTCCAAGTGCGTGGTTACGGTCCCTCCACGAGGTTCCACCTGGAGGCAGATGTATTCAACGGCACTTTGTACTACGTCATTCAAATCAACCGCCGTCAGGTTAAGGTTAAGGCGGCTCTTGTCGAGCTTGGCCATTTGGAGCACCTTTTCTACCTGATCGTTCATGCGTTTGTTCTCCTGCTTGATGATTCGGGCGAAACGCTGCACCTTATCGGGGTCGCCACTGATGCGCGGACTCACGATGCTATCCGTAGCCAGAGAGATGGTCGCGATGGGCGTTTTGAACTCGTGCGTCATATTGTTGATGAAATCGGTCTTCATCTCCGATACCTGCTTCTGGCGCAGGATGACATATATGGTATATACGAAGCACCCCAGGATAATCAACACGAAAAGCAGGCTGGCCGCGAAGTTACCGTACAGCGAACTGTAGATAACCTGATCCTTATTGGGGCTGTAGGCGCGGATCTCCCCGGGAATCCTCGAGTCGTCACCGAATAGGCTAACGGTGTAATCGGCGTGCATCAGGTCCTCATGCCGGGTCGTATCCGAGCCTTCCGGTGATAAGAGGCGGCCGTTGCGCGACAGAAAGCGCTCCTGGCGGGCGTCGTATATGCCATACTCCAGGGGATTCTCGATACCGGCATTCTTCAACTCCTTCACGATCTTGCCGTGAATAGCCTCGCGGTTGATGCGTTCTTCCAGGTTGCGGTTGGCAAATTGGGCCTGCAGGCGGATGGATGAGTTGGGGTTGATCCGGATGGAGCGCGTACTCAGTAAGCCGGGAGAAGATCCACTGATCCGTAATTCACTATAAAAGCCGTCGGGCACGCCGCCGGCGTAGCCATTGCTCAGCGTCAGGCGGATTTCGTCCTTTTCCCGTTCCTCCACTTCGTCGGCCACCTGCTTCAGGACGGTCTGGATCGTCCGGTCGTAGCGTTCCCGGTTCACCTCCAGGCCGGTTTGCAACAGGCGCAGCTGGAGAATGATGAGCCCCACGATCGCGGAGACAATGAGACCGATAATCAGGTAGATTGATTTTTGACTCATAAAGGGAGAAAATACGGCGGAAAATACACCGGAGAGGATGCACGGGCGAACTTGACCGAAACCGGGCAGCTATTCAAGCCGACAAATTCGCGGCATTTCCGGTGGGTTACGTCCGTTATCTAATACGCGGCGAGGAGTGTAAAATATCCATCGGCGTACGCCTTTAAAGGTTTAGTAACTTTGCCCGCCCCAGCATGCCCGCCGTTACCATACATACTACGCAGAATGTCCGCATCGATTACGAAACGGCCGGTATCGGGCTTCGTATCGGAGCCTTCGCGATCGATTTGATTGTCATCCTGCTTAGCTGTTTTCTACTGCTGCTCTGCCTTCAATTGCTGGGTGCCGACCTCAACCTCCACGTCGTGCGGGAGTACGGGATCATTTTCTACCTCATCCTGTATTTCTTCTTTTCCGAGATGCTGAGCCGCGGGCAGACGGTGGGAAAAAAGATCCTGAAACTGCGCATCATCCGCCTGGACGGTGAGGATCCTACGCCGGCCGATTTTCTGATCCGTTCGATGTTCCTGCTGTTGGACGTCGTTTTTACCGGCGGTGTGCTGGCCGTATTGCTCATCGTGACGGGCAGCCAAAACCAACGGCTCGGCGATCTCATCGCCCGGACGGTGGTCATCAATACCCAGCACTTCGGGGGAGTCAGCCTGCGCGACATCCTCACGATTCGCAAACGGGCTGACCACGAGGCGCGCTTTCCCGCCGTGCAGCGGCTCAGCGACGAGGATATGCTGCTGGTCAAACAGACCCTGACGCGCCACCGGCTTTACGGAAACCGGGCCCACCGCCAGGCACTCCGTGAGCTAGCCGAACGGATTGCCGGCCTGCTGGACGTCGCCGAAGGAGATCGTCCGGATTCGGACGAAGCCTTTCTGGAAGCCTTATTGCTTGACTATATCGTACTGACCCGATGATCCTGGAATACACGCTTGCATTGGTAGGATCGCTTCTGGCGGGGGGCATCAACACCCTATCCGGTAACGGTTCGGCGATCACGCTGACCATACTGATGGAAGTGCTCGGCCTGCCCGGTACGGTGGCCAATGCAACCAACCGTGTGGGCATCGTCACGCAGAGCATGGCGGGCACCTGGGCGTTTCACCGGGCGGGACGGCTGAAGCTGTCGCCGGTGCGGCAACGGGAAATGTGGACGATCGTGATCGTCTCGACTTTAGGGGCGATCGTCGGTATATGGCTGAGCCTGGTAGTGGATAACGCTACTTACCGGTCCATCTTCCGGTACTTGCTCTTCGTTATGTTACTGGTGGTGTTGGTCAATCCGAAGCGGTGGTTGCGGGAAGCGCAGGCGGAGAAATCCTTATCGCTCTGGATCGGGATACCGGCCTTCTTTGCCCTGGGCATATACGGGGGATTCATCCAGATGGGGATGGGCATCTTCTTTCTGGCGCTGATGGTGTTGGTCGCGAAGTACGAGATCATCCAGGCGAACGTGGTGAAGGGTATCGTGGTGCTGATTTACACCTCCGTGGCCGTGCTTATCTTCGCCTGGCAGGGTGTCATCGACTGGAGATTCGGCTTGCTGATGGCGGTCGGACAAACGGTGGGGGGATACCTCACCGCCCGATACGCGGCCAACCATCCCAAAGCGGGGGTGTGGTCGTACCGACTACTGGTCGTCGTCATCGTAGCGGCTATCGCCAAAGCCTTCTGGCCCTTTTGAGAAAATGTTTTTACCTGCGCTGCGTCGCCCATAAATACCTCTTCGCCAAGGATCTAAATTTGAACCATTTGCAACACTACCTGCACCCTGAGGTTTATGAAATGGCGTGCGGCACCCCAATAACTCAGCTATGAAGAAATCTACCGTAAGAAACCTCTTGAAAGCGCTGGTTGGTCTGGCCATCGTCGTAGTGGGCTATTTCGGCATGATGTGGTTATTCACCATGAAGGAAGATGCTCCCCGGAAGCCCGTCGAAAAGCGGACGCGTACCGTGGAAACCCGCCGCATCACCAACGGCGAACTGGCGGCTACCCTCGACGTGCAGGGGCGCCTGCAGGCCTACAATAAAATTCAGCTGTTCAGCGAAGTAGGCGGTACCGTACTGGAAACCGGCCGGCCCCTTAAGGAAGGAACTTATTTTCCCAAGGGGGAGGTGATCCTGAAAATCGACGACGAAGAGGCGCGGCTGAACCTACAGGCACAGAAGGCGACCCTGATGAACGCGATCGCCTCGATCATGCCCGATCTGAAGATCGACTATCCTGAAAGCTTCGCGGCCTGGGAATCCTACCTGGACGAGTACAGTGTGGACGAGCCGGTACCGGAGTTGCCCACCGCGGTGGATCAGGCCGAAAAGCTCTTCGTAGCCGGCCGCAATCTTTATACCCAGTATTACGGCATCAAGAGCCTGGAGGAGCGACTGAGCAAATACGTTCTCTACGCTCCCTTCTCCGGTGTTCTCACGGAAGTGATGATCGATCAGGGAGCCGTCGTCCGCTCCGGACAGGCACTCGGCGAACTGATGGCCACCGGCTACTACGAGATGGTGGCCACCGTACCGCTTTCCGATCTGGAATACCTCGAGACCGGCAGCCAGGTAACCCTCTACAGTGAAGATATCGAAGGGGAATGGACGGGTAAGATCCGGCGGATCAGCGACCAGATACAGGCCGGCTCCCAAACCGTGGAGGTGTACATCGGGGTGAGTGGTAAAAACCTGCGCGAGGGGATGTATATGCGCGGGGAAGCCGCGGCCCGTACGCTGGATAATGTCGTCGAGATAGACCGCACGCTGCTGATCGATGAGGAAGAAGTATACGTTGTCCGCGACGATAGCCTGCTGACCCTGGTACCCGTTACCGTCGAGAAGAACAACCGCCAGACGGCCATCGTCAGTGGATTGTCTGACGGTACCCACCTACTCACCAGTACGGTACCCGGCGCTTTCGACGGCATGCTGGTGCGTATTGCCGAAACCGAGAATACGGAGTCGCCTTCCGCGGAAGCCACGGAAGTTGGCAATTCGCAACCTACCAGTAGCCTGAAGTAAAACCGACCGATGAGAGGATTTATCAACTACTTCATTAAGTATCCGGTAGCGGCCAACCTATTGATGTTCGGCCTGCTCATCATGGGGGTGCTGAGCCTGACCCAGATGAAGTCGACTTTCTTCCCGGAAACGCCCAGCCGCGAGATTTTCATCCAGGTTGTTTACCCGGGGGCCGGCCCCGAGGAGGTGGAAGAAGGTATCGTCAATAAGATCGAGGAGAATCTGAAAGGCCTGACGGGCATCGAGCGCTATACGAGCGTGAGCTCCGAAAACAGCGGAACGATCACCGTCGAAGTACTGAAGGGGTACGATGCGGACATCATTCTGCAGGACGTTAAAAATGAGGTCGACCGAGTAAGCAGCTTCCCCACGGGAATGGAGCCGCCGGTCATCTTCAAGCAGGAGCGGCTGGGACGGGCCATTTCCTTCGCCCTCACCGGCGAGGGGGCCAACCTCAAGGCGCTGAAAGCTACGGCCCGGCAGGTAGAAAACGACCTGCTGGCCATCGACGGCATCTCCAAGGTGGAAATGTCGGGTTTCCCGGATGAGGAAATCGAGATCGCCTTTCGGGAGGCCGACCTGCGGGCCTACGAACTGACCTTTCAGGAAGCAGCCGATGCCGTTCGCCGTACGAACGTGGACGTCACGGGCGGTACGGTAAAGGGACTCGACGAAGAGCTCCTGCTGCGGGCCCGGAATAAAGAATACTACGCCGACGGACTGCGCGACATCGTCGTGAAGACCACCCCCGACGGCGGAACCGTACGCCTGCGACAGGTCGCTACAGTCCGCGACCGCTGGGCCGATCAGCCCAACCGCGGCTGGGTAGACGGATTGCCCAGTGTACGGGTAGACGTACAGAATACCCTGGAGGAGGACATGCTTTCCATCACCGACAAGGTGAAGGACTACCTCGAAACCTTTAACGCCGAGAGCGCGACCATCCAGGCCAAGGTGATCAGCGATGCGAGCATCACCCTGCGGCAACGTATGGCCACGCTGCAGGAGAACGGCATCATGGGCTTTGTTATCGTCGCCGTCCTGCTGGCGGTCTTTCTCCACTGGCGCCTGGCCTTCTGGGTAGCACTTTCCATTCCGATCAGTTTCGCCGGTATGTTCATCGTCGCCAGCCTGCTGGACATTACGCTGAACGTCATCTCGCTATTCGGCATGATCATCGTAATCGGCATCCTGGTCGACGACGGTATCGTCATCGGGGAGAATATCTATAGTTACCACGAGAAGGGATTACCCCGCATCAAGGCGGCGCTGAACGGTACCGTAGATGTACTCGGTGCGGTCTTCGCGGCCATCCTGACCACGGTCATTGCCTTTTCGAGCTTCTTCTTTATCGACGGACGACTCGGGGACATCTTCCGGGAAATGGCCATCGTGGTCATCTTCTCGCTCATCTTCAGTCTGGTAGAAGGCGCGATCATCCTGCCGACTCACATTGCCCATTCGAAGGCCCTGGACAAGGACGTGAAGCCGAATAAGGTCCAGCGTAGCTTTGACTGGCTGATGAATTTCCTCCGGGACACGCTTTATGCCCCGGTGCTGGCTTGGACCATGCGCTTCAAGTTTTTGACGCTTTCAATCTGCCTGGCGGTCCTATTCCTGAGTATCGGACTGGTAGGGGGTGGCTTCGTGCTGACCACGGTTTTCCCCACCATCGAACGCGACGAAGTAGATATCGCGGTGCAACTGCCCGCCGGTACGCCGGAGACGAAGACCCTGGAGATACTGGAGCGCATCCGTGATGCCTCCAAACGGGTGAACGAGCGCATGAGTGCCGAACTCTACGACGACGGACGCGAACTCGTGACCCGCATCGAGGTGGCGATCGGCCCGACGACCTACCAGGGAAGCCTGGAGGTGGCCCTGTTACCGGGCGAGGAGCGAGGTCCAGTAGACGTGCGTACGGTGCAGAATGCTATCCGCGATGAAGTCGGTACCGTAGAGGAGGCCGAACTGCTGAGCTACGGCGGTAACTCTTTCTTCGGTAAGCCGGTCAGTGTAAGCCTGGTCGGTAGCGACATCGAGCAACTGGAGCGCGCTACGGCCGACGTCAAAGCCGAACTGGAGCAGATGTCCGAACTGACCGACGTGGTGGACAACGACCAGGAAGGCCTGCGGGAGATCAACATCACGCTGAAGGATAAGGCCCGCTATTTAGGGCTGGACCTACAGGATATCGTCGGGCAAGTACGCTCCGGTTTCTTCGGTGCCGAAGCCCAGCGACTGCAGCGGGGCGAAGACGAGGTACGGGTATGGCTGCGC
This sequence comes from Lewinella sp. IMCC34191, assembly GCF_003390935.1. GTDB lineage: Bacteria > Bacteroidota > Bacteroidia > Chitinophagales > Saprospiraceae > Neolewinella. The sequence goes on along the minus strand of NZ_QNQZ01000018.1, from coordinate 18,484 downwards.
TACGGTGAGAACAGCCGCCGAAGCATCGCGGACCTGAACAATATGCGTGTCCGCCTGCCGGACGGCGGCGAGTACCCCGTATCGGAAATCGTTAATCTGGAACCCCAGCGCGGCGTGATTGCCATCAACCACACGAACGGACAGCGGGAGATCAAGGTGGAAGCGGACATCGCCACAAACGCGGTATCCGTGACGGATATCAATGCTACGGTATCCGATGAGATCATTCCCGCCGTACTGGCCAACTACCCCGGTGTTACCACCGTGCCCGACGGGCAGGTACGCGACCAGATGAAGACCTCCGCCTCGCTGAAGATCGTTCTACCGGTCGTCTTCGGGCTGATGTTCTTCGTGATCGCGCTGACCTTCCGCTCGGCCGGGCAGGCCGCGATCCTGTTCTCGCTCTTACCCTTCGGTCTGATCGGGGTGATCCTGGGGCACTGGCTCATGGGCAAACCGATCTCCCTCTTCTCCGGACTGGGCATGATCGCGCTGGTCGGAGTAATCGTCAACGACGGACTGGTCTTCATTGCTACCTACAACGATAATATCCGCGGCGGTATGAACATGATGGATGCCCTCAACGATGCCGGTAAAAGCCGTTTCCGGCCGATCCTGCTCACCACCCTGACGACCTTCGCCGGACTGGCGCCGCTGCTGTTGGAGACCAGCCGGCAGGCACAGTTCTTAATCCCCATGGCCATTTCGGTAGCCTTCGGGTTGCTGGCTTCTACCATAGTGCTGCTCCTGCTGCTTCCCGCCCTTATCGTGCTGCTGAACCGGAGCCGGGTAGGTGTCAAGCGGATCACGACCGGCAAAAAGCTGGATTACCACGAAGTGGAGCCCGCCTACCGCGAACTGGGTGAGGACGGAATCGATCACGACAAGCCCATCGGTATTACAAAAGTGGATGTTTGATGCGTATTTGTATTGATATGGATGAAGTGATGGTGGATAACTACCAGCGCTACCATCAGCTATTTGAAGAGCAGCAGGGTCGGAAGATCGACCCGAAGGAGTATTACGGTAAGCGGATCTACGACCTGCCCGGCATCGAGTCGATGCGCGACGAACTGCGTAATCCCGGCTTCTTCCGGGATCTGCCGGTCATGAAGGACGCCCGCGAGGTAGTCAGCGAACTGTACGAACATTACGAAGTCTACGTTGTCACCGCCGCTACCGAGTTCAAGCACTCTTTCACCGATAAGTGGGAGTGGCTCGAAGAGCATATGCCCTTCATCCATTGGGAGCGTATCGTTTTCTGCGGTAATAAGAGCATCGTCCACGGCGACTATATGATCGACGATAAGGTCAGCAACCTGCGCACGTTCAACGGGACGGGATTGCTATTCACCGCTTCCCATAATGTCCACGACACCGGCTACCACCGGGTAGCGAACTGGCTGGAAGTCCGCGATTTCTTCCGTCAGGAACGGGCGGCCGAGCAGGCCTCGGAAGGGTGAAAAAGACGGCCAAAAAAGTATGGGACTTCGGTTGGAAGAAGCTCCCCTTTGCCCTGACCGGGCTGGTGGCCACCGGTATCAACTACGGGCTGTATCTATTTCTGGTAGATACTTATCTGCCTCCGCTTCCTGCCACCCTGATTGCTTACTCGAGCAGCGTGGTGCTCAATTTCTTTCTGCAGCGCTACTTCGTCTTCGAGCTGCGGCGATCGCTGCGGTCCGCCTTCGCGCTCAGTATGCTGGTCAGTTTGGGCGGGCTTTTTCTGGATGCGGCCATCGTGTACGGCCTGCATTCCTTCCCTTTATTGGGGGATCGGGAGTGGCTGATCAAGGGGGTGGCTACGGGGGTGGTGTTTTTTTATAATTATTACGGGAAGCGACGGGTGTTTGAAGGGCGGTAGCGCTCGTCCGCCAAACGGAGCGTAGCGGAGTTTGTCTGCCGAGCGCGGGGGGCTCGCCTTCGGCTCGTGGTTCACTACGGAGGCTACGCCGCACGGAGGAATCACAGAGGGGGATGCTCGCCTTCGGCTCGTTTTGTATTGTCTGAAACACAGATTTCACGGATCGCTACGCTAGGGCACGGATAGACACGGATTTACCGCAGGGACAGCTCGCCTTCGGCTCGTTGGTTCACCACGGAGGCTACGCTGCACGGAGGGCTTCACAGAGGAATCACAGAGTCGTTCGTGACAGCATCTCCGTGATTCCTCTGTGAAACCCTCTGCGTACTCTGTGGTAAACCTGATACTACAGTTGCGACTGAAAGTACGCCACGAACTCCGCCACCGTCATAGCCCCCTTATCTCCTTCGCCCTGGATACGCACGGCCACCTGCCCGTTCTCCACTTCCTTTTCGCCCACGATGAGCATGAAGGGAATGCGTTTGAGCTCGGTGTCGCGAATCTTGCGACCGATGGTTTCGTTGCGGTCGTCGACGGAGCCGCGGATGTCGTGCCTGGCTAGCTCGGTGAGGACTTCCTGGCTGTAGTCGTTGAATTTCTCGCTGATCGGCAGGATGGTGAACTGCTCGGGCGTGAGCCAGAGCGGGAACTTACCGCCGGTGTGCTCGATCAGGATGGAGGTGAATCGCTCCAGCGACCCGAAGGGGGCCCGGTGAATCATCACGGGCCGGTGCGGCTGGTTGTCCCGGCCGATGTACTCCAGTTCGAAGCGGTCGGGCAGGTTGTAGTCAACCTGTACGGTACCGAGCTGCCACTGTCGGCCCAGGGCATCGCGGACCATGAAATCCAGCTTGGGCCCGTAGAAAGCCGCTTCACCATAGGCGGTGACGGTCTTCATATCGATCTCCTTGCAGGCATCAATAATGGCCTGCTCGGCGGTTTCCCAGTTCTTCTCGCTGCCGATATACTTCTCGGGGGTTTCGGGGTCGCGGAGGGAGATCTGGGCGGTCACGTCATCGAAGCCGATCATGCCCAAGACCTCTTTCACGATATCGACCACGGCGATGAATTCCCCCTTGACCTGCTCGGGCATGCAGAAGATGTGGGCGTCATCCTGGGTGAAGCCCCGCACGCGGCTGAGTCCGTGGAGTTCGCCGGTCTGCTCGTAGCGGTAGACGGTACCGAATTCGGCGAAACGCAGGGGTAGCTCCCGGTAGCTGCGCGGCCGGAACTTGTACATCTCGCAGTGGTGGGGGCAGTTCATGGGCTTGAGCATGAATTCCTCTCCCTCCTTCGGTGTCTTGATGGGCTGAAAGCTGTCTGCACCGTACTTATCCCAGTGGCCGCTGGTGACGTAGAGTTCCTTCTTGCCAATGTGGGGCGTGGTCACCTGCTGGTAGCCGGCATCCTCCTGCCGGTCTTTCAGGTAATTGATCAGTCGTTCGCGGAGCTGGGTGCCCTTGGGTAACCACATGGGCAGGCCGGCGCCGACCTTCTCGCTGAACATGAACAGTTCGAGTTCCTGGCCGAGCTTGCGGTGGTCGCGTTTCTTGGCCTCTTCCAGCATATCGAGGTACTCCTTTAGCTCCTTGGCCTTGGGGAAGGAAATGCCGTAGATGCGGGTAAGCTGCTTGCGCTTTTCGTCACCGAGCCAGTAGGCCCCGGCTACCTTCATCAGCTTAATGGCCTTGATGGCCCCGGTGTTGGCGATGTGGGGGCCGCGACAGAGGTCGGTGAAGTTGCCCTGGGTGTAGAAGGTGATGCTGCCGTCCTGCAGGCGGTCGAGCAATTCCAGTTTGTAGGGGTCCTGCTTTTCCTTGAAGTAGGCGATGGCATCGGCCTTACTGATGTCCTTGCGGACGTAGTCCACCTTCCGGCGGGCCAGTTCCAGCATCTTCTCCTCGATGCGGGGCAGGTCTTCGGAGCTGATGCTGCGGTCGTCGCCGGTGTCGATATCGTAATAGAAGCCGTTTTCCACGGCGGGGCCGATGCCGAGCTTCACGCCGGGGTACAATTCTTCCAGCGCCTCGGCCATGAGGTGGGCGGTGGAGTGCCAGAAGGTCTCCTTGCCGCCCTGGTCGTTCCAGGTAAGGAGTTCTACCTTGCTGTCTTCGTGGATGGGCCGATCGGCGTCGATGATGGTGCCGTTGACGCGGGCGCTGAGTACGTTACGGGCCAGTCCGGCGCTGATGCTCTGGGCAACGTCCATGGCACTGCTGCCGGCTTCAAATTGGCGGACGCTGCCGTCGGGGAGGGTGATGTCGATCATCGGGCTTGGGTTTTTACCTGCATACGGACGCAGGATTCGGGGCGCGAAGGTAATAAGAAAGGCCTTCGGTGGCCGGAGAAGTTGCCGCCGCGACCTATTCGTCAAGACCATCCGGGGCGATGCGGCCGGCGGACTGCTCCACCACCACCTCGTAGCCGGCCGACTCCGCCAGGTAAGTAATACCCTCCAGCACCGAATTGCCCTGTTCCCGCGCTCGCTGCAACAGATCGCTGCTCAGCGCCTCGTCGCGCAGGCGCTCCTTGGCCCGGCGGTTCAGGCGGCTATAATCCTCGGCCGTAAAGGTGTTGAACCAGCTTTCATTTAGGTTACGGTACGTCATTTCGTGGTCGATGGCGAGGATTTCCGGGTCGGGGAGGTTGCGGATGGTCATCACCCGGGCGTCTGGGTCGAGGGAGATATCCAGTTGTTCCAGGTCGTAGCCGACCAACACGGTGCCGCGCACTTCCACCGTCGCCTGCTTCTCAAAGGAGAATTGGGAAGGAAGCGGTAAATACAGCGTCACGTTGCGCGAGGAAGTAGAGTTGAATATCTCGCTGACGTCGCCTTCCACGGTCACCAGCTTCATGACGTTGCGTACGCGCTCCAGCAGGATGGTGGCTTCTTCCTGCACCGTCTGCTCCTGGCGGTGATTCTGCCACAGCGTCAGCGCGGCCATGCCCAGCAGGAAGGACAGTGCGACAACCAGGAGCGTAAGCACGGTACGATTCATCAGTCGAGTTTGGCCTCCATCGGGTGGCGGAGGTTCTTGTAGGATTTCAGCACCGCCTTTACGCTGCCGACGGTGACGGGTGACTCGATCATGAGGGGGATTTTGTTCCGGTCGTCACTCACGAAGATCTTCATCTCGTCACCTTCCTTAAACATCTCCCCGGTAATAAGTTGGGGGCTGAAGCGCAGCGTATTGTAGCGTCCGCTGTCTTTGATGCGCACGTTCTCCTTCGGTCCGAGGTAATGGATCTTGAGGGGGTGCATCTCCTGGTCCATTACGATCTTGATGGGAATCTCGTCTCCTTCGTCCAGCGCCTGGTAATCCAGGTTCCGGGTGAAGTAGATGATGGAGATCAGGTCATGCATACAGGGATCGACGTCCATGTATTTTGGCTTGGTATCCTCGCGGGTGCGACCGCGGTGGCTGATGATGCGCTCCTCGTCCTGAAAGAAGGTGGTACGGTCATATTTCTGGTAGCCCCCCTCCTGGATGTCCTTGATGTGGATCTTGGGCAGCAGCGTTTCCTTATCCAGGTAACTGGTATAGTTATCGGTTACCTTGTAGAACCACTCGTAGCTCGGGTAGGTACGCCCCTTCACCGTGATGCGGTAGCTGTCCTCCAGGTCCGTGACTTTGAAGGTAACCTCCCCGGCGGCCAGCCACACGAAGTTCCAGTTGTAGTAGAGTTTGTACACGATCTCCTCGCCGGCCTGAAAGCTCGTATTGTCAATGGAGCAGACGTCAGCAACCGGCGGATCGTTTTGGCGGCGGAGCGCAGGATAAGCGCCTTGGTCGACGGAGGAAGGTGCCGTCCCAACCTGGTCCATCGTCACGCCGGGCAGCGCCAAGAACAACAGCAGGAAAGATTTCAACACCAGGGAATTCATCGGGAATAGTTTTTACGCACGATCAACCAGTAACCAGGCACGGCGGGCAGTAATACATTAACGCAGAAGAGGGCCGTATATGCTGCCAGTACCGCAATCGATCCCTCCGGTCCCACCGACCAGAGCAATAATCCAAGCTCCGTGCGGGTCACCAGGTTCAGGCCGGGCGGTAACGGAATGCCGGCCTGCACCAGGTAGATCGCCATGATTCCGGCCATACCGCCGAGAAAGGGCAGTGCGAGTCCGAAAAACCGCAGCAACACGTACAGCTGCACACAGTAAACAACAAAACGCAGCGTAGCGTAGATGCTGCTGCGTGACATTAGCGAAAGCTTAACTTTAGTCAGGGATTCGCGGAGTGTCGTCGCGTCGCGGACAAACCGACCCTCGCTCCAGTCCACTACGCGCAGCAACAGCGGCTTCCCCCCGATGGCCGCCACCAGCAGCAGGAGGGGGCCGATGGGTAAAAACCAACCGTAGGAAACGCCGATGTCTATCTGGGGAAGCCGCCCCACCGTAATCACCAGCGCCGGCCAGGCCAGCAGAAGAAAGGCCACCCACTGGCACAAACTTCCCAGGATCGAGGAGGCTACTACGGCGGGCCATTCCTCCCGGTGCGCCAGGAGCATGCGTCCGCCGATCTCGCCGATCCGGTTCGGAGTAGCCGCGCTCACGCTGACGCCCGCGAGCGTGGCCCGGAATACCTTGGCGAAGGGCCAGTCCAGAAAGGCCCGCAGCAGGAGTTGCCACTTGCGCGTTTCGAGCAACCAGTTGACGGGCATAAGCACGGCGACGAGGGCGAGGTAGCGCCAGTTTCCGGGCCGGGTCAGGGAACGCCAGAAATGCGGCCAGTCGATCTGCCCCGCCACCTTTTGGAACTGGTAGATAAATACGGCCAGCACGGCTACCGTCAGGATTCGGAGCAGCCAGGTGCGGACGGCGGGAGACGGCAGGAAGCGAGAAGACCGGACCATGTGAAGCAACAAAGTACGGCGAGATTAGCGCCAGCCTGGACTTGTTCTCCCACTTCAATCAAATAGTTTTTAGTCCGCTGTTGAACTAAAAATTTGTTGGCCTGCCCTTTTTCCACTTACCTTGCGGGCCTAAGATGTACCTCGATCGCCCTGCCGCGACTACGGCAATCGGGGGCTGTGCCCGTAAACCTCACTCAATTACATTATTCTTGGCCGCCAAAAAAGCTCCCGAACCGGCCGTTTACCGCATCATCGGCATCGACCCCGGTACCGTGGTGCTCGGTTTTGCCGTAGTCGAGGTACATCCCCGCAGCCGCCGCATCGTTGAATTGGGCGTACTCAAGCTCGCCCAGCTCAAGGATCATTCCCGCCGGCTGGAACTGATCCACCGCCGGCTCACCCAGGTGATCCAGGAGCACAAGCCGACGATCATGGCCATCGAGGCCCCCTTCTTCGGCAAGAACCCCCAGTCGATGCTCAAGCTCGGCCGCGCCCAGGGCGTGTGTATGGCCGCCGCCATCGCCCAGGGGCTGGAGGTCACCGAATACGCCCCCCGCAAAATCAAACAGAGCATCACCGGCAACGGCAACGCCAGCAAGGAGCAGGTGGCCGCCATGCTCGAAAACGAATTCGAACTCGATAGCAGCCGCTACCTGGCCGATGCCACCGACGCCCTCGGAGCGGCCATGTGCCACTTCTACCAGAACCGCAGTGCGGTACCGGGCGGAAAGCGATTTTCCGGCTGGGAGGGCTTCCTCAAGGCGAATGCCGATCGGGTGAAATGATCGATCCGCGCCAGTTGCAGGACTTCTTCGAACTCCCACCCGCGGAGCTCGAGCGCCTGTCTCGCAAATTCAGCCCGCTTGAACTGGCGAAGGGGGAGGATTTTTTGCGGCAAGGAAGTTACCACCCCCGCATGGCTTTCGTTCGCACCGGATATCTCCGCATCCACACCGAAACCCAGGGCAAGGAAGTGACCCAGTGGATCGCCCTGCCGGGCTACCTCGTCACTGACCTGGCGGCGCTCTTTTATAACCAGCCCGCCCGCTGGACCATTACGGCCCTTACCGATTGCGAGATGTCCGTCATCTCGGCCGCCGACTACGCCGGACTGGCGCGGGAGATTCCCGGCTGGTCCCGGGCCGAGCGCAGCTTTATAGCGCACTGCTTCGTCACGCTGGAGAATCGCGTCCTGTCCTTCTTATCCATGACCGCCCGCCAGCGGTACGACGCTTTCTTTGCCAACCACCCCGAGCTGTTTAACACCGTTCCGTTGCAATACCTGGCTTCCATGCTGGGTATGACCCCGGAGACGCTGAGCCGTATTCGCGCCGGGCGGGCTTCTTGATCTATATCAACCGGAGGGATGTAATGGCCCCCCAATTTTGGAGAAAAGCAATCGTTATGCCCCTCCAATTATCCACTTCCATCCGCATACAGGCAACCCCCGAACGCATCTGGGCGATCCTGACCGACTTCCCCCGCTACGACGAATGGAACCCCTTTATCACGCCGGCCGGCGGTGAGGCCATCGTGGGGAGCAAGCTGAAATTGACCATTGCCGGCACCGGGTTCCGACCCCGCGTATTGGTGGCCGACCCCAACCGCGAACTTCGTTGGCTGGGGAGTCTCGGCATTCGGGGCTTATTCGACGGGGAACACTATTTCGTGCTCACCCCGCAGGCGGACGGCTCAACCCTCCTCGAACAGGGCGAGCATTTTCTCGGCATATTGGTACCGCTATTCCGGTCGAAGTTGGAAAGCGATACCAAGGCCGGTTTTATTGCCCTGAACGAAGCCCTGCGCGACCGGGCGGAGCGGGCATCAGTTTCGGCTTAGTTCCCGCTCCAGCCTGTACATGAAGTCGTGGTAGTGTACCTCAATGGTGTGCCGCTTGGACCGCTGGAAGTCCCGGTCGATGCGGTCGCTGTCTGCCTCGGCGCGGGCGCGTAGATCGGGGGGTAGGGTGTAGGACCCCGTCATATACGCTGCCGCCAGCCTGGACTGCGCGTCGGCGAGTGGCCAAATGGCCCCCTGCGGCTGAAAGAGCCCGATAAAAATCAGACTGGGATAGTCTGGATGGAACATGCGCAGGTACAGCGGTATGCGGTCCGCTTCCTCATAATCGATCAGCACCCGATCCAGGAAGGGAAAGGTGATGCGGTAGCCCGTGGCCGCTACGATGGTATCGTATTCTTGCTCGGTCCCGTCGGCGAAGGCGACCGTTTTATCCGTTACCCGCTGGATGGCCCTTCGCGGGTGTACCCGGCCGTGGCGAATTTTATAGAGGAGTTCCGAGTTCAGGGTAGGGTGGGTGCTCGTCACGGGTACCGTGGGCGACTCCAGTCCGTACTGCCCGTAGTCACCCACCATCGCCTTCACCGTGAGCCGACGTAGGCCCCGCTGAACGAATTTGGGAAAGTAGCGCAGTGTCTGATTGAAGGTATCAACAGGCCGGCCCAAAAAGAACTTCGGCAGGATATAGTGCGCGCGCCGGATGCTGATGTCAGTCCGGCGGGCCAGTCGGCTGATCTCGACCGCGCAGTCGCAGCCGGAATTGCCGCCCCCGATCACCAGCACCCGTTCGCCGGCGAAGGACCGGTTGTTTTTGTAATCGTGGCTGTGCAGATACCGTCCCGTGAAGGCCGCCCGGACGTCCTCGGGGTGCCGGGGGGCATGGTGATGGCCGTTAGCGACGATCAGGTAATCGTATTCGGTCGATTCGCCGGTATCCGTCGTGAGCCGCCAGCGTTGGTCCGGGAGCAGATGAGCCCCGGTTACGCGGGTGCTGAATTGAATGTATGGCCGCAGGTTGAAATGCTTGGCGTAGCTCCGGAAGTAGGCCAGGACCTGCTCGTGGCTGGGATAATCCGGGTAATCGTCCGGCATCGGAAAGTCGAGGTAGGCGCTCAGCGATTTACTGCTGATGAGATGCGTAGTCTCGCATACGCTGCTGTGCCCCGGTTGCTCGGAGTAAAGCCAGTTGCCGCCTATATCGTCGTTCGCTTCGTAGCAGGTGACCTCCATGCCCCGCTCGCGGCAGTTTTTGATCGCCGTAAGCCCCGAGCACCCGGCGCCGATGATCGCCACGGTAGCATGCTTCTTCATGGAAGGAAGATAGGAAGTCTAGAACCACACCCTCACCGCCAGCAGTAGGCCGAAAAGCCCGAGGGCAACCGCCCCCGCCCGCTGGGCCCGCAGCATGGTCGCCGGCCGTAGCAGTTCCCGGATCTTGCGTGCCCCGAGCACCTTACACGAGTCGGCGATGATAATCGTACCCATGATGCCTCCGTATACCGCCAGCGGTTCGTACGACAGTAGGTTACGGTTGTGTACCTGCGTTACGACGAAGGTGGACCAAAAAAATGCCGTGAAGGGGTTGAACGTATTGAGCGCGAAGCCCTGGAACCAGGCACTCAGGAGGCCGCGGCGGGAGGGCATGATCCGCTTGGCTTTGAGGTTGGGCGGCTTGCGGTACCACATGACCACCCCGACACCGATCAGCAGGATAGAGCCGATGGTACCGACGATCTCGTGGATGTATTCGTAGTCGAGTAGTCGTTCGAGACCTTCCAGTCCGAAGTGCGAAAGGGAGATGTAGAGTACGTCACTGGTCCAGATGCCCAGGGCGGCGGCAAAACTGGCAACCGTGCCCCGGCGCAGACTCAGCTGTACCAGGAGGACGACCAGTGGCCCGACCAGCAGGGAGAGTACCAGACCCGCCCGAATGCCTTCCCAGACAAACCACAACATCTAGGCTTCTTCGAGTAGCTGGGCGGCGTGCGTCTTGGTCTTAACCTTGGTAATTACACGCTCGATCTTGCCCTGTTCGTCAATGACGAAGGTGGTCCGGTGGACGCCGTCGTACTCTCGACCCATGAATTTCTTCGGCCCCCACACGCCGAAAGCATCCATGATCCGGTGATCTTCGTCGGCGACCAGCGGCATGGGTAAGTCGTATTTATCGATGAATTTTTGGTGTTTCTTCGGGTTGTCGGGGCTGATGCCGAGTAGTTCGTAGCCCGCCTTCTTAAGATCGCCGTGGTAGTCGCGCAGGCTACAGGCCGCCGCCGTACAGCCGGGGGTGTCGTCTTTCGGATAAAAGAAAATAATGAGTTTCTTCCCGGCGTAGTCGGAGAGCGATACAGTCGAACCGTCCTGTAGGGTCCCCGTAAACGCAGGTGCCTGGTCGCCAGCTTGGAGTGTAGTCATACGGATTGAAACAAGGCCTTCCCCTCCGGGTTCAGAAAGATAAAGACCCACCGTGCCCACCCAATTCGCTTATATTCTGGTCATCCTGATCCTGGTTGGCGTACTGATCTACCGACCGATCATGAAACTGGCGCGCCGCGACATGGCCGCTCGCACGGCGGCGGGGCTCAGTAATTCGGTGGTGTACGCCATTCTGTTATTGCCCGTTGTCGGTCCGGTTTTTTACCTGCTGATACGGAAGGCCATGCTGCCTAAAGAATGAGCTTAGCCGTCCGCTGCCTGATCCATTATACTTTTGCGGCGGTGCGCAGGAAGAATGGGAATGCCGGAACGAATACTTAACTCAACCAAAAAGCAATACTTTGGCGGAAACCACGACCATGAAATTCGGCATAGATCTCGGCGGAACCAAAATAGAAGGTGTCGTAATGGACGATATGGGAGACGTCATCGAAAGACGGCGTATCCCCACCGAACGGGAGAAAGGCTACGATCACATCATCGGTAATATTAAGCGCGTCGTCGATCAATTGGAGGAGGTTACCGGCCTCAGCGCCGAGCACATCGGAGTTGGTACCCCGGGTACGATCGACCCGCCGACCGGCCTAATGAAGAACAGCAATACCGTCGTCCTGAACGGCCAGCCGCTGGGCCGCGACCTGGAGAAGTTGCTGAATAAACCCGTCACCCTGGCCAACGACGCCAACTGCTTTGCCGTAGCCGAAACACTCATGGGCTGCGTCCCCGAGCAGGCACCGGATGCGAAGGTCGTCTTCGGCGTCATCCTCGGTACCGGCACGGGCGGCGCGGTCGTGGTGAATCAGAAGATCGTAGCCGGAGCACAGGGCATCGGGGGCGAGTGGGGGCATACCTTCCTCGACCACTCCGGCGGTCACTGCTACTGCGGCCGGGTAGGCTGTACGGAGCAGATCATCGCCGGCCCGGCCCTCGAGCGCTACTACCTGCGCATGAGCGGTAATGCATTGAGCATGCGCGATATCGTGCCCCGTCACCGCGGCGGCAATGACCCGGCGGCAACGCGCACCCTCGAACGCTTCTTCCACTTCTTCGCCAAAGGCATCGCCAATATCATCAACGTCCTCGACCCGGACGTCGTCGTGCTAGGCGGCGGCCTCGGCAACATCGACGAGCTCTACGAATACGGCGTACCCCAGGTGGTCGATCACCTTTTCAACCCCCGCATGGACACCAAATTCCTGAAGCCCAAGCTCGGCGATTCCGCCGGCGTCTTCGGCGCCGCCCTGCTATAACGCTGCCTCCGACAGCGCCAGTACAAAGCTGTTTCCAACAGCGATGTAAAACGCACTCTCCGAGTGCGCTGGCGGCGGAACCTCGCGGTTGGAAACCGCGTTGCACCAGAAAATAGCGCAACCATGGCCGACCAAGAAAAACCCAAGATTCCCTATTGGCACGTCTACACCGATAAAGACGGCACCAGCAAGCAGAAGAAAGAGTACCTCACCGACTTCAACCTTGAGAGCATGGGCGGCGACTCCGACAAGCAGTGGAACAACAAGCTGACCAAAGGCGCCACCCAGATCATCTTCAGCGAACTACCCGCCGATTTCGATGGCGACTGGCATGAAAACCCCGCCCCCCAGTGGATCATTCCCCTCAGCGGCGGCTGGTGGGTAGAAACCATGGACGGCACCCGCGTCGAGATGCGCGAGGGCGAACTCAGTTTCGGCGCCGACCAGGGCACCAAGGACGAGAAAGGACACAAATCCGGCCCCCTCGACGGCAAGCCCTGTAAGATGATGATCGTGCAGTGGAAGGATAAGAAGGAGCTGGAGGGCGGTAAGGTGGCGCCGCACGCGCTGTAGGAAGTACGAGGTTTGAAGTACGAAATACAAAGTACGAAGGTGCCACCCATCACCGAGGCCATCTTCGAAGCTACCATCCCGGGTTGAGGACCTCCCGGTCCGAACGCACCCGAGCGCAGCGAGGGGTACCATACCGCAAACCCGAGTCATGACCGCTCCTCAGTGACTAGCTCCCAGTCGGACCTGGAGGTCCTCCGCCCGTGACGATTCCCGCAGTCGGTGCCGGCCATTCCGGGTTGAGGACCCCCCGGTCCGAACCCACCCGAGCGCAGCGAGGGGTAAGTGTGACACTGCGGTCGCAAGCAGTCGGACTGGAAGTCCTCCACCCATAACCGTGCGTACCCTAGGTGCTAATACCCCGGGTTGAGGACCTCCCGGTCCGAACGCACCCGAGCGGAGCGAGGGGTAAGTGTGACACGGCGGTCGCAAGCAGTCGGACTGGAAGTCCTCCACCCATAACCGTGCGTACCCTAGGTGCTAACACCCCGGGTTGAGGACCTCCCGGTCCGAACGCACCCGAGCGGAGCGAGGGGTAAGTGTGACACGGCGGTCGCGAGCAGTCGGACTGGAAGTCCTCCACCCATAACCGTGCGTACCCTAGGTGCTAACACCCCGGGTTGAGGACCTCAGGTCCGAACGCACCCGAGCGGAGCGAGGGATAAGTGTGACACGGCGGTCGCGAGCAGTCGGACTGGAAATCCTCCACCCATAACCGTGCGTACCCTAGGTGCTATCACCCCGGGTTGAGGACCTCCTGGTCCGAACGCACCCGAGCGAAGTGAGGGGCAACGATTACCCCTAAAGGCCGTAGCGTAGGATATCTTATTGCCGCCGGATCTATTCCGGTCGGCTGCCCCACCAGTCCGCGTTGGGCGACCAATCTTCCCGGAACATCTCCCGGCGTTGGTTTTCCAAGCGGGGCAGGAGCGTGTCCCGGTAGAAGATCTCTTTTTGCCGGAATAGGGCTAAATCAAATTCCGGATCCGGGCGGGGGTAGGCGGCACCCCTGTCCTCCAGGAAAGTCAACAATTCGGTGCGAAGTTCCTCGACGCGATCGGGTTGATCGTTTGCGAGATCCGCTTTTTCCTGCGCTCCGCCGCCCAAACGGTACAACTCGTCGTGCCCGTCTTCCCAGTAGTGGATGAGCTTCCAGTCGCCGCGCCGGATCACCGAGCTGGGGTCGCCACCCTGGTTGCCGTAGTGGGGGTAGTGCCAGATGAGTGCGCGTTCGGGCCAGTCGTCGTCGCGCAGCAGGGGCATGAGGTTCTTGCCATCGATGATCTGGGGCGGCTCCACGTCAAGACCCGACAGGGAGACGAGGGTGGGGTAGAGGTCCGCCCCGATGACGGCTTCACTGATAGTCTGGTGGGGGATACGATCTCCGACGCGGAGGAACAGCGGCTCCCGAATGCCGCCCTCCCACTGGTAGCCTTTGCCGCCGCGCAGGGGTAAGTTGCTGGTGGCGTAGGCGTCGCCGCTGGCTACGCCGCCGTTGTCGGAGGTGAATACGACGATCGTGTTGTCGGCAATACCGAGGGAGTCCAGGGCGTCGAGCACGATACCCACGGCGTCGTCCATCTGCCGCACCAGTCCGGCGTACACGGGATTGTCCTGTTCGGTGCGGATGGGCAGGCGGCGTTCCATGGAGAAGGCACTTTGGGCGTTACCGCCCTCCACGGCCTTATTGCGAAAGTAGCGCCAGTCCTCCTCCGTGGTCTGGATGGGACCGTGTACGGCATAAAAGCTGAGGAAGGCGAAGAAGGGGCCCGGTTCGCCAAAGATAAACTCCTTGGTTTCCCGGGCCAGCCGCCGGGAGAGGTTCTCCCCGGGCAGCCGATTCGGGAGGTCGCGATTGTCATAGGGGTCGAAGTAGCCGCCCACCGGGGATCCTTTATCATTTCCGCCTACGTTGACGTCGAAACCGTGGTCGGTGGGCATGCTCCCCGCGCCCCCCAGGTGCCACTTGCCGGCGAAGAAAGTGCGGTAGCCGTTCTGCTGGAAGGCTTCGGCGAGGGTGAGGGCGCTATCGGGGAGGACGCGGTTATACTGCGGCGGCAGGTGGGAGGTGAACCGATTGTACCGCCGCCATTCTTCTTCCGCCGGTGCCCCGATCCAGTCGGTGATGCCGTGGGTAGCCGTGAACTGCCCGAGCATGATCGACGCCCGGGAGGGACTGCACACCCGACTGCCGGCGTAAGCCTGGTCGAAAACGACGGAGGAAGCCGCCAAGCGGTCGAGATTGGGCGTTTCGTAGTAGGTAGAGCCGGTGAATCCCAGGTCGTGGTAGCCTAAATCATCGGCCAGGATGAATACGACGTTCGGTGGCTGCTCCCCCGGATCCCGGTTGGAGGAAGGGCGAGGTTGGCAACCCAACAACAAACAGCCAAGTAGAACAACGGACACGCATCGACTCATCCACGAAAGCTAGCGGATTAGGGCGGGATGGACAAGGGGGTGTGCTTCCGTGAGCAAGTCAACCGGGTAACGACGCCCCGCGCAGCCGAGCGCAAATCCGTGGAATTTAGGTATGCGGGATCATCCGTGGCCATCCGTGCCCTAATCTGAGTAGGCGCAGCCGATCCGTGTTTACGTGGAGCCGGGGGGCTGGTGGTGTGATGGGCCGAAGGCCTGTCTGCATCTGCTTGATCCGGAGGTGGAAGCGGTGAAATTTGGGCGCTAATCCGCTCATCCTCTTTGGAGTCTGCGGTTTAGCTATTAGGTACTTCGCAGCCGGAGGCTGCTTCGAACGGCGCGGTCGGAGACCGCGTTGTACTAAACGGCCCCACCCTCCGAGGAAGATGGGGCCGAAGTTGACCGTTCCGGTAAGCCGGGTTCTGTCGGCCCCTCCGAAGAAGGACGCTCCACCATTTATCTAGGCCGCCGGTTGCCCGACGGCTCGATCTACCTACCCGCAGTGCTGGGGTTCGACCGGGCCGGCCGCATCCCCGGAGGGAACGCACTGCTGTTTGGTATTTCAACCCACGGGGTTTACCTCCATCCCGTATTACTACGCGAAGGCGTGGGCTCTTACCCCACGGTTTCACCCTTACCTCCCGTGAAGGAGGCGGTTTGCTTTCTGTTGCACTTTCCGTGCCTTCCCGGAGGAAGACCCCGGCCGTTAGCCGGCGTGGTGCCCTGCGTTGCCCGGACTTTCCTCTTGCCCACGAGGGACAAGCGGTGGAGTGGACGGTCAGGAAGTATAAACCCTTTAGCCGCCGCGGGGTTGTTGACGCTATGAAAACAGCCGTCATCGGAGCGGGCATTGCCGGGCTCGCCGCCGCCGTTCGCCTGGCCGTCCAGGGCCACGAGGTGGAGGTGTACGAGGCGGCCGACGGACCCGGGGGGAAGCTGCACGAATTTTCGCTGGAAGGGGGCTACCGCTTCGACTTCGGCCCCTCCCTCTTCACCATGCCGCAGTACGTCGACGAGCTCTTCGAACTGGCCGGCGAAGACCCCCGCGACCACTTCAACTACGCGCGCCTGGACGAAGTCTGCCGCTACTGGTGGCCCGACGGAACCCGCTTTACCGCTCCGGCGGATACCGATGACCTGGTCCGGGAAGCCGCTCAGACCTTCAACGTGAGCGAGGTGGCGATGCGTAAATTTATGGACAAGGCCGCCGAGAAGTACGAACTGACCGGTCGCACCTTCCTCGAAAAGAGCCTCCACAAGATCGGTACCTGGCTGGATCCGCAGGTGGCCTACGCCATGCTGAAGATCCCGGGCCTGGATCTCTTCCGGAGTATGCACGACGTCCACGCCGCGGCCTTTGATGATCCCCGGCTGGTGCAGCTCTTCGACCGCTTCGCGACCTACAACGGCAGTAACCCCTACAAGGCACCGGGGCTGCTGAGCATGATCCCCCACTTCGAGCACCATTTCGGGGCCTACCTGCCAACCGGGGGGATGTTCGACATCACCACCGCCGTCTACGAGCTGGGCCAGCGGTTGGGCGTACGCTACCACTTCGGCCAGCGGGTGGAGCAAATTTATTGCGGCGGAGCGCAGGTAGAAGGCCTACGGGTAAGCGGGGTTGAGCTTCCCTTCGATACCGTCGTGTGCAATATGGACGTCTGGCTCGCCTACGATCGTCTGCTCCCCAAGGCCAAGCAACCCGGTATCACCCTGAAACAGCAGAAAAGCACCAGTGCGGTCATCTTTTACTGGGGCATCGACCGAAAATTTGACGAGCTAGGACTGCACAACATCTTCTTCAGCCGCGACTACGCCTCCGAGTTTGAGAAGCTCGAAGGAGGTGATCTGCACGACGACGTCACGATTTACGTCAACGTTAGCAGTAAGCTGGTGCCGCAGGACGCCCCGCCCGGCCACGAAAATTGGTTCGTGATGGTCAACGCCCCCGCCCACGCCGGCCAGGATTGGGATAGCCTGGTTTCGGACCTTCGGGAACGGGTGCTGAAGACGTTGGGGGAAAGGCTTTTACCTGCGCTCCGCCGCCATAATGGGGAGGCTGGAAACCTGGAGGATCATATTCGTGCGGAACGGATCGTTCGGCCACCCGACATCGAAACCCTCACCGGGAGCCACCAGGGTGCGCTCTACGGCAGCAGCAGCAACAACCGGATGGCGGCCTTTCTGCGGCACCCCAACTTCAGTCGGAACATTGACGGACTGTACTTCCTCGGGGGCAGCGTGCATCCGGGTGGGGGCGTACCGCTGTGCCTGCTATCGGCCAAGATCGTGGCGGATCTTGTTAAGGCGCCTTAACGGAGCCTCACCAAACATGGTGTATGCATACCCTGTTTTGGTAGATGCATTCAAATCAACAAAGCATTATGAAGACTATTTATAAATCATGCACCGTACTCGTACTGGCCGTTCTGATGGTATTTGCCACCGGCTGTAATACCAGCAAAGCCGTCAAAGGCGGCGCTGCGGGTGGTGCTATCGGCGGTGTCGTAGGCGGCATCATCGGTAAGAACAACGGAAGCGGTACCAAGGGAGCCATCATCGGATCCGTAGTCGGTGGTGCGGCCGGTGCCGTCATCGGTGACTACATGGATAAGCAGGCCGAAGAGATCGAGCAGATTGAAGGTGCCGAAGTGGAGCGCGTAGGCGAGGGCATCATGGTGACCTTCGATAGCGGAATCCTCTTTGAATTCGGTAGCTACAGTCTTACCGAAGCCTCCAAGGTGGAGCTCACCCGGATGGCCGACGTATTCAAAAAGTACCCCGAGACCGACATCATGATCGACGGTCATACCGACAGTGTAGGTAGCGATAAGTCTAACCAACGGCTGAGCGAGCAGCGTGCCGCCAGCGTCGCCGATTACCTCGCCGAAACCGGCATCGATCGCCTGCGCATGCAGACCGTCGGCCACGGAGAAACCCTTCCTGTCGCCTCGAATGACACCGACGAAGGCCGTGCCGCCAACCGTCGCGTAGAGGTAGGCATCACCGCCAACGAGCAACTGCAGGAAAAAGCCCAGGACGGTACCCTTACCGTTCCTGAATAACGGATACTTTATCCCTTTCGCGAACGGCGACGGACTTCGGTCTGTCGCCGTTTTGTATTTAGGGCACGGTGGCGGAGCTCCCCCTCCGCTAAAAGGAGAAGTTGGCATTACTTGGAGGCACCCAATACTGAGCCAGTTATGTTCATTGCCTCGCTGTGAGAGGCCCGAAGCTGGAGCTTCGGGACCCGGGGGTGATCAGGGTGGCGGAGCTCCAGCTCCGCCGAATG
>NZ_QNQZ01000017.1 GCF_003390935.1 Lewinella sp. IMCC34191 | reverse complement strand
CGGCCGGACGAGGTTACTATGCCATGAAGATACGCGTTGGACGACCTAGCTGTCGAACGTGCGAAAACTAACGGCCAGCATGACATCCAAGGGCCAGCCGGTAGGCTTAACTTAATGGCGTTGGCGCAATGTTGGGCGAATCTATTCTTGGGCACGAAATGCAATTTTCCGTTTATGGTCTGGCTCCATAACTCAGCGTTGCCAGTTCTGACTTATTCTACCTGATTCAAACATTGCTTCTGACTTCTTCTCAATATCAACTTGAAATACATACCTCTATTCTTAATCCCACCAGAGATATAATTGATTAGTCCTTTTTGTTTCAGACTCTAGTTTCTCAATCGTATCCGTTCCCTGTTCGACAATATCAGGACAGAATTCATACATCTCTTTTGCAAAAGCCATCGAATTTTTCGGCAGCTCGCCCACAAAATTTGCACTAAGCCAGTCATTTGAAGCCCCAGTTATCTGGAAGGGGTAGTTTGTATTCCATTCTTGAAGCTTTGTGATAATATCAGTGTTTTTTAATTCATAGTTTAGTGCTCGTGTATCTTCTATTCGGATTATATCAAATTGATTCTGTGATTTGATAATAGAAACTTCATCCGGCTTAAACGTATAATTTTTTTTTGATTTGTACATTAAATATCCTTCTTTTCTGAGCTCTTCTCTGAATTTTTCAGTTAGTTCATGAGCAGTCTTGTTAGTGCACTCAAAAGATATCCCTTCGTGTACCTTAGTCGTATACTCTATATTCTTGGTTGTATAATTGTACTCTCCGTACGTCCTTGCTAATCTCTTAATCTTGGACGGAGTTTTCTCCAAGACTATACCTAAGACGGATAATTCGAAATTAAGTGAGTCAAGCAATTCTTTTTCATCATCTGTTATCGTCCTCACTTCTGAATCAAAATTAGATGCTGTAACCAGCGAGGTTTTGTTGCAAGTCAAAAAAACGATAGACACAAAGAATAACAAAAACTTCATTTTACTGCCTTTATGGAATTTGATGCTAATTAGCTCCTGAAGTCTATATCTGTTTATCAAAGTGGTATGTTTGGTGCCGGCTTTGATGCCGGCATTTCGCCCAACAATTGCATACCCGCATTGCGCATACACCCACAATACCCACGCCATAATTAACGTCTATCCACCCCCTGGCCGACGTGTCATGAAACGCAACAATTTCGGGCTTGCTAGTTGAGGCGTGTACAGCTATTGATGGGTGTGTGCCCCCTAAGGTACGTATTGCGAAACGTTACGCTGCCACGGATCCGTAGGCCGGAGGAGCCCGTGAGCCATCTTACCCAAACCCTCGATCACCCCCGCCGCATCCGCTTAGGCCCATACCACAACCAAAACCCACTAACCGTAAACACCACCGTAGCCACCCCCATCAAACTCGAATACACCAGCTTGAACGGATCGTTGACGATACTGCCGTCGTGGATGTGCTCGATGAAGTCGGCGCGGCGGATGCCGACGCTCAGGACGGCGCCCGTAGCCCCGTCCAGCTGGACCTCGCCGTAGTGGCCCTCGAAGAGGAATTTCAGGGACCCCTTCCCCGGCCGGTAGTCGATGCGGTCGATGGCGGGGGAGTATTCCGGGCCGAGGGAATCCACCAGGGCCGTCTGGGCGATGGTGAGCAACTCGGCGGTGGGGAGCCATTCGGTGAGGGGAAGCTCGGTGCCGGAGGACGTGGAGGGCATGATCCACTCGCTGTCCTTTTTCCAGCCCAGCAGGACGCTGGTGACACCGATCACGAAGAAGAAAAGAAACAGCGCCACCCCGGTCCAGCGGTGCACGCTGCGGGTACGCCGCAGCCAGAGGGCCTGCCTTTTCCGTCGGTTCTGCTTCATCCGGCCGCCAAGATACGGCGGCGCGGCCTCCGGCCTACCAGCTACTCCGACTGGAGAAGGTAGCCGCCAGGAGGAATAGGTAGTGTACGGAGTAAAAGAGGTCGAAAATTAAGACGAGTACCAGGTTGCCAAAGAGCTGAAGCCCCGTGCCCCCGCCCAGGAACTGGCGCACCGGCCCGTGGGCGTAGGTAGCCAGCACGAATAGCGCGCGCAGCGCGTATATACCCACCGCCCACGTCCAGAGCGGACCGAAGAGCAGGATGAACCCCAGCAGGTAAAAGATGCCGTGGCTGAGCGCCAGCCCCACCAGCACGGCCTGGTGCGCCCCGCGGTAATGCAGGCCCACGGACTGGTGGCGGAGCTTTTGCCGGATGTATCCGGCGAAGGTCGGCACGGGTGTAGTGTAGGTCCAGGCCGCCGGATCGGTCACCCGCGCCGTGGTGCGCGCCCGGGAGTGGTGACCCACGATGAGGTCGTCGTCGCCGCCGGCCAATTGTTCCGCGGGGGGAAGACCGCCCGCCCGCCGGAAAAAGGCCCGTTGGTACGCCAGGTTTCTTCCCACGCCCATGTAGGGCAGGTTGCGGCGGGCCAGCCCCTGGTAGTGCAGCGCGACGTAGGTCGCCTCGTAGCGTTGCCAGGCGGCCAGCAGTCCGTTGCCGCCCCGCAGCGGTCCGCAACCGAGGACCACCTCATCCGAACCGGTCAAGGGATGGGTCATACGCGTCAGCCAATCGTCACTGGCGGGTACGCAGTCGGCATCCGTCAGCAACACCAGGTCGTGCTCCGCGGCCCGGAGTCCGGCCCGCAGGGCATCCCGTTTGCCGGGGTTCGTATCGCCGGGGTCGATGATGCGCAGCCTGTCGTCCTCCGCGGCAATACCCGCGGCGATCATCCCCGATCCGTCGGTCGAGTTATCGTCAACGGCGATCAGTTCGAAGTGGGGATGGTGCTGGCGCAGAATACCCCGCAGGCACGCTTCCAGCGTCGGTGCTTCATTGTAAAAGCAGATCAGTACGGAGACGGGCTCGTCGTGTTTGGCGGGCTCCGCCACCGGATCCAGCGCCCGGTAGAAAACGAAGCACCAGGCGATTAGCTGGACGACCAGGGCAAGCAGCAGTAAGGTCAGCATCTACGGCTCGACCGTCACATCCTCCCACTCCGGGTGGCGCTCCACGTAGGAAGCGACGAAGGGGCAGGAGGGGATGGCCTTGAGGTCATTGTCGCGGGCGTACTGCAGCGCGGTTTTGACCAGGTTGCCACCGATACCCTGTCCGGAAAGATCCTCCGGAACTTCCGTATGCACGAGGTCGATCAGGTCGCCGTCCTTCATGCGATACTCCAGCTTACTGAGCTGGGAACCATGCGTGATTTCGAAGCGGTTCTTTTCCTGGTTGTTAACGACGGTCTCGGTATTGGGCATAAGCAGCTTGTTTCTTGGGGCCGCCATAGTACGGATTGCAGCCGTAGATGTTTGTTACAGCTCCTTCCGCAACCGGGCAACGGGCAGGCCCAGTTGCTCCCGGTACTTAGCCACGGTCCGCCGGGCGATATCGTAGCCGGCCTCCTTCAATTCACGCTGTAGCTTGCTGTCGTTGAGGGGCTTGCGCTTATCTTCCTGGGCGATTATCTCTCCCAGGACTTTTTTGACCTGCGTGGTGCTCACCTCCTCGCCTTCGTCGTTGGTCATGCCCTCGCTGAAGAATTCCCGCAGCGAGAAGGTTCCGTAGTCCGTCTGGACGAACTTGCTGTTGACCACCCGGCTCACGGTGCTGATGTCGAGCTCGGTCGGCCCGGCGATATCCTTGAGGATCATGGGCCGCAGCGTCTTTGTATCGCCGGTACGGAAGAATTCTTCCTGGTAGCGGACGATCGCGTGCATCACGCTGTACAAGGTCTGCTGCCGCTGCTGAATGGCCTCGATGAACCAGCTGGCGGAGTCGATATTCTGCCGGATGAAGCCCGCGGCCTGCTTCTGCGCGGTGGTCAGTTTGCCACTTTCTTTCTGCTTGCGACGGTATTCGGCCAGCTGCTGCTGGTAGTAATCGTTGATCTTGAGGTCGGGGGCGTTGCGGGCGGTCAGCCGCAGCTTCAGTTCGCCGTCCTGGACGGTGACCAGGAAGTCGGGCACCACCACGCGGGCCGCGCGTCCACCGGCCCGGCCACTCAGGCCGGAAGCGGGCTTCGGGTTCAGCTTCAGGATCTCGTTCAGGGCGTCCCGTAGTTCGTCCTCGTCTACCTGCAGTTTCTCCCGCAGCTTGTCGTAGTGCTTTTTAGTGAAGAGCTCGAAGTGCTCACGGATGATGTTCTGCGCGAGTACGAGGTCGGCGAAGTGGTGGGCATCGAGATCCTCTCCGTTATCGACTTTGCTATTGAGCTGCAACAGCAGGCACTCCCGCAGATTGCGGGCGGCCAGACCCGCCGGCTCGAGCGATTGGACGATCTTCAGCACCTTTTTGATCCGGCGGACGTCGACCTCCACGTTGTAGTTGATCAGCAGGTCGTCGGCGATGGCGCTGGGCAGGCGTTGCAGGTAGCCGTCATCGTCGAGATTTCCGATGATCTGCAGGGCAATGGTGCGATCCAGTGGCGTATCGAACTCGAGGTTGGCGAGCTGGCCTTCGAGGTATTCGAAGAAGGAACTCTCGTCGGCGGTGTAGCTGCCGGGGGCGTCGTAGGTCTCGTCGCTGCTGCTCGACTGCTGGTAATTCGTAGGGTCGTCGTCGATGTACTGCTGAAAAAGCTCCTCCATTTCGAAGGGGTCGTCCTGCTTCTGGTCGGCTTCCTGGGCGTCGCGGTCGAGGGGGCCGTCGGCGGGCTCGGGCGGGGCTTCTTCCAGGGTGGGGTTGCGCTCCAGTTCTTCCTTCACCCGCTGCTCCAGTTCGTACAGCGGCAGTTGCATCAGCTGCATCAGCTGAATCTGCCGGGGGCTGAGCTTCTGGAGCTGGGATTGCTTGAGCGACTGTCCGAGCATAGGTGAACTATAGGGTGGCGGTGTGGGGTTACGTTTAAGGGCGGCGGAGCGCAGGTTTAAAGACTTTTAATTCACACCAATCTTCATGGCACAAATTACTTTTCCGGAATTCGAATATAAGCGACCGGACCTTGATCGGCTTGAAAATGCGTTTCAGACCGTACTTGTTGCATTGCGCGAAGCCGAAAGCGTCAACGATGCCATTGCCGCGGTCGAGCAGATCGATGCCATCCGCGCGAGCGTCGCCACTGCTTATAACATCGGTTATATCCGCTACAGTATAAACACCCGCGACCAATTTTACAAGGCGGAGAAAGAGTGGTTCGACACGCACCTCCCCCGTACCGAGCAGTGGCGGATCGACTATTACCGCGCCCTGCTGGAGAGCCCCCACCGCGAATCCATCGAACTGAAGTTCGGAAAACAGCTCTTCGATTCGGCCAAGGTGAGCCTGAATACCTTCCGCCCGGAAATCCTCGAAGAGCTCCAGGCGGTCAATAAGCTAAGCAGCGAATTCACCGAAATGCGCGGCGGTGCCGAAATCGAGTTGGACGGAAAGACCTACAATCTGTCCAGCATCGCGCCCCTGGAGCAGGTGGCCGACCGCGAAAAGCGCAAAAAGGCCAGCACGGCCAAGTGGGGCTGGTTCGCCGACAACCGCAAGCGGCTCGAAGACATCTACGCCGAAATGGTGGGCTTACGCACCCAAATGGCCCACAAGCTCGATTACGACAACTACGTAGCCCTCGGCTACGCCAATATGAACCGCACGGATTACGGTCCGGACGAAGTAGCCAACTTCCGCCGGCAGATCCGCGACCACATCGTCCCCATCGCCCAGCGGCTGTACGAAAAGCAACGCGAGCGCCTCGGCGTGGACCGGCTGCGGTACTACGACCTGTCCTTTCGATTTCCCGACGGTAACCCCACCCCCAAGGGCAGCCCCGCGGAAATCGTCGCCCACGCCGACAAAATGTACCGCGAACTAAGCGAGGAAACCGGCGAGTTCTTCCAAATCCTCCAGGACCGCAAACTGATGGACCTGGAAGCCAAGGACGGAAAGGCGCCCGGCGGCTACTGCACCTTCATCAACGAGTACCAGGCACCGTACATCTTCAGCAACTTCAACGGCACCAGCCACGACATCGACGTGCTCACCCACGAGTTCGGCCACGCCTTCCAGGTGTACAGCAGCCGGGACCAGCGCCCGATGGAGTACAACTGGCCCACCTTCGACGCCGCCGAGATCCACTCGATGAGCATGGAGTTCTTTACCTACCCCTGGATGGAGGGCTTCTTCAAGGAGGATACCCAGAAGTACTACTTCAGCCACCTGGCGGGTGCCTTCCGTTTCCTACCCTACGGGTGTGCCGTTGACGAGTTCCAGCACCGGGTGTACGAGAATCCCGAGCTGGACAACGCCGGCCGCAACGCGATCTGGAAGGAGATGGAAGGTACGTATCTGCCCCACCTCGACTACAGCGATAACGACCACCTACAGGCCGGAACCTTCTGGCAGAGCCAGGGGCATATCTTCAGTGTTCCCTTTTACTACATCGACTATTGTTTGGCCCAGATCTGCGCGTTCCAGTTTCACCTGTTGGACGAGAAGGACCACGCCTCGGCCTGGGACAGCTACGTCAAGCTCTGCAAGGCCGGCGGATCGAAGTCTTTTCTGGAACTGGTCAAGCTGGCCGGTCTGGAAAACCCCTTCGAGGACGGGGTGGTGAAGAAGATCGCGGACCGGGTGGGGGAGCGGTTGGAATTGTAAGGGAGAGGGGAGCAAACCCTTGTTGTTTTCCAGTAATGGACAAGGTGGTCGTAAATTATAAGCCTGACCAGACCACGAATGTCTCCGCTCATATATAGCACTTCCAACCATTAAGCCGTCATTCCAAAAACATCATCGAAGTGTCACCCCTCTCCTACGGAGAGGGGCCGGGGGAGAGGGGAGGAGACCCGCTTTGTCTACCGATAGAGGCGAAAGGATTGTAATGTATAACCACAACCAGATCGCACCCGTCTCCGCCAACTTTCAGTACCTCTAACAACTAAGTCGTCAGTCAACAAGCATCATCGAAGGGTCATCCCTCTCCTACGGAGAGGGGCCGGGGGAGAGGGCTGCGTACCCGCCTCTCCCTCCTGCTGTTTCTCCAGTTCGCCGTCTGGTCGAGCTGGCTGATCAACCTGGGTACCTACCTGCTGGATAGCCTGCACTTCACCGGATTCCAGGTAGGCATGATCTACGCGACCAACGCGATCGCCGCTACCGTGACGCCACCGCTGATGGGATGGCTGGCCGACCGGAGCTATGCCTCCGAGCGGATGATGGGCGTGCTCAATACCATCGGGGGACTGGCCCTTATTGCCTGCTACTTCACCACCAGCTTTGCCTGGTTCTACGGGTGGATGTTGCTGTTCAACCTGTGCTTTATCCCGACCTTCAGCCTCGCGGCCGCCATGTGTTTTTACCACCTGGAACGACCGGCCCAGGAGTATCCGCTGATCCGGGTCTGGGGAACCGTTTCCTTCATGATCGTCGGCGTACTACTGAGTGTGTTCGGGATCGAGAACTCACCCGTACCCGTACTGTGTGGCGGCTTCGGGGCACTGGTGCTGGCCGGCTATTCCTTCTTCCTGCCGCACACGCCACCGGAGCCGGGCTTCAACTGGGCCACGCTGCGGGGGGAGGAGGTGAGGGGCATCTTCCGGGAGCGGGGCATGGTGGTATTGGTGATCGCGTTACTCGCCAGTTGTATTCCTTCCGCCTTCTACTACAGCTTCCTGAATCCCTTCCTCAATGAGGTTGGCTGGACGGCCGCCGCTGCCAAGATGGCGCTGGGGCAGTTCTTCGAGATCGCCGTCGTACTGGCCATGCCCTTCATCTTCCGTCGGTTCCGCTTCCGGAGCATCATCTTCTGGGGCCTGATGGCCTGGGGGCTCCGCTATTTCGCCTTCGGGATCGGCCGGCCGGGGGAGCAGGAATGGCTGCTTTACGCCGGTATCGTGGTCCAGGGGGTAGCCTTTGCCTGGATCATCATTGCCGCTCAGATCTACGTCAACAATCGGGTGCCACCCTACCTGCGAAATACCGCGCAGGGATTCATCTCCTTCGCCAATTTAGGTTTGGGGGCCTTTCTCGGCAGTTGGATCGCGGGTGAAACGGTCAGCGCTAACCTACTGGCCGACGGCAGTCACGACTGGTGGGCCATATGGCGGGTGCCGGGACTGGTGGGCGTAACCGCCGCGGTCTTCTTTTACGTCGCGTTTCCACGATCCGGCCGGTTGTAAAAAGGCATTTTACCTGCGCTCCGCCGCAAAAAAACCGCCGCAAACCCGGGGGTGGCGGCGGCAAGGTACATATACACACTATGGAACAAACAACTTGGTTATTTGACGTGCGTCCGGTACTCGGCCGGACTCATTTTGGTCATGCTTTTGAAGCAGCGGTAAAAGACGGCGCGGCTGTTGAAGCCGGCCATCTGGGCCAGGGCTTCCAGACTGAGGTAATGGAGCTTTTCGTCGCGCAGCAGCACACAGACCTCCCAGACGCGAAAGCGATTGATGAACGAGTTGAAATTCAGGCCAGCATTTTCGTTGAGTAGGCGGCTTAGCGTACGGTTACTGACGTGCAACTGCGTAGCTATATCCCGCTGGACGAGTTTTGGGTTGCGGTAGGGTTTGTTTTCCTGCATCAGCCGCAGCAGCCGATCCCAGGTCGCATCACGCTTGCCACCGGAACAATTTGGGTTGTTAAGCAAATCAACGTGGGGGTTTAAGGTCAACTAAGGAGGTTCAAATGTCCCCCATTCTTCCCATTACGTTGTCAACATTTCCGCCAATTTCCCGGATGTGGCGGAAATCTGAACAGGCTTGTGACAATTTGTACCAATTGAGCCGAAATGCATACTAAATTATTTTTAGATGTCGACCGGGTCTACACCAAATGGTGAGGTGCTACGCGACCCTCAAATGACTTTGGAATCGTGTGAACGCAGTTTCCGAACCATCCCGGGGCTTTCGTAGCCGCACCGCTTGAAGGCCTGGTAGAAGGTGGCTTTGTTATTGAAGCCCGATTCGTCGGCGATACCGGCCAGGTTATAGTGATCGTAGGCCTCGTCCTGTAGTAACGCCACGGCATAATCCACCCGGTAGCGATTGATGTATGCGTTGAAGTGGTGGTCGCTGCCGGAGTTGATTATCCGACTCAGGTTCCGTTCGCTGATCTGGAGGGCCTCGCTCAGGTCGGCAATCGTGAGTTGGGGATCGAGATACGGGCGTTGCCGACGGACGTAATTGTCTACGGTAGCAAAAAGGGCCGGCTCCTCTTCGGGCTCCTTAATTGGCGTGGCTTCCTTCGGACCGGGCGGGGGTTCGTGCCGGAGAAATTCCGTGTCGTGGAGTGCAAACTGCCGTAAGCCGTGGATGGTGAGATAATACACGGCCGTCGTATTGGCTATGGCGCCAAATATGGCGATCGCATCAAGGCTCACCGGTACGGGGCCGAAGCGTAAGAAGCTGTAGAGGACGGCGAAGGCGATGAGGTAGACCACTGAGACTTTGAGCCAGACTAGGTCCTTGCCGACCAGATTGGAATAGTATTGCGTGATGCCCGAATGGCTGCGTTTGAGCAGGGCCAGAATCAGGTATCCGTACAGTAGGGCGGGCCCGATCGCCAAGAGGAAATAGAGGGTCAAGAAGAGCTGTACGTCACCGGAGCCCCACAGGGGCTCCTCGTGCGTGATTTCTGCATATAGCACGCCGGAGAGGACTAAGAACTCTACCATGCCGGGGATCAGGTGCTGCCAGTCCCGGTGCCAGCAAAGCCTACCGGTCAGTCGCTTAATATACAGGTAAAGCAAGGGGAGAGAAGCATACCAGAAGTAGAGGGGGAGCCAACGGACCACGGGAAAGCTGGCTCCCAGCGGCAGGCGATACAGCAAAAAGGGCAAGATGCGCAGGCTCAGCGTCAGGATGAACAGACCCAGCAGGAGCGTCGGACGCCGGGGTTTATCAGCCCGCAGAATGACGGCGGACAGCAATATGCCCTGAATTAAGCCCAGGAGACTAATTAGGTCGGCGAAACGCATTGGGTTATACTGGTGTGCCCGGTTAGCCGGTCCAGCAATATAACAAACAAGCCAGCCTTTTCGGAGATGATCCCGGAAAAGCTGGCTTTAAATACGGTTTGCTTCTTACGTAATATTCAGGTTGGCAAACCGCGTAGAGACACTATGAACAAACACTGGTAGGTTTACGCCTAAAAATGTGCGCTTCATATGTCTGCGTTGGGTTTGACACCTGTTTTGGCAGAATGTGAGATGGAATGGCCAAAATCGAAACATTCGCGGCCGGCTAATTTATATTTTCGGTGGCCGATCAGAATTCCATCAGCAAGCGAAGGTTCACCCGCCGCCCGGTCAGCCGGTTGGGGACGGCATACTGCTGCTGAAAGATGGTTTTGATCCACGTCGTGCCTGCCTGGTTGCCAACGTTCATGAGGTTGTAGACCTCCATGCTCAGGAAGGTCGACCGGGTGAATCGGAGGGGGGAGGTGCGGGCCCGGCGGGATTCGTCGCGGTCGAAAAGGCGCAGGCTGAAGCCGATATCGATGCGGTGGTACGTATCGAAGCGCAGGGTGTTGCGTACCTCCCGGTTGTTGCCCTGGATGCCGTAGGGCAAGCCGCCGCCAACGGTGAGGTTGACGTGGGTGCGGAAGTTGGGGTTATCGCGCAGGTAGTCCTGGAAGAAGAGGGAAAGCTGGAAGAGCTGATCGGTAGGGCGGGGAACGTATTCCTTCTCCTCATAGATAATTTCGCCTTCCTCGGTACGTCCCGTTACTTCACGGTGCTGCACGGCGGTAAGGCTTTCGCGGGCCCGGAGGAGGCTGAGGTTCAGCCAGCTGTCGGCTCCGGGGACGAACTCGCCGTTGAGCCGGAAATCCAGGCCGGCCACGTAGCCGGTGGCGTCGTTCAGGCCGGAATACTGGATGCGGACGTTCTCGATCTCGTAGCTGACCAGGTCCCAAAGAGATTTGTAATACGCCTCGGTAATCAGCCGGAATTTTTTCGGGTTGCGCTTGCCGTAGTAGAAATCACTGGTGATACCTCCGACCACGTGGATCGATTTCTGACTGCGCAGGTCGGTATTGACCGTACCGTCGGGCGCGCGCATCTCCCGGTAGAAGGGCTGCTGGACGTACATGCCCCCGGCCAGTTTGTAGGTGATGTCGGCGGCCTTGCCCAGGGGTTTGTACAGCAACTGCGCGCGGGGGCTGACGTCGACCTGGTCGTTCAGATCCCAGGCCACCGCCCGGACGCCCGCGCTGAGGCGGATATCGGCCCGGTCTTCCTTACGCCAGGTGTAGGTGTCCTGGAAGAAGGCGCTGAAGCGGTTGCTCACCAGGTCGTTCTCCGTTTTGAGCACGCTGAACAGCCGCACGCCATCCTCATCGAAGGGCAGGCTGTAGCCGGCCGAATCCAGGCGCTCCCACTCGTTGATGTAGTCGTTGACGCGCTCATGCTGCGCCTTGACGCTCCACTGCAGGAAGTGGGCCCTGGTGGTTTCCTCGTCTCCGCCGTTGAGTTCGAGACCGCCGCGTAGCTCGGCGTTGTACACCTGGATGTCGAGCAGGTTACGGACATACTCCTGCTGCAGGCCGTTGCCAACGACGCCCGTCACTTCGCCGAAGGTTTCGGAGCCGAGGTTGGTGTCGAGCTCACCCAAAACGTAGCGCCCCGCGATACTGATCGATTCGTTTTCGTTGCTGCGGAAAGCGGAGGTGAGGAACTTCAGGAACAGGGGGTTCTCGCTGCGCTCGGGAATATAGGTTAGCGACAGGCCGCCCATCTGGGTCGCGAAGTCGTCGCGTTCGTCGCCGTCGAACTGACCCTGCAGCACGAGCGTCTGGAAAAATCCGCCGAAGGCCGTCTGCCGTACATCGGGGCTGAAGTTGTAGATGCTGCGGTTGTAATTACCGAGCAGGCCTAATTGGAGGGTGCGGTTGAAGTCGTAGGTAACGTAGGCCTGTACATCGAAAAAATTGGGCAGGTACTCGCCGGTGGTTTCGAGGGAGCCTAGCAGGTAGCTGGTCGTTTTATAACGAGCCCCCACCAGGTAGCGAAGGCGTTGGTAGCTGGTGCGGCCCAATCGCTTGCTGCCTTCGAGATGGGCCGAAGCGCCGAGCAGGCTGCCCTCCAGGGAGGCGCGCAGGCTGTCGGGGCGCTTGTACTTAATGTCCAGTACCGAGGAAAGCTTATCTCCGTAGCGCGCTTCAAAGCCGCCCGAACTGAAGCTCAGGCTGCGCATCAGTTTAGGATTGGCGAAGGTGAGTCCTTCCTGCTGGCCCTGGCGGATGAGCTGGGGGCGGTAGATCTCGAAGTCGTTGACGTAGACCAGGTTTTCGTCGTAGTTGCCCCCGCGGACGTTGTACTGGCTCGTCAATTCGCCGCCGGCGCCGCTGCTCACGCCCAGGGCGATACTGGGAAGCAGACTTTCCAGGTTGCCGGTCACGGATGGAAGCAGCCGCAGCTGGGCGGGGTCCTCGCGGATCATGCCGCCTTCCTCGACCTTGCTCTCGCGCACGATCACTTCCAGGTCGCTCTCCACCGGTGCCAGGGCCACGTCAATTTGCTTGCGGGTGCCGGCGGGCATTTCCTCGACCCGTACCTCGGTCTCCCGGTAGCCGATGCGGCTAAAAACCAGGACGAAGGCCTCCCCCGCGGGTACGCTGGCCACGTAGCGTCCGGTTTCGCTGCTCTCCACCGCCGTAGTAGCGCCGCGCACGTAGACGGTGGCGTAATCCACGGGGGCCTCCGTCACCAGGTCCGTCACCCGGCCGGTCAGCGTAGCCGTCTCTACCTGAGCGTGGACGCAGGAGAACGCGATGAACAGGAAGGTGAGCAGGGTAGTAGGGAACCGCATAGAGATCGGTAAAGGTATGCCAACGTTCGGGCTTGGGGAATTGGTGCCCGGAATTGTTGCGGTTTGTCGGATAGGCAATTTTCCTGCGCTCCGGCGCCCAAAAATAAGCGCGTCCGGCGCATCAACCTACCCCCCGCCCCGCACCTTACTACGTAGACGCCAAGCAAGCACCCTTATGGACGAATTAATTCACTATCTACGGCAGTTCGGTACCCTAAGCCCGGAGGAAGTCGGGCGTATCGAGCAGGCCACCCGCGCCCGAAGTCTGCCGAAGGGAGCCCGGCTGATGGAAGCGGCGAAAATACCCCGGGAGCTCTGTTTCATCGTGGAGGGGATCACCCGGATCTACTACTACACCGAAGCGGGGAAGGAAGTGACCAAATACTTCGTGGACGAGGGACACTTCTCCACCGACGGAAGCAGCTTCCTCTACGGGCTGCCGACGATGGCCTACGTCGAAACCATCACCGACTGTCGGACGCTGTGTATTTCCCGGTCGGCCTTCGACGAGTTGGGGAAGCACATCGCCGATTGGGATGCCCTGTTTCTACGCCTGCTGGCACACGGCATGACTGAAAAGGTGAACCGCATCAGCCCCATGCTCTCCGAAACCGCCGAGGAACGTTACCTCAACTTCATGGAGCGCTTTCCCGAGCTGCACTACCGCATCCCGCTGAACTACCTGGCGTCGTACATCGGGGTAACCAAGTCTTCGCTGAGCCGCATCCGCCGCAACCTGGTGCCGGTCCACGAAGCAAGGGGGACGGACAATTAGTTGTCATTTGACAACGGCACCCGCATGCCAGGCTCCGAGCTTTGTGGAAACAAAACAAAGCATTATGAAATACGCATTTATCACCGGCGCTAACCGCGGAATCGGACTGGAAGTGACCCGTCAACTGCTGCAGCGGGGCGTGTACGTCTACCTGGGTTGCCGGGATCTGGAAAAAGGAGAGGCGGCCGCGGCCAAACTAAAGGAGGACGGACTCACGCAGGTAGAACCGGTAGAAGTCGATGTAAGCGATGCCGGTAGCATCCGGAAAGCGGCGGAGACCATTGCCGGAAAGCAGGTACAGTTGGATATCCTGATCAACAACGCCGGCATCGCCGGCGATTATCCGCAGAGCGCCCTGACGATGGACGTGGCCGAGATGAAACGGGTCTACGATACGAACCTCTTCGGGACGGTCAATATGGTGCAGGCCTTCTATCCCCTGCTGAAGGACGCGCCGGTGCCGGTGATCGTGAACGTCACCTCCGGCCTCGGTTCCCTGACGCTGCACCACGACCCCGACTGGAACCACTACCAGGTGAAGCTCGCCGCCTACGGCCCCTCCAAGACCGCGCTGAACGCCTACCATACCGTACTGGCCTACGAGCTGCGCGACACGCCCTTCCGGGTGAACGTGGTGGATCCGGGGTACACGGCTACGGAGTTCAATAATTTTTCCGGTCCGAACGACGTGTCCGAAGGGGCCGCCCCCATCGTGGAGTACGCGCTACTGGATGCCGACGGTCCGACCGGCCGGTTCGTCAGCTACGATAATAGTCCGGAAACGGGGATCAGTCCGTGGTAAGCAGGTCCCGCAGCAGATCGGTAGCCACGGCCATGCCTTCGCTACCCCCCATCTCGATGACGTGGACGTCCTTGCGGGCGCGCAATTCGTAGCTCACCGCTGGATTGGGGTCGATGTACAGCACGGGGGCATCGTCGGGCGCGTAGCCGACCAGCCCGGCGGCGGGGTAGACCTGCAGGGAGGTGCCGACGATGATGACGGCGTCGGCCGTGGCAATTTCCTCCACCGCCCGTTCTATCATGGGGACGGCCTCGCCGAACCAGACGATGTGGGGGCGGAGTTGATTGCCCTCCTCGTCCAGGTCGCCGATGGCGAGATCACCCGTCCAGGGAATCTCGCCGTCCTCCCGGTGTACGGACCGCACCTTGGTGAGTTCTCCGTGGAGGTGAAGGACATTGGTGGAACCGCCGCGCTCGTGGAGGTCGTCCACGTTCTGGGTGATGACGGTGACGCGGTAATCCTTCTCCAGCTCGGCGATGCGGCGGTGACCGGGATTAGGGGTAGCCTCCAGCAACTGGGCGCGGCGCAGGTTATAAAATCGCATGACCAATTCCGGGTCACGGGCGAATGCTTCGGGAGTGGCCACGTCCTCCACGCGGTGCTCCTCCCACAGGCCGTTGCTGTCGCGGAACGTGCGCAGGCCGGACTCGGCGCTGATACCGGCTCCGGAAAGGACGACGACGTGGGGCTTGGACATGGTAGGGTGGTTACTTCTTTTTGAATTTGGCCAGGGCGGCTTTCGCCTCCGGTTCCAGCACGAGTTGCCCGGTCACGCTGGCCCTTTCGGCGAGGAGTTGCGGCCAGTCGTCCGTACCGCTCCACAGGCTTCGCTTCAGGCGGGTAGCGGCGGTGGTACTGTGGCTGGCCAAGCGAATAACCAACACCCGGGCGAAGCGGTAAAGTTCCTCCGGGCCGTCGTACACCTTCTGGTACAATCCTTTCTCGCGGGCCCACTTGGCCTCGTGCCACTGGGTATCGAGGCACAGCTCGGAAGCGGCTGCGACACCCATCTTACGCACCAAGGCCGGCAGAATTACGAAGGGACCGATGGCGATGGCCAGCTCGCTCAGTTTTACCTCCGCGGCGCGACAGCCGAGGCAGTAGTCGGCCGCCGCGGCGATACCCACCCCGCCGCCGATCGCCTTACCCTGCACGGCAACCACGATGGGTTTTGGGCAGCGGCGCATGGCCAGGATGACGTTGGCAAAACCCATAAAGAATTCCCGTCCCGCATCCTCATCCTGGATGGCGAGCAGCTCGTCCAGGTTGGCGCCGGCGCAGAAGGTCTCCTCTCCGGCGCTGCGCAGGAGAATGGCCTTCACTTCATCGTTGCGCCCCGCCGCGTCGATGTGATTGACGAGCTCGGCCAGTAGGTGACCGGGCATGCTGTTGTGTGCGGGATGGGAGAAAACGATCCGGACCCAGTTGTCGCGGTGGTCGGAGATGACGCTGCCTTGGTTATTCATGGGGTGAAGGTAGGGGGTTGGTGAAACATCGGATGTGTCAGGTGCTTATTTTCCGTCAATCTGGCATATATAGACAAATGGTTAAAGTATAGGTTGCCGGTAATGAGTTAAATAGCCAATCTGGCGGCCCCTGCCACATCCGATGTCTACACTAGAGGCGAATGCGCCAGATCGGGTAATTAATATCCGCCACCGTCGAATCGCTTTCCGGTAGCTTGGAATTCGTGAAGTATAGCCAGTCGTCGTGCTCCGTGAAGGTGTCCGCCCAGCCGACCGCGTCGCCCTCGGCCAGCACGGTCACGCGCCCGTCGTCGGTCACGGTCACCACGGCTTCTTTTTCCAGGTCGGCCATAATCGTTTGTCCGCCGGTCCGCCACATGCCATCGCAGGCGGGCGTAGTGGCTACTTTTGATACGGCACCCCCTGGATCTTCCGCGTCCGGGTCGGCCAGGACGGATAGGGGGATGGCATATAGCGTATAACCGGAGAGTGCATGGTACAGCAAGCGATCGTTGACCAAGTCGATTGCGATGCCGTCGGAAGGAATCTTCCGCGTCCAGGGGGTGCCGTCGATGATCAGGCTATCGAGCGTGGCCTGCACCGAAGGGTGCCCGTCCAGGACCCGCCAACTGTCGCCACTGGTAAGGTCCAGCACCATGAGGGCTCCCTGCCCGGAATCGGTGAAGTAAACCCGTTGACGCCGCTGGTCGATACGCAGGTCGTTGACGTAAGTACTCGGAACCGTGGTACCCGGGGGAAGGTCATACGAAGCTACCCGCTCGTTGGTGCTCAGGTCGTACAGGTGGATCTGTGGCGGCGTGATCAGCCCCTCCATCAGCGGGTTGCGGGTATCGGCCACGTAGAGGGTGTCGCCGGCGGCCACTGCGCTCTGTACGTTGACGAATTTATCGCCGGCGGGTTGCCCGACGTCCCAACTGTTAATCGCCGCGTCGGGGTAGGGGCGGGGGGAGCCGTCGACGAGTTCCGCCAGGGTATAGGGCACGCCTTTGCGCCAGCGGGGGAAGGTGAGAAATATCCGCCCCCCGTCGGTCGCCGTGATGCCCGTCACCTGGACACCTTCGATTTCCGCGACCAATTCCGGGGTAGCCGCTGCTTCCGGTTGCGGGGAGCCTGACCCGGCGTCGTCAGTCGTCTCGGGCGCGGGGCCGCAGGCAAAAATGAAGAGGCTAAGCAGGAAGGGGAGATGGTAAAGTTTGCTAGGGGTCACGGGTGATATTTGCTTCCTAACTCATTCGTGAGCTTATGGGTTCCCGGTCCGTCCAACCATTGCCGCCGCGCATTTGTACTTTTACGTGTTGCCCCAACCCCGAAAAGCTTTCCGCCTTGGTTAAGATCGCCGATATTGAACTGGGTGAATTCCCCCTGCTGCTCGCTCCTATGGAGGACGTCAGTGATCCACCCTTCCGTGCCCTCTGCAAGGCACAGGGCTGCGACATGATGTACACCGAGTTCATCAGTGTGGAAGGACTGATCCGGGATGCGACCAAGAGCGTCGCCAAACTGGATATTTACGACTACGAGCGGCCGGTAGGCATACAGATCTTCGGTGCCAACCTGGACAGCATGGTGCAGGCGGCGGATATCGTCACCGAAGCGCGGCCGGAGGTGCTAGACATCAACTTCGGCTGCCCGGTCAAGAAGGTCGTCTGTAAGGGGGCCGGCGCCGGTATCCTGCAGGACATCCCGAAGATGGTCGAGCTAACGAAAGCGATCGTGGACCGCACCGACCTGCCCGTCACCGTCAAGACGCGACTGGGCTGGGACGACGGAACCAAGTACATCGAGGAAGTCGCCGAACGCCTGCAGGACGTCGGTATCAAGGCACTAAGCATCCACGGGCGTACCCGTAAGCAGATGTATAAGGGGGAGGCGGACTGGACTCTCATCGGCAAGATCAAGGAGAACCCCCGCGTCACCATTCCCATTTTTGGTAACGGTGATATCGACAATCCTGAAAAAGCCGCCGCCTACCGCGATCGCTACGGCGTGGATGGCATCATGATTGGCCGGGCCTCTATCGGTAATCCATGGATCTTTCGGGAGATAAAGCACTACTTCGCCACCGGTCAGCACCTCGATCCACCTACGGTAGCCGAGCGGGTGGCCGCCGCGCGCGAGCACCTGGATCGCAGCATTGACTGGAAGGGCGAGACCCTGGGCATCCTGGAAATGCGCCGCCACTACACCAACTATTTTCGGGGGCTACCCCACATCAAGCAGTACCGTAAGGTGCTGGTCACGGAGTTCGACACCGAAAAGCTTTACGGTACCCTCGAAGAGATCGGGGAGGTGTACGGCGAAGTAAATGCTTAGAGGTTCCGGGAACTGAAGTACTTATCGAGTGCCCCCTTGCTGGCGTCACCCGTCTGGTATCCCGCGGTGAAGGCCCGGACGCGTTGTTCTGACGTGCCGTGGGTAAAGCTTTCCGGAACCACGTAGCCCTGGGATTCCATCTGCAGGCGGTCGTCGCCAATAGCCGTGGCGGCCTGGATGCCTTCCTGAATATCGCCTTGCTCCAGCAGGTCGGCGTTCTGCTTGGCGTCGTGTGCCCACACTCCGGCGAGGTAATCGGCCTGTAGCTCCAGGCGGACGGACATGGCGTTGGCATCTTCTTCACTCATCCGGTTACGGGCCTGGCTGACGCGCTGGCTGTAGCCGAGTTGATTTTGGATATGGTGCCCCACCTCGTGGGCGATCACGTAGGCGAGGGCGAAGTCGCCGGGAGCCCCGAAGCGCTGTCGCAGCTGGTCGGCAAAGCTGAGGTCGATGTAGACCTTCTGGTCCGCGGGGCAGTAAAACGGTCCGGTAGCGGCACTGGCAAAGCCGCAGGCCGAGCGTACCTGGCCTTCAAACATGACGAGGACGGGCTCGCGGTACTGTCCGTTGTAAAGCTGGGGGAAGAGCCGGTTCCAGGTGTCCTCGGTTTCCTGCAGGGTGACCTGCACGATATCGGCGTTCGATTCGCCGGTGGCTATTCCGCCTTCCGACCGGGTGGTTTCGGTGGGTGCTGGCGCGGCGCCGCCGCCGCCACCTATCCCCAGGTAATCCAGCGGATTGCCGCCCAGGAAGAAAACGACGATCATGATGATGACGGTGCCGATGCCGAAGCTGCCGGTCTTACCCATGCCGCCCATCATGCCACCCCCGCTGCCGCGGCGGTCTTCGACGTTACTGCTTTTTCTTCTACCCTTAATTTTCATAGTGTGTGTTGGTTGTGATTAATTGACGGCATCCTGCTGCGCAAATACGCGCCGCAGCAGGTCGCTGGTGCGAGCCGAGACATTCTCCCGAATGTCTTCTTCCTTGAGAGCTACCTTTTTGAACAAGCCGTCCAGAGCTTGCTGCGTCACGTAGGCCCCCAGATCGGTTTCCACCTTATTTCGGGTAAGGGGGAAATTGTTGTAGGCGGTGGCCGCATCCAGCCAGAGCTTGTTGGCGTCGTATTTATCCAGGCTGTTGTTGATGACCGGCGCGAACTCGGCGGTGAGCGCCTGGGAGGTATTCTGCCGGAGATAGGTGGTGGCGGCATTGTTGTCTCCCCGGAGGATACCCACTGCATCCTGAATCGACATGGACCGGATGGCGTCTACAAAGATGGGGGCGGCCTTGGTGGCGGCATCCTCGGCACCTTGATTGATCTTCCGCAGGATGACGGCCTCCAGGTCACTGAAGCCCGGTACGGCCTGCAGCCGCTGCGTCACGCGTTGCACTTCTTCGGGGAGCAGGATGCGGTAGGTGAGGTCATCGTAGTATCCACCCTCGCGGGAAAGTTCCGAGGCTCCTTCCTGCGCGCCGATGCGTAGTGCTTCCTTAAGACCGCTGGCGATGTCCTGGGAGGATAACCCGCCGTTAAGTACCGTCTGCAGGGTCTGATTGATCTGCTGGCTGGTACATCCGAACAGGAGGAGGGGAAGGAGTAGGAGAAGGCTGCGGCGCATAAAGTGAATTCGGTGAGGCCTTCATATAAGCCGGAAATCACCCCATTGGTTTGCAAGCCCGACGAATGCCGGTGAGGCGAATCAAAGATTGAACTTGCTAAAGTCGAAATTTCCACCGTCTCCGAATCCGGAATCATCGTAATCGTCCGGGTCGTCCTCGAAGGTATGTTGGCCGGGGACGGCAGCCATGCCCGGCGCATTATCGGATAGCGTCACCTCCACGAAGGCCGCCCCGACGCGCCCACCGAGCGGGGGGTGCAGTT
The DNA here is from genome assembly GCF_003390935.1 of Lewinella sp. IMCC34191. GTDB lineage: Bacteria > Bacteroidota > Bacteroidia > Chitinophagales > Saprospiraceae > Neolewinella. Next base: position 53,870 of record NZ_QNQZ01000017.1, on the reverse strand, counting down.
TGCGGATCTTCAGCGTAACGGACTGCACCCCGTCGAACTGGTTTTTGATCCGCCCGGCCATGCGGTGGGCGAGCGCCTCCAGCAGCCGCGTAGGTTTTTTCATTTCCGCCTGCAGCAGATAATAGATGGTAGCGTAGTTGACCGTCCCGCCGAGGTCGTCGTGCTCCGCGGCGTCCATAACCATGGCCTCCACGGTCACGTCGATGCTGAATTCGTTGCCCATCACCTGCTCCTCGTCGAAGAAGCCGTGGGGGGCGTGGAAACGGACGTCTTCGAGTCCGATCTTGGAGGTCATACGGGTGGTTTACAGCTGCTCGAGCAGTTCGGTGGCTTCGGCGTAGCTGGCGTGGTTGGCGTCGCTCGTGATGCGTTCCAGGCTGCTCACGGCGCGTTGCCGTTCGCCCATACCGAGGCGGGCCAGGGCGGCGTAGTACTCGGACTCTTCGTGGAGATTAAAGTCGTCCATCGTGGAAAGCTCCTCGAATAGGGTGGCCGATTCGGCGAATTTCTGCTGGGCGAGGAGGCTCTGGGCCAGGTAAAAGCGGTCGGGGAGGGAAGGGTTCGACAGGGCCTGGAAAGCAGCTTCGGCGGCCGGGTAGTCCGCCCGTTCGTAGGCGATGTAGGCGTCGGCCCGGTCTACCTCGTCCGATCCCCCCTTGGTAATGCTGAAGGCAATATTGTCGTAGGGCTCGTAGGCCGCCATGGCCAGCACGGCATCGTTTTGGGCGGCGGGGCGCAGGATAAAATAGCCCGCCAATAAGAGGATTGCTGCCGCGGCGGCGACGTACGAATACCAGGATTTGCCGCGCCGGCGGTTGATGGATACGACCTTGGCCTGGGGCTGATCCTGATTTCCCCGCAGCCCGGCTTCTAGTTCCTGGAGGCGGTGCTTCAGGCGGGCGGTTTCGCTGATGTGGATGGCGTCCAGGGCCATACGGGTAGCTTCCATTTCAGTTTGCAGTTGTGGGTTCGCTTCCATTTCCCGCTCGAAGCTTTCCGGGTCGGCCAGCTGGCCATTGAGGTAGGCATCGATTCGGTCTTGCTGGTCTTCAGGTTTCATGAGGGTCAGGGTTTGACGAGCTTCTTCAGCTCTTTAAGACAACGCATTTTCTTGATACGCGTGGCGCCCGCCGACGGTAGGTCTACGGATTCCGCAATGCTTTCGATCGGATAGTGGTGGTAGTAGTACAGGGTCAGAATTTCCCGGCACGGAGAACCGATCTTATCCATGGCCGCCTGCAGTATTTCCCGCTGGTGGGCGTGTTCGAACCGATCGATCAGGCTCCAGTCCAACTCGTCCGCCGGATTGATACCCTCTTCGTGGTCGGTCGGGCGTTCCCGCTGCCGCTTTTGATTGCGCCGGTAGACAAGCCGTTTTCCGACGCTGAAGAGATAAGTCCGGATGGAACACGTTAGTTCCGTTAATCTGCCGCTTACGATATTTTTATAGAAAGCAATGACAGCATCCTGAAAGCAATCGGCCGCATCCGCTTCCGTAGCGTACAACTGACGTTGGGCGTAGGTAACGAAGGCATCCCGGTGTTGCAGATAAAGCTGATCAATACGGTGATGTTCTCCTCGTTTGATGGCTTCGAACAGGGGGGTATCCTCTAGTTGCGTCTGCATCGGACTGCCGTTACGTGATGAAAATGGTTTAACTCAAATGTAGTGTTTTCGTGTACTAATTCCCACCTTCGGTAGGCTTGCCGCTTAATTCGGCTCCGAATAGCTGACTGAAATCGAGACAATATCAAGCGGCTCTTCATCCGTGTTTGGGAAAATGCAGCCTGGCTACTATTCCCTGTTTTGAATGCCGAACCGGTTGAAGTTGATTGTTTGCCAGCCGATGCTTCAGACCTGATCAAGCGCTTTCCCCTCAATGACCGGGCGAACCATTTTGTTACAGGTACGTACATTATTTATCTACACGAAGCTCTAATGAGCTATTTCTCCTTCTTAATACCAGTACATGCTTACCTCTTCCCACCTTGCCCGTATCCTATCGCTGCTGATCCTCCTGGCGATGGTCATACCCGCCGGTGCCCAACAGACGGAGGGCATGGCCAGCTATTACGCCGATCGCTTTCACGCTCTCCCGACCAGTACGGGAGAAACTTACGATAAGGAAGCCTACACCGCCGCCAGTAAGGAATATCCCTACAACACCCGGCTGGAAGTCACGAACGTGGTTAGCGGGCAATCCGTGGAGGTACGCGTGAACGACTGTGGTCCCCACCACCCGCAACGGATCCTCGACCTGAGCCGTGCCGCCGCCGACGACATCGGCCTCCTCCGCATGGGCGTAGCCAAAGTTCGCTTACGGGTTATCGAACTGGGTACTGACGGGCCGACCTGCGAACGCGGTGCCTGGGCCCGGGCCGAGCGGGAAAAGGCGGAAGCCGGACCACCCGTAGCTCCAACCCAGGTGACCGCCAAGGCCGGCTCCATTCCCGTTGAAGAGGTTGAAGAAACACCCGAAATTTTTTCGGAAGATGCTATGCTGTTCGGCGTTCAGGTAGGTTCCTACGGCAAGGTGGCCAACGCCGAAGCTATGCTGGAGCGACTACGCGCTGCCGGATTTACCGACGCGTGGATGGCGAAGGTCGGGAAGGTCAATCGGGTCTTTACCGGCAAGTTCTTTTTTCAGGAAGAGGCCAAAGCGCTCCGCAAGCGGGTCCGCCAGGCGGGTTTCTCCGACGCCGCCGTTCGCCGCGTCCAGTAGCCGCTACTCCGCCGAGGCTGCGTTACCGAGAGCGACCAGCAGTACGCCGCCAATGGAGAGCAGTACGCCCACTACCTTCTGCCAGTTGATCGCGTTTTCTTCCACGCCCAGCCAGGCGTAGTGCGCGAGCGCGACCGAAACGATCACCTGGCCGGCCACCCCCGCCACGAAATAGCGGTCCGGGCCGATCTCCTCGATCAGGTAATTGGACAGCAGGACGGCCGTCGCTCCGCCGATCCCGGTTAGTAGCGCCCACCAGGGGACTTCCGAAAATTTGGGCAGGCTCCCCGGCGAGTCACGGATCAGAAAGACAATCAACGTCACCGTAAAGGCGAGAAGAAAGTACGGTAAACTGGCCTGCACGGGGGAACCCACTTTTTCGGTCACCATGGAATTGACCGTCAGGTAAAGAGAAACCAGGGCGCCGGCGCCGAAGGCCCCCGCAACGAATAAGGCTTGCTGCATGGTCAGAGCAACCCCGGCCGGCCGGTAGATTGTTCGGCACTAGCTGCGCATCGCTTCTACCGGATCCATCCGGGCAGCCAGCAGAGCCGGTATCAGCCCGGCCAGCACGCCAACGATCGCCGAAATGACGACCCCGGTAACGGCGTAGAACAGACTGAGGGTGATTTGAAAGGTTGGCAGAAAGACATTCAGGATCGAAGTAACCCCCACGACCATGGCCAGCCCGATCATACCGCCGATAATACAGAGGATAACCGATTCGGTGAGGAACTCGAGCAGGATGATGTACTGCCGTGCCCCGAGTGCCTTCTTGACGCCGATGAGGCTGGTGCGTTCCTTTACGCTGACGAACATGATGTTCGCCACGCTAATGGCTCCCACGATGATCGAAAAGCCCCCGATGACTAAGCCGATGAGGTTCAGGACGCCGAAAAAGCTGCCCAGCGCATCGGCGGTCATGCTGAGTTTGTTGAGCGCGAAATTGTCGTCCTCGCGGGGGCGCAGCTGCCGGTTGGCGCGAAGGATACCCCGAATATCGTCCTCCAATTGTTGAATGTCTACTCCCTCCCTGGCCTTGACGCCGATGGTCCCCCCGTAGCGGTTCCGGTTGTCTAGATTAATGAAGCGGGCGGCGTTGTTATAGGTCACCATAATGGCGTCGTCGAAGTCGAGCGGATTGATCAGGTCGTCTCCCGCCGGCGCCAGTGTGCCGATCACCTGGTACTTACGGCCCTGCATCTTCACCTCCCTTCCGATCGGGTTGATGGGACCGAATAGCTGCTCGGCAATCGAATGCCCCAGCAAAATCCGGTCGCTACCATTGCGGTATTCCGTAGTCGACCAGTAGCGGCCGCGGTCCACTTCAATATTGAAGAGCCGGTCCAGTTCATAGGTGGTCACGAACAGGTAGCCGCCCTCCACTGCTTTACCCTGGTACTTAATGATCCGCGTATCGGGTACCGTCCAGTAGTTGACCAGTTGACCGGTAGCCAGATTGTCGCGCAGCGCTTCGTAGTCGGCGTAGTCGGGGTAGGGGCGCTGGAAATATTCCCACCAGTCGTCGCTGTTATCCCGCCAGGGCCATTTATCAATGTAGATTACGTCATCCCCCAGCTTGGCCAGGCTGCCCGATACGTTATCCTGCAACGATTGTACGGCAGACAGTACGCCAATAATACAGAAGATGCCAATGGAAATACCCAGCAAGGACAGGAAGGTCCGCAGTTTGTTTCCAAACAACTGAGCCCGCGCCTGCCGGAAGCTCTCCGCGATAACCTTCGATAAAACCATGTGCGCTAAGTTGAGCGACAAAGGTAAGGGGCGGCGGGGCGCAGGTAAAATGTTCTCGACGAACGGGAGGAATGAGCGGATGAGGGAGGACGCTGGTAGAGGGCTGACGCCGGTAGAGGGCTACGCCAGTAGAGATCGGCTCGCTTCGCTTGCCGATAGTAGAGCGGCTATCGCCGCGGTAGAGGGCTACGCCGGTAGAGATAGGCTTGCTTTGCTTGCCGATGGTAGAGCGGCTATCGCCGCGGTAGAGGCTTATGCCGGTAGGTTATGTACTTGCTCATCGTCACTATTCAGGCCTCTACCGCGACCACAGGCAGCTCTACCGACGTAGTCCTCTACTGCGACCGCAGGGAGCTCTACCGACGTAGTCCTCTACTGCGACCACAGGCAGCTCTACCGCCGCAGGCCTCTACCACGACCGCAGGGAGCTCTACTTTCGTGAGAATCCCTTACCTTTGCGCGCTGTTTCGTATATACGCTAGAAAAACATATTTCCGGGATGAGGACCAAACTGTCGCAATTCAAATTTGAGCTGAACGATAAACTGATCGCGCGCACACCAAGTAAGCGCCGCGACGATAGCCGACTGATGGTGGTGAACCGGGAGTCGGGTGAGATCGAGCACAAGCAATTTACCGATCTGTTGGATTACTACGGTGAAGGCGATTCGCTCGTATTTAATAACACCAAAGTTTTTCCCGCTCGTCTGTACGGACTGAAGGAAAAAACCCAGGCCCGCATCGAAGTCTTTCTGCTGCGGGAATTGAACAGCCAGGCCCGCCTCTGGGACGTCCTCGTCGATCCCGCCCGGAAGATTCGGGTAGGCAATAAGCTTTACTTCAACGATAAGCGGGGCAACAACCGCCTGGTCGCCGAGGTAGTGGACAATACCACCAGTCGGGGCCGTACCATCCGCTTCCTGTACGACGGACCCAACGACGAATTTACCAAGGAGCTCCACGGACTCGGCAACACGCCCCTCCCCAAACTCCTCGAGCGGGAAGCGGATAGCCGCGACGCCGAGCGCTACCAGACCGTCTTCGCGAAGGAAGTCGGAGCCGTAGCCGCCCCCACGGCCGGACTACACTTCAGCCGCGAGACCCTCATGCGCATGGAACTGGCCGGCATTAAGAAGGCCGAGGTCACCCTTCACCTGGGGCTAGGTACCTTCCGCGACATCGAGGTCGAGGACTTGTCCAAGCACAAGATGGACGCCGAGTACTACAAGATCGAGCAACCTGCCGTCGAGACCGTCAATGCGACCAAGAAGGACGGTGGCCTGGTCTGCGCCGTAGGCACCACCTCCCTCCGCGCCCTGGAAAACAGCGTTAGCGCCGAGCGCCTGCTGGCCACCAACGAAGGATGGACCAACAAATTCATCTTCCCCCCCTACGACTTCCACATCCCCGATCACCTGCTCACCAATTTCCACCTCCCCAAGAGCAGCCTATTCATCACCACCTGCGCCTTCGGCGGGATCGATCTAATCCTCGAAGCCTACGCTCAGGCCCAGAAGGAGAAGTATAAGTTCTTCGCTTACGGGGACGCGATGCTTATTGTATAAGGACTGGATTAGTGAATTTTTGAATGGGTGAATGGCTGCCGCACGTTGGAGGCGCTGCCTTTTTAATTGTTGAAGGGTTGAATTTTTGAATGGGTGAATGGCTGCCGCACGTTGAGGGTACTGCTGGATTCAATTGGTGAAGGGCTGAATTTTTGAGTTAGTGAATAGCTGCCGCACATTGGAGGCGCTGCCGGATTCAATTGGTGAAGGGCTGAATTTTTGAGTTAGTGAATAGCTGCCGCACATTGGAGGCGCTGCCGGATTCAATTAGTGAAGGGCTGAATTTTTGGATTGGTGAATAGCCGCCGCATGTTGGAGGCACTGCCGGATTCAATTGGTGAAGGCGCTGCCTTTTTAATTGGTGAATGGCTGCCGCACGTTGAAGGTGTACCACAGCCAGAGGTCGCAAGCTTACCTTCTTTTGCCGGTGTAAACCGCCCTATTGAATCAATATGCAATTGAAGGCACACGCTGGACACACATTTCAATCGCTATAAAGACTGGCCAGCTATCGGGGGGGGCTTCCTGACAGCATAAATACGCAGCAGCCTGGAAGCAACCTGCTTGTATCTTCTCGATCAATTATGATAGTCGATCGTAGTGGGTTCACTATTTGTGATACACGAAAGTTCTTCAGAGGCCATGCCCGCGGAAACAGTAAGAAATATTCTTTGCATCCCCTAGTTGAGCAAAGAGGTACTTCCAAAAGCGGACAATTGGGATAGCGATGACTACTCGTTCGTGATCACGCTAGCAGTACGTACCTGTCAGACAGCGAGCGTCAGCGAGCAGCGGACTGCGGTAGCTAATTCAAATGTCCACTAATCCACCAATTCAATCTCTCCCCCACGAGCGAAGCGAGCAGAGCTACCATCCTTTACCCCGTATCCCATTCACCCCTTCCTACAAAAGCCGTGCGGCAGCCATTCACTAATGCAATAATTCACCAATTCAGTCCCTATCCCGCGAGCTGAGTCGCCATTCTTTTCCCCTTAGCCCCGTATCCCCTTTACCCCCTGCCAAGCCAGAGCCGTGCGGCAGCCATTCAGTAATTCACTAATTCAGTAATTCACGAATTCACGAATTCAACCCTTCCCCTAAAAGTCCAGCCCCAAAGAAAGGTGCAACTTCCCTGCCTGCCGGTTGCCTGTTTCAACGCCCCAACCGTAGTCGGCACGGATGAAATAGCCGAATAGGGTGGTGCGGATACCCCCGCCGTAGCCGTAGACAATGGGTTCGCGGAAGCGACGCACGCGAACGCGGACCGGGCTGTAACCGTCAGCATTTTCTTCCGGGTATTCGGTGATGTTGACGGGATTATCCGCGTCGAAGGGATCTTTACCCGCCCAGGCTGTGCCGACGTCGAAAAATCCGACGAGCTGGAAGTCGCGCAGGAAAGCGGAACGCAAGTTGTTGAACAGATAGTTGAATACGGGGACCCGTAACTCGGCGTTCGACAGCACATACGTTCCCCCGTTGCGGATGTTGATGTCAAATCCCCGGAGCGGATTCGCCAGGTCCTGGAACACAAAGCCGCCGGTTTGGGGAGTAGGGATGCCGTCGTTGAAGTTGTTGATGACGCTATTATCCGCGCCGCCGAGGTAGTACAGAATCTTTTGCTGACCGTAGTTGGTCGCACCCGCCACGCGCAGGGCGATGATGCTCCGCTTCAGGATACGTTGGTAGTGCCGGGCATCCACCCCTACAATACCGAGAATGCCCGGCTCGAACTGGGAATCGAAGCCCTCGTCGAAGGAAAGGTTAAAGCTTTTAAATACCTCCCCATAGAATTTATAGCGGGTGCCCATCCGGAGGTTGGTGCCCAGGATCAGCGTGTTATCGAAGACGTATTCCAATCGTAATCCTACCCGCTCGGTGCTGAGCGGTTCGCTCTGGAGGGCGGCCAGTTCCGTCGGCAGGGTCTGGACGCGGTCGCGGCGGATAGTCCCGGTCGCCCGTACGCTGCGGAAGATGTCCAGCGGATAGCGTACGCCGTACTGGGCCATCAGGGTGTTTTCCTCGACGAGCCGGGGGCGGTCGAAGAAGGAGTTGGTGTAGGTGCCCTGCTGCGTCCGCCGGTTACGACGGTAGAAAGTATAGGTTCGGTCGAGGCGGTGCTTGAGGTCGGAGCCGGTAAGGAAGTATTCGGTACCGTTGAAGCTAGTGGGGATCCGCACGCCACCCGTGATGCTGTAGTCTTCCAGCAGATCCGTTACGTTCCCCTTGAGCAGGATGCCGACCGGTTGCTGCGTGTAGCCGTCGGGATTGGCCACCAGCACGTTCATGCCGTTGAAGAGTGGCTCGTTGTCGACCGTCGTCTTCACGTAATTTACGCGGAAGGTGGTCCGGTAGGAGGTGACCTGGCCCGGGCGGAACCGATAGATGCGGTTTAGTTCCGCAACCGGGCGCTCTCCCTGAAAGATGGAACCGGGGCTCCGTCGCTGCCGATCCCGGCCGACTACCGTCAGCGGGGGGCGGGTGCCGGTCGAATCCGGCCGTGCCGCGGGTATACCCTGAACGTCGGTGGTTTCGGGTTCCGCTAGAATATCTTCGGGGACCTCCTCTACGGGGGGCGGGGCGACCGTGTCCTCAAAACGGGTTTGGAACAGCAGCCCTTCGTCGTTGAGGCTGTTTTCCGGATTGATCTTATTCGGACGCATGATGCCGTCCTGGGGCCGCTTCACCTGGTTGGTGAATTGCGGTACGATTTGTCCGGCGGCTTGGTAGCTACGGCGGCGGTAGGCCGTGGGCGTCAGGTTCCGGGCAGCAGTGGTGTCGAAGTTAAAGCGGCGGATGTAGGTCGTCCCCTGGTCGATGTAGCTTTCCACTCCGACATTGATCGTCTGACTACCATCCAACTTGAGAATGTTGGTCGCATAGTCGGTCATTGCCTCCGTGATGGCCCGCTCTTTATAGATGGGGTTAATGACGATGGAATCGACCTCCATGGTGTCGAGGGCTTCCAGGACGGAATCACCATGCATTACGATTTCCGTGCCGTCCGGCAGGTAGATCGTCTGCTCGTAATGATCGAGGTAGGTTTCCAGGTGCGCCTGGTAGCGATTATAAATGCCGTTGGCATCGCTGAGGTAGGCAAAATGCTCGTCGTCAATCGGGGCGGGCTGTCGCTCATCCGCGAGCGGGGTATTCGTTATGCGAACCAGTTCTCCCGGCGTATTCTCCAGATCGTAGTAGAAAAGGTCGAAATGGTCGATGGGCAAGAGCGTATCGAGCCGGGTGGCCAGCAGAGACGTGTCCGGACGATTGCTGGCAAACACCACACCGCGACGTCCCTTTACATTGACCGGGGTGGCGTCCAGGTCATCCCAATGGTCGTTGGTAATATTCACCGCCTGACGCGATGCGGGAAGGTAGCGGTAGACGTCGCTGAATCCGTTCGCGATGGCCGTGATCAGAAAGTTACTCGGGTCGGCGTATTTCATGCTGAGTACCCGATCCAGGCGAATGCCCAGGATGTCCGTTGTCGATTTACCGGTATTGAGGTCGTAGAGCATCAGTTTCGGCTGATCGCGGAACTCATACATTATCGCCAATTCCTGGTTGGTGGGCGAAAAGTCGATGATCGGGTAGGCGTAGTCCGTCGCCTGCAACAGGTTGCGCTGGCCACCTTTGAGCAACATCTTCCGCTCGCCGGTATTCACATCCTGTAAATAGACTTTGTATTTGCCAATCTCGTTGAGCACGTATGCCACGCGCTGGCCGTCGGGGCTCACTTTCAACTGGGTAACCGGAAGCTGTTTTTTATTCTTTACTTCCAGCACCCCTTCCGTGGGAAGGCTCCGGCCCCGGCTATCTTCATTGTAGCGGTTCAGGTAGAACTCTTGCCAGTTGTAGAGCACCGTTTCGTAATTGCTTCCGAGTACGTACAGGAAGCCGTTTTCTACGGATCGGTTGATGCGTGTGAGATACAGCAGATTAGAGACGGTAGGCCGTCCCAGGTTCTCCGCGATGTAGTACCACATGGAATGACCGGCCAAGCGCGGATAGTCCGCAGCCAGGTCGTCGAAATCATCGTACTCACCGGTGGCGAGGATGTCGCGCAGCTGGTCATCAAGCTCGGAGCTCCAGTCTTGCCCCAGGTAGCCTACCAGCCCGGGCTTGAACCAGGTCGGTAAATTCAGCAACACCGCATTCTGCACTACTTCCTGTACGGTAGAGCCGTAAAGCAACTGCTCGATGTACACACTGGCCATCGCCTCGCGTACCTGGCGCCGCAGGTCGGTATGATCTCCGTTGAAGTAGACGAAAGCCTTGTTGCCCAAAAATTTAGCTTGGGTACCCGACAGGTAGCTGGTATTCGTCGTCAGCGATTGATTGCCCGTCAACTCGAATACCTCCTCGTTTCCGATATTACTTTGCTTGACGTCGGTGATGTCCTGATAGGTGATCAGCTGTACTTTCTCGTTCAGCCGGCTCTCCAGCATCTTTTGAATGTAGGCGAAGTCGTACTCCGCAAACTGCACGACCGCCTGCCCGATGCCCTGGTTGTTACCGTACCAGTAGGTGATGAAATTATCCGATTCGTACTTCTCCCAGTTGTCAAAATCATTGTGATACTGCACACGGTTCTTCCCGAACTCCACGCGGGAAGTTTGGGCCGGCAAAACCGAAGTGGCGCAGCAAACGAGCAAGAAAAGAAGAATACGCATGGAAGACCGTTTACATCGTTTGTCCGGCCGCATCCCGCACGTGAGAGCAGGCCGTCAAGCAAGATAACGGAATTGCCCGCGATAGGTTAGGCCTTAACTTCGATTTGGTCGGGGGGAAGGAAGGTGTGAATGGGTGAATCAGCGAATTGGTGAATGGCTGCCGCGTGGCTTTTGGAGGAAGGGGTAAGGGGGATAGGGGGTTAAGGGGTAAAGGGTGGTGGCTCTGCTCGCTTCGCTCGTGGGGAGGGGTGGATTAGTGCGTAGCTGAATTAGGGAATGGCTGCCGCGTGGCTTTTGGAGGAAGGGGTAAGGGGGATAGGGAGTTAAGGGGTAAAGGGTGGTGCCCTGCTCGCTTCGCTCGTGGGGAGGAGTGGATTAGTGAGTAGCTGAATTGGGGAATGGCTGCCGCACGGCTCCGCTCGAGGGGGAGGGGAGATCAAAGGATAAATTGGCGGATAGCTGCCTCGTGGAAGGAGCGGGAGAATAATTGAGCTATGCGGGAACTAGAATGGCTTAATTACCTGCGCTCCGCCGCAAACCCTTTAAAAGACCAAAGAACTTACAGACTTACAACCTAGCCTTCTAGGTACTTGGCTACCATTTCCTGCACGACGTCCTTGAGGTACATCTTGCGTTCCTTGGCTTCTTCCTTGAGGGTGACGAGGTGTTCTTTGTTGAAGACGAGGGTGACGCGCTTGGTTTCGGGCTTGGCGGGTTCGTCGGGCTCGCGGTCGGGGTCGTCCTGGACGGTGCTGCGGATGAGGTAGTCGAGACCACTGCGGCGACGGCTGCGGCTGCGGCGATTATCGTCGCTGATGAAGACGTCGAGGTTCTTCGTGAAATTCTTGCTGGTGATCTTCTTTTTGGCCTTCTTGGTCTTGACCGGAACGTCTACGTCCACCACTTCCTCCGAAACGGCCATGGGGTCGTCGCCGATGAGGTAGTCGTTGTCCTCAAAGAGTCCGGATAGATTGTCGGTAAAGCGTTTCTTGGCCATCTCGGGTTGCTTAGCGGGGGGTCGTTGCGGTTTGCTCCTTCATGCGGGGCCGGGTGTGGATCGGATTATCCGTCCTGTCGATGATCTCCTTGCATACCTTAAGGTAGTCCTTGGCGCCGTTGCTGGAGCCGCTGTAGGTGAAGATATCCTGTCCCTGCGAGGGTGCTTCCGCTAAGGAAACGTTATTCCGGATATAAGTTTCGAAGACGAGCGGGCCGAAGTACTTTTTGATCGTCTCGACGACGTCGCGGTTCAGCACTTTACGCTGGTCGTACATCGTGGCCAGTACGCCGCTGATGTGCAGTTCCTTGTTGAGGCGAAGTTTTACCTTCTGGATCACCTGCTTGATCTTGGCGAGCCCCTGCATGGCCAGGAATTCGGTCTGCAGCGGAATGATGACCTGCTGGCTGCTGGTCAGGGCATTGAGCGTGAGCAGACCCAGGCTCGGGGGGCAATCGATGATGATGAAGTCGTAATCCTCATCCACGGCGGCGAAAAGCTCCCGGAGGATGAACTCCCGGCCGGCTTCGTTGACGAGTTCCATTTCCGCGCTGGACAGGTCCAGGCTGGAGGTGACGACGTCAAAACCGGGCTTGACCTCGAAGGGGACCAGATCGGACTCGCCCATCATACTCTCGTAGATGGTGACCGACTGCCGGGGGATGCCGAGGCTCAGCGTGAGGTTCGCCTGTGGGTCCAGGTCAACGAGTAATACCCGTTTTCCTAGTTCTACAAGTCCGGCTCCGATGTTGATGGCGCTGGTGGTTTTCCCAACCCCGCCTTTATGGTTCAGTAAGCTTAATACAGTTGCCATGCAAGGTGCTTGGTGTTGCGGCGAAGGTAGGGAATATTATTCAATGGACTTGGGCGGCGGGGCGCAGGATAAACAAATTTTTGTAGACAGGTATATTAAAAATATTTTGTTTCTTATTCACAAATGCACTAAGTTTACGGTACGTCGCCGGAGATCGATCACACGACACTTTTTCGCATCCACCAGTTCCGTCGGCAAATCCAGATAGCGTACATAGATCGTCCCCCGTATCGAATCCGGTACCGCTCGGTATGCCGGTGGACAATCCGTTAACCCCTCCTCCGACCGCTTTCCTGCCGCGGTGGGAAAGGCCACCGGCGTGGGCGGTGGTATGGCGGAGCGGGGGGAGCCAGTGCGGCGGCGGCCGGGTGGGTTCTCCCACCCACTCAGAGGAGCCGTCTGTTCGGTCCGGCCGTTTCACCTCCGCTGACTTCCCTTATTTCTCTCTAATGCACACGCCGAAAAATTCCACTCCCGGTACAGCCCAACACCGCCAGAGTAACCGCTACCCTTTACTTTCGTGAGATATATGCGCCACGGATGTTGCTTCGCCCCAACTTGCTCCAACCCCGGCCCCAGTGCGCAGCACAAGAGCAATTCCTGGATAAAATCCGTGGATCATAGCCGGGCAACGCTTTTGATCTTCCCCCGTCCTCATTGATCGCTACAATCAGCTATTTCATCCCATGATCAATCCCGCGGAGCGCAGACTCATCATTGAAAATGCCTTTGCCTACCTGGCCGCCTTCGGCATGCTGGTGTACGGTGCAGGTAAGTGGATACAGTTTGAGGGCGCATCGGCGAAGGAGGTGCTGGTTTCCGAGATGACCGGTATGCAATTGATGTGGGCCTTTTACGGCTACTCGCCGGCTTTCGCCCTAGTGTTGGGGGCGCTCGAGATCACCGGTGGTGTCCTCTTGCTGATTCCGCGTCTGCGGCTGTTTGGATGCCTGCTGGTTTCGGTTGTCCTGGTCAATATCATTCTGCAAGACATTTTTTACGAGGTGCATAGCGGTGCCTTGCGGGCCGCTTTGGTCTATCAGTTTTCCGTGCTGCTGATCTTGATCCTCCGGAGGGAGCAGGTGGTGAACGCTATACGGGCCTTATGGCAGGGGCCGGAGCTGAAATTCAGCAAAAGGGCACTGCTTATCGGTACGCTTTCCTTTATCCTGTTCGTGGGTCTGCGCATAGCCGAATACTTCCTGACGAGAGCCTGAGAATCGCTACCAATGGAATGGAACATACGGGAAACTCGCTTGGAGAAATGCCTGAATCAGGTTTCATAATGCCGGGCTCCAAGACCTGTATGGCCAAGTCGATTTCCTGTTTCCCGACCAATTCAAGCATTTCGAGCAAATATGCCCGTCGTCTCAATGGCTTACTCCAACTGCAAATTATTCTACAGTCTGCATAAAATCAAACGGGAAATAAATATCAGACTTATTATATATCAAATGATATAAATGTGTATTCAGCTGATATTGCAATCTCAATAAATGAGCGATACCTGATATTGCTTTCCGGCTAATCAATTATTACCGATTCAAGCACTTCCAAACGGCAATACCGGCCCCGGTGTTTACACATGTGAAGTAAAATTATGTAAGAAAAACAGACAAATTATGGGGCTAAAGTTGGCTTAATTCAAGACGTAAATCTTAACTTTATATTGAATGTAGCTTGAAACCCTGGCGAACTACGCCTCATTTTAGGATTAGACCTTATCTCTCGTGAAATCTCGATCTGAACCCTACAAGGGGCAGTTGATCCTGCTATTCTACTGCCTGATCTCCTTTATTGCGCTCGTCCCCGGGTGCTATGAAGATGATGACTCACCGGTGGAAGAACCTCGGCCCATCTTAAGAAAGCCCTATCCCGCTAAGCAAGTCGAACAATCCGTTCTCGGTCGGCAAACAGATGCGGATCTGGCTGCTCTGGTCAGCGTAGAATCGTAGCCTCCAGACACACCAAATAGGGGGTCATCGCAATCAGGCATAGGCTTTCTTAACCGCCTCCGCGATACCCGCATGAGTGACTTGCGAGCAGGGATTTTACCCATTATCCCGCAATACTTCCGCCGGTACGCTCCGGATGGCCCGCAGCGTAGTAAGACTGACCGCCACTACGGTAATCACCAACGTGACCAGACCGGCCAGCAGGAAGAGCCACGGACTCACCGTCGTACGGTAGGCAAAGCCCGCCAGCCAGGCCGATAGGGCCAGGAAGGTCAGGGGAGCTGCCACTACCAGGGCTACACCCAGCAGCGGTAAGTATTCCCCGTTGAACCGCCGCAGCAGCGACAGGGTAGAGGCACCGAGAATCTTGCGGATCCCGATCTCCCGCCTTTTCAGCGTAGTCAGGTAGGCCGTCAGCGCTACCAGGCCGATGGCCGCCACTCCGAAGGCCACCAGACTAAAGAATATGCTCAGGCGCGAGATCCGCTCCTCCGCGCGATAGAGCTCGCGGAGGTTGCCGGATAACAGGCGGGCGCGAAACGTGCGATCCGGGAATAACGATTCATATACCCCGCGCACCGACTCCCGCACCTCGGCCGTCCCCGCCCCCTCGAAGCGCACCGCGGCCCAGTACACATAGCGGGGCGACGGGCGCAGCGTCAGGATCATGGGATCGACCCGATTCCGCAGGCTAAACATATTGATATCGGCGAAGGTACCCGCGATCGTCACCGGAAACCCGACTTGCCCGGTCTCCTCGTCGCTGTATTCCGGTTCCGTGATTAGCATTCTTCCTATCAGTTCCGTGGGCTTCAGGTTTTCGCGCGCCGCCAGCCGCTCGGCCAACGTTTCGTTGATGAGCGTACGGGAGGCAGGACCGTCACTAACCAGTGCAATCGAGGTTTGCAAACCGAGTAGTTCGGCCGATGCGGTGCTCATTTCCACCAGGTACGCATCGTCGTAGACCTCGGTAGTGCCATCCAGATTATAAGTGGTCTGGTTATAGGGTTGCCCGCCCATATAGCCGTCGGCCCCGACCGCCTCCACCCCGGGCAGCCGGCTTACTTCCCGCTGGAAGGTGGCAAAGCGGGTGCTGTCACCGTCCATATTGACGTACAGTACGCCATCGCGGGTGTATCCGAGATTCTTTTCCTGCAGGAAGCGAAATTGTCGGTTCACGATCAGCGTGGCGCTGCACAGTCCGATCAGGAGGGCGAATTGAAGTCCCACGATCCCCTTCCGCAGGGTCAGTTTACTCCCGCCCCGGCCGGCCGTATTGCCCCGTAGTAGCTGCAGCGGCTGGCGGCCCGACAGTACCAGCGCCGGATAGATGCTGGCCAACAATCCAACCCCTACACCAATTCCCAGGATGACACTCCAGAGGTCCGGCCGCGACCAGGCGTTTTCGGCAATCGCCGTGTCCATAAGGGCGTTAAAGACGGGCAGGATCAACCACAAAGCCAGCAGGACAACCGGCACGGTAAGCAAGCTCATTACCACCGCCTCCAGTACGAACTGACCCGCCACCTGGCCCCGTCGCGCGCCGAAGAGCTTGCGCATGCCGATCTCCCGGCCCCGCCCCGCGTTCATGGCCATGGCCAGGTTGGTGTAGTTGCTGATGGTCAGCAGGAGCACCACCAGCGCGATAATTCCGATGATGTACAGATAGCGGACGTCACCCGGTGGCTTCATTTCGTACAGCAAGTCCGATCCCAGGTGGAGTGATGGCAGAGATTGCAGGACCAGCCCCCCGAAGAGTTCGTCGCCCGCCAGCGAAGGGTCGATCCGACCGATGTCCGCATTCAACCGGCGGCTCAGGGCCTCGGGGTCGACCGTTGGCTCCACCTCCACGTAGAGCCGGCTTCCCCAGTAATCGATGCGGTCGCGGTGCAGGGCCAGGCTGAAGGTGAAATGGGCATCCGCGGGCACGTCTTCGAGCACGCCGGCAATCTTGTAGATGATGGTATCAATCGTTAGCTCCCGACCCAGGACGCTCGCGCCGCGCCAGTCGGCACCAAAGTAACGCTCGGCCAGGGAGGCGGTCAGCAGGGCCGTATTCGGTTGGCCGGCGAAGCTTTCCGTATTTCCCTGTAGGAACGACCAGCCGAAATAGTCGAGGAAGCTTTCCGGGGTATTCGTTTCCAACACATCGGCAACGGGGAGCTTCCGCCGTTCGACGGTAACGTACGTTGGGTCCGGGTAGGTCATGAACTGGGTGGCGGAGCGTACGCCACGGAATCCCCGGATGCCCTCGAGTTGCCGCAGTTGTTCCTCGCCGGTGGTCTCGAAGAAGCGGGGGAAGCCCACTATGCTATAGCCCTGTGAGCGGTAAATCCGCCCTACGCGGTACTTGCGGTCGGCGTCGGGCACGAAGCGGTCGTAGCCGGTCTCGTAGTTCAGATAGAGTACGGCCAGCGCCACGGTAAAGATGCCGGCGGCCAGGCAGGCGAAGTTGATCAGGTTGTAGCCCCAGCGGCGGTACAGCATGCGGACGGCAATGCGCAGATTGCCCGGTAGCAGGCGGTTCAGTTTGCTGAATTCCCGGCCGGTAGCCGCCGGGTCCGGACTTACGCGGTCGCGGGCGGCGGCAAAAGCCTCCTCCGGCGCCATCCCCCTGATGAGATTTTCCTCGTAGCGATCGTGCAGGCTACTCTCCAGCTCATCCAGCTGTTCGGGTTCCAGGGCGGCGGAGCGCAGGTGTAAAGTGCGCCAGTCGAGCAAGGCCTGCTCAAAATCGAATTTCCTCGGTGAGTGGGGCATAGTCCGTGGTTTCTTACGTTAGCGGGTGTATACCTGGGTATGGACTACATTTCCTTCCCGGTCGTAGAAGGTCCATTCCTCGATGGGCTGCTTCCAGTGGCGGTACTGCCCGCGGGCCTTGACGCTGCCGTCGTCGTAGTAGCGGACCACCGGACCTTCTACGCGGTTGTTGCGGTAGGTGCCCTGTTCGAACTTCGTGCCGTCCGGGTTAAAGTTGATCCAGGTTCCGTTGCCGAGACCGTCCTCGTACTCCTGCACGGTTAAGAGTTCTCCGTTGTCGTAGCGTCCGTACAGGACACCCGTGAAAGACGTATCCGCGCCGCGGAGAAAGTAGCGAATGCCATAGTTGGCCGGCTGTTGAATCGTGGCCGACATCGGTTGGAAGGCCCGTCCCGTCGTATCGGGAAACGGTACATCTTGCGCTTGTAAAAGGGAGACGGCAAGAATTAGCAGGCAGAATAGGGGCAGTCTGGTCATTATGCGATGCTTAGTTCGGGGTCCTTACCACCTAGTCCCCAGAGGGAGAGGAAAACCTGGTTGACGCGCATCCACTGCTCCCGTTCCGCGGCGAGCTGGCGGGTGCCTTCGTCGGTGATGTGGTAGTACTTCCGGCGGCGCCCGGCTTCGGTCTTCACCCACTGGGAGCGGACCAGCCCTTCCTTTTCCATGCGCGAGAGTACGGGATAGAGCATGGCGTCCGTCCACTGCAGTTCACCGTCGGAGAGTCGTTCGACTTCCTTAATGATCTGGTAGCCGTAATTTTCACGGTGGGAAAGAATACTGAGGATCAGCGGCTTCGTGGAGGCCGCTACGAGTGCTTTGGTAGCCATCAGGCATTAGTTTGCGGGGTGGGGGAGTTCGGTGAAAGGTGGTCGCGCTCGAAGAGGACGGGCATCCCGTCGTACAGCTCGACGATGCGACCGGCGCGGGCGGCGTCTTCGGGCGAGTGGGTGACCATGACGATCGTCGCGCCCTGCTCGTGGAGGCCGGAGATCTTGTCCATCACCTTTTCGCTGTTCACCGAATCGAGGTTGCCGGTGGGCTCGTCGGCGAGGATGAGATCGGGGCGGGTGACAATCGCGCGCGCAATCGCAATGCGCTGTTGCTGGCCGCCGGAGAGCTGGTAGGGGTAGTGGCCCGAACGGTGGGCCATTTCCAACTCGGCCAGTGCCATGTCAACGCGTTCCGTGCGCTCGCGCCGGCCGACACCCAGGTAGCGCAGGGGAAGTTCTACGTTTTCGAAGGCCGTTAGCTCGTCGATCAGGTTGAAGCTCTGAAAAATGAAGGCCATGTGGCGCTTGCGGAGGTCGGCCCGCTGGCGCCGGTTCATCTGCGTCACCTCCTGTCCACGAAAGAAGTATTGGCCCCGCGAGGGCTCATCGATGAGGCCCAGCAGGTTCAGCAGGGTAGACTTCCCGCTACCGGAAGGGCCCATAATGGCTACGAATTCGCCGGGGTCGATGCGGAGGTCCAGGCCGTTGATAGCCGTGGTCTCCACCTCGTCGGTGTAGTGGTATTTGTAGATCTGCCGGAGGTCGACGACGGGTTCGGAAGCGGACATTAGCGTAGTTGTAAGGTGGGGTAATCCTGAAATTCTTCGTAGCCGGAAGTAATGACGCGCTCGCCGGGGCGCAGGCCTTCCAGTACCTCGTACTCCCGCGGATTCTGACGACCCAGCCGGATCGGTCGGCGGTGGGCCCGGTCGCCCTCGAGGACGTAGACCCAGTTGCCGCCGGTGCTGGCGTAAAACTCCCCGACCGCGATGAGCGTCGATTCGGTGGGTTCCCCGAAGCGGAGTTTGAGGCGAAGCGACTGGCCCCGTACCAAGTCGTCGGGTATCCGTTCCGGGTCATTGAAATCCACCAGGATGCGAAAGCGACCATCCTCCACCGTCGGTAGGATGCTGGATACCCGCACGGGCACGTCTCCGTCCCGCAGCGCGATGGTGCCAGGCTGGTCGATGGCGACCTTGCCAAGGTAGAATTCATCCACCTCCGCTTCGACGGTGAAGTCATCCAGCCGGTAGATCTGGCCCAGGCGATCCCCTACTTCCATGGCCTGGCCCACCTTGGCGGTAAAATCGCTGAGGCGACCGGTGAGTGGGGCCACGAGGTAAAGCCGGTCGAGGATGCGGCGTACGGCACGGAGATTGTCGGTAAGTCGTTGCTCGCTGGCGTTGATCTGGGCCAGCTGGATCCGGCGGCTGATGCTGTCTTCGCGGTAGGCGGCATCGAGCAGCCGGCGACGATCCTGGTAATAGGCGTAGCGGGCGGCGGTGGGCTCGAAGTCGGCCGGAGCGAGGAGGCTGTCGGCGGCCAGGCTGCGCTCGCGGTCGTAGCGTTTATTCTCCAGGGCGAGCAGGAAGTCGGTTTCCGCAAGCTGTTCGCGGCGAGTGAAGTCGTTCTGGTTAAGCAGGAGCGCGGTCTGCCGCTGGGCGTTGAGCTGTTCGAGCAGTTCGCTTTCGCGTTGCAGGACCTCCAGTTCCAGGTCGGCATTAGCGATGCGCAGCAAGGTATCTCCCCGCTCGACGGTCGCGCCCGGCTGGACGAACAGCCGGTCCACCACGCCGCCGATCCGGCTGTCGAGGTAGTACACTTCCGTCGGTTCCAGCCGCCCGGTCAGCGAAATGTATTCCGTGAAGGGAGAGCTGGTGACGGCATTCACCGTCAGTCGGTCGGCCGGAACCTGCAGCGTGGAAGCGTAACGCGTGCCGAGGAAGTAGTACGCTCCCGCGGCCAGCAGCGCGACGGTGCCGATACCAAGTAGCAGCGGCCACTTTTTCTTTTTCCGGATGGTTCTGTCCATGTGCCTAATGCTGTTAGGTATATACCTAATGCTATTAGGGTAGTTTTGGTTTACCGGAGGCCGAAATATTTTACCCCGGAAGGGCGGACTTTGGCGGAGCCGTTCGTTTTCGGCCATTTTCCAAGGTGGTCTCCACAGAAATCACCTAATCTTGCGTTGGTAAAAGACCTACCCCATCCTTCTTCCGTGGCTTTTCCGCCCATTACCTATTCACCTGACCCTGAAAGATGCATACCTCAAAGTGCCTAACGGCCTTCTTCGTCCTGTTTG
Organism: Lewinella sp. IMCC34191; assembly: GCF_003390935.1. Lineage (GTDB taxonomy): Bacteria > Bacteroidota > Bacteroidia > Chitinophagales > Saprospiraceae > Neolewinella. Next base: position 33,558 of record NZ_QNQZ01000017.1, on the reverse strand, counting down.
TCCTGATCGGTAGCCCCCTGGTCGCGCAGCACAACAGCATCATTTCCATCGCGCCGGATCTAACGATACTGATGAATAAGCAGGGACTCAACCTATACGACAACGGCTACGTAGTCGATCATGCGTCCTCCAACCTTAGCTTTGGCCTGTCCGCGCTGCGGCGGCATTACTCTACGGCGGGTAAGCCGCTTTCCTTCGAGTACGGGCTGCGGTTGTTCAAGGAAACCACCCGCCTGGACGTACGCGGACCGAACGCCGAGCGGTCCGATCTGACCCTTCACCAGCTCGGCTTGGGCGTTCCGCTCCGGTTATTCTTCGACGGCTGGAAGAAGGGCAAGGGCCTGATAAAAAAACAGGGCGGGCTATTCGTGGAGTTGATGAATAGTGCCAACTTCCGCGGCGATCTGTCGAAGAACGTCTACACCTCCCATCTCTCCCTCGGAGCCAGAACCGGTGGGCGCGTCGTATATCTCCAGATTGCCTTCGGCTGGCCGATCTACACCAGTCAGACTTTCTTCACGGCCCTGGATCAGGGCTTCCAGTTCACCAATAAGCAACGGCGCTTCGCCGTCTTGACCCTGGGCTACTCCCTGCCCGATTAAGTGCCAATAGGAATGGGAATGCCGCCCCTGTCTGAGGCCGGTCGTTCGTTAGCAGCCTGACCGCGCGAACCGGTCTTCTACCTGCGCTCCGCCGCCAAATAAAAACCCCGAAAACCGCGAAGCGCGGTTTTCGGGGCAGATCCCAAGTCGCCGGCTAGCGACTAGAGCCGCAGGGTCAGCGAGAGGTTGAAAATGGTGCCGAGCTGGCTAAAGTGGAAGCCGTCGTAGGTCATCTGCGAGTACCGCTGGTTGAAGGTGATGAGGTTCGACTGATTCATGAGGAAGGCCTCGTCGTTGAGGAGGTCGTCCGCGCCGGCATCCGCCTTGAATTCCCATTCCGGGAGGACATTGAATATGTTGTTGGCATTGAGGGCGGCCAGCAAATTCCCCGTGATCGGGTAAGTGAGGGCCAGATCAGTGACGATCTTCGGCTGGAACTCGGTGTAGAGCCGCGAATCGAGGCCCTGCTGCCGGAAAGTGGTGGGCCCGAAGAGGGTGTTATTCAGTGATATGCCGAGTTTGTTGGCCCGGAAGTCGATACCCAGGATGGCCTTGTACTCGGGGCGGGAGGTAAAGAACAGCGCTTCCTGGGTAGGATTGCTGACCGTCTGTCCGGCCGCTTCCACCAGCGCGGGGTTTTTGACTTCTCCCTCGCGCTCGTTCTGCAGGGTGTAGTTCCCGGAGAAGTTCAGGTCGATGGACCGGTTGCCGATGGGCAGGTCGCGGTAGCTGGCAACGAAGTCGATGCCGGAGGTACGGGTATCGAGGGCGTTGACGAAGAAGCTGAGGTCAGACAGGTTGTTGGCGGTCAGGATGTCGTCCAGGGCGGTATCACCGGCGTCGGTGGCGCCGATCTCGGTACTGAGGATGATGCGGTCCTTCAGCGCAATGTTGTAGTAGTCGAGCGTGATGCGCAGGTTGTCGCTGGGCCGCAGACCGACGCCGACGGTGATGTTGGTCGACTTCTCGGGCTGCAGGGATGGCAGGCCGAGCAGGCGCGCTTCGCGGGATACGTTATTGACCAGTCCGCCGACCTGGATGCCCTGGCCGGGTACAAAGCTGTACTGGGCTTTCTGGGTGTAGATCTGGTGGAGAGACGGGGCCCGGAAACCGGTAGAGGCCGAGGCGCGCAGGGTCACCTTGTCGTCCGCGAATTTGTAGCGGCTGCTGACCTTCCAGACGGCCGCGCTGCCGAAGTCGCTGTAGTTCTCGATCCGGCCGGTGGCGTTGATGAGGAAGTCTTCCGTGAAGTCGAAGGCGAAGTCTAGGTAACCGCCGAAGTTGTAGCGGTTGAAGGCACCCGCGTTGCGGGGGTCGGTACCGGCGAAGGAGTCGGGGCCCCCCGCCTCGTAGGCGGCTTCGGTACCCTCGATGACGGTGAAGGTTTCGCTGCGGAATTCACTGCCGAAGGCGATGCCGACCATATCGGAGAGCCGGCGGGTGACGTCGAGGTTGCCGACGAAGTGGTTAAACTGGGTCCCGCCCACGTCAAAGAGGATGGGGCTGTTCTCGCGGTATTTCTGGGAGTAGCTAAACTCGTCGATCTCGCGGATGCCGTTGTCGTTGTCGTCGCCCAGGTAGCTCTCGATGAGTACTTCGTTGCGGTTATGGGTATTGCGGACAATGTAGGTCTGCCGGTTGCCGCCCACGGTGAAGCTGGCGTCAGCGATCCACCCGTTCTTGCTGCCGCGCAGGCCGATGGTGCCGTTGTAGTCGTTCAGGTCGCCGTCGAAGGTGGGCACGTAACCGATGTATTCGCCGTTGGGCCCGTTGGGGAAGAAGTCGGCCAGGTAGGGGAAGTCGTCCAGCGTCCGCCAGTAGGGCGTACGGTAGTTAGCGAAACTGTTGACCTTCTTGTAGACGTAGGCGGCGTTGCCGTAGATCTCGGCGTCGGCGGAGATGTTGGATCCGGCGTTGATGGAAAACTTGGCGGCGGTGGTTTCCGGCGATCCGTTCACGTTACCGGCGTCGGGGTAGCGGCTCAGGAAGTCCCGGACATCCTCGATGTCCGCCCCGAAGTCGCCCGCTTCACCGGCGGCGTCTACCGTGCCGGGGCGGTTGGCCAGTTCGCGCTTGGAAAGGTCGATGGTGTAGTTGACGAAGCCGTCCCGGCCCAGGGAGGCACCGTTGTTCAGGGCCACGCCGTAGGTTTCGCCGTCGCCCTCGGAGGTGATGCCGGCGTTGAAGATGATGCTCCCGTCGTCGATGTTGTCCTTCAGGATGATGTTCATCACCCCGGCGATGGCGTCGGAGCCGTACTGGGCCGAAGCCCCGTCGCGCAGGATTTCTACCCGTTCGATGGCCGACTGCGGGATAGCGGAGATGTCCGCCCCCGTTTCTCCCCGGCCGGGGGAGGTTTGGGTATATAAGAGCGCGCTCGTATTCTTCCGCTTGCCGTTGATCAGAATGAGGGTGCGACTCGGCCCCATATTGCGGATCTCGTAGGGGTCCAGCAGGGAGGTGGCATCGTTCACCGGCGTATTGACCGAGTTGAAGGAAGGGATCTTGTAGTTGAGGGCCTTGTCGAAACTGTTTTGCCCCGTGGCCACGAGGTCTACGGCACTGATGACGTCGATCGGCAGGGGAGTGGAGGTCGCCGTGCGCGGAGCGGTGCGGGAGCCGGTGACGACGACGTCGACCAGATCCAGGCCGCCGGCCAGTTCCACGTCCACGGTTTGGGTTTCGCCCGGGGCCAGGTCGACCTCGATCACGGAGGTGGCGTAGCCGATGTAGCTCACCTCGATGGTCTGGGGACCGGTGGGTATGGTCAGGGAATAGGTGCCGTCCAGGTCGGTCACCGTACCGCTGCTGGTACCGCTGACGAGAATATTGGCTCCGATGACGGGGTCACCGTCACTGGTGACGGTGCCGTTGAGGGTTTGGGCCACAACGGATAGGGGTAGCACGCACAGGGCGGCCAGGAGAAATCGAATCATAAAGGGAAGTAGTGAGTGAGTTATGGGTTGGTAGCGGGAGGGTAGCTAGAAAAGTCTGAAGGTGTGTTGAGTTGTGTTTGGTGAAAAGGGATTTTGTCGAATGCTATGTGTGCCTAAAGACGCTTACCGCGAATAGGGTTTTGTAAAATTGACAAAAAATAAAATATAATTTAAAATTATTTTAAGCCAACCCGCCCGAAATTAACACCTAAGAAATGCTGCCCTGTTAAACGCTTGGATACAAGCTCCGGACTTGCCTCGTTTTACGGTTGAAGCCCATTTGCGGTGCTACCCCTCGGTTCCGCCACCTTTTGGTTTTCGCCCCACGAATCGGACCACGGAGCCCAGTCCGTTGTGGTACTTCCCTTCGCTGAGTTCGACCTCACGCTCCTCGAGCAGGTCGATGGTATAGTGGGGGAAATCGCGGCGCAGGTCGTCCGTGGAGAAAAGTAGCCGCTCGTCGTAGGGTCCTCCGACGGCGGGGTTGCGCTCGCGGTAGGGCAGGTGGTCCTTTCCGAAGCCCTCGAAGATGACGGTGCCGCCGGGTTTGAGGTAAGTGTGCAATAGGGCATGGAAATTCGTGCGGACGCTCGGGGGGAAGTGGGCGTAGATGAGGGCCACCGCGTCAAATTGCCCGGCGAAGAAACCCAGTTCCGGCAAATGACCCACCCGGTAATCGACGTTCACGCCCTGCTCCGCTGCTAGTTGTAGCGCTTTGCTGCGCCCCGCCTCGCTGATGTCGAAGGCGGATACCGTCCATCCCTCTCGGGCGGCGTGTACGGCGTTACGGCCTTCGCCCTCCGCGCCGAAGAGTATCGTCCCGGGCGTGAGCCGCTCCAGTTGCTCCGCCAGGAACACGTTCGGCTCGCTACCGTAGGCGTAGCCGGGCTCGGTAAATCGGGTGTTCCAAAGGTTTAGCCAGTCGTTTGCCATCTCACAGATTGAACATGCCGAATTTCGGCTACTATCCTCAGAAATGGGGAGACGCTACTTTGGTTCGGTGGCTACTGGTTTCCGAGGCGCGCATTATCGTCCCATGGGGACAGGCCGAAGGTGCGCAGGATGGGCACGAAAAGACCCAGGGAGCCGATGCGGATCACGGGATAGAGATAGGGCGGCGACTGAAAGACGAAAGCAAACGGAGCGCCCTTTCCGCCGATTTCGCCCCCGTGTATGACCCCGTCCAATTGACTCGCCCACCATCCCGCCTCGTGCACGGTGGTCAGCAGCACGAAGAGGAAGATGCCGGTCGTGATAACCCGGGTCTGCAATGGTCGTGACCTGAGGTAGAGCAGCACCAAACCACCCTGGAGCAGGAGCACGGCCAGGTGGTAATCGAAGGTGACATTCACGATATCAGGCACCACAAGACAAAAGGCCAGGAGAAAATTCAGCCACGCGAAGGCCCGCAAGTTGCTCCGGGCATCCTCCACTTTATGTTCTTCCAGATAGCGCACCCTCTACCGCGCGGCAGTTTCCTCCTTCCCGCTATTCAGTGCCTTCAGTAGGCGATGGTAGATCTCATTATTGGGGTAAATCCCCGAAAAGTGCTCTTCCCCGGGCCCGCGGGCGAAGATCGGGACGAGCCCCGCGCTGTGCTCCCGGGTACTGAACTCCAGGGCGACGTCCGTAGGAATTTCTCTCTTCGGCCCCAGCAAGGTAGATTCGTAGCGCTTGCCGATGCGGAGCCCACCCGTTTCGTGGTTGCCCGCCACCACCAGCAGGGTATTGGGGTGTGCATCCACGTAGTCGAGCAGGATACCCAGCGTTGCGTCGAAGTCCGCCATCTCCTGCATCAGTAGGGTATCGCTTTGGGCGTGCCCCGCCCGGTCGATGTACGGCCCCTCCAGTACGAAGAAGAAGGGCGATTCCTGTCGGCTGAAGTAGTCCAGCCCCACGCGGGTGGCGTCGGGAAGGAAGTTCTGGCGTCCCTCGGCCTTCGTTGGCAGCGACTCGGGAGCGAGCAGGTAGCCGTTCTTCCGGTTGATGTTCGTCGGGGATAGGCCGATGGTGTCCAGATGATAGCCCTTTCCCTCCAATTCGCGGTACAGGTTACGCCCGTCCTTACGGTGGGTAAAATAATTAAGTCCGCCACCGGCGAAGAAGTCCACGCCGGAGGTGGCCAGCTGGGAGGCAATGTCTTCGTGGTGGTCCCGGTCCTGGGCGTGGGCGTAGAAGCTGGCGGTCGACGCGTGGGTGATCGAAGTTAGGCTGACGAGGCCGGTTTTATACCCTTCGTCGTACCGTAACTGCTCCAGGATAGAGGGCACCGGCACCGTATCCGGGCCGTAAGCGATCGCCCGGTTATAGGTTTGCACACCGGTTGCCATGGCCGTGGCCGCCGCGGCGGGGTCCGTCACCGTGTGGCTGGCGCTGCTCGTGTTGACCAGGCCCATGCGTTGGAAGCGGGCGAAGTGCGATGTCTCCTCGCCGTAGTAAAAGGCCGAGGAAACCTGCGCCGTTCCCAGCCCGTTTCCGATGAGTAGGATGACGCTAACCGGTTCCGGTGGCGCCAGGGTATCCTGTGCGTAGCCGCGGGACGCCAGGAGGCAAATCAATAGACAGAGGACGGAAGTTAGGCGGGAGGCCATGGTATGCAGTGCTTGTGAGTGTGGACCAAGATTTGCCACGCATCCTATTCAAAGCATAAGTTCTGAATACGGAACGGCTTGGAATGAAGTCCGCTGGCAAATGAAGGTTAGCGATATAGGGAACGCTGCTTACCAGGTGCTCTAGTGTAGCCGGTTGGCAGATTATGACACAGGAACCTCCCTCACGGGGCAGCCCCGCTACCGATCCGGTTGATCAAAACCCATTTTTCCGCAATTACCGGCCGGGCCGACTTACCCCTTCCTGTCCGATGCTAATTTGACGATCAGCTCCCGCGCCGCGGCATCGTCTTCGCCGCTATCGGCGGCTACGCGCAGGGCTTCTTCCGCGGTTTGGAGGGCTTCGCCGGGCTGTTCGGCGCCGTCCTGCATTTCCGCCAGCAGCAGGAGATTTTCGTAGGTGGGCTCTTTGTCCGTAATTTGTCGCATTAGCTGGGCGCCCAGTTCGAAGACTTGCTGCTCTTCAGCAAAATGACGGAGGTATTTGGCGGTTTCGATCAGCGGGGCTTCGTCGACCTTCCCCGCGGCGGAAGCGTACCGCAGCGTAGCCCGGGCGTAGGCCAGCCAGTCTGCAGCTCCCTGGTAGTAGTAGATCTCGGTTAGCGCGGTCATAGATGGCTCGTCCGGAAAGTGCTGAGCCAGCGTCGCCTTGATGGTCGTGAGCTGCTCGTCATCCTGGTCCCGCCCGGCCGTTGAGGCGGCATTTCGGATCGTGTAACGAAGCTTGCGGTCTACCTCCTCCCGCCCGAAAAGGGGCAGGTAGGCCTCGTGGTGTTCGAGGAAGTGCTGGGTTGCGGGAGAGGCGAAGGGAAGGTATGTGTCAAACAGGAGCCGGAGGGTTGCGTCCGATGTCAATTGCTCCGGTGACTGCGTGGCCAGGTATTCGCCTACGACCGTTTCCTGTGGGCTATCCCTTCGTTTGTAATCTATCAGCGCGGTCGCGTAGTTGAACAGGAGATCGGGCGACCGGTCCCCCCCGTCGTAACGACGCATCAGACTGAATATGGCCCTGTCCGGGTCGCCGGCGTCCTTAGCATCCTGGATGAAATCCGCCGCCGGTTTGGCCGATGCGCTCTGGTGTAACATTTCGCCTTCCGCACTGAGGAAAACGTAGGTGGGAAAGGCATTGATCCCATACTGGTCCGAAAGGGCTTCCCCCTCGGCGCCGTCCTCGATGTCGATCCGGTAGGAGAGGAAGTGGTCATTGTAGTAAGCCGCTACCGTGGAGTCCGTAAATACATCGCGCTCCATCTGGCGGCAGAAGTGACAGGACTTCGTATAGGCGAAAAGGAATACGGGTTTATCGGCTGCTTTGGCCTGCTGCAGCGCTTCCTCCCAGGAACCGCCGGCAAAGGCGATGCTCCGGTCACCCTGGGCGGTAAGGCAGAGGCATACGAACAGTAGGGGAAGAATAAGCAGGTAACGCATCGGAGAGTAGTTAGGGCAGGCTGAGGATCTTAGCTGATGTAAGATAGGTCGGAGGTACATAATAGACTTTTACCCGGTCGTATTTGTCACGGAGCTGCCCGGTATACGTTGTCCCACCCGTGGGCAGCTGCGGCTTCCCCCACCGATAGGCGGTAGTTGGCGGAGCAATCGCAAGATGCAATTTGCGGCGGAGCGCAGGTAATATGGATCTTGACGGAGGAGCGGTTACTCTCGTACTCCCATTCCTATAATACTTCCGATAGTCTCGATAAAATGGATCATCGGGTAATCACGCGAAGGTGGGGCGGATGGTCAGTGCCGGAATTGCTTGCCGTCGAAGTATTGGGGTATATGAGTTCGTAGGGATTACTGTACTAGCGGAATAAGCACCCGACACGGTTTAAAAAGATAAGTTGATCCCACGCTAATCACTGAATCGCGATTTTGCCAGCCGGTACCGTTGCCGTATGTAAGGTGCCCAGCTTAACCTGGTAGGTCAGTTCGCCCCCCGCCGCCACCCGGATGCCGTTGCGGATAGATCCGTCGAGCGGTCGGTGTACGAGCATGGCCGTGTAGAAGAGGGCTTCGCCGCCGGGCGCGATGGTGCGCTGCAGCTTCGTCGGCTTGCCGAAGGTGTTATCCAGATGCTCCCGGAGGCCTTCGATCCCGTAGTTGAAATCGGTGAGCTTATCGACGGACATCGTATCGCCCGGAAGGGTCAGGCGCACGTAGGTGTCGGGTGCCGTGGGAAGGGGTATGGAATCCCCCGGAAATTCCAGCGCAAGCGTGAGGGGGCGGTCCGATGTATTCACGATCCGGCTCCAGAACACCCCCACCCCGTAGTGTACGCCGGATGGATCGGTATACCCGACTTGTCCGCCGGGCTCAATGGAGCTTCCCCCCTTGGGCAGGCTATTCTGAATCAGGGCGGTGTGGCCGCCGGCGTCCGCGTAGCGGTATTCGGTGTCGACAAATTGGTTGAGCGGCGATGGTGATGCCGGTAATGGGGCAATCGCAGCGGAGGGCGGTACGCTATCAGGTGCTTTCTGCGCGGCCGGCGTCGGTTCGCCCGGTCGGCAGCCGACTAACACCGCGAGTGTTCCGATAAGAATTATTGATCGTTTCATCATCCGGGAAATTAAGCGGTGGCGGGGCATTGTCAAGATGAGGGGTTTACTATGGCAACCCTCCTTATGACAAGCTGTATTACCTGCGCTCCGCCGCAAAAGTAAATTTATAATCATCCGTGCAGTCAACTCACCTCGTCCAGTATCCCCGCTGCCGTTCGGTAGAAGATATCATCCCGGTTGAGATAAATAAGGGTGAGCCCTATGGTGTCGTAGAAGCCATGGGCCAGAATCACCAGCGCCAGGTTCTTTCGGTGGTAGGCAAAAACGAAAAAATAGGCCGTACTCGCCAGACCCACCGCGATCACGCCCGCCGGCCCCTGGTAATTATGGGAAATACCGAAGTAGACGGAGAGAACAGCAGCGGACATTAACCAGGCTCGGTCCGTATCGCCCAACCATTCGGCGAGGTGTTTCATATAGTAGCCGCTGAAGAGCAACTCCTCCCCGCAGGCCGCGAATACCCACATGATGATGTAGAGGATCAGGAAATTCGTAAAGTCGCCGCGAATATCCTCCACCGAATGCAGATCAATACGCCCGAAATAGATCTCCAAAAAGGGCTGGATGCAGACATCGACCACCAGGAAGGTAGCAAGGGCGATAAGCAGGGCGTAACCGGCCGTCCGCCAGGTCACCGGCCTTTCCCACCCGAAGCGCGACCAATCCCAGTGGCTCCCCCACAGGAGCAGCCCGACGACGGCCAGGCCGAAGAAGTAACCGAAATTTCGGTCCGCCAGGGAAAGTACCGGGGCGATGGCCATTACACAGACCACGATATAGGGTCGGGATAAAAATGGGAAGAGTCGGTTAGTCACTTTTCAGTTGCCTTCTGTGGGTTCGCTATCCGCCGGTATGCATTACCGGGGTTGAACATAATAGCGGTTTATGGTGGGTAATCCGCCCGGCCATCCGGCAAACCGACACCCTCTTTTCCGGTCACGGTGACCGTTGATCGGATCGCGGCCCGCCTCCGTTGCGCTCTCCGCCGGCTTCGTCGATTCGGGCAATTATTTTTTCCGTCGGTCGACGATTCCCCAGCCGCGCTTCGACGCCAAACAAGCTATAAGCTGGCGGCAACCTTAACCTTTCCGTAGGAGGAAGCCCGGCGATCGTCCGGTACATTTGGGGTATTACACCGACTATACATCCGAAGCCCGTATGCAGCAGTGTCCACTTTTCCACCCTTCCATTCTTATAATATTCAGTCTCGTGGCCGCCGTGGTAATGGTATCCGGCTGTTACGACGACGATGACGTCTACGAACCTGAACCTATCTGTCGCGGGCCGGATGGCAGCGGTTGCGCGGGCGAGTCTACCTGTGAAGACGGGACCTGCGCCTGCCTGGATCAGGCGAGCCAACTCGCTCCCGGCTTCTGCGTACAGAATCAATTCCGCAACACCTTCGTGACCTACGACCAAATTCTCGGGTGCAGCGATACCACCCTGGTTTCCTTTCTTGATGACCCCTTTACGGTAACCTGGGGTGCACAGGAGGCTAACCGTCCTTTGGCTACCTATGGGTACAACCGGAATCCCAACCTGTATCTGCCGGGATCCGCCGGGGCCATGCTTATTCGACCCGAAGGAAGGGATACGGGAGCGGACAGCCTGTACATCACCGATATCTTCGGACCAACTAAGGAATACTGCTATAGCGGGTCATGGGCTTGCCTGAATTCGTTTGAGGGGGCGTTCGTGGGGCGGGACACGATTCGTGGCGTATTCCGCCTGATCGGCTGCAACGATCGAAATTCCGGAGAGCCCTTCCCGGAGGAGTTTCGGCACGAGTACCCGATGACGTTCGTGCGGGTGAACTGATATTGCGCCGGGGCGCGGACGGAAATAACTTGTGCCACCCGCGCGTACTCCAGCATACCCTCCTGCCCGGGCGCTTCCGTCCGATCCCAGCCGTTCTTTTCAAAGAAGCGCTTCGCCAGCTGATTGCGGGAGGCCACGTAGGTCACGTACCGCCGCCCGGCGGGCAGGGGTGCCGCTCGTATACCAGGTCCAGGATGCGGGAGCCCAGTCCGCTGCCGATCAGGTCCGGGCGGACGGCCACGTCGGTGATTACGGGGTAATAGTGCGTCCCGTCACCGAGGGCCAGACCCACCACGCCAACCAATCCCTAGCCCGAACAGACGGCGTACTCAAGGCCTTCGTCATCGATGGGTACGTCGGCCCATGGGATACCGCATGCCGCCAGCTTTTATCCTTTTCCGCTAGTGGGCCTTCCTTCCGCCGGTCAAAGTAGGCGAGTCGTCACCCACCCACCTTCACCACCCGCCCCGCAGCCCGCACTTCCTCGTTCACCAGCCACCGCAGCGTATATACGCCGGGCGGCAGATCGGGGAGCTGCAAATTGACGGGATTACTTACCCCGGCCGGGTACCTTTCCGACCGGACGCGTTGGCCCAACTGATTGATCAGGTGCAGCTCGCTGGCCCGATCGGTCGTCGGGAGTTCCACGTTTGCCCAACGCCCGAGCGGATTGGGGTACACCCGCAGGCCCACCGTACGGACTGGGTTGTACACCGAAACAACTCCTCCGACGGCTGTCCCGCAACCCGCCGGTTCGTCGGCCACGGAAATGCGGGGGGCGCTTACGTCGGCTATACCTCCGGCCGGAGTGAGGGTTATCGGGGTCACCGAGGGGCCGGTAAAGGTGGGGGTCTGTGCTCTCAAACCGCTGCAAGCAACAACCAACCACCCGGCGACAACGAAGCGGTAAAGGACCGTGCAATTACGCTTTCTCATACTCCGGTAGAAAAGTCGTAGCTATAGCTATACTCTCCCGAGAGGGAGCCATCGTCGTTGTAGTAGTAATACGTGATTTCAACTTCCGCGGGCACCAAACCGATGACTTCCTGGATACCCTCCCCGTTTTCAGCGCCGGTTTCCCATTTCTTTACTACCACGTTGGTGAGTTGGTAGGTAATCACGATTCTGGATGATCTCGCATCGGTCCGGTAAGCGGTGAGGGTCATCTCATTGAATCTAGTGTGTTTGGTTACCGCCTCGAAGAGCAAGGGCGTCGCCCGGTCGGTGGTTTTTCCCAACAGGAAGCAGCCTTGCGTGACCGTGGGGCTGGTCCTCCCCGTCTCCTCTTCCGTGGAAATGCCGTAGGAGAAACTGGTGATCTCAATTTGATCCTCGAAACCGGCTCTCCGTACTTCACCGGGGATTTCCGGAATATCTAGTGTATAACTAAGTTGCGCGGTAAGGAAAAGGGGCAAGACAAGTGCCATCAGGCCAAGGAGCCAACGAAAGGAGGTAACGTGGATCATAGGAATGCGTTTGTTACCCTATATCCGCGCCCGCATTTCTCCGTTACACGGTAGTTCATATTTTTTTTGGCAGAAGGTAGGTCGCATCACCCGTAGACTATGCGAGTGGAGGGGAATGCCGATCGTCGCGGCCGCCGCCCTCCCCGGCCTCGACATCATTTTTATTGCCCAGCAATATCCATACGCTTTGAGAGCTGGCCGGCGGTCGTAGCCTGGCAAATGTAACCCCTCGCGGAAGCGGAAGCTGCTTGAGGGTTCAGAACGATTTTTTGCGGCGGAGCGCAGGTAGAGGGCTATCCCACCGAAGCAATCTCCACGTAAAAGATCAAGTCGCTATTCGGCGGAATCCCCTGCCCGCGACCCTTCGGTCCGTAGCCCAGTTTGGCGGGGACGAAAAGCGTGGCCTCGTCTCCCCAACGCAACAGCTCCATGGCTTCGTCCCAGGCCGGGATGACCTCGCCGCCACCGACCAGGAAGCGCACCCCGCGGGGACTACTGAACGATTCCTCGAATACGCCGTGTTTATCGGCCAGCATGCCCACGTAGTGCACCTCCACCCGCTGCCCCCTACGCGGTTGGCGGCCTTCCCCCGCTTCGTGGATGACGTAGCCGAGGCCGGATTCCGTGCGCTCCGGTTCCAGCTCACCGTCTAAGTACATCTGCCGCACCTCCCGGGCGAAGGCGATGCGGTCCGCGGCGCGGGCCCGTAATTTGGCTTTGGTGGGCTTTTTCATTAATCGTCTATCGCCGCCCCTACCAGGATGCGAAATTTCCATGAGGTTTGGTCCTTGGAAGTGCCCTGCGTCTGCTTCATCAGGATGCCGATCAGTTCTTCTTCCGGATCCGCGAAGTACTGGGTGTTGAAGTAGCCGCCCCATTCGAAGCTGCCCGCGCTGCTCTTGCCGCCCATACTTTCCCCTACCTCGTTGACCAGGCCGAAGGCCAATCCGTAGTCGGCGCCCTCGCCCCGCAGCCGACCGATCTGGTTGGAGAGGATCGCCTGTACCGTGGTGCGGCTGAGTAACCGCGTACCGTTCAGCTCGCCCTCGTTCAGGTACATTTGCAGGAAGGTGGCGTAATCCTCCGCCGTGCTCGATAGGCCGGCCCCGCCGGAGAAGAAGCGTTGGGCGCCCTTGATGGGGTAGTCTGGGTCGTAGAAGGTGGTCGGAAAGTTCTCCCAGCTGTCGTCGGTCGGCCGCTGGATGGACACCAGGCGATCGGCCTTACTTTCCGGCAGGTAAAACCAGGTATCCGCCATGCCCAGGGGCTCGAAAATGTGGGTGCGGAAGTATTCGTCCAGCGGCATCCCGGACATCACCTCGATGAAGTAGCCCAGTACGTCCAGCCCTTCGCTGTAAGTGTACTTCGTCCCCGGATCGTGGTGCAGGGGTAGGGTAGCGAGCTTGCGGACGCTCTCCTCGATGGAGATGTCCTCGGTGGTAAACAGGTCGGTCACGCCCGCCGCTTCGTACATGCGCCGGAAGCGTGGGTCTCCGTCGATGACGCCGTAGCCCAGCCCCGAGGTGTGGGTGATCAGGTGCCGGATGGTGATGGGCGTGCTGACCGGGCGGGTCTCGAAGGTGCCGTCCTCGTACAGGGTATCAAGCACCCCCGTCTCCGCAAACATGGGCAGGTACTTCGCGATCGGATCGTCGAGCTGAAACAGCCCCTGCTCCCACAGCATCATCACGGCGGTAGAGGTGATGGCTTTGGTCTGGGAGGCGATGCGGAAAATGGCGCCGGCTTCCAGTTCTTCCCCGTCGGCGCTGGCTTCCCCGAAAGCCTTATGGTAGACGATCTTGCCCCGTCGGGCGACCAGGGCCACCGCCCCGGGCACCTCGTCCTCCTCGATGGCGGTGGTCAGCATCTCGTCGATCCGCGCCAGCCGTTCGGCCGACATGCCTACCGTAGCCGGATCGGCCGTAGTCAGGGTAGGGGAGTCCTGGCTGGTGGCGGTCTGGGCGGTCAGGCCGAGCGAGAACAGCAGGATAAGCGGGGCGACAAGGACGCGAGCGAGCATCGGGAGGAGATTGGTTTGGGAAAAGGTAGCCATTTTTCGTGCGTCACTATAGCACGAATCGTTGCTGGAGCCGAAGTGCAGTATGGTTACCCGGGAAGGATACCGCTCAGCCCGGACTGTCCCGGGATGGGTGTAGCTTTGAGAACAGATGACCATGGGAAACCCCAAATATTCCCCCCTAGAACGAAGCCGGCTTACGAAAGGCAAACGCTTACTCCCAAGATGTATAACCAATCGCGATGAAGGCTAAAGTAAATGAGCTGGTCATTCTGGGCCTGATCGTTGGTTTAGCCTGGGTTTTTCACCTTGGTAATTTGACGGGACTGCCTTCCCAAAGGCACGCCTGGGCGGAATCCGATCGATATGCCCTTTCGCTCGGGTTTGTCGAAAACGGGCTCCAATTTTTTGAACCGCAGACATTCATCTACAACCACCAATTTCCGCACAACTGGGAGGTGCCGGGTCGTACCACCATTACGGCAGTGGATTTTCCGCTCCACGATTATCTACCCGCCGTATTGATGAAGGTATTCGGGAGCACTTCGCCCTGGATATTTCGGCTGTACATTTTGTTGTATAGCTTTATCGGACTCTTCTTTTTGTATAGGCTATCCTTTGCCGTTACCAAGGACTCTATCAAATCCGCGTTGGTGGTCGCATTTGCCGCGACCTCCCCGGTGTTCGTGTACTACCAGGCGGGATTTCTTCCTACCATACCCTCGCTTGCCAATGCTATCATAGGCATGTATTTCTATTACCTGTTTTTGGGCGGACACCAGAAAAGGGACTTTCGGATAGGGTTGTTTTTCGTCACGCTCGCCGCTTTGTCGAGAACGACTTTTGCCATTCCGCTGATTGCTATGCTGGGCGTGGAGTTCATCCGCTTGTTGAGGGGGGAAACTAAATTCTCTTCCCTTCTGCTACCGGTAAGCGGCTCCATATTGTCCATACTTGCGTATTGGTTGTACAACGGATATCTCCGGGAAGAATATGGTTCTATGTTTCTGAACTACCCGTTACCGGCTACCAGTATCGAGCAGGCGAAGGAGATCATCGTGTACGTTTACGACACCTGGGCGCTCGAGTACCTCACGGTATACCACTACGTTATCGTGTTCGCGGCAGGGGTAGCAGCGGCTGTCTACTCCCTGTTCACCCGAAATTTCAACACGAACCAAGCTACCGGGTACCTTGGCATTTTGTGGTCGGCCTATGTGTTCGGCTGCCTGCTTTTTGCGCTGCTCATGCTCAGGCAGTTTCCGGCGCACGAATACTATTTTTTGGATACGTTCCTCTTCCCCCTGCTGCTGTTCTTGCTGGTCGTTCTGTCTTTGCTCCCGGTCATCGAGCTAAAGGCCTACCAGGTAATTTCGGCCATCGTGGTGGCGGTGTTTTCCGTGATGATGACGCTGGATACAATCGCTTTGCACGACAACGTCCAGGAGGCTCACTATTTGGACAGAACGAAACACACGATCCGGAATTACCAAGGGGCTGCCGAATGGTTAGATTCCTTACGGGTCCCGAGAAGCGCAAAAATGCTCGTGATGAATCCCGCTGCTCCAAATTTGCCCTTTATCCTAATGCAGCGAAAAGGATATGCCGTGATGCGACCTACTGCGGAAATCGTCGAAAAATCGCTCGGCTGGGATTACCAGTTTATCGTTTTGGAAAAGCAATATTTCGTTGAGGAAGTATATAATGCATATCCGCAGATTTTGTCAAAATTAGATAAGATCGCAGACAATGGCCGGCTTGCCGTCTGCCGATTCACGGAAAACAACGAGCAAAGCCTGCTTGATTTCATGGGGGTAAAAGATACCGGCCCGGTGCTGAAAGAATTCGTCGATTTTGAAAATGACCCCGACCCATCGTGGCAAAATTTCCATCCGGTCGCCGATCAAGCGTATAGGGGTGAATATTCGGGACATGTGACAAGTGATATGACCTATGGCCTGACGTATAGATCGAAAAATCTGCCGGAGCTAAGAACGGCTAGCCGGACGCTGGCCTTCTCTTCGTATTTCCTGACCTCCCGGGAAGCGAATTGCGAAATCGTAGTTTCCATTGACGGGGGCGGTGAAAACCTCTATTATCAATCCTACAGTATTAAAAATCTCGTGAAGCAAAAAGGCGAGTGGAAAGAAGCGTCGTTGGTGTTTAGCCTACCCAGAATACAGCGGGATACCTACGAATTGGCCATATACGTATGGAACAGGGGGAAGTCTGATCTTTACTACGATAACGTTGAATTCTCGCTTTACTGAGTTGACCGCAGCCGCTCCGCGGACATTCCCGCCGCAGCCGGATCGGCCGTGGGGAGGCGGTCTGGGCGGTGAGGTTCGGGCGCTTCATCCGGGGTCTTCGTCATCCCTTCGTTGTTTTGGCTCCTGCTGACCAAGCGTCTGCGCTATTCAATAGCTTTACAAGCCCATAGTCCTCCCGCAGGATGCTTCGGTAGGAGAAAAACGCAAAAAGGGCAAAAGCAAGGTAGTAAAGATACAGGAGGTTATTTATTGAGCCTTTGAGGTCAACGTAAAACCCTACCCGGTGGTAACTCAGCAAGTTGTGGGCGGTAGCCACGCCGCTGGCGAAGACGATCGTGCTGAGCAGAACGACGCCGTAGTGGCCTAGGGCGATCCTTTTATCGTCCGATAGCCTGTAGAGCAGTTTGTACTTATGCTTTCGGCTACCGTAATACAGGTCAGCAGCAAAGTCCCAGGTAGATCGGTATTCGCCTTGCAGCCGGGGAAGCGCCGGTACCTTCTGTCGGTTGATCAGGTGTACGTAATACAATGCCAATACCCCTATCACAACTATAACATTCGCGACGAGGAGGACATTCCAATCCATCCCCAAACCGACCAGCGGGTTGGTCTCATCTTTGTACCCCTCGGTTTGGAAGAACCATAGGCTGGTGGAATAAATGTCGCACCCCCTCATAAAAAGCAGGAGCAGGGAAGCCGCTATAAATCGAAAGATCATTTCCGGTTTTCAATTAAGATAGTAGTTATCCACGATATATACTCCTGCCGTACGTCACGGAAACTTCCCTAACCCGGAGTTGGTGCAGGTCTTAGCCGGATAGATACCGCTCCGGGTTTTGGCTTGGGGGTGAAGCATCCGGTCTTTTAATAGCCGCGACGCTGCTTGTTAAGTTTGATCCAGCAGGTTCAGCGGTGAGCAGGTTGGTTCTTCCGGCTCCATTTAAATACCTGCCGGGCGATCCGGTGCTGATATCCAGCCATAATGGAATACGATTGCTTCCTGCTGATGCCGTGTAACGATCTTGTATGGATGATGTTTGCTGGCAACGGGATTAAGGGCATCGGTGATTCGCAGCGGAACGGCAGATGGAGAGCGAAACGCAGGACAATAAGACCCGGGCTTACCGTGCCGAACATGGGTATCCAGGATGTCTTTCCCGAAATGCCGCGCCGCCGGGACTACGATCGGTAATAACTAGCTTTGATGCGATAGTCGATCAGTAAGCAAAACAGATACGGATGCGTATACGAGGAAAATTATACCGGATAGTCAATCAGCCATTCAGCGGGTCCTCCGGTACGTTGCTGCTCCTTTTACTGAGCATTTGGTCGCTTCGGGCCCAATCCCAGCTACCGCTCAAATTCGATTTCGGACCAGGACCGGTCGCCGAAGGCTTCGCGGCCGTTAGGGACACCACCTCCTACACGCCGGAACGAGGCTTCGGTCTCATCAGCGAATCCCCGGTGCAAGGGGTGAGCCGCGCGGGAAAGGGTGCCCTGACCGGTGACTTTCTCACGTCCGATCGCCCGTTCTACTTCGTCATCGACCTGCCCGAGGGGCATTACGATATCCGCTTAACACTCGGCGATACCGATGGGGAAAGCGTAACCACCGTGAAAGCGGAGTCGCGCCGCCTGATGCTGGAAGCCGTTGAAACAGAGCAGGGCAAGGTCAGGTCCGCCTCCTTCACCGTCAACGTGCGCACGCCCGATATCACGGACACGGAAAGTATCCGACTCAAGTCGCGGGAGATCGGCTACCTGAACTGGGATCACCAACTCACGCTGGAGTTCAACGGGAAACGGCCCTGCATCAACGCCATTGAAATTACGCCGGCCACGGATCCGGTAGTGGTGTATCTGGCGGGCAACTCCACCGTCACCGATCAGGAGAACGAACCCTGGGCGTCGTGGGGGCAGATGTTACCGCGCTTCCTGAAGCCAGGCGTTTCAGTGGCCAACTACGCCGAGTCGGGCGAGGCGCTCCGGAGTTTTATCGCTGAGAAGCGGTTCGCCAAGATCGCCAGTCTGATCAAGGCGGGCGACTACCTTTTCGTGGAGTTCGCCCACAACGATCAAAAGCCCGGTGGCGCGCACGTGGAGCCGTTCACCACCTACCAGGAGGAGCTACTCCGTTTCATCAATATGGCCCGCGACAGCGGTGCCACCCCCGTGCTGGTCACTTCCATGCACCGCCGCCGCTTCGACGATGCGGGAAAGATCGTCAACACCTTAGAAGAATATCCGGAGGCCATGCGGCAGTTGGCCGCGCAGGAGAAGGTAGCCCTTATCGATCTCAACGCGATGAGTAAAGATCTTTTCGAAGCACTAGGGCCGGAGGGATCCAAACGGGCATTTGTACACTATCCGGCGGGTACCTATCCCGGCCAGGAAAAGGTGCTGGCGGACGATACCCACTTCAACCCCTACGGGGCCTACGAGCTGGCGCGGTGCGTACTGGAAGGTATCAAAAACAGCCATCTCGACCTGGTAAGGTTCTTCCACGATGAGGTGCAGTCCTTCGATCCGGCGCACCCCGATCCTGTAGACACCTGGTACTGGCCCGCTAGTCTCAACTCCAGCCTGGTGAAGCCGGACGGAAACTGATCTTTACCGGTACATACCTGGATACGCCTGCCCATACATAATCGTATCGGTATGTCGTCGACCGCGCACGCGCTTATGGAGTAAGCCAACCCGCACGCCCTTTTCCAAAGTGCTTCTTTTACGGCGGCGGAGCGCAGGTAAAATGCCCTTCTGCAATCGGATCGGTCTGGATGATCCGAACCATAACCAGCGCGGACAGTCGCAAGCCCCTTCGGCGTATCAGACTTGAAACCTCTCCCGTGCTATTGCCAATCTGCTAGCCGAACCGAAATGACCGGGAGCCAGGGTCACTGATCGGCACGTCTTTGCGCCCTTAGCCGGTCGAAATACTCGTTCATTAGATCCCATATGGCGTAGTACTCGAGTTCTTTAGCCCGCTCGTCCCCTCCGAAGTCGGTATTGATGACGATATATCGGCCGTTCTCTGTCTCTTTGTCGAAGAACATCCAGGTGCCCACGCCCGCGTCACCGCCGGAATGCCCGACGTAGCCCTGTCCACTGTGGCCGATGAAGATCGCCGGATCGTAATCCTCGTTGTAGGGATTACCGGCATCCCGCGACGCGAAGTTTACCTCGCTGAGCTGCGGCCTGAAAAGTTCGGCGTAGCTATTCCGGCTAAGTAGTTTTCCTTCCCCGGTGTACCCTTTGATGAGCTCCGCCAAATACTTTGCCATATCGCTGCTGGAAGAAATGAGCATGCCGTCCGGATAGGTGATAGCGGTATAGAAGGGCAGGACGGAATGGTCGTTGCGGTACAGTCTGGAATGCCGCTTCACGTCTACCGCTTCCAGTGACCAGCCGGTCGCGGACATCCCCAGTGGCGCCAGGATATGCTCTTTCGTAAAACGATCGAACGGCTGCCCGCTGACCCGTTCGATGATCAGCGCGCAGAGTGTAGCGCCGATATTGGAGTAGTTGTACCGCTCCCCGGGTGCGAAGCCGGTATAATTATCCGATTGATAGTATTCCCCTTCCGGCTCCAGGTAATCCTTGAGATAATCCGCCATCGGAATGTCCTTTTCGGGCAGGTTGAGTTGCTGGGCGGGATAATCCGTGCGGATACCGGTCAGGTCCTGGCCTTCCGTGATGATCCAGGCCCGCTTCATATACTGCTCGGTATCGTTGATGCCCGAGGTATGCGTAGCCAGGTGCCGTACCGTGATGGCTTCGTCCGGGAAGTTGGGGTTGACTACCCGGAACGGCAGGTATTTCCCAATAGGGTCGTCAAGTTCCAGTTTACCCATCTCTGCAACCTTCATCAGGGCGATGCCGATCAGGGTTTTGGAAACCGAAGCTATGTGCTGGAGGGTGTGCTCCGTATAGGCTTCCCCGGTTTCCCGGTCGGCAACTCCGAATCCTTGGGAATAAAGCACTCCCCGGTCGTCCACCATCGCTACGCCGAATCCGTTGATTTCTCCGCTTCGTCGGATGGAATCTAATTCGGTCGTCAGGGAATCCCGGGCCGATCCCGGCCCGGGGGCTGATGCGGGGTCCCGGTGCTGCGGACTACACGCCAGGGCGGTAGCTGCCAGCAGGAGCAGAAGCGTCACTTTGTACATTCGGTATGTGCTTAATGCCAGAAGGGCCGAAGATCGCGCCCGTCTTCCAACGGGAGCACTTAATGCCAGGGAGCGGGCTAAAACCAGAATTTGAGCCGGGCAAAGCCGTCGATGCCGAGATTCTCGCCGCGGGCAAAATCCTGCACCAGCTTGACGCCAAAATCGAGGGAGGTGTGCTGGTTGATGAAGACGCTGCTACCTATGCCCAGATCGGCGCGTAGCGCATCATAGGACATGCGCTGGTCACCGGAGGCCAGTTCGCGGTTGATCGATTGGTACGAGTAGGTCAGGCCGGCCTCACCGAAGAGGTTGAACAGGGATTTAGTCGTTAGGTAATAGCGCGCTCCGACCCGGGCCTGCCCGTAAAGTGCCTGGTAATCCTTGATGCCGGACGCCTCCGATTGATCGAAAGCGTTGGCAATTACTTCCACGCTGGCCTGCAGTGCTAAGCGATCGGTGACGAAGTAGTCGATAGAAGGCGTAAAATTAAGGTAGTTGAAAGCATAGGCGTTGGCCGTACTAAGGGATGCCTCGAATAGCTGGTTACCCAGTACGAAGGATCCGGCCCGGAACTGCCCCTCGGCCGCGCTTTTTCCGGCCGGTCCGCCGAGCAGGGTGTTGAAATTTCCCCGCAGCCGGTAGGCTTGCCCACGTCGAGTCTGGTCCGTATAGCGCAGTTCCAGGTTAAGTAGGGTAGTGGCGTTGAAGGTCCGTTCGAGGCCCAGGGCGCCGTACTTCCGCCCGATATCGAAATCGCCTACCTGGAGCTCCAGCCCCGCTTCCGCGTACGGACGCCACCTGTTCGCCGAGCCGTTGAGGTAATAACGTACGAAGGGGCTGAGGTAGACGCCGTCGCTGCCGATGATGGACAAGCCACTACCCATGAGTAAGCGATCCGTGAAGAAGTACCCGGCCCGTGCCTGGTCGGTGACCAGATCGTCGTCGATCGTTCCATCTAGCCAAACCTTGCCCTTTCGGGTCAGGGAGTCGACAGGGGTGTCCTGGGCGGAAAGGACGGACGCGAAGACGAGTGTAGAGAGGAGTAGAAGTATGCGCATAAATTAGGATTTAGGTGGCGCCGTGCTCCGTGTCTTCCGGCTGATGGACACCGGAGAACCGTCGAATGCAACGATTCATTTGCGAAATACGCCGCCTTTCCAATGCAAAAGAGGCAGTTCTTTCGCCGGGGGTTGTACGGTTTATACTGGGTTTGCGGCTCCTATTACGGATCGGAATAAGCCGGTAAGCCTTTTTACCAAAGTAGGCCCGGCCGCTTACGCAGCATATTTACTCTTTAATCAGGGTAAATTTTGTCTTCTTATCGGTCGTCATCACTCCCTTGGTTTTCATGCTCATGATGCCATCGTACGCAACCCAATGACCTTGATCAATGGAAAACTCCGCTATGCCCTGGTATGAAATGTCCATCTCGGTTTCCGACTTTCCTCCACCGCCCAGAAATGCCGGCATACTAAATTCACCGCTCACATATTCGACAATATTGTACTGAATAACGGCAATGGTCTCCCCGTTTACTTCTTTGATGTCAGCCAGGGTTGCTTCATTTACTCTATAGGAACTGTCGCACTTAAAATTTGCGTCATTCGAGATCAGGTTTACATCTAGCGCCCACTTGTCTCCCGTGCTCACGGGGCTGGTTGGGAGTTGGAAGAAAAGGGCGACTAGGTTTTTCTGATTATTCTTTAACCAGAAGCTATGGATGCTACCTGTTTCGTACACGGATCCCCGCAGCACAATCCCGCCGGTCATCAAATGCATCGTTTCCAGTAAACCCACGTCCTCGCTATCTGCCGAAGCGATATCAGCGGGCTGGGTATCGTCATTAGGTTGGGTGGTCATCACGATATTCACCACGCCGTCATCGCCGTTGGTGAGCGTCGTTACGTAGTCCAAATTTCCGAAAGCCTCATTAAATTTCTGGAAGAACGCACTCATATCCCCGCTTCCACCCTCCGGGTCATCGGCAGGCGAGTTGAATAGCTGACCGAAGTTTACTTCTATCGAGGCGGCATCGATGTCACTCATCACCGTGGCATAGGTGAGCGAATCGCCATCCCCAATCTTCCAGACCAGGTCGACGGTTTGAGCCCGTTGCCCGAAAAGGGCTATTGAAAAAAGCGCTAGGAAAACGGTCAGTCTTAGTTTCATGGGTTGGTGTTTGCGGGTAAGGAGAAGGAAATATTTTTTGAATATACGGGACCGGAACATGAATTTATACTCCGGCTAATCTCACTTGTCGCTAAAATGCATCAATCGATTCCTCAGGGGGAGGTACAGGTGATGAGGAAAAGGACTAAAAGAATCAGGAGGATAGGTGCGCGCACGGCAGGTCGTCCATGTGCGCTTGTCATTTTTCTCCCGATGGTTTTAGTTGGTCCCTTACATCCAGTTGTAGGGTCCATATTTCTTCGATCGGCACGTCATTTTTACTTCGCTTTTCCAGATCGTAGGCAGTCCACAGGAATGGATAAAATAGCATCGCTCGATCCGCGCCCATTTCCTTTACTTCCTTCTTCCATCTCTTCCACCGCAATCCTTCGTAAAAGGCATCCAGATCATTCGTAAAAGCCCAGTACACGAAATCGGAATAGCCAATATCCAGCGGTTCCCATTCCAGGTTATCCGGCGACAGATAGTAGACCATCCCCATATCATCGTCTCCAAATGCTCCACCGTTCAGGGCGAAAAATCCCCCGATGGCATCATCCGCGATGAGTAAGAAGGAAGCAGCTTTACCGTAAGCCTCGAACGATTTACCCCTGTTCCACTCCGGCAGGCTTCTACTCAATCTGTCCGAGCCCGAGCCTAAAATCCGGATCCAGCCGTGGTCTACCAAAATACCGCCCGTCTCGTAAATGATCGCTCCCATCGGTGATCGGGTGGTTACCTGGGTCCGGTACAGAGCGGATCCCGCCCGTTGCTCGTTCTTCGGCAAGATCTCAACCTTATTCGTTGCCGATGTTATCCATTCTTCGACTACCTCCCAACCGGGTTCCTCCAAATTGATCAACTCCGTTAGCGGTCTCATTTTCATTTGTTGGGAATACCCGTTTTGAAATGAAATCAGCACTAGCGAGATAAGCAGGGACCTCATCTAAAGTTAACGTTTATTATAAGTGAACGAAAATCGATAGCCACCAGGGACAGCAGGCATCTGCTGCCGGCCCTGATGGACTTTTCAAACTTGATAGTGGAGTAACCATTCGTACGCACCCGTATTGTCAGCCAGTATATGGTGTCCGGATTTTCATACGCTTGGTCTGACGCTCCAGAGTCACAGGCTAGCCCACCGCTGATATTGCTCCAGCTGCGGATTGGTCTGTACGATGATGCCGTTTTCATCCAGCAGATAGGATTTGGGAATGGCGTTAATCGCCATGTCCTCTTTCAGAAAACCATCGGCGTCCCAGTAGCTGGACCAGCTGACGCCGTCCTCCTCGGAGGCCTGGACCCAGTTGTCCCGATTCTTATCTATGGAAATGCTCACGATCGCCAGGCTGCTCCCCGTTACTTCCCCCGCGATCTCCTTCAAGTGAGGGTGTTGCTGCCGGCAAGGCGCGCACCAGGAAGCCCAAAAGTCTACGTACACCTGCATTCCCCGCAGTTCAGACAAGCGGGCAGACGTACCGTCAGGGCGTTCGACGGGGATGTCCGGGAAGGCGTCGCCTACGCCGTAGCGACTACGGTTGGCCATGCCGATGGCGTACACCTCCTTGGCCTGGGCGTCCATGCGCGTGGTATCGAAGCGCCCATACAGGGAATCGAGCTGAGCCGCGGTAAACACGTCGGAGGAGATGGCCGCCGAAGCCAGCTGGGTACCCAGAGCCGGATGGGAGCCGGTCGAATCGATGAGGTGCGCCATCAGCTCGTACACCGCTTGCCCGGTGCTGTCCGCTTTGTAAGCCTCGATGTAGCGGGATCGCATAGAAGTATAAAGATCCTGGGAGGCGGAGCCGGTGATGACAGCGTCCTGCAAAGTTCTGACCGTATTGGGTTCCTCACCCTGTAGTTGGTAATCAGCCGTGATCCGGACCTCGTCGCCGCCTTCCAAATAAACACGAGTAAGGTTGGAAGTACCTTCCAGGATGAGGGAGGCCTGTACCGGCCGATCGAGCTCGCCCGTGAAGGAGAATTGGCCGTCATTTACCCGGGCGCTGTCTCGTACTTCGCCGTAAACTAGATAAACCCAGTCGGTATAGGGGCCGGTGATTATGCCCGTGAGCTGGAAGGCGTCATTTTTCTCTTCTTCGAGGGAGATGCAGGTGGTGAAGAGGAGGGCCAGGAGCGACAGTACAACGGATGCGCGCACGGAATAGATTTTGGTGGGGATGCGCTTAGAAGGTACGGCGTTTAGTAGTGGTAAGCCACGAAAAAAGGTGATTGCTACTACCTGGAACAGATTCAATGATTATCAGCCAGTGGTTGAACTTTCGTGTTCCTACCCTGAATTATCCGGCTACTTATTTCCAAAACTATTGCGGCCACACCTAAGGATATAACGTACGTCTTGATCAAAGCGGGTACGAGTGATCCATCCATCATCAGCAACGTACAGATAAGGCCGGCTGCAGCTATCACGACATTGACTGCCTTTTGCATGCCGATCGACAGCCTGTTACGCAGTACAAATTTGGTAGTGGCAAATGCTATAACCAGCGTTGGCAAAGACAGGACAACGGAAAAGACAAACATGACGAGGAGAATATCCAGCGAAGCCCTGACCTGATCACCCGTTCTATCTGCCAAGTCGATTACGGCATAGACAAAGGGTGCAAACAGAAGCGTTAGCCCCCATAATTTCACTAAGTGTCGATTACCCAGTGTGAAATATTCGTTCTTTTTGAAAGACAAGGTGCTCATGCCCTTTAAGCTAGGCCTTTTTGCGCAATCGGTTGCTACCTAAGCTGGAAGAACGCGCACCTTCCAAGTTATATCCGGAAAAAGAGGTATCCATTTGATTTCCTGATTGGACTCATTATAAAAAGCTACTTACATGAGGAATCACCCCCAATATACGCTGCACTAATTTTCCGTTTGGCAACTAGCTATACCCTTCCACCTTCATCCGCAGCCTACCCGAAAGCTGCATTCCATCCCGCGCATTTAAAACGATCAGCGTCAGGTTAGCTAAGCCGAAGATGAATTCGGCGATCTGCGCAAGGAAGAAAACGCTGTCGATGGATTGGTTATGCGAGCGGTAGTACAGAAAGATGGCTAAGGATACCAGGCAAATACCGTTCACCAGCATCATCTTCATTCGTCTGACCTTGGCTAAGACAAGCGGGCTTTTTGACTTCCCGGCGAGTTTGTCACCGGTGATCTTCAGAGTGGGCATAGCCAGGATCATAATGGGTAAGGCATATAAAATAAATGCCTTTACGCTGCGGATAAGCCCGTCATCGCCCTTGAGTTCCGCGAAGAGCGACAGGGAGAAGAAGGTAGCGATGGTCAGGGCCGCTACGATAGTAGCAATCAGGTGCGCGGTTAATAGGGTATTACGCTTCATTTGGACTGGTTTTGGAAGGGTAATTCCATTTAGCCGTTACTGCAGGCCCTGCCAACAGGGGAAGTGATCCACCACCCGTAGCAAACGATTGCTGACTGGATAGCGAAAAGATTGCAACCGCGAAAAGCGACAACGCTGAAATGGAAATTAGCCTCATGGTCTTACGATCTAAGATTGATGAGGCAAAGGTCCCGCCGGTAGCTAGCCTAGAATTGTAAAAAACGGAAAGACGGGATTTCTTTTTTAAGCTCCTTGGGCGATCGTCCCGTGATGCCCTTCACTTCGTGATTGAGGTGCGCCTGGTCGAAGTATTCGTTCCCGTGGGCAATGTGGGTGAGGGATTCTGGCGAATGCTTGAGCTCGTAGGCGACTTGTTTCAGCCTTACGATGCGCAGATATTCCTTGGGCGAGCAGCCAATCTTGTCATTGAAATGATTCCGTAGGGTTCTATTCGTCGTTCCTAGCTGTTTGGATAGGTCGGCAACCTTGATGTTTCCGGCATTTGCTTCAATCAGGTCGATTGCTTCCGTAATAAGTTCCATATCGCGGGTAAGGAGGTTATCTACGAAGACGGTTTCCACTTCGTCAAATAGCTGCTCCGTGGTTTGGCAGGCATGGATTCGCTGGACAAAATTGGTGGCGACGTCACCAAAGAGCTCCTCGGTGTCGATTAGCCAGGGTAGTTTGTTAATGGCTTGCGTGGTAAAGTAAGCCAAGCCGTAGGGCCGCAAATGCGCCCCCAATATTTTGACGGTTTCCCCACTGGGCTGCACGCTTAGCTGTTGCGTAGAGATCTTGGAGATGGCGATGTTAACCAAGGCCGATTGGTTGATCGTGTGGTTCGTCACGGTAAACGGCTCGCCGAAGAAATAGCCGAAGGTTATCCTGGGGAAGGGGATGATCGGTTCGGGTTGCCGGGATAATTGAGTGACCGTGGTATCGAGGTAGAAGTAGCTTTCTACGATGCTGGATAGGAACGGATCATTGGGTTTTCGTATGATGAATGGGGAATCGGGGTCCATTTCCTTGGTCGTATTGGTTGTTGGCTGCTGCTTCTTGCCACTGGGCGGCTACGCTCGAACGCTCGCTCAATCTAGGCCAATTCCTTCCAAAGGAATCAACTCGTTGATCGCATTTATAAGATGGTGTTAAATGGGTTATCCAATTTTGCCTGGTTGGGCCGCGTCTTCGGCTTCCACCTCAACCAGCACGCTAACCGGCCTTCCATGCGGTTGCTCATTTGCCACGACGTGCTGAACAACATCAACGACGTCACTTTCCACACCCAGAACAGCTCCGAGATCGCCCACGCTTACCAGTTGGTCCCCCAGGCTGACCGGGACGCGGTATACATCTACGATCGTCACTACGCCAGCTTCGCCCTGGCGTATCTGCACGACCGTCGGGGATCGGATTACCTCATTCGCATGAAGACGGACGGCGGGTCGACCCTGGTTAAAGACTTTGTGCAAAGTGCTGATAAAGAGTGTATAATAACCAGCCGGCTCCGTACCGGGCGGGGGTACAGCAAACTCAAAGAACTGGGGCTGCGACCCGGAACGGGGCGCGCCCTTCCGGGTACGGTTAGTGCGCGTAGAGCTGGAGGACGGTACCGTGGAGATGCTCCTGACCTCCCTGACCGATCGGCGGCGCTACCCCCACGGTGTCTTCAAGTGGCTATACGCCAAACGCTGGGGCGTGGAAACGGCCATCTTCACCCTGAAATCCTTCCTGCAGTTGGCCCTGATCTCGGCCTACACCCAGCCCGGGGTGGAACAGGATCTCTTGGCAAACTTCGCCTTCTACAACCGGCAGAGCGTCCTGGTCGCCGCCAGTGAGGAGGAGGTACAACGGGGTGCCGCCCACCGCGAGTACGCCTACCGCATCAACCGGAACGTGACGGCCGGGATGCTGCAGCGTTTTCTCTACCACATCTACCTGGACGGCCCGGCTACCTGGCGAAGGAAAATGCTCGTCTTACTGGAACTGATGCCCCGCTACACCGAGCCCTAACGTCCGGATCGCCGGCGGGAACGGGAGCGGAAAATAATGCGGATGAATAACCGCCATATCCACGACCGCCGGAGGCAGCAGCGTAGCTAAAAAAATTATAGAAAAGCGATGTAAACACCCGCATATCTACCGTCACAGTAGCCCTCGTACAACGAGGGCGGGCCAGGGGTGTGTTCACACCGAATCAATGAAAATAAGGCAGGCTAGTATAGCTGGAAAACGGGCCCTGGCTAGAGATGAGAAAAACAAGGCTGCGCCTTAACTTAATGGTGTTGGCGCTATGTTGGGCGATGTTATGCATATACCGGCATGGTAACGTTAAATCCCAGATTCAAATATTCCCTCTGTAGGATTTCAACTTTACTCTCAAAATAATTCATAAGCCACCTATCATACTCAAATTTATAAAGTTCGGCTTGGGAATGCTGCTGCATGCATAAATATAAATGTTTGGCAGCAACGCTACCAGTAATCATAGCATTCATTACTCCTTGACCCGCACCAGGATCAATAAGGGCTGCAGCGTCACCAGCGAACATATAATTTTTGCCAACTGTAGGCCTTAATAATCGCCATGTGACATTATAGACGCTGTCCAATTCTATTCCAAAATATTTTCCCTGATTGATATCGTGTTTTAAAAGGTCCTTACATTTAGTAATTCGTAAATAAGTATCTATACCTCTACTGTGCTGAGCTTGCCAGGTGATGAAGGAACCATCAATAGATAATCTCCCCCTACTATCAAATCTATCATTAATACTACGGTTTCTCTGTGTCCCTGACCAACAGTACAGAGGAACAGAGTAATACATCGAATGAAATGAAGATTGATGCGATAATATTCTGCTTTTTCCTGAACAATCAAGGCAATAAGTAGCGTTTAGGTGCGACGACTTACTTAAACAAATCGAAACTGAATCTTCTGTAATAATTATGTCGCTGCGCTTTAGTGATTTTTTGTATAATGGAATTGAATGTAACTCAAGGCATCTTTGCAATTCGTTATAAAATTTACTTCTGCATACATGGAAACCGCTCCATTTTTCATTCCTATTACCTAAAGTATTACTTTTGCCATTCACTACAATTTTAGAATAACGACTTATCGTGCTTTTGTTAAGTACTGAAATAATACCTAGCCTAGAGAATAAAACTTCAACTCCGGGGTGCAAACTATAGCAAACAGATTCCTTCACGTCTCGGTTTGTAGCTTTTCTAGTAATCACGATTACTTTCAGTCCATTTCGTTGGCAAGTTAGAGCTGCAGATATACCCGCTGGTCCTGCGCCAATGATTATAACATCATAATACAATTCATTAATTATTCTATTATCCAATCGGAGAGAATTTTGCCGGATGAGGAAAGCTTGATAACTGCTACTGTGTTAAGCGTCGCTTGGCAGATCCATAGTGAATTTATATTAAGGATTCTTCGTTTGTTCTGGAAATTTTCTGGTGAAGAATCGAGTACGCCTTTTTTATCTGGACCTTCTCTTTTAGCCTTTGCATATACGAAGAGAAATCCACGGCCTGAAAGTTTTGCGCTTTTTCTGATTCCGATATTAAGTTTATCAAACATCTCAACTTTTGGAATGCAAATAATTTGGCTTAGTGATGCCCAATCTCGAATTTGCTGGGCACCGACTAACCAAAGTTTAGTTGACCAGACTCTCTTACCGTCAATAGCTTTTACGCATTTCCTATGTACATCCATCCTTTCGATTAACTCAATTGAAGTCAAATCACGCACTTTGGAAAAATCAAATCCGATCAAAGGGTCCATAAGATTATACACATAATCAGCACGATCGATGTCAGTATAATTTACTACTATATTGTCATTAACTATTTGAATGAATGGGCCTTGTTCTCCATCCCATCCATATGATTCAGACTGGCCATAATCTTGCACATACGCCGACATGCTATGAAGTCCAAGTTCAATGTCCATCAAAGGAACGGCAGTATTGGGTCGCTTCCCGAATATATTCTTTAATGAACCTTGAAAAGTTCTACCTGCATCGGGCGAAGATGTTACCCACATTCCATTAGCAGCCGCACATAGTTTAATATCTTCTGGAAATGGTGACCCTAGTCCAAATGTCGCAAAATATGGATTCCGTTGTTCCCCTGAATAAGTTACGTCCCAACCTGGATAAAAAACTCCGGTTCCAGTATCTGGCATATAGCTAGTAGAAAATTGATTGTGAGGAGAGCCAGTTTGAGTAACAATCTTCCCGTTATCTAATTGTTTCCCAACCACGGCAGTTAAAGTATCAAATGAGTGGTTACCTGACCAATCCTTGTGAAATGCTTTGTCACCGGTAAATGGATTCAGAATTGCTGGATTACCACGTTGACGTATTCCACTAAGGTTAATAGTCCCGCCTTCAAAAAAGTCCTCATCGACCTTTAAACTCAAGTTATCTCTGTAATAACTATTTCTTATATCATTACTGTTAACCAAGGGAAAAAAGTCCGGTGCAGTAACAAGTGAAAACGCAGGGAGAATTTCTCTGTTTATCAGATTTTTAGATAATTTGTCTAAATCATCAATTTTAACTGTTATACAACCGTCAAATATATTATCATTGAACAATGACGCATAGTATCCACCATTTTCAATATAGTCGTCGAAGCTATTTCCAGGATGGTTCTCCCCATCGACGTGGGTTGTATTCTCTCCTTTAATTGCGTACTTGATGTTCACAAAAAGAGGTGCTACTTTGGGAGATTTGAATCCAGTTGTAATTCGACGTCTTCGGCCAAAGATATCGGAAATTAGAACATTTGTGATCTCGTGGCCATCTTTATTAGGTAACTTTAAGGCTGCGTATCTCCGATTATAATGGCCATGTTTTTTCCACTCATCGACAACTTTTATAGCAATAGTTTTCCCATTTTGCTTGGCGACAGAAATTAACTGTTTAGGTTCTGGAATAACCAATACGCTAGACCCAATCCGCCTAATATTTACCGCATTTTCCGAAGTATTATTGTATTCCGTCGAAGAACCATCATCATAATGTGAATCGATTCGAATAAATGGTGGTGCATCGAAATTGAAATTAGTATAATTTGGTTCCATTTTATGGCTCCCATATTCATAGTCAACCAACCTTTTCAGCTTATCATTTATGTGGTAATGACCAAATTGTATAGATTTGTCCGATGTGTCAAAACTTAGTTTTTTGATCGGGTTGATAAAAAATCTATTTCTAACCGTCCCGTTAAGCTTCGTTTGTTCAATCTTCAACCTATTCATTACATTAATAGAATCAAATGTATCAACTAATTCGACTACAAACACTCCATACCTGCATGGCATAGCTGCAACATTTTTTGCTTCGGAGCCTTTATCCGGTAAGTTTGTAAAACACCTGTCAATATTGCTAAATGAGTATGGGAGTTCGCCAATTCTTGCTATACCACATCGAGAAAAAACAAAACCAGCACTCTTTCCTTTACCATTCTTATCATCTTGAAATGGCGGTGTATTTGCCCCAGATCTATATTCGTAGGCTAACATTGCTACAAATATTTTCGATTTATCGATACTATTATTATTGACATACTCATCAGTAGGTATAAAACCGTATATCACGTCTTCTAACTGATCTAGAATTTCTAATGGCGGATATTCTTTCACAGATGCGGGCCTTACCTTTGCTGATGCCAACATATGATACAACAAGCTTAAACTGGGATATCCAGGCTCGACTAATTTATTTCCGCCAAAGTCTTCAAATCCACTAAGGAGTTTAACATCCGAAATATGGTCCACCTCGTTTGTTAAACTTTGGAAACTATCTATGCTTAGGGTGGCGGAAATTGACAATTCATCGGCAATAAATTCACCCCAACCGTTATTTTTTAGCCATTCAAGTACATTTGAAAATTTATCTTGTAAGTAATCTGGCATATCCCTTAGTACATACGGTATAAATGGATTTCCGCAGACCTCATTCATGGACAGAACAGGTAGACTGGTAAGTGCGCCTAACGATAGAAGTGAATCCTTCAAAAACCTTCGTCTTTCCATGGTAAGATATTTAGCCTAAATTACAATAATATTTTGACGGATGAAGAGCGATAAATGCCAGTTTCGAATTCAGATTTTAGAATTAGCGTTAGATACAATATTTAACTAAGTTACGCAAGGTGAAATGTCGTTGAGCAATTGTGTCGAATGTTGACTCTATTGGCAACTTCGAGCAAATTGAAATAGGTTCTCTTTGAGATGAAGTTGCATCATATTAAATCACTTAATTTATAAAATCTATCTATTCATCTAATGTGCCCAAAAAAACTTCCAAGTCATCCAAGGTTAAAGGTGTAAATTCGAAATATTCCAAAGCGTTTTCAGGAGTAATTCTTGAATTAGGAATTAACATTGCCTGAACATCATCAGGAGCCTCCAAAAAAGAAGGTAACTCCTGCCTCAATTCTACTACTTTGTCTCTTCTCACCCGCATTTTTTCGCATTTAAAAAATATCGATCCACCTTCGGCACCAATATTATTAAAGTCCAATTGAGATTCAGTTTTATACTGAAAATTTAAATCCGTCCTTGCCAAATCCTTAGTAGAGATTGACTGCTCACCCTCGACTGATAGTTCTAATAGACTGGAATCAGATTCTGATATCGTCAGCGCATAAGACTCAACTATACCGACTTCAACTATCATGAATATTGATCTCATACTGAACAATTCGGCGCTTAACTTTTTAATTGCTTCGCTACGAACTGAAACAAGATTCTCAATTCGGTTTATATTCATTCCCTTAGGCTGGAATAAAAAGCCACCGGATTTACTGAATTCAACTTTGATCCCAGCTTTATCAATGGGTAAATTTGATACTTCAGGATTTGTTTCACCAGCTGCCTTCAACGTAATTGTAACACTTTTAGAGCTTTGCCATTTGGTCTCATCTTGAGATTCATCAGGCCCAGGGGTAATTTTAATATCGAGCAATGGGTCAGACAAATTCCCCAGATAGTCCATTCGTCGATGCTTGATGTCAACCACATCGCCAAGTTTTACTTGTCTACCTAATGGCCAAGTTGGCAAGAATCCACCTGAATTTTTATAGATATCTTTAAAAAATCGTTTTTCGAAATTAGCCATCGTAGTATGGAGTTAAAAAGGTTCAGAATTTTAGTACTGCGTTCGATCGCAGTCCATTTTAACTAGTGTGATCAGAATTGCATTCAATCCAACGTATAAGTTAATTCTAGTCAACAATATTTGTAACCCTTTGGCCTGAAAAATTTTTAGGGTGTTGAACAAATGTTGAATGCATAAACATATTGCTTATAGAGATTCGACTTTATGCATATTGATTAAGCTTAATTTGGTCTTCACTTTAAGGTAGCGGATAAGAAAGTGACGACTACAAGAATTGTGAGATAGTTGTCTCCCTAATTTACACCTATGCGGTTTACACGGCCATTAAGCTAAGTTATTTCACAACATTAGGTTTCTCCTGATCTTAGACGGATGACCCGCGCCCTGACCCGCTTCCTCTCCTTTCTACGTGCCTTCCCCGATCTCAACGCAGAGGCTCGCCAG
>NZ_QNQZ01000016.1 GCF_003390935.1 Lewinella sp. IMCC34191 | reverse complement strand
CGAGGTCCTCGTACTTCCTACTGGTGGGAAGGTAGCACCTCGGATTGTGGCCGTACGCAGCAGGCGACCTGCGCGTGTGCGGCGAAAACACGACTGCTGCCCCGGACACGGGCAGGCCTGAACCCTGCTATTCCGGACACGCGCAGGTACAGCACACTCCGAGGTCCTCGTACTTCCTACTGGTGAGAAGACAGCACCTCGGAGTGTAGCCGTACGCAGTAGGCTACCTGCGCGTGTGCGGACTACCAAAAGCGCACCATAAATCAGAAAGCCCCGTCCGGAACGAGTCCGGGCGGGGCTTTCATCTAGCTTGGCTGTGGGAGGTCAGCTTGGGCTAGGTGGTGACGGGGGCCTCTTCCGAGGTCTTCACGTTTTTGACTTCCTGCTCGTCCGTCAGGTCATAAACGATCGGCGTGGCGATGAAGATCGAGGAGTACGTACCCACTACGATACCTACCAACAGCGCGAAGGCAAAGCCCTTGATGCTGGCTCCTCCGAAGAGGAATAGCACGAAGACCACCAGGATCGTCGTGAAGGAGGTCATGACCGTCCGGCTGATCGTGCTGTTCACGGCCGCGTTGATCATGGTCTTCTTATCCTGGCTAACGTGGTTGTTCAGGTACTCCCGGATACGGTCGAATACAACCACCGTATCGTTGATAGAGTAACCGATCACCGTCAGAATAGCCGCGATAAAGGCCTGGTCGACTTCCATGTTGAAGCCGATCCATCCCCAACAGGCTGCGAAGACACCGAGGGTGATGATGGTATCGTGGAACAGGGCGACAACGGCACCGGTAGAGAAGCGCTTACCATTGAAGCGGAGCAGCAGGTACAGGAAGATGCCCAGCAACGCGATCACGCCCGCCCACAGAGCCGAACGCTTGATGTCATCGGCGATGGTCGGCCCCACCTTGCTCACGCTGGTAATGTGCGATCCGGTAGTGGATTCGATGTTGCCGAATTCTTCCAGCGTCAGGTTGGTGTTGCCGGTCGCATCGACGATACCCTCGTGCAGCGCGGCAAGGACGATATCCTGCGGCTCCTGGTCGTCGATCAGCCCGGTTTCGTTCACCAGGTAGTTGGTGACGATGTTGTAGGTATTGTCGGAGTCCACCGACTTGATCGTCGGCGTGCCCTGGAAGGGGCCTTCCAGGCTGCTCCGCAGCTCCTGGGCTGTGACGGCCTCGTCGAGCACTACGGTGTAGCTATAGCCCCCCCGGAAGTCTACCCCGAGGTCGAAGCCCCGCACGAGGATGGCTACGATAGAGAGCGCGACCATAATACCGCTCACGGTATAGGCCACTTTGCGCTTACTCAGCCAGTCGATGTTGACGTCCGCGAAGAGGTTTTGGCTGGCTCCCGTCCAGAAAGACATCGTGCCCTTTTTCTCGACCCAGTAGTCGACCATCAGGCGACCCACCAAGACGGCCGTAAAGACCGAGGCGATAACACCCACGATCAAGACGACGGCAAATCCCTTAATCGGGCCGAGACCGAACCAGGCAAGAACCGCAGCCACCAGAATCGTGGTCACGTTAGCATCGATGATCGCGCTGTACGAGTTGCCGAAGCCGTCCCGCACCGCCTGGGGCACCGTTTTACCGGTCCGCAGTTCCTCGCGGATACGCTCGTAGATGATCACGTTGGCATCCACCGCCATACCGATCGTCAACAGGATACCCGCGATACCCGGCAGGGTAAGGACCGTACCGAGGCTGGCGAGGGCACCGAAGATGAATACCAGGTTGAGCAGCAGCGATACGATCGCCACGATACCCGCACCACCATAGTAGAAGAGCATGAAGGCCAGTACCAACCCGAAACCGATCAGCAAAGCCGTAATGGAGCTATTGATGTTCGCTTCGCCAAGCGAGGGCCCCACGATGCTCTCCTGAATGATTTCGGTGCGGGCGGGCAAGCGACCGACCTGCAGGATGTTAGCCAGGTCGGTGGCTTCCTGCACGGTAAAGTCGCCCGTGATGCTGGTGCTTCCACCCGTAATAGCGCCGTTTACGCGTGGGGCGGAGACCACTTGGCTATCCAGTACGATCGCCACCTGACGGTTACCGGCGTTGGCGGCTTCCGTCGTCATGCGGGCCCAGATGCGGCTTCCCTCGGAGTTCATGCTGAGGTTAACGGCCACCTGTCCGTTCGGGTCGGGACCCGAGCTGGCACGCGTCACGTACTCACCCGTCAGGGGAGCTTCGCCGCCGCGGGGGAGGTTCAGCTGGTACAGCGCGTACAGCTCGGCGGCGTCGGCCTGTTCGCCGAAGTCCAGCGGACGGTCGCCCCAGCGGTAGATCGCGTTGCGAGGGAAAAGGCGGGCGATCTCCGGATCGTTGAGGTAATTGGTGATCGCGTCGCGGTTACCGGCCGTCGCTACGCCAACCACCGCCGGACCCAGGTTGCCCTGGTTGGGGGTCAGCAGGCTGAAAAGCGGACCGGCCGTTTGGCGGGGTACTTCCCGTTCCTCGATGGAGGCGATACTGTCGGCCAGCAGATTGCCGTCCGCGTCGGTAGCGTAAACGGTGTCCAGCACGATTTCGGTGGTGCTGAACTCGGCGCTGTCCTGACCTTCGGCAAGTGCCTCGCGGCGAGCCAACAGCTCATCGGCCTGGATTAGCGCGTTCACGCTGGCCTGGTCGATGTTGACTACGTCGTAGAACTCCAGGTTGGCGGCGGCCTGCAGGAAGCTGCGCGCCCGCTCGGGGTTCTCTACGCCCGGCAGTTCGACCAGGATGAGGTCGCGCTCGGCGTCCAGGCTTACGTTGGGCTGTACCACACCGAGTTCGTCGATACGCTTGCGCAGCATAACGAAGGTGAGGTTGACGGTTTCGTCGGCCTTCTCGCGCAGGATGCGGAGTACCTCGGCGTCGGAGGTGTTGATGCCGATCTGGTCGCGCAGGGCGTCGTTGCGGCCGAAGATCGTGGCCAGCTTCTTGTCGCCGGCGGTTTCGATCCATGCGTCGCCGAAGAGCTCGATAAAGTCTTCGTCGGCGTTCTGTTGAGCTTGGGAGGCTGCGTTTAGGGCTTCTTCAAATGTGGGGTCCTTGGTATTGCGGGCCAGTGATCTCAGGAACTCCCTGAGATCCACCTGGAGGACGACGGACATGCCGCCCTTGAGGTCCAGACCGAGCGCCAGTTGCTGGGCTTTGAGGTCCTGGTAGGTGTACGATTTGATGAGCGGAAGTCGGAAGACCTCCTGGTCGGAAATGCTGTCCAGATAGGACGCGCGAGCAATGCGGTAAGCTTCGCCTGAGTCGTCTCCCGTGAGGTTTTGCGCGTACTCGTCCGCGTCATTTTCCACCGCGTTGGTGGGGATGACGAAGAGGTACTGTGCAACCGTCACGAGGATCATGACCACAAGGAAAAACTTGATAAGTCCCTTGCCTTGCATAGTAAAGAATTTAGGTTCCGGCGGTGCCGCCGTCGGAATCGGGCGGACCACCACGTTGAAGAAGATGGTGAAAACCTCTCGCCACCGGGGCCTCCCATGACCCGGGCCTGCGAAAGGGGCCGCAAATATACGGATCGTACGATTAGTAAATTGTTCACCTCCCCCTTCCTTTTATATAAGTCGGAAGACCATGTGTGACTTTTCGTGATTCGGCCGTCTAGCACTACCGCACATCCCTGGCTAGGGGATGGTTTTATAGCTTATCCTAACCGACACTAAATGAACATCTACCTGCGCTCCGCCGCAAAATTTTTTCTACACTGCGGTCTGCTCGCCATCCCCGCCGTAGCGGTCGCACAATCCCCGCTCGACATTGGCGGTCACCTCACTCCGCAAATGCGCTACATCACCAGTTCATCCGCTGAAATGCGCCCATCCAATATGCCGACGGCAGGTGACGACGGCCTGGCCGTATCCATAGGTGGCGGCGGATATCTGGAATACGAATTCGCACCCGGTTGGTCGGCCCGGGCCGGCATCGACCTATCCTACAAACGGAACCACTACACCGTTAAACGCACCTTCGCCGAAACCGGTGAGGTCGCCCAGGGGCACAACCGGATCAGCTACGCCAGCATCGAGGTGCCCGTTTCCCTGATCTACCATTTTGATTACCAGAGGCACGATACACGCTACCTTGTCGGCGTAGGCACCACGGTCAATCGTTGGAACGGTGCCCCCGTCTACCAAACCAGCTTCTTCCGCAAGGGGTCCGTGGCCGAACCGGTATCGGTGGCCAAGCACACGCTGACGATCTTCGGCGGCTACGAACGGCCGCTGTCCGATGCTTTCGTGATGAGTTATGAGCCGTACATCGCTTACGTGCCCAGCGAATTTCGGCTCGAGACGTCCAGCCGGTCTCGTATTCTACTCGAAACCGGTATCTCCGTCCGGGTTCGTCTGGATAACTGAGACCATCCCGTCGGTCCAGTCCTTCCACTGCACCTTTCCGAAGCCCAGTTTACCCGCCAGGGCTACCGCCTCGTTCCGTAACCGGTCGAGCAGGGGAGCGTCCGCTACGTTCGGTTCCTCGTTGCGCCCGTGCACTTCGGCCAGGATACATTGCCCGACTCGCCGGACCACGAAGGTATTGGTAGCGCCTCCTTCATAGAAGTGGGCTACGTTTCCCTGGTCCTGCCCCGGGGGTGGGCTGGGTTTAACCGTCATGGCCGCCCAGGGCTGGTCACCGGTTTCCTCCGCTATTTGGGTGATGACCACCCAGTCATAGCCCCCGCCCGAAGGGCTCCCTGGACCGGCCAGGTCGATCCGGATATAGTCTCCTCTTTGGGGTGATCGGGTCGAAGGTTCCCCTTCGGGTCCGCAAAGCAGAAAGTCGGTCTTGATGCTGTCGTTTAGCTCGCGCCACCGATCGATCGCGTAAAGACGTTCTTTAACGGCAGCGTATGCCCGCTGCGCCGGACCGTCAGCACAATACATGCTCACCGTGTCGTGGTGACTACCGGCATGCCGGGCGGGTAAATCGGGTAGGGCCATTGTAAATGAATGGGGCGGCGGAGCGCAGGATTTAATGAATTTTAAATATCGTCGCGGCCTGTGGAGGAACGACCAGCTCTTCCGAGATCGATTGTAACTCCCCGTCGAGCGTCTCGACCTCCCGGGCGGAGCCAAAAAGCTCCCGGTAGCGTTCAATAGGTAGCCTCACGGCCATCTCGTTTTTATTCATCACCACCGCTACCCGGTTGTCGTCGTCGTAACGGCCGTATACATACACGCCATTCTCCGGGGCGAAGTGCAGGGTCTTGCCGCGGGCAACGACTTCATTCTCCTTCCGCCAGCGCAGCAAATTTTTCAGGTGCTCCTGAACTGCGCGTTGATCGGCGGAAAGTCCTTTCCCGGTGAAGGCGTTGACCTCATCGCCCGCCCATCCCCCCGGCATGTCGCTGCGAATGATGCCGTGATCCCCCGGTGCCGAATCGTTGTCGAGCAGTACTTCCGAACCATAGTAAAACTGGGGGATACCCCGTACGGTCGCCAGGTACGTCAGCGCCATTTTGATGGCTGCCACGTTTCCTTTGAGCTGGGTGGCTAAGCGATCCATATCGTGGTTTTCCGCAAATACCATGATCGCCTGCGGATCGGCGTAGAGAAAATCCTGCGCCAAAGCCTCATAAAGCTTGATGAGTCCCGTGTCCCAGCCTTCTTCCTCGTTCAGGGCACCGATCAGGGCGGCTTGCTGGGGGAAGTCCATAACGCTGGGCAAGCACGACCGGTAGCCGTCGGGATTTTCCTTGCCCCGTTGCCAGTAGGCTACGGTGGACGGCTCGTACGACCATTCCTCGCCAACGATGGAAAAGTTGGGGTATTCCGTCATGATCCGGCAGGACCACTCCGCCAAAAAATCAGCGTCGGGGTAGGGATAGGTATCCTGCCTTACTCCGCCCAGGCCGAGGGTTTCGATCCACCAGATGCTGTTCTGTATCAGGTAGCGCGCGAGGAAGGGGTTGCGTTGGTTGAGGTCGGGCATGGTGGGTACGAACCAGCCGCCGGTCATTAGTTCCTTGTCTACTTCGGCGGCGTACGGGTCCTGGTGTACGCTACGGCGGTGGTTGGTGACCTGCGGATCCCCCTGAAAATTCAGCCAATCAGCAAAGGGGAGGTCATCCATCCACCAGTGCTCGGAGCCGCAGTGATTGACGACCTGATCCATGATCAGTTTAATGTCGCGCTGCCGGGCCGCATCGGCCAGCGTCACGTAATCGGCCAGGGTTCCGAATCGGGGGTCCACCCGGTAATAATCGGTAATCGCGTAGCCGTGATACGACCAGGCGGGCATATCATTTTCCAGTACCGGGCTGGGCCATACCGCCGTAAAGCCCAGGTCTGCGATGTAGTCCAGGTGGTCGGTGATACCCTGCAGGTCGCCGCCGTGACGCGCGAAACCGGCCGACCGGTCCACCAGTCCCTCCTTTAGCCCGGCAACGGAGTCGTTAGCCGGGTGGCCGTTGGCAAACCGGTCCGGCGTGATGAGGTAGATCGCATCCGTGGCATCGAAGCCGACAACTTCATCCGCCGGAAGCCTCCGTTCGAGCAAAGCATAGTCGTGCGTATTGACGACTTGTTCGTTTCTGGAGAAACGTAGTTCCAGCGTCTGTGGCGATGTTCCGGAGGGAAGAAGCAGGTCGACGAAGAGGTAGTTCGGGCTATCGGCGGAGTGCTGCCGGATCACGCTGGCCTCCGTGCCGGATACGGAGACGGTCATTTCGCCCGCGTCCGCACCGTGAATCAGCAGCTGGACGGTAGTGTCTTGCATTCCCGCCCACCAGTTCGGCGGTTCCACGCGCCATTCCTGCGCGTGAATGAAGACGGCGGGTAGTAGCCAGGCCAAAAAAACGTTGCGTACACTAAGCATGCGAAGGAGTTATCCCGGTAAGGTACCTATCCGGGCGCTCACCGTAAAAGAGAAGGGTGTATGAACAACTAAAACTTTAACATCTATTTTGGCCGTCAATGCCTCGGTTACCGCACCCAAACGGAAGCTAATGTGTTGAATCTGACGAACTACCCCTACCAAATAAAGCTTAATGCTGAACCAATATTTACATTGGTCCTTCATTTTCAGTGCTTTGTGTTTACTGATTATTCCTTCCTCCTCCACTGCTCAACAGCGGCTGGATCTGGGCGTAATGGTAGGCCCTGAAGTTAACTGGATTACATCCGAACCGTGGGAAAGTGAGCTGCCCGGTTTACAAACCACTGGCGGGACAGGCGTCTCGCTTGGCTATACGGCGGGAGCGTACCTGGAGTATGAAATCTTCAGCGGTCTTTTTCTCCGCGGGGGGCTCAATTACACGCGGAAGCGATACAATTACGACGTCTCACAGCGCCAGCCGGAGAACGGTGACGAAATCGCAAATAGTAGCAACCGCATTGTATATACGGCGATCGAGATTCCCGTGGCGATCCTTTATCGCTTCCTGTATTTACGCAACAACGACCGCTTCGCCGTGGGCGTGGGTGGGGTAGTGGACCGCTGGCTGGGCGATCCTCAGGTGGAAACGGATTTCGTCGCCGGGAGCGCCGACCGTTCCTATATTGATGAAGCGTATCGGGGCGTGAATTTCTTCGTCGGCTACGACCACTACATTTCGGATCGTTTTGTCTTGGGGATCGAACCGTATATCGCGTATTCGCCTACCCGCTTCCGCTTCGAGACGGCATCCATTAGCAAAAATGACATCCAGGCGGGTATAGCCGCGCGCCTGCGTTTTGATAACTGATTGACGACGGCTTGCAGCAGCAAATTTGTTAAGGCCGTACTAAGCGAAGGTGGCAGGGAGTTAAAAAGGGACATTCATCTTCCCAAAAAACTTTTGCCTTCATGCGGCACTTGCTACGCTATTCTACCGTATTCGTATTGTTGCTGGTTTGTACCCTCAATACCGCTGAAGCCCAAACGCGGCTCTCTTACGGCCTTCACTTATCTCCCGAGGTAAACTACATCGCGTCCACTCCCAAATCCGGTAGCGCCAAAAAGCTGACCACCGGAAAATCGGGTATGGCCTCCTCCGTGAGCCTGGGTGGGTACCTCGAATACGAGGTCATCCCCAATATCTATGTACGGGGCGGTATGAACATCGCCGTCCGGCGCCATTATTACGAGGTAGAGCGCCGCTTCGAGGAAACGGACGAGATCGCCATGGGTGAAAACCGGATTACGTATTACGCCATCGAAATGCCCGGCGCCATCATTGCCCGCACCAACTATATGAAAAAGAACGACCGCTTCCTCATTGGCGTAGGTGGCGTACTGAACCGGTGGATTGGTGACCCCTGGATTGAGAATGATTTCGTGAATGGCAGCTTCAACCCGGAATACCGCAACTTTGCCAAGCAAACCGTGAGCGGATTTATCGGCTACGAATTCGAGCTATCCCGTCACTCGTCCATGTCCATCGAGCCGTACATCTCCTATACCCCGACTCGCTTCTACTTCGAGAATTACTCCTACTCCGACGTAGTTGGTGAAGGTGGTGTATCCTTCCGCGTTCGCTTCGACAGCTAAAGCGCTACCGGCACCAGATGCCACAGTCCCGCCGCGACCGCCGCTCCCAGTAAGGGGCCGACTACCGGGATCCATGCGTACGACCAGTTGTTGTCCCCTTTATGCCGCAGCGGCAGGGTCGCGTGAGCGATGCGGGGTCCGAGGTCACGTGCCGGATTGATCGCGTAGCCCGTCGGGCCACCGAGGCTCAGGCCGATACCCAAAACGACCAAGGCTACGGGCAGGGCATCCAGTGCGCCCAGGCTGCCGGCGTTTTCCCCGAATTTCGGCCCCGTGATGTACAGGACGGCAAAGACCAACACAAAGGTGCCGATCGCTTCGGTTAGCGTATTGGACAAGTTGTTCGGAATGGCCGGATCCGTGCTGCAGGTTGCTAAAATCAGGCCCGAATCTTCCGTAGCACCGTAATGATCGCGATAGGCCAGGACCACCAGAACCTGTCCCAGGTAGGCACCCAGCACTTGGGCAAGAAAGTAGCCGGGAACCAGCGCCCAGGAAAACTTCCCCACCAGAGCCAAACCGAGCGTCACCGCCGGATTCAGGTGGGCACCCGACAGGGGAGCGGTGATGAACACCGCCGTAAAAACGGCAATGGCCCAGGCGAAAGCGATGACGATTAGTCCGCTCCCGTGACCCTTTGTCTGCGCAAGCAGCACGTTGGCCACTACGCCGTTACCCAAAAGGATCAGGAGAGCCGTGCCGATGAATTCACCGACGTAGGCAATTAACTCTGTTGTCATGATCGTACACTAAGCAGGATGGCTGTATGCGGCTATACCGAAAACGGATAAGCCTCCCGCAGTATACGCAGAATCACTGTTTCTGCCCTTCCTGGCTTGCTGACGGGCTAAATTTCTCCCTTCAATTTCTTGTGGACCACTTCCATTTTGGAATTTACCTGCAGCTTGCGGTAGATATTCTTGATGTGGTCCCGCACCGTTTCGATGCTGATGTCGAGGCGTTCACCGATCTCCCGGTAGCTCAGGTTGTCCACCAACCCTTGCACGATCTCCAGTTGGCGGGAGGTAAGTTGGTCCGCTACGTTGACGGTCGCTTTTTTACGTTGCTGGTTGTGGAAGGCGACCACCTGCCTGGCGATACTGGGGCTCATGTAACTGCCCCCCCGATTGACGGTATGGACGGCGTCGCGGATAATCGTAGGATTTACCCTTCGTTTGGAAATATAACCGACGGCACCGGCCTGTAGCGCCCGGAAGATATTGTCGCTCTCGTCACTGTTAGTCAGCATGATAATATCCATCTCCGGCCAGCGCTCGAGCAACTTGGGGATGCCGGCAATGCCATTCATGCCGGGAAGCATGATGTCGAGCAACAGCGTATTGAGCGGGCTGCTGGCCGGGAGCCGATTGAGAAATTCCTCGACGCTGGTGGCCGCTAATTCTACGCGGACGTCCCGGTTAGCCTCAAAACATTCCTCGACGCTGGCGAGCATAATCGGCTCATCTTCAATTATTCCAAGATGGATCATTCCTGGGTGATTTGGGGTTTGCAGTGTTAGGCGGCCGCACGCCG
This sequence comes from Lewinella sp. IMCC34191, assembly GCF_003390935.1. Lineage (GTDB taxonomy): Bacteria > Bacteroidota > Bacteroidia > Chitinophagales > Saprospiraceae > Neolewinella. Next base: position 65,121 of record NZ_QNQZ01000016.1, on the reverse strand, counting down.
GTTGCGATAGGCTACCGCCCCGCGGTAGACTAATAGGCAAAAGATCAGTACGCCAATCCCAAGGTACAGATAACTTAGTTCACCCACTTTACCGTACACGGCGGTAAATACGATGCTTACCAAAAAAAAGGTGGGTACCTCGTTCCACAGGCGGAGTTTCCACGGCGATAAGGGGCGCTTCCCGGCCTGCATCGGCAGCATGAGTCTGCGTTTGGTGTACACCTGGTATACCGTCAGCCCGATGACGGCCAGTAATTTTATGATCAGCCACCCCGGCGTTCCGCTGTACAGATACGAAGGATTCAGCGCGACCATCGTCAGGCCCGCCGCCCAGGTGATCATCATGGCGGGATTGGTGATGATCCGGTATACCCGATCCTCCATACCGATGTACTCCTGCTGTAAGATTTCCGCGCGAAAGGCCCCGTCGGCTTCACCGCCGGCCGCCAGCTGATCCGTTTCCGAGTGATTCACTAGGAGTCGACCGAGGAAAAAGAGACCGGCAAACCAGCTTACGAAGCCAACTACGTGGAGCGCCTTGGCGAAGAGGATGATATCCATAGAATGCGAAGTTACTGCCCTGCTCCGCGCCTACGCTCAACTGGCTGTCAAAACTAAGGCACGAGTTCGTTTACTGATAATCGGTTTGATCGCCGAACACGCCTGAATCGATATTCGTTCCGCAAAATGGGTGCCAGAAATTTTCCCTCAGGTACACCAGACCGAGAAATATTCAGCAAGTTTACCCGCCTATTATGAAATTTGACGAGCTTTGCGGCAAGCTATTTGTAGTGTTGTTACTGATAGCGCTTTTGTACGCATGACGTGAATCCTTCCTCTACGCTTTCCATTGTTATTCCCGCTTACAATGAAGCGGCCACCATCCACCGCATTCTCGATCGCGTGAGAGCTGTTGAGCTGATCGGTGGATTAGAGAAGGAACTCCTGATCATCAACGATTGCTCCACCGACGATACGGAAGGAGCGGTGCAGCGCTACACCAGCCAGCACCCCGAACTCAATATTCGCTATCACCGGCATCCCGTTAACCTGGGAAAGGGGGCCGCTCTGCACTCCGGTATCCGGCTGGCGACCGGCGAGTACCTGATTATTCAGGATGCCGACCTGGAGTACGATCCACAGGAGTACAACGAACTGTTGCAGCCTATCCTGGACGGCTTCGCCGATGTCGTGTACGGCAGCCGGTTTCAGGGCAGCAAGCCCCATCGCATCCTCTTTTTCTGGCACACGATCGGCAACAAGTTCCTGACGACCCTGAGCAACGCCTTCAATAACCTCAACCTTACGGATATGGAAACGTGCTATAAGCTGTTCCGTACCCGGCAGTTGCAGTCGCTGCACCTCGTGGAGCAGCGCTTCGGTTTTGAACCCGAAGTAACGGCCAAGATCAGCCGGATTCCCGGTATCCGCATCTACGAGGTTGGCATCAGCTACTACGGTCGAACCTACAAGGAAGGGAAGAAAATTGGCTGGCGCGACGGTTTCCGGGCGATCTACTGCATCCTGAAGTACGGCGGGTAATCCCAAAAAAAGAGCAGCACGAACCGCCAATGGGCTCGTGCTGCTTGTTCTGTAATGCCAACGGTAGAAAGGTGACTAGTCGATCGTGAAAAGGGACGGATCAAGCTCGGTGTTGACCGCTATTGTCGTGGCGGATAACTCGATGGGGAACGGGGCCATCCCCGTCAACGTCAAGGAGTGGGGAAACAGGATTCCCTGAACCGGCTGATAATCGCCATAACCCTGCGTAATCGTCTGCGGCCCCTGGGTGCGGATGGTTTGTAGCTTGAGCATGGTTTCGGCGTCGTAGTACTCCCGTACCGGACCACCGGCCCCTTCGACGACCAGTACGATCGCCTGCTGGCCATCTACCATCTCCGTTCCTTCGAGCGTTACGCTGCTGAGGTCCTCCAGGTAATTTGCCTCCGGGAAGATGACGGCCTGCTCGGACAGCGCCTGGACCGCGGCATCCGGCAGGTCAACCGCCTGGCCCATTTGCTTGATGGAGGCTTTGCCATCCGCGTAGCGCTGATCGGCCACCACCATGCCGCTCATACTGGTTTGGCTGCTCATCTTTCCGTCGCTGGTGGTCGTCATCTTCTGCGACAACGTCTGCCCCTGCACGGATCCCTCGAGCAGCATGGACACGTTTTCGAGCGCCAGGGCCTCATCTTTACCACCGATCGCCTCGAAGTACCCGTTCAGTACTTCTTCCGGAGTCAGGTCGACGGGTGCGGACATCTGTTCCATGTCTACCGGCTCTCCGTTCACATCGTAGTAGTTCACCTCTCCGCTAGTGGCGAAGCGAGCTAGCTTATCGGCGACCGATGGGTCACCGACAACAATGATGTTGGTTTGGCCGGCGGTAATGATGTCATTCGTCACTTCGGCGATATCATTGAGGCTGGAGTTTTGTACCACCTGCAGGTACTTGGGATAAAAATCCCGGTTCAGGTTGTAGCGGACGGTATTCAGCGCGAAGCTGGCGATTCGCTGTGGGCTTTCCAGCGCCCGTCCGAATGAGCCCATCGTCCGGGCTTTCGCAACGGCCAATTCCAGGCTGTCCACCGGTTCGTCCTGCAGCCGATCCAACTCGTAGATAAATTCGGCGATCGCTGAGTCGGTAACTTCGTTACGCACATTGGCGTAGGCACGGAAACTGCCGACCCGGGGATCGTCACCAATACTGCTATACGCTCCGTAGGTGTACCCCTTGTCTTCGCGAAGATTAGCCAGCAGGCGACTGTTGAACCCGGTACCGAGCGCTTGGTCGAGTAGGCTGGCCCGGATGGATTCCTTGGTTCCCGGTTTCAACGTGATCGGATGGCTGATGATGACGTTGGACTGCACGGCACCGGCCCGGGGCACGAAGTTCACCGTTACCCCGTCGGGTCGTTGTGGAGTAGGGAATTCGGGCTCCGCTACGTCCCCGCGTTCCCAATCACTAAAGTTGTCGGAAGCTAATTGGCGGGCCTCCTGTGGAGTAAGGTCACCGACCATGACCAGATAGCTGCGGTTCGGTACGAAGTAGGTATCGTACACGGACTTCACTACGTCCAGGCTGGTCGAATCCAAGCTGGCCTGGGTCATTTGTTCCCCGTAGGGATGGTTGGTACCGTAGGTGATGGCCTGGCGTACCCGGTTCGCAATGGCATCGGGCGTCGCGAGCTGCTCGGCGAGCGCCGCGCGGGCATCCTCTTTCACCTTGGCAAATTCCGCTTCCGGGAAGGCCGCATCCAGTATGACCTTTCCCATGAGTTCGATGACCTGCTCCTTGTACTTGGAGATCGTGGCGGCGTATGCACCGGCACCGCTGGTGCTGAGGCTTGCCCCGATGAAGTCGATCTCCTCGTCTATTTCTTCCTTGGTCATGTCGCTGGTTGACCGGCGCAGCATGCTGCCAAGCAGTTGTTGGGCACCTGCGTATTCCCCTTCCAGGTGGGGCGGTACGTCAACGTAAAGCTGGTAGCTGACCCGGGGCAGTTTATGGTTCTCGACTAAAACGACGGTCAGTCCGTTGTCCAGCTCAAACTCTTCAAAATCACCTAACTCGATTTCGGGGGCCGGGCCGGCTTCGGGGGCCGAGGCACGAAAATCCTGCTGGATAGTCTCTTCAACGGTTTCCTGCGGCGGGGCGCTGGTAGAATTGGCCGTTGCGGCAGGAGAGGATTTAGGGGTTCCGCAGGCCTGGATCAGGAGAAACAGGAGTACGGCTAAGGATAAATATGTGCGTGACATGTGTATGTATTGGTAATGGGGTTTAGGTTTAGCGGCTACTGGGCTGGGGGAGCCAGTAGAGCAGCACCCGGTTATCATCGGTGTAGTATTCACGGGCGACCCGCTGGATGTCCTCCTTGGTGACCTCCATATAGCGGTCGGTTTCGGTATTGATCAGATTGGCGTCGCCCAGGAACATCTCGTTGTAGGCCAGGCTTTCGGCAATACCGGCTACGCTTCCGTACCCGGAAATGGCGCTGACTTCGATCTGGTTGCGGAGTTTTTCGAGCTCGCGGTCGGTGATCAGTTCGTTCTTCATGCGGTCGATCTCCCGCTGGAACGCTTCCTCTATGGGCCGCAGATCCTCGGTACCCGGTTTTGTCAGGGCGAAGGCGATCGCCAGACCGGGATCCTGGCTGTTGGAGGGGAAGCTTCCCACCTGTACGGCTAATTCCTGCTCGTCTACCAGGGCCTTGTTGAGCCGGCTGCTCTGTCCCTGGCTCAGGACCTGGTTCATCATGCTGATGGCGTAATAGTCCGGATGGTCCCGACCCACGGTACGGTATCCCATGATCAGAGCCGGGAGGGGTACCTGGTCGTAAACGGTGTCGCGTACTTCTCCGCCCAGTGGTGCTTCTACTACCGTGATGCGGGGCGGCTCGGGGCCTCGGGGTATGTCGCCGAAATACTTTTCAATGAGTGCTTTCGTCTCCGCGATGTCGAGGTTACCCGCAATGCTCAGGATCGCGTTGTTGGGGACGTAGTAGGTCTCGTAGAAGCGCTTGAAGTCTGCCTCCTCGGCGTTGGTCAGGTCTTCCATGTAGCCAATCAGGGGATCCTTGTAAGGATGCTCCCGGAAGGCCCGTCGATTCAGTTCGATACGGAGTTTACCGTAGGGCTGGTTGTCGATGCGTTCCCGGCGTTCCTCTTTCACGACATCCCGCTGGGTTTCGACACCAATCGTTTGAACCTTCGCGTGCAACAGGCGCTCGCTCTCGATCCATAGGCCAAGGGCCAGCTGATTACTTGGCAGTATTTCGTAGTAGTAGGTACGGTCGTCACTGGTATTCGCGTTCAGGGCACCGCCGGCTCCCTCCACGTAATCGTCGATTTCCCCGCGCTCCAGGTTCTCACTGCCTTCGAATAGCAGGTGCTCGAAAAAGTGTGCAAACCCGGTCCGGTCCTCGAAGCTGTCCTTACCGCCCACCTCGTACATGATGGAGACGGCTACGATGGGAGCGGTCTCGTCCTGGTGAAGGATCACCTTCAGGCCGTTGTCTAACTCGTACTTCTCAAAATCGATAGTCGTGGACTGGGCCGTAGCGGACACCGACAGGCCAAGTAAAAAGATGGGTAGCAGCAGCCACCGGTTCGGGTATTGCATAAGGGTAGTGTTTTCTCGAATAACCGAAAAAACACGCTATCGTTTGCGCTACGTACTTACTTAGACGGCTCCGACATCCTTCCGGCGGCGTTCCAGCTCCTGCTGAATAATGCACCTCAGCCGTTTGCCCCGGTCGTGGCACTGGAAGCGTCCGCGCAAGTAAACATTTGCACCCACCAATAATAGTGTCAGGAACATCAGGGCCGCCAGCGTCCCGTAAACCACGGGGTGCCAACCCAGTAAGCCTGCACCACAGGCAACGAATAACATGAGGGGAACGCAAATGGCGAGGCGAAATATGGTTCGCCGCAGTTCCCGCAACCGCATGGATTCGATACGCAGGCGTCGCAACAACTGGTGAAGCTCGTGCGTAGCGTACGCTTTCGCCCCTCCCGTTAAAATCAGGAGAAAATCATTGTTTCCCGCCTGTTCGAGGCGATTGATTTGCCGGTTCCAGAAGCGATCAGCCATCTTCAAAGCTAAAATTATGGACTAGTCCCGGAGGTTCAAAGTATTACTTAAGAATTTATCCCTTCGTGACAGATATATTTCAAACAGCCTTGCGATTATTGAAACATTTTGTAATATTTGCATTCTTCGCCACAAAGAGAAAGTATGGATTCCCCCCAGGCCCTCGCCGCCCTGAAAAAGTATTTTGGTTACGATGATTTTCGGCCGCTGCAGCTGTCGATCGTCGAGCACGTTTACGCGGGACGGGACGGTATCGTACTTATGCCGACGGGTGGCGGAAAATCCATGTGTTTCCAGATTCCCGCCGTGACCATGCCCGGTACGGCCGTTGTGGTCAGTCCGCTGATTTCCCTGATGAAGGACCAGGTGGACGGCTTACACGCGGTTGGGATACGCGCCGCCTTTTTGAATAGCACCCAGCGCGGCAGCGAAGCGCACAACGTCGAGCAAGCTTACGAAAACGGCGAATTACACCTGCTCTACGTCAGCCCAGAAAAACTGCTGTCTCCTGGCTTTTTCACCTTTCTCCGGCGGCGTCGCGTTTGTCTTTTCGCCATCGACGAGGCACACTGTATATCCGCCTGGGGACACGATTTCCGTCCGGAGTATACCCGCCTGCGGCAACTAAAGCAGGCCTTCCCGGACGTGCCGGTGCTGGCGCTCACCGCCACCGCCGATCGTCTGACCCGACGGGATATGGCCGAGCAACTGGGCATCCCGGATGCCAAGCAATTCATCGCCTCCTTCAATCGACCCAACCTCAGCCTGGAGGTACGACCCGGCCAGAAGCGGCGGGAGCAGATCGTCCGCTTTCTACGCGATCGGCCGAACCAGGCGGGCATCGTGTATTGCCTGAGCCGGAAGCAGACCGAGCAATTGTCCGAGAAGCTGCGGGAAGCCGGCTACAAAAGCGAGGCCTACCATGCGGGGCTCTCCGCGGAGAAGCGGGCCAAAGTTCAGTCTGACTTTATCCGCGACAAAACCCTCATCGTTTGCGCCACGATCGCCTTCGGCATGGGGATCGACAAGAGCAACGTCCGCTGGGTGATCCACTACACCATGCCCAAGAACCTGGAAAACTATTACCAGGAAATCGGCCGCGCCGGCCGCGATGGTGCCAGCGCGGACACGCTTCTCTTTTACTCCTACAATGACTACACGACGCTCAAGGATATGATCTCCGGCAGTGGCAACGCCGACATTCAGCTGGCCAAGTTGGATCGGATGAAGGAGTACGCCGAAAGCCTTGCCTGCCGCCGCCGCATCCTGCTCAACTACTTCAGTGAAGACCACGGGGAAGACTGCGGCAACTGCGACGTTTGCGCCAATCCCCCCGAACGATTCGACGGTACGGTGCTGGCCCAGAAAGCCCTCAGCGCCGTTGCCCGCCTGCGCGAATCGACGGGCCTGGGACTGACCATCGATATTCTACGGGGTTCCGGACGGAAGGATATTCTCGCCAACGGCTACGACCGGATAAAGACCTACGGTGCCGGACGCGACCTGTCCACCTACGACTGGAACCAGTACTTCGGCCAACTCATCAGCCTCGGCTACCTCTACGTCGCCCACGAGGATTTCAATAAACTGCGACTGGCCCCGGCCGCCCGCAGGGTACTGTTTGACGGGGAAGGCGTGGAACTGGTGAAATTTCAGACCATCCGCGATCGCAAGAAGCAGGAGGAGAGCCGCACCGCCAAACGGGCGGCCGCGCCGCGAAGCCGCAACTCCCTCTTCGACGTACTGCGCGAAGTACGGCGCGCGCTTGCCCGGGAAGCTTCCATTCCGCCCTACCTGATCTTTTCCGACAAGACGCTGGAGGAAATGGCCGCCGCCGAGCCGACGACCGAACTGGCCATGTCACGGATCAACGGGGTAGGGGAGGTCAAACTGGCGCGCTTCGGCGACCATTTCATGCAGGCTATCCGCCAATTTGAAGGCGAATCGGATGCCGCGCCTGCATCTGCGGTAAAAGCCCGTGCGGGTGACGTACGCAAGAAACGTCGGGCCGAGGATAGAGAGCGGCAGGGAGATACGCCCAGCCACTTGGTGAGTCTGGCCGCGCTGCAAGCGGGTGATACGGTGAAGGCCATTGCCACTAACCGTGGCGTGAAAAAGGCTACGATTTACAGTCACCTGGCGAAAGCATACCAGGAGGGGCATGAGTTTGCCATCGAAAAGCTACTGCCGGCGGATACGATGGACTGGATCGACGAAGCGAGTGCCTCCGTCCCGGATGGGGAAGGGCGGAAGGCCGTCCTGGCGTACATTGCCGAGCATTACCGGGAAGGCGTCGTGCACTATCACCACCTTGAACTTATGGAAGCCTTTCGCCATCGCCACCCGCTAACCACCCCGATATGAATGATGCCACCAACTACCTATTCGTCTACGGCACGTTGCGCAGCGACATTCCATCGAGCATGAGCAAGTTTCTACGCCGTCGGGCCACGCTGGTGGGAAAGGCCACCGTAAGCGGCAGACTGGTCGATCTGGGTGGGTATCCCGGTTTCCTGGCCGGAGAGGGTAAAACCATAGGCGAACTCTACCGGATCAGCGATGATCAGGCAGCGGAAACCTGGCAGATGCTGGATGCCTACGAAGGCGTCACCGGCCTGCCGGGTGAAGATTACCGACGCATTGAAATTGATGTCCGCGTAGGTAACGGCGGCTCCTTCCGGGCCCAGATCTACGAGTTCCAGCAATGCGCGGAGGGCCGCACCGAAATACCCAACGGAGACTACCCGCCTTTCTACCGCAATAATCCCGAACACCGCAAATTCACCGGTAACGACTGATGCGCATTCTCCACACGGCAGACTGGCACCTCGGGCACCGGCTTTACAACCGGGACCGGACGCCCGAACACCGGGGTGCACTGGCGTGGTTGCTGCAGACCGTGAAGTCGGAACGGGCCGATCTTGTGATACTGGCCGGGGATGTCTTCGACGTCACGAATCCCTCCAACCAGGCAAAGGAACTTTACTACGAATTCTTGGCCGGGCTCGTCCGTACCGACTGCGCGGCCGCGGTTATCGTCGGAGGTAATCACGATAGTCCCTCCTTGTTGGATGCGCCCCGTGGCTTATTACGTCAGCTTAGCCTGCACGTGGTAGGTGCAGCCGGCTCGCCGCCCGCAGACCGGGTCTTTCGCATCGACTGCGGCGATCAATCCGTAGTGGTAGCCGCCGTTCCGTATTTGCGCGAACGGGATTTGCGGACTTCTCAGTTTGGAGAGAGCAGTACGGAAAGACTTGACCGGCTCCGCCAGAGTATCCGCGATCACTTTTCGGATATTGCCGGGGCCGCCATGGCCGCACGCGGCGATACGACACTCCCGATGATCGTGACCGGGCATCTTTTTGCGGCCGGTGCCAGCGACGACGACGAAAAGAAGTCCTATATCTACCAGGCCGACGAGAATAATATCCAGGCGCAGCATTTTCCCTCATGCTTCGACTACGTTGCGCTGGGGCACGTCCACCGCGCGCAGCACGTCGGTGAGCACGATCACATCCGTTACGCCGGAAGCCTCGTACCTCTCACTTTCGTGGAAGGGCAGCGGGCCCGGAGCGTCTGTCTCGTAGAGCTGGGTGCAGCCGGAGAAACGGTGAACGTTCAAAAGATTCGGGTGCCCACTCAGCGAAAGTTGGTTCGCCTTCACGCTCCGCTCCCCGAGGTAAAACAAGAACTCGCCAGGGCCGTGCGGGAGGCCGCGGGCGAGACGCTCCGGCCGTGGGTGGAAGTGCGCGTGCTAAGCGATGATCCCGTGCCTAACTTACGGGAGAAGCTACTAGAGGTAATTCTCGATACGCAAGGAACCACCGATGAACCCCCGGCGGTGGAACTGCTACGAATCAGTACCGAACGACTTACTCCACGCCCCGATACCCGGTCTTCTGCATCATTGCGCCAACTGGAGGAATTACGCCCCCCGGACGTATTCGATCAACTCTGTGACCGGCAGGCTTTTTCCGGTCAACACCGTACGGAAATACAAGGCGATTTTGCCGATCTGTACAACTGGGTTGAGGAACAGGAAGAACTATGAGGATACTGCGCATCGGGCTCCTCAATCTGAACTCGCTGAAGGGGGAGCATACCATAGATTTTACGGCGCCGCCACTGGCGGATAATCCACTTTACGCGATCGTGGGGCCTACGGGCGCGGGCAAAACCACCATTCTGGATGCCATTACTTTAGCCCTTTACGGACAAACGGAACGCAACAAGAAAGAAACCGATCGGCCCGACGGGGTGAATTCGGTGATGTCCCACGGGACGGGCGAGTGTCGCGCCGAGCTGGAGTACGAGACAACCACCGGACGCTACCGCAGTGTATGGCGCCGCCACCGTGCCCACCGGAAGCCCGACGGGAATCTGGTAGCCAGCCAGCACGAGATCAGCCGCTTCGACCCGAAGACTGGCGAATACGAAATTCTGGCAACGAAGAAAAAGAAAGTAGCCCGCCGCACCGAAGAGGTCATCGGCCTCAACTACGAGCGTTTCGTGCGTTCCGTGATGCTGACCCAGGGGGCCTTCGATCGCTTCCTAAAATCGGATGCCGGTGATAAATCGGCCATCCTGGAGCAGATAACGGGTACGGAAATATACCGCCGGTTGAGTGTGGGGGCCTTCCGGCGACATAAACTGGCGCGCGAAGCCTACGATCGGGCCATGGAGGCCCGGCAGGACGCGCTGCCGCTTCCGGCGGAGGAACGCGAAGGCTTGGAAAAGGAGCTGGCATCGGTGGAGCAAGCGGTGGCGCGCGTCAAGACGAATCTAGCCCTCCGTAACACCCAGCTAAACCTGTACACCACCGCGGCAAAGCTAGAGGAACGCCACCGGACGACCGCCCTCCAACTGCAGACCGCTATCGCCAGTTGGGAAGGCCTAGCCCCGGAGCGGGAAAAGCTGAAACGCAGTGATTCCCTGGACCCCTTACGTGCCGATCTCGACCGCGAAGCGCTATTGGCCGCTACCCTGGAAGAAATCAGCGGCCAACTCAAGGTAACCGACGAAGCGGTTAATACGCTGGCTCAGCAATCTAAAGCCACCGAAGAACGACTGACAACGCTTCAGGACCGCGAACGAGATTTCCGAGCGAAGGCTCCGGAACGAGAACGCAAGCTGGAAGCCGCTGAAGCTCTCGAATCCCGAATAGCTACGCTCACCCGGGACCGCGAACGTGCTACCCGGGACAGCGCCGGGCAACGGGAAGCACAACAGGCGCTCACCCGGGAAGCAGGGGAGGTCAAGAAGCAGATCGCGCAGATACAAAGCGATCTCGGCGGACTGACGGCCAAGGCCATCGAGGACGAAACCCAGGCGCTCGAGCGACGCTTCCCGGAACGGGAAAGCCTGCTGCGGCAGATCGAACGGGATCTGGAGTATCTCCAACTCAACGATCGGCTGCGTCAGCGCGAAAAGGAATCTCAACGCCTTACTGAGGAAGTGACCAAGGTCACTACCAATCGCGATCGGTTGGAAACGGAGGTAAAGCAGGCCGAGCTTCGGGTCGATTTGCTACGAACCAAACGGGAGAATGCGAATCTACGCGCGAGTCTGGAGAGCCATCGCCGGCAGCTCCACGATGGGGAGGCTTGCCCCCTCTGCGGCTCCCTTGACCATCCGTATACTGGCCACGCACCGGGCGAAGATGAGGTTGCTGCCCTTACCCGCGAATTGACGCAGGCCCAAAATGAGCTCACCGAATTGGACAACCGATTTACAACGGTACTCCGCAATGTCCAGGCGCTCGAACAGCAACAACGGCACGAGCGCACCGTTGCCGCCGACTTATCCGAGCAATTGAGTTCTCTTGGTGAACCGCCCCAATCCGATACCGCTACGCTAACGGCCCGGCAGGAGATTTTCAGAGAGCAACTTGCCGTCGACGGACAAAGGCTCGCAAATCTGCGCAAGCTACGCCCGCTCCTGCCGCGACTGAGTGCCGAGGAAGTACGCCTGGCTAATCTGGAAGCACGCTTAAAGGAGACGGCAGAACGGATGAGCACCATCGCTTCCGAAGTGACGCAACTCGACAAAGACATCCGGGCGGCAACCGGTGAGAAGCAAGCCCTGATCGGAGAGCACACCGCTGCCGAATGCCGTCGTCGCTTCCGGGACCGCGAGGAAAAGCTACGCGCAGCCCTCCGCGAAGTCGATACCGAACTGCAAAACCTGCGCACCCAAAACGCTTCCCTGCAGGAACGACGAAGCTCCCTGCTCGAGCGGCAGGGTAACATTCTGGAGAAGCTATCAACACTGAGGAAGGGGTTGACAGAAGCGCTGACCCAGCACGGTATCGATAGCGGAACCGCCCGAACGGTTCTACTCCCTGCCAACGAAGCCCAGCAGTTACGCCAGCGCAATCAACTGGCCGAACGGGAACGGGATACCGCGCAGGCCCTCGCTAACCAGGTGAGCAGCGAACTTGAACACGCCCGAAGCCAACTGGAAGGACTGGAACGACGCGAATCCGTCGAGGACCAGCTCAAGGAACTGGAAGCGGAACAGGCCGCGGCCAACCAGGCGATCGGTAAGTTAAAAGAACAGCTCGAGCAAGACGACGTCCGGATACGCAAGCTGGAAGGGCTGAACCGGGAGCTTGCCGGGCTCGAGAAGGAAAGGGATCGGTGGGCCCGCATGAATGACCTTATAGGCTCCGCCGACGGGAAAAAGTTCCGCAGTTTCGCTCAAAGTATCACCCTGCAACGCCTGGTCAGCCTAGGAAATGATCACCTGGAAACCATCAACCCTCGCTACCGGATGGTATATGCCCCTCCCGCACCCGGCGAAAAGGAGGAGCTCGAACTTGAGATCATCGATACCTATATGAACGACAACCGCCGGACGATGTCGACCCTGAGCGGCGGGGAGAGTTTTCTGGTCAGCCTGGCCCTGGCGCTGGCCCTGGCGGATCTGGCCGGCGGCCGCCAATTGATCCAGTCCCTCTTTATTGACGAAGGCTTCGGTACGCTGGACGGGAAGACGCTCGACCAAGCCATGGCCACCCTCGAGCAACTTCAGGCCCGGGGGAAAACCATTGGCATCATCAGCCACGTCCAACAATTACGCGAACGGGTACACTGCCAGATCCGGCTCGAACCGGTCGGGGACGGCTTTAGTCGTATCGAGCTAGCCAACTGAGCACGGCTTGCTTAAAATCCGTCGCGGCCTCCGCGAAAGCCACGTGACCGACGCCCGGCAGGGCCAGTAGTTCACCGTTGTGAAGCCGTTCGGCGTACGCCCGCTGGTGCGTGAAGGGGATAATCGGATCGCGTGTCCCGGCGATCGCGAGCACGGGAATGCGGATCTCTTCGATCTCATCCATCAGATCCATATCCAAGAGGTAGCGGAAGAGCATTCGCTGCCCCCGGATCGAATGGCGGCTAACGTCCGGAAAAATGTGGTGGAGGGTAGGGTCGAGCTGCGGGTAGCTCAGAAGCCGCCGCCGGCGCCGGGCGTAGAAGATCGTAGCCAGTTTGAGAAAGAGTATGTGCTGTTGCATCACCCACCATCCCGCATGAAACAGCACCTTCCGAACCAAAGATCCTTTACTGAAGAATTGAAGTACACCCTCCAGCCCTTTCGCCCGCCCGGTCATGAAGCCCCCGATGCTGATCACGGACATGACCCGACCCGGATGCTTAGCCGCGTAGTTGAGACAGGCGAACCCGCCCAGGCTATACCCCGCCATATGAAAGCTTTGTCCGGGGATTACCGATTCCACCGCGCGGTGAACCAGCTCCGCGAACACCTGCTCACTCAGGTGATCGGTCGTAATGTTGCCGGCGTAGCTGCTGGGGTGGTGCAGGGGAAGGCTGATCGAAAACCAACTCCGTGACTCCCTGATTTCCGGATACATCGCCGCTTCCCAGAAGCGGACGCTGGCCGTGAGCCCGTGAATCCACACCACCGGCGGTAGGGTAGCCGCGGGATTGACGTGCGACAGGATGGCCAGGCGATGGCCGGCATGCTCGACGAATGAAAGTAGGGGCTCGGACATAGGTCGGCTGGCGAACGAATTTGGGGCCGCGTGGTTAGATTGGGGCAACTCCGCTAGTATGCGGGCGCAAGGTAGGCCCCAATCGGCTTACCATCTTTCCCATCACCAAAACCAAGCTTATATGCAGGTTATCATTCACAAGTCTTCCGATCTCTCCGACGTTACCACCGAGGTAATCAATGAGAAAGTCAACAAACTCGAGACTTACTACGACCGCATCGAGCGCGCCGAGGTATTTATTAAGGAAGACGACGGCAGCGCCACCAACGGCCACACGGTAGAAATCCGCCTGGCCATCCCCGGCAACGACCTTTTTGCCACCCACACCGACGAAAGCATCGAACGTGCCACCGCCGAGGTGACGGAGGCCCTCCGCCGCCAGATCCGCAAGCATAAGAGCAAACACGGCAACCACGCCTAAAGCCACTTGCTTTCCGCGGGAAAGGCCCGACCGTCTATTCGGTCGGGCCTTTCTTGTTTAGCTCCCGCCCGATATCCCGTAATATTGCCCAAAATATTTAGTCATGGCCAATGCCCTCCGCCAAACCGATTTCACCTTCGATCCACCCGCGTCGCTCTACCGGGGCAAAGTGAGAGACGTCTACCGGCGGGGCAGCAAACTGATGATGGTGGCCAGCGACCGCATCAGCGCCTTCGATCACGTCCTACCCCGCGCCATCCCGCACAAGGGACAAATCCTGAACCAGATCGCGGCACACTTTCTCGAATCCACCCGGGATATTTGCCCTAACTGGCTCGAAAGTAACCCCGACGCCAACGTCGCCATCGGTAAAGCCTGCGACCCCATCCCGATCGAAATGGTGATCCGCGGTTACCTGGTCGGTCATGCCTGGCGGGAATACAAGGCCGGCCGGCGGCTACTTTGTGGTGTACCCATGGCCGATGGCATGAACGAAGCAGACTCCTTCCCCGAGCCGATTATCACGCCGGCCACCAAAGCCGAGGAGGGCCACGACGAAGACATCAGCCGCGAGGCCATCCTCCAGCGGAAGATCGTATCCCCGACCGTCTACCGCAAACTGGAAGACTACACCCGCCGTCTCTTCGCCCGCGGCACCGCCATGGCCGCCGAGCGCGGACTCATCCTCGTCGATACCAAATACGAGTTCGGCATCCTGGACGGCGAGATCTACCTCATCGACGAGATCCACACCCCCGATTCCAGCCGCTACTTCTACGCCGAGGGTTACGCCGAACGACAGGCCAAAGGCGAACACCAAAAGCAGCTCAGCAAGGAGTTCGTCCGCGAATGGCTCATGGACAACGACTTTCGCGGCCTCGAAGGACAAACCATGCCCGAAATGCCCGATGCCTTCGTAAACCGGGTTACCGCCCGCTACACCGAACTCTACGAACTCATCACCGGCAAATCCTTCACCCCCGCCGACACTGAGGACATTGACGCCCGCATCCGCCAAAACCTAACCCACACCGCCTGGAACCCCGTGAAAGACAACTGACACCCGACACCCACAAGACCCAACCTATGAAAATCCTCTGCATAGGCCGCAACTACGCCGCCCACGCCGCCGAACTAGGCAACGACCGTCCCGATAAGCCCATGGTATTCATGAAGCCCGGCTCGGCTATTCTACCCAATAATAAGCCTTTCTACTATCCGGAATTCAGTAAGGATATCCACTACGAGGTAGAACTGGTCGTCAAGATATCCAAGAACGGCCGCCACGTCGAGCCCGCCTTCGCGATGGATTACGTAGAGAGT
This sequence comes from Lewinella sp. IMCC34191, assembly GCF_003390935.1. Taxonomy (GTDB): domain Bacteria; phylum Bacteroidota; class Bacteroidia; order Chitinophagales; family Saprospiraceae; genus Neolewinella. The sequence continues at coordinate 49,773 of NZ_QNQZ01000016.1, read as the reverse complement.
ATCGGCCTCGGTCTCGATCTCACCGCCCGCGATCTCCAGCAAATCTGCAAAGAGAAGGGCCACCCCTGGGAAATCGCCAAGGCCTTCGACAATTCCGCGCCCCTATCCGCCGATTTTCACCCCCCCGAAGCCTTCGCCGACCTCAACGACATCGAGTTCAGCCTGGAGAAGAACGGGCAGGAAGTACAGCACGGCCACAGTCGGAATATGATCTTCCCCCTCACCGAGCTCATCTGCTACACCAGCCAGTTCTTCCGCATGCAGAAGGGTGACTTGCTCTTCACCGGCACCCCCGAAGGGGTAGGCGCTCTCCAGGTCGGCGATGAATTGGTCGGCTATCTTTACACCAAGGATGGTAAAAAAGAGATGTTCCGCACGCGGATCAAGTAGCTAATCCCCTGAAAGACTAAAAGACTAAAGAACTAAAAGACCAACATCTCTGTTAACACCCAGAAGGTCAGCGAAGCGAGAGCCCAGCTGAGTCCCAACGGGGGCGTACCGGAATCGACAGGGAAGTAAGCTTTGTAGTAAGCATGCCGGAGCATGATTGGTTACTCCGTAAAAAATAACGATCTACCCTTTAGTTGGCACTCCCAGCTATGCTATGGCAGCCTAAACCCAGTTTAGCTGTCATTAATGTGCCGTGTGGTTGACGCCTGATACACATCGCGCCGCATATCATCACCCCCTCGGGCTGGCCCGTGACCCTGATCTGAGTCACGGGTGAGATAAAGGATCTAAGGCACCGAATGAGTGGGTTACCAAACTTACCCGGTGCTCGAAAATTCGATTGGTAAATAAGCATGTAGAAAGCTGCCTTGCGCTTTCGCTGGACGCGAGTTCGAATCTCGCCGCCTCCACCCGTTAGCTTTCAGCTCCGCTGAAAGATCGTCGCCTTCGGTGGATAGTGGCCTTCGGCCATTAGTTGCTCCGAAGTGACAGCAATCGCCCCGACATCCATCCGGATGCCGGGGCGTTGCTGTTTTAAGTAGGGTCGTTCCTCGACGGTCCACCTTGGATTTAAATCTGCCTGCCGCTAATTCGACTGCCCATCAAAGGTCACCGTCCGGTTCTCCCCGACGCCATCGTTCCGGTACTCGTCGTTACTCACCTTGAAGTAGAGCTTCGGGCGGATCAACGTGAATTCGAACCGGTCCAGTGAGTTCATTGTCGCGTCGAATTTGACGGCGGGGACGTTCGTCACCAGCGGCATGCCATGAATCTCCATCTCTACGTCCGAGCGGAAATTGCTGCGGCCCTTGCGGCCAGCGCCGGACACCAAGAGGCCATCTACCACCCGGCTGTTGTCCATCTTGTCGTAGCGGAAGCCCTGCCAGATGGCGACGCTGTTGCGCATGATCAATGATTCGGGGGGTAGGTTGAATACCTGGTCGAAGCTGCCGATAAACTCGAAGTCGGTGATCTTCGATACGCCACCGACCGCCCAGGCCGTCTGTCCGTCCTGGCCGACGCCGGTGACACTGACCGAATCGGTGTTCAGCGGACCCGATCCCGTCCCGCCAAACAGGGAGGTCACCACCCCGGTAGCCCGCAGACCATTGATGAACAGGCCCGGGCTCTTCACGCTCACCAGGGCGTCTACGTCCAGCGCGTTCATATAGCAATCCTCGAAGGTGATGCGCCCGCCCGCGGTGGCGGACCACTGGTTGATATCGAAGTTGGCGACGACCGCGTCGCCGCCCATCTGTACGAATTCGCAGTCGCGGAATAGCGTATTTCCCGTGGTCAGCCCCACCGCTACGCAACCCTTGGGGTTCTTATCCCCGGTGGGGGCGGTCTTTTCGGTATTGGTGTAGTCGAAAAGGAATTTATCGTTGATGAATTTGGTACCCTCCGAAAACTCGATGATGGCGTGCTTGATATTGATCCACTGCGTCCCCTCGCTCACGAAGTTGGTCATGGAACGCGCTATCTGGGAACCCGCCCACTGTCCGGGGGCGGCCTCGACGACGCAATCTTTCATGGAAAAGTTTAAGCCCCCGTCCCCGTTGAGGGTCAGGCCACCTTCCTCGTTCGCCTTGTAGAGCATATGTACCCGCTCCGCACCGCAATCGATGAAATTGGAAATGGTGAAGGCATTGTAATTGGCCCGGATGCTCATATCCCGCACCCACGCGCCCCGAAGCGTGGTGGTCGTGGTAAATACCGTCCGGCTTTTCATTACCCGTAGCGCATTGGCCGCATACTGGGTACCCTGCGGATCGTTCGATTTGCCCCCTACGTTGCGAATGGTGTACCGATTATCCCCGTCGTCCGACACCAGCTGGAACAGGTTATTGCCGTAGGAAAACATTTTGTCCCGGCCCCCCGGCGGCTTGCGGGAGCTGTAGCCGCGGTCCCGCAGAAATTCCACCTGTACGATCCCCTGCTCGGGCGGCATCGTGAAGGCACTCAATCCGCCGATGGAACTGGCATTCGCCAGACTCAGGTCCCGCTGGAAGGGATACTCGAAAAGGATCAGGCTATCCCGCACCTCCTTGACCACGTTCGGCTGCCCGTTATCCTGGTCGAATCCGTTGCCGCCGTTACGGACGAAAACGCTCTGCCCCGGCGTAAAGGGTCGGTTCATCCAGCTATCTTTTAGTACGAGGTAATTCTGTCCCGGGCGTACCGTAGTGGTATAGGTGGCCTGCTCCCGAATGTTATCGTCGGTATCGTTCCAGCCCTGTCCCCGGGTCGGACTGTACTCAATGCCCCCCTGTTGCTCCCCCTCCTCGTTGAAGCGCTCACTGAGCAGGTAGGTCTTTCCCATGCCCTGCCCGTATACCTCCACACTATCGTACAGGACCTTATCGCCGTTTTCGTACCAGAGGTACAGCGTCAGCGCCCCGCGGCTGACCCGGACCGGTCCCCGCTCACGGCCGAAGCGAGTCCGCACGTCCTCACTGGTGTCAATCATGGCGTAACCGCCGTAGCCGAATTCAATGCGCCCCCGAGCCTTTACCGCCGCTAAAGCCTTGCGGAAACCATGGTAGCTCTTCGTGCCGTAGCTGCGTAGCTCCAGATCCGCCTCATTGAAGACCGCATCCGCCTTAGCGCCGAACCAGTCTACCTTGGCATACTTCTGCATAAGGTGAACGTGCCCCTCGCCTAGAAAGAGCTCCTTGAATGGGGCATTCACGGCCCCGTGGATCGTCAAATCGACCCCATTATTCATCAATTCGAACTGCCCCGGACCCTCCAGCGTGCTGAAGTTGATGAGCTTCGAAAGCTCCAGGTCGGCCGTGATCGCAACGCGCTGTTTAAGCACGATGAGCATCTCACTGGTTGGTCGCAGACTTCGCAGGTAATCCTCCGTGACATCGATCATCCGTGACCCATCGTCGGTGATCACCTCCGAGAGTTCGTCTCCATAACCCTCGCCCACCAGCGAACCGGCCACCGCTGGAACCCTGAGTGGGAAGAGTAACAGGCATAGCAGCAGGGGCCAGAAAGCGGAAGGCAAAGGTTTCAAAAGTATACTGAGGCTGTTCATCCTCCACTATACGCAAGGCAACAAGTATTAGGTCATATCAACCCCATACAATCGCACCACCTTAACAAATCCGACAACCGACAACCGATCAAAACTTCATCCGAATAAGCGTCTCCCCAAAGTACCGGTGAAAGGTGCTCTTCCCGTTCAACGCCTTACCCGACATGCGTGCCTCTTCCTCCGTACAGGGGGTCATGGCCTCGATGGCGGTGGGCTGGACCAGGATGTCGCGGTTAACGTACACGGTGTGCAGGCGTAACATCCCCGGAATTTCCGGTTCGGTGTCAACGGTGTAGGCTACGAACCGAACTTTAGATTTAAGGGTGACGACGTAATGCGAACGATCGGGCATAGCAGGTGATTGGGGTGATAAGTATCCTAAGCACTGAATCAGTGAAGGATAAGAGGACGTACGGCGGATTCTCCGTCCGTGCGAATTTGAATAAAATAGGTTCCGGCCGGTAAGTCACCGACCTGGTTTTCTAAACGCTGTGGGCCCGCCGGCAACACCCCTCCGTACAATTGACGTACCGGGCGCCCCGTCAGGTCTAGGACCACGACGTTCACCTTAGTGGAACGCTCCAGGAGGAAAGTAGTGCGCAAAACATCCGCGGTCGGATTGGGACTCAGCGTAAAAGCCAGCCGTTCGATGGCCGCGTCGTTGGTGGAGGTGCTCAATCGGCCCCCCTCGCGGCCCACTTCCTGGGAGAGGTAGAGTCGATATTCCCCCGGAGCCAATTCCATGGCGGCGGCAGGATCGCTCACCTCCATCGTTGTGCCGCTAAAGTATTCGTACCAGGTGCCCGCGGTGGGGAAGGGGTTGGAGACCATATTATTCATAACGCCGAAGTTGCCAACCAGGGCCGCCTGCCCGTCGTCGCTGTCGAGGTGGACGTACTTAACATCTCCGGCTAGTCTGCTTTCCGTTACGTCACCGTGGAAGTAATCGTAGTTATTGCGCACGTAGAGTAAGTCGGCGATCACGTGGTAGAGGTCCTGGCGGTCGGCCTCGTCGCGGTATTCCCAGACGATGGGCTTCGGGCCCGTACGGCACCCCTCGTTCACCGAACCATCCACGCAGTAGTTAATGGGGTAGTCGTAACCCAGTTCGCCGAATTGCCAGAGCATCTTCGGGCCGGGCAGGCTGTAGAAAAAGGCCGAGGCCAGTTCCGCCCGGTCCAGTGCAGTTGGTAGGTTGGTGATATCGTAGCTTCCGCTGCTGTTCCCGAATTGGAGGTTTTTGTACAGCATGCGCTCCTCATCGTGGCTTTCCATATAGGCCACCAGGCTCCGCTGATCGAAGCCCCGGTTTTCGGCCAGGGCGGAGGCGAAGTTGGATTTGTTCCCCTCGTTGTAGCCCATGGACGCTTCCAGGTAGGCATCGTGGGGTTGGAAACCGGACCAGAAGTACATTCCCCGGCCGTACTGCGCCAGCTCGTTCTCTTCCCGGCTTTCGCCCAGGTGCTCCATGATGACGTAGGCTTGGGGCGCGACGGACCAAACCAGGTCGGCGTAGTCCTTGATGATCGCGATGCGGGAAGCATCGTAGGCATTCCACGCGCCGACGTCACTGCTGAAGTTCTGCGTGAAGCCCTTACTCAGATCGAAGCGGAAACCGTCCACGTGAAACTCCTCCAGCCAGTACGCCAGCGTCGTCTTGACGTACTCCCGGGTGAGGGCGCTTTCGTGGTTCAGGTCGGTGCCCACGTTGAAGGGGTGGCGGGCGGTGACGTTGGCGTATGGGTTGTCCGGTCCGGGATAGAAGGACTGTTCCCCGGGCCACATGCCCACCAGCGGGCTTTCCCCGAAGGCGTGATTGTAAACGACATCCAGGATGACGGCTATTCCCCGTTCGTGGGCGGCATCGACAAACATTTTCAGTCCCTCCGGTGCCCCGTAGTACTTATCCAGCGCCATATGGAAGCTCACGTTGTACCCCCAGCTGATGTTGCCCTCGAATTCACTGACGGGAAGCAGTTCGATGGCATTCACCCCCAGGCGGGCCAGGTAGTCGATGGTATCGGTCAGCGTCTGGTAGTCGTGGGCGGCGATAAAATCGCGGATCAGCAACTCATACACCACCATGCGTTCGGGGTCCGGAGCCGTGAAGTCGGTAGCCGTCCACTCGTATTCCGGCGCATCCAGGCGCATCCAGGTAACGATACCGTTCGCATTTTCGGTGGGGTAGGCGGGGATGCCCGAGAAGGTCGCCTCGGTGATGTAGGGATCGTCATTCGGGTCGAGCACCAGGGTGCTGTACGGGTCCGCGAAGCGGCCGTCATCGTCGATCGCATATTGGTACAGTAGGTCTTCGGCCGGGAGGTCTTCCGCTTCGATCTTGAGCCAGAAGGAGGTATCGTTGGGAGAGCGGGTCATCCGGGAGGCCGCCGTCGGCGACCAGTTATTGAAATTACCGACAACGAAGACATCGGATTTTTGCGGCGCGCGCAGGTGTAAAAGCACGCCCCCGTCGGACATCATGGTTGCGCCAGGACGTGCATCATTAGGCACCGCGGCCACTTCCGGATCCCCGGTGATAAAAGTTACCGTCGTATAGGCGGACTCCCCCCGGTAATTCGCGGTAATGGTGTAGGTGGTTACGTCGCTATCGGGTAGGGAAATGGATTGGATAATCGTCGCGGCGCTGGCTGTAGCGATTATGTTGCCGCCGTCAGAGATCTGCAAATCGGCATTCACGTAGGAAGTAGCTTCAATGGTGTAGTCATCCCCCGTAGTCGCCTGAACCACCGAACTGCCCGGTACGGTGAGGTCCACGACCAACTGACCGCCGATCCGGAAGGAGTCGGCCGCTTCGACGGTTCCGTCGCTGACTATCGCCTTGATCGTATGCACGCCGGGGGTAATCAGTCGGACGTCGTACTGAAGCTCCGTAGCGGTGACGGAGGTCAACAGACTATCGTTGTCGTACAGACTGATGCTGGCCTCCGAAGTGGCGCCCACCGTAACGGGTAGCGGCTTTCCGAGCGCGTAAGTGGTCGTCCCCGGATCACCGGCCAGATTGACTCCGAGTTCCGACCCGCTGCTGATATCGACGAAGATGTCGGCGGCTCCGGTGGCTTTGCCTTCCCGGTTGCCGTCGGCGTCGCGAAAGACGAGGGCGAGGCGCAGAATATCTTCCCCGGCGGGAACGCCGAAGTATTCCCGAAGACTGGGGCTAAAAGTGTAGGTATACTTATTCGGCTCGCCAGCAACGGGGCTCAGCTTCCAGTCTTCATTGGCTTGTCCCCAGGTGGTGGTCGTGTAGCGCCATTCCACGTCGGTAGCGCTTTGGGAAGTGACGACACCCGTGTGGAGGTATACGTCGCAATTACAATCATTAAGCCCACCGGTGCCCAGGCTGGCATCGAAGGTGATGGTCAGGGGTTGGTCGGCCACCGGAGCGGCCGGATCGGTAGTGATGAGCTGGGCCTGGATAGTCCCGGAGAATAACAGGACAAGAAAGAAAGTGTAAATGTGGTGCATGATCGAACGGTTAGGGTAATGACCTCAGGGGTCACAAAGGCCGACAAATATAAAAGCCCCCCGGATGTTATTCCGGAGGGCTTCTAATTCAGTCGATGTGTCCTTGGACACTAGTCGTTAAAGTCGTCGTTGCGACGATTGCGCGGACGACGATTGCGGTCGTCGTACCGGTTGTATTCGTAGTCTTTGTCGCCACCGCGATCGTAGCCGCTGCCACGATTTCCGCGATCGTAACGGGAGCCACTGTCGCCGCCACGGTCGTAACTGCCGCGTTCGTAGCCGCCGCCACCGCCGCCGTAGCCACCACGGTCGTAACCGCCGCCGCCACCGCCGCGTCCGCCACGGTCATAGCCGCCGCCGCCACCGCCGCCTCCGCGTCCACCGCGATCGTAGCCACCGCCACCACCGCGTCCGCCGCGATCGTAGCCGCCGCCACCGCCGCCGCCACGGTAACCACCGCCGCCGCCACCGCCACCGCGGTAACCGCCGCCGCCACCGCCACCGCGGTAGCCACCGCCACCGCCGCCGCCGTAGCCGCCGCCACCACCGCCGCCGCCGCCACCGCTCTTGCGGTCGTTTTCTTTGACGACAATAGTGCGACCGTCGAGGTCAGATTGATCGAGCCCTTCTATAGCAGCTTGGGCTTCTTCGTCGTTCGGCATTTCAACAAAACCGAAGCCACGGGAACGACCGGTTTCCCGGTCAAGGATGATTTTTACCGACTCTACTTCGCCGTAAGCGTTAAAAGAGTTGCGAAGGGTGTCTTCGTCGGTATCCCAGCTTAGCCGGGCAACAAATAAATTCATAATGAGGAAGAAAATGGATAAAACAAATGGTAATGTTGAAGGCAATGCCTTTAATAGATGTTGAGAGCCAAATCAGATTATACGGTAGCCAACTTCAAAACCGTGAAGGAATAATTTTCAAAACAAAGTTCATCCGAAAAGTTCCGGACGATTACAAAAATAACCCCGAATTTAATGGAAAACCTAAAATTTTACGGAATTCTCTTCCTCTTTTTGCTTGCGTGTCAACAAATTGAGCCAAATTCCGGCTCCGAAAACGTACCGCAAAGTCGGGTCGAAGAGCTGCGTGGCACTTACGCTCCGGACCGGCGGACCGACCGTGTGGAGGTGGCGCTGGAGCGGCGCGGAGACAGCCTTATTTTCTCGGGATACACCACCGTCGCCGCCGCGGCCCGCTCCCTGGATTCCCTGGTCGAAGCCACTCCCGGGGGCGTAAATCGAATCCGCCAACTCCCCGAAACGAACGGCTACGGATTGATCCGGGTGTCGGTAGCCAACATACGAACCGAGCTCGGCCACTCGAGCGAGCTTACCTCGCAGGCCCTCATGGGAACTCCCGTCGCGCTGTTAGACGAGCAGGACGGATGGTTTTTAATCCGGACCCCCGACCGGTATATCGCCTGGCTGGAGGAGGGGGCCATCGTGCAGGTTTCGGAAACGGAAATGGACGAGTGGTTCTCCGAAGGGCTCTTTACCTGCGCTCCGCCGCAATCCACTGTCTATGCCTCCGCCGAAGGCGGCCGGATCGTTTCGGAACTGGTGGCCGGGGATCTCGTGAAGGTGGCCAGAAAGGATAGCGGAAGGACGAAGGTCCGCCTCCCCGACGGTCGGGAGGGATACCTGGCCTCAGGTGATTTGCGTCCTTACACACAACTGGCCACGCCGGATTCGGTTTCGGTGGCTGCCATTCTGGAAACGGCCTTCGAGCAGGCCGGTAAACCCTATCTCTGGGGCGGTACCAGCCCGAAGGGAATGGACTGCAGCGGATTTACCAAGACGGCCTACTACCTAAATGGCTATGTGATTCCCCGCGACGCGAGCCAACAGGTACACGCTGGAGAGGACATCCCGCTGGACGATGATTTCAGTCAGTTACGCCGGGGGGACCTCCTGTTTTTCGGGAGCTACCGTGACGACGGCAGCGAACGGGTCACCCACGTTGGCTTCTACCTGGGCGACGGGCGGTTTCTGCACGCGGGAGCCGATAACGGCTACATCACCGAAAATTCGCTCGTCGAGGGGGAGCCGGACTACGCGGAGCACCGTAGAAATAGCCTCCTACGCGCCCGCCGGCTGCAGGAGGGCGGCCAGGGCGTAGTGCCCATCGATAGTGCCTTTAGTGCGGTTTATACCAGGTCCTCGTCGCGGTAGGGCCGCCGCTCGAGTTCGCGCAGCTCCATTCGGTCTTCCAGGTCGGGCAGGGGCGTGCCGCGCTCGTTGTCCCGGGGATGGGTTTCTTCGGGGTCGGCCAGCGGTCCGTAGAGGCTTAGCCCCTGCATGGCCACGCCGATCCCCCAGCCGAGAATGGGCCAGATAGCCCACCCGATGCTGCCGATGGTAAAGATATTGATGAGGACGAAGAAGGCACACATCACCAGGTAGGTACGCAGATGACGGCGGAAGTCAGACTTCTTTTCCTTCAGGCTTTTATCGTCGTACTTTTTATCCCGTCGTTTGCTCATGCCCTTATGCTAGTTCGGCGATGACGGTTTTATTGCCCTTGACCTTCTGTCCGATCTCTACGCGCAGCTGAGTGCCGAGTGGCAGAAAGAGATCGACGCGGCTGCCGAACTTGATGAAGCCGAAATCCTCCCCCTGTACGACCTGCTGACCTTCCTCCAGGTAATTCTTGATCCGCTTGGCCAGTGCGCCGGCTATCTGGCGGAGGAGTATTTCCGTTTCGCCGGTATCGATGACGACGGTGGTCCGTTCGTTTTCGGTACTGCTTTTAGGGTGCCAGGCTACGAGATATTTGCCGGGATGGTATTTGTTGTACTTCACGAGACCACTTACGGGGTTGCGGTTGACGTGGACGTTGACCGGCGACATGAAGATGCTGACCTGCAGCCGTTTGGCCCGGAAGTATTCCTGCTCGTAAGCTTCCTCGATCACGACGACTTTTCCATCGGCGGGCGCATAGACCAGATGGTCGGCCTCTTCGGGGACCATGCGGCGGGGGTTACGGAAGAACTGCAGAATGGTCAGGAAAAACAATCCCGCGGCAATCGCGACGATTGGCAGTTGGGCGGGTGCCTTCCAGGCGACCAAGCCTACGATCAGGCCTAAACCGACAAAAAGTAATGCTAACATCCGGCGACCTTCCGGATGAATTCGCATGGGTTTACGCAAGGCTGGGGGGTTTAATAGGGCGAACTTTGAGGGATATACTTGATAACATGACTTAGCGGGGAGAGTTTGTTGGCGCTCCGAACTTACGTCCAATCATCCGATACGGTACCGTAGCGCGGTGAGGTCGTGCCCGATGGAAGCCACCTTAAGCAGCATCTTCTCGAGGTTGCCAACCGTCGTGAATGGATTGGTAAGCGTACAACGCAAATATACTTGCCCGTTGATACGTGTCTGTACGATATAAGTCTGCCCGCTTCGGGTAAGCCGGTCACGAATCATTTCATTCACACCGTCACGGGAGATCGCCGGGAGGGACACGTGGACGAAGCGGAAGCATACGATGTTGATGTCCGGCTGCATGAATAATTCCAGGTCCGGTTGCTGGCGAATAAGTCGCGCCAATTCACTGCCCAGGTTGGCGACGCCATCCACGTAGTCCTGGAAAACCTGCGGTCCGTAAGCGGACAGCAGGGTGAAGACGCGTAACGACAGCATTCGCTTGGTGCACTCGAAACTTCGCTTAGCAATGTTGGACCAATCTTCGTCGATCCCTTCGGTGAGCAGGTATTCGGCCCGCTGGTGGAAGGTGCGGTAGGCATCCTTCCCATCCCGAAAGAACAAACCGGTAGTGATAGCCGGGACCATCAACATCTTGTGGAAATCGAGGGTCACGCTGTCTGCCCGCTCGAGGCCCCGTACCAGGTGACGGTGTTGCGGCGATAGGCGAACGGCGGCGCCGTGGGCACCATCGACGTGAAACCACAATCCGTAATTCGTGGCCACCTGACCCAGCTCCTCCAACGGGTCGAAGGTTCCCGTTGCCGTGGTGCAGGCACTGCCCACCAGCGCGATCGGGGTACGCCCCTCCTGCCGGGCTTGCTCGATCAGGGGACGGACCTGATCCACGCGCACCCGGAGTTCGGCGTCGGTGGGCAGGTGGATTATTCCTTCCTCTCCCCAGCCCATGACCCGTACCGCCCGCTCGATGCAGTAATGCGCGTGTTCGCTTACCAGCAGGCAGGGTCGGTCGGCCGGTCCGTGTTTTGCGCGGGCGCACAACAAGGCGGTCAGGTTGGCGAGACTACCACCGCTGGTGAGAAAGCCATCGGCCGTGGGCGCCAATCCAAGCAGGGAAGCAAAGCGCTCGATCACGAGTTTCTCCATCGCTGTCCCCGGCCGACCCATCTCGAAGACCGCCATCCCGGTATTGAGGAGGCTGGAAACCAGATCGCTGAGGGCCGCCACCGGCGCGGGCGGAACGACCTGGTGGCCCATGTATTCGGGGTGGTGAAGATGTACGCTCTCCGCGATCACCTCCGCAAATACATCATGGGGAGTTGTGCGTCGATCGAGGATCTGTCGAAAACGCTCCAGGCTTTCCTCGGGAGTAGCGTACGGGTTGGCCGGGAGGCGGTTTACATCCTCCAGATAGTCGGCGAGCTGGTCGATCAGCGCATGACCTTGCTTTCTAAACCCACCAGGGGAGTACGCACGGGTGAGGAGTTCAGTCATATGGCGATTTTAATGCGTCCGGCGTCCAGGATGTTGGGGGTTGTGGCTGCTGGTGCCGAATATGATCCTGACGGGATCCATGGAAGGTTAATAGGTGTGCGTGTTCCTACAGTTGCGGGCGAATGTGCTACGATTATTCTCCACGGAATAGGGAAAGCGGCTAAAGGTAGCCAAAAGCCGATCAGCTAGCTACCTTTGCCCCGTGGAACCCCTCACCGCTGTATTTCTGGGTCTGGCCGCCGCGGCCGGGGCAACCCTGTTTCCGGGTATGCTGAACATGAGCAGCGTGAACGTAAGCCTACGCGCGGGGCGCCGGGCCGGATACACTTTCGCCCTGGGCATGGCTATGACCCTAGGCTTGCAGGCCGCAATCGCCGTTTTTTTCGCCCGCTACCTCACGGCTAATACCCTTGTTCTGGAGTCCATGCGCCACTACGCCATTGTAGTATTTTTGGGGTTGTCGCTGTTTTTCCTGGTTAAGGGATACCGGGCCCAGACAGCGGAAAGCGCGCACTTTGAACGCCCGTACCGGGGAAGCCCCTTCCTGCGCGGTGCGATACTGGCGGTAATGAACCTGCTGACGATCCCCTACTTTTTTGCCATCGGTGGTTGGTTTCTCGCGCAGGGGTATATCGATAGTTCGTCCCCATCGCGCGTCCTGTTTGCCGTAAGTGCAGGTCTCGGCGCGTTGTTGATCTTTATGGCCTACGTGCGTCTGGCGGACTGGATGTACCGCAACGCCAAGTTCTTTACCCGGCACATCAATTACTTTCTCAGCGGGCTCTTGCTGGTACTCGCCGTCGCGCAGGGGATACGGGTTTACTTTTAGCCAAAGTTACCGGTCTGCCAAACATTGCAACATATTGTCGATTTTATTCACATATGGCAATCAGCGTTATTCCCCAACCAACTTCCTCCCTATACAGCATTGGCAATCAGATCAAGTCTCTGTTCGGGGAGTGGGCCGCGGATACCTATGCGCACGGTGGCTATCCGGCACTCGAAATGCGTGCGCTTGCCGATTCCGGCTTGTTGACGAGCGTATTGCCCGGCGCACCGCTGGATCCGGCGGGTAAGCACCACCCGGAGTTGCTGGATCTGTTGCGCATCATCGGCGAGGGAAATCTATCGGTCGGCCGCATCTTCGAGGGCCACGTCAATGCCCTGCAACTGATCGGGCTGTATGCTACGGAAGACCAAAAAGAACGATGGTACGACGATGCCCGACAGGGGCATTTGTTCGGCGTATGGAATACGGAGATGGGGCACGGCGTACGCTACCACGAGGAGGCCGGCGGGCAGTACCGGACGGAGGGAAGTAAGACCTACTGTAGCGGTTCCGTACAGGTGACCAGGCCCATCGTGACCGGGCAGCTGGTCAAAAGCCGGGACGACAACAGCGGATGGCAGATGGCCGTCTTGCCTTTGGACCGCCACGAACCGGAGGTTGACCGGTCATTCTGGACCACTGCCGGCATGCGGAACAGCGTTAGCTATAAAATTGATTTTACCGGAATTCACCTGGGCAGTGAGGATTTATTAGGAGAACCGGATGACTACAATCGCCAGCCCCACCTAAGCGGGGGGGCGGTTCGTTTCGCCGCCGTTCAACTTGGCGGTGCGGAAGCCATTCTAGAACATACCCGGACGTTTCTGCAGCGTCTGAACCGATCCGAAGATCCCGTCCAGCGCCGCCGCATCGGGCAAATGGTTGTCGCCGTTTCCAGCGGGAAGCTGTGGTTGCAGCAGGCCGGTAGCGTGCTGAATTCATCGACCGACAGTGATCACATCATTTTTATCGCCAATCAGGTACGGACGGCCATCGCCGAGTACTGCCGGCTCTGCCTGGACTTGTCCGACCAGAGCGTGGGTTCACGTGGTATGCTTCCCCCCGAGCCCCTGGCCAGGTTGCACGCCGATCTTCGGGTATACCTCCGGCAACCGGCACCCGATGCCGCCCTGAGCGCAATAGGGCAATATTTTCTTAATGGACCATCCTAACCTGAACCCCGAAGAGGTACAAGCGCGCAAGGACCAGCTCTACCAACAGGCACCGTTGCATCCCGCCAGCGATCTCCTGGCCTGGTCCAGTACCGTCATATTCTCCCCGCACCCCGACGACGAGTCGCTCGGCTGTGGCGGCCTTATCCGGACCCTCTGTGATATGGACCGGATGGTGCGGGTCGTATTCGTAACCGACGGGGCCATGTCGCACCCGAACTCCAGGAAATTTCCCCGGGAGGCCCGGGTAGACCTGCGGCGTGCGGAAGCGATCACGGCCTGCGCGCACCTTGGCGTTCCTTCCGACCGGGTCTACTTCATGTCGTTACGCGACGGGGAAGTACCGTCGGAATGGGCAACCGACTTTCCGCCGGCCGTTTTCAATTTGATTCAGTTGGTGCAGGGCTGGGAGCCGGATACCTTCGTAGTTCCCTGGCGTCGCGATCCGCACGAAGACCACCGGGCTACCTGGGAGATCTGCCGCGCGGCCGTCAACCAGTTCGAGCAAACCATCCGGTGGGTGGAGTACCCGGTATGGATGTGGGAGGCAAAGAACCTCGTTGAACTGCCCCGTTCGGAGGAGGTGATCCATTGGTCATTAGATATATCGGACAAGCTGGTGTCCAAGGAAAGAGCCATACGTGCCCATGCCTCGCAATGGGATGGCGTCATTGACGACGATCCGACGGGCTTCCAACTTCCGGAAAGCATGATTGCCAAATTTATCCGGAGCAGGGAGATATACTTCGTGCCCCCCGACAAGCGCTACCGCAGTCTGGGCAGCGACTACTTCGATGACGTTTACCGGGACCGGGCGGATCCGTGGAACTTCGAAACCAGCGATTATGAGAAAGCCAAGTATGCCGCGACCCTGGAGGCTCTACCGAAGCGTATGTTTAGCCGTGCCCTGGAGATAGGATGTTCGATAGGCGTGCTTACAAATATGCTCGCCGAGCACTGCACCCATCTCCTCGGCGTCGATCCGGTAGCGAAGGCGCTCGACGTAGCCCGCTCCCGCTTACAGGGGAAAGACGGCGTGACATTTCGGCAAATAAGTATTCCGGATTCTTTTCCGGAGGGTAAGTTCGATTTGATCCTGATTTCGGAGGTGGGGTATTACTGGAGCCGGGGGGATCTGGAAAAGGCCATCGGTCATTGCCGGGACGCGCTCGAAGTCGGAGGGATCTTATTGTTGGTTCACTACACCCCTTACGTACCAGACTATCCCCTGACCGGAGATGAAGTACACGACCTGTTCAGCCAGCGGCTGAGCGGATTCGACCGCCTTTCCCAGCACCGGGCCGATCGGTACCGGCTCGATGTGTGGAGAAAAGAAGGGGGCCACGGGCCGAGCGTGTAAAGCGCCGCAGTTCCGTAATGGCTTGGGGAAAAGTGCGGTCGGAAAAAGAGTGGGTTGCTTCGAGACGTTGTCGGACATCCTGGTACAACGCCCCGAAAGATGGGGCTTCGACAACTTGTCTCTGAAGTTCGTGTGGCGTACACCCGAGGTAGTCTGCCAGCGTAAAAAGTACGGGTAGCTTACCAATTCGTCTTTCGTAGAAGGCTCGCCGCAGGGCCACCTTCCACTTGAAAAGATCGATGCAGTGCTGCAGACCGAATACAACGGGTTGGCGGTTTTCCCGCTGCATGTTGGCCCACTCCTTCAGGCTTTCGCTAAAGGCTACGCCCTCGATGCGTCCGCTATCGCGATCGGAGGTGTAGACGCGTACGGCGGGATCGTGAACCAGCTCGACATCGATGCGCTCCAGGGCCCAAGCGAAGGCGGCATCCTCGATGGCCGAGAGTGGGGGCATGCCGCCGCAAATCCGGTAGGCTTCCCGGCTAACGGCCATGCTTGGTCCGTAGTGCTGGAAATGCCGGGGCCAGGGGTCTCCTGCACTGGGGTCAATCATAGATTCGAGCAGGGCCTGGAGGCTGCGGTAGGTGACGTCCTGTAGGTGGATTTTCCGGTACCCCGTCCGTTCGGTGGGGGGAACTACAATCCGACCACCCACCGCCCGGGCACCGCGCTCGAAAGCCCGAAAGGTCGCCGCTACCCAGGTGCGGTCAACGATGGTATCGGCATCGGTAGTCGCGATAATGCCTCCGGGGGGGAGGCGTTGCCAGGCCTCATCCATCATTAACTTCCGGACCAGCCCGACCCGAGCCACCGACCGGGGAATGACCAACTCTACCAAGTGCAGACGAAATGACGGATGGGTAAGGGCGAAGGAACGCACGCGTTCGGCCGTGTCATCAGTGCAGTTGTTGGCCAGGATAATCACCTCGTACGTGTCCGGAGATAGCAAATCTCCTTTCAGTCCACCTTGTTCCTGCAACGCTTTCAGGGTAGCCCCGATAAACTCCGCCTCGTCCTTGGCGGGAATAGTGATGCACAGCCGGCAGGCCGGATGGGGAGGGGGTAGCTGATCGGCGATTCCCCGTTCAAGTAAACCGTCTTCGGATGGATCGGGCAAAATGCTTTATTCGTAAAAAGAGCATATGCCCCGTGCATGTTTCGGCTACGCTTTACTAATGTGCTACAGGCCCTAGTTCGCTACCCTGCCTGACGTCCGATGACCCTGACTTCCGGTTCCAGGGGTACGCCGAATTTCGCCATAACGGTATCCTGTACTTGCTTACTGAACGACAGGATGTCCCGTCCGCTGGCCCCGCCCCGGTTGACCATGACCAGGGCCTGGCGCTCGTAAGTACCCACGCAATCGGTTCCCGCGCCACGGAGACCGGCCTTATCGATTAGCCATCCCGCAGGCAACTTGACTACGCTGTCGTCGATGGGGTAGGAGGGAAGATCGGGATGGGTTTCCAGGAGGTTTGCGTGCAGGCTTCGCTCGACTACCGGGTTTTTGAAGAAACTGCCACTGTTGCCCAGGAAAAACCAATCCGGAAGTTTGCTGCGACGGATATTGGTTACGGCCGTCGCGACGTCACGTGCGCTAGGTTCCGTTATTCCACAGCGTTCGAGTTCACCGGCAATGGCTCCGTATTCAAGCTTAAGGGGCCGACGCTGACTCAGGTCGAAATCGACCGCGGTGATCAAATACCGGCCCGGTTCCCGCTTGAATCGACTGTCGCGGTAGCCGAAAGCGCAGTCTTCAGGAGAAAGCTCGACCATGCCCCGGCCGTATTCCCAGGCGTGGACGGCGGTGATAAACTCCGCGACCTCGGCACCATAGGCGCCAATGTTCTGAACCGGCGCGGCGCCGATGGTGCCGGGAATAAGGATGAGGTTCTCCATTCCCGGAAAGCCCTGTTCCAGCGTGTATCGTACGAATTGGTTCCAGTCCGTGCCGGCACGGACCCGGAAGCGCCCCTTGCCGTCGGCGGATTCGATCCCGTTAAGGAGTACATGTACCGTCAGGCCGGGAATTTCTTCCAGCAGAACCAGGTTGCTGCCGCCACCCAGTACGAGGGCTGGCGCCTGATTAAAGGCATCATCGCTGAGTTGGGCGACATCGGTCAGCGCGAGGTAGCGTTCGGCGACGGCCGGCAGGCCAAAGGTGTTGTAGCGTTGTAGGTTTACTCCCTCTCTCATTCGGCGAGATCGAATTGCAGGCGAGCCAGTGCGGAGTAGGCACCGTGGGGCCGCGTACTGAGTTCGGCGTGGGTGCCGGATTCCACAATGGACCCGTTTTCGATCACATAGATACGGTCTACATCCCGAATGGTGGCGAGTCGGTGGGCGATGATGATGCTGGTACGGCCCTCCATCAGGTTGTCCAAAGCGCCCTGAACGACTCGTTCACTCTCGGCGTCCAGGCTACTGGTCGCTTCGTCAAGCAACAGGATCTTCGGATCCTTCAGAATGGCCCGGGCGATCGCCACCCTTTGGCGTTGACCACCGCTGAGTTGAATGCCACGGTCACCGACGAGAGTGTCCAAACCTTCGGGAAAGCCATCGATAAAGTCAAGGGCATTGGCTTGTCTGGCTGCCTCCCGAATCTCCTCCTCCGTAGCGTTCAGCTTGCCGTAGGTAATGTTCTCACGTATCGTTCCCCCGAAGAGGAGGACTTCCTGGGGAACCAGTGCCAGGCTATCCCGGTATGTTTCCAGGTCGAAATCGTCGATGTCCTGGCCATCCACGGTGATATGACCGCCCTGCACCGAATAGAAACGCAGCAGCAACTTGACGATGGTCGACTTACCGCTACCACTTGCCCCCACTAGTGCAATCTTCTCCCCCGGCGCCGCGTAGAGATCTATGCCCCGCAGCACCGTGATATCGGGGCGTGTAGGATAAGCGAAGGCAACGTTATCGTACCGGATGGCGCCCGCGAACGGCCTTATTTCCTGCGCTCCGCCGCCCACAGTTTCTTTTGCTCCGGCAGCCTCAAATTCTTCGCTGTCCAGGATGTCGATAACCCGGTCGGAGGCACCGAGGCCGGCAACGATTTCCGTATAGAAATTACCCAGACTGGCGATCGTACCGCCGATCATGGCCGTGAAGATGACGAAACTGAACAGGTCACCCACGGGGAGGTCACCGGCCTGCACCAGCAGAATGGCGCGGTAGATGATGTAGAACAACGACCCGAACATGACGGTGACGATGAAGGCCGAAAACAGGCCGCGGACATTGGCGGTGCGGATGGAGATATCCACGGTCTCGTCAATGCTGCGTCCGTAGCGCTCTAGTTCGAAGTCCTCGTTGGTGTAGGCCTTGACGGTGGAAATACTCTGCAGCGTTTCCTCCACGATAACGTTGGACTGAGCCAGCTTTTCCTGCCGCTCCTTGGTCATGCGCCGCAGGTATTTGCCGAAAAACATGGCGGCAACCACTACGGCGGGAAACACGAGCAGGCTTACCAGCGCCAGCTTGTACATCGTGATCAGAATGTAGATGATGGCACCGATCAGTATGATGATCTGGCGGGCGAACTCCGTCAGGGTAAGCGCGAAGATTCCCTGAATCTGCGTGATGTCGTTGGTAATACGGCTGGTGATTTCTCCGACCCGGCTGCGTTCAAAAAAGGGAATGTTGAGACGCAGAATCTTCGCGAAGAGATCCTTTCGCAAGGAAGCCATGGATCGCTCGCTGACGATCGCCTGTATGCGGACGCGCAAGAAGCTAAGTGGTGCCTGCGCGACGATTAAAACCGCAAGAATGGTGAAGATCTCGTCGATCGTGAGCCCGAACTTACCTTTCCCCTGATACACGTTGATGGCTTCACCTGGCAGTTGGAGAATCGTCAGGAAAACCAGGCTACTTACGGTGAGGATAACGAAACTGAGCAGGAAAAGCCAACGGTACCGCCAGACATAGTCAAAGATGCGCATCGAGCGACGCAACCGGGCCTTGGTCAGGCGGGGTTTCGGATCTTCGGTTGATGTTGCGGTTGCGGCCATTAGGACAAAGGAAACGCATTCCCGGGCAAAAGGTGTCATGCCCGGCGTTTTTTGAACTTACTGTGAGATAAGTCGGTAATATGGAATGACCTTTTGGCCCACATGCCGTCCCAGTTGGGGCGAGCTCGTTTTGTGAAGACACAATTTCCGTCTGCCCGAAACAGTTATTGGCCTACTACTTCTATTGATAGCATACCCCCGAATACCTTACGCGAACCACGTGCGATGAAAAGATTTACTTTACCCTGCCTGTTAATGGCCCTTGGCCTGACCTTCTCCCACGGGCTGACCGCTCAGGACAGCTACTTTGAACTGGGCGTCCAGGGCGGAGACATGCCCTACAACGGCGACCTCAGCGAAGCCGGCATCGGATTCCTCTCTAACTGGAATACCTTTGGTGGCTTTTACCTGCGCTACCGGCCCATTAACCGGGTTGGTCTGCGTTTTAACGGCATCTTTGGCCGGATCGACGGGACGAAAACCCAGTCAATCGGATTACCCAATAATCAGCGCGGCACCATTACGCGGACCTTCCGTTCGCCCATCACTGAATTTAGCCTTGCCGCTGAAGTAGACTTGTTCTACCTCGGTGACCCCGACGACATCTTCGTAGCCCCTTATGTCATGGCGGGTATCGGCCGTACCTCCTTCAATCCGCAGGCGGAAAACCGTGACGGCATTCTTGTTGACCTGCAGCCACTGCGCACGGAAGGACAGGGTATCGAGGGTGGTGTCTACGATCCCTTTCCCTATGACCTCGATATCGTAACTTTTCACTTAGGTGGCGGAGTGCGTGCCAGACTGAGTGACCGCTTCGTACTGGGAGGAGAAGTGAGTGGACGGGTTACGGGTACGGACTATCTCGACGACGTCTCGGCAACCCAGGTAAATTATAACGATGTACTGGAAAACGGCGGCAGTGAATCGGCCTACTTTTCCAACCCCGCCGTTACTCCCGGCGATGTACCGGATACCTACTCATATAAGCGCGGAGGCCCTTCGAACGATTTTTACTTCCTGATTAACCTGACGCTGGGTATTCGCCTCGGCGGTTGGGGAAGTAACGCCAGCGGCTGCTACAGTTTCTAAGCTGCGGGAACAAACCTTGCTCTTAGAAGCCGGTTGTGGGAATTGGCAATGTTGCCCACTATCCACAACCACAAGCGCATGAGCTCACGCTATTTTACCCTTATTCTACTGCTGGTCACTTTAGCCGTCAGTACGACCAACGCCGCTATCGTTTATCCGGCTACCGTAGTGCCGGCTGAGTCGGAAGCTACCGCAACAAATCCCACCGAAGCAGAAGCACTAGCAGCTGCGCGCGAGTACCGCGAGTCGCTGAACGCTATGTCCGGAAAGGAACGCCGGCAACTGAAGCGGGAACAACGTAAGGCGGTAAAGGCCGCCCTCACCGATTACCAGGACGCCAGTACCAATACCATTCTGCTGGTAATTCTGGCTATCCTCTTGCCCCCGGTGGCCGTACTCGTACACCAGGGAGAGATCAACTCTAAATTCTGGATCGCGCTGTTGTTGACGCTGCTGTTCTACCTGCCGGGTCTGATTTACGCCCTGCTGGTGATTTTCGGTAACAACTACAAGAAGTAATCAGCCGATTATGGCAGCTGCGGCCCGTTCCGCCGCGCCACCCTCTCCCAAAGCCTGGCTCAGTAGCGCCAGGTCGGATAGTTGCCGGTCCCGTTTGGGGCCGGCAATTATTTTTTTGAGCTCTTGCGTCACGCGGTCGCGGTTGAAGTCGCCCTGAATAAGCTCGGGGACTACTTCGCGGTCCATAACCAAATTCACCAGCGATATAAATTTGATGCGGCTGGCTACTAAACGTCGGGCCAGCCAGTAGTTCAGTTGACTGCCGCGGTAGCAAACGACCTGAGGGACACCGAATAGTGCCGTCTCGAGAGTAGCCGTTCCACTGGTCACCAGCGCGGCCTTCGCTCGGGCAAGTACGCCATAGGTATCGCCACTTACTAGATTAAGGCGGGGTGGCGTTTCTGCCGTAGCTATCAGGTTTCGGTAGAATGAGCCATCCTGTCCGGGAGCGCCCGCTATCACGTAGTCGTGGTCGGGTAGGCGGGCGGCGGCCGAGAGCATAATTGGCAGACTTCGGGTGATCTCCTGTTTGCGCGATCCCGGGAGAAGGGCAACGTGCGTGCGGGGCTGGTCTTCGCGCGATTCGACAACGTCCAGTAACGGGTGACCGACGAAGGTGGCTTCCACTCCATGCTCCGCGTAAAAGTCCTTCTCAAAGGGGAGGATGACGAGCATGCGGTCAACATTAGCCCGTACCTGCTTCACCCGACTCGTGTGCCAGGCCCAAATTTGGGGGCTGATATAATAGCTGATGTCGTAACCGGCCCGGCGGGCCCACTTGGCCATCCGTAAGTTGAATCCGGGATAGTCGATCAAGACCAGGCGATCCGGGGCGAAGGCTTCAATATCGTGTTTGCATTCCCCAAAATTGGCCAGAATCGTCGGCAAATTGCTGACGACCTCCACGAATCCCATAAAGGCCAGATCGCGGAAGTGCTTGACGACCTTGGCCCCGGCCTGTGCCATAAGATCACCGCCCCACGCCCGGATCTCGGCATCCGGATCCCGCCGGAGCAGGGCGGCTACGAGACGGGACCCGTGCAGGTCACCGGAGGCTTCGCCGGCAATGAGGTAGTAGCGCACGCAGCTTAAAATTTTGGCGCGCCCGATAACTATCGGGACAGGTTGAAAGAGGGCAAAGATAGCCGACCATTTCCGGTAGCTGCCCGACCTTAGCCCCTAAAGCCCCGACGCATGACCCTTGACTGGAACGCTTACACCTTTGACGAGCTGGATGTCCACCTTCTCTACGCCATCATGGTTTTGAGGCAGGAGGTCTTTGTGGTGGAGCAGACCTGCTGGTACCTTGATGCCGACGGCAAGGATCAATCGGCCATACATATGGTCGGAAGCCGGGAGGGTAGGGTGGTGGCGTACACCCGGATACTGCAAAAGGGAATTTCCTACGAGGGGTACGCGAGCATCGGGCGGGTGGTAACGGCAGCCTCCGCTCGCGGACACGGAGTAGGCCGGCCCTTAATGCGGCACTCCATAGCCGAACTGTACGATCGGTACGGCCGGCAGGCGATCAAAATCAGTGCCCAAGCGCATCTGCAGGGTTTTTACGGCAGCCTGGGTTTTGTGGGCATTGGAGACATCTACGAAGAAGATGGCATACCGCACCGGGCGATGCTGCTGGACGATCGGGCGAAGTGATCGAATTCACTTGCCAGACATCATTCCATATCGAAGTAGAACAGCTTGATTTGTGTTTCCGCAATGATTTCTCCGCCGCGACGCGCCGGCACGAAGGTCGGCAGTGCCCGCAGGGTGCGGGCTACTTCCTTGCACAGATTGGCGCGGCCCCGTTTGAGTCTTTTTGC
The DNA here is from genome assembly GCF_003390935.1 of Lewinella sp. IMCC34191. Taxonomy (GTDB): domain Bacteria; phylum Bacteroidota; class Bacteroidia; order Chitinophagales; family Saprospiraceae; genus Neolewinella. The sequence continues at coordinate 27,328 of NZ_QNQZ01000016.1, read as the reverse complement.
ACTGGTGGTGGCTGATCCGGAATAGGCGGGACCACCCACGGTGAAGGCTGTAATTCTAAAGATGTCCGCTTCACGGATGCGCATAGGGCGGGCGGCGAATTCTTCCGGGCTGAAGTAGCGCGTGTTATCGACGGTCAGGATACCCGACGTATCGATGGTATAGGTTACGAATACGGCTCCGGTGATGCCGTAGGCCCAGGCACTTTGCGGATATTGGATGGTTCGGTAAACCGCAGCCAGCAAGCGAGCATCCGCGTTATCCGGCGAGCCCGCCTTCAAGCGAACGGAACCGGGCGGGAGTTGAGCCGTGCTGGCGGTGGTATCCTGAGCCGAAATGTAGGAGGTGAATACAAGACACGTCAAAAGGCCAAAGAAAATTCGCATTTGGTATAACCCTGAGTTTGCAGCGGATGTAAAGCCGAGTCTAATGTATGGGGAACGATGATAAGAAAGGGTAAGTGTGGGGTTAACGGGCGGAGAATACGAATGCCCGGCCGGACAGGTAGACGGCTCCTCTGAGTGGGTGGGAGAACCCACCCGACCGCCGCCACGCTGGCTCCCCCACTGCGTCCTAACCACCGCCCACGCCGGTGGCCCTTCCGCTCAGGCCGGGATGGTGAACGAAGCAAGGGTAGTTGACAACCATCATCTCGGCCGGACCGGTACCGGGCGAATGAAAAGGAGCCTATGTAGTGATTGACCGACGGAACTAATGAGGAAGACGGGGGGACGCTGAAATGGTGGGTATCCGACGATATGGGTACGAAATTAAAGGATCGCTTATTTATAAACAAATTGTAGGATAAAATTTTTGGTTGAAGGTCAGCCGAGCAAGCGTCGCCGTGGTTGACCTTCCTGTTTCCTGCTCTATCAGGCCATACCCACATCCACCCCGTCAACTTACCTTTGCCCCATGCAGCCCCTAGCCGAAAGAATGCGCCCCAAGACCCTCGACGACTACGTCGGCCAAAAGCACCTGGTCGGGAAAGGTGCCGTCCTGCGGCGGGCCATCGAAACCGGCCGCCTGCCGAGTTTCATTCTTTGGGGACCGCCCGGGGTAGGAAAAACAACACTGGCTCGCATCGTGGCCAATCAGTTGGAAGTGCCCTTCTTCATGTTAAGCGCCATCAACTCCGGGGTAAAGGATGTCCGCGAAACCATCGACAAGGCCAAACGCGGGAAGTTCTTCGAATCCGCCTCCCCGATCCTCTTCATCGACGAGATTCACCGGTTCAGTAAGTCGCAGCAGGACAGCCTGCTCGGAGCCGTAGAAGCCGGCATCGTCACCCTCATCGGAGCAACTACGGAAAACCCAAGTTTCGAGGTAATACCAGCCCTGCTGTCCCGCGCCCAAGTGTATGTCCTGGAACCGTTGGGTAAAGAGGAATTACAGGGGATGGTCGATAAGGCCCTGGCGGAGGATGAGTACCTAAACAAGATGGACGTTCGGGTAGCGGATTACGATACCCTCATCCGCTTTTCCGGAGGCGACGGCCGCCGACTGTATAATGTCCTCGAACTGGTCACCCACGAAGCTGCCGACGGCAGCTCCGTCGTTTTAGACACCGAGTTTATCACCGCTCGCGTTCAGGAAAATCTGACGCGTTACGATAAAACCGGAGAGCAACACTACGACATTGCCTCAGCGCTCATCAAAAGTATCCGGGGCAGCGATCCGAACGGTGCGGTGTACTGGCTCGCCCGCATGATCGAAGGGGGAGAGGATCTTAAATTTATCGCCCGGCGGCTCGTGATAGCTGCTAGTGAAGACATCGGGCTGGCCAATCCCAACGCCCTCCTGATGGCCACCACGGCCGCCCAGGCCGCTCAGATGGTAGGATATCCCGAAGCCCGCATCATCCTGAGTCAGGCTACGGTCTACCTGGCCACCAGCGCCAAATCCAACAGCAGCTACAAGGCTATCGGTGCCGCCCAGCAAGCGGTTCGGCAGACCGGCACGCTCCCCGTTCCCCTGCACCTGCGCAATGCCCCGACCAAGCTCATGAAGCAACTGGACTACGGGAAAGACTACAACTACAGTCACGACAATCCCGGCAATTTTAAGACGCAGGAATATCTGCCGGATGAGCTCTCCGGGACGGCCTTTTTCAAACCCCAGTCCAACAACGCCACGGAAGTGAAGATCGCCGAGCGCCTAAAACAACAGTGGGGGTCGAAGTACGACAAGTGACCCTAAACCCGGTCGATCAAAAAATGGAGGTAGTGCTTGAGTAATTTTGGAGCAGTGTAGAGCAGATCGTGCTGCTTGTTCGGCACCATATGGTGAACCAGGATCGGCGCGTTGACGAGCTTGTCGCAGGCATAATACGCGTTGCGGGGGTAGATAAGCCAATCATCCGTGCCGTGCAAAATAACCGTGGCCGCGTTGATGTGGTACCACTCATCGGACATATCCTCCAGTTCCGCCTCGTGGGCCAGCTTCTCATGATTGGCGCTGTTGAGTCCACTAGGCAGTAACCAGGAGAGGGCCCACAGGGAGCTGGGATTGGTAATCCAGTAGGTGTATTCCTGCGAAGGAGCCATGCTCGCCGACTGCAGAAGGAGTCCATCCACCAGGTCGGGGTAATCCATGGCGATGCGGGCACTCACCGTCCCGCCGTAGCTGCTCCCGTGAAGGATGACCTTCTGGCCCGGAAATTTCCGCAGGCGAATGACCGAAGCGACGTTTTCCGCCTGCTCCTCCACCGAGGTCATCGGTTCACCCAGCCCGCTGCCCCCGTAGCCGGGCCGGTCGATAGCCAGCAGGTTAGCGTCCGAGCGTAGGGAACTATCGCGGAGGATGCTCAGCCACCAAGCGCTGGAAGAGGGCGCGCCGTGAATGAACACCAATAGCGGTTTCGTACTGTCCTGGCCGATCTGGAGGTACCGCAACCGGCGCGTCGTACCCTCCGTGTAGCCAATCTCGGCGATGTCCAGGTGCGCCCGCGTCATGACCGCGCTCAGTGTTTCATCGTCCATTTGGATGCGGACGTAAGGCTCCAGCCGGTAGATCGCGTAAGTCGCGAATACCAGCAAGGCAAGTATGGTGTACAGCCTTTTCTTCTTGAGCAACATGTTCGGACGGAATCTGCCATGAAGACAATATCAGCATGTTCGTAGTTGGCGTTTTTGCGGGTACGGCGCCATAGAATTGTCAGGTTTACCGAAGAGCCTCCCGATTGGCTAACAAGTCCGCGCAATGCTGGAATTCTGTAGACGGTCGCGAATAACTATTTCGTCCTTTGGCCAGTATGGGCTTGCGCGGCATCCAACAAAATCCATAACTTCACAGTTGCAATAACAATAGTTGTCATAGCAAAAAACATCGATCATGTCTCCCGCCCTTTCCGCCGCCCCCGTTCAAAAGTACGATGCTTACACCGCCACGGACTACCGCATCTGGCGCCTCTTGGCGCAGCGGCAGATGAAGGCGCTGAAGCCGGTGGCCGCCACCGAGTACCTGCGCTGCCTGCAGGATCTCTATCCGATCCTGTCGCCCGAGCATCCCCCTCGCTTCAGCGATCTGAGCCGGGCACTGCGTGAGGCGCACGGCTGGTCGATCGAAGTCGTGAAAGGCTTCCTTCCGGTAGATGAATTTTTCGCACTGCTTTCCCGTCGCCGTTTCTGCTCCAGCACCTGGCTGCGCAATGAGAACCAACTCGATTATCTCGAGGAGCCGGATATGTTCCACGACATCTTCGGCCACATACCCCTGTACCTCAATAAAGACTACGCCAACTTCGCTCAGAAGCTAGGCGCGCTCGGCGTCAAGTACGCCCAGGACGAGCAAAAGATCACCCAGCTGCAACGCCTCTACTGGTTCACCATCGAATTCGGTGTCATCCGGCAGAATGGCGAGCTAAAGGTCTACGGCGCCGGCATCTGCAGCAGCCCCCAGGAAACCAAGCACATCTTCGAAAACGAGGACGTCAAGGTCATCGACTTCGATCTCGACCGGGTCATGGCCCAGGACTTCGTCATCGATAAGGTGCAAATGACCTACTTCGCGATTGACAGCTTCGCCAGCCTGTTTTCGGCTGTTGATGAGTTGGAGGAGCGGTGGAGTAGTACTGTAGTAGGTAGTAAGTAGTCGCTTCCTTTGGGCGCGGGGTAGTACGGTAGCGTCTGCCTATCGTACTACCGTACTAAATCCTACCGTACTAAAAAGTGCCCCGTAAAGGATTCGAACCTTTGACCTGAAATTTAGAAGATTCCTGCTCTATCCAACTGAGCTAACGGAGCTTATGGCTGCAAAACTACGGTTCCCGGCGTACTTCACAAAGAAAGTGACGGGCTTCGACCGGGAGATGCGGGATTACTTGCCCAGTTCGCCCTGGGTGGTGCGGACGGGTGCGCCCCGAAAACTGACGACCAGGCTGTAATCGTCGCCAATGCTGCTGACGATCGGGCCGAACATGGTATCCATGAGGGAGGTGGCCTGGGTCTTGGCGCGGTCCATCACGTTGCTTTCGAGCGCATCCTGGCGGAAGCTTTCGCGGAGGGAGTTGACGCCTTCGTTGATGTTTACGCCTTCGACTTCGCGTAGCCAGCCGATGTCTAGCTTTTCGATTTTGGGAAGGACCTCGTGGCTGAGGATCTCCGGCTCGGGCAGGGTGATGTTGACCGTTTTGTTTTGCTCGTCGAGTTGCAGGTCAAAATACTCATTGAGGCGGAATCCGACCTTGAGGATGGACAGCGCGGTGATCTCCACGTCGGTCGAGCTGACGTTCACGCCCCAGATGGTGGTCTGCATGTTCTTATTGATGCCCTTCTTGTCCCGGATCTCGATGGTGGCCAGTTCGCCGATCACGTTTTCCACCTTTTCCTGGAAGAGTCCCTTGCTACGGCTGAAATCCTCAATGGCGGCCCGTTCCCGCATGCGGCCGACCAGCGGACGAAGCGCTTCGCCCATCGCGATGGAGCAGGGATTCTGGACGTCCGCGCCGCGGGCCAGAATGTTGCCGTTGCGGGTACGGATGACGGCGGCCAGCACCTTGTTCAGCATGAAGCAGGTGTAGTTGCTGGCTACCTCCTCGAAGATTTCCGTTACTTTCTGCCCGCCCTCATCGTACCAGGTCTCGTAGAGCGCGGCGCTGGTGTCGCGCAGGCGCATGAAGTCATTGAAGTACAGGTCGGCGAGTTGGGGGTGCTGCCGGTCGTATTCGGCCATGACCTCCTGCTGCAGGCTGTCGTTGATCCCCATTCGGTTGCCGACGTGGCGCAGGATGTCGGTATTGATATCGTAGACGAGATCATCAAACTCCCGGCGATACCGACGCGGGTTCTGCAGGATAGCCAGGGCCGTTTCGGTATCGATGTCCAGATCGAAATCCGCCGGACGGTACTGCAGTTCGTACTCCGCCGGCCCGGCCAGGAAGCTGCCCGGCGTATTCCGCAGCGCGCGGTAACCCAGCACCCCCAGGATACCGAGGATCGCCACCACGATCAAAATCTGGGCGGTACCGACGGGTTTGGTTTCCGGATTGCGGGCCATGGAGGAGTTATTACGATGCAAATGATGCAAACAGGACAGGCATACCAAAGTTGGCAGGCATCCCGCGGCCGCATCTGGTAATGCTGCTCGTTCCGCGAAAGCAACCTGTCATTAAAAAGGCTTCTATCCTGCGCCCCGCCGCCCAAAGAGCCTGACGGGCTAGATGACTAAAGAACAACCTACTCTCCAACCAACCGTGCCTCCTCCAGCAAGCGATGCAGCTTAACCGTCTGCACCGCTTCGCGTACATCGTGTACCCGCAGGATGGCCGAGCCCTGTTGCAGCGCGTAGAGGTGCAGGGCGGTGGTGGCGGGCAGTACGTCCGCCGGCCGGGACTTCAGCGGCTTGTATATCATGCCCTTGCGGCTGATGCCCGTAAGCACCGGGGCGCCGAGGTGGCGGAACGTATGCAGATTTTTCAGCAGCTCGTAGTTCTGCTTTTGCGACTTCCCGAAGCCGAAGCCCGGGTCGACGATGACGTCCTTGAGGCCCATGTGCCGCAGGGTGACGAGGTGTTCGGCCAGGAAGTCCCAGACGTGGGTCACTACTTTGTCGCCGTAACTCTTGGTATGCTGCTGCATGGTGGCCGGCGTGGCCCCCTCGGGCAGGTGCATGAGGACGTAAGGCACGTTCAGTTCGGCGACGGTGGGCAGCAGGTCCTCGTCGAAGCGGCCCGCCCCGATGTCGTTGATCATGCCCGCTCCGGCGTCGACGGCGGCCCGCGCGGTGGCGGCGTAGATGGTGTCGCAACTAATGACCATCTTCGGCGCGGCGCCGCGTACCGCTTCAATAACGGGCAGCACGCGGTCCATCTCTTCCTGGGCCTCGATCAGTTCGGCCCCGGGGCGGGAGGACATGCCCCCGATATCGATGATCGTCGCTCCGCACTCTTCCATTTCGGCGGCTTGCTCGCCGGCCGCATTTGCCTCGGTCCGGCTTTCCTCGTGGAAGCTGTCGGGAGTAGCATTGAGAATGCCCATGACGAGCGGCCGCTCGGCGATGAGCAGGTGGCCGTTGCAGTTGAGAGAAAAAGGTTCGAAGCGCAAGGTGATGGTAAGTTAAGCGCGAATTACCACATAATGTCCGACTTTTACCAGCAGATGCCCTATACCGAACAGCAGATCCGCGGCCTGGCCATCAATTTTCTGCGGTTTCACTACAAGCTTCGCCCGCGCTACGGCGGCAGCGGGACCCGTGTGGTGGACAAGCCCCACTACTACCAGGGCGTGCTGATCGACGCCCGGCTGGCCTACCGTAAACCCGACCGAACCTACTTCACGGCCACCGTGGAAGCCACGAGCGTAGACCGGCAGGAGGAAATCCTTTACCAGACCAACTACTGGCGTATGGGCTGGCACGCGCTGGTGCTCACCCTGTTCATCGCCGCGCTGCTAATTTGGGCGGGGCTCCCCCCGCTGAGCGGATTTTTGGGCGGCGGAGCGCAGGAAGGAAGATTTAACCTTTGGCGGCTCTTCGGCTCCCCGGCGGTCTACGCCGTACTGGTGCTTCTTTTTCTGGCCATCGGAGCTACGGTGGCCGCTCTGCTGCGGCGACTCCGGACCTACCGCTACATCTACGCCGTCGATCAGTTCAAGCACTTTTTTGCCGACGCCCAGTGGGTAGCCTACGACGTGGCCATCTTTCAGCCCGACACCTGGCGCACGCGCCGCAAATTTCGCGAACTCGAACGGCAGTGCGTTAAATACGGCTTCGGGATGCTGGCGGTCGAGGACAATAAGGTGGTGAAGAACGTCATCAGTCCGAGCCAGGTGGACCAGTTTCGCGGGCACCGCATCCGGCTGCCGAGCTGGCTGGCCCGGGCCGAGGAATCCAAACCGGCGGATCCCGACACTTTGCCCCCGGAGGTGACCGATCCGCTGGCACTGGAAACGCCCGATATCGTTTTGCTGCCCCCCAAACCGGGACGGCCGAAATTCTACGAGGAGCCCCGCCGCCGGGGAACCCTGCTGCGCGCACGTACCCGCCGTATATACCGGAAACTGTTTCCCAGCGCCCTACGCAGCCGGCCCGGATACTATAAATTGGGGTGGTGGATATTTATCCTGGGCATCCCATCACTGCTGATGCTGGGCTACGGCCTTTACCGACAGGCCAGCTACACGCCACTGGCTACGGCGGGCGGAAAGTACGCCGCCCCGGATCTCGACGACCTGGAGTCGGAAAGCAATCCCGCTCCCGCCTACGAACCCGAAGTAGGGGAGTACCACCGCACCATCGACCCGGACCCCGAAGAATCCGCCGACCGCAATATCCCCGAAGAATCATTGGTCACGGCCGACCGCATCGAGGACCTCGTCAGCCTACGGCGCTACCGCCTGACCGCCGACGGCGAAGCGATACTCGACTACGACTGTATGCCGCTGAGTCAGCTGGAGCAGTCCGTATTCGTGCTGCTCTTCGGCAGGTACACCTCCTTCGAAGCCGCCCGCGAGTGGGCCCTCGAACTCAACCGCCTGTACGGATCGGCGGTTACGGTTGCGGTGGGCGAGTGCGTGGAAACCGACGGTACGGGGTACTTCCTTTACATTGATACGCCCACCACCGACGAGGGCGAAGCAAATTACCTGGCGCGCACCTTCATCCGCGACACCGGTCTCGATGTTGAGATCGTAGAAATCAACGGACGGGAATAACCGGCCGAATAGTAGAAAGCAAACATGGACGTAAAAGATAACATCCTCCAAACCATCGGCAACACCCCCCTCGTCGAGCTGCATAAGGTCGTGAAGGGACTACCGTGCCGGGTGCTGATGAAGGTCGAAACCTTCAACCCCGGCCACTCGATCAAGGACCGCATGGCCCTCAAGATGGTGGAGGATGCGGAGGCCGACGGTCGCCTCAAACCCGGTGGTACCATCATCGAATGTACTTCCGGTAACACCGGTATGGGCCTGGCCCTGGCCGGTTGCGTCAAGGGCTACCGCTGCATCTTTACCACCAGCGACAAGCAGAGTAAAGAGAAGCTCGACATCCTCCGCGCCATGGGGGCCGAAGTGATCGTCTGCCCCACCAACGTCAGCGCCGAAGATCCCCGCAGCTACTACTCCGTGGCCGAGCGCCTCAGCAAGGAGATTCCCAACAGCTTCTGGTTCAACCAGTACGATAACCTCAGCAACCGCAAGGCGCACTACGAAAGCACCGGTCCCGAGATCTGGAAGCAGACCGACGGTCGGGTCACCCACGTGGTCGTAGGCGTCGGTACCGGCGGCACCATCAGCGGTGTCGGTAAATACCTGAAGGAACAGAACCCGGAGGTGAAAGTCTGGGGCGTGGATACCTACGGCTCCGTCTTCAAGAAGTACCACGAAACCGGTGAATTCGACGAGAAAGAAATCTACCCCTACATCACCGAGGGCATCGGTGAGGACATCCTCCCCAAGAACGTCGACTTCAAGATCATCGACCTTTTCGAGAAGGTTAGCGACAAAGACGGTGCCGTCATGGCCCGTCGCCTGGCCCGCGAGGAAGGCCTACTGCTGGGCTACTCCGCCGGCAGCGCGGTAGCCGGACTCCTCCAACTCAAGGACAAACTGAAGCCGGACGATCTGGTGGTCGTCGTCATCCACGACCACGGTAGCCGCTATATCGGCAAGATCTACAACGACGACTGGATGCGCGACCGCGGCTTCCTCGAAACGGAACTGAAGGTGCGCGACCTCATCGGCAATAAAAAGGAGGCCAGCTTCACCGGCGTTTCCCGCGACGAAAGCGTCCGGGCGACGCTTAAGTCCATGAAAGAAAACGAGTACAGCCAGATGCCCGTCATGGACGGCGAAGAAGTCGTCGGCTCGATCACGGAAACGGACGTCCTCAACTTCCTCCTCCAGAACCCGATGGATCACGCCGAGCGGCCCGTCCGCGATATCATGAAGCCCCCTTTCCCGGAAGTGGGCACCGACCTCACCCTCTCCGAGCTCGGTCGTCACATCACCAAGGAAAACCCCGCCGTGGTCGCCACCGACCGGAGCGGGCGGAAGCATTTGATCGCGCAGTATGATATCCTGCAGGCGATTTAAGAAGGAGTGAATTGGTGAGTTAGTGGATTAGTGAATGGCCCGTTTTACCGCCCGCAGGTACTGGTCGGCTTCGCCGATTTGTTCGCGGCCTTGGCTAAGGCAGTAAGGCCTATCCCGCCTACGGTACGCCGGAGCCGCGCGTTATTCAGTCCGTCAACAATTCAACAATTCACTCCTTCCGCAGGTAGGTAGCCTCCCCCGAATCCAGGTTAAGCGCCACCAGGTAACCCATCCCATCGTAGGGCATGGCACAGCCGGCGTCGAGGCACACGAGTTGGCGGTTGCGCATGTCGCGTATTTCTTCCAGCACCTCGGTGACGGCGCGGGGGGTATGTCCATAGACCAAGACGCGATCGCCCAGCCAGTCGCGGTCGACGTCCGCTTCCCAGTCGCGGCTCCACAACATGGCCTGCCGGTCCGATAGCGGATCGCGTAACCCGAAATTCAGTCCGGCGTGCACCAGTACGTAGCCCGGTATCTCCAGGTAGTAGGGTAGGTTGCTCATCCACAGCAGGGTTTGTTGCCGCTCCTGGTGGTCCGGCATATAGTCCCAGGCCGACCGCCCCTGACCGATCGCATCGATCAGCATCTGCTCGTGATTCCCGCGCAGGCAGTGGACCTGGTAACCCTCGCCCTGTAATTTCCAGATGTGCTGCAGCACCCCCTGGCTGTCCGGCCCCCGGTCGATGTAATCGCCCAGCAGGTAGAGCTCGTCCGTCCGACTGAAGCCGATTCGCTCCAGCAGCCGGTGGAAGGTGAAGGAGCAGCCGTGGATGTCGGTGATGGCGTAGCGGGGCATTTAGTTGGTGAATTTTTGAGGGACTGAATTAGTGAATGGGCGGGGGAGCTCGCTGCGCTCGTTTTGCCTGCCAGACTGCAACGGGATAGTAGTCTTAAAGTGATACATCTGAATAAGAAAGCTACAGGTTCTTTCTTTAGCTCCGGCACACATACTTTATACGGACTCACAGCTACACAACGTGTTCAAGAGACCGCGGTAATTAGATGTGCACCTGGTAGCGCGTCCATCGACAATACATAACCCACGCAGGTACCGCCGGAAGCCGACCACATTCAGTAATCAAGAATTCAGTCCTTCACCCCTTAATGCAGCGCCGGAAGCCGACCGCATTCAATAATTCAAGAATTCAGTCCTTCACCCCTTTATGCAACGCCGGAAGCCGACCACATTCAGTAATCAAGAATTCAGTCCTTCACCCCTTAATGCAGCGCCGGAAGCCGACCGCATTCAATAATTCAAGAATTCAGTCCTTCACCCCTTAATGCAACGCCGGAAGCCGACCGCATTCAGCAATTCACTAATTCAGCCATTCAATCCTTGATCCGAACCCAAGCCTGCTGCTCGTGGCTCTCTAAAATAGCGTCGCACAGCACCAGTTCCCGGTGACCATCTTCGAAGTTGGCGTAGAGGGCTTCGCCGGCGGAGGTGTCGCCGAGGATGGCGTTGTAGAAGGAGCGGAAGCACTGCTTGAAGGTATCGGGGAAGCCTTCGTTGTGCCCGCCGGGGTAGTTGACGAAGGGGGCGGCGGTGCCGGTCATGAGGCCGGGGTCCTTCATGAGGACCTGGTTGAGGTCACCGCGGCGGCCGATGTTGAGTTCGTTGGGGCGCTCGCTGTTCCACTCGTAGGCGGCGGACTGGGTCGCGATGTCGTACTTCAGCTGGTTTTTGTGGCCGGCGGCGACCTGGCTTACGAAGAGCTGGCCCTTTGCTCCTCCCTTGAACTTGAAGAGGATGCTGGCGCAGTCGTCGGTGGTGATGTCGATGGTTTCGGTGGCCTGCTCCTTGTCGCTGTCGTTGGTGAAGGAGCTCACTTCGCCGATGGGGCGCTTCCGCTGCGGGTGTACGGTCGTCAGGTCGGCGAGGATGGCTTCTGCTTCCAGTCCGGTGACGAAGTGGATGAGGTCCAGCCAGTGGGTGCCGATATCCGATACGGCCCGGAGGGCACCGCCCTGGTCGGCGAGTACGCGCCAGTTGTAGTCGGTGTCGTAGAGGAGCCAGTCCTGCTGGTAGCTGCCGGTGACGGAGAAGATGCGGCCGTCGTCCTTGGCCAGCCGGTCGCGTACGTTCAGGTTGATGGGGTAGAAGCGGAGGTTATAATTGACCGCCGTTTTCAGGTTGCTTTTCCGGGCTAACTCCACCAGTTCGGCGCTCTCCTCGGAGGTCATGGCCAGGGGCTTCTCACACATCACATGCTTGCCGGCGGCGAGGGCCTTCTTCACCATGCTATAGTGCAGCACGTTCGGCACGGCGAGGTGCACCGCGTCAATCTCCTCATCGGCGAGAAGGTCTTCAAAAGTGGCGTAGGGGTGGTCAAGGTTCAACTGCTTGCAGGCGGCGGTGGATTCCTCCAGGTCCTTGCCGAGCAATCCTATTACGCGAATACCCAGCCGTCGCAGGCCTTCTACGTGAACGGGTCCGATGAATCCGGCGCCGGCTACGGCTACGGTTAGTGAATCATACATGGTCGATGTGCTTAATAGTGTGTTAGGCCGGCCAATATAGCAAAGCAGGGGTTTGGCGGCGGAGCGCAGGTAGTTTGGCTTGTTTTGGAGGGGGGGGATCTGTCCGGTTCCGGCTAACGTGGATGGGCGCGCTCGCCTGCGGCTTGCGGACATTGCTAATTGTTTCTCTCGCCTGCGGCTCATGTTTTTCTCAACACGGATTGCTTTGATGGGGTAGCTCGCCTGCGGCTCGCGGACATTGCTAGATGTGGTTCTCGCCTGCGGCTCGTGTTTTTCTCAACACGGATTTCACCGATTTAATACACGGATTCAACACGGATTTTCTTGTGGGGTAGCTCGCCTGCGGCTCGTATGTTTCACCACGGAGGGCGCTTTGCGCTTCACGGAGGGGTTCACAGAGGAATCACGGAGGTGGGGTGACTTGCCTTCGGCTCGCGGGTTTTTAGGAAATACAGATTCTAGCGGATTGACTACGTCGAACTGCGTTTCGCTTCGCTCGGGCACGAGTGGCCACGGATTGGCTGCTCCGCTAATCTCGTGGTTTATCCCCCGATGCATTGGGTCACCCGGATTGCCAAAGTCGCTACGCACCTTCTTTGCGAAATTTTGCGTACCTCCGCGCCTCTGCGGTTGACTTCTCTATCGCGCAGCGACGCCTCTGTCTACCTCACTCTGTGATTCCTCTGTGTTGTACTCCGTGGCACCTCTGTGGTGAACCTGTCCCGCCAAGCAACTTGCCATCACCTAGATTTTTAACCGCAGAGTTGGCGGATCGACTGCTTCGAACTGCGTTTTGTTTCGCTTGGTCAAGGATTGCCAAAGTCGCTACGCACCTTCTTTGCGAAACTTTGCATACCTCCGCGCCTCTGCGGTGAACCTCTGTGTCGCGCAGCGACGTCTCTGTCTGCTGCTGCTCAAAGCTTGCTTCATGTTGTACGTAGTAAGCACCACGCTTATCATCCTATTCCGCCACAAAGCGCTCCTTTCTACCAAAGGGGCAAACCACCCCAAGCATTTTCGAGCAGAGGTTCAACATTGCAAGACCGCCTCGTAGATTGCCTTTCCTAACCATAAGCCGCCTGCATGTATAAGCTGATCCTCCTGCTACTTTTCCCCGCGCTACTAGCCGCCCAGTCCGGGGAGGACGCCTACGAAGTAGTCACGCCCGTCCAGACCCAGCTAGACGCCTATAATACCGGCAACCTGGAGCTCTTTCTCAGTGCCTACGCCGATACCGTGCGTGTCTATAACTATCCCGACGAGCTACGCGCGCAGGGAAAGGAGAGCATGCGGGAGTCCTACGGGGGGATGTTTTCGGAATTGCCCGATCTGCAGTGCCGCCTCGTGAATCGGATGGTGATGGGGAATAAAGTTATCGACCACGAAAGTGTAGTCTTCACCGTGGGCGAGGATCCGGTGGAAGTCATTGCAATCTACACCGTGGAAAATGGATTAATTACCGAGGTTCGGTTCATGCGCTGATGGCCTTATCCGCATGCGGCCCCGGGTTGGCTTTTATCCTGCGCTCCGCCGCCCTTCGTTTACTTTGCTGCCATCCGAAAAATCGATCGGACAGAAATTCGCGCAGCGTCTAAACCGCAGCCCGCCCGGCGTGACCTATTTTGCCGCTCTAATTCCGTCACGCTATGCTCGCCCGTCTACTCCCTGGTTTTCTCTGCTTATTCCTTCTGCTGGCCTGTGAGTCAGAAACGGAGACGGTGACCGTCAATACCACCGACTGGGACAACCGCCGGGCCACCTTACCGGAAGGCGATTCGCTGACGGCCGGCGCCACCTACCTCTCCAGCTACTCCCAGATCTACACCGAAACCGAGCACCGCACCTTCGACCTCACCGGCACCATCAGTATCCGCAACATCAACTTGCGCGACAGCATCTATATCCGTAGCGCCAGCTACTACGGTACCGATGGCGCACTGGTGCGTACCTATTTTTCCGATCCGATTTACCTCAGTCCGCTCGAAACCGTCGAGATCATCATCGAAAGCGGCGACCGCGAGGGCGGCACGGGGGACAACTTTTACTTCGAGTGGTCAGTGCCGGCGGGGCTGCACGAGCCGCTGTTCGAGGGGGTGTTTATTTCTACTTACGGGCAGCAGGGGATATCTTTTGTTACTCCGGGGGTAAGGGTGGAGTAGGCATTGGGATTTACGATTTACGAATTTTGATTTACGAATTACGATTTGGCTGCCGCACGTTTCTGCTCGCCTGCGGCTCGGTTTTCTGAAACACGGATTTCGGGGATACGCTTCGCGGCTGCCTTCGGCGGTTTGGGCACTGATTATGCACGGATTTGCTTTCGTGGATGCTTGCCTTCGGCTCGTTTCATGGCCTCTCCCCCGGCCCCTCTCCGAAGGAGAGGGGTGACTTGGCCGGGGTGATTTTTGCGCTTTTGTCACGCCATCTGTATCCAGGTATTGGTCGTGATCTATGTCGTAGCCACAGGTTGCACCTGTATGATGGATAGCGGGTGGGTTACCCCTGCTGTGCAAATGGGGCTCCATCCCCATTCGCCGCATGGAGAGGGGCCAGGGAAGAGGGGGATGGTAGAAAAGGCTGCATCGCGCAGTGACGCCTCTGCCTGCCGTTGCTCTGTGATTCCTCCGTGAACCCCTCTTCATCCTCCGTGGTGAATGAGCAAGTAGCGCAGCGACACGAACGCGGATCTACAAGCAAACACATGAAAACTCGTTCATATGTTCATGCGTTACCCTCATCCAAGTCTATCCATATGAACGATCGCCTCCAAACCGAAGATGTCCACCGCTATTTTCCTGACTTTACGGAGCCGGGATTGCAACAGGTGATTGCCAATGAGGGGAGGTTGCACCGCTTTGCGGAAGGGGAGACCATTATGGACTATGGCCAGTACGTCCGGATGCTGCCGCTGATTATTGAGGGGACCATCAAAATCAGCCGGCAGTCGGAGGAAGGGGCCGAGCTGTTTCTGTATTACCTGACGCGGGGGGAAAGCTGCGCCATGACCTTTAGCTGCTGTATGGCCGCCAAGCGGAGTGAGATACGCGCGGTGGCGGAGGAAGACACCGTCATTCTGGGGCTGCCGCAGCCGAAGCTGGATGAGTGGATGATGCGCTACAAAAGCTGGAAGAACTTCGTGATGCAGGCCTACGACCAACGGATGAACGAACTGGTGCGGACCATCGATCAGGTAGCTTTTCAGCAGCTGGACGAGCGGCTGCTTGATTACGTGAGCAAGCGAGCCGCTATCCGGGAGGACCGGACGATTGTCTCTACCCATCAGGCGATTGCCGACGATCTGCACGTTAGTAGGGAAGCGATTTCGCGTTTATTGAAAACCATGGAGAATCGCGGTATGGTGGCGCTGGGCCGTAACCGCATCCGGCTCCTGGCTACCTCTTGATTTATGCTTATGTGATTCCGATCACCGTTTCGCGGGGGGCGGTACCGTGACCTTTGCCCTAACCTAACCGATTTGTATGCCCACCCCCGCCTGGCCGCCCGCTCGCTCCTGGATCGCTAATTACGACCGCAGCTGGTTCTCCGATGACCTGACCGCCGGGCTGACCGTTGGGGTCATGCTGATCCCCCAGGGGATGGCTTACGCACTCCTGGCCGGGCTGCCGCCGATCTACGGCCTGTACGCCGCCACGCTTCCGCTGCTGATCTATGCAGTGTTGGGTACCTCGCGACAATTAGCCGTGGGACCCGTAGCGATGGACAGCCTGCTCACCGCCACCGGCGTCGGGGCACTGGCTGTAGTCGGTACGGAGCAGTATCTGCAACTTGCGATTCTGCTGGCGTTACTCGTGGGAGCCATCCAGTTACTGGCCGGGGTGCTGCGACTCGGCTTTTTGGTGGACTTACTATCGCGGCCGATCATCAGCGGATTTACTTCGGCGGCGGCCCTCATCATCGGGCTGAGTCAGTTGCAGCACTTGCTCGGCGTGGATCTTGGGCGCAGTTCGTACGTACACGAGATCCTGTATGCGGCACTGACCCGGCTGACGGATATCAACCCGATCACGCTCGCCATTGGGGTAGCCGGCATGCTGCTGCTCATCGGCGTAAAGCGGTGGATGCCCGCCGTACCCGGCCCCCTGGTCGTGGTGGTGCTCGCCATTGCGGCCGTCTACTTCGGCGGACTTTATGCGGCGGGTGTAGCTATCGTCGGGGAAGTGCCCGCGGGCTTGCCGTCGTTGGGCTTCCCACCGATGGTCGTTGACGATATACGCGCCCTGTTGCCCACGGCACTCACCATCGCACTGATCGGGTTCATGGAGGGCATCGCGGTGGCCAAGGCGGTTAATGCCCGCCATCCGGAATACACCGTGGTTCCGAACCGGGAATTGGTGGCGATCGGTGCCTCGAACATTGGATCGTCGCTGGTCAGTGGCTTCCCGGTTGCCGGGGGATTCAGCCGGACGGCCGTCAACGACCAGGCCGGCGCCGCCACCGGACTGGCGGCCATCATCAGTGCGGGCGTTATCGTACTGACGCTACTGTTCCTGACGCCGCTTTTCTACTACCTGCCCCAGGCGGTGCTGGCTTCCATCATCATGGTAGCGGTATTCAAGCTGATCGACTGGCGGGAGGCGGTGCGCCTCTGGCGGGTGGACCGCTCGGACTTCTGGATGCTGGCCGCCACCTTCCTGGCGACCCTGATACTGGGTGTCCAGACGGGCATCGCGGCCGGGGTGGCCTTATCGATTAGCGTGCACGTGTACCGGAGTATGCGTCCCCACCTGGCGGTACTGGGCCGGATCGAGGGAACGCATACCTACCGGAACGTCTGTCGTTTTCCAGAGGCCCTCGAGCAGCCGGGTACGCTTATCCTGCGCTTCGACGCCCCGCTTTACTTCGGGAACATGAGCTTCTTCGAAGCGCAGCTCGAAAGCTTGCTTGCCGAGCGCCAGCGGGAACTGCACACCATCGTACTGAACGCGGAGGGAATGGCCAGTATCGATAGCAGCGCGATGTACGGACTACGGCGTTTCGTGACGGACCAACGCAGCCACGGGGTAACCGTGCGGCTGGCGGGGGTGATCGGGCCGGTGCGCGATGCGATGAAAAAGGCCGGCTTGTACGAGGATGTCGGACGGGAAAATTTCTTCCTGGACGTGGACCAGGCGGTCCATAATCACAGCCGGACGGGCTACGCTTTGCAAAGTAACGTACCCTGATTCGGGCTATGTGATGCACATCACTGACTCGGGAGAATATCGCCCCGAACTTTGAACTATCAAAATTTATATACCATGAAAGTCGAACAGATCTATACCGGATGTCTCGCCCAGGGCGCCTACTATATCGAAAGCGCCGGGGAGGCGGTCATCATCGATCCGCTGCGGGAGACCCGCCCCTACCTTCAGAAATTACAGGAAACCGGCGCCCGGCTGAAGTATATATTCGAGACGCACTTCCACGCCGATTTCGTTTCGGGGCACCTGGATCTGGCGCGGGAAACGGGCGCCAAGATCGTCTACGGCCCATTGGCCGACCCGGATTACGATATTTACTCCGCTACCGACGGGGAAGAACTGAAAGTGGGCGAACTGACCTTCGTCGTGCTGCACACGCCGGGGCACACCATGGAGAGCAGCACCTACCTGCTCCGCGACGCGGCCGGGAAGGACCATGCCATCTTCACCGGGGATACGCTTTTCCTGGGTGACGTGGGTCGTCCGGATCTGGCCATCAAGCAGGGGGAAATGACCCGCGAGGACCTCGCCGGCCACCTCTTCGACAGCCTGCGCAGCAAGATCATGCCCCTGGCCGATGACGTACTCGTGTACCCGGCTCACGGGGCCGGTTCCGCCTGCGGAAAGAACCTGAGCAAGGAAACCTTTGGCCGCCTGGGCGAACAGAAAGCGACCAACTACGCGCTGCGCGCCGATATGAGTCGCGCGGAATTCGTGCGGGAGGTGACCGCCGGCCTGACCCCGCCGCCCCAATACTTCGCCAAGAACGCGCAGATGAACAAGGGCGGCTACGACCGCTTCGACGAGGTACTCGGTCGCGGCAATCGGGCCCTGAGCCCGGAAGCATTCGAGCAACTGGCCGAAAGGGAGGACGCGCTGATCCTCGACGTACGCGACCGCAACGACTTCGTGGCGGGCTTCATCCCAAACAGCATTTTCATCGGTATCGACGGGCAGTTTGCCCCCTGGGTAGGTGCCCTCATCCTCGACATCAAGCAGCCCATCCTGATCGTGGCGCCCGCCGGCCGGGAGGAAGAGGTGGTGACGCGGCTCTCGCGGGTCGGTTACGACAACACCCTCGGCTACCTGGATGGCGGACTGGACGCCTGGCGCGCAGCGGGACGAGAAGTGGATACCATTGAGAGCATTTCGGCCGCTGAGTTTGCCGCCCGTGTGGAGCGGGGCGAGGTCGACCGTATCCTCGACACCCGCAAGCCTACCGAGTACCTCTCCGAGCGACTGGAGGCCGGGGAAAACTATCCGCTGGACTACATCAACGGCAGCCGTACGCAGCAACTGGACCGCAGTGAGACGTACTACCTCCACTGCGGCAGTGGCTACCGGTCGCTGATCGCGGCCTCCATTCTTCAGGCCCGGGGATATCGCCACCTGGTGAACGTGGAGGGCGGATGGGGAGCCATCAAGCAGACCGATCTGCCGAAGACCGATTATACCTGTCCGACCAAAATGGATCAGCGGGAAGTCGATCGGGCGGTCACGGCCGTTTCATGAATTTAGGTGTTTTCACCGGGAGGTACCCGCGTTTGCGGGGCCTTCCACTTTTGCATAACCCCAAGCAACTATGTTAGAAACTATCTCCGGACCCTGGCATTGGTCCGTCAGCGGCATCGCCATCGCGGCCGTCATGTTTATGCTCCTCTACGCCGGCAAGGAATTCGGTGTATCCTCCAACCTGCGCACCGCCTGTAGCATTGCGGGGGCGGGGCGGAAGTATAAATTCTTCGACATTGACTGGCGGGCGCAGCAGTGGAACCTGCTCTTCGTGGGCGGCAGTATCTTCGGCGGCTTCCTGGCCTTTTACGTCTTCCCCTCGGCCGAGCCCGTGCAAATCTCCGCGGAAACGATCGATTATCTGCGATCGGTAGGGGTGTCCGCGCCGGGAGAGCAGGCGGGTTCGTCCTACGTACCGGCGGAGCTATTCGCCCTCAGTGAATTTTCCCTGAGCACCCTCATCACGGTGGTGGTGGGCGGCTTCCTCATCGGTTTCGGTGCCCGCTGGGCCGGGGGCTGTACGAGCGGGCATGCCATTAGCGGGCTGTCCAATTTACAGCTGCCCTCCCTGATCGCCGTCATCGGCTTCTTCATCGGCGGATTGGCCATGAGCTGGTTCATCCTTCCCCTCATCCTGCAACTCCAATAACCCATGCACTACTTCACCTACCTCACGATCGGGGCCTTCTTCGGCTTCGTCATGACCAAATCGGAAGCTGTTTCCTGGTACCGCATCCAGGAGATGTTCCGCTTCGAGAGCTTTCATATGTACGGCATCATCGGTACGGCGGTCATCGTCGGCGCCATCGGTGTCGCTTTGGCCAAGCGCTTTAATTGGAAAGCCATCCACGGCGAGGACCTACGCCTGAACCCGAAGAATATGAGCGTGCCCCGCTACCTCTTCGGGGGTATCCTGTTCGGCCTGGGTTGGGCGCTGACCGGGGCCTGTCCGGGCCCGATGTTCGTCCTACTCGGGCAGGGCATCTGGCTGATCGGGGCGGTCATTCTGAGCTCGATCCTGGGTACTTTTACCTACGGGGTGCTGCGGGACCGGTTGCCGCACTAGGGGGGATGGGTGCTGGGTGCTGGGTGCTGGGTGCTGGTTGCTGGGTGCTGGTTGCTGGGTGGGCGAACCCGTAAAAATTGACCTGCAGTTAACCATGGGGGGCGCGCTCTTTTCTCTAGAGGACGCTCGCTCCGCGTACTTCAACCCACCATATAATCGCGCTTTCGCGACGGCGCGCAGGAAGAAACACTTTAGCGAACACAAATCTTAACGATGACCATCAAGCAATTCTACGACGAGGGCTTAGCCCATGCCTCCTACGTTATCCATACCGACGGAGAGGCCGTCGTGATAGACCCGGCGCGCGACCCTCAGCCTTACTATGATTTTATCGACGAGGCGGGCGCCAAGCTGACGGCCATCATCGAAACCCACCCCCACGCCGACTTCGTCTCCGCCCATCTGGAAATGCACGAGGCGACCGGTGCGCCCATTTTGACGAGTGGTAAAACCGATGCCGCCTATCCCCACCAATCTTTTGATGGAGAGGCCACCTTCCCGATTGGTGATCATACCCTGACCGCCCTGGATACCCCCGGCCATTCTCCGGACAGCATCAGCGTGCTGCTCCGGGACGCGAACGGCAAGCAGATTGCCGTTTTCACGGGGGACACCCTTTTTGTCGGCGACGTCGGGCGGCCTGATCTGCGGGAATCCGGCGGGGAGGCGGAAAGCAAAAAAGAAAGGCTGGCCAAGGCCATGTACCACAGCCTGCGCGACAAGCTGATGCCGCTTGACCCCGACACCAAAGTGTATCCCGCCCACGGTGCCGGTAGCCTCTGCGGCAAAGGCCTCAGCGACGAACGTAGTAGCACCATCGGTGAGCAGTTGGAAGATAATCCCGCCCTGCAGGAGATGGACGAAGCGGCGTTCGTTGATTGGCTGCTGGAGGATCAACCCTTCATCCCCCAGTATTTCCCGTACGATGTGGACGTCAACAAGCGCGGTGCTTCCGGCCTGGCGGAAAGCCTGAAGGATGTGCGGCGGGAGTCCTTCGGCTTCAATCCCGATGAAGGGGTAGTGGTGGTCGACACCCGCGACGAGGCGACCTTCAAGCTGGGCCACCTACCCGGCGCCCTGAATATCCAGGACGGTGGCAAGTTCGAGACCTGGCTGGGCGTCCTGGTCGCCCCGCGCACCGAGTACTACCTGGTGGCCAAGGATGACGATGCGCTGGAGAAAGTCATTCGCAAAGCGACCAAGATCGGCTACGAGCCCTTCATCCGGGCCGCCTTCCCGATGCGGGAATCCGCGGCCATGGACTCCCTGGACCCGATCGACCTGCCAGACTTCCGCGAACACCCCGAACGCTACACCATCGTCGACGTGCGCAACGCCAGCGAGGTGGCCACGGGTAAGACCTTTGATTCCGCGCTCCCCATCCCCCTGCCCGAGTTGCAAGATCGGGTGGGCGAGATTCCCACCGATAAGCCGGTGGTCGTACACTGTGCCGGGGGATATCGCTCGGCGATCGCGGCGAGTATTGTAGCGGCGAAGACCGAGGACTTGAAGGTGTACGATCTGAGTGACGCGGTAAAGGACTTCCAGGGCTGAAGACCTCCGGTCCGAACGCACCCGAGCGAAGCGAGGGGTAGATGGAAATGATTACGTCGGACCGGAGGTCCTCCCCCGGGAGCGTACCCGGAGGTGCTAAACCCGTGGTCACACCGAGCCTTACCTTCGTAGCATGCACCCGCAGATAAAGCGATTTCTTAATTCCTGGTTATTCCCCATCCTGCTGTTTGGTGGGCTGTATATGACGGGGCTGCATACGCCGGTGCTGGCCTTCTTTCAGCGCGGCATACTGGCCACGGGTCTGCTGCAACCGGAAATGGAGTTAGCGGCAGTAGACCGAACGGATGAACAACTTTTGGTCGATCTCGCTGATCTGCGGGTTGCGAACCGGGACGGACGCTTGGTGGATCCATCCCGCCTGGCCGGGAAAGTCATCTTCCTGAATCTCTGGGCTTCCTGGTGCCCGCCCTGTCTGGCGGAGATGCCTAATATCGATGCTTTGTACGGGGACTACGCCGACGACGATCGGGTGGCCTTCGTGATGCTCAACGTCGAGCAGGACTTCGGCCAGGGGAAGGACCTGATTCAGAACCGTGGCTATGCCTTCCCGGTGTACCACTTACGCGGTAGGCTGCCCGCCGGTCTGGAGTCGGGGACGTTGCCGACCACCTACCTAATCGATTCGTCGGGGCGGGTGGTGGTCCGGCACCGGGGCATGGCCCAGTACGATACGGAAGCTTATCGGGAAATGATCGACCGCTTATCGGTTGACGCGCGGTAATTGAGGAGGCTTTTACCTGCGCTCCGCCGCAAAAAAAAGTTGGTCCGCTGCATTTATTCATAACCGGTATAAAGTAGATCCGTCGGCTTTGTCCGGGGCGTTGATCCCCCTAATTTGACCCAAAGAACGGTACTAACATGGACGTTGAAATACTGGCCCGGCTCCAATTCGCCTTCACGATCGCCTTCCACTACATCTACCCGCCGCTGAGCATCGGGCTTGGGTTGCTGATGGTGATTATGGAGGGGCTGTACCTGAAGACCGGCAAGAAGGTCTACGAGCAGATGACGCGCTTCTGGACGCGCATTTTCGCGCTCACTTTCGGCATCGGGGTCGCCACCGGCATCGTGATGGAGTTCGAGTTCGGGACCAACTGGGCGACCTACTCCCGCTACGTGGGCGACATCTTCGGCAGTGCCCTGGCGGCGGAGGGCATCTTCGCCTTCGCGCTGGAGAGCGGTTTCCTGGGGGTGTTGCTCTTCGGCTGGAACCGGGTGAGCTCGAAGGTCCACTTCATCGCTACGATCGGAGTTTTTCTCGGCTCGATGTTTTCCGCGATCTGGATCACGGTGGCCAATAGCTGGCAGCAGACGCCGACCGGTTACCAGATCGTAGGGGAAGGAATGGAAGCGCGCGCCGAGATCGTCGACTTCTGGGCCATGGTCTTCAACCCGAGCAGCGTGGACCGGCTGACCCACGTATGGATCGGTGCCTTCCTGGCCGGCGCCTTCCTGGTGCTGAGCGTGCATGCCTATTACCTGCTGCGCGGCCGCTACGTGGAGCTGTCGAAGAAAGCCTTTAAGATCGCGCTGGGCGTGGCTACGGTTTTCAGTCTGAGCCAGCTATTCACCGGTCACCGGAGCGCGGAATACGTCGCCGAGTACCAGCCCGCCAAGCTAGCTGCCATGGAGGGGCACTTCGAGGCAGAAGCCCCGGCCGACCTCTACGTGCTGGGCTGGGTAGATAAGGAGAGCCAGACGACCACCGGCCTGGGCGTGCCCGGGGGATTGGGCTTTCTGCTGGAGCAGGACTTCGACGCGCCGGTCACCGGGCTCAATGCTTTCCCCGAAGAGGACCGTCCGGGGCAGGTCAACGCCGTCTTCCAGTTCTACCACCTGATGGTTGCCATCGGCATGACCCTGATCGGCCTTACCCTGATCGCCTGCTGGTTCTGGTGGAAGGGTAAACTGTTCGAGCAGAGATGGCTGCTTTGGGCCTTCGTCTGGGCGGTGGTGCTGCCGCAGATGGCCAACCAATTCGGCTGGTACACCGCCGAGATGGGTCGCCAACCCTGGGTGGTGTACGGGCTGCTGCGTACCTCGGATGCGCTGTCGAACGTCGTGACCGCGAACCAGGTCCTGTTTTCGCTGATCGGCTTCACGCTCATCTACACGATGCTGCTGGCGCTCTTCATTTACCTGCTGAATAAGAAGATCAAGCACGGGCCCTACGACGAAAGCGATATCGACGACCGGCCGCTGCAGGAGGATATGGCGCGGGTGGCTGGAGGGGAGGTTTGAAGGTTATAGGGGGTAGGGGATAGGTTATAGGTTATAGGGGGTAGGGGGGCTTAATTTTTTGATTTTGGAATGGTGAATTTTACTGGTATGAAATATGTGATCGCCGCTTTACTGCTGCTTGGGCTGAGTGCCTGCGGGACGGATGTCGACTCCGGGTATTCGGAAGTTGCGGGTATCGACTATCCGACCATGTGGTACCTGGTGGTGGGGGCGGTGTTTACGGGCTACGGCATCCTGGATGGCTTCGACCTGGGGGCCGGGGCCTGGCACCTCTTCTTCCGCAAGGAGCAGAGCCGGCGGATCGCGCTGAACGCGGTGGGGCCGGTGTGGGATGGTAACGAGGTCTGGCTGGTGATCGGGGGTGGTACGCTCTTTGCCGGCTTCCCCGTGGTGTACGGCAGCCTGTTTTCGGCGATGTACGTGCCGCTGATGCTTTTTCTGTTCATGCTCATCTTTCGGGCGATCAGTATCGAGTTTCGGAGTAAGGAGGAGATGAAGTGGTGGCGGCGGATGTGGGACATCAACTACAGCGTCTCCAGTGCGATGCTGGCGTTTTTGCTGGGGGTGGTACTGGGCAACGTACTGCTGGGCATGCCGCTCGACGACAATTACGAGTTCACCGGGAGCTGGCTGAATTTTCTGAACCCGTACGCCATCCTGGTGGGCATCACTACGCTGGCGCTCTTCATGATGCACGGGGCCATCTATCTGACCATGAAGACCGAGGACCGCCTATTCGCCAAGGTGCACTATCTGCTCACGCGCTCGATCATTGCCTTCGTGGTGCTCTTCGTCATCCTTACGCTGTATACGTTGCTGTACGTGCCGCATTTGTCGGACGGGCTGAAGGACAACGTGGCGCTATTCGGCGTTCCCTTGCTTTCAGTGCTGGCCATCGCCAATATTCCGAGGCTGGTGACCAAGCGGAAATACCTCAAGGCCTTCGTTTTCAGCTCGCTCACCGTGGGCCTGTTGCTGATCACGGTGGCGCTGGAGCTGTACCCGGTGATCATCCTGGACACCAGCGGGGCGGGCAACGACATTACGGTCTACAATGCCGTGGCCTCGAATAAGTCGCTAGGTATCATGCTGACTTTCGTGGCGGTGGGTGGGCCGCTGGCGGTGGGCTATACGGCCTTCGTGTATAAGACCTTCTGGGGAAAGGTGCGGCTGGACGAACACAGTTATTGAGGGAGGGGTAGGGTCGTTGGGGGGCTTGGTATGGCCGCTTAACGCACCGGCGAGTCCGCAAAAGGTAACCTGCAGTTTACATTTTATCGCCCGCCCCGCAGGAAAGATGGTGTACCCCATCAATCCTGACGACTTGAAAGGGCTGCAGAAATCAACACGAAAATTTCCCCGCGAACCAGTGAGAAATAGTTCAATTTTGCGCGGCGGAGCGCAGGTGCAATGCAGAATCGCCAATTGATGAAGCGTATTTTCTTTCTTCTTTCCTGGTTCGTTTTGGCCGCCTCGCTGTCCGCGCAGTCGGATACGAGCCGGATTGTCCGCCTGCTGGAGAACTACCGGATCAAGCCCTCCATCGGCCTGCAATTCTGGACCACCTACAGCATGGGGATGGAGGTGTACGACGCTTCTACGACGACATATCGGTCGGTAGACGACCGCCTCAACGTGCAGTTACGGCGTAGCCGCTTCGGACTCAGTGGCCAGCCTTACGACCGCCTGAAGTTCAATATCGTCACGGCGCTGGACCTGCTCGGGCACGACGTGCTGGCGGCCACTCAGGCCGGTACGAACAACGGTACCTCACCGCTCTTCCGGATATGGAATGCGTGGTTGCAGTGGCAGGTCCGACCGGGATCGGACGGGTTGTACGTGCTGACGGGCTACTTCCTGCCGGTGATCGGACGGGAGAACGCGACACCCGCCCTGCGCAGCACCAGTTTTGAAAAGGCGTGGTCGCAGTCGTACCTGCGCCGGCAACTGACCGGGCCGGGATCGGGGCGGGCTACGGGCCTGCTCGTGTCGGGACAATACCACGCGGCCGGCGAGCAGTTCCACCTGACCTACGAAGCGGCCATTCAGAATCCGACCTTCACCGCCCTGGACGGCAATTCCGTGGGGGAACGCTACAGTCCGTTGGTGAGTGGCCGCCTCACCTTTCAGTTTGGCGAGCCGGAATCCGCATCCTACTCCATTACCCGCCGGGTCAACTACTTTGGCGCGCGCCGGGGGTTTAGCGTAAGCCTCACCGCTGCCCGGCAGGGGCATACCGACCTGTTTCACCACAACAGTGCCTACGGCGTGGAGTGGCTGGGTAATTACGGCCCCTGGCAACTCGACGGGGAGCACCTTTGGCTAGGCCGGAAAGCGAATGGGCCTTCCGGTGAGGTCGATAGTAAGGGACGAACCGGCTATCTCCGCCTGGGATACAACCTCTCCCTGCCGGCCGATCGTACACTGCAACCGATAGTAAGTTATTGGACCTTTCGCGGCCCCCTCTCGGGTGATGACCTGCGCTCCGCCACCCTCATGCAAGCCTTTACCGGCCAGGATTCGGGCCTGGATGCCGGGGTAAACTACTACCTGAACCCCGACACGAAGCTTTCCCTCTTCTACGCCTTGCGTACCGGTATGGCGGCCGAGGATCCGGTTACCACGAACAATACCTTCTTTCAGCAATCGACCGTCGGGCCGGTACGCCGCGGGAGTTATCTGGGTACCGGACTGGTTATTTTTTTATAGCGGTATTTCTCCGGGCTGCTTGGGGCAGGTTAAAAGATTACTAACCCAAAATGTAGGGATGCCTGGTCCGTTCTCAAATCTGAGACAAAACAAGCAGTATGAACAATACCCTTTCCCCCGATGAAGTGAAAAGCTGGTTCCCCGCCTTCACCGAGGCAGAACTCCGCAAGACCATCGCGGACCAGGGACAAATTCACCGGATCCCCGCCGGCACCGTCATTATGGACTATGGCCAGTACGTACGTATGATGCCGCTGGTCATGGAAGGAAGCATCAAGATCAGCCGCCAATCCGACGATGGCTCCGAGCTTTTCCTGTACTACCTCACCCACGGCGATACCTGCGCGATGACCTTTGGCTGCGCAAGCGTCGCGACCCACAGCGAAATACGGGCGGTTGCCGTCGAGGACGTCACCCTGCTCGGCCTGCCCAAGGACCGGTTCAGTGAGTGGATGATGCGGTACCGCAGTTGGTCGCAATTCGTACTGGACAGCTACAGCCGACGGCTAAGCGAACTAATCTTCACCGTGGATCAGGTCGCCTTCCACCAACTGGACGTCCGCCTGCACGAATACATCCAGAAGCGCGCCAATCTCACCGACGGCGTTACCGTAAACGCCACGCACCGGGATATCGCCGAAGATCTAAACGTGAGCCGGGAAGCGGTTTCCCGCTTGCTGAAAACCTTGCAAAAGCGAGGAACCATCAAGCTCTCCCGGAATACCATCGAACTGGCGGAGGTAGCCTAGCCTGGTCCGCCGCAAAAAATACTTCTTCGTTTCCAAACCGTTCCGGTACTTCCGGGACGGTTTTTTTGTTGGGAGGAGGGTCGCCGTTTTCAGATGTTCGGCTTGCGGAGGCAAATGATTTCAACGAATTTCACCCGGTTGTGATCCAGATCACGTGTAGGTACTTTGATCGCCTCTACATTTGTATCATCGAAAGCGACAAACCATTGATCACCTTCGATAAGAAATAAGACTTTTTGTCTCGTGTAATTGTGTTTTGT
>NZ_QNQZ01000015.1 GCF_003390935.1 Lewinella sp. IMCC34191 | reverse complement strand
CGAGCCTCTGCGTTGAGATCGGGGAAGGCACGTAGAAAGGAGAGGAAGCGGGTCAGGGCGCGGGTCATCCGTCTAAGATCAGGAGAAACCTAATGCCGTAAAAAGCTTAGCTTAATGGCCGTGAACACCGCGCCATCGTCAAGCCGGCGGTAAGGGATTTGGTGTCGATGAAGGCTTCAAAAGAGGATTTTAAGTAGGTCGAGATCCGAATGATGGCTAGGGAGGCCGGCCTGCGGTGGCGCACCCGTCAGAGTGTGCAAAAAGTATGGTTTCCAATTTTCTCGCCGTATCTTAAGGGTATCCCACTGATACCCGATAAAGATGCCTAAGAAGAAAGGGATAGATACCACCCAGTTCGGACTTTTCGCCACGCCGCTGGAGGCGATGATTCCGGCCGACGCTGAGGTGCGCGTAGTAGCGGCTTTTGTCGATCAGCTGGACTTGCCCAAGCTTGGCTTCAAAGCCGTGCAGGCCGACGGTGCCAGCGCTTACGGTCCGGAACTGCTGCTGAAGCTGTACCTGTATGGCTACCTGAACCGGATCCGCAGCAGCCGCCGACTGCAACGCGCCTGCGAGGTCAACATCGAGGTGATGTGGCTGACGGCCAACCTGAAGCCGAAGTACCACACGATCGCTGATTTCCGCAAGGACCATCCCAAGGCGCTCAAAGAGGTCTTTAAACAATACGTCCTGTTGCTAAAGAACTGGGACTTGATCGCCGGCCAGCGGCTGGCCGTAGACGGCACCAAGATCCACGCGCAGAACGCACGTCGCTTACATCTGGGGAAGGGCCCCCAGATGTAAGCTCTTTAACTCCGTCAAACTGAAGCGGAGCCTGGAACGGATCGAGCGGGGTATCGAGGAGGCGCTGCAGGATTTTGCCGACCGGGATGTCCAGGAAGACAGCGATCAAAAGCAGGAGTTACAGCAGCAGGCAGTCGACAAACTGGCCATACTGCGCCAGCGGAAGCAACGCTACGAGGAGATGCAAAAGGAGCTCGAGGAGAGTGGGGAAAATCAATTGAGTGAGACGGATGCCCCGCAGCTAGCAGGGGATGGGGCCCCTGCTAGCTGCCGCTCGCTGATGGTGAAGGGAACCGAGTCGCTGGTGGGCTAGAACGTACAGTCGGTGGTGGACGATGCGCATCACCTGATCGTGCATACGGAGGCGACCAACGTCAATGATATCAACGCGCTGGCGGGGTTGGCGGGGGCGGCTAAAGAGACGTTGGCACTCCCCGTTGAATCGGAAGCGCCGACCGAGGTGTTAGCGGACATGCGTTGGCAGGGGGAGGGGCCCCTGCCAAAAGCTCACGACGCGACCAACTTACAGGCGGTAGAGGGTCTGGGTATGGCGCCCTTGGTAGCCGAGCGCAAACAGACCCGGCGGGGCCGGACGACCGAGAGTGGCTACGGCCCGCGGGAGTTTGTCTACGACGCCGACCAGGACTGCTACCGTTGTCCGGCGGACCGGCAGCTGACTACGACGGGCAAGTGGTACCAGCGACGGGGCAAGGACGGCGGCGTCGGTAGTGGCAAACGCTTTCGTAACTACCGCTCGTCGGTGGAGGTGTGTCGCCAGTGTCCGCTCTACGAGCAGTGCGTGAGTGCGGCGGGGCGTAGGCAACGCCACGGTAAGGTGCTGACGCGGCAGGAACACGCCGGGGCGGTGGAGAGAAACCACGAGCGGCTGAAGGACAGGCCGGAAGTGTATCCCCGGCGCCAGGCGATCGTGGAACACCCGTTCGGAACTCTAAAACGAAGTTGGGGGGCTACCTACACCCTGGTGCGGGGGCTAGAAAAGGTCGACGGGGAGTTCAGTCTGCTGGCCTGCTGCTACAACCTGCGGCGGAGTGTGTCCATTTTGGGCGTATTGGAGCTGGTGCGGCGGCTGAAGGGGCGTTTTTCGGCCGAAATAGTGGCATTATGGGCCGTCCGAGGATCAAATTGGAGCGTTGTGAAGCGCTTTAGGGCCGATTTTCGGCGAATATTAAAAGTAAGGCGGGCGCAGCCGATTTTTGCTTAGTTTGAGTGGGAGCTTTTGCACGGCCTCCCGTTGGGCGAAATAGCCGCATTAGGCGGCGACTAAAGAGCCACCTTAATTTTGGAAAAGATAATTTTTTGCTGTCTCTACCATTATATTTAAACGCAATTATATTAGATCATACGATTAAATACGCAATTGATCAACCTTGCGTGGCAGACCTCATGTTATATGCTATGGGTCATTCTACTTGAGTTGTATGACAAGAATTAGGAACGAACTAAATAATCTTGATATAATTCCATGGAATGGCTGAATACAGGGTTTTAATACCAGATGAAGAGTTTCAAGTTCTTGAATTCGTGCAGGACGATCTACCAGGAATCGCCGTCATCAATATAGCTTTAAGAGCCTTTGAGCCAAATATAGTATTTGGGTGGCATTGCTCTGTCCTCGTTCATTTTGATGACCTTATCGATAATGGAACGCCTTCGATTCAAGATAGAACTAGAGTTGAAGAGTTTGAAGACGAGATAGCTGAGAAGATTACAGGAGTTGATAAAGAGAAACCTAATGCACTCTATCTTGGTAGAATAACTTGGAACAAAACGAGAGAGTTAATATGGAGAGTATATGAGCCTGAACCAGTGGATGAAGTGTTGAGAAAAATAATTAATGAAAAAGAATACAGGTTGCCTTTCGACTATAAAATCGAGCCTGACGACACATGGGAATTGACGAATTGGCATCTCAAAATTTACTAATTTCCATATTCTTAAATACCAGATATTTCAAATTAATCGAAGAGAAATACCACATTTGGGTAAGTTGATATAAAAGTTGGAATAAGTAAATTTAGATAAAAACACGGTAGGCATGAAGGATAAATTTGTTTGTACTAAATGTGGGCTTAAACACTTGTATGAAACTCTCATTGAATATCCCCTACCAGCAGCTATATCGAATGTGACAAGTGGTAGAAAAGCGGGAGAGGTAAAGTTGATCAGTAAAAACGCCTATATAATCCAAGGTGAGTTTATAATTATGTGTATTCTACGCATTCCCATACACGAAATAGATGATGATCTTGAAATACATACATGGGTACAGATCAATAAAGAAGAATTAACCAAAGTAAGAGATTGGACCAAAGAAAATTATAATGACTTATTAACAGCAGATGCTGAAATACTTATGACAGGTAGCCTAGTTTACCCTATACCTACTTATGGAATATCTGATTATCCCATTGTGAAGGTAAATTATTTATCATCGGGATTATTTCCAGAAGTCAAATTAATTCATTCAACAACCCAATTATATGAGGATTGGAAGTTTGGAATAACGCTAAAAAGATTAGAAACAATTCTGATTCACTTAATACACGGTTTATAGGTTCAGAAGGCAATAATTAATTCGCCCAACATTGCGTCAACACCATTAAGTTAAGGCACCGCCTTATTTTTCTCATCCCAAGCCAGGGCCCGTTTTCCAGCCATACCAGCCTGCCTTATTGTCGTTGATCCGGTTTGAGCACACCCCTGGCCCGCCCTCGTTGCACGCGTGCTACCGTGACGGCAGATATGTGGGTGTTTCTACTGCTTTTTTATAATTTTTTTAGCTCCGCTGCTGCCTCCGGCGGTCGTGGATATGGCGGTTATTCATCCGCATTATTTTCCGCTACCGTTCGCGCTGGCGATCCGGACGGTAGGGCTCGGTGTAGCGGGGCATCAGTTCCAGTAAGACGAGCATTTTCCTTCGCCAGGTAGCCGGGCCGTCCAGGTAGATGTGGTAGAGAAAACGCTGCAGCATCCCGGCCGTCACGTTCCGGTTGATGCGGTAGGCTTACACCTCATTCCAAAGGAGCACCGCATCGATCCACAGGGGAAAGATCTCGGAGCGCCCCGGTCACCTTTCTTCCAAGACACATTAACAACGCTAGTTATCCGGAGGGGGCAAAGCTTCAGGATCGGGGGGGAGCAGATAAATCGGAATGGCCATTCAGGAGGTAACCACAAACTGATCGGAGGCCGGATGCTAACTGGGAGCACCGGCCTGAACCGGCGCTTTCGATAGCTGTAATGGTTGGAAACCCATCCGAAGGTCGAATTTTATGTGCAGCAATGTAACCTTTTAAATTTAACGAAGTAGTTGTTACAAATCGTTAAAATAAAGAAATGAACGTGCCAACTAACCTACTCATCTTGCTCTTTGCCGCATTTACGCTGAATGGTGCATCTGCGCAATCGAAAGGACAGATTTCCGAACTGGCCGATTTATGCAAGGTTTGGGGCACATTGAAATATTTTCATCCGGAAATCGCATCGGGAAACCGGGATTGGGATAGTGTTTTGGTGGCTTCCTTGGATAGACTTCTGGTTTCGAATAAAGAGGATGCTTTGCGACGAGAAGTGGATCGCATGTTGCAAATCGCAGGTGAAAATGATGCCCCCCTATTTACAATCGACAAGTCCGCACATCCGTATACCTACCGAAATGTTGATCATTCCTGGGTGGATAAAAGCAGAAACCTCACAGAAAGTCAGAAGAAGGCTTTGACCTACAATTATGCTCACCCAAAGCAAGGAGGCAACTATTACGCGCTAAATAACCCTGACGATGATGGCAATATCATCACTCCCAATGAAAAACCTTATTCCGAAATGAAAATGCCTGACCGCAACTATAGATTGCTAGGATTATTCCGTTTTTGGAACGTCATCAACTACTATTACCCGTATAAATATGCCGCGGAAGAAAAGTGGAATAACGTGCTTACTAATCTGATCCCTGATTTTGTAACTGCCACTGATACATCTTCTTATCATAAAGCCGTACTAAAAATGGCTGCTTCCATTGATGACGGACACGGAGGTGTATATCCATTTCTGTACGAAAGTGTTGCTGGAAAATACAGTCCAC
The DNA here is from genome assembly GCF_003390935.1 of Lewinella sp. IMCC34191. Lineage (GTDB taxonomy): Bacteria > Bacteroidota > Bacteroidia > Chitinophagales > Saprospiraceae > Neolewinella. Next base: position 88,232 of record NZ_QNQZ01000015.1, on the reverse strand, counting down.
CCTTCTTTTTCCAATTGGTAGATAATAAAGCGGTAGTCACTAAAATTCTTAATCAGGAAATAGCGCAACAAGCAAACGTGCAGCAAGGGAGCGTGATTGAGAAAATTGACGGCACTTCCCTTGCAACGAGAATCAAACAACTATGGGATTATATCCCCGCTTCGAACACGGGAGGAAAATACAAGGGATTGCACAGGCTGATCTTGAATAGCAAAAGCCCTTCATCCGTTTACTCAGGATACAACCCGGATGGTTCAACCTTTCATTCCAAAATAGCCCTATCCGAGCGTAACTTTCTGAAAGAATATTTAGCATTCTTTGCGATGAACAGCCCGATAACAGCAAGAAAGATCACCAGAGACATTGCTTACGTTAATGCGGCAAATATTACTTCGGAAAATATAGATAGTATTATGCTTCCTTTAATGGACACCGAAGCGATCATCCTGGATTTAAGAAATTACCCTAGCTTAATGCCTTCCTATAAAATGGCAGATTATTTCCTGAAAGAGCCTACGCCGTACGGAAAGGAAACAATGATCAATTTTAATTATCCCGGACTTCTCTACTATCGAGACCTCAATTCACAGCATCCTTCCATCAGAACTGTTGGAAAGGAGAATCCCGATCCGTATTCAGGAAAACTAATTTTACTGGTAGACCATCGAACACAAAGTCTACCTGAATTTGATTGCTTAATCCTAAAAACGTACGAGAATACAACTGTTATTGGAACTCAAACTGCAGGTGCCGACGGAAACGTGACAAGAATGACGTTCTTAGGTGGTCATACCGTATCCTTCTCAGGAATGGGAATATACGGACCTGACGGTAGCGAAACGCAACGAGTTGGCATTCCCATTGACATTCAAGTTGATTATGAAGTTAACGATGTTGTAAATCAAGAAGACCCCATTTTAAAAAGAGCTATAAGGTTTGCGGAAACGGGTGAATAAAAATTGATAACGCTAACCACTATTATAGCAAAAAAATATCGGCGACTTACAATATACAAATGCGCCCCCGTTCCCGCCGGCGATCGGGACGGTAGGGCTCGGTGTAGCGGGGCATCAGTTCCAGTAAGACGAGCATTTTCCTTCGCCAGGTAGCCGGGCCGTCCAGGTAGATGTGGTAGAGAAAACGCTGCAGCACCCCGGCCGTCACGTTCCGGTTGAGGCGGTAGGTGTACTCGCGGTGGCCCGTAGCCCGTTGTACCTCCTCCTCACTGGCGGCGGCGACCAGGACGCTCTGCCGGTTGTAGAAGGCAAAGCTGGCCCAGAGATCCCGTTCCACCCCGGGCTGGGTGTAGGCCGAGATCAGGGCCAACTGCAGGAAGGATTTCAGGGTGAAGATGGCCGTTTCCACGCCCCACCGTTTGCCGTATAGCCACTTGAAGACACCATGGGAGTAGCGGCGCCGGTCGGTCATCGCAGCCCGTACAGTGACCTTAAATGGTTAATATCGAAGGGGCAAGAAGTTGGTTCCTGACCCATTGATGCCTAGCTTGAATAACACGAAGCTACTTAACTTAAACCCCATGAAGCAGTTTCTCAAGAATCGTAAAGCTTTGCTCTCGCTGGCAGCCATCCTAGTACTTGGATTCATCATGCTGAGGGCAGTGTACCCGGATGATGACTTTTACCTACAAGATTTTACCGAGGTAACCGGCATCGAATTTCCCAAAAAAGCGGAATTCCTATACACAACGGCATCCTTCCCCGATCACCACGGGGATTACGTTTCGGCCTCGCTGATAAAAGTCGAAAGCGAATTTTACAAGCAATTACCCGATATTTTGGTAAAGCGCGGCATGGTGGAAAACGATGGCAAAACGTACTCCGACGAATTCGAGAAAGCACTCGAAAAAGCTGCCCCCGAAGAGATGGATAGAGAACTTTCAATCGTGACGGATACCGGAGCGTATTACTACGTGGGGTTCTTATCCGACCAGGAGACCATTCTTGTCAACAGGATGAGTTGGTAGTTCAGGAGATCGGTGGCAACAAGGTCCTATCGGCTATTGCTACACTAGTAGAATAGCGTAGTTACACTTGCCCCATCCTCAGAACCACACCTGAAAAATGGACGTACGTCTAAATCGGGGTTGCCCGTACGTCTCGAAATACTGATTGTTGTAAGCCTCTTCGCGCAAGGACCCAAAACCTTTCCGAGCGAAGAGATAGATGCGATTACCATTAGCGAGAGACGATTTTTTTTGGCCATCCTGTTTAGTAGCTCATGCCCTGCGACAGTCTGGGCCCAATCTACTGGAACGACCATCCGGCGGGCACGGGAAACCCGTGGGCTTTATAATCAAACGCCCGATAGATGAGTCCTCCGTTCCGGTTCCAGGACGTATTAGCACCGTGTACAAGAGCGTAGATTGCGGGATGGAAAAACGCGACCTCCTTAAGGATGAAATCGAACGGTTCGGCAGGGTCATCGGCCAAATCCTGGCATCCTTCATCGGACTCCGACAAAAGGGCGACCTCACCGAAGCAGTCAGGGCAACCAATGAACGCTTGAAGAGGGAACTGGATCTCGATATCGACAAACTCTTGACCTGTAATAAGACGGAACTGGAAGCATACGTTGATGCTAATCAGCTTACGGACGACCACCTGACTACCCTATCGGCATACCTCGAGGAGGCCGGGCTTGCCATACGGGAAAGCCGCAAGGAAGCTGCCGACTCGTATATTCAAACGGCCATATTCCTCCTCGACATAGTTGACGAGCGGTCCACTACGCTATCCCTGGATCGCGTGAGTAAGCGGAACGAGCTGCAGGATTTATTGCGGTAATCAGGGGGGATGGGTCGACAATTGCGTTTTGTTGGAGCAGGGCTTTCTACCTGCGCTCCGCCGCAAAAAATTGGCTTGGCTACTCCCAACCCTTTGCCTCAACCGTCCAGTCGGGATCGGCTTGGAGGCCATCTTCTCCCAAAAACATATCCGCGGAGGCAGTGTCGTCGAGCAAGTGCCAGCGGTACCAGGCAAGGGCTACCCGGGCGAACTCCCCTCCGTGTGGTTGGCCATAGGTGCCGCCGTGGCCCACGTCCAGATTCGTCATCACGACGGGCACGTGATCGATGCGGCCGTAATCGTCCATGCCGTTGTTGTAGGCGATATCGGATTCGCCGCCCAGCATGTAGAGCGTCGGTGTATGAAGCTTCTCGAGCTGACTCTTCTCCAGGGCCGGCATACCGGGCATGCCCCCGTTCGGGGACGGCAGGATACCGCTGTTGTAGATCACCGCGGTGGTCACCCGCGGATCCGGCGCGATCTCCAGGGTTTGCAAACCGCCGCAGGACATGCCACTGACCGAAATCCGGTCTAACTTGACCTTGCCATAATACGGGCTTTCGGGATCCTCATTGGCCGCAATTGCCCAATCGATGGCATCCGTGAGTAAACTGGAGGCGGATTTCTCGCGGCGCTTATCGTCCTCCCCAGGCATCGGGCCGATCGCCACGACCAGAAAGCCGTGGGAGGCAATCTCGCTCAGGAAGTTCACGTGCTCCCAGGGGCTGTTCGCGCAGGCTCCGTTACCCCAGGCGATAACCGGCAACTTTTGGTCTTCTCCAAAGGCTTCCAGATCGGCCGGCCGGAAAACCGTGTGAGTCGCCAGGTCGGGTTCGGAAAGCATAATGGCGGGATAATCCCCCGTCCCACCGTCTTCCACGGTACGGCTTTGCTGCGCGGCCAGGGGGATGTATAGGCAAAGGATCAGACTTGCGAGGAACAAGCGAAAGATCGAGAGGGAGGCGTGCATGATCACAGTGGTTGTTGAATGGCTTACGCTGATGGAAGCGTACGTAATGTAAGCATGACCGTCTTATCCCTCCCGACAAGTTGCTTATGTTTAGGCTTCACATCATGCACACTGTCGGACGACGGCAAACGCTTTAGGGCGGTACGTAACTAGAGGCTATCCGGCTACCCCGACAATAGATCACATCAGTAATGCAAAAAATCTCCATCGTATTCACCCTGCTGGCGCTGCTCACCCTTCCGCTCAGCAGCCAGGAAACCGATGCCAACACCCCCCTGCACCTGTCCAGACCGGATTACCCGGTTCCCTACGGCATGCCCGCGGTGGAAGACATTGAAAATGTATTGACGCGGGTGTACGGCTACCTGGAAATGTCCACCCCTGCCGCCGTGGTAAATGAGGGGAACGGGCAAGTCTACGCCTCGGTGAACGACATTAGGGCCACCGACCAGGTAGCCTTTCAACAAGCGGATTTTCGCCTCGTGAGCTACGAATGGGGCGTGACCTACGCGGGCATGCTATCGGCCGCCGCCAGTACCGGTGACGCTAAGTACGGCGACTACGTCACCGACCGAATGCGCCTGCTGGCCGATCTATATCCCATAGCGAAGGGATTTGAAGGAAAGGAATCCTTCCGCCACCCGATGGGCTCCGTGTTGCACCCGCACGCCCTGGACGACGCCGGGGCCATCTGCGCGGCCATGATCAAGGCGAAACGGGCCGGCTTCGAAGGCGATCTCGACCCCATGATCGACAACTTCATCGACTACATCAGCAACGGGCAGCAACGGCTCGACGACGGAACCTTTGCCCGCAACCGCCCCATGACCAATTCCCTCTGGCTAGACGACCTGTTTATGAGCGTACCCGCCCTAGCCCAGGCCGGCGCGTACACCGGCGACGACCAATACTTCCACGACGGGGTAAAACAGATACTGCAGTTCTCGGAGCGTATGTTTGATGCTGATAAGGGACTCTATAGCCACGCCTGGATCGAAGGCATGGACAATCACCCCCAGTACCACTGGGGCCGGGCCAACGGCTGGGCGATCATGACCATGGTCGAGCTGCTGGAAGTGCTGCCGGAAGACCACGAAGGGCGGGAAGAGGTGCTCGCCTATCTGCGCAAACACATCGAAGGACTCGCGCGTAATCAATCGCCGCAGGGATTGTGGCACCAGCTGCTTGACCGAAATGACTCCTACCTGGAGACCTCGGCCACGGCCATTTTCACCTACGCGATCGCCCGGGCCATCAACAAAGGCTACGTCGACGCCAAGGTGTACGGGCCGGTAGTGACCCTGGCCTGGAATGCCCTATCCACCCAGGTCAATGACCGGGGACAAGTGACAAATACCTGCGTCGGAACCGGCATGGGCTTCGATCCGGCTTTCTACTATTACCGGCCGGTGAACGTTTACGCCGCCCACGGCTACGGGCCCGTACTGCTCGCCGGTGCGGAGATGATTACACTTTTAGAGAATTCCTTTGCGCGGATGAACGACAGTGCCGTGCAGTTCTACGACCACGAGATTCCCGGCGACGCGCCGATTTTTGAGGAGAATTAAGCTATTTATTGCCGCCGGACCAGCGTTCCGTCGCGCGTTTTTCACATCATGCAAATCAACCTACCTATGTGCACGCACAAGCTGATTGTCGGTGCCTTCCTATACCTTCTTTGCGCCCTCCCTACCCTGCCGGCGCAGATCGGTCATCGCTTCCCCTCCGAACGCCAGGTCGTTAAAGATCCGGTAACCGGGCACGAACTCATATTCCTGACCGGAGACGGGGGAGCGGATTCCAAAATCTATCCCACCCACAACCAGTGGACCTCGGACGGCGCGTGGCTGGTCTTTCGGTCCGACCGGGTGTCGGGTGAAGCCATCGCGGTGAACGAGCAGGACGGTACCATGGTGCAGGTAACGGAAGGCGGGTACGCCGGTATGTTAACCGTGGCACGCCAATCCATGCACCTCTATATTATGCGCAAGCCCAGTGCCGGGTCGGCCGGCGAGGGGGGAATGGAGGTCGTCTCCGTGGATCTGGCTCGTCTGTTCGCTGATAGCGAGAATGATCAACTCAAAGCCGCTCCGGCCTACCAAAAGGTGATCGGCAGTATCCCGGGGTCCTGGGGAGCGCACGGGGATATGGCGCTCGACGCCGATGAGGACGTTCTGTATTTTCGCACCGGCAGCGAGCACGCGGCAGCGTACCTGGCCGAAGGCACGGAACTGGAAGAAGATTTCGGACCGCGCGGTATGGGTGCCGGACCAGGGGGCATCGGCCAGATCGACGTGACCACCGGTGAAATCAGCCACGTAGTCTCGGTGCCCTTTCAGATCGGTCACGTACAAACCAATCCCTGGAAGAGCGGTCAAATCATCTTCAGTTGGGAGACCGGCGGCAAATCGCCGCAGCGCACCTGGTTTGTTAATGCCGACGGTACCGGTCTGCGCCCGCTTTACCCCGAAGCCGACTATGAATGGGTCACCCACGAAGCCGTCATCGGACCCGACGAGGTGGCATTCGCGATCATGGGGCACCGTAAAATCGCCGGAAATGGCGACAGCGAAGGGCCGGGGCAGGAAAAGGAATGGGGACCGAGTGGTACGCGGGAGAAACCCACCGGACTGGGAATCGTCAGCATCTCCAGCCGGGAAATGAAGATCGCGGGGCAAACGGACGAAGGGAGTGGACTCTGGCACGTGCATGGTTCCCCGGACGGCCGCTTTGCCGTCGGGGATGACTTCTCACGCAGCATCTACCTCATCAATCGGGAGACGGAGGAAATGCTATTGCTCTCGACGGGACACCGAACGACAGCGGCCGATCACCCCCACCCTACTTTCAGTCCGGACGGTACGAAGATCGAGATCCAGTCGGCCATGCTGGCGGAGGACGGGCGGCGTATGAGTATCTGCGTTATCCCGGTTCCTGACAAGTGGCTGACCAAATGAGCCCACTTCCCCATTGGGTCCGGATCGGGGGAATTTGACCGCCAGGGATTTAGTTACCTTTGGTATATCCCACAAAACCGCCCCAACTTGGTCAAGCAAGCGCAAGCTGCCGTCGTTTTAGGTCTCCTGAGTCTGTTCATATTTTCCACGAATGACTTTGTCTCCAGCCCCCCGGGGGCGATGGATCCATACCTCAACGGCATCTTTCCGGCAACCACCCCGGGCAATGGAGGTACGTGGTACCTGGAGGAAACGCTGACCGAAATCAATATCGCCGCGCCGTTGAAGATCGTCGAATTTTCCGGGACGGAAGACTTTCTCGTACTCTGCAAGACCGGCAGACTTTGGCAAGTCAATTTGGAAACGCAGACCCAGTCGCTGGTCCTGGATATCAGCGGACGAACGACGAACTACAGCGAGTCCGGCACCGTTTCCGTGGCCCTTCATCCGGATTTTGGTAAGCCGGGCGCTGACGGGAAACAGACGGTGTTCCTGTTCTACCGCTACCGCCCCGATACCGATAAGGCAAAGCACGAAGGGTATAACCGGCTTTCCAAGTTCACCTGGGACGAATCACAACAGCAATTCGACGAATCATCCGAGGAAATCCTGATCCAGCAGTACGACCGGTCTTCCTGGCACAACGGAGGCGGTCTCTTCTTCAATGAAGGGTACCTTCACCTGGCCCTCGGAGACGAGGGGCAGCCGGACTTCCGCCAGGCTTCGAATCAACGGTTGGACCGGGGACTGTTTTCCGGTTTGCTGCGCATCGACGTGGACAACGATCCCGGCCGAAGCCACCCGATCCGCCGGCAACCGATCGGAAATGACGATCCGCCGGCCGGGTGGACGGAAAAAACATTCACCCAGGGCTATTCCATTCCGAACGACAACCCCTGGCAGAGCGAAGCGGGCGATCTACTGGAGGAGTTTTATGCCATTGGGATGCGTAGTCCCTACTCCACGCACTTCGACACCTTGGAGAAGACCATCTGGCTCAGTGACGTAGGCACGAGCAGGCGGGAAGAAATCAATACGGTAGAGAAGGGGGACAACCTGCAATGGAATTACCTGGAAGGGGAAGAATGGGCCGGCAATCGTCCCGAAGTCATCATCGGCAATGAAAAGAAGCCCCTGTTCCACTACGGAAACGACCTGGGCAACTGCGTCATCGGGGGTGGCGTGTACCGCGGCGACCGATTCGTGTCCCTAAACGGTCGCTACCTTTTCGCGGATTACATGAGCGACAAGATCATGGCCTTAAGGACAGACCTGAACGCCGCACCGGAAGCGGAGGTCTTACTATCCGATTTTGGTTCGGAACCACTGCACCTGCCCGAGCATACGAGCATTTCGGGATTACACTACACCCCGCAGGGCGACGTTCTGGTGACGACCATCGCCTGGCCGCACACCAGCGGGGGGAAGATCCTTCACCTTCGGCAGCGCGAGGCCGTGGCCGATCCGCCAGCGCGGCTGTCGCAACTTGGTGTTTTTACCGACATGAAACGGCTGGAGGTTATCGACGGCATCTTACCCTACGACGTCAATGCCCCGCTGTGGTCCGACCGGGCGGTGAAACGCAGGTGGATGGCCATCCCCAACGACGGAGCTTTCGATCAGCCCACCGAGCAGATTCAATTCAGCGCGAATGAGGATTGGGACTTCCCCGAGGGCACGGTCTTTATCAAGCATTTCGATCTTCCCACTTCCCGATCGAATCCGGATAACCTGACGAAGTTGGAAACGCGCTTTTTCATCCTGGGTCAAAACGGAACGGCCTACGGGCTCACCTATAAATGGAATGATGAGCAAACGGACGCCTTCCTGCAATTGGAGCGTTCCGAGTCTACCTACGATATAACCGAATCAGGAAGGGTCGTCGGTACGCAGACCTGGGGCTTTCCGGGCCGTGATCAGTGTATGTCCTGCCACAACAACAATGCCAATCACGTACTGGGTGTAAAAACGCACCAGCTGAACGGCCCGGTATTCTATCCGTCGCTGGGGCGGGAGGAAAACCAGTTGAAGTATCTGAGCGATTACAATATCTTGGACAGCGATCTGGGTGGATTGACGGCTTACCCGCAAGCCGTAAACCTAACCGATCCCGAGGCCAGTCTCGACGATAAGATCAATTCCTATCTGGACGCGAATTGTAGCTTCTGTCACCGGGTGGGTGGTGTAACCGGGATCACGATGGACCTCCGCTTTCATACCCCCCTGGTAGCCAAGAACATCGTTGAGCTTCCTACCCAGAGCCAGAGCTCCAATCATGGGAATTTGCTGGTGATGCCCGGTAACCACGAAGCGTCGGAGCTATGGGTACGTGACCAAAGCCGCGACGAAAACCGCATGCCGCCGATTGGCAGTAAACTGGTGGATGAGGCGTACATTTCGGCACTAGCTGAATGGATCGACGGCCTGGGCGAAGACTTCGAAATCGAGACATTTGTCACCTTTCCTAATCCCAGCGACGGCTGGATGATGCTGCGGGTTAATCGGGACTGGGTACTACCGCTACGAGTTGACGTGTATAGTGCTCCGGGCCAGCTTGTTTACACCGAGATGCACGACAGCCCGGACATTGATTTGGGGCTGCAACGTGTTGGTAGCGGGCTGTTTGTTTTACGGGTTACGGATGCCGCGGGCAGGTCCCACAATCAATCAATCGTCATTCATTAAGGGACGCGATGTTTCCCGAGCAGCAAGGTCACTGCAGCCGTTAAACTACGTGCCGTCGGTACTAGGGCCGTGCACGCTATCGCTCATAGACCGAGTCTGAGAAGAACCGCCAGCGTGGTGGCTGCGCAGACGATCACCGTTTAGCTCACCTTACGCTTAAACATATGCAAGCGAAGCAACCCTCCCCGGGCATTGCCCGCCTGGCCGCCCTCCACGGATATTCGGTGTCCGACGAGAACGGCATCATGACCATCAAACGGGTTCAAACGAAGAATCCGGGCAATCTCCTCATCCTAGGCGGTATTATTGGATTGGTTATCGGCATACTCATCAGGATATTTGTCGTGAGGATAGTCGGTACCGTGGTAGTTTCGACTTCGGTGGTTGCCCTGGTCAGTGGCGTCAAAATGAACAACGAGGACAAAATCACCAGGGATCGGATCATTAAATTCAGCGAGGACAGGATATCCGTCCGGGACGAGGGTGATCGGATACCCAGACACTTCGAGAAAGCGAATATCGATAGTTTCGATTACCGGGTGAACCGCTACGACAAGGGACAAACCGTTTCCGTGGTCATGCGATTACACGATGGCAATAACCTGACGTTGATGCAACTCGGCCGGGAACAGAAATCGGAGATGACCACGGACGCAAAACGGTTGGCCGACCTCTTTAATGCCCAGCTTGCTCAGTAGGTAGGGAGTTCTTCCGAAATCGGCTGCATATCCCGATGAATGAGGCAAGCGCGCATACTAGCGCATGGCCAGTCCTTCTTCCACTTTAGTCGTGAGCAACTTTTCCGGGGTAATCGGCAGGTCCCGCATACGCTTTCCGGTGGCATTGAATACCGCGTTGGCGAGGGAGCCCGCGACACCGCAGATACCCAATTCCCCGATACCCTTCACGCCCATCGGATTGGCGATCTTGTCGTCTTCGGGTAGAAAAACCACCTGGACGTCAGCTAGGTCCAAATTAACTGGTACGTGGTAGTCGTTCAGGGACCGCGTGATAAAATTACCGTACTGCTTTTCCACCTTGGACTGCTCGGTGAAGGCCATACCCAGGCCCATGACCAGTCCGCCCAGCACCTGGCTGTAGGCGGTCTTGGGATTGAGAATGGTGCCGGCCGCGCCGACCGTCAGGATACGCTGAACCCGACACATTTGGGTATCGACGTCCACCCACACTTCGGAGAAGTTGGCTCCGAAGGAATAGACGGAATGGTTTTTGAATTCCTCCGTGGGTGCGGCGGAGCCGGTGGTGCTGTGCTCCGAAAGATCGGCATCGTCCATGAGGTCGGCCAGGCTACGGTCGTCGTCCGCTGGCGCTTTGGCGGCTGTCTTAACTTCTTCCAAAAGCTTGAGGCAGGCGGCCCGCACGCCATTTGTAAAGGATGCCGCCCCCCAGGATCCGCCCGATCCGGGGGAAATCGGATAGCGGGAATCTCCCAATTGCACCGTGACGTTTTCCACCGGAATCTTCAGGTATTCGGCGGCGGTCTGCGCCAAAATGGTGTAGGTGCCGGTCCCGATGTCGGTGGCGTCGGTCTGAACGGTGGCGGTTACCGTATTGCCGTCCCGGTTCACCTTGATTCGCGCAGCGCTTTGCTGTAGGGGGGCCTGCCGGGAGCCGGCGCTGACGCCGTAGCCCACCAGCCAGTTGCCTTCTCTGCGGGAGCGGGGCTCCATGGGGCGGTCCGACCAGCCGAATTTTTTGGCGCCGATGCGCAGGCATTGCGTTAATAAGCGGGAGGAAAAGGGCTTATCGTTGCTCGGATCAACCTGGGTGTCGTTGAGGATTCTAAATTCGACGGGATCCATTTTTAGTTTCCAGGCCATTTCGTCCATCGCGCATTCCAGGGCGTAGCTACCCGTTGCTTCGCCCGGTGCCCGCATGGCCCATGGGTAAGGCAGGTTGATGGGTACCAGCTGGTGGTTAACGCGGTTATTGGCCACCTTGTACAGCATCTTCGACGCCGCACCGCAGGGTTCCTGGTATTCTTTGTTCGTAGCGGTATGCGATGTCGTATCGTGTACCAGGGCGGTGAGCTTTCCGTCGCGGGTCGCCCCGAGGCGCATCCGCTGTAGGTTTTCCTGCCGTAGGCCGGTGTTGGTAAACATCTGTTGCCGGCTCACGGTGAATTGGACGGGCCGGTCCACCAGCTTCGCGGCCATCGCGGCCAGCATCACGTGCTCCTGTGCCTGTAGCTTAGACCCAAAACCACCGCCGATGAAGGGGGCGATGATCCGGACGTTCTTCTTGGGAATCTTGAAGGTGTCCGCCACGCCCTGGGCGTTATCATTCACCATCTGGGAGCAGAGGTGCAATTCCAGCTCCTCCCCCATCCATTCGGCGATGACGGCGTGCAGCTCCATGGGATGGTGGTGCTCGACCGGGGTGCGGTAGGTCACTTCCACCCGTTCGTCGGCGGCGGCCATGCCGGCCTGGACGTCACCCCGCTGGTAAGTGGGTTGCATATCGGGGACGTAACCGGCCTCTTGCTTGAAATCCACTTTGGGAGAAGCCTTGGCGTACTCCACGTCTACGAGACGGGCCGCGTAGCTGGCCTGTTCGAAAGTTTCCGCCACGACGACGGCTACCCATTCCCCGTACCAATTAATCTGCTTGCTCTGCAAGACCGGGGCGATAGTGGTGGTCTCCAGGGCAATGCGTTCCTTGTCCGGTGTAGCCAGCTTCATCGCGTTCTGGTGCGTAATCACTTTAAGGACACCCGGCTGATCTTCAGCGGCCGAGGCATCGATGCGGGTGATCTCCCCCTTGGCGACGGTGCTGTTTACGCCACAGGCGTACACGACCCCTTCCACCGGAAATTCGGAGGCGTACTTCGCCCGTCCGGTCACCTTGAGTTTACCCTCTACCCGGTCGATCGGGCGGCCGACTACGGCGTCTGCTGCGTTGGTCATTTGCTTGGTCATGCTATGCTAAAATTTGGGGGCTGAGGGGTTGGTTAGGCGGTACGGTCCAGCGCCTGTTGCAGGGCACGCACCACGGCGCGGCGTCCCATTTCAATCTTGTATTCGTTTTCTTCGAGGGGACGGGCGTCGCGCATCGCTATTTCCGCGGCGGCCTCGAAGGTGGCGGTTTCCGGGGCTTTTCCGACCAGGTACTCCTCGGCGGCAGTCAGCTTCCAAGGCTTATGGGACACGCCGCCCATGGCAAGTCCGGCCGCCGTAATCCGTCCGCCCTCCAGCTGCATGCCGGCGGCAACGGAGACCAGGGCAAAAGCGTAGCTCGAGCGCTCCCGAATCTTCAGGTAGTAATAATTGTCGGAGAATTTGGGCGGATCCAGTTCGATTCCGACGATCAGTTCACCGGGCGCGAGGTTGTTGTCCCGTTGGGGCTCGTCACCAGGTAGTCGGTGAAAGTCGGCAAAGGGAATTCGCCGGCTGTTACCATTGGGCTGCAGTACTTCCACCGTAGCGCCGATGGCCGCCAGCGCGATGTTCATGTCCGAGGGGTTCGTGGCGACGCAGGATTCACTCCATCCGAAGATGGCGTGCAGGGCGTTCATCCCGTTGATGGCACCGCAGCCGCTTCCCGGCTCCCGCTTATTGCAGGGCATGGAGGTTTCGTAGAAGTACGGACAGCGCGTCCGTTGCAGCAGGTTACCGCCATTGGTGGCCATGTTCCGGATCTGCTCGGTCGCCGCCGCGAGCATGGTCATGGTCAGCAACGGATAATCGCGGCGGACGTCGGGGTGATTGGCGGTTTCCGTGTTGCTGAGCATTGCACCGAGACGCAATCCACCGCTTGCCGTGCGTTCGACCTCCTTGCGGTCGAGACTGGCCACTTCGATCAGGGTCTCGGGACGTTCCACGTCTTCCTTCATGAGGTCGATCAGGTTCGTACCGCCGCCCAGGTAGTGGGGAGCGGGATTGCCCGCGTTGGCGGCTACGGCATCGGCCGGAGAGGTGCTGGCTATATAGTTAAAGGGGCGCATGGTATAAATTTATTTGGCCTTTCCGGCTTCCTCCATTTCTTCGGCCGTGGCAAAACTCCACTTCGTACCCTGGTCCTCCCCGGTCTGGGATTCCTGAATGGCCATGACGATGTTATTGTAGGCCCCGCAGCGGCAGAGATTTCCTGACATCCGCTCGCGAATTTCTTCTTCGGATAGCTCGATGTTTTCGCGTATGTCCTTGAAGTCTTCGGTGACGTAACTCGCTTCCCCGCGCTTGGCTTCTTCCAGCAGGGCGACGGACGAGCAGATCTGCCCGGGCGTACAGTAGCCACATTGGTAGCCGTCGTACTTGACGAATGCCGCCTGGACCTTATGCAGATTCTCTCCGTCGGCAAGTCCCTCTACGGTGGTGATCTCCTTATCGCCGCAGGTGGCAGCCAGGGTCAGACAGCTGAGCTTGCGTCGCCCATCGATGATGACGGTACACGCGCCACACTGACCGTGACCGCAGCCCTTTTTGGACCCGGTCAGTCCGAGACGCTCGCGCAGGACATCCAGCAAGGAGGTGCGGCTGTCGATGTTCAGGGTATAATCTTCCTCGTTGATGCGCAGCTTGACCTCCAGTTCGTTGAGCAGCGCTTTGAGCGCGGGGGGGACTTCCTCACCGGCCGGAATGAGCGCATTCAGTTTAAAATTGGAAGCCGCCCAGATACTCAGGCTTGCAGCGGATAATTTGCCCAGGAATTTTCGGCGAGAATCACCGAAGAGGCCGAGGTCATTGAAGATCTTCTTTTCGTCGTCGGACAGATCCTCTTCGGATTTATGCTGCCATTCCTTTAGCTTACTCATCGGCACGGTATAATTATGAATAGACGGAAAACCGTCAGGGGGTATCTGATATGTCGTCCAACGTGAATGGGACTAAAAGGTTTGTGCTTGAATTTCACAGAAAAGCTTCTTACCTGCGCTCCGCCGCCCATAAAACTTAAGAGATAGAGGCCCGGCGAGTATCAGGGTAAAGTATCCTCCCCTGGTCGAAGAATGAGAAGCCGGTATGTGCACCATCCCCTAAGGATAGGGTTATAGGGAAAAATCAGCTACTATGCGTACTCCGATTCTTCACCTGTCTGTACTGTGCCTGCTTTTACTACTGATGCATTGTCACCGAAAACCGAGCGCCACCCAGCCGGAGAGCCAGCCGGTTTCGGTAGGCGACAACAGCCGCAATAGCCTCGACTGGCCCGGAACCTACCTGGGCAGCGTACCGAATACGGAAGGGGAACGCATCACCACCAGTATCCGCCTGCGCGCGGACGGCACCTACACCCTCGAAACCGTCATGGAGGACGATACGGCGGAACCCATAGTGGATAACGGCACCTTCGTCTGGGAACCCGACGGCGGCAGCATCAAACTGACGGGCATCGACAGTACGACCCGTCCGATTTACTACCAAGTCGGTGAAAACCGACTACGTCAGCTGGACCTGGTCAACCAATCCATCGAGGGAAACCTCAACGACCGGTATGTACTGACTAAGGACGACACCGGCCTGCGGGGCAGCAGCTGGGCATTGACCTCCCTGAACGGCGAACCCGTCGACCTGGGCAAGAGCCAGCCTACCCTCGAATTCGCCGGCGCCCGCGCGTGGCTCTCGGGCATGGCGGGCTGCAACCGCTACTCCACGGAATACAGCCTGGTGGATAGCAAGAACCTGGATATCCCACCCCCGGTAGCCACCAAGATGGCTTGCCCCGACCTTCCGGTAGAGCAAGAATTCATCGAGGCGCTGATGGGCACCACCACCTTTGAGCGCTCGGGGGAGACGCTTCGGCTACTGGACGCGGCGGGAGCCGAGGTGGCGCGATTTACTATGCGGTAGGGTGACACAGCCTATGACTACCTGTTGATCACCGATGATCAAGACTTGTGAATTCCGGCAATATGATTAGTTTTGCGGTCTACCACGCCCGGATGGCGGAATTGGTAGACGCGCTGGACTCAGTTGCATTTCCGTTTGCTGTTTATATCTTCCTGGTACAAGAACCTCTTATACCGAAGAAGATCTGCGGAATGCGGTTCGAAAGTCCTATAGTATTGCGGAGGTTTGTAGAATGCTATCGACCAATGCTGTAGACTTTAGAACATAGGGTTGCCCGGGAAGAAATTGCCGGAGTAGAACTCGTCAAATTCGGTGAACGCTTTGGTGGTGACATCAGTGCCAATACCGAGCCAAGCCCCGATACGTCATCGATCGGGGAAGGTGTAGAGACTTGACGGCGAGCACCTAAGCCTACGGGTAAGGTGAAGATAAAGTCCAGACCCCAAACGCCTGGCAGTATAGGCGGCGGTGAAAACCGTAGTGGTAAGTAAAATCCAGTTCCCAGTACTGGGAGTACGGGTTCGATTCCCGTTCCGGGTACAACGGCGAGGATCTCCATTGGGGGTTCTCGCCGTTTCATTAGTGGTCTGCTGAACGCAGCACGGCGGAGTTCGTCCGCCCACGGGTCGTGGATAAAAGTCAATCAGGTACCATGTGTACCAAAGTTCCAGAAATAAAAGCCTGGCTCTGCGGATCAAAAGGCAGCTACCCCGCCAACTCCCCGATATGCAGCACCACGTTCACCAGCATCAGGGCCGCCAACAGCAGGCCAAGCAGCCGCATCCAGGTGGCGTTTTCCCGGCGAAAGACCTCCGCCCGCTCCCCGCGCTCGCCGCTACCGCGACGGATGATGCCGCGGGCGTACAGGTAGAGGTAGACGCCGCAGGCGAGGAGTAAGATCTCGATGATGAGGCCGAGTACGCTGTAGTTCATGGCACGGGGGGTTGGCGCGAATATCGTACTTTTCGCCTGCCTAACCACCGATCATGACCAAAGACCAACGAACCGCCGCGGAGCACGAAGACAGTATGCTCCTGCAGCTCTCCCGGCTCAACCACCGCCTCGAACAGATTTACGAAGGCGGGGGAAGAAGTCGCATCGCCAAGCAACACCAGAAGGGCAAGCTGACCGCCCGCGAGCGGGTAGCCCAGCTGATCGATCCCGGCACGAAGTTCCTGGAGTTCGGTGCCTTTGCCGGCTACGAGATGTACCCGGGGTACGGCGGGTGCCCCGCGGGCGGGGTGATCACCGGCTACGGCCGGGTGTCGGGTCGCCTGTGCGTCATCGTGGCCAACGATGCGACGGTCAAAGCCGGTGCCTGGTTCCCCATCACGGGGAAGAAAAACCTGCGGGCCCAGGAAATCGCCATGGAGAACCGCGTGCCGATCATTTACCTGGTCGACAGTGCCGGGGTGTTTTTACCCCTGCAGGACGAGATCTTCCCGGACCGCGACCACTTCGGACGCATTTTCCGCAACAATGCCCGGATGAGCGCGCTGGGCATCACCCAGATCGCCGCGGTGATGGGCAGTTGCGTGGCGGGGGGGGCCTATTTACCGATCATGTCGGACGAAAGCCTGATCGTCGAGGGTACGGGGAGCATCTTCCTGGCCGGGCCGTACCTCGTGCGCGCCGCCATCGGCGAGAAGGTGGATAAGGAAGACCTTGGGGGAGCCAAGATGCACGCCTCCGTCAGTGGGGTCATCGACTATAAGTGCGAAGACGACAAGGAGTGCCTGCAGACCATCCGGGACCTGATGGATAAGGTGACGCCGAAGATTGAAACGGCATTCGATCGCGCCGAGCCCGGGGAACACGATCCCGGAACGCTTTTAGGCGTGCTGCCGGAGGACCGGTCGAAGCCCTACGACGGCCGCGCCCTCATACGTGCCCTGGTCGATGATGGCACCTTCACGGAATACAAAAAAGAGTATGGCCAGACGGTCCTCTGCGTCTACGCCCGTATTGACGGCTGGTCCGTGGGTATCGTCGCCAACAACCGGCAGGTCGTCCGCAGCGGAAAGGGGGAAATGCAATTCGGGGGGGTGATCTATAGCGACTCCGCCGACAAGGCCGCCCGCTTCGTGATGGTCTGTAATCAGAAAAATATCCCCCTGGTCTTCCTGCACGACGTATCCGGATTCATGGTCGGCAGTCGCTCCGAGCAGGGAGGCATCATCAAGGACGGGGCGAAGATGGTCAGTGCCGTTAGCAACAGCACCGTGCCCAAATTCAGCATCGTGGTCGGTAACAGCTACGGGGCGGGCAATTACGCCATGTGCGGTCGGGCTTACGATCCGCGCCTGATGCTGGCCTGGCCTTCCGCGCGGCTGGCCGTCATGGGGGGCGAGCAGGCCGCCAAGGTATTGCTGCAGATCCAGGTCGGCAGCCGCAAAGCGAAGGGCGAGGAAGTCTCCGAGCAGGAGGAGAACGACATCCTGAAGGAGATTACCGAACGCTACGACGAGCAAACGAGCCCCTACTACGCCGCCGCGCGCCTGTGGGTGGATGAGATCATCGATCCGCGGCAGACGCGGGCCTACATATCGGCCGGTATCGAGGCGGCTACCCACGCGCCGGTCGAGCGCTTTAACGTCGGGGCGGTACAAACCTAGTCCGCGTGTGGTGGGCTTGTAAGACGGGCTAACTACCTTCGCGCCATGTACGAAAACGATCTATTTCTCCGGGCCGCCCGCGGTGAGGTGACCGAACGCCCACCGGTATGGCTGATGCGCCAGGCCGGCCGGATCCTGCCCCAGTACCGTGCCCTGCGCAGTCGGCTGAGCGGCTTTAAGGAGCTCGTCTCCACCCCCGACCTGGCCGCCGAGGTGACCGTTCAGCCGGTCGATGAACTGGGCGTAGACGCTGCCATTATCTTCAGCGACATCCTCGTCATACCGGAAGCCCTGGGCCTGGACTATACCATGGTCGAGAAGGTCGGTCCGAGGTTCCCGAAGACCATTACGTCCGCGGCGGATATTGCTAACCTGCGCCCCGCCGCCGAAGCCCCCGAGCATCTGGGGTACGTGTTCGATGCCCTGGACGCCACGAAAAAGGCGCTTGACAATCGGGTGCCGCTTATCGGTTTCGCCGGTGCCCCCTGGACGATCTTTGCCTACATGGTAGAAGGGGGCGGGAGCAAGACCTTCAGCAAGGCTCGCCGGATGCTGTACAAGGACCCCGAACTCAGTCACCAGTTACTGGAAAAAATCGCCCTCGCAACGGCGGCCTACCTGAAGGAGAAAACCCGGCACGGGGCCGACCTGATCCAGGTATTCGACAGCTGGGCCGGGGTACTGCCACCCGACCACTACCGGGAATTTTCGCTGCGATACATCAAGCTGATCTGCGACGAGCTGGGTGACGTTCCCGTCACGGTCTTCGCCAAAGATGCGCGCCACGCCATTCCCGATATCGCCCAACTACCCTGCCAGGTTATTCAGTTGGACTGGATAGCCGACATCAAGCTGGCGCGCGAGCAGGTCGGCGACAAAGTCCTCCAGGGCAATATGGACCCGACGCAGCTCTACGCCGACCCGGCACAGATCGCCGCGGCTACCGAAGGGATGCTACAGCGCTTTGGCCGGCACCACATCGCGAACCTCGGACACGGGGTGTACCCCGATACGCCACTGGATGGCGTAAAGGCCTTTGTCAATACCGTTAAATCATACCGCTACCCTTCCTGAAAACCGGGTCGGCTCTCCATGCGTAGCTGAGCGTATGCGCATGCTAAGTTTACTGACCTTTCTCTTTTGCTTCGTCGCCTGCACCAAGGAGGAGGTTGCCCCCCCATCGCCGATCACAACCCAACCCAACGTGGAAGCAGATACGACCCTGTCCTACCTAGCCCTCGGCGACAGCTACACCATCGGTACGAGCGTAGCGGCCGAGGAACGCTGGCCGAACCAGCTCGCCCAGGCTTTGCTGGAGAAGGAGAGCATCCGGCTGGAGCCGTTGGAGATCGTCGCGCGCAACGGATGGCGGACGGACAACCTGTCGAATGCCCTCCATGCTTCCGACCCCGGAACCGATTGGCAGCTAGTCAGTCTGTTGATCGGGGTCAACGACCAGTACCAGGGGTTCAACGTCGATGGCTATCGCAGCCGCTTTCGCGCGCTGCTGGAGTCCGCTATTCGCTACGCGGGTGGCGATACCAGTTCCGTTTTCGTGGTGTCCATTCCGGATTATGCCTACACGCCATTTGGGGGCGGCGGAGCGCAGGTAAGTGCCGATATCGACGCCTTCAATGCTGCCGCCGAAGCGATAAGCATTTCCCTTGGCGTACCCTTTTACGACATCGTAGCCATTTCCCGGGAAGGGCTGAAGACGCCCGCTCTCGTGGCGGAGGATGATCTGCACCCCAGCGGGCTGCAATACCGCCGGTGGGTAGATGAAGTCTTACTGGATCAAGTGGCCCAACAAATCCGCCAGGATCCCTAATTGGTCGGCACCCTCCGGGCGGCATCGGCATCGACGGTAGCCCCCGGATAAACCCGCAGCGCTTCCTCCAGGCAATCCATGGCCTTTTCCAGGTCATCGGAGTTCAGCACATAGGCGATGCGACATTCGTCGTTGCCGAGTCCCGGGGTGGCGTAAAAGCCGGGGCCCGGGCTAAGCATAACGGTCGCGCCCTCGTGCTCGAACTCCTCGAGGAGCCAACGGCAAAAGTCTTCGCTGTCCTCGATCGGGAAGCGAGCGAAGCAGTAGAAAGCCCCCCCTGGTTTATAGGTATATACGCCGGGCATGGCGCACAGCCGGCGATAGACCGTGTCGCGCCGTTGGTGGTAGTCCTCCTTCACCCCCTGGAGGTATGCGCCGTCATCTTCGAGCATGATCTCGCTGAGGCGCTGGCCCAATCCCGGCGGGCTGAGGCGGAGCTTGGCAAAACGATCGACAGATTCCCGTACCTGCAGGTTCCGGCAGACCAGGGAACCGACGCGGGCTCCGGTAGCGCTGTAGCGCTTGGAAACCGAATCGATCACGATCGCGTGTTCCTCGAGGCCGGGCAGTTGCAGGATGGATTGCAGCGGACTATCGTAGCTGAATTCGCGGTAGACCTCATCGGCGCAGAAAAAGAGGTCGTGCTCGCGAACGATGGCGGAAAGCCGCTCCAACTCCTCCTGGCTATAGCAGGCCCCCGTCGGATTATTGGGGGTGGTGATGACGATGGCCTTCGTGCGGGAAGTGATCTTGCTGGCAAAGGCTTCCGCGGAGGGAATGCAGAACCCGTCTTCTATGCTACAGGTGATCGGCACGACCCGCACGTCAGCGATGTGCGCGTATCCGTTGTAGTTGGCGTAGAAGGGTTCGGGGATGATGATCTCATCTCCCGGGTCGAGACAGGCCAGCATAAAAAACAGGATGGCCTCGGAGCCGCCCGTGGTCACCATGATCTCATCGGCGGTGACCTCTACCCCGAAGCGGCGGTAATACCCGCAGAGCGCTTCGCGGTAGGTGTCAATGCCGTTGCTCGGACTGTAATCCAGGATCTGCCAGGGTAGTTTTCGGAACTTGGCGACAGCCTGGGGGTGCGTCTCGATATCGGGTTGACCGATGTTGAGGTGGTAGACGTGCTTGCCCGACGCCTTCGCCCGATCGGCCAGCGGTATGAGTTTACGGAAGGGAGACAGAGGCACCGTCGTACTGCGGTGGGAGACATTTGGCATGGGGAGGCGATACTTAGGTCAAAGATACCGCTGATCGCTAGACCGCCAAGTCCGGCTCCCCCTGAAGGTGCCGTCCGGAACGGAAACTATTCGAAAATCAGCTTCAGTTCGTGGTCCTTGTAACCGTACTGGTTCATGAAAAAATTCGGCTTCTCGCCGGGTCCGGCCTCGTCGCCCGGCAGTGGCTGCAGCGACTTTTCGACGCAATCCCGCAGGTCGAAGCGCTCGGTACGGTCGTCCCAACCGCCTTCTCCCAGGAGGAAGGTCGTTTCAAATCCCGGGCTCAGGGTAATCTTGCCATCCTTCTCCAAGGATTTCAGGATCTTGAACTGGTCGCAGATCGGATCACTGACGACCATCACCACGGTTTCAGACGATTTATTCTGGATGTAAAAGGTTTTCTGTACGTCCTGGCAGGCAGTAAGGCTGATAAATGCCAGAACAAGCAGAGCACCGAAGGTGCGTAAAGGTGAAATCACGAAAAGAGATTTATGAATGGTACAATAGTAGAATTCACGTACATCGCCGACGGTGATCCATCTTGACATTATGTCTGGATGCATCACGGTATTAAATGATGTATAGGCTTATAACGACGGGCTTTCCCGCATATTTGCTACCGCCAGCTATTCCTGGAAATTTTTCCCGCCGCTTACTCTTTCAGTTGGTAATAAAACGCACGATCGCGGTCGGGATAGCGCCCTTTGATGAGCCGGTCTTCCTTTTCGGTCAGCCCCATGATCAGGTCCTCGATGTTCGCCACCCTTCGGCCGTTGAGGCCGGTGATGATGAAGCCCACTTCCAGATTCCGGCGCTCGGCGGGAGAATCACGAAAGACCGCCGTGACCTTTACGCCGCCGTCGGAGTAGGTGTCGTATTCCTCGTAGGTGAGCCCGCGCACCGTGAATCCGAGGGCGTGCAGGAGATCATCGGACTTTTCGCTCACCAGAAGACCGGGCTGGTTCTCCTTATTCCGGAGCAGGACGCTCAACTCTCGGGTGCGGCCGTTGCGGATGTAGGTGACCCGCACGGTTTCGCCGGGTCGGTAGCGGCTGAGTTGTTCCTGCAATTCGGAACTGGAATTAATGGGGGCCGCATTCAGGGCGATCAGGACGTCACCCGCTTCCAGGCCGCCCCGGGCCGCCGGGCCCGCAGGGGTCAGGTCGGTGATTACCGCGCCGCGAGCCGTAGGCAGCCGCAGTTGTTTGGCCTGGGCGTCGTTCAGTGCCTGAATCCAGGCGCCCATCACCGCTCGTTTGACCTCCCCATAGTCTCGCAGGTCATTGAGAACCCGCCGCGCCAGGTTACCGGGGATGGCAAAGGCATAGCCTTCGTGACGGCCGCTATTGGTGATGATGGCGGTATTGATACCAATTAACTCGCCCGCGGTATTGACCAGCGCGCCGCCGCTGTTGCCGGGGTTGACCGCCGCGTCGGTCTGAATAAAGCTTTCGATCCGGTCGTCTGATCGCAGCACATCAATGCTGCGCCCCTTGGCCGATACGATACCGGTAGTGACCGTACTATTGAGGCTATAGGGATTTCCCACGGCGAGGACCCACTCCCCTACCCGCAGACTGTCGCTGTTGCCAAAAACAGCGGCGGTTAGGTTTTCCGCATCGATCTTGAGCAATGCCAGATCGGTGCTCTCGTCTGCTCCAATGACTTGCGCGTTGAATTCCCGGCGATCGGGCAGCGTGACACGTATGCGCCGGGCGCCCTCGACTACGTGGTTATTGGTCGCGATGTAGCCGTTGGCCGATATGATCACCGCGGATCCCGTCGTAACGGCCCCCTGCCCCAGGCCGGGAAGCAGGGAAGGAGATTGGTAGGAACGCACGGATACTACGCACGGCATGACCCGTTCGGAGGCGGATATAAAATCAGTCGGCGCACTACTGGCAAAGGTGCGTAAGCGCAATTCATCGCGAATCTCGGCGGCCGATTCCACGTGTTGAAATTCCCGCAGGGTCAGGTAACGGCCCGCCAGTACACCCAAGAGGGCGGAGCAGAATGCGACCGCTATGACAAGGATTACCCAGCGTGTTGCCATACGGACTCACAACGCTCGGCGGCCTACCATTGTTACCTCCTTTCTGACCTACCTTTACGACGTGTTCTCTCCATACGACAATTCCTCCGACTCCTCCTCCGGCAACATATTTGGCTGGCGCATCTCCCTTATCGGGCTGGTGATAATCCTGTTTCTAGCGGCACTGGCCGCCTACCGCCACTACACGATGGACGTTCCCGTTGGGTTCGACGATCCCCTGGAACAACCGGAATCGCGCGGGTACTACCAGGAAAAAGCAGAACGCGAACGGGCCGCCGCCGATACCCTTCATCAGCAACGCGACAATTAGATGGTCATTGAATTTTCTAAGTACCAGGGCGCGGGAAACGATTTCGTGATCTGCGACGACCGGGAGCGACTGCTCCTCCCGCGCCTTACCCAGGCGGACATCGCGCGCATTTGCGACCGGCGCTTCGGCGTAGGTGCCGATGGCCTGATGCTGTTGGCGCCCGGCGATGGCGAGTTCGATTTTCGGATGATCTACTATAACTCCGATGGCCGGGAGAGCACCATGTGCGGAAACGGTGGACGCTGCATCGTCCGCTTTGCCCGCGAGCGCGGCATCGAACGCACGACTTACCGTTTTCTAGCGATCGACGGGCCCCACGATGCCACCATCCTGGAGAACGGTACCGTGGCGCTTGGCATGCAGGATGTCAATACCATCGAACGTATCGGCGAAGACCTGATCCTGGATACCGGCTCTCCCCACTACCTGCGCTTCGTTCCGAACCTGGATGAGATAGATGTGCCCACCTCCGGTCGGAGCATACGCCGTTCGCCCCCCTTTGCCACCAACGGTATCAACGTCAATTTCGTCGAAGCCGACGCGGAAGGCCTGCGCATCGGAACGTATGAACGGGGGGTGGAAGACGAAACCCTTGCCTGCGGGACGGGCGTGACGGCCGCGGCCATCGGCGAACTATACCGGCGAGAGCCACGGGGCTCCGGAAAATTCCACCTCGGCGTACGGGCGCGTGGAGGGGAACTGGCGGTAACCGGGGAACGCGTCGGGTCGACCTTTCAGCATATCCGGCTGATCGGACCCGCTACCTTTGTTTTCAGCGGAACGCTACCTTTAGCGGATGCTTGATACCGTCTACTTCAATGGAGTCTATACAAGCCGCGAGAAGGCGGCCTTGCACGTCTCCGACCTGTCTATCCTCCGTGGATATGGCGTCTTCGATTACTTCCGATACGAAGGGGGGGAGCCCCGCTTCATTAGCGATCACCTGGCTCGTTTTCGCCGAAGCGCTGATGGACTCCGGCTTCCCCTCGATCTCTCCGATCGGGAATTGGAAGAGATCGTCCGCGAGCTAATCGGCCGTAACACCGTAGGAGATGGCGGGATTCGATTCGTCCTCACGGGAGGCTACGCGGAAGACGGATACACCCCCCAGGCACCGAATTTACTGGCGCTACCCTATGCCTTTTCAGCACCCGCTCCCCATTTCTATCAAAAGGGCTGCACCGCCCTGTTGCACGTCTACGAAAGACAGCTTCCACAAGTGAAGTCGATCGATTACATCGAAGGAATTCGACTGCAACCGACGCTTAAGAAAGTTGGTGCCCAGTATCCACTTTATGTCGACCGCGATGACCACGTACGGGAAAGCGACCGGTCCAATTTCTTTATCGTCCGCGATGGAGTATTAATGACGCCCGGGGAAAACGTCCTGCTCGGCATTACGCGCAAGCATCTGTTACGCGTGGCGGCAAGCCTCGGTATTGCTACGCAGGAAGGATCGGTTTCGGTAACGGACCTGCTGGAAGCCGACGAGGCTATTATATGCAGTTCGGTGAAGGGAG
Source organism: Lewinella sp. IMCC34191 (assembly GCF_003390935.1). Taxonomy (GTDB): domain Bacteria; phylum Bacteroidota; class Bacteroidia; order Chitinophagales; family Saprospiraceae; genus Neolewinella. The sequence goes on along the minus strand of NZ_QNQZ01000015.1, from coordinate 63,457 downwards.
CCATGCCGATCACGAAAGTGTTGGGAGGAGACCGCTTCGCCACGCGCGACTACGGATCGCCCGGGCCGGTGACCCGCCAACTGATGGCGGCCTGGCGGGAATACGTATAAAGCAGAAGCCCCATCAGCGGTGAGCTGATGGGGCTTCCGGCATGGGAAGTGCTGTTGATTAGACTTCCTTGTCGATGTTACCGGTGGCGGCATCACCTTCACCTTCGTTGGCTTCTTCGAGGGCTTCACCGGCAGCTTCCGCGGCGTCAGCTTCGGCCTTGGCCTCGCCGGCTACGTCAGCAGCTTCCTTACGGCTTTCTTCGGTTGATCCGGCCCCTTCAGCGAGTGCGGCATCAAGCTCGGCGGTGGCGCTGGGCTTGGCGGTCTCTTCGCTTTCGGCAGAATCGGTAGCCTCGGTTTCTTCAGCGGGAGCGGCTTCGGGCTCAGGCTCGGGGGGAGGCGTACCGGATACGGAGGCGCGGAATTCGGCCTCCTTCTTTTCCTGGGCGGCGCGACGCTCGGCGACGGTTCCTTCCTTGGAATCGATCCACTCCTGGAACTTCTGGTCGGCCTCTTCCTGGGTCAGGGCGCCCTTCTCCACTCCGCGCATCAGGTGCTTACGGTAAAGAACTCCTTTGAAACGCAGGATGGCCCGAACGGTGTCTGTGGGCTGCGCTCCCTTCATCAGCCAGTCGTAGGCTGCGGTGCGGTCCAGCTCGATCGTAGCGGGAACGGTCATCGGGTTGTAGGTACCGATCTTTTCGATAAACTTACCGTCGCGGGGGGCACGGGCGTCCGCGATGACGATATGGTAGAATGGGCGCTTGCGGCGGCCCCGGCGCTGGAGGCGAATTTTAACTGGCATGGTGACGTATTGTCCTTTTGTTATAGAAGACCGGCCTACTCCCGCCAGGGGGCAGCCGGTTTGCCGGCCGCAAAGGTACGCATATTGGTCGACTTACACTAACAATACTCATCGGAAAAGTGATCGGGACGAAAATATCGCCCGAAGATGGCCGGATATTAGCCAGAATGCTGGGAAACATCCCGGGCGGTGGTATGTTAGCCCCAATTAAAGACACAAATCACCTACTTATGAAATTCTTCATAGACACCGCCAACCTCGATGACATCCGCGAAGCCGAAAGCCTCGGCATCCTTGATGGCGTAACCACCAACCCCAGCCTGATGGCTAAAGAAAGCATCAGCGGGGAAGAGAACGTACGTAACCATTACGCTGAAATCTGCAAGATCACCGATGGCGACGTCAGTGCAGAAGTCATCAGCACCGACCTGGAAGGCATGAAGCGCGAGGCCAGCGAGCTGGTCAAGATTGCCGACAATATCGTAGTCAAGATCCCGATGATCCGCGAAGGTGTCAAGGCCCTGGCCTGGTGTACCGAAAACGGTATCCGCACCAACTGTACCCTGGTCTTCAGTGCGGGCCAGGCCATACTGGCTGCCAAAGCCGGTGCTACCTACGTCAGCCCATTCATCGGTCGTATCGACGATATTGGCTGGGAAGGCATGACCCTCATCTCGGATATCGCCGAGATTTACGCGATCCAGGGCTTCGAAACCCAGATTCTCGCCGCCTCTATCCGCAGCGGTAAGCACATCGTCGAAGCCGCTAAAGCCGGTGCCGATGTAGTAACTTGCCCGCTGAGCAGCTTCGACAGCTTGTTTAAGCACCCGCTCACCGATAGCGGACTGGAAAAATTCCTTGCCGACCACAAGCAATCGCTGAGCGTAGCCAAATAATTAACTTTCATGGCGGGGCGCGAAATTTCATTCGCGCCCCGTTCCATAAACCACCGAACGACCTATCCCCTGATATGAGCAAGCCCCGTGTCATCAAGAATTACGACAAGCTCGACGATGAGCTGCTTGAGCAGATAAAGCTGAATTATCCCAACGGCTTCGAGCGTAACCTGATCCGCTTCACCGACGTGAACGGCAAGATTGCAAGTGCCCTCCCCTTCGAAACGACGGAGAAGTATTACCTGATTCGGATGACGAAGTCCGAAGCTCAGCTGATCATCGAAGACGATGATGATTACGATGACGACGGCATGCTGACCGACGAAGCCCGCGAAGAGTACGGTGATAAGTACGACGATGAAATCGAGGAAGCCGACATCGACCTCGATGAATTAGCAGAGGACGACGAGTCCGACGAAGAGGAAGACTAATTCCTCCCCTCCCCTATATTCTAACGGTTTCGGGTTCTCCCCAACCGGATAGCCAGAACAGTCTATTACTGTCCGCCTGCGCGAATTTGACACCGGTGCGTCTGATCCGGTCGATCAACCCCGCCCAACTTCCCGTCTATCAACCGGATCTCGATCGGTCTCCTTGGCCGGAGATGGTCCTGACGTGGCGGCAACAGTGGCGGCAAGCCCGGGCTATAATTATTAGTACGCCTGCCTACCTGGACAACCTTCCCGGAGTGCTAAAAAACGCGCTCGATTGGCTGGCGACCTCCGGAGAGGCCGATGGAAAAATGGTGCTACCCATAACTTTTCCCCCTACCCTTCCCCGCGGTGAGCACGTTATGCAGTCGCTACTATGGTCGCTACAAGCACTACATGCCCGCATTCCGGCCAACGTTCCTCTAGCACAAGCTGACCTGAAATTTGCGGAAAATGGGGACTTGGAAGAGGGGGAAAGCCGATCTTTGCTGGCAGCAGCCCTCGATTTACTGAGCTAACTCAATCGTACACCGTGATCCGCCGAGTGACTACCGCGCTATTCTTCTTAGCTTTTCTGGTCATCGGTTTATTCATCCTCGACGACTACGGGGTAAGCATGGACGAGGCGCTGCAACGCGATCACGGACGGGTGATGCTAACCTACTGGGCGGACTTATTTGATCTCGAAGCACCTCGTTTGGAGAGGTTATATCGAGCCATGCCTGCCTACGGGATGTTCTTCCCCGCGACTTCACTCTTGACGGAGATCGTCCTCGGACTTGATGGAAGTCAGTTCACCTATTTCCGACTGCGGCACATCCTGCAATTTCTACTGTTTTTCACCGCGGTCATTGCCTTTCACCGCCTGCTACGCTATCGCTGGCCGGATAGACAATGGTATCCCCTGGTCGGAGCGATGATGCTCGTCTTGAGTCCGCGCATGTTCGCCCACGCCTTCTTCGACCCCAAGGACGTCGTGATGCTGTCCCTCTACACGGTCGCTACCTTTACCCTCGTTCGCTACTTGAAGCTACGTACGCGGGGGAGTTTGCTGCTGCACGCGCTGGCCACGGGTATTCTTCTGGGTAGTCGTCAGGCCAGCATTCTGGTTCCGATGGCCACGGTGGTCTTGGTTGCTTACGACGCCTTTACTGCCCCAGCGCTTCGCCATAAATCAGGACAACTGCTGACCTATTTCGTGATAGCACTCCCCATAGGCGCGCTCTGGAACCCGCACATATACATGGATCAGGGAGATGGACTCTTGCGATCGGTAACCAATGTTGCGGACTACCACTGGGACGGCATGGTGCTATTCATGGGTGAAACCCTTAACCCAGGCACTATACCCTGGTATTACCTTCCCACCTGGATCGGGCTAACTACGCCGATTGCTTATCTCCTGTTTATGGCGATTGGTTTGGTCGTGGTAATCGTGGGGCTGTGGCAATCGCTTCGTCGACTGCAGCTCTACAATAATCCCGCGGGACGGACCGACCTACTAATGCTCGGCCTGACCCTGGCCCCTTTACTGGCCGCCCTGATTCTGCAAGCCCGCTTATACCAGGGCTGGCGGCATCTTTACTTTATATATCCGGGCCTCTTGTATATCGCCATGGTTGGATTGCATCAGGCGTACGAATGGAAGCCACGCATTACTGCGGTGGTGCTCGGTGGCGGTATCGCGCTTACGTTTTTCACGATGGTGCGTATACACCCACACCAGCAGGTCTACTTTAATCAGTCGGTGTGGAACGGCCCGAGTTTACTCGACCAGTACGAACTCGATTACTGGGGTGTTAGCTACCGCAGGGCGTTCGAGATGATCGGGCGCGATATTCCGGAGGGGGAATACCGCAACGTAAAATGTCACGGGTGGGCCTGCATGACGAACTTGCGCGCATTACCTCCGGAGACACGGGTGAAGTATAGGGAAGTCGATAAGTGGCACGAAGCGGATTATTTTGCCACTGAATTTTACTATCCCACACACCGGGAGCAAGCCCTGGCCCGGGAAGACATCTTCGCTTACCCAATCGTGGAAATGGCCCCGGGAGGGCACATTATCATTGGGGTTTATCCAGCTTCGATCAGATGATCCAGGTCAGCCCCGTTGGATCGTTTTGTTATTTTTTGCCTCGTTGACTTATCGTGGTTTCTGGGTTATTTCGCTACCGATTTCATATTCTCCACTTCCGAGGCCGCGTAGGGCAATGAAGGTAGATTCGCCGTCCCGATTATTGAGCTGACGGTAGCCGGCAACCTGAACATTGGCAAATACCGCCTAAGAATTCCGAATAATGCAGATTGGCCTTCTTTCCGATACCCACTCCTACCTGGACCCTGACCTGTTAAAGCACTTTGAGTCCTGCGACGAACTGTGGCACGCCGGTGATATCGGCGATCCCGCGGTACTGGACCAGCTTGAGGCGTTCAAACCGGTGCGGGCAGTGTATGGTAATATTGATGACACCGAAATCCGTGGGCGCCTACCTCTCAATCAGGATTTCACGGTGTCCGGTTTACGCGTATTTATGACACACATCGGCGGTTACCCGGGTCGGTACACGGCCAGGGTAAGAGACGTATTGCGGGAGCAAAAGCCGGATCTTTATATATGCGGCCATAGCCACATCCTCAAAGTGATGATGGATAAAAAATTAGGGGTGCTGCATATGAACCCCGGCGCCTGCGGTCGCCACGGCTTTCATCAAATGCGTACGGCCTTACGTTTCCGTATTGAAGGGGGAATAGTAATCCGGCCGGAAGTTATTGAGCTTGGTTTACGGGCTGCGATCCCCCGGTCTTAGGCGTATCGCTTGCTTTAGCGCCGTCCGAGAGGCCATCCTGTTGCTGCTCGGGAATATCCAGTCCCATCGCCCGGGCACGGGCTTTCCAGCGCTCGCGTGCCAACCGTTGCATATCCTGGGTGCTGTCCATCTCGTCCATGATTTCCAGGCCCAGCAGCGTTTCCATCGCGTCCTCCATGGTGACTAGCCCTTCCATTCCGCCGAATTCGTCAACGACTAACGCCACGGGCTGGCGACGCTCCAGCATGAGGTTGATCAGCTGGTGAATGGAGGTATCCTGGGGAACGGTAAGCAAATCCCGGACTAGTTCAAGAACGGGCTCATCGTCCCGCTTTTCTATGATCGCCTTGTAGACCATATCCTTGAGTACGTATCCCAATACCTGATCGCGGGTTTCGCCGAAAATGGGATAACGGCTGAAGGGGCTGGAGTCGAATTTTTCGTAAAATTCGCGAATGGTCAATTTGGACCAGGCTCCGACCACCACCGTGCGGGGCGTCATTACATCGTGTACGGTGAGGGATTCGAATTCCAGCAAGTTGCGCAGAATTCTGCCCTCTTCCTCCTTAAGCTGCCCCTCCCTGGTCTGGGCTTCAGCCATCATGGCAAATTCAACACGAGTCAGTGCCGTCGAGTGGGCGTCTCCCCCACCCATGAGTACGTTAATTTTGTTAGAGATCCAGACTACGCCAAGCACTTTAAAAATCTTCACCATGATGTCCAGGGATTTCACGGTGAAGGGTGCGAGTGATTTCCAGTAGGTCGCACCCAGGTTCTTCGGAATGATTTCGGAGAAAATGAGGATCGCGATCGTCATCACGACACTGACCAGTACTTCGTACGACACGGTAGCGCCGATGAGGGGAAGTTCAAACCCCCCTTCTCCAAAAGCAGCGCCGGTCTGAGCACCTACTAGAATGGCACCTACGGTGTGAGCGACGGTATTCAGGGAAAGGATAGCGGTAAGCGGCTCGTTGATCTCCCGCTTAAACCGCTGCAGTAGTTCGCCCGTCCGGCCCCCTTCCTCGACTTTAATCTGAACGTAGCTAGGGGTGATAGAAAGTAGTACCGCCTCGAAGATCGAACAGAGGAAACTGAAGGCGATAGCAAAAAGCGCAAAAATGAGAAGGAGGACCATGAAGGAAGTTTGGGGCTGCTATGCTAGAAGTCGGTTAGTCCCCCATTAGTTTACGTATAGCTTTTGGTAAGGAACGATCACGTCAGCAGGTAGTAATTCGTTCAACTCCCTTAGTTCCTCTACGGTCATCCGGTATTGCCGGGCAATACCGTAAAGGCTTTCTCCGTCCTTGACAACGTGAACGGCGCGGTCTTGCTCCAGCGGGGCGCCGTAGGCAGGTGGACCGATATTCGGCCTGCTGTATTCCTCCTCGTTCGTACCGCCTTCGTCCATCGTACTCACGGGTTGGTACTGTGACGGAGGCACAACCGGCTGGGAAGTGGGATAGGAGACGGGATAATCTTCGGGAGCGGAGGGGACATCCACCGTGGTAGCTGGCGCCGGTCGACTATTCTCTTCCGCTGTCGGCGGACAACTGCAGTGGCTTGTTTTTAATCGCTGACCGACCAGCGCCACGGGTGCTTCCGACATGTTATTGAATTCCTTGAAGCGCTCGGTAGTGTAGCCGTAGCGTCTGGCAAGACTGGCGAATGTTTCCCCTGCTTTTACAACGTGATATTCGGAAGTGTTTTCGCTACCGTACACGGGCTGTGGTGTGGACGAAGACGGGTTTAAAGGTGGCTGCGCGTCGGCCGCGGGGGGGACGACCACCTGCACTTGGGAGGATTGGGCAGGAGTAGGCATCGGATCCGCGGACGGAGGAATATTTACTTGCGAAGTTGCCGGTGCCGGTGCCGTGGCTCTGCTGCCGGCTATCACCAGCTGCTGCCCGATATTAATCGTACTGCCGCTGAGCTGATTGGCTTGTTGAATTTCCATGACGGTAACCCCGTAGCGACGGGAAATGGCATAAAGGGTTTCACCGGCGGAGACGGTGTGTATCGTTGCCGGTTCGGCGGTAATGGATGGCGTGGTAGTGTACGCCGCTCCGCTCGAAGCGGTAGTCGGCGTAGGTTCGACGGTTTTGGTCTCCGCCTCGGCGATTTGTGGGCCGGCTGGATTTGCGGCGGTTACGGGGTCGGGCTCGATGTAGAGGGGAACGAAGGTGGTCGCCGGGGTGGACTTTTCGCAGTTGCCCTGTAAATACTCCGAAAGCCCTTGCTGATTTACATGGACCGCAACAATGGACTCACCCTTGCTAAAGCGGCCGTCGCCGGTCAGGTGACGTTCGACCACACCCAGATCGGGAGCGATGCGGTACGTCATATACGGATAGGCGGTTCCCGGCTTATGCTGCCGGAGGAGGTAGGTTCGTTCGCAGCCGCTACCCTGCTGTCCTTCGAATTGAACATCCGCGCCTTCTTCTCCCGTATCCAAATTGACACCAATGACGCTGTTTTCCCGGTCGAATGAATAGGAAGCCAGGGGCGACCGATAGCTGATGCGACCGTCCATCTCATGCAGGATGGCCGCCATAAGTACGGGTTCCTGGCGGTAACCACCGTCTGGTAAAGCTGTCAGCATAAATAGGTGATCCACCCCGTCGTTAATGCGTGCCGCCTGATCTTCCGTTATGGTAAAACTGGCACAGGAAAGCGCCTCCTCGGGGCGGCGGTTACGGACCGTTGCGCCGGCGGCGTCGGTTTCCAGTAGCATCCGCATACCGAAGCCGGCCGGCAAACTATAGGAAAAGTAGTCCATCTGGGCGACATCCTCCACCGTGCGTTCGTAGCGAATACGTTCCCCGCATTCTTGGCTGAAAAGAAGATAGACCTGTGCGGCGTAGCCTTGCCCCCACCACAGGCTGGCAAGTATTACGAAAAGTGATCTCATCTACTAAGTGGTTTGGCGTCGTAAGTTGTACAGTGACTCTAACAAAAACGGAATAGGAGGAAGCGAACGTGTCCGTCCGCTTTTCTTCCTTACCCGGTCAATAGCAAGCCTCCGGGTGGAAGCCACACAACAAGGTAGGCAGAATCCGGATTTTGGCTGGCCTATCCGGCATACAGGGTGGGAAGTCCCCATATTATATGGACAAATACGTAACGGGTAACGGTAGTTCGGCCGGGGATGGCGTTTAACATCTTTGCGGGGCAAACATTAAGCATGCTTCGCGTGATCTTATGACCATGACGCCTCCTATCCCTTACCTGCTCCTTTCCATTCTGCTGTGCCTATTTTCATGCGGGAACGAAGACCGGCAGAACATCGACCTAAGCGACCAGGTCGTGACCAAGCCGGTCGACGGAGTGGGCCACTACGTGTATGCCCTCACCATCCCTAAAACCGTTGCCCCCGGTGAAAAATTCGATGTGCAGATGGAGTGGCGCACGGTAGGCAGCGTAGATCCAAATGCGCGCTATACGATGGAGGCGATCCTGACCGGTCCGAAAGCCAAGGTTTATTCCCTGCCCTCGGGGGCGAATACCGTTGGTGAACTGCACCTGGCGAATTGGCTCAGTTACGATTTCCTGGTTCCCGAGGATTTTCCCGCGGGAGAATACGCATTCGGTGTGCGCCTGCTGGACGAGGTGGGCGACGGCGGAGACGTTCCGCTGGGCTTTGTGCCTGAAATGGAGATTACCGACGGCTACTACCGGCTGGCCAACATCGCGGTCGGGCCGGCTACCGACTAGCGTTCGGATAATAGTCGTCCAGCTGCCGCTCTCGGGGTTCCCCAAGCTTACCAACGGATTTGGCAACCAGCATAGCCACCGTGGCATCACCCGTGACGTTGGCCACGGTACGACACATATCCAGCGGACGGTCGACGGCGAAGATCAGGGCCAGCCCCACTTCGGGGATCCCCACCTGGCCGAGCACAATGACGAGCATAACCATGCCGGCCCCGGGCACAGCAGCCGAACCGATGCTGGCCGCCAGGGCGGTAACGACGATCGTGATCTGGTCGCCCAGGTCCAATCCCATGCCGTACGCCTGTGCGATGAACACCGCCGCGACAGCCTGGTAAAGACTGGTTCCGTCCATATTGATGGTAGCGCCGATGGGTAACACGAAGCTGGTCACCTCCTCGTCAACACCTAAATGCTCTTCCACCCGCTCCATGGTGACCGGTAAGGTGGCCGCGCTCGAACTCGTACTGAAGGCGAGTAGTTGCGCGGGACTCATGCCGGCAAAGAAATTGCGGTAGCTCCGACCGGTGAATACCTTGACGAGCATCGGGTATACCCCAAAGATCATAATACCCAGGCCGAGCAATACGCAAAGGCTGTACATGATGAGCGCCACGAATAAGTCTTTGCTAGGTGCTTCCACCACGAGGGACGCCAAGAGCGCGAAAACCCCAATGGGTGCGGCGAGCATAATGAGATCGATCAGCTTGAGCACTACCTCGTTGACGCCATCGAAAAAGTCCTTTACCGGCTGGGCCCGCTTTGGATCGATCAGGATAAGCCCCACGGCGAAGAAAATGACAAACACGATCACCTGAAGCATATTCCCGTTGCTGCTGGCGGCGGCGACGATGTTATCCGGTACGAGGTCCACCAGCGGTTGTAGCGGACCAGACTCGGCCTGCGCGCTGGCGGCGGTGATCTGGTTACCGGCGTCCTGCGCGAAATCGTTAAGCAGGTTATCGCGGGTGGTTTCGTTGATGCTGCGACCCGGAGCCACGATATTCACGATCAGCAGGCCTACGACGATCGCCACTACGGTCGTACCGATGTAGAGACCGATGGTACGAACGCCCATCGTACTGAGCTTGGAAATATCCTTTAAATCGGTGATCCCCTTGATGAGGGAAGCAACGATCAGGGGTATTGCGATCAGCTTCAGGCTGTTGATGAAGATCGTGCCGAAGGGTTTGACCCAATCGCTAACGAAGTCGCCCCAGCCCAAACTGGCCGCGAGGACGCCAAAGCCCACCCCCAGGGCCATGCCGATTAAGATTTGCCAATGGAGTGCCAGCTTGCTCATAGGTTTCATTTGGTTGGGTCAAAATAGCCCGGGCGGCGGCACATAACAAAACGCCTTCGGCTAGCCGAGCAGATTGGGGAACTCGTCCTCCGGTGGCTTGGGGACCGGGTGGAGCATGGGAAGTTCCATCACCTTAGCCTCTTTCGGCCCCACCGTAATGAAGCGAAGGAAGCCGCCGTGGCACTCCGCGATATGCCGCGCGAAAGTGCGGAAATTGTGGTAATACAGGTAGCCGTAGGGTTCGCGTAGCTTAGGCAGGATCGTATTGAGCTTGCTCAGTTGCTTGACAATGTACTTTTCCCGGGCTTCGACGCCATTCGTCATGCCGTTGTACAGCTCCTGGATGCGGTCAGTCAGGCCTTCATCGATCTGCTCGTAGTAGGCATTCAGACGACCACGATTATTGTAGCTGCGGATGTCGGCCAGTCGCTGCGCTTCGGTCAGCTCGACTTCGTCGAGCTGATTATCGGCGGCGCCCACCAGAATGGTGATCAGGGGGATGGCATCGAACATTACCTGCTGCTCTTCGGCGGTCAGGGTATTAAACTCTCTCAGCATTAGTTTCTACTTTGCGGCGACAAACATACGTAGTACCACCGAGGCCCATGCAGCAATTCCTCCTTTTTTTGATGGCCGTCGTAGCCGGAGCCATGCTGGCGGTACAGGCCGGCCTCAATAGCGGCATGGGGAAAGCCGTGGGCAGCGCCGTCTACGGAGCCCTGATTTCCTTTGTTACCGGAGGGATCGCGCTCCTCGCCTATTGCCTCCTCACGGGGGTCCAGTTGGGGAGTGTCCGCCGGGCTTTCGAAATCCCTTGGTATTACTGGATGGGGGGCGTCCTCGGCGGCTTCTATGTTTTCGCCATTATCGTGCTGGCCCCTCGATTGGGGGTGGCGGTAACCATCGGCCTGACGGTGGCCGGGCAGATGATCTTCAGCCTGGTAATCGATCACTACGGTTTACTCGGAATCCCGCAGAATCCGGTCAATTGGCTACGCATCCTGGGAATCGCGGCCGTAATCGGGGGCGTGGTCCTGCTCAGAACGAACTAAATCCGATTGGCCAGGTCCGGCGGTCAACGTACCTTTGCGCCCTATGGGATGGTTTAAACGACTCAAGGACGGTATCCAGACCGCAACGCGGAACAAAAAAGAAGCGCCGGAAGGACTATGGTATAAGTGCCCGCGGTGCAGTGAAACGGTCACCCGCAAGGAACTGCGGGAGAACGATTTCAAATGCCCGAGCTGCAACTACCACGAGCGCATCGGATCGGAAGAATACTTTAACCTCATTTTCGACGGTAATTTCGAGGAATACGAAGCGGATATGGAAGCCGTGGATGTCCTGCAGTTTAAGGACCTCAAATCCTACAAAGACCGCCTGAAGGCGGCCAAGAAAAAAACTGGCCTGGCTGATGCGATTCGTGTCGCCCGCGGGAAACTCAACCGCCGCCCCCTCCTGATTGCCTGCATGGACTTCAGCTTTATCGGCGGCAGCATGGGCAGCGTAGTGGGTGAAAAGATTGCTTTCGCCATCGACGAGGCCCTCAAAACCCGCACTCCCCTGCTGATCATCAGCAAGACGGGCGGAGCCCGCATGATGGAAGCGGCCTTCAGCCTGATGCAGATGGCCAAAACCAGTGCCAAGCTGAGTCAACTGGCCCGTGCGGGTGTCCCCTATTTCAGCCTGATGACTGATCCGACCACCGGGGGCGTCACCGCCAGCTACGCCATGCTCGGTGACATCAACCTGGCCGAGCCGGAAGCCCTGATCGCCTTCGCGGGCCCACGTGTCGTGAAGGAAACCATCAAGAAAGAATTGCCGGAAGGTTTCCAGACGTCAGAATTCCTGCTCGAGCACGGTTTCCTGGATTTCATCGTCGACCGCTCCGAACTTAAAGGTCGACTGGGCGATCTGCTCCATCTCTTCGAAGCAGCCCAGAAACCGGCCTAATCCGCTAAGTCAGGCAACCGCTCTCGCGGGCCGGGTATCGTCCCGTAGAAAACCATGTACGACCCGCGCCAGAAGAACGGCCAGCCGCAACCAGCCCAGGGGGGGTTGTAGCAGGGCTACCGTTTGCAAGCAGGTGGCCACGACATCGAGAAAGTACGTCGCGCCCGCTCTCGTTCTTTGCAAGTATGCCATATGCCGGGCTACGTCCTCCGTACCCGCCCCGCGATCGATGAAGGAAACCACATCGAAATCAATACGAAAGCGGGTAAATAGTACAGGGTGCTGCCCGGCCTCTCCTTCCGCCCCCAAGGATATGAACGGTCTACCCAGCAGGTAGTGAGCAAAAAACCGAAAGCCGGCCAGAAACATGCCGATGCCCTCTTGCAGTCGCTTCGCCAGAGATTTGACAAAGTCAAATACCGCGCCGAGTACTTCCTCCACTACCCCACCGACCCATTTGATGATGCGCCCGACCGCCCGGAAGGCTCCCCGGATCAGGCCCCGAATCCCGTAGTACACCCGCCGCGCGGGGTGCCGGGCAAGCTCCCCGTAGTAGGGCTTCACTTCGCGCTGCCGGCTGACGAAAGCTTCGTCAAGCTGCTCTTCCTGCCCCGACGCGCGGATTCGCTCCCATATTTCGTCTTCCTCCCGTTTAGCCTCCTCGAGCGGCGGCGGGATGTAGCGTTCGAGTAGGCGAGCCAGTAATTTGAAGTCGACTACCCAGTCGGTCCCTTCAGTCACCGGAAGGAGCACGCGATCCAGTCGGCGGTCCCGAATGTTGCCGTATTCCCGCTCCTGCTCGATGAGTCCAATTAAAGCCAGGTGGGTGAGCAGGCCAACATCGCCGTCCAGCCGGCCGGTGTAGAAACCTGCCCGCCACAGGCTCAACTGCATCAGCCGCACCCCAAAATGATTGCTGCCGGTATCTAGTCGGTCGTCGTTCCGCCGCACCCAGCGTTCCGCCCGACGGCGCAGGCGACCTTCCCGACGATCCGCTGCCTCGTCCACGGGCGGACTATCCGCCCGGAGCCGGTACTGAAGGTACATTCGACCGGATCCATCCGGACCGACCCGATTTTGCGCGCGATAGGCATCGAAGAGGTGGTCCCCGTCGAGTAGCAGTCGTTGCAATTCCGGGTCCACGCCCTCATCGCCGGCCGAAGGGGCCAGGGTCGATGCACCGGCAATGAATGACGTGAGTGCAACCAACTGAGGAAGTAAAGAAGCGTCGAAATAGATCTTTCGTCGGGTGGTATGGCGGGCGCTCCGGTAATCAAAGAACAGCGCCCGCATCCGAAAAGCCAGCGAGCGTCCGTAGGCCGTTGGCTCCCCAACGCGATAGTCCGTCCGGACCGGGAGCTCATTGTCGAAGCTTGTTAGCTGCGAGAGGCGAAATACGACCGTAGACAGATAGCGCTCCGTCCATTCTATTTGCTCCCTAAGCGACAAGGCAGGCGGTGGCGGAAGCATCCGAAGGGGGGCGTAATCGTCTTCTGTGACAAAATTTATCACACCTCCAACTACCGCCCGCAGTAATTCTTCCGTTGGCGGATTGCTCGCTTCCCGGTGTTCGTGCCAAGCCTGTAGTTCCGTAGGCCGCAGATACGCCAGGTCGGTCAGGTGCTGAACGAGTTCGTGCCACTGCCCGCGTCGGGTTCGCGTCGGCTGGCCCCGGCGATGGAATGTAGTCTCCACCTCCGGAGGCAGGGGCATCGCGTAGCGTAAGGGCATCTCCTCTTCGACGGCCGTACGTACCTGGGCCGCTCCCCTTTCGCGTTGTTTCCCGTCCTGCAGACGGCGGGCACCCTCGATGAGCTCGGTAACCCGCACTATCGGCTACTTTTTGTTTCCGACGAAGAGCTTGGCAATACCGTCGGCCATGGCCGCCCGCGCAATGCCCGCCGCCTTGACGGTCTCGTTGTGGAAGTCCAGATAAACGGCCTCCTCCGGGGAAAGATTTTCCTTGACGAAGGTCACGGTATCCTTGTCGATGGATACGTGGGTAGCAGCGAGGGCACTGATTTTGGCGTCCTTCTTCAGGATGTTTCCTTCCAGTTGCTGCATGATGCCGGCAAACTTGATCGGCTTGTCCGTTCCGTCGATGGATCCCTCCGTCTGCAGATCATTGACCTTTACGGTCAGGTTGCCGGTGAGGGTGACGACGTCCAGCGTTGCCATGTCCTCGATGAAGTCCCACAGTGATTTGTTCTCCGCCATGGTTGGGGATTATGATTTGTGTTTAGAAGAAGCCTTCGGAGCGTAGCCTTTGCACCGTATCGGAAAGCTCGGACCGACGAATGCCGTCCACCTCGTCAAAGGCCTCTTCCGGTATGAGTGTGTACAGAAAGGTAGGCTTTTCCGCTAAATTTTGCTGCCGGGTATAGCATAGCACCAGATCGCTTAGCACGGTATAGGCGCCCATCGTTAGTCGGGGTCCCTGCTCGCTGCGCCGCTCCCCGCGCTCCCGATCGGTCCGGGCTACGTAGTCCGCGCAACTGATCAGGTCACCGGAATCGTTGCGGTAATTCTTTCCGCTGATCACCTGACAGCCGGCACTCCAGTTGCTGATGCCCATACCGCTCCAGTGAATATTGAAGGTCGGGTTGGGCTGCACGTCAAATCCGTCACGACGGTTGGCATCCGTCAGGGCGTCGTGGCCGTGCACGTCGCGGATGACCATCACCCCCTCCCCTGCCGGGCGGGCCGCTTTGTAGATCTTTTCGCGCCGCTGTTGGCCGATGTTGTGCCAGTTGAGCCGGTAACGGTGTTGCCCCTCCACGAGGAAGCCTTCCCGACCCGGGCTGGGATTCGGATCGGTCGACCCCCAGAAATAGAAGGTCTGTCCGGCGAGAAGCAGGATGAAGAGATCATCCGGGGGGCGGCGGTCCGATGCCATCCGTTCCCCGGCATTGCGACGAACACCGATCAGGTGGGTATCATCGGGTGCGAACGTCCACGCCGCGGGGGGCAAGCTATCGCCGCGCCGCGTAGTCTGCCCCAACCGCTTCATCGAAGGGGTCGGATGGCTGCGGTAATGGGCGGTGGCAGCCTTAAGCCAGCCAATCCACCGTTTATGATCCGGCGACTGTTCTCCATTCGACCAACGGCATCGCAGTCCGCGTCGCTTCCAGTCGTCGATATAGGATCGCGTATCCTGTCCTACGACCCCATCGGGCCAGCACGGTGGGGAGCGACGAGCGTGTTGATCCGCGTGGCTGACGGTACGAACGTACTCCTGAAACAGCCGCACCGCCGCCTGGGTCACGTAGCCGAAGATGCCGTCGTGGCTTGCGTAGGGCATGAATCCCGCCTGCTGCAGAAATGAGGTCAGATCACGGATAGGTCCGCCGGCCAGGTTTTCCCAGTAATACCAGCAGTTGCGGCTATCGTCGCGAAAGCGGATCTCGCCGTTTGCAAAGCCGTGCCGGTGGTGGTATCGATCCAGGAAAGCGGCTTTTTCCGCTTCCAAAAACCGAACATCCTCATCTACCCTCCCCAGCCGCAGTACCTTTCTCACGGTGCTTTATTCCCCGTAATTGCCGTTGGTCACAAGCTCGGGCCAATCCATATCCAAATTTTCCAGCGCTTCCACCACGATCTGGCTCATCCGGTAGTTGCGATACCATCGCTGATCGGTCCCGACGATATGCCAGCGGATATCGCTGTGGGAGATCGCGTCCTGGTAAGCTTCCCGGTATTCGTCCCAGTTCTCGCGTTCCCGCCAGTCACCGTCCTTGTGCTTGTAGTATTTCTCTTCCTCCTCTACGCGTTCCATCAGTTCCTCCTTTTGCTGATCCTTGCTGATGTGGAGGTAAAATTTAAGGATGAGGGTGCTGTTATCGTACTGCAGCAACTTCTCGAAGGCGTTGATGCTTTCCATGCGGCGCTTGACCTGCTCCTCGTCAATCCACCCGTAGACGCGTTGAATGAGGACGTCTTCGTAGTGGCTGCGGTTAAAGATCACCATCTCGCCCTTCGCCGGGACGTGCTGGTGTATCCGCCACAGAAAATCGTGATCGAACTCCTCGTCGGTCGGTTTTCCAAAGGCTACCGTACGCAGTGCATAAGGCGGTACTTGCCCGAATACGTGCCGCATGGCCCCGTCCTTTCCGGCGGCGTCCATACCCTGTAGAACGATCAGGACGGCATGCTCCCCATTGGCCTTGACCTTTTCCATAAGTTCCCCGATCCGTTTCACCCGCTTTTCGGTTTCTTTTTCTGCCTCGTCGCGATCCAGGTCGTCCGGGGCACGGGTAGCATATTTAGATAGGTCGACGGGCTGGGGCATGGATACGGTGATTTAGTGAGTGGGTTCGGACACAGGATACGAAACCTGAAGCATTCGGGCGGCGGAGCGCAGGTAAAAAACGAATTACCGGACGGGAGCTACCGGTATACTGTGAGCCTGAAATAGGAGTAAACCGGGTATAAGGCGAAAAATCAGGGATCGCCTTTACTACAGACGGTTCCTGCCGACCGGCCAAAAGTCTTCTACCCCCTTAATCATAACCCAGAATCCTGGCCGTTCCGGCTGGCAATGATCGATGGTGAAAAAGTCATTTCGAAAACCACGGACGCTATACCTGCGCACGCCGCCCAAATTCCCTAGTTTTGCGGCATGCGTTACCTCCCCCTGGTCATAGCGTTGTTTTCCTTTCTCGGATGCCGATCCAAACCGCTGCCCGAACAACCTCCGGAAGGACCGGAGACCGGCCTACGCCTGGAGGTACACGACGAGGAGTTGGCCGGCCAGTTATTCGGCGATCGGCTTCATGCGGAGTTTCTCTTTGGAGGGATGGATTGGTCGGAAGGTCCGCTCGTGTTGCCGAGCGGGGTAGTTATCTGTTCCGACGTTCCGCGGAACCAAATTATGCGCTGGACCGGCAGCGGTAGCGAGGTTTGGCTTAGCAACAGCGGCGCGGCCGCGGATGACTACAGCAAGGAACCGGGAAGCAACGGACTGACCCTCAACGAAGCGGGGGAACTGCTGCTGGCCCAACACGGTAGTCGCCGCATTGCCCGTATGCTTACCTCCACCGAACGACCGGAGGCCCGCTACGAAGTGGTGGCGGACCATTTTGAGGGCAAGGCCTTCAATAGCCCGAACGATCTGGTCGTAGCGGATGACGGCAGCATCCTATTCACCGACCCACCCTACGGCTTGCCGGCCGGCGTAGAAAGCGAGATGGGCTTCTTTGGGGTTTACCGCGTCGATCCCCGTGGCCAGGTTAGCCTCCTGACAAAAGCGTACGAGCGGCCGAACGGGATCGGGCTGAGTCCGGACGAAAAGACGCTTTATATCAGCAACTCCTACGGCGAGCGTCCCATCGTGACCGCTACCCCCGTTAAGGCGGACTGGACGCTGGGGCAGCCCTCCATTCTCATCGACGGATCCGAACTGGTTAACAAGGAACCGGGTTACCCGGACGGAATGGCGGTCTCCCGCAGCGGAAACGTCTTCGCGACTGCTCCCGGCGGCGTGTGGGTAGTCCGGCCGGACGGCAGGTTGATTGCCAAATTAAAAAGTACGGGTCCCGTATCCAACGTGACCCTTTCGCCGGAAGAAGACTGGCTTTACCTCACGAATGACGACCGCCTTTTGCGCGTACAACTTATACCTTAATGATTCAGCTTAACGACAACGACATCAACGAAGCGGCCACCGCCATACGGCGAGGCATGGAAGTGTACGTGCACCGCGAACACGGACGCATGCTGGTCGCCGACGATCCCGAGCGGAACGTACGTGCCGATCCGGAAATTTTCGAGGCCATTATGCAGGATGTCAGCACGGACCCCGACGCGTACATACACATCGAACGCCTGCCCGCCGCGGACGCGATCAAAATCATGGCCGCCTTCACCGATCGGGTACGCAACCAGGAACTGTGGCAAGCCCTGACCTACGCCCTCAAGCGCCCCAACCCCTTCCAGAATTTTAAGTCTGAGCTGCGTCGCTTTCCTAAAAACTACGAGCGGTGGCGGCAATTTCGCCAGGAGCGGTACACGGAATACGTGCGGGAAAGTTTGGTGGAAGATCGCGAATAAAGTATGCGGATCAGCCGGTTACGAAGAAGAGATATTGATGAGGACCGGTGGAACGCCTTGGTTGGCGAGGATGCACGCCCCCTGCCCTACGGACTGACGTGGTGGTTGGACACGGTAACCGACGGACATTGGGATGCGCTGGTCGTTGATGATTACCGGCTGGTGTTGCCGCTGCCTGATTTGCGCCGGGCGCGAATCGTTCCCGCCATTATTTCTCCCGCCTACACCCAACAATTGGGACCATACGGCACAGTTACCGACGAAGCCATCACTTCCTTACTGCGGGCGGTTCCCCAACGGGTCCAAATCGCCCTGCCGATTCGTCCCGACGTCAACCCGGCGGCCATTCCGGCACGATACCGGTACCGCCGGCGGATTAACTACGTCGTTGATTTGTCCGTCCCCATGCCGCAGGTCGTCAAAGGCTTTCCTAAAACGCTACAGTCTCTTCTACGGAAAAGCGGTAGCGACAGCCTGGAGCGCTTTTCGCCCGAGCATCATGCGGACCTGAACCGGAAATTACTGGGCGGAAGAAAGGGCATCAACGTAAAGCATTTCTCCGTCCTGGAACGGCTGATGCTCGAGGTAGAACGACGGGGCTTCGGGGCTTGCTACCAATTACGCGAGGATGGAGAACTGCTGGCCGCCGGTTTCTTTCCCCGTTTCGGGGGCCGCACCATTAACCTGGCTCCCGTGTCCACCGAACTAGGCCGTAAGCGAAGAGGCATGAGCCGTCTACTGGCGTTGGTGATGGCGCGGGATGCCGGCTGTCCGGGATCGCGATTCGATTTCGAAGGGTCCGAATTACCCGGAGTGAAAGAATACTTTGCCAAATTCGGCGGAGAGGACGAAGGATACCTGCTCGTGGAGCAGAAGGCATTCGGACTGCTGTAAGGCCGCAACCCTCCCGGCCGATAATCGTTAGGCAAGAAAAAGGATCCATGCCGGAACTTCCCGAAGTTCACAATTTCAAGCTCTACTTCGATGCCGCCGCTACCGGACAGACCATCGCGTCGGTGACGGTTCACGATGATTTCATTATACGGAATATGCCCGGCGCGGTCTTCATCGACAGCCTGACCGGTCGGACCATCGTCGACACCCTCCGACGGGGAAAATATCTATTCGCGAATCTCGACAACGGTCACGCCCTCCTGCTGCACTTCGGCATGACGGGAGATCTCAATTTGTACCAGGAACCGGAAGACCGCCACAAGTTCGAGCGCTTTGCGCTGCACTTCGCCGACGGCAATACCCTGGGCTTCAACGACCCGCGGAAATTCGCGCGCATTCTTTACCTGGAAGACCGCGACGCGTACATCGACGAGATCAAGCTCGGTCCGGACGCCCTGGACCTGGATCTGGACACCTGGCTGGAGACCGTAAGCAATCGCAAATCCACCATCAAGGGGCTGCTACTCAACCAGTCCATTCTGGCCGGAGTAGGCAATCTGTACGCGGATGAAATTTGCTACCGTACCCGGATCCACCCGGCGGCCCGGGCCTGTGACCTGAGCCGCGAACAATTGACCGCGATCCACGCAGAGACCATGGCGGTCATGCAGTACGGGGTTGACAACGCACCCTATTATAAAGACTATCCGGAAGACTGGTTCTGGCACGTATGGCGCGAAGAAGGCAAGCCTGGCCCCGAAGGCATCGGCGAGGTGAAGATCACCAAAGTAGCCGGCCGGACCACCTACTACGTAGCGGGTTGGCAAAGCGGCCACGAGTAACCGCCTACATGCGCTCCGGCATGTCTATACCAAGTATGCCCATCCCCGAACGTAGGACATTTCCGACGGCCTGGCAAAGTTGCAGGCGGAAGGCGACCGCCGCTTCGGTCTCCGCATTGAGGATACTGACGTCGTGCCAGAATTTGTGCAGGTTCTTAGCCAGCTCGTAACAGAACATGGCTACGACCGAGGGATCGTAGTTAGCCGCCGCATCCTGCAGTAGCGTAGGATAGGCATAAAGCTGACTGATCAGTTCCCGCTCGGCGGGCTGCAATTCCCGGTACTGATCGGCGGCGGAGAGGTCGCGGTCACCCGCTTTGCGCCAGACCGCCCGGGTGCGTACGTAGGCGTTCTGCACGTAAGGCCCGGTTTGCCCCTGCAGGTCGACGCTCTCTTTGGGGTCGAAAGTCATGCGCTTCTGCGGACCGACTTTGATGATCTGGAACTTGAGGGCCGCCATACCGATCTTCCGGATGATTTCGCGACGTTCGGTGTCGTTGAGCTCACTCGTCGCGTCGCGCTCGAGGCTCGATTGGTAGGCTTCCTGGATGACTTCGTCCATCAAATCATCGGCGTCGACGACCGTGCCCTCCCGGCTCTTCATCTTTCCGGTAGGTAGGTCGACCATGCCGTAGCTGAGGTGGAAGAGGCCATTGGCGTAGGGCTCCTCGAGGCGCTTCAGTAATTCGAAGAGCACCTGAAAGTGGTAGTTCTGCTCGTCGCCCACGGTGTAGACCATACGCTTGGCCTGGAAGTCGTCGTAACGGAGTCGGGCCGTACCGAGGTCCTGGGTGATGTACAGGCTGGTCCCGTCGCCGCGCAGCAGTGCCTTTTGATCGAGTTTGGTGTCGGAAAGATCGGCGAAGACGGAGCCATCGTCCTTGCGGTAGAAAACCCCCTTGTCCAGGCCGGCTTCGACCATATCCTTACCCAGCAGATAGGTCTGGCTTTCGTAGTATACCTTATCGAAGGTGACGCCGAGACGCTCGTAAGTTTCGTCAAAGCCTTCGTAGACCCAGCCATTCATGCGGTTCCAGAGCGCGACCGTCTCCGGATCACCCTTTTCCCAGCGGAGCAGCATTTCCTTCGCGGCGCGGCCCAGATCGCTGTACTCGTTGAAGTAGGTATTCTTAAAGCTTTTCCAGAACGCCTCCGGGGAAAGGTCTTTCGTATTCTTTTCGGCCAGCACCGATGCGGCTTCATCGCTTTGTTGCCATTCCGCGTATTCCTGCTGGAAGCGCTGCTCGAACAGGACGTAATAGCCGCCCACGAAATGGTCGGCTTTCGTACCCTTTGACTTCGGGGTTGCTCCGTCGCCGAAACGCTCCCAGGCGAGCATGGACTTGCAGATCGCAATACCGCGATCGTTGATAATTTGTACGCGTACGACATCGTGACCGGCCGCCTGGAGCAATTGACTGGTAGCCCAACCGAGCAAGATATTGCGTACGTGGCCGAGGTGGAGGGGTTTGTTGGTGTTGGGACTGGCGAATTCAACGACTACGCGCTCCTTGCCCCCGTCTACATGACCGAAACCTTCGGCTACCGCGCTATCGAGGAGGAATTTCGTCCAGTAGCGGTCGGCAATGACCAGGTTCAAGAAGCCCTTGATCACGTTGTAACCGGTCACTTCGTCGACGTTCCCCTGCAGGTAAGCGCCGATCTCTTCGGCGATGACTTCCGGCTTTTTCCGGGCCAGCCGCGTAAGGGGGAAGGTGACTACGGTGAATTCTCCTTCGAATTCCTTGCGGGTGGATTGCAGGGTGATTTCCTGGTTGGCACCGTCAGCGTCGTATAGTACTCGCAGGGCATCGCGGACGCCGGACTCCAGTAGTTCGGGTAATGTCTTCATAAGGCCGGCAAAGATAGATCAAACTTCTACCGAACTCAAACTGACACGTAACTCTTCGAGCGCTTCCTGCGCGACCATTCGTACCTGGTTATTGTCCGTATCGGAAGCAATAAAGTAATCCAGTACGGGAATGAATTCCGGATCGTCGAGGGTAGAAATAACACGCAGTGCCGCTATTTTCAACCGATCGTCACGGCCCCGGAGAATCCGCTTCAGATATTTGAATTCCTGTCGCCGCAGATCGATCAAATCGACCTCGGTTTCCAGCAGTTCGCCATTTCCCTGTAGCTGCCGCTGACGACGGTCCAACAAGGGAATAATGAGCCGCTTGAGGCTTAGTTCGAGTAAGTTGTCCAGGAACTCGATTCCGCTGATTTGAATGGATACCAGGTCGTCATTAAGCGCCAGGTGAACGGGAATGATGTCGGCCGGCGGATAGCGAAGGCCCAGCAATCGGAATAACCGGTTGAAGGTTGCCCGCATCCGCTGCCGGATAAGGCTGGCGAAGGCTTCGCGGTAAACCAATTCCTCCTCGCTACGGCCGAACTGGAGGAGAATCAGCTGTCCGCTCAGCTGCTCCTGCATGCTCTCGTAGTTGCGGGCTTCCGTGACGATTTGCCGGTAGATGGTTTTCGTCGGCATGTTCCGCTTGGGAAAATCACGCTTAACGGCATTGAGCGCCCGGATCACCTCCATACGCAATGCCAGATCGTTGGGGTAAAAGCGCTCGGTCAGGGATAGCAAGATGTCAATTGATTGCTGACGGTCGATCTTCTCGATCACCGTGGGAAGCCGGCGGACCTCGGTGATGGACAATTCACCCGAGGCAATGAGCCCCGGAATTAGTGCGAGTAGTCCTCCCTGGTACTGGACGAGCGCATTTATAGCCAACGGGCGGACCTCGGGGTGGGTGATCAGGTGCAGGAGCGGGACGATGAGGTCCTCGTGCTGGCTTTCGCCGGCGGCCAGGATCGCGTACCGCAGGATCTCCTCATCCTCCAAAAGAAGGCAGCGCTGAATAAACGACCTGCCCGTAGCTAATTGGGAACGCCCGGAAGCCTTGAGCAGATAGACATACCACTGATGGCGCTTAGCGGAGTCTACCTCCCGTAATTCACGGATGCGACGGCGAAGCCGCTGGCTGACCTGCCATTGCTTCCGGCTAAAGGAGTTTCCCGCCGTTTCGGTAGCCAGGCTGACCAGTGCGGCACCGGCAATGTCGGGATCCGGATCGTCGAGCAGGGGTTCCAGTACGTCCTTCCCCACCGACTCCGTGCGGGAGAAGAGATAATCGAAGGCCGCGCTACGAACGGTCGCATCGGCATCGCTCAGCAGCGGGGTCACCTCGTCCACTAATTCGGTGCCCGGTTGGAGATAGAGGCTACGCAGGGCCCGCGCGCGGACATTGGGCGAGGGGTGGGTCAGCAGCCTTGCGATAGGCTCCCGGAAGGTCGAATTACTCAGGTCGTCGGCCCGCTCCAGCACGTATAAAAGTTGCTTCTCGTGGGTGCTCATCTGACCTTCCTCGAGCACCTGCAGGAATCCTGCCATCACTTTGCGGTGGTGGCTACGCAGGCGGTTGCGATGTTCTTTCGGCTTGAGGTGGGACAACTGCGCGCGGAAAGCCTCGATGTATTCCTCCCGAATCATGATCACGCTCAACATCCACACAGCGACCAGGATAAGTACAAACCAGCTGATGGAAGGGGCGGAAAGGCCCATAAACTGGGTCAGCCCGATGAGCAGCAGTCCACCCAGGCCGCCGGCCAGGCTATCGATGAATACATCGATGTAGGTCTTCACCTTCTTTTTGGTATCCTCATCGAGCGGCAGGAACAGCATTTCGATACTCGCCCGGCTCAGGGATTGCTTGAGGCTGCCGTCGATGGATCGGCTAAAGATGGCCGCGCTCAGCCCGGGCATGAACAGCATGGTCACCGCGCCGATGCCCAGTCCGATGGGCAAAAAAAGCAGCGCGCCGCTTACCCCGATCCCCTGAACGACACGCTGGGTAAGCAGCAGTTGAATAGCCAGCGCCACGATATTGAAGGTGGAATACCAGAAGCCGAAGAATCCGGCCAGGCGATCCTGATCGCCGTACCGCTCGGCGGCCAGTACGCTAAACTGATAATCGACCAGCTTGGCCACGATAACGCTGAGCGCAACGATACCGCATAAGAGCAGCAGGTGCTTACTAGCAAAGATGAGACGGTGGGGAGCCTCGTAACCCGCATTCGACTTCTTCTTGCGCGAGATCATGCTCTGCTTGCGCACCACGTAGCGGCGCCAGATGATGACCGTGAGGATCAGGCAGGGCACCAGCAAGGTAGCGGCAACCAGGATGAGGTTTCGCGCCCCGATCTCCTGCGCCAGCAGGGAGGTGATGTACCCCCCGGCGATGCCACCGGCAATGGCTCCCGCGCCAATCAGGCCGAAAAGCCGTTTTGCCTGCCGCACATCAAAGACGAAGCTGGCCATCATCCAGAATTGCGAGGCGGCCAGTACGCCGAAGATGGCCGTCCATAGATACAGGACGACGGCGATGGTCGGTCGGGCCAGCGGGATCCGCATGAAAATGGAGCAGGTCAGCAGTATCCCCAGGCAGACTACCAGGGAGATGAAGCTGACCCGGAGCAGGCTATAGCGCCGTAGCGCTGCGGAGTACCCGGTACTGACAACAGCGGCCAGGACCGCGGTGGCTAGAAAGATGTACGGGAGGCCGATGGCCCCGTATTCCGAGAGGAAGAGCGCACTGGCCGTCGGTTTGACGATGAGCAGCGTGCAGATGATGAGAAAAACCAGCAACTGCAGCATCAGCACGGCTCCCCACTCCCCCGGACGGGCGCGAAAAAGCTTGCTTAAAACTTGCTGCATACGGACACGTTAATTCCATGAGACCCGACAACGGGTATTATCCCAACAACAAAAGATAAGAATATGTCTACCACCCCCCGATTTGGTGAATCAATTTCAGAAATAAATAATACGGACCGTCAGGAAACCATCATTCTAGGTGGCGGCTGTTTCTGGTGTACGGAAGCCGTCTTCCTCGATATTAAAGGTGTCGAACGCGTCGTCAGTGGATACGCCGGTGGTTCGGCGGACACGGCCAATTACGAAGCCGTCTGTACCAAAGGTACCGATCACGTTGAAGTTATCCTCGTTGAATTTGATCCCCAAGTGATTACCCGCAGCGAAATATTAGAAATTTTCTTCGCCGCTCACGATCCCACCACCCCGAACCGTCAGGGCAACGACGTCGGACCCCAGTACCGCAGTGCGGTTTTTTACACGAATGACGAGCAAAAAGAGGCTACGGAAAAAGCCATGGCCGACTTGGTGCCCGACTTGTATGGTCAACAGGCAGTTACGGAGCTTATTCCCTTCACTTCCTTCTATCCCGCGGAGGATTACCACCAGAATTACTACAATAAGGTCGGCGACCGCAACAGCTATTGCACCTTCGTTATCAGTCCGAAGGTGGGCAAGATCCGTAAAAAGTACAGCCACCGCTTAAAGTCGCGCGCATGAAACGATTAGGCGGCCCGCTTGTATTACTACTTTTTACCGCCGGTCTGACGGCGCAAAACCAATCATCCTATATGGATACCACCAGTTACAGCCTCGGCATCGTGCTGAGCCAAAACCTCAAAAGCCAGGGCTTCGACTCGGTTGACGCCGAGAGCCTGGCCCGGGGATTTCAGGACGGGTTAAGCGGAAACGCATCCGTGACCCCCGAACAGGCCAACCAACATATTCAGGAATACCTGCAAAAGGCTGCCGCCAGCGCCGGCGCGGAGGCTCGTGAGGAGGGAGAAACTTTCCTAACGGAGAACGCCAAACGGTCGGAAGTCAAAACCACCGATTCCGGTTTGCAGTACGAAGTCCTCAAGGAAGGCACCGGTGCCAGTCCTTCGGCTACCGAGACCGTGAAGGTCCACTATCACGGTACCCTGACCAACGGCCAGGTTTTCGACAGCTCCGTCGACCGGGGACAGACCATCGAATTTCCCCTTAACCGCGTTATCGCGGGATGGACGGAAGGTCTGCAGCTTATGAAGGAAGGTGCCAAATATCGGTTCTACATTCCCTATCACCTGGCATATGGTGAACGGGGATCGCCCCCCGCTATCCCCCCCTACGCCGCGCTGATCTTCGACGTGGAGCTCTTCGAAGTTAAATAAGGGATGCTACGGCCCCGCCCGCGGGTTGGGTGCCCATGAACTGTTGGAACAATTCGACGAGTTCTTCGGTGGCACCCATTCCGTGGGCGGCGGCACCTAGTACCAGCGTAGTCACCACAAAAGTGATGATGCGGGCTTGGCGACGGTGCTTACGTTCGTTTTTGATAGTCAGGTAGCTCATTGTGGATTGGTATCGTGGAATTAGATAATAACTAGCCTACGCATAAGTTAATCAGCGTGTTGTATATATATCGTTTGATCCACCGCTTTTAATATATCCTTTAGCAAATCTTTACGGAACGGTCGTTTATGCTCGGGAAGCGGACGATGTTACCCGCGATTTAAATTTTTCTCCATGCAGAACCTCTCGGATACCTACAACGCCCTCAGCCGCCAGGTCGCCTCTTCGGATGCCCGGCTGATCGCGGTAACCAAGACCCATCCCGTTGAAAAGATCCGCGAGCTCTACGAACTCGGGCACCGGGACTTCGGAGAGAACCGGGTCAGCGAATTGGTGGAGAAGCACGAGCAACTACCCAAAGACATCAACTGGCACTTTATCGGCCACCTTCAGCGCAACAAAGTCAAGAACGTCGTACCGATCGTGTCGCTGATCCATTCCGGCGACAGCCTCCGATTACTCCGGGAACTCGATAAACGCAGCGATGACTCGCGGACGGATGTTCTTTTGCAGTATCACATCGCGGATGAGGAAAGCAAGTACGGTCTCACCCGGGAATCGGGTCAGCAACTGCTGGCGTCCATCCAGGAGGACCCCCTGCAACACGTTCGGATCGTCGGCGTGATGGGCATGGCCACCTACACCGACGATGCGGAGCAGGTAGCCGGGGAGTTTCGTACCCTGCACGAAATATTTTCCGACCTGAAGACGAATCATTTTCAATATGATCCGGCCTTTACGGAAATCAGCATGGGAATGTCCGGCGACTACGAAATCGCGCTCCAACAGGGCAGCACCCTGGTGCGCATCGGGAGTAAGCTGTTCGGCGAGCGCCCTACTAACTGACCGGGGCCGTCTAACCAAAACGCCAGGCTAGTACCCTACTCTTTTTGTTCCCTTGTTCCATTGGGATGATGCGCACTTCCCCCGCGCCTACCCTTTCCAGTTCCGATTGCGCTGCGTCGAGGTACCCTCGCTTGGACACCAGCGTGGTGAACCACTCGATTTGTGAACCGAAAGCCGGGCTTTCCCGGATCATGTCCCGTAAAAATCGCCGCTCACCTCCCGGGGTCCAGAGTTCACTGTCCGAGCCCCCGAAGGAAAGTCCGCTATTTTGGCGTCCGAGTTTCGTCCACTTTTTCCGCCCGGCCGCTTCGGCATCCCCCCGGCTCTCGTAGAAGGGCGGGTTGCACATCGTTGCCCCGTACCGCTCCCCTTCCCGTACTACCCCCCGGAAAATACTTCCCGGATCGGATTGGCGACGTACGACGATGTATTTCTTCAACGGCTCATTCATTCGGGCAATAGCACTGGCTACCTTCACCGCCCGCTCGCTGATATCCGTACCGACGAAGTGCCAACCGTATTCCATCACTCCCAGCACCGGATAGATCAGGCTCGCTCCCGTGCCGATATCGAGTACCGTTTCCGGATTGTCGGTCAGGTCGGCCAACGCGTGGATATAGTCGAGTCGCCCCGGCAGAGGTGGCACCAGGTGCCCCTCCGGTACATCCCAGTGGCGAAGCCGGTAGTCACGCCGTAGCAGCGTTCGGTTGAGCAATAAAAGGGCTTTGCGCTCGGTGAAGTCCAGGGAGGTCTTTCCCGCCGGCGTGGTGATGGTGAATTCCGCCAAACCGGGCTCCAAGTGAAGGAGTTCCTGAAAATTGTGTTTGTCGCGGTAGCGGTTTCTGGGATGCACCTAAATTTCTTGTAAGGGGGGTGAGGTGATCGGAACACGTGGCAGCCATAGCTGTTCTTGCACTACTTACAAGCGCTATGAAAATTTACCACTGTGGCCACTGCCACTACCCCGTTTACTTCGAAAACGTAGTCTGCAACAACTGCGGTAACTGGCTTGGCTACTCCAGTGAGGACGATCGGATGCTGGCCCTTACCCCGGGGCAGACCGAATGGAATCTTTCGACTGGCGGACAGTCGCCCATCAAGTACTGCAACAATCACCAGCACGAGGCCTGTAACTGGATGATACCCAGCTCGGACCCCACCGGATTGTGTGACGCTTGCGACCTCAACCGCACCGTCCCCAACCTGAGCGACCCGGAGAAGCTGCGCGAGTGGCAGGAGTTGGAACAGGCCAAGCATCGGCTGGTCTACGCCCTGTACCGACTCGGATTGCCGGTACGCGACAAGATGACTCACCCCAACCGCGGGCTGGCCTTCGACTTTCTGGCGACCGAAGATGCGGACGAACCCGTCATGACCGGACACGATGAGGGGCTTATTACCCTGAACGTGAACGAAGCCGACTCCGTGAATAGGGAAGCGACGCGCATCCAAATGCACGAAAAGTACCGCACCCTTATCGGCCATTTCCGCCACGAGGTAGGTCATTACTACTGGGACCACCTGGTAGCACCCAAGCCACAGGTACTTGAGGAATTTCGACGGCTGTTCGGGGACGAGCGTGCGGATTACGGGGAAGCCCTGGAACAACACTATAAGGACGGTGCGCCGAATGGTTGGGAGAGGAACTACATCAGTGAGTACGCTACGATGCACCCCTGGGAAGACTGGGCGGAAACCTGGGCGCACTACCTGCACCTGATGGATATGCTGGAAACCGCTTACGCCTTTGGCATGACCGTCAATCCACCCACTACTCCTGACGTGATTATGCGGGTAGAAGCCGATTTCAACCCCTACCAGCAACGGGATATGGAAAAGATTCTAAAGGCCTGCGTACCGCTGACCTTTGCCATCAACAGCCTGAACCGCGGCATGGGGCGACCGGACCTGTATCCATTCGTGATCAACGACTCCGTGCGGGCGAAGCTCGAATACGTGAATCGGGTGATCGCTGAGGCCAGAAACAACTAACTCGCTCAATCCACGTCAATACTCACGGGTAGCACCGCCCGGGTCGGGCAGAATTTGCCGTCATATTCGCCCGGTATCCAGGCAGGCATGGACCGGAACAAGCGCAGCACTTCTTCGCTTTCGCGTGGACTGCCCCGTAGGACCTCCAGCTCCCCCAAAGAGCCATCGCGTTGGATTACGAAGGTGACCAATACGCTGTTCTCCACGTTAAATTTTTGAAATTTCAGCGTATAGGGAGAATGATAGGCCAGGTACAGCGCCATACGGTTCATGGCACACTGTCGCATACTCAGATCGTCGAGCATGTACTGACAGCCGGGATACATGGGGGTTTGCCAGAGGCTGTCGGCATGTATCGCTTTTTCTTCTTCAGTGGGCGGGGAGCCTTCTAATTGATAGAGCTTAACGCTTTTCGCGGCGGACAACTCCGCGTAGGTGAGCATGTATGCCCTTGCCCGGGACGGATGAAAATCATCCTTACTGATATGCATACCGCTTGGGGCGTACCACTTCCACTTTCCCTTCAGTTTACCCTCGAAGAAGAAACCCGCCCCCATTTTTTGTCCGCTCGCGTAGTACATGATGTAGGGCCCCGAAAGCACGTTGTTCACGTAATTCGCCCTGGTATGCACCTTCCCATTGTTATAGAAAGTCACTGCCGGACCGGTTTTCCGGTGCCGCCGCTTATCGCGATAGCGGGTGTAGGCGATTATACGGCCGGTTTCAGGGTGATGGGTACGCTCCACGTAGTAACCGTCCGATGTGATGAAGACGGTGGTGGTGCCGGTCGTGTCGATCACCCGTTCGCTGGAATCGGATTCCGTTGCCCACTTCAGCGGTGCCGTCGTCTGCTGTTGACCGACTAAGACACAAAAGGGCAATAGCGAGGCCAGGCCAAAGCAATATAGCCGGATAAACGGGGTGCCAATAAGCTTGGGCAAGGTGGGTTATCTTTCCGATGTAACGTTATGTCCGTAAATCGAGCGCATCGACTCGGTGGATTAACTTGCGTGCCATGGAAACGATCACCCTTTCGGGACTCACGACCTTCATCCGCCGCGTATTCGCCCTTAATCTGCCGGAGCCGATATGGATATCCGCGGAACTGGCCCAGGTCAGCGAATCGCGGGGCCATACCTGGCTGACGTTGGTGGAGAAGTCGGAGGAGAACGATACGGTGGTCGCGCAAATGGACGCGGTGATCTGGTCCGGCACGCGGAAGAAAATCGAAAAGGTACACACCAGGAAATTGGTTCGCGGCGTATTGCAGGAGGGTATGTCGGTCCGACTCCGGGTAACCGCCAGCTTTCACGAACGCTACGGCCTGAAGCTGGTGGTAGAAGATCTGGATCCGGAACATACACTGGGGGCCCTGGAGCAACGTCGTCAAGCTACGCTGACGGCGTTAAGCGCGGATGGACTGCTGGACCGGAATGCCGCGCTTGCCTTACCCCCCGTGCTGCAGCGACTGGCCATCATCAGTTCGGAGACCGCCGCCGGTCTGGCCGATTTTCAACGGCAGGTATCGGAGAATCCTTACGGCTACGTCTTCCGGCAGGAGCTGTACCCGGCCGCGATGCAGGGCGCGGCAACCGCAGAAGAGGTCATTACCCGCCTTCGCCAAATTAAGCGAAGGCGGTCGGAGTACGATGCCATCATCATCGTGCGGGGAGGGGGTGGCAAGACGGACCTGGCCGCCTTCGACGACGAGCTACTCTGCCGGGCAGTAGCGGACGCCCCCTTACCGGTACTGGCGGGCATCGGGCACGAAATCGACGATACCGTTTTGGACCGGATCGTCCACCGCAGCCTAAAGACGCCGACCGCCGTGGCCGCTTATCTGATCGATCAGATGCTGCGCGCCGAAATGCAGGCCCTTCAGCTCGGTCGCGCCATACACAACCGTGCGGAGCGGATTATCCACTCCGAAGGGGAAAAGCTGACCCTGGCAATGAACGAGGTTGACCGAAAAGCCCGCTACAGCCTACAAACTGCCTACCTGCGCACCGCCGCCATGGAAGAAAAGCTACGTAGCCTGCGCGAAGCCGGACTGCGCACGGCGGCCGTGCAACTGGACCACGCAGAGAAGTTATTGACGGCCCTGCGCCCCGAAACGACGCTGGCGCGGGGGTACGCCATGGTGGTTCAGGACGGCAAACTTATTACCGATGCCGCGGCAATACACCCCGGCGAGGTGGAAATTCGCCTGCGTAAAGGCAAGGCGCGCCTGCAAAAAGGTTAACGGCCGAAGCCGATTGATTTTTTACCCTCCTTGCTGCTTCGGTACAGCTCGGCCATCCGGATGGCGGTGACCGCGGCTTCCACACCCTTGTTGCCGTGCTTGCCGCCGGCGCGGTCCAGCGCCTGCTCCTGGGAATTGGGCGTGAGCACCCCAAAGATGAAGGGCTGTCCCGTAGCGATGCTCAGGTTGACCAGCCCCTGGCTGACGGCATTGTTGATGTACTCGTCGTGCTTGGTCTCTCCCTTAATGACGCAGCCGAGGCAGATAACGGCATCGAGCTTTTCGCGCCCTGCCAGCATCCGGGCGGCGGCGGGCAGTTCGAAGGTACCGGGAACCTGTACGGTATGAATCTTGTCTTCGGTGGCCCCGTGCTTCTGCAGGGTTTCGAAACAACCCGCGTAGAGGGCGTGGGTGATGTCGGCGTTCCAGTCGGCCACCACGATGCCGAAGCGCATGGGGGCGGCGTCGGGCAGGCTGGATTCGTCGTACGAACTGAGATTTTTGTGTGCGGAGGCCATCGGAGATTTTTCAGGGTATACAATCCGGCCCGGCGGGCGGTTGCCTAATCGTCACCGAAGGGTAGCCGATCGACGTCGACGTTCCCGCCCGTGAGGATCACCCCGATCTTCTGCTTACGGAAGCGTTCGGGGTGTTTCAGGATCGCGGCCAGGGGTACGGCGCAACTGGGTTCCACGATGATCTTCATCCGCTCCCAGATCAGGCGCATGGCGGCAATGATCTCCGCCTCCTCGACCAGATAGATTTCCTTCACGTAGCGGTGAATGATGTCGAAGGTCCGTTCCCCCAGATTCGTTCGAAGTCCGTCGGCCACGGTCAGATTCACCTCGTTGCTTTCGATCCGACCGCTCAGGATACTGCGGGCGGCATCGTCCACCGCGGCGGGCTCGGCGGCCACCACCACGGCCCGGCGGCTGAAGTAGCGGCCGGCGAGCGCCGTCCCCGACAGCAAGCCGCCACCGCCCACCGGGGCAATGATGGTGTCGAGCACCACGTCGGTGTCCTCGATGAGTTCCATGGCACAGGTTGCCTGCCCCGCGATGACGCCATAATCGTCAAAGGGGTGAATAAAGGCCGCTCCGGTACGGGCCACGACCTTATCGAGGGCAGACTGCCGTTCAGCCGGCGTGTTATTACAGAAGGTAATCTCCGCACCGTAGCCCTTCACGGCAGCCACCTTTACACGTGGGGCATCGTGGGGCATCACGATATAGGCCGGCACGCCGAGCTGTTGGGCCACCCGGGCCACCGCCTGGGCGTGGTTACCGCTACTGTGGGTGGCCAGACCCCGCTCGCGCAGCTGCGGGCTCAGGCGGAGCGCCGCAGATGCCGCCCCCCGCATCTTGAAGGCCCCAATGCGCTGAAAATTTTCGCACTTGAAAAACAGGGATGCCCCGGCCTTCTCGTCAATGCTGGCATTGGTGAGGATGGGCGTACGGTGTACAAAAGGATGGATGGCCTCGTGGGTGACCAGCAGGTCGGCCTGGTTGGGTACCTGGTAAAGGGGGGGGAGTTCGATCATGCTACTGGTTGGCGAGCCAAGTGGTTACTTCCTCTAACCAACCGGATACCGGGCCGGGGCGTTCGCGGGCCGAGCCGAAACCGTGACCACCGGTAGCGTAAAAACGCATATCGGCGGCAACGCCGGCATCGATCAGGGCACGGTAGTAAGCAAGGGAGTTCTGCGGCGGGACGCCTGTATCATCCGAAGCGTGAATAAGCAGCGTCGGCGGCGTGAGACTATCCACGTTTTCCGGCAGATTGTAGTAGGCCAATGCCTCGTCGTCGGGTTCCGGTCCCAGCAGGTTGTACTGACTTCCCCCGTGCCCTTCCCGCTCGCGATTCATAAGCGTCACCGGGTAAACCAGTACCGCGAAATCCGGCCGGCTGGATACGCCGTCAACTTCCTCGCTATGTACCGAAGCCGAACCGCTGAGGTGACCACCGGCGGAAAAACCCATGATGCCGACTTTATCGGAGGCATACCCCAGCGAGTCGGCCAGGGTACGGACACGCCGCATACCTTCCTGGGCATCGGCCAGTGCGGCCTCGGACTTACAATCCCCCTCCAGATGCATCGGCAGCCGATGGCTTAGGACAAAAGCGTGGTAGCCGCGCGCACTGAGCGTTCGGGCGATATCCACTCCCTCGTGGTCCCATGCTTCGACGGCATAGCCACCGCCGGGAACGATCATGACCGCTTTGGCCGTGCTGGCCCGGGGCACCGGCGCGTAATAATGTAGCTGGGGAATGCCAACATTCGTCACTACCCGGCCGATCAGTGAATCCACCCTGTCGGTGGTCGGTCGGTCGGTCAGACACGGTACCGGGCCGGTGTATACGGGCAGGATGGTATCCTGCCCGGTGAGCGAACCACACAGCAGGAGAAGAAAGAAGATGGTACGCATGATCTATCGCTTGGTGTATCCCGAAGCGGTACGTTCCAGGATGTACGGCCCTACAAAGCCGAGGGCCGTCGCTTGTTCGCGTACGTATTCCGCCTGCTGGAGGGTGCTGATTTTGTCGATGTAAAATACGGTAAGCTGGCCGCGGCTCTCCGAACCGAGAATCCCCAGCTCCCAGGCTTTTTCCCGGTTAAAATTCTGCGGCCGGCTGAAGGCACCCAGCTGTACGCGGTACTCGCTCAGCCCTTCCTCCGGGGCCTTCGTGGCCGTGCGCTCGGCCGGCGCGGGTGCGGGTGTAGTTACCGCAACGGGCTGGCTTGCCGCGGTGGGTGTCGGCTCGGTACTGCCCGGAACGAATTCCACCACGAAACTGCCCGAGTACCCTTTCCGTCTGGCCTCCTGGGCTACCTGCTCCGCCTGCCGGCGAGACGCAAAGTAGCCTATGCGTACCCGGCGCCGATTGCCATCCCGTTCGACCTGTAGATTTCCAAGCATGGCGACGTTTTCAAACTCGGCGATAGTGGGCTCCACCAAAAGGCTGGCAATCTGTACCCCGAAATTGCCCCTTTCCTCGGGAGCTTCCGAAGCAACGACGGGCGAGTCAGCCGACTGGGGGGACAGGCCGGTCGTGCCAAAGATCTCCGTCTGCTCGCTGCCCTCGGTGACAACGTCAAACACCATGGTCTCATAACCCGGTGCCTCTACGGTGACCTCGTAATCGGTAAAGGGTTCCACCGAGGCATAGTAGGCGCCGTAGCTATCGCTCCAGGTCGAAGCCTCCTGTCCGGTGCTTTTTTTGATCACCATTACGTCGGCATCGATGACGGGTGCTTCGGTCGTCACATCGTTGAGGTAGCCCCGCATCGTGGACAGCGTCGGTGGCTTGACGGGCAGGACACCCGCCTGGGTGGGCGCGGCCGGTCCGGTAGACGACAGATCGGTTCCCTCCTCCGCCCGTGAGGTCAGGTCGGTGACCTGCTCCTCCGGCATGATGTAGTAGATATCTTCCAGGCCGCCGGTGAATCCGTTGCGGTTGGAGGTGACGTAGCCGGTGCGGGAATTCCGGTCGAATACGAAACCGAGGTCGTCCCGGCTACTGTTGATCGCCGATCCCAGGTGATACAGCGTGATGGGCTTGCCGGCCGCCAACTGCGCCCGAAAGGCATCGTAGCCACCCAGGCCGTGGTGCCAGTTACTGGAGAAGAACAAGCTGTGGCCATCCGCGTAGGGGGTAATTTCATGGCCCCGGCTGTTGACTACCGGCCCCAGGTTTTCGGGGATGGGCTGCCAATCATTCCCCTCCAGCCGGGCGCGATAGATGTCGTAGCCGCCGTAGCCGCCGGGCCGGTCGCTGGCGAAATAGATGGTCTGGCCATCGCGGCCGAACGTCCCGTAACCGGTGCTGTAATCACTGCCGTTGAAGGGAAGGGGACGTACGTTGCTCCACATACCGTCTTCGTTTACGTCGGCGATCAGGAGGCTCAGCGTGGGGCCGGCCTCCGGAATTTGCCGGGTTCCCGGCGTAAAGTTGTTACGGGTAAACACGACCCGCCGTCCGTTAGGACTGTAGTGTACCGGACCGATCTGGCTGCCGTCGGTCGGGACGTACCCGAAAGTGAGCATCGTGGGCTCGCCGAGTGCCCCGTCGGACATAACCTCCGCCACGTAGGGACGATTGATCACCACGCCGGCAAAGTCAGGGTGGGTGCGACCGCTATTAAAGAGCAGCTTTCCCTCCTGGGGGATGCTGGCACCAAATTCGGGGGTTTCGGTATTGATGGTGAGTTGCTTCGCTACAAAGCCGGCGTTCTCCTCCCGCTGACGCTGCGCGAAGGTGGCGCTGGTGATGAAGTGGTTGCCCACGGTGGGATCTTCTTCCCGCGCGTAGGCCTGATACAGCAGCTGGGCGCCCTCGTACATGCCCAGCCCCCGCAGGGTGTGGGCATACCCGAGCAGGGTTTCCGGTTGCACCTTACGGTCTTTCATGGCCTGGCTGTAGTAGATCCGGGCCGTGTCCAACTCATTGACCATCCGGTAGGCCTCGGCAATCTGCGCCAGGGCATCGTAGTCGTCAGGCCGCTGCGCAAGCGCCCGCTTGAAGCTTTTGATGGCGGTGTGGTAAGCGCGCAGCTCCATTTCTTTTTCCGCGGCCTGCATGTCGCTGCGGAACTGCGCACCAATTGGCCAGCTCAGAACAATCGCTGCTACGCAGAGCAGCGCATGAGTTAGTTTGTTCATAAGACTAAGGTAAGCGTCTATATCAAATCCGCGGGTTCCCACCAGAAAGTTTGGGCGGCGAGCGCAGGTATAATGCTGATCACTAAACCAAAAACATTTGGTACCAGTAACCCTAACATGCCAAACAAACTTCCACCACCGGCAAATCGACCAATGATCGTAACGGCTTGGATCAAACCCGAGGATCTTGATCTATTTAACCGGCTGCGGGCCGCGTTATTTCCCAAGGAGCGCAATTATTTAAGCGCGCACGTGACGCTCTTCCATCATATACCATCTGCTGTGCGTCAAGAGTTTATAGCTGATTGCCACGATCAATACTCCGGCCGGCCACCCCTGACCATGCACGTAAAGGCTCCGTTCCTACTTGGCGGCGGAGTAGCCTATTCCCTTGAATGCGAAGAACTTAGCCGTATTCGAGCGAAGTTGCGCGAGCAGTTTGCACCGGTTCTGACCGCCCAGGATGACCGCCCCTGGAACCGACCGCATATTACCGTCCAGAACAAAGTAGATCCCGGCGAGGCCAAACGAACGCTGGCCCACCTCCAACCGCGCTTCGAGCCGTGCACGATTGAAGCAAGGGGATTATCTTTTTACCGCTACGACGGGGGCCCTTGGCACCTCCTTGACCGGAGGCGGTTTGCCGGGTAGCTTGCTACCCGCCCCGGGATTAGCCGACGGCCGCCGAAGAATCGGCTACCTTTGTCGAAAAGAAACCCGATGACCGTAGACGATGCCCTAGTATTACGCCTGGCTGATCTGTCAAAGCTGGCGATCGCGCCCGATAAGGTTGATAAACTGCGGGTGGATCTGGAAAATATCTTGGCAATGGTGGAAAAGCTGAACGAACTCGATCTGGAAGCCGTGGAGCCTTTACGCTACGTAACCGACGTAGAACAAAGCCTGCGTGCCGACGTGATGGGTGAGCACCTGGACCGCGCTACCGCGCTGGCCAACGCGCCCGACAGTGACGAGTCGTTCTTTCGTGTACCCCGCGTTATTAATCACTAATCTACTACCCTATGTCTGCCGTCATCGATATCTCCAAGCTCACCAAAACCTATATCATGGGGCAGACCGAGGTCAGGGCCCTGCGTGGAATCGACCTGCAGATACAGACCAACGAGTACGTTGCCCTGATGGGACCGTCGGGGTCGGGCAAGTCCACCCTTATGAACCTGCTGGGTTGCCTGGATACCCCGACATCCGGTAACTACCAGCTGGACGGCCGTGACGTCAGCCGCATGGATGACGCGGAACTGGCCAACATCCGCAACGAAAAAATTGGCTTCGTCTTCCAGACCTTCAACCTCTTGCCGCGGCAGACTACGCTCGAAAACGTCGCGCTGCCCCTCGTTTACGCCGGCTACGGTAAAGGGGAACGCCAGAAGCGGGCCGCCGAGGTGCTGGCTTCGGTGGGACTGGGCGACCGCCTGGACCACCGGCCGAACGAACTCTCGGGCGGTCAGCGCCAACGCGTAGCCATCGCCCGGGCCCTGGTCAATAATCCGGCCATCATACT
The DNA here is from genome assembly GCF_003390935.1 of Lewinella sp. IMCC34191. Classification (GTDB taxonomy): domain Bacteria; phylum Bacteroidota; class Bacteroidia; order Chitinophagales; family Saprospiraceae; genus Neolewinella. The sequence continues at coordinate 26,234 of NZ_QNQZ01000015.1, read as the reverse complement.
GGCCGACGAGCCGACGGGTAACCTCGACACGAAAACCTCCATTGAGATCATGGAGATCTTCGAGGAAATCCAGGCCCAGGGGAACACCGTTATCCTGGTTACCCACGAGCCGGATATCGCCGAGCACGCCCACCGGATCGTGCGCCTGCGCGACGGAGAAGTGGAAAGCGACGAGCTAAACGAGCACATCATTCGGGCCAGCGATCCCACGCACCGGTACAATCAGGCCTGACATACTATCTTTGCGCGCATATTGGGCGGCTGAAAGTTGTCGTCCACCGTATCGATAGTATATATGAACCAACGTACGATAGCCAATACCGTATCCCTCAGTGGAGTCGGATTGCATACCGGACAGGAAGTAAACCTGGTGTTCAAGCCCGCCCCGGAGGGCCACGGCGTCAAATTCAAACGGGTGGATCTCGAAGATCAGCCGCTGATGAACGTGGACGTAAATCGCGTGGTTAGCACCGAGCGGTCCACGACACTCGGCAGTGGGGAAGCCACCGTCTCGACGATAGAGCATCTACTAAGCGCCCTTTCCGGCCTGCAGGTAGATAATGTCCTGATCGAAATTGACGGCGGCGAGGTACCCATTCTGGATGGCAGTGCCAGTCTGTTCGTAGAACGCATCCTCGAAGCCGGTCTCACGGACCAGGACGCTCCCCGCGACTACTTTGTCGTCGAGGAGCCGATCACCTTCCGTGATGAGTCGACCGGCTCGGAAATCGTCGCCCTCCCCTACGACGGATTCGAGGTCGTGTCGATGATCGACTTCGACAGCCCGGTGCTGGGCCAGCAGTACGCTACCCTGCGCGGGTACGACGACTACGCCGAGGAAATTGCTCCCTGCCGCACCTTCGTCTTCCTGCACGAACTGGAAACCCTTTTCGAACACGAACTGATCCGGGGAGGCGACCTGACGAACGCCATCGTCATCGCCGACCGCCACGTTCCCCAACCCCGGCTCAACGCCCTGGCGCAGAAGATGGGTAAGGAGACTGTCGAGGTGACCGAGCAGGGCATCCTCAACACCCTGGACCTCAAGTTCCACAACGAGCCCGCCCGCCACAAGCTGCTGGACGTCATGGGCGACATCAGCCTGCTCGGCGTGCCCATTCGCGGCCGTATCCTGGCCACCAAGCCCGGTCACCGCGTAAACGTAGCCTTTACCAAGCTGCTGAAGAAAGCTTACCTCGAGCAACGACGCCTCAAGGGGCGCCCCCGTTACAATCCGAACGACGAGCCGGTATTCACCACGGAGCAGATCCTGGAGGTGATGCCGCACCGGTACCCCTTTCTCCTGATCGATAAGATCATCGAGATGGGCGATAACCACATCGTGGGACTCAAGAACCTGACCTTCAACGAAGCCTTTTTCCAGGGTCACTTTCCAAGTAACCACGTTATGCCGGGCGTACTGCAGATCGAGGCGATGGCCCAAACCGGGGGATTGCTGGTGCTTACCCAGCAGGAAGATCCCGGCAACTGGGATACCTACTTCCTCAAGATCGAGAATGCGAAATTCAAGAATTTCGTCGTCCCCGGCGACACCGTCTTATTCAAGATGGAACTGATCGCACCCGTGCGCCGGGGCATTTGCCAGATGCGCGGCACGGCCTACGTAGGCAACAAATTGGTGTCCGAAGCGGATCTAGTTGCGCAGATCGTTCGAAGAACCTGATCCCAACCCGCCTGCCCTAGCCCGTTTCTTTCAACTTATCAAACCGATTCATGTCCATCCATTCTCTAAGCGTCGTCCACCCAAACGCAAAAATTGGCGCCGGCGTGACCGTAGGACCATTCACTACCATCGAGGAGGACGTGGAAATTGGTGAGGGCAGCGATATCGGGCCGAACGTAACCGTCTACAGTGGTGCCCGTATCGGTAAGAACGTACGCATCTTCCCGGGGGCGGTGGTTGCGGCCATCCCGCAGGACCTCAAATTCCGCGGGGAGTTCTCAACCGCGGAGATCGGCGACGGGACGACCATACGGGAATTCGTGACCGTCAACCGGGGAACGGCCGCCGCCGGTACCACACGGATCGGAAAGAATTGCCTGCTAATGGCCTACGCCCACGTTGCCCACGATTGTATCCTGGGTGACAATATCGTCATCGCCAACAATGTCAACCTGGCGGGGCACGTCGAGCTGGAAGACTACGTCATCATTGAGGGACAGGTAGGCGTGCAGCAATTCGTGCGCATCGGTCGGCACAGCTTCATCGCCGGCGGCAGTCTGGTACGGAAGAGCGTCCCGCCCTACATCCGCGCGGCCCGTGAGCCGCTTAGCTACATCGGTGTCAACCGGATCGGGCTTCAGCGGCGGGGATTCACCATCACGCAGATCAATGCGATCCACGAAATCTACCGGATCCTGTTCGTAAAGGGGCTGAATATTACGAACGCCGTTACGGAGATCGAGGCTTCCGTTCCGGTGTCGGAAGAACGGGACGAGGTGATTGCCTTTATCAACGCGACGGAAAAGACCGGTATCATCCGCAGTTTCCAGGCGCTCGACGATGGCAACTAAAGAGGCATCGATGACCGTCCGCCTCGATGAAGTATCCAAGCGCTTCGGACGGCAATGGATCATTAAGCAACTGAGTACGGATTTCGTGTCGGGCCGGACCTACGGGATCAGCGGCCGCAATGGCTCAGGGAAATCTACCCTGCTGCGCATGCTTGCCGGCCAGCTCAGCCCCAGCCGCGGTCGGGTCAGTTACACCCTGAATGGCCGCACCGTAGCGCCGGACAAGATTTACCGCTACGTCAGCTGGACGGGACCTTACTTTGAAATCGTCGAGGAGCTGACATTACTGGAAATGCTCACTTTCCACTTCGAGCTGAAGTCGGCCCGTGCCGGGCTGGACGCCGCCTCCATTCTCGATCGCACGGGACTCACCGCCTACGCACAGCGCCCGCTGCTGGATTGCTCGAGCGGCATGCGGCAGCGTATCCTACTGGCTACGGCCCTCTACGCCGATACACCGCTGCTCCTGCTGGACGAGCCCACCGTGACGCTGGACGCCACCGCTGCAGGCTGGTTCGCGGAGGAGTTGCGACAGTTTTCCGAAAATCGGCTGGTAATTATAGCCAGCAATGACCCCCGCGACCTCGCCAGCTGCGAACAGGTGACCGATTTGTAGCTTTTTAATTCGGATATTGTGAACGCCCCCTGGCGACTTGCCCTATGCTGTTCAGTTACGCGGACAAAAATACCCCATTCACCCTAAGCCCCGAAAGCCTCGACTGGCACCTCGGAAAGGGGTGGTACCGCATGGGCTCAACCATTTTTACCACCCACTTCCTCTTCTTCAAGAACCGGCCGTATTCGGCCATCTGGATCCGGGTGGACCTGAAAGGGTTTGCATTCTCAAAGAGCCAAAGAAAGCTGATGCGTAAAAACGCACAGCTCTTCGACGTACGAGTAGCTCCCCGCACGATCGACGAAGAACGGGAAGATTTGTACCGCCGGTACGCCGATGACTTTGATGGCCGGCTCTCCCCGACGATCGCCGACAGCCTGGAAGATTACGATAACGAAGTGGTGTTCAATACCTGGGAAACCACGGTACGCGAAAAGGTGAGTGGTCAACTCGTAGCCTGCAGTTACTTTGACATAGGTAGCGAGGCGGCATCAAGCATTCTGGGCATCTACGATCCTAAACTGCGGAACTTCAGTCTGGGCTACTATACGATGCTACTGGAGATGGAATACTGCCTGGCCCGTGGGTTCCGCTATTATTATCCCGGCTACGTGGTTCCGGGCTATCACCGCTTCGACTATAAGCTCCGGCTCGGGGATGCCCAGTACTACGACGTACGAGAAGACGCCTGGCTCCCCTACCGCGAATTCGATCCTAAAACGGAAGCTCCGGTGGAAGCCCAGGTCAGGGCACTGACGGACTTCGTGGACGCCTACAATAGCTTCGGCAAGGATGTTAAGCTTAAGGTGTATCCCCTATTCGAGGCGGGGCTGTACGATATCTGGAACGATGACTACTTCCCCTACCCCTACCTGGTCCCACTCACGGGTAAGGCGGGTACCCCGTCGGTGGTGGTGGCCTTCGATCCGAAGACGCGGAACTATATCGTGATGGAATGCCGGCACATGGTGCAGACCCAGTTGCTATTCAACGCCGAATATTTGCAATCATTCGAGGCCGCAAATTTCGTTACCGACCTGCTGGCCGTACGGATGCTACTGAATCAGGGGCGGCAGCTGGATTCAGTCGTCAAATTCTGCCTAAACCTTCGGTAGCTCGGGCATCTTGCAGTCCTCCTCGGGGCGCTTCCCGCACACATCGCAGTTGCCTACTTTATTCTTGAGCATGGGGTTATTGCTGGCGCAGGTACCCCGGAACTCGTCGCCGGTGATCAGGTGCCGGATGTTGATGAGCACAAAGCTCAGGGCGAAAACGCCAAAGATGATCGCGAAAAGAACAAGAAAATTCATCGAGTTGATTTGGGGGATGCCCGTAAAACACGCTCAGCTGTCGATGGTTGGACGGGCAATGGCCTAACTAAAAAAGAGGGTTCGGGCCGAAGCCCAAACCCTCCAGAAAAACACCTAAAACCCATACTCTTTATGTGCATGGCCTACCGGCCATCACGTCAATAGCGCGCCCCTACGGATGGGACGATGCTCCTTTTCGACGCGGAACGGACGGTGCGGTCACACATTCTATTTTCTTTGGTACTTCAAGTTCGGCAACCTCACCAATTAGCGAGGTTAATAGTACATACGTCTAAAACTAAGGAAACTGTTTACAAGTCTCCTTATTTAAGACTATAAAAGTAAAAAAAATTTGGATACCACAAACCCCTCCTCTCCCCCCATGTTGTGGTCGCTTGCCTGGCAGTTACTTGGCAAGGCCGCGGAATCCGGTGACGGAGCTCTGGCTACACCAAGCATCAGTACGGTAGCCTCCCTACAGGTAGCCCGGCCCCGGGTCGTTGTTTTACGGAAAGCGGACGACCAAAATTGCGTGCTGACCTGCTACACCGACCGGCGATCCGTCAAGGTGGACCACCTGAACAAGGGCTCGGAATTTTCCTGGCTCGGTTGGGATCGGGAGGCCAGCGTGCAGTTCGTCGGGGGTGGACCGACCACGTGGGCATCCGAAGCGGAGCACCGGAAAATCTTTGCGCAGCTCCCTAAACACTCACGGAAGGCCTATGCAACCGTTTCCCCGCCGGGTAGCCCATTACCGGATGCCGGAACGGGCTTACCCAGCCGATGGGAGGATATGGATGAGGCTGAAACGGACTACGCTCTCGCCAATTTCGGGATCCTGAAGACCCGACTGCGGTGGGCGGAAGTGCTCAAACTAGACCGGGAGGGAAATACCCGCCTGGCCGCCAACCGTTCGGACGGTGACGAGTGGTCCTTCCAGTACATAGTTCCCTAGATGGAACGACAGCGGCCGAGCCAATCCTGACCGCGCAGGTCGTTGACGGGCGGCATCTTGCCGATGGCCATCAATTCATTCACCGCCGCGACGTCGCTGTCGCGTTTCACGCCCAGACAGGCTTGTACGTGGCTGTCTTTTACGTAAAAGGCCAGGAAGGGTCCTTCTCCCGGCGTGCCGTCGAATACGATATCGTCGTAGTCGGTTCCGTGGCCGACGTAGCGTAAGTTGGTTCCCTGCTGGTTCGTCCAGAAGTAAGGCACCATCAGGTAGGGTTCGGACTTCCCGGCCATATTACGACCGGCAACGCGCCCCTGCTGCCCGGCAACTTTCCAGTGCTCGATGCGCACCATTCCCTCGCGGTCCGGATAGGTGGCGATGTCTCCGGCGGCCCAGGTCCCATCACCGTGTACGGCGAGGTGACCGTCGACGGTCAAGCTGTGATCGTCGCGGAAGGCGATGCCCTCGACGTATTTCGTTGCCGGCTGGACGCCGATGCCTACGACGACGAGGTCCGCCGGTAGTTCCTTTCCGTTATCCAGGACCACACCGGTAACGTGACCGTCGCGACCCTTAATTTCCTCCACTTTACTTTCTAGTTCGAAGGTCACGCCGGCCTGGTCGTGCAGATCGCGGACGAAGAGACCCACCTGCTTACCGAAGACCTTCTCAAAGAGAACTTCCTCGGGAGTGACGACCGTGATCCTGGCGCCGCGCTTACCGAGGCTCATGGCGGTTTCCAGCCCGATGAAGCTGCCGCCGATGATGACCACCTCCGCCCCCTCACCGGCCTTTTCCCGGGCGGTCAGCGCATCCTGTGCCTCCCGTACCGAGCAGACACCTTCGAGGTCGGATCCAGACACCTTCAGTTGCCGGGGTTTGGCTCCGCTCGCGAGGAGCACGCGATCGTAGGTGATGGTTTGCCCATCGGACAAGGTGAGTTCGTTCCCCTGCACGTTGAGGCTCCTTACCTGCGCTCCGCCGCGAAAATCCACACCGATCTTTTGGTAGAATTCCGCATCGCGGAGGGGGAGGGTGTACACCGAGTCGTCACCCTGCATGAACGCCTTGCTGACCTTCGTACGGTCGTAGGGGGGCAGCTCTTCCTCACTCACCATCAGAATGGATCCTTCCGGGTCGTTGGCGCGAATGGCTTCTACGCCGTAAGCGGCCGCCGTTCCCCCGCCAACGACGGCGTAGGTATAGTGATCCGAGGATGATGCGTTACCGGTGTAGGCTTCCACCAGTTTTTCGGGGCCGTTCTGGTCGACCGGCTTATCGCTGACGTGAATCTGGTCATCCTTGATCGTTACCTCGAAGCGGGGCAGGCCGTCCATACCCGGGGCTTCCAGTTGTTCGCCGGTGCGGATATCGAAGCAGGCGTGGTGGAAGGGGCAGCGGAGGCGGTGCTCGCAGAGGGAACCACCGTCCAGGGGCAGCTGATAATGGCTACACTTGTTTTCGACCGCGTAAATCTCTCCCTTCAGATTGGCCAGCAGGACGTCATAATCACCGACTTTGGCTTTATGCAGGTGGCCTTCGGGCAGTTGGGATAGGGATAGTACGGGTGTCATAGCGGTAGTTTTGCCATATAAGCACTACCCCGACATTTGGTTCACACCACTTTCACGAGCGTTCCGTCCTGGCGAGCTTCCATCCGCCCGAGGGGTGAAACCTGAAGACCGTGTTCGCCGCAAATGGCCTCGAATGCATCGGCGCCGGCGGGATCTACCGCTGCCAGCAATCCGCCGCTGGTCTGCGGGTCGGCCAACAGATTACGTTGCCGGTCGGACTGCAGGCTGATCCGTGATCCGTAGCTGGCAAAGTTTCGCTTGGTGCCCCCGGGGATACATCCTTCCGCCAGATAGTGGTCCAGAACCGTGGCGTCGATGAGGGGTACGCGGTCCATTTCGACGTGACCCAGCGTTTCACTGGCTGCACACATTTCGCTCAGGTGGCCCAATAGGCCGAAACCCGTGACGTCCGTCATGGCGTGCACGGCTTCTAGGGCGGCAAGCGCGGGACCGACGCTATTCAGGCGGGTCATCTGCTCGGTCGCCAAAAGTGCATCCTGCTCCCGCAGCTTTTTCTGCTTCTGGGCGGTGCTCAGGATGCCGACGCCCAGCGGCTTGGTCAGGTAGAGCAGGTCCCCTACCCTGGCCCCTCCGTTCTTCTTCAATCGGTCGATGGCCACCCGGCCCGTAACGGCGAGACCGAAGATGGGCTCCGGACTATCGATGCTGTGTCCGCCGGCCAGGGGAATGCCGGCGTCCGCACAGGCTTGCCGACCGCCCTCCACCACCTGTCCGGCGACTTCCGGGGGGAGCTTATCGACGGGCCACCCTAAAATGGCAATGGCCATCAGGGGCGTGCCGCCCATGGCGTACACGTCACTGATGGCATTGGTAGCGGCGATCCGGCCGAAGGTCAGCGGATCGTCGACGATGGGCATGAAGAAGTCGGTCGTGCTGATGGCCGCGGTCCCGTCTCCGAGATCGTGTACCGCGGCATCGTCGCGTTCGGCGTTCCCGACCAGCAATCGCGGGAAGGGAGTACCCGGAGCCGTCTGGGCCAGGATCTGGTCCAGCACGGCGGGGGCGATCTTGCAGCCACAGCCTGCGCCGTGGGAAAACTCGGTTAGTTTGATCACGCTAGTACTGGATGAGGCTTTCGTCGCGCTCATCGCGCAGGCGGCGGTTCTTGCCTTTGGTGCGCTCGGCTAGCTTCACGGCGGTGTAAGCGTTGGCCAGGCCACCGGTGGCGGAGAGGTCGGCGAAATTTACCTTTTCGCCTTCGCTGCCGGGCTTAACGACCTGCAGCACGACGGGCACGGCACTTTCCTCGATGATCTCCTTCACCTGCTTGGCCTTCAGATCGGGGAAGTAACTCCGCACGAGGGCGGCGATACCGGCAACCATCGGCGCGGCCATGGAGGTACCATCGAAGGTGGCGTACTCGTTGTCGGGGGTGGTGCTGTAGATGCGGGCACCCGGGGCGAATACGTCGACGTATTCCTTATTGTAGTTGGAGAAGCTCGCGGCGAGGGACTCGTCGTAATTGCTACCCGCGGCTCCGACTTCGATCCAGGTCTTACCGGTGCGCCGGCGGCCCTGGTAGGTATCGTTGGGATAGTTGTTTTCCAGGGTGAGTTGCTTGCCGTCGTTACCGGCGGCGTGTACGAGCAGCACGTCGTTCTTCTGGGCGTAGTTCATGGCGTCATCGACGGCGTCTTTATGGGGGCTCTGGCCTTTGCCAAAGCTCATGTTGATCACTTTAGCTCCGTTGTCGACGGCGTAGCGGATGGCATTAGCCACGTCCTTGTCGCGCTCGTCGCCGTTGGGTACGGTACGGATGCTCATGATGCGGACGTTAGATCCACCTACTCCGTTTACACCGAGATCGTTGTCGCGCACGGCGGCGATGATACCGGCAACGTGGGTGCCGTGGGAGGCATCAGGGCCTTCTACGTCGTTGTTGCCGTAGTAACGATCCTTCATGTCGTTGGGATCGTCGCCGACGATGTCGCGGGCGTCGAAATCGGGGTTGTAGTTGTACTTGAGCTGGGAGTCGAAGTAGTCCGTAGCTCCTTCCAGCTGGCCGTAAACATCGGCGAAGGTGGCACCGCTGGCGGCGGCGTTGGCGACTACGCGCTTGACGATGGCGATATTTTCGTCCTCACTCTCCAGACCGGCAATGTCTTCGGCGGTCACGTCCTCGGGTTCCATGTCGAGCTCCTCAATGGCTGCATCGACGGCTTCCTTGATCATAGCGTACTGGGCGGCGGAGGGACCGAGCTCGGCGCGCTTGTTGTCGATCACTTCCTTGTATTCCTGGTAGCGATCGTATTCGCGGCGTTCCTTTTTGTTGAGGCCGTCGCGGTTGCGGTTGTTGTACTTGGCGTGCATTTGATTATAGAGGCGGACGATCTCGAGGTTTTCGTAGTTGACATTGCGTCCGTCCGCTCCGCCGATAAAGTTCCAGCCGTGTACGTCGTCGACATAGCCGTTCTTATCGTCGTCAATTCCGTTTCCGGGAATTTCATCTTCGTTGGTCCAGATGGCTCCCTGCAGGTCTTCGTGCTCGATATCGACTCCCGAGTCGATTACCGCAACGACTACAGGCTCCGCTTTTTTATCGGCGAGGTACTCATTGGCCTTGGCGGCGCTGACGCCGGGAAAGGAATTGTCAGTCCGGTCAAGTTCCCACCAGTTTTGGGGGGCGGCGTCCTGTGCGGACAGGCCGAGCGTAAACACCAGGCTGAGCGTTAATAATAGTTGTTTCATAATGGTTCTTTTGGCGGATAGTATTAAGGGCGGGGCGGGCCCCAAAGTTTACCTGGTCCGTAAAACGGGCTGGTGTATTGGAAACCGCCCGGCGGCCGGACGTATGGTTAGAAAAAGCTTAAAATGGTAAAAGCTTACCGGTGACCCCGTACCAAATCGGACGTCATAAGTCACCGTTCGTCACCGGCTGACCGCAAGTGCCGCCCGGTAACCGGCGACAAACATAGTGCTTCAGTAGTTGTTTTCCCATTAGTCCATCCCCGGAAATCCCCCACCCTGACATGCAGCAGTTTTTTATCCGACTCCGCCACTGGCGAAAGGAGCGTCCAAAGACCTTCTATTCCGTCACCGGTCTGCTCGGATTGGTTGCCCTTGTCGTCCTATCCGTTATCGTCCTGCTTTCGCTGGTCAGCATGGGCGCGTTCGGCCACATGCCCTCGCGCCAAGCGCTGCTGGACTACCGCAACGACATTGGTAGTGAGGTGTACGACATTAACGGCGAGAGCCTGGGGCGGTTTTTCGCCCAGGACCGGACCGTGACGGAATTCGAAGATCTGCCCGAGCATCTCGTGCAGGCCCTGGTGGCTACGGAAGACAGTCGTTTCTACACCCACGGAGGCATCGACTGGGAAGCCTACGGACGCGTAGCCTATAAAACCATGCTCCTTGGGGAAGACGACCAGGGGGGCGGCTCTACCCTTAGCCAGCAACTGATCAAGAATGCATACGGCAGGCCCGATCTAGGCTACGGCACCTCCGTCGATCTGCTGCTGCACAAATTGCGGGAGGGCATCCTGGCCAACCGGCTGGAAAGCGTCATGCCGAAGGAAGAGGTCATCAAGCGCTACGTGAATACGGTGAGCTTCCCCGGAAATACCTTCGGCATCGCCGCGGCTACGGAGCGATACTTCCAAAAGGAACCTGCCGACCTGACCGTGCGGCAGTCGGCGAGCCTGGTTGCCTCCCTCAAAGGGACGAGCAGCTACGACCCGCTGCGCGCCCCGGAACGCAATGCCGAGCGGACGGACCTGGTCATCCGGCTGATGGCCAACGCCGGCTACCTGAACGAGGAGGAAATGGAGGAGGCAATGACCGACTCATTGTGCCTGAATTACTTCCGCAAAACGCAGAGCGAACGCCCCGCCCCCCACTTCGCCCAGGCCGTACGCCGGCAAACGGAGAAGATTCTTGCCGGTATGACGCGTGCCGACGGCGAGCCGTACAACCTGTACAGTGATAATCTACGCATCCATACCACCCTCGATACGCGCCTGCAGCGGCACGCCGAGACCGCCGTCGTGGAACAGATGGACCGGCTACAAAGGGAATTCGTTCGTCACCTCGGCCGCCGGACGGCCTGGGAAACGGATGCCTCTCTGCGCGGGGCCGTACGCAACAGTACGCGGTGGCGCTCAGGCCTAGCCGCGGGGAAAGACAGTACTGCCCTCGCCGCCGAATTCGAGGAAACCCGACCGATGGAACTGGCCGTGCCGAACGCCGAGCCTCTGGTGGGGGAATTCAGTCCGCTCGACAGCGTAAAGCATTCGCTCGCGTTTCTCCGTTCCGGTTTTCTGGTTATCGATCACACGACGGGAGCCGTGCGCGCCTGGGTGGGGGGAAGCGATTTTGCGTTCAGCCACTACGATCACGTCCTGAGCCGCCGGCAAACTGGCTCGACCTTCAAGCCTTTCGTTTACGCTACGGCGCTGCGCGAGGGCTACGATCCCTGTCATCGCCTGAGCAACTCGCTGCGGACCTACGCGGATGAGGACGGCCCCTGGACACCGCATAACTCCGATTGGGTCCACGGGGGCACCTATTCGATGCACGGTGCGCTGGAGCAATCATCGAACGTGGCCGCCGTCCGCATGATCATGGAGACGGGCCCGGAACCGGTGGTCGAACTGGCCCGCGAAGTGGGCCTGACCGGTGAGATCCGTCCTATACCGAGTATCGCGCTCGGGACGGCCCAAGGCAGCCTCTACGAGATGACGGCCGCCTTCGGCACCTTCGCCAATGAGGGACGGTTCATGGAGCCCTACTACGTGAGCCGGATCGTTGACGGGGACGGAAAAGTAATCTATGAGCACCACAATCAGCCGAAGGAAATCCTGGAACACGATCGGGCGCTCGAGATGCAGACCATGCTGCGCTACGTCGTCGAGCGGGGAACGGCCAGTCGTTTGCGGTGGCAGTACGGCGTTACCCGCCCCAGCATCGGTAAGACCGGCACCACCCAGAATATGGCCGACGGCTGGTATCTGGGCAGCACACCCAAACTAACCGGCGGCGCCTGGGTAGGCGGCGAGAATACCGGAGTCCGCTTCCGCAGCGGACAGATGGGCAACGGATCGCATTCCGCCCTGCCGATCTGGGCTTATTTCCTGGAGAAAGTGGCGGCGGAAACCCTCGTAGCCGGCCAACTGGGCGATGAGTTTGCGGAGGTACCGCGGGAGATCCTCCAGTCTTTGTCCTGTTCCGCGTTCATTCCGCCGGTCGAGGTTGTCCAGGAGATTCAATTTGAAGAGGTACCCAGCCAGACGATGCCCGTGCGGGAGGTAGCTACCGAGCCGGAAGGCGGTGATCCAGGAGAGGGCGGCAACTAGTCCGTGACCTCCAGCTCCCGGCGTTTTTCCCGCAGTTCGCTTTGAAGTCGTTCCTTCTCCGCCGTTAGGTCCGGATCGTCGATTCGGTTTTCCATCTCATTGGGGTCTTCGTCAAGATCGTACAACTCGTAACCTTCGAAGCCCGGCTCCGTAAAGTGGATGAGCTTGTAGCGATCCCCGCGCACGCCTTCGTGGCGGGCGACCCGGTGAAAGCTGTTCATCTGCTGGTAGTAGCGGTAGTAGATGAAGTCGCGCCAATCGTCCGGGGCCTCCCCGTCGAAGAGGGGGACGAGACTGTAGCCTTGCAGTTCCTCCGGAATCAAGGTATCGGCCAGTTCAAGCAGCGTAGGCGCTATGTCGATGTTCAGTACGAGCTCATCAACGGTGGTACCGGCGTCGATGCGCGCCGGATAGCGGATCATCAGCGGCGTGCGATGGCTCTCCTCGTACATGAATCGCTTATCGTACCAGCCGTGCTCGCCGAGGTAGAAGCCCTGGTCGCTGGTGTAGATCACGATGGTGTTGTCAGCGAGCCCGCTTTCGTCGAGGTAGTCAAGTACCCGGCCGACATTATCGTCCACGCTCTTTACGCTGGCCAGGTAATCCTGCATGTAGCGCTGGTAGCGCCAGCTCAGTTCCTCCTCCGTTCCCTTGACTTGCTGCCATTCGCGGCCTACCCGGTCCAGGAAGGGTTGCCAGGCGGCGCGCTGGTCGGGGTGCAGGCGATCGATCTCGTTGTAGAAATAGCGGGCCATCTGGGCGGATCCTCCCTCCCAAAAGGTTGCCCCGCCCGTTCCGGGGTCGTTCGGTTCGTATTCCTCGATCACTTTCAGATCCTGGCTGACAAACATATCGGCGATGCGCATATCGGCATTGGCCGCGGCGGGCCGGCCGGCGTAGTCATCACGCAGGGTGGCCGGTTCGGGGTATTCGTTGTCGAGCAATCCGTCCAAGTCGCTGGTGTCCGGCATCCAGTTGCGGTGGGGCGCTTTATGCCAGTACAGCATCATGAAGGGCTGATCGCTGTCGGCGTTCCGCTGCAGTTCTTCCAGGGCGTAGTCGGTGATCAGGGTGGTCGTGTACCCCTTGGTGGGAGCCAGGGTGTCCCCGTTGTGGATGAAGGTCGGATTGTAGTAATCCCCCTGCCCGATCAGGGCGCGGTATTCATCCAGCCCGTGGGGTATCTCCTGCAGGTGGTGTTTACCGAACAGCGAGGTCCGGTAGCCAGCATCGTGCAGGGCTTCGGTAAAGGTCCACTGATTGGGATCGAAGGGCGACAGGTTGTCGATCTTGCCGTTGATGTGGCTGTACTTCCCGGTCAGGATAGCCGCGCGGCTGGGCGCGCAGATCGAATTGGTCACGAAGCTATTGTGGAACAGCATGCCTTCGTTGGCAATCCGGTCCAGGTTCGGGGTTTGGATCAACTCATCGCTGTAGGCCGAGATCGCGCGCTGGGCGTGGTCGTCCGACATAATGAAGATGATATTTGGCCGGCGGGCGGCCTGGTCGGCATCCGTTTCCGAGTCGGACGCGGTACCGCAGGCGGTCAGAATAAGGATGAATAGGTAAAGTGTGGCAGATCGAAGCATAGCCGGAAGATACGTGCTCTGGATAAAGTGAACGCAGCGGAATTCGTGAAGCCGGATACGGCTTGATGATCCCGGTCGCGGCCACCCGGTGATCGTAGCCGATCGCTAATCCCTATCCTTCAGCTGATCTTCCCCCTTCACCATTTTGGCCTCGTGCTCGGCGACGAGTTGCCCGATCAGGTCCAGTACTTCGGGGTGTTCGGCGCCGATGTCGAAGGCCTCGGAGGGGTCGACATTGACGTTGTAGAGGAGGGGTGGATCGTGCGTTTCCCGACCGGCCCCGGAGTATCCGCTCTCGGTGATGAAGTGCGCCTTGAAGTCCCCCATTCGAACGGCGTAGAGTTCGTCGCCGCGGTAGTAAAACATATCCTGGCGCGGGCTGGCTTCGCCCCGGAAGAAGACCGGACCGAGGTCAAGCCCGTCCACCACCCGGTCTTCCGGAACGGGTACGGCGGCCAGCTGGCTGAAGGTGGTAAATAAATCCATCGTTGCTCCCAGATCGGTTATAACGGCCGGTTCGATATTGCCGGGTGACCAGACGATGCAGGGCTCCCGCATGCCGCCTTCCCAGGTCGTTCCTTTGCCATCCCGCAGCAGGCCGGCACTCCCGCCCTCGACGCCGAAGGGCAGCCAGGGGCCGTTATCGGAGGTGAATACCACGATGGTATTTTCGGCCAGGCCTTCGGACTTCAGCGTCTCGATGACGCGGCCAATGTTGTGGTCGATTTCCGCTACAACGTCGCCGTATAATCCGCGCTTGCTGGTATGTAAGAAGCTGTCGGACGCAAACAGGGGGACGTGGGGCAGGTTGTGTGCCAGGTACACGAAAAAGGGCTTCTCGCGGTGATCCTTAATGAAATTAATGGCTTCGTCCGTATAGCGCCGGGTAATGGTCGTTTGATCGGCCGGACGCTCGATGACCTCCGTATTCCGCATCAGGGGGACGTTGTAGCTCTCGGTCTCCCGCCCCGCCGGCGTGGTGAAGAAATCGAAGTAACCCACCCCGTCCAGCAAACCGGCGCGAATATCCATATCGTTCGAATAAGGGATGCCGTAGTAATAGTCGAAGCCGTTGTTGGTGGGCAAGTACGGCTCCTTGTGCCCCAGATGCCATTTACCGATACAGGCGGTGGCGTAGCCGGCGGATTGAAGCTGCTCGGCCAGTGTCACCTCGGATTCCGGTAGTCCGTTCCTGGAATCGGGAAAGAGCACCCGGTTGGTTCGGCTGGCCATACCGCTGCGTACCGGCAGACGTCCCGTGAGCAGGGCGGCCCGGCTGGGGGTGCACACGCTCGCGCCGACGTAAAAGTTAGTCCATTTTTGCCCCTCCATGGCCATCCGATCCAGGTTGGGTGTACGGATGGTGGGATGACCGTAGACGCCCAGGTCCCCATAACCAAGGTCATCGGCGAAAATGATAATTACGTTGGGCTTGGCATTGAGCCCATCCTGGGCCCTAAGGTTGCACCAGGCGAAGAGGAGGATCGCTATCGTCAGTATCGTACGCATAGTACAATGTAGGCGAATCCGGGGGATAGCCCGGCCCGCACGAAACAGCGCTACTTAGCGGAAGGACAGCTGAAGCCGACCGGCACGAAGACCTCGCCCTCATCGTACATATTGACGTACAGAATGCGGGCGGAGTCCAGACCCATGTACGTCAGTTCGTAGACATCGAGCAGGCCGGTACCGGCAAAGCCATTGGGGGTATCGAATTGGCAGCAGCTTATGAGGCGACGGTAGAGGACCTCCTGCCCCTGCGGCCCGGTGAGGGCGTGGATGAAGAGGCGTTCGCGGGAGGGGCCGCTATCGGAGCCGCCCCCGACGAGTACGGGATTATCGCGCGTGTAGCCGTAAGTGGAATCCGCGCTGTAGGTCAGGATGACCATCCGGTCGCGGGTGGGTTGCCGGTAGGCGATCGGTGTTGGCGATGCGGTAGGCCGCACCGGCGTACAGGTCAGAAAAACTACGCAGCAGACCAGGCTAAGTAAGGAGATAAGAGACTTCGGCATACGAGCGGAATTGAACTCAGGCCCCTACCCCTTCCGGTTCGGCGTTGATGATGGACTGCAGCTCGTGCAGTGAGAGATCCAGATTGCGGCCCATTTCCCGGATCACCTCCACTTCCGACCGGTCGATCTTCCCGTCGGCGGAGGCGACGGCCATGGCGCAGCGGATCAGGCGCTCCTTACCGTGTTGGTTGAGCGAAGGGGATACCTGACGCAGATAGGTGCCCACCGGCTGGGGCAGGCGCCGGACCTGTTCGGCGTAAACCTCCAGGTCGATCCTGCTCATGGGATGATCGCCGTAGCGGTTTACGATATCCAGTACGGTGTCGAGTTCGTTGTCGTCGACCTCGCCGTCGGCCAGCATCATCAGGACCATGGTGTGCCGCACCGCTTTTTCGTATTCGGAAAGCGTATGCGGGCCGTCGGCGTCACCGGCACGCACGAGTACGTCGGGCAGGAACGTGCTCTGGCAGTGCGCGCACTCGATGTACTCACCGAGACGGGCCAGGGGGATAAGTGGGAAGTTAAAGGCGACCAGGTACTTAGCCACCTTCCGGTGCCGGTAAGTTCGCTCGGCGGCACATTGGGGGCAGGTGAAATTTCCGGAACGGTAGTCGGAGGTGACACGTCGGGTGCCAAATAAACGCATACGAGATAGAGTCGGCGCGGGAGCGCCGCGCGGGTTTAGCAAGTAAACACGCCAGTTTAAAAAAGGTGCAGGGTATTGGCTAACGCCCTGGCTGACCGAAACGCATTTTACCTGCGCTCCGCCGCCAAAAAATGGCTGGCGCGAATTAGACGGTCGAGCGGCCCGCTACGGACTTGTTGAAGCGACCGAAATCGATGCTCTTGTAGATGATCATGAAGGTCAGGAAGGGCAGCAGGAAGAGGACGATGAAGACGAGAAGCAGGGTACACAATACAATCATGTCACGAGATTTATGGGTGAGGGCGACGCAACATTGCGTTGATTGATTATGGAACGGCAGGCAGAAGACCCTCGTATGTGTTAAGGTAAATCCAGCCAAAAAAATAGGGGCGGCGGAGCGCAGGTAGAAGATAATTCGGAAACAGGTCGCTTACCGGTTACGAGATTCTGGGTACCTTCCCATCCTATCTTTGTTTAGTATACCCATCATGCAAAAAATCAGAAACCTCCACAACACAAAACCTTTTTCACCCTATCCAGCCAGATCGAAAGCACCCACGACCTCAGCTATCCTTCTCTTTCTCTCGCTGCTTGTGTTTTCCGCTCCCGGCGCGGCACAGGGGGAAACGAGGGGTATCGATCGCCAGCCGATCGTGGAGCGCCATAACGTCCGGTCCTCCGTTCTGGATACCCTCAATCCGCTGACCGTCGGGAACGGCCGCTTTGCCGCGACGGTGGACGTGACCGGGCTGCAGACCTTTCCCGTAACCTACGAGAACGGCATTCCCCTCGGCACCTTTTCGGAGTGGGGCTGGCACAGCTTCCCCTCGGACGCGGACTACCGCATCGAGCAAACCTTGCGCTACACCGAAAGCCACGGGCGGCGGGTACCCTACGCGGTGCAGTGGTCGGACAGTACCGAAGCCGGCGTGGCCGGGGAATACATCCGCAGCAATCCCCACCGGCTGCCACTGGGGTCGATCGGCTGGGAGATCCGGTTAGCGGATGGAAGCCTGGCCGGCCCGGAAGATATCCAGGGCGTCGAGCAGGAACTCGACCTGTGGCGCGGCCGGATAATAAGCCGGTTTACGGTTGAAGGCGTACCGGTGCAGGTCATCACGGCGGCCCGGCAGGATGCGGACGTACTGGTAGCGGAAGTGCGGAGTCCGCTGATCGAAGCCGGACGGCTGGCGCTGAAGGTCGACTTCCCCTACCCTACCGGTCTGTGGCTGGACGCCGCGGCCGAGTTTGCGGCCGACGAGGGGGATCGCCTGACGTTCCAGGAGCTGACCGAACGGTGGTGGCGTATCCGCAGAGCGATCGATTCGACTACCTATTACACCGAAGTGCAGAGTTCCCTGCCCGTCGATGAGGTGGAGACGGCGACGGCCGGTTACCGCTGGATACCGGAAGCGGAAGGCGATAACTGGTCGTTTTCCGTGGCCTTTGCCCCGGTGGCCCAGCACGGTCGCCCCACCTCCGTGGCGGAAAGCTTGGAGGACATTGCGGAGGACTACGCCAACTATTGGAATGACGGCGGCATCATCGATTTCGGGGCGGTGAACGACCCCCGCGCTGCCGAGCTGGAGCGCCGGATGGTCCTTTCGCGCTACCTGACGCACGTAAATACGTCGGGCAGCGCCCCGCCGCAGGAAACCGGGCTGACCTACAACTCCTGGTACGGCAAACCCCACCTGGAGATGGCGTGGTGGCATGGGGTCCACTTTGGGCAATGGGGAGAACCGGACGTATTGCGCCGCTACCTGGATTGGTACTTCACCGCCCTGCCCGGGGCGCGGGTCATTGCCGAGCGGCAGGGTTTCGAGGGCGTTCGCTGGCAGAAGATGACGGATATCTGGGGCGGAGAAACCGTCTCCTCCATCGGTTCATACTTACTATGGCAGCAGCCCCACCCGATCTACTTTGCCGAGCAACTGTACCAGCTAGATCCGGATACGGCCTTCCTGAAGGAATACACGCCGCTAGTGGAAGAGAGCGCCGCTTTCATGGCCGACTTCGCCCACTATGACTCGACCCGGGGGGAATACATCCTCGGTCCGGGCCTCATTGCCGCCCAGGAACGCTTCGGGGCCGATACCACCTACAATACGACCTTCGAACTGGCCTACTGGAAGTGGGGCCTGGAGACCGCCCAGCAGTGGCGGGAACGGCTCGGCCAGAAGCGGCGCCCAGACTGGGACCGGGTACTACAAGGCATCTCTCCCCTACCCGTGCAGGATGAGCTCTACCTGGCCGCCACCAGTGCGCCCGACAGCTACACCAACGAACCTTACATGACCGATCACCCAAGCGTCCTCGGCGCTTACGGCATTCTGCCCGCCACCGAGGGACTGGATCCGGCGATCATGGCGCGGACCCTGGATACCGTCTGGCAGATCTGGCACTGGGAGGAAACCTGGGGCTGGGATTTTCCGATGACCGCGATGACCGCTGCCCGCCTGGGGCAGCCGGAACGCGCCGTCGATGCCTTGCTCATGGACGTACCCAAAAATATCTTTCTACAGAACGGCCACAACTACCAGCGCAGCAACCTGCGCCTATACCTGCCCGGTAACGGCGGCTTCCTATCCGCCCTGGCCCTGATGGCCGCCGGCAGCCAGGATACCCCGGCGGGCAGCGGCTTCCCGGCGGACTGGAACGTGCGGTGGGAAGGATTGCGTAAGATGCTCTGATGGTGTCGCCCGATTGATCGCACCTGCCCGCCCATCTAATGAAAATGCCCTTACCCGTCGCGAAGGGTAAGGGCATGCTTTTTTACGATAAAACGGTAACGCTCCGACCGGATTATTTGCCGGTGGCGGTTTCCATAAAGTCGTTCACTTCGAGCCAGTGGACGAAGGCATCGAACCATTTATTGCTGGTGCGGTCGGGGTTACCGAGACCGAAGCCGTGTCCGCCGTTCTGGTAGAGGTGGAACTCGACGGGGATCTTGGCATCGTACCAGGACTTGATCACGCCGAACTGGCCTCCGAAAAGGAAGTCGTCCGAGGCGATGGCCGCGAACATGGGGGGAGCGTCGGCGGGCACTTCCACTTCACCCATGCCACCGTAAATAGGCCCGATGAAGGCGAGGTCCATCTTCTCGGAGTTGAGGGTGGAGTGCATGGTGAGGCCGGCACCGGCGGAGAAGCCGATCATGCCGATGCGATCGGTATCGATGCCCCATTCGTCGGCGCGGTTCACGATCATGGCGTAGGCGGCTTCGGCGTCTTCCAGCTGGTTGGACAGGTCACGCTGCGGGCGGCGGGGCGCGGGGGCGGCATCTTCTCCTTCCTCAGCGGGCGGCGGGGTGCGGGGACGTTCCATAAAGTCCTTGAAACCATCCAGGGTCTCGGCGGTCGGGAACAGGCGATACTTCAGTACGAAAGCGGCGATGCCCTGATCGGCGAGCGCCTGGGCTACTTCCCAGCCTTCGTTGCCCATGGAGAGCCACATAAAGCCACCGCCCGGGGCGACGATGACGGCGGCGCCGTTGGCCTTATCGGGGTCGGGCAGGAAGGGCGTGAGCGTAGCTTCGGTGATGTTGCGGGCCATCGGGTCACCCCACTGCCGGAACCAAGATTCGGAGGCCGGCTGGTCCTCTACCCCACCGGTATTGAGGGGGATGGCGTTGGACTCATCGGGCGCGTCCAGGGGATAGATGGTGCCGTCCTGGGCCGTTGCAAGGCCGGCGCCGCAGAAGAAGAGACCGGCGAGGAGCAGGCTCCGCACCGAATATTGTTTGATTTTCATGTCGACTCGTTCGTTGGTTTGTATCGTGAATGTACGCCGTTTCCTTTGAATTGTCGAAATGACTTTTTAGATGTGTCACGGAGATAGCTATGCCATGCTGGAGGGCGAGCTACCATTCCGCGCGACGCATACCAACGCCCGCTGGACGACCAACCGTCTACCGCAAAATCCGGGCGAGCCTACCCTGCGCATCTTTCCCAACAGCAGTGTCCGATTCGTACAAATCGACTCGCTACCCCTGCGCTTCGAACGGGTCCCTTCCACCGACAGCCTGCTGCTCGAGGCACGCCTGTACGAAGACCGTAAAGCGCTGCCTCGCCAGGCTTAAAAATTGTAGCCTGCTGCCATACCGAAGCCATAAGAGCTTTCGCTCGGTTCACCCGCTAAGTTCCTGTTCCCTACAAAAGTTTGTAGGGAGAAATCTACGCTGCCCATCCATAGATAGCAACCGTTTCTGCTTTCATTTGGTCGCAGGTCGATTGGAGCTGCCATCAAATCGATCATTCAAAAATCTAATTTGGCAGGGGAATTAAAACGTATCGGATTTTGAGATTTATCCCTTCCGCTTTGATGTTGTCGATCTCGGCATCAGTTGCGGAAGAGGAGGTCACCTCGATTTTATCATTCACCAAACTGCTTCCTACCAGGAGGGGAACCCTAATGTGCGGGTGCCCGGAGATCACTTCAATCGATGAATTGAATGCACACTGCTTGTCAAACAACACGTGCATCCTCTCGGTGTCTATTCGATAGGTGTCATTGATTAAGTAGCTGTCATTTATGGATAGCTGCATTAGGTTGTCAGCATAGTCGACCTTGAGCGATTCTAATTCGCTATCGTATACCCCTCCCCTCGCCCTGAAATCATTGTAATGGGTAGTGAAGCCCAAGCGGACCTTTCGTTCCAGGATGGGATGACTTAAGTCGGCGTAGGCTGAATCGATCTGCGCATCTGGTTTAGAAAGGGTTTGCGTTAAAAGATATTCCTCCTGCTCATAGCCGATACGGCTATGCGTATGTAGTAATCTGGCCGTCAACTTCTCTTCGGCTTCCGATTCCACGACGAAGTATTGGTAGGCGGATAAGGTCTCGTCCGGTACGGCTATGACCAGTCCGGATTTATCATAAATTCCATAATGGACTGCCCGCAGGTCGTTGCTTTGACTGCCCTGCTTGTTTCTTGCGAACTGGCTAATCTGCAGGCAATTCCCCGTGCCTGCTACGCCTGTTTCCTCCTGGTAATCATAGAAGGTGAGGTTCAGGCTGTCTTTCCCGCCAATCAAACTGAGCGTACGATCGCTACTTAGAATGGAACCCAGATGAGAATCGATTGGCTTAATCGCATCGATGTATATGATGATTTGATCCGCCGTGTCCGTGCGATGAGGAGGTACTGCTTTTACTGACTTGAATAAATATAGATTTCCATTTATGCGAATCGTTGAATCTTGCTGTGCAAACCTCCTAATGGAAAGAGGATCGAGAATGGAGTAAGAAAGGATGCTGTCCTGCTGAATGCTGACGATTTCTCCTACGGTATAATAGCTATCCGGTGATGAGCGGGAGGTGCCAATAACAATATAGTCGTTTCGCACGGGTAATCGCGGCATCTGGTTCGAGTTGTTGCAGCTCAGACTTGCCACGATGTAAGCGATGAACAAGACCGACAGGACGGAATGGACGATTACGGTCATCAGTTGCGTTCATCCGTTGGTCGGCTACAAAAAGGTTGGATGATGCGGCTATTCAAAATACACGAATTCTTTTTGACGAAGTGGGTACCTTGAGTGCTGCGTTTTTCAACTGCTGATTAAGATACACGTAAAAGTAGGCGCTACGAGTTAGCGCAGGGATAGCTTGCTGTCTGGCCACCGGTCGGAATGTAGGCATACAGCGTCAGTCTGAGCGTAGAATAAAAGATCGTGTCTTCTAATCTGCGGGAACGGGACAAAACGCATTTCACTGCTGCTTTTTCTATCAGGAATTAACGTTGCCCGTGATTTGCAAGTGCTTCCCTTAACTTCAGCTTTTTGTCTGAATACCGCAAACTCCGGAGGACGCACTCATATCGCTTTCCTACAATGAAAGCTCCGAATCTTTCCCTGTCCGTTGAGACGTTTTCGTAGTCGTGTTTGGCTTTGATGAATCTCGCTTTTGCGGTGATGGATTGCTCTCGATATACATCTACCAGGTAGGCATAATATGTAATCTGCTCATCTTTATTCAGTAGCGGGGCAATTTCAATGTACGCATCCGTTAGCACATCTAAGTCGATGGGGCGAAATGGCATGATTAATGCAAAAACATCCTTCAAGTGTTCCCTATTTCCCTGAGAAACTTGGGGTATCAAATACTTGCGGATGTAATTTAACGCGACTATCTGAATGATTTGGGATGCACCATCGCCCGGTGAAGCATTTTGGTTTAGCTCCTCCAACTGACACTTGGCATCGGGAAAGGAGGCGCTAAGTTCCTCGACGTCCCTAGACTGAGAAGATTGGAGCAATTCAAAATACTCTAGGTAGGGCACTTTCGCTTCGGATGACGAGGCCACGAGGAAATCATGTAGGTAATCCCGGTTGTTTGTCATTTTAGCCAGTTGGTAGCTAATCATCTCTTCTCCGGAATAGTTCTCTGGCAGCTTAGTAAATACTTCGGGGGCTCGACAACTTGCCATGATCAATATCGAAAGACAAAGCGTGATTCCTGATTTGGTCATGGTCGTGGGTTTTAAGAAGATATTGCCGACAGGAAACGAGTTGTTTACTCTGCCCAGCGCTATTGATGGTCGAACGATAAGGCGATCTACCGGTCGGTTTTGGTATGAAATTTTAAACTCTCGGTAAGCAGCTCTCGTCCTTTTTGATCGCACTGAGGTTACCCCCTTCTTTGGACAGATTTTAAGAGAACTTAAGGTGATGGATCCGATACTTTCCCGCCCCCGGGCTAGCCCGGGGGCGGGAAAGTATCGGAAAAATTACTATATGTTTCTTCCGGGGTTCGGTAACCCAGACTTTGGTGCGGTCGATCGAAGTTATAGAAATCAAAGTATTCCCGCAGGCCTTGGTACATCTATAGGCCGTCCTGATGCCCATGCAGGTAAATGTATTCGTACTTCACGCTCTTCCACAACCGCTCGATAAAGACATTATCCAGGGCGCGACCCCGGCCATCCATTGACACTGCGATCCCTTCTTTTTCCAGGCGGCCGGTAAAGTCACGGCTCGTGTACTGAGGTCCCTGGTCCGTGTTAAAAATCTCGGGCTTGCCGAAGTTGGCCAGGGCACTTTCCAGGCAGCTGATACAAAAACTGCGGTCCATGCTATTCGACAACTCCCAGCTCAGGACCCGCCGGCTATACCAATCAAGCACGGCCGTAAGATATAGAAAACCCTGCTCCATGGGCACGTAGGTGATATCCGTCGACCAGACCTGATTGGGACGCTCTACCGATAGATCGCGCAGCAGATAGGGATAGATGCGATGCTCACTTCCATCGGCCATACTGCGACCGTGCTTGCGTGCCTGGAGGCCCTGGATACCGATCTGCCGCATCAGGCGGGCTACGCGCTTATGATTGACCTGGTGACCCTGCCGCCGTAGGCTGGCGGTCATCCGCGGCACTCCATAGAAGGGTGTTTGGATGTATTGCTCATCGATCAATCGCATATAGCGCAGGTTGTCCACCGTCTCCGGTTGAGCGCGGTAGTAATAGCTGGAGCGGCTGATCCCCAGCAGTTCGCATTGTCGCTCAATGGTTAAGCGGGGATGATCCGGTTCGACCGCCAGCCGTTTCTGATCAAGCCCCATGTCCTGATTTTTTTTTGAGCCAGTTCAGTTCAAACTGAAGCTGACCGATCTGCTGGTAGAGCCGTTCAATGAGTTCGCTGTGGTCATCGTCGGTGGTCTTGTTTTTCCGCTGGAAAAGGCTTTATCCGTCCTGCTGGAGCACCTTCTTCCACTGGACAATTTGGTTGGGGTGCAGGTCGTAATCTTGGGCCAGTTCGGTGAGCGTTTTGCGTTCGCTGACGGCCTCCAGGGCTACCCGATGTTTAAACTCAGCAGAAAATTTGCGGCGTTTGCGTGCCATAAAACAACAGTTTACGTGATGAAATTAAGGTTGTTTCATCACCTTAAGCTGCTGTCCAGTTTTTGGGGGTAACTATACACCTCCCCACCCGGAAGCTACCGGCACAGCGGCCATGGGATAAGGAGGGCGAGCGAGGGGTTAGTTCCCGCCGAATCAACTGAAATAAGGCGGCTGGGTACGGCCGGAAAACGGGGTGCGTCTGGGGGTGAGGGAACCGGCGTGACACACTAACCTAAAGTTGTTGGCGCTATGTTGAGCAATTCATCTTGCAATTGTTATTTGCTTTAATTCGTTAGTCACAAGGTCAAACACAACGATCTCATTTTCATAGCGTTTGCCATCTTTCAGCCGATCGTAGCCCCACAAAGATTGGCGAATATAAACTTTGCCTTCTGCTGTAATCGTGCCACCAATCGATAATGGATTTTCCTTATGCTGATATTCAAACGATTTCACCGTTGTAAGATCATTTTCAATTATCATAGTCAAGTTCATTTTGTCTGGCCACTTATATTTCAGCAAAACAAACACGTTGTCCTTTATGATTTGACCGTCCACTATTTCAACGCCATTTGCCTCAAGGATTAATTGGTTCATTCCACCTTGAGTGATAGCCTGCATGCTGCTATCGACGTAACTCTTTGATACAGGGTCGTATGCAAACTTATAGCAGAGTTCCTTATCGGGAAGGTTCTCAACTGAAGTGATTTTGTAAATAGAACTTGACCCCATCATATGCCCTAGGTAATTTAGGATATAGTGATATTCTGGACCAGAGAGTATTTTTAGCATACATGTGCTCTCAATTGAATTTATGCTGGTCGTGTCACTTCTATCTATAAAACTTATTGTTCCGCCCCATTCACCGTCACAGCAATTGACAATGTTGTAGTTTTTAAATGAATTGCCAACTTTAGCGGTAAGGATCAATGAGTCTGAATCAACCGACCCTGTCACTGCTGAAAATCTTGTAGAATCACCTTCCTCCTTTAATGTAAATAATTTGTTCCGTGATTTAACATAGACGTCATTTGCCGAAATGAATTCCGCCGCTGGTATGCTGTCAATGAATGAAACCTGGTAAGTACTGTCATCAATTTGATATAGCAAACACCTATCAACTATAATATATATATCACTACTCGTTGCTGCTATATCAGTGATTTGCTTAAACGGCCTATATAAAGATATTTCGACAGTATTCAAATTATTATCGGTGAGACATCCGCCCAAAGCAAGAATCGAAGATATTATAAGCAACCTCCATCGTATGTATCCCCAGATGCCTAACATAATTGTGAGCTTTTGAACGCAAGCAATACAAGTTGCAAAAGTGGCGAGTCGTGTTTATAATGTACCCTAATTTCGGTGAATTGACAATATTCCCGGTCGCCCTAAATGGTGGTCTGTGGCCCATCGGGAGGCTAGGCAAAAAGTCCAACCCGAGTAACAGACACCGACAAATGTTTGGAAATTTATCTTTCTAAAATTTTTAAACAATATAATCATTTTATCCTATTCCAGGTGGGCGGAAGTCCTTCGGCGCGCACAGCCGCCCTTGGAGCTTTTGCACAGCCTGACGGTGTGGCAAAAAGCCCGAACTGGGTGGTATCTATCCCTTTCTTCTTGGGCATCTTTTTCGGGTATCGGTGGGGTACCCTTAAGCTACGGCAAGAAAATCGGAAACCATACTTTTTGCACACTCTGACGGGTGCGCCGGCGCAGGCCGGCTGCATCAACAAGCATGCGGATCCTGGTAAGCTTCAAATTAGCCATTTGAGCCTTGATCGACACCCAAAAGCACCATCGCCGGCTTGACGATGGCGCAATGTTCACGGC
>NZ_QNQZ01000014.1 GCF_003390935.1 Lewinella sp. IMCC34191 | reverse complement strand
ATCCCAGGCTGACAAAGAAATCGTGCAGCTCAACGGCGGTGGATTTACGCACGAGTTGCAGAATAAAGGCAACGGTCCGCCGGAAGGTCAGCGGACTGGAGCGGGTAAACCGTCGGTGGGGCTCCACAATGTACTTCTGGCGAGCCTCTGCGTTGAGATCGGAGAAGGCACGTAGAAAGGAGAGGAAGCGGGTCAGGGCGCGGGTCATCCGTCTAAGATCAGGAGAAACCTAATGTTGTGAAATAACTTAGCTTAATGGCCGTAAACACCGCCTACCACGCACAGCCGCCGGTTTAGCTTATGGGTGCTATCAATGCTTTAAAAACGGTCTCAATGAATTTCGACACCCGAAAAGTGTGCCGGTGCAGGCGGCCGTCGGGTAGGCAATCGTTGGCGGAGATGCCAGCACCAAACATCATAGTAGCAATCCAAACTAGTAGGTAGCATATTCAGAAAGCTATCGCCCCAATCTCTACAGATTTGCAAAATGAAACCCGTGAAAGTCACTCGACGTGAACTTTGATTGTCCTTTACACATTCCAATTGAAGCCAAACAATATAAGCATTGGACGATGCTATAAGTTACGGTAAAAGGGGATCAGATCAAGCATTCTAGATCTTGCAGGAGATTCTACTATCAAGTCTTTTATCACAAACAGTAACTATGTTATACTCTATTGCCATATTCTCGATATTAGGTGCCATCAATTACTATGTATTTGAAAAGGCAGTTAAAAAACAAATTATAAGCGAAGAATTTCTGCGGAAGGAAAATTTTTCGTTTTTATACCTTTTGCCTGTTACCGGCATATCTGTATTCATTTGCTATTTCTGTAACGTGCCTTATGAAGGGATTAGCCTTCTAATCAATCTGCCCTTAATGTTTGCATTAATAGATAGCTATAGTAAAATAGCTTTGAAATAGCTATTAACAATAGCTTCTATCTAATACTTCCCTAATCTGTATAGGCATAAATTTATATATTTAAAAATCGGCTCGCTTAAGGTAATTTAAACGTTACGAAGTTTTTAGACAGAGCCATTCCTACCTTGTCGGACTTTAGTGGCCGCGGAATTTTGATTGATATTAGCCACAGATGAAGGAACAAACTACCGCGAGTCATTCCGTGGTCGGCCACAGCAAAGCTGGCTGGCATTACCGAGCCCGCAGTTACAAAGTAGATAATTAAAAGGCACCATCCGCCAACACTGCGCCAACAATATTAAGTTAAGGCGCCGCCTTGTTTTTCTCATCCCTAGCCAGGGCCCGTTTTCCAGCTATACCAGCCTGCCTTATTTTCATTGATTCGGTGTGAACACACCCCTGGCCCGCCCTCGTTGTACGAGGGCTACTGTGACGGTAGATATGCGGGTGTTTATACTGCTTTTCTATAATTTTTTTAGCTGCGCTGCTGCCTCCGGCGGTCGTGGATATGCCGGTTATTCATCCGCATTATTTTTCGCTCCCGTGCCCGGTTACGATCCGGACGGTAGGGCTCGGTGTAGCGGGGCATCAGTTCCAATAAGACGAGCATTTTCCTTCGCCAGGTAGCCGGGCCGTCCAGGTAGATGTGGTAGAGAAAACGCTGCAGCATCCCGGCCGTCACGTTCCGGTTGATGCGGTAGGCGTACTCGCGGTGGGCGGTGGCTTGTCTTACCTTCTCTTCACTGGCGGCGACCAGGACGCTCTGCTGGTTGTAGAAGGCGAAGCTGGCCCAGAGATCCTGTTCCACCCCGGGCTGGGTGTAGGCCGAGATCAGCGTTAGCTGCAGGAAGGATTTGAGGGTGAAGATGGCCGTTTCCACGCCCCACCGTTTGCCGTACAGCCACTTGAAGACACCGTGGGGGTAGCGCCGCCGATCGGTCAGGGAGGTCAGGAGCACCTCCACGGTTCCGTCCTCCAGCTCTACGCGCACTAACCGTACCCGGAACGGTGAGTTCCGTCCGGGTCGGAGTCCCAGTTCTTTAAGTTTGTTATACCCCCGCCCGGTACGGAGCCGGCTGGTTACGATGCACTCTTTATCAGCACTTTGTACAAAGTCCTTGACCAGGGTCGACCCACCGTCCGTCTTCATGCGAATGACGTAATCGGAGCCCCGGCGGTCGTGTAGGTACGCCAGGGCAAAACTGGCGTAGAGGCGATCGTAGAGGTATACCGCGTCCCTATCGGCCCCGGGCACCAACTGGTAAGCATGGGCGATCTCGGAGCTGTTTTGGGTGTGGAAAGTGATGTCGTTGATGATTACGAGCATCCCCAACCAGTTTCTACGGACTTCTTCTGGTACTACCAAGGAGAATTTACCCGGATCGCAGTTATCGAAAAGGACGGCAGTATTGAAATCATTTCCCCGATGGGCTTGACGGAGTTGATGTCCATAAAGGATTAGAGCGGAGAGGTAAGTTGATATTCGGTCACGGCGCCGGATCCAGCCCGGGGTAACTGATCTCACCATGGTCGTTATGCGTATCGTACTTCCGGGCTATGGGGAAGGTTCTACGAATCAATTTCAAAGCGATCTACGCTGACGGAAAACAGAAATAGCTTCCGCTGTTTTCGTAAGAATACTTCATTTTAGCGGTGAAGTTGGCGTTCCACGTAAAAGCAAAAAAAGAGATGGACAATCCGGAAATCAAGGAAATCCAGGCCAGGCTAGAAGGCGGAATGCTTGACTACATCGATGCCGCCCAGCCCGAATACGACCAAAGGGACGTAGCGACCTGTATGCAGTTGCTTTCTCGCTACCTCAACGAAATGGAAAATGCGGAATCGAGGGAGGAGGCGATGCGGGTGGTTGAAAGGACGGTTTTGGCGTTGAACGACCTGAATGAAAAATGCGCGTATGCGTTGATCGAGACCGATCAGCGAGAAGACATCGCGGAGATCATCATTCTTGCCGGCCACTTCAAAGGCTTCAACGCACGGGAAGAAGACATCACGGAGGAGTGGAGGGACTGGTAGGGTAGTCTTACACCGCAGTTGTACGGGTTCCGTTACCTTATCACCCGGGATGAGCAGAACAGCTCTGCCCGCCCATTTCAGTCACATGACTAACCGCCACAGCCCGCGTGCAAAACCCCACCCAAACCAAAGCCCAACTCCACGAAGCCTGCCAGGCCGACGTAGCCCGCCGCATCGCCACCGTCCGAAACATCCTGGCCGGTATCCATGCCTCCCGGGAAAGCGAGACGAAGAGCAGCGTCGGCGATAAGTACGAAACCGGTCGGGCCATGCTGCACCGGGAGGAAGCGCAGGCCGGTCACCAGTTGCAACAGGCAATGGAAGCACAGCGGGAGCTGGATACGCTGGAGCCGGACAGGCAAAGTGATCGCGTACGCAAGGGCAGCCTGGTCGTCACGACCCGCGGGCGGTATTACCTGGCCGTCGGACTGGGCAAGGTGAAGCTGGACGGGGAGGTTTTCTACTGCATATCCGCCGGCTCGCCGATCGGGCAGGAGTTGCTAAACCGTGGGGTGGGGGAGGAGATCGTTTTTAATGGGGGGAGTCAGAGGATTTTAGAAATTTATTAGGCTTAACTCGGTCGCCTTGACCAATTTTCGGAGCGTAGGAAATACTACCTTGCGGAGACCGATGGTATACAGTATTCGCTTATTAATACAAGGTTCCCCTAACCCTGAATTTTAAAACCCATTTTCACTTTGGATATTTTCAGACAAGTTACCGCCAATAACATCACGCTAAAAGAATACCCCTTCTGGAAAGAGTTGGCGATGGAAGCATATCTGTTGGAAAATGAAGATATACTTATCCTCGATAAAGATAATTTTAACGACGTAACCGTCTTGGATGCTGAAATTGCATTAAAGGCTGGCCGCAAGAGCGGAGATGGAAGAATTGACATTCTCGCTAAATACGGCGGGGAGTACCTCGCAATCGTGGAGCTAAAATTAAACGAAATCAATGAGTCCACGCTGTTGCAACTCCAAGACTATCTCAATCAGCGGGAGCAAATAGTCCAGATGGGGGATTACTGGAGCGAGGATACCGCGCCCAAATGGGTAGGCGTCTTGATTGGGAATTCGATCAGCCCCGAACTGCAGGAAAAATTGAGAAACGGATATGAATATTTGGGGATACCCATAGCGGGTATGATTGTCAGAAGGTTTAGGAGTGAAGAGAATGAAATATTCGTGGTATCGGACACCTTCTTTTCATATCGGTACTCGAATAAGGATTATTCGAAATTCATATTTAATGGAGAAGAGTATAACAAAGGAAGACTAGTCAATGCAGCGGTAGGGTACTATGTAGATATGAATCCATTAATTTCCTTCGCCGAGCTGAAGGAAGCCTTCCCTCGCAAATTACAGGGAAGCTTGGGGGTATTCGATACAATAGAGACCGCAGAAGATATCTATCAGCGGTGGGGACACAAACGACATTATATAAAGCCCGAAGAAGTCATAAAGCTCAAGGATAGCTCCATAGCGACTTGTACACAATGGAATCCGACGAACATCCATGCTTTTATCAATAGAGCAAGGGATCTGGGACTTCGTATAGAATTTAAGTAAAATTGACGTTCCGCTAAATCAGTTAGCGCCGCGAATCCTTACCGAAGCAGTGATTCCAACGTGCTACGGATTGTAAGATCCCCAAACCGTCCGAGACATTCATTAAATCCTGCGCACCGCCGCCAAACACGATTCGGCCAGTGTGTACGCTGGCGGGTTTGTGCGGTCCATAGCCCCATACCTATGTTGATGGGGACGTTTGGCAAACTGTACCCCTTCCCTCGCGGACCGTCCATTTACTTTTGGTGCCGATATTTAAGCGGCAGTTGGCTGATGACTGGTATCTACATGACTCTAACTGTACACCGCCAACGCCAAAATGGATAAATTGAGCAAGCAACCTGGGCGGCAGGCAGACGGAATCCCCATCCATCCCACGCAAACGATTGCGTAAAACTTGTACCTTGGGCTTCCCCGGCACGTATGCCGAAAAACCAATCGATCAGCTATGAAATGGACACTTTCGACCCTCACCCTGTTCTTGCTCCCCCTTTTGGGCGTCGGAGCGCAGGATTTAATGCTTAACGACCTCGAATACTTCGAAACCCAGGGCGTGAACGTCCTGGTCTACAGTAATGAATTCACCGGGGGATTCAACGACGAGAAGAACGCCGGTATAGAAATCATTCACCACGGCGTCCGTACCGCCCAGGGTGGGGCGGTGCGCCTCTCCAATACACCGGAGCAATGGGACCTGGTGCCCAATATTACCACCCGTACGATAGACTCCGTTGCCGGAACCATCGAAGCAACGCTGCGCTACGACGACTACGATTTCGAATCGCGGGTCATCGTCACCCCGAAGGGAAAGGGCGTGGAGATATCCGTTTACCTCGATGAGCCACTTCCTGCAGAACTGGAAGGAGACGCCGGGTTTAACCTCGAGTTCCTGCCCTCCAAGTACTGGAATAAGGTCTATACGATGGACGGCCGCCTCAACCGCTTCCCCCGCTACGTGGTCGGCGACACCAGAACGCGGCCCAACAGCGAGAAGCTTAAGCAATTTAAGGGCTACGTGACCCACGACGACCGGGGTACCGGCTCCTACGTCGAGCCGCTCCCCCTGGAAACCGGCCGGACCATCCTGCTGGCCCCCGACGATCCCGAGCGGATGGTCAAGATCACCTCGGAGGATACGGACCTGATGCTTTTCGACGGACGCATCCTGGCGCAGAACGGCTGGTTCGTCGTCCGCAGCGTCCTGCCCGCCGGCGAAACCGGAAAGGTATTGACCTGGCTTGTCGAGCCCAATGCCATCGACGGCTGGGTACGGGAACCCAACGTGGGGCTCTCGCAGGTCGGCTACCTGCCGACGCAACCCAAGGTCTCCGTCATCGAACTGGATAAGGCCGACGAGCCCCTCGCCGAAGCCTCTTTGTACAAAATAGAGGAAGACGGCACCACCACCGAGGCCTTCAACGGCCCCATCGATCCCTGGGGTGACTACTTCAAGTACCATTACGTGAAGTTCGATTTCTCGGAGGTCACCACCCCCGGCATCTACTACATTCAATACGGTGACGTCAAGACCAACAACTTCCTCATCGACGAGAGCGTCTACGACCAGATCACGGACGCCACCAGCGACATCTGGATTCCCATCCACATGAACCATATGTTCGTCAACGAG
Organism: Lewinella sp. IMCC34191; assembly: GCF_003390935.1. GTDB lineage: Bacteria > Bacteroidota > Bacteroidia > Chitinophagales > Saprospiraceae > Neolewinella. Next base: position 91,020 of record NZ_QNQZ01000014.1, on the reverse strand, counting down.
GGCTACCGGGTCTGGCACGGGGAACCCTTCAAGGAGGGCTACCGGCAGGCACCGCCGAATACCGACCACTTCGATATTCACGCACAGGGTCCGACCACCGACACCGACTACGAAGCCCTGGAGCTCATCCCCGGCCTCAACGTTGGCGGTTTCTTCGACGCCGGCGACTTCGACATCGAGACGGGAGCCAACCTCGGCGTGGTGGAAAACTTCGCCCAGACCTGGGAGTATTTCGCCCCCGAACGCGACCGCACCTTCGTGGACGAAGAGCAGCGCTACGTCGACCTCCACCGTCCCGACGGTAAGCCCGACGTGCTGCAGTTCCTCGAGCACGGTACGCTGAACCTGGTGGCCCAGGCCGAGATCATCGGGCACATGGCGTTGACCCTGACGAACTCCGTACTCGACAACTACCACCACCTCGGCGACGCAGCTTCCATCACCGACGGCCTACCCTACAATCCGGAACTGGGACCTTACGAGGTAGCCGAGGACGGTAAGTCCAGCGGAGTAAAGGACGATATGTGGGCCTTCACCAGCCGTAGCCCCCGCCGCGACCTGCGGGCAGCCACCACCTTCGCCGCGGCCAGCCGTGCGCTGAAGGGCTACAATGACGAGCTATCCGAGCGGGCCCTCGCCCAGTCGAAGCGGCTCCTTGCCGAGGCCACCGAGCTGATCGCCAACGAGCCGGAGGATGCTCCCGAGCGCCGCTGGGGCGCGGGTGCGGACGTCTCCACCAACCTGCAATTGTACAAGTCGACCGGCGAGCAGGAGTACGCCGATAAATTCCTGGAGCTCCTCTGGCCGGCCCTCGACCAGATGCTCACCTGGAACATCCTGACCGCCCTGCACGCGATCCCCGACATGGATGAAGCCTACAAGGAGAAACTGCGTCCCTACGTGGTCAAGTACAAAGACTACATCGATGAACTCGAGGACGATAATCCCTACGGTGTACCCATCACCCTCCGCAACTGGGCCGGCGCCGGCCAGATCGTCAACTTCGGCACCACCATCTGCTTCGCCAATAAGTACTACCCCGAAGTCATCAGCGCCGACAATGCCTTCAAGGTCACCGGCTGGCTCTACGGCAACCACCCCTATCACAACTACTCGCTGGTAGCCACCCTGGGCGCTACCCGCCCGAAGGAAGTCTTCTACGGCAACAACCGCGCCGATTTCTCCTTCATTCCCGGCAACGTCGCCCCCGGCCTCCTCTTCCGCCAACCCGACCACTTTGAGAACTACGACGACTGGCCCTTCCTCTGGGGCCAGAACGAAGGCACCATCGGTGGCAACACCGCCTACCTGATCTTCGGCTCGGCCTTTAAGAATATGGTGGAATAGGGGTAACGCCCCCTGGCCCACCCAGCGCTAGCTGGTCTGCCCGGGGGGCGGGGTGGCTCCTCCGCGGAATCCCCCGCTGCGGCAGCAGCGATCAGCGCAATAAAATATCTGCGCCCACGTCCGCGCCCTCTGCGGTGAGACAAAACCGCCCCTACGCGCCCCGGAGCCCCCCTCCGGCTAGAAAACCTCGACCCTGGACCCGCGGTGTGCGAGTGTATTTGCAGTCCCCCTGTAAATGCCTCCGCTTCCTACGCGGCTCTGCAAAAAAAGAGCGCCAACGAGCATACAAACTTATGGGATTGATCTCCCACCCCGGCCCGCGGGCGGACGAATTCCGCTTTGCTGCATTCGGCAGACCGCTAAAGCTCCTTACCCTGCACCGCCGCCAACTTCTCCATCAGCTCCTCCGAGCGGAACGGCTTAGCCAGATAGTCATCCATATCCGCTTCCAGGCAGCGCTCCCGGTCCCCCGCCATGGCGTGGGCGGTCATGGCAATGATCGGCGTACGGGCCGAGCCCGTATTCCGCTCGTTCTCCCGGATGATCCGGGTCGCCTCGTACCCATTGACCTCGGGCATCTGGACGTCCATCAGGATGGCGAAGTAGTTGCCGGTGCGGGCCCGCTCGATGGCCTCTTTTCCGTTGGAGGCCACGTCGTAGGTATACCCGAACACGCGCAGGTAGCGACCGGCGATGAGGGCATTGGGCTCGAAGTCCTCCACCAATAGCACCCGCTTCCGCTGCCCGGCGTAAAAGTTCCGGGCCGGCCCCGCTACGTCGGGCGGTGTTACCTCATCGACCTTCGCAACATCCAGAGCCAGGGGGACGCAGAGAGAGAAAGTAGATCCTTCCCCCGGGGTGCTCTCGACCGTGATCGTACCGCCCATGGCTTCCACCAGTTTCTTGGTGATGGACAGTCCGAGGCCGGTGCCCCCGAATTTGCGGGTGATGCTGCTGTCCGCCTGCGTGAACTTCTGGAAGATGGTCTGGATCTTGGAAGTCTCGATACCAATGCCGGTGTCCCTGACGGAGATGGTAACGTTCTGCGTATGCGCTAGCCCGGAGGGTTCACAGCTGAGGTGGATAGCCACCTCCCCGGTGTGGGTGAACTTGAGGGCGTTGCTACAGAGGTTGAGGATAACCTGCCGCAACCGCGTCGGGTCGCCCACTACCATATCGTGACAATCGTAGTGACCGAAAGAGGAAAACTTGAGCCCCTTCTGCTCGGACCGGATCGTCATCATATCGACAATGTCCGTCACCAGCTGACCGATGCTGAAAGGCACCATTTCCAACTCGATCTGCCGGGCCTCGATTTTGGACAGGTCGAGCAGGTCGTTGATCAGGGCCATTAGGCTGTCGGCGGAGGTTTGGAGGGTGCCGACCAACTCGGACTGCGACCGGGTCAGGGTCTCCTGCGTGCTCAGGATGTTGGAAATGCCGATGACCACGTTCATCGGCGTGCGGATCTCGTGGCTCATGTTGGCCAGGAATTCCGACTTCGCCACGTTGGCGGCCTCCGCCTGGTTGCGGGCCTGGATCAACTGCTCCTCGGCCTGCAGTTTCACGACGGCGTTCTGCTGCCGCTCGATCACGATGCCGGCTGTGCGGGAGATGATCTCCGCCAGCTGTATCTTATGGGGTGAAGGATTCGTCGGCTGGTGAAAGTAGAGCGCGAAGGTGCCCAGGACCTGCCCCCCGGTACTGAAGATCGGCGCAGACCAGCAGGATTGCAGTCCGTGTTCCATGGCCAGTTGGCGACCGGGATTGTCCCAGGCCGGATCCGTAGCAATATCGTAGGCGGCATACACCTCGCCCGACCAGGCGGCCGTACCACAGGAGCCTATTTGCGGACCCACCGGTATCCCGTTACAAGCTTCGAGGTAGGCCGGCGGAAGACTAGGGCCGGCACCCGCCAGGAGCGACCGGCCATCGGTACTGAGCAGCATGATCGAGGCCTGCACGCCCAGACTGGCGTTCTCCTCCATGGTACGCAGCAGCAGCTCGAGGATGTCCGAAAGCGGCTCCCCATTGACGGACATCTCCAGCGCCCGTTTCTGTCCCTCCGTGACGGCTTGCAGCCGCCGCGACTGGGTGACATCGGTAGCCACGCAGTAGATTACCTGCTCGCCCGGGTCGCTTCGGATCTTCCAGCTTAGCCAGTGGTAATTGTCATCCTGGCCGATATAGCGGTTCTCAAACTGCTGGCACGGGTCGCTGTTGAGCGCCTGCTTGAATAGCGCTTCGGTCTTGTCCCGGTCCTGTGGGTGCGTAAAACGCGTCCAGGGTTGCCCGACCATCTCGTCAGGCTTCCAGCCCAGTATCGTCTCGAAGGCGTTGTTCACTTCCAGGAAGCGACCGGTGAAATCCAGCTTAACCAGTATATCGGTGGCCAGTCCGAAAAACTGGTTCCGATCCCTTTCCATCCGGACCCGCTCCGTAACGTCCTCCACGCGGTGCAGGATGTAGCAGATATTGCCGTGCTCATCGAATATGGGTCGGTTGAGCGGTTTCCAGAACCTTTCCTCGAAGCCCCATTCGCGCACCAGGTCGTACTTGTGCTCCGGCATTTCGTGGACCTTCCGGTGGGTGAGTACGTAATGCAGCGAGTTGGTGAGTCGCTCCTGCCCGTTATCCCCACCCTCGGCCGGATTCGGCGGAAAGGCCTCGAAGAGGGGGCGGCCGACCAAGTCCTCCTTGCGGGTATTGGTAACCTCGGTATAGGCCTCGTTGGCGGTAAGGATGGTAAAGCGTGGCGCGTCGGGCTTCAAAAGCAAAAAGGGGCTCGGAGCCGCCATGAAAATGGCCTCGTATGCAATGTCCGGTTCGGAAGAATCACTTTTCACGAGACAAAATTCTTACCCGACCACCCGGTACGACGAGGGTCCGGAAAATGGCAAAATCGATTAACCCGGCAAAGATATACTGTGCAGGTATCCAAAAATCCGATGGGCTAGTTAAAAAATTAACCCGGAGAGCCGCCTATAGTTGTGGTAACGCTGTAATACGGCTGCTCACCCGAAGGAGTAGCGAAACAGGCAGCCTAGTAAGTAAATAAGAGGAAAGCAAAGCAGGCAGAGTAACACAATCAGAGGGTTCGGCTTGGGGGAAGGCATGGCGGTGGGCAATTAGTCCGTCCTCCCCAGGGAAGTTAGGGATTTCGGGTGATATATCCCCTGATTACCCCGATTTAGATACCGTTACAGTCTATTTTGTTGGCGATCCGATGGCCCACCTGAGTTTGTCCGCGAGTTCGGCCGAGCTAAAGGGCTTGGCGAGGTAATCGTCCATACCGGCTTCCAGGCAATGATCGCGGTCGTCGGCCAGACCGTGGGCGGTCATGGCGATGATGGTCACGCGGTTCACCTTGTGCGCCCTTTCATATGCGCGGATGCGCCGGGTAGCCTCAAATCCGTCGAGCTCGGGCATCTGCACGTCCATCAGGATAACGGCATATTCGCCGCTCTTTGCTCGTTCCACGGCTTGGGTACCGTTCACCGCAACGTCAAAAGGGTAGCCGAAGATGCGGAGGTAACGGGTGGTGATAATCGCGTTGGGCTCGAAGTCTTCCACGACAAGCACGCGCCGGATTTCTTTCTTAACGGGCTGTACCTCATCCTCGCCGGGCCGTGTCGGGATCGCGGACACGGCCGCGCCGGCATCCTTCAGCAGCGGGACCCGCAGGGTGAAGGTGGACCCGGCTCCCGGTACGCTCTCCACCGAGAGTTTGCCGTCCATTAATTGGGCCAGTTGCCGGCTGATGAATAACCCCAGCCCCGTTCCCCCGAACTTTCGGTTTATGCTGCTATCGGCCTGCGTGAACTTCTGAAAGATGGTCTTCAACTTCTTCTGCTCGATGCCGATTCCGGTGTCGCTAACCGCGATCGTCACCTCGTCCTGATCCTCCCGCTCCCCGCTTTCCCGGCTCACGCGTACCGACACCTTGCCGGACTCCGTAAACTTAATCGCGTTGCTGCATAGGTTCAGGATAATCTGCCGCAGACGGGACGGATCGCCAATGAAGCGCCCCTCCAGGTTCTTCCGCCCGCTAAGTTCGAAGGTGAGCCCCTTACTCTCCGCCCGGGGGCGCATCATATCCGCTACGTCCTCCAGCAATTGCTCCATCCGGAAAGGAACCCGCTCCAGTTCGATGCCGTGCGCCTCGATCTTGGATATATTCAGCAGGTCGTCGATCAATTCCAGCAGCCCGTTTGCACTGTTCTTAAGGGTATGAACGAGTTCCTCTTGGTCCGGCGTAAGGCTTTCGTGCTGCCCCAGCAGGTTGGCAACGCCCACGACGACGTTCATCGGAGTTCGGATCTCGTGGCTCATATTGGCCAGGAACTCCGATTTGGCCAGGTTCGCGGCCTGTGCCTCGTTGCGGGCCTTGATGATCTGGCGTTGGGTTTTGCGCCGGATGTTCAGGTTTTGCTCCCGTTCGATCACGATGCCGGCGGTGCGGGAAATGATGCCGACCAGCTGCTTTTCGTTCTTCGTCGGTTTACGCGGCTGGTCGTAGTACAGCGCGAAGGTGCCAAACACCTCCCCCGTGCTGGACAGGATGGGCGTAGACCAGCAGGCGTACAGTTTATGCTTGAGCGCCAGCTCCCGGAAATCTTCCCAGTGCGGATCGGTGGCGATATTCTCCGCCACGTACATCTCACCGGTAGCGGCAGCCGTACCGCAGGATCCCTCGCCGATACCGATCTTCATTCCGTGTATGGCATCGTTGTAGCTGGCGGGCAGGCTCGGTGCCGCCCCGGTAAGCAGGTGCTGGCCGTCGTCGCTGAGCAACAGAATGGAGGCCCGGACGCCACTGGTCACGTTCTCTTCCATAGCGAGGGTCAGGCGCTGCAGAATGGAGGGCAACAAAGCACCCTGCATGGACAGTTCCATGGCCCGCTTTTGCCCGTCGGCGATGGATCGCAGACGCCGGGACTGCGTGACGTCGCCCGCCGCGCAGTACACCGTTCGCTCTTCGGGAAAGGGTAAGGCGTTCCAGCTGAGCCAGCGATAACTGCCATCCTTGCAGCGATAGCGGTTTTCGAACTGCCGAATCTCCTGGCCGTCCAGGAGTAAGGCGAACACCTTCTCCGAAATCGGCAGGTCTTCGGGATGGACCAACTCACTCCACGGCATGGCCATCATTTCTTCCGCCGTCCAGCCCAGTACGACTTCGCAGCGATCGCTTACGTGGCTGAAGTTCCCTTCGAAATCCGCCTTCGCCATTACGTCGCTGGCCACGATAGCGTACCGTTGGCGTTCCGTTTCCGCTATCCGTTGCTCCGTTTGCTCGTCGATCATGAACAGGATGTATTCCAGTTCGCCCTCGTCGTTCAGGACCGGTGAATTTCGCGGTCGCCAAAAGCGCCGCGCGCAGTCCGAGCTAAGGTCCGGGTGCACGTACAGGTGATGCTGCAGCACCGGCATCCTGTGCTCTTCTTTCAATTCGATGACCCGCATCAGCGAGCGCCCCAGGCTTTCGATCGCGGCGGCCAGCTCCTCGTCCGGTTCTCGGGGGAAGCAGTCCAGCAGGCCCTGACCGATCAGCTGCTCGGGATCGTCGGTGGTAAAATCCGTGTAAGCCGTGTTTACCGCCCGGATCGTAAAGTGCGGCGGGTTGGGTTCCAGCAGCATGCATGGGGTAGGAGCCGCCATAAAAATGGATCGGTAGATGTCAGGGGCAGCGGTACGACCGGTTATCATGGCTTTTGCGGGGTGTATGTCCGGCAAGTCGTGGCAAACTATTGTTTAGGATCGCTTGCCAATAGGATACGTTGCGCGGGATTCGTTGTTTGAACTGCGAAAGCGGGTCATAGGTGCGGACACCGGTCGGCTAAAGCCGGATTGGTATGCCCCGGGTCCTTTCTGAGGTGGTCCGCCCGACAGAAATAGAGGCTCGACCTTTGGGCGGCGGGGCGCAGGATATAAACCCTGTTCAAATGGGGGAGCAGAAACATCGGTCCGTTACACCGGTTCTCCCGCAAAGCCCCCACGCGCATGGATTTTTCGGAGATGATATATCAGGATTGGGCTGGGCTGGCGCGCACCCTCATCGTCGGTACGGTTGGTTACGTATTCATGGTGTTTGCCCTGCGCATATCCGGCAACCGGACCCTTGCCAAGCTGAACGCCTTCGACCTGGCCGTTTCCGTGGCATTCGGATCCGTTTTCGCCTCCATGCTGCTCTCCGAAGGCGTCGCCCTGGTGGAGGGTATCCTGGCCATCAGCCTGTTGTGTTTTCTTCAGTTCTTACTGGCCTATTTTTCCGTCCGCTCCAACAAATTCGCCAGCCTGGTTCGTTCGGAGCCGGTGATCCTCGTGCGCCGGGGGAAAATTCAGCCCCAGGCCATTTACGAAGCGCGGCTCACCAAACGGGAGCTCTTCGCCATTGCCCGTTCCCACGGCCACCACGATCTGAAGGACATCGATCTGATCATCCTGGAATCCGACGGTGGCTTTTCGGTCATCAGCAAAAAGAAGGGCGAGGATCAAAGTGACGACGAGGAATCGGACGACGACGACAATCCCCTACCCACCCAATCATAAGCCAGGCCTGGCGGGCAATTTACTCTTCCAGGGCCAGCCGGGCGTACATCGGAAAGTGATCCGAACCAAAGGCCTCCAGCCGGTCCAGTTCGACGACGGAGAAGCGGGGACTGACGAAGAAGTGATCCAGCGGCCACCGCATCACCCACGATTGCGCATCGAACGAATTGTATAGCCCGCGCCCGATCCGCACGTTGGCAAGCTGACCCTTATCCTGGAACAGGCGGGCGGTATGCGACCAGCTTACGTCGTTGTAATCGCCGGCCACCACTACGGGCAGGGATTCGTCCGCCAGCATTTCGGCCAGTTTCCCGAAGGCAACCTCCTTTTCCCCCTGGTTATCGGGATATTTCTTACTGGGAACGGGGGCCACCGGGTGCATGCCATGGAAGCGGAAACGTTCCCCCGACGGCAGGCTTACCGTAGCGTGAAAGGATGGGACGTCCGGGAGATTAAAGAATTTTGTCTCCGCTTCCGAGAGCGGATACTTGGAATAAAGGGCCATTCCGTACGCATTATCCGTCGGGTAAGTCATGCTATGTTGGTAGCGGTCGGCGAGAGGCTGTAGCTGGGTCATCCACCAGTCGTCGACTTCCATGACCAGCAGCATGTCGGGGTCCCGCTCCCTGACGATCTCTAGGAAGTCCTGCGCCTTCCGGTTGGTGATCAAAACGTTGGCGAGCATGATACCTACGGTTCGCCCCTCATCCACGGAGCCGGCTTCCCGGTCGGTGACCTGCTTCTTGCCGATCAGGTAGGGGAGCACGTCGTAGGATTGAATAGCGATAGTAGCTACCAGTCCGAGCGTGAGAGCGATCGCCGGTGCCCGCCATTTGCGGTTCAGTGCGACGAATAACATCAGGCTGATCACGGCGACGATCAGGTACTGCGTCCGCGGAAAATCCAGCACCTTGGTGTACCAATAGGATACATCGTAGATGAGCGAGGCGAGACTGAGCAGGGTCACCACGGTGGCCACCAGGATGATCAGGTAAAAGACGATGTTGCGGAGCACGGACATACTGCATCAACCGGCGGAATGGGGCCTTGTTCCTCCATTGAACAGGAAGGGGGTCGGTTGCATTCTCTTCATTCACCCCCCTGTATGATCCACCGTATCCGGCATAGCAACTATCTCCGCCTCTTCTGGGGGGTGATGGCGGCCGGATTGCTCAACCTGAGCGTGGATGCACCGGATATGTTCGCCCACCACGTGCCGGAGGACCTGACGCACAACGACCAGGAATCCATCATCGAGCTGATCGTTGAAATGGGGCTCGGCTTTGAAGATGCCTTCGCCGAATACGACGATGACGACAGGAAAGAGAAACTCGGCAACGGGCCGGCCAAGGTGATCGCTCTGCTGACGGGTAAGCTCGATGTCGTCCTGCATCCGCCCCTCCCGACGCCCGGGCACCGGGGCTATCCGCCGTACGCGGACCGGCAGTCGGCGGGTCACCACCGTATCGACGCTCCCCCGCCGCGGGCCTGATTTGTTTTTGCACGCCTTTTCCGTTCCGATCCCGCTGGGTCGGCGGATACTTCCGTATCTCAAACAAATCAACATGTACTTTAAATTCATGCTCCCGTTAGCCCTTGCGCTGACACTATCCTTCCGTTCCTCCGCCCAAACCGATAATGCCATACAGGACAGCCTGTACCTACAGGAGGTGGAAGACGAACTACCCCCCAAGGTGCTCCACGCGGAACCCCTCTACATCGATCTGATCCGTGACCTGGGTGCCCGAAAAGGGGAAAGGGAATGGAACCTCGGCTTCGGGCTCACCGACAATCTGGATTTCGATACCTACGAGGCCCTCATCGAATACGAGTGGGCTCCGGTCAATCGGCTGGGGCTGGAGGTCGAGCTCCCCTTTACCTTCTATTCCCCGGTCAACGGTACCGAAGGGGCGAATGTCCCCGCCAACCGGCTGGAAAGCATCAAGGTAGCGGCCCAGTGGTCCTTTTTCGTCAACGAGCGAATGGCCACCTCCATGGCCGTCGGTTACATCAACGAATTCGAGCTGTCCGACTTCGGTCAATTCGGCAAGCCCCTGATAACCGGTAACGTCTACAATCCTTTCCTGGTCGTAGCTAAACGCTGGGGCAGCAACTGGCATACGCTGGTTTACACCGGCCCCCAGGTACAACAGCACTACGCTACCGATGAGTGGCACACCACCTACGATATCAACAGTAACCTCCATTACATGATCCCGGGGACGCGCAACTTCATCGGGGTAGAATTCAATAAAACCCTCGACCACGGCGACTTCGATATGACCCTGCGGCCGCAGATGCGCCTGGGCATCGCGGATAACCTGATGATCGGCATCGTAGCCGGCATCCCACTCTACCGAGAAAACGAGCGCTTCAGCTCCTTCGTCCGGCTGATCTGGGAGCCGGGCGCGTCGGGTTCGGAGGGCAGGCACTAAACGGCCGATTCCTGAACGGAATGGAACATTGAGCGCAGCACCCGGCGGAGCTTCGGCTTGGCCGGGTGCTTATTGTTCGGCAGTAGAAATTTAACACCGATAGCGAGAAATAGAAGGCTTAACATCCTTATCTTCCTCGTGGGCTATTACCCGATCACCCGGCTTTATGCCGTATTAGACACTGTCGACATGCACAAACCAAGCTATTTTTGCCTGGCCATTCTGTGGCTGGGCCTCAGCCATTCCGCTTACGGACAAGCCTGCGATGACCCGGTCAGCTGGGAGGATTTCTTACTCTACTTTTTTCAGGCGGAAGAATTCACGGCGGGTATCGACGATGATCGCTGCGTATTCGTCCCGGAGTATATTCAGTTTGATGGACTTCCATTTCAAATCCGGCCAAGCTTTGTCGCCATCCTCGAATACGAAGGAGAGGGTGCGCCCGGCCAGATCCGCGTTGAAAATGGATCGGAAACCTACCTCCTAAATGAAGACGGGGGTTCAGTGCCCATCCCCCGGGGAACAAACAAGATCACCATCATGCCCATTCGGGCGGGTACCGCGACCATCACCATCGGGCAAAATCAGGGAAACGGATTCTTGTTTCCTCGATTCATTAAGGAATTTACCGTGCTGGAGAGCAACCTACCGGTCACCTGGACTCAACCGCTCGTGTATACCCAATCCAACGAGACGGTGACCTTCACCTTTAGTGTCGCCGACCAGCGCGACGTAGCCGGTTACTTCCTTGAACGGCAGGCGGGAAAAGAATCCGAGCCGGTTCAGCCAATAGCTTACATCGAAAATGGATCCGATGAGGTCATCTACCGCACCGCGATCCCCGCTCCGGCCACCGACGGCTACTACCGCATCCGGCAAACGGATTTCGACGGTACTTCAAGCTACAGCAATACCGTCTCCGTTCCCGGCTCGGGCGATCCATCCTTTCGGTTATTCCCCAATCCCGCGGATGATTACGTGCAATTCGCCAATATTCCGAAGCAGGTGGATCGCATCGAGATCCGCAGCGTGACAGGTCGGCTGGTCCGCGAAATCGTTACTGACGACACGTTGCCCGATCGCATTCCCGTCGGCGAACTACGGGCGGGAGTGTATCTGGTTAGTTTCCTCGGCGGTACGGATGTCCGCTTTACGGAGCGTTTGATGGTGCGATAAGGCCTCCCTGGAGTGAGATGCTCATCATGAAAATCCAGGTTCGAGCGCACCCCGCACCCCGAAACTCGCCCCCGAAGCACCCCCCGTCTCCCAACCAGCTCTTTACCTGCGCTCCGCCGCAAAAAAAAACTACTTAAGCAAGCCGACCCAATTCCCCTCCTTCGTATGCCATTAATATATTGGATTCGGAAGCGGGCGTTGCTACGCTGCTTGAGGTATTGTCGCTGCGCGAGTGCACGGGTGCACACGGATTATTACAGCTTTAGGGCACGGATTTCTCTTGGGTCGCTGCGCGACGAGTCAACCGCAGAGTCGCTGAGGGACGCGGAGTTACGCTGAGGGTTTGAACACAGATGGCACTGCGTGCTGCACCAAGTTACCACAGCGCCACGGCATCATCTACGACAATAACTCAACTTCGCCTCTGCGCTCTCCGTGTCCTCTGCGGTAAAAAAAACGAGCCGCAGGCGAGCGACCCCATAAAAATCCGTGTGTAATCCGTGCCCTACATCCGCGTAATCCGTGTTGAGAAAAACGAGCCGCAGGCGAGCTACCAAGAGAAGCCAATTACTAATTGGGAAATATCGGGCCGTCGGGCGAGCAGAGCCATGCGGTAGCCCAATCGTAGATCGTAAATCAGAAATCGTAAATCTTCATGTCCGACAAATACACCACCATCCACTACCACAATTACCTGGAACTGGACGCCCTCCTCAGCCTTCAAAAGGAGCGCAGTAAGGCGGTGGGGGAGTCGGCCCACGACGAGACGCTGTTCATCATCATGCACCAGGTGTGCGAGCTGTGGTTCAAGCAGATCCTGACGGAGCTGGACTCGGTGCTATTGCTATTCCGGGAGGAGCGGGTGCGGGAGGATAATATGCATACGGTGCTATTGCGACTGCGGCGGGTGAGCGTGATCATCGACCTGCTGATCGAGCAGGTGAAGGTGATGGAGACGATGACGCCGCTCGATTTCCTCGACTTCCGCGATTACCTCTTTCCCGCCTCCGGCTTCCAGAGCGTACAGTTTCGGCTGATCGAAACAACGCTGGGACTGCGCGAGGAGGACCGGCTGACCTACCACGGTAAATCCTACAAAACGGTCTTCACCGAGGAGCAGCAGGATCGCCTGGATACGGTGGAGCAAGGGGGCAGCCTTTTCGAGCTGGTGGAGCGGTGGCTGGAACGGACGCCCTTTCTGCAGTTTGGCGACTTCGATTTTCTGTCCAACTACAAAGAGGCCGTAGAGCGCATGATCGCCCGTGATCAGCAGCACATCCGCGACAGCGAACTCAGCCCCGAAATGAAGGAGATGCGGCTACGGGTGCTGGGTGATACCACCACCTACTTCCGCCATGTGCTCGACCGGGCGGAACACGAACGGATGATCGAACAGGGCGAAGCCCGCCTGAGCTACGACGCCACCATCGCGGCGCTGCTGATCAATTTGTACCGCGACCAGCCCATCCTCAACATTCCTTTCCAGCTGCTGACGGAGCTGATGATCATCGACGAAGCCCTGACGACCTGGCGCTACCGCCACGCCCAGATGGTGATGCGGATGATCGGTAACAAGATCGGTACCGGCGGGTCGTCGGGCCACAATTACCTGGCGCAGACGGCCGAGCGGCACAAGATCTTTCGCGACCTGCACAACATCAGTTCGCTGCTCATCCCGCGGTCCGCCCTTCCCGCATTACCGGAAGAATTGGCCCGCGGGCTGGGGTTCTACTTTCGGGGCCGCTAGCGGCTCATCTGTCCACCGGCATTCCCGACGTGGAAACGCGTACCGGAGACTACCATGATGGTATCGTCGGGGTGGCCCGGATTGACGAATACGAGGTAAAGATCGTGCGAACCCTCGCCGGCATCGGTCGGCATCTCGATGGGGATCTCCAGCATAGTGGGGGCGAAGGAGAACTCCTCACTCGGCTCCAGCACTTTTGACTCACCGATCAGGGTCCCGTCGGGAGCGTCGAGGCGCAGTTCGATCTTACCCCCTACGGCATTGGCGCGCGGTTTGGGGGCCGTAGCGGCTACGGTCATCCCGGTGACGCCGCTCAGGTCTACGTCCCGCAGCATCATGTAGGCCCCGTCGCCGCCGGCGATGGAGATGCGATTCTCGCCCATCGTGTAGGGTTGGATCTTATCGGTTTCATCGTAGGTATGTACGCCTACGTTGCTATTACGCAGGACCAGCACGTCTTCGGACATCAGCGAACCGAGGCCGGGTGCACCTTTATCGGAGTAGGCGGCCCGGAGGAAGTACACGCCCTGACCGGGATCACCCTCCGGTAGTTCCGGGGTGTAGGTGCCGGCGAGGGGAAGTTTCTCCCCGTCGTCACCGGTGTCGAGGGCCAGGATGTAGTCGACCATCATGGTCGCCTGGTCTTCGTCTAGATCGGGGTGAGCTGACATCACGTTCTCGCCCCACACGCCGCCGCCGCCCTGGATGATCTTGCCTACCAGGTAATCGCGGGCACCGGACTCCCCGGCGTAGCGGGCGGCAACTGCTTTGTAGGTAGGTCCGACCGACTCCTTCTCGATGGCATGACAGCTAATACAGTCGTTCTCATTGATGAGGCTCTCACCCTGCATGGCCATCGCTCCGGCGTCGGCTCCGCGCTGATTGCGGGCTACTTCCACCTGGTCGTAGCCTTCGGCGAGGTAGTCCATCGTAAGGGCCACCTGCCCTTCGTCGATGCCCTGTCCGAGGCTACCGTCCTCGGCGTCCTCCACTTCCACGGTGTAGCGGATGGGCTCACCGGGGGTGAAGAAGCTGCGGTTGGCGCCGGCCAGGTCGAGGCGTACGTCGGGGACGGCGTTACCGGCCGCGATTTGCACGCTGGATTTGGACTCGCCGCCCTGACCGTCGGAGACGACCAGCTGGGCGGTGTAGCTACCGGGCTCGTCGAGATCGAGGGTTACGTCCTTGTCGTCGAAGGTTTTGCTGTATCCTTTGTCACTCGTTACGGTCCATTGGTAGTCGAGCTCGTCGTTATCCGGGTCCTCTACGTCTTCGGCGGTCAGGTTGACCTGGAGCGGGAGTACCCCGCCGGTGTTGTCGGCTACGGCCGTGGCCTGGGGCAGACGGTTACCGCCGTTGTATTCGATGCGTACCAGTCGGGCGTCGGGGTTCTGGCTGAACCAGCCGGAGCCGTACTCGAGCATGTACAGGTCGCCGTTGTCGGCAAACTGCATGTCCATCGGGTTGCTGAATTTATAGTTGGGCATGAAGCGCTCGATGTGCTCGATGTCACCCTCCTCGTCCATGGTCACGGCCAGGATCCAGCCGCGCATCCAGTCGTAGGCGAAGAACTTGCCGTCGTAGTATTCGGGGAAGGCCCCTTCGGCGCCGCTGAAATCCTCGCTGTAGAATACGGGTCCGGCCATGGCATTCCGCGCGCCGCTGCCCACGATGGGGAAGTCGGGCGAGCTGCCGTAGGGGTACCAGATGAAGGCCTTTTGGGCGGCGGGCAGTTCTTCCAGTCCGGTGTTGTTGGGACTGCGGTTGACGGGTACTTCCGCGTCCCACTTCTCCCCGGAGGTTTGGGAAGCGAAGTCGTAGCGGTTGTAGGCCTTATTGTCGCCTACGAAGTGCGGCCAGCCGAAGTTGCCGGGCTTCCGCGCCTGACCCACCTCGTCGTGGCCGGCGGGGCCCCGGTCGGGATTCGCCTCGCGGGCGTCGGGGCCGACGTCCCCCCAGTACACGTAGCCGGTGTGGTTGTCCACGTAGATCCGGAAGGGATTCCGGTGGCCCATGGTGTAGATCTCCGGGCGGGTCTTATCCGTACCCTCGGGGAAGAGGTTACCCTCCGGGATGGTGTACCCACCGTCGTCCTGGGGGGTGATGCGCAGGATCTTGCCGCGCAGGTCGTTGGTGTTGGCGGATGACTTCTGCGCGTCCCAGGGGTAGCGGCCGGGCCGTTCGTCGCTGGGGCTGTAGCCGCTGGAGGCGTGGGGGTTGGTATTGTCGCCCGTGCTCAGGTACAGATTCCCTTCGCCGTCGAAGGCAATGGAACCACCGGTGTGGCAGCATTCCAGCCGCTGCACCGGTACGGTAATCATTTCGATTTTGGAGTCCAGGTCCAGCTCGTCGCCGTTCATGGTGAAGCGCGACAGGATATTGGCCGACGTATCCGGGTCGGAGTAGTACAGGTAGATGAACTGGTTATCGGCAAAGTCAGGGTCTTTGTTAAGGCCCAGCAGACCGTCCTCGGCCGTGGAAGTCTCGCCCGTTGCGCTGGTGTATACCGTGCTGACGGGGATGCTGGCGATGGTAGTCAGCTCGCCGGTGCTATTCTTATATAGCTTGACGTCGCCCTTGCGCTCGATGAAGAGGACACGGTCCTCGTCCAGCACCGTCAGCTCCATGGGTTCGTTCAGGTTTTCGGCGAGTACCACCTTGGCGAAGCGATTCTCCTCCGGCCGGGCGTTGTTGTAGTCGAGTGGTTGGGGGTCTTCGCCACCGGTGGCGTAGTTGATACCGGCGTAGAGGTGATCCAGGAACATTTGGTCGGCGAAGGCCTCGTCGGTGTGTCCCAGGGCGGTGTAGAAAGCCCGTCCGCCGTCGAAGTCGTGGTACCAGCTCATCGGGTGAAAATCGGAATTTTTACCGCCGACGTAGGTGGATTCATCGATCGTCAGTACCGGCTGGATGGCGTCGTTGATCTCCTTAAAGTTGTAGAATTCGTCCGTCCACTCGAATTCGGCGGGCATCATCGCGGTCGCCCAGCTGGTGGTATCGACCACTTCCATGCGACCCGTTTGCACGTTGCTGGGGTCACTCGGGTGATCCAGGAAGCGGGCACCGGCCAGCTCTCCGTACCAGGGCCATCCGTACTCGGTGTCGGTGGCCGAGTGAATACCGACGTAGCCGCCCCCGGCCTGAATGTAGCGTTCGAAGGCTTCCTGCTGCTCGGGGTTCAGGACGTCGCCGGTGGTATTCAGGAAGACCACGGCGCGGTACTTATCCAGTTCGCGCTGGGTGAAAACGTCCGCGTCCTCGGTGATCTCGACGGTCATGCCTTTCTCTTCCGCCATTTTCTTCAGGGCTTCCTGCCCGGCCTCGATGGAGGCGTGGCGGAAGCCTTCGGTCTTACTGAAGACGAGGAGGCTGGTTTCCTGCGGTTCGCTGCTGCAGGCCTGGATCAGAAGAATTAGGAGCGCGCCGAGGAGGGAGAGAAGGGGACGTTGGGGCATGATCAAAATCGATTGTGTAGGCTAACGAAGATACGGATCAACGGTTTATTGTCTTTCGTAAAAGACAATAGGGTGTATATTTCCTGCCAATCACCGTATTCACTCGACGATCGTCCGTGTCAGAACCCGCTCCCGCCCCCTCTTTCCTGGATCCCTACCTCGGGGGCGAGCGCTATTTGCAGCAATTATCGATCGATTGCGTGATCCTGGGGTATAGCCAGCGAGCGCTGAAAGTCCTCATTCCCAAACTGGATCTTGCCGAAGACATCCGCCTCCTGCCCAGCGGCTTCCTTCTCCGCGAGGAGGACATTGCTGCGGCGGCGCGCAGGATAATAGAGCATCGTACGGGGATCGACGCATTTTACCTGGAGCAATTCCGGGTGTACGGCAGTCCGGACCGTATCGAGCAGCCCTTCTTCAACCGCTTGCTCGGTCTGATGCTCAGAAAGCAGGGAAGGAGCACGGATGAGATCAAACGCATGCAGTGGCTCGATCAGCGGTTCGTGTCCATCGGCTACTACGCTATCGTTGACCTGTCCAGCGTCCGGCCCCGCAGGACGGCCATCGACGCGGCGATCGAGTGGGTGGCGGTAGATGAGCTGCCCGATCTCATCCTCGACCACAACGAGATGGTGGCCGCGGCCCTGGATACCGTCCGGCTCCACTTTGACGATCGCCACCTTGCCTTTCATCTACTGCCCGAGCAGTTCACCATGAAGGAGGTGCGACAGGTGTACGAAACCGTCTTCGGCCGCCAATTCTCCCGCACCGCCTTTCAGAAGAAGGTCTTAGATATGGGCGTACTGGAGCGGACAACCAAGAAATTCACGGGAGCTCCCAACCGCGCTCCTTACCTCTACCGTTTTCCCGCTCGCAACAAATGCCGTAGCCACCATTCCGCTACCTAAAGCGTACGTTGCATGCAGACACTGTTGTCCATGGTCCGGTAGGGACCGTAATTCTCGGCCATGCGCGTGAAGCCGTACTTTTCGTAGAGCCGCACCGCCGCCGTTTGTCGTTTGCCCGTTTCGAGGACCAGCCGCGAATAGCCCAACTCCCGGGCCCACTTTTCCAGTTCCTCCAGCAGCTCGACGGCGATGCCCTGGCCGCGGTAGCCCTCGGCGGTGTACATCCGCTTGACCTCGAGGGTAGTAGGGTCGTAAGGTTTGAGCGCGCCGCAGGCTACGGGTTTTCCGTTCTTCTCGCCCACCACGACGTAGGGGATGTCGTCCGAGCCATTAAATTGGTCGTAGAAGGCGTGGTCGTCACCGTCGGTTACGGTCAGGAAGCGGTCGAGCTCCCGGACCAGCGCCCGGTAGCGATCGTCGTCGTTGGTGGTGCGGTGGAGGGTCATTCGTATCCTTGTAAACGTTGCCAAAAATCGCGGGCCATGGCTTTTTCGTCGATGTCGGTGTAGAGCCAGATTTGCCGCAGGGTGTTTTCGGGCGGGGTAGTGACCTGGATCTCAGTGGCCTGCCCGGTTTTCAGATAGGCCTGGAGGAGCGCCACGTCCCACATCGTCCATTGCTTGGCATCGGGCGCGAAATTCACCCAGCGTTGCTTCAGGTACTCGCCGACGGGGCCGCTTTGGTCGAGGCGGGCAAAGGTGCTGTCGCGCCCGAACTGGTACTGCACGGCCGTGGACGTGGGCATAACGTGCAATTCCAGTCCCTCGGCATTCAGCAGATAATTGGCCGCGTTGAGGTCGCGGCGGATATTGAATTCGTCTTTATTCCAGAAGCCGCCGGCGGTATCGTACTGAAAGCCGAGCACGTAGGCCCGGATGTGTTCGGTGATCTCCGGGGCCAGCGCGATGGCTGAGGCCAGGTTCGTACTCGCGCCGATGCACATCACCGTGAGTTTCTCTTTACCTGCGCTCGCCGCCCTGGCCTGCTCGATAATGAACTGCGCAGCCGGGCTATTGCGCGGTTCGTAGCCGCCCCAGGGCATGCCCATGATGCTGTCGGCTCCGATGGGGTGGGGGAGGTCGGTGCGGCCGGCAATGGCGAGTAGTTCCTCGTTGAGCCGCTGGCTTTGGTGAACGGTGCTGTCGCCGGAATACTGGTGGAACCACTGGGCGGAATTTAAGCCTACCCAGTCCACGCTATTCTCGTCGAAGAGGTAGGCGATGGCGTAAAGGTCGTCGATCTCGTTAGCGGTATCGGCGTCCAGGATGAAGGGGGCGGGAGCCTCGGATTGCGCGATGGCGTGTAGACTGTAAGCAGTGAACAGGACGAGGAAGAGTGGGTGGCGCATATCCGGGGGTGGGTGCGGTTGAGTGTTGCAAGGTAATACGTGGAACTGGAGGTCCTCCACCACGTATTCGCAGTACCGCCCCACTTGCTCGCCGAGTCGGACCCGGGTCGAACACCTCCGGTGTGAGCGGGGGAAGCCTATCGGGTTTCGAAGGATTTGTTGGACCGAAGGTTCTCCACCTGCTGCATGGCGATCAGGCAGCAATACCGGAAAACATGGGCCGATATTCCGGGTGCACCCAAGTACCGGGCCAGTCCTGCCAATGAGCGACCAGACCGGCTTTCACCGGGTTATTAAGCACGTACCACATCACGCGCATAAACTTGCCGCTCCGAATTCGGCGATCAAAGTAGGTCTCCGCCCAAAATGGTTTTCCCGTTCGCTTTAGCAGGCGATTTGCCTGCAGTGCAGTAAAATTTTTGTGTCGCTTAACGATGTTGCCGAACGGAATTTCGTCTTTGCAAGGGCCGTTGGAGAGTACGGTGTGTACGTGATTGCCCATAATACAGACCGCCCACAAAAAGATTTCCTCTTGGTGGTGAAGGTATTGCCAGGAGTCTAACACCAATCTGGCGATCTCTGGCCGTTGGAGGTAGAAGGGTCCCCGTTGCGTTTGGTGCAGTGCCTTGTCCGTCAGCATTTCGTACTTGGCCTGAATTTCCCAGCGGCCCGCGCGATCGACTTCTGCCCGCCAGCGGGGTGGCGCCTGGGCAACCGTTCGTTCTAGTTGTTCCAGCAGGAGGTCGCGCTGCTCTTTTATGGCCCGTATTTTTCTCAGGGGAATACTTCCGGCTAGCCGGTAGGTGAGGTGAAAAACTTGATGATCCAGGGGGTCGTGGGGAAGTTTACCGGGCATGGCAATCTTGGTGGGTGAAAAAATAGATCAATAATAAACAAAATGTTTGTTAAATAGGGCGTAGTCGGACCGGAGGGCCTCCCCCCGGGTGCACGATGGCGATGCAGAACTGTGAGTGTGCACAAACCGTCCCGGTCCGCTAGCTCGTTGAGTCGGACACGGGTCGAACACCTCCGGTGTGAGCGGGGAACGATTTCCTACGTGGTAGAGCATAGTCGGACCGGAGGTCCTCCGCCCGAGTGCACGATGGCGATGCAGCATTGCGGATGGGCACAAACTGTACTGATCCGCTAGCTCGTTGAGTCGGACCCGGGTCGAACACCTCCGGTGTGAGGGGGAAACGATTTCCTATGAGGTGGAGCATAGTCGGACCGGGGGTCCTCCCCCCCGAGTGCACGATGGCGATGCAGCATTACTGTTTGGCACAAACCGCCCCGATCCGCTAGCTCGCCGAGTCGGACCCGGGTCGAATACCTCCAGCGTGAGGGGGAAACGATTTCCTACGTGGTGGAGCATAGTCGGACCGGAGGGCCTCACCCCGGGTGCACGATGGCGATACAGCATTGCGGATGTGCACAAACTATCTTGGTCCGCTAGCTCGCCGGGTCGAACCCGGGTCGAACACCTCCGGTGTGAGTGGGGAAATACGTATCGGGTTAGGGTGATCAGAGCCGGGCCAGAAGTCCTCGACCCGAGGTTATTGTCCCGACACTCCTACAAGTATACTCGTAGTACCGGCCAGCGACCTAACCGGAATGGGCACGGGTCGAACACCTCCGGTGTGAGAGAGGAAAAAACGTATCGGGTATAGGTCAAGGAAGGCAGACCTGGAGGTCCTCCACCCGAGTTTTTCGTCCTAATTGTCCTCCACCTGGATTTATCAGGCCGAATACTATTCCGCCGAAGACTCAATACCGTACCGCAACCCAATACCCAGCCCCGGCATTAAATCGCCCGTCAGCGACAGGTACCGGCTGATCTGGTATTGAAACTGCAGCGAGGGAAGCGGGGTGGTGCGGAAGAATGGGAGGTTATTATGCTGGAAGCTTGTCTGACTTCCGGAGGGAAGATCGTCACCCAACGCAATGAATGACGTTTGGGCATCGCGGGTGCTCAAAAAGCTGGTGATGCCCAGGCCCGCGGATACCCGGAATCGCCGCCGCCGGAAGAAAGTGTACTGAATGGAGAGGGTGCCGATCAGCCGGCGGTCTGACCGGGTACGGATCAGCGTGGCTTCGTTCGGGGCATGGAGTTCTTCGAAGACGCCGGACAGCTTTTGGTAGTTTTCAGTGCCGGAAACTATTCCCAGCAAGCCACCGCTCAGGCGGATGCCATTCGGAAATTGATGCCCTACCTCCAGGAAAATACTACGGAAGTTGAACGCGTAGGTTTGCTTTGCGAATCCGGTCATGCCGCCCACGTACAGAGTGTCCGGCCCGTTGCCGGAGGAGATTATTCTCATTTGCTGGTTCGGTTGCGTCGGTTCTTGCTCCAGGGCATAAGCGATGTATCGCTGTCGTGTAGGCACGACCAGCAGGCTGCCACCCACCTCCCAGCGCGGCGACATCTGGACCTCTTTCGGTACGCGATGAAAGGTCCACTTCCTTTCCGGTTGCGGGGTATCCGTTGCCGGCGTGAAAGACATCGCCGGGACCGGCAAACGGGAGGTGAAATTGACGCTACTGCGGCTGGTGATCGGCTGGACGGGATAAAGCATACTGGCTGTCGGAACGGCGGGCGTGACCCGGCGTGGGTCCAGCGGGCTAGTGGAACGCACTACTTCCGAGTTTTCCTCAGCCTGGTCTTCAGATGTACGAAGCGTGCCCAGCGGCTTGGAGTCAGCAGATAGCGGTGCTCCGTCACGCAGGTCGGGTGTCTTTTCCTCTTGTTCTGCGTAACCATGGGAGGCAGGAGGTGGGCTCGTTTTCAAGACACCACCCACATGCTCCGTAGGGGGCTCTTCGTTCTGGGCAGCTGCGGCCAGCGTGGTACGCTCCGGGACGGAAGCTTCCGGGCAGGGAGCGGTGGCCATTGGTGGCGTGGAAGGGGAGCCGCCGTTGATCGACAGTAGTAGGTATACGGCCAGCCCGCCGGCCAGCAGTCCGCTGAGAAATCCCCAACCGAATAGGGACTTCGGGCGGTTCTCATTTTCGGGGCGGTTCAAATCCTGGTGGATGCGCTCCCACCCGCCCTCCGGGGGCGTGACGGGGAAGGTCCGCCGGTGGCTTTCGCGGATACGGTCTTCGAGATTACTCACGGTCGGATGGATTGTCGGGGATGAAGTATTGATCGACGATTTTGCTCAGGGCACGACGGGCCTTCGCGAGATTACTCTTGGAGGTGCTGACGCTGATGCCCAGCCGCTCGGAGATCTCGGGATGACTGAAACCCTCCACCACGTACAGATTGAATACGAGCCGGTAGCCCGGACTGAGGCGCTGCACGATGCACAAGACGTCCTCCTGTCCCAGATCCCTGACCGCTTCGTTCGCTACGGAGGGCTGGGTAGCGGGCATGATTCGCTCCAGTAGCGAGCGCCGCCGTTTGCGGGACCGGTAGTAATCGATGCCGGTGTTGACGATGATGCGCCGGAAAAAGAGGTGGAAATTTCCGGCGAACGGCTGGTCCCCTAAAGCCCGGAACAATTTCAGGAAGGCATCGTGCGTGATTTCCTCCGCCTCACTACGGTCGGTAGCGTAGTGCAGGGCTACGGACAGGGCGAAGGGATACATCCGCTCGTACAACCTGCGCTGGGCACCCGCCTCGTTGCGGCTGCACCCCTGCAGGAGATCGGCCAGCTCCGGCGGCGGAATCTCGTACGAGGCCATATGGGGTTTAGGTATCATGTAGTCGGGTCGGGGTGGAGGTACCACGGATGGGGAAAGTTTTTCCGGTCGTAGGCAGGACGAACGGAAACCTTTAGCGGACGCCTCGGTAACGAAAATTCACCCGTGATCACACCAACCCCTCCTCCAGCCGAGCCCGCCAACGCGGAAAACCATCCACGAAGTCCGAGCCAACCTGCTCGTGGCGTACCGACCAAAAGGTGTAATCGAACGTATTCGCACGGCGATAGGCCTGACGGCCGGTGGCATTGAGTTGCTCGACTTCCTGCCTGACCAGGGCGAAGTGATCGGTCAGGGTGCCGGCCTCCCGCGGAATGCTCCAAACGTAGGTGGCGTGACTGTCCAGCAACTCCAGGACAAAGTGGTGCATTCCCTCGCCGCGAATGACAAAGAAGAAGCCGAAATTAGGGCTCAGCACGAAGCGCAGTTTCTGTCCCCGCTCGTGCCGGTCGACCAGGTAGGTCAGCTGGCGCGCGTTGCGGACGGAGCCGTCCCGCAGAATTTCCTCCAGTAGCTCCCGGCCCGGTGGGGGGAGCAGCGCATGCACCGGATCGTCGTCGGCCGACCGCTCCCAGAGATCCTCGGGCGTGAAAAGTCGTTTGTCGGGGTCGTCCTGCCGGATAAATTGCCGGAGCGTTCGGGCCCGCAACACCTCGATCAGGCGCTCGTCGATACGCGCGACCTCCGCCGAGGCCACCCGGGCGAGTCGCGGTTCGCCTCCCCGGTCGAAGCGGAGTTCCGCCGTAACGACCGCCGTCGTGCGTCGTAGAGCCCGGGCGAAATACGGGCGAATGGCATCGAATTCCTTGACGATCGCCGCGTTCGGGATCCGAAAGGGGAGGTCCGGCAGCTCCGCTGAAGCGTACGTGCCCGCCACGTACCCGTCCCCGAACGTAAGCTGATCGATGGGAACGGTAAAGCGCAGCGACCGACCGGCCACCCGGTTTGGGGCTTCCACCGGTCCACCGATGGTGACCGGTGGGAGGGTAGGTTGCTCGTCCGTGACCGCCGTGAGCGGTAGCCGGCCCGCTTCGTAGTAGCTCAGTTGGCTGCAGAACGCTGCCCGCTCGAGCGGAGCGAATTCAATACGCGCGACCGGTGCGCGGGCGGGCCGGTCCGGCTGGAAATCCTCGGGGTCGGCCTCGAAGTCGGATACCCTTGCATACAGGGTCTTCGTATTCCGGTCGTAGGCCGTCATTTCGATCGCCCAGTAAAATTCTTCCCGTTCCCGCAGGCGAAAGGTCCCGGCCCCGAGGTTGGTTTGCGACCAGGGTACGGCCACCGTCCGGCTGAAAAGCAGGGCATCGGGGGTCGGTCTGACGGTGATGGATGAAGACACGTTTAGGGGATAGAGGGCCTGGCCTCCCCAATATAGGACAGGCGTGCGGTATGTTACCGACCCCCCCTCCCGCCGTTACGCGCGGGGACGAAAGTTCCGGCCCCTGTCCGCCTACCTTGTCCTTCTATCAGTGAAGCCCCCATGCGTCTTTCTCTTTTTTGCTTCCTTGTCTGTACGTTGTGTCCCTTGCTCCCCCTTTCGTCGCAGTCCGGGCCCGTTATCGACTCGCTCACTCCCCTAGCCGAGGAGGTCGAGCGCTACGGCAAGTTCGAGCTGGCCGTCCACGTCCGGGCGAGCTTTGAAAACCCCTACGATTACGACCAGGTGGCCGTGCGGGCTACCTTTTCGGGGCCCTCCGGTCAGACGGTTGCCGTCGACGGCTTTTTCTTCCAGCCCTTCGACCTGGATGCCACGACCGGCACCCTATCTCCCACCGCGGAATCGGGCCACTTCGGTATTCGTTTCTCGCCGGGGGAAGTCGGGGAATGGAGCTTTGCCGTCACCCTGGAGGACGGCAACGGAACGAGCGAAGCCGTCACCGGTACCTTTACCTGCCGCGCTAACACCGGCCCCCTCAACCGCGGTTTCGTACGCCGCAACGAAACCAACTACCTGAACTTCGACGATGGCCGACAGTACATTCCCATCGGTGAAAACATGGCCTGGCAGAACGGCAACGCGGTGCGGGATTACCGCAAATGGATCGACGGCCTCAGCGACAACGGCGGCAACTTCCTCCGCCTCTGGAACGCCTACTGGGGGCTCGGACTGGAGTGGAAGGCCGGCTACGACGGTTTCGGGGGCCTCCGCCGCTACAAGCAAACCAACGCCCGCTACCAGGATTGGCTCTACGACTACGCCGCCGAACGCGGCCTGTACGTCATGCTGTGCCTGCAGTACCACGGCCAGGTGTCCACCCAGGTCAACCCGGCCTGGCAGGACAATCCATACAATGTAGCCAACGGTGGGCCGATCAGCCGGACCCAAGACTTCTTTACCGACCCGACCGCCATCGCCCACGCCAAGAACCGGTTCCGCTACGTGGTCGCCCGCTGGGGATACTCCCGGAACATCATGGCCTGGGAACTTTTCAATGAGGTCGGCTGGACGGACGGTTACGAGGAAATTACCGAAGACGTAGCCGCCTGGCACGTTGAGATGGCCCGGTACCTCAAGGAGATCGATCCCTACGGACACCTGGTGACCACCAGCTTCGCCGACGAAGCCCACGGCGACGACGTTTGGTCAGACCCGAACATCGACCTGACCCAAACCCACTTCTACGTCAACAGCGGCAACATCGAGCGGGCACTCGTCGGTGGGGTTCGTCGGTACCTGGATACCTTTGCCAAGCCTACTCTCGTCGGCGAGTTCGGACTGGGTGTCGATCGCAACCTGGTACAAACCGATCCGGATGGACGCTACGTCCACAATTCCATTTGGGCGGGCCTATTCGGCGGTGGGGCGGGCTCGGCCATGAGCTGGTGGTGGGACAACTACATCCACCCTCAGAACCTCTATCCCCACTTTAAAGGCCTGGCCACCGTGGCCGCTTCCGTTCCCTTCCTGGAGGGGGATATGGCGCCCATTAAGGCCTATGTGCGCGGTGCCCCCGGCGACGTGATCCTCACCCCCACCCTGGGCTGGGCGTCGATTGCCGACGATACCATGCAGATCTCGCCCGAGGAGCAGATTACGCCGCGGCTCAGCTATTATCTGTACGGCTCCGCCTACAACACCGAATACCGCTCCCCGCCCATCTTCGTGGCGGATTTTCCCGCCGCCGCGGACTTCACCGTCTCCACCGGCGATGAATCGGGAGTCTCCCCCGGCCTGGCGATCTACGTTGACGGACAGCAGGTCCTCACCTCCGCCGCCCTCGTCAATCAGAAGTACACCGTTGCGATCCCCGCCGGCCACCATACCATCCGGGTCGATAATCCGGGGACCGACTGGATCAGCATCAAATCCTACACCCTGGGCAGGGTGGGCTCACGGGTCGACGCCTACGTTCTGACCACCATCGATGGGCAGACCGCCGCCGGCTGGGTGTTTAACCACCGCTACAACCACGAATTCATTGCCGAAAACAACGGTCCGCCAGAGCCCGTATCCGGTGGTGAGGTCGTGGTCCCGGATATGCTACCCGGAAACTATCTGGTGAACTGGTACGACTGCCTGACCGGCCAGATCATCGACAGTGCACCCGCCTCGGCCGGAAGGGACGGGCTGATCTTCGGCGTACCGGATTTCGCCTGGGATCTGGCGTTCCGCATTTCCGCCGGCCCGACTACCGCGGTGCGTTCCCCACTGGCCGGTCCCTATCCGTTACGTCTCTACCCCAATCCCGCACTGCCGTCGGAAAACGTCCGGCTTGACTTGCCTTCCCCCCGCTCGGCGGAGGTGCGTCTCTACGACCGGGTAGGCCGGTTGCAGGCCTACTACACCGACGTGATCGGCAACACCGGTATCCGTCTACCCGAGTACCTGATGGCCGGTATGTACTGGGTTTCCGTCAGCCAGGGAGGGATACAGGTCGCCGCCCCGCTGCGGGTGGGCCGCTAATTCTGATGGAGGTAGTGCGAAGGACTGACTCCGTATACCTTCTTAAACTGGGCGCGGAATGATTTGAGATCATTATAGCCGACCATATACGTCACGTCGGCAACGTTGTACTGTCCGGTTTTCAGTAGTTGAACCGCTCGCTGTAAGCGAAAACTGCGGATCAGTTGGTTCGGCGTGTCGTCGGTCAGCGCCTTAATTTTCCGGTACAGTTGCATCCGGCTCATGAAGACGGCCTCCGCCAGCTGCTCGACCCCGAAGGAACTGTTATCGATGTTCGCCTCCACGGTTTCCTGCAGCTTGCGGAGGAAATCCTCGTCCAGGTTATTCAGCACGGCCCCCTTCGGGCTGAGGGTAATATTCTTTCCGAAGTGCTCCCGCAGGCGTTGACGGCTGTTCACCAGGTTTTCGATCCGGGCCCGGAGCAATTGGAGATTGAACGGCTTGGTGACGTAGTCATCCGCCCCCGTTTGCAACCCGTCCAGCTTAAACAGGAGGGAGGTACGGGCCGTGAGCAGGATAACGGGGATGTGGCTGGTGTGAATGTTGGTTTTCAGCCGGCGGCACAGTTCGATACCGTTCATTTCGGGCATGGTGATGTCGGCGAGCACGAGATCGGGAAGGTCGCTCTCCGCCCGTTGCAATCCCGCGGCTCCGTTTTCGGCCTCCAGTACGGTATAGCGTTTTTCCAGGTTTTCCCGCAGGTAGGACCGGATGTCTTCGTTGTCCTCCACGACGAGCACTTTGACGTCGTTTCTCGGCGCCTGCACGAGGCCTTCCTGCACTTCGGCATCGGATGCGGCGAGCTCCAGGTAGCGGCTGATGTCTTCGCTGTCGCGGAAGTTTTCGATCTTCTGCCCGGGGGCGAAGTGGGCGTCCCCCAGCCGTAGAAGGACGGTGATGCGCGTCCCCTTATTCAGCTCGCTCTCCACTTCGATCTTGCCTCCGTGAGCTTCGGTGATCGCTTTGGCTAGGGCCAGCCCGATGCCGGTGCCCCCGTCGGTGCCGTAGTGATCCGCGGCCTGGTAGAAGCGGTCGAAGATATAGGGCAACTGCTCGGTGGCGATACCCCTTCCGGTGTCGGTGATGGTGACTTTCGCGAAGCCCGTATCGGCTACCGTGCTCTCTTCGAGGTGGACGGTCACCCTCCCCCCCGCCGGGGTGAATTTCAGCGCGTTGGAAAGGATGTTGTAGAAGACCTTTTCGAGCTGATCGCGGTCGTAGGTGAGCACCACGCGGGGCCGCGCGGTGGTGGAGGTGAGCGCCACGCCCTGCTCGTCTGCCAGGCTCTGGAAGGACAGGACGATCTCCTCCAAAAAACGGACCAGGTTACCCTCCGCCACGCGCAGGCGTAGCAAGCCCGCATCGTTCTTCTGCACGTCCAGCAACTGATTGATCATATGGTGCAGCCGTCCGGCATTACGTAACATGCGGGCGTAGGTTTTATGTAGGCGACCGTTCGTGCTTTCCTCGCGCAATAATTGCTCCAGCGGACTGAGGATAAGGGTCAGCGGCGTGCGTAGCTCGTGACTGATATTGGTGAAGAAGCGGACCTTCAGCTCGTTCAGTTCCTCCGCCTTTTCCCGCTCTACCCGCGCCAGCTGCAGGCGGTGTTGCAGCCCGGCCCGCATCTGGACGAAGCGGATGACCAGGAAAAGCAAGCCCGCCGCCGCCGCTACGTACAGCAGATAGGCCCAGGTGGTTTTCCAGAAGGGGGGATGGATCACCAGATCCAGGCTGACCGGGTCGCTCCAGGCGCCATCGTTGTTGGCCGCCTTCACCGAAAAGGTATAGTTGCCGGGCTGCAGATTGGTATAGTGGGCCACCCGGGCATCGCTGTCGGTGTATATCCAGTCGTGGAAGCCCTGCAGACGGTAGGCATACCGCAAAAAGGGGCTCTCGCCGATCTTGAGTCCGACGAACTCGATGGAGATCATATTGTCGCGGTGGCTTAGTTCCACGCGTTCTGTCGCACCGATAGTTCGGGTCAGTATCGTGCGTCCGTCGGGCATTTCGCCGACCGGTACGGATTGGTTGGCCAGCCGAAAATCTTTGATGGCTACCTGCGGGGCCACCGTATCCGTCAGCAGGTCAGGGGTAAGCAGGTAGCTCAGCCCGAGCGATCCCCCGAAGGCGAGCTGCCCACCCGGCAGATTGACCGCGGCATCGTCGTAAAAGAATAGATCCTGTAGTCCGTTGTTGGTTCCGAAGTTCTTCACCGAGGTATCCCGCGCGGTGAGGTGGATCCGCGAAAGCCCCTGCTTGGTGCTGACCCACAGATCGCCGTTCCGGTCCTGGGTGATGGCCTGTACGAAGGCATTGTCCAGCCCGTCTGCGGTATCGATATTGTCAAATCCCCCGCCGTCGTCCCGCAGCCGGTTAAGGCCGTTCTCCGTAGCAACCCATAGTGCTCCCGAGGAATCCGTGTAAAGGCTATTAATAAAGTTACTGCTCAGGCTACGTTCCCGCCCCGGCGCGTAGCGGTACTGCCGGATCAGGTCCAGGCCGCCCGCCCCCGCCCGGTAGCGGAGTTTGAGCAGGCCCTCGCCCCGGGTTCCGACGTACAGGTACTCCACGTCCCCTTCCGTACGCAGGTGGAGGTGCACGTTATTGCTGGCGGCCAGATCCAGGGTCAGATCCCGCGTCATGCGGTAGTTGATCAGCCGGTTGCTATCCGCATCGTAGCGAAAAAGCCCCCGGTCCCACGCCCCGAGCCAGATACCGCTGTTGCCTTCGGCGATGGACATGAGGTAAAGTTGCGTGCCCTCCGCGGCCGGTACGGGGGCGGCGGTGAGCTCCTGTACCCGCTTTCCCTTACGTACGCGCTCCAGCAGGTCTTCCTCCCGGAAACCGATCAGGCCCGTCCCCTGGGTGGCGATCCACAGTTTACCGTCGCGATCCCGCAGAATTCCCGAGGCGAATCCGGCCTTACCCCCGCCGTCCCGCATGCGCAGGCGTAAGGTCGTCGCGGGCCGGTGCCGGCCCGTGGCGGGGTCGAAGGACTGAAAGTGCAGGCCGTCACCCCGGGTGGTCAGCCACAGGGCATTTCCCCGGGATGCGGTGGTCATGGCCGAGATGTTCCGGTCGTTGGATTGCTCCGTCGCGGTCGGATTGATGGTGGCGAACTGCCGGGGCCGGCGGTCGATGTAGTTCAGTCCGCCCTCCGTGCCGATCCACAGTCGGCCCCCCGTACCGCCGTACAGCGCGATGATCACGTTGTCGTTCAGGTTGCCGGGTTGGGTAGGGTTGGCCAGGATGCGTTCGAACCGACCGGTCGCCACGTCCATCCGGTTCAGCCCGTCGTTCGTACCCACCCACAGTTCGCCGGGACGATCCTGCCAGATATTGGCGACATCGTCGGTCGTCAGGCTGTGGGGGTCATCGGGCAGGTGATGGTAGAGCTTCAGCGCAAAGCCGCCGGGGGCGGTCGAATCGGGGCGAAAGCGTAACAAGCCCTGTTTCGTACCCAGCCAGAGATGTCCCGGCGAGTCCACGACACTCTTAATGGCCAGGGTGAAATTTTGCCGCAGGAAGGTCGTGCCACCTTCGGCCAGTTCCGTGGGAACCTGCGAGAGGTCGTATTGCACGAAGTAGTCCGGGCTACCGTCCGCCTGGCGTACGAGCCGGTTCAGGCCCGTGTCGGTACCAATCCAGAGCGTGCCGTCTTCCTCTTCGTGCAGGCTGGTGATGAAGCTGTGGATGAGCGTACGCCGGTCGTTGGGAACGTGCTGGTAGAGGGTAAAATCCTCGGTATCCGGATCGAAGCGGTTCAGCCCGTTTTCGGTAGCGATCCACAGGTAACCGAATCGGTCCTGGAGAATATCCGATACGTTGTCGTGGTTGAGGCTGTTCGCCGTATCGGGATCGCGACGGTAGGGAATCAGTCGGTCCTGTTCCCGGTCGTAGCGGTAGAAGCCCCCATTGTGGGTACCGATCCACAGTCGCTGTTGGCGGTCTTCGTAGAGGGTGGTGATCTTATTGGTGACCAATCCGCTGTCCAAATTTCGCCCCTGCTGGTAGTGGCGGATGGTATGGCCGTCGTAGCGCAGCAGTCCCGACCAGCTGCCTACCCACAGGTGCCCGCCGTGATCCTCCAGCAGGCAGGTGATGAAACTACGCGAAAGGACATTATCCACCGGAAAGCTGGCGATGATGGGCGATCCGCCCGGTTGCGCCGCGAAGGGGCCCGGTAACAGGAGGCTGGCGGCCAGCAGACATCGAAAAAGGAAGCGTGGGAACAAACAGATACGTTTTGCAGCGGGTGATCGACGGAACGACAACCCAATATACGACCTTGTATCCAGCGGTTCGGACCCACCCTTCAGAAGTCACGAAGAAGACAAGCCGGGCGGCGGGGCGCAGGTAAAAGGTTTTTCACGCAACCGGAAACCCGCGTAAACCCTGGGGTTTTGCCCGTGTAACGAATACCCCCCCTATCCGTTACGAACCCCCCTGCCCGGCCAGCCGGCCCTATTCGACATTTGATCCACTCCAGCCGTCCCCTCCCCGGAAGGGGCGTCCGGGATTGCTTCATACCTACCGCTTTCGGTACGCCGTATGCAACTGTAGACGATCATGCACGGAATCATGTCAATCCATCGGGTATTTCTCGCCTGTTTGCCGACGGCGCCTTTACCTGCGCTCGCCGCCCAAACCGATCGCCCCGAACCCGTTGCCGGTAACGTCACGATCCAGGACCGCGAGCCGGTGCACCGGCGACGGTGCAACATCCTTTGCAGCTGATTTCACTACCCCGACCGGGCTACGCGGTCCCATACATTTTCGCTAGAGAAACTTAAGATGTATATGAATTCCACTATTCGCGCTTCCCTGTTTACCGGTTCTCGCCACTTTCCCTTCAGTCTGGCCCTCTTTCTGGTCAGTCTGTGCATGGGTGCGAATTTGTCCGCGCAACAGACCGTCGTTACCGGCACGGTGATCGACGAAGAAGGCCTTTCGCTGCCGGGCGTCGCGATCCTGGTCGAGGGCACCACCAGCGGCACGACGAGCGATCTGGATGGAAACTACCGGATCACTACCGCCGCCGACGGAGAACTCACCTTTTCCTTCCTGGGGTACCGGCGGCAAACGATTGAGGTCAACGGCCGATCCCGGATCGACGTAACGATGAGCGAGGCGATCTCCGAGCTGGACGAGGTGGTCGTTACCGGATACTCCACGATCAAGCGTTCCGACCTGGTCACGGCCCACACCTCTCTGGATACCGAAGACCTGGAGCGGACCGTCAACCCAACCCTGGAACAGGCCCTGCAGGGTCGGGCCGCCGGGGTGCAGGTCACCCAGAACACGGGACAGCCCGGCGGCGGCATTTCCGTTAACATTCGGGGGATCAGTACCATCAATGGCAACACCCAGCCGCTCTACGTAGTGGACGGGGTGCAAATGCAGGTCAATCAGATAGAGTTAAGTGCCCAGAGTGCCGCCAACCCCCTGGCGGGCATCAACCCTTCGGACATCGCTTCGATCGAGGTACTGACCGGACCGGTAGCGGCCTCCCTCTACGGTTCGCGGGCTACGAACGGCGTGGTGGTGATCACCACCAAGAGCGGGCAGGCGGGCCGTACGAGCATCAAGTACGATTTCGCCTACAGCCAGCAGGCGGAGCCGGAGTATCTGGACGTCATGAACCTGAGCGAATACGCCGCGATGGCAAAGGAGTACACCGCAATCGAGGGCGGGACCCTTCCCGGTGAGTTTGAGGATCCTTCCCTCCTGGGGGCGGGAACTAACTGGCAGAAGGAGCTCTTCAACAACGCCAGTATGTTCAAGCACAACCTGAGCGTGAGCGGAGGCAACGATAAGACGACCTACTACATCTCCGGCGAGGTATTCGACCAGGAAGGGGTAGCCATCGGTTCCGGCTTCCAGCGGTACAGCGGGCTGGTCAAGGTGGACAATCAACTGACGGACCGGCTGAAGCTCAGTTCGAAGGTGAACCTCAGCCAAACGGAAACGCGGCTGATCACCGGACAGGAAAACATCGTTTCCACCGCGCTGCAAATGACGTCCAATATTCCCGTGCGGGATTTCGACGGATCGTACGGGGGAGGAAACCTGGAGAATTCGGCGGCCCAGCAATTCCTTCCGCCCAACCCGATCGGGCTGGCCCAGATCACCACGAACAACCTCATGAAGCGCCAGGCCCTGCTGGGCCTCAATGCCAGCTACGACCTGGGGCGCGGGCTGACCCTATCCGCCGCGGTAAACGCCGATATTTCTAATTCCGAGGGAATGTACTTTCAGCCGCAGTACCAGTTCGGTTTTCAGGAAAGACCGACCGCGACCCTGCAGGAGCGTTCCCAGAGCAGTTCCTACTGGAATTTTCAGCAGATCATTTCCTACTACAAGCAGGTCGCTACCCGGCATACCTTTAACATAGTGGGCGTCCACGAAGCCCAGCGCAGCAACTGGCGTAACGTGTTAGCCGGAATTTCCGATTTCGTCTCCGAGGAAGTCATCGACCTCAATTTGGGGAATACCGAAACGGCAACGGTCGACGGCGGGAAGGGATCGTGGGCGCAGGAATCCTTCCTGGGCCGGTTCAACTACAACTTCGCGGAACGCTATTACGTGATGGCCACCGCCCGCGCGGACGGTTCCTCCAACTTCGGCGCCAACAACAAATGGGGCGTTTTTCCCTCGGCTTCGGTAGCCTGGCGCATCTCCAATGAGCCGTTCTTTAAGATCGGTGCCGTCAGCGAACTGCGGTTGCGCTTCGAAACCGGTCTTACCGGCAACCAGGGCGGCGGCGGCTTCATCTACGGCACGCTGGGCGCCTGGACGACCCCGTGGGGCACCGGCTTTGCCCTGAACCGCTACGCTAACCCCAACTTGCAGTGGGAAGCCACCCAGACCAATAACTTCGGGCTCGACCTGGCCTTCCTGGAAGACCGGATTCAGCTGGAATTCGACTACTACACCCGGCACACAGACGAGCTGCTGACGGAGGCCGCTAACCCCGACTACCTCGGCGTAACCGGAAGTGGAAGTATTGCCAACCCGTACGTGAACGTCGGCTCGCTCCGCAACGAGGGATGGACGGTGCGGCTACAAACAAGAAACATCAATACCCGCAACTTCAGCTGGGCTACGGATTTCAACTTCTCCGTCGTCGATTCGAAAATCCTGTCCCTCAATACCTCTTCCGGCTTTTTCGACCGCACCTCTTGGTGGATGGACAACTGGACCCAGCGGTCCGCGATCGGGCAAGCCCCCTGGCTGTTCTACGGCTTCGAGGCGGACGGGCTGTACGAGTCCCTGGAGGATATCAACAACAGCCCCCTGCCGGTGGACAACGACGGCAATCCGCTGCCCGTTTCCCCCGATGGTATCTGGGTCGGTGACGTGAAGTACCGCGACATCAGCGGGCCGGACGGAGAACCCGACGGGGTCATCGACTCCTACGACCAGACCTTCATCGGCAACCCGAACGCCCGGCAATCGCTGGGACTGACGAATACGTTCACCTACAAGTCCCTCGAATTGAGCGTGCTGTTCACCGGCTCCTTCAACTACGACGTGTACAACTACACCGCCTATGCGGCCACCAACCCCAATAATATCAACCTTAGCCGCAACCTGCTGAACCGGGCGTACGATTTCGCGCGGGTGGAATTGGACGAGGAAGAACAGCCCTACATCGTCAACGCCGGAACCGACGTGCCGCGGATCAACGCCACCGATTTGAACGGCAACTATTCGCGCCACTCCAGCCGGTTTGTAGAGGACGGCTCCTTCCTGCGCCTGAAGAACGTCACCCTGGCCTATAACCTGCCGGCAGCTACGGTGGCCCGTCTCGGATTCGTACAGTCCCTGCGGGTGGCGATTTCCGCCCAGAACCTGGCCACCTTCACCAGTTACTCAGGCTACGACCCGGAAATAGGAGCCTACGTAGGCCGCGACGCCAGCGCCGGCAACCAGGCGGTAGGAGTCGACAACGGCCGGTATCCGTCCGTCCCCCTCTACACGCTGAGCGTCGGACTACAATTTTGATCACGCGTCTGTAAACGATAGAAATTATGCGCGCCATACTTAAAAAAACACTTGCCCTTAGCTTGCTATGCGGGGTGATATATAGTTGCTCCGAGGAATTTCTCATGGTCCCCCCGGAGGACAGCCTGACGGATGCGTCGTTCTATACCAATGACGCGCAGCTAATGGCCGCTACGTCCACGCTCTACAACCTGGTGTGGTTCGACTACAACGATAAGGCCTCGTATAACATCGGAGATTTCCGGGGAGGAACCACCCTGGACGCCTGGAATGACCGGGACAACGTGGAATTCAAGACCACGGCAAGTACCATTGATAACGGAGTGGCCTGGAGAGCCTTCTTCAACGTGATCGGCCAGGCCAACACGACGATGCTGAATATTCGCCAGAGCGAATCATCGGAGTTGTCGGAGGAAGTACGCCGGACCGCCATTGCCGAGTGCCGCTTTATGCGGGCGGTGGCCTACGAACACCTGGTCATGAACTGGGGCCCCGTGCCGATCATCACCAACAATATCGATCTGCTGGAAGACCCGCTGTCGGTCCGTCGCCATACCGTTGAATCGGTCTGGCGATTCATCACGCAGGATTACCTGGCCGCTGCCCGGGACCTGCCGGAATCACGTACCCAGGAAGGCCGGGTGACCAGTTGGTCGGCGGAGGGCATGCTCTCCCGCACCTATCTGACCCGTGCGGGGGTAGCTGGAGCAGGTGGAAACAGAGACCAGACCTATTTGGACAGCGCGAAGTACTATGCACAGCGGGTCATCGAATCCAGCGGAGCCTCTTTACTGCCCGACTACGCGGACCTCTTCACCGTACCCTACGATAACAATGCCGAATCCCTGTTTTCCCTGCAGTGGGCCTTCGCTTCCGGGGAATGGGGCAGCAACAACAGCGTACCGGCTTACCTTACTCCGACCGGTGCCCTCGGTAACGGCGACGGCTGGGGGGGAGCGAAGGGTGCCACCTTCTGGTTGCTCAGTCTGTACGAAGGGTTCGAGCAAATAGACGATATAACCCTGCAGGGTAGAACGGTGGACAGCCGCCTGCACGCTACGTTCATGCTTCCCGGAGGCTATTATCCGGAACTACCCTATGCCGACGCTAACGGCGATCTTGCCGTGGGCTATACGGTACCCGAACCGGGTGGAGATCTGGCCACCACCGTGGATTTTGCCGCCTACAAAAAGTACGTCGTCGGTCGCTTAAGCCCAACCGAGGCCATCTCCCAGCACTACAGCCACGATACCTATATGCTGCGGCTGGCCGAGGTGTACCTGAATTACGTGGACGCGGCCATCGGCAACGACGACGCGACTACCGATCCCATGGCCCTTGACTACTTCAACGCGGTACACGAGCGGGCCACCGGTCAGACGGTGGAGGATGAAGTCTCCGAAATGGACTTGCTCGAGGAACGGGCCAAGGAATTCGCGGGAGAATCCCGCTTTTGGTACGACCTGGTGCGCATCCACTACTACGATCCGGAATTTGCCTACGAGGTCATCGGCAATCAGGACCGCGGGCTATACTCCATCGAACCGGACAATCCGACCGACCCCACCCAGTGGACCATCCAGCACATCAGCTGGGACGCGAACCGCTTCTTCAACGCATCCTCGGCCAACTTCCGGTTGCCCCTCCCCATCAACGAGATCAGTTCGGCCCCCAATTTGCTGGAGGAGCCGGTGGACTACGAATTTTAAGCGACAAAAGATCAGAACATGAAGTTCTTACCTAATCGAACACTCATTTTAGCAACTGCCCTTTTGTTAGTTGCCGTTTTTCTGGGTTGCGAAAAAGACGATTTGATCGACGGGGGTCGACCCAGTATCGAGTACGTACGGGTGACTACGCCCGAAGCGTCGGATTCGCTGGTGGTATCGGCCTTTCAGGGTAGCCTGGTCGCCATTATAGGAAACAACCTGGGCGGTACCGTGGAAGTGTGGTTCAACGACCTCATGGCGGACCTCAACCCCGTATACGTCACCGACCAATCCATTCTCGTGTCCGTACCCAGTGACGTGCCCACGGAGGTGACGAATCAGATCCGGCTCCAATTTGCCGACGGAGGCAGTTTATCCTATGCTTTCGAGGTGGACATCTCCGAGCCCGAAATCAATTCGATGAAATCCGAATACGTCTTCGACGGTGACGTAGCCACGATCTACGGCAACTACTTCTACGAACCCATCACGGTCACCTTTACGGGTGGCCTGGAAGGGGAGGTGCTGCCCGCAACGACGGAGGACGGTCAGATACTCCGGGTCGTGGTACCCGAAGGCGCGGAGGCCGGCCCGATCAGCGTTTCCACGAATTTCGGTACCACCGAGTCCGACTTCTGGTTCCGTGACGATCGGAACATCATCCTGAGCAGTGATCCCTTCACGGGATGGTGGAACATCGACTACGTCGTGGAACCCTCCGAAGTAGGTCCCGGTGACCCCGCGTCGATCAACGGCAACTACATCCGGGTGAATAAAATGATCGGCGCCTGGGAATGGACCGAAGTCGCCGGTGGCGCGGCGGATGCCGTAGGAGAGGTGGCCCGCAACTTTCCGGATGAGGCTATTCAGGACCCCCAGGACTACTTCCTCAAATTCGAGGTAAACACGGTGAAGCCCTACAATAACAATATCGTCCGCTTCAACTTCGGCCTGCCGTCCGAAGTCAACGAGGCCTACTTTTGGCAACCCCCCTACGACAGTCAGGGAGAATGGGAAACGGTCGCGATCCCCCTGGAACAGGTATTTAGTGCCTATTCCAATGAGGGGGTTACCCCCGTGGTGATCGACGAAGGATACTGGACCCGCATTCTGATTTTCGGCGGAAATGCACTGGATGCCGACATCTCCTTCGACAACTTCCGCATCGTACCTAAAACGCTGGATTAATCCGGGCGGATCCTCACCCCCCGCCGCAGGTCGGGATGCTGCGGGCAATCATTTTTCACTGAAGCTTAAAGCGAAATGTCTAAACTAAGCAACCTATTTCTCCTGGCGATCATCCCCCTGACCCTGACGGCCATCCTGTCGTGTGAGGACGATGAAGTGATGCAAAGCACCGAGACGACTTTGATCAGCTTCGGTCCTTCGGGCGTGATGCACGGCGATTCGATTCTGATCATCGGTGAAAATTTGATGCGCGTAAACGCGGTGGAATTCGCCCCGGCGGAAAGGGTCCCGGAAAGCGAGTTCCTGCTGCGGGAAGACAACCGTTTTATGGTCGTCGTACCGCCGACCGCGGAAACCGGACCGATCAAACTGCATACCGACGATGAGGTAATCGAGTCCAAGACCCAACTGAATTTCTCGGTCGCCTATTCCATATCGGACGTTACCGACGAAGCCCGCCCGGGTGCTGATATCACCATTACCGGTAATTTTCTGAACTGGATAGAATCCATCACCTTCAGTAATAATCTGACGGTGGAGGATTTCGTCAGTCAGTCACAGAGCGAAATCGTAGTAACGGTGCCCTGGGAAGCCAGCACGGGTTCCCTGATTTTTCAGGGGGGGGGCTTCGAGCCGCTGACCGTAGAAACCAAGGAAAGCCTGATGGTGACGCTTCCGGCGGTCACCTCCGTCACGCCCCAGGCCGTACGCCATACGGAGGAAGTCACCGTTACGGGTACCGATCTGGATCTTGTCAAAGAGATTATCTTTCCTGGTGACACGGTGATCGCGCGGCAGGATTTTGTATCCGGGTCCGACGAAACTTCCATTCGAGTGAATGTTCCCGCTACGGCGGTAGACGGTCAGATTACCCTGGTGGCCTATTCCGACGTCGAAGTTGCCGTGGAAGAGCTGATTGAAATCATTCTCCCCGTGGAAACTTCCCTTTCGCCCACGCCGGTTCCCGTGGGGGAAGAACTTACCATCACCGGCAGTGATCTGGACCTGGTAGCGAGTTTGGTATTTCCCGGCGTAGCGGATCCCATTACGGAGTTCGTGAGCCAGTCGGCTACGGAGATAAAGGTCATCGTCCCCGAAGGCGCTATTTCCGGATTCATGAAATTCATTACCATTCACGACTATGTGGTGAATCTAGCTACAGAACTGGAATTACCGGGAGAGGGCCCTCCACCATTGTTGCTAACCGTCTTCGACGATAATTTTCAAAACGGTTGGGAAAACTGGGGATGGGTGCAGGTAGACGGTCCCAGCGACGAGCAGGTATTCGACGGCTCCTCCTCGCTAAAGCTTCTGTTTAATTCGGGCGGCGACGCCTGGGAAGGACTCCAGATTGGCAACGGTACGCCCGTGGATGTCTCCGGCTATACCAACCTGGTGTTCTACCTGTACGGCGGTCCGGGATCAAACGACAGTCAGGTGATGCTCAAGGTCAACGACGCCGGGAACGACCCGGGAGCCACCATCAACGTGGTGGAGGGCGAATGGACGGAATATTCCTTTCCCGTCAGCGATCTGAATGCTGCTTCCGGTACCGACAATACCTGGAGTATGATCATCCTGCAGGAGTTCGATCAGGCGGGTGGAGATGTATACGTCGACTACGTGGGCTTCCAATAGTCTGTAACGACGGTCGAGAATGTCCACTTCAAAAAGAATTAGTTCTCAGTTCAGTGATCTTGTGGCAAGGGCCGACGGAAAGCCGTCGGCCCTATTTTTGGACGGTATGCGCCTGTTCGCGGGACCGTCGGGGCGGAACGTCGGCTATCAACGCAGCTGCTCGTGCTTGTCCCCGTATATGCTGGTATTTCACCCGTCAGCTCGCACTCCCGGGACGTAATTCTTCCAGTTGTGCTGCTCTTCAAAGCCGAGTACCTCCCGGATCTTCAGGTTTGAATACAGCCCCTCGTCCGGCTTGAGTTCGCGTTTGAACGGTACACCGGGGAAAAAACGCTCCGCCAGTTCTTTACTGCTGATATCGGGTGCGTTGCCATCGTTGGCGGCGTTGAATATCTCAAAGCCCAGCCCGTCTTTACCGATACAGAGGTCTACGATCTGTCCCAGATCGCGCGCGTCGACGTAATTGAAGGCGTTGCGGCGGCGTACGGCGGGATCTTCTATAAAGCCGGGAAACAGT
Source organism: Lewinella sp. IMCC34191 (assembly GCF_003390935.1). Taxonomy (GTDB): domain Bacteria; phylum Bacteroidota; class Bacteroidia; order Chitinophagales; family Saprospiraceae; genus Neolewinella. The sequence continues at coordinate 51,387 of NZ_QNQZ01000014.1, read as the reverse complement.
TCGGCGTACTCGTGCGGCTCAATGACGTTACCGATGCGAAGGGCGTAGATATCATATCCTGACCGCCGCTGAAAAGCGCGGGCCGTCTTTTCATTGACCACCTTCGACATACCGTAGCTGTCCATGGGATCTACGTCGTAGTCCTCGTCGAGGGGGAGGTAGTGCGGGTTGATCTGGCCGTCGGCAAAACAGATTCCGTAGGTAGTTTCCGAGGACGCGATAATGATCTTTTTGACGCCAAATTTGACCGCTGCTTCGATCACGTTGTAGGTACCTATGGTATTGATCCGGAAGGTCTCGTTATCGGGTTTGATCAATATTCTGGGGATGGCGGCAAAGTGGACGACGGCATCAAAATGTGGCACCCCGGTGCCCGCCTCCAGTTCGTCCCGGCCGGCGTATGAACTCATGGCGTCGAACATTTGGCCGGAGTCGGTAACGTCGGCGATCAGGTTGTCTACGCCCGGGTGGTCCAGGGGCTCCAGGTCTACGTTCATCACCCGGTGGCCCATATCGAGTAAGTAGGGAACCACGTGCTTGCCGGCCTTGCCGGATCCGCCGGTAAAGAGTATTCTTTTATTTGTCATTGCTGGTTGGTTGATATCGTTTCGCACCGTGGTTCCATTCGTGGTCACCCGTCTGGCCAAACGGCCATGCGTCAAAGCTACCGTAACACGGTGCTACGTCGGTTTGTGCCGTACGAAAAATCGACCCCCGTTCCTTTATCTTACCTTGCGTTCAAGCCACTCAACCTATGCGCCACTTACTCAGCCTGCTGCTCATCCTATTTTTGCTGCCCCTCGCCGCCCAGGAAAAAGAAGACAAGAAAACCCCCTCCATCGCGGATAAGACCGAAGAAATGGAGCAAAAGGAGGGGTACTTCGACTTCTACTGGAGCGACGAAGAAGGAAAGGTATACCTGGAGATCGACCGCTGGAACGAAGACTTCCTCTACGTCAACAGCCTGGCCGCCGGTCTGGGCAGCAACGACATTGGCCTCGACCGCAACCAGCTCGGCGATACCCGCGTCGTGTTCTTCCGACGGGTCGGACCCAAGGTGTTTCTGCAACAGCGCAACCTCGACTACCGCGCCATCTCCGACAACCCCGCCGAAGCCCAGAGCGTCCAAGATGCCTTCGCGCAGTCGGTACTGGAGGGTTTCAAGGTAGTCGCCAAGACCGACGATCGCGCGCTGATCGACCTCACCGATTTCCTGCTCAGCGACGCCCACGGCGTGGTCAACACCCTCAAGCGCAGCAAGGAAGGAACCTACAAAGTGGACGCCAACCGCAGCGCCCTCTACCCCGACAACACCAAGAATTTCCCGAAGAACAGCGAATTCGAGGCCACCATCACCTTCACCGGCGAGCCCAGCGGACGTAACGTGCGCAGCGTAGCCCCCAACAGCGAAAGCTTCACGCTGCGGATGCACCACAGCTTCGTGGAGCTGCCCGACGATAACTACGAGCCCCGCGCCTTCGACCCCCGCTCCGGCTACTATGCCCGCGGCTACGCCGACTACGCTACCCCCATCGACCAGCCGCTGACGAAGCGCTTCATCACCCGCCACCGGTTGGAGAAGAAGGACCCCGCCGCCAAGCTAAGCGAGCCGGTGGAGCCCATTGTCTACTACCTCGACCGGGGCGCGCCCGAGCCCATCAAGTCCGCCCTGATCGAGGGCGCCCGCTGGTGGAACCAGGCCTACGAGGCCGCCGGCTACACCAACGCCTTCCGCGTGGAGGTACTGCCCGAGGATGCCGACCCTCTTGACGTACGCTACAACGTCATCAACTGGGTACACCGCAGCACCCGCGGCTGGAGCTACGGCAGCTCGGTCACCGACCCGCGCACCGGCGAGATCATCAAGGGGCACGTGCTGCTGGGTAGCCTGCGGGTACGGCAGGACTTCCTCATTGCCCAGGGGATGATCGAAGCCTACGGCGAAGACGGTACCACCCCCGACCCCCGGCTGGAAGAACTGGCCGTGGCGCGTCTGCGGCAACTGAGTGCCCACGAGGTCGGCCATACCCTGGGCCTGTCGCACAACTTCGCGGCCAGCACCAACGACCGCGCCTCCGTGATGGACTACCCCGCCCCCTACGTGACGCTCGGTCCCAACGACGAGATCGACTTTAGCCAAGCCTACGACACGGGCATCGGGGAGTGGGACAAGCAGGCCATCCGCTACGGCTACGAGGATTTCCCGGCGGGAACCGACGAAGCCACCGCCCTGCGGGAAATCCTGGAAGAAACCGAGGAAATGGGCCTGCGCTACATCAGCGACTCCGACGCCCGCCCCCAGGGCAGTAGCCAGCCACAGGGGCACCTGTGGGACAACGGGAGTGACCCCGTAGCGGAAATGGACCGGCTGCTTAAACTCCGCTCCGTAGCCCTGCAGAACTTCAGCGAGAAGAACATCCCCGTCGGTATGCCGCTGTCCGAACTCGAGAGTGTGCTGGTGCCGGTCTACCTCATGCACCGCTACCAGGTGGAGGCCGTGGCCAAGGTCATCGGCGGCTACGAATACGACTACGGCGTGCGGGTAGCGAATGAAAAACCAGCCTACGCCCCCACTAGTCCGGAACGACAGCGCGCCGCCCGGGAGGCCCTGCTGCGGACCGTGGACCCCGAAACCCTGGTAATTCCCAAGCGCATCACGTCACTTATCCCGCCCCCGGCCATGGGCTACGGTCGGGATCGCGAGCTCTTCAACACTCAGAATGGCGGAGGACTGGACCCGCTGGCCATGGCGCAATCGGCGGCCGATAATTCCCTCACCTTCCTGCTGCACCCGGAGCGCCTGGCCCGGGTAGTCGAGCAGCGGACGATGTACGGTGACGTACTGCCCACCCTGAAGGATTACCTGGACGACATCCGGAACACCATCTCCCGACAGGTGAAAGGCAGCAACTGGGCTGGCTACCAGGAGCAGATCGCGCGCATGGTGGAGCGCCGCTTCGTCCACCACCTGATCGGGCTGGCGGCGAATAAGGGCATCAGCGAAGCGGTCAGTTCCGGCGCGCTGGCGCAGGCCATCAAATACCGCGTGACCCCCGACAACTACTTCAACCTGGACGAGCACAGGCTCTACCTGAGTCAGATCGTCAATGCTTATCTGGTCAATCCCGAAAGCTACGAAGCCACCCCGGTCCCCGACCTGCCGGACGGCTCCCCGATCGGGCAGTAGGTTCGTCCGCCGACCGCAGCGTAGCGGAGGTCGTCTGCCGAACCGGGTCGGATTGATATTTACTGTTCCGTCCGGACCCTCGCAGGTCCTATGTCCGTCGCCGGGGGCATCCCAGCACCTCGGAGTGTACCGCGACGCAGGAGCGGTACCTGCGAGTGTGCGGCCCAGGGTTAGTGTCTACCTAAATACTACCGGACCCTCGCAGGTCCTCCGGACACTCCGAGGTCCTATGTCCGTCGCCGGGGGCATCCCAGCACCTCGGAGCGTGCCGCGACGCAGAAGCGGTACCTGCGAGTGTGCGGCCCAGGAGTAGTAACTACCTAAATGCTACCGGACCCTCGCAGGTCCTCCGGACACTCCGAGGTCCTATGTCCCTCGCGGGAGAAATCCCAGCACCTCGGAGTGTACCGCGACGAGGGAGCGGTACCTGCGAGTGTGCGGCCCAGGAGTAGTGTCTACCTATGTACTACCGGACCCTCGCAGGTCCTACGAACACTCCGAGGTCCTATGTCCGTTGCCGGGAAAAGCCCAGCACCTCGGAGTGTACCGCGACGCAGAAGCGGTACCTGCGAGTGTGCGGCCCCACCCAGACCAAAACCCCTTTCAAACATTTTGTTAGTTAATCAAAATTACGTATCTTCGTGCGCGGCCAAAGCGTGATCTTTATGGCGACGGAGCGCAGGTAAAAGCCTGATCCAGGAACCGGCCGCCTTTGTGAGTAAGAACAGCAGATGCAAAATCAACACGGAATAGAGACCGACGGGGATGCGCCCGGACTAAAGGGGATGTACGAGGATTACTTCCTCGACTACGCCAGCTACGTCATCCTGGAACGGGCGGTACCCGCTATTGAAGACGGACTGAAGCCCGTCCAGCGACGTATCCTGCATGCCCTGAAGGAGATGGACGACGGCCGCTACCATAAGGTGGCCAACGTGATCGGCCAGACGATGCAGTACCACCCCCACGGCGATGCCGCGATCGGCGACGCCCTGGTCAACCTCGGGCAGAAAGAACTCATGATCGACCCCCAGGGGAACTGGGGGAACACGCTGACCGGTGACTCCGCCGCGGCCAGTCGCTACATCGAGGCGCGGCTGACCAAATTCGCGCTGGAGGTGGTCTTCAATCCGCAGACCACCGACTGGCAGCTCAGCTATGACGGCCGCAAGAAAGAGCCGGTCAACCTGCCCATGAAGTTCCCGATGCTGCTCGCCCAGGGCGCGGAGGGCATCGCGGTGGGCCTCAGCACGAAGATCCTGCCCCACAACTTCATCGAGCTCTGCAAGGCGAGCATTAAAATCCTGGAGGGCAAGAAGGTCAAGATATACCCCGACTTCCCGACGGGCGGAACCATCGACGTCAGCGACTACCAGCAGGGTAAGCGGGGCGGCCGGGTCAAGATCCGGGCCACGATCGAGAAGATCGACAACAAGTTCATTGCCATCAAGGAGATCCCCTACGGCATGACCACTCAGACCCTGATCGACAGCATCATCAAGGCCAACGACAAGGGCAAGATCAAGATCAAGAAGGTGACGGATAACACCGCCGCCGAAGTCGAGCTGCTGATCGAGCTGGCGCCGGGCATCAGTCCGGACGTGACCATCGACGCCCTCTACGCCTTTACGAACTGCGAGCTATCGGTCTCCCCTAATGCCTGTGTGATCATCGAGGGGGATAAGCCGCACTTCGTCACCGTCGAGGACATCCTGCAGTTCAATACCGCACAGACCAAGGACCTGCTCCGCCAGGAATTGAAGATCCGCGAGAGCGAACTGACCGAAAAGATTCACTTCGCCAGCCTGGAGAAGATTTTCATCGAAGAGCGCATCTACCGAGACATCGAGGAAGCCGAAAGCTTTGAGGAGGTCATTGACCTCATCTTCGAAGGCCTGAAGAAGTACGTGCGGGAACCCGGCGACGAAGCCAAAAAGAACGACAAGCGCCTGCTGCTAACCCGCCAGATCAGCGAGGAAGACATCACCCGCCTGACCGAAATCCGCATCAAGCGCATCTCCAAATACAACAGCTTCAAGGCCGACGAACTGATGGCCAAGTTGGAGGAGGAATTGAAGCAGGTCCGCTACGACCTGGAGCACCTGACCGAATACGCGATCAGCTGGTACCAAGGGCTCCTCGACAAGTACGGAAAGGGTAGGGAGCGCCAAACGCAGATTTCCACCTTCGAGAAAGTGGAGGTGTCCGCCGTAGCGGCCAATAACACCAAGCTGTACGTCGACCGGAAGGAAGGCTTCGTAGGGCAGGGCCTGAAGAAAGAGGAATTCGTCTGTGATTGCTCCGACGTCGATGATATCATCGTCTTCCGCCGCGACGGTATCATGACCGTCACCCGGATCGACGACAAAACATTCGTCGGGAAGGACATCATCCACGTCAATGTGTGGAAAAAGGGCGACGAGCGGACCACCTACAATTTGGTCTACCTCGACGGCAAGACCGGCCGCGCCATGGCCAAGCGCTTCAACGTCACGGCTATAACCCGCGACCGCGAGTACAACCTCACGAAAAAAACGAAGGGCTCCAAGGTGCTCTATTTCAGCGCCAATCCCAACGGCGAGGCGGAGATCATTACCGCCCAACTAAGCCAGTCCTCTAAGGCCCGCCAAAAGAACTTCGACTTCGACTTCGCCGACCTGGCCATCAAGAGTCGCGGTGCAGCGGGCAACATCATGACCCGCTACCCCGTCCGCAAGGTCACCCTTAAGGAAGTAGGAAAGAGTACCCTCGGGGCCATGAAGGTCTGGATGGATGAGGTCAGCGGCCGTCTCAACCTCGACGAGCGCGGGCAATTCCTTGGTGGCTTCGACACCGGTGATTTGCTGCTGGCGCTCTACAAAGACGGCAGCTACGAGCGGGAAGAACTCGACCTCACCCGCCGCTACGACCCCAAGAACCTGTACTACATCGGGAAGTACAGCGACGATATGGTCGTCAGTGCCGTGTATTACGAAGGCGAACGGGGCGTGACCCTGGTGAAGCGTTTCAACATCGAAACCAGTTCCCCCGGCCAGGCCTTCAGTTTCATCTCCGACCACCGGCAGAGCAAATTGTACCTCGCCTCGGTTCACCCCGAGCCGGAAATCACCTACGCCTGGCGCGAGAAACGCGACAAGAAGGAGGCCACCGAAAAACTGGCCGACTTCATCGACGTAAAGGGCTGGAAATCACTTGGCAACAAGCTCCACGACGGCAAGCTCATCTCCATCAAGGAATTGAACGAGCCCTACCTACCAAAGGAAGAAGCTTCGGTCGAGGGGAGTAGCGATAAAGCCAAACAGAACGGCAAATCTTCGGACAACGGCGTCAAACCCGGCGATACCATCGAATTCGAGTTTTAGGCACGTCGGCGCGTCGTTCCGACAGCCACTATCTTTACCGAATGGGCAGACAATCCACCCGCCACCGTTACCGGACCCGCCGCGAGAAGAATCGCTCGGTCGGGCGCATCGCCAAGATCGTCGGCATCGGCTTGCTCGTCTTCTTGGTATTGATGATCATTAAGAACTGGCGGGAGTGGTGGGCTTATTATAAGACTTACTTTTACTAGCTCAGGAAGGGGTTATAAGGGTTATAAGGAGTTAAGGGGATAGGGTGAAAAGGGGTTAAGGGACGGGGCAGCTCGCTTGCGCTCGTTGGGTGATCGGGCGTCAAATACAATGGTCGCTACGCACCGTAATGAGACCACCACAGAACCCTGCGAGCAATGCGCGCAGCGCATTCAATAATCCGTGTAATCCGAAGTTATGCGGGCAAAATCCGTGATCAATCCGTGCCCTAGCGCAGCGATCCGTGAAATCGGTGTTTAAAAAGGCCGAGCCGCAGGCGAGCCAATGAAATTTCGAGCAGCAAGAATGAAAGTCGACGTATACCAAATAAATTATATCGCAGAGCCACGGAATAACGCAGTGTTTGACAGCGTCCTGTGGGCAATGCACGCAGCGCATTCAATAATCCGTGGATCCCAAGCAATGCGGGCAAAATCCGTGTCTAATCCGTGCCCTAGCGCAGCGATCCTTGAAATCGGTGTTAAAAAAAACCGAGCCGCAGGCGAGCCAAAAAACACCAGGCAAAGTATTCGCTACGCAAAGCAGGAAGCAAACCACAACGCTAGCGCCAGGCAGGTCATATAAGTCACCCCAATACAATACATACGATACCATCCAATACAACCGAAGATAGGACGCGCGGCGTTTGAGCAGTATGCCTACCCAATCGTTACAGTCATTTCGCGACACGCACCTGGGACCCACCGTCGCCTTAGGGGAAGCGAACGTCTTCCGGCTAGAAAACATCCTGGATCCGAACTGCGGACAAGTGCGCTATAGCCGGCGGGACTTCTTTAAAATTACCTTGATCCGGGGTCGCAATTGCTACCATTATGCGGATAAGAGCCTGGACATCGACGGACCTACGCTCATCTTTTTTAATCCGCGGGTGCCGTATACCTGGGAAGGCCTATCCAAGGAGATTAACGGGTACTTCATCATCTTCCAGGAAGCATTCCTGACGGGTAGGTTCTCGCCCGCCCTGGCCGAACTGCCGATGTTTAGTCCGGGAGGACACCCGGCGTACCGGCTGACCGCTGAACAGGATAAAGAGGTTACAGACCTTTTTGAAAAGATGCTACGGGAGGTGGACTCCGACTACCCACTGAAGTACGACCTGCTGCGCAACTATACATCGGAAATGATTCACTACGCGCTCAAACTGAAGCCCTCGGAAACAGTGTACGAAGCCATAGACGCCAGTGCGCGGCTGACCGGGGTATTCCTGGAGCTTCTGGAACGGCAGTTTCCGATCGACTCCCTACAGCAGCGATTCACCCTGCGATCCGCCGGAGACTATGCCGACCGGCTTTCTGTACACGTCAATCATCTAAACCGGTCGGTGAAGGATAATACGGGGAAGACCACGACCACACTCATCGCGGAACGGGTAGCCGCAGAAGCACGTGCCCTGTTGCGGCACACCGATTGGAACATTTCCGAAATCGGGGATAGTCTCGGTTTTCGGGAACCCGCCCACTTCGCAAACTTCTTCCGGCGACATACCGGACAGAGTCCTTCCGGTTACCGAGCTGTTTGAATTTTGCAAGTTATTGCCCGATCCCTGCAAACCAGCCATGAGCTGAGCCCCGCACCTTTGTAGTAATCAAACAAGTATTGCTATGCAAGACACAAAAGTGTTTTTCATTACCGGTGCATCCAAGGGCTTCGGGCTAGAGATGACCCGCCAGTTATTAGAAGCAGGACATTCGGTGGCCGCCACCTCGCGCAGCAAGGTCGCTCTGAGCGAAGCCGCAGGGACGGAATCGTCGGCTTTTCTCCCTTTGGAAGTAGACTTGACCGATCCGTCGGACGTCGCTAAGGCAGTAAGTGAAGCCATCGAAACCTTCGGGCACCTCGACGTGGTCATCAACAATGCCGGCTACGGCCAGCTGGGCGGACTGGAAGAGTTAAGCGACGCCGAGGCACGTACGAACTACGACATCAATGTCTTTGGCACCCACAACGTGATCCGGGCGGTCCTCCCCCAGTTGCGGACCCAGCAATCCGGTCACATCATCAACATCTCCTCCATCGCCGGAATCACCGGAGGCTTCCCCGGCTGGGGAGTGTACTGCGGCACCAAGTTCGCCGTTGAGGGACTGTCCGAATCATTAGCCGCGGAAGTAGCCCAGTTCGGAATCAAGGTAACCATCGTGGCACCCGGCTATTTCCGCACGGAATTCCTCGAAGACAGCAGCCTTACCCTCCCGCAAAACCGCCTGCCCGCCTATACCGAGATCCGCGAATCGGAAACGGTCCACAGCGATCAGATCAATGGCAACCAGCCCGGCGATCCGGTAAAGGGAGCCGCGGCCATCATTCGCATCGCGGACACGGAGAATCCGCCCCTCCACCTGCTACTCGGCCCTGACGCCTACGCCATGGCCGAAAAGAAGATGAGTGACCTACGCCGGGACATGGAAGCCTGGAAAGAGCTCACACTCTCCACGGATCTGGCCACCGCCTAGCCGGCAGGCACATTTATTATTCGGCTGAAGCCAAGTTAGCGCCGTCCCCACCGGGGGCGGCGTCTTTCATTTAGCTCGTCCCCCCCCGAAGGGACAAGGCGCGCAGCGCCTTCAATAATCCGTGTGATCCCAAGCAATGCGGGCAAAATCCGTGTCTAATCCGTGCCCTAGCGCAGCGATCTGCGAAATCAGTGTTTAAAAAACCCGAGCCGCAGGCGAGCCAAAGTAATTTCGAGCAGCAAGAATGAAAGTCGACGTATACCGAATAAATTAAATCGCAGAGCCGCGGAATAACGCAGTGTGTGAAAGCGTCCTGCGGGCAATGCGCGCAGCGCCTTCAATAATCCGTGTAATCCGGAGTTATGCGGGCAAAATCCGTGATCAATCCGTGCCCTAGCGCAGCGATCCGCGAAATCAGTGTTTAAAAACTCCGAGCCGCAGGCGAGTAAAAAGCAAGAAATAAGCAAACTCACCGCTGCGAGACGTCAAAAGCCAACCGCAAAACCGCCAAGAAACCCCGAGTTTCGCAACGTGCGCGAACAAGGCGCGCAGCGCCTTCAATAATCCGTGTGATCCCAAGCAATGCGGGCAAAATCCGTGTCTAATCCGTGCCCTAGCGCAGCGATCCGCGAAATCAGTGTTTAAAAAACCCGAGCCGCAGGCGAGCCAATGAAATTTCGAGCAGCAAGAATCAAAGTCAACGTATACCAAATAAATTAAATCGCAGAGCCGCAGAATAACGCAGTGTGTGAAAGCGTCCTGCGGGCAATGCGCGCAGCGCATTCAATAATCGCTATAACCCCATGAATTTCGGGCAAAATCCGTGCCCGAGCGCAGCGATCCGCAAAATCGGTGTTAAAAAAACCGAGCCGCAGGCGAGCCAAAACAAACCCTACTTAGCCCGCAAATCCAAAATATTCCCCATCCGAAAACACTTCCGGCACCGCGCCTCGTACGACTCCTTCTCCCCCAACACAACGGTATCCTGATTAGGCGTAAGCCGGTACGAATGGGTAGCCAGATTCCCGCAGTGGGAGCAGATCGCATGCACTTTCGTGATGTATTCCGCCACGGCCAGCAGATCGCTCATCGGCCCGAAGGGCTTCCCCCGGAAATCCATATCCAGTCCGGCGATGATGATGCGCTTGCCCTGGTGGGCCAGGTCCTGGGTGTGCTTGACGATGTCCGCATCGAAGAATTGGGCCTCGTCCAGACCGATCACGGATACGTCGGCGGGGATGTCAAGCAATTGAGCGGAGCGGGCGATCGGGGTGGCCTGGAAGGAATTGCTGTCGTGGCTCACTACGCTTTCCTCGTGGTAACGGGTATCGACGGCAGGCTTGAAGACGGCCACGTGCTGACCGGCAATCCCCGCCCGCTTTAGGCGCCGGATGAGTTCTTCGGTCTTACCCGAAAACATGGAACCACAGATAACTTCCAGCCATCCGCTGCGTTGACCGCTGAAGTGAGGTTCTAAAAACATGCCGCCACCGTATTTTAGGCGGCCGAAGGTATTAAAATTTGAGCAGCCATGGCCCAGACCAAAGCAGATAAACTACTCAACCGCATCACCGCCCTGCACCGCAGCCTGCAGCTGGATGATGAAGATGATGCCCCCTCCGCCCTTGAACGAGACCTGATGTTGGGCTACCTGCGCGACCTGTATACCATCTACCTGGAAGTGGGGACCGAGAACAAGCAGGAGGTTCGGAACGCCCCCCCGCCGCCCAAAAGGGAGACCCCCATTCCGATGCCGGAACCCCAAAAGCCAACGCCGCCGCCGCCGCCACCCACCCCGGAACCGCGACAACCCGAAATTCCCGCCACCCGGCCGGAACCCGCCGCCCCCGCCGCCCCACCTGAGCTGCCCGATGCCCCGGTGCCCCCACCCCCGGCGCCCGCCATGGCCGAACACACCGCCAAAATCGATCCGACGTACGATGACCGCCCGGCGCCCAACCCTCCGAAGCCGGCACCGTCGACCAACAGCGGCCCGGATGTGGAAGCCCTGTTTCACGAACCCGACAACGATAACGGACTCGGTAACCGCCTTGGCCGCCAGCGCGTAGCCGACCTGACCCGCGCCCTGAGCATCAACAATCGCGTGCTCTTTGCCAAGAAACTCTTCAACAACAACGACGAGTTGAACGACGCGCTCAAATCCCTCAACCTGAAAGGCAGCATGGCCAACGCCAAACCCATGCTGGTCGATCTAGCCCAACAACACCGCTGGTCGGCGGAGGAACGTGAGGAAACCGCCCGCGAATTTATCGATCTGGTCCGTCGGCGGTATGCTTAAAAAAGTAAGCATAGTCGTATTCCTCACCCTCGTGGTCTTCCTGGCTTACCTGGTCGGGAAAGCCTCCAAATCCCACAATCCGGATCTGGTGGAGGTCGGACCGATGATCGTAGCCGACTCGGTACTCACCATCGCCTTTGGAAGCTGTAACCGGCAGGATCAAAGCCAAGCCTTCTGGGAAACGATCGCCGCCAACGACCTGGCCGCCTGGCTGTGGCTGGGCGACAACATTTACGCCGACACGGACGATCGCGACCGGATGGCTGCCGACTACGCCGAACTGGAATCCGCACCGGAATACCGCGCCTTTACCGAGCAGGTGCCGACGATCTACGGAACGTGGGACGATCACGACTACGGCAGCAACGATGCCGGCCGCGATTGGCCCTTCAAGGAAGTAGCGAAGGAGCTCATGCTCGATTTCCTGGAGGTTCCCGCCAGCGCGGAAGTACGGCAGCGGGAAGGCGTCTACCAGTCCTACCTGATCGACAACGTACGCGTCATCCTAATGGACACCCGATACTTTCGGGATGACGTAGCGCCTCCGGTGGAGCGAGGCCACCGCTACGGGCCGAACGAAGACGGCGACATTCTGGGCGAGGCCCAGTGGGCGTGGCTGGACGATGAGCTACGAAACAGCGAGGCGGACGCTCACATCATCGCCAGCAGCATCCAGGTGCTGCCGACCGACCACGGCTTCGAAAAATGGGCCCTCTTCCCAAAATCACGGGAACGCTTGCTCGCTCTGTTAGCCGAAGTCCGACCCGCCCTGCCCATCCTGCTCAGCGGTGACCGCCACCTGGCGGAGATTATGGTAGACACCGTTGACGGCTATCCAATTTATGAGGTTACCTCCAGCGGGCTAACCCATAGCTACGAGAGTGCCGACGAAGTCAACGGTAAACGAATCAGCGATCTGGTAGGGGTGAAAAACTTCGGCCTGTTGCACTATAAGAATACCCCGCAAGGCCTTGAATTGCTGGCCGAAGTACGCTCGGTCGCCGATAACGAACGGCTGGCGAGCCTGTCCCTGCCCGGCGGTACGACGAACAATGCCCGCCTGGATGGGCTTGTCCATCCAAACGATAGCATGCAACGCCAACTCAAACCCTGTCCCGATTCACCCAACTGCGTGAGCACCCAGAGTATCCAGGAAAAGAAGAAGCGCGAGCCGATCCCCTTCACCGGCAGCGCGGCGGAAGCAAAGGAAAAGTTGAAGCGGGTCGTCGGCGCTATGTCCCGCACGGAACTGCAGAAGGAGGAAGACAACTACCTGCACTACACCTTCAAGACCTGGCCCATTCCCTACATCGACGACGTCGAATTTCTCATCGATGAGGAGCAGCAGGTGATTCACTACCGCAGCGCCAGCCGGGTAGGCCACAGCGATCTGGGCGTCAACAGCCGCCGCATGAAGAAAGTGGTGGACGCCTACCAAGCGGAATAGCATCTTCTGTGGGAGGTCTCAATCTGAGATTAATTGTGAGAATGACAATTATTGGTTTATTTTGATCCGCCCGGCTGTAATATCATAGCCGCCTTCGATCATGATCATCCACTATGCACAGATTAGTCCCGTTCCTCTGCTTATTCATCCTACTGACCGGCTGCAAAAGTTCCGAACCGGAGACCGCCGATAGCCCGACGCCATCGCTCTCCGGGCCCGAATTTGCCTCCTGGGCCACTACCCCGCCCATGGGCTGGAACAGCTGGGATTCCTACGGCCCCACCGTCCGCGAAGACGAAGTGAAGGCCAACGCGGATTACATGGCAGAAAACCTAATGGAATACGGCTGGGAATACGTGGTGGTCGATATCCGCTGGTTCGTGGAAAACACGAAGTCGCACGGGTATAACCAGGACAACCCGATCTACGTGCTGGACGAATACGGTCGCTACCTACCTGCCACGAATCGCTTCCCCTCCGCCGCCGGCGGGCAGGGTTTCAAGCCCCTGGCCGATTATATCCATGGCAAGGGACTCAAATTCGGCATCCACATCATGCGGGGCATCCCCACCGAGGCCGTCGAGCGAAAACTACCCATCAAGGGAGCGGATGGAGTCACGGCCGACCAGGTATACACGACCGAAAACCAGTGCCGCTGGCTACGGGATAACTACACCATCGTAGCCGGCCGGCCGGGCGCGCAGGAATACTACAACTCTATTTTCGAACTATACGCCGAGTGGGGCGTCGACTTCATCAAGATCGACGACCTCTCCGCACCCATCTACCATAAGGACGAGATCGAAATGATCCGCAAGGCCATCGATCTCACCGGCCGGGAGATTGTGCTGAGCACCTCACCGGGCCCCACCCCGGTGGAATTCGCGGAGCACGTCGATCGCCACGCCAATATGTGGCGGATGGTCAACGACGTGTGGGACAGCTGGGACCACATCGACCACCTCTTCGACGTCAGCCAGGACTGGTACCCCTACATCGGCGGCGGTACCTGGCCGGATTGCGATATGATCCCGCTCGGCCGGCTGTCCATTCGCGGGGAGCGGGGCGACGACCGCATGGCCGCCCTCACCCCGGACGAGCAGTACACCCTGATCACCTTGTTCACCATCTTCAAATCCCCCCTCATGTTCGGGGGCGACCTGCCCAGCAACGACGGCTTCACTCAATCTCTGCTCACCAATAAAGAGGTACTGCGCATGCACCGCGAAAGCGAAGATGTACAACTCATATTTAGCGACGGAGCGCAGGTAAAAATCGCCTCCCACAACCGGAGTGAAGACTGGACCTATCTGGCCTTATTCAATCGCGAAGATTCCCTCAGTCGCGAGCTTACGGTGGATTTCGCCGAACTCGGCCTGGAGGGGGAGGTAAGCGTAACGGATATGTGGACAGGAGAGGAGTTGGGATCGGCTAACGGAAGCTTTAGCCGCACCCTGGCCCCCCACGCCAGCGGCCTGTATCGATTGGAATAACCTAGCGGGGTATCTCGATACTCTTGACGATCTCATCGATGACGTCCTTCGCGCCGTAACCTTCCATCTCGCGCTCTGGCGTCAGGATGATGCGGTGGTTGAGGGCGGGGTAGGCTACGCGCTGAATATCATCGGGTGTCACGAAATCGCGACCGGCGAGTCCGGCCGTAGCCTTGGCCAGGCGGAGGATGGCCAGGGATGCGCGCGGGCTGGCCCCCAGGTAAAGATCCGGGTGAGTACGCGTGCGGTATACGAGAGCGGCGATGTAGTCCAGTAGTTCGTCACGGATGTGGATGCTTTCCACGATGTCGCGGCACTCGGCAATCTGCTGGCGGCTGATCACCGGCTCGATCTCTTCTACCTGTCGTTGCCGGAAATCGCTGCGGAAGCGGTAGAGGATGTCCCGTTCTTCTTCCAGGTCGGGGTATTCGACGACCACGCGCAGCAGGAAGCGGTCCAACTGAGCCTCGGGGAGCCGGTAGGTGCCTTCCTGCTCGATCGGGTTCTGGGTGGCGATCACGAAGAAGGGGTCGGGAAGGGAATGGGTCACGCCATCGACGGTCACCTGCTGCTCGGCCATTACCTCGAAGAGAGCCGCCTGGGTTTTGGCGGGGGCGCGGTTGATCTCGTCGATGAGGATCAGGTTACCGAAGATCGGTCCTCGATTAAAGGAAAAGGTACCGTCGTGGGAATTGAGGACGGTACTGCCGGTCACGTCGCTCGGCATCAGGTCGGGGGTGAACTGGATGCGGCTGTAGTCGGCATCCACGGTACGCGCGAGCAGCCGGGCGGTGAGGGTCTTGGCAATCCCGGGCACGCCCTCCACGAGCACGTGGCCACCCGCTACGAGGGAAACGATCAGCAGATCGACCAGGTCCCGCTGCCCGACGATTACCGTCGCTACGGAAGCGCGTATCTGCTCCGTAGCCTCCCGCAGGCGATCCAGGTTGATGCGGTGGTCCTCGACGGGCGACCGTTCGGAATGGTCTACGACCAGTTCCCCCGGCACCGGCTCGATGAGGGGCTCTTCTTCGGAGGTGGGATCGGGGCTGTGGTCGTCTTCCATTGATGGCAAAGGTAACGGTGGGCGGCAACTAGGCCGGAGTGGCCGGTGATTGCGGTAAACGCAGGGGGAAAGCCTGCAGGATCCCCTGGAATTTGTCCGGATACAGGCCGGCGAACCGGGGGGCATGCGTATGGAAGACGGTCAGGGTGAGGGCGGTTACGTCCAGGTCTTCCAGTCCGATGAACTTCCGGAGGGCTTCGGGGCTGAAATCGGTCAGGCGGTAGATCTCCTCGAGGGTCAGGGTGTGCGTTTGGGCCCGGCGGCGGGCTTCCGCATCGGTGGAGAACAGCGCCCGGGTATACTCGTAAATGCCGAGCTGGAGGTATTTGTCCGGCTCGACGACCGAGCGGATGAGGTATTTCAACGTCCAGATGATCACACCATCCTTAGCGTACATCTCGGAGGCGTGCAGGACATCGTGCTCCGGGGTGGGAAACTGGTGGGGATAGAAGATTACATTCTCGAAGCCGGGCACCAGAAATTCCTCCCGGTAGTAGGTAACGGTAGCGGCGGAGGCGGCTACCATAAGGCGGACATCCGCGGGGATCGTTTCGATGGCCATGCCCGTAAACTCCGTGGCTTCGCGGATCAGGAAGGTACGCCGACGAAAGTCCCGCTTCCCGTCGAGATCCAGCGCGCGGTAAAGGGGAAAGCGTTCGAGAAGGGGCGCCAGTTCCGTCGACAGATCGGGGGGATGCTTTTTCCAGTACCACCACCGCAGCTGGGGAGCCAGCGTATAGGCACCCGCCGCGGCCAGCGCCGGTAGCAGGAGCAGTTCGGATTGGACGTCACCGGTCTGCCAAGTCAGGATAGCGCCCAGCAGCATGAGGCAGAGGGTGGCTAGGTAGATGGCGCGGACGGGATCCATGGGGTGGGGGCGGGTTTTTAGTTTCGGGGTGCGGGGTGCCCTGTTAATCTTACGGAAAGTTAGGGCAAAATGTTGCCGGGAAACGGTGCTGAAAATGCGGCTAAATTCCCGTATATTTAGTGGAATAAGCCCAGAAAACCGCAAATACCATTCTTATGATGAATGAAGAAGTGCGGACGATTATGACGACGGACATCGCCACCGCCTACCCTTTTCAGTCCGTCGGTGAAATTGCGCAGATCATGCTGCAAGAACAACTTCAACAGTTGCCGGTCGTAGACAAGGATTATCGGCTGTTGGGCCTGATCACCTCCTACGATATGTGGCGCGACTGCCGGGAAAACCTCGATAGCGAATCGCGGCTCGTCAGCGAGGTGATGAATACCCGCATCATCAAGTTGGCCCCAAAAGACAAAGTAGGCACCGCGGCGGAGCTGTTCATGGATCGGCGCTTCAAGACCATCCCCGTCGTCAACCTGGAAGGTACGCTGAAGGGCGTGGTCACCGCCTTTGACATCATCCGGTATACCCTGAAACGGGAGTATAAGGAGCCGATCCTGTACCGGGAGGTGCTGTGTTAGTGCGGGTCCCGGAGCTCCAGCTCCGGGAAGTACCATACGGGCCCTTGGCACGCTATTCGTCCTGCTGACGGATCGACCGGCGGAGCCGGAGCTCCTCCCCCCCTGACCAGGGTCCCGGAGCTCCAGCTCCGGGTAAGTTCACGTAGGTCCTTTTGTCCTATCCGTTTTGCTGACGGCCATATTGGCGGAACTGGAACTCCTCCCCCCCCCTAATAGGGGTCCCGGAGCTCCAGCTCCGGGCAAGTTCACCTAGGCCCTTTTGTCCTATGCGTTTTGCTGACGGGCATACCGGCGGAGCTGGAGCTCCTCCACCCTGACCAGGGTCCCGGAGCTCCAGCTCCGGGAATGATCACGTTGTGCCGTTTGTGCTACTCATTTTGCTGACGGGCATACCGGCGGAGCTGGAGCTTCTCCCCCCCTGACCAGGGTCCCGGAGCTCCAGCTCCGGGTAAGTTCACGTAGGTCCTTTTGTCCTATCCGTTTTGCTGACGGCCATATTGGCGGAACTGGAACTCCTCCCCCCCCTAATAGGGGTCCCGGAGCTCCAGCTCCGGGCAAGTTCACCTAGGCCCTTTTGTCCTATGCGTTTTGCTGACGGGCATACCGGCGGAGCTGGAGCTCCTCCCCCCTGCCAGGGTCCCGGAGCTCCAGCTCCGGGAATGATCACGTTGTGCCGTTTGTGCTACTCATTTTGCTGACGGGCATACCGGCGGAGCTGGAGCTTCTCCCCCCTGCCAGGGTCCCGGAGCTCCAGCTCCGGGGATGATCACGTCGTGCCTTTTGTGCTACTCATTTTGCTGACGGGAATATTGGAGGAGCTGGAGCTCCTCCACCCCTGCCAGGGTCACGGAGCTCCAGCTCCGGGTAAGATCACGCAGGCCCTTTTGTCCTATCCGTTTTGCTGACGGGCATACCGGCGGAGCTGGAGCTCCTCCACCCTGACCAGGGTCCCGGAGCTCCAGCTCCGGGGATGATGACGTAGGCCCTTTTGTCCTATTCGTCTTGCTGACGGGCATACCGGCGGAGCTGGAGCTCCTCCACCCTGCCAGGGTCCCGGAGCTCCAGCTCCGGGGATGATGACGTAGGCCCTTTTGTCCTATTCGTCTTGCTGACGGGAATATTGGCGGAGCTGGAGCTCCTCCCCCCGGTCAGGGTCCCGGAGCTCCAGCTCCGGGGATGATCACGTTGTGCCTTTTGTGCTACTCATTTTGCTGACGGGCATACCGGCGGAGCTGGAGCTCCTCCCCCCTGCCAGGGTCCCGGAGCTCCAGCTCCGGGAATGATCACCTAGGCCCTTTTGTGCTTTCCGTCTTACTGACGGGCATATTGGCGGAGCTGGAGCTCCTCCACCCTGCCAGGGCCCGGAGCTCCAGCTCCGGGCAAGGAAACAAGAAAGCCCCGACAGCGAAGTACCTTACGGGTATATCCCGCTGACCATGACTCACGTTACCCGACTACTCTGCTGCTTGCTGATCGGCTTTTCTACCTGCGCCGCGGCGCAAGCTACCTTTTCCGTGCTCCTGCCGGAAAGCCTGGCCGATAGTGCGCTGGACGGTCGCCTGTTGGTAATGCTTTCCAGTGCGGAAAACGGGGAGCCCCGGTTTCTGATCTCGGACGGCCCCGAAACCCAACTGGTGTTCGGGCAGAACGTGGAGAACTGGCAGCCGGGGACGCGCGTGACCGTTGACGCCAGCACGGCCTACGGCTACCCCCTCGAATCCCTTGCCGATCTGCCGAACGGTACCTACGAGGGGCAGGTGCTGCTGCATAAGTACGAGACCTTTCACCGCAGCGACGGCCATACCGTAAAACTGCCCATGGATCGCGGCGAGGGCCAGCAGTGGAACCGCGCGCCCGGCAACCTGATCAGCACGCCGGTGCAGCTGACCGTCACGGGTGGCCGTGCCGAACCGATCGAAATGGCCTTCGACAGCGCCATCCCGGAGATCGAGGAGCCGGAGGACACGGATTACGTGAAGCACATCAAGATCCGCTCCGAGATGCTGAGCGAATTCTGGGGGCGCGATATGTACCTCGGCGCCCACGTGCTGCTGCCCGAGGGTTGGGCGGACCACCCCGACGTCAAGTACCCCCTGGCCATCATGCATGGCCACTTCCCGGCGGACTTCGGCGGCTGGCGCACGACACCACCGGATACCACGCAACCCTGCGAATACAGCGCTCGCTTCGGCTTGGATTGCTACAACCGGATCGTCGACCAGGAGGCCTATGATCTTTACCAGGCCTGGACCGGCCCGGATTTTCCGCGGGTGATCGCCATCGAGATCCAGCACGCCAATCCGTACTACGACGACAGCTACGCCGTAAACTCCGAGAACCTGGGCCCCTACGGCGATGCCATCACCTACGAACTGATCCCGGAAATCGAGCGGCGCTTCCGGGGCATCGGCGAGGGGTGGGCCCGCTTCGTCTACGGCGGCAGCACCGGCGGCTGGGAGGCCATGGCGGTGCAGGTGAAGTACCCCAAGGAATATGGGGGGAGCTACGCCGCCTGTCCGGACCCGATCGATTTCCGGGCCTACACGGTGGTCAACCTGTACGAGGACGCCAATGCCTATTATCTCGACAGTGACTACAAGCGCACGGAGCGGCCCGCCCACCGGGATAGTCTGGGGCATATATCCAGCACCCTGCGGGAAAGTAATCAGCGAGAGTTGGCGCTGGGTGACCGCAGCCGCAGCGGCCAGCAGTGGGATATTTGGGAGGCGGTGTACAGTCCCGTGGGCCCGGACGGCTATCCGCGCCGGATCTGGGATAAGGTATCCGGGCAAATCAACCCGGAGGTAGCGGAATACTGGCGGGAGAACTACGACCTGGCCCACATCCTACAGCGCGACTGGTCGGAACTGGCACCCGACCTGCGCGGTAAGCTCAATATCTACGTGGGGGATATGGATAATTATTACCTGAATAACGCGGTGTACCTGAGCGAGAAGTTTCTCCGCTCCGTCGACTTCGGGGGCGAGATCACCTACGGGGACCGCGACGAGCACTGCTGGAACGGGGATCCGGACCAGCCGAACGCGATCAGCCGGTTGCGGTATCACCGAATGTTTATTCCGAAGTGGGCGGATAAGGCAGCGGACGGAGCGCCCGCCGGCGCCGACCTTACTTCCTGGCGGTACTGAGGAATTATCCCGGACGACGGCCGGCAATGCCAGCGGCTATTGCGGTAGAAACCCTATTTTCGCCCACCCTGGAAGGCAGGTCGACGTATCGGATATGAATCCGTACAAAGCCCGCCTGACAACGGAACTTGTACGCCTGAGGTGCCGTTCCGTTGGCATACGCAGGGGCACACCCCACGGCATTCGTTTACGTAAGAACGGATGGAAAATATCCTACTCGCTTTAAACCACGCAAGCATGAACCTTGAACCGAATATCCAGCGTAAAGTAAATAACTGGCTGGAGGGCGATTACGACGAAGAGACGAAATCAACCCTACGTGAGCTCGTAGCGCAGGAGAAAACTAACGAGCTGACCGATGCTTTTTACAAGGACCTCGAATTCGGTACGGGCGGCCTCCGCGGCATCATGGGCGTCGGCTCCAACCGCATCAATAAATACACCATCGGATCGGCCACCCAGGGACTGAGTAACTACCTGAAGAAGCAGTTTCCGGACGAGCAGATCAAGGTGGCCATCGCCCACGACAACCGGAATAACGCGGAATTCTTCGCCCAGACCGCAGCGGATATCTTCTCCGCGAACGGTATTCACGTGTATTTTTTCGACGGTCTCCGCCCCACCCCCGAGCTCTCCTTCGCGATCCGGGAATTGGACTGCCAGAGCGGCATCATGCTTACCGCCTCCCACAACCCGAAGGAGTACAGTGGCTATAAGGTGTACTGGTCCGACGGCGGCCAGGTAGTGAACCCCCACGATAAGGGAATCATCGCGGAGGTGAACGCCATCCAGTCGATCGACGCCATCCAATTCGAAGGCCAACCCGAACGCATCGAACGCATCGGTGAAGAGATCGACAAGCGATTCATCGAGAACGTCCTGGCGGCGAGCATCAACCCGGATGTCGTCAAGCAGGAGAAGGACCTGAAGATCGTCTATTCGCCCATCCACGGTGCCGGGGTCGACCTCGTGCCCCGCGCCCTGAAGGAACTGGGCTTCACCAACGTAAGCCTGGTCGAGGAGCAACTGGTCACGAGTGGTGATTTCCCGACGGTGGTTTACCCCAATCCGGAAGAGAAAGAGGCCCTTACCCTGGCCCTGAAACTAGCCGCGGAAAAGGACGCCGATCTCGTGATGGCCACCGATCCTGACGCCGACCGGGTAGGGATTGCCGTAAAGAACAACGAAGGCGAGCACGTACTCCTCAACGGAAACCAGACCGGAACCCTGATCTTCAATTACCTGATCGAGCAGTGGAAGGAGCAGGGGAAACTGGATGGCAAGGAGTACATCGCCAAGACCATCGTAACGACCTACCTCATCGATGAGATCGCCGAGGCGAACGGCGTAACCTGCTACAACCTGCTGACCGGCTTCAAGTACATCGGTGCCCTCATGACCAAGCTGGAGGGAAAGGAGACCTACATCGCGGGAGCCGAGGAAAGCTACGGCTACCTGATCGGTGCCCACGTACGGGACAAAGACGCGGTCGTGGCCTGTACCATCATCGCCGAGATGACGGCCTACTATAAGCACCAGGGTAAAACCCTCTTCCAGACCCTCCAGGAGATATACGTCAAATACGGATTCTACAAGGAGGAGTTGATCTCGCTGAAAAAGGGCGGCAAAAAGGGAGCCGAGGAAATCAGCGAGCTGATGCAGGGCTACCGGAACAACCCCCCGAAGGAACTCGGCGGCAAGAAGATCGTCCGGGTCAAGGACTACCAGACCTCCAAGTCCTACTCTTTCGACGGGAAGGGAGAAACTACCATCGACCTGCCCAAGTCGAACGTAATGCAATTCCTTACCGAGGAAGGCTACATCATCACCGCCCGGCCGTCGGGTACCGAGCCGAAGATCAAGTACTACATCAGCGTCAATACGGACCTGGACAGCGTCAGTAACTTCGCCGCCAAGGACGCCGAACTGGATGCTTTGATCGACGATCTCAGCAAGAGTCTCCTGGGGTCTGACGACCCGAGCTAAGGGAAAGCGCGCTACCGCTAACGAAAACGGGGTCGTGTGGCAAACGCCGCACGACCCCGTTTTTCGTAGGTTGGGAGTATTCGTCTACACCACGTTGATCTCCCCGGCGCGGAACATCTCTCCCATCTTCTCGTACGTCCCATCCTCCAGCTTGGTGCGGACGGCCTTGAACGCATCGATGGTCGTCTGGATATCCTCCTCCGAGTGCTCGGCGGTGGGGATCAAACGAAGGATCAACTGGCCCTTGGGGATTACCGGCGGCAGCACCACCGAGCAGAAGATATTGTAGTTCTCCCGCATATCATAGATCAGCGCGCCGGCCTCGTAGGGCGATCCCTTCATAAAGACGGGGGTCACGCAGGCACCGGTGTTGCCGATGTCGAAGCCGGCTTCGCGGAGGCCGTTTTGCAGATGGTGGACGTTCTTCCACAGCCTATCCCGCAGTTCGGGCTGCTCGCGGAGCAGCTTCAGCCGGGCCAGGGCACCCTTCACCATGGGCATGCAGAGGCTCTTGGCGAACACCTGGCTGCGGAGGTTGTAGCGCATGAACTCGATGATGTCCCGATCGGCACTGACGAAGGCACCGAAACCGGACATCGCCTTCGCGAAGGTGCTGAAGTAGACGTCGATCTGGTCCTGCACGCCCTGCTCTTCGCCAGCGCCGGCGCCGGTGGCGCCCATGGTACCGAAGCCGTGGGCATCGTCGACCAGCAGGCGGAAGCCGTACTTCTCCTTGTACTGGCAGATCTCCTTCAGGATACCCTGCTCGCCGCGCATGCCGAAGACGCCCTCGGTGATGACCAGGATGCCGGAGTTACGCTTTTCGGCCTCCTTCTTGGCCTGCTCCATCCGGACCAGGAAGTGGTCGATGTCGTTGTGGGTAAAGGCATACTTGGGGCCCAGGTGCATGCGGATGCCGTCCATGATGCAGGCGTGGTCGTCGCGGTCGTACACCACCACGTCGTGGCGGGTGAGCAGGGCGTCGACGATCGACATAATGCCCTGGTAACCGAAGTTGAGCAGTAGGGCGGCTTCCTTCTGGGTGAACTCGGCGAGCTCCTCTTCCAGCTGGATGTGCGCGTCCGTCTCGCCGCTCATGATGCGGGCACCCATCGGGTAGGCCATGCCGTATTCGGCGGCGGCCTCCGCATCGGCCTTCCGCACGTCGGGGTGATTGGTGATGCCCAGGTAGGAGTTGATACTCCAGATGATGCACTCCTTACCACGGAAGGTCATGCGCGGGCCGAGTTCGCCCTCCAGTTTGGGGAAGGAGAAATAACCGTGGGCGACATCCTGGTACTGGCCGAGGGGACCCTTGTGTTCGCGGAATTTGTCGAAGAGATCTTTCATACGTTGGGCATTGAAACTGGGCGCAAAGATACAAAAGCTCCCGAAGCGGGTGAAACCGGTATGGCGTGCCTCATAATTTCTTACTTTGGGAAGACATCCGCATCCCTAAGCCCAGTGCCTTGCCCTACTCTTTTTCCATTTTGCGGCCCGGACCTGCGACCGGTGACCTGCCCGTGAATCTCCGGCCGTGACTACCCTCCACTTCGCCCTGCTTTATCACCGGCCCATCCGGGTGCCGACGATCCTTTTTTCGCTGAGTCTGCTGATCCCGGTGTATGTCCGCGGAATGGTTGCGCTACCGAGTATGGTGATGGCCAAGGCCCTGCTTTCCGTAGTGATGATCACCGTCAATCACCGCCGCTCGCCGAACCACGCGGAATTTTTCCTCAATATGCGGCAGTGGCTCCCGGTGCTGTGGGGGACCTATCTGGCGCTTGACCTGGCGCTGTACCTGCTGCTGGCCACCCTGACCCTGTGGGTACGATGAGAAGCTCCCCCGCGGAACGGCTGTTGCTGGAGCAGATACAGATTATCTACGGTAACCAGCGCGTGCTTGAGGCTTCGACGCTAGCGGTCGCCAGCCGCGGCGTGACGGCCCTTTTAGGTCGCAACGGTACCGGTAAATCCTCCGTGTTTCGGGCGGTATTCGGAATGTACCCTGACCGGAATCTGAGCATTACGGTGGACGGATCCTTCGTACGTCACCCCCACCTCCGCCCGGGCCTGATCAACTACGTGCCCCAGCGGGCCAGCCACCCGCCGCAGCTGACCGTCGCCCGCTATTTGAAGTACTACGGGCTGGAGCGGGAGCGATTCCTCGCGGAGTATCCCCTATTTCAGTCCCAAGCGGATGACCGCCTCGAAACCCTCTCCCTGGGTACGGCCCGCCTGCTGCTCTGCCTCATCGCCCTCGGGGCGGATACCCGCTACACCGTGCTCGACGAACCCTTCTCCAACGTGATGCCCGTACACAACGAGCTGCTGCTGGACGCGCTACGCAAGGCTCGCGCACGCAAGGGCGTACTGCTTTCCGACCACCAGTACCGTACCGTGCTGGACGTGGCCGATACGCTGTACCTCATCGTGGACCGGCGCATTCGGCTGCTGCGGGACCCGGGGGAACTGACGGAGCTTGGCTATTTGCCGGATCATTTTTCTCCTGCGCCCCGGCGCTAAACCATCCGTCCGTCACACGGGAAGCATTAAGGATTAGGGGCGGGCACATATTCCCGGTTTTACCGAATAATGATTTTGCGTGGATGTGATTCTCCATCCGCATCGACCCGTAACACGTAAGCCCCGGCGGGCAATTGCGTGGTGGGTAGGCGGTGGTGGGTATCCGTCGGGCGGGCCTCGGCCACTATTCGTCCGTTGACGTCCATTAACCGGATATAGTCCGCTACGTCGTTGGATTCAACCACGATAAATTCCGTAGCCGGATTGGGGTATACCTTTACCCGTAAATCTTGCGACGC
This sequence comes from Lewinella sp. IMCC34191, assembly GCF_003390935.1. Lineage (GTDB taxonomy): Bacteria > Bacteroidota > Bacteroidia > Chitinophagales > Saprospiraceae > Neolewinella. Next base: position 26,446 of record NZ_QNQZ01000014.1, on the reverse strand, counting down.
TGCGGACGGAGGGGTGGACGTCTGCTTCGCGAAGGACAACGTCCGCTTGTAGAGAAAATCGGGGCCGGCGTACGGGCGCTGCGTATCGTACACGGGCACGCTGCCCCGAAGGGCCGGGGAAGTCGTACCGGCCGACGTGGAAAGGTCGTAAACCGTATTGGCCCGCGAAAGCGGAAAGCGGTACCGGCCCGTAGCATCGGTGTAGGTAGTGGATACGGTTTTGCCGACGGTCAGCTGCACGGATTGCTTGGCGATACCTTCTCCCGGGTCGGGCCGGCCGTTTTTATTCCGGTCGCTGTAGACAAATCCGGAAACGGTGAATTTGGTGGAGGTATTCAGGTAGCCCGGGGAGCTGGTATACCCACCAAAGCGGAAGAGCCGGTTCGCGGCGGATACCCAGGTGTCACCGTTGGTGTCGACGGTGATGTCGGACCAATAATTTACTTCAAACGCGGCGTAATCCTGGTTGCCGTACAGATTGGTAAGGGACGGCGAAGTGGGGAGATCGTCCAGGCGCATGACCTGATGGTCTGACCTAAGCAAGTGTAAGCTTCCCCGGCTATCCACCGCCGCCGCGATGATTTTGGTCATGGATCCGTGGTCGGACGAAGTAAAGGATTTCGTCGTATTGCCGTTTAGATAGGCTACGCCCTGGGTGCCCACCAGGTACACGCCGCCGGCGGGGGCGGCCAGCAACTCCTGTAGGGTGCCTACGTAGGGTGCCGATAGCGGTACGGTGGTGCCGCGGGCAAGGTCGTAGCGCACGACCGGAGAATTGCCGGCAAGCGGTAAGCGGTAGGACTTGTTGTTGCGGGCGAGCCACGCATTTCCGTCGCGATCGGAAACGAATTTGGTATAGGAGGAATAATCGAGGGAGGGGTCGAGCGGGTGCCTCCCGAGCAAGGTGCCGTTCAGATACCGTCGATACAGGCCTTGCTGCGGCTGAAAAAAGGTCAGTGCCCGGCCGTAGTTACTGGCGAGGTCGGAACGGGCGATGTCCGACGGCAGCGACTGGGTCGAGGAAAAATCAGTCGACGTCCACCTGGACAGCCAGGAACGCTGATTTACGTAGGCCAGCTGGTCGCCGGCGTACACCGCGGGCGGGGAATGGATACCCCGGCCGTTGTCGAACCGCTGCATTGTACCGCTAGCGTCCATCCGCCCGATGATGTCGTGCTCGTTACTGATGGCGTATACCCCGCCGCGACCGTCGCTTTCCAGCTGATCGAACTGGCGGAGGTCGCTGACGGCCGCACCAGCCGTGCCGTCGTCGTTCACCGAGGACCACTGCTGCCCCGCCCGGACCAGGATATCGGCCCCCCGGTCCCGCACCCCCGCGGAATTATCCACGGCGTAGTATATGCGCCCGTGCTCACGGGTCACGCTGACCGGTCCGTGCGTCACCGGCGGGGCAAGCTGGCTCAGGTCGGCCAGGGAACGGAACGTCCACCCCGGGTTGCTCTGCTGCCACGCCAGGTCGATCACGCCCGCGTAGTTTTCGGCCACGGCGGTGACGTCACCGTTATCCAGCACGGCCAGGTCGGTGAACAGCAGCGGCGTGCCGGTACCGGGTACGTTTGTCGTGAAGGACTGGTACGTACTGTCTGCGGGGTTAAGGCGGATGAGGCGGGAGCCGGTCGGCTGCCGTGCGGCGAGCCAGAGATAGCCGTCGGGCGCCGCTACGAGCGCGGAAACGTCCGCGCCGTACGTTAATCCGAGGGCCGTTCCGTAATCCGCTACCGGGTTACCGTAGTAGTCGTAAGCGGAAATGCCGTACGCCGATCCGATGTAGGCCGTCCCGTTTATCAGGACCATTTCTCCCACGGGGAGGTAGTCTTGGCTCACCGTGTTGGCGGGCAGGTCGTAGTCGCTCGTGTAAATAGCGCCGGAGGCGTGGAGATGAAAGATTTGCTCGCGGCTGGTAAAGAAATCGTCGTGGTGGGCGGCAATGTAGGTGGTCCCGGTAGTGGGGTTGCCGACCAAATATTTTGGCATGAAAGCCTCGTAATTCGACCGGTCGGAAACGGCAATGGTCGTCGATTCCTTGGTCACGAGGTTATACAGGAACACGTCGCGGTCCTTGTAGTAATCGACCGGGCTGGGAATAAAAACGAATACCCCGTCCGGACGTACCCAGCCGTCCAGTATGGAGGGCGCATTCGTGTACCGGGAAATCAGGCCCAGCGCGTCGTAGGGAACGTTCTCGAAGGTGCCGTCCGCCTTACGGATGGATATCCCTTCGTCGGTACCGAAGATCTCCGCGTCGTTGAAGTAGTTCGGGTAGGCCCCGGTCACGCGGTTTCCGCTTAGCCCGGTACTGCGCGTAACTACGGCCTGCGGCCCGTAGGGATATTCCGGGCACCAGTTGAGCTTGCCCGCCGCTTCGGCGGGGACGGTACCGCAGCCACTCTCGTAGTAGGTCACCTGGGTGCCGGGGCGAAACACGTCCAGCCGGCCAGACTGCGCGGTGAGGAGTAGGGGGAATAGGGTGTAAAGCAAGAGCAAGGCTCGGAACATAGCAAAGGGTAGTTGACTGCCTTTTCATGCCGTCCGGGCCGCAGTTGTTACAGTAGCCCATTTGGGGGGCGGGTCACGGCACCCGCCTGCTTTGTACGATTTACAGATTCGACTACACCGTACGCCGTCAGCACCCGACTACCATATTTTTTTGCGCCGGAGCGCAGGAAAAAAAGACCGTGCAGCGTATCCGCATTGCTGCCGTCCTTCACGCTAACCCAAGTCCGAGACAATGATCAAGTTTCTACTATTTGCCCTTTCCCCATTAGTGCTGGCCACCTGCGAGCGTCAGGAGACCGAACTCCCTACGGCCGCGGAGGTCACGACCGGTACCATTCCGGCCGATAAAGTGCGGGTACTCAACGTCGGCACCTTTCACATGGGTTACACCCCCGATGCCAACAGTACCGAATTTGACGAGAACGACCGGGAGAACGTGGCCCGGGTACACGCCATAGCGATCGACCTTGCCGCCTTCGATCCGACGGTCATCGTGGTCGAAATGATGCCCCAGCGGCAGGGAGAGCTGGATTCGGCGTACGCCGCCTACCTGGCCGACCCGGATATGGCCATCACGGACCCTACGGAAATCGAGTTGCTGGCCTACGAGGTAGGCCGCCTGAGCGGCACCGAACGGATCTACGGCATCGACCATAAACTGAATTACAACTACCGCATCGGGCAGGAGATCGACAATGCGATTGATTCCACCACCGTAGCGGCTTACGCGCGCAACCCCTTCGTCGACCACCCGGAATACGCCAACTTCAACGACGATTCCCTGACGGTGCGTGACCGCCTCCGCATGATGAACGAGGATCCGTTTCTGGATTTTCTGATCACCGTCAACGCCGACATCCTGACCTACGCCGGCACCGACGGCAACTTCGAGGGCGCGGACGAGGCGGCGAAGTACTACCAGCGAAACCTCCGCATGTACAGTAATCTGAACCGACTGGACCTGACGCCCGACGACCGGGTATTCATCCTCACGGGGGCCAGCCACGCGGCTTTCTTCCGGGATTTTTTCAGTCGGAGTCCGAAGTACCGGATGGTAGAGACCCTGGATTACCTGTAGCTAGCGAAGCAGTACCCTCCGGTACACGGACCCCGCCGGGGTGGTGATGCGCACGATCGCCGGCCCGCGGTGATCGTGCTGGAGGGTGTATTCGAAGGCTTCGACGGGTTGGTGTCGCAATTCCCGCCCGGAGATGTCAAGCAGCGTGACCGAAAGAATGCGGTGCTCGGGGGAGGTGATGCGAAGCGGGCCGGCGCTGGGATTAGGAACGACGCGGATACGCTCGTCGGTAAAGGGCTCGTTGGCCGCACTGACCGCATCCGCGGGCTGCAGGCAGAAGTTGTCGAGCGAGGCGCGTTCGTTACCGACCACGAATTCGATCTCCAGGTTCACTTCTTCCACGTTTTCCACCAACTCTTCCCAGGTGCCCTCGGTGACCGTCCAATCGTCTTCGTTGATGTAAAAGCGGAAAGTGTGCCATGCGTCCAGGGCGGAGGAGAGTTCCGAGGTTTCCGGGAGTACATACGCCGAGGCGGTTTCGTTGCTGACCTTGATCAAGTACTGTTTGTCGATCTCCCCGCCGGAGGTATTATCGATGCGCAGGTCGAACTGCAGGTAACCACTATCCTGGAGGCCGGACCAGTCTCCCCAGAATTTTGCCGGAGCCAGGGCCGTACCGGTCACACCGGTAAGGTCGGCCACCCCCGCGCCCCGCCCGGGGTTGCCGTCCAGGGAGTCGATGCGAATGGCCCCGTTGTTCACGAAGCGCCAGCCATCCAGCGTACCGTCCTCGAAGGTGGAGCAAACCCCCTCGGAGAAGTCGCTGCGTTGCGGATTGAAGCTCAGTACGACATTGTCCAAGAAAATGTCTTCGGGGCCCGTCCGGTATTCGGTGAGGACACGCAAGAGGGTGACGGATGACAGTAAGGCTTCCCACTCCCCTTCTTCCAGGGTCCAGTCCGCTTCGTTCAGCGAAATACTTTGCCGCACCCACGTATCGGCCGGAAGGAATACCCCGGGCAGCGCCGTGGCCCGCCCTCCCGGCCCGCTGATTTCGTAGGTGGGGGCTTCGAAGTCGAAGAGGGTAGTGGAAGTACGTACGTAAAAGTCGACCCCCAGCGTATCATTCGAGGTGGCGGCGGACCAGTCACCTAGATAGCGGGCGGGCGCGATCGCGTAGTTGTAGTCGCCGGTGGCGTTATCCACGATTTTAAAACTGTAGTTCGGATCGTCGATTTCCTGGCTGACGGAAAAGCTTCCATCGCCTTCCGAATACCAGCCGTTCGGGGAGTTATTTTCGAAGTCATCGGATACTTGCGCGCGTCCTTCAAAAGGAAGGGTCAGCAGAACTAGAATAAAAGGGAGTATACGTGATTGCATAAGGGGTGTGTTCTAGTGTGGTTCAATTCTTTACAATTACCAAGATATGCGATACTCAAGATTTAAAATTGTATCGTATGGATAAAATCAGCGGCGGCCGAATAATTCCAGTAATGCTAATGACGAGTAATTCCTTGCTTGAACCGAAGATCTGCCTACGGAAGCAAAATCAACCGATCCGCTTTTGGTCCGTATAAAATGGAATAGGATTTCCAAAAGCATTTTTTGCGTGCAAACTTGTAGCGTATCCCTTTATGCTATCGATTTTAAGATCGTTACTCCCTGAGGCAGATTTTTGGCGGCGGAGCGCAGGAAATTGAGCAGGTAAAGGAAAAGAATGGCTTTATTAGACCCATGATCCTTCGCTCTCTCTTGCTCATCGCAACGGTTTCGATTCTCGGTTGCCGTCGCGTACCCTCCCCACCCGGGGCCGACGAAGCGGTACTCACCTACACCCTTGACCCCGCCGTCCGCTACCAAACCATCCACAACTTCGGCGCTTCCGATGCCTGGACGATCCAGTATATCGGTGAAAACTGGCCGGAGGAGCAGCGCAGTCAGATCGCCGACTGGCTCTTCAGCGCGGAAACGGACGAGGCCGGCAACCCCCGCGGCATCGGTCTCACGGCCTGGCGCTTCAACATCGGGGCGGGCAGTCAGGCGCAGGGCGACGGCAGCGGCATCACCAGCGAGTGGCGGCGGGCCGAGTCCTTCGGGAACCCCGACGGCACCTACGACTGGTCGCGCCACGCCGGACAGCGCTGGATGCTACAGGCAGCGAAGGAACGCGGGTTAACAACCTTCATCGGCTTCGTTAACAGCCCCCCGGTGTGGATGACGCGCAACGGGAAGGCCTGGTCGGAGGATGGTAAAGAATCCAATCTCAAACCCGAGTACTATGGAGATTACGCCGATTACCTGGTGGATATCGTACAGGGGATGGAGCGGGAAGGCGGCATTACGTTCGATTTCCTCAGCCCCTTCAACGAGCCCCAGTGGGAGTGGATGTGCTGCAAGCAGGAAGGGACCCCCTACGACAACGACGAGCTGGCGGCCGTAACCCGGGAGATCGATGCCGCCTTCACCCGGGCCGGGATCGAAGGCACCGAGATCGAGATCGCCGAAACCGCCCAGGTGGAATACCTCTATAAGTCCGACAAGGGGCCGCGGCAGCGGAGCGACCAGCTACGGGCTTTCTTCGACCCGGCTTCCGAGCTGTATCTGGGTGACTTGGAACACCTCGCGCCGGAGGTAGCGGTCCACGATTACTTCTCCACCTGGCCGGTGGAAAACCTCGTCCGCACCCGGCAGCAGGCGTGGGCGGCGCTGCAACGGATCAACCCCGATCTGGAATACATGGCCAGCGAGTACTGCCTGCTGGAGGACAACGAGGAAGTTAAAGGTCCTGGCCGCGATCTCGGTATGGACCCGGCGCTGTACCTCGCCCGCGTGATGCAGGCCGACTTTCTGTTCGCCAACGCCAGCTCCTGGCAGTGGTGGCTGGGCGTGAGCAACGGTAACTATAAAGACGGGCTGGTGTATACCGACGACGATAAGTTCGCCGGGGAAATCTACGACTCGAAGTTGCTGTGGACCGTGGGTAACTTTTCTTATTTCCTGCGCCCCGGCGCCACCCGTCTTTCGATCGAACTTGCGGACGGTACGCCGGCTGAAGAAGCTTTTCCGGATGGGGTGATCGTCTCCGCCTACGAAAACGAGGACGGTAGCCGGGTGATCGTCTTCGTCAATCAGCGACCGGAGCCGCAGCCGGTTCGCCTAAGCGGCCCTACCGACGCCGACTTTCGGGCGTACGTCACCAGCGACGCCGAAGGGGACGACCTACGCCACGCCGGGACGTTCACCACCGCCGACGCGTACGTGCTTCCGGCCCGGTCGGTCGTTACTTGGCGGTTGGCAAGCCGATAAACAGAGAGGGGCCGCGGTCCGGCACAGAAAAGCGGGTGGCCCAACGGACCACCCGCCTCCTTCGGCTTGGTAGCGGTTACTGTTTGATGAGCTTGATTTGTTGGTGGCTGACATGGGCCCCGCGAACTTCTACCCAGTATACACCCGCCTGCAGGTCGGCTACGTCGATACGTTCCTTCCGGCTCCGCAGCGGCTGACGGCGAACCAACTGGCCGACCCCCGAGAAAATCTGCAGTTCGACGTCGTCGGTTACCGCCTCGGGCAACAGCACCTCAAAAGTTTGGGTGGTAGGGTTGGGGAAGAGGGAAATACCGGAAGCGGTTGGGCTAGCCGTTGTCGCTGCTCCGAAGGTGTTGAGCCGGAGATTTCCGGATACGGACTGGAAGCGGAACATCTGGTTCTGCGCGTTACCGATACAGTCCCACTGCAGCAGATTGGCACCGTCGGCGGCACTACTTCCCTCCACGTCCAGGCATTTTCCGGAATTTTCGGAAATGATCCGTACCCAGCCACCGCTGCCGGCGTTGGCAAAGGACCAGCGTTGTCCGGGCCCGCCCCAGTAGTCCCAAATGGCGATGTTAGCTCCGTTATCCGGGGAGATATTCCACACGTCCATGGCACGTCCGGTGGCGGTCAGCGGGTGGAAGCTCCAGTATCCGCTGCCGCGGTCTTCGGCTACCCAGTGCTGGTATTCGCCTCCCCAGTAGGACCACTGATTGACGTTGGCCCCGTTGGCGGAGTTGAAATCATAGAGTTCCAGTGCTTTATCCTGGGCGTGCCGCGGCGTAATGCGGTAAACGCCACCGTCGACGATCCCACTGCCACAGGTGCCGCACGAGGGGTCGCCCGATCCGCCGCCGCCACCGCCGGTGCTGAGCTTTCCCGCGCCGGCATTAGCCTGAACGTGGCTCGGCACCTGGCCGGCACTGAGGGCGGTGTAGCTGTAGGGGGGAGTCCACCCGACGCTGCTCACCTGCCCGTCGAAGCTATTCGGATTGCTGTTCACGAAGGCATTCCCCACGTTCTGAATTTGCCCCGAGGCATCGCCCTGGGTGCTCGGTCTGCGAACGTTGAGAAAGTAATTTCTCTCCGCGTAGATGCGGGAATTGATGCGGACGCCGATGGCGTAATCCCCTATATTGCTAAAGTAGTTATTGAGCATATGAACCCGCCCGTGCCGGATCATCGGGTTGCGACTACGGGTACCGTTCCACCAGTTGTAGGCCCAGGTAATGCGGTAGTTTCCGGTGTCGGAATTGGACGATCCGATCAGGTTGGTTTTGCGGCTGTTCGAGAAAACGCAGTAGGATACGGTGATGTAGTCCGATCCGTTTTTGATGTCCAGTTGTCCGTCGTAGGCCAGCTCGTTGGTCTGGTGGTTCTCGAAGGAGCAGTGATCGATCCAGATGCGGGAGGAGCGGGACTGAATGACCAGCAGGTCGTACTCGGCGTTGGAAGACGTGCAGTTCGAGGGTTGTCCGCCCTCGGTGGGCGTTTCGCACTGCCAGTTGGGATCGCGGGCATCCTTGAGGAAGAGGTTGCGGATGATGACGTTGGATACCCCGCTGAGCTTGATGCCGCCGTGGAGAAGGGTGGCATTGTTGCCCAGCCCGACGAGGGTGGTGTTGGAGCCGATGTTGGCCATATTGGCCACCCCAAGATCGATCGTCCCGCTGACGTAGACGACTTTGGGGCTGCTGCCGGACACGGCGGAGCGGAAGGCCGAGTTGGACGTGACGGTTACCGGAGCCGCATTACCGCCACCGGTAACGCTTCCGCCGCTGGTTGCCCAGCCGAAAGGAGTATCTACCAGGCCTTGCGCGTGGCATACGCTGAAGAGCAGGCACAGGCCCATGGTAAGGCCGATACTGCGAAGTAGAGATTTAAATTGCATGATAGTGATTGAAGGATGTGAGAAAAAGGTGTTTTCTGGATGGTACCGGCAATGGGGGGCTGCTTACCCGATGTAAGAGCTTGTTTGGACTTTAACAATCGGCCTAAGAATGGTCCTTTTCCCCCTGCTCTGCATTACCGAAAGTGGCTTCGTAGCACTGCTACGATCCACTTTCGGTGCCTCGATCAGTGGCAAAATGACTCATTTTCGCCCAGTAAGCCAAAGTCCAAACAAGCTCTAATCGAATAACGGCAGGGTAGGCGGGCCGATGATTCGGTCGGCTCGGGGCTACGCACGCTAACTGGGGAAGTTTAATAAGGGGGGCTGTCAGGCCGGAAACGGTAAACTATCCGGTGCGGTCGTACTGGTCGACGGCGAAGGATAAAAGTGATGGTGGCCTGTATAATGAATTCGGCAATACGGAAGGCGCTAGACGTCTCTGATAAGTGTAGCTTATACAAATATAACCCCCCGTAGCTAAAATGCAAATCGGACACCGAAGTTTGACTCAAAAAAGCCAAATAAATAATATGGTAAATTTGATGTTATTGATATAAACCTATAGTATTGAGTTGAATATCCGAACAAAGTATGCAAACCAATTTCCGGAAGTCGGGCAGGCGAAAGCAGTCGGGTCAGGCTAAGGGTGCCGCTTTTCAAACGCTTCTCGCGTAGAGGGATGGAGTCGTATGTGATTTTTGTCCGTCGCGTAACGCGAGATGCTCGCCAACCATAAAGGTCCACAACACAACACACTATGGACCGAAGTTTTTACCTCTTCCTCCTGTGCTTACTCTGCGGCACGGTCTTCGCTAACATCATTGAGGTTACCAACATGACGCTGACGGGGCAGAACTCCGGAAACGGAACCACGCAGATCCAATTCGACCTGGGCTGGGAAAACAGCTGGCGCATCAGCGTGGGCCCGGCTAATTACGACGCCGCCTGGGTATTCGCTAAATATCGCGTGAATAACGGGGCGTGGCGGCACTGTACGCTTAACACCGGTGGCAGCAGCGCTCCGGGCGGCGTCGTCATTTCCGTGGAGGACAACCTGGGCGCCTTTATCCACCGCTCGGCCGATGGCAGCGGCGACGTGGACTGGCAGGACCTGCAGCTGCAGTGGAACTACGGAGCCGACGGGGTAAGTGACGCCGACATCGTGGACGTGCAGGTATTCGCCACCGAGATGGTGTACGTACCCCAGGCGGCCTTTTCCCTCGGCTCGGTCTTTAGCGACCGCGACACGCTGAGCAATGAATTCTACCGGGTGGCGATCCCCTCCCAGCCTTACCCGGTGACCTCCGAGGCGGCGATCACGGTGGGCACCAGCTCGGGTAACCTGTACTACCCGGAAGACATCGGCGGGGCGGGGGACCGACTCGGGCCCATACCGGCAGCCTTTCCGAAGGGCTACGGGGCTTTTTACTGCATGAAGTACGAAGTCTCCCAGGACCAGTGGGTCGCCTTCTTCAACACCCTTTCCGATGCGGCCAAGGTAACCAACGACATCACCGCCCCAGGAACAGGGGGCAAAGGTTCGGACAACGAAGGCGCGCGCAATGGCATCTCCTGGGGAGACGCCGGCAACGCCGTGACTACCTTACCTAATGTAGCGATGAACTACGTCTCCAACGCGCGCGTGCTGGCCTTTCTCGATTGGGCCGGGCTCCGGCCCATGACCGAGCTTGAATTTGAAAAAGCCTGCCGGGGTACCGCTGCCCCCGTTGCCGGAGAATTCGCCTGGGGCACCGCCGCCATTGCCACCCAGGAATACGTGCTGGTGAATAGTGGAACGGCGACGGAGCATTTATCAAACCCCGCCGAGGGGGTCGGTAACGCCACTTACGACCAAACGTCCGACGGCTCGGGACCCAACCGGGTGGGGATCCACGCGGCCAGCGCCGTAAACCAGACGCGGGAAGAATCCGGGGGCAGTTACTACGGGATCATGGAACTGTCGGGGAACGTCTACGAGCGCGCCATCTCGGTGGGTAACCCCGCCGGCCGCGCCTTTGCTGGCAGCCACGGCGACGGAACGCTGGCCTCCTCCGGCGTCCACGATGTACTTGATTGGCCCAGCACGGACACCGGATTCTCCTACCGCGGCGCCGGCTTCTACAACCGAGTCGAGTACCTGCGCGTGGCCGACCGCCGCGACGGGGCTACTGTATCTAATGGAGGGAACAACCGGATCGGCTTCCGAGGGGTGCGGACCGCCAACTAGTAATCCCCCCTTATGCGTTTCCTGCTCCTTATCTTCCTCACGGGACTTTGTGCCCTTCCCCTGACCGGGCAGTTTGGCGGCGGTCCGGGCGACGGCCACGACGGGCGCCGCACCACGCAGGCCGACCTCACCGGCGTGCCGGCGGGCGTCCGCCCCCTCTACACCGGCGGGCCGGACGACGGCCACGGTCACCTGCAGCTCAACGACGTCGTGACCGCGGGCACCGGTTTGCTGGTGCTCTACGGCGGGGGACGAGGCGACGGCCACGACCGCCAACTGGCGGCGGCCTCCACCCTGACCGGCAATTTGTTGACGGTCCTCTACGCGGGCGGCCCGGCGGATGGCTTTGACCAGGAACTCCTCCCGGGCGTGACCGCCGGAGGTGGTTCGGTCACCGCACTCTACACCGGCGGCACGGGCGACGGCCACACGCGCTTCGCCACCTACGCGCTGAACCCGGGCGGTACCGCGTTGATGCTGTACGCGGGCGGCGCGGGCGACGGTCACGATCGCAGCTTCATTGCCGCTAGCGGACTGACCGGTACGAGCCTGGCGATGCTGTACGGCGGCGGAATCGGGGACGGTCACAGTCAGGCCGAACGGGTGCTTAGTTTTATCCCCTTCCCGCTCACCCTGGTTCGCTTCGACGCCACCGATCACGGCACCTATATCCTGCTGGAGTGGGAAACGGAAGACGAGGTGGATACCGACTACTTTACCGTACAACGAACCACGGATGGCAGCAAGCTGGACGAAGTGGGTAATCTGGCCGCCGCCGGCTTTACCCTACCCGGCGAACGCCGTACGTACAGCCTGCAGGACGATGCGCCCCTGTCCGGCACCAGTTACTACCGGCTGCGGGTCACCGATTTCGATGGCGCCCTAACGTTTAGCGATTTCGTCCCGATTCAACGCGGCGCGGAGGCCACCAACTGGGATTTTGTCCTCTACCCCAACCCCGGCACGGGCACCCACTTTCAACTGCGGCCCGACCAGGGTGCCGGACCCCTGACCGTTGAAGTGTACGATAACCAGGGGCGGAAGCTAACGGAAACCACCGTCCCGGCTGGGACGCAGGACGAGCAAATCGTCTTCCCCCGCCGCCTGCCGCCGGGTTCCTACCTGATCCGCGCTACGGACGGGGCAGGTCGATCACGGGTGAAGGTGCTGCTGGTGGGCCGGTAAGTACCTTTGTCCCCGATGCCGGACCAACTGGAAGCACGGGGGTATGCGATTGTCGAGCGGGCTTACAGCGCGGAAGAGATCGCGGCGATTAAAGCGGCCATTGCCGAGGCCGGTATTGAACGGGCATTCGGCGTGCGGGAGATCTTGCGCCGGGCACCGCGCTTGATACCCTTAATCTTTACGGACGGACTTCGCGAGCTGCTGCACGGCCTGCTGCCCTCCGGGGCACGCGTTATTCGCTCGATCTATTTCGATAAACCACCCGATGCCAACTGGATCGTCAACTGGCACCAGGACCTAACGGTAAACCTTGCCGAACGGGAGAATCACCCCGGATTTGTGAACTGGCGAAGCGTGCGGGGGCATGCCGTAGTCCAGCCCCCGGTGGACCTGCTACAGCGTGTAGTTACGGTGCGCATTCATCTCGATGCCTGCACGGAAGCCAACGGCGCCCTGCGGGTAATCCCGGGCTCGCACACGCAAGGGATCGTAACGATGAAGGACTGGCAGAAGACCGAGCCGGAAGAGATCTGTGTGGTCCCGGAGGGCGGCTTATTGCTGATGAAGCCGCTGACCCTGCACGCTTCACGTCGCACGGAAAATGCCCGCAACCGCCGGGTCATCCACCTGGAGTGTACGGACGCCGTTTTGCCGGGAACGCTGAGGTGGAACGAGGCCGTCCTTATTCCCTGACATGTCTTTACCTGCGCTCCGTCGCCCAAATCTATTGCCGAAATAATCGGAGGGGATAAGTCGTTCTAATAGCATCTCTCGTGAAATCAGCGTCCCGTAGTTTTTTAAGGGAAGAACGTATAGGTGTCGATTATTCGACCGTGGTTCTTCACCTCCCCGGGCGCCCGTAAGCTTACCCTATTGATGAAATTTTACCTGTTCCCCCTGTTCTTTTTGCCGCTTTTGCTGGCCGGACAAAGCATCCAGCACGAAGTCGGTATCCTCGACATCCAGCCCGACGGCGAGGATAAGCAGATCCTGGAGCTCGGTGCCCTGGGCGGAAAGCTGTTCTGGGCCGTGGAGGGCGACGTGAATTACCTCTCCAGCGGATCCGCTTCCACCACCGTCAGCTTCGCGGGCGAGGGGGATGTCGGCTTCCGGAGCGGGCTTGTGAACCTCGGAAACCGCGGCCAGGAATTCTACTTCTACTACCCCCACGAGGGAAAGGGCTATTACGTCAAAGTGGACGGCCGGTTGCCTTACCCCCGGCAGCTGAAGTTCGACCAGATCAACAAAGAAGGATTCCGGTACACGGAACCGATCAGGAGCGGTGACAACTTCTACGTGATCCGCGAACGGCAGGACGCCGAACTCAACCGTCATGTACGCCACCTGCTCGAACTGAATCCGATCGACGAAACGGCTACCGTCGTGCTGGCCGATACCCTGGCCTCCACCGCCCAGCCCCTGAGCGGCAGCATCGCCCAACTGGACGGGCACATCTACTTCGCGCGCTTTCAGGACGGAGGCTCCGGCCCCGCCGCCTACGACGTCGCGACCGGGAATGTCATCAACCTGGGAACCATTGAAACGACGGCCACCCTCGATTTTACCCGACTCGACAGCCGGCTCGTGCTTCGCTATATGGGTGCCGACGAGCGATCCGTGAGCCGCTTCTTTACCTTCAACGGAGGTGGAGCCACCCACGCGAAAACCATCCGCCCCGCCGTGGCCGAGGAGCTGAGCGGCCGGCTCGTAGCCCTCGGGGAAGACGGTACGCTTTACGGTGTGGACTACGCAGGCGGTGCGGCTACCGCGCTGGTAAGTGCTCCGGCTAACCAACATCTAGCGACCAAGATCTTCCGCATTAGCGACGACGAAGTCGTATACGCACGCGCCGATAACTTCGGCCAGTGGGTACTGGGCCGCAGCGACGGCACCGTAGCCGGCACGCGCGACATCGGGGCCATCGCCGCCATGGATGCCGCGGGCCCACAGGAATTCGCGCTGCTGGGGTCCTTCGTAGCCTTCCTCTCTCCCAATCAACCTCTCTACCTCTTCGATCCCGTAGCGGAAGTCCTACAGGAAGTCACCGCTGACCGCTCCAATAACAGTGCCGATCCCGGACTGGCCGTCATCGGTAACCGACTCTACTTTGCCGCCACCGACGGCGTAGCTGGCCAGGAGATTCATTACGTGACGGTCGACGAGCTGGACGTACTCTCCGGCATGGCTTTCCGCGACGATAACGGCAACGGTACGCAGGACGAAGGAGAGCCCGGCCTACCCAATATGGCCGTCTTCAACGGCGAGGAGAAAGTCTTTACCGACGAGGATGGAAAATTCTCCTACCCGATCGCGCACGGTGATGCCTACTCGGTCACCACCGACCCACTCGAATGCTACAGCCGCACCACACCCACCGAAACTTACACCGGTACCTTTAGCGTGGCCGCTCCACCGTCGATCGTATTCGGTTTCCAGCCGGATGAGTCCGCCGCCAAGCTACGCCTGCTGGTCAATACCGGCCGCATGCGGTGCAACTCCGACATTCCCGTGTGGCTCACCATCCTGAACGACGGCTGCCTGCCGCTGGCGGGTACCACCACGCTGACGCTGCCCGAGGGGATGACCTTCAACGAGTCGAAGCCGGCCGCTACCGGACAGTCCGGGCAAACCCTGACGTACACCTTCGATACGCTACAGCCCGGCCAGACCTGGTACGCCCTGCTGGAAGTGGCCACGCCCGACGAAACGGCCACCGGTACCGATGTGACGCTGGAAGCCACCGCCACCGGCACCACCGCCGGTCAGCTGACCGCAACCGTGGCGGACATCTACACCGAAGAGCTGCGCTGCGCCTACGACCCCAACGATATGCTCGTGAGCCCCAACCGGAAGGAACCGTCGAACAGCAACTATACCCAACTGGACGAGACCATCACCTACACGGTTCGCTTCCAAAATACGGGCAACGACACCGCCTACACCGTACTCGTCGAGGACGAGCTGACCGTACTGCACGACCTGTCCACCTTCCGGGAGGTCGCCGCCAGCCACCCCTACACGGTGAAGTGGTACGAGGCCGGCCGGGTCGTCTTCCGCTTTGAGGACATCTACCTGCCCGACAGCACGACCAATCTTGCCGGCAGCCAGGGCTTCGTGACCTTCGACATCCGGACGCGCCCGGACCTGGAAGACTTCACCGTGGTCAAGAATAACGTGGCGATCTACTTCGACGGCAATGCCCCGGTCATCACGAATACCGTTATCTCCACGATGGTATCGGAGCTGGATAAGGACGGCGACAAGTACCATTTCTACCTCGACTGCAACGACGAGGACGCGGCCATCCACCCCGGTGCGGAAGAGATCGTCGGTAACGACATCGACGAGAACTGCGACGGCAACCTGAAGAAGATATCCACGGGTACGGTCAACCTGCTCGCCGGAACCTTCAAGGTCTACCCTAACCCCGCCGGGGAGTGGTTGCAGTTGGAGTACCACGACCATAAGCTCCTGCACGCCGAACTGGTGGACGCCAGCGGCCGTCACCTGGTAGATGCCGATTTCGTAGGCAAGCTCCGCCTACCGGTAGGAACTTATCCGGCGGGCGTCTACTCCCTTCGGGTACGAAGCGTTGCTACCGGTGCCGGACTCGTTCGGCGGGTCGTGCTGACGGGGCGGTAGATCCTACCCCTACCGAATCAGCGTAAGCGTCCCGGAATAGGACCGGGTCACGCCATCCAGAAAGAGCACATCGGTCGCGTACACGTAAGTGCCCGGTGGTGCCAGGTCGCCTCCGAGGGTACCGTCCCAGCCGTCCGCTTCGTTGTTAGCGGCGAGGTCCGTGGCGCTGAAAATCTGCGCGCCCCAGCGGTCGTAAATCTGTAAGCTGGCGACGGCGAGGACATTCGGAGCCCGACCGAAAACCGCGAAGCGGTCGTTTCGGCCGTCTCCGTTGGGGGAGAAGGCGGTCGGGATATAGACCAGCCGTTCCTCGATGACCGAAAACCGGACCGAATCAGCAGCTACGCAACCGGTCGCGGAGGTGGCCCGTAGCGATAGCGTGACCGATCGCGGGGGCAGTACCTCGACGGCACGGCAGGTTGAATCGCAGTCGACCAGGCCCTCCGGAAGCCACCGGTAGGTGGTGATGGGTTGGCTGGTCTGCACCGGCAGGGTCACGGATTCGCCCAGCACGAGCGAATGATCCGGGCCCAGGTTTACGGTGAAGGGGAAAGGACTGACGAGGCGGATACTGTCTTCGGTGTAGCAACCGTAGCGGTCCGTCACCCGGTAGGCGTAGCTGCCCTCGGTTAGGGAGTCGATCGACTCACCGACTTCGTATGCTCCACCGGCGAAGGTGAAGGTATAGGGCGCCACGCCCCCGGTCACTCCGGAAAGGGTTGCGCTTCCGTCCTTGCGGTAGGAGCAGGAGGGATCCTCGAGGTCCAGCCCCTCGCGCAGACCGGGATCGGGAACGACCTGCAGATTAAGCTGTACGATGCTGTCGCAGCCGAGCGAGGAGATGAGGGTATCGGTATAGTTGCCGGTGGTGCGGTATTCCTTATCCCCGACCGGGAAGCTCAAGCCGGCGCAAATGGTATCGGTAACCGGGTACCGCAGGGGGAGAACCCGGACTTCCTTACTGTTCGATACGATGCGGCATTTGGAGCTGGCGAGGTTGGCCGGGCTATTGGCTACCAGGTAGCGATAAGCGTAGCGGCCGGCCGGTAGTCCTCCCTCCACCAGGGTAAGGTTGTTTTGCCCGGAGAGGTCTTCCCAGGTATTGCCGCCGTCGGGGCTGCGTTGCCACTGCACGGCGGGGCTGGGAAACTGGTCGCCGTTGATGGTGGCGGTGAGGGATAGGGGAATGCCGTCCTCGCAGATGGAGACGGCGCTTTCGGGCTGGATCAGGGCCTCGGGGCCGCAGGCGCGGAAGCTGATGTTATCCAGGGCGATGTCGTTGCCGACACCACCGGGGGCGTTGTTCCGCAGGGCCAGGGTGAGGGAGGTCTGGCCCGGCAGGGTCGTGAAGGTGAAGCCGTAGGTTTTCCAGGTGGCGTCTTCGGGAATGAAGCCGGTGTTGATGTATTCCGCCCCGTCTAGCAAAAAGGAGACGTTGGGGAGCAACTGATTATGGCCGCGTTGAACGACGTTGGTGACGTCGGCGGAAAACTGGTAGAGGGTATTCTCGCACAGCCCGGTGACTTCCTGCTCGTAGAAGAGCCCGGGTTCGTAGCTGGCGTTGACGAGCATCATGTACCCATTGGGGTCGTCGCTGTTATCGCCGAACTGCCGCCAGGTATTGAAGATGTTGTTCCAGAGACCGGTGTTGTTGGTAATGGTGTACGATCCGTCGTTTGGCGGTGGGTAGGTCGTGTAGGTAAAACCGGGGGCGATGCGGGGATCGGGGGTGAGCACGTTGGCGGTGCCGCTGCCGAAGTCACCGTCGGTGAAGATGTTTTCCCCCAGATTACCGGTGCATTCCTGGCCCCACATGGAGTGCCCGGCAAGCAGAAGAAGAAAGAAGAGGGCGGCGGGGCGCAGGTACAACGCTTTTCGGTTTACGTGGGGGTATTCTGCTAAAGATAAACCATCGTCGTCCGCTGCGGCACCGAAATCAGGGAATGGCGGTGGGGGGACGTAACTTACTGGGGCGAATAGTCTTCGTCGGTCAACCGCGACAACATGTCCCATTCCCTTTGCATTTCCCAGTACCGGGCCACCCTGGCCTCCCGGCAGGTCTTGTTTGCTTACTGCGCTAGCCTGGACGCCGAGGATTTCCTTCGTCCCAGCCCTTCCTTCGGCAATGGCGGCAGTATGCGCAGTCTGCTGGTGCACGTAGTGAATACCTACCAATACTGGGTGCTAGAAGTAGGCCTGTCAGCGGACGTGTCCTACACCGACTACCGGGAGGTGGAAACGGTCGAACAGATAGTCGGGTTATTCACGGCCATCGATGCGGCCGTCTTCCGCTTGCTGAACGACGATGCACACCCGGAAAGCGATATCTTCTACGAGCGGGATGGCAAGAGGGGCAGCGTGACCCGTCTGGCGATTTTCACCCACGTCATGACCCACGAGTTTCACCATAAGGGGCAGATTCTGTCGCTGAGCCGCGAATTAGGCTACACCCCCGTCGATACCGATATCATACGCTCAGCGGCTGGCCGGCATTGATTATCTTGGGCGGTACAACCTTCATCTGTTTTACCAACGAATACGCCATGCTTACGATCACCCGCCTATCCTCTGTTTGTTTGGTATTCCTGCTCACGCTCTTCACGGCCGGCCTGTCGGCCCAGAACGGCGAGGTGCGGGCCAGCCCGGCCGCCAGCGCGAGCCAGACCCTCGGAGCCGACACCGAAATCACCTTTAACTACAGTCGTCCGGCCGTAAAGGGGCGGACCGTCTGGGGCGGAATCGTCCCCTACGGCATGGCGGAAGGCAACAAATATTCCAACGATAAACCCTTCCCCTGGCGGGCGGGCGCCAACGAGAATACAACGGTCACCTTCAGCAAGGATGTCATGGTAGAGGGCGAAATGCTGCCCGCGGGCACCTACGGCCTGCACATGATCCCCGCCGAGGAAGGCGAGTGGACCGTCATCTTCAATAAGGTCAGCGACATCTGGGGCAGCTACCAGTACGACGAAAGCCAGGATGCCCTGCGCGTGGAAGTTTCTCCGGAGGAAGCGCCTATGCAGGAATGGCTCACCTTCGGTTTCGACGATAATACGGCTAGTTCTACCGAGGCCTATTTGCACTGGGAGGAGCTTAAAGTGCCGTTTGCTATCGCGGTGGTGGAGTAAGGGCTCGTTCATCGTCTGACAGCCCCTCTAATGCGCGATACCCTTGATCCTCCCGGATGATTTCTTCGTCAGCTTCGTTGTCCGAGCGGTGGGATACGACCCACCCCGGCGAATCGAATTACGCGGTCGGAACAACTACTGGTCGATGGTGCGGACCAACGGAGCCATCCTGCTGGTTACCGTCGCCATTTGGTTGGGATGCCGCTTTGCGGGATGGTGGCAGGAGAGCGAGGCGATACGAGTAATTTGTGCCTTACTGATCGTGCTGGCCGCGACCGCGACCTTGTTCAATCTCCGGAGAGCCAGAAAACCGACGTATCCAAAGGAGCGAATAGTCTTCACTCCCGAAGGCATCTCCACCTACCACGGGCCGGAATCGGCGGTGCAGCATATTCCGGCCGGTCGGCTGCACCGACTTACACTCCTCCGTTCGGGCGATAGGTACAAGTTCCTCCTTTATCCGGACGAACGACCGGCTTTCGAATTTTACCTTATCGAGGAACCGGCGCGGGCGCAGCGCGACTTCGTTTCCGATGTGCAGGAAATCCTGGGGATACCCGAGTCGAAGACCTACCGCCCTACCGCTCACAAGCAGGTGCATGTCCTGAGACAAGCCTCACCGCCGACCCGGTACGGAGCCGAAAGCCCGACCACCTATGACATCACGGATCTGCGGGACTACCGACCGACTCATTTTCGTCGGAGCGTTCGCGACGGTAAAGTAATAGTGCGGGGTGGTAAGCGTGGGCAGGTTACCGGTAAACAGTCTTTTGAAGTATGGCCGAAGGATGGCATCATTAAGGTGCGGCCTACCCTGTTGCTAGGCAAAGCTTACAGTATGGAAGGGTTGCGAACCTTCGATCACCGCGTGGATCTGGTAGCGGGGGGCTCCCATTCCTTCGTCAGGGGAGAAGTCTGGTTTGATACGAAGCAGGGGCACCGCGTGCAGCTATTCAGCCTCAGCGTCGATCTGTACAAGACCGGCGAATTGATCTTCGCCGATATGACGGATGACCTGCGCTATCTTGTTACCGCCCTGAATAAACTGCTCGACCCGACGCACTGACCGAGTTCCGGCCCGGCAGAGGGCCTGGCTTTTCTAGACCCTACCACACGAATTATGGCGTGGCAAGACGATATCACCCAGTTCTGGGTACGCACGACCGGCCGGCGGATCGATCCCGTTCGGGATGCCTGGCTGCTCAACCGCATCTTCAGCCGGCGCCTGCAGCAGCTCAATTTGCCGCTCAACCCGCTGGATACCGCGATGGGACTGCGTAGCCGGGTCATTAAGCTTCGGGATCCCGTCAGCCGCACGGTGCGCTATACCATTTGGTACCGCATCATTAAGCGCAGTGGTGACGTGATCTACTCGGGGGTGTACACGGCCTGCGCGCATCCGCGTTACGATCATCCGCTCCTCAAAGTCATCTTCCCGCTGCCCAACGGCAGTGCCTCGGTCGTGATGGACCGCGTTATCGAGGCGGATGGCTCCCTGCTCCTGCGCTCGGACGGCCGCTACTTCGGAGCGAACGGTTTCTACTTTACGGTGACGGACAGGCGGGGCAGATGGTGGGCCAGGTTCGTGCGGGCCATGCACGAATGGATCCGGGTATACGAAGACGATGAGGGGGTGCTACGGGCCGACCACCACCTACGCTTTTTCGGGTTCCGGTTGCTGGAATTGCATTATAAAATGGTCCGTTTTCGATAAGGCTTTCTACCTGCGCTCCGCCGCCCGAAAAGCCTGTATTCGGCTTGGTGGCGCCCGGATTCGGCTACGTCCCGGCGGGAGGGGGGGTGTTTGCTAGGTATAATTATCAAAACGACTATACCATGCATATTATCATCACCGGTTCCCTTGGACACATCGGCCGCCCCCTCACCGAAGAGCTACTCGCTAAGGGACATACCCTCACCGTGATCAGCAGCTCGGAGAGCCGCCGGGCGGAGATCGTGAAACTAGGCGTTAGGGCGGCTATCGGGTCGTTAAACGACGCTTCTTTTCTCACCCACACGTTTACTGGCGCCGACCTACTCTACGCCATGGTGCCGCCGGACATGCGCCATGCCTCCGATCTGGTCGGATTCTACCGGGAGGTCGGCGAGAATTACGCCCGCGCCATCCGCGAAGCCGGCGTGCCGCGGGTCATTTACCTCAGTAGCTTCGGCGCGGAACTGGACCATGGCACGGGGAACATCCTGGGCGCCCACTACGTGGAAGAAACCCTGAAAGAACTGGCGGAAACCGACGTGACCTTCATCCGGCCCACGTCCTTCTACTATAACTTTCTCGGCTTCATCGGCACCATCAAGGCCACCGGAAAGATCCTGGCGAACTACGGCGGGCCGAACAGCATTCCGCTGGTTTCGCCCCGGGATATCGCGGCAGCAATTTCCGAAGAGGTGGACCGCCCCGGGGAGCACCGGAAGATCCGCTACGTATACAGCGACGAACGGACAGGCGACGAGGTAGCCCAAGTGCTGGGTGCGGCCATCGGTAAACCCGACCTGGAATGGGTAGTTGTTCCGGACGCGGATATGAAGCGGGGCCTGCTGGGTACCGGGATGCCGGAAGGGCTGGCCGATAACCTCACCGACCTGTACGCCAGCATCCACAGCGGCCGACTGGGACGGGAGTTTCAGGCTAACAAACCGGCGGAGGCGGGTAACGTTAAACTCGAGGACTACGCTCCCGAATTCGCCGCCGCTTACCGAAACGCGTAACCTGCTCCGCCCATGCCCCTGTACCGTGCCGAGACCATCAGTCAGTACCACGCCAACTGTGGACTGCCGTCGCCCGTCCACCCGCTGGTGAGCGTGGCCCGCTTCGAGGATATGCGGCTGGAACGGACGGTGCGGCTGAAAAGCCTGCAGAATGGATTTTACCTGATGGGCCTGAAGCGCGACGCGGGGGTCATGATGAAATACGGGCGACAGGCGTACGACTTCGACGAAGGCCTGATGTTCTTCACGGCCCCGGGGCAGACGTATACGATCGAACTGCAGGATGACGCCCAGACCCGGGGCTGGGTACTCATGGTCCACCCCGACTTTCTGTACGGAACGCCCCTCGCGGAGGGAATTCATCGCTACGAGTACTTCGGGTACGCGGTGCACGAAGCGCTGCACTTGTCGGACCGGGAGGAGGAGATCATTCTGTCGATCATCGATAACATCCGGCGGGAATTTGCGGGGAACCTGGACGAATTCAGCCAGGATATTGTCGTGACCCAGCTGACCGGGCTACTGAACTACGCGGAGCGCTTCTACCGGCGGCAGTTTCTGACGCGAAAGAAGGAGAACCACGCGCTGATCGCCCGGCTGGAAGAGGCCGTTTTCGCCTACTTCCGGACGGGCGATCTGGCGCGCGTCGGTTTACCTTCCGTACAGGAGGTGGCCGGAAAACTTCACGTATCGCCCGGGTATTTGAGTGAGGTACTGCGGATGGTCACGGGGCACGGCGCGCAGGACTACCTCCACGCCCGCCTCATTGATCGGGCAAAGGCGGACTTGGCGGGAGGTGCGCATACGGTGAGCGAAGTAGCTTACGGCCTGGGCTTCCGGCATCCGCAGTCGTTCAGTAAATTCTTCAAGGCTAAAACGGGGCAGTCGCCTTCGGCCTTCCGGGGCGAGTTCAATTAACAGGACCGTTTCGTTTCACGGCTCTGCCCAAAAAAGAGCCGGGGGTGCTTATCTTCCACTGCGATGGACCAACAAACGGACATACTCCAGCGGATGGACGGCCGGGTAAACGAATGGAAGTCGACCGGCGACGCCCGCCATGTCTTCCTCGGCTGCTACCGGATGATGACCGGGGGCATGCTGGAAGCCATTGACGCGAACGTCTTCCACGACCGGGAATGGATCAGCGAGCTCCTCCACCGCTTTGCCGGCTACTACTTCGACGCCCTGACCTGCTACGACTGTGGAGACCGGGTGCCGGAGGTGTGGCGGCACGTGCATGAAGTAAGCGCCAAGCAGGACCTGCGCGAGGTGCAGCATCTTCTGCTGGGCGTAAATGCCCACATCAATTACGACCTGGTGCTGACGCTATGCGATATGTTGGAGCGGGAATGGAACGACTTGCCACCCGAGCAACGAAAAATACGCTACGCCGACCACTGTCGGGTAAACGAAGTAATCGCCGGTACGATCGACCGCGTACAGGACCAGATCCTGGCCCCGAACGATCCCGTGATGGGTTGGCTGGATCGGGCTTGCGGCCGGCTCGACGAATACCTCATCGCGGGCCTGATCCGTCGTTGGCGCGAGGAGGTCTGGCAGCGTGCCCGGACCTTGTTGACCGAGACGGACGCAATGGGACGCGAGCGGCTACGGAAGGAATTGGAAGCGGATGTGTTGCGGCGCGGAAGATTGCTGGCTTGGTCGGTGTAGCGGGCCGTATCCAAATTCTTACCTTCCGCAGCCTAACTACCCAGCGATATGAAAAAAATAGCCCTCGTGCTCTCCGGTGGCGGCTTTAAGGGTGCCTTCCAGGTCGGTGCCCTCCAGTACCTGCGCGAGAACTGGGACCAAATCGCCCCACAGCGCCCGCCCCTCTCCTTCGATATCGTGGCCGGCGTTTCGGTGGGATCGCTGAACGGCCTGCTGGTGGCGACCGGTGAATTTGAACGCCTGCTGCAGCTGTGGGAGGACGTCGCCGAGAACGGGGTGAGCGAAATCTATTCGTCCGACTTCATCAACACGGACACCGACCAAAGCGACCCCACCCCGGAACTGGAACTGAGCCTGACGTGGGATACGCTGCGCAAACACTTTCCGGAAACCACGAAGAATATTTTGTTCCGGGCCATCTTCAACCGGAAGGCTATCCTGCGGTCCCTCAAAACGGAATTTCAGCAGTTCAAATCGGTAGCCAGCAACGACCCGCTGCGGCAAAAACTGCTGGGGCTGGCCAAGCGGGAGAAGGTCGGGGATACCGTGTACAAATGTGGGTTCGTATCGCTCCGCGACGGTCGGTACTATTCGGTGAGCCAGAACGACTTCAGGACGGATACCGATTTCGCCGACGGGGTGCTGGCGTCCACGGCCATGCCCATCGTCTGGAGCCCGGTGGAGGGAGTGGATAACAGTGCGGGAAGCCCCGAAAGCCTGGTGGACGGGGGCATCCGGGATGTCTCTCCCCTGGGGGACGTGATCGACGAGATCGCCAAGGATGACTCACCGGAAGACTACACGATCATCATCATCAACTGCAGCTCGGGGAAGGTGACGGAGGAAGACTTCCGGGATAAGAACATCGTCCAGATCGCCCTGCGCTCCCTCGTCGACATCGCCATTACGGAGATCTTTAATAACGACATCCGCGAGTTTCTGGATAAGAACTACATCCTGCAGCAGGTCCGCGCCAAGCTACCCGACGAACCCATCTACGACTACGACGCGGACACCAATGGACGGGGCAATCCACTCAAGTTCTTTAATACCATGGTCATCCAACCGGAAGCCAACATCTTGGGCGATACGCTGACGGCGAGTCGGCCACAGGTGGAGTACCGGCTGGCGCACGGTCGGGCGCGGGCGGAGATCGCGCTGCGGCGGCATTTAAATGATGCTGGGGGGGATGGGGTTACGGTGGTTTAGGGGGGGTGCGAGGTGCGGGGTGCGAGGGTGCGAGGGTGCGGGGTACGGGGGTATTGAAGGAAGGGGTAAAAGACTAAATACGGGGCTAGGGGTACGGAAATCCGATAGCCAAACAGGGCGGCGGGGCGCAGGTAATGGGGGCGTAATGGGGTTGGAAATTGATAGACACTCCGTAGCTTGGAGGAGATGCCACCTGAAAACCCGGTAGCCGGTTGTCATTCCGGATCGAACGTATTCGACACACGGTGGGCGAAGCCGTATATAAACGTTTAAATTCGAGTATATACGTTTAAAGATGGATAGATCGGGCCTTTCTGTTTTTATTTGTTGAAAACAGACGGGTGAGCAACATTTTGATACAAAAGGTGGACGGTCGCCGGGAGACGCGTTACGTGTTCCGGCCGAAGGATTACATACCGGATTTTACGAAGGTTTGCCGTGACGTGCCGGGATTGCGGTACCATCGCTCGCGTAAGTATTGGTCGGCGGACAGGGGGCCCGGAACGCTGCGCGAGCTGAACAGGATCTGCAGCGCGGGTCGACTGGAATGGACATATGCCTTGGAGGCCGGGGGTGGGGAACCGGACAGGCAGAAACCGGTAGAAAAGGAGAAACGGCGATCGACTGAGGAAGATTCCGCCTTACCCCTACCCGACCACTGGGCGGACCGTTTGATTCGTACGGAGGATCAATTGCGGGTACGGCGGTATAGTTGGCGGACGGTGAAGGGCTATATGGCGCATCTTCGTCGATTCTTCCACGACCGGCGTCACCTGGATCCCCAGCAGGTGGACGTAGAGGTCGTGCGGCAGTACATCATCGAGCGGGGCCGGCAGGGTCGATTTTCTGAGTCCAGCCAGCACCAGTTGTTGAACGCCGTAAAATTTTGGATGGAACACATCGAGGGTCGAGAGAAGTCGTTCATCGAGTTACGGCCGCGCGGATCGCAGAAACTTCCGCAGGTGCTCAGCACGGAGGAGGTAAGGAGGCTCTTCGCGGTGGTGCAGAACATCAAACACCGGTGCCTTTTGAAATTGATCTACGGTTGTGGTTTGCGATTGGGAGAAGCCTGCCGCTTGCAAGTGATGGATCTGCACATGGATCGGCAGGAAATATTCATCCGGTGCTCGAAGGGAAAGAAAGACCGGTACGTGACCTTTCCCAGATCGATACGGGCGGATCTAGCGGCCTACCGGGCGGAGTACAGACCCGTACGGTGGCTATTTGAGGGGCAGCACGGAGGTCAGTACGCGGAGCGTAGCGTACAAATGATCCTTAAGCGCGCGGTGGTGGATAGCGGGGTGAACCCCCTGGCGACCGTGCACACGCTGCGGCATAGCTATGCCACCCACCTGATAGAGCGGGGCGTGAGTACGCGTCACATTCAAGAGCTGCTGGGGCATGCAAGCAGTAGAACGACCGAAATCTATACCCACATATCCAGACAGGAACGCCGGCGGGTAAATAGTCCGCTGGATGATTTATGACCACGAGCCAATTCGTCATACCACCCGTCGCGGCACGCGGAGAGCTAATTTTTGCAGGATGACTAGGAGACGAGCATGGCCAAGCAGCGAATTGGTTTAGGGCTCCCTTGTTATCGTTCGGCTGACGGAATACATACCATCCGTTGCGGGATACCTACGTGTGGGCGCGCACACCCGTCAATTGTTGCACACCCGTCAATCCGGTAATACGCGAATCGCTTAGTTTCGTGATACGTACGGATTGTGGTGTACACCCGTCAATAATTGCGGCGCTATTGGGTGCGTATGCGCAATGCGGGTGCGATATTGTTGGGCGCCATACGCGACAAAAACACACTGGGGTTTTCACCCCGACCACCGGTGGAAATAAGGCACGATCGCCGCAGCCCGCAGAACGGCTGGTCGATCCAAAAAATAAGGAATCATGCTGTTGGC
>NZ_QNQZ01000013.1 GCF_003390935.1 Lewinella sp. IMCC34191 | reverse complement strand
TGGCCACGCAGATCTCCGCCAGCAGCCCCGGTTCCGGGATGCCTTTATCGATCGGTCGGCTGGGTAAGTCGGCGATGATTACCGTCGTGGAGCCGTCGGCTTCCTCCCGGGCGTACTTCGGCCGGATGCGCCGGATGATGACCAACTTAGCCGGACGATAGTCGAGCGTATCGGTAACTTCCTGGCCGATGCACGCCAGCCCTTCGGTGTCCTGTCCCTCCGGTTCCAGAACGATCTCCTCCACGGGCAGGCCATCCGGCAGCGGATTGCGGCCTGGGTGGGACGGTTTACGTTTGCGCTGGTAAGCTATCCGCTGGGTGACGGCGGCCTCTCCGTCGGCTTCAGCCGGCTGATCCCACAGGGCCATTTGTTCGGGCGCAACCTGGGTGCCAACGAACCGCTCCGACTTGGCGGAGAAGATCATCTTCCTCAGCTGGTCGAACTCGTGGCGCAGGGCGTTATACCTACCCGCCAACTCGTCGTATTCCACCTGGAATACCATGGCTTCCACGGAGCACAAAATACGAAAAACCGCCCTGGATCAGGCCGCGGAAGCGTACCTTTTTACCTGCGCTGCTACTTCGTGGTCGCCGTTTGACGGAGGTGATTTCGATGCCCGCCAGCAGCAGTTGCAGATCGGTAAAGGAGAGCTCCAAACTGTCGCCCTCAGCCCGGGGCAACTCAAAGGTTCCCCGTTCCAGCACCTTATACCAGACCACCCAGCCGTCGCGATCCCAGACTAGCAGCTTGATGCGGTCGCGGCGCTTGTTCAGGAAAATGAAGACATCTCCGCTGAGTAGTGTACCCTGCTTCAGGTAGTGGCGTACCAGTCCGCTCAGCCCGTTGAACCCTTTGCGCATATCGGTGGCTCCCCGGTACAGGAATTACCGTTGGCGGGCGCTAAAACCCAGCATAGCGACGGTCCAGGCGCTCCAACAACTCGACGAGGTGCTCCGGGTTGGTGTCCGCGAACGACAGGCGTAAGCCGCCCGGCAGGCTGACTTCCAGGGCCGCGGACAGCGGACAGCGTAGGCTCACAAAGCCCTCA
Organism: Lewinella sp. IMCC34191; assembly: GCF_003390935.1. Taxonomy (GTDB): domain Bacteria; phylum Bacteroidota; class Bacteroidia; order Chitinophagales; family Saprospiraceae; genus Neolewinella. Next base: position 109,948 of record NZ_QNQZ01000013.1, on the reverse strand, counting down.
CCGACCGGGGCGGAGTCCGGGCGAGGCCTGGACTTACGGCGCCAGTAGTGAAAGGTCGCGTAGCTGATCCCTTCGTCCGCGCAAAAATCCTTGATTGACTTGCCTGAGGTAGCTTGCCGATCCACCAGGCTGATCATACGGTTGGCTTTATCCATCATTACTTTTGCTGGCAAAGCTCTATTCTCTGATTCGTCCAATAAAGATGCACTTGCTCGGACGCTTACTTTTATCTCAATGCCGGCCAGTAGCAACTGTAGGTTGGTAATGGATAGCTCCGCACTATTCCCCGTGACTTGGGGCGGCTCGAAGGTTTCTCGCTCCAGCACCTTGTACCAGATCACCCAGAAATCACTGGCCCAGACCAGGAGTTTGATGCGGTCGCATCGCGTATTCTAAAAGAGGAAGATATTGCCACTCAGGACCTCATTCTGCCAGATGTGGCGACGACCAGCCGCTTAAACCGTTAAACCCTTTACGCATGTTGGTGGCGCCGCGGTAGAGAAAGTAACGTTAGCGGGTGTTAAAACTCGGCATAGCGGCATTCCAAGCGGGCAAGTAAATCGGCGAGCTGGTCCAGGTTATTACCAATCAGCTCCAACTGGAGACCGCCGGGCAGTTCAACGGTGAGCGTAGCGGCGGTTGTAGCTGAGGCGTCGAGCACTTGAGCGTGATGAAACCATCGCTTGCTTGCAATGTGGTTGATGGGGTGGCAGAGGCACGCCGCCGCGAGTAGTACAAAATGGCGTAGCTGAGGACTGCGTCGGCACAGAGGTCTTTGATCTTCTTTCCCGAGGTGGCTTGCCGGTCCAGTAAAGCATACATGTGGCTGTCTTTGTTCTTCATTGCTTTTTGTGGCAAAGGTCACAGCACGCAGTTGAGAAAACTAGATGCGGTTGCACAGACGCTTATCTTTTTAATACGGGCTGGATATTTGCCAAAACAATTCTGTGAACTATCGCTGGACCACTAGTCGACGATTAACAGTGGTCCCGCCATTAATAAATTGAAAAACGAAAACCCCAGGATATAAATGATCAATCGGAATTTGCTGCCCGTTATAAACTGAGGAGTACGATCCGATCTGCTTACCTGCAGAATCAAATACCTTTAATGAAACTGGGCGTGAATCAGGGTTGGTAAATTCGACAAAAACAGACTCAGAAGAGGGATTGGGATACAATTTATAGCCATCTGAGGTATTGGCTCCAGTTGGCATGCGCATTTCAAGCTCCGCCCTATTATTCGTGCCTTTTTCGTTGTAGATTGAGGTATCTCCAGACAAATATAGAAGCGCTCGTGCATAACTTGCAGCTCTGGAATCATTAACGGCCGCACCTAAAGTGCGGCGATCTGATAATGAGAATTGGAAAAGTTGTGTATTCTGAACTGCTGTCAAACGGGAGAGATTTATCTTTTGCACTTTAGTGAAGTGAAGGAACTCTGTGAAAGATTCTAAGGTGTGCAAAAGCTTTGTAGCCTCGTTGTATTTCCCGTATTTGACTAAAAGGCCATATCCCCGAATCAAAATATCTGGATCATTCATTTGAATGATTTTATTAACAAGCTTATCTAAGTCTGTCGGATTCTTAATATTATGGGATGCTGAATCTAAAGTATATGATATCTGTTTCGATAATAGATATCTATGATCGGATTCTTTTCCCGAACTTTTATTAAGCCAAGCAAGCTGGTCATGTATCTCTGCTATGTCGACCGCTATGCTTATATCTTCCATATTTTCTGATGTTTGCTGATTACAGTAGTCACTATTGTATGAAGTGGAAATAGCTGTGAATCCGGTTTGTGTTGATGGCACTTGGCAGATGGGGGAATTATTATAGTAGTAATAAAAGGGTTCAGTTGCATACGATGTTTCTATGTCTTTGTTGCTTTCGCTAAAGCAATTGTTAGCAGGATTGGTATAACTACCTTGGTATTGATCCACTTTGCCATAAACCCTCACATCGTAATGCGCTGAAACAGAAGTATTAAAGGCGTTGTTCCGGAAAATAGACCCATTGTTGTCATTTGCGTAGTAAATGCCCCTTTTTTGAAGGTAAAATGTATTACAACTTATGACGTTTCTACCAGTATATTGATTTTGGCCGGTTTTATAAACGTATATGGATGGTTCACCTGTTTCGAATAAATTGTTTTCTATAGTGTAACGGGAAGGACCAAGTAATTTTATAGGGTCAACCGCCCTGTTTCCATTGGATGTGAGAAATTCATTGTTATCGATAATTATACCTCCTTCTCCTCCATCAGTCGCATCGGAGTAAATGAAGTTATCGCCGGACACCGTAGATATAAACCTGTTGGGAAGCATACCGCCTGATGAACTTCCTATTTTTAAATAAGTAGCAAAGGGGGAGGTGCTTTTCGCTTCGATATGTTTGTGGCCCGATTTGTATTGGTCAAGTATAAAAGTGTTTCCTCCTAAAAAAGATACTCCCGCGTCCAAACCTCCATATGCTCCAAGGCGTAAATTTTCAAATACACATCCAGAAATCTCTATTCCGTCATTATCCCAGACGGTGATCCCAGCCCCTCCCAAGATCAAATCATTGATGTCGGTGTTTACGAAATAGCAATCAGTAAACTTACTTTTATTTATAAAAGAATAGTTTCCGGATGGATCAGGATACTTCATAAACGCGACTGCCTTCCAATTATCGATGAACTTTGCACGGTCAGCAATATACAACCCCCCCCATCTTGCTACTTGGTCGGCATAAGGAATCGCTGGAATTTCAGTCGAAAGACCTTGCGTTGCGTGTGATATAGTTGTGCCTTCAAGAAGCATTGCAACACCTGCATCCAACGAAGACAAAGATTTATTTGCATTAAGCGTACCGTTTGAATAGTACATATTAGGTTGCTCACGCTTGTTATTGCCGGCCACAAAAATCCCTTTCCATCGAGGATCCGCAGTGCAATAAGGATTTTTTACTCGAGTAATTGTTGAATTACGAACCAAAAGTTTTGCCCCCCTGTTCACGACTATTCTTCCTTCTTCATGCATAGAAAGAAAGCTGTTCGTGATCGTCAACATGCCACCAGTTTTTATCTCAATAGTTTTATAACTTGCGTGTAATTTTTGGTCAATAACGACAGACTGGCCACCATAAACGGTAAATTTCGGGGGCGATGTGTAATTTTGAGCTGCGATCACCGCTTTGTAGGCATTCATATATCCTACGCCATCAAGCAGGTGTGCCCAGTTTGGATCGTTGGCGTTTCTGATGCTATTAGTATTTGATTCTGCTGTCAGAAGATCCTCAATTTCCATAGGTGTAAGACAGGGATTTATATCTAGCATCAATGCCGCAACTCCTGCCACGTGCGGTGCCGCCATAGATGAATTTGCGGGTCCGATAGCGCATACTTGTCCATTTGGGTCCTGTAATCTAGATGAGTTGAGTATTGGTACAATTATCTCCATACCAATATCTTCAATGCCATAGTTGTAGGGTTTATAGGCCCCATCTTCCCATCCCTGACCTACCATTATAACTCCAGGAATGTCTACGAATGGTGTACCATTAGCACCGTTTACAGCAAAAGTTATTAACGAACCACCCCGAGTGATTTCTAGAGCCGCTTCCCTTGCTATTTTGCTGCCGTTTAACCAACTTGTATTAGATACACTAACGGTGATAATCGGATTACCGTCGTAGTGTGCCTGTAACATTTGCTCTACAATACCTGGAGCCCAGCCATAAAGATTAACGTGTGAATTGAATCCCGCTCCAGCGACGCACAGATTGTTGTTCACGATGCCAGCCGCGCCACCAGCTACGGCAGTTCCGTGATTATCACTACCCAAAAATGTGTTTCCGTAAACGCCGTCAATCTTTCCACTTAAGTCCGGATGAGTGGGATGAAAATAGTTGTCTACAACACCTATGGATATGGCTGGTGAACCCTGAGTTAGAGACCAAGCGCAAGGGAGCTGCATATAATCAATATGGTTAGTTGATATAGCTCCAGGATCGTTATAAGAGTATGGACTGCCGCATTCAGGAGTCGGAGGCAATGCACTTGATTCCTGTTTCCCCGATGGATTCCGAATCAAGGATGTAGTAGCGACCACGTTATTCCCTATTAGTTCGGTGGATTCAACTAAGGGGTTCGACTCTAATAGCGACTGGAGTAGAGGATAAATCTTGGGATTGCGTAGGTGGATTCTATTCGTTTTTCTAAGAATACCCCCTTTTGCCCTAGGGAAGGCGACAACTGTCGAATCAGTTTCAAATTTATTGGAAATCTGATTGAGTAATTGGGAGTACGCTGGCTTCGTTTGTAGTACCGCCGGTAAATCTTTAAAAGTGACATATATGCCGGTGTACTGGGGAAGATCAATTTGCGCTTGTACCTTATTAAAAGAAAGCAGGATAGCAATAAATAGGCAAGCCACACAGGAAATGCGGTTCATATGAGTGTAGGTGAGTGTTAGAACTAGGCAATTAGCCTTTTTGCAAGATATACATATTTTGGTTAATCCCGTTGTTCAAGCAATAATTTTTCAGGAAAATTTTGTCGAGTTATTATAGTCCAGTCTATCGTAGCTATAATAATAGCTGAACTGGTCGGCTTGCCCGCGCTGGTAGTGGAGATAGTGCACGTTGCCGGAGATCAAATCGTAGGTTTATTCCAACTTTTTAAGCGCTGCGCAAGGTATACCAGCTCCACGAATTCCTGGATCAGTTGGGATACATTTCCGGCGATGTCGTAGCCGTAGTGGCTGGCAAACGCATAGTCGTCATCCGCCCCCTGACCCGGGGAAAGCTGTTCTGCGTAGGTGTTTGCCGCCACCCGGTTACGTAGCGTAAGCTCCTGGATAGCTACGGGTAGACTCGTCAGGAGGCATTCGGTGTAGTAGGTTCGGATTACCCCGTAGCGCACCGCTCCACCAAAGAAAAAGGACAACCCTCCCGAACGAACAGAGTCCACACGTTCGGATAAGGTATTAGCAGTTACTCCAGCCAATTCACCCACTTCTACTGGGCGCCCCAAATCTTCGTAAAGGGTATAGCTGGCCCGCTCCAGTGAATCCTGCCGGCCGTCGCGGCTCAGCACCGGCCGGCCCAGCGCATCGTACCAGGTTTCCGCTACGTCGCGATCGGGAGCATCACTAAGCGTTACCTCATTGAAACTGTTGTATTGATAATGGGTCAGTAGTTAGTGCTGCGGTAGTATCGTAGTTAAAGCCCTGCTTGGGGGTAGGCTCTCGGTAATCGCTGCCCGGTACTGGCTCACCGCTACGGAATCATTGGCGGGATCCATTAGCGGGGCAACTCCGTGGGGAGGTACCGTCAGGGCGAGGTTGCTGGCCTGGTCGTAGTAGTAAAGGGTATAGTGGTAGGTGTAGGGCAGCCTCGTTACCGCACATCACTGGGCGCGAACTAAATTAGCACAATCTATTCCCACAAAATGGACAAAAGTTAATTCGTATTCTGCCAGATAAACTCACGTTAGTTAAGCCCGCGTTTGTTACTTCAGCACTGTTTCTTACGAGCGGGACAAATTTATTCATATCGGTTTCTAATAAAGATTTGAATTCTAATTCATACTTCTTATCTACATCATTTTTTCCAATAATAACAGAAAATCCACGGTCGTCCGCATTAGTAAGAAGTGAAACAAATCCGTCGCAGCAAACATCCCTGCCTTGGTAGTTATTATCCACTTAGTAATAGCAATTAATAAATTCTATTCTTCTTCAAGAAGGCTATTAAAACTCTTACGTAAAATGAGTGCTCCATCGCTATCCCATAATCGGGATTGCAGTACGGCGTCATCGGCCTCTTGTGTCGATAAATCCAGGTACCGTTTTAACACAAGGACTGCGGTTACTGCCGTAGCACCTTCAGCCTTCAATGCAGCCAAAGCAGAATGCATATCGTCATCTGACGCTTGAAAAGCCCTTTCAAACACCACTATATATTTTCCAATATCAAACATAGCTACTGGCTAATCCAATTTACGTACAATGTCAGCGGTGTGACCAGGGTTCGCTGAAGAGCTATTGGCTACTCTCGTACCGGTGATCCTTAACTCTGAAGCCCCCTCTTTTCTTGCATATTCTTCAAGTGTTCGAAGCAAGCTGACCACGTTCCTAGTCCCGACTTCATTCTTCGCTTCATTAGCAACTGCTCCAACCGGATATATAGCTAACTCTGATACAGTCATAACGCCATCTTTTAGATCAACGTTACCGAGAAACTCAACGGCATAATCACTACTCTCAGCTTTGAAAGTTCCAGCGATTTCATCTGCATTTCGGCCGATCTGACCTGCTATTTTATCGCCTGCAAAACTAAAAGCCTTTGACCCCTTTCCAAATGTCATAACATCAAGAGGAATGAATACCAAAGAAGCACTCATCGAAGCATACTCCCCTTCATCAGCGGCTATCGCTGCATCAAACATGCTGTTCATAACTGAAGCCGAAGAATGCATTAGCCCGATTACCTCGCGTGTAGGCTCAAGATGAACTCCCATTATCTCAGCTACTCCTGAGTTAAACTCAACTGAATGTAGAAGATCCTTAAAGTCCTGCGATAGCGGCAAGCTGTTATTTATAGCGTGGTTGCTTCCTTCATATCCACTCTTAGCTCTGCGGGTACCATGCGCAATTCGGTCTTCCCATGATTTCTTTTTGTTATCAAGTGCCGACTTGAACCAATCAACTATGTCATTGATCCATTGCATCTCCAACCCATCTACATCTATGGCAGCAATTGGTGTATTACTAGCAAATTGATACGGCGTCAGTTCCGGATAGTCCGGACTCAAGGGGTCCACGCTCAGGAACCGACCTAGTTGAGGATTATAGATCCTAAACCCGTAGTCGTAGGCGGTGGTACCGCTGCCCCACTCCCCGTCGCTATCGATTTCTTTTCCGTTGAACGCGTAACGGTAGTCGTCCAGTTGCAGCCTTGCGCTACCCTGGCCGGCGTGATTGGCTTCCCCCTGTCGGTTCAGCTCCATTCCAAAGGCAAAATAGTCCCGGTGACTCACCACGGCCGGTACTCGGTACGTCCGGTCCGTAATGTCAGTATAGTCAACCACCTCCTCGCCAAACGTGCTTACGACGTTGCCAAGGTGGTTGGTCAGTTCGTACCGGCGCAGGCCGAAGGCATCGGCTGGCGTATTGCCCTGTGTCAGCGGTAAATTGCGCACGACTTCCCCCAGGCGCGACGAGCCATAGAGGTAATTCGTCGCTAGCGTGAACGGGTTCACATCGGTGTAATTCCCACTTGCAGTATTGTAGGCTTGCTCACGGGCGTACGTGCTCAGAACCGACCCCTGCGCGTCGCGTACGTAGTAGGTAGTCGTAGCGTTTTCCGGCTCCCCTACTCCACCGTCCTGGCCGGTAAAGCGCCACTTCACCCACCGCTGCTGATCCGGACCGTAGGCAAAGCGGGTAAGGGAACCTGCTCCCTCAGTGTTCTGCTCGCCGGGCGTGATGGCAACCTCCGTTACCTTACCGTAGGCGTTCCAGTCGATGCGACTCTGCTGGTCGGGGTTGATTTCCTGGACCAGATTGCCGCTACGATCGTAAGCGTAAGCGTACTCCCCGTCCAGGAACGGGAAGGGCTGGTACGTTTCGGTTGGAGCACTGCCGGCCCGACTGGCCTGCACGGAGGTAAGTAGGTTAGTACCCGGCCGGTAACCGTAGTTCAAGCGATTGTGCGCTCCACTGACGGTGCCGCTGCCGTCCCCGGCCCGGTACCAGCGATCCAGGTAGCGAACGTTCCCGGCCCCATCGTACGCCGGCGCCTCCACCGCCTTTAGTAGGTGGGCGTAGGCGGGGGAGACAATCTCTTCCGGTCGCGTTTCCTGACCGTAAAACACCTGATTGCCGTAGCGCACACGGTTGAGCTGATCGTACTCGCCGACGAGGGCCGCGGTACGGAAACTATCCACCACCGTCGATTTATAGTGACGAACGATATTTCCGTTGAATAGCTCATGGTCCGGCGGCAGATCGGCATCGAAGGGCGAGTAGAGCCCTCCCCCGATCGGCTCATAGTCCCCGTGAAAGTACTGGTTAGCCCAGCGGTAAATGTCCCGATTATCTACCCAGTCCAGTACGTAACCGGGTTCGTTTCGGAAGCCGTCCATGTTCATATCCTGGCGGCTAGTTTCCTGGTAGTCATCACCCAGCGAACCGTTCAACCCCTTTATCCAACCCTGTAGCGTATAGGCGTAGTCCAATCCCTGAAGTCGGTCTTGTCCCAATACGGTTCTGCGCAGCGGGCCGTGGTCGTAGTACTGATAGGCCGCCTCCCGCTTCCACAGGTTGCTTCCGGTGTAGTTGGTCTCAATTTCGCTGCTGAAGGCCTCACTCAGGCGGTTCAGCTTGTCGTAGGTATAGTAGTAGCTGAACTGGTCGGCTTGCCCGCGCTGGTAGTGCAGATAGTGCACGTTGCCGGAGATCAGATCGTAGGTATACTCCAGTGTCTTAAAGCGCTGCGCCAGGTCCTCCAGCTCCACGAATTCCTGTATAAGCTGGGAGACATTTCCGGCGATGTCGTAGCCGTAGTGGCTGGCAAACGCATAGTCGTCATCCGCCCCCTGAGACGGGGAAAGCTGTTCTGCGTAGGTGGTTGCCGCCACGCGGTTACGGAGCGTAAGTTCCTGGGTAGCTACGGGTAGACTCGTCAGGGGGCTTTCGGTGTAGTAGGTTCGCGTGACCCCGTAGCGCGCCGCTCCACCAAAGAAAGCGGACAACCCTCCGGAACGAGCCGAGCCCACACGTTCGGATAAGGTAGTAGCAGTTACTCCAGCCAATTCACCCACTTCTACCGGGCGCCCTAAATTGTCATAAAGGGTATAGCTGGCCCGTTCCAGCGAATCCTGCCGGCCGTCGCGGCTCAGCACCGGCCGGCCCAGCGCATCGTACCAGGTTTCCGCTACGTCCCGATCGGGAGCATCGCTGAGCGTTACCTCATTGAAACTGTTGTATCGATAATGTGTCAGTAGTTGGTGCTGCGGTAGTATCGTAGTTAAAGCCCCGCTTGGGGGAAGGCTCTCGGTAATCGCTGCCCGGTACTGGCTCACCGCTACGGAATCATTGGCGGGATCCATCAGCGGGGCAACTCCGTGGGGCGGTACCGTCAGGGCCAGGTTGCCGGCCTGGTCGTAGTAGTAAAGGGTATAGTGGTAGGTATAGGGCACGTACCGCATCCGTAGCTTGTCCGTGATGCCCTCCAGGCACTGCCGGCGCAGGGCAAGTTCGAAGCTGTCGACCAGAGCAGCCGTGTACTGGGTGTAGTAAAAGCCGGCCTCTTCTTCGGCGCGGGTCAGCAGTTCCTGCCGACAATCATCCACCGGTGCAGACAGAGGGGGGATTTCGGCGGCCGGATCAGCGCAGATCAAACAGGTTTGCGAAGAATCAATCAGCCGAGCGTAGTCCACCCAGGTGCGGGACCAGCCAAAGGCAGCGTTGAGTTGCTGAGCCTGGAGGGCCGCTACGTCAACACTATCACCACCACAGACCGCGCTGGGCGAACTGCCCAGTTCCTGCAGCAACTCATCGCGCGTGGCACAGAAGCGGCCAGCGGGATTAAATTCTGCCGGAATCACCAGATCCTGCGTCGGGAAGAGACCGGCAGTTTGTCCTTCAATAAAATCACTGATGACTGAGAGCGTCTGCTCGAGGCGAGAGACCGGCATGCGATTGAGCGCCGCCATGGCAGCTATCTGATCCGTCGACAGATAGGTTGTACTTACCGAGGGAGCTTCACACTCGGAGCAAGCACAATCTTCCAGTAGGTAGTCCCACCGGGACTCCAGAAACGTACGGTTTAGCGAGAGCCACATGGGTACCTGCGCCGACCCAATGGTTAACGTGCCGGCGTATTCATCGTACTCTGATGGGGCCGGCGTCGAAATCAAATAGGGGTTGCAATCACCTGTGATGCAAACCGAATCATTGAAGTATGCGGTTACTACCTCCACAAAAGTTCGGTAAGCACCTGGGGAAGGAATGCCTTCCGGAACGGAGGATACCGCGCGCGGTTGCCCCCCGGTCCCAGATCCACAACCGGTAGCACAAATAGCCAGCAACTCATCGATGATGATTGGTATATCGGTTGAATCGATGCCCGAACAGCCACGGAGCTGTTCTTGCCAAATCGGTACGTAATCCGCACACGCGCTCTCACAGCGTTCGTTCTCCGTTTTCCTTAACTGCCCTTGTAGACCAATATAGGGTTCTTCGTTTAGGAGCTGATCTACGCTGCTGGGAACCCCGGCTTGCACTACCTCGGTTTGCGTGGTAAAAACAACCCGGGCGGTATACTGACCGTAGATATCCTGATCGGCAGCGGAGCATCCGCTGGGTGTGCTACAGGGAAAACCCTGGCACGCGGGTTGGTCTAGACACTGCCATTTGGTTCCGTGTATCGCAGTAGAGTTGTTCTGTCCGTAGGCATACTGCTGCTGTTCGATGAAGGTGCTTTTTCGGCTTAGGTACAAGTCGCGTAACATTTGCCAGGCAATGTCCCGCTGGTAGGCCTGTGCGGGATCGGTCGTGGGCCATACCCAATTATTTTGTCCGGTGGGATCGGAGGAAAACAGGGCATTGAGTTGACGCGGCAGTATATTATCCAAGTTGTTCTGCGGCGCACCAGTATGTCCGTACAGCGCAGCTTTAAATTCCGACTCCAAACTACTATTAGTATTAGGTACGAAAAATGCATCGTTTGCCACTAATCGATCCAATGCTGATTTGATGTCAGCTGAAGACATGAGGGAAGCAGACGAGGAAAATCCAAGCGCGGAACTGGCCGATTGATAAGTGTGTATTCCCCTGAGCAGATCATCGAATGCATAACTTGAAACCAGGGAAGATTGATTAGTAAAATCAACGCGCTCTTGGCAGAAGTCCAGGAGCCCGCGCTCTGGATGATACTCAAGCAGCACCCCAACCCAAGCGGTATCGAAGTTTTCTACAAATTGCTGGACGGTAAGATTTTCTACCATCAGGTTGTCCCCGTCAACCAAGACGGTTTCACCGTCCCAATCCAGCCCGGCAAAAAATGGTTTTGAAGTTGCTGGATCAGTTGTAAAAATTGATAGGGGGCTGTTGGGGTCTGCCGTGTAACCCAGCACATCTCCCAAACTGTTGGTTTGAACTACGTAGCGAGCGTACTGACCGGTCGGCTGAACATCACTCCGCATTTGTATAAGCAGAACGTCACAGGGTGAAAGGTAGGTGCAGAAGTCCGCGCAGCTATCCGGTTGCATACCGGCGGGAAGACTACAATCACATTCATAGCATCCACTAGTATCGATCTGGGCGATATAGGCCGCGGTGAATTCCTCGCTCGCTTGCACACAGGAGCCATCCGCTAAGAATTTTTGCCGGGCGGAATCAATCCGGCTTTCACTTAAGCGGACCGATTTGGTGATGTGGTATTCACCTACCCCCAGCAAGAGATTACTCATGTCAAGCTCGCTACCGGCAAAGCAATCACCGGAGTAGTCACCACTTGAACGTACACTATTCCTTTGAAACACGACGGGCAAGCTCGTAAACCCGCTCACCTCATCGGAGCATAGGCTGCTGGCTGAAATTTCCACCGTAATGTCGTAGTAACAGTCAAAACAGTCCTCGGGGGTTGAACAGCATTCGCTATAGGATTCAGCCTCCTCTAAGGCGTAACAAATATCGTAATAACCGTTAGCCGCAACGAGTAGACTAAAGCTAGATTCGACGCGATCGCCGTAGCGTACATTATTTAGTATGCTTACTTCAACCGCATTGCCTGTTAGAGGTGGGGCGGATTCTGACGGGCCACCAAGCGTATAATCATTCTCATCTTGGATACTCAAAATACTGCGATTCAGTGCGGTAGTGTCAATGCCCACATCGTACAATTCAAACCCCTCGTTGGCACCGATGCTGTCAAAATACTCCTCAGTATAGGGATCCGTCCAGGTCTGGCCGGGGACGCGTTCGGTGACGACAATTTCGTAGGCTTGACCATTGGTGGGTAGGAACGGTTGACCCGCAGGATCTAGATTAGGCCGGTAAGTATAGAAGCGCCCCGCATATCCGCGGGCAAACTCGAGCGTGCCGGGAGTCAAGAAGGATAGAAAATCAGCGGGAGTCGTTCGTAAGCGCGGTAAGTAAGTCAGTAAGTTGACCCCGGGGTACAATGTTGGTCGAAAGGTAGTATCGACTGCGATACCTTCCACTACTAAGGTGTCGAGCTGCTCAACACCGACCATGTACCCCCGGCCTACCTGAAGAGCTTTGAGTACGTTGTCCTCCTCGCTGATCTCGGGGATGTATAGCTCAAGTCCACCTAAAGTGTCTCGCCCCTGCACGTAAAGAAGATTATTATCGGCAATTACGGAGGCAAAGACCGAAGCTGGCCGGGCATCACGGGGGGCTACATCCAGTCCTACGAGGTTAAGACCGGGTTGCAAAATGATGGTGTCCCGTACCATCCGCGGTTGGGGGGTAGCCCTTACGTACTGACACGTTTGATCTGAGACCAAACCCTCGCTGTCCGTAGCCGTAAGGCAGACTACATAGGTTCCGGTTTCCGGAAAGGTATACACAGGGCTTTGCTCCGTAGTAGAGTCTAACTCCGCAAATTTCCATTTATAGGATGTTGCGGCAAGGGAAGTATTATTGAAAATAAAGGTTCTGCCGGTAGTGTCGGAGGCATCGACGGTGAAGCCGAAGCCAGCCTGAACTTGTTTGATGGGGATCAGGTTAGGGGGCGATTGCCCAGCCAGAGCGGTGGCAACTGTCCGTCCTTTAGCATCCAAATAACTTACGGTAGCCTGTCCGTTAGGGTCTATGACCATCGTCTTTTGGTAGTGGCTGGCTCTACCTACGTTCACTCCGAACAAACGGTCTAGTTCCCACTGGTTGGGCTTGCCGTAAAAGTAGCGTGTATCGTGTTCGCCAACTTGAAGCCGAGGCCCCACCCCACCCTGTGTCCGCACGCGTCCCGTATTGTCTGGCGTATAGCGGGTAACCGCAAAGGGGTACCCCTCACCATTCGGAACGAATGCGTTCGTACTATCTATACGGTCATTTTCTCGGCTGTAGAACCGGCCAGCACCGGCGTAAGGACTCATCGGTTCGGCACTGCATTCTTCCGTCGATTCTACCTCCTGCTTGCCGTAAACACGGTACGGGCCTTGCTCGGGTTCTCCAAGGGGACGGGCCAGAACGGACTCATCAAACTTCAGTGGATGATCAGCCGTACGTTCCGGATATATCGGGGCCGGCAGCACGGAAACAGCCGGACGTCCCATAGCGTCGTAGATTGTTTGTTGTCCTATCACGAATTCCGTTCTAGGATCCGGCGGTCCATTCGTTTCCCCGTACTGCAGCACTAGATTTTGCCTGCCGCGCATGGTGCCATCTAGATAGCTAACCGCCGGTAACTGTTTTGCATCCTCGGCAAAGTTCGTTGTGGCCTTCCAGTTATATTCCGACTGGTGTCCTACCTCAATGATGGCCGGGTTTAATGTTGTGCCTTCCCACGCCTGCTTTCCATAGCTGCTCCAGGGGGTATATATGCGCAGGCCATTTTCGTAGCTGACTCCGCGATATCTGCCAATAACATAACCTTCACGGTAAAGTCCAAATATCCGGAAAAATTGCGAGGTAGAAGTAAGGCGAGTAGCATTATTTCGGAAGAGATCATCCAGCGTTAAAGTTGTGCCGCCGGGCGAACTAAGAAGTTGGCCCTCCCGGCTGTCGGAGTCATAGAAAGTATATTCAAAGTCGTACTCATCGGCACAATCAATAAAGCTTACCATGGCTACGCTGTCCGGGTAAGGCGAGTTGGTAAAAAACGTTTCCTGGGGAATGGCAGTTACATCCAGACCGCACGGTACGGGGGGGATGGAAACTTCGCCCATAAGGCGCATCCGGGGTGAGGGTTGCGGTAGGGTTGGATCACCATTAAAGGTAAGATTTCGGATCTCAATCTCCATCCGCCGGCTGTCCTGAAATGCAGGAGCCAACAGCGGTGTTTTACCGCCCGCACTGTTGGCATCTACGGTAAGTTCGTAGATTTTCGATCGCGTGGCTGAATTGTGGTATGCATCCCCAATTTTCCAGAACCGGACCTCAATAGTTATCGTGTAAGCGCCAACCTCTACGGGATCTTGACCGTTACGTAATACCTCAAAAACAATCCGATTATCGATTGATGGTGGTTCCGACTGATGCGCATCCGGGCCCTCCAGTAACACATCCTGTACGGTAAAAACCTCCTGTACGGTAAGCGGGGTGCCCTCGATCTGATTGACGAAGGTTTGGCCTACAGCGTAGGGTAGGTAGGCAAAGATTACAGATGCAATTATTAGAAGTAAACGAGACATATTAATGGACGCTTAGGGAAGATAGTGGTAGTGAAAAGTTTAATTGCAATTGGTTGCAGGAGAGCCCATGCCTGAGGCAGGCATCAAACCTCCAATCGCGATGTACACTTTATCAATCTGAGCATTAGCCTCACGGTAGGCGATGTCTACGGTATTATACCCTTGCCGAAGTTCGTAGGAGTTTCCAACTACCTCCTTCCAGGCAAATGTGGAGGAAGCAACCCCCTGAAACCATCTTTGCCAAGCGCCCTGATTTACCCGTATCCAATATGAGTCCGAATCTCCCCCGTTTGGACTTCTAACTCTGGCAAAAAGATTATAAAAGCCCGGAAGTGCATTATCCAAGGTGAATCGGATGCGATTCTCTGGTACATCCGCCGGCGGTGTACTCATCGAGTTTTGCCCGATGTAAACCGAGAACTGCTGGTTCGAAGCCGCGTTATCCAATACGGTGCTGAAGTTATTGCCGACCTCGGCGCACTCAGCCTCAAGCCAGAATACTTCTTGGAGGGGCACATCCGGTGTACAAGAGTAGGCTGAGCCCCCCGGACCGTCGGTTGGTAAAGTACCACCAATAGACAAATAAATTTTTTCGAGATCTGTATTCGGTTCCCGGTACGCAAAATCTATGCTGTTTTCTCCGCTGATCAGATTGAAGGGACTACCACTTACTTCATTCCAGGCAAAAACGGAAGAACGTAAACCCTGATTCCAGTTCACCCAGGCACCGTTGTTGATACGAACCCAGTAAGAATCTGAAGTAGCCGTCGGGGCTCGAACGCGGGCGAATAAGGTATAGCTTCCTGCAATGGCATTGGGGATAATAAACCGCACGCGGTTCTCGGGTAAATCTGGAGGAGGATTGCCCGTCGAAACCGGCCCATTGTACCTTGCATAAATTTCTCCACCCCCGGCGGTGTCCACCCGAATAGTGAACTTGTCTCCAACCGTTGCACAATCCGCAGCCAAGAAAAATTCGTCTTCTTCTACATAATCCCCTTCACACACATCGCCAACACCATCACGATCACCGTCATTTTGGTTAGGGTTGTAATCATTTGGGCAATTATCGTAGCCGTCAGCTACGTAGTTATCGGGTGGGACCTCACCGTAGGCAAAAACGTCTGGGTCGCCATAGCCGTCGCCGTCAAAGTCTGCGTAGAAAATGGGAGGGGATAGTTCTAATGAACCGATCTCGCGGCGACCACCATAGATCGGCTTGTTTATTTGATCACGACTGTCGTCATTTGGATCACCCTGATCTATGATCGGATTACCAGCAACAGGTAGATGAGATAAAGTATATCCTCCATTATTGGCAAGCGGATGCCACTCACTTGGTAAACCCTCCAAGTCCGTTGCTCTTTGCAGAAATTGTCGAGCAGGATCCTTACCAATAAAGTTGTACCCGCCAGAGTTTTTCATTCCATCTGATACTAGGATATCGGGATTAGCGACTGGGCCAATGTTGTTCGCTATCACCGTCCCTGAAATATCTAAATTTGCGGCTGGCTCCTGTTGTGCATAACCGCCGCCATCTGCACTTTGGTTGTACATAATAGTACTCCTAAATATTTCCATTTCCTTACTATTATAAATACCTCCACCAACGACACCACTAGTGTTTCCTGATATTGTAGACCTATCAACTGAAATAGTACTATTATTTACGCCGTGAATGCCACCTCCGCGAGCCTCATTAAGGCCAAGAGCAGAGTTATGCGCTATTGTGGAAGAAGTTATTATTAGAATTCCTCCCGTATTATATAACCCTCCTCCGGCTGAGTAAGAATTTAAACCTGCCCCACCCTTAGTCAAAAAATTATTTGATATTTCACTCCTTTCAATTTGAACAAATGATTCAGATTGTTGAGATATAGCCCCACCAACCTTATTTGCAGAATTATAATTAATTTTGGAATTGTAAATATATAGTGTGTCAGATGGGCCAACGTAGATAGCACCTCCGGCGTCAGCTGCTTGATTGCCAGAAAGTCTGACTGAAGATAAAATAGCGCTTCCTTCGTCAATTAGTAGTGCTCCGCCTCCGGGAACAGAAGCATTCCCATCAATAACACTTAGATACTTAATTTCGACCTGTGCTCCTTGTGTTATCTCAAAAATTCGTGTTGTTGATCCACCACTTATAATTGTTACTTCGTATCCGTTGCCGACAATAAATAATTGTTTGTCGAGTATTATTGGTGATAAAAGATTAATGGAAAAAGAATTAATCATGTCTGAGAATAAGATACTATCTCCGGCATTAGCGCTGGCAACTGAGTTTCTCAATGAGCCCTCTCCTGAATCATTGATTGTAGTAACGACAACATTAGACGCGGAAACAATGCTGCTAATCACACAAATTATACCGACGGTTATTGATTTAATTGTTAATTTTCCTTTGTTCATTGTACGAGTTTGAGATTGATTGTATGATATATTGAGCTTCCGTACGGATCGAAGTACTGTATAAAATAGAGCCCGCGTGGGGCATCGGTTAGATCAAGAGTTATTTCACTAGTAGAATTTGTATAGTCAACAGTATATGTCTTGCCAAGATTATCTACCACACGTACAGCAATTTCACTGTAAGCGCAATTATTTATAGCTGGTATTGTAAAGTATCCACCAGTTACAATAGGTTGTGAAGTGCCACAAACACTAATAGAGTCAGGTGTGCATCTTGTAATGACAGAAGGTTTAAGCTTCCAATTCCCCCCCTCATTTGATGTGATACTTTGTACAAAAGCTTCGGAAGTCATTGATTTTGAAAACATCGAAAAGTCTGTGAAAGACTGTGGGTATAATTGCTTTCTTTTCAAGCAAGGAACATCTAGCCCTATAGGAATTTTTGCATGTAATATTTTAAAGATTCCAAAATTAGATATTACTGAAGCGTGTGTATAAAGCAGACTTTTCTTATCATTTGTATAAGCAATTTTTTGCTCCACCCCATTAGTCAGGGTATCAACTTGATGCGTACTTATAGGGCTGAAATAGTAGTCTGTAGGCGTGGAACGTATAGTGGCTCTAGATACTGTTTGATCGTATATTCCATTGATCTTTAGTTTCAAAATGAAAGCCTCTTGACGTGCACCTCGCGCCGCTGCGTATATTATGCTGGTATCTTGGTGCGTAGTTGATACAATATTGTTTACTGAATAAAGATCTTCAGGCCAAGAAATGTGATCGAGTGGAGTAAAATTAGCTGCCAGAAGCCATAACGATCCGACAAGAGTAGTATCAGAAACCATTGAAGATCCAGAAACAACTATGTTCCCGTTTTCCAAGATTGATAGGTCATGATAATCAACATTTTGTTCCGACACAGCGCACCGAAGAACATTACCAAAAGAATCGAACTCTGTTAATAGACCATGTTGCTTCTCATAGGTGACACTGCCGCAAGCTATAAAGTGCCCGTTAGTCAATTTAACAGAGTTATTGTAGTAAAATGCCGAAGCAGTCTTGCCATTGTGTGAAGCAATCCGATGCATTTTTGAATTCACAAGGCCTTGCTGCACATTGCTGAATCTTGACGTAGTAATGACTCTGGTGGAATCCGTGTCATTGTCAATTTGAGCGCCTAAAACTAGCGTATTCGTATCCTTCTTTGGAAGATATTCAGATTGAGCAATTGGACCAAAAGAAGTAGTATACTCTTCTTTGCTAAAAAGTCTTGTCCAATTTTCAGTACCATCCATTTCTGATACGCTTAATAATATAGGCTGTCCTATATCATCATCAAAGTAATTTGTTTTTCTACCACTTATCAGTATAGTATTATTCGGCATGACCTTGGCATCGTAGAAGTAGCTCCCATATTCTGTCTCATATCTCCAAATTTGTTTTCCACCCGGATGATATTTTACTAGCGCACCATATTGTGGAATGTAATCATGGAACGGTGGGGCTTCAGATGCTTTATTATGAGTACTGAGAATATAATAATACCCATTGCTCTCGAATACTTTTACTGGAATATCATATTCATTCGTTAAATCCATTTGAAAAACACCGCAACATTCATCGTAATTCATATATGCTATAGAATCCGAACTGTAACCCGTTTGAGTAGTGCTCATATTCATCTCTCGCTGATTTGCTGGGAAGTACTGATTCCTATAAATACGAGTGCCATATATTGTCGTCTCAACTTGGCCAATCAGCTTATTTTGGCCTAAAACAATGAGCAAGAATATTATTTTTAAAAAATGTTTCCAATTGTATTGATGGCACATAATTACAAGATTAGCGACTGGAACGATTCTGAGGGGCAATATTGCTGTGCTGTTCGGTAATGGTCATAATGCCTCGCTCCGTTTCCCTTTTTTGACGAATAAGCATACCTTCATCATCGTATTCGTAATACACTGCATAGCCGCGATCGTCCAGTTGAGCCATCAGGCGAAGTGTATGTGGATCATACACATAGCTTGTCATCTCTGATTGATAGGGTTGGACTCTAATGTCGTCGAAGTAGAAAACCTGTGTACCACTGCTACTTTGTGGCGGCTCTATGCGTATGGATATCTGTTCAGCGTTCGCCGGAATTGTTACCGGTACACTTATTTGCTGCCATCCATCAACGATGGGACCCTGCGCATAAGCCAACGCCACGTCAAATGTAGATCCTCCGATCGATGCGGTTACAGATAAATGAGCGGAAGCCGAAGGATTATTTATTCCCATAGCGGTGCCATCAAGGCTCGCAGGGCTACGACCGGACAGAATACTGGTAGATGATGCCACCCAGGCGGATACTAAATAGGTGCTGTCTGCCCGCGGAGCGAATTCTGCAATACAATCGCAATCTTGAAGACCGTCACACCCTCCGGTATCCGGATCACAGTAGTTGGTTGCGAAAGACTGTACAATCGCTGACCCCCCTCCCGTTACAGCAACCGAGTGCTTTCCAGTGTGCGCGACGGAATTCACCACCTGGTCTCGGTAGGCATCTACATCGAGCCTGCTTCCAAGCATCCCAAAATGACGCTCCCAACGTTCATCGCCGGCACCGGGGGTGTACAGGTAATCTTCAAAACCATCAAAACCAATGTCGCTAAATTTAGCGTTTTGCGCTACACTTACGGGAAGTTGTCTTCCGTGTGCATACTGCGCCCCACTATGAATGCCTAGCGCGTCCTGGGTGGAAATATCGTGTCCCTTTTCGTCATATTTGGTGACGCGGTTTTGCAATTGATGACTTGCTCCGTTTTGATATTTTTCACCCTTGAACCAAAATGGCAAGTATTCAACAAAGGTACCGTCGGTATAAATTAGTGGTTGAGTATAGTTGTTTCTAGAATCATCGATGGGAGATGGTCCACTTACTACCGTGGAGAAACCTCTTGGCGTCTCCTTATAGACGTAATTCGCTTGCGGACGCCAGTTGCCACGTTCGCCAAGTAGATAAGGATTTTGATCTCCTGGTTTCCAGTGAGCACATAAATCAGGTGTTTGCAGTTCGAGCCTCATTTCACTTGTCGATACCTGCCGTAGGCCACGCTGAGAACAGTCAATCACAATATCTCCTCCATCCGAACTACAAAGCATACCAGCGTTAGTTACGTGAATATCCTCTACGTGAGTAGTACCGCTATAGCTTCTCATGTGAATGTTGTTTCCATTGTCGAGAAACTCACAGCTTCTAATCTTTACCCATGTTTCGTCATTCTGATATACGCGATATGTATTACTCGATGTACACTCAATATACTCCCATATATCGGCTATCAATAAAAAATCTGCATATCGAAAAAACAGTTCTTCGCAATCCGAAGGGCAAAGTGAATCTTTCAACTCTGCCCAGTTATAGTTGTCGACCGTACATTCACCCTCGTCTACAATAGGATGCCTTTGCACTACATTACTAAATCCAGACTCACAGTTAGACGTAGTGTCTATTGGTGTTCCAGTACTGTAATCAGCGATACTGTCACAAATGAGTGCCCAATCATCTAAGTAAACGGTTGCATTGGAACTCAATACGGAGGTTGAGGGGAGATCAACTGACCACCATCCTTCATCTTGCGTAGGTGGGTTGAGAGAAACGGTTTGACCCGCTTTCGCGTTTACTTGGTTACGGTTCCCGCTAGATAAGATTTTACTGACGTAAGCGTCCGAATTTGTAGGTATCGCTACGGTATTTCCTAGTTTGCCTAGTTCATCTATAAGACGTATGGAATCTTTGTACATGGTCGCATAAAATCTATGGCGCTGCCTAGACGGTTCGCGTAAATAGCAAATGACCTCGTCACCCTCGATCAGATTAGCGACTTGAATGGTATCGGCTACCCATAATCTTCCATCCTTTACTATAGTATTCTGGAATTCTACCCCCTGATTTCGGTAAGCGGCTTGCATTCCACGGTGTGGTTCCATCCAATACGCAGGCAGATTCTGAGTATAGACTGGTTGGTCAAATTCGTTTTGGATACTACTCAAAAGTACTTGTCCAGTCAACCCATCCCAACGGTGGTTAACGGTTGCCAATGAAGATCCGTTGTTGGTGACCTCGACGCGATCGAGAATTCCGTAGCGCCTAATCAACTTAGTTGTCGTAGCCGTACGAACGGAGGTTTCCGCCCGGGTTATCTGGGGGTAGGAAAACACTCCAGCCAGGGGGAACGGAGGAAACGGCAATACGGAGGTCTCACCGTTTATTTGTACACCTCCGCCGAAAGAGTTAGACTCCACTTCGGTGGTTTCCGTCCAAACGTCAAGATCGATTCCCAATAGACCGGTTACGGCGTTGACACCACCCGATCCGGTTTGGTTAACCAAATCGACCTTGTTATTAAGTAAACGGGAGCCGACGCCCCCCGCCGACGGTTGTTCAAGGTAATGGTAAACCGTTGAACTGATTACGGATCCGCCAGCGTCGTATTCGTATGACGCTTTTTGCTTTCCGTGCATATCGTTCGTTTGTATAACAAACCCCTGCGCATAGGCTAGATAGTCTTTTACCCGAGATACAAAGGGCAAAAGCCGTGTGAAGGGATTGATCCGTTTGCGATCCGGCCGTGTCGCTTTGGCAACCACGGGGAAATCCCGTGTAGTAAAGTACTCAAACACCGTGGTTCCCGGCTGGCTTTGTTGGTAAACTTCCTCCAGTTCCGCCGTCACCGTAACCCGAGAATATCCTACTTGCGCGCCCGGATAAAACTGTAGTCCAAGTGGTGCTTCGCTGTAGTAGGTTTCATCGGGTGCTAAGAAGTTTCCCTCGACACTCTTTTCCTGGTTTACGTAAAGCATCTCCTCTTTGCCAATCATCGGTTCGTTAGAGGCCACTCCGCTGCTGATGATTTCCCCGGTGAGTTCATCCTCCCGGGTATAGGTATAGCGCTTTACGTAGCGAGTCTGATCGGGTGCCCAGGCATCATCCAGAATAATTCTACTGACTCTGGATCCATCGCCGTATTTACCAAAATCGGCGTCGGCCAAGCGAACGAAGGATGTCGGTAAGTCCACCGAGCGGGCGTTGTTTCGACCGGTGCGGCGGGCAAAATAATTTTGTAGAGACGTACCGACGTATTCAAATGCCGCGAATAGCTTGGCGGGAGTCCCGTAACCTTCCGTCGGCGCCTCTTCGTAGAGTAACCGAGGCATTTCTAGGCGCATCTTCTCGAGGGCTGCATAGGTAAAGGGATGGTAGGAATTGGACCGCTCGGTCTCGCGGTTGTTTTTAGTGAGTCCACGGAGCCTGAGTACGATCAGGTCTCCTCCGCTTGCGCCGCCTCCCGCTACTGCTTCCAGGAAATCTGGGTCAAAATCCGCATACCCAGTTACGCGTTCCGTCGTTTCTCGGTCGCGGAAAAGAGTCACTGCACTACTAAAATAGAGCTGTTCCACGTCTTCCAAATAAAGACGGCGCAGCTCGTCCCTATCGGGCAGTACACTACCCTCCCTGCCGGGTATGGTCCCAACGTCGATGTATGTATATAAATATGGGACCGTAGCTTTTACCGACTGGCGGTACAAGTCCTCCGAGATCCCGGCTGCGGACGGCTTAAAGCTTTCGCTGAAGCCCGCAATTTTATACATCTGGCCCGCCCGCGAAGCGTGCACGTAGGCGTAATCATCCGCCTCGTATTCAATCTCAATGTTGCCGCCGGAAGGCAGGAGAATTCGCTTAAGGTTCCCTAGGGAAGAATAGGTATCCGCAATCGCTTTATCCTGTACGGAATACGGATAAATTATCGGATCTAACCCCTCGGTTAAAGCCGGTCGTTGGGTACCCCACCGATCCACCAGAAACGGTTGGTAGGTAGCCTTCGTTGTATCCCCTCCAATAACGACATCGGTACGATAATCAAATAAATAAGGATGTTCCTTTCCCCGCTCGTTATCTGCATAGGTGAAGCTAATAGATTGCAGGGTGAGTTTGCCACCACCCGCTGTGGCGTTAGGAAGGTTACCACTGATTTGGCTTGCTGAGCCGGTCGGTGCGTAGGAAAAATGAACAGTCTTTAGGGCATCAGCCTCTACGTTGAACTCCCGGAGGGAGGCAAGGGTGAAGATCTTTATGGAGTCCAACTTTTGCAGTCTGGGCTTTCCCGCTGAGGTTTCTACAACCCCATGCCGGTTCACCGGCAGCGCATCATCCCGGTCACTGGTGAAGAACACCGCGCGATGGGTACGGGAATCCATATGGTGCACGTAGTATATTTCTTTTTCGCCGTACACAAAGCTTGCCTTATCGTCGTCGGGGTCCGCAGAGTTACCCTCGTGCAGTACGGCCCGGTATTCTCCCATGGGTGTTCGCCAGCCCACGTTTGCGTTCTGGTCGTTATTCGTAACCAGCGGGGTGTAGCCGATTTTGAGGTAATCCCCCCCATCGTCCTGCGTAGGACCGTCGTCCGTTCGATCTACGTAGTCCGGCGACAAGGCCGCCGTGAGCAAATGAGCGATGGGATGGGCTGGTGTTTCAATCTGGTCGAAGTAGTGATCGAAACCACGATCGTTGGCGACGGTAATGTCTTCCTCACTGCCCGCATAACTAATGGTGCCAAATTCCGGTGTGGTTTGTGCCCCTTCGGTACTTGCAAGGCTTGAGGTAGGATCCGTATTCTCTGCCGATACACTAAAGGTCACTTCCTCCTTTCGGGTATTGTATACCGGTAGCCCGTACACGAAACTCTGTCCCGAAGGGGAAGTGACGGATATCTCAGAAATGTGGTGCCCCTTTCTTCCCGCCGCCTCACTCCAACGATCAAGGGCGGAATAACTTGGCAAACTTCCAAAATCGCCACTACTTTCGGTCCAGGGGCGATACCGAACGATCCGCTCATGGAGTCCCATTTGCACCGCTTCGGCCGCGGTAAGGTAACTTACGTGGGTGGCGCGCGGGCGTCGGTTAGGTAGCTGGGTAAGGGAGGGGACGGGTTGAACGATGGGGGCACGCGTGGATGTCGACAAGGTCTTTTTGAGGTCTCCCTGTAGCCGTAATCCAAATGTTTTGGTGATGGGCGATAGAATTCCCCTTTCTAAACTGCCGGTGATGGGCTGATCTTCGCCAATGGCCGCATAGTACTCACTGGATAGATGATTGCTGGATTCGCCTACCAAGCGCAAGTATTTAAACTCATCCGCATCGCGGTTTCTTCGAAAGCTTAGTTGGTTGCGCAGACCATTGCCCGCAGTCCAGCCCCCACGGGTATCGGACACTACATTGGCCTCAACGTTGACCGCTGCGTGTACCAGGTTGCCGAACGCACCTTCTACGCCTGCGCTTCCCGATAGGGCACTATTCTGCGATCGGGATGGACGAAATTCGCCCAGGTCATTACGGGTGACTTCAATATTACCGGTTACGCCCATCCCCGATATCGCATACGCATCCGGTGTTCCAAAAGCAATGGGAAGTCGGTGGGTATTTTCATCCAATGCCCCCGCTTTTTCGACGTTGTAGTCCATTACCGCCGCTTCGTCCGTTGCATCTTCCAGGTATAGATAACCGAAAGAAGGTTGCCGGACCACGTTACGCGATAGACGCTGCTCTACGTAGTAACCGGCGAGCCGTGCCATCGTAGCGTCAGGCCAAAAGATTTTTAAGCCTCCACTTACTTCAAAGGTCACCGAGTTGGTTACTCGAGGAAGTTCTCCCACCGGGGTGTAGGTGAACCCACCAAAACCACGTGAAATACTGCTGGATAGTCTATCGAACCCCGTATTAAAGCTAACACTCTGCAATCCCGAGCGTGAGCTAAAGTTGGCCGAAAGACTACTGCTAAAACCCTCCTGCTGAGCCTTTTGCGCAAATGATTTTAAAGGCGTGGGCGATGCGTCATTTTTCTGTTTCCCCTTGCTAAACGGAGATGCAAATTCACCGTTTAAGGCTGCAAGGACATTAACCGAAGGACTTATACTGGTGGATAGGTTATATCCGGCGTAGTTGTTGTACGATAAGTTAATTCCCGGCGATATGCCAAATATGCCAAAAAGTTCAAACTTTATACTCGGAGAAACTCCCGTAGTAATGTTCGACCGCATGTTTCCACGGTGGACTACTTCTTCTCCCCTAAAGTCATCGGGCAGTCCACGCACCTGCCGACTAATCACCCCCGGATTAAGCGTCCACCCCGCACCCACCCAGCTGGCCTCGTCCTCCATCTTATGGTCGGAAGCATAAGTTAAATTGATGGGATATCCACCCATCTCAAATAGCGGAATAGAGTAATTAAAGTTTCCGGTAAATGCGTCGACCAGATTATCCGCCCCTACGATCTGATTATGGCGAAACTCAGGCTGGGTAGGTCCGCCGGATAGGCCATACGCCGGCGTTGCCAAAAACGATTGAAAAAGGAGCAGGGCGGAAAGGGATAGGGCCGTACGCCGCTTAAGTCCGTTATACATTAGGTGGGATGTTTCTGGAGCAGGTTACTTAGTAGATTCCGCGAAGCGAAACTTGATAAAATAGGTGAGCTTACGGGAGGTGTGCATCTCTAGTTGGTACACATTGCCCGGAATCAATGCGAGGTCCGCCGTGGGAATTGCAAAGACGTTTAGACCGGCAACGAGCGAACTAAGGGGGGGCAAATTGTCCATTTGCGCTCCGCCATTGGACAGATCGATAATGCGATAGCTCAAGGCTTTCACCCCTTCGTTGTTATCGAATCCAATGCGTATTGCTTCCGAGAATTGATGGAGCCGCCCGTTTGCCGTCGTTGTCGGCATGGCATAGGCACCGTTTGAAACGACGCGCTCTTCGCCCGCTGGGCGTTCCACGGCAAAGGACCAGACTTGAGAGGATAAAAGCGTCTGCTTGCCGCGGTACAGGGAAACTTTCCAGGCGTATGACTTGCCGAACTCTAAGTCACGATTGCCAATAGGGTAGTACAAAAAACTATGGCCCAAGCCACGGCGGTACAATAGCGGAGGATTGCGCTCAATCGCCTCCGCCGGGCTTTGGCCGTCAAATAGTTCGACCAGGCTTAGCTCGTACTTGAGACCGTTACTGGATAACGAAAATGATTGAATATGCTCCCAAATTAAGGTAGGCTTAATCGATTGAATAACGGCCCCGTCTATGGGAGATAATAAGGATAGCGAAGCGTTGAGAAACGTTTGTTTTTCGAAACAACTCCGCCCCAACCGAGTGCCGTCCAACGCGATAAATTCGTAACACACAACGAAAGCCCCGGAGGTTAGCCGACCGCGAGTAGCCAGGGTACGGGATGCCTCACTTTGGCCAAACTGCGGCTGTCTAATCCACGGAAGCTGCTGCGACATTCGCTGCTCACCGGCACCGAGGTCAAAGGGACGAGTTTGGACTTCAACTACTACCTCCCCGCCGGGCGTCATTAATACGGAATTGACTACTCCACTCACGGTCTGCCCAGAAATGTTGGTAATACCGGCCGCCGTGAGGATACCTACGGTGAGGGGGCCGGCCGGGGGTGAGAGATCTACGAAGGAGACCGTCTGACCGAAAAGAAGGGCCGGTAAACTAACGAGGCAGAGCATGTAATATATATGGGTCATTCCAGGTACTGGATTTACAGTAGAATTATCATAGGTGATTTCGCCAGCTTTGGTAACTATAGATCTGGTTTCGTTTCTCATCGCTGGGGTAAGAGCGGGTGGCTCGGTAGAGTAGGCTGACGGATAGGTAAGCAAACTTGCCGATGGCGAGTGACCAATCCAGTTCAACGCCCCAGGCGGGATGCGCCTCGTAGCTGAGTTTGTCGTACCGCAGATTTCCGCGCAGATTAAGTTTGCCGGATGTTCCCATCCCAACGGCGTAGTAAAATTCTGCCACGCCTGGCTGGTCGCTGAATTCGACCCGCTGCGAGGCGTCAAACTGTATGTGCAGTTGATCAGTAATGCTGGTCTCTCCCGATCCATTCACCGTTAGGCTATTGGTCCTAACGGTCGTAGTGTCCGACCACGTAATCCCCTGGTCTAGATTAGTTAGCCCCGCATAGATGTATCCCGCTTGCCCGAATAGGCCGCGGGATCGCTGGTAGAACACTTGGTAAATCGTATTCTCGGTGAACCCCTCTTTTCCAGTAATTTCGTATCGGTATACATTGGGGGAAACGACTATCTGTAGGGCATCCAGCGGACTAAAGGCGTAGCGTAGCAAGCCATTCGCCCTAAATCTCAAACGATCATCACTGCCCTGCTGCGTTCCAATACCTCCGGATACGGATAGGTTGGCGACCAACCTTCCCCCGAAGGAAGTAGTAGAAAGGACACTCTCAATTCCTTGATAGTCCGTATACAAGTAGGGATTGGCGGGAGAAAGATACCCATTCCCCGTCCGAAACGCCGCCAACTGAAATTCTACTCCGCCGTCATTTCCGTACGTACCTCCTATCCGAAGATTTGCCTGGTTCAGGATATTCTGTATTCTACTGGCTTCCGGTGATGATCCAGCAACAAAATTGTTTGTGGAATAACTGCCTTGAAAGGTGATCCCCGAATGCGTGGATAGTTTAGTTTCGGACGAGACGGAAACAACCGTACTTTGCTGCGCCGCGGACAGCGTTAAAGGTTGGGCAGATCCCTTTGCTCCATCAGCTTTAATCAGGGACATTTCGTACGAACTTCCGTGCTCGTTTCCGTAGCGCACAGCGACGCGACCTATACGTTGACCCGCCACTAAATCGTGATAGGCTACTCCTTCCTGAGGAGTGACCCGCAAAGTAGAAATGCGTTTCCCGACCTGAAATTCGGCTCCAAACGCACCTTTTTCAAAGGCGTAGTCAACGCCCTTAATGGGTAAACCAATACTAGTCGTTGCATCCTGACCAAGGCGTGTGTTCCCCACACTTAGCCGTCGGGTCGCGAGAAAGAGTTTTTGTAAACCTGAAAGCTGATCGGACTTTGCCATTTCTGCTTTGAGGTATGCGTCCCAGTTTTGAACTACCTCGGCATCTAATGAGTCAATCAACCGATCCCCGTCACTTAATGAGACGTTGGGAGTTTCCTGTACTTGCTTGAGGTAGTTATGGTAAATACTATCGAGCTTCACCAGCTGACGCTGTAGTGCTACCAGGCGCAGGCTCTCTTCGTCAAAGTCAATTGGGTCGTAACCGTAAAGTGAATCGGCTACATGATTGGCTTGCTGATGGAGATTCTTGTATTCATCGGTTGATATAAGCCTTAGATATTCGTCCACAAAGACTGACTCATAAGCCTTCTGAATACGGGCGGATGATTCAGCCAGGGCTAGCAGAACTGACTCCTTATTTGGTAGTTCTGCGCTTAGCTGCGACTTTAATTTTTCCGTAAAGGTGCGATGGTCAAAGGAAACTTCAATCCCCGATCTTGGCCTATCGATTCGCCAATCACCTAACAATAATCGTCCGTTGGCTATGAAATCAATGCCCAGTACTTCTTTCGATAATGATATCGATACCGCCGTTTGATTGGTGACATCCCCATAATTGGTTAGTGTGTCGGCTTTTTGATAATAATTATCAATTTGGACGCTACCTCTTGATGAGACTTCTAAAAGAGTACTTATGATAGGCGATGAATTACTGTCGGATTGGGTAGTATAGAGGAGTGACTGAACTTGTCGTAAAGTACCGAACGCCTCCGTGACCGAAGGGTCAGGGTAATCCTGCCCGAAGGAAGGTAAATGGCATAGGAGTATTACTCCCACTGCAATGGGTAGGCGAATAGTATCCAAGGTGTTTTCCCGGTATGGGCTTTATAACTGGTGAGTTTCATATTCAACTCTTAGGATGTGATCTAAGAATTGAATGATGACTCAATATATTTATACGATTTGGAAATTTGGCCGGATGGGCGATAAAATGCCAAACTTTAACATATTCGTTTCGAACATCCGCTCTAAGTCGGGTCTCTAGCGATTACCTGCGGCAGCATCTGTTTATTACCATAGAAAGTGACGTATCCCCAATAATTTAGACCAGTAAATGAGACATCGTTATAATCATCATATGAGAAATGAAGCGTCGTAAGTTCACTGCAGAGTTTAAGGTCGCCGTGGCGGCCATTTCGGAGCAATAAAGTTTAGCGGAGTTGG
Organism: Lewinella sp. IMCC34191; assembly: GCF_003390935.1. Lineage (GTDB taxonomy): Bacteria > Bacteroidota > Bacteroidia > Chitinophagales > Saprospiraceae > Neolewinella. The sequence continues at coordinate 81,072 of NZ_QNQZ01000013.1, read as the reverse complement.
CTTTAAAGCACCAACTGGCGCCGGCCCAGATCAGTGCCTGGAAAAGAGAATTACTGGCTGGTGGCTCGCAGATTTTTGCCAAGCCCGGCAAGGTCGTCGGGCCGGATCCACAAACGCGCGAGGACGAGCTGCTGCGCATCATCGGTCAACTACAGGTGGAGAACAACTTTCTAAAAAAAACGCTGAAGTGAGCCTTTCCAGTGAGGTGCGCCGTCACTTGATCGATCCGCAGCACCGCCAACTGAGCGTAAGACGGCAGTGCGAGTTATTGTCCGTTTCCCGTGGCGTGCTCTACTTCGCGCCGCGCGGCGAGAGTGCCCTGAACCTGGAGTTGCTGCGCCTAATGGACGAGCATTACCTCGACCATTCCTACAAGGGAGCCCGGCGCATGCATGTCTGGTTGAACCGTGACCGGGGGTACGCGGTGAGTCGTAACCGCATCGATCGGTTGTATTACGGAATTCTAGGTCTACAGTCGCTTCTACCCGGTCCACATACCTCCAGGCGATGTAAGGATCATGCCGTTTTCCCTTACCTGCTACGGGATGTGAAGATTGACCGCAGCGATCAGGTCTGGGCTACCGATATCACCTACGTACCCATGCGCCGGGGAATTTTGTACCTGACGGCCATCATCGACCTGTATAGCCGCTTCGTTGTCCACTGGAAACTGTGTAACTCCATGGAGGCGATCTGGTGGCCGAAGCCCTGGATATGCACCAAGTTACCCCGGAGATCTTCAACACCGACCAGGGGGCGCAGTACACCTCACAGGCGTTCACCGAGTTCATCCTGAGCAAAGGAATTAAGTTGAGTATGGATGGCGAAGGCCGGGCTACGGACAATGCCTTCATCGAGCGACTGTGGCGCAGTATCAAGTACGAGCGGCTGTATCTTCACGAATACGAAACCGGAAAGGAGGTCTATGATATGGTAGATAACTACCTTACCTACTACAATAACCGCCCGTCGGCACTCCTCAATTGGGAACGGTTATCCAGCGGATCGGTACCGGGCCGGCAAAATTGAAAAACCGGCTTGAATGGCCCCCAAACATATATAACTATTAACCATACGTTTTCTTAACCTCTCCAAGCTCGTGGCTTAAGAATTAAGGGCACTTCAGTATCATTCATTTTTGTTGGTAAATGAAGTCTCCTTATATTTCGGGGTCGATAGAATAAGAATCACCCTACTACCGAAGTTGAATGTCTGCTTACAATTCATATTTTCTCAATCATATGCTAAGCTTATCTAGGAGCTCAAAACTTCTTCTATATATTTAGAAAATAACAATTGTGACAACTTGGTGCTGATCCGGTGTATATTCTTATTGGAATTCCCTACCATCAATGTAGCTATCCCATACGAGCAGCTCCTTTTTCCACTGGAGCACTATTTCGTGCTATTTGCCAAACACATTGTTACTTACTATGTACTTTCAAAAGCAATTGTATCATGATAATAGACTTGATTAAAAAATTTAACATCCCTGGATTCTTAGCTATTTGCCTATATGCTCTTTTACCGCATACGGTAGCTGGGCAAATATCCACAAGTAGTAGCGCAACTTTGCAATCCAATACTTCTTCAACAGTAGATTACGATTTTGGAGCATGTTGCGAAAATTTGTGGTTAAGCCTAGATACTACAAGTCAAAAACCAGTAGATATGCTAGATTATGGAGGCCATATTTATATCTTGGCAGAAACATTTGTATGGAACTCTCCTGGGAACTCTGGCAACCAAATTACTCTGACAAAATACACTCCAAATGGAACACCTGTTTGGAAATATAGAGCTGACTTTACGAGCGAAGCAACTGGCTTAACCTATAGTGATAGTGGAGCTATATTAATTAGTGGGAACACATACTCTTCAGATTATTCTACTGGCAAGTACGAGACCGAGTCGCTGGTTATTCGAGTAGATGCAGCGGATGGAAAGGCAGATTGGATTCGCGTTTACGACCAAAGCACTACAAACAATGAATTTACATCTATTATTCGCGGCCCATCTGTGGATAGTAATTCCCAAAGTTTCTATGTATTAGGCCAAGAAATAGTGATCGGAGGACCGAATACTGCCACCATTTATCACGTGGACGAAAATTTCAACTCAATTGACATTGGCCGGTATTACGCGATACCAAACTTAGACATCAATATTAGGTACGGTAAGTGGGAATCCTTGTCGTTACTTGGGAATGGAAATTTATTGTTAGTAGGTTGGATATCTATAAACGACAGTGACCGTACCAATAAAGGCATAATTGTCGAAATAAATCCAACAGGAAGCGTTCAGCGAACAGTGCTTTCAAACGATAATATTCGATTTGAAAATACTCAAATATTGGAAGATGGCAAGATAATTTTATCTGGTGCAAAAGGGGGCTTGTCAAATTTAGAGAATTGTGCACTTTGGCTCTTATCTAGTAGTTTAGAGCCTTATGATGAGATATCCTGGCCAACAACCCTGTTCTTGAATACCATGAATGTTGCCGCTCTAACTCAGAATGACGAGTCTTATGTGTACGTCGCCCTGCTATCCTACTTTGGCGATTTCGAAACCATAATATCAAGAATACGTATTAGGGAAGCTAATGAAAATGAATCATCATCAACTGATGTTCCCAAACCACTACCGAAGGCCATGGCGACTAACTATTTCTTCGATCCGGACATATCATACCAGATGGGTGCTAACCTCTCAAGATTTACAGAAATGGCTAATATTCAGGTTTCCCGTGATAAGCAGCATTTGGTTTACACGCACAGTGGTTTTCACACCCGCGCTGCCACTGACACTCTAATTCCTGAGGGAGATATTTTATGTGCCCGTCTGCCTCTTACTTTAGAACTTGACTGCTTAAAGCAAATCGAATTTAGTACTGAATCGGACAGTTTTATGGTACAGAACTATATAGCTAATACAGGTACAACTAGTTTAAAAAATCCGATCTTACTTCCGGGTCAATGGAATTCTGCAATATCGTTCACTTCTCGATGTTTGCCTGATTTAGTTCAATGTGCCGACGTTTATCCAATTAGAACTTCTGGTTATTTTGAAATACCGGCGTTGGCGAATTGTGATCTGGATACATTGAACGTGAGCGTGGTGGATAACCTTGGGCGCGTAATATCCACTCAACAGATAATGGCATCCGACACATTCGTGGCAGATATTAGAGATAAATCTAAAGGCCTCTATTTCATTCGCTTTTTAGACCCTGTTACTGGTCATATAATACATACGGCAAGCGTGCAACTTATTTATTAAAACACTATCACCACGTCTTTTTTAAAAATTATATGGTGTTGTACAACTACTGATAGGCTGTATAAGAACTAAATTTTGAAGGCTAAACGACCGTCGACTCGCTGCCAATTCAGTTGCATTTCCGCTTATGTACACCAGAAGCGGAAATAAGCTCTACCCTACCCTGCCCTTAAAGCACCCTTTTCCCTATCAATTGGCTTGTTTAGAAGGAGTTGATTTCCTACTTTGTATATGAAACAGGAAACATGCCCCTTTCTGCCGAACTTAAGGATCCCAAAACTGGTGAACGCAAGTACCTAGATCGCGAAGAGCGTCGCGCTTTCCTTGAAGCCACCCAGCAGCAGGAAGCGCGGAAGCAGTACTACTGCCAACTGCTCTACTACACCGGCTGTCGGCTGTCCGAAGCTTTAGCAGTCACCTACAACAGCTTTGACTTCAAGCGGGGCTACGTCATGATCCGGACGCTGAAGCAGGGAAGCCGCGACGGGAAGCCGGTCGATCGGTACCGGGATAACGAACTGCCGGAAAGCTACCTTAATGAGATCCACGGATTCTACGCAACGGTGCGGGGTCGCCGCTGTCGAACCGCTATGGTCGGTTTCCGATCGCATGGCCCGCAACTACGTTGCTGATGTTATGCGCGCTGCCGGCATCACCGGAAAAAAGGCCACCTCCCGCGGACTGCGGCACAGCATGGGCGTCATGCTGGCCATGGAGAAGGCGCCGGTCAGCGTCATCCAGAAGGTACTTGGCCATGCTTCCGTTAAGAACACCATGATTTATCTGGATATCCTAGATGATGAGCGCCGGCAGCTGATTAGCCAAGTTTGGTAATGTATAAACTGATACACCATGAGCACGACTACACAACGTGAGTACATAGGCAACATGATCGCCTTCGAATTCAGTGGGGGAAACAACCTCATCAATGCCACCCAGATGGCACATGCTTTCCCGGCAAAGAAGGTCAACGACTTCTTACGACTGAAGACCACTAAGGAGTTTGTAACGGCCACAATTCCCGTTACGGGAATTGTGGCCGTGAAGTCCTCCGAGTAGTTCAGGGTGGTACCTCTGAATTACAGAGTAACTGGATGGACGAACTTTTGGCCATCAAGTTTGCTGGTTGGCTCAGCCCGGAGTTCGAGATCTAAATGTATGAGCGTATCCGGGAATTGTTAGTCACTGGTCAAACGAGTATTGCTGGTGTAGTTCCGCAATGCAACGTCATCCGGGGCCTGCGCATGATCGTCTCCCAGCTGGAGGAGCAGGACATCTTCAATACTGAAATCCGGCAGGACGTCGACTTCATCCGTGACCGGGTGGATGAGCTCAAGGCCAAGGCGATGTCGGTGGATGATCACTACTATACGGTCGCCGGCTACTGCGGTTTGTATCGCATCCCCTGCCCCCTGCATAAGGCTAAGGAATGGGGAAAGGCGGCTACGTTCCTCAGCAGAAAGAACGGCGTGGAAACCGGAACCGCCCACGATGAACGCTTTGGAAAGGTGCGTACCTACCATGAAGATATTCTTCAAGAAGTTGTAAAATCTTGAGTGATAGTGTCGCTACGGTCGAAGCTACACTGTGGAGGTACTCAAAATAATGAACAGCAGCTTCGCTGGCTGCTTGTCTAGTTAAGGCGTTGTGTTATCCTCTCGTAGGCTTGTCGTACCGCTAGGCCTTACAGGGTAGTATGTATCTAGTTAGTTTCCTCCCCTATCCCTCAGCTCAGCGTTCCCATTTGCCAGACCGGCCGATCTTTGCAGCTTAAGCGCTATGTCATCACTTTAGAAAAATCCGCTATGGGGTTTACCCGACAGTGAGCGAGCCGTCTTAAAAGTGGTACAGGGCGGATCGTGAGAAGCAACAAACCAGGAAGGATAAGTTGCTACTCACCAAAATTGTCGCTGGGCTTTTTTACCGATTTTGAGATGTGAGTGTACAAGCGCAGCCCGGAAATGCTCTGCGATAGCCATTTCAGATTTTCCAGCCGAATCTGTCATTGCTATTAGTCTACCGCTTTATCATTCTTTTATCGGTAGTCAGATTTTTCCCTTTCTTTTCCAGGTATCCCATCCTTCACCACAAATATTTCTAGGAAACTCGAGAATCTTTCTACTAGCTCTGTATAGCGGGCACGTTATGCCTGGAAACAAGTCCAATTCCCTCATTTTACGTTAATTAGGGGATTGCGATCCCCTAATTAACGTTTTGGCATTCTGCTCACCCGTGACAGCGGCGTGGCGGGACCTCCTAAGAAAGCTTTTGCAGATTTACGCCATTGTTTTGGCAAGAAGAATGTCGGATGCTTCTAACCACTTGGTCGCCTCCAGCCAATAGGTTAGGCTCTAGCACCTGCCAAACGGGCCGGCGTGTTTTCCACATCCGATGCGATTCCATCGAGCGAATCGTACCCTTTCTTGGATCAGCTGCGGCCAGTTTCCCTGCAAAACGCGATCAAATGGTACGGTGAAAGTGCGATCAAATGGTACGGATTTGCGATTTATGATCGGATTCTCCATGTCCAATACGGAAGAGCGACTCAAAATGCGATCAAGCGGTAAGGAGTAAAGCCTCTTTTGCGATCACCTGGTTAGATGTTGAAAACTGCTCTTAGCCAGCGCGATCATATGGCACGTTCCAGTGCGACCAAATGGTAAGGTAAAACTTGAATCTGCGATCAGCCGGTAAGGCTTTTGCGATCATTTGGCACGACAACCCTATACACCCTTTATTTTCTTCTTTTAAAATCCTCTATTAGTGCTGTGGAAAAAAGAAAAAGCTAGCTGAGTAATAACTTCTGCACCTGCCATTTTGGCGGGAAGCTGGATTCGCATTTTGCGATCAAATGGTAAGGGCCCAGTCTTTTGCGATCATCTGGTACGGATCCATTTTGCGATCAAATGGTAAGGACTGAATGTTTTGCGATCATCTGGTAAGGCAGATACCATGTTTTGCGATCATCTGGTACGGATTAGAGCAAACCAGTGGGTTCAAGCAGGTTACATCCGTTATCTTTCGCTCGCTACCTGATGCCATCAACCACTAATTTTTGAAGTGCGATCATTTACTAATACTCCACTAATAGTTATAATTGATTGGCATTAATTGCTATTTTAGTGGTAGAGATTACAAAAATTACTGATATCAAACCCAAGTATAATGGCCAGTAGTTTAAAAGTAGCTAAGTACGGTGATGATTCCTCTCCAGTCGTGAGCCGCTACGCCGAGCAGCTGAGGAAAATGAACGATACCTATGGTGATTACGACATCACCTTTGCCCATGCGTCCATGTGCCAGGTATACTTGCCATACCAAGATCAAGACGCAGATCTGTACGAAGTTACCCAGGGTGACCTAACCATGCGTATTCAAGGAGCCCTCTACATGGATCAAGAGACTAAGCAAAGAATGTCACGCGGTGTTCCCTTCGGAACTCGTGCCAGGCTGCTGCTCTATTTGATCAATGAAATGGCCATCATGCGGCAGGAGCCTTCCTTCCAATTGGCCAAGAATTTTAGCGACCTATGCCGCAAGTTGCGACTTCCCCGTACGGGCCGCAGTATGGCCGAGGTTAAGAATCAGCTACACAGACTGTGTACAGCCTCCTTCTCTTTGGAATGGAAGGGAGCCGAATCGCACGGGATTCACAACTTCTTCATCGTCGAATCCATGGTGACGAACGGGAAGTACAAGGACATGGATTACGCCAAGGTGAGAGACAAAACCCGCGGATTCCATATTACGCTCAGCGATAAGTACTTCGACAGTGTAATCAAGCGTGGCGTACCGCTCGACAAGCGGACAATTACCGCTCTTCAGAATAACAGCATGTGCCTAGATATCTACAACTGGCTCACGCACCGCCTCCACCGAATTCCCAAAAATTCGACACCTTTCGTCACTTGGGAAGCAATGAGACAACAGTTTGGACACGGCTTTTCGGACATGTACAACTTCAAGCGCGATTTCCGGAAGAACCTAAAGAATGTAACACTTCAGTACAAAGAAGCCAAGATTGTGGAAGTACCTAACAAAGGGTTCCAGCTACACCAGTCCGATCCTCCGATCGGCCAGAAAATGTTATTTTAAGGGCCTGTCGCCTCACTCAAAGCATGGAACCACGCCGCTTGCGTGGTAGAGTAATTAAGATTTAGGATATGATAGTCCCGAAGCTACCTCATCTGATCGGGTAGCTTTTTTTATGCGTGGGTGTAGAAAAAGCCAATAACTAAGAAGGCTAAGCCCAGGGCCAATTGTAGAGATGCCTCGGAGAGATCACCGTGTAGCAGATCTTGAATACTCGGCCGACGCTGCAGTGATTTAAACTTCCCCAGCGATATTCCTAAAGTGACCCCTCCAACTATGGGGAGCAACCAGTAGGGAGTAAACCCAATGTCAAACACCGCCAGAAGCACGAATACAATCAGCGTGCAAGCGACCAAAGTAGCAGCGATAAGTTCGACTTGACGGGACATGATGGAAGGGGTTTAGTGATCTAGAGGTAATCGTACAACTCAGGTTACTAAAATAAGGAGTAGCTAAATGGGGAAGTTCGCGATCTGTGAGTTTAAACAATGGAACGATAAGGGATGGCGCCGTTATTGCCAATTACTTCTTAAGTCCAGGGGGGGCCTCCCCACTGGGCCGCGCTATCCACTACTCGCCGTGCAGCTCGAACCTGCGGTTTAACCGTTCCTGGCCTCTGGGCCTTCACGCTTGCCGTTCCTATCCCTAAGCCGACGTTGTAGACGCTCCCATTGTCGCTCTCGCTACCTACTCACCCACCCCCCTATACTGTCACGAGCTTTGGTCAAATCTCGCCGCCAGTCCAGGTACCAAGGGGTAGGATCGCAGGTAGACCGGGGCGTGGCGGATCTTCTAAGCCGCCAGCAGTAAATCCGGAGGGTGAGCAATCGAGATTGAAGTGTACTCCCTTTTGCACTTGCACGAAGTTACGGGGCGGCACGCTCCGGAAAGGGTCAGTCGATACCTCCTTCAGCCACCAATTTTTTCGGCTTCGTTCCTCCCCAAAATAATGGGCGGACTGCCCTTGCCTTCCACTCCAGCCGCCCCCGTGCGAAGTGCTGGACAAAAGGAGGACACCTCAATTAGAAATGCCGTCCGGCTCTCCAACAGCCGGCGGCCGAGAAGTCCTAACGCTCCCCTCGATGAGGGGAGTTTCCTTATTAGCAAATACAGTTCAATCACGTTTATCATGGGCTTTATTCCGACCACAGCTGATGTTTCTTTTTTTCTAGGCAAAGGCCAATCCGTTACCCTATCCACCGAGCAAGCCGAGGCAATACAGCACGATACCCTAATGCGAATTGTCGAGGGTGCAGAGGTGTATATAGCGGGCGGCAAGGTGCAGGCAACCTACGACTGGCACGGACGCGGCCAGTGGCAATTATCGCCGGAGTTCTATGAGCGGTACGTCTTCAGGGTCCAAGTAAAGGAAATCGAACGCGAGATAGACAGCGGTCTATACTACCTCAGCCAGCCGGAAGAAACCGCCTTTAAACTGACATGCGGCCTAGTTGGGGAGTACGACGAGCACGACGACTTCTGCTATGTATTACATGGCCACCAGGGCGGAGAGATTGACCGGTACGATAACGTACCCGACCTAGCAGCAGCCGTTGCCGACGAACTAGCAGAACAAAAAAAGTAGGGACCATGCAAGCTAGCTTTAAAATACTAGGAATAACCAACGAGCGAAGCGAGTGCGACCGGTGCGGTCGCACCGCTTTACAAAAGGTGTACGTAATCGAGACAGACACCGGTGAGGAGTTTTCACTAGGAAGCTCATGTATCCGCAAAGCATACCAGATGACTCAGCGAGAAGTCACTAGCAAAGCCAAACAAGACAGACAGCGGGCGGAAGAGGCCGCCAGAGCAGAGTTCAAAGCAACTGCGGCCTATCGAGCTCAGAAATCCTACCTGCACAGCCCACAGCACCACGAAGACATGAAGGCGCACGGTTTCAGCTACGTGAAAATGAAGCTAAAACCGTGGCAAGAAGTACGGCAAACGATAGCCGCAAAACATCGAGTTAATGTGGCGACGATCTAGGCCCTGACAATAAAATTATGGTCCATTATTATTGTAAATAGATTGTTTGTTACTTGAATAATTTGTAACTTAGTAAGGCAGTCAAATAACCCCCCTACCGTGCCAGCGGTAGCTAACCACAATAGCATAGCATCATGAAAACCTTAACGGTTACCTAGCGCATTCAGGAACTTCTACAGTATTCAATGTATGATTTCACCGGCACCGCCGAATTTTACGACCAGTTGCAAGAGGATCACGGGATCCAGACCCCGGGAAATCAGTTGTACCATAATCTCCTCATCGAGGAGATTGCCAAACTACCCGAGGCCGATCAGGTAGCCATCGCCGAGGAAATGCAGTATTGCATCAACGAGGACTACCAGATGTTAAGCGCTGAAGAAATTACGGAGGGACTAAATAACCAGGAAGCCTCCCCCAATACCATCACCTTCGCCCAGCTACTCAAACACGATTTGTACGATCCAGAAGGAACGGCGGAACTCTACGAGTATCTACAAGGACAGTACGGACTTGACACGCCCGATGGGAATCGATACCATTACCTGATCATAATGGCATTTGCGAAGCTGGCCGAATCCGACCAGCTGGAGATTATCGGTAACGTCCGTCACTGCATCGAGAAGGAGGGAATGGAAAAGGACTATCCCCTATGGGTCCGCAGTACAACATCACCCTTCCGGCCCTGCAGCCGTCGCAATACGAAGCAATCACGCTGGAACAGTTTTACCGGCGCCGGAGCCAACGCAAACGACGGGTAGCAAAACGACTATCTAAGAAGGCACCCCTATTTGCCGTCGAACTGATGCGCAGCGAGTTTCCGGAGGTAACTCTGGCAGAGGTTCAGGAAATCATTGCCCGGCCCACCCGCAAAAGCAAGTCCGTCCGAAGCAAGAAGATCGGCCTGAAGAAGTACGGCCGTTACCCTCTATACTTTGCCGCACTGGAACGATACCGTGAGAGCGGAGACGTAACCCATTTAGCCGAAGCCCAGGGTCTACGTAATCGAATGGCCAAAGACTTTCTGTTCGAGATGCGGTGCCAGGGCGAGCGAAGAACCTACCGTCTGCCGGCGACCGCATCACTGCGAACCGTGCGCCAGATTGCCGCACTCAAATTTTCCACTTTCGAGGATCTCGAAGCCCAGTGGGACGAAGTGAACAAGTACGGAATCTAAATCACCGCTGCCGCGGCCTTCCTTCACCTGCTGAGGGGTGAAGGAAGGTCCAAATGGATAATTCTAAAAGGGTCGAATTCGACCCTTTTAGAATTGCCCCAGCGGACAGTCAACCCCATCCAGGTAAAAAGCTAGACATGTCAATCAACCTACCAACCCTACAAGCACTCGCCCGTCCGGATGAAGTTCGGCGCATCATCGGTATTTACAATCAGACCCTAGCGGACTACGCAGAAATACAGCGGCGGGCCGATAGCATGGCCAAGGGCATTGCTTCAATCGGTATTGTAGGAGGTATCCGCCTGGGCTACCGAACGACAACGAACGATCTAAAAACCGGATCCACGAGCCCGATTTACGAGGAACTGAAGGCAAAGACGTGGCAGGCGCTGATTCAGCGAACGGGGTTGCTGGATCGGGTTAGTTCGAAGCGGCAAGAGAAGATGGAGAAGGAGATAATCAGTACACTTTCCCTGCCGGTCACCTACGAGAATGTTCTAGTCGTTCTGGAACAGATCGGCAAATCTTGGGTGGCGGTACACCAAGAGTTAATTCTAGATGCCTTCGGCCATCTAACCAGCAACGCTCGCAACCGAGTGGGCCGGCGCGGTAAGTACGCGACCAACGATGCATACGCCGTTGGCAAGAAAGTGATCCTGACCAGACCGGCGACCCTCAACTACGCCGCTGACCGGCTCCACGATATTGACAAAGCCCTGTGTTTCTTGACCGGTAAAACGTACTCCTACGCTGGCAGTACAGTGAATTGCATCGACAGAGTAGTTCGGTCAAGCTGCGAGGGTGAAAGTCAGTTTTTCACCTTTCGAATTTACTCCGAAACCGTTCATTTGACCTGGAAGAGCGAAGACACGCGGCAGCGATTCAATCGCATAGTATCCAAGCTGCGGCCGCAAACTTTGCCAGGAGAGATCAAAAGATAGTAACGTTTTTCTCTCCCTGAGCCTTTCCCTGAATATTTCAGGTGTCATATCGGCTGGTCCGAAGGAAGTTGCTACTTTAGATCGTTTTTTGAAAAATTCCTCACACGGAGGATAATCAATTCTTTTTGCTATCCGCGGTGGCCGAAACGCAGGGCAGATGCTTATGTGTCCGACGAAGCCGAAATTGAAGGTTGCTTTTGCCACCGATCACCTACCCGTAAATGGAAGCCCCTCACCTACCCGATTCGAATAAGAACAAGTCCCGCCTCACCGTTAGGCAACTCACGGCTGATTTTCTAAGGGACTTCACCGATACTGATCGAGGTGTCTTAGGAACTATCGTTCAACTCACTTTGCATCCTCGCCGAGTAGTGCAGGCTTACCTGAGTGGGGATCGAAGTCGTTTCATCCGGCCTACCCGATATCTTGGATTCGTATTATCAATTAGCGCAGCGGTGTTCTTCATCGTTCAGTACTGGTTCAGCGGTGCTGTGGCCGAAACCATTCTCAGCGGTCTCGAGACGGGTTTCGTTGAGGGCTTGGAGGAGGACTTAGCGGCACGTCAGGCCCGCTATTCGCTAAGTTCCGAGGAAGTAGATAAGTTACGGAAGAGCAACGCCAGAGTGGCCCATTTTTGGAGGACAGGTGTACGGCTGTCAATTAAATATTACTCGGCCGTATTTGTAGCCTCGATTCCACTAGCCGCCTTTGGCCACCGATGGTTTTATCCACGCAACACCTATAACCTTCCGGAGTCAATAGTTGCCTCACTTTACGTGTACAGCCATGCCACTATTCTGGCTATCTTCCTAACCCCACTATGGCTTATCCTTGCCGATAGCCCGATTGAATTGGTGAACCTTCTATGGATGGGTTCCGCTATTAGTTTTCTATATACGCTCTATGCCGTACAGTCAACGTACGGGCACCGATGGTGGGAGTTCTTCGTGCATTTGTTCTTCTGGATGCTACTGTTTGTTTTAATTGCTGTCTTCGCATACAGTGTTGGCTACGTTGGTAGTGCCCTGCGGCGTGAAGACGTTTTTACCTTCCTGCAGAATCATCCATTACGGTTCACGGTCGGACTGCTCCTAATTATTGGTAGCAGCCTATGGTTCTACTTACTCTACAAGTTTCGCCGTACTCCGATCCGTACTACAGATAGGCGAATCATCGCCCTGGGACTAGCCACTTTACCATTTGTTCTGTTAGCCATTCAAGCCTGGGCAACTGGAGGTCTTTAAGCTGGGGTTAGCTTTCACCCAGCACTGAATGACTTACATTCCAGAGTTCGTATAGACTACACCTACAACAAAACACCTTTCACCTATGCCAGAGCAGAAATCAGATACCGAATATGAACGTCTCTTTGCCCTTGACAACGCAGACGAACCCGGTGACCCCTGGAAGGTGGAGCGGTACGGAAAAGAAGGAGAGCCGATCGGTGAGATCCACATCGAGATTCAGATGCCAGTTCGCCGGCGACTAGTTGAACCACGGGTAGGTCAACTAGAGCGGGCAGTTAGAATCTGTCCTACTTGCTATCGGCGGTTGCCGGATGGCTGTATTTGCTTGGATTAGGAAAAGGAGACCGTCATAAAGTTGGCCCACTCTAAGAAGAATCTCGTAGCTCATGCCTTTCGCTCCAGAATTCAAAGTGCTCCCGGTTATATCGCTTCATGTAAACAGGGGCAGTTTTGTAAAGCGAATCGCTCAAAACGTCTTCATATTGTTTCCTTAAGCTATCAAGCAGGCGAATTCCAGGTATTGGAGCCTGCATAGAAGCTTCAAGCAATGACTCTACATCTAATCTTTTGGATTCAGTGAAGTCTATGTTTTCCAAGTTGGCGTTTAGGAACAGGTTTCTTCCTAAAAAGAACCTAGGATCTTTTTCATCCTTTCCATATCTAGGGTCAATAAATATCTGTGAAGATGATCCTTTGGCAGCTCTAAAATACGAATTCCAGGTACTGGCACCATCCATAGTCCTGTCGTATATCTCTTTTATTGATGAAACCTTCGTACTGGAGGTTAAGATATTAGGCTGAATGGACGTCTCCACTACCGAAGCTGCCTTTAAGTTAGCTTGTGTGAAATTAGAACCTTGAAACGTCGCAAAGTCCAAAATACACCGGCGAAGGTCAGCCTCCGTGAAGTTAGATCCAAAAAAATATGAGTGTCCCAAGTAGGAATCTGCTAAGTTAGCTTCCTCCAAGTTAGCATGGTTATGGATGCTTGGCTCAAGATAGCTACGCTCAAAATTTGGATTGGGCGTTAATGGGAATCTCACATTGAGTGCAATGAGAGAGGCTAGTAATTGTCCTCTTTCTCTACTAAGCCAATACTTAGTCTCCTTTATGACTGTGTCATTTTCCCATCGTTCATCAATAGGATACCAAGGCTCAATTATTGTGATAGAATCGTAGGGCTTTAAAGCGTTTGCAACCATAGCAATCCTGTTCAAAAGTACTATAGGTACATCCCACTCTGACTTTTCAGAAAGACGTTCAGCTTGCCTTGCCTCATATAGATCCGCTATCAAGGTACTAGCCAACTCACTGTTTGCCGCGATTATTTGTTGCAAGTTTTGTTGTCGGAATAACTCATTTTGCTCACTGAATCGCTCATTTTGCTCTTGCAACTCCCACAGAGTTTGAACTGCTACATACGTAGTAAACAATCCGCCCAGAGTAAGAATGATAGTTCCAGCTATTTTAGGGATTAACCAAGCATTCAAAACTCCTTTTAATGATGCGATAGCCCTGTCATAGCTGACCTTTGTCCCGTCGTAATCGTAAATATTCTTTACTGCTTTGTAGGCAGACGACATACGTCGGTGCTCTTGCTCGAGTAGGTTGAGTTCGAGTTGGTGTAGTTTGGATTCGATCTTATCTAATTTGTCGTCTTGTCCTGATGCAGAATGTTGGGAATCACGACTATTCATAAATCAACTTAATTGTTGGATGGTACAAGTTAGCTTTAGATAGTTAGATGCCTGAAACACTATTACCCAGTTTGTTTCGTGCTAACTCGGAAAGCTGTCTGGTAGGTTATTCCCAAAGAAGCCATGGCTGATCATTATCTTGCCCATATGCCTCCTGATTACACTTCTCCCAATCCGAAACCCGAGCAAGCAACTCGCACCTTTACGGATCGCAAAGCCTTTCAGTCAGCATTTTGGAACCGGTACAAGAACTTGGATCCAAAACTCCAGAGCGTACTCTCATTCTATGGATTGGGAGGCATTGGTAAGTCCGCTCTTCTAACGGAACTTCAAAAGCAGCTCAGGGATAAGAGGGCCATGATCCGGCCAGGGAGTGATGAGCTTGGGCCTGCGTGGGGGCAAGTCAATTTCCAGATTAGTGATGAGCTTCAGCCAGCCAATGCACTTCTTGCCCTACGAAATTCTTTGGTCGAATCAGGTGGTCTCACACTACCAACCTTTGACATTGCTTACGCACATTATTATGCGTGCCTAAATTTTCAAGAGCCCCCCGAGGTCCTCCGTAACCTGGCTGATCGATTTGCGGTGAAGGGGTTCAACCGAGAGATGTTTTTACCAGCTCTCGAGGAAATACCATACGTCGACAAGATCTTTAAGTTGGGAAACGTAGTATCACGAAATATGGATCTCCGTCGTAGGAGGACTATCGTTCAAAATACCCGTGATCTCCGTTTTTTTCTCTTTCAGAATGATCCGCTTAAAATGACGGATGGGTTGATTGGTTTCTTTGCAGCCGACCTAAGAGCTGCCGTAGAAAGTGGAAGGTCGGCGGTTCTGTTTTTTGATACTTATGAAGCTTTGGAAAGTTATGGTAGAGGTGAATATGCCGGTGCTAGGACAGATACATGGGTCCGGAATTTAGCTGGACAATTACCTGGTGTTCTCACTGTCATTGCGGGGAGGCGCAAGTTGGATTGGGCCGATCGAGATCCAGATTGGAGTGAGCGTAATTTATTGGAACAGCATCTTGTTGGTGAATTGGCTTTGGAAGATGCTCGTCTTTTTCTGGAATCGGCTCAACTACCTGAAGAGGTGATCTCTACAATCTTAGAGAATTACGAGGGACTCCCTTTTTTCCTCGACCTTACCGTAGACCTATATGAGGAGGGAGTACTGAATACTAAAGACCCAGTTGATAAGACCCTCTTTGCTGGTTCTATAGAAGAAATCGGGGAACGCCTTTTGGCCTATCTACAGCCGAATGAACGCTCAGCAGTGAAGGTGCTTAGTGCTACGCGTTTTTTTGATTATTCGCTGTTCCGAGAACTCATCCAGGAATTCGGGACCGCCTATCCGGTTGATCAAGATTCATTTTTTAAATTATTGCGATTTAGTCTCTTCACAACAGAGGACAGTAATAGCTATGTCCATGCCATCGCCCAAGATTTTCTTGCCGGGGCGACGCAAAAAAACGCAAGAAAGTACTTACTGAAGAAAGCTGAACATACATTACAAAACACTGAGGTAAAAGATTTTCGCTCTGAACTCCTTTCCGCGGCAGAGTCGGGTTTTTTTCAAGCTCGTAGGCTTTCTGGTTCCGAATTTGGATTCCAATGGCTGGTCAAACACTGTACACCCTTTGTTGACTCTGGCCAGCAAGGATTGTTAATAGATCTGTGGGGACAGAGTTACAATGATCTCCGGGCGATTCTTGGGGAGGAGCACCCTAATACGCTTACCTCCCTCAGTAACTATGCCCAATGCCTGGGAAGCGTGGGCCGGGCCGGTGAGGCACTGCCCCACCACGAACGGGCGCTGCAGCTTCGCAGGCAAGTTCTCGGGGAGGAGCATCCTAATACGCTTACCTCCCTCAACAACTACGCCCTCTGTCTGGGAAGCGTGGGCCGGGCCGGTGAGGCACTACCCCACTACGAACGGGCGCTGCAGCTTCGCAGGCAAGTTCTCGGGGAGGAGCACCCTAATACGCTTACCTCCCTCAACAACTACGCTCACTGCCTGGAAAGTGTGGGCCGGGCCGGTGAGGCACTACCCCACTACGAACGGGCGCTGCAGCTTAGCAGGCAAGTTCTCGGGGAGGAGCATCCTGAAACGCTTACCTCCCTCAACAACTACGCTCACTGCCTGGGAAGCGTGGGCCGGGCCGGTGAGGCACTACCCCACCACGAACGGGCGTTGCAGCTTCGCAGGCAAGTTCTCGGGGAGGACCACCCTGATACCATATCCTCTCTCAACAACTATGCCCAATGCCTGGAAAGCGTGGGCCGGGCCGGTGAGGCACTACTCCACCACGAACGGGCGCTGCAGCTTCGCAGGCAAGTTCTCGGGGAGGAGCACCCTAATACGCTTACCTCCCTCAACAATTACGCCCACTGCCTGGAAAGCGTGGGCCGGGCCGGTGAGGCACTACCCCACCACGAACGGGCGCTGCAGCTTCGCAGGCAAGTTCTCGGGGAGGAGCATCCTAATACGCTTACCTCCCTCAACAATTACGCCTACTGCCTGGAAAGCGTGGGCCGGACCGGTGAGGCACTACCCCACCACGAACGGGCGCTGCAGCTTCGCAGGCAAGTTCTCGGAGAGGAGCACCCTAATACGCTTACCTCCCTCGACAATTACGCCTACTGCCTGGGAAGCGTGGGCCGGGCCGGTGAGGCACTACCCCACCACGAACGGGCGCTGCAGCTTCGCAGGCAAGTTCTCGGGAAGGAGCACCCTGATACCATATCCTCACTCAACAACTATGCCCTATGCCTGGGAAGCGTGGGCCGTGCCGGTGAGGCACTACCCCACTATGAACGGGCGCTGCAGCTTAATAGGCAAGTTCTCGGAGAGGAGCACCCTAATACGCTTACCTCTCTCAACAACTACGCCCACTGCCTGGAAAGCGTGGGCCGGGCCGGTGAGGCGCTGCCCCACCACGAACGGGCGCTGCAGCTTAATAGGCAAGTTCTCGGAGAGGAGCACCCTGATACGCTTACCTCCCTCAACAATTACGCCCACTGCCTAAAGTCGTTGGGCAGGGCTGGCGATGCGCTGCCTCACTATGAAAAGGCATACTTCTTGTCTAAAAAAACACTCGGAGAGGAACATCCATATACGAAGGTGTTTTGCCAAAACTTCTTAGCATGTCAAGATCAGCTGAACTGACTCTTTGGTCGAATTCCTTTGGTGGATTTGCCTGCAACACTATTCCCATAAGTGTTTCAAACTTTGCAGCTGGTCTTAGCTAGAAATCAGTGAATCCGTTTGCAGGTCTGGCAAAAATCCGCTATTTTTGAAACACTACATTAGTAATGTTTAAGCAGCATGGCCAGCTTCGATTTTGACATTTTTGACCCTCAGGGCAACCGGAAATACCTGAACTTGGAAGAGCGCCAGGCATACTACCGGGCCATCGACTCGGCACTGGCCGGTGCGGACGATCGGAAGAAGCGCACCTTTGCCCTACTACTATACTACACCGGTTGTCGAGTTAGCGAGGGACTGGCCGTGACCCACGATAATATAGATTACTCCGGAAAGGCCGTCACCTTCCAAACGCTGAAGCGTCGAAAAACGACTTACCGGCAGGTTCCGCTACCGGATGCATTTCTTACCAAGCTTGACGATGTTCACCACGTCAAGGATCATCAGACGAGTAGAATCAAGTCCGATGGTCAACAGCGAATTTGGCCGTTCGGTCGTACGACCGCTTGGCGTGTCGTTTCGACCGTGATGGAGACAGCAGGTATTGAAGGCCCACAGGCCTCACCAAAGGGACTGCGGCACAGTTTCGTCATTCAGCATCAGGCGCTAGGTACTCCGACCCACATGATTCAGAATTGGGCCGGGTGGGCTTCGGCCGCCATGATGGAAGTCTACGGGCGGGCCCTCGGAAACGAGGCCAGAGATCTGGCCAAGCGATTATGGGAGTAGAGCAAACCACCTAAAAACACCTACCTATGCAAACCGATACGAATTGTACAACTAGACCCTACTTCCGAGCGAGGTTTACCTGGGGTGTTGATGGAAGTGTCTTGTGGCTGAAGGACACCGGCAGTGATTGCCGTTCCCTCACCAACGACATAGCAAACTGCCTCGTAGAAATATCCAGATACCTATCTCACGACACAAGTCTCACGGACTATCACATCATCTATCTCGATAGTGATGGCCAGTGGGACGGAGTGGCCATCACCAACTTGGGAAAGATCAACCTTGATCAGAAACTGCTCGACGGCTATACCCGAAGCGGTCGACCTTACCAAGTCGAACTGAGCATTCGGTTCTTCCCGATCAGCCTGCCTGCTTACGATGAAGCGGTACGCAGTATCGTAGGCAATCGGATGTACACCCATTTCAAGATTCCTACACCTAAATCACACAACCTAAACTAAATAAATCCAAGACCATGACTGACCACATCGGACCTGACAACAGATACGGAGTTGAGGCGATCCTAAATCCGGATCAGCCCAGCTTGTTCTACCTTCTATTTGAAGAGCTCGACGAAGCGAGGGGCTTCTATGAAACCCTGAAGCGCAGTATGACCGCTCACCGAATCACGGTCATGTTGAACGATCCTAAAGGGGAAACAATCGAAATGGTGGAACTGGGAGACGAACTCCGCCCAGCAAAAAAAGTGGAAAAAGTGGCGTACGATCAAATTATTGAGCCACTGGACCACAGCACCATGACTACGGGCGATCCGGATACCCTACTGATCGACTGACGGACGTAAAAGTCAAATACAGACGCTATGGCTTCCAACATAACAATAGCAGATACGAAGATTCGGATGGACAAAGACACCGGCTTTATCTGCGTGACCGACATTGGAAATGCGAAAGATCCCGGTGGGGGGGCAGACCATGTAGGTAACTGGCTGCGCAACGCCAACACAATCGACTTCATCGAGGCATGGGAGATGCGACACAACCCGAGTTTTAACTCCGTCGAATTCGACGGAGTTAAACGCAGAGCAGGTCGTAATGCCTTCCGTGTCAGTGTTTCGGAACTTAAGGAGGCCGGCACTACCGGTATCCTGGCCAAACAGGGCAGGTACGGCGGAACTTATTGTGCTATCGACTGGAGCATTCACTTTGCCAACTGGCTCGATCCTCATTTTTACGTAGAGACGATTGATATTTTCCGGAAGATGAACGACCGCCTATATGGGCGGGAAGATTTGTACCAACGATTCAGCCGGGAACTGGTCGCGGAAAACTATGGCCTTATCACCCAGGCGAACTCGCAACGTAAGATTCCGCAGCAGCCAAATTTGCTGACTTCCAATAAAAAATCAGGCAACCCGAAAGAGCAGGTTATCAACCACCTAAGTCAAGTCGATGCGGATATTGTCAACTTAGCCATGTGGGGACTGACAGCCAAACAGTGGAGGACGAAGTTTCCCAAGCTGTCGCGTAGTAAAAACATGCGGGATTACGCAACGGATATCGAACTGAAGGTGCTCAACGTCCTACAGATAATCATGCGTCAGCTGCAGGAGGACCAGTACTCAGGAGAGGAAAAACTGGACCGTTTGCACGAGAAGGCGGACGAAATGGTGAAGTTTTACTGTAAGACTCCAGAGCAAATGGAGCAGTTAAAGACTCACCGAAAAAAGAGGGGTTGGTAGCGGTCCTTACGATGGTGGAAGCAATAATACAAACAGGGAGAACTCCACCTAGCGTCCTCCCTGTTGGTCTTTTATTCTCGATTGAGAGCTACAATAGCTCCAAGTTGACCACTCCGTCTTTATTAGGTATGTGTAGCGTTACGTTTTCGTAAAAGGAGTACAAAAGCCGCCCGCGACGTATCACATTAAATTTTGCTCTTACTTCACCATGAGTCGGTGACGGATCGTCAGACCCAAAGCGTGCAAGGGCATGACTGGTCTGGTTGACATCAAAATTGAACAGGTGAAACAAAGTGGATTGTGTATGCTCACCATATTTGTTAATCCTGTTGAATGAAGCTTGTGTGACCTCGTAACCGTTGACTCTGAAGTTTTTGGTGTGGCCAAAAACACTACCTTCTCGTACAGCATATTTTTCGGGTTGCGGATAATAGCCAGCAGGTGTTTTGGTAGAGAAGTAGCCACGTTTCCGGAGTAAATAGGCTAGGTAGCCCGTATCTCCAAGAGTGGTACGAAGATTGGTAGTTCGATTTTTCCCCCTACGAATAGCTATTCCTGCCACCGTGCGATTGGACAGATCATTAACATTACCGTTAGCGTTATGGCTTTCAAAGGCCATTTCATAAGCTATAGGCAATTCTTTTGACCAAACGGAATAGGTAGCAACGTCTTCTAAGACCGAGCCATCAGGGGAGTATACAACGACGTAGAAGTATGTATCGCGTTCATTACAGCCATCTAGGATAATGCTTTTATCATAACCAATAGTTGTGGCCAGATGGACTGACATGAATCCACCAGTGGTGGATTCGTACCGAGGGCTAAGTTGAGCATAAATACCATTACCTGGAGCTGTTTCGAAGTTCCCGTCTTGATCGCGGAGGATTACTTCAATGTTTTGATAGCCTTTAGGAAGCGTGTTTTGAAAATCCGCTTTTGCGTCAATGCAAGCGAGTTCCTTTTGGGCAAAGTAAGTCCGCGCATCATCGTCCTTGGCAGTACCCGTGAGGATATAGTCATCGATGGATTCGCCGTAGAGTACATCCTTTTCCTCACAGGAGCAGAGCCAGCAAACGATAAGGGCGGAAAGAAGCAGGTGGAAGCAAATTCTACTGTACATCAGAGAAGAGATTATGGGTTAGAAAGGGATGTGAAGGGGCACCAAGACCCCGAGCCGTCTGGAGCGGGCAACTATCTTTTTACTATTCGAATGGTGGTTGGATCCGGCTGATCATCCCGGATGGTGATGGTGTAAAAGCCAGCGGTCATGCGGGACAAATCAATCCGAGGATCGACAGCAGTACCCGAGGCCACCTCTTGGCCAAGGGAATTGCTTACCACATATGTGGCACGATCCCGCAGACCGCTGAGCTGAACAACACCGTAAGTTGGATTGGGAAAGGCAGAGGGTAAACTGCGGCGATTGCTGCCTACAATTTGATCCCTCGGAAATCGCCTTCCGCCAAATGGAAGACCAGAGCGAGTTGGGCGACTGACGCCGATACCGGGAGATTCCGGCTCCGTTCCATGGTCTTCGATTAGGTCTGTAAATAAGAAATAGGGCTTGGTGCTGGATCTTTTGCCACGACTGCGTACCCGAACGAAGTAGGTGCCGGGAGCCACGGAGACAGAAGCCCTCAACTGGTAGTAGGTAGCCCCGAAGCCGTCAAGGTTGCCTGTAGTTAGAAACACCAGCCTACCCCAGGGATCGATGTTCACCACGTCGAGGTCGAGATCTAGATCGTTTGGTACGTTGTACAAGTCCACGAGTAACTTCCCGCCACTATGCAAGTCGAGGCAAAACCAATCCTGATCGAAGGGATTGGGGTTGTCCGGCGTGCTGTACCGGGTGTTTTCTCCCAGGATGTGTTCCGTGTACGAGCGCCCGGTTTCGATAAGCGCGGCTTCACCGTAGGACTGATTCGCCTCGTGCTGATTTTCGATGAAGTCAGCGATCAGGTAGTAGGGCTTCGTACTGGATCTGTTATCACGGCTGCGTACCTGGATGAAGTAGGTACCAGGAGAGACGTAAGCAGATGCCCGCAAACTATAGTAGGTCGCTCCGCGGCCATTGTTCCGGCCGATGGTCAGGACTCTCTGCTTACCCCAGGCATCGATACCCACCACATTGACTTCGAGGTCAAGATCATCCGGCACGTTGTACAAGTCCACAAGCACGGTTCCGCCACTGCGGAAGTCGAGACGAGACCAGTCCTGATCGAAGGGATTGGGGTTGTCCGGCGTGCTGTACCGGGTGTTTTCCCCCAGGATGTGTTCCGTGTACGAGCGTCCGGTTTCAATAAGCGCGGCTTCGTCGTAGGACTGATTCGCCTCGTGCTGATTTTCGATGAAGTCAGCGATCAGGTAGTAGGGTTTCGTACTGGATCTGTTGTCGCGGCTGCGTACCTGGATGAAGTAGGTACCAGGAGAAACGTAAGCAGATGCCCGCAAACTATAGTAGGTCGCTCCGCGGCCATTGTTCCGGCCGATGGTCAGGACTCTCTGCTTACCCCAGGCATCGATACCCACCACATTGACTTCGAGATCGAGATCATCCGGTACGTTGTACAAGTCCACGAGCACGGTTCCGCCACTGCGGAAGTCGAGGCGAAACCAGTCCTGATCGAAGGGATTGGGGTTGTCCGGCGTGCTGTATCGGGTGTTTTCCCCCAGGATGTGTTCCGTGTACGAGCGTCCGGTTTCAATAAGCGCGGCCTCCTCATATGATTGGTTCGCCTCGTTTTTGCTCTTGATGAAGTCAAGGCAGATCCGAACGGGCTGACCTCGATAATCATTAGTCGTCCACTCCAGGACAATGACCATGGAACCAGCGGACGCATAAATCGCCAGCGGTTGCGTTGGGAAGCCAACATTAATATTACCCGATTGACCCGCTACGGAAGCAAGCGAGCCATCGCCCTGGCGTTGGAAAACCTCAATAGTAAGCTCACGATACCTGCTGGTTTGGTCGATGATGATGGTGCCGGCAACGTCCAGATGGACATTGTATTCTAAATGCGGCCGTCCTCCAGTAGGTGAGCTTTCCAAAGAAGCCTCCGCGCAATCGTTAACACGAAGAAAACCAGATGATGTACCAATCACCTGGGCTCCCATTGGAAGCCAAGCGATCAATGCTAGAAGCAGAAAAATAGAGGTGTCGAAGTGTCTCATAACTATGGATTTCAGATTGGAAAAGACATGCAGCGGCCCACTACCTGCTGGGGGCAGATACCACTCAGTGAAGAAGATTTGCTATGGTTTTGCGCCCGAAAGCTGAAGGGTCCACCCCTTCTTTTCTCTTCCAGGTTAGTAGGAAATAGGTATCGTTTTTAGTTGGATGCGGCATGCAATAGCCCCTTACCTGCTGGGAGCAGATACCATCCATGAGGAGAATTTTCTATAGTTGATTGCCCAGAAAATGCAGGTAATTCGTCCCCTTTTCTTTTCTAGGCAGGTAGGTTATAGGAGTAGTTTTAGATTGGGCCGACAATGAAGTAGCCCGTTATCTGCTAGGGCAGATTTGACAAACTGTAAGGAAATCTAGTAAAGAGCGTGTATTTGGGAATCGAAGGGACTCCCATTCCACCCCTAGAAAATGAGGTTATTCTACGCGCTCGTACTCCACGCTCAACTGGTAGTCGATGTCGTCAAGAGTCTTGTCCACGCGGTACTTCAGAGATTCGCCCGTCACAACGCGGATGTCGTACCAAGTATCGGAAGTCGCACCGGTTTCCGTCTCAATACCGTAGAAGTAAAGCGATGCATCTTGGTCTACCAGGACGGTGGCGCTTTCGAACTCAGGGTCAGTTTCGATCGTGCTGAAAGAATCAGGGCAGGAATCAGTAGTGTTTCTGAATTCGTAGAAACCAGTTACCCCTTCCGTGGAGTTGCCGGCAAATGGACGAAAGTCAAGTAGGCTTTCTTGATAGCACTCTGGCCGAAACTCTAGCCAGTCGCGGGTAGTCCCACCTGCGTCGACTGGACGGGCCACGTCCGAGGTGACGGAAACCAAACGCCAAGTCCCTCCGACCTGACAGTTGAGTTGATCCGTGGGTGATCCATCGGTGCACTGTTCTGCTTCCGGTTCCTGCGTAGCGGAAGGGTTACATGAATAGACCAGCGGAAGGGACAGGAGAAAGAAGTAGAATAGGTGTTTCATCACCGTGCTTGTTTACTTGGGTTCTTAGATGCTATAAGTCGTGCCTCGACAATGTCTTTGTTCTTAATTCTTAGGCTGTGGTGACGACCACCATCCTGTTCAAAGACCTCCAGGACGAGACGTTTCTTGTCCGGAATGGTAAACTTGTTGACGGCTACTACAAAAGTCCGTTCATCGTGGCGTTCAACCCGGGAAGAATTTTCGCCACCGGAATATACCTCTATTAGATCCACGTCACGCTCCTGGACTGCAGTTCTCTTCCTTTGCTTGGTATCAATGACGTAGAACCGCCAAAAGTCAATGTCATAGCTGATGTTAGAATTGCACCCCAGCGTAAAACGGTAGTACATGATGTCGTCCCGGATCCAAATGTCATTAAGCTTCAGTTCCGAACCCTCCTGGCGATCGGTGGCCACCGGCCGACTGAGTTGTGCATCGTGAATCCGGTGACTAGCGTACCATACATCCTTGGTATTGATTACCGAACGACCATAGCTCATCCCCATCGGATTGTCTACTGAATCTGATAACTCAGCAAATCCACGGGGATACAGGGGAGTCCCGAATTCCAGCAAACCACCACTTTCGACGCCTTCGTTATGGGAAGGTAGATTTTCCGCAACGTAAGTAGCGGCCACCGTCAATGCGCCAGCGGGATAGTAGATGGCAGGAATGGTCGTCATAGGGCTACTAGTACGGGTCCCTGGAACCGTCGTCGATGGTGTGTTGGTCATCGGAACAGCCGTAGTCTTAGAGGAGGGCCGATGAGCGGCAGGCAACCGGAGGCTCGGAGACCGAATAGGGTCAAGATTGTACGTCAAGGTTGCCGGACTACGCTCGTAGGTGATCCGGAAAGTGTAGACCATTCCACCCGAGGTAATGACGGTAAGGGAACTTGGCTCCATCTGCTCACCAATGGTTTTGACTTTGACGATGTTGGTCACCTCGTCCAGCGTCTGGGTGAGTACATCCCCCGTTCCCCGGTCAACGCTCACCACATCATTCGGAAATATGAGCGTAGTGGTCTGTACGTCACTCACGCCAAGGTGCCAGTCGCTACCGTAAGTAGCTGCCGGAAGGCGTGACCCCGCCTGCCCAAAGAGGGAAAAGGAACTAATGCAGATCAACGCTAAGAAAACACAGCGATCAAGGAACATGATGGTGAAATTTTGAGGATTAGGAGAGGATTAACTACTTATTGCGAAGAATGACCCGGTGGCCAGCCTTTAGCTCCACCTTGATTACACTGAGTTTTCGGGAAGCGATCTCTTTGATCGTTTCGGTACCCTCCGCGGCTAATTGGGAGGTCAAGCTACCATTGCCAGCAGTAGCGCCGCCGAGTGACCGTGCCGCCGACGAAGCTTCCCGCTTGGCAATTTGCCGCTCGACCGATCCGGGAATAGCCAGGCCAAATTGACCATCCAAGTCGTAGACGTTCAGGCCGACGTCGTAAAGGTTGTTGCGGTAGGTGATAGTGCTTACGGACACCCTAAGTCGATCACCCTGGAGGCTGCCCTGGCCGTAAACGAAGGTGTTGGCCGGGATCCGCTGGCCGGCTACGTAAACATCCTCCAGGAGGCGCAGCTTGATGGTAGAACCATCCATCACTACGACCGAATTGTGCACCTGAGCCTGGACCGTCAGCTGAGTGAAATCGCCGTCCGGATCATCAGATTCATCGGTAAAGAATCCGCTCCGTCTGGCTACTGGGGCCGAAGCAGTGGGGAACGTATCACGTTGGGGTACTACCCCAAATATCTTGATGTCACCCGCAGCTGAGGGAGCCTCAGCAACCGGGTACAGGTGCTTCTCATTTCCTTTGGAACGCTTGCGCAATTCGTCTTCGGCCAGTTCGGGGTACTGCAAGTACGTAGCCCGTTCCATAATGCGGTCCAGTGTGGCTAACTGTTGATTGGCAATACTGTCCTCCGGACTCATGCTTAAGCTCTGGTCAGGGCTTGCCACTTCACCGGAGGGGTATGCCCCACCGGTGGGAGCAAAGGCGCCGTCATAACCGGACTGTACCGCACCACTACTATTCAGATTAGCGATCGCCCGTTCAATCTCGGCAACTTGCTCGTCTTCATTCTCAAAATCAAGAGCGGACGACTTAGGGGGGGAATTATACTGGCTCTTCCTGGCAGTCGATCTGGAACGCTGCCGGCGTTCGTTCGAAGTATTCCCTGCGGAAGAGGTAGGAGCAGGTGTCGCAGAGGGGTCAGCGACGGCCGTAAACTGATTAAGTTGCTCTTCGAGGTTACCGGTACGGGCAGTAAATTTTTTCTCCCAATCACTATATCCACTGGAGGGAGAAGAACCCAATTCCCCCTCGTCCGATTCTTCAAGAAGGACATCGGCGTAAGGATCACGTGCAAGGGCATAGGCACGGTTGTCGGCCTCCTTTGCTGCCTGACGGTAAGCATCGCGCTTGCTTTCTTCTTTCTCTACCATAACCGAGGGCAAGCCAGTATTAACCTGACCAACGGATGTACCGCTAACACCCATGGTGGCGGCATTACTGGAGCCTCCGCCCAAGCCCCAGAAAAGAAGGACTAGAATTGGGAGAACAAATAGTGGAAGGAACGTAAAGAGCTTCTTTTTACGCTCGAACTCAACGGGATCAACAGTATCATTCATGATTATGGGTTTTAAATTTTTCAGCGTAGATCTCTTCCATGCGCTCGATGCCTAGCTGATCTACACTGTCCAGAAAGGCCTGTGTGCGCTGAATGTCGTACAGCGTCTCCAGAGGTGTTTTACCGTCAAGTGCTCTATCCGTAGATCTAAGTACGGTGGGCGAACTGATCGAGCCTACGCCGGAAATTTGAGCGTCGGAGAGGAATAGAAAGGCTGCTACCGTGAGGGTGATTACGAAGCCAAGGGCGGCGAGAATTCCCGCGACGGCACGAGGTGACATATGTGAAAGACGCGAGTTCGCCCAACCTTCTGTACGCTGTACAGTAAGGTGTAGCAGGTCACTCATTTTTTCTTTTCCAGGCAGATTCACAGTACTGTTGTTGATACGTTGTGGACTAATTGTAGCGCTTTTCCACCCGGAGATCCTCGTTCTCGAGGATGCGGAATTGCTCGATTAAAAAGCCATGCGGATTGAGTTTACTGCGCTGCACGTTTCGGAAGTAGCCCTCTGAAACCAGCGACCGGGTAAGCGTGCTAGTTGGACGTGTAATGGTCAGTGTGCCGATGTACTTGAAGTAGTACGGGTCCAAGCTCATATCAAGCTGGATGGAGTCCGTTTCAATGGTCTGAGAAATATTTCCGGTGATGAGATTCCGATAGTACGAGTCCTCTTCGTAGGTGTCTACTATCGCTTGAACGCTGTTGTCCGATATGCTGAGCGCGGCGTTGATGTTGCGGTCGATCACTTCCCGATCGGGATCCAGCTGGAAAAGATGTCGATGGAATAACTTGACGTGACTGTGAGCCTCAACCGGCCGGTTGTCCAGTACATCAACCGCCCCCAGTTGAACAGCATCCTCTCCAATTAGCGCATAGACTACCTGAGATTGCTCCCGCATCCCACTGTACACGTAGCTCATACTGAAAAGAGAGACCGCCGCCATACCAATGACGCAGATAATAGTAAGCACGCGAGACTGCCGGAAAACTTTATCTCTATCGTTTAGGGAATGTAACATGACGTTGCTTTTTGAATTGAAAGGATTGAGCGAGGGTATGCAGTAGAAGCCCTATCAGGTATCTCTACCGGGGCGTCCACCCCCGATGCGCGGAACGTGCGCTGTGCCGTTGCCGGAAGACTTTGCATTAGACCCGCCACCAGTTGCAATAGAGGTATTGGAACTTTGGGAAGTACTGCTGCCGGCGACGAACCCGCCGATGGCAGCACCAGCCGTGGACATGGCGGCACTACCGGCCATCTTGCCAGCCCCTGCCGCCCCGGTAAGTAGCGATGAAGCACCGCTGGCGGTGATGATGTAGGCCGTGATGCTGGGTAC
The DNA here is from genome assembly GCF_003390935.1 of Lewinella sp. IMCC34191. Taxonomy (GTDB): domain Bacteria; phylum Bacteroidota; class Bacteroidia; order Chitinophagales; family Saprospiraceae; genus Neolewinella. The sequence goes on along the minus strand of NZ_QNQZ01000013.1, from coordinate 52,882 downwards.
GGCGATGTAGCCAACGATCCCAGTCACCAGCATGATGGCATACATGATGTCCAACGAGGAGAAAGCAACGTTGCTACCTCCCGCACGAACGGCCTCTAAGTGAACTAGATTGAATTCGGCCATCACCGTTGTAATCAGGAAACCGAAGATGTTGGCAACCGGCAACCACAGGTAGACGGCGATGTACCTTCCAAGCCAAGTGACGAACGAACGCGAGAAGGGAGACCATAGCGAGAAGCCCAGGGCCAGCGGACCGACAAGGGCAAGTACGGCGAGCGTGAACGTCCGGACCGCACTCAGACAAAAGACCACGGCGGTGTACAGGAAGCCCAAGACCCAAAAGAGTAGCATTCTGATCCCCCACCTGATCTGATACATCACGCTCTCGATCTTCCAGGACAGATACTGACCGATTCGATCCGTTCCAAACCAGCCAGATTCTTCTTCGAGGCCGTAGGCCTGGAGGTAGGCATCAAATTCGCCGTCACCCGAAGCACCTACGTAGGCCGCGTGCTGGCCACTACTCACATCGTTAGCCATCATTTCATCAAGCACGTTCTCCAGTACATCCCGTTCGCCATTCACCATAGCCTTGGTTGCGGTGACCGTGGGGCTCAAAGCCAAATTGACCGTCTGAACAAGGGGAGTGTAAAGGATTAGCGCGATCAGAATGATGATGGGACGAGCGACCGCACTAAGGTGAAGTGCTTTGCCCCTAATCATTCTACCGTAGATATGGGTGGAGATCATGACCATAGCCCCCATAGCACCGATCAGGCAAGCTATGTCTACGAAAATTCCCGCCCGCGCAAAAATGGTTTCGTAGACCCGTTCGAGCATAACATCAGCTCGCGTCAAATCCGTACTGGCAAACGTCTGCGCACCAGCGGAGGCGGTAGCCAGAATCAAGATTGAGAATATGCGGAGTATGGTAGTAAGCATGGGGGCTACAGTTAGTTGATACCGAGAATGGGGGAGACAGTAGCGCGGTCGATCGCTCCCGCTTGGCGGTAGAGCGTTGTTTGTTTAACCCTTTGGTGGAGGTTATCTAGTAGGAAGCGTAGCGTACGGAGATCGCTGTGCATACGTTCTAGATGTTGCATACGGTCAGCGGTACTAGCCCAGTACTTTTCCTCTACCGGCTCTACGCCGGCTTCCGCCACACCGTCCCACGAAGTGACATCAACGCCGGCGACCACCGGGACGTAGCGAAGTAGTAGTATGGCTTCCTGCTTGATCTCGCTGACGGCTCCGCGGATAAATTCAACCTGATCCCGGTCCGACCAGATGCGGCCGTCGGCGGTGGCCATGATCACGGCTGGAGCAATCTTTAGAATAGCCCGGAACTCCTTGCGAATGTCATCAACTAAGTAGTAGGAACTTACCAGCGCATCAGCTTGAGACAAGCCGTTGTAGTAGGCCGTGTGCTGACTGATCTCTGCTTCCATCAGACCACTCACCTGCCGGAATATCTCCTTCCAGTCGGCACCCTTCTTACGGGCGTAGTAGATCTGCCACACCTGCACGATAAGCTCGAACTGATTGTACTGCTTGCGCCACTTTCTGGTGTTGAAAGACTCTCTCCACCCCTGACCTTTGCGACTCAGTACACGCGGCTCGGCCGGGTTGAATGGAGGGGTGCTGAGGGTCTGGCCCACGAGGGGAAGCATGGCTAGAGTCAGCCACCCGAAACACCACCAGCGAAGTGATTTAGGGTACGACACGGAAGACATTTGCAAGGTTACTGACGCTGGTGTTCGTACGCTGGGAGGCAATGGTGAGCAGCAGGGTGCGGAACTCGCTGATGCTTTGGGTAATCTTGATGCTTTCTTTATAGAGCCGCTCCACGATTACCAGTCGTTCGCTATCCATCATTTCAAGGCCGTCGGAGCTTTCAAGGGCAACCAGGGCCAGTTCCTCGAAGGAGCCCTTAATCTTATCTAGCATCCCATCGAAGACCCGCATAATCTGCTCCAGCTCTTCGGCCGTAAAAGCATCGGTTCTCCGCAGTAGGGCGACTAATCTGGGTGCATCCTGTTTGATGTTCTTTATCTCCCGTCCATAGATCTGGACTGTTTGTAAAACACGATGGTAGTTTTTAACCACTGGATTGATGGAGGCCAGTTCATTGAAAAACTCCTCGTGTAGCTTATGATTGTCGCTAACTAATCCCCGCACAATACGGTAGCCGTCCCGCAGGATCACGTAGGTCTTACGGTACTCCTCCAGCTTTTGGGCGGCGGCCTGTTGCTGTAGCGTATTCAACGCCAAGTCCGCCGACCAAAAACCCACGTCGTCCCATCCCTGGGCAACGCTCCGGCTGGGTATGCCGAGCAGCAACACACTAATTGCCACTGAGCAGATCGCGAAGAATCTCCGCCTGCGGGACTTTGCCATTTTTCCGATTGTTTTGAATGTTGTTGAGAAAGACCACTACGTTTTGCAAGTCCGAGATGATTCGGGAGATCTCGCGGTCGATTAGATCTAGTTGTTCTGTACGGTCAATGGAGCGGAGTAAGACCATGAAATTGCCATGCTCTTCCCGTAGCTCGTCTAATTCTTCGGTCGGTACGTTGTTACCCAAAAGGACGAAGTTGGCACTCTTTAAAACCCGCTCGGTGCGGTTGACCATTGACGTCAGGATCTGCATCACGTAGTCACGCTCCTCGTCGCTGAATTCATCCAAGGCGGCAAGTTGGACGCGGAGTTGATCGAGAATATCCAAGATGGAGCGTACCCGCTTTCCAATCTTGAGAAAACCTTCGAGGGTCTGGACCGCGCCGCTTACTACCTGATACTTCTCGTAGTACTTCTGGAAAAGCTCTTTGGTCCGCCGTAGTCCATCGGCCAGCATCGCCAGTTGTTGCCGCTGAAGGTCTCGCTCCCTCCGCTTCGCCTCGGATTGCTGAATCGTCGAAGCGTACTTCTGCGATTTCAATCCCAGCGTAGCCCAACGGGATTGCTCGCCCCCCGCTTCACTAGCCTGAATCACCTTACTAATGGCATCGGGATCGAGACTTAAGGTTTCGGTGATGTACTGAGTCCCCCAGTCGTTAATCTGAGCAGACACCGGTTGTGCAATTGCTAGTAACCCACCAATAAGAACTATTCGTGCGGACATCCTTAGTGGGTTTCAGTTAATAGATTCGGTAACCCACTGTCCATCTGGACACCGCGATTGGTGTCCAGGTAGATGATGTAGCGGTTCAGCTGATCAACCGCCTGCAGGTTCTTCACCAGTCGCTCTTCAATGGTGGAGAGGACCTCAAATCGTTCCATATCGGTCAGGTTGGCCCTACTCGTCCCGCGAAAAAGGGTAACCAACAGATCGAAGTTGGCTCCAGTATCACGCATAACCAGTTCCAGGGTACCACTAAAGGATTCGAGCTCTTCGGCGGTGAAGAATTCGCTGTCCAGTAGTAGTTCACCCGTAGTGGCAAACTTGACAATCAATTTTCGCTGGAGCGCAATCACTGACTTGACCCGTTTACCGGTAGAGACAAATTGGTTTGCCGTTTTCAGGCCGGCGTAAATGCTCTCAAAGAGTTCGTGGTTTTTCTGGACAAACTCGATGATCTTATTAAAGGCGGAAGTACGTAGAAAGTCCTCGGCCTGTTGGGCCGCGACTGTGAGCCATTCGGTGCGAATAGCCCTGCGCTGCATGCGATTCGTTTGACCCTTCAGGACGTGAGCCGATACAATCGCGATGGGATCCACGTCGCCGCTGGGCGCGTCACCGCTACTCTGGGAGAAGACCGGCGTGCAAGCGAGTAGACAGACACCGAATGCCGCAATGTTGAGCTGCTTTTTCATCACGCGCGCCATTGATTAGCGAGAGCTACGATGCCGGCCTCGTACGACCCCATCCGCTCGGCCATGTCCTCGACCGCCTCCTTCTCTAGTTTTTCCGTGGTGTAGATCAGGTATTCCTCCAGTGGTACCTCCACTCCGTAGACGTTGGAGTAGGCACCGCCTAGAGCAATGAAGCACTCTTTGTACTTGCGTCGCGGGTCGAGGTTGCTGTTCACGCTCATTACCTGAGCCACGTCCTTTTCCGTTAGTCCGAGTAGGCCGGCGATATCATCAAACCGGGCAGCAAACTTCCGCTGATCCATGAGGATTTTGCAGTCACTATTGGCGACGATGGATTCCTTGACAACTGGTGAATTCAGGATATCGTCTACCTCCTGGGTCACCACCCAGGCTTCGCCGTAAAACTTGCGTACCGTCTTAAAGAGGTACTTGATAAAGTCGGCCATGCCTTCCTTGGCGATGGCCTTCCATGCTTCCTCGATGCAGATGATCTTGCGCTTACCCTTCAGCTTGCGCATCTTGGAAATAAAGACATCCATGATCACGATGGTGACCACCGGAAAGAGGACCGGATGGTCTTTGATGTTATCGAGTTCAAAGACGATGAAGGGTTCCTGCAGGAGATCGGCCTTACTATTTGAGTTCAGCAGGTAGTCAAATTCGCCTCCGCGGTAGAAAGGACTGAGCACGTAAAGGAAGTTCGTCATGTCAAACTCCCGTTCCCGCACATTTTTTTCTTCCAGGTAGGCACGGTAGTCACCACGCATGAATTCGTAGAAGCTGTCAAAACTGGGGTCAATGTGCGGGCAAGCGTCCAGGTGCTCGTAGTACATCGAAATGGCGGTTGAAAGGGCCACGTACTCCGCTTGCTCCACCGACTTATCCTGCGATTTCCAGATGGTAACGAGGAGCGTCTTCAGGCTTTCTTTTTTCTCGGTATCCAGTGTATCGCCTTCTCCAATCAGAAAAGGATTAAAGCTGATGGGATCGCTCTCGGTGTACTCGAAGTAAAGTCCACCAACGTATTTGCAGGTACCGTAATAGGAACCGCCCACATCAACCAGGACAACGTGACTACCCTGTTTGTAGTAGTTGTGCAGCAGATGGTTTACAATGAAGCTCTTACCGGATCCCGAGGGACCGAGAATGAACTTATTGCGGTTGGTCGTAAGTCCCTTGGTAATGGGCTCGTCGCTAATGTCGACGGCTACGGGATACCCCGTCAATCGGTCCACCAACCGAATGCCGTACGGACTGGCGCTCGACCGGTAATTCGTTTCCAGGTTAAATAGGCAGCTTGCCTGACCGGCAAACGTAGTGAAGTATTCTTCGCGGGGAAGATCGCCGGCGTTGCCGGGTATTCCGGCCCACCAAATCGTGGCCATTGAGAAACGCTCCTCTTTGGGGATGACATTCACCTTGGAAAAGCAGGACTGAACGACACCCGTTGACCGCTTCAGTTCTTCGTCCGTTTCCCCGAAAACCAACAGGTTAGCGTGGGCCTGGACAATGACTGCCTGAGCCGAAGCGGTTTCATTCAAAAAGGCGTTCACCTGCTCGGCGTAAATGCCGTTTGGACGGGAATAGGGAGCCAGCGACTCCATGCGCCGCTGGCGAGATTCGAGGGAAGCGATCACTTCCTTTTCGTTCTCAATGAGGATGTACTGATTGTAAATGTGGGGCGCATTGCAGTAAACGCCGAAGGCATTGCCCATCGACATGAATAGCTTGGAAGTATCGTTGGATACGCCCGAAACGATAACGCCGGGGGAAATGGCAGCGGGTAGGCAATCGGCATTGCTGACCGTGAAGAGTTTGCAGCGGTTATCGCCTATCTGAATGCCATTGCGAAAATCAATATCCCGCAGAATGGGCTCCTCCTGCGGGTTCAGGCTGAGGTACTTTTCCAATACACCAGCATCCGTGCTGGTACCAACAATTTCGTCAGTGGTCAAGCGGTGAAGCTTGATTTGACCACTATCCGCCAGGATGCGTTCCATCTGACCCACTACGGAGACAAACTGCTCGACTGCACCTGGATTAGTGATCCGTTTGGGAGCGAAAGAAAACCGATTGAGGCTGCTCCCCAGACTGTTTGGCTTACGTTTCGTGTTACTGAGAAAGGTCACGTAGAGGTAGCAGACGTGTTGAAGAATCGGTCGCTCGTTGAAGTGGCGTTCACTGGCGCGATCGCTCATTCTCATTTCCTCCGTATCATCAATATTGATCTCGTAGGCAGCATCGTAGTACCAGTCCTGTTTATGCACTACGGTACCGGGTCGCAGTACACTGAGTGCCTTGACCCAGTCCGAGTGCAGCTGGTCCAACTGCTCCGCCGAAAGGCTGTAGATCTCCGGCAGTTCCAACCGGTAGCCAATTGTCACTTCGGCATTCTTGCTTACAATGAGATCGTCCTCGACCGCCAGAATCGGCATGACGTCTTCGATCTTCCGGAAGCTGATTCGGCCACCAACGTTGCTAGCCATGGATTGCTACTTTTTTAGGGTGAGAAAAACAGATCGTGTACGAGCGACGAGGATGCGGGGTCGCTTTTGGTGAGCACTCTGCTTGGCCATTCCGTGCTCACCGTGCTTGACGGACATGCTCTGGCAGTAGAAAAAAGCTAGACCGATAATGAGGAAGAAGACCAGGATACCGATCAGGTTAGAGGACACCAGTACGCGACAGATGAAGAAGCCGATAAAGCCGAGGAGTAGGCCCAGGGCTAGGTAGCCTAGGTATTTTTCCGAAAGCCCGAAAATCTCGGGTGATTTCCCTACTCCTCGACTAACTCGATAATTCCGCATTAGGACATGGTCACACCGAAGAGGGAAGTGACGATGGTCGGAATGAGGATTAGAAACACAGCCCCGCCAAACCAAGTAGCCGCAGTCTTGCCGGCTCCTGGATCACCGCTGGTCATCTTGGAGTAGACCTGCACACCGCCGACAATGGCTACCAAAGCAGCGATGATGTAGCAGATGTTGGTGATGGGCTGGATGTAGGTCGTCAATCCTGTTTCCACGTCGGTCAGAGCAGTAGTTCCGCTAGCCAGCGTACGCTGGGCAAGGAGAGAAGAAGTACCCACCATGGCCAGGGCCAGGAGGGTAAAGAAGCGCCGCTGAACACGGCCATTGAATTTGAAAACAGAAGTCATGGGTAAAGGAGTTGTGGTAGTAAAGAGAATAGGCTGGCCCTTTCGGTCCGCTGCGAGAGACGGGCCGACCAGACATTTTATGTGAAAAGAGTCTCGGCTTTAGTAGCCGGTGAGCTTCCTAATTATGAAGGGAAAAACGATGAAGGCAATGCAGGACACAAACCAGTTGCGAACCCCAACGGTGAATTGCTCATCACCATCGATAAATTCAGTGTAGGTAACCACGCCACCAATGACCGCACAGATGGCTCCGATGATGAAGCAGATGTTTTCTATGCTTTTTAGCAGGGCGGGACCTCCGGTAAAGACTGATGAAGTCGACGGGTCGTTAAGAGTCGGATGCTGTGACCAAAGATTGAAACTTACGGTACACAAGACAGCCAGCAAAAGGGAAGATTTATGGGTCATTAGGCTGCTTTTAGGTTAGAAAGAGCATCGACCGCACTGTATCCGTCAGTGGGTGCCGAATGATCAAGTTGTAGCGCCAGTTGCGAGGCTACTTCACTGTTAAGCAGATCATCATGCTCGAAGAGTGCAAAGGCATCGGCTTTTTCAGCGGCAAGCAGTTCATCGGATACGCCACTATCGGCTGAGTAGGTAACCGCAGTTACCTTTTCCAGGGCGCTGGCCAAACTGGCTAGGTCCACCCCATCCTCCACCGGCTCAAACTCTACGGTAAGGGGCGTACTCGGAGATAGCGTTGGGGCAGGGAAATCATTGGAGATCGAGGTATCAATGGGTACGCCGTAGCTATTCTTCCGTGGCCGTTTAATCGTCGTTCCCTGAACATGACCACACGCTTCACACGGCGTCAGCGTACTTCCGTTGGTTAAGGTAGACTTCTGTTCGCGCGTCTTACCTAGAAGGTTTTCTCCAGAATGATTGGAAGCATCCGTTTCAGTTTTTCCTACCAGTTCAGCTGATGCAGCAGACTTGGAAGCGGAACCACGATAGAAGTAGTAGAGTACTCCGAAACCGTAGAGGATAAGTCCGGAGATTAGGAACATGAGGAATTGGTTCCAGCTAATGTCAGAGAACATCGCAACTGGTTTATGGATTTGTAATCAGGTGTTGTTAAAAGCGTAAAGCTATATTTTTATAGCATCCTAAAGCAAATATAAGTATAAAATATAATTCATGGCTATGTTTAACCACTAATGCGTAACAAATATAGCTAAATGAAGGGTCACGTAGGGCTGTTATAACGATAAGATGCCCTTGGGGGTGATAAATGTCATCTAGATGACAATGCAAATTTGAACAAGCACAATAGTGGTTGTGCAACAAAGTACCCGGAATATCTGGGTGGCGTGAGTTATGGGAAGAGTTTTCAGGGAACGGTAGTTAGTGAGCGGTCAATTAGCAAGATCACGTCACAGCGTGCTTTTGGATCTTACCCAAGGGTCGGGCCATCCACTATTCGCTATCCGCTCAGCCCTACGGGCCGCTACCGCTCCGTTACTACCCCTAAGCCGGAAAAATTGCCTGGAAAAGAAAGGAGAACCGCAGAGCCAAACAGCTCTAAACGGCAAGAATATTAGGTGTTTTTATTCTATTGTGTGTTTTTGTGTTTGTGTGTTTTTGTGTTTTATTGTATCTTAGTAAGGCGATCAAACGACCGCCTACCGTGCCAGCGGTAGCTCATTCACAATAGCATAGCACCGTGAAAAAGTACACTCTTAAGGAAATGACGGTCGGCACCCCGGCCGTGGCGGAGGTTAAACTGACCTATTCGTCAAACATCCACCCTAACGATCGCCGCATATGTTACACCGCCGACGACTGTCACGACGTCCTAGCCGAATGGTGGGACCGGGAAACGATTGAAGTTTACGAATCTTTTGCCGTCCTGTTTCTCGACCGGGGCAATCGGGTTATCGGTCTGTATGACCACAGTCGGGGAGGTAGTTCGGCAACCGTAGTAGACACTAAGCTGGTTATTGCCACCGCCCTCACTTGCCGGGCCGACAGTATCGTACTAGCCCACAATCACCCCAGCGGAGCACTAAAGCCATCGCAAGCAGATGTTACACTAACCAAGAAATTGGCCACCGCCGCCAAGTTTCACGACATGCGAGTGCTCGATCACTTACTGTTATCGCCGTGGGATGAGGGTTACTATAGCTTTGCGAATAGTATGCCGGAAGCAATAAGCGGCTACGACATTAACCGGCTGTAGGCAGAGGGCGACCCGTCTCCGGTGACCCTTCATGGGCCACCGGAGACGGGTTACTGGGCCACCGCATCCCCGACCACCACCCCTAAAACAAAGCACCCCAACTTCTGCCAGGAAGTTGGGGCCTATTATCCTTCCGGAAAGGAAGGCAATAGCATAGCAGGTGTAAAGATAATCCATCGTCCTAATCGAGACATACCAGCCCCGCTAAAGTAGATCCTCCCCTACCCTACCCCAGCAGCTGGCGAGCAGCATAGGTCCTAAACCGTAGCATCGACTGTGTACCCCAGTAGGCAAATAAAGCCTGCGAAGGGGCGTGATCGGGTCAGCCGGTAAATCGAGGGAGAGCCCCCATCTGTAAAGCCACAAAGAAACCGGCCTAACGGAAACGTCAAGGGTGCGCTGCGCCGGAAGCAACATTTTTTCTTCCAGGTCGCCTCGGCTCCCCCTCCATAAATAATGTTCTCCCCGCCCTTGTCTTACTTCCGCAGTACGGCCGGTGATCTGGTGGCAACAAGTGGGGGACACCTCCCCCCGAAAACACTTCAACCAGATCACCATGCCTCGTTTCTCGGATTATACCACCTACCATCAGTATCAGAAGGCCAATCAGTTTTGGTTAGAAGTCACGGTAGCCGAAATATTCACCAGTTCTCACGTCTTCGATACCGCCGAGGATCTAGAGGCAAACCAGGAGGAATGCTGCCGGGCTCACGAAGCTGATCTCGTACCGCCCGCATGGTTGCGTCCGGCCATCCAGTTAGAAACTGATTAAAGTCCATAACAGGAGCGGGAGCATCCGTGTGCAGGTTCTAACTACGTCCAATCCGACGTAGTTAGAAGTCAGGCTTGAATGCCGTTCGAGAAAGAAATAGGGTACGTTCGGAGTCAGCCGATCGTACCCAAAGATTTGCCTGGAAAGAAGAAGTTATGCGACTTCCCCGTACCTGAAAACAAATTCAGGAGGAACTAAAAAAAGAAGCATACAGGGTGTAAATATTTGTTTGTGTGTTTGTGTTTTTATGTTTTTTACCGTATCTTAGAAGGGCAGTCAAATGACCGCCTACCGTGCCAGCGGTAGCTAACCACAATAGCATAGCACATGCCAACCACGATCAGCCGCAAGGCCCGTAAAACCACCCCCGTAGACCGTTATCAGGAAATCACCAATAAGGTGATCGCCGCCCTCGAAAAGGGTTTGATTCCTTGGCAATCCCCCGTAGGAGCCGGCAAACGCTCATTTGCTTACAACTACGTAAGCGGCAAGCAGTACCGCGGAATAAATTTCTTCCTGCTGAATTTCATGCGCCCCCATCTACAAGGTGCCTACCTCACCTTTAAGCAAGCCCAAGCCCTGGGGGGCAAGGTCCGCAAAGGGGCCAAGTCAGAACGCGTTTACTTCTTCAAAATGTACTACCGCGACGCCAACGGTAAAGGCCTGAGCGAACAGCGGGCGGAGCAGCTACGCGACCAGGGCGTAAAGGTCGACTGTACGCCGTTCCTAAAATCCTTTCCCGTCTTCAATGTGGAAGACGTGGAAGGCGTAGATTTTGATCTGCCCGAAGTTGAAACGTTCGAGCACTCCCCCATTCAGGAGGCCGAGAAATTCGTGGCCAGCATCGAGGGCGGTCCCAATATCGAAACCCGGACCGGAAGCGCCAACTACTATACCCCGGCCACCGACACCATAACCATGTACCCCGTGGACCGCTACCGGACGCCCGAAGATTACTATTCTACCCTGTTCCACGAACTGACCCACAGTACCGGCCACGCTGACCGGTTGAGCCGCGAAGGAATTACCGACGAGATCCAAATGGGTAGCCCCAAGTACGCCCGCGAAGAACTGACGGCAGAAATGGGGGCCGCTTTTCTCTGCGCCGTCACTGGAGTAAATCCGCAAATTGAAAATTCCGCCGCCTACATTGGTAACTGGCTGCAGTGCCTGAAGAACGATAAAATGCTCGTTTATAGAGCCGCAGCCGAGGCACAAAAGGCCGTCGATTATCTGACCGGCAAAAGCTAATTAACCCGGCGGGCCGGGGCAGGTCAGTGACCTGTCCCGGCCACTCGCCGGATAGCCACCGCATCCCCGACCACCACCCCTATTCCCGCACCACCCCATTCAGGAGGCGATCAGCCGGTGGCTGCTCTCCACTCCCCTACCCTACTAGGGAAAGATGATATTCGAAACTCCCTAGTTTGCTACGAAGGGAGGTTACGGCTGGTACTGTAACGAAAATGGGGGAGTCCGACGTAAAACGGGCTCCTCCTTGCTTTTTTAGAGTAGATGTGGCTTGCCTTTCTGTAACAAATCCGGCGATACACCCATAAAAAGAAAACACCGCTATGAATACCTGCTTCAACAAATTATTTCTGATCGTATGCCTTGGCTACTTAAGTGGCTGTGTGACTAGAATACCGGTTAGTACGGATGATACTGTCCCTCCACGAGCTTCGCTCACCGTCATTAGTACAAGAGCCGCCCCGAACATAGTAACAGTAAGTAGCGAAGAGGGTGTAAATAAGTCTTACAAGGTAAGGAGTGGACAAAGAATCAATTTCGTCGCTTCTGGCTCCGATACTTTAGGAGGTATTAAGACAGTTGAAATGATTGCCGTGAGCGGGGGGATGCTAAGAGAGGCCAATGGGGGGCCTCTGCAACAGACGTTGACAGAGCAACCAGACACCTCAATGGGGCTGGCTGATGATTTAGCTCTGTTTTCTGGAGAAATCGTTCCCGATTCACCGCTTGGAAACGTAGTCGTTCGAGCCAAGTCCTACGACTTTGCGGGAAACGCTACAACTGCACCGACGATAACCATCACTCCTCTTCCGGCAGTAGTCGCTCGGCTTAGTGTAGACAGAGGAAGAATAGAAAGGGGGCAAAATATCCAACTGACGTACGAATCTGAAAATGCTGATCGGGCTTTCCTTGACGGAAATCCGCTGGCCACGGTCAACAGTGGCACTCTGACCCTGTCACCAACTCAAAATACTAGGTACATATTCACGGCGAGAAATGAAGTTTGGGCCGCTTCCGATACGGTAGATGTGCGAGTAGTCCAGCCCCCAGCGATGGCTACTATACAACGATTCAGCGCTTCTCCGCCGACGATTACTCGCGGGCAAAGTACCCAGTTGAACTGGGATGTTAGAAATGCATCCAGCGTGCGAATTGATCCGGGCGGACGCACTTTCACCAATAACTCCGGTAACCATCGAGTTAGTCCAACTTCAACCACGACTTACACTCTGACAGCTACGCAACAAGGCGGAACGGGAGCATTGTCACGTACTACAACGGTGACCGTGAATCCTCCATCGAGCATGGTCGAATGCTTCACAACGCCCCAAGCTTTTGCAGCCTTTTCCTTCCTTCAACGCACAGCCACAAACTCAGTCGTTTACAGAATGGATTTGAGTGGTTTTCTTGCAGATGGTCGAATCACTACGGTTACAAACAAGAATGGGAGTCCAATTAACCTTTTCGCAGCAGGAACTGAAGAGCGCATCGGACCAAACCAGAGGACCAGTGCATTCAATGGTTTTACACTGAATCAATTCTGGCTATTAGAGATTGTCAATCCAGGACTTAGTATTGCTGTCGAGTACTGTACTGAAAACCAGCCATAGAATCAATACGGTGTACTGGACATTTTTACTCCTACATATCCAGTCCGTCCAGCGTATTGCGATTCCGCGAGATCACCTTCTTGATATCATTCTTATGCGCTGCGAGAAACCAGCGCATAATATTATCGGCAAGGTGGCCTACTGGAATTCCGGCTGTCCTAGCTACTTGATGTAACACCTCCTTAGTGCTTTCCGCAACGTACAGCTGCTTTACCTTAGTGGTATCAGCCTCGTTGGCAAAAAACCAAGCTAAGCCTTCTCGAGAAATAGATCCCTCGGGAGCCTGGATAACAGAATCAGACGGTTCAGAAGACGGGGTACTGACCGCTGGCTTTTTCTTTCTTGGCGATGTCTTCTTGGCTGAAGTTGATTTTCTGGGTTTCTCATCACTCGGGGTTGTTGTATCCTTTGGTGCTTTATCATCATCGCCTCCCCTACCCTTTCCTGCATCTAGCTGGTTGAATACATCATCTAGATCCGATCCCCCAAAGTCCAGGTTTATGGGAGCTACTGCTTTCTTCTTTGCCATGGTCTTATTTATTGTACTACTGAATAGAGTTCGTTCATGAAGTCGTTGAGGTCGATGGCGGAGAAGTTCACCGGAAAAATCGTACTTCTGGTCTCGTTTCTTTTCATCTTCACACTGTACGGCACATGGTTTTCTAGTACATGGATTCCAGCTGCGCGAAAAACCTCATTCTGTACGTCGATTAGTTCTTGGTGACTCCCCTGCCGAACCTTGTTCCAAAAGGCAATAGGCTTCACCCCTCTTTCCTTAACGGCCTTCATGCGGGACAGTGCTGCGAGGAACTCCGAAGAACTGATGAGACTCATTTCTTCAGGTTCCAGGGGTACGATTACGTGGTCCACATTTTCCAAGATTGTCCCCAACCCTTCAATGGCTACCGACCCGGGGGTATCGATGATGATGGTATCCGCGCCAATTGCTGGTAAAGAAGCCTTTTCGTACGTCGAAGGCTGATCGGGTGAAGGACGCTGGAAGACATCCACCATTTTCGAATTGGCAATTGGATAGACCTGCTCCCTCCCGCTCTTCATAAATGCACGTTGCTGGTCCTCGTCTTCCTTCAATGACTCCATTTCCCGGTTACGAAGTTTTTTGATCGAGTGTTGGGGATGGTCAGCATCAATGACGACGACTTGATGATTCTGCCTGAAGTACATGTAACTGGCTAGCATCGTGGCCATCGTCGATTTTCCTACCCCACCCTTCTGGGTAGCAAATACGATTCGATTAATCTTTTTACTCATAGGAATATTTGTTTCCCTGTTTGTGTGTTAACGTAAATACGTTGTAACGTAAATTTGTGTTTACGCCTTTACATAAACACGCACAAAATAAATACTTTTTTACTTAAACACAAGAACACACACTTGTTTGTTTAATTTATTGTGTGGATGTGTGGATGTGTGGATGTGTGGATGTGTGGATGTGTGGATGTGTGGATGTGTGGATGTGTGGATGTGTGGATGTGTGGATGTGTGGATGTGTGGATGTGTGGATGTGTGGATGTGTGGATGTGTCAACTGGATCATAAATATATTTATTTGTGTATTTACGTGTTTATGTTTTTGCTTGTGGTAGGAGGTTGGTTATTCAGCTAGCGGGTCATCTTTATAGTTTGTGTATTTACGTAAATGTGTCCCCTATTTATTAGTCGGGGCTACCCTAAATGTTTTGGCACACAAATGTGTGTTTATGTTTTAGTAATCAGCCACTTGAGGCTGTTACAAGGGGGGAGAGTCCCCGATCAGGTAAGTTTACCAACCCGGTGGAATCCAGAGACCAGCTGGCGCAAACGCTTAGTCAGTGAGGGAGCAATGTAGAGGACAGAAAATGACAGCTATTGCGACGGCGGCCAAGGCAGCGGTCACGACGGGTATATACGTTAGTATATAGTAGCAAGATGTGACTTTAGGGCCAAAAGTTTCGCGTTCGCTACTTTTGCCACTAAAGACAATCTTGCTTTTTTACCCGGAAGGCTCGAAACTCGCCAACCTTAGATGGGCAAAAAAGCCCGCACAACCGCAAACTTGTAAACAACCATGACCAGAAGATCAAGAAAGGGGAAACCCCTTAAGAAGGCGGATGAGAAGTTGACCCAGCGCCTGCGCGTCAACCTTACGCTTGGTGAGCTTCGCCAAGTCATGGCAGATTTCGACCCCCTCACATACCCCACTAAGGCGGCGTATTTCCGTGCCCGGATGGTCGATCAATCCATCACTAAGCGCGTCGTCCATGCCAATCTAGAAGCCTTAGAAAAGGCACTCGTTGACAGTAATGAAGAGCTAAGCCGCATCGGCGTCAACATCAATCAGATCGCCAAACACCTGAATACTTACAAGAGTGTCGCCCTCAAAGATGAAGTTTTGATGCTCATTCAGTACTTCCTTTCCGCTCAAGAAACGATGAATAAGATGCAGAATACCATCCACGAAATTCACGAGAAGTGGTAGCGATCATCAAGACAGGGAAGTCTCTTTATGGTGCTTTAGCCTACAATGAGAAGAAGGTGGAACAGGGACAAGCCGTCCTGTTAGGGGCTATCAATAGTCTGGCCAGAGCAGAAAAGCAGACGCTGGCCGAGAAAGCAAAGTCTCTGCAGAGCATCGCCGATCGCAACCAGAGAACTAAGAGGAATAGCGTTCATATTGCCCTGAGCTTCGCCAAAGGCGACAATCTCGATGTGGATCAGTTGCGGCAGATTGCCAAGGACTACCTGAAGGGAATCGGGTTCGAGGGCCAGCCCGCATACATTTACCGTCACCACGACACCGCGAACGATCACATTCACATTGTTACCACGAACATTACCCGAGAGGGTAAGCGGATTAACGATTCCTTTGTCGGAGCGACTAAAAGCGAACCGACAAGGAAGGAAATCGAGATTGCCTATGGTTTGGTCAAAGCGGAAGAGCAGCAAACGCAAAGTGTAGCGGAGCGCCTCTCTCAGCTAAAGGCTCCCGCCGGAGAGGATGCAGCTGAACTTCGGTCGTTCGCCCGTCACACCATTCGCGACACCCTGAAGACTTACAGACCCACCGGGGTAGGGGAGTTAAATGCCCTCCTACGGGATAGGGATTTGAAGATTCGTCTAGAGAAAGGTCAACGCCCAGATGGGACAGACTGGCGGGGATATTCCGTGGTTCGCATCGACGGGCGTACCGGACAAGAAACCTCAGCTGCAATAAAGGCCTCTAAGGTGTTTGAGGCGGGATGGGCGGATAAACTGGACAAGCGCCTTGCCGACAACGTGAAAGGGGCCGAAAAGTCCCTACAACGGGTGAAAGCAGCGGTGCGGGACGCCTTTGCGGAGGAACGAGCTAGCGCGGAGGATGTGCGCGTTAAACTGAGTGGGGAGGGTGTACGCGCCATTCACCACCGCAATGCGGAAGGTAGACGCTTTGGCGTCCATTACGTAGACAAGCAAAGCGGTCATGTCTTCAAAGCAAGCCAGGTAGGACGGAAGCATTCCGCAACGGAATGGAATCGTCGTGAGGAGGCTAACACCCTCAACCACCGGGAATACAAGAATCTCGTTGGGGGTGTCAAAGCGTACTTGACCCAGCAGCGGGCTAGTACGGAATTTCAGTCGGTGGCCATCAAACTCCTGAATGGAAAGGACCTCCAGGGTGCGATGGTCAGGGCCGGTCACGACAGCCAGCGGATCGGGCCTTACCTCGCTGATCTAATCGCAGCGGAAAAGAAGGATTACGAGAAGGCACTAAAGTATGATCAAAAGCGACTGAAGGACCTCTATTGGGGACTGGCGCAGGTGAAAAAGGACTATCGAAAGCCGCTAATGAATAGCCTCGATCTAGTTCGCGCCGGCGAGACGATTACCGTACGCGGAAATAACGACCTGAGCGTGTCCGCGCAGGATCTTCCAATGGAGCAGGGTAGGGGAGTGAAAGACTTTGAAATGGGGCAGCTATCGGCCGAAGAACGACGCATGCTGGTCGGCGTAGGCCGGTACCGCGGCATTGGCGGAATACCCCTCGATGTAAATATGACAACCGTAGATTGGAAGTACTGGCAAGAGAAATTCAAACCGGCCACGGCGGAAAAGCTAGGTCAGCAACTTCACAACAACCATATCAAGAAGGAACTAACGCTACTCTTACGTGAGGCCCAACATGGAGCAGGTCGACAAAAATTTAACCCCCTGATCCACCTTGCTAGCAAGGGGATCCTCATTGAGCCAACCAAAGCAGGTACGTATCGCGCGCACATGGTCGGCATGGAAGATTACTCTACCCAGGTACATAGTAAATTCCATAGCGCGGTGCATCAGCCAGACTACGGGGATGAGCATTACCAGAAGATGAAAACCCTACTGATGGGGGAGGAAGCCAAGAAAGCAGTCGAAACGTTACAGCATGCCGAGGCTGTAAAGCTGAGAAGTAGGCTGGAACGGAAAGTTCCAAGTTCTTTAAGTCAGAAACTACGTAACTACCTAGCGTCAAACGGAGCGCAGGCGCAGCGGAGTGGGCTGTACAAGGTTCTTCAAACAATGGATGAGGATGAGAACCTGTCCCAGGAAGAACGCAAGCAGAACAGGACTCTACGGTTATGATACTCTATCATTACTCATCTAGGATTATCTGAATTTGCATTGGCATTTTGATACTTTGTAACTACTTAATTGGCTATCTTAGTGATCTAGTACACCACTATGGCCAAGGGGATCACATACTCGGATGTCAGAAGTCGAGAAGACGCAAAGGATTATCTGTTCAGCGCACGGATCATTGACCGTAACCCGCCAGCTGTACATTGATCGAAACCTTAGTGTGCGTCAGACCATCGAAGAAATGGCGCTTAGTGAGTGGTACGAGAATAACAAGGGCTACTTCGCCAGGGCCTTTTCCTACTATCTTCCAAAGGGTGGCAAAAACCAGGGGGGCGCAAGGCCGGGTTCGGGTAGACCAGTGGGTAGCCGCACGTGTACTGGCTGTGGTGAGCTTAGGAACGATTGCACCTGTCCGCAGCCAGGTTCTAATCAGATTAGCAATCAAATACTAGGTGTACTAAGTAGACCGTCGGGGAGAGGGGACGGAGTGTACACCGCCGCCGTAGTGGTCCAGGAAGGACCGGTAGTTTATGCCTACCAAAAAGAGGTAAATCGGTACCCAACCCACGCCGACGTGCAAAGGACAATCCACGCGGGAGAGAAAATCCCGCCATCCGAGACACAGAAGATCTTTGCGGATTTCCTCGACCACAGACAAACCGAATGATAACCGCGTTCAGCGGCCAATGCAAGATGGTTGTAAATTGGCTAGAACGAGTCATCACACCTATCTAAAACCCTTAATCCTTCCGTATGGCATCCAAAAATAGCACCCTGTTTCCCGACGAGCTGAGCGCGGAGCAAATCAGGCGGCACCGGGAGATCTATCAGACCCTACGTGCCTACGCAAAGGGGGAGGTTTCCATGGAAGCTGTGATGGCGATTCCAAAAGAGGAAATTTTGGCGACCCGCAAGTGGGTCAACGAAGTGTCCGTGGCAATGCTAGAGGCTGAACTTCCCGAATTTTCAGCCTACGAGGATGAAGCCGAGGATTGATCCTACTGACTTAGCAGAGTACAACATTCCATTCGCCGGCGACACACAGAACAAGCTGGCCCGCGCCCGACTGCGCTTTTTAAAGATGGAACTAATGGAAAACCCCAGGGTCAACAAGGCCTATATCCGGGGCGGCGTACGGGAGTTTCTACCGGCTCTCGAGAAGGTTATTGCCACTATTCCCAAGGGAAGCAGTCTAATCGTTATGCCATCAACAACGGGCCAGAACCGAATACCCGCGATGCTAGGAGACGGTATAGTAAAGCTTCGTCCGGACATCGAGTTGGTGAACGCAAAAGGTAGGTCGATCACGGTACAACACCTTACGGAGAGCAAATTCAAGGAAGGGGTAGTAGACCGGCTACGTGACCAACGAAACTTTGCAATAAAGCCAGAACTCATAGCCAAGCGCGGGCAGCTAAATAGATCCTCCTTTATCCTCGATGACTCAATTTCCACGGGGGATAGTGCTATTACATTACATCGCCAGCTTCTGAGGGAAGGTATCTATGCCAGAGGTATCATCGCCGCCGTATCGGGTAGCCGTTACCACGTCCGCCAGTCAGACGTGGATCGGCTGTACGAAAAGATCAAGGATCACCGGCCAGCGGACTACCGAGGTGATCAACTCAAACTGGATATGTACAACACCTTCATTGGATATCCGGAAGCGAAGGTGAAGCGGTTGGAACTTGGATTGACACGAGACCGGAGCAATCAGATTTACCAACGGCCAGATCTAGTAGTCCAAGTTATCCGTGCCACCTCGGCTTATTTGAACAAAGAAAAGCTAGGGGCCGGTCACATGCTCGAGATGAGAAAACAGGTGATGCCGGAATTAGGAAACAGGCAAACCAAAAAACCACAGTCCGATAACAAACTGAAGTTCTAATGAGCAAAGACGACAACAGTATTGTCATGGGGATTGTCCGGGCAGCATCGTTGATGCTGATCATTCTCCATACTTACCTCTACTACCATGACTGGTGGGCTCTCAAACACTTAACGCACCCGGTAATCGATAGTCTGCTGGCCCGATTCAACGGAACGCTGTACTTCAAGTCCTATGTCTTATCCTACTCCTTACCTCTGTTAGTGCTGGGGGTAGGGAGCATAGCGGACAAAGCAAAGAAGTCCGAAACGGTGACCTACAAGCAGGTCGTCATTACCCTAGTCCTCGGCGTATTGGTCTACCTCGCGGCCATGATTGCCTTTTCGATCAATGACCTGCAAACTGCAGGTATGATTTATCTAGGTACAATGGTCGCCGGTTGGGCGCTGGTCAGTACCGGTCTGATCAATCTGCGCAGGGTCCTTGGCTTCAACCTGTCAGAGGATATTTTCGGGGACGAGAACCGCAGCTTTCCCCAGGAAGAGCGCCTGATCGAAAACCAATATTCGGTTAACCTCCCCACTCGCTACCGACTGAAAAAGAAAGTGCGCAAGGGCTGGCTCAACGTAGTCAACCCTTTCCGGGGTACCATAATCCTGGGAACTCCGGGATCGGGAAAGTCATTTGCGTTCATCAAGCCCTTCATTCGCCAGATGATCGGCAAAGGATACACGATGTACGTCTATGACTACAAATTTCCAGAACTGACGACGGAGACGTACAACGCCCTGCTAAACAACGTCAATAAATACAGGGTGAAGCCGAGCTTCTACGTGATAAACTTTGATGATCTGCGCAGAAGTCACCGTTGCAACCCCCTGAATCCGAACCTACTCAACGACATCACCG
Organism: Lewinella sp. IMCC34191; assembly: GCF_003390935.1. GTDB lineage: Bacteria > Bacteroidota > Bacteroidia > Chitinophagales > Saprospiraceae > Neolewinella. The sequence goes on along the minus strand of NZ_QNQZ01000013.1, from coordinate 32,768 downwards.
ATGCTACCGAGAGTGCAAAGACCATTCTGCTGAACCTGAACCGAAACTGGATCACTAAGCAGGGCGACTTTTTCGTCGAGTCGCCGGTCAATTTTTTTACGGCGGTAATCTGGTTCCTGCGACTGTACGAGGACGGGAAATACTGCACGCTGCCCCACGCCATCGAGTTCGTCAGCCGGGACTATGACGAAATGTTCCCCATCCTGTCCAGTCATCCCCAAATAGCTACGCTGATCAAACCCTTCTACAGTGCATATAAGAGTGGGGCCACCGATCAGCTGGAAGGGCAAATTGCCAGCGCGCGGATTCCGTTGTCGAGGCTTGCATCCCCCTCGCTTTACTGGGTGCTGTCAGGGGATGATTTCACCCTCGATCTGAATAATCCGGAAGAGCCAAAGGTGGTCTGCCTGGGAAACAACCCGGACCGGCAGGACATCTACGGCGCCGCGCTCGGGCTCTTCAACAGCCGAATTTCCCGACTCATCAATAAGCCGGGTAAACTGCCCTCCGCTATGCTCGTGGACGAGCTAGCCACGATCTACTTCCGCGGGCTCGATGATCTAATTGCAACGGCGAGATCCAACAAAGTAGCCGTCGTTCTATCGTTCCAGGACATGACCCAACTGATACGGGACTACGGAGACAAGGTGGCTATGGCCATATTCAATATCTGCGCCAATGTCTTTACCGGGCAGGTGAAGGGAACGACGGCAAAGGACTTAGCCGAGCGGTTCGGAAAGACCCAACAGATAAGAAAAGGCTACAGTCAGAACCGTATGGATACGAGCTTCAACCATAGTGTCGTGATGCAGGACCGGATACCGTCAAGCCGCATCGCATCCCTATCACAGGGTGAGTTTGTGGGTACGGTAGCCGATACACGGGAGCAGCCGATAGATCTAAAAACGTTTGACGCTCAGGTCCATCTGGATGTAGCCGCCATTAGCCGGGCGGAGAAGAACCACCTTCCGATTCCCTACATTCGCGACATTGACGATCACGAGGTTAACGCTAACTTTGAAAAGATAAGTTCGGACATCGACCACATCGTTGAAATGGAGTTGATGCGAATTCAAACGTAACGGGCTAGATGGCAAAGGATAAGGACAAATTAGAGGTAGACAGGCTCCGCGAAGAAGTAGGGGCTAGATTCAAGGAGATCCGCACGAAAGGTCTAAAACTAAGCCAGGATAAACTTGGCCAAAGCACCCCTCACCTGGAGGGAAATAATCTGCAGGTTAGAGTGGCATCCCTGGAAAAAGGGAACGGATCAACGGCGACCGTCTATACCGTGATGAAGTATCTATACGATAGGGGAGTGAATATCAACTACCTATTCGGAGAGGAAGAGAGTATGCTGCGCATCAGCAAACAGGTCAGTCTGTATCCGGAAAATATCATTGACTACCTGCAGGATGTGCTCATCAGTGCGGGTAACGTGGGAGCCATCGCGAACGAGATCGTAGAAAACACCAAGCGAGTCGAGAAATACGTAGAGAGCACCATCCAAATAGCGGAGCAGGACAGAAGCTCGGCCAAACAGGAAAGCTAGAAGGAATCCAGGAACAGACTTCGTAATTCTAGCGGGTCCAGGCTACCACTCACGCTATGGCGTACCGACCAATGGAGGTGGGGACCGGTGGTACGGCCGCTTTCGCCTACCGTACCGATCAGAGAGTCCGGATCGACGGATGCACCCAGAGAAACTAATATCTGATCCAAGTGACCGTAGGTGCTGGTAAAACCGTTGAGGTGATCTATGGTAACATAGTGACCTAGAACAGCATTAAAGCCCGTAGTAACCGTTCCCGAACCGGATGCCAGGATTGAACTGCCGAGTGGGGCTGCAATGTCTACACCACCGTGGAATTTTTGTTGGCCATCTATTGGGTGCACCCGGTAACCGTAGGTACTCGAAACCCGAGCGGCCTGTCGCAGGGGCAGTCGCCAGGGTATGCTTCGGTCCAGGCGTAGTGAAACATCCTTGGAGAGACCTACAACACAGCGCCAATTCAAACACGAGTCTAACCGCTGAAAAGCGGCGAATGACTGACCAATTATTGATGTGCAGACAAAAGATGCAAAGAAAGTAACCAGAATTAGGCGTGACATTTGCCAAAAGTATAGTAATTTCGTATAACTAGCATCCAATTATAACGGAAGTAGATAAATGTCCACCTCCCTCATTCCTATCTCTGATGAAAATTGAACAGACATCCACAAAGGATGACCTTAATTTGCGCGAAGTCACCCGCTTTCTAAACCTAGACTACAATAAGTTAGCTAGGGAAGGACAGGTGAAACAGCTATTTGAAACCGGGGTGTCGAAAGCTATGGCCGTGAAGATCCAGACCAGTGGACCCGAGGGGAAGTCCATTGATCTAAACACGACTGCAAGGCTGGCCGTGGGAACCAACCGGGAAGGGAAGCCAGAGATCAAAATGGTGTTCAAGAACGATACACCTAAGCTTGATCGGTACCAAAACATTGACCTCACCCCTAACCAGCAGAAGGAGCTGCAAAAGGGAAACACGCTAGTAGTGGGAGACAGCAGTGGACGAGAACACATCATCAAGTTTGACGAGCAGCTGAATCGAGTAGCCGGCATGAAGAAAAGTGCTTTCCTCGCTCCGGAACAGCTTGGATCACCGAAGACCGGCTACACCAGGTTGACCAACAGTCAGCAAGCGGAACTGAAAAAAGGCAACGCCATCGAGGTCGAAATAGGCGGAACGAAAGTCAAGGCCCAGTTAGATCCCATTGAGCGGAAGCTAAACATTGAGAAGAGCCCGAAGCAGAGCCTAGAAATCACTCCAGCGACCGAAAAAAAGATTAGTAAAGGCCCATCTCTCTAACATGAACATCGAGCAAGCACGGAGTCTTTCGCTGGAAGCATTTATCAAGCGCCTCGGTCACCAGGAGATCAGGAAGGGGAACGACCGGGAAGCATGGTTTCTCTCACCCCTGCGGAATGAAAAGACGGCGAGCTTCAAAGTAGATCGCCGGCACAACAAGTGGATAGACTTTGGTGACGGCGCAAAGGGCGATATTATAGACTTCGTTCAGGCCTATGGACCCCGGAGAGGGTGGGGGACCGTGGACGTCAGCGAAGCACTACAACGTATCGAAGGTATCGTAGGCGCGCTGCCAAGACAAGCTCCAACCAGTACCGATCGGGGTTTTCCCATTCGGGCAGCATCAAAACAGCCCAAGCAGGCAGAGGAAGTCGACACCTACCGGATAGACCGGATTGGCCCGGTTCAGGAGATGAAACTGATCGATTACCTCCGCAGCCGGAAGCTGCACGTCAATACCGCGAAGGAGTACCTGCAACAGATTCACTACACGCACCAGCCGACCAACCGTCAGTTTTACGGACTGACCTGGGGGAACGAGAGCGGTGGCCAGGAGGTACGCAGTCCGTACTTCAAGACGGCCATCGGCAAGAAGGATGTTAGTGTTGTCGAGATAAACCACCCCAAGCGGGTGCCGGGTACGGCCGTATTCGAGGGCATGACCGATTACCTTACCTATTTGCAGGTACCCAAACAGCAGGTCATGGCCAGGGCTATCATCATGAACAGTGCCTCAATGCACGAACGGGTGACCGAGATCCTACAAAAGCTCCCCAAGGACGAACCTAAGCTGGGCTACTTGCAGAATGACAAACCGGGCCTTAAGCTGGCGGTCAAGCTGAAGGAGAGCATACCGGAACTGCAGGTCATGAATGGGAAATACTCGGCCTACGCCGACCTTAACGATTACCTGACCGGTAAGCCGATGGTTCAGGCCGACAAGAAGCACGCTGAGACTGTGCTTAAGGGACTCGAGAAAGAGAATCACCCATTGCAGAAGAAGAGTAAGGGCCAGTCTGTCTGATAGTAAATTTTTTACTCAGAACTAAACTTTTTTGCCACCCAGAGCGTCATTTTTACGAAGCTCGGGAAACGTCCCTACTTTTTGATTTTGACATAGATGGCGATTGGCAGTACAATCAAGCTAACTGATTCTCCCTAAATATCGAACATTTATCGTTCGCGATAGATGAGGTACGTTTCCGACCTGAGCTTCCACCCTGCATTCTCCGTCGATTTTATTCACCTGTCCAGCAGATGCTGGCCAGATAACCGTTCATTGCGGTGAATAGAGTCGATGGTACTTTTGCATAGGATCAATCCTTCTTCCCGCAAGGTTCCAGGACTGTGTTCACCGCACTCAATGTGCATTATGAATACTAGTCGACGACTTCAAAAGTCTAACTTAAGGTTAAGTCATTCTAAGTCTAGGGAGACCTCAGATCAACAGAAACCTGATGACTCTGTAGACCAGCCCCTTGTGGTGAAGGGGAAAAATAGTAAGTTCAAGGGACCACCTGATTCGGTCTTGAAAGCTTTGTTGATTGACCGGCTTTCAAAACTTGGCATGTTACTTATAGCGCTATTGATAATAGCTAAATATGGGCTGTCGGGGGCGGTGGTGACCGCGGTCATTGGCTTGGTTACAGGGCGTTTTACTTCGTAAGTAGCACAGAGCATCATTCCTTCCGTAACAGGTCTTTTCTTTTCCAGGTTTCTAAAACTTTCTGGCGATTCAAGCATCGCAGAGAAAAGCGGCTGTACTAGCGCAATAGCTTATGCGATTATTCGCTGTGAGGCGTCCAAATTGATCTGTAGAGTGGTTTTGCTTAGTAATTAAGAGCGAGCCTACTTTCAAGGTGAAGTCGCAACGCATCTTGCAGTTTCTTGTGAGATCTGGTTCCTAGATACAGCTCCATGAACCAAAAACTCTCTTGTAAAGGGTTACCTTTTGATTGTTGGTCCATGGATTGTTAGAAAGTTACTCTTCTACACTATGAGCTTACTAGACGCCCGGTGGTTAATCATTTGTCTTTTACTGTTAACCGCCTGTGACGATGAGGACATTGCGAATCCTTTGGACGGACAGGTGACCACCATCCGAATCGCGAACCCAGAGGTCAGCACCTTTGAGTTTGTGACTCTAGACGCCACCACCAAGCTGACTAGCGAAACCTACGCGGCGGAGGTTGCCGGCCAGTCAGTTGAATTGCACCGGGCCTCCGATTCGACGCTCGTCTTCGTGGTCCCTGCAGTTGTTGAGGGGGATTATGTTCTTACTTCCGAAGAGCTCGGGACGGTCAATCTATACGTCGACGAAACAATTGTCGATGATTCACAAGCATTGTTGGGGTCCGTCTCCGCGAGCTTTCAGAGCGACCTGGCCGACCTGTCGAATGATACGCTGGTGCGAGCCGTGGAACTCGAATACGCGTCCGCTTACGGCAACCAGGTTACTGACCTATTGGGTTCGCTGACCCCCGAGCAACTTATCGAAGTGGGTCATTACTACGCCGCCAACCGTACACTCTTTGAGGATTTTCGCAATGACGTAGCTAAAACTTACAACGCACCGACGACCATGAAGAATCAGCAGTCCGACTGTCCCCGTACCGAATTCCGGGAATTCTACTTCTGTACGGCTGATAATCTGGGGCAATCAGCTAGGGAGCTATTAAAAAGCACCGTGAAATTGGCTAAGTACGCTGCAGTAATGGCGATTTTAGCCGGAGTCTCCTGGGCTGCGGCGGGGGGTGGACCAGGTGTATGGGGGTTAACTGCCGTTGGCTCAACTTTCTTGATTGGCACGGCTCTGTACGTACTTACCATGGAAACCCTTCCTGCATTTAACCGATTTAGGGCTAATCTCAGACCGTTTCTGCGAGCTAACTGGTTATTTGCTAAAGGTGCCGTGCAGATCGGTACAGAGTACTTCGTATCCGGGGTATCCAATTTGTTCGATGTCAGCGCGGAGTTTAGGACTTTGCGGAGTACCGACACCGATATCTCCGATCAGGTTTCCGCGTTCCTGGGAACCTTCGGCCGGCTTTCCCAGGCGTGGGTCCAATTCTCCGAGTTGCTCGGGGAGCTACCCGGCTTCTACAACGGCAGCGAGTGGGTGAACGTCGATGACGACGAGATCACAATCGGAAAGATCTCGCACCCCTCGGTGATTCTGGTCGAGCGCAATCCAAAGGAAATCACTTTTCGAACCGATGCCGAAGAACCAGTGACTTTTACTTACGAGGTAGAGGTACGGAAGCAAGGATTTACCCGCTCCGCCGAGCTTACCGCCACGCTGGAGCCACGGGCTGCACTGAGCCTAACTGCCCTGGCCATCCGCTCACGCGGTTTGATGCCGGGTTATGAGGAGTGTTACGATGGGCCCAATAAAGTCTACTATTTGGACCTTGGATATCAGGACGATGAGGGTCTAATTGCCGATGACCTGTCCAACCTTTCAATCACCTATGAATTTGAGAAGAACGGTTGTTTCGGTATCTGGTCCAATTCCACCGCCGGGTACTTCAGTGGCTTCCCGGCAGCGAAGACAGAGGAAAAAATTTCGGTTCCCGTGACTTGTAGCTTAGGAGACAACAATTCCTCCTATTGTTACTTCTTCGTCACCGTACTGGACCCGCAGACCGGCGAGCCACTGGTAGACTCCCCCCGTTTTGAGGTGCGGCGGGGCGTGAACTACTGATTAGCGCAACTTACGAGCTTTATGACAACTCGCTGCGGGTGTCTACCCTCGCCGCGACTCCTGCGGGACCAGATCGCCTGAGTAAGCCTTCGCAGAGGGATTGTTCCATTCTGCCTACGGGAAGAATGCCAGATGCTTTCAACCGCCTGGTCGCCGTCACCCGAAGGCTAAGTTCTAGCACCTGCCATATGGGCCTCTGCCTTTCACACTAGGACTGATTCTTTCGAGAGTATAACTGATTACCTTACCTGTTTGCAAATCTCTAAGCAGCAGATCATGGCCAGAGCCATCGTCATGAACAGCGCCTCAATGCATCAGCGCGTGACCGAAATACTGCAAACAGTTCCTAAAGGCGAACATAAAATGGGCTACCTACAGCATGACAAACCGGGCCAGAGGCTAGCGATTAAATTGAAGGAAAGCGTATCTTAACCACAGGTTATGAATATAAAGTACGCGGCCTACGTAAACCTCAACGATACCTGACCGGCAGACCGATGGTCGTGGCCGAAAAGAGGCGCGCTCAAATTATCTTAGATACCTTTGAGAAGGCATATAGACCACTGCAGGGTAGTAAGGGGCAATCTATAGCATAGCTATCCCATTGTCGTCCTCCGGTCGTCGGACAATCGCTTATAGTTGTGTGGGCCAACGAATTGGTTGGACTCCGGGGGCAACCGTGACCCTGCAACGCCTTCTGTGAATAGTGCTACATCGCCTCCATGACGGAGGGTCACGAAAGCCAATCACAGGAAGCAGTACCTAAACGTCAACTGACTAACTTGGCTCCGTGGTCTGAAAATCCGAGGTACTATAAAGTGCAACCTGTGACAGCAAATTCAGTCCTCCTATTTACCATTTGCCGACGTAAAAGTCGCGCTCAGCACACTCGCCTTCAGTTCTTATTGTCTCAGGTACCCTACTGTAGTTCTTCTAAATTTTTGACCACTATATCATAGTACGGGCGGTAAGCTTGGGGGTCATCCACGGCCAACTCGTGGTAGATGGCCAGGGCCTCGGCGTAGTTGGCCGCCGCCGCTGAGTAGTCGTCTTGATCGCTTTGCAGAATAGCCAGGTTGTTGAGTATACCGGCCACGTACGGGCGATAGACACGGGGATTGTCCACGGCCAGCTCGCGGTAGAGAATTAGGGCCTCGGAGTAATTGGCCACCGCAACCGCATAGTCCTTCTGATCACTTTGCAAATTAGCCAGATTGTTTAGTACCATGGCCAAGTATGATCGGTGGGTTTGGGGATTGTCCACGGCCAGGTCGCGGCGGATGGCCAAGGCCTCGGCGTAGTGGGCCGCCGCCGTGGAGTAGTCCTTCTGAGCTCGCCTTAGGTTAGCCAGATTATTGAGCGTTACGGCCACATCCGGGCGGTAGACACGGGGATTGTCCGCGGCCAGATCACGGCGGATGGCCAGGGCCTCGGTGTAGTTGGCCGCCGCCGCCGAGTAGTCCTTCTGAGCATGCTGGAGAAGAGCCAAGTTGTTGAGCGTTACGGCCACGTCCGGGCGGTAGGCACGTGGATTGTCCACGGCCAAATCACGGCGGATGGCCAGGGCCTCGGCGTAGTTGTCCGCCGCCGCCGCGTATTTATTCTGAGTCCGCTGAAGATTAGCCAGGTTGTCAAGCGTTCTGGCCACGCCAGATCGGTAGGCACGTGGATTATCCGCGGCAAGCTCGCGGCGGATGACCAGGGACTCGGCGTAGTTGTTCGCCGCCGCCGCGTAGTCGTTCTGATGCTTCTGTAGAAGAGCCAAGTTGTTGAGCGTTCTGGCCACGCCAGGTCGGTAGGCACGTGGATTGCCCGTGGCCAGCTCGCGGTAGATGGCCAGGGCCTCGGCGTAGTTGTCCGCCGCCGCCGCGTATTTATTCTGAGTCCGCTGAAGATTAGCCAGGTTGTTGAGCATTACGGCTATGCCCGGGCGGCAATCGCGGAGATTATCGGTGGCCAGGTCGCGGAGGATGAGCAAGGCCTCGGTGTAGTTGCCCGCCGCCGCCGCGTAGTCGTTTTGATCATTCTGCAGTAGAGCTAGGTTGTTGAGCATACTGGCCACGCCCGGGCGGTAATCGTGGGGATTGTCCGTGGCCAGGTCGCGGAGGATAAGCAAGGCCTCGGTGTAGTTGTCCGCCGCCGCCGCGTAGTCCTTCTGAGCCCACTGTAGGCTAGCCAAGTTGTTGAGAACACTAGCTTCTGAGCCTCTCGTGGGTGCAAGCGGAAGACATTTACTGTAGACTTGAATACCGGATGCGATTTGGCGATGCTCCGCTAAGAAAACCCCATACTCGTAAAACGAATCATAATGGTCCTGAATCTCTATAGCATCACGGTAATACTTGTCTGCAAGTTCATACCATCTATCGGGTCGGTTCACGATGACAACCTTTGCTTTTATGATTAGCTCAGCGGCATAATCCTTGCCCCTTTGCTTGTAATTTTCAAGGTCTGAATAGATGTCTCTCTCATTTAAAACTGCATCAACTTCTTCATACCTGCCAGCGGCAAACAACTCTTGAACCTGTTCAAGGCGGGGTGTCACGGGCGTATCCTCTCTATCCAGCTGCCGAGCTAGATCAAGTACCTCAGTAACGAATTCCTTCAATTCCTCTTCTGCTTCTAATCTTTCATCATGTACTGCAAGCAATTTGATCTGAGCAAGATTCAGACTTCGTGTGCGATGACTCAGGAAAGCTGAAGGAGCCCTTTGTACATCTAGCTCGCAAAAATTTACATACTCCTGTGCTTCTACTGCCTCTCCTTCGAGTTGCTGAACGCGACTGGTTAGCTTTTGATACTTTGCAGACAGGACAATTCCATGTGCATTTTCGACTACCAACTCTTGGGCTTTCCCTTGCTTTACCAGAGCAATTAGCTCATCCAACTTTACATTTTGGTGATCGGTAATTTCGCGAATTTGGCGTGTATCATTGCGAATTTCTAGTACCAAATCTAGTATCTCATCCACTCTAGCTTGCATGCCGTCATACTGCTCAGCAAAGCGTTCTAGTTCTGTCAAGACTTCATTCACATCAATAGAAACCGAGCTAAGGTCGTGGGATAATTCGACTAGATAGTTTTTCTGGATCAATCGAAGAAGTCGTCCGTTACCGGCTTTTAGTTCTTCCGTGAAGAAGGCACAAGTGAGTTCGTACCAGTCCATCTTCTTGCCGTGATCAAACCATCCACTAACGATGCTGGCAACTAACCGAGCATCCTCTCCCAGTTTCCAGCTTTTGCTTTCCAGTTCGGTTAAAACGGTTTGCTTTAGGGCAAGAACGTACTCACCCTGCCGCTGATCGGCGGAAACGTTTTTAGATTCCAGTAGATACTGGTACTGATTTGGCCAGGTGTCTTCCGGAAACTGAATCGTTGGTTGATCTAATAGGCGAAGCTGTTCCTTTAGGTAGTTCGTTAGTTTTCCTAGATCTGCCGCAGTTCTAGAGCCGAATTTACTTTCCTTAATATAGGCTTTTCGCACATGATCCGCGGCCAAGAGAGTTGCTTTCAGGTACGCGCGACGAGTGGCCCGCTGGATATCATGATTGACGGGTTCTCCCGCTTGCCTTTTGATTCGTGAATAAAGGCTGCTGGTTCCTTTGCACAACAGGCTGTCCGCACGGCTGCCAATGATTCCGCCGATAACGGTTCCAACTAAAGTAGCCATCTGGAATTGAGAAGCAATGGCTGCAGTAATCGTAAGGATAGGCATGTCAAAAGGAGCTGTCTACCAAATATACGTCGCTGTCTGTCGATCTTGCGCGTGCAAAAACTAGGTTATACTTTGTGTAGACGTGTAACCTAAAAACAGATAGATTCAGATCTACCAGAAATTCAAAAATGGGTTAGACTCTTTACTTCTGTACTCTGGTCTGTTGTTATCTTCCTTACGAAGCAACAAGGGTATGAGGAACAACCAAACTATAATTGCTAAGGGGACGATCTGGCTTTTACTGCTGACGTCACTTGCAGCCTGCCGAACGGAAGCGCCGTTTATAACCAATCAGTCTGACCTTACCGGACTCAATCTCGGGTTTGAGGATACTACTGCCGCCGGCCGTCCTGCCGAGTGGTTTTTGGCCGGTCAGGCCGGAACGGTAGAGTTGACTACTGAGGCAGACTACATCCATTCCGGGGAGCGTGCCGTGCTGTTCGTTTCCGACACTTCAACTGATGCCCGAATCAACTTAGTTTTTAATTCTGTACTCACCGACGTGGTGAGTGATCGCTTGACGTTAACCGTGAAGACCAAAATAGTCGGAGAGCAGGCCCCGCAATTCGGTTTTTATACACGCAAAATTACAGAGACCAGCCAGGGGGTCGCGGTTTTAGACACTCTGAGTAATCAACCTGTAACAACCGGGTGGCAATTACACCAACTGTCGTTTAGTGAGGCGCAATTGACTGGGTACATTCTCGAATTTGGTTTTTGGGTACGGGGCAAGGGAAAGTTGGCCCTGGACGACTTCACCGTGCATGTCGACGGCATGGATTACGCCGAAGCACTTCACCGGGCGATCCCCGCCGTACCGGACACGTTTATGCAGCAGGTTAAAAACGACCTGATTGAACTACCAAACGGCGAACCGGGTAACTACCCTTGGCTTCGCAGCGCTGTCGGGGATGCCAACATCGTCCTGCTGGGGGAGGGAACGCACGGCACGCACGAGTTTTTGGAGCAACGCCTGAATATCACCCGCTTCCTGATTGAGGAACTAGGATTTCGCGTAGTTGCGTTGGAGGCGAACATGCCAGAAGCCGATCTACTGAATGCGAACCTAGCCTCCGCAACCAGGCGCGATTCTTTGCAGGCATTGATTGATCAGCTCCACTTCTGGATGTACCGTAGTGAGGAATACCTCGACTTCTTCCGGTGGGTACAGCGTTACAACTCCCATCACGATCACTCGGTGGCCATCCGCGGCGTGGACATGCAGTCTGCCGAGGTAGCCTTGAACGAAATTGCCCGCTACGCTGATGACGCGCACGATCCTGTACTGCAGCGTTTGGTGGACAGCGTAACCATTAATGTTACGCGGGCTTCCCTACCCGTCGTCGCGCCGGCCCAGCGTCTGGTAGAATATCTAAGAGAGCACAACTACGGAAATGGCGGTGAATGGCTTCACCAGTACGCGCTAGTCGCCCTACACGCGTTGACCCTGAAGGGACTGCCTCCAGGAGCGAAATACCGGGATGAAAAAATGGCAGAACATGCCGTGTGGCTTGCCGAGCGGGCGGAGAACGAACGCATCGTGATCTGGGCACATAACGGGCATATACAGCTTACCCACGATGCCATGGGTGACTGGCTAAGCCGAGGAATCTACGGGAATCATCTGGTTAGTATCGGAATGACCACCGGCCGGGGAACCTACCGCGCCGTGGATCCATGGACTTGGAGTATGATCGATGAAGAACTGAAGCCGGCACCTCCGGAAACCTGGGAGCACTACCTTCAAGGAATGGGTATACAGGCGCTGTTTCTTGACCTACGTCCCCTTCGTTCGGCGCTGACTACCCAATCCCAACGACGGATGCGAACCCTCGGAGCTATAGCGACTCCCAAGCAGTTCTTTCCGGCTGATCTTGGTAGATCGTATGATGGGCTTATCTACATCGACAGTACCGTAGCTGCTACCCCTTATTAAAGTTGTATCGTAAAGATTCCCAGGTTGCACTTTGTGTATAAATGTAACCTAGCAAAAACACTTACTTCCTTGTAGGTCAGTCGGTTAAGTGAAACGACATCCGGCATTTTCGTTTTTAGGTTATATTTCCCTGCGCAGACGGCGGTTTTTGTAACCTCCCAGTCGTACCTTAAAGAGGATGGCAAAACCGAGACGCAAAAGCGCCACCGCCCCCCTGCGGTGGACCCAGGCCAACACCCTCATTAAGGGGCTTATGGCCGACCGCTGCTACAATACCGCCCTGTTGATCGGTGCCGGCATCTACTTCGGACTCCGCATCGGTGACATCCTCCAACTCCGGTGGGATCAGATTCAGGCGAACCAGTTCGTCATCAAGGAGGGTAAGACCGGGAAGGAAAGAACGGTTGACGTCCACGCTAACTTCTTGAAGCTGGCCAGGAGGGTAGGGGGGCAGCTGAAGATTTCCGCTGATCACCCCGGCTTGGTCTTCGTCCACCAGCGGAGTGACGGCAACCGCGAGAAGGCGATCTCGGTGACGGCGGCCAACAAGCGGATCCGGACGGCCTTCGCGACCTACGGAATTGACTCGCAAAACGCCAGTTCCCATACTCTGCGTAAGACCTTTGGCCGGCGCATCTACGAGAACAACGGGCGGAGCGAGCACGCGCTAATCCTGCTGTCCCACATCTTCGGACACCGGGATGTCGGGGTGACGCGGCGGTACATTGGGCTGACGCAGGAGACTATTTCTAGCGCTTACCTTTCATTGTGAACTGTTCCGCTGCTATTCCTACGACAGGGATTATACTAGCTTACACTACGTCCCCCTCAAAGTAATCGGTGTCTACTCGCTTAACGTGGTAAGTTTCACGGATTGAGACACCGACGTTGTAGTCAATCATCAACTGGGTGAGCTCGTTACCATCAATGAGTACGATACGGTAGTCAATCCGGTCGAGATAGTCACGCGCCGTACTCGCAAAGGTGGATGTGGTAATGAAAATACCTTTTCGCACACCATGGGGTGCAAGAGCACCGATGAATCGCTGGATTTCAGGACGACCGATCGCCGTAGTTTCGTAACGCTTGGCTTGGATGTATATGCTGTCGAGTCCAAGTTTATCCTGGTTTATCACCCCGTCGATACCCCCATCGCCGGTCGCCTGTGTCACCATGCCGTTTTCCGCCTTCGCGCCTCCGTAACCCATAGCGATTAGTAAATCGACGACCAGTTGCTCAAAGAACTGGAAGGTGTTGGCTTTGATTTTCTCTAAAAGCTCATCGGCAACGGCCTTGCGAATGCTTTTGTAAGCACTTGCTAAGCGAATTTCGGGAGTGTCCTGTTCGGCAGGCGCAAAGAAGCTAGGCGTCGAGGTAGTATCTGCTTCTGAACTTTCGCCATTTCCATCTACCGAGTGAAAGGCCTTAAACTCATCCGAGTACCCGCTCAAGAATTTCACGTCAAGCCTGCCCTTAACCGAACTGAGCACGCTCTTCCCTTTCTTAGTTATTTTGACGTACCCACGGGCGGGTTGCTCTACTAAACCTGCCTTCTTTAGGTAGGTCTTTGACCAGGCAATTCGGTTGTGGTAAGTCAGTTGCTTCCCACTCGGAATTTGCTCCTGTCGCGCAGCATCACTTAGGTCGAAATGATCGGCGAGTGATTCGTACAGATCGCGAACGTGGAACGTTTCTCCGTTGCTAATTGCTTCCAACAAAGGCCGGAAGAACGTCTGGAAATCGGGTACAGTATCGGTCATGATTCAAATCTATACTACATAGTGGGTCTAGGCTACGGTAGCCGTTACCGAGGTCAAATTATCAAATAGGTTCGGTTGGATAGGTACTAAGGCCGCTAGTTAGCTACAATTGCCGAGTAATTGCACATTGCTCTGGGTAACCACAACAGTACTGAGGGTGCATAAAATGTCGGACGGTGACTTCACCAAAAACCGACTACCGCACAATTACTAACTTGCCGCTAAGCCAATGGTGGGGTAGTTAGATACTTTGTTAGCCCCACGGAAAAGCCCTAGGAATCAAATGAGTGCAGTAGAAATAGAGGAAGCGGTAACCGAACTCGTCAATCAAGTCTTCGACGCGGCCGAGTTCCCTTTCGCGTTTTTGGAAGCCTACGGCAATAAGGCTACTACCATCAAGCGCCTTCGCCAAGGCAACTCCAACAAGTCAAGCCTGCCCGGCGGCGTACTGCAACGCAACAACATCCACCTCGCCGTTAGCGCCGACGGTGAGGTTACCGACACCCTGCGACAACTCTCCGACGCTCCGGAAACCACCAAGCAGAAGGCCAAATTCATCCTCGCCACCGACGGCCAGGAGATCCAAGCCGAAGACCTCGTCAACGGCGACACGCTGGCCTGTGCCTACGGCGACCTGGACCAGCACTTTACTTTCTTCTTCGAGCTGGCCGGGATCAGCACCGTCAAGGAGATCCGCGAGAGCACCTTCGACATCAAGGCCACCGGTCGCCTCACCAAGCTTTACCTCGAGCTGTTGCGCCACAACCCCGACTGGGCCGGCGCCGACCGCCGCACGGAGATGAACCACTTCATGGCTCGGCTCATCTTCTGCTTTTTTGCGGAAGACACGAGCATTTTCCGGAGCGATAACCTCTTCACCGGCACCATCGAGCAGATCAGCGACCCCGACGGCGGCAACGTCCACGAGATCATCGCCGAGTGCTTTCGCTCGATGGACACCCACTTCACCAAGAAAAACGAGGCGGACATCCGCGTCTGGGCCCGGTCCTTCCCCTACGTCAACGGGGAACTGTTCTCCGGCTCGCGGGACTGCCCCCGCTTCACCCGCATCGCCCGTACCTACCTGCTGCACGTAGGCCGGCTGAACTGGAAGCAGATCAATCCCGATATCTTCGGCTCTATGATCCAGGCTGTGGCTGACGAGGACGAGCGTAGTAGCCTGGGCATGCACTACACCTCGGTACCCAACATCCTCAAAGTCCTCAACCCGCTCTTCCTGGACGAGCTGCGGGAGCAACTAGAAGCGGCCGGCGACAACCGCCGCAAACTGGCCAACCTGCGCCGGCGCATCTCCCGTATCCGCGTTTTCGACCCGGCCTGCGGCAGCGGCAATTTCCTCGTCATCGCCTACAAGCAGCTTCGGGAGATCGAATACGCTATCAACCAACGGCGGGACGAAGCCGATCGCAAATCGGAGATACCGTTAACGAACTTCCGGGGTATCGAACTCAAGAGCTTCTCGGCCGAGATCGCTCGGCTGGCGCTCATCATCGCCGAGTACCAGTGCGACGTGCTTTACCTAGGGCAGCAGTTGGCGTTGGCGGAGTTTCTGCCGCTGGATTCGCAGAACTGGATCACCTGCGGCAACGCGCTGCGTATCGACTGGCTATCGGTCTGCCCGCCTGCGGGGGAGCGCGTAGAGATGCTGGGGGATGACCTCTTTAGCCGACCGACGGACCAGGCGGAGGTGGCGTTTGAGAATGAGGGTGGGGAGACATTTATTTGTGGGAATCCGCCTTATTTAGGTTTCACTTGGCAATCGAAAGAACAAAAAGCTGATCTCGAAAAAATTTTTGAGAGATACACGAAAACATGGAAATCTCTTGACTATGTGTCCGGGTGGTTTATGAAAGCGGCAGAGTATGGCACACAAACCAAAACAGTTGCAGCTTTTGTATCTACAAATTCAATATGCCAAGGACAACAAGTACCCATGCTTTGGCCATTGATTTTCAAGACTGGGAACGAGATATCATTTGCACACACTTCATTTAAATGGGCAAATCTAGCTAGCTATAATGCTGGGGTTACAGTTATTATCGTTGGTATTACATCTGAAGAAAGGGATACAAAATTCATCCTCTCAGAAACAGAAAATGGAGAGACAATTAGAACAGAAACTAATTATATTAATGCTTATTTAGTCCCTGGCTCTAGAGTCATAGTGTCTACAAGATCTAAGCCAGCAGGCGATAAATCAATTATGGAGTGGGGTAATAAGCCTACTGATGGAGGCAACTTATTTCTTACTTCAGATGAGAGAGATTATGTGTTGAGTAAGGCACCAACAGCTCAGAAATTTATCAAACGGTTTTTGGGAGCGCAAGAATTCATCAATGGACTGCAAAGATATTGCATTTGGATAAACGATGATGAGCGTGTTGAAGCGGAAGATATAGTAGAAATAAAAAAACGGATTGATGGAGTAGCTATGATGAGATCGGCAAGTAAAGCCGCGTCAACGAGACAGTCTGCAGCGTTTCCGCATAGATTTAGACAGATACAATCAATCGCTCGTGATCATTCGATAGTTGTAGCTAGAGTAAGTTCTGAAAACAGAGAATATCTACCTGTTGGTCTTGAATCTAAGTACGCTATCATCGGCGACCGAAACTTCGCCCTCTACGACGCCCCCCTTTGGAACCTAGCTCTCATCGCTTCCCGCCTCCACTGGGTCTGGATCGGCACTGTTTGCGTTCGTATGCGAACCGACTTCTCTTACTCCAATACCCTCGGCTGGAACACCTTCCCCCTTCCATCCCTTACCGCCACGAACAAGGCCGACCTGACCGCCTGCGCCGAAGAGATCCTACTGGCCCGCGAGCGCCACTTTCCGGCCACCATCGCCGACCTCTACGATCCGGAGAAGATGCCGGAAGACCTCAGACGCGCCCACGGCCGCAATGACGAAGTTTTGGAGCGTATATATATCGGCCGGCGCTTCAAGAACGATACAGAGCGACTGGAGAAACTTTTTGAACTGTATACGGAGATGACCGCTAGCAAGGCCTAAAACACTGCACCTGCGTCCCCGCCCTTAAATTTCGATCTTACGACCATGTCCGAAAGCAAGCAAAAAACCCGGTCCTCCCTCGCCGTCAACTACAGTTCCACGGGCAGTTCCGTCAAGTCCAACGAACTCGGCATGCGCGCCATGCAGGAACGCGCCTACGCGATGCGGGGCGAGCAGTACCTGCTCATCAAGTCCCCCCCGGCGTCGGGTAAGAGCCGGGCGCTGATGTTTATCGCCCTCGATAAGCTGAACAAGCAGGGCGTCAGGCAGGCCATCATCGCCGTACCGGAGAAGTCGATCGGCTCCAGTTTTGCCGACGAGCCGCTGAGCGAATTCGGCTTTTACTACGACTGGTCGGTGGAGCCGCGCTGGAATCTGTGTAACGCGCCGGGGGAAGACGGCAGCAAGGTGAAGTCGGTGCAATCCTTCCTGGAAAGCGACGACAAGGTGCTGGTATGCACCCACGCCACCTTCCGGTTTGCCGTGGAGCGCTTCGGGGTGGAGGTCTTGGACAACCGGCTGATCGCCATCGACGAATTCCACCACGTCAGCGCCGACGACAACAACGTACTCGGCAGTCAGCTGCAGGAGCTGATCGCACGCGACAAGGCCCACATTGCGGCCATGACCGGCTCCTACTTCCGCGGCGACGCCGTACCGGTACTGCTGCCGGAGGACGAGGCGAAATTCGAGACCGTCACCTACACCTACTACGAGCAGCTTAACGGGTACGAGCACCTCAAAACGCTTGATCTTGGCTACTACTTTTACCGGGGTGCCTACGCCGACGACATCCTCAAGGTGCTCGACCCCACCGAAAAGACCATCGTCCACATTCCCAACGTCAACTCTCGCGAGAGCATGGGCGACAAGATCAAGGAGGTGGAGCACATCATCCACGAACTGGGCGAGTGGCAGGGCGTGGACCCGACGACGGGCTTCCACCTCGTTCGTACCTCCGCCGGCAACATCCTCCGCATTGCCGACCTAGTAGACGACGATGCGAGCAAACGCAATAAGGTGGCCGCGGCCCTCAAGGCCCCGCAGGTGAAAACCGACCGCGACTACGTCGACATCATCATCGCCCTGGGCATGGCCAAGGAGGGCTTTGACTGGGTCTGGTGCGAGCACGCCCTCACGATCGGCTACCGGAGCAGCCTCACCGAGATCGTCCAGATTATCGGCCGCGCTACCCGCGATGCCAACGGTAAAGTCCGCGCCCGCTTCACCAACCTGATCGCCGAGCCGGACGCTTCCGATGAGGCCGTTACCGACGCCGTCAACGATACCCTCAAGGCTATTTCCGCCAGCCTGCTGATGGAGCAGGTGCTGGCCCCGCGCTTCAACTTCACGCCCAAGCAAACCGACAGTGGCCCAAAGGAAGGCTACGACTACGGTGAGCGGGGTTACCAAAAGGACGAAACCAATCTCGGCTACGATCCCAAAACCGGTCAGTTCGATATCGAAATCAAGGGCATTACCGAGCCGAAGACTCCACAGGGCAAACGCATCTGCCAGGAAGACCTCAACGAGGTCATCGCCGCCTTCGTGCAGGACAATCAGACGGCCGAGCGCGGTTTTTTCGACACCGAACTCATTCCCCAGGAACTCACCCAGGTACGGATGGGCAAGATCATCAAGGATAAGTATCCTACCCTCGATCCGGAAGACGTCGAGGCCGTACGTCAGCGGGCCGTAGCCGCCATCAATATTGTGCAGCAAGCAAAACGGGCAGCACAGGGAGAGAATTTAGGCGGGGACGCAGGAGCTAGCAACGTAGGAAACAGCAATAGCAGCGAACCGAAGGCCAATACCGCTTTGCTCGACGGCATCCGTAAGCTGGCTATGGACGTCCGCGAACTGGAGGTCGACTGGATCGACAGCATCAACCCCTTTGCGCAGGCGTACGCCATCATCAGTAAATCGATGGACGAAAAGAGCCTGCGGGCAATGGCGGAGGTAATCACCGCAAAGAAGCAGCGCATCGATATCGACGAAGCGCGCGAACTAGCAAAGCGGGCGGTCCAGTTCAAGCGGGAGCACGGCCGGCTTCCCGACCTGAAGTCTTCCGATCCCTGGGAGCAACGGATGGCGCAGGGCATTGCCGTACTGGCTCAACTAAAAGCAGCGCAGAATAATGGCTAATAGGAGAGAATTCACCGAGGAAGATGATGCCCTACTGGAGGAGCTGGGCGTAGAAGTTGAGGTTAAACAAACGAAGCAATATACTAACCGGGAGCAGCGCATCATCGCCGGCTTCGAGGAGATCCAACGGTTCGTGGAGGAACACGGCCGCCTGCCCCGCCACGGCGAAGACCACGATATCTTCGAGCGCCTGTACGCCGTGCGCCTAGACCGGATACGTAAGCAAAAGGATTGCCGGACGCTGCTGACGGATCTCGATCCGCAGGGCCTCCTGGCCGCAACGTACGACGCGGACCTCACGGTAGCCGACGACCTCGACGACGACCAATTGCTGGCTGAACTGGGCGTAACGCCCGACGCCGAATCATCGATCAAGACCCTCCGTCACGTCCGCTCCCAGGCCGAAAAACAGGCCGCCGAGGAGATTGCCAACCGGACGGTGTGTGAAGACTTTGAGGACTTTCGGCCGCTGTTTGAGCGGGTGCAAAAGGAGCTCGACGCGGGCATTCGGGAAACCATTCGCTTTCGCAAGGAGGCTGGGTTCACTAAAACTCAATTGAAAGCGGCTCAGTTTCTGATTGTCGGTGGTCAGGTAGCCCACATCGCGGAGGTAGGGGAAGCGTTTAAGGCCCCAAATGGGGAGGAGGATGCTCGTTTGAGGGTTATTTATTCAAATGCCACTGAAAGCAACATTCTCCTGCGGTCCCTCATACGCGCCATGTATAAGGACGAAACCAGTCGCTTCGTTACGGACCCCAATCAGGGGCCGCTTTTCTCTGGCGACCTAGCCGATGATGATCAGCAGAGTGGTACGGTATATGTACTGCGCAGCCTATCGGATCATCCGATGATTGTTGAGAATAGGGAGGTGGTACATAAGATCGGTGTAACTGGGGGGAAGGTCAAAAGTCGCATTGCGAATGCGGAAAACGAGGCGACTTTCTTACTGGCCGGGGTGGAGGTCATAGCCACCTACCGACTGGCAAATATCAACCGCTTCAAGCTCGAAAAACTGCTTCATAGCTTCCTCGAGCCCGCCAAACTAGAGATCAACATCAACGATCGCTTCGGTAAGTCCGTGACGGTGAGGGAATGGTTTTTGGTTCCTATTTTCATCGTTGAAGAGATGGTACAAAAAGTTATGGATGGTACTATCAAAGATTATTGTTATGACCCTGCGTCGGCAAGTGTCAAGCGCCGTAATTAGTCTAGTCCTCTTTCAATCTCAGGATGATCTTCCCCTCTGAGAAAATAACAGAGGAGATTTAGATATGGGTGCTAGTATACCTCTCAAGCAAGATCTGGATTATGCCACCTTCATTTAGTGAAAGAAATAACTACCAGGAGCCCGCCGTGCCAATTACTGTCAGGGAAGACGCACCTGAAGAACTGTGTAGTTTCGTGGTAAATTCCGCTTTACACTCCAGTCTTACACTAAAGCCGCTGCGAGCGCTAGTCTGCCATGCTGTGCATAGTGCCCCGTTCAGTGGTAATTGGCAAGAGAACGGTTGGATGCGACAGGAGATCGAGGGACATTTGCAGGGTAACTCTTGGTTTTATACCTATGATGCTATTGAGTTGATCGTGGACGCTTTGAAGGAAGAGGAAGCTGACGAATTTACTCGAAGTATCAATTCCTTCTTCTTGAGGAATGGCATAGGCTGGCAGCTAGAACAAGGGGAAATTATTTTCCGGGGGGATGATCAGTTTGAGGCTTTGAAGGTGCGGGCTGTCGATGCGCTTGCTGCAGCTAACAAGCCAACTGCAAAAGGCGAAATCCACGAGGCAATTAAGGACCTTTCACGACGGCCTAAACCTGACTTAACCGGTGGAATTCAGCATGCATTGGCGGGCCTAGAGTGTGTCATTAGAGACATCACTGGACAGGATAAAGCTACTCTGGGTCAACTAGTAAAGGAAAATCCAGATGTATTGCCTAGGCCATTAGGTGAGGTCGTTGCAAAGTTGTACGGCTACGCTAGCAATAATGGAAGACATCTTCAGGAGGGTATGCCACCTAGTATTGAAGAAGCTGAACTGTCAGTATCTATTTCCGCTAGTCTGATTACTTACTTGGCAAGGAAGAACTTTCTGGGGAAGGAAGCTGATGATTTTAAATGGTAGGATGACTGAGGAAAGGCTCAGATCGACTTTTCGCACTCTACTTAGCATAAAGAAACCTAGGGCTTCAAAATCCTTCACGGAAAAATTTAGAAGAGCCGTGAGTTACTGTAGAACCCGAGTTCCCGCACAAGTGTCTACAGCTTATTTGTTTTCAGTTTGAGCCGCAATTTACCTTAATCTAGACGGTGGATTTGAATGACATCTACCCAAAGTTGTTCCCGGTCGTGGCCGCGTTTAAAGCCCCCTAGTATCAGCTGCTTATCATAGCGTACGTCACTTTCCGCAGCGAGTGTTCCGTTTACATAAATCCTCACCGGAAGGTCCATGTCTACCATTTCGGGCGAAATACGGATGGTAAGGTCGCTGATGCGTGAAGTCTTGAGCCGAAAGGTATTGTCCGCGTACTCGGCGACGACCTTACCTGACCGGCGAGGAAAATCGAACGCTTCGCGGTCTACTACTTTGGTGACCAGACTATCTCGATCATCGTACTCCAACCATTCCGAAATAACGAAGTTGCGTGATGGCTGGTGCCACACCGCAGCTTCTGCCAGGGTGTCCAGCTTCATGTCGGCAAGCCAGTCAACCGTCCCATAGTAGTTATCATCGAACTCCCAGGTTAGTTTAGTGGGGTAGGGGTCGCGCTCTCGCCGAGCGAGGTCGGTAAAAAGCAGAGCAAAGGCTTCCTCAGATTCATCAAACCGGGGAAACCAGTGCGGAAACCCTGCAAAGCGCACGTCTCGGTAGTCAGCCCCTATTCGCTTCAGTAATAGGCTTAGACTATCGTGCGCCACAGCCGGATAGTAGTAGTCCTGGTCGGTAGAGAAATTCAGGAAGGGGCGGTTCAGGGCGTTCTCTAAGAACGTGCCCCCGGTGAATACCTTCGGATAGGTATTGAAGCCGTAGAACCCCGCAAACAGCGTAGGCTGCTTCATAAGGTAAGAGAATGATCCCGTTGCGCCATTCGAGTGCCCCGTAACAAAGACTTTATTATCATCTACGTTGAGCGACTGCTTGAGTTGGCGAACGAGCGTGGGTACCATAAAGAACCCCGCATCCGAAGTCATCCAGTTGTAATCCCGGCTACCCTTGGGAAACACGAGAATTACCCCGGCGGAGTCGGCGTACTCGGTGTAGAAGCGGTTGTCCCCCGTCAGTACGTACTTGCCCGTTTGGTACTCTACAAGGGCATTCCGCCGGACCGCCCCGTGCAGGAAAACTAGCACTGCATACTGCCTTTGCGGACTGTAGCCCGGTGGTAGGTGAACCAGGTAGGAAGTAGCGGTGCTGTCGTTGATGGGTAGGCTGACGGAATAGTCGCCGGCTTCTTTCGGCAGATAATTTTCGAACCTACTAAGCTGTTGGTAAAGCGCTGCGCCACTAAGGCTAGTGTCTGGAAGGAAAGCTGGCGCGGCAAGTAGTGCCTCTTCCCGGTCACGCAGGGCAGCGTAGAACGCATCCCTACGCTGTCCTTCCCGAGCTACTAAAGTCCGCCACCGCGGGTCGGGCAGTAAGTTCGAGTAATCCGATTCACCGTACTTACCAACGACAATCCGCCACCGTGTCCCTTCGGGATCGGGTAGGCTCAGTAACTGCTCCAGGTACAGAAACGCGGTATCAAGGGTTCCAAGCTCACCGGCAAGCACGGAAGCCTTATACAAGCCGCTCCATTCTATACTGTCTGGAAACTCGGTAAAGGCTTCCTGGTAACGGCGTAGTGCTAACCGATAACCCAGCGAATCAAACTTGGTAGTTTTGTTTCCCTGATATTCCCACATTGTTTCCAATGCGGTACGCGTCATGGTGGAGTATGTCTTCTGAGCGCGGGCGGTAACCGAAAAGGATAAGAGGACAAGCATTACAATTAGGGGGCGCATCGTCAGTGTTTTTACCCCAAGGTACTCTTGTGATGGCGCCGAGAATTGTACGATTGGGACACGCTCACCGCAGCCGGTGCCAAAAGAGACCCGCATTGCCGGGTTGCTCGCCCCGGGCAAAAAACTGCCGGGGAGCATTTTGGGTCAGTCCGCGAAAGAGTTTGATCATGTGAGCTTGGTCACTGAAGTTTGCGGCGTAGGCCAGCTGCGTCAAGTTGTTCTCGTCGCTGCCAGACAGCCTGCGATCCATCACACTTCGCAGGACGATGATTTTGTGAAATCTCTTCAGCGAGACTCCGATGGTATTCCGGAACACCCGCAGAAGGTGCCGGCGGCTAACTCCCAAATCCCTGGCCATCTCCGCTACAGAAAAATGGACGGGATGGTCGAATAGGTAATTTATGATGCTCGTAACCAAGTCCGGGGGGCGGGGTACGTAGCGACTCTTGAGAAACCCGTCCAGGTAGGACGACAACAGGCGGGTATCGTCGGTCTCCAGAATGTAGCTAAGCTCCCGGTCCGTGAAGAAGGGATAGGTGACTTGGTAGGTGGCAAAGTCTACGTTCCGCCAGAAGTGCTGGATTCCGAGAGCGTGAAAAACGATGACGACACGGTGTACCGCTCCGATCTGCCGAACACGCAGCACGGCATCGCGCACCGGAGTGAAGATTTGGGCCGGCGGCGCCGCAGGGTCATGTACGATCTGACCGACTCCGGGCATCCGGTGAGCGGCGTAGAGGGAAAGCGTATTGTTGTAGTGGGGAAAGCACTCAAAAGTAGTCACCGTGTTTTCCGGTTTCCGCTCCAGATAGTAATAATCAACGTGTTTGGCTACAGCAGCATCGAGCGGAGAAAAGGTTTGGAACGTGGTGGGCAGCATGTCGGCGCGGTGATCATCAGTAAGGACGAGTCAATCATCCTGGGAGTTGCGTGCGACGCCCCAGTATGAGCAAGCATGCCAATCAGAATACGTCAAAACGAGATTTCCCCCCCCGGTGGCTTTGGATGGAAAAATGCGATCAAATGGTACGGCGGGGGAGGCCCTCCAAACCCTCTACTTAACATAAGTATTATTATGGGCATGAAGTAAGTGGCTGATTTTCAAAGGAAAAATTGAAAAATTTAGTTATTATGTTAAGTAAAAGCAGATTTGTCGAAATGCTACTATGGCTTCTGCTGAAGTGGCGAGATCCAGTCCGTCTCCAGAAAAATCCGAGCCAAAAACGTTTAAGGCGATTATATACAACTATACACCGATAGGCTTGCATAAGTGTAAATAACTACTTATCTTTGATGTGCACCCAACGCACTAAAGATGATCAACACTGACTTCGACAGCCTTCTTTCCCTCATCAACACGTTCTCCGAGGAGCAGACGTGCATTGATCACTTAGAAGGTCTTCGCTGGAACGGTACGGTAGTTTCGCCTTTTGACGAAGCCAGCAAGGTCTACAACTGCAAGGGTAACCGTTACAAGTGCAAGAACACCGGCAAGTACTTCAATGTCAAGACCGGAACCATGTTTGACAACACCAAGATCAAGCTGCAAAAATGGTTTATGGCTATTTGGTTGATCACTTCCCATAAGAAGGGCGTCTCTTCCGTACAATTGGCTAAGGATATTAAGGTAACCCAAAAGACTGCATGGTTCATGTTGCAGCGCATCCGCGCTTGCTTCGGCATTGACGACAGCGACTTGCTAGACGGTGAAGTCGAGGTTGACGAAACCTATGTTGGTGGGAAGAACAAGAACAAGCAAACCAAAGGCTCCCAAGGGCGTAGCACGAAAGACAAGACGCCAGTGGTGGGTATGGTACAGCGTGGTGGCAAAGTCGTCGCTAAAGTCACCGAAGGCGTTGCAGGGAAGGATATAAAGCCGCTAATTGAGCAGCACGTGGATACTTCCGCGCAAGTCTATTCGGACGAGTGGGGCGCTTACAACGCTATCCGGGGAGCGTACAAGCTGCAAGTCGTAAAGCACGGCGAAAAGGAATACGTTGTCGGTTCCGCACACACGAATACCATTGAGTGCTTTTGGTCGGGGCTTAAGCGTAGCATCATCGGTGTTTACCACCATGTTTCTAAGAAGCACTTGCAGAAGTACGTTGACGCAAGCTCGTTCCGCTTCAACACACGTGACCTAGAAGAATCTGCCCGCATCAATCAGCTACTGGCTAATTGCGCAGTGCGCACCAAGTACCATGTACTTACCAGTGATCAACCTGCAAAGCAACTTCCCTTACCCTTTTAAACGAAAACTATGTCTAACACACCTTTGATTAAAGCAACTCACCAAGGCGAACTAGAGGTAAACGACCTTACAATTACCTGTGCCGTCCTAGAAGACGGTACGAGGGTCGTATCTGAAAGGAGCATTGCCGACTCTATTGGAGCGGTTGCGTCAGGCTCTTATTGGCGAAAAAGGAAAGAGGGGGGCGCCAGCAAGCCGCGCTACTTGTACGCTAGGTATTTAGACCCTTATATTTCGAAGGATTTGCGCGAAAAGGTCTCATTGTCAATCGATTACCTCTCGGTGAGCCAGGTTGAATCTACGGGGTTACCCGCTGAGTTGCTGCCGGAAATATGCGATGTGTGGGTAAAAGCGCACCAAAAGGGCGCCATCCCTGAATCACGGCGCGAAACGGCTGAGAACGCCTACAAGCTGCTTAAGGGTTTTGCGACAGTAGGCATTATAGCCTTAGTCGACGAAGCAACGGGATACCAGCACGAGAGAGAGCAAGATGAATTGCAACGAATCTTAAAAGCCTACATCAGTCCCGAACTGTTGCCGTGGCAAAAGCGGTTCCCGGATATTTTTTACAAAGAATTGTTCCGTCTAAATGGGTGGGACTATACAGTAAAAGGCATTAAAAAGAGGCCCGGCGTGGTCGGAAGATGGACAACGACTTTGGTCTACGACCAACTCCCCGACGGAGTTGTCGAGGAATTAAAATCCATGGTGCCTAAGAGCGAGGCCGGCAACTATACCGTAAGGTGGCACCAAGGGCTAACAGAAAATATCGGTAGCCCCCATCTAGCTGCTCAAATAAATCAAATCATTACTCTGTTCCAGCTATCTGACAACATGAAACACATGTGGCAGCAATTCGCAAAGCTTAAGTCAAGACAGGCGGGGCAACTTGAAATACCCTTTAGTTTTGACGATAAGGGGCGAACTGTTGAGCCAATTGACAAAGAGCAGTTAACTGATTTTGATAAAGGGCTTGTAAAAGCATTGCAATACAATCCAAAAGATAATTGATTTTAACCACATTATTTAACGCCTAAATACATAACACTATGGGCAGAGTAGCCGCTTACCACGGGAAAAATAGGGACGTGTACCATAATCATAGCGATTGCTGGGACGGTAATAACATTGAAAAACGGAACTTGGTGAAGGGGACCGGAGGCAAGAAACAATGCAGCACTTGCGCCAATCTTTTTAAAAAGTAAGCGCGGCGTCGTTTCGATAGAAGGTCTTATCGGGCCGATTGCACTGGTAGTCGAACACGGCTTCCCAAAACGGTGAGGAAACTTCTTTGTCTTGGTTGACCGTTATGGTCCGCCGAATCTGGCACAGGGGCACTTCGTTTGCTAGACATAGGTATGTCGCTTTTATCCCTTCGTATTTATCCCCATAGAACCTTATTGTAGGTTCTGGGAAAGAGTGCCCGGGCCCGCCCTCACACGATTCAAATGTTTCTACGCCGTTAGCCCGAAGAAACAAAACGTACTCTTTGATACCGGACTCAAGGCTATTTTCATCAATTGGTGGCAATTCCATTTTAATATATTTTAGTGTAGAATTGTATATAATCGCCACGTTTAAATGGGGTAAACACCGAAACAAGTAATCAAGTTACCCCCCCCCCCGAAATTGTGGATTCCAGGCTACCGGTGGCCACGTGGTTGCGCCGTTAAAAGTTAGCTTTCGGTTGCAGCTGTGGCAAGAACGCCGGTCGTTAAATTAATCATCATCCGTGAGGGCACCGGATCGGCGGGCACCGGGTGATTTCTGAGTCTGTTGAGCTGCCTTACGCAGACGGGATCTATAATACCTCGGGTCCTCAGACCACGGAGCCAAGTTAGTTAGTTAAAAGTTAGGCGGCGTTTTTGTACCGCTGGATTGGTTTTACCCGGCCGATACCTTGGTGATCCTGGTGATGGTAGCGGTGAAGCCACTCTTCGATTCCCTGATAGAGTTGGCGACCGTCGTCGGCCGGATTCAGGAAGATGTGTTAATACTTAATCCTACGCCAGAAGCGCTCGATGTAGATGCCTGCTAGTGCTCTGCCCTTGCCGTCCATGCTGATGGCGATGCCCTGGTCTTTGAGATAGTGGACGTACTCCACACAGGTAAACTGGCTGCCCTAGTCGGAGTTAAGTATCTCGGGCGCCCCGTACTTGGCCATGGTCTGGTAAATCACCCCCAGGCTGACTTCTGCCGCTAGCGTATTAGATAGCCCCCAGGGGTGCGTAGTACACACTGCCTCGGCTAACGCTGAGTAGTCCGCATTGCCGTCGCACGGGAAGGGGAACGGCCCGGTCTACTAGCGAGCGTTTTACTTCAGCTGGTCCCACTTGGCTAAGCTTTTTTTTTAGAAAGTCGCGCTCCATCTCCAGCTGGCCGATCTTGGCGTAGAGTTCCTTCGCTTCTGCTTCCGACACCTGGCCGGTCTCAGGGGGAGAGGTCGGAGTGCCTTTTCCCGGCTCGAAGACCTGTTCGGAGCCGGCGATGAACTCCTGCTTCCACTGACTGATCTGGTTGGGGTATAGCTCAAATTTCCCGGCCAGTTCGGCCCGCATCTGTCTTTATTTTAGGGCTTCAATGGCGACTTTGGCCTTGAAGGCAGTGGTGAATTTTCTTCTCGATCGCTTCATAATAAAAGTTAAGTTTTCAACTTAGCTCGTGGTCCAATTTTGTCGAGGTATTATAGTGTATTATAATCCACCGGCTGGTCCGCAGTTAATTCACGCTGAACTTACTTAATCGCTACGGGGTAAATCTCGGCGTAGCGGCGTGCGGAAAGATTAAATCGAGCCTAGGTAAAAACGGAGAGTTCAGCCGTGGCCAAGTTGCGATTCAGCTTGATGATCTCGAAAAAGGCCGCCTTCCAGTCCTCCTACTCCTACAACCGCCGCAGGGCCATTGTAATCTAAATCACCGCTCTGGACTTGTCAGCCCTGAGTGGTGGCTTATTTAATGATGATGGCTATCTTAGCGGATCAACTGCAGCAGGCCGCGAATCAGGCTTTCCGTATACTGCTTGGCAGGCTAAGGGCATAGGTGAACTGTGGAGTAGTCTGCGCACTGTCTAAACGTACCGCCACCAAATATGTAGGAGTTGCACGTCAATATTGCCGACATTCCAGTATCAGGCTGATCTGACCAATAGGTAGAACTGATACTTAGTATACCCATCTCGCACCCCTACCCATGAACGGAACGATTAGAGCTTAGCGCTGGCTACACCATCTGTACTTATACAACAGCGCCGAAAGGACTACCAATTTCTTAAAATGCTAATCAAAATGCACAAAATTTTTTGTTTTTGATGCCGTTGGGTAAATTGTAGTGTACAAGAAATACTTTCACACTCCGTAAAGACTTTATTATGCGCGTACTCAATATTTTTACATGGTTTCTGCTGGTATCAAACTACTGTTATGGACAATATTTGCCAATAGCGATTGAAAATACCCACTGGATTGTCTTTGATGGTAACGGTATTGATATCGACGGCAGTTTGAACAGACACTATGTGCTATCAATACGGGGAGATTCAGTTATAAACGATACACTTTACAAAAAATTAATTATTCGTGAGTACCTTCCTCCCAGTCAAAACATCCTTGATGCTGTTCCACCCTATCTCATCAGCGAAGACCCAACGTTGTATGCCCTGCTTCGCGATGATACAACTCTGCATAAATTGTTTGGCCGTGTTCCCCGCACTCTTTTCAAGGTGGATCATATATTGACAAGTGATACCCTCATCCATGACTTTTCAGGTAGTCAAGGCGATTCCATTAAGGGATACTATTTCCGTTCACCAATGCATATTGACTCTGTAGTCAATCGTTCTTTGTTTGGGAAAACACGTAGTACTCAAATAGCCGTGATGGGAGGTCCTCTAGACGAATTTTACGAGGGGTTTGGTATGATCGGTGGCGGACCCCTCACATATTATGACACCTTGCGAACAAACAGTGGGAATCCCGTAGTTATCGACTATTGCATTGGAACTGATGCACAATGTCACCTTGATGAGAGTACATCTCTATTGTCGTATCAAGAATCAGAAATTAAAGTTTTTCCATCTCCTGCTGATTCGTGGATTACTGTCAGAATACCAAGTCTAAGCGCATCTAAAGCCGAAGTGACTATTTTAACTATTGATGGAATATCAATAGAAACTGATGTTATACCCCCCAATGCAAAAGAAGTATCAATTTCCCTGCAAAACGTACCACCGGGGTGGTATTTCGTAGAAATTAGGCAGGGAAACGCGCGTTGGATGAAAAAAATGGTTCGTGAATAATGGATTTATATTTATATTTTTGGAAGATACTCACCAAAATGAACTGTGACCTCGGGTGAAAGTTTAGGCTATTCGCTTTATTCGATCCAATAAGTTCGTTTATCAACTACACCTGTAGTAGAATGTGTTAGGCCTAAGCTTGACTTTAGCCCTTTCGAGCGAACTCACGCGGCGGCATCGACCAGCAATTGCTCCAGGTAGTCAATCCTTGCTTTTAAATTTTGAACCTGACTGCTCTGCGGTGAAGTTGAATAATTGCCGGCCGCCCATATCTGCCTACGTACTGCAGCCAGGATCGTCGAGAAGGTAAAGGCCTGCTTTGGGTACCAAGCCGTGGTTGCCAATTTGATCTTTTGGGTTACAAATAGGGGCTTGGCCAGTAGGCAGATTACTGACTTGAGTCCCAATAGCAACGGCGTACTTCGCTCTACCGCCAGATCCGACCACTGCCGCTGGGTCTCCACCCCGAGGTGTCGGCGTACCTCCGCAAAAGTTACTTCCACGCGCCAGCGTCGCACAAAGAAGCCTACGATGTCGACGGCCGCAGCGTTTCGGTCCGTACACGCCAACAGCACCGGATCGAGCTTGCCCTCAGGATCTTTGATGAGCACCCAGCGTAAGGGCACTTTTTGATCGCTACGCCGTGACCAGATAGCATCACCAAAGGTGATGACCATCTGCTTATTGGCGTGGCCATACCACTCGGTAAATACTACTTCGCTCCATTTAATCCGCCGATCGGTGAGCCGCTTGGTCATACTCAATATCCGTCCGCCGATCTTTGGCTTGGGGCCTCTCTTGCCGGCTACCCGTGCGGGAGGAAAGTGAAAGAGCCGGGCGTCCAGGCGCATCCGGGTAATCAACCCTACCCCGCAGGCGGTAGCTCTGCCCATTAGCTCATACGTGGCGTAAGTACCGTCTCCAACCAGGTAAACCGGGCGGTGGAACGAAGGCGTGTACCGGGCTAGCCAGGCTAGAAGCTGGCCGGCCCAGTCCAAGAGGGTTTTGTGTTGGCGGGGTTCATCGCGCTGCTGCCAGTAGCGTTCGGAAGGGCACAGAGCGGTCAGTATGGGCAGGGCCCAGCAGCCCTTCGTCAACCAGGGTAGCGGAGCCAGTAGCATTAACGACATCCAGCGCAAACCGCTGCATTTGACAAAGTGGGAACCGGAAGACCGCACCGCATCCCGGTAGATACCCCGCTTGCGAAGCCGGCCACCCCAACGACGCTCGATCGTCTCGTCGATCCCGAAAACTAGCGGTATACCCGGCCCAATAAAAGCGTCTACCAAGCTAACCAGCAGCAACTCACTCAACCGCAGCGCGGACCACTTATCCTTACTCAAGAATCGATGGTACTTATGAAATCGTTTCTCCTGGGCCAAGCCGAGGCCGCGCAGGCAGTTGCAAACCGTCCGACTACCCGGGCAGCAGATGGCACCCAGTAGCAGCGTCTGGGCTTTTCGCCATACCCGGCTGCGGAAAGCAGGAGAAAATGCGGATATTACCGTCTGGAACTCTGGTGGAAAACGAAGCATAATTGGGGAGGTCAGATACCTCAATTTACTTCCCACCGGGGTTTCTTCAAATCCTAGCCCTTCGTTAGAAAAGGGCTAAAGTCAAGCTAAGGCCGTGTTGTTTGATCGTGAACTACCTGTTTAACCAGGGAAGCTGATGTATATTTAATATTTTAGACCGGTAAGTCAGACATCGTCATAATCGTCGTGTGACAAAATTAAGCTTCGTAATTTCACCTTATAGTTCAAGGTCGCCGTGGCGGCCACTTCGGAGCATTGTAGTCTAGTGGAGTTAGTTAAAAAACACCAGCTGGCTCCGGCCTAGATTAGTACCTGGAAACGAGAGCTACTGGCCGGTGGCTCGCAGATTTTTGCCAAGCCCGTCGGTCTGGATCCGCAAACGCGCGAGGACGAGCTGTTGAGCATCAGTAAGCGTCCGAGCAACCCCGTGTTGCTCACTTCACTCTTCTTCCGTACCGGCCTGCGCGTTAGCCATGGCCCACTGATGCGGCAGTAGCTCCTCCAGGCGGTTGACTGGATGGTCTGCGATGCGTTCTAAGACGTCCCGCAGCCAGTTGCAAGGGTTGACCCCCAGTCTTTTACAGCTGGCAAAGAAAGAGTACAGCATCGCCGCCCGCTGCGCCCCGGCGTGGGAGTCAGCGAAGAGGTAGTTTTTCCGGCCCAGCGCCAGCGGTCGGATCGAGTTTTCGATCAAGTTATTGTCCACTTCTATACGATCGTCGGCGAAGCAGGGCTTCAGACGGGGTAATTGATCTTTGGCATAGTGCAGGGCCTTGCCGATGGCCCCGCTCGATAGGTTGTTGCGCTGCTCGTATGCCGCCCAGTCCAGTAGGGCTTCGTAGACCGGCAGGCTCAGCCGCCGCCGCAGGGCCAGCCGTTCGGCTGCCGACCGGTTTTGGCGTCGGCAGTGGGCCTCCACGTGGTAGAGAAAGCCAATGGCCGCCAGCGCCAGTTCCGCTAGTTGCGGATGCTGCTCGCGGGCGTCGAAGAACTTGCGCCGGATGTGCGCCAGGCAGCTCACGCCCGTGACCCCCGGATGCTTGCGCAGGTAGGTCTCATAGGCCTTGTACCCATCCGTCTGCAGGTAGCCCGTAAAATCCGCCAGTCTTTCCATCACGCCGTGCACCCCGCGCCCTTTACGGTAGTCAAAGCGCACCAAGCCAGATCCAGGGTCCCGATACACCCACTGGTAGCCCAGGTGGGCTTTGCCTTTCTTTTCCGATGCCAGTACCTTGATCGTCGACTCATCTACCTGCAGGTAGTCCGCTTCCACTACCGTTGTGAGCAGCTTCCGATAAAGCGGCTCGAGCAGGCTGCAGGTGGCGGCGAACCAGTCATTGATCGTCGCCTTGTGCACCACCCAGCTGTGATCGCGCTCGAAGCGCTGGATCTGGCGGTAAAAGGGCAGATGATCGACGTACTTGGCCACGCAGATCTCCGCCAGCAGCCCCGGTTCCGGGATGCCTTTATCGATCGGTCGGCTGGGTAAGTCGGCGATGATTACCGTCGTGGAGCCGTCGGCTTCCTCCCGGGCGTACT
>NZ_QNQZ01000012.1 GCF_003390935.1 Lewinella sp. IMCC34191 | reverse complement strand
TAAGGGGGTAAGCCAAATTTTGCCCGCTCATGTCGTTCTCGATCATCCAACCGAAAACCGACAACTTCGTCTCACCTTCTAGCTAACTAAGTACTAAACCTGTCAACGCTATTCAGTTAGGCTCACCTACCCCCTATATCCTATAACCTATCCCCTACATACTATCCCCTATCCCCTAAATGCTAAAAAAGCTCTTCATCCTCCCCATCCGCTTCTACCAGATCGCGATCTCGCCGCTGATCGGGGCGCGCTGCCGGTACACGCCGACTTGCAGCCACTACGCCATTGGGGCCATCAAGGAATGGGGCGCGCTGAAGGGGAGTTGGCTCGGGCTCAAACGCATCGGCCGCTGCCATCCCTGGGGCGGGTTCGGACCGGATCCGGTGCCCAAAAATCCGCGCCGCACGCCCGAGCGTGAGTGAGACGGCGTTAAACGGGGGTTAAAGATCGCTTGCCGTTCCACCCCGTCGACGGTAACTTGTATACGTGACTGTGCGTTAGTTTACCGGCATCCGCCGCTTTACCCCCGATCCGTATGCGTTATTCCCTACCCCTCTTGCTGCTGCTATTGCTTTCCGCCGATCTATCCGCCCAGGGCATTGAGTTCTTTGAGGGCACCTGGGACGAAGCCCTTGCCAAGGCCGAAAGCGAGGACAAGCTCATCTTCGTCGATGCCTATGCCGAATGGTGCGGCCCCTGTAAGATGATGGCCAACAACGTCTTTCCCCGGGAGGAGGTGGGTGACTTCTTCAATACCAACTTCATTAGCGTCCAGTACGACATGGAAAAGCCGGAGTCAGCCGACTTCCGCGAATTCCACCGGGCCCCCGCCTTTCCGACCCTGCTGTTCATCAATGCCGACAACGAGCCCGTACACCGCATCATCGGTGCCCGCCAGGCCGGTCAGCTCATCAGCGATGCCCGCACCGCGCTGGAACGGATCGATAATATGGACGCCCTGCAGCGGGACTACGAAAGCGGAGAACCGGAAGCCGCCTACAAATTGATTCGTGCCCTGATCCGACGCGGCGAACCCCACCTGAAGATCGCCAACGACTACCTGCGGACACCGGGGCTTGACTTCTCTTTACCTGCGCCCCGCCGCACTATTTTTATTGCTACGACGGAGGCCGACAGCCGCCTGTTTGATCTACTGATCGAACAGCGCGACGGTATAATAGAGCTGGAGGGCCGCCAGGCTTACGACGAGAAGGTGCGCGATGCCGTACGGGCCACCTTCAACAAGGCGCTCGAATACCGCAGCGAAGACCTCATGGAGACCGCCGTGGACAAGATGGCGCTCGTGGATAAGGACGAAGCCAAACGCCTCGAATCCGAGGGGGAATTTGCCTTCGCGCTCCAGGGGAACGACCATAAAGAGGTGTATAAGGCAGCCAAAAATTACCGCAAGAAGGGGGCAGATGGTGATGAGGACCGACTCCGCAACCTCTTCGGCGCACTCGAGAATTCGGAATTCATCAATTATTCCGTCATCATCGACCTGGCCGCCGAATCCCTGGCTTCCGCTGCAGAACTGGCCGAGGAGGGCTGGCGCGACTACTACAACCTCGCGCGCTTCCTACAGAAACGGCAGCGCTACGCCCAGGGCCTGGAAGCCGCCGAAAACTCGCTGACCTCCCTCGGACCCGACGGCCGCGATAACTACCGGCGTGCCATTCAGGACCTCGTCGACCAGCTTCGGGCCCAGGCGGGCTAAGACTACCGTTCGTGGCGTAGCTTTGCGATCATGTATCCGGATCTTTCCTACCTGCTCCACGACCTGATCGGCACCGCCCGCGATAACGGTTTCAGCATCGTCAAAACCTTCGGGCTCTTCCTGCTGCTGGCCTTCATCGTGGCCGCCCAGCTGCTGAAGCTCGAACTTCGCCGGCGGGAACGGATCGGCCAGTTGCGGGGAGAAAAGTCGCTGCGTATCCCCGGCGAGACGGTGACTACGGCGGACTATATTACCAATACGATCCTGGGCTTCGTCCTCGGTTATAAGCTGCCGTACGTGGTGGCTAACTTCGCAGAAATGCAGCGCGATCCCTCCGGTACGCTGCTGTCTACCGAGGGCTACTTCCTGGGCGGCCTCATCGGCGCGGCCCTTTACTTCGCCTACTACTACCGCATCGGCAGCAAACAGGGGGAGCTACCCGAACCCCGGCCGGTGATGGTGTACCCCAGCGACCGCGTCGGGCCCATCACCATGATGGCGGCGGTAGGCGGCCTGCTCGGTGCCAAGCTCTTTGCCGTGATCGAGTACTGGGACCGCTTTCTCCAGAACCCCATCCAGGAGCTGTTCAGCGGCGGCGGCCTGGCCATTTACGGCGGCCTCATCGGCGGCGGCGTAGCGGTGTACCTCTACCTGCGCAAGCACAAGATCGCGGTGCTGCCCGTCATGGATGCGGTGGCGCCGGCCCTGATCGTGGCCTACGGCGTGGGCCGTATCGGCTGCCAACTAAGCGGCGACGGCGACTGGGGCACGGCGATCGCTGCCATTCCTGACAGCTGGTTCCTACCCGACTGGCTCTACGGATTCGATTACCCGAATAATGTCCTGAACCGCGGCGTCCCCATCGAGGGCTGTACGGATCTGTACTGCAATGTCCTCCCCGAACTCCATTACCCCACACCGGTGTACGAAACGCTGATGGCCTTCGCGATCGGCGGCATCTTGTGGGCTGTCCGCAAGCCGCTGACGGTCTACCCCGCCATGCTGTTTTGTATCTACCTCTTCCTGAACGGCGTCGAGCGCTTCTTCATCGAGTACGTGCGCCTTAACGACCAGTACGACTTCCTTGGCATGAGCCTTACGCAGGCGCAAATCATCGCCCTTGGCTTCATGCTGGCCGGTATCGTGGGCGGCCTGTTCGTGTACCGGCGGGGCCGGATGAGCTATAGTATGGCGGCGGAGCGCAGGATAAAAGCAGATTAGATATGAAAGCTACTCAGGTCGTCACCTTCGGCGAGATCATGCTGCGGCTGAGCCCGCCCGGCCACCAGCGCTTCCGGCAGGCCCGCGATCTGCGGGTGGAATACGGGGGCGGGGAAAGCAACGTGGCGGTGTCCCTGGCGAATTTCGGACTGGGCGTCTCCTTCGTCACCCGGCTACCCGATAACGACCTCGGCGAATGCGCGCTTTACACCCTACGTGGGGCCGGCATCGAAACGGAACACGTTGTTCGCGGGGGCAAACGCCTCGGGATATACTTTCTGGAAAAGGGAGCCGTACAGCGTGCCTCGAAGGTGGTTTACGACCGGGAAGACAGCGGCATGGCCACCATCCGGCCCGGGCAAATCGACTGGGATGCCGCCTTTAAGGGGGCCGGCTGGTTTCACTGGACGGGCATCACCCCGGCCCTGAGCCAATCCGCCGCCGACGCCTGCCTGGAAGCCTGTCGCGCCGCCGCCGACCGGGGCCTTACCATCAGCGTTGACCTCAACCACCGCGAAAAACTCTGGCAGTACGGCAAGTCCCCCCGCGAGATCATGCCCGCGCTGGTCGAATACTGCGACCTCATCGTTGGCGGCAGCCGGGAAGCGGAAAGCTACTTCGGTATCCCCCGCCCGCCGGAGGACGACTTCGCCACCGTAGCGAAGGCCATGCAGGAGCGCTTTCCGAAGGCCCGCCGGATCGCCACTACCGTCCGCGAAACGCTCTCCGCCAGCCACAACACCTACAGCGGCCTCCTCTGGGCCGACAACGAACTTCACGCCTCCCCGACTTACCAGCTGACACACATCGTCGACCGGGTCGGCGGCGGCGACAGCTTCATGGGCGGCCTGATCTACGGCCTCATCACCTGGCCCGACGATCCGGCGATGGCGGTCCGCTACGCCGCGGCGGCCTCGGCGCTGAAGCATACCATCCCCGGCGACGTCAACCTGGTCACGGTCGACGAAGTAGTCAACCTCATGGAGGGGAACGGTAGCGGGCGGGTTAAGCGGTAGGGGGCCTGGCGTAGCGTGTAAACATCGGATGTGTCAGGTCTGTCGTTTTGGCAGACATCGGATGTGCCAGGTGTGGGTTTCCCCGTTACCGCGATGTTTCGTCCGCTATAATGTTCTCATTTTGGTGATTACTGAGAATATGATCGCCATTTGATATGATACACCACTCTTCTGCGTAGCTGACACATCCGATGTCTGCACTTTTGACGCAACTGACACATCCGATGTCTTCCCCCTCGACCAACAAGCCAATCCGCCCTATCTTCGCGGCTTAACTGGCTTAACTCGAGCGATATGAAATTCGGCGTAATCGTTTTCCCCGGCAGCAACTGCGACGATGATATGGTCCACGTTCTCGGCACCGTGCTGGGCTGCGAAACCACCAAACTCTGGCACAAAGAGGAAAGCCTCGGCGACCTGACCACCGACGATTGCATCATCGTCCCCGGTGGCTTCAGCTACGGCGACTACGTTCGTGCCGGTGCCGTAGCCCGTTTCTCGCCCATCATGAAATCGGTGATCGATTTCGCCAACCGGGGTGGCTATGTCTTCGGTATCTGCAACGGTTTTCAGATCCTCTGCGAAGCCGGCCTGCTTCCCGGTGCCCTGCTGCGGAACCGCGAGCAGAAATTCATCGCCAAAAACGTCTTTATTCGCGCCGAAACGGATAACGCCCCCACCAACCGCCGCCTCTCTCCCGGCCAGGTGCTCCGCATTCCCATCGCCCACGCCGAAGGCCGCTACTACGCCGACGAGCAAACCATCCACGAGCTCAACCAAAACGACCAGGTCCTCTTCCGCTACTGCGACGGCGCCGGTGAGGTGCACCTCGACAGTAACCACAACGGCTCGGTCGGCAACATCGCCGGTATTTGCAACGCCGAGCGCAACGTCTTCGGCATGATGCCCCACCCCGAACGCGCCAGCGAAGACATCCTCGGCAACCGCGACGGCTTCACGATCTTCCAGGGATTAGCCGAAGCGGTAACAGCATCATAGCGGGTAGTTTACAGGTTATAGGTTATAGGATGTAGTACGTACACTTAAAGCTACCCAATAACAGCTATATGCTACCCCTACCTGGTACCTGCTATATCCTATCCCCTATACCCTACCCCCTATATCCTATCCCCTAACTCCACCCCCCGTTCCCTTAACGCCCCCCGTAGCTGCTCCGGATTCTCAAAGCGAATCGTATCCAACCCCTCCTTCCGCGCCGCTTCCACGTTGCGCAGGCTGTCGTCGATAAATACGCATCCGCCGTACCCTTGCAGGTCGTACGTTTCGTGTAATAGCCGATAGATGGCCGGATCGGGCTTCTGCAATTGCACCTCCCCCGATACCATGATGTCCTCGAAGAGCTCCAGAAAGTCGAAGGTCTCCCGTGCCCAGGGAAAGAGCTCGTGCGACCAGTTCGTCAGCGCCAGCAGGCGGTAGTTACCACTGGCTTTCAGCTCCTTCAGTATTTCTACCGTCCCCTCGATTGGCCCGGTGATGGTTTCCGTCCAGCGGTCGTAGTAGATGCGGATCTCGCGCTCGAACTCGGGGTGCTCGGCGATCAGTTCCCGCGTTCCCTCCTCGATGGTCCGGCCGGCGTCCTGCTTCTCGTTCCACTCCAGCGTCGCCACGTTCTGCAGGAAATGGTCAACCTCCTCCTTCGTATCGAAGACTTGCTCGAACAGCACCCGGGGCTGCCAGCCGATGAGTACGTTGCCGAGATCGAAAATAATGGTGTGAATGTCCAAGGGAGAAGGCTTTACGTATATATGGGACGAATAGAAGGTATTGGGCGGCGGAGCGCAGGTACAAGGTAATCCAGCAAATGGGAACCTTCCCGTAGTCCGAAACCGGGTAAGATCGCTTAAGTGGCTGACCCGACTCAAAAGAGGGTGAGCGCGCAAAGCAATTATGACCGTTTGGCTTTGCCGATCAATACCGGGAAGCGATCGTTTACTCGGAAAACTGGCAAAAGTTCTACATACGCAATGATTCCGCAATTGAGGTTCTTATTCTGCACGCGTTCCTGTTTCTATCTCTACCTCTACAAAGCCAGGAACAAATAATGCTTCTGGGAACGGTAGTTGACCAGGGCGCGGAGCCCGTTGAACTGGTGGCGATACAGGCGTACCGGCCGCTACAGTTCTGGCGCCACACTATGCAGACAGAAGAGCCGGTATACGTAATGGCGAAGGTAGGAATGTCGTGTGCTATGTGACCGGCAACCGTTCACCTCGCCCTCCCGGGCCCTAAAAAACCGGTTATCTGGTGTAAACTGATATTACGCATTCCCGACACAGTATGGGCACCGACGGCAGTGGCGTATGTTAGCCAGGTGAGCCACCAACAAGCCGGCGCCCCCCAGGTACATAACGAGATCACTACCGGCAATTCCGTAACGTTCCGCCGCCAGTCCCAGTGCCAGGACAACCCAGCCAAGGGGCGCCGCCCAGCGCACCCAGCTCAGGGGAGCGGACCGAATGACTCCCCAAACGGCGATGAGACTCACCACCAGAAACAATACGTCGAGCATCCCCCACCATCCTCCGGCATCGGTGAGTACCGGTACGAGCGCGGCGACAAAGGGGGTTGCCGCGCAGTGGATCGCGCAAAGGAAGCCAGCGGTTAGTCCCATCCAGTCGTACCGGGAGGGCTGATGAAGCAGAGATGGGTGAGCCATAGTCAAAATATTAATGCAACAACATTGCAATAATACTATAGGTTTTCCATCTCTGGAAATCTTTACGCGAGGGTGGTGGGTGCGTGGCTAATTTATGCGGCAAATCGCAGAAAAACGGGGGCAGAAAGACCGGCGGATCCACTTATATTCCATGGCAACCGGTCGGAGGGTGCTCACTAAAGACGTTGCATCAAGATAAGTCAACCGGAAGCGCAGCACGAAGTTATGGTGGCCGAGCACCGGTCCGGTGAAGAATAATCTTCGGTCCAGCCAATAATTAACCGGCAAATAATGTCTAAACCAAGTATAGGGTAGAGACCTTCTCTTATTAGCTAAATGCTTAAAGAATGCCACGCCGCAAAACGAAGTCCCAGACTGCCGTACTTGAGCTACTCCAACGCGAACCCAATGCGCTGAGCCACGACGGCATTACCGAAAAGCTGGATAAGCAGATGGATCGGGTAACCGTGTACCGTATCCTGAACCGCTTCGTCGACGACGGACTGGCCCACCGCATCGTAGCGGACGACGGACGACAGTACTTTGCCAGTTGTAAGGAAAATTGCAGCCACGACCACGCCGCCCACGGCCACCTGCATTTTCGCTGCGTCGTCTGCGACCAGGTCGAGTGCGTACCCGGAAAAGTCGATTATCAACTTCCTACCGGCTACCAGGTCGATAACAGCAACATCATCATATCGGGAAGCTGCCAGGCCTGTAGTAAGAAATCGTGATCCCTTCTGCTCCCTTACCCTTTACCCCTTCCCACCTTAGCCCCTTCAACGACAGTGCTACGCTCCGGCCGGCTATACGCAAAGGCCATCAACCCCAGCCCCAGGGCTACTAGTGGAAGACTGAGCCACTGTCCGGTCTGTAAGGCACCATCGGCGGCGAAACCTCCCTGCTGACTCTTGAAGAATTCCCATACGAAGCGGAAGCCGAAAATCAGGGCAAACCACAGTCCGGTGAGAAAGCCGGGACGGTTGCGCAGGTCGGTCTTCCAGTAGAGCGCGATGAGGATGCCGAAACACAGCAGGTAGCTAAGGCTTTCGTACAACTGCACCGGGTGCCGCGGCACGTCGGCCAGGGATGCCGGACTGGCATTGACGAACAGGAACGCCCAAGGAGCATCGCTCGGCGTACCCACGATCTCGCTGTTCATAAGGTTTCCGAAGCGGATCATGGCCCCCACCAGGGCGATCGGCGCGGCCACCTTGTCACTGATCCAGAAGAAGGACTGCTTGCTTACGAATTTGCTGAACAACCACAGCGCCGTCACCACCCCGATCACGCCCCCGTGACTGGCCAAGCCGCCCTCCCATACCTTCAAAATATCCTCCGGATGGGAGCTGTAGTAGTCCCACTGGTAGAATAGAATATGCCCGAGCCGCGCCCCCAAAATGGTACCCGCAATGAGAAAGTAGAAACAGTAATCCAGCCACGACTCCGGTGCCCCGTCGCGCAGGAACATCCGCCGCACCATCATAAAGCCCAGCAGGAAGCCGATAGCAAACATCATCCCATACCACCGCAGCGTGATCGGACCAACGGAGAAGATTTCGGGGGAGGCGTCCCAGGTAATGTAGAGGAGCATAGTGAATAAGTACGGTAGGGTTTATTACGGTAGTACGGTAGGGCGCACGGGACTACCGTACTACCTGCTACCGTACTACCGTACTACTTCTCCGGTTTCATCTGCGGAAAGAACAGCACCTCCTGAATAGTCCGCTGTCCGGTAAGAAGCATGACGAGCCGGTCGATACCGATGCCGATGCCGGCGGTGGGGGGCATGCCGTACTCGAGGGCGCGGAGGAAGTCTTCGTCGAGGGCCATGGCTTCCTCGTCGCCGCGTTTGCCGAGTTCGAGCTGTTCCTCGAAGCGCTCGCGCTGGTCGATGGGGTCGTTGAGCTCGGAGTAGGCGTTGGCCAGTTCCTTGCCGTTGACGATGAGTTCAAAGCGCTCCACCAGGCCTTGCTTGCTGCGGTGCTTTTTGGTGAGGGGCGACATCTCGACCGGGTAGTCGGTGATGAAGGTGGGCTGGATCAGCTTCGCCTCCACGGTTTCGCCGAAGATCTCGTCGATGATCTTGCCGCGGCCCATGGTCTTGTCGAGGTGGACGTCCAGGCGGTCGGCGATGGCGCGGAGCTCGTCCTCGTCGGCACCGTCGATATTCTCGCCGGTGTGCTCCTTAATGGCGTCGGCCATACTGAGGCGGCGGTAGGGGCCTTTGAAATCGACCTCGTTCTCGCCGATCATGACCTTGGTCGTAGTACCACCGTTGACGGCCTTCACCGCGTGCTCCAGCAGTTGCTCGCAGGTGTCCATCATCCAGTTGTAGTCTTTATAGGCTACGTAGAACTCGACCATGGTGAACTCCGGGTTGTGGGTCCGATCCATGCCCTCGTTGCGGAAGATCTTGGCGAACTCGTACACCCCGTCGAAGCCGCCGATGATAAGGCGCTTGAGGTAGAGCTCGTTGGCGATGCGGAGGTACATCGGTACGTCCAGCGTGTTGTGGTGGGTCTTGAAGGGTCGGGCGGCGGCTCCCCCGTGGATGGGTTGCAGCACCGGGGTTTCCACCTCCATCAGACCAAGGTCATCCAGGAACTGGCGCATGGCGGTAATCAGCCGGCTCCGCTTCCGGAATACCTCCTTCACCTTCGGGTTGACGGTTAGGTCCACGTAGCGCATCCGGTAGCGCAACTCTGGATCCTTGAAGGCATCGTGGACCTTGCCCTGCTCGTCCTCTTTTGGGGAGGGAAGCGGCCGCAGCGACTTACCGAGGAAAGTGAATTCCTTCACGTGTACCGAGATCTCGCCGGTGCGGGTCTTGAAGACGAAGCCCTTGACGCCGATGAAATCACCGAGGTCGAGTAACTTCTTGAAGACGGTATTATACATCGTCTTGTCCTCGTCCGGTGCGATATCATCCCGGCTGACGTACAGCTGGATCCGCCCGCTGCTGTCTTGCAGGTTAGCGAAGGCAGCCTTGCCCATAATGCGTTGCGACATGATCCGGCCGGCCAGCGCCACCTCCTGTAGGTTGGTCACGTTCCCCTCGGCATCTTCTTCGACCTGCTCCTTAATCTCCGTGGCCAGGTGGGTCACCGGGAAGAGGGCGGCGGGAAAGGGTTCAATGCCCAGCTCGCGGATCTTGGTCAAGTTTTCGCGCCGGGTTTTTTCCTGGTCGGTCAGTTCCATCGGGGTCTATACTTTATTGGGGCGCGAAGGTACGGCGGTTGCGGGGTTTTGAGATCACGGTTGCCTCCCACTGACACATCGGATGTGTCAGTCCTGCCGGATTGACAGCCATCCGATGTTAATCCTCCAGCCAATCAGCCCTTATCGACGCTTATTTCCTCCGTAAGCCTAGTTAATCTTGATCTTCGGTAAGATTTATCCAGGATTTGCGACTAACCCACCGAATGAACTAGCCATCGACATCCGATGTCTGCCGAAACTTCATAACTGACACATCCGATGTTTACGATGCCACGCCTAGCGCTCCTCCTCGCCCTCTTTACCCTCTCAAAGCTTCTCTCCGCCCAGTCCGACATGCTGATCGACGCCCAAGACTCCACCCGCCTCACCCCCAATCAACGGACACTGGTATATGAAATGCTAAAGCAACTGCCCGACGGTGCCGAAGCCGGGATCGCTCTAATCGACGGAGAACTGACTACCCTCTACGGCGTGCGGCGGGAAGACGGGAAGCTGATAACAACAGAAAACGCCGACCGGCATTTCGGCATCGGATCCGTCACCAAGGTATTTACCGCCACCTTATTGGCCGACCTGGTAGAAGAGGGTGCCCTCTTCCTCGATGACCCCGTTCCCGCCGCCTACGATTTTCCCTTCGCCGATAGCATCACCTTCACTTACCGGCAGCTGGCTACGCATACCAGCGGGTTGCCCCGCTTACCTAACAACATGCCGGGTTTGCTGCTAAATCCTGATGACCCTTACATCGATTATTCGCCGACTATGATCGAAGCCTACCTACAAGAAGGCCTCACGGTAGCTCGTGACGGAAATGGCGGCTACTCCAATCTCGGTTTCGGCCTGCTGGGATATACTCTTGGCCGGTACGTCGACAGCGTGGGTTACGAGGCCGCCCTGCAACGGCGCGTGCTCAGTCCGCTAGGCTTGGCGGATACCCACTTCGGAGCGGACAGCAGCACCTTGATGGTTCCCGGTCTGAATGAA
The DNA here is from genome assembly GCF_003390935.1 of Lewinella sp. IMCC34191. Classification (GTDB taxonomy): domain Bacteria; phylum Bacteroidota; class Bacteroidia; order Chitinophagales; family Saprospiraceae; genus Neolewinella. The sequence goes on along the minus strand of NZ_QNQZ01000012.1, from coordinate 117,901 downwards.
GACGGGAGCTCCGACGTGTTCTGGTCCTTCACCGAAGCGCTGGGGGCCGCCGGGGCATTGGTCTCCACGCCCCGCGACATGGCGCATTTCCTACGGGCCCAACTGGATACAGCCCAGCCGATACTCGCCTTCACCCGACAAGAACAGGTAAAGCTGAACGACCACATGTCCGTAGCGCTGGGTTGGCAGATTCTTCACCCCGAACCGGCTCGTACGGTTCACTGGCACAATGGTGCCGTTGGTGGCTATCGCTCCTTCGTGGCTGTCGACGTTGAGAAGCAGCGGGGCGTAGTCGTGCTCACCAATGTCCTGCTGCTTGACGATTTGGTTGATCGGACGGGGCTGCAATTCTTACGATAAAATGAAAAAGCCCCTTCACCGTCGGCGAAGGGGCTTTTCCTAAGACGGTGAGCCGTATTGGCTAGTCGTCGTTACGGGTAATAAAGGATTCCTCCTTCTGACGGCGGGCTTCGCGCTCGCGCAATTCGGCAAGCTCACGGGCATCCCGGTCGCGCTGCTCTCTAATTTCGCGCTCACGCTTCTCGCGGTCTTCTTCCTCTTTCATACCGTCCTTAAGCTCCTTCTCGAGGGAGCCTTTAGCGGTGTTGAATTCCCGGATTCCTTTACCGATGCCACGCATCAGTTCGGGTATTTTCTTGCCACCGAAGAGGAGCAGGATAGCAAAGAAGACCAGGATCATCTCCGGGCCAATGGCATTGAGGAAAAGTAGCGTGGTATTCATCTGTTTCGTAGTTGAAAGCGTAACCAAAGGTAGCGCATATTTTACACTAACGTGCGGCCGGGGGCTTGAGTTGTTTCGCGACCGACCTAAGTAATTCCTTTGCCGGCAGCCGCAATCGCTTGAGCCGCAGCGCTGCGCGGGATTATATACAGTTACGTAACGACGGTACCCGTGGTTTTCTTACCTGCGCACTAACCGCAGGCTCTGACGATCCGCTCCGCGTACCACCGTGATTACATACACGCCACTGGCCAGTTCCGGCAGATCGATCCGCAGATTGGCCGTTTCGGCGAACTTCCCCGTGGATATCTGCCGTCCTTGCATATCCGTCAGTCGGTAGCTTCCCTCGCGCTCGTCCAGCCCTTCGAGGAGGACGTAATCCGTAGCCGTCGGGTTCGGCGACAGGCGCAGCATGGTAGGCGCAACACTTGCAGTTCCCGCCGGGCGGATACGTGCGGCGACACAGCCGGGCGCGGTAGCCGCATCGGTGAAGTAGATCGAATAGTCCCCCGTTTTGGATACCATCACGAAGTTGCCTCCGTCGACCGTTACCCAGTAACTACCGTCAAGGCCGGGGAAACCGCTACCCTCCAACGTGAGCTCCGGCTGCGCGCTGCCAAAGTTCCACTGCATCGACGAGCGGAGATCCACGTACCAACTTGGCGACCCGTTATTGGTGCTGATCGCAAACTGGTAAAGCCCGTTGTTGGGCGCGTCCCAGTTGATGGTAAATTCGCGCAGGTTGCCCAGGTTGGGCCCGCCACCACCGATCACATAGGCGTTGCTATAGGTAGCTTGCCCGATATTCGCTAGCGAGCTGGACGTAGGGGTCCCAAAATCACAGGTACCGGTACCGGGGTTCGGATCGGGTTCCGGATCCGGATTGGGATCGGTCGTGCCCCCCGCGGTTAGCGTAAACCAGTTGAGGTTCCATCCCCCACCGGCGGCATACAGACGAATCGTTTGATTGCCCGCCGGCAGATCGACGGAAGCGGTAACGGTCGTCCAACGCTGCCAGCCGTCCGTATTTGGAATAGCCGTCGTGGCGAGTGTATTGCCACCTACCCGGAAGCTCACCCGACCGGCGCCGCCCGTACTGGCTACGCGGTAGCTGACGGTATAGGTTCCGGCGGAGGGTACGTTCAGTCGGTAATCGAGATAGTCACCCACGTCGATCCACCCCACGTTCGTTCCGCCACCCGCGTCGGTGGTCGACTCCGTCTGGATGCCCTCCATCGCGCAGTAATCTTCGGCCTGGATGCCTCCGTCGATCGACGCACCGCTTTCGCTACACGGATTGGAGGGTTCCGGATCGGGATCCCCCGTGCCGCCGCCGCCGGTATTCCACTGTTGGATGATGGGTTTGACCAAATCGCCGGCCGCGGAAAGCTGATCGTTGAGTAGCCCGTCCAGACCCGCGCCGGGCTCTACGATCGAGGCACCGGAGGGGAAAGCCGCGCCCGGATCCTCGACCTTGTCGGCTACGGACCAGTTCGCGTGGCTCAGGTCATTGGCCCGCAGGAAGTCCATCCACGCTTCGGTGGCGGCCACGTCCGGCGCGCCCTTACCGCTGGCGTCGACGCTGCCCCACTCGGTTACGAAGAGGGGGATGCCGCTGTCCAGCGCACCCTGCGCCTCGTTGCGCAGCCCGTCACCGTGGGTACCGGCGTAGAAATGGAGGGTGTAGGCTACGTTATTGTCCTGGATCGGATTCGCGGCGGCCTGTCCGACCCGTTGCGAATAGAAGGGCGTACCGACCACGATCAGGTTATCCGGATCCTCGGCGCGGATGGCCGCGATGACCGCCTCCGCGTAGTTCTTGATCGTACCCCAGGACTGGTTTATCGGCTCGTTGTAGACTTCGTAGATGATGTTGTCGCGGTCGCCGTAGAGCCGGGCGATGTCCGTAAAGAAGGTGATGGCCTCGCTCTGGTAGCGCTCGGCTTCGTGGGTGTGCCAGTCGACGATCACGTAGATATCGTTGGCAATGGCCGCGTCGATGATGGTCCGGGCCTTGGCTAGCTGTAATTGAGGAGAATCGACGTAACCGCGGCCGGCGTCCCAGCTTTCCTTGACGCCAATGGCGGCGCGTACGAGGTCACTGCCCCATTCCGTGGCCAGATGATCGACCGCCGCGGCCTGGTAATAATCGTAGGTGTCCCCGGCGTTGCTCCAGAAGAAACTGTTACCGGCCAGGCTGACGGGATTGCCGTCCGCGCCGTCGATCCGGTTACCGTCGACCTGCAGTCGACCGTATTCACTGACGATGCCCTGGGCGGTTGCGATAAAGGGGTAGAGGGGGAAAAGCAGTGCCGTCAATAGGGCAGCCCTTCCAAAGGGAGTAAAAATTTGCGATAACATGGGTTTCAATTATGGGTCTAGGCTCAGGCTCCGCGAATGCGGATTCCCCTGGTACGGCCGGTGGCGAAAGCGTGAGCCTTTGGCCAACCGTACCTAGTAAGTATACTCGAAAAAACGGTCATTTGGGAAAAAACCACCCTTTTTCTCTTCCAAAGGGGAGTATTCCGTCACGCCGAATGGGATTCCTGTCTCTCAGCGGACATTGCTGACTAGGGGCTAGCGCAGCAAGAACCGCGCTCCGATATTCAGATCTATGGAATTCTCTTCGTATGGATTATCGAGGACTTCCCTCCACTGCGGACCGAACTCCAGCGCGAAATTATCCCGCACGAAATACTGGCCGCCTACCGCGCCGGTGACGGAAAAATAGTCTCCTCGGTAGTTCGGCGAATCAAACTGGTCGTCGTTCCACTGCCGGCCGGTATAGTATCCCCCGCCGGCCTCGGCGTACCACACCAGTCGCTTCCCGGTACTCACATAATAGCGGGCGCTCACGTCCGTCGACAGCGTGACCCCCTTCCAAATGGTTTGAACGCCGAACCGCGTACTACTGGCCCCCAGAGACAAGCCCGCCGCCAAACGATTCGTCAGAAAATAATGCCCTCCTATTCGGAAGTTTCCGAAAACCAAGTTCTTCCTGAGGCCCACTCCCGCCAGCTGCCCGCCGAGCATCACCGATCCGGCACGAAAGGTGCTGACGGGGGTGGCTTCCGCTTCCCCGCCACGGCGTAAGACGATTTCGATCTGCGCACTCAGAGCAAGCAGGTTACGGCCGGGTTCAATCTGGTAGTCGAGCACGGGCCCGAAACGGACGTCAGTCGCCAGGGGCAGTTGCAAGCCCGCGCGGAGGGTGGCGGTTTCGAAGCCGTAGAATCCCTTGCCGGCTATGATCACGTCGGGCACCCGCCCGCCTACTACCCCCATTACGGTACTCACCTGGCCATAAAGCCCCAGTTTTTTGCCGTTGATCGCGTAGTAGCGCAGGTAGGGATTCAGACCGATTTCCCAAATCCAACCCCTGTCGTATATATCCAGTAGAGTAAGGACGGTGCCCCCCACTACAAGTCGGTCGGTCAGTGCATAGCCGAAGGTGGGGCTCAGGTAGAATTGTCCGTAATCCTGCGAGGGGACGTAAGACGATTCCCCGAAATCGTACGCATTGAAGATCGGAGCCGGTCCCGTAGTCGAGGAAGGTTCTTGCAGCGTGATGATTTGGTCGCCGCGCTGGATCTGCGCGTGGGCGAATAAGGAGAGGCAGAAACAGAGAAGGGTAAAGGTGCTACGCATAATTGGGTGTTAAGTATGGGCTAAGCCACAATCTAAATTACGCTCCGGCTGAACAGCGAGCAACGAATTAATCGCCGCCAACCAACTTATTTCTCGGACGACTCTTGCTGCCCACGCGGAGTGACAGGAATTGCTGGTAGGCTTAGATTTTATTCTTAAAGGATGGGAGGTAATTATCCTGTTAAATACCCTACCGGGCCGATGGAGCCGGCCTTGTACATTTTTGCGACGGTGCGCAGGTTAGATGCTTTGTGATAACCGCGGCGCAATTGACGGTCATCTTTCCTGCGCTCCGCCGCCCAGAACCCATACGGGCAGCATCTACGGTTACCTGTAGTAACGACTCCTTATTTTAGCCTATCCCATGAAGCGAAGATCCTTCCTCAAAACCGCGGCCCTCACTACTGCCGGCGTAGGTGTCGCCGGTGGCCTGTACGCCTGGCGGATCGAGCCCTTCTGGCTGGAATTCGTGCACCGCGACATGCCGGTGCGCAACCTGCCCCCGGCACTGGAAGGCAAGACCCTGATGCAGATCAGCGACATCCACGTCGGCAACCGCTTCGATTACGGCTACCTGATCGAATCCTTCCGCAAGGCGAAAGCCCTGGAACCCGACTTTGTCGCTTACACCGGCGACTACGTCAGCTACGAAAGCCCGGAGCAGCACCGCCAGTTGGACGAGGTACTCGCACACACCGTCACCGGCAAACTGGGTACCGTGGGGATTCTCGGCAACCACGACTACGGAAAGAACTGGTCTGAACTGGACGTTGCTACCCGCATCACGGATCAGTTACATAAAGCCGGCATTACCGTCCTACGTAACGAACGTACCACCGTCGGCGGCCTCACCTTCCTCGGTATTGACGATTACTACAGCCCCAATTTTGCGCCCCGCCTGGCTACCAACGATCTCGATTCCGATGCCCCCACCGTAGCCCTTTGCCACAACCCCGACGTCTGCGACCTCGACGTCTGGAACGGCTACCGGGGCTGGATCCTTTCCGGCCATACCCACGGCGGGCAGTGCAAGCCGCCCTTTCTGCCCCCGCCCCTGCTACCGGTGAAAAACGAACGGTATACGGCCGGGGCTTTTGACCTGTACGACGGGCGCAGCCTGTACATCAACCGGGCGCTGGGGCATTTATGGCCGCTGCGCTTTAACGTGCGGCCGGAGATCACGGTATTTCGATTACGGCGGGAAGCCTGACAGGAAAGGACTACCGCAAAAAGAAACGGACGCCCACCGGTACGCTGACCGCCGTACCCCAGCTATCGTTAACCAGGTTCCGGTTGATTTTTACGCCCGTTTCCAGCGCGAGGTTCTCCCTTAGGAACCACTGTGCCCCCACGCCTCCGAAGACGGAAAAATCGTTCCGGTCAATGGGCAGGTCACCGAGTGCCACGTCGGATCGGTAAGCCAAACGGCCTACTCCGATACCTGCTTCTCCGTACCAGACCAAATTTCGGTTGGTGGTAAAGTAATAGCGGCCGCTCAGCGAGGCGGACATCTGGGAGGTGCGGAAGGAACGGTCATTGGCCGCCGTGCCAAGGTCATAGCGGCCACCACCCGCCCCCACGGAGAGGCCCGCCGCGAAGCGATCGGTCAGGAAGTAGTGCCCGCCGACATTTACCGCGCCGGTTAGGATGCTGCGGGTAGAGGTAGCCTGCAGGAGCTGACTGCCCAGCATGATAGATCCGGCCTTGAAGCCGGCGGTGGGCTTGCCTTCTTCGCCGGACGCGCGATTGAGGACAATCTCAATCGTACCTCCCAGTGTCAGGTAATTGTTTCGGTTGCGTATCGTGTAATCAAGCGTCGGTCCGACCCGTATACCCGCCAACAGGGGGAATTGCAGTCCCCCGCGCAAGTTCAGTTCCTCCAGACCGTACACACCGTTCTTGTTGGCCCCCAAGCCGGTACCGATCTGCCCGAAGAGGCCGAACCGCTCGTGGTTGACGGCGTAGTAACGGACGTAAGGGTTAAGCCGGACGTCCCAGTAGTTGAGGTCACCGGAGCCGGCCGAGGCGGGGTAGCGAGAGCTTGTAATACCCAAGGCGCCGCCCACTACCCATCGGTCGGTCAGTGCATAACCGTAGGTTGGCTGCAGAGAGAACTGGCTGACTTCGGTATCGAAGTCAAAAAGTATTCCGCCCAGATCGCCGGCCGTCGACGATTGCGCTCCGTAGCTGCTGGCCCCGGGGCCGCTAAGGGTGATGATGTGGTCGCCCCGCTGAATCTGGGAGAAGGCAAAAAGCGACAGGCAAAGACATAAGAGCGTAAAGGTGAATCGCATGAAAGGGTATTTAGTGTAGGCCAAAGAGTCCTCATCACCTAATGCCGGTTGTTTCATGTTCTGATAAATGGGAAATTTTTGAGAAGACCACATTTCCCGGGCAGGGAATTTTGGTCGATGGATTAAGCTTCCGAACGCAAGGAAAAACGCCACCCGATCTCCAACTTGCCGCACCTATTCCCTATTTAATCGAAGCCGAATAGCGAGGGGCACCAAATCCGTTTTCCTACTCTCTCCCGGGGCCTCCTAATCGCCAAACGCACATAAACTTCCGATTCCGTGGCACTTCAGTGACAGCAGCCCGCCGCTACCCCCTCGTCCACCGTACAGTAGCGTCCTTTGGACTCGGCATACCAGCGGCAGCTTTTGCGATGGCGCTTGTTGCTGTTGGTGCTCAACCAGTAATCGGTCACCGTGCCGGCTGATGGTGGCGGCGCCGGGGCGGAAGCCGGGGACAGCCCAGGGAAGTCGTTTGGGTATACCCAGGTCCGGATTTTGCCTTCCAATTCCCCGTGCGCCAGGGCGGAATTGAGTTGAACGAAGTATTTATAATCGGCGTCGGAGCGCAGGATAAGAATGATCCCCGCGCGCCGGTTGGTCTGCAATCCGTACCAGAGTGATTGCCCGATGCTTTCCTTCCACTTGTTTGCCCAGTCGACCTCGATGGCATAGTCTTCCGTAACGATGTCCACCCGGCCACTGGTCACGTTCACCTCCATTTGGCCGTCCAGCTCCGCAGCCAGGGCACGTACGTAGTCTGCTTCCGACTGCCCGGTCAGCAAGGCAGGTAGCCAGATCAGCGAATACAGAAACGCGTGCAGCAAGAAAGAGTAGGGCATGTCGCCCAAGGTAGCGCTTACCGCTTCAGCCCCCGCTGCGCCCAGTCCATCTTGATGAAGCCGGCCGTCTCCTCGGCGCTGTCGAAGGGGGAGATTGGTTCGCCGTCGCTCAGGACCCGATAGCGCCCCGGACCGATCACTTCGACCGAGGTACCGTGGGCGAGATGGACCTGTTTATCCTTTTCTTTTTCCACGGTGATTCCCTCTGATTTAAGGGCCTGGCGGATATTTTTCAGTTCGTCGCTCATGGGTGATTTTATCGATCTCCGGGAAGATAGCGGTTTTTAGATGCGGAGTCCCGCACCCGTGTTCCGCCGGTCGAAAAACATTGGGGCCGCGATGATGGGAAGGACGTGTATCGACAAGTGAGCGGTGATGTCGGTTAAGAGCCGTTTCTTGGCCTACCGCCCCTAAACGCTGCCTCGACATGTCTACCCGCACCCGCCGCCGCTTTCTCCGGCAACTTTCTACCGGCCTGCTGGCTGCCCCCCTGCTGCCTACTTCGGTAACGGGTAAAACGCTCGCCGCCCCCGGGGCCCACGTAGGTCCCAATGACCGGATCAACCTGGCCTGCATCGGTCTCGGTATCCAGGGTTTCAACGACCTGGCCGCGGCCCTACAACACCCCGGGGTGAAACTGGTGGCAGGCTGTGACCTGTACACCGGTCATCTCGAGCGCGCCCGCGAGCTGTACGGGAGCGAGCTTTTCCTGACGCGCGATTACCGGGAGATCCTGGCCCGCCCCGACATAGACGCCGTCATCGTAGCCACGCCTGATCACTGGCACGACACCATAACCATCGAGGCGCTGGATGCGGGCAAACACGTCTACTGCGAGAAACCCCTCGTGCAACAACTAGACGAAGGCAGGGCCGTACTCGAAGCCGAAGCCCGCAATCCGGGCATACTGATCGTGGGCAGTCAGCGCGTCAGTTCCATCCTGACGGAGCAGGCCCGCGAGCTGTACCGTCGCGGCGACCTGGGCCAGCTAGTACTGGTCGAAACCTTCAACGACCGCTTCAGCGCGCTGGGTGCCTGGCAGTACTCCATCCCCCGCGATGCCTCCCCCGAGACCGTGGACTGGGACATCTTCCTCAAGGACACGGGCGACCGCCCTTTCGACGCCGAACGCTTCTTCCGCTGGCGAAACTACCGCGACTACGGAACGGGCGTGGCGGGCGACCTCTTCGTGCACCTCTTCTCGGGTGCCCACCGCATTCTCGACTCACTCGGTCCCGAGCGCGTCTACGCCACCGGTGGCCTCCGCTACTGGACCGACGGCCGCGACGTACCCGACGTCTTCATCGCCAGCTGCGACTACGGCGAGCAGGAAAGTCACCCGGCCTTCAACATGCAGCTGCGGGTCAACTTCGTCGACGGGGGCGGCGGTGGCTCGCGTACCCGCTTCGTGGGCACGGAGGGCAGCCTGGAAGTGACGGGAAGTTCCATCACCCTGCGCCGCAAAACCCTGCCCGCGGCACCCGGCTACGGCGGGTGGGACAGTTACAACACCTTCCCGGCGGCCCAGCGGGCGGAGTTTGAGGAGTGGTACGGGAAGGAGTATCCTCCCGCGCCGCCCGCCGTGGAGGGACCGAACGAATGGACCTACCGCGCACCGGAGGGCTACAGCGATCACGTGCACCACTTCGGCAACTGGTTCGATGCGATCCGGAACGACGGGATGGTGGTGGAAGACGGGGCCTTCGGCTTCCGGGCTGCTGCGCCCTCGCTGGCGGCTAATGAAAGCTATTTCGGTCGCAAGGTGGTAGAGTGGGACCCGCTTAAAATGGAGTGAATGCTTGAGGGACTGAATTTTTGAATGGCCGGGGATGCTCGCTACGCTCGTCGGTCAATAGTCGGCTGCCCAACGTAGCTGGTCCGCCGACGGGTCGCTGCTCCGCGTTTTTCCTTTGCGTCCTTCTACTTCTCTGGCTACTCCTCTCCTGTCACCGTACGCGCGAAGAAGAACGGCCCCGCCCGGTGCCCCGTATGCGGCAGCAATTTGACGGTGATTTCCTCCCGGCCCAGCGTCAGGGACTGCGGGATTTCGTAGCGCACGTCGATGAATTTACCGTCGGCCTTGCCGGAGATATTTTCGGTGGCGATCTTTTCCCCGTTGACGAGGATGTCGAAGGTCTTGGAGCCGGTGTAGCCGCCCCAGTATTCTAATACGAGGCCGATCTGGCCGGTCGTCGGGGTTTTCATGGTGAAGGACAGCCAACCGCCGCGTTCCGAACCGCGGGCCTTCCGGCCGCGGAAGTCTTCTTCCAGGTTCAGCTTGTCGCCGGTGAACTGGTGGTCGCGCTCGGGTTGCATCTCCCCCGGTTGGAAGCGATCGAAGGTGATGGCTTCCAAGCGGCGCTTCCGCTCCCGTTCGGTATCGTAGGTCGCCTGCCGCCGCGCCCACTGCTCGTCGTTGAAGAGGTCCAGGTAGACGGTGTAGGTGCGGTCGTTCACGCGGTAGAAGGGCCGCAATTCCACGTCACGGGGTTCACCGATACCGGTGGTGCGAAAGGTATTGACCTGGCCGGCGACCGGTTCCAGCCACTCCGCCGGGTCCCGGCTTTCCGACATCAGTACCGGTACGTAATCACGCGCTTCCGCTTCGGGGTCGTTTACCGGGCCGAGGTCGGCGGCGAGGGCCAGCGGTCCGTAAAAGACGGCAATTCGGTTGGTGTCGTCGGGCATGGCCTCCAGCCGCAGGTGGAAGGGCAGGTCGAGAGTGACTACGTCGCCGTCGGACCACTCGCGGGTCAGGGCGATGAAAGTGCCGGGAGTAGAGGAAGAAGATTGGGGTTCGCCGTTGATCTTTATACCTGCGCTCGCCGCCCAAAAGGGATGCCGCAGGTGAAGCGTAAAGGTTTGGGGAATATCCAGCGAGAGTGTGAGTTCGGTGCTCTGCGCCTCCGGGAAGTTCGTTTGTTGGGTCAGGGTGAGCCCGCGCTCCGCCCATGCCAGCTCGGAGGCGATGAATTGCGTCACGTAGAGCGCGTCATCGTCGTGGTAATAAATATTGGCGCCGTACTTGCTGTGGTTTTCCATACCCGTGCCGATGCAGCAGGTGAACCACTCCGGGTCCTGGAAGGCCTTGTGGCCGCCCATCTCGAGGGATAGGTTGTAGACTACCCGGCCGTCCGTGGGGTCCTGGGAGGAGAGGATCTGATTGAACAACGCCCGCTCGTAGTAGTCGGCCACTTCCGCCCGCGGCTCCCAGAGGAAGAGGTGGCGGGAGAGCTTGAGCATATTGTAGACGTTACAGGTCTCGGTGGTGCCCTCGCTCAACCGGTTGGTGAGCCGATCGGGCGCGCCGAAGTATTCCCAGTTGCCGTGGCCGCCCGTCACGTAGGAGTGGTGGTGGACGACGCGGTCCCAAAAGAATTCCGCGGGTTTGCGGTCGGACTCCTCGCCGGTGATCTCGTAGAGGCGGGAGGAGGCGATCAGTTTCGGGATCTGGGTATTGCCGTGCTTACCGGGCAGGATATCCTCGCCCATGGCCAGGCTGTCGATGATGGATTCGTCATGAAAGACCCGCGCGATCTCCAGGTATTTCTCCTCCCCGGTATCGGCGTAGAGGTCGGCCAGGGTTTCCTGCACCCCGCCGAATTCGCAGTCGAGCATATGCTGTACTTCCTCCTCGCTCAGTCCCAGGACGATGCCGCCGATCCAGTCGGCGAAGTTCTTTTCCACCTCCAGAGCCTGCTTGATGCCTAGTAACTGGTAGGCGTCGCGCAGTCCGGCCATCACCTTATGGTGGGTGTAGAAGGGCGCCCAGATGCCGTTGAGGTCGAAACCCTGCGAGCGGATGTCCCCCTTGGCCACCTCGTTCTCGAAGACCTCCTTCCCGTTGTCAAAGGCACCGAGGTACTGTCCGCCGTTGGCCCGCTGTATTTCGGTCAGCTGATCCACGATGTACGCTGCGCGGCGCTTGAACGTATCCCGGCCGGTCGTCTGGTACATCAGCGCCAGCGCGCTCAGGTGATGGCCCAGGCTGTGGCCGGCCAGCGATTCCGCTTCCCAGCCGCCGTAGGCTTCGGCCTTCGGTTCCAGCCCGGCCTGCATGCGGAAGCGGGCGAGGAGGCGGTCGGGGTTGTAGCTCAGCAAAGAGGCCTCGTTCAGTTCGGTGGCGTGGTGGAAGGGGCCGTCGAGGAGGGTGACCTGGTGGAGGGGGAAGGGGTCAACGGGGGTGCGGTCCTGTGGTGCCGTGCTTTGTGCCTTCAGGCAGCAAGTGAGGCATAGCAGCAGACAAATTGGGAGTAGCTGGCGCATGGTGGATGGGTGGAGGTAGTAAGGTACGGAGTGGTAGGGCCACGGGGGATGCGCTTCGCGCTAGGGAGGTTTTTTGCTCGCCTGCGGCTTGCGTGTTAGAGGCAACACCGATTGCACCGATTATTGGCACAGATTTTACACTGATTTGCCTGCGGCGCTCCGGATGGATACGGGCGGTGCTTTCGCGGCATGCGTATTTTGAACGCGCTGTGAAAATCTACGAAGGAGCGGCGCAGCCAATCTGTGGTTAATCCGTGCCCGATCTCTGTGCAATCTGTGTTTGACCCTATAAGAGCAAGCCGAAGGCGAGCGAAGGCGCGACTAGCGACTCCAAGAGCGAAGCGAGCATCCCCGCCCATTAACGAATTCAGTCCCTCACTAATTCAGTCCTTCCCCCGCGACCCGTGTTCGCCGGAAGAAGGTTAGCAGGTCCACCCCTCTACTTTGAAGAGAGGTGTCATTGCCGAGAGAGGTATGCACCCGCTGACGCTTCAATAATCAGCGGTGCCCCCGGAAAATAGGATTGGCTCTTACTATAGGTGTAATAGCGCAAACTACCAAAAAAAGGTCAGCGGGTTCACCCCCTCTACTCTGGAGAGGGGGCCGGGGGGAGAGGAAACCACTCGACCCGTCGGCAGACCAGCTACGCTGGGCGGACGACTAATGCTATTCCAAAATAACCTCATACAAACCCGCAGCAAAATCCTCCGGCAGGTCCACGAGCAGGCGGATGCCGTCCGTCTGTACGGTGGAGAAGGTGACGGTATTGAGTTCGTCCTTGGCGATGGGGTAGTCGCCGTTCGCCTCGACCGGAGACCAGCCGTCACCGGTGCGGTATTCGACGTGCCAGTCGGCCGGAATGCGACAGCCGCCGTCGGGGCCATCGTCGAACCAATAGACGCTGACCTTCGATACGTTGGCCAGGGCGGGAAAATCCAGCTGTATCCACTCCCGGCTATCCTTACGGGGCCACCAGTGAAAGTAGGGGATGGAATGATCGTTGGAATGCTTGGGGAGCAATTGGTCGCGGAGGGCGATCAGGGGTTTTGCGTCGTCCAGCGAAGAGGTGATCGTACTGGTGTACGTCAGGGTAGGCGCCGGGGCGGGCTGGGCGCTTTCCACGGTGGTCGGCAGCCAGACGGCCATTTCGCCCGGTCCGCGGTTGTTCCAGAGGTGGTAGGGGATCAAGGTCAGGGGTTTGGCAGCGGAGGTCGTCAGGGTGCCGTCGAGTTGGCGGGCGACCGATTTGGCCTGACCGCGCAGTACGTAGACGCCGCCCAGTTCACCGGATTTCTCCGCGCGTACCGGGGTGCTTTCGTCAACGATCAGGTTGAGGACTTCCCCGTCGTTATCGGCCCACTCCGCCGCGTATACCAGCGGTCCCCGTTCGTAAGCCACCCGACCGCTATCGGCGGATACGCGATCGTCGGCCCGCACGGCATGAACCGCGAAGGGGAGGTCGACCTCCACCCGGTCGCCGGGCCGCCAGGTGCGGTCGAGGGTGAGGTAGCCGGTATCGTCCGTTGTTACCGGTACGATCGAGCCGTTAACCGTGACGGTAAAGGCCGGCAGTTCGGGATCGGCGTAGCGATACAGATCACCGGGTGTAGGGGCGTTGCGCACGTAGCCCGGCACCCGCAGCCGTAGCCGGGCCTGCACCGGAGACTCCGGATCGACGCTCAGGCGGACGGTACCCTCCCACGGAAAGCCGCTTTCCTGTTGCAGGCGGATTGGCGTACCCTCCACTTTTACCTCCGTTTCGGAAGAAACGTACATATTCACGTAGATATCCTCGTCCCGGAAGGCGTAGATGTACTCCGGCATGGAGGGCAACGTACGCGCCACGTTCGGTGGACAGCAGGCGCAACCGAACCATTCCCGCCGCTCGTGCTGCCCCATGGAAGCGAGCGGATTGGGGTAGAAGAAATGGTCGCCGGAGAGCGATACGCCGTCCAATACATTGTTATAAAGTGACCGCTCCAGTACGTCGATGTACTTACTCTCGCCGGTCATCAGGAAGAGCCGGTGGTTCCAACGCACCACGCCCACGCCGGCGCAGGTTTCGGCGTAGGCGGTCATATTCGGCAGTTCGTAGGCGTCCCCGAAGGCCTCCCCGCTACCCGTGGCGCCGATGCCCCCGTTGAGGTAATACTTGGAGTCGACGATATCGTGCCAGATCCGGTCGATGGCGCGGCGGTAGGCGCTATCGCCCGTGATGGCGGCCACGTCGGCCATGGCGGTCCACATATAGGCACCGCGTACGGCGTGCCCCACCGCGGCGGACTGCTCCGTAACCGGCAGGTGCGACTGATCGTACTGCTTGGGGTTCCCCACGCCGGGGCGGCCGCGGACGTCTAAAAAGAACTTCGCCAGGTCGAGGTAGCGCTGCTCGCCGGTGACGCGGAAAAGCTTGACCAGGCCCAGCTCCACTTCCTGGTGGCCGGGGTAGTCGCGAAGTTTTTTCGCGCCGAAGGTGGCGTCGACCAGATCCGCGCTCTTGATCGCGACGTCCAGCAGGCTCCGTTTTCCGGTGGCGCGGTAGTGGGCGACGGCGGCTTCGTAGAGGTGGCCGAGATTGTACAGTTCGTGGCTGAGCTCGTGGACCAGTTCCCAGCGTTCGTTTCCGGCCCAGGGGTGGACGTTCTCGCCGATGGTGCGGGTGGTGTAGAGGTAACCGTCCGGCTCCTGGGCGGCGGCAACCAGTTCGATTAGGCTGTCAACCTGCGCCTCCATGCCTGCGTCCGGAAAGGTCTGCAGGGAGTAGCTGGCCGCCTCGATGATCTTGTAGATATCGCTGTCGTCAAAGGGGTATTCCGTACAAAACGCCCCCTCCATGCGACCGGCCGCCATCCGGAAATTATCGATGCGCCCCGACTCCTGGCTCTTCGCAATGGCGATGGTTACTTCGTGGTTCGTCCGGATTTTCGGTTGCCAGAAATCATCCTGGATACGCACCTCCGAAAAGGAGACCGGCGTGATGGGATAGTCCTGCTGGGCCGCCAGGGGGAGAGCGGTCATCAGCGGACAAATGAGGGAAAGCAGGTAGCGCACGGTAGAGGAATTGGCCGGTACGAAAAGTATTAAAAGATTCCCGCATACCATTTGGGCGGCGGAGCGCAGGTAGAATACTTGCAACCGAAAGGCGGAATTCGACGTCGTTTTGCGGATATTTACCGGCTGTACAATCCCCCCTGACCGTGAAACTAATTCTCCCCCTCCTTATAGCCACCCTCGGCCTGACCGCCCAATCGTCACCGAACTGGTTGCGCCACGCGGCTATTTCCCCCGACGGTTCCCGCATTGCCTTCACCTACCGCGGCGATCTGTACACGGTACCGGCCGTCGGTGGTGACGCCAATCGCCTGACCTACCACGATGCCCACGACTACATGGCCACCTGGAGCGCGGACGGCCAGCGCATCGCCTTCGCCTCAAACCGCTACGGCAACTTCGATGTGTTCGTGATGCCCGCCACCGGGGGGGATGCCACCCGACTCACCTACCACAGTGCCGATGAGATGCCCTTCGCTTTTGGCGCGAGTGACAGCACCGTCATCTTCGGCGGTCAGCGGCAGGACGCGGCCGAACACCGGCAGTTTCCTACCGGCAGCCAGCCCGAACTCTACACCATACCCGCGACGGGCGGACGCGTCGGCCAGCTGCTGACCGTACCGGCCGAGTACGCCCAGGTAAGCCCCGACGGCAAGACGCTGCTCTACCACGACAAGAAGGGCGGCGAGAACGAATACCGCAAGCACCATACCTCCGCCATCACCCGCGACATCTGGGCCTACGATATGGCAACGGGAACCCACCGACAGCTGACGAACAACGCCGCCGAGGAGCGGCAGCCCGTCTTCACCGCTGACGGTGATGGCTTCTACTACCTGAGCGAGCGGGTCGGCAATTTCAACGTGTACAAGCGTGACCTGTCCGGCGAAAACGACGAACAGCTGACCGACCTGGGGCCCCACCCCGTACGCTTCCTGAGCCGGGGGGGCGATCTCCTCAGCTTCGGTTACGACGGCGAACTCTACACCCTGCGCGAGGGCGGCGAACCACAAAAAGTAAAGGTGAACATCGTCACCCAGGCCGGCAGCAATACCGACCGCTTCGTGAGCGTGGACGGCGACATCGAAGAGATGGCCGTCTCGCCCGACGGTAAAGAGATCGCCTTCGTGGCTCGCGGTGAGGTCTTCGTGACCTCGACGGACGAATCCTTCACCAAGCGCATCACCACCACGCCCGAACGGGAACGCTTCGTGAGCTGGGGGCCGGAGGGAAAATCGGTGGTCTACGCCAGCGAACGCGACGGCAAGTGGAGCACTTTCAAATCCGAAAAGGTCCGCGAAGAGGAGCCCTTCTTCTACGCCGCTACCCTGCTGAAAGAAACGCCCGTCTTGGAAAACGGTCAGGATAACTACCTGGCCGAATACTCCCCGGATGGCAAGCGCCTGGCCTGGATCGAGGACCGGCGCACGCTGAAAGTCCGCGATATCGCCACCGGAAAGGACACCACCCTGCTCGGTGCCGATGAGCTTTTCCACATGCGCGACGGCGACAAATACTTTACGTGGAGCCCCGATAGCGAGTGGTTACTGGTCGAACACGACGTCCTGCTGAACAACAGCGAGGTCTTACTGCTGAAGGCCGACGGCGGCAAACGCGTTAACCTGACCGAGAGCGGCTACTACGATTCCCGCCCGAAGTGGGTGGATAAGGGAAAGGCCATGATCTGGTTCAGCAACCGCGACGGACTGAAGTCCTACGCCACCAGCGGGCAAAGCGAACAGGATGTCTACGCCATGTTCTTCACCCAGGCTGCTTGGGATGAGTTCAACCTGAGCGAGGAGGAATACAAACTCCAGCAAGCCATCGAGAAAGCCAATAAGGCGGATGACAAAGAAGAGAAGGCCGACGATAAGGGGAAGGACAAGAAAAAGAAGGAAGAAACCAAGACGGACAGCACGAAGGTCGAACCGCTCACCTTCGACTGGGACGGCCTGCACGACCGTACCAAGCGCCTCACCATCCATTCCTCCCGCCTGGGCGACGCGGTGCTCTCCAAGGACGGCGAGAAACTGTATTACCTCAGCAGCTTCGAGGACAAGATGAACCTGTGGGTCACCAATCTGCGCACCCGCGATACCAAGATGGCCCTGGAACTGGGCGCCGGTGGGGGTAGCCTCCAGTGGGATAAAAAGCAGGAAAACCTCTACCTCCTCAGCAGCGGTAAGATCACCAAACTGGACGTTGACAAGGAGAAAAAGACGCCGGTAAAACTGCAGGGCGAGATCCCCTTCGATGAGGTAGCCGAGCGGACCGCCATCTTCGACCACGTCTGGCAGCGGACGGACGCGATCTTCTATCGCTCCGATTTTCACGGCGCGAACTGGGATTCGCTGCGCACCGTATACGCCAAGCACCTGCCCTCCATCGGCAATGACTTCGAGCTGGTCGAACTGCTCTCCGAAATGCTCGGGGAATTGAACGTATCCCACGCCGGAGCCCGCTATCGCCCGAGCGGTGGGGACAATCCCGACGAAACGGCCGCCCTGGGCATATTCGCGGACTACGGCCACACCGGTGACGGCATCCTGATCGAGGAGATACTCGATGGCGGCCCACTGGACCGCGCGGCCTTCGATCTGAAGCCGGGCATGCTGATCGAGCGCATCAACGGCGAGGTCGTCTCCGCCGATCGTGACTGGGCCGCCTACCTGAACCGCCTGGAAGGGGACTTCACCCTGCTGGAGCTGGTCGATACCACATCGGACGAACGGACCACCATCACCGTAAAGCCCATCAGCCAGGGGGAGGAATCCCGGCTGCTGTACAAGCGGTGGGTCGAGCGGAACGAGGAGGAAGTGAACGAGCGGAGCCAGGGCCGATTGGGCTACGTACACATTCCCGGCATGAGCGACGAACCCTACCGGAGTATTTACCAGGATATGATGGGTAAGTACTTCGAGCGGGAAGGCATGATCATCGACACCCGCTTCAACGGGGGAGGTGACCTGGTAGCCGACCTGGCGATGTTCTTCACCGGCGTCCCCTTCATCACCTACGCGACCGAAGCTAAAGTGGTGGGCGGCGAACCGACCTCCCGCTGGACGAAGCCGACGCTGGCCCTTATCAACGAGGCCCAGTACAGCGACGGCCACTGCTTCGCCGCCGGTTACTCCGACCTGAAGATCGGCAAGACGGTAGGTATGCCCACTCCCGGTACATGCAGCTTCGCCGGCTGGGAACGCTTGCCCAACGGCATCGTGTGGGGCGTGGTGCCCGTGAGTGCCCGCGACATCGACGGCGACTGGATGGAAAACAACCAGACCGAGCCCCAGATAAAAGTGAAAAACGAACCGGCGGTGATCGCCACCGGCCGCGACCAGCAACTGGAGCGGGCCGTTGACGTCATGCTCGACGATCTGGGCAGCCGATAAACCACTCCACACATGATTTACAAGGCTTTCCCGCTCCTCATCCTGTTGTTCTCCGGCACGGTCGGCGCCCAGGATACTACCCGCTACCTCATTCACGCCGGTCGGCTCTTCGACGCCGAGAGCGCGGCCTTCCTGGAAAATCGCTTCGTCTTCGTGGTCAACGACCGCATCGAGGCGGTCACCGACGCGGACGGGGACGAGCACGCCGGCTACACCCGCATCGACCTGAGCGACGCGACCGTGACGCCCGGCCTGATCGACGCCCATACCCACCTGCTCTTCATGCAGCGGTCTAACGTTCCGATGGAGCAGGACATCATCCAGCACACCGACCACGAGCGGATCCTGCGCGGCGCCGAGCGCGCCCGCACGTGGCTGGAAGCCGGGGTGACCACCGTGCGCGACCTGGGCAATTCCGGAACGTACCTGGATATACCGCTGCGCAAGGCCCTGCAGGAGGGCTGGATCGACGGCCCCCGGTTGTTTGCTTCCGGACCGATCATCAGTCCGCCGGGTGGGCAGTTCGATGACCTTCCTTACTACCACGAACCCATCGTGGCTAAGGAATACGCCATCGTACGCACCGTGGAGGAAGCCCGCCGGGAAGTAGCCGACCACGCCGCCGCCGGGGTGGACGTAATCAAGATCTGCGCGACCAACGACCACGGCCTGACGCTGTCGGTGGAGGAAATGACCGCCATGGTGGAGGAAGCCCGGCGTCACGGTCTTCGGGTCACGGCCCACGCAACCTACGACGACGTGATCCGCGACGCGGTAAGGGCCGGCGTGGACGGTATCGAGCACGGCTACTCGGTGAACGACGAAACCCTGCGCATGATGGCGGATTCCGGAGTGTACCTGGTGCCGACCGACGGAACCGCCGAGGGCTACATCCACATTTTCGAGGCCGGCCCTGATATAGAGATCAGCGAGGAAAACGTCCGCAACTGGGTGGCCAGCAGCCAGGACCGCCTCCGTCGCGCGATTGCCGCCGGCGTGGAGATCGTATGGGGGTCGGATATGTACCTGGAGAGCACCGACCCGCCGGGATGGGCCGCCGTGACGGGGCTGGTCAGCTACGCCGAAGCGGGTATCCCTACCGTCGATGTGTTGCAGTACGCTACGCGGAACGGGGCCCGCGCGCTTGGCCGCGATGACCTGGGTGTCGTCCGGGCCGGTGCACTGGCGGACCTGGTCGCCTTCCGTGGCGATCTGGAGGGCGCTTTTGCGGCTACGCTCCAGGACGGGCTCGTCTTTGTGATGCGGGATGGCCGAATCCACATCCAGGATTAGCGATAAGGTCTTTACCTGCGCTCCGCCGCCCAAATCGGGCAACGGCGGCGGGAAACCCGCGAAAAGGCCGCCGGAAGTGTCGGCCGTTCGGAGGCGTTGGTATATTGTATCCCAGTGGCGGGGATCGGGAAGCGCACGGCGATTTACTTTGCGGTGCCGCAATTTGACCTTTATGATCATGTATCTACGTACGCTTCGCCTCCGGACCGCCGCCCTGGCCATCCTGCTTGTTTGCTCCTATGCCCTGCACAGCCAGGAGCAGGGAAACGCCGAAAACCCGATGGCCCTCTGGTACACGGCCCCGGCCGCCAACTGGAACGAAGCCCTGCCCCTCGGTAACGGACGACTCGGCGCGATGGTCTACGGCGGTATCGATACGGCCGTGCTGCAGCTGAACGTGGAAACGGTGTGGGCCGGAGAGCCGGGCAATAATATCGTGCCGGAACTGCTGGACGTACTCCCGGAAATCCGCCGGCTGATCTTCGCGGACGAGCACAAAGCGGCCCAGGAGCTGGCTAATTCCGTCCTGCCGTGGGATTTGCAGAAGGGTAACAACTACGGCATGCCCTATCAGACGGTGGGCGACCTGCGGGTCATCTTCGCCAACGATACGCCGCTGGACGACTACTACCGCGAGCTCGATATCGCCCGTGCCCTGAGCACCGTCAGCTACCGGCGCGGGGGCGTCAACTACAAGCGGGAAACCTTCGCCTCGCTGACGGACAACGTAATCGTGATGGAGCTGACCGCGGACCAACACGCCAGCCTGAGCTTCCGGGTGGAACTGGATAGCCCGCATCCTTCGGGCAGCGTGGAGGTGGAAGAAGATCGCCTGGCGCTGCGCGGCACCTCGAGCGACTTCGAGAGCAAAACCGGACGGGTCGACTTCACTACCCGCGTAGCGGCCAAATTGACGGGTGGCCGGATGGAAGCGACGGATAGCTCACTGGTGGTCACGGCCGCGGATACGGTCGTGCTCTTCGTTTCGACCGGCACCAACTTCTTCGATTACCAGCACCTGACGGCCAAGCCCGACGACCGGGCGGATAGTGCCCTCGATGCCGCCTACGCCCAGCCCTTCGATACGCTTAAGGAGCATCACCGCGCCGCCTACGCCAACTACTTCGACCGCGTACAACTGGACCTCGGCAGCACCGAAGCGGTCACCGCCCCCACCGACGAGCGGCTGGCGGCCTTTGGGGAAGCCGACGACCCCCAGCTGGCGGCGCTGTACTTTCAGTTCGGCCGCTACCTGCTCATTTCCAGCTCCCAACCCGGCACCCAGCCGGCCAACCTGCAGGGCATCTGGAACCGGCAGCTGACCCCGCCCTGGGACAGCAAGTACACCGTCAACATCAATGCGGAGATGAACTACTGGCCTGCGGAGCCGACCAACCTGAGCGAACTGCACGAACCGCTCTTCGGGATGGTGCGCGATATCTCCCGTTCGGGACGGGCCTCCGCCGACAGCATGTACGCCGCCCGCGGCTGGAACATTCACCACAATACCGACGCCTGGCGTATCGCGGGGGTCGTGGACGGGGCCTTCTACGGACTGTGGCCGAGCGGCGGTGCCTGGCTGAGCCAACACCTTTGGCAGCACTACCTCTATAGCGGAGATACGGCCTTTCTACGCGAGTATTACCCGATACTGAAGGGGGCGGCGCTCTTTTATAAGGACAACCTACAGACGGAGCCGGAGCATGGGTGGCGGGTGATCAGTCCGTCGATGTCGCCCGAAAACGCCCACCACGACGGGGTGAGCATCGCGGCGGGCACGACAATGGATAACCAATTGGTTCACGACGTTTTCGCCAACGTGATCCAGGCCTCCGCGGCGCTGGGTACCGACGGTGAGTTTGCCGACAGCCTGGCGCAGCTGATGCCCCAGCTGGCGCCCATGCAGATCGGCCGGTGGGGCCAGCTGCAGGAGTGGATGCACGACTGGGACCGGCAGGACGACCGACACCGCCACGTCTCCCACCTGTACGGCCTGTACCCCTCCAACCAGATTTCCCCCTATCGCACTCCTGAACTGCTTACCGCCGCCCGCACCTCGCTGGAGGCCCGCGGCGACGAAAGCACCGGTTGGTCGATGGGTTGGAAGGTCAACCTCTGGGCGCGCTTCCTCGACGGCGATCACGCCCTGGAGCTCATTCGCGACCAGCTGAAGCCGGCCACCGGCGACGGATTTGGTGAGCGGGGCGGTACCTACAACAACCTCTTCGACGCCCACCCGCCCTTCCAGATCGACGGTAACTTCGGTTGTACGAGCGGGATCGCGGAGATGCTACTGCAGAGTCACGACGGTGCCGTGCATATACTGCCCGCCCTGCCGACGGCGTGGTCCGAAGGTTCCGTCACGGGGCTACGGGCACGGGGCGGCTTCGAAGTGGGCCTGCGGTGGACGAACGGCGCGGTGGATACGGTGACGGTACGGTCGGCATTGGGGGGCAACCTGCGGATCCGGACTTACGTGCCGCTGACCGGTGCCGCGCTGCGGGAGGCCAGCGGCGACAATCCGAATCCGCTCTTCGCGGTACCTACGGTAGCGCCGCCGGTGATACGGCCGGAGTCATATCGAGCCGATGCCCGCGCCCCACGGGTGTACGAATACGACGTGACCACCTCCGCGGGGGATGTAGTGACCCTGACGGCGGATCGATAGGCTCTTTTCAGCCCCCTGACGCGGCAAAAAACTCCCTAAACGGAAAATGAGCATAAAAATTACACAATCGAATGCGTAAAAAGCTTTGAAAAGCGAATTGCCGGTCTATATTCACAGCCGGCCGAGTTTGGCCACTTCGCTTTTTTACTAAAACTCGATTAATGCAAAGATTTTACTCCAACCTATTTCTCGTCTTGCTCTGCCTGCTTCTGCCGGGTACGCTGCTCCTCGCGCAGGACGAAAACCTGATTCCCAACCCGAGCTTCGAGGAGGGCGAGGGGAATACCTTTACCAACTGGGCCGTATTGAACGGCGCGGAGAACGTTGTGGAAACGACAGAGGGTGACAACGTGTACGAGGGTACCCGGGCCCTGCAGATCAACAGCCCCGGCTCCGACAGTCAGCCCTGGCAGGTACAGGTGACCACCGATTCCATAGAGACCTTCATTGGCAACAGCTACACCTTCAGCATCTGGGCGAAGGCGGAGGAAGAAGGCGGGTCCATGCGTTTCTCGACCCAGCCGGGTCAGGGCACGGCCCAGTACGGCGACGACCTGGAAATTCCGACAGATTGGACCCGGATTTCCTACACCTTCGTCGCTAACGTACCGAAGACCGTCATCTCGATGGATCTCGCCTACGACGTAGCGACCTTCTACTTCGACGCCGCGGAGATGCTCGCCCCGGCCGCCCCCTGTATCGACACCTTCTCGGTGGACAGCACCCAGACCCCCATCGCCGCCGGCAAGAATAAGTTTATCGGCTCAGTTTACGGCGGTAGCCAGACGGACGATTTCGAATACTACTTCAACCAGGTCACCCCGGAGAACGCCGGTAAGTGGGGCAGCGTGGAGGGTACCCGCGACACCTTCGACTGGCAGCAGCTCGACAGCATCCGCGCCTTCGCCGCCCGCAACGATTTTCCCTTCCGCTTCCACGTCCTGCTGTGGGGCGCTCAGCAGCCTACCTGGCTGAAGCCGCTTTCCGACGAGGAGAAAGTAGACGAGATCATCGATTGGATCTCCGGCGTCGCCGACCACTTCGACGGGAGCAGCGACGCGCGGGCGACCCTGGAGTATGTAGAGGTACTCAATGAATTCATCAACCAGCCGCCCGACAACCTGGGGCAGAATGCCAACGACAACGGAAGCGGTGACTACATCGGCGCCCTCCGGTCGTTAAACGATTCGTTACAGACTACGCCGGGTGAGTACGACTGGATCGTCAACGCTTTCAAAATAGCGCGCAGCTATTTCCCCTGTGAGGAAACGAAACTGATGCTGAACGAGTACAACGTCGTGAACGGCGGGGGTACCACCACCCGGGATTACGTCGAAGTCGCCGAGCTGCTAGACTCCCTCGGTTTGGTCGATGTTCTGGGTTTCCAGGGACATGCCTTCTCCACCCGGGTGTACAACAACGTTTACAACGACTCGACCTTCGCCGCGCAAACCGCCGTACTCACCCGAAAACTCGACAGCCTGGCCATGATCGGCCTGCCGCTGATGGTCACCGAACTGGAGATCGACGGCAATACCGATGGTTCTTACCAGCCAACCGACAATCAGACGGTCGCCGACTCTTTCCAGCTGGCGGAGTACGAGCGGGTTTTCGGGCTTTTCTGGAACCACCCCTCCGTCATCGGCATTACCCTGTGGGGCTACCGCACCGGCCTGTGGCGTACCGCCCAGCAAGCCTACCTCTTCGACCCCTGTAACGGAACCGAGCGCCCCGCGCTGGCCGAGTACCTCAATGATAGCCTGCGGCGTGCACCGAACCCGCCGCTGAACGAGTTTACCTACTGCGCACCGAGCTCGATCTTCGACCGACCAACGGAACTCACCACTACCGTGGAAATCTTCCCCAACCCGACCGGAGGCAGCTTTACGGTCCGCCTGGGTGAAGCCCTCAACCGCGCCGAACTCCGCATCTACGACCAGTTAGGTAAGGAGGTAGCCCGCCGCAACGCCGACGGTCTCCAAACCATTCCGCTTAACGCACAGGCGCTTAACCTGCGCCCCGGCGCCTACATCGTTACCCTCACCGCCGAGGGCAAACGAACGGCCCGACGCCTGATCGTGACCCGGTAACGGTCATCACACCTAGCTTTCGCCGCGGGCGGATCGGAGGGACAAACCCTTTGATCCGCCCGCGGTTGTTTGGGGGTGACCGCACACGACATCCTCCGCCAGCGCACGCGCGCCCTTACTCCCCACCCCGTAAATGGGAAGCGCGAATACGTACTTTGCTGGCTGATGCAGGCTTTGCGGGCGAAGGAGAATCCCGCGATAGACGTAGCTATCCTGCTAGGCAACGAGCTAAAATTACCGGTGGTCGTCATTCACGCGCTGGAGAATCGCTATCCCTACGCATCCCACCGCCTCCACAAGTTCATTTTGGAAGCCAGTCTCGACCTGCAAGCGGGCCTGGAAGAGCGCGGGCTCAGGTTCGTACGCTGGGTGCGCCGGGCGGGCGACGGAGAGGTCGATACCGTGGCAAAACTCGCCCGCCGCGCCGCCGCCGTGGTTGTCGATGACGTGCCCACCTTCGTGACGCGTTCCTACGCGGACGACCTGGCGCAGCGACTGTCCGCCGCCGTGTGGGGAGTGGATGCCTGCTGCGCCGTGCCGATGAACGCCTTCCCCGACCACCTGGCGACCACCAAACAGTTTCGTGCCGCCCATACGCCCCTGCGCGAGGTGCATTTGGAGACCGACCTGGAACAGACGCCCACCGTCCATCCCTTCGCGGGGGAACTGGATCTGAGCCCCGAAGATGCCACCGATCTCACCATAGACCAACTGGATGCGCTGATAGAAAAGTGCGGGGTAGATATGTCGGTACGGGCGATGGCCAATTATGGCGGTGGCCGGTCCGTCGCCCTGGAACGGCTGGCGTATTGCGTGCGGGAGGTGGTGCCGCGCTACAAATGGACGCGTAACAATCCTTCCCTTGAGGATGATTCGACCCACCTTTCCCCCTATATGCACTTTGGCGTGCTGTCTCCCCGGGAGGTTGCGTTAGCGGTATCTCAAGCCGAAGAAGCCGGGGACGTACACCCCGCCGCCCGCTATAAGTTCTTCGACGAGCTCCTCACCTGGCGGGAGTACTTCCACCACGGCTGCCGCCACATACCGGACTTTACCCACTGGGCCGGACTGCCAGACTGGGCGCGTAAAAGCCTGCTGGACCACGCCGGCGATGCGCGCGAACGGATCTACGACCTGGAAGCCCTCATCCACGGCGAGACGGAGGACCAAACCTGGAATGCCGCACAAAAGGCCTTTGTCCTCGACGGCTGGATGAACAACAACCTGCGGATGTACTGGGTAAAACAGCTCATTCGGTGGCGGCCGGACCCGCGGGAAGCCTTCGCCATCGCCTGCTACCTCAACGACCGCTTCAGCTACGACGGGCGGGACGCCTCTACCTACGGCAACATCCGCTGGGGCTTCGGAGACGCGAAAAAGGGCTACCGGGAAATCAATGTGTATGGCTGGGTACCGGGGCGCAGCGATAGCGCGCTGCGGAAGCGGCAAGGGGTGGCGGAGTGGCTGAGGGAGCAGGCGGGGCGGGAAGTGCCGCGGGTAAAGGTGCCGCAGGATTTGGCGGAGGTGGATCGGCGGTATCTTTGAGGCATTCAGGGTCCCGGAGCTCCAGCTCCGGGTAGTACGCCCCTACCATCAAACCGCATGGCTAACCATTCGGCGGAGCTGGAGCTCCGCCACCCCGACTCAGGGTCCTGAAGCTCCAGCTTCAGGCAGTACGCTCCTACCATCAAACCGCATGGCTAACCATTCGGCGGAGCTGGAACTCGGCCACCCCGACTACAGGGTCCCGGAGCTCCAGCTCCGGGTAGTACGCCCCTACCATCAAACCGCATGGCTAATCATTCGGCGGAGCTGGAGCTCCGCCACCCCGACTCAGGGTCCTGGAGCTCCAGCTTCAGGTAGTACGCTCCTACCATCAAACCGCGTGGCTAACCATTCGGCGGAGCTGGTTCGGCGGTATGTTTGAGGCATTCAGGGTCCTGGGGCTCCAGCTCCGGGTAGTACGCCCCTACCATCAAACCGCATGGCTAATCATTCGGCGGAGCTGGAGCTCCGCCACCCCGACTCAGGGTCCTGAAGCTCCTGCTACAAGCAGTACGCCCCTACCATCTAACCGCATGGCTAATCATTCGGCCGAACTGGAGCTCGGCCACCCCGACTACAGGGTCCCGGAGCTCCAGCTCCGGGTAGTACGCCCCTACCATCAAACCGCATGGCTAATCATTCGGCCGAACTGGAGCTCGGCCACCCCGACTACAGGGTCCCGGAGCTCCAGCTCCGGGTAGTACGCTCCTGCCATCAAACCGCGTGGCTAACCATTCGGCGGAGCTGGAGCTCCGCCACCCCGACTCAGGGTCCTGAAGCTCCTGCTACAGGCAGTACGCCCCTACCATTAAACCGCATGGCGAACCATTCGGCGGAGCTGGAGCTCCGCCACCCCGACTCAGGGTCCTGAAGCTCCTGCTACAGGCAGTATGCCCCTACCATCAAACCGCGTGGCGAACCATTCGGCGGAGCAGGAGCTCCGCCACCCCGGCTACAGGGTCCCGGAGCTCCAGCTCCGGGTAGTACGCCCCTACCATCAAACCGCATGGCGAACCATTCGGCGGAGCTGGAGCTCCGCCACCCCGACTACAGGGTCCCGGAGCTCCAGCTCCGGGCAGTACGCCCCTACCATCAAACCGCGTGGCTAACCATTGGGCGGAGCTGGAGCTCCGGGTAGTACGCCCCTACATTTAACGCACAGCTCCGCCACCCCGCCATTAACTAAATCGATTTACTTTGTCAATTTACATCCGTCCGCTATCTTGACGCTTCCCTATCAACTTCGCACTAAACCGCTGATTATGCCGCGCTACCTTTTCACACTTCTGGCTCTCCTATCATTGAGCCTATCGGGCCAGGATTGGGAAAACAACGAGCCGGTCGACTATGCTCGTCCGCTAATGGGGACCGATTCGGAATACCGGCTCAGCAACGGAAACGTGTACCCCGCCATCGCGCGGCCGTGGGGCATGAATTTCTGGACCCCGCAGACCGGCGAGATGGGCAACGGCTGGGCGTACACGTACGATGCCTACCACATTCGCGGCTTCAAGCAGACCCACCAGCCATCCCCCTGGATGAATGATTACGGGCAGTTTTCGCTGATGCCGGTGGTAGGCACCCCCCGTTTTGGCGAAGACGAGCGGCGTAGCTGGTTCAGTCACAAAGCCGAAACGGTGGAACCCCACTATTACAGCGTTTACCTGGCCGATCACGATGTCACCGCCGAGATCACCCCGACCGACCGGGCGGCCATCTTCCGCTTCACCTTCCCCGAAACCGACAGCGGCTTCGTGGTCGTAGATGCCTTCGACCGCGGATCGTACGTCAAGATCATCCCGGAAGAGCGGAAGGTCGTCGGTTACACGACCCGCAACAGCGGAGGCGTACCGGAGAACTTCCGCAACTACTTTGTCGTCGAGTTTGACAAGGATTTCACCTGGACCAAAATCTTCCAGGACTCCGTGCTGAGTGAGGGCCTGGAGGCCGAGGTGAACCACGCCGGCGCATTGCTGGGGTTCCAAACGGAAGAGGATGAGCAGGTACACGCCCGGGTGGCCTCTTCTTTCATCAGTCACGAGCAGGCACAACGAAATCTACAGGAGCTGGGCGACAATGACTTCGACACCGTCCGCGAGGATGGACGGGAAGTATGGAACGAGGATCTGGGCCGCATCAAAGTAGCGGGCGGCACTCCGGAACAGGTCGCTACCTTCTACAGCTGCCTGTACCGCTCGCTGCTGTTTCCACGCAAGTTCTACGAGTACGATGCCGACGGTGAGGTGGTGCACTACAGCCCGTACAACGGCGAGGTGCGCCCCGGCTACCTCTTTACCGATACGGGCTTCTGGGACACCTTTCGGGCGCTCTTCCCCTTCCTCAACCTGATGTATCCGGAATTGAACGGGCATATCCAGGAGGGGCTGTCCAACACCTACGACGAAAGCGGATGGTTGCCGGAGTGGGCTAGCCCCGGTCTGCGCAACGTAATGGTGGGGAATAATTCCGCTTCGGTGGTTGCCGAGGCCTACCTGAAGAGCGGCGAGGTGTACGATTACGATATCGAGAATCTGTACGACGCTCTGGTACACGGCGCCAATAATGCCGGCCCCCTGACTGCCGTAGGCCGCGCCGGTGCCGACTATTACACCGAACTCGGCTACGTACCCTACGACGTAGAGATCAACGAGAGTGCCGCCCGCACGCTGGAGTATGCCTACGACGACTTCGCCATTTACCAACTGGCGAAAAAGCTGGGCAAACCGGCGGAAGAAGTCGA
Source organism: Lewinella sp. IMCC34191 (assembly GCF_003390935.1). Taxonomy (GTDB): domain Bacteria; phylum Bacteroidota; class Bacteroidia; order Chitinophagales; family Saprospiraceae; genus Neolewinella. The sequence goes on along the minus strand of NZ_QNQZ01000012.1, from coordinate 89,333 downwards.
GAAGTACCGGCAGCGCAGTCTCAACTACCGTAAGCTCTTCGACGAAGAAACCGGCCTGATGCGCGGAAAGAACGAAGACGGCGAATTCATGGCTCCTTTCAACCCCTTCAAATGGGGCGATGCCTTCACCGAGGGCAACAGCTGGCACTACAGCTGGTCGGTCTTCCACGATGTGCAGGGCCTGATCGACCTGATGGGCGGTGAAGAAGCCTTCGTTGCCAAGCTCGACAGCGTATTCAGCCTGCCGCCCGTCTTCGACGACAGCTATTACGGGCAGGTGATCCACGAGATCCGCGAGATGCAGATCGCCGATATGGGCCAGTACGCCCACGGCAACCAGCCCATCCAGCATATGATCTACCTGTATAACTACGCCGGCCAGCCCTGGAAGACGCAGTATTGGGTCCGGGAGACCATGAATCGGATGTACCACCCCGGTCCGGACGGCTACGCCGGCGACGAGGACAACGGGCAGACGTCCGCCTGGTACGTCTTCTCTGCCCTGGGTTTCTACCCCGTAGCCCCGGCTACCGACCAGTACGTCCTCGGCGCCCCGCTCTTCGAGCGTATTACCCTGGAGCTGGAAAACGGGAATACGCTGGTCATCTCCGCCCCCGGCAACAGCGACGAGAACCGCTATGTCCAGCGCATCACCTGGAACGGGGAAGCGTACGAGAAGAACTGGGTTAGCCATGAGGCGCTGATGGAAGGCGGTACCCTGGAGTTCGAGATGGGTCCCGAGCCGAACCGGGAATGGGGTACGGAGGCTTCGGCGTATCCGTTTTCGCTGTCTAATTAGTGGTGGCGAGCTTTGCTCGCGGTCGCTGGGAGTAGAGATAGCTCGCCTGCGGCGCGTGGGTGGGTGGATTTGCGGATATTTATAGGGGAGTTTTGATTGGCTGCCGCACGGGGTTGCTCGCCTGCGGCTCGTGGGGTAGTTCAACACAGATTTCACGGATTTCGGCACGGATTATACACCAATTTGCTGGTGTGACAGCTCGCCTGCGGCTCGTCGGTAACGGTTTGTGAGCTTTCTTATGACCACCCCAAATAGTACCCGGTTTATTTTCCCAGCCACCTATAGAGGCTGGGAATTTCCAGCATACCTGCGGAGCTGGAGCTCCTCCACCCAGACAGAGGCAGGCCTGCCCCCGCTGAAACCGAGTACAAGTCAGTAACCGGGAACGCACCGCACCCGGACCCAGTCGCCGCGTTGTGAGGGTATGACAACCATCGACCGCAGCAAACCCATCATGATCACCGGCGCGACCGGCTACGTAGCCGGCTGGCTGGTCAAGAAATTACTCCTGGAGGGCTTTACCATTCACGCCCCCGTACGGCAGCCCGGTAACAAGGACAAGGTGGCCCACCTGGACCGGCTGGCCGAGGGTACCCCCGGAACCATCAAGTACTTTTCCGCCGACCTGCTGGACGAAGGCTCCTACACGGAGGCCATGGAGGGTTGTGAACTGGTTTTCCACACCGCTTCCCCCTTCAATCCGAACGTCGACCACCCCGAAAAGGAACTGATCGAGCCGGCCGTGAAGGGCACGAAGAACGTACTGAACAGTGCCAACAAAGTGGATAGCGTCAAGCGCGTGGTCCTCACCAGCAGCTGCGCCGCCATCTATACCGATGCCACGGATTGCCAGAATGCCCCCGGCGGCGTTCTCACCGAAGCGGATTGGAATACCACGGCGTCTCTGGAATATCAACCTTACTCCCTATCCAAAACCCTGGCTGAAAAAACCGCCTGGGACATCTCCAATGCCCAGGATCGCTGGGACCTGGTCACCATCAACCCGTGCCTCGTCATGGGGCCCACTCTCAATCCCGGCGGGACCACCTCCGAAAGCCTGAACTTGCTCAAGCAACTCGGCGACGGCACCCTGCGCGCCGGCGTCCCCCGCGTCAACATCGGCCTGGTCGACGTGCGTGACGTTGCCGACGCTCACTACTTGGCGGGCTTCACCCCCGAGGCCCACGGTCGCTACATTACCTGCGCTCACAATACTTCCTTCCCCGAGTTGGCCGAAGCCCTGCAACCCAGGTACGGAGCCGATTATCCCATTCCCACCCGTGTCCTTCCAAAGTGGCTGGTCATGCTGGTGGGTCCCCTGGTGAATAAGACGCTGTCGCGTCGATTCGTAAAGAATAATGTCGGGATTGCCTTTAATGTCGACAACTCGAAGATCCGGAAGGAGTTGGGCATCGACTTCCGCCCCCTGAAGACGACTATGGAGGATGCGTTTGCGGTGCTGGTCGAGGAGGGGGTGGTTTAGGATTTACGATTTACGATAGCCGATTTACGATTTACGATTTGGCTGCCGCGTAGGGGTAGCTCGCCTGCGGCTCGTGGGAAAACACGGGGGGGGACCTCCGGTCCGACTCGCGAATCGGCGACGCTACTATTTCATGGTCTCCACCCAACCCTCCGTACATTCAACCCATGCACTTCGACCTAACCGCCGACCAACGGAAGCAGCTCCTCGAGAACCTCCTTCCCCGCCTGGAAGAATACTACGCCAATACCCGCGATCTACGCGTAGCCCCACAGCTCGACAAGGAAAAGCTGCGGGAACTCCTTGCCGGTACCGACCTGACCACGGGCCTGCCGCCCGATGAAGCCCTCGACAGCGTGGTAGACAACCTGCTGAAGTACCAGGTACACGTGCCCCACCCGATGTACTACGGCCTGTACAACCCGCGGACCAACTTCCCCTCCATCCTGGCGGACCTGATCGCGGCCTACTTTAACCCACAGCTGGCCGCCTGGAGTCATTCGCCCTACGCGGCGGAAGTGGAAAACTACCTGGTACGGGAGTACGGGGCCCGTTTCGGTTACGACCGCGATTCCGTCGATGGGACCTTCACCAGCGGGGGGGCGGAAGCGAACCTGACCGGCCTGCTCTGCGCGCTGAATCACGCCTACCCGGATTACGCCCACCTGGGCTACCGGGCCTTCGACCGGGAGCCGGTCATCTACAGCTCCGATCAGGCGCACCATTCGGTGGTCAAGGCGGCCCGGGTGGCGGGGCTGGGCCTGAACGCCGTGGTATCCATTCCGACGGACGAGGGGCAGCGGATGTCCGTCGATTCCTTACGCGATCATTTGCTCGCGGATACAACGGCCGGCAACCGGCCGGTGCTCGTCATCGCGACCGCCGGTACTACGGGTACCGCAGCCATCGATCAATTACCCGCCATCGCGGAACTGTGCCAGAAATACAGCTGCTGGTTTCACGTCGATGCGGCCTTCGGTGGGGCTGCCATCCTGAACGAAGAATACCGTCCGTGGCTGGCGGGCATCGAACTGGCCGACTCGATCACCACCGACATCCACAAGTGGCTTTCCGTTCCCATGGGCACCGGCATGCTGCTTACCCGCCACCCGGATATGCTGAACAAGACCTTCAATACCCCGGCGGAATACATGCCCCGGGAGGGCAAGGAACTCTCCATCGTCGATCCGTATACCCATACGATCCAGTGGTCGCGCCGCTTCCTGGGGTTACGGATGTACCTGTCGCTGCTGGTCTTTGGCTGGGAAGGCTACGCCGATACCATCCGTCACCACGTGGAAATAGGCCATTACTTACGTGACCGCCTCGCCGAGCGGGGTTGGCAAATCGTGAATGACACGCCGCTACCGGTCGTCTGCTTTACCTGGCCCGGGGTGGATGATCCGGGCAACTACGCGCGGACGGTATGCCAGCGGGTGGTGGATTCCGGAGAGGCCTGGCTATCGGTCTATCCGATCAAGGGAACGGATCACCTGCGGGCGGGTATCACCAACTACGCGACCACGCGCGCGGATATCGATCGACTGGTCGAACTGCTGCAGCGACTCGGCGTACCGGCAGCGACGGACGCAAACTAAAATCTGTACGCGGCCGCCACTTGCAACCGCGTCAGATGATCCTTCAATACCGAGTGAAGGTGTAGGTTATCGGTGGGTGGCCGGCGGGTATGACGCCCGATAGACATCCGCTAGCTGTTACCGGGTGTAATTTGGCATCTTCCTTCATCACTTCCCCCCGCTTGCGTTACGTCCGCCTCACCGAGGTCCTGCAGTTACAGACCCTGAGCTTGCTTAAGCTGTCCCTCGACCGGGAGCGCATTCGCTACCGCGTTCTCTTCGAGTACAGTCTTCACGTAGGTAGCTACCTCCTGGGGGGTAGCCGCGGGGCCATTATCGAAGTAGTGGAAAGTGATTATCCGCAGGCCGTGGAAATACTGGCCGCGGAGGGGATACTGGCGGATGGCCTGGCCGACCCGAATGCCTTCGGCAAACTGCACGAATTCGACCTGCTTACGGAGAGTCTACCCGTGATCGGCCGCTGGGATATCACCTGGCGGCTGCTGTTCCTGGCCCTCCTACTGGCGCTCAGTCTTTCGCTAGTGATCTTTCTCACGGCCTTTCCCAGCTGAGGGGCGCAGCCCAATTGATAAAAATCTTGGCGTTCCACCAACGCACGCGGTTCTCGGTTCGTCTATCCGGAAAACGGCTTCCTCAAAGACTTGACATTTGTAGTTATCCGCGGGTTGGCGCCTTCGCCGTGTAGTTCCGATCACCCGTACGCTCGATCGGAACGGGCTCAGGGTGCCGGCCCGCGCTTTTTCCCGGCAAAGCCCTAAATTGGAAGAACCAACACTGACCGTATGCGAAGCCTTTCCCTCTTCGTAATAGGGCTCACCACCCTCGCATCCACGGTTCGTAACCAGGACAATTTCTCCGACAATCCGCTCGACGCGCAATTCGTCACCACCGACGTCGATCGCTTCTGGCTGGCTTTCGACCGGATGGATAGCCTGGCCGACAGCGGTTTCCTGGATCAATACCTTACCCGGGTCGATGCCATCACGGAAGTGGAAAAGGCCGGCTATACCGGAAAATGACCGCTACCTTATCGGCATGGAAGATAGCCTCAAGCAACGCGCCATCGCCTTCTACCGCACCGCCTTTGAGGGGGACCCCCGCTCGGCCGTCGACCGTTATGTAGGGGACCGCTACATTCAGCATAACCCCGCTGTCGCGGACGGAAAGGAAGGCTTCATCGCCTACTTCGAACGGATGCAGCGGGAGTACCCGGTAAAGTCCATCAACTTCCTGCGGGCGGTGGAGGAGGGGGACCTGGTCGCGCTGCACACCCTGCAGGTCTGGCCGGCAAACGATCGCTACGTGACCATGGATTTCTTCCGCTTTGATGAGCAAGGAAAGATCGTCGAGCACTGGGATGCCATTCAGGGTGTACCGGATGAAATGGAACACGATAATGGAATGAGCTAACTTCATACCTGCGCTCCGCCGCAAAACAAAGGCTCTCTTTTAATTGTCTAATTGACAATTATTCGTATCATTGTTGCCGTTAAAGTCGATTCACATGCTTCTACGTTTTCACACCCTCCTGCCGTTAATCCTTTGCCTGTTCGGATGCTGTCTGGCCTCCGGCCTGCGGGCTGACACCTTCGTTCAGCCGGATTCCGTTTACCTCATCGGCTATTCGGCCGAAGACGGTCGCGGCGGCCTGCACTTCGCCTGGAGCGTCGACCACGACAACTGGTACCCGATCGACGATCGCTTTTCCTTCCTTAATTCCGACTTCGGGGCCTGGGGGGCGCAGAAACGCATGTTCGACCCCTACCTGTCGCGCGCGGATGATGGGCGGTGGCACTGCGTCTGGAGCCTGAACGACACCATACAGCAGTTCGCCCACGCGGCCTCCGACAATCTCTACGAATGGGACCGGCAGGCCTACCCCTTCGTAATGGAGGCGCCCGGAACGGTCACTGCTCCGGAGGTTCACCTGAGCGGCCAGGCCTTCCTAGTATCCTGGCGCAGCGACGGGGCCGGCACCGAAGGGGTGTACCAGGCGCGAACGGATAACTGGAGTGACTTCTCCACCACCGAACCCGCCGCGGAAAACGCCCGCCGCAACGACCGGGAGATGGTGGACGTAGCGGGCACCGATCGTTTCGGCAACGTCCACCGCGTCGCCTGGGAGACCGTCGACGACCTCATCAAGCACTACGAGTGGATGCAGCACCACAACGCCGAGCGGGCCGAAACGATGGCCGAAGACCCGGTGCGCTTCGCCGGCCTGGAACCCCTCACCGCGGAGATCACCCTGCAACCGGACCGGAGCAAAGCGATCAGCGACAAGCTGATCGGCATCTTCTTCGAAGACATCAGCTACGCGGCCGACGGCGGGCTCTACGCCGAGCTGATCCAGAACCGTGACTTTGAGTACGAGCCAGCGGATAAAAAGTACAACGACCCCGAATGGAACGCCCAAACCGCCTGGTCCCTGGCGGGAGATGCGCAGTGGAAAATTCTGACCGATGCCCCCATTCACGAAAACAACCCGCACTACGCCCGGGTGGCCGTAACCGGCAACGGCGCTACCCTGCGGAACGTAGGTTGGGACGGTATTCCGCTGCGTGCCGGGGAGAAGTACGATCTGTCCTTCTACGCGCGCCGCCCCTCCGGCCGGGGCAACATCACCGCCCGCCTGGTAGCTCCCGACGGCTCCGTGATAGCCGAAAAGCGCGTACGCGGGATCGGACGGAACTGGACGAAACTGACAACCACTTTTGCGGCGGAGCGCAGGATAGACAGTGCGTCCCTGGAGCTAAGTTTTGATAAATCCGGGGCTTACGACCTGGACATGATCTCCCTCTTTCCCCAAGAAACCTTCATGGGGCGGAAGAACGGCCTGCGCAAGGATCTGGCACAGACGATTGCCGACCTGAAGCCGAAATTCGTCCGCTTCCCCGGCGGTTGCGTGGCCCACGGCGACGGACTCGGTAATATGTACCGCTGGGAAAACACCATCGGCCCCCTCGAGGCCCGCGTACCCCAGCGCAACATCTGGAACTACCACCAATCGGCGGGGCTGGGCTACTTCGAATACTTCCAGTTCTGTGAGGATATCGACGCGGTGCCGATCCCGGTCGTACCGGCCGGCGTACCCTGCCAGAACTCCGCGGTGGGTGGCCACGGCCAGCAGTGCGGTATCCCGATGGAGGATATGAATGCCTATACCCAGAGCATCCTTAACCTGATCGAATACGCCAACGGTCCCGCGGACAGCGAATGGGGTAAAAAGCGAGCCGAAGCCGGCCACCCCGAACCCTTCAACCTCCAATATCTGGGCGTGGGCAACGAGGACCTCATCACCGACGTCTTCGAGGAGCGCTTCCGCATGATCTACGAGGCCATCGGCGAACGCTACCCCGAGATCACCGTCATCGGCACCACCGGCCCCTTCTACATGGGTACCGACTACGAGGAGGGCTGGGAACTGGCCCGCGAACTGGACATCCCGATGGTCGACGAGCACTACTACGTGCCGCCGGGCTGGATGGTCAACAACCAGGACTTCTACGATAAGTACGACCGCAACGGTCCGAAGGTATACCTCGGCGAGTACGCCGCCCACCTTCCCGGCCGGCCCATGAACGTGGAGACCGCCCTGACCGAGGCCCTCTACCTGACCGCCGTGGAGCGCAACGCCGACGTGGTGGAAATGACCTCCTTCGCCCCCTTGCTGGCCAAGGAAGGCAACACCAACTGGAACCCCGATCTCATCTACTTCAACAATACCGAGGTGAAGAAGACCGTAGACTACTACGTCCAGCAGCTATACGGTCAAAACGCGGGCGACGAGTATATCCCCAGCCAGGTGACGCTCTCTGACGGTAACGACGACGTACGAGAGCGCGTAGGCGTCTCCGTAGTCCGCGACGATGCCACCGGCGACGTAATCATCCGCCTGGCCAACCTCCTACCGGTGGTCGTCAGCGCAACGCTCGACCCCGCCGACCTGGAATTGCAGGGAACCGCCACCCTCCACGTCCTCCAGGGCGAACCCACCGACCGCGACGCCACCCCGACTACGAGCGAGATCGAGCTGGGCGGCGAAATGACTTATGAGATGCCGGCTTATTCCTTTTCGGTAATCCGGGTGGCGGTAGGTAAGTAAGCCGCCGCTACGGGACTGAAGATTTTTAGCACACAGATTAAAACAGATCGCTTCGCTAGGGCGCGGATTCTCACGGATTCCCGGTATGCCCTGGCGCCTAATTTATCGTACTGGCATATCATGTAGCGTCTTCGCGATGGGGCATGAAGGTGATTAATTCGGACACCGGGTCCGCGGGCCTTCGTTTTACAGGAGTACATGCTGGTTTCCGATGCATTTAATACCCGCTTCCTGCCTTCGGGCTATGGTCCCAGAAGCGCTGGGCGGTCGATCTGGGCCTGGCGGATGCGATCCTCGGTATCCTGATATGCTGCGTGGTGATGTTCGTGTTTCCGCTGTTCCCGGAGACGCGGGGCAGTACGATTCGGATTCGCCTCGAGCTGGTGGCCCTGATTCCGTACTTGCTTGCCCTGCTGCGAATTCGGCCACGATGGAAAAAGGAAGTCTTCCGGACGGTAGTGAACGGGAATTGGTGGTATAAGTAGAACTCGAATATGTACCTCCGCCAAAATCGGTAGCTTGCCTTCGAGAATCCGGCTGTCAGCTGGATTCCGCCAAGCTAATGCGGACAATCGAACTGGATGGGACGGCCTTCGACGACCTGGAAGGCTTTTACAACGAAGTGGAACGGAAACTGACCTCGGGGCTGGACTGGCGGGTCGGCCACAACCTGGATGCCTTTAACGATATCCTGTACGGCGGCTTCGGCGTCCACGAGCCGCACGAAGCCGTGAACCTGATCTGGCGACACAGCGGCCGCAGCCAGCAAGTACTCGGGTGGCCGGAGACCGAAAAATACTGGGCGACCAAGGTCCGGACCTTTCACCCGAATAACCGGCATATCGCGCTAGCCCGCCTCGAATCCGCCAAAAGGCAAGACGGCCCGACACTCTACGAGATGCTATGTAGTATCATTCGGGAGCACCCCAGCCTCACCCTAATGGAAGAATAACCAGTTGGCCCCGGACCGCAGCGCGGTCCAACCCAAATTACCCGGAGTGAAACTCCGGGCTCTCCTCCCCCAGCCATCATGAACGACCGCAGCGCCGTCCAACCCGAGTTACCCGGAGTGAAACGCCGGGCTCTCCCCCCCGAAGAGCTAACTTACCCCCATGCTCCGCCTACTCCCCCTCTTGCTCCTTGCCTGCGCGACAAATCCCCCCACCGACTCCGCCAGCACCCCCATCGACCTAACCGAAATAACCATCGCCGAGATCCACGCCGCCTACCGCGCCGGCGACTACACCAGCGAAGACCTGGTCAGCGAATACTTCGCGCGGATGGACATCCTCGACGGCCAGCTCAACGCCATCACCTACCGCAATCCGGAAGCTCTGGTGACGGCACGCCAATTGGACGAACAGTTTGCGGAAACCGGGGAGTTACTGCCTCTCCACGGCATTCCCTTGCTGGTGAAGGATAACATCAACACCGCCGGTATGCCCACCACCGCCGGGGCGCGGGCCCTGGCCGACTTTGTTCCGGAGCGTGACGCTTTCATCATCCAGAAACTTCGCGAGGCCGGAGCCATCCTGATCGCCAAAACCAATATGGCCGAGTGGGCCTTCAGTGCGATGCACACCGAAAGCACGACGGCCGGCACCACCCACAATCCCTATAAGCTGGACCACGTTCCGGCCGGTTCCAGCGGCGGCACGGCCGCCGCCGTCGCCGCCAACCTGGCCACTGTCGGACTGGGTACCGATACGGGCAACAGCATCCGTGGTCCCTCCTCGCACAACGCCCTGGTCGGCTTTCGCACCACCCTGGGATTAATCAGTCGGGAAGGCATCGTGCCGCTGTACCTCCGCAACGATGTTGTCGGGCCGATGTGCCGCACGGTAGCCGATGCCACCCGGGTACTGAACGCGATGACGGGCGTCGATCCCGCTGACCCGATCACCAGCTACGGGCAAGGAAAAGCCGCGGCGGACTACACCACTTACCTCGATGGGGAAGGCTTGCAAGGTGCCCGCATCGGCGTGCTGCGCGAACTGAGCGACAACGAACCGGACCCGGAGATCGCGGAGCTCTTTACGCGGGCGCTAAGCGATCTGGAACGCCTCGGCGCCACCGTCGTCGATCCGGTAGTGGTGCCGCGCTTCGCCGAGCTGCGCCGGAACCAATGGTGCAATACCTTCCGCAACGACCTGGAAAACTTCCTGGCTACCTACGTCGGGAACGATACCCTCGCTACCCTGGAAGATATCATCCGGATAGGGACCGACAGCGACTACGCCCGCGAGGGCCTCAAAGAATCGCGCACCACGGAGGGACGCTACGGCGAGGCCGAAGAACCCTGCGGCGATGCCTACACCGATCCCCGCCGGATCGCCTTCCGGGAGGCGATCAAATCCACGATGGACAGCCTGAACCTGGACGCCATCGTATTTCCCAGCTGGAACCATCCCGCCGCGCGTATCGACCGCTTTCAGGAGGATTACCGGGGAGATAACAGCCAGATCATCTCGCCCCATACCGGGCAGCCCGGTTTTACCGTACCGATGGGCTTTACCGCAGAGGGGCTGCCCGCCGGACTCCAGTTTCTGGGTAGGATGTACGCGGAACCCACCCTCATCAAACTTACGTACGCTTACGAGCAGGGAACGGGCCACCGCAAACCGCCCGGCTTGGAATAGTCAAAGAACGGCGACTGGGTGAGGATATGGCTAGGTAGATCCTCGAATGACACCGCTATCTCGTGGGATTCACGAGTGCCCGATCCCCTTGCAACCGGACACCTGATCACGGGGGTCGACAGTGTTTCAAGGATTTGCCCTCGGGAAGAAAACTGGTGGTGGCAACCGCTGAAAGCCCGTGGCTCTTGGTAAAATTAGCTATTTTACGAAACCGTATTTCTTCGCTTTTGCGAATACCATAACCTCAAGCAAAATCATGCGAAACAAGCGACATTCCATTAAAGACATTGCCAAAACCCTGGATGTCTCTCCCACTACCGTTTCGTTCGTCCTCAACGGGAAGGGCAAGGAGAAGAAGATATCCGATGAAGTAATCAATCGGGTACTGACTTACACGAAATCCATCAACTACAAGCCCAATATGCTGGCCCGGAGTTTGCGAACGGGTCGGACGAAGATCCTCGTATTCATGGTCGAAGACATCAGCAATCATTTCTTTTCGAAGATTGCGCGGACCATCGAGGACATCGCGTATGAAAAGGGATACCGCGTACTCTTCTGCAGTAACGAAAATGAGGATAAGCGGTCGCGAGACCTGCTGAATCTGTTTTACGAGCGGCAGGTGGATGGCTTCATTATTATTCCGTCGACCGGCATACGGGATGACATTAGGGAGCTCATGAAGAACGACATTCCCGTAGTCCTCTTCGATCGCTTTTTCCCGGATCTCGATACGCACTACGTGGTGATCGATAATTACGACGCCTCGCGCAAGGCGACCCGGCACCTGATCGATAACGGCTACCAAAACATCGCTTTCGTAACAACCGATGTGCAGCAAGTACAAATGTTGGACCGTAGGCGAGGGTATACGGACGCCGTAGCCCAGGAAGGTCTGCAGGCGACGGTACTGGAAATCCCTTTCGGAGATACGGATTCCGGTTCCGGCCGGGAATTGATGCGAGACTTCTTCCGTAATAAAGAGCTGGACGCCGTCTATTTTTCCACCAATTACCTCACCCGTAGCGGGCTGGAGATCATTAAGGAAATCGATGAGAAGCTGATCTTCCAACTCGGTATAGTCACCTTCGACGATAACGAACTCTTCCGCATCAATACGCCGACCATATCCGCAGTGGCCCAGCCAATGGAGGAAATTGCGCAGGAATTAATGCGCATAATGCTTCATCTGCTCAAACAGAAGAACAGCGTCGAAGAAACGATGCAGGTAACGCTCTCCGCTGAGCTTATTCCGAGGGGTTCTTCCCTAGCGAAGGTGAACGTCTAAACCTTTTATTTTGATTATTTACTAAATCGATTTACTATTTAAGTAGTTATTCACTATCAGTAATCGTTCCCAGATCAGTTGTCATGCGCACTAACATACTTTTTACGCTATTATTCCGTGGTGTACTCATCGCACTCTTGTTACTGGCCTCCGTTGCAGGTAGGGCGCAGGATAAGCTACGGGCGCCCGCCTACCCCCTGGTCACGCATAACCCCAACTTCAGCATCTGGTCGATGGGCGATGAGCTGAATACATCGCCAACGAAGCACTGGACGGAAACGAATCACGACTTACTGGGGCTGGTGCGGGTGGACGAGAAGGTGTACCGGTTCATGGGCATGGAACCTACCCTATACCAAACCATCCTACCTGCGTCCGACGAAAGCGAGCAACCCGTTGCCTTTACCCTTACGGACCCGGGTCAAAACTGGACATCCGTGGCGTACGATGACGCCCATTGGCAGCGCGGTGCCGCTCCTTTCTCCGAAGACAAGAAGCAGGCGGCCACTCTCTGGACCACGGATGATCTATGGTACCGCAATACGTTCGACCTAGAGGAAACGGAGCTGCATGATCTGCTGCTAAAACTGCGGCACGACGACAATGTAACGGTATACCTGAACGGCGTGGAAATAGCCGCTATCAATGGCTGGCAACACAGCTATAAGTACCTGCCGATTCCTGATGCTGCAACCGAATCCCTAACGCCTACCGGCAACGTCCTGGCCATCCACATCCGCAATACGGCGGGCGGGCAGTGGCTGGACGCCGGGATCGTACGGAAGGTCTCCCTACCCGAACAGGCTCAAATCACTAAAGCGGAGCAAACCGACCTCACGCTTACCGCCAACCAAACGGCGTACACCTTCGACTGTGGCGGCGTGCAACTCCGCACGACCTTCACCTCCCCCCTGCTCATCGACGATCTGGAACTGTACGCCCGGCCGATCAGCTACCTGGATGTTAGCGTTGAACCGACGGACGGAGCGGCGCACGATGTTGCCATATACGTAGGAGCCTCGGGCGATATAGCCAGGAATATGCCGTCCCAGGAACTAAGCACGAGCCGGGGCCGAAAAGATGGCCTTAACTACCTACGGGTAGGCACGAGCGAGCAGCCCGTACTCGAGAAGAAAGGCGACGATCTGCGCGTCGACTGGGGATACTTTTACCTGGCCTCCGCCCAACCCCAGGTTGATCTTGACGTGACTGCCACCGATGCTTCCTGGTCCAACTTTGTAAGGCAGGAGAATTTTTCCAATAGCCCGGCAACGGGACGGGAGATCACCCTGAGCAGCGTAGCCGAACTGGGATCGGTGACGAAAGCGACTTCCTATACGCTGGCACTCGGGTACGATGAGCTAAGCTCCGTTAATTACTTCGGGGAATCGTTGGAACCCTTCTACAAAAAGGAATCGGAAGACTTTGTCGACCTCCTGGCAACCGCCGTGGAGGAGCACGACAAGGTGATGGGCCGCGTGGAGGCCTTCGACCGGCAACTCTACGCCGATGCCCTCGACGTGGGTGGCCCTAAATACGCCGAGCTCTGCGTGCTGGCCTACCGGCAGGCCATTGCCGCGCATACCCTGGTGGAGTCACCTGAAGGAGAGTTGCTGTTCCTATCGAAAGAGAATAACAGCAACGGCTCGATTAATACGGTCGACGTAACCTATCCGTCGGCACCGCTCTTTCTAATCTACAATCCCGACCTGCTCAAAGGCATGCTGAACGGCATCTTTTACTACAGCGAGAGTGGCAAGTGGGAAAAACCCTTCCCCGCCCACGATCTGGGCACCTATCCGGTCGCTACCGGCCAAACCTACGGGGAGGATATGCCGGTGGAAGAAGCGGGGAATATGATCATTCTCACCGCGGCCATCGCCGACCGGGAAGGGACGGCGGACTATGCCCGGGAGCACTGGGAGGTACTGACCACCTGGGCGGAATTTCTGCGGGAAAGTGGATTCGACCCGGCCAACCAGCTATCCACCGACGATTTCTCGGGGCACCTGGCCCGGAACGCAAACCTGTCCGTGAAAGCCATCATGGGACTGGCCAGCTACGGTAAGCTGGCCGGCATGCTAGGAGATAAAGCGACCGAAGAAAGCTACACCCGGACCGCCCGCGAAATGGCCCGTAGATGGATGGAACTGGCCGATGACAACGACCACTATACCCTGGCGTTCGGGCAGCCGGGAACGTGGAGTCAGAAGTACAACCTGGTGTGGGATGACCTGCTGGACCTGAATATTTTCCCCGACGAGGTCGCCCCCACGGAGGTCGCCTACTACCTGCAACGGCAGAACGACTACGGCCTACCGCTCGACAGCCGCGAAACCTATACGAAGTCCGACTGGATTCTCTGGACCGCCGCCATCGCCGAGGACCAAGATGACTTTACCGCACTTATGGAACCTGTCTGGTCCTTCGTCAATACGACCCCTAATCGGGTACCCCTGACCGACTGGCACGATACGGTAGACGCCCGCCGGATCGGCTTCAAGGCACGGTCGGTGGTAGGCGGTTACTTTATCAAGCTACTGAAGGAGAAGTACTAAGATCACCAGGTAGTGATACGCAATTCTCCGCCGTCTACGATGGCCTGGTAGGGAAGAAAATAGCCGTCCATTGCCCGTCCGTTCAGCTCGAGCGATTGTAGCTCGCGGGAATTTCCGTCCTGGCTGACGGTAAATACCTTGCCGGCGGGAAGTGTCCACTTCACCCGGTCGAAGATCGGTATGCTGACCAGGTATTCATTGTCGGCCGGAGACAGGGGATACATGCCTGCAGCGGCAAATACGAACCAGGAACTCATTTCACCGGCATCGTCCATACCGCACAACGCCAGGCCATCGTCGCCAACGCCATAGTAATGCTGCAGGATAGTGTCCAATATGGCCTGCGACTTCTCCGGTTTGTCCGCGAAGTAGTAGGCGTAGGGCGCTTCGTGGTCGGGTTGGTTGCCGTGGCAATACTGCCCGATGAAGCTGGAGATATTGCGGGCGATATATTCCGGGTTCCAGGGGACGGTGAAGAAGGAGTCCAGCTTTTCCTCGAAGGCTTCCGCCCCGCCGTAGAGTTCGACCAGTCCCTCCATATCGTGGGGGGCGTAGAACGATAGCTGCCAGCCGTTGGCCTCCCGGTACATATACTCGTAGTAGGGGAACTGGGGGTTGAAGGGGGTGACCCAGGTCCCGTCATCGAGCCGGCCACGCATGAAGCGGGTGGAAGGATCGAAGACGTTGCGGTAGTTACCGGCTCGTTGGCCAAGTTTTTCTACCTGCGCTCCGTCGCCCAAATCAGCGGCGAGCAGAGATAGCGCGTAATCGTCGTGCGCATATTCCAACGTTTTGGAGACGCCGGCACTGGTCACGGTTTCCACTTTCGGGTTTTCCACCACCGGCTCGGAGATGTAGCCCCGTTCGATGTATTCGCGGATGTGGGGACGGGTGCCGCCCTCCTTATAGGCGTTATTCAGCAGCAGGTCGTAGGCACGCTGCAGGTCGAAATTGTCGATGCCCTGCGCGTGGGCGTTGGCCACGAAGGGGGCAGCGTGGTCGCCGTGGAAAAAAGTGGGCATAAAGCCGCTCTCTTCCCCCCTGACAATCATGCTCTGGATAATATCGCCGGTCACCCCGGGACGAAGCATGCCGAGGAGAACGAGCTTATTGCGGTAGGTATCCCAGAGCGATGGGTTGGTGTAAAAGCCGCGGGACTCCTGGCGAACGGTTCCGCTTTCGTCCGTGAATTCCCCGTTGCCGTCGCTGCGGAGGGCGGGCCAGAGGAAGGCGCGGTATAGGGAAGAATAGAACAGCTCCTTCTCCCTGGCGGTGCCGCCATCGACCTGCACGCGGTTGAGCAATTCGGACCAAACTTCTTCGCCCGCCGCGTGAACGCTTTCGAAATCCCGATCGCCTATTTCGACTTCGAGATTTTCGCGGGCATTGTCGGCACTGACGAAGGACAGCCCGATCCGAAGGGTGACCACCTCGTTGCCGGTACCGAGATCCACGATGGCGTAGCCTTCCTGCTCTCCGGGGAGCTCCCGGGTGATCGATTTGACAGGTTCGCTAAAGCGGGCGGAGAAGAAGATCTTTTCCCGTCCCATCTGCTGGTAGCCTTCCACGCGGTCGTCGCCCGCTTCGGTGATGATCCAGTCCCGGACCCGGTTATTGGAACGCCCCAGGTCAAACAGCACCTTTCGTTCGGCCGGGTTTTGGTAGGTGTATTCATGGAAACCGGCGCGCAGCGTAGAAGTGAGCCTCACGGCCACCCCATAGTCCTCAAGCGTCACGCCGTAGTAGGCCGGAGAGGCGGATTCGGAGTCCTTGGCGAAGGTGGAGCTGAAGGGATGACCGCCGCCATTCGATACCGGCAGTACCGGGATGTTGCAGAGGTTCCAGTGGCCCTTATTCGTGTGGGTGAACCCGATGATCTCCCCGTCTTCGTATTCGTAGCCCGCGCCACTTCCGTACTCGGTGATGGGACTTAACTGGACCATCGCATTCGGCAGGGAGGAGCCGGGGAAGGTCAGTCCCGCCCAGACGCGCCATCCCTCCGGCGGCGTGTACCCGATGAAGTCGGGATCGGTCAGCGGTGCGGTGCCGAGAAAGGGGTTGACGTACGGAAGGGGATCGGTCACGTAACCCGGTTCGGTCGCGCTTAGCTCGTCATCGGATGGCTCGCCCGCGGTTCGGCAGGAAATGGCCAGCAGAAGTAATAAGAGCGCCGGAAGTACCGGTAAATGAATGACCGATCGTTCCGTCGTCAGCATTGGCATAGATGTAAGTTTAACTCAGCAGGCCGGGCTTTTCCCGGTAGGTTTTCCACAGGAATTCCCCAAACAGGGTATTCGCCCAGGCGAACCAGGAGCGCGTGAAGTTTTCGGGGTCGTCCTTGTGAAAGGATTCGTGCATGAAGCCGGTGCCGCCGTGGGTCGCCTTCAGGCTTTGGATGCAGGAGCGGATCTCCTCGTCGTCGATGCTGGTGAGGCCGCGCATGGTGACGGCCATCGGCCAGATCATATCCATACCTACGTGGGGACCACCGATACCCTCGGCCGCCTCGCCGCTGAAGAAGAAGGGGTTGTCGGTCGACCAGACGAAGTCGCGGGTCCGCTGGTAAACCGGATCGTCGACGGCTACCGCGTCCAGATAAGGCAGGGAAAGCAGGCTGGGTACGTTAGCGTCGTCCATCATGAGGCGGTTGCCGAATCCGTCGATCTCGAAGGCGTAGATCTCGCCGTACTCCACGTGGTCGACGATGGCGTGCTCGCGCAGGGCTGTACGAACCTCTTCGGCCAGGTCCCGCATTTCACCGGCGGTAGCGCTGTCCCCGGCGATCGCTTCCAACATCTCGGCGGCCTGCTCCAGGCTGACCACCGCGAAGAAATTGGACGGGACGAGGAAAGAAAAGACGGTAGCGTCGTCGCTCGGCCGGAAGGCGCTGCAGATAAGCCCAACGGGATTGACGGGGTAGCCATAGCCCCGCAGCGAGCGGGTGTCGGTAGCGTGGGGCGTGGTGCGCATGAAGCGGTAAGGGCCGGGGCCGTCCTTCTGCTGCTGCTCGCGAAAAGTGGTCAGGATACTTTGCATGGCCTGCTGCCAGCTTTCGTCAAATGGGCTTTTGTCGCCGGTCGTCTTCCAATAGTTGTAGCCCAGCCGGATCGGGTAACAGAGCGAATCGATCTCGTACTTCCGTTCGTGCACGCCGGGCTGCATATCAGTCATGTCGGAAGCCCACTCGCCGCGCTTTTCGGGGTCGTCGTAGAAGGCATTCGCGTAGGGATCCTTGAGGACATAGCGGGTTTGCCGGTTGATAACGCCGGCGATCAGTTTGCGCAGTTTTTCATCCCGGTCGGCAAAGTGCATGTACGGCCACACCTGGGCGGAGCTGTCCCGCAGCCACATCGCGTCGATATCGCCGGTGATGACGTAGGTATCCGGACGGCCTTCCGGTTCGGTGTAGGTGACGGTGGTGTCGAGGGTATTGGGGAAGCAGTTGTTGAACAACCATACCAGTTCCTCATCCTTGACATTCGCAGCGAATTCCTCGATGGCGGACTCTATGGCCTGGCTTTCGAAGTTACGTTGCCCCTTTGCGACCCGGACTACCGGAAAATCCTTGCCCACCGCCTGACGACCGGCCTGACCGGTGAGGGGGTGCAAGAACGCTAAGCTACCGGCCAGCGCGGAGTGTTGAACAAAGGCTCTTCTTTTCATCGTGTTTGTTTTGCCTGGCGACCAAGCTACAGATATCCGCCGGCTTCCAGTTCGGCCATGGCTTCCAGGAGCATGACGGCACTGATCTGGGTGGTCAGGTCGGTCCGGTCACCGGGTTGGGCGGCCCAGTTTGGTCCGGCCAGCATTTCCGGACGCTTCAACCCGCGGTTATACAGCGTCCGGGCGTTAAAGCTTAGGAAGTCAACGAAGTCCTGCCGGTCCGCATCGCTGATAGCGGGGTGCATGATCAGCTCGGTGAAGTAGCGAACGAGAATACCCTTGAAGAGCCCGCCGTCACCCTGCCCTTCGTCCCGCAGCACGCCTTCCGTGGTGAGTTTCGGGCTGGTGAGCAGGGTCCGGCAGGATCGTAGTGCTTTATCCAGGTACATTTGATCGCCGGTGGCATCGTAGAGGCGGAGTCCGGCTCCGATCCAGGTACCGAGATTATAGGTGAATATCCAGTCCTTATTGACGGTCACTTCGCCGTTCTCTTCGGAGATATTATCCCAGACCAGCCCGGTAGAAGGATCCACGAGGTTCGCCTGCTGCCAGTCGTACAGTTCCTTGGCCCAGTTCAGGTAGCTGCTGTCCTGATCCAAATTGTACAGCCGCATGGCCAGCACGATAGCCGGACCGTTGGAAACGGCATTCTTAGAGTAGGGCGTGTCTTTTTTCCAGCTGATCCCACCGCCGAAGACGTCGCTGTAGCTTTCGAGGACGTCGTTCCAGAGAATCTCCGCCACTTCCTTGTATTCCTCGTTGCCGGTAGCTTCGTAGGCCCGCACGCTGGCATTCCCCAGCCAGAGCATATCGTCGTTGAAAACGTTGGAATACGTTCCCCCGTTCCGGGTTTTAATGCCGCGCACCAGGTCGATCATCCGGTTGCGGTAAGCCGCGTCTCCAGTACGTTCGTAGGCATCTACCAGCGTGTGTAGAACGTGGGCATTGGGCCAGTAATGGAAAGTATTACTGCCCTGATTATTCTCCACGAAGGTTCCCTGCTCGCCGAGGTAGGTGGTATACGTGGCGTCCTGGACGGAATCGGCCGTTGCCGCCCAGTCGTAGGTTGCAGCCTCCCCACCTCGATCGGGATCCCGCAGGGGGATCGGCTCGTCCTTTTCACAGGCGACCAGGGTGAGTACGAAGAGACCCGCCAATAGGGTAGGAAAGGAAAGACGGATAAGGGGCATAGGGAGGTAGGTTTTCATTTGGCGGTTGGCGATTAAAGGACGTTGATGCGGTGCGTGTATTCCGGCACCTCAGCGTTGAAGATGATCTGCATGGTTGCCGTGGCACCGTCGGCTTCCGTAGGGAATTTGAAGCTGTTGGCCCAGTAATCATCGGACACGGGCACCATGTACCAGTAGGACTCACCGGTATCCGCCTCTGGCCGCTGGTTGTCGGCGTTCGTACTGCCGTACCATTCCTCGCTGGTGTCTCCGCCGCTGGTCACCGTGAACTTGAACTTGTAGCGCTCGTCGCGGCCCCAGGATTCTTCCTTGAACTCGATCGTTTCCTCGGCCGCTTCCCAGGTACCGTTACCGACGTAGTCGAAGGCGAAAAGGTATTCTCCCCGGGGCGGGAACCAGATTTCGACCATATCGATCGTGGCCATGCTTACCGATCCGTCGCTGAAATCCATCCGGATCCGGTAGACCTGTTCTTCGCCCGTGACGGTGGTTTCGCCGTCGGCCCGCAGGTCGTCGCCGTCGATGTAGTAGGTTTCGGCCGTTTCCGATTTACGGGTGGCGAATTGGTAGGTACCGGGTTTGAGCGAGGTGTAAATTTCATAGCTGGTGGCACCGGTCTTCACGAGCGGCAGGGCAGCGTTGATGTCTTCCCCGGCCTCCGTAGCGGAACCGTATAGGAAGAGCTCGTCCGGCGTGGGGAAACCACCCGGGCGCTCCACTTCGATCGTACGGAAAACGGAAGATGGCTTGACGTTAAGCCCCTTCGAGCTCCACACCGTCCAGATCAGGCGGCCCGTGCTCTCCGATTCGATGCCGGCCATGGTGGCGACCTGGTTGAGCTCGGTAAAGGACATGGTGAGCTGGTTTTCGAAGCCGCGGCCGTCGGAAGCGACAACGTAAAGCGGATCGGAGAAATCGCCTCCCTCCTCATCGAAGACTACGTCGTACAGGACTACGCCGTTATCCGCCGCCTTGGCGGCCTGCCATTCGAAGAGAGCGGACCCCTGAGCGCCTAAATTGAAGTACCGGTTATCCTCCGGAGCGTAGAGATCGGCTACTTCGGACACCTCCGCCAGCGTAAAGCTTTCCTCGTCGTCGCAGCTGACGAACAGGAAGACCGGAAGGAGGAGCAGCAGTTTGAGTATTGTCAGTTTCATGATCGTTAATTGTAGAGATAAAATAGGGTGGCCGGTCTACCAGCCGGGGTTTTGGCCCAGGTTATCGTTGATGAGGCGCTCGTCCCGGGGGATGGGCCAGAGGTAGTGCCTGGCGGGGTCGAAGGTGCGCAGATCGGCCCGCAAGTAACCATCGTCAGTGGAAGACGGCCCGAAGCGCGCGCCGTGCGCCCAGCCGTTAAGTACCTCCTCCGCAATCCGCCAGCGACGAATATCGAAGATGCGCAGACCTTCCATTGCCAGTTCGACCCGGCGCTCGTTGCGGATCACGTCCCGCAGGGCGACCTGATCCAGCGAACCGTCGTAATTCAGGGCCAGGGCATCGGTAAAGCCAGCCCGCTCGCGCAGTGGACGAATGGTTTGATCCCATACCGACTGATCGAATTCGCCGAGCTCCATTTTTGCCTCCGCGTACATCAGCAGAACGTCCGCGTAGCGGATAAGCATGAGGTTAAGGCCGGAGCTCAGCCCGGACTGGTAGGTCGGGTCGAAGTATTTGCGGGTATAATAGCCGGTCGGCGTGGCGGAGGATCCCGGTGCGTATTCATCTACCGCATTGTCCGGATCGGAACCCGGCTCGATGTAGATGGTATGGGTGCCGCTGTTGTCTTCCCATTCGTAACCGTGATAAACGATGGTGGCTTCCAGGCGGGGGTCCCGGTTGGTATAGGGGTCGTCCTCATCGTAATTGGAGGCGGGATCGTCGATGGGTTCGCCGTTCAGCGTGAGGTAGCTGTCGACCAGTTCTTGCGTCGGAGCCAGGGCATTGAGGCGGGCACCGGCGGAGAGGGGGGCCATGTCGAAAAACTCTCCCCACGTGCGTAATTCGGGTACGTACTGGATGCTGAGGATGTCCTCGACACTGTACTCGTTTTGGGGGAGAAAAAGACCGGGATAGGATGAGAACAGGGTGTAATTGCCGGCCTCGCCGTTCATTAGCCGTTGCGTGTAGTTGACTACTTCCTGCCAATTGCCTTCGTACAGATGAACGCGTGCTATCGTGGCCAGTGCCGCGCCCGCCGTGATCCGGCCTCGATCGGCTTCGTCGTATTCCTCCTTGGTGGGCAGCACATCGGCCGCGGCATTCATTTCCGAGAGCACGAAGGCCAGCACCTCACTACGGGGCGTGCGGGTGATATTCTGTGCTTCCTCGATCGAAGGGTCGCTGTCGAGCAGCGGGATATCCCCGAACCAGGTCATCAGCATGAAGTGTTGCCAGGCCCGGAGAAAGCGGGCCTCCGCCTTCATTCGCTCGCGCAGCGCTTCGTCCATCTCGGGAACCCGATCGACGTTATCCAGAAAGAGGTTACAGGTTTTAATGCCCGCGTAGCGATCGTTCCATTCGTTCTGAATCCGGTTGAGGGATGCGTCGTAGGTGCCGGAGGCAATGGAGGCCGCGCCCGCATTGTCGCCGCGACCGTTGTAGGCGTTATCGGATAAGGCCTCATTGTAGAAGAAATGTTCGCTGCTGAATAGCTGGGAATAGGCCGTATTAAGAAAGGTTTGGGCTTTCTCCGTACTGGTCCAGTAGCTGGTGTCCGTAAAGGTGTTTTCCGGTATGAGGTCCAGCTTTTCGCAGCCCGACACTACCAGGAAGGCAGCCAGGAGCAGAAGCTGTGGATAGGTGGATAGCTTGATCTTCATGACTTGCTTTTAAAAGGTTGCGTCGATGCCTACACCGTAGTAGACCAGGGTGGGATAGGCGCGCCCGCTGTTCGCTCCGTTGTTATTGTTGAGGTTTCCGTCAAATTCCGATAGCTCGGGATCGACGAAACCGACCTTGGAAAAGGTGAGCAGGTTCTGGCCGGAGAGGTAGACGCGGAAACGTTCCATGCCGATCCGCTGGGTGACGGATTGCGGGATGGTGTAACCCAGCTGTAGATTTTTCAGCCGAGCGTATGCGCCGTCGAAGAGGTACATGTCGGAGCCGCGGCGGAAATTATTCGTGATGGACTGCGTACCGTTGTTAGCCAGGCGGGGATAGCGTGCATCCGTATTCAGGGGCGTCCAGTAGTCGAGTTGGTGGGTGTACATGGTCGCCCCGTAGTTGAAGTGGAACGGCTCCACCTGTTCGCCGCGGATCATCATGGTGCGCTTCCCTACACCCTGGACGAAGACGTTCAGGTCGAAACCGGCCACCTCGACCGCGTAGGTCACGCCGAAGGTGAAGCGGGGGAAGGGATTGCCGAATACGAACTTATCCTGGTCGTTGATGACGCCGTCCTCGTTCAGGTCCACGTATTTATTGTCGCCGGGTAGCGGAGTCAGGCCCTCCGGGACGGCGCTCTCCTCGATCTCTTGCACGTTCTGGAAGTATCCATCCCGCTGCAAGCCGACGTAAGAGTTGAACGGCAGGCCCTCCCGCAGGATCACCTGCAGTTCTTCCACGCCCATCAGCCGTTCGCCGCCCTGGAAATTAAGTACCTCGTTTCTGGTATCGCCCAGGTTGAGGCGAAAGGTGTGCTGAAAAATATCGCCGAAGCGGCGGTAGGTCGCGCTTACTTCCCAACCGCGGGACAGGACTTCGCCCGCATTGAAATCGGGCAGATCGGTGCCGTAAACACCCGGGACCGCCGGGGGCACGAGAATATCCGAGGTTACCTTATTGAAGTAGTCGGCGGAGATGGTCAGGCCACGATCGAAAAAGTCAAGGTCGGCGCCCAGGTTGAGGGTGGCGGCTTTTTCCCATAGCAGATCCGGATTGGCAAAGTTGTAGCCGGTCCCGCTAACGCCGGTGTTATTGAAGACGTAGGCGTTCTGAAAGGTGAAATAAGTGGTCTGATACTGGAAATTGTCCACGTTCTGATTCCCGAGTACGCCATAGGACGCGCGCAGCTTTACGTTACCGAAGCGCTCCCGGTAGCCCTCCATAAAGATTTCGTTGGCAAGGTTGTAGCCCAGCGATACGGAAGGAAAGAAGCCCCAGCGGAGGTCTTCCCGAAACTTGGAAGAGCCATCGTAGCGGAAGCTGAACTCCGCGAAGTACTTTTCGCCGAAGGAATACGACAGGCGCCCGAAGGCAGAATTCAGGCTGTTACGGGAAGAGCTTTGGTTGGAATTGTAGCTACGGTCCTCGATCTCCGTCGCGGTGGTCGGCGTACCGAGGTCGGGGTCGGTGTACCGGCGGTAGAGGCCGATGCCGCGGTCCTGGTGGTTTTCGTTGGATACGCCCACCAGTACGTCCAGATTGTGGTTCCCTCCGAAGGTGGTTCCGTACTCCGCAATTAGCTGGGTGTTGAGGTCCAGGTTACGGCGTACCTCGTCGTAGGTATTCTGGTCTTCGCCGTACACTCCTTTAGGGAGGAAATCTACCCGCAGGGTACGGGCGTACTGGCTATTGATGTACAGCCGCCCGCCAAAGACGCCGCGCAGCCGCAAACCGGGCGCCACCTCCAGCTCACCGGATACGGTACCGAAGAGATCGTCATTGTCGTACTGCCGAAAGCCGCCGGCCTCGAGAATCCCGAGCGGGCTGAACTGCTGCAGGACATCGTTCGTAAGGTAGTTCCCGGCCGTATCCTTCTGGTTGTAGTAGAGGGGGGTGCGGAAGGCATCCACCATCAGCGTGGCCGTGTTGAAGGAATGGTCGCGAATGCGCTGCTTGGCATAGGACAGGGTGGATGCCAGTTTGAAGCGATCGACCTCCGTAGACAGGTTGACGCGGAAGTTGTACCGCTGAACGCCGCGGTCCGGTCCGACGAAGTTGCTCTCCTGATCGAGGTACCCGGCCGAGACCAGATAGGTAGTCGCGGCATTGCCGCCGCTGATGGATAGGGTGTGATTCTGCTGCAGGGCGTCCTGTACTATCTCATTCGCGAACCACTCCTGGTCGCCGCGTTCGGCGATCTCCCGTAGCTGTTCCGGCGAATAGACGGCTGCGCTCTCGTTGCTGTTGAAGGCCGCTTCGTTGCGGAGCAGGGCATTCTGGAAGGCAGATACCGGTTCCGTGAAGTAGGTCGGTGTATTGATACCCACCAGTCCGTTATACTGTATGGAGAGCTGTTGATTCTTCCGGCCCCGTTTGGTCGTGATCAGAATGACGCCGTTGCTGGCCCGGGAGCCGTAGATGGCGGCGCTGCCCGCATCCTTTAGCACGGAAACGTTCGCAATGTCCGCCGGATTCAGCGAGTTGATGTCGCCACCCACGATGCCGTCTATGACAACCAGGGGGCTGTTGTTACCCAGGGTACTGATGCCGCGAATATTAATGTTGATTCCCGCGCCGGGCTCGGAGTTGCGCTGCTGGATCACCAGGCTGGCCGACTGCCCCTGCAGGGCCTGTGTCGTGTTGGAGACCGGCCGCCCCTCGAAGGCACTTTCGGAAACCTGGTCTACCGCGCTCACCACCCGGGAGCGCGCCTGGGTACCATAACCGACGACTACTACCTCGTCAAGCGTGGAAACGCCTTCGGCGAGTGTGACGTTGAGAACGGACTGACCGTCTACGGTTCGCTCGATGGTTTCCATTCCTATAAAGGAGAATACCAGAATAGCGTCTTCCGAACTGACCTCCAAGCTATAATTTCCGTCAATGTCGGTCTGTGTACCGGTATTCGTCCCCTCCTCATATACGATGACGCCCGGCAGGCCCAATCCGTCGCCGTCCACTACCGTGCCGCTAACCGGAAAGCCGGAACCGTCCTGAGCGGAAAGGGGAAGCCATGCGAGAAAGGAGAGAGCGATGCAACAGGCGGTGCGCCTGAGGAAGTTAGCGGTGCGCTCCGGTAGCGTCCGCCCGGGCAGACGGCGCCCCTTACGGGGATTAGATGTTTGCATATCGACTAAAATTGATCCAGTTTCTGTAAAGCCTAAACAAGATACTAAATCGATTTAGTTATTGCAAGTAAATTTTCCCGGGGAGAGACGCTATGACTCAGTTTGTTGGTCATCTGACACATATTGTGGCGCTAGTCGCCCAGCTAATTCTACTCCCTCCTTTTGAATTCCGTCGCGCTGGGATACCAAGCCACCGGTCGCTCTGCGTTATTCCCGGGCAGCTCCCCTTCATCTTGATGGTAAGCTGCATAGAAGCTTTCCGTGTCCGCGATCGGATGCTGCGGTGTTTGCCGCGCACTACGGTCCATCGAACTTTCGCCCATGACTACCTCCTGGTCCCTGTACTCCTTCGATTACGCCCGCTTTGAAAAGGGAGCTTTTGACCCCCATATCGGTGTCAGTAGACTGCGTAACTTCCTCTCGGATCCGCAGGGAGACCGCCCCGAACGAAAAGTGCTGACCCCCGAGGTGCAGGATATTCTCCTTAAAGGCAACTTCGATTACAATACGCTGCCGAAGAAACACTGGAAATTACTGGACGCCTATGTCCGGCTCTACGTCCGCGACGTCATGCCCGCCGAAGCGGAAAGCGAGACGCCCGGCTCGGCGGAAAACTGGCAAAACCTGCTCCGCTTTTACCTCGACCGTAACGGCAAGGATTCCAGCATCTTTACTGCCTTCGCCGGGGACGGGCGACGCTACGGTCTGCAAGACGCACCGAAAGGATGGTTTGGCGGCCTGACCGACCTGCTCTACAAGAAACCTACCGACTACCTCATTCTGGCGGATGAAGAGTTAGATCGCTTTTGCCGTCAGCTACAGGTGCTTTTCTACGTGAATACCTGGGACTGGCCCACATACCTGCCCTCCCAGGAGCTACTGAAGCCCATCATCCTGGAACCCTTCCTCTCCGCAAGGGAAAAGGGCCTGGCGATCTTCGCCGTACGGACGCCGCAAGTCAAAGCCGGGCGACCGGTAGCCACACGCGAGATACAACCCGTACTTGCGGATACGGAGGCACCCAAGACTGAAAGCCAACCGGCTAGGGCACCATCAGAGAAGAACCCAAAGGCTAAGCGGCAAAAGAATAGTAAACGACAGGGCAAACCGGGAAAGGTCGCCGGAGTAGGATCCTAAGCAACGATCACCGGAAGCGGACCGGTTGGTGGCTACTTCTTCAAACCGATCTCCCGCAGCCGCTCGTCCAGGTACTCACCCGCGGTAATGGGTTCGTAGGCGATGGGCCGATCGGCCGTCACCGTGCTCGGCAGCACGTCAAGGCGCATATCGGGCCGGGGGTGCAAAAAGAAGGGAATAGATAAACGCGGCTCGTGCCACTGCTCCCGGGGTGGGTTAACTACGCGGTGGGTCGTCGACTTCAGGTAGTTATTCGTCAATCGCTGCAGCATATCACCCACGTTGATGACGATCTCGTCGTTTTCGGGAACGATCTCCTGCCATTCCCCCGCGGTGTTCTGTAGCTCAAGCCCGCCGGCACTGGCGCCGACCAACAGCGTGATCAGGTTGATGTCCTCGTGCTGTTCCGCACGGATGGCACTCTTCGGCTCCTGCGTGATGGGCGGGTAGTGAATGGCCCGCAGGATGCTCATACCATCTTCCAGGAACTGGTCGAAGTATTTTTCCTCCCGCCCGAGGTAGAGCGCGATGGCCCGTAGCAGGCTTCCCCCCGCCGCCTCGAAGGAACGGTACAGCTGCGTACCGAGCGACATAAAGTCCGGCACTTCGGTCACTTCCGGGTTGGGGACGAACAGGTTACTGCTCCGGTCCTTGATCTCCTGGCCGATCTGGTAAAATTCTTTCAGATCGGCTACCTGCGACTGCTTCGCATGTTCTTTACCGAAGGACGTATAGCCCCGCTGTCCGGCGGCCCCTTCTACTTCGTACTTCCGCTTGGTTTCCACGGGCAGCGCGAAGAATTTCTTGGCGGCCACGTAGAAGTCATCAATCAGGTCTTTACTGATGCCGTGCCCCGTCACCCCTACAAAACCGATATTATGGAAGGCCGTACCCAGTTCCTGGACGAACGCCTGGCGCTGTTCTTTATCGCCTTTCTCAAACTGGCTCAGGTTGACTAGGGGTATGGTACGGGAGGCGGAAACGGACATAGCTGTGATTTTGCGGTTAGTTTGCTTCCACCTAACAGTATATGGGTAATCGGGGTTTTTGCTTTTTCGTCGCAACCGGGTGGTGCCGTTAGGTGAATTTGTAGGCGCAGGAATCGCTGCGCGACGATCACTTAACCGCAAAGGCACAGCGGGACACCAATTGTCGCGGAAACCTGTTTGAAATACTTGCAGAATTCAGACGGCACTGCGTGCATCACAGAGGTGCCACAGAGATTTACCCTTCCCCATTCGTTTACTCCCTCATCTCCAGGCAACTTCTGCGGTGTAAAACGAGCCACAGGCGAGCATCCCCGTGCGGTAGCCCAATCGTAAATCGTAAATCAACCCGATAGGCCCTCCGGTCGCGTGCGCTCCCTACAGACCTCGCTCAGTTGAAAGCTTCCCTTCCAGGGCCGAATACCCCGGTTGAGGGTGTCCCTGGCAAGCCGTAACGAGCGGAGCGAGCTGCCACTTGCGGCAGCCAAATCGTAAATCAACCCGCGAGGCCCTCCGGTCGCGTGCGCTCCCTACAGACCTCGCTCAGTTGAAAGCGTCCCTTCCAGGGCCGAATACCCCGGTTGAGGGTGTCCGTGGCAAGCCGTAACGAGCGGAGCGAGCTGCCACTTGCGGCAGCCCAATCGTAATTCGTGAATTGTCAATCGTAAATCACCCTTCTACCTAGGCTTATACCGAGCCCCCCGCAGAATAGCCTGCCCGTCCTCCATCGCCATCAGCTCGGGTAGGGTCACCTCCGGATGCTGTTGCAGGTAGGCACCTACGATCTGCCGGCCCAGGTAATTGACCGCGCCGCCGGGCGACTCCTGGGGCATGCCCGGCGTATAGGGTGCCGGACGGGTGTACTTATTGATCATGTTGACGTCGGTAGTGAACAGCAGCTCCTCGCGCTGTAGGTAGGCATAGATGGGCGTTTCGTTTTCCCGCAGCCAGTCCATCTGCTCGGCGGTGACCTCGTAGACGATCCGGTCGTCCGTTTCGGGCATCAGGTGCTCCAGGAGGTAGAGTTTCTTGCCTTCGTAGAGGAGGTAGTCGATCATCCGGCCGGTGCGGGGCGGTGGGTAGCGGTCCTCGAGGAGGACGCGCAGCAGTTTGCCGGTGAAGTGGGCGGGCGTATAGCTTTCGGCCAGGTAGTTGGAGAAGATGGGTTCTTCGGGGTTGACCTGGGAGTAGTCAAAGTCGGGACCGAGAAAGAAATCCAGGCCGGCGGCCAGCTCGCCGTCGCCGTAGAGGAAGGCGGCCAGTTCGAAGTGGGTGTCGTACAGTACGAGCGTGTCGGGTACGGGGGCGTCAGGGAGGTAATGTTGGTAGTAGCGCAGCGACTGTTCCAGGTTCCCGATCATCTCCTTTACCTGCGCGCCGCCGCCCGCCTGTCCCGCCGGAAATCGCTCGGCCACGAGGGAATCCACGAAGTGGGTGAGCGGGTACTCGAGGTAGGCCTGCAGGACGCGCTCGCCCTCCGCCGGACTGAAATCCCCACGCCGCACGGGCACCAGGTGGGTGAAGTAGACGTCGGAGAAGCTCCCGTAAGATTGGTCGAGCCGCTGTAGCTCCTCCCCGAGCCGGGTAGTATCCAATTCGGCGATCTCCCGGTCGAAGCGGAGGACCTCAAGATCGACGGAAATATCGCTGACGTCGGGGGGAGGCGGCTCATCGGGGGTACAAGCTGACAGGAAGCAGACCAAGCAGTAAAGAAGGACGGAGGTGAGGCTAACTTTCATCGAATATATAAACACCGGGTGAACACGCTCGTTTGACAACGATTAGCATACCCAATTATTACCGAATGAATAAGCGTATCCTCTCTTGCCTCTTCCTGTTGTCATCCCTGACCGCCGCGGCCCAGTACAATCCCATCCAACTGGGTATTCAGCTGAGCCCGACCTTCAGCTACCTTACCACCGACAACAACCTGATCGAGAGCGACGGTACGAATCTGGGGCTAAAATTGGGCCTGATGGCCGAATACTACTTTCAGGACAACTACAGCATTCATACGGGCCTGAACATTCACTTCGGCTCCGGCGGAGCGCTACGGTACGATGACAGCGACAACGGCTTCGACTACGTGGACATCTGGCGGGAATCGCTGGACGAAACCTTCCCCACCCCCCCGAGCCGCGAAAGCCTGACGGGCGCGACCTTCGACTATTCCTTGCAGTACGTCGAGATTCCCCTGGGACTCACGCTGCGTACCCGGGAGTTCGGCTACATCCGCTACTTCGTACGCCCCTCCCTTGCGCTGGGCATCAACACCAGTTCCAAGGGCAGCCTGGAAGGCGTGCCCGGTATCGACCGCAGTGAAAACTTCAAGATCGGATCCGAGGTCAACCCGCTGAATTTGAGCTGGGGATTCGCCGGTGGTGTCGAGTACGCCATCTCGACGACTTCTTCGCTGGTTGGCGGGATCGGCTTCCAGTCCGGCTTCCTGGACGTGACCACCGACAAAAACACGGAGGTTATGCGCAGCGGCCGTTCGGCGGGTGAGGACAGCAGCAGCGCCAAGCTCAAAAACATCGTGATTATCCTGGGCATCATGTTTTAGCCCATTCGCCTATTGGCGACATTAATCAATTGCGGCGGTGCGCAGGTGCAATGATTTCCCAAAAACCGACGTTGCTACGGAGTTGCACCCGCCAGATGCCCCCGGCGGCTTTACCCTTTCTATGCTTATGAACATCACACCAACACGCCTGCAACGCTTCCTTTACGTCATTTTGATGGTAGGAGGCGTGATGACGGCAAGTAACTCGGTCTCCGCTCAGTTTCGTCTCGCGCCAATTGTCCAGGACGGAAACGCAGCGGGAAAGACCGCGCTAGCCAAGGCCGCCTGTAACTCGGACGCGGGGAACATTGCTGGCTTCACTAACGTCAATTTAGCGAATAATAGTCTAGGTGGGGTTGCCCCTGGCGGAACCGCTCCCTATACGGCCTCTCCTTCCGACACCATTTTTCTTTGCCGCGGCGATGAACTGACGATAGACCACGATGAAAGTTCGGCGGTCATCGTGCCCGACGATCCCAATCCGGCCACTCCTCCGGGTGTTGCTTGGGCCTTGTACAAGGCCCCCCCCACCGAAAGCGGCCCAACGGTGGCCGATCTCTACAGTGACCCAAGCAACTTCGATAACGGACTGCCCCCCTTCAACGGCGATACTACCCTGATAGCAAACCCGGTCGATTTTGCGGGTGGCAACTACGATCTCCGAGTTGAAAACATTAATCCCCCGTTCGTACAGGAAAATTTCCCCACCCCGAGTGGCGACCCGGGTCCGGTGGTGGTTTATGTGGCACCGATAGCCGTAAATGGCATTCGGCCGGACGGATCGTACCTATTTGAAAACACGCCCGGTACCGGCGAACAGTGCCTGAATGTCCGCACGGATCAGTACGTCGCGCTCGGATTCCTCAATCCAATCGAAGTCCAAAACGCCGTTCAGAGCACTACCGACTGCTTCGGAAGCTTCGATATATCCGGCGGCATCAGCGAATTGCGGGCTACACGGGAGTACAATATCAGGATTGAAAATCAGGTATCCGGGGCAACCGGTAGCATCACTTCCGGCAATCCAGCAAACGGAGACGCCGTAACCTATAGCGTACCCGAGCCCGGCATATACGACATCATCATCGAGGACGGCATCGGCTGCGGTGTTTTGGAGACGGTTAATCACACCGCCGCCTGTACCACGCCCCCGCCATCCAATTCGCTGACTGTGGGCACGGTACAGATTACGGCCGTGAGCTGCCCCGGAGAGGCCGACGGCATGCTGACCGCTTCGGTGAGCGGCGGGACCGCTCCCTACACCGTTCGCCTGATTTCCGGCGGCGGCAACCTCCTGCAAACCCTGACGGTGGCCACCGACGGTGGTGCCATCGTTTTTGACAACCTCGCCGGCGGCAATTACCAGATCGAGGCCACGGACGCTAGCGGCACCGTCGTCAACTCCAACCCCCGGCTTTTATTCGTTGATGAGGACGACCAATTCATTCCCTTCATCGTGGACGTGACCGACGGATCGTGTGCCGGTGGTATCGATTATGCCCTCACCGTGCGGATCAACATCAACGCCGGTTCGAGCATCATCACGAACCCCACCGAAAATGGCTACACGGTGCTATGGAGCACCGGCGAGACGGGCGATACCATTCGCAACGTTACGCCGGGCGACCTCTATTCGGTCACGGTTACCAACAACACCACGAACTGCCAGGAACCTTCGGAATCGTTCCGCCTGGTAGCACGCAGTGAGGTGATCATTGCCGGTACCCCGGCCACCGACGACGCTTCGTGTCGGGGTTCAGCCGATGGTACCGTTACGCTGGAAGCCCGTGGCGGCGTACCCGGAGCGGCCGGATACACTTTCGAATTCTCTGACGGCGTAACCCTTACCGGCCGGACCGTCAACCGGGCCGACCTGGAACCCGGAACCTATACCGTAATCGCCACCGACTCCGTGGGCTGCTCCTCGAGCGCTTTGGAGGGGGAATTCGTAATTCAGACCGATAAGGAAATCGTTCCGGTCGTCGACGTCAGCAACATTAGCTGCTTTGGTGAGGTAGACGGCCGTTTATCCGTGAGCGGAAGCGTGGTAGGTACGCGGGGTGCTACGCCGCCGTTCGAATCGCGGCTGTCCTCGTTAGATGGTACGGTTATTCAAGACTTTACGAACATCCCGGTAGGTAATCCCCTGGTTTACGACAACCTCACGGAAGGTACCTACCTCATTACCGTCCGCGACCAGGACCCCGCCGTTTGTGTAACCACCGATACCTTCGAGATCGTCGAGCCCGATAGCCTCTTCATCGAGGACCTGATCATCACCAACTTCGCCTGCCCGGACACCTTCGGAACGGCGACGGTAGTGGCGAGCGGCGGTACGGCCCCCTACACCTTTCGCTTCCGCAACGACAGCCTGCCCGACCCGGTCGACAGCCTGATGACCTTCGATAGCCTGGTAGTGGACACGAACTTCATCGGCGACCTACAGCCGGATACGAATTACGTCCTCATCCTCACGGATGCCCGTGGCTGCGTGGATTCTACCACCTTCCGTATTACGTCACCACCGCGGGCCTTTATCGCGCCCATCCAGACCGATTCGGTTTCCTGTACCGACAGCAGCGACGGACAGCTCTTTGCCGACGTAACCCCGCCGGCCGGAGAGGACATAACGGAAACGGTCTGGTACCGCCTGAACGATGACGGCACCATAGGCGATCAGGTCGACATCGGCGTACGAACCAGCGCGGACCTGGAGGTTGGCTTCTACCTGTTCGAAGCGACCATCACCAACAACTGCGTATCCCAGGCCATCGGCGAGGTGGCCAGCCCCGGCCTCGTCGCTTTGGATAGCGCTAACGTCATCTCCCCGGTCTGCCTGGGCGACGATAACGGCAGCATTTTCCTCTACCCATCCGGTGGAACGCGCCCCTACCGCTACGACTGGTCCATCGACGGCGTGAGTACTACCGCGAGTAACGTGAACGGACTCAGTGCCGGCACCTACAGCGTGACGATCACCGACGCGAATAACTGCCAACCGGCCTTCGACACCACCTTCGTGCTGGAGGAGCCGATCGGCATTACGGGTGACTTTACCAGCCTGGTACCGGTGAGCTGCCCGGACGAGTCGACCACGGACGGCTCCGCGACCTTCTCGGCGCGCCTGACCGATGGCACCACGCCGACCTTTGACTTCTACTGGTCGAACGGAGATACCACCCTCAGCCGGTCGAACGCCACCGTCATTGATTTGCCACGGGGGCCCATCACCGTAACCGTCACGGATGGCCTGTGCCCGCAACAGTTTACGGATACGATCCCCAGTCCCCCCGACTTTGCATTTCCTGCTCCGGTAATTGATAACGCCAACTGCAACGGCCAACAAAATGGTAGCGCCACGGTAAATGTAGCGGGCGGAACCCCCGGTTATACCTTCAATTGGACGGCCCGCCCCGAGACCGGCAATACCATCAGTGGCGTGGGGGCCGGTACCTACGAAGTCAACATTACGGACGCCAACGGCTGCATCGCTCCGACCCAACAGGTGACAATCCTGGAACCGGACGCCCTTGTCTTGTCCATCGACACGGACCTAACCACGCCGACCGTCACCTGTAACGGCGACGAGGATGGCCGGCTCGCGGTCTTCGTGAGCAGTAACAACAACAATGCCTTTCCCGATAATCCCTACCAGTGGACTTCCAACGTCTCCGATAACGACGACGGCGTAGCTAACGGTCTGGCTCCGGGTACGTACGGCGTTACCGTAACCGACGTGGAGGGTTGTCAGGATAGCCTGGTCTACACCGTCATCGAACCGCAGCCGATCACCTTCGCCGTGGAAAACATCCAAGAGCCTTTATGCTTCGGAGAAACCACTTCCGTTATGATCGACACGGCCTTTGGCGGGCAGGCATCGGATATCGATGACTTCACCTACATGCTGAACAACGACGGTTTCCTGATCCCGATTCGCAATCCGGGGGTGGCTTTCGCGGGTGAGCTCACGGTGACCGTCTTCGACTCCGTGGGCTGTACCGCCGAGCAGTTTTTCTCTATCGACGAGCCCGAGGAGGTGACAATCGACTTGCCCAACCGAATCATCGTGGAACTTGGTGATAGCCTGGTCCAACTTAACCCCCTGGTGAGCCCGCCGGGCAATTATACCTACGCCTGGACGCCGGATACGTACCTATCGTCCGACAGCATTCGCAATCCGACGGTTTTTGCACTCGGCAATACCAACTACACCTTCACGGCCACCAATCCGAACGGTTGCCAGGCCATCGAGGACATCCTGGTGGAAATCGACGCGAACCGCAATGTCTACATACCCACGGCCTTCAGCCCGAATAGAGACGGGCGAAACGAGGACTTCCGCATCTTCGCCTGCCGGGGCGTGACCGCTATACCGATGGTGCGCATATTCGACCGTTGGGGCGGACTGATGTTCGAGGCTGAGAATCTGCCGGTCAACTGTCTGGACGGTACCGTGATCTGGGACGGCCAGAGTGAGAATAACCGGGAGGTCAATACCGGCCTCTACGTCTATACGGTGGAGGTAAGCTTCCTCGACGGTGAAACGCTGACGTACCGGGGCGAGATTTCGGTCCTTCGCTAGAATAGCGGGCGATCAGGTGGCAGGTCGGCTACGCAGCTCCTGCTGTAAAGCTTCCAGGGTATCCCAGTCGCCGGCATCCGCCAGAGCTGCCTGCTCCGGCCAAGTCAGCGTATGCTGTGCGCGCAGTCCGCGTCCCGCCTGCTCCAGCATGGCCTGAAGCTCGGCGGCGGGCGTAGCGGCGAGGGTCGGCAGATCGCGGACACCCGCTTCGTGCAGTACCTGACTTACTTGGGCATCGATACCGCTGACGACGGTTAGATCCTTTGCATCCACACTGCGCGTCCGGTGGCTGGCGGGCTGAGGTGCATCTGCTTCCGCGAGTCTTCTCGCCTGTCCGATCCAGTCCTCTTCCCGCATAATCTCGGCCACGTAACCGATGTGGGCGGCGTAGTCGTCCAGGTCGTCGTCGCTCCAATCCGCAATTTGCTCGAAGCGGTAGATGCCCGCCTCGTTTAACTGTTCCTGGTTGAAGGGACCGATGGTATTAATGTGCGTAAGATCGTCGCGGTGACCAGCATCTTCCCCGGAGGGGGCTCCGATTCGTACCCGATGTCGGGGTTTACCCAGATTGATTTGCTCTTCCTCATTGGTGGCAGGTGCGGCAAGGCGATCTTCCAGGATGGCCAGGCGGCGTTCCAGTGCCGCCAGCCGATCGTCGGCCCGCTCCTGTCCCTCCCCGTCGGTAACGATGAGGGATGCTCCATTTCCCCGCAGTAGCTGTTCGTTCCGGGTTTTCAAGCCAATGACCTGATCGTTGAGATCCTCTATCGTCGTGGCGTAACTTTGATTCGTGGCCCCGAGCTGTTCGTTGGTGGCCTGCATGCGTTGCGATTCGGCGTTGATCTTTTCGAGATTGCCCCGCATTTCCCGGAGTTGCACGAGCACCTCATCTTTCTCGGTGGTAATTTTGACCAGTTGGCGAGCCAGTGTTTTTTGCTCCTCATCGCCAGCCGATAGTTTCTGTTGCAGCTCCGCCTTTTCCCGCTCCGCGGCCGTCAGTTTGCGCAGCGCCTTCTTGGTTTTCCCCCGTTGGAGCAGGTAACCCAGGAGAAGCCCCACCGTAAATAACAGCAGCCCGATGATGGCCAGTAGGAGCAGGTAGTTGGTCGGCTGCGTGGTCAGCCAGTAAACGAAATCTTGGTAAAGGGACATACCGGAGGCTTGGGTGCCTGGGTAAGATACGCGTGGGAGGGGAGTTGCGGGGTGCGGGGTGCGGGTTAGAACGGGATGTCGTCGTCCGTATTCATCTTACTCGGTAATGTACCGCCGCCGTAGGGCTGTTGGGGTTGACCGCCGGTGATGGCATTGGAGGGCAGCAAGTCAAAATCCGGGTCGTCGAGATCGCTGAAGCGGGCAAAGTCGCTGTCGAAGCGTAGACGAATATCGCGGGCTTCACCGTGACGGTTTTTCCCTACGATGATCTCCGCTACCCCGACGAGGCTGTTTCCCTGTTCGTCCTCGGTGATTTTATAATATTCCGGGCGGTATAGGAACATGACCATGTCGGCGTCTTGTTCAATACTTCCGCTTTCGCGTAAGTCACTGAGCTGCGGGCGCTTATCCCCGCCCCGCGTCTCTACGGCCCGGCTTAGCTGGGACAGGGCTATAACGGGAACCTCCAGTTCCTTGGCCAGGCCCTTCAGCGACCGGCTGATGGCGGATACTTCTTGTTCCCGGTTACCACCCTTATTTCCTTCCCCACTGCCGGACATCAGCTGCAGGTAGTCGATGATGACCATGCTGATCCCTTTTTCGAGCTTGAGGCGACGACACTTGGCGCGCAGTTCGAAAACGTTGATGCCCGGGGTATCGTCGATGTAGATTGGGGCCTCACCGATGTGGTTCATGGCGTTGACTAGCCGCGACCATTCGTCTTCGGTGAACTTTCCGTTCCGCATCTTCTGTCCGTTCACCTCCGCGTCCTGGCTGAAGATCCGGCCGGCCAACTGGGCGGCGCTCATCTCCAGGCTGAATACGGCTACTCCGTGTCCGTACTCCGCGGCCGCGTTGCGGGCCATCGAAAGCACGAAACTCGTCTTACCCATGGCGGGGCGGGCGGCAACAATGATGAGGTCAGACGGCTGCAGGCCGGAGGTGAGTCGGTCGAGTTCGGTGAAGCCCGTAGGGATACCGGTAAGGCCGTCCTCTTTCTCCCGCAGCATCGTCAGCTGATCGAGCAACTGGTTGGCCAGGGTGCCCATATCGGCTACCTGCTTACCCATGTTCCGCTCGGTGATCTCGAATACGAAATTGCCAGCCTTGTCGAGTAGGTCGAGCACGTCCGTACTGTCTTCGTAGGCGTCCTTGATGATCTCGGTACTGGTGCGGATCAGCTCCCGCTGGATAAACTTCTCGGTTACGATCCGGGCGTGGTACTCGATGTTGGCCGAGCTGGTCACCTTGCTCGTGAGCTGGGCCAGGTAGGCCGCTCCGCCTACGACCTCCAGTTCCTCGTTCTTCCGCAGATCCTCCACCACCATGAGCAGGTCGATCGGCTGGCTGCGCTCGAAAAGCCGGCGCATGCTGCGGTAAATGGCCTGGTGGGCGGGTTTGTAAAAGGACTCGGACGAGATGATGTCGAGAACCTTCGTCATGGCCTCCTTTTCAATCAGGATGGCGGACAGAATGGCCTCTTCCAGGTCCGGTGCCTGGGGCGGCAGCTTGCTATACGCCGGCAGGTTCGCCTCGTCCAGCCGGGAGCGGTTGCTGTAGGCGGTAGCGACATAGCCGTTACCATTGCCATTGTTCCTGCGGTCGTATTTTTTATCCTTAGCCATTGTAGATCAAAGGTAGTCCGTTTTTCTAACAAATTGTTGTTGAAAAGGCTGTGGAGAAAAAGATATAGTTGTGGAAAACGTCGCGGTTATACACAGGGGGGGGTAGGGTATAGCGAATAGGCAGTCGGCGGACAACTCCCGTTCATCGCACGACGGCCTGCTATCCCGTCCGCTAATTTTATACCCTACCCGCTATCCCTTGTCCCTAACCCCCTACCCCGGATGGAGAAGCCAGCCGACTACTTACTACCATACGTTCCCATCTCCACCCCGCTCACGTCCATCATCTCGAAGGGCTCCCATTCGGCCTCCTCCGTAAGGGCTTTGCGGTAGGCGACGTGCACCCGGTGGATTTCGGTATTCATCTGCCGGCAGGTATCCACCATAAGCTTGTTGTGTCCCCGTATGGTGGCCATATCCACGTAGCGGTAGGTACGGCTGGTGTGGCGGTCGCCGCTCTGGAACATGGCATCGACCATCAGGGGGTACACTCCCTGGCGCTGGTATTCCTGGGCGATGCCGAAGGCAATCCCCTTACAGTTGCGGGGTTGCTTCTGAAACTTGAGGCGGTACAAAAATTTAGGTAAGCCGAGCCAGTTCAGTTTCCCGTTGACGCCGCCGAGGAAGCAGTTAATATCCGGAATCAAGCCGGCCAGTCCGATGGGTCTTCCTTCCTTATTGTACGCGATGCAGGTCAGGTGCGGATCCATGATGGGCTTCATCTGCTGGAAGGTGGGGTAGATATCGTCGCCCGTCAGCGGCTTGAAGTAGGGCCAGTGGTTGAAGGCGGCGTTGTAGGCCTCGGCAAAATCCTCCGCTCCTTTTCGCAGGTTATTCGCTTGGATTTGCTCGGTGTATAGCCCGTAGCGCTCCCGGACCCGGGCCGCCAGTTTACCCAAACGCTCACCGGGAAATTCCGCTACGACGCCCCGCATCGTCAGGCACTGTTCGTGGGGTTGGTAGCCGTGGCTTTCGAAAAAGGATTGATAATAGGGCGGGTTATATGTCTCCTGGTAGATCGGGCGGTACCAACCCCGCACCAGCAGTCCCCAAAACTTGTCGCGCTCCCCGAAATTGATGGGTCCGTCAACCGCCTGCATGCCTCGCTCCCGGAGGTAATCTTCGGCGGCGGTGAAAAGAAGACCGGCCACCTCGGCGTCGTCGATACTTTCAAAAAAGCCAATGCCCCCCGCCGGAAGGCTGAGTTGTTCGTTGCGGCCTTCGTCGATAAAGGCGGCAATCCGGCCAACCGGTTGCTTACCCCGGTAAGCCACCCACCGCCGGAGATTGCCACTCCGGTAGGCCCCATTCTTGCTGCTGAGTATATCCTCAATGTCCCCCCGCAGGGGATAGACGTACTGGGGGTTACCGGCGTATACGGTATCCAGTACCTGGTGCCAGTCTTTCCATTCCTCGGTCGCTTGTATCCGGTAATCGCCCATGCGGGCAAAGGTAGCAACTCCCTAGCGCTGCACGCCCGATAGCAGGATATCGTCTATTGCCTCGTCTCCCTCCTGGTGCAGGACCGATATGTCCCCCGTCGTCTCCAGGACCACCGCCATGACCTGACTCATTCGGATCACGTTCGCCTCCCGCAGTTTAGCAATCAGGTCAGATTCGCTGACGTTCGTTTGCTTCAGGTTATCGTACAAAATGGTCGACCCGTCCATCAGCAGGATCGGACTGTTTTCGGCCAGGTTTTCGAAAGCGTCGCTCTTCAGTTTGATGGATGTGTACACCTGCTTGAAGACAAGGATCGTCGCCAGCGCCACGGCGGCCTTCATGATGGAGGTATCGGTACCCATGATCACGCTCGCCAGTATCGAGCCGATGGCGATGGTGGCCGCGAAATCAAAACTGGACATTTTCGCGAAGGTCCGCAACCCCGTAATGCGGGCGTAGACGACAATGATGATAAAAACAGCGATAGCCGTAGCGGCCGTTTTCAACAAGACGTCCCAGGGTGCGGTAAGCCAGTTTTCCATTTTTCCTTTACCAGACTAAGCAGCGAATCCGGGGGGATGTTCGGGTCAGCGGCCGGTCCACGCGGTATAGCCGCCATCGAGGTTATACACCCGCTCGAAGCCGGCCTCCGTCATCATCTCGCAGGCCTGGTTGCTGCGCCCGCCGGCGGCGCAGTACACGAGGTAGGTCGGCTCCTTATACAGCTCGGCGAGCTTGCTGGCAAAGTCCGGATCGCGGAAGTCCAGTTCCACCGCACCGTCGATAACGCCTTCGGCGGTTTCCCGTGGCGTACGCACGTCCAGCAGGACCACGTTTTCGTCGTCCATCATCTTCGCGAATTCCTCGGGCGTGAGTTGCCCGTACGTGTCGGCAGAGACCGCCGGTGTGTCGGCGTCGGGAGCGGTGGTACCCGGTTCAGCAGTTTGCCCGCAGGCAAACAGACTGGCGCACAGGAGGAAGGCAAGTAAAAATTTCATTCGGAATAGGCATTGATACCCCCGTCGAGGTGGATTAGATTTTTAAGTCCCGCGTTCTTCATCAGGGTGCAGGCCCGAACGCTCCGGCGGCCGCTGCGGCAATAAACCAGGTAAGTTTCCTCGGGATCCAGTTGGTCCATCTGCTCCAGGAAATTTGGCCCCAAGTAATTCATATTGCGGGCGCCTTCCAGGTGGTAGTCGGCAAATTCATCTTCGCTGCGTACGTCCAGCAGCGTGCCCTTTTTTGCGGCGGAGCGCAGGTAATCGAATTCTTCCGGACCGACGTTTTTCAGTTCTTGTTTCAATAACTGCCAGCGAGGTATGGGGCACGAGGGAGGTGATTCTTGCACGGGGGCTTATTTTGGTCCGGAGGTATAAAGATAACCGATGAGAACAGTCATGGGCTTAGCCACGGTAGCATTCTTTTGGTGGGCGGCTTGCGGATCCGTGCGCGACAACGACCGTATTACCCTGGATGCGCTGGAGGAGGAGCTAACCATCCGAATCGACGGCCGGCCGGTACTGAGCTATGCCCTCGCGCCACAGCTCCCCCATTACCGCTTCCCGGATAGCCTGCCCGCCTACTATACCCGCAGCGGATTCATTCATCCGGTATACAGTCCCGACGGCCTGCTCGTAACCGATGATTTTCCGGTAGGCCATACGCACCAGCACGGCATCTTTACCGCCTGGACGAGCACGACCTTCCGCGGCGAGCACCTCGACTTCTGGAATCAGCACCAGGGTACGGGCACGGCCCGCCACGTCGAACTCCTCGAAACCTACGCCGCCGACGGCATTGCCGGGTTCCGGGCCCGCCTCGAGCAAGTGAGTCTTAAATACGGAGCGGTCCTGAGCGAAGACTGGCGCGTCCGGGTATACGACAATGCCGCACCCTACGTGTGGGACCTCCGCAGCGAACAGACAAACGTGACCGACGACACCCTCTACCTGGATAAGTACACCTACGGCGGGCTGGGCATGCGCGGCAGTGCCGAATGGAACGGTTCCGACACGACCGCTTATTCCGGAGAGGCCCGCTTTCTCACCAGTGCGGGCATGCACCGCGAAAACGGGAACCATACCCGTCCCGAATGGACCGCCATTTTCGGTGAACTGTCTTCAAAGGACGGCGGGGGAGTCGCGGGGGTAGCGGTCTTTCCCCACCCGGATAATTTCCGCGCTCCCCAGTTCGTGCGCCTCCATCCCGACATGCCCTACCTGTCAGTGACACCCGTGGTGGAGGAGGGTTTTGCCATTGCTCCCGGTGAAACCTACGTCTCCCGCTACCGTTTCGTGATCTTCGACGGCGAGCCGGAGCCCGGGCAGTTGGCGTCCTATACATGGGCCGAATACCCCGTCCGTTAGACCCATGCTTGTGAATGGGGTGTTAAATTACCGGACGGACGCTCTACCTGCGCTCCGCCGCACCGAAATTGGACACCATGCACAGCCACGTAATCAGGCGGGTCATCGTTCTCGGCGTTGTTGCCATAGCGGGCATCGTGGGTATGCAGACGTACTGGGTGGCCACTACCTGGGACCTGAACGATACCGAATTTAGTCAGAAGGCGCAGCTGGCGCTCTACGGCGTGGCCCGTCAGCTGGCGGCGGAGAACAATGCCGACCTGCCCAAGCGCGACATCGTGCGCCAACGGAGCAGCAACTACTTCATCGTCAATACCGAAAGCGAGATCAACGCCCAGCGGCTGGAATACCTTATGCAGCAGGAACTGCAACGGCTCAACCTGGACATCGACTTCGAGTATGCCATTTTCAACTGCGCGACCAACGAAATGGCCTACGGCGGCTACTGCTACGCCGAGGTTGACCTACAGCCGGGGGCGCTGCCACGGACCGATCGGGCGCTGCCCCCCGACGATGACCTGCTGTACTATTTCGGGATCAAATTCCCCACGCGCACCGGCTACATCTGGCAGAAAATGCAGTTGGTGGTGTTTCTGTCGGCCATTCTCCTCCTGACCGTCGCCTTCTTTGCTTACTCCTTAGTGGTCATCCTTCGTCAGCGCCGCCTGGCCCACATGCAGAAGGAGTTTATCGACAATATGACCCACGAATTCAAGACACCGCTATCGACCATTCGGGTGGCGGCCACGGTGCTGGCGCGTGATGGAAAGGTAGCCGGCGATCCCCGGCTGAGTCGTTACGCCCAGTTGATCTACACCCAGTACGAGCGGCTGAACGGCCAGATAGAAAAAGTGCTTCAGATCGCGCGTACCGAAAAGGGAAGCTTCGAAATCAAACAGGAACGGGTAGACCTGCAGAGCGTACTGCCCCCCCTGCTGGCCAGTGCCCGGGCGCGGGTGGAAGAGCAGCACGGCCACCTCACCTGGCAATTACCCGAACGCCCCCTTCCCCTGCTGGCCGATCCGCTTCACCTGACTAACATCCTTTACAACCTGCTGGACAATGCCATCAAGTACGGCGGTCCGGACCCGCGCATAGCGGTCATCGGGCGGGTGGCGAACGAACACCTTCACCTGGCGATTAGCGACAGTGGACCGGGCATTGCCCCGGAACACCAGGACAAGCTTTTCGATAAGTTCTACCGGGTTCCCACCGGGGATGTACACGACGTAAAGGGGTTCGGGCTGGGGTTGTACTACGTTCACCAGATATGCCGCGCCCACCGCTGGGATATCCGGGT
Organism: Lewinella sp. IMCC34191; assembly: GCF_003390935.1. Taxonomy (GTDB): domain Bacteria; phylum Bacteroidota; class Bacteroidia; order Chitinophagales; family Saprospiraceae; genus Neolewinella. The sequence goes on along the minus strand of NZ_QNQZ01000012.1, from coordinate 46,905 downwards.
GGAGAGTAAGGTCGGCCGGGGCACGACCCTGCACCTCCGGCTTCCCCTGGCCCCCTCCACCAAAGCCGTTCCCGCGTGAGCAAAGCCCGTTTACTGTACGTGGAAGACGATGAGGGGCTGGGCTTCGTGACCCGGGATAACCTCGAGATCAACGGCTTCGAGGTCGTGCACCTGGAAACCGGGCGGGAAGCACTGGAAGTGATCGAGGCGGGAGACCTTCCGTACGATCTCTGCATTCTGGACGTGATGCTGCCCGGTGTCGACGGCTTTACCCTGGCCAGGCGTATCCGGGAACAAGATCAGGATATACCCATCCTCTTCCTGAGCGCGAAAAGCCTGGAGCAGGATCGACTCACGGGACTGCGTCTCGGTGCCGATGACTACATCACCAAGCCGTTTAGTATTGAGGAACTGCTCTTACGCGTGGACGTATTCCTGCGGCGCAACCGGGTAAGGCCCGCCGCCACCGCCTTTGACCCCAGGCAAATCGGGCGGTACCGTTTCGACGCGGAGCAACTCCAACTGACCGATAAAAAGACCGACTCGTCGCGGCGCCTGACGCGGCGGGAAGCCGAACTACTCCAGTTGCTGAGTAGCCGGCGGGAGGAGGTGCTCGAGCGAAGTGAAATACTGGAGCGGATCTGGGGAGAGAACGACTACTTTCTTGGTCGCAGCCTTGACGTTTTCGTCAGTCGCCTACGCAAGTATCTCCGCGAAGACGAACGCATCAAAATCGAGAACATACACGGGGTGGGCTTTTCGCTGACGGTGGCCGATTAGCTACGGTACCACATCAGGATACCGCCGAATACCGTAATCAGTACCAGCAGTACGGTGGCCATCCGGATACTCCGGCGCAGATTGTTGCCAAAGTCCCGTATGGCCTGGGCATATTCTGGATAGGCCGGCACGATCTCCTCTTCCATGCGCTTTTCGCTCATGATCTGCCCGGCCGTAAACTCGACCCTCCCCCGGATCAGCAGGCGGTACGCCCGTAGCACCTTTGCACGAAAATAAAGGTTAACAAAGAGCATCGCCAGAAACAGGACGATAACGATGGTGATCAGGAGGACGAACATGGCATAAACACAAGATAAACGGTGAGAAGTTGATCACCTTAACACTGTTTCGACGGCCATAGGCGCGCGAAAAACACAACATTATCGTTTATAACATTGTAGATTTGAGGATCGCTATTGCGCACCGCCCTCCCAACTTTCTGACCAAACTCACCGGGTCCCGATCATATGTCGGTAGCCGATGAACCCCTTTTTACCACACCTGAATGTTCACTAGATTCCTCACGCTGCTGGTTATACTCGGATCGGCATCCGTTATGTGGGCGCAGTCTAGCCCTACGGAGTTGCAAGTCGACCCCGATTACAGCGTGGATCGCCTCGTCCGGGAGGTGTTTGCCACCGACCGTTGCGAGACCATTTTCAACGTTCGCCAGATCGGTAATAACTCCGACGGGATCGGCTACTTCAGCGCGCCCGATGACGTAGTCGGCTTTAAGCGCGGGATCGTGATTTCCAGTGGCCGGGTACGCGACGCGGTAGGGCCCAACCGGCGTACCGATACCGGGTCGGAGATTGGCGGCCCCACCCCGGATCCCGACCTGGATATTGTTTCCCGCGGGCGGGTACACGACCGTACCGGCATGGAATTTGACTTCATCCCCCTCACTCCTGAGGTGACCTTCCGCTACGTCTTCGCTTCCGAGGAATATTGTGAGTTTGTCGGGAACAACTTCAATGATATTTTCGGCTTCTTCATCAGCGGACCGGGCTTTGACGGCCCCTTCGCCAATGGCGCCATAAACGCCGCGTTGATCCCCGGCACGAAGCAGCCCGTGACAATCAACACCGTCAACTACAAGACCAACAAGGAGTATTACCTGGATAACCAGACGCCGGAAATCCTGGACGCGCTCAACTGCGGGGGCGGATCTGACACCGGCCCACGCCACGAAAAGATCGAATACGACGGGCAGACGGTGATCCTGACCGCTACCTTCAAGGTCGTTCCCTGTGAAACCTACCACATCCGCATCGTCGTGGCCGACGTGAACGACGCCAGGCTGGATTCCGCCGTTTTCCTGGAGGCGGGCAGCTTCGACCTGGGTGCCAGTGTCAGTCTCGAATCCAAAGATCAAAAGGAGTCAAAAGAAGAGGATGCTCCCATCATCGCCTACGAAGGTTGCCGGCCAGCCGTGATGCGGGTGGTTCGCGGTCCCGACAGTAATCTGGAAACGGACCATACCATCGCCTACCGAGTGGCTGATGAGAGCGTGGCCAAGGAAGGAACTGATTTTTCCGCCTTTACGGGTACGGTTACCATTCCGGCCGGCGAAACCTTTACGGAAGTTCCCATTCAGGCCTTCGCCGACGACGAGATCGAAGGGGAGGAGGAAGCTTATATCCTACTGGATGCTCCCTGCGCCTGCTTCACGGATAGCGTACGCATAATCATCCGGGAACCCGAACCGATTAGCGCGGCACTAAGTGATCCCTTCCTCTATTGCCCCAGTGAAAACGGCATCCTGACAGCCAACATCCAGGGTGGCGTACCGCCCTTTACCTACCGGTGGAGTATCGGTAGCGACGCCGCCGAGCCCAGGTTCAGCGGTACCTTGCCGGACGAGATCAGCCTGCAGGTAACCGATGCTTGCGGCCATTCGCTCACCAGTACCGCGCGTACGCAACCGGCCGAGCCACCCGTTCTTCATTTTCCCGATCAGGATCTATCGGCTTGCTGGGGGGATGAGCTTTCCATGCGGTACGACCTGACCGGCAGCGGCCCATTCAACATATACTATCGCCTGGACGGCGGCCCCACTCAACTCGTCACGCTGGAGGATAATCAATCCGGCACCTGGACCGTAAATCGGGGGGGCACTTACAACATCGTCCGCATCGAGGATCAGGCGTGTGCCGCGGATGTAAACGAACTGGCCCGGATCAACTTCTACCGCCCGGTACTGGATGCGACGACCGAAGATCCCACCTGTAGCGGAGGTACGAACGGATCGATCAGCGTCAACCACCTTAAAACCGCCGCACCGTACACCTACCGCATCGACGGGCAACTAGTGGCTTCGTCCACTACGGATAACCTGGCGGCTGGAACCTACATGGTCCAGGTCACCGATGCGCTTGGCTGCGAAGACACCGCCTCGGTCACGCTTACGACCCCCGAGCCCCTACAACCGGTAACAATCAACTGCAATCAGCTGCGACGGCTGCCCTTTGAAACCTCCGCCGAGGGGGGCATACCCCCGTATAGCTACAGCGTGAGCGGACGGGACTTCGTCAGCGATATCTGGCCGACCCTGGTACCGGGCAATTTCTACAATCTTATCATCCGGGACGCGGCGGGGTGCGAACTCCCCCAGCCTAACTTCTTCTTTCCCCAGGCGGCCCCACGGGCGGTGAGTCTACCCAATTTTATCCCGCAACGCGTGGGGGAGAGCGTGCAGATCGAACTGGATCACCGGGTACCCCTCAACCAGATCTACTCCTACCGCTGGGAGCCGGCCGAACTCTTCGACTGCCCTACGTGCGCCGAGCCTACACTGACCTCACCCTTCACGCAGGACATTGACCTGACCATCGAAGATGTATACGGGTGCGTAGACAGCCTGACCACCTACGTCGCCGTCGACGGCCGGGCCCCGCTTTACATCCCGACTGCCTTCAGTCCGAACGGTGACGGAAACAACGATTACATCTCGGTTTTCGCGAATGCCGACCTGGTCGATCGGGTGCTCAGCTTCCGCGTCTTCACGCGTTGGGGAGAACAGGTCTACGGTGATGCCGATTTCGCGCCAAACAATGCCCAGCGCGGTTGGAACGGCTATATTGGCGGGCGACCGGCACACGTGGGCACCTACGTTTGGTCGGTTGAGATCCTGCTCTACAACGGGGAAATACAGGAGGAAACCGGAACGGTTATGCTAACGGGGCACTAAGGTATTCGAGCTCCGCCCGGACCTGCCTTCTTAAATAGCGACGGGCAACTTCGTTCAGCTTATCGACCGTCAGGGAAAGGTACTTTTCCATCTCCGTATTGATGAGGGCGGGATCGCCCAGCAGGGCGTAGAAAACCAACTCGTTGGCCCGATTGCTGATATTGGCTTCCCGGTAGTGATTGCGCTGCTCGAGGCGGTGGACCACCTTGTCCAGTTCTTCCTGGCTGATGCCCTTATCGATCATCTCATCGATGGCGGCGTAGAGGGCGGCCCGGGCGGTGTCGTAGTCCACGTCCTCGCTGGGGCGGGCCTCCACGATGATGCCGCCGGCCTCCAGGTTGTCGTTGATGCCGGCACTCACTTCGGCAAAGTACTCCGTATCGCGCACCAGACGCCGGTACAGCAGGGACGACCGCCCCCCACCCAGCAGAAAGCTCAGGGTGTCGGTGGCGGGAAAGTCTTCGTGCAGCCGGTCAACGGTGCGGAAATGCAGGTAGATAACCGGGCTGGGTACATCGCCCGCAACCTGCAGGTGACGAAAGTCTTCCTGCGGCGGTTCGGGCTGGATCACCGGCCGCGGCATGCGCAGATCGGAGGGGGGAATGTCGCCAAAGTAATCGGCGATGGTATCGCGAATGGTTTGCGGATCGAAGTTTCCCGCGATGCAGAGAATTGCATTGTCCGGTCGGTAATAGCGATAATAGAATTCCTTGACTTCCTCCAGGGTGGCCTCCCGGATGTGCTCGATATCCTGCCCGATGACCGGCCAGCGGTAGGGATGCTCGCGGTAGATCAGGCCATTGAAGTGGTGGTACAGATCGCCGTAGGGCTGCTCAAGGCAGGTTTCTCGAAATTCTTCAATCACTACCCGCTTTTCGTTCTCCAGGATTCGCTTGCTGAAACGAAGTTTACGCATCCGGTCGCTCTCCAGCCACAGGGCGGTAGCGACATTTTCGGCGGGCAGGGTTTCGTAGTACAGGGTATAGTCGCTGCTGGTGACGGCGTTGTTTTCTCCGCCCGCCAGCTGCAGGGCGTCGTCGAAGTTAGGGACGTTCTCGGAGCCGGCGAACATCAGGTGCTCGAAGAGGTGAGCGAAGCCCGTCCGGTGGGACGGATCGTTGCGACTCCCTACCTTGTAGAGGACATTCACGGTCGCTACCGTGCGCTGGGCGTCGTGGTGCAATAACACGGTGAGGCCATTGGGCAGGGTGTAGCTTTCAAAGTCAATCATACGCCAAAAAGAAACCCCGCCGCATCCGTATAGTTGCCATGACGATTCCCCAGACTTTTTTCGGCTCGGTCCTGCTGTTGATGCTGTACGCCTGCGGGCAATCCATTGCCAAGTCGAGGACATCTCCCCTGGACTACGCCGAACTCAGCCGCAACGACGGTTGGCTGCTGCGCGTGCACGGTGACGGTAGCGGAAGCCTCACCCACCGGCAGTATCCGCACCATCATCTCGACTATCCCCTGCAGACTTTCGATTTGTCGATACTTCGCCCGGTTGCCCAGGCTTGCCAGCCCGGTTCGGATACCGCCAGTTGCTACAATCTGACCTACTACCGTTCTGCCGCAGACCGGACCCGCTCCTGCTCCTGTGCCTCCTCCGCCCCCCTGGACGAGGCGATGAACACCGCCATTGCCAATATGCAATTGACGGTAGACGACCCCGGCAGCGAGCGGTCCTGCCGGATGCTGCGGCGGGTGTGGCTGGCGGCAAGGTGACGGCTCACCATTCGATACCAAACTCTTTTTTCAACTCCTGAATCCGGCGGTACGGAAGGTAAGTGGCCGTTTTAAACGAGCGGATACCGTTCACCAACTCCCGAAAGACGACGCGATGACGGTAGAGATCATCCAGTAGCCGTACGTAAGCCTGCTGTCGGACGGCAAAATGGACGCGGTGATACTTCTCCTCCGATCTGAAGTAGCAGGTAACGTAGCGGCTTTGGTTCGAAGAGTACGCCTCCGGGCCACCGGGCACCAGCGTTTGGTAGTCCAGTTGGAAGGTGAGCAGGTCAGCGTAGGCAATGACCGTTTTCGCCTTCCTATCCGTATCCAAAACGATCTTGTCCTCGGTAAAGCGAATGCGTTTATGGCTTCCCCCGCCCAGGCTTTCGCCCGTCAGCGATTGGCGGCTGAGCGCGTAAAGCAGATCGTGGAAGGGGTTGACGTAAGCATCACCGCGTAAGAAAGCCCACCAGCGAACCTCGAGGAGTGGGTTGCGGACCGGGACCGAGCGAAAGAGGTTTGCCCGATCAATCTGTGGAAATGAATGGTCCATGCTGCTAATTACGGGCAGATCCAGCTAAGCCGGGTCTGATGGCGAAGGCAAGTATTTCCTGTTTCCGAAATCACGTCTACCTGCGCTCCGCCGCCCAAATTAGCGACTGGGTGCCTACGGATGCCGTACCCAATTAATTCAACCGCCAGAAATACGGGGTAAACAGCACCAGAACGGTAAAGAGCTCCAGGCGCCCGATGATCATGACAAAGCAGAGGACCAGTTTCACCGGGGCGGAAAGCCAGGAAAAATTATCTACCGGACCCACCTCGCCGATGCCGGGGCCTACGTTGCTGAGGCTGGTGGCCATGGCCCCGATCGCGGTTAGAAAATCCAGGCCGAGGACGCTGAGAATGACCGATCCGAAGACGAACAGGATCAGGTAAAGCAGTAGAAAATTGAAGATGTGGGTAATGATGCGGCCCGGCACGATCTGCCCGTTCAGGCGTAGGGGGATAATGGCCTGGGGGTGGACGATGCGCCGAAATTCCAGGTAGCTGTTCTTGAGGAACACCAGGTTGCGGATGATCTTGATGCCCCCGGAAGTTGATCCCGCGCAGGCCCCCAGGAAAAGCAGGATAAAGCAGATCATGGTCAGGCTCGGCGCCCAGCTGGTATAATCGGCCGTAACGAAGCCGGTGGTCGTCACCAGGCTGACCACCTGGAAGATGCTTTCCCGGAAGCTTTGCTCCAGCGGATTGCCGGTGATGTACCAGACCCGGGCGGTAAAGAAGAGCGAGACGACGATAACCAGGCTAATGTAGGCCTTCAGTTCGTCGCTCTGCCAAACTTCCGACCAACGCATCTTCAGACTCAAGTACAGCACGGTATAGTTTACGCCCGCCAGGAACATGAAGACCGTCATCAGGTACTGAATGCGGGGGGGGAAGACCGCGGCGCTGTTGTTGTACACGCTAAACCCACCGGTGGCCATGGTGGTCAGGGAGTGGTTGATCGAATCGTAGGCCGACAGGCCGAATACGTACATCAGCACGCCGAGCAGCACGGTAAGCCCCACGTAAATGAACCACAGGCGCTTGGCGGTTTCGCTGATGCGCGGATGTAATTTGTCGGAGGTGGGCCCGGGAGCTTCGGCCGCGAACAGTTCGATGCCGCCAATGCCCAGCAGCGGGAAGATGGCGACGGTAAGGACGATGATGCCCATACCACCGATCCACTGCGTCAGGCTGCGCCAGTAGAGCAGTCCGCGGGGCTGGATCTCGATATCGCTGAGCGTGGATGCCCCGGTCGTTGTCATACCCGATACCGTCTCGAAGAGCGCATCGGCGACGTTGGGGAGCATGCCGCTGTACAGGTAGGGTAGCATACCGAAGGACACCATGGCGGTCCAGCTGAGCGCTACGATGAGGTAGCCCTCCCGCTTGCGGATGGTCATATCGCTGGCCTGCGGTAAGGAACCCCGTGGTGCTCGCGGTACGAGAAAGAGCAAGCCGGCCGAGCCGATGGTCGTCAGGCCCGCGTACAGTAGCGGAAGCACGCTCTCGTTGAAATAGTAGCTGAAGGGAATACCGGTGAGCATCAGCACCCCGATGATCAGCAACAGGACGCTAATGACCCGTGCGATGGGGCGAAAATTGATCAGGCGGCGGTTATTCATCGATCAGCGGAACAATTCTTCGAGGCGGCGTATGGCCTGCGGCTTGGCAAATACGATGACCCGATCGTGCAGCTGCAGCTGGGAAGAACCGTTGGGTATGATCGTCTCCTCCCCCCGGATCACCCCGCCGATGAGGGCGGTGTCGGGGAAGTGCAGGTCTCGCAGGGGCTTCTTGGTAAGCTGATTGCTCTTCTTGATGATGAATTCGATCACCTCCGCGTCCACGCCCTGTAGACTCGTGATGGCCTCCACGTTCCCCTTACGCACGTAGCGGAAGATGTCGTTGGCGGCCAGGAGTTTCTTATTGATGAGCGTATCCACGCCGATATTCTGGCTGATGTGGACGTACTCTTTATTCTCCACCTGCGCGATGGTCTTGTACACCCCGTGGTTGTGGGCGGTAAGGCAGGCGATGATGTTGGTCTCGCTATTCTCGGTCAGGGCCATGAAGGCGTCCATCCGGGAGAGGCCCTCCTCCTCCAGCAGGTCGAAGTTGGTATAGTCACCCTTTACGACCAGGACGTTGTCCAGCATCTCGGTGATGTATTGGCAGCGAGGTTTGTCCTTCTCCACGATCGTGACCTGGTAGTGCTTCTGCAGGCGGCGGGCGGTGGCGATGGCCAGGTCCGTACCGCCCATGATCATGGCATTGGTCACCTTGACGTGATCCTTGCCGACGAACTTCTCCACCATTTTCGTGTGCTCCGGTCGGGTGATGAAGTAGATGTGGTCGTTGCGTCGCAGTTCGGTGTGGCCGCGGGGGATGAGCGTCTGGTGGCCGCGTAGAATGGCGATGAGCTGCAGCTGATTGCGGTCATTCAACCCGTCGATCTCCGCTAACTTCTTGCCGACCAGCGGGGAGTTGCTGTCGAGCGTGATGCCGACGAGGGATAGTTTTCCATCCTCGAATTCGTAGATATCGGTGAAGGAACACTTGTTGACCAGTCGCTCAATCTCGATCGCGGCCAATTGGCGGGGACTGATCAACTGGTCGATGCCCAGCGAGCATACGGTTTCCTGATTATCGGTCTCGAGGTATTCCTCATTGTCGACCCGGGCAATGACGCGGCCGGCTCCGAGTTTTTTCGACAGGATGGCCGCCATCATATTCGTCTGCTCGCTCGTCGTGACGGCCAGCATCAGGTCGGCATTGCGTACGCGGGCGCTTTCGAGGGTGACCAGGCTGGTGGCGTCACCGCGTACGGTGAGTACGTCCAGGTGGGATCCCGCGTAATCGAGCACGTCCTGGTCGTTATCGATCAGGGTGATGTTTTGATTTTCAGTAACGAGTAGTTCGGCCAGGTGAAAACCAACATCGCCGGCACCGGCAATTACTATATTCATCGTAAGCTAGCTAAAGGTAAAGCCGGTGCAAAGTTCGTGATTCGCAGGCATATTTCGGGCGACCCCGACAACTATCGGCCGGGCGGATGCTCCTACTGCACGGCGGCTGGCTTGTCCTGATTTAACCGGTACACCAGATTAAGCACCACCTGCCGGGATTGCCGCCACTGAAAGTCGGAGACGGATTCGTAGTCGGGCTGATTAATGATGGTCCGCTCGATGCGGGTATTAAACAGGTCGCGACCACTTAAAGTTAGCGTTCCTTTTCCCCGGAAAACGTCCAGGGAAGCCCCTACGTCCAGGGCATAGGTGGATAGCTGTCGGCCCTGGGGCGTATTCTGGGGAGCATTGTAATTGAAGGTTACCTGGCCCTGGAGGCGGTCGGTCAGGTCGAGAACGGAGGCGCCCCGCCCGCTCCAGGACGTAATATCGTAAGCATAGCTGGTTTCCTGGTAGGCGCCTTCGACTTCTGCCGTGTAGAAGTTGACGTCCGAGGTAAACTTCCACCAGTCGGTGAGGTCGTAATTGAAATTGAGTTCTACGCCGTAAGCGTTGCGGTTGCCGAGGTTGACGGGATAGCGGATCGTGGTACCATCGTCAGCGGGTAAAACCAGGCGTTCAATGACGCCCGTCGTGTAGCGGTAGTAAACACTCGCCAGGAAAGAGCCTTCCGGCAGGTAGCGGAGCAGCCCGGCCTCGTAGGAATCCGTGTATTCCGGCCGGAGGGTCGGGTTACCGACCGAGTTGTTCCGGGGGTTATTAAAGTTGGAGAAGGGGAGCAAAAGGCGGAAGTAGGGCCGGCTCAGGCGGCGGCTGTAGCTCAGCTGTACCTGATTGACCTCGCTGAGTTGGTAGGAGAGAGAAGCGCTGGGGAAGAGATTGAAGTAGTTCTGCTCGTTGGTCGTTTCGGCGCGCAGGAGCGTGGCCGTGACATCCGACAGTTCTCCCCGCAGGCCGGCCTGAATGCCTAAACGACCAAACTCGGCACTACCGATTAAGTAGGCCGCGGCAATGTTTTCGTTGTACTCCAGTTCATCGTCGAAATCGCTTACGATCAAGTAATTCCCCGCATCGTCCGCCTCCTCAACCTGGTAGGCATTCTTGACGGTGCGGAAGGTCGTCCGCACGCCTCCCTCCACTTTCAGCGAATCGTTGAAGGGATGGATGTAGTCGCTCTGTAAAAGGAGGTTCGTTTCGTACTCGGTATTGCTGGCGCGCTGGAGGAGGGGCTCGTTTCGGTCTGTAGCCGACTGGGTAATGTCGGAGAGTTCCAGGTCGTCATCCAGGATGTACTGGGCGTCCACGGTCCAGACGTGTTCATCATTGTCGGGAAAGGTGCGCTTGTAGGCCAGGGAGGATTCGAGGTTCTGATTACCGGATTCCTCCTCCGTATCCCGGATGGTGGTGGCGATCGGGTTGCGGACCTCATCGAAGTCGCGGTAGGTGACCGTGGCGTAGTTGTTGTCTTCGGAACGCCGGTAAAGGAGCGAGCCGGTGAGTTGATTATGGTCGTTGATGAACCAGTCCGTTCCTAACTGGAAGTTTCCGCCGATGCCGCCGCGGTCCTGGTCGGTTTCGCTTTCGTAGCTGGCCAGGAGGCTGCCGTCGTCGTCGAAAAATCGCTGTTCGTTGCTGCCGCCGCCGGGGGAGCGCTGGTAGGCGATGCCGAAATTGGAGAAGAGGTTAAACTGATTTCGCCGAAAGTTGAGGCTGTAGCTGGCCCCGAAATTTTCGGGGTATCCCAGCGTGGCGCCAAAGGAGCCGTTGATGCCCCGCTGCTGGTTTTTCTTCAGGATGATGTTGATGATGCCGGCCTCCCCTTCCGCCTCGTAGCGTGCGGAGGGATTGGTGATCACCTCCACGCTTTCGATAATATCGCCCTGCATACGCCGCAACGCGTCGAGGTCGCCCGAGCTGAGCATGGCGGAGGGTTTGCCGTCCACCAGAATGCGGACGCCGTTGCTTCCCCGTAGACTGACGTTGCCTTCCGGGTCGACGTTGACGGAGGGAACATTATTGAGAATATCGGCGGCGTTGTTGCCGGCACCGGTGAGATCTTTGCCTACGTTGAAGACCCGCTTGTCCAGCTTCATTACCATCTGGCTGCGCTCGGTGGTTACTTCTACGGTTTCGAGCGCGACGCCACTCTGTCCCATACGCAGCGTACCCAGGTCGATTGCCTCATCCGCCGCGTTGATAGCTGGGACGGTCAGGTCGTCGTAACCCAGGAACTCGATAACCAGATAGTACGCCCCCGGCTCGACGTTGAGCGAGAAAGTGCCGTCGTTGGCGGTGGTCGCGTTGGCGGCCATGGTACTGTCGGACTGCCGGTAGGCAACGGCGGTAGCGAACCCCAGCGGCTGCTCGTCGGCATCCTGGACCAGCGTTCCGCTGACCGGAACGGCCTGGGCCGTTAGTAAAATGGGCAGGAGAAATAGGGCAGCGAGGAAAAGTCGGGGCATATGGGTGATTTGTGTTGTAACGCAAACAGCGTTAGAAGGTTAGCAATAATATTGCGCTGCTATATTCCTGCGCTCCCTGCGCGGTGGCGAACAAAAAACACCGGCCTGCCTTACCCGTAGACCACGATGGAGAAAAAAACCAAGATTCTCAACGACCCCGTTTACGGCTTCGTCGGCATCCCCTACGGTATTCTGTTCGACCTGGTCGAGCACCCTTATTTTCAGCGCCTTCGCAACATCAAGCAGGTAAGCCTGACGCACTACGTGTACCCCGGTGCCTTGCATACCCGCTTCCACCACGCGATCGGCGCACTTCACCTCATGCAGCAGGCCGTCGATAGCCTGCGGGCGAAGGGGGTGGCCATCAGCGAGCAGGAAGCCGAGGCGGTGATGATCGCCATCCTGCTGCACGATATCGGCCACGGCCCTTTTTCCCATACCCTGGAGCATACCCTGATCGGCGTCAACCACGAGACGCTGAGCCTGCTGTTTATGCAGCGGCTCAACGATGAGTTCCAGGGAAAGCTGAGCCTGGCCATCGAGGTGTTTACGGGGCGCTACCCCAAACCCTTTCTCCACCAGCTCGTCAGCGGCCAGCTCGACATGGACCGCCTGGACTACCTCAACCGCGACAGCTACTTCACCGGCGTGGCCGAGGGCGTGATCGGCTACGACCGCATCATCAAAATGCTGAACGTAGTGGAGGGACGCCTGGTGGTCGAGCAAAAGGGCATCTACAGCGTGGAACGCTTCCTCACCAGCCGGCGCATCATGTACTGGCAAGTGTACCTCCACAAGACCGTGGTGGCCGCCGAGCAGATGCTTCGCCTCACGCTGCAACGGGCACGGAAGCTGTCGGAAATGGGGCAGCCGCCCTGGGCGCCGCCGGCCCTGGAGTACTTCCTCATCCACCGCGTGGGGAGCGAGGATTTTCTTTCCTCCCGCAATCAGCTACTCGACTGCTTTGCCGCCCTCGACGACACCGACATCAGCGCCGCGGTCAAGACCTGGCAGCACCACCCGGACGCACTGCTGTCTTACCTCAGCTACGGGCTCGTCAATCGCCGCCTGTTCCGCCTCGAGTTCAGCAACGACCCCTTCGATCCGGCGTACGTCGACGAATTGCGCGAAGCCATCCGTACCGATACCCGCCTGCCGCGCGACGCGGCCGCCCACCTCGTCATCCAGGGGCAGGAAACGAATAGCGCCTACACCCTCACCAAGGAAGAGATCATGGTGTGGACGAAGTACGGCGAGGTCGTCCCGATGTCCACCATCAGCGACTTCGCGATCGCGCCGCGGTCGTATACCAAGTTCTTCCTTTGTTATCCGAAGGAGATTGCGGTATAGGGGTGGGTGAGTGGTTGGAGGGCTTTCATTCTACTCCCCCCGCTGATCCGCCACGATCCGGTCCATCAGGTTGAAGCCTTCCCCCAGGCGGGCGACGGTTTCTTCCCGACCGACGGCTTCCAGGATCGCGAAAGCATCCGGCCCCTTGACCGTACCGCTCACGGCCAGGCGCAGAATGGGAAGCACGGCGCCGAAGCCCAGCCCCTTCTCCTCCATGAACGCCACGGTTTCTTCCTTGATCCGGGGGGCCTGCCAGTCCTTGACGGATGCCAGACGCGTACGGAGATCCTCGAAGGCGGGACGCTGTTCGGGCTTCCACTTTTTGCGCGCGGTCTTTTCATCGTTGATGCCGACACGCGCCACGAAGTAAACGCCCTGCTCGAAGAATTCCGGCAGGGTATGCACCCGTTCCTTGAGCAGCCCGGCAATGGTGACGGACATCTCCTCGCTGATCGGGTGACCGTTCTCGGCGTATACGTGGGCAATGCGCGGCCCCAGCTTCGCATCGGGGGTGTTGATGAGGTACTGCTGATTATACCAGCGAGCCTTTTCAAAGTCGTACTGGGCGCCCGATTTATTGATGCGGTCCAGTCCGAAGGCATCGATCAATTCCTGCCGGCTGAATATTTCCTGCTCGGTGCCGGGGTTCCAGCCGAGAAAGGCTAGGAAATTGAGCATCGCCTCGGGCAGGAAGCCGGCCTCCCGGAATCCGGACAGATAATCGTCGTCCCCTTCCTCGCCCCAGTCGAGCGGGAATACCGGAAAGCCCAGTTGCTGTCCGTCCCGTTTGCTCAGTTTGCCCTTGCCGGTCGGCTTGAGCAACAGCGGCAGGTGGGCAAATTCCGGCATCGTTTTTTCCCAACCGAAGGCCCGGTACAGCAGCACGTGCAGCGCGGTACTCGGCAACCATTCCTCACCCCGGATGACGTGGGTGATCTTCATGAGGTGGTCGTCCACCACGTTGGCCAGGTGGTAGGTTGGCAGGCCGTCGGCCTTTACCAGGACTTTATCGTCGACTTCCTCGCTGCGGTAAGCCACATCGCCGCGTACCCGGTCCTTGATGTGGACCATCTGCCCCGGCTCCACGCGCAGGCGGACGACGTAGGGGGTGTTCCCTTCCAGCAGCCGGTCCGTTTCCTCGCGGCCCAGACTGAGGCTGTTGCGCATGTCGCCGCGGGTGGTAGCATCATAGCGGAAGCTGTGGTTGCCGGCGGCCTTTTCCGCTTCCCGCCGCTGATCCAGTTCCTCCTCGGTATCGAAGGCGTAATAGGCCTGCCCCGAGTCGAGTAAATGCTGGGTGTACTTACGATATATCTCGCGGCGCTCGCTCTGTCGGTATGGCCCGTACTCACCACCGATACCGGGTCCCTCGTCGGGCGTAATGCCGGCCCAGCGAAGGGCATTGATGACGTATTCCTCCGCCCCCTCTACGTAGCGTTTCTGGTCGGTGTCTTCGATGCGTAGTACGAAAACGCCGCCCTGGCTGCGGGCGAATAGATAGTTATAGAGTGCCGTACGGATGCCGCCAATATGTTGGGCACCGGTGGGAGAAGGAGCGAATCGGACACGAACGTTTTGCATACATTGTAATTAAGCGGACAGCAGATTGGAAAATTTTATTAGGAAAGCAGCAATACTTGCCGCTATAACGTTTTAAAAGCAACCGTCAACGGGTGCTGTTCCGGATTTTCGGCAAAGGTAGTTATCTACGGCCTGGTTCGCACCGAACCCTCGATCCCCTCCCCCGTTGATTGGTCTTTAACCCTGGTTTTCTGACACGCCATACACAACACAAGTTATTTTCCTCTCAAGATTCCGCACAACCATGTACCTCATTAAGACACCCAGGGTAATTCAGAAACTCTTCCCCAACTTCCACTGGCGGGTGGAAGCGGCGAGTGAAAAGCCTACGATTTACCTCACCTTCGACGATGGCCCGATCCCCCACCTGACCCCCTGGGTCCTGGAGCAACTCGAGCGATTCGATGCCAAAGCCACCTTCTTCTGCGTCGGTAACAACGCTCGCCGTTACGCGGACGTAATGCGCCAGGTAATTGCCGCCGGCCACACCATCGGCAACCACACGACCCATCACCTCGACGGTTGGAAAACGGACAACGTGCCCTACTTCCACGATATCCGCCACTCCGCCGTCCAGTTAAAGACCTCCCTCTTCCGTCCCCCTTACGGGCGGCTGAAGCCAAGTCAGGCCCAATTCCTACAACGCCACTACGAGATCGTTATGTGGGACGTGCTGAGCGGTGATTTCGATCCGGAGCTGACCCCCGACGACTGCTTCGACAACGTCGTCGAGAACGCCCGCCCGGGTAGCATCGTCGTACTGCACGACAGCCTCAAGGCCGAAGACAAATTGCGGAACATTCTGCCTCGCCTGCTTCAGCACTACACCGACCTGGGCTATGCCTTCGATCGGCTCACCCCGGAGCTGCTCACCAAACGGTCGCCACTGGCCAAACCCCAGTTGAAAACCGCCTGATAGCATGCCGATCGGTCGCCGTGATGCCCTGCGTACCCTGGCTGCCCTGAGTGTCGCCGGCTACCTGCCATCCGGTAAAGTCTGGTCAAATTCGTCCGTTCCCCCCATCCAGGATTTCTCGGGTACCGTGATGACGGTTGCCGGCCCCATCGATCCCGGTGATCTGGGGTTCTGCCTCCCCCACGAGCACGTGCTAAGCCGTTTCGGCGAAGCGCCCGCCGAGCCGGCCGAATTCGACGAAGCTTTGGTAGAAGCCGAGGTCGTTCCCTATCTCCGCTACCTCGGCGAACTCGGGATCACGGCCATCGCCGACTGCACCGCCCAAACCTTCGGCCGCAACGCGCCCCTGCTGGCCAAGCTCTCGACCGAAAGCGGATTGCACCTCATTACCAACACCGGTTTCTACGGAGCAGCCGAAGACCGGTACGTGCCAGAGGAAGCCTACCAGCTAACGGCCGAAGAAATCGCGGCTCGCTGGATCGAGGAATTCACCAACGGTATCGGTCAGACCGGGATCAAACCCGGTTTCGTAAAGACGGCCGTAGACAACGGCCCCATCAGCGAGATCGACGCTAAACTCGTCCGGGCTGCCGCCATCACCCACCGGGAGACCGGCCTCTCCCTGGCCGTTCACACCGGCAATAATGCCCCCGCCGCCGCCCAGCAACTCATCATTCTGGAAGGGGAAGGGGTCCATCCCTCCGCCTGGACCTGGACGCACGCACAGAACGTCCCCGACCCCGAGCCGCTCCTGCAAGCCGCCGCAGCCGGTGCGTGGATAAGCCTGGACGGCATCAAGCTTCCCTATTACCAAGCCGGTAAATTACAGGGCAGCGATACCTTCGACCGCCATCTGCAGCTGCTCCTCGCGCTGCGCGAGGCTGGTTACCTGGAGCAAGTTTTGCTGAGCCACGATGGCAGCAGTTTCCCGCCCGACCTGGATAGCCGCCGCCCCATGGACTTTCTTTCCAATGCCTTTCTGCCCGTCCTCCGCTCCGAAAATTTCTCCGAGGAGGAGATCGACACCCTGACCTTTCGGAACCCCGCTACCTACTTTACCATTCAGAAACGCCTGCTCTAGCGCCCGGCGATCCGGTCCAGCCCGGCCTTCGCCATCATGTGCAGCCCGGTGCGGTATTCCGCGGGGCTGAGATCCAGGCACCGGTCGAAGTACTTCCGGGCGGCCACGAAATTTCCCCTGTCCTCTTCCAGTAGACCGGCCTGCAGGGCGGCATTACACGCGTAGTAGGCAGGATTATCCTTACCCATCGCGATCGTTCGTTCGTAGAACGATAGTGCGCCCGCATCTTCCCCCATGCCGTCTAGCACCCGGCCGGTACGGTAGAGGAACTCCAGGTTTTCATCCGTGGTGAGCGTGGATCGGTCTATGCCGTCCAACTGCGCGCGTGCCCGCTCGAAATATCCCCCGTCGAACAGCAGTCGGGCCTTCAGGAGGGCCGGCTGCGGCGTTTTACCCAGCGTCGCCTCCCGCGTAGCGCTTTCGTCACCGCCCGCGCGACTCCCCCCTTCGATCTCGGCCATGGTCCGGTGGTACCGCTCGGTGTTCTCCTCCAGCAGGTAAGACCAGGCGATCTTCTGTAGGGCCTCCTCCCGGAAGTGGCGACCGGGGTAGCGTAGCAGAAACGACCGGTAATGCAGGCGCGCCTGCACGTTCAGGCTACGCAGCTTCGCCTGCCCGAGCATAAAATCGAGATAGGGAAAATCGGCGCTGTTTCCGCCACGCGGTTGATTTTCCAGCAAGCGCAGCGCTTCCGCATTGCGATTGTTGCGCATGATGATGGTGCCAGCTATAAAGCAGTGCAGTTTGTTGGTGGCGGGCTGTAAGTCCAGCTTGCGAACGATTTCCCACGCCCGCTCCGCATCATCGGCCAGGTAGAGTTCCATGAGTGCGTAGAGCACGCTCGTCTCGGTATAGAACGGGCTATCGCGCTCGCTCATCGCGCGCTGCATCTCCTTGCGTCCCTCCGGTATCGTACCGGTGAGGGAGCTGAAAAGCTCGATGCCCCACTTGTACTGGGGGGGGATCGTGCCCACGGCCGCGTGCAGCAAGCCCAGATCTTTGTAGGTCGGCAAAAAATCCGGAAAGCGCGCGGCGTTGTCGCGAAGGTATTTATTGGCCCGGTTCAGCGAGCGGAAGGCGGCTAAGTGCCGTTCGAAGCGCACGTCGATCAGGCTACGGTGCAGGTAGGCTTCGGCCAGCGCATAGTTGTAGTAAGGCGAGGCGGGATCTCCCCGCTCCAGCAGGTCGATCCGGCGGTCAAAGCGGTCCTGCAGCCGGGCATCCAGCTGCTCGTCACCGGAAAGGTACAGGCGAAAAAAGTCGATGTAGCTGCCGAGGTGCTGCGCCACGAGATTCTGCGACTCCGTGCGCTGTAACCGGTCGATACCGGCCTCGGCGAGGTCCAGTTCCAGCTTCATCACGTCTTCGTAAATGGACCGGGCCTCGTCGTGAAACACATACCGGTATTCCCCCGCGATAGCGGCACCCCACACGACCCAACTTAGCAGCAATAAAAACAGCTTAGGCATACCGGGCAAAGATACCGTCCATTTGCTCGGCCAGTTTGCGATCCCGGTCGGTGACGGTGTTCCCGGCGTCGTGGGTATTCAGTTTGACGGTGACCCGGTTGTAGACATTCGTCCAGTCCGGGTGATGGTTCATCTTTTCGGCGGCAAACGCCACTTCGGTCATGAAGGCAAAAGCCTGGCGAAAATCCTTGAAGGTGAATTCGCGGTGCAGGGCATTCTCTTTTTCGGTCCAGGGCATACGTATCCGTTTAGGGGCTACCCTTACAAGGCGCCGCGAACGGCTTAAGTTGATTGGGGCGGCGGAGCGCAGGTAAAGACCTTTCCCATAAACCGGAAAGTGCTTTGGACCGGACACTTGGTAAGAGTGCGTCGGTACGGGCCGGACACTCGCAGGTCGCCTACTGCGTACGGCCACACTCCGAGGTCCTCAGTTGCTTCCCCGATAGGGAAAATCACCAGGACCCGCGAGTGTACGTTAGGACCTCGTGGTGTCCGGGTCGGCCACGCTCCGAGTTCTTGTGCTGCTACCGGAGGCCGGACACTCGCAGGTCGCCTACTGCGTACGGCCACACTCCGAGGTCCTCAGCTGCTTCCCCGATAGGGAAAATCACCAGGACCCACGAGTGTACGTAGGACCTCGTGGTGTCCGGGTCAAGCACACTCCAAGGTCCTGAGCTGCTTCCCCGTTAGGGAAAATCACCAGGACCCGCGAGTGTACGTAGGACCTCGTGGTGTCCGGGTCGGCCACACCCCAAGGTCCTCAGCTGCTCCCCCATTAGGGAATATTACCAGGACCCGCGAGTGTACGTAGGACCTCGTGGTGTCCGGGTCGGGCACGCTCCGAGTTCTTGTGCTGCTACCGGAGGCCGGACACTCGCAGGTCGCCTACTACGTACGGCCACACTCCGAGGTCCTCAGCTGCTTCCCCATTAGGGAATATTACCAGGACCCGCGAGTGTCCGTAGGACCTCGTGGTGTCCGGGTCGGGCACGCTCCGAGTTCTTGTGCTGCTACCGGAGGCCGGACACTCGCAGGTCGCCTACTGCGTACGGCCACACTCCGAGGTCCTGAGCTGCTTCCCCGTTAGGGAAAATCACCAGGACCCGCGAGTGTACGTTAGGACCTCGTGGTGTCCGGGTCGGCCACACCCCAAGGTCCTATAGCTGTCACCAGCACGAAAAGCATCAGGAACTGCGCGTGTACGTAGGACCTCGGAGGGTCCGGATCAATTATTACGCAGCGCCTCGATCAACTCCTCCTTGTTCATCTTAGAGCGGCTTTCGATGCCCACTTTTTTGGCTTGCTGGTAGAGTTCGTCCTTGGTGCGGTCCTCGTAGTTTTCGGCCTTCCCGCCCTTCTTGCCGGCGTTCGGGGTGTTGGCGATGCGGGCGGCTTTTTGCTTGCTCATTCCCTCGTCGCGCAGGGCTTCGTACTGCTCGTCGTTCTTCACGCTGGGTCCGTGATCCTTTGCCATGGCTTTTCTGATGGAACCGACCGTTTCACCGGCGTGTTTAGCCGGCGAGGGGCGGCGTTAAAGCTTTCTTAACGCGCATCCATATGGCCGGACCGTTGTTTTCGGAGCATGCGTAATCGCCTGATAACGAGCCCGGCATCCTTTGTCCTGCTGGCCTTGCTCACCCTCCTTTCCGCCTGTGCCTGCAACGGTTTTCTGGACGACGTAGCCGATAAGGTGGAAGACATCGTTACCCGGCGCACTCCCCGGGAATCGTTCGCCCGCGATTACCTCCGCGATCTGCCAACCGGCGATTCGCTTACGGCCGCCTGGGACTCTGCCTTCGTGAGCGCTCTGCGCGATACGCTCCTGATCGATTTGCCCCACCGCGAGGTGGTGCGGCGTACCGGCGAGCTGGAATTGACCGCGCTCTCCTATCGCTTTTACCTGCCAGCCGGCCGGATGCTCACCGTTCAGGTAGAAAGGAAGGGGACGACCGGACCGGTTTTCGGTGAATTATTCGCCGTCGAGATGCAGCAAGCCATCGACCCCGACGACGCGATCGCCCGCTGGGAACCCGAAGAAGACGGGATCGTCTACGAAACCGATAGTCGCGGGGGGGAAGAACTGCTGCTGGTCGTCCAATCCGCCCCGGCGGATATGGGTGCCTATTCCCTCGTATTGCGCACGGATCCCGCGCTGCTCTTTCCCGTAGCGGGCCACAGTTCGCGCAATATCCAGTCCTTCTGGGGCGATAGCCGTTCGGGCGGCGCCCGCCAGCATAAGGGCAACGACATTTTCGCGCCGCGCGGCACGCCCCTGGTGGCGGTATCGGACGGTATCGTCCGCTCCACCAAGATCGGGGGGCTCGGCGGCAAGACCGTCTGGCTGCGCGATGGCGAAGGTCGGGGACTCACGTATTATTACGCCCACCTGGATAGCCAGTTGGTTCGTCCGGGGCAGATCGTCTCCCGAGGCGACACCCTCGGACTGGTAGGCAATACGGGTAACGCCCGCACGACACCGCCCCACCTGCACTTCGGCATCTACCGCAACGGTGCCCGCGATCCGTTTCCGTACCTGCTCGGCCCGGACGGTGAACCCGACGATTTGCGCTACTCCCTTGACGAAGATGCTATACCGGTCCGGGTACCCGCGAGCGGACGGCATTACCTGCGCCGCAGCCCCGCCCGCGATCAGGACGTGGTGGTTCGCCAACTCGACAACGAGGAGCCCGTCACCGTACTCTCGGCCACCGATCGCTTCTACCGCATCCGGACCGGCGAAGGGGAAACGGGCTACGCCAACTTCGACTAGGCCCCAACATATAGCGCTGAGGATTATTTGTTAACACCCCCCTTAAGCCATGCTAAGGCTGGCATTCCACCGTTTTAACCACATATTCTGCTTTAATTATCTTTTCACAGTAAAGCACCTATTACCCATAACACTTACGCCGCCCACTCCGTCTCTGATGGAGTGGGCGCTTTTTATTTACGGAATCGCTGCAAGAGCATATCCACTTCTTCGTCGTAATCGAGCCGATAATCCAATTCTTTGGCCCGCTGTAAATCAGCAATGGCTCTGTCTCGCTGGCCCAACTTCAGCAGAATAACTGCTCTGACCTTATAGGCATACGCGTTGTCGGGGTCCAATTGAAACGAGCGCTCGACTGCCTGTAGCCCCGTCACGGCCTTTCCGCTTTCGGCCAGTGCCCATCCCAGGAGGAAATGCGAATCGGCAAATTCATCGTACGCTTCTATGGCCGACCGGAGCTCTTGCTCCGCCCCGGTCCAGTCTTTCATGGAGGTATAGGTCCATGCCAGGGTCGTACGGATTAAAGACACATCTTCTTCATCTTCGGCGTGCACCATGGCTTGCTCCGCTATTTTAATCGACATTTGGCCCTGTCCTAAGTGCCGAAATGCATCGGCCCGCGCGAGCAACAAGTCAATCCCATCCGGTTCGATCGCCAGGCTCTTCTCGGATAAACGCAGCACTTCCTGCCACTCGTGACAGCTTTCGGCTACGTAAATCAAATTACGGAGGGCGTGAATATTATGCGGCTCTAGAAGCAACAGGTTTCGTAAGCTCTTCCGGGCCTCGGCAAAGCGACCAAGCGTAATTTCTAGTATGCTCTTATCCAGATACAGCTGGGCGGTTTGTCCGCCAAGCTCGATAATTTGGTCGTACGTGGATACGGCCTCCTCATCCCGGTGCAGCGCGGCGAGGGCGTGGGCCCGGTACGTCAGCATTTCGATGCCCTCCGGTGAATTTCTCGCCGTATCCAAATAGTCCGTGCGGCTGATAATCCGGGGAAAGTTGCCGACGTGCATCATTTGGCGTAGGTAGGCGACGTCCTTACTCATGGTCAAAAGACTGGATGAGTTCGCGAGCTGCCTCCACGGCGGCGGGAATGAACCGGCGATCTTCGGCGATATACTCCAGTTCCGGGAGGTCCATATGCGCGAATTGCTGCTTATAGATAGCGATCGCGCGGCGCAGCTCCCGTTGTTGCTGGCGAGGAGTCGGCTCTTTGCGGACGGGCAGAAAAGCCTGCCGGTTAGTCAGGAAGTGAACGACCGCGATCAGGATGAGCAGCAGGTCGAAATTGAGGTTGAACAGTCCCAGTTCGACGCCGGCACTAAACTGTACGGGGAAGAATACCGCCAGGCCCAATACGCCGGCGATAATGACCGGGAGGGTAAGCAGGGCACCCGCCTCAGACCGGTAGTAGGTGATCGCGGTAGCCACGCTTAATAGGGCGAGGGCCGTGAGGACGCGGGGGTCGGTGAAGTTGCTTTCGAAGAGGCAGAGGAAAATGCCGATCCAGAGTAGGATGGGCGCCGTCCAGGGTAGGAGGTCTTGGAAATGGAGTTTTCGCACGGGTGCATACCCGTTGAGTGTTTGCTCTTTCATCGTGTCTTGTTTAATAGTCCCGTGGTATACCCGGCGAACAATCACCCGATACCACGCAAAAAAATGTCTCTCAGTCCCGTTACCCTGGATCGATCAACTTTTGGAGGGATGATCGGTCCGGTAGCCTGGCTCCGGGCAATAAATACTGCCCTTCAAACGATGCTTTCACTAACCGATGCACGTGGGCAATAAATCTTAACACTCACTTTCCCCTCTTTCATGGCCCATCCTACCCGCCTGCTCCCGTCAATCGAAGCGCTTTGCCGCACGCTCACCGGGCAGTACCTGCAAATATCCGATGACCGTCGCAGCAGCCTCACCGCTTTGGCTACCTACCTGGCCGACCGGTGTAAGCAAAAGCAAGCCTGCCGGATCATCGCAATTTGCACCCACAACTCCCGCCGTAGCCACTTTACGCAGCTTTGGTTGGCTATTGCGGCAGATTATTACAGCGTCGAGGGTCTCCATACCTATTCGGGCGGGACCGAAGCCACCGCCCTGCATCCGAACGCGGTGGCGGTTCTCCGGCGCGCGGGACTGGATGTCGCGGAAACAACCCAAACCGAAAACCCACACTACCCCATCCGGTGGCGGAAGGAAATGCCTCCCTACCTCGCCTTTTCCAAGGTCTACGACGCCGATCCGAATCCCCAAAGTGACTTTGCCGCCGTCATGGTATGCTCCGCGGCGGCGGCCGACTGTCCGGTCGTCCCGAAAGCCGATCGCCGGTTCGCTATTCCCTACGACGATCCGAAGGCCGCTGACGGCACCCCCGCTGAAGAAGCCGTCTACGACGAACGCTTCCGAGAGATCGGACGGGACATGCTGTACGTGATGCGTCTCGTCGCGGCGGAGAAAGCGGGTTAAGCGACGTCTACGATCACGTTGCCTCGCTTCCGGCCGCTCATGACGTAGCGATAGGCCTCGGCGATGTTGTCCAGTGTATAGCGTGAATCGTCCAGTAACGGACGGAAAGTTCCCGCTTCCAATTGGCGGCGAATGAAGGGCAGGCTTTCTTTCGGACTGAGGGGAACCGGAAACAGTACCCGTTTCCCTGACCGAATAAGCGCCGTGCCCAAGGTATAGAACACGTTTTGCAGGTACGGTCCGGCCTCGGAGGAGATATAAATACCCCGTTCCTCCAGTATGGGCCTACACCGTCCGAAGGTACTTTTACCCACCGCGTCGAAGACGTAATCGTATTGCGCCGGTGATCGGGTGAAGTCTTCGCTAGTGTAATCCATTACGCGCGATGCTCCCAGCGCCGCCACCGCTTCCAGGTATTCGGGAGCGGTCGTGGAGGTCACCCGCGCACCGCACGCCACCGCAAACTGCAACAGGGCCGAGCCAATGGCTCCGCTACCCCCGTTGACCAGCACCCGGTCACCGCTTTCCACGCCGGAACGACGAAAAAAGGAGTAGGCGTAATGCCCCCCCTCCAGACTGGCTACCGCCGTCGCGAAATCCAACCCAGGCGGGATGGTCATTAACGGGCCATCCTGCCGGATCGTAATGTACTCGGCTTGTCCGCCCAAACCCGTGTCCCGGAAACCACAAACGCGGTCGCCGATCCGGTAGGCCGTGACGGCACTCCCCACGGCCACTACTTCGCCGGCGAAATCCGTACCGATGCGAACTTCCCGTGGGTGGCGCACGCCCAATACCAGGTGCATGACCAGCGGACGACCGGTGAGATTGGCACAGTCCGTCCGGTTCACAGTGGTCGCCCGTACCCGGACGAGAAGGTCATGATCGCCCGGTACCGGCTTCGGAACGGTGGTGACGGCAATACGTTCCGGAGGACCGTAGTCCGTCCGAATAGCGGCCCGCATGCTGGTTGACATGGTGTGGAGCTTTTGGTGACGATGATGCTGAGAGATTTACAAGCAAAGGGCCCATTAGCTGTTATGCCGCGTTCTTTCGACGGATGTCCTCGTTTGACCGATCAGCTTTATACCTGCGCTCCGCCGCCCTTATTATTCCAGCAAGTCTTAGTCAAGCGGAATAAGGTCGCCCAGTACCCTGCGTGTGATTTCCTTGCGGCAATTACCGAAATCCGGACCGTCCTGCCCAAGCTGTCGGTGCAGGCGGGTGGCAAAGAACCAGACATTATCCGCCATCTCGAAGTAGCCGACCCACCAGCCGGTGTTCATACCACCGTCACGGGTCCAGCCGGTCTTGGCCCGCAGGGTGTAGTGTTCCGTTTGCTCTTCAACCATGAGATCTTTGAGGACCGTGAAGGTTTCCGGACGGAAGGGCAGCGTCTCTTCGTATACCCCGATGAGTGTCTCGATCTGGTTGACGGGTGTCACCCCGAATCCGCCGAAGTTCCAGAAGTCGGGGTCTTGAATCGATAGATCGCCATTGCCGTAATCCGCCGCGACCAGGTACTGATGATATTTCTCTTTACCGATCTTTTTAGCCTGCTCGACGTAGGCCCAGCCGGCGGAAGCGCGAAAGGCGCGACGTAGACTCATGTCGTGGTAGATTTCCGGGCGGTAGCCGTACTTCACGGTATCGGTGTGCCCCGGCCAGGGAATCGTTTCCTGTGCGTTCGCCACCGCCCGCTCCTCCAGGATGATCAGGGTATGCAAGATCTTGAAAGTGGACGCCGGCAGGGTTTCCCGGTGACTGTCGTTGATGTCACTGGCGATCCACTTGCCTGCCCGGTAATCGTACAGGGTGATGCTGCCCTGTACGCCACAGTCCAGGAAGACCTGGCGCAGGCTGTCCTGGCCCATTAACGGGCGAATAAAGGCGAGGAGGCACGGTAAAAGGAATAACCAATTCATAAGCTGAGTGACGATGGATTGAAAGCCAGGTTGCCCGATATTAGTCAGCCGCGAAGAAACCACAGCCAGAGCCCCACGCCTGCCCGGTAGGTGCCGTACGCAGGTCCGAACGCCCGCTCCAGCTGACGCTCTTCGAAGGGAATGTACCAGCGATCGGCAACGACGAAGAAAATCAAGCAGCCCGCTACCGGCGAGAGCGACCCGAGGTAGATCCAGACGCCAATCAGGCTAAGTAAAAAGCCGAGGTAGATCGGATTACGGCTAAAACGAAATAATCCTTCGGTCACCAGCTTACGCGGCCGGCCGAAGGTATGGACCTCCGTATCGCGCCGCAGCAACAGCAAGCCAACCGCGGCGATCATCAGAAAACCGGCGGTCAGCAGAACGATGCCGGCAATCCGAATACTTGCCGGAAAGAGGCCGGCAAGCGGCAAGGCCCGGTCCAGCAACACCATAAGTGCGACGCAGCAGGTAGTAAGGACCGGCGGGATGAACCACTTCATCCGGTTAAGATAGCGTTCCGTTATCTCACTCCGGAGGCCGGTTGAGGTAGTAGCGATTGACCTCGTAGGAATCGGTTTCGATGCTATCCAGGCGGCCGTCGCCGTTCGGGTCGGCCAGGTGCCACCGAACGAAGGCGGATCATCCGGCCGCCCCTCCGAGGAAGTCTTTGTACGATAGGGTCAATAAGGCCAGGACCAGGCAGAGCAGTCCGGTGACGAGCAGGCCGTCATGCAGCAATGAATAGCCGGGCATCAGCAGTTTCAGCATCGATCCGGTTACAATAAGCAGGGTGGAAAGCAGGGAAAAGGTGAGAGCGGTTTTCATGTCAGTGTTTCTTCGGTAGTGTCTGTAATACGGTGCTCCGGGGCGGGAGCCACCACTAGAAAGCAGAGGTATCTAACATGTTGATTCCGAGCCGGGCAAAACCACCTATTCGTACATATTATCGACGTCGAGGGCGGCCAGCTCGACGAACAGGTCCGCGAACTTCGCCGTCACGTCCCGGAAGAAGCGCTCTCCCTTCCCGGCGCTCGACTTCCGCGGATTCCCTACGCCGGTATCGTCGGTGATCTGCGACCAGCGCCGCTCGTGGCTGACCCAGCCCTCTCCAAAGGCCGCGATGCGGTGCTTGTTTTCTTTTCCCGGCCCCGCTTCATCCAGCGGCAGCACCAGTTCCGGACGTAGATACATCACCAGGCTGGTCTCCATTTCATCGGCGTGATCGCCCATCTCCTCGAAGTACTGCGTTTTGTCCATGGCCTGGAACCAATTGGAGGTGCAGAGGAACATGTCGGGGAATTCCAGTCCGAGTTCCTTCAGCAGCGGCTTGAAGGTGTTGCCGCCGTGGCTGTTGAACACCAATAACTTTTTCACTCCCTGCCGGTCAAGCACCTGGATCAGGTCGCGCAGGATGGCCAGCTGCGTACTCCCGTTGAGGTTCATGTCCAGGAAGATGTCGGTTTGCCCCGAATTCACGCCGAAGGGGATCGTGGGTAGGACCATGATCTTTGCTCCCCGCTCGTAGGCCAACCGCGCGGCTTCGTAGGCAAGGCCTTCCGCCTCGATGTTGTCCGTAGCGTAGGGCAGGTGGTAGTTGTGCGCCTCGGTGGCGCCCCAGGGGAGGATGGCCAGTTCGACGGTGGCGTCTTTAAGGTGCTTCCAGTTGGTTTCGGCTAGGATGTAGGGGCGGGGCATAGTTGGGTGCTGGGTGCTGGGTGTGGGGTACGGGGTTCGAGGAAGGTAAGGGTTTGTGTGGAGTGGCACCGGTCGTGCATGCGGGTACGTAAAAGAATTTTGGCGGAGTAACCTTTTCCAGCGTGCAGGAATGAAGCAGGCAAATACCACACCATGCTACATCGAATCAAATTATTATTGTTCCTGGTGATGCCCCTGGGGCTATTCGCCCAGGTAGGCGTCAATACCACGGAGCCGGAACAGGCGCTGGACGTGAACGGAAAAATTCAGGTGGGGGACGACGCGATGGCTCCCACCGCCGGCACCATGCGCTACAACGGATCCGAGGCCGATTTTCAGGGCTACGATGGGAAGGACTGGAAAAGCTTTACCAACAGTTCCTCCGACGGACTGCCCGGCACTACGGCGCGGTACATTACTGCCTACTCGCCCAACATCAGCCCGGAGGAAATAGCAACCGTCTATTTCGAAACCCGCG
This sequence comes from Lewinella sp. IMCC34191, assembly GCF_003390935.1. GTDB lineage: Bacteria > Bacteroidota > Bacteroidia > Chitinophagales > Saprospiraceae > Neolewinella. The sequence continues at coordinate 19,490 of NZ_QNQZ01000012.1, read as the reverse complement.
ACGATAACTCCCGGATCATCACCCCACCAGCCGGACAATACCTTTTAATTACGTCCATCAACGTAATGCCGAACTTCTTCACCTTTAGCCCCGAGCGCTTTGCCCTGGCCTTCTTTTCGTCGAGCGCTAGCGACAGCGGGTTCGGCGACCGCGATAACGGTTTCCGTATGACCGGCAACCTGGCCGAACAGAACTTTATCACCAGCGAAACCCCGATAATGGTGATCGGTCCCGGCGAATACCTGCGCATTGAGGCATCCAGAAACAACGAAGCAACGGTCAATATTAACCTGCGCGGCTTTTTGGTTGACAGTTTGGACTACTAATCTCCAGACCGCCCTTTCTCTCCGGTCACCGCCCCAGCCTTCAATGGAAAAGTTTTGGCCCCCTGCGGCTGGCTATTTCACTTCATGCACATTACGGATTGTCGACTGCGGTGCTGCCTTTCTCTGCGGTAGACGCTCAACCGCGCAGCGGCTCCTGCTACAGTTATCCCTCAGTAATACCTCTGTGCAGCTCTCCGTGTTAAACCCAATGCCGCACGAGCCGCAGGCGAGCATCCCCGCCTATTCAGTCCTTCAAGCATCCACTACTTCACACTTTTGCAAACCCAATGCCGCACGAGCCGCAGGCGAGCATCCCCGCCTATTCAGTCCTTCAAGCATCACTAATTCACACTTTTGCAAACCCTATGCCGCACGAGCCGCAGGCGAGCACCCCCGCCCATTCAGTCCTTCAAGCATCCACTAATTCACACTTTTGCAAACCCTATGCCGCACGAGCCGCAGGCGAGCACCCCCGCCCATTCAGTCCTTCAAAAATTCACTAATTCACCAACTTCCCCCTCCCCTAAACCAACTCCTCCGCATCGAAATGCACCGCCACGGCCTCGACCAGCTCTGGCCGACCGGGTAGCAATTGCTTGCTTTCCGTGCGGCCCGTGCGCCCGCCGATGTGTCGGTACATGGCTGCGGCGGCGGTGTTATTCTTGAGTACCCACAGGTATAGCCGACCCTTTGGATCTTCGGCTACGGTGGTGATGGCCGCCCAGCGGATGAGGCGACGCCCGATACCCGACCCCTGCAGGTCGTGACGAACGTGCAGATTATCCAACAGCGTCCCATCATTCGGATCGTGGTGCAGCAAGAGGCAGCAAAAGCCGACGAGCTCGTTGTCCCGCTCCGCCAGCATGACCCGCATTCCATCGTTGGGCGCGGAAAAGCGCTCCGTCCAGACACTTAGTCGCTCGGAGAGTACCTCCTTGTCCAGAAAGGTGTCGGGCAAGTCACCCCGGTAGTTCTCCCGCCAGCTGCGGGCGTGCAGGGCAGCGATACGCGGGGCGTCAAAGGGCGTGGCTGGACGATAAGTGATCGACGGTTCCGGCATGTACTGTAGCAATGAGCCTCGAAAAGTACGATACTTAAAATAAGGCCGCGTAGTCCGCCGGTAAAGTTTCGAGCGGGCGGATCCGGATTCCCCGGTAGAAGACCTCCGCCGCCTCGCTCTGCAGTTGAATCTTCCCCTCGGTGAGCGGCAACACCTCTCCCGCGTCGTTCACGTACCGGCTGTTCTTCAGGATCATGACGACTTCTCCGTTGACGATGTGCAGGCTTTTATCGCCGTAGCAGATCAGGTCCAGGGTGTTCCACTCACCGTGGGGATTTTCGTAGTTGTTGCTGCGGAGGCAGTAGTTCTTGTAGGGCCCGCCTTCGCCGATGTGCAGGTAATCCTGGGTCGCGTCCGCCATGGGGTTCATCAGGTACTCGGGGGTGTAGGCGCGAATGTCCATGGCGGAACTGGCCTGGTTCCAGTAGTCGCCGGTGTGCCCCTCCATAATCTGGAACTCCTGGCTGAGCATCCAGGTACGCCAGTGCTCGGCGCCCGGCTCACCGATGGAATGGTACAGCACGCCGCTGTCCTTCAGCAGGTCCTGCCGCGGCACCCACTTCTTATCGCCCCACCGGAACTGGACCTGCAGGTGGTAGTCCGCATACGTCTCCTTCGAGATCAGGCAGCCGTAGACCTCCCCGCTGACGCGGATCACGTCCACTCCGTCCTCCTTAGCCGAGGCGAAGACACCGTAGCCTTCCGGGTTCATACCGATGGGCTCAATCAGGTTTCCGTTTGCATCCACCGGCGCGGAGCCATCGTAGCCCAGTTGGTGGCGAAAGCTGAGGTAGGTATCCCACTGGGAAAGATCGGGGTCGATGAGGTCCGTCCAACCCGCATCGCTTGTGGCGGCGGTTGCGGGCCGGGCTACGGGGGTGGAGCAGGAGCCGAAAGACAGCAAAATAGATAGACAGGCCAGAGAGGGGAAGAAGCGCATGCTATAGGGAGTTATGTCATTGCCGGGAATCCGAATGAGCGGGCAATACTACGCCCCCTCCCGCAATAGTTCCTACCAACCGTTTGCCTTTTCGATAAGGCGCAAGACATTCCAGGGAAATTCCAGTTTACCTCGATCTTAGATTGGCACCTATGGGACTTCTGCCTGTAGCAATGCCGTCAGGCTGTTCAGTTCGTGCAGGATATCGCGGTAGCGCTTTGCTTCCAGTTGGGAAGTCTTCCACCAATAGCGATACGTACTTCTCCCGGATGGCCTCCTTTCCACGGGCCTCCTTATTATCGTTAAGGTGAAGGGCAGTAAGCATCCCGAGAATGGTCAGCACCACCTCCATAACGGGATACAGAAAATACCTTCCCCAACTAGGCGATGGAGATTGCTTGATCGATTTCCGCAAAAATTTCATTGAATAGAAGTTTCCGCGTCCTGGCGCAATACACGTCATGGGTGAGCCCAGCCATGTCAGCCGTAGATACCTCCCATATATTGTTGAAACGCAGAAACCGAAATTCAACCGCGGCAAGCCCGTAGGATGATCGCGGTAAGTAAGTGGATGAATACCGTCGATCCGATTCCGAAAATCCAGAAGGTCACGTACGTAAGGAGTACGGGCATACCACACCCCGCGGCGGTAATTTCCGGCATGAAATAAGGTGGAAAAACTACCGCGTGCATGACCACCATCGCCGCACAGGTGGCATGCCGTTTCGCGCTGCTGCCTTCTCTCCCGGCGGCCAAGGCGTAGAACGCCAGTTGCACCAGCCCGCATAATCCCAGGAACCATAGTACCATAGCGTAAACGTTAACATCAGCTAGGATGCAAAATTTACGGCGGGTGGTGGTCGCAAGCGGTGCTCACTCCCGTACCGTTACCCTTCGGTAGTTTTTATCGTCCTCATTGTCGGCCAGGTCCAGCAAGTGATAGGGGTCGAGGCCGGCGCCGCGGGGGCGATCATCCAGCGTGAAAGTGATGGTCTGCTCCCCGGAACGGATGCGGTGGCGACGGTAGTACAGCGGTTCCTCCCCCGCGCGTTGGCCCACCGCCCCGACGTACACCCAGTCGTCGAGGGGTACCTCGGATTCCACGCCGGCGGTATCGGCGACAACCTTGCGGGCGTCTACTTCCAGGCTAACCTCCCAGCGGTCGTCGTTGAGGCGGCGGGCGGTAGCCTCGCGCGTATCGAACTCCCAGAAGGTATTCTCTACAAAAAGGTCGTGCAGCAGCGGATGCAGGGTATCCGGCAGGACGTCCTCCAGCTCGGCGTACAGGTCAAGGGTGGTGGCCAATGGAGCTTCCGGTTGCCGGTGACGGGCGAGCAGGCGGCGCAGGGCGGTGTCGATGCTGTCCGCCTCGCTGTACTCACCCAAGGTGTAGAGGGCAAAAGGCCCGCGGCGGTACGCCATATGCGGATCGATGCCCCGCAGCAGCGGCTCCCCGTGGCGCATCGGCGGATAGGGGTACGGCCGGTGCAGGAAATCGAGCAGCCGGCGCAGTTGCTTGCGGCCTTTGACCTGCTCCGTAAGGCGGATGCCGTTGTACCAGGCCAGCCCTTCCGAAAGTACCGGCGCACCCTCCACCATTGCGGCGGGGAGATTCCACTGATGCCCCATCTCGTGGGCCGTAATGACGTAGGGCAGGTCGAGCGTACCGGCCGCGTCGTCGATATCCCACCGGGCGTTCTTTTCCGTGTAGCGGATGATACTCGCGTCGGCGTGCATACCGGTGCCGTCCCCCGAGCGCTCCACGATCGTCAGGTGATCGTACGGGTAGGGACCGAAATGCGCGCTGTACCAGGAAAGGGCGTCCAGCGCGCTTTCCATGACCCGCTCTACGTTGCGCGTATGCGCGGGGTGGTGGTACAGCCGGACCCCCACGTGCTCCCGCCGCGCCTCCCGGATGGCATAATCGGCCGAGTAGAACGGGATCTCGCCGCCAATCGGGGCGCTGGTGACGTAGCGGTAGTAGCTGCGCCCGTCCTCGTTCCAGCTATCCACTAGTTCGCCGGGCGCTACCGCTACCTGACCGGCTGCCGTGCCCATCGTAACCGAGAGCGCACTTCCGCCCCGGCGACCACCGTCGCCTACCGGACCGTCGAAGAGGGAAGGTACCAGTGGCCGCGGCGGCAGGTCGTACTCCCGGCGTTCGCTCGGGGGAAGGATCTCCCGGCTAGCGTCGTAGCCGATCTTGGGCAGGTAGGCATTGGTGAACAGGCTCGCTCCGGGTTCCACGCCGGTCGCGAAGCCGGAGCCGGTCAGTCCCGCCGAGGCCGCGGACAACCGGAAGTCCATGCGCAGGCTGTCGCCGGGGAGTAGCGGCCGGTCGAGGACGAAGGAGCGAAAATCCAGGTCTGCATCCTCCACCACCGGCCGGGTTTGGCGGTCGAAGACTGGGGGTTTCGTGTCCGCGTTGGGAGCGGAACTGACGATCAGGGTATCGATCGGTTCGTCCCCCCCGTTGATCAGCACGTAATGGCCGGATATCTCGAGTGCTCCGTCATTGGGGAATATATCTACCTGTAAATCGGTGGCCGCGGGCTTCGGTTGCGGCAGCTTGGCGTAGCGGGCGTACCGTCGCTCATACTGAGCCTGCCGGTCCTTGGCCTCGGCGGTACCGCGGTAATCGTTCCGTACGTGCATGTCGTAGAGCAAATAGCTACCGAAGGCGAGTACCCCTCCCGCCGCGAAGACCAGGACCGAAGCAGGGGAACCGCGCAACCGTTGCCGGGCTCTTTTTACCTGCGCGCCGTCGCCCAAACCGCGCGTCCAAAAAAGGCGGGCGAGTACCAGGAAGAACAGCGCCCACGCCACCCAGTACAGCTTGAATAATGCCCAGGCGGGCAGCGAGCGGCCGAAGCCGAGCATCTCGGAGTAGGTCCAGCGGGGTCCAGCGCTAAAGATCAGCAGGGGATGCTCCACACCGAAGAGAAAGGGGACCACGATGTGAACGTAGGCCAGCACCGCCACGAGGTGACCGATGTATTTATGGTTAGCCAAGGCATGTAGCGAGAGGGCGAGCGCCGCAAACAGCAGGTACTCCGGGAGCTGGAGGCCGAGCAGTACGAAAAGGTATAAATGCGGCTCGAAATCGTAATAGCCCGCCAGGGCCTGAGCCGCCATCCCCGCGCCGCACTGTAGCAAGGCGAACAACGCGAGGACCAGCACCAGACCGAGGTACTTCCCGAGCACAGGGACCCAGCCGGAGGCCGGCAACGTATCCGTAAGCTGGTAAATACCTTGCTCCCGCTCGCGCCACACCAGCTCACCGGCCAGGTAGATGGTGAGCAGGGGAATCAGCACCCAGGCCCCCAGTTCGGCGGTGAGCGGACTGGTGAGTTCGTCCAGCACCAGCGCCGTGGAGGGGATGACCGGTACGCCGTTGAGGACCATATTCTGGCCGATGGCAATGGCCGTGACCAGCGGAATCACGATCAGCAGCACCCGGCCGGCCCAGCTACGCGCGGTGAACCGGTATGACGCGGCGGCCACCGCGCGGATCTGCCGCAGGGTGGTGCCCGTATCGAATGTCCGATCCACGGCGGGGAGGACGAGGGGGCCGGGTTGCACGGTGGATGCGGCGCTCGGTGCCGATCGCTTGCGCCGCCAGAACCGCCACCGAATACCTCCACTAGCGCGGTGGGTGAAGCGAAAGCGCGAGTAGGTGAGCGTACCCGCGGCGATGGCAATGCCTATCCAGAGGAGCCGGTTCGTGAGGACAGGCCCCTCCAGTGCCAGCAGGCGGTAGCTCTTTTCCGTCGGCGTCCATTGATGCGACAGGTCGGAGAGCACGAAATGGACGCCCACCAGGTCGAGCAACTTCGCCACGTCCTGGTAGCCCTGTACGCCGATGAAGGTGGCCACGAAGTACGACAGTACAAAGAGCAGCAGGCTGGCCAGGTAGGCCCCCATGGGGCGTCCGCTGCGGCCGGCAACGTAGAACTGCAGGGCCGTAGCCGCCAGCACGTTGGGTACGGAGAGATAGAAGTACGCCGCGAGGAAGGCCGCCGGCCGGAAGGGACCGATCACCTCCGGGTCCACGCCGGGCAGGTACACGGCCAGTAAGGTGGCCACCTGGATCAGCGACAACAGCAACAGGTTGATCGACAGCGCGGCAAGGAACTTCCCGCCTAGGTAGTCGCGCCGCGAAACGGAGGTGGTGTACACCAGCGGATAAATGCCGGTTGACAAATCCCGTGCCGCGGCCTCCCCCGCCACCGCCGCCCCGATGACGAGCCAGAGTAGCGTGCCCACTACCGTCCCCTTAGCGATGCTGAAGGGGGAATTGACGAAAAAGTCGTCGTACAGGGCCTCCGCCAGGGCGCCGTCGCGGGTGAGCAAAAAGACGATGACCATTAGCGCCAAGGCGATCAGCCACGTCCACCAGTGCCCCAGCTGGTAGCGAATTTCCTGATGGTAGACGGCGGTCAGGCGATTCATAGCGCCTGTATTTGCCGGCGACCGACGTGGCCCGCCATGGTGCTGAAGTAGACGTCCTCGAGGTCCGGCACCGCTGGCTCAAAGCCGGCGCCCGGCGCTTCCGGGTGGTAGACGTGGGCCACCGTGCGGCCAGCCAACAACTTGGTGCTGATGACGCGGTGGGTACGCTCCAGCCCGGGCAACTCGGCCTTGTCAATCGTTTTACGCCAGATGTGGCCAGCCAGGTCCGCAACCGCCCGCAACGGTTCGGCCTCCAGTAGGATCTCCCCCGCGTCGATGATGGCCATACGGCTGCAGAGCTCACTGACGTCTTCTACGATGTGGGTAGAAAGGATGACTACGCTGTTCTCCCCCAGTTCGCTTAGCAGGTTGAGGAAGCGAAGGCGTTCTGCGGGATCCAGGCCCGCGGTGGGTTCGTCGACGATCAGGAGTTTGGGGTTACCGAGCAGGGCCACCGCTACCCCGAAGCGCTGCTTCATTCCCCCGGAGAAGCCCCCGAGCCGTTGGCGGCGTACGTCCCAAAGATTGGTTCGTCGGAGTAGGGCCTCCACCGTATCGCGCCGCTCCCCCTTGCCGGCCAGGCCTTTGAGTATGGCGAAGTGATCGAGGAGTTCCTCGGCCCGTGATTTGGGATAAACGCCGAATTCCTGCGGCAGGTAACCGAGCGTTTGCCGGACGGCATCCTTATCGTGCAGTACATCGATATCGCCCAGCCGGACACTGCCGCTATCCGGCTCCTGCAGGGTGGCGAGGATGCGCATCAGGGTCGACTTCCCGGCACCGTTCGGCCCCAGCAGGCCGAAGAGCCCGTTAGGAACGGTCAGGTCTACCCCCCGTAGCGCCCGGGCGCCGCCGGGGTAAGTTTTGGAGAGGCGGGTAATGGTTAGTACAGCGGACATGGAATGCGAGAGGGCTAGGACAAGGCGCAAGCCTAATTAAAATTAAGTACTTTATAATTCAAAGTTAGTGCACCTTAGGCTGTTGCGCAACCCCATTTTGCCTTTTCCGGCTGTCAAGCTCAGATTTTCCCCAGGATGCGGTCCATTAACCAGCTGGTATGCGCGGCGGTCGCACCGGTCGAAGGGTGCGCTTGTCCCCCGCCCAGTAATTGCCCGGCCATCGCTTCCACGTGTTGTTGATGTACGTGCCGGGGATGATCGATACGGTGTGACTCCTGCCGATCCGCCGTCTGCAGTTCCACGGGATTCTCCTCGAAGAGCGCATACCGGATCGTACCCGCGCTACCGATGATTTCCACCCGGTCTATTGCTGCGTGGCTACCAAAATTCCAGCATCCCATACCCGTGACGCCGCTTTCGTGGAGCCAACAGGCGCTCACGGCGTCCTTGGCCGTGTACAGCCCCTGTTGGTTCAGGCTGACGCCGTACACGTCCTTGATCTTTCCCAGGTGGTAAGTAAACAGGTCCAGTCCGTGGCTGGCCAGATCGTCGAAGTAGCCGCCGGGGGCGACCTCCGCTTCGGTCCGCCAGTTTTCGGTCTCCGCCAGATCGGTTTTCGAAGGCGGCTTACACAGTTGCCAGCTGATGTGGCGCACCGTCCCGATGGCGCCTTCCCGTAGCCAGTCGTGCACCTGCTCGAAGCGCGGCAGGGTACGTCGGTAGTACGCAACGAACAACGGCAGGTCCTTCGCGGCGAAGGCCGCTTCGATCGCCTGACTCTCCGCGTAAGACGGGGCCAGCGGTTTCTCGATGCAGCAGGGCTTACCGGCGGCGGCCACGCGCAGGGCGTAGTCGTGGTGGCTATCGGGCGGCGTGGCGATGTACACGGCGTCGATCTCCGGATCGTCGATGAGGGCCTGGGCGTCGGTATAGGTTTTGTCTACCCCGTGGCGGGCGGCGTAGTCGGCGAGTTTGGCCTTGTCGCGCCGCATGACGGCGGCCAGCTCGAAGCCGTCCGTGAGTTGGTAGGGCGGCCCGCTCTTCACCTCGGTGACGTCGCCGCAGCCGATAATGCCCCAGCGGAGGGGGCGGGAGTAGGTTTGCATGCCAAAAGCGGTTTATGGCGCCGGAGCGCAGGTAGAAAGATAGTCGGTCAACTTTTGCCGCGCAGTTGCTCGAACCTTTGCCCGGAGAAAGGGCGTCCAGCCCAGCAGCCAACCCACCGGACCGAGGGCCTGCCGCGCCCACCGGTAGCTGGAAAAAGAATCGGTATGCTCGTAAATCAACCCGTCCCGGAATCGGAAACGTGCATGGACCTCGTTCACCACCGGGCGGCGGTCCTTTCCAAAGTGGTAGCGGGCGGTCCAATCGGCGCTTCCCGTATCTGCATCAGATTGCACATTGGCAAAGTCGACCTGCAGTTCGGCGGATTTGCCAGACAAGAGCATTTCCCACATGCCGCGGGCTTCAGGGCCGTGCAGTTCCCCGAATACCGGATCGCGGAAGGTGACGTCCGGGTGATAGCAGGCGATCATGCCGGCGCTGTCGCCGCGGGCGAAGGCGGTGTAGAATGTCGTGATGCAGTTGACTGAATCCATAACCCAAGGTAACGTTTGCCGCGCTCCGAGGCTCGTGCCTCGTCAAAGGCAGGCCGTACAAGACATCAGCACGGGAAGGACGCCCCCTGGCAGTTCCAAAGGTCTTTTACCTGCGCTCCGCCGCCCGCTTGGCTTATGTCGTAACGAATTATCAGGCCTGATCCGGAAACGGTACGCCGGTGATCTGTGCGCAAGTATCGATCAGGGCCTCCTGCTTGTGGGTATCCCGGGCCTGATCCTGCAGCTCGCCGTCCCGCTTGTGGTAGAGGTAGCGTCCGCTTACCCCGGCTTTGGGGTCCTTGCCATCCGCCAACCATACCTGGGTAGCGTAACCTTTGTCGAGATCGTCCGGCGCGCTGGAGCCGCCCATCTTGGTGGGTACCCAGCCCGGGTCGATTGCGTTGGAGCGGACGTCCGGCCATTTTCGCGCTACGGCGAGGGCGAAGCTGGCGATGAGCAGCTTGGAGTCGGCGTAGGTCATATCCGGTTTGTCCTTCCCGAGCTCACTGGCTTTCCACTTGCCCCAGGTGTGGTCATTCGAGCTGAGGTAGACCAGTTGCTTTGGTTGATGCATCAGACAGGTGAGCAAGTAGGGGGAAAGGACGTTCACCCGGGCGATGAGGCTGCTGTTGACGCGGTAGACGGCGGCATTGTGGATCACCGTATCGAAGGTGCCGATGGCATTGGCTTCCTCCGCGAGCCGGCGGGTGGCGTCGAGATCGTTCAGATCGGCAACCAGGACGCCGGCGGCCTCGGGCAGGGCTTTGCGGGCGTCGCCGGCACGGTCGGCATTGCGGGCGTGGAGATATACGTCGTGTCCGCTTTTAATGAGTTCGCGGGCGGCCATTTGGCCGAGTCCGTCCGTAGATCCGGTGATGAAGATGCTGGCCATGAATCGTGGATTTTGCTTGGGTGATATGCTTCCTTTAGCGTAGAAGCCGCGGTGGGTGTTCTAAGCTGCCGGACTTAGCAGTATCTAAGCGCATCGCCTGAAGCAAGACCAGCCCGGCTGTATCGGTCTGATGCCGGGACAGATCGTATCATTGTTTCTGCTAAATGTATTCGCCTAGTCTGTCTAACCGGCTTACCCCTACGACGCCTGACGCGGTATACGGGTAAACCCTTAGGAAGCTATAAGCCAAAGTCAGATCCATGCAAACGTATATAACATTCCTGCTCCTTGTCTTTACCCTCCAAGTGACCTACGCACAAACGGCCGGGGGGACCGTCGTGATCGACTCCATCTACTCGGAGAACCTGGTCAATGATTTTGGGGAGAAACCGACCCGGGAAGTGGGCGTATATCTACCCCCTAACTACGCGGAAGGGACCGAAAAATATCCCGTAATCTATTTTCTGCACGGCTTCTATGGCGACCACACCATGCTGGAGCCCATGAAGGAGATCCTGGATTTCGCCATCACTACCCAGCGGATCCGGCCGTTCATCCTGGTCGTCCCCAACCAAAAGACGACTTACGAGGGCAGCTTCTATTCCAACTCCGGTGTCTTCGGAAATTGGGAAGACTTTACCGTTGAGGACCTGGTAAGCTATATGGATACCAATTACCGCACCCTGGCCAAAAAGGAAAGCCGGGGCATAACCGGCCACAGCATGGGCGGGTACGGTGCGATCAATATTGCCATGAAACACCCCGACGTTTTCAATACCGTGTATGCCATCAGCCCGGGTGCGCTGGCTATAGTCCGGGAATACGGCCCCAACAGCGATACCTTCAAGCAACTTGCTGGGATATCCACCTATGAGGAATTGGAAAAGACCTACTTCGGCAAGGTGATGGTGGCCTTCGGACGCTCCTGGTCGCCCAATCCCGACAACCCACCCTTCTACTGCGATTTTCCCTTCGGCTACGAAAATGGCGAGTTGGTGGTTCACCAGGAAACGCTCCAAAAGTGGCAGGACAATATGCCCTTTTACACGGCTGCCGATTACATCGACAACCTGCAAAGCCTGAAGGCCATCAAAATGGATTGGGGTCGCAACGCCGGCGAGCGGTTCACCCAGCAGTGCAAGATGTTTAGCCTACAGTTGGAGAACCTAGGTATCGACCACTACGCGGAAGAGTACATCGGAACCCACGTTAATAATATCTACACCAAGGAGGGTAGGATTCCGCAGGAGGTTTTACCGTTTTTCGATTATTACCTGGAGTTCGAGTAGCGCTACGCTTTCGGGCTTGGTTCTTGGGCTGGAGTAGTTCCCGGGAAAACGGGTACGCCGGCCGAGCATGCCCTCAACCACCCGAAGCAGAAGTGGGGGAAGCAGTACCATTGGATCATCGCCTCCTGGCACCGCAACCGGGAGAACCTGACGCTGATATACAATTGCAGCTCGCCGATCCGCCGCTTGATGTAGACGACGAACGCTTTCGAGGCTTTCCATCGTCAGCTCAGGAGAGTAAGTAAACAAAGGGCTCTTTCATCTTCGATGCGGCGCTGATGACCGCCGCAGGCAGGAGTGTAACGAACTTGCTCTACCTGGTACAGCGCGACGTCTCCGCCAGGTGGCAAAAGCCGATGCACCCCTGAGCACGAAGTACTGCGTAGGAACACCGCATTCGCTCCCAGGGGGTCATTCTCTACGAGGACCGATTGCGTCTGGACCCGTGAGCGCGGCCGTCAGCGTTTTTTTTGCCCGCCCCCGGTCTTCTACGGGGGATTGACCAAAACATACTCCCGCTAGAAAACGCCGTGACACACTTTATGCAATACTCCCCCGCAGGCCGGCTACACCGACCAACTAACGGATCAGTAGATTGCTTTCCTAGCCGATAAAGCATCCTCGACACCTAAAAGCACCACCGCCGGCTTGACAATGGCGCGGTGTTCTGTCCAGTGTTTTTTTATTTAATTTTTATGCCGCCTCGCTATTAATGATCTTCATCTTATGAGGCTCTAAAAATTGATTTAATCTATCGGTATATTCTTTTCTTCTATTCACGTATTGATCACGCTGCACGCCTTTAGATCCATACTTATCGTGCTCAGCTATTAAATCATTCAGTTTAAGAATTTCTTCTATTAGCTCGCTAATCTGCACAGCGCGATCCTCTATGCCCTCGAAGTAATTTTCGTAATTATTCATAGCTGTAGTCATTAAAGATCAACTCTGTAAACCCTCTAGAATGCTTGCGCCCCCTCCGGTCTTTACGGGTGGTAGAGAACTGATGTATCCAATATACATAGTCGGAACGATAGAGTGGGTAGTCAGGGGCATCCCTTGTACGAACTCATAATAGATAAGCATTATAATACCTCGACAAAACTGGACCACGAGCTAAGTTGAAAACTTAACTTGTAACATGAAGCGATCGAGAAGAAAATTTACCGCCGCCTTCAAGGCAAAAGTGGCGATTGAAGCCTTGAAAGAGAGACAGACGTTGGCCGAGCTGGCGGAGAAATTTGAGCTGCATCCCAACCAAATCAGTCAGTGGAAACAGGAGTTTATCGCCGGCTCCGAGCAGGTTTTCGAGACCGGCAAGGGCAGGTCGACTACTGGACCCGATGAGGTAGCGGCCAGCGAAGCCGAACTGCAGCAGCTTTAGGCCAAGATTGGTCAGCTGCAGATGGAGCGCGACTTTCTAAAAAAAACTTAGCCAGATGGGATCACCTGAAGTAAGGCGTGCCGGGGTGGAGACTCAGGCTTCCCTGTCTATCCGCCGGTAGTGTGATTTGCTTTCGGTTAGCCGGGGCAGCGTCTACTATGAGTCCAAAGGCGAGAGCGAGCAGAACCTCGCCATGATGCGGCTGATGGACGCCCACATCCTGGATGAACCTACCGCAGGTGTACTAACGATGCAATCAATGCTTAGAGATAAGGGACACTACGCGGGTTATGAGCGGGTCCGGAGGTTGATGCGCAAAGCCTGTATCCGAGCCATTTACCCGCGTCGGCACCTGACTGTGCTGGGGCAGGCGAAGTACGTTCACCCTTACCTGCTGCGTGAGCTGGAGATTAACCGACCGGGGCAGGTCTGGGCCATCGACATCACCTATGTCCCCATGCAGCGCGGCTTTATGTACCTCACGGCAATCATCGACGTGTACTCGCGCTACATCGTAGGCTGGGGCTTAGCCAACACCCTGGCGGCCGAAGCCAGCCTGGGGGTGGTCCGCCAAGCCATTGCTGAACACGGTGCTCCAGAAATCCTGAACTGCGGCGACCAGGGTTGCCAGTTTACCTGTTCGGAGTACGTCAGCTATCTACGAGAACAGGGCATCGCCATCAGCATGGACGGCAAGGGAAGAGCCCTGGACAACATCTACATCGAGCGCTTCTGGCGCACCATCAAGTACCAGTATATCTTCCTGAACCCGGCCGACGACGGCCGGCAGCTGTACCAAGGAATCGAGGAATGGCTGCATCGCTACCACCACCGGGATCACCAGGGAATCGGCCGAGTAAAACCTATTCAGCGGTACCGAAACGCCGCCTAACTTTCAACTAACTAACTTGGCTGTGTAGTCTGAAAACCCGAGGTATTATACTGTGCGTAGTACGCCTGCCGGGTGTAGCCGAGCCAACCGCAGATGCGACCCAGTCCGATGTCCGGGTGGGCGCGCTTCACTTCGTTGGCCGCCTGGCGACGGGCTTTCTTAGCGCGTCGATCCCGGTGTCCTCCTCGACGACCCGTACGAGCGTCCGCAGGGCGAACGCCTCGGCGACGAGGCGCTTGAGCGCGACAGGGTCGCCGGGCAGGGCCTCGGCCACACCCCCCTCGACCACAGCCCCCACTGTCCGTTCTTGGCGATTCACTCGGCAAAACAGACGGAGGCAGGCCGAATTTAACTTAAGCCGTTGCAAGGCGTTTCGTTCACATGACCATATTCCACACGCGCGCAGGGCGCGGAAAACCCCTCCTTCTTGTCCACGGGCTGGGGGCAACCTGCCGCTCGTGGGACACAATCTCGCCCGCGCTTGCTGAGGCCAGAGATGTAATCGCCCTAGACCTGCCAGCCCACGGGCAGTCACCCGAAGAGGCCGATAGCGGCACGTTTGACGGGCTGGCGCGTAGCCTGGACGATTGGCTTAAAGCGGAGAACTTCACAGGGGTCGATATGGTCGGCAGCTCTCTGGGCGCTCGCCTGGTGCTGGAGATGGCTAGGCGCGGCCGTGCCGGTGCGGTCGTCGCGCTAGATCCGGGTGGCTTTTGGCAGGGGTGGGAGCGTACCTTCTTCAACGCCACCATAACGGCATCGCTTGCCTTGGTTCGCGCGCTGCGACCGGCGCTTCCTGCGATCACCGGAAATGTTGTAGGCCGGACCGCCCTTATGGCCCAGCTCTCCGCAAGGCCACGTGCGCTCGATCCCGCATTCGTCGCGCGCGAACTAAAATCATTGGCGGACACGCGTACCGTAGGTTCGCTCGTGAAGGATCTCGCCAAAGGCGCAATGCAGGAGGGTCCTGCGAACACATCTGCACCGGTCGTTATCGGCTGGGGCCGCAAGGATCGGCTGTGTTTACCGCAACAGGCGGACCGCGCGATGGCAGCCTTCCCCAAAGCAAGGATGCATTGGTTTGAGCATAGCGGACACTTTCCGATGTGGGATCAGCCAGAGGAGACAGTCAAGGTCATTCTGGATGCCACGGAGTGACCATGATCACATTGACGCTACAATAGGCGGACTAGCAGTTCAAAGGCTTCAATATGGACTTATTTCGCATTGGCGCATTTTAGGCCGGAAGTCGACTGTCCCATTTCGGAGCGCCGGCCCACCAAAGCCGGCGTGCAACTTCCGAGCCGATAAATGACCTAATCGTTCGGCGCGTTTTTCAGTTCAAATAGCTGCTCGACTGTCGCTTCAAGTGCGTAGGCGAATTTCAAAGCGACAGTAACAGAGGGAGCGAAAACACCATTTTCGACAGTATTGATGGTCTTTCTACTGACGCCCATCCGCTCAGTCGGCGTCCTCGCTGGCTACGAGGCGCTTGTACCACCGCACGAACTCCTTGGCGGTTTCCGCGCTCGGGAGGCCGAAGTCCTCGGCGGCTACGGCGTAGGAGAACTCCCCGGCGAGGTAGCGGACGGCGAGCTCGCGCTTGAGGGAGGGCGGGTAGGTGCCGCGTGGCTTCGTCTGCTTAACTCTTGTCTTCTCCTTACTCAAAACAGTGCATTAGAGTACATTGACCGTAAAGCTATCCTAGGACGACTCAGCCGGTGGCGAATGTCCAAACAGGCTCTTAGCTGTCGATCCGTCTTCGAATCGCTGCACTGCGGCCGTGTTTGAGCTAAAACTTGACACACTCAGTGATCGCCACCTTCCTCCGCTCTCCTTTAGTGCATGTTCGACCAACCGCTGCTTCCACCGTTCGGGGAGATCTTCGTGCCGCATAGCTTTTTCTTTGTAGTATCTAGCGTTGGGCTACGCGCGTCGCGCCTGGCGATCAGCCGGCATGGGCGTGTAGCCGGTGTTCATGACCATTAAGCTAAGGCAATCCGAAGAAATAGACTCGCTTGCGTTGCAGTAGCATGAGGCCCATCATCCGCTACTTTTCTGCTATTCGCCGCCAGCTTACCCTCACCCCCCGGCGACGACGGCTATACATTCACGATCCCCATCGCACGTTCGTGCGCCGTAGCCCCCTCACCTTTGCCCGTACGGTGAGTCTGGTGGTCGATCTGGCCCGCCAATCCCTGGCCGTTGAACTGAGTCGCTTCTTTCGCTGGCGACCCGAGGACATCGTCACCAAGTCCGCCTTTTGCCAGCGCCGCAAGGCAATCAAACCGTCCTTCTTCAAAGAGCTCTTCCACCAAACTGCCCGGCTGTTCTACCACCACTTTCCCCACCACCGGCGCTGGAAAGGAAAGCGCCTCATCGCCGTCGACGGTACCGGGCAGGCGCTGCCTCACTTTGCCTGGCTCGGCCGCGTCTTCGGCTTCCATCTCAACCAACACGCCAACCGGCCTTCGATGCGGATACTCATTTGCCATGACGTACTGAACAACATCATCAACGAGGTCACCTTCCATACCCAGAACAGCTCCGAGATCGCCCATGCTTACCAGTTGGTTGCCCGAGCTGACCGGGACGCCTTGCATATTTACGATCGCCACTACGCCAGCTTTGCCCTGGCGTACCTACACCACCGCCGGGGATCCGATTACCTCATCCGTATGAAGACGGACAGTGGGTCGACCCTGGTCAAGGATTTTGTGCAAAGTGCTGATAAAGAATGCATAGTAACCAGCCGGCTCCGTACCGGGCGGGGGTACAGTAAACTTAAAGAACTGGGGCTGCGACCCGAACGAAACGCACCCTTCCGGGTACGGTTAGTGCGCGTGGAGCTGGACGACGGCACCGTGGAGGTCCTCATGACTTCTCTCACCGATCGCCGACGCTACCCCCACGGTGTCTTCAAGTGGCTGTACGGCAAACGCTGGGGCGTAGAAACGGCCATCTTCACCCTGAAATCGTTCCTGCAGTTGGCGCTGATCTCGGCCTACACCCAGCCCGGGGTGGAACAGGATCTCTGGGCCAGCTTCGCCTTCTATAACTAGCAGAGCGTCCTGGTCGCCGCCAGCGAGGAGGAGGTACAGCGAGCTACTGCGCACCGCGAATACGCCTACCGCATCAACCGCAACGTGACGGCGGCTATGATGCAAAGGTTTTTGTACCACATCTACCTGGATGGCCCAGCCACCTGGCGAAGGAAAATGCTCGTCTTACTGGAACTGATGCCCCGCTACACCGAGCCCTACCGTCCCGATCGTAACCGGGCACGGGAGCGAAAAATAATGCGGATGAATAACCGCCATATCCACGAGAAAAATTATAGAAAAGCGATGTAAACACCCGCATACTATCGTCACAATAGCAATCGTAGAACGAGGGCGGGCCAGGGGTGTGTTCACACCGAATCAACGAAAAGGAGGCAGCCCGGTATGGCCGGAAAACGGGCAGCAACTGAGAATGAGGTATTAGGAGTGAAGCCTTAACTTAATGGTGTTGGCGCAGTGTTAGCGGCATAATAATAAATGATTTAAACATGAGTGTCTTTACAAATCTTTCTCGGTCATTAGCGCTTTAATTCTGACAGCAATTTTTTGAGCTTCACGCATTTGATTTACAATTGATCTATAATCAGACCAATATAGTTCTAACAGTTCTGAAACTTCCTCACTTACATTAGCAAAGTCGATCCTTGTGACAAAATTGTTGGACCACATTTCATACTCGTGTAGCTTTTGAATAATAAAATCTATATCATTAACACTCCGAGAAAGTGGCGACTGTTTTGGCACTGCTGACTATCCAATCTCTCCAATATTCACCTCGTTTGGATTGATTACATTTCCCACATGCTGGCACTAGGTTATAGATGTCAGCTAAATATCCAGTTGGTTTTTTATTCTTGACAGTGGGCCTAAAGTGATCCCACTCAGTACAAGTGTTTACCCTACAATATGCACACTTTAAGTTCTTCTCATCTAGCTCTAATATCTCATACACCTTGTGTATTTCTTGATCTGGAGGTCGAATATTTGGTATAATACTATTGACGAACACATTGGTTATTGATGAAATTCTTGAAGTAATCTTTGCCTCGTTTGGGCTCTTGAACGTATTCATATGTTTGTTTTAAAATGAGTACAAATTCATCTATACTAAACTTGAAACGATGAACCTACATACTCTATCTAAATTCAACTATAGTTCCAATCGATAATCCTTTAATGTATGATTAGTCTGATGGACCTTAAAGTTGAGCGATTCTAAAGATTTAACAGTTGACGATAGTGGATGACCGTAACTATTCTTCCCAACTGATATTATAGCATCTTTATTTACAAAATTCGAATTTGAATTATACACAACCTTGCCAGCTTTTCCACCATGATGGGGTACGATCAGATAATTATTATGGGGATAGCACAAATCTGATAGCATGCAATCGTTAATTTCTTCGTAATGACAGTCAGCAGGTAGAATAACGCTTCTTTTCTTTGTTCTTATACACATTGTGAGGGCGTTTCTATTTCTATTACGGTGTATTCTACTGTTGTAGATTAAGTACTGCCCTAAGTCAAGAATCTTAATAAGACTATGTTTGTCTCCTTTTTCAAAAGGTTCGATGGCGATCAAACAAGACGGGTTCAATCTACGGATTCTTGAGAATATAACGCGTGCCGTAAGGTTGGGCAGCCTATTTCTGAAAACAAATTTTGAAAATTTTACTATTGCAATATCAGAAAGAGCTTTTAAACAGTGGTAATGATCTACATCCCAGTGTGAAATAATTACATTTGGATTCTCATTAATGTATCTGTTATTCGGCATCGCAACGAGAAGATCAATTTCTTTTTTACTATACCTAAAACTAGCGCCAATATCAAAAATGAATTCTAATTTCTCATTAGAATAAATTTCATTCCAACTTCCCTGACCAACATTTTTAGCAATAAACAGACTAGGATACTTAATCTTTTCTTTGTCAAGGATCAGCTGGCAATTTGGCTGATCAATGTTTCTTTCCCAAGACTCATTTGCAGAAATTGATTGAGCTGCGCCAAATACTTCACCTTCAAAATTTTCTAAATCAATCACACCATCAATTATATAGGACTGATCATAAGGTAAATATTCTATTAATTCTTCCTTGAAGATATTGATGTTTAGTTTGTAGTAAGAACCTACGTTCAATCGTTTGCCGCTATAGTTTTTTAGATGGAACATTGACCTAGTTATGTCTCTAGCATTAATTAGGTTAGACCAATCATTAGAATCTAGAAAATCTACAATGACATCCTGGCTAACTCGATTAAAATATTCTATATACAATCTAATCTTAATATTTTCCATGCCACATTTACTTTAAATTTACGCTTTGGTAAGACATATGATATTCATTTCTCATCGTCTATCTTTGCAAAAAGACAAAACTAGTGTATCAATTTGTCATGTCACTATAAAGCCACAATTCATCTGAAATACTAAAAACACGGTTGATTTGTGTTTGATTGCCGCTAACGATTGCGCCGGCGCAGGCCGGCTGCATCAACAAGCATGCGGATCCTGGTAAGCTTCAAATTAGCCATTTGAGCCTTGATCGACACCCAAAAGCACCATCGCCGGCTTGACGATGGCGCAATGTTCACGGCCATTAAGCTAAGCTTTTTACGGCATTAGGTTTCTCCTGATCTTAGACGGATGACCCGCGCCCTGACCCGCTTCCTCTCCTTTCTACGTGCCTTCC
>NZ_QNQZ01000011.1 GCF_003390935.1 Lewinella sp. IMCC34191 | reverse complement strand
AACCCGGATCAAACCGACAGCGATGGTGATGGTACCGGAGACGCTTGTACCACGATCGTCGACAGCGACAATGATGGCATCGCCGACGAGGTCGATAACTGTCCCACGACCGCCAACCCGGACCAGGCTGACCTGGACGGTGACTCGATCGGTGACCTTTGTGACGACGACATCGACGGTGACGGTGTAGCCAATGCCGACGACTGTGATCCTACGGACGCCTCGGTCGGCGCGGCCAGCACGACCTACTACGCTGACGCGGACGGTGACGGCTTCGGTGATCCGAATGATTCGCTGGTTGCCTGTGTGCAGCCCGAAGGTTACGTAACGGACAATACCGACAATTGCCCGGCCACCGCGAACCCGGATCAAATCGACAGTGATGGCGACGGTACCGGAGATGCTTGTACCACGATCGTCGACAGCGACAACGACGGCATTGCCGACGAGGTCGATAACTGTCCCACGACCGCCAACCCGGACCAGGCTGACCTGGACGGTGACTCGATCGGTGACCTTTGTGACGACGACATCGACGGTGACGGCGTAGCCAACGCCGACGACTGCGATCCTACGGACGCTTCGGTCGGTGCGGCCAGCACGACCTACTACGCTGACGCGGACGGTGACGGCTTCGGTGACCCGAACGACTCGCTGGTTGCCTGTGAGCAGCCGGAGGGTTACGTGACGGACAATACCGATAACTGCCCCGCCACCGCCAACCCGGATCAAACCGACAGTGATGGTGATGGTACCGGAGACGCTTGTCAAACCGGTGGAACCGGAGAGACGGCCTTTACTCTAGAGGCAGAGTGTGCTGTGGTCGGATCGAACTGGGTAGTTGAATCCGACGCAAATGCTTCCAACGGCACCTATGTCGTGTACTACAATTCCCGCTCTAACGCTACGCCTCCCGCTGATGTAGCCGCCAACTATGTACGCTTCCAAGTTGCTAATGCTCAAGCCGGCGAGTACCGCCTGTTCGCAAGAGTGTTTGCCCCTGGAACCGGAAGCGATTCGTACTGGGTACGGGTTAACTCCGGAGCGTGGGTACAGTGGAACGCCTTCACAGCTTACAAGCAATACACTTGGGAGGCTGTACCCGGCAATCCGATTACGCTGACTGCCGGTAATAACACGATCGACTTCGCTTACCGGGAAAACAAGGCCCGACTTGACAAGATCCACCTGGATATGGACGGAACCCTTCCGTCCGGTTTAGGAGAACCAGACTTGAACTGTACCGGAACGGCGGAAAATGTGCCACCGGTTGCAGTAGCCTCGGCTACGCCCACTTCTGGTCTCGATCCTCTAACTGTTCAGTTCGATGGAACTGCCTCTACCGACAGTGACGGTACAATAGCCCGCTACCTGTGGACGTGGAATGGTGGGTCGGCAGCGACTGCTACACCGCAAGCAACCTTCACCGAAGGAAGCTATGCCGTGACCCTTACTGTCACCGATGATAAGGGTGCTACCGATACGCATGTCGTAACGATTGAGGTTTTCTCTGCCGGTACGGATACGGATAATGACGGAGTCAATGACGCCGACGACAACTGTCCGGATACGAGCAACAGCGATCAAACCGATACCGATAACGACGGAATTGGCGATGCCTGCGACGACGACATCGACGGTGACGGCGTTCTCAACGACGACGACTGTGCACCTACGGATGCTTCAATCGGTGCGGCCACCGTGACATACTACGCGGACTCGGATGGTGACGGCTTTGGCGATCCAAACGATTCGGTCGTTGCCTGTGAGCAGCCCGAAGGATACGTGCTTGACGGAACCGACAACTGTCCCACCATCAGTAACCCGGATCAACTTGATTCCAATGGGAATGGCCTCGGTGACGCCTGTGAAAATGTCGTGCCGAGCAAAACCGCCTTTACGTTGGAAGCCGAATGTGCCCAGATTGGTGCAAACTGGAAGACGGAGAAGGACGCAAATGCTTCCAATGGATTGTTTGCTGTCTTCCGCGGAACGAGTTCTACCCGTACCCCGCCGGCCGATAACCCCGGTAATTACACTCGCTTCGTCATTCCCGACGCGGAAGGAGGTCAATTCAACCTTTCAGCCCGCGTATTCGGACGCGATGCCGGGAAGGATTCTTACTGGGTTCGGGTAAACAGCGGAGCGTGGTTCAAATGGAATGCCTTTACCGCTTACGGTACCTACGTATGGAATCGGGTTTCCAAGAACCCGATCGCTCTCGAGGAAGGCGTGAATACGATCGACTTTGCTTACCGGGAAGCCGGTACGCGATTAGATAAGATTCACGTCAACAAGGAGGCGACCTTGCCTACGGGCATGGGTGATCCGGATTACACCTGTGGTGGTAATCTGGCCAACCAGGCTCCCATAGCTATGGCCACCGCTACCCCCAATTCCGGAGTTGCTCCCCTTACCGTTGAAATGGATGGTAGTGGCTCGCGCGACAGCGACGGTACGATCGTCGCCTACGATTGGGCATGGTCTGGTGGTACGGTTGCTGGAGTGTCCGGTAGCATCGTTCTGCCCGAGGGCGTTCACGAAGTCAGTCTCACCGTTACGGACGATGATGGCGCTACGGGAACAACTATGGTCAGAATTGCGGTCGGTAACTCCGTGATGCTGGACAGCGACGGAGACGGCGTACCCGACGAGGTGGATAATTGCCCCGATGTCGCCAACCCGGATCAGGTCATGTCGTACTACTACGCTGACGCCGATGGCGATGGCTACGGTGACCCCACCGATTCGATTCAGGCATGCGTTCAGCCCGCAGGATATGTCAGCAACAACGATGACAACTGTCCTTCGACCTATAGCACTGACCTGACGGATACCGACGGTGACGGCATAGGAGACGTTTGTGACCCGGACGATGATGACGACGGACGCGTGGATGCATTCGACTGCGATCCCCTGGACCCTACGGTCATCTACCAACAGGCATTCTACCGTGATGCGGATAACGATGGCTACGGTGATCGGTCGGATTACGTCTTCGCTTGTACCCAGCCCGACGGATACGTGAACAACGGAGCCGACAATTGCCCGGATACCTTCAATCCCGATCAGGTCGATTCGGATGGCAACGGTATCGGAGATGCCTGCGATGAAGATCCGTTTGACGGTAATTATTGGTTGGAAGCCGAATGTGCTACCCTCAGCAACGGATGGAGCATCGGAGAAAGTAGCCTGGTCTCTAACGGCAAATACGTTGGTTACCAAGGTCTCAGTCACCTGACTCCCCCCACGGCGACGGATCCCGGTTCGCAGATTTCTACCACCGTAGACGTCGAGAAGGACGGAACGTACCACCTGTTCTTCCGGATGCACACTTGGAGATCGAGTGATAACAGCTTCTGGGTACAGGTTGACCAATCGCCCTGGATCAACTTCTCCAAATTCGTTGGCGGCAGCCCGATCTCCACTTCGGACTTCCAATGGATCAAGGTGAATAACAACGGTTCCGATCTGAGCTTCGCCCTGGCGGCCGGAGAGCATACCATCCGGATTGCTAATCGGAGTTCCTACACGATGCTCGACAAGATGCTGCTTTCTCCCTCTAAATCGCTTCCCGCAGATATGGGAGGTGAGGGTGTAAACTGTAGCAGTAACTTCACGGGTACCCAACCGGAAAGTGAGCTCACCAGTGATAGCCAACTGGGACTCGGTGAGCCGGTGGAAGAGCGCCTGGCAATCTTCCCCAACCCGGTAGAAAACCAGTTGAACGTTCGTTTGGAGAACGACCGGACCGGACGTGTCTCGGTAATGATCCTGGACGTCCACGGACGCTTGGTACGCGAAGTACAATTCGACAAGGAAGACACGGTGTTGTCTACTGAGCTAGATGTCGCGCAGCTCCCGATGGGAACCTATCACCTGCGGATCGTCACCGGCGATCACCAGTTGTTACGGAAGTTCATCAAATTGAGGTAATCGTATTACCTGCAATGAATAGAAAGGCCCGGAAAGTAATTTCCGGGCCTTTTTATTTTAGGAGATCAGGCTCCATCCCTTGACCGTTCTGAAGTGTATGTCCAGATACTTGCCCAGTACGGCATGTTCGGGGAACTGAAGCGCTGGATCCCGCTGTAGAATATCCTTCGCGCGGTCCCGAGCGACGGTAAGAATTCGCCCATCCTGCGCCAGGTCGGCGATCCGCATCTGCAAAACACCGCTCTGTTGGGTGCCGTCGATCATTCCCGGGCCCCGAAGTTTGAGGTCTGCCTCCGCGATTTTGAAGCCATCGGTGGTATCGACCATCGTGTTGATGCGCTGCCGACTTTCTTTGCTGAGTTTTACGCTGGATAACAGAATGCAGTAGCTCTCCGCTGCGCCGCGGCCCACCCTTCCCCGTAACTGGTGCAGCTGGCTGAGACCGAAGCGCTCGGTGTGCACGATGACCATAATGGTCGCGTTCGGAACGTTGACTCCGACCTCAATGACGGTGGTCGCCATCATGAGCTGAGTTTCCCCGTTTTTGAAGCGGGCCATCTCATAGTCCTTGTCTTCTGGCTTCATCTTGCCGTGAACGACGCTGATTTGATACTCGGGGCGGGGGAACTTGTGCAGCATCTCGTCGTACGCCGCCTCCAGGGCGAGCAGATCGAGCTTCTCGTTCTCTTCGATCAGGGGATAAACGATATAAGCCTGCCTTCCTTTGGCAATCTCTTCCCGGATCCGTCCGAAGACCCGCTCCCGGCGGTGCTCCGTAAAGTGAACGGTCTGAATGGGCGTACGTCCCGGTGGCAATTCATCGATGACGCTAACGTCCAGGTCTCCGTAAGCCGTCATGGCCAGCGTGCGGGGTATGGGCGTAGCCGTCATGACCAGTACGTGAGGAGGGTAGGGGCGGTTCTTCTTCCACAGCTTTGCCCGTTGCTTCACGCCGAAGCGGTGCTGTTCGTCAATGATCGCTAAGCCGAGGTTCTTGAAGACCACCGGTGGCTCGATCAGGGCATGCGTGCCAATAAGAATGTCAATTTCTCCCTGGGCCAGCCGCTCGAGTAACGCCTTGCGGCTTTTACCTTTCACGTTGCCGGAAAGAAAAGCCACGGTAATCCCCATCTCACCCAGGTATTCCTGAATGGATTCGTAATGCTGGTAGGCCAGGATTTCGGTCGGTGCCATGAGGCAGGCCTGGAAGCCGTTGTCGAGGGCCATCAGCATACTCATCAGTCCGACCATCGTCTTGCCGGACCCGACGTCTCCCTGCAGCAGCCGATTCATCTGAATGCCGCGACCCAGGTCCTGGCGGATTTCCCGCAGGACCCGTTTTTGCGCCCCGGTCAGCTCAAAGGGGAGATGGTCTCGGTAGAAGCGGTTAAACGTATCGCCAATCTCCCCGAAAACGTAGCCGGCCACGTTAGCTTCCCGGTTGACTTTCAACTGGATCAATCGAAGTTGCAGCAGGAACAGCTCCTCGAACTTCAGTCGGCGGCGGGCCGCATCCAATTCCGCCTGATTGGCGGGTAGGTGAATCGCCCTGACCGCCCGGTAGTGGCTGATCAGGTGAAGTTCCTTACGCAAGTTGTCAGGAAGCATGTCCGGCAGATCGGATTCGGATAACCGATCGAGGATGCCGCGGATCAGCTTGCGCCGCCCGCGGGTGTCCAGGCCGCGCTTGTTCAGTTTTTCGGTGCTGGCGTATACGGGTTCGAAGGTGGCCACACTCTCGGATTGGCCGGCACTTGCCAGCTCCATTTCCGGGTGCGCGATACTCAGCCGACCGTTGAATTCCTGAACGGTACCGTAGCAAACGTACTCTTCGCCGATCTTGAACGTGCGATCGAGGTAGTTTACCCCGCGAAACCATACCAATTCCAGTGCCGCTCCGCTATCATCCCGCAGACGACCGACCAACCGTTTTTTCCGGTGCTCGCCCTTGACGATCAAGTTAACCAGCTTACCCTTCACTTGGACATTTCCCTGGTCGGGGAGAATGTCGATAATGCGGTGGAATTTCGTCCGATCTACATACCGGAACGGATAGCTGTACAGCAAGTCGCCGAGCGAAAAGATCATCAGCTCTTTACCGAGCAATTCCGCCTTGGCCGGCCCGATACCCGGCAGGCTGGCGATGCCGCGATCTAGTAGTCCAGCCTTGGGAGCCGAAGGAACCATCTGTTTTTAAAACAATTTGGTGTAAATATAAGCTGCTCCCCGGCAACTGCCAAGCCTATCCGTTCATGCGTACGCGCATCGCCTCGAAGAGCAGAATACCGGCGGCTACCGAGACATTGAAGCTGTTGAGCGTCCCGACCTGGGGGATACGAAAAGTTTGGTCCGCCGCCCGGTTTACACCCTCGCTGATCCCCTCGTCCTCCGCCCCCATCACGATGCATAGCGGTCCGGTAAGCGATACGTCCTTCAGGTAAACTTCAGCGGATAGGTCGCTGGCGATCACCTTGACGCCGCTCATGCGAAGAAATTCTACCGTATTGACCAGGCTCTTTTCCCGGCAGACGGGCAGGCGGCTAAGTGCTCCCGCACTGCTCTTTACCGCATCGGCGGTCAGGCCGGCGCTATTCTTCTGGGGGATGATGATCGTATGTGCCCCGCAAACCTCCGCACTACGCGCGATCGCACCGAGATTGCGTACATCCGTCACTCCGTCAAGGAGCAGCAGCAGCGGCGTCTCTCCGCGCTCGTAGATCATCGGTAGGAGGTCTTCTACCCGCTGATAGGCGGCGGCCGCAAGCTGAGCTACCACGCCCTGGTGATTGCCGCGGACCATGCGTTGCAGTTTGGATTGCGGAACGATGGTCATGGGCACGGCGTGCAGCTTGCAGGCCTGCCTGAGCTCCTTTTCGAACTCGCCACGCGTGCCCTGCTGTAGGAATACTTTATCGACCGGTTGACCGGCAGCCAGTGCCTCCAGCACCGGATGACGGCCATAGATAACGTCGCTCTGCTTCATGCCGCAAGATAGCGACGGTACCGTCCATCACTCCCCACCTTGGAAGGTACGGACCACGCCTACGACCAGCAGAACGGCCAGGCCGATCCCAACTCTTACCCAAAACCGTTGGCGCGACATAATTACGCTCTTTAGGTGGTCCGGATTGGCACTGCCGGGAGTCCCTTCACCCGCTTCCCTCACCCAATTCTGATGGCGTCCATTGTCCAGCCCAGGCAGCGCCAGCGCGTACGTAAAGGATGAATCCGACGTCTCTTCCAGGGTATAGGAGATCGCATCGACGTAAGCACCGTCCGCGGCGTATAGTCCGATCCGATCGTCGTGCTTATTCAAGCCGAAGGGCATGTTATCTACCAGGTCCCGTATGCCCGGGTATTGGGCGAGGAACTTGTCACGCTTTTTACACACCACCAAGTACCCGTTCGGAATGATGGTCACCCGGGGTAGCACGAAGCGTTCCCCACTGTCATCGACCAGAAACCAACCCGTAAGATCCACCGTGCGGTCGCCACGATTATACAATTCGATCCAATCGTCGGTGACCGCACTTCTGGGGCAAATTTCGTTAAGCACGATCAGCTCGGCGGCGGAGTCAAGCACCGCAACAAACCGCGCCTCGATGTCGTAAAGTCGTTCGTCGTGCAGGTCGAGTACCAGGCTGTCTGCCGATTCCTTCACGCCCGTCCAGCCGTTGAAGTGATAGCCAGGTTCTGGTACGGCCTTAAGGGTGATGGGAAAATTGGCGAAATAGGCTCCCTCCAGGCCGTCAGTACCGACGTACAGGTTGTCGTTCAGCACGATGTAACCACCCAGGGAGGCGGACAGACTGACCCGGCGATCGTCCCCCCCGCTAAAGAAGGCCCGGTAGTGCTCCCGGAGATGCTCGGGGCGATACAGGGCAAACCGCCGGAGCTGATCAATCTGGTACGCCCATGTGTCGGGTCGCAGGCCCCAGCGGACCAGTTGACGGGGCATCTCGGGCTCAAGCGTAGATACGGCTTGGTCGATTCGCTCGGTGACGGCCTCCGCGCTGAAGTCGGTGTGCAAGTAGTCGAGGGTCCGGTTGACGAAGTTTCGGCGGTAGACCGGGTTCGAAAGCAGCTTGCGTTGAATCAACGTACTCCAGGGCGGGTTAGGCCACGCCGGGCCGTCGTCCGCGGTGAATAGTTGCAGGGTGTTGTTCGTCCAACCATCCGTACGGTGCAGGCCGAACCCCTGGTCCACATCGTACAGAATCCAGCGGAACCGTTCCCCCGGTCCGTGCGGGCGCCAGTACCGGATATTACCCCCGGCGTCCTGGTTGTCAAAGTAGGTCTGGGCAATTTGTAACTGCAGGTAGTTATCGACGTCCATCAAGCTGGAAACCCGTTCATAAGCTGCGACCTGACTGAAGTCCGCCTGGTTAATGAAGGCCAGTAGATCCTCGTATTCGGTACCGCGACCGTGCTTGACGGAACGCTCGTGTTCCAGCAGGCTAAGGGAGTCTTTGTCTACGCCCTCGTGGTGGTCTTCCAGAAAGCGGGGGTTTATCTTTTCCCGCAGGTGGTAAATACCCCAGTACTTACCGTTGATGTACACTTGGGCTGGACGGGCATCCTGGACATCAAGGGTCCAGCTGCGGTCGCTGAGCAGGCCGGTGAGCAAAGCATCACGCAGAAAGCTGCGTCCCCAATCGGACCCCCCGTTCCGCAGGACCAGAAAGCGGAAATCCTTGAGGCCTTCCGGTCCGAATAGGGGGTGGTCGACCCGTTTATTGCCGTAGCCTTCCCGTCCCGAGAGGGAGAATGATTTCTGCGGATGGGCCCGGCTGGCCCCACCGAAGAGGCGAAAACCCATCGTACCCGCGTGAACGGACTGGCCATCGGGCTCATAGATTTCCACGAATGCGGGGTGCTCGCGGTGGGTATCCCAGTTCGGGCGGTCTGGATCGTTGCCTTCCATGAACCACCCGCTGCGGGCGTTAAACAATCGCCAGGGTTCTATACCCAGCGAAACGGTTAGCAATTTACTCTCCGGTTCTCCGATCAGGTAGCTTCCGCCCAAGCTTCGCACAGCCTTATCCACCTCAAAGACGGCAAGTCGGAGTACGGCCGAACGGTCGAGGCGCAGACCCGCGGCGGGGAAGCGGGGTGAACGCTCCGAAGGCTGGGAGCCGTCAGTCGTGTACCGAATAACTTCTTCCCGGTCGGCATCGACCGATATCAATACCGGATCGGCGTGGAAACCAGGAGCGGGCGACAGCGACAGCCTTCCCTGGGCAATAGCCCGGAGTGACAGCAGAGCGGCGCTAAGGCACAGGATTATCCTAAGTTGAAGCAAGCCGTCAGAGAATTGGTTACTTTGTGGGCCCGGTACGGACCCGGAATTCGCATTAATGTATCAAACTTTCCAATGGACTTCAGCCTGCAAAACGACCAGCTCCGTATTACGATACAATCCACCGGTGCCGAGCTGAAAAGTCTGGTCAACCTGGCTACCGGCCGCGAATACATGTGGTCCGGTGATCCGGAGGTGTGGCCAAGTTACGCGCCTGTCCTTTTCCCCATCATCGGTTCGCTCAAGGATGGCGAAACCGAGATTGACGGACAGCAATACCAGATTCCGAAGCACGGTATCATCCGACACAGCGACAAGCTGGAGTTCTTCTCCAAGCTTGAGGACCGGATCGTTTTCCGGCTCTGTAGCGACGAGGAGACGATGGCCCGCTATCCCTTTCAGTTTGACTTCAGGATCACTTTCCGCCTGCGGAACGAGCACCTCATTATCTATCATGAGGTCATGAATACCGACGATAAGCCCATTCTCTTTCACCTGGGCGGGCACCCCGCCTTCCGCGTACCTTTCTACGACGGGGATCGGTACGAAGACTATTTCTTGCGCTTCGAACACCCGGAGGATAGCCAAAGCTATAAGGTAACGGATCAGGGAACGGTAAGCGACGACACGCGGTCGGTCCCGTGGACCGAGAACGGTACGATCCTGCCCCTGACCCACCAACTGTTTGACAAGGACGCGCTCGTTTTCAAGGACCTTAATTCGCGCAGCGTCAACCTGGAGAGCCGAAACCACGGTCCCGTGCTCAAACTGGATTACGCCGGCTGGACACATCTGGGGGTCTGGGCTAAACCACACGGCGATTTCGTGTGTATCGAACCCTGGATCGGTCTGGCTGATGCCGCCAACGGCACTGGCAAATTCGCCGACAAGGAAGGAATTATCAGCCTGGCGCCCAACGAGGTATACGAAATGAGCTACGACATCAAGATCTTATAGCCGGTAAAGCGGCTCTATGGCCCGGTAGAACCGGAGCAAATCCCCCTCTTCCAACGGCCGGCCCGCCGCTACTAAGCGAATCTGGGCCAGTGCCCGCTCGGTAACGTCAGCCGGCAGCCCGATCCGCTCGGACAAATCGTCGGGGGGGAGCCGTCCCTCTCCCCAGCGCACACCAAAGCGGGCATTCAGATGAAAGCGTAGACTGGCCAGTTCTCGCTGTGCGAGGGCGGCGTGGTTGCCTTTCTCGTGGACGAGGCGACTGATCGTATCAATGAACCGCTTACTGGAATTCACCCGCGCGGGAAGCAGGGGAATGACCCGTTGGCGACGTTTGCCCCTGAAAAGAACGTACAGCAGTGCCCCAACCAGAAGGGTGTACCAGGAAAAGGCAAGTGCCCGGTGCTCCTGAATGTACCGGAGGGTATCGTTCCCGCTCAGCAGATTGCGGCCACCCGTATAGTCCCGGGAAGCTTGCTGGCCCGTCTGCGACGCCGAGCGTCGGTAACGACGGCTCGCTTCGTCCCAGACCGTCGGCCCGGAACGGATTACGCCCAGCACATCTTGGGCGTAGCGGTATTGGGTAGAGTCAACCAGGAACCAATTCGTGAAGAAAATGGGGTTAGTGTGCAGGTAGATCGCTCCCGCTCCCCGGTCAACCCGGATAAAGTTGATCCCGGCCGAATCAATGGTACCCAGCGCCTGGATGTTTCGGTCGGGATTGCAGAGGAGAACTTCGGGGATAACCTGCAATGGCAATGCCACAGGCACCCAAAACCGCGTATTGACGAGTTTGAAGCTGTCGCCCCTCGGATACCGGAAGGCCGTGAGGGAATCCAGGTAAACTTCCGGGAAGGCCGGTTCCAGCAGTCCTCCTTGTTCGGGATCGTAGCAATCCTCCGTGAAGAGTTGCAATAACAGGTCCTCCGGCAACTGCTTGGCCACGATGAAAGCATTGTTGCCCTTGCTGACGTAGTCCAGCAGGTCCGTAATGGCTTCGTCGGAATAGTAAGGATACTGGCCAACAAACAGGTAATTGCGCGCACCTACGGAATCAAGACGGTGCAGATCGGCCGTGTCGCGCAGGGTTTGCAGTCCTTCGGCGCGCGCGGAGAGCAATTCACGCAGGGCGAGCAGGTCAAAGGGGTTGCTTCCCTCGGGGTCGTAGTTTTCCGACCAATCCGTCGACGTACAACCGCAAAGGCAAATCACGGCCGCGTACAAGTAAGCTACGCTCCTCATGCGCGGGTCATTTTAGCCGGACCGGCTACCTGTTCGGTGATACGATCGAAGCGACTGCGCACCAGGCGGTAGGAGAGGGTATCCAGGGGGTACTGACCGTACCAGTACCGTTCGTAATCCCGGGTTACCTGATCGAAATCATCGCGAATGGGGTGCTCGCGGAGCTGTTGGAGGTAGTCCCGGTTGCTGAAGTCCTTGCGGTAGCGGATCTGCCCGCCTTCGTTGAGGATCTGCAGGGTATGAAGGTAGTGCAGGCGAATCGCGAGATCGAACTGACCGGTTTTCTCCGCCTGTGCGAGCAGGTTGGGGTCCACCCCGTGCTTGACCAGGGTTTCCTCGTCTATCTCGTCGTGAAATAGCTCGGGTTGATTTACGGACTTATTTCCTGCGCTCCGCCGCCATCCTTTCAGCAGTGCGTAGACGAGTAGCCCCAGGGCGCCAAGCAGCATTCCTCCGATCCCCACCAGCACCGGCATCGGCAGGTCGGACAAGTCCGGAGCCGATGAGCCGACGGGCGCCCCGGCGGTTTCTTCGCGGGCCACGGGTGCCTCGAAAACGATCTCCTCGCGCAGCGCTTCCAGCCGATCGGCGGGGAAGATCTCGCTATCCTGGGCGATCGCCACGGCCGGGAAGGCGCAAAACGTGAAGAAAAAGAGGGTTAAAATGCGGGCCATCGGTAGAGTCAAATATACGGCAACGTTTATCCCGTTGCCGGCGCGCCGAACAGTGTTTCCTAAAGCGGAACGAATGGACAATGCCTGCTTTTTACTATTTTCCCTTTTTTAATCCGCCGGATGTCCCTCTGGCACAACAATTCATGCACGTGAGTAAATTCGAAGAAAAGGTCGCTACCTACGAAACCGCCCTGGGCAAGGTAGACCAAAACGGAGACAAGGAGCTCCTCCGCAAAGTCACCAAAGGACTGGGGCCATCCATCTACAACAATGACTCCAACCGCGTAGCGTGCAGCGACAAGACGGAACTGCAGCGGGTGGTCGACAACTTCTGCATGAAGAAACTGGGGATGACCGACAAGGAAAAGGCTATGGATGCCGTGCAGTCCGTCTGCAAAAAATACACCGAACGCAGTAAGCACCGCGCCGTCTTCTATTACCTCCTGGTCAAGGAGTTAGGGATGGAGAGCCATTATGCTTAGGTAGTGCGTTAGTCTTTCAGGGGGGAGTTCGATCAGGACTCGCTTGCCTGAATGACGTGACGCCCGCTCAGACCCTCCGCCACCACCCGGAAAACCAGCTCGGCAACCTCGCCGGCCGGCAGGATGTGGGGCGGAGGGTCTTCATTTTCCCAGCTACTCGTCAGGGTGGCCCCCGGGGCGACCAGGGTGGTCAGTACGCCCGTCCCTTCCAGGTCCGTCGCCCAGCCTTCCCACAGGCCCCGCAGCGCTTTTTTCGAAGCCGTGTAGGCCGTCATATGGGGCAGGGTGTAGTCGGTAGCCACGGATCCGATGACGACCAGGTGCCCGGAATTTCGTGCCAACATGGGCGGCACGAGCGCTCTAGCGAGGCGGTGGTTAGCTAGAACGTTCAGCTGCCAGGTATCGGCGAAGACGTCCGTATCCGCGTCCAGTAAGCGGCCGGGGGCGAAGAGGCCGGCATTCAGTACCACGACGTCGTAGGTGCCGGAAACGGTTTCGTGGCGGAGATCGGCTACCAGGGGTTCGACCGTGGGGCACTCCGCAGCCAGCGCCTGCAGTTGGGCTTCCGACCGCGCTACGCCGACCACCCGGTGGCCTTCTTGCGCGAAGCGGGCGGCGCAGGCCCGGCCTATTCCCCGGGATGCTCCCGTAATCAGTACGTCCATAGGCGTAAGTATAGGGCGCCGGAGCGCAGGTAAAAAGATTTTCGCGCCAAGGTCCCGACGGAAGTATCCGGTACCCATCTATCGGGGGCTTTAATTGTTTACATTTACCAGCCACATAAAGCCGTTGCCATGCCCGAAATCACCACCCGCAAAAAGCCTGAATTCACCACCAAGGAAGACTTTCACCAGCAGGCCCGTGCCGACCGCTACCAGTTCCATGACTACTATTTGGTCGACGATCTGCTGGAGGATCATCACCGTATGGCCCGGCAGGCCGTCCGCGACTGGGTCAAGGCGGAGGTGAGCCCCATTATTGAAGATGCGGCTATGCGGGGGAAGTGCCCCACCCACCTCTTTAAGGGGCTGGCCGAGGTCGGCGCATTTGGTCCCAGCCTGCCGGTTGAATACGGGGGCGGAGGAATGGACGAAATCGCCTACGGCGTCATCATGCAGGAGTTGGAGCGCTGCGACAGCGGACTGCGGTCGATGGCCTCCGTGCAGGGTAGCCTGGTGATGTATCCCATATTTAAGTACGGCACGGAGGAGCAACGTAAGAAGTACCTGCCAAAACTGGGCAGTGGGGAATACATCGGTTGTTTCGGACTTACCGAACCCGACGCCGGTTCTAATCCCGACGGCATGCGGACCACCATCAAGGATGATGGCGACGCCTATCTCTTGAACGGAGCCAAAATGTGGATCACGAACAGCCCCATCGCCGATCTGGCGGTAGTCTGGG
Source organism: Lewinella sp. IMCC34191 (assembly GCF_003390935.1). Taxonomy (GTDB): domain Bacteria; phylum Bacteroidota; class Bacteroidia; order Chitinophagales; family Saprospiraceae; genus Neolewinella. The sequence goes on along the minus strand of NZ_QNQZ01000011.1, from coordinate 184,811 downwards.
CAAAAGACGAAGAAGGCAAGGTGCGGGGTATGGTTGTAGAAGCGGATACCCCCGGCTTCTCGGCACCCGAGATCCACGGCAAATGGAGCTTGCGGGCCAGCATTACCGGCGAACTGGTTTTCGAGAACGTACGCGTCCCTAAGGAAAATGTCTTCCCGGACATCCGGGGCTTACGTGGCCCGCTCAGCTGCCTCAGCAAAGCCCGTTACGGAATCGCCTGGGGAGCAATCGGCGCGGCGCTCGATTGCTACGACAGTGCCCTGCGGTACGGACTCGAGCGGGAGCAGTTTGGCAAGCCTATCGCCGGTTTCCAGCTGCAGCAGAAAAAGCTTGCCGAGATGATTACGGAGATCACCAAGGCCCAGTTGCTTGCCTGGCGTCTGGGTACGCTGGCGAATCGCGGTGAGGCAACCCCCGCCCAGATCAGCATGGCCAAGCGGAACAACGTGCACATGGCCCTCGAAGCGGCCCGCGAAGCTCGTCAGATTCACGGAGGGATGGGAATTACGAGTGAGTACCCGATCATGCGCCACCTCATGAACCTCGAAACCGTACTGACGTACGAGGGGACCCACGACGTACACCTGCTGATTACCGGAAACGATATCACCGGGATCAACGCCTTCGGCTAAGCAGGTAGCCTTTGCCGCGATTTAATCGCCCGCATCCTAACCCGGCTTGTCGAAATCCGCAGGTCCGTATACTTCTTATTGTATCGGTTTCGTAAGTATTGGGTCTCGTTGTTAGCTCCCCGTTGAGCCCTCCCAAAATACTATCCCTTGAAGCCCGAATTGCGCCTGCTCTTCGTTTTCGTGTTATGCCTGAATCAACTGTCCGCGCAGTACGTACCCCCACTGGAAGACCCGCTGCTGATTACCGGTACGTTCGGTGAGCTGCGCAGCAATCATTTCCACGGCGGACTCGACTTTCGGGGGGCGGTCGGCACGCCGGTACGTTCGGTAGCGGACGGCTACATTAGTCGGGTCACGGTTTCTCCGGGTGGATTCGGCCAGGCGGTTTACGTCAGCCACCGCGACGGGAAAAGATCCGTATACGGCCACCTGGAGGTGCTGACGCCGGAGATCAAGGACACGATCCGGTCGCTGCAGTACGAGACCGAATCTTTTGCTATCGACTTCCGACCCGACTCGACCGCCTTCCCCGTCGAAAGGGGTGAAGTAATCGGTGGGGTAGGGAACCGGGGCCATAGCTTCGGCCCGCACCTGCACTTTGAAATATGGGATGCAGCTACCGAGACGCAACTCAATCCGCTTTCCCTGGGCTTTAAGGTGGCGGATACCCGCAAACCTAGCGTTAGTGCCGTTCGCATCTATCGCCTTAACCCGGATGGCAGTATAGGCGATTACGATACCTATTCCGTATCCGGAGGACCACTTCCGGATACGATTGAAGTAGGTGGGGCAAGGATAGGGGTCGGCATCAAAGCCATCGACCGGCAGAACTCCATGCCCAATCGCAACGGCATCTACCGGGCGAATTTGCTCGCCGATTCCGCTGACGTTTTCAGTTTTGCGTACGATCGCATCCCCTATGTCAAATCGCGATACGTGAATGCGTTGACGGACTACGCGGCGTATCAGCAGGACAGAGAGTGGTTCTATCTGCTCTATGCGACCCTCCCCGATGCAAACTTTTGGGTATCACCAGATAGCTCGACTTCTTCCGGGGTGATCGACCTGACCCGGAAAGGAACCGCGGACGTAGAAATCGTCGCGGCGGACTACGCCGGTAACCAATCGGTATTTCGCACCGTGCTGAAATATGTAGCCACCGCGGCCCCCCAGGAAAAGGAGGGGCACCAGTACTTCCTGCCGCGCGGCGAGGAAAGCATCGTGGATACTGCGGGCATGCGGCTCGAACTACCAGCGAATGCACTTTATACCAACCTGAATTTTCGGTACGTCCATTTACCTGAATCTTCCTCGGGCTACCTGAGCGACGTTTACCAGCTTCAGGATCAGAAAACACCGCTTCACGGCAGAGCGACCCTTTATATTCCGGCCCATCAACAACCGAGCGAGCGGCTACGGAAAGCAGCCTATATCGGACGGTGCAACGCGGACGGCAGTTACAGCAGCGTAGGGGGAAGCTGGGCGGACGATAATCGCATGGTCGCCCAGATCGGAACCTTTGGCGATTATGCCATTTTGGTTGATACGGTACCTCCGCGCATCCGCATCCGGGATTTCCGTACCGATTTGCGTGGCCGAAGGGCTTTCAGCTTGCTGATCGACGATGCAGTAGGCGGCACCCTGACTTACGAGGCTACCGTGGACGGAAAATGGATACTGATGGAGCACGATGCAAAATCAGGAATCCTTTCCCATGATCTGTCGGATAGTCCGATTGCTACCGGCGAGACTCACCAGTTCTGGGTACGCGTGACCGATGGTCGCGGCAACAGTTCGGAGTTTGAACGGAGCTTCCGGCGATGACCATCCCTATCCGGCTAAGTACGTTTAGCTACGGTTCGGCCGGCTAAAAACAGGTTCAGGAGAGGCAAAGGGACTGTTACTACGCGGCTAGCCGGGAGACCAAATCGTTAATCCGGTGCAGGTTTGTCCGATCGATATCGTAGTGGATGAATTTGCCTTTGCGTTCCCGGACGACGATGTCCGCTTTTCGCAAGATGGCTAGGTGCTGGGAAGCAACGGATTGCTCTACGCGGAGATTGACGAAGATATCCGTGACATTTAGGCTTCCTTCATCACACAGCAATTGAATGATCTGCTGTCTGAGCTCGTGGTTAAGCGCTCTTAGTATTAACGTGGCTTTGTCTAGAGCCTCGACATTAATAATAGGGTTGTCTCCTGGGCTATCGGCCCGTGCTGAGTTTGTGGTGGGTTCTGACATTTTACTATTGAATGACCGAATCCAATATAAGGATATTGCACCGGTAAGTCAAGCAAAGGTCACCGCAAGACTTATCACATATCATAAAAAAAGCCTTTAACGCTCGGTTAAAGGCTACATAACAAACACTATGAACAACACAAGATCTTAAGGATAAACCTGGTGGTTTATATTCTCGGCGATAACAAAGATAGAACTTTCGGAGTTAAAATTCCATTTTGTCTGCAAAAAACTGCAATTTTTTTCAAAAATTTCTGAAACCCGGGCCTCCATTAGAGATTCCGAAGGTTTCCACCGACCTTCATGCCCGTTCATAAACGGAAATGAGGCACACCCTACTCCACTACATCGAACAACCCGCCGCACTGGCGGAAGTATCACTAGACGAGCTCCTCGAGCAGCTGGAGCGGTACCCCTATTCAACGAATCTTCGGTTACTGGTATTGCTGAAAGCTAAACAAATCCAGCATCCGGACTTCGACACTTTCCTAAATGCACTGGCATCGGCGGCCTTTGATCGTACGCATATTTACAACTTGCTGTCTACCCTCGAGCAGCAAACGGAAAGCAGCGGCGAAATACTCGAGCTGATCGAATTAGAGGAACTCGAACTGACCCCCCTTGAGCAAAATTTCAACGAGGAATTACCTTCCCGGCTCAATGAATTACCGGAGCCGAAGACGGAAAGCAACCGCTTACCCGTTACGGAGATCAAACCGGTTTCCCTGGAACCCTTCGACGACGAACCCCGCTTCCCGGACGTTTCGCCGGCGGTTACCCGCACCGCGCGTTGGGTACGTTCCGCGGAAGCCTACACCGCGCTGTTGCCTATCATGTTTAAATCTCCCCGCCCCGAAGATCCCGCACGGTTTGCCCTCGTGCAACGTCGCCACCAGGCGCAGCCCACGCTGGCCGAACGACTACGCAATCTCCGCCGCCTGTCAGCTAACCGACCCGAGAGCGTTCAGGGCAATGGTTTGGATGAGGTAGCCGTTGTAAGTGAAACGCTGGCCGCTCTGCTGGTCCGGCAACAGCAGTATCAGGCCGCTATACAAATGTACCGGCGCCTGACCTTGCTTTATCCGGAGAAAAAGTCGATATTTGCCGGCCTCATTAAGGAATTGAAGGAAAAACTGTAGTCCCATGGTTAATTTGCTCACCATTCTGACCGGTGTAGTCTGTTTGCTACTCATGCTGGTCGTGCTCATCCAGAATCCGAAGGGTGGTGGTATTGACTCGACCTTCGGCGGCGGTCAGGCCAACCAGATGCTCGGTGCCTCGCGCTCTACCGACGTTATCGAAAAGGTGACCTGGGGACTGGCTATCGCACTCTTTACCCTGTGTATCCTTACCGCCCTCGCCGTTGGATCCGTTGGCGACGGAGCTAATTTGGGTACCGGCCTTTAGGTCTTTACCCAACTACCGAAAATAAAAGCGCCCCGCACTGTGATCAGTGCGGGGCGCTTTCGTTTGGTGGAACGGGCAACGCTGACCGTTAGCCCAGCCAGGTGTAGAGGAAAGCGAGGATCAGGATGATCACCACCGCGGCGATGTTGAAGCCCATACGGGTACGGAACAGGCTCGGGTGCAGGTCGATCGCTTTATAATCATCTGCGGTCTTGTCGGTGTAGATCAGGGCGATCACCACCAGTGAAAGCACCATGAAGATGATGGACATCGTCAGCGGAACTCCGGGAACAGGCTGTAGCAGCAGACGCAGTCCGGTCGCACCGCCTATTCCAATCACCGCGAGGCAAAGACCGTTGCGCAGTTTGATGTCCTTGATGAGCTTTTCGTGGCTGTCACGGTTGGTGATCTGGTCGCCCGTGTCGTGGTTAACGGATTCCTCGCCCGGAGCCAGTTTCTTACGGCCGGTAAATTGGCTGACGACAATCATCAGCAGGGCGGAGATGACGAAGATGAAGGCCATGCGGTCCAGGAAGGGCAGGTCCGGCATAAGTGTCTGGAAGGCCCAGCTCAGCGGGACCGAGGAGAGGACGACCAGGAGGGCCGCCTTAGCGGTTCCCCGGCGGTAGAAGAAGCCAAAGACGAAGACGACGAGCACCCCGGGGCTGATGAATCCGGTGTATTCCTGAATTACCTGGAAAACCTGACCGGCATTACCCAGGGCGGGCGCTACTATCGCACCGATGACCAGGGATACGGCGGCGGCAATCTGCCCGACGCGCACCTGACGACCTTCCGTAGCGGTTGGATTGATGAATTTGTTATAGATGTCCATCGTGAAGATGGTCGATGTCGAGTTTACCATCGAGCTGACCGACGAACCGATGGCCGCCACCAGGGCGGCGAAGGTCAGGCCGGTAAAGCCGATGCCAACGTAGTTAGCCAGTACCCACGGGAACGCCTGGTCGGCCTTCGTGATAGGCAGGTTAGCGGGGTCCTGATCCTGGAGCAGGTACCAGGCCGCGATGCCGGGGAGTACCGCGAAGAAGGGAATGAAGAGCTTCATGAAGGCGGCGAAAGCCACGCCCCGCTGCGCTTCGGGAAGGTCCTTCGAGGCAAGGGCCCGCTGGATGATGTACTGGTTGTTTCCCCAGTAATAGCCGTTGGTAATCCACATGCCCCCGAACAGAAGCGCCATGCCCGGCAGCAACTGGAAACTGGACTTGACCTCGTCACCCGCCTCTAATGTGGTCGGCTCACCGTCCGGCGTCAGGCCGGTGGAAAGCTCGTGCGCATTCGCGACGTCGAGGTAGGTATCACCGGGTTCGAAAAGCATCTCGAAGTGATCGGGCAGGGCCTGGAAAAGATTGGCGATGCCGGTGAATACATTCCCGTCACCCACCACGCTCAGAATACCGTAGGCGGCAACCGTGCCGCCGAGCATCAGTACGACGACCTGAACCACGTCCGTCCAAACAACGGCCTTCAGACCGCCGAAAATGGAAAAGGAAGCGGAGTAGAGCACCAGTCCGATGATGCCGTATATCAGGTCGACGCCCAATAGGGTCTCAATCGCCAGCGCGCCGAGGTACAGCACCGTGGCGATATTCACGAAGACGAACAGGGCGATCCAGAATACGGACATGATCGTCCGCACGGTGCCGTCGTAGCGTTCTTCCAGAAATTGGGGCATGGTATAGATTTCCTGCTTGAGAAAGACCGGCAGGAAAAATTTAGCCACCAGGATAAGCGTGATGGCGGCCATGAGCTCGTAGGCGGCGATGGCCAGGCCAAGCTCGAAACCGGAGCCGTTCATGCCGATGATCTGTTCGGCGGAAATATTCGATGCGATGAGCGACCCACCCACTGCCCACCACGGCAAACTGCGACTGGCGAGGAAGTAATCGCTGGCGGTCGTGGTTTTTTCCCGGTTAGCGATCCACACGCCGAAGAGGATTACCCCTACAATGTACGTGCCGAAGATGAGCGTGTCTATTGTCCCTAGTTGACCTAGTCCCATAGTGTATGTTAATGATTGACTTTTGCGGAAGCCCGCGGCGGAAAGGTCGGCCAATATAGGCCTTATCTACGCGGGCAGTAGCGCATCGGCCCCGAAGTAACGAAATTCCCTTACGTGGAAGATATTTTCCTCCAGCGGCTTGAGTCGCCGCTCAAAAAGTTCCCGCGCGCTCTGGGATTCTCCGCGTTGTAGCCCCCGCAGCCGCTGCAGCACCAGGGTGGGGTAGGGGCTCGGGTAGCCGATGCGCCCTAGAAAGCGGGCGAGGTTGTTGATACCGTAGGCCACGAACTCCGCATGTCCGAGGCGGAAATGACAGACCAGCTGAAGCAGACGGGCATAGACGATCAGGTCATAGCGGAGCGGCTTGCGCTCGTCCAGGATAGGGTCCAGAAATCCGAGCGCTCGTCCGTACTGACCCGTGAGCGTGCAAAGCATAGCCAACTTGTAGTAGAGAATAAGCTGCTTATGCCGATCAACGCCGCTTACGCGGGCGGTCCGCTGGGCTAATGCTTCGATTTGCGACGGAGCGCAGGTATGGGGCCTGGTCAGTAACAGTTCGTTCATTTCGGCCCGGAGGATCAGTATGTCGGCCATGAACTGGCTGTTCCGCTGCTGCTGGGTGTAGGGCATGGTTTTCAGAAACTCCTTTAACTCCTCCAGGACGCGGGTATGATCGACCAGGTCGTCACGGAAGAAGGAAATAAGCAGCCTCCGGTCCATCCCCTTAATGTAGAAATTGACGTCCCGTTCCCGAAGCTCCTTCCGGTGGCTGATTTGTTCCGTCCACAACTGTGCGTGGTGGCCCGCCCGCTCTAGTTGCAGCTGGTTGTAGTGATACCAAAACCGGCACTGGTGTGCTAATACCCGCTCCTGATAGGTGGCGGTGGTATGGATGGGATCCCGGAAATAATGATGGAAGAGCTGGTAAAACTGCCGTGCGGCGGCTGGGTTGGCCACGTGACCGTGCTGGATGAAGTGCCGCTGCAGGACAAGTTGCAGGTTGGATTGCCGTACGGTGCTGTCCATCACCTCCTGTCGCTTACGGCTTTCCGTAGTCAGCTCGGCCATCCGATCCGGAGAGGAGCGTGTAATGTGGCGACTCTCGATCCGCTTTTCGAAGTCGATGATGAGCAAATGGTGTAAATCCAGATGGTAGGTGAAGGCCTGCTCTTTAGCCCGTGCCAGCAACTTCAGCGCGTGTAGATAAAGTCCGCGGTCATACAGCAAATTCGCGTAATCAATTTGCTCCCGAACCTGAATGCCCGCATCGCGCCGACGGTGCTGTAACCGAAGGGCATCCAGAATGCGGCCGTAGAGGTGACGCTGTAGGTTAACCAGTTGGGTAGGCCCGGTAAGCTCCAGTAAATCCACGAGGGCGGGGTCATCCAGGCTGCCTCCGGTACTCAGATGTCGGAAGAGGCGATAGAATTTATCCTCCTCCCCCGAACCCGTCTGATTTGTATAGCGCGTGAAGAATCGCTTTTCCGAGCTGTCCAGGGTCGAAATTAACTCTAATAGTTGCTCCTTTTTCGCTATTGCCATAACAGAATGGTGGATGTGTGTCAACTAAGTTTTGCCCGGCCGATCCCTATCAAAGCCGGATTGTGGCTACGTACAGGAAAGGCATACGCGGATCGAGCATCTTCATAAGCGCTCAGATGCGATCAAATGAAAAGTTAAGCCGCCACAAAATACAAGTCTTTATGATTTGATACGCTCGTCCCCCATTTGTGAACTTTGGTCAACAGAGTTACCGATCGGATTACTGCTTTCTACCTATTTCATACTTGCCCTGCGGGGTAACATCCACTAGTCTATGAAACCAATTCTAACTGCACTAAGCATACTTGTGCTGGTAACCGGTAGTCTGTCTGCACAGCGAAGCCTGTCCGGCACCGTTACCGACGATAGCGGACCGCTTATCGGGGCGACCGTTATGGCGGAAGGCACCACCGTCGGTACCGTCACCGACCTCGACGGTCTCTTCGCCCTATCCGTACCGGAGGGAGTTGAAAGCCTCCTGGTCACCTATACAGGCTATGAAGGCCTGACCATCCCCATCACCGCGGCGTCGGAATACGATGTTCAGCTCAATGAATCGGCACTAGATCTCAGCGAAGTAGTGGTAACGGCCCTCGGCGTAAAGCGGGAGAAAAAATCACTCGGCTACGCGGTACAGGATCTGGAAGCCGACGCGATCGAACAGACCCGGAGTACCAACGTCGTCAACGGCCTTTCCGGCAAAGTAGCCGGTCTGCAGGTCTCCGCGGGGAACGTACCGGGCGGTGGTTCCCAGGTCACCATCCGCGGCAACAGTTCCGTTCTCGGAAACAACCAACCGTTGTACGTTATTGACGGCGTGCCGATGGAGGGCGACTTCGCGGCCCCCATTGACGGTGCGGAGAATAACAATATCTACGGTGGGGGCATCTCCGAGATCAGCCCCGATAACATCGAGTCCATTACCGTTTTGAAGGGGGCGAATGCGGCGGCCCTCTACGGAAGCCGTGCCGCCAACGGTGTAATCCTGGTGACTACGAAAAGCGGCTCAAACGCCGAAGGACTCACCATTAGCTACGCCGGTAGCTACTCGATCGAAAATCCATTCGTCGTTCCGGAATTCCAGAATATTTACGGAGGTGGAACGGGTGGAGTTACCTGGTACTCCGACGGCCGTAACGGCGGCATCAGCGATCCGTTGGCCGTTGAACAATTCCGTGCCGTCTATCCCGATGCCCCGCTCGTGGGTACGGCGGGCGTGGACGAGAGCTGGGGGGCACCCATGGACGGACGGCTGGTCCGCCAGTGGTGGACCGGTACGGAGGTGGCTCCGCTGGTTCCGGCACCGGACAGCTGGAGCAATTTCTGGGAAACCGGAAATACCGCCAACAATACCCTCAGTATTTCCAACAACTACGGCTCCGGCAACTTTCGCTTCAGCTTCGGTCGGATGGATACGAAGGGCATCCTCTATAACAACGACTATGAGCGCAATAACTTCCGGCTGAATATCGACCAGGAACTGGCCCCCAAACTCAAGGTGAGCGTCAGCTCGGAGTACATCAAGTCAGGCTCCGATAACCGCCAGCAGCCGGGGCTGTGGGAATTGGGCACCTGGCATCACCGCCACGACGACTGGGGCCTCCTGCGTGACTACGCCGATTACATGGACGTTCATATCGTTCGCGAAGGCGATTGGTATCCCTACGCCAACTGGCAGCATTCCTTTGCTTCCAATCGCTTCTACGAGCAGGAGAATCTGACCAACGCGAATGAAAAAGACCGTTTACTCGGAAATGTGGCTTTTACCTACGAGTTCGTCCCGTCCCTCAGCCTGATGGTTCGGGCCGGTACGGACATGTGGACCGATACGCGCCGCTCCGTTAACCGCTACGCCCGCATCAAGAGTGGCAGCGAACTGAACGAGTCGTTTAGCGAGGACGTCCTGCGTCGTCAGGAAACCAACGTGGATTTCATCCTGACCTATAACAATTACTTCGGCGAAAACTTCAGCGTCAACGCGCAGTTCGGCGGTAATCATCGCAGCAACTATTTCAAACGGAACTACATCGGCGTTAACGACGCCACCATCAACGGGCTGTACAACGTTTCCAACAATGCCAGCCAGAACACCAACGTCAGCCGTATTGAAGAAAAGGAAGTAAACAGCTTCTTCGGTGCCGCCAGCTTCGGCTACAAAAACTTCCTTTACGTAGACGTTACAGCCCGGAACGACTGGTCGAGCACGCTTCCCGTCGAGAACAACAGCTATTTCTACCCATCGGTAAGCCTGAGCGGGGTAATTACGGATGCTTTTGATATCCGCAGTTCCGTCATCAGCTACGCCAAGGTGCGGGCCGGCTGGGCACAGGTCGGATCCGATACCGATCCCTACCGCCTACGGCAGGTCTTCGCGCCGGCAACCCCCTGGAACGCGACTACGCCGGTCTTTGCCGAGCAAACGACCATTGCCAATTCGGACTTGCGCCCGGAGCGGACCACCGGTAAGGAAGCCGGTCTCGATCTGCGCTTCCTCGGCGGCCGGATCGCGCTCGACGTGACGGCTTACGAGCAGACCACGGAAGATCAGATCATCAACATCGCGGTCAGTCGGGCAACCGGCTACGGCAGCAAACTGATCAATGCCGGAAAAGTGCGCAACCGCGGGGTAGAGGTAATCCTGTCGGGTGCCGTAGTCGATCTACCCAAAGTCGGCTGGAACGTATCCCTCAACTACGCCAAGAACAGCAACTCCGTACTCGAGCTCTACACCGACGATAGCGGTAACGAACTGGAAACCATCGTGCTGACCAGCCTGCGGGGCCTGAGCCTGGAAGCCCGGGTCGGGCAGCCCTTCGGAACCCTGTTCGGTTCCGGGTTTGCACGGGTACCCGACGGCGAATTAGCCGGGGAGATCATTTACGAAAACGGCATCCCGGTGAAGGATCCCGACCTGAAAGTACTGGGCAACGTCAATCCCGACTGGATCGGTGGGGTACGCAATACCTTCCGGGTGGGGGCATTCAGTGCCAACTTTCTCATCGACGCCCGCATTGGGGGTGAAATTGCCGAGCAGAGCAGTTCGCTGGGTATGCAGACGGGCGTCTACCCCATGACGGCCATCGGCCGGGAAGAGGGGGTGATCGGTAACGGCGCGCGGAATATCGGGGACGATGAAGCGCCCATCTACGTTCGCAACGACGTGGTCGCTCCTACCCGCGACGTAGTCGGCGCGCTGAGCCCCCGCTACGCCAACGAAGGAGCCATCTTCGACGCCAGTTTCGTGAAGCTCCGGGAAGCGGGCATCACGTACTCCCTGCCACAAGCGCTGCTGAGCAATGTATCCTTTATCCGCGCGGCCAGCATCAGCGTGATTGGTCGGAACCTGGCCATGCTGTACAGCAACCACAGCCAGATCGATCCGGAATTCAACGTTTCCGGCGGCAACCTGCAGGGCGCCCTGTCTTATACCACGATTCCGAGTACCCGCAGTTTCGGGGTCAATCTGAACGTCACCTTTTAAGTCAAGGCTCCATACCTGCGCTCCGCCGCACCCCTCCCATCCCCAATAAGAACTACATGAAAGTCATATACTTTTCTCTACCCTGTCTCATGCTGCTGCTCCTGCTGAATAGCTGCGATGATGGCTTTGAAGACCTGAACGCGAATCCGAACGAACCGGAACTCGTTCCGCCTTCTACGCTCTTTCCGCTGGCCATCCGGGAAGCCGCGCAGCGGATCCACGGACACAGTACGCGCAACGAGCGCCTGAATCTGGACGGCGGCATGCTCTGGATGCAATACTTCGCCCGCAACCAGTACGTCAACGAGGGCGATACCTATAACCCCGCCGCTACGCTCCGTAGCGAAACCTGGGACGGTTTCTACACGGAAAGCCTCGTCAACCTGCAGACGGTGATCAACCTGACCGGTGACGTGGAAAGCGAGCACTACAATCCGAACTTCGCGGCCGCCGCTACGATCATGCGGGAGTACGTATTCTCGGTCGTAACGGATACCTGGGGAGCCATCCCCTATACCCAGGCCCTGGAAGGTGCCACCGCGGGCAATCTGGCCCCTGTCTACGATAGCCAGTCGGAGGTATACGCGGGCATGTTGGCTAACCTGAAAGCCGCCAGCGAGCAGCTGGACGTCAACGGTCGCCCCTTCGACAAGGACATTCTTTTCGGCAGCGACATTATGATGTGGAAGAAATTCGCCAACAGCCTGCGGCTACGGCTTGCCAACCGGCAGGCGGCCCGCGAACCGGCCGCCAGTGCGGCGGTATTCGCCGAAATCATGGGCGACCCCGCTACCTATCCCATCGTTACTTCCAACGAAGATGCCATCTTCTTCCAGCCGACGGTCCGTCAGAGTGGAGAAAACAACAACAGCTGGAACGAAACGATGGTATACGGTGGCCGGGAAGACTGGTCCATCAGTACCACGCTGGTCAATGCCATGGCCAGTTCGGAGGGGGAGGCCACAGACCCTCGCCTGGAGGTTTACGCGGAACCCGCCCTGGCCGGTGATTATGCCGGGAAGTACGCCGGCGCACCCAATGGCCTTCCCGAAGGGGATGCCGTAGCGTACTACACGACCGCCAGCCGGCCCGGAGCGTACTTCATGGGCGAAACGACTAAAGTACCCCTGATCACCTACGCCGAGATCAACTTCATTCTTGCCGAAGCGGCCCTGGATGGCGATTACACCAGCGGAGCGACGGCCGAGGAATATCTTAAAGAGGGTATTGCCGCCAGTTTCGGACAGTACGGACTCTCGGCTCCAGCAGGCTATGAGGAGGAAGTGTCCGTAGACAAGGAAACCATCATAACGGAAAAATGGAAGGCACTATTCCCGCAGGGCATAGAAGCGTGGACGGAGTACCGCCGTACCGGCTATCCCGAACTGCCTGCTCCGGACCCCCGTGCCGTCATGGAAAACGAAGGTAAAGTCCCCACCCGCCTGCGCTACCCCGAATCGGAGTACAGCCTGAATGCCGGGAACGTGACCGCCGCGGTGGACATGAACGGTGGACCGGATAATAAGCTTACCGAACTCTGGTGGGCCGAATAGCCACGATCCAATTTGATGACCGACAACCACTAGTACAATGAAATATCTATTCCTTTTTCTTCTTCCCCTCAGTTTCCTAACCACCTCCTGCCTCGAGGATGAGAACGCGTTTACCGTAGAGGCTTCGCCTGTAAAGGCAGATATCCTGATGGTTTCCGACCCCGCAGACGAGACCGTCGTCTACCAGGGAACATTCACCGAACTGGATAAGGCCGGCATTCTTGACCACAATGTCGGCATCGTCGCCTCCCCGGTCAGCAACCTCGAAATCTCCGTAACGGACCAGGAACAGAACCTGCTGGAAAGTATCGTCACCGATACCGATGGCAGGGCTACCTTTTCCGTACCGGCGGCTTCCCTTACCGGTGTTACCAGACTCGAATGGGCGGGAACCTACAATGGCCAGGCTTTTCGGATACTCAAAAACCTATAGTTCCGGACCGCCACTAATTCACACTATTCCAAACTTTTCTAATAAGCAATGATGAATTCCTCAACTTCCACCAGTCGGCGCCAGTGGCTTCGCCGTGCCGCCCTGACCGGCGCCGGCCTGGCGGCCATCCCTTCCCTCAAACTGACCGCTACTCCCCGGACAGTTAACAAGTCTTCCTTCCGGGAGTATCTGCCCCAGTTGGAGTGGGAACGCTCCCTGGCTAAGCGCCCACCGCTCAAGGCGCGCATGCTGGCCAACGAAAACCCCTACGGCCCGTCGCCCAAGTGTATCGAAGCCGTCGCTCAAAGTGCCCCTGCCGGTAACCGCTACCAGCACGAGGCCGCCGCGGAACTGCAAAAAATGATTGCCGACTTCGAGGGCGTGCCGACCGATCACATCATGGTAACGCCCGGCTCCAGCGATGTCCTGGAAAAGATGGCCATCGTGCATTTCCTGGAAGGCGGAAACGTCGTCGCCGCCGACCCCGCTTACATGTCCCTGATCAAGGTGGTCATGGGTATGGGCGGAACCTGGAATAAGGTCAAGGTGACCGACGATTGGGCGCACGACCTCCCCGCCATGCAGAAAGCCATCAACGAGGAAACCAAGATGGTTTACATCTGTAACCCCAATAACCCGACCGGAACCCTTACCGATAACGACGAGCTGAAGTCATTCTGCCGCGAAGTGTCATCGGATGTTCCCGTCTTCGTGGATGAGGCTTACCTCGAATTCCTGCCCGACTATAAGTCGAAGACGATGGTCCCGCTCATCCTGGAAGGGAATAACGTCATTGTCGCCCGCACCTTCTCCAAGATCCACGGCATGGCCGGCCTGCGTGTTGGATATGCGGTCGCCTTACCGGAAACGATCGAGAAGGTCGCACAGATAAGCCGCGGCAATATGGGCCTCTGCAAAACCTCGCTCGAAGGGGCTATGGCCAGCATGAAGGACACCGACTTTCAGGAAGCCAGCCGGACGCAGACGGCCGCGTTCCGCGAACAGGTCTACGCCGGCCTGGAGGGAATGGGGCTTGAGTACGTGCCCTCCCACACCAGTTTCGTTCTCTTTCCCATCGATATGGCAGGGGAGAACTTCCTGGAAGGCATGTTCGACCGGGGCATCGGGGTGCGATCCTTCGACATACATGGAAAGAACTATTGCCGAGTCAGCGTAGGCAAGCCGGAAGAGGTAGATATGTTCCTCTCCGCGCTTCAGGAAGTATTAGTGTGAATTGATTGTCGCCGGCGCGCCGTAGAGTGCGCCGGCGCTACTAAAAGTCTATAATGAATCCAGCTTTACAGAAGACCCTGGCTTTCTTACTTCTTATCCTTGCCGGGTATCTACTACAGCGTAAACTAAATAAGAAGGACGAGCTGAAAGGGGTGAAAGTGCTTATCCTAAGCATCATCCTTCCGGCAACCATTTTCGTCGCTCTGCTGAGGGTGGAGGTATCCAGAAGCATGCTGCTCCTGCCGATCCTCGCCCTGGTGCTGAATGCGGCCCTCTATTTCGCTTCCGTATATGTACTCCCCAAACTGGGTTTCGCTAAAGATTCTCCCCAACTGCGGACGATGCTTTTGCTGGTGCCCTCCTTGGCACCGGGCCTAAGCGCTTTTCCCTTCATTCTGGAGTATCTTGGCGATGGCGAACTGGCTCTGGCCGCCCTGGCCGATGTCGGAAACAAGGTATTCGTCCTGGTCATTCTCTACCTGGTGGCGATGAACTGGTACTACCGGCAGCGGGGCGAACAGGCTGAGGTTCCGAATCGTCGGGGTAAAATGAAAGAACTCGGCATGGCTTTGCTCGCCGAGCCGGTAAATATGGTGATACTACTTGCCGTCGCCATGATTTCATTCGGCTTCGATCTTAGTAGTCTCCCCCTGTTCGTCGGCGATACCGTAGATCGTCTGGCGAGCTTGATGACCCCCATTGTCCTGTTGTTTATCGGCATGGCGGTCAATTTCCAAAAGAATGAAATGGCCCTTATTCTCAGGGTGCTCTGCTACCGTTCCGGCTTGGCTCTGGTGCTTAGTGGCCTGCTAATATTAACCATGGGCTTATCTGGCCCGTTGGCTCTGCTGACGGTTGTATTTGCCCAGTGCGCGGTCAGCTTTTGGCCCTTTGCGCATATGTCCGCGGTGGAAGTGCTGCGACAGGAGGATACGCCTCAGGTTTTCGATCTGGATCTGGGCCTCAACGTGCTGGCGTTTTCGCTGCCCTTTTCAACAGTCGTCATACTCAGCGTACTGAGCTTCGGTGAGTGGTTTTCCTCGCCAACTGTGTTGTTCCCTGCCGCTGCGATTATGGTTTTGTTCCCACTTGCGTACCTGCTGCGTCCCGCAGTGAGAGCATTCAAGGCGGACATGGAAAATGCGCGGGCCTAGCCACTGAGTTATTCGTTGTCACTCCGGTGGCCGGCGGTCGTATCGTTTGTATTCAGAAAGCGATTAAAGGAGGTAAGGTCCTTCACGTCCATCTCGTCGTAGTGGGATGGTAGATCCATGTAAAAGCTGTGCTCGTCATTGCCGAGCTTTGCGTTAAAGGTCAGGATCTCATCGTCGTCGTCGAAGTAGAAGTAGCTATGATGAATGCCGTAATACTCATTTGGTACGGCCTCCTTCTCCTGGCCATGGGGACAGACGATGAAGTAGGTGATCTTTCCGGTGTCCTTATTGCAGATTACATCAAATAGGATCGCAACCGGATTTCCCCTGCCGGCAAAAACCTCAGAGCCCAACGTGGCGGAAAGAGAAACGATTAAAGTATTCATCCAGTAATTTGGATCCAGGATGTCTACCTACGGGCCGAGGCGCTCTTTGCTTGTTGAGCGGCCTCCTTGGCTTTGTGCGTCTGAAATGCACCGACTACGGCCTGAATGATGGGGATGAGAACCCGAAGCGATCCGATGATTCCGGTGAAGGTTTTGACACGGCTGCGTTTGGAATGGCGGCGGCGTCCAGGCGTGTAGGGCGTTCCGTCGGGGTACTCATGGATCACCTTCGTTTCCCTAATGACGGGTTGTTTCTTGCCGGAGCCGAGTATGCTGTTCAAAAACATCAGACCGACGATCGCGCCACCTGCGGGTGCAGCAACCTTCTTCAGTAGGAAATTTCCGGCATTACCACGGGTAGTTCCGATGGAGTGGGCGAATTCCCGCTTAGCGAGCTCCGTTTCCATTCTGACCTGCTTCTTCCGGCGATGCAGTTCGTCGAGTGTCTTGATTTTGGATTTGCGTATCATCTTATACTTCTTTTCCGTCGTGTTCAAAAAATTTGGAAATCACTTTGGTGACGACCGGGTTCGTGATCAGGGTATCCTTGAGAAGGAGAATCAGGAAGAATATGATCAGTAAGAGGAGGGCCACCGCACCAAATCCGTAGACAAAACTCTCGAAAGCAAGCGTAAGCGCGAAACCCAGCGTGATGAGCAAAAACATCAGCGTAATCAGTCCGACCACCGCCAAGACAACACCCGATACAATTCCGGAGATCGTATTGGCCGAGGTTTCGGCCAGGTTCAACTTGAAATACTCGATTTTCTTCTCAACCAGTCGGTTCACGTAGCCGTAGCTTTCGCCTAACTGTTCGAGTAACTCTTCTTTAGCCTGCATGGGGGTTAGTTTATATAGAAACGGCCATGCAGTTGTGGTGACATTGCATGGCCGTAATGTAGAGGGGTTGGCTTTGGAAGCTAACCTTTCTATTAGCTTTCCGTAGTGGTACGGTCGATCTTCTCGCGGTTCTCGTCCATCTTGCGTTCTGCCTTATTGACGCCGCGGTTGAAACTACTCTCAGCGGTGTTGACGGCAGCGTGTGCGTTCTGGTTGGCGGCGGCGGTCTGCTTGTCGATCGCGCTACGGGCGGAGTCAGCCTGGGTTGAAGCCCACTGTTTTCCTTCCTCCAGCTTGGTTTTGGCCTGGGAGGTGAGTTCGTCGGTCTTCGTTTTAGCCTGGTTCAGGTAATCCTGACCTTTCACCTTCGCGTCTTCTACCAGCTTGTTGGCCTTGGTAGATACTTCCTGGCTGTATTGGTTGATCTGGTTGCCGTACTCGTCAAACTGAGCACGTGCCTTGCGCTGCATGGAGCGGCCTTCATTGGAGTTTAAATAATATCCTACCGCGATACCGGCGAGAAGTCCAAATCCAAGGGCCCATCCTTTTCCGGAGCTGTTATTATCGTTCATTGTGAGGAAATTTTAAGTTAACGAGCATCGATAATGACGCACACAATTATATCGTACTCAGGGCTTGGATGTTCGTTATTTACCAGTAGAACCTTAATATTCAGGGGGATTAGCTGGGTAAACGGGCTAGGAGAAGGCCGTAAATCGCGTTTAGTGTTTATTTTTGTCAATAACAGGGTAATGTGAACTAAAAATTCAACGTTTAAACGTTATCTTTAAGCCACTCCTTCATTTACTCTTAACCCCGGAAGTTGAACTTTTTATCCAGCAACATAAAGTTTTTGCGCAAGCAGCGCAAACTTTCCCAGCAACAACTGGCTGATGACCTAGGGGTCAAACGCAGTAATATCGCGGCCTACGAAACCAAGAATGTAGAGCCCCGCCTGGCCCTCATCAACGAGATGGCCATGTACTTCTCCGTGCCGTTAGAGGATCTGGTTATCAGCGATCTCAAGCAACTCCATCTCGATGGAGCTACGGGGGGGCATCGCAACGACCACGGCCTGCCTTCCACCTCGGTGGACGAGATCGCCCAGCTTTCCGGCAAAATCCACCGGATGCTCGATGGCTTCAAGGTCTTCTACGAGTTCAAGAAAAAAATGAATGAGGCGGATACCGATACGCCCGTCGGGGATATCGATAATTTCCTCACCTTCATCAACCATATGCTGGAGTACAATCGCCTCATCGAGAACATCGTAAAGACGAATGAGCGCCGGGCGGTATCTCCCCCTCCTGCGGAACCGGAAGAAAAGGCGAATCAGTCCATAGAGGAAGTAATCACCGTTTCCTAAGATCGTCTTCGAAGGGATACGCTGGTTTGCGATGATGCTGGTCGCGTGACGTTGGCGTCCCGTGCCGGAGGGTAGTCTACCCGACCTGGCTTAGCCCAAATTGTCCGCTACTTCCTGAAGGCTGAGCGCAAGCTCATCACTGCCCGCGAAGTTGGCCTGCCGGAGCTGGGCAATACTCTTGCGCAGTTTGATCTGATTGCTACGCCTGCGTTCCCATTCTATTTCCCGTTGGGCCATCGCCTGCTCGTTCTGTTTCACTACGGTGGTAAGCAGTTCCGGCAGGTTGCGTAAGTTCTCCTTGAGCAGGTATCCGGATGCACCGGTCAGGACCGCTTCGGCAACCTTTTCCTCGTCGTTAAGGATACCCGTGATGAACACGAATGGGGTGCTATCGAGATGTTCCCGGACATAGAGCAAGGCTTCCAGTCCGTTCATGTCGGGTAGGTTGTAGTCGGACAGCACGATATCCGGCTGAAACATCACCACCTTTTCCTGGAACTCCACGCGGTGTTTGGCCACGGCGAAGAGCACGTTGGGATTAAACTTTCGCACCTGCCGCTTTACCAGTTCCAGGTCGACCGGCATGTCTTCCAGTATAAAGACCTTAAAAATATCCTCGCTCACTGATTAGGGTATTTATCTTAGGAGTTGCGTTCGATCATTTCCATGATACTGCTACCGCCGACGGCGCCGGTAGTTCGCTCAATAAGTTCACCATCCTTAACGAGCAGGAGGCCCGGAGGGTTAGTGACGTTGAAAATTTTACAAATTCGCGGCGACGCCTCGACGTCGGCAACAGCAAAGAACACCTTCGTGTACCGATTGGATAATCCTTCCAGAAGGGTTCGCATGATAATGCCATGACCGTCCCAGGTGGAAGTGATCAGGAGGACCGATAAGCCGGAGTGGGTCAATACTTCATTGACCTTGTCATCATTGATTTGTGTAAGGTTTTGCCCTTGCATGGATTAGATACAAAATTGGCCTGAGCGGCTTAGCTTAGGTAGCAGTCGATTCTATGTAAGTGTATGGATAACAGTTAGACAGGCGTGCTTTGGTCGGGTTAACGAGGAGTATGTGTGCATGTTCGCACACAAGAAGCATTGTTATAGATATGGCCGAAAATGACATACGTCAGGTTCCCGTTAAGCAGAGTCGGAGGTATTGTATATCATCAATTCGCTAAATTAAGCTAAATTTAATATGAAGTTTAGCCATGCAAATGACTGAACAACAGTAGAATATATTCCTGGCATGGCATTTGATGTAGGTGTACTGAGTGCATTTTAGATTTTTACATACTTTTTTTAAGCTTTAGCATGACCAACCAGCAATTTATGTCCGAAATGGACCGTCTCGAGAACATCCTTTTCTCGTTTGCACTCCGTCTCACCCGCAACTACGAGGACGCACAAGATCTGATGCAGGAAACTATCTTTCGCGCCTACAAGCACCGGGATAAATTTGCCATGGGAACCAACTTCAAAAGCTGGTCATCCACCATCATGCGGAATACCTATATCAACCGCTACCGGAAGATGAAGAGCCGCAAGCACGTCAACGAGCCCGTTGAAAGCTTCCTGTTTGCGGTTGAGAATAAGAGCGCGATCGCCAACGGAGGCGAAATGAATATGCGCATGGAGGAACTGGAAGACAAGCTCCGCCAGATCAGTGAGATCTATAGCGTACCCTTCCTGATGTTCTACCGTGGCTACGAATACAAAGAGATCGCCAGCTACCTTAACATCCCGATCGGCACCGTGAAGAGCCGCATTTTCCTCGCTCGCAAGAAACTTAAAGCCCTCATCGGCGAACGGCCATCGGCACTATAGACACAACGATATTCTCTGTTAGAGGAGAAAACAAGCAGGAGGGGAAGGTTCCGAAAGGGAGCCTTCCCCTTTTTTCATGCCGTCGTGAGCGCACAACTTTTTATAACTGAACTTGTAGCTGTGTAACGTTTTACCTTACTTTCGGAATAAGGAGAGAGGCCAGCAGGATAGGAACTCCTTGCCCGTTCCAACGATTAATGCGTACTAAACCAACTACCGGTACGTTTTGGAAGGGTGATCTCAGTTTTAAGCATTCGTCAATGAGGCGTGAAAAATTTGTATTCAATCAGCGTACTCTCCAGTACGACAGAGTAGTAGAGCCCCTAAGTCTTACCGTCTTACGCTTCTTCAGCTTCTTCTGTGCCGCCCTATTGGCCGGTCTGCTCTTTACCGCGATGGTACACCGCTATTTTCCCAGCCCTAGTGAGCGTATGCTCATGCAGGAACTGGAAATAGCCAAGACCGAAAACAAGAACCTCGGTACCCAATACGAGGATCTGGCCGGAATCGTAGGGCACCTCCACGAGCGAAGCAACAACACCGTTCGTCTGGCTCTCCGTATGGAACCCATCGACGATGATGTCTTCCAGGGTGGTCGTGGTGGCCACGATGCCTACGAAAATCTAAAGAGTCTACCCAATGTTGGGGATCAAATGGCCGGACTGCGGGAGCGGGTCGACCGGCTGCGCTATCAGGTAGATCTCCACAGCCGCTCGCTGGACGAAGTAGCCGACATGGCCATGCGGAAGGAAGATATGCTTGCCTCCATCCCTAGTATCAAACCGATCCGGGGCGACCAGTTCAGCCGGAAGATGGAGAACCTGTCGGGCTACGGTTACCGCATCCATCCTATCCTCGGCGTTAAGAAGATGCACTACGGCATCGACTTCAACTGCCGGAAAGGGACCGAAATTCAGGCGTCCGGTAAGGGAGTCATCGAATTCGCCGGCCGCAGTAGCTCCTACGGCAACGTCGTCGTTATCAACCACGGCTACGGCTTCAAGTCGCGCTACGCGCACATGAGTGCGATCAAGGTCAAGAAGGGACAGGAAGTGGATCGCGGACACCTCATTGGCCTCGTAGGAAGTACCGGCCGCAGCACCGGCGACCACCTTCACTACGAGATCGAGAAGGACGGCGTCAAGGTCGATCCGATCCAGTTCTGCTACGACGGGCTCAGCACCGAGGAATACCGCGAGTTGGTCGAGGCTTCCCGCCAGATGAATATGTCCTTCGACCAGTAGTCCCTCCAAACCAAAACGACAAAGAATAGGGTAGCTCCACCGGAGTTACCCTATTTTCATTACATGAAGGTGAAAGAATGGTTGGCGGAGGGGAAGTACCGCTCTGACGCGGATCGGGTACTGCAACACATCCTGGATGCTCCCGAGAACCTGGACGACCTGATGAAACTCGTGTTACAGGAGGGCGGCGGAGCGCAGGTAACAAGGGCGTCGATGGTGGTCGGCCATCTCGGTCGCATCAAACCTGGCTGGTTGTTGCCATACCTCGACGACATGCTCGAAGTACTGACCGGCCCCCGGCATCCCGCCGTAAGAAGAAACCTACTACGGTACCTCAGCGAACTTCCACCAGAGGTCATCCCCGGACGGTTGCACGGCAAAGCCGCCGATCGCGCCCTAAAAATCACGGACACGGCGGAAGAACCGGTAGCAAGCCGGGTATTTGCCATGCAGATCGTGGCAAATCTCTGCGAATTATATCCGGATCTGGCCGGCGAACTTCGGGACTGCCTGGAGTTTCACCTGCCGCGCGCGAGCCCCGGGTTCAGGAGCCGGAGCCGGAAAATTCTCGCCCAATTACCGAAATAGTTTCTACCTGCGCTCCGCCGCAAAGAAAAGGGCTTGGCTGGTAACGGAAAAAGTGTATCTTTGCACCCGCTTTGGACCTACCCACGGACCCAAAGCCTGCGAAACCATTGTTTTTAACCAATCAGTACACCTGATCCGATGAGAAATTACGAGACTACATTCATCGTAGACCCAACGCTGTCGGGGGATGAGATCAAAGCGACAGCTCAGGCGTACGTAGACAACCTCCAAAACGAGGGCTGTGAGATTGTGTTTGTAGATGAAATGGGCCTGCGTACGCTGGCTTACGATATCAACAACCGCAACAACGGTGTCTACTACTGTGTGGAGTACACCGCTCCAAACGGCGCCTTTCTGAAAAACTTCGAGCTCGGCATGCGCCGGGACGAACGTATCCTGCGCTTCCTGACCGTCGCCCTCGACAAGTATGGCGTCCAGTATAACGCCGATAAGCGTGCCGGTAAGATCGGCAAGGCCAAGCGGCACAAGCAGGAGAAGCCCGCCAAGACGGAGCCCGCCGCCCACGGCATCAGCCGCAAGAAGGCCGACTCTCCTCACCTCAGCGGTGTGCCCTCGGGCGACGCCGAATCCTTCAAGGAAGAGGAATAACCACCGTAGTAACCACAAAAACAATTCATCATGGCCAGTCGCGATGATATCAAGTTCCTCTCGAATCCCAAGATCGGAGGACGCCGCCGGAAGTACTGCCGGTTCCGCCGTTACGGCATCAAGTACATCGATTATAAGGACCCCGACTTCCTCCTCACCTTCGTGAACGAGCAAGGCAAGATCCTTCCCCGCCGCATCACCGGTAACAGCCTGAAGTACCAGCGCAAGGTCGCTTCCGCCATCAAGCGGGCCCGCCACCTGGCTATGCTGCCGTACGTCACGGACCTTTTAAAGTAATGTAGTACGGTAGTCGGTAGTACGGTAGGGCTCTCCAGCCTACCGTACTAAAGCCTACCGTACTTTTTCATCTAACCGGCGCATGCAGCGGGCAAAGCCCCATAAGGCCGGGACAACATAATAGATTTACGATCTACGATGTACCATTTACGATTTAGCTCGGCTGGTCTGCGCGCAAATCGTACTTCGTAAATCAGAAATCGTAAATCGTAAATTTCTACCCATGAAAGTAATTATGCTGCAAGACGTCGAGAAAGTCGGCGATAAGCACGAAGTCATCGAAGTGAAAGACGGCTTCGGTCGTAACTACCTCCTGCCCCGCGGACTGGCCATCATCGGCAATAAGTCCAACATGGGTCGTCTCAACGAGATGGTCCGCCGGGAGAACGCGCAGGAGCAGAAGAAACTGGACGTATACCGCGAGATCGCCAAAAAACTGGAGGGTAAGACCCTGAAGGTGGGCGCCAAGTCGGGTACGAGCGGCCGCATCTTCGGTTCGATCACCCAGCTACAGATCAAGAACCTGCTCGAGGAGCAATTCGGCGTCGACGTAGAGCGTCGTAAGATCGTCCTGCCCGAGGAGGCGAAGGAACTGGGAACTTACCAGTTTACCATGCGCCTGCACCCCGACGTGGTTCAGGAGATGGATATGGAGATCGTTCAGGGATAGACTACCCGGACGACAACTATTCCAAACGGGAGCGGGGATGCGCGGCTACGGTCGGCATCCCCGTCCTGCTTCTAACCGGGCCCGCTCAAACCAGGCCCTCCCGGACGAAGTCGTGAATATGGACAAACCCCAGGTAGCGGTCTTCATCGTCCACCACGACGAGTTGACTGATACTGAAGGTTTCGAGAACGCTGACGGCCGCTACGGCCAGTTCCGAATCCCGGATCGTTTTGGGAGAGCCGGACATTAGATCGGCGGCTGTGATGCCGGACATATCCTGCTTTCGGTTCAGTAAGCGTCGCAGGTCACCGTCGGTAACGATGCCCCTGAGCTGGCTAGTTGTTCGATCAACCACCGCCGTTGCTCCCAGGCATTTGTTGGTCATTTCCAGCAGCGTCTCGGGGAGCGGTGTATCCGGATAGACAACCGGCTTCTGATTTTGGGGGTAGACATCCCTTACCCGCAGATAGAGCTGCTTGCCCAGGGCCCCGCCGGGGTGAAAACGGGCGAAGTCGGCGGGGGTGAATCCGCGGAGCGCCAGCAGGGAAGTCGCCAGGGCGTCGCCCATGGCCATCTGCAAGGTTGTACTGGTGGTGGGGGCCAGTTCGTTGGGGTCGGCCTCCCGGTCGAAGGGGGTATGCAGCAAAAAATCGGCCTGCCGGGCCAGGGTAGAATCCAACCGGCTGGTCATAGCAATGATTGGATTGCCCATCTGTCGAACCAGCAGAGAAAGCACTTTGATTTCGGCGGTCTCCCCGCTGCGGCTGATCATCAAAACGAAGTCGTTTGGCTGGATCATACCGATGTCGCCGTGGATTGCGTCGCCGGCGTGTAAAAAGAAAGCCGGTGAACCGGTAGAATTTAAGGTAGCAACAATCTTTTGGGCGACTATTGCTGTTTTACCGATTCCTGTTACAATGACTCTTCCATCACCGCGATGGATGGTTTCTACGCAACGGGTAAAACTCTCGCCGATGCTTTCAGCCAGTTTCTCTAGCGCTCGGGCCTCGATCTTAAGCGTTTTTCGAGCGGTTTCAGCGGCTAAGTGGGCGTTATCCAATAGAGTAGAAGATTTAGTCGAAGTAACAACGGTCGGTAAAGTAGGGGTTGACTTTTACAACCAACCTACGTCACAATACGGGACCTCAGGATATTTCGAGCACCCACTACCTGATATTACTACAAACGTAACCAAACATTAAAAGGGCGGTAGAATGCCGTTTCCAGCCACCAGGGTTTGCATAATGGTACAAGTTGTTATTTTAAACCTGTACTGAACCAATCCCGGACCGGCCAACACAAAGCAAGTAGAATGACAGCCAAAGCGTCAGTAAATTTTTTAGAAGAAGCATTAGCTGAAAATTTTGGATTCGATAAATTCAAAGGGAATCAGGAAGCTATCATCCAGTCCCTCTTCGACGGTAAGGATACTTTTGTAATCATGCCCACCGGCGGCGGCAAGAGTTTGTGCTACCAGCTGCCCGGCATGATGATGGATGGCTGCGCGCTGGTGATCTCACCGCTTATCGCCCTGATGAAAAACCAGGTAGACTCTATTCGCTCGTACGGTGACTCCGACGAGGTGGCACACTTCCTGAATTCATCGCTTTCTAAAACGCAAATGCGGCAGGTCAAGGAGGATATCACCTCCGGAAAGACCAAACTGCTCTTCGTGGCCCCCGAAACGCTGACGAAGGAGGAAAACATCGAGTTCTTCCGGGAAGCCCAGATCTCCTTCGTGGCGATCGACGAGGCGCACTGTATTTCGGAGTGGGGCCACGATTTTCGCCCGGAATACCGCCGCATCCGGGAGATGCTCGACCTTATCGGCCACGATATTCCCATTATTGCGTTAACGGCCACGGCGACTCCGAAGGTGCAGTCGGACATCGTCAAAAACCTGCGCATGGGAGACGATCACAACACCTTCGTTTCCTCCTTCAACCGGGATAATCTATACTACGAGGTCCGTCCGAAAGGGAAGAAGGAATACACCTTCCGCCAGATCATCAAGATTGTCAAGGAGATGCCCAATCAGTCGGGCATCATCTACGTGCAAAGCCGTAAGTCAGCTGAAGAGATCGCCCAGGCCCTGGTCGTCAACGGCGTCAAAGCCGCGCCGTATCACGCCGGTCTGGACCCGAAAACCCGCTCCCGTACGCAGGACGAATTCCTGATGGAGGACGTGGACGTTATCTGCGCCACCATCGCTTTCGGGATGGGCATCGACAAGCCCGACGTTCGCTTCGTGATGCACTACGACATCCCCAAATCCATTGAGAACTACTATCAGGAAACCGGCCGGGCCGGTCGTGATGGTCTGGGTGGTCGCTGTATAGCCTTCTACGCTTACAAGGATATTCTGAAGCTGGAAAAGTTCCTCCGCGACAAGCCGCTGATGGAACGGGAAATGGGCGCGCAGCTCATGCAGGAGGTGATGGCGTATTCGGAGACCACCGCCTGCCGCCGCCGCTTCCTGCTGCATTACTTCGGCGAGGAATACGACGAAGCGAACTGCAATAAAATGTGCGACAACTGCCGCCACCCCCGGGAGCGCGTAGAGGTGACGCAATCCGTAGTGGAAGCACTCGAATCCGTCAAAACGCTGGACGAAAACTACCCCCTGAAGACGCTCATCGAATTCGTCCTGGGTAAGGAGACTAAGCAGATGAAGGACTACGGTTTCACCGAGCTGTCCGGCTTTGGCCTTGGGAAGGATAAGGAAGAAGTTTTCTGGAGCTCCGTCTTCCGGCAGGCGCTGCTGAATAACCTGGTACGTAAGGACATCGAATCCTACGGAACCATTAAGATTACCGAGGAAGGGGAGGCCTTCTTGAAGAAGCCGTACAAATT
The DNA here is from genome assembly GCF_003390935.1 of Lewinella sp. IMCC34191. Classification (GTDB taxonomy): domain Bacteria; phylum Bacteroidota; class Bacteroidia; order Chitinophagales; family Saprospiraceae; genus Neolewinella. The sequence continues at coordinate 158,429 of NZ_QNQZ01000011.1, read as the reverse complement.
CGAGATCCCCATCGATCACGACTTCGAAAAGGAGTTGGCTGACGATATGCGCGGCGAAGCCGACGACGCGAAAGCCGTTACGCTGGACGAAACGCTGTTGCTTGCGCTAAAGGACCTGCGGAAAAAAGAGGCGAAGCGCCTCGGTATCCCTCCCTTCGTCATTTTCCAGGATCCCTCCCTGATCGACATGGCAACGCGCTATCCGGTCGATTTCGAGGAAATGAAAAATATCCACGGGGTCAGCATCGGTAAGGCGCGGCGGTATGCGACTCCCTTCCTGACGCTCATCGAACGCTATTGCGAGGAGAACGGTATCGACCGGCCCAGCGACTTTGTCGTCAAGCAGGTGGCCAATAAGTCGAAGACTAAGGTCAATATCATCCAGGGCGTCGACCGCAAGCTACCGCTGGAGGATATCGCTTCCGGTAACCAGCTGTCTATGGAGGAGCTGCTCGACGAGATGGTCGTCATCGTCTCGAGCGGCACGAAACTCAACATCGACTACTACGTCGAGGAAGAGGTGGACGAGTACAGCCTGGAAGATGCCTATGAGTACTTCATGCAGGCCGAAACCGATGATCCGGACATCGCTTTTCAGGAACTGAAGGAAGATGACGTGACGCTGGACGAGATCAAACTGGTGCGGATCAAGTTTTTGAGTGAGATGGCCAACTAATCATCGTACCGCCTACGAAAAGCAGTGGCCCATTCCGGTAAGGAGTGGGCCACTTTAGTTTTTGACCCCCGGGAAGGCGTACCCGCCTGATCGAGAAATATATTGGCCATCACGTAACGGGGGTAGAGTGGGAAGCATGAAAGGAAAGACTCTCCCAAAACCTTCCACCATGCCACTCTCATACCAAGCTAAAACTTCTGCCGCCCAGCGTCTCCTCCTGACCGCCACGCTGCTGCTGATCGGCTTGACGCAACTCCCGGCGCAGCTATCCGGAACCTACACGATCGGTGGCTTCAAGCCGGATTATCCCACCATCGGTGCGGCCGTAGCCGAGCTCAATTCAGCGGGCATTTCGGGTCCGGTTCTCTTCCTTATCCGGTCGGGTATTTACCAGGAGCAGGTTACGCTTTCCTCGGTGAACGGAGCGTCCAAGTACCATACCATAACCTTCAAGTCCGAAAGCGGGAATGCAGCTGACGTGGTGGTTAGGTACTATCCTACTTATTCCAACGGGGGGTATGTCCTCCGTTTCGTTGGCGGTAGATATTACCGGATTCTAGACATAACCCTGGAATCAACCAACCCCGTAAGGACAAGGGTGATTCAAGCTTACGGTCAGGGTATCAACAGCGTGCTCATACAGGGTTGCCGACTGCTGGCATCTGCGTACAACCTCAACGATTACCAACTTTCCGTTATCACGCTCCGTGCAGATTATGCTAAAGACGTTCACATCCGCGATAATCTCATCCGGGGCGGTACCGGCGCCATCCACATCTTCGGCGGTACGACATCCCAGTCTACCGGAACGGAAATCACGGACAATCGTATAAGTACTTTTGGGTACCAAGCGGTCTTTCTGAGCGGCCTTCAGGGGGGGAAGTTTACGGGCAATCAGATCATCGGCAGCGCGCGGGGCACTGCCCCCAGTAAAGGCGTAAACTTTATTGATTGGAATGGGACCGCAACCACGCCGGTGCTCGTAGCGAATAATTTTGTCGCCATGCCACGCAGTAGCCGTGATGCGCTAATAGTGGGTAGCAGTAGCCATATTAATATTTACCACAACAGTGTGGAACTAGTAGGAAGTGGCTGGGGATTCATACTGAGCGAATCCCAATTCGTTGCTGTCAAGAATAATATTTTTAAGTCCGTAGGCGGATACGCGGTAGACGTCTCTGGATGCACCGATCTTGCTATGAACTACAACGATCTGTTTACCTCCGGCGGCCCCTTAGGAACATACGGTAGCAAGGTCGCCAGCAACCTGCTCGAATGGCGTCTTTTTTCCAGTCAGGATCAGCGGTCCATAAGTGCCGACCCAGGCTTCGTATCCTATAAGGATTTGCACGCAACGGCCACCGTCCTGCTCGGGGCCGGCGTATTGGTGCCCGGCGTAAAAGTTGATATCGACGGTGACCTCCGTCCGAAACCGCCCTGCATCGGTGCCGATGAATTTAAGAAGAGCCGATATATCCCCTTTTACCCGAAATATGCCCTGTCGGCAAAGACGCCCGGTACCGTGTCGGTTTTCCCTAACCCGGTTTCGGATCAGTTGAACGTGACGCTTGACGACACCTATTTAGGCGAGACGTACCTCACGGTGACGGATGCACTCGGGCGCAGGCTGTACGATGCTCGCTACCAAATGGAGGAGCATTCCCTGCGGGCGGAGCTTCCGGTGGCGGATTTGCCCGCCGGGGTTTACTACTTGCACGTTAGCGCCGGAGATCGGGAGACCGTCAAGCAGTTCATAAAACAGTAACGATTCGTAATCACTCCGTTTGGGAATCGGCTTCAGTCAAATGACCAAAAGCCTAACAGGCTGCATTACAACGTGCCGGTACCGATGATGCGATCCTATCCCGTTGGCTACCGGAAAAAAGGCGTTACCCGTAACGAGAGCAAGCGGGTCCGCCGCACTAAGTTTTGGAGCAAGATTAGCGGCTGAGGCTATTGCGGCAGAGCGCAGGACGAGGAGCAAACTGATAGGAACGGTTCCACGCTCGTTTTTCAAACTTATATATTGAATTTGACAAAAATAGCGTGCATAAATTAGGAATCTTAGATTATTTATCACCAGATATAGTGAGAGCGGAGTCGCAAAAGTAGGCTACTTTAATTTTTCAATTTTCCGTCCCGGAGGGTAACGAAAGCTTCTCTTCCCGCATAAGGCTATAGATCTGCTCCTTCTTACTGAACTGCAGCCAAGCATCTAGCGCCGGACAGCAGCAGTCAATGAATTAGCATATCTACAACACCCACACAAGATGACTCACCTTTACGCTACTATCTTCTCTCGCTACGGCCACCTTATTGCTGGGGTACTGTTCCTACTCCTCGGTTGTAATTCCTTAAAGGCTCAACTACAGGGAACGTATACCATAGGGGGAAATTCACCGGACTACGGCACCATCACCGCCGCCGTGACCGATCTAGATGCCGAAGGTGTTTCCGGGCCGGTGGTGTTTGACATTCGCCCGGGAACATATTCGGAGCAACTGGAGCTTTCCGCGGTCAGCGGTGCTTCCGCTACCAATACGATCACTTTCCGCTCGCAAAATGGGGATCCGGAGGATGTAATTCTCAGCTACGAAGCAACGAGTTCCGCTGATAATTATGTCCTGCAGTTTAATGGCGCAACGCATTACAGATTGCAAAATGTATCGGTCAGTTCCATGGGAAGTAGCTATAACCGACTCATTTCCGTTACCGGTGAATCATCAGATCTGCTTTTTCAGGGTAATCGGTTGCTGGTCTTAGCAAGCAACTCGGGCTATCCCGTCCTGGAAATTTCAACCTTCCTAGGAAGTGACATCCGCATCCTGGACAACTACATCAGCGGGGGGTACACCGGCATTTCCTTACAGGGTATCAGCAGCCAGAACCTGACAACGGGAACAATCATTCGGAATAACGTCATCGAAGATTTTCGCGGGTACGGCTTGCAGGCACAGACGCTGGCGGGGGGCGAGGTGACCGGTAACCGCATCATTGGTCGGATGGCCTCCGCATCCTACGGGCTGTACGTCAATAACTGGGACGGGACGGCCTCGGAGCCTTTACTGGTGGCGAACAACTTCGTCAGTCTCCCGGGCGGGGGATCGTATGCGGTGCTCATCTCGGGTAGTGACTACCTCAACTTCTACCACAACAGTGTCAACCTGGCTGAAAGCGGTAGTTACGGCTTTTACCTGTCCAGCAGTCCGAACGCTTCGGTCAAAAACAACATCTTCCGGGCGGGAACGGGTTACGCGGTTTACCTGAGTAGCCTGACCGGACTGGATATGGACTACAACGATCTGTACACAGAAGGCAGCTACCTGGCCTACTATAACAACACGCAGGTTACCGACCTGGCCGACTGGCAGTCTACCTCCGGTCAGGGAGCCAATTCGGTGAGTTTCGACCCCCAATTCGTTTCGGACACCGACCTGCACGCCAGTGCCCGCGCCCTGGCCGACGCCGGGGTAGGTATCGCGGCGGTAAGTACGGACATCGACGGAGAGTCGCGCGACAATTCGCCCAGCATCGGGGCGGACGAATACTCAGCGGCCGGCTTCGTACCGCTGTCGGGTACCTACACCATCGGGGCCTCCGGTTCCCGCAACTTCGTCAGCTTCGGGGCGGCGGTGGCTGCCATGCGCACCAACGGCCTCGCCGGGGCCGTGACCTTTGAGGTAGCCTCGGGCACGTACGAGGAGCAGGTAGTCCTGCCGGACATCTCGGGCGGCTCGGGTAGTAACACGATCACCTTTGAGTCCGCCTCGGGCAACGCCGAAGATGTAGTGCTCACCTACGCGGCTACACAGAGTGACTCCAACTACGTAATGCGGCTCACCAATGCCTCGGACGTTCGCCTGCGGCACTTGACGCTGGAAGCAACGGGAACGTCCTACAACCGGGTGGTGGAAATCGCCAACCGCGCGGACAATATTGTAGTGGAGAACAATCAACTGCTGATATCAGCTGTCAATTCGGGCTACGAAGCGCTGGCAGCGAACGTTTCTCTTGGCAGTGATATCCACCTCCTGGACAATTACATGAGCGGGGGGTACACCGGCATTTCCTTACAGGGTATCAGCAGCCAGAACCCAACTACGGGAACAATCATTCGGGGTAACGTCATCGAAGATTTTCGCGGGTACGGCTTGCAGGCACAAACGCTGACGGGCGGCGAGGTGACCGGTAACCGCATCATTGGTCGGATGGCCTCCGCATCCTACGGGCTGTTCGTCAATAACTGGGACGGGACGGCCTCGGAGCCTTTACTGGTGGCGAACAACTTTATTAGTCTCCCGGGCGGGGGATCGTACGCGGTCCTCATCTCGGGCAGCGACTACCTCAACTTCTACCACAACAGCGTCAATCTGGCCAGTAGCGGCAGCTACGGCTTTTACCTGTCCAGCAGTCCGAATGCTTCGGTCAAGAACAACATCTTCCGGGCGGGAACGGGTTACGCGGTTTACCTGAATAGCCTGACCGGGCTGGACATGGACTACAACGATCTGTACTCCGAAGGCAGCTACCTGGCCTATTATAACAATACGCAGGTTACCGACCTGGCGGCCTGGCGGTCTACCTCCGGTCAGGGTGCCCATTCGGTGAGTTTCGACCCCCAGTTCGTTTCGGACACGGACCTGCACGCCAGTGCCCCCGCCCTGGCCGACGCCGGGGTCGCAATTGCGACGATAAGCAAGGACATCGATGGAGAGTCGCGCGACAATTCGCCCAGCATCGGTGCGGACGAATACTCAGCGGCCGGCTTTGTACCGCTGTCGGGCACCTACACCATCGGGGCCTCCGGTTCCCGCAACTTCGTCAGCTTCGGGGCGGCGGTGGCTGCCATGCGCACCAACGGCCTCGCCGGGGCCGTGACCTTTGAGGTAGCCTCGGGCACGTACGAGGAGCAGGTAGTCCTGCCGGACATCTCGGGCGGCTCGGGCAGTAACACAATCACCTTTGAGTCCGCATCGGGCAACGCCGAAGATGTAGTGCTCACCTACGCGGCTACACAGAGTGACTCCAACTACGTAATGCGGCTCACCAATGCCTCGGACGTTCGCCTGCGGCACTTGACGCTGGAAGCAACGGGAACGTCCTACAACCGGGTGGTGGAAATCGCCAACCGCGCGGACAATATTGTAGTGGAGAACAATCAACTGCTGATATCGGCTGTCAATTCGGGCTACGAAGCGCTGGCAGCGAACGTTTCTCTTGGCAGTGATATCCACCTCCTGGACAATTACATGAGCGGGGGGTACACCGGCATCTCCTTGCAGGGTACCAGCAGCCAGAACCCAACTACGGGAACAATCATTCGGGGTAACGTCATCGAAGATTTTCGCGGGTACGGCTTGCAGGCACAAACGCTGACGGGCGGCGAGGTGACCGGTAACCGCATCATTGGTCGGATGGCCTCCGCATCCTACGGGCTGTTCGTCAATAACTGGGACGGGACGGCCTCGGAGCCTTTACTGGTGGCGAACAACTTTATTAGTCTCCCGGGCGGGGGATCGTACACGGTGCTCATCTCGGGCAGCGACTACCTCAACTTCTACCACAACAGCGTCAATCTGGCCAGTAGCGGCAGCTACGGCTTTTACCTGTCCAGCAGTCCGAATGCTTCGGTCAAGAACAACATCTTCCGGGCGGGAACGGGTTACGCGGTTTACCTGAATAGCCTGACCGGGCTGGACATGGACTACAACGATCTGTACTCCGAAGGCAGCTACCTGGCCTATTATAACAATACGCAGGTTACCGACCTGGCGGCCTGGCGGTCTACCTCCGGTCAGGGTGCCCATTCGGTGAGTTTCGACCCCCAGTTCGTTTCGGACACGGACCTGCACGCCAGTGCCCCCGCCCTGGCCGACGCCGGGGTCGCAATTGCGACGATAAGCACGGACATCGATGGAGAGTCGCGCGACAATTCGCCCAGCATCGGTGCGGACGAATACTCAGCGGCCGGCTTCGTACCGCTGTCGGGCACCTACACCATCGGGGCCTCCGGTTCCCGCAACTTCGTCAGTTTCGGGGCGGCGGTGGCTGCCATGCGCACCAACGGCCTCGCCGGGGCCGTGACCTTTGAGGTAGCCTCGGGCACGTACGAGGAGCAGGTCGTCCTTCCGGACATTTCGGGTGGCTCGGCCAGCAATACGATCACCTTTGAGTCCGCATCGGGCAATGCCGAAGATGTAGTGCTCACCTACGCGGCTACGCAGAGTGATTCCAACTACGTACTGCGGCTCACCAATGCCTCGGACGTTCGCCTGCGGCACCTGACACTGGAGGCCACGGGTACGTCCTACAATCGGGTGTTGGAAATCGCCAACCGGGCCGACAACATTATACTGGAGGGTAACAAGCTGCAAGTATCAACCAGCAATGCCAGCTACCCGGTGCTGGATGTAAATGCTACACTGGGCAGTAACATCCAGATATTGGACAACGACGTCAGTGGGGGCTATTACGGTATTTCGTTTCAGGGTACTAGCTCACAGGAGCAACCGACGGGAACGGTCATCCGCGGCAACCGGATCGAAGATTTCCGGGGTTACGGGTTGCAGACGCAAAGGCTGCTGGGGGGCGAGATAACCGATAACCGTATAATCGGTCGGTCGAGTTTTGTGTCCTATGGCATGTCTCTGAATAGCAGTGACGGTACGGCCTCATCACCCCTGCTGGTGGCGAATAACTTCATTAGCCTTCCCGGCGGCGGATCGTACGCGGTACTTATCTCGGGTAGCGACTACCTCAACTTCTACCACAACAGCGTCAATCTGGCCGGTAGCGGTAGCTACGGCTTTTACCTGTCCAGCAGTCCGAACGCTAGGGTCAAGAACAACATCTTCCGGGCCGGAACGGGTTACGCGGTATACCTGAACAGCCTGACCGGGCTGGACATGGACTACAACGATCTGTACGCCGAAGGCACTTACTTGGCCTACTATAACAATACCCACGTTACCGACCTGGCGGCCTGGCAGACTGCCTCCGGCCAAGATGCCAACTCTCTAAGCGTAGACCCCCAGTTTGTATCGGAGACAGACTTGCACGCTCAAAATTTAGCTTTATCGGAAGCCGGCGTGGCCCTCTCCGAAATCACTACGGATATCGACGGCGAAGACAGAGGTGATCCACCCAGCATAGGCGCGGATGAGTTCGGAACCGACGGCGATGGCATTGACGACGACGAAGACAATTGCCCCAGCGCCTTTAATCCCAATCAGGAAGATTTCGACGGCGACGGCATCGGCGATGTGTGCGACGCTGACGACGATAACGATGGCGTAAACGACGAAGCGGATTGCGATCCGCTGGATGCCTCCGTTTCGGTACCGACCACCTTCTACGCCGACCGAGATCGGGATGGCTACGGCGACGCTTCTACCGCTACCGAGGCCTGTTTCGCCCCGACCGGCTACGTTACTCAATCCGGTGACTGTGACGATCTGAACGGTACCGTATACCCCGGAGCTCCCGAACTGTGTGATGGACTAGACAATGACTGCGACGGTTCTACGGATGAAGGTGCCACTCTGACAACCTTTTATGCGGATGACGATGCTGATGGATTAGGCGACCCGAATGATTCCGTCGAGGCCTGCGCTGCACCGGCCGGCTACGTCAGCAACGCATTGGATTGTGATGATACGAACGCTAGCATTGGGCAGACCGTAACGTTCTACGCCGATACCGACGACGACGGTTACGGTGATGCTTCCATCACCACCACGGGCTGTGTCGCCCCGGATGGCTACGTGGCACAGTCCGGCGACTGCAACGACTCGGACGACACCGTATATCCCGGAGCGCCGGAACTGTGTGATGGCATCGACAATGACTGCGATGGGATAACCGACGAAGGAGTGGGCGCCACCACCTACTACGCGGACGATGACGGGGACGGTCTAGGCGACCCGAACGACTCAACGAACGCCTGTACGCAACCATTGGGCTACGTAAACAACGCTTTAGATTGCGACGACACCAATGCCGCCATCGGGGAAGAAATAACTTTCTACGCCGATAGCGATAATGACGGGTATGGTGATGTCTCAAGCACCACCGTCGCCTGCTCCGCCCCGGCCGGCTATTCGGCTCAGGCTGGCGACTGTGACGATTCGGACGCAACGGTGTATCCCGGTGCCCCTGAACTCTGCGACGGGGTTGATAACGACTGTAACGGAAGCATTGATGATGGGGTGACTAATACCACTTTCTATGCGGACGCCGACGGCGATGGGTTAGGTGATCCTACCGTTTTCACCGAAGACTGTGCCCAGCCGAACGGATACGTCAATAACGCGCTGGATTGTGATGACACCGATGCCGCTATTGGAGGAGAAATCACTTTTTACGCCGATAGTGATAATGACGGTTACGGTGATGCGTCCGTTACCACCACTGCCTGCACGGTTCCCGATGGATACGTGGTGCCATCCGGCGACTGCGATGATACGGACGATACCGTCTACCCCGGCGCCCCGGAACTCTGTGACGGAAAGGATAATGATTGTGACGGCACGACGGATGAAGGAGTAAGCAGCACCACCTACTACGCGGACGCCGATGACGATGGCCTGGGAGATCCCAATGCTTCGACCGAAGCCTGTGTGCAGCCCGACGGTTACGTTGATAATGATCTGGACTGCGACGACACGGACGCCGCCATCGGCGAGGAGACCACCTTTTACGCTGACGCCGATAATGACGGTTACGGAGATGCGTCTTCCCCTACCGTCGCCTGCTCGGCCCCTTCCGGTTATGTTGCCCAAGCTGGCGACTGTGACGATTCGGACGCTACCGTCTACCCCGGCGCCCCGGAACTCTGTGACGGGATCGACAATGACTGCGACGGACTAACGGACGAAGACGTGACCAATACCACCTTCTACGCAGATGCCGACGGAGACGGACTGGGTGACCCCACCGTATCTATCGAAGACTGTGCACAACCAGCCGGCTACGTCAATAATGCACTGGACTGCGACGATGCGGACGCCACAATTGGAGCCGAGACGACCTTCTACGCCGACACCGATAACGACGGCTACGGAGACGCGTCATCCTCCACCACCGCCTGCTCCGCTCCTACCGGCTACGTAGCGCAGTCCGGCGACTGTGATGACTCGGATGCAACCGTCTATCCCGGTGCCCCCGAGCTCTGTGACGGAGTCGACAATGATTGCAACGGCAGCATTGACGAAGGTGCCACCGGTACTACTTTCTACGCCGATACCGACGGCGATGGTTACGGCGATGTATCCACTACCATCACCGCCTGCACCCCTCCGGCCGGTTACGTTCCCCAATCCGGAGACTGCGACGATTCGGATGCCAGCGTTTACCCGGGAGCACCCGAACTATGCGATGGTCTTGACAACGATTGCGATGGAATGACCGACGAAGACGTCACGAACACTACATTCTACGCGGACGCGGATGGTGATGGCTTAGGAGATCCAAACGTCTCTACCGAAGACTGTTCCTCACCAGCCGGATACGTCGTGAATGCGCTAGACTGCGACGATACGGACGCGAGTATCGGTGAAGCGATACCGTACTACGCTGATGCCGACAGGGATGGGTACGGTGATGCATCCACCATGATTACCGCCTGCACTGCGCCGGACGGATACGTAAGCCAGGCCGATGACTGCGACGACAGCGATCCGCTGGCCTACCCAGGGCAGACCTGGTACATCGATGCGGACGGTGATGGTTATCCGGAGTCCTCTCTCACCGGATGCGAGCGTCCCACGGACGGATTCGCCGCTTCCGAATTGACGTCTGTGGAAATTGACAACTGCCCGGCTACCTACAATCCGGAGCAGACGGATAGCGACGGCAACGGTACAGGTGATGCCTGCGATTCGGCGGGAGAGAATACGGAAACCGAATTCTGGCTCGAAGGGGAATGCGCCATGGTGGGTACCAAATGGACAGTTGCTACCGATCGCGAAGCCTCTAATCAGAAATACGTTACCATTCGTGGGCTAAATTCTTTGGCAAGCCCCCCGGCGGATGTTGCCGAAAATCGTCTCCGTTTTACCCTGGAGCGGGCCGCTGCCGGCAGCTTCTACCTACACGTACGGGCGTTTACGCCCGACCGGGGATCGGATTCCTTCTGGGTGCGCCTTAACGACGGTAGTTGGATGGAATGGAATAATATCGACTGCAACCGCCGATTCACCTGGGCCACCCTTCCCGATATGCTGGTCCTCACGGCCGGTACGAATACCATTGACATTGCTTACCGGGAGCGTGGTACCATGTTGGATAAAGTATACATATCCCTGGATGATACCCTCCCCGCCGGCTTTGGCGAACCGGCCACCAACTGTTCGGAGTTAGCGAACCAGCCGCCGACGGCTATGGCCACCGCCTCCGTCACGCAGGGTGTAGCGCCGCTAACGGTGCAACTGGACGGCAGCGCGAGCTACGATTACGATGGCACAATCGTCGACTACGATTGGAGTTGGACGGGCGGCAGTGCCACCGGTGCCACGCCTTCTGTTACATTGGTCGCCGGCACCTACGACATAAAGTTAACGGTGACCGATGATGCCGGTGACTCCAACTCGGCAACCGTAACCGTACGGGTAGCTACACCGGGCGGTGTACCAAGCACCACCCCCTTCTCCTTCGAGGCGGAGTGTACGATCCGTGACCGCGACTGGCGACTGAGCGAAGACGTTGAAGCAAGCGGCAACCGCTTCGTCAGCTTCACGGGCTGCCGTTGTGAGGGCACGCCGTCGATGCAGATGGCCGGACAGTACCTGAACTACGACTTCGTCACCTCCAAAGCGGAGACCTTCTATTTGTTCCTTCGCCTGGATGCGCCCGACGTGGGCCGCAACTCTTTCTGGATCCGTATGGATGACGGTGATTGGATTAAGATGTGGCGCGAAGCGGACGGTAGTGTGTTGTTGACCAACGGTTTCGAATGGCGGCGCGTGAACGACGATGCAGTTCCGGTATCCTTCGACCTTGCCCCTGGCGAGCACACCATCACGGTAGCGGCGCGAGAGCCGGGCACGAAGCTTGACAAACTGGTCTTGTCAGCGGAACCGGAACTGCCGCTGGGCACTGGTCCGGATGCACAGAACTGTTCACTCTATCAGCGTGCCATAGTAAAAGGCTTGATGAAGGAGCTGGTGTTACCCTACGAAGAAGAACTGTTCGCGGAGGCTGACCTGTCCGTGTTTCCCAATCCGGTTGCCGACCATCTTATAGTCGAGCTAAACGATGGTTATACCGGAAGAGTAGACATGACCGTAGTGGATGGTTTAGGCCGCCGGGTCCGCCACCTGCAGTACGATAAGGAGGGTCAAAGCTTACGCACCGAACTCTCCGTAGCTGATTTGCCCCCGGGTATTTATTACCTGCAACTGCAGGGTAAATGCCAAACGGTGGAGCGCTTCGTGAAGCGGTAGGTGATACCATAGTTTGAAAGGCGAGGGCCGGCATCAATCGATGCCGGCCCTTTTTAATTATGTCATATGTACCCGGCGACAAAGTGGGCGACCTGCGGTAAAAAGTGAGGGTAGAACAGGCCAGGTATAACGATAGACCACCCGTAAACGATTGATCATGCTCTCATCGGTGAAGCCAAGATTGTTGGCCGGGGATGAATAAATCCCGGCAGAGGTTTTGCAGGCCCTTCGCACCGCCGCAGGTTGATTTCCTATTTCGGGGTTCGATTTTGGTACCGTCACGCATTAGTTGGTCATGGTAGCGACGTTGTAACTCATATTCAGATAGTGTCCGGCAATCGCCCAGCCTTTCTTCGGAAGACCTTATGGCTGGTATCGAAGCCGTACGTATTGACCTTGACACCTAATTACCTAACTACCTACACCCTTATAGCTTATGGCTAACCTATACCCAGAACAAAACACTTTCCTCACCTTAAAATGCTGCTTAACTTTCCTTGCTATAATGGGATTCAGTGCACTGCACGCGCAGCTGCAGGGATCTTACACCATCGGTGGGAACTCTCCCGACTACACATCCATCAATGCCGCGGTCGCCGATCTTAACGCCCAGGGCGTATCCGGACCGGTGACCTTTCAGATCCGCGACGGCAACTATTTCGAACGGGTGCGACTCACCGCGGTCAGGGGGGCTTCGGCGACCAATACAGTCACCTTCCGGTCCGAAAGCGGTAAGGCCGAAGACGTCACCATCCGATACACGGGCCGCAGTATTCTGAATAATTATGTCCTTCAGTTCAACGGGGCAAAACACATTCGAATAGAGTCGCTGACCGTGCTGGCAACCGGTGCCACTTACGCCAGGGCCCTGGCCGTAGTGGGCGAGGTGAGCGATCTTGCGATAAACGGTACCCGGATAGAGGCCCCCGTTACGAACCTACTGACTACCGATCAGGTGGCCCTATACCTGGATCCGGATGCGGCCAGTGATATCCGCATTCGGAATAATACGATCGTCGGCGGTAGCAGCGGGATCTATTTCGTGGGAAAGCTGACGGCCAGGGCCACGGGAACGGAGGTCACCAATAATATCATCCAGGATTTCTCCAATTTCGGAGTACGGCTACAGTACCAAACCGGCGGTGAAGTGACCGGCAACCGGATATTCGGAAAACAGGTGGGGGAAAGCCGGTACGGATTGTACGCCAATAATTGGGACGGTACGCCGTCTGACCCAATCCTCGTTGCCAACAACTTCGTTTCCCTACCCGACGACGGTATGCACGCGGTGTATATGGTCAACAGCGAAAACCTGAATTTCTACTACAACAGTTTGTTGCAGACCAACTCCGAGAGCCCCTTTGCGCTAGTGAGTATGGAAAATGTAACGGCCCGCAACAACATCTTCCGGGGAGGTGCGGGTGCCGCGGTAAGCGTGAGCAACGCTTTTGCCGTAGACATGCAGTACAATGATCTGTTCACCACCGGTACCTATCTGGTAAACTGGGAGGGTGTGGACGTACCTGACCTGGAAACGTGGTACAGCGCGGTCAAGCAAGGCCTCTATTCCATTACGGTGGATCCGGAGTTCGTCTCCCGCACAGATCTACACGCTACGAATCCGGCGCTAGCACAGGCGGGCGTAGCGGTAGCGGATGTCACCACGGATATCGACGGAGAAGAAAGGAGCGATCCCCCCAGCATCGGAGCGGATGAATTCCGCATCGTTGGCGATATGGACAACGACGGCATCAACGACGACGAGGACAACTGCCCGAGTGTATTCAACCCGGATCAGGCGGACAACGACGGTAACGGAGTGGGGGATGCCTGCGAAACGCCGACCGATGATTCGGTAAGCGAATTCTGGCTTGAAGCGGAGTGTGCAACGGTCGGTAGTAGTTGGGAAATCGTGCCCGACGGCAATGCCTCCAATCAGTCCTACGTCTCCGCTCCGGGCAAAAATTCCACTAAGAATCCACCCGCCGACGTACCCGAGAATCGCATCCGTTTTACCCTTGAACGGGCGGTCGCGGGCACTTTCTTCCTGCAGGTCCGTGCCTATACGCCCGACCGCGGATCGGATTCCTTCTGGGTGCGGGCCAACGACGGAAGCTGGATTCGGTGGAATAATATCGACTGCAGCCAAAAATTCACCTGGGATGTTTTTCCCGGGACATTCGAATTAGCCGCCGGTAAGAACACGATCGACGTAGCCTTCCGTGAAGGCAGCACCATTTTAGACAAGATTTACGTCTCCCCCGAAGCCACGCCACCCTCCGCCTTCGGTGAGCCGGCAACCAACTGTTCGAAACTCGATAATCAGCCGCCTACCGCCCTTGCCTCTGCCTCGGTCACCCAGGGAGTCGCCCCACTGACGGTGCAACTAGACGGGAGCGTTAGCTACGACGCCGATGGAGAAATTATCGCCTTCGACTGGGCCTGGCCTGGTGGCAGCGCCAGCGGAGCAAGGCCCACCGTTGTACTCGATGCCGGTACTTACGACATAGAATTGACGGTAACCGATGATGCAGGTGCAAGCAGCACCACAAGCGTTACCGTACGCGTCGCGGCGCCCGATAATCCACCGAGCGCTAGTCCGTTCTCCTTCGAAGCGGAATGCACGATCCGCCACGCCGACTGGCGACTCAGCGAGGATGCTGAGGCAAGCGGTAACCGATTTGTCAGTTACACCGGCTGCCGCTGTGATGGACACCCTTCCGAACAGACCCCGGATCGGTACCTCAACTACGAATTTGTCACTTCCGAAGCGGAAACTTTTTACCTGTACTTACTGCTGGATGCCCCCGATGTGGCCCGTAATTCCTTCTGGATTCGGATAGACGACGGAGAGTGGATCAAGATGTGGCGCGAAGTCAAGGGTGGTGCCCTACTGACGAATGGCTTCGAGTGGCGGCAAGTCAATGTTGATTCCCGACCGGTAGCCTTTGACCTATCCTCGGGAGCGCATACCATCACGGTGGCCGCACGCGAACCCGGTACGAAGCTGGACAAGCTGATCCTGTCTCCGATGGAAGAAACGCCGGTGGGTGGCGGCGCTCCCGCCGACAATTGTAATCCATCAGTGAAGCAACCGCTGGAGGACTTTGCCAAACAAGCCGTGCTGCCCTACGATGAGGCGCTTTTCACCGAGGCTAGTCTCTCGGTTTTCCCGAATCCCGTAACCGACCTCCTCACCGTGGAAATGAATGACGGGTACACGGGTGAAGTCAGTATGACCTTGTTAGACGGACTGGGTCGCCGCATTCGCAGTAGTCGCTACACTAAGGTAGACCAACACATGCGTGGCGAACTTTCCGTGGGTGACCTGTCGCCCGGTATCTACTACCTGCAGCTGCGGGGTAAGTGCCAGACGGTAGAGCGCTTCCTGAAGCTATAGCGGTATAGATACTTGATAAAGCAGGGTCGGCACTTTCGGGTGCCGGCCCTTTTTTTGAGGGTGCTGCAAAACCCTGTTGCCCGCCCTTCGGGCAGCAAAGTGAAAGCCCAGCAAGCTTGCCGTAGCCCTTGTTTTGGACGGATGCTACCAGAAACAGGAAAGGGGGAATACTGCGTGATCCCTTTTAGGGGGGGCTGCAAAAGCCTGTGGCCCGCCCTTCGGGCAGCAAAGTGAAAGCCCAGCAAGCTTGCCGTAGCCCTTGTTTTGGACGGATGCTACCAGAAACAGGGAAGGGGGATTACTGCGTGATCCCTTTTAGGGGGGGCTGCAAAAGCCTGTGGCCCGCCCTTCGGGCAGCAAAGAAAAAGCCCCACACCCTTACCAAATCAAGGCTTTGGACGGGTGTGGGGCTTTTTCTTTGCGATCACCTGCGGTGATCGGGCCACAGGCTTTTGCGGAGGATGAGGGATTCGAACCCCCGGTACCCGTGAAGGTACACCTGATTTCGAATCAGGCACGTTCAACCACTCCGCCAATCCTCCGGAGGGGGCACAAAAATAGTAATAATGAGAGAAATAGCTAGGTCATTTTAGCTAACAATTTGTTTAATTTATTATCTTTGATTGGCCACGCTTTTCGACCCTTACTCAGTTTCCCCTCTTTTTTTACCCTTCGTGGCATTCCGTCAATCGTTTCAGTAGACTTCCTCATGGATACCGAGGATTATGCCGCCGTTGCACTCAGCCGTGCATCCGGTATCGGGCCGGTGCTGTACCGGCAATTGATTAACCACTTTGGCTCGGCGGCCGCGACCCTAAGGGCGGCTCCCCGTGATCTGGCCCGCCTGTCCGGTGTCACCACGGAACTGGCCGGCCGGCTGAAAGCGGCGTCCGTTCAGAAGGAAGCGGAAGCCATCATCGAATACGCGGAAAGGAACGACATCGACATACTGCGAGTCGGCCACGCCGGTTATCCGACCGAATTAGCGGGGTTCGAGCGGGCACCAGCCGTGCTTTACCACCGGGGAAACACGGACCTCGGATGCCGGCGCACGCTGGCCGTGGTTGGCACCCGCAAAATCAGCCGGGAGGCTATGTTGCAGATCGAACGACTGCTCGATCCGTTGGTCGCTTACGAGCCGCTGATTGTAAGTGGACTGGCCTACGGCATAGACACGGCCGCCCATCGCCGCGCCCTTACTTTGGGACTGCCCACCCTCGCCGTTCTGGGTAGTGGATTCCGCCACGTTTACCCCTACGCCAATCGAAAACTGGCCAACGACATGTGCCGGCAGGGTGGGGGACTACTCACCGAATACCCGCCCTGGATTAAACCCGAGAGGGAACACTTTCCCGCCCGAAACCGAATAGTTGCGATGCTGGGCAGGATGACACTGGTCGTTGAATCCGACCTCACCGGCGGTTCCATGATCACGGCAAATATGGCGCACGGCTACCAACGAAAAGTAGGTGCCTGCCCGGGGCGGGGCGGCGATCGCCATACCGCCGGATGCAACGCCCTGATCAAAGAGGGCAAGGCTTTTCTGATCGATAGCCCGGAAGATGTCATCCGACTGCTCGACTGGGAGCCGGCGGCACGGCGCCAACAGCAACTGCAGCTTTTCCATTCCCTACCACCCGAGGAGCGTCAAGTAGTCGATTTGCTTCAGGGCCGGGGCGAAGGGGTAAAAGTCGACCTGATCAACGCCCGGCTGAATTGGCCTCCCGCTAAACTGGCCGGCTGCTTGCTTGGATTAGAAATGCAGGGGCATATTTCCGCGCTTCCCGGACAGCGCTATCGTTTGAGTGCTACTGTTCCATCTCCGCCCGCACAACCCTAACCAAGCCTTCGATCGTTAGGTAGATATATATTTGTGGCATGATAGATCGTCGTATTTTATCTCTCTTCTGTGTCGTTGCCCTGCTGGCCGCCTGCGGCCCCGCGCCACAGGCTACGGTTACTACCGCACCGACCTCCCCACCACCTACCGCCACGCCTGCGCCCAGCCCGGCACCGGCCCCCCGGCTCATCGAGATGGACGCGCTGTCCGATTATATCCGATCGGACCAGGGCCCCAAGAACATTGTTTTGATGATCGGTGATGGTATGGGGGTCACCCAGATCAGCGCCGGGCTCTACAGCAATAACAACCGCCTGAATCTGGAGCGATTCGGCGTTGTCGGCTTACACAAAAGTTACAGCGGCGATAACCTGATCACCGACTCCGCCGCGGGCGCCACGGCATTTGCTTCCGGGGTAAAAACATACAATGGCGCCATCGGTGTCGATATCGATACGCTGCCGGTACCCACCATTCTCGAGATGGCCGAAGCGGCCGGGATGCCCACCGGCCTGGTTGCCACTTCCTCCATCGTACACGCTACACCAGCGTCTTTCTACGCCCACGCCCGCTACCGTAAGAATTACGAGGAGATTGCCGCCGACCTGCTCAACACCGATATCGACCTATTCATCGGGGGGGGCGTCAAATTTTTCGAACGGCGGGAAATGGATAGCCGGAACCTGAGTGATGAGCTCCGCGAGCTTGGCCGTGATGTTCAGTCCTTCGTCGATACCGATATTAAGGATCTGAACGTCGATCGCTCAAAAACGCTGGCCTACTATACCGCGGACGGAGAGCCGCTGCCGCGCAGCCAGGGCCGCAACTACCTCGTGAATGCCAGTGAGTTGGCCGTGGAGTACCTCAACGATCGGGATACCGAAGACAAGGGCTTTTTCCTAATGATCGAGGGGTCGCAGATCGACTGGGGTGGCCATTCGAACGACAGCGATTACATCATTTCGGAAATGATCGAATTCGATGAAGCTATAGGCGCCGTTCTCAACTTCGCCCAGCGGGATGGGGAGACGTTGGTCATCGTAACGGCCGACCACGAGACCGGTGGCTACGCCATCCAGAATGGATCCTCTTTAGGTAACATCGAGGGGGCTTTTACCTCCGATTACCATACCGCCGACCTCATTCCCGTCTTCGCCTACGGCCCTGGAGCCGAGCGTTTTTCCGGCATTTACGAGAACACCGCGATTTTTGACAAGATGGTCCAACTGTATGGCCTCAAAGCGGCCGGCAAACGGTAGCCGCTTCACGGATTGTAAAATCAGGGTAGTTTTCACTAAACTATAACGACCGGACCGTAACTCTTACCACCTCTGCCCGGTTATACTTGTAAAGTCCTAATAATAAGTAGGGTCAAAGGTGTATATTTCGGCGTTTTTTGAAGCCATACTCTGGTTTCTGTGTCGCCGGATGCCATTCGTGTAGCTCATCCAAGATTAATATTTATAAGTGCTCACGGGCACTTCAACAAAATTTACCAAGTGCAAGTACAATTTCAGAACACCGTAGAGGATATCCACGCATCGCTCAAGAACTGGAAGACTATCATTTCTCAGTATCAGAAGGCTAACACCTGGCGCGCGATCGGTCAGCTCTTCAGCAGTTTTGGCCCGTTTCTCGCGCTCTGGGTCGCGATGTACTTCAGCGTCAGCTATTCCATCTGGTTGACCCTGTTGCTGGGTATGGTCAATGCCTTTTTCCTCGTCCGTATTTTCATCATCCAGCACGACTGCGGGCACTACTCCTTTTTTCGCAAGCGAAAGGTCAATGACGTCATCGGCTTCGTCTGCTCTTTCTTTAGCTCGATCCCTTACACCTACTGGGCCCGGGTACACAGTTTCCACCATGGCCACACCGGCCAGCTGGAACACCGGGACATCGGTGACATCGATTTTCTTACCGTCGGCGAGTACCGGGAACTGAACGGCTGGGGACGATTCAAGTACCGTCTTTTCCGCAACCCGATCGTTCTTTTCATCCTGCTTCCGATGATCTACCTGGGTGTCGTACTTCGTATCCCCCGGGTCAAGTTCCCGGGCTGGTCTCCCATCCACCGCAAGCAGCACATCAATAACGTGCTCATCCTGGCCGCTTACATCGGTCTCGGCTTCCTGGTGGGTTGGAAAGCATTCCTGATCGTGCAGGGCAGCATCATCTTCTTCTTCGGCATCATTGCTTTCTGGTTCTTCTACGTCCAGCACCAGCACGACCAGACCTACATGCAGTGGTCCAAGAACTGGGATTACCTGACCGCCGCTATCAAGGGCGCGACTTTCTACAAGCTGCCCCGCATCATGCACTTCCTGACCGGTAACATCGGCTACCACCACATCCACCACCTGAGTAGCCGGATTCCGAACTACAACCTGCGTCGCTGCGCCAAGGAAAACCCCGTTCTCCAGCGCCACGTAACCAAAATTACTTTCCTACAGAGCCTGCCCCTTATGTTCAATAAGCTGTGGGATGAGGAAAAGCAGCGGATGATCTCCTTCCGGGAGTTTCACCGGGGCGAGCAGGGTAAAATGGCCGCTTAATTTCCGGCCAGGTTTCACTCGGCTACGTCCTGAAAGGGTAGCCGTCTTTTGTACGCGCACGAAGCGGGGGATAGCATGGCTATCCCCCGCTTCGCATTTGAGGGGAAAGCGGAATTACTCGGCCGTAGCGGATTGGGTGGAAACCCGCTCCGCGCGACGTGCCGGCAGAAGCGAGGCCAGCAGGCCGATGACCAATACCGTTAGCGTGACGACGAGAAAATCCACCGCACGTAAGGACATCGGATAAGCCTCCGCCAGCGTGCCTGGCAGGCCGACCACGCCGTAATGCGTTTGTATGAGGTAAATCAGGGTGGCCAGGGCAAATCCCGTCCCCAACCCGATCGTGCTGATGAGCAGCCCTACCCGGAGGAAAACGTTGCGGATGTCCGCGCCCACCATACCGAGACTCTGGAGGATCACGATGTCCTGCCGCTTCTCCAGCACGATCATCCATAGCGCTCCGACGAGGTTGAAGCTGATCAGGATCACCATCAGGGTCACGATGGCGTAGGCAACATACTTCTCCACCCGCATCAGTTTGAGGATGCTGTTTTCCTGCTCGAAACGGTTACGAACCACGTAATCATCCCCGAGCTTCTTCTGAATGGCCCGGAAAGTCCGCGGGGTGTCGAAGCCCGGCGCCAATTTGATCTCCAGTGCGGACACCGTCGGCTCCTCGACCCCCAGCATTTCCCGGGCGAGCGAGAGGTCGACCAGTACGGCCTGATTTTCGAACGCCTCCTGACTGCGGACGATCCCCGTGGGAATCACCTCCCGCACGCGGTAGGGCAAGCGGCCACTGGAAAGAATCGAGCTTCCGCCGCGGGTCCGGGGCCGGAGGACATAGATCGAGAGGGGGTTGATCCTGTTTTCGGGATCGATCAGAAGCTCCCGGGCCAGGTTTTGGCCGACAATGGATCCCAGGGGTTCCACCTGGGGGACCAACAAGTCGTACTCGCCATCCTTGATCATGGTATCGATGCCATTGATCCGGGCATAGTCACTATCCACGCCCTTTAGCGGACCGAAAGCCTGGTGACCCAGGTACTGAAAGCGGGCGGTCCCTTCCAGGGTGTGCGAAATAACCGCCACGCCCTCGACCGACCGCACATCCGCCAAAAACTCGTCGGTAGCGTCAAAGGTCTTACCGCGGGCGGCGGTAATCCGTACATCGGGGTTGAGGTTGTTGAACATCCCCACGAAGATGTCTTCGAAGCCGTTGAATACACTCAACGCGATGATCAACGATGCAGCCCCGATGGCCACGCCGAAGGCAGCCACGAAGGTGATGATGTTGATAGCATTGGTCGACTTGGGCGCAAAAAGATAACGCCAGGCCATCCGTGCGGATAGGTTCATTCCGCAAAGTTAGGCGCTGGAAGAGGAAGTTATGCCTGCTTCAAGCGCTCGAGTAGATCGTTTAGATTTTCCACGTCCGACTCCGAAAGGCGATCACTGATCATAGCGTCCAGCTGCTGACGATCGCGACTGATAACCGCCAGTAGCTTGCGGCCGTCATCGGCAATGCGCGCCCGGTTACTCCGTCGGTCCTGGTCGGAGGGAAACTTGTCGATGAGCTTTTTCTTTTCCAGGCGGTCAATGAGCCGACTGGCGTCGGACATCTTGTCGGCCAGCATCTCCCGTACCTCCTGTATGGAGAGCGACTCCGGGTGGCGCTCGTTCAGAATACGAAGGATGTTGTACTGTTTAGGTGTTATGTTGTGCGGCTGTAGGAATTTCCGCAGGCTATCATTGATCCAACTACAGGTGTGCAACAAATTAAAACGTAGTTCTCTGAACTGGTCGTCCGACACAAGCATCTGATTGGTTTTACTAAAAGCTTACTAGCCGGGTCTTAGGTTAGGGTGGCTAAGTCAGTCCGGCGGTGCAACAATGCGCGCAAGGTAAGCAAACATACAGTGATTCTCATATTTCAGCAAATCGAGCGGGAATAGTTGATACATGTCTGAACATGCGGTCAGCTCCTGAGAAAAGCTTTATACCTGCGCCCCGCCGCCCTTTAACGGCATATTAATAGTTGCCCAACGTCCGAAAGCCGATTTACTGCGTTAAGGGAGGTAGTTAATCATCCTTTATGAAGCGGTTCTCTTTTCTTTCCTTCCTATTGATCCTCACGGGTATGCTTCTCGGGCAGACTAATAAGCAGTACACCAAAGCTGCGGAGAGTGACCCGGAGGCAAAACAAATTCTCGAGACCATTCGGCAGAAATACGATGGCTACAGTACGATGGCCGCGGATTTTCGATTGGAGCTTGACTTTCCCGGCCAACCCGTAGAGGTGCAGAAGGGAAGCATCACCCGGAAGGGAGACCTGGTCCGTTTCCGCCTGGGCAGTCAGGAGGGCATCATCAATAACGATGCCGCCTACATCATCCTGCACGGCAGCAAGGAAGTGCAGATCAACGACCTGCCCGAGCCCGGCGAAACCACCGGCGTGCTCACCCCACAGAATTTATTCAACTTCTACGAGGGCGATGACTACGTACTGGCCATGCAGGGCGAAGAGACTTACAATGGACGTTCGCTTGACGTCATCGAGATGAAGCCTGTCGATCGTGACGAAAGCGAATTCACCAAGCTCCGTCTGCTGGTGGACACGCAGCGCAAGGAGATCGTTTCGGTCAAGGCCTTCAGCCGCGACGGCAGCAGCTACACCTTCCTGCTCGACGGTACCCGCGGCAACGCGCAGCTGGCCGAGAACAACTTCACCTTCAACCGGGCGGAATTCCCCGGTTACCACGTGGAGGATCTGCGGTTCTAGGGAGCCCCTTTGATTTATTGCGGCGGAGCGCAGGTAGAAAGCTAACAAGAATGCCGCTGTGCCGTTGGTAGGTCATGGAAAAGCCTACTTTGGTCATTGCCGGTGCCACCGGTTTCTTGGGCCGTTGGTTTATCGAGCGGTATCATCACGACTATCACATCATCGCGCTCAGCCGCAGCGCCATGCAATTCGATCCGTCGTATGGTAAAGCCGAGTGGCGACAGGTAGAGCTCTATTCCATCACCTCCACCGAGAGTGGGCTTCGCGGGGCGGACTACGCCCTTTACCTAGTCCATTCCATGGCCCCGTCCGCCCGCCTTTCCCAGGGCAGTTTCGAGGACACCGACCTCCTGCTGGCGGATAATTTCGCCATAGCCGCCAGAAATCAGGGGCTACAGCAGATCGTTTTTGTGGGCGGACTCCTTCCCGATGACGAACCCCCAGAAAATTACAGCCGGCACCTGGCCAGCCGCCGGGAGGTCGAACTTACCCTGGCGTCCACCGGCGTGCCCGTGACCAGCTTGCGGGCGGGCATCATCGTGGGGGCGGGGGGCTCTTCCTTCCGGATGATCGATAGGTTGGTTTCCCGCTTGCCCGTGCTGATTTGCCCGGCCTGGTGCCAGTCCGCTACCCATCCCATCGCCCTGGCCGATACCCTCCGGATCATCGACCACGTTCTTGGCAGGGCGGAGCTGTACGACCGGACGATCGATATCGGGGGTTCCGAAAAGACCACCTATATGGACATGCTGGCCACCGTAGCCGATTTGCGGGGCATGCGTAAGATCATCCGCCCGGTGCGCTTCTTCAGTCCGGGCCTTTCGATTTACTGGGTCAGCGTGTTTACGGAATCGCCCCGTGACCTGGTCGAACCGCTCGTTGAAAGTCTGCAGCACCGGATGGTCGCCACCGATAACGAGGTATTGCGAGCCTTCCCGGAGCGGATGAACTTTCGCGAGGCCGCCGAGCTGGCCATATTAGAAGAGGGGCGTCTGCCATCGCTTCCCAATCGCCTTCCCCCGCCCGACGAAGAGAAGAATACGGTGCGCAGCGTACAGCGTTTACCCAACCCCCACCACCACACGGCCACCTACGTGGCCCGGCTCTACCAACGGTGGTTACCGATCTTCTTCCGGGCCCTGATCGGGGTGCGAAGTCAGGGAGACGACTCGACCTTTCAGGTGGTCGGGATCCCGCTGCTCAAACTTCGGTTCATTCCCAGCCGCAGTGACGATCACCGCCAGTTGTTCTACATCGTGGGGGGCTTACTAGCCAAGCGGGTTAACAAGGGGTGGCTCGAGTTCCGAAGCGTGCTCAACGGCCGCTACATCATCTCGGCCATTCACGAGTTCGTGCCGGCGCTGCCCTGGTACATGTACATCTTTACCCAGGCACCCGCCCACAGCTGGGTGATGAAGCGATTCGGTCGCTATCTTTCGCGTATGGATTCCTGAAGCGGTAAACACCGGACGGTGGCGAACGCGTTAGAACCACCATGACGACTACCAAACTGAACAACGGATTAGAAATGCCCAGCCTGGGATTGGGCGTGTGGCAAAGCGAGAACGGGAAGGAAACCATCGACGCGATCCACTGGGCCCTGGAGGCCGGATACCGCCACGTCGATACCGCCCGCATTTACAACAACGAAGAGGCCGTAGGTAAGGCCCTGAAAACGGCGGGTACCGACCGCGATAAGGTCTGGCTGACCACCAAGATCTGGAACGACGACATCCGCCAGGCCCGGACGGCCGACGCCCTGGACGAAAGCCTGAAGCGCCTACAGGTCGATTACGTCGACTTGGTGCTGTTACACTGGCCGGTGGAGGGAAGCGTGAAGGCTTATAACGAACTGGAGCGGGCGCTGGAATCCGGCAAGGCGCGCAGTATCGGACTAAGCAACTTCATGGAGAAGGACATCCATCTGATTCTGGAGGGCGGTAGCGTGGTTCCCGTCGTCAATCAGATCGAATATCATCCGTATCTCGCCCAGGAGGACGCGATCACGGCGAGCGATGCGAACGATATTGCCATTACGGCCTGGAGCCCCCTGATGCAGGGTAATTTCCTGAAGGAGCCGCTGTTCGGAGAGATTGGCGAGCGCTACGGCAAGACGGCCGCCCAAACGGTGCTGCGCTGGTGCTTGCAGAACGACGTGATCGTGATTCCGAAGAGCACGAACCGGGGGCGGATCCGGGAGAATGGCGAGCTGTTCGACTTTGAGCTGTCGGAAGAGGATATCCAGGCCATCGATCAACTGGAACGCGGCAAGCGCTTCGGTAGCGATCCGCACGATTTCAATTTCTAACCTCGAACATCCGCGGGGATACGGGTTAGCATAGGGAGACTATAATGCTCACTATGCAGAAAATCCGTATGTCTACCTCCACCTTACCCCTCATCAAGTCCGCTTCGGTGGGTGGAGCGTTGTCTGCGGTAATCATCTTTTTGGGTACCTACATGCTGGGCGGAATCTCCGACGCCGAAGCGATCGACAACCTGCAGGAGATCCGACCGACGCTTCGGTTCACGGCCAGCGGGTCTATAACCGCCACTTCCACCATACTGGCGCTGATGCTGACCTTGCTATCCTTTAGTCAGCAGGCGGAACGCAAGCTGAAGGCCTACCACTACAATCGAATCTGGTGGATTGCCCGCTTCGCGGCGATCGTTTTCATAGCCGCGCTGATCCTCCTGATGACCCTCAACGTGCCGATCAACAACGCGGAGGAGTCGCTCGGGGGATTTTACAACGTGGTTTATTACGTGCTCCTGGTATACACGGCCGTCATAGGCGGTATGCTGATCACGATTATTTTGCTGTTGTACCAGGCCGCGCGGGACATCATCCTGATCGCCCACCCCGGCAAGATGGTCAGCAGCTTGTACGCCAATCCCGACGGCGACGAACCCGAGGAAATGACGAAACGCGACCGGGAGCGAATGGAGGAACCGAAAGGCGAGTCGTAAGCGGGGTGCATTGTCGCGAATTTTCGTTATTTGCCGATCGGAGCGGGGAGGAGCATGAAACCCTCGCCCCGCCGTTACGTTAGCAATGCAACCGGAACAGACCACTAAACTTTAATTCCCCACCCGTTCAATGGAAGCCCTTAAAAAGAAATTTGCCGATAAAGCCCTCCCGCTCTACCAGGAACTCCGTAGCATTGCGAAAACCAACGGCGATCTAAAGGCCGACGAGGTCAAACTCAGTCAGGTACTGGGCGGAGCGCGGGGAATCAAGATGATGCTCTGGGAAACCAGCCAGCTTGATCCCCAAAAGGGAATTCGGTTCAGGGGCTTTTCCATTCCGGAGATCAAAGAATCCCTACCCAGCGGACCACAGGGCGAACCCAAGCCGGAGGGACTGTTCTGGCTGATGCTAACCGGGGAAATCCCCACCGAGGAGGAGGTTGACGGGTTAACCAAGGAGTGGCACAAACGGGCCGATCTGCCCGCTCAGGTGTATACCACCCTCGACAGCCTTCCCGCCGATACCCACCCGATGACCCAGCTGACCATCGGGGTCATGGCCATGCAGTCCGACAGCATCTTCTCCCGGCGCTACGCGGAGGGCCTTCCAAAGAACGAATACTGGGATGCCGTCTACGAAGACAGCATGAACCTCATCGCCCGGCTACCCCGGGTAGCAGCCTACATCTACCGGCGCACCTTCAAGGATGCCCAGCACATCGAGCCCGACACCAGCCTGGATTACAGCGCCAATTTCGCGCACATGCTGGGCAGCGACGACGAGGACTTCCGCAGCCTCATGCGGCTTTACCTGACCATCCACGCCGACCACGAGGGCGGGAACGCTTCGGCACATACCGTTAATCTCGTCGGTTCCACGCTCAGTGATCCCTATCTGGCTTTCTCCGCCGGTATGAACGCACTGGCCGGACCCCTGCACGGGTTGGCCAATCAGGAGGTCATCAAGTGGATCTTCGAGATGATCGATAATCTCGGTACCAAGACCCCGAGCGAGGAGCAGATCAAGCAGTACGTGCAGCAGACGCTGGACGAGGGCAAGGTGATCCCCGGCTATGGCCACGCGGTGCTCCGCGAGCCCGACCCCCGCTTCGTGGCACAGCGCCGCTTCGCCGAACAGTACATCCAGGACAGCGACCTTATATCTACCGTATGGAAGATCTTTGACGTGGTGCCGCCGATCCTGCAGTCCCTCGGCAAAGTCAAGAATCCCTGGCCCAACGTCGACGCCCACTCGGGTGCGCTGCTGGTACACTATGGTTTCAGCGAATTTAGCTACTACACCGTACTTTTCGGCGTCAGCCGCGCCCTTGGCGTACTGGCCGCCGGTATCTGGAGCCGGGCACTCGGCATGCCGCTGGAACGCCCGAAATCGGTGACCAGCGAATGGGTCAGAAAACAAGTCCTGCAAACTACCAAATAAGCGCAACCGCAACATTAGCCCGATGAACGTACCCGATAACCTATTCTATACCGAGGAGCACGAATGGGTGCTCATAGAAGGCAACACGGCCACGGTGGGGATTACCGATTTTGCCCAGGACCAGCTCGACGAGTTGGTATACGTGGAAGTAGATACGGTGGGGGAGACCCTGGAGCGCAACGAAGTCTTCGGCACCGTAGAGGCCGTCAAGACGACCAGTGACCTCTTCATGCCGGTTGCCGGTAAGGTGACCGAATTCAACAGTGCCCTGGACGAAAGCGACGGGGACAACCCCACGCTGGTCAACGAAGACCCCTACGGCAAGGGATGGATCGTGAAAATCGAACTTACCGACCCCGACGATCGGGAAGGTCTGCTGGATGCCGCGGCCTACGGCGAATTAATTTCCTAAAAAATTGGCGGAGCACCCACCACGATTTGCATCATCCGCATCTGGTCTACGAACGCGGAAGGTAATCCGACTGATCACCCTGGTTTATGCCCTGGTACTGACCTACGTCAGTTTAGCCCCGGGGCAGCAAATTCCGGGAATTTTTGACTGGTCGGAGCTATTTTCCCCGGATAAGATTGCACATTTTGGTGCTTACGCCTTTTTTGCAGTATTATTGTCCTTCGCAATCGGCAAAGCTTCCCCCGGGAAGCGAACGGCAACGGCCGTTCTTGCTGCCGCCCTCTTCGGAGCCCTTATGGAGGTGCTTCAGGGTGTCTCCGGGCTCGGTCGAGAATTCGATCTCGTAGATATGGTAGCCAACCTGATCGGTGCGATACTGGGTGGAGCGTTTTACCTGCTTTACCGCCAAATTGTATATAAGTACCTCACTCCGGTGGGGTCATAGCCATAACTTTTTTAAACAATAGCCATGGGAGATTTATCTATTTCGGGTGCTACCCTGGCGATTACCTTCGGAGTCATTCTGCTGTTGATGGTCGGTCTGATCTATCTGATGCGGAACGTCTACAAGTCACGGACGGAGAAGGGGATTGCCGGAGAGTATACCGAAGACGCCGCCAACGACGGTTCTTACATCGAGAACCGGGCGAAGTACGAGCGGGTAGATGTCTTCGGGCTGAGTTCCACTTTCTTTAACTTCGGTTTGGCGCTCGCCGTCGGTATGTCGCTCCTGGCCTTCGCCTGGACGCAGTACGAAGCCGAGATCATCATTCCCGAAGGAGCCCTTGAGCTCGAGGAAGAGATCGAGATGGAACCACCCCGGACGGCCGAACCCCCTCCTCCGCCACCACCACCGCCACCCCCCGTCATCGAGGAGGTTCCCGAAGAGGAACTGATCGAGGAGGATCCACCCGAATTTGAGGATACTTCCATCGACGAAGAAACCGTGATGAACGAGCCACCGCCCGAAGTGAAGGAGGATAAGGCTCCGCCACCACCGCCACCGCCGCCACCACCACCCCCGAAGCCCAAGGTCGAGGAGATCTTTAAGGTGGTTGAGAACATGCCCATGTTCCCCGGTTGTGAAGACCTGGGTAGCTACGCCGAACAGAAGGCCTGTGCCGACAAGAAGATGCTCGAGTTCATCTACGGAAACATCAAGTACCCCGCCATCGCGCGGGAGAACGGTGTGGAAGGTATGGCCGTCGTCTCCTTCGTAGTCGAGCAGGACGGAACGGTAACCGACGCTACGGTTGTGCGTAACCCCGGTGCCAAAACCGGAGAAGAAGCCCTCCGCGTGGTCAACCTGATGAACGAGAAAGGCATCAAGTGGGTGCCCGGTCAGCAGGGTGGACGTGCCGTTCGCGTACAGTTTAACCTGCCGGTTAAGTTCCAGCTCGAGTAAGCTTAGTTACTTCCACCGAATATGAAAAAGCCCGGTTGCTCCGAAAGAGCAACCGGGCTTTTCTATTGGGGATGACTCATCCGGTAGTAGCGTGACCCGAGCGGAATAGCCAATCCTTCAGCTATTTCATTTGAGTGGTTTAGACCGCGAATCGGGACCGCGAGGGAAATTGTCGGGCGCGGGCTCTGACATACACCTGACCACAATCGATCTGCATCCATGAGATGGCATTTGTAATCCTCCCCATCTTGAAAGGCACTCCCGTGCTAACGCTGTCTTTAGTCCAAGACACCCACGACTTAATGCGAACGCGCCGCACCGAAAAACACCTACTCATGTGCCTCCTACTGCTATTTCTTACGCTGGTGACGGTACAAACGGGCTGGACTCAGCGTGACCTCAACCTGGACTTCGAACGGCCAGGCCTCGACGGTAAGCTCCCCGGGGGATGGTACTTCGTCGGCTCGAACTACACCGCCGAACTCTCCACCCGGGATCCGGCTTCGGGTGAACGGCATCTTACCCTCAAGTCAATCGGTGAGACAGATTCCTCCTTCGCCGTTATTTCGACCCAGCTACCTACGGCTTTAGTTGCGGGCAACAATATCCGATTGGAGGGGATGCTCCGGTTGGCACCGGACTCCGAATACGAGACCGCCGGATACTTCGTGCGGGTGGGCAACGAAAGCGGAGAGCCCATCACCTTTGTCCATACCTACGAACAGTTACCAGGCGAAGCCGGTAAATGGGCTAGTGTGTCACTAGAGCTTAGCGTACATGAGGAGGCGAAATCCGTTATGCTGGGCGGCGTATTCAACGGGCGGGGCGAACTGAGCTTTGATGCACTTCAACTCTTCATCAACGGTGAGCCTTACCGGGATCACCACGAGATCGATAAGGAGCTCGTCCGGTCACCGACGCTGCCCGACGATCCGCGTCTGGAGTGGCTACGACAGTACGTGCATCCATTACGGTCGACGGAAGCAACCTTCCCCTCCACGGAGGATCTCGCGGCCTTCGGGGCGGGGGTGGGTGACGGCGCCGTGGTTGGGCTGGGGGAGTCTACCCACGGCTCGCACGAGATTTTCACGCTAAAGGACCGGCTGTTTCGCTACCTCCACCAAAATCACGACTTCGGAACCTTTGTCCTGGAAGGACCCCTGGTTCCATCATTTGCCGTAAACGATTACCTGGAGAGCGGAGATGGTTCGGTGCCGGAGTTGCTACGGGAGATCGGCTTCTGGCCCTGGCAAACCGAAGAGGTAGTCGAGCTGATCGAGGGAATGCGCCAGATACCAGGTGACCGGCGCCCCCGCTTTACGGGGATGGACATGCAAAATTATACACAGGCCTTCCGGATCCTGGAAGGCAGGTTTGGCGATGATCCGCATTTGCTGGCAGACATGGTGGAGCTTCGGAGCAAACTGGACCTGATCCGCTTCAATCGGCGCGAGGCCTCCGCGTACGTCATTCCGGATCGGTACCTGGCGGTGATCGACCGGGTAATTCCCCGGCTTTACTCTTCCATCGCGGAAGCAAAGCTTTCACAGCGGGATACGGAGTGGCTGCGCCAAATGGTCCGCCTGATCGAGCAGTTCGTAGACGAAGACCAGAAATTTCGTGATTATTACATGGCGGAGAACGTCCGGTGGATTCTGACTGCGGAACATTATCGCAAGGCGGTAATCTGGGCCCATAACGAGCACGTCACCAAAGGGAGTGACCGGCTGGGCCGTTACCTGTCCGAGTCGCTTGGTTCCGACTACGTCGCGGTCGGCTTCTCCTTCTCCGACGGGCAGTATACCCACTCCCGCGCCGGCATGAAGGAGACGGTGGAAGCGGAAGTTCCGTATCCGGCTACGTATGCATACTGGTTCGATCGCCTCGATGAGCCCATGTTCTACCTGGATCTACGGGAGATGACGCATGATACTACGCCCTACGCCGAATGGTTCCGGCACGAACTGCAGTTTCGCAAGGTGGGTACCCTTAAGCCCTGGTCGGAATTTCGCGACGAGAACCTGACCGAGGCATACGACCTGATTTTCTTCGTGGGAAGCTCTTCTCCTTCAAAAGTGCTGCCGGTGGGGGTGTTGTATGGGTATGAGTAAGGGTCAGGTCTTAGGTGATCAAGCCTAAGATCAGTGACGGAGCAAAGTACCTGAGTCAGCTACCTACTCCTTTACAAAAACCATAAAGTGCTGCCATGGCAGGTTGTCCATATTCTCCCGCAGCCGTAAGCCGACGGATTCCATCTCCCGTACGGCTTGTCCCTCCGACATCTTATGCAGGCGTTTGATGGGGACCGAGGAATCTTCCATCCGGTATTCCAGCAGGACAAAGCGCCCACCCGGCTTTAGGGCGGTGACAATGTCCTGCATCATCTCCCGGGGATAGGAAATCTCGTGGTAGACATCGACCATCGTGACCAGGTCGAGGGTGTTGGCTTCCAGATTCGGGCTGGTTTCACTGCCCCTTACCAGCTCGACGTTATCGATGTTTTCCCGCTCGATCTTTTCCCGCATGATGTCGAGCATTTCCGGCTGGATGTCGACGGCGAAGACCTTCCCCCGGGGAGCTTTTTGGGCCATTCTAAAGGTATAGTAGCCAGAGCCGGCCCCGATGTCCGCAATGTGCTCGTCGGGTTGGATATCCATATTCTCAATGGCCTGACTGACGTTTTCTTCTAGTTCCCGCTCAGGCCGTTCCAACCAATCGGCGGCGAGGTGCCCCATCACGTGGCTGATCTCCCGGCCCAGGTAGTACTTGCCGGTCCCGTCTCGGGAGGGTGTTTCAAAGGTGTAGAGGGAGTTATCCTCGGTCGGCGCTTCATCCGGTTGGGCGGAGCAGCTATTGAAAACAGCCAGGTAGAGCAGCAGGGGGAGTAAACGGAGGAGCGACACGATCGGATGTTTCCTAGCTTAAGCAAGAATGGTTGTTCGGTTCCGCTCCTGTAGGTGTAGTGCGGCTTGTTGAAGCTGCCTTAAACGCCCAGGATGTCTTGCCTTACCGCTGGGGTCAGTGCTGTAAACGTCTCGCTTCCATTCAAGACCCATAGCCGGCAATATCTATCGGGACCAAGCGCGGGCGAGTAGAGATTCCCGCACAGCTAATGGCAGGCGGAGCGCAATGGATACTTAGCCGAGGGGTGGTCTTCTACGGGGATTTAGCGAAAAACTATTTCCGCTGGAAAAGGTCGTAACACACTTAATAAAAACTCTCAGCGAAGGCGGCAAAGCGGCGGTAGTGTATGACCTATTTTATTGAGCAACGACCTTCTTGGTGTAAGTAAAGTCGTCATTCGAAATTCGGATGTAATAGGTTCCGGCGGTAAAGTTCCAGTCCTCAATGGTTGCCAGCCCAAAGTTGGATGCACTGGTATATAGCTTACTGCCAATACTGTTGAACACTTCAACGGAGTATGTACCTGCACACTTGCAATCGATAGATACCTTATCCCGTAAGGGGTTGGGGTATATCGTGATTTTCGGTGAGCCGGAATCATGACCGTCTATCAGGCTGCTTACAACATCAGCTTTAGCCAATAGGAACAATCCGTTCGGATTGTAGTCCGGCTCCATACTGTACTGGCCAACTATGGCGACCTGATTATCCATCGTGTATAGTATGTCGTTCCCCTCTTCGTAAACTCCTGGCGCTGTCAAGGGTAAGTTCTCCGTTTTAAACAGCTCCATATTTTCATTGAAAATACTGTACCGCATCCTGAAGTCGAGGTTGTCATTGTAGACATTGTACAGTAGGGCTACTTTGCCATCCTCCCTCAGGTACCCATCGCTGAGTATGCTCAAGGTATCGCCGTGTTGAATGAGCGAATTAGTAATCAGCGTGCCATCGCCATTACGCTTCTCGAAGAACGTTAAATACTCCTCACGCTCATTCTCGGAAAAGCCCGCCAGTATAAGATCTCCGGATGCGTCTTTTTCTATAAATCTGATCCGACTGAACGCTCCATAATTTATGGTGGTTTCCCAGTTCAGCTCCTGATCCAAGGTAAACGAGAACAATTTCAAATCAGTACTGTCCTGGTGTACGGAAGCCGTGACCAGGATTTCTTCGTCCGAAAAATACCTGACGTCGTAAATTTCGAAACAGCCATAATCCAATAAGGTATTCAGTTCCACAAAACTGCTGCTGGTAAAATTATCCGCGAATTTTACGATCATGGGTACCGTGCAATCGTTCAGCGAAATATTTCTTACCGTCCTTGCGGTAGCAACGTAGCCAAAATCGGCCGAGTACTCAGCCCGTAGTCCTTCGTAGTCGGTGCTATCATTCGTAAAAATGGATGTAGAGTTCATTAAATTTCCGTTCTCATCCAGTTGGTCAAACGTTAGCTCAAGGTTCCGGTAATCAGGAACTCTGGTTGAAGCAACAACGATTTTGTTATTGGGAAAAGATGTGACGTCGTAGGTCGCCACTTGACCCTGGGTCTGTTCTTCGTAC
This sequence comes from Lewinella sp. IMCC34191, assembly GCF_003390935.1. GTDB lineage: Bacteria > Bacteroidota > Bacteroidia > Chitinophagales > Saprospiraceae > Neolewinella. The sequence goes on along the minus strand of NZ_QNQZ01000011.1, from coordinate 125,046 downwards.
ATCCACAGGATTTGCCCGGAAGCGTTGAGCTTGCTGACAATTACATTGTCCTCCACGGATTGATCTCCTGAGTATCCCCCCACATAAAAATGCTCCCCTACTTTCTCAACGGACCTTAGCGAACTCCATGCGTCACGTCCGTTTATCGTCACCCGGTCAATGGTGGATTGAGCAGATATCTTGTATGATAAGATCAATAAAACTAGTATATACTTATACATTTGAACGGGGTTTATGCTCGAAGCGGCAAGGTGTTTAGTGATTGATTACAAAGAGTGACAATAGTCATTACCGCGTAATTTTGTAGGTGCCTGTAAGGAACACGCGTGCATTGGCGCACGGCGGTGATCGCCGTGTTCACGGCCATGAAGCTTAGTCTTGTCTACGAACCTAATAAAATGCTTCATTTCCTGTAGGCTTCCCTAAATCCGCGATTGGGAAGGAGTAGAGGATTCGGGTTTCAAGTTCGTAGGTTTTGGGACTGAGGCATTCCATTGTTTTGTTGCGGACGGATAGGCTGATTTCTTCATGACAACTCGAATTTAGTGATTTATGAATTGTCCGGTTTTTGGGGAAGCCTACACCCCGTATTTGTGTCAAGCTATTCTTTGTTTCGTGGTCGTCATTAAAAAATGATGCCTGCGGAAACTTACACATACTGTACATTCTAATCCAAATAAAGCAATGAGACCGGCAGCTCCCTCCTCCAGCTACCGGCCTCTTAGAAATCTGATAAGGCCACTAAGCGGCGGCTTTCGACCCCACCATAACCTCATCAATAAACCCATATTCCAGCGCCACCTCGGCCGTCATCCAGTAGTCGCGGTCGGCATCCCGGCGAATTTCTTCCTCGCTGCGACGGGTATGTTGGGCCATGATGGCGTAGAGTTCCTGCTGGAGTTCCAGCACCAGCCGGTAGTTGATCTCCATATCCGATACCTTGCCCTGCATCCCCCCACTGGGCTGGTGGATCATGACGCGGGAGTGGGGGAGGGCCGTCCGCTTTCCGGCTTCACCGGCGCTGAGCAGCACCGCCGCCATGCTCGCCGCCATGCTCGTGCAGGTGGTGTTCACCGCGCAGGACACGTGCTGCATGGTATCGTAAATCCCCAGACCGGCCGTCACCGAGCCGCCGGGCGAATTGATGTAGAGCGTAATGTCGCGGCGCGGATCCGCGCTGGAGAGGAAGAGCAGCTGTGCCTGAATGACGTTGGCCACGTAGTCGTTGACCTCCGTCCCGAGAAAGATGATCCGGTCCATCATCAGGCGGCTGAAGACATCCAGCTGGGCCACGTTCAGTTGTCGCTCCTCGATGATGGTGGGGTTGATAGACGCCCGCAGGATACCGGCCGTGGATTGGGGGTCCAGACCGTGGTCTAGTGCGGCGTAGCGAAGGAATTCTTGCATAAAACATTGGTTTGGGGCATGGGGGTGGTAGGCCGCCCAGAGGCAGGTGAAAAACTGTTACTTATTCAGGGGTAGGTCAGTTGCTATGCCAGCGCCAGACGCGGCTTAGCCAAACCACGGGATAGAAGCGCTTCCGCGCCCGTCCCTGCTTCACCCACGCCGAAACCCGGACTAGCGGGATCGTCGGGGGCAGCACCGGCGGCAGTTCGCTTAGCAGTCGATCGGTATCTTTCATAGCAGGATGGATGCGTAGATCTGCAGGCGCTCACCGATGCTGAGCGGTTTGCCGTCCTCGTTGAAGGTTTCGCGTAGCTGCTTCCGGGCACGGCTGATGCGGACTTTCACCGCCCCCTCCGTAGCGTTCTGAATCTCCGCGACTTCCCGGAGGCTGAATCCGCTCACGGTGCTCAGCAGGAGCGCTTCCCGGCTCGCTTCCGGTAGCCGGTCGATGGCGCGCAGCAGATACTGGAGGTCCAGCGCCAGTTCCTGTCGGGCGGGCAGGCGCTCGCTCAGTATGCGGCCTCGTTCCTCCAGAAAGCAACGGTGTACCCGCGCCGAGCGCAGCGCGTTCCGCACCCGGTTGTTGACAATGCCGATCATATAGGGCAGCAGGCGACTCTTATCTTCCAACCTATCCCACTGCTCCAGCGCGCTCAGGATGGCGTCCTGGGCGATGTCCTCGGCACTATCCAGTCCGGTCGCGCGGCTGGCGCAGTAGCGGGCGAAGCGTTCGTGAAGCGGCTCGTACCAGAGCAAAAAGGCGGTCGCGTTATCTTGAGCTTGCATTGGAGCGGGTTTATACCGTAGTAACGCTGGCTCCGGAAAAGTTACACCCCTCCACAGAATCGACCACACCGCAAAGATCCATTTGGGCGACGGAGCGCAGGTAAAAAGCATGGCGGCTCGGATTTACCGGCACTCAAGCAAATGAATCTGGACCCCGAAGTGATGGAGTATTTTCCGAAACCCTTATCCGACCAGGAATCGGCCGGCTTACTCCACCGGCTCCGGCAGCACTACGATTTGTACGGCTACACCTACTTCGCCGTGGAATTGATCGAACCGGGGGAGTTCATCGGTTTCATCGGAATGGCCAGGCAGGATTACCCCGCCGTCTTCAATCCGTCGACCGACATCGGCTGGCGAGTGAAGAAGAGCGTCTGGGGAAAGGGGCTGGGCTCGGAGGGAGCACAAAAGTGCCTGGCGCTGGCCTTCTCCCAATGGCAACTCGAGCGGGTTGTCGCGGTCTGCGTCTTGCGAAATGCCGGATCGGAAAGGGTGATGCAAAAGATAGGCAGGGAGAAGCGTGGGGAATTCGATCATCCCCGCCTCGAAGATTACCCCGACATAGCGCGGTGTTGCTGGTACGAAATACGGAAAGAGGAATATCCTGATGCCGTTTCCAGCCGGCGGTGAAGGATGTACGGGGGAGGTGGCCCCACTAATCCCCTTTTAATAACCGGCTTCGGCGATACCTACCCGCTTACCTTTGTTCTACCCAGTACCCCTTGGTGGTAAAGCGTGCTAATTCGCTTTCATCGGGGTAAAGAAGTAGACGATGCAAGCGAAATCCCGGTTCCCCGATTCCATTCGACGGCGGGTGGTGTCCACCCTGAAGGACCACGGCTTCGGTCGGGGTATCCTGATCGTGGTGGCCATCGTGGTAGCGATAGCGGTGGTTTCGGCGCTTTTCGATTTACCCACCGCGGTGAGTACGGCCCTGGGTATCTTCCTGGTTTCCATCTGTGACCTGCCGGGAAATAAGGTGGCCCACGTCGCGAATCAGCTCATTGGCCTCCTGCTGGCTGTGACTAACATCGTGCTCATCCAGTACGCGCTTTCCAGTACCTACCTGAGTCTGGTGGTACTGCCCTGCCTGGTCTTCGTTTCCGCCTACATATCGGTGCTTGGCAAGCGGGCCAGCCTGGTCAGCTTTAGTGGACTGCTGGCGCTGGTGCTGGCCTACGCCTTCCCCCAGACTGGCTGGCAGGTACTGGAGTCGGCCCTGGCCATCACCTGCGGTGGATTGTGGTTCATTCTGCTCAACTTACTGGTGCACCCGGTACGCTACCGGCAGTACCGCATCGGCCTGCTCAACGATCTACTCCGGCTCACCGCGAAGTACCTGGCACTGAAGGCGGAGCAACTCCGTTCCGACGACCCGGACGCTCACTGGCAGCCGCTGATCAGCCTGCACAACAGCATCAGTGAAAACCGGAAGGAACTCACCGAGTACTTCTTCGCGACCGATCCGGAAACCGTAACCCGGAGCGGACAAAACCACGAAGCCGCCCTATTCCTGGAACTCGTCGAATTGATCGAGTTGGCGGCGGCCCTGCCACTCCGCGGCGAAGTTGGTCGCCGCTCGGAGGCCGTCAAGTCCGTAGCGGATGTCGTAACCCAGATAGCCACGGCCCTCACCGGCGTGGCCGATAAATCCCACGGCTTCCGGACCACCCAGCCGGAGGAGCTCCGGAAACGCGTCCACGCCCTCGCCCCGCCGGAGGACACGGAAGGCGGCAACCGCAATACGCTCCAACACTACCTGACGATCTTGGTCAACAACGTCGAGCGGCAACTGGAAAAGCTTCAGCACATCGAAAGCCTCGGCGAACGCGAGCCCGCTTACGAAGGCGTGCCCTACGAAGAAGAAGCCTACCGCCGCCTCCGTCCGCGCATCAACTGGGAAGGACTACGCGAGAGTTTCACCACCGAAGATGCCGTCTTCCGGCACTCCCTGCGCCTCGCCGCCGTGGTTACGCTAGGCTACCTCATCGGACAAGCGCTAGGCGTACAAAATGCCTACTGGATCATGCTGACCGTCGTCGTGATCCTGCGACCGAGCTACGTACAGAGCAAGGACCGGTCCCTGGAACGTACGGTGGGCACGCTGATCGGAGCGGTGGTGGCCGCATCGGTCGTCTTTCTGACGGACAGTTACCTGGTGTACGGTGCGGTCGCCGCTCTATCCCTCCCGTTCATGTTCGTCTACCTGAACAAGGACTACCGGATCGCGGCGCTCTTCGTTACCCTGAACCTGGTCTTTGTATACGCCATGCTGCATCCGAATGCCTATACCGTCATTGCGTACCGGGTGATCGATACCGTCATCGGAGCCGCCCTGGCCTGGCTGGCGAGCCGCTTACTCTGGCCGTCCTGGGAGCGGAAGGGCATTAAGAAATTGCTCACCACCGCCCTGGAAGGTATGCGTGCATATCTCGTGGAAGAAGCGGCGCTCTTCCGCAGCGGCCAGACGGACGGACTGGAGTACCGCCTGGCCCGCCGCCAGGCCTTTGTCGGCCTGGGCGAGCTGGAAGCCACCTACTCCCGCGTACTCCGGGAACCCGGCGGCGCGGCGGCCCAGACGGATCGACTCTCCGCCGTGGTCACGGACGCCCACCGTATTCTCTCCGTAGTAGCCCACATTGGTACGCTCCTTCGGTACTCCGCCGGCAAACTCGACCCCACCCACGTCGACGCCCTGACCCACGAGCTGGCCGACAACATAGCCGGCTGCAACCCGCAAGCAGCCGGTGACCAGCAAAACCACGCCGAGTCGCCCCCCGATACCGCCGCCGCGCAAGCCTACTTCCGGCAAGGGGGCAGCAACGAATCGAGCGCCACCTTCCTCCTCGAGTACGACTACCTCCAAAACCTCGTAGCCGACCTGAAAACCGACATACGGCGCTGGGAAATGACCACATCTTCTCCGGCAAATTAATCGCTCATTCCCTATCTTTGCGCCCCTCACAGGAGCGCGGGATGTAGCGCAGCCCGGTAGCGCGCGTCGTTCGGGACGACGAGGCCGCTGGTTCGAATCCAGTCATCCCGACCAAAGACTACAGAGCCGGAACGCGTAGCGTTCCGGCTCTTGTCGTATGGACCGCAGCGCGGTCCAGCCCGAGTTACCCGGTGCAAAGCTCGGGAATTCCCCCCCCTTCATTATAAGCTGTCTACCTGCGCCCCGCCGCCCTAAACCAAACCAAAAAGGAAGGGCACCGAAAGCGTAGTGACCAACCAAAAGATCAGACTAAGCGGCGCCCCGATCTTGGTAAAATCAATGAATCGATAGCGACCGGCACTGTACACCATGGCGTTAGTCTGGTAGCCGACGGGCGTCATGAAGCTGGCGGAAGCACCGACGGCCACCGTCACCAAAAGGGGAAGGGGATCGATGCCCACCTGCTCGGCGGCGGCGATGGCTACCGGGGCCAGCAGGGCGGCCGTGGCGTTGTTGCTCATCACTTCGGTGAGTACGTTGGTGGCCAGGTAGAGGGCCGCGACCAGCGCGAACGGCCCCCACTGATATATCTGCCCCGTAAGCAGGGAAGCGATGGTGTCGTCCAGCCCGCTATTGCTCATGGCCCGACCCAGGCTCAGGGCACCGGCGAGGAGGAAGACGATCTTCCAGTCGATGGATTCGTAGGCCTCGTTCATATTGACCGCGCCGCCCAGGACGAGCACGCAAACCCCGAGAAGGGCCGCGATGCTGATGGGCAACAGGCCGGTGGTGGCCAGGGCGATTACGGCCAGGATGAGGGCGGAGACAAAGTAGAAGCGCCCGCGGTTAAAATCGGTGATGGCGTCGCTCGACAGCAGGATGAAGGGGCTGTCCTGTTGCTGCTCGATGTGCTGCAGCTCGCTCAGGTAGTGGCTCTTCACTTCGGCGAGAATGACGTCGCCCGGCGTAAGGGGCAAGCGGTACAGATGTTCGTGCAGGGTTTCTTCCCGCTGGCGGATGGCCAGGGGGACGGCCCGGAAACTGCGCCGGAAGTCGACTTCCCGGAGGTTCTTACCTACGAACTCGGAGTTGGGCGTAACGACCATCTCGACCAGGCTACTATTGTCCCGTTCCAGGCCCGTGCCCATCACCTGGACGCTGCCGGTATTATCGACCAGCCGAACCCAGTCTTTCAGATTCAGGATCTTCTTCCGGTCGCAGCGCACCTTGAGGGTGTCTCCCTTCACCAGCTGGAAATCGCCGGGGGGGAGGAGGAAGCTCTGCTCGTCGCGGCGCACTTCCATGATGTCCATCTCCAGTTCCCGGACGAGCGGGGAATCCATGATCCGCTTGCCGGCCAGATCGGGGTGGTCGAGGATGACGATCTCGGCCAGGTATTCGTGGAGGGCGAATTTTTCCTCCAGGCTATCGTCGCCCGTGCGGTTGGGCAGCAGCCGCGGACCGAGGTAGGTCAGGTAGATCGCGCCGATACCCAGCAGCACCAGCCCGATCGGCGTGATGGTGAACATGCTGAAGCCTTCCAGGCCGTGCGTGATGGCGACCCCACTCACCAGAATATTGGTGGACGTACCGATCAGGGTACAGATGCCCCCGAAGATACTGGCGAAGGAGAGGGGGATCAGCAGCTTGGAGGCCTTGATCTTGGCGGTGGAAGCGATGCGCGTCACCACGGGGATGAAGACCGCCACCACCGGCGTGTTATTGATGAAGGCGGAACTGAAAGCCACCGTCATGATCATCATGAACATCGCCTTCTTGGGGCGGCTGCGAAAGCGGGCCGACATGGCGCCGGCCACCTGCTGCAGCGCCCCGGTCTTCAGCAGCGCGGCGGAGAGCACGAACATGAAGGCTACCGTCAGGGTGGCATCGTTGCTGAAGCCCGCCAGCCCTTCCTGTGGCGTGATCACCCCACCCATTACGAGGGCCACCACGATGAGCATGGCAATGAGGTCAACGGTTAGCCACTCGGTAACGAACAGGATGATCGCCCCGAGGGCTACTAACAATGTGACTACGGCCGGCGTGAGCATACGAAGCCGCTAAGATAGACCAAGCGGCCGGCTTGCTCAGAACTGCTGATAGATGTTCTTGAGATCGGCGTTCGTCTCGGCGGCTTTGATGGACTCCAGGCTGGTGCCCATCTCCATGATCAGCTTATTTAATTGTTCCGCTCTCTCGGCTTCCTCGATGCGCTCGGAAAGGGAGTTGCGCAGGTCGCTGATGGCTTTGGTAGCGGCCAGGCGGCGCCAGGGGCTCTGCGACTGATCCATCGCGATATCCTTCAGGCGGGCTACGCCGGCGATCTGCTCGGCGTCCTGTCCCTTCGCCAACAGGGTCTGGTAAGCGGTGTAGAGATCGATGGCCTGGTAATTGTCGGCGCTTTCCAGGCGACCCTCGATGTAGGGCAGCTTGCTCAGGTCTCCCGACTCACTGTATAGCCCGGCAAGGGCCGCGCTGATGTCCAGATTGTCAATCTCTTCCAGGCTGGCGGCCGTCTCCGCTACGCCTTCGGGGTCGGCGGTTACGAGGGCTTGCAGACCGGCGGCAACCACCGAGTAAGCGTCTGCGTCCAAAGCCTCCCGGGCGATCGGAGCCAGTTCGGCATCATCCAGCTGGGTAAGCAAGCTTAGGGCTACGGCCCGTACCTGGCTGCGGTCGTCACCGCGGGCAATCTCGCGAATGACGGTCAACTGTTCTTCGGTAGGCTCTTCCAGGCTCTGCAACGCCACGCCGCGGATGGCGTAGAAGGAGTCCTGCAGGGCGGCGGTAAGCACTTCTTCCCGCAATTCGTCCTGGCCGTTCATGCCGGCAAGCTGTCCTACGGCAACGTAGCGATCCAGAAAGGCGGGCGCGCTACGGTACTGGGCGGCGAGTTCTTCGGGGGTTTTCTGGAAGTCCATCTCCGCCAGCAACTGGTGCTGCGGGTCGAAGACCACGACATCCGGTTCGGTGGGCGTGGGCAATTCGAAGGTCTGGTCGCGCATGTCGATCAGGATGCGGTGGCGCTCGGCGGTACCATTGGTATAGACGTCCACGTCAACGGGAATGCGGAATACGGCGGGCACGTTGTTGTCGATGTCCTGCACCTGCTCCACGTGCAGGGAGAGGCTGCCGTCGGCGTAATCGGTGGTAATCCGCATACGGGGGTGGCCCGCCTTCAGGAACCACTGCTCGAAGAACCAGCTCAGGTCCTCGCCGGTCGTGTCTTCGAAGGCGATCCGGAGCTCGTCCACCTCAACGGCGGTGAATTCGTTGCGGCTGAGGTAGTGCTCCAGGCTGGCGAAGAAAGCCTCATCGCCCACGTAGTTGCGCAGCATGTGCAGCACCGCTCCACCTTTGTTGTAGCTGTGGGCGTCAAACATCTGCTCCTTGTCGTCGTAGTCGTACCAGATCAGTTCGTGGGGGGCACTGTTCTGCACGGAGCCGAAGTAGCCCTGCCACTCTTCGAGAAGGTGATAGTCGGCGGCGTCCTTCCCGTGCTTTCTTTCCATCCACAGGTACTCACTATAGTTGGCGAATCCCTCGTTGAGGGTCAGGTTCGACCAGCTTTCACAGGTTACTAGGTCGCCGAACCAGTGGTGGAACATCTCGTGGGCGACGATCTTCTCATTCATGTCGACGTCGATCAGGTCGCGGTCCGTACCGTTCATGAACTCGCCGAAGATCACGGCGGTGGTATTTTCCATCGCTCCGCTGACGTAGTCGCGCACGGCTACCTGGCTGTACTTCGGCCAGGGGTATTCCGTTCCGGTGATTTCGCTGAAGAAGCTCAGCATCTCCGGCGTATAGGGGAAAATGGCCTTGGCGTAGTCGGCGTATTCTTCTTCCATGTAGTAGTTCACGGGGATGCCGTTCCACTCCTCGTCCTCCACGATCTCGAAGTCGCCCACCACGAGGGCGAAGAGGTAGGGGGCGTGGGGCAGGTCCATCTTCCAGTAGTCGGTGCGCTGGCCGTCGCCGGCGGGCTCCGAACTGACCAGGACGCCGTTGGACAGCGTTTCGTACTCGTCGTCGACGGTCACGTACAGTTCCTGGGTGGTGCGCTCGTTGGGTTTGTCGATGGTGGGGAACCAGCGGCTGTTGTTTTCGGTCTCGCCCTGGGTCCAGATCTGCCGGGGCTTATCGCCGTCCTCGCCACGGGGGTTGATGAAGAAAAGCCCTTTGTCGGAGGTGATCGCTCCGCCGGCGGTACCGCTCGCGGCCGGAATGGCGGTATAATCGAGGACGATGGTGTATTCCTCACCGCGGGTGTAGGCTTTATCCAGCATAATGGTGACGCGCTGGCGGTCGTCGTCGTATGCATAGTCCAGCTCGGTGCCATCCTCCAGGCTAATGGAGTTGAAATTGAGGTTTTTGGCGTCCAGGGTGAGTTCGTCGCTCGGCCGGAAGATGGGCTTCAGGCGCAGGGTCGCCTTGCCGATCACCATTTCCTGGTCCCAGTCGAAGCTGACTTCCAGTTTGGTGTGTAGCAGGTCGTGGACCCGCTGGTAGGCGATCGCCCGGGGGGGCAGGGTATTGGGGATTTCCTCCTGTGCCGTACCGTCGATCTCCTCGTCGCTGATTACACCGTTGGTGGAGGGGCGGACGGTCATGGTGTCCAGATTCCGCATCTCCGTTTCCACGATGGCGGTGTCCTCTGCCACGGCGGGGTTGTCCGTGGTAGGCGCGGGCGGGGTGGTACTGGTCGTGGTCTGGCGGGGGGTATTACAGCTCAGGACGAGCAACAGGGCGGCCAACAGACCGGTCAAACTCAAATTTTGCATCAACGGCTAGATTTAGCCAATTAGGACAAGGAAGGCGCGTAAAAGTTTTTATGGCGACGGAGCGCAGGAGTTATGAAAATGTCAAAGCGGATCGTTTGCCATTACCCAGTAACATAACGCAATACGGCCCGGAGTGCTACCTCCGGGCCGTTATCTACGGACCTCTATGGATGCCCGATCAGTTGCGGCCGCGTCCCCGACGACCTTCGCCACGGGGTCCGCGCTCGCCGCGGCGCTCGTCCATACGCTCCTTGCGCTTGGCCTGGAGGGCTTCGAGTTTGGTCAGCTGCTCTTCGGTAAGCACGGCCTCCATTTCGGACTGGCGCTTATCGTTCGCGGCCTGGAGGGTTTCCCGCATGGCTTCCCGCTCTTTTTGCATTTCCTCGCGGGCGGACTTCACCTCTTTGGCGAAGGATTCGTTGATGGCCTTGACCCGCTCGGTTTGCTCGGGGGTAAGTTCTAGCACGGTGGCCAGGCGCTCGGTTTGCTTTTCCACGCGTTCGGCGGGGTCGCGGTTTTCGCCGCGCTGGGCGCTGACGGCACCGGTGGCGACGACGAACAGCAGAGCGAGGAAGATTGCTTTAATGGTTTTCATAAGGATTTGGTTTTGGATGATGAATAACACAGTCTCTTTTCATGACCGTGCTACAAATGTGGGCCCTCGGTGGCCACTACTCAACTTTAATCAACGAACGGTCCGCTTTCATCAATGAACGGGCTGCCGCGCGCTTTTATCCTTCCCATCGGTAGCCGACCTTTGTCGCGATGCAACGACCGGACCTATCCCGAATTACCCTGCAGGCCCTTGCCTGGGTAGGGCTGTGGGCGGTGGTCTTCCTGATCGTCGGCGGCGGCTTTGACGCGCCCTTCCGCTATTTCCGGCGGCTGTTTCCCCTGCTGGTGGCGATCGGGGTGGTGGTCTTCGTCAACGGGACCGTGCTGCTGCCGGGGCTGTACTTCCGGGGCCGCCGCGGGATGTTTGCCCTGGCGGCCATCTTACTTCTGGTGATCGTCACGCTGGTGCTGCAGAACATCGAGTTTTCCGGGCGGCGGTTTCCCGTGCTGTACGAGCGGCTTTCCCGCACGCGTAATTTGGGGTCGGGCACCCTTCGCTATCTGCTGCCCCTGGCTACCTCCGTCATCGGGGCCACGCTCATCGACGTGATGCGGTACGCCGGCTTTCAGGAGAAGCAGGTGATCCAGGCGCAGCGGGAGCAGGTAGTTACGGAGCTGAAATTCCTGAAGTCGCAGGTCAACCCCCACTTTCTTTTCAACAGCCTGAATAACATTTATACCCTTACGCTGCTAAAGGACGAAAAGGCCCCGGAGAGCCTCCTGAAGCTATCGGCCATGCTGCGCTACATGCTGTACGACTCGGAGATCGAGGCCGTGCCGTTGCAGCGGGAGATCGATTACATCCGGAATTACGTGGCACTGCGGGCGCTGAAGGATAGCCGGGGCCTGAACGTGCGGGTCAGCCTGGACGACAGCCGCCCCCGCTTACCCATCGCCCCCCTCCTGCTGATCCCCTTCGTGGAGAATGCCTACAAACACAGCCGCGTGGAGGACCGGGAGGGCGGCTACATCGACATCACGCTGACTACTGGCGACGAGACGATCGACCTGATGGTCAACAACAGCGTCCCGCCGATCCCCTCGCCGGTGGACGGGGTAGGGGGTATCGGACTGGAAAACGTCCGCAAGCGATTGGTGCTGCTGTACCCGAACCGGCACGAGCTACAGGTTGACGCCGGTCCGGAACGCTTTTCCGTTCACCTCCAACTGCGGGTCGGATGAGCGAGCTGAACTGCCTCATCGTCGACGACGAGGAGCTGGCCCGCCGGCTCGTGTGCAGCTACTGCGATCGTTTACCCGACCTGCGGGTCGTGGGGGAGGCGGCCCACCCGCTGGCAGCCATGGAGCGCTTGCGGAAGGTTTCCGTCGACTTGTTGTTCCTCGATATTCAGATGCCCAACATGACGGGCCTGGATTTCCTGCGCACGCTGCGTCAACCGCCGGCCGTGATCCTGACAACAGCCTACTCCGAATACGCCCTGGAAGGGTTCGAGCTGGACGTGGTGGATTACCTCGTTAAACCGTTTGCCTTCGAACGTTTTGTCATGGGCGTCAATAAAGCCAGGGACTACCGGTTTCCGGAAAAGCACCTTACCAGCGCCCCGCCGCAAAAAGAAGCGACATACCAGCTAGTGCGAGCCGACCGGAAGACCTACCGCATCCCCCACAGCGAGATCCACTACATCGAGAGCATGCGCGAGTACGTCGCCTACCACACGGATAAGGGCCGTACGCTAAGCCTCGGATCCCTCAAACAACTCGAAGACGAACTACCTGACCGCTTTCTCCGGGTACACAAATCCTTCATCGTCGCTACCGACCGGGTGGAGGCATTGGAGGGCAACCAGCTTCGCATCGGGGAGGCCCTGATCCCGATCGGCGGCAGCTACCGCGAGCTGGTCAAAGCCCGGCTGTTTGGCGGCTGAACTTTCTTGCCCCCACTCCGCTAGCAAGCCCACGACCTCCGGTAGTAAAAAGCGGGTGCCCGTTACCCCGTTTTCATTAGAGTCGATGCGGTAGCTACGGGAGTTGCGCAGGTCCGCCTTGCGAAGTGAGAAGACGGCCGTAGGAAGATGTGTTGATACTTTACCCTACGACAGAAGCGCTCGACGTAGATGCTTGCCAGCGCTCTGCCCTTGCCCTCCATACTGATGGCGATGCCCCAGTCCAGAATGTGGCACTTCCGTACGCGCCCGTCCTCCGATACGGTGCCTTCTCACCTTACTGCCCCGTCGGCCGGCAAGTCAACGGCAATTGCCGGTAAGGCGGGTCACTGCTAGCGTACGATGGTTAGCTTAGCCGTTTTGGTTTGCCCCGAGGCGTAGCGTAATTGCAGTAAGTACGGGCCCGCCGGCAGGTGATCGGTACGGATCGGATTACGGATAGGTTGCGCCGGAATCACCTGTTGTCCAAGTCCATTATAAAGCACGAAGGAAAGCGGTGCTGTGCCGCTGGCGTTATCGGCCGGAACTTCGATCGTGAATGCGCTGTACGCCGGATTAGGGTAAACCTTTACCGGATGATCTTCGGTATCGTGGAATATGGACGTGGTTTTAGGCAATTCGGTGACCAGCGTATTCACCACCGCATCCGTGATGATCGGTGGGTTGAAGTCGAAATATATATTTGCTTTGTTTTCCAGCTTTGTATTCTCCGCCAGGTTCTGGTGGGTTCGAATCCGAAACTGGACAAGTCCGTGGCTAAGGGGTTCGTTCGTCGTGCTGTCCGGCAATAGTATATCGTCAAATTGGAAGGATAGCATACCCTCAGCGTCTACGGTAACTTTACAGTCGTGAGAACTCTGAAGAAATTCAAACGTCGATAAGTCAAGCACGGAGGTATCTATTTGATCCGTTATTCTGACGGTAAATGCGGTATCGTTACCCGTATTCTGGAATCGGATAGTATAATTGATCCATTCTTCAAAGAGGATATAGCTATGCTCTCCTCCCCGATCGGGGTGCGCTAACTTGTCGTTGGGATCGTAGGCACAGCTAATTTTGGACCACATGGTGTCGGCAAATGTTTGACCCTCTTGCGGTGTGACCGATGCGGCAAATGGTATTCTTCTTCCTATATAGGATACACCCGGCATCTGAAGGCGAGCTACAACTTGCTTGCTCTCCGTCGGTTGCCAGCTGTCGGCGCTGAATGTATACGTGTTTCCGTCGACCGTTGCGGGCAGCGGCGTCATTTCCACTACCTTCTGAACCGCCTCGGGAATCTGGATCGAATAGTTTACTTTCTCTCCCGGCACCGTCCCCGTATTCGTGAACGTGTAGTAGATATTGGGGGAAAAACCGCACCGGGTAGGATCACTCGTGATGCTGGGTTGGTAATCCACTATTTCTTTTATAGCGCGCGCTGCGAACGTAGCTTCACCGGCTGAAGAGGACTCAGCCGCTATATCGTATTCCGACACACTTTGGTGTAGCTCCCAGAGAGGGTGGTCAACCCACTCAACGGTGTAATTCCCCTGTCGGGCCGGAATCGCCACGGTTCCGTCGGCTTGGGTTAGGTAGAGGTTCCCGCTCTCTTTAATCCGAATGGGGATATTCCGAAGCGGAATGGATGCCTCGGTGAATGGTTGGTCATATTCCGTGGCGATGTAAACGCGGGCCTTTAGGGTCGGGGCATTGATTTGATTTAGCGCATACCGAACACCATTTGCACCGAATTCTATAGCCAGTATATCGTCCGCACCGTCCGCGTTCAGATCCACCAGTCTGATTTCCTGCGTAGTTGACGGCCCGGTAACCCTTGAAATACGGTTACTATGGGGTCTCGCAATGTCTAAATAACTATGCAGTGTATCCGGATTGTCCCATCCGGAAGACAACACGTCTAGGATTGCCAGGTCGGTAAACTCATTCTGATCCAAATTACCGAAGGCGTATCTACCGTGCTGCTCGCTCAGGAACTTTCTGGGTGCTCCCCACCGCTGATTCGCCAGGGCTTCGACGTAATACATAGTATTTACTGGTCCGCTAACCGTCGAGATCAGTACGATGTCGTTATCGTCGTCTCCATCGAAGTCCTTAATGACCAAACGGCTACACGAAATGCACTGATCCGTGGAAAACAGTATTCTGGCCGGCAATAGATGTCCCGTAGTGGATTGTTGTTGCCACCAGACGTATAATGAGTCCGGATGGGTATTGCCCGCCCCGTCCTTTTCACTAATACGAACGACATCCGGCCGCCCATCCTGGTTTACATCCCCATATTCGTATCTATCCTCAATCTCGAGACCTTCGATCGGTCGGTAGCTAAAGGTTTTTTCTGAATTGAATTCATTGATCATGGCCCCCCCTTGCCACACCAGATCGGGGTCTCCGTCCCCCTCCCAATCGATCGTCCTGCTGCCCGACAGCTTCAAAGCGTGGAACCGATCCGGCAATTCCAGATTGGGGTTACCGAGAATCAGCGCGTCTGAACGGGATAGAGCATTGGCGTATTCCTGGTCGCCCAGCACCGCATGCAGGTCAGAAAACCCGTCTCCGTCGAAATCAGCCACCGCATTGATCGTGCTCCCGGCGGGAAGGTGGGGCAGCTGAATCGCCTCATCGTATGATACTCCGAATTCTCCCTTTAGTCCACCCTTTAGGGTCCATACCGGCATTTTAGTTCCGTCCCCGGGGGGATAGAAGATTAGATCCCGGACTCCATCCGCGTCCATATCCGCCGTTCGGACGTTGTAGCTATGTGACGATAGTTCATTTCGATACGGTAATTCCTTTCCTATGTACTCTTCACTGCCCGGTGGTAAGTCGAAATGGACGTAATCCGGTCCTACGGCATCGATCACTTCATTTCCGTCCAGGTTGTAGTAACTACGGTTGAATACAGTAGGCAATTTCTGGACTTTAAAGGTGGCGCCATCGTTGTTATTAAGCAACACTCCATCGTGCTGGATCGCGTCCAGGTCCCCGTCTGCATCTGCATCTTTAAAGGTGTAGTCGCGGACCGTACCGGCTGACAGCAGGCGCAACGCTTCGGGAGCTTGGTTATTTGGTTCGAATATATAGGACCAGTAATCGTATCCCCTCTGTACTTCTACCAAGAACTCCATCCGCCCGTCACCGTCGAAGTCCGCCTTGCGCAATCCATTCTTGTTGATCGTTTCCGTTGAGAACATTGGAGTGACTTGCACGGGTCCGCTTCCGAGTTTACTCAGGAGATAGAGTTTTTGACTTGCGACGAGAACGATATTCCACACTTCGTCCTGTTTTCGGAAGTCGGCTGCTATATCCGTCACGCGGCCATATAGGTCATCGGGTAGTTCGTATAGCACGTGACCGTCCGACTCAAATCCAAATGAATCTACGGTAGATATATTTCTCTTTGATGCTATGGCGTTTCTAAATCCTCCTACAATGTCTGGCTTGTGATCCCCATTGTAATCCACGTAATCTCTCGGCAGATTTGAAGTATGGTAGAAGGTGGAATGGATGGACTGCCCATCCGGTCTGAACTCGGCTATTGTTCCTATTTCGCCATCCCCAAAATGGGCCAATACATCGGGCCTGCCGTTGTTGTTTAAGTCCCGAATATCTACGGACAACTCACTGTTGTACGTTTTGCCAGTAAAATTAGCGAGTAATCGGTAGGCAGGTGCTCCGGGATCAAACCGCCCTTCGTTTATCTGCACATCCAGACCGAAGGGGGTGTACATCAGGCAATCTGCGATACCGTCTCCGTTGAAGTCGGCGAAGGCGTATGCAAACGTATTATCTCCGCTATAGATATTTAAGCCGGCTTCGTAACCATTAGCCGGTTTACTAAGGTAGAATAGGTCGTGGTACCCGAGGTAGTCATAGCCAAACCGGGCGGCACCGTGGCGGACAACGAAATCGAGTTGATCGTCGTCATTAAAGTTGCCAACACGGGTGGATGCGGTCAGTGAGGTCCCACCCGAAGAAATGTCAATCTTCTTCCATTCATCCCGTGTATCTCCCGGAAGGTACTGTAGATAGTAGCGACCGTTGGTACTAATGTAGTCCCGCACTCCGTCGCCATCGTAGTCTCTGACCGCTATAACGGAACCCGACCATTCGAATACATTGGCAGTAATGGAGAACTCTTCGGTGGATGGATCGAATTCAGCCCGGTGATAAAATTTCTTGGTATATATCTCCGGCCGCTGCCAGTAGTATATTTCCATTATTCCGTTGGCATCCTGGTCCCCCAGGAAGTATTCGCTGTCGCTACCCAGGATAACCGGCTCTTCCCGGAAGGTCCCCGGGGCCGTCGCAACGTAGACGTACACCCGCCTCAGCGTCGAGTTGTTGACCTTCGGATGGGCAATCAGATCGACCATTCCGTCCCCCGTGACGTCTACAAACCGCCTGTTTTCAATGTCTGCGCCAATATCATTCTCCGCGATGGTTGCAAAGGTTCCGTCGCTCAACTGGTAATGTATCTGCGAAATCGTACCGGAGGAATTCCGGCCCTCGGTTCGATAATCCCATTTCCCGTTTCCATCAAAATCCGCAACCTCCACGATGCGAGCCCCGATAAGATGAGCCGGTATTTCGAGGTTCCGGAGGGTGGTGCTAAATCGACCTCCCTCATTTTTCAAATAGTAGAATCGGGCTACTCCACCTTCGAAGGTAGAGGGAGGCACCCGATCCTGCAAGAGCAGGTCCTGGTACCCATCCCGATCATAATCGATCAGCTGGTAGAAGGCGATACTTGGCGCCTGCCCCCCGATAGAATCCAGCAGAATGGGCTCCGTACGCCAAAGTTTGGATTGAGCGTCGCGCCGCCACACGGACAGCATTCGATCCCGGTACATCAACAGTTCGTCCGTTCCCTGATTATCCAGGTTGGCAATAGCATAGCTAAAACCAGTGTCGTCACCGTAGACGGGAACTTTCGCTTTTCTCTCATCAGCAGATTGCGTGCTCTCGCTGGTGCATAGCGTTAGTTTTTCTTCCCCTAAGTGAGCGATGTAATAGCTACCACTGTAGCGGACTAATTTGGAAATCCCACTCTGGTCCGGCAGTTCAAACCTTTCAGCCGGGATAAATTGACCCGATTCGTGCTGTAGTCTTACGGATACTACATCTGTATTGTACCCTTGGTAAGCAGCCGTAAGGATATCAAGGTCTCCATCAGCGTCGAGATCCTCGAACGTATAGGCTCGCTGTAGAGCATCCGGCTTATAGGGTAGATACGAACTTTTAAATTTGCCATTGATTTGGTAGCTGGCCGTATCGGTAGGATGCGTACCTAGGCGTAGTATATTGTATTGGCCGTAATCTTGCATCACCCAGAACTCAAACGTTCCGTCCTTAAGCCTCAAGGGTTTCATATTGCCATACCCGGTATCCGACTGTAGGATTTTGCGTGCCGGTAGAAAGCTTGCGGCCTCCCGGTCGTATTCCGCCAGGTACACGCTGCGATTGGACTGAATCAGGTAGTCGAGATCTCCGTCCCCATCGTAGTCCTGTAGCGCATGCATACTAGTCATCCCTTCCCGTATTGCCGACAGGGCGGTTTGGCTGCTGTCGAGTACCTCCCCGGTACTCCAGTCGACCCGCAGTATGCGTACCACCGGTGTAGCGAGTCTGTCGTCCAGGGGGTTTTGCAGATAAACCAATTCCTGTACGCCATCTCGGTCGATATCCTTAACACTCACTTTCGTACTCAGATCAGTTGGTAGGGCCTCGATCAACGTAGGGGTCCCCGCCTCCGTCAGGATGTGATTGGGAAGGTAAAAGACGGAATCGGCGGGGCCCGGTTGCGCCCACCGGTCGGAGGTAACAAAGACCATCCCCGGAGCCGTCCCTTCCATTAACTCTCCCAGAAAAGTAGCGTGTGGTGCCTTCCCAAAATAAGTTGCGCGGCCAAAGTACTCATCCTGCTGCAGGCGTACGGCGATGCCATCCGTAATTAAGTCCTCCTTTCCATCTCCGTTAATATCTTGCAGGTAGAAGGTACTGTATGCCGGCTCGTCGCTGTTCGGAAATTCTATTGTCCTAAACTCACTAAAGCTTTGCGCTTGCAAAAAAGTCGGAAGATGGATGAGCAATACGATAGATAATGTGACCCGGATGGTGCTATAGCTGATAATCATTGCGGGGTGAGCTTCGGATGACAACGTGATGGACAAACTACCATCCGGAAATTCTTATTATAAGAAATCGGAAGATACTCGCCATACGCGAATTCGCATTCGCACTATTACGTACCACTAAAGGTAGGGTTAAGCGGTCATATACGGTCCCGGGCGCTAAGCAAAGCCGAATCCTGTCGTTACGGAAGGTGACGGCCTCCTGCCCTTTGCCAGCCTGGTCTTCACCTGCGTCCCCGCCCCCTTCTGAATTTCTCCCCCCCCCCCAGTTGAGCGATTTCACCCACCACTTCCTGTTGGTGGACTACTCCGGGCAGGCGACCTAAGAAAGCGAGTGGGTCATCCCATAGCGGTACGGCAGCACCGCGTTTCGTAGTGGCGGTGAATAAGGCGCGGGAATATCGGTTCCCGGATTCGCCCGATTCCCGCGCTCCGGCGCCAAAAGAAACGGCCTACCAGTTGGTAAGGGCCGACCGGAAGACCTACCGCATCCCCCACAGCGAGATCCACTACATCGAGAGCATGCGCGAGTACGTCGCCTACCACACGGATAAGGGCCGTACGCTAAGCCTCGGATCCCTCAAACAACTCGAAGACGAACTACCTGACCGCTTTCTCCGGGTACACAAATCCTTCATCGTCGCTACCGACCGGGTGGAATCCCTGGAGGGGAACCAACTGCGTATCGGCAAAGCCCTGATCCCCATCGGCGGCAGCTACCGCGAGCTGGTCAAAGCACGGCTGTTTGGCGGCTGAACTTTCGGCTTTTCGGCGCGATTTATGGTGGCGCCCCTTCACCCCATAACCCCTCCACTCCATCCCCCATGAACTACTACCTACTCTTCTACGACACCGTCGACAACTACGTCGAAAAGCGTCAACCCTACCGCGATCAGCACTTGCGGCTGGCGAACGAGTTCCGCGAACGAGGCGAGTTGGTGATGGCCGGTGCCTACGATCCCGCCGATGGTGCGGCGCTGGTATTCAAGGGGAATTCCGAAGACGTGGCGGAGAACTTCGCGCGGAAAGATCCCTACGTGATGAAGGGGCTGGTGACGAAGTGGTGGGTGCGGAAATGGAGCGTGGTGGTGGTTTAGTCGCTGGCTTCGCCATCGGTTAGTCGTCGGCTTTGCCTCCGGTTAGTAGCTGACTTCGTCAGCTGTTAGTGCGTTAGTCGATCCTGACGCCGAAGGTTTCCAGCAGGCCCACCGCCGCGGGCAGGGAGAAGCGGGTGCCACGGACGCGGTTTCGCGTAGGATCGATGCGGTAGTGGCGGGCCTCGCGGAGATCGGCTTTACGGAGATCGGTGTTCTCGAAGGTGGCCCGGGCCAGGTCGCAGTCGACGAGGGTGCTGCCCGTCAGGTCGGCAGCGGTGAAGTCGGCTTCGGTGAGGTCACAGCCGGTGAAGGCGCAGCGGGTCAGCTTCATCTTGTGGAAGGAGGCATGTTGCAGGCGGCAGTCGGCGAAAGTGACGGCGAAGGCCAGCGGGTCGCCCGCATCGAAGCTCAGACCCAGTAGTTTGCAGCTTGCGAAGTGTACGTTCTGGAAGGAAGCTCCGGTGAGGGTGGCGTTGCTCAGGTCGCAGTCCTGGAAGGTGCAGTCGAGGAAGCGGATACCGGTGAGGTCCGCCCCGGCCAGGCGGCAGGTGACGAAGGAGCAGCCGTCGTACTCGGTGGCCGTCGGGGTAAAGTCCTGGTTGCGGAAGCGTTCGTCGGTGAGGTAGGTGGCCATACGGTGCAAAGTACAGTTGCTGAATGGATGGCCGGTCCGCTCCCGGGGGATAAAACGACATAGGCCACGCTTCCGGGGAAGCGCGGCCTATACAATAGCTTTCAAAAACAGGCTATAGGTGGATTCCGCCCGAAACTTCGATGCGCTGGCCGTTGACCCAGCGGGCGTCGTCGGTACAGAGGAAGGCCACGACGCCGCCGATGTCTTCGGCTTCCCCGACGCGGCCGAGGGCGGTTTGCTGGCTGATCGTCTGATTGAGCTGTTCGTCGTCCCGAACCCGGCCGCCGCCAAAATCGGTGGCGATGGCGCCCGGCGCTACGATGTTGGCCCGGATCTTGCGTTCGCCCAGTTCCCGGGCCAGATAGCGGGTGAAGACTTCGGTGGCTCCCTTCGCCGCCGCATAGGCCGACGATCCGGGATAGGAAAAGCGGGCCAATCCGGAGGAAACGTTCACGATGCCGCCGCCGTCGTTGAGGAGCGGCAGGGCTTTCTGGGTGAGAAAGTAGACTCCCTTAAAGTGGATATTGACGATGCGGT
The DNA here is from genome assembly GCF_003390935.1 of Lewinella sp. IMCC34191. Classification (GTDB taxonomy): domain Bacteria; phylum Bacteroidota; class Bacteroidia; order Chitinophagales; family Saprospiraceae; genus Neolewinella. The sequence goes on along the minus strand of NZ_QNQZ01000011.1, from coordinate 104,213 downwards.
CAAAGTCTTCCTCGGTGGTTTGTTGCACGGGGGCGTACAGACCGGTACCGGCGTTGTTGACCAGGAAATCGAATTTGTCGCTTCCCGTGGTTTCCTGCAGCTGACGCGAAAATTCGGAAAAGAAGGCATCGAAGGTTTCGACCCGTGAGGTATTGAGCTGCAGGGCGGCGGCCTTGCGTCCCTTCCCTTCGATCAGCCCCACGACCTCCGCCGCTTGCTCGGCGTTGCTGTGGTAGGTCAGGAGGACGTCGAGCCCCTTATCGGCGAGGCGAAGGGCCATATCGCGACCGAGGCCGCGACTGCCACCGGTGACGAGGGCGGTTTTGTTTTGCGCAGACATAGTAGTTCAGTTTAGAAGTAAATAATGACCACAAAGGTCAGTCCCGCGGGGTGGAGCAGGCTTGCGGAAATCAAAGGCATGCTTGCAGCGATCAAAGGACTTAGCTCCGGAAGGATCCCGGCGAGTGATCCGTGTAGCGCTTGAAGTAATTCGAGAAGTGGGCCGGCTCCTCGAAGCCCAGCGCATAGGCGATCTCCGAAATGGACCACCGGCTATGGCGCAACAGCACCTTCGCCTCCTGTACGATGCGTTCGCCGATCAGCTGGGAGGTGGTCTTCCCGGTTTCGGCTTTGAGCGTTTGGTTCAGGTAGTTGACGTGCAGCGAGAGGCGCTCGGCGACCTCGCCGGGAGTACGCAGGCGCAGCGGGTTAGTCGGGGAGAGAGGGGTGAATTCCCGTTCGAGCAATTCGCGGAACAGGGCGGTGATCCGCGTCGCGGCGGTTGGCAGATCGGCGACCGTGGGGGCCGGCTGCAGTTTCTGACCGAGATGGATCAGCTCCAGGAGGTAGGTCCGCAACAGGTCCGAGCGATAGGCATAATCGGAACCGGCCTCCGCGATCATCTTCCGGAAGATGGCGCGCGCTACCTCGGCTTCCCGTTCGGCTACTTCAAAGAGCGGGGTCTGGCCGGGGCGAAAGATAGGCAGCGCGTCCAGACGGGTGCCGAGGGCGTTGGCGGCCAGGAAGTCGCGGGTAAAGACGCAGAAATACCCACGCGGTTGGGAATCCAGGGGAAGCCAATGGTAAGGAATATTCGGCGTCGCGAACAGTAGGGCGTTCCTCCCGACCTCGATTACCCTGTCGGCGTACTCCGCCCGGTTACGGCCGCCGATCAGGCTGACCTTGTAGTAGGTGCGTCGGTTATAGGGCATCTGCTTCGGCGGACCGTCACGGTGAAGCGCCCCAAGGTCAAACACTCCGAAATGGCCGATGTCGCCGGGGGATTCGGTTGGGGACGAAGGCGACCTTTGTCCTAGGTTGGTAGCGATCTCCCGGTAGAAGTCGTCAAGGGTAGTGGGCTGGCGGTCGGGCATGGCGTGCGGGTGTACATTCCTAACCGTTGGTGTTTGCTTCCGGTTGATGGGTATAGGAGTCGGCCGATGACCGGCCGCCCGGGTAACGACTCATAAACCGATTACCCAAAATTCGTCCTAAGTTTGCCGGCGTCGAGCACCCAGCACCCAGCACCCAGCACCCAGCACCCAGCCAACCAGTACCCCCCATGCACATCATACCCGCCATAGACCTCATCGACGGAAAGTGCGTCCGCCTAACGCAGGGCGACTACGCGCAAAAAACCGTCTACAACGAAGATCCCCTGGCCGTTGCCAAGGAATTCGAAGCGGCCGGCCTGGAACGCCTGCACGTGGTTGACCTGGACGGCGCCCGGGGCGGCGGCATCGTCAATCATAAGGTACTGGAGCGGATCGCGGGGGGAACCAAGCTGAAGATCGACTGGGGCGGCGGTATGAAGAGCGATGAAGACCTGCGCATCGCCTTCGAAGCCGGTGCCCACCAAGTGACTGGTGGGACCATTGCCGTCAAGAAACCGGAGGTGTTCCTGGGGTGGCTGGAGCGCTACGGACCGGAACGCATCATCCTCGGGACCGACGTACGGGGCGACAAGATCGCCGTTAGCGGCTGGGAGGAGGCCAGCGACCGGGAGCTCTTCGAATTCCTAGCTGACTACGTAGAGAAAGGTGTGCGCTACACTATCTGCACGGACGTAAGTAAGGACGGCCTGCTACAGGGGACCGCCCGGGAACTCTACGCCCGCATCCGGCGCGAGCAGCCCGAAGTACACCTCATCGCCAGTGGCGGCGTGACCACCACCGAGGACCTCGATGCGCTGTCCGCGATCGACTGCTACGGGGTGATCGTGGGCAAAGCGATTTATGAGGGGCGTATTCCGCTGGAGGCGCTGTCGGCGTATTAGGGATGTGGGGAGTAATTCGCCCGACGATTTCATAAAGGCTATTTTCCTGCGCTCCGCCGCCCAACTGACGGTGGAATGATCATCGCCGTGCCGGGACTACCGGAATATTCGGGTGGCTAAGAACCTCCCGGGGCGTAGCCGGTTGCCATTATTTGCAGGGCCCGGCTACCTTTACCGCCGGGTCGCGTCGGCGGCATATTCCGCTGTGAGCTACCCACCTTTTAATCTTGCACGCATATGGCGACCGGACTTCTCGCATTACTGGACGACGTTTCCGCATTGGTTAAGGCCAGCGCGGCGAGCCTGGACGACGTGCCCGCCCAGGTAGCGAAGACCACGGGTAAGGTGTCCGGCATAGTCATTGACGATACGGCGGTGACCCCCAAATACGTGGTCGGGCTGGATCCGTCGCGGGAACTATCGATCATTTACCAGATCGCGAAGAAGTCACTGATCAACAAGGTCTTTATCCTGAGCCCGGCGGCTCTCCTGCTGGGGTTCTTTGCCCCCTGGGCGATCACGCCGATCCTGATGCTCGGCGGGGCGTACCTGTGCTTCGAGGGCTACGAGAAGGTGCACTCCCTGTTCTTTCCCCACCACGGACCGGAGGGCGCGGAGGCGGCGGCGGCCGAGCGGGTGGTCACCGCCGAGGAGTTGGAAGCGGCACGCGTGAAGGGGGCGGTGCGCACGGATATGATCCTCTCCTCCGAGATCGTGGCCATCACTTATTCCACGGTGGCCGAGCAGGACCTGCTCAACCAGATCATCATCATGCTCGCCGTCGCGGTATTCATCACGGTGGCCGTCTACGGTTTCGTGGGCCTGATCGTGAAGGCCGACGACATCGGCGTACACATAGCCAAAACCAGCAAAAACGCCAGCTTTCGGTCGTTCGGGCAGGGTATAGTGAAGTTCATGCCGCTCTTTCTGAAGATCCTCGGCTACGTCGGTACGGCGGCCATGTTGTGGGTCGGGGCGGAGATCATCGCCCACGGCATTCCCCCGGTCGGCCACGCGCTCGACGATCTGGTGGAGTCGCTGTCGCACATACCCGTACTCGGCTGGCTGGTCAAGGTGACCATCAGCGCGCTGGGCGGGGTGGTGATCGGGGCCATCATTGCACAGGTGGTGACGCTGGTGCGTCGGGTGTTCTAAGCGGTACCCAATGACGCACGGCCGGAAACGCTGGTTCCTCAACTGGACCGACCGGCCGGGAAGGGCGGTAGTGATTCCCCGGTAACGCCGGAGCACGGCGGCCGTACGCTCTCCTCTGCGCGGGAGGTATAGCTGGCCCGGACCGGCGACTAAAGGATAGATAAACTCATATGGCCCGGCTGAAGGTGGCGGTGGTCGGGTTCCGCGCCCAGTAGTAGTCGTCGAGGGGCAGGCAAATATTGCGCAGGTAGCCCATACCCGTTTTGGTAACCTCCACGCGGTAGGGCGACCGGCGGACCAGCCCGTCCAGGGCCATGTCGTTCCAGTGCAGCACCGCGCGGTCGATGGCCGGGCAGCGGAGGCTTTCCTCGTTCCAGTCCGTGAAGCCCTGGCACATGAGGTTGAGAATGTGGCGGCGAACCACCGTATCCGCGGCGGCCAGGGCGTGACCCTTGATAATGGGCAGGCGCCGTTCGAGCAAGACCGCCTTCTGGTAGGCTTCCACTTTCTTTTCATTCTGTACGTACATATCCCAGCTGTCGCCGATGGCCGAGCAACCGAGGGCCAGGGTAACCGGCGTATTGGCCGTGGTGTAGCCCATGAAATTCCGGTGGAGCCGACCGTCTCGGTGGGCTATAGCCAGGTCGTCGTCGGGGAGGGAGAAATGATCCAGGCCGATGTCCGTGTACCCGGACTCCTGCAGGAGCCGCCGCCCCGTCTGGCAGAGCTGCCAACGCTGCGTACCCCGGGGCAGATCGGCCTCGGAGTAGGCCCGCTGTCCGGGACTGTGCCAGGGTACGTGCGCGTAACCGTAGAAGGCGATCCGGTCCGGTTGGAATTCGCGGACTTTTTCCACCGAATAGCGAATGTCATGGACTTGCTGCCGCGGCAGGCCGTAGATCAGGTCGAAGTTGATGGAATCGTAGCCGGCCAGCTGCGCATTGCACACGGTGCGGGCAATACCCTCCTCGGTTTGTCGCCGGTTAATGAGCCGTAGGATCTCGGGGTTGAAGTCCTGGACGCCCAGGCTGACACGGCGGAAGCCCCGGGCGGCCAGGGTGGTGAGGTGGTCCGCCGTAGTGGTCGACGGGTGGGCTTCGAAGCCGAAGCTGTGATCGTCGGCCACCGGGAGCCGTTCCAGGATGCCGTCGACCAGGCGTGCCAGGGCGTCCGGACCAAAGAAGGTAGGCGTACCGCCCCCCAGGTGCAGTTCCCGAAGCCGCGGCAACTCCGTAAGCTCCTGGAGGTAGAGGTTTAGCTCCGCAAGTAAAGCATCGACGTAGGGTTCCTCGACGGCGTGGTTTTTCGTGATCCGTTTGTGACAGCCGCAGTAGGTACACAACTGCTCGCAGAAGGGCAAGTGCAGGTAGAGGCTGATGTCGCGCGTTTCGGAAAGGCGACGGTTTATGGACTCCAGCCAGGCTCCCGCTCCGGGCGCCGTGGGTTGCCAGTAGGGCACGGTAGGATAGCTCGTATAGCGGGGGACCGGACGGTCGTACTTTTCGATAAGACTCACGGAGGGCCGAATTTTTTCCAAAGGTGGGCCCCTGACTGCCGCCGCTTCGGTGATGCATTTTGGCCGCTGGGATGATTTATGTCACTCCGGGGGAGGCCATTGCGGTCGACCTTCGTAGCAGAATTCACGCCTATGCGAACCCTGCTACTCCTCTTCCTGACCGGTCACGGCTTGCTCCACTTATTGGGGTTCGGGGCAGCTGTCGGCTATTCCCCCGGTGATTTCACCACCTTTATTCCCCGATCCTGGGGACTGGGGTGGCTCGCGGTCGCGGCTATTCTTCTGCTCGCCGCCCTCCTGCTGGTTCTGCGCCGCCGCCACTGGCGTACGGTAGCCACCGTGGGGATTGTGCTCTCGCAGGTCCTCATCTTCCGCTTCTGGACGGACGCGGCCTTCGGTGCGATCGCCAACCTGATACTCGCGGTGGGCCTCCTGCTCAGTCAGGCGGCGTGGACCTTCGACCGACAAGCGCGGCGGGCGCGAAATAGGATGTTGCTCGTCGACGATGCCTCCGACCTCGAAGCCGAGCGCGATCTTCCGCCCCTGGTCAATCGCTGGTTAAGCCGCAGTGGGGCGGAGCACCACCGGGCGGCTTACCTCTGCCTCGAACAGCAGCTGGCCATAAAACTCAAACCGGAACAGACCGAGTGGTACGCCGCCGAGGCCGATCAACTCATACTCTCCTCCCGCCCCGCTTTTCACTGGTCGGTGCGGGTACGGCTGAATCCGCTGGTTGAGGTTTTCGGTACCGATACCCTTGATTCCGGTGGAGCAAGCCTGCGCATGTCCCTCTTCGGTCTGCTGACCGTAAGTGCGGTCAGCCAGAACGAAAAAGCAAACGAGGCGGCCCTGCAACGCTATCTTGCGGAACTGGCCTGGTTCCCGGCGGCCGCCCGTAGTTCCCGGATCGAATGGGAAGAAATGGACAGTGAACGGGCACGCGCTACCGTCTACGGCGGAGAGCAATCGGCATCGGGCATATTCACCTTTACCCCGCAGGGAGATTTTCTCCGCTTCGAGGCGCAACGCTACCGGGAACACGGGCCGGAAGCAAAGCGGGAACCCTGGATAGCCGAAGCTGATCGGTGGACAACCTTCGAAGGCGTACGGGTGCCTTCGCGACTGCGGGCCAGCTGGATGCTCGACGGAGAAAAGTGGACCTGGCTCCGCATCACCGTAACGAACCTCCGCCACGGCACCACGACGGCCCGTAACCGACAGCCCGACGTTCAGTTTCACGAATAAAGCACGCTTATGAAGATTTCCAGGGAAGACCTGCAATTACTGGATGCCTGCTGGCGTGCGGCGAATTACCTGTCCGTCGGGCAGATGTATCTGTGGGATAACCCCTTGCTCCGCCGGCCGCTGCGCCACGAGGACCTGAAACCTACCGTCCTGGGCCACTGGGGGTCCGCGCCGGGGCAAAACCTGGTGTACGTGCACCTCAACCGCATCATCCGGGAGCACGACCTCAGTATGTTCTATATCTCCGGCCCCGGCCACGCCGGTCAGGCCATGGTCGGCTGTACCTACCTGGAGGGTACGTATTCGGAAGTATATCCGGACATCAGTCCGGATGAAGCCGGACTGCGGAAGCTTTTCCGGCAGTTTTCCTTCCCGGGCGGCATCGGCAGCCACGTCTCTCCGGAATGCCCGGGCAGCATTCACGAGGGCGGGGAGCTGGGGTACTCGCTGAGCCATGCCTTCGGGGCGGTCTTCGATAACCCCGACCTGATCGCCGCCTGCGTGATCGGCGACGGGGAAGCCGAAACCGGCCCCCTAGCCACGGCCTGGCACGGCAATAAGTTCCTGAACCCGGCCACCGACGGTACCGTGCTGCCGATCCTCCACCTCAACGGTTACAAGATCGCGAACCCCACCATCCTGGCCCGGATCAGTACCGAAGAGCTCGACGACCTGCTGCGGGGTTACGGCTGGACGCCCTACTACGTGGAAGGAGACGACCCCATGACGGTCCATCGGGTCCTGGCCGACGTGCTTGAAGACATCGTCACGGAGATCCTCACCATCCGCCGCTGCGCCCGTAACGAGGGAGCCACCGCCCGCCCCCGCTGGCCGATGATCGTACTGCGCACCCCAAAGGGGTGGACCGGGCCCAAGGAAGTGGACGGCCACCCGGTCGAGGGGAGCTTTCGCGCCCACCAGGTGCCCATCACCGTGAAGACCGGTGACGACCAGGCCCTGCGCCAGCTGGAGCGGTGGATGAAGTCCTACCGCCCGGAAGAACTCTTCGACGACCGCGGGGCGTTGCGTCCCGAATTAGCGGCACTCGCCCCCGAAGGCGAACGCCGCATGGGGTCCAACCCCCACACGAACGGTGGTGCCCTTCTCCAAGAACTGGATCTGCCCGATTACGCCGATCTGGCCGTCGACGTCCCCCGCCCGGGAAGCGTCCGGGCCGCCGACACCGAGGTACTGGCCGGTTATCTGCGGGAAGTCATCCGCCGCAACGCCGGTAGCCGCAACTTCCGGATCTTCGGTCCCGACGAAACGCTCTCCAACCGCCTCGCGCCCGTTTTCGAGGTGACGCAGCGGCAATGGGCGTTGCCCGTAACCCCCAACGATGAGTTCCTGGCCGCCGACGGTCGCGTGATGGAAGTACTCAGCGAGCACCAGTGTCAGGGCTGGCTGGAAGGGTACCTGCTCACGGGCCGCCACGGCCTGTTCAACAGCTACGAAGCCTTCATCCACATCGTGGATTCCATGGTCAACCAGCACGCCAAGTGGCTGAAGCTGACCAATGATATCCCCTGGCGCAAGCCCATCGCTTCGCTCAACTACCTGCTGGCCTCCCACGTCTGGCAGCAGGCCCACAACGGCTTCACCCACCAGGATCCCGGTTTTATCGATCACCTGGTCAATAAAAAGGCGGAGGTTGTGCGGGTGTACTTACCCCCCGACGCCAACTGCCTGCTGTCGGTCTGGGACCACTGCCAGCGCAGCCGCCACTACATCAACGTCGTCATTGCCGGCAAGTACGCTTCCCACCAGTGGCTCGATATCGAGGCGGCCCGCGCCCACTGCGCCACCGGCATCGGCTGCTGGGAATGGGCCGGCTGCGATCTGGATACCGAGCCCGACGTGGTGATGGCGTGCTGTGGCGACGTGCCCACCCTGGAGACGCTGGCGGCCGTCCGCATCCTCCGGGAGGAGCTTCCGGAACTGAAAGTGCGGGTGGTCAACGTCGTCGATCTGATGAAGCTGCAGTCACCGACCCTGCACCCCCATGGGCTCGAGGAGGCGGACTTCGATGCGCTTTTCACCCGTGACCGGCCGATCGTTTTCGCTTTCCATGGCTATCCCTTCCTCATTCACCGCCTCGTTTACCGCCGGTACAATCACAACAACCTGCACGTGCACGGCTACCGGGAGGAGGGTACCATCACCACGACCTTCGATATGACCGTGGTGAACGAGCTGGATCGCTTCCACCTGGTGCTGGCCGTACTGCGGCGGCTTCCCGATCCGCGTACGTCCGAGCTAAGGTTGCAAGAGAAGATGGAGGCCAGGCTGCAGGCGCACCAAGCTTACATCCGCCGCCACGGGGTCGACATGCCGGAGGTGGCTGACTGGTCCTGGATATAAGCTTTATTCCTGCGCTCCGCCGCAAAAATCTGAAGGCGCGAAGTCTGCCCCTACAATCGAACGGGACAAGGCAAAGGGGCGGCGGTGCGCAGGTAAGATGCCTTTCACTAACCGGTAAAGATCATCGCCACCCATGATCCAGGTCAGCGAGAGCACCGGTCCACGCCGTGATATTTACCGTAAGCAGGCAGCGGGCGTCCGCCGCCGGTAAAACGCTACTAATCATGCGACATATCCTCATCCCTACCGATTTCAGCGCCGCCGCCGACCGCGCCCTTGCCTACGGCCGTCTGCTGGCCCGCGAGTTCGGGGCAACCGTTACCCTGGCCTATATACACTCTATGCCGATGGACCCGATGCGGATGGGCGAGGTCAGCGCCGAGCTCTACGAGGACGGGGAAGCAATGCTGGAAAAGCAGGCCGACCAACTGCGGGCCGAGGGCCTCACGGTCGACACCGAGGTTCAGCTGGGGGATGCCGTATCGCGACTGAAGAGCATCGTACTGAAGCGGGGCATCGACTTTATCGTGATGGGCTGCCAGGGGCGTCATTACGTGCCCGTCAACCTCTTCGGAAGCACCACCACCTCGCTGATGGAGGAAGTAAGCGTGCCGATACTGGCCGTCCCCCTCGAATACGAGCCCCGGAAACCCGAAAAAATCGTGTGGGCGACCGATAGTACGGTGCCCTCCGGGACCGACGTGCTGGAACCCATGCTGCACCTGGCCGAACGCAGCGGGCACGAGCTCCAGGTCTTTCACTACCAGGAGTACGATGAGCGGGAACTCCCCGACCCGAAATTCAAGGAATTGCTGGCCGACATCCCGACCGACTTCTACGTGCAGCTCGACGACGGAGCGACCGCCGACCGCGCCATTCGCGACTTCGTAGCCAAGACGGGGGCCGACCTGGTCACCCTGATCCACCGGCGCTCGGGCTGGCTCAACCGCCTGGTAGTCGCCTCCTCCACCCGGAAGGCGGTCTTCACCTCCCCCGTCCCCATCCTCATCCTGCAGGAGAAAAAGCCCCGATAGCATGCTTCGCACCACCTTTACCACTATACTATTCAGCCTGCTCTTCGGTGGATTATGCCTCCGCTGCACGGAAGATTTTTTCGTCGATCTGGAACCCCTCGAACGGGAGCTGATCGGTGTGTGGGTGGCCACGGAACGCCAGGATTCCTCCTCGCTGGCGGCTTTCAACGGGGGGGCTCAGTTGATCTGGCAGCGCAACTACCGCAAGTACGCCGGCATGACGCTGAGCCAGGAGGAAAAAGTGGCGCTGCGCCTAACGGAAGTATGGATGAATGGCCTGGATGCCGCCGTACGACAGGGCAATTTCCGCCAGATCGATCTCCAACTGGCCCAGTTGCACACCACGCTGCGCGAGTTGCGGGAACCCTACGCCGACCGCCACCCGGCCGACTTACTGTACGAGTTTGACGACAGGTGGAACTGGGTGGAGGAGATCAGCCACGACCAGATGATGTGCCTGGTGGAATGGTCGGAGTTTGAAGATGCGTTCCGCTTCGCGCTTACCTCCTGGGAGGGATTCCGGTCTCAGGCCTCGCGGCGGGGCGGTGTGCTTTTTCCCGGTATCGGACGGGCCGCCCCCGCCGCGGAACGTACCGCTCTTGCGGTAGACGAGGAGCTGGAGCATTTCCGGGAGCTGCTCACCCGTGGAGACCACACCCTGACAACCGCCAGCTCGGAGGCCGTTCGGCTACGCTTCCTGGAGTACGTCGCCGTATTGATCGACTACCCGAAGCCTGACATAAACCTGTAAAACAGCATAGCATGACCCATATTCTAGTCCCCGTTGATTTTTCCGCTACCAGCGCCGCCGCGCTGCGTTTCGCCGCCTACCTGGCGGAGGGAATGGATTTCGACCTGGAGGTGATTCACGTCTTCGACGCCCTGGTCAGTGCCACCCAGACCCTGAGCGTTCCCGTCAGGGAACGGGAGCAGCACCGCCTGGAAGCCGAGCTTCGTTCGTTTGCCCACAAGCATACGGACCCGGTGATGGCGGTGTACCAGGGCCGGTTGGAAACCCTGCCGGAGGTACGCTGCCGTGCGGTAGAGGGGGTGCCGGCCGCTACCTTACTCGGGCTGAGTGAACGGAGCGATACGGCCCTGGTGGTCATGGGTGGGGTAGGGTCGGGGCAGGGCTTGCGACCACCGGGCATCTTTGGTAGCGTCGCCCGGAACCTGGCCACCCGCGGCGGTTGTCCGGTGATCCTCATACCCAGCGGCTACGGCGACCCCGTGGTGGACCGGCTGGCGGTTGCCTTCGAGGAGCCGGCGGACCTGCGGACTTTCAAGCCCCTTCTCCGTCGCCTCATTCGGGGCCTCCATCCATCGGTACGCTACGTGCACGTCCGGGACCGGGATGCGGCGCTCGAACGAAAGCGAGCGGAGGATTTCGTACTGGTCTCTTTCGGGCCGGACTTTCCCAGTTATACCTACGCGTTCGACGAGCTGCCCCCCGGGAACGTGGTGGACAGCCTGGTGTCCTACACAGGGGAACGGCAAATCGACCTCCTGGTCGTGGGGCGCAAACGGCGGCCCTTTTTCAATCGCCTCTTCCACACCGATCACCTCTCACCGGTAGTACGGAAAAGCACGCTACCCCTGCTGGTCATTCCCTTCACCACCGATGAGGCCGATGATACGGATCATTCGGAGCGGTGACGACGAACAGTAGCGCGACCCCAACGGCGACCGAACTTTAGGTAAATCAAACCGCAGGCTCATGTCGCACCTTCTCATCCCCGTCGATTTCAGTCAGGCATCCCACGATGCCTATCGCTACGGCCTCCACGTCGCTAAGGCGCGGGGCCTGGACGTCATCCTGGTACACTATTACAGCGGATCGATCGACCCCCGCGCCAATCTCTACATCGGTGGCGACGGTAGCATCCAGGGCAGCTTCGAGGCCCGGCTGCGGGAATTCGCCTACCGGGGGTGTGGCGATCTGCCCGCCGTAGAGCCACCGACGGGGGTGGAGGTCACCTACGAAACCGGGGTAAGTCTCCGCCCGGCCGTTGCCATAAGCAAACGAGCCGGGGAAGCGGACGTCGACCTCGTCGTGATGCCCGCGCGTAGCTCCGCCTCCCTCCTTGGTAAATGGCTCGGCAGTACGACGAGTACGGTATCCGAAACCTGCAACCGCCCCGTTCTCATTGTGCCTCCGGGCTATTCCTACCGTCCGGTAGGGGAGATCGTGGTAGCGGATAACCGGGGCACCGCCGGTAGCTTTCCGTTCGCGGAACTATCGCGGGTAGCGGAGGTGTCCGGCAGCCGGTTACACATGGTACACGTGCATCGGACGGATGCGGAAATCCTGACCTTATCGCCCTTCTTCGGGGATCGGGCGGCGGCCCATCCCGACGATCCGGCAATCACCTACCGGGTAGCGATCGTGAACCAGGACGATATCAGCCAGGGGCTGCTGACCTACGCCGATCGGATAGACGCGGACCTGATCGTGATCTTCAACCGGACCCGCCGCCACTGGCAAGCCCTCCTACGGGCCACGCTCACCCAGGATCTCGCCCAACGGTCCACCCGCCCCGTGCTGGTACTGCACGAAACATTCGAAGTGCCGGCAACCGGCGAAAGAAAAAACCAAAACACCACCCCTAAGCATGTTGCGTAACCTACTCCTTCCGCTGCTGGCGGCCGCCCTGTTGTGCACGGCCTGCACCGAAGACCAGCTCCTAACGGGCGTGGAAGCCGAAGCGGCCTACGTCGACCTGCTTTCCAATCTCGAACGGTCGGATACGGTAGCCGCGAGGTCGGCCGCTGCGCGACTGAACGAGCGCCTACGAAATCTCCGCGCTCTGGCCTACCGGCCCCTGGGTGACGTGGCCGCCGAGGAACGCTCGTTCCGCCTTAATCGGGCCGAATGCACCTTTCTGGAAGCCTTCGCCTTCGTTGGCGCCGGTGATCTGGACCAGGCATCCGTGCAACTGGACCGGGCGGTCTACGAGCTCCGGGCGGCCGACCCTCCCGTCACCGACGAGCTGTACGTAATTCAGGTCTACGACTTCCTGATGGCGTGGCTGGAGTTGGTCCACCAACCGGATGCCCTGGAAACGGAGCGGGTCGCCTTGCTCATAGGGGCACTGAGGGAATGGAAACAGGTGAGCCACCTGCGCCCCGATGCCTTTCTCTATCCCGAATTATCCCGTCACCCCCAGGCTTTTCTCGCCTCGCACGCCGTCCTGGACGGGCACCTGGGCGAACTGTCCGACCACCTTGACCGCGGCGAGATGCCCGATCGGCAGTTGATGGAGCGTACGACCGAAGCGGTGTGGGGGGTGATTGGCCACTTCGGGACGGAAGGGGCGGGGAAAGACGAGCTTCCACCCGAAGAGGATAAAGCTCTTTCTACACCGATAAGCCTTTGAGCTTCTCCGGATGCAGCAGCCGGATCTCCTTGCCGTCCGTTTCGATCAGGTCGTCGCGGCGAAAATCGGATAGCGCCCGGATCACGCTCTCCTTGGTGGTGCCGACCATCTGGGCCAGCTCGTCGCGGGACAATTCGATCGGGGCTTCCCGGTACCGCTCGTGGAGGTCGCACAGAATCAGGGCGGTGCGCCGCCGGACGCTGTCGTAAGCTTGCTGTACCAATCGGTCGGAGCGTTCCACCGCCTCACCGGCCAGTACGTGCATGAGGGCTTCCGCTACGTTCCGGTCGCGGTTGACCAGGTCGAGGAGCTGGGTGGCCGGTAGCCGGGCACAGCGTACCGAGTGGCTGGCGGCGCGGGCGGTATAGTACAGCGGGATACGTTCGAGGAGGGAGGCGGTGCCGAAGATGTCGCCGGGTCCACGATCGGCGATGATGTAATCCCGACCGTATTCATGGGTGCGGGAGAGGTGGACGCGGCCTTCTTCGATCAGGTAGAGGAAGTGGACACGGTCACCGTCCCGCGCGATCGTTTCCCCCGCTTCGTAGGTAGCGGAGTTACCCGCGGCGGCGAAGGCCTCCAGGAGGCGTTCCCGGCCCCTGCCGGCATCGCGGAGGTGGGGGGTAGCCACTTCGGGGGAACCTTTCGCGCTGTTCGCGGCCTTCTTGAGTCGCGTACGGATCACCTGGAGTAATTCGTCCTTGTAGAAGGGTTTGGTGATATAGTCATCGGCGCCGAGGTTCATCCCGCGCCGAATGTCTTCCTTTTCCGTGCGCGCGGTGATGAAGACGAAGGGGATGGCGGCGGTCAGCGGGTTCTCGGAGAGTAAATTGAGCACGCCGTAGCCATCGAGTTCGGGCATCATGACGTCACAGAGGATGAGGTCGGGTGGCTGATTCAGGGCCGCCTTTACCCCCTCCAGTCCGTGGTTGGCGGTGGCCACCTCGTAGCCGTAAAGTTCCAAGATCTCGGCGAGATTTTCGCGTACTTCCCCGTTGTCTTCGATGATCAGGATGGAGGCTTTATTCATGGGCGGGTGGATTGGGGAGCGAGACCGTGAAGGTGGTTCCCCGGCCGAGGTCGCTACTGAACGCGACGTTGCCTGCGAGGAGGTCCACGTAGTGGTGCACGATGTTGAGGCCGAGACCGGTACCCTTTATATTTTCGACGTTACCCGCGCGGAAGAAGCGATCGAATAGGTGTTCCCGGTCCGCCTCGGGGATACCGATACCGTGGTCTTCCACAGATAGCAGGATCCGCGCCCCCTTATTTTGCGCCCGGACGGTGATGGACGCATTCTCGGGGGAATACTTCCCGGCATTGGAGATGAGATTCATCAGTACGTGGCGCAGGAGTTTGGGATCGCTGTGCAGGGAAGTGACGGATTCGTCCACTTCCATAAGGATCCGCTGGCCGGCCTGCAGTTGGCCCTCGCTGCTCTCGATGCTGGTGGCCAGTAGGGCACGGACGTCAACGGGTTGCATAATGACGGCTACTTTTCCCTGCTCCAGCTGGGAGAGGGAAAGGAAGTCGTCCAGCACTTCGGTGAGCTGGCTGACGGCCGCTTTTATGCGGTCGAGGTGGCGCAGTCGCTTGGGCTGCTGGTCGGCACTCTGGTACAGTTCGATGATTTCCGCCGAGCTGAGCACGGTGCTCAGGGGGGTCTTGAACTCGTGACTGGCCATGCTGAGAAAGCGGCTCTTTAATTCATTGAGCTCCCGCTCCCGCCCCAGGGCCCGCTTCAGTTCCTTTTCGCGGGCGCGCAGGGTGGCGGTACGTTCGCTCACCTTGTTTTCCAGCTCGCGGTTCAGTTCGATCACTTCTTCCTGCGCCCGCCGAAAATCGGTGAGGTCGTGCAGGATACCGGTATAGAGCACGCCATTATCGAGCTTTATTTCACTCACCGCCAGCCGCAGGGGGAAGTGTTCGCCGTTTTTCCGGCGCCCGATAACTTCCCGTCCGATACCGATGATGTGGGGATCGCGGGTGCGCTGGTAGCGCTGCAGGTAGCCGTCGTGGTGCTGGCGGTCGTGGTCGCCCATGAGCGTATTGACCTTCTGCCCCAGCATCTCGGTGACGGCGTAGCCGAAGAGCTCGGCCGCGGCGGGGTTGGCGTTTTCGATGATGCCACGACCGTTCATCGTGATGATGCCGTCGGTAGCCATCTCGAATAGAGCTCGTAGCCTGCGTCCGTCTTCCTGATCCATGGGCGGTGTCATTTCCGATGTTGACCGTGGGTGAAGGTAAGAAAGCGGGGCGGCGTAGGTGGCGTCTCCGCCAGGTAGCCGCCCCGTGTCAAGTGAGGCTACTGAAAAGTTTACGCGGCTTTTTCCAGGCTGCTTTCCCTGGCGGCAGCCATCGGCAATACCTTGGATTCAGTGGCTGCGGTTGTTTCTGCCCGGAAGCTAACGCCCAGAATAGCGCTGAGAAAGATGGGCAGCGCCAGCAGGGCGATCGCGTAGTAGCCGCTGAACATGCCCAGCAGGACGACCCCCATCATGAGGTAAAAACGGATGACGACTTTGTCGAAGGTGATGGCGTAGAAGCGCATGGCTGTTTTCGATTGGTGATGGTACAAATATCCAGGGCGCGCGAACCCTATTCCCTGACGTACATCACCGCAGGCGATGATTGCGATCAGGGTATTCCGCATACCCGAATCAAGGCCCTTTGCCGTTCGTGGCAGTCTTGGGTCTTATTCAGGAGATATTAATATGATCTTATATTTGTGATCCGAAACCTGAACCTACCGACCCCGATCCGTTGGTGGACAAGCTATCGCGACCGGTAGGCTAGACCCAAAAACCTGAGACACTGCCCGACTATATATTTGGACTCCGCCGGGTGCAACTGCTAAAATTCGTGCGCTTACTGCTGCTTTTGATCCCGCTTTTCCTGCCTCTTTGCCCCCTGATCGGACAAAACACGATTCTGTACTTCAACTGGGAGGCTACCGATCCCAAGATTTCCGAAATCGGACCGGACGCCGCCTCCATCGGGAACCTGGCGGCGACAAAGCTCCGGCTGGACGGCAATACCCGGGGACTGGCCGTGAGTCAGACGTCCACGAAGCAGAATCTTGACCTGGTCCTCGCGGACGCCCCCCTGTATAACGTAGGTGGCATAGACATTTCCTTCGACTACCAACGGGACGAAACGGTGTACACCGTGTTGCGCCGGAACAATTTCTATTTAGGGAACGGCGGTCTGAACGTCCAGTACCGAGTCAGCGACGGAGCCGGCGGAAGCCAAACGATAACGTCGCCGACCTTCGAGATTGAAAACGATGACGTATACCGTACGTACCGCTTCCGGTACGAACCCGTATCGGGGATCGGTACGCTTTATAAAGACGGTGTCACCGTGTGGACGTCCGCGGCCACGCCCGGCCGGAACCTGTACTGGGTCGGAGACGGTGACCTGACCATCGGGGTCGACATGGACGGGAGTGGAACTCAAAATGCCGTGCTGGATAACTTCACGATCGTGGAGCTAGCGTCGGCGCTGCCGGTGCTTTGGGAAACCTTCACCGCCCAACCCCGGGGGGAGACCGCCGTTGCCCTGGCGTGGACTACGGGTGCCGAGGTCAATAATGATTACTTTCTGGTGCAAAGAAGTACCGACGGGTCGAGCTGGCGTGCAATCGACAGTATGGCGGGGAGCGGGTCAACCCCGGAGCGGCAGGAGTACCGAAGCCAGGACGATGCCCCCCGGCCGGGAATCAATTACTACCGACTGGAGCAATTCGATTACGATGGGACTTCTTCCTACTCCCCGGTACGTTCGGTGATGATGCCGCACCCCGATGGGGTGGCCATATACCCGAATCCAACGACCGACTTCGTAACCGTCACGACGGCTTTCCCCTACGTAGCTGCGGAGATAGTCGTTCGGAGCGACGGCGGTCAGCGCGTCGGTGACAGACTGACGGTACGAAGGGAGACACCGACGCGCTTTCGGTTGGATTTCCGAAGCTTGCCCACCGGTTGCTACGTGGTGGTCGTAGGCGGCCGGCCGTATCGCGTATGCAAGCTAGGTTAGCGAGTCCTCTACTTACCTTTGGCCCACATGAATTCCCTAGAAATCGCTTACCCCGGCGGACCCCTCCGCGGCCACCTCCGCCTCACCGGTTCCAAATCCATCGCCAACCGCGCCCTCCTTATCCGCGCCCTTACACCCGGCGGTTTTGAGATCGACCGGCTGGCCGCCGCCGACGATACCGTCCGGATGCAGCAGCTCCTGGAATCAGACGAAGAGGTACTGGACTGCGGACCCGCCGGCACCACCTACCGCTTCCTCACGGGCTATCTCTGCCGCCGACAGGGTAGTCAGTTGCTGACCGGCAGTCAGCGCATGAAGGAGCGCCCGATCGGCATTCTCGTGGACGCGCTGCGGACCCTCGGCGCCGACATCGAATACGCGGAAAAGGACGGCTATCCGCCCCTCCGCATCGGCTACAGCGCCCTGGATAAAAGCGACCGCGTCAGCATCGCCGCCGATACCAGCAGCCAGTACATCTCCAGCCTGCTGATGCTGGCCCCTACGCTGCCCACGGGCCTGAAACTTACCCTCGAGGGGGAGATCGTCAGTATGCCGTACATCCGTATGACCCTGGCGCTGATGGAACACTTCGGCGTGCGTCACCACTGGGAGGGGCAGACCATCGTCGTAAACCCCCAGGTTTACCAGGCCAAAGCCTTCACGGTGGAGGCGGACTGGTCGGCGGCCAGCTACTACTACAGCCTGGCCGCGCTGGCCGAAGAGGCCGACCTCCGCGTCGACGGGCTTTTCGAGAATAGCCTGCAGGGCGACGCCGTCGTTAACAAGCTCTACGAAGAATTTGGGGTGACGACAACCTTTACCCGGGAGGGCATCCACCTTACCAAGCCGGCCGGTACCCCGCCACCGCCCCTCTTCGAGCACGATTTCGTGGAGTGCCCGGACATTGCCCAAACCGTTATGGCCACCTGTGCCGGCCTGGGGGTGCAGGGGCTCTACTCCGGATTGCAAACGCTCTTTATCAAGGAAACCGATCGGGTAAAGGCCATGAAGGCCGAGCTTGGGAAAGTCGGGGTGTCGCTCTATAAAATTCCACCCCGTATGGCGGGTAAAACCGGTATTCAGTACTTCGCCCAGGAAGGAAAAGCGGACTTTGCCGCCGGCACGCCCACCTTTTCCACCTACCACGATCACCGGATGGCGATGGCGCTGGCCCCGCTGGCGTTGCTGCATTCGGTGCGATTCGAAGATCCCGAGGTGGTGGAGAAGAGCTATCCGGATTTTTGGAAGGACTTGGCTGCCCTGGGGATCGCGGCGGTTTAATGGGGTAGGCGATTGGGGGGCATTTTCGCGAGGCCCTCCGCTCGCTGGTTGGGAGGCGCGAGGCCCTCTGCTCGCTGGCGCTTGCGGCAGACCTCGCTGGTCAGCGGCGTCCCTGCCAGGGCCGCTGGGGGGGCGGGGTGGAGGGGGCAGCTCCCGGAACCTTCTTACTTTGTCCTTCGTACTTCACACATCGTCCTTCCCCATGCCCCGCAAGACCGCCGAGCAGCGCACCACCCTCGACCTACACGGGATGCGGGTGCCCGTGCGCATCATTACCGAGCGGGGGCGGCGGTCTACCATCGCTTCGGTGCGGCAGCGGGCGCTCTACATCCGACTGCCCCACGCGCTGGGGGAGAAGGAACGGCAGCGACGCATTGAGGAGATGATCGACTGGGCCCGGAAGACCGCCGCCGACCGGCCCGAGGCCTTCGCGCATCTGGTAGCTCCGCCCGTAGCTGCGGCCTACACCTTCGACTTTCGGGGGGAGGAGTACCGGATCGCGGTACGGACACACCCGGGCAAGACGCACCGGATCGTCCCGGGTAGAGGACATGCGGTTACCGTGAAGCTCAGTACCTGCGCTCCGCCGCAACAACAGACGAAAGCCATTCCTAAGCTACTGGCGAAATATTTCGCCGGGGGCTGTCTGCCGGAAATCACGCGCCGCGTCCACGAGCTCAACGACCGGCACTTTCAGCGCAGGATCCACGAAGTCAAACTGAGCGACACCTACACCCGCTGGGGCTCGTGCTCCCACCGTGGTAATATTAATCTCGCCACCCGCTTGCTACTGGCCCCGCCCGCCGTGCTGGATGCCGTCATCATTCACGAACTGGCCCACCTGCTGGAGGCCAATCACGGCCCGAAGTTTTGGGCGCACGTCGCCCGCGCGCTGCCGGAATACAAAGTGTATGACAAGTGGCTACGCGAAAACGGCGCCGGGCTGCGTTTCGATCCGGTACCCATAGACTAATTTAGCCCCATGCGCTTATTTATTACCGGTCTGCTCGCCGTGGTCCTGGCCAGTTGTATCTCTCCGAAGAAGGCAGCCGAACGCTACCAGCCGCGGATCGACAGCCTCGATAGCCTCGCCGCCGTGCAGGCCGATTCCATTTACCGCCTGACCCTGGCCCTGGAGCGCAGCCGGGGCGGCAACGATATGCTACTCGAAACGCAGAGCCGCCTGCAGGACCGCCTCATCGAGCAGGACGACCGCATCGAAGCCCTGCAGAGCAACCTGTCCAGTACCAATACCGATCTCAACGAGCAACTGGAAAACCTACGCGAAACCCTCGAAGGGCGGGAGGCGAACCTGGATTCGGTACTCGCCCTGCAGGGGCGCATCATCCGAGAATATTCCAACAGCCTCACCTCGGTCGCCAATCGCCTGAGCGATTCCCTCGAAACGAAACTGGATAGCGGACAGTACCTCATCACCGCCCGCCCCGGGGAGGTTATCCTGAGCGTTCAGGAAAGCTCGCTTTTCCGTCCCCGCTCGGTAGGATACCTGGTGGAGGGGGCGGGGCCCGTGCTGCGGGTACTGGCCGGCACCCTTCAGAACAACCCCCTACTGAAGCTGCGCATCGTAGGGCACACCGACAACCAGGCCAACCCGCTCAAGAATACCGACAACTGGGAGTACGCCGCCTTGCGTGCCGCTACCCTGGCCGATAAGCTCGCCAGCGAACATTACGTCAGCCCCAATCGCTTAACCGGCGCCTCCCAGGGCGAATACGGGCCCGTGCAGAGTAACGCCTCCGAAGAGGGCCGCTACCAAAACCGCCGGATGGAATTCGTATTCACCAGCAACGTTGCTAATTTGCTGCGGGCGCTCGACCGGCTTACCGTCCAGGCCGCGGGCTTAAAACGCTAATCACCATGGTTGACCAGATCGACATCACCAAAGTCCTCTTCCTCGACATCGAAACCGTAAGCGGATCGCCCGCCTACGACGATCTGGACGACAATATGCAGTACCTGTGGTCGCTCAAGGCACCCGGGGCGCTGCGCCGCTACGGCGAAACCGTGGAGGGGGAAGAACTGGCCGAATCCTACAACGATAAGGCAGGCATCTTCGCCGAATTCGGCAAAATCGTCTGCATCAGCGTCGGGGCGGTCTACCGCGACTCCGACCGCAAGCTGAAGATCCGGCTGAAGTCCTTCGCCGATCGCGACGAAGCCAAGCTGCTGACGGCCTTCAGCGAGATGATCGACCAGTACTACGGAGATCCCAACAAGTTCTACATCTGCGGGCACAACATCAAGGAATTCGACGTGCCCTACATGTGCCGCCGCATCGTCATCAACCAGCAGCCCATGCCGAAGCTGCTCGATATTTCCGGCAAGAAACCCTGGGAAACGAAGCACCTGCTCGATACGATGGAGCTCTGGAAGTTCGGCGACCGTAAATCGTACGTTTCCCTCAAGTTGCTCGCCGGGATTCTCGGCTTCCCCAGTCCGAAGGATGACATCGACGGGAGCGAGGTAGGCCGCGTCTTTTGGGAGGAGGATGACCTGGAGCGCATCGCCGTGTACTGCGAAAAGGACGTCCTGGCGACCGCCCAGCTGTTCATGCGGTATGCCCGCAAGCCCTTATTCGAGGAGGAGCAGGTTTCCTTCGTGGAACGTTAAATTCGGAGCCACATTCGTCCGGCAAACGACGGGTGCCCCCGTAGCCGTTAGCCTATAAGCCCGGCGGCTGGTTTACTGCGCCCGGCGAGGTAAATTTGGTGGCATGAGGTTTTGGCCCGCGGTTTTCGCGTCTTTGCTGTTCTCGTTCGCGGCTTCCGCCCAGGAAGGGCAACTGCCCGCTCAGGATTTTTTGCGCGCCCACGCCAACGATCTAGGGGTAGCGGCCTCCGATCTGGCCGAGCTGCCGGTGCTGGATCGCTACCCTTCGCCCGGCGGCATCGAGCACGTTTACCTGGGGCAATCGTACAACGGCACGCCTATTTATAACGCCGGGGCCACGGTCCACTTCCGGGGCACGGAGGTTCTCCACCACACTTCCCGTTTGGCCGCCGGGATCGCCGGTCGGATCGAAAACACCGTTCCCGCCCTGACGCTTCAGCAGGCTTTTATATCCGCATCCCCGCCGCCGGGCGCTATCCTGGAGGAGGGCGAACTCGTGTACTACCCCCTGCCCGAAACGGGTACCCTTCGCCTCTGCTGGCAGCTAACGATCGACGACCGGGCGGCGGGCATCCACTCTTTGAGCATGGTCGACGCGGTAACGGCACTGGAACACTACCGCGCGGACCTGTCGGTCAGCTGCTCCTTTCCGGAAGTAGGGCGGCGGAGCGCAGGTAAAAAAGCCGTCGTTCAACCGGAAGGGACTCCCTTACTCCCGCTCCAGGACGGGGCCATGTACTACGTCTACCCCTTTGGCCTGGAGTCCCCGCTCGACGGAGACCGCCAACTGATGTTCGAGCCGGCCGACCGCCAAGCTTCCCCCTTCGGCTGGCACGATACCGATGGAATCGCCGGCCCGGAATACACCATCACCCGGGGCAACAACGCCTATGCCTACCGTGACGCCGACGGCCAACGCAACGAGCCGGATACGGGCTACGTCGCCAATGGAGAAGCGGCGCTTGATTTTGACTTTCCCCTCGATCCCCACCGCCGGCCGGAAGCCATGGTGCAGGCCTCCCTGACGCAACTCTTCTACAACGCCAACGCGCTGCACGACTGGGCCTTCGCCCACGGCTTCGATGAGCGTGCCGGCAACTTTCAGCAGTTCAACTACGGCGGTGGCGGCCGGGCCGGTGACCCCGTGCTTGCGGAGGCACAGGACGCATCGGGTAACAACAACGCCACCTTCTACACCCCCCGCGACGGAAAACCCGGCCGCATGCAGATGTTCCTCTGGCGGGGGCGGACCGAACTGTTCGAAGTACGGTATCCGGCCGCGCTGGCCGGCCGCTACCCAAGTGCCAACGCCGACTTCGGACCCCAACTGGGCGACGATCCGGTTGCCGGCGAACTCGCCATCGGACTGGACGGGAGCGATCAACCCACCCTTGGCTGTGGGCCTCTCGTCAATGGGAATCACCTGAAGGGCAAGGTAGTCTTACTTCAGCGCGGCGAATGCGCCTTCCAACTAAAAGCCTACCGCGCGGAACAGGCCGGTGCGCGGGCGGTGATCATCAGCAACCCGGAGAACGATCTTTTCCCGATGGGTGCGATGGAAGCCGGGGAGGATTACCCGGTCACGATCCCCGTCGTTATGCTCCGGCAGGTGGACGCCGAACCCCTGCGTGAGGCCCTGCTGCGTGCCGAAACCGTACGGATCGGGCTGGCCGACTATAGCCGGGCACCCATCGACGGGAGTTTCGACAACGGGGTAGTCGCCCATGAGTACGGGCACGGTATCAGCAACCGACTGGTGGGCGGGCCCGCTCGTAATACCTGCCTGCTCAACAACGAGCAAATGGGGGAGGGGTGGTCCGACTTCTTCCTGCTTGCCTCCACCCCGCGATCGGCGACTCCAACCCCTTCCGGCAGCGAGCGGCGCTCTATCGGTGTGTATTCCACGGCAGCTCCGATCGGATCGCTCGGCTTCCGCAGTCAGTTCTATTCCACCGACCCGAAGGTGAACACCCTCACCTACGACGACGTCATCACCGCCGCCGTACCGCACGGAGTAGGGGAAGTCTGGGCCGCTACCCTGTGGGATATCTACTGGGCATTAGTGGATCGCTACGGCTTCGATGAGGATCTCGTACGGGGGACGGGCGGCAATAACCGGGCGGTCCGACTGGTCATCGAGGCCATGAAGTATACCCCCTGCAGTCCCGGCCTCATTGATGGCCGCGACGCGCTGCTTATGGCCGATACGTTCCAGCACGGGGGCGAAGATGCCTGTTTGCTCTGGGACATCTTTAGTCGTCGCGGTCTCGGCTTCTCGGCCCGGCAGGGAGAGAGTTCGCTCCACAATGACAACCGGGAAGCCTTCGACGGCAATCCCGCCTGTGTACCCACCGTCAAACTGTACAAAGCGGCCAGCCGGGAATACATAAAAGCCGGCGACTCGGTAACCTACACCCTCACCGTACGCAATGACAAACCCGAAGCGGTTACCGGCCTGACCCTTACGGACGAAGTACCGCGGGGGATGACCGTCGACCAAAGTAGCATTAGCGGGGCCACGGACTTCACGCTCGATGGGAACGGCCTTGTTCTCGAACTTCCCGACCTAGCCGCCGGGGAACGGTACACGCTGAGCTATAGAGTCCTTACGGATCCGCATCTAGCACCCACCCAGCTATTCGGCGACGGTGCCGAAGATGGTGACGAGCAATGGACGACCGTCTCTCGGTCCGGCAGCAACGGCTGGACACGCACCGCTACGGCCGCATTTTCCGGCGACACGGCCTGGTACGTCCGCAATACGGACGTTGAGCAGGAACACAGCCTGCAGACCGCCCAAGCTGTTGTGGTGGCCGGCGCCGCTCCCGCCCTGCGCTTCTTCACCCGCTACGAAACGGAACCCGCCTACGACGGGGGCGTAGTGGAAATCTCTACGGACGGAGGCGTGAGCTGGCAAGGTCTGGCGGACAAATTTATTCGCCATGCTTACCGCGGACGACTCTCCGCCCGGGGCGCGACGCCCCTTCGGGGCCAGCAAAGCTTCTGGGGGGATAGCGAAGGCTATCGGGAAGTGATTGTCGACCTCAGTGCCTACCGCGGCCGGTCGGTCCATTTTCGCTGGCGGTTCGCATCCGACGCGGCGGTGGGGGCTGCCGGGTGGTGGCTCGATCACGTGGAAGTGGTACCGGAGTTGATCACCTACGACGGGATGGCCCGCCTAACGACCTCCAGAGGCGATCGCGACAGCAGCCGGGTAACGGCTCCCGGAGTCGTGGTCAACTTCCTGGACGACAAATTGGTCGGTGTATTTCCGCAACCGACGGTCAATCCGACGGTCATGCTCCTCCCCAATCCGGCTACCGGTCAGGTAACCCTTCGGTTTGTCGCTGGTACGGTCGGACCGGGGCGGATTGAAATTGCCACGGCTACGGGTAAAATGGTGCTGGCTAAGCCCGCTGCCCTGACCGGGCGGTTGCAGGAGATTCCGCTTGACGTGTCCCACCTTCCCACCGGGACGTACACCCTGCTGCTCACGGAGGCGCAGTCGCGTACCGCCCTTAGGCTTTCGGTGATCCGCTGATCACCATAGAAGGACCACTTTAAAAAGGATAGCCCAAGCCGATTTGCGGACGGATGTCGCCAAAATTGAAGCGTCCGAAGTCGCGCCAGTAAGCACTTTCGGGGTAGGGGTCGGGCTGTAATTCTAGCACCGGATCGCCCTGCCCGGTCTGAGGATAGTTATAGCGTAGTGGGATGGCCAGGTCAAGCCGGAAAACGAAGTAACTCAGGTCGATGCGCAGGCCCAGTCCGCCGGCCACCGCCAGCTGTCGGTAGAAGGGTTCGTGGTAGAAGGGCCGCGCGCCTTCCTCCTGGACCTGGCGTCCGGTCAGCAGGAACTGGGAGCCGGGGCGGTCGGGATCGCGATTAAAGGTCCAGACGTTGCCGATGTCGGTAAATACGGCCCCCCGGAAGAAGGAGAACAGGTTGAATCGGTACTCGAAGTTGAGTTCCAGCTGCAGGTCGCCGGTCTGGTACAGCAGGTTATTGCTCAGTAGGCCGTCGGCGGCAATACTCAGCGGATCGACGTAGGAGCCGGGGCCGAGTCCCCGGGGGAGCCAGGCCCGCATGGAGTTCGGGCCGCCGGAATAGAACTGCTTGACGTAGGGGACCTCCTGGCTGCCCACGATCGGGCGGGCTACGCCCACCAGCAGCCGCGTGGCAAAGCTTCGCAGCGGGCTGAACTGTTTGTAGTAACGGAAATCGGCCACCCCAAGGGCATACTGGGCGAATCGGTTGTTGGGATCTAGTTCCGAGGCAAACTGCCGGGCCAGCCACACCTCGCCCCCCGTGAGTTCGAACTGCCCGTTGAGGGTAATGGACCGACCCTGCCGATCCGGACGGCCGATGCGGGTATACTCCAGGCTACGGAACAGGACGCTCAGAAAATACTGATCGCTGATGCTGCGCCGCAGGGCCTGGTTATTGACCAGAATGGAATCGAACTGCGGCTCGATCGTAAAGTTCAGGATGTCCAGCGCAGCGTGATTGATGCGGAAGGAGGTCGTCGGCGACAGCCGGAAATCATAGCCCAGCCGGGCATTTGCGATCGTGTACGTATAGAAGGTACGCAGCAACAGATACTCGTAGGCGATGCTGTAGCGGGTGTTGGCGCGTTCCTGCAGGCTCTCGTAAAATTCGTCGGAAATGAGACCGAGGCCTCTGCTGACCCGATAGAAGCCGAAATCCTTGAAGCGGGGGAGGTTCAGGCTGGCTTCGGCGGCCAGGTCGATGGTGTTGAAAAACTGGGCCGCGCTGTCCGGGACCGGATTAACCTCCACGCCGGTGCGGAATCCGAGGGTCAAGAGTTCGGCTCCTCCGAATACGTTCTTGTTGCGGAAGGTGGGGCTTACGCTTACTCCGATCAGGTTGTTACTCAGTGCGGAATTCGCCAACAGTTGGCTCCGGTTGGTGTAGTTGATGTCGAAATCCACTCCGAACGACATCCGCTTGTCTGGGCTCAGCTGAATGCGGTAGTCCAGCACGTTCGGATCGGTCGGGTTGGCGATTTGGTTGATGCGGACGAAGCGGTAAATGCCGAGACCGCCGAGAGAAAGGTTCGTCTTTTCGAAGGCTTCCCGGCTATAGAGGCTGTCCGTTTGCAGGAAAATATTCTGCGCCAGAATATCCGGTCGCATGCGGAAAGTTGCCGTCGGCGACAGGAAGCGGATGCCGTTCACGATCGTATCGCCCGGGTAGGCCTCGCCGCTGGCTTCCCGGGCGGGATTGTAATCCGTCAGAACGGTGATCTGCCCGATCCGGTACTTCTGGTAGCTGTTGTCCTGGTCGGGGGGCAGGATGGTGAGGTAGATGTCGGCCTGACCGTCACCCCCGGTGGTATCAATCTCCAGTTTGTCGAAGTAATTGTCGGAGAAGTAGGCGTAGCCCTGGTCGCGGAGGTACTGACCGATGCGGGCTTTCTCCCGGTCGAATGCATTGAGGTCAAGGGGTTGGCCGGCCTGGAGCGCGCTTTCTGATTTTAGAATCTGCAGAATGCTGTCGATCTCCGGTTCCGGGCTGCTGTATACGACCGAGTCGATGGAGTAGCGCATCCCGGGGTCGACGTGATAGATCAGGTTCACCTTCTTCCGCTTACGCCGGTCGGCTTCGTGGTAAGCCGTGGCGTCGAAGTAGCCCCGGTAGCGAAGGAAGTCTTCCATCGACGCGGCGGAGCGCCGGCTCAGGCTGTCGCTGTAGTACACGGGCTGTTGCCCGATGCGCTGCCGCAGGAAGCGGTCGATCCGGGATGTATCCTGCGGCCGGTTGTTGGCGAGGTAAAAGAACTCCCGCGGAAAAAGGAAGAGGAAATTTCCGTTCGGCTCCTGCTTGGCCAGTACGCCGAGTTCGTAGACCACTTCGCTGCGCTTGGCCACCTTCACGCCCTTGCGCAGCTCTACGCGCTGATCGGCCAGCAGTTCCTGGTCCTCCGACAGGTATTTCGTAACATTGCACGACGTCAGAAACACCGCAGCCAACAGGATCGGACCGACGTAGCGCAGACCCCCCGCCAGTATGCCCCTAAGCTCCGGTACGATAAAGTTCATAAGCAGCCTACGTCAGAAAAAGGTCAGGCAAAACTACCACAAATTCACGGTGGAGGGAGTCCGTGCCGTTGAGGAACTCTTGCAGCAAGACCGCTACCGGGTCGATCAGCTCTACGCCCTGGAAAGCTGGGTCGCGCCGAAAAGCGATATGCCCATAACGACGGTGACGCCGAAGGAGTTGGGTCGAATAAGTCAGCTAACCACCCCAAACCAGGTTTTGGCCGTCGTCGATATGCCCGATCCCGTTTCCCCTTCCCCTAAGCCGGGCTGGGCGCTTTACCTGGACGGGATACAGTCACCCAGCAATCTGGGGGCCTTGCTGCGCATCGCCGACTGGTGCGGCTTCTCGGAAGTGTACGGAGGTCCCGGCACGGCGGATTTGTACAATTCAAAGAGCATCCAGGCCAGTATGGGGTCGTTTCTTCGGATACAGTACGCGCCCGCCACCCTGCAAGAGCTTGTATACCTGCGCCCCGACGCCCCTGTATTCGGTGCCGATCTGATCGGCGAAAATATCTACGCGGTAAGCCCACCCCCCGGCGGGATCCTGGTTATCGGGGCGGAAGGCCCGGGCATTAGCCCGGAGACGGCTGCGCTCATCGATCGACGGCTCACTATTCCCCGGGCACCGGGGCGGGCCACCGAAAGCCTCAACGCAGCCGTGGCCGCCGGCATCCTGATGAGCTGGCTGGGTGCCGGCGCCCATGTCTAATCCGCTACGGCGGTACCGTAGCGACCCGTCCATTCCTTCTTTTTGCTGCGCCAGAAGATTTGTACGCCAATCACGAATACCAGGCCAAGGATACCGATGACGACCCGCACCGTAGCGATGCGGTCATCGCCGGCGTCAAGGAGCGCGGGAAGGTGAGCAATCATTTCCCCGAAGAAGGCCATGTATAATCCGACTACCGACCAGAACATGAAGCTCAGGTGATACAGCAGGTAGCTTCTCTTCGGTAGCCGGAAAAGTAAGGACAACATTCCCCCGGCAAGCGTAAGGCTGCTGACCACCGCCAACCAGTGAAAGACACCAAACACACCGAAGAGCGCGTAAATCTGGAAAGCGGTGAGGAGCATGACCGTCATCGCTACCACGTAGACGTAGCCCAATCGGCGGTGCGTCGTTTCACCTTTGGGCAGATACATCACCACGGTACCCGCGGCAAGCGCTACCAGGGCGGCGATAAGGTGAATGAGTCCGATGGTGGAATTGAATAGGGCCATGTCTTACTAAGCTGCTATGGCTATATAGTTATGGCCCATTCCCGGCGGCGGCAAATTCCATCGATCTACTTGCGGTTTTGCGAGACGAACTCCTTACTTCGGTTCTTTACACTGCCCCATGACCGGCAAAAAAAAGAAAGCCCGCAGCAAATTGCTGCGGGCTTTCTACGGGTGTCGGGAAGGAGAGATTGATTTACTTCGAGATCAGCGCCGCCTTCAGGCGTTCTGCAGCAAAGGCCTGTGCGTCCTTTGCCTGCTCAAGAATCGCGGCCATTCCGAAGAATTCGTGGGTGACGCCTTCGTACAGCCTGCGTTCTACGTCGATACCCGCTTTCTTAAGTTGCTGTTCCAGTTCACCACCTTCCGCTTCCAGCGGATCGATCTGCGCATTGATGATGGTGGTACCCGGGAGCCCACTGAGATCAGCGGAGGTGAGGTTGATCCAGGGATTGTCGCTATCCTGCCAGTCGGGGTAGTAATAGTCGAAGAACCAGGCCATGAAGCCCTTGCTGAGGGGAAGTGCGTTGGCGTATTTCTCGTAGCTGGGCGATTCCACATCACCGTCCGCGATAGGGTAAACGCTTAGAATATGGACGGGAAGCGGTACGTCGCGCTCCTTCGCCATCAAGGCAACGGCGACCGCCAGGTTGCCGCCCGCGCTTTCGCCAGCCGTGGCGATACGCTCGGGGTCGCCGCCGATGCTGTCGGTATTTTCCACTACCCATTGGTACGCCGCAAAGGCGTCTTCGTGCGCGGTGGGGAAGACCTCTTCCGGAGCCTGCCGGTAGGCGACCGATACGACTACCGCACCAACCTGCTCGGCGAGGGCTGCCGCCCCGGCCTCGTAGGTTTCCAGATCAGCAATGACCCATCCACCTCCGTGGTAGTAGACGATGACTGGAAGCGGCGCCGACCCTGCATCCAGGGGTGTGTAGATTCGTACGAGGGTTCCCTGATCGGAGCCGACGGGCAGCAGGCGATGAGAAATGTCGACTTTAGGTTCCGTGGCCGGCATACCGGCCTTCTTCAGCAGATCGGCGACAGCCTCCGCGGGAAGCTTGGCATTGCGAACCTGAAAGGCGGACAAGTCGGTGAAGGGAGGAGCTTCGTACGACTTCAACTGCTCGATTACGGCCAGCATCTGCGGGTCTATATCGGGGGCCCAATCGGGCGCTTCGCCCGATGGCTTGATCTGCATCGGATTGCCGGCTGCAACGCGGGGGCCGGCTTGCAAGAGCGCTTTCTTGCCGTTCTGCTGCCCCGTGGCGGGTATAACCAGCAGAAGGAAGCAAGCTAACAGGTATAGGGATAGCGCCCTCCCGGAGGAGTAAAGAAAATGCATAATTAGTTGGTTTAGCGGATTTAGTCCTTCAATGTGGGCTGCGTCCGTACATGTTTGGTCGCCCCATCCATATTGTCGCGCAGTATACTGTTCCCTACTTCCCCTTTCCCTGGATGAGGACCAGCAGGGTATAGAAAAGGATCTTGAAATCCAGGGCCAGGGACCGGTTCTCGATGTACAGAATATCGAACTTTAGTCGCTGGATCATCTCGTCCACCGTGCTCGCGTAGCCGTACTTTACCTGCCCCCAGCTGGTGATGCCCGGCCGGACGCGCAGCAGGTGACGATAGTGCGGGGCACGCTCCCGGATGAGGTTGATATAAAACTGCCGCTCGGGGCGGGGGCCGACCAGGGACATATCCCCTACCAGCACGTTCCAGAACTGCGGAAGCTCGTCCAGTCGCCACTTCCGCATCGTGGATCCCCAGGGTGTGCAGCGCTCGTCCTGATCGCGGCTTAATTGAGGCCCTTGGTGCTCCGCATCCGTATACATCGACCGAAACTTGATGATCCGGAAGGGCTGACCGTTCAGGCCGATGCGTTCCTGGGTATAAAAGATCGGCCCGGGAGAAGAGAGCCGGACCCGCAAGGCAACGTAGGCATACAGGGGGGACAGCAGGATCAGCATCGTGAGCGACCAGAAAATATCCAATATGCGCTTCGTGATGCGCTGCCACCGCGGCATCAGGTTCTGCCGGATCTCGATCAGAACGGCGCCGAAGACGTGATTCATCTTTACCGTGCCCAGCATGATGTCGTACATGTCCGGGATGATCTTTACCAGTACGTTCCGCTCGTAAGTGCTCAGGACATTCAGCAATTCCCGCAGTCGACTATGCTGACTCGTATCGATGGCAATGATGACCTCCTCGATGTTTTGCTCCTGGATCAGGCCATCCAAATCGCCCAGACTGCCCAGGCGAGGGATCCGGCGTTCCAGCGGGGGAGCTTGTTTGTGCTGCCCGTCGACGAAGCCGATGAAGCGGTATCCGAGCCCCTTCGGCCGCGAGGTGATGTCCTCATACAAGCTGACCGCCTGTTCACCCCCTCCGACGATCAGGGTATTGAAGGCAACGGCCCCCGCCTTAAGCCGGCGGCTCGCTCCGGTGAGCAGGAACATTCTGCTGAAGGCCGTGAGCATAAAGTGAGCAGTGAAGTAGAACAGGGGATCGGAATAACCGGCTCCGGAAAGGCCTGCGTTCGTTCCAATCTGGCCGGAGACGATCAACACCAGCGTGCCGGCAATGCTTAGTCCGAAGGTTTGCGCGAGGGTGGTCAGCCGGCTCAGGCGGTAGATATCCCGGTACTGATCGAAGAGTAGGTATATGCCCAGCCAGCCGATGGCCACGAGTAAGCCCTGCGTAAAGGGTAGCGGGCCGGGGGTATCCGTCAGGCCCCGAAAAACCAGCCAGGCCAGCCAGGCGGTGAGGCCGTCGGCCGCGATGTACACGTACCGATCCCGCCGACGCCGGGCGGCGGTGTCGGGTTGGAGGATTTGTGCGGGCACGATGGGGGGCGTGGTCACGGCGTGAAGTAAAGAAGCTTTAGGTTGTCAAGGTATACGGTTCCGCCGGCAAGATCGTCCGGTAACAGACTAGACAGGGCTATGCGCAACTCCCCGAGACCGGCCGATCCAATGACCGGGCCGAGGTTGAAGTAAATCTTGGTCCAGCTCGTCCGGGGAACGAAGCCGGGGTCAAAGACGCGAACCCCGGCATTCCCACCCGTGCCGAGTACCCCGAACAGGGTAGGGGCCTCGGAGAGGAAGTCGACTTCCAGCCATACGTTGATGGGGGGCGCATTGAGGTCGCGGAAGGTTGTATTCGTAGCGGCTTCGAACAACCGGTTGCTATCCGTAAGCATAATTGCTCCGGCGGCATTCCCGCTCCGGACGACATCCGACTGGACCCGCCAGTTGCCACGGCCTCCGGCTACGTCGGTAAATATTTGGGGTTCGCCGGATTCGAAGTCCTCCACAAAGCCAAAGACCGTACGGTCACGGTAGCGGATCTGGGGGCGGCCGATCTCAATCTGCTCACCACCCATCAGGGTCACCGTACGCTCTACGGCGGTATAAAACGGGTAGATTTCGGGCGTTACGCTCCGGCCATCCTGGTGGACGCCGGCTTCCAAACGGATGGTTACCTCACCCAACTGAAAGATGGGGATCCGACCCGGCAGGGGAAACACCCCCATGAACTCACCGTCGGCGAAGGCCCATACTTCCCGGATGTCCTCCGTACCGGCTCCCTCGCCGCCGGCAGTGACGAGTTCAAAACCGTCGACCAGGAGGTAGGCGGGTTCGTTTTCCAGGTCTTCCGGACAGGCCATCAGCAATAGCGGAAGCAGCAGAGTTAGGAGCGGGCGGCGCATCATCAGAAGGTATCGGGCATGCGGGCCTGGGTCTCGGCCACGGCATCGGATATACGTTGGGCGAGTTCGAGGGCGCGGTAGCCGTCTCCAATACTGACCGCTACCGGAATTCCTTGCTCGATGCTGTCGGCCAGGCTTTCCAGTTCCATCTGAATGGCGTTCACCGGGCCGCTCTTCGGATGGTCGACGTGGATGATCCGCTTCCCGCGGGGAGTGTCGAGCGGAAACTGCTGTCCGTCGGTGGGAATGGTGGTCGCATCCGTATCGTAGAGCCGAACGACCTGGCTCTCCTTCTCGAGCAGGTCCAGGCTCAGGTAAGCATCCCGCTGGAAGAGCCTCACCTTGCGCATATTCTTCAGGCTGACCCGGGAGGCGGTGAGGTTTGCCACCGCACCGTTGCGAAATTCGATGCGGGCATTCACGATGTCCGGGGTAGTGCTCAGAACCGCTACGCCACTGGCCCGGACGTCGGCTACTTCTTCGCCGGCCAATTTGAGAACGATGTCGAGATCGTGGATCATGAGATCCAGCACCACGCTGACGTCCGTACCCCGCGGATTAAACATCGCCAGGCGGTGTGCCTCGATGAAGTAGGGTTTAATGGTGACGTCACCGAGCGCCAGCAGGGCCGGGTTGAAGCGCTCGACGTGCCCTACCTGCACGAGCTTACCGGTGGATTGACTCAGGGCAATGAGCTCCCTGGCTTCCTCCAGGGTTTCCGTCAGGGGTTTTTCCACGAAGACGTGGCAGCCGGCCAGCAAGGCCTTTTTCACCACGGGAAAGTGGGTGGAAGTGGGGGTGACCACATCAACCACCTCTACGGCCTCAATCAGCGCCTCGACCGTGGGGTAAGCTTTGGTACCGTGTTCGGCGGCGATTTGCTCGGCCAGTTCGCGGTCCGTATCAAAAATGCCGGCCAGCCGGTAGTGCGCCTGGGCGAGCTGAATACACTTTAGGTGGATCTTGCCCAGGTGGCCGACGCCAATAAGACCGATGGATAGCATAATACGATATTGGTTTGCAAAGCTACGCTACCCGCCACAAAGCCCGATTCGGGGCCGGCAAACGTTAAAATCGTGTGCTTAAGTAAATTTTAACACTTTAAAATGAGAAAAAATGCGCCCCTTTTAACCTTTTCCGGGAGGGCAATAAAATTCGGTCTTTCCCATCGACGTCGGCATATGTAAGGTGAGCGTACATGCGGGCCGACGATGTGTCGGAAGCGATCCGTCGGGGCCAAATCCCAATCCGAACATGAACTCTTAACCGTACGTTAAAAGAGAAAGCTTCGGGCTTTAGCCCTTGATTGGCAAGGGTAAACCCACCTAGCTTTGTATTCGCAAGGGAATGAGTATTGGCTCACCTTGCCTGTTTTAAAAGGGCAGAATTGGTCCCGTACATGCGTCGTCCCTGGTTTTTTGGCGGCGCGATTTTTTCACGAAATAGACACTATGAGTAAGCTCCGTCCGGTGCTTCGCCAGTTGTTAATCTTGCTGCTGGTAACGGTCACCTACACACTCCAAGCTTCTCCTAACTCACCATCAAATTCACAAGTAGAGCGCTCCCGCGCCAAGATCGTCAACCGCGTTCAGCAACTCGATCTACCGCTGAAGGTCGCTACGACCGACGATTTTACCGACCGTAAAATCAACGAATATCTGGAATTGGGTCACCGCAGTACCGAGCGCATGCTGGGTCGCGCCAACCAATACTTCCCCGTATTCGAGTACTACCTGCGCAAGCACCATATGCCAGCTTCGCTGAAGTACCTCGCGGTGGCCGAGTCGATGCTCGTTCCCGGTGCCGTATCCCCGGTTTCTGCTGCCGGTCTCTGGCAGTTGATGCCCGAAACGGCCCGCGAGATGGGACTACGCGTGGACAGCATCGTCGACGAACGCCTGGATCTCTACCGCAGTACCGAGGCAGCCGTGCTCATGCTTAAGCGCCTCCACGGCGAATTCGGCGACTGGCACCTCGCCCTGGCCGCTTACAACTGCGGCAACGGCCGCGTCCGCAAGGCTATTCGTCTCGCCGGCACCAAGCAGTACAGCAAAGTACAGGCCTTTTTGCCCGGGGAGACCCAGCGGTACGTCGCCTCCTACGTGGCCGCCGCCTACGCCGTCAATTACTATGGCGACCATGGGCTCATTCCTTACGAACTGGAAGGCACGGACTATGTGATGGTCCACCGGTACATGAACCTCGCGAAGGTTGCCCGGGAGTGTGACGTGCGCATTGCTACGCTGCGCCGCCTTAACCCCAACTTCGTACGGGGGTACGTTCCAAGCAACGTATCCGGTTACCGCCTGCGCATTCCCAGCCAGAAGAAGCAGGAAGTTCAACACTTCCTTTGGGGCCGGCCTAATCTCGTAGAGCTGCCGCGGACCGAAGATCTACCCGCCGCCCACGCTACCGCCGCTATGATGGGCTACGATCCACAGATGATCCTGTTGGGTGTTTCCGCCGAACGGCTCCTCTTTAAGCGTCCGAGCTGGGCATTCCAGTCGCTACGCGACGGCCTGCTCATGAATTTCTACGACAGCTACCAAGCGCTCGCGCTGGCATAATGATCTCGTAAGCGGCAGTTATAGATACTGCTTCTTGATCCGGTCCATGGCGCGCTTCGATTCGCGTTGGCGAATGGTATCACGCTTGTCATAGACCTTCTTACCCTGAACCAAGACAACCTCTACCTTGGCGAGCCCCCGCTCGTTGAGGTAGAGGCGGTATGGGATGATGGTCAGGCCTTTTTCCTTGACTTTCTTCTCCCACTTGCGAATCTCCTGCCGCTTCATCAGCAGTTTGCGGGTACGCCGTTCCTCGTGGTTGAATTGGTTCCCCTGCTTGTATTCTCCGATGTAGAGGGAGCGTATGAACATCTCCCCCCTTTCAATGGCGCAGTATCCATCGCGGAGGTTGACGTGCCCTTCCCGGATCGCCTTGATCTCGGTGCCCTGCAATTTGATGCCGGCTTCTACGGACTCGAGGAACTCGTATTCGAATTTCGCTTTGCGGTTAACGAAGGAATTATTCTTATTCTTTTTGGCCATCACCGGGTAATATAAAAAAGGAAAGGCCACGCCGGGTCATGACGTTGGCCTTTCATTATAGGTTTAAACTTTTACTGTTCTGACCAAACGGCCGTTCTAGCTTCGGAGTTCGCTGGGTTTCATTTACTGGTGCCTTCCGGCATCAGGCTATTCATGAGAAAGTTGGTCATCTTCGTATAGAGATGCAGCCGGGTCGGGCCTCCGTAGATGCCGTGGTTCCGGTTGGGGTAAAAGTACGTCTCGAACTGCTTATTATTCATGATCAGCGCGTTCGCCATTTCGGCCGTATGCTGGAAGTGTACGTTGTCGTCTCCCATACCGTGTACCAGTAGCAGGTCACCCTTCAGCCGGTCGGCGTAGTTTATGGGGCTGTTCTCGTCGTAGCCGGCCTGATTTTCCGCGTAGGTGCGCATGTAGCGTTCGGTGTAAATACTGTCGTACCATTTCCAGTTCGTCACCGGGGCAACCGCGATGGCGGCGGCAAAAGTTTCGTTCCCCTGCAGAATCGCGTGTAGCGCCATGAATCCGCCGTAGCTCCAACCGAAAATGCCGATGCGGTCGGCATCGACGTAGTCCAGGCTGCCGAGGTACTTAGCCGCGCTGATCTGGTCTTCCGTCTCCTGCTTGCCCAGGGTGAGGTAGGTCTGCTTTTTCATCTCTTCGCCCCGGGCGCCGGTGCCGCGGTTGTCAACCACGGCCACCACGAAGCCTTTCTGTACGAGCATCTGGAACCAGACCATATTCGATCCGCGCCAGTTGTCCAGCACCTGCTGGCTGCCGGGGCCGCCGTAAACGTGCATGAGCAGCGGGTGGGCCTTCGTGGAATCCATGCCAGCCGGCTTGATCAGGTAGCCATTCAGTTCGGTACCTTCTTCCGTAGTGAAGGAGAAGAATTCGACGGGCTGGAAACCGTAGTCCCCGATGCGCTCCGTGAGGGCGTCGTTGGTGACGATGGTACGGATTTCCGTGCCGGTGTCGTCCATGACGGTTACCCGGGCGGGCCGGTTGATGTTGGAATTGGTCAGGACGAAGTAACCGTAATTCCCGCTGAATTGGGCGTCATTATACCCGCGCTCCGCCGCAATAGGCGATGGCAAGTCCCTGCCCCGCAGGCTTTTGGTGTACACCTCGCGTTGCATGGGGTCGCGGCCGGCGGCCTGGAAGTAGATCCGGCCGTCGTGTACGCCGTAGAACTCGGTCACGTCGTACGCGGCGGAGGTGAGGGGGACGGGCTTGCCGCCATCCATATCGTAGTGATATAGCTGGTTGAAGCCGCTCTCTTCGCTGGTCCAGATGAAGCCATCTTCGAGGAAAGTAAGATTGTCGGTGACGTCCACGTAATACTTATTCTCCTCGGTCAGCAGGGTGCGTTGCTCGTTGTCGTCAACGTCGAAGAGGAGTAGTTCCAGTTTATTCTGGTGGCGGTTCATGCGCTGGGCCGTGAGTTCCTCGTCGTCCAGCGTCCACTGCACGCGGGGGATGTAGTGCCACTCGCCGCTGTCGTCACTATTGACCGTGAGCAGGTCAGTAGTCTCTTCGCCGTCCAGCTCGTAGACGTGCAGGCTAACGGTGCTGTTCTCCTCGCCGACTTTAGGATATTTGAAGGTGTTGTACTCGGGGTACATGCCGTTGTGAAAGTCGGTGTAGGTAAATTCCGGCACGGCGCTCTCGTCGAATTTAAGGAAGGCCAGTCGCTCGCCGTCGGGGCTCCAGTAGAGCGCCTTACTGAATCCGAATTCCTCTTCGTAGACCCAGTCGGTGGCTCCGTTAATGATGGCGTTTACTTCGCCGTCTTTGGTGACCTGGGTGAGTTCGCCGTCTGCGAGGTGGCGAATGAAGAGGTTATTGTCGACGACGAAAGCCACGTTCTCGCCGGTCGGGTCCAGGGTGGCCAGTCGGATCTTTCCTTCGGGGTAGACCGCCGTAAAGGAGTCGTCCTCCGTATCGTACACGAAGAAATAGGATTGCGAGCTGCGGCGGAAGAGTTGCTCGGTCTCGCTGCTGATCAGCAACTTACGCTCGTCATCGCTGAAGGTGTAGCTGTCGATGCGTCCGCTGAAACCGGAGTCGGTGGGCAGGGCCCCGCCGTTGACGAGCGTGTCGGTTGCTTCCCCCGTGGTAATGTCGTAGGTGACCACGGCATTGTCGGTGCGCTCGGTGTACGAGGTTCCATCCTGCCGGAAGTTGAAGCCGCTGACGCCGTTGGGGCTGAAGGTGTAGGAAGCCCAGATATCTTCCAGGGTGATGGGGCGGGCTTGCTGGGCGGGCAGGGAGGCCGCAAATAAAAACAGGAGGGGCAGAAGCAGGCGCATATGTTTCGGTTGATTAGGGCGAAGATACTTGGAAACGGTACGGGCGGGCGGGAGGTTTTTGGCGGGGTCACTCCGCTTCGTCCGCCGAACGCAGCTTAGCGGAGTTCGTCTGCCGAAGCGGATCTCCTGACTATTCGTCCGGAATTGGCGGCCGTCTATCGATTAAAGCCAAACCACGGGTCGGGATGACCGCAATTTCCCCGTCACCATGTACCTAACATGGCAACTAAACGAAATCGACCATGTCGCATTCCATCATCGACCATTCGAACAGCAAATCTTTCTTTACCATGGCCTGGATCGCTTTCGTCCTGGCCTGCGGCGGTACCCTGGCGGGTATCGTGCTGCTCTCGGCCGCGCCGGCGACCAAAGGTTTTCTGGCCATGGGATTCGTCTTTACGGTCAGTGCCTGCTTCACCCTGGCGAAGGTGGTGCGGGACCGCCACGAGTCCGACCGCTTGTACAATAAGGTCGAGCGGGCGAAGACGGAGAAGTTTTTGAGCGAGTCGGAGAATCCGGTCTCGGCATTTTGAGCTTCGGTTTCCTCCGCTAAAACAGATCGGTCGCACGCATCGGAGCTTTGGCGGACATGCTGACTGACGGTTACTTAAAACTTATCTCCGGTGTACGTCGGCGTTAGCCCAGTTTGAATTGGCTGCAGCCGAACCGGCGGGATATCCATTCCACTTACGTTTCCGAAAGCCTGTTCGTCACAACGGTGGCGAGCAGTATTTCGACCTCAGCCGGGTGAACCGGTAGCCCATCTCAGTTGGGAGGATCTCGTTGATGTAGATGTCATTACCACCGCTGCTGCAGTCCAATCTGAAGGTATCCCGGTATGTCGGTAAAACTTGTGTTGGTGACACCGAGGTTATCCAGGTCCGCCTCCTGACGCCGCCGGGGGTCATAGTTTATGAGGTTGTTTCCCCGAAAAATCAGATTAGGAAGATTAGCCTTTTTCAATTCGTAGATCAGTTCCATCGAAGCGGGATAGTTGCTTAAAGTGGTTCCGCCGTTGAGACCCCTAGTACCGGAACGACGGTAGCCAACCTCCGTGGTAAGCTCTAGGCGGTTCTCCAATTTATACCTCACGGTGGCCTTCCACTCATCCGTATTAAAACGAATATCGGTGCTGGATCCGGGTGCGAGATCTATTGTTTGCTGAAGCCGATCTGCTGCGTACGAAAGCGAGAGCTCGAAATTACCCAGGCGCTTCATTCGGGCGGAGGCACTGAAACTTTGGCGGCTCAACCGATAAAATTCCTGGGTAACCGGACTCTCCGGCTGGCGTGTGTGCGTTAGGGAAGTCCCCGCGGAAACAGATAGTCGCTTCGAGATGGGAATCTGCCCTCGCAATACAACTGAAGTATTAATGGAATGACGTAAGGGCAAAAAAGAGGTTTCTATCCAACCCCGTTCGCGGGTCATCAACACTTGCTGTTGTCCATTGCTTACCCAACTGCGGTTCGCGGTAAATAGAATCAGCGCTTTGGTCCCACGGATGTCGCGGTTAAAATAATCGGCCCCGATGGTATAGACGCGTGACTGTAAAAATGGATCCGCGTTATTGCTGTTGATCACGAAGGGGCGGGGGCTGGACGGGAGACCACTGGACTGCTCCAGACTGGCTGACATCCTTGTAGCGGCTAGTGCGCGTACCTGCGCGAACCGCGCGGGATTGGCGCCCCGTTTGAATACAAAGAGCGTCTGATACGGAAATCGGAAATTCGTTCGATCGCTCGCCGATCGGCGTAGGGCTTTCGCGGTAAGGACCGCCCTTATTAGGTACTGACCCAAACGATAATCATTTGCTACGGTAATCGGCACTATGGCGTCCCACAGCGGTCCGTATTCTCCCTCGAGCCTCGCTAGGGAGTCTTGCTGAATACGGGTGGTGAGATGGTGGACATTGCCGGCCACTTTCAAGTGACCCGCAACGCGGTCGCGGTCGTACGTGATGGTGTGTAGAAACCCGACCCTGTTTTGCCGGGCGGTATATTCGACCTTGTCGGTGGCGCGGAGAAATTCGGGCAACAAATCTGCGCCGGCCGCTTCCAGGCTACTGACGTCCAAGTCGTAGCGCCAGCTAATCTCCGATTTGTGACTAAAATTGCCGGGCGTGGGATATATCCGAAAAGCGTGCAAACTGCCCGATCCATTGCTGCTACGGTGATGCAACGGAGCGTCGGTCTCTTGTCCGATGACCGTTCTTCTTACCCCGGATTTACCGCGCACGTAGCTGAAGTCGACGTTCAGTCCGCCCCGGCCCCGGGTCGTATCCGCAAGGTTTCCAACATTTAGCTCGACACTGCCAATTGCGACGCGCCGGCGAAATTCCTCTTCGTCCGACACCCGGGATATTTTCCTGTCCGTGCCGGCCGCATTGAGGGAACTTAGTGTTTGAAAGCGAGCGAAATCGTGTTTTTCTTCGTTGACCAGTCCGCTGATCCGGAGGGCTCTTCGCGCGTCGATGCGGCGGTCGTAACCCACCCTGCCGAAGAGCGCGCGTGACTGTTGTAGCCCCTGCGCTAACCGAAGGGGAGGGGGGACAAGATCGTCAAGTGTGAAGCTGGTTTGTTCCTGCTGTCCGAATATCTTGCTGCCGCCGCTGTTTGACTTCGCGTTCAGAAAATCACGGGTCGATAGCTGGGAGCCAGGCGCGGTACTCGCCCTGGCGATGCCGTTGAATCCATTTCCTTCGCTGAGGCGGCTGACGTTGACTGCCAGGTCATGGGCGTTGCGCGTTCCGGCCAGTGCCTCAGCGGTGCCGAGCCACCGTGCCTTCGCAGACCCCTTCAGTTGTACGTCGACCGCGACTTCTTTGGAAAATCCGCCGATCACATCCCCGAATCCCTGGTAGTATTTGAATAGCCGAATGCCAGCTACGTCCTCGGCGGATATTCCTTTGGTCGCACTCCGCTGAAGGCCGCCGAAAATATCTCTCCCCTCTACGAATAAATGATCGATTGTCTTCCCCTGAAATTCGA
This sequence comes from Lewinella sp. IMCC34191, assembly GCF_003390935.1. Lineage (GTDB taxonomy): Bacteria > Bacteroidota > Bacteroidia > Chitinophagales > Saprospiraceae > Neolewinella. The sequence continues at coordinate 63,947 of NZ_QNQZ01000011.1, read as the reverse complement.
TGTCGCCGTTGGCGTTCAGGGACAAATCGGGGATGCGGTTAATCAGGTCGCCGAGCGTCGTCTCGTTGCCCAGTCGGTACGCTTCCACGTCGAAAAACATCGTGTCTCCGTGAATTTCCACGGGACTCTTTTCGGCATTTACGGTGATTTGTGTCAGCTCTAAGGCTATCCGGTCAAGCACGTAGGTGGTGGAATCTACGTCCGGGGTAATCGTGATTACAGCCGGTACGAAGCGATAGTCGTCAACTTGTAGAAAGACCGTATCACCGTAGTATAGGGCAGGAAAACGAACGACTCCCGCGGGATCGCTTTGGGCTTCCGCGTACAGTAACTTCTGTTTGGCGACCAATAAATTGACCTGGACGGCTGCGGCTGGTTCGTCAAACTGGTCCGTTAGCAAAACACGCAAGTTGCGCTGTGCAGATATGGATTTACCAAGTAGAAAAAGCAGTAGCACAATGCCCAGCCGAAAGCGTATTTGGTGATAAGGCAAGATCAATGGTTTGGCACGTGGAGCAAAAGGCTGATCTGCGGGTTCAGGAAGGCAGGTGATCTTGTTCCAGTTGTTTTTTTCCGTTGCGCCGTCTGCCCGGGGCGTTCAGGTCTGGTGATTGCCGGTAACGGATCAGTATTCGTTTTTTTCATGTCTGCCGCGTCATTGATCATAATGCAGCGTTCGACCGCAATTTGGGTGACCGCTCACGTCCTCTCCCGCTACTAACTACGAATGCTTCAAACTCATATTCATTATTTGAGCTTTCGCAAAGCATATTGCTGGCAGCAGACGGATATTGCCGACCTGCGTATACTGTATCGTGAGCCGTTCCGCAATCGCTACTTCTGATTACTTGTTGTCCCGCCCCAGGGCACAGTCGGGTCTTGCGATATCAGGTACGGAATCGCTATCGATCTCCTCAATGGCAACCATCACTATGTTGTGGGAGCTATTGGTTCTTTGGACGACTAAACCCGGGAATCCAGCCTCCTGCCCGGGACCGTCGGATATGGGTATACGTGGGGCAAACCATACATAGCTGTCCGGAAATTCCCGATTGACCGCTTTTTGTACCAATAGGTTGCCGATCAATTTTGTAGAATCGGTTAGGTCATATAGCTCTGATCTATAGGTCGTTTTTCGTGCGCACCCTCTCGTGTTGCTTACTTCCAACATTTCCACATCGTCCGGTGACCGCATATCTTTATAATGTACTGTACTGGTGCCGGAATAGTATTGCTGGCCGGTATACGTATCGTCATATCGAGAAGAGACGTAACTATACAACGAAATACCGTTTACGTGTAATAATTCAAAGGTTCTGGTTTCGTGGTCACCGGAAGCCATCCGTGAGCGATCCTCACCTGTAAACTGTTCGGAGAGTTTCGTATAGGTATTGTTTACACTCCTTAATTCGTAGGTGATCCTGTATGCCGTCTGAGCCGCAAGGATATTCGTTGTCAGAAAAACCAAAATCAATATGTATAATCTCATAGGTAAAGGCTAAGAATTATAAATAAATAGGCCTCGCTCAAGAGCGAGGCCTAAGTCTGTTAACAACCTCTATCCTCCCAGGTTCCGTCGGCATCCTGCGTCATTTCGCAATCGCTACCGTCGATAATTTTCTTACCCGTACCATCATTGGTGCAAGTTGTGGTCTGCACCTTATCATCGGTAAGGGTATTTGGGTTGGTGGGCAGGTCTGTATTGACCGGTGCCCAAAGCGAAAAAATAAACAAAATCATACTCATAGCTGAAAATCGTAGAGGAAGTATCCTCCTGTCAACTCTATTAAGATTCCGATTTTCGACGACCTCCGGTAGCAGAATGACCATTCGTACTTATGTGTGTATGGTTGAATACACATAAAGACGTTGACGGTATGGTGCCATATAGTTGTTATTAATTTGCTATAAATTATAGCTTGTTCGGCTTTTGGCCTCCTGAGCGGACCACGAAGCCGTAAAGGAGCTAAAATGCGGTATTCCCCACTCGTATACAGCAGCGAAAGCGAATTGCAGTAACGCGATGCCTATGGGGGCGGAGGAGCCAAAACTGCATTCATTACCCTAGAGTAAAGAAAAGAGTCAATTGTTAGTCAATTACTTGAATCCACGCAAAGCTTTGCAGTTCTCAGGGCTTTTGCTGCCGTGAATTATTGTAAGGACAAATCAACTTATTGTAGCCGATACTTCTATTGAATCCCCTAATCAGCTTTGGTTGACGTTAGGTATAAGCTCGGTAAATGCACGCTGATCAAAAATGTAGGATCCTGAAAAAGGTGCAGCGCAGTACATGCTGGGCTGTTGATGGTGGATCGGATGGCTGGTTATGATGCATAGTGTTTGTTTTAGGTGTAAAATCAATTTAAAGATATCGTTTTTTACTCATAAAGAAGAATGAACGGATTTTATTTACACCAAACATCCGACTGAATAGCCAGTACAAACGATCCGCTCGCGGATTGATACAGCATACATCTATGCGAATTGCCTACCTGTACCAGGAATAAAAATCTACCCTGGAATCCAACGACGACGCGTCGCAGCATGCCTTCCAAAGACCTATGGGGTGCCTTCGGCCTCGATCACCAGGGTTTTCCCGCTGCCTAATTGGATGGTGGCTTTGCGGAACAGCGGACTGCCCAACTCGCGCTCCCAGTTAGCCTGCGCGGCCGCGCGCCCCGTCGAAGGAGAGCGAGTCGGCGTCGGCCAGGCCCACGCCCTTACCGGTTGCGGAGTCTATTTTGGCCTGTATGCCCGTGGCGGTGAAGGCGTCCACGCTGGCCGGTGCTTTACTCAGCTCCGCGAAGAAGTACATATTAACCGCGCCGCCGGGGTCGTAGGTCTGCACGTACTTGGGATAGGTGCTCACGAAGCCTTCCACGTGGATGGCGTCCATCATGCGTACGCCGACGTCGGTCACGGCGCCGCTTTCGCCCTGTACGTTGCCGGCGTCGAGCAGGATATGGGCGCGGTCGCTGGCCGGGAAGGTGTACCGGAGAAAGCCTACCCGATGGGTGGCCGTCAGTTCGGCCGTCACGTCGTAATCGACCGGGCTATGCCTGGGCAATTACCCGAAGTCTTACATGATGGACAGCGTGATGTATAATATACCGACCAAAGGGTGCGGGGCATGGGTGGGCTAGAGCTCTACCTCACAATCGTCCCCTTCCTCCGGTACATCCGACTGCGTGACGCGCCAACACGCGCCGTATACGGAGCAGTAGCAAAACTCCGTATAGAAATCGGCTTCGATGGCATTGGATACGGAGCTAAAATCCCGTACCGGCCTACTCACCTGCAGGCGAACCACGAAGAGTGTAATTTTTTCGCCGGGGGAGACCACGGTACGGTCGATCTGTCGGTTCCGGGAATTCCAGGCCGGTATGTCGGGGTATTGTTTTTGGATGGCTTCGTCGATGGAATAGGTCTCTACGTCCGCCCCGCGGTAGACGTAACGCACGTCGCCGAGGATAGCCGGGCCGATACCTTTGTTCGTGATCGAATACTCCAGGGTAATGGAGCTGTCGGAGTTATTATAGTTGGTGTACATCTCCGTCTTAATGTAGGGCCAGACGGACGCCGCTTTTTCTTCCTGGTACGTCTGCTGCTGGTTGCGCAGGATGCGGGCCTCGTAAATGGAGGTCACGGTACCGACCAGGCTGATCACTACAGCTACGAGCGCGACGACGAGGGAGGTGTCGAATTGCCGCTGGCCGGTGGGTGAGGCGGGGGGCGCTTTTTCCGGTTCCGGGAGTTCGTCCTGGGGGTGTTCCATGCATCGGTGAGCTGCGTGCCTGTGAAAGGTAGTGAAAATATGGGGGTGGGCGGACGAGGGGAAGTGCCGCGGGCCCGGTTGGTTCCCAGGCTGTCCCTTGGTCCGCCTCGGGATAATGGCCCGTGAAGAAAGGAGCCGCAGGCACAGCCCACGACCCGGTTACCGCCGAATCGAATGCCCACAGGGCATTCTTGAATCTTCGCAATAGTTGACCGTTCGGAAAACTACGAAATGGCGGCAAAGCCAATCGGTGCTCAATCCGTGCCCCAAATCTGTGAAATCTGTGTTTCCGATAACGAGCCGTAGGCGAGCTGAGCCGTAAAGCTCCCCCCTAGCGTGCACCGCCCACGAACCGAGTACCGCGAACCCGATAACAATCCGCCGATTCGAAAGCCCACAAGGCATTCCTGAGTCTACCCAATAGTTGGTTGGGCGGAAACCCACGAAGTGGCGGCGAAGCCAATCCGTGCCCCAACTCTGTGAAATCCGTGTTTCCGATAACGAGCCGTAGGCGAGCTGAGCCGTAAACTGCACCAAGGGCATAACCCGCGAATTGGAAGACCAACAACCAACCGTATCTTCCCCGCCCCGAACCGAACAACACAAGCATGCGACACCAGCTGACCTTCCTCCTCGTCATCCTGCTTTCCTCCTGCGCTGCGGCGCAAAAATCCGAGGCCTACCAGCGCCTGGCCGCCATAGCGGAAGTCGAGCAAAAGATCATGGTTCCCATGCGCGACGGTAAGCGCCTCGCCACCGACGTCTACCGGCCAAAGGACGTAGCTAAGGCACCCATCATCTTCGTTCGCACCCCCTACCAGTTCAACGGCTGGGTCGACGGCGAGGAACAGGAGCGCCTGTACCAGAATGCCTACGAGGCCGTCAGCCGCGGCTACGCCTACGTGGTGCAGAACGAGCGCGGCCGCTACTACAGCGAGGGCGAGTGGGACATTCTGGGCGTACCCACTACCGACGGCTACGACGCCATCGAATGGATGAGCACCCAAGCTTGGAGCAACGGGAACGTCGGGCTGTACGGCTGCAGCTCCACCGCCGAGTGGCAGATGGCCGTCGCCAGTTTGGGTCACCCGGCATTGAAGGCGATGGTACCCATGGGCTACGGCGCCGGGGTAGGACGCATCGGCGATTTCTACGAGCAGGGCAACTGGTACCGCGGCGGCGCCGGTCAGATGCTCTTCACCAGCTGGCTCTACCACGTGCAGCACGACCCCGCCGCACCGCGCATCCCCGAGGGGCTTGAACAGCAGGATCTCCTGCGCATCCAGCGCTTTTACGATATGGCACCCGAGTACCCGGATATTTCATCCACCGAAATGCTCTCCACCCTGCCGGTCAGCGAGATCATCTCGGCCAACAACGGCCCCGAAGGCATCTACGAGGAAATGATCACCCGTACGCCCAACGACCCGGCCTGGTACGAGGGCGGGCTGTACCACGACGATATGCCCTTCGACGTCCCCACCTTCTGGTTCACCAGCTGGTACGACGTCTCCATCAGCCCGAACCTTGCGCTCTTCAACCACGTCCGCGAGAACGCCGAGTCGGAAGAAGCCCGCGACAACCAGTTCCTCTGGATCGCCCCCACGCTGCACTGTGCCTATACCCGCGCCGAGGAGAATACCATCGTCGGTGAACGCAGCGTAGGTGATGCCCGGTACGACTACGACGGCCTGATTTACGGCTTCTTCGACAAATGGCTGAAGGAGGAGGACCCCTCGGATATAATCGATACCCTCGCCCGCGTGACCTACTACACCATGGGCAGCAACGAGTGGCAGACCACCTCCGCCTGGCCTCCGCCCAGCGTCGAAATGGTCCCCCACTACCTGACCAGCCAGGGCGATGCCAATACGATGTATGGCGGCGGAGCGCTGGTAGAAAGCCAACCCACAACCGGCAGCCAGCCGGACACCATCATTTACGACCCCATGAACCCGGTGTATAGCTACGGCGGCAACGTCTGCTGTACGGGCGACGCCATCGAGGGAGGTGCCATGGACCAGCGCCGCATGGAGGCCCGCAACGACATCCTGGTGTACACCTCCGAACCCTTCACCGAGGATACCGAAGTGACCGGCTCCGTGGAATCCACCCTCTACCTCAGCAGCGACGTGAAGGACACCGACCTGACCCTCAAGCTGATCGTGGTCGAGGAGGACGGCGCGGCCTATAACCTCGACGAAACCATCCAGCGCGTCCGCTACCGGGAAGGCTACGACAACGAGGTGTTTATGGAAGAAGGTGAAGTGTATAAAGTAGACCTGACACCCCTCAGCACCAGCAACCTCTTCAAGGCCGGCCAGCGCCTCCGCATCGAGGTCAGTAGCTCCAATTTCCCCCGTTTCGACCGCAACCTGAATACCGGTGGCAATAACTACGACGAGACGGAGAGCGTAGTGGCGCACAACGTCATTCACCATTCGGCGGAATACCCCAGCGTGGTGCATATCCCGGTGGTGAAGAAGACGGCCAGTCGGTAATTTTATCCCATGCAGCTTAGAGCACGTCTTCAGCAAGCCGAACCCCTCCGCAACGTATTCATGACTTTGCCGGTCCCCGCCCTGGCCGAGCGCATAGGGGTGATGGGGGTGGAGAGCATTACCCTGGATATGCAGCACGGCTCCGTCGAGGACGCCCATCTGCTCGGCATGCTACAGGCCATCCGGTCGGGTGGGGCCATACCGCTGGCCCGCCTGGCCTGGAATCGCCCGGAGCTGATCATGAAGGCGCTGGACTACGGCGTGGAAGGAATCATCTGTCCGATGGTCGACTCCGCCGAGGAAGCCGCCGCCTTCGTTCGGGCCGCCAAGTATCCGCCGCTGGGAAATCGTTCCTTCGGTCCCTTCCGGGCGGATCTCCACCATAAGGGAGACTACTTTGCCGATGCCAATGACGGCACGCTGTGCTTCGTCATGATCGAAACCGCCGGTGCGGTCGAGGAATTAGAGGCTATCGCCGCCACGCCGGGACTGGACGGGCTCTTTATCGGCCCCTGGGACCTGAGCGTGAGCCTGGGGCTAAAGGAACGCGCGAATTTTGCCGATCCCAATTTATCCGCGGTGCTGGACCGCGTCGTGGCCGTGGGAAAGCAACATGGCTTATTCACCGGTGTCTTTACCATTCGGCCGTCGGACATGCCGGGCCTTATCGGGCGTGGCTTCGACCTGATCACCTGCGGTACGGAGGACGTGATCTTTCAGCGGGGACTGGGGGATTGGATGGGGGAATGGTAGGGTCTTGAAGTCGAGCCGTTGTAGGGCGAGATGATCGGTTGGTGACAGCACCTCAACTTAAACCTCCTACCCCCGGCCTCCGTTGCACCATTCCATGCCCCTCCTCACCTTCAACGACTGCGGGATCTTTTGCGAGCGCGCCGACGTCTACATCGACCCGTGGAAACCGGTCGACCGCGCCCTCATCACCCACGGCCACGCCGACCACTCCCGCTGGGGAAACAAGTACTACCTCTGCACCCGTGCCGCGGCGCCCGTCATCCGCTACCGACTGGGTGACATTAAGCTGGAAACCGTCGAATTCGGCGAGGTAAAGACCATCAACGGGGTGAAATTCAGCTTCCACCCGGCGGGGCACATTATCGGCTCGGCGCAGATAAGGGTGGAGTACAAGGGCGAAATCTGGGTAGCCAGCGGCGATTACAAACTGGAAGACGACGGCCTTTCCGAAGCCTACGAGCCGGTAAAATGCCAGCACTTCATCACCGAATCCACCTTCGGGCTGCCCGTTTACCGCTGGACGCCCCAGGAAGAAGTCATGGCCGACATCAACGACTGGTGGCGACAGACCGCCAGCGAAGGCCGCACCGCTATCCTGACCGGCTACGCCCTCGGCAAGGCCCAGCGGCTCCTCGACGGGCTCGATACCTCGATCGGCAGGATCTACACCCACGGCGCCATCGAAAACACAAATGAAGTCCTCCGCAAGCAAGGGGTGAAACTGCCCGAAACCACCCGCGTCACCCGGGAGATCAACAAGAAAGACTACCCCGGCAACATCGTCGTGGCCACCCCCGGTGCCATCGGCCAGCCCTGGGTGAAGAAGTTCGGCAACGCCTCCATCGGGGCGGCTTCCGGCTGGATGACCCTCCGCGGTGCCCGCCGTCGCCGGGGTGCCGATCGCGGCTTCGTCCTTAGCGATCACTGCGACTGGCCCAGTCTGCTCGAAGCCATCGACCTCACCGGAGCCGACAACGTCTACGTCACCCACGGCTACACGGCCATCTTCAGCAAATACCTCCGCGAGCAGGGCCTCAACGCCGTGGAGCTGCACACCGAATACGAGGGGGAGCTGGCGGAAATCGAGACTAAGGGGAACTCGGAGACGGAGAAGGAAAATCTGGCGGCTGATGCGGAGTGAAGTTCAACACGGATTGGTACAGATTAGGGCACGGATTGCCACGGATTTTTTTGCAAAGCAATCTGTGAGAATCCGTGCCTTAATCCGATTCAATCTGTGTTTCCAATTTATAAGGCCATGAAGAACTTCGCCGAAATGTTCCGCCGCCTAGACCGCACCACCAAAACCAACGCCAAGGTGGACGCGCTGGCCGATTACTTCCTGCAGGTGGACGACGAGGACAAGCTTTGGACGGTAGCCCTGCTCAGCCACCGCCGACCGCGACGCACCGTCAATTCCAAACTGCTGCGGGCCTGGGCGTCGGAACTAAGCGGCATCGATACCTGGATCCTGGAGGAGAGCTACCACGTGGTGGGTGACCTGGCAGAGACGATCGCCCTCATCCTGCCGCCGCCGGAGCAGGATTACGATCATACCCTGACCCACTGGATCGAGTACATCCAGGACTTCGCCGGCTACGACGAGGAGGGCAAGAAGGAAGCGGTGCAGGAAGCCTGGCGCGGACTCAACACGACCGAACGCTATCTCTTCAACAAGCTGATTACCGGCAACTTTCGCGTGGGGGTAAGTCAAAAGCTCATGACGCGCGCCCTCTCCCGGGCCACCGGTATTGAGGAGACCAACCTGGCCCACCGCCTGATGGGCAACTGGACCCCGAACGATACGACCTTCGAGGACCTGATCCACAGCGAATCGGCCACCGACGATATTTCCCGGCCCTATCCCTTTTACCTGGCCTACCAACTGGAGCAGGCGGCGGAGGAATTGGGCAGCCCCGCCGAGTGGCAGGCCGAACATAAATGGGACGGCATCCGCGGGCAGGTGATCGTGCGCGACGATGAGGTATTCGTCTGGTCGCGGGGGGAGGAGCTCGTGACCGATAAATACCCGGAGTACCACCTACTAGCTTCCGCTATCCCGAACGGTACGGTCATTGACGGCGAAATCCTGCCCTATCGGGACGGGCAGCCGCTGGGCTTCAACGTGCTGCAGACGCGGATCGGCCGCAAGACGGTAAGCAAAAAACTACTTAAAGATGCACCCGTGGTACTAATGTGCTATGACCTGCTAGAGTACGAGGGCCGCGACATCCGCAAGCTGCCCATGAGCGACCGCCGGAAATTACTCGAGCGGGTGGTGGAGGAAAACCCGACCGAGGGGGTGTTGCAACTTTCCCCCGTTTTCGAGTTTGACGACTGGAACGACCTCGCCGCCGAACGCGAAACGGCGCGGGAAAAATTCAGCGAGGGCATCATGCTCAAGCGTCGCGACAGCGCCTACAAACAGGGGCGTAAGAAGGGCGACTGGTGGAAATGGAAGGTCGATCCCCTCACCATCGACGCGGTCATGATGTACGCCCAGCGCGGACACGGTCGGCGCGCTAACCTCTACACCGACTTCACCTTCGGGGTTTGGGACGGAGAAGACCTTGTACCCTTCACGAAGGCCTACTCCGGGCTCACCGACCAGGAGTTCAACAAGATCACCGCCTGGGTGCGCCGCAATACGGTGGAGCGCTTTGGACCGGTGCGCAGCGTAAAGCCGAAACAGGTCTTTGAGATCGGCTTCGAGGGCATCCGGAAGTCAACCCGGCATAAATCAGGGGTTGCGCTACGCTTTCCGCGCATGCTGCGTTGGCGGCACGATAAGCCGGTGGAGGAGGCGAATACAAAGGATGACCTGGAGGCGCTGCTGGAGCAGTACGGCGGGTAGGCCCTACAGCACCGAATACTGCACGAAATCCGCCCGCTCCGGGTAGTCGGTCGTAAAGTGCAGGCCGCGGCTTTCCTTCCGCAGCGAAGCGGCCTTAGATACCAAGTAGCCGACGGTGATCAGGTTCCGCAATTCACAGAGCTGCGGGCTCACCAGGCTGTTCCGGTAGAGCTCCTCGGTTTCGTCGTGGAGGAGGGCCAGGCGGTCCTTGGCGCGCTTCAGACGTTTGTCGCTGCGCACGATGCCGACGTAGCTAGACATGACCTCCTTGAGTTCCTTAATGCTCTGGGTGATGAGGACCTGCTCCTTCGGCTCGGTGGTGCCGGTGCGCTCCCATTGGGGGATTTGATTCTCCAGGTCGCTATTGTCGATGTTGGAGGCGATGGAGTGGGCGATGCGGTGCCCGAAAACGAGTGCTTCCAGCAGGCTGTTACTCGCCAGGCGATTGGCGCCGTGCAGACCGGTGCTCGTGCACTCCCCGCAGGCATAGAGTTGGTTGACGGAGCTGCGCCCGAACTCGTCCACCTGCACCCCGCCGCACATATAGTGGCAGGCCGGGGTGACCGGAATCAGGTCCTTCATCGGGTCAATGCCCTTCTCCTTGCACTTCTCGTAGATGGTGGGGAAGTGGGCGATGAATTTTTCCTTGTCCAGGTGGGTGCAGTCCAGGCACATGAACTCCGCACCGGTCAGCTTCATCTCGTTGTCGATGGCCCGGGCCACGATATCGCGGGGGGCCAGACTGCCGCGCTCGTCGTACTCCTGCATGAATTCCGTACCGTCCGGCCGCTTCAGGATGGCCCCGAAACCGCGCACCGCCTCACTGACCAGGAAGGCCTGCTTCTCCAATCCCGGATTATACAGGGCCGTGGGGTGAAACTGCACGAACTCCATATTCTCCAGGTGCACTTTGGCGCGGTAGGCCATGGCGATGCCGTCGCCCGTAGCGATCACGGGATTGGTGGTACTGCGGTAGATCTGTCCGTTGCCGCCGGCGGCGAGTACGGTGTTCCGGGCCACGATGGTACTGATCTCCCAGTTCTCCTTATTGAGGACGTAGGCCCCGTAGCATTCGATGTTCTCCGTCAGCCGGGTCACGATGTGCCCGAGGTGGTGCTGCGTCAGCAGGTCGAGCGCGAAGTAGTGTTCGTGGACGATCAGGTTGTCGAGCGTGGCCGCCTTCGCGCTCAGCGCCCGCTGGATCTCCCAGCCCGTCAGATCTTTATAGTGCAGGATCCGGTTTTCGGAGTGCCCGCCTTCGCGCCCCAGGTCGTACTTCTGAAACTGGTCCAGGTCGAAGCGCGTACCCCAATCGATAATCTCCTCCACCCGCTCGGGGCCTTCCTCCACCACGATGCGCACGATGTGCTCGTCGCACAGGCCGGCCCCCGCGTCCAGCGTATCGGCGATGTGCTTCTCGTAGGTGTCCGTCCCGTGGTCCCACACCGCCGCGACGCCGCCCTGGGCGTAGCTCGTATTGCTCTCGTGCTCATTGACCTTGGTCAGCACGTCGATCTTCAGGTCGGGGCGCAGCATGGCCAGTTTGATCCCGGTGCTGAGGCCGGCGATGCCGGAGCCTATGATTAGTACGTCTGTTTTGAGCAAGGGGTAAAGGGGTTAAGGTTGAAAGGGTATGGAAGGGGTAAAGGGGCTAAGGGGTAATAGGGTAAAGGAAGGGCCTTCCGATGTAACACATTGCCGCCGTCTTTACCCCTTATCCCCTTTACCCCCTATCCCCTTACAACTTCGTGTAATGCTTATCCTCCGTAAGCGACTCCGCCGGATTCCGCCAGCTCGCGCCGGTGATGCCGTCCCAGAGGCGGTCGGCTTCCTCGGGGCCCCAGGTGCCGGCGGTGTAGCGGGCCAGGGGGGCTTCGTTGTTCTCCCAAGCCTTGAGGATGGGGTCGACGAAGGCCCAGGCCTGTTCGACACTGTCGCCGCGGGCGTAGAGGGTGGGGTCGCCCTTCATGCAGTCGAGGAGGAGGCGGCTGTAGGATTCGGGAACGTCCTTCGTGGTGAGGTCGCGGTAGAAGAAGTCCATGTCGACGTTCTTGACGCGGAAGCCTTCGCCGGGGACCTTCATGCCGAACTCCATGGCCATGCCCTCGTCGGGCTGGATGCGCATGATGAGCTGATTGTCGCACTTCATGGCGTAGTCGTCGTAGCCGGCGAATATGGCCTGGGGCGGGTTTTTGAAGGTGATGACCACCTCGGTGACCTTCAGGGGCAGACACTTACCGGTGCGGATGAAGAAGGGGACCCCCGCCCAGCGCCAGTTGTCGATGAAGAACTTCATGGCCACGTAGGTCTCGGTCATGCTGTCGTCGGGTACACCCTCCGCGTCGCGGTAGGCCTCGACGTCGCCTTCCTTGGTGGTGCCGGCGTCGTACTGTCCGCGGACCACGTAATTCGCGACCTCGTCACCCTTTATCTCCCGTAAGGATTGAAACAGCTTCATCTTCTCGCCCCGGATGGAGTAGGCATCCGCGCGGATGGGCGGCTCCATGGCCACGTGCGCCAGCACCTGCAGGAGGTGATTCTGGATCATGTCCCGCAGGGCGCCGCTCTCGTCGTAGTAGCCGCCCCGACTACCGACGCCTACCGTTTCGGCGGCGGTGATCTGCACGGACTGGATGTAGTTCCGGTTCCACAGCGGTTCGAAGAAGCCGTTGGCGAAGCGGGTCACCAGCAGGTTCTGGACGGTCTCCTTGCCCAGGTAGTGATCGATCCGGTAGATGTCATTCTCGCGGAAGACCGATTGCAGCTCCTCGTTGAGTTGCTTGGCGGATTCCTCATTGTAGCCGAAGGGCTTTTCCACTACCAGGCGCGACCACCCGTTCTCGGGCTTGTTCAGGCCGACTTCCGCCAGGGCCTTGGGGATGGAACTGTACAGTTTGGGCGGGGTGGACAGGTAAAAGATGTAGTTGGAGCCCGTTCCGAACCTCTTACCAAGTTTCTCGAGCTTGGCTTTGAGCTTTTTAGCGTCTTCCGGGCCGTCGTACGCTTTCAGGTCCTGGTAGAAGAGTAGCTTGGAAAAGGCCTTGAGCTGCTCTTCGTCGTAACCTTTGTCCTGCATGAATTCATTCTCGAACAGGACCTTCTCGCGGAAGGCTTCGTCCGTATAATCGGTGCGGCTGGCGCCCAGGAGCGCGAATTTTTCCGGCAGGTACCCGCCCCGGTAGAGATCGAAGACGGCGGGGATGAGTTTGCGCTGGGCGAGGTCTCCCGAAGCTCCGTAGATGATCAGAATGTGGGGGTCGAGTTGGTTGGCCATGTGTGGGTGTGGAAAGCTTCTTAAATGGTTTCCCTATCAAAGGTCCCACTTTTTATAAGGTTTACGCCCCGTCTAAGGTAATTTTAGGCCCATTCTACAATCTTCCCCCTTATGACCATTGGCATTGCGACCGACCACGGCGGCATCGAACTCAAACGGCAACTCCAGGAATACCTGGAAGAAAAAGGCTTCAGCGTAAAGGACTTCGGGGCCTTCGAATACGACGCGGCCGACGACTTTCCCGACTACGTAGTCCCCCTGGCCCGCGCGGTCGGCTCCGGTGAGGTGGATCGCGGCGTGGCCGTCTGCGGCAGCGGGGTAGGAGCCAGCATCGCCGCCAACAAGATCAAGAACGTGCGCGCCTGCCTCATCACGGAGACCTACAGCGCCCGGCAAGGGGTGGAGCACGACGATATGAATATGATGTGCGTGGGCGGCCGCGTCATCGGCATCGCCCTGGCCCAGGAATTACTCGACGCCTTCCTCGGCGCGGAGTACCAGAACCTTCCCCGCCAGCAGCGCCGCATGGGTAAGGTGGCGGACCTGGAACAATAGAAGTATGGCGCCGGAGCGCAGGAAAAATGAATCCACCGCGGAGCAATACGGAAAACAAACTCGCATCCTGGTTGGACAATCTCCAACAGGAAAGCTGGCAACTCGAGCTCATCATCAGCGGCTTCGTCATCTTCCTGCTGATCGGTGGGTGGCCGGTGGTGACCGGTTTAGAGTCCGACCTGCGCCTGTTGCTCACCGACGACCGGGGCTATATGCCCGTCTTCTTCCTGTACATGACGGGGCGGACGGCCTACTTATCCCTGCTTATCTGCCTGATCGTGCACGTGGTTATGCGCGGCTTATGGATTGCGGCCGTCGGCCTGCGGTCCGTCTCGGGGGAGATCGACTACCGTGCCCTGCAGTTTCGGGACCGCTACGAGGACTGGCTGCAGCGGCGCATCGGTAGCTTCGACGACTACCTGCTGCGCCTGGAACAGTACTGCAGCGTATTATTTTCGATCGCTTTCCTGATCCTCTTTTGCTTTCTCAGTCTCGGGTCCTGGGCGCTATTCATGATCGCGGTACAGGAAGGAATCAGCTGGGTCACCGGCACCGAGCTGTCCAACAATACGGGTGTGTTCCGCGGCGGCGGGTGGCTGACCGGCGTGCTGTTTCTGCTTAGCGTGCTGTACTTCATCGACTTTGCCACGCTCGGTTTCTTTAAGCGAAACCGGTATACGGCCCGGCCCTACTACTACCTCTACCGCTTCATGGGTTGGATCACCCTGGCCCGGCTGTACCGACCGCTCTACTACAACCTGATCGACCAACGCTTCGGACGGCGGCTGGCACGGCTGTTGCCGGTTTTTATCTTTCTGATCCTGTGTATCGTCTCCGTAAAGATGGTCAAGTACGCCTACTATCCGGCCTTCATACAGGACGGATCGGCCTTCATCGACTCGGGCAGCTACATGGACGAAGGGGAATGGAACAGCATCCGGCTTCACCAGGCCACCCTGGAGTCCAGGTTCCCGGACCACGATTACGTCGAGGTATTCGTACCATACTTGCCCACCACCGATAACGACGTCCTGCGGGCGATCGATCCGGGTTTGGCGGTATCCCGCTATACCGGCATGAAGTTGGAGGGGGCCTTTACGGTTGGGACTCAAAGCAATGCGAAGGCCAGCAACGATTCCCTATTGCTGGCCTTCGATGCCCTGCATAAAGTATCCCTTAACGGAAGCGCCGCCGGCGTGAAACCTCGCTTTCATACCCATTCGGTGCGCGAACAGCCCGGCCTGCTCTATATGGTACCTACCCACGATCTTCCCCCCGGCGAGCACGCCGTACGGGTACAGAACCGCTACCTGGACAATGGAAACCTGGAGTGGAACGAGGGCTATCGGATCTACTTTTATAAATAGGGTTGCCCCTGGTCCGCCCAGCGTGAGCTGGTCTGCCCAGGGGGTGAACGCCACTAACGCTGCGTTCGGCGGACCACTAATGACAATACCTGCGCCCCGCCGCCATGAACACCCGGCCGCTTATTACCTTACGCCTTCTGTAAGCAAAAGATATTCTCCAATGGACCAGCAACTGTATGATTTCGGCATGATCGGCCTCGGCGTCATGGGCCGCAACTTTCTCCTCAACGTCGCCGACGATGGCTTCGGCGCCCTGGGTACGGACATCAACCAGGAATCCGTCGACGCACTGAACGAAGAAGGAAAAGACATGCGGGTAAAGGGCGTCAGTACCCAAAAGGAGTTCGTCAGCCTGCTGAGCAAACCGCGTAAGATCATGATGCTGGTGCCGGCCGGAAAGATCGTCGACAGCGTCATTGAAGGTCTGCTGCCCCTGCTGGACGAGGGCGATATCCTGATCGACGGCGGCAATAGCCACTACAACGATACCGACCGCCGCTACGTATACCTCAAAGAGAAAGGCATCCGTTTCCTGGGGACGGGCGTTTCTGGGGGAGCTAAGGGCGCCCGCCTCGGCCCCAGTATCATGCCCGGCGGCGATCGCAGCGCCTGGGAAGACGTGAAGCAGGTACTGGAAACCGTGGCCGCCAAGGTAAACGGCGAACCCTGCGTCACCTACATCGGCGAAAAAAGCAGCGGCCACTACGTCAAGATGGTCCACAACGGCATCGAGTACGGCCTTATGCAGCTCCTGGCCGAAGCCTACGACATCCTGAAGCGCGTGGGCGGTATGGGGAACGACGAGATGTCGGCGCTCTTCAGCAAATGGAACGATGGCCGGCTCAACAGCTACTTGGTGGAGATCACGGCCAACATTCTGAAGTACCGGGAAGAAGGAAGCGAGACGCACCTGCTCGACGTCATCCTCGACAAGGCCAAACAAAAGGGAACGGGCAAGTGGACCAGTCAGTCGGCCATGGACATCGGGGTGCCCATCCCGACCATTGATAGCGCCGTGACCATGCGGGCCATTTCGGCCTTCAAGGAGTACCGGCAGGACAACTCCAAACTGTACACCACGATCCACCCCGACGAGCCCCTGCTGAAGGGCCAAGGGCTGGCGGAGTCCGTCGAGAAGTCACTCTACTTCGGCTTCGTCTGCTGCTACGCCCAGGGCATGCACCTGCTGGCCGAAGCGAGTGAGGAAAT
The DNA here is from genome assembly GCF_003390935.1 of Lewinella sp. IMCC34191. Classification (GTDB taxonomy): domain Bacteria; phylum Bacteroidota; class Bacteroidia; order Chitinophagales; family Saprospiraceae; genus Neolewinella. The sequence goes on along the minus strand of NZ_QNQZ01000011.1, from coordinate 47,659 downwards.
GGACTACAACCTCGACCTGGAAGGCATCGCTCGCATTTGGCGGGGCGGCTGCATCATCCGCGCCGAGCTGCTGGAAACCATCCGGTCCGCCTACGGCAAGCGCGACGGACTGAAAAATATGATGGCCACCATCGAATTCCGGGAGGACCTACACGACTGCCGCGAGGCCGTGGCCGAAGTCGTGCACCAGGCCAATGAGCGGGGTGTCCCCTCCATGTGCCTGTCGTCCGCCCTGCAGTACTTCGAAGCCTTCCGTTCGGAGCGCTTGCCCCTGAACCTGGTGCAGGCACAGCGCGACTACTTCGGGTCGCACACCTATGAGCGACTGGATGAAAAAGGAACCTTCCACACTACCTGGGACGCTAAGAAGATCCATAAAGCGGGGGATACAACCGACAGCGGTATACCCACCGATCCGAACGAACCCAAAGTGATGGATCCGCCCAGCGGGGCCGAGGGCTAGAAAATAAATTCGGATTATTCGTGTAGGTACATTAAATTTGTATTTCGATTAAACTCTGTGTAGCTACACGGGTTACTTTTCACGTCACCTAACTCATCGGGTGTCTACCAACCTCCTATTCTATGAAAACTACATTCTCCCTATTCTTTCTAGCTCTTTTCCTTGTTGCGTGTGGACCATCCGGTACGGAGGTCGAGTCTTCGGACGCCGTAGCAGCTGACGAAAGCGCTCCCGTAACGGCCACCTTCACCGTAGATACTTCCGCCAGTGAAGTGATGTGGGAAGGCACGAAGAAGATCGGCGGCGGTCACGAAGGCGCGATCCCCATCCAAAGCGGAACCCTGAAGACGAACGGCGACGAGCTGGTCGGTGGCCAATTTACGCTGGACATCACCCGTCTTGAAAACCGTGACCTGGACGGTGAAGGCAAGGGTAAACTGGAAGGCCACCTGAAGAGCGGTGACTTCTTCGACGTGGAAAACCACCCGACCGCCATGTTCGAGATCACCGGCGTCAGCCCCGTGGACGATATGGACGAGTACAACCATGAGATCACCGGTAACCTGACCCTGAAGGGCACCTCCCGCAGCATCACCATTCCCGCCAAGATTAGTATGGAAGGCGATCGCATCACGGCTACCACGCCCGACTTTGTGATCGACCGGACCGAGTGGGGTATGGAGTACGGTAGCGGTTCGATTGCCGGTATCGCCCAGGACAACATCATCAACGATGAAGTAGGCCTGAACCTCAGCCTGATCGCTAAGAAGTAACGATACATTATCAAAACCCTCGGAGGTTGTCCACGCAGGTGGGCAACCTCTTTTTATTTTCGGGCCATGGAAATGACCTACACCCTGCCGGAGGTACACCAAGTCGCCAGTCGACTGCTGAATGAGGTGGGTAGCGACCGGGTCTTCGCCCTGGAAGGAGAATTAGGAGCCGGCAAGACCACGCTCGTAGCGGAGATCTGCCGTCAACTGGGCGTAACGGAACCCATCTCGAGCCCTACCTTCAGCATTGTCAATCAGTACGATGGGCGAACGGGGATCATTCACCATCTCGACTGCTACCGGCTGAATAGCGTAGAGGAAGCCATCGATGCGGGGCTGGAGGAGCTGTTAGAGACCGCCGAAGCGGCCGTCTTTATAGAATGGCCGGCCGTAATAGAACCCTTGTTGCCGGACGGCGTTGTTTTTCTGCGCTTACGCCACGATTCCACCGACGGGGGCCGGCGCCACCTAGAAATTACCACCGGTTAGCCGTAAGCTTCAATATGAGCAGCAAGGAAAAGGAAAAGGAAAGAATCGATCTGCCCAAGGAGCTGACGTCCAGCTACGGGCAGACCCAGACGGAGACGCTTGCGGTGGAATCCAAATCGGAGGAGCTCTTCATCGGGATACCGAAGGAGATCACCTTACAAGAAAAACGTGTCGCTATAGTTCCCAGCGGGGTGCATACCCTGACGAGCCGCGGCCACCGGGTCCTCGTGGAAACGCAGGCGGGCGTGCCCAGCAGCTTTTCCGACCACGACTTCAGCGAATGCGGCGCCGAAATTGCCTACTCCGCCCAGGAGGTCTACCGCCGCGCCCGAGTGATCGTCAAGGTCGCACCGCCTACGCTGGAGGAGATCGACATGATGCAGGAGGGCAGCGTACTGATCAGCCCGCTGCAACTGCCCATCATCAACGCGGAATACCTCTACCGCCTCAAGCACAAGCGGATCATCGCCCTGGCCATGGAGTACATGCAGGACGACGAGGGAAGCTTCCCCATCGTGCGCATCATGAGCGAAATGGCCGGCGTCTGCGCCATTCAGACCGCCGCGGAATTACTGAGTACCAGCCACGGTGGGCCGGGTACGCTGCTCGGGGGCATCTCGGGCGTGCCCAGCGCGAAGGTCGTCATCCTGGGGGGTGGGGTAGTGGCCGAATATGCCACCCGGGCCGCACTCGGTATGGGCGCGGAGGTGCGGGTCTTCGACGACAACATCCACAAGCTGATGCGGCTACAGACGTCCGTTGGTCGTCAGCTCTACACCTCGGCCATGAACCCGGTCTATTTGCGCCGGGAACTGCTCGATGCCGACGTGGCCATCGGCGCCATCCATTCCGAAACCGGCCGCACGCCGGTCGTCGTCAGCGAAGAAATGGTGCGGGCTATGAAGCCGCATTCGGTGATCATCGATATCAGCATCGACCAGGGCGGCTGCTTCGCCACCAGTGAGCTGACCAGCCTGGACCAGCCCATTTTTCACAAGCACGATGTCGTTCATTTCTGCGTCCCCAACATCGCCAGTCGGGTAGGGCGTACGGCGTCGATCGCGGTGAGCAATATCCTGACCCCCATTCTTTTGCGCACCGAGGGGGCCCGGAATTTCGAGCACTTCCTCTGCCACCACGCCGGCCTGCGCCACGGTATCTATACCTTCCGCGGTTGCCTCACCAATCGGTACCTGGGCCAACGCTTCGAAATGCGGCATACGGATATCGATCTGCTGATGACCAGCGGGCTGTAGGAAGTACGCTGTTTGAAACTTGCAGGAGGTAGGTCCTGCTGTCTCCTCCGTTCGTAAGGTGCACAGAACCTCGGCGTGTCGCCGTACGCAGTAGGCGTCCGGCGAGTGTTCGGCCATTATCCGCCACTCGTTAGCCAAAGCAGTTCTTCACCAAACACTTCTTCCGCCCTTACCGCATCACGCGCCATACCCAGCAGCATGCCGCCGCCGCCCGCACCGCAAATTTTGAGGCGATACCGGTCTCCACCGTTCCAGCTGTCGTGGTAGGCTGGTGGGATGAAGTCTGGAAACCGGGCCAGTTGAAAGTCGGAAACAGACGCGAAGTGGCGGTAAAGCGCCTCCCGGTCGTTAGCAATCAGTGCTTGGATCGCGGCGTCAGCGGGTTCGCGCCAACCCCGGTCGATGGACAAGGGGTCGCGGTCGTAAGCGGCTAAAAATTCTCGGATGAGCGGGGAGGCATCGCGGGTGATCCCGGTGTCGATCAGGAACCACCCCTCAGCCCAGCCTTCCGGCAGGGGTTGTTCCTCCGCGCTTCCGGCACCTCCTAGAAGAATGGGACTTTGCAGGTAGGCCAGCAGGGGGTCGGTACCCGAGCTGCTACCGTGAAAGTGGCCCTCCATGCGGGCCAGCAGCTGGCGCAAATCTGCCGTGGAGTATGCCGTAACCGCCGGTGATCCGTAAGCATCGAGGACTGCCGCGCACACCGCTCCGCTACTGCCGAGGCCATAGCCAACGGGAATGTTGCCGGCCAGGGTGCGGCCCGCCCGAAGATCGCGCCCGAGGGAGTCCGTATCTATCGGTACGTCTTGACCGTCGAGATAGGTCGCGAACTTCAGCAGGCGGGGATCCGGCGTACCCTCCGCCCAGCGCAGCCGTAAGCGATCGTAGGGGACGGCCAGTGCCTGTCCGCCCCGCAACACGGTATGCTCCCCCAGTAGCAAAACCTTGGCCGGATACGCTTCCCGCATCAGTCGACGGTGGCGCCGATCAGGTCATCCAGCTCCGGCTCCCCGCCGCGCTGGCCACAGCCGGCGGCCATGTAGAGCCGGTCGCCGAACTGCACCATGCCCGTTCCGTGCCGTCCGCGGCTCAGCGGCGGCAGCGCGGTCCAGCTTCCGGTAGCCGGGTCCAGGGCTTCCACGTCGCTGTGGGCCAATTCCTGGGCGCCGCTTTCTCCGCCGAGGATGAGAATCTTTCCGTTCACCACCGCGGCGGCATTCCCGGCACGCGGCGTGGGTATCGTGTCGGACAGCGTCGTCCAGGTATCGGTAGCGATGTCGTAGACGTCCACCTCCCCGAGGGTCGTCGAAAAGCCGTTTTCCACCTGGGAACGCCGACCGGCGGCGGCGTAAATCTTACCGTCGTGGACTGCGGCCTGGAAGTGGTCACGGGCGCGGGGGGCATCGCTCAGCTGGGTCCATTCGCCGGTTTCCAGGTCGTAGCGGTCCAGCCAGGCGACGTGACCGCTGCGGTGGCCGTCCTGGATGCCGCAGACGAGGTAGATGCTGCCGTCGTGGAGTACGGCACCGGCTCCTCCCCGGCGGCGGCCGGCGGGGATCTCCGGTCCGGTGCGCCAGGTATCGGTGCGCGTATCGTAGATGTAAATGTTGGGCAGCGGGTCTTCGCCGGGCCACCCCCCGGTCATGGCTCCCATCAGGTAGACTTCCTCGCCTACGGTCACCGGCTGGAAGTGATGGATCTCGACCGGGCTCTCGGGGCCCTGGCTCCAGTTTGTGCCCTCCGGATCCAAAATATCCACCGGTTTGACGCCCCGCCCGCCGAGCAGGTAGGCTCTATCACCGACGCGCGTGAAGGCGGCCTCGTGGCGGGCCGTGGGCTGGGTGGTTGTGCTGACTTGCTCCCATTCAGTCGACTTTGTCGGAGCCCCCGTCTGCCCTTCCGCTGCCGGCTGCCGGCTCCCGCAGGACATCAGGATCAAAATTATACCAAAGAGGGGGTAGGCAAATAACCGATTGACCATCATGTCACAAGGTTAAGCAATTTGGGCGACGGAGCGCAGGTAGAACGCCAATTTCCAACCGCAAGCTGCTGGCTACCCTCGTCCAGGCCGTTAACATAATCGGTGCTTCATCGCGAGTATGGCGGGTTCCGCATAAAACGGCGGCACACGCTATCTTTCGTTTATGGCAGTACTCTACGGTATCCTGGTCGGTATTGACCGCTATCCCCCCGCCGCGGGCCTTGCGTCTCTCAGCGGTTGTCGCAACGACATCCGGCACTGGCAGCAGATTTTGCAACGTTCCGCCGAAGGGCGCACGCTGAATTTGTACACATTCACCGACGAGGAGGCGACCTACGCTGCGCTGGTCAATGCCTTCGCCGACGTGACTCGGTTAATTACCGCCGGTGACCACCTCTGCTTCGTCTTTTGCGGTCACGGCTCCCGCGAGCCGGCGGCGCAGGCCTTTCGTACTTACTTCCCGGAATCCCTGCAAGAAACGCTGGTTTGTTTCGACAGTCGATTGCCGGGCGGACTGGCGCTGGCGGACAAGGAACTAGCCTGGTTACTGCAGGATATTGCCGACCGCGGTGCGGACATTACGGTCGTCCTCGACTGTTGCCACTCCGGCTCCGGTACCCGCAATGCCGCCCGGGCCGACGGCACCCGCATCCGCCGTGCCCCGGATGCCTCAACTCCCCGGCCGCTGGAAAGCTACCTCGGGGGTCGGATCGCGCGACAACTGGCAGCTGCCGGTACGGAATACCGCTCGCCAAACCCCGCACATGTACTGCTGTCGGCCTGTGACCGGCGCGAGGAGGCTACCGAACTGCCCGGCGGCCGCGGTCTGCTGTCCAGCGCCGTAGAGATAGTCCTCGAGGCCGGCGGACACCGCATGAGCTACCTCGACCTCCATCGCCGGGCACTGGCCCGGGTACTGGGGGTGACCGACCGGCAACACCCTACGCTGGAAGCGGTCGGCGGCGCGGATCCCTACCGGGGCTTTCTCGGTACCGCGGTTTCAGGGGAAAGATCGAGGATGCCGGTCACGCGGCGGCCCTCCGGCGAAGTGTCGGTGCCACTGGGTGCGGTACACGGGCTGGCCGGCATGGCTCCCCACGACGTGCGTTTCCATCTTTTTCGCGACGGTGAACCTTGGCAAACCGTTAGCGCCTACCGCGTAGATTTCGAGCGGACGGAACTGCCGGCCAGCCTATCGGCGGCGGTAACCGACGACTTGACCGCTACGCTAATCAGTGCTCCGCCCCCGCCCGCCTTTGTCTATTGCTCCCTCGATGCGGAATGGCAGCGGGTGGCGGAACTTGCCGCCGAAACCCCTTCTGCCTTCTACACACTCTCCACCGAAGCCCGTAAGGCTGCTTACCGCCTGGAGGCCTACGCCGACGGAATAGCCATCGTCCGCCAAGTGGACGGAGCGCGTGCGTACGCGGTGCACAACGGACCGCCCCGGGAGATCGCCAGGGCCACGATACGGCGGCTGCACGCGATCATGGAATGGGAATATCTGGTGGCCCTGGGAAATGACCGAAGGGATGACGCTACGCCACGGATAGCCGTCACGCTTGAATTGCAGACGGACGACGGCTGGCAGGTCGTCCAACCGCGGGATCGTCACCTGAGCGCCATTTTGCCTTCCGCGGACGGACAAAGCCGGCCACTGCCCTTCCGGATCCGGGTGCGGAATTCCGATCCGCGGCGACGACTCTACGTCTCGCTCTTCATCGGTACGGAAGGCTACGGGTTTTTCGATCCGGGCTACCACGAGGCACTGGACCCCGGCGAAACAGCCATCGCCTGGGATACCCTGCCCGATCGCAGCCCGACTCGCTTCGTACCATCGGGTCAAGCCTGTACCCACTATCAGGTAAAGTGCTTCGTGAGCGAGAAGGCGATCGACGCGGTGGGGCTGCAACGGGACGGCCATCCGTTCGGGGCGGTAGTGGACCTCTCCGCGGAGAATCGTCCGGCTACCCGTGGCGGTATACCCGGTTTGGACGGACTGCAGTACCGGGCGCCGGCCCCGGAGTGGTGGGGGGAGCTCACCGTCTTGCGGGTGCTGGAAACCAGTGAAAAAATCGGCCCATCGTCCGTATCGCTACTCGGCGGTCAATTGACGGTTGCTCCCCGTCAGGATAGCTTTTCGGCCGCGATCGTCATTACTACTCCGGAGCCATCCACGCTACGGGCGGCCTCGGCCGATCCGCTGGCGGAGTGGTTAGCTACGGCGCAACCGGAGCTGCTGTCCTTCCGGCCGGCGGGGCGGGGGAGTAGCGGAGGAACCGTGATCGAACTGTCGGAAATCAAGGGTCGCGAACTGTTGGAGCAACACCCCCTGGAGCTTCGTTTTGCGACGCAGCGGGCGGAGGAAGCATACCTGCAGGCTTTCGTCCACGACGGGGAGCACCTGCTTCCCGTAGGAGAGATTGATTTCGATGGGGAGGAGGGTATGAGTGTCTTGCGTATTTCCAGCCTGCCCGAAACGGCCGGACGTGGCAAGCGCAGCGCCTTCGGAGCGGTACGCATGGTTATCCAGAAGTTCGTTCTGCGGGGGGACGGCTATTCGCTTCGGTGGGTAGATTATTCCGCTTTGTTGCCACGGCGGCGAAAAGATGGACTCCGCGAAAAGGTAGCCTCGGCCAACCGGATCTTGCTGGTTGTCCACGGGATCATCGGCGATACGCGGGGGATGGCGGCCTTCTGTCGGGAATCCGTAGAGCGGGGCGACTTCGACCTCGTTCTCACCTTCGACTACGAAAACCTGGCGACGCGGCTGGAGGATACGTCCAAGGCCCTGAAGAAGGCCCTACAGAAGACCGCCGGTATCCGGGAAGATCAGTACCTGGTCATCCTGGCCCACTCCATGGGCGGCCTGGTCGCGCGGCACTACATCGAGCATCGCAGCGGCAATCTCTACGTAGACCGCTTGGTGATGGCGGGGACGCCCAATGCCGGTTCGGATATCGCCAAAATAATCCGCTACCGAAAGTACGCGATCGCGCTGCTGGGTTTCGCGATGAACTACGGCTGGGCCACCGAAGCGCTGGGAATCCTGCTGGCTGGACTAGAGCGGAGCAAATTTATCACCCTCACCCTGGAGCAGATGGACCCCGACAGCCTCTTCCTGGACTCGCTGCAGGAATCTTCCGACCCAATGATCCCCTACCACGTGCTCGCCGGTGACCTGAATGACTTTCTGGACCGGTCCGAATACGACCGCAGCCTGCAGGAGAAGCTCTTTAAACTCGGCGGCCGCTTACTATACGGCGAAGTGGCTAATGATCTCGCCGTCACGGTGGAAAGTATCCACACGGTTGCGGGTAAGCGGTCACCGACCGTGGCGACCGCCGAGATCGCCTGCCACCATATGAATTACTTCGTCGAACCGGGCAGCGTCGGCCTGCTCCGCACCTACCTCACGAATGATAAGCGGGATGAATGATTACACCGCCGACTGGGAAAAGCGGCTAGACCTACTGCTACAAGAACCGCTGGCACGGGCGGTACGGCTGGTCCGCCGGCTTTTTGAGGATATCCAGGGGGGTGCTGCGCCCGACGCTTTATTAGCCGCGGAAGACCTCGCTCCGTCCGAAATACGAGCACTCTATTGGTGTGTACACCACCTGGAGGCGGGCAACGAAATCGGCCGCATGGTCGCGGGCCGCCAGGTCTACGATAAGGCGAACGCAAAAGCGCTGTCCCGGGCGGTGGCGGACTTACCCCTGGAAGTCGACTCCTATTACCGGGAGCGGGAAGCCCTGACGCCCGTACTGGACGAAATAACCACTCACTACACCCAGCTGGCCGACAAGGAAGATCCCCTAGCCGCCGGGGAGACACTGCTTACCCGAATCACGCAGGCGATTGCCTCCTACGGGGATATCGATCAACGGGGGGAACTGGCTGATCTGCGCTATAAAGTACGCTGTCATCAAGCCAGCGTGTCCCGGCGCTCGGGGGACTACGCGGCCGCGGAAGAGTGGTACCGGCTGGCCGCCGAGTGTTGCCTGGAAAATAATTTCAGTAGTGAATTGGCGCTGGTGCAGTTGCAACGCAGTGAAGCCTATCTGGCGGCCGGCGTCAGTATGGATGATGTAGTCCGGAAGACCCTTCCGCTCTGGCAGGCCGCCCGGAGCGAACCGCCGTCCGTTCCCTTCCTGCAGCTAACTATCCTGCTGGCCCGCTGCTACTGGACGATCGGCGATCACTTCGAGGCGAAAAAGTACCTGCAGCGCGCAGCGGAGGGCCAGGAAGGCGAGGAGCCCGCTTCGGGTGAACAGGTGATGCGGTGGCTATCCGCCTTTCCCGGTCCCGGTGGCAATTCCACCCAACTTCTCCGTTATCTCTACGAGCGGGCCATGCTCCGGCTGGAATGCGCATGGCTGGCGGCTAACCTGGCGGGCGAGGATAGCACGGAAGCTCTCGAGCCGCACTATGAACTTTTACGGCGCCTGGATGCGGTGCATGCCGGTCGGGTCCGCGCGGATAACGCGTTGCTGGCACCCTTTGCGGAGGCCGGGCTTTATGCTACCTCGCCACCCCCGATACTGGACTTCTCCCGACTCTTACCGCTGGTGGACGAAATAGCGGAGAAAGGAGAGAAAATGGTGGAGCAGGGAGAGTGGCCGGCCGCGCAGCAGCAATTCGAGCGGGCCTTCCGCCTGGCCGAGAATATGGACTACGGGGAAACCGCCCTCTGGTCACTTTGGAATCTGATGATCGCCCGGGCCATGGATGACATCGCCGGCTTTCTGTCCGGAGCCCTGCGAGGCATCGAATACGTGGAAGAGCAACGCGCCCGTCTACCCATGCCCTACCAACGGGCGGCCTTCCTGACGAATGGCCGCAGCGTAGCACGGCAAAACTTTTATTCCCTGGGCCTCCTGGCGGCGGGCCGACTGGGTCGACCCGAAACAGTCCTCCAAATCGGTACCCTGCTCAAAGCGGAGGACCCTCAAACAGTGAAATTCGCGGACGGGAATAACGAGTTCGCCGAATCTCTCCTGGAGATGCGGACAAATATGGACGAGTTGGATCCGACCGCACGCAAGGAACAACTCGAAGGGCGGCAGCGCCTGTACGACAGCTACATGCTCGGGCGATCCTCCGCTGAGTCTCGTTTCCGGGAAGATGCCCACCGCCTCGCGCAGGACATCCGGCGGGGACTGCCTACGAATACCGTAGCCATCGACTACCTGAACGTAGACCATCAGCACCTGGTAATCACCGTGCTTTCCGCGGAGGAAGTGTTCGTCCACCTCCAGAAGGAGCGATCGCCACACTTTCTCTCCTTACTCAAGGAGGGCGCGCTATTTCCCCAAGCTTATACCGGCACCCGCGGGCGTAGTCCCCGCGCTATTCCCGGCGTCGACGTCTCGCCCACCGAGGACGTTCCGGACTGGCAGGAGTTATCGGACTGGCTGCTTCCCGATGCGGTGTGGCGCTATATCGAAGGGGTTACCCATCTCATCTTTTGTCCCCACCGCCAGTTGCACCGCCTTCCCTTTCACGCGCTGATGAAGCAGGGGAGGTACCTGGTGCAGTCGCACACGGTCCGCTACGTGAACAATCTGCTTGCCCTTACCCGGTCCGCTTCCCCCTGGCAGCTGAACGACATAGCGATCTTCGCCTGCCGCGACTATCAGCCCTACGCTTCGGTTCCCCTTCCGTCCCTGCCCGGAGCCCTGGCGGAAGCCGAGGGTATTCAGGCGGCATATATCTCCGCGGACCAGCGGGTAGATTATAATGCGGGAGCGACCTGTACCCGGGAAACTATGCTTGCCCGTCTTGACCAATGGGCTAATAACGCTACGCCCTCCGTCCTGCACCTGGCCGTTCACGGAGAGGCCCTTCCGCGGGATGCCCCCCTGGATGCGCGGCTGTTCTTGCACGACGGGAGCATCGACGGATTCGACCTGATGGTGCGGGAGTTGCCGTTCGGGCTGGTCGTGCTGAGCTGTTGCTTCGCCGGAGATCGGGCTGCCGGTGGGCGCGAGCTGGATTACGCTCCCGGCGATGAGTTGTACGGCTTTCAGGCCTCGCTATTCGCGGCCGGTGCCCGCCGGATACTGGGTTCCCTGTGGGAGGTGGAAGACCGTTCGGGGATGGAAATGATGCTGGCCTTCCACGCGGAGTTGCTTGCGGGGCGGGACCCGGCCACCGCTCTGGCCCATAGCATGCGGCAGTATCTCGATACCGCGCCACCCGAGCGTTCATCCCCCGTGTACTGGGCTCCCTTCTTCCTTACCGAGCGTTAGCCGTTTTGTGCGGCGGAGCGCAGGTAGTAGGCCGGTCAGCTCAGGATGGCTCATTTAGCAAGTCGCTGTAACTCACGGAGACCATATCATTATCCTCGATCCGAAAGAGGGTGCGGAAATGATCTACCTGACGGAGCAGCCTTTCCCGGTCCGCTTTAGATTCCCCTATGGCTTCAATTTCAACGAAGGTTCCCAGTCCGGCCACCGTGTCCAGGTGGAATTTGACATTGTCGACGAAGTAGATTTCCCGCTGCTTGTCGACGGTCACCCAGACACCGAGGGCTTGTTCCAGCGTGGTGGCCAGGCTGATGGCTGCTTTCTCCGTTTCCAGTTTCGTGAGGGATACCGCGCTGTCTTTCGGCCCGGCCTGATCAGGCCGCCGATAGAAGATCAGGCTGCGTTCGATGTTACCGATGCGCAGCTTTAGGCGCCCGTCTGGCACCCGGAAGTAGCGATCGATCTGGTGATCGGTACCACGAAAGTCGGCCCCGGCATCGGTGAGAAGGGCGCGAATGCGGTCGTGGTCCCCGGTTCGGGCCTTGAGTTCTACCAGGTGCTTTTGCATGGGATGAAGATAGATGTCCGCCTCCGCGCTGAAAGCTTTCTACCTGCGCTCCGTCGCCCTGCGAACCTGTCTTGGTGGTTTGATTTAGTAGGCCTTCGCGAAGACTACTCGCCCCTTACTCGGCTTGCCGGTGAGCACGCATTTGCCGGCCTCTTCCGGCTGGTCCTGGGGGATGCAGCGGATGGTGGCTTTGGTAAGTTCCTTGATCTTCAGTTCGGTCTCGGTGGTACCGTCCCAGTGGGCGTAGATGAAGCCGGGGATGTCGCGGTCGATCACTTCCTGGAATTCCTCGAAGGTGTCGACGTGGGTCGAATGCGCTTCCCGGAACTTCACGGCGCGGTCGAAGAGGTTTTGCTGGATCTCGTCGAGCAGGTTGGCTACGTAGTCCACGATGCCCTCTAGCGGCTTGCTTTCCTTGCTTTTCTCGTCGCGGCGGGCCACCTCGATGGTCCCCTTGTCGAGGTCGCGCTTTCCGAGGCCGAGGCGGACGGGGATGCCCTTCAGTTCGTTTTCCGCGAATTTGAAGCCGGGGCGCTGCTTTTCATCGTCGTCGTAGCTCACGCGGATGCCGCGGGCTTTGAATTCTTCCATCAGTTCCTTTGCCTTGGCGTTCAGTTCGTCGTTGGGCTTCGGGATGGGGACTATGACCACCTGGATGGGGGCGAGTTTGGGGGGGAGCACCAGACCCTCGTCATCGCTGTGGGTCATGATGAGGCCGCCCACCAGACGGGTGGAGACGCCCCAGCTGCTGGCCCAGACGTACTCTTCCTGGTTGTCGGCGTTGCTGAACTTCACGTCGAAGGCCTTCGCGAAATTCTGGCCGAGGTTGTGACTGGTGCCCGCCTGCAGGGCTTTTCCGTCCTGCATTAGTGCCTCGATGGTATAGGTGTCCAATGCTCCGGCGAAGCGTTCGTTGGCGGTCTTCACGCCCCGCAGTACCGGCATGGCCATGTACTGTTCGGCAAAGTCGGCGTAGACCCCCTGCATCTTGATGGCTTCTTCCAGCGCCTCCTCGGCGGTGGCGTGGGCGGTGTGGCCTTCCTGCCACAGGAATTCGGCGGTGCGCAGGAAGAGGCGTGTGCGCAGTTCCCAGCGTACGACGTTGGCCCACTGGTTGATGAGCAGCGGCAGATCGCGGTAGCTGGTGATCCAGTCGCGGTAGGTACTCCAGATAATGGTTTCCGAGGTCGGGCGAACGATCAGTTCTTCTTCCAGCTTCGCTTCCGGGTCGACGATCACCCCGCTTCCGTCTTCCGCGTTTTTGAGTCGGTAGTGCGTCACGACGGCGCATTCCTTGGCAAAACCCTCCACGTGGTCGGCCTCCTTGCTGAGGAAGGATTTGGGGATAAAGAGGGGGAAATAGGCGTTGACGTGCCCCGTTTCCTTGAACATGTCGTCGAGCTGCCGCTGCATCCGTTCCCATATTCCGAAGCCGTAGGGCTTGATGACCATGCACCCCCGGACGGCGCTGTTGGAGGCCAGATTAGCCTTCTTTACGATGTCGAGGTACCATTCTGAATAGTTCTCTTCGCGTGGGGTTATTGCTTTGGCCATCAGTCAACTATGAGGGGGGGTAATGTGTTATATTCTTAGGTAATTTGGTCAAAAGGACGCCTTTTAACGGTTTAAGAACCGGGTTTAAGCCTACCTTAACCAAATGAGGGGCACAAACTTACTACTTTCGACCTTGTGATAAGTGGCAGACTCACGGATTACATAAACACCAACATCATGCTTAAGCAAAAATTACTCTTCGCTGTCGGCTCGCTTTGCGCGATGATGCTAGCTTCCACTAGCATGAGCGCTCAGTATGACGACATGTACTACGATCCGGATGAGTTTCGCAGCGCCGAGACTACGGGCGGTTATTACGACCAGCCGGTAGAGGGTGACCGCATCACCGGTCAGCCAGAGCGCCGCCGCGTATCCAATAATTATGACAATGATACCTATGATTACTATTACAGCAGCCGTATTCGCCGCTTTAACCGGCCTTACCGTGGTTTCGGGTACTTTGACCCGGTCTACGTCGATATGGCGTACTACGACCCCTTCTACCGTCCCGGTGCGAGTACGGTCCTGATCTATAACGATTTCAACCGCTTCGGTAACCCCTGGGTACAGCCGGTAGCGACCCCTTACGGTCTGCGTTACGTTGATACCCGCTTCGGCGGATTCAATCGCGGATTCGGTAGCCCCTTCTATAGCAGCTGGAACGACCCCTACTACGGTAGTGCTTACGCCGGTGGATTTAATCGCGGCTTCAACCGTGGATTCTACGGCGCCAATGCCTGGGGAGGTGGATACGGTGGATTCGGAGCAGGTGGTGCAGGTTACTACTGTCCTCCCGCATGGGGTGGTGGAAACACCTACGCCGTACCGAACAGCGTAAACAGCCGCCCGGTATCGAATGTGCCGCGTGCCAGCACCACGTCCATCGCCGACCGTGTAGAACGCGCTCGCCAGACTCGCAACGTCACGTCGCGCTCCGCCGGATCTTCCGAGCGTGCTGCTACGACGCGCACCGTTCGCGACAGCCGTGCCGTTAGCCGGACGCCCCGCTCCACTCCCGATGCCCGTACGATCGATCGTCGCCGGACCACCGTCCAGCCCCGTAGCACGACCACTACCCGTGGTGCCGCTCCTACCCGTTCGAACGTACCGCAGCGTCGTACCTACACGCCGAGCCGTTCGACCACGCCACAGCGTGCCACGCCTAGCCGCAGCAACAGCACCCGTACCTACACGCCGAGCCGCAGCACCGCACCTAACCGTAGCTATACGCCCAGCCGTACGCCAACGCGTAGTGCCATGCCTTCCCGTAGTTCCGGGTCTTCGCGTAGCGCTTCGCCCAGCCGCAGTAGCGGTAGCTCCCGGTCCGCCAGTCCCAGCCGCAGCAGCGGTAGTCGTGGCGGGCGAGGTGGCAAATAAGAATTGTCAACTCAAAATGCGAAAAGGGATGAGAACCGATGTTCTCATCCCTTTTTTCGTGTTTGCCCTTAAGGAACCATTAATTAAGGCGTACCGGTCAAACCTTAGCGGCCCGCCCGAATTATCTGTATGCCCAAGCATCCCGACATGAAATTCCCTCTCGGCGTCCTCTTCTTCCTCCTCACAGCAAACCTGTCTTATGGGCAGGGCTATCAGGACGCGCTCCGCTATTCCTTCATCAGTCCGCAGGGTACCGCTCGCTTCGCCGGTACGGGGGGGAGCCTCACCCCGATGGGGGTGGATATAACCACGCTGCATACCAACCCGGCCGGTATCGGCTGGAACCGCTACAACCTGGCGGAAATCACCCCCGGCTTCAATTTTACGGGGTCGGACGCGCTGCTGGTCGACGATACCGAGGGCGGCCGGGTGAACGATGCCGCCGCCACCTTTACCCTGCCTAGCGTTGGCCTGTTGCTGGCGGGCAATACGCGATCCGTCAATATGTCGACCCTGAACTTCGGTATCAGCCTCACGAGGATAGCCGACTTCAATCAGCAGCTCCCTTTCGACGGACGCACCACGGGAAGCCTTATCGACCGGTACGTGGAGGATGCTAACGACCGGATAAGTGACCCCTTTGGGTCTGACCTCTTGTTTCAAATCGATCCCCTATTCGAGGACGACAAGGGCATATTCTCGGAGTTTGATTTTGACGAGAACATCGGAAAGACCATCCGCCGCCAAGGGCTATACGACCGGCGGGGCAGTATGTACGAGGTAGGACTCGGATTCGGTGGTAATTTTAAGGAGAAGGTATTGTGGGGGCTGTCGATCGGAATCCCTTTCCTCTCCTACGACGAAGTCTTTGATTACGACGAGATAGACGACGAAGATCAGGTCACTCGGTTTGAAGACCTCTCCTTCGACCGAAACCTCGGTAACCGGGGAACCGGCTTCAACCTGAAAGCCGGTGTCATCGTGCTACCCACGGAAAAAACGCGCGTTTCCCTCGCCATTCATACTCCAACCTTCTGGACGGTGGAGGAGACCTTCTCTACCCGCCTTACGTATAATTTCATAGAGGGGAACACGGCTTCCGGTGGATCCGCTACCAGTGACCTGGCGACCTATACCTACAACCTGCGCACCCCCTGGCGATTTATGGCCGGCGTCGGTGCGTTGATCGGAGAGCGGGGGTTCATCAGCCTGGATGCCGACTACTCCGACTACGCCGGCAATACCGTCAGCTTCGATGATTTTGCGGGCAGCGACCCCGTCACCGAAGCTACCAACGAGGACATTGACGCCCTATTAGGCAGTAGCTTTGGTCTGCGGGGCGGTGGCGAGTTGAACCTCAAACCCTTTCAGGTGCGGGCGGGTATCGGTTACCGGCAGGTTCCTTACGCCGATTATATCGATGGCGAGGATTCCGGGATCTTTAGCTATAGTGCGGGCCTTGGATACAGCCGGGGTAAATTCTTTGCCGATATGGCCGCTCAGGTCGAGCAGTATTCCGGGGTCGAATTTCCGTACCAGACCTTCACGGTGCCCGGGCAGACGGTAGAGTACGACCGTAGCCGGGTAAGCGTCTTACTGACCGTCGGTTTCCGCGGCTTCTCTTCCGGTTTCTAAACTACTCATGGATTCACTCACCCAGGTCGTCCTCGGTTCCGCCGTGGGCGAAGCCGTGCTCGGACGCAAGGTCGGTAACCGCGCCATGGTCTGGGGCGGACTGGCCGGCACGCTGCCCGATCTGGACGTGCTCTCCGGCTTGGTCACCGATCCGATGAGTGCGCTGGCGTACCACCGGGCATTCACGCACAGTCTGCCCTTCGCCCTGCTGGCCGCTCCGATCCTGGGATTGGTCGTACATCGGATCTACGGAGGGCGCTTCGGGCCTAAATTGCCGGGGCCCGTATTCTTCCTACTGGCTGCGGTGTTGCTATGGCTGCTTCTGCTTGGTGGCAGTTACCTGATGCCCGTAGCCGTTTTCAACGTACCGACAATCGCTGCGGTAATCACCGGTGTGTTCGCTCTGCTTACCGCTCTCGTAGCAGGCCTGCATAAGTGGCGGGGTACGCTTTCCTCCGGTCCGAATGCGGCATATAGCGGTTGGACGATGCTGTTCTTTCTCTGCATCGTCACCCACCCGCTGCTGGATTGCTTCACCGCTTACGGAACACAATTTCTAGAGCCTTTGAGCCGGGTACGCATCGCCTGGAATACAATCTCCGTGGTCGACCCATTTTACACGCTTCCCTTTCTGTTGCTACTTGTTTTGGCCACGAGAAAGGGGCGAGGCGGGCAAGGGAGAAAGCGATTGAACCGGGCGGGCCTCATAGTTTCAACCATCTATTTACTACTGACCGTGGCCAATGCCGTCAATGTCGGTAGGGTAGTGGATGATTCGCTTCTCCAGCGTGGTATTCGCCCGCAACGGAGCGTGCATAGCCCTACGTTAGGTAACAACTTGCTCTGGTCGGCGACCATTCAGGCGGCGGATACTTTCTACCTGGGGCAGTACAGCCTGCTGGACCGGCAACGGAGGCTCGACCCACTACTGGCCGTTGCCGGTAATCAGGAGAAGGTGTTGCCTTATACCCAAGACCGGGAACTCGGAATTCTGACCTGGTTTACGGACGGATACTACACCATATTGCCGGGCGGGGAAGGCCGGGTCGTGCTGTGCGACCTGCGCTACGGGCTACTCGGGCGCGATCCAAACGATCCTGATTCATACACCTTTCACTGGACCATTGATACGACACGACGGCCGGTACAGGTGATGGACGAGCCTACGGCTCGACCGGATATGTCCACCGCCCTGGAGGATCTTTGGGTTAGAATGCAGGGGAAGGAATAAACCGAGGAAGTCGGGAATAGGAAAATTCCGAAGACGGCCAAAACGTCAGTTGTCCACCTTCACGATTGGAAAAGTCCGGACCAGCTCGACGAAAGGCCGGTATAAGAACGTAATAGTAGTCATATTGACAATTATTGCGGTTTTTGTGCAAACTTTACAGAATAGTTCGTAACTATGATCCCTGACACAATCGATTGCGATTGGTTACGACCATTTCGCGGCGAATGTGGGTCGATACTGTATTAAGCTTAAGTCGATATCCTTGCAAACACATCTGCCCTACGGTTTAGGGGGTAAATACCTGGGAGTTTTATTCCCGCTGGATTTTCCCGATTCTGTATTCTGTCATTCGGCGGACGGGGCTTCGATTGTTCGGAGCGATTCTTCCAAGTCGGTACCGTCGGTAGCGATCCAATACCATTTTCTGAATGATGCAATTCGTCATCTAAACTCATTCCCTGCTGGAGAAAAGCGATCTCCGAGAATCTCCCCTGCCTACCAGCCGGAGGACCTATTAATCAACAAGTCAATTTTGCAAAAAACATGAAACGAAAAAATACAGCAGTTAACCACGCGACGTGGTGTTTACACGGTTACCAACGGTTGTTGGTGGCCGCCTCGCTATTTCTGTTTTCCCTAACGTTATCGGCTCAGCGAACCGTCACCGGACAGGTCACCGACGAAAGTGGTATGGAACTGATCGGAGCAACCGTACTGGTAGAGGGTACCGACATCGGTACGGCCACCGACATTGATGGCAGCTACTCCATCGAGGTCCCCGGCGACGATGCCGTTCTCCTCTTTTCCTACGTGGGCTTCGGCACCATGTCGGAAACGGTAGGTACGCGCTCCGTTATTGACGTCGAGCTCGGCAGCGACGGCGAGCTTCTCTCCGAGGTCGTCGTAGTCGGCTACGGTACGCAGCGCCGGGAGGCGGTCACCGGTTCGGTTGCCTCCATCCAGGGCGAGGAACTCACCAACGTATCGGCCACTAACGTCACCCAATCCCTCCAGGGTCGCCTGCCCGGTGTGGATATCTCTTCCACTTCTTCGCGTCCGGGAGCCTCCGCGCAGATCCGCATTCGCGGTACCCGTTCGCTTACGGCGAGTAACGATCCGCTTATCGTACTCGACGGTATCCCCTTTGCCGGCTCGCTGACGGACATCAACCCGAACGACATCAAGAGCGTCGACGTACTGAAGGATGCCTCCGCTACCGCCATCTACGGTTCGCGGGGTGCTAACGGGGTGGTGCTCATCACCACTCGCACGGGCTTCGAGGGCCAGCGTCCCCGCCTGAGCTACAACGCCTTTGCCGGGGTGAACACCCTCTTCTCCAAAATCCCGCTGATGAACGGCGATGACTTCGCCCAACTGCGGGATGACGCCGGTATCTACCAGGCGGATGGCCAGGACGAGGTCCGCGGCACCAATACCGACTGGCAAGATCTCTTCTACCGGGACGGTCTGTTCATGAACCACAGCCTCGGACTGGCCGGCGGTACCGAAAACGGTTCCTACAGCTTTAGCGCCGGCTACAACACCGACCAGGCGATCATTCCCGAACAGGGCTTCCGCCGGTACTCCCTCCGCGGCTCGCTGGACCAACGGATCGGTTCGGTCCTGCGCGTGGGTTTCACGACCAACAATACCTACACCCACTCCTACGGCAACGACCTGAGCCCGGGTAACGTCCTGTTCCTGTCTCCCCTCGCCAGCCCCTACGATTCCACCGGCGCCCCGCGCCGCACCATCCGGACCGCCCTCGACGAGCCCTTCGTGGTCACGCGCGACGTAATCGACCGGCTCGGTGAGCGTCGTATCAACGAAAACAAGGGTATCGGTTCCTACAACACGCTGTTCGGAGAGCTGACCATTCCCGGTATCGACGGACTGAGCTACCGCCTGAACCTGGGCCTTAACGTCCGCAATAACACCAACGGTAACTTTACCGGTGAAGGGGTATTCGCCACCAACCCGACCACGCCCTCCGGCGCCGGCATCGGAAACTCCCTACTGACCAGCTACGTGCTGGAAAACCTGCTGAACTACAACCGGACCTTCGGTGAGGTGCACAACGTGAGCGTTCTCGGTCTCTTCTCCGTTCAGGAGGACCGCTTCAATAGTTCCTCTCTCGGTGCCCGCGACATTCCCAACGAAGCCTTCCAGTACTTCAACCTGGGCCAGGCGGCCGGTGAGATCACCGTGAACCCCAACAACCAGGACTACTACGTTACCGGCTTGGTCTCCTACATGGGACGTATCATGTACGACTACAATAACCGCTACCTCTTCTCCGCTACCCTGCGGACCGACGGTTCCAGTCGCCTCGCCGAAGGAAATAAATGGCACACTTACCCCGCTCTTTCCGCGGGCTGGAACATCGGGCAGGAAGCCTTCATGCAGGAGCTCGGCTGGCTGAACCGCCTGAAGCTGCGCGTCGGCTGGGGACAAACCTCCAACCAGGCCATCAGCCCGTACTCTACGCTGGGTAGCCTGGACACCCGCCCCTATAACTTCGGATCGGAGTTCTCGACCGGCTACTACGTCAATACGCTACCCAACGCCGACCTGGGCTGGGAATACTCCGTGACCACGAACGTGGGTGCCGACTTCAGCGTGTTGAGTAACCGCCTCTCCGGTACCTTGGAATACTATGTCACGAATACGGAAGACATCCTGCTGGGAATCAACCTGCCCAGCACCGCCGGGGTAGGTAGCTATACCGCTAACATTGGTACCACGAAGAACGAGGGCTTTGAATTCAGCCTGAACGGCCTGATCATCGACAATCCGGAGGGACTGAGCTGGGAAGCCGGCTTCAACGTCTACCGGAACGTCAATACGCTGACCTCACTGGCCTCCGGCCAGGAGCGGGATGAAGGCAATTCCTGGTTCGTTGGCTACCCGATCAACGTGATTTACGACTACAAGCGCATCGGCCTCTGGCAGGAAGGTGACCCCTACCTGGACATCCTCGAGCCGGGTGGCAACGTCGGTCAGATCAAGGTGGAGTACACCGGTGAGTACGGTGAGAACGGCGAGCCCGTCCGCGCCATCGGACCCGATGATCGGCAAATCCTGGACATAAGTCCTGATTTTCAGGGCGGTTTCAACACCCGCTTCACATTCCGCGGTATCGATCTCACCGCCGTAGGGGTATTCACGAGCGGTGGTACGGTGATCAGCACGCTCTACGGTTCGGGTGGATACCTCAACCTGCTCTCCGGACGGCAAACGAACGTTGACGTAGATTACTACACCCCGGAGAACACGGGTGCCCGCTATCCGGCACCGAATGGTGTCCGCAGCGGCGACAATCCCGAGTACGGATCGACCCTCAGCTACTTCGACGGCGGCTACCTTAAGTTCCGGACCATCACGCTCGGATACGACCTGAAGCGAAGTGTCTTTACTTCCGATGCCTTCAGCCAGTTCCGCATTTACACCTCCGTACAGAATCCCTTCGTACTGTTTTCGCCCTACAACGATATGACGGGGATGGACCCTGAAACCAACGCGCGGGGCGACGAATTCCAGGCGGTAGCGAGCTACAATCGCCGCCTGCTGACGATCGGTGCGAACAACCCCGCCACCCGCGTCTTCCTCCTGGGCCTTAACGTAACTTTCTAAACTGTCGAATCATGAAACGCCAATCACTAAAAAACATCCTCGCCTCCCTGGCGGTGGTCGTCTTCGCGGCCGGCTGTCAGGACGTGCTGGAGGAACAACCACGGGACTTCTACGAACCCGGATTTTTCCAGACCGAAAGGGGCGTACAGGGTGGCCTTACCGCCCTTTACGCTAACCTGCGTAGCCTGTACGGTCAGGCTTATTACTATAACGGCCTGATCACGGGTACCGACGAAGCCACCTACGCGCAGAGCGCGGACGGGAACTTCCTGGTCGCCGACCTGACCGGACAGGGGGAGCTGAACTCCACCTGGTACCCCGCGGCTATTCTGTGGGGAACGGCCTTCGGCAACATCAACACCGCCAGCGGCATCATCGAGAATGCCCAGGAAGTGGGTATCTCGGACGCGCTGATCGCGGAAGCACGCTTTTTCCGCGCCTTCGATTACTTCAACCTGGTGCAAACCTACGGCGGCGTTCCGCTCGACCTGGGTTCCGGTCCCCTGACCTTCAACACGAACCCCGTGCGCGTCTCCACCCGGAATACCGTGCCCGAAGTGTACACGCTAGCTGTTTTCCCCGACCTGCTACGGGCGGTAGAGGACCTGCCGGACGCACCCCGCGTAACCGGCGCGGTCACTAAACCCCTCGCTCGTCTGATGCTGGCCAAGGCCTACCTGACCTACGGATGGTGGCTGCAGAACCCGAACAATATCCCGACCTACCCCGAAACCAGCCGTACCGACCCCGACGGTCACGACGCCGAATGGTACTTCCAGGAGGCCTACAATATGGCCATCTCGGGTATCGAGAACCCCGGGATTTTCTCGCTGCAGCCGACCTTCTACGACGTTCACTACGCGCCCAACGACCGCAATAGTGAAATCATGCTGTATGCCGACCACACCGAGGAAAGCGAATTCTACAACGGCGGCAGTCTCACCTACGGCAGCGGCGGCGCGCCGGACAACTTTGCCGTCTGGATGCTGACCTGGAACTACACGGTTATTCGTAGCGGACTGGATCCCGACTTTACCAATACCGTTTCTTCCGTACAACGCGAAGCCGCGCAGCCCCTGGGCCGCCCCTGGACGCGTATGGCACCCACCGTCGACGTAGTGACCGAGACCTTCGAAAATAAGGATCAGGACAGCCGCTACGACGGAACCTTTACCACGGTCTACCGCGGTAACTGGCCGAAGGGCGGCGTACCCGAGGACGTACTTTACAATGCCAACGGGCTGCCCGTAAGCCCCGGTGACGCCATCCTCACCTTTTTGGATGAGCCGAACGCCGACATCGACTACCCCGAAGGCGCGGGCCTCAACGGTATCGGTGCCGGTACGCTGCCCGGCCGCTCGGACTTCGTCATCGACCCCCTCGGCATCAGTCGGGTAGTCTACCCCGGACTCTGGAAGTTAGGTACCTACCGCACCGACAACGGTGACGGACTCGGCCAGCCCAACGCCGGCAGCACCCGTCCGTTCAATATCGCCAAGTTCTCGGAGCTATACTTCGTCGCTGCGGAAGCAGCCATCAAGGGTGCTACGACGCAGTCCGGCTACAGCGCTCGCGAGCTGCTGAACGTCATCCGCGCTCGCGCGGGCATGTGGCGCTACGACAACGGCGCGGATTCGGTCTACGTTGCCGACTTCAGCGAGCAGCTCACCGAGGCTACCCCCGAGGATCCCGATATTGAATTCCTGCTGATGGAACGCTCGCGCGAGTACTACGCCGAAGGCATTCGCTGGTACGACCTGGTACGGACCCAGACCTGGGAAGAACTGGCCGGAGAGTACTCGATCGCCGGACGTAATTATGGCGACCACACCGCCGAGACCTTCGAGCGCGACATCGAACCCTACCTGTACCTCCGTCCCATTCCGCAGGGACAGCTCGACGGTATGGAGTTCGATGAGGGCATGAAGGATGCTTACCAGAACCCGGGATACGACTAATCTTGCCGTAACCCCATACTTCTTACCTCTGAATCAGCTCTGTCGTCAGACAGGGCTGATTCAATATTTTGACGAAGGCCAATTCTACTTTTCAGCCGGTACTTCGCCGCACTCCTTAACTTCTATCTATGATGCTCCGCTATTTATTCGTAATCGGCCTCCTCGCTTCCATCCTGGTTTCCTGCCAGCGGACCGGTGATGCGGAGGTGGAAGGAACGACCCCTGCCGCCGCTACCTTTCAGAATCCAATACTCGCCGGATTTAACCCTGATCCCAGCATCTGTAGGGTAGGGGATGATTATTACCTGACTACCTCCACCTTCGGCTACTTTCCGGGGCTGCCCATCATGCACAGCAAGGATTTGGTCAACTGGGAACAGATCGGAGCCGTCCTGGACACCAACCAGCAGATGAACCTCGACGAGCAGCGCATTACCCGCGGCTTCTTCGCGCCGGCCATCACCCACCACGACGGTTGGTTCTACGTTATCTGCACCCTGATCGATGGGTACGGTAATTTCGTTTCCCGCACCCAGGACCCCGCCGGCCCCTGGTCCGAACCGATCTGGTTACCGGAGCTGAACGGGGGCATCGATCCCAGCCTCTTCTTTGACGACGACGGTAAAGTGTACGTCGTCTATAACCTGGGCGCGCCGAACAACGAGCCACTTTACGATGGCCACCGCACGATCCGCATGCGCGAGTTGGACCCCGACACCTTTAAGCCGATCGGCGAGGAACGCTTGCTGGTAAACGGAGGATCGGACATCAGCCAGGAGCCGGTGTGGATCGAAGCCCCCCACATCTATAAGACCAAAGGCTACTACTACCTGATGTGCGCTGAAGGTGGCACCGCCTACAACCACTCCGAGGTGGTCTTCCGGGCAAAGAACCTGACGGACGACTTCGTCCCCTACGAAAACAACCCGATCATCACGGCCCGTACGCTGGACCCGGAACGCCCCAACCCGATCACCACCGTCGGCCACGCCGATATGGTGGAGCTACCCTCCGGGGAGTGGTGGGCGGTCTTCCTGGCCTGCCGTCCGTACGAAGGAAACTACTTCAATACCGGGCGGGAAACCTTCCTGGCCCCCGTGGAGTGGACCGAAGATGGCTGGCCCATCATCAACCCCGACTTCGAAGCCGTCCAGTACGAGTACCCCCTGCCGAATACCGGTGCCACCAGCCCGTCACCCGTTCCGCTCAACGGCGAATTCACCTACCGCATCGACTTTGATGCGCCACTGGACGCCCGCTGGATGTTCCTGCGCAACGTCCGGGAGCAATGGTACGACCTCGACACGGACGAGGGAACCCTGAGCATGGAATTGCGCCCCGAAACCATCGATATCCGGGACAACCCATCCCTGATGCTGCGGCGGCAGACCCACCTTACCGGATCTTTCGCTACCTATCTGGATTTCGAGCCGGAGTCAGCCAACGAGCAGGCCGGGGTCGTCATCCTGCAGAGCGAAACCCACTACTACTTCGTCAATAAAACTGCCGATCAGCTACAACTGATCAAGCAGACCCGCGACGGCCAGGAGACACTCGCCGAGGTACCCTACACCGCCGAAGGGGTCCACCTGAAGGTTGAAGCACGCGAAGACGTATACAACTTCCTCTACAGCGAGGACGGCGAAACCTATGCGTCCCTTGCGGATGGCGTTGACGCCAAGTACCTCAGTACCGAAACCGCCGGTGGCTTTACCGGCTGTATGTACGGACTGTACGCTACCGCGGGCGGAGAAAGCTCCTCCAACAGTGCCGTATTCGACTACGTGGAGATCGTAAACGAATAGTGCGCTTCTCCCATCCTTCCGGATGGGATACATCCGAAGGGTCACCGTTCCGGATTTCGGGGCGGTGACCCTTTTTATGTTATGCTTCTTTTAGAACGGGACCTTTCCTACGGCCGAAGGGCGAAGAATAAATCACCCGTAATACCTGAATTGGAAAAGCTAATATTACAGTCTAGCTTGGGGACGGTCGGATAACCATTCGGCGATCAACCTGCAATTGCTTCACCCGATGCGACAAGCCTGCTGTCTTTCCACTTTACTGCTACTGCTTTCATTGGTTGCCCGCCCGGGAAGCCGGCTTACGGCGCAGGCCAACGTACTGGAAAGCATCATCGAAGAGAACCGCGATAGCCTGAGCCGGTGGATCGACGGGGTAGACAGCTTCGAGATCCAGGTGCTCTACACCCGCATCGACCGAAAGGACGACGGTCGCATTGAATTGTCTACCCACCGCTGGGGCGCGGATTCCTCCCAGTATTTCTACCCCGCCAGCACCGTCAAGATGCCGGTAGCCGCCCTGGCCCTCCAACGGCTCCACGAACTGGGGGTGAGAGGTCTGGACGAAGGAACGCCCATGTTTCACGGGAAAGGGGTTTCTACCTGCGCTGCGCCGCAAACATCCGTCTCCGCCGATACGAGCAGTATTACCGGCCTGCCCAGCGTGGAGCAGTACGTCCGCAAGATCTTTTTGGTGAGCGACAACGATGCCTACAACCGCCTCTTCGAGTGGCTCGGCCCGACCTACGTCAACGATGCGCTGCACCGTGCCGGCATCGATGGCGGGCGCATCCTCCACCGGGTCGGGGTGGGGGGCTTCGATACGGAGGGCCACGCCTGCCTTAATCCGGTACGCTTCGCCGACGGCTACGAGACCCTGTACCAAACCGGTGAACGCTACGATCCGTACTACGACCCGCTCCCCCGGGTGCAAGACCAGCAGCGAGGCGTAGGCTACACGCGCAACGATACGCTGATCGACGGAGCCTTCGACTTTACGCACAAAAACTACCTGTCGCTACGCAACCTGCACGATATCCTGCTGCGCATCGTCGTGCCCGAGGCTGCGAACGACCCCTTCCGGCTGGATTCGAGCGATTACGCGCTGCTCCGGGAAGCGATGGGCCAACGTCCGCGGGAAAGTTCGTCGCCGCGCTACGCCGAGCCCGATAACTACGTCAAATTCTGGATCTACGGCGACCGGCAGGAGGACGTCCGCATCCCCGACAATGTCCGTATCCTGAACAAGGTCGGCTGGGCCTACGGCTATCTAACCGACGTGGCCTACATCACCGACGGCGACGTGGAATTCATCCTGGCCGGGACCATTCATACTAACGCCAACCGCATATACAACGACGGCGCTTACGAATACGAACGGGACGGCCTGCCCTTCTTCGGGCGGCTGGGGCGGGCGGTTTGGGCGTACGAACGGGGGCGGAAGTAGACTTTTTACGCATTCGATTGTCTGGGGCGGCTTTTTTCCTATTTTGGCGGTATGGTCGACATGCGTTTTCTCACACCCCTACTGATTCTTTTCTCTTTTTGCGCCGGAGCGCAGGTAGAGACCTCATCCCCGAAGTCGAGTTTGCGTTCCGCCTACGAGGGCGCGTTCCAGGTGGGGACGGCCGTCAACCCCGGCATTACCTCCGGCCGGGACTCGGCGGTGGCGCGCATCATCCGCGAGCAATTCAACGCCGTCACGGTGGAGAACGTCATGAAGGCCGCGCTGATCAACCCCGAGCCGGGCGAGTACAACTGGGCCCCGGCCGACGAGTTCATCGAATTCGGGAAGGCGAACGATATGTTCCTCGTAGGGCACACCCTGATCTGGCACAACCAGACGCCGGAGTGGTTCTTCACCAACGAAGCCGGCGAGCCCAACAGCCCCGGGGAGCAGGCCGAACGGCTCCGCTCTCACATCGAGGCGGTCGCCGGACGCTACGCCGGAAAGGTCGATGCCTGGGACGTGGTCAACGAAGTGGTCGATAACGACGGCTCCTACCGCCCCACCACCTGGGTAGAGGGGATCGGCAACGGCGATACCCTGGTTAAACTGGCTTTCCGCTACGCCGAGCAGTACGCCCCGGGTACCGAACTATACTACAACGACTTCAACGCCTGGCGACCAACCAAGCGCGACGGCATCGTCCGGATGGTCCGGATGCTACAGGAAGCCGGCATCCGTGTCGACGGCATCGGCATCCAGGGACACTGGGGGCTGAACTTCCCGAAGAACGAATACATCGAGGCGGCCATTGACTCCTTTGCCTCCCTGGGGGTAAAGGTGATGATCACCGAGCTGGACGTGGACGTGCTGCCGCTGACCCGCGAGGGACAAATTATCGGCACCGGCATGATGCACCCCCAGTTCCAGCTGGAGGAATTCAAGGAATACCTCGACCCCTACGCGGACGGCCTGCCCGACGAGGTACAACAACAGCTCACCGACCGCTACCGGGAGCTCTTCGAGATCTTCTACCGCAAGCGGGACAAGATCGACCGCGTCACTTTCTGGGGGGTACACGACGATATGTCCTGGAAGAACGATTACCCCATTCCGAACCGGACGAACTACGTGCTGCCCTACAACCGCGATCTGACGCCAAAGCCGCTCGTCGAGACCCTGTTGGCCATCCCGACGGAGGAGGACTGATTTATTTCCTGTTCGGCCCCGCGGCCACTTAGCTATATTGAAATCGATTATGCAAGAAGACAAGAAAGGGCTCCGCAGCCAGGAATGGTTCGGAGGAAACGACAAAATGGGCTTCGTCCACCGCTCCTGGATGCGCAACCAGGGCTACCCGGACGATTACTTCCGTGGCCGGCCGGTCATCGGGATCTGTAATACCTGGTCGGACCTGACCCCCTGCAACGGCCATCTCCGCGAAGTGGCCGAGCGCGTGAAACGCGGCGTCATCGAGGCCGGCGGCTTCCCGTTGGAGTTTCCGGTCATGTCGCTGGGGGAAACCATCATGCGCCCCACGACCATGCTCTTCCGCAACCTGGCGAGCATGGACACCGAAGAGTCCATCCGGGCCAACCCCCTGGACGGGGTGGTGCTCCTGACCGGCTGCGATAAGACCACCCCCTCGACCATTATGGGCGCGTGTAGCGTGGACCTACCCACCATCGTGGTGCCCGGCGGCCCCATGCTCAACGGGCGTTTCCGCGGCGAGACGATCGGTTCCGGTTCCTTCAACTGGATGATCAAGGAAAAGCAGACCAACGAGAACTTCGGCGCCGACGACATGCGCGAAGCCGAGATCTGCGCCGCCCGCAGTATCGGGCACTGTAACACGATGGGCACCGCTTCCACCATGGCCGTCATGAGCGAGGCGCTGGGCCTGACCCTGCCCGGCATCGCCTCCATCCCCGCCGCCGACTCGCGCAAACGGGTCATGCAGCAGCTCTCGGGCCGCCGCATCGTCGACATGGTGAAGGAAGACCTGACCATGTCGAAGATCCTCACCCGCAAGGCCTTCGAGAACGCCATCGTGACCAACGCGGCCGTGGGGGGCAGTACCAACCTGATCATCCACCTCACCGCGATCGCCCGCCGGATAGGGGTGGAACTCACGCTCGACGATTTCGATCACCTCGGAAGCGGGGTCCCGCTGCTGGTTAACCTGATGCCTTCCGGGAAGTTCCTGATGGAAGATTTCTATTACGCTGGCGGCCTCGGCGTCGTCATGAAGGAGCTGGGCGATCTGCTGCACCGCGACGTCATCACGGCCAGCGGCCAATCGCTGGATGCCAATTACCAGGACGCGAAGTGCTACAACGAAGGCGTGATCGTAGGCCGCGACGCGCCGCTGCAAACGAACGCCGGCATCGCCGTGCTGAAGGGGAACCTCTGCGAGAACGGGGCCGTCATCAAGCCGAGCGCCGCCACCCCTCACCTGATGAAGCACACGGGGCGGGCGGTGGTCTTCGAGAGCATGGAAGACTACCACGCCCGCATCGACGACCCCGACCTGGACATCGACCCCGACTGCGTCATCGTCCTGAAGGGCGTCGGCCCCAAAGGCTATCCCGGCATGCCCGAGGTGGGCAACGTCGACCTGCCGGAGAAAATCCTCAAGCAGGGCGTCAAGGATATGGTCCGCATCTCCGACGGGCGCATGAGCGGCACGGCCTACGGTACGGTAGTGCTGCACGTCTCTCCGGAGTCTTCCGTCGGCGGTACGCTGGCAATCGTGGAGAACGGCGACCTGATCACGCTGGACGTGGAAAAGCGCCTGCTCCAGTTGGAGATTAGCGACGAGGAACTGGCCCGTAGAAAGGCCGAGTGGACGCCGCCGGAACTCCGCGCCACCCGCGGCTACGTCCGCATCTACCTCGATCACGTCGAGCAGGCGGAACTGGGGGCCGACCTGGACATCCTGACCGGAAAGTCCGGGTCCACCGTCGACCGCGACTTACACTAATCCGCTATGCTGACCGTCCTGCTCCTGCTGCTCAGCGTTGCCGCGATCATTTTACTGACCGCGCGCCTGGACGTGCATCCCTTCGTTGCCCTCATGCTGGTGGCGATCGGCTACGGGATACTGGCGGGAATGCCCCTCGACGCGGTGGTGGCCTCGGTGAACGCGGGTTTCGGTAATACGCTGGGCGGTATCGGGCTGATCATCATTCTGGGCGTCATCATCGGAATATTCCTGGAAAATACCGGCGCGGCCTACGCGCTGGCGGATCGCGTATTGCGGCTTGCCGGTAAGAAGCGCATCACCCTCTCGATGGGCCTCATCGGCTGGGTGGTGTCGATCCCGGTTTTCGCCGATAGCGGATTCATGCTGCTGGCACCGCTGAACCGGAGCCTGTCCAAGAAGGCGGGGCTCTCGCTGGCCGGTACCGCCATCGCCCTGGCTATGGGCCTGATGGCCGCCCATACCATGGTGCCACCAACGCCGGGACCGATCGCGGCCGCTTACTACCTGGAAGCGGACCTGGGCATGGTGCTACTCCTGGGCATTCCGGTTAGCCTGATTTCACTCGGGGTGTGCTTACTGTTCATCCACCGCTTCGTGGCGACGACCTACATCGACCCGGACCCGGACCTTTCGCGGGCCGACATCGACGACCGGCTGAAGGACGCGCCGGGCGCCTTGCTTTCTTCGGTCCCCATTTTCGTACCCATCATACTGATCGTGACCCGCTCCATGCTGGCGGCCTTCGGTGGCTACGAAGTGGATGGGTACGGGGCACTGCCGCTGGCCCCCCGCATCGTTTTCTTCCTCGGTGAACCCTTTATCGCGCTGACGATCGGCTGCCTATTGTGCCTGCTGCTGCCCCGCCGGCTGGGCAAGGAGATGTTCTCCACCGACGGCTGGATCGGAAAGGCCCTGACCGGTGCCGCTTCCATTTTGCTCATCACGGGGGCGGGCGGGGTCTTCGGACAAATTCTGCGGGATTCGGGCATTGCCGTTGTTTTGGGCGACGCCCTGGCGGGCCTGCGGCTGAATATCTGGCTCCCCTTCATCCTGGCCGCGGCGATCAAATCGGCGCAGGGCTCCTCTACCGTAGCGCTCATCACGACCGCCTCGATCATGGCTCCCATGCTGCCCGATCTGGGCTTCACCGAGGGGCTCAGCCGGGCCCTGGTGGTCGTAGCGATCGGCGCGGGTTCGGCGGTGGTCTCTCACGCAAACGATAGCTTCTTCTGGGTGGTCACCCGACTGTCGGGCATGGACGTGAAGATGGGCTATCGCTTTATGACACTTTCGTCGCTGGTGCTCGGCCTGACCGCGGCGGTCACCTTATTCCTGGTCTACCTAATTGCGGTTTAAACAATGCAAGCTATGAAACTCTATCGCACGGCGGACGGCATCATCCTGGAACGGGAGGGAAAATTTTACCCCATCGATGCCCAGTGGGACACCTTTTTGAACGATGACGACCTATTCGACAAGTTGACCGCCATAGCGGACGGTGAAGAGGGCGGCGGAGCGCAGGTAAAGAACAGCGATCCGCTGAGCGTAGCCTATGGCGCGCAGGAAGTCTGGGCCAGCGGCGTAACCTACTTCAACAGCAAGCTCGCCCGCCAGGAGGAATCGGAAAAGGCCGGGGGCGGCACCTTTTACGAGCGGGTGTACGCGGCTGACCGGCCGGAACTCTTTTTCAAGGCGACGTCGGCCCGCACCGTGGGAAGCGGGGGGAAGGTGCGTATCCGCCGGGACAGCACCTGGGACGTGCCCGAACCCGAACTCACGCTGGTCATTACCGCCTCGGGCAAGATCGTCGGTTACACCATCGGCAACGACATGAGTTCGCGAAGTATAGAGGGGGAAAACCCACTTTACCTGCCGCAGGCGAAAACATATGACGCCTGTGCGGGCTTGGGTCCGTGTGTGCTTGTAACGGAAGACCCCTTGCCGCCCGATACCAGGATCTCCATGCAGGTGCTGCGGGGCGGGCAAGCCGCCTTCTCCGGGGAAACTACCCTCGGCCAGATGAAGCGTAAGCCGCCGGAACTGGTCGAATACCTCTTCCGCGAGTGCACTTTCCCCGCCGGCTGCTTGCTGATGACGGGGACGGGTATCGTGCCCGGTCCGGATTTCACGCTCCAGAGCGAAGACGAGATCCGCATCACCATCGAACCCATCGGAACCCTGATAAATATCGTACAATGACCCTGACAGGAAAACAATACATCGCCGGCGAAGCCACTGCCGCCGGATCCCGCACCTTCCGCGGCATCAACCCCGCTAACGGAGAAAAATTGGCTACCGACTTTTACGCCGCTACGGAAAGCGAGGTAGACTGTGCCGCCCGTGCCGCTGGCAATGCCTTCGGAGCGTTCCGCGACACGACCCCTGCGCAACGAGCTAATTTCCTGCGCTCCGTCGCCGAAGAAATTATGGCGCTGGGCGATACCCTAGTTGAGCGCTGCTGCGCGGAGTCGGGTCTTCCGGCCGGTCGCATCCAGGGCGAGCGGGGGCGGACCGTCAACCAGTTGCGCCTCTTCGCCGACGTGGTGGAGGAGGGTTCCTGGGTGGACGCCCGCATCGACCGCGCGAACCCCGACCGGGAACCCCTCCCGAAACCGGACGTCCGGTCGATGTTGCGACCATTAGGACCGGTGGCGGTATTCGGCGCCAGTAACTTTCCCCTGGCCTTCTCGGTTGCCGGCGGGGATACCGCCTCCGCCCTGGCCGCCGGCTGCCCGGTGGTGGCGAAGGGGCATCCCAGTCACCCCGGTACCTGCGAGCTGATCGCTACGGCCATTAACAGCGCTGTTCAGAAAGCCGAGTTACCCGCCGGTGTGTTCTCCCTGATTCAGGGAGACGACCACGATAGCGGGATGTGGCTGGTTAAGCACCCGGCCATTCAGGCGGTCGGCTTTACGGGCTCCTATGGCGGAGGGACCGCGCTGTTCCGGGCGGCCAACGAACGGAAGCAACCTATCCCGGTATACGCCGAAATGGGAAGTTCCAATCCGGTATTCATTCTGCCGAATGCCCTGCGGGAGCGCGGGCAGGAAATCGCCAAGGGGCTGACCCAGTCCGTCACCCTCGGCGTAGGGCAGTTCTGCACGAACCCCGGGCTGGTATTCCTGCCGCCTAACGGAGACACGGACGCCTTTACCCAGGCCGTTGCCACGGAGTTCAGGGGCGTGGATGCAGCCGTCATGCTCAACGAACGCATCCGCGATGCCTATGAAAGCGGCGTCGATCGCCTGCGCGGGGCCGACCGGGTCGAGTTGGTCGGCGAGGGCGCGACCGGCAACGGCGGATATACCGGACAGGCCCGTTTATTTGCTGCCTCGATCGATCGCTACCTGGCGGATACGGACCTGGAGGAAGAGGTTTTCGGTCCCTCCAGCGTGCTGCTTAGCGGCGGATCGCGGGAGCAACTGCTGGAAAGTGCCCGTCGCCTGGGTGGCCACCTCACCGTTACGCTCTTCGGTACTCCGGAAGACCTGGAGCAACACCGTGATCTCATCACGATCCTGGAGCAGAAAGCCGGCCGCCTGATCATCAACAATTTCCCTACGGGCGTCGAAGTATGTCACTCGATGGTACACGGCGGGCCGTTTCCCGCTACAACGGATAGCCGGACCACTTCGGTGGGTACCCGGGCCATCCTGCGCTTTGCCCGCCCGGTTTGTTTTCAGAATTTTCCCGACCAATTATTGCCGCCCGCGCTGCGGGAAAAGAACCCGCTGTCCATCCACCGAATGATCGACGGCGTCCGCCAGGTTCCCTAATCTGATTTGCCTTTTACCCATTTGTCGGGCCACAGCTTCCTGGTGCTGCGGTTCCGGCGTTACCTACTTAAGTCGATTAATTGTGAAAATGACTTTTATTTTTTCCCGCCAGTTTCTGGGGGCCATCTGCTGGTGCCTCCTACTGCCGAGTGTGGTCTCCGCCCAGCAAGTGATTGTAGACCCCACTACGGAACACCAAACCATCACCGGCTTCGGGGGCGTCAATATGCCCGACTGGATCGCCAACCTCGACTCTTCCTTGGTCGACAAGGCCTTCGGTAACGAACCCGGGCAGATGGGGCTGACTATCCTCCGGATCAAGGCCCCATCGGATTCCGGCATCTACGAGTTACAGGTACCGGTTGCTCGACAGGCCCACAATCTCGGAGCGATCATTCTGGCCAGCCCCTGGTCTCCACCGGTCAATATGAAGACCAACAACGATATCGTCCGTGGCGAACTCCTGCCGGAGTACTACGACGATTACGCCGAACACCTGATGGGCTTCGCCGACTTCATGGAGATGAACGGAGCTCCCCTGCATGCCATCTCGGTGCAGAACGAACCGGACTGGTCCGGGGCCACCTACGAATCCTGCGACTGGTCGCCCGAACAGTTGCTTACCTTCGTTAAGGAGCAGGGCGACAAATTTGAGGGAATCAACCTAGTAGCTTCCGAAGCCCTGGGCTTTAATCACGCCTATACCGATCCGATCCTCAACGATCCGGTAGCGGAACAAAACCTGGACATCGTGGGCGGTCACCTCTACGGCGCTACGATCCGGGATTACCCCCTGGCCCGGGAAAAGGGGAAGGAGGTATGGATGACCGAGCATTACACGGACAGCAACACCGACGCCAACGCCTGGCCCAATGCGCTGGGCGTGGGTACCGAAATATCGGGAACGATGCAGGCAAACTTCAACGCCTACATCTGGTGGTACATACGTCGCTTCTACGGCCTGATCCAGGACGACGGAAATATCTCCAAGCGCGGCTACGTCATGAGCCACTTCTCCAAATTCATCCGGCCGGGTGCCGTGCGGGTTGACGTTGCCCACTCCACCGGAGCGGATATTACCGCCTACAAAACCGATACGACCATGGTGATCGTGGCCGTAAATCCCAGCGGGAATGCCTTGAGCCTGGATCTGAATCTGGGTACGTCCGCCTACAGCGAGCTGACCGGCTACGTTACGGACACTACCCGCAATCTGGAGCCGCTGGGTACTTATCCGACGACGGACGGCGCCCTCGCCGTGAGCCTGCCGGCCGCCAGCATCATGACATTCACTACCTACACGGGCAACTCCGGAGCCGTCGATAACGTGCCACCGGTCGCGGAGGCCGGTAGCGACCAGACGTTGACCGACAGTCTGAACACCCTGGCCGTCATGGTACACCTCGACGCGAATGGCAGTACGGATGGTGACGGAACGATCGCAGGTTACAACTGGTCGCTCGCCGGCGAGCAGGTCTCCGCGGAGGCTATGGACTCCGTCGCACTGGCACCGGGGACGTACGAATTCGTACTGGCGGTAACGGATAATGACGGTGCCCGGACCACGGATACCCTGGCCGTGACGATCCAGCGGAGCGCGGACTACGTAGACCCGGGCGTCTGGCTGGACGTCGAGTGCGGTACGGTGGGCGCGAACTGGGTGATCACGGAAGATGAAACGGCCTCCAATGGCAAGTACGCGGCTACGGCAACGGGCGTGGAAATTCTGGAAGCGGCGTCCGAGGAGGCGGACGATCAGATCGTCATGTCCTTTAGCGTAATGGATTCCACCAGCTATACCCTGTTTGGACGGGTGACCGCACCCTCCGCGAACGACGATTCCTTCTGGATCCGGATGGATGACGGCGACTGGATCTTGTGGAACAGCATCACCGGTGGCCCCGACTGGGCCTGGGACGACGTCCACGACGGGGATCCGGCTAACCCGGTCACCTTTTACCTGGACAGCGGTATGCACACCCTTTCCGTAGTCTTCCGCGAAGATGGCGCCCTGCTGGATAAGTTTTATCTGAGCCCCGGCACAACGCCACCGACGGATATGGGAGAGCCTTCCGCATTGTGCGAATCCACCGGCCTGGCCCGCGAACCACGGGCAGAAACGATCGGGCTGTTCCCCAATCCGACAAGTGCCGCTTTCACGGTGGAGAGTCCCCGGTCCTTTACCGATCTCCGGATCATGTCGATCGACGGCCGCGAAGTCTGGCGGGAGCGCTACAGTGAACCGACTTACCGCACGACGGTAACCCCCGATCTGCGGGTGGGTACGTACATCGTCCTGACCCGCGGAACGGCCGGAATCGGTACCGCTAAATTGCGGGTAGACCGGTAAGGGAAGCCTGTTGTTTGAGGAGCGTCCGCTGGTATCCTGGGATATCAGCGGACGCTCTTTTTACCTAGACATTGGTCACGAGCGTGCCCACCTTCTCGCCGAACATGATCTTGCGCAGGTTGCTGGGTTCGTTGATGTCGAAAACGATGATGGGCAGATCGTTCTCCGCGCAGAGGGCGAAGGCGGCCTGGTCCATGACCCGCAGGTTTTTATTCATCACGTCCCGGAAGGAGATCTTGTCGTAGCGCGTGGCGCTGGGGTCTTTTTCGGGATCGGCGGTATAGATGCCGTCTACCCGGGTTCCCTTCAGGATCACGTCGGCACCGATCTCATTGGCGCGTAGGGCGGCGGCGCTGTCCGTGGTGAAGTAAGGGTTGCCGGTACCGGCACTAAAGATGACGACCCGTCCTTTCTCCAGGTGGCGAATGGCGCGCCGGCGGATGTACGGCTCGGCGATCTGCTGCATTTCGATGGCGGAAACCAGGCGGGTGAAGACCCCGTGGGTTTCCATCATGCTCTGGAGCGCCATGCCGTTGATGACCGTGGCGAGCATGCCCATATAGTCGCCCTGCGTGCGCTCTACCCCGGATTCCGCGGCGGATAGCCCCCGGAAAATATTGCCGCCACCGATGACTACCGCCACTTCTACGCCGATGTCGATCAGTTCCTTGATCTGCTTGGTGTAGTAGGTGAGCATTTTCGGATCGATGCCGTACTGCTGGTCGCCCATCAGGGTCTCACCGGACAGTTTGAGCATGATGCGACGGTATTTTAGGGCCATGATGGTTCGGGATTTTGGCAAAGGTAGGTAATAGACGCAAGGTCGCTTCGCTTCTTGCTGGTAGACGGGCCTTCGGTTGTTAGTAGACGCCAGATCGCTGCGCTCCTGACTAGTAGACGGGCCTCTGGCCCTGGTAGACGCGGGGTTGCTGACGCTTCCCGCTGGTAGACGGGCTTTCAGCCCTGGTAGACGCCAGATCGCTGCGCTCCTGACTAGTAGACGGGCCTCTGGCCCTGGTAGACGCGGGGTCGCTAACGCTTCCCGCTGGTAGACGGGCTTTCAGCCCTGGTAGACGACAGATCGCTGCGCTCCTGGCTAATAGACGAGCCTACGGCTCTTCTAGAGACGCCGCTCGAGCTGGGGTACCAACTCGTCTTTCCAGCCGAGGAAGCTGCCATCGATAATGCGCTCGCGGGCCTCGCGGACCAGGGAAAGGTAAAAGGCCAAGTTGTGCAGGGTGGCGATCTGGCCGGCCAGTAATTCGCCACAGCGGATGAGGTGGCAGAGGTAGGCCTTGCTGTGTACCTGGGAGGTCGGGGCGGCGTCGGGGCGGGCATCGATGGGGGAGTGGTCGTTCTTCCACTTCGCGTTCTTGATGTTGATGATGCCGTCGCGGGTGTAGAGCATGCCGTGGCGGGCGTTGCGGCTGGGAAGGACGCAGTCGAACATGTCAACACCGCGGGCGATGCACTCCAGGATGTTAGCGGGGGTTCCGACGCCCATGAGGTAGCGGGGCTTGTCTTTGGGTAGGATATCGCAGCACAGTTGGGTGATGCGGTACATATCCGGAATAGGCTCTCCAACGGAGAGGCCGCCGATGGCATTGCCGGGCTGGTCCTGGGAGGCGATGAACTCACAGGACTGTTTGCGCAGATCGTCGAAGCTGCCGCCCTGAACAATGGGGAAGAGGGCCTGGGAATGGCCGTACTTCGGCTGGCTTTCCCGCATGAAGGTCACGCAACGCTCGAGCCAGCGGTGGGTGAGGTGCATACTGTCCTCGGTGTACCGGCGGGTAGAAGGGTAGGGGGGGCACTCGTCGAAAGCCATGACGATATCCGCCCCGATGCTGCGTTGGATGGCGAGGCTGCTCTCGGGGCTGAAGAGGTGCTTGCTCCCGTCGATGTGGCTGGCGAAGGTGGCGCCCTCCTCGGTGATCTTGCGGCGATGGGCCAGGCTGAACACCTGGTAGCCGCCGCTATCGGTAAGGATGGGTCCCTCCCACTGCATGAAGCGGTGCAGGCCACCGGCGGCTTCGAGGATCTCGGTGCCGGGGCGCAGGTACAGGTGGTAGGTGTTGCCGAGGATGATCTGGGCCTTGACCTGTTCCTTCAGCTCGCTTTGGTGGACGCCCTTTACGGTCCCTAAGGTGCCCACCGGCATGAATATTGGGGTCTGGATGGTACCGTGGTCGGTGATGAGCTCGCCGGCGCGGGCGGCTGACGGCTGATCGGTATGGAGGAGCGAAAACTGCATGGGGCGCGAAGGTAGGAAGCTTCGCCCCGATCACTACTGTTTCAGGAGTCGAGCAGTGTAACGATCACCCTCTCCCGTGAGCAAGGAAAGGAAGTAGGGCCCGGCAGGGAGTTGCCGCAGATCGATTTGCATCCGTTCGTCGGTGGGCTGCCGGTGGCCGTTTTTTACTTCCCTTCCGAAGGCATTGAGGATCGAGTAAGCTATTTTCATGCCGGAAAAATCACGGTCGATGATAACTTGCTCACGGACCGGATTAGGATAAAATCGTAAGGCCTGTACCGAAGCTATCGACGTAGTGGAGGTAATAGAGCATTCGGACCCCGTGAGCTCAACCAGGGGGCGCTTCCAAATACCCTTATTGTCCGAGATG
Organism: Lewinella sp. IMCC34191; assembly: GCF_003390935.1. Lineage (GTDB taxonomy): Bacteria > Bacteroidota > Bacteroidia > Chitinophagales > Saprospiraceae > Neolewinella. The sequence continues at coordinate 9,505 of NZ_QNQZ01000011.1, read as the reverse complement.
CTAGCGTACAGATGTGTTTCGTCGCTAACCAACTGATCGAAGACAAATTCCGCCTCTTCGTTAGCGCACAGCTTCTCCCACCGTTCTTCTGTCGTATTGTACCGGTACAGGTTTCCAGGGTCATCCCTGTCAATATTGTTGGTGATGTATACATCGTTACCGTCGACGATCTCCATGTCCAAGATGTTTCTTCGCTGGTCGGGCAAACCGTTGTTTAGCGGCTCCCAGTCCACACCGCCATCCAGCGACCGGTACACTCCGGATCCGGTGGTAGCGGCGTACAGAGCCCCCTGTAGGGTGGTATCCAGGCGATGAACCTGTAATCCACGTTCGGAAAATTCCCGGTAGGTCCAGGTCAAGCCATCGTCGCCGGAGCGAAAGACCCCTCCCGCCAGGCCGAGCAGTAGCGTATCATTCCCTAGGGCAATTCCGGAAAGCAAAAACTGGTCGGTATTGAGGTCCGGACCTTCGATGATGACTTCCTTCCAGTGGAGGCCATCCGCGGAGCGGTAAAGCTGCCCCCGGTCATTGACGGCGAACTTATCCCCGGCGCGATTGGTAAATAAATCACTGAAGTGAGTAAGGGAAGCGGGCGCGGGATCAAAGGTTGCGGCTTGCCAGTTTTCTCCCCAGTCGGTCGTACGGTAGATGTTGTAATCGCTGGCGGTCACAAACAGAGCAGAATCCGTAACCAAAGCGTAAGGAGCGAAAGGAAGGCCGTCACCCTCCGTGATCCATTCGGTGGTCTGCCCGCCGTCCGTTGATACGAAGACCGCGCCACCAAGGTTGGCTATAATCCGGCGGCCGGATACGTTCAGCTCGGTCACACGATATTCGGACGGAAAATTTGTCGGCAACCACTGACCGAACAGTGGGAGGCAAGCCAGTAGAAAGAGGGCGGTCGAGCCGTATCGGATAGTTTTCACGGTGGGGTTTTTTAGGTGAGAGAGTCAAAAACAACCTAAGCCACCCAATCTTGAACTGAAAAGGCAACGGCCGCACCGACGATGTCCGCTTACCTTTGCCCCCATGAAGTTCCTCATCGCTGGCCTCGGCAACCCCGGCCCCAAATACGAAGATACCCGCCACAACGTCGGCTTCCGGGTGCTGGAAGACCTGACGGATGACTGGAAAACTGAAAATCTCGGTGACGTGGCGCGCATTCGCCACCGTGGCAAGCAACTGATCCTGCTCAAGCCGAATACCTTCATGAATCTGAGTGGGAAAGCGGTCCGCTACTGGCTGCAGGCCGAAAAGATCCCTAAGGAAAGGCTGCTGGTGGTCATGGACGACCTCCACCTCGACTTCGGACGCCTGCGCCTGCGCGGCAAGGGCAGCGATGCCGGTCACAATGGTCTGAAGGACATCGATCAGATGACTGGGGGGAATAATTATGCCCGTCTCCGTGTCGGGATCGGCAAGGATTTTCACCCGGGCCAGCAGGCCGACTACGTTCTCAGCGAATGGAAGCCGGAAGAGCTCGATGCCCTTCCAAAGCTGGTGGAAGACGCAGCGGCTGCCTGTCTGAGCTTTTGCGCCCATGGCTTGGCAAATACGATGAGCGCTTACAACCGATAAACCGTTCCGGTAATCCGGTGTTACGCCCATACAGGACACTAACCACAACACTGCTTGAAGTCTACTGCCACCATTATTGGGGCCGGTTTTGCCGGCCTTTCCGCTGCCGCCTATCTGGCTAAGGCGGGCTACCGGGTGCGGTTGCTGGAGAAGAATCCCGGCCTTGGCGGCCGGGCCCGCCAGTTTGAGGCGGAAGGCTTCACCTTCGATATGGGTCCGAGCTGGTACTGGATGCCGGAAATTTTCGAGCAGTTCTTCAATGCCTTCGGGCGCAAGGCCAGCGACTATTACGAACTGGTCCGCCTCGATCCGAGCTATGAAGTAGTATTTGGAGTAGAGGATCGGGTGGAAGTGCCCGCTTCAACGGCAGAGCTCTTTGAACTTTTCGAGCGGCTCGAGCCAGGCAGCTCCGCCAACCTGCGGAAATTTCTGGAGGAAGCGGAATATAAATACCGGGTCGGGATTAGCGAATTCGTCCATAAGCCCGGTCACAGCATTCTCGATTTTGCGGACCTGCGTGTACTTAAATCCGCCTTCCGCTTGCAGATGCTGACCGACATGGCATCCTACGTCCGGAAGCTGTTCAAACATCCGCAGCTGATTCAGTTGCTGGAGTTTCCGGTTTTGTTTCTGGGGGCCACCCCGGCCAACACCCCCGCCCTGTATAGCCTGATGAATTACGCCGATCTGGAGTTGGGTACCTGGTATCCGCTGGGCGGCATGCACAAAATCATCGAGGGGATGGCGGCCGTGGCGCGGGAGCAGGGCGTGGAGATCGTATCGGGCGCTGCGGTAACGCAGGTCATCACCACCGGTGGTGAAGTCACCGAAGTCATTACGGAGGATGGCAACCGTTATCCTACCGACGTGCTCGTTTGCGCTGCCGATTACCATCACTTTGAGCAGCAGATCCTGGAACCTGCTGACCGCGTCTACACAGAAGACTACTGGTCCAAACGTACTATGGCCCCTTCCAGCTTACTCTTCTATGTCGGGCTGAACCGCAAGGTGCCGGGGCTGCATCACCATACGCTCTTCTTCGATGCCGACTTCAACCGGCATGCCCACGAGATCTACGAGGAACCTACGTGGCCGGAAGATCCCCTATTTTACGTCTGTTCTCCCTCGGTCACCGATCCTACGGTTGCTCCGGAGGGTTTCGAAAATATGTTCTTTCTCCTTCCCCTGGCGCCCGACCTCGGCGATAATCCCCAACGCCGGGAACATTACTGGAACCTCATGTGCGATCGCCTGCAGCAACGTATCGGTTTCGACATCCGCCCGCACGTCGTGTATCGCCGGGGCTATGCCCACCGGGAGTTCCGAGAAGACTACAATGCCTTCCGTGGCAATGCCTACGGTCTGGCCAACACCCTCACGCAGACTGCCTTCCTAAAGCCAAAGCTGCGCAGCAAAAAACTCAAAAACCTTTGGTATGCCGGTCAATTGACCACCCCGGGTCCCGGCATGCCACCCAGCATCATCTCCGGTCAGGTTGCCGCCCGGGATATCCTCAGAGCCCAGCCCGCCCATGCTTAACCTGTACCACCAAGTTTGTCGGGAATGTGCTTCCCTCGTTACCCGCCGCTACAGCACCAGCTTCAGCATGGGGATCCGGGTTTTCGATAAGCCGCTGCGTGCGCCGATCTATGGTATATACGGATTCGTCCGTTTTGCCGATGAGATCGTGGATACCTTTCACCATAAGGATAAACAGGCCCTATTTCAGCGCTTTCGGGATGATACCTATCACGCGTTGGAGGCGGGTATTAGCCTCAATCCTATCCTGCAGGCTTTTCAGGAAGTAGCCCACCGCTACGATATTGGCCGTGACCTGATCGATCCCTTTCTGGATAGCATGGAAATGGACCTCGATAATACGCGGTACGACCCCTCCTTATACAAGGAGTACATCTACGGCTCAGCCGAGGTCGTCGGGCTGATGTGCCTCAAAGTTTTCGTAGATGGGGACACGGAAGAGTACGAACGGCTCAAAGCCTCCGCCTGCTCGCTTGGTGCCGCCTTCCAAAAGATCAACTTCCTACGCGACATTCGTTCGGATTACCACGATCGCGGCCGGGTCTACTTCCCCGGCGTCGACTACAATAAATTCGACAACGACATCAAAGCCTCCATCGAAGCGGACATTAAAGCCGACTTCGACCACGCCTACATCGGCATCAAACAATTGCCGGCCAGTGCCCGCCTTGGTGTCTATCTGGCTTACGTCTATTACACCAAGCTTTTCCAAAAGATCCGCAGCTCCCCCGCTCGCCACGTCACCGAGCGCCGCATCCGGGTAGCGGATACGCGCAAGGTATATTTACTGGCCAGCTCAGCGGTTAAGCACCGGTTTAATCTGCTGTAGTCTCCGGGGTTGTGGAATTCTTCCACCCCGATCAGGGTCCTGGAGCTCCAGTTCCAGGCAGCATTCCTTTCCCACGGCCAAGCCCCGTCGTGCATTTCGGCGGAGCTGGAACTTATCCACCCCAATCAGGGTCCTGGAGCTCCAGCTCCAGGCACATTTCCTTTCCAATGGCAAGTCCCGTCGTGCATTTCGGCGGAGCTGGAGCTCCTCCACCCCGCACAGGGTCCTTGGAGCTCCAGCTCCAGGCGTATTGGCCTTCCATGACTAAGTTCCACAACTCCACGCTTCCGCCGGTTCGTTAAATAAGTGACCGACTGTTCAGTCAGACTAAATCAATGTCTACGCTGGTGGAGGTCACCTATCACAAGTAAAGTATATACGAGTAGGAGGGGAAGAAACCATTGTAAAAACTGTTTAATATTTTTGAATAAGAAACAAATAGTGTAATTTAATGCCATGCAACCCATGGCAACTGACGTAGCAAACGGCAAAATTCCCCACGACGATATTCGCCATTGTCCGGTACACATCAACTACCGCTTACACGGCAGCGTACCCTCTTGCGAATTGGAGAGGCTGCAAAAGCAACGCCAACGCAACTTGGACACTATTCGAGCCAAACTCATCGGTTTACCACCCGAGGTATATAATCGAGAGTTTAATAGATACGCCGGCCAAATAAATGCTCGCTACGAATTAGCTGTGGACGATCTCCTGGACGGGGCCGTTAGCGGTCCACTTTATTTGCAGAAGGAAGATATCGCGGATCTTGTTATGCAGTCCTGGCTGGAATTGGCACAGCAACGAAAAGTCGTGGTCTACGGCGTCTGCGTTATGGGCAACCATGTACACGCAGTGATCGAGGCACCGCCACACGTAGATGTGCTCAAGTCTTCCAAGCTGCTGCAATCGCACAAAAGCTTTACTGCCAGGTTGGCCAATCGAATTTTAAGTACTACCGGAAAGCCTTTCTGGGAAAAGGATTATTTCGACCGTCGCATCAGGCAGGGGAAGTTTATGCGGGTCATGTGGTACGTCGTTAACAACCCCGTGAAGGCTGGGCTCGTAAAGGACTGGGAAGAGTGGCCACACACATATATCCATCCTGAATACCTGCCGATGTTTACGGGTAGGGTAGATTGAGGGGGGCTGGCTGGATCTACAGGAGTTTGTCTACCCCGATCAGGGTCTTGGAACTCTAGCTCCAGGCACATTTCCTTCCCACGGCCAAGCCCCGTCGTGCATTTCGGCAGAGCTGGAGCTCCTCCACCCCGCACAGGGTCCTGGAGCTCCAGCTCCAGGCACATTTCCTTTCCAATGGCAAGTCCCGTCGTGCATTTCGGCGGAGCTGGAGCTTCTCCACCCCGCACAGGGTCCTGGAGCTCCAGCTCCAGGCAGCATTTCTTTCCCCGGCCAAGTCCCGTCGTGCATTTCGTCGGAGCTGGAGCTCCTCCACCCCGCACAGGGTCCTGGAGCTCCAGCTCCAGGCACATTTCCTTTCCAATGGCAAGTCCCGTCGTGCATTTCGGCGGAGCTGGAGCTCCTCCACCCCACACAGGATCCTGGAGCTCCAGCTCCAGGCAGCATTCCTTTCCACGGCCAGATCCCGTCATACTTTTCGGCGGAGCTGGAGCTCCTCCACCCCGCACAGGGTCCTGGAGCTCCAGCTCCAGGCACATTTCCTTCCCACGGCCAAGTCCCGTCATACTTTTCGGCGGAGCTGGAGCTCCTCCACCCCACACGGGGTCCTGGAGCTCCAGCTCCAGGCAGTATTCCTTTCCAAGGCTAGGTCCCATCATATTTTTCAGCGGATCTGGAGCTCCTCCACCCCGCACAGGGTCCTGTAGCTCCAGCTCCAGGCACCCTTCCTTTCCAAAGCCATATCCCACACGACCATCCGGCGAAGCCCCGCACCCCGCCACCCAAACCACTCCTACTCCTCCGGCCAGTCAAAATCCCCGCCCTCCATCCGGAAGAAGCGAGCGGCATTATGAAAGAGAATATCCCGCTTCCGCTCTTCGGAGAGATAGTCCGCATCTTCGATCACCCCGATGGAAGTCTCAAACATGCGGGGCCAGAACAGAAAATCGGTACCATACATGATGCGCTTCCCGAATCCGGCACGCACCAGTTTTTCAATCACGTAATTGACTTCCGCCAGCGGATAGCTCCAGATAAAGCCGGAAATATCCAGATAGACGTAGGCGTGTGCCCCCATCAGGGCGATCAGTTCGTCTACCAGTGGGTAGCCGGCGTGCATGACCCATATTTTGAGCTTCGGGTGCCGGGCCAGCATCTCCTCGAGCAGGAGCGGATTACCCAGCGAAGCACGGTAATTAGGACTAGTCAAATTAGCCACGCCGTTACCGCCCGTTCCCATGTGTATCCCTACCGGGATGTTGAGTTCTTCCGCTACGGCGAAGTAGGGGGTAAAGATGGAGTCGCTCGGAGACAAACCCTGGTACTGAGGCGCCACCTCGGCGACAACCTTATAAAAGCCACTGCTTAGCGAATCCCTAAAATTGTCGACCGGCATATTCGGGTCGATGCCGATCCCCGGAATAATGCGCCCCGCCGGAGCGTCATCATACCACTTATGCAGGATGGTCGGTGCCCCGAAGGCGACCATCGTCATATTCATTTCCCGGATGCGCCGCAGGACTTCCTCCTGCATCACTTCGTCATTGGCGGCAGCTGGCAGGGGATCATCACAGTCGTCGGTAAAGAAGGCCGGCGCCGGATCGTTGGGGTCGCCGCCGGGCATGTCCGTCAGGAACCAGGGACATAGCGCACTGGTAAAAGCAGGGCTAACCGGCAGGGCGTGTACATGGATGTCGATAATCGGCGGACGCGTCACTGAATTATCTTGCCCGGGGAGGGCAATAGCCAGCCAGCCAAAAGCCAGAGTGAATAAAAAGCGGTTGAACTGCATAATAGGTATGGATTGCTGTATTCGGCAAAAAGGTAATTCGTTCCATATTCATGCAGGGCTGATGCCTACCCAACCATTTATAGACTACAACGTCTATACCGTATCCTTAAAACAGGACGACTTGCCGCAAACAGCATCTTCCACCGCCACTCCCGCCCGTCGAGGCTTAACGCCTTCCGAGCGTTACCTGGCCTACTTCCTCGTATTCGCTTTCGCTTCCGGCGCACTGGCGCACACCCTGCCGGCCGTCTTGCCCGTCACCCGGTATACGACGGACGGCTTGCTGCTCGTCCTAAACGGCTTGTTGATCTTCAGCCTTTACCAGCGCAATCGGGATAGCCGATTATGGATCTGGCTATTACTGGCCTACCTATTCACCTTCGCGACCGAAGCCATCGGAGTCGCCACGGGCGCCATATTCGGAGAGTACGTTTACGGGGCTACGATGTGGTGGCAGTGGCTGGGTGTCCCCTTCGTTATCGCGCTCAACTGGTGCGCGCTAACGCTGGCCACGAATGACCTGGCGGCGAGAATAGTCGACGGACCGCTACGCACCGCCCTGTTGGCGAGCGTCATCATCGCCCTGTACGACGTAGCCATCGAACCGGTCGCCATCAGCCTGGACTATTGGCAGTGGGCGGATAACATCATTCCGCTACAGAATTACCTCATGTGGGCCGTGGTGGCCTTTATCATCTCCCTTCCCCTGCAGTGGCTGCGGATACGGTACCGGAGCCCGCTCCTGCCGGTATACCTCTTCGCTCAGCTATTCTTCTTCATCGTCCTTAACCTGGCCCTATGAAACAGTACGACCTGGCCATCATCGGCGGGGGGCTGGCCGGACTCAGCTTGCTCTATCATCTGCATGAAGCCGGCAAGCTTACCAACCAACGCGTATTGCTGGTAGATCCGGAGCGCAAGGGAGGCAATGACCGGACCTGGTCGTTCTGGGAAATGGGCCAGGGGCCTTTCGACGACATCGTACGCCAGCGGTGGAACCGCGTGACCCTTCACAATACGGATACCGACTTATCGTGCGACCTGGGTGCCTACACCTATAAGCTGATCCGTAGCGCGGATTTCTATGCTAAGACCCAGGCGGCACTTTCGAAAGTTCCCGGCCTTGATCGGCGCTACGCCCGCGCCACCGACATTCGAAATACAAGCGAGGGTGTGCAGCTTACCGTAGAAGGCGAAACGGTATACGCCAGGCAGGCCTTCAGCAGTCTGCCGCACCCGCTCGATCACCGGGAGGTGAAAGCGCCCTACCTAGATCAGCACTTCCGCGGCTGGTACGTGGAAACCGAGGAGGACACCTTCGATCCGGTCGTGGCCAGCCTGATGGACTTCCGTACGCCGCAGCACGGGGAAACTCGCTTCTTCTATGTCCTTCCCTTTTCCAGGCGCCGGGCGGTGGTAGAGATTGCTATTTTCAGCAACCAGCATCTACAGACGGAAACGTACGACCGCCTACTCAAAGAATACATCGCTCGCCATTGGACCGAAGGCCGGTACCGCATCGAGCATACGGAAGCGGGGAACATCCCGATGACCACCTATTCTTTTCCCAGGCGGGAAGGGAAGCTCATTCATATCGGTCTGGGCGGGGGAGACGCCCGTCCCTCCACCGGCTATACCTTCTATAATGTACAGCGGAAGATGATGCAGATCGCGGAGGCCTATCCCCGCCTGCCCGATCTCTCCCCCTGGCCGGAGCGCCACATACTATATGATGCGACCTTGCTGCGGCTCCTGCAGAATGAGGTGCTTCCCGGAGATCGGGTGTTCGTCAACTTGTTCCGGGACAATCCCGCAGATCGCGTACTGGCTTTCCTTAATGGGGAGACCAACTTGATACAGGAGCTACGGCTCATGTCTACGGTTCCCATCGCACCCTTTGCTTCCACCTTCGCCCGGGAGCTAATTCGCTGATAGCCCTAAACAATTTTTGCGGCGGAGCGCAGGATAAAAGCCCTATGCAGTAAAGGGGGGTAAATTCCTATTTCACACAATTACCCTAGGATGCTAAAGGGCTTATGGGCGCACTGTTTTCCAGGCTAGAAGTAGAATTTCAAAAAAAATGAGAGAGCGTTAAACCATCACTAGGGTGGGGCGTTTACAATCCTGCGCCCCAACACTGGCAAGTCCTTGTCGAATTGGCGTGCTCCCCTTTTTTGGTTTCTTTTTCGTCTCTAGGCGCATGCGGCAACGGCCTCAGCGCGACGGAAGCTTCGCCTCAAAAGGAATTGAAAAAAATCTTTCAAAAGACTTGCAGGGGCGCGATCATTGATCGTACCTTTGCGGCCCCCGCGAACGAGCGGTGGGAGATGGACTAGGCGGGCGGATGATTTGAAAAGAAATTTTCTACATCACTTGCACAGTTAAAAAACTTGCTGTACTTTTGCAGCCGCTTTGGAAGCAAGGCGAACAAATGAAGAAAAAAGCTGGTGTTTCAGCGTGGGCCCATAGGGGGCTGATGCGACTGAAACGAGGGTCTTAGGTGACCTGCCGGCGCCACGATCTTTGACATCAATGGCAGGCGAGGTTCAACGCCGTAGAATTAACGAATGCGACCGGATCTTCTTTTCGAGGAAGGTTTGCGACACTGGATTTGTGACTATGGCCCT
>NZ_QNQZ01000010.1 GCF_003390935.1 Lewinella sp. IMCC34191 | reverse complement strand
AAGGTTCCGGATTCAAAGTCGCGCACCCGGGCGCGCTTAAAATCGAGGCTAAACCGGCGCCGGGGGCGGATGCGGTGGCTAGACATAAAATCGCTGATTTTGGGTCAACGTATTTCAGTTCTAGACAAGGTTATAGAAGATAGTAGGTGGAGGGCGTAGCTTAAACGGTTGGTGAAAATGTAAAGTTTTTGTGTCCATGGGGGGCTGGAAGTGGCTAGGGCGGCGGTCGGGGAAGCGTTATTTAAATTTTAAAGCGGGGGCGGGCGGGAGTTACCGTGCAATGGAGCGACTACATTCAGCTTTCTTTTACGGGTAGTCGGTTGGCGGCTGCCGGTAGCACCTAAAAACCTAGTTTGATGAAATCGCTTTTCTACCCGGTAATCTTCTCTATTCTCTTCCTTTCAAATTTTGCCCACGCACAGTCTGCGGAAGCGGGGGCGGTCGAGCGGGTGTACGGAGCGCAGATCGGCTACCTGGGGGCCTGGGGGTATGCGGAGCTTCCCCTGGGGCGCCAGGTAGTGGCCCGCCTAAGTGCCGGAATGGACGCCGGGGTACGGTGGGGAAGCTATTACGAGACGACCGACTTTGCTCTGGTACCGGTTATTGCGGCAAGTCCTCGCTGGTACTACAATCTGGACAAGCGCATGCGCAAAGACAAATGGACGGCCCGGAATGCCGCGAACTTTTTTTCCCTCCCCGTTACCTACCATCCGGGCTGGTTCACGATTACCGACGAGCGGGGGATTGGTGCCGATAAGGGAATCAGCATCATTCCCACCTGGGGGATCCGCCGTAATCTGGGGAAGCACTTGAATGTTGAAGTCGGGTTTGGGTTCGGGTATTCGCTGCGGTGGTTGCAGTTTGATAACCGGAGAAGCCGCGGGGCGATCTGGATCCCGCTACGAATCGGGTTTTAGTCGACTTTGTGTGTATCGGGTACGGCATCAGTCCTCCCGCGCCCAGTAATCCACCACGAACACGTCCTTGAGCACCGGTCCCAGCTTCTGCCCGAAGGCCTGATGGGCGGGGTGGGGCAGGTAGGCGTCGCGGTCGGCCTCGCTGTGGAAGGTGAGGAAGAAGGCGTGGGTAAAGCCCTTGTTTAGGTTTTCGGGACTGTTGTTGGTGCCCCATTCATAGCCGCGGATCTCCTCGATCTCGTTGGGTAGGTTGCTGAAGGCTTGTTGTACCTCGGTGATTTGCTCGTCGGTGGCCTCGTCCTGGAAGGCGAAAAAGACGGCGTGGCGGAGGACGCTGTCGGGGGTGGATTCCGTAGCGGATTGCTCGGGTTGGGGGTTGTCCATTGGAGGCGGGGTGGTTTCTTCCTGGCAGGCGGTGAGGGAGATGGCCAGGAGAAGGATGAGTGCGGATAGCTTCATGGAAGGCAATGTACGTTTCCTGTTTCGATGTGCTCGGACCGTTGTGCCTTATTATTTGATAAAGCTTGATGGAATAAGGTAGTATGAGGAAGGTCAGTATCCATTCGGGCGCTCCTGATCAATCAACTGCAATCGGCCGACGATCGTGTCCGGCGCCAGGATCGTTCCCGGGCTGAGCACGGCATTGGCGCCGATCCGGGATCGATCCCCGACTACCGCCCCGAACTTGGTTACCCCGGTCGCGTGGCGCTGCCCATTCAGGATTACCGAGATCGCTTTATCCTCCCGCTCGTTGAAGTGATTGGCGGTGACGGACCCCGCCTCGAAGTTGACGTCAGCACCGATCAGGCTGTTCCCGATGTAGTTGAAGTGGGCGATGGCCGTACGGAGGCAGATGACGCTGCTTTTGATCTCACAGCCCGGGCCGATCGTCACCCTCTCGCCCAGCCAGGCACCCTGCCGGAAATAGGCATTGGCTTTGACGTGGCAGCCGGCTTCCAGGATGACGGGCCCCTGAAACGTCACGTTGGCTTCTACCGTGGCGGTCTCGTGAATGGCCCGATCACCGGCTACATTGAATTTCGGTGGTAAGCTGGCTATCGCCTCTCGAATGATTTCCGCCAGGTCACGGGCAATCTCCCACGGGGCTGCTGGTAGCGGTTGCAGCTGCTGGGGGAGATAAGACAGATACTGATTGGTGGGAAAGCGCATACATCGTGCGGATTGGACATCGGATGTGTCAGGTCTGAAAAAGCGATAGATATCGTAGGTGTTGTCGGTACGGAGGACAAGCATCAGCAGGTATTCTAGATTCAAACCGGCTCAATCATCCGAAATTAGCCTATATCGAAGCAGAAGCCCTTTCCGGTGCCCGATTATTTAACGATTGGCGGATGAGCAGCCTACTCGATTAGGGCGTAGATTGTATACGATTTCCTATGTCCACCTTACCCTTGGAATGATGGGGTGGTGAGCGAGTTAGGCACCCTATTAACCCTTTGAAACTACACCTGATGATCCGAATGGTCCTCCTGCTAAGTGGCTGTCTACTGGTTAGCACTTATGGCTTGTCCCAGCGTGCTTGCCAGCTCTTGGATGAAAACGGCAGCCCCGTACCCTACGCCCACGTCTATCTGTCGACCGTTCAACAGGGAACCCTCACCGACGAAGCGGGGCGTTTTGAACTACCCTGGAAGGAGTTGGCCGCAAGTACCCCGATCGTATTTTCCTGCCTGAACTATGAAGATTTTGAATCCACCGTCGGCGAAGTCCGGGGAGCGGGCGATGCGGCTTGTACCATCACCATGCGCAGCAAGGCTTACGAGCTTGGAGGCGTAGAAGTACTTGCGGATCGAATGAACTTCGCTGCGAAGAAGCTGGGTGTTCCCCCACCCGGTCGGTTCTCTAGAACGGGATATAATTTTCCGGGAAGAGGCTGGGAGCTCGGCGTGCTCATCGAAAACGATGGGCGCTGCCGCCTGCGGGACATCAATCTATTCATTAGTAACGTGAAGGTGGATTCTTTTCATGTAGAGATAAATCTGTACGATTACACCGATGGGGCAATCGGCGATAAACTGCAATCGGAACGCATCTTCACCACGATAAAAAGAGAGGATGCCAATGCTTCCTATGCCGTGCCCCTGTTTGAAGAAAAGCTGTACATAGATGGTCCTTTCGTAGCCTCCGTAACGATGTTGGACGATACAAAAGAGGTAACGGCGATGCTGGAGGCCAGTCCGAAAAAGAAATACGAGGGGTATCGCCACCGCCTCGACGGGCAGTGGGTGCCATACGAGCTAAGCCCCTCCATCTCCGTAGTGATGGAGTGTCCGGAGGCGCGGTAGGCTACATTTCAATTTTTGAGCCGGGCGGTGTAGACATCGGATGTGGCAGGTCTGTCAAAACGACAGACATCCGATGTCTACGCGCACGCCATCGTCGCTTTAAGCAGGTTCGTCACCAGGGAAGGGCATATTCCGCTACCGGAGCCCCTGGCCTACATCCGATGTGTGCCAACTTTTCGGGCCTGACACATCCGATGTTTTCCCCCCTTCTGTATCTTCCCCCCTTATCCCAGACCAAATGAACCGACTCAAGCAACTCCTAACCGTAGTATTGCTCACCTGCGCCCCGGCGCTATTCCTCGCCCAGGACCTCAACGAAGACCACTGGAAAGCCCTTGCCCCCCGCAACATCGGCCCGGCGGGCATGTCCGGACGGGTGACCGGCTTTGATGTCAACCCTGAGGATCGCGACCAGATCTACGTAGCCACGGCCAGCGGCGGACTGTGGAAAAGCACCAACGGCGGCATCAATTTCCAGCCGCTCTTCGACGACGAAAAGTATTTGAGCATCGGCGCCGTAGCCGTCAGCGATGCCAACCCGAATATCGTCTGGGCCGGCACCGGCGAGGGCAACCCCCGCAACTCGGCCAACTACGGCGGTGGCATCTACCGCAGCCTCGACGGCGGTAAGAACTGGGAGATGATGGGCCTCGAAAATACCCGCCATATCTACCGCATCTTGCCGCACCCGACGGATGAGAATACGGTCTACGTAGGCGCCATGGGCAGCATGTGGGCCCCCAACCCCGAGCGGGGAGTGTACCGTACCACCGACGGCGGTAAAAGCTGGGAAAAAGTATTGTACATCAACGAAGGCACCGGCATCGCCGACTTCGTCATGGACCCCACAAACCCCGACAAGCTCGTGGCGGCAACCTGGACCTTCGACCGCGACCCCTGGTTCTTCAATTCCGGCGGCCCCGGCTCCGGCATCTGGATCAGCAAGGACGGCGGCGACAACTGGGAGCGCCGCACCGCCAAGGACGGTTTGCCCAAAGGCAACCTCGGCCGCATCGGCCTGGCCATTGCCGCCAGCAATTCCGACATCATCTACGCGCTGGTGGAAGCCAAGGAAAACGGTCTGTACAAATCCACCGACGGCGGCGAAACCTTCGAGCTGGTCAGTACCAAGAACATCGGCACCCGGCCCTTTTACTACGCCGAGCTGTACGTTGATCCCACGAATCCAAACGTCATCTATAACGTCCACACCTACGTGGATAAGTCCACCGACGGCGGCCGAACCTTCGAAGAGATTGCCAACTACGGCAACAGTGTCCACCCCGACCACCACGCCTTCTGGATCGACCCGAATGACCCGGAATTCCTTATCGACGGCAACGACGGGGGCATGAACATCAGCCGGGACGCCGGTAAGACCTGGCGATTCATCGGTAACCTGCCCCTGGCCCAGTTCTACCACATCAATTACGATATGAGCTACCCCTACCTCGTGGGCGGCGGTCTGCAGGATAATGGCAGCTGGGTCGGACCCAGCCAGGGACTCAAGAGCGGCGGAATTACCGGCGCCGACTGGCAGGAAGTCTACTTCGGCGACGGCTTCGACATGATCTTCAAGCCCAACCAACCCGACGTGGTCTACGCCGCCAGCCAGGGCGGAGCCCTCGGCCGCGTACACCGCTCGACCGGTAAAACGATCTCCATCAAACCCATCCATCCGGAGGGAGAGTTCCTTCGCTTCAACTGGAACGCGCCGATCGCGCAGTCGCCCCGCGACCCGAACACCATCTACATGGGCAGCCAATTCGTGCACAAGAGCACCGACGCCGGCGACAGCTGGCAGATCATCAGCCCCGACCTGACCACCGACGATAGTACCAAGCAACGGCAGGACATCAGCGGCGGCCTCACCATCGACGCCACCCAGGCGGAAAATCATACCACCCTTCTGGCTATCGTTCCGGAAGCGACCGGTAACACCATCGGCGATAGCGTCATCTGGGTAAGCAGTGACGACGGCCTGCTCCATTTGACCCGCAACGGCGGCCGCACCTGGACCGAACTGAGTGGCAAGCTCACCGGCATGAATCCTAATAGCTGGATCCCCTACATCGAATCTTCGCCCACCAACCCCGGCGAAGCCTTCGTCGTGGTTAATGACTACCGCCGCGGCGACTACCGCCCCATGGTGTACCATACTACCAACTACGGCGACAGCTTTACCCGCATCGTGGACGAGGACAAAGTGATGGGCCACGCTCAGGCCATCGTACAGGACCCCGTGGAAGAAAATCTGCTCTTCCTCGGAACCGACCAGGGGCTCTGGTTCAGCCTCGACTACGGCGATACCTGGACGCGCCACGACGCCGGCTACCCCCACGTCAGCACCCGTGACCTGAAGATCCATCCCCGGGAGCACGACCTGATCATTGCCACCTTTGGCCGGGCGGCCTGGATCCTGGACGACATTCGTCCGTTCCGGGAACTGGCGCGCGAGGGCATGGATATCCTGCAGGACAGCTTCGTCGTCTTCGATGCCCCCGATGCCTATCAGTGGGAATACCGCTCTTACCAGGGTACCCGCTTCTACGGCCAGGCCGACTTCCAGGGCGAGGATCGCCCCTACGGCGCCATGCTCACCTACTGGGTGCGCCCCGGCGGTCCCTCGGAAATAGTTGACGCCGATTCCGTAGACGTGAGCCAAATGGTCGGATATTCCATGATCGATCCCGAGATTAAGGAAGACATTCCCGGCCGGGAAACGGGCAGCATGCGCGCCGCTTACGCCGACGAGAACGATCCAATCGAGCCGGTCGCCGCACCGAAGGATAAGGTCACCATCCAGGTCATTGACGTACAGAGCGGCGATACCATCCGTACCTACACCGAGAAGCCGAAGTGGGGCATGAACCGGACCGCCTGGAACATGCGACGCGACGGCATCGAATCCCCCAGCCGCCGCGAACGCCGCGAAGACGCCGATACCCCCAGCGGAATGGCCGTCGTGCCCGGCACCTACCGCCTGAAGCTAACCTACGGCGACCACACCGACGAGACCATGGTGACCATTCACGCCGATCCCCGAGACACCTTCAACGGCAGCGGACGCTACGCCCAACGGGATGCTTTATACCGGGAATTCGAGGATAAGACCGTGCAGGTAACCGCCGCTTTTGACCGGCTGCAGGAGGCCCGCAAGTCGCTTTCCCGCGTAGCGGAAGTAATCAAAAATGCCCCCGCGGAAGTCAAGGACTCGCTCGACGCCGACCGCAAGGAAATCGTCAAGCAAATCGACGACCTTGAAGAGATCGTCATGGAGCCCGAAGACCTGAAAGGCATCCAGCGCAACCCGACCAACCTTCAGGCCACCATGTTCACCGCCCGCCGCTACGTCTCCCAGACCGAGGGGCGCCCGCAGCAACTCGCTACCCTCGCTATGGATCAATACACCGAGATGGCGGATGACTTCATCGAGCAGGTGAATACGTTCCTGACGGGTGATCTGCGATCGTTCCGGGAGGAGGTGCAGGCGGCTGATCTGACCTTGTTTGGTGATCTGGAACCGGTGGATTAGACGCGGGGGTCGCTTTGCTTCCCGCTGGTAGACGGGCCTGCGGCCGTGGTAGACGCGGGGGTCGCTTTGCTTCCCGCTGAGTAGACGGGCCTGCGGCCCTGGTAGATGCGGGGTCGCTTTGCTTCCCGCTGGGTAGACGGCCTGCGGCCCTGGTAGATGCGGGGTCGCTGCGCTTCCCGCTGAGTAGACGGGCCTGCGGCCTTGGTAGACGCGGGGTCGCTGCGCTTCCCGCTGGGTAGACGGCCTGCGGCCCTGGTAGATGTGGGGTCGCTTCGCTTCCCGCTGGTAGACGGCCTGCGGCCTGTGGATTTTTCAACACGGATGTCCACAGATTTTAGGCACAGATTAATCACTGATTTTCTGTAGTACTGCGGATTGCTTTCGTGAATATTTCGCAGTACCCAGCATGATGCAGCAGGCAAGAGGTGGCGGCATACGGGGTGAACGTCCGTCCGCGAATACCGGCCTTCTACCCGACTAGGAAAACTTTGGGAGGAGATGTCGGTTAATCCGACTTTGTCCGCGATATACCACCCGGGCTGCGAAGCAAGCCGACCCGAAAAGCAAATTGTGCTACGGGAAACCCGAAATAGCGGCGCAGCCAATCCGTGTAAAATCCGTGCTCTATATCTGTGTAAATCTGTGTTGAGATATCCCTGGCAAGCGAAGCAAGCCGACCCGAAAAGCAAATTGTGCTAAGAGAAACCCGAAATAGCGGCGCAGCCAATCCGTGCAAAATCCGTGCCCTATATCCGTGTAAATCTGTGTTGAGATATCCCTATCAAGGGAAGCGAGCCGACCCGAAAAGCAAATTGAACTAAGAGAATCCCGAAATAGCGGCGCAGGCAATCCGTGCAAAATCCGTGCCCTATATCCGTGTAAATCTGTGTTGAGAAACCCCCGGTGAGCGAAGCGAGCCAAAGAAACAAGAACTCGATAAAAACCAAACCAAATGACGGACCCCCAGCCCCGTCCGGGCATCCTTACCCGCCAGAACGGTAGGTACCTCGGCTTCGGCTTCCTGCACTTCTTCTTCAGCTTCGTCGGCCAGACGTTCTTCATCAGCCTCTTCGTGGCCCGCATGACGGAGCGGATGGACTGGGCCGACAACACCTTCGCCGCCATCTACTCCACCGTTACCCTGGCGGCGGCCTTCGTGCTCCCGGTGATCGGCAACCAGGTGGACCGCCTCAAGGTGCGCTACGTAAGTACGGTGGCCGCTGGCTTCCTGCTGATCGGTACGGCGTTGCTGGCCTTCACCGACCACATCGCGCTGCTGGTAGCTGGCCTCTTCATCGTGCGGCTGGGCGGACAGGGCGTCATGCCCCTCATCGGCTCCACGACCATCGGCCGCTACTTCGATAAGCGGCGGGGGCGGGCGCTGGCCCTGTCCATCATCGGCATCTCGGCGGCGGAGGTCCTGCTGCCCCCGCTGGCAACCTACGCTATGACGAGCTACGGCTACGCGCCGGTATGGCTCATGGCGGGCTGCGCGGTGCTCTTCGTCTTCGTACCCCTGGTCTGGTTGCTGGTGCGGCGGAACGACGATTTCCAGAAGGCCGCCACCGTAGCGGAGGCCCAGCAAAAGCGGGATCCCGGCGCGGCGGAGGTTACCTCCTGGTCACGGGGAGACGTCCTGCGGGACCGCCGTTTTCAGTTGGTGCTGCCCATCGTCCTGTTCATCCCATTTGTGTTTACGGGGCTGGTCTTCAACCAATCGGTGATCGCGGAGGAACGGGGGTACACGGCCGAAACCATGGCTTACGGACTCTCCACTTACGGGCTCGTACGCGTGATCTTTTTACTCTTCGGTGGCGACCTAATCGACCGCATCGGGCCCACCCGGCTGCTACGCTTCGTGCTGATGCCGGCCGTGGCGGGCCTGCTGGTGCTGATGCTGGTCGAAGCCACCTGGGCCGTACCCGTCTTCTTCGGCCTGATGGCCGTGAGCGGGGGCACGGACTCGGTGAACACCCCGGCCCTCTGGGCCGAGCGCTACGGCCCCAGGTTCCTGGGTAGCATTAAGAGTACCGTCCGCCTGTTCGTGGTGGTTTCCAGCGCGGCGGCACCCATCCTGTTCAGCTACGGGCTGGGATGGAGCCTGCGCGGCTGGTTGATCGTTCTGGTCGTCTACGGCCTCATCTGCATCGGCCTCGCCATAGGGGAGCGGCGGATCGACCGGAAGGGCAGGGAAATGGCGGCGGAGCGCAGGTAGAAAGCCTACCAGTAAATGGGCCCCTTACCCAGATACTTCTCCGCGATCGGCTGGTAGTAATCCAGCACCTCCTCTAAGTCGTAGACTTGCTGGCTCTTGGTGTACAGGTCGTACTGGTTGAAGTCGCGGATGATCTCCAGGTAGCGATCGTCCTTTTCGTTGGTGATTTCCGTGTAGGCGCCACCGGTATGCCAGGGATAGAAAGAATGATAGCGGATCATAACCATGGCCTCCGCGGGAAGGGTATTCGTCGCATGGTGGTTCAGGACCTGGTAGAGATACTCGTCGTGACCCCACGCCAGGTCGACGTTGTCGATGCCACAGCCCCGCTCGTACTGGCCGAGGGGCGTGTTATAGCGGGGATCGTGCATATCCGGGTTGAGTTGATTGAATTCCGGGTACACGCAGGCGTCGGGCAGGGCACAACCCACTACGAAGACGTCGCCGACCATGCCCCACTGCTCATCCTGGCTGGTGCCGTCTTCGTCGCTTCCCCAAAGAAACATGACCTTGCCGAGGTCGTGGATGAGGCCGGTGAGCTGCATCCAGTCGGGGCGACCGTCGGCGCGGATGGCCTCGGCGCTCTGAATCAGGTGTTGTACGTTGGGTAGATCGAGATCGGGATCGCTGACATCGATCAATCTATTGAGTTCGCGCATGGCGTCCCACAAGTCGAGGGGCTTGTCGAAGGTGAGGTACTTACGGTGCATGCGCTGTACGTATTCAACTGTCTGATTCTTCCGCATCTTCCGGTAGTGCTCGCGGACGGCCACCGAGACATCCGGTGCGTCGTAGTTTCTGAAGACCTTTGCTTCTGCCATGATAGATCGATATTTAAATATGTAAACGGGTTATACGTTACCCAATGAAAGATAGATAAAAAGGGTCAGCAACACCAGCAGCATGCTGAATCCCTTCGCGTACTTCCACGGATGCAGGTCCAGCAGGCCCACGTCCGCCATGATAAAGGTAGGTTCTTTCGAGCCCCAGTGCGATACCAGGTGCATGACGAGGATGTTCAGCACGAACTCGATACCCCAGATGTGTACGAAGTGTAAGGGAACTTGGACCACGTAGTCCATCACCACGTAAAACAACAGCCCGAATACCAGTCCGGCCTTCGCACCCGTAGCGGACACCCGGGGAAACAGGAAGCCCGCGATAATAACGCTGGCGATCGGGATGAAGAAAATGCCGTTCAGTTGCTGGAGCAATTGGTAGAGACCGTCCGGGGCATTGGCGACGAAGGGGGCGATCCCGATAGCAAACAAGGCCAGCAGGGCGGAGGTCCACTTGCCGATCCGCACCAGCCGCAGTTCGCCGGCCTCGCGATCCAGGTAGCGCTTATAGATGCCCAGGCTGAACACGGTGGCCGCGCTGTTCAGCGTACTGTTAAAGGTGCTGAAAATGGCCCCCATCATCACGGCCACGAAGAAGCCCGTAAGCCAGAGCGGCAATACCTGCTTTACGAGCTGCGGGTAAACACTGTCGGGGTTACCGTACAGGCTCTCGCCGTAGTAATAAAAGCCGATCAGGCCGGGAAGTACGATGATGAGCGGCACCAGTATTTTGAGCAGACCGGTGAAGAGCAACCCCTTCTGGGCCTCCTTCAGGCTCACGGCACCCAGGACCCGCTGAATAATGGACTGGTGCATCGTCCAGAAGTACAGCTGGTTGATCACCAGGCCGGTAAACAGCACTTCGAAGGGCAGGATAGCCGAGCGTGCGCCTTCCCCGATCCCCGGCTCGGTACTGATCACGTCGAATTTCTCGGGGCTATTGTTGAAAACTTTGGACAGTCCCGCCAGCGGGTCCCCTTCACCGATCGCGATCAGGGCCAGTAGGGGAACGAGCAGTCCCGCGGCCAGCAAACCGAAGCCGTTAATGGTATCCGTGTAGGCAACCATCTTAAGCCCACCGAAGATGGCATAGATGGCCCCGATCACGCCCACCACCACCACCGTAACGATGATGCCTTCCTCCACGCTGATGTCCAGCAAATCCGAGATGCCGAAGATGGCCTCGATATTCAGGGCCCCGGTGTACAGCACGATGGGTAGCAGCGTCGCCACGAAGGAAACGATGAGCAACAGGGCGACCAGTGTACGCGTAAGGCCGTCAAAGCGTTTCTCGAGAAATTCGGGGATGGTGGTCAGCCCCATCTTCAGGTACTTCGGTGCGAAGTACAGCGCGCCGACGATCAACGCCAGGGCGGAGGTCACCTCCCAGGCCACGATGATGGCCCCGTTACGGTAGGCGGAGCCGTTCATGCCGACCAAGTGCTCCGTAGAGATATTGGTCAGCAGCAGCGAGCCCGCGATAATGATTCCCGTAAGCGAACGTCCGCCCAGGAAGTACCCGTCCTGCGTATCCAGCCGGTCGCGACGGAGTTGCCAGCTGGCGTAAAGTGCCACGAAGCCGGTGTAGAGGAAAAATGTTAGCAAGGTAATTTCCATGTGGCTGGAAAACCTGGTTTGCAGGATGTGAAAAGCCGGTCCAGGCGCTGGCCCGGCCGTCCTAAATGTAGGTTTTTGAAGGCTATTGCCGTTGCGGCCGGGCGCTGGGTGATCCGATGACCGGTGGGCGGTCTGCTCCTGTCGCACCGTCGGCTGCACACATTTGACGGGCACTGAAGACTTCAACCCGAGATTTTCGTGCGGTTCAGTCGGTCACTTCCGATTGTCAAGACGCCCGTAAAGGGAACGATCAAGGGCGTGCCATTTGGAGGATCCGCGCCGGCGGTTATCTCCTCTTCCGGACTAAACTAAGCCGTCCCTTTCCATAGGCCTTTTTACCGGCTCCCGCAAGTCCAGGCGCTCGTGGTCGTTTAGCAGATCACGCTCTTTTCGTATCTGATCTTTCAGTTCCCGTTTCCGGATCAGGCGGTCCAGCTCTTTCTCCAGTTCGTCTTCTTCCCAGTCGGCATTCACGCCGAAAATTTCCAGGTTTTCCGTCCCGAAGGTGCTGAAATAATGCGCGGCCACGCCAATGCCCCAGCTCAGTGCCACGATCATCACGGGAAGCAGGTCACCATTATTTGCGGAGGACATGATTACGTACAGCAGGGCCAGGGTAAGCAGGTAAGCGATCAAATGGGAAACGAAGCCTTTCTTCGCTTTCACCTTTTTCCTGGCCTGTTCGTAGAGATCGTCTTCTTTCATCCGTCGCTGGTTTATAGCTATTTCTCGGTTCCCTCCTGTGTCCGCTTTCGTGGACTAAAATACCGAATTTTTTGGCTCGATGCCAGGGGTTGTCTTGTATGATCGTCCTCGACTTCCTACTCCAGTGTACTCCGCTGCAAGCAATATTCCATACGGGAGCATGCCAAGTCACCCCTTTACATCCGAAACAGCGCGCCTAGGGTGAGGTATCCGTACCCGCTGTTTGCGGCGGAGCGCAGGTAAAAGCATTTCGAGTTAAGTCAAGCCGGTGAATTACACTCCATCGGGAGGACGTAGTGGGTGCTGCGACCCTGACCGCGTTTAAGCGATGCACCATTATCCGACAGCTGTTTGAAGGAACGCGCTGCTGTAGGTTGTGATACCCGATTGATGTGCATATGTATTTTCGTGGTCATTCCTCCTCCACCAGCCGTTCCAGTAAGTAATGGTGAATTTCCTTCGCTGGAAGCAGGTTTCTCCGATCAAGAAGCAAAACGCTCTTTTCACAGTATTCCTGTAGCTTATCTTCGATGGTGACCTGATCCCGGTAGATGTTAGGCCATCCGTTCAACTGCCAGTTGTATGATGACATGATTGTGTGTAATAATCGTGTCCGATTTACATAATATGATATGATTAAGCTGGTGAAATATATCAACCCCGTTTTGGTTCGATACACGTTATATGGAGGAGTCGTATACCGACTGGTTTTATTAGTGACTGGATTAACAGCGTCAATAGCTGTCTACGGCCAACTGAACACAGAGGAGATAGGATCGCTAACCGACCGCGCCCTCCCTACCGCCCTCGATGAACTCACCACCTTTCTCACCATCCCCAACGATGGCAACTATTCGGATCAGGTCGAGGCTAACCTGGCCTGGTGCAGGGAGCGCTTTGCAGGACTGGACTACAAGGTAACGCGCATCGAGACCCCCGGTCAGCCGCTGCTCTTCGCGCAAAGGACGGTCGACCCGGCGCTACCTACCGTGCTTTTTTACCTGCAGATCGACGGTCAACCCGTGGATACCACTGCCTGGGACCAGCCCAATCCTTACCGCGCGGTATGGAAGCGAAAGAATGCGGACGGCAGTTATACCACCGTCGATCGGGAGGCATCGGGCTTCGATCCCGAGCTCCGCTTGTTCGCCCGCTCGGCTTCCGACTCCAAGGGGCCGGCCATGACGTTCATTACGGCACTCGACGTCCTACGGCGAGAAGGTATCTCACCCGCATACAACGTGAAGGTCATCATGGACTTCCAGGAGGAACTCGGCAGCGACGACCTTCCCGGAGCCTTGGCCGCCAACCGGGAGCTGTTTACCGCCGATATGCTGGTGATCATGGACGGTACCCGCCACGTCAGCAACGAACCGACGCTGACCTTCGGCGCGCGGGGCATCGCTACGGTGACACTGCGGATTTTCGGCCCGGCCTACCCTCTGCACAGCGGACAGTACGGCAACTTCGCCCCTAACCCCGTATTTGCCGCTTCCCGCCTGTTGGCGGCCATGAAGGACGAGACCGGTCGGGTGCTGATCCCCGGTTTCTACGACGGGGTGGAACTATCCGCATCCGATAAGGAGGAAATGAACAGGGTGCCGGAGACAAGGGAGGAAATCCGGCAGATGGTGGGCATCGCAGAACAGGAAGCCCTGGGCGACACCTATCAGGAAGCCTTACAGTATCCTAGCCTGAACGTGCGGGGCATGCAGAGTGGCTGGACCGGCAAAGAAGTTCGGACACTGATCCCGGAGGACGTCACCATCGAGATCGATATGCGATTGGTACCCGAAACACCGGGGGAGCGGCAGGTGGCCTTGCTGCGCCAGTTTATTGAAGACCGGGGTTACCACTTCGTCGACTCCCTGCCGACGGAAGCCGAGCGCCTGAGGTACCCGAAGCTAATTGATTTTACCTCGAGTATCGGATCCGTGCCCTTCCGAACCGACCTGGGGACGCCCATCGATCGCTGGCTGACCGCGGCGGTCCGTCGCGGTCTGGATAAGGACCCCGTGCGGATGCGTACTACGGGTGGTTCCCAGCCGATGGGGCCATTCGTCAATCTGCTGGGCCTGCCCGCCGTTTCGCTGCGCATTCCGAACCCGGATAATAGTATTCACGCCCCGAACGAGAATATCCGGCTAGGCAACTTCCGGGAGGGAATAATGGAGTGTCTCGCCGTATTAACACAATCCGTTTCCAGGAAGTGATTTTACCTGCGCTCCGCCGCCGCCTTGCTTTTCGAAAAAATATTCATATTGCGTGTACGTAAACGCGTGCTGGGATAATTTTGAGTAAAATTTGCTTAGTACGGCGGTTGGGATTTGAAAACTCAGTATAAACCACCTATATTGACCTTACTAAATCGTTTAACTACGATTCGAAACTTAATCTAACACCGAAATATTTTCACATGGTCATGCATTGCAAGGCCTGGATAGGCACGCTCCTATTCAGTGCGGCTCTCCTAGTGCCCGGCACTTCCATTCTCTACGCCGGCTCCCTCTTTCCGACCGGGTCGCCTCATTTGCTTGTGGATGCGCCAACGGATGAGGAACGTGTCATTACCGGCCAGGTCGTCGACGCCGAAACCGGCGAATCGCTGATCGGGGCGACCATACGCGTCAAGGACAGCAGCGGCGGCACGGTAACGGACCTCGACGGCAACTTTACCCTTACCGTACCGGACGGACCGGTCACGCTGGTCATTTCGTCCATTAGCTACGCGACGCAGGAAGTCATCGTCGATGAGCAATCCGAAATCGTCATCGAACTGTCGACCGACGTGCAGTCCCTCTCGGAGGTAGTCGTGGTGGGCTACGGTACGCAGCGGAAATCGGACGTTACCGGCGCCATCGGCACCCTCAGTTCGGAGGAACTGCTCAAGGCCCCCGTTACCAACGCCATCCAGGGCCTGCAGGGCAAAGTAGCTGGCGTGAACGTCTTCCTGAACTCGGGCGCACCCACCGGAAGCCCCCGCGTGCTGATTCGGGGCCTCGGAACGATCAACTCCAGTTCCAGCCCGCTGTACGTAGTGGACGGCGTGGTGATGGAAGACATCCAGTTCCTGAACCCGAACGACATCCAGAGTATGGAGGTGCTGAAGGACGCTTCGGCCACCGCTATCTACGGGGCCCGGGGCGCTAACGGCGTTATTTTGGTTACGACCAAGCGCGGACCCAATACCGAGGGTATCGTGGTCGGCTACGACGGCTATGTCTCGGCCGGTAACCTGCGGAAGAAAATGGACGTGCTGAACGCTGAAGAATGGCTGGAGGTCGTCGAGCGCGGCATGGAGAATGCACCGCTTTACGGGGGTACGAACCCCGGTTTTAGTACCGATAACCCGCTTTTCTTCGACGAGAACGGCAACCCGCTTTACGACACCGACTGGCAGGAGGAGGCCACCCGTACGGCCATCTCCCACAGCCACCAGGTATCCATTCAGCAGCGTACGGGCAACTCCTCTTACGGCGTATTTCTGAACTACACCGGCACCGAGGGTATCATGCTGAACAACTACCTCAACCGCATCTACGGTAAGGTAGCCTACGAGGGAACGCCCAAGGATTGGTTGACTTTCGGTTTCAATATTCTAACCAACCGTACGAAAGAGAACAGCTTCGAGGAGGGCGGCGGCGGCCAGGTGCCGCGGCGTACTATGATTGAGATGCCGGCCATCTTTCCGGTACGCTTCCCGGACGGGACCTACTCCAACAGTGGCGACCTGGTAGGAAACTTCAACCTCGAGGCCATGGCGAATCCGGTCCACGTACTGGAAACACAGGATCGGCTTGCCAAGCGGACGCAGATCTTCGGCAATGCCTACCTGGTCTTTAACATCGCCGAGGGCCTCAATTTCCGCACCCAGTTTGGCTTCGATAACCACGAGCGGCTCTTCCAAACCTATAGTCCACGGGACCTGATCAACATCTCCGACCCCCAGGGCTTCGCCAATCAGAACAGCCAGCAGGTCAGCTACTGGCAGCAAGAGAACTACCTGAATTACAATAAACTGTTCGGCTTGCACAGCATCAGCGGGGTGGCCGGTTTCAGCTTCCAGAAGCGCACCGACGAGAACTACGGTATCAGCGTACGCGGTTTCGCCGACGACTTCTTCCGCTTCAACAACCTGGGCGCGGCCAGCCAGCCCGAGGCACCCTATTCCGGCTACACCGACTGGACGCTGAACTCCTACTTCCTGCGCGGCAGCTACAGCTACGACGACCGCTACCTACTTACCCTGACCGGCCGGGTGGACGGCTCCTCCCGCTTCGGTTCCGGCAATAAGTACGGCTGGTTCCCCTCCGTGGGCGTGGGCTGGGTACTGTCGAACGAGGAATTCCTCACCGGCAACCCGACCATCAGCCAGTTGAAACTGCGCTCCAGTTTCGGCATCACCGGTAACACGGAGATCGGCTCCTATCGGTCGTTGGCGACGGTAGGCTCCGGAACCACCCTGATCGACGGGCAGCGGGTGACCTCCACGGTCATCAACGGTCTGTCAAACCCCGATCTACAGTGGGAGCGTACCCAGCAATTCGACGTAGGCTTCGACTTGTCGCTGTTCAACTACCGCGTCGGCCTGGAAATGGACTACTACTACAAGCTGACCACCGACCTGCTGCTGGAGCGGCCCCTGCCCCAGACCACCGGTTTCGGATCCATTCTGGACAACATCGGCTCGGTATCGAATCGCGGCATCGAAGTACTGCTCACCACCCAGAACGTAGTGAATAATAACTTCACCTGGAGTTCCACGCTGAACTTCAATTACAATCAGAACCGCATCGAGAAACTCGGTGAGAACGATGAGGACATTGAGGGCGGTCCCTTCTGGGTATCGGGTAGCCAGACCATCCTCCGAGTGGGCGAGCCGCTCTCCTCCTTCTGGGGTTACCGCCGCCTGGGCACCTGGAACACCGACGAAGCCGACGAGGCCGCCGAGGTGGGCCGCATTCCCGGCGAGGCTAAACGAACTACCGAAAAGGAAATCATCGGCAGCGGGCTACCCGACTGGACGGGCAGCTTCATCAACGACTTCACGCTCGGCAACTTCGACCTGTCGATCAACCTGCAGTTCGTACTCGGCGTGGACATCATGCAGCAGTACTACCACTCGGTGGAAGACCGCTCCGGTATCGCCAGCGGCCTGCGGACCATCCTGACCGAAGCCTGGACGCCGGAAAACCAAAACACCATGGTGCAGCAGATCCGCCACCAGGCCTGGGCCGGCCAGAACAGCGAAGTCGACGATCACTGGGTGGTGGACGGTTCCTACCTGCGGGGCAATGCCTTTACCCTCGGCTACAACCTGGCCGGCAGCGTACTGGACCGTCTCAATTTAGGCCGGTTGCGCCTCTACGTATCGGGACAGAATGTTTTCGTGCTCCACAATGACGATTTCCAGGGCCTGGACCCCGAAGCCACCTCCTGGGGTGGTAACCAGTGGGGGCAGAACATCTTCTTCTTCCAGTACCCCCGCCCACGCACCTTCACCTTCGGCCTTAACGCACAATTTTAAGCAAGATGAATACGACTAAACTAGCGCTTTTGCTACTGCTGGGCGGGTTGACCTACAGCTGCTCCGAATTTCTCGAAGAGGAGCCCCGCAGCGTGGCCAGTCTCAATCAGTTCTTTACCGAACCGGCCCACGCCGAGAACGCCGTGAACGCCCTGTACCGCGACGGTGCACCCGCCCTGTGGATGAACGGCGGCGTATACAACGGACGCGATATCATGTACGGGTCTTACCTGTCAGGCTTCTTCGAAAACAATTATAAGGGGCAGTACGCCTACATCGGCTTCGCCCAGCAGCTGCAGCTCAATGCCATCAACTCCAATTCGATCCTGAATACCTACTGGTCGCAAATGTACCGGGAGATCAGCCGGGCGAATAACGCGATCAAGTACATTCCGACCACCGAAGGCGTTAGCGAGGCGCAAGCCAACCGACTGCTCGGCGAAGCGCGCTTCTTTCGCGCCTGGGCCTATTTCATGCTGGTGCGCCACTTCGGCGACGTGCCGCTGATCACCGAGCCCTATGAGTCGACCGCGGACATCTACCGAGCCAGAAATTCTGCGGAGGAGGTCTACGCTCTGATCGTGGACGATCTGGAGTTTGCCGTAAACTCCGCGGGCTTATCAGAAGAAAATATGATCAACAACGGATACCGGGTCTCCCGGCCGGCCGCCGCTGCCCTCCTGGCCGACGTGCAGCTGACCCGCAGCGGATTCCCCATGCAAAACGACAACTACGCCGCCGCGGCGGACGCCGCCCGGGTGGTGATCGACGGCGGCAGCCACGCGCTGGCTGAAAACGAGGTGAACGGCTCAGGCGAGATTGTCCCGGAAAACAGTGCCTACAATAAAATCCGCCGTCAGGAACTGGAAGTTATTGCCGAAGAGTTCGTTTACCCCATAGAATTTACGATCGGCATCGCCGGCTCCGGTTATCCTGCGTACACCTATCCGGTTACCCTTACGAACCAGACGAACTACAGCATCACGAACCAGGCGTACGAACCCCGCGACGAGTTCGTGGCGATGTACGACGAAGAGGAGGATCTCCGGATTCAGAATAAACAGCTCTGGCACAATACCTACACGAACGAAAACGGAGAAACCACCACTTTCCGGTTTCAGCCGTACCTCTGGCATGACGACGAGGCCTTGTTTGGGACGACCAATCCCGCCAACTCCGAGCTGGAAGTGGCCGCCTACACCTACGCCGAAGTGCTGCTGATTTCCGCCGAGGCCATCGCCCGCTCCGAAGGCGTCACCGCGGAGGCCGTCGACTACCTCACCCAGGTGCGTAGCCGGGCGTACTTTATGGAGGACGCCGAGGATATCCGCGACGAACTGAGCGGCTTGTCCGTCCAGGACTTCGTCGAGGAAGTTTGGGCCGAGCGTAACCGCGAACTCGCCCTGAACTTCAAGATCTGGTTTGATATGATCCGGACGCGTAAGTACCCGGAGGCCAGCGATGGCGATATCAACTTCGTCGACCTCATCGGCCACGAAAGCACTTGGGGGGCGGTTTACGAGGAAAAGTACCTGCTGCTACCGCTGCCGGACCAGGAACTCCAGCGCAACGGGGAGCTGATCCAGAATCCGGACTACTAGGCTTAACCTACCGATAGAAACTTTTACAGCGTCCCGCCTACCTCCCCGGAGGTACGCGGGACGTTGCGTTTGGGGATTTACCCACCATCCGTATAACGCGGCCGGCCCCGCCCGCTTGTATACAACGGCTGCTCAGGTAAAAGGGAGGTATGAAGCCCGGCGCCTTGTGGTGGACCACTACCGGTCGGAGCGGGGCAGGGGGCTATAAGCCAATCGCGGCCGGCAACAAGCACTTATCTTGTTTGCCCCGATTCCGGTAGCCCATGAATGTCTGGACGATTTTGCTGGTATGGATAAGCCTTTGCTCGCCCCTGCTGGGTCAGCAACCCGGTGAAACGGTACCCGTCAGCATGCTAACGCCCCGCGTTCGCAGCTTTCAGGGCGAGGCGTACGGAGCCGAAAATCAGAACTGGGATATTACGCAGTCGCCGGAGGGAGTCCTGTTCGTAGCCAACTCCGGTGGCGTGCTCCGGTATGACGGACTGAACTGGTCGGTCCACCAACTTCCCGCCCGGCCTACCGTGCGGACGGTAAGGTGGCACGGGAGCCGCCTGTATGTGGGCGGCTACGGGGAGTTTGGTTATTTCCGGATGCACGACGGGCAGCTGGGCAGCTACGTCTCCCTTAGTAACACCTTGCCGCAACCCGAGCAGGGGGAGGAGATTTGGCATATCGAGGTCATCAATGACGTGGTGGTGTTCCAATCCTTCACGCGCCTGTATTGGTACGAGGGGGGAGAAGTGCGGGTAGAGGCTCCGGGCGATTTGATGTTCGCCCACGCCGCGCACGATAAACTGTGGGTGCCGGTAACGGGGGAGGGGATCTACCGCTACACACCGGCCGGCGGGAAAATGCTGCTGCCCGGCTCGGATCCCGGCGATCCCGTGGTCGGCGTAGTGGAAGCCGGGGAAGGGATGTTAGTAGCTACCCGTGACGGCATCCACCGCTACCGGGATGGTGAATACGAAGCCTGGTCGGATAGCGCGAATCGGATACTGACGGGCCAGCAGATCAACCGGGTACTAGCCCTGCGGTCCGGGGGGGTAGCCGTGGGAACGATCATGGGAGGCGTTTATGTCTTCGGTGCCGGCGGGGAACTGGAATATCAGCTGAGCTATGGCAACGGACTAAGTAACAATACCGTCTTGTCCCTCTTCGAAGACCGGGACGGTAACCTATGGGCCGGCCTGGACCGGGGGCTGAACCTGATCGTCCGCAGCGAACCCCTGTTGTTCTACCGTTCCGGCGGCCGGCCCATAGGCGCGACCTATGCGGCATTCCGGTACCGGGGGCAACTGTACGTGGGTACCAACCAGGGCCTCTTCCGGTATGAGACCGACCGTCGGACCTTCGCCCTCGTGCCCGGAACGGCGGGGCAAGTGTGGGAGCTACAGCCGACGCCTTCCGGTTTGCTCTGCGGACACAACGATGGAACATTCCTGATAAATGGCGATGAAGCCCGCCGGGTGTCCGGCCGGTCGGGCGGATGGCGGAGTATGGTCATCGACCCCGATAGTACGATGTTCCTACAGGCCAACTACGCGGGGCTCAGCCGGATCGATCTCTTGGAGCCGGCGGAGGAACGGCTGGAGGGCTTGCTCGCACCTCTCCGTTATCTCGAGTGCACCGGGGAGCACGAGGTGCTGGCGCTTCATGGGTCGAGGGGAGCCTACGCTATTGAACTGGCTGAGGACCTGCGTTCCATCGTTGCGGTCGATACCCTGACGGAACCGGATCTGGTACGGCCCATCCTGACCCGCTTCGGTGACTCCCTCCTCGTACAGACCGATGAGGGGATATACCATTACCGGCACGGTGCCTTCGATACCCTGGGCAGCTTTCGCGGCGTACGCCTCACTCCCGGACTGTATTTGCTCCCCGGCAGGGAAGGTAGCCAGGAATGGTTTGTGGTGCAACGCGACCGGGTGATCCCCTACCGTGGGCGGGAGCGTCAGACTGCCTTTCCGGTTAGCTTGCGGCGTAGCTTTCCCTACCTGACGGCCCTGGATGATTCGACCTACCTGTTCAGTCTGGAGGAAGCATTCGCGCTGTACCGTACGGAAACGCCTCCGTCCCCGGAGAAAAGTCCCGCTATTATGTTGAAACTCGCCGGTAGCGAGTCAAAGGACGATGAAACCATCCTCAGCTACGGAGAGAACGATGTACGATTCACCTACGCGCTGCCCGTGCTCGATCGGGAGGTTCGGTACCGCAGTCGTTTGCTTGGGTTTAGCGATGCGTGGTCGGAGTGGTCTCCCCTGGGTGAGCGGAGCTACACCAATTTGGAAGAGGGTGACTACCGGTTTGAAGTGAAGGCGGATTGGTTCGGATCCGGTGCGCGTTTGTCCTTTACGATTCGCCCGCCCTGGTACCGTACCGCCGTGGCTTACGTCGTTTACCTCCTTTTGCTCGCCGGGTTGGTCTGGTTTTTCTACCAGCAGCACCGGCACCGGCTGGAACTACAGGCGCGGCGACTGGAAGCGATCCGAAGCCGGCAATTACAGCGGCAACGCATTGAGGCGCGTAACGAGCAACTGGAGGCGGAAAACAAACGCAAAAGCCGGGAACTGGCCAATACTACCCTGACGCTCGCCAAGAAGAACGAGATGCTGTTGGACCTGAAGGAAGAACTGTCGAAGACACCATCCGCCAGCGGACCGCCGAAGAACCAGCAAAAGCTTCTGCTTCTGATCGACCGTAACCTGAATAACGAAGAAGACTGGGCCATTTTCGAGTCCCACTTCAACGAAGTTCACGAAGCCTACCTGAAGCGCCTCCGGCAAACGCACCCGGAACTCACTTCCGGAGATCTTCGGTTAGCGGCGTACTTGCGGATGGATCTGAGTTCGAAGGAAATCGCCCCGCTGCTGCACATTTCCGTGCGCGGAGTGGAAAACAAACGCTATCGGTTGCGTAAGAAGCTGGACCTGGAGAGCAATGATAATTTGAATCAGTATTTGCAGGAATTCTGAGCAAATGATACACATGGCGTAGTCGTGGTGAGGTCACTTCTTAGGTTTTATAGGCCCTGCGAAAGAACTTTGGTAAAGTGATTGTGGATTACATACCACAGTTTGCCTAAGTCGATCGTACATGCAAAAAGCTTTACTCCGTAATCGGATACCCTTTCTAGGGGGTCTTTTCCTCACCGTGTCTTTCGTACTGTCTGCTCAGAAAAGTAGCCTTACGGGATTGGTGGCTACGGCTTACGATCATCACATTGAGGTAAGCTGGGATCAGCCCGCCGACCCCTCCATCGATCGCGTACGTATATACGGATCGGCTGACGGGGAGAACTACTCGCTGGTAGGGGTAACCAATAATGTGGAAACCCGGCAGATTGACTTCGTGGGCGACTTCGGGGTCACCGGCAGTTATTTCCTGCGTGGCGTAGATAGCCAGGGACAACAGGGGGACCCTACCGACACCGTATCGGCAACCACCTACGAAATGAACGACTCCGCCCTGCTGGATATGGTGCAGGCGTATACCCTTCGCTATTTCTACGACTTCGGCCATCCGGTATCCGGCATGGCCCGGGAGCGAAATTCCGGTAACATCGTGACGACCGGCGGAACCGGCTTCGGACTGATGGCCCTGATCGTAGGCGCCGAGCGCGGCATGATCACCTACGAGCAAGCGTTGGAGCGTACGGCGAAAATCGTCAATTTCCTCACGGAGATCCCGCGCTTCCGGGGTGCCTTCGCGCACTGGTACAATGGTTCTTCCGGTGAAGTTGTCCCCTTCAGTACGCCGGACAACGGCGGCGATCTCGTGGAAACCTCCTTCCTGATGCAGGGCCTGCTGACCTCGCGCCAGTATTTCACAGGGGACGGGGAAGCGGAAACCAACCTGCGGGAGCATATCAATGCCCTGTGGAACGACGTCGATTGGAACTGGTACCGCAAGGAAAGCGCGGACGTGCTGTACTGGCACTGGTCCCCCAACTACGCTTTCCAGATCAATCTGCCGCTGCGGGGATTCAACGAAACGCATATCGCGTACCTGCTCGGGATCGCCTCGCCTTCGGAGGAACATCGCATTCCGGCCTCCCTGTACCACACCGGCTGGGCGGGCGGCAGCTACGAAACCAATAATGTCTACTACGGCATCCCCTTGCTGGTCGGCGAGCTGAAGGGGGGCCCGCTCTTCTTCAGTCACTACAGCTATCAGGGCTTCGATCCGCGCGGGATCATGGATCGGTATACCAACTACTTCACTCGGAACACCAACCATACCCGGATTAATTACCAGCACGCCATCGACAATCCCTACAACCGCGAAGGCTACGGCCCGAATGTATGGGGCATTACGGCGAGCGACGACCCAGACGGCTACGTCGCCCATTCGCCGAACAGTTCTGCCCTGGACAACGGGACCATCGCCCCGACGGCCGCCCTGGGCAGTATGCCCTACACCCCGGAGGAAAGCCTGAACGCCCTGAAGTACTTCTACCGGGAGCTCGGCAACCGGATGTGGGGACCATACGGTTTCTACGACGCCTTCAACCTGGACCGTGACTGGTACGCTACCAGCTACCTGGCCATCGACCAGGGACCGATCATCAATATGATCGAAAATTACCGCAGCGGACTGTTGTGGGACCTGTTCATGTCCAGCCCGGAGATCGCCCCGGCCCTGGACGCCATTGGATTCGTGGCGGATTCGACCACCACCGCTTTGGCACCGATGCCGGACTTTTTGACCGGGCGACCCACGGTCTTTCCGAATCCCACCGGGGGGGAGGTGAGTTTATCGCTTTCCCTGGCCCGCCCCCAGATGGTCACCGTGGATCTGCTCGACGGAACCGGGCGGATACTGGAGCATCTGGTCACGAAGCGGGCGCTGGGGGGCGGGCCGCAGCGACTTTCATTATACCTGCGCTCCGCCGCAAAAAGCGGATGGCACTACCTCAGAATTACCAGTCAGGACGGAACCCTCGCGGTGCCCCTGCTGCTCACTCGATAATTTTTAAAGCGCTTCAATCGACAGTATCATGCAAAGACTTTTACTCCTTTTCTGCTGCTTCGCGGCAACGCTGGGCCTGCAGGCCCAGACAACGGTCCTCTCCGACTTCGAGGGAGACGACGATCTCGTGACCTGGGAAGCCGTGAACGGCACCTACAACGGCGTCGTGGAAAACCCCGAGGACAGTACCGGCATCAATCCCAGCGCCAGCGCGGGCTCCTACACGAAGAGTGGGGAGCATGCCTACAGCCAGTTCGTCGGCACCTTCGCCGAGCCGCTGGACCTGTCGGAACAGAACGTTTTCTCCATCCAGGTATACGCCGACACCAATACCTCCTTCATCCTGAAGCTGGAGGGTGCCGTACCGGCCGAGAACATCGAGATGAAGAAGAACATCGCTACGGCCAATGTGTGGCGGACCTACACTTTCGACTTCAGCGAGGCGGCCGAGGAATTTGACGCTACCCGCGTCCTCATTTTCTTTGACGAGAATATGGAGACGACCACGAATACGTACCTCATCGACAACTTCACCGTGAGCGAGGGCGGCCCCTGTGCCGGTACGCCGGTCGACCCCCTGGTGATCGACGACTTCGAGTGCCAGCGGAACGCCACCTACGGCATCGGCTACGATGACGTGGAGGTGATCGTGAACCCCGAAAAGACGGGTATCAATACCAGCGATAGCGTAGGGCGGTACACCGACCAGACGGGCGCTTACCACGCCCTGGTGATCGCTTACGACCAACCGATCGACTTATCCGCTAATGCCCAGTTTTGCATTAAGGTGTGGGCGCCAGAGACCGGCAACCTCCTTTTCAAACTGGAAGGCTACGGCAATACTTTCGAAGTGCCCGTGCAGATTACGCAAACCAACCAATGGGTTGAAGCTTGCGCGGATTTCAGCGGAGCGGCAGGCACCGATTTTTCGCAGTTCGTTCTATTCTTTAATGCTGGCGTGGATGATGCCGAAGGTGACGTCTACTACATTGACGATATCATCCGGATGGAAGCACCGGAACCCGAAGCCATCGAGGACTTTGAGGACGATGCCAAGCTTACCTGGGTAACTACCGGCACGAACAACGGAACCTTCAACGGCGTCGTGGACAACCCGGATATGACCGGAGCCAATACCAGTGAAAACGTAGGTAGCTACACCCGGGGTACGGCCCAATTCGCCTTTCTGCAGGCCGACCTGCCGGAAGAACTCGACCTAAGTACGGAGCCGCAGCTGAACCTGGACGTATGGGCACCGGATGGAGCTACCACCGTCACCCTGCAACTGGTGAGTACGCTGGACGGAGCCGTAAGTGTGGAAGTACCCATCCCCGCCACCGGAAGCTGGCAGACACTCAACTTCAACTTCGAGGCGAATGCGAGCACGACCGACTTCAGTTCGCTCCGCCTGCTCTTCGATTCCGGAACGACAGGTACCGGGACCTACTACTTCGACAACCTCTTCCAGGGAACCAGCACGGTGGATAATTGTGCCGACGTGGAGGTCGACCCCCGCATACTCGACGATTTCGAATGCCAGCGTAACGCAAATTACACCGTAGGCGCGGGGGATCTGAGCGTGATCGATAATCCCGACGGTGGCAATAACTCCGGCAATACCAGCTCCCGCGTAGGGCAGTTTGACGATCCTGCCGGGGAATACAATGCACTGGCCATCGGCTTTGATGACCCCATCGATCTAAGCCTGAACAACCAACTGATGGTCGATATCTGGGCTCCCGTAGCCGGTGATATCCTCTTTAAGCTGGAAGGTGGAACCGGTGCCGACGTGGAAATCCGCCAGCCGATCCCGGAAACGGAAACGGAAAGCTGGGTAACCTACACGGTGGACCTGTCCGCCTACGAAGGGATGGGTTACCAGACCCTGGTGATGTTCTTCGGCGCGGGTACGGACAACGCCGCAGTCAATACGTATTACGTCGATAACATCCGCTTGAACCGTCCTCCTTACACAACCAGCTGCATCGCCACCTTCGAATCGGCGGACTACACCCTGACCAACGGCTTCTACTTTGAGAACGGTGCGTTCACCGATAATGGCCTCATGAGTATCGACAACCCCGATATGTCGGAAGGGAATATGAGCGAAACCGTGGGCGTATTCGAGGAAGCAGCCGACGGTACCCAAACCTGGGCCGGACTCGCCTTGCCCCTCGATGCCCCCGTCACGCTGGTGAACGGAGCCAAGACCGCTACGATGAAGGTTTGGATGGAAGTGGCCGGTACGGTCGTCTTCAAGCTCGAACGGCCCCGCGACGGCGCGCCCGGCAGCGGTGATATACCCGCCAATTACACGACGGCCGGTGAATGGCAGGAACTGACCTTTGACCTGAGCGCGCTGCCCGACGGTGCTACCTACGATCAGATCACCCTCCTGATGAACAGCACGGAAATTCCTGCCAGCAATCTGACCCATTACTTCGACGACATCGCCGTGGGCGGTGGTGACTGTGCAGCGCTGACCAGCATCTTCAATTCGGTGCGCCTTGATAATATCCGCGCCTTCCCCAACCCGGTGACCGACGAGCTGACCATCGACAACCCCAATAGTGCCGTTCGTTTCACGCTGACCAATATGCTCGGCCAGCAGGTGAAGGAACTCGTGGTGGATGGCAACAGCCCCCGGGTACAGTGGCCGGTGGACGACCTGCGTTCCGCTACCTACGTACTGGGAGCTTACGACCGCAGCGGCCGCATCGTGGCCCGCTCGATGATCGTTAAGCGCTAACCCAATCCATCGTAAACCCCGGGGGGCGCCTCGACGTCTCCCGGGGTTTTATTTACCCAGATTATGAGATTACTTCTCACCCTGCCGTTTCTGTTACTCGGTGCCTGCCAACGAGCTCCGGCCGATGAGGCCAAGGGGATACCGGTGGAGTCCAACCGGGAGTTCAGTCTCGACGAACTCCAGCGCCGCACCTTCGGCTTCTTCTGGGAACGGGCGCACCCGGAGAACTACCAGGTCCCGGACCGCTGGCCGACCGACCGCTTCAGCAGCATCGCCGCTACGGGCTTCGGCCTGACCTCCTACATCGTAGGTGCCGAACACGGATACGTAACCCGAGCGGCGGCCGCCGAACGGACGATGAAGACGCTGGAACAACTTTGGTCCCTGCCCCAGGGGCCGGAACCGAGCGGCGTGGCCGGTTATAAGGGCCTGTTCTATCACTTCCTCAACAACGACGACGCCCTGCGCTACCGCGACGTGGAACTCTCTACCATCGACACCGGCCTGCTGATGGCGGGCGTGCTGTCGGTGATGAGCTACTTCGACGGGGACGATACAAACGAAACCCGCATCCGCGAACTGGCCGACCAGCTCTACCGCCGCGTGGAGTGGGACTGGAGCCTCAACGAGAAAGGCCGCATGAGTATGGGCTGGCGCCCCGACCGAGGCTTTATCCCCGCCGAATGGAACGGCTACAACGAAGCGATGATCCTGGTGATCCTCGGCCTCGGTTCGCCGACCCACCCCCTGCCCGACAACGCCTGGGAGCGCTGGACGGAAGGCTACGAATGGCAGGAATTCCAGGGCTACGAGCACCTGAACTTCACCCCGCTTTTCGGCCACCAGTACAGCCATATGTACGTCGACTTCCGCGGGATCCAGGACGACTATATGCGGGCTCACGACAGCGACTACTTTGAAAATAGCCGCGAGGGTACCCTGAGCAACCGTGCCTACTGCATCGATAATCCCGAAGGTTTCGTCGGCTACGGTCCCGAGCAGTGGGGGCTGACAGCCTGTGACGGCCCCGGAGGACTCGATACCATCGTCGACGGAGAGACCCGAAAATTCTATTCCTACCACGCCCGCGGTGCTTCGGCCGACCACATCATCGACGACGGCACCATCGCGCCGACGGCGGCGGGCGGGTCGGTGCCCTTCGCGCCGGAGGAATGCCTTGCCGCGCTGGAGCACATGTGGACCACCCAGTACGACAGCCTCGTGGGTGACTACGGTTTCCGGGATGCCTTTAACCTGACCTACACTTTCGGCGAGGATAATGCGGCCGGCTGGTACGATGTCGACTACCTCGGCATCGACCAGGGGCCCATCCT
Source organism: Lewinella sp. IMCC34191 (assembly GCF_003390935.1). GTDB lineage: Bacteria > Bacteroidota > Bacteroidia > Chitinophagales > Saprospiraceae > Neolewinella. The sequence goes on along the minus strand of NZ_QNQZ01000010.1, from coordinate 236,062 downwards.
CATCCAGATCGAGAATCACCGCTCCGAACTGATTTGGGAGGTGATGAAGAAAAACCCCTACGTGCGGCGTGGCCTGGAACGGGCCGGCTTTACGGGGGGGTGGCTTGGTGAAGGGGATAGGGGGTGACGGGGTAAAGGTCCCGGACACTCAGAGGAGGCTGACGCCACGCGCTGAGGTCCTGTCAAACCGCCCCTGACGACCACAGGACCTCGGAGTGTCCGTAGGACCTGCGAGTGTCCGGCCCAACCCTGCGAGTGTCCGGCCCAACAAGGGTCTCCCGACCGGCACACTCAGAGGAGGCTATCGCCACACGCTGAGGTCCTGTTAAACCGCCCCTGACAACCACAGGACCTCGGAGTGTCCGCAGGACCTGCGAGTGTCCGGACTGATTTGAAAAACTTGTATTAACCTGATTATGACCAGATTACTAACCATATGCATAGGTTTGCTGGCCCTACCCCTCGCCGCCCAGCAGGTGCCGGATTGGTACAACGCCGGCCACGAGCGCCGCATCGACAGCCTGCTGAGCATCATGACCCTGGAGGAGAAGGTGGGGCAGATGACGCTATTCACCAGTGATTGGGACGTGACCGGCCCGACCATCCGTGAGGGCTACCAGGACGATATCAAGACCGGTCGGTTAGGAGCCATCTTTAATGCCCACACCGCCGGGTATAACCGCGATTTGCAGCGCATGGCCGTGGAGGATACTCGTCTGGGCATTCCGCTGCTGTTCGGCTACGACGTGATTCACGGCTACCGGACGATCTTCCCCATCCCCCTGGGAGAGGCGGCCAGCTGGAACGCGGAGGCGGCGGAGGAATCGGCCCGCATCGCCGGTCGGGAATCGGCCGCGGCCGGACTGCACTGGACATTCGCGCCCATGGTCGACATTGCCCGCGACCCCCGCTGGGGCCGGGTCATGGAAGGCGCCGGAGAAGACGTCTATCTAGGTAAGGTAATGGCCGAGGCCCGCGTAAAGGGTTTTCAGGGCGATGATCTCACCGACCCGCTGACCATCCTGGCCTGCGCCAAGCACTTTGCCGCCTACGGGGCCGCCCAGGCGGGCCGGGATTACCACACCGTCGACATCTCCGAGCGGGTGCTGCGCGACATCTACCTCCCGCCCTTCAGAGCGGCGCTGGACGCGGGCGTCGCTACGTTCATGACCAGCTTCAACGAACTGGACGGCGTACCGGCTACGGGCAATAAGCATCTGCTCACCGAGATCCTCCGCGACCAGTGGGGCTTCATGGGTTTTGTCGTCACCGACTACACGAGCATCAATGAGATGATCCCCCACGGCGTCGCCGCCGACGAAGCGGAGGCGGGACTGCTGGCCGTGCAGGCCGGGGTGGACATGGATATGCAGGGAGCCGTTTTCTACGATCACCTGGCCGAGCAGGTCGAAAGCGGGGAAGTGGCCATGTCACAGGTGAACGAGGCCGTGCGCCGCATTCTGCGCATGAAGTACGCGCTGGGGCTTTTCGACGACCCGTACCGCTACTCCGATACGACGCGGCAGAGCCAGAATATCCTGACCGACGCTAACCGCGAAGCCGCCCGTCGGATCGCCCGGGAAAGCTTCGTGTTGCTGAAGAACGACGATAATATCCTGCCCCTTTCTCCGGGCAGCGGGCGCATCCTCCTTACCGGCCAGCTGGCCGATAGCCAGGAGGACATGCTCGGTGCCTGGCACGGAGACGGTCGCGCCGCTGATGTCATCACGCTGCTGACCGGTATGGAGGAAGCGGTGGGCGACGGAGCGCAGGTAAATTATGTGCCCGATATGCAGGAGGCTATTCGTGCCGCTCGACGCGCTGACGTGATCGTGGTAGCCACCGGAGAGGATTGGGAAATGAGTGGCGAAGCTGCCAGTCGCGCGGACATCGGTCTGCCCGGTGAGCAGGAAGCCATGATCCGCGCCCTGGCCGCTACCGGTAAGCCGGTCGTAGTCGTGCTTTTCAACGGCCGCCCGCTCGCCTTCCCCGGCGTGGACTCCGCCGCCACCGCCATTCTCGAGGCCTGGTTTCCGGGGACCGAGGCGGGCCACGCGCTGGCCGACGTGCTGTTCGGCGACCATAACCCCGGCGGCCGGTTACCCATGACCTTTCCACGCTCCGTCGGCCAGGTCCCCATTTTCTACAGCATGAAGAACACCGGGCGCCCGATGGACCCCAATAATAAATACACCAGCAAGTACCTGGACGAAAGCAACGACCCGCTTTACCCCTTCGGCTACGGCCTGAGCTATACCACTTTCGAGTACGGTGCACCGAGCCTGGAGGCCGGTACCATGACCCGTAACGATACCGCCCGCGTGACCGTGGAGGTAAGCAATACGGGCTCCGTGGACGGTACCACCGTGGTCCAGCTCTACGTCCAGGACGTGGTCGGCTCCGTGACCCGCCCGGTGCGCGAGCTGAAGGCCTTTCGGCGGGTCGCACTGGCCGCCGGCGAAGGCCAGACGGTGACGCTCGAACTGACCGAGGATGACCTGTCCTTCTACCGACGGGACATGACCTACGGCAGCGAGCCCGGCAAATTCATGATTTACGTGGGCGGCGATGCCCGCACCAGCAACTCTATCTCCCTGACTTTAGAATAATCCCGTTATGCAAAAATCTCTAATCCTATTTATGCTGCTCGTCAGCCTGGGGCTTTCCGCTCAGGTTACGGTGGACGGTACCGTTACCGACGGTACCGAGCCGCTTATCGGCGTCAGCGTACAGGTGCCCGGCACGACCAGCGGTACCATCACCGATATTGACGGCCGTTACGAACTTACGGTCCCCGAAGGGGGCGACAGCCTGGCCTTTTCGTACATCGGTTTCACCACGCAGACGGTGGCGATCGGCGGTCGGAGCACCATCGACATCGAATTGGGCGAATCCAGCCAGGTGCTGCAGGAAGTCGTCGTCGTCGGTTACGGTATCCAGCAAAAAGACGACCTGACGGGTTCCGTAGGGGTGGTCGAATCGGAGCAGCTGACCGACATCCCTACCCAGTCCCTGGGCCAATCGCTCCAGGGCAAGGTGTCCGGCCTGCAGATCATCCCCAGCTCCGGCGCGCCGGGGGCGGATGCCATCTTCCGCATCCGCGGCGTGGGCACGCTGAATAACGCCGACCCGCTCTTCGTCGTCGACGGGATGATCCTCAACGACATCTCCTTCCTGAATCCACAGGACGTAGAGAGCGTTTCGGTGCTGAAGGATGCCTCGGCTACGGCCATCTACGGGTCCCGGGGGGCCAACGGTGTCATCATCATTACGACAAAGCAGGGCACCGGAGAGGGCCAGCTGACCCTGAACGCCTACACGGGAACCCAGGAGGTCGTCCGGCAGATTGACGTGCTGAACGCCAGCGAGTACGCCACCCTCATCAACGAGGCGGACGTGAACGAGGGCCGCGCGCCGCGCTTCCCCAATCCGGAGCAGTACGGGGAGGGCACCAACTGGCAGGACGAAATCTTCCAGCAGGCGCCGATCTATAATGCCACGCTGTCCTTTCAGGGCGGCAATGAGGAATCCAGCTTCAACCTCAGCGCCAACTACTACCGCCAGGAAGGGATTATCCGGGGCTCCGCCTACGATCGCTTCACTACCCGTCTGAATAATACCCGCCAGGTCAAGGACTGGCTGACTGTAGCCGGTAACCTGAACCTGGGCTACAATACGTCGGACCGCATCAATACCGGAAGCGTACTCGCCACCGCCTACCGGGCCGACCCCATCTCCGTACCGCGGGACTCCGCCGGCAACTTCGGCAACGCCTCGGCCATCGGTAACACTGGCAACCCCGTGGCGTCCATCTTCTACACCAACGACCGCGCCGAAACCTACCGCGCGGTGGGCAATACCTACGCCGACATCCGCTTCTTGGACGGCTTTACCTTCCGGACCAACTTCGGCCTGGACTTCGTCTACGACCGCAGCCGCAACTTCGTGCCGGCCTTCTTCGTCAGCGCCAGCCAGCAGAATCAGGAGAACGACATCAACGTGCGTAACGCCTACCGCCGCAACTGGCTGTGGGAGAACACGCTGAGCTACGCCCGCGATTTCGGGGTTCACCACGTTGACGGGGTGCTGGGGATCACCTACCAGGACAATTTTGGCGAGGAGATCGGTGCCGGACGCCAGCGCGTCATCGGCGACGACCCGAGTTTCTACTACCTGAACTCCGCCGACCCCACGACCGCTACCAACTTCAACGGCGTGGACGGAGGCGACTGGGGCCTGACCAGCTACCTCGGTCGCGTGAACTACACCTACGATGGCCGCTACCTGATCACGGTCTCCGGCCGGGCCGACGGTTCGAGCCGCTTCGGTGCCAACTACAAGTACGGTTTCTTCCCCTCGGTGGGGGTGGGCTGGAACGTGAGCCGGGAGGCCTTCTGGAACGACGGCGGACCGATCAGCCGCCTCAAGCTGCGCGCCAGTTGGGGGCAGACCGGAAACGACCGGATCGGCGAATACCAGTACGTGCCGCGTGTCGTAAGCAACACCGGGGCGGTCTTCGGTGGCGAGCCGGCGCTGTTAGTCGGCTCCACGGTCACCAGTCTGGCCAACCCGAACCTGCGCTGGGAAGAAACTACCCAGGCCGACGTCGGCATGGAGCTGGGCCTGCTGAATAACCAGTTTTTACTCGAAGTCGACCTCTACCGGAAGTTTACCTCCGGCGTACTTTTTCAGGCACCGATCCCCGATTACCTCGGTGCCGATCCGGCCGTACGCAACGTAGCCGAAGTGCTGAACCGCGGCCTCGACCTGGGCGCCAACTGGCGGGCCGGCGGCGACCCCTTCCGTTACAATATCGGCGTCAACGCGAGTTTCGTACACAACGAAGTGATTGCCCTGGACGGGGATACCGAAAACTTCTTCGGGGGTGCCCTCGGCGTAGGCGGACAGCTGGGTACGAACTCCCGCGTCGGTTCCGCCGTGGGCTCGTTCTACGGCTACGAGGCGATCGGCGTTTTCCAGAACGAAGAGCAGCTCGGCCAGTTTCCCCAGTTGGGTAACCAGCAGGTAGGCGACATCATCTACCGCGACGTAAATGGTGACGGAAACGTCACCGCCGCCGAGGACCGCGTCGTACTGGGGTCGGCGATTCCGGATATGACCCTGGGCGTCAACGGCAGTTTTTCCTACTCCGGCCTGGAATTAAGCTTCGACGTCACCGGTCAGTTCGGCAGCGAGGTGGTGAATGCCAAGCAAATGGCCCGCTTCGGCGCCTACAACTTCGAGGACCGCTGGCTGGAGCGTTTCACGGGCGAAGGAACCAGCAACACGATCCCCCGGGTGACCATCGCCGGACAAAACTTCGAAACCCTGTCCTCGCTTTACGTAGAGGATGCCTCCTACATCCGGCTGCGCAACGTAACGCTGGGCTATCGCTTCTCCACCGACCTCACGGACCGCCTCCGGATGCAGTCGCTGCGCGTGTATGTCAATGGCACCAACCTGGTGACCAGCCAGGACTACAGCGGCTATAACCCGGAGATCTACAACGACAGTCTGTTCAATAACGGCATCGACCAGGGCACGATCTACCCGATCGCCCGGACCATCACCGCCGGTATCGATATCACCTTTTAAGCAACCCTAATCATGCAAACCATGAAATCGCTCTATCAATGCCTGGGTCTGGCCGTGCTGCTCTCCGCTTCGGCCTGCTCGGACGTCATCGACCGCACCCCCCAGGGCCAGTACACCCTGGAAAATTTCTTCCAGAACGAGGAACAGGCCGTACAGTCGGTCAACGCCGTCTACAACCAGCTACGGCAGTGGTCCACCCACGTCTTCAGCTTTATCGGCATGACGGACATCGTGAGTGACGATTCCGACAAGGGCAGCCTCGTTTCCGACGGCTTCTTCCTGGAGGAGGTCGATCGCTTTACCCATACCGCCACCAACGTCGCCCCCGGTACCGTGTGGGAGGGGTACTACACGGGCGTGTTCCGCGCCAACCTCGCCATCACGCGCATTCCGGAGGTGCCGGAAATGGACGAGGACCTGCGGCAACGGCTGATCGGGGAGGCCTCCTTCCTGCGGGCTTACTACTACTTCAATCTCGTTCGCTGGTTCGGCGGCGTACCGCTGATCCTGGACCCCTTCCCGCAAGAGTTGCAAATTGCCCGGGCCCCGGTAGACGAGGTATACGCCCAGATCGAATCGGACCTGCGGACCGCCATCGAAAGCCTGCCGGCCAGCTACAGCGGGACCGACATCGGCCGCGTCACCAGCGGGACCGCCCGCGGTATGCTCGCCAAGGCGGCGCTCACCCGCATGGACTACGAGCAGGCCGCCACCCGGGCCCTGGAAGTGATCAACAGCGGCGAATATGCCCTGTATCCCGACTACGCCGGCATCTTTACGGATGCGGGAGAGAACAGCAGCGAAAGCCTGTTCGAAGTGCAGGCCGCGGCCTTCGAGATCGGGGGTGCGGGCAGTCAGTACAATGAAGTGCAGGGCGTACGCGGTACACCCAACCTGGGCTGGGGCTTCAACCGGCCAAGCGACGACCTGGTATCTTCCTTCGAGCGCGGTGATCCTCGCCGCGAGGCCACCATTCTCTACGTAGGCGAGATTCTGCCCGATGGTTCCGGCATCGTCGAGGGTGATCCGGGCATCGAGGGCGAGCGCTTCAACCAAAAGGCCTGGGTACCCGATCACCCCGGCGGTAATGGCAACGGCCCGGGAAATATCCGCATCCTGCGCTACGCCGACGTGCTGTTGATTGCCGCCGAGGCCCTCAACGAGATCGGCCGTCCGGAAGAAGCCCTGACCTACCTTAATATGGTCCGCGAGCGGGCTCGCGGCGGGGCCAACGTCCTGCCCGACGTGACCACAACCGACCAGGCCGAACTACGGCAGGCGGTCTGGCGCGAACGTCGTTCGGAACTGGCCCTGGAGCAGCACCGCTGGTTCGACCTGGTGCGCACCAACCGGTCCTTCGAAGTGATGAAGCCCCTGCGGCCAAACTTCACCGAGAATAAAAATGAACTCTTCCCGATCCCCCAGACCGAGATCGACCTGAGTGAGGGCGCGCTGGTGCAGAATCCCGGCTATAACTAAGCGGGCAGCCGAATCGCCGAAAAGAAGCGGGAGCGACGATCTACGGATCGCGCTCCCGTTTTACATTTACCGGCGGTGGCTTACCTTGCTGGTATGCAAAGTCGATTCTACACCCTTCTCACAGTGGCCCTCTGCGCCGGCCTGTTTTCCACCGCCCTGAGCGCCCAGCAATTTCGGGCCCTGCTCATTACCGAAACCGCCGGCTGGCACCACCCCTCCATCACCGCCGGCATTCCCGCGCTGGAGGCCATTGCCAAGCGCCATCAGTTTGCCCTCGACCGTCAGCAGGACGCCTTGCCCATCAGCGATCGCTCGCTGGAGAAGTACGACGTGATCATCATGCTCAGCACGACCGGCGATGTCTTCAACGACGAAGAGCAGGCCGCCATCGAGCGCTTCATCCAGTCCGGAAAGGGCTGGGTCGGCATCCACGCCGCCTCGGATACCGAGTACGATTGGCCGTGGTACACCCAGCTGGTCGGGCACATGTTCAACGTCCACCCCCACAACCAAACGGCCATGCTCCAGGTCCGCGACGCCACCTTTCCCGGTCTCGAGCGCTGGCCGGAGCGGATGCTATGGACCGATGAATGGTATGATTTTCAGGACGCGACCGTCGACGACCTAAACTACATCCTGACCGTGGACGAAAGTACCTACGACGCTACCGCCGACTGGGGCGAGAAGAAAACCGACGGCATGGGGGAGATGCACCCCATCGCCTGGTACCACGACTTCGACGGCGGCCGGGCCTTCTACACCGCCCTCGGCCACATCGACGAAACCTTCCAGGACGCCTTTTTTCTAGAGCACCTCTACGGGGGCATCTACTGGGCGGCTACCGGACGCGGACTCCCCAGCAAGAAATAAGTTTTTGCGGCGGGGCGCAGGTAATTTACCTATCCCCATAGCCGGAAAGCCTGTATGCCGGCGAGCAACACGAATAAACCGCCCACTAGCAGGTGGAAGTGGTGGGTAATGTAGTGGGCGTGCTCGTCTACCCACCGCGCACCGAAGGCGTATCCACTCAGGATGACCATGCTGCCCGTCCCCGTACCCAGTACGAAGAGCAATTTCCCGACGACCGCCGTAGTCAGCACGCCGTCGGACATCAGCCAGCTGCCAATGGCGAAGTAGTACGGTATGGCGATAAAATTGAGGAGCGCGACACTGATGCCGGAGGAGAAGGGCCGGTCTACGGAGTTTTCTTCCCGCTGTTCTTCCACGCTTTTATCCGACTGGTGCTCCCGATACCAACGGAAGAAAAAGAACAGGGCCAGCAAGACCAGTACCGGTACCGCCCACCAGCTCAGAATTTCAATGATGTCGGGATTATCCCGCAGGTAATTCGCGCCCACGATGGCAATGCCCGCCTGTGCGGTCATGACTACGGTGATTCCGGCCGCGTACCGCACGGCCGCCCACTTGTCCTCTTCCAGGCTGCAGTTGACTACGGACATATTCAGCATGCCGGGCATCAGTACGGCTCCGAAGGAGGACACGAAGCCAAGCAACAATGCAATAAGGATATCCAAGCGGCCGCGGTATAGGGAGCAAATGAAGGTAACACCACGAAGGCGACCATAGATGCTTATCCTCTAATCGGAAGGATCATTCGTCATCCAGCAGATCAACGACCGGTTCGATGACCGCTTCCCAGATATCGTAGCCGGCGGCATTCATATGGAGGTTGTCTCCTACGAAAATGTCGCTCCTTACGGAACCATCGGCCAGCAGGGCGGGGGCCCAGACGTCGATGAAGTAGGTGTCTTCCGTAGCGTTAGCGTAGTCTTCCAGCAGCTGGTTGGCGGTTTCGTAATCTGCTTTCATCTCCCACCGGGCAACGCTGGGTTTCGGGGATATAAAAAATACGGGGACCTCCTCCCCTACGTTCTCGGCAATCATCTGCCGAAGTTGCTTGGCGTACTCGTGCACCTGCTCGGGGGAGACGCCCATGGAGATATCGTTGTCGCCCTCGTAAACGAATACCGCCTTTGGCTGGTAGGGATAGATGACCCGGTCGGCGTAGTGGATCAGGTCGTTGAAATTGGAACCGCCGAAGCCGCGATTGAGTACATGGTGTCCCTCCAGGTCTTCGGCCAGGGTTTTCCACATGACAATGGACGAACTTCCCACGAAGAGGATGGGCCCTTTGTCGACGGGGTTTTCGGTATCCGCCGACTCAAAGCCTTCGATGGCGGATTCGAAACGGGTGGGTTCGGGAAGGTCCTGTGCGCTAAGGGTCATCGACAGGAGGGAGAAAAGGATAATGCAGCGGATCATGCGCCTAATTTACTATTTCCTTTGCTAGTCGAGTGATGTTTGGCTTCCACTTACGGGATAAGCCTATTACCTGCGCTCCGCCGCCAAAAAGCAGAGAGCGCGCACCGATACGATCGGTGCACGCTCTCCAAAAATCGTGTAAAATGTATAGCCGTGAATATTAGGTCTTACTGATTTTCCAGCGCGGTCACGCGCGCCTCCAGCGCGGCGTTTTGCTCGGTCAGGGCCTGCAGGGCCTCCTCCAGCTCGGTGGCCTTCATCTGCTGCTGCTCGATGATGTCCTGGAAGGAGGCGGCTTGCTCGGTGAGGTTGGAAATGGTCATCTCGAATTGGTCGGCACGCATGATCTGGGCGTTGATGATCGATTCGTAGGTGCCCGCTTTCGCTTTCAGGTCCTCTACGATTTGCATCTGCTCCTCCATCGTGGTGATGTAGGGGCGAACGTAGCCTTCCACGTCGAATTCACCGCCGTCGTGGCTCATTTTGAGGATGCCGTTTTCGAAAGTGAACTCCTGCAGCTCGTTCGTATCGTCGCTGTCGCCGTCCATGCCGCCGCCACCGCTGGGGAGGGTGATGCTGCCGCCGCCGTTGGTGAGCACGATCTTGTCGCCGTCCAGGTAGATCTCCTGCAATTCGTTAGCGGGATCGTTGTCCAGGCTTTCGACACCGGGAATGTACACCACGTTGCCACCCTCGATGCTCAACTGACGGTTCATGGGGTTGAACTGCAGTTCCTGGTTGTCGGTGTTCTTGACGGAGGCGCTGGGTAGGGTGACGGAACCGCCACCGTTGGAAAGCTCAAGTACGTCTCCGTCGAGCTTCAGGACCTGAATTTCGTTAGACGGGTCGGCATCGGCGTCCGAACCACCGGTAGGGAGGACGATCGAGCTGCCGCGGGTGATGGATAGCTTACCCGTGGACGCATCGAAGCTAATATCCTGGATTTCGTTTTCGGGGTCGGAGTCGTCGTCTTTGCCGGCGGGAATGTATACGGTGTTGCCGCCGTCGATGGACAGTTCACGGCTGCCGGCATTGAAGCTGAGCTCCTGGTTGTCGGTATTGCTGACCGAGCCATCCGAAGAGGGAAGGACAACCGATCCGCCACCGTTGGTAAGTTCCAGCTTGTTGCCGTTGAGTTTGAGTACCTGGATTTCGTTCTCCGGATCGCCATCGCCATCTTTGCCGACGGGAATGTGGACATCGTTGCCTTCGCTGATGCTCAGGTTGCGGCTCACGGGATCGAAGGTGAGCGTTTGATCGTCGGTATCGATGCCGCCGGGGAGCTCAACGGTCCCGCCGTCACCACTCAGGGTGAGCTTCGTACCCTCGATGCTGATCTTCTGTAGTTCGTTGCGGGGGTCGGCATCGTCGTCTTTACCGGCGGGAATGTATACGGTATTACCGCCATCGATGGCTAACTCGCGACTGGCGACGTTGAAGGTCAGTTCCTGATTGTCGGTATTGGTTACGGAACCTTCGCCGCTGGGCAGAGTGACCGCACCGCCGCCGTGGGACAGTTCCAGCTTATTGCCGGTCAGTTTGATGGTCTGCAGCTCGTTTTCCGCGTCGCCGTCACCGTCGTTGCCAACGGGGATGAGTACATCGTTGCCGTCGCTAATGGACAGTTTGCGGGAGACGGGGTCGAAGGTCAGCTCCTGGCTGATGCCTTCGCCGCTGCCGGCCGGCAGTTCCACACTGCCACCGTTGCCGCTCAGGCTCAGGGTACGACCTTCCAATTTAAGCTCCTGGGGCATTTCGGCGGGGAGCGTTACGGTGCTGCCGCCGCTGATGGACAGTTCCCGTCCGGAGAGGGTGATGTCCTGAATTTCGTTGGTGGGATCGGCGTCGGCGTCCGCACCGCCGCCGGTACCGAGCAGGGGCTTCAGATCGACGCTGTTACCGTTGGAAATCGCCAGCGTCGAGCCCGTCAGGCTAAGGGTCTGCTCATCGGTGCCCGAACGGAGTACGACGGAGTTTCCGTCGGTCAGGGTCAGGGTATTCGACATGGGGTCGTAGATGAGGGATTGCAGCTCATCGGTCGGATCTTCGGTGGCACCCACTCCATCGCCACCGTTACTGCTTCCGCCGTTACCTGCCGTATTTGCGTAGAGCGCGTAGGGGACCGATAAAAGCTGGGTGGCGCCCATGTTGGCGTAGTTGCTGCCGCCGTTGGGATCCATGTCGATTTTAAGGTAGTAGCTGGCCGATCCCCAGTCCACCGCGTCGAAGGATCCGCTGACCACTTCGCCGGTACCTACCGCCAGATCAAATACGCCGTATTCGCTGGTGCGCACCTCGTGGCGCTCACTGTAGTTGGCGGGGCCCGATTCGCTCCCGCGGAGGAGACTTACCCGGACCGAGATGTTGCGGTCGGAGAGAATGTTGTCGTCGATACCCCGGGCTACGGCCTGAAAGTTGAAGCCGACGGGGGCCTGGGCGGACACGCCCAGAGAGATGCCTAGCAGGAGCAGCAGCGACAGGCACGTCCGCGCGGGGCTAAGGAAAGGGTGCATAACAGTTATTTAGGTAGAGGTGGGTGAAGGTTTGAATAGGAAACTACTGGCGTACTACGCGAAGGCTGCGCAGCGGACGCCCCGCCCGGCTGATGGTTAGCAGGTAAGTGCCGGCGGGAAATTTTTCAAGGGAGAGGTTTTTAGTCTGCGAATGCAAGGCAAGATCGATCAGGCGACGACCGAGAATGTTCGTGATGGTCACCCGGTCGCCCGCTTCCCAGTCGCCCGCCAGCGTAAGCTCGCCGGAGGTGGGGTTGGGGTAGGCTGATAGCGTCATATCGATGTCGGGCACGGACCAGGAGGAAGTACTGATCCGGGGAGCCCGGGTACGGTGAAAACCGCGGGCGAGCATGAGGCTGTTATCGGTGCGCTCTACGGCCACCTCACCAAGCGTGAACTGGAGGCTACCGCCGGGGCCTGTAAGTAAGGTGCCGGCATTGCCGATGACGCTACGCCCCAGCGATTGTGCCGGCAGCTGCGTGGCGATAAGGCAAAGTAGAAGAGTAAAAAGACGCATAGGCAATGGGAGTTAGGTTAGCGGATCAGCGTGATGACGCCGCTGATCTGTTCGGTACGGCCCTGATTGAGGTGGAGCGTGGCGACGTAGATGTAGGTGCCGGGTTTGACGTCCTTGCCGAAATGGGTGCCGTCCCAGCTCAGCTGTTCGTCGTAGTAGGGGAGCTTGCCATCGCGGAGCATGTGGAGCTGGCCCCAGCGGTCGTAGACGCGCAGGTTTTCCACGAACTCGACGCGCTTACCGACCGTGAGTTGCCACCGGTCGTTGTTGCCGTCGCCGTTCGGGCTGAAAGCGGTAGGTGCGTACGTGTCCTTCACTTCCATGACGATTACGCGGAAGCTTTCCGTTACCCGGCAACCTTCCGGAGAGGTCGCTTCAACGACGTACTCCTGGGTGAAGGGCGGGTCGACGAACACGGTCGGGCAGTCAGGACAATCCAGGCCGGGTGCCGGGGTCCAGTATAGGCTGTCGTAGGCAAAGTTGGGAGCCAGTGGCAGCCGCACGCTGTCGCCGAACGCGATCTGCGCCGAGGTCTTGCCAGGGGTGAACAGGTAGAGTTCGCCGGCGTCGGGCACGGTGGTCGTTGCTTCCGCCACGCAGCCGTGGGCGTTCACCACCCGCACGCCGTAATCACCGGCGGTAAGCTCTTCGAAGACGCCCTCCTGGCTCAGGCTATCCGAGCCCGACAGGCCATACTGAAGGGGACCGTCCCCCGAAGCGATGACGCCGATGCTTCCCGTAGCCGACCCTTCGCATACGGTGCCGGCGGGATCGACGGTCACGATGTCTACTTCCGACAGCGTCAGGTTGTGTTCGAGTTCCATCGTACACCCCTGGAAATCGGTGACGGTGACGCGGTAAAGGCCGCCTTTGTCAACGCTGATCTCGCCTTCCGTGCTTCCGTCGGACCAGGCGTAGCTGGCCATGCCCTGATTCACTTTGAGGCTGGTCTGCCCTCCCCGGCAGACATAGTCACTGCCGGCAATCGCCAGGTCGTCGTCGGAGAACGATACCTTGATCTCGAAATTTAGGATGCTGTCGCAGCCCGCCTCGGTCTGGTACCGTTCGACCAGTAGGGTATCGTGAGTGAAGGCCTGGCCGCGGAAGCGCTCTCCCGGGCAAAGATTCACGAAGTAGAATTCATCCGGAGCCGGCCGCACGGTGAGTGAGGTGTTTACGATGCTGTCGCAGCCATCGGCGGTCCGGAGTACCGTACGGTAATCACCGGTTCGGGTGAGCGCTTCCGTTCCTACGAAAAGGGTATCCCGCATACAGATCGTGTCCGCCTGACTGCTGGTGGGGATGGCCACGTTGATCAGGGTCGGATCGGTGACCCGGCGGCAGTCGCCGGCGGTGTTGCAACTATCGGCCCGGCCGTAGCGGAAACGGTAGCTGATACCGGAACGCGGCGGCTCGAGGGTAATGCTGGAAGTGTAGACGCGCGCCGACTGCCAGCTTTGCTGACCATCGTAGCTGATCTCCCACTCGTAAGTGGAGAGGTCGTCGTCGGAAACGGGGGCCTGCAGGACGAAGGGTCCATCGGTGCATACCACGGTGACGGGGTCGAAATGCTGAGCGGATAGCAGACAGCTCAGTAGCAGACTACCCGGGAGTAGAAGGGCTCGAAACATAAGGATCTGAGCGAGAAGGTTTACTGTATGAGAGACGGCACTCATGAAAAGCGCCTGATACATGTTCCCCAACGGCAAAAGCGGAAGCAATCTTGTCCGGGGAGCGAAAGAAGTGACTTTCGGTGCCTATTTTCACCCGATTTTCTCCACGGATACCTTACCTGCGCTCCGCCGCCCCAAAAAACTTATCCGTCGGGCATCGCGTTATCCCGATTCAAATTTTTCTACCCTTGCTGGCGAAACGTATCATTCCCTGTCTGGACATCAAGGACGGCCGTACCGTAAAGGGGGTCAACTTCGTCAACCTCCGCGATGCCGGTGATCCGGTGGAACTGGGCGCCAAATACAGCCAGGCCGGGGCCGACGAGCTGGTCTTTTTGGACATCACCGCCACCCACGAGCGCCGCCGTACGCTGGCCGACCTCGCCCGCGACATTGCCCGCCACCTCAATATACCCTTCACCATCGGCGGGGGAATTCGGGAGCTGAAGGACGTAGACGTGCTGCTCGACGCGGGAGCCGATAAAGTGAGCATCAATTCCGCCGCCGTACGCCGACCGGAGTTAATTGACGAACTGGCCTACGCCTTTGGGAAGCAATTCGTGGTCGTGGCCGTGGACGCCCGCGTTGCTGAGGGTGGGGAGTGGTACGTCCACCTCAACGGCGGGCGGATCAAGACCGAGCATAAGTTATTCGACTGGGTGACCGAAGCCCAGGAGCGCGGGGCCGGGGAGATCCTCTTCACCAGCATGGATCACGACGGAACCAAGGCCGGCTTCGCCAACGAGGCGCTGGCCGAAATGAGCGACCGGCTCAGCATTCCCATCATCGCCAGTGGCGGCGCGGGAAACAAGGAGCACTTTGCCGATGTGTTCACGACGGGCAAGGCCGACGCCGGACTGGCGGCCAGCATCTTCCACTTCGGGGAAGTGGAAATCGCGGACCTGAAGACCTATCTGGCCGGAGAGGGGGTAGCCGTTCGCCCGGTAGATTAACCCAATAAGGCGGCCGCGCCGGAAAACAGGAAAATGGCGACCGAGAGCGCCATGAAGGCCAGCTGAATGATGGTCAGAATACCGAGAATTTTCAACAGTTTACCCAGGGAAGCGAACGAGGTGGTCATTGCCGCCTGATCCCCCCGGTCGACGGCCTGCATGGCCTGGGCGCCGAAGTTGTAGAGTAGGTAAGCCAGGTACAGCATGATAGCGAAGAAGATGCCGTAGAACAGTATCACCGGCAGTATGACCGCCGCGAAGGGATTGCCGGTTTCACCGCCCATCCCGGCCATGGTCATGGCCGTGCCGCCGAAGAGCAGCATGAGGATAATTCCGATGCCAATGGAAACCATGGAGACGATACCGAGGAAGCGTCCCCATTTTCCGGCTTTTCGGAGATTTTCGCTGCCCTCCGGTGGCAGCAGGGCGGTACCACTGCCGTAGCGGTCGTCTAAGGGGTCGGTGTTTTCGTACATAGTGGGGAGGGTGCTAATTGAGTTCGAAAAGATAAGGTTTTCTTTCCGTCGCATTCACCGCCGTAGTAGTTCCCCCTAAGCCTAGCCAAAGGCAGCAAAAGCACCGCCAATGACGGCGAAGACGATACCGATCGTCATCAGCGCCAGGTATACCAGCATGATGATGCCGTAAATTTTGTAGTAGCGGCTCAGTGCAGCCAGGCTTTCGGACATGGCCGCACCGTCGTGATTATCGACGGCCTGCATGGCTTGGCTACCGAATTTGTACTGGAGATAGAGCATATAGAGCGCGAAGAGGATGAAAGCGCCGTAGAAGACAAACGCTACCATCATGCCCGCGCCGGCTCCGTCTCCCAGACCCATGCTGACCAGCAGAGTAGATCCACCGACGATCATCCCAAGGAGGACCAGGCCTAACGCGGCCATGCTGAAAATGGCAATAAAGCGGGCCCACTTGCCGGCTTTCCGTAGGTTTGCGGCGTCTTGGGTGCTGAGGCTCGCTCCGCTGCCGTAATTATCGTCGAGGGTAGGAGAAGATTCGTACATCAGAAAAGGGTTTTGAAACTTAGTCAGTAAGGTGAGATGAAAGTAGAACTGGAAAATATCGCGGCATTAACGTTCCCGGAAACTAACGGGCTGCTTCCGGCCATAGTGCAGGATAACACGACCCGCGTGGTCCTCATGCAGGGCTACATGAACGCCGAGGCACTGGTTCATACCCTGAAATCCGGAAAGGTTACTTTCTACAGCCGAAGTAAGCAGCGACTGTGGACAAAGGGTGAAACATCCGGCAACTTTCTCACCTTCGTGCGGGCCGATGCCGACTGCGACCGCGACTCCCTGCTCATTCAGGCCATCCCCGCCGGGCCCGTTTGTCATACCGGCTCCGATACCTGTTGGGACCAGGAAAACAAGGGCGACTTTCTCGATCACCTCGAGCGGACGATCCAGGACCGCCGCGACAACCCCAGCGAGAGCAGCTATACCACCTCCCTCCTCCAGCGGGGCATCAATAAGGTAGCCCAGAAGGTGGGGGAGGAAGCCGTAGAGCTCGTCATCGAGGCCAAGGATAACGACAAGGACCTGTTTCTGAACGAAGCGGCCGACCTGATGTATCACTATCTCGTCCTGCTGGCCGCCAAAGGCTATACGCTCGAGGAAGTGCGGGACGTGCTGCGCAAACGTCATAAATAAGGGCGGCGGAGCGCAGGTAGAAAAGGGCGCAACCAAACCGGCATCTCGCAACGTTTCTTCTACCCGGGACCGAAGGGCCCGTCTACCGACCCGGAAGCGCAGCAACCGGGTCCTCTACCGCGGCAAAGCCGCTCTAACCAGGACCACAGGTCCATCTAATCATTGCTAAATGTCTTTACAAGACCGCATCACCCCCGACCTCAAAGATGCCATGCGCGCCAAGGATCAGGCTGCACTGCGCGGAATCCGCGCCATCAAGAATGCTATCCTGCTGCAAAAGACAGACGGTAGCGGTACGGAGCTGGACGAAGCCGGCGAGATCGCCCTGCTGCAGAAACTGGTCAAGAGTCGACAGGAAAGCATAAGCATCTACGAAGAGCAGGGTCGCGAGGACCTGGCCAAGCCGGAACGCGAAGAGGTCGAAGTGATTAGCCGCTACCTGCCCGAGCAGCTGTCAGACGAAAAGTTGGAAGCCATCGTTAAGGAGGTGATCGACGAAACCGGTGCTACGTCCATGCGCGACATGGGCCGGGTCATGGGACAGGCCAACGCCCGCGTAGCCGGCCGCGCAGACGGAAAGCAGGTTGCCGACACGGTGAAACGACTCCTCACCCAAAAGTAACCTTCGAGGAAGGGAGGGCCGCAGCCCCGCCTACCGATCCGCGAGCGAAGCAAGCGGATCGTCTACCCACGCCGCAGGCGTAACTACCGATCCGGAAGCGGAAGCGACCGGATCCTTTAAATGGCCCCCAGGCCCCGCATGAAAAAACTGGATTGGTACATCATCGGTAAGTTTTTGCGCACCTTCTTTTTCGTGGTGCTCATTTTCTCGATGGTGAGCATGATCGTCGACTTCAGCGAAAAGATCGAGCGATTCATCGAGTCGGACATCACGAAGCAGATCATCATCTTCGAGTACTTCCCGACTTTCCTGGTATTCATCCTGGGGTTTCTGTGGCCCATGCTCACGCTGATCGCCGTGATCTTTTTCACCGGGCGGATGGCGGACAATTCCGAGATCATCAGCATCCTCAACGCCGGCGTAAGCTTTTGGCGACTGATGCGACCGTACCTGATTTCTTCCGGCTTCCTGTTCTTGTTGTATCTGGCGGGCATCCACTTCGTTGTGCCCTGGGCCAATGCCCACCGGGCGGAACTGGAAAGGGTGTACTTCAACCGGGGACGCGACGAGGGGAAAACCACGAACGTCCACTTTTTCGTAGCCCCGGATACGAAAGTGTACATGACCCATTACAACAAACGCGATAGCGCGGCGCGAAACTTCCGGATCGAGCACATCGTGGATAACGAGCTCGTGAGCCTGACCAAGGCCCGTACGGCCCGCTTCGTAAAGGGCGACCCGGACATCTGGAGGCTGGACAACTACGAAACGCGCACCTTCGACGGGCTGGAGGAAACGATCGAGGTAGGAAGCCGAATGACGCTGGATACGGTACTGAACCTGCGCCCGGAGGACTTCGTGGAGTACCGGGAGCAGCAGTCCGCCCTGACGACGCCGGAACTGATTCGACAGCTGCGCAACCAGCAGCAACGCGGGGCAGGGAACATCCGGAAATACCAGGTCGAACTGGCGCGACGTTCCGCCGAACCCTTTACCATTTTCATTTTGACGCTGATCGGGCTCTCCGTGGCGGGCCGGAAGGTGCGGGGCGGCATCGGGGTGCAGCTGGCCGGGGGTATTTTCATGGGCGCGTTATTCGTTTTTCTCAGTCGATTTGCCTCGACCATCAGCTCCAGCGCCGACCTGCCCGTATGGCTCGGTATGTGGATGCCCAACATCCTTTTCTTTGCCGCGGCGCTCTATTTCGTATCCAATGCGCAACGCTGATCGAGTCAGCCAGCAGATACATCTAAAAGTGGAGACACCGTGTTGGTATAATGACCATCTTACACTAAATGGTCAGAGAATCAATCAATTAGAAAATGGATCAGAAAAAATTAATGACTTGGGGCATTCTCGGTTTCTTTACCGTGGTCGTGCTTATCGTCCTGAGTAGTGCAACCTTCGTTACCATCGATTCCGGTGAGCGGGGCGTCCTGTTCCGGCCCTTCGAGGGATTGGAGAAGGAGACGGTATTCGCTCCGGGCTTTCACGTCGTTGCCCCCTGGAACACGATGTACGTCTACGAGGTACGCGAACGACAGTTGGAGGAACAGATGGAGGTTCTATCCAGCAACGGATTGAACATTCGCCTGGACGTTACCGCCCGTATTCGCCCCAACTTCGGGCAGGTGCCCCTCCTTCATGAGACCTTTGCCAAGGATTACGTGGAGCGTTTGGTTCGCCCCGAAATTCGTTCCAGCGTTCGACAGGTCATTGGTAAGTTTACCCCGGAGGAACTCTACTCGACCAAACGGGACGAGGTACAGACCCTGATCACCGAGGAGCTATCGAGTACCCTCGCCGCCAACTACATCGACTTGCGCGCGATCCTGATCCGCGATATCGAACTGCCGGACAAGGTGCGTACCGCCATCGAGGAGAAGCTGGAAGCCGAGCAGGCTTCACTTAAGTATGAATACATCCTTACCCGCGAGAAGCAGGAAGCCGAACGCCGCCTGATCGAAGCCCAGGCCAAGGCCGATGCCAACCGTATCCTTACCGCCAGCTTATCCGAGAATATCCTGCGCGACAAGGGCATCGAAGCTACGCTCGAGCTTGCCAAGTCGCCGAACAGCAAGGTGGTCGTGGTTGGTGACGCCGGTAGCGGCGGTTTACCGCTGATCCTGGGCGGTGGCAACTAGCTCGCGGCTCGTTTATCAACGGTCGAAGCGCTAGGCTTTATTCGGATCGAGTTCCCGCTCGTCTCCGGTGCGGAGCATGCTGAGGTAGAAATCGTACACATACTTCCGGGTATCGGTGTAGAGCTCCTCGTATAAGTTCAGTGCCCGGGTCCGCGCCTTTTCATCCTGCTGTCCGCTGATGCGGTAGGCCGTGAGGTGGGCTTCCGCATCCTGCTCCTTGGTAAGGTGTTCGCTGGTCAATAGGCCATCAATTACGGCACGGGCTTTATCATAATTGTGTGTGTCGTAAGCCATCAGGCACCGGGCGTGCAGCAGTTTCGCCCCGAATAGGACGTCTGGATTCCCCAGGTCTTCGGCTACGTCGAGAGCTTCCTGCTCGACTACGCGCAGCTCGTCGAGTTGATTGTCGGCCAGGAGCACCTGTCCCTTCTCATACAGGCTGGCACCCAAAACCAGGCGGTTATTGGTCGTCCGGGCGATGTCGATGGCCTGATTGTAGTATTTGAGCGACAGGTCGTATTCCCCCTGCAGGTAGTAAATATCTCCGAGCGTATTCACCGCTTTGGCCACCCCTTTACGGTAACCGAGGTCGCTGCTGATGGAGAGACAGCGGTCCAGGTGGCTGATGGCCTTGGTGAAGTTACCGAGCACGCTGTTGATGTCTCCGATCAGTCCTTCGGTGACGGCTATGCCCTGGCGGTCGCCCAATTCGTAGCACATCTTCAGGTCCTGCTCGAAAAGATTCAGGGCGTCTTCGTAGTTACCCTGCCGTTCATTAATGCTACCCAGGCTGCCAATCCCGATAGCCTGCAACCGCCGGTTGCCCAGTTCCCGCGCGAGTTTAATGCCCTTATGGTGGTGCTCCAGCGAGAGATCGTAGTCACCGCTTTCGAAATAAACGATACCCAGATTGGTGTGCAGGGTGGCCAGGCCCATGCTGTCCCGGCTGGCTTCGTGACGGGGGATTTGCTCCTTGATCACGGAGATGGCCTCGGCGTATTCGCCCAGGTTCATGTACGTAAGCCCGAGGTGGCTGATCGTGCTGGCGGAGGTCGTAGTGCCGGCCTGGCTGAGTCCGCTTTCCAAAGAAAGCTTGTAGTAGTTTAGCGCCCGGTCGTAATGATTGGTCCGGAAAAACAGGTTCCCCATGTTGCTGTATGCCTTCGCGATACCGAACATGTCGTCTACGGATTCGAAGAGGCCGGCTGCCGTCTTGAGGTACTCCATGGCGAGCTCGTAGTCGCCTTTGAGGGTATGTAAATGACCGAGCGCATTGTTTGTCCGCCCGAGCAGGATCACGTCCCGGCTGGACTTCGCTATACGCTGGGCCTCCTCGTAGGCCAGCTGAGCCTCCTCCCATTTGCCGACGATTTCGCAGACGCTCCCTTGATTAAGGTATATGTTGACCGTGACGTCCTCCTGCGGTTGCTGACTCATCTTTTTGATGAGCCGCTGGTACAGATCCAGGGCCTGCTGATTCTGGTAGTTGGCGCGGGCGTAACTGGCTGCCTTGTTGAGGAACTCGATGGTCTTTTCGGCTTCCCCGCTCTGCTCGTAGTGAAAAGCCAGATCGACGTAGCGTTCCTCGATACTATCGGCGTAGATCTTTTCAATGGCGGCGGCGATTTGCCGATGGAGCTGTTGCAGTCGGGTGGTGAGCTGCATGCCGTAGACGGCCTCGCGAAGGAGACTGTGCTTGAAAATGTAGCGCAATTCGTTCATCGCGCTCCATATTTGTCCTCGTTCGGCGACCTGGATCTGCTCCTGCAAATCCTTCATCATATTATCGGTGCCGGTGAAGCCGGCCTCCGAGCGCATGACTTCGGTGAGAATGGGTACGTCGAATTCCCGGCCGATAACCGCGGCGGCCTTCACCGTTTCCCGAACCATATCCGAAAGACGGTCGATCCGGGCGGTAAGGATGGAGGTAATGCTCGTGGATAGCTGAATACTTTCGTCGCTGAGGTGGAGCAAGCCATCGTCCTTTTTGGTCAGTAGCTGTCCCTCCCGGAAGTACTCCAGAATTTGCTCCAGGTAGAAGGGGTTACTGTTGGTGGCCCGCAACAGCGTTTCGAGGGTGTCTTCGGAAACGGGATCTCCGAGGGTAGCTTCGGCGAACTCCCGAACCGCTTTTGCTTCCAGGCCCGCGATCTCCACGGAAAATTCCTTGACTCCGTGCCGGTCGCGGAAGTTTTCACCGATCAGCCTGGGGTAGTGGCCGTCGTCGTCGGGGCGTGCCGTGGCCAGTACCAGTAACGGCAGGTCGTGGCCGCGCCGTAGTAGTTCCTTGACGATCGCCCGGCTGTCGTCGTCGATCCAGTGAACGTCTTCCAGCTCCAGGACGGTAGGCTGCAACAGGCACTCCGCCATGATCAGGCTGACAATTGCGTCGATGGTGTTCTGGTACCGACCCTGTGCGTCCAGGCGGGTGTAGAGGGTGTCCGGGCGGACGATACCCAACTGGGCGGCTATGATGGATTCGGTGCGATCAAGCTCCCTGGCCAGTTCCTTTGCCTCGGGCACGTTTCTTCGCAGGAGCGCCTGCCGGAGGCGGCTCAACCGGAATTCAAACCGGCGCAGGTTCTGTTCGGAAGACAGATCGATACTCTGCCGGAACATGCGTTGCAGCAGGTAGACGAAGGGATTAAAGGGTTTGCGAAGGATCTGATCGCAGCTTCCGAGCAGCCAGTTGGTCGTATACTCCTCATTGATCCGGCGACGTACCTCGTGGGTCAGCCGACTCTTACCGATCCCGGCTTCCCCGAAGACGTAGGCGATGCCGACGAATTCGCCCTGACGGAGGGGCTCGATGAATTCCAGCATACGCTCGATCTCCCGTTCGCGGCCTATCGGTTTGCCACCGTAATCGGGTTTACCGAGGCTCTGCTGCCGGCCCTCCAGGGCGTAGGTCGGCACCGCGTCCATGATGCCTTTATATTGAATATCGCCCTTAGGTAGAAAGCGGAACTGGGGGTTCGCCGCAATCTCTTCGTCCACCAGCACATCCTGCCAGTCGGCTGCCGCCATGATCCGGGCAGCCAGGTTGACCCGGTTACCTACGCATGCGTACTGGGCCCGCTCCACGCCGCCGACAATACCGGTAAAGGCCGTACCGACGGTCATCCCCATCCGAAACCGAAAGCGGTGCTGCTCACCTTTGCTAAGTACCTGTAATTCGTGCTGGACCACCAGCGCAAATTCTACGGCGCGGGCCACGTTATTCTCGTACGAAACGGGGGCACCGAAGAAGATTACCATCAGGGCACCCTTATCCCCGTAATCGACCTCCTTGAAGTACCCTCCAAAATCCTTTACCTGGTTGAGGACAACGGTGGCGAAGCGATCCAGTTCCTGGTGGCTGCGCACGGCATCGAAGGAAAGGAAACAGGAAACGACGGTCCGGAACTCCCCGGCCTGGTCGTACCGCACCACTTCCGGCGGGAGGAAGGCAATAGCAATGTCGGGGTCGATCGAAGGCAGTTCCAGGGGCGGCACTTCCGCCTCGCTACCGGTGGCGATATCGCTGAGGATGCGGTAGGCTTCCGCGTCTATTTCCTCGGTATAGACGAGTCGGCCTTCGATCAGGCTGTGGACGTAGTTATCGATAACGATCTCCTGCTCGCCGGCAAGGGTCTGGCATTTCGCGGCCGCATCGATTGCCTGCCCCCGGAAATAAAAGGCCCGAAGTTCCTCCCCCACTATGCCGTAGCTCACGGTGCCCGCGGCCACACCGGCCTTTATCCCGATCTTAAAGCTACCGAATTCATTACCGCGCTCCTGAAATAGCTGCCTGGCCTTTTCCGCGGTCCGCAGCAGATGCATGGCATGCGTACGATTGACGGCGATGGGGAAAACGGCCGTGAAGGCGTCACCAGCGAAATAGGGTATAAAGCCACCGGAGGCGTACACCAGCGCCACCAGGGGTTCGAATACCTCGTTCAGCACCACGGAAAGTTGCTCCGCCCCGCTCAAACCCTGTTTCATGAGCGATTCGGTCAGGGGGGTAAAGCCCGACAGGTCGATGTTCAGGGTAAAGGCCTCCAGGTCGCTGTGCAACTCTTTGGCCAGAAGCCTTTGCTGTATGAAGGGGGGGATAAGGGGTTGCACGGAGGAAAGTCAGGATACGGTATTCTCAAAGGTAACCCCGTCGTACAAAACAAAACGGTTGCCGGCGTGGCCGACAACCGTTTAAATTTTTGGTTGGTTTTGAAGGGAGATGGAATGGAATTTTAGGCTGACATAAGCTTGACTACGGAAGCTAAAAGTGACGGGATCCGTCGAGAAGAGCTGAAGTGAGGCTTAGGCCACCGCCGAGCGCACAGGCGGCCATGAGTACGTACAGTATCGTCATGAAGGCAACATTTGAGAGATGATGGGTAAAATGAACAGAATTAAGAAGGCTGAAATTCGGGTCGGGAGAATAAAATGATCGCCTCTCGACCGACGAGCGCAATAAACATAATTACGTCTCTATTTCCAAACTGTCAGGCAAGGAATTTATTTTATGGTAACTTAATTATCGCAAGCGCCTGATCTTCAAGCTGAGGCGGCCCCATCTGGCCGGCTTCCCACTCGTAAATCCGTAATGTCGGTTCTGACCCTTCAAAGGGTATAACATACAGGCCATTTAACTGTCGTCCGGTGACTATTTCAGGCTCGGAAAGGCTGTTCAGATCTCCACTGTAGAGGTAATAGGCTCGCCCCTGGCCGGGAGGCGTAATGTCGGACAAATCAACCAGGGCAATCCCCGCACCGTCGAGCACGTGAATGTGTAACATTCCGGAATCCACGGCCTGATTAAAAGATGTTAAATTCTCCCAGTCGTGCGTCGCCGTGGTCAGCATAGCCCGGCCTCTTTCCATGTCCCGGCGGTGGCTGGCTACGTCCTGCGCGTGCAGTGCCCGCTCGGTGACGAGTTCGCCCCGCACGTCCTCCTTCAGCCGGAACAGGTAACCCGCCACGCCGATAAGGACCAGGCAGGTAGCCATGAGGAC
The DNA here is from genome assembly GCF_003390935.1 of Lewinella sp. IMCC34191. Taxonomy (GTDB): domain Bacteria; phylum Bacteroidota; class Bacteroidia; order Chitinophagales; family Saprospiraceae; genus Neolewinella. Next base: position 211,619 of record NZ_QNQZ01000010.1, on the reverse strand, counting down.
GTATCGCCAGATATTAAGCGAATGATTGTGTTCCATCATCGCGGTGATGACTTCGTGGTCCAAGTCACGGAAATCCTCGGCGGTACGGGGTTGCCGGTTGCCGGGCGGAGGCGCGATCTCCCGCATGTCCGCGTACGCATTCAACTCCTGGCGAATACGCGACACCTCGCGACCGAGCTCCGGATCTTCTTCGATCATCTGTTCTACCTCCGCGGTACGCTCCTGGCCCAGGAGGCCCAGCACGTACTGGTCAAGCAAGCCGCTGCGCTTTAGGTCGTCGCTTTTACTCATAGGGCCACGGGGTTAGGTAGGCTAAAATAGAAACACACCGCTTCTTTCGATGTGCGCCTTTTATACCTAATTGAATATCCGTGCCGCTTGTTTAATGCCGCCCAATTCTCTAACCCCCGGCAGGTGGGAACGTCTACTTCCCGACCGCGCTACCGTCGTACGCCCAGCGGAGGTAGAGGGCTCCCCAGGTAAATCCGCCACCAAACGCCGTCAGGATCAGGTTATCCCCCTTTTTAAGCTGTGGCTCATAATCCCAGAGGCACAGCGGTAAGGTGCCCGCCGTTGTGTTCCCGTATTTATGAATATTGACCATTACCTTTTCCCGCGGGAAATTGACCATTTTGCTTACGGTGTCGATGATTCGGATATTCGCCTGGTGGGGTACGAGCCAGTCGACCGTATCGGCCGTGAGGTTATTACGTTGCATGACTTCCGTCACTACTTCCGACATCCCCTTGACCGCCGCCTTGAAAACGGGGCGTCCGTTCTGGCGCACGAAATGTTCCCGGGCCATGATGGTGTCGACCGTGGAGGGTTTACGGGAGCCACCGGCTACCAGGTAGAGAAATTCTTCCCCGCTCCCGTCACCGTAGTGGCGGTAATCCACGAAGCCGTCGCCATCGGTAGTCGGTTCGAGCATGACGGCTCCGCCCCCGTCGCCGAAGATGACGCAGGTTGTCCGGTCGGTATAGTCGATAATGGACGACATCTTATCGGCTCCTACGACGATCACTTTTTTGTGTTGCCCCGCCTCGATAAATTTAGCGCCAACGGTCAGGGCATACAGGAAGCCACTACAGGCGGCACTGACATCGAAACCGAACGCATTATTTATGCCGGCCCGGTGGGCGGAAACATTGGCCGTATCCGGGAAGATGCTATCGCCGGTAACCGTTGCACAGATGACCAGCTCTACGTCGTCCGGATTGGTGTTGGTCTTTTTCAGCAAGCCCTTCAATGCCTCGACGACCATGACTGAGGTACCCTTGCCCTCTCCCTTGAGGATGTGCCGCTCTTTGATGCCGGTGCGGCTGGTTATCCATTCGTCGTTGGTGTCGACGATCGTAGCCAGTTCATCATTGGTTAGTACATAATCGGGTACGTAGCCCTGTACTCCCGTAATGGCGGCTCGAATTTGACTCATGGTTTAAAGGGTGCTGGTTAAAGGGCACAAGGTAAGCAGGTCACCGTCACCCAGCAACTGATAAAGTCCTGCGAAAACCGGTAGCTAAATTCCTCGCGGGTATCGGATGCGACAAAAGAAAAGGCTTCGCCGGCCGATCAGGCAGTGGTGCTGGGGTCCAGCAGGTCAGGATCCATTTCTTCCGGCGACTCGCTCAGCGCCACCAGACCGATGAAGGTGAGCAACCCATTAAAGGCAAGAATCAGGAAGCCAAACTCGAAGCCACCGAGCAATTCTGCGGAGTAGCGGTCGACGAGAATGGAAATGACGGGAGCCAGCAGGCAAACCACGATTAGGGCGGGAAATTGGGTATTCCCGATCGTGATGGTTTCCCGGACGCGGAAATTCGTGAGGAGGCCAAAGCTGAACAGACCGAGCAGGGGGCCGTAGGTATATCCGGCGGCCTTGAAGAGGTCGTTGATTACCGCCTGGTTGTTGATCAGTTCGAAACCCATAATCACGAGGAAGAGCAGGAGGCTGAAGCCGGAGTGGACCAGCAGTCGTTGCCGTTTGGGAGAGGTGACTTTGCGTCCGGTTTCCGACGGGGTTTCTACCTGCGCTCCGCCGCCCTCATGCTCCCGCATACCGAGAAAGTCTACGCAGAAGGAGGTGGTCAGCGCGGTCAGGGCGCTGTCCGCACTCGAATAGGCCGCGGCCACCACGCCGAGAACGAAAAGGACGCCGGCTACGGCGGGCAGATTAACCAGTGCGATCGTGGGGTAAAGGAGATCCGAAGTCGGAGGAATGGTCAGGCCCACGGTGGAGGCGTAGATGTAGAGCAGGGCACCCAATCCCAGGAAAAGCATGTTGGCGAAGAAGAGCACGATGCTAAAGGCGAACATATTCTTCTGGGCATCCCGGAAGTTGGGCATGCTCAGGTTCTTTTGCATCATGTCCTGGTCGAGGCCGGTCATCACGATGGTGATGAGGGCGCCGCTCAGGAATTGCTTGAAGAAGTTATTGGGGTCGGTCCAGCCTCCTTCGAAGAAGAACCACTGGCTGTAGTCACTTTGCCGGATGAGGCGAACCATGCCGCCCATGTCGGTTTCCAGTGCGTTACCGATGTAGACGACCGTGATGGCGGCCGCAGACAGCATACATACCGTCTGCAACGTGTCGGTGATGATGATCGTCTTGATGCCGCCCCGAAAGGTGTACAGCCAGATGAGCAGGATGGTGGCCGCTACGGTTACCGAGAAGGGAATGCCGATCGGCGCAGCCACGAAGCGTTGGAGGACGATGGCAACCAGAAAGAGCCGGAAAGCGGCGCCGATGGTCCGCGACAGCAGGAAGTAAAAGGACCCGATCTTGTAACCGTGCCAGCCGATGCGGGACTGGAGGTACTCGTAAATACTCGTTAGGCCCATGCGGTAATACAGCGGTAGCAGCACCACGGCAATGACGAAATACCCCAGCAGGTAGCCCATCACGACTTGCATATAGCTGAAGGCCTGGTTGACGCCACCGGCCCCTACGGCTCCCGGGATGCTGATAAAGGTCACCCCCGACAGGCTGGATCCGACCATGCCGATCGCAACGAGCGGCCAGGCGGACTTGCGGCCGGCGAGGAAGAAATCGCTGTTGTCGCTTTCCTTGCCACTGGTAAGAAAGGAAACCAGTACCAGAACCGCGAAATAGATCGCGACGATACCGAGGATAGCCAGTGGACTGAGGGATGCATTCATACGGGGGAGCGCAATTTATGCAATTCCCCCGCGAATGGATCAGCTCAGTTTGGCGAGCTCATCCCGGAGGGTCTGCGGACTCTGAACGCCCGCGGCACGGAATTTAAGGTCCCCCTTGTGAAAAATCATGGTGGTGGGCATGGCTTGCACGCCGAGTTTCTGGGTGATCTCCGGGTTGCGGTCCACGTCGATCTTGACGAGGCGCATCTCGTCGCCGAGCTCTTCTTTCAGCTCTTTGAGGATGGGCGAGTAAGCGTGACAGGGGCCGCACCAGGTGGCGAAGAAATCGATCAGGACGGGCTTATCCCCGTTGATGAGGTCATTGAAGGAGGTTTGGGCCATGATTTTTATTGAATGTAACGGGGCGGGGTAGGTGTGGGTTTGTTGTGGCGGGGTGCGGGGTGGCGGACATTTGCCCCTCGCTGCGCCCGGGTATACCGCGAGTGCAACTCGCGAACCGACAACTGACAACCCCTAACTCACGACCCGGCCAAAGCCAAAAACTCCTCCTCCGTCATGATTTGGATCGTTTCGAGCGCCTGGGCCTTTTTCAGTTTGGAGCCGGGTTTTTCTCCGACGACCAGGATGTCGAGCTTTCCGCTGACGGCGGAAACGATGCGGGCGCCGGCGGCCTTGGCGCGTTCCTGGGCCTCCTTGCGGCTCATTTGCTGGAGGCTGCCGGTGAAGAGCATGCTCTTTTCTACGAACGGGCCTTCGGTTACGGTGGGGGCGGGACGGTCCTCCTCGGTGGGGCGGACGTTCACGCCGAGCTGTTCGAGTTCCCGGAGCTGTTCGAGGTGGATGGGGTTGGCGAAGTATTCGGCCACGTTGGTGGCAACGGTGGGGCCGATATCCTTGATATGGAGGAATTGCTCTTCGGACCAGTCCGCCAGGTCAAGGATGTGCTCTACGTTTTGGGCGATGAGCTGGCTGGCCTTTTTGCCGAGGTGGTGAATGCTCAGACCGTGAAGCAGGCGCCAGAGCGGATTTTGCTTGGCGGTTTCCACACTCTGGCGGAGGTTGTCGGCGGAGCGCTGGCCGAAGCCTTCCAGGTTTGCTATTTCGGCGTAGGGCAGGCGGTATACGTCCACGATGGTCTTTAGCCAGCCGAGTTCGTAAAACTGTTCGACGTAGCGGCGTCCCATGCCGTCGATATCCATGGCCGCTTTGGAGACGTGGAAGATGATGCGTTGGAGGTTTTGCGCGCCACATACGCAGACCGGGCAACGCCAGGCCGCTTCGCCGGCGGCGCGGACCAGCGGTACGGCCTCCGCTGTCTGGTTGATGGGGCAAGTGACCGGCCATTCGATGGGCCGTTCGCTACCGTCGCGTAGTTCTTCCAGCGGCTTGACGATGTAGGGGATGACATCGCCGGCCCGTTCGAGCAGGACTTTATCGCCGAGGCGCAGGTCCTTTTCCCGTATAAAGTCTTCGTTGTGGAGGGAAACGCTGCTGATCATGACACCGGCCAGGGCGACCGGCTCGGTCTTGGCGACCGGGGTAATGGTTCCGATCTTGCCCACCTGGTATTCGACGTTCAGCAGGGTGGTCGTAGCCTGCTTGGCCGCGAACTTGTAGGCGATGGCCCAGCGCGGATGGTGGCTGGTGTATCCGGCGCGTTCCTGCAGGGCCAGGTCATCCACCTTAACGACCATCCCGTCAATCTCGTAGGGGTACGCTTCCCGCTTGGCCTCCCAATCGGTGCAGAAGGTCGAAGCTCCCGCGATCGTTTCGGTTCGGGTCCGCTCATACCCCATCACCGGTACCTTGAAGCCCAGGGTGGCCAGGATATTGAGGGCTTCGGTGTGGGTGCCGAGTGCCTGGACGGCATCGTTCCCTTCCGCGTCGGTTCCGTAACCGAAGCTATAGATAAAGGCCTCGAGATTGCGATCGGCTACCTCCGTCGGGGATTTCATGCGTAGCCCGCCGGTGGCCGTGTTCCGGGGGTTGGCAAAAAGGGTAAGCCCGGCTTCGGCGCGCCAGGCATTCATGCGCTGAAACCGGTCCTTGCGGATGATGACCTCTCCCCGCAGCTCCACGCGATGCAGCCCGTACTTGCTGAAGCGGGCGGTGAGCGGAATGGATTTAATGACGCGAGCGTTGTGGGTAATCTCTTCGCCCAGCACGCCGTTGCCGCGGGTGGCGGCCCGTACGAGCCGGTCGTTTTCGTAGACCAGGGCAATGGTGCCGCCGTCGAACTTCGGTTCCACGGCGTAGGCCAGCGCTTCGCCTTCGTCCATATTCAGCATCCGCTTCACCTGCCGGTCGAATTCCGCGAGGTCGTCGGCATTGTAGCTATTGCCCAGGCTTAGCATGGGCGTGAGGTGGGGGACACTGGAGAAATCTCCGGTCAAGTCACTGCCTACGCGCTGGGTGGGGCTGTCGGGGGTTACCAGGGCGGGGTTTTTTTCCTCCCTTGCTTCCAGTAGCTTGAACAGGCTATCGTATTCAAAGTCACTGAGCACCGGGTCGTCCTGTACGTAGTAGCGCCATTCGTGGTAGCGCAGGAGCATACGTAATTCCGGGAGTTGATCTTCCGGGGTGAGGTTGACCTTGCCTTCGAGATATTGTTTGGAGCGGGCGTAGAGCTGCCGCTGTTCTTCATTTCCGTACATAGCTGCCTCTGGTTACTGCTCGGTCTGGCTTTCGTCTTCGGTGGGTTCCGGGAGGGTCAGCAGTACCTCCTCGATGCGGCGCTTATTGACCGCCATCACCTGGAATCGGTAATTGTTAAAGACGATCTCCTCACCGACTTCGGGTAAGCGACCCAGTATTTCCAATAATAAACCGGCGAGGGATTCCGCTTCGCCCTTAACGGGGGTGAAGGTACTGTCGGGCAATTCCAGGAGGCGGTAGACATCGTTGAGCATGGTCTTACCGTCGAAGACGTAGTTCAGATCGTCGATGCGTTGGTAAACGATCTCTTCGTTCTCGTCGAATTCATCGTGGATGTCGCCAATGACCTCTTCGAGAACATCTTCGAGGGTGACGATCCCTTCCGTACCTCCGTATTCGTCGACTACGATGGCCATGTGCGTCTTTTCGGTCTGAAATTCCTTTAGGAGATCGCTGATCTTTTTGTTTTCCGGAACGAAAAGGATGTCCTCACGGACCAATCGTACCCAATCGAAATCTTCCGGCTCGTGGCGGTGCCCGAGCAGGTCCTTTACGTACAGCAGGCCCTTCACCTTGTCGAAGTCTTCTTCGAAGACGGGAATGCGGCTATAGCTCGATTCCCGGATGACATCCCGTAGTTCGTGGTAGCCGATCTTATTTTCCACGGCGATCACGTCACCCCGGGCCCGCATGATCTGACGCACGGTTACGTTGTTGAACTTGACGATGCGCTTGAGAATATCGACGTCCTGACGGGGGTGATCCTCACCACTGTCATCGGAATTGACGGTCAGGTCGATGGCTTCGTCAATGTCCTCCTGGCTGGCGGCGGCCGCGTCCATGGTATGGTTTTCCAGCCGGCGCTCGATGAAACCCGCACCCTGCACGAGACTGGATGCCAGAGGGTGGAAAGCCCGCATCATCACGTCGATTGGCCGCGCCATGGCGATGGCGAGCGACTTCTTGTTGTAGCTGGCGTATACTTTGGGGGCGACCTCACCGAACAGCACCAGGAGGAAGGTCACTCCGATGATGGTGATCGCGAAGCCAATGGCGTTGCTGAGTCCTTCCTCGGTAAAGCGTTCCATAAAGGACAGGCTACCCCGAATGGCGCGTGCCCAGCTGGCAAAGAGAGATTCCGGGAATACCTTTCGGAGGATGATCTCCGAAACCAGGACGATGGCAATGTTGATGAAGTTGTTGGCAATCAGAATCGTAGCCAGTAACAGTCGGGGTTTGTCGCGCAACTCATACAGGGTTTCCCGCGCGGGGTTGCCCTCCTGTTCGAGCTCTTCGTAGTCGTTGGCCGTCAGGGAGAAGAAGGCTACTTCCGAACCCGATACCAGGCCGGACATCAGCAGCAAGATCGAGATCACGATAAGGCCTAGCAGCAGCTCCATAGCGTAGCTAAGGAGGAGCATGCCGGGAAGGATAGATGAAAGGGCTTCAATTGCGTCCAACAGTTGCGGTTCGAGGACCACAAAGATAGGATTTGCAACGCGGCCCGGGGTACCTAGAACGGCAGGTCCTCTTCGGCCTCCATACTGGAGCCGCCGGCCGAGGTTTGTTGGCTCGATTCCGGTGACTCATTATCGGCGGAAGAAGAATACCGCTCGTCGATTTCTCGCTTACCGTCCAGACTGCGGAAGAAGGCACCGACCACCTCGGTGGTCTTTCGCGGATTTCCCTCTTTGTCCTGCCATTTACGGTGGGTAAGCTTTCCGTCCAGGTAGATCATCGATCCCTTCCGCAGGCTCTGCTGGGCTCTTTCGGCCAGGTTACGCCAGAGAACGACGTCGTGCCATTGGGTTTCCTCCTGCCACTGCCCCGACCGGTCTTTATAGCTTTCAGAGGTAGCCACGCTGAACTTAGCCACCATCACCCCGCTGCCCAGGGTACGGATTTCCGGGTCGGCACCTAGCCGACCGACGAGGGTCACTTTATTTATCATGTTTCCGGATTTGAGGCAAAGCTACGCAAGATGGACCGGCAGCACACGGAAATTCGCTTGTTTTAAAACAATTTGTGTCTATAGATCGAGCGTAAGGGCCTTCTCTTCCAGGTACCGATTAATCACGCGTGGCAGGGCATATAGCGATCGTGCCTGGCGGTCGACACGTACCAAATGCTCCGGGAACTCGATAGGGGCTTCACATTTGATTCGGTGAAAGACGGCTAGAATGGTCTGGTGCGAAAGGATTTGTCGATAAATCGTACTCCGACCTTCTGGAGTAATTCGTGATGGCGGCAGCCAATCGGGCCATGCTGGCAAAGCGATAAGTTGTTCTACCCGCAGGGCAGTCCGATCCGCCTCGATGAGGGGGAACTCATAAAGATTTTGCCAAATGTCCTTCTCCGTTCGTTGCTGTAGCAGGACGTGCCCCCGGTCCTCTACCACCAAGTAGTGAAAATGACGGGTGCGCCGGGCTACGGCTTTTGCCTTGACGGGGAGATCGTACACCCGGTCGGTATTTAATGCGACGCACTTAGCGGACAGCGGGCAGGCAGCACAGGCGGCGTTCCGGGGCGTACAAACGAGCGCACCAAAATCCATGATGGCCTGATTGAATGCCGCGGCGGGAGTATCGCCCATAGCGGCATCGACCAGGTCCTGAAAATGTTTTCGTCCACGACTACCGTCGGTGGGAGTTGCGTCTCCCGCGTACCGGGCAAGCACGCGGTAAACGTTGCCGTCCAGAACGGCGACCTGGCGATCGAAAGCGAAGGAAGCAATAGCCGCCGCGGTGTAGGGGCCTACGCCAGGCAGGGAAAGCAGCTCCTCGTAAGTGTCCGGAAAATGCCCGGCATGATCATTGGCTACCATACGCGCGGCCCGCAGTAGATTTCTGGCCCGGGAATAATATCCCAATCCCTCCCAAAGCTTCATGACGGCGTCATCCTCGGCTCGTGCCAGATCGGTGACGGTAGGGTAGGTTTCGACGAAGCGCTCGTAGTAGGGCATACCCTGGGCGACCCGGGTCTGTTGCAGAATAATCTCGCTAAGCCATACCGCGTATGGGTCCCGTACGGCCTTCCAGGGCATTGGGCGTCGCGCTGGGTCGTACCAATGGAGAAGTGACGATCGAAAAAAGGTCCAATCGAGTGCGGGCATGCTGGAAAAAACGGCGGCCCGCCAATATGTTTTGGCGGGCCGGTATAAACTGGGGTTTAAAATAAGGCTACACTGACACTGTTTATTTTTCACGGAGCTTTCCGTACTGGCGGGCGATCTGCGCCTTTAGGTCCTTGCGAGCGAAAAAGATCCGGCTCTTTACCGTACCAAGTGGAAGGGTAAGGTGGTCCGCTATCTCCTGGTATTTGAAGCCCTGATAGTGCATAAGGAAGGGGATACGGGTGGAATCGTCAAGGTCATCGATAATTTCCGTCAGTTCCTTGATCAGGATATTGCTGTCGGCATCGTTTTCGATCGAATGGGATCCGGAGTTCAGGTAATACAGGTTGTCCGTATTATCCATGATGGTATTGGCCTTCACCTTCTTCCGGTAATTATTGATGAAGATGTTCTTCATGATGGTAAAAAGCCAGGCCTTGAGGTTGGTACCCTGCCGAAATTTATCGCGGTTGGTAATCGCCCGAAATGCCGTTTCCTGATACAGGTCCTTGGCATCTTCCGAGTTCTTGGTAAGATTATACGCAAACGAATGCAGAAGCGTCGATTGCTGATTGAACTGGGCGAAGAAGTCAATTTGAGTCATAACGTGTATGGGTGTGGGTCCTTGTTTAACCAAAAGTAAGGATTACTTAGATATTAGAAGCAACGAAATGTATAAATTCGGTAATATTCTTCACAGAAAGGGCAAAATTATCGACATTTTGCTTTCCGTATGACATTCACCCCTGGAAAAGCCTAAATCAAGCTGTCTTGTTCGAAAGAAGTTTCTGAAAAAAATGAAAATTGTTTTTCGACCCGTTTTGGCAACGGCCCGGGAAGCAGAAATCGACCTTGTCCGTTCCTCCCCCACTCCGTATATTTAGTTGATGCCCGAGTTTTCTACGGAAGAATTACCCCTGGAATATGCTATTCCCGGCTTTGTCCTGCTGGTGATCATCGAGCTAGGAGTCGCGATCTACGAGGGTAGCGAGCGCTACGAGCGCCGGGATACCATTAGCAGCCTGAGCATGGGTGTTGGCAACGCTTTGATCCGTCTGCTTACCAAGGGGCTGAGTCTCGGTGTCTTCTACCTTATCTATGCGTACCGGCTTTTCGACCTGGGAGATGCCTGGTGGGTATGGGTGCTCTGTTTTTTCGCAGAGGACCTGACGTACTACATCTTTCACCGTTCCAGCCACGGGATCCGGTACTTTTGGGCCAGCCACGTCATCCACCACAGCAGCAAGAAGTATAATCTGTCCACCGCGCTGCGGCAGACCTGGACCGGTAACCTCTCCGGCGCCTTTCTCTTCCACGCTTGGTTACCGCTGATCGGCTTTCATCCGATCATGGTAGCGATCTTCGAGACTTGCAGCCTGATCTATCAGTTCTGGATCCATACGGAATATATTCAGCGATTACCCCGGCCGATCGAGTTCGTTTTTAATACGCCCAGTCACCACCGCGTACACCACGCCCGCGATGTAAATTACCTCGACCGTAACCACGGTGGCGTGCTCATTATCTGGGACCGTCTTTTCGGTACCTTCCAGGAAGAACGGAAACGTCCTACCTACGGCCTGGTGACCGACATCGACACGTTCAATCCCCTTCGTATCGCCACGCATGAATGGGGCGCATTGTTTCAGGACCTGCGCAAGGCGCCTGACTGGAGGGCCCGGTTGAATTACCTGTTCGGGCCACCGGGCTGGAGCCACGACGGAAGCCGTAAAACCAGCCGGCAATTGCGGGAGGAGCAGCAACGAAAAAGGCTCGCCTCCCCGAAGGAAAGCGAGCCTGTTCTTTAGGGCGAATAAGGCCCGAGGGTTATTCCTCCACGTAGCGAACGTCGTCGAACTCGGCGGCTAGCACCTTGAGGACGTTCATGATGGTTTCCTCCTCGAGGTCCGTACGGCGGACAAGGTCCTCCGGGCTGGTTTCGATCACGGAGCGTGCCGTGTCGAGGCCGATGGACTTGAGAGCGTCGATTACCCAGCCTTCGATTTCGTCGCTGAACTCGTCCAGATCGACGTCGTCGATTTCCACTTCGTTGTTGCGGTATACGTCGATCTCGAAGTCAACCAGCCGGCTGGCCAGCTTGATGTTCGTACCCCCCTTACCGATGGCCAGGCTAACCTGGTCGGGTTCCAGGTAGACCTTCGCCCGCCGGTTTTCCATATCGAGGTCAATATTGGTGACCCGCGCCGGGGTCAGCGAGCGCTGAATGTACAGGTTGGTATTACCGGTCCAGGGAATGACGTCGATGTTTTCCTGGTTCAGTTCCCGGACGATGCCGTGGATGCGTGAACCTTTCATGCCGACGCAGGCACCTACCGGGTCGATACGGTCGTCGTAGCTTTCCACACTGACCTTGGCTCGCTCGCCGGGGATGCGCACGATGCCCTTGATGGTGATCAGGCCGTCCTCAATTTCCGGAACTTCCTGTTCCATCAGTTTGGCGAGGAAGCGCTCGTCGGTGCGGCTGACGATCACGACGGGGTTGTTGTTCCGCATTTCGACCTCCTTGATGACACCGCGGACCATATCGCCCTTGCGGAAGTAATCTCCCCGGATAGTTTCGTTGCGGGGCATGACGAGTTCGCGGCCGTTGGCGTCATCTATGACCAGTACTTCCCGCTTGAGGATCTGCTGGACTTCGCAGAGGACGAGTTCGCCTACCCGCTCGCTGTAGCTGCGGTAGATTTCGTCTTTCTCCAGGTCCATGATGCGGCTGATCAGGGTCTGCCGGGCGGCCATGATGCTGCGGCGCCCGAAGTCTTCCAGGAACAATTGCTCGTAGCATTCTTCGCCGACCTCGTAGTCCTCGTCGATCGCCATCGCCTCGGAGAAGGAGATTTGCGAAAGCTCATCGGTCACCTCGCCGTCCGGGACGATCTCACGGACGCGCCAAAGTTCCAGGTCACCCTTGTTGGCGTTGACGATGATATCGAAGTTCTCATCGGTAGTGAACTTCTTTTTGATCAGCGTGCGGAATACATCTTCCAGTACCCGCACCATGGTGGGGCTGTCGATGCTCTTACCGGAGCTGAATTCCTTGAAGGTATCAACCAGGTTCATCATGGCTTAGAAGGATATTTTTACGATAGATTTTTTAATGGCGTCGTTGGCGATGCTGATATCTTCCACGACGGTCTTTTTCCGTTTGCCCTCTTTGATACGTTGCTTGGCTTCGAGAACGATTTCCGTCGGAGTGGCCTGCTTCAGCTCTCCGGTGAAGGTGTCTCCGTCGGTGGTGGTTACTTCCAGCGTACGGCCAACGTTCTTTAGATACTGGCGGTAGAACTTGAGGGGGCGGTCGACCCCCGGGCTGCTCACGTCCAGCACGTATTCCTCGCCGAGGGGCTTTTGCTCGTCGAGGTAACTTTCAAGATAGCGACTAATTCGCTGACATTTAGCGAAAGTCATTCCGGAGTCGCTGTCGACGAACACTTCCAACTTCTTGTTAGCGTGGTGTACATCGACCACGAAACAGTCGCGAAACTCTTCCTCGGTTTCGAAATAGGTTTCTAGTAGGTTGGTGATCTTTTCTTCCATGTCAGTTACACTACACCTGCGCTCCGTCGCAAAAAAGAGGTAGCAGGTACACAAAAAAGAGGGAATCTCGCGATTCCCTCTCCTGCTTTTTACGGCCTTGTTTAACAAAGATAACGCTTTGCCGCGATATATGGTTGTCTGGTGGGGAATGGTCCCCACCAGACGACGGATTAGTCCTCCAGGTTAGGGAGTAGAATACCGTCGATCAGGTGAACGACACCGTTGGTGCCCTGCACGTCAGTCGTGATGAAGTTGACCATGGTGCTGTCGTAGGTAACGATGGTCGGCGCCATGTCCTCTTCCATATTGATGCTGAAAGTCTGACCGCTGCTCAGGGTGGTGATCACCTGATTGTCGGATAGACTATCGGACTGGATGTTACCGGAAAGCACGTGATAGAGCAGTACTTCCTGGATACCGCTCATGTCGAGGGTAGCGAGGGTGTCGGCGGCGGCGGTGAAGGCGGCGTTGACGGGAGCGAATACGGTAAATGGTCCGTCCATCATCAGGTCGTCATCCAGACCGGCGGCCATGAGGGCAGCTTCCAGGGAATCCAGTTGATTGGCCTTCATCAGGAAGTCGGAAATCGATTGCATCTCCAGAACGTCGTCGATGCCGTGGATGACACCGTTGGTGCCGTAAAAGTCGGGAGCGACAACCATCGCCTGACCGTTGACCGTCACGCTATCGTCGTTGGTGATCATCAGGGAGAGCATGGAATCGTCCGGGCCGTCGGTGCTGAGGGTGGTCTGGAACGACTGGCCGGCGGGGATGTCGGCGGCCGGAATACCGGTACCCAGAACGTGGTATAGCAGCAGGTCGGTGAGGTTTTCGTCACTTACCGTGCTCAGGTTGATGCCCGAAGCATTGAAAGCATCGTCGGTCGGGGCAAAAACGGTGTAGTCGCCGTCTTCGGAAAGCACGTCGTCGAGGCCTACGCGGGCGAGAGCTTCGAGAAGAATGGTGAAGTTACCGTCCAGCGTGGCCCGGTCGACCAGGGTCGGGGGCATGAGCACGTTGTCGATGGTGTAATAAACACCGTTGACCGCTTCCACGGGGCCGGCGGTGATGTTGGCCATACCCTGCAGCATGATGCTTCCTCCGCTATTGTCGAAGGTGATGGGCACATTGGCACCACCGGGACCCTGACTGTTGCGCGCGTCGTAGAGCGACCGACCGTCGGCGATGTCGCCGTCGCGAAGAATCTCGCCGTTCAGGTAGTGGTAAGAGATGATATTACCGAGCTCCTCGTCGCTGATGCTTCCGAGATCGATTCCGGCGGCGGCAAAAGCGGCGTTATTGGGAGCGAATACGGTCAGGCGGGCGGTAGGTCCGTCCAGGAAGTTGATCTGACCGGTCCGTTCGAGGGCGGCTACGAAGGAGGAGAACTCGGGATCGTCCTGGAGATTATCGGCAATGGTCCCGATAACGGGGACCGTGGGGAATTCATCGTCTTCGCCGCAGCTCGAAAATCCGAGCACTAGGGCGAAGAGAAGGAAGGTGAATAAGCGGTATGAGCGCAACATAGGAGGTGTTTGTGTGTCGGTAAACTTTTTACCGGCATTGTATGAATTGATAGAAAATTGGTGCATGATTGAGCAGGTGCTTCTGGGTAAGGGATATAGATTGTTAGAGGGCGAATGGGTAGTTAACCGATCTTTATACGGTGGGATTACCCCTATCGCTGCTTTAAACACGGAAAATTACACAATCTAATCGTGTTGGACAGCCGGAAAGTTCCAATCCCGACTTTCCCCCCGGTCATAATGGTAGCGGATAGCATCCTGAATAGACAGGAAATGGCTTTCCACGCCCATTCGCTCCATCAGCCCCGATCGGTACAGGGTATCGCGCACGGGGCCGATCATACCCGTCAGGTAGAAATGCAGCTGCCGTTGGTGCAGCCCTTCGTACAGTTTTTCCAGCGCGTACAGCCCCGTCGTATCGAGGTCGTTGACCGTGTGCCCATCGAGAATGACCGCTTCGAGCCGGTCGTCACGCTCTTCGACCATCTCTTGGATCCGGTCCGAAAAGTACTCGGCGTTACCGAAGTACAGTTCCGCATCGAAGCGCACGACCAATAAGGCCGGATCCACCTCCGCGCCGGTGAACCGGCTGATGTTACGGAAGGCATTCGTGCCGGGAATACGGCCCAGCTCCGCCAGGTGGGGTCTCGCGGCGCGCAGAAAAACGAAGGTCAGTGAAAGCACGACTCCGCCGGCAATGCCATACTGCAAACCGGCAAATAGGGTAAACAGGAAGGTGACCAGCAACACGGCCAGTTCCCGCGGTGCCAGCCGGTACAACCGACGCATTTCCTCCAGGTCGAAGAGCTTACCCACCGAAAAGGCGATCACCGCCGCCAGCATGGCAATAGGCAGGTAATAGAAGAGCGGAGTCAGGAATAGCAACACGAATACGAGCAGCACGAAGGTGGCCAGGTTCGCCAGGGCGCTTCGCCCGCCGCTTTCTTCCAGGACCGCCGAGCGGCCGAAGCTGGCCGAAGTCGGTACGGCGGCAAAGAGGCTGCCGGCGATCTTGGACAGCCCCAGCGCCAGCAGCTCCCGGTTGGGACGTACCCGGTAGTAGCCGTGGCGGGTGGCGAAGGTGTTGCCGATCGACAGGGTTTCGACAAAGCTGATCAAGGCGAGTACCGCCGCTACGGGCAACAAGGTTAAGGTATCGTCCAGGCTGATGCCCGGAAAGGAGAAAGCGGGAAGGCCCGCCGGTACCTCGCCGACCACATCGATGCCCGATCGATCCAGGCGCAGCAGCCACGTGAGCAGGGTAGCGCCGACTATCCAGATAATGAGGTAAGGAAGGCGCGGAAAAAAGCGTTTGCCGACAATGAGTATACCGAGGCTACCTAGTCCCATCAGCGCCGTAGGCCAGTGGAAGCTGTTCAGATGAGCGGCAAAGGCATAGATGGTTTCGTGGAGATAGGCCGTCCGCGGCATGTCCAAGCCGAAGAGCGACTTAAGCTGAGAAGCCACGATGAGCACCGCGGCGGCCGATACGAAGCCGGACAGGACCGGCCGGCTAAGCAGACTCACCAGCCCACCCAGGCGCAGCATTCCAAAGAGCAGTTGAATAAAGCCCGTGAGTGCCGCCAGCTGCAGGGCAAGGCGTATGAACTCCTCGGTCCCCACGGCGGCCAGATCGGATAGTCCGTTCAGCGTCAGCAGGCTGGCCAGGGCGGTGGGACCTACGGCAATGTGGGGTGTACTTGCCAGTAGGGAATAGACGATAAGGGGAACCAGGGAGGCGTATAATCCATACACTGGCGGAACGCCCGCCAGTAGGCCGTAAGCCATGGCCTGGGGGACAAGAACGACCGTCACCGTGAGGCCCGACAACAGGTCTTGGCGAATATCTTTCCTGCCGTAGTCGGCCGGACGCGGCAGGTAGTTTAGCAGTTTAGGCATCCACGGACTCGGTCGCCAGGATGTCGGCTACCTTGTCCTGCACGTTTACGATACGGTGGAAGCCCCGCGATTGCAGCATACTGGCCGCGATGGTTGACCGGTAACCGCTGCCGCAGTGGATGTAGTACTCCTGATCGGTGTCCAGTTCCGAAGTGGCTTGGCTCAGATTGGCCAGCGGAAGATTGGTGGATTGGCGGAGATGGCCGCTTTCAAATTCCGTTTCCTTACGAACGTCCAAGATACGGGGAGCCTGCAGTGGATCGAAGCCTTCCGCCCGAATAGTCGATATACGATCCGTTTCGCCACCGTAAGCTTCCCAGGCCGCCAGGCCGCCCTCGAGATAACCGAGCGCATTATCGTAGCCGACCCGACTTAGGCGCTCCACGGTTTCGGCCTCCCGGCCCGCATCGGTGACCAACAGTATAGGCTGTTGCAGATCGGGGATCAATTCACCCACCCAGGGCGCAAAACTACCGTCGAGGCCGATGAAGATGCTGTTCGGGATGAATCCGTTTACGAAATCTTCCTTGCTGCGCACGTCTAGAATCAGTGCCATTTCCCGGTTGGCAACTGCCTCGAACTTGGCCGGACTTAGCGCGACCGCGCCGCGCTTCATTACCTTATCGAAGGAGTCATAGCCGGCCTTATTCATGCGTACGTTCTCGCTGAAGTAGGCGGGCGGCGGAAGTAGGCCCTCCGTGACTTCAGCGACGAACTCGCTCCGGGTCATATTCTTTCGTAGCGCGTAATTGGTGGCCTTTTGGTTGCCTAGGGTATCGGTCGTTTCCCGGCTCATCTTCTTGCCGCAGGCCGATCCGGCCCCGTGTGCGGGGTAGACGATCACGTCATCGGGAAGCACCATGATTTTGCGCCGCAGGCTGTCGTAAAGCAGGCCGGCCAGGTCCTCCGTAGTGAGGGCTCCCTTTTTCTGCGCCAGGTCGGGCCGTCCGACATCGCCGATGAACAGCGTATCGCCGGTGAAGATGGCATGGGGCCGGCCGTTCTTGTCGAGCAGCAGGTAGGTCGTGCTTTCCAGGGTATGGCCGGGGGTGTGAAGCACCTTTATCGTCAGGTCACCTACCGAGAATTCTTCCCCGTCTTCCGCTTCGTGCTTATCGTAGTCCGTTTTAGCTCCGGGACCATAGATGATCTCCGCGCCGGTTTCCTGCGCCAGGTCGAGGTGGCCACTGACGAAGTCAGCGTGAAAATGCGTCTCGAAGATGTATTTGATCCGGTCACCGGCCTCCTTTGCCCGCTTGATGTAGGGGGCGGGGCTCCGCAGCGGATCCACGATGGCCGCTTCCCCCTTGTTGGCAATGTAGTAGGCGCCCTGCGCTAAGCAGCCGGTGTAAATTTGCTCGATGGTCATCCTATAGTGTTGTATGAAGCTTTCTTCATACGAAAGAAGGCGCTAGCGGCCGATTGGTTGACTTTTCGGGTGGCGAGCAAGAGGAAGCAACGGAAAGGAGAGCAGCTATCAGGGTACCTCCACTACGTTCAGTACCCGGGCGATGATATCTTCCTGCCGGATATTCTCCGCCTCGGCTTCGTAGGTCAGGCCGATGCGGTGACGCAGTACGTCTTCGCATACCGAGCGCACGTCCTCGGGGGTAACGTAGCCGCGCCGCTCGATGAAGGCTTGGGCCTTGGCGGCCAGCGCCAGGTTGATGCTGGCGCGCGGGCTGCCCCCGTAGCTGATCAGGGGCTTCAGGTCTTCCAGCTTGTAGGCCTCCGGTTCGCGGGTGGCGAATACGATGTCGATGATGTAGCGCTCGATCTTATCGTCCATGTAGATCTGGCGGACGGACTCCCGGGCGTGCAGGATATCGCCGGGGGTAGCCACGGCGTTGATCTTCTCGAAGCCCTCGCCGAGGTTGCGGCGAATGATCGTCCGCTCGTCTTCCCGGGTGGGATAGCCGATGTTGACCTTCAGCATGAAGCGGTCGGTCTGCGCTTCGGGCAGGGTATAGGTTCCCTCCTGGTCGATGGGGTTCTGCGTGGCCAGCACCAGGAAGGGCTCTTCCAGGCGGAAGGTCTCGGTGCCGATGGTGACCTGCCGTTCCTGCATCGCTTCCAGCAGCGCGGACTGCACCTTCGCGGGCGCCCGGTTGATCTCGTCCGCCAGGACGAAATTGGCGAAGACCGGCCCCTTCCGTACGCTGAAGTCGTTGAGGGTGGGGTTATAGATCATCGTGCCCACGATGTCGGCGGGCAGCAGGTCCGGCGTAAACTGGATGCGGCTGAAATCGGCGCTGACCGTCTGGGCCAGCGTCTTGATCGCCAGCGTCTTGGCCAGCCCCGGAAGTCCCTCCAATAGAATATGGCCGCGGCTCAGCAAGCCCAGCAGGAGGCGATCGATCATATTTTCCTGCCCCACGATCACCTTGGCGGTTTCCTGGCGAATACGCTCGACGATCTCACTATCGGCACGGATTTGTTGGTTCAGGGCTTCGATGTCTACGCTGGGCATATGCAGGATATAAATTTTGGGCGGCGGCGCGCAGGTGCAAAGTAAACACATTCGGGGCAGCCGGTAACGCAACATGAATCCTGGCTAATCGGTACCCCGTCCTCTTCCTGCAAAAGCGGCCCGTTTCCCGGGCCGATGGAGTACCAGGAAAGGGCTTGTCAATCTCCAATGTCAACTCCAGGTTAATAAACCCCGACCGCTTACCGCGCGACCGCCGGCGGTCCGACCGGGTGGCGGAGGCAACCCCGGGAGCCGATGCGGGTTCTCATCGGTAACTATCTATACTATGGAGCATACGGACGTGAACACGCTAGGCGAATTCGGACTCATCGATCACCTGACGGAGGGTTTTCAGAACAAACAGGCCACCACCATTCTGGGGGTAGGCGACGACGCCGCCATCATTGACGGCGGAGACGAGCAGATCGTGATCAGCACGGATATGCTGGTGGAAAGTATTCACTTCGACTTCACGTATACCCCGCTCAAGCACCTGGGATACAAGTCGGTGATCGTCAACCTATCGGATATCTGCGCGATGAACGCGCGGCCCCAGCAGATCACGGTCAGCATTGCGCTTAGCAATCGATTCTCGGTGGAGGCCCTCGATGAGTTTTACGCCGGTGTAAAGGCGGCCTGCGACCAGTACGGGGTAGATCTCATCGGTGGGGATACTACCAGTTCGAACCGCGGACTCATCATCAGCGTCACGGCGATAGGGCGCGCCCCGGCTTCCCGGATCACCCGCCGCAGTGGAGCGAAGGTCGGCGATCTGATCTGTATCACCGGCAGTCTCGGTGGCGCCTATCTGGGCCTTCAGCTACTGGAAAGGGAGAAGCAGGTCTTTATGGACAACCCAGACATGCAGCCGGACCTGGGCGAGTATGCTCCCACCCTGCTGCAGCGCCAGCTACGCCCCGAAGCCCGTACCGATATGGTCGATACCTTCGCCAAGGAGGGCATCGTTCCCACCTCGATGATCGATATCAGCGACGGGCTGGCGAGCGAAATCTTTCATATCTGCAAGTCATCCGGCGTAGGCGCGGTCATCGAGGAGAGCGGAGTACCCATCTCCAATGACGCCCAGATGCAAGCTTTGGAATTCAACCTCGATCCGATCACTACGGCATTATCCGGTGGGGAAGATTACGAATTGCTCTTTACCATCGATCCGAAGGATACCGAGAAGATCCGCTTCCTGCCCGATATCTACATTGCCGGGGAGATCGTAGCGAAGGAAGACGGCGTCAAACTGCACACGAAGGGTGGCAACATTCACGACATCAAAGCCCAGGGCTGGAACCACTTCGACTAGCGAAGTCGGATCTCTTATGCCCCAATTGAAAAGGCCAATAATTAGCGTACGGGTACGGTGAGTTCAACATCGAACGCGTCGCCGACCGTAAAGGCCAGCCAGGGTCCCTCTATACCGAAGGCTTGCCGGTCGACCGTCAGTTTTCCTTCGAATCGACCGCTCTTTCCCGTTTTGGTGAAGTTGAAAGGGATGGGGGCGGACTTACTTACTCCGTGCAGGGTGAGCGTTCCGTTGGCCAGGTAGCCGGATCCCGTGCGCTCGAAGTCGGTAGCCCGGTAGCTAATGGTGGGATAATTTTCCACGTCAAACCAGTTCTCTCCACGGGCATGCTTGTCTTTCAGGTCGTTGCCGGTAGCAATGGTGGCCGCTTCTACGCTGACGTCCATACGGGCTGTCGAAAGATCCTCCGGATCGAAAGTGATCTCGCCGGTAAGTCCGCTAAAGGTACCTTCCGCACCACCCCCACTAAAGTGGATCACGTAATCGGGGCCGATCTCATAGTTGCCTATATCATAGTAGCCAGCACTCACGGTAAGGAACACCAGCATGATCCCGACTAAATATTTGACCGCCATACGCATTCGATGTATGCTCTATCTACAGGATAAGGAATGACTAAAATAGTGACCGGTGGGGGTGTATGGGCTTCAAAGTGCCAGGGTGTCGTCCTGCACATAAAAAGCATTATACCTGCGCTCCGTCGCAAAAATCTGGCGCGGGTTGAGGGGGAGGTAAATTTTCCAATACGGTAGGAGAGTGCTCGCCCCCGAAATCGATATCCGTTGATCTTGTACGAACAATGCAATTGCCTGCTCGTGGCTACAACAATCTAGCGGCTAGCGGGTCACCAGTTCCTCACGGTCAGCACCGGTGCTGACCATCGTGACTGGAACATCCAATTTTTCTTCCAGGTACTGGATGTAGTTGAGGCAGGCCTGGGGAAGGGCGGCTTCTTCCTTGACGCCGGAGAGGTCGCTGTTCCAACCCTCGATTTCGGTATAGATCGCTTCGTAGTTTTCGTGGACGAGGTCGAAGGGCAATTCATTGCTCTTTTCTCCGCCAATCTGGTATGCATCGGCGGCCTTGATGGTCTTGAAGCGGTTTAGTACGTCCACTTTCGTGACAACCAACTGGGTGACGCCGCTGAGCATGATGGTGTACCGCAACTGGACCAGATCGATCCAGCCACAGCGCCGGGGCCGTCCGGTGGTGGCTCCGAACTCCGCGCCTTCCTTGCGTAGGAATTCCCCGGTTTCGTCGTGCAACTCGGTGGGGAAGGGGCCACCGCCCACGCGCGTGCAGTACGCTTTCGTGATGCCGATGACCTCGCCGATGCGCTGCGGTGCGATACCGAGACCGGTGCATACGCCGGCGGTGATGGTATTGGAGGAGGTAACGTAGGGGTAGGTGCCGAAGTCGATGTCGAGCATGCTCCCCTGTGCGCCCTCGGCCAGGATCTTCTTGCCGTCGCGGATTGCCTTGTTGATGTAGAA
Source organism: Lewinella sp. IMCC34191 (assembly GCF_003390935.1). Lineage (GTDB taxonomy): Bacteria > Bacteroidota > Bacteroidia > Chitinophagales > Saprospiraceae > Neolewinella. Next base: position 190,474 of record NZ_QNQZ01000010.1, on the reverse strand, counting down.
TTCACCGTTCACGAAGACGAGTTGGCGCAACCGGTCCACGGCTTTGAACCAGGCCGCTTCCTCCTTGGCCAGGTCGAACTCGATGTAGGGGTAAAGCCCCACCAACTGCAGGTGCTTTTCCTTGAGACGTTCGTACCGTTGCCGAAAGTCCGGAGCTTCCAGATCGCCCACCCGCATACCGTTACGGCCGGTCTTGTCCATATAGGTCGGGCCAATGCCCTTCAGGGTGGATCCGATCTTGCGTTCCCCCTTGGCATTTTCACGTGCGGCGTCCAGGAGGCGGTGGGTCGGCAGGATTAGGTGGGCCTTGCGCGCAACGAATAACCGGTCGGCGTATTCGATACTGGCCGCATCCAGTTCGTCGAGTTCCTTGGAAAGGGTAATCGGGTCGATCACGACGCCATTACCGATCAGGTTGTGGAGGGAGGCGCGGAAGATACCGGAAGGCACGGTATGCAATACGAACTTCTTACCATCGAAGATGAGGGTATGTCCCGCGTTGGGGCCACCCTGGAAGCGGGCGATAATATCATAGCGGGGGGCGAGAACATCTACGATCTTGCCCTTCCCTTCGTCTCCCCACTGGAGACCCAGAAGTACGTCTACGGCCATTTTAGCTTGGCTTTTAGGGGCGAATTACACACTCTTGTGTACCACCCATTGCAAATCGTGGGCAAAGGTAGTCGAAAAATTCCAGCTACCTACCTGTCTGGCGGCTGACTGTTCGTGCGAACATCCGATGTATAATTAGCCATTATAGTAGTAAACATACACATGGCCTTAAGTCACTCTACCCAAAACAAGCTTTTTACTACCGGATATATTGCCAAAGGAGTGGTTTACTGCCTGATCGGCATTTTTGCCATCATTGCGGTAGTCGGCAGCGCCGGCGAGGGCAGCACCAGCGGTCCCAAGGCGGTCATCACCTGGATCGGAACCAACCCGTTCGGGCAGGTTTTACTCTTCCTCATCGGTGTGGGGTTGCTTGCCTACTGTAGCTGGCGGTGGTACACCGCGGTTAAGGACAAGGAGAATGAGGGGTCCGATAAAGAAGGCATCGCCAAGCGTATCGGTTATGCAGTGAGTGGTACGGCTTATGGTGTACTGAGTGCCCACGCTTTCAAATCGGCCTTTGGCGGAGGAGGCAGTAGTGGAAGCAGCAAGCAGGATATAATTGCCCGCATCCTATCGGAGAGCTGGGGACCCTGGGTGGTCGGCATTATCGCGGCCATCATGGCCGGCGTGGCTTTTTTTCAGCTATACCGGGCCCTGACCGATAAGCATATGGAAGGCATCGAAGGCCTGGGATTAGGGCACGATCAGCGGGAAACTTTTAAAAAGACGGGTGAAGTAGGTCTGACCGCTCGCTTCGTGGTTTATGGCATTATCTCCTATTTCTTGTTCCGCGCTGCCCTGATGGACGATCCCAGCCAATTCAAAGGCGTTGGCGAGAGTCTGAGTTTTATCCAGGACCAATCATACGGTGCGGTACTATTGGCTCTGGTGGGGCTTGGCTTGTTAGCCTACGGTATATTTATGTTTGTACGGGCGAAGTACGAGCGGGTATAGATAAGCGCTTAGATGCGTTGAAAGCGCTGGGCGCCGGCTGCCGAGCGGGCGAAATAGACGCCTTTTTTCAAACCGGAAACATTCACGCTGTACGTTCCGTCACCGGTATGGTGAGGGGTGAGTTGAGAGGTTACGTCCCGGCCCTGCATATCGAAGATGGTAACCTCATCGAAACCGCGGAGATATAATACGTCCGAGACCGGATTAGGGTAGACGGACATTCGGTCATCCGGTGAATGGACGGCCCTGATGTCCGATATGGTCGACGTACCATCAACGGACATCATTACTATCCGGTAGTAGGCGACCGTTGACAGCGGGTGTTCATCACGAAACTGATAACCTCCAAGCACATCATTTCCTTTTCGGCTTGGAAGCGTCGCGAGAGGAAGCCAGTCGCTCCCATTGGCAGAACGCTCTACGGTAAAATAATTTTGATCGGCCTGTTCCACCGTGTTCCAGTGGACGCGGACGCTACCGGTAGGTTCGGATTCCGCTCCGAAGTCGGATAGGGCAATAGGAAGGACCGCGTTGCCATCCATGTAGGCCATGCTTACCGTTTGATTAGGTACGCCGGGCGCGCTAATGGTCAGGTTCATGGTTTCGCAGGCAAAGTCTGCGGGGTCTATCCTGTGGCATGGCGTTTTGGTATTGCTGTACTTGTTGTACGACTGGATACTTCCGCTGAGCGAGGAGGATTCGGGGATGCCGATAGTTCCACCGTTGGTCACGCAGCCGTCGCCAATTCCCAGATAATAGGTACGAGGCCCGCCGCCGCCACTGTAGTGCACCTCGTAATCGAAGTTCTGCACGTAATTGAAGCCGTACCTGCAGTTGTTGCTTTCGTTCAGAACGGTGATACCGGTGTACCGGATGGCTACGGTTATGGTCCAACCCTCTGAAGAGGTAACGGAGGCGTAATTGTCCGCCCGGAGGTGTGTACAGGCGATCAGCACCGCAAAAGCGGTAAGTAGTGTTCGAAATAGCATGTCTGAGTGTTATAACTGTGTCTGGAATCCGTGACATAAGGTCACCGGATTAAAAAATGAAAGTGTGGAGTGTCTATAAGGCTAAGGCAAAAATTAGAAGCAGGCAGTTAGTGTAATATCGTTCATATGTCTCGTCCATTAAAACGCGTGTTCTTCCATGCAATTGTCAACTTAACAATTTTACCATTCTCCAATCTTCCATTAGGTACCCTTCCCCGATTTCCGTAGTGTACTGTTCGACTTTCTCGAAGCCCATCCGTTCGTAAAACCTGATCGCCGGGTTTTGGTAGTTGACATCGAGTTTAAGCGCCAACTGTCCATTTCGGGTAGCGATGGATTCTACCTTATCGATCAGGAGCCGGCCAAATCCCCGACCCTGCATTTCCGGCAGGACGTAGAGTTTATGAATCTTAGTTGCACCCGGCGCCTGATCGGTCTCGTGACTGACGTATCCTACGGCTTGAAAACGCCGACTCTGCCCGGAGTAGTCCGAGCGGAAACTTTCGTCGCTGGCCAGCAACAGGTGAAACACATGACCGCTTTGCATCTGGTCTAGCAGGGCATCCGGGCGGTACATCATCTGGAGCATATACTCGATCTGAGCCGCAGAAAGAATATCTCCAAAGGTGTCGGGCCACGTTTTGCGGGCAAGCCGCTCTATGGTCGCGACATCATCCGGAGTGGCTGGTAGAATGCGGACGTTGGCGGAATTCACGGAGCAAGATTATCGGGCGATCAGAAGAAAGAATTCAGGCAGATGGCTCGTGGAGCCGCGGGCCGTTATTTCGTACGTTGCCCACTTCCTGAGAAACGGGATATGTCTTCAGTGTCCCGTCAGGGGGCGTGGCCAGAAGATCCAGTATGGCAGGTAGATCGGCATCACGGTCCAGCCATGCGCCTTGTTGTTCGGCGGTGGTCAGCAACATCGGCATGCGATCATGGATGGACGTCATCTCTTTATTGGGGGGACCGGTAATGATGGAGTAGGTGTAGACCGTGTCTCCGCCATCTTTGGGCGACCAGCTTTCCCAAATACCTGCCATGACGAGCAAGGTGTCGTCGGTCGGGAGTATGCGGAAGGGTGTCTTGCTACCGCCTTCGCGCTTCCATTCATAGAAACTGTCTCCAATCACCAGGCAGCGGCGCTCACGGATGGGTTTTCGGAAACTTGACTTGTCTTCAATTCCTTCCCGCCGCGCGTTGATCATCCTGGCGCCGATCTTGAGGTCCTTGGCCCAGAAGGGCACCAGCCCCCATCGGAAGGCCGATAGCTGTCCGGGTTCCCGGTCCGTTATTACCAGGCCGTCCTGGGTCGGGGCCATATTGTAATTGGTGGGTAGTCCACCCGTGGGCGTTACCAGATCTTTCGTGAATTGCTTACGAAGCTTGGCTTCGTCGATCACTACTGAGTATCGTCCGCACATAGGGTATCGAATTGATGAAACGGGGAATATCCAAATTAGTGAATAGCCCCTTGCGCAGAAGGTTCGCTATTCACTAATTCAGCCATTCGTCCGTTCACCAATTAGTTCGACTGCATCTTCTGCTTGATCTCTACGATCTCGTAGCCTTCGATGATGTCGCCTTCCTTGATATCGTTGAAGTTCTTGATATTCAGACCACACTCCATGCCGCTGCGTACTTCCTTGACGTCGTCTTTGAAGCGTTTGAGGCTTGCCAGTTCGCCGGTTTGTCCTTCCTTAAGCGGGAAGACAACGATACCGTCGCGAATGACGCGGATGAGGGTGTTGCGGGTGATCTTTCCTTCCTCGACATAACAACCGGCGATCGTACCGACCTTGGAGATCTTGAAGGTCTCGCGGACGGCAACCTGACAGGTCGTCTTTTCCTCGCGGGTAGGCTCCAGCATGCCTTCGATGGCGCTGCTGATTTCGTCGATCGCCTCGTAGATGATCGAGTACGTCTTGATCTCGACACCTTCTCGCTCGGCGAGCTTGCGGGCCGAAGAGCTGGGACGTACCTGGAAGCCGACGATAATGGCGTCGGAAGCGGTTGCCAGCAAAATGTCGGAATCGATGATCTGGCCGACGGCCTTGTGAATAACGTTGACCTGTACGGTTTCCTGCGACAGCTTGATGAGCGAGTCGGATAGGGCCTCTACGGACCCGTCCACGTCACCTTTGACGATCAGGTTCAGTTCCTTAAAGGTACCGAGAGCAAGACGGCGTCCGATCTCGTCGAGCGAAACGCGCTTGGCGGCCCGGTTGGCCTGTTCACGGCTGATCTGTGCGCGGCGGCTGGCCAGCTGGCGTGCTTCCTGCTCACTGGGCATCACCTTCAGCATCTCCCCGGCTTGCGGAGCACCGTCGAGGCCAAGTAGGAGAACCGGTGATCCCGGGCCTACTTCCTTTACGCGCTTGTTCCGTTCGTTAAACATGGCCCGGACACGTCCGCTGGCCTCGCCGGCCACCAAGATGTCCTGAACGCGAAGCGTACCGTGCTGTACCAAAATCTTGGTGACATATCCTCGTCCTTTCTCCAACGACGCTTCCAGAACGGTTGCGACCGCCGGGCGATCGGGATTGGCGGATAGTTCCATCATTTCGGCTTCCAGCAGCACCTTCTCCAACAGTTCGTCGATACCGTCGCCCTTGAGCGCGCTGATCTCCTGGGATTGATACTTACCCCCCCATTCTTCAACCTGGTAGCCCATGGAGGCCAGTTCGGTCTTAATCTTATCGGGGTTGGCGCCGGGGCGGTCGATCTTGTTGATCGCGAAGATCATCGGTACACCGGCTGCTTCCGCGTGACTGATGGCCTCCTTCGTCTGGGGCATCACGTTATCGTCCGCAGCAATGATGATGATGGCGATGTCCGTCACTTTGGCACCCCGCGCACGCATGGCCGTAAAGGCTTCGTGACCCGGTGTATCCAGGAAGGTGATCTCGCGGCCGTCGGGCAACTTTACTTCGTAGGCACCAATGTGCTGTGTGATGCCACCTGCCTCGCCGGCAATGACGTTCGCGTCGCGAATACGGTCGAGCAACGACGTCTTACCGTGGTCGACGTGACCCATAACGGTCACGATAGGCGGACGGGATACCAGATCTTCCGGCTCGTCTACGTACTCTTCTTCTTCCTCCTCGGACTCATCCACGTTGATGAACTCAACTTCGTGGTTGAATTCTTCCGCGACCAGTTCGATGATTTCCGCATCGAGACGCTGGTTAATGGAGACGATCACGCCGGCATTCATACAGGCCGTGATGACTTCGCCGATACCGACGTCCATCATGTTTGCCAACTCCTGAGCAGTGACGAATTCCGTCACCTGCAGCTTGTCGTTGGTTTGCTCGTCGAGCAGGGCTTCCTGCTTTTCGCGAATGCGATCGCGGTTATCCCGCCGTTGGCGCTGGCGTTTTTTCTTACCACCGCCGCCTTGCAGGCGAGCCATGGTCGCCTTGATCTTGTCCTCGATATCCTTGGCCGAGACCTCGCGGGGCTCGTCGTTGCGAGCGCCACCGCGACCGCGGTCGTTCCGACCGCCGCCGCCACTGGTGCGGCCGCCCTGGGGTGGTCCGGTAGTGATCTTTTTGCGCTTCCGTTTCTTGCGGCTATCGTCGGAAGTCCGCTTATCGGTCTTCTTGATCTCGATTTTACCCAGCACTTTCAGGCCGCGTAGCTTAGGCTCTGCGGTTTTGTGCATGTCGGGTTGCTCGCCGGACTTGGCCGTGGGTTTGGCTTCCGGCTTCTTTTCTTCCGGGGCGGGCTTGGCAACCTTGGGAGCGGCGTCTTCGGCCGGTGCCCGTTTAGCTTCGGGCTTGGCGGGAGCTTTTTCCGCTCTGGGTTCGGGCTTTCTCTCCGGTTGTTTCTCCGGCTGCTTTTTAGCAGGCCGTCTTCTATTGGCATCCAGATCGATCTTGCCCATGACCTTCAGGCCGGGGACCTCGCGCTTCCCGGTGTCTTGCTTTTCCTCCTTCTTGGACTCTTGGGGCGCGGGAGAAGCAGGTTCCGGAGAAGGGGCTTTTGCCGTTGGTTGTGGCTTCTGCACCGGCGGGGGAGCCGGGGTTGTTGCCGGCCGGGGCGGCGGCGGTGGCGGGGCCGCGCTTCTTGCAGCCGGCGGTGGTGGGGGCGGCGGCGGTGGCGGGGCCGAGGGGCGCGTGCCGAACTCCATTTTGGCAGCCTTCTCCTTATCGGACATAGCTTTAGCGAACTCCTGACGTACAGCCGATTCCATTTCGGCGCTGACTTTCGCGATCGGTTTGTTTTCGATCTCGAAACCCTTACCGGATAGGAACTCGACGATCGTCGAGGTCGCCACGTTCAATTCCTTCGCTACTTTAATTAGTCGTTTACTCATTCGATCTGTTAAGCACGTCATCATTTTACCGCGGAGTGCTGCCGCGGGGCCATTTAGAACTACCCTAAAAAGCCGGATTTCCCCCTTCTGCCTGGCGCCATGTTGGAGGACAACACTCGGAACACTATCCAAATGTAGCACAAAGATAAGTCAATAAAGGAACAAACCCGACAGGCACCCAGGCTTTACAGCGTGTCTGAGTAAACGCGGCAACTTTAACATAGTTTGACGGGGCACCCGCCGAGGTGAAATTACCTCGTCACGATAATGCGACGGCGCCCCACAATTTCACCGGACCTTTCCCATAGCAACAGAGTATAAGCACCGGCTGGGAAGTCGTGTAGCGGAATCGTAAAGCGATCCGCGGTACGATCGGAGGCGTAAACCGTTTGCCCGCTAAGGTCGTGCAACGAGGCTGCTACCGTCCGTTCCGCATGCAGCTCCACCCGTAACCAGTCATTTGCCGGGTTTGGATAGGTACGAATTTCTAGCTCCGGTATCTCGGTTGAGGAAGTAGGCGGCGCGGCGCAGGCAACCTGCACCGCATTGGGATCGGTATCCTCCGGATAGATGCCATCCGGCGCGTACTTCCACAGCTCGGCACCCACCTTGCCGTCATCGGCGGAGAAATACACGAAGCCGTCGAAAGCGTAGAAATATTCCGGGTCCGAGGATGCGGGGCCTGCTTGTATGTCCGCGACCAGTACGGTCCCGTCGACCGTACCGTCGGTTTTCCACAGTTCCCGGCCCAGCTCCGGTACATCCGCCGAAAAGAGCAGCAGCGTATCGTTTACTACGAAAAGATCGCGTGGGGAGGTAGGAGAGGTGCCCGTTTGGGCATTCTGAAGCGGAACAGCCGCCATCCCGGGGCCGGCGGTCGCCCACAATTTCTCGCCGGTACCGGATTGATCGGCCGTGAATACCAGACCGTCTCCTAAAACACGCAGGTTGGATATGGAAACATACCCAGAAGATGCGGTAATCGGCGATGGTTCCACGTCAAAGGGGGCGCCCTTCGTGGTGTATAAGGCGCGGGAACCGTAACCGCCGGCGGTGAAGTACACCTGCCCTCCGTAGGCAAAGGCCAGACTTGGATTCTGCAGATTGCCGAAGCCGGTGAGTTCAAAGGTTCCCTCCTCCGTACCGTCGGACCGAAAGGGGAGGCGGCCCTGCCCGTAGTCGGCGGTGAAAAAAGCCAGGCCGTCGATGACGGTCAGGTTGCCGATATGTCCGTAGAATCCATCTTCCTCGACCTGACGAATGTCCTTGACCAGAAAGGTACCCTCCGCGGTGCCGTCCGTTCGCCAGAGCTCTGTACCGTAAGCCCTGGTCGTTTCCTCGAACAGTAGAATACTGTCGTTCAACGCGACGAATGCCTGCCCGCTGGAGTTAGCCCCGAAGGTAGGTTCGAGCACCTTGATCAGCTCGTAGGCGCCCGAAGGCGGATCGATCGAGTAAAGTACCTGGCCGACGCCGCTGACGTAGGTGCGAAGCAGTAAGCGACTACCGAGACGCACCGGCCCCGAGATGATCGCCCTGCCGACCGGTCCTTCGGGATCCAGCTGAAAGGTTCCCCCCGGGGTGCCGTCCGTGCCGTATAAGCGTGCGTCGTTGAAGTTGCTGACGTTCACAAAGGCTGTATCGCCCAGGGTGGTCGTAACCGTTGGATGGCTACCTTCCCGGCCCGCTTCCAGGTCCGCCACCAGCCCGGTGGTTGCCGCCGACCCCTGCGTCGCAAACAATTCGAACCCCGTGCATGGAGTGGTTGCCCTAAAAAGTAACCGTCCGTTGACAATGGCCTGCGGTTGGGGAATGGATCCGGTTTCCCTAGTATTGACGTCCATCAATAACTCGATCGATTCACTTCCGTTCTCCACGGTGAATACCTCCTCCCCGTACTCCGGATGGATAGCCGTGAGTACGATGCCGTTCCCAGTCGGCACCGGTTCGCTGAATTCCGGACTGCTCGGACCGGGGTAGAAATCCGCCAGCAGACGGGTACCCGACGGGCTGCCGTCGGTGCGCCACAGTTCCGTGCCGATTCCGGGCTGGTCAGCCAGGAAATAGTAGTATCCGTCGGAGGCCACTATCTCCCCCAGGCTGTAGCCGTTGAAGCCGCGGTTGGTGATGTTGTCCAAAAGCAAGGAAGGCTCCGTCGTTCCGTCCGTTCCGTAGAGCGCGTTTGTTTGACGGCCATTGTTTGTTTTTATACTGGTGTAGAAAATTTGATCGGGAAAGAACTGCAGCGTCTGCAGGTAGATCGAATCGCGATTCGGGTTCACATCGAGCACCGGCTCCACGGTGGAGGTGGCCGTATCCAAACGGTAGATCGTCAGGTCCAACTCGGGGGTTTGCAGGGAAAAATAGAGCCCGTCGCTATGCAGGCTCAGGTGGCGAACCGTACCCGGCGGAATGGAAGGGTATACCTCCCGTAGCGGTAAGGCATTGTAGAAGTTCTCATCGTAGACGTAGGGGCCGGCGGACCTGCCGATAATAGCCTGTACCACGGTCCTCGAACCCACGGCTATCAGTGGCTCTACGTATTCCGCACCTTCCAGGGGATACCGTACCAGGGTCCCTTCCTTCGTGCCGTCGGTGACTACGAAGGGAACCGGATCCCCCGGGGAATAACCGTAATCGAAGAAGACCCGGTTACCGATTCTGCCGATGCGGCTGACGTAACCTTCCGGCATCTGTTGCAGCAACGTAAGCGACTCGTCGGTTGGGTCGTACCGGTAGAGTTGCTTGTCGTAGTTGTCATCGGGGTGGATGAAAACGATCGCCCCGTTCACGGCGGTGTACCAGGGATTATTATTGTCAAAGTAGTTGGATGGGAATATTCCTATTTCGCTGACTTCGCCTGTCGCCAGGTCGATACGCTGGTAAGCGATGGTTCCTTGCGCGTCGACGACGAAGTACACGGAGCCCGCGATCAGCGTGGGGCTGTTGGTCCAGTTCATCGTCAGGTCGGGCACCAGGTCGCCGATCGGGGAAGGTTCCGCGATCCCCGTCGCTTGGTAGTAAAGTTGTTCCGTAGTGCCATTATTGCCCACGAATACGGTGTACTCGCCGTCAGACTGTAGGTTGGACGGGTTGCTGCCAGCGTTGCCCTGGCTGATATTAGCCACCAGGATTTGCGCGGACAGTGATAAAGGGAGAGCCGCCCCTATAAGGCAACTCAGTAGCAGGTAAAAAAGGGGCATGGGTGAGTGTTGAGGTATAGGTGCAAAAGCAGTCGCATGGAACGCTCTTGTCGTTATTTGCTCGTCAAAAATATTATTACGTGCTATTTAATGGGGAAAGCGGGATAAAATTTTCCCTTCACTTTCTTCCCCACGCCTGCAAGCGACGAAAAGCTGCGGCACTTCTCGCGTCCCGGTGGATGGGCATGCACAGAATATACCGTGTATACCGTCACTCTTTACACCTTAATCCGGTACCCGGCTACAATACAGTAATAAATCTCCGTACTTTCCCCCTTTAACCAAATGACAACCATGACACAACGATTACGGCCGGTCCTCCTACCGGCCTTCCTCCTCTTTAGTATCGTGCTGTCCGCCCAGACCACCTTCCCCTACAACGGGGTTTACGATCAGGCTGACCGATACTACGCCATCACCGGCGTTACCGTCCACGTCAGTCCGGACCAAACCCTCGAAAACGCTACGCTCGTCATCCGCGACGGGTTAATAGAAAGCGCTACCGCCAACGGCGAGGTGCCACGCGGCGCCGTACCGGTAGCGGCTGACGGGAAGCATATATACCCCAGCTTCATTGAGGTCTACGGCAATTACGGTATGCCGGAAGTCGAGCGTAGCCGCCGCAGCCGGAGTGACGGGCCGCAGATGGAATCGGAAACCGAAGGAGCCTACTCCTGGAATCAGGCCCTACGTCCGGAAACCGACGCCGCGGCGCTGTTTACGATTGACGCCAAGGCCGCCAAAGCCATGCGGGATGCCGGTTTCGGCACCGTATCTACCCACCACCACGATGGCATCAGCCGGGGAGCGGCCGCCGTGGTGACTTTGGCCGAGAGCAGTGACAACGAGGTGCTGCTCAAAAGGGATGTCGCCCACCACCTTTCCTTTGACAAAGGATCCTCCGGGCAGGACTACCCCAACTCCCGCATGGGCACGATGGCCCTACTGCGACAGACCTACCTGGATGCGGAGTGGTACGGCGAGGGAGACCGAAGAGAAACGAACCTAAGCCTGGAAGCCTGGCGGGACCTGCAGGACCTGCCCCAAATATTCGAGGTCGAGGATTGGCAGAACGCACTTCGCGCCGACAAGGTCGGTGATGAATTTGGTGTTCAGTACATCATCCGCGGTGGCGGCGACGAGTACCAGCGTCTGGAAGCACTGCAGGAGTCCGGAGCAAGCTTTATTATTCCCCTGACCTTTCCGGAAACCTACGACGTAAGCGATCCCTTCGCCGCCGACATGATCTCCCTGGCTCAGCTACGCCACTGGGAGCGTGCGCCAGGCAACGTAGCCGCCGTAGCGGAAGCCGGCATCCCCTTCGTAATTACCGCTGACGGACTGGATAAGCCCGGCGATCTGCACGAGGCCATGCGCAAGGCGCATGAGGCCGGAGCCGACGAACGTACCCTTATGATCGCCCTGACCACCGGACCCGCCGAGATGCTCGGAATTGCCGATCGGGTCGGAACGCTCGAAAAAGGGATGTTGGCTAATTTCATCATCACCGACAAGAGTCCCTTCACCGATAAGGCTACCATCTACCAGAACTGGGTACAGGGTTATCCCTTCGAAATAAAATCGCTGAATGCCACGGAACTGGCTACCGCCTACGATATCACAGTTGGTGATGAAAGCTTTGTCGGAGAAGTTTCGGGAGACCCCGGCAGTCAGAAAATGACTCTTAGCACCGAAGGCGACAGTACGAAAACGGACGTCTCTTATTCCGAGAGCGGCGGCGTGCTCACCATGCGTTTCAAACCGGAAGGTGAAGACGGATACTACCGGATCACGGCCACTCCCGATGGAGAAGGTTACTCCGGTACGGGTCGCGACGCCCGCGGGCGCATTGTTTCCTTCCGGGCCACGCCGAGGACGGGAAATGATTCCGGAAATAGCAGAGAGAGCAAGAAAGACGATGCGGAAGCTTCCGAATCCGAGGAGTACGTCAGTCGCCTCACGTATCCCAACATCGCTTACGGACTACCCACTATGCCGGAAGCCAAAACGGTACTTTTCCGGAACGCTACCGTATGGACAAACGAGGAGCAGGGCATTCTGCAGGAAGCCGATGTACTTGTCCAGGACGGGAAAATCGCCGGCGTCGGGCAGGGACTGTCCGATCGGGGTGCGACGGTTATTGATGCCACCGGAATGCATCTCACGAGCGGGGTAATCGACGAGCATAGCCACATCGCGCTCAGCTCCGTTAACGAAGGCACCCAGTCCAGTACCGCTGAGGTCCGCATGGCCGACGTGGTAGATGCCGTAGATGAGAACATATACCGCCAGTTGGCCGGCGGTGTCACCGTAAGCCAACTCCTTCACGGCTCCGCTAACCCGATCGGTGGTCAGTCGGCGCTCGTGAAATTGCGCTGGGGTGCTTCTCCGGAGGAAATGATGTTTGAAGGGGCCGACCCCTTCATCAAGTTTGCACTGGGAGAAAACGTCAAGCAGTCTAACTGGGGCGATGCCAGTCGGGTACGCTACCCGCAGACGCGTATGGGCGTCGAACAGATATTCGAAAATTACTTCAGCCGCGCGGCCGAATACGATCGGGCTATGCGTGCCGGTGAGGACATGCGTCGCGATCTCGAACTGGAAACCCTGGCTCAAATTCTCAACGACGAGCGCTTCATCACTTGCCACAGCTACCAGCAGGGCGAAATCAATATGCTGATGGAGCTCGCCGAGCGCCATGACTTCCGGGTTAACACATTCACGCATATCCTGGAGGGTTATAAGGTAGCCGACAAGATGGCGGAGCACGGCGCGGCCGGCTCCACTTTCTCCGACTGGTGGGCTTATAAGTTCGAAGTAGACGAAGCCATCCCGTATAACGGGGCGCTGATGTATGAGCAGGGCGTTGTGACCGCATTTAATTCCGACGACGCCGAGATGGCCCGCCGGCTAAACCAGGAAGCAGGGAAGGCCGTGCTGTTCGGTGGCGTACCGGAGGAAGAAGCCTGGAAGTTCGTTACGCTCAACCCGGCCAAGATGCTTCACATCGACGACCGCGTCGGTAGTATCAAAGTTGGTAAAGATGCCGATCTCGTGCTCTGGAACGACCACCCGATGAGTATCTACGCCCGGGCGGAACGCACCTTTATCGACGGAAAGGAGTACTTCAACCGCGAAGAAAACGAGGAGCGTCGCCTGGCCCTGGGCGAGGAGCGTAACGCCCTCATTCAGGCTAGCCTCGACGCTAAGAACAGCGGGGGCAAAACCCAGCCCCCCCGCGGGAACAGTCGCCGCCTCCTGCACTGTAACAGCCTTGACCACCACAACGAAGAAAACCATGATCACTAGTATTAAATACCATTTCGCCCTACTGTTTTGGGTAGCGGCATGCTCCTGCGTCTTCGGCCAGAACCCCGTTCCGGCCCGGGCGCAGCAATCGCCATTCGCCGTTACCGGCGCGACCGTGCACGTAGGCGACGGTACCGTACTTGATAACGCAACCATTCTGGTCAGCAACGGCCGGATTGAAAGCGTAGGTGCCGGGGGAGACGTGCCGGCCGGGTACGAAACCGTTGATGCGAGCGGTAAGGAGATCTACCCCGGCCTGATCGCGCTGAACAGCCAGCTCGGTCTGGTGGAGATCAACTCCGTCCGGGCGACACGCGACGATCGGGAAGTCGGACTGATGAACCCCAACGCCCGCGCACTGATCGCCTTCAATACCGACTCACAGGTTATCCCTACCATCCGTAGCCGCGGGGTATTACTGGCGCAGGCCACCCCCGAAGGCAGCCTGGTCAGTGGTACCAGCAGCATCATGCAGCTTGACGGCTGGAACTTCGAAGACGCGGCCGTGAAAGCTGACGACGGTATCCACGTCCACTGGCCCAATCGCAACAGCTACAACTGGCTGACGGGTAGGATCATACCGAACGAGCGCTACGATGAGCAAGAGCGCGAGTTGGAAGCCTTCCTCGAGCAGGCCGTGGGGTACTGCGGTCGCCCGGAGGGTGACGGAGAACGACTCCTGAAATTTGAAGCCCTGTGCGATGTCATTGACGGCGGTGCCAAAGCCTATCTGCACGCGGAGGAAGCCCGTGACATCCAGGCCGGCGTGCTCCTACTGAAGCGAATGGGTGCCAGTCCGGTAATTGTCGGGGGATACCAGGCTCACCTGATTCCCGAATTCCTGAAGCGGGAAGGTGTGCCCGTCATTTTAGGCAGTACACAGGCCCTGCCTGCCGCCCAGGACGAGCCGATCGACCAACCCTACCGCAGTCCGGCCCTGCTGGCGGATGCTGGCGTAGAGTTTGCCATCAGTCACGAGGGTTACTGGCAGCAACGCAACCTGCCGTTCGTGGCTGGCCAGGCCGTTGGTTTCGGACTGGACTACGAAAAGGCGGTTGAGGCCGTTACGCTTACACCCGCTCGCATAGCCGGCATCGATGCGGATTACGGTAGTGTGGAAACGGGTAAATCGGCAACGTTCATCGTCGTATCCGGCGATCTGCTGGATATGCGGACCAGCAACGTCGAGCACGCCTTTATCGACGGGCGCGAAATCGATCTTGACAACAAGCAGGCCGAACTCTACCGCAAGTTCAAGGAAAAGTACGATCGGCAGACCAGCCGATAACTTTCATCATTGGTCGATGGGTTTGCCCCATCAGTATAGGAATAGCCTCCAGTTCGCCATGCTTAGCGAGCCGGGGGCTATTTTCGTTATTTACTAACCCGTTCAGCTCTAAGAACCATGTCCAGCCGCCTTGCCCTCCTGTCTCTCCTGCTCTTGGTTGCGGTTGGTCCGCTCCTGTCACAGGTCCTCTCCGGCCGGGTAACCGACGAAAATAACGGCGAATCGCTACCCTATGCATCCATCTATTTACAGCAGTTGGGGACGGGTGCTACGACCAATGCAGAAGGACGCTACGAGCTGAAACTGAAACCGGGAACTAATACGCTGGTGTTTCAGTATCTCGGCTATCAGACGCAGGTCATCGAGGTGCAGAGCGGTCGGAGTAATCTGGACGTATCCCTGATACCGGAGGCGCTCGAATTGGACGAGGTGCAAGTAGTAAGCGGCGCGGAAGACCTCAGCTACAGCGTCATCCGTCGTGCGATCGCCAAAGCGGATTATCACCGGAACCAACTGGACCGGTACTCGGCGGACGTCTACCTGAAAGGCATTGGCAAGGTCGACAAGATTCCCGGTCTGCTCAAAAAGCTGGCTCCAAAGGACGAACGTAAGGAAATAGAAGAGGTGGTGGGCCGAAGCTTTACCAGCGAAACCACCAGTAAAATCACTTACGAAAGACCGAATACCTTCAGCGAGGAGGTCGTATCCCGCTACGTTGTCGGGGAAGAGAGTTTTTCGGTAAGTGGCTACGTCTTTTCGAGTTTCTACCAACCCGAGGTAGCGGGCATCGTCAGTCCCCTGAGCCCGAAAGCCTTCGCGTACTATAAATTTGAGCACGACGGCGTATTTGGTGACCAGGGTGAACTGATCAACAAGATCCGGGTGATTCCGCGAAGCCGCGGCGAAGGGGTATTCGAGGGAGATATCTATATCGTACAAGGTGACTGGTCACTCCACAGCCTGGACCTGCGGACATACAACACCGGATTTACCATCGATGTCAAGATCAATTACAATGAAGTGGCCGATCATATCTGGCTGCCGACTACCACCGCCATAGCCGGCAGCGGAGGGCTACTCGGTATCAAACTGTCGGTACAGTACATCGCCAATACGAGCAACTATGACATCGAACTCAACCCCGACCTCGAAGGCTACATCGAGGTTATCGATGAAAAGACACAACCGGAGGTAGCCGCCGAGACCCGCCGGGAGAACCGAACGACGGGCTACGAAAATACCCTTGAGGAAGGCGGCGAACTGACCCGTAAGGAACTTCGCCGCCTACTACGCTCGTATGAGAAGGAGGAGCAGGAAAAGCAGGAAGAGCCCGAGGTCGTAGCCAATTACACCTTCAAGGATGACAGCGTTAAGACCATCCGGGACTCCGCGGCCTGGGAGGCCGTGCGGCCCATTCCCCTGACCGTAGAGGAAATTGAGGGTTACCGTTACCAGGATAGTGTAGCCCGGGTGGAGAAGCAGGATTCGATCGCCGAATCCCGCGGCCAGCCTACCGAGGCGGAAAATAAGCGAAAGAAGCGTTCGCTGCCGGGCATTCTCCGGTGGAATTGGATGCCCGATGCGGCATTTAATCCCGTAGAAGGCTACGCCGTCGGCCTCAAACTTACCAAGGCGATCAACCGTACGGTGCGGGAAGACAGCAGCTCGCACAAAGTCCGCTTGGGAGATTTTAGCGTACGCTCCCGCTACGGTTTTGCCTGGAAGCGGGTCAGTTGGGAACTGGGGTACAGTAACTGGACCAACGATCGAAACAAGGGGCGGTACACCTTTACGGGCGGCCGCTACCTCAGTCAGTTCGACGACCGGCCCGCCATCGATCCGATCATCAATACAATCACGGCCCTGGTGTTTGGTGACAATTACGCCCGCCTCTACGAGCGGGCCTACGGGGAGGCCACCTACCGAAAGCGATACAGCGATGCGCTCAGTCTCGGCGGACGAGTCCGTTTCGAAGACCGGCGATTGGTCAATAACTTCACTAATCACCGTTGGGGAGGTGACGACGAATTTGCCTACGCTTCTAATAACCCCTTTAATGAGGAGGTTGGCGAAATCACGCAAGTACGCAATGCCGCATTACTCACGGTGAGCGCGGCCTGGCGGCCCGGACTGAAATACGTTATTCGCAACGGTAGGCGCCAACTAGTCAACGACTCGGCCCCGACACTGGGGATATTGGTGGAGTCCGGACTGCCATCAATAGGCAAGAGCGCTTCCGATTTTACCCGCATTCAGGGCAGCTACCGCCATAAGTTTGAGGCCGGGCCGCGCGGATCCATTCACCTGCTGGCCCGCGGCGGTTCCTATATTAACCGGACGTACGTGGACTTCCCCGATTACCGCCACTTTGCTACCTCGGAAATCCTGCTGACCCGCCTGGATCCCATCGGAAGTTATCGGCTGTTGCCCTATTACCGGAACAGTACGGCCGAAGAGTACCTGGAGGTCTATGCGCATTATCAGTTCAGGAAATTCCTGCTCACGCAAATATTTGAGCTGCATCTGATGGGACTCAAAGAGGACCTCTTCGTCAACTACCTCTACACCCCGACATCCGATCATTACACCGAGGTTGGTTATTCGCTCGACAACATATTGCGGGTAGCCCGTCTGGAGTTCGTGGCGGCCTTCCGGGACGGGGGGTACGATGATTTTGGCGTTCGCCTAAGCGTAACAACTACCTTCTTCGGCAACGATGACGCGGGAACGGAGACGGTGGAGTTTTAGGCTAACTGCCGGCTAACCTTGTTCGCCTTCGGCTTGGGGCTTCCCAACCCGGATATTGGGGAATTGGCTGCCCCCATACTTCGCCGTCTTTGGCATGACTCAAGAAAGGGAATTTTCCTGTTCACTCGTTTAAATTTCGCACTGCTCCGTACCTCTGCGGTAATCCCCCGCCGCCCTCTTCGCTTCACCCTAAGCTCCGTGGCACCTCTGTGTTTACCTGCCCCTAACAAGCAACACTAAACCGCCAAAAAATCGCGAATGATCCGATCCCCCACGGCGGCCGACTTCTCCGGGTGGAACTGCGCGGCGTAAAAATTATCCCGCCGCATCATAGCCGCGAAATCCGTACCGCAGTAATTCGTGGTGGCCACCATATCCGGTCCTGCCTCAACGAAGTAGCTATGGACGTAGTAGCAGTAGCCGCCGTCTACCTCCTCACTAAGCCATCCGTTACCATCCTTTACCCGTACATCGTTCCAACCCATGTGCGGGACTTTCTCCCCGTTAACCGGGCGGAACTGCCGGACCCGCTCGGGGAAGATGCCCAGGCAATCCACGTCCCCCTCCTCGCTGTGGCTGCAGAGCAGTTGCATCCCGACGCATACGCCGAAGACCGGTTGAGTCAGGGAGCGGATGACGTCCGCTAGGCCGGTCTCGTTGAGGTGCGCCATGGTTGAGGCGGCGTGACCGACGCCCGGGAAGATGACCTTACCGGCGCTGCGAATCTTGTCCGGGTCCGCCGTCAGTTCGTGCTCGACGCCGATGCGCTCCAGGGCATAGAGGACGGACCGAATGTTGCCGGCGTTGTAGTTGATGATCGCTACCATGGGGCAAAGGTAGGGTAGCGGGCGCTCTATTTTACTCGGCAGTGCAGGAGCTTCCATACAGGCCGGACAAACCACTTCCGCCTTCTACCCCGTAACTTTCATCGCCATACTATGCACTCAACGATGAAGAAACTATTGTTTGCTTTCTTTTCACTGGTCGTCCTTTGCAGTCACGACATGTACCTGAAGCTGGACACCTTCTTTCTCCAGCCTAACGGCAAAGCCGCCATACAGCTATTTAACGGCACCTTTGCCGAAAGCGAGAACACCATCGATCGCGATCGCATGATCGATGTCAGCGTCATTGCCAACGGTCAACGCCGCACTATGGATTCTACCCATTGGCGGGAAGAGGGAAGTGTCACGGTCCTGGATTTCACTACGGGCGAAGCCGGTACTTACGTGGTTGGCGTCAGCACCCGCCCGCGCAGCCTGACTATGGAAGCCGATGCCTTTAACCGCTACCTGGAACACGATGGCGTGGTGGACGAACTGGAGCGGCGGCGAACGAATGACCTGCTGGACACCGACGCCACAGAAAAATACAGCAAACATGTAAAGACGATTGTCCAGGTCGGCGAAGAGAAAACAAGCGACTGGAGTACTCCACTCGGCTATCCGATCGAATTCGTTCCGCTGAGCAATCCCTATGACCTGCACCCGGGCGATCCTTTTGGGGTGCAACTCCTCTGGCAGGGGGAACCGCTGGCTAATCAACTGGTCATCGTAGATGCCGAAATGGGCGGAGCGGCTCACGAGCACGGTCCAGATGCGGATCATGACCACGGCGACGGATCGGGGGGGCATACCCACGATGGCATGAAGCAGCTGCGTACGGACGCGGACGGAACGCTGGAGTTCGAGGTATCTCAAGAGGGAAGCTGGTTTCTACGTACCATCTACATGCAGGAATCGACCGAGGAGGGGTTAACGCACGAATCGAATTGGGGCACCCTCACCTTCGGCGTAGCCCACGGGCACAGCCACGGGGCGGGTGCGGATCATACCCACGAGCACGAAGGGGGCATTGCCGCCTACGCCTGGTGGATAGGCAGTATCGTGCTCGTCGTTGGGCTATTCGTGTACTTCAACAAACGTGCCTAAGTGACCGGGCTGACCACGAGAATAAGTGTTCTCGCCATCGCCTGCTTGGCTCCAGCTCTTCTGGCTGCGCACGGAGTGAGTTCAGGCGATCAGGCTATTCTTAGTGAGGGTGGCTTACTGGCCTATGTTTACGTTGGGGCCAAGCACATGGTTTCCGGCTACGACCACCTGCTCTTTCTGGTCGGGGTCATCTTTTACCTGAAGGGGCTGCGGGACATCGTCCGCTTCGTAACCGTCTTTACCATCGGACACAGCATTACGCTGATCGGCGCTACCTACCTGGGCATTCGGGCGGACGAGCATCTCGTGGATGCGGTGATCGCGCTAAGTGTACTCTATAAAGGATTCGAGAACCTGGAAGGCTTCAAAAAATACCTTGGAGTCAGAACTCCTAATCTGTTGGTGATGGTAGGGATCTTCGGCCTTATCCACGGCTTTGGTCTCGCCACGCGGCTGCAGTCCTTTGATATCGGGGCGGACCAGTTTCTCGCGAAGATCGTCAGCTTTAATATTGGGGTAGAGCTGGGGCAGGTGCTGGCGCTGATCCCAATTGTGTTCCTTATTTCGCGCTGGCGGGAAAAGGAGAGCTTTGATGCTTTGTACCGATCGGTGAATGTGTATTTGTGTATCGCTGGGGTGGGGCTGTTCTGTTACCAGCTTTATGGGTACTTCCAGGCGTAGGGGAGTTGGCGCTGCCGGAGGCAGCTTTTTGCTTGCGCTGTCGGAGACAGCATTTTACAGCGCTGTCGGAGACAGCGTGTTACCGGCCGAGGTGGACTAGCAGGACGCTTACATCGGCGGGGCTGACCCCGCTAATGCGACTGGCCTGACCGATGGTGACAGGCTTCAGCTTATTCAGTTTCTGGCGGGCTTCCTTGCTGAGGCTGGTCAGCTGCTCGTAGTCGAAGCTTTTGCCCAACTTGATGCCTTCGAGGCGGCTCATCTTTTCCACCGCCTGCCGCTCCCGCTCGATGTAGCCGGCGTACTTCAGGGTCACTTCGGCGAGGTTGACGGTTTCGGCGTCGTAGGGGCTCAGGAAGTCGTGTAGGGCGGGCACGGCGGCGGCCAGTCCCTGCAGGCTCACGCCGGGTCGGGAGAGGATGCTGTCGAGCTTGACACCCTGTTTGAGAGCGGCCGTGCCTATGCTCTCCAGGTAGCCGTTCATCTGGTCGGGGGTCACGCTGTGATCGCGGAGCTCCCGGGAAATGGCATCTACGGCCTCCCCCTTTTCGTTTACCCGATCCATGCGGGATTCCATACCCCGCACCCCAAGGGCGTGGGCCATAGGCGTCAGGCGTAGGTCGGCATCGTCCTGGCGGAGGAGGATGCGGTACTCGGCGCGGCTGGTGAACATGCGATAGGGTTCTTCGGTGCCCTTATTGATCAGGTCGTCGATGAGGACGCCGATGTACGCATCGCTGCGCTTAAGGATAAAGGGATCGCGTTCCTGTACGGCAAGGGCGGCGTTCATGCCCGCGATCAGGCCCTGGCATCCGGCTTCCTCGTAGCCGGTCGTGCCGTTGATCTGTCCGGCGAAGAACAGTCTGGGAACCAGGCGGGTCTCCAACGTCGGACCGAGCTGGGTAGGAGGAAAGAAATCGTACTCGATCGCGTAGCCGGGCCGGAACATCTTCATGTTCTCGAAGCCCCGCACTTTGCGCAACGCTTTGTACTGGACATTCTCGGGCAGACTGGAGCTAAAGCCGTTCACGTAGATCTCGCAGGTATTTCTTCCCTCGGGCTCTACGAAGAGCTGGTGCTGATCACGACCGGCGAAGCGGTCGATCTTGTCCTCGATGCTTGGGCAATAGCGAGGCCCGAGCCCCCGGATGCGGCCGTTAAACATGGGGCTGCGGTCGAAGCCCTCGCGCAGGGTATCGTGCACTTCCGGGCTGGTGTAGGTTACGTAGCAAGGAAGCTGATCGGTCAAAGGTGGGGTATCGGTGTAGCTGAAGCGACCCGGATTTTCGTCCCCGGGTTGTTCGGTCATAACGCTGTAGTCCAGGGTCCGACCGTCGATGCGGGCGGGGGTACCCGTTTTCATGCGGCCGGCTTCGAAGCCGAGTTCCTGCAGTTGAGCGGTAATGCCGGTAGAGGCCCGTTCCCCGGCGCGGCCGCCACCGAGTTGTTTCTCACCGATGTGGATGGTCCCGTTGAGGAAGGTCCCGTTGGTTAGCACGACCGACTTGGCGGGGATTTCCATACCCAGGCCGGTATGTATGCCACACGCCCGGCCGTCTTTAACCAGTATGCCGGTGACCATTTCCTGCCAAAAATCGATATTCGGGTGCGCTTCCAGCTTCTCGCGCCAGTTGAGGGCGAAGGCCATCCGGTCGCTCTGTGCGCGCGGGCTCCACATCGCCGGCCCCTTACTGAGGTTCAGGAGGCGAAACTGGATCATGGTTTCATCGGTCACGATGCCGGAGTAGCCACCCAGCGCATCGATCTCGCGAACGATCTGGCCCTTACCGACGCCTCCCATAGCGGGATTACAGCTCATCTGAGCGATCGTCTGCATATTCATGGTAGCCAGCAGTACTTTCGCACCGAGGTTGGCGGCGGCCACGGCGGCCTCACAACCGGCGTGGCCGGCTCCGACCACTATCACGTCGTAGGTTGGAAACATAGCGAGGCTAACGTTTTTTGGGGCCGCAAAGTTACGGTTTTCAGTCGGTTATCCACGGGGTATCCGGTTTTATGGTCCGGCTTCTACCTGCGCTCCGCCGCAAATGATCGCCAGGAATACCGTTTTACAGCATAGATTAAATCTAAATAAGCGATCAATTTTAACAAGCCTACGCGAGGGTGGCCTAGATGTCGTTGATGTCGTAACTTTGCGCCCAATCACAAAGGCCGGTCGGATTGACCTGCCTTTCGCTCGGGTCATCCACCCATTGACCGAGTAAAATGTCCCTTAACGCACGACCCCGCGTATGAAAATTCTACAGAGACCGGCCGGATTCACTTGCTTACTGCTGGCCGCGCTTTTGCTTCAGTCCCAGGCAAGCGGGGGCGGAAGTAACCTGCTATTCTACGGTGTTGCCGCCCTGGCACTGATCATTTTCTTCTTCATCGTCGTCAGCGTAGCGGATAACTTCATGGTCATTGAGTCCAAACAAATGGGCATCGACCAGAAAGCATCCATGGGGCTGTTCCCGACCGTTCGCGACCTGTTCCGCGGTAAGAAGCCCGACTACCTGGAGAATAAGCACGTCTACACCCTGACCAAGGGGTACGACATCCCGATGGCCGGAGAACCTCAGCCCTTGATCCGGGAGCCGAAAGTCACCCGCTACGCCGTCAATCCGCCCGATTACTTCGGTCTGCGGCCTATCCCGAAGATGCTGGTCGAGGAAGGCGATACCGTCCGTGCCGGTGACCCCATCTTTTTCGATAAGAATATGCCCCGCATCAAATTCGTCGCTCCCGTGAGCGGTGAAGTGATCGGCGTGAACCGCGGACTCAAGCGCTCGATCTCCGAGGTCGTCGTCCTGGCCGACAAAGAACAGGTCAGCCGCACCTACGATCTGCCCGCCCGCAATGCTTCCCGGGAGGAACTCGTCGAGTTCCTGCTGGAGAGTGGCGTTTGGCCGGGTCTCCGCCAACGGCCCTACAACCGGGTAGCCGATCCGGACGTCGTGCCCCGCGATATTTTCGTCACTACCTTCGACACCGCCCCCCTCGCCCCCGATCTCAAACTGACGGTGCAGGGACGGATGGACGTCTTCCAGGCGGGCATCGACGTACTTCGCCGGCTTACGCCGGGGCTGGTTTACCTGGGCCTCGACGGTCGGGCAGACAAAGACACGCCCTTCAGCGCCGTACGCGGCGTGGAAAAGCGTTACTTCCGCGGTGCGCATCCCGCCGGAAACGTGGGCACGCAGATTCACCACATCCACCCCTGCGGTCGCGGCGAGAACACCGTTTGGACGATCAGCGTGGAGGATGTGCTGGTCTTTGGTGAACTGTTCCAGAACGGTCACTATAATACGACCCGCCTGGTCGCCCTCAGCGGTGACTCCTTCAGCGAGCCCTGCTACGTACGCACCTTCGCCGGAGCCAACATCGGCGAACTGCTGGCCGGCGAGACCGTGCATGAGCACAGCCGCATCATCAGTGGCGACGTGTTGAGCGGTAGCAAACGGACCAAGGAAAATTACCTCAGCTTCTTCGACAACCAGATCACGGCCATCGAGGAAGGCGACGATGCCGAAGTCTTCGGCTGGTTGGTCCCCAACAGTGCCAAGGCATCGATCTCGCCCACCATTCCCGTACTCAGCAATCACCTGCACCTGACCACCCGGACCAACGGCGAGAAGCGTGCCTTCGTAGTCAACAACGATTACGAGCAGGTACTTCCGATGGACATTTACCTGACCCAACTGATGAAATCTATCCTGGTCAACGACCTGGAAACGATGGAAGGGCTCGGTATCTACGAGCTGGTACCCGAAGACGTCGCGCTGTGTGAGTTCGCCTGCGTGAGCAAGCAGCCACTTCAGCAGATATTGCGTCAGGGTCACGACACCATGATTGCGCAAGGATAACTATACGAAAACGCGGATTGTTACCTCTCGATAGTCCGTACTGATAAAGCCTTTATGAAAGCATTACACGATTTTGTAACCAAGTTCGAGCCAGACCACAGCAAGTCACCCTTTCTGGCCACGACCTACGACGCTTTCTATACCTTCCTCTTCCAGCCGCCGACGGTAACGAAGGGTGGGGTACACGTACGGGACGCCATGGACCTCAAACGGCAGATGGTATGGGTGGTACTCGCCCTGCAGCTGCTGTACGTCTTTGGCACCTTCAACATCGGCCAGCAGCACTTTGCGGCACTCGGCCGGTATACCGGTTACCTGGAAGGCTTTCACCTGAAGATTATCTACGGACTCATCCAGATCATCCCGATTTTCGTGGTCACTCACGTCGTCGGACTGGGTATCGAGTTCATCTACGCCGCCAAGAAAGGCCACTCGGTCGAGGAAGGCTTTCTGGTTTCCGGGGCGCTGATCCCCCTAATCATGCCGCCCGATATCCCCCTGTGGATCCTGGCTATTTCCGTGGCCTTCGCCGTTGTACTGGGTAAGGAAGCCTTCGGCGGAACCGGTATGAACATCTGGAACATTGCCCTGCTGGCACGGGTATTCATCTTCTTCGCTTATCCTACCACCATCTCCGGTGACGAAGTATGGGTAAGCGGTATCGAAAAAGTAGACGTTGGTCTTTACGCCAGCGAGGCCTACAACTTCGTGCACCACGGATTCGACTGGATCTTTGCCGGCCTCGGCTGGGCGCAGTTCGGTACCGGCGGGGAGTATGTCGTCGACGGCTGGACCGGTGCCACCCCACTCGGTATCGCTGCCAAGGAAGGTTGGGAAGGCGTCTCCGCCGTTTACGACCAGAGCAGCATCTTCTGGGGAACGATCCCTGGCTCCATTGGTGAGTCGAGCGTACCCCTGATCCTGATCGGTATGGCGTTCATCATGTTTACCCGCATTGCCGACTACCGCGTTATCGTAGGCGGCCTGATCGGCTTCATCGTAGCTGGCCTGATGCTCAACGCGATCGCTCCCGCCGAACTGACGGACACCACCCCCGGTATCTTCAAGTTCATGGCCATCCATCCGCTGCGGCAAATGATCATGGGTAGCTTCCTATTTGCCATCGTGTTTATGGCGACCGACCCCGTGAGCAGCGCTGATACCCCGACCGGAAAGTGGATCTACGGATTCCTCATTGCCTTTATCGGCCTGATCATTCGCGTTCTCAACCCGGCATACCCGGAAGGCTGGATGCTGTCCATCCTGCTACTTAACACCTTCGCTCCCCTGATCGACCACTACGTCTACCAGGCAAACATCAAGCGCCGCGCCAAGCGTACGGCCGCCATGGCTAAGACCCGTGACGAGCTGATCACCAAGCGCAGTGAGGATGTGGAGATCTTTACTCCCCAAAACGCCGAAGGATACCGCCCCGTCGGTACCACCGGTCAAATGTAAACTGCCTAACTCGCTATCATGAGTACGAAATATATATACACCTTCGGCGTCATCATGACGGTCGTTGTAGCCCTGGTGCTGGCCGGTTTCCGGACGGTAACCGCTGAGGCCGCCGCACGCAACGAAGACATCTTCAACAAGCGGGAGATCCTCGCCACCGTCGCCGAGCCCATGGCCGCCGCCGGCATGCCCATCGACGGGCTTAGTGATGCCGAAGTACTGGACATCTTCAAAAATAAGGTTGACCAATTGGTGGTAAACACCAACGGCGAAGCGGTAGATGACGTGGATTTCGCTTCCCTCGATCTCGCCAAGGAATACAAGAAGCCCGAAGGCCAGCGGGTGTATCCCGTATACAAGTTTAACCTGGAGGATGAATACTACGTATTCAGTGTACGGGGTAACGGTTTGTGGGATGCTATCTGGGGCAATATAGCCCTTGCTTCCGACCTCAATACCGTAACGGGAGCCAGCTTCGACCATGCCGGTGAGACCCCTGGCCTCGGCGCGGAAATCAAAGACAATGCCGGATGGAAGTCCCAGTTTAAGGGAAAGAAGATCTACGACGGTAACGAGTTCGTCAGCATCATTGTCCGCAAGGGCGGAGCCGTCGATCAGGAACACGAAGTAGATGGCCTGAGCGGAG
This sequence comes from Lewinella sp. IMCC34191, assembly GCF_003390935.1. GTDB lineage: Bacteria > Bacteroidota > Bacteroidia > Chitinophagales > Saprospiraceae > Neolewinella. The sequence continues at coordinate 164,465 of NZ_QNQZ01000010.1, read as the reverse complement.
CTACCGTGACCGGCGATGGTGTCACCAAGATGTTGTACAACGGACTTAAGGCCTACGAGCCCTATATTGAAGAGCAACGTGCCGGAGGGGAAACCACTGGCATGAATATGAAATAATATCTACCCATGGCAGAATCAACAGAACTCAAAACCGGCGTCGTAGCGGATCCTAAGAAGCCGGCGGAGAAGGAACCTATATTCGGCAAGAAGGAGAGAATCCTGCTCCGTGATCCATTATTGGATAACAACCCGATTACCATCCAGGTTCTCGGGGTCTGTTCGGCGCTGGCCGTTACCTCTTTGGTCTATCCGTCACTTGTCATGGCGGTCGCGGTAATTTTCGTTACCGCTTTTTCCAGTCTGTTTACCTCGCTGATGCGGAACATCATTCCGAAGCCGGTACGTCTGATCGTCCAACTCGTGATCATCGCTACGCTGGTCACGCTGGTGAATGAAGCCCTGAAGGTGTTGGCCTTCCCGGTCTACAAGCAGCTGTCCGTCTATATCGGCCTGATCATCACCAACTGTATCGTGATGGGTCGTCTGGAAGCCTTCTCCATGGCCAATAAGCCCTGGCGCTCTTTCCTCGATGGCGTAGGTAATGGAGCCGGCTATGGCCTGATTCTGGTTTTGGTAGGCATCGTTCGCGAGCTATTCGGTAAAGGCAGTCTTTTTGCCGGCTCCCCAATCGCGATGAACATCATCGGCCCCAGCAACGACACCACCCAGTACTGGATCAACACCGCGGCCGACAGTGGTATCGGGACGTACTTCAGCTGGTATGCCAATAACAACCTGATGGTACTGCCTGCGGCGGCCATGTTTGTTATCGCCGTCTTTATCTGGATACAGCGTAGCTACAATACCAAGCTCGTCGACGCATCGTAACCGGTGCCCTTGTCCTGTTCTCGTCCCCATAGCCTATAAAAATCACCCAACCATGGGAGAATTTCTAAATATCTTCATCAAGTCGGCCTTCATCGAAAACATGGTGTTGGCTTACTTCCTCGGCATGTGCTCGTTTCTGGCCGTGTCCAAAACCTTGTCTACGGCTACCGGTCTCGGTCTGGCGGTAATCTTCGTACTGGGAATCACGATGCCCATCAACTGGGTTATCAATGAGTATATCCTCATGCCCGCCGAACTGGAGTTCCTGCGCTTCATCCTGTTTATTGCGGTCATCGCCTCCACGGTACAGCTGGTGGAAATGGTGGTGGAGAAGTTCAGCCCCGGCCTGTACGCCGCGCTGGGTATCTTTCTTCCGCTCATCACCGTGAACTGCGCCATCCTCGGAGGTAGCCTCTTCATGGTCAGCCGCGAGTACAACCTGACCGAGTCGATTGCCTTCGGATTAGGTGGTGGTTTCGGCTGGTTCCTGGCCATCATCGCTTTGGCTGCTATCCGGGAGCGGATCCGTTACAGCAACGTCCCCCCCGCACTACGCGGCCTCGGCATGGCGTTCTTGATTACCGGCCTGATGGGCATAGCCTTTCTGAGCCTTACCGGTATCGATCCCGCCGTTTTTGCCGGCTGGACCGAAGCGGCCGCCGAATAATTACCCCTACCTGATAAACCGGCCGGTGCCTTTCCGGCTTACCTATAAAATACGGTACCATGATTACCATCGGATTAGCGGTTCTTGTTTTCACCCTCATCGTGCTGGCTCTCATCACGATGTTGCTGGTTGCACGCCGCCAACTGGTTCCCCAGGGCGAGGTGAGCATCGTCGTTAACGGCGATAAGGAAAACCCGCTTCGTGTAAAACCGGGCAACACCCTCCTTTCCGCACTTTCTGACCAGAGCGTCTTCCTTCCCTCCGCCTGCGGTGGCGGTGGAACCTGCGCCATGTGTGAATGCCATATCACCAAAGGCGGCGGAGACGTTCTTCCCACCGAGCTCAACCACCTCACCCGCCGGGAGGTCGCCGAGAATAAGCGTCTGGCTTGTCAGGTAAAGGTTCGTCAGGATATGGAGATCCAGATTCCCGAGGAGATCTTCGGTATCAAGAAGTGGGAGTGTACCGTCGACCGGAACTACAACGTAGCTACCTTCATCAAGGAGTTCGTGGTACGGCTACCCGAAGGAGAATCACTCGACTTCGAATCGGGCGGTTACATTCAGGTAGATGTGCCCAAGGTCGAGGTCCAGTTCAAGAATTTCGACATCACGCCCCACCCGGTATTCCACAAGGGTGCCCCCAAGGATAAATTCAAGGCCGACTGGGATAAATTCGGCATGTGGGACTTCGTCATGAAAAACGACGAAGAACAGTTCCGTGCCTACTCCATGGCCAACCACCCCGGGGAGGGCGACATCATCATGCTCAACATCCGTATCGCACCCCCGCCCTTCGACCGGCAGAAAGGGGCCTATATGGACGTCAATCCCGGCGTTTGTTCCAGCTACGTCTTCAATCAGACCCCGGGGGACAAGGTTACGATCTCCGGCCCCTACGGTGAATTCTTCATCAAGCCGACGGACAAGGAAATGGTGTACATCGGCGGTGGTGCCGGGATGGCGCCCCTCCGTAGCCACATCTTCCACCTCTTCCATACCCTGAAGACCGACCGCAAGGTCAGCTACTGGTACGGTGGTCGCTCGAAGGCCGAGCTCTTCTATACCGAGGAATTCCGCGACATCGAGGAGAACTTCCCCAACTTCAGCTACCACATCGCCCTGAGCGACGCGCTGGAAGAAGATAATTGGGATGGCATGACTGGCTTCATCCATACGGCAGTCTTGGAGAATTATCTCAAAGATCACCCCGAACCGGAAGAGATCGAGTACTACCTCTGTGGTCCGCCCCTTATGCTCCAAGCCGTTCAGAACATGCTTGACGAACTGGGTGTACCCGAGGAAAACATCGCCTTCGACGACTTCGGCTCCTAGTACAACGCTGTCTCCGACAGCGAAGTAAGAAGCAGTCTCCGACTGCGACAGTACAAAGCAGTCTCCGACTGCGCTAAAGCCCGCCAGGATAGCATCCTGGCGGGCTTTCTCTGTTTTATGAGAAGTGGTATGGAGATCAACCGGTTTTCCGAAGGTGAGCGATATGATCCAGCCTAGCCGATGCCAAAGGCGGCACCCCCCAATCACTTAACCAACCCCAGATCCTTCACGCTATAAAAAAAGATCGTTCCAAAACCTAGCGTAAGCAGGGTGTGGAAGACGATAAAGGTGGTATTCCCGATGTACACGGCGCCAACCACCGCCAGCAGAAAATAGATACTCAACAGCCCCTCCCCGACGGTAATCCAACTGAGCCGGCCGGTAAGGTATTTTCTCGAACGGAGGCTATCGCTAACGGAGCGGAGATTGAATTTCGGCGTTCGTACGAAGGGGCTTTTCTTGCCCCGGTATCCCTGCAGGACGGCTACCGAATTATGTAGTGAAAGCCCCATGCTGAGGGACAGGAAGACCGGGAATAGCAGCAGAAATTTTGGAACGGACCTGGCGACGCTTTCCGCTTTACTAGCGGCACTACGGACGTTGCCCACGTAATAGACCGTAACAACCGACAATAGTCCCACCAGGAACAGCGCAAACACGTCCTTATCAATACCGAAGGGTGCCAGGTCTCCCATTACGAAAAGCAACGGTACGCTGCACACCCCACAAAGAAAGACGAAGAGGAAAATGGAAGAGGCCATCAGATGGACGGTGGCATGTAGCTTGGTATCCAGCGGCAGTGAACTCCTCCAGACCTCCGGTAAAAGTTTACGCGCCGTCTCCGCGCCACCCTTCATCCAGCGGTGTTGCTGGCTCTTGAAGCTGTTCATGTCCACCGGCAGCTCCGCCGGGCTCCCCACGCGTTCGAGATACACAATGCGGTAGCCGGCCAGTTGGCTGCGTATGCTGAGGTCGAGATCTTCGGTCAGCGTGTCGGGTTGCCATCCCCCCCCGGCGGCGATCGCCTTCCTGCGCCATACCCCCGCCGTTCCGTTAAACTGCAGGAGGTGGCCTCCCCGCATACGGCCAACCTGTTCCACCGTGAAGTGCACGTTCAGCTGCATAGCCTGTAACCGGGTGATGAGGTTGTAGGGCTCATTCAGGTGCTCCCAGCGGGTCTGCACGACGCCCACCCGCGAATCGGAGAAATGCGGAATCGTACGGCGAAGAAAATCCGGTGCCGGGACGAAGTCCGCATCAAAAATAGCAATGAACTCCCCGCGTGCCTCTTCCGTACCGTCGCGGAGCGCTCCAGCCTTGAAGCCTGTACGCTCTTCGCGAATGATCTGCCGTATCTGGTAACCTTCGGCGCGGTAGGCCCGCACCTTCGCGGCCACCAGCTCAGTGGTTTCATCGGTACTATCGTCCAGGATATGGATTTCGTAGCGGTCCTTCGGATAATCAAAGGCGGTGACAGCGTCAATCAACCGGCCAATAACGTAGTACTCGTTATAGATGGGCAGCTGAACGGTAACGAAGGGACAGGCGGGCGGCGGCGGCGCAGGTATAACGGCCGTCTCGGAACCGCAGCGAATCGAAGTATCCGAAGCCAACATCACCGATTCGCCCTGTCCGTTTTTCTGCCGTTGCAATGGCCGGTCTGGATCGAGGATCGGATCGGCTTGTTCAACCTGGCGGTTTCGCAGGTAGTGATAGAGCAGATTCAGTTGCAGCAGGCAGTAGGCGGTGATGTACGACAGACTGATCAAGTACAGGCCCAATACCAGAAAAGCAACCAGGGTCATGATCGAATCAGTTTGAAGATCGTCCAGAGGATTTTGTGCCCGGCCAGCACGGTTCCCCGGATGGTTCCCGAAATCTTGGAAATGCCGATGCGCCGACGATAGCCAACGGGTACCTCGGTACACCGAAGACCGGCCTTGGCGGCTTTAACCTGCATCTCCACGGTCCAGCCGAAGTCCGGATCCTCCATTTCCAAAGCCACCAGGGCCGGGTAGCGTATGGCGCGGAAGGGGCCGAGATCGGTGAACTCATAACCGTAAAACAACCGGATAAGATTTGTTGCGAGCCAATTCCCGAAGACCTGGGGAAAAGTCATACTGCCCTTCTCTGCTTTTCCCAGCGCCCGCGACCCAATAACTAAATCGTACCCGGACTCCACGATTGGCGCGATGAGCTCCGGCATCTTCCCGGGGTAATCGCTCCGGTCACCATCCACGAATACGACGATATCCGGTAAATCCTCCGCAGGCCGCTTTGCAATATGGTCCAGACCGCGCAGGCAGGCCGAGCCGTATCCGGCACGCTTTTCCGTCACGACCGTCGCTCCCGCCGCAGCCGCTACCGGGGCGGTGCGATCGGTGCTGTTATTATTGCAAACGATAATTTCCCGGATCAGATTACGGGGTAGATCGTCGATCACCAAGGCAATACTGGCCTCTTCGTTGAAGGCGGGAATAATCACATCGATAACCGGAGAAGGAGCTGGCAAAGCGGGGGTGGGTCTACGGGTGCCGATGGCTACCCGACGGTAATCAGCTGAGTCCGCCGTCTACGCTGATCACCTGACCGTTGATGTAGCTACTCATATCCGAAGCCAGGAAGATACAGGCATCCGCGATCTCCTCGGGCCGGCCGAGCCGCTTCAGGGGAATGCTGGTCAGGTATGCTTCCTTCACCTTTTCCGGCAGCTCGTCCGTCATGTCCGTTTCGATAAATCCGGGCGCGATGACGTTGCAACGCAGGTTCCGGCTACCCATTTCCTTGGCGATCGATTTGCTGAAGCCAATGATACCGGCCTTGCTCGCGGCGTAGTTGGCCTGGCCGGCATTGCCCTGTATACCGACGATGCTCGACATATTGATGATGCTTCCACCGCCCCGCATCATCCCCCGCATGGCGTGCTTGGTGAGGTTGAAGACGGATTTGAGGTTGTTGTCCATGACGGCGTCCCACTGCTCTTCGTTCATCCGTAGCATGAGGGTGTCTTTGGTGATGCCGGCATTGTTAATGAGCACGTTGAGCCCGCCCATTTCTTCGGTCACCGTTTTGATGAGCTGTTCGGCACCGGCGTAATCGGAGGCGTCACTCTGGTAGGCGCGGACATGATCACCGAGTTCGCTGACCAGGGCTTCCGCCGGACCGGCGGAACTGCGGTAGGTAAAGGCAACTTTGGCCCCGGCCCGGTGGAAGGCGCGAACGAGTGCGGCACCGATGCCACGTGATCCTCCGGTGATGAGCGCGACTTTTCCGTCGAGTAGTCCCATGTAATGCTTATTTTTTGGTGGGTGGCCAAAGGTAGGGTAAACTTAAAACCCCGCCGCCGCCTTTTATACGCTCACAAACTACCCAGCCATGTTCGGAGATATGATGAAGCAAATGGAGGAAATGCAGGCCAAGATGCAGGAGCAGCTGGCCCAGGAGTCCTTCGAAGCGGAGGCCGGCGGTGGAGCCGTCAAGGTCACCTGCGACGGTACCCGTACCATTCAGAACGTCACCATCGACCCCGAACAGGTGGATCCGTCCGACGTGGAAGCCCTGGAAGACCTTCTCGTGGTCGCAACCAACCGTGCGCTGGAAAAAGCCGCCGAATTCGAGGCCAAGCAGGCCGGCGGCATGATGGACAATATGCTGCCCGGTGGACTGGGAAGTATTCTCGGAGGATAAGTTTAAATTTACCGCTTTAGCCCAGCCGATAATCTATGGAAGAACTCGCGGGAATTATTATCCTGGGAATATTTGCCCAGTGGTTCGCCTGGCGCGTCAAGATACCCGCTATTCTCCCCCTGATCGTGATCGGTCTCCTGGTCGGGCCGCTATCCACTTTGGTCACGGCCGACGGGGAGAAGCTCATCAGTCCGATCTATCACCTCGTTGGTGACGAAGGGGAAGGAAAGGGGTTATTTCCCGGCCAGTCGCTATTTTTTTTCGTCAGCCTGGCCATCGGCGTCATTCTTTTTGAGGGGGGGCTCACGCTCCAATTCCGCGAGGTCAGAGATACGCAGCGATCCATCCTGCGGCTGATCTCTATCGGCAGCTTCGTCACCTTCGTCGGGGCAGGCCTTGCCGCGCACTTCATCATGGACCTCGGCTGGAGTATCAGCTTCCTGTTCGCGGCATTGATCATCGTGACGGGGCCAACGGTCATCGCGCCTATTCTACAGAACATCCCCCTCAACCGGAACGTAAGTACCGTGCTCAAGTGGGAGGGCATCCTGATCGATCCGCTCGGTGCGCTCGTGGCGGTCCTGGTGTTCGAGTTTATCCGTTCGACCGACCACGGTATCGGCTTCACCGGAGAGGCGCTGCGCACCTTCGTGCAGATCATTATCTATGGGGGAACGCTGGGCTTTTTGATGGGCTACGCTCTCTTCCATATCATCAAGCGCGAACTGGTTCCCCACTACCTGCTTAACGTATTCATTCTCGCCTACGTGCTGTTCATCTTTGTCGTGAGCGATCAGTTGGCCCACGAGTCGGGCCTGCTTGCCGTGGTGGTGATGGGACTGGTGCTGGCTAACAAGGACGTACCCCGCATCAAGGAAATCCTTTCGTTCAAGGAATCATTGAGCGTCCTACTCATCTCCATTCTTTTCATCCTGCTCGCCGCCAATATGCATATGGACGAGTTGCGGCTGCTGACCGAAGATTGGCGACCACTGGCGCTCTTCGGCTTCGTGATCCTTGTGCTGCGACCGCTAAGCGTGTTCCTCAGTACGGCCCGCGGGAACCTGAGCGTAAATGAGAAGATTTTTATCAGCTGGGTCGGGCCCAGGGGTATCGTGGCCGCGGGTATCGCTTCCCTATTCGGTCTTAACCTCGCCGCCGACGGTGTGCCCGGAGCACAGTATATTACGCCCCTGGTGTTTATGATCGTGCTGGGTACGGTACTCATCAATGCTACTACGGCCCGGCTGGTTGCCCGCTTGCTTGGTGTCATTCAGGATACATCGAGTGGCGTGCTCATCCTCGGAGCCAACGACTTCGCGATTACCATCGGCACGTACTTGAAAGAGCAGGGGCGGGAAGTCTTTTTGGTAGATAGTAACGGAAGCAATATTCGTCGAGCGCGCGATAAGGGGCTGCGCGGCATCGTCGGCAATATTTACAACTCCGATCTGAGCGAGGAATACGACTTGCTCGACGTAGGGTACATGCTGGCGCTAACGGGCAGCAACGATGTCAACGCATATGCTATCCGCCGGTACGAAGACATCTTTGGGGAACGAGGTGCTTACCGGCTGATCACCGCCGATGAGATGAAAGACACGGGAGCCACCGAGGACAGCGCGCACATTTTCAGCCATACGGACGACTTCATCAACCTCAGCGAGGCACACCGGGAGGCCGCCAAAATCCACGAGCAGAAGCTATACAGCCAACGGGAACTATTGGACCTGCTGCTATTGGCCAGGGAGGAGAAGTACTCCGTGCCCCTTTTCATCAAGTCCCCGGATGGACAGCTCCAGACCATTCCTTACGATGTAGAGTCCTTCGACGTCGAAGAAGGCGATCATGCCTTGGTGTACATGGGTGTTAAACTCGCCGAAGTCAAGTCCCGTCCGCAGGTGCAGGAAGAGCAGGGCAAGCTTTAGTGTCTTATCTTAGCAACCGGATTACGCAAACCTTCGCAGGGAGGCACGATTAGGCCCCCGTATTACGTTTTGGGATTAACTCTGGAATTTATCTACCATGAAATCTTTGCTCACGCTGGCCCTGATGGGCTGGGCAGCCATGTCCTTTGCACAGGACTCTGCCGACATCTTTCACAAGACAGTTGACGTAGACCACGTCAACGCTATCTCCTTCGACGTTTACGGCAAGGATCAGGTAGAGTATCGCACCTGGCCGGGCGATGATCTGCTTATCGAAACCACCGTGCAGATCAAGAACGTCCAGCAGGATATTCTGGACTTCTACATGAAGCAGAACCGCTACGTCCTCAAGCCGCAAGTCAATGGCGATCAGATGGCGCTCGTCAGCTACGATAAGACCCGCCGCATGGTTAAGGGGACCGAAGGCAGCGCGCTGGAGGAAGTGATGATCGTCGTCTACATGCCGGAAGACTTCGCCGCCGCCGGTGAAGGACAGTACACCCGCAAAAGCCGGTAGCACAACCCCCGGCGGGCGTGCTACCTTTACACTCCATGCCGACCACTCTGGAAATTAAACTAGCCCCCTCGCAGCTGCACGACGCGGAGGCCCTACGGCGTGCCGTCAGCCGAAAGGCTCGCATGGCCGATGATGATATCGACGCCCTTAGCGTTACCCGCCGAAGCATCGACGCGCGCGGCGCCAGCCCGGTCTATCGCCTGCGGGTTGAAGTGATCCGAAAAAACGAGCCGCCCTCCCCGGAAGCGCCGCCGGCTTTCCAATTGCGGGATGTCGCCGAAGCTCCGGCCGTCGCCATCGTCGGTTGTGGTCCTGCGGGCATGTTTGCGGCTCTTCAACTCATTGAACTGGGGCTTCGGCCAATCATCATCGAACGGGGCCAGGACGTGCGCGCGCGGCGAAGAAGCCTGCGTGCCATTCAACAATTCGGTGAAGTCGATCCGAATAGCAATTACTGTTTTGGAGAGGGTGGGGCGGGAACCTACAGCGACGGCAAGCTATACACCCGTAGCCTGAAGCGAGGTAACTACCTCAAAGCTCTACAAACCCTGGTTGCCCACGGCGCGCAGGAAGATATCCTCATCGATGCCCACCCCCATATAGGCTCGAATAAACTGCCCGGGGTGGTCGCCAATATGCGCGAGTCGATCCTCACCCACGGTGGGGAGATTCGCTTCGGGCACCTCCTGGCCGACCTGGAAATGGACGGCGATATTGAAGCGTTGATCGTGCGGGACGAGAACGGCACCGAATACCGGCTGCACGCTGAGGCCTATATTCTGGCTACCGGCCATTCGGCGCGTGATGTTTATCAGCTGCTGCACGATCGCGGCATCCGGCTGGAGGCGAAGCCCTTCGCGCTGGGCGTCCGGATCGAGCACCCGCAGCCACTTATCGATGGCATCCAGTACGGCCAATCTCTACGTGAGGAAAACCTGCCGGCCAGCAGCTACAAGCTGGTCACGCAGGTAAAGGACCGCGGGGTATTCAGCTTCTGTATGTGCCCGGGTGGCCTGGTGGTTCCGGCCGCGACCGCTCCCGGAGAGATCGTCGTCAACGGTATGAGCCTGAGCCGCCGCGATAGCCCCTATGCCAATTCCGGTACGGTAGTTGCCGTCGAAGTCGAGGACCTGGCACCCTACTCATCCCACGGCGTTTTTGCGGGGCTCGCCCTCCAACGTACCGTAGAGCAGGCCATGTTCGCAAGCGGGGACGGCACCCAGCGCGCACCCGCCCAGCGACTAACCGATTTCGTGAATCGCAAAGTTTCCGCCGACTTGCCGGACAGCAGTTACATCCCCGGCCTCCACGCCGCACCACTCCACGATCTGCTTCCCGCCGGCATCTACGAACGCTTGCAGCAGGGGGTGAAGGATTTCAGTCGCAAGATGAAGGGGTATTACACCGCCGAAGCGAACGTGATCGGCACGGAAAGCCGGACCTCCTCACCCGTACGTATTCCACGGGACCGGAAAACCTACCGTCATCCCGAGGTGGATTCGCTCTACCCCTGTGGTGAGGGAGCGGGCTTCGCGGGGGGCATTCTTAGTGCGGCCATGGACGGCCAGAACGTGGCGCGGGCCGTGGCGGAAAAAGTGCTGGGGTAGTGCATACCGCCGGCCGAATAGCGGGAAGCGTACTGCTGGCGGCGGGGGTGATTTACCTGGGGTACGAGGTTGACCGCACGGAATTCTGGTCACTCTTCCTGGCCTTTACCCTGGCCTTCGTAGGCTATGGGTTGCTGGTCGGCCGCAGATTGGAAGGTCAGTTCCGCTGGTTGCTATTGCTGGGGCTCATCCTCCGCATCGGGCTGTTGTTTGCTTTTCCCCGACTGAGCGACGATGTGTATCGCTTTATCTGGGACGGGGAGCTGATAGTAGCGGGTGAAAACCCGTACGTTCATCCTCCGACCTACTACCTGGGTGAGCCGCTTGGGGACCGGGAGCTGTACGGCCGACTAAATTCTCCGGACTACCATTCGATTTATCCCCCCCTGACGCAGGTGATCTTTGCGCTTGCTGCGTATGTCAGCCCGGGATGGTACGGAGCGGCGCTCGTGATGAAGCTGTTTCTCCTGTTCACGGAGGTTGGATCGGTATTCCTTATATATCACCTCCTCCTTCGATTCGGTTTGCCGGTTAGTAGGTGCCTGCTCTACTGGCTAAATCCCCTCATCTTGGTAGAGGTCGTAGGTAATCTTCACTTCGAAGGAGCGATGGTTTTTTTCTTGTTGCTGTCTCTTTTACTGCTTACGCGGAGTGGTTACGGACGGGCCGGTCTGGCAATGGCCCTTTCCATAGCAAGCAAGCTGCTTCCCCTGATGCTCTTGCCCTTTTTGCTGCGCCGTTTGTGGAAAGGGGCCTTTTGGCGGTACTTTCTGGTGACGGGCGGGGGGGTAGTCCTGCTATTCGCACCGATGCTGCTCGGCAGCGGTGTACTGGACGGGTTCGGGGGAAGTCTGGACCTGTACTTCCGCAAGTTCGAGTTTAACGCGAGCCTGTATTACCTGCTTCGGGCGTACGGCTTCTACGATGTGGGCTACAATCAGATCGCCCGCTTCGGGCCGTTGCTGGCCCGGGTGGCGGGTATGCTGATCATGATCGTAGCGCTGGCCGACGAGCGCACCGACTGGAAATCGCTTCCCGGGCGTTGGTTAGCTGCCTTCGTAATTTATCTCTTGTGCACCACCACCGTCCACCCCTGGTACCTGTCCGTGCCAATCGCCCTGTGCTGCTTCACGGAGTGGCGTTTCCCCTTGGTCTGGTCGTACCTGATAATTCTCACCTACACGAGCTATACGAGTATCCCGTACCAGGAAGATCTTTTGCTGGTGGGGTTGGAATATTCGGTCGTCTTCACCTATTTTGTGGCGGAGCGAAAGGCCCGAATAAAAAAAGGCCCGCGCGATGCTCGCGCGGACCTTGTATTGTAGCTTTCAGACTACCGAAATAACTGGAATTTAGTGCGCCCTGTGGCGCAGGGATTATAATACAAACCTTCAAAAATGCGGCTGCGGGAAAACCAACAATCCCTACCGCTAAAGTGAACACGCTTTTTGGAAAGAATGAAAGAAGACGTTGCACCGTCCCCTTTCGATAAGTCAAAGATAGGCGTGGGGCAGGGGGTGGTCACACCCCACGGTCGTGGGGTGAGCCTAAGAAAGTGGCTTAATTTTAGTTAATTCTACTCTTTATTTCACCTGGGGGTGAATAGCGAGTTCGGCGGCTACGTCCAGCATCTTCTGGAAGGCGGCCGGATACTCATTTGGGATGTCGCCGTCGAGGATAGCTTCCCTCACCGCATCCTTTATTTGGCCTACTTGCCGGCTCGGAGGAATGTTGAAGGTTTCCATGATCAGCTCTCCCGAAATGGGGGGCTGCCAGTTACGCAGGTGATCTTTTTCCTCGATCTCCCGCATCCGCTCCCGCAGGCGGCCGTAGTTCTCCAGGTACCGCCGCACCTTGTGCGGGTTTTTGCTGGTTATGTCGCTCTCGCACAGCGTCATCAGGTCGTCGATATCCTCCCCCGCATCGAAGAGGATGCGGCGCACGGCGGAGTCGCTGATCTCCTCCTGGGTCAGGGAAATCGGTCGTTGGTGGAGGCCCACCAGTTTCTGGACGTACTTCAGCTTATCGTTCGGTAACCGCAGGCGCCGGAATATCTTGGGTACCATCCGCTCCCCCACGGCGTCGTGGGCGTGAAAGGTCCAGCCGGCGTCGGACTCCCAACGCTTTGTTTTTGCTTTCCCTATATCGTGCAGAAGCGCCGCCCACCGGAGCCACAGGTCGGGGCTGCGGTCGGCGAGATTATCCACCACCTTGGTGGTATGGATAAAGTTGTCTTTGTGTTTGCGTCCGTTGCGACTCTCCACCCCGCGCAAAGCGGCCAGCTCCGGAAGAATGTAGCCGAGCAGGCCGCTTTCGTCCAGCAGCCGTAATCCGACGCTGGGGGTAGCGGTTAGCAGTATTTTATTAAGCTCGGTGGCGACACGCTCCCAGCTGATGATCTTGATGCGCTCGCGGTGGTCCTTTATAGCCTGGAAAGTGACCGGGTCGATCCGAAAGCCCAGCTGCGTGGCAAACCGGATAGCGCGCAACATGCGCAGCGGATCGTCACTGAAAGTTTTGCCGGGCTCGAGTGGGGTGACGATTCGCTTGGCCTCCAGGTCTTCCAGCCCGTTGAACGGATCGATGATGCTTCCGTAATCGCGATCGTTCAGACTGATGGCGAGCGCATTGATGGTAAAATCGCGGCGATTCTGATCGTCGCTGAGCGAGCCGGACTCCACCGTAGGTTTTCGGCTATCGCTGCGGTAGCTTTCCTTTCGCGCGCCGACGAATTCGATTTCCAGATCCCGGTGTTTCAGGGCCGCCGTGCCGAAGCGCTTGTATACGGTTACCCGACTACGGGGGTGCAGGCTATTGGCAACGCGCTTCGCCAGTTCGATCCCGCTGCCAACGCAAACGATATCCAGATCCTTACTAGGCCGGGCCAGGAGCCGGTCACGGACGTAGCCGCCCACCACGTAGGTTGGGAAGCCCAGGTCACCGGCGGCACGGCCGATCACCTCAAAAATCTTGCGTTCGTCGTCGCGAATCTGAAAAATCATAGGGGCGCGAAGATAATTAACATGACTCTCACCTCAGTAGAGTGAGGAACTCTACCTATGCGGGAAAAAGTATGAGACGTTCGTGTTACTTCTACTGGCTGACTTTCCTGCTTGTTGGATTTCATTCTACCTGCGCTCCGGCGCAAACCATATATATGCAGCAAGGCTTTGAGGATACGGGTGGGGAAAGCCTCCCCTATACGCCGGATATCGCGCCCTATGGCAGCGGCACGGTCCCGACCTGGAATCGCGTAAACGGAATGTACCATATACCCGACGCGGCGGAAGGTGAATTTTTCTGGGCCGCCCGCGACGTGGAGAATGCTGTTTCCGGTAGCCCCGAGGCACGCCTGCGCTTCGATGCCGGCGAAATCTGCCACTTCACCAGCGCCCGCTTCGTTTTTGCTTACCAAATAGTCGGGTACGACGGCGGCGACGACTTCGGTTACGAACTTTTCCTCGACGGTTTCCCGCACCACCGCAAAATACTGGTGGACGGCGTCAACGGCGGGGGAGTGAGCACGGAAGGATGGATTTACGACACCGTTCCCATTCCCGGTACGGCCCATACCGCCGCCCTGGAGATCTTCTTCGATCAGAATGGTGATGACGTCGCCGGGGTGGATCACCTACAACTTATCGCATCCGGCGAGGACGGCAACTGCGAACCCGTTTGCGGCATCCGGACCGGGGAACCGCGAATCAATTGTCTCAGTTTCACAAACGGACCGGACGCCCTCCGCCTTACCCTGCCCTACACCGGCGCGGAAACGGGGGCGGTCGTTTTCACCAGTGAAGGGGTCGTGGGCGGCGACGATCCCGCCGTGCAGGTCGATGGCCTTATCCGCGTCGATGGCTACACGGAGGGGGCACAACAGCTGCTGACTATCCAGGGAGGCGATTGCGATATCGTCGTTCCCCTGGAATTTCCGCACGATCAGTGCGAGCCCAGCGACGTGGTTATCAATGAGGTAATGGCTGCGCCGGCCCATGACGTGAACGGCGACGGAGTAGTCGATCCCGGTGACGAGTTCGTGGAAATCTACAATGCCGGCCAGCTTCCGTACGATCTGTCCGGTCATACGGTCCACGACGGGTCGAACAGCGGCGCTCGCTTCACCTTTCCGGCCGGAAGCGAGTTGGCGCCGGCGGAAAGTTTTGTCGTTTTTGCCGCCCCTCCCGACGAAAGTATCCTGCCCGAAGTATGCCACGTCGGTACGGCCAGCGGCTTCCTGGGACTAAATGATGATACCGCCGAATCGGTCATCCTGCGAAATGCGGATGGAAAGGTCGTTGCGCAGGCCGATTTCGATGACGCCCCCGAGGGAGAATCGCTCACGCTTTATCCGGACGGTAATCTGGCCGGAGGCTACCACCCCCATACTTCGGTCGATGGGGAGCCGGCATCGGCTTGCGCCGCATCCGTAAACCTGCCCGTAGTGCTCACTCAGCTATCCGCTACCTCCTTGTACGATGCCGTGCGTATCGATTGGGCGACGGAAAGCGAGCGGAACAATCGAATATTCGTCGTCGAACGCAGCAAAAGCGGAGCGGAATTCAGTGAAATCGGGCGGGTACTTCCGGGGAACGGGACCTACGTTTATGTCGACTATGCACCCTTCCCCGGGCTGAATTACTACCGACTACGCCAGGTCGACCACGATGGACATGCAACCTATTACGGTCCGGTAAGCGTAAGACTGGACAGTGGAAGCATTCGGCTTTTCCCGAACCCTACCGCCGGCCGGATCCGGCTGTTCGGGGATATTCCGAAGGATCAGCCCTACGAGGTTTTTCACGCCGACGGCCGCCCGGCATTGACGGGTAGCGGCAGGGTAGTTGATGCCGCCCACCTTCCGGCCGGGGTCTACTACTTACGGTTACCGCGCCGATCGGAAGCGTCTTCGTTCCGGTTCATAAAGGAGTAAATCAGCGTATGGATACGGGGGCGAATATTGAGCGTGTAGATCGCCCTTCGGTCTCGGCTCGGATGCACCCGGTTGCTCAGAAAGACGTAAAGCAGGTCCGCCTCCGGATCCGCCCAGACGAAAGTGCCGGTATATCCGCTGTGACCGAAACTGGCCGGTGACGCCGCTTCGGCTACCGAGCTACTGATGGCGTCGTATTCCAGCAGCGGCTTATCGAAGCCAAGCCCCCGGTGACTGCCCTCCGCGGGGTACTGGTAGCTGGTGAAGGTATCCACCGCTTCCCGGGTCAGATAGCGTCTGCCCCCGTACTCACCACCATTGAGTAGCATCTGGTACAGTTTGGCCAGGTCGTCGGCGGTAGAGAACAGGCCGGCATTGGCACTTACGCCGTCCATCATGGCCGCCCCCTCGTCGTGGACCACGCCGTGCAGTGTGTCCATTCGGAAAAAGGTATCTACCTCGGTCGGTACGATCCGGTCCAGTGGGATGCCCCGGTCGAGCGGGCGGTAGCCCAGCTCATCGGCGCCCAAAAGATCGTAGAAGGTTTCGCGGAGGTAGGTCCGGTAGTCCGTGCCCGTAGTCCGCTCGACGTAGTCCGGCAGCAGGTAAAACAGCAGTCCGGAATAGGCGTACTCCCCGGGAGGCCGAACGGGCGACCGGCGGATGGCCCGGTAGATCCGTTTTTCGCGGTACGTGCGGTGCAGCCACATATCGTCGGTCAGTTTGATGGGAAAGCGACGGCTGCTGTCGCGGCGGATCGTCCGGTTGCGAAAGTTGTAGTCGTTGGTGCGGGTCGCGTCCCAGTGTTTGCTCCAGGGGTAGCGTCCGTGACCGCGCAGGGTGGTTTGCCAGTAGGGGACCCAGGGTAGGAGCCCCGCCCGGTGCGCCAGGGCGGACCGCAGCGGAATGCGCTTTTTATCCGTCCGTTTCAGTTGGGGAAAGAGGAGACCCAGGGGGGTATCCAGGTCCAGGTTTCCCTCGCCGTACTGTTTCATCAGCACGAGCAGGGCGGAAGTGGTTTTGGTGATCGACGCGAGATCGTACACGTCATCGGGCCGGGTTTCGCGCAGGCTGTCGTAGGTATGGTAGCCGGCGGTTAAGTGGACCAGCGGTTCCCCCTTATGCCATACCAGTACCTGGGCCCCCGGAAAGGCGCCTCCGGCGATGCCCTCGTCGAGGACCATACGAATGGAATCCCGCAGGTCATCCTGAGCGGTAAGTGGACTGACCAGTAAGAATAAAGGAAGTAGGAATCGCATACGGTTCATTTGGGCGGCGGAGCGCAGGTAAAACGAATGTAGCAAACGACTAGGCTATTTCTTTCCACTCCGTCACCATGGCGGCCAGTAATTCACCTTCGCCACGGTAGAGCGCGTGAGAAAAGGGACCTAAATCACTAGCGGTCTCGGCGACCGCCGTCAGGGCTTCGCCGTAGCGGGCTTCTCGGTGGTAAATCATATCCGCGAGTACAGGTACGTGGGACGTCAGGTAAGGGGAATCCAGTGGCTCCAGCATCAGTTCGGGAAAGGCCGGATTCGTCAGGTGGTTATTAAAATCCAGGTGGGCAAACTGGACGCGGAAGAAATGCTCGGCGGTCGCTTGCGCGGGCGGTGTGGGTTTGTCGGCGGGTGATCGGAGTTCGCTGGTGTCCGTAGGCAGCTCGCCCAGGGAGGCGGTCACCATTGAAGGAATGGGGCGGATGCGCCTGCTCTGGAGATCCATCACCGACCAGGTAGACGTCGAACAGGCCAGTACGCGATCCGCCGCATCCAGCAGGTAAAAATCGCGGTAGGTGATGAGTCTTCTTTCCATACGCGTTGGGAGCGTGACTACCCGGACGGCTGCGCCCAGAGCCGGCCAATCCGTTGCCCAGATCGTTTGCCGGTGGAGCACCCAGGTGAGCCCGAGCTCCCGGCTAAGGTGGTGGCTGGAGATCCCTAGCCGGTCCGTGTTCCGCATGGCCGCTTCCTGGAATAAGCGGATCAGGTGCGGCAGGGTCAGCCGACCGTGCGGCCCCACCGCTCCGGCGGTCACTCTGCCGGACAGGCTTTCCGAAAGCGGGGAGGGCGGCGGAGCGGGTAGCGATTTGATGGGCTAATGATTTAGGGGCGTAAGGTAAAGCGGGGAGGAGATGCAAGAAGGAAGATGCACGTACCGCATTGCATTGACAACTTATTGTTTTAGTTTTGTGTAACTCAAAACAATAAATATGGCGCTCAGGGCAGTAACGCGGCGGCCGGTGTATTTGGCGTCTTACGGTACTACCTCTCCGTCGGACCCGGAAGCGGTTCCAGAACCGGAAATGGAGCCGGATCCGGATCCGGATCCGGAAAAGGTAAGGGTACGTTACGACTTCCCGGAGAAGGGGAGTGATCGGCACGGGGGTAGTTCGGATGGCTATTGCTACCGGATAGTGTTTGCCGCCGGTCGGCTGGAGCGGACTTACGAGATGGTCCGGCAATTTTTGGTGGAGGAGGGGTACGGGGCGGTACCGGTACCGGAGGATGTCTCCGAACTCAAGCGGTTCCGGCTTCCCCCCAAATTGCGCCACCAGTTGTCTCTTTTCGGGGAGGACGGCTACGTGCATAATCCGCTGAAGATCCTTTTTCCCGCAAAAGGAGGCAAGCGGGGAGCACTGATCCTTGAGCTGCACGACGAGCGGGCACCGGGGCATTTGCTCCGTTTTCACCGCCGGTGATCGTAGAACCGCGCGCGAAAAACGCCCAAATGTGGCAGGTTTCGGCCAAATACTATCTAGGTTACGGTATTAAGCCCTAAAATTGCACCTTGAAACTTACCGCCCTGAACAAAATCCTTTGATAAGCGATAAAGCGGTATAAGTCTCCGCGCCATCTGGCCCGGAGAAAACCAATCTAAAGTCAATAACCACACGTCAAACCCGCAAATATGCTCAAGCAGTTATTACTATTTTTCGCGGTACTCACTTGTATCAATGTATATGGACAGGATATGCCTGCCAGCACGGAAATGCCCGAAAGCGCCTATCCCTGGGAATTTGGGATTAAGCTAGGAGGTACGTCCATGGGAGGTGACCTCAACGACAACAGCTTCCCGCTTATCGATCAGATCAGCCCCGCGGGAGGTATTTTTCTACGCCGCCGCCTTGGTAACGTACTTGCTCTTCGCTTGCAGCTTATGTACGGGTTCCTTCAGAACAATACCGACAAGGCAGATGATGCTACGCTCAACGCTCTTGATGCCTCCATCGAAACGACGGTATTCGAACCTAGCCTCAGCTTTGATATCGAGCCCTTCTTCGGAAGTCGTTTCAATGACGACTTCACGTTCAAGCCGGGTTTCTCCCCCTACATCAGCGCTGGTGTAGGTTACGGATTGTGGGGTGACGACGAGCCAGAATACGGTTCCGGCACCTCCGCTGACCAAACCGCTATCAATACGGATATCGAAGATCGCGCCGACGAAAGCGGTGGCGTCGTTATTCCCGTAGGCGTTGGTCTGCGTTACTACTTCTCTCCCAAGTCTTCCCTCGGACTTGATTACCGCTTCCGTTTCTCCAGCTCGGACCTGATCGACGGCGTTTCCGCCGCTTACGGTGATCCCGAAGAGAACGACCAGTATGCTTTCCTTGGCCTGACCTACTCAGTAGGATTCGGTGCCCGCGACGCTGACGGTGACGGTGTACCCGATCTGGAAGACGAATGTCCCACCGAAGCCGGTCCCGAAGCTACGAACGGCTGCCCTGACTCCGACGGTGACGGTGTTGCTGATAAAGACGACGAATGTCCGAACGAAGCCGGTGTTGCTAACCTGAACGGTTGCCCCGACGGTGATAGCGACGGTGTGGCTGACAAAGACGACGATTGTCCTACCGAGCCCGGTACTGCCGCTACGAACGGCTGTCCTGACGGTGACGGTGACGGTGTTGCCGATAAAGACGACGAATGTCCCGATGAAGCCGGTCTGGAAAGCCTCAACGGCTGTCCCGATGGTGATGGTGACGGTGTTGCTGACAAAGACGATGACTGTCCCGCCGAAGCTGGTCCCGCTGCTACCAATGGTTGCCCCGACCGTGACGGTGACGGTATCGCTGACAAAGACGACGAGTGTCCCGATGAGGCCGGTGTTGCCGAGCGTAACGGATGTCCCATCCCCAACGATCGTCCGGAGAACCTCGACGAGCGCATCGCCCGCTACGGCCAGCTGCTCGAGGGTCAGGACTTCAACCACATCCGTATTGACTCGATCAACGGTACGATCGAAATCGACCGGATCTACTTCCCAACGGATATCTCCAGCCTAAACCGTCCCGACCGGATGGTACTCGAGGAAATCGACCGCTTCCTGGCACTTGACGGTGCGGAAGACTTTGACATCCGTTTCGAGGGTCACGCTGACCGCCGTGCTTCCGACGAATACAACCAGGGACTTTCCGAGCGCCGTGCTAACTCCGCTATGGAGTACACCGCCGACCAGGAAGGTGCCGATGCGTCGAACCTGAGCATGATTGGCTTCGGTGAGAATCAGCCCGTAGGCAATACGCTGCGCGAGAACCGGGTAGTAATCCCGGTTGCCACCGAGCCTACCCGGATGATCGAACTGGACTAACGTCCGTCCGAATTATTCCCTGAACGGGGGGTGTTTCCGAAAGGAAGCACCCCCCGTTTGTTTTGGGTTGCGTACATTTATAGCCATCCCTCCCGCACATTTACGCCTGCGGCTTGTTGGATTGACCTGACTGTGATTTATTAAGGGGGGAAGTCCTGCCATTTCGGTGGTTTTACATCTATTTTTACTTTTTTTCACGGGACGCGGCGCCGGTGGGAAATTTTATGGTCTTTTTGAAAGGGTGGGAGCTATCGTGCACACCAAAATCTAGCAAAAGCACTTCGGGAAATGTCTGAGTATAAGGTGATCATTGCGGGACAGCTCGAGTTCGGTTCGGAACGGGCGTACAACCAGGTTATGGAGCAGTACGCTCACCGCATGGAGAACTATTACAAAAACGATATTCTTCTCAAACCCGAAGTAATCTTCAAGGAGGACGAAATGACACTGGACGTTCCCCGGACCGTCCTTCCCAGTACGGAGCGGCTATGGCTCAATACGCTCAACCTCCTTGAGCGGGTCGTTACCTTCAGTATCGCCGGTTCACTCAATCTGTGGCGCCTGGACGCCGGGGTCATGATTGACCACTATAAGCTGGAGCCTAAGAGCGATCGCACCACCGTTCAACTTTTCAACCGCGGTCGCGAGCTTGTCGACCAGCAGGACAATGAAGAAGAGGCGTTGAAAATGATGACCCGGGTTGTATCTCGTTTCGAGCGTCACGCCCAGGCATACGAGCGCAGAGGATTCGTCAATTACCGTTTGGGGAACGATGACGACGCGCATTACGACTACAGCAAAAGTATTTCCATCAATCCGCTGATGCCCGAAAGCTATTATGGCCGGGGGCTGGTCAACGCACGCCGTGGTGATATGACAAAAGCTGCGGACGACTTCGAAGCAGTGACCCGGAATAGTATTCCGCACCAGGCGATCTATTGGATGGCCCAGGTCGCGCTCGGCGATGCCTATTTAGCCATCGGTCGTCCAAATGACGCGATGCGGATCTTTAGCATGTTCACCAAGCGGAAGCAGCGTATTGCAAGCCTGGATCGCTATGACCGTCGGGTAGGGTACCAACTTGGCCAGCTTTACCAGAAAGCCGGCCGCCCGAATGACGCCGCCCGTGCCTTTGAGGCTTCGCTGACCGCGCCAAAGGATCCGAAAGCGCCGAAACAGGAGCAGATAGAGGAAGCATTGCAGGGGCTGCGCGCCGCCAGTCCCGGGGTATAGGCCATTTGGTAACGAACACTAAGTACCCAAGTGTAGCGTTATAGGAGCTACACTAATCATGCCGGTCATGCGCCTTATGGGACCGTTGCTGTGCTTACTCACCATTCTGAGTACCACGGTCGGCTACGGACAATCCGCTCAGCGGGAAATGAAGAAGAGCGAGCTAAAGGAATTGGCCGCTACGCAATCCCTCATGACCCTCCGGAAATATCCGGAAGCAAAGGAAAAACTGGCTAAGCTCATCAAAAAGCATGATGAGGTGGCCGAACTTCATTATCTCGATTCGGAAATCAGCCGCGGGCAGGGAGAATACGGTGATGCCATCGTAGCCCTAAAGCGAGGTCTGGACATCGAAGGCCGGTCGGCTACCGTCGCATTTAAAAAAGTCGCCGAGCTCTATACGCTCAATCAGGACTACGATGATGCCCTAACCTATTATGAAAGTTACCTGCAGTCGCTGGAGCGGGCCGGCCGCAATGACGAGCGGCTGGAAAAAGCGCGCGCGCTGGTCGAATCCGCCCGCGTAGTGTCGGAACTAGCGGGCAATCCCTATCCCTACGAGCCTACGCCCCTCGGGCCCGGTGTCAATACCCCCCATAGTCTGGAATATTTTCCCAGCCTGAGCGTGGATGGCCAACGACTCATCTTTACCCGCCGTGTGAATAAGCGGCAGGAAGACTTTTATCAAAGCGACCGGCAGGCCGATGGCTCCTGGTCGAACGCCATCCCGCTGACCGGGGTAAACACGCCGCTGAACGAAGGCGCGCAAACCATTACGGCCGATGGCAACTACCTGATTTTTACCGGTTGTGGTCGCCGTGACGGGCTAGGATCCTGTGACCTCTATTTCAGTGAACGCCTGGGCGATCGGTGGACGGAAGCCCAAAATCTTGGTCCCACCGTCAATACGCGCGCCTCGGAGAGCCAACCTAGCCTGTCTCAGGACGGGACCTTGCTGTTCTTCGCCAGCAACCGCGACGGCGGGTTGGGCAATGATGATATTTACGTATCCGGGCGTCGGCCCGATGGGCAGTGGAGTCGTCCGGTCAATCTGGGGAAAACCGTCAATACGAGTGGCAATGATCGCTACCCGTTTTGGGCCGCCGACAATAAGACCCTCTACTTTACCTCTACGGGTTGGCCCGGAATGGGTGGAGCCGATCTGTTTATGACCTCCGTGGACGAAAGTAATAACTGGCGGAAGCCGGAAAACCTGGGCTTCCCGATCAACACTCCCGGCGAAGAGACTAACCTCTTTATCGGCCTGGACGGAAAGTCAGCGTATTTCAGCAAGGGGATCGGTGACGATGTAGATATCTACACCTTCGAATTGCCCGAAAAGGCGCGGCCCGCTGCAGCCACTTACGTTGAGGTCAGCGTCGTGGATGATCGCACCGGCCGTCCGCTGGTCGCTCAGGTACGGCTACAGGCACAGATGCAGGGTGGCATAACGAGTGTTCGGAACACGGATAATCGGGGCCGCTACCTGACGGTCCTTCCCACGGGGCAGGACTACGGGTTCAGCGTAGAGAAGGAAGGCTACCTGTTCTACTCCGATCGCTTCGTACTGGCTGGCGAACACACTGCCAGTGAACCCTTCGAACTTGAAATTCGCCTGCAACCGATCGAGCAGCGGACCATAGCCGAAGAGGCGGAGGAGGACGGGGCCATTGTGCTGCGCAATGTCTTTTTCGAGACGGCCAGTGACGAACTACTCCCCTTCTCCACCGAAGAACTCGATCGGCTCGTTGCCCTTCTAGAGGGGCAGCCGGAAGTAAACGTAGAAATTGCCGGCCACACGGATGACGTCGGTTCGGACGTTGATAACCAACGACTAAGCGAGCGACGGGCCGCGTCCGTTAAAAGGTACCTGGAAAGCCAGGGCATCGCGCCCGATCGTATCCGGTCGGTCGGGTACGGTGAAAGTCGTCCCGTCGCTCCGAACACCACCGAGGAAGGTCGGGCCAGTAATCGGCGGACAACCTTCCGGTTGCTCTTCGAATAGTCCTTATTTTGGCGGCATGTCCGCAGAAACTCAGGCACCCCGTATTTCGGCCTCCAGACAGTGGCCCGCCCTGGCTATCAGCGGTTTGTTCCATCCGCTGCTGATACCTACTTACAGTTTTTTGATTCTTGCCGGAGTCAATCCGTATCTGTTTGGCACCTCCGACCTGGGGGAACCCAAGGCAATGAGTCACCTCATTCTGATCTTCCTGGATACTTTCGTCATTCCGGTCATTGCCGTGATCATCATGTCGCGGCTCAACATGATCAATAGCGTGATGATGCATGAGAAGAGCGAGCGAATCGGCCCTCTGCTGCTGGTAATGGTCCTCTACTTCTGGATCTTCTGGAACTTTAACAACAACAGCCAGACGCCAACCATTTTTTCCTCTTTTCTGCTGGGCGTAGTCATTGCCCTGGTACTGGTATTCATCATTAACCTGCTCGATAAAATTAGCCTGCATGCTACCGGAATGGGTGGCCTGGTGGGGGTATGCATCATTATGCTCGGGCTATTCGGTCCGAACGGAATCGGTATCGGGAGTATGACCTTCGGTCTCCCGCTGCTGGTTGCTGTTTCCCTTATTCTTGCCGGGTTAGTGGGAACGGCCAGGCTGGCTCTCGGAGGACATACGCCCATGCAATTGTATGCCGGTTACATGGTCGGATTCGTTGCCCAGTTCGTGGCGTTGAAATTTTACTTCTGATGCTGACCAAGCCCGATCCTCCATCCCCCGATCCGCTGGGGGAAAGCCCGCGTGTCATCGGCCATTATGTCGGTGAGGAATCGGGGCCACTCGTTGTCGCGATCGGCGGTATTCACGGCAATGAGCCGGCCGGCGTACGCGCCCTGGAGCAGTTGTTCGAGCTGCTGCAGGAGGAGCCACTAGTCAATCCGGGCTTTTCCTTTCGGGGGGAATTACTGGCACTACGCGGCAATCTGGAAGCTCTACGTACCGGGAGGCGGTACGTAGACGTCGATCTCAACCGCATCTGGAAGCCTTTCGTCAAAGGCATCGATGATAGTTATCCCACAGCGGAAGCCCGTGAGTTGGACGGTATGCTGGCCGCCATTGAAAATGCTCTGGAAGATTCATCGGCTCAGGAGCTGGTGCTTATCGACCTGCATACGACAACGGCTGACGGCGGTGTCTTTGCTGTAACGGGTGACGATGGGCCCAGCCTGTCGCTGGCCGCCGAACTGGGGGTGCCCGTCATCAAAGGCATGCTTAGCGGGCTGCAGGGCACGACCCTGAGCTACTTTCGGTCCGGCGCTTACGATTTCGAGCAGCCCTGCCGGGCCATTACCTTCGAGTCCGGCGCGCATACGGACGAGGAATCAGTCGCCCGCGCCCTTGCGGCAACCGTCAACCTGCTGCGATCGGTAGGTTGTGTTCGGGAGGAAGATGTCAGTACACACCACGAAGAAACCCTACGGCGAGCGGTCACCAAGGTGCCCACCTTGCTGGAATTAGTATACGTTCACCGCATCGATCCCGCTGATCGGGCGGCATTCCGCATGAAGCCCGGGTACAAGAACTTTCACTCTATTCAAGCGGGCGAAATCCTTGCTTCGGATAGCAACGGACCCATTGCTGCGCCCTGCTCGGGCTATATTCTGATGCCCCTGTATCAGGATCAGGGCGAAGAGGGGTTCTTCATCGTTCAGGAATACGAAGGCGGTACGGCCTACTAGAGAACACGTATGAGTAAGCGCAAAGTCGGGCTGTTTTTCGGGTCCTTTAACCCCGTCCATATCGGGCACATGATCCTTGCTAACTATATGGCTACCCGTACCGAACTGGATGAGGTATGGATGGTCGTGAGCCCCCATAATCCCCTCAAAAAGCGGGGAAGCCTGGCCCGGGATCATGATCGGTTGCATTTAGTGGAACTGGCCATTGGCGATAATCCGAACCTGCGCATAAGCCGCATCGAATTTGACCTGCCGAAACCCTCCTATACCGTTGACACCCTAGCCGTCCTGCGCGATAAGCACCCCGCGTATGAATTCGCGCTGATCATGGGAAGCGACAACCTGCAAAGCTTCGCCAAGTGGAAGAACCATGAGATCATCCTGCGCGACTACCGGCTGATGGTATACCGTCGCCCGGGTTACGACGACGGCCCCTTCGCCACTCATCCCTCCGTCAGCATTTTCGATGCCCCCCTGATGCAGCTTTCCGCCACCTACGTGCGCAACCGCCTGAAAGATGGAGAGAGCATCCGGTACCTGGTCCCCGCTGCGGTGGAAGACGAGTTGCTCAAATCGGGGATGTACAGGTAACAACCAACCGACATTTTGACAGCCGACGGGCTATGGAACAAATCTTGTGCCTTTTGCGCGGGGCGGGAATCGTCTCATAAAATCAATACATATGCAAAAGGGCAACATATCCGTACAAACGGAGAATATTTTTCCGATTATTAAAAAGTTCCTTTACTCCGATCAGGAGATTTTCTTGCGGGAACTGGTCTCCAACGCCACCGATGCGACGAGTAAGCTCGCTACACTGGCCCGGAAGGGAGAAGCGAAGGGGGATTACACCGACAAAACGATCGATATCTTCGTAGATAAGGAAGCCGGTACCCTGACCATTCGGGATCGCGGTATCGGTATGACGGAAGAGGAGGTTAAAAAATACCTCAACCAGGTTGCCCTGTCGAGTGCGCAGGAGTTTGTAGACAAGTACCAGGATGATGCCTCGATCATCGGCCACTTCGGACTGGGTTTTTATTCTGCCTTTATGGTTGCCGACAAAGTCGAGGTAGTCACCAAGAGCTACAAAGACGGTGCGGAAGCCGTACGCTGGATCTGTGAGGGTGATCCCAGCTACGAAATCGGGGAAGCCGAGCGCGATATGCAGGGCACAGATGTCATCCTGCACATTGGTGAAGACAGCAAGCAGTACTTAGAGGAGGACGAGATTGAAGGCCTGCTCATGAAGTATTGCCGCTTCCTGCCTTACCCGATCCGCTTCGGTACCAAGACGGAAACAACCTACGAGGAAGTAGCAGATACGACCGAAGAGGGAGAGGAAAAGCCGGAACCGAAGAAGATCGAAACGGAAGTTGATAATATCATCAACAACACCGATCCGCTCTGGAAAAAAACGCCCAACGACCTCACCGACGAGGACTATCGTGCCTTCTACCGGGAACTTTACCCCATGGGTGAGCCGCCGATGTTCTGGATCCACCTCAACATTGACTACCCCTTCAACCTGACGGGTATCCTGTATTTCCCGAAGGTCAGCGGAAAGCTCGAACTGCAGCGTAACAAGATCCAGCTCTATAGCAACCAGGTCTATGTTACCGACAATGTGACGGACATCGTACCGGAATTTCTGACGCTGCTGCACGGTGTCATCGACTCGCCGGATATTCCGTTGAACGTATCGCGCAGTTACCTGCAGGCCGATACGAACGTCAAGAAGATCACGGGATACATTACCAAGAAGGTAGCCGAAAAACTGAGCAGCCTCTTCAAGGAAGACCGTGAGGCTTACGAGCAGAAGTGGTCGGACCTGGGTGTCTTTGTCAAGTACGGCATGGTATCCGAAGATAAGTTCTACGATCGCGCCACCAAGTTCGCTCTGCTGGAAAACACCGAGGGTAACTTCTTCACCATCGAGGAGTACCGGGAGCGGATTAAGGAAAATCAAACCGACAAATACGACCGGTTAGTGGCGATCTATACCGCCGATGCCGAGCGGCAGCATACACTCATCGAATCCGTGCGTGACCGGGGATACGACGTGCTGAAGTTCGAGCACGCCATCGACGCGCCCACGATGCAGACCCTCGAGCAAAAAGAGGAAAAACTGAACTTCGTACGGGTCGACTCCGCTACCCCCGATCAACTGGTTCAGAAGGACGAGGAGAAGGAGAACTTGCTGAGCGAAGAGCAGCAGGAAACCGTAACCAGCCTATTTACTGACATCGTCGCCTCAGGCAACAACGTCGAACTGAAGCCTCTCGACGTGCAGGATGCGCCCGTACAGATCGTGCGTAACGAATTCATGCGCCGTATGAAAGAAATGCAGATGATGCAGGGGATGGACGCTAATATGTTCCCCGACAGCTACCAGGTAGTGGTGAACGCTAACAGCCCGGTCGTAAAAGAACGTCTGCTGGATGTGGAAGACGCAGGCAAACGTTCCGAAAATGCCAAGTACCTGTACCAACTCGCGCAGTTGAGCCAGCAGATGCTGAGTGGCAAAGACCTCAAGGAGTTCATCGACAACTCCATGAAAATGATGTAATTACAACATCAATTCTATTTCCGGTCCGCGGATCACGGCTTCGATTTTCGGGCCGGGTCCGCGGATCGCTCTTTGGGGAAGTCCCATTCGCTGTAAGTCTCCGTCAATGGCGGCGGGATCCGGGTGGATGAGCCGGAATTCGGCCAGATACAAACCCAGATCCGGTAGGTCATCCGCCGGGTGGGGACCATCCGTACCCCAGTCGATCAGGAAGGGGAGGACGGATACGGCGGGTTCCACTCCCGGGTCCGTGAGTTTCCAGCTAAGGGTCTGACCATTAGGTAACTCGCGTTGTCCGGATTGTACCGGTTGCCGATCAGGTATTTTACCTGCGCTCGCCGCCCATCTGCTTATGCAGGGCAAATGGCCCACGTCGATGCCCATCCAGCGGGGGGAGGGAACGTCACTATGGGGATCGAGGGCTAGTAACTCGAGGTATTGCCGGTGACCGAGGCGGAGCAGCGCGTTGTGGGTCCCCCGCGAAAGGTGACGGCCACCGGGGGACGGAGGGATGCCAAGACGGGCAAATTCGGTGACGGTAGCTGCCAGATCGTCAACTAGATAAACCAAGTGATCAAACATTTCCCAAAGGTAAGTGCTAACTTAGCGCCGCTTTCCGTTGATGTTCTGGTATGGGTCAGCGGGCGCGGACTACCCCCTAACATTCTATTATGCGTTGCTTTCTTTATTTGTTCTTCTTGTTTTTGTGCGTGAATGTATCCGCTCAACGGCGCGGCAATCCGGCCGGTGCGACGGATGCACCCCTTCAGCAGCAGTTCGACGAGATGCTCGACGCTTCTAACCGCTACCAGGAATTCAAGGTGGTTCGCCAGGAATTCCTGAATGCCTTCATGGTCAACGTTAGCGACTCGATCAGTGGGTATACGGAGCGGATATCCGATTTGGAGGCGGAAATGGCGGATTTACGCAACCAGATCGAAGCCAATTCTTCGGAGGTGGCTAACCGGGATGCTACCATTGCCGAACTCAACGAGGAGTTGGACACGGTCAGCCTGCTGGGTATTCAGCTCAATAAAGGCACCTACAGCCTCATCATGTGGTCGCTTGTCATCGGCCTCCTGGTAGCGCTGCTGGTTGCCCTGGCTAGCACACGGATTGCGGCTGCCAACAACACCGAACTAAAGCGGGAGCGCGATAAACTTGCGGATGAGCTCGAGCAAAGCCGTAAAAGCCGTCTGACGGTGGAACAGGAGCTTCGCCGGCAGCTACAGGACGAAATCAACCGCCGGAATACCTAGGAAAAGAATATGTCCGCGAGAGCAAGGAAGCCGACACGCTTGGTGCAACCTGACCCCCGCCGGAAATATTAAGATTTCGAACACAATAGTTGGTCTGGCGATTCGGTTTAGTTAGCCGTAGGTCGGTAGAACACGCTCCCTCCGACCGGAACGCCTCAATAAACCGACTTTAATCTTAGGACGACCACCGCCATATGAAAGTATTTTTCAAAACGCTTCCCTACCTCTGCCTGGTTCTGCTGGTAGCTAGCTGTAACCGCAACAACGACCGTTCCCGTACGACCAACTGGAAGTACAACGACGAGAAGTGGGGCGGCTACGAACGGAACAACGATTTCGAGGGGCAAGAAACCCCACCTAATATGGTCCTGATTCCCGGCGGTACCTTCGTCATGGGATTCACCGAAGAAGACGTTCCTTACGACTGGGATAACATTCCCCGCCGGGTAACGGTCTCCAGCTTCTACATGGACCAGACCGAGATCAGCAACGAAGACTATCTGCTGTACCTCCACTGGACCGAAGACGTCTACGCCGATTACCCCGAGGTACTCCAGGCCGCCCTTCCCGATACATTGGTCTGGCGTGACGAGCTTTCCTACAACGAACCTTACGTGACGGGTTACCTGCGTCACCCCGCCTACAGCCAGCACCCCGTCGTCGGTGTCAGCTGGGTACAGGCCCGCGAGTATAGCCGCTGGCGTACCGACCGTGTCAACGAAGCAATTCTGATTGACAAAGGCATCCAGGAAGAACGCCCCGACCAGAGTGGATCCGACGTATTCGTTACCGATGCCTACCTGGCCGGACAGTACGAAGGTGTCGAGCGTAAGGGCATGAAGGATCTGAAGACCGGTGAAACGCGGCACGTCCGCCTGGAGGATGGTATCCTGCAGCCCGACTTCCGCCTGCCTACCGAAGCGGAATGGGAGTACGCCGCTCTGGCACTCGAAGGGCTTCAGGCTAACGAAAAAGACGAGAACTACACCGACCGTCGTATCTACCCCTGGAGTGGTACCAGCCTGCGCTACCGCGTACACGATAAGAACCAGGGTAAGATGTACGCCAACTTCAAGCGTCGCGGTGGTGACTACAGTGGTCTGTCGGGTAAGCCCAACGACGAGAACATGATCACGAGCAACATCTGGGACAACTTCCCCAACGACTTCGGTCTGTACAACATGGCCGGTAACGTGAACGAATGGGTTCTTGACCTCTACCGCCCGCTGACTACCCAAACGCTGGTCGACGTCGAAAACCACGATCTCAACAGCTTCCGTGGTAACGACTTCCAGGACATGAAGCGTGACCAGGACGGTCGCCCCGTTGAGAAGGACAGCCTCGGTCGCCTGGTCTACGTGCCGGTAAATGACGCCGACGTAGCCGAACGCGACAACTATAACCGTGGCCGTGTCTATGATTACCTGGATGGTGATGAAGAGAGTGGTGCCGAGTACTCCACCAACGAGCACACCCTGATCAGCGACAAAGCCCGTGTTTACAAGGGTGGCAGCTGGGCTGACCGCGCCTACTGGCTGAGTCCCGGTACCCGTCGCTACCTCGACCAGGACCGTGCCTCCCGCACCATTGGCTTCCGCTGCGCTATGGTCCGCGTAGGTGACAGCCAGGGCATCGATGAGCCGCAAGTAAATCGCTTCGGTATCAAGCCCGGAAAGAACAAGAACCGCCGCCGGTCCCGTCGGTAGTCCATATCGTTCCTAAAGATTTGAAATGCCCCGGCCGGAATACGGTACGGGGCATTTCGTGTTTGACACGTAGCTTTGTGTAATGGAGATACCCCAGTCCAGCCTTACGGACATTTACCGGATATACCTGGAGCACCCGCGGGTCGTTATCGATAGCCGAAAGGCGGAACGCGGAAGCCTATTCTTCGCTCTTCGGGGGAATACGGACGGGAACCAGTATGCAGCCGCTGCTCTCGACCGGGGAGCGGCCTATGCCGTAGTCGATAACCCTGCCGTGATCACTGAGGGAGACGGGCGGTATCTTCTCGTAGCGGATACCCTCACTACCCTGCAAGAGTTGGCCAAGCGGCACCGTGGCGATTTTCGGATGCCGGTACTGGCCATCACGGGTAGCAATGGAAAAACGACGACCAAGGAATTGGTAACGGCGGTAATGTCGCGGCAATACCGGGTGCACGCCACGCCGGGCAACTACAACAACCACATCGGACTTCCGCTCACGGTCCTGTCCATGCCAAAGGGGACGGAGTTCCTGGTGCTCGAGATGGGGGCCAACCACGTTGGCGAAATTGCCGAGCTGTGTGAGATTGGCCGGCCGACTCATGGTATCATCACGAATATCGGCGACGCGCATCTCGAAGGGTTCGGCGGAAAAGCGGGTGTGATCAAGGGAAAGGGCGAACTCTATGATTTTCTACGGCAGACCGGCGGCGTCGCCTTCGTCAACACCGATGAGGAGCATCTTCCTGTAATGGCCGAGAGTCTAAAGCGCATCATTTCCTACTTCACGAGCGAGGAGCCATCACCGCTGGTTCCTGGACTGGAGATAAAGACACTTGCCATTCATCCTAATGTCAACGTTCGTTTTCTTGCGGCGGGGGAGCCATACAGCGCCCAAACCCATCTCAGCGGACGCCACAATCTGCAGAATATCAAGACGGCCATTGCCGTAGGTAAATATTTCAAGGTCCCTGGTCCGGAGATTGCCGCCGCCCTGGCCGAATACCAATCCGCTAACCATCGTAGCCAGTGGCTTACCCACCGCGATGTAGCATTTTACTGGGACGCGTATAACGCCAATCCCAGCAGCGTAATGGCTGCGCTGGATTCATTCGCCATCACCAACCCCGCCGGTGATAGCGTCGTCGTGCTTGGTGAAATGCTCGAGCTGGGGGAGGGGAGTGAAGCCGCCCATCGCCGGGTAGTGCTCCGCGCCGGCCAGGTGGCCCGTACGGTGCTGCTACTAGGTAGTGAGATGGAACCCGTGGCCCGGGAACTGGGGCGACCCCATTTCGCCGACGTGAGCAGCCTGGCCGATTGGTTTTGGCAGCAGGATTGGACCGGCAAAAAGGTATTCGTCAAGGGTAGCCGGGGCAATAAACTGGAGAAGCTGCTGGCCTGAGGGTAGGCATTAGGCTTCCACCTCCCTCGTCAATTGCCGGGCTGAATTTTCGTTGAGGTCACCCAGTGGTTCACCGATGTAGTAGAGGGTATCGCCGGCTGATACGGACAGGGGGCGGTCGTCATTAGCGGGAACGAAGGTGATATCACCGTACTCGGTACAACGCAGGTAGAGGGGAATCGCGCGCTCCTCCCGCAGCCTTTCGATGAGTTCGGGCAGGTCGTCCGGATCCACAAGCTCGATGGCGTTGACGGCACCGAAATTACGGGCCGCGCGGTTAAAGAGGAGGTAACTCACGTAATGTCCGAAGAGGGCTTCCTTGCTGTAGCGTTGTAGCTGGATTTCCTTACGTGTAACCAGGCGGTACGCCCCCCGTATTCCCTTTCGGTTGCGGTAGTTATTCAGCAGGTAGAAATTGTCCTCGTCATTGCCGGTCAGGGCGAGCACGTAGCCGATATCCGTGAAGTCCAGTCGGCTATCCAGCTCATCGGAGTTCAGCTGGGCGTGCACGGCGGTCAGGTTGTTTTCCTCGGCGATATCGCACTCCGCCCGGTTGGAAGAGACCAGGATGACTTCCCGCCCGGAATCGATGAGGGAATGGGCAAGCTGTCTCGATCCTTCCGATGCACCAAAGATGAGGACGCCGCTTCCCTTCGGCAGGCTGACTTTAAGCTTGTGGGCCAGGAAGCCCGCCAGGGTCGCATTCAGGAGGACGGTACCGAGCACGATCAGAAAGACGAGGGGGGTGATGTATTCGGCGTAGGCCACGTTCTGCTCCGCCAATTCAATACCAAACAGGGAAGCGACACCCGCAGCCACGATACCCCGGGGGCCGACCCAACTGATGAAGGCCTTGTCCCGCCAGGTGAGGTCCGAGGTCGACAGGCTCCAAAACACCCCAAGCGGACGCGCCAGGAACACCACGATCAGGAAAACGTACAGACTCTCCTGGTTAAGGACCAGCGCGATCTGATCGACGGTCATATTCGCCGATAGCAGAATGAAGAGCAGCGAAATGAGGAGGAGGGTAAGACTCTCCTTAAAGTCGAGAATATCATGAAGGAACGGAACCTCCCGGTTTGCCAGATAGGCACCCATTACCACGGTGGTAAGCAGCCCGCTTTCGTGGGCGATGGTGTCAGAAATCAGGAAGGCACCGACGACGAACCCTAGGGTAACGATATTGAGCAGAAACCGAGGAACGTAGAATCGGGAAATCAGGATAAACAACAGGTGCCCCAGCACGAAGCCGAGACCTATCCCCACCAGACCCGATTGGAAAAATTTGATCAGCGAGTTGTAAACGGTCGCCTCCGGGTCGTAGTAAGCGACAATGAAATTGTAAAAGAGAACGGCCAGGAAGGCGCCCACGGGGTCGATAATGATGCTTTCCCACTTCAGGACGGTGGCTACCTGTCTTTTGACATTGATCTGCCGCATGATCGGCGCGATAACCGTGGGGCCGGTAACAACGATAAGCGTCGAAAACAGAAACGCGATCTGCCAGCTAAGCCCCATGATGAAGTGGGCCGCTAACCCGGCCACGATGGTAGTCGTGAAGGCTCCGTAGGTGGTCAGTCTTAGAATACTATCCGCCATGCCGCGAATCTCTTTGAGCTTCAGCGTCAGCCCTCCCTCGAACAGGATGAGCCCGATCGAGAGGGACACGAAACTGTAGAGCAGGTTGCCGGGGAAAAGTCCGGTGCCGGCTTCACTATCAAAACGGGGACTGAGGAGGCGATGGCCGGAGTACCACTCCCAGGCCGGTCCGATGAGAATACCCGCCAAGATAAGGGGTAAGATAGCCGGTACACGCAGGCGCCACGCGATCCACTGCGCGAGTACGCCGATGATGATCAGGCTTCCGATTTCGTACATGGAAGTAAATCGCTTGTGCTCCGAAGTTGTTTCAATGCGGCGGAGCTATCTTCGCCGGAAGTATGTCAGAAACAATGCCTCTTTGACCCGTAGCGAATTCGATGCTTCTCTTTCCGCCGCAGAGCCGCCAGCGGACCTATCTCTTCCGCTTCAGTCGATGTGGTGGCTAGGTAAGAACAATTGGGATCACGCCCACGATCTCATCGATTCCGCCCCCGGCTCCGAGAATGCGTGGGTGCACGCCCATCTCCACCGGATCGAAGGCGATGAATCAAATGCAAACTACTGGTATCGCCGCGCCGGTCGCGAAACCCCCGACTACGGCTTGAGCAAAGAACGCGACGTTCTCCTGGCGTTCTTTCTAGACTAGTGAGCCGGTCACCGCGTTAGACCCAAAAACTATTGTAATGCGCCTCGCCCTTTTATTGCTACCCCTTCTTAGCTTAACGTACTGTGCCCGCCCGGTCGCGAGCTTTACGACGCTTTCAGAATCAGATGTTGCCGCGGCCGATACGGTTCGCTTTGCTAATCGTTCGGAAAAAGCGGAAAGCTATCTTTGGGATTTCGGAAATGGCCAGACGAGTACGGAAACCGATCCGAGTATCCGGTATTTTAAGTCGGGCGATTACGAAGTGAGCCTGACCGCTACGAACGAAAAAGGAAAATCCAGAACCACCACCCAAACCATCAACGTGACTCCACCCGAAGAATGCCTTATCCGCATCGAAACACCCCAGGGCGATATGCTGGCCCGGCTGTACGATGCCACCCCCCAACACCAGGACAACTTTGTCAAACTGGCGCAGGAAAACTTCTACGACAGCCTGCTCTTTCATCGGGTCATTTCGGGATTCATGATTCAGGGAGGCGACCCGGAGAGCCGCGGGGCCGGACCCAACGACCGCCTGGGCAGCGGTGGCCCCGGCTACCAGGTACCAGCTGAGTTCGATCCTAGCCTCGCCCACGTTAAGGGCGCGATTGCGGCCGCCCGGACCAACAACCCGCAGAAGCTCAGCAGCGGTTCCCAATTTTACATCGTGCAGGGGCGTCCGGTTACGGAGGCCGAACTGAATCGTCAGGAAGGGCAAACGGGCGTGCGTTACCCAAGCGAAGTACGCGAAGCTTACCTGGAGCGGGGCGGTGTGCCCTTTCTGGACCAAAACTATACCGTCTTCGGCATGGTGATCGAAGGGTTGGACGTGATTGACAAGATTGCGGCCGTCGCTACGGGAGCGGGTGACCGCCCGAAGGAGGACGTCTCCATGAAGATTTCTCTAGTCCGTTAGGCTTGCTTCGAATTTCGACGCCCGAAGCGCTATGTCGGGTCGGAAGCAAACCACTATATTCACCGCCATGGGAGAAAACAGCGGATCAAAGAGCACGACTATTCTGGGTGTTGATGTAGGTGCCACCGGTTTCAAAGGTGGTTTAGTGGATGTCAAGACCGGTACCATGCTGACCGAGCGACATCGTTTCGACACGCCGCAGCCCGCCACCCCCTCGGCTATGGCTTATACCTTTCGGAGCCTGGTCGACCATTTCGAGTATAGTGGTATCGTTGGTGTAGGCTTCCCGGCCGTGGTCAACCGGAACGTCGCTAAAACGGCTGCCAATATCGACAAGGGCTGGATCGGGACCTCCATTTCAGAAACCTTCGGTAAGTCAAGGGACGTATCCATCTATGCCCTGAACGACGCTGATGCCGCCGGCATCGCCACCATGAATTACGGTACGGGCCGTTCGCATAAAGAAGACGGAACGGTGGTGATGATCACCATCGGTACCGGCCTGGGCGGAGCCATGTTTATGGACGGCGAACTGATCCCCAACTTCGAACTGGGTAGTCTGTACCTGAAAGGAATGGACATCATCGCCGAGAAATTCATCTCCAATAAGATCCGGAAGGATACCAATATGGACTGGAAGACATTCGGCAAGCGGTTCAACAAGTATTTAAAGCACGTCAATGCCATCCTGAATCCGGACCTGATTATCCTGGGCGGCGGTGGAAGCAAGTATTTCCAGGACTACAAGAAATACCTGAAGGTTGATTGCCAGGTCAAAGCCGCTGAAATGCGCAACACGGCCGGTACCGTAGGCGCCGCCGTCTACGCTTACCAGCGGCATCATCGTAAAATGGCTGCGGTGTAGTTGCGGATGGGCTTCCAGCCAAATCGTTGCCTATATCGACCAGGTGGCTCCCTTTTTACCGTCCTTCACCGTAATGCCGGCGTCCTGTAACGCGTCGCGTAGCTTATCGGATAGCGACCAATCCTTATCGGCACGGGCCTGGGCGCGGATATCCAGAATAATCTGCATCACTTTGTCCAGCGCTTCTTGTTCGGCTCCGCCGCTGGCCGCTTGATCGCGGAGTCCCAATACATCGAAGAGCAACGTACCCAAACCCTTGCGGAAACGGCCGAGCTGTTCGGCAGAAATCTCGTCCAGGCTTAGCTGTCCGCCCTTCAGCGCATTGATCCGGCTGACGAGCTCGAAGACGCGTGCCAGCGCTTTCGGCGTATTGAAATCATCGTCCATTTCGGCGTAGGCGGCTTCCAATCCCGCAGCCAGTTCCTTACCAACCGTACCATTCTGTGCGGAGCCGGTAGCTTCCAAATCCTGAAGGATCGTCCATGCTTCCAGCAGCCGCTGGTATCCTTTCTTGGCCGCCTGAAGGGCTTCATCGCTTAGATCCAGTGTGCTGCGGTAGTGACTCTGCAGCATAAAGAAGCGAACGACCATAGGATCATAGCCTTCGGAAACGTGATCGCTGTCACCGGAGAACAGTTCTTCGGGGGATATCGTGTTTCCGTCCGACTTCGACATTTTCTTGCCGTTCATCAGGAGCATATTGGTGTGTAGCCAGTAGCGGGCTCCCCCGTGATCGCAAGCCCCGACGTTCTGCGCGATCTCGTTCTCGTGGTGCGGAAATTTCAGGTCGTTCCCCCCTCCGTGGATGTCGAATTGGGGCCCCAGGTATTTTGTACTCATAGCGGAGCACTCCAAGTGCCAACCCGGGAAGCCGGCTCCCCAGGGGCTGTCCCAACGAAGAATGTGGTCGTCCGAAGCATTCATCCAGATGGCAAAATCGGAGGGGTTACGCTTGTCACGCTGCGACTTCAGTTCCCGGCTCTCGGCCATCAATTCCTCGATGCGTCGGCCGGAAAGTTCGCCGTAGCGCTCGTCATTGGCCTTGTTATAGGCTTCCACGTCGAAGTAAACCGAACCGTTGACCTCGTAAGCATAGCCGTTATCGAGAATCTCCCGCACCATCTCGATCTGCTCGATGATGTGACCGGTGGCCCGCGGCTCGATGCTCGGCGGCAGGGCATTGAAGGTCCGCATCATGTCGTGGAACTGGTTGCTAAACTTTTGTGCCACTTCCATGGGTTCGAGCTGCTCCAGTCGCGCGCCCCGGCTCATCCGGTCTTCCCCGTCATCCGTGAGGTGACCGACGTCGGTGATGTTACGTACGTAGCGCACCTTATACCCCTTCGTTATCAGGTAGCGATAGATCACGTCGAAGCTGACGAAAGTGCGGCAATTGCCCAGGTGAACGGGATTGTATACCGTTGGGCCACAGACGTACAGGCCCACGTGGCCTGCCACCAGGGGTTGAAAGACCTCCTTCGTCCGGGTAAGTGTATTGTAAAGAGTCAGCTCGCTGGGCATGCGGGGTAGTTTGTGGGCGGCGAAATTACGGGATTTTGGGTGGTTTGGGGTCAGGTGGTCGCGTGTCAGGTGTCGTGTGCCCGGTTCCCGACTTGCAGTCGGAGTGGTGGCGGGTCGGTGTGGATACGGTGGTGGTTGAACCTCAGGATGCGCCATGACCGCGGGCGGAGCTCACGAACCCCGCCTTCTTAAACCTCCGTACTATCCATCTCCCACAGGTACCGACTGGCATAGCTGCGGTAGGGTCGCCAGGGCTCGGCCGCCTCGATCATGGCTCTGACGAGCGCCTTGCCTTTTAGATGGTGCAGGTCAAAAAGGGCAACCAGGTTACGACGTACTACCAGATCATCGATGGGAAGCAGGTCGGGGCGGTGCAGGACAAACATCAGTACCATCTCGACGGTCCATTGTCCGACGCCCTTGATCTGAGTAAGCAGATCGATAATCTCCTGGTCGCTATATCGGCTCCAATCTTCGTTGATCAGCTTATGCTCCAGCCAGAAACCGGCGACATTATGGAGGTAGCCGGCTTTGGGTCGGCTCATGCCAACCGCACGCAGATCAGTACCGGACATCTCCAATAATTGCTCGGGATGGGGATAGCCGTCCGGAAAGATGCCCAGGAAACGTCCGAAGATGGTCCCCGCCGCCCGGCCGCTCAGTTGCTGGTAAGTGATGGAGCGGATTAGCCCGAAGTAAACATCCCCTCCGTGGTCCGGTCGCTGCTGCAGACTGTGCTTTTTTACGATGGGTGCCAGCCGCGGTTCCCGGCTTAAATGCGCGATAATGGACGGGTCAGTCATAGCAGGTGTAAAATGAGACCGGGCCGAAGAGTTCGTCTCTTCGGCCCGGCACGGGTTCTGGTCGGTGAAAGACCGGAACGATAATCAGTATATTATTTAGCTCCGCGGCGAGGTTCCCTCGTAGTGCTTGCGGGTATCGGCCTCCGTGATGGGCTGGTCACCCTTGCTGGTCGCCTTTACGATACGGCCCACGAAGAGCAGGTGATCGCCCGGTGTGGTCAGCGCATC
The DNA here is from genome assembly GCF_003390935.1 of Lewinella sp. IMCC34191. Lineage (GTDB taxonomy): Bacteria > Bacteroidota > Bacteroidia > Chitinophagales > Saprospiraceae > Neolewinella. Next base: position 125,871 of record NZ_QNQZ01000010.1, on the reverse strand, counting down.
TTCGAGTTTACACTCCAGGCTGGCGATACCGCAATCGAGGATGGGAGCGCCCGTTTCGCCTTCGGTGTAGCTGATGCCGTTCACCTTGTGATTGCTGTAGTCTACTTCGGTCTGTTGGGCGAATCGCTTGATCAGTTCTTCATCCTGTTTACCTAGTACACTGAGCGAAAAGGATTGGGCCTTCTGGATCGTTTCGTTGAGGTCGCTGTCCTTCTGGACGGCAATCGTAATCAGGGGCGGATTGAAACTGGACTGCATCGCCCAACTAACGGTGGCGGCACTCACCCAATCTTCCTTGCGGGTTTCGAGATCCTCACCGCCTTTGCGAGTGGCTACGATATAAAATCCGTAGGATAATTGCTTTAACGCTTTGTCTAATTGCTGGTCGGCTACTTCGGTGGCCATAAATTATGATAGTTTACTTTGGTTATTAGAGTAATCGCTTATGCAACGAATGCAATTTCGTCGTTGTTCGGCTCATTTGGCAGTTGCTATACCGATAATTCCGGGGGTTTTACGAAGCCTTAGTCGGACATGGCGTGTTGTACGACCGTTACCAAAGTCGCTTTACCTGCGCGCGCCGCCCTATGAAACTACTTTCCCCCTTCCTTCTTCTTATTTTTCTTGCCGGTTGTATGGACGACGATGACGTCCGCGAAGTTGTCGAGCAAGAGCTGACCGTGGCATTCCGCGCGGAGTACGGCGGTGAACCCCTGCGTATTCAATCCGAAGCGTACGGCTACCCGACGGGCGACTCGCTCAAGATGCTCCTGTTTCAGTACTATATGTCCGATCTGGCAATTAGGGACGGCAGTGGTCGGGAGGAGTATGTCATCAACGAAATCGATCTGCTCCGGTGGAATTCCGCCAACGATGACGGCACCATTGAGCGGACGTATAAAGTGCTGCTACCGGAGGGGGAATATGGCGATCTGAGCTTTGGACTGGGCGTAAAGCCTACCCTGAACGCTATAGATCCCAATAATTTTCCGGCCGACTACGTCCTCAACGAAAATGAGTTCTGGGGTGCCCAGACTCGCTACGTCTTCGCCAAGATCGAAGCAAATGCCCTGCTGGAGGAGGACGGCCGCTTCGACACCGGCTTGACCTACCATATGGGCAGTGACTCCCTCTATACACGGATCAGTCTACAGCAACCCTTTACGGTCCGGGACGGAGCCAACTCCCGTATTACGGTCGTAGTGGATGTACTTGATGCCCTCTCCAAAAATGGAGAAACCCTCGACATTACCGATCCCGCCAAGCAGGCCGTCCACGGCGGCAACCAGGCGGTGGCCAACGGTGTATGGAAACGGCTCAGCGAAAGCTTCCGCCTGGAGGTAGACTAGTGCGGCGGCTGGGGTACATACTCCTTTTGTGCTGGCTGTCGTGCGCCGATGACCCGGGAAGTGGCGCGGAATTCGCGGCTATCCTTCACCCCGCCGATAATCCGCCGACGGAAGCCGGTATCCGGGTCGGGCGACACTTGTTCTTCGATCCGGCCCTCTCCGCCGATTCCACCATCAGTTGCGCCAGCTGCCATCGCCCGGAACTGGCTTTTACGGACGGAAAGAAGACTGCCGTAGGGATCGGTGGCCGACCAGGCGTGCGCAACACTTTAGGGCTCACCAACGTCGGCTATTTCCACCATCCCCTATTTTGGGACGGGCGCGCGGAAAGCCTGGAAGCACAGGCCCTGCACCCCATTCATACGCCCCACGAAATGGGCGGCAGCTGGCCGGAAGTTATCCGGCGGCTTAGCGACGATCCGGCTTACGTGGCGCGCTTTCGGAGTGCCTTCGGTGCGGCGACCATAGATTCGGTGTTGGTCGGCCGTGCCCTCGCGCAGTTCCAGCGATCGCTGATTAGCCGCGATAGCAAATACGACCGGGTGCAGCGGGGAGAGGCCAGGTACACGCCCGCCGAGCAACTGGGGCACGCGCTTTTCTTCGACCTGGGCGATGATGCCGCCGGACCATACGCCAACTTGCCTACCGCCGAATGCGCCCACTGCCATACACCACCGCACTTTACCAACCAGGGATACGAAAACAACGGCCTCGATGAAGCCGACGATCTAAACGCGTTTTCCGACCCGGGACGTGGAGCCATAAGCCAAAACGTTTACGATAACGGCCGCTTTCGCACGCCGGGCCTGCGCAACGTTGCCCTGACGGCCCCGTATATGCACGATGGGCGCTTCGCCACCCTGGAGGAAGTGGTCGACCACTACAATTCGGGAGGCCACTACGCCGAAAACCGGAGCCCGAACGTGCATCCGTTAGCACTTGATGCGGAACAAAAATCAGCATTAGTCGCCTTCTTACACACCCTCACGGATACTGCGTTTGTTCAAGCAGCAGTTACCTCATCCGAAGATCCGCGGTAGAACTATGGCGGCGGAGCGCAGGTATAAATGATTTTTAGCAACCCGAAAGATGCTACGTACCGCTCACATTGCCGGACTGCTGTTACTGCTGCTCACGCTGGGCTGTCGCGAGGATCCGACCGGCACTGACCCTATTGACGAAGGAACGATCACGGGTCCCAGTAACCCTACGCCCTATGTGCTTGAGGTGCCCGAGTATTTTCCTTCTCCCGTGGTTGATCCGGAAAATCCAATGTCCGAAGAGGGAGTAGACCTTGGGCGGCACCTTTTTTACGACGCTTCCATCTTCAGTACCGAGGGGAATATGTCCTGCGCTACCTGTCACAAGCAAGAATTGGCCTTTACCGATGGCTTCGGTAGGGCGATTGGGGTACGGGGCGAACCGGGACCGCGCAGTGCCATGTCACTCGTTAACTTGGCTTTCAATCCGAATGCTTTCAACTGGGACGGCAGTGAACAGAAGCTCTGGCAACAGGCCATCCATCCCGTGGAGAACATGCTGGAACTGGACAACGACTGGCAGGAGGTGATCCGGAAGTTGCGTAACCATGAAGATTACCCCGCCCGCTTCCGGGCCGCTTTCGGCATTGATAAGGTAGAGGAGATCGACCAGGAATTGACGGTCAAGGCGCTGGCCCAGTTTGAACGGACGATTATTTCCGCGGATAGCAAGTTCGATCGGGTGGTCTACCAGAATACCGAATTCTTTACCGAGGAGGAGCAACTCGGGGCGGACAGCCTCTTCTTTGTAGAAAACGTTCCGGCCGGTGTCCTGCATCCGGGTTGCGGTCACTGTCACAATGCGCCCCAGTTCGGAGATAATAAGTTCCATAACAACGGAATTACCGATGTAGAAACGATCTACGACTTCGTTGATAAGGGTAGGGGAGATATCACCTCCAACCCCTTCGACAATGGCAAATTTCGCACGCCTACCCTGCGCAATATCGCCCTCACCGCCCCCTATATGCACGATGGCCGCTTTGAGACACTGGAGGAGGTAATCGATGAGTACGCCGCCGGAGGCCACGGCGTGGAGAACGAGGATCCCAATATCACGGGCTTCCCCATATCGGAAAGGCAGAAGCGGGCTCTGATCGCTTTCCTGCACACCTTCACCGACGAATCGCTGCTGGAAAATCCGGAATATACCGCCCCCCGGGAATAAGGATGGAAGCGGAGTTACACAGATAATTATGGATCGATACGCAATTTTCTGGTAACTACCGTCGTAAATCCTACTAGTCTTTCTACCTGATGTACGAACGGCTTTAAATTAACTTGTTACGTTGTCCGGTCTTTGCCGGCCAGTTGAATAAACACTTACGTTTTCGGCTTTGCGATCTGTTGCTCAGATCATGGCTCTCCCAAGACCTTGGTTATATGGGTTTCGGCCATCCGCGCTTCCCAAATTACTCTCATGAAACACATTTACGCACTCGGTGTAGTTTTCTTTTTCGTTTCGCTCCAATTCCTATCCGCCCAAAAAGGGAATATCGTTGATTTGGTATATACCGACAATGGCGGAGTCGAGCATACCTACGCCCTCCATACCCATCGTATAGTCGGCGGTAAAAACGGATACGTCAGCGACCCCATCGTGGCTGGTGTTACCTGGGATAACGGCAGACAACAATGGGTGATCCGTGGTCACAACAGCCAGATATACTTCTACAGTAATTATAAATCGAGAAGTAACCCGCCGGATTTATCGAGTGGTAATTGGCAGCCTGAAATTCCAGGTTACATACTCGGCGTACTTGCCGGGTCGGGTACTTATAAGCTGTTACAAACGGATACCTTCACAAAACGGGATATCGGTTGTGCCGGCCAGACCGATGGACGGGTAGCCGTTGCCATTGGGAACGGTCGCCCGCCTTATAAATTCACTTGGTCGGACGGTACGATAACTAAAAACGTCTCACAGGACACCCTTAAGAATTTAGCCCCCGGCGACTATTCCGTAACGATTACGGACTCGGATATCGGCAAGGTGATACTATCGGCTACTATCGTCGACGCTCAGGCCCTGGCAATTACCAGCGCGCAGGCTACGGATGTGGCCTGCAACGGCCAATCGAATGGTAAAGCCACCATCGTGGTCGAGGGGGGTAGTGAGCCCTATGCTTACCAATGGTCGAACGGAGCCACCACGGCCAACCTCACGGATGTTCCAGCTGGAAACTACCGGGTAACGGTAACCGACGGATGTCAATCCACCGCCACGGCGGCTATAATGGTTAAACACCCGTCCTCACTGGATGCCGGTCTTTACGTTCAAAACAATCCTAGCTGTAACGGCAAAGACGATGGCATCATCAGCTCGACGGCTACCGGCGGGCCCCAGGGAACAAGCTACCGGTACCTCTGGTCGAACGGTTCGACGGAATCCTTCCTTATGGGTGTCCCGGCGGATACCTATAGTGTCACGATAACCGACGATAACAACTGTACCGTGTCGGGATCCCTCGTTCTTACTCCACTTGGGGGCCCGACCGCTACGCTCGCCGTTGATGCCGACGTAACCTGTCAAGGCGGCACCGACGGAGCGGCTACCCTGACCGTGGAGAACGCCGCCGAACCCGTTACCTACGCCTGGTCAACGGGCGCTACGACCCCCGCGGTGACCGAACTGGCGGCCGGCGAGTACACGGTGACGGCCACCGACAGCGATGACTGTTTTATTACCTCCAAGGTGACCATAAGCGAACCTCCCGCCCTGACGCTTGAGGTGGATGCCACACAGGATAATGGCTATAGCGACGGAACCGCCAAGGCCACCGCGATGGGCGGCACCGGAAGTTACACCTACACATGGACCACGGATCCTGCCCAAACCACCGCCGAGGTGACCGATCTGATGGGAGGCCAGTACACTGTCACCGTCACCGACGAAAACAGCTGTTCGTACTCCGACTCCGTTTTGGTACGAGCCTTAGGGGATAGTTGCGCTAATGCCATGCTCATCGATACGCTCTTTAATGGGGAGCTCGATATGATGCAGTACAGCCGTTCTTACGGTAATGCGGCTTACCAAATGGACACCCTCTCCAACGACGAGCTAACGGCCTACTTCGGCAACGATACCCTGTTCCATCCGGTCTACTATCGGTTCACCGGTGACGGCAACATCTACCATATCCGGACCGCCGACTGCAACGGCGACAATGCGCTTACCGACACCCGCGCGGCACTTTTTGCCGGAGCCTGTAGCCTCGATTCCATGATCCGTCGCAGCGATAATTACAGTGAGACGGACTCGATGCCGCTCATCGAAATTCAGACCGAGGAAGGCGTAGAATACACGCTACTCGTAGACGCTGGTGACACCACGCGAGGTACCTTCTGCCTCTCGGTGACCCAGATGGCTACGGTTCCGGTCCGTCGGGTAGCGCCAAGTGTCCTCCGCGTTTATCCCAACCCCACGGGCGGAAGAGTACGGTACGACAATATCGAAGCGCGGCGGGTTACCGTAAGTGACTCCTACGGCCGCCGGGTACTGCAACTGCAAGCGACCGCTAATGAAGTAGACCTGGGCAGTTTACCGACCGGCGTGTACACCCTGCAGGTCACCGACGTAAATAACAAGCTATATATATCCCGCGTCGTGAAGCGGTAGGTATATCAGGCATACGTTATAAGGAGCCGGCCCGGAGAATTCTCCGGGCCGGCTTTGTTTGTTCCCTAAGGTTTAATTCGCCGCCGGCGATATGAAAAAATAAAAGGCATAACGGGCAAATAGTTAGATCAACCAGGGGTGTATTCCGGTCGTCGCCGAAAATCTAATGCTGGTGCCCCGGAACAAAGGCATAATTAAGCAAGGTAGTATCACAATAGGAAATTGTTTTATTCGTCATATAAACACGTTCGATAAATTATAACACCTAAACCCGCACAATCACCTGTCCGGCAACCGGCGGCCATCACTTCGGCCGCGTTGCGTACTATTTCTCGGAACGTATACGGATGGGCCTGCGGGGGCCAGGGTGTCAGCAACACCCTTTTCGACCTCAATTTCTCCCATGAAGCACCGTTACCTACTGTGGGCGCTATTGCCCCTACTACTATTTCTTTCTCCCGCGCTCCATTCGCAGGATTTAACTATTGATGTAGCTTATTCCATTGAGAATGGGCGGGAGGTAACTGCCAGCCTTACTACCGCGGGTGGTAATCAAAAAAACCTTTATTCGAGCAGTAATTATACTCATTTTATTGAGTATTGGGCTGGTATTTGGATTTTAAATGCAGATTCGGGCTTGGGAGGTTACTTTAATATAGCTACCTCATCGCTTGATGCAGGCCCAAATCCCCCCGATTTCGCTTCTGGATCCTGGGTTAGCGCGGAGGGCTATACACTTACCGCACTCGAAGGCAGTGGTACCAGCGCGTCCGCACCCGACTTTAAAATCGAGGTAACAGTTGACCAAAACGTAAGCTGTTTTGGGGGTGCTGATGGCGTAGTATCCGGCCTGTTTTCAAACGGTACGCCGCCCTACACCGTAACCTACTCCATGGGCGGTATAACGACCACCGAAACCACCTCGAACGATCAAAATACCCTGACCGGCGTACCGGCCGGCACGTTCGACGTTTCGGTCAAAGATGGGGCCGGCCTGACGGCTTCTACAACGGTAACCGTACCGCAGCCTTCCCAGTTAACCATCGACGTGACGCATAAGACCGACATTACCTGCCTGGGCAACGACAACGGTTCGGCCGGCGTAGCTGGCAAGGGAGGAACCGGCGCGTACACCTACAAATGGTCGACGGGAGCCACGACGCCGTCCATCAGCAATCTGAAAAAGGACACGTACTACGTCACGATAACGGACGGGAACGGCTGCACCGCAAGTCGACCTTTTACCATCAAAGAACCCAGCGAAGCACTTTCCGCTACCGCATCGGGTACCGACATTACCTGCAGAGGAAGCAATAACGGCTTAGTGAATCTGACCGTAGCGGGCGGCACGGCACCCTATACTTACAAATGGAATACATCCGCTACTACGAAGGACATAAGCGAGCTTGAACCAGGAGAGTACAGCGTTACCGTAAAGGATAAAAATGCCTGTACAACTACCGCGTCGGCAACTATTGCGCAACCTGCCGAACTCACTGGCACCGCTAAAGACATTACCCACGTTAGCTGTGCCGGCGGGCAGAACGGCGCTGCCACCATCAGCGTCGAAGGGGGTACTCTTCCTTATACCTATGCATGGCCCGGCGGACAAACCACGGCTTCCGTGGAGAATGTCGGTTCCGGAGGTTACGTCGTTACCGTGACCGACGCCAACAAGTGCGAAACCACGGTTCTTGCTGACATCAAGCAACCCCAAATGCTGAAGGCCAATCCGAAAGAAAAACGGATGGTCAGCTGCGCCGATGGTGACGATGGTTCCGTGGAAGTCAATCCGGAAGGGGGAACGCTTCCCTACACCTATCTGTGGAGCACGGGCGCTACTACCGCCAGCGTGGAGAATCTGCCGAAAGGCCAATACGGCGTCACCGTTACCGACGACAACGGGTGCACATCGGAAAGTGCCGTATGGCTCACCGAAAAGCCAACACTGACTGCTTTAATTGACATCACCGATGCCAGCTGTAACGGTAGTACGAACGGAGCACTTGAGACGACAGTGACCGGCGGAACCACCCCCTATACTTACGATTGGGGATCCGCCACCACCGCAAGCGGGGCCAATCCAACCAACCTGGCGGCCGGCGATTACACCCTAATGGTAACGGACGCTAACGGCTGTCAGGTAACCGTTCCGGCAACCGTGAGCGAACCCGCCGCCATAGCAATTAATATTACTTCCGTTCAGCACGTCAGCTGTTACGGGGAAGAAAACGGCGCGGCCACCGCCGAGGCAACCGGAGTGGAACCCCTGACGTACGAATGGACGAATGACAACGATCCCTGCGCCGTCTACTATAAGTCGGTCGGGAAGTGTAACCCCGTAGTCCTGGAGGGCAGCAGCGTTTCCGGACTGCCCGCGGGGAACTATACCCTACGCGTCACGGACGCAAACTCTTGTTCCGCCACGAAGGCCGTGGTCATCAAGCAGCCGGATGCGCCCTTGCAGGCTACCGCTACCCTCCTCAGGAAGGTCACCTGCGCCGGAGGGTCGGACGGCAGTGCGGAAGTAATGGCCGAGGGCGGTACGCCTCCCTACACCTACAAATGGGCCAACAACGAAGAAACGGCCATCGTAACGAACGCCACCGCCGGTAACGCCTTCATGGTCACCGTTACCGACGCCAACGGATGTACCGCCACCACTACCGTGGCAATCGGCTCGAACCCCGCCGTTGCCGCACAGGCCTGGTGGACGAGTGATGCCTCGTGTAATGGTAAGGCGGATGGGGAAGCATTCGTGGATGGTTCAGGCGGTACCGGTGGGTATACCTATCTCTGGTCCAATGGTGCGACTACCATGACCCTCGCGGAAGTTCCAGCCGATACCTACACGGTTACCGTCACCGACGATTCCGGTTGTACGGCAACCAGTTCCGTTACCATAAACGAGCCCAATATTCTCCAGGTCGACGCCACGGTTGATGCCAACCTACTATGCAACGGCGCGGCAACCGGTGAAGCATCCGTCACGGCCGTAGGCGGTAGCGGGAGTTACACCTACGAGTGGTCCAATGAAGCCACCACCGAAAAGGTTTTAGGCTTAACCGCCGCTACCTATACCGTCACCGTAACCGATAAGAATGCTTGCTTCGTTTCAACGGAGGTGACCATTACCGAGCCCTCCGCGATTACCGCTGACTTCGTAACTACACCTGACTACGGTCTGGGTGACGGAGCGGCGACCGCCATGGTAACCGGCGGGGTGGGTGAGTATACGTACGTGTGGAACAGCGACCCCCAGCAGTCAAGCGCCGCGGCAACCGCACTGTCGGCAGGTATCTATACCCTCACCGTAACCGACGGTAATGCCTGTACACTTGTGGATAGCGTGGAAATCGTACTGGCCGGAGACACCTGTGCTACCGCAATGCAGATCGATACCCTGCTCGGAGGCGAACTGGACGTCGCACAGTACAGCCGTTCGTTCAGTAATCAGCCTTACGGAATGGATACCTTCGACAATGAGGAGCTGATCGCCTACTTTGGAAACGATACCCTGCACCACCCGATTTACTACCGCTTCACCGGCGACGGAAACATCTACCATATCCGGACTGACAACTGCGATCAGGACGGTGCCCTAACCGACACCCGGGCCGCACTCTTCGCCGGCGCGTGTAGCCTGGACTCGTTGATCCGGCAGAGTGACAACTACAGTGAAACCGATAGTATGCCACTTATCGAGGTCCGGACCGAAGTCGGGGAGACGTACACCCTCCTCATCGACGCAGGAGATACGACACGAGGTAACTTCTGTCTTTCGGTGATGCAGGTGGCCACTGTGCCGACCAGAGAAGTCGTCCCGGTATCTATCTCGGTTTATCCGAACCCAACCTCGACCTCGATTCGTATCGACAATATCCGGGTACGTGATATCAAGGTTTACGACGGCTACGGTCGTCGGGCGGCGCATTACGTCGGCACCAACAACGAGATGGATCTGACGGGTCTGCCGTCCGGTGTCTACTACCTCCGGATTACCGGTGACAACAATCGTCTCTACACTTCTCGCGTAGTGAAACAGTAGTTCCGCTACTATTTAGTTAATCGGCTCTGGCCGGTACGGTGTACACCGTACCGGCCATTTTTTTGGCCGGTGGCTTCATCGGGATAGGAGAGATGCACTGCCTGCTTCCGTAGCGCCTCGGTCGTCCTTTGTCGAATAGATACAGGGGATGGGCGTTCACAGCTTATCTTGACAATTGATAATCGACAAGTATGCAGCACCTACGTTACCCGCTCACCTTCACCTTCAAAGTAACGACCCTGGCGAATGACTTTACCGCTACAGACAGTAGCGGTCGGGTAGTCGCTTACGTCCGGCAGAAGATGCTCAGGCTAAAAGAAAATATTGATATCTACGCGGACGAGCAACGCAGCCGGGTGATTTACAACATACAGGCGGATCGCTGGCTCGACTGGTCAGCGGCCTACGCTTTTTACGACGAGCAGGGTAAGGAATTCGGGAAGGTGGCGCGGAAGGGCTGGCGCTCCCTGTGGAAAGCGGAGTATGAGATTATCGACGGCCACGACCAGGGCCAGTTCAAGATCCAGGAGGAAAATGGATGGGTGAAGGTCCTGGACGGGTTGGTCGGGGAAATCCCGGTGCTGGGCTACTTCACCGGCTATTTTCTGAATCCCTCCTATCTCGTTACGGATCGTCGGGGCCGGGAGATGGCCCGGCTCACGAAGGAGGCATCCTTCCTGGGCCGCAAGTTTACCGTCGAGAAATTAGGTCCCTTCGAAGGGGCTGACGACGACCGGATCATGCTGGGCCTGATGATGATGATCCTGCTGGAGCGGCGGCGGGGGTAAGCCACGAGTTGAGGACCTCCCGGTCCGAAAGCACCCGAGCGCAGCGAGGGGCGGGACCCAACGCAAATAGCCCCCTGGGCAGACCAGCTGAGGCTGGGCGGACCAGGGGGCTATCTACCCACGTCGGCGGACGACGCTAGCTTTGACCCATCATTTTCTTGATGCCGGCTCCTGCGGCGACGATGGCCACCATGATCAGCTTCCACCCCTTCAGGAGGAAAATGCCAATCCCGGCCAGAAACCCGGTTTTGGCCAGCACCTTGCCCGCAATCAGGGCGGCGATACCGTAGCCGGCCACTTCGTCAATGCCGGGGGAAAAATCCGCATACCGGTGCCCTTCGTTGTAGCTGACGCTGGTGAGGATACCGTCCAGGTTTTCATTTACGCGGGGCAGGTCCTCGATGCTGCCGATGACGTTCATGGTCAGGTAGCCGCGGCGGCCGAGGAAGCGGACATTGTAATTGAGGGTATTTCCTTCTTCGCCCTCGAAGTAGAGTTCCTTGGCCCAGTGCAGTCGCTTATTAACGGCATCGTAGCTGGGCGCCTGTGCCCAGCCGATCAGCTCGATGGCTTCGTAGCCGGCCTGGGCTCGAAGCTTATTGCCTTCTTCCGTGTCATTGCGCATCTGCTGCAGCAGTTCACCGTAATCGATGTCCTCGGCGTCCTCGTCGTCGATGTAGCCATCCTGGGTGAAATAAATGTGTATGCCATAGCAGGCCTCGTCGTTGACGGACATACTATCCGGAAATAGCATGCCGTAAGATTCATCGGCAATACCGGGCATATTTCCCCACATATCTACCAGGACCGTTTGGGCGTCGGCACCATTTATGTAACGGTATCCGCGGGGGATGTCCAGGCTGGCCAGCCCGTCACCCAATTGTACGGTCGTATCGGCATAAAAAGTAAGGCTCGATTCGATGCTGTCCATGTGCTGCTGATAAGCAAGCATCATGGAATCGATATTGATGTCGACTTCGGTAAAGTCGTCGTCCTGGGCCGCGGCAAGGGATGGGAGCAGCAGCAAAGCGGCAGTGACCAGGGAGAGGAGATTCTTCATGGTGAGTGTAGTGAAGTTCGTAAAAACTGCGGGTGAAGCGTAGCCTATTTCTGTGTGCCTTATCTCTGGGCATAGCGTCTGTGCACGCCCTTGCGGCGCGGTGAGCAAAAAGTGAGTAATAATCTGTGTTGGGTGAAAGGGCACGAATACGCGCTTGCCGTTCGAAATAGGTGTGTACCCTTTAAAAACCGGTACGCAGAAGGGCGCGTACACCCCCCCGGCCCCATTAACATTTACTTTTTATTAATTTTTTCGACTACTTCCTCCCACCCGATTCGAGCCAATAGCTATATGCTATCCGGGATATATTGGTCCGGGTTTGTCGTTCTTTTTCGGGATTCCGGCTCTTTGAAGGCCATCTTACCTGCGCGCCGCCGCCCCCGGACTTCACTAAAACTTAATGGGGCGCCCCCGGGGCAAACAAGCATAGGCCCTTACTTTTGCGGCACCAACGGAAAGCGGTCTTGCGCCCTTCCGGCCTTTTCGCTACTACCATATATGAAACACCCATCCATTCCCGGGCATTGGCTGCACCAATTGTTCGTCTTAATCCTGCTGCTGAGCGCCGGTGGTCTGCACGCCCAGTTTACCGTCTCGGGACAGGTGACCGAAGCGGCCGACGGCACCCCCCTGATCGGCGTCTCCGTGGTGGAGCGGGGGACCACCAACGGCACGGTGACCGATCTCGACGGAAACTTCAGTCTTGAGGTGAGCACCGGTGAGGCTACGTTAATCATGACCTACGTCGGCTACGCACTGCAGGAAGTGGCCCTCGCCGGCCGCAGTCAGGTAGACATCGCTTTGAGTGAAGGGGTCAACCTGGACGAAGTGGTGGTCACCGCTCTGGGATTGAAGCGTGAAAAGAAGGCTCTCGGTTATGCCGTGGAAGAAGTCAGCGGCGATGAGATCGACGCGGTCCGGCCCGTCAATATGCTTTCCGGCCTGTCCGGTAAAGTGGCAGGGCTGACGGTTACCAACGCCAGTAACGGACTGACGAGTAGCTCCCGCGTCGTAATCCGCGGCGAGAACAGCCTCAACATCAACGCGAACGGCCCGCTGGTCGTGGTGGATGGCATCCCCATCAACAACGAGGTGTACGGCGTAGGCGGGGGCAGTACGAGCCAGAGCGACCTGCCCAGCGACTACGGCAACGGCGCCGCCGAGATCAATCCGGCCGACATCGCATCCGTTTCCGTGCTGAAGGGTGCGGCGGCCTCGGCCCTGTACGGTTCGCGGGCGGCCAATGGCGTCTTGCTAATTACCACGAAGAGCGGCGAAACACAGAAAGGGCTGGGCATCAACTTCAGCAGCAATACCACCTGGAGCAGTCCGCTCGTCTTGCCCGATCAGCAGACGCAGTACGGCGGTGGCTGGGGTCTTGCCTACGCCTCCGACTTCGGGACCAATTTCGGACCGTCGCTCGAAGAGGGACTACAGATCGAGCAGGACGGCTCCCCGCAGCCCGGTGAGCAACCCTTCGTCCGCCGCTACGACATCGCGGACTTCTTCCAGACCGGCTTCACCACGACCAATCAGCTGGCCATCAATGGCGGGTCCGACCGGGGGAACTTCCGCCTCAGCTACGGCAACAGCCAGAGCGAGGGTATCGTGCCGAATACCGACCTGGACCGCCACACCATCAGCCTGAATACCGAATACCGGCCGGCCGACTGGCTGACCATCGACCTGAGCGGCAACTACATCAATAGTGGAAGCAACAATGTCCCGGTCTCCGGCTACGGCAGCCAGGGGCTGATGTACGTCCTGCTGTGGAACTATAATAACGCCGACATGGACTGGTTCCGCGACTACTGGGCCGAGGGCGGCGAAGACCGGGAGCAGACCTACATCTTCACCTGGGCGGATAACCCCTACCTGATCGCCTATGAAAACCTGAACGGATTTGAGAAAGACCGGCTCTTCGGCCGCATCTCGGCAACGGCGCAACTCACCCCCGAGCTGAGCCTGCTGCTGCGCGGCGGTACCGACTACTTCGACGACCTGCGCACGAGTCGCCGTCCGGTAGGCGCCCAGCGCTACGCCAACGGGATGTACCGGGAGCAGAACGTGAACTTCCGCGAAACGAACCTCGACTTCCTGCTTACCTACACCAAGCGCTTCGGAGACTTCAGCGCCGTAGTCAGCGGGGGAGGCAACCGGCGCGAGGAGGAATACCGGGAGAACTTCATCGAGGGGCGCGGCCTGGCCGTGCCGGGCATCTACAACCTGCAGAACATCAACGTGAACCCCACCACGCGGCGCATCCTGCTGCCGAAGCGGGTGAACAGCCTCTACGCCTTTGCTAACCTGGGGTACCGCGATTTCCTCTACCTGGACGTCACCGCCCGCAACGACTGGAGTAGCGCCCTGCCGGAAGCCAATAACAGCTACTTCTATCCGTCCGCCTCGCTGAGCTTCCTGCCCTCGGAGATCTTCGACCTGGGGGAGGCGGTGGATTACGTGAAGCTGCGGGCCAATGTCGCCCAGGTAGGAAACGATACCCGTGCCTTCAGCCTCGTGAAGACCTACGAATTCGCGACATTGCCGAATTCCGTCAGCAGCCCCTCCGAGCTGCCCAATGCCGAACTCAAGCCGGAGCGGACCAACAGCTACGAAGTCGGATTGACCACCGAACTCTTAGAACGGCGACTGCGCTTCGACTTTACCTACTACAATAGCGTCACGAGCGACCAGATCATCCGCGCGGGCATCAGTCCGGCGTCGGGCTTCAATTCGACGGTCGTAAACGCCGGTGAGGTCGAAACCAATGGCCTGGAAGCGGCCCTGGGCATTAGTCCGTTCCGTAACCCCGACGGATTCAGCTGGGACCTCAACGTGAACTTCACCCGCAGTCGCAGCGTGGTGAACGCGCTGGCCCCCGGCATCGAAACCTTCATCGTCGCCAACGGCCCCGATGGTACGACGGTAGAAGCCCGTGTAGGCGGACGCATGGGGGACATCTACGGTCAGGTGTTCAACCGCACGGAGGACGGTCAAGTCATCTACGGCACGAACGGGCTGCCGGAAGTATCCACGGAACGGCAGTCGATCGGAAACTATAACCCTGACTTCACGGTGGGCATGGCTACCGACGTGAGCTACCGCGGCGTCTTCGCCCACGCCCTGCTCGACATCCGCAGCGGCGGACGCATATACTCCTACACCAACGCGATCGGTGCGGAGAGCGGCCTGCTGCAGCACTCCCTTCCCGGACGGACCGAGGGGCTGGTGGGCGACGGCGTCATGCGTGACGACGACGGCAACTTCGTGGAGAACACCACCGTAGTGGCTCCGGAAACCTGGTATTACGGTGGTTACTACCGTCGCGACAACGTGGAGGCCAACAGCTTCGACGCGAGCTTCGCCAAGCTACGGGAAGTGACCGTCGGTTACCGCTTACCCCAGCGCTGGCTGCAAAACATCGGCGTGGCCAACGCCAGTATTGCCTTTGTGGGGCAGAACGTCGCCCTCTGGACGGACGTGCCCAACATCGACCCGGAGGCCTTCGCCCTTAATGGGGGTACGCTGGTGCCGGGCTTCGAGGTCACGCAACTCCCCTCTACCAAATCCTTCGGGTTCCGGCTGAACCTCGGCTTTTAAGCTTTTTACCCGCGCTCCGCCGCCCAAAGAATTACGCTATGCGAACTTACTTACCGCTGCTACTGGTCCTGGCTTTCCTGTCGGGCTGCACCGATGACTTCGACGAGATCAACACCAACCCCAACGAGCCGGAAAGCGTGACGGGTGACCTGCTCCTGCGCACGGTCACCTTCGACCTGGCAAGCAATCACGTCAACAACGTACAGAACTTCGGTGACGTCGTGGCCCAGTACGCCGCCAACTACGAATTCAACGATATCGACATCTACCAGTGGGCGGCCGACGGGCGCTTTTGGAGTCTCTACGCGGTGATCCAGGATGCCAAGGACATCGAGGCCTACGGGATCGCAACGGGGCAGACCGACTACGAAGCCGTGGCGTTGACGCTGCAGGCGTATATGTTCTCGATCCTGACGGACGCCTACGGCGACGTGCCGTACACCGAGGCCGGGCGGGCGGAAAGCGACGGCATTTTCGCCCCCGCCTACGACCGGCAGGAGGATATTTACGCCGGGCTGCTGGAGGACCTGGACCGGGCCAATTCGCTGTTTACCGGAGCCACCATTGCCGGCGATAATCTGTACGGGGGCGATACGGGGAAGTGGCGCCGCTTCGCTAACTCCCTGCGGGTGCGGCTCCTGCTGCGGGCTTCGGAAGCTATGGACGTCAGTGCAACGCTGCAGGCGATCGTCGATGCCCCGGATAACTATCCGCTCTTCGCGGATAATGGGGACAACGCCATCTACGATTTCACCGGTGTGCTGCCCAATGCGGCGCCCATTGCCGCTCCCGTAGGACGCACCTACGATTATTTCCTACGGATCCCGACGACCCATCTCGTGGGCCTGCTGCAGGACTATGATGACCCTCGGCTGGCGGAGTGGCTGGATCCGAACGGCTACCCCGAATACCGCGGCGTGGACCCCGGCCAAACGCTGGGCGATATCGGCCGGCCGGACGTCTTTAGTACGAAAGACACCAGCTACTTTGCCGTGCCCGGCAAACTGGACGCCGTATTCATGACGGTCAGCGAGCTGAATTTTCTTTTAGCGGAGGCGGCGGAGCGCAGGTTAATTGAAGGTGACGAACAGGAATATTACCGCACCGCCGTCCGGGCCTCTTTCGAGCAATGGGGCGTACCTATTCCCACCGACTACTTCGACGGGGAAGCCGCCTGGGACGATGCCAATGCCCGCGAGCTGATCGCCCGGCAGAAATGGCTGAGTCTTTGGCAGAATACGACCGAGGCTTGGTTTGACTGGAAGCGGACGGGCTTACCCTCGTTCATCTCCGCCGGCCCGGGAACGGTGAATGCCGGTGCGGTGCCGGTGCGGCTGTTGTATCCGAGCATTGAGCAATCCGTCAACCCCGAGAATTATAGCGCGGCGGCGGAGCGGATCGGGGGGGATGATATTAATTCTAGAGTTTGGTATGATCGGTAGTTTGGTTCGCGGCTGCCTTCGGCAACCTTGGTGGGAAGGGGTTCACACAGATTTATACGGATTTAGAGCACGGATTCTCACGGATTTTTTTGTTGCCTGCGGCAATTTTTCAGGCACGGATACCGCGGAGATGGAGCGGTACAGATCAGGGGAGCGTAGCTCCCGAGCGAAGCGAGAGAATCTGTGCGCATCTGTGCCCTAAATCCGTCCTAATCTGTGTTGAAAATCATTTACTTAAGCGGCGCGAAGCGGCAGGCACTAGCAAAGGGTGAGTCGCTGGCAGCACAGGTGAAAGTTATTCATAAGACACCGATTGGGTAATCTCAAATAAATCAGTACACGGTATGCAATCAATTTTTACATTATTAGTCATGTTGGCGGTAAGCCTGGGATTGAGCGCGCAACACGCGCACGGGAACGGGCGAATGCATACCCACCAATACACGCGGGTGATCGATTTTCCCGATACGGAGGAATACCTGACGCTGGCCTGTGATTTTCATATCCATACCGTATTCAGTGACGGGAGCGTATGGCCGGATATTCGCATACAGGAAGCGCTGCGGGACAGCGTAGACGCGGTAGCGATGACCGAGCACCTGGAGTACCAGCCCCACGCCGACGATATTCCGCACCCCGACCGCAACCGGAGCCACGAGATCGCGACCGAAACGGCGGCGAATACGGATATGCTGGTCATCCAGGGGGCGGAAATCACCCGGCATATGCCGCCCGGCCACAGCAACGCCATCTTCATCCAGGACGCTAACGCCCTGCTGATCGAGGATAGCCTGGCCGTCTTCGAGGAGGCCAAGCGGCAGGGGGCCTTCACTTTCTGGAACCACCCGAACTGGACGGCTCAGCGCCCCGACGGCGTAGCCACCCTCACCCCCTTTCACGAGTACCTGATCGCCAACGATCTGCTGGACGGTATCGAGGTGGTGAACGACCTGACCATTAGCGAGGAAGCCCTGCAAATTGCGCTGGACAACGACCTCACGATCATGGGGACCTCGGATATCCACGGTCTGGTGGATTACCAGTACGATATCGCCGGGAGCGGGCACCGGCCCGTGACCCTGGTACTGGCGGCGGAGCGTACCCCCGAAGCCATTAAGGAGGCGTTGGTTGCCGGCCGTACGGTCGCCTGGTTCGAGAATACCCTCGTCGGGCGGCAAGCGCATGTCGGGGCCGTGGTGCGCGCCAGCCTGGATATCCCCGAGGCGCGGTACATAGATGATACCTCGGTAGCTGAAGTGACCATCACGAATAACAGCAGCGCCGAATACTTACTGGATAATATCGGCCAGTATTCCCTGCAGAGCGATCTCGGACTGGTGCGCGTCCCTGCTTACGGAAGTACCACCATCAACGTGATGACGGGCGAGGTACTGGACAGCTTCGAGTTGCGCTTTGAGGTGCTGAACGCGATCACGGCGCCGGGGGAGCGGCTGGAGATTTCGCACCGGGTTACGCCGTAGTTCTTAATTGCTAAAGTTCACCACGGAGGACGCAGATTTGCACGGAGGTATTCACAGAGGTGCGCTCGCCCTCCGTGATTCCTCTGTGAACCCCTCAGCGTCCTCTGTGGTGAAAAATGGCGCGCCAGCGCCTCAGGTCTCATCCCCCGCAAACAACACATTCCGCACCACCGAACGCGAGTCGGCCGACCCACCCAACGAACCCGATAGAATACCCACGGCGGCCAGAAAAATGACCAGCCTGACATGAGCGTCCACGGTGGCCCCGTCGCGCGCCGACGTCCAGGTACTCATGAGCGGGTCGGGAAAAACGAAGAGGACGACGCCGTACATCAGCAAGCCGAAAAACACGAATAGGCAGAGCAGCGTAAGCACCAGAGCCAGGGCGGTGGCTCCGGCCGTAACGACGGCGCTTTCCGAGATGTCTCCCCGCCGGGTCGCGACCAACCGGAAGGAAAATGCCCGGTAGAGGACGAAGGTGCCCGCCAGAAAGCTGGACACGACGAATACCGTCAGCTGGGTCGGAGCAACGGAGGCGGCAAAATCCCACGTCTCGGCCCCGAAGATCAATAGCACGATAGCGGAAAGGGCGGTGGCGATCATCCGTGGCAGACGGGTAGCCAGCCGCAGGGGGTTAGCACGCAGCGCTCCCCGAACAATGCGAGGTACGTTGCCGATCGTTTGCCGCAGAAAGAACAGCAGATGGCTGCCGCTCGAGTACCGGTCGTTAGCTTCTTCCGGTAAGCGGGAGGCCATGAGATTGTATTGCTCGTCCGTAAACTGCCGCATCTTGTCCAGGTCGGCGGGGACCTCGATTCGCGCGAGAAAGCTCGATGGCTCCGCGGCGTAGGGCAAATTCAGCAGCCGGCCGAAGCAATGGAGCATGAGCGACCCGAGGCGTTCGGCCATTAATTCCCGGTCGGTGGTCTGGGCCGATCCGAGGTCGGCAAGCCGGCGGGTGGAGAGGATGGCCACGTTGGTCAGCTGGGAAGGGAGCCCCAGCAGGTAGGATAGTGATGGCGCGGCGATCTCCACCTCGGTGACGATGAGCAGGAAGGCCAGCCGGCGCTCCGTTTTTTCCTGAATGCCGAGCTGCACGAAGTCGAGGGCCTGGTACCCGTTCTCCCGCGGCGTGAGGGGCGGCCCGTCGAAAGTGAGGGAAGTGACCTGCAGCCGGGGTTCCCGCTCCACGTACCGGGTGAAGCGCTCGGTAGCGCGTTTGGTGAGGTGACTGAGGTCACGGTCGTCGCGGCCGGCGACGTCCATCTTCATAATACCGACAACAATGGGACTGGGCGTCATGGGGTGAATATCGGGCCTATTGCCGGAACGGTTTTTTTACCTGCGCTCCGCCGCCCGAACCCAAAGCGCCCTAGAAAGTATAGCCCACCTGCAAGTAGGGCACCCGGAAGTCGGTGGTGATGGTATTATGGCGGATGCTGCTGGAGTGCGTACGGTATCCCCCGGCCAGGGTCCAGTGAGAACGGTAGCGAATCCCGACTTCTCCGGTGAAGGAGAACATACCGTGCATAGGCAGGTCGTAGTGAGACTCCCGGTCGATGTTTCCCAGGGTCAAGGTGTGGCCCAGTCCAACCGTGCCAAACAGCTGCAGGCCACCGGAAAGGAAGCTGTAATACCGGAAGGCGACGGGCAGTTCGATCGCGTCAAATGCAACCTCCAGGGCGTGTTCGCGGCCGCGTCTTTGGTAAGTACTGGAAGTAGCGTACCGGTAGTAGCCCGGCCGGAAGAGTAAAGCGAATTTGTGGCCGCCGAAGGGTAGAGTATACTCCATATCCACACCCACGCGTGGGATCAACTGATGGTCCATTTCCGGTAGTGCGTCGTCGTCGCTTAGGTCCTTCATCTGAAAGGACGTACGGTAGGCGGCCAGGTTGGCGGTGAAGCGAAGCGGCTTGCGGTCGGAGGGTGCATCATTATAGCTGACATACGGTTGGCCAACGCACTGATTGTATTCGCTGACGATCCCCGCCAATTCCTTCAGCGTATATTTTACCCGGGTGGGGATGCGAAAATCCGGATCGCAGCGCAGCGCATCCGCGAGTTGTTTGGCATAGCCGCGGTTTTCAAACAGCTGGCCGTCCTGCAACACGCGGGTATAGGTCAGTTGACTCGGCACTTCCTCACCGACGGCCAGGAAGTATTTGGTCACTTGGGGAGCAAGGTAGCTATAGAGCGTGGCCGGCCCGGCAATCTCAACGCGCAACAGGGTTCGTTCCCTTTGGGCTTGGGGTACCTTATCCGAAAGTACCTTGATGTCCGTAGATGACTTTTCAATGTCAACCTCCCGGTTTTCGTACCGGGCCTTACCGTCAATGCCGAACGCTTCCAATTCGTCCGTGGCGCGGACAGTGATGGGACCGTCGTCGGAGGTCTTCACGGATATCTCTTTGGGGTGGTAGCGCCAACCTTTGTTGAGAATAAGCACTTCGGTGCGCGCCCCGCTGGTTTCCACCAGATAGCCTGGTTCGTAACGTTGCTGGGCCGGTAAGAGCGAAAAAAGGAGGAGGTAGATTAAGACAAGGGAGTAACGCAGAGAGAAAGGTGCATTAGTCATCAGGGTAGATGGCGACGGTTGGCCCAAACGATCTTGTTTGGGATCTACGGGTCTGCCTCTACGAAGTTAATCCGCGGGAATTGTGTCCGTAGCGCTGCATCACATATTTTTATTTTGTGATTTGAAGTCGGTCAGTAGCTAGTGTTTTGGGGGGGTATCGCCCTCGCATGCTCCCATAGCTCGACCTACACCGGCTTCTCCACCGCTCCGCTCTGGCGGGGATTACTGGCAGGTGTATACTGAGCACACTTTGGCGATGGGAAGGGAAAAGGGCGAGGAACGACCGCTAACGGCCACTTCTCATCCATTCGGAAAGGGAATACGACGGTTCGGAAAGTATCGCTGGCTTCACGACTAGGGAGATACGTAGTTCGGGGTAGTTCACTACTCAATCCCTGCGCAATGAAAATACTCTTCACCTTCCTGGCCCTCGCCCTGTGGCTTTTGGTTACCGCCGACCTCACCGCCCAGGTGGTAACAGCCTACTTTCCCGCCTCTGAAACCACTGCCGACAACCAGCCGGCGCGCACGGCGATCGACGCAGCAGTTCATGCGGCCCCCAGGCTAAAGGGGACGGAACTGTCCCTGGAAGCCTACATCGCTGGGCGACTGCGCTACCCCGATTTGGCGCTGGATTATGCAGTGGAGGGCGAAGTAGTCATCAGCTATACCGTCCAGACTGACGGCCGAATGACCGATCTTGCCGTCCACAAGCGCCTGGGGTTTGGTTGTGACGAGGCCGCCCTGGCCGTTTTTGAAGATATGCCGCGCTGGCAACCGGCCATACAAGACGGAAAGGCCGCGGCCGTGAGGTGCTATACCCCAATAAAATTTCATTTGCAGTGAACGCGTTGGTGCACCCAAGAAGGGCGGCAACTCAATTGCGCGATGACCGGTAGGTATCCCTACTTCGGACCATCCCCGTTCCAATAATTTTGCGGCGGAGCGCAGGTAAAAAGACCGTCGGTTGTACTTTAAAGGAACAAACCCTCGATCGTGTCTCCACCCGTATCCGTCCTGATAGTGGAAGATCAGATGATCATCGCCGCCAATATCAGCATGTACCTGGAAAAACTTGGGTACGGCATAGCGGGTATCCTACCCCGTGGCGAGCAGGCCCTTTATCACTGCCGAAGGAACCCGCCCGATATTCTGCTCCTGGACGTTCAGCTGAAGGGGGAGCTTGACGGCATAGAGACGGCCGCCATCCTGGAAGCCGAAGGCATTCGTATCCCGACCATATACCTCACGGCCAATACGGATGCCACCACCTTTGAGCGAGCACGCCGGACTTCGCCACACGCCTTCCTGGAAAAGCCCTTCCACGAAACCAAACTGCACCGGGCCATCGCCCTGGCGGTACAGCTGCACGCGGGATCCGCAACTGCTGCGTCGGGTACGCGTGTACCTACTGTGGCGGAAGAACCGCAGGTGCTACGCGACCGCATTTT
Organism: Lewinella sp. IMCC34191; assembly: GCF_003390935.1. Taxonomy (GTDB): domain Bacteria; phylum Bacteroidota; class Bacteroidia; order Chitinophagales; family Saprospiraceae; genus Neolewinella. Next base: position 103,418 of record NZ_QNQZ01000010.1, on the reverse strand, counting down.
CGTGCGACATAAAGACCAGATGGTTAAAGTGTTTTTGAAGGATATTTGCTACGTAAAGGCCGAGCGCGCCTACTGCCTGATTAAAACGGCCGTAACGGAATACACCCTCAGTATATCGCTGGCGCGGCTGGCCGAACAACTAATTTCCGAAGACTTCCTGCGCGTGCACCGATCCTATCTCGTTAACCTGCGGCAAATCGATGCGGTAGCCGACGGTCACCTGGTCATCGGTCAGGATTCCATACCCGTGAGCCGCGGGGAGCGGGAGGAGCTGATGCGACGGGTGAACCTGGTGCGGTAGGCAGGTCATTTGATTCGGCCAGGGTAGGTGCATGCGGTACTCAAACGGTGAGAGTGCCCACTGGTTGCCCCTCCGGCGCGGTAGAAGACGGCTGTCTGACCTTACTCAGGATACCTTCTAGCAGCGGCAGCATATTATTGAGATTGCCGGTTTTGATGAGGAAATTCCAAAGGGGCTCGAATTTTTTCCAACCCCCGGAGTAGAGCAGGTGCTTCATTTTGTGCTTCACGGTGGGGTGGACATTGCTGGCGGCAAATACATTAGGCCAGCTGTAAAAATTCCGGTAGGCCCAGTCATTACCCTCTTTTAGCGCTTCGGGCGAGAGTTTGGCGGTTCGGTAAACGACGTGGCGGGTATCGTATAGGTCCCAATTGCGGGTGGTGATCCGACCGGCCGATTCCATATCTCCGAACAGTTTGGTGCCGGGATAGGGCGTCAGAATGTGATAGGTAGCGGTGGTCAGGCCGTTCGTGACGCCCCAGTCAACGGTTCGGCGAAACACGTCGGTTTCATCATCGTCCAGGCCGAATACGAAACTTCCGTTAATCAGCACACCTAGGTCATGGAGCCGCCGGGTGGCTGCCTCGTAATCTTTCTTGAGGTTTTGCTTTTTGTTGCTTTGTCGGAGGTTTTCCGGAGAAAAGGTTTCGTAGCCCACGAATAGGCTCCGCAGACCCGCCGCCGCGGCTTTTTCGATGAGATTCCCCCGGAGGATACTATCGATGGTGGCGGCCGCCTGGAAAACCCGGTTCATACCCCGCATACCATCGAAGAGGGCGGTAGCGAATTTAGCGTTGCCGAGCAGGTGATCGTCCAAAAAGTATAGGTGACGTCCCGGCAGCCGCTCGATTTCGGCCAGCGCATCGTCTACGGCCTGTACGTAAAAGGATTTGCCTCCCGTAAAGAAGGCATCCTTATAGCAAAAATCACAGTGGTGCGGGCAGCCCCGCGTTACGACAATGGAATTGGGAACCAGATAGCGACGGCGCTTGATCAGGTCACGACGGATGGGCGGCACCTGCGCCAGCGTGCGCTTCGGGGAAAAGTAAACCGGCTTAGCTTCCCCCCGCTGCCAATCGGTCAGAAACTGGGGGAAGGTCTCTTCTCCCGGCCCCAAGAAGATAGAATCGGCGTGGGGAGCGGCTTCTTCCGGCAGTGAGGTAACGTGCAGTCCGCCCAGGCAGACATAGCAGCCGAGAGCGCGGTAGTGGTCCGCTATCCGGTAAGCCCGGTAAGCGTTGGTGATATAAACCTGAATGATGACAAGATCCGGTCGATCATCGAGGCTAAGCGTTTCTACGTGCTGGTCCTGCAAGTCTACCTCCCAGTCATCCGGCAGGTAGGCCGCCAGCGTAGCCAATCCGAGCGGCGGGAAAAGCGAATATTTGATGGGCCGCCAGAAGGGGCTTTCCGCTTCGGCGAGTGCCGGCAGGATCATTTTTACGTGCATCCCTTCAAGATATGAATATGCCCTCGCATGCTCGATGGCATCGTCTACGCACTAGGGCAGCGTATAGCCGGTGGTAATCCGCAGCCCCGACGTTCGGGCACTTAGGCTTTCGCCGGGCAGCGTATTCCCGTGGGCTTCGTAGCCGATGGCCAGATTGTACAGACCCCGGTAGCGCACGCCTACTTCGGCGCAGGCCGATAACGTGCCCTTCATTTTCGATAGTTCCTGGCCGTTCTCGTGCAGCTTGCCGAAGGGCGCGAGCAGGCCGATACCGCCGGTGGCGAAGACGTTGATGTCCTCCTGCAGCGGATGGTGGTAGCGTAGGGCTACCGGAAGATCCAGGGCGGCATATTCCATTATGTATTCGGATTCCGGAGATTCGGTAGGGGTAGCGTGACCGGAGAAGCGGTAATAGCTCGGTCGAAAGATCGCGGAAAGGGTATGGCCGCCGTACGAGAACATGTATTCGGTTTCCACGCCGAGCCGGAGGACCGAGCGGTTTTTAGAATCCACGATGCGCTCGTGGTTCTCGCGGTCGGTAAGCTTGAAGTCGGTGTGGTATATGCCCGGTTGCAGGGTAACGAGAAAGGAATTTTCTCTGGCGGGCTCATTTTCGTAGATCGTATGGGGGCCGGCGTAGGCGCAGGTATTGTAGGCGGAGACGATGTCCCGTAGGTCGTCGAGCTGATATTTCAAATCGCTAGGAACGGAAAATGCGTTCCCGCAGGCCAGCATCCGATCGAGTTGCCGGACGAAGGTGCGGGTTTCCGTGAGGTTGCCGTCTGACGCCCGGTGGACGGTATACACCAACTGGGTGAACTGGCTATCGTCGAGTGAGATGAAGTATTTGTTCACCCGCGGTGCGAGGTAGCTATAGAGCGATGCGTTGCCTTCCACTTCCACTCTGAGCAGCACACGCTCGACTTCCTGAACGGGGCGGGTAGTACTGCGGGTACTACGGCTCACGGAAGATTTCTCGATGGCTACGTGCCGGTTGATATACCGGGCTTTTCCGTCGATGCCAAACTCGCGAAGCGCCTGCGTCGGGACGGTAATGGGCTCCTGGTCCGCAGTCCGTCGAACCAGGATTTCCGCAGGATTATGCCGCCAATCTTTATTTAGGATCTCCACCGCCTCCCGTTTGCCGCTTCCGTCAATCAGGTAACCCGGCTCGTACGTTTTTTGGGCAAAGCCGGCCACCGGTAAGCCGAAAATCAGGAGTAAGGGGAAGAACCGGGAAAAACGAATTTGCATAAATTGTATGTGAAAGTTGCTCGACTGGAACGAGATAGTGACCACCCCGACACCCCATGCCCGAAATTTTAAGAGAAATGATCGGGGCGGGAAGGGGACACTTACTGCAAATGCCGTTTAACGAAATCGAGCACTTCCGCTTGGTAGGCCGCTCCTTCGGGAGCGGGATAGTTGCCGTGGGTGCCGCTTGGAATGATGCGTAAGGTTTTGTCCGTCGAGCCCAGATGCTCGAAGTTGCGGTAGGCGTGTGAGACGGGGATGTTGGTGTCTTTCTCTCCGCGGGACATTAGTATCGGAACGGTAATACGTTCCGCGGCCATTTCGGGGCTAACGTCCGTTGGGTTGAAGTCCGCGATTTCAGCGGCCCGGTTAAGGGTGTAGTCGGTGATCCGCTGCGGGAGCCAGCCGCGAAAGTACCGGTGGGCGTAGTCTTTGGTGACGTCGGGAAAGTCCGCGAAGGTTTCGTCGATGACCCCGAAGTCGAGTTGGTCGGTGGCGGCTAGTGCCTGGAGGGCGATGGCACCGCCCATGGATTTACCCAGGATCCCGATGGGAAGGTCGCCGCCCGGTTCTCCCCGTAGTTGGTCGACGATCGCGGCTACGTCGTTCTTTTCGTAGTAGCCGTAGGTGGCGTAACCGCCCTCACTGCGGCCGTGGGCTCTCATATCGATGGCCAAGGTGCGAACGCCGATGGCGGCAAACTGCTGCTGTAGGTCGTAATAGCGCTCCTTACAACCGCTCTTACCGTGGATCAGGAGCACGGTACCCCGCAGGCTGTCGGGCGTGATCACGTTGGCGGGCAGTAAGATGCCGGGAGCGGGGGGTGAAGGTGCGGGTAGTGATCGCCTCGGCTTCCACTCGGGGGCAGGGCCGGCTGTACGGCTTGTAAATCAACTTGGGAAGCAGGCTGCGAACACCCAGAAATAGTACCAGACTGACGAGAAGAAGAAGGCGAATGAAACGGTGCAGCGCGGTTTTCATAGGTGGGTTAAACTACGGTCGACCCGCCGGCAGACGAGCTACGCTCGGCGGACGGCTGGAGCTTACTCGCGGGACCAGTCGGGCCAGCGGCCGGGGGTGTAAGGGGCGCCCTCGGCTTCGAGTTCCTGTTCCAGTTTGCGTACGTCGGTATCGATGGCCTTCAACTCATCCAGGAGAGGTGCAAAGGCCTCGGCGGCCACCCGGTAGCTTTCCTTGAAGGTTTCGGTGGGATCGCTGGTGACATTCCACATCCCGTACTCGACGCTGCCGATGCGGCCGGCTACCGAGGGGGCGGTTTCCATTTTCAGGGAGCTACGTGTACGGTCGCCGTAGAGTTCCGTGGTGAAGTTGGCCAGTCGTTCGCGGAGGTCGTAGAGGGAGGTAAGGGCGGCTTCGGGGCTGGCGGTCGTCTCCAGGGCGGCGGTTTCCAGGGCATCCAGTCGATCGTCGAGGTTACTGCGAATACCGGAGACGGCGCTGAGTGCCTTGCTAAGGTCCATCACGTCGCGGACGAAGGCGTCGTACTCATCCCAGTCCTCGGTGGGGAGGGTGGCCTGGTCGAGGTACTTGACGCGGAATTCGACCGGCTCGGCCAGCTCGGTGAGTTCGCCGTCGAAGAATTGGCTCATGGCTACAGTGTAGTTGCCCGGGGGGACCAGCGGGCCCATGGACGCACTACCGAAGAGTTGATCCGGTGCAGGGGTGTAGCGACCATTGACCGGGTCCGCAGGGGGATAGCGCAGGTCCCAATGGATCTGGCTTAAACCTGCGCTCGCCGCCCTTTTTATTTGCCGAACGACTTCACCCTCCGCGTTGCGAACGGTGAAGAGGAGGAAGGGATCCTCCTGCCGCTGCTCGAGGCGGAAGGAGTCGATGCTGGGATAGTAGACGGATTCCTTGCGGGCCATGATCTCCTGCTCGCGTTCCTGGCGCTGTTCCTTGATGGTCTTCGGTACCTCCTTGACGTAGTAGGTGAAGGCGGCGCCATATTCCGGATTGTCGGAGCGGAAGTAGCTGCTGCCGAGGTGGCCCTTGTCGCGCAGCCCGAGGGGTGCCCGTTCGATATACAGCCAGGGGTCGCGGGTGGCCATGAGGGCCGCGTCCTGCTCGAAGGTCTGCTCGTCGAGGTTGCGGAGGGGGCTGTAGTCGTCCAGCACGTAGAAACCCCGACCGAAGGTAGCGATCACCACGTCGTTCTCCTGCCGCTGGATCTCGATGTCGCGCACGGCGATGGTGGGGAGGCCGCTACCGAGCTCTACCCAGTTTTCGCCGCCGTCGGGGCTGAAGTAGGCCCCGAATTCCGTACCGCAGAAGAGCAGGTCGGGATCCTCGTGGTCCTCGGCGATGGTGTAGACGCTGCCGCGCTCGGGGAGGGTGCCGGCGATGTTGGTCCAGGTGGCTCCGCCGTCGCTCGTCTTCAGGAGATAGGGCTTAAAGTCACCGTATTTGTGGTTGTTGTAAGCGACGTAGGCCACGTTGCGGTCGTGGAGCCCGGCGATGACCTGGTTGACGTAGCTCATGTCGGGGATGCCGGTGAGGTTGTCGAATTTCTCCCAGCTTTCGCCGCCGTTGGTGGTTTTATGGAGCAGGCCGTCGTCGGTGCCGACCCAGAGCAGGTTCTCGTCCAGGGCGCTTTCGGCAATGGTGGTGGTCTGCCCGAAGATGGAGGTGGAACTATTCTTGGCGATGGCGTCTACGCTCCAGACCTGATCCATGACCGGCAGGGTGTTGCGGTCGATGCCGCGCGTCAGGTCCGGGCTGATGAGGCGCCAGCTGTTGCCGCGGTCGTCGGTGCGGAATACTTTATTGGCGCCGAAGTACAGCCGCGTCGGCTGATGGTGACTGATGGTCAGGGGGGCGTCCCAGTTCCAGCGCAGGGCCTCGTCGTCAGCCCCCTCGGTAGGTTGAATGTAGAGGTGTTCGCCGCTGCGCCGGTCGAAGCGGTTGAGGCTGCCGTACTGCGCCTGGGCGTAGATGATGTTCGGGTCGGTGGGGTCGACCTGGGATTCGAAGCCGTCGCCGGTGCTGGTGATGTACCAGTCGCTGTTCACGATGCCGTTGACGCTGGTGTTCTTATTGGGGCCGCCGAGACTGAGGTTGTCCTGCGTACCGCCGTGGACGTGGTAGAAGGGCCCGGACTGATCCGTCGCCACCTTATAGAACTGGGTTACGGGTAGATTCTCTTTGAAGTGCCAGGTGCCGGCGAAGTCCCAGGTTTCGTAGACGCCGCCGTCGCAGCCCACGAGGAGGTGGTCGGTATCAGCGGGATCGATCCAGATCGCGTGGTTGTCGATGTGCTTGTTCAGTTCCCCGAGGTTGCGGACGGTCTTGCCGCCGTCGTCGCTGACTTTATAGTAGGTATCGGTGATGAAGATGCGGTCAACATTAACCGGGTCACAGGTAAGCTCCTGGTAGTAGTTGCCGCTGGTGAAGGTGCCACTCTGCTTGCTCCAGCTTTCGCCGCCGTTGTCGCTGCGGTAGATGCCGCCCTTGCCGTCAGGGGCTTCGACTACGGCGTATACCACGTCGGGATTAACGGGAGAGACATCGATGCCGATGCGGCCGAGGTCGCCGCCGGGGAGGCCGCCCTTGAGCTGGGTCCAGGTGACGCCGCCGTCGGTGGTCTTGTAGAGGCCGGATTCCGGTCCGCCGCCCAGGTAGGTAAACACCTTGCGCTGCCGCTGGTGGAAGGCGGCGTAGAGCACGTTGGGGTCGCGGGGGTCCATGCGAAGGTCGTTGCAGCCGGTGTAGTCGCTGATTTGCTTGCTGGTTTCCCAGGTTTCCCCGCCGTCGGTGGATTTATAGACGCCGCGGTCGCCACCGTTGCTCCAGACGGGTCCGTAGGCGGCTACCCAGACGATGTCGGAATCGGTGGGATCCACGAGAACATTAGCGATGTGCTCTGACTCCTTCAGGCCCATATTCTTCCACGACTTCCCGCCGTCGGTGGATTTGTAGACCCCGTCGCCGTAGCCTACGGAGCGCTGGTTGTTGTTCTCTCCGCTGCCTACCCAGACGGTCTGGTGATTATTCGGGTCTAGCGATACGCAGCCGATGGAGTACGAGCCCTGTCTGTCGAATAGGGGCTCGTAGGTGGTACCCCGGTTTACGGTCTTCCAGACGCCGCCGGAGGCGGTGGCTACGTAGTACTCGCTGGGGTTGTCGGGGTTTATGGCAAAGTCGGCTACGCGTCCGGAGGTTACGGAGGGGCCTATGCTGCGCCACTTGAGCGCACTGTACGTGCTGGATTGGAGGTGGGTGGGGGTTTCCTCTTTAGCCGGTTCTTCCTCGGGGGTGGCTTTTTTGCCGCGTTGGGCGGTGGTGGGGAGGGTTAGGAGGCAAACAAAGAGCAGTAGGAGGTAGTAGCGCATGGTTAGGGGGAGCTGGTGACTAAGGGGCAGAACGTCAGTGGTTTGGCCTCAAACTTAAGAATTGCCGGGCAGTTTTCGCCGTCTGCGGTAGCAGGCAGCCAAGGATAGCGGGTACTGCCCGGCTATACCCTCAGCCTTCATTTTTTGGCGACGGAGCGCAGGATAAGGGGTATTACCGAGATCGATATGTACATATGCCCATCAATCATATGCGCTTTTCCGTAAAGATTTTCGCATATACGGTACGCAAAAGTGGGCTGCAGATTAAATAATATTTGCTAAGACAAGTATATTTGCAATAGATGAATTGGCAAAAATATTCTTTGTATTGAGAAAAATATTGTCAGAATATCTTTCTATACTATGAAGCGGTGTATATATTTGTTGCACACTACGACGAACACCGCTAAAAAGATGACCGCACGCCTCATCGAAACATTCTGAGGCGATTTCCGGACTCCGTACCCACATACCGACTCTGAATGACTCGCCCTCCCCACCTCCTACGGATAGGAAGGGTGAACTACGCCCCGCATGTAACTGCTGCACTGCCAGCCTGACCATCCCGGCTTATCGGGTGGTATCCAGCATATCCATTCTTTCTACTCCCATTCGGTTGCCGCCAACTGAACTAAACCCCCTTTGTAATATGAAACGAATTCTACTTTTTTTTCCGGCCCTCTTACTTTGCTCATTGATTTTCGGGCAGGATGGGAATGAGCCTAATAATGGGTTTAGCGAGGCTACGGTCGTTTCGCTTGAGGCACTCGCCGCCGGTATAGAAGGGTCAATCGATCCTATTGGGGATAATGATTATTTCGCGTTTGAAGTGCCGCGTGCGGGGTCGGTCATTGCGGACGTTACGGGCGTCCGGGGTGGTATTGAAATGGAGATTACGCTACTCGGAGCGGACGAACGGGAAATCCTGCAGCGCTACGGGTCGAATGACGGGCCGGTAAACCTGACTGAGTTGGTTTGTGAACCGGGAATGTATTACTTACGCCTAAAGGACCGCGGCGACAACGAGACGAGCCCTGAACGCTACCGCTTGACCGTCGTACTGGACACCACAGATGTTTACGAATGCAACAACAGCTTTGACGATGCATCTCAAATCGAATTTGGAGCACTCATTGATGGTCAAATTTTAGGCACCGCGGACGCCGATTTCTTTGCGTTCGAAATGCCGCGAGCGGGGTCGGTCGTCACGGACGTTACGGGCGTCCGGGGAGGCATCGAAATGGAGATTACGCTATTTGGGGCGGACGAACGGGAAATCCTGCAGCGGTACGGGTCAAATGACGGTCCGGTGAATCTGACTGAGTTAGTCTGTGACCCGGGGACCTATTACTTGCGTCTGCGGGACAGGGGAGACAATGAGACAAGCCGGGAACCCTATCGCCTTACCGTAGCTCTGGATACCACGGATACATACGAGTGCAACAACAACTTTGACGAGGCCGCTGCAATCGAATTCGGAGCCTTCATTGACGGTCAGATATTGGGCACCGCGGATGCCGATTTCTTTGCGTTCGAAATGCCGCGTGCGGGGTCGGTCGTAGCGGACGTTACGGGCGTCCGGGGAGGCATCGAAATGGAGATTACGCTATTCGGGGCGGACGAACGGGAAATCCTGCAGCGGTACGGGTCGAATGACGGTCCGGTGAACCTGACCGAGTTACTATGTGACCCGGGAACCTATTACGTACGCCTGCGGGACCGGGGAGACAATGAGACGAGCCGGGAACCCTATCGCCTTACCGTAGCATTGGATACCACGGATACGTACGAGTGTAACAACAACTTCGACGAGGCCGCTGCGATCGAATTCGGAGCCTTCGTTGACGGTCAGATATTGGGCACCGCGGACGCCGATTTCTTTGCGTTCGAAGTGCCGCGTGCGGGATCGGTCATCGCGGACGTTACCGGTGTACGGGGTGGTATTGAAATGGAAATCACCCTGTTCGGGGCGGACGAACGGGAAATTCTTCAGCGCTACGGGTCGAATGACGGCCCGGTGAACTTGACTGAGTTACTCTGTGACCCGGGAACCTATTACGTACGCCTGCGGGACCGGGGAGACAATGAAACGAGTAGGGAACCCTACCGCCTAACCGTAGTACTGGATACTATGGATTTGTATGAATGCAATAACGACTTTGCCTTGGCTACCACCGTGTCACTTTGCGACACAATTTATGCTAGTATATTTCCTCAGGGGGATCAAGATATATACAGCGTTTTAGTGGATAATAGCGATACAGTAGTTATCGATTTCGGCAATGCAAATCCGGATATATTTATATCTCTTTATGCTTATAATGCAACATATGACCAAGTGCAATTACAACAAGACCAACCGGGCGATCCGATTTATTTAATCGCTCAAGACAGTGGACTATACTATGTACAGGTAATCGCGCAAAGCAATAGTCAATTTAGTCAACAACTTTACTCCCTAGTTTTCCAAACCACCGAAGGCTGCACCACCACCAGCACCAACCAAATCCTCACACAAGGCGCTATCCGTCTCTCCCCCAACCCCACCCAAAATAACATCACCGTCACCTACGGCACCCAACTAGCCGATAAGCAACCCACCCTCCGCATCTTCGGTGCCGACGGCCGGCAACTAGCCGACTACCCCCGGGTAGAGAGCGGTCGATCGCTGGACCTGACGGGGCTGCCCAACGGCTTACTCTTGTTCCAGTTCCGGGTGGATGGGGAAATGACTACGCTACGGGTGGTGAAGGAGGGGCGGTAGGGCTATGCAACGACTCTCGATGTAGTTCCACTTTCGGGGGTAGCTACTATACTAGCTACCGGGTGGGAATATCTTGCTACAAGGGCCATGCAATGATGTTCCCACCCGGTCCGCTGGCTAGATTACCGCTAGAAGCGGGCCGTGGACGACGATACTGCTAGCACCATGGCAACTAGCGGGAGCTGAGACCACAGCCGAATTTGGGCAAGAATTTGTTCGCATGCCGATGCCTCCAACTCGAAATAGTCAAGGCTTGTAGCTTTATTGGTACTGTCATTTACCCAAGGAGTATGCCAAAGCTGGAATATCGGCTCGAACAATTCGTACATTTTTCGAAAGCAGCATTCTTAGTCTGCTTCCCATTGCTAGTATACCTAAGCGGTTGCCGCCAGGATCAGGAGGTAACCTTGACCCTGTTTCGGTATGAGACTACCGCTGCAGACTCCCTGACCCGACTTCGCTCGGATTATGCCGCACTGGATCTGCAAGAAGGACTCCGTCGCGCGCGTTGGCTCGCTACATACGTTTCCGCCCATTCGGATTCTATATCCGCCACGACTCGGACCGAAGTTTTTCAGTATGCCGCGCTATTGCATTTCGAATTTACTCGCTACACCGATTCCATCCGTCATTATACCGATCTAGCCCTGGCAAATTTCCCTGCATTCGGGTCAGATCAGCTCCGCGCCCGCCAGTACCTGTGTCACGCCTACGTCGCCTACTTCGACTGGTCTTGGATCGAGGTAGACGTAATGGCCGCCGCGGGCATCCGTCTGCTTACGCCGGCAAGAGAGGAAGAGCGGTTGCTTACGGCGCTTTTACTGAACATCCAGGGCAGCGCCCGTCAGCAGCGGGGTTCAATATTGCGTATCGATGAAGATAGGTTGGCGGAATGGGAGCGGGGCTTGGAGGCGTTGGTGGAAGCTTATACCCTGCTCGGCGATCGGCCGTCGCCCTGGCGATCGATTATTCAGGAAAACCTCCAGATCGCACTGAGCAGGTACGCTCCTGGTGAGGACCCAACGCCTGAAATACTGACCAGGCTGCCCCCCGCCCCGACTGAACGTCCCGGCTACGTCAACGTTCATCGGGCCCCGGCGAAACACCAACTCCTTCACGGCCACCCGGACACGGCCCTATACCTCTTCGAACAGATGATAGCAAAGGGACCCTATTTCCGGCAGATAATCACTGAAGAGGGGTTCTACGGTATCCGTAGAGAGAGCCTTCTTCTTGGAGATTACGATAAGGCCCTCGCAAGTAGTCGTAATATGTTGGATTACTTTGATTGTTGTACAAAGGAGTATGCAATTTCGGAGGTCAGTGACTGTACACAACATGTCCGGTGCTCTTTCGTAGTGTCCGAGCACGCAGAAATTTACCTCCAAAGGTACCTGCAAGAGGGTACTTATACCGACCTCCAGCGAGCCTACATCTATAGCCAACGGTCCGTAAAGCGGTACACGGATGCATTGGCAACGGTGAGTGAAGAGTCGCTTTTTAACCGGCTCACCACGCTGGGTGAGCGGTTGATCCGTCGTGCGCTCACCGCGGCTTTCCACTACCATGATTATCACCGGAACGCGGAAACGCTGCAGTCGTTATTGACCATTTTAGAATTGGGGAGAACGCACATGTTGTCCATGGATCTTCAACAAGAGCAACAGCTGTCTGAAGAGCGCATCGCGAACGAGGTTAGCCTCGCCGGTTTGAAGCTCAAGTACGCCAAACATCTAAAACTTTCCGTACCCGAGATCAATCAGTTTGTCCGGATCGTACAGGCTCACTCACTTCACCAAAGAGCCAATGTCACCGACCGCTCGGATCGACTCAGTTTTTCCGTAGAAGATATCCAACGCGCACTGCGTAGAGATCAGTGCTTTATCGAGTTCGCTGATTCGGGCGACGATGTTTTTGCCGTTTACGTGGATGCGGATTCCGCGCTGGCGTATAAACTCGACGTGCCGCTCCGGACGCTGCAGAACTGGGTAGCCGAATTCACTGCAGCCTGTACCGACGTAAACCGAATTTCTCCGGTTGCTGATACGCTGTTTAATGCAATCTTCGGGCCGGTGTACGATGAGCGCTTACGGCAGCGTACCTCTATCCTCCTGTCTCCTTCAGTGACCCTCGGCCTGATGCCTTTCGCGGCATTGCCGTTACCGGGTAAGCAGCTGATGGTGGAACGCTATGCGCTCCGGCAGGTGGATAGTTGGCGAACTTTCACGCTGACGGGTGCTGCGCGTACTCCTCCTATACCATCTGCCAAAACCGTCTCGGTCGGATCTTGGGTACACCCCGGTTTGACGAATTACTTCTCAGTGCTTACGGATAAGCTGCAACAGGATCCGCAACTTCGGTGCCGATTCTACCTGGGTGAGGAGAGCACTTCGCGGTCGCTACTCCATGATGCCATAGATTTTGACTGGCTACAACTAGCCGTTCACGCCACCGGCAATCCATTAAAATTGTACGAAAACCACCTCTATCTAAGCACCACGGACAGTTTGAACGGGCGGCGCATCGATCATCTTCCGCTTACGGCCAGACTGGTCGTGCTGGCGGCCTGTTCCGGCGGGCAGGGATTTACCAGCGGACGGGAAGGTACATTTAGCCTCCGGCGCAATTTTAAGCAGGCGGGCGTTCCCCACGTTGTTTCCTCTCTTTTTGATATTCCGGCGGCGGCCACGGCGGCTATTCTTCCTGAGTTTTACCAGCATCTGCTCGAGGGCGCCACGGCCGAGGATGCCCTGGCGCGGGCCCAACGCAAATGCCGGTCCGGAGACCTAGGCGGCAGGTGGGTTGCCCCCGTCTTCTGGGCCGGGCTAATTGTTAGTTAGGTTCTGCAATTGATCGTAGACATCTTTACCAAAGGATTTACTTACCGCGACATCGGGACCGTCGAAGAAATAGGGGGAGGGCACGGGGAAGTCCACATTCTCGATGACCGTCTCCTGGAGGATGGCATCTAGTTTCTCTAAGTGCTTTTTGCTCTTGGTAGGCAAAGTGAGCCAGACAATACTCCCATCCGGGCCGTCTGTGGCAAGGAGGGGGACAGGCGAGTTTTTGAGCTCTTTTTTTAGCTCGGCGAAGACCGTTTCCAGGTGGGTACGGTTGTTTTTAGCCTTGCGCTTTGGATCGTGACGACCGTAAGTCTTTTCCCAATCCCACATCACCGCTAAATATGTCCGGCTGCCGTCCGGTCCGTACGCCAGCGTGAGCTTACAGCACGGGTTTCCACCACCCCCGGAGGTACCATATCCGCCAGCCATACTTAGTAATTGGGCCATTACAGGAGTGGCGCCTGCCGGCAAGTCGGCGATGTCGGGTACCGTTCCGTACGCACAAGGATGTATTTTCGCAAAGGAGGAATGATACACCGGATCGTCGGGAATGTCCCCATCTTCGTACACGTCGACCAGCAGGACTTCACCTGACTCGATCGTATGGCCGTCTTCATCCGCTTCCGCCACTGTCAATAATGGCGTTTCTGCCATATCTTTTTGCCCCTCCGGCGTTACGTTTTTAATGCGGTACATATTTCTGGGCAAAACCAGAGTACGTAGTCGGCACCTGTGGCGTTCGCCTTCACTGTATGTAAAAGGAGTAGTTCGGTCGGAAGTGAGCCGGAAGCAGAATGTGCCGTTAACCAAAGTGGGAGATAATGTATCCAGGTCGACACTGCCTTCCGGTGTGGTGCCGTCCATGCCGGCTAAAGGCTTTTTAGGATCGTAGTTATCTAGACTTGCTTGAAATACATTCATCGGTATAAGTTGATGTGGTTCAAAAAGGTATTTACATTTTCTCGAATGCGTGGGTAAGCTTATTTTTTTGGTTGTGGCTTTTCAAGTCGCGACAATAGAGCGAAAACGCGCGTAGGATCAGCTAAGCTCTGGTGAAGTAAATCAGACCGCGTTGTGAGGTGATTCACCACCGCTGTCCAGCATCTTTTCCCAGGCAGTATCCACTCGAACTAAGCCGTGTCCGGTTTTGGCGTTCCATCCCGCTACGTCCCCGATTTGCCTGGCTGTTTCATTGAACAATCGCCTCGCCTGTAACCCATCCAGCTTATTATTCGCTTGTTTCAACAGGGCGGCGGCACCTGCCACTACCGGACAGGCGGCTGAGGTGCCGGTGTAAATTTTATCAGAGCCGTTAAAGTGACTCAGTCCACAAATATCTGGTTTCAAGGGATGGAGGGCGGCTGGCCCTTGGCTGCTGTAGCCTATAACCCCGTCGTTGCAGTTTATTGCTCCGACGGTAATCACCTCCTCCAATCCGTTAGCCCCCCAAATGCTTTTGCCCGGCCCACTTTCGCCACATCTAGAGTCAGGGCAGTTTTCTCCACAGTTACCCGCCGCGAATACTACGATCATTCCCAATCCAATTGCCTTTCGCACCTTTTTGGTAAAGAGGTGATCGAAGGAGCTGGCATACTCGATGAAATCTTCACTCTCTTCCCGATGGTAAATCCCCCAACTGTTGGAAAGAATATGCGGCTTGCCCGTTTTTTGGTATCTATCCATTGCCCATTGAAAGCCACGTATGGCGTCCGAAATCAACGCGTCGTCGCTTAATCGTATATCGTACAATTCCGCATCGGGAGCGATGGCCAGAACAGTGGTGGCTACCATTGCACCGTGTCCTTTCCAGTACGCGCGATTTCCCCAGTTGTCCGGACAACCATCCGTTACGTTCCGTACCCCGTACTCCCCATGCCGCTCGGCGGAAAGGAGACCGGCATCGACAATCCCGACAGCAATTCCCTCTCCCGTAATACCATTTTCCCGCAACCGATCTGCGCCGATTTTCTTCAACACGGTGTCGAAGTCCCCTTTCCCGTTTTTCAAATCGCAATCGTAATCCGGAAAGGAAGAGCTAGTGGAAGACGAAGAACTTGGCTCCTTACGACCGTCGCGCACTTCAAAGGGGGCTATCCGGGCATCCTGATACACGGCCACTACCCGCGGGTCTCTTTTAAGTATTGGCAGGTCACCAGTTTCTATCGTAGCCCGTCGGATCCACGTAGTCTCGGGCGGCAAAAAACCTTGGTCTTCGCCTTCCATAGGGATGGGAGGGTATTCCGGATCGAGGCGAAGGGAAGGGATATTATTTTTCGGGGAAGGCAATTCATCCGGGGCAAACGCGGATTCTTCGGCGTCAGCTCGGAATTCGATGAGAATGTTGACGGATTCGGCCATCGGTATTGTTTACATCGGAAAGCGCGCCGCACACTCAGCGGAAGGCAGGGAATATAAGCCTGCCGCCCCCCGCGGACACGGTTGCAGCACGAGCAATTAAATGGCGTGCTTTCACGCTAGCAAATTATTCAATTCCTTTCCGGTCGGTCCTCCCTAGATGTAATGAATCGGACTTTTGTCTGTACCCCTTTTACACCTTCCCCGTCTTACTGCGGGTTGGTGGGCTGATTGAAAATTGTATGGCGGCGGAGCGCAGGAGAAACGCAACCTATAAACCACCAGAATCCCCCCGTTCCCTACCTTTCCCCCTTGATTATCGCCCCCCCTCCGTGCCGACCAAATGACCGTCATCGACAACATCATCCGCTACCTCACCCAGAACGGGACCATCGAGCCGAAGATGCTCTTCGAGCCCCCGTTTACGGATCAGCACGATGAGGGGGTGTTGGGGTTGTTTGACCAAGCCTCCAGTCGGCGAATTTTGGGGATTTTGCGGGAGGTTAATGGGAATGTAGGGTAGGGGGTTAGTCTAAGAAGGTTGTTCCCGTTGTTTAAGTCTGAAACGCCATCAATCGGGTCATTTCATAATTAGCCGAATATGCAACTCACCCATCCGGAATTAAATATTCTTCGTTCCGTCCATAAGGACGAACTCAGTCGCCAGCACATCGATACCATCCTCGCCTTGCCGCGGGAAACCCTCGTCCGGGACTTACGTACCATACTTCGTAATGACCCGGAGCGGAGCGATGAGCTGCTGGACGAAGCGGAATTCGAAGGCCATTGGGAACGACTCAACGGGCCTTTTTTCGCGATGCGCTTCCTCGCCATTTTGGGCGAGCGAGAGGCACTGGACGACGCGCTGGACATTTACCGGCTACCCCGGGACCTTTTCGATGCCTTCATCGGTGACTGGAGTGAAGAAGATTTTACCGTATTCTATCCCCTGCTAAAGGACCGGATGGATCTATTTTTCGGTTACCTGAAAGAACCCGGACACGACTGGTACCAGCGCGCTATCCTCAACCAACTCGGTACCCGGATGTACGTTTCCGAGCCAGATCGGCGGGAAGAAATTATACAGCATTATGAACAGTTGACGGATCATTTGCTGGGTCCGGCCGCGCCCGACACGGTAGCCGATCCGAATTTCGTGAGCGGAATGGTGACGGACTGGATCGATACGAAGGAGGAAAAATTCATCCCCCTAGTCGAGCGGCTTTATGCTGCCGGTCTGGTGATTGATAGCTTCGCGGGTAACCTGAATGAGATCAAATCCGGTTTTACCGAAATGGATTACGAACCCAAAGGGTTAAAACTACCGCAGTCGCCCTACGACTACTTCCCCCGCCGCAGACGACCGCAACCGATCCTAGCAAAACCGCGCCCGAAACAACGAAAGATTGGGCGTAATGAGCCTTGCCCCTGTGGCAGCGGGAGAAAGTATAAACGGTGCTGCCTCACTCGCTAGGGAAGGTATATCGTAGATTTTGTCCCCGGCCACGCGGAAGTGGCAGCATTCCTCCCCGAGTTCCCTTCGCCGCCCAACCCACTATTCCCCCAAAGCAACCACGCAAATTGACAAGCCGGCCCTAGCCCGCTCCCACACTCCGAAGTGTCGCTCCCGATAGTAGAGCCCGTCCGTTAACAGCCCCGCCGAGAGGTAGAGTTGGTTGGCGGATCGGTCAGACCAGGCTTCCACGACTTCAACCGATACGAACACCTCTTCCCGTAAGGAGATGGCGTCGCCCAGTACGTCGACCGAAATCCAACCCGATGATTGCCCGGTATCGACCAGCCAGCTGTACTGTGGGCGTACCTTGGGCGTGGGGTCTGCTTCCGCATAGATATGGAAGCGGAGTCGCAGGCTGTCGTAGGTGGATTCCGCAATATGCAGCCGTATGGTTTTGAGGATGTATTCACTCTTCCCCGGCAGGCGGATACGGGAGCCACGCTCCGCCCCGTTCCGTGGTGCTACGGACCACCCGGAAACGATATTGCGGGATTCCGAGCGGTTTCCGAACGTACTTTCCCGGTTGAATCGGGCGGCGGTAGCCGTGGCGGTCGGAAGGTCGATGGTCGACGCTTTCAGGCAAACAGCGGCCGTCAATTCTCCATTTCGTCGAAAGGGGGCTATCGCCGACAGGTAGCCAACCGACGAGACGGTCAGGCTGTCGACCCGTGGAGAACCGGTGGGCAATATCAGTTCGAATTTACCCGTGGAATCCGCTAGCGTGCCGACACCTGAAAGACGATGGTACACCGTTGCGTAAGGAATTGGTGCCGTGCTTCCGCAAGTGGTTATCCGACCGCTGATGGTATCCTGCCCGGTTATGGACGCAGGTAGCAGAGCGAGCAGCAATGTGCTCAAGCCGAGAAGCCACCGTTTTCCCACGTCAAAGGAACAGGTTAGGCGGACGGCTTTGACGATGCACACACAATAGCACTTAGCCATATCCACCGCCACGGGGGAGAAGTGGCGGGGAATGTCATCATCGATTAAGCCGGTATCCCGGTCGCCCATGGACTACATTTTGGTATAAGGTACCGAATCGGGTACTAGCGGCTAGTTTTAGACTGGGACTTTGTACTAGGCATTCCTGTTCTCCAGTCAGGTATTTCACCTGCGCCCCGCCGCGCGTTTGAGTAATTTTACCTTGGTGTTTCCCAGCGCAGCCGGAAGCTGCATTGAACTTCGCTGTCGGAGACAGCTTCTTACCGCAGCCGGAGGCTGCATTGTACCGGCACTGTCGGAGACTGCATCCTACCGTGCTGTGCGTAAACGACTAAACAAACGTGATCCCCTGCTCGCCGCAGATTGCTGCTACCTTGCCAAAGTCCGGCGGGCCCGCCGGTAGCTCGGCCAGCTTGTGGAACATCTCTTCGATACCAGCCGGAAAGGCACTCGTGATCATCTTTGCCTTTTCGGTGCCGACCACCTTCCAGGTGTGGGGCACATGTTTGGGGGCGAAGGCCGTGTCGCCGGCGCGTAGGATGGTGGTTTCGTCGCCGACGGTAATCTCCACCTCCCCCACGATGACGCGGAATATCTCATCCTCCCGGGTGTGTACGTGTGGCGGAATGCCGACGCCCGGTTCCACGTTATCGACCCACTCGACGAGCTGACCTCCCGTATCGCTGCCCACCAGTTTATGGGTCTGGATGTCGCCGATGACGTCCAGAACCTCGCCTTCCGCATCGCGGACGACCTTCGGTTGGGCGGGTGTTTTACCGGTACGGGCTGATGCCAGGGTAGGGAGGATGGCCAGCCCCAGACCGAGGCTACTGTTGCGGAGAAAGGATTTGCGGTTCATAGTGTATGGATACAGCGATTAATGTAGTAGACCGGTGCGTCAAGAAATGCTCTCAACCGGTCCCTGAGTTCGCTAGCTAAAGTAGGAGCGTACCCACCCGGCTTACCCATGAAAATCGGGGCAAATGGCGAGGTTTTCCCCGCCTGTGAGTAATTCCACCGCTATAAGAAGCAGGGAAACCCACCCGTGGGCGGACCAGCGGAGCTGGGCAGACCACTAGCGCTCTCTTCCCCCCCGCTTAAGCCTGCTTTACCTCCGAAGGCGTCAGCCCGATGTGCTGCTTGCAAAACGACCGAAAGTAATCCGGGGAAGAGAAGCCCAGGGAATAGGCGATCTCCTTTGCCGACTGGTCCGTAAACATCAGCGCGTGCCGCGCCCGCATCGCCAGTTGCTCGGTGATCAGGCTTTTAGCCGTACGACCGAGAATTTCCTTGGTACACTCGTTGAGGTAGGCGGCCGAGACCCGCAGTTGATCGGCGTAGTCGGAAACCTTCTGCAGCTCCGTCACCCGCTTATTGACCAGGCGCTTGTACTTGTACACAAGGGTGGATTTACCGCATCGCCGGTCGATGGTCGACTGAATATTGCACTGCCCGTCGCAGTACACGAAAAAGGTATTGATAAGAGCGAAAATCGCTTCTTCCCGGTGGTTGAGGTGGGTGCTCAGCAGCTCGTCCAGCATTTCCAGTACCGTATGTACCCTCACCTCGATCCCCGGTGCCAGCCGTGCCGTGTGGACCGAATTGCTATCCAGGATACGCACCTGTTGAATGTGTAATTGACTCAGGGCAGGCCGGCTGAGGATCGCGTCGGAGAGGTACATCACGTAACCCGCCGATGCCTTCCCGGGACCGCGCAGGATCTTCCAGTCGAAGCGGGGATGGAGAAAAAATACCGTGTTCGCCGTATCGCCGTACAGCTCTCCGTTCACCTCGATACCCGCTACGCCATCGGTTACCCAGATTACCGCGTAGGCGCCGTCAGCCGGCTTGGCAAGCTCCCGCCGGTCGATCTTTTCTATCCTGACGTGGCGATCGATCATACCTCCAAACTATTGAATTTCCGGGAGGTATTGCATGTTATGACTAATAAATCAACCAACGGATTCGCTGACCAACGGTCGACTGACGGCACTATGCTCTACATACCCTTGCTCGCCGCAGCAGACCCATCTTTATAGCCCCAGGTTTCCCGCACGTAATCCACCCACTCCCATTGGGGTACTTCGTCCCCAATGAAGTAATCCGGCTGAATACCCACCCCGTCGATGGCCAGGTGCGGAATGCGGAAGCTTCGGGTGAGGGAGTAGCCCAACTCGAATTCCTGGCAGGGAGACGGGATATAGTACATATTCGAGATGTCAAGGACGCCAAAGGTGGACTGCCCGAAGAGCTTGACCTTCTGGCTCTGCCTGGCCGCCAGCAGAAATTGCTCGTCGGTACTGCCGTTGCCACCATCGATCAGGATGGCGACGCGGGCGGGGTAGGGATAAACGGTATCGAACGACTCCATGGTATACATAGCGTCGTTCAGGTTGACGAATTCACCCAGGTGCTGCTGAAGGGTATCGTAGGATTCGCGGGCCCAGGCCTTGAATTCTTCATCGAAGCCCTACTCGTCGTCGGCCGCGAAATCGAGCATGCGTTGGTTATTCAGTTCGGTAGCGTAGTATTCCACTCCCTGCGTCCGGATAGGGTTCGTGTAGAGCAGCGGGAGCAGCTGGGAATAGGCATCGTCACTGCCCCCGGTTCCGCTGTGGATATCCAGGATCAGGTTCGGGGTCGCATGCAGTTCGGCGTAGTGGGCCAGGATCACGCTGTCGATGAACGGCTTCTGCTGCTGCTCAAAAGAAGGGATCCGAAAATACAGCGTGTGGTCATCCAAGCGTTCCACGAAGGGCAATTCGCTGGCGGCGGCGCGCAGGTAAAGTGATTCTTCCGAACCGGAAGCCTTTTTGGAATCCACCCGGTCCAATCGTACCCAATCGGCCAGTAGATGATCGCGATCGAGGAGGGCGGGGCGGCCGACTTCCTGCGGACTGTGATCCTGCATGTACCACGACAGGCTCCCCTGTGGCGTAAATTCGAGTTTGATCTGGCCGGGCGTCCAGTATACGCTGTCGGCGGATACGATCGCCCCCACGTAGCGGTCGCCCACCCGCCTGGTAGCGATGCGGTAGCTGCCGCTGGTCCAGACCCCTTCCAGGTCGTCGTCGGGGTCGATGGCACTCAGGAAGTCGTCGATGCTGCCTTCAATACGCGGTGCATTGGCGAAGGAGGCCCGGACGCTATCCGGATCGGGTATTGCCTGCGATGCGGAACTACCACTGGTGAGTCGCCGGATCGCGATATGCCCGGGCCGGAACCACTGTAACCAACTGTAGATAGTCTGCGTGCAGGTTACCGGATCGCTAATGGTGTCAATGGCCGCCTGGATGGCCGCGGTATGGGCCCGGTACACGTCTTCTCCCTTCTGCTCCAGGGCGTAGGTAAAGCCGGCGTCGTTGTTTTCGAAGGTTTGCTTTACCCAGGCGAAATTGCTCGGGCAGTCGCAGTCGGTCTGGGAGTAGATCGGGGCGGCCGCCAGAGCGAGGCAGAGGATGGCGGAGAGGGTGCAGGGGTTCATGGTCGAAAGATCGGTGGATTACGGGGGACTTTCTGCGGTTTTGGGGGTGGGGCGCCGCCGGAGGCTGCTTTTTGCTTGCGCGGTCGGAGACCGCATTGAAGGGCGCGGTTAAAAATCGCTTCTTACCGGGCGGTAATGGCAATTCAGTCATTCAACTATTCGGTCATTCACCAATTGATTACCTTTGCGCCCTTAAAATCAACAATTTATGCTCTCCGTTCAAGACCTCCTCGTCCAATTCGGCAAACGCGTCCTCTTCAATGAGGTGAATCTGAATTTCGTACGTGGTAATTGCTACGGGATCATCGGTGCCAACGGCGCCGGTAAGTCCACCTTTTTGAAGGTGCTGTCCGGTGAGCTGGCGCCCAACCGCGGATCGGCCAGTCTGGAACCCGGTAACCGCATGGCAGTCCTGAGCCAGAATCACTTCGGCTTTGAGGATAAGGTCGTACTGGACGTGGTCAAAATGGGCTACGAAGAGCTTTACGCCATCGAGCAGGAGAAGAACGCTATCTATATGAACCCCGAGGCCAGCAACGAAGACGGGATGCGCGCCGCCGAGCTGGAGAATAAATACGGCGAAATGGGGGGCTGGACGGCCGATTCCGACGCCGCGGAACTACTTTCCAACATGGGCATCACCGAAGACCTCCATTATAAGATGATGGAAGAACTCAGCGGCTCCGAGAAGGTAAAGGTGCTACTGGCTCAGGCACTTTTCGGTAATCCCGATATCCTGCTGCTGGATGAGCCGACGAACGACCTGGACGCACACACCGTGCACTGGCTGGCGGACTTCCTCGCCGACTTTCCCAACACGGTGATCGTCGTGAGTCACGACCGGTACTTTCTCGATATGGTCTGTACCCACATCGTCGACATCGACCGGCAGCAGGCCAGCATCTACACGGGCAACTACAGCTTCTGGTACCAGTCAAGCCAGCTGGCAACCCAGCAGATGCAGAACAAGAACAAGAAGATGGAGCAGAAGAAGGCCGAGATGATGGAGTTCATCCAGCGCTTCTCCGCCAACGCCTCCAAATCGAAGCAGGCGACCAGCCGCAAGAAAGCGCTCGAGAAACTCGACTTCACGGAGATCAAGCCTTCCAGCCGTCGCTACCCCTTCATCGCTTTCCAACCTGAGCGGGAGCCCGGCGACCAGATCCTGAAGGTCAGCAACCTGAGTAAGAAATCGCCCGACGGGACCGTGCTCTTCCAGAACATCAGCTTCACGATGAACAGCCCCGACAAGATCGCGCTGGTCGGCCGGGAAGCCTCCGCGCTCACCGCCTTCTACGAAGTGCTGGCCGGCATCGAAAAGCCCGATAGCGGCACCATCGAGTGGGGGCAGACCATCACCCCGCAGTACCTGCCCAACGAAAACAACGACTTCTTCACCGAGGAGGTCGGCCGTCTCGACCTGGTAGAATGGCTCCGGCAGTACAGCCAGAATAAGGACGAGCAGTTTATCCGCGGCTTCCTCGGCCGGATGCTCTTCGGCGGGGAAGAGGTCCACAAGCAGGTGAAGGTGCTGAGCGGGGGCGAGAAGGTGCGCTGCATGATGTCCAAGGCCATGCTCAACCACCCGAACTTCCTGCTTCTCGACGAGCCCACTAACCACCTCGACCTGGAATCCATCACCGCTCTCAACAACGCGCTGCGGGACTTCAAGGGCAACCTCATCATGAGTACGCACGACCACGAGCTGACCCAGACCGTCTGTAACCGCATCATCGAGATCGGCCCCAAGGGTATGATTGATTCGCTGATGACGTACGAGGAATTTTTGGAATCGGACATCATTGAGCAGAAGCGGGAGGGGGTTTATGAGTTAGTTGGTTAGTAGCTCCCTTTGGTCGCTGTTAATAGGGTAGGGGGCAGGAGGGCCGGACACTCCGAGGTCTATCGACACTCGCAGGTCCTGTGCTCACTTAGCTCTGGAAAAGGATACGACCTTGGAGTGTCGCCGACGCCAGGAAGCACCTGCGCGTGTCGGGCCGGAGAACAACGGCGGTTACCAGGATTAGTTAGTATCGGGCCGATCAGGGAGGGCCAGACACTCCGAGGTCTATCGACACTCGCAGGTCCTGTGCTAATTCACATCTGGAAAAGGATACGACCTCGGAGTGTCGCCGACGCCAGGAGGCACCTGCGCGTGTCGGGCGGAAGAAACCCGCAACCCGCACCTCCTTTTCCCCTTTGTCCCTACCTTCCCACATGTTTTCTTTTGATCACTTCATTGCCGTCGACTGGAGTGCACGGAATAAGCCCAGTCCGGCGAAGCCCAGTAAGGATGCGATTTGGATCGCCGAGGCTACCGCTACCGGACGTATCCGGACGACGTATTTCCGGACGCGGCAGGCTTGTCATGAATACCTGGCGGGGCGACTGATCCGGCTGCGGGGCAAGCGGGTTCTGGTGGGCTGGGACTTCGCGTTCGGTTACCCGAAGGGGACGGCGAAGGCCCTGCGACTCAATGGAAAGCCCGCCTGGCGCGCCATCTGGGATTACCTCTCGGAGATCGTGGAGGACGACGCGAAGAATAAGAGTAACCGCTTTCAGGTAGGCGCCCGGCTTAATGAGCGCATCACCTCGCCGAGCGGGCCCTTTTGGGGGATCCCTGTCGGGCAGAGCGGTATTTTTTTGGGTAGTAAGCGGGATTTTGAATATCCCATTCCGACTAAGAAGGGATTTCTCAACGAGCGCCGGTACGTCGAAACCCTTAATTTACGGCTGCAACCCGTGTGGAAGCTGGCTTATGCCGGTAGCGTCGGAAGCCAGGCCCTACTGGGCATTCCGCGGGTGCGGGCACTGCGCGAGCACGAGCGGTTGCGGGACATCTCGCGGGTCTGGCCCTTTGAAATAGAGGATGCGTCGGGTGATGGGAGCCGGGAAGGAGCAATCTGGCACGCCGAGATATATCCGAGCTTGCTCTCTGTTCCGCAGCGGAAAGGGCAGATTTTGGATCGCGAACAGGTAAAGGCTTGCGTTCGGTGGTGGCAGGAGGAACAGCGTACCGGCGGCTTGACTGACCTGCTCGAGCGACCCTGGGGGCATAACCCCAAGATCCACAAACGAGTGGTCAACCACGAGGGGTGGGTGGTCGGTCTGTAGTCGTCCGCCGAGCGAAACGAAGTGCAGCTCGTCTGCCGACTTGGGTGACGGACGGTCCGAGAATGGAACTGGTGAACGGGAGGGAGCTCGCGGACCAGTTAAATCCTTCGTATCTTTGCGGCCCCAAATCAACCGGCATTCCGCCCAGCGCGGAATTCACGAAAACGTGCCTATGACAACACGTAAGATAAAATCCGCCCTCATCTCCGTATACCATAAGGAGGGCCTCGGACCCATCATTGATGGGCTGGCCAAACTCGGTGTAACGATCTACAGTACGGGCGGCACGGAAACCTTTATCCGCGATCGCGGCGTGGAGGTCATTCCGGTCGAGGAACTTACGGGCTATCCGTCCATTCTCGACGGACGCGTGAAGACACTCCACCCCAAGGTCCACGGCGGCATTCTGGCCCGCCGCGAGGAGGACCACCTTAAGCAACTGGCGCAGTTTGAAATTCCCGAGATCGATCTCGTCGTCGTGGATCTGTATCCCTTCGAGGAGACCGTAGCCAATACCGAGGAAGAAGATCTGATCATCGAGAAGATCGACATCGGCGGTATCGCCCTTATTCGCGCAGCTGCGAAGAATTACCGCGACATCCTAATCGTGCCCAGCCGGGAAGACTACGGCACCCTGCAAAGCATCATCGACGAGAAGGAGGGCGTCTCCGAACTGGAGGACCGCCGCAAACTCGCCCGCCGCGCCTTCGCGGTCAGCAGCCATTACGACACGGCCATCTTCACTTACTTCAATGCCGACGGCGAACTGCCCGTCTTCAAGCGGAGTGAGATGAAAGCCAAGGAACTCCGCTACGGCGAGAACCCCCACCAGCAGGCAATTTACTATGGTCGCCTGAATGAGATGTTCACCAAGCTCAACGGCAAGGAACTGAGCTTCAATAACCTCGTGGATATCGATGCCGCGGTGGGCATCATGAAGGAATTCGAGGACGCCGATCCGGCCTTCGTGATCCTCAAGCACACGAATGCCTGCGGCGTGGCCGTCCGGCCTACCCAGCTAGAAGCATGGAAGGCCGCCCTCGCCGGAGATCCGGTTTCCGCCTTCGGGGGAATTTTGATCACCAACCAGCCGCTGGAACTGTCCTCCGCCCAGGAAATCGATAAGCTTTTCTACGAAGTGCTGATAGCTCCGGACTTCACCGATTCCGCTCTGCAGCTGCTTAGTAAAAAGAAGAACCGCGTACTCCTGCAGTACCATCACCTGCAACAGCAACCGCTCAGCTTCAAGAGCCTGCTGAACGGCGTGATCGTCCAGGACACCGACCTGCAAACGGAAAGTGCCGACCAGTTCACGGTCGTCACCGAGCGGCAGCCCACCGGCCGGGAAACCGCCGACCTGGTCTTCGCCAACAAGTGTGCCAAGCACCTCAAGTCGAATACCATCGCCCTCGTTCGCGATAACCAACTCATCGGGATGGGGTGCGGGCAGACCAGCCGCGTCGATGCCCTGAAGCAGGCCGTCACCAAAGCGAAGAACTTCGGTTTCGAATTACAGGACGCGGTCATGGCCAGCGATGCCTTTTTCCCCTTCAGCGACTGCGTGGAGATTGCCGCCGAGGCTGGCATTACCGCCGTCGTCCAGCCGGGTGGCAGCATCCGCGACCAGGATTCCATCGACGCAGCAAATAAGGCGGAGGTGGCGATGGTCACGACGGGTGTTCGGCATTTCAAGCACTAGGCCAAACTATTCACTCCGGAATTTAACTTCCGCTTAAGAACCGATTGCCCCCAAATCAGCGTCTTATACCCGACTTTAAGTTGAATCCCCCCGTCCGTCAACTCGTCATCGACATTGGAAATTCCGGCGCCAAAGCCGCTATTTTCGCCGGCGACGAGTTGGTCTCTCCCGTCCACCGGTTCGCGCCGGATGACTGGGAAGGCATTAATGGACTGGCGACCAACCCTGGAGTGAAAAACATCATCTATTCTACCGTGGCAAACGTGCCATCCGACCGGTGGATCGATAAATGGAAAACGATCGGTCGTGGCGTATACACCCTCGATCGCCGACGGCCCCTGCCCTTCGTATCCGATTACCTGACCCCCGAAACGCTCGGACAGGACCGGATCGCGGTGGTGGCCGGTACGCTGGGGCGGTATACCACCCCCCTGCTCGTGGTGGATGCAGGTAGCTGCGTTACCCTCGATCTGGTGGAGGCCGACGGCCGCTACCGGGGGGGCAACATCAGCCCCGGTGTAACCATGCGCTTTCGGGCCATGCACCAAATGACCGCGCGCCTACCGCTGGTGGGTACCGGTCCGGTAACCGACTCGGTAGGGCGCTCCACGGAAACGGCGCTCCGGCACGGAGGTCTGCTGGGCGTGGTGTACGAGATCGAAGGTCTACATCGTCGGTTGCTCGATACCTACCGCGAACTACAGGTCGTGCTGACCGGGGGAGACGCCCCGCTGCTGTTGCCGCACTTTTCCATTTCGGTTCATCACTCACCCCAGTTGGTCCTGTACGGACTCAACCAAATATTGTCCTTTTATGTCAACGAAGCTTTGTAAAACAAGTCTGCCCTACTTTGCGCTGCTGGTCGGCCTGCTGTTCGTCAGTGGCCAGACGCTGGCGCAGGTGGCCAACACGGACTTCATTGACATCCGCCCCAAACAGAACAGCCCGCTCAGCCGCTTCGGCCTGGGCGACCCCCTCGATCAGGTGCATGCGGCGCAGGCCGGCATGGGAGCCCTGCAATCCACTTACCAGGACGCCTTTCACCTCAATCTGCTCAACCCCGCCAGTCTGGCCAACCTACAGGCAACCAGTTTCGAGATAGGCCTCTACGGCCGGTCCTCCAACATCACCGACCGGAACGCTTCGGCTACCACGTACCAGGGGAACCTACGGTACCTGGCCCTGGGCTTCCCCCTGCGTAACCCGATCAACCTGAGTCTGGAGCAGCAGCAGAACAGCTGGAATGCCGGCATGGCCTTTTCCCTGGCACCGACCACCCTGGTCGGCTACGACCTACAGCTCAAGGGCAACGACGAAGCCGCCGGATCGACGTCCAACAACCTGAAAGGGAACGGCGGCGCCTACCGCGTCAGCTGGTCGACGGCCGCGCGCTTCCGCGGTCTTTCGGGGGGCGTGAACGTAAATTATAACTTCGGAAAACTCACCGACAGCCGGGTACTCATCTTCGACAGCATACCGGAGGCACTGGCTACGGAGTTTCTCGACGAGATCAGCCTCAGCGGATTCACCCTGGGTTACGGCGTACAGTACGCTATCAACTTCAAGGACCTGAACGAAGAAGGGGAGTCGGTACCTAACGGTAAGCGGATCATCCTGGGAGCCAATGGCCAGCTGGGCGGGTCGGTGGATTCGGAAAGCAGCCTGCTGTTCCGTAAATTCAGTCCGCTGGGTAACGTAGCGGTCCGGGACACCATTAGCTTCGAGGAGAACGTCCAGGGAACGGTTGACCTGCCGGCGAGCTATACGTTCGGCGTGGCTTACGAAGATTTCAATAAGTTTTTCGTGGGTGCTGAATACGGCCGTACGGCGTACGGAAGCTACCGCAATACCCGGCAACCGGAGCAGCTGGCCGACATCAATCGGATGGCCGTTGGTGTGCAGTGGATTCCCAACGCCAGTTCTTACAACAACTACTGGGCCCGCGTCAGGTACCGCCTTGGCGCACGTATGGAAGACGACCCAAGAGTGATTGACGGCGTGCAAGCCCGTCGAAATGCCGTTACTTTAGGCTTGGGATTACCCATCTCTCTACCAAGACAGCAGATATCCTTCCTTGATCTTGCCGTCGAATATGGTAAATTTGGGGTCCCGGATATTCTTGACGAAAGCTATGTACAACTTACACTGGGATTCAGTCTGAACGACAATTCCTGGTTCTTTAAACGCAAACTCAATTAAACCAATATGCAAACTCTAATCCGCACCTTCGCGCTGTTGCTGGTTTTCTGCAGCTCCGTGTCTGTGGTCAACGCCCAGTGTGAAACCTGGAACGACTCGTCCCAGAAGGAGCAGGCGGAAAATGCACACGTCGCATACCGCAACTTCGTTCGTGACAAAACCGCCGAAGACCTGGCCGCCATGAGCGACGGGGAATTTCAAACCGCCTTCAACAATTGGAAGAAAGCGTACGATATCGCGCCGGCTGCTGACGGGCAGCGTGCTTTCCACTACCAGGACGGCCGCATGTTCTACAAGGCGCTTCGCCAGAATGCCCAGGATCAGGCCAAGAAGCAGGAGTACACGGATATGATCTTCACGCTCTACGACGAGCAGGCGCAATGCTACCCGAACGACGAAGCTTTCCTGCTCGGCCGCAAGGGTTCGGATATGTTCTATCTGGCCGGCTACAGCGAGGAAGCCATCGAAGTGCTGGAAGACGCCATCGACCAGGCCGGTAACGATACCGAATATGTCGTACTGGCTCCCCTCGGTAAACTGCTGAACTACTACTTCAAGGAAGACGTGATCGACAACGCACGTGTCCGCGAGCTTTACGACAAAGCCGTGAAGGTAGCCGATTACAATATCGAAAAGGAGAACTACGCGGAGTACTACCAGGCCGGTAAGGATAACCTCGAAGCCGACGTTCTGGAATTTGCCGATGAGATCTTCGACTGCGCCTACTTCAAGGAACAGCTGATCCCGAAGGCTCAGGAAAACAAGGACAGCCTCGACATCCTGCGCTACATCGTGACCAAACTGAAGGCCCAGGGCTGTGACAGCACCGACGCCGATGTCGTGATGGTCCAGAATATGTACGACGACCTCTACGCCGAGAAAGCCGAAGAGTACGAAGCCGAGCGCATTCGCCTGAACCCCGCCTACGCCGCTTCGGTAGCCTACGAGGAGGAGCGTTACGGTGACGCCATCGACCTGTATGAAGCCGCCGTCGAGAAGACGGACGACAATGAGAAAAAGGCACAGTACGTCTACCAGATCGCCCAGATCCAGATGGCCAAACTCGGACAGTACAGCAGCGCCCGATCCAATGCGAACCGCGCTGCCGGCCTGAATTCGGGGTGGGGTAAGCCCTACATCCTGATCGGTGACATCTACGCCCGCATGAGCAGCGGCTGCGGTGACGCCTGGGACCAGCGCCTCGCCGTTCTGGCTGCTATCGACAAGTACAGCTACGCCAAAAGCATCGATTCCGAAGTGACGGGCGACGCCAACCGCCGCATTGCCACCTACCGGAGTTCCATGCCGATCAAGGCCGACGCCTTCTCCCGGAGCCTCAGCGAAGGCGACCGCGTAAAGGTTGGCTGTGGTATCGGTGAAACCGTTAGCCTGCGGTTCTAAGGCGCTCTAGCCTCCGAACTACAAGCAAATCCCCTCCGGCGACTCGCCGGAGGGGATTTTGCGTTTATGCCCATCTGACCGCAGCGCGGTCCAACCTACCTTCCCCGGTGCGAAGCGCCGTTTCACCCCGCCCGGAATAAGTAATCCAGTTATCGGAGCCAAAGAATCGGATGTTCTACCCACCTTCCCGATCCGATGAGCATCTTACCTGCGCCCCGCCGCCAAAGCAAAAATGGTAAATAGTCGATAAATTCCCGAGACTGGTCGAGGCCCCGAAACCAAGCGGCCTTCCCGGACCTTTGGTAACAAAAGCGGGTTCGTTATCTTTGACGAGGCCCCTAAATGATAGTTAAGATGGAAGCACCACAAATGAAACCGAAGTCATTCTGGAAACGCCCCGAGGGGGTGACCGGCCTCCTGTTCCTGGTGGCTATCCTGGCAGTGCTGGGCTTTGTCGTGGTCAACTTCGGAGCGGCTATCCTCAGCTTTATCGGCACCACGATCGGACTGGTCGTTGCGGGGCTGATCGTAGCCGGATTGCTGTATATGGTTTTCGACCCCCGGATGCGGAACCTGGTCTTCTACATGTACAAAAGCGTGATGCGGGCCATTACCGGCATGTTCGTCCAGATCGATCCGATCGGTATCCTCAAAACCTACGTCGAGGAGCTACAGGGGAACCTGCGCAAAATGAATAAGCAGATCAGCCAGCTCCGTGCGCAGATGCACAAATTGAAGGAGCAGATCGTCAATAACGAGCGCGACATCCGCAGCAACCTGCAGATCGCGGGCAAAGCCAAGGAGTCCAACAAGCGCAACGTGATGATCCTGAAGAGCCGCCGCGCCGGCCGCCTGAAGGACAGCAACATCAAGCTGGAGGAGCTCTATAAGAAGATGGAGGTACTCTACCGGGTCCTGACCAAGATGTACGAAAACAGCCAGATCCTGGCCGATGACATTACCGACCAGGTAGCCGTCAAGGAGCAGGAGCGGAAAGCGATTCACGCTAGCCACGGTGCCATGAACTCCGCGATGAGCGTCATCCAGGGCGACCCCGACCAGCGCGCCATGTTCGACATGGCCATGGAGAACATCACCGAGGACGTAGCCAATAAAGTGGGCGAGATGGAGCGCTTCATGGAAGTATCCGCCAACTTTATGGACTCCGTCGACCTCCAGAACGGCGTCTTCGAAGAGGAAGGACTCAATATGCTCGAGCAGTGGGAGAAAGAATCCAACTCGCTCCTGCTGGGCGAAGAGAAGTCCACCCTCCTCCTTCAGGCGAACAACGACAGCGAAGTGCTTGACCTGGATGCCCCCGTGCCCGAGCGGGCGAAGAAGACGGGCGGGGCCAATCAGTATGACTCTTTCTTTAATTAACGGGGTACTGGGTACTGGGTACTGGTTTCTGGTTACTAGTTTCTCAGCAACCAGCAACCAGCAACCATAAACTAGCAACCAGCAACTAGCAACTAGCAACTACCCCAACCAACCCAACCAGCCCAACCCCCTTGCGCAAGCTCCCCCTGATCAGTTACGCCATCATTGCCTATATGCTGCTGGCGTTCGGTTGGTGGTCGATTTTGTTGCTGCGGAAGAATGAGGAGGCGCATAACGCACGTGTCGATAAGCTGGCCATCGAGCTGGCGGTGCAGAAGCGGATTGAGCGGGCCAGTGATTTCCGCCTGACGGAGAATTACCAGCGACTTACCGAGCGCTTCGAGAAGCAGCAGCGCATGATTCTTGGAGAGGCTCTGCTGCTGGTCATCAGTCTGGCGGGCGGGTTATACCTGCTGTTTCGCAACCTCAAAAAGGAGATCAGCGCCGCCGAGCAGCAGCGGAACTTTCTGTTGAGCATTACCCATGAGTTGAAGTCGCCCCTCGCGGGGATCCGGCTGATCCTGGAAACCTTCCAGCGCCGGCGGGAACTCAAGCCGGAACTGCAGCAAAAGCTCAGTACGAACGCCCTGGCCGAGACCGACCGGCTTACCGCGCTGGTCAACGACCTGCTGTTGAGCGCCAAGCTCGAGAACGTCTACCAGCTGAACCGGGAGGAGATCGACTTTGGCCAGATCGTACAGGACGCCGCGGACCGGGTGGTGCTGAAGTATAAGGGTGCGAACGTGCACGTGGACATCGAACCCGATATCCCCACTATCTCCGGTGACAAGCCCGGCCTGACCAGCGTGGTCGTCAACCTGCTCGAGAACGCGGCCAAGTACAGTCAGCCGCATCCGGTCATCCATACGACCCTGGCGCGGGGCGGGGATACGGAGATCGTCTGGACGGTAGAAGATAACGGCATGGGCATACCGGACCGGGAAAAGCGGCGGGTGTGGACCAAGTTTTACCGCGTGGGGAACGAGGATACGCGCAGCACGAAAGGGACGGGGCTGGGGCTTTTTATCGTCCGCCAGATCGTGGAAAAACACGGTGGCCAGATCGAGCTACGGGACAACCAGCCGCGGGGAACCGTGTTCCGGGTGTACCTTCCCGTCAAATAATTGTTATGCAAACCACCCCCCTCAATGATACGCATCGCCACCTGGAGGCAAAACTCGTGAACTTCGCCGGCTTTGAAATGCCGCTCGTGTATAGTTCGCTCAAGGAAGAGCACCACGCCGTTCGCGAGGCGGCCGGCATCTTCGACGTATCGCACATGGGGGAATTTATCGTCCGGGGCGCCGGAGCGCAGGATCTGGTGCAGTACGTAACGAGCAACGACGTTACCAAACTCGTCGAAGGACAAGCCCAGTACAGCTGCCTGCCGCGACCCGAAGGGGGCATCGTGGACGACCTGTTGGTGTACCGCCTGCCGGCCAATTCACGCATGAGTAAAAACAGCGAGCATCCTTCCTACATGCTGGTGGTAAACGCGAGTAACATCCAGAAGGACTGGGACTGGATCAGCAGCCACAATACTTTCGGCGCGGAGATGCTCGACATCAGCGACCACACCGCCCTGCTGGCCGTGCAGGGGCCGAAGGCGACCGAAATCCTCGAGCCCCTTACCGACGTCGATCTGGCGGCGATACCGTACTACCATTTCGTGCGGGGTAGTCTCGCTGGGGTCGACAACGTACTGATCTCCGCCACCGGCTATACGGGGGCGGGCGGCTTCGAATTGTACTTCGACGGGGACCACGCAGCAAAGGTCTGGAAGGCCATCATGGACGCCGGGAAGCCCCACGGCCTGAAACCCGCCGGCCTGGGTGCCCGCGATACCCTGCGGCTGGAGAAGGGCTACTGCCTGTACGGCAACGACATCAACGACACCACCTCGCCCCTCGAGGCCGGCCTGGGATGGATTACGAAGCTGAACGGCGACGACTTCGTCGGTAAGGATTTCCTGCTGCGGCAGAAGGAAGCCGGGCTCCAGCGGCGGCTCATTGCCTTCCGGGTACACGACCGTCGCGCCCCCCGCCAGGGGTACGCCATCCTGAACGAAGCCGGTGAGAACATCGGTGAAGTGACGAGCGGGACGCACGCTCCCAGTCTGGACTATCCCCTGGGAATGGGGTACGTAGCTACCGGCTACCACAAAACAGGAACGAAAATTCAGATCGACCTCGGAAGAAAGACGATGGAGGCGGAGGTCGTCAAACTCTAAGCATGAACGATGATCATCTATAAGTCGAACGGTAGCTGGTTCAGCCACGTGTCTCACCTGACCACCAGCTACACGATGCAGCGCATCCTCATCGCCACCCTGGTGATGGGCGCCTACGCCACGGTGATCATCGGCCTGATCAAATACTTCGACCTGCACCGCTACTTACAGGTCGACAGCACCATCTTCTCGCTGCTGGCGGTCATTCTCTCCATCTTCCTTGGCTTTCGGACCACTACCGCCTACGACCGCTGGTGGGAGGGGCGCAAACAGTGGGGTGCCCTCGTCAATAATTGTCGCAACCTGGCCCTGTACGTAGACAGCATCTGGCCGCCCTCCGACCTGGAGATCCGCCGCTTCATGGCCAAGCACATCGCCAATTTCTGCCTGGCACTCTCCGAGCACCTGCGTGACGGCACCGACCTGGAGAAGCTCGTCTATCTGGCGGAAGAGGAAATCGCCTATTACGAAACCAAGGACCACATCCCCAACTTCATCGCCCTGCGCATCTACCAGCGGATTGCCGAGGCGCACAGGAAGGGCGAGATCAACGAGGGCGACTACATCAATATCAAGCCGCAGCACCAGAGCCTGCTCGACATTCTGGGCGCCTGCGAGCGCATCAAGAAGACCCCGATTGCCTTCAGCTATGCGGTGTATTTAAAGGTACTGGTCACGGCCTACGCCGCGCTGTTGCCCTTCGGCCTCTCGGAGCAGTTCGGCTACGGTGCTATTCCGTTGAGCATGCTGATCGTTTTCGCCCTGATCGGGGTGGAACTGATGGGGGAGGAGATCGAAGACCCGTTCGGGCTCGATTGCAACGACCTGCCGACCGGGGATATCGCCCACACCATCAAGCGAAACGTCTTCGAGATACTGGAAGACCGCGCTCCGGTGGAAGAACATGAGAAGCAGTTGTACGAAAAGGTGTTTTAGATAGAGCGAGAGCTTTCCCATCACCTGAAGATTAAGGGGACAGAAAGGAAGGCGGTTCTTCGCCTGACGGATTGTGCAATGTTTTCGGCGACCGACTGTAACCATCTATCCCTATTGCGGTAGATGCACATACAGGGTGGCCTCAGGCGGGTAGCGGCGCGTTCGTCGAACAAATCCGGCATTCATCGCAGATTCCTCGCATTCGTCGATGCATTACTAGGGCTGCTCGAACAGATTTGCGATTGGCCGGGTGAGGGACGACATTTGGTATATAAGCGTTGAGGAACAGATAAAATACTGATAATCAACGTGCAACCCGGCTAATTTTTCGCCGTCATTTAAACACCATTTGATCTTACCCACCATGTCACGCTCCACGATTTTCTTCATCCTCTTGCTTGCTGCCTCGGCCTCGCTGTCCGCAAAAAAAGGCGAGAGCATCTTCGACCGGTGGAGCCGCACGGACGATAAAACCATCGAAATCCACCTGAACCTGGACACTCTCCTAGCCAACCGCAAAACCGAAACCGAAATGCACGGTATCGTGGTTGATAACGGCCAGATGTTTGGCGTCGATATCTCCGTCCGCGGCCGTTACCGCCGTCGGACCTGCGTGATGCCCCCCATCATGCTTCAGTTTGATAAAGACTTTCTCCGCACTGCCGGTCTTAATACCCACAATGACTATAAACTGGTTACCCACTGTACCCTCGGTGAGGGCGGTCAGGAGGCACTGGTTCGCGAGGAATTGATCTACGAACTCTACCGTACGGTTGAGCCCGAAGCCAGTTTCCGCACCCAGCTGCTGACCATCAAGTACGTCAACACGGCCGACGGATCCACCTTCACGAGCTACGCTATCCTTATCGAGGATACCGATGAGTTGAAGGACCGCCTGGATCGGGACAACTGCAAAGACTGCTACAACGCTCCTCAGGCCAGCTTCACTAATATTGAGAAGGTTACCCTCTTCCAGTACATGATCGGTAACCCGGACTACAGCACCATGCTCGGACGTAATCTGAAGCTGATGCAGGATGAAGAGGGTATGCTGACCGCCGTACCTTACGACTTCGACTTCAGCGGACTGGTTAACCCCGACTACGGCCGCCTTACGCACCCCGAGCAGAAATCCATGACCGACCGCGTACTGGTCTGGGAATTCACGACTGATCCTGACTTCGATCGTGCCGCCGACGAACTGCTGTTCCTGGAGGCCGAACTGCTGGAGAAAGTGGAAGCCTATCCCGAACTCGATAACCAGAGCAAGCGGGAGATCACCCGCTACATCAAGTCATTCTACAAGGAACTGAATCGCGGTAAGATTGGGGTTTAATCGGCTACCTTCGCCGTATGAGCGCCGCCCGCCTGCTATTCTATTATCTTCCTATTGGCCTCATGGCCGCCAGCACGCTGGCGGCCATTGCTATTGGCGGGCTATTCTTTCTGAAGCGGAGCGGCGACCACCGGGCAAACGGTCTGTACGGCGCACTGCTGATCGCCGGCGGCCTTACGCAGCTTCACTTTCTCATGCTGTTTTCGGGCATCTTCGATCGGCACCCACCGCTGGAATTCCTGCCCATCTACTTTACGCTGTGGTTGCCCGTCCTGCTGTTTTTACACGTCAAACTCAGCCTCTATCCGTCGTACCGCATGCGGATCGGGGACCTGAAGCACTTCATCTTCCCAGTGGCCCAGTTGCTGTTCTTCGTTTCCATTTGGCTCATGCCTTCCTTCCGCTTACCGGAGGGCCGGTACTTCTACAGCCCGTTTTACGGCGGGCTGGAGCAGGCGCTTTACCTGGTGGTATGGCCGGCCTATATTTTCTTCAGCTACCAGTATTTACGGCGCAGGCGCAACCAGCTCGGAAAGCGAACCCTGCCCCGATTGCTGTGGTACATCCGCAAGCTGCTGAAGGGGAGTATGCTTTTCGTGATCGCCTACGCCATCCTGGCCCTCAGCGACTTCATCAGTAGCAACTACTTCTTCGTGGAAATGCGTCGCCAGGAGTGGTACGCCGGTGCACAGTCGCTTAGCTATACGGTGCTGCTGATCTGGCTCACCATCTACGGCTTTC
Organism: Lewinella sp. IMCC34191; assembly: GCF_003390935.1. Classification (GTDB taxonomy): domain Bacteria; phylum Bacteroidota; class Bacteroidia; order Chitinophagales; family Saprospiraceae; genus Neolewinella. The sequence goes on along the minus strand of NZ_QNQZ01000010.1, from coordinate 67,121 downwards.
AGGTACTGCTCTGGGGGCGACGACTCCTCCGTGCCGAAAACAACCGTTGATCTTCCTATATTTCTCGGACGAATCAATCCATCCGAGGTATGCCCATCGATCGTCGCCAATTCTTTCAGACTTCTCTAGGTACGCTGGCCGCCAGCGCGATTCCCGGGGCGGCGAGCGCAGGTAAAAACACTTTTCAGGACGGGGAACTGCGCGTCGGAATCCTCGGCAGTGGCTACCGCGGGCAGAGCCACATTGGCGAACTGCTCGCCCAACCCCGGGTGCGGGTCACCGCGATTGCCGACATCGATCCGCGCATGATCGAACGGACGAATTCCATGTTCGACGAGCGCAACCTCGAGCGTCCCGCCCTGTACGACCGCGGGCCGGAGGACTACCAACGCCTGCTGGCGGAGGCACCCGTCGATGCCGTCATCATCGCCACGCCATGGCGCTGGCATACGGTCATGGCCGTAGCCGCCATGCAGGCCGGTAAGTACACCGGCCTGGAGGTGGGCGGCGCCTTCAGTCTGGATGAATGCTGGGAACTCGTCCGGACACACGAGGCGACCGGCACACACCTGTTTTTCCTGGAAAATGTTTGTTACCGACGTGACGTCATGGCGGTGCTCAATATGGTGCGGCAGGGCCTGTTCGGCGAACTGCTCCACCTGGAGGGCGGATACCAGCACGATCTACGGGCGGTGAAGTTCAACGACGGGGAAGCGGCCTACGGCAACGGGGTCGAGTTCGGGGAGAAGGCCTTCCACGAGGCGCGCTGGCGGACTCGGCACAGTCAGTTCCGCAACGGTGATCTGTACCCGACCCATGGTCTCGGACCCGTGGCAAATATGATCGGTATCAACCGGGGAAATCGCTTCGTCGGTCTCACGTCGATGGCCACCAAGTCACGCGGACTGCATAAGTACATCGTGGACCACGGGGGGGCGGATCATCCGAACGCCGAAGTCGAATTTAAACTCGGCGACGTCGTAACGAGCATGCTCTCCACGGTCAATGGCCAGGTCGTTGTCCTCCACCACGACACGAATCTGCCCCGGCCCTACAGTCTGGGTTTCCGGGTGCAGGGTACGGAAGGGCTGTGGATGGATGTGAATAAGAGCCTTCACCTGGAAGGTAAATCACCCGAGCACCAGTGGGAAGATGCCGCTTCCTACCTCGAGCGGTACGATCATCCGTACTGGAAGAAAGATGGCGACCTGGCGGCGGGGGGCGGCCACGGGGGAATGGACTACTTCCTCATCCGCGATTTCGTGCGCGTAGCGCGGGCCGGGACGCGCCCTCCGTTGGATGTGTACGACGGGGCCACCTGGCTGGCGGTCACTCCCCTGTCGGAGCAGAGCATCGCGGCGGGGGGAAGCCTGCAGCAGTTTCCGGATTTCACCCGTGGAAGATGGATGGACCGCGTCGATGACTTCGCTACCGAAGAATCGTAACGTTGCCCGTGCGAACGATCTCCTGGCCTTCGCAGAGATAAATTATCCGCCATAACATGACGCCCGGGTTGACCGGCTCGTTGCGGAAATTGCCGTCCCAGCGCTCGAAGACATCGGCCGTGGAAAACACCTGGGCGCCGTACCGGTCGAAGATTTCCAGGCTTACCAATTGCCGGACCGCGAAGGGATTGGATATACCGAAGGTTTCGTTTTCTTCGGGGCCAACGCCATTCGGGGTAAAGGCCCGGGGGAAGTAGACCTTGTCACAATTAAGCGAACTCGGATCCACGACCGTGATCTCGATACTGTCCCGGGCAATGCAGTTGGATTGATCGTCGGCAATGGCAACCGCGTAAACCTGTCTTCCGGCCTGGGTGGGAGTGATCACCGGCTCGGCGATATTGGGCGTGGCGACGTCAGCCGGCGGGGTCCAGGTGAAGTCGGTGCCGCAGTTGCTGTTCAGGTCGATCTCTACGCTCTCGCCGAGGAATAAGCGGGTGTCCGGGTTGAGGATCTGATCCGGGCGGGTGAAAATACCCGCTACCTCATCCTGGTCGAGCGCCCGGCCGTAGAACCGGAGATCGTCTAGGAGACCGATAAAGTTTTCTTCGGCCCCCGTCAGGCAGTTCGTGCCACCAACTAACAGGTCTCCATCGTTTTCGGCGTCGATCCGGCCGGAGGTGGTTTCGGCGGCTACGGACTCCCCGTTGACGAACAGGCGCAATTCGCGATCCCTCCGGCGGACGGTCACGTGTTGCCAGCAGGCGGCGTTCCGGATGGGGTAGGACATTTCGATGGCTACGCTGCCCTCGCGTATCTCGGTCTGTATCGTATTGGAGCCACCGACGTAGCGGATGTTGAAGTACCGTTCCACGGCGCAGTCGGTGGACCGCTTGGACAGCAGGTACTGTGTCCCATTGTCTCCGATCGGTTTGAAGTAGAAACTGACCGTAAAGTCGAGGTCGCTGAATAATCGGTTCACGTTGGTGGAGCTGCCGCCGGGTATACGTACCAGATCGGGCGCCGTTGCCAGGTACAGAGCTTCCCCGCTGACCCCGCAATCGTAATCCACGGCGCCTTCCTGGACGCCGAGGTTTTCGGAGCTTCCCTGAGCGTCGCCCAGATTCCCGTCAAAGAGGTAGTGGGCGACCAACCCGTCCGCGGTCTGGCCGAAGAGGGAGAAGGGCAGGCCCAGCAGAAAAAAAAGGGTGTTACGCATGGCGGGTAATTGCTACGGAGCAACGAAGGTAATGGAACGGTGGGGAGCGGCAGGGTTGCGATCCGGATAACAGTATTTTGACGTGTACCGAACATCTCAGCGTTTTTTTGGCTCTATAAGCGAATCATCATCAAACACTAACACACACCACAATGGGTATTCTTATTTGGATTCTTCTTGGCCTCGTGGCCGGCGCTCTTGCCAAATGGATCATGCCCGGCCCCGATCCCGGAGGCTGGATCGTGACCATTCTGATCGGCATCGTAGGTGCCGTTATCGGCGGGTTTATCAGCAGTGCACTCGGCTTCGGAGCCGTTGACGGCTTTAACATCGGTTCCATACTGATCGCCGTTCTGGGTGCTATCATCCTGCTTTTCCTTTACCGGAAACTGGCCTAGATATAAACGTCTAACATGACATCGGCCTTCCTACAATCGTAGGGAGGCCGATGCTGTTATAAGGGTAATCATCCAGACTTTTCGTGGCGCTACGCATCATACAGATTACTGACCTCCACCTACTGGAAGCCGGACGGCTTCTTATGGGGCTGGACGTGGAGAAACGATTTCGGTCCGTACTGGCCGACGCGCGGGCCCTCGAGCCGGACGCTTACTTCCTTACCGGCGATTTCTGTGCCCACGAGCCGCAAGCCGGCGTGTACGACCGGCTTAAGAATTTGCTCGGTGATTTGGGGGTTCCCGTCTGTATTACCGCCGGAAACCACGATAGCCGGGAGATGCTGCGCCACGCATTTGATTTGGGCGGCGCAGCGCAGGATCCGATATATTACCACCGGCAAATAGGCGGCCGATCGTTTCTCTTCCTCGATACCAGCATGGGAATTGTAGATGACGCGCAGTTGGATTGGCTATCTGACCGGCTTGCCGCCTATCCGGAATCGGAAATTGTCATGCATCATCCTCCGGTACAACTGGGTATCCCCTTCATGGATGGAAAATACCCGCTCCGGGGTACCGAACGCTTACACGAAATACTGACCGCCGACGGCGTGACGCGCCGGATATTCTGCGGTCACTACCATTCCGTGCGTGTCGTGACGCACCGAAATCTTCAGGTATATCTCTGTCCCCCTACCAGTTTCTTTATCGATGCGCGGGCGGAAGAATTCTTGCTGCGGGAGCGCAACCCGGCCTATCATTACCTGGAATGGACCGACGATGGCGACTTCAGATGTGCCAATATCGTAGTCGCAGCCTAGCGGCAGGCAACTTCCATTTTCTTTTGGTGGTTACAAAAACAGCGCGCCGTTTGCGTGATTATCGGTTCTCATGTATATTTGCAGCCGCTAATGACAGTCAGACCCATGGTGTAATTGGCAACACAACAGATTTTGGTTCTGTCGTTCAAGGTTCGAGTCCTTGTGGGTCTACTAAATTACACGAGCAGCCAGCTTACGCTGGCTGCTTTTTTTATGCCCTGACCTCTGAGGTTGATCCATCGTAAAGGGCCCCTCACTTTGGCAAACGGTAGCAAATTTCATCATAAGCGGAGTAAAGGCAGGGAAAAGGGGGCGCAGGCATATATTTTGTGATTTATATTCGCTGGCCTTTCTCGGTACCCGCAATTATATTACATTGTAGTACCGGGTTCGAGCCCGTGCCCCCGCAGGCCTGAAGTTATTTTGAGTTTACGGGGCGCGTACGGAATGGGTCCGGGCCCATGGACAACGCTTAAGGATCAGCGCGACTTTAGTAGATTATGCACCCCCAAATCCTAACATTCGGTCGGAAGATTGAGGCAATTTGGTTGCTCGTATGCTGCTTTGGATTATGTACTACCGGTCTGTATGCTCAGAACCGGCACTTTAAAAAAATCGAGGACCTACGGGTCGGGCTGAATAGTCAGATTGTGGGTATAGCCCCGGATTCCATCGGCTTTATGTGGTTTGGTACCCAAAACGGATTGTACCGCTACGACGGAGAGAAGTTTGATGCTTACCCTCCACCGCTGCGGAAGGGATGGCCGATCGCCAGTAACCGGATTCGCAACGTTGTATCCGACGCGGATCGGCAGATATGGGCGCTGACCGCCGACCAACGCTACATCACTTATTCCTACGAACGGGATTCGTTTCGGCTCGCGAATCAAGCCAGCGTACCTCCGAGCGTTAAAGTGATGCTGGGGCTGTCCGCCAATGAGATAAACCGTACGAGACAGGTTGACGGTCTCCATTTCTTTATGGAGGGCAACCAGCTAAAAGCTACCGATGCTCGGAGGGAGCAGATTCAAGTAGAGTATCCTGATCCCAGTAAGTCCAGGCACCGCAGAGAGAATTTTGTCTCCTCCTTCTACGTCGATGATCATGCCGTATGGGTAGGTACGTGGGGCGGGAGAATCCTGAAGGCTACCCACAGCGTGCAACCCGGTGCGACGAAGGTGATCCTGTCTCAGCTCTATATATCCGGGAACGTGATCTCCCCCGGCCAGGAAGTATTCAAGCGGGTTGTCCTGGATAAAATGCTGTTCGTATCGGATAAGATCACGCTCGATCATCACCACCGGGACTTCGGTATCGATCTGCTGGCTTTATCGCAGGAATCCGGCGAACATACTTTTCAGTATCGCCTGCTTGGATACGAGAATAAGTGGCAGCCCGCCAGGGACCACGTCGACTTTTCGAAAGTTCCCTCCGGTTTGTACAAATTCGAAGCCAGAGCAGTGTCCCCCACCGGGAACACGTCCGAATCCGTGAGCCTGCGAATCACCATCAAGCCACCCTGGTACGCATCCCCAAGTGCCGTTGGCCTGTACCACTTATCGATGCTCTTCGGCCTGGTTTCCTGTGTGGCCTACCGGAATAAGCGTAGCCGGAAACGCGGACCCGGGAACACCAGGGATAGGAAGCGGGATGCGGACATAAGACAGAAACTCAGCGAGCAGCGACTCCGCTTGCCCCATATGGCCGGTAGGGCGCCTGGTCATCTACCGGCGAAGGTCGTTCCGCCCGACGTCGCGTCGGGGAGTCCGTTCGTGCGGAGCACAATCGACGAGACGGGCGGTCCGGCAAAAATGACCATGGATCCACCGCCGAAGGCCACGGAGCGAATCGCTGGCGGCGGACCGGCTTCGGAGATAGATATGACCCTGAATCCCACCCTGGACGATGTGATCGCCATCATTCGGGACGGGGTTGATCGCTACAGCCTCATGGCCAGATGCAGGAACGTGACCTTGAGCTTCGCCTCGTCCCGCCCCCTCCTTATGGGGCAGGTTGATGCGCCGAAATTGCGGCACATCGTTGAAAATCTGATCAGCCACGCGTTCAAGTACACACCTAACGGCGATGCGATCTTTGTAGAGGTGGAATTATCCGGCAGCTATCTGATTATCTCCGCGAAGAATCGGCGGTACGGCGTCAGGGATACCGACCGGAGCTGGGCGGACCTTCTGATAAGTGAACGGACGTCGGCTGATATGGGAGCCTACAGTGAGACAAACGATCTGCTAGCTCAGACGTACGTCAATCTACTAAATGGTACCGTCCACTATAAAAGCGAGCCGAATCAGGGTATTCGGGCAGAGATCAGGCTTCCGTACGAAGCGGGAGGTGCCATTGCTGATCACGCGGGCGAAGCGGAAATTTCGGAGCCATCGGCTGCTGGTGGACCCGGAGAAGGTGTGAGCAAGAGCGACAAGCGACCATCCGTCTTGATTGTTGAAGATGATCTGGAAATCAGGTACTACCTGCAGACGGAACTGGAGGAAGAATATCGTGTCCTCACGGCAGACAACGGAGTCGATGGCTTGAAAACCGCGCAAGAGGAACTACCGCAGTTGGTCCTTTCCGACGTCCTGATGCCTGGATTGGATGGTAACGCGATGTGTAAGCAACTTAAGCAAGCCAGTAAGACCAGCCACATTCCGGTAATCTTATTGACTGCCAAGAGGCAGGACCAAGACCACGTTGCCGGACTTAGCTCGGGTGCGGATGTTTACTTTTCCAAACCCTTCAACGTCACCGTGTTGAAGGCTCAGATTCGCAGTATGATAGCGAATCGTACCGTACTGCAGCCCGGACAAGCGGCCAGCAATACAGGGCCGGAAGAAAAGGGGCACAGTGAATTGGATAAGCGATTTATAAACAGCGCCGTCGAGGTCATCGAACGGCATATGGGAGATACCGCTTTCAATCCGGAACTACTGGCCGACCATCTACAGATTAGCCCCCGCCAGCTTTACCGTAAGCTGAATGCCATCTCGGGGAATACCGTTTCCGGCTTCATTATGCAGGTCCGGATGGAAAAGGCGGCGGATTTACTCAAGGATTGGCAGCTTAACGTATCGGAGGTTGCCTCGCGGGTAGGAATTTCCGAGGCTTCCAATTTCTCCCGGGCTTTCCGCAAGCATTACGGGTGCAGTCCGTCACGGTACCGGAAAGACCTGTAGTCCATCCCGTCCATGTAAGCGTTTCCCTATATGAGCAGGCAGATACCGGCCCTTCGCGATGAGGTTCGGAAAGCATCCGCGTGGCAATCCCCGCGTAGCCTGGAAATGTAGCGGACTGATGTTGTGAACGGCCCGGCTATGTGAACTGGCTTTTACCTGCGTTCACCGCAATTCATCTGTTGGAAAAATCGGGAAGTTACCCGGCCTGCAAGGTGGGGTGGCGATTCTGCAGGCGTGTTCCCGGCAAAAGTGCAACCGCTTTATAGCGGGTAGCGTCTACCGACGGGGGTAGGGCTGCCGGGAGATGGAGATTCTTGTACGAACAACATTTAAAATATTAAATGTTGACGATCGGCATTTTAAATTGTTATTGTGCGGTTTGGTGCGGTATTTGCAGTATTAGATAGGGATTGGCAGGCTGTGATAAGTATGGCGGAAAGTACTACGGGTACATTGTGACCCCAAGAAACTCAACGTTTACGCAGCCTGGCCGGGTAAGCGATTGAACCGGAAGGTTTATATATCCAAATGTTTGAAAAAGTTCGATCATGAAACAACCCCTACGTAGTTGTTTGTTATTTCTACCCCTTTTCCTCTTCGCTATAACGATAAGTGCACAAGAGAAAACCGTGACCGGAACGGTCAGTGATACGGATGGACTGACGTTACCGGGAGCCACGGTGCTCGTTCAGGGTACGAGCCGCGGCACCCAGACAGACTTTGACGGCAACTTTTCGCTGGATGTCAGTACGGGGGCCGTCCTGGTTTTCAGCTATGCCGGCTACGCCCCGACGGAAGTGACCGTTGACAATCGATCTACTTATGATGTCGTCCTGCAATCCGATGCCACGATATTGGATGAGGTAGTCGTCGTCGGCTATCAGACGCAAAAGAAATCCGATGTGACCGGTTCCGTAGTGAGCGTGCAGGCCGACGAGCTGACCACGCAGCCGGTGAATAACGCCTTCGAGGCGCTGCAGGGCAAAGCCGCCGGTGTGGATATCACCAGCAGCCAGCGTCCGGGAACGATCGGTTCCATACGCATTCGCGGGAATCGCTCCCTGACCGCGAGCAACTCTCCACTATTCGTGGTAGACGGTATCCCCCTCCTGTCGGCATCCGCTATTGAGACCATTAACCCCCGTGACATTGAGTCCATCAATATTCTGAAGGACGCGTCCGCTACGGCCATTTACGGTTCTCGCGGAGCGAACGGTGTCGTGATCGTCACCACCAAACAGGGCCAAAGCGGGCGGTTCCAGCTCAATTATTTTGGTACGGTTACGACGTCCAATATTGTAGACCGGGCCCCCTCCATGAGTGCCCAGGAGTTCATTCGTTTTCGCCGCTGGGCGGCCTATAACCTGGACCCGGACACCTACGCCCACCCCGATAATCCGACCCTGGAAAACGACCGGACGATATTTGACAGCCCCCTCGATGGGCAAACGAGCCGGGACAACGTGCTACAGGGCTGGGAGAACGGGACGTTCAATCCCGACCTCGTGGAAAATACGAACTGGACCGACTTCGTGACGCGTACGGGAGTCGTGCAGGAGCATACCCTGAGCGGGAGTGGCGGCACGGAGAAACTGCGGGCCTACGGTTCGTTCGGCTATCTGAATAACAAGGGCACGCAGCGCGGTCAGTCTTACGAGCGGTTTACCACCAAGGTGACCACGGATATCACGCCCATACCCTGGTTCCAGATAAACGCTACGATGAACGTGTCCTACAGCGAACAGGATTACGGCTTTTCCACTCTGGGCGGGCGGAGCAATTCCGTACCCGATGCCATTTACGGGGCGGCCAGCTCGATTTATAATATGGCCGTTCCCTTCGATGAAGCCGGCAATCCCGTAATCAACCCGGGCGGGGAGAGCACCATCTACACCATCGTAGACGAGTGGAACCGGAGCACGCAAATGTCCGAAACCCTGCGGGCGCTGGGTAGCCTCTCCGCTACCTTCAATGCCGGAGAAGTCTTCGCACCTCTGGAGGGACTGAGCTACCAATTCCGTTTCGGTCCGGATTTCCGCTACGGAAGGGAGGGCGTCTACATAGACGGTACCTCAGCGCACAAGATCAACTCCGACGGATCGGAAGGGGCCAGTTACGCCCGGCTTAACAACCGCCGGGATTTCTCGTGGACCCTGGATAACATGCTGTTCTACAATAAGACCCTGGGGGGAAAGCACGACGTAGGGTTCACCCTGCTGCAAACGGCTTCCAGCTGGAACATCGAGAACATGGGCATGTCAGCTAATAACATTCCCCTCTCTTCCATGCGGTGGAACAACTTCGGAGTACTCGACCTCACCAGTTCCGAGAACTCGGTAGGTATTTCCTCCGGTCTGAACGAGCGGCAGCTAAGTTCCTACATGGTCCGTATGAATTACGGATTTAATAACCGCTACCTCCTTACGGTGTCCGGTCGCTGGGACGGAGCCTCCCAGCTAGGGGAAGGCCGCAAGTGGGACTTCTTCCCATCCGCGGCGCTTGCCTGGAAAATTAAGAACGAAGATTTCCTGGCGGACTCGGATAAGATCACCGAGTTAAAACTGCGGGTTGGCTACGGAAAGACCGGAAACTCGGCCGTTGCTCCCTACGCTACCATCGGCGACATCCGGTCCATCTTCCTCCCCTTCAACGGTCTGAGTAATCAAATAGGCTACACGACCAACGAACCCTACTATTCCAGCAGCCAACTTAGCCTCGCCAACCCCAACCTGGGTTGGGAAACCACCTCACAGTATAACGTGGGGGTTGACTTCGGGCTCCTGCGGAACCGGATCTACGGTAGCCTGGATGCCTACGTATCCAAGACCTCCGATCTGTTGCTTTCCGTGAATATTCCTACCCTGACGGGCTTTCCGTCCACGATTGCGAATATTGGTAGAACGTCCAATCAGGGCGTCGAACTCAGCCTAACCGGAACGCCGATCCAGGCACCCAACTCCTTCTTCTGGGAAACCAACTTCAACGGTGCCTGGCAGAAAGACCAGATCGAAGAACTGGCTTACGGAAAGAACGATATGGTCGATAACGGTTGGTTCATCGGGGAGCCGATCGGGGTAATGTATGGATACGACAACCGCGGTATCTGGCAGGATACGCCGGAGGACCTGGCCGAAATCGCCAAATGGAATGAGAACGGCTATGACTTTACGCCCGGCAATGTTCGCCCCCGCGACATCAATGGCGATTACGAAATGACGATCGACGACCGGGTGCTGCTCGGGAATACCGCGCCGCGGTGGACGCTGGGATGGACCAACACCTTCGGGTACAGGGGTATAGAGCTCGGTATCTTCCTCTATTCCCGCCTGGGCTACAACAGCTCACTGGGCGGACAGGCCCTGACCGCGCACAGCAATCAACGGGAAGTTGACTACTGGACGCCGGATAATCCGGATGCTGAATTCCAGAAGCCCATCCTCGGCCAGGCAACTTCCGGTTCCCAGGATGATTTCTCGGGACTGCTCGGTATAAAGAAAGCCGGATTCGTCAAAATCCGCTACATCAATCTGGGGTACAGTCTGCCCGAGCAGCTGAGCACCAAATACGGGATCAGCAATATGAAGATATATATCCAGGCACTGAATCCGGGAAGTATCTACCAAGCCGTCGACTGGTACGACTACGATGTCAACAATACCATTTTCAACCGCAGCTTCGTCGTCGGTCTGAACCTGGGAATTTAAAGAGCCAATCCATATCTCGGATTTAAAAATAAATATCATGAAAACGAATTTCATCATACGGGTCGGGGCGGTAACCCTCGCCTTCGCTAGCGTACTTATATCATCCTGTTCAGAAGATTTTCTCGATGAGGAATTGACCACCGCCTATTCTACCGAGTACTTTGAAACCGCCGAGGGATTGGAGGATCTGGCTATATCCCTGTATGGCAACCTGCGTTGGCACTTTGGTTACGAATGGGCTTACGGCACGACCCTGTACGGTACGGACGAGTTTACCAATGCCAACGACCTAACCAATGAGATGTGGAATACGTACGATAATCGCCTGGGTCCGATCGGCGCGACCCCGGCCACCGGCGCGGCCAATAATAATGCCACTTCGCCCGCTTCTCTCTGGGATCAATTGTATTACGGTATTTCATCGGCTAACCTGATCATCGCCAACGCCGACAACATCGACAACGAGGTCATTAAAAAGCGCTCGCTGGCCCACGCCTACTTTCTGCGCGGGTATAATTACTATCGGCTTACGGCCCAGTACGGCGGCGTCGTTCTCCAGCTCGAACCGGCTACGGGGGTAGTCCGCAACTTCACCCGCTCCTCCGAAGAAGAGTGCTGGGCACAGGTGATCTCGGATTTACGCAATGCCTACGACAACTTTGAGGGCGAAGAATTTACCTACGGAAAAGGCATCACCTGGACGAAGGCTACGGCGGCGCACTACCTGGCCAAAGCCCTTCTATTTCGGTCGTCGGAAAGAAACAGCGACTGGAACGCGGCTTACGTCGATGAGGATTTGGCGGAAGCCATTGAAGTATGTTCCTACGCCATCGGCGCTCGTGCCCTGACGGATGAATACCGTGACCTGTACGCTAACTGGACGGGCGTTGACAGTGAGATCGAACAGCTGGACGAGATACTCATGGCTGCCGGGCATAACGCGGATGAGTCCACATCGGGACGGTTTGGAAACCGGACCTACAACTACTTCACTCCCCAATTCTCGAATTTCTCCGGTGGTTGGGTAAGACGGGGTGTCTGGATCGGCGGTATGGACTTCCAGCGTCTTCGGCCGACGGAGTATACCTATGCGGTTTTCGATCACGTGAACGACTCCCGCATGTGGAAAACCTTCAAGACCGTATACGGCATCAATAACATCATCGATCCGGAGCTCGATCTGGAGCTCGGTGATCCCGGCATCGTCATGATCCTGAATACGATGGACGATAATACCTACGACGGGTACACCTTCGGTGCATCGGTCCAAAATCCGACCTGGCAGGATGACGCCGGTCGTCTTGCGGAGTGGGAGTACGGAGAGCGTCAAACTCCTACTTCGGGTGAACTGACCGATACCGTCGGGCAATTCGTTCCGAACTCCCTGGTACTGTACCAAAATGGCGAGTACGTATCGGCGGAATTCAAGTCGACGCCTATTTCTAATTTCTTCGCCGGCATCAATAAAACGGACGACGGCTCCCGCTTCGCGGAGAAGGGGGACGCGCACCGCGACGTAACCATGGCACGGATAGCGGAAACTTACCTGCTCCGAGCCGAGTGCTACGCCCGGCAGGGGAATTATTCGGCGGCTATGGATGACATTAATGTCATACGCGAAAGAGCGGAGTGGAAAGAGGGGGAAAACCGGTCCTACTACATCGACGGTTCGGTCGCTTTCGAGAATAATTCGCTGAACACCGAATCCGCGGCTGATAATTACATCAATTCCAACCTCAACATGAATACCTATTACCTGTCCAATCCGGATTTAGAGGTAACGACGGCCGCGTCCGATTTGACCCTAAGCTCGTTCCCCGAAAACTTACCGGCGGAAGATGAAGCGGTACTGGAGGCCGTAGGGGCGTCTACTCCATATGAGCGGGCGCTGCATTTCATACTGAATGAAAGAACGCGGGAATTACTGGGCGAATGGCAGCGTTGGGAAACACTTTCGAGAACCGGAACCCTTATTCAACGGGCCCGGGCATTCAATCCGGAAGCCGCCGCGGGCATTCGGGAAAACAAGCACGAATTACGTCCCATTCCCCAATCCTTTATTGACGGCCTCCTGAACGAAGACGGATCCAACCTAAGCGAAGAGCAGCGGGCGATCTGGCAAAACCCCGGATACTAATCACATCAATGCAAATTTCCCTGGCCCGCGTCCGTTATGCGACGCCGGTCAGGGGATTTTTATTACCAACTATCAGAGTCATATATGCTGCTACCTCCTCTTTAATGATTATTCGCGCATCCCACGCCTTAATGAAATAGCGCAATAGCTAATCGGGCTTCTGCAAGCCGGTCGATTACTGGCTTCGCCTGCTCTGATCGCTGTCGCCCGTAGCCCGAATTGCCGGTGCGGCAACAAAATTTTGCTCCTTAAGCGCTTTTCCCCGTATTGCCTTTTCGATCGACTTCAGATCATCCAGCAAAACACATTTTAATTGGAAGGCTGATTTTCTTTTACGTCATCACATCCATTTTCTGCCATTGCCCCTCATGGGGCATCGTGCGGCATTATCCAAAAACCCACTTAATTAAGTCAGACATGCAAAAAACAGTTCAAATCTTTATTTACACCTTATCCCTGCTGATGATAGGCGCTCCCGCCTTCTCGCAGCAACGGGTGATGGAAAAACTGAACCGTGGCCTGGTCGCGCTGGAGAGCGATGACGGGGTCTTCCTAAGCTGGCGGAGGCTGGTTTCGGACGCGGAAGACGTTTCCTTCCGGTTATACCGCGACAATACCCTGATCACGGCGGAGCCGCTCACGGACGTCACGAACTACGTAGATGCCGCGGGCACCAGCGATGGATACTATCACATCGAAGTTCTTTCCGGCGAAGAGGTAATGGAAACCTCGGATGCCGTGGTCGTGTGGGGAAATGGCTACCGGGAGATCCCTTTACAGACACCAGAGGGGTATACACCCAACGATGCCGCCGTCGCCGATCTCGATGGCGACGGAGAATTCGAGATCGTAGTGAAAATGGAAGGTTCCAGCAGGGACAACTCCCAGAGTGGCTTCACCGATCCGGTCTACCTGCACGCCTACAAAATGAACGGCACGCATATGTGGAGCATCGACCTGGGGGTGAACATTCGCGCCGGCGCTCACTACACCCAGTTCATGGTTTATGACCTGAACGGAGACGGAATGGCCGAGGTGGTCTGTAAGACGGCTCCGGGTACCAGGGACGGGGCCGGGGAATACCTGAGCGACGGTATTGCCGGCGACGACGACGACGCTGCGGACTACCGCAATGACTCGGGCTACATCCTGGACGGACCAGAGTACCTGACGCTTTTCGAAGGAGCTACCGGCGAAGAAGTGTCCACGGTCGAGTACGTTCCCGTACGCGGCAACGTGAATGATTGGGGGGATGGTTACGGCAACCGCGTCGATCGTTTCCTGGCGTGCGTTGCTTATTTCAATGACCTGCCCAGTGTCGTGATGGCCCGCGGCTACTATACCCGAACCGTACTGTCCGCCTGGGATTACGTAGACGGAGAGCTGGTCCAACGCTGGATATTCGACTCCGACGCGGAAGGAACCGGCCAGGATGGCAATGACCTGAGCCTGTACGCCGGACAGGGCGCGCACAGCCTGACGGTCGGCGATGTGGATGATGACGGGCTCGACGAGATCATGTACGGAGCGATGGCCGTCGACCACGACGGAACGGGACTCTACACAACGGGAAACAACCACGGCGATGCTACCCACCTCGGAGATTTCCTTCCGGATCGACCCGGACTGGAGTTCTACATGCCGAGTGAATCCGCCTATTCCGTAAATCAAGTGACCGGTGATCGAATTCCCGGCGTGTACGTACGAGATGCAGCCGATGGGACCATTGTCTGGCAAAAAGACGTATCGGAATCCGCGGATATCGGCCGGGCCATGGTAGCGGACATCTCCGCGGAACACGAAGGCGCCGAGTTCTGGGCGTCGAGCGGATTGGGGATCTACGACGCCAACGGCGACCAGATCGAGCGGACCACTGGAGGTCCCTCCATCAATTTTGCTTCCTGGTGGGATGGCGATCTGCAGCGGGAGCTGCTCGACGGAAATACCATCAATAAGTATACCCCCGATATGCAGACCATTTTGCTGCAACCGGCCGATGTGCAATCTAATAACGGATCGAAAGCCAATCCCGCACTCAGTGGAGATATCATCGGTGATTGGAGAGAGGAGGTGATATGGCGAACCTCCGACAACCAGAGCTTACGCATTTACTCCACGACCATACCGACCGAGCATTCTTTCTATACGCTCTTGCAGGACCCCCAGTACCGGCTTGCCCTGACCTGGCAGAACGTGGCCTACAACCAGCCCCCGCACACGAGTTTCTATCTCGGGGGTGGAATGGAGGAGCCACCCGTCCCGAATATTACCTACGCCATGGCGGCTGTCTCCCCCCGCATCCAGATCACCAACCCGGTGGTCAATAGCGCTACTCCACAGGGCAATAGCATCTACGTGACGGTAAACGTGGAAGGGTTGCCGGAATCCGCTATCGTTTATCTGAGCAGCGACGGGAAACTGCTGGCTTCCGACGACGAAGCGCCATACGTCATGAACCTGGACACGCTATCCAGTGGGACCTATAACCTGACGGCCTGGGCATACGATGCGGACTCCAACATAGTGGAATCCTCGCCGGTGTCCATCGAAGTGAATCTGGGAGAGCCCACGATAATGCTTACCTCACCCGAAGAAGGTGCCGTATACCGCGTGGAGGACCGGATTGCCATGACCGTTGATGCGCGTGACGAGAATGGTTCCGTCGAACAGGTTACCTACTATTTCGGGAGCGAGGAAGTGGCCACGGTCACCGAGGCTCCGTATTCCGCCGAGGTGGATAATCCGGGCTACGGTATGTTCGAGGTATGGGCTGTCGTAACGGATAATGACGGATTGAAGGACACGTCGTCCCGTCGTTCCATCTCCGTTGGTGAGTCTACCATCATTCAGGAGACGGATGACGGATTTTGTGGATTTTTGAATCTCGGCACCATAGATAATAACAACGAGGGTTTCACGGGAGAAGGATTCGCGAATACCGAGAATGCCGTGGGTGAAGGCGTTTCATACCACATCAGTATCCCGGCCGAAGGGAATTATCAGTTTTTCTGGCGGTATGCCAGCTCGGGGCAGCGTAGTGCGACGCTTTCGGTCGGTACGGTCGTCACCAGTGATACCTTAACCTTTGCCAGTACCGACGGCTGGACCACCTGGCGTATGGAATCTTCCGAAGTCCTGAATCTTCCCGCCGGTAATTACGAGGTCAAGGTCACCGCTACTTCGGGAAGCGGTTTGGGGAATATCGATTACATGGAAGTGCTGGCCTTCAGTGAGAACGGCGTGGATGCCCTTTCCTGCGATATGCTCGATAATGTCGACCGGGTACCTTACGGCGTCGAAAGTGACGTGAATGTTTATCCGGTGCCCGCCTCCAATCTGGTTAACCTGGAAATGAAGGATCCAGATACGCAGATTACCCGACTGACGCTCTACGGTTTCGCAGGTAATCGACTGTATACGAGGGAATACTCGACCAATAAGGTCGCGTTGGACATCAGCCACCTGCAGTCCGGTGCCTATATGGCGGAATTGGAAACCAATTCCGGGCAGAGGTACATCAAGCGCTTTATCATCAACTAATCGCGTGGCCCGCCCGCGGGCCTGAATGATGGCAGAGCCTGTTCGCGCTTCGATCGGTCAACCCTTGTGGTGGCCCTCGAAGCCCGGACAGGCTCTGGTCGTTTAGGTCCAGACCCTTTTCCACGAGCTTGGAAGACTCACTTGCCTACACGATCGTATTCCAAACGCACGGAAAGCTTGACTTGGCAATTGAAATACTTACCGATTACCCGTGTACCCCGGTCCACGCACGAAGCGACCGCAAGCATTGCCGGTGGCCTCGCCATTCTCCAAGGAGATGCATCCGTTTACGATAACGTCGCGCACGCCGGTGGCGTACTGATGCGGCTCGGCGAAGGTGGCGCGATCACCGACGGTATTGGGATCAAAGATGACGACGTCGGCAAAGTAGCCGGGCTTGAGTTGACCCCTTCGCTGTAGTCGCAGGTTTTCGGCGGGCAGGGAGGTGAGCCGGCGAATACCCTCTTCCAGCGGGAACAGCCTGAGGTCGCGGCTGAAGTGACCGAGTACCCGGATAAACGATCCGTAAGCCCGGGGGTGGGTGCTCCGCTCAACGAAAATGCCCGAATTGGTGTAAGCGCCGGCGTCGGAGCAGAAGCTCATCCAGGGCTGCTGCATTTTTCGATTGATATTTTCCTCCGACATGGAAAAGTAGACGACCTGGATCCGGCTATCGTCTTCGTGGATCAAATCGACGACTGCTTGCTGCGGAGACACGCCCCTTTCTATAGCAATCTCACTGAGCCGCCAGCCCGTATATCGCCGCAAGGCGGGGTTTTTGAATCCGACAAAGAGAATGCTTTCGGGCGGATTTCGGAAGGTGATCTGCCGCACGACCCGTTGCCGGACGCCGGGGTCTCGGAGACTGTCGAGCATGCTATCGACGCCCTGCTTGCGTACCCACTCGGGCAGTTGTACGTGAAGCCCCGTCGAACTGGCATTGTAGGTGTACATATCCGCCGTGATGGGAAGTCCTTCCGCACGGACGCGGTCGATCCACCGGATGACACTGTCCAACTTTTCCCAATTTTGCTCGCCGCTGGACTTCAAGTGGTAGATTTCGGCGCGGGCCCCGGAGTTTCGACTTATGGTCATCAACTCCTGTACGGCCGCGTACAGATCATCTCCCTCGTTGCGGATGTGGGAAATGTACATCCCCCCGTGATCCGCGGCTTCCCGGGCAAGGGCCGTCAGCTCTTCAGTGCCAGCGTGCATACTCGGTGAGTAGAGTAGGGAAGAAGATACGCCGACGGCTCCCTCTTTCATGGCTTCGGCCAGGAGCCGGCGCATTTCGTCCAATTCTTCCGGGGTGGCCTCGCGGGCCTCGTAGCCGATCACGTGCTTACGCAGGGTGCCGTTGCCAACGAAGGACGCCACGTTCACGCTGACACCTTTTGCCTCCAGGTGTTGAAGGTATTCGCCCAGCGTAGTCCAGGTGACGTCGTAGCGAAGGTCCTGCTGGTCATCTTGCATCTCGCGTTTCATACGCTCGTTAAGCGGGCCCATGGAACTTCCTTCGCCCATCACTTCCAGGGTCACTCCCTGGCGGAGATCGCTCTGGCCCCGACCGTCGACCAGTAGGGCTTCGTTAGCCCAGCTGAGCATGTTGATGAATCCGGGAGCTACGGCCATGCCTTCGGCGTCCATGATCCGGTCGGCCGTACCGAGTTTTTGACCAATAGCGGCAATGGAGTCCCCCCGGATCGCCAGGTCGGCACGCAGGGGTGGCGCGCCCGAGCCATCGTATAACAGACCATTGCGGATAATCAAATCGAAGGTATCCTGGGCCACAAGCACGTGGGTGAATAGAAAGAATAGAGCGGTCAGGGGGAAGCAGTGCGGCATGGGGCGAAGTCGGGTCCATCTCAAGATACGCCGGGGGCAGTTGGTTACCTCATAGCCAGCAATGAGGGGTTTCTTATATTGTCCGACCGACGCCGTCAGCCCAAAAATTTTCTTTTTCTTGTAGGGTAAGTGTAATATTGACCCGATGGATTGATCTCGCCGATCGACCTGCCACTGGGGACTTCCCGACCATTAAACATCCGCTATGCCAAAAATTTTACTTTCAATCGGGTTGCTGTTTACGGCGCTCGCCGTACAGGCGCAAGTCGTGTACGTAGACGCCGATGCCACCGGCGCCAACAACGGAAGCTCGTGGGCCGACGCCTATTCCGATCTGATGATGGCACTCGACAGTGCCGATGCGGGGAGCGATCTGTGGATTGCCGCCGGTACCTACGTAACGCCGGACACTTCGGCCTTTTTCATCGACCGGGAGCTATCGCTCTACGGAGGATTCGCCGGTACCGAAACGGAAGCTACCGCCGCCGACCCCGCGGCGAATGTCGTCGTACTCAGTGGGGACATCGACGGTAACGATATAGCCGGCAGCTACGACAGCTTGCTGGCCGTAGACAACAACCGCGTACTCGAAATCATCGATACGGCGGCTACCAGTCGGTTCACCGTTACCATTGACGGCGTAACGATCAGCCACGGCGTGATCGCTGCAGACTTTCCGGGCGATACGACGCTGATCCCCTACGCGGGCGGCGGCATTTATTCGGAAGCCAAAACGGCCATCAGCCGGACCGTCTTCACCGATAACCGAGCTTCGTTCGGATCCGCTACGGCCCAACTTTTTGCCACCGCCATCGGCTCATCCTTTGATAATATTACGAGCGAGGGAAACCATATCGATATGGCTGGCGCGCACTACGTCCGGGCAACCGATTCGATCAGCTTCACGAACAGTTCGTTTACCGGCACCAACGGAACCAACCCATCCTCTGGCTTCATTGAAGTCAACCAGGCAAACAACCTGATGGTAGACAATTGTAGCTTCTCCAACCTGCAAGGATCGGCATCCGCTTCCGGAGCCGCTATCCTGTTCATCAACAGCATCCGCCATCGCATATCCAATTCCACCTTTACGAACCTTTCGGCTTATACCGGTGGCGCTCTATATGCAACGATCGATGGCAGTTTGGCTCCGGGCCTGCCGGCGAATATGATGGATTTCGTAGTCGAGGACTGTACCTTCGACAACGTAACCTCCGAGGCCTGGGGGGGCGCCATCTTCCTGAATAACATGAGCCACCGGATTACCGGAAGCAGCTTCACGGACGGTGCCGGTGCCGTTTCCGCCGGTCTGGGCGGCGCGCTCTACTTTCAAAACAGCAGTACGCAACGCGTCTTTGAGGCGTACGTTGACGACTGCCAGTTCCTGCGCAACGTGTCCGGCGGAGCTGGTGGGGCCATTTTCTACTTTGCCGACACCATGGATGTAAGCATCAGCAATAGCCTGTTTCAGGCCAATTCCAGCGGCGGCGCCGGCGGGGCTGTGTTTATCCAGGGTACCGCGGGGGTAAGTACGACCGAAACCATGGTTACGAACTGTGATTTCTTCAGTAACTCAGCTCCATCCTTCGGCGGAGCCGCTCTCTTCCTGTCGGAAAAGGCTACGGTCGCCCACTGCGAATTCACCAATAATCAATCCAATAACGGGTCGCTTTACCTAGGTTCGGGGGGAAAGACTTTCCGGGTCGTAAAGAGTCACTTTAACCGAAACGGTGGGGCTTCAACGGGTCCGAGCATGGTTCGCGGGGCGGCCATCTGGGCCGGGCTCGATGCCGGCATCCTACCGGATACGGTCATGATCGATAGCTGTAAATTCGAAGGAAACACCGTAACGAGTGACGAATTCATCAGTGGAGGCGGCGCTATCTACGCATCGGGCAACGCCGGACTTAACCCCCTGATGGACATCCGGAACTCGGCCTTTCTCGGGAATACGGCGAGCGAAGCGGGGGGCGGTGCGATTGAAGTCGTGAACGGCCTCGATCTACGCGTCTATAATACGGACTTTCTGGGCAACTCCGGCGCCTCGGCGGGGGGAGCCATTAACTTCACCCGGACGGTGGTACGGGATACCATCGATAATGTCCCTATCGTGTTCTACAACACGGACGACGAGCCCCGGCTAACGATTGAACGCGGACTGTTCGTAGTCAACTCCACAGAAGGACAGGGGGGTGCCATCAACCTCTTCAGCAGTTCCATCGATATGCGCAATTCGCTGCTCATCGGCAACCGCGTTGAAGTAGGCGGCGGCAGCGGCGGTGGCCTGATCATTAACGGCAGTAATATCGTTGGTGCCGAGCTTGACAATTACCTGGTCAACAATACCTTCTACAACAACCTCGACGCGGGAAGCCCGGCTACGAACGACAGCCCGGCCTCCGTCGGAAACGCCGTGGCCCTCTACCAGCCCGGCGGTACGAATGCCGATACCAATTCCATTACCCTGACGCTGCAGAACAACGCCTTCGTAATGGAAGCCCGCGATGAGGAAAGCCTCGGGTTTGAAGAGAACGTAGGCGATACCGAAGACGAAACCGGTTTCGGAGCCATCAGCGTCATCTCCTTGGGTGGTAACTTCTTCAACAACGAGCTATCCGACTACTTGGAATTCACGACCGAGCAGGACATCGTGGATACGGATGTATCCTCCGAAGACATCTTCGTCGATCCATTACAGGACGACCGGGAGTCCGAATATCCGAACGTCGAATTGCTGGATGTCGCCGGTAATCCCCTCGTCGATGCCGGGACTACCGGTGAACTCGTTCCCGAAATCGACCTCTACGGAAATACGCGGGATGAGCTACCGGATATCGGTGCATTGGAGCTGGGTAGCGTCGCTCCCGTCGGCGTGGCCGAACCGATCGAACGGAGCGGACTGGACTTCGAGTTCTTCCCCAACCCCGCCGTCGAAGCGTTGAATATCATCAACCGCGACGCCGGCGTCCGTGACTTTACCGTTCTGCTTTCCGACGCACAAGGTCGGTTAATCAGCAGTCGGCGCTACAACGGAGAACGCAACGTGCTGCCCGTCAGCCAGCTACCCGCCGGGGTTTATAACCTGACGCTGATCGTAAACCAGCAAGTTTACAGCAAGCAGTTCCTAAAGCGGTAACCATTGGTTACTCGTCGCTTGGAGCCGGGCCGTCCTACGTAGGGTGGCCCGGCTTCTTTATTTACGGTCGCTAATGAAAAAGCATTTTACCTGCGCCCCGCCGCAAAATGAACTCCGGGGGTCCCTTATCGTATTATTTACCCTAACTTTGCAGCATGCAACAGGTATCGACCCGCATCCGTCTCCTTAGGCGAAGGATTTAATACGCTTTCCGTCCCGTCCGGGACCCGGAAGCACTGGCTGTGACAGCCACCCTCCTCCCGATACCCCATTTCCAATTACCCCAACGACCCGATTCTCCACCGGTCGTGCTTTTCTCCCCTCCTATGCAAATCAAGATACTGGTTGCCCAGCCGGAACATACCGTGTTCGCCCGGGCCATTTGTGACCTGATCGAAGAATCCGCCAAGGCGCGCGGCACCGGAATCGCCAAGCGGAGGCCGGAATACGTGGAAGAAAAGATGCTTACCGGTAAGGCCATCATTGCACTGGTCGACGGTGAGATTGGCGGGTTCAGCTACATCGAGACCTGGGAGCACGGCAAGTACGTGGCCAATTCCGGCCTGATCGTCAACCCGGCATTTCGTCGCCACGGACTGGCGCGTCGTATCAAGGCCGCGATCTTTAAGCTGTCCCGCACGAAGTATCCCGAAGCGAAGATCTTCGGGATCACCACCAGCCTGCCGGTCATGAAGATCAACAGCGACCTGGGCTACCGCCCCGTCACCTTCAGCGAACTGACCCAGGACGATGCCTTCTGGGGCGGCTGCAAAACCTGCCCGAATTACGATATCCTGGAGCGCAATCAGCGCCGGATGTGCCTGTGCACCGCCATGATGGCCCCCAGCGCCGTGGAAGCCAAAAAGATGGAGGTGGACCTGACCGATATGATCGTGGAAGGCTAAGGATAGACGATTTACGATATTTGATTTACGATGTACGATTGGGGGACCGCTCCCAGTCCCAAAACCAGCATAATTTTGAAGAAGATCGTTCTGGCTTACTCCGGTGGCCTCGATACCAGTTTTTGCGTCAAATACCTCACCGAACAGGGCTACGAGATTCACGCCCTGACGGTAGATACCGGTGGATTCTCCGCGGAGGAGATCAAGGAAATGGAAGCCCGGGCCCTGCGCCTCGGCGCTGCCTCCTACAAGAGCGTCGACGTTACGGGTGAATACTACGACGAGTGCCTGCGGTACCTGGTATACGGAAATTGCCTGCGCTACCAGACCTACCCGATGTCAGTGAGTGCCGAACGCATGTTCCAGGCCATGACCACCGCGCGCTACGCCGTGGAGATCGGCGCCGACGGGGTCGCCCACGGAAGTACGGGGGCCGGTAACGACCAGGTACGCTTCGACCTCGCCTTTGAACTGAGCGGTAAGGAGCTGGAGATCATCACGCCCATACGCGACCTGAAGCTGTCGCGGCAGGAGGAAGTCGATTTCCTGGCCAAGCACGGTTTGCAGTGGCCGGAAAAAAAGGGTACGTACAGCATCAACGCCGGTCTTTGGGGCACCTCCGTCGGCGGAGCGGAAACGCTGACCAGCAACAAGCCGCTTCCCGAGGACGCCTGGCCGGTGCAGGTCACCGAGACCGAGGCCCGCAAGCTGGATCTTCACTTCACGGAGGGGCAGTTCACCGGCTTTGACGACCAGGAGTTCGACGGGCCCGTAGCCGCCATAAAGGCCCTGGAAAAACTGGCCGCCCCCTTTGGCATCGGGCGGGACGTACACGTGGGCGATACCATCATCGGCATCAAGGGCCGGGTAGGATTTGCCGCGGCAGCCGCGGTGCTTATCATCAAGGGGCATCACCTACTGGAAAAGCATACGCTGGGCAAGTGGCAGCTCTTCTGGAAGGAGCAACTGAGCAACTGGTACGGCATGATGCTGCACGAGGGGCAGTTCCTGGACCCGGTCATGCGCGACGTGGAGGCCTTCCTGGAAAGCTCGCAGACCACGGTGAACGGCACGGTACACGTTACCCTGCATCCGCACCGCTTCCAACTCGATGGCATCACCTCCAACGACGACCTGCTGGGCGCTGGCTTCGGTTCCTACGGGGAGATGAATAAAGGCTGGTCGGGCGAGGACGTCCGCGGCTTCACCAAGATCATGAGCGTCCCCGGGCGCATCCGTAACGCGGTACAAGACAAGAAATGAAACGGATAGGCATCATCGGCGGGGGAGGATATACGGCCGGCGAGTTACTACGCATCCTGGTGAACCACCCCGGGGTAGAGATCGCCTTCGTGGAAAGCGGCAGCCAGGCGGGAAAGGCCGTCACCGAAGTACATGACGACCTCATCGGCGACACGGACCTTCGGTTTACCGGTTCTTCCGGCACGGCCCTCGGCGAGGTGGATGTCATCTTCCTCTGCATGGGACACGGCAAGTCGCGCGGCTGGGTGGAAGCGCACCGCCCGAAGCAGAGCCAGTTGGTGGTCGACCTGAGTACCGACTACCGAATGGACGAAAGCTGGGTCTACGGTCTGCCCGAAATTAATCGGGAAGCCATCAAGGGGGCAAAACGCATCGCCAATCCCGGGTGCTTCGCCACGGCCATCCAGCTGGCGCTGTTACCCCTGGCCGCAGCCGGACTCGCCGAGGGAGAAGTACACGTCAACGGCATCACCGGCAGCACGGGCGCTGGACAAAGTCCGTCCCCGACTACCCACTTCAGCTGGCGGAACGCCAACGTAAGTGTATACAAAGCCTTCGATCACCAGCACCTGGCGGAGATTGGCCGCAGCGCCGGGCAGGTCGGACGGGTAGCAACCGATAACATCCATTTCCTCCCCGTCCGCGGCCCCTTCGCCCGTGGTATTCTAGCGACCTGCTACCTGGAAACGGATCGCTCCGAAGCGGAACTACGGCAGAACTTCCGCGACTTCTACCAGGGCGCCGCCTTCACCCACGTCACCGACGAAACGATCAACCTGAAGCAGGTGGTCAATACGAACAAGGGCCTCGTGCAGGTCGAAAAGCACGGCAGCAAAGTGCTCGTCACCTCAGCCATTGACAACCTCCTGAAGGGCGCCAGCGGTCAGGCCGTACAGAATATGAATCTGGCCCTCGGCCTGCCGGAAGACCAGGGACTCAGGCTTAAGGCCTCGATGTTTTAGGCTCGGTCGAACTCGGCGGACGAAGCCGCACAGCGGTCTTCGGCAGACAAGCCGGGCGATGACGTCCGCCACCTTTACCCCTTATCTCCTTCACCCCTTATCCCCTTGAACATGCAACTCTTCGACGTCTACTCCCTATACCCCATCGAGCCGGTCCGCGGCGAAGGGGCGTACGTATTCACGGAAGACGGAACGAGGTACCTCGACTGCTACGGGGGGCACGCGGTGATCAGCATCGGCCACGCGCACCCGCACTACGTGAAGATGATTTCGGAGCAGGTAGCCAAGCTGGGTTTCTATAGCAACAGCGTGGAAAATCCCCTGCAGCAGGAACTGGCCGACAAGCTGGGCAAACTCTCCGGACTGGATGATTACCAGCTCTTCCTGGTGAGCAGCGGGGCGGAGGCCAACGAAAACGCCCTGAAGCTGGCGAGCTTCCGGACCGGACGCAACCGCGTGATCGCCTTCAAGGGCGGATTCCACGGGCGGACGTCCGCGGCCGTCAACGCAACGGATAACGAGGCGATCAAAGCCCCGATCAATAGAAATTACCCGGTCACCTTTCTGGAGATAAACGATTTGGGCGCCGTAGCGCAGGAATTGGAGAAGGGCGACGTGGCGGCCGTCATTATCGAGGGCATTCAGGGCATCGGGGGCATCCACGTACCCGACGCCGACTACCTGGAGGCGCTGCCCGATCTCTGCCACGACAATGGTGCGTTACTCATCCTCGACGAGGTACAGTCGGGCTACGGACGGAGCGGCAAGTTCTTCGCCTTCCAGCACAGCAAGGTTCGTCCCGACATCATCTCCATGGCCAAGGGCATGGGCAACGGCTTCCCGATCGGCGGCGTCCTGATCGCCCCGGAAATCGAGGCGAAATCCGGTATGCTGGGTACGACTTTCGGCGGCAGCCACCTGGCCTGCGCTGCGGGTATTGCCGTACTGGACGTGATCGAGGAGGAAGGCTTGCTTAACAATGCGGTAGAGCAGGGTAACTATCTGATGCAGGCGATGCGCGAAACCGGTGTGTTCAGCGAAGTGCGCGGCCATGGTCTGATGATCGGCCTGCAGTTGGAGGAACCGATCGGACCACTTCGGAAAAAATTACTCTTTGAGCATCGGGTATTCACCGGTTCCGCCAAGGACCCGAACACGATCCGTTTGCTTCCGCCCCTGAACTTTACGCGCGAGCAATGCGACCGGGTAGTGGAGGCCTTTACCGCAGTGCCCTCGCTGGGCGGTGTCGAACGCTGAGGCTTGTTTGATCTGCGGCATCCGTAGGATGCAATCTAGTAAAATCATGCTCTTCCATCCATCGCCGCCGGCGAGAAATAAGCGCTATCCGCTGAGCTACTGAAAGCGACCGTAGAGTTGAATACCACCGGCCCGCTACCGCTGTACATTTCTTTGCCGTACCGTATCATGTCCACCCATACACTCAAACTATGAAGAATTTTCTATCCGCGAAGGACGCCACCGACATCAATCAGCTAATCGAACGCGGCCGCTACTTCAAAACCCACGCCACCGAAGTGGGCTACATCGGGCAGCATAAAACCCTGATCAATCTCTTCTTCAATCCGAGCCTGCGCACCCGACTCAGTACGGAGAAAGCCGGTACCACCCTGGGTTTCCAGGTGATCACGATGGACATGGCCGGCGGCTGGAAACTAGAATTCGAGGATGGGGTAGTGATGAATCTCGACCGCGCCGAGCACGTCAAGGAAGCCGCCGGCGTACTCAGCCAGTATTGTGACATCCTGGCCGTCCGCTCCTTCCCCGGGCTGGAAGACCGCGACGCCGACTACGAGGATCGCATCATCAACGCCTTTAGAAAGTACGCGACCGTGCCGGTCGTAAGCCTGGAATCGGGCACCCGTCACCCGCTCCAGAGCCTGGCCGACTGCATCACCATCGCCGAGCACCGCAAAGTCGCGCGGCCGAAAGTCGTGCTCACCTGGGCTCCTCACCCTCGCCAGCTACCGCAGGCCGTACCGAATAGCTTCGCGGAGTGGATGACCGCCTGGGGAGAAGTGGACCTCGTGGTAGCGAACCCCGAGGGTTTTGACCTGGCCCCGGAATTTACCGATGGCGTGGAGGTGAGCCACGACCAATCCGAGGCCCTAAAGGGCGCCGACTTTGTCTACGCGAAAAACTGGTCGGCCTACGAACCCTACGGCGCCACTACCGACCGTACCGACTGGCTGGTCGACGACGCGAAGATGGCCCTGACCAACGACGCCTACTTCATGCACTGCCTGCCCGTACGGCGCAACGTGGTCGTCGCGGATAGCGTACTGGACAGCCCCCGCTCCCTGGTACTCCAACAGGCGAACAACCGTACCTGGTCGGCGGCGGCCGTACTGGAGGCACTGCTGCTAGCGAACTAAAGCGGTTGGCGGCCACGTTCGACTTTGTACCTTGTACTCTACAAATCGTCCTGACCCATGCCCCGCCAGCTACTTGAAACCGAACAGAAAGCCCTGGAGATCAACCTGAACCCTAAGATTTATGGCACCTTCGCCGAAATCGGCGCGGGGCAGGAGGTGGCCCGGCATTTCTTTCAGGTCGGCGCCGCGGCGGGAACCATCGCCAAGACGATGAGCGCCTACGATAAGGTGTACTCCGATCAGATTTACGGTACGGAACCCAGCGGGCGCTACGTCTGCGAAAGCCGTATCCATAAAATGATGGACCATGAGTATGACCTGATGGTGGACCGCCTCCGCCATGACCGGCCGGAAACCAACTTCTTCGTTTTTGCCGATACGGTAGCCGCGATCAACTATACCCGCACCATCCGGGGCAATGGCTGGCTCGGGCTACGCTTCGAGCTCAGCCCGAACGGCGGGGCAAACGACCTACTACTGCACGCCCGCATGCTGGACAACGATAACCAGCTGCAACAGCAAGCCATCGGTATTCTCGGGGTGAACATGATCTACGGGGTGTATCATCTCCACGACGATCCGGAGTCACTGGTGGAAAGCCTGCTGGATGGACTCAAGGGCCGGATTGCCATCGACATGATCGTGCTGAGCGGTCCGGACTTCCAGGTGGACAATCGGCTGCTCAGTCTCTGGCTGGTGAAGCACGCCCTGACGGACATCACCATGTTCGACCCCCGCGGCCGCAGTATCCACCCCAGCGAATTTCTTTACCGCAAGGCGGTGATGGTCGTCCGCGGCAGCTTCCGCCCCACGACCTTGGTCAACGCCGATATGCTGGAGGCGGGCTACCGGCAATTCCGCGCCGAGGAGAATATCGATCCGAGTAATAGCTTCCTGCTTACGGAGCTGACCCTGGACAACCTCCAGCACAGCGCGGAGATGAACGAGCGGGACTTCCTGCACCGCGCTACGCTCCTAAACGCCATGGGGCAGACCGTTATCATCAGTAACTACCACCGCTACGGCGACCTCATCGAGTACCTATCGCTGTACAAGGTTTCCCAGTTGGGTATCGTGGTAGGCGTAAACGACCTGCTTACCCTGATCAGCGACAAGTACTACGCCAACCAGGACGGCCGGCTGCTGGCGGCCTTCGGGGAGATCTTTACCCGGAACGTCAAATTGTACGTTTACCCCGCCCAGCAGGAGGGAAGCGCCGATCTGATGACGGCCGAGAACGTTCCCATTCCGGAGGGCGTCAAGTTTCTGTACCGCCACCTGATCGATAGCGGGCAGATCGTCGACATCAGCCACTTCAAGGGAGATAATCTGCATATCTATTCGCGCGACGTCCTGGAGATGATCCGCGCCGGGCAGGATGGCTGGGAAAAGATGGTCCCGGACCGGGTGGCCAAGTTGGTCAAGGAAGATTGCTTGTTCGGCTACCCAAGCGAAAAACTGGAGTTCGAATACTAGTCGACCGTCCAGCATTAGGCGTCCGCCCAGCGAAGCTGGTCTGCCGACGGGTCTTAGTGAATAAGCATACCCCATTAAGACCTATCCCAGAACGGACCGACGAGCAGGAGAATCCATTTGATGGCGAACACTAATTCTATGTACTTGACGGTCCAACCCCCGGGCAACGGGTAAGATCAGGTACAACCAAAGCAGGACGCAAAGTGTAGATACAGCAGCCCCCATCATCAACAATTAAAGAAGAGATTATGTACCCAGTCGAGCTAACGACGCCCATGTCTAAAGACCTGACCAACTTCGGATTCGAGTCGCTGACCACGCCCGAAGAAGTCGATACCGCCCTGAGCCAGGAAGAAGGCACCGCCCTGCTGGTGGTCAATTCCGTTTGCGGATGCGCGGCCGCCAACGCCCGCCCCGGCGCGAAAATGGCCGTGCAGAACGAAGCCAAGCCCGACCGCATGTATACGGTATTCGCCGGTGTCGACCGGGACGCAACGGCCCAGGCACGTGAGCACCTGCTGCCTTATCCCCCGAGCAGCCCCAGCATCGGTTTATTCAAGGACGGCAAGCTGGTTCACTTCCTCGAACGGCACCACATTGAAGGTCGTCCCGCCGAAGTGATCGCCCAAAACCTGAAGATGGCCTTCGATCGCTACTGCAGCTAAATCAACAATAAGATAGCCTTAACGCCCCGGAAAACACTTTTCCGGGGCGTTTTTTGTTATTGGCAGTATCACCTAGACATCACTATCTTGACTTTCCTGTTATCTCTATTTACGCTTCTCTTCCCTTTCGTCTCGGCTCCCGCGCCCCAGGTGCTCAACTTGCGTGTGCTGGCCCCCACGGCCGGTGGCCAGGTCTACGTAGCGGCCTACGATACGCCCGAAGGTTTCGAGGATGAGGATAACATCGCCCATGCCATTCATCCGCTGCCCGATGAATCCGTGCGGGCCGAAATAAGCCTCGAAGTTCCCGCAAAGGGGGAATATGTGCTGGCCGCATTTCAGGATCTGAACGGAAACGGTGAGCTGGATAAGAATTTTTTCGGTGTCCCCACCGAGCCCTATGGCTTCGCCAGGGTCCCTCCGAGTAAATGGCGGACGCCACACTTCGGTGAAATCGCGACGGTGGTTAACGCGGGCGATGAATTCCACATCGAACTACGCCATTGGGCCGACTACTGATCGTACCTTGGGGTTATGAATACCCCCATTCTATCCGTCGAGGAGCTCGATGACCTCCTCACGGAAAAACCGCTGATCCTCGATTGCCGTTTCGATCTTTTCGATACCGAAAAGGGGCACCGCCAGTACCTGGAAGGGCACATCCCCGGAGCTTTCTACCTGCATTTGGATCTCGACCTGTCCAGCGCGAAAGTGGACGGGAAAACGGGCCGCCATCCCTTACCCCTGCGGGAGACATTCGCCAGACGGATGGCCGACCTGGGGCTCACCCCGCACCGGCCGGTGGTCGCCTACGACGACAAGGGAGGCGGAATTGCCGCGCGGGCGTGGTGGCTGCTGCGGTACATCGGACACGAGCGGGTTTCCGTTCTCGACGGGGGCTACCCGGAATGGCTCGCCGCGGGTCTGCCTACCGAAACCGGAGAAGCAGTGACCGAGCCCGCCGACGCGTATCCGGTGGTCGAAAGCGAACTGATGATCCACGAGCTGCCGGCTATCCAGAAGATTCGGGAGGATGAACGGTACCGGCTGATCGACTCCCGGACGCCGGAACGCTACCGGGGGGAGTCCGAACCCATCGATCCGATCGCCGGGCATATCGCCGGGGCCATCAATCTGCCGTGGCCGGATAATTTGCGGCAGGGCAAGTTCAAATCACGGGAAGAACTGCGTGAACGCTTCGCCGGCCTAAAGAAAGAGCCGCAGCAGAATGTCTTCTACTGCGGCTCCGGCGTGACGGCTTGTCACAATATTCTGGCGTATAACTACGCCTTCGGGGAGTTTCCGGCACTGTATCCCGGAAGCTGGAGTGAATACCTCCTAACTGAATAGGGGGGTAGGGTAGGTATTCTCGGCCACCAGCATGGAGAAGGCCTCCTGTACTTTCGGCTTGTCTTCCTGGTAGGTGACGCCGTACCATTTGTCTTCACTGACCAGCACCTTAACGGTAGCGCTGCCGTCCTTGATCATACCGTCCACCAGTTCGGGGATGAGGTATTCGGCGCGTGGATTATCAACGTTGTCCTTGGCAAACTCCGCGAAGCCTTTCTCCAGGCGATCGAAGACCGATGGGTGGAAACCCCAGAAGTTCATGGATACGACGGCATCGTCGGCTAGTTCATAACGGTGTCCGTCTTCGCCCAGGTAGGTGACCTTGCTGTCGGTACCCCGCTGGATCTTGAGGCGTTCGTTGACGTCGCGCAGCAGGTAATCCTCGGCTACGACGGTCACGCCGCGGTTGACCGTTCCGTGATCGGACAGCGTCCGGTGCAGCACGTAACCGACCATGGAGAAGGTCTCGGGATCGGCCTCGGCAACCAGGAAGGACGCCATCTTCTGGAAGGCTTCCACGCCGTAGTAGTCATCGGCGTTAATGACCGCGAAAGGTTCGTCAACGACATCCTTGGCGACCAGCATAGCGTGGGAAGTACCCCAGGGCTTTTCCCGCTTTTCGGGGTCGATGCCTGCGGGTACGAAACTGTCCATGCCCTGGAAGGCATAGGCGACTTCGATGTCGTCCTTGAATTTTCCGTTGAATTTCTCGCGGAAGGGTGCTTCGATGTCCTTGCGGATAACGAATACGACCTTGCCGAAACCGGCGCGGATCGCGTCGTAGATGGAGTACTCGATAATGCCCTCTTCGCTGGGGCCGACGCCGTCGATTTGCTTGAGTCCGCCGTAGCGGCTGCCCATTCCGGCGGCCAGAATGACTAAGGTGGGTTTGGTTGCCATGTATTAGTGTGAATTTTTCCTGTATAGCGGCTACTAAGGCCGTTTGTTTAAGCGCGCGGCCCGAAATTGCCTGGCCTCGCTCCAGGAAAGGTAATAAGCGTAACCGTAGGTCCCAAACAGCGCCAGTAGTCCGGCACCGAAGACATCCAGGCTGATCCACGTGGCAAGCGTGGAATAGGCCGGATAGAAAGACTTGACGACCAGCAGATTGACGGTCACGACCACGGCCGTCAGCAACATGCAAAAGATGCAGGCGGCGCGTCCGAACTGCAGGATGTCGGTCTTACGACGGAAGAGCGTAGTCCGCATAAAACGGAAGTACACCTCTTTTCCCGGGCGCATGGCGATCAGCTCGCGCAGCACGTGCTCGGCCGTGGCGTAGTCCTGGATACGAAAGGCACTGGCGGCTTTCCGGAAGAGCTGGTATTCGAAGATCTCCTCCTCCCGTCCCGGCACGTGGCGTATGTCGTGACGTATGCTGGCGTGGATCACGAGGTCGACCATCATTTGGTGCTCGCGGTAGGCCCCCGTTTCGAAGAGAGCATCCACGTAACAGACCGTCAGTTCGAAGTTCTCCAAAACGTCCAGCCGGCCGATCTCCGCCTCCTGCTCCTCGTACATCCGTATGATGCGGTGGTAGTCCGTCGGGTCAACGGCGCGAAGCTCACGGTAAAGTTGGGAGTAGTGACGGGGCATGTACGGGTTGCGGGTTGCGGGGGTGGGGGGGCCGTCCACATTAGTGTTCAATAGCGAAACCCCGGTTGGGTCGGGAGGGTTTTCAATTTTCCCCACCAAAATTGGGTGACTCCGGACACATCAGCGGCTTTGGGCAGGCCATGCCTCCCTTCAGCCGTAACACACGTACCTTGCACTCCATTTAGCGATGTACTACCGCACCCCGCACCAACTCGCAACCAGTAAATCAACATGGCCACGCCTAAGCGTACTTCCACCCAGTGGTTTCCTTTCGTGATCGTTTCCCTCGTGACGCTGCTCTTCATGGTTTGGGCTATGCGCCAGTGTAACGCCAACGACGGCGACTACGCCATGATCGAGGAGCAGGAAACCCGCGAGGACTACCTCGAGCGCCGTGACAGCATCCTGCGCGACTCCATCCGTAAGCTGCGTGAGGCCCAACCCCGGGTATCGGCCGCCGAGTCCCTCCTTTCCGATGCCGAACAGGAACGCCTCGCGCGGGAGGCCGCCCTACTTCGGGCGCGTACCCAACCCCTCCCCGGCGATAGCGTGGCCTACCTGCCGGGGCAAGTCAACCGGGCCGTCGTCGTCCAAAAGGAGACCACGCTCTACAGCACCATCGACGGGCTCAACGTCCGCGTCCAACCCAAGCTCGGGGCCCCCATCATCGGTCGGCTCGGCCTTTACGAACCCGTGACCTACATGAACGAGGTGACGGACTCCCTTTTCACCATCAACCTGGGCGACGTCACCCCCACCGAACCCTGGGTCAAGATCCGCCTCGAAAGCGGCAAACAGGGCTGGGTATACGGCGCCGGCGTCAGCTTCTACAAATACAAACTGGAAGGCGTCATAAACTGACACCCGACACCCGACAACCAACAAATGAAACTCCAAACCCCCACCACCGCCGCTAGCCTGGCCGACCAATTCGGAGCGGAATTGTTGGGCGACGGAGCGCAGGTAATAAGCGGTCTCAACGAAATTCATCACGTAGAATCCGGAGATCTTTGCTTCGTCGATCATCCCCGGTACTACGCGGCCACCCTGGCGTCGGCGGCCTCGGTTATTCTCATCGACCAACCCCATCCCTGCCCGCCGGGAAAGACTCTACTGGTCCATCCCCAACCCTTCGCGGTGTACAACGGATTGGTTTGGGGACAGCGCCCCCGCGATGAGGGAGAAGACGGGGATGCCCCCCGGGTCGGAACGGGCACCTATGTCGCTCCCGGTGCGCACCTGGGCAGCGGCGTCGTTATAGGCGAGCACTGCCACATCGGTCCGAATGCGGTAATCGGCGACGGATGCACGATGGGCGACCGCGTCGTGGTCAGTGGCGGGACGGTCGTCGGCGGCGAAGCCTTCTACTTTAAACGAAGCGGCGATGGCCTGATTCCCTGGCGCAGCGGGGGCAGCGTTCACCTGGAGGACGACGTTTTCCTGGGCCCGTGCTGTACGATTTCACGGGGTGTTTCCTCCACGACGGTGATTGGTGCAGGTAGTAAGCTGGACGCTCAGGTGCAGATCGGCCACGATTGCAAGGTCGGCCGCCACGTGCAGATGGCTGCCCAGGTGGGGGTGGCGGGCAACTGTACCATCGGCGATTGGTCGATCCTACAGGGGCAGGCCGGTATCGCCCAGAACGTGAGTCTCGGGGAGCGCACCGTGATCATGGCCCAGAGTGGCGTCGGTCGCGATCTGGAGGGTGGCAAGAGCTGGTTCGGATCCCCCGTGCAGGAAGCGCGGAAGGCTTTCCGGGACCTGGTTCAGCTGCGGAAATTAGGCGACAAAGCCTGAATGTGACGTGACGGGACGGGCTTCCGCTCGTCCGATTTCTACGTATACTTGTTAGTAATTAAGTATGGCTGAAGTACTGGACATTACGGTAGAAGAGCAGAAGGCGATCGATCATGCCTACGAGGATATGATCGCCAGTCTGCGCACGTCTTATTCCCAGGAGGACCGGGACCAGATGAACCGGGCATTCCGGCTGGCTAACTACAGCCATCGCCACCAGCGCCGGAAATCAAAGGAGCCCTATATTTTCCATCCCATCGCCGTGGCGAAGATTTGCGCGGAAGAGATCGGCCTCGGCCCCACGGCCATCTGCGCCGCTCTCCTGCACGACGTGGTGGAAGACACGCCGGTCACCATCGAGGAACTACAGGACCAGTTCGGTGACCGCATCGCCCAGATGGTGGGTGGCCTGACCAAACTCGACAGCGCCTACCAGAGCGAAAGCAAACAGGCGGAGAACTTCAAGAAGGTACTGAGTACCCTCATCGTAGACGTGCGGATCGTGTTGATCAAGATGGCCGACCGCCTGCACAATATGCGGACGATCAAGAGCATGCCGGAGCACAAGCAGCTCAAGATCGCCGCCGAAACCAGCTACATCTACGCCCCCCTGGCCCACCGCCTCGGCCTGTACAATTTCCGGTCCGAATTCCTCGACCTGTGTATGAAGGTGCTGGAACGGGATGAGTACAACGCCGTGGCCCGCAAGCTCCAGGAAACGAAGGCCGCCCGGGAGAAGTACATCGAAAGCTTCATCTCTCCGCTGCGCTCCAAATTGGATTCCCTGGGTTATAACTACCGCATCTTCGGGCGGCCGAAGTCGATCTACAGCATCGCCAATAAGATCAAGAAGAAGCAGGTCCCCTTCGAGCAGATCTACGACCTCTTCGCCGTACGCGTGATCCTCGACGTGCCCCGCGAGAAGGAAAAGCTGGCCGCCTGGGCCATCTACAGCACCATCACGGATACCTATCAGGCCGTGCCCTCCCGCCTGAAGGACTGGATCACCATCCCGAAGTCGAACGGTTACGAAAGCCTGCATACCACGGTGGTCGGACCCGGTGCCCGTTTCGTAGAAGTCCAGATCCGCAGCGAGCGCATGAACGAGATCGCCGAGCGGGGCTTTGCCGCCCACTGGAAGTACAAGGGCGTCAGTAACCAGCGCGACGTCTACGAACAATGGTTTGAGAGTGTCCGCGATATCCTCGAAAATCCGAACAGCGATACGGTGCAGTTCCTGGGTGACTTCCGGGCGAACAGCTTCTTCAACGAGGAGGTGTACGTCTACACCCCGGACGGCGATATGAAAGCCCTGCCGAAGGGCTCGACGGCCCTGGACTTTGCATTCAGCGTGCATAGTATGGTCGGCTATCACTGCCAGAGCATCCTGTGCGACGAGCGGATCGTGCCGATGTCGTACGTCCTGCGCAACGGCGACCGCCTCAAGGTTAATACCAACCCCCAGCAGAAGCCCAATCCGAACTGGCTGGATATGGTTAAAACCGGAAAGGCCAAGGCGAAGATCCGGCAGTCGCTGAAGGAGGAAAAGCGCCA
This sequence comes from Lewinella sp. IMCC34191, assembly GCF_003390935.1. GTDB lineage: Bacteria > Bacteroidota > Bacteroidia > Chitinophagales > Saprospiraceae > Neolewinella. The sequence goes on along the minus strand of NZ_QNQZ01000010.1, from coordinate 31,727 downwards.
GCAGGGCGAGTTGGCCAAGGAGGCGCTCCATCGCAAACTGAAGAAGCTGCACGTAGAGGACGAAAAGGCCGCGGTCGAGACCTTAGCCAGGCATTGGACGGAAGGGAGCCACGTCGATCTTTTCTATGACCTCGGACGGGAGGCGCTCAGTATCGCCCAGATCCTGAAGCCCTTCGAAGTGGACCACGGGAAGCTGGCCATCGCTCTACCTGCGCCCGCCGCCCAAGAAAAAGAGCCCGACAGCAAAAACCGCCGGAACGGCGCCAACCGCCTCAAGGGGACCACCAAGCTACTGATCAACGGGGAACCCGGAGATCAGCTGGAATACACCATGGCGAGCTGCTGTAATCCCGTGCAGGGCGACCAGGTCTTTGCCTACCTGACCTCCAATGCCGGCCTCAAAATCCACCGGGTCATCTGCCCCAACGCGGAAAACCTGATGGCGAACTACGATTACCGCATCATGAAGGCGGAGTGGGTGAGTACCACCGATCACAGCTTCGTAGCCGAACTGGAGCTTACCGGCCTGGATAGCGGCAAGGGGGTCATCGAGACCATCAGCCACGAGATCACCCAAATGGACCTGGATATCCGCAGCTTCAACATCGCCGCCGAGAGCGGCCACTTCACCGCCAAGATCAGCCTGCTGGTGCGCAACACCGACCAATTGCGACTGGCCTCCAGGGCTTTGCAAAACTTAGACAACGTCTCAACCGTTTCCCGGGTAGAATAAAGATTCTTTTCCACCACGCATGCAATCCAATCCAACCACCGACATTCAACAGGTCAAGGACATCTTTTCCGAGCATCTGCGCGAGCGTAAGGCTCGCCGGACCCCGGAGCGGTTTGCCATACTGGAAGAGATCTACAATCGCGACGACCACTTCGACGCCGAGTCGCTCTACATCCACATGAAGACCAACAACTACCGGGTCAGTCGGGCTACGGTCTACAATACGCTGGAACTCCTCGTCAGCTGCGACCTGGTCAAGAAGCACCAGTTCGGTAAGAACCTGGCGCAGTACGAGAAAAGCTACGGCTATAAGCAGCACGATCACCTGATCTGCAACACCTGCGGCCGGGTCACGGAATTCTGCGACCCCCGGGTGCAGCAGATCAAGAATATGATGGGCGATATCCTCAACTTTAAGGTCACGGGCCACAGCCTGAACCTGTACGGGGAGTGTGCCGGGGCCTGCGAGCGCACCCAGTAAGTCCGTTTTCCATTTTCCTCACCTTAATTAAGCCGGTTTTCCGAACCGGGAGCCTTCAATAATTGCTAGATTAGCAACGATTAAAATTCAACTTATGTCATTCGAAATTACCGGAACGCTCGAAAAGAAATACGAAACCGAAACCAAGGGCGAGAGCTTCCGCGTCCGTGATTTTGTCATCAAAGCCAACGACGGCGGGCAGTACGATAACTTCGTCAAGTTCCAATGCACCCAGGACCGCACGGCCATCATCGACCAGTACAACGAAGGTGACGAAATCAAGGTCCACTTCGACCTCCGCGGTCGCCAGTGGCAGGACAAGTACTTCACGAACCTCAACGCCTGGCGCGTGGAAGCCGTCAGCGGCGGCAGTGACGCCGCCCCGGCCGCCAGCAACAGCGACGCCCCCGGAGATTTCCCCTCCGCGCAGGACGCCCCCGTTGTCGAGGCGGACGACGATCTGCCTTTCTAGGTAAGCGAGCTATGCCGGCCTCGGCCTTCCCCCGGAATACCGGGGCCGGCATAAGCCCCACCACCATAAGCATTACGAACTAACGATGGCCCAGCCATCCCCCCCACTATGACCAGCCAAACGACCCAACGCATCACCGTAAGCGCCGAGAGTTTCTACCAGGAACAGTACTCGCAGCCCGAAGACGACCAGTACGTCCACGCTTACCGCATCCGGATCTCCAACAACAGCGCGCTCCCGATTCGGCTCCTCAGCCGTTCGTGGGAAGTCATCGAGGGCACCGGCGAGCGGCGCCTGATCGAAGGCGAAGGCGTGGTCGGTCAGCAACCCATCATCGCGCCCGGCGAATCGTACGAATACAACAGCTGGGTACAGTTTAAAACCCCCATCGGTGCCATGCAGGGCAGCTACGTAATGTACCGCGAGCACGAAGGCACCGAAAATTACTTCCAGGTGGACGTACCCAGGTTCCTCCATCTTTCCCCGGCCGTATTGAACTAGTATCGCCGACTATTCCTCCTCCTCCGCGTTACCCGCTTCCAGATAAAAGTCGTTTACCCCGGCGGCATCCACCAATCGGACCTGGTGCGTATTCAGCAACTCCAGCAGCCCTAAAAAGGTAATGATCGCGTGCAACCGGCTTTCACACACGCCGAAAATCTCCTCGAAGCCCGGCCGTCCCTTCCCGAACTGGATACCACCCACTAAGCCGAGGATCCGGTCCTGCTGCTCTTCGATCGTATGGGTAAACTGGGCCACCTCGTGGATCACCGGCCGTTTGTTGGCCTCCTCCAGCCGCAGCATCATCCGCTCGTAAGCACGCAGCAACTTGAAGAGCGTAACGCTTTCCAACTCCACGTCGACCAGCGCTTTTGTCGCCAGGTGATCGAGCTCCTCGGCAATGTTGCCCCGGTAGCTCCGCAGTCCCCGCTTCGTTTCCAGGTCCCGCAGTTCCTTCAGCACGCTTTTGTAGCGCTTGTATTCCAGCAGCCGTTGGACCAGTTCCTCCCGGGGGTCGATCTCGTTGCCCTCCTCGTCCACGGGCTTGCGCGGTATCAGCATTTTCGCCTTGATCCGGCAAAGGGTAGACGCTACGAGTACGAACTCACTGGCCAGGTCGATGTCCATCCGCTCCGCCTGCCGCATGTAGGCGAGAAAATCATTAGTGACCTGCGAAATGGGTATATCGTAGATATCCAGTTCGTCCCGTTCGATAAAGAACAGCAGGAGGTCGAAGGGACCCTCGAACTGGGGGAGCCGGATGGTGTAGCTCATGGGGATTTACGATAGCCGATTTACGAAGTACGATTGGGCGGGGATGCTCGCTTCGCTCGTTTGACCGGCAAAGGTACATTGCACTGGTGGTCTGCCCGGCGCAGCTGGTCCGCCCACGGGTCCGTTATACCAGGCTCCCTGGGCAGACGAGCTCCGCTCGGCGGACCAGGGAGCTAGCCGAACACGGTAAGTATCCGCTCCAGCCACCGCTGATCCACTTCGTCGAAGCTGTTTTCCACGCTGCTGTCTACGTCGAATACGCCGAGCAAGCTACCGTCGGTGCGGCGGACCGGGAGCACGATCTCCGAGCGACTGTTGGGGTCGCAGGCGATGTGTTCCTTTCCCTGCTCGAGGGCGTGGGTATCGGCTACGATCTTGGTCTGCCCGCTGCCGGCGACCGTACCGCAGACGCCCCGTCCGAAGTCGATATAAAGGCATCCGAGGGTACCCTGATAGGGTCCGACTACCAGCCGGCCATCGCGCACGAGGTAGAATCCGACCCAGTAGTAGTAGGGGAGGAAGGTCTTCAGCAGGCAGTTGATGGTAACCATCTTCATCACCTCATCCGTTTCGGTTCCGATGGTGGCGGTGATGGCGTTGTAAGCCTGATCATAGGCGGTGTCCTTGTCTTCCGGCGAGAGATTCACCGAGGGGCGGACGAAGTAGGGCATTTCGGAGCTGGCGGACATAGATATCCGAACATTGTAACCCGGCGACCCGGTTGTATTAAGTGTAAAACAACAACTATAAAGATTATGTCAACCTCCCAATTTGAACGGCCACGGACCATTGTTATCACCGGTGCCTCGGCGGGTATCGGACGAGCCATCGCCCGCGAATTCGCCAAGGAACACGCCCGCATCGGCCTGATTGCTCGCAATAAGGAGGGACTGGAAGCCGCCCGCCGCGAGGTGGAAGCCCTCGGCGGTGAAGCCTTAGTGCTTTCCCTCGATGTTTCCGATTTTCAGGCACTCGACGAAGCGGCTAGCAAGGTTGAGGAAACCTTCGGCCCCATTGATGTCTGGGTCAACAATGCGATGAACAGCGTACTCGGTCTCTTTAAGGATATCGATATGGACGAGTTCAAGCGGGTCACCGATGTCACCTATCTCGGCACGGTCTACGGCACCAAATGCGCCCTCAAGCGGATGCAGCCCCGCAACCGCGGTAGTATCGTCTTCGTCGGTTCGGCTCTGGCCTACCGGGGAATCCCCCTCCAGACCGCTTACTGCGGCGCCAAGCACGCCATCGAAGGCTTCTACGACAGCATCCGTGCCGAACTCAAATACGAGAACAGCAACGTCATGACTACCATGGTACAGTTGCCGGGCATCAACACGACCCAGTTCAGCCTCGTCCGCAACAAGCTGAACAAGCAGCCCCGTCCGATGGGAACGATCTATCAACCCGAGGTAGCCGCCCGCGCCGTCGTTACCGCTTCCGATACCAACGACCGCGAATACTACGTCGGCCTGCCCGCCTTTCAGACCATCCTGGGGAGCAAGCTCTTCCCCGGCCTGATGGATCTGTTCCTCGGCAAAACCGCCGTCTCCGGCCAGCAAACCGAGGAAAGCGCTACCCATGATAAGGACTACCTCTTCGATACCGTCTCCGGCGATCACGGCAGCCACGGTTCCTTCGACGATAAAGCCAAGAAGAGTGGCATCGTGATGCGCGGATCGACCGTACGGGCCTTGGCTTCCGCCGTTGTTTTCGGTACCGTGATCGCGGCCACGAGCCTCATCACTAGTTCTATCAACCGGCGGTAGGGTAGCGATGACGGACACTCAAAGGTGGCTTCGCCGACACTTTGAGGTCCTCGCTAATCCTCCTGCTTAAGGGCAGGACCTCGAAGCGTGCTTGCACCTTCGAGCGTCCAAACAAAAAAAGGGCGCACCGAATTTTCGGTGCGCCCTTTCTGCGTCTGCTGTATCGGGTCCGGATTACATATCCCACTCCTCGATCGAAGCCTCGTTCATACGGACGTAGTCCATGTTACCGGCCTCCTGGGCCAGCTCCATCGACTTCCGGGCGGTTTCCACGGCCTCCTCATCACGACCGAGGTCGTGCAGGATCAGGGCTTCGCGCCGCAGCATCCAGTAGGCGGGGTTCTCGGCCTGGGTGGTGGCCTTCTGGACGTACTCCAGCGCCTTCTCGTTCTCTCCGATCTCGTTCAGGAAGGTAGCGGCCTGGAAGTAATCGTTGGTGCTGGGTCCGGCCATGACGCGGTCGATGGTGGCCATGACACTTTCCTTCGCGTTCGACTGGATCGGCAGGGCGACCATCGTCTCTCCCCACTTCATAATCAGTTCGGCACCGTCGAGGCTGTAGTTGGCGATGTCGATGGTGAAGGTTTCGGCTTCATCCTCGGCCTCCTGTACTTCGGCGGTTACGGTAACGGCGGGCTCGCGCTCCACGTAGGCGGTCCACTGGCCACCGGCGTAGTCAAAGAACATCACTTCCCACTCGTCCTCGGTGGGGCGGGACAGGATGGCGTAAGCACCAGCGGGTACTTCCTTACCGGCTACCATAACGGCGTCGCCGAAAATAATCTTTGTAGCCTGATTGGCACCGGTACGCCAGATCTCGCCGTAGGGTACGAGTCCGTCTTCGTCAAACAGTTCGCGGCCCTTCTTCCCGGGGCGGCTGTATTCGATGGTCACGTCCGTCAGCCCGACGGAAGTCTCCACTTTGGAAGTGGGCGAAGGCGGTGGCGACTGGATCTGAGCCGTCAGGCCGGCCGTCAAAAACGCAAGGCAAAGGGTGAGAATATGTACGCGCATCGGTTGTTAGTTGGTTTAGCCGGCAAAGATAGCCTTTTGGGGGCGGCGGGGCGCAGGTAAGGTGCCTTTCGGTTTGACGTTTGGATATCAGTACCTGTGACTTGGTTAGGTGCTGTCTTGGGAAGTGGTGAATGGTGGAATTACTGAATTAGTGGATGGCTGCCGCACGTGGGCAACTTGCCGATGATGAGAGTGACAAGTCGGACCGGAGGTCCTCCACCCGAACCCGTGACCACCCTGAGAGCTGTAACCCTGTGCCAAGTTGCCCGCCTACCGTTCTAACTAATGAGGGCTCTTACTGGCCGGCGGCGCCGAAGCGTGAAAATCCCGCCCGACCCGTTCCGCATAATCGTCCAGTAATTCAAGGATGCGTTGCTGGGAGTCGGACGCGACGATCAGGCCGATGTGCTGTTTTTTATTCATGCGCCAGACGATCTCCGGGTCGGTGAAGGAAGAGGTGTCGGGGTGCTCGTAGCGGGAGAGGCTGACGATGATGCCGGCCTGGTCGTAGCGTCGGGGCGGGACCTGGTAGGAGCGTTCCTGCGCCATGGCGGTTTCGATCTTGGCCCATTCCTCCCAGAGGCTGACGCCGGTGGCGGCTTCGACCATTTCGGCCAGGTGGGCTCCGCCGACGCGGCTGGCGGTTTCGAGGAAGACGAACCGGCCGTCCTCGGTTTTGATGAATTCGGTGTGGGAGGCACTGAACTGCATGCGGAAAGCGTGCATGACGTCTTCGGTCAGGCGGCGCAGGATGACGGCGTCCTCGTCGTGGTAGGGTACACTGACGGAGCGAAAGATGCCCCCGCCGTGGGCTACTTCGAAGGGGGTGCTCAAGTAGCGGGATACCTGGCAGAAGGCAATTTCTCCGTCTACGGAAAGGGCGTCGACGTGGTAGACATCGCCCGGGCGGAATTGCTCGACGAGGAAGTCCTTACGTCGCTCGCCTAGGCTATTGACGTGGTCCCATAACTCCTGGGCGGAATGGACCTTCTTGATGCCGGTCGCGCTGGCCTCGCCGCGGGGTTTGACCAGGCAGGGGTAATCTACCGCGTTGGCGAATTCGGTGAGTTCTACATCATTGAACAGGTCGGAGAAGCGCGGTACGGGTACGCCGTGGTCCCGGGCGCGAACGCGCATGGCCAGCTTGTCGCGGAAGTGGCGGGCCGTGGTTTGCCCCATCCCCGAAATGCGGAACTCCTCGCGGAGGAAGGCGGCCTTTTCGACGTCGAAGTCATCGAGGGCCACGATCCGGTCGATCTTACGGCTGCGAGCCATCCAGGCAAAACCCTTGGCGATATTGGCCAGGCTGTTGGCGTCGTTATTCTCGTTCTCCAGGTAAAAGAACTCGTCTACCGCCTCCCGTGGCCACGCCTCGTGCTCGAGTTTCTTGACCGTAAGCAGGTAGACGGTGTTACCGGCCGCCTTGGCGGCGCGAAGGAAGGCCATTCCTTTATAGTAGCAGGAAATGCAGAGGATGGTCATAGGCGGACAATTTAGAGCAGTACCCTGGAAAGGTAGGCATCCATCCGCAAACCACTCCGTCCCTTGCTGGCCGACTAGGGAATCAGTTCGCCTTCGTCCTCGCCGTCCCAGTAGTGGATCCGCTCGGCGGTCACCTTGATCATCACGAGCCCCGGGGTGTCGATGCCCTGCTTGAACCACCGTTCCAGGTCCTCTACCCAGTGCTCGGCGAAGCGGGCCTTATCGCGGATGAGCTCGGCGGTGCCTACGATAGCGATGAAGATGGGCGGCTTGCCGAGCAGGCCTTTCTTTCCGGTGAAGGTCAGCCCGACGTGCGGGTCGCCCGCGATGTCGCTGACCATGCGCGTGGACTCGTGGCAGAAAAAATAGGAATCGCCGTCGTAGTCGACCTCCCCGTTGTTACTCATCGGGCGGCTCGCGACGGCGTCGCCGTCGGTCCGCGTCGAGAGCATACCGAAGTCGATATCCCGGATCTTTTCCGATAGTTGTTCCAAAGTCATGCCGGCCATAGGTTGGGTTGTTTGTCGCCGACTACCGGCGTTTAACGGGATATAACGTGCCTCCGTTTTCGTTGTTCCCTTTCTACCTGCGCTCCGTCGCCCTAAATATTAGTCCGTAAACAGTTCCGGCAACCACAGCGAAAGCCCCGGGAAAAGCGTCACCAGTGCCAAGACCAGCAAACTCATCAGCGAAAAGGGAAAGCCCGCCCGCGCTACGCTGCCGATCGACGTCTTCCCGATGCCCGCGGCCACGAACAGGCAGACCCCGAGCGGCGGCGTGGTCAGGCCGATCATCAGGTTGAGCAGGGCCACCACGGCAAAGTGGATGGGATCGATACCGACGGCCACGGCCACGTTGAGCAGAATGGGAAAGAGGATGAGCAGCGCCGCGATGGTTTCCATGAAGGTGCCGACGAAGATCAGCAGCAGATTGACCAACAGGAGCACCATGTACGGATTATCGGTGAAGTCTAAGATCCCGGAGGAAACGGCCTGCGGCAGCCGCTCGATGATCAGGATCCAACCGAACAGATTGGCGAAGCCGATCAGCACCATCAGGGAAGCCGACGTCTTCATCGAATCCAGGATAACAACCAGGGCTTTCCTGACCGTCAGCCGGCGGTAGACGAATAGCCCGACCAGCAGCGCGTAGACCACCGCCACGATGGAAGCCTCCGTCGGGGTAAAGAAGCCACCGATGATGCCCCAGAGAATGACGACGGTCATCAACAGCGCCCAAAAGGTATCGAAGAAACTGCGCGCGATCTGCCGGAGGCTGCTCCGCTCGTGGACCGGGTACTTCCGCTTGCGGGAGATGTAGTAGGTCAGCCCGAGCAGGGAGATGCCGAGCAGGAATCCCGGCAGTGCTCCCGCCAGGAAGAGCTTACCCACCGACAAGCCAGTCAGCGTAGCCGCGATGATCATCGAAACGCTGGGCGGAATGATGGGACCCACGGTGGAGGAGGCGGCCGTCACCGCGCAGGCGAAGGGCGCGTCGTAACCTTCCTTTTTCATGGCCGGGATCATGACCGATCCGATGCTGGCCGTATCGGAAATCGCGGTACCCGAGATACCGGCAAAGAGCATCGACGCCGCGATATTCGCCAGGGCCAGGCCACCCCGGATGTGGCCGACCAACCGGTTGCAGAAGTTGATGATTTTCTCGGTGAGTCCTCCCTGGTTCATGAGGTTACCCGCCATGATGAAGCCGGGGATGCTCAGTAGTACGAACACGTCGATGCCCGAGTACATCTTCATGGGGATGATGATGAGGGAGATATCCGCGATCACCAGGTAGAGCAGGCAGGACAGTCCCAGCGCGAAGGCGATCGGAAAGCGCAGCACCAGGAAGAGCGCGAAGCTGCCGAGTAGGATCCAGATCATGCCGCTGGTTTGTTAACCGATAGGTGCTTCAAAAGCCGGTCCACGGCGTAGAGCAGCACGGACAGGGCCAGTACCACCATGCCACCGAAGGCAATCGCCATCGGAAACTGCAGGCTGGGCGACCGCTCCGCGAATCCCATTATCGTAAAGGATACGGCGTGGTATAGGAAGAGAACAAAGAGCAGTACGGTCAGCGCGTCGATGGCCACCGTCAGTCGTCGCTGCCATGTCATGCCGAGCTTGTCGTACACGAAGTCAAAATAAACGTAGTAATCGCGCTTCAGGGCCGGGCCCGCGGCAAAGGCAATGGCGAGTACAAAAAAGAGGCGGGCTGCCTCTTCCGTCCACGATGGAGCCGTAGTCAGGAACAGGCGGGCGTAAATCTGCACCAGTATGCAGGCCAGAAAGCTGCCTGTCATCAGCAGCGTGCCCCACTTGAGGGCGGTATCGGCGATGCGGACGAAGGACCTCATTGCCCCGAAGATTTCAGCTCGCGGTACAATTGCTGCATCTCCGGGGAGAGGGTATTATAAACGGCATCGCCGCAGCCCGCCACGAAGGCCGGGCGGTCGACTTCCAGGAACTCCATTCCCGCGTCCTCCAGGAATTGGCGGGTCTCCTGCGCGTTCGCGTGGAAGAGCTCCCGTTCGTAGATCTGCATATCCCGGGCGCACTCCAGGAATATTTTCTTCAGGTCGTCCGGGAACTGCTGGAACTGCTTTTCGCCGATCACCGGGTGCGTCCAGCCGAAGACGTGGCTCGTCAGGTTGACGTACTGCTGTACCTCGTAGAAGCCGGCCATCTTCGTGAGGGGCAGGGGATTTTCCTGTGCGTTGATGACGCCCTGCTGCAGGGAGGTGAAGGCTTCGGAAAAGGCCATGGGGATCGCCTTGGCGCCGAGGGCGTCCCAGGCCGTCACGAAGGCGGGGATATTGGGAATACGAATGACGAGTCCGGTCAGGTCATCCGGGTGAAGGATGGGTCGGTTGGAGGTCAGGTGGCGGGGGCCGGCCTGGAAGTAGCCGACGGGCCGCAGTCCGGTATCGCGGATCATCGCCTCCTCGATCCGCTCGCCCAGGGTCCCGGCCATCAGGCTGTCGACCTCCTCCATGCTTTCCATGTAGAAGGGCATCTCACAGAAGCTCATGATCTCCGTCCAGTTGCTCAACAGGCTGCTGGTGCTGGTCATATCGATCACCCCCGACTGGATCATCCGGATCGCTTCGATCTCCTTCGCCAGCTGCTCGGAAGGGTAGGTTTGGAGCACCATCCGGCCGTCGGTACGCTCCTCCAGTATCTCTCCGAAGTATTCGAAGGCGCGGTACCAGGTATGGTCTTCGGCCACCAGCAGGCTGGCCCGCAAGAGAAATTCCGGTTCCCGTTCCGCCGAGCGGCAGCTTAATAGGGCGACGAGCGGCAGGAGAAACGAAATCAATCGACCGAATGGGCGCATAGGAGACCGGGGGATAGGCCGGGTAAGATACGCAAAGTCAGCCCCGGGGTCAACCCCAAAGCCGGTAAGCGCTTTATGATACCAACCAGCAACCAGCAACCAGTAACCAGCAACCAGCAACCCATGGCCCTTACCGAATCCAACATGATAGAAATCGGCACCCCCGCGCCCGATTTCAAACTGGAAGACACCATGTCCGGCGCGAAGCTCACCTACGACGACGTAAAGGGAAAGCAGGGCACGCTGGTCTACTTCATCTGTAACCACTGCCCCTACGTGATCCACACGATCGACGAGCTGGTCGACGTGGCGAATGATTACGAGCCGAAGGGCGTCGGTGCCGTCGCCATCAGCAGCAACGACGTGGAGAAGTACCCGGTCGACAGCCCCGATAACATGGAAGCGTTCGCCCTCAACAACTTCTTCACCTTCCCCTACCTCTACGACGAGGATCAGTCGGTGGCCAAGGCCTACGATGCCGCCTGTACCCCCGATCTCTACCTCTTCGACGGGCAGGGCAAGCTCTACTACCGCGGTCGCCTCGACGATAGCCGCCCCAACTCCGGTAAGCCCCTGACCGGGGAAGACCTGCGCGGTGCCCTGGATGACATGCTGGCGGGCAAGCCGAGTCCGGAGAAGCAGTACCCGAGTTCGGGCTGTGGAATTAAGTGGAAACAGTAGATCATGGCCTCCCGTACGGCACGGCCCCCGGTAGCGGATGAATACCCCCGATGTTTACGGAACTCTTTCGGCATATTGAGGAAAAGACGGCGCTGACGGAGGCGGACAAGCGCGGCATTCCCAATTTTTTCGTGCCCAAGCGGCTGCGCAAGAAGCAGTTCCTGCTGCAGGAGGGGGAGTACTGCCGCAGTCTCGCTTTCGTAGCCCGGGGCCTACTGAAGTCCTATACCCTCGACGGTGGCGGGCAGGAGCACATCAGCTTATTTGCCTGGGAGGGCTGGTGGGTATCCGATTTCAAGAGCTTCCTCTTTGACGAAAAGGCCATCCTTTCCATCGACGCGCTCGAGCAGAGCGAGGTATTGCTGATCGACCGGCCGAACTACGAACGGCTGCTGGTGGAAGTCCCGGCGATGGAACGGTATTTCCGGATCCTGTACCAGAACAGCCTGGTCACCAAAGACCGGCGGCTGATCGTGTCCAACACCTACTCCGCCCGGGAAAAGTACGTCCAGCTGATCACGACCTATCCCCAGATTGCGCAGCGCGTACCGCAGCACCTCCTGGCCTCCTTCCTGGGCCTGACCCCCGAAACGGTTAGCCGGATCAAGAAAGATATCCGCGAGGAAGCTTGATCCACATCAAGAATGCTTCCTGATCCACATCAATGCAGGGGCTGACGGTCGCCGGTACTTTTGTCCGCATACCTAACGGACAAAAATAACGGCATGAAAAACACGGCACTTATCGTCGGCGCGAGTGGAATATCGGGAAACAACCTCGCCCGCGAGCTCCTGGAGCAGGATTGGACCACCTACGGACTGACGCGAAGCTCCACCGTAGCCCTCGAAGGGCTCCACAGCCTGAAGGCGGATTTGCTCGATATGGACTCGCTACGCACCGCGCTGGCGGACGTGCGGCCCACCCACGTCTTCTTCACCGCCTGGATGCGGAAGGATACGGAGGCGGAGAACATTGAGGTGAACGCGGCGATGGTCCGCAACCTGCTGGAGGTACTTTCGCCCAAGGGGTCGGTTCGCCACGTGGCCCTGGTGACCGGCCTGAAGCACTACCTCGGCCCCTTCGAGGCGTACACCCAGGACGGTTTTCAGCCGGAAACGCCGGTGCGGACGGAGCACCCCCGGCTGCCCCTGCCCAATTTTTACTACGCGCAGGAAGACGAGGTTTTCGCCGCGGCGGAGCGCGACGGCTTCACGTGGAGCGTGCACCGGTCGCATACCGTGATCGGCAAGGCGGTCGGTAACCTGATGAATATGGGCACGACCCTGGCCGTGTACGCCAGTCTGTGCCGGGCAACGGGGGAACCGTTCACCTGGCCGGGCTCCGAGGCCCAGTGGAGCGGTCTGTCGGACGTGACCGACGCGCGCATACTCGCCAAGCACTTCCTGTGGGCCGCCACGACGCCGGCCGCCGGCAACGAGGCGTTCAACATCGTGAACGGCGACGTCTTCCGCTGGAGCTGGCTGTGGAAGCAACTGGCCGAATACTTCGGCGTGGCGTACCGGGGATACGAAGCCGGTAACCGCAGTCTGGAGGAAATGATGGAAGGCCAGGACGCAGCCTGGCGGAAGCTGGCCAGGGAGAAAGGCCTGGCGGAGCCGCAGCTGGACCGTCTCGCCTCGCCCTGGCACACCGACCTCGACCTGGGCCGCCCGATCGAGGTGATGACCGACATGTCCAAAAGCCGCAAGCTCGGGTTCACGGCTTACCAGGATACGCGGGAGTCCTTCTTTGATTTATTCGATACGTTGCAACGCGAAGGATTCATTCCTACCGTTGCGGGGCGGTAGTTTCGGATACTTCCTTTGCGCAGTGCTGTCCCCACGCAAGCTGCATGACGGCCGGCTGACCCCGCCGGTCAAGTCTAACAACGGAAAGACCTGGGCAATCTGCTGGCCGGTAAGTCCAGCCCGGAGAAGCAGTACCCGAGTGCGGGCTGTGGGATCAAGTGGAAGTAGGGCTTTACTTCCCCCGCTGGTGCCGCAACTTACTCAGGTATTCGGGCGTCAGGCCCAGATAGCCGGCGAGCAGGTACTGGGGGACGCTGTTGGCGATCTCCGGATGGGCGTCGCGGAAGGAGAAGTAGATTTCTTCCTTCGAGTAGTCGAACATGAATTTGATGCGCCGCTGCGCCGTTCCGTAGGCCGTCTCGTAGATCTTGCGGAAGTAGGTTTCGAGCTGGGGGTACCGGTGAAGTAGCTCCGCCTGCCGGTCGCGGCTGATCTCCAGCACCACGGACTCCCGTACCGCCTGGATCGAAAATTCGGAGCTCCTGCCGTGGTGCCAGGCGCGGTAGTCGGTCAACCACCAGTCGGGAATCGCGAACTGCAGAGTCTGCTCCAGTCCGCGCTGCGTGATGAAGTACAGCTGGAGACACCCACTGACCACGAAGTAGTGATGCAGGTTGGGCCGCTCCGCTTCGTAGACCACCTCCTTCTTCTCTAGGTGCCTTTCCGTGAAGTAGGTCCGAATGTGGCGGAACTCCTCCTCGCTGACGGTAGAGTACAGGTTGAGGTTAGTGTACAGCTGCTCCATGACGTTTCGGTAACTTCATTTCTTAATCCAGGTTAACTTTATTGGTATCCGGGGGGCAGACCTTTGCAGCATCAATACGCAAAGTTATGAAGGCTGCTAAGAGAATCGTGATCGTCGGAGGGGGCTTTGCCGGCCTTGAGCTGGTTAAGCAACTGGGAAACGCACCCGGAATTGAGGTCATCCTGGTAGACGGTAACAACTATAATTTCTTCCCGCCCCTGATCTACCAGGTGTCCACGGGTTTCATGGAGCCGTCCGCCATCAGTTATCCCTTCCGGAAGATCATCCGGGACCTGAAGAACGTCCGCTTCCGCCTGGGCCGCCTGCAACGCGTCGTGCCGACCGAGAACCGGATCGTGCTGGACAACGGAGAGCTACGGTATGACGTGCTGGTGATGGCCACCGGTACGGAACCCAACTACTTCGGCAACGAGCACATCGAGGAACTGAGCCTGCCGATGAAAAGCATCAGCGATGCCTTGTCGTTGCGCAACGTCATCCTGACCCGCTTCGACCGGGCTACGCGCACCGCCGACCCCGTGGAGCGGAAAAAACTGCTGACCTTCGTCATTGCGGGTGCCGGTCCGACCGGAGTAGAGCTGGCGGGTATCCTGTCTGAGATGAAGGCAACGATCATTCGCAAAGATTACCCCGAACTGGCGGAAGATGACCTGGGGGACATTGTACTGGTGGACGGACTGGCATCGCCGCTCTTCAGTATGTCGCCGGCCGCCCAGGGCTATACCAGTCGAAAATTGACCGAGCTGGGGGTTAAGCTGATCATGAACACCCTGGTGTCCGACTTCGACGGTAATACCGTCTACTTTGCCAACGGGGAGGAAATACGAACCAAGAACCTGATCTGGGCGGCCGGGGTGGCCGCCAAGACCTTCCCCGGCTTCTCCCCGGAGAGCTTCGGCGGGGGAAAGCGACTGAAAACCGACCGGTTTAATCGCCTGTTGACTTATGATAACATCTTCGCCCTCGGCGACTGCGCGCTGATTCAGGGCGACGACGAGTATCCCCGCGGCCACCCCCAACTCGCCCAGCCGGCCCTGCAGCAGGCCGTCAACCTGGGAGAAAACTTGCTCCGGAATGGCGAGGAATGGAAAAGTTTCCGCTACAACGACAAGGGGTCGATGGCCATTATCGGCCGGAACAAAGCCGTACTCGACCTGCCGAAGAACCGCTACACGCTGACGGGCTTCCTGGCCTGGTGCATCTGGATCTTCGTCCACATCGCCGGCCTGATCAACTTCCGCAACCGGATCCGCACCCTGCTGAACTGGCTGGGCTACTACGTCAATAAGGACCAGTACTTCCGGATGATCATTAAGCCGAACGAGCGGGTGGAGCGGGAGGAAGTTGCTGAGCCGGAGATGGAGTCGGTGGTGTGAACGGGCGAGTTGTCGTTTGTACAAGTGCAGGCCGCCTTTGAACTGTTCACAACACTGGAGCGGGGGCTACCCCTTCCGTTACGGCGAAAGGGGGTACTGCGAGGGGGGACACTTAGAAATCGTGTACCATAAATTAAAAAATTGTCCCCTATAGTGACGACAAGGGACAACGTGCACCATATCGCCTGACACATTTACCGCCAGCGACGGACAAGATCTAAATGATAACTACCCTAATGGAAGCTGCTTCGGCTATTCGTGGCTCAACACACGGAAGCGGAAGCGCAACAAACCCCCCAAAACTTTTCCCCACCCCCAGGCCTTTTTTCTCCGCGATCCACGCATGGTGCTGGACCGGTGAAGATGTGTACCCCATGAACGAGCAGGCAATGAATATCCCGGCACAGCGGAGCAGCTTACCGGTCTGTATGGCTACGCGGCAGGGGACGGTCTTGCCCAGTACGGGCTGCGTGGTGGACGAGCAGTCCACGCGTAGCGTAGGTTACTACCTCTCTTTCATTGGCAAGGGCACTTCGAGCTACGAGGTGGACCTTGAGAAGGTCTCCCTCACCGACGGCCAGCTACTGTTCGTCTATCCCAACCAGCTCTTCACGCATCCGGGTTACGATTCGGCGGAGGAGTACTACCACATCGCCTTCGACGACCGCACACTCGCCCTGCTACCCCGGCAGTTCGGTTTTCTGCTTAACCCGAACCATACCGCCGTGGTCGACTTCGACGAGGCTACGGTCGCGCGGGTGACCGCCGCTTTCGCGATCCTGGAAAACCTGCTGCGCAACCCGAAGAATGCCCGCACGGATACCCCTATCTTTTTGTCGTACCTCACTAGCCTGTTGACGGAACTGGAACTAGCTTACGCTACCACGGAGGAGCGCCCCGCCACCGCCCGGATGGCCAAATTCGCCGAGTTCAAGAACGCTGTAGAGCGCCGCCTGACGGAACAGGTATCGGTCAGCGATATCGCCGGTGAACTGGCCACCAGTCCCAGCACGCTGTACGGCATCGTGAAGGAAGTAGCGGGCACTTCCCCGAAAGAATACATCACCAACCGCCTGATGCTGGAGGCGCAGCGGCGGCTCTACCTCGGGCAACCCAGCATCAAGGAACTGGCCTACGACCTGGGCTACAGCGACCCGGATTACTTCTCCCGGCAGTTCAAGAAGTTTACCGGCAAGAGCGTCGGACAGTTTATGGAGTCCGTAAACTGATTTGTCCGGGTTTTCGAATAATTTGTACGGTATAGTGCCCCGGTACCCCCGGTAGTTTTGCCCCATCATTTAACGCAATACTACCCCCATGAAAACTGCATTAGTTACCGGCGCAAACAAAGGCATCGGACTCGGAATCGCCCGCCAGCTGGCACAGGAAGGCATTTACGTCTACCTCGGCAGCCGCAACCTGGAGAACGGCCAGAAGGCGGTCGAACAACTGAAATTGGAGGGCCTGACCAAAGTCGAGACGGTCCAGCTGGACGTTAACGACCAGGCCTCCGTCGACGCCGCCCGTGCGTATATCGCCGGAAAGGTCGATAGCCTCGACATCCTCATCAACAACGCGGGCGTCGGTGGCGGCACCGAGCAGGGGTCGCTGACCCAAAGCCCCGAAGCGATCAAAGATGTCTTCGAAACCAACTACTACGGCGTGGTTCGCATGACCCAGGCCTTCGTGGATCTGATGCGGGGATCCGACGCCCCGCGGATCGTCAACGTCAGCACGGGCCTGGCCTCGCAGACCGTGGCGACCGACTCGTCCAACCCATATTATGGCGTAAAGCTCACCGGCTACCAGTCCTCCAAAACCGCCCTGAATATGTACACCATCCAGGTCGCCTACGACCTGCGGGATACCAAATTCCGGGTGAACGCCGTCTGCCCCGGCGCCATCGACACGGATATGAATCGTAACCCCGGTACCGAACCCGTGGAAGTCGGTGCGGCGCGTATCGTGAAGTATGCGCTGATCGGGGATGACGGGCCTACGGGGCAGTACTTCAGTGAAGCCTTCTTTCCGGAGACTGCGGCACCCTGGTAACCTCAGAAAACCGGACTGCTTTAGTGTAGCCCTCAACCCCTCTACAAACATCGCTTTGTAGAGGGGATTTCTTTGGTCCGTAACGGAACTCGGGTCGTGAACTCAGTCCGCGTTGCGTGCCGCCTCATATTCCTGCAGACATTGGTCAAGGGTTTCTCCTCGGCGATGAATACAGTTGCAAAAGTTGTCTCCTGCGCTTCCGGCGCCCGAATCCTCGAACTGCAGCTTACAGTCGCGCAGAGAATTACGGGGCATCACCTCGTGGCCAAAGCGGGCGAATAGGACCACCGCTACTACAGTAAGCAAAACACTACCCAGGAACCGCCACGGGAATCGGTTGTCATAGACCGCCGGCTTTTCCACCAGCCCGAGATGAGAAAATTTCCGGAAGGGGAGCAAATAGCGGATGCGGTCGTAGTGCCACACCAATAGGTACAGATTGGCCAGCACCATGAGCGGCGAGGTAACGATCGACCCCTCGAAGCGCACGGCGTAGGAAAGCAGCCAGATGTTGACGATAATCGGGAAATAGAGTAGGGAGCCCAGTAGCACGGTGCGGGGGATCAGCAGCAGGATGGCGGCCAGCATTTGGGCGTAACCGATGAAAGTGTAGTAGTATCCGGTGCGGTGAAGCGCGGTCAAGTAGGCTCCCATCGGGTGCAGTTCGGACAGGCCGCTGGCGAAGCGCTCCCCCACCACTTTAGTCAGGCCGGCGGTGGTGAAGGCAAAGGCCAGCGCCACCCGGCAGAAAACAGAGAACAGCCAGTACCAACGATTCTTTTTCGCACGTAGGTAGAAGGCTTCGAAACGGGCTATTAAAGACATAACAATTGATTGTCGGGATAAGCCGGATTGATCCTCCCGTGCCGATTGTTTCAGCTCCGTTAGCGCTGGATTTTTCTAGAAAAGTATTGGTGAGTCCCTTTTTGGTCGGTCATACCTAAGAATTCTAATTTAAGCGCCTGTACGAAAGCGGTATAGTAAGACGGTTACATCTATATCGTCGGTAGATCAACCGGATAACCGAAGGTGGTCTACATCTAGCCATCCTGAATAACGGCCTGATTATCCGGTACGTATTCCAGCAGTTCGCCAGGCTGGCAATCAAGCTCCCTACAGATGACCTCCAGGGTCGTGAAGCGGATGGCCTTGGCCTTGCCCGTTTTCAGGATGCTGAGATTCGAGAGGGATAATTCTACGCGGGCGGATAGTTCGTTCAGTGATATTTTCCGGCGGGCCATCATTACGTCAAGGTTTACTACGATCGGCATGTGCTAGATAGTTAATTCGTTTTCGGATTGCAATTCGATGGCTTTGCGCAAAAGTTTCTCCACCACCGAAATTGCCGCGGTTGCCATGAGCAGGGCGAACGTCACGGCGATGCAGAGGGCTAGAAATCCGGCGGGATCGTCGTCGGGGTGGTGAAAGAGGCGGATATACATTCCGGCCAGTACGACGCATAGGCCCAAAATCAACGTGCAGACCTTCATGGTACGCAGTAGCTTGCCGGAGGGCGGCGAAAACAGTGAGTTATTGCCGATACGGTGGAGGAGGCGTATACCGTAGTATAAGCCGACGAAGAAAGCAATCGACGCCGCATAGCCAAAGAGAATAAATGGATCCGTGTACACCGACCACAGATCCAGATCCTGCGCCCGACCCTCTTGCAGGGGCATTACGATGAGCAGCGCGAGAACGACCAAGCCGAAGAGCACCAAGGCTACTTGTAGAAACAGTACGGGGATTCTTTTGAGCAGCATGTTGATAAGAATGATGGACTAAAGGCAAATATATTTATCGATAAACAATAAATAATTAATTTTTATCAATAAAATTTTGCCTTTCCAAATGCCTTTGCGACGCCCCCGCCCCCCCATCATCACGAACCTGAGCTCCTGACTGGCCTCACAGACCGCGGCTACTGACCCCGATAACCCCACGATTACTTCAAAACGACGGCCTACCAGACATCCAAGACGGTCCTCAATAGGTACACCATCCAGCTGGCGTACGACCTGCGGGACACCGACTCCAAGGTCAACGCCGTATGCCCGGGCTACATCAGCACCGACAGCAAAAGCCACGAGGGCCTGGAGCCGGTGGAAGTCGGCGCGACCCAGGCGTTTGGCGTGCCTTGATCAACTAGTAGATGGAAAGGGACACCCCCCGTACGTAGTATGTGCGTGCGGGGGTGTTCTGTTTTTTGCGGCGGGGCGCAGGAGAAAATCACTACCAGAAAAGGGAAGACACTACGCTCTTTGGTTCCAAGGATCACCCTGAACACTGTTTCCCGTTACCAACGCTGACGAATCAACCGGCCAAGTCGATTATTTGCCTGGCACTAAATGTACTGCTTCTTGCAGGTCCGTACTGCGGTGGCGTGCATCACCGGAAGGACAGCCCTTAAATTTGCTCCCCACAAAATGTTGAGTTTGTAAGCGCGTTACAAAGCGTTAAGGGTTGGAATACACCCCCACACCCGTAACTACATGCATTTTATGAAAAAATATAGCTGGCTTCTTCTATTCGTACTATGCGTGCAGGCACTCTTTGGGCAGGATCAAATAACAAATCTACTACGCGACCAGAACAAGGATAAATCATCCTATTTGCGTGATTTTGTGCAATTTGGTGACCAACTACTTTTCAGTGCGCTGACTGACGGCCACGGTCGGGAAATATGGGTGAAAGAGGGTGATGAAGCGGCACGGCTACTCAAGGATATCAATCCTGGTATGCAGAGCGGTCTGCAAGTGTCATTTGAGAGTACGGCGGTAGTACTCGATGATGCAATTTATTTCATTGCGGCTGACGAGTATTCGGAAGGAGAAATCTGGAAAACGGACGGGACTCGGTCGGGGACGATAAAGGTCACAAACAACCTAATGGGCAGGGTCAACAAACTCACGGTAGTGGAAAGTGATTTGTACTTCCTTGCCGAGGAGGAAGATATCTTACAGGTATGGACAAGTAACGGAACGGAGGCCGGGACCAGAATGGTAAAGGATAGTATTCCCTACTGGAATAATCCTTCCTACCAGGGCAAATGTAAGAACACCTTCATCTTCACTATTCAGGTACCCGGCACAAGTAACTCCAGAGTCTGGCGTAGTGACGGATCGGAGGCAGGAACCTATCCCATCACGCAGGAACTGGATGGTAATGGATCGGCCCCCGGCGGCACCACGCCCCTAAGCCAGTATATAGAATTTGAAGATAAGCTATACTTTATCAGCCGACGCTATCTACATCGTACCGACGGAACGGTCGAGAATACCGAGCAGGTAACCAGCTTTCACCAGGCCTTTACACAACTCATCGCATACGGAGACGTAATAGTCGCCAGTGGCAAACTGTATTTTTCATTTTTTGAGGAATATTCTAATCGGCTATTTATTTACGAGACGGACGGTACTGCCGTCGGAAGCAGCCTTATATACGACGAATGGCGGCCCGAATATTTTATGACTTCCAATCTGCTGCCCCGAGGAGATAGCCTGTTTTTTTGTGGTCCCAATCCGGAGGGGGGTACTTCTTTGCTTGGCCTGGACCTGACTGATCGCACGGTTTCTACTATTCAAAAACTTGCGGCCGATCCCGAGGAACCATACCAACGCAATGACGGTGTTTGCATGTTACAGCCGGTGAATGAAACGCTGGTCTTCTGCGCCGCGAAGAATGGTGCTTTTGAATCAGATGGATGGCTATCCGCGCTTACGACCGAAAGTACCCGAAGAGTGGAGGAACTGGATAACGTGGAGAAACTATATCCACTTGGCGGTCATAGCTACTTTCCGCGGTACGCGCAGGCAACGGGCTCTGAATTATGGCGGTCCGATCCAGACCACGCTTCCTTTTACTTGGTTGATAACATCCATACCCAAAAATTCGGGCTGGACGACCAACCGCTCCATGTGGTGAATGCACGACTGGTATTTACCGCAAATGACCATCCATACGGCAATTCGCTCTATAGTTTTAGTAGGTCTGTGGGTACAGAAGATATTCCTACCCAGGCCTGGCTTGTATACTCATTCTCTACGGTTCAATTGGGTGATCAAGTGCTCTTTGAGGCCCTTGACACTATTCACGGAAACGAACTATGGCGAACGGACGGCACGGAAAAGGGTACCTATATAGTGGAGGACATAAACGAAGGATATACTTCTTCCATGACCTCTGAGATTACCGTCCACAATGGTTTTGGGTACTTTACGGTATACCAAGGAGATTATCACTATTTGTGCAGGTCAGACGGAGCCGGTGTCGAATTCATCAGAAACTTAGGGGTTAATATGTATGGTGTTGCCCTCACGGTGAGTGAAATGGTGTCTTCGGGGGAATACTTGTATTTCACCACATCGGAATCCGGTGATCTACTCTGGAGAAGTGACGGAACTGAAAATGGTACCCTATCGATAAACCAGTTCAGGACCTGTGAAGGACTCATCAACGTCGATGGAAAGCTCTTCTTCCGAGCAAAGGAACAGGCAAGTGAGGACTACGGTCTGTGGGTTGCCACAGCGAGTCAACCCTTTGTTCGACGAGTGAAAGATTTTGGAATTCAGCCGGATTCGCAACCCAGCATGGTGGCCGGTTACAACGGTAGCCTAGTATTCACAGCCCATACCGATGATACAGGCAGGGAACTGTGGATTTCTGACGGAACGGAATCGGGCACCCGGCAGATAGCGGATATTAATCCCGGTGCGGAGAGTTCAGTCAGGAAAGTCGAATCCTGCCTATTTAAAAATCTGCTGTACTTCACCGCCCACAACGGTAAGGACGGTTTCGAACTATGGAAGACGGACGGCACCGCGGCAGGAACGGTCATGGTCAAGGACATTCACGCCGGTGAGCGTAGCTCCCTCCCCAGTTCCCTCGTGGCCATTGGGGATACGCTCTTTTTTCAGGCCTACGACGCCGAGCACGGCTTTGAATTGTGGACTTCCGACGGGACCGCTGCCGGCACCCGGCTGGCTGCGGATATCATTCCCGGTCCGGAGAGTTCCTTTCCCAGCCGTATGACTATGCTGGACGGCCAGCTTTATTTTATGGCCTACACCGTTGATTCAGGTCGGCAAATATGGAAGTTCGATCCCGCTAAATCCACCACGACTACCGTTTCCGTCGATCCCGACCAACTGACCGCTTCCGTCTTCCCCAACCCCACCACCGGAATATTTTACTTACCGGAGCTTGCCGGTGGACACCAGGTTGACATCTACAATACGGCGGGCAGGTTGATCCGATCCGTCGAGGTGGAAACGGAAATCAATATCTCCGATCTTCCGGCCGGCCTTTACTTCTGTAAACGCAGGGTAGGGGAGAGGTGCGTTGTGGACTCGGTCATCAAGCAATAGCTAGGCTCGGCCGCCATCTTCGTTGATGAGGTAAACACCTGCCCTATGGCTGCCAGCACTGCTCCGGCAGCCCTAATCTTGGATTGATTACGGGCACCAATAAAGGTAGCGGCTTCGGTATCGCCCGCCAACTTGCCCGGGAAGGCATTCTCGTGTACCTAGTGCTTCGGGCGGGTAATTTATCGACCACTATCCTCTACATGGAACCAGACTTCATCTATAAGGTAGTCGCCAGCATCCTAATTGGCGGAACCTGGGTAGCGCTAAGTACCGTGCTGGTGGAAAAACTGGGGACCAAGACCGGGGGACTGATCGCCGGACTTCCCAGCACCGTCGTGGTGGCCCTCTTTTTCATCGGAATGAGCCAGGGCACCGATGCCGTCGTGGCCGCCACCACGGTAGTGCCCCTGGCCTTTGCCGTAAACGGACCGTTCCTGCTGGCGTACGCCGCGCTGGCGAAAAGAGGTTGGTGGCAGGCGATGGTGCCCGCCTTAGGGATATGGTTTGGCCTATCGTACCTGATCATCGTTTTCCGGCTGGACGATTTCTTCTGGGGCGTAGTGATCTGCGGCTTGTTACTTACCCTGGTTACGGTCATCTTTGAACGGACGTTCAACGCCTTTTCCACGGCGGGGCAGCGGGCTGACTTCGGGTGGGGGCAACTCCTGACCCGGGCGCTGTTTGCGGGCACGATCATCGGCACCGCGGTGCTGGCGTCCCGCTTTCTTAATCCGCTGTTCGGAGGCATCCTGGCTTCGTTTCCGGCGGTATTCGTTTCTACCCTGATCATTCTGCACCGCAGCCGCGGCGCCGCGGTTTCCGTTGGCCTGGCCAAATCCCTGCTCATCAGCGGGTCGGTGAACGTGATCTCCTACATCATCGCGATCCGGTACCTGTACGGATCCGTCGGCCTCTACTGGGGCACCTTGCTCGGACTGCTGGTATCACTCCTCAGCGCCTATCTGACGCACCGCTTCATTATGCAAAAGCTGAAGTAGCCACTTCCCGAGGATCGGACCGGGGAGGTGTATCCTGCATACCAACGGCACGTCGCGGCGATCGCCCGTGACGGAAGGTGTCAACCATCGTCGTTGGCATAGAGTTACCTGATCGGGTAAACGGACCGTGACGTCAGCAATAATGCAGCGTTTATAGACTAGTCCCGCGTACGCATGAGAAAATTCCTCCGGGCGCACATCGAAGCGATCGTCCCCCTCACCGACGGGGAGTTTGCCATCGTACTGGACCACTTCTCCGAGCGGGAAGCGAAGAAGGGGGAGTACCTGATCCGGGAGGGAGAGCTGGTCCCCGATGCGTTCTTCGTCATCTCCGGGCTGCTTAAGCTTATTCACACGGATGCGGAAGGAAAGGAGTACATCGTAGCCTTTGCCATGGAAGACTGGTGGGAAAGCGACTACCTGGCCTACTTCACCGAGACGCGGGCCAGCATGTCCCTGCAGTGTATAGAGGATACCGAGGTGTACTGCCTGTCGCTCGCCGCCTACCGCAACCTGTGTAGCCGGCTACCCAAAATGGCCCTGTTCTTCCTCGAGAAGGCCACCCGGGGCAATATCGGCGCGCAGCAACGCATCCTGTCGCTGATTACTTCGAATGCCCGCGAGCGGTACCAACACCTGCTGGACCGCTACCCGGAACTCTTACAGCGGGTATCGAAAGCCCAGTTGGCGACCTACCTCGGCGTGTCGCGGGAGACCCTGAGTCGTATCTAGATGAATATAGTGACCTAAGTCACACCGCCCCGCCGGAAACGTGATATATGTCACGGGTGCCGGCCGCTTATGACTCTTAATTTTACAGCATTAGTAAACGACGCGGACCAGGTGAATATAATCTGTCATGGCTTACGCGATGATATGGTACCTGCGTGCCCGTCAAGCAATACAATTACTTATGGAAAAGCGAATCATCAACCCCTGGACCTGGTCCGAAAACCTCGGTTACGCGCAAGCCGTGGAAGTGAAGCAACCGACCAGCACCCTGTACTGCGCCGGACAGGCCGCCGTTCATCCCGACGGCACCTTCAGCGACGCGGATATGCGTACGCAAATGAAGCTAGCCCTCGAAAACCTGGAAACGGTGATCCGCGAGGCCGATTACGAACTCAAGAACATCGTGCGCCTGACCCTCTACAGCACCTCCGACGAGGAGCTATTTACCAACAATGCCTTCGAGATCTTCCTCGCATGGGTGCATAAGCACGAAATACGCGCCGCGGCCACCGCCATGGAAGTGAGCAAGCTTACCGGAAGCCTGTGTATTGAATTTGAGGCTACGGTCGTGAAGTAGGAAGGATCGCCTGACGGAGCTTGTTTAGGGTGCCGGTTTCTGTTCCTGTAATGACGTTTTGGTGGCGGTACGGGATGGACTCCTTTTCCGAAGGTATAGAAATGGACTATATCACATAAGTCGCGCCTGGATGTCGTCGTCGGCGATCGATTTACATAGCCCATGATAGATAAAGATACTGTAGTCGATTTTGGTATGTTTCGTTGGTAGGTACTTCGGCGAGGCCGTCTTTGGGGAGGGGGAGATTAAGTGGTAGCGGGCGCGGCCTAGGCCTTTGGCGTACCTTTATCACCTATAAAAATGGAAAGGACACCCCCGTGCGCGGTACATGCCTGCGGGGGTGTTTTATCTTTTGGCGGCGGGGCGCAGGCGAAGAGAAATGACCTGGTAGCTACCATCCCTGACGAATGATTTGGCCACCCGAAATTGGTGACACCTTACTGGATAAGGATCTACCGCAGGCTGGCTGGACCCATACCTATTCGACTCGGAACCAGGCGTAAATCAGCTGTTGCAGACTTCGTCGACTCCCACAGTACTCACGGCCGGCTTGACGATGGCGCAGGGTCAATGCCATTTAAAATAGCCACCTTAACGTAGTTACTACCCCAACCAATAAAAAGACAGCTACAAGAATCAGTATAAGAATAATCACACCGATAAACGCTGACTCTTTAAATTTCTGAACGGTCGTCCTTTTGTCTGCAAGCGATTCGCTTTTCTTTTTTCCGTACGTCGGAATATGGCCAACTTCTTTCTCGGCCTTGGTCTGTAGCGAGAAAAGAAGCTGTTTGACGCCGTCGGGTAATAGATTTTCATCGCCGTGAAACTTGATGTCCCTCAGCGCTTTCTACCCCGATCCGTTTATACTCTCCAGATACAAACTTACCGCGTCATTGATCCTTGGGTCATCGTCTTCGATCAGCAGCCAATAAAGACCGGCCTTATCAATCCTTCCTACTTGATAGTATATGTCTCCAAGTCTTCTTCTGAAGGTCAAGTTGTTTGGATAGGCACGGATAAATCCATGCGACCGGTCTATAGACTTCAAGACTAAGCCTCTTTTTAGATCGCTATCTATTCTTGCTAGTCTATCATTAACCTCAGAGCTGTTTAGCACCTTCATTTTTGCGTTGGGAACCTGGTTGGGTATTTGATTGAGTTGGCTAAAAGTAACGGTCGGTCTGTTTGGAAAGGTGACTCCCACGGGTAAAACCCACGAGCGCACTACGCCCAGCATAGCCTTCTACGACCAGTGGAGCGCCCAGGTCTCCGCCAGTGAGGAGAAAACAAAATAAGCTACCGTACATCGCGAGTACGCATACTCCATCAACCGGAACGTGACGGTGGGAATGATGCAGCGCTTTTTATACCACATCTACCTGGATGGCCCGGCCACCTGGCGAAGCAAAATGCTGGTTTTACTGGAGCTGATGCCCCGCTTCACCGAGCCCTACCGTCCGGATCAGGACCGGGTACGGAAGCGCAAGATAATGCGGATGAATAACCGCCATATCCACAACCGCCGTAAGGCAGCAGCGCAGCAAAAAAATTACAGAAAAGCGATGTAAACACCGGTATACTATCGTCACAATAGCCATCGTACAACGAGGGCGGGCTAGGGGGGGTGTTCACACCGAATCAACGAAAAGAAGAAGGCTCGTTATGGCCGGAAAACGGGCCCCGGCTGGGGGTGAGGGACCTGAAGTGATGCCCTAACCTAATGGTATTGGCGCGGTGTTGTCAGCTGGCCTGGATGTTTAACCAATTCAATGGCTTGCTGACAATGTCTATTGTATGGTGTCGTAGCTGACGATAGGAAGCTATGCGCTATACAAATTGTTGTATGCCATTTAATTATTAATTAAACCATATTATTTTATCAATAGGTTTATCAATTTTATTTATTTCTGACTTTGTAAATATAATTTCAAAATGAATTTTTATCTCGCTGTAATCAAGATTAGGATTAAAGAGCTGTCGAATAATCACATTATAATGTCCATTATCTAAGTGAATCTTTAAGTCAGAGTTATGCTTAGACGGAATTTTAGAACTAGGATAGGAGGCGGACATAGTTAAATCAGCATATTCGGTCAGGAATAATTGTCCATCAGTAACATTTATTCTAGCCTCAAATTCTCTGAAGGAATTTTTTGCAGTCTTTTCATTTTCAATTCTAATATTCCATTCGTCTCCTTCATCTCCTGTTTTCCATATTATCATATGTCCCTCATTGGATTGACTTATGAAATGAGAAATCAGTTGGTCAAACTCCCAGTCCTCTTTCACATAGGGTTGGTACTTATTTGAATCAACTAAAGCTAAAAATCCATCATTATCAATAATTTTCAGATTCATTTTTTTTTCAATTGTGTATTAAAGACCTTGTTAAAAGAAGTCAACCCACCTAAGTAACACTTTCTAAAATTACAGTTAAATTCACTGTTTCTCCTCTCCTGCGCCCGGGGCCTGCCTTCCTAAAGGCCGTAGGCCGGAAGGAAGCCAAGCCCGGGGCGCGCCAATTTCACGGTCGCCGGCTGCGTGCCTTCCGGTCCCGACTTCGCTGCGGAAAGTCAAGATCTGATGCCAGTCGGCAGTAGCGGCCGCTCTCGATCTGCTTACCTATCTCGGAGAACTGCTTACGCCAGGTATAGTAGGTGGCCGGATAGACGTCGTACTTCTCCAGGGTGGCTTTTCCGCCCTTGTCGGACGCCTCCTTAATGATCTACAGCTTGTCTTCGGTGGTGAATTTGCGCTTAGACATGGTGAAAAATTACAGTTTTTTAACTGTAATCCGTTCCGACAAATTAGGGGGCCAAAACAGAGCTTACTATTGTTTATGCACCTTGCTGGTGGTAGTTTTCGTTTTGACAAGATATAAGCCCGGATCCAAGTTGCCGATATCAATGACCAGGGAACCTTGTTTGGGCGCTCCCAAAATGGTGGTGAGGTTAGTGATGTCCTGCCCGGTGTTGTTGTAAATTCGAATCCGCTCTAATTCGGCTGCGGCGGCCGTTATTTTAATTTTGCTCTTGCTTGGATTCGGATAAATTTCGACCGGGGCGTATAGAGAACCTTGCGTTTTCACGCGCCGGATATCGGAATACGTGACCTGGCCTTCTACGGCTGTTTGTTTCAGACGGTAATATGAAATTCCGGAATGGGGATATTCATCGATCGCGGAGTAATATGAAATAGTGCTGGAATTACCGGCGCCCTTTAGTGAAACGATCATTTCCCATTCATTTCCATTTGGTGATCGCTCAATCGTAAAGAATTCGTTGTTCGTTTCCGATACGGTTTGCCATTCCAACTGCACGCGATCGTGGTAAAGGGTAGAGGCGGTGAAATTCCGCAATTCAATCGGTAGGGGTGTTTGGGCGATATTGGTGGTCCCTAACGTGAACCTGAGATTATTGGCAAGGGCCGTAACCCCCGCGAATTGGTAGATCTTGCCTTCTACGGGAGTTGCTCCCGCGATCGGAATTTCGTCGGCGAAAAGCCCATCGTTGTCGCTGTCTACCAAAAGCCTTAGGTCAGCGGCCGTAACCGGTCCCAGGCCGGTCAGGTCAAATTGAATATCTACCGCCCCTACGTCTACGGCTGTTCCCGAGGTATTTACTTCACTCGCCCGCCAAACTCGCTCGAACCTAGCTTCTAAAGGGGAGGGAATATCAGTGATTTGTACGGCATCCTGAAGACCGTTGTCGTGGCCCCAAAGCAAGAATTCATCATTTTCCAGATTCGTTGGATTAAGTATGTGGACCACCCCACTGCCTTTCGCATCCGGGTGCACATTGGAAGCATCCACTCGACCGATTCCGGCCACTTCGTAGTCGTAATTCCCGCCGGCTACCTCGTCTTCGTTGTAGACGTCATTACTGGCCAATGTTAGGCCGTACTTGGCTGCCAAATAATTCTGCAGAATGATTATCTGCGCCTTGTTTAAAAGCGTACTATAAATTATCACTTCGGCAAGGTGTCCATGCAGAAATTGCCCGCTGCCTCCTTTATTGGCACCGATTATCCAGTTTCCCGTGGCCGATTCTCCCTGGAATCCACTCCTCACATTGCTGGTGTTTCCGTTCAGATAAAACGTTTGGGTGGAAGAAGGTGAGGTTAAAGTGGGGTCATATGCGTCATAACTGTTCCCGGCTATTGTCCAGTTATTCGGGGCATAGATTAAGGGATCTGAGTTTTGTTTGGTTCCATCAATGAAGGAGAGCAAACGCGTGTTATTCATATAAAAGAGACTCCGTCCCACTCCGGTTCCATCCTGTTGAGAAATTAAGCTTCGGTTACCCGATCCTGATTCGATAAATACGGAGAGAAAGCTGAAATCAGTATTGGCGGGATTAATGGACAAGATGCTTTCCAGATAATGGCCACTTAAATAAACAGCAGGAAATCCATTGATTACCGACTCGTGCCAGGCGGGCTGGTAAAGGGATACGGTTTGCCTACTGTGGTTGCCGGAACCGGACAAATCGTTCCACTGCGCTATTTTTTCTCCCTCACGCGTTGGCGTCGTACCGGCATCCGAAAAGGTTAAGGAGTTAGCATCGTGCCACAGCGCTAAACTTGACGTTCCATCATCCGAACCGATCCCCCCAGGTCCACTTTGAGCTAGCCCAAACACGGGAAGCAAGACAAAAGCAAGGACCAAATTTCTCATATTTTCTGCTTTTCATGATTACTAAGGGTACGGGCGGGAGATTCCTGGACGGGCTGAACCCCACCTTTCTTACCCTTTTGATAATCGTGACCAGACATCACGGGCTACCTTTTGACCACTCCCCCGGGCTACTTTTTTAATTATCGTGCGGGTTGTCCGTTGGGGGATAACGGTAGTACACTTTCTAGGACCGGCTATCGATGACTCGACACCTACTTGCCGGCCGCACCCCGTTGCTTTGCCCGATGCACCAAAAGTTGAATCGGATGAATAGGGCTGTTATGCTCCAGCACGCCCTTCATACGTGCTTTGGGCGGGAGCGCGCGGTCCATGGCCGGTTCGACAGTCGATCCTGCCGACGAGGTGCGTAACGCCGTCGTAGGGGCTTTCATTGCCGGTGTGGAGCCGGAATGGTAGTTCGAAGCCGCAATAGACCGGAGTAGTAGTCGTTTACGGTAATTGCCGGGGCGTTGAAAGGGTCACCTTTCTCTTCAACTCTTTCCTGCAGTTGGCGCTGATCTCGGCCTACATGCATCCCGGGGTCGAACGCGATCTCTGGTCCAGCTTCGCCTTCTACAACCAGCAGAGCGTCCTGCTCGAGCGCGGGCAAAAACTAACGCGGGTGGTTAACCGCCATATAACGACCGCCGTACGGCAGCAGCGTAGCTAAAAAATTATAGGAAAGCGATGTAAACACCCGCATACTACCGTCGCAATAGCCACCGTAGAACGAGGGTAGTAGGGGATGAGGTACCAGGGGCAATTTCTTAAATTAATGGTGTTGGCGCGTTTTTCGGCGGGTATAATTTATTAGTCCTGCTAAATTATAATTCCCTTCTGGCTTCTCCTCTCTTATATATTTTGACAACTCATTCTTTGACTCTACGTGGAGCCAGACGACTGGATTGATGCCGAAAATATTTCCAATTTTTATGGCGAGATCTGGATTCATCTTTCGTCTTCCCTTCAAAACGGCAATTAGATTAGAGTAATCATAGTCAATGTATTTAGAGAAGCGCGCTTTTGTCACACCAATTGCCACTATCATCTTTTCAATGAAGGTGCCTGGCGGTATGATCTCTTCACTCTCTTCGTTTAGATAGGTTTCTAACTGGAATCTAATTGAAAGCAACGCGTTTTCAGTCCTTCTCGCCTCAGATTGACCCTGACTGTGGGCAGAAATCATCTGCTTGAGTTGTTTGAAGCTTTCGGCATTTTGATTCACGAGTGCTACTCCTAAACCATTTACTCCGCCCTCATTGATAAACTTCTGCTGCTTTTTCATTAGATCGATTGATTGAGATAGGTTTTCATCAGCTTTCGGCCTGCGTCCGGATCGATAAACATTTTTTGACCCATGGCTTGTGTCGCTCCGTATTTCTTCTGGTACAACGCTATCAGTTTCGTTTTGCTCTCAAAGGCTAGGTAACCTATGTAGTGGCCCGCTCCTTGCTCGAAGCTCTTGTAACACCCAAAAGCGATCAAGCATCCAGCCACCCGATCGTAGCGCCCGTGTTCGCCATAATTATGCGGTGCGACTTCGATGTTGTTCATGTATAGCATCTCCTCGTTAAGCAACGTGAGCATCAGTACGCCCTCAATTTTATCGGGCTCCCTTACGCTGACGATTTTATAAAACTCAGATCCTTCCGTTTTACCCAGTCGCCTCCAGGTAAATTGCCATTCGTCTTTCTTGAATGGCAAGTCCGATTTCGAGCACCTTATTATCAGCGCGTCGACTGATTTGCCGCTGACGACTTCGACAAGTTGAACTTTCACACTTACAAGATACAGTCAAATATTGACATGTACAACGCCATTTATGTCTAAAGTTGACAGTTGTTGGTTGTTCCGAACGGGTGCGCCGGCGCAGGCCGGCTTGACCAACCAACTTAGGGATCAGGAGCCTTCTATTCTAGCCGGTAAAGCGTCATCGAAACCCAAAACCACCACCGCCGGCTTGACGATGGCGCAATGTTCACGGCCATTAAGCTAAGCTTTTTACGGCATTAGGTTTCTCCTGATCTTAGACGGATGACCCGCGCCCTGACCCGCTTCCTCTCCTTTCTACGTGCCTTCCCCGATCTCAACGCAGAGGCTCGCCAGAAGTACATCGTGGAGCCCCACCGACGGT